>NZ_CAJRAU010000001.1 GCF_907165045.1 Dyadobacter linearis
AGGTCTATTGGCCATTCCATAAGCGGTTAGGTAATACGTACCTAAACTTATAGGAATGGGGCGGTTAAACTCTCTGCTCAGTGGCGTACTTTGCCAAGGAATAAGTGGCGTACTTTCAAGAGGAATCCATGCTTTTACGGGATCTCCAACCTGGAATCCAATACAGAAGGCCTCTCAAAAACCGCAACTTTCATCAGATCGGTGGCGTACTTTGCGCAGGAATAATTGGCGTCATTTCAGAGGAATCGTGGAGTACTTTGGAGAGGAATATCCACTTGGCGACTGAGAACGGCATTGCCACCTCTAAACCAATTGCATCAATAATTGGTTTAAGCGACTCGAGCTGGTTATTGATTTTACCGGATGTAATTTTTTCCGCGGTAGTTCCATTGTCCTTTGTATTAAGCACAAGTCTAACACGGTGCAACTTTGAAGTATCAATAAGATAAGGAGAGTGAGTAGAATATATTATCTGATTCTTATGTGAAAGCTCTTCAAACACTTTAATCATATCTGATTGAGCTTTGGAATGCAAATACATTCCCGGTTCATCAAAAAGTATTATTAGTTTTCTTTCACCTTTATTCTCAGCCTTTAACTGTAAATAAAAGGACAAGAACCACTTAAAACCCTGAGACCTTTTTTCAACTGGCAAATATTCACCCTTTTTCGTTTCTACATAGAATTTCAAATAAGAGGCACCGGATTCGTCTCGGTAGTATTTTACGTGAACCTTTGCACCGGCACCTTCGCCGATTCGTTGTTTCCACTTTTCGTTAAACTCAGCAGTCAACGTTTCATGATAGCTGGTTTGAGTAGTTTCTCTTCGACCATCGGACAGGCTGTCCAACTTAATAAAATCAGCACCCAGGATCGTTTCTACATTTTTAACAGCTTGATAACCCTTTGTTGAAGAACCCCCAGATTTAAATTCGGATAGGAGAATTTTATTTGGTAAAATATCGCAAAAATCATCAAAAAATAAATTGTAAGGTGTCAGGGAGACAAGCACTTTGATGATCTCTTGCAAAGTGTCGTCAACATCAAAAATCTCAATTTCATCTTTGTCAATTTCTCCCTTTTTGACCTTCTCATTCCAAATTTTACTTTCCCCATTAACGTTTTGGATAATTTCCATGATCTTGTCTGCGGCCATAATTTCAATGGACGAGACTAATTTTGTCTTTTCTCCAAGTTTTTTGGTCAGGCGTAACTCACCGAGGTTTAGATAGTAATTCCATATATTAGAGGTTAGATCATCGTTATCCATCGCTCTGAATCTCTTTGTGTCCTCAACTATGTCACAATAAACACAAGTAATGGTTGGTGTGGAGTCGTCTTCACGAACACTATCCAAATCGATTGTTTCATTTTCGAAGTCTCTAATCGCTTGTAAAATTGAGCTTTTACCGGATTCATTCTGCCCAGCCAAAACTGTAATCCCATCGTTCTCTGAAAGGCGGCATTCACCGCTATCTATTATAGATTTGTAATTTTGGATTCGGAAAGATTTTAGTCTCATGTTGATTTCTTTAAATTTATCCCGACTAAGCTTTAATATCGAATTTAGAATACTAAAAAACAATTTTAGCTTTCAAATAACTGATAAAAGCCGAACATGAAACTAACATGAACCTGGCGTCTTCCAAATCCACAGTCTTATCACTTTCCAATAGGGAATGCCTAATTCCTGCCGCATCGCTTGTATACCCATAAATTGCTGAAAATGCCACTTTTAAAGCTTTATGAATGTCATGCTTTTTTTCGATCTCGGCTAATGCTTTGCCTAGTGTAGCCGTATTATCGCCAGTTAAAATAATACAAAATGCCTCAACCGATGATATGGATTCTTTGATTGAATTTCTATAATCTGGCTGTTTGCGATCTGACAATTTAGATAATGCGCTTTTCAAATGAAGGTTTACAGAACTCCATTTATCTGTAATATTTAGTGCGCTTTCTATAGCCTGAATTTCTTCATCCGATGTAATCTGGATAATTTCGGCCTCAATCAATCGATAACCCGCCAATTCGCGTTTAAAGGCTTGATTAGTGCTTTCAGAAAATTTACCCCTTTTGATCCTCAAATCAATAAACGCTAAAAATTCTATCAGATCATAAAGTTCATACCATTCCGCTTCAAAAAACCAATCCCTCAGGAAATGCATAAAACCTTCTGTGGAAACTCTCGTAGAATTATAATAAGTAGCAATTGTATCGACAGGAAATTTGTAGAACTCCTTCCATAAATGCTTACATACATTTCCTAGTTCTGTTTCATCATCTGTGTAAGCAGAATTATTGAATTGCTCCACAAAAACTTCAAGAATAACATTCCATAATCTGTTTCTCAGCGAATCATCTATCGACTCTATTTGCAGAGAATCTCTCACAGATGTTTTGCCAATTTTTTGTGAAAATCGCATACCCTATTTGTTTGAAGCAAAGAAATGTTATCAAGTCTAATCACGATCCTGATTACAAAAATATTGAACACTACTAGCCTATTTAGATGATTTGTTAAGTTCACCATATAGTTCTAATAATTTGATAGCAATGTTAGCTTTTGTTTGATCTTGTAATTGCGCTTCCTCTGGCCTGATGCTGTCAAGAATTTGCACGGACATACCGACAGCATTTATTCTCTCAAGCACAGTCACATAATCTTTTGCCTGCTGCATGGAAGATTTGAAGATTATTAAAAAAGAGCCTCCTAAAAATTCTATGAGCAAACCTGAAATTGCAGCCAATATTGCTGCATTCAGCTGAATATCTCCTAGAAATAATTTAAATATTCCATACCCCACTATCAAAAACCCTACGATCATTACCAAGACCGTCCATATGAAAATCCAACGAACTTGTATCAAATTGCGATTTAGATAGCTTTCCACTTTTATTCTACCCAACTCCCATGCGGCAGTTGTCTCACTATTCTTATCTATGATTCGAGCTTCGACTTCTTTTATTTCGGCCTTTGCAACCGATTCTTCAACGCTGAGTTGGTATCCGTAGATAATCATCACGGCTAATGCTGCGATTGCTCCAATTGTCACTGCTACCGATCGATATATTTCGGCAATGAATGCAGCTTCCACAAGCCCAAAAAGAATAATAGAAATTATTATCAATACTAATGCGAAGTAGGAAAGTTTCCGAACTTCTTTGCTTCCGCTGATAACAGCCTTTGCAACCGCTGAAATAATCCCTGTTGTTGTGAGGTCAATAAAATTCATCATCATAGGAGAGTTCATTTTAAAAGATAAGAATCAATTGAATAATTCCACTGTCTTAAATATGACAATGAATGTCCATTTCGGAAAGAATATGATGTTAATAAACTTGGTCTCTTAAAATTACTTCCTTCTAATAACTGTTCAGACTAAAATGACGCGCAATACTAAGTTCAGCATCCAGCGGCACGAATTCACTTAAAACCATAATTGCACTATTCCGCCAAACACCTTCCCTATCAGAAGAACTTCGCCCATCCTCCCAATTCAAGTAAACTATTGACAACCAATACACGTTAACCAAATTGAAGGCAATAAAACACATTTACAAAACAGTAAATATTCCCCTCATTTCATAACTATTTTAATACCACAGAAAAGCCCCTCACAGAAACACGGGGCATTGAAAACAGAAAGTACCATGATACAAATACAAAAACACACAAAACAGGACAAGTCGAAAAGCCAGTCTCAGGAGTTTACAAAAAACCGTTACTCCGTACTATATACGCTGAAAGGTCAGTACCACCACGTAGGCTGCTCGTCGCAGGAAGAGGCGCAATATGTGCTGGGAACCCAGATGACAGACGGCAACCGCATTCCAATTGGCATCTACGATTCGAAAAACGATACTTTTGAATTCGAAATGATCGGAGAATACTTCCACAGCCAAGACCCAACAAGCGCCCAGCAGGAACGGTTGCATGAGGTTCTGACAGTTTCGCGTTCGCTGAGAAGAAGAGACGGAAGCTGGCACCCTGAGGTGCTGGGAAGAGCGAGTTTTTTTGCTTGAAGTGACCGAGGCCGGATTTCAAACCGTCCTGTAATTTTCCCAATATTCCATTGGGCTGACAATACTGGTGCTCTGATAGGCTGGAAAGGTAAAATCCGTGCTATTTCCGGTAATGATAAAGTTGGCAGAGCATTCTTCTGCCAACTCTAAAACCATATTGTCATCCTTGTCGGAAATGAGCGATTTTGGTGCTTGGAATATACATTTTTCCCTGGGAAGCAATATTCGCAAGCAGCGATTCAGCGCGGACGAAGAAATCAGGAAACCTCGAAAATTTTTGGCGGGCGAGAACTTCGAAATACTCCGCCAACAAGTCATCCGATAGACAAAGCTGGAATTGACCCTCAACGAAAAGATCGTAGATAATTAGGTGAGGATAGCTGCGCTGTATTAGTGCCGAGACAATTACATTGGTATCAATGACGATTTTTTGCATTCCTAACCGCTTTAACCTCGTCTGTTATTTCTTCCATAGACATCGCGGAAATCCCGTATTTCTCTGCCAATGCTACTGATTTATTGAGATTTTGTCGAGTTAGTTCTTTGCTTACTAATTCAAGGAAGTCTGCAAAAGACAAGGATTCTTCTTTGAGCCCAAACTTGCTGTACTCGTTGTCGGATATGGAAATGCTTAATGTGCGCATACTAAGATATTTTGGCTGGTTCTTCTGCTGATAAGGCTCCAAATGTTTTAAAAGACCTATCGTCATGCTCTGCTTTTTCAGCTTTCAACGACTTCGATAGTATTAATCAGTGCCTCGTTACTAGGCAAGCTAGGCACCCTGAAAAAGATCAAAGTTGGTCGCGGTAATATGTTTGTCGACGATGCTCATTCGGTGAATGATTAGATGCAAGTTAGAAAATTCGCTGAAAAAATACCATTAGTAATCCCTTCGCTCGCTTCGGTTAAAACATAGCTCCGGTGTAAAGGCTGGACTGAATCACTTCAATTTTATAACTATATCGCAAGATCATTTGCTCAACCAAATCGCGAAACCAGCCGGGCGCATTGGGTGCTACATAGACGGTGTTGATCAATTCTTGGAGATCAGTCTGTATCTGCAAGCCATGTTTTATTGCTTCGATTGGTTTCTTCCCTCCTTTTTCCATTAGTGCATCAAAATCAACTTCTCCGGGTTCCCATATTACCGCTCTTATTTCTCGCTCGTGCTCAAAGCTCTTCCTCTTATATACAATTGGATGCTGATCAGTGTAGTGACCTTCCGTGATATCATCAGTCTTAAAATCTATGTACTTGACTCGACCCAAATTGATATTCCTGCCGCAATAGTTGAAGCTTTGTTTTAGCTTGGAGAAAGTAGAGCAAATTGCGACCCCTTCTGAGCTTTGCAGATACAACTTCCACATTGCAGCCGATTCGTGTTCATTTTCATGCCAGCAGTTGATAGCATATTGCAGCCGCAAATTCCGATACATATTTGACTCAGCGAGAATCTTTTCACGAGCCTCATCTACATCGAAAAAATTAGTATATAGAGAATTTCTCTTTTGCAGAATGGCATCGGTTGTTGCGCCTTCAAAAGGATCTTCAAAATGATCCGCTCTGGTAAAATATAGTGAGCTTGAATCAAGCATTGATATGAATTTGGTGAAATCCATATATCTCCAAACTTTCACATTTGGATTTTCTGGTTCTGTGAAGGCGGAATGTGCTTGATACATCGCGTGTTGTGTATTCTAAAAATGCAACACCACCAAAGCCACAATCGCCGGCAGCGCCTGCACAAAAAATATCTTCCTACTGGCCGTAGCGGCGCCGTAGAGCCCGGCTACGATCACGCAGGTAAGGAAGAAAATGGCGACGTGAAATGCCCATTGACCTTCGAGAAAGAAGTACCAGATCAGCCCGGCAGCCAGAAAACCGTTGTATAATCCCTGATTGGCAGCAAGCGTTTTGGTGGGTTTAAACATTTCCGGGGCGAGGGAGCCTTTGAAAGTCTTTTTACCAAGGGTTTCCCAGGCAAACATTTCGATATACATAATATAAAGATGCTCAATAGCAACAAGGCCGACCAGAATCTTACCGAGGAGTTCCATAGCAATGATTGAATGACTGAATGATTGAATGATTGAATGTTAAAAGTAAGAAGGGAGAAAGGAGGAATGGAGGAAGGAAAATAGTGTAAACTTCCTCCATCCTCCCTTTCCTCTCTCCTCCAAAAGCTAAAAGCCAAAAGCTAATAGCTAAAACCTACTTAATACCCTTCCCAGTCGCCGCCCAATAAATGCCGCCGTACAAATGATCCAGGAAAGATTGATCTGAATAAACCAGCCCGATGTGACCTAAACCTGTGTAAAATGCCCGGCCGCCGTCGTAGTTATGGTACCACGCCATCGGGTGTTCTGCGCCCATTCCGGTTCCCTGGTTTGTCTTGGGATCGTACGTTTTTTCGTCTATTGTAATCAGGATTTTCAGGTCGTCGGCATTGTAGGGCTTTTTATATTCATACCATTCATCTGTCCAGAGCATGCGTTTCGGGAAACGTTCGAGGCCGGGGAAGTTGCTGTCTTTTACGTCCAGAAAGGCAGTTTGCTGCGCCGGGTGCGTTTTGAAATACATTCCAACCATTTTCCCATACCACGGCCAGTCATATTCCGTATCCGCCGCCGAGTGGATCCCAACCCAGCCTTTTCCACTTTTAATATACTTCTCCAGAGCAGCCTGCTGCGTCTCGTTCAATACATCTCCGGTGGTATTCAGGAAAATGACGACGGCATAGTTAGCCAGATTTTTATCAGTAAAAACATCCGCATTCTCCTGCCAGTCAACCGAAAAGTTGTGCCGCGACGCCAGATTTCTGATCCCAGAAACACCTTCATGAATAGAAACATGATGAAATCCAGCCGTTTTTGTAAACAACAAAGCCTTAAACTGCTGCGCATAAGAAGTACCCGCCGCCAGCACAACAAAAAGCAGGGTTAGTAATTTTTTTGACATCATAAATTGAATTGAAGTTACTATTTCTGAAAAGTGAATTTCTGACTAGTATTAAAACAAAAACGAGGGTTAATATACTTTTGGGTGATGCTTCTGACTATGCTTCCTCACTCCAAAACCTTCCACAAAATACTCGTATCAAAATCCGTATAATGCACGTACTTCTTGTTCTGCATCCAAAGCAGCACGTTTTTGTCGCTTTTCTTTTTGTAGCGAGGGATTACCGGGCGGACGTTATCGAGTGTTGAGTTGCGGGTAACCGGCGTAATTTTCCAGGTTTTCCCAAAATCTTTTGTTTCGCCTTTCGAGATTTCAAAAACGTTGTCGATCTCGTGTGAAAAATAAATAATGGATGGATTCAGCGGGTCAATGGTCAGGCCGCCGGAATAGTTTTCCTCACGCTCTTTTTTATCTTCGGGAGTCTGCGGAAACCATTTTCCAGAGTCGATAATGTGGTGGTCGTTCCATTTTTTGCCGTCAAAAACTGCGTAATAGTATTGGTGTTTTTCGTTCGTAGGGTAGCGGGTATAAGCTACTACTGGCTGACCCTTTTTATTGATCACAATATCAAAAATCCAGGCTTTCCCGGTTTCAGGAGTTGCCTTATAAATAACGCTGGCGTCGGAGGGGTGAAAAGGTAGCTGACTCATTTCGGCTATTTTAGAATCGTCTGCCCGCCAGAATGCACCTTTTTCATAATAGCAATAATAAACCGAATTGAGCGGCTCCGCATTAGGGTGACCGTCGGTGAAAATGAGGTGGATTTTGGATTTTCCATCAGAAAAATACTTCACATAAGGCCGGTTGTTCGTATTCAGTTCTTTTGAAGTAATCACCACCTTCGGATCCGACCATGTTTTTCCATTATCAATAGAAGTAATCACATTTGGCTTAAAACCAACCCAGCGGCCAAAACTGTAAATCTTGTTGCTTTCAGAACTGAGAATGAACGGATTCGCATAAGTATAAGTCTCCCTTTTGAATTTTTCCAGCAGCTCGGGCGTCTGGGGTTTGAACACCAGCGGCTCAGAAAATGAGCTGATATCTCCCGGTGTCGACTTAGTGTGCTGGATCACGCCCATTCCGTTCTTACTGCCGCCGTGCCAGGTATATTGGGTTAAGATCTGCTGATCGGGCAATTCGAGAAAAGCGGGATTGTCGTGGTCGTCTATTTCCAGTTTGCTATACAGCGTTTTTTGCTGGATATCAGCAGTTTTCACATTCAGCGAAGCCGCTACTATATCCCCCGATTTGGTCACCCAGCCGGTCACGATATTTCCGTTTTTGGTATAAATCGCCCGCGGATCGCTGAACCAGCACCACGCTCCGTCGGTCGTTAACGCGGCCGGCTCCTGTGCAAATGCAGGAAAAGAGGTATTAAGAAGAGTTAAAAAGACAAAAAGAATGCGCATAATCGGAGGCTTAGATATTGCGCAAATATACTAGCAGACCGGCTCTTCAACCCTATTCCGCTTCATATCCTTAAAAGCCCACATCGACATCGCCTTAATCACACTATCCAGCTCTTTGCCCGATTCCGTCAGGGTATAGGTAACGTAAGGCGGCACGACTGGCTTGGCTTCGCGCGTGAGCAGGTTATCATTTTCCAATTGTTTCAAATGCTGAATCAGCATTTTTTCGGAGATATGCGGCATGGCCCGTTTGATCTCGGAATACCGCTTGCTGCCCGAAAGGAGGTGATATAAAATGATCGGTTTCCAATGTCCGCCAATCTTATTCATCACATAAGTAACCGGACATTCCTGCAATACGATCTCGCGATTTGCATTATAAGTCGAGCTTTCTTTGATCTTTGTCATGATACATACTTTGGGGTAAGTACTTGTCTAAAAGTAAGTACAAATATAGCTTTGTGCCAACAAAAAACAACTTACAACTATGAAATATATCATCACAGGATCACTTGGACACGTTAGTTTGCCCGTAACAAGGAATTTGGTAAAAGCCGGTAAGGAAGTCACCGTTATCAGCAGCAGCTCAGACAAAAAACATGAAATTGAATCACTCGGCGCACAAGCAGCGATCGGATCCGTCACAGAATCCGACTTCATAAAAAGCACATTCAAAAACGCGGACGCAGCCTATTTGATGATCCCCAGCAGTTTTTCGCTTACAGACTATGAAAAATTTCAGCTTGAAGTGGCAGATATTTATCTGGAAGCATTGAGAGGCAGCAATATCAAACACGTAGTTGTGTTGAGCAGTCTGGGCGCGCAAATGCGTGAAGGTGCGGGACCGATTGACGCGCTGGGTTATTTGGAAGAAAAACTCCTTCAAATCCCCAACCTCAATACTGTTTTCCTCCGCCCGTCGTACTTCTTCTCAAACCTGTTCTCGCTAGGCGGCCTGATCCAAAACGCCGGGATTGCAGGCAATAACTTTGGTGACACGAACGAAAAACTGGTGTTAACTGACACAGACCACATTGCAGAAGTTGCAACTGAACAGTTGCTGAATCTTTCAACCGGAAATTCGGTAGTGAATATCGCGAACGACGAGCGCCACCCTACCGAAATCGCAGCGATCCTTGGGAAAGCTATCGGCAAAGAAAACACGCCGTGGGTCACATTCAGCGATGAAGATGCACGTCAGGGAATGCTGGGCGCAGGTTTAAACGAAAGTTTCGCATCGACTTACGTAGAGATGGGCCAGGCACTCCGCAGCGGCAAAATGCAGGAAGAATACTGGAAAAACCGCCCGGCCAAGCTGGGAAGTTACAAATTGGAAGACTTCGCGAAAGAATTTGCGGGTGCTTTTAAGACGGCTTAGTATTGGTTGAATGCGAAAGATCGACCTGACATTAAATCACCACAATTTGATGTCAGGTCATTTTGTTGATCCGAACTGACCAAAAAATTAAGACAATTATGGTTGACAACCTTAATATTTTTTTTACATTTGTCAACCAACATACTATTTAGAATCATGAGAGAGATATTTGCTGCTCGATTTAAATCAGCTCGCTTACGGACTGGTTTATCATTAAAAAACTTGTCGGACAAGCTTGGCAGCAAAATTTCCCGCCAGGCTCTGCACAAATATGAAAAGGGCGAGGTGATACCAAACAGCGATATGCTCGCGCTGCTAAGTGATATTCTACAAGTTCGCCCCGACTATTTTTTCAGCGATACCAAAATCGCGATAGGCGCGATCGAGTATCGAAAAATGCAGCATTTACCTTCGAGGGAAGAACATAAGGTTGTTGAGCAAACTCGGGAATACCTTTCAAGATATTTGGAACTTGAAGAAATCCTGGGGATATCCAGCGAATTTGAAAATCCTCTTAAAAATCTTGCCGTGGTTTCTGATTTTGAACAGGCAAATGCCGCAGCGGAATTGCTTCGAAAATGGTGGAAACTGGAAGAAGATCCGCTCTATAACATCACCCAGATACTGGAAGATAAGCACATTAAAGTAGTTGAAGTCGATGCGGAGCCAATATTTGATGGAATGCAAACCTGGGTGAATGGTCAGGTACCAGTTCTTGCATTTAACAAGAATCTGTCGGGCAAGGCGGACCGGATTCGATTTACCTTACTTCACGAACTAGGGCACTTACTGTTAGATTTTGGAGATTTGGCGGACAAAGAAAAAGAGAAACGCTGCCATCAATTTGCAGGTGCAATGCTTCTGCCTAGAAATACTTTGATAGATAAACTGGGTTCCAAACGATCCAGGATCTCAGTTTTAGAATTGGGCAATATAAAAAAGCAGTTTGGAATCTCTATTCAAGCCATAATTCGACGGGCTGCGGAGTGTGCTATCATTAGTGAAAATTATGCGAGACAATTTCTACAACGAATAAAGGAGGAAGGATGGAGAACTACCGAGCCGGTTGCTTATGAAGGGATCGAGGCTTCGGACCGGTTCGATCAATTGCTTTTTCGTGCCTTGTCTGAGGAACAAATTTCGCTTAGTAAAGCTGCTGCCTTGAAAAATATGAAGCTGGCCGAGTTCCGAACCCTGGCTTCATTCGGGGAATGAGGTTAGCTGTCACTGACGCGTGCATTTTTATCGACTTATTCGACTTACAGCTAACCCGGCACCTTTTCGATCTGGATTTAGAGATCCATACTTCCTCTGATGTTATCGGAGAACTGTACGACGAACAGGCGGAAGCGCTGCATTTACTTGCTGCAAACGGGAGGTTGCAGATCCACAACATCAATGAAGATGCACGCTTTGCGATTTCGGAAATGAATTTTCCGCGAGCTTTATCTCAAAATGATAAAACTGTACTTCATCTGGCAGATCGTTTTCAAGCGATGGTGCTTAGTTCCGATCAGGTAGTTAGAAATTATGCTGTTAAATGCGGCTTGGAATGTCACGGAATGCTTTGGGTCATGGATACATTGATTGAGAAAGGCATTATCAATCCCAAGCTAGCAGCAAAAAAATTGCAGGCACTCTTGGAAACTAACATCATGTATCGAAATAACATGAAACTGTCAGCTGAAATCCAAAAGCGCCTGCAAATATGGCTTTAACCTATTTCCCCATTCTCAACCGTGTCTGTGCGGCGCCGGCAACATCTTTCAATTCCACCTTCAATCCGCCTTTTGCTGCATTGCGGTCGATCGTAAGTGTTACGGGATGAATACCTGGTGCAAGGTCGGCAGTCAGATTTCCGTCAGCGATTTTCAAAGGCTTACTATCGACCGTCGCGGAAATTCCGTCAGCTGCACTTAATCCCAGCGTAACTGGTCCTTTGGTCAATACTTCAATCTCGAACCGAACGATGCTGTAAGGCTTTCCTGATGCGCCAAGTTCCGGAATTTCACTTAGCGGAAGTTCGCCGGATACTTTGCTGTAAACCGGCTGCCACGCCACTTTCGGAGCATTTTTCCCAGCAGCAGCTTTGGTACCTTTCGGCTCGGTCGCAGTCGTTTCCCAGCGTCTTACAAACCTGGTGTTCGACACGCGGAAGTCTCCCGGCTCACCCATTTTGGTCAGAAATCCAACGAGATTGATAAATTCAGCCTGGTCCAAACCGGCAGTAAGGCCCGGAGGCATCAGGGAGCCCGGTACTTTTTCCATCACTTCCAGCTGACTTTTTGGAACGGAAACTTCCTTACCAGTCACATCGCGGATCACAACATCGTTTGCTCCATCAGAAGCCAGGTAACCCAGCAATTCCGATCCGTCCTTTTTCACAACCCGCTTTAAATCATATCCTTCCTTGATAGATTCACTCGGGTACAGCAGCGATTTGATGATTGTCTCGGCTGGTGAACTCGTTCCCAAACTGCTCAAATCAGGCCCGATCAAACCACCCGCGCCACCAATCGCATGGCACGTTGTACAGCTTGACTCAACCCGGCGGAATATCTGCTCTCCTTTCGCAGGATCGCCTTTTTCGCGAACCAGTTTAGCCAGACCTGCGATTTGCTGATCGTTCAGATCCTGCGGCATTTTCTGGGTAGGCAAAGTTCCGCCAGAAGCTTCGAGTGCATTCACCAGAATTTTCATCTCATCAATGCTTTGCCTTGTCCAGCCCGCACGCTGGCGAACCAGTAACCGACCTTTTTTAGCAGCAGTTTCAGGGATCTTTTTAGCGGCGATCGCTTCTCCCAATGCAGCTGCACCAGGATTTGTCGAGATAAATGCAACAAACAAATCCGTCAGATCGACGTCAGCAGGCAATGTCCGGATCAGGTCGGCAGCCACTGTCGCGGCAGCTTTCGGATCTACATTTGCGAGTTGACCTGCCGCGATTACCCTTACTTCCGCTGCATTCTTCGGGCCGGTCAGGTCAGTCATCATTTTCTGCGCTTTCTCTTTATCAATAGCTGCGAGAGCACCTAATGCGGCTTTTTTCGTTTCCGGATTACCTTTTTGTACCAGTTCAGTCAGTTTTGCATTGAGTGAATTCAACTTCCACAGACCAGCCAGGCGCATTGCGCTCAAACTTATCGCGTCTTCGTCACTATCGATCAGGGTAGCAATGCGATCCGCATTCTGATCGGGCTTCACGTTACGCTGGCGGCCGGCTTCTTCCAATGCACCAAGCTGCGCAACAAGGTTTTTATCTTTATTTTGAAGCGCCAGATCAAGTAGCATACTCAGGTCAGCAGGCTGGCCGGTACGCGCGATCGAGCTCAAAACGTCCTTCTGATATTCGTCAGGTACCTGCCCTTTTTGATACAACTTCACCAATAAAGTGGCCGCATCTGCGCCAGTGGCCGATTTCAATGCGTAAGCAGTTTTCTTCGCGTCACCCAGAAACTCCGGCTGTGACTTCACCTTCGCCAGCCAAACCGGTTCCAGTTCACGGATCGTTTGCCACAATGCAAAATCCAGGAATTCGTCCATTTGCGCATCCAATACCACTAATGCATTCTTCGCAGCTTCGGCAGTTTTGGTTTTTCTCAATGCAATCACCCCTTCCAGCCTCACCTGCGCATGTTCGTCTTTTACGGCTTTGGCCAGTAATGCAGGCTCATTCGCGATCTTGCCAGACCATAATTCAAGCGCGCGCAATGCTGCCGCACGTGCATTATGCGTTTTTGCATTCAGCAAACTCACCAGAACCGGCTCATTTACGGTTTCCAAAGTCTGGTACACCCACAAAGCCTCCAACAAATTGTGCTCGTAGTTGGCGTCGTTTTTGTCCAGCGCGGCTACCCATTTTTGCAATTCTGGGACTACTTCCTTAGCTCCTTTTGCCTTCAAAACCTGCTTGGCCTGCAAACGGGTCCACTCTTCGGGCAGTTTTAAAGATTCCAGTAACTCGGTAATAGTCGCTTTCGCCAATTGCGGTTTTGGTACCAGCGGACGGTTTTTGGCAACAATACGCCAGATCCTTCCGTGCTGCTGGTCGCGGCGCGGATCGTGGAAATCTACTTCTCCGTGCTGGATAATAGGGTTATACCAATCGGCTACATAAATAGCGCCGTCGGGACCGACGTTGATATCCACCGGACGGAATGCGACATTATCCGTCCACATCAGGTCATCGGTCTGCTTGGAAGCGTAACCAGCGCCCTGTTCTTCGAGCTTGAAACTGTTGATCCGGTTCGCGCGAAAATCGTTTGTGATCATTCTTCCCTGCCACTCGTCTGGTAAATGTTTTCCAGAAACCACATCCAAACCGCTGTGTTTCGGCTGTCCCGGATTCAAGCCGCGCATAATGCGTGCAGCTCCCGGCGCTGTCACGAAAGTAGCTCCCGGGAAACCGTAGTTAATACCTTCACCACCAGCTCCATCCGTCAGGAAAGACTGTCCCCAGCGGTCAAATTGCAGGCCCCACGGATTTACCAAACCCTTCAAATACACCTCCATATCGAGGTTGCGCGTATTCAAAGCCCAGGTACCACCACCTTCCAGACGTTTGATCCCGAAAGGAGTTTCGACGTGGCTATAAATGTAAATGGATTGGTTGAAATACATTCTTCCCTCCGGTCCCCAGCGAAATGTGTGGATCAAATGGTGGGTATCCCCGGTTCCAAAACCGTTCAATATCCGGCGTTTCTTATCCGCTTTTCCATCTCCGTCCGTATCCGAAAAATGCAGGATCTCGGTTGAATTGGCTACATAGCAGCCACCGTCTCCCGGTAAAATACCAGTTGGCTGGATCAGTCCTTCCGCGAAAACGGTAGACTTGTCAGCCTTACCATCTCCGTCAGTATCTTCGAGAACGAATATCTTGTCATTCGCCGATTCGCCTGTTTTCAAATGCGGATAAACCGTGCTGCTCACCACCCAAAGGCGGCCTTCTGCGTCCCAATTCATCTGAATAGGCTTCGCGACCATCGGATCGGAGGCGAATAATGTTACTTCAAATCCTTCGGCTACCTTGAACGAGGCGAGCTCCTTTTGCGGATCCGGATCGGGATCTTCCTTTACGTTCTGGTACCGGCTGGAAGAGGTAGTGAGGAGGACCGCCGCAATGAGCGTCGCTCCATATAGTACTCTTGTTGCTTTCATGTTTTAGCTGTCGGCGCTCAGCGATCGCTGTCAAATGCATTGCGCCGTTTGGGTTTAAGGATTTTGTTTTATTAGATTACATCTTGCGCAGTTCATACACTACTTCCTTCGGCTCGCTGTTCAGGATAATCTGCCCTTCCAGCCACTTGATCAGGATATTCTGTTCCTCCAAACCCTGCACGTGGCGACCTTGCTCGTACTTCCGGAATCCGATAATATAAGTCTGGTTCAAAGGGCGGTATTGGAAAAAGTGCAGTTCGTTCTTCTTCACGATCATCGTCCTGATCTCCTCAGATTTCTCAAATTGCGGCCCCTGTTTGATATCCACCCCTTTTTCCCATTCCTGCGCCGAAGCCGCAGCGACCAGGCTGTTTTCGGAGGTCAATGCGTAATAGCCCTTTTTCAAACCTGAGATCCGAACTGTTCTTGCATTGTCCGTAATGTTACTGGCTAATTTTGGCGAAGGGAGCGGCAGGTATTTACTTTCCACTGTAAATTTTGCAAGTGATTTTTCATCGTCACCAGCCAGTATCCGCGCATTCGATGCCTCTGGTTTGCCTTTTGAAATCGTAATTGCGGTAGTCGCTTTCGCTGCGTCGAGACCCAATGCTTTTTCAAGGATTACCGCCAGATGGTAGTAACCCAACTCGTTCAGGTGGACCGTATTTTCAACGATATCCTCCTTTTTGGTGATATTTAAAATAGGGTTATAAATGTCGACAAACTGCTTCCCGCGCTGTGTGGCCACTTCGGAAATGACTTTGGAATACAATTCAAGATCCGCATTCCTGCGCCCGATCTGCTGGGTTGTATCACTCGAAACCACCGGAATAGTCGACAACAGTACCGCCCGCGCCCCAAGCTGATCGATCTTGTCGAGTAACTTATTCAGTCCCTCTTTAAACTTTGCTACGCCGGCTTGTCCGTCCTGCGCTTCCACGCCTCCATAACCCAAAAACACGACAGTAGGCGCCGCTTTCGTGAGGTCGTTCATCAAATGCTCGTAAGGTGTAGGCGGGTTGGTGTAGGTACTGCGACCTTCTCCCCAGACATTATCTCCCGTCCATCCCAGGTTGCGGAAAGTAACGCCTTTGTCAGAAAAACGGGTAGTAAGTGCGAATTCCAGGTAACCGTACTGGAAATCATTTTCGAAGATTGAGCTGCCCAGAAATACGACCCGGTCGCCGTCTTTCAACTCAAATTTGGAGGCATTTGCACTTTTAGCGGCTTCCTGGGCATTGGAAGTCCCGCATAGCAAAGTAAAAAACAATAAAACCACGTGTCCGGCAAGAACCGGCACTTTCAAACTTCTCATGCATTTTGGATTTAGGTATGTAAAAATGTAAAAGAAAAGCATTGCCAGGAATTAACTATCCTGCTGTAACAAGGTCGGGCTGAAAATCGGATCAATGATCGAAAGTCCTGATCTCTGCCGGCTTCGCCAATGCACGTACCGGCCCAGGTATCACGATGATCGTGATCACAGTAGCCAGCACAAGCGCCACGGACATTAACGTGTAGGAAGCATTGAAATTCCCTGTTTCTGTATTTAAATATCCGACAAGATAAGATCCTGCAAATGAGCCCAATGCACCCAAACTGTTGATCAAACCGATCGCGCCGCCGGCTACGTTTTTAGGAAGTAATTCGGCGATAGCAGCGAAAAATGGTCCGTATGGTGTATAAAGCGCCGCTCCCGCAGCTACCAGCAATGCATAAGCAAACCAGAACTGGTCGGGCCCGAGCCACACAGCGCCGTACAAACAGATTGCAGCGATCAGCAAAAAAGGCCAGACGAATATCTTGCGGTTACCACTTTTATCCGAAAAATAAGAAGCTGAAAGCATTCCGATCACAGCAAAAAGATAGGGTACCGAGGCCAGCCAGCCCGTATTGACCATATTCATATTCGGCGCAGCCTTGATAATAGAAGGCAGCCACATCACAAAACCATACACACCGACGCTCCAAAGCAGGTATTGCAGACACAGTAAAATGACTTTTTTCGACTTGAATGCTTCTGCATAATTTTTCACCGGTTTAATGCCAGCTTGCTCGGCTTTCAGCCTTTCCTCTACCTCCATTTTTTCCTCATCGGTGAGCCAGGTAGCAGCCATCGGACGCTCGTCGATCATTCTCCACCAGATAAACGCCCAGACAATTCCCGGCGCTCCCTGCAAAATGAACATCCACCGCCAGCCCATCGAATCAATGAGATAACCCGATAAAACAGACATCCAGAGCACTGTGACCGGGTTTCCGAGGATCAGGAAAGTGTTGGCGCGCGAGCGTTCTTCTTTGGTAAACCACTGGCTTAGCAGGATCAGCATCGCTGGCATTACCGCGCTTTCCACCACACCAAGCATAAACCGGATAATGATCAGCGTCGTAGTATCGTTGACCATCCCGGTCGCTGCGGCCAATCCGCCCCAGAGTATTAATGAAATAAAAATCAGCTTCTTGGCAGTCCGGGTCGCGGCATAATGCGCGCCCGGGATCTGGAAGAAAAAGTAGCCCAGAAAGAAGAGCGAGCTGAGTAAAGTAGAAGTATTGGGGGTGATATTAAGATCGTCGGCCATGCCGCCTGCCACAGCAAATCCGAAATTAGCCCGGTCGAGGTAGGCGAGACTATAAGTAATGAAAACGACCGGTATAATACGGAACCATCTCTTTTGGGCCAGCGGCTTCATGGGTAGAATTTTGGTTTATAGAAAAGCGATATCTACCATTAAAACCTGACGCAGTGCATTTCTACCGTAATTCAGTCTATTCTCAAAAGTCAGGACAGCACAGGATAATGTTGCTAATTAGAAGTGGGATTATTGATTCGTGATAAAAATTATTGGTTTATTAATAATTTAAAACTACTCCACCATTCTCATGCTGCTTCCTAAATCCCGCCTGCTGAGTTCGCTGTTTTTATGTGTTTTTATTTTGATACAAAAAACAGTTGCACAAGCCCCCAATCCAGGTTTCAAGTTCCAAAAGGGTGATCGTATCATCCTGCTGGGCAACACATTCGCAGACCGGATGCGGCACTATGGCTACTTTGAAACGATCCTCCAAAAGAGTTTTCCGGGCCAGAACCTGACGCTGCGGAATATGGGTTGGAGTGCGGATGAAGTTGGATTGCAACCACGCCCGCTGAATTTTCCTGGTTTTGGAGAAAAAACTTCGCGGCTCACGGAAGGACAAAAGGAAGTTACTTTTAAAGGTTTTACGCACGAAGGCGAGCCCATTACAATGCCCGTCGGAATGAATTTCACCGGATTAAATCAGGATTTGTTCGATCAGAAAGCTGACGTAATTTTTCTTTGTTTCGGGATGAACGAGGCTTTTAAAGGTCCCGCTGGTATTCCGCAGTTTGAGAAAGATCTGAATGCATTTATCCAGAATTTACAGAACAATAAATACAATGGAAAAGCGGCACCGAAGCTAGTGCTCGTCTCCCCGATCGCGCACGAAAATCTAGGAACACATTTCCCCGATCCGGCCGAGCACAACAAAAATCTGCAACTGTATACCCAGTCAATGAAGAAGGCGGCAGCGGCAAAAAACCTGTCTTTCATCGACCTCTACACACCTTCACTGGCAAGAATGCAGGCAAAGAATCAGCCGAAGATTACGATTAACGGTATTCACCTGACGAATACAGGTTACCGGCTGGCTGGGGAATGGATGGCGCAGTCGCTTGGTTTTGGGAAAAGTCTTGATCTCAATTCCGAGAATAGCAAAAAGCTGGCTGCTGTGATCAAAATGAAGGACGAGCATTTCTTTTACCGCTGGCGGGCTGTAAATGGCGAGTATATCTATGGCCGGAGACGCGAACCTTTCGGTGTGATCGCATTTCCGCCGGAGCTGCGCAAGCTTAACCAAATGGCCGCGTCACTCGATTCGGTGATCTGGGAATTAGCTAAAAGTAAAGGTTCTGAATCCTACCAAAAAGCTGTGGACATTATCGACCGGCGCGGCAAACCTGTTGACCCAATTTTGCAGACGGAAATCCCGATGACCGGTCGCCAGGGAGAAGCGGCCAAGGCAGCAGCGCATGCGCATCACGAGAAAACGTGGCCGGCGACTACTGAAAAATTCAAGTTGCCCGAGGGTTATGAGATCAATCTCTTCGCTTCGGAAAAGGACTTTCCCATTGAAAAGCCGGTAGCAATGAACTTTGACGCAAAAGGCCGCCTCTGGGTCGCGACAATGCCGACTTACCCACAGTATTTTCCGGGTATTCCGGTGCATGATAAGATCGTGATCCTGGAAGATACCGACGGCGATGGAAAGGCAGACAAGCATACCGTTTTTGCTGATGATCTGTACCTGCCGCTTGGTTTTGAATTCGGCGATGGCGGTGTGTATGTTTCGCAAGAGCCTGATATTCTGTTTCTTAAAGACACAAATGGCGATGATAAAGCTGATACCAGAGAAATTGTACTGACTGGCTTCGGTTCGGAAGATAGTCACCACGCCACGCATGCATTTACGTGGGGGCAGGACGGTGCATTGTATTTTAATGAGGGTACTTTCCTGAATTCGCAGGTGGAAACTCCATATGGGCCGATCAGGTCTTATGCCGGGTCGACTTACCGGTTTGAGCCGCGGACGCACAAGTTGCAGCACTACATTTCCTATCCTTATTTTAATCCATGGGGAAGTGTATTTGATAAATGGGGCACGCATTTGATTGGCGACGCTTCCGACGGATCCAACTACTTTGCCCCGCCGATGACGGGAAAAGTGGACTACCCGGACAAGCACCCGCGCCTGAATATGTTTACAGAAACGCGCGTGCGGCCGACTGCGGGTATTGAAATCGTTTCAAGCAAAAACTTCCCGGATGAAGTGCAGGGAGACTTTTTGGTAAATAATAACATTGGATTTCAGGGTACCAAGCAGCACAAGATCGTGCACGAAGGTTCGGCGATTGTGGGAAAAGAAGCGACGGATCTGCTGCAATCTGCCGACCCCAACTACCGACCGATCGACCTGGAATTTGGTCCGGACGGTGCGTTATATATTGTCGACTGGTACAATCCGCTGATTTCTCACGGCGAAAATCCACCCCGCGACCCGGCCCGCGACAAATCGCACGGGCGAGTTTGGCGGATTAGTTACAAAGGCCGGCCGCTGTCAAAAGTGACGGATATTTCTAAACAAAATATTACTCAATTACTCGAAAACCTGAAAGCGGAGGAAGACAGGTTCCGTTACCGGACGAGGCTGGAAATCCGCGAACGGCCTGCGTCAGAGGTATTGCCGGCTCTCAAAAAGTGGCAGCAAGGTCTTGATAAAAATGATCCGAACTACGAATTGTACCTGGCGGAAGCATTGTGGCTCTACCAAGATTTTGACACAATAGAGGAAAATTTACTTAAAACGCTGCTTGCTGCCAAAGACCCGAAAGCACGCACCGCCGCAACGAAAGTGCTGCGGTTCTGGCACGAGCGGATTCCTGCTTCGCTTGAATTATTAAGGAAAAGCGCAAATGATGAATCGCCGAGAGTGCGGCTGGAAGCTACGGTTGCATTGAGCTTTTTCGAATATGAAAAAGGCGTAGAAGCCGCTATGGATGTTTTGAAATACCCAACCGATTACTACCTCGAATATGCTGTTTCGGAAACATTCAGGCACTTGAAA
This sequence comes from Dyadobacter linearis, assembly GCF_907165045.1. Taxonomy (GTDB): domain Bacteria; phylum Bacteroidota; class Bacteroidia; order Cytophagales; family Spirosomataceae; genus Dyadobacter; species Dyadobacter linearis. The sequence continues at coordinate 20,573 of NZ_CAJRAU010000001.1, forward strand.
CCGATCTGGCTGGCGGGAATGAAAGCGGGCAAAAACTATCCGGAATATGCGACACGCTACTTGCTGGGACAGGTTAGCAGTCGGGAAATGGCGGAATTGCCAAAAAGCAAACTGATACTGGAAACCGTGCTGACACGCCCGGATATAGCCGAAGGAAACAAACTTACCGCTCTAAACGAATTGGCGGCAATGCAAAAAAAGGGTAAAACCGATGTTTTACTAACTTCCCTGCGGGACCTTAGCAAAACCCAAAACGCCAATACCGCGTCGCAACTCGCACTGACCCGCTTACTACTCATTTCCGAACCTTCGGAGCTCAAAAAGCACGCGGGAGATTTAGAGCAAATGCAATCGGATCCGGATAGTGTGATCAGGTCGATCGGTTACGCAGCGGCGCTGACTTCGGGCGATATTACGCCGGAAACTGATATTGAACCTTCCAAAACATCAGACTATCTCGCGGGAATCAGTCTTGTTGCGGATAAAAACAAGCAGACCGATTTTTACCAAAAAGTAAAAACACTCGCGCCGCAGTCTCCTGAAAAAGCGTACGCGCTACTAATGGATATGACCATTTCGGATGAATCGAAAACCCAGTCGGCGAAAGCGCTGGTTGCTTCACTCGCTACGTTGCCCGAATCCGTGCGTGACTCGGAAGCATTTGGCAAAGCGGTTGTTTTGATGAAAACCAAAGTCGGAAGTCTGCCTGAGGGAAGCCGGAAAGAGGTAATGCAAAGTCTGGAAGAACTGGGAACGATCGAGATCAGCCTCACCGCGATCGAAGCAAAAATGGCTTTTGACAAACAAAAATTGACTATCCCGGCCGGCAGAAAAGTGTCACTGGTATTCAATAATCCCGATTTGATGCCGCACAATGTGGTTATCGTGAAGCCAGGGACAGACGAAAAAGTAGGTGAAGCAGCCGACGCAATGGCCGCGCTGAAAGATGGATTTGAGAAGAATTTCATTCCGGATACAAAAGATGTACTTTTCGCGACGCCGCTGGTCAACTCGGGGAAAAGCTTCCGGATGGAATTCAAAGCGCCGACCGAGCCGGGCAGCTATCCATTCATCTGCTCATTTCCGGGACATTGGCGTGTAATGCGAGGTATTCTTGAAGTTACCGGTGCGAATGCGGCTGCAAAGTCTTCACCGAAAGGAAAGTAGCATTCTATTTGACAAAAAATCCCTGCGTATAATAATGTACGCAGGGATTTTTAATAGGTAAGTTTATTTGCATTAGAAGCTTGCCAGAGAATTGACCAGTTTTTGGAATTTCGGTTTATCGCTGATTCCTCTTGCGACTACCGCAGCAGCCAGTCCGCCGATCAGGTACCACGTTACTGTGAGTATTTGGGTTTGAACCGATTTGTTGACAGGTTCGTCATTCAGGCCGAGCGGTTTTGTGAGCGTAAGTGCCCCTACACCTGCCGCGAGCCCGAAACCTGCGCCTCGCCATAAAATGTTTTCTTCTTTTCCGCTCCCTACCATGCTATAAAACGCTGCATTGCTGAGCAGGTCCGTTGCCAGTGTAATGCCGAAGAGCGTTTTACCGGTTGGCGGGTCTATATTAATACTTTTGAGTGATTTGGAAATAGCCTCTTCTCCCACTCTATCGACTCTGGGAGCTTTTGCGTAAAATTTCTTGGCTCCTTCGTGCAGGAGGTTCAGCACAATCGCACCTGCTAATCCTGCTGCCATATTTTTCGTTGCATTCATAACTTCGGAGTTTTAATGTTTTTCCAGGGTTATGGTAAATATTATGCCAAGCAGCAATTTCTACATAAAAGCAAAAGCGACAGCCAGTTGTTGAACCGGCTGCCGCTTTTTTATATTGAAATTATCTTAAACGCCCAGCGTCCAACCTTCGCGGTAGTTCCGTTTTACATACTGGTTCACCTCGTCGAAGTTGGTTACTTTCATGTTTTGAGCGTCCCAAAGCATCTTCATGTTGCTTCCAGGATAGGTAAAGCCTTTTCCATCTTCACGTGCTTTTGGCATATCAGCTCCGCGGATCGCCAGGTTAGCGCCAAGGATCGCTTCCGTCAACGGACCAGCGAGTTCGAACGGCGAGCTCAGTTCCATTTTACCGAAACCGGCAATGCAACCTTCTACCCACTGCGCATAGTGACCGTCTGCGCTTCCAGGCACACGGGCGAATTTCTGTTTCACCTTCACTTCCTCCATCCGGCTCAGCGGCAAAAGGCGCGGGTTGGCCGCATATTCGCTCGCCATCATTTTTCCTTTTGAACCGACAAACAAAATACCGCTGTTACCGTCTCCAAACAATTCGTTCGGGCCTAGTTCTTCCGGCCTTTCAGGTTTGATACCGCCGTCCATCCAGTGCATCGTAACCGGACCTTTTGTTCTCGGTGTTTTCGGGAAAGTCAAAGTTGCGTGGCTCGATGGCGGACAGCTGTCGGGGAAAATACCTCTTTTACCAAAACCGGTAAAAACACTTCCCACACTCGCCTGCATATCTGTGGCGTATTTCAATCCAAGTACCCGGAAAGGCGCTTCCATCAAATGGCAGCCGAGGTCACCCAGCGCCCCGGTACCATAATCCCACCAGCCGCGCCAGCTACCCGGGATCAGGCCTTCAACATAATCTTTTTGAGGCGCGGTACCAAGCCACAGATCCCAGTTCAGTTCTTTCGGAACAGCCGGCTTGTCGGTCGGCCAGGGAATACCTTGCGGCCAGATCGGACGATTTGTCCAGATGTAAACCTTGTCCACGTCACCGATTACACCAGCATCGTACCATTCGTGCAGTTGACGAACGCCGTCTCCCGAAGAACCTTGGTTTCCCATCTGCGTCACAACTTTGTATTTCGCAGCAGCCTCGGTCAACTTTCTTGCTTCCCAGATATCGTGCGTCATCGGTTTTTGCACATACACGTGCTTACCAAGCTGCATAGCCGCCATAGCTACCACCGCGTGCGTGTGATCTGGTGTCGAAACAGAAACCGCGTCGAAATTTTTGGCTTCTTTTTCAAACATTTCCCGCCAATCCTTGTAGTATTTCGCTTTCGGATAAGTCTTCACCGTTTCTTCTGCCCGCCGATCATCCACATCGCACAAGTACCCGATATTGGCCTTACCGCTTTTGAAAAAACTAGCAATATCAGACCTTCCTTTTCCACCCACACCTACTCCGGCCACGGTAAGCATATCACTCGGAGCACGGTAACCTTTGCCCAGTACGTGGCGCGGCACGATCATAAATCCGGCCGCAGTGGCTGCCGAAGCTTTGATAAAGTCCCTTCTGGTCGAAGCAGCCTTATCTTTTTGTGTATTCGATTGGTCCATATTTTTTAGTGACAATTTGATTCTTGTTAGTAAAAGGCGGAACTGCCTTTATTTAATGTAGTAAATGGAGTTATTCCGAAGAAAAGTCCACTTTCGGAGCTGAAAGTCCTGACAATAACAATACTGACATTCCAAAAAATGAGGCTATGATCGAATTACAACGAGGCGATATTACCAAAATGGAAGTTGACGCGATCGTCAATGCCGCCAACTCTTCCCTGCTCGGCGGCGGCGGAGTCGACGGCGCGATCCACCGGGCAGGAGGAAAAGCGATCCTCGACGAATGCATGGCGATCAGGAACCGGCAAGGCGGCTGCCCTACCGGCGAAGCGGTGATCACTACCGGTGGCAACCTGCCCGCCCGCTACGTAATCCACACAGTAGGACCAGTCTGGAACGGGGGAAACAAAAATGAAGAATCACTTTTAGCTTCCGCCTATCAAAACAGCCTGAAACTAGCTACGGCAAATCAGATCAAAACCATCGCATTCCCAAACATTAGCACCGGCATCTACCATTTTCCAAAACAAAAAGCCGCCGAAATAGCCGTCAAAACGGTCAAAGATTTTCTTGCAGCATCGGATGTGGTTGAGAAGGTAATTTTTGTTTGTTATGATGAGGAGAATTTCAAGATTTATGAACGGGTGATTGGGGGGTAGATGACGGCTAGCTATTAAAAATTCTGGCGTACTTTGATCGGCTATTTGTGTAATTAAGAATTGGATTACCGGGAAACAAATCGTGTGACCACTTTTAATCTTTCCAACAACCTTCCCCAACCAACTCGTCCTGATCAACTTCACGGCCTATCAGAGCCGTCAGATCGAATTCCAATGTATACTCTGTGATCGTCAACGCCATTTTGGCGCCAGTAATCGTATTTTTCTTTACGTCAAAAACTTGACCCGTCGCATTGTTTCTATAATAATGTGTTTCAACTTTTGCTCCATTTTTATTCTAAAATTGTTATTTCATTTAAATATAAATCGTTGCTTGATTAAGTTCTATCCTCGAAATACAGTTCTCACTACTCCTTTTGCCACATTTGTCCCAATGAATAAATACCTCCCCAAGCATCAGCGCCGCTGGCATAAATGAAGTTATTACGGACTACAATTTTAAAATACTTCAATTACCTTTCCCTCACCCAGTGGTTCTTTACTTTCATAAAATTTGAATGATAACCCCACTACGAAATCCCCCCCAAGTATTTTGTATTAAGAAAATAAATCTCTACAACTGCTTCATTTCCAGGCAATAGGAATTCTTGATCTAATAACCGGATCTGACCTGATGTCTTCATACCTTCAAGAAATTGAAATAGAGGTCTATAACCAGTAATGAATGGTGTCTTTCTTTTGTTTTTACCCTTATACAATTTTATTTTGGCTTTAATTATTTTCATGATTACCGGATTAATGGGCTATAATTTATCGGAGTTCCTTTTAGCAAATGCAATGATTTGACGGAATTGAAATGGCATTCATACCATCTGCCCCAAAGGTTATAGAATTTTTGAGTACCCTATTGGGAACCCTGGCTCTAATGATAGTATTTGGAATACCATCTAAACCAAAGTTATACTTACCAAATTGAGTGGCCTCTTGAATTGTTGGAGCAAATAGTTTACCTGATTCATACCCTCCTGCCTTCATTCTAAAACCATTCTGTACTATGTCATCTGCTTCGGCTTGCGAAACGGCCCTATAAATTGTGGCCTCCTTCGGCCCAACCCTCCCCAACCACTGCGCCCAAACCAACTCAACAAGCGGCTTAAATAACCATTCGAATGGCTTCGCAATCGGAATGATTGTGAAGTCAATCGTATGATCACTCTCAATCCCATCAACAACCGGCAGCTACTGCCGCGGCTCCCAGCCGGTCGCCTTCATTCGCGCCAGCAGGCCAGAAGGCTTGTCCGTCTCCGCACGTTTCTTCTCCCTATCCTCCTGCTCGCGCTGCTCCTGGCGGAACATTTCTTCGTCGGTCTTGCCTTCGAAGTGCCTTTGCGTCCTATGTTTATTGATTAGAAATAATCCCGTTGTCTAACAATAGTCTTAACTGATGCCACCAATGACAGGATAATTACTTAAAGTGTTCTGTATATCCTTCAATAGTTCATCAATAGAAGCATTATCAGTTAGCATAATGAAGCTCAAACTGATGCCCCCAGGTTCTGTTTTTGCAAGCACATCCCATTTGATATTACCTGTAGCTTCAAGTTGACCTTTTAAGTATAGCCCTTCCTCCATTGTTTGAAATTCAACCTCCCCTATCAAACTGGTAATCAAATTTTTTATGCCTTCGCTAAACTTGAGAAAGTCGTCAGCTCGAAGATTTGTGCTATAAAAACAGTTAAGTCCGGACGTTTTTATTGTAATTTCTGACCTAAGCCAATTACCATCCCAATAATCTAGACTATTTGGATAGCTTCTTCGAAGTATATCAACTTGCAATAATGCTTCTGCTGATTGTAATCTCATCATATATATGTTTAGTTAGGAATAACGGTAATAATATGACCAGCTTTATTCGTAATAACTTTCAAGTTGTCCTTAATAAATACAGTAGTCCCCTGAGTATTACCTGCTGAGATACTTGTTGGTTTTTTGATGACATCTAACACTGCACTTGGAGAAAGAAATCCCCTCGCTTGCATTTGATCAAGGGCATGACCGGTGAATTTCGTTCCGCTTATTGTTGTGGGTGAATTCTTGGTCAAAATTTCTAGAATATTTCCACTCCGTCCTACAGGTGTCTTGCCCAAACGGCTTGCAGCGGTATCACTTACCTTTCCAACCGCCTTCGCCAACCACTGCGCCCGAACCAATCCAACAAGCGGCTTAACAAGCCATTCTAACGGTTTGGTAATAGGTATGATAGTGAAATCAATCGTATGATCCACCTCAATACCATCCACAACCGGCAGCTGCTGCCCCGGCTCCCAGCCAGTAGCTTTCATCCGAGCCAGCAAACCAAACGGTTTGTCCTTCTCAGCCCGTTTCTTCTCGCGGTCTTCTTGCTCCCGCTGCTCCTGCCGGAACATTTCCTCGGCGGCTTTGCCTTCGAAGTGCCAGCTTCAAGCCCAATCAAAATCGCATCGAGATAAGTTGCAATTTCCACTTTGGATCACGTGCCAAAAACTGTCACATCGAAGCATTTGTTAGGCTCCCTATAATTTTGGGTGACTAATCCCATTAAAGTCAAAATTATTGTCTAAACATAAACTTGCCGTTAATATCAGCAATTGTATTAACCTCCATTATATTGGGCTTTGCTCTTTTAATTTTTCTTTTGTCTCGATTATCTTCTGCTTCAATTTATATGCATTGAAAAAACCTAGTGGAAATTTCAGATGATCATCCTCAAACTCAGAAAATCTATCAGAAACTTTACTTAACTCTGCGAATGCCTCTTTCTCGATCTCAACGAGACTTTCAATATCGACTTCTAAATCATATGAATAATAGAATTCGTCACTAAACGTTTTTGCGCTTATCTCATCATACAAATACATATCCATTAGCTGATATAGCCTTCGTTTATCACTTTTTTCGAACATATTGATATTATTTTATAGCTGGCAAAGAACCTAGCGGCTTCTGAGTGTATTTAAAATGCATTATGGTATTAGTCGCTTTATCATGTAATATTTCAACATTATAATTAGTCCCGTTCTTCCACATTTTTGAGTAATACATTAGTGCTCCTGTTCCTTGTGGATCTTTAACTACGGATATAGGAGCTTTTAAGATATCGTCCATCGTTTGTACGGGAATAGCTCTCGACCTATCAGCCATATGACTTGCAGCTTTACCTGTGAATTTAAACAACTCTTCACCCCCCTCAGCAGCCCCCTTCCCAACAACCCTCCCCAACCAACTTGCCCGGATCAATTTCGCAGCCCATTCAACTGGCTTGCCCAGTGGCATTGCAAACGACTCAATCGTATGATCACTCTCAATCCCATCCACCACCGGCAGCTGCTGCCCAAGCTCCCAGCCCGTCGCTTTCATTCGCGCCAGCAGCCCAAAAGGCTTGTCCTTCTCCGCCCGCTTCTTCTCGCGGTCCTCCTGCTCGCGCTGCTCCTGCCGGAACATTTCTTCGGCCGCCTTTCCTTCGAAATGCCAGCTTTGCATGCCGTCCGGGTCGATGAAGATAAGCGGATTATCGTTGCCGTAAGTGTATGGGCTGAAACGCCTTGCTACCTCGCTCATAGGGTCGGTGGTGCCCCAGCGGCCGACTTCCGGCATATACATTCGTGCCCCGTAGTCCAGGTACCCTGTTCCAACTTGCCGCTCTTTGCCATTGTACAGGTACCGGCTGGCCCAATCCTGCACTTTCGGCACCGCCCCGTCCCTATTAATACTCAGCCCGAAAGGATAGTAATCCGTCCGTTGCAGCGTGCTGCCCTTTTCATCAAAAACCAGCCTGGTACTGCCTAAATGGTCTTTCAATGCATAATGAAAAACGGGTTTACCTGCTACTATTGCTGCTTGCCCAGCCGCAAGCTGCACCCGGTATAAGCTGCTTACATTGCCTGCCTTCCGGTACTCGAAGATCCCGGCGTATTGCAGCGTGATCGTGTCTGCGGTGTATTGCAGCTTCCTTCCCGATGCGTCATAATCGTAACTAAATGTCTTTGCCCCGATCTTGACGGTTTTGGCAAGGTCCAGCTGGTTGTAGGTGATGACCGCGTTGCGGCGGCCGTCGGTGGTCATATTGCCGCTTGCATCGTAGGCGTAGCTGCTTAGACCGGCTTTTATTCCGGTGTTACTAGCTGAGTTGTCGGTCACCGATGTGAGCCTATTGCCTGAGTAGACATATACCAGCTGGTCCTGCGCTGAGCCGGCGCGGGTGAGCGTTTTCAGGTTGCCGTTCGGGTCGTAAGTGATCGACTGCTCGGTGTCAGTATATCCATTAACTCCAACCGATCCGGTGAGCCGGCTTGCGCCGTCGTAGGAGAAGCTTAGTCCTTTTGCGGCCTGTGCTTTGTCCTGCCAGTCCATTTGACTGATGTTGCCATTGGTATAGCTGTTCCCTTTCTGGTAAGCCAGCCCGTAGCCAAAGAATGCAAGCTCGGGGCCATCGTTTTGTTTTTTGTAGACAGTTTTTGCTGAGGTTTGCCAGTTGCGAATGTTTTGGGTATAAGTCGTTTTTCTCAGAAAGTAATTGCCGTCTTTCGAATGCAGCCACTTCGTGTACAGCTGCCCTAGCGGATTGTATCGCTGCGCGGTCGTGTAAGCTTCGTGTGAACCAGTTGGCGCGCTTACCGTTTCATGCGTGCTCAAAAGGCGGTCTGCGTGATCGTAGGTGTAGGTAGCAACGTGCGTGTTGGTATTGTTACCACCTAGAATCTGCTCGGTTTTCTGTGCTGCTACTACCGGCGCCAGATCATACAGATATTGGGTCGATACCCTCTCAATCGCAGCTGCTCCCAATCCGTAAAGCTCTCGGGCTGTCTGCAACGGCCGGTATTCTGCATCGTAGTAATTGACCGTGGTCAGCCAGGCGCCAGTGCCTCCTGCTCCGGGAAGTACCCTGGCGCGGGTGCCGGTTGGGTAGCCTTTTACATTGGCGTTATTTGCAGGGTAGTAGACTGAACTGTAAGCCAGATTGGCTGCTTTGGAAAAAGCGTAATCATCGTAAAAAGTGATATTTAGAAGATTGGCTTCTGTAGCTGTTTTCGGCGCTGTTTTGTCCAGGGTATAGCCGACTATTTGTGCATTATTGCGCTCTTCGTGGTGCACTGTATTTACATCCACCTGGGCCGACCAGTCTGCCCGGCTTAGGTTCGAGGCGATTTCGCCAGTGGCAATTGGCCGGTTTCTTCCATCATATTTGGTAAAACCCCAAACGCCGCGCGCGGCCTGGCCCGCATCACGCGAAAGTGCTGGCCGGTTAAAACGGTCGTAAACCAGCTCGGTCGTACCTGCGCCGGGGATGGATTTGGAAATGTTCCTGCCGCGATCATCGTAACCGTAGCTAAATGCCTGCCCAGAAAGCGAAGGGTTATCCTAATAGCCCGGCTGCAAAACCGCCCGCAATAGCCCCAGGTCGTCGTAAACATAGTAAGTCGAAAGAGTCTGCTGGGCTGAGGCGACGATCTGCTTGCAGACGATTTGGCCCAGCTTATCCGTAAAGGTATTGGTCACATTCCCAGCCTCGTCGGTTTCATTGATCCAGGATAAACTCCCTGCTGCGTAGTGGCCGGCCTGCGATAAAGTATTGTTACTTAGGTCAAAATCATAGCGTTTGACCTGATTGGCTGCATTGACCTTGTGTTTGGTGACCGAAGCCGCGCTTTTGTTCCCGGCAGCCTCCTGGCCGGTAACCCTGCCGAGCGGGGATTTTTCGTAGAAGGTCTGCTGGTAAGGTTTGCCCAGGTCAGCGGCATCCAGCCCAGCCGGTGCCAATTGATAAAATCCTGCCGCCGCATTCGCCGCATTTGGCTGGAAAGCGCCGCTGCCAGCTGCCGGGTAAGGCAAATGCTTTTGAGATAGCCGCCCCAAAACGTCGTAGCTGGAAGCGCCGACCAGATCTGCACCTGACGGGCTCTGGCCCACTTCCACAGTCTGAGCCGGCCTGCCCAGCCCGTCGAAGTACTGGATTTGCGTCGATACTTTGCTCACATCGCCCGCCGCCGCGCCGGTTTGCTTGTAGGTGCGCGTCTGGATGTAGTTTTGGCTGCCGGTGGGCTGGGCGTGGGTATTTTTTACAAATAAAAAGCCCAGCAATAGCAGGTATAATTTTGAATAGTTCATTTTGCGGATGGTTTGGATTGTAAGTGATCGTTGTGGAATGCGCAGTCGATTACTGCTTCACAATTCGGTGGTGACTGACACTTCCATCCGCGTAAATGATTTTTACCAAATACAACCCCGCAGCAATATGCGCTACCGGTATCGTACTTTTCCAGGGAGAAATTAGCACCTGTTTACCGCCCGTATCAATGATCTCAACCTGACGAATATTTGAAGGATCGGAGGTTTGTATACGAAGCTCGGAGCCGAGCGTGAGCGGATTTGGGAATAGTACGATCTCGCCATTTGTATCGAAAAAGACACTTCGGATCCGGCTGAATGCGAACGTGCTGTCCAGATCGACCATGCGCAGGCGGTAGAGATTTTCACCCGTTAATGGATAATTGTCCGTAAATAGATACGACCAGCTGCTATCACTTTCCACCTGCGCCGGAACCGTTCCCAGCTCCTGCCACTGTTTTCCATCCGCACTCCGCTCGATCGCGAAATGCGAGCTGTTTGTCTCACTTGTGGTGGTCCAACTGAGTAATACCGAGCGTTCCTCGGTCGCCGCATCGAAGGTGAGCAAGGTAACCGGCAGGGCTTCCTCACCGATCAATGCAAGCGGCGGCGGTGAGGTAACTCCGGTGACTGGAACCGGCGGACATTCCACGACCTGCCCAGCGAAATTATAGCAGTATGAGACTAGAAGCGGGCCTGCTGCATTATTATTACGGCTTCCTTTTAACCTCAGATACCCATCATACTCGTAAAAAATCGCCTTCGAATTTGGATCCTGAATTTGCTCGACGCCAATCGTCGGTTTGTAATTGTATGCAGTAGTTTGCGCAGAAGATGTCCCCTCGGAAGTAGTACTGCTTTTTACCCAATCCATCTTCCCAAAATCGCCTGCGCCGAAGTATTCCAGCTTCGTGAGCGAACCTGCATTGTCCTGAAACGTCAATAAATTCCCCCGATTGTCGTAGGAAAGAAACTGCATATCCGTCACCGGCGAAGGCGCTGTGCCTAATTTGCTTTGAACCAGCTGGGGAAGGTGAAAAATGCCCTGCGTGAGCGCGTAGGTCGTTTTGGTCCAATGCAAGGGTGTGAAAACCTGCGCATTTCCATTTACAACAGCAAGTCTTTTCGAAGTCTCTACCGGAACGGAAATCATGTTTTTCGCCGTCATTTCCGTGGAAATTCCGTCGGCGAGGTCGAAGGGATATTTGTAAAGCGTTTCAACCTGTCTTGGGTAAACCTGCGACTGGCCAACCTGTACCTTCGAAGTCACGCCTTTACTGTCCGTAGTGACCATTTTGGTCGGCTGCAAATACGTATTGTTATAGGTGTATTCAGAAATCGTTTCAGTGAAATGACTGGGATCGCCGTCTTCGTCGTAGGTAAGCTCCTTCTTCTCCCTGAGCCGGTTCCAGACGCTCTCGATCTGATAACTCAAACCGAATGTAAATCCGTCCGTAGTTTTCACTTTGAAACCTTTCACCAGCTTATCCACCGTGGATTCGTAGGCGAAAGCGACTGATCTGACTGGTTTATTCTGGCTGTTATAAAGCAGTTCTGCCAGGATACTCCCATTCAAATAATGCACCATATTGGGCATTCCCGACTCGGTGACTGACTTATTGAGATTCACCGGCCCGCTGTATGCGCTGCAATTGAAACTACCCACCGACCACAAACTGGGCTGCACCGCGCACACCGGCGCCTGACCACCCTGTCCCCAGGTCATACAGAAAGTAGTATTATCCGTCAGTTCGACCTTATTTTCGTAATTGAAAACCGAGTATCCGTCTTCCAGTCTCGTCGCGCCGTCAAAAGTGGTGACCGTATTGTAACCGACCGGATTCCCCTGCGCACTTGCGCCCATCGGGTGGCGGCAGGCCGACGAATAGAGCACGCCGCCATCAACCCACTCCATAAAAGTGAGCGGCGCCATTAACTTGCCGGTCTTCTGAGAAGTACCCGGATCCTGATATTCAAACTGGCTCTGTTTCTGCACATTACCATTTGCTTCCTTATGCTCAATCTTCTTGATCCGCGTCCCGCCGCCAATAATTTCGGGGTTACCAATGAAATTCTGCACCGCCAGCACGGGCGCGATGACGTTTTGAATATGTGCATTGGTAAATGTGTTCGCCTCCCAGGCGTAAGTCGTTTTTCCGCCTGTCGGGTAGGTGACGTCCGTGAGCAAATTGGCCGTCACAACAGCTGCGTTCGCACTTCGGGTGGCGCCGGTGAGCAGTGCAGCCGGCAATTTGAATTGCGCGCCTGCTACCACCTGATCCGAGGGTAGCATCGTATTTCTGGTATCGTTCACCGTCGCCCCATTGAAATAACCCCAGTAATCCTGCTGATACGAATTTTTATCGGGCAGGTTGGTGGTTGTATTGTAGGTAAACTGATAACCGGGCAGCAGATTCGCGCCGCTTTTTTCACGAACATTCAGGAGCTTCAACCTTTTCCTGACAATGTCAGGTGCATTGGAATTACTATTGAAATATTCGTAGGCAAAGGCGAGCGTTTTGATCACCGCGCCGCCCGGAGTCTGGACTTCGATCCTGTCCAGTTTCAGACTTCCTGCGGGCCGATCTTCGCGGGCGCTCCGAAAAAATTTAACCTTACCATTTTTGAAGGTGATCTCGTCTGGCAAAATTTCCTGACTTAACACTTCCGAAACCCGCCAGCGAAAACTTGCATCGCTGTCCGCACCGTTATTAGTGCTGTAAAATGTCTCGGTGCCAGTTGGCAGCTGACCAATATAGCCTCCCGTAAAATAGGAAATGCTGATCACGTCACTTGCTGCCCGATTGGGAGATCTGACTTTTGTGAGGTACCACGCGTTCACATGTTCCACCGCCGCCGATGTGTACAGCAACCCGCCATACTCGACCGCATTCTGATATTTAATGGTTTTCTTGATACCCGGGTCAATGACCTTTTGAATTTCCTTTTGGTCAAAAGTATACTCCGTTCCGTCGGGAAGTGTGAGCAGGAAATTCCATTGCGCGGGCACAGCGCCGGTGATCGCTATTTTCACCGCATCTTTTGTCAAACTTCGTGCTGCAAACTGGCCCGCGGCGATCGGCTCGATCACGAACTTTCCGCTGTATCCAGCCACGTCGTAAGAAAACAGGTCCAGTTCTGTATCAAGAGAAGGTTCAAAATTCGAGATAACCGACATATTGGACAAAATACCGGCCAGCTCAATGCCCGCGGGGGTAGCAGTACCTCCGATACTATTTGCCGTAAAAATCCTGTAATTCCCTTGCGACAGGTTGATACACAGCCCCAAACCCGCGTTGGAAGAAAGTTCAACCAACCGCCGCCAAGCATTTCCGTCGCTTTTCAGATCATCCCGCCCACGGATCTGCCTCCGGATCACGCCGCCTGCCTGCAATGCCCAGCCAAGCCCGACCTGCGATGCTTCTTCCTCTACCCGAAGGCCGGATCCGTGGTAGAAAAGTGAGAGCGGCAGTTCCAGATCCGCATTTTTGACCACGTACAACGGAACCGCAATGGAAGGTGTGCCGGTGTAGTAACTTACGGGAATATCCATGTATTTGCCAAATGAAGCCACATTCGGCGACGACGGGATGACGGCGGAAAAAGCACTTTGCGCCTGGATTACATTCGGAACTTCGGGTTTACTAATGGTCGTGTCCCCGGGCGCGTCAGGATCTTTGGGTATCTGCGCCCAGATCGGAGAAAAGCATATTAAACAGAAAAAAAGAAAAGAAAGTAATGTGTGTTTCATTTGTTAAATGGATTGGTGATTGAATGTCACTCAACCTCTCCGGATTGGCCGAAAGCCGGACAGATTTCCATTTAGACGTAACACTATTCATTAGGTCACATAATTCGGAAGGAATTTTCTTAAATATTTTTTGTTGCCTTAAAAGCAGTTCGGCAAACGCTGAACAAACCGGCTTCCTATTCTTTATATGTCTGCACAAAACGTTACTATTCCTGCCTCGGCGCTGCATTTTTTAAATACATTGAAAGAAAATAATAACCGCGACTGGTTTAATGCAAATAAGGATCTGTACCTCGAACAGCTCTTACATATTGAAGCTTTTGCAGATGCATTGTTGGGTGAAATGAATGCGCACGATGTGATTGAAACCGTTTCGGGGAAGAAAAGTCTGCATCGCATTTACCGGGATACCCGCTTTTCACTGGACAAAACACCTTACAAAACGAATTGGAGCGGCGGCTTTACGCGTGCGACTGCGCTGAGAAGAGGAGGATATTACTTCAACATACAACCCGGCAATAGCTTTATAGCTGGCGGGTTCTGGGCGCCTGAACCGAGGGACATGAAGCTGATCCGCGATGATATCAGCTTCGATCCGGCGCCGCTCAAAAAGATTATTTCAGACAAAACTTTCACTCAAACTTTCGGCTCGCTCCTCGGAGAACAGCTTAAAACGACGCCAAAAGGTTTTGATCCAAACAACGAGGCTATTGATTTGCTGCGTTACAAACAGTTTCTGCTGCAACGAAATTTTACTGATAAAGAAGTGACAGGAGCGGATTTTCTAAAAAATGCCAATCAGACCTTTATCCTGATGCGCCCGTTTTTCGATTATATGAGCGAGGTTTTGACCAGTAATCCGGACGGTGATTCGGTGGTTTAGTTTCAGGACTTCATAGCCCGAACTTTTAGATCATCTTCGCCATTTCGTTCAATATTGCCGCTTTTTGCTTTTCAATACTATTGAGTTGTTTGACCAGCTCAGGCTCGGTATTGTATTGGCCGATCACTTCCTGCAACTGCGCGGAAGCAGCGTGAAGATTTTCAAACTCTGCGCTAAGTTGCTTGTATTCACCGGTATTACAAACCGGAGTTTCTGTTTCACAATAGGCTTTTAACTTTTCGTACTGCACGTCAGTATCGAGTACATCATGTGCCTGCAAACGCTGATCGATCTCGATTTGTGAGTAAAAAACGGCAGGCTGCCTGTTGACACGCCAGATCCAGATCCCAATAAAACCAGCCAGCAAAACGGCCGCGGCGTACGGCCAGTGGAATATCCGCTTCCGGCCCGGCGCTTTCCGCTCGATCAGTTCCCATAGCTTTTCGTCGGGCTCGTGCCCGGGCAGCTGCGTGATTGCGTGCTGCAAAGGAGCTTCTTCGAGCCGCTCGCAAATCGCCAGCCACGCTACCGGCGGCGGCGTATAACCAGGCAGTTTGGCGAGTGCTTTTTTTAAAGTATCGTGATTTGTTTCTTCCATCATAGTCAGGAAAGCATGCCGCGCAGCTTCTTTTTGGCGTAAAACAATTGCGACTTGGAAGTTCCTTCCGAAATATTGAGCATCACCGCTATCTCCCGGTGCGTGTAACCTTCCACTTCCGCCAGTACAAAAATGGTTCGGAAACCGTCTGGCAATGAGAGGATTGCCGTTTCCAAATGGGACGCATTGATTTCATCTTCACCCCAATTTACCCCCATAACCGGCGCGTCATCGATATTATCCCAGATAACGATCCGCTTCTTCTTGGTCGAACGTCGGACCACAATCTTTTTGATCCACGCGCCAAGTGTCGACTCGCCGCGAAACTGGTCGATATGGCGGAACACGTCCAGGAAAGAATCCTGTAAAACGTCGTTTGCATCGTCAAAATCCCCCGTGATGCGGTACGCCAGCGTGTACATGGCATTTTTATAGCGATCGTATAGCTGACGCTGCGCAATCCTGTCATGTAAAAGGCAACCTGAAATCAACTCCGCCTCCGGGTTCATAAAATATCCGATTTACATCAAAGAGGCCGCAGGGTTACCGAATGGTTGTATTGATTAAAAAGTTAATGCATTTTTTTCGGAAAACTATTGCGCGGCTACAAGCACTTTGTGGCGCACCTGGCGCGAACCATAAGTCGCAGTGAGGATGTACAATCCGGGACTAAGCTTGGAGCCTGCCTTGACAGCCAGTCTGTTAGGTGCATTTTTTTCAGTAATTACCCGCACATCCCTGCCACTCAGGTCCGTCAGATTGATCACCGGCTCCTGCCCTGCAAATTGCACGTGAATTACGCCGGCAGTGACTGGATTAGGATAAAGTACCAGCTCTTCTGCACCTTCCATTTTCACCGAAACGATCTTGGAATACGCAAAAGTGCTGTCCGCATCTACCATTTTCAGCCTGTAAAGATTATCGCCCGCGAATGCTTTTTCGTCCGCAAATGTATAATTCTGCGTGATTTTGCTATTGACAGCCGCATTAACCCGACCGATATTCAGCCAGATTTTTCCATCCGGACTGTGCTGAACTGCGAAGTGATCGCTGTTCGATTCTTCGGAAGTCTGCCAGTTGAGCTGAACACTATTTTCGCTCTTTTCAGCGGTGAAATTGACAAGCGTAACCGGTAGCGGCGCGGCTTTGTCGGCCGTGATATAATAGGATGAAAGGTTGTTTGCATTGAAAGTGATTTTCCACAAAGCCAATACGCTATCCCAGCGAATGTTCTGGTCTGCCGGATCGATCGTATTTTCCGCAGTCCTCAGGTTACTGCCTTCCTCCCGCTGCCAGATACGGAGCTTGGATTTGTTGGAAGCATCGCCTGAATTTTGGGGTAAGTTTTGCGAGCTCACTGCATTGAATGCATTGAATTCATCCTGACTCACGTATAAAGTAACGGTTGCATTGACATCGTTTGAACCAGGTGTGAACTTCCAGTGACGCTGAATATAAGGCTGACCATCATGGCTTTTCACCTGATTATCAACGGTCACGGACGCCCTCAAAGGTTCGTTCCCCGAGGATAGGCCGCTACCTTTTACAGTACTGATGACCCGGCAATCGTCGCCGGTAAGGTGGTAATCGACATTGTTGGGAACTACACTAGCCACTTGCTCCCCGTTGCGGGAAAGTTTCAGGTCTTTATAAAAACAACCTTTGGTCGTAACATCATCATTCACGAGTATATTAACCGGCTTGTTTCCCGAGTTCCCGTACGCATTCCGCCAGTTCTTATACGCATCGCAATCGCCTGAATAGTCGTCGCGGTTTGTGTAGCAGCCGTCTCTGCGGATCATATCGGACAAGGTAAAACTATCGGAATTGGAAGGGGAAGGTTTGCTCACCGATTTGCCTTTTACCCAGTTGTTGGTCAGATTTTTGATCGCAGCAACTGCTTCCTCCGACTTCATCGCATTTTCGAGGTAAAACAGGGTTACTACCTGCGCTCCGTGCGTGTAACTTTCTTCCGCCAGTCTCACAATAGACTCTACCCCAGTTACATAAGCTGCCTCATTTACGTAAATCCTGTTCGGTAGATTAGAGCGCAGCAAGTCCAGCGCAAAACGGTGATCATAGTGAATATCATCATTGATCTTAATCCCGTCCAGGTCTTCTCCAATATCTTTAAAGGGTAAAGTACCTCTCGCACGGGAGAGTTTATCGTACACCGAACCGTGGTGCGTAATCACCTTAATATTGGAATTAACCCCCTTAACGGCGTCCTTGAAAATCCGGTTGGTTTCCTTCAATGTATAGGTGCGGAACAAAAACCAGTCAGTCCCGTCGGGTTGTTCGAAAGTACTGTTCGACGGTTTTTTTGGATTTACTTCGTTAAATGAAGAGTGGTTGCTTCCCCACGCAGAGTTCAATGCAGAGATATCGCCATATTTTCCTCTCAACCAAACCCGGTACGCAGCTACCATCGGCTGGGAATAATCTGTCAGTGCATTTGCCAGGTCCATCGGGTTTTCATAATGGTAATTGGTTGATCCCATTTCAAACTCACCTTCTCCCTGACGGGTATATACGAGGTTCACATACAGCAGGTTGTTATTTTCCTGCAAATATTTGTAACGCTCCATCACTTCCCTTGAAAAGTTGGTGATCCGGTCTTTGGTAGACTGCGAGGCAAGCGATGTCATCACAAATTGCAGACTGATATTCGGCCTGATCGGGCCGCCCCATTTCTGGAAAACGGCTTCTTCTCCATGGTAATTGGCCACTACCATCCGCTCTTCCTTCTTCCAACCATCACCGGTATCGACGCCGAAACGGTCTGACGCACTGTTGGTTACGTCATCCCCGGTACTCACGGCGATATTAAGCGCGATCTTCATATTGAGTTGCAGCGCACGTTTGATCTGGTCGTCGTACTGCTTCCAGACGTTGTATCCGTTACCGTTTTCCTGTTTGAGGATCCTGGAAATTTTCCCGTGAACAGCACCCCACTGAACCGTCAGAGCGACGGCATTACAACCGAGGCTTTTGGCATCATCGATCACATCGAGCGCGGGTTTGTCATTCTCGTTCACCAGCGAAACCGCGAAGTAACGTTGCTGGGCCGACACGCTGAAAGCGTAAAAAGTAAGGGATAAAATACAAGAAATCCTTAAAATACTTCTGTTTAAAAGTATTGGTTTTTTCATACTAAACTTTTAATAAATGTAAAGACGCGAATATAAAACGAGGATTCGTTGCGGGGAATAGATATTTCTCTGTCGTAATCAATCTAACACAAACCAATCTTACTTGTAGGAATTTTACACTAAATGTAAATTAAATTCTACCAAAAGATAATTATGACAAGTACAAAAAAGGTAACATTCTTCAAAAGTTTATTTTTGAGAATGGGAAAAGTGCAATTGCACAACCAGAAATTGTAGAGAAAGCGGGCTTAGTTTTGCATTAAACCAAACTCGGTGGCGAGCCGGATCACGGTCGCGGTATTGGGAGCTTCAAACTTTTCCATCAGGTTTTTCCGGTGACTCTCGACCGTGTGCGTGCTGATGAAAAGATCGGCTGCAATTTGCTGGGTAGTATAGCCGCGCCCGATGAGTTCGAGGATCTCTTTTTCGCGGCGGGTAAGTCTCGGTACTTCTTTCAAATCGCTGCCTGTACCGCTGTTGAGCGCTTTTTGCGTACCTGCACACAGGAATGTCTGGCCTTGCATAGCAGCGTGGAGTGCGGAAATAATATCGTCGCCCAATGCATTCTTCAACACATAGGCACTCGCGCCGCTTTGCAGGATCCCCATAATCACGGTCCTCTCATTGTGAACGCTTAATGCAACCACCTTCACCGCAGGATAACGCTGCTTTATCTTTTGGCAAAGGATAATGCCGCTCGTATCGGGCAGGTTTACATCGAGCAGGATCACGTCCGGCAACGACGTGGCGAGCGCCAGCAATGCGGGCTCTCCCTGGTCGAAAATGCCGGTAACTTCTATACCTTCACGCGCTTCCAGCAGGTTTTTCAGTCCCTGCAAAACAATAGGATGGTCGTCGACAATGAATACTTTCATAATTAAATTTCACATTCAACAGTCACCGAAGTACCGTTTCCAGGCTTCGACTGCATTTCGAACTTTGCATTTAAAAAATCTGCCCTGGCCTTCACATTAGATAGCCCGGCGCCTGCCTTTCCATTGATTTTTTCAGGATCAAATCCCTTGCCGTCGTCTTCCACGGTCACAAATAACCGCTCGCCGCTCTGCTGAATGATCACCAGGATCTGCGAAGCGGCCGCGTGTTTCAATGCATTATTTACCAGCTCCTGGATAATCCGGTACAGAACGATCTGCTTTTCCTTCGGCATGGAATCTTTGTAATTAAAAACCTGACAGACGAGATTGATACCCGTTTCATTCAGGTTTTTGCAAAATTCCTTGGTCGCTTCCGCCAGTCCGTAGTTCATCAAAATCTCCGGCATCAAGCTTCGCGCGATCCTCCGCAGTTCATTCACAGCGTCGTCCAGATGCGATAGTGTGCGGCCCAGACTTGTTTTCAACTTTTCATCCTGCCCCACAGGTGCCTGCGAAAGTTCGATCTTGATACTGCTCAGCAAGCCACCCAGCCCGTCGTGCAGGTCACGTGCCAGCCGCGTCCGCTCCTGCTCCTGCCCTTCCAGCATCGCCGACAGCATTGAAATGCGGTAATCCTGTTTGATCTTCTGCATTTCCAGCTCGTGCAGCTGCTTTTCTTGTGTCCACAGTCTCTTATTATTTCGGTAAAAAAGCAGCACAAGCACTGTTACCGCCATCAGGAACAGACAAACTACCGCAAGCAGCCAGTTGAGCAAACGGTTGTTTTTAATGGTCAAAGCGGCCTTTTCATTTTTTGATTGGAGTTGGTAGATCTTTTTCTCTTTCTCAGAAGACTGGTACCTGGCTTCCAGCGCCGCGATTTCGGTTTTGGAATTTTCCATAAAAGAACTGTCGGCGAGCTCGGCATATTGGTTCAGCCACTTGTAAGCATTCGCCATATCTCCCGTTTTGGCCGTGGTTTGCGCCAGCTCGTAGAAGTAGAGTATCCTGTTCTTGTTTCTTGGAAAAATATTCTCCTGAAAAGCGAGCTCTTTGATGATCTTCAATGCCCGCGGATAATCCTCCATAGCTTTGTAGGTAAAATACTTTTGCAGCATAATACCCTGGTACTCATAATTACGATTAAGTTTCGTCGCCTGGGCGAGACCTTTGTCAAAGCTTCGCAACGCAGCCTGAAACTGTCGCAAACGCGAATAATACATACCTTCAACCTGGTAGTAATCGCAGTAGTGCGGCAGGTCCGGATTTCGTGCAATAATAACCTTCGCACTATCAAGCATCGGCCGGATAGGCGGGTATTCTTTGAGGTATATGTAATTTTTTGCCCCGAAAATATAGGCATCGGCCAGCTCCAGTGACCGCGAATCGAGCCTTTGGAGTGTCGCGATCGCCAGATTGATATATTCCTCGGCTTTTTTGTAATCCAGCTGATTTGAAAAAATGATACCCAGATTCCGGTAGTTACTTATCACCCGCGCACTGTCGCCGGCTTGTTTGGCCAGCGGGATGGCGTGCTCGATAAGGATTTCCGCGTACCGCTTCTCATTGTCCAGCCTTTGCTCAATCGCTCCGAAATTATGCCACGCCCGCGACCTGAAAATCAATGCTTCCTTACCTTTGAACTTCCTGAAAAGCTGCTCAGCGCGCATGTAAGCCGCTTTGCTTTTGTCAAAATCTGTGTCGAAATAGGCTCCTGCCCTGTAAAATTCCGTCATTGCTTCTTCGTACGAACCGGGCCTGGCGAGCTGCGCAGCTTGCCGCACATATTGCAGCGAAACCGCCGTATCCTTGTCGCTGAAATGGTCGGAGAGCAATAGTAATGTTCTCACCCTTGCAGCCTCAGGCAGCTTTTGTTTCAGGACATTTTTCAGACTATCAGGATAACTTCCAGCCCCGCCTTGTGACCGGGCAGGGCTGAAAATCAAGACCATAAGCATTAATAAAAGATATTTTCTCATTGAATTTCAAAGTCAGGGCAGGTTGCGCAACATGATTCCGTCGAGTGCGGCCGGGGTATCTTTCAGCGGCGACGGACTTGCGCTCTCCATTCGTTTCACAGCGCCGATCCTTGCATTCGGGCCGGCTGATACACCCATATCCTGTAATGCGGCATTCAGCAAGGTTTCGTTTTCATCACCAAAAGGCAAAAACGGCATGGACGAATCTTCTACTTTCCGAGTAGGCGTAATCCCATCAACCGTCCCGTAATCCGACTCCCCATCTGCATTCGTCGTTTGTCCCAGCATCATATAGATACCATATTTCCAGCGCTTTTTTTCGTCCCCGATCAAACTGCCGAAGAGATTCTTCCCCGCAGTATTCGCACCGATCGTAACTACCTGCATATAAGGCTTCAACCCGTTGATAATTAGCTCGCTTGCAGAGGCGGTGCCCCGGGAAGTAAGTACATACACGCGGTCGAGGCGGTTTCCAATGTTACTACTTTCCTGCGAAAATTTGTAATTCAATGCATCCTGGCCATTTTTTTCTTTCCAGTATTTAATATACTTGTCGTTCCATTGTTCTTTGTAAAAGATATCAGCCGCGCCTGCATTGCTGACGATCAGTGAGCCTAATGTAACCGCAGAAGTCATATATCCGCCCCCGTTCAGCCGCAGATCAAGCACCAGCTCATTCACCCCCGCCGATTTGAACTGACCAAAAATAGAACGAAGTTCATTATCATATTTCTGCTTGTCTGCATCCGTTCCCGGCACGAACTGTGTGTAAACCAGGTAGCCGATCTTTTTGCCACCCTTTGAAATCACACTTGAAAAAGCCACAGGATTGGCCGCAAGTGCCGCTTTGGTAATGCTCACCGTTGATTTATCCAAATGCAAAGTGTTATTTTCAATAGCGCCTAGCGTCATTTTCGCAGATTCTTTGGAGCTCATCAGCGAGTTATAGTTGTCTTTCGTAAGCTGGCTGCCATCGATTTTGGTGATAATATCCCCCCGCGTCAATCCAACCTTGTCCGCCGGACTATCTTTCGCGACGTGGCTTACAAACAAGGCGACATTTTGTTTTCCCTCATCAATAAACGCAGGCACATAGCTCACACCGAATGCTGTAACGAGCCCATTAAATTGCTGCTGCAAAGCGTCAATATCGGCCGTGAGCATTGAGAACCGATCGTAAGTTTGCGGTTGATAAACGAGTTTGCTGAAATATTCCTCCGGACTGGCGGAGCTATCAAGTTGCTTTTGATCAGGCAGTTCGTCGTACCAGAAGTAGGCGTCGGCCATCATACTGTAAACCCATTCGTTGACAGAACCCTTATCTCCCAGCTTCCCGGTGAGTGTGTCAATGCTTTCCGGCTGGCAGGCGCAGCAAAAGCTGACCAGGGCGGTGAATAGTATTGCGCTTCTTTTTCTCAATTTTTTCATGATTACCAGTTTTGATGTGGACGAAATGCAGGTTTATTGAGGGTGGTAAATGCGGCTGATCAGATTATCGATGATGTAGGATTTTGATCTCGAATAAAAAGTATCGAGCTCTTCGAGGTAGCGGTGGTAAAAATAGCTGAGCACCAGCCCGAGAAATAATGCGATAAAAGTGGTGTCAAAAGATACGTTCAGACTCTGGGTAATGAGCGGCATGCCTTCCTCGGTTTTCGCAAGGTGAAAAAGCCCGATGGAGCCCGCCAGGTGGAGAATTGTACCGATAAAACCCAGCGACGCGATTGCATTGATCAGAAACCGCGCCATTTCCAGCCGCCCTTCCATCTCCGTTTTACTATTATCAATCTGCGCCGTAAGTACGTGCAAAGTATCCCCGATAGACTGGTTATTGCGGTACTGCGTGCAGGCCCGCTTCACAAAATCGGTCAGCAGAAAGCTGAAACCGTGTTTTTCCAGGTCAATTACATTAAGCTTAATGCGCGCAACTTCGTCGGGCGACAGGATAAGTTGGTCCTGAACCGGCAACAGGTTAAGTTTAAAACCTTCATTCTGTTTCTTCAAAAACCGCTGGTATTCCAATATTTCCAGCACCCCGAATATGAACGCCATATAAATGATAGCGTGAACAAAACCTCCGAAAGAACCACCGAAAGCCTCAAAAAAGCGTTTTAGCCCCGGCCCCGAAGTAATCGACGCGAGCAATATCAGGGCAAACCAAAGCATGACCGCTGCCACCAGACTGATCCCGAGATGATATAATCTTTTGTTGTTCATAACAAATAAAATGAGCCGCCTAAAAACGGAGTGAGTGGATAATTTTTAATTTTTTGTCAGATTGAATTCGCCGTTTTCCTGCATGGAAACCGTCGCCACGAGCACTCGGGGCGCGCTGAGCTGTAAAGTGGCCGAAAACGGTTCGCCTTTTTCTTCCCCTTCCGGGCTCTTCGAATACACTAGTCCGCGGACGTAAACGGAGGTATTGTTTTTGGTACTCTCCTTAAAAACCGCGTATATCTGGTATTCTCCGGGAAGTATTTTGTCAAATTGCCGCACGGCCTCCTGGGTTGTGCGCAGGTCGCTGCCGAAAAATTTTGTTTTGGACTTCCCACTGTCCCACTGGCCGATATCCTTTATTTCCCGGGCACCGCCAGAGACGCATTTGTTGTTTTTGCAAACGAGCAAATCCACATTATCACCCAGATCTGCCCAGCTGATCTCGAACGAAACCTTGCAAGGCACGCCCGGTGGATCGCCCTGGTATTTGCTTTTTTTGAAATCGTCCGGCTTGGTTTCAGACGCTATTGACGGTTTTGCTACCGAATCTTTGGTTGATTCGGCCTTCGGAACAGGCGCAGGCGATTTGTAAGTGCTTACGTCGGCAACTGTCTTTTGTTCAGGGCAATCGGTGCATTCGGGGCATTCGGTAAATCCAGGCATTGGTTTGTAATCAGTCAAAACCACCAGCAAAGTATCACCCGGCCGTTTTGTCTTTAAACTGTCGCTGATCGTCGCAAAAAATTGGTTGTGCACCGTATCGTACGACATACTTACCTGCTGCTTCTTTCCGGGCGACGAGCCGCCTTTGGGAACGGCAATGAACAGAAAGATCACCGCTCCAAGCGCCCCGCAAATCACATCCAGAAATGATATATTGAAAATCTGAGGTTCCCGGTTTCTTGCCATATTTGAAATCGTTTAGCTTAATATCTCATCCCGCTTTCAGGCTGCCGAGCACATAGGTTTTGTCCATTACAAAGCCTCCTGCCTGCTTTACATTTGCCGCTTCCCGCACCGGAAAGCGGCATTCCGGGCATTTGGGTAAGTGAGCGCCGATCAGCGTTCCGCAATTCTGGCATTGTTTCTCCGGCATCTCGTCCACAGTTGCTTCCGGATCCGGAGCCTGCGAAAACCGGCCGTTGATCCGGCAGTGCGCGCATGTGGTCGCGTCGCTATTGTTGATCGTGCCGCAATTGTTGCAAACCAGCATAATCGAAGTCGTTTAGCGGTTAATACTTGTCTCCGAAATTGAAGTGGTGTGTATAGCTTACGCTCAGGATCGTAGACACATTGCCGACTTTTCCATCGGCACCGATCGCCGTACTGCTCCTGTTGTTGAGCGCATTGAATCCCAGATCCCAGATGATATTCACTGCCAGCTTGCCCTTTTCACCCATTGGCACCAGCATTCCGGGACTCAGGATGAATCCCGGCTGAAAGCGGCGATACGTATCATTGATCCCGCTCCCGAAACGCACTGTCGAAGACTCGCTCCGGGACCCCACGCCCGCTACTTCCAGTTCCAGCCGCTGATTTCCGGCTAGTCCTATATTCAAGGAAGGTCCGGCGGAGGCGGTTAATCCGAATTTTTCACTCAGAAAACGGTACCTGAAAAGAATGGGTACGTGGATGAAAGAAGTGTTCTCTCGCCGCTTCACGAAGCCCACATAGTCGCCCTCAATCCTGTAATTGTCAGTCTCCGACTTGGTACCTTTCTGGATAAAGTTGACACCCGAAACGATCGCCATCTTATTCATTTCCACTCCAAAAACAACGCCGCCGTTCAACCCTGGCTTAGGCTTCGAACTCGTCCAAAGATCTGCGTAATCGGATGTGTATGAATACATTGACAAGTTAGCTCCGCCCGTTCCTCCAATAAAAAAAGAACTGCCTTGCGCATTCGCAGCGAAGTTGGCGGACAATAAAAACGCGATCACTAGCAATAATGGCTTTCTCATGTTTTTGATGTTTTTAGTGTAGCTTAAAACGCACCAGCAATTCCACCGGCAGAGGTGATTTTCTGGTCTTGCAAATTTCAGCCAAACGGAAAAAGCAAACCATCCCTGTTTTCAGCCATTTTTGAGTATCTCCCCCTGGCCCCCTCAAGGAGTTCAGAACAAATAGCCCCCTTGAGGGGGTTGGGGGAATTGAGGGGGCAGGGGGAGAATTTTTACCAACCAACATTAACAAACATCACCGCCGCCCTTTTACAAAAAACGAACTCCTGAACCTCATGAAAACAGCATTACTAGCTCTTACTTTTTCACTAGTTCAACTCTCACTAACCACCTCGGCGCAGGTTGCTGATACCAGTTATCTGGCCGAGGTTAAAAAGGAGCTAAATACAGCGTGGCCGAAGAACCGGCGCGTTAATCTGGTTTTTCACGGGCATTCTGTTCCAGCGGGCTATTGGGAAACCCCCGAAGTGCGAACCCTGGAATCTTACCCAAATCTGATTTTGAAAGCGTTGAAAGCGAAATACCCTTACGCGGTGATCAATGTGATCGTGACTGCGATTGGCGGAGAAAATTCGTTGAAAGGCGCGGCGCGTTTTGAGAATGAAGTGCTGGTGCATCAACCCGACGTACTTTTCATCGATTACGCACTAAATGACCGCTTTTCGCCTCTTGAAAAAACCAAGGAAGCATTGGAAAAGATGATCCGGGCAGCGCAGGAACGGAACATTAAGGTGATACTGGTCACCCCTTCCCCCGACCAGCGAATCGATATTTCGGATCATAAAAATCCACTCGACCCCTATGCAGCGCAGATCAAAGAGCTGGCGGTTCAATACAAAACAGGATTTGCAGACCCATATATTAAATTTCAAAAAATAGTAAAGGATGGTAAATTGAAAGAAGTAATGTCGTCGGTGAACCACCCGAACGAGGCGGGGCATACTGTTATTGCAAATGAGATCCTGCCCTATTTTTGAATGAACAAAGAGGCGCTGCCCTGATCGACAAACTGCGATTTTATTTGGACTTGTTTTAAATAACAGACTATATTTGCAGCTTTCCATGAAGCTCCTTGCGAATGAATCAGGATTTAGCAGATAGTATTCCAATGCGCATCGATGAGGTGACTTTCCGACAGATTTATCTGCTGCATTGGGAGAAAGTTTTTGCTGTTTGCTACAACAACATCCGCGAATCGGAGCCTGCCAAGGGAATGGTCCAGGACATTTTTAAATCCTTGTGGGAACGGAAAGACGAGCTTGAAATCACGGTTTCAGTTGAAAGATACTTGCTCAGGGCTGCCAAATTAAAGGTTTTTGAATATTTAAGAAATACCAGGTCCCGCGCCGAACACATAGAATCTGCTTTTCAGAATTACTGCCACTCTACCAATTGCACCGAAAACGAGGTACTTTATAATAACCTGAAATCGCAGGTGGAATGCCTGGTAGATACACTTCCCTGCCAATGCCGCAATGTATTCAGAATGAGCCGGGAAGAAGGATTGACTAATCGCGAAATTGCCTCGCGCCTGCTTATTTCCGAAAGGGCTGTCGAGTACCACATTACCCGGGCTCTTTCCACACTGAAAGCAAATCTCACAGAATACCTCCCTTAGTTTTCACCGCCTGCCTTACGGTAAAAGTTAAATTGTGCTACTTTTACCAAAAGTAAAATGCGTAATAAAGTCAGCTCCTACATGCGGGTCAGTAAAGAACTTATCGAGCGATATCACGCGGGCCTGTGTACGCAGGAGGAACAATTGGCTGTTGAAGAGTGGCTCCTGAGCGACGATTCCGACGAGGTATTTCTGCTGCCGGAGGGGAAAGAGAAACGGGCACTTCGCGCTGAAATGTGGGAAGAAATAGCAGATGTTTATCCTGAAAAAAAGAGTTATCAGCACATATTCTTTCACAGCTTCTGGCGTCAGGCCGCAGCGGTTGTTTTACTGGGAATAACTGGCGTATTACTTTACAGCATTAATAATAAGCAGGTTACAGCTGAAATTATCGTCATTAACAACGAGTCCACTTCAATCAATAAAGATTTACAAGCGGGCAACTTTCACGTATCCCTCGCACCGAAAAGCAACATTGAAATTGACAGCAATACCGAGCGGATTGATTTTTGCGGTGCCATGATGATCAACCCGAAAATGGATGTTGAATATACCATCCAGGGCACCTGTCCCGACCAAAAGGAACAAAGCGGCAAGATGAAGCTCAAAAAAGGACTGAACTATATTGCCCTCAATTACGCCGGGCCAGGTCAGAATACAGAACTGCTGGTACTCGAAGAAAAATCATTAATGGGGCTGCCGCCGCTCATGAAAAGGCAGCTTATGCACCAGTTTGACATTTGAAATCTACTTCATTAATGATCAAAAATCCCCGGCAAATTTTCTGGTATCTGCTATCAGCGATGATTGCTTTTACAGTTGGATGCGCTGAAAGAGAATCGGGACAAAGCGACACTTTGCAAAAGAAATACAGTATCTACACAATGGCGGAGGATGGTCAGGAATTTTTGATGACTGCCGACTCGCTGTCCGGCGGGCGCCTCGAACCGGAGAAATCAGGTGTAAAGGTAGATCCTCAGCGAATTTTTTACGAACTCATCGTACATAAGGGATACTACTACCGGCTGGATGCAAAAACGCAGGAATTCTTAAAGATTGGTATTGAAAATAAGAAGTTTACTACCAAATCCAGATTAAAACTCGAAGGCTTTTCGGCGATCGATAACTATAACTGGATCACGCCCGATTCGCTCCTGATCATCGGCTACGATGATAAAAGTGCAGAGGTGAAATATGCCAAAATTCATCTCGACAATATGACCGCGGTACAAGGTAAACTTCCCTTGCCCGCTCCTTCGGGAGGTTTTAACTGGACATCGGTCGGCTTTTCGCATTTCATGAATGGGCAACTGCTGGTCGGCTACACCTATCATGCCGCCCACGATCTGTTGGGCTATACCACAAGTGACACGATGTACGTGGCGACGCTGAGCTATCCTGCACTGAAAAATTTAAAGAACTATAAAGACCACCGTACCACGTATCCCGGCGGGGTCAATACGCGGCAATCACATTTTTTTACGGATGAAAATGGCGATTTCTACTTTATCACCTGCCCGGGCATTGCTTTGGGCAATAATCCCGCGAAGCCCACTGCGATCATGCGGATCAGGAAGTCGGACGGCAGCATTGACCCGGATTACTTTTTCAATATTTCTGCTTCTCCTATTCAAAATAACGGATATGGTTTCTGGTATCTTGGGAAAGGAAAAGCAATTGTACGGACAGAGCGGAAAGCACTTTTTACAGGAATGGGTGATCACTACAAAGTGCCCCATTTTGATTTTTACGAAGTTGATCTTGAAACGCAAACCACGACCCGCCTTAATCTTCCGTTGGATAAAGGCACAGCCAGGCAATGTGTGATTGTAGAGAATGGGATCGCCTATATTGCTGTGAATTCAGATTCTGCAGGAAACTATATCTGGATCTATAATCCCGAAAATCACGGCCTCAAAAAAGGATTGCAACTTCTCGGCCAGACGGACTATATTCTGCGAATTGAGCGGCTCAACTAATTAAAGCATCGCAAGTTGGCTTTCGGACAAGCCGGTAACCTCCATGATCAGTTCGTCAGAAAGACCTTTTTCCTTCATTTTTTTGGCGGTTTCCCGCTTGCTAGCCATAACTCCATCGTTCCAGGCAGTTTCTTTCGTTGCGTACAAATCTCTTGCTTGCTTCACACTTGCGTCGTATGCCATTTTATCTTGCTTGTTTAAGTTGCTGACTTCTGCTATATCAAACAGTTTTTTAAAAATAGGTCTTCTCAAAAACAATGGTAATTTATCAATATTATTCATGTGTTTCAATAAAAACAGCCAGTTGTCAAGTTCAGAATTCAGCTCTTCCTCGCGTTTCTTAAACTTTGGGATTTCAACGTAGATAAAAGTGAGCTTGTCGTAAAACGCTTTTCCCTTATCATCTTTTAGCATCACCTTGGAAATAAAATGACGATCTGTTTCATCAAAACAGAAATCCATGATGCCGATCAGATACACAGGTTTCAGGCGGTAATTCCAACTTTTCGTACTAATCGGTACCTGATCCCTGATCAGCGATGCGACATAATACAAGCAGCGGTCCTTGAAAAATTCCTGCCGGATCCGCTGCATTTCAATGATAAACTGCTCTCCGTCGGCGCCTGTACAAAGCAGATCAAAGATTACTTTTCTGTCTGCCGATAGCGGACCGTTCTGTTCAGTCTTGTCGTAAGTCAGGTCAATAATGTACTTCTCGCCTGCGAAAAGCTGATTTAGAAAATCGATGAGCAAATCCTTGTTAGGCTCCGATCCGAAAATCCTTTTGAAACCAAAATCCGTAAAGGGATCGATAAAGCGGCCCGGCTTTGCTAAATGCATGGATAGTATGTGTTTTGATCTCTGCGAAAATCCAAAAAATTTTCATCAAACACCTTCGGGAAACTGCGAATTGCGCTACTGGTTATCAGGCGGTATAAATGGACATTAACCCTCCGCCCGAAAAACCAGCTTTTCTTCTATTTCAAAATGCGTGTCAGCAAATTATTCCGTTGCGGGATTTCGATGATCCTCTGCACTTTGCCGCTCCTGGTAAATGCGCAAACTTCTTCCATTTCAGGCAAAATCACGTCGCAAGACCGTTCGACGCTTCCGGGAGTTTCAGTTTTACTTAAAAAAACATCCCACGGGACTACTACTGACGCCGACGGTTTATACAAACTAACCGACGTCAAACCTGGGAATTATACAATTGAGGTCACCGGCGTTGGATTCAGTACTATTTCCCAAACGGTTTCTGTAAAAAGCGGCAAACATGTCACCCTCGATTTTACAATGCTGGAAAGTCAGACGGATTTGAATGAAGTCCAGGTGGTGGGCAAAACGCAAACCCAGGAGATCAAAGAGCTGGCATTTTCTGTAAATGCGATTGAAACCAAACAATTTGCAAATACCACGGCCGACTTAAACCAGGTATTGAACCGGAGTACCGGCGTGCGGATACGCGAACAAGGCGGGCTGGGTTCCAATTTTGTTTTCTCGATCAACGGACTTTCAGGAAAAGCTGTCAAGTACTTTATTGACGGCGTGCCGATGGAAATTCTCGGTAGCGCCATGTCACTCAACAATATCCCCGTCAACCTTGCTGAGCGCATTGAGGTGTATAAAGGAGTAGTACCGGTTCAGCTGGGTTCCGATGCGATGGGCGGCGCGGTGAATGTGATCACCAGCCAGAAGCAGACCAACTATCTCGATCTCAGCCACAGCTACGGGTCGTTTAACACCCACCGTTCCGCGTTGACCGGCCAATATGTGCACAAGCCGACGGGCATTACGCTGAAAGCAACGGGCTTTTTCAATTATTCCGACAACAATTACAAAATGAAGGGCGTCGAGATTCTCGAAGGCGGCAAGCGAAACGGCGACCAGATCACCGACCTTTCAGGAGCAAACTTTGTAATGACCGACACGCGCCGTTTCCACGATCAGTACCGCTCGTCGATGGGACAGCTGGAAGCGGGTATTACCAATAAAAGTTGGGCGGACGTACTCTATGTAGGTTTTGGTTACACAGCAGGAAAACAGGATCTGCAAACCGGATTTGAGCAAACGATTGTATACGGAAATGTGACCCGGGACAGTAAGGCATTTACCGGAACTTTGCGTTACAAAAAGGCAAATTTGTTTATCAAAGGACTGGATCTGAGCCTGTTCGCTTCGCAGTCGCGCGATGCTTATGTAACTACCGACACCTTGCTCCGGCAATATTACTGGGACGGTTCGTGGACTACGAAAGGCGCTACTGAAATGGGCGGAGTCAAGACAATCGGGCACATAATACGACCGAGAACTTTCGCCCGGGCCAACCTGAGCTATACGCTGAACGAGCGCCATTCTTTCAATATCAACTATACGGCCGATCGCCTCAAAAACGAGAGTTACAACGAACTGATCAGCGATAGTGACGATATGCCCGGGATTATGAACAAGCAGATCATTGGTGTCGCTTATCAACAGGAGCTGCTCGACAAAAAATGGGTGAATACATTTTTTGCCAAATACTATGGACTGGGATTGGAAAGGAAGAAATATATCGATCAGTCGTACCAGGTAGTAGACAGCACTTTCAGGAATTACGGTTACGGGGTTGCGTCGCGCTACAAGATCCTGCCGGACCTGGGTATTAAAATTTCGCTTGAACATGCGTACCGTTTGCAGGAGGTTGAAGAGGTTTTTGGGGATGGTTTGAATGTCCAGCCTAACCCCGATCTGAAACCGGAAAGCAGCGACAACGTCAATCTGGGTGGTTATTACGGAGTTCGATTCAATAAGCACCGGTTCTTTGTGGAGGCTTCTGGATTTTACAGGAATGCAGTCGACTTCATTTATCCGGTGCCCGACCAGCGTTCCAAAGCATTGAAAAACGAGAATAAGGCGAGTGTCCGGGTGACAGGTTTTGAGGGGGAGTTAAGATACGATTACGGCGATCTACTTTCCTTCAATATCAATGCTACTTATCAGAATGCAGTGAATACCACCAAGTTTGGCAATACGTCAAGTAACAATTACGAGGCGACTTATCTGAACAAAATCCCCAACCAGCCCTGGCTTTTCGGGAATGCAAACCTGGCGATCGGAAAGAGTAATGTGTTTGGGAAAGATACCCGGCTGCAATTTTCCTGGTACACCCAGTATGTGCATTGGTTTTACCTTACCTGGGAAGCTTTTGGTAATGTAAATGGCAAATCCACTATTCCTAACCAGCTGATCCACAACGCATCTTTAAATTATTCCCTGCAAAATGGCAGGTATAATATCTCCGCCGAATGCCGAAACCTGACGGACGATCTGGCGTACGACAATTTCAGGTTACAGAAACCGGGACGCGCTTTTTCCCTGAAACTCAGATATTTCATCAAATAACCCGAAACACAATTATCCATTTTTATAACATATACATCAAATGAAAATAATGAATAACCTCCCATTCAAAGTGCTGGCTATCAGTGCGCTGGCATTGGTTTTAAATGGTTGCAGCGACGAACTGAGCGAGTCTTCCAAGCCGGTTGAAGACGGAAAATACTCGGCAGTTGTGTGCGTGGGCAGCTGGCCGAATACGGCGTATTATATTGCTGACGTACCTTCCTTAAAAGAAGGACAAATCAGTTTGAAGGGCAGCGGAGCGGAAATGACGGGCAAAGTGTACGCCCAGGATGTGATCCAGAAAGACGGATTTTACTACCACGCCAACTTCGGCAGCGGACGTTTTGGCAAATACCACGTGCAAAACGGCGCGTTGATCGTCGATAAGGAAGTGCCTTTTACGTTCCTCAATTGGAGCTCGTACGTTTGGGCCGATGACCAGACGCTCGTGATTTTCGGAACGGCCGAAGGTGAAGCGCGTTATGCGATCGTGAAAGTGGCTGATATGACTTTGACCACCGGCAAGCTTAACCTGGAAGCTTATCCGAAAGGATTTGATGAATATGCGATCGGATTTGCAGAATTTCGTGACAGCAAACTTTTCATCGGATTTAGTTTTACAACTTCTACATACAGCGCTAATATGCCTGTTTATCAAAAGTTTGGTGTTGCTGTTGTGAATTACCCGGGCATGAATACGGAAAGCATTATTTCCGATACCCGCACCACTACACCCGGTGGTCCGGTTGTGTACGCACCGGCTTCTTTTCAAGATGAAAACGGAGATATCTACTTTATCAGTGACCCGGTTTACAACTACGATTACAAATCCCCATCCTCCATTTACCGGATAAAAAAGGGCACTACGCAACTGGATAATACCTATTACTTCGATTTCTCTTCCAAAGTAGAGAACGGAATGGGACCTGCGATGTGGTACCTCGGCAACGGAAAGGCGATTGTGCGGACCAGGGTAAAAGGTATCAATATTGATGCCGAGCACTCTTTTTCTGTGATTGACATTAGAAATGGTGCATTTATCAAAAAGCTTGACCTGCCCGCCGACAAAGGCGAGCGGATGGTGAAAGCGGTGATCGTGGAAGATGGTAAAGCCTATATAGCTGTAAATGCAGCAGATAAAGACTATATCTGGGAATACGATCCGGCGACAGAAGCATTAAAACCAGGTGCGGAATTCGTGGGCGGAATCGACTATATCCTTCGTTTGGAAAAAGTTAAATAATGTCACGCTTCGGCTGCGCTCAGCGGGACAGTTTGGTGTGGCGGTCACGCTTCGGCTGCGCTCAGCGTGACAATTCGGTGTGGCGGTCACGCTTCGGCTGCGCTCAGCGTGACAGTTTGTGGTGAGCGCATTCCTATGTCAAGCTGAGCGAAGTCGAAGCCGATACTTGTTCGCGCAATGTGAACACTAATATTAATCAAATGCTTAAAAAAATAAATGCCTGGCTGCACCTGTGGCTGGGGCTGGCTTCCGGGATTGTCGTTTTGATCGTGGCTGTTACGGGCTGCATTCTTGTTTTCGAGCAGGAATTGAAATCACTTACCCAGCCCTGGACGCACGCCGAGCGGCCGGACAATGCAGCTTACCTCCCTCCGTCGGTAATTCACGAACGCGTCTCCAAACGATTCCCGGGTAAAGAAATCCATGGTATATGGTACTATGGACATGGAAAAGCCGCGAAAATGAATATGCATTCGGATTCTGTCATATTCGTTAATCCCTATACTGCGGCAGTGACAGGAATCGCCGACCCCGAAGATTTTTTTCACTTTATCCTCGACGGACACGTGGGTCTGTGGATCGAGGGAGAAGTTGGCCAGGCGATCGTTTCCTATGCGACGCTCGTATTTTTTATTTTGCTGATCACCGGAATGGTATTGTGGTGGCCAAAAAAATGGAACAGATCGGGGCGCGATAAAAGCTTCAAAGTCAAATGGAAAGCGAAGTTCAAGCGGGTGAATTATGATCTGCACAATGTACTCGGCTTCTATTCGCTTAGTATAGCGCTTATTCTCGCGATAACCGGTCTGGTTATGGGTTTCAGGTGGTTTAATGAGGGATTTTACTGGCTAAATTCCGGCGGAAAGACGCAGCCTGCATACGTAACTTCATTCTCGGATACGACCCGCATTTACCAGAATGCCGGTTTTAACAATGTTGATCTAGCCTTTCAGAAAGGTATTACGGAGATCGGTACTTATAATAAAGACGCGATCATCATTTCTTTTCCTGAAAAACCTTCCGACCCGATCGACCTTTGCGTGGATATGTACAACGGATCATGGCGCTACGTGTATTTGGACCAGAATACATTGGCTGAACTACCCTCTACCCAGGTGCATATTGATGACCTGAAATGGGCCGACTGGCTCCGGCGGACAAACTATGCGCTGCATGTGGGGGCGATCGGAGGAATGCCGACCAAGATCCTTTTCTTCCTTGCAAGTCTCATTTGCGCGAGCCTGCCGATCACCGGCTTTTACATTTGGTGGGGGAAACGCAAACCTGCAAAAACCAGGGCAAAACGTTTCGCAAATCTCAAACCCGCCTGAAATAATCTGTATTTTTACCCGCCGCCAATTTTATTTTACATGAAATACCAGTACCCGCGACAGCTGCATAAGCTGCTGTTCTTCATCAACTTGCTCTTCATTTCCAACGTCTCGCTGTCTCAAACTCCTGCCCCATTCCAGGTAAGCGGAATTGTGACTGATTCAACTTCCCGAAAAGCGATAGAGTTTGCCACCATCAGTATTTTGGACAATGAGAAAAAAGTGATCGCACTGACTTACACCGACGAAAGCGGGGTATTTAAATCAAGCGACATTACTACCGGATCTTTTTTCCTCAACTTATCCTTTGTCGGCTACCGCCAGAAAGTGATTCCTTTTACCATTAAACCCAATACACCAGGCTTCGAATTCGGTACAATTTTACTGAGTTCGGAAGTAAATCAGTTGAACGCAGTAACTGTTACTGGCTCACGGCAACTGGTTGAACAGCAACCGGGTATGCTCATTTACAATGCTGAAAAAGATATCAGTAACCAGGGCGGAACGGCTGCGGATGTGCTTCGCAAAGCGCCAATCCTGAATGTGGATGCTTCGGGAAAAGTGACGATGCGCGGGAATTCGAACCTGCGTATTCTTATTAATGGAAAATATTCTGGACAAATGGCGCGGAGCCCGGGAGATGCATTGAATATGATGCCTGCCGGCTCTATTAAATCTGTTGAAGTGATCACCAGTCCGTCTGCCCGCTACGACGCGGAAGGGGCTGCCGGGGTTATTAATATCATTACAAAAAAGGGAAACCAAAGCACCAGCGGCACGATTGAGATCGTGGGTGGGAATCTGGAACAGGCTATCAACCTGCGCATTGCCGTTAACCGCGATAAATGGAATATCACTTCCACACTGCATTTGCACCGTTTCCGCGAACGTGAAATAGCAGATCTCGACCGCGTTACCTATGATAATGGCGCAGCTTCGGGCAGGATTTTGCAAAATGTGGTCAAAGACAATGCGAAGCCGCACAGTTCGGGGGATTTTCAGCTTGAATACACACCGGATTCCGCCAGTATTTTCAATTTTTCTGTAAATGGCTGGCTGGGGAGCTGGCCGCAGAACAGCGAACAATTCAATCAGAGCTTTAATGTAAACGGAACTTTACTCAACAAATATACCCAAAGCGTAACCACGAAAGCGCCGAACCGCGGCATTGATCTCAATCTGGGTTATACCAGAAAATTCCGGAAACCGGGCGAGGAACTGTATATCATGGCGCAGCATAACAGTGCGAGCGAAGATTATAACTACAATGCATTCCGGCGAGACGAAGAATTACTGACCTACCGGGAAAGAAACTACAACCGCACCAAAAACCGCGAATGGACCTTCCAGACGGACTATATTATGCCTTTGTCCTATTCATCCAAACATGCTTTGGAACTGGGTGCAAAGGCTATTCTGCGGAATGTGAGCAGTATTTACGACGTGGCGGCCAGCAGCGGATATCAACCCGAATTACTCGAACCGATCAGTGAACGCTCCGATATTTTCGACTACCGCCAGGACGTGACCGCCGCCTATACCCAGCTCAAATTCAAATGGAGCAGCGGCTGGGCAATACATGTCGGCGCGCGTGTGGAAGGCACTTTTCTGGAAGGAAACCAGATCAGGCTGGGGACGAATTTTACGAATACATTCTGGAATTTCGTGCCGAGCGCGACTATTTTTAAAAGGCTTAATCCAAACAATAACCTGACATTGAGTTACACCAAACGCATTTCGCGCCCGTCGATCTGGGACCTGAACCCGAACCGTGACAGCCAGGACCCACAGAACATTTTCATAGGTAACCCCGACCTCCGCCCCGAAGAAGTGAACCAGGTGGAGTTTACTTATGCATTGCAAACCGACGCCGAGTTCTTTTTCAATACATCGCTATTCGCGCGCCGTACCAACAATTCAATCGAAAGCATTGTGACCATAGATAACGCCGGCGCGGCTACGACCACCAAGCAAAACCTG
The DNA here is from genome assembly GCF_907165045.1 of Dyadobacter linearis. Taxonomy (GTDB): domain Bacteria; phylum Bacteroidota; class Bacteroidia; order Cytophagales; family Spirosomataceae; genus Dyadobacter; species Dyadobacter linearis. The sequence goes on from NZ_CAJRAU010000001.1 coordinate 57,594, forward strand.
GCTTCGAATGAACAATACGGCATCAATTTTTCAACCGCAATACCCTTATTACCAGGCTGGAAGATCAATAGCAATGCGAATGTCCGGCACGCGCGGTTTTCGAGCGGCGCATTGAATATTAGCAATAATGGAATGGCATGGGGCGTGAATGTGAACAGCAGCTGGAAGCTCGCCAATAATTATAGTGTGCAGTTTTACGGCGATTACGACGCCAGGGAAGTGACATTGCAAGGTTACCAGAGCGAGTGGTTCTATTATAGTTTTTCGGCAAAAAAAGAGATTCCGTCAAAGAAGCTATCGATCACGTTGACTACTGTAAGCCCTTTCAGCAGCTATATTTCGCAGCAGGAAGTGGTACGTTCAGCTGATTTTACTTCTACATTCAGAAACCAATATCTGCAACGCTCCGTCCGCCTGTCGCTCAACTGGGAGTTTGGCAATATGCTGGGCGGCGGCAAAAGCAGGAAGATCAATAACGACGACCTCAAAAACGCTAAACCGAACGGTTAAATGATATTTTTTGAACATCCTATTCGCTAAGTGACGCAATTTACCCGCACGTTTGTCATGATCAGCACCGGTTTAATTCGTCCACATCTGCCAACTTTGTAACATACTAATTCACCAAAAACAAAGCAGAAAAATGGAAGCGTCAGCTCAAAAAATCACCGTAGCAACAACAGTTAATGCGCCCGTCGCAAAGGTTTGGGAACAATTTAATGCACCCGAACATATTACCCAATGGTGCGCCGCGTCGGAAGATTGGCACGCGCCATTTGCAGAAAACGACCTGCGACCAGGCGGCAAATTCACTACCACGATGGCGGCGAAAGACGGCAGTTTTAGCTTCGATTTCGGAGGTATTTATTCCAATATTGTTGCTGAAAAAGCGATTGCATATGATATGGCCGACGGAAGATCCGTGCAGATAACTTTCGAGGATCACGGCGGAAATACCACAGTAATCGAAGTTTTTGATGCCGAGCAAAGTAATCCGGTGGAAATGCAGCGCGACGGCTGGCAGGCGATTCTGGACAACTTCAAAAAGCACGTCGAGAACAATTGATTATATACAAAAAGCCCTTTTTCGTTGTGAAAAAGGGCTTTTTGATTTAGTAAGGTGACAATTCTTAGTTCGTAACCCTGATCTGCAACTTTTCGTAAAAAGCTTCCGTAACACTTCCTACATAAAAATAAGGTATCGTTAAGCGGTTGAATTTCAGAGTAGTAACATCGTTGTCGACAAAAAAGGAAGTGTAGGAAAAGAGCATTTCAGGCACTACCCCACTCGGTCCTGCATTGACGAGCGTGTAAGGAATTCCAAGCTCCACAATCACATCGCGCGTCTCGCCTACCGCCATATCCAGTGCAACCGGCGCGCCCAGCTTCGTTCTTTCTCCATAAGTATCCCCTGCGAAAGCGGGCGTGTGCAGGATCGCTTTACCCGCAGAATTATGCGTAAACCCGATCAGGTATCCTGCATTCACAGGAAATGAAGGCGTAGCTACGCGTTTCAAAGTGATCCTGAAATCAAATGTCGCGTAGCCGGGAGATCCCACTACGTAACCATTGTTGCTATTAGCTTTCGCAGCAAATCGGGAAACCACGGCCGATTGCATCGAACCTGTTACCGAACCAAGTTCCGTACCGCCGGCACCGAGCAGGGTTATTTTTTCTATTACAAATTCACAGGGATAAAGTCTGTCCGACCCGTCGGTAGCCTTACATTTCGACTCAGGTAAATTCTCGACTGGCACCTCGTGATCGGTACAGGAAAGCGCCATCACGAGCAGACCATAAACAAGTGAAAGGAAAATTGCGGAGCAGTTGAGCTTTTTCATAATAATGGTGTAAAACAGGTGAATGTAAAATACAAATACACTGAAAATCTGATTATTACCTTGAAATTAGCAATTGTCCGGAAACGGTAATTTTAAATTTATTCAACGGATAATCCAGATATAACAGCACGGATTTCGCATGCTTCAAACACAGTAAAATCTTTTTTACAAAAATATCCGGATAGCATTTGTTTATTCCGAAACTATAAATTTACTTTGTCTATCAGTTTAATAGACTATGGCGATTGAACCACCCGAAAGCCATTTAACACAGCCAGAACATTCGCCAATGAAAGCGATTATTTTACTTAATCCGTGCCTGGAAACGCAGGCCCGCAAGGTGGTATACTTAACAGACTGCTTGCTTAACAGCAGTTGTTGTAAGAGCTCCGACTCAATCTCGTCTTAATATCATGTCCGGAAATATCCCGATTGGCGGCTGACCGTCGGGAGAAGGTTTTCGGTGGTTGGGAATTTTCCACCCTACGATCGTGCTGCCGCGGGATATTTCCGGATATCCTTTATAATCCATATTCAAATTTCAGCGTCCATGACACAGGCTGACATATTCCTTTTGGTCAGGAAAATTGCTGTTGGCATACTCCTGACGATCGTGCCTTTCCTGCTCATCGCAGGCGGAATCTGGCTTGCGTATACGCTGCTCAGTTAGCACTACATCCTTTACAATAAATCGTTACGACATGAAAGCAGATAAGGAAATTACGCAAAAAATTGCGCGTGACGCCGGTATCAGTGTGTTGCTCTACCTGGCCCCCATTGTTCTGATGTTCGCCGCCTTCTACTTCACGGGCTACAAGCCGTGGGCAGGCAGCAGCGCATTGCCATTTAAGGTACCCGGTTTTCTGGAAGATGTTTTCAAGAACCTCAGCTCCTGGGGCTTACCTGTAATCGTACTTGTGATCGGCGTGGTTGAATTCCTTGCCGGTATGTATGAAAATAAATGGACTAAAAACGAAAGTACACTGGATATTATCTGCTTTATCGTCCCCAAAATCGTGGTGAGGCCGGTTGTGACCTATTATAGCTTACAACTTTTGCCGCAGATCCTGCCCGAAGGAAAAGGTATATTCACCTGGGTACCGTTCTGGTGGGCGTTTGTAATCATCGCAGTAGCTGACGATCTGACCCAATACTGGTACCACCGTATTCACCACCAGCTACCCTGGTTGTGGCGTTTTCACCGTACCCACCATAGCGCGCCTTACATGGGAATGGCGATGGCGAGCCGCCAGAATATCATTTACACCATATTCTTTTCACAAACATACCTGACTGCCGCACTGACGTTTGTAGGGTTGGGTTATGCGGCCCTTTTTGTAAAAGTGATCAAGTCGCTGATCGTGACGGGCGCGCATTCGAGCATTCCCTGGGACAAACCATTTTATACGATCAAATGGCTTAATCCGATCGGCTGGGTATTGGAAAGGCTGATATCCACCCCTGCCACGCACCAGGCCCACCATGCCGATACGACCGACGATGGCGTCGGTTATTACAAAGGCAATTTCGGTAATATGTTCTTTGTGTGGGATTTGATATTCGGGACGGGCATTATTACCAGGAAGTATCCTGCGTCTTTCGGGATCAAGCACTATAAGGAAGAAGAATGGTACGCACAGTTCCTGTGGCCTATTTTCAAGTCTAAAAAAGAAGGCAGCGAGCTAGCCGCCGACGGCCCGATGGTAGGTGACGAGGTCCGCGAAACGATCATCGAACCTATTCAACTGGAAGCCCGCGCGGCAAGCTGAAAAGCCTCCCTGATGCCGCATTTATTATTAACTAAAATTCTGATGGATAAGAAAAAAATCTACCCTTTATGGTTATTGGGTGCACTCCTGTTAATTTTTTCACAAGCAAAAGCCCAGGACGTCATTACCGGCGTCGTCAAGGATGATTCCGGCCAGGGGCTGCCGGGTGTGACTGTTGTTGAAAAAGGCAGTTCCAAATATGCTTTGACGGATGTGGACGGCAAGTTTAGTATTGCCGCCGCCAAAGAATTCCCGTTCACACTGCAACTCAATATGACCGGTTTCCAGACGCAGGAAATCGAGATCTACGAATTGACCGCTGAGGCTGTGGAAGTGACACTGAAAACGGCCAACCTGCTCGACGAAGTGGTGGTAGTGGGTTATGGTGAACAAAAACGAAAAGACATCACCGGTTCCGTCTCCTCAGTCCCTACTGAGATCAAAAGTCAGCCGGTGGCCTCGGTGGAACGTTTGCTGCAAGGTTCTGTAGCCGGCGCGGTCGTAACGCAAACCTCCGGCCAACCGGGCGGCGGGGTGAGTGTCCAGATCCGAGGTAACAACTCCATCACTGCAGGCAGCGACCCGCTTTACGTGATCGACGGTTTTCCGATCAACAATGATTATTCACTCAACGATGCCGGCGTGACGAACGGGTCGAAGATCAACCCGCTTTCGTCGCTCAATACCGCTGATATCGAGAACATTGATGTTTTGAAAGATGCGTCTGCGACTGCGATTTACGGTTCGCGCGGTGCGAATGGAGTTGTAATTATCACTACAAAAACGGGCTCAAAAAACAAGTCATCGATCAACTATGACGCATTTTACGGTACCCAGGAAGTGATCCGCACGCTGCCGCTTTTGAATGCGGGTGAATGGTGGGCGCTACGTAAAGATGCGGCTGCGAATTCCGGAAAAACAGCTACTATACCCTCAGTACAGGGCTATTCGCTGGATACGACCGGCGCGGGTACTGACTGGCAGGCGGCGGCATTCCGCAAAGCTTCCCAGCAAAGTCACAACCTGTCGATCCTTTCGGGCTCAGACAAAACGCGGCTGGCAGTTTCGGGTAATTATTTCAAACAAAATGGTATTCTACAAAATACGGATTTCAGAAGGTATTCGGCGCGGGTGAATGTGGACCATCAATATAACGACCGGTTCAGGATACTGGCCAATCTGAATGCGAGCAATATCAAATCCAATGTAGCCCCGACAAATATTGTCACCAACCTTTTGCAAACCCCTCCTGCCCTGCCCGTTTATCAAAACGACGGTTCCTTCGTGATCAACAGCCCATTTGAATCTGCATTGCAAAACCCGATCAACTCCCTGTACAACCAGCTGAACGAAACGATTACCAACCGTTTTCTAGGTAATATTTCGGGTGAATGCACGATCATCGACGGATTGAAAGCGAAGATTTTAGTCGGCGCGGATGTGGTGGGCAACAAGCAAAACCGCTACCTCCCAAGCAGTACCGCAGAAGGCCAGGCTCTAAGCGGCAATGCGATTGTGGGTACCGTTTCTACTACCAGCTGGCTGAATGAGAACACTTTAAGCTACGATAAGGATATTGACGATAAAAACCGCGTGAATGCAGTAGTAGGTTTTACCGCGCAAACTTCCGAGTCCAAAGCCACGATTGCAGAGGCGGCGGGATTCGCTACGGATGCATTTAGTTACAACAACCTGGCAACCGGGATCACCAGCATTGCGCCCCGCTCAGCGGCAAACGACTGGTCACTTGCCTCCTACCTCGGCCGGATCAACTACGCATTCGACGACCGCTACCTGGTCACTTTTACACTTCGCGCCGACGGTTCTTCCCGTTTTGGAGAGGGTAACAAATGGGGCTATTTCCCTTCTGCGGCTTTTGGCTGGAACCTGAACAATGAAAAGTTTTTTCAGCAGTTCAAAAAGATCAGTCTGCTTAAACTGCGTGTGAGTGCGGGTACTACCGGAAACCAGAGCATTCCGCCTTACCAGTCTTTGTCGCAACTTGCCTATTTCCGATACAATTTTTCCAACACAACTGTATCCGGTTACGCTCCGAACACCGTACCAAACCCCGATCTTGGCTGGGAGAAAACTTTCCAGGTGGATGCAGGATTTGATCTCGGACTTTTCAAGAACAGGCTTAATATCATTTTTGACTACTACTACAAAAGAACCTCCGACCTGCTGCTAACCAGAACCGTCGCGGGCTCATCAGGACTTTCTGACTTTTACAACGGCCAGGCTTCCACGATTTACCAGAATATTGGCGAGGTAAGTAACCAGGGTATTGAGTTGTATGTAAATTCTCAGAACACAACCGGCGCTCTGAAATGGAATACGGTCTTCATTTTTGCGCGCAATACGAATAAGATCCTGAGTCTCGGCGGCGGCGTGAACCAGATTATCCCAAACATCAATATGCCGTCGATCGCGAAAGTAGGTTACCCGCTCGGGTCGTTCATTACCTACCAGGCCGACGGTGTTATTCAGCAAGGCGAAACGCCGCTGACTCCCCAGCAAAACAAGAGTCCGGGCGGACAGAAATACAAGGACGTGAACGGTGACGGGATCATTACCCAAACAGGCGACCGCGTGATCGTTTCCAACCAGCCAGGTTTTACAACCGGTTTAACCAACTCTTTCAGCTACAAAGGGTTTGACCTGATGATCTTTTTCCAGGCTTCGATCGGCGGGAAGTTGTATAACCAAAACCGCGCAAACCTGGAACTGGGAACGGGTTACGTAAACGGATCAGACGTACTGCTCAACCGCTGGACACCGACGAATACGAATACAGACGTGAAAGCCGCATTCCAGGATCCGGCGATCACCATTTCTGACCGGTTTATCGAAGACGCTACTTATTACAGACTTAAAAACCTGTCACTCGGTTACAACATTCCGAAAGCATTGTTATCGAAAATCAAGATCGAAACGCTGCGGGTTTATGTATCTGCCCAAAACCCGGTTACCTGGACGAAATACACGGGTTACGATCCGGAAGTAAGCTTGAACGGACAGTCACTGATTAATAAAGGTGTCGATTCAGGTGTGTATCCTAATAATAAGTCGTATCAGGTTGGCTTATCGCTGTCGTTTTAATCGCCCCGGTAGTCAACAAGAAATCAATATTCAAATGAAAAATATCAAATATATATTGCTCCTTCCTCTTGCGCTCGCATTGACTTCCTGCGAGGAATTTCTGAAAGAGGAACCCGAGTCTTTCCTTTCGGAAGATCAATATTACAAAACACAGAACGACGCGATCAATGCTGTCAACTCGGTTTATTTCTTCCTGAATTCGGGAGGTAACAATGTCCAGACTCCTTATAATACGCTGTTCAATACGGGTATGAATATGGCGGGCGACGATGAAGATCCGGGTCCGGGCGCGACCAATGCGGATGTTCGCTCGCTTTCCGTGCTCGCGCATTCGTCGGGTAACCTGCGTATTTACGAGATTTGGCAGCAGCATTATGCAGCTATCAAAAAGGCGAATGTTGCATTGGAAAAAATCCCGGCTATCGAGTTTGACAATACACTGAAATCGAGGCTGATAGGCGAGTCAAAATTTTTGCGGGCGCTGTATTACTTCAATTTGGTAAGACTTTACGGCGACGTGCCGCTGATCACGGAGTACCAGAAGTTTGTAGATGCAGCCGGATATGAAGTTGCCAAATCGCCCTCATCAGAGGTGTATGCGCAGATTGAAAAAGACCTGACAGAGGCCGCATTGGCACTTCCCGCTACTTATGCATCTCCCGATGCCGGCCGCGCCACTGCCGGAGCTGCAAAAGCATTGCTCGCAAAAGTATATCTGACCAAGGCTTCCTACCCGCTCAATATAGCCGCACACTACAAGGATGCAGTCGCCAGGGCAGAGGAAGCACTTTCAGCAACGGACGGCGGTACGGGGACTTACAATTACGACCTGGTGACCAATTATGCCGAAGTATTTTTACCCGCATTTAAAAACAACAGGGAGCACATCTTCTCGGCGCAGTTCAAATCGAATTCGCTGAACCAGGGAAACAATGAATATTCACGCGCTATACTTTCGGGAGTGCCGGGGTTGAATGGAAACTACGCGCACATGGTGCGGTTTTATACGGTGGGTTCCGATAAGTTTTTCAGCATTTACAAACTTTTCAAACCGACTGACAAGCGGCGCGACGTTACTTTTGTGCGCAGCTTTACGAGTCCTGCGAATGGGAGAAAATATGCGTTGCCTATTGCTAATGCGACCGTACCCGGCGATTCTACGCCATTTTGGAATAAATGGGTTGATCCTGCTTCCTCCACGGTAACTAACCAAGCGGCTACCAATGTACCGATATTAAGATATGCAGAACTGCTCCTCATCCACGCCGAGGCAGAAAACGAAGCGAACGGACCTACTGCAAAAGCTTACAAATCGCTAAATCGCGTGAGAAACCGGGCAGGTTTGCCAAATCTGACGACCGGTTTGTCGAAAGAACAATTCCGCGACTCGGTATATCTGGACCGCCGCCTCGAACTCACTTACGAATACCAGCGCTGGTTTGACCTGATCCGGCAGAAGGATGCAAACGGAAAGCCGAGTTTCGTGGCGAACCTGCACAAGGTTGGGAAAACCAATGCAGCCGACAAGCACAGACTTTATCCGATCCCGCAATCCGAAATAGACAACAACAAGCTACTCGTACAAAACCCTGGTTTCGAATAAGTCCGTTCACTTTACACGATCACCGGTCTTTAAAGCTGTTTTTTAATATGATCGATAGTCCGACCTGGTAAGGCTTAACCTGGAAAGCTCCTTCCCTACTCAGCAATTTGGTAAACCCGTATTCGAAGTAAGGACCGACCTGCAATGTTCCACTTTTACCAACCACTACCTGACGGCCGATACCCGCATTCAGCCACGCCATAGTGCCGCCTTGCGTCAGTTCCGTACTTAACTCGGTGCCAATTGAAGCATAAAAATCGCGGAACGCCGGCGCCCGCGGAACGAATTGTTTTCGTACTCCCAATCCGACCAACCGCAATGTACGATCAGAATTCACGGCGGTAAACTTCCGCCTTACCTGTGCATCATTTGTTCCGCCGGGCAATATCTCAAACTCATCGCCAGCCTGCTCGTAGCGTACAGATTGGCGGTAATGTGAATAACTGATCAGGAATTCAAAACCATTTTTCCCGATTCCTGCATTCAGCTTATATCCCAAAGTTTCAAGCGAAGCGGACCTGGGAAACTGGAAATTCCGATAGATAAAACCGGGATTTGAAATGACATTCAGAACCTGGAACGTCTTAACAGGCGTAACCCCGGCCAGGATCGTCCAGCCGTGGTTCGCGGTCTTTGGTTTTACGAAGTAGCTCGAATCGGGTAAAACGGGCTCGGGTACCTGCATTAGCGGGCTGGCAAAATGCGCGGGCAAGTTGTCAAGAAGTGCCAGGTTCTCTTCGACTTTGCTACCTGGATCCTCGTTAATTAGTTCTTTGTCAACCGCTTCACGAGCATTACTATTTTCGCGACCAGGCAGATCCGGGATTGGATCAATAGTCCGCTCAGACGGAACTGCCACATTTCTGTTAGTTTCTAAATTGTGTTGAACTTCAACAGACGCGACCGGGCCGGTTTGCTTTACAATACTACTTTTTTCAACCAACCCGACGGACTTCGCCGCAACCCTGTTTTCAGCAATATGCTTTGTCTCAATCGCTGCCGCTGCAAGCGCCGGTTTTTCCGCTTCGGGTAACCTGTTCGTATTGACTTTCGCCGAATGCGGCATTTCTTTCACAACCGGATTTCGGCTTGACCGATGAAATAATGTTCCCGTAAACAGGATTGCCAGGGTTAGGAAAACGATCCAGTTTCTTTGAAAATTCTTGTCTTTCTGCCATACCCGCAATGCTGCAAAAATATTCTTCTTCAACATCGGGTCCGGCTTCATTTCGAAGTCGTCGAACCTCCGTTTCAGGGCGTCGCGCAATCCGTCATCTGTATGGTTCTCAGGAGATTTCATATTGCGTAATTCCTTTTTGTTCTAATTTCTTAATTAATAAATTTCTCCCTTTGAAAAACTGGGAGCGCGAAGTACTCTCCGTAATGTGCAGAAACTCTCCTATTTCTTTGTGCGAAAATCCGTCGATCAGGTATAAGTTAACCACCATCCTGTAACCGTCGGGCAGGCTGTTGATCACATTCAGCAGCACTTCCATATCCATTTGGTCAATGATCCGCTCGTGTTCCTCTGATTTCAATTCGGCGGTAATATCGTCTACGCATGAATTGAGCTGCTCTTGCTTCGTGGTGCGGTTGTAGTAATTAATGGCAGTCCGGATCACGATCGATTTTACCCAGCTGGCCACCACATTGATATCCTTTAGTTCTCCCAGATTCTTGAAAACCTTGATCAGCGCCTCCTGAAATATGTCTTCCGCCTCGGCACCGGTTTTGGCGTAACGGAAACAAATACCCAGCAATTTCGATTTGTAGAGGTCATAAAAAGCAGTCTGCGCACTGGGGTCCTGCCTCTGACAGGCTTTGACCAGTTCTTCCAGCGAGCTGTATTTTTTGCTTTTAAAAAGCCTCATCGAATGATCTTACGCGTTAATTCCTGGGAAGTTGAATGGGTAATCAATTCACATATTTCGTGTGAAATCTTTCTAATTCTTTGGCATTCTCGTCTAATATTAATTCCAGCGATTCGCGGTTACTGTTGCTCAGGTAAAACCAATATCCGTTGGTAATGCGCATTTGGTACCCCATTTGAAACGTGAATCCGTACTGTACATTCAGCTGGTCAAGGTACTTTCTGACATTTTCCGGCGCTTCCTCTACGCTCGAAAATGTTTTGGCCGGTTTGTAACTCACCGAGATCAGGTTTCCGTTGTTATCAAACACATAATCTCCGCCCGGCAAACCGTCTCCATTCGAAGCACTGACCTGATACCGCTTTTCATTTTTCTCGTCAATGAAAACCAGCCCGCCGTGGTATAAAAGTGGCTCCGAATCCAATACAGCGCGGATATTTGCAGGCAGGTCGGCTTTTGAATTAATGGGGTATTCAAACTTATAAAAAGGCTCGCTGCGCAGCATATAGCTCCGGCTCCCGGGAACCCAGCCCATCAGATATTCTTTGTCCTGAAACCTATACCTGGCAGTGAACATGTCGTAGTTCCTGTAAAATGACTCAACCTCTTCCTGGTAATTTGAAATCATAATTCCAGTAGATGGCGCCGCATTCACATATCCGAGGATCGAATCCGGAATCGATCCTTCTATCAGTCTTGAACGTTTGAGTATTCTGGTCGAATCCATTCCGGCATAAAAGCGCTGACTATCTACCTTATAGTTGGCCTCCCAAAGCCGGTCTTTCTCCACTATTCTAATTGTCGTTTCAGTAGCATTCGGGAAACGGGCACTAAACATTTTCACAACTTTATCAGGTATTTCTGACAGTACAGGCGGATCTGTCGGTTCGACCACAGTGTTACATCCGGCCAGTAGTAACATACAAAATAGCGTAACTGGCAAAATACATGTAAAGTAGCGTGTATATAAAAATCCGCGTAAAGGTCTGCTGATCATGCCGTCTGTTGTCAAAAAATCAATACGTCACTTTGTGAAATGCCTGCCTGCCTCCCGGCGTAGTCTCCCTTATCCATGCTCCTCGTAACGAGAGGGTATATTTCACTCGTCCCAACAGCGAATTCTCTTCATGCAAAACCACATTGACGCGTTCCGGCGACGCCCCATGCAAAGCTTCACTCAAAGTTGTGTATAGCAAAGGCTGAACGCTTTCCATATGTGCTTCACGCGGTATAAATCTTTCCCTGGCCGCTGCCCGAATAATCGAACTTATACTGCCTGGAACAATCATGGTGACTGTCTGTTTCTGCTCATTCCAGCCGCAGGTACCGTCCTTAACATTTCCCATAATCGTCGACCACATGGTCCGGTTATTCGGGTACTCCACATCTCCGTAAGGGCCTGAACTAATAATTTCGCGTACCGAACCGCCTGAAAAGCGCAGGCTTATATTATGAATAGGTCCGTCTAGCACTTCCCAGGGAATCGCTGTGATGCGGGTATCCTGAAAGTCAATGGTTGAGCTTGAATCCCGGTACTGAATTTTTAAAGTTTCAAATCGCCAGAACCGCCCTTCTGCTGACAAACCGGAGAGAAAATTATCCTTATTACTTATCGGTTTTTCAATGACTTCTTCGAGTTTGCCGGGATCATCACTTCGACAACCTGAAAATGAGACAATTAGTAAAAATAAAAATGGCAATAATCTGATCATTGGAACGTAAACTGGGTCTGTAAATAATAAGACACAAGTTAATGAACTAGCGCTGCCTTTGCTTGGAAATATTGGGGAAGGCTGTTGGCTGTTAGCTGTTAGCCATTAGCTGTCAGCTATTGATATAGGGCTAATAGCTAATAGCTAACAGCTAAAACCTAACAGCTAAAACCTAACAGCTACAACCGCCTCAACTTGATATTCCGGTACCAAACCGTGCTGCCCCAATCCTGTAACCCGATCCTGCCCTTGTAAATCCCTTTGCCGATCGGAGCGGCTTTTAGTCCGCTGTTGGCTACTCGTTGTTTCCAGTCCGCGCCGTTAAGATCGTGCTCCTGTACGATAAACTCGTTCTGATATACGGTAAGCTTGCCGTTTTTAACGATAAAATGAACTTTATTCCACTCTCCCTGCGGATTACCTTCACGCAGCCGCGCATTAGCGATCCCGAAAAAATCACTCGCCCGGTGGGTGTTTTCTTTGGCGCCTTCATAGATCTTATCATCAATAACCTGCAATTCCAGCCCGGTAGTGTGCATATTCTTGTTAGTCAGATTTTCGTCCACAAAAAAGAAAATCCCGCTATTCGCATATTTGCTCACTTTCCATTCCGCTTTGAATTCAAAATCGCCGTTTACCATTTCGTCGGTGACGATATCCCCTCCGTTTTTCGCCTTGTTGCCCGCTCTTTCCGGCACATTCAATTTCACAGCACCATCCTCGATGATCCAGGCGGAGCCGGGTGTTTTGGCATTGTAGGCATGCCAGCCTTTTAATGTTTTTCCGTCGAATAACAGTTTCCAGCCGTCCTTTTTCTCTCCGGCCGAAAGTGTATTGAGCGACTGCGCCTGTATTCCTATATATAATATTGCGAATGCGCACGTGAGGGATATTCGTAACATGGTTTTGCCTGGTTTGGGTGATCACATTGACAAGCGGCGAGGCTGTTTAAAATACTGATCTTACTTCTAAATTTTAGAATACGACTTGCGCAGAGCGAAAGCTGAACCGTTAACTAACCCGCCCCGCCTGCCGGCTAAATAACGCTTGTGATTTAGAGCAAATTACGAACTTTGGAAAAACCAGCCGCTAATCAGGTTTCCACCGGGTCACACTATGCGCCTTTCCGCTCTTTTCACATTTATGTTTTCATTCAGTTCCTACTGGGCTGTTGCACAGCATGCAGCGGCATTTCCATCCCTCAATCAATATGTTGAGTTTTTAAATAAATCAGCAAATGTCGTAACCGACCGTTTCGAAATGCTGCGGAAATATCAGTCAGAAGTGGAAGCGTACCAGCAAAAACCAGGATTCTCGTTACGCCTGCCTTCGTCGGGGCCTTTGGAGGAATACTATTACAAAAAGTGCCTGGAAGGAACCGGCCTGCAACCTGCTGAAAAATTAAAATTGAACGCGGGAGCCGAAAAAGTCTGGCAGATATTGAATAGGCTTGACGAAACCGCGAAAACGCTCGAAACGCACGTCAGGCTGAATGCTTACCAGAACGATAATCTAAAACAATCCAGCGCGCTTGTATCCGAAATGGAAGGTGTTTTCATTGAGTTTAGAAATGAGAAAACTGCTTTTTATAAACAAATACAGCAGCTCTACCGAAAATACCAGCCTTACGATCCAACTGATCCTTTTTTGAGCACGGAGCGGGAAATGGAGCAGATTTTAGCCAGCCAGCAGCAGCTGCTCGACTCACTACCTTATTATTTGCGTAAGGCTACCAAATCCGCCTGGCCGGTTGAGCGCGTGCAGAAGAGTATGCTTCTCGATGAAAAATGGCTGGCCGCGTACGGAAAAGCGGTCACACAACTACCCTACCCTGCGTCCAGCGCTGCGGGTGATTTCAAGAGGGCCATCGCGTCGATGCAGGATATCAAACGGCGCGCATTGGACGATCATAATTTCGCAGCACAACAGTCTGCCGAGCATGGAAATAGCGTTTATATCTCACTGTTAAGGCAGTTTAACCAGGATATGCTCGCGATGCAAATATCATTTGTCAATTACAGTAAATCGGGGAAACGGCTGTTATTTTATCCTGCATTCAGTCCGGTCACTGCGCTGCAACCCGCAGATCCGGATATTACCAAAAGCGGAAAAACGCCCGCTTTCGAAGATATTCCAACGCCTTCATTTAAACTAAAAAAAGCAACTGCACCCGCCACGCCGGCGACCATTAGTACCTTCAATGGCTATATTGATTTCATCAACGAATCGCTACGGCAAATGCATTTGTTGCAGTTACTGACCCGCAATTACCAGTCTTCCGCCGAATACTACCGCGACCTGGCAACCGCTGCAAAACGTGCCGATCTCACCTATTCCCACGCCGACTTCAAAGTTCCGCTATCGGATTATCAGTTGCTTATCAATTCGGCTACCGCTATTCCCCAGCCTTATAGGAAGATTATCGCCACGCAGGCAGAAGTGTTGCTGAATATATTGAAGGAAATGGATGGACTGAGCATTGAACTCGTCAATTACACGGTTCAGAAACAGTATTTAAAAGATCAGCTGAAACGCTCGGACGAGATACTTGACAGGTATGCTGTGCTTTTCGGGATTTTTGATCAAAAAAAGGAACAGTTGTACGAAGATATCCGACGTATTCACGAAAGCTTTCCAAATGCAGATCCCGCCAGCTCGTGGTACGTTTCCGGGAATGCTTTGCTGCAAACGCTAGACGCGGATAAGGAAAATCTGTTTGCGGTACGGGCTTTTTTAGAAGGCAAATCAGATAAACTTCCTGAAACTGCGCAGGTTGAAAACAGCGCCAAGCAACTGATCGCCGACGAATACAAGAATATGAAAGGCTTGCAGCGATACGGCCGAAGCAACGGACTTTGCCCGTATACGCCCTATGAAGACCTGGCTGGCAATTCACTGCGGTTTTCGGAGAAAGTGCAGAAGCTTAAACCGGCGCAAAACAGCTATTCCAATCCCTACGAATCGTTTTACTACTTCTATAACGGGGAGCTGGTTTACCTGTACAACAAGTTTGTTGAGCTAGCCAATGCGGGTTTGTTAAAAACTGTCAACCAGCCCGACCTGTTTGCTTTTCGACGGTTAACAGCTTCAAAATCAATCGAAACACCAGCCGCGCAAGCCGGCGCACCCAAATCCGTCGAGCCCCAACAACTGCAAGAGCAACCCGCAAAAAAGCAGACCGAAGTGGCATCTGAAAAAACGGTCCAAACTTTTCGCGACACCGTTTATGTGGAGCGCGTGCGGGTTGATACCGTGTATTTAGATAGAAACACACAGCAAAATGTGGAGCGTTCGCTGGAAGGTTTCGCGGCCAACAATATGATCCTGCTGCTCGATGTTTCCTCATCGATGAATTCTCCTTTCAAAATGCCCCTTTTGAAACGTTCCATCAAGTCGCTGCTTACGCTGCTGCGTCCCGAAGACCAGATCACGATCGTATTGTATTCCGGGAAAGCACGCGTAGTGCTAAAACCAACGTCTGGTTCCAAAGCTTCTGAAATTGCAAGAATGATAGATTTGCTGCAATCTGACGGGGATACCGATGGAAATGAAGGAATTAAACTAGCCTACAAAACAGCAAACAAAAGCTACATCCGCGGAGGCAACAACCGGATCGTGCTGGCAACCGACGGCGAATTTCCGGTTAGCGACGAAGTGCTGGAAATGATCAAACAAAATGCCAGCCAGGACCTGTATCTTACTGTTTTTACTTTTGGAAGAAATGCAAACACCGGTCAGAAGCTCAAAAAATTAAGTCAGCTCGGCCAGGGAACTTATGCGCATGTGACGGAAGGAAGTGCTGACCTGCAACTGATCATCGAAGCGCAGGCCAGGAAAAAAGCGGCCAGATAAGTGCCCGAAGTATTTTGTAAATCAACCGATAGCCTCATTCAAAGAAGGCATTCCAAACCGGCGGAGACTCGACACGTGCGATTTT
Organism: Dyadobacter linearis; assembly: GCF_907165045.1. GTDB lineage: Bacteria > Bacteroidota > Bacteroidia > Cytophagales > Spirosomataceae > Dyadobacter > Dyadobacter linearis. Next base: position 73,429 of record NZ_CAJRAU010000001.1, read on the forward strand.
AATGCAATCGCAAAGGATTCGTTTTCCATATAGGGCAGATCGAATTCCGCCGCAGTCTGCTTAACGATCGCCGCGATTTGCGGATAATGCACGTGGCAGATCTTTGGAAAAAGGTGATGCTCGATCTGAAAATTCAAACCACCCAAAAACCAGGTAAGAAAGCGATTCCTGGGCGCGAAATTAACCGTCGTTTCCAGCTGATGGATCGCCCAGTCTTTTTCCAGATTCCCCTGCTCATTGGCTACCGGATAGCTCGTTCCCTCCACTGAATGCGCGAGCTGGAATACGATCGTCAGCACAAGTCCGGAAGTAATGTGCATGACACAAAATCCTGCAAGTACGTGCATAAACGGGATACCGGCCACGAAAATCGGCAGCCCGAACAATACCAGAAAATAAGCCAGTTTCAGCGCGATCAATCCGAACAGGAGGCCATTATTTTCCTTCCTGGTCTGCCGGTTAACACCGGATTTTATAAATTCCTTATACTGAAGAAAGTCTTTGAAAGTAACCCAATACAGGGTAAGAATGCCATAAAAACCAAATGCATACAGCCACTGAAATCCGTGGACTTTTCCGGTAGTACAGTGCGGCGACAGTTTCACTACGCCCCGGTCGCGGATATCCTCGTCGAGCGCGGCAATATTGGTGTAAGTGTGGTGAAGCACATTGTGTTGCAGCTTCCAGTTCGTAACGCCGGCACCTGCGAGATAGATCGTATAGCCCAGCCACTTATTAACCCAGGCTTTCGAGGAATACGCGCCGTGATTGGCGTCGTGCATAATACTCATTCCAATGCCAGAAACGCCCATTCCCATCAAAAACCAGCCGATCAAACTCAACCAGAACGGCGGATTGAACACCACAATTGCAATAAAAGGAAGGATGTAAAGCGACAGCAAAGAGATCGTTTTGATCACCATCGTGCTGTTCGCGTGGCGGGAAATCTGGTTGGTTACAAAGTACGCTTCAATCCGGTTCTTTAATGTCGGGAAAAACTGGCTTTTTACTTTGGGAGTGAATTTAATTCTGTCTTTGGCTAGCATTAGATCGATTCAGGGTGGCTCCGCACAGGAAGCCTTGGATGTAAATAACGCAGATTTCCTTCATACTGTATGGATCGGACACATTGTTTTTTTATTATCATTCCAAATAACATTCTGAAATATGCCAATCTATACTAAGAATAAATCCAAATTTTAACCAAGCGCGATCAAAATCCCGATCTGCTGAAATATCATCTGGGAACCTGCGTATTTTTGATATCAGTCAGAAATTAGCCATAATATGCGGAAAGTGTTGCGTAAAAGTATTCGATTAAATGACCAGCAGATCAGGAAACTGGGTGATCTGAGTGCCTTCGACGGCTCCGATCCGCTCGAACACGTGACCCGCGCTATTGACGAATACCTGAAAAAGCAAAAGACCGACGTCAGTATTCCCGCGGAGAAAGAGATCCATGCCGAGATCACCGGAAAAGTTGGCGATGCGACCAACCGGGGCGCATTCTGGATATCGGGGATTGTTGACCGCTACGAATTTTCGGCGCTGATATTGAAAGAACCTTCGCGTTCCGGTATTGACAAAGGACGTATTTCCAAACTGTCTATCCTGGATCCGACCATTCGCGAAAGTACCAACAGCTTCATAGATTGCTGCATTGTGAATTACGACCGCGGCTGGGATATCAAGCCCAGCAAGCTGGCTGAACCCTATTACAACAAAGTAATGGCGCTCCTGGAAAAGGTAGCGCAATAGTGATTCAAGAATAAGAAAGGGGGACAAAATCGATTTTGTCCCCCTTTCATTTTATCAGTAATTAGGATTCTGCTTCATATTCGGATTAGCCAGCAGCTCGTTCTGCGGGATCGGCCACAAATAGTCGCGCGCCGGATTATAGGAACGTTCCTCCACGCGCACAGCCACGCCGGTTTCCGGATTGGTAGCCCCGAAAACCTGTCCGTTCATCACCTCGTTTACAATTCCCCACCTGCGGATATCGTAGTAGCGCTGTCCTTCAAATGCAAGTTCCGCCTGCCGCTCGCGACGGATCAGCTCCCGCAGTTTTGCCTGTGAATTGTAAACTTTCACATCCACATTCGGCATTTTAGATCGGCTGCGTACCATATTAATGTTTTTCAAAACCTCCGGGTTACTAAATTCCCCCAACTCGATCAGCGCTTCTGCGTAATTGAGCAGTACTTCCGCGTAGCGAATAATCATGAAATCGAGCGTGCCTCCCCTGGGCTGGCGGTCGCGTGGATCCAGGTACTTTTTGATCCAGTAGCCGGTCGCCGTGGATTTTTCCAGCCCAATCCGATCAGGATTGCTCGGCGATGCATTGAACGGATCGACGGTGTAAGTATCATCAACGAATTTTTCCCCCGAAAACAAAACAGAGGCGACCAGTCGCGGATCACGGTTATTGCGGTGATTCGGGTTTTTCCGGTAAGCGGCAACAGAATCTGCGCCCAGCTCGAAGATCGTTTTCCCCTGCTTCGTTTCCCAATTGTCAACCACAGTGCTCGTGGGTGAAGTGTAGGTTTCTCCGCCAATCCCGAACGGGGCAAACCGTGTCCAGGCGACAGCCGCGCCACTCGGACGGATCATAATGCGCTCATTATTAAGCATTCCCGAATAGGTAAACAATTCTGCGAGGCTATTCGCGCCCGCCGTTTTGCTGGTATACAACTCATAAATATTCTTGTCGATCACCTTTTTGGAAGCGTCGCGGGCGAGGGTGAAATCTTTTTTATAAAGCGCAAGCCGGGCGATCAGTGTCCAGCAGGCCGAACTGTTTACCCGCCAAAATTCATCGTTGGTGTACGTATCAGGCAGGTTCTGTGCGCATTCCGTGAGCTCGGAAATGATGAAATTATAAACCTCTTCTTCGGAATTTCTAGTCAGATTATTCTCATTGGGCGTCAGCGATTTGGTCACAATCGGTATCCCTCCAAAAAACTGAAACAATTCCATGTGATAATAGGCGCGCAATGCACGGGCCTCATATTTCATGCGGGTTTTGAGCGCTTCGTCCATAAAGCATTTGTCGACGTGTTCGAGAAAGCGGCTTGCCCGGCGCGTGCCCGAAAAGTCGGAACTCCAGAACCAAAGCGATGTACTCCAGTTGCTGTTGTGCACGCCGCGGGTAAATTCCTCGTAAGCGCCAATGTAATCAGCCCGGTGCACCGCCTCGTCGCTGAGACCGGAAATGATCATGATATTGCTGGTATTCAAGGGCATGTCCCGTCCATTGGTACCACCGGGCAGCGCGTCGTACACAATCCGCAAAGCGTCGCGGGCGTGGGTTTCGGTTTCCCAGAATTTGTCGTCCGTAATCCCGGTCGGATGGTTTTGGGTTAAAAAATCTTCACAGCCCGTGAAAACCGTCAGCATCGACACGGTAAGTAGTATTTGAAATAACTTTTTCATCGTTGCAGCCACTAAAATTTGACATTAATACCAACTGTGTACACTTTCATGATCCCGTAAGTCCACTGGTTCCCAAGACTTTCAGGGTCCATTAGTTTCATCGGGGTAAATACAAAAGGATTCTGCGCATTCACATACAGCCTGGCTCCCATTGCGCCCACTTTTCTGACCGCCTTAACAGGCAGGTTATAACCCAGCTGAATGTATTTCACCCTGCAATAGGCCCCATTCTGGATCCAGAAATCGGACGAAAGTTTGTTGTTTGCAGGTGTATTGGAAAGCCTTGGAAACCGTGCATCGGTACGTTCTGGTGTCCAGTAACGATCTGCGTAATAGGTAGTTGGCACGCCTCCGTCGGCTGTCTGATCGAGTGGGTAAGCCAGCATTCCTGTCAGTCGCTGGTCGCTTTTGCCCGTTCCCTGTATCAGCATTTCAATATCAAACTTCTTATGCGCCAGGCGAACATTGGTGAAATAGTTGACCATCGGCACAGGGTTACCGATTGCCTCCTGGTCCTGCGCGTCGATCTGTCCGTTTCCATTCAGATCAAGGTAGCGGATATCGCCTGGCTTGGCACCAACCACGGCCGGAACCTGAGGCGCGCCGCTTTCATTAAAATCGCCTTGCTGCAATAGTCCGCCCGTGCGGTAACCGTAAATACTGCTGATCGGTCTGCCCTCCTGATTGATCGTGGTACTCGTGAGGTATGGTCCGTTTTGCAGTTCCAGGATCCGGTTCTGGTTGTACGACACACCCGGCTTCACCGACAAATTCCAGTTTTTACTTAATTCCTTAAAATAATTGAGAGACAACTCCCATCCCCGGTTTCTCACCTTTCCTGCATTGATAGGCACATTTCCCATTCCACCTACAAAGGAAACCTGTGGTTGCAGGATGATGTCTTTGGTCACTTTATCGTAGTAGTCAAATATCAGTTCAAGGCTATTGTTAAAAAGCCCTACATCAATCCCCACATCAAAAAGGCCGACGGTTTCCCAGGTAATATCCGGGTTACCCCAAATGTTCTCGTACCCGTTCGTACCCTGCACAAGCGTCTGAAAACGGTAAAGTCCGATATTCTCATTTCCCAGCAAACCATAGGAAGCGCGGAGTTTCAGGTTATTAATACCGCGAACATTTTTCAGAAATTCTTCCTGGTGCATATTCCAGCCGATTGCCGCCGAAGGAAAAAAGCCCCATTGATGCCCCGGCCCGAACTTCGAAGAACCGTCCATTCTCGCTGTCGCTTCCAGCAAATATTTGTCCTTGAAAGAGTAGTTCAGTTTAGTATAACCAGACACCATCGTATTCACATCCCAGTAACCCGAACTATTCTTTTCCGTTGAAAAACCACCGAATGCGTAAAGCCGGTGATCATTTTTGGTGAAGGTGTAATCGGCATTCGCGGCCATATACATATAGGTACCGCGCGCGAAACTGGCGCCACGCTGCACTCCCCAGCTCTGCACCAGCTGGTTAGTTCCGTAATCGAAGAAATTGTAGGCGTCTGCAATGGTACGGTCCTGGTCGCTGTTCAGGCGGAAGCTGAACTGACCTTTCACATTGAAATCTGGAAAAACCTCCCATTTCGGCTGGATATTGATCAATGCCTGCCCACTTTCAAAATCTCTGTACCCGCCTCTCTCCGCGTAAGCGAGCGGGTTCACGATATCCGCGTACCTGCCGTACATTGTGCGGCCATTCTTTTCAGGGTATTTGGGTAAAATGGTTGGAGGCACCCGGTACACATCTTCGAGCATCCGGTTACCCTGATTGGCATCCGGGCGGGTATTGTTCCGCGTATTTCTTTTTATGGCTAATAGATCGACGTCGAAAACGAATCTCTTATTGACGGTAATGGAGGTATTCGCGCGGATATTGAAACGATCCATTTTACTGAGCGGGATCATTCCGTCCTGGTACATATAGTTGGCAGTTACCGCAAACCTGGCGAGGTTATTACCGCCGTCAAGTGAAATGGAGTGGCTGGTGATCGGCGAGTTTTCACGCACGATCAGGTCCACCCAATCGGTATTCGGGTACATGATCGGGTCCGATCCGTCCGCGGTTTTCTGGATTACTTCGTCAGTGTAAAAAGGCTGGTTACCCGAGTTGACGCGCGCTTCGTTGTACATCCGCATGTACTGCGGCGCGTCAACCAGCTTCTGCAAATAGGTAGGCGATTGCGAACCGACGTAACCATCATAGGTCACCGAAATTTTACCCGGCGTACCGCGTCTTGTCGTGACCAGAATTACACCATTTGCCGCCCGGGCACCATACATGGCAGACGCAGCCGCATCTTTCAAAACCGTCACACTTTCTACGGTCACAGGATCTATGTGGTTCATATCCATCGGGATACCGTCAACTAATATGAGGGGATCGGAGTTACCGAGCGTACTTATACCACGTATCTTGATCGCCGCCGCGTCGCCGCCCGGCATGCCCGAGCTTTGCTGCACCTGTAAGCCGGTTACCCCGCCTTGCAGCGATTGCGAGAGCGTTGTAATGGGCTTTCCGCTGATCTGCGAGGCGACATTCACGGTTGCGATCGAACCGGCAATATGCTTTTTCTTCTGCTCGGTCTGCCCCACTACTATTGCTTCGTCCAGGCTCGCGATTTCTTCCTGCAATGCGATGATGAGGTTGGAATTCGCTGATTTCGCAACATATTCCACACTCTTGTGGCCCACCATCGTGAATACCAGCACTGCGTCGCGCGGTACATCCAGCGCAAAATAGCCATTCTCGTCCGTCGAAGCGCCTTCGTTGGTTCCTTTTATCGCGATCGTCACGCCGGGAAGTTCGCGCGGCGGCTCGTGCGTATCGAACACTTTTCCTTTGATCGTAATCTCGTTTGGCGCAATGCGGGTTGGTGACAGGTGCTCTTTACCTGCCTCTGCTCCGGAAGGAATAGTCGGTAAATCCTGTTTATGTGCTTCCGGCTGGCCGGGAACGAGCGGCTCGGGCTTCATGAATTCGCGGGTCCGTTTTTGTTCCAGCAATACATAAGTGCCCTTTTTTACTTTTCTAAACTGAATACCCGTGGTTCCGAGCAAGGTTTTCAGGTTTGTTTCAAATGACGCACCCGACCGTATTGCATTGCCCGGCACGAGTACCTCGGGCAGGATCTTTTCTTCAAATAAAAGGTCAACCTGATATTTCGCTTTCAGCAAAAGCAACATTTCTTTGAGCTTCATCGCACGTTGCGGCTCAGCACGTTGCTGAACGGGCTGACTTTTCAGCTTTGCCAGCAGCTGGCCGGAAACGAGCGTGGGTAAAGCACTGATTGCAAGCAATAGGAATAGCCGTCGGACTGATAATAGTCGTTTCTGCATAATCAGTTGGTTAGGTTAGGACGTAAAAGAAAAAATTAAGGGATAGGATTAATCTGAAATTGCTTTTTGGTCTTGACGATCTCGAAACCGTACATGACAGACATATTGGTCAATAATTCTTCCGCACTTTCGGCAGGGAAAGAACCTGTGGCGGTTCTGACGGCGAGGGCTTTATCTGCGATATGAACTTCCACGCCAAATACTTCACGGATCTTCTCGGCGACGGCGCTCAGCGGGGTGTTGTCAAAAACAAACCGATGTTCTTTCCACGCCATTTCTGCGGCCAGCTCTTTTTCTGAAAGCATTTCAACTTTGATCGCGCCGCTTTTTACGATGGTCGCGCGCTCACCCGGCTGCATGGTATGCGGCTCCTCGGCAGCGGCCGACGACAATCTTACTTTTCCTTTATTTAAAACCACATTAGTAAGCTGCTCGCGGGTGTAAACGGTAAACTCCGTTCCAAGTACTGTAATTAGTGAATTGTCCATCGTATGGACCTGAAACAACTGATGATCAGGCAAATGTGTAATCGCGAATTCCGCTTCGCCTTCCAGATACACATTCCGGTCGGAAGCGCCGAAAGTCCAGCGCGGTACCCTTAGTACAGAATTGGCATTGAGGGTAACCCGGCTGCCATCCGAAAGCGTTATTTCCTTCATTTTCCCAAAATCAGAAGTGTAACGCTGGTACAACAAATGGTCTTTAAACATGAAACCCGCGAATGAAACCAGTAGCAGGAAAACAGCGGCAGCTGCGTAACGGTACCAGGTAAACGTTTTGTTGATTGCAAGGTTATTTCCGGAGGTATCGGCAAGCATTTTTTCAGGCTCCTGCATATATTGTTTGAAACGCGCCAGCGGCTCGCCCAGCTCAGGATCGTACACCGGAAAGGTCGCCTCCCACTCGGCCAGCCAGGCATAAAACTGCTCCCGGTTTGCCTCCGTTTGCAGCCACTCCCCGATCAGCTTCTTTTGAAGCACGGAAGTACGGCCGGAGAAATGTTCAAATAGTAATAGTTTGCTGATCGATGACATGGTCGGCTTTAATAGCTTATTTGAGATTTTGACAGAAAGGAATAATAAACAGCAACACCGACTCCACCCAATAATGCCGCAACCCGTTTCGGATCACGTTCAGCGCTTTTGAAATATGCGCTTCCACGGTGCGGGTAGACAAATTCAGCTCCGAGGCGATCTCTTTGCCACCTTTTCCTTCAAAACGATTCATTACAAATACTTTCTGACATTGCGGCGGAAGTCCCTGCACGAGCGCATTCACCTGCTGGTAAAGCTCCTCGTACTGCATCATTTTTTCGGGTAAATGCGAGTTCTCCGGATCGTTTTCAATAGCTGCGTCAATGGGGAAAGTCTTATTCTGCTCCTTTTGTAAATAATTGAAACAACGGTTTCTAACCGATCGGAAAAGGTAGGCGCCGTAGGAAATATTGACTGAACGGTATATTTGAGCATCCCAGAAGTTGCAGAAAATGTCGGACACGATATCTTCTGCAATATCCTTTGAATACACAAACCTCACTGCGTGGCTGCACATAGGCTTGTAGTAACGCTGGAAAAGCAGCTCACAACCTTTCTGCACGTCGGTTTCAAAGGTTTTCCGAATAAAAAACTCCGTATCCGCCAACCCATCCAGCCCGGTTCCCGAAGGATCTCCTCCTGCTGCCCTCATTGCGCGCTCCTCTCCCCCGTTTTCAGAAGAATCAAGACTGGCGAATCCGATCATAAGTAACCTGTTTTGCTTTCTTAAAGTAGGACAGATGAGACGTAATAATTACCTAATGGTTTTGAAAAAAAATTTTGCCACTATACAAAAATGCAGTAAATGTTGCTGGTCTTACATCCGAAAGCATTATTTCATTCTGAAAAAACCGCTAAATAAGTTTTCCTTGAACTAGTTCTCACAGGTTTACTTACAGTCACAAATTATTTCGAATTTCATGCCTACGCTACCTAACCTCCGCAGACCATGCATCAAAATGCCTACTACCGCCAGGAATATATCAACCTCCTCCGGACACACGCTCACGAAATAAGCACCAGATCAGCCAGCCTCCACGAACAGCGAAAAGCACTCAAAGTACTTCAAAATCAAGAGATCAATGCCGCCAGCAGCGGGCTGGGAATGCTGAAACGCATATTCCTGAAAATGAAACATATCCGGGAAATGCGGGCGCTCAACGATTCCATGGAGGCAAGCCTGTCCGCACTTCGTTCGGCGCAACAGGAAGAGATCTACAATCTCAAAATGAGCTGGCAACTCAGGCATAGTCTGAACGAAGCAGGCTGAACCTCCCAATTTTTCCATTTATCCTTTCTCTCGTCCATTCCGAGCTCGACTTTCGTCGAGGCCGAACCGGATTGCGCGCCCCGCTCATCATTTCTGCCAGGTGATTAAGTAAATCACACTTAAAAAAAGCTTAATATTTGCTTAACGGGTCTGGTATCTGCCCGATTTCAGATTTATTTGAATACCAATTCACTTCATCCAGCAAACCCGAATCACTTTTACGCCACGCATGTGTTTCCGCGCCCTCATTTTATCATTTTTCCTGACGTTCCTTTCCGGATTGCCAAACGAGCTTTCTGCGCAGGCTTACGGGCTGGGGTTTGAAAGTTTTGAGGCTGTTCAGGACAAACGTACCGGCCTCGACCTCAGTCCCGAGGGTACATTATGCTTTAATGAAGACTTTGAGCTTTCCTTTGAGCTTTCATTTTTGCCGGATAAAAGAAACTATTTCGGCTACATCGTGCGGCTGATCGAAGACGATAACCGCAATATTGATATCCTTTACGACAATTCTGACCTCGTAACCCACCATTTCAAAGTTGTTACCGGCGACCGTTTTTCTACGATCGCATTCAATATCCCCGCTCAGGACCTTTTTCAGAAATGGAACCGCATTCGCCTGATATTCAACAAAAAACAAAAAACGATCACACTGATTTCCGGTACGCAAAGCTTTCGCCACCCTTTTGAAACAAGCGGAAAAAGCTGCTATAAAGTGCTTTTCGGCGCTACCCGCTACAAGAATTTCAATACAACGGATGTGCCGGCGATGAAGATCCGGAATGTGCAGGCGTTTGACAAAGGTGTTCTGAAATACCATTGGCCGCTCGACGAAATGCTCGGCAACAAAGCGACGGAACTGCAAAACCACCGCGACGGACTGGCAACGAATCCATTGTGGATCAAAAAAATGCACCACGATTGGCAGGCTTTAAAAACCTTTACGCTGGAAGGCCCGGCTCGTGTGGCCTGTGATCAGGAATCGGGTTCGGTGTTTATAGTCGGCCAGGATTCGCTGATCAATTACCGTGTCGCCACCAATACCGTACGCTATTTCAGCTACCCTGCCCAGTCGCTTTTTATGGATAATCAGGTGCTGTATGACAAGTCGCAGGACAAGATCTTCAACATTTTTATCAACGAAAAACAGGTAACTTCTTTCGACCTGAAAACGGGTACCTGGAATAGAAATGTGCCCGATTCGTCGCAGAAATCGCATTTTCTCCACGCTAATAAGTTCTTTTCACCAACGGAATCTTCTATTTACATACTTGGCGGATACGGACATCTGGAGTATAAAGGGAATGTTCAAAAATATGATCTTCGAAACAATAGCTGGACTGATCTCGCAAGAAATGATACCGTTTTCAACCCGAGATATCTCGCTGCATTGGGGCGCACAAAAACGGGCGCTTACCTGATAGGAGGTTATGGAAGTACCACGGGCAAGCAGATCCTGAATCCGAGAAACTGGTATGATCTGCTTTACTTTAATGCGCTTGATGGTTCTTTCAAAAGGTTATATCAGCTAAAATCTCCGGCGGAGGATTTTGTATTTGCCAACTCAATGGTAATCAATGAGAAAGAATCCAGCTACTACGCATTGATCTTCCCGAAAGATAAGTTTCAAAGCGAAATGCAGCTGATCCGCGGCTCGCTCAAATCTCCCGATTACGTGGCTGTCGGTTCGAAAATACCTTTCCAATTCCTGGACACAGGCTCATTTGCCGACCTGTTCTACGACCTGCATACCCGCCGCTTTGTAGCTGTTACCCTGCATAAAAACAACAATAACCAGACAGTCGCGTCGATCTATTCGCTTTACTCGCCTCCATTGCCGAGCGCCGCGCCAACCGTGGCCCAGGCCGGTGAGCGTAACTACGGACTTTGGGCAGTGATTGCAGGTGGTGTAATAGTAACTGCGTTGTTGATCTATTTTTACAACAAAAAGAAACCAACATATCCGCCCGTCAGTGAGCCGGTTCGCGCCAGCGTACCAAAGTCGGCACCAGAAGAAATATTTTCGGCAGCTACCGATGGATTCAGCCCTATTCCACTTCAAAACAGTATTTTACTTTTTGGAAACCTGCAAATATTCGACGAAAACGGGCGAGAGATCACCAAGTCTTTTACGCCACTGCTGAAAGAGTTATTCCTTGTCCTGCTGCTTTACTCCACCCGCCGGGAAGGGATCAGTTCTGAAAAGTTGAAAGAGTTATTGTGGTCTGACAAATCGGCGGAAAGCGCGCGGAACAACCGTTCGGTCAATATCGCGAAGCTGAAAGCCGTGCTCGACCAGCTGAAACATTGCGTGGTTTCGAAAGAGACCGGTTACTGGAAACTGAATGTGGACTACGATTTTCTGCGCGTCGACTACGCCGAATATCTGTCGCTGGTAAATGGAAAACGCACGTTGACCAAACAGGAAGTGACCCGGCTGGCCAATATTACCAAGCGCGGAAGCTTTCTTTCCAACCAGGAATACGAGTGGCTGGACAGTTTCAAATCCGAAGTTTCGAATGAAATTGTGGACGCGTACCTCCGCTACGCCGCCTCTGTGAATATGGCCGAAGATCCTGAATTCCTGATCCGCCTGGCGAATTACATCTTCTATTTTGATCCCGTGAACGAAGAGGCGATGATCATCAAATGCAAGGCGCTGGCGCATTTAGGCAAACATTCCCTCGCGAAAGCGACACTGGAAAACTTCGCCCGCGAGTACAGCCGCATTTATGGCGAAGAGTTCAGCAAGGACATGCCGGAGGTATTGCATTCATGATCAGTCGTATTTCATGCGGATTGCATTGATCTCACTTTTGCCGCCACCTTTCCCCGAAACGCTCACACCTACGCGGGGCGCACGGTCCCAGCGCGGCAGCCAGGGCGCCTCCATTTTGACGCTATTTGAGAGAGAATCAATCTTTTGGCCTTTCACCTCCCAGCTAAATTCGTAAAACCGGCCAAAGCGACTGTCAATTTTCAGGTTCATCAAATTAAATTTTTCAGGCACTTCCTGCGATCTGATCACTTCTCTTTTACCGTCTTTAATTTGCCAAACCTCGATTAGCTCTTCTCGGACACCGAGCCCGAGCGCATTATCAGCATCGCCGTATAATACAATATTTTGCATCAGCTCATTCAATTTCATTTCGGCTGAAAAAGTGTAGTTACCCTTTTTCAATACCAGTCCAATGAAGCTGCCCACCGGCTGCTCGCTCGTCTTCTCAATGCGCAATGCACCCTTTTCGATCGCATAGGAAGGCTTTGGAAAACGCACGTCATATACCCATGGAGCCTGCAAGGTATCGCGGGTGTAGTCGAGTGAAAAGCTTGGATTAGTGAGTACAGTGGCGGTGGAAGGCGCTTCTGCCTGGGCTGGCGTCGTTTTTCCGTACCTAAAAGCGGGCCATTTTGAAGCTTCGTCCCAAATCAATTCGCTTAGTACTCCCTGACGACCTGTAAAAGTAAACTCCGTTCCATTGTAAGCATGGTGCAGGTAAAAGTAACGTTTGTCAGGAGTGACAACTACTGTTCCGTGACCCGGACATTTCCAAGTCTCATCTCCAAAAAGTACAGGATTGCCCGAATATTTCGTCCACGGCCCTTGCAGATTTTCGGCCCGCGCAAAGCCGACCTGGTAATCGCATTGCTCTCCGCAGCACGCGTTGCCGGAATAGAGCATATACCAAAAATTACCTCGCTTGAATATAGCCTGACCTTCCGCGCCGCCATTTTCCCAACCTGCCGGATCGGCCTTGATCATTGTAAATTCCTTACCGGTCATTTTCAGTCCGTCGGCCGAAAGTTCGGCACCCAATATCTCGATACCTTTGTCTTTATCCAGCCCGTAAGCCTTCCAGGTGATGAATAGCTTGTCTTTGTCTTCCACAATAAACGCGTCGATCGCTTCATTGGTCCATTCGACAATCACCCCGTGATCCTTAAAACCTTTGGTCAAATCCTTGGTGCTCGCCACGCCGATGAAAGATTTCTGATCCGATTTCCGGCGGGCAGTATAGTATACGAAAAACGTCCCATTGCGAAAAAACAGTTCTGGCGCCCAGTAGCTGCCCATTGTCCACTTCGGCAGCTCATCAAATACCGGTCCCACATATTCCCAGTCGACCAGATTTTTGGAAGAATAGATCGGATAAGCCGGCCCCCATTCCGAAGAAGTGCCCGCTGCATAATAGGTATCCCCCACCCGGATAACCGACGGATCGGCAAAATCACCGGCAATAACCGGGTTGCGATACGTGACTACCCGGGTAGGGGGCGCTTTTTGGGCAAAAAGATTGGTATTGAAGAGCAACAATAATGCGAACGCGAGTAACCTGATTTTCATCTTTTTCATAGATTGGATAAGCTAAGAAAAAGAATAATTTTAGAAATCAGAAGTTAACCCACGGATACTATTGCGCGCGATCGGGCTTTTGCGCGCCGTAGCCTGTGGCCCCATGGAACCATTTGGCACCCTGGCCGGTGAGCCAGAGGTAGTAATCGGCAGGTAAGTCTGCTTCAATGCCGACAAATTTACCGTCCCCGTTCAGCGGTGTTTCGCCCTCTTTTTTGGTTTTAAAAATGGCGGTACCCTCGTCCACTTCGTCGAACATCGCTACATACAGCGCCTCCGCGCCCGACATTTTTGCCCCGGCGATCTGCTTCCAGAGGAACTCGCCTTTTCCGCGTGGGATCTGGTTGTAAAGTGATTTATCATTTTTAAGATTTCCCCAACTGAAACCAGGAAATACCAGCGGCGCGTAATCGATATTGTTCGTTTTGCACCAGGCAATATCGCCCGGCAAATGCGTGCCTGCTACGGAGGTATAGGAAGACGAATTATACCTGCCCACCGCCCAGGGCATCACCACATCCACATTTTTGATCACGGTATGCAGCAGTGGCGAGTTCTCCGTATCGTTTCCGAACGTGCGCCAGTAGTAAGGTACCCCAAGCAGGATAGAGGCTTTTTTGGTCGGACCTTTGATCTTTTCAACGAGTTTTTGAATATCAGAAACCGTGTATTTGCGGCCATCGTTGAACCCTACACCCCATATTGCCACCAGCGGGCGACCGTTGTGGCGCAGGTAGGTCGGGTTTTGTTTGTTGTCAAAAAGGGCAAACAGCTTTTGCAGTTCCTCCCAATCTTTAACTATAAAATCCATATCCGCCGACACCGAACCGCTGAGATCGTACATGATACTGATCGCGCGTCCGTATTTTTTAGAAGCTTTTAATGCGTTTGCGAGCACTTTGTTAAAATGCTTTTTGCCACTCTCGCCCTTCACCTCGCTCACAAACCGCTGCATATAAACGCCGTCGATATCATGCTCTTTCATCCATTTGAAATGCAGATCCACGCTCTCCTCGTCGTAGGGACTGTACACTTTTGCAGTCTCGCCATTCGCGTATTTGAATGCGGTGTTATAGGTTTTGGGATAGTCGGTCACGTCGGGCCAGAAGTCGATGGAAGATGAGCCCGGCTCGAACTTGCCCCCTTTCTGGTAATGATGCCAGCCCCGGCCAGCCCCGTCGCCCTCGGCCGTGAACCAGCCCTGGTACCCGGCCATCACGAGTCCTTTGTAACTTTTAAACAGCACGCCGGTAGTATCGTATTTTACTTCTTCAACTGGTTTAGGATCAACAGGTTTTGCATTATCATCAGCCGCCTTGCAGCTTAAAGAAAGAAAAGGTAAGAGTAAAAGGAAGTTTAGTATTTTCATGATTTATGTTTTATAAAGCCAGCCTTACCGCCTTCGCGTAGTTAAATTTCGATTCCGGCGCGTCAATGATCGCCCCGACGCGGAAGAAATACTGGCTTCCGGTTTTCAGCACATTGCTGTTCGCAGCCTGATCCAGTTCGATCTGATACGTTTTGTTCGGGTCGCTCGCAGCGTTGATTTCCTGCTCGGCCAGCGCAGTCCGCATCGGTTCGCCCACGGTCGGTTCGGGGTGCGCATACAAGCCGATCTTGCGGACATTATTGATAACAGTTTGCTGCAATTTGAAGCTGGCGACCACTTTTGTCCCCACTTTTTCGATCTTTACATCTTTCACCCGAATGTAAGGCTGCACCTTGAAATCCAGCTGGGTGGCACCATTGACCTGCACATCCTGCGGGGTAACCGGCACAAAATTCCCCCGCACCGGCGCAATGCTGTACGTATTGGAGAATACCAGATTGTTCCGGTAAGAACCGTCATTTTTGAAAATCATCAGCTGCTTCGTCTGCGACTCATAACCATGCTCAATATACTCGATCGCGCTGCCCCGGATAATATCCTGCTCGACCGGCTCATTGGTCTCCGCATCCAGAATCGTCCCAAACAACTGCGCATCCGGCGCCGGATAATTATCAATGCTGCATCCGGTAAGAAGGAGGAGCAGGAAGAAGAGATGTAGTTTTAGTGTTTTCATATGTTGGTTGTTTTTAAGGTTGGGAAGAAAGGGAGGAAAGGGAGGATGGAGGAATGGAGGAAGGAGGAACGGAGGAAGGAGGAAAGGGAGGATGGAGGAACGGAGGAAGGAAGAAGAAAAGGGGAGATATAAACATAGTAATGCGTTAAAACGTTGTATTATCTTAATACACTAAATCATAAAGTTCTTCTCCTTCCCCCCTTTCCTCCATCCTCCCTTCCTCCCTTCCTCCCTTCCTCCCTAATTTCAATACTGCGGATTCTGTATCAAACCATTCGCTCCTATTCCCGGAATATACCGGTAGTATTGCTTGTAGTCGAAGGTGGAAGGGTTGCTTCGGGCTACGTTGGTGCGGATGAAAATGTATTTGGCGGGTGTTACGCGCAGGTCCAGCACGGGCAGGATCGAGTGCCGCATCGTGTTGTTGAAAGTAGTGTGGTACTCGCGCCTTCTGATCAGGTCCCAGAAACGTTTGTTCTCGAAAGCCAGCTCTACCCTTCTTTCCCGGATCACATTGTCGATCGTAAGTGGAATGTCGGTTTTATGTCCGGCCCGGTGGCGGATATCGTTGAGCGCTTTTGCTCCCTTCACTTTATCACCCGTACCGCTTTCCACGATCGCTTCGGCATAGTTCAGCAGGATTTCGGCGTAACGGAAATCAGCGAAGTCGGTGATCGACTGGTTCCAGCCCGGCGCTACATTCACGCCTTCATTCAAAAATTTCTTGAAGCTCACTCCCGTACGGGTATTGTTCCCGCCCCACGTATCGAAACCCGAGTATTGCGTCCGGTCAGCTGCTCCGTACGTATAATAGGTTTTCCCGTTGACAGTAAAAGGCTCGCCGCCCATGATCTGGGCATTGCCGTCGGGTCTGATAAAACCGGCTTGAATGACAATTTTCTGTCCTTTCCAGTTGGTACCCGGCAATATCATTGTCGCCCACATCCGTGCGTCTTTGCCTTTAAATATATCATTCGGCCCCTCGTACCGCTTGTATTGTTTCGACGCATTGAATCCGTTGTAATCGTTCATATCATTTCCGGCTTCCGTCGTGACGATCGGCGCGCTGGCTCCGGGCTTGTCGTAGCTTTCGTAAGCGTCCATCAGTTCCAGCGTCGGGTTCATGCGGCCCGGGTGCGGCCAGCCGTTTGCAGTCTGGTTGGGCTGAAACCAGATCCCGTAGTTGTGACCCGTTCCTGAGCCTGGCCTTGCATAACCTTTGATAAAAATTACTTCTTCGGGCGCATTGTTAGGATCTTCAAAAAGCAGCCGATAGTTGTTCGCTGCTTCTTCCGGATTGGCCGGATTTGCCCGAAACAATGCAAATTTCCCCGAACTCATAATCGCCTCCGAAGCATCGGCGGCAGCCTTGTAGTATTCGGCAGCAGCGGATTTATCCAAACCTACCAGCTTCTGATCAACAGCAGTACCGGATATCGGCGAGCGATCCCCATACTTTGCCAAAGAGGCCGCATGCAGCGCAGCGCGCGATTTTAATGCATAAGCTACCCATTTTGTCGCACGTCTTTCGCCGCCCGGCCACGATTCCGCCAGGTTAGCGATAGCCAGATCACATTCTTTTAGTACAAAATCCCACGTCTCCTTCTCGGTACTTCTCGGCACTTTCAAAGCCTCTACATCTCCGTCATATTTCTGAACAGAAGTGATCAGGGGAACACCGCCATATCTTTTTACCAAAGCAAAATAGGTGTAAGCGCGGATGAATGAACTTTCGCCGATCAGCGCCTTTCTTTCATCGTCAGTCACATCCAGCGTGGGGATAATATCGATCAGGATATTCGTGTCCCGGATCAGCTTGTAACCCTGGTCCCACCACTGGAAATCGTCATTCCCGATAAAATCACCAAACTCGGTATGAACCGCCTCGTCGGTAACCATCGCCGGCGCAAAACCGCCATTGTTGGGGTCGCCCGTATTCCAGTTGAAACCCTGCCTGAAAAACGTAAAATCTTCGATCGGCAGCTGGTAGTAAAGGTTCGCCATATATAATTTGACACCCTCGGGATTCGAGAACAGGTTTTCGCCCTGCAACTTGTCGAGCGGCTGCTTGTCGAGCACATTTCCGCAACCTAATGCGAAAAGGAAAACGAGCAGTAACGCTGTATTTTTAATCATTTTCATTGTTACAGCTGTTAAAATTTAACGTTAATACCAAAGTTGTAGCTCCTCGTCACCGGGTAAGTGAGCCCCGCGCCAAACAGTCCCTCGATTTTTTCAGGGTCAAAAGGCTTCACGAACGGATCGGCCCAGGTGAAGATATTGTGCGCATTTCCATACACGCGAACATCCTGAATACCAATCTTTTTCAGCCAGGGGATATTGAAGGTGTAGCCCAGCTGCGCACTTTTGAAACGCAGGTAAGAAGCATCTTTCCGCCAGGCCGAGCTCTCCGCATACATGGCGCCCACATTGTAATTAAAACGCGAAGCAGGCCACGTGCCCGGAATCCATTGGTTATCTTCCGATAAATGCCAGCGGTCGTAGAAATACTCCGGTGTATTGCCGCGGAAGGCAAAAACCTCTGCATAAACCTCCCGGAACCGCACGCTGTATTTACCCGAACCCTGGAACAATGCCGTGAAATCAAAGCCTTTCCATTCCGCATTCAAGGTCACGCCGTAGTACATTTTCGGGTCGCCGCCGAAAAAGAGCGGCATTGCGTCGTTGCCGTCGATCACGCCGTTTCCGTCCACATCCTTATACCGGAAATCTCCCGGAAGCTCGCGTGTATTGCCCAGGTCGCCGTTTTGGATCGGCGCGTAAATCACTTCATCCGCATTCTGAAACTGACCTTCGAGCTGGTAAGCCCACACCACGTCGTTCCAGCGGTTGGCTGCCCCGCCGCGCCATTTGTCCATACTGCTCAGAAAGTCGCCACGCTCCACGTACCGGTTCATCGTCCGGGCGTAGTTGAAATTCCCTGAAATACCATATTTGAAATCGCGGATCTGGCCGCTGTAACCTGCCGAAAGCTCGATCCCGCGAACTCGGTCGCTATTCAGGTTTTCTTCGGGTAAAGTTCCGCCGAAAGTATTGGGTAAAGACACGTTTCTCCGCGCCAGCAAGCCTTTTCTGTCTCTTTGGTAAATGTCAAAAGTGAAGTCTACCTTGTTGTCAAAAAGGCCCACATCGATCCCGATATCCTGGATATTGGATTTAAACCAAGTCAGTTTTTCGTTTACGATCGCCGGAGAAGCGGCTCCCGTAGTATAATTTCCATTGTTAAATTCATAACCGCCGCCGCCGGTGAGCGAGAAGCCGGGCACATATTGGAACGGCGCGCCTGCATCTGCTCCCACCAATCCGTAAGATCCTCTCAGTTTCAGCATCGAGATCAACGGAATGCGTTTCATGAATTCCTCCTCGGAAATCCGCCAGCCAGCCGAAACCACCGGGAAAAGTCCCCAGCGACGATCTGGGTGATAGCGGTAAGAACCATCGTAGCGCGCCGCAACTTCCAGCAGATATTTTTCCTTGAAATCGTAATTCAAACGCCCCACCAAAGACTGGCTCGCATATTCACTTTCAGAACCATTTGTAGTCTGATTATTCAACCCCGCCTGATCGATCTGATCATTCGTGTAAAATGCATATTCGCGTCCCAGCCCCGCCCAGCGGTTTTTGGATTCCTGCTGTTCGTAAACAAGCGTCGCGCCGAGGTTATGGTTTTTGGCAATTACCGTATTGTAAAATAGCTGCCCCTGGAAAGTGACGCGGTTATTATCGGAAAAATTATTGCCGATACGCGAAGGGTTCCGCTGCTGATGTGCCGTGTATTTATCCAGCGTAGCATCGTAAGTATACAGGTTATAGCTCTTCGAAACCGACTTGTTGCGGTAGTTATTGCTATCATAAGCGACCAACCCTTTCACCCGCAAACCTGGCACGAATGGAACTGTATAGGTCAATGCGAAAGTGGATTGAAAAAATTTGTTCACATCTTCGCTGTACCCGGTCAGGTCGCCGTTTGCAAGCGCTACCGGATTATAGCCGCCGCTCAATAGTGCCGGATATCTCGGATTATCGTTTGCAAAAGGCCGCTCGGTAGCAAGTGCAATGCGGGTACCTTTGTAAATGTTGAAAAAGTTATCTCCCGGCTGGTCCCGCTTATCAAACAACCCTGACAGGATAATATCGGTTTTCAGGTTTTTGGTCAGATCAATACCGATATTGGTCCGGAAAGTGTATTTCTGATACCCCATATCCTTGCTTTTCAGCAGGCCGCCTTCGTTCTGGTAACCAAAACTCGCGAAATAGGTCGCCGCACCTTCACCGCCCGAAGCTGAAATAAAATGCTGCTGCTGCGCCGATGATTTGTTGAGTACTTGCTTGTACCAGTCAGTACTTTCATAACCCGGCGCGCCAGCCCTGAACTTCTCGATCTCTTCGGGCGAATACACCGGATTTTCGCCCAGGTTTTTCGCCGCATCATTCCGCATTTCAGCCCATTGCAATGCATTCGTCATGGTCGGAACATCCGTCGGACTTTGTCTTCCGTAAACTGCATTGTAACTAAACTGTGGCTTTCCTTTCTTCCCTTTTTTCGTAGTCACGATCACAACCCCGTTTCCTGCGCGAATACCGAAAATAGCAGCCGACGCATCTTTCAGTACCGAAATGCTCTCAATATCGTCCGGATTGATCTTTTGAAATTCATACCCGCCGTCACGCGCCACGCCGTCTACCACATACAGAGGTTCACCGAAACCGCGGATATTGATATTGGTACTGAAAGAGCCTGGTTCACCCGAATTCTGGCGGATCTGGACACCGGCGATCTTTCCCTGCAAGCTCTGCGCAAGGCTGGTGTGGGTTGTAGTTTTGATCTGCTCGGTGACAATATTCGAAATCGCGCCGGTCAAAGTTTGCTTTCGCTGGGTACCATAACCCACCACTACTACCTCGTTCAGTTCGTCGGTACTGAGCTCCATTTTAATATCGAAAACGGTTTGGCTGCCCACCGTAATCTCCTGGCGCCGGTAACCCAGAAAGCTCACGATCAATACCGATCCCGAACGAGGGACAGACAGCGAAAATTTACCGTCCGCGTCGCTTGTGGTACCTTTCGCAGTGCCTTGCAAAACGATGCTCGCACCTGGGATGCTCAGGTTCTTTTCATCCCTCACCTCCCCTGAAATCGTCACCTCGCCACTTGCATTTTGCGCCAGCGAGCGACTATTCATCGTTAAAATCAGACAGCAGCAAATACCTGCGTACCTGAGTAATTTTTGGAAATTCTTTAAAACTTCCCGTTTTAATAAAAGTTGATTTTCCATATTATCCGTTTAAATCCAGTTTCATTATTGCCTGATCCATAGGTGAGCACGTGGTTTCTGATCTGTACTTTGGTTGGCCGAACCATGGGTCCAAATAAAGGCGGGCACTATTAAGAAATCGTTAATAAAAAATTAACAGCGCCTGAAAACGCATTAATTTTTTAATTATCTGGATAAAAAATAGAGAAATTGGAAGAATATGGGCGAAAGAGAGGCTTACCGTCAAATTTGAGCACAAGCAAAAACTCCCGCAGCCCCAACTAAAATCTCGGACTGCGGGAGCTGAAAAAGTATAATAAAACCTAGCGGATCACCATTCCGCGGCGCTGCCGTCTTCGTGTTTCCAAAGCGGGTTTTTCCAGTTATGACCTACCTGGGCCATTTTGCGTACCTGGTCTTCATCCACCTCAATGCCGAGTCCCGGCCCCGAAGGAATTTTGACAAAACCGGCTTCATAAGAAAACACCGATTTGTCCGTCAGGTAGTCCATCAGATCACTCCCCTGGTTGTAGTGAATACCCAGACTTTGCTCCTGGATAAATGCATTGTGACAGGTAGCATCCACCTGCAAACAGGCGGCCAGTGCGATAGGGCCGAGCGGACAATGCGGCGCGGCAGCCACGTCAAAAGCCTCGGCCATAGAAAGGATCTTCTTGCATTCAGTAATTCCGCCCGCGTGCGACAAATCGGGCTGGATAATATCCGCATAACCCTGCGTCAGCAGATTTTTGAAATCCCAGCGGCTGAACATCCGCTCACCTGTCGCGATGGGAATGCAGGTATGGTTCGCAATTTCGCGCAGCGCCTCGTTGTTTTCGGGTAAAACGGGTTCCTCGATAAACATCGGACGGAATTGTTCCAGCTCCTTCGCCAGCACTTTCGCCATCGGCTTATGCAGCCTGCCGTGAAAATCGACGCCGATATCGAGCCCATAACCTACCGCCTCCCTTATCGAGGCAACGCGCAGGAGAACCAGATCAATCTTTTCGTAGGAATCGACGTACTGCATTTCGTCCGTCGCATTCATTTTGATCGCACGAAAACCGCTGTCGAGCGCCAGCTTGGCCGCATTCGCCACGTCAGCCGGGCGGTCGCCGCCGATCCAGGAATATACCTTGATCTTGTCACGGCATTTACCGCCAAGCAGCTCATATACAGGCGCATTGTAAAATTTACCCTTAATATCCCAGAGCGCCTGGTCGATACCAGCGATCGCGCTCATCAGGATCGGGCCGCCACGGTAAAATCCGCCCCGGTACATCGTATTCCAGTGGCCTTCAATATCCATCGGATCCTTGCCGATCAGCGTGTCCATTAATTCGATCACGGCCGCTTTCACCGTCGCAGCCTTGCCTTCGATCACCGGCTCGCCCCAGCCTATAATACCTTCGTCGGTTTCGATTTTAAGGAATAGCCACCTCGGCGGCACCTGGAATAACTCGTAGCTCCTGATTTTCATTTCAATAAATTATTTTAAAGTAATTAAAAGACAGTCAATCACTTAACTGCCTCTATAAATGCATTTTTAATGCGGCGGATCTTTCCGTAGGGTTTCGTCATCACATACATTTCCTTCGTTACCAGGTCATATTCGATCCGGACATCCACCCTTTTCGACCCGGTCAGCTCAACCAGATTACTGTCTTTTCCATTTTCTGAAATCACCAGTTCGTGAATCGTCGGGTCGCTCAGTTTTTTATCCATATTGATATAGAAGAGCTTTCCCGTGGCAATATCCCCGAAAACGTATTTGTTTTTTAGCGCAGCAATATCCCCTTCATACACATGCCCGCCGCTGATCGCCGTACCATCGTAATGGTCGTACAATGCAAAAGGGAGTATAAATTGCAGTGAATCCGCGCCGGTAATCTTGAACACATTTTTGAGGTCTTTGCTTGAAATACCGTAGTTGCCTTCCCGGACGTTCCACCCGTAATCTCCCCCTTTTACAACCAGATTAATCTCTTCGAAATTTGATTCGCTTACTTCCGAGCTGAACAGTTTTCCTTCATACCACGTCATTCTGTGCGGATTCCGGAAACCGTAAGCGTAAATTTCTTTATAAATATCCTTGTCCTTTCTGGCTGAAAACGGATTGTCTTTGGGGATACCATAATTTCCGTTACGGCTGTTTTTCCCAAGTGGATCAATGCGGAGAATGGTACCGAGGGGCGATTTCAAGGTGTGACAAAGCTCGGGATAGCCGCTGATCGTGGAAGAGCCGTCGCCAATCCCGATGTACAGTAGCCCGTAATCTTTGTTTTTCTTACTTATTCCAGGTTGAAATGCGATTTCCTGAACGCCATGCACTGCTCCCGGTACATTTACCCGCAGCAACTCTCGCCGGAAACCCTCAAAAACAGGACTTTTCACATCCTTCATTTTCCATTCCGAAACCACCCATTGCATGGCGACTTTGATGCTGTCGTGTAATTCGTAATCAGCAGACTTACCCTTATAAGCTTCGGTATGTGTAATGTAAATCAAACCGTTGCGCTGGTAATCGGGATGAAATGCAAAGCTGCCCAGACCTGTACCCAAGCCGGGTTCGTTGATAAAATCGGCGACGAGATCACGAATATCGAGAAAGGTTTCAACCTGCCTGTTTTGAACTTTATAAATAAGCCCACGCTGGTCGCTTACAAAGAGGGAGCTGTCGCCCGCTGGTCCCGGCCGGGTAAATGCAATGCGTGTCCGCGGCATTTTTTTGCTTGAAAAAGGAATCGTGACAAAATCTTCCAGCTCAATCTTCAAGCCCGATTTCGTAATGGGCGCAGCAAGCCTGGCAGGTTTCGCGCCTGTGCCGATCGTGTCCACGACGAGCGGTTTCAGGTCGAGCGATTTGGTCTCGGCATCGAGGTAAGAGATAATGGATTTGATCTCCTCGTCTTTCAGGAAATCAAAAGGCGGCATCACCATTTTGAAGCGTCGCGCAAGTGCTACCGCGCGCTTGTCGCCCTTTTCAATGACCGCATTCGGGTTTTTAATAAAACTGATCAGTTCTGTATTCGAGAAAATGCGGGTAACGCCGCCTAGGCGCGGCCCCATTTCTTCGGCCTCCAAAGCATGGCAGGAAGCGCAGTAGGTAGTGAAGAGTTCCTTGCCGGCCGTCGCAGAAACGGAGGTCGCCAGGCTGACCTGACTGAAAGAGGAACTGGTGAAAATTGTAGCGAGAACGAAGGCAACAAGGTACTTCTGAATCTTCATATTGATCGAAAACGGGCCTTAGGAATTTGGTGCCGCTATATTAGCTAATATTTTCGATCCTGTCCCTTAAAAATCAGGTCCGCCGGCACTACGGCGGACCTGACTGAATGCTTAATTTTTGGCTGGCGCCACGTATTCGAGTCTTTGCTTGTCCTTCAAAAGCTGTCCGCGCAGATCAGCGTAACTTACATCTTGCACGGCGATATTCTTGTCGATCGCCAATATCGCTGCAGAAGCCGCGCTCTGGCCCAAAATCATAAATACCGGCTCCATTCGAATGGATCCGTAAGCAATATGCGAGCTGGAAACGCACACAGGTACCAGCAGATTCTGGCATTCCTCCTTCTTCGGAACCAGCGAACCATAAGAAATCGCGTAAGGCGTTTTAGGATGCACACCAATATCCCCCTCATTCTGAACAAACCCGTCTTCCGTCACGTACCGTTGCGCATTATGCGAATCCAGCGAATAGGAGCCCATTCCTACGGATTCATTCACAGCTTTTTTACCCAAAGTTTCATTTTCCGTCATCACTTCCTTCCCGATCATGCGGCGCGCCTCGCGGATATAAAGCTGATGCGGCCAGCCGCCATTGTCCTTGAATTCATCTTTCGGCAATCCCCATTTCGCCATTTCTGTGCGCACATCCTGGGGCACATTCGAATCATTGCTGAGATAGTACATCAAACCTTTTTGATACATTTCGTGCGCTTTGATGATTTCCTTTCTGCGCTCGTAAGTTGCCTCCGGGTAGTCGTAATTTTGCCCGATAAAATCGGTGCTGAACGGCCCGTGGTTGTTGGTATCCGTTTTTTTGTTAGGAATAGGGTCGTATTTGTCAAAAGTTTCCGTCCAGCCGGCTTTGTACACGCGGGCCAGCAGTTCGTATTTAGCAGGATCATAACCCGCCGGCTTCGCAAAGGGAATGCGGTTGTCGGGGTTCATTGAAAGGCACATCCGGAAGCAGTAAGCCTGGATTTTGTTGTCGCCTTCTCCGTTTTTGCCAATTTTTTCTGCTGATACATAAGGCAGCAGGCCACTCTTCGGATCACCTTCGATCTTGTACGGACTGATATTCTTTTTGAAATAATGTCCGTGCTGAAAAACGCCCGCCTGAATACCGTTCCATTCTTCATTATAAACACTGTTAGCTTCCCTTCCCACGTGATATTTGACACCCGCGGCTGCCATTAAATCGCCCTCATAGGTAGCGTCAATGAACATTTTACCTGTAAACGTCTTTCCGCTCAGCGTTTTGATAGATACAATTTTACCATCTTTTTTAACCAAGCCTTTCTTACGGTCGAGCCACTCGTCGCGGTATATTTTCACATTGTTTTCTTTCACAAAATCCTCAAAAACCTTCTCTGCCACTTTGGGTTCGAAGATCCACATCGTCCGGTCGGCGCCGTCCATGGCGGGGGTACCCTGACCTTTATTGCCATATTCTTCTTTCTTCTGCCATTCCCACGCTTCGGGCTTTTCGTAATGCATATACAGGCGGTGGTAAAATTCACGCGCGAGGCCGCCGATCACCGACTTGTTGCCGGTATCTGTAAAGCCCAATCCTCCCGAACTAAGTCCGCCCAGGTGCTTATCCGGTGAGACGACGAGTACCGTTTTACCTTGTTTCACAACCTGCACAGCCGCCGTCACCGCGCCGGAAGTGCCTCCGTATACGATCACATCAGCAGAGTAAGTGGCCGATTTCTGAGCATTTGACTGGTAGCTGACCAAAAACCCGACCAGCAGAAGCGAAAAGAATTGTTTCATTGGTATTGAGGATAAAAGAAAAAACTATTTTGAAACAGGAACAAGTAAAATGGCATCTGCCAAAACCAGCCCGTCTGCATCTTTATTTGAGACTTCCACAAATGCCGATTTCCCCGCAGGCAGATCGAAAGTACCCAGGGAAACCCACTCACCGGAAGTTTGCCCAACCACTTCAATATCAGCAGTTTTAAGGGTAACATCCTTGCTCTTCTTGCCGTCAGAAACGATGATCGGGTAATGCGACGACAGGCCGGCTAACTTAGGAAAGTAGTAATAGGCCGCGTATTTACCGCTTTTGGGCACGTCGGGCGTAAATCTTACGGTTTGCAGCGCCTTGTTCTGTGGGTTGGAGGATAGCAATGAAGGACCGTAACTGCCTCGTTTTCCGCTCTTCCATTCGCCCATTACTTTCACGGCATTTTCATTTTCATTATCCACCAATACCTGCTGCACCGAACCATTTGCCAGCGGATCTGCGGCCAGTTTTTTAATCAGCTTTTGCGCGTCCACTTGTTGCACGCTCACCTTCGCGTCGATCGCCATTGCCGCTGCAACTGCGGATGATTGCGCCAATACCATAAATACCGGCTCCATCCGGATAGATCCATAGGCAATATGCGTCGCCGACAGACAGACTGGCACGAGCAGATTCTTGCATTCACTTTCCTTCGGGATAATAGCACGGTAAGAAACCGGGTACGGACCAAAGCCGCCCACTTCTACATTACCCTCGTTTTTCGTATTCCCATCCACAACCAGGCGCTGGATATTGTGCGAATCCATCGTGTAAGCGGCCATTCCTACCCCATCGTTCACTTTTTCCTTTCCTTCGCAATTCGCCTGCGTCATTACATAGCTGCCGACCATTCTCCGTGCTTCCCGAATGTAAAGCTGCGGCGACCAGTTGCCGTTTTCTGTGTATTCATCTTTGGGATAACCCCATTTCAACATTGACTTGCGCAGCTCTTCGGGCACGCGCGGATCGTGGCCCACGAAGTAGAGAAGGCCTTTTGTGTAGGTTTCATGGTCTTTGACAATGCGTTCCCGCACCTGGTAGCTACCATTGGGATAGTCGTAATTCATCCCGATCATATCGGTTGAAAACCCGTTGCGGTTGTTGATGTCCGTTTTTTTGTTCGGCATCGGGCTCCATATAAAGTAATCGTTCAGTGCTTTTTTGGTCGGATTCTTTTGCATTAACCTCACCAGCAACTCATAATGCGTGGAATCGTATCCTGCCGGCCGGGTAATAGGTACCTGATTCGCCGGGTCAGAAGTAAGGCAGATCCGGTAATTGTAAGCCTGCACTTTCTTGTCGCCGCTGCCTGTCGGAGCAAGCTTTTCATTTGAAATACCCCATAACAACCCGCTTTCCGGCTTGCCGGGCGTTTTGTAAGGATCAATACCATTTGGAAGCTGGTGGCCGTCCATTAACTGTACACCATTAATTGTCTCATTGTATTCGGAATTTGCCTCGCGACCAACTGCATAGGAAACGCCAGCTTTTGCCATTAAATCACCTTCATAAGAACAGTCGATAAACATTTTCGCTTCGACGTTCAGGTTCGTTGCGGCTTCGGGTTTCAGGCTGTTTTCAAGAATGATGGATTGAATAGTACCCTTATTTTTATTTGCCGAAACAATTCTGTGCTGGTACGTTACCTTAATTCCAGCCTCGTCGAGGTATTGCTGCAAGTACTTTTTAGCCACGCTGGGTTCGAATATCCATTGTTCAAACTTCCCGTAATGCTTGCCCAGTCTTCGGTAAAAATCAAGGGAGAGACCTGAAATGGCATACTTGTTACCGATATCCGTTTGCCCGAGCCCGCCGGAAGTCATTCCCCCTAAATGCGCGGTCGGTTCGATCAATATCACCGACTTACCCATCTTTTTGGCAGTATAAGCAGCGATCACGCCGGCAGCAGTTCCGCCGTAAATACAGATATCAACGGTTTGCTTAGCCTCCCGGACCGGCGGTCTTTGCGCGGGCAAAACAGTGAGCATTGCCAATGCAAGTGGCAGAATAAGGGTTTTACGGAGTTTGAGTTTTGACATTTCTTTTAATTTAAATGAGAATAAATGCAAAAGCACAGACAGGGTTCACGCTGCCTGTGCTTTTTGGTTAATAGTTGGGATTCTGCGTTAAAGTCGGATTCACCTCTCTTTCAAGCCTCGGGATCGGCCACAGATTGTCACGTTCGTTGCTATACGACCGGGTTTCGATCACGCGCATTTGCGATGCATTGGCCACGTTCTCGTAATGTGGCGTTCCATTCTCATCGATCCTAGGCGCGCTCGACAGAAATGCATTGCGGATCCGGCCTCTCAGCGGGCCTTTCATCACATCCTCCCCAATATTCCAGCGACGGATGTCAAACAATCGCAGCCCCTCGCCTGCAAATTCCGACTTCCGCTCAATGCGGATGATCGATCGCAGTTCTGCCTGCGTTTTGCCAGCCGTGACCGCCGTCATATTTACGCCCGGACGCTGCCTCACAGCGTTAATCGCTTCATATACAGACGCATCCAGCTGGTTCAACTCGATTTTTGCTTCTGCATAATTGAGCAAAACTTCGGCATACCTGAACAGGATCACGCCCAGCTCGCTGTTGTCGATATCCGGAAAATCAGCCACGTCGGTGTATTTGCGCCACAAATAGCCCGAGAAGGTTGCGTAGGCATGCGTCGCTTCCACATTTTGCACGCGGCGTGCCGGAGTGGTCGAATAATCCAACGTCATCAAACTATCGGGATGTGTTTCAAACAGGTAATTAATAAAACGCGTTTGCGGCAGAACGACGGTTTGGGTAAGTCGCGGATCGCGGTTTGCAAATGGTTTTTTGGGATCAAAAAGGGGCGATTTATCAATCGGAAGTCCGTCAATGCAAGCATAGGAATCGACCAGCGCCTGCACCGGGATCTTGTTCGAATGCCCCAATGCAATGCGGGAAAAGAAGAACCTTGGCAAGCTGTGCACTTTCGTGCCTTTTAAATATTGAACCGAAAAAATGATCTCTTTGGAACCCTGGCCCGCATACTGAAACAGCTGGGTAAAGTCGCCGTGCAGGCTATAAGTGCCCAATTTCATCAGTTCCGAAGCCGCTTGTGCCGCTGCTTCATAGCGTTTGTTGAAAAGCGCAATGCGCGATTTCAATGCAAGCGCAGCACCCTTGTTCGCGCGACCTTTGTTCACCGTACCGGTTTCGGCGAGCAGCGCGGGCGCAATCGCATCGAGCTCGGCGATAATAAAATCGGTGACCTCATCCTTTGTATTACGCGGAAGCTGCGATTCGTTGAGCAGTACAGGTTTGGTCAGCAGAGGCACGCCGCCGTAAAGCTCATTGATGATAGAATAAAAATACGCCCTCAAAAATCTCACCTCCGCCATTAAACGGTTGTATTTGGCTTCCGGCACGATCGCGGCGAGCGGCTCGGCTTTGGAAAGAATGTAGTTGCAGCGACCGATACCGCGGTAAAAACCGCTCCAATAGCTGGAAATCATCGCATTATCCGCATTCGCATTCCCCATCCCGAGATTCTGAAGGGAACTGGTATTCCGCTCCCAGCCAATATCCGTAGCAGCGTCGAGCATCTGGAAAAACGGCCCGTTCACATCCCCAGCCCCGCCAAACCAAAGGGTATTGTAAACCCCAGTCACGGCCAGGTCGAGCTCGGCTTCGGTGCGTAGGAAAGTTTCGTCCGAGGGATTGTCGAGCGGAAATCTTTCGAGGTAATCGTCGCAGGAAGTGACGGCAATGCAGCAAAAAATGAGCAGTATATATTTTGTGAATTTCATCGTATCAAAAATTTAAATACTAAAACCTTACATCTAATCCCACGGTATACACTTTCATCTGCGGGTACCAGCCTGCATTGCCCACCGGAGCCTCCACGTCGAATCCCGGCCAGAACTTGTCGAACGTGAACATATTCTGTCCGCTCGCGTAGATCCGAAGCTTTTGCACCTTGTTTTTTAGGAGCGATTGCGGAATGGTGTAGGCGAGCTGAATGTTTTTTATCCGCAGATAAGCGGCATTTCTCAGCCAGTAAGAAGAGTTCTGAATGTTGTTGGTTTCGTTAAAAGCAAGTCTCGGAAACTCGGCGTCGGTATTATCCGGCCGCCAGCTGTCGCGCTGCGATTCCTGAATGGTACTTCCCTCAAAAAACGGCATAATTCCGTGGCCGCTCAGGTAACCGTCCACTTTACCTACCCCTTGGAGGAACACCGAAAGGTCGATGCCTTTGTAGCCGAAATCGAAGTTTGCGCTGTAATTGTACCGAGGGATATTGCTGCCGATTACCTGCTGATCGAGGTTATTGATAATACCATCGTCATTCAGATCACGGTATCTGATATCGCCCGGCGCTACATTGCCAAACTGTTTCGCGTGCTCTTTCACTTCGGTTTCGGTCTGGAAAAAACCGTCGGCTACATATCCGTAAAACGAGCCGATCGGGTAGCCTTCGTTGCTCACCTGCAGGCCGCTCCGCTGCACGCCGCGCATATCAACGACCTTATTTTTTACATCGGAAAAGTTGACGGAAACATTGTAGGTAAAGTCTTCAATCCGGTCGCGGTAACCCAGCGAAACGTCCCAGCCTTTGTTACGCACCACGCCCGCATTCTGGTAAGGCGCAGTGAGGCCGATCATCGTCGGAATGTCCAGCCGGAGCAGAATATCGTCGGTGCGGCGCATGTAATATTCAGCAGTCACATTCAGTTTTGACCATAAAGTCAGGTCAAGA
The DNA here is from genome assembly GCF_907165045.1 of Dyadobacter linearis. Classification (GTDB taxonomy): domain Bacteria; phylum Bacteroidota; class Bacteroidia; order Cytophagales; family Spirosomataceae; genus Dyadobacter; species Dyadobacter linearis. Next base: position 103,946 of record NZ_CAJRAU010000001.1, read on the forward strand.
CCAAAGTTCGTCGCGGTAGTCGATTCCCAGCGGATCGCAGGGTTTGCCATTTCATTCAGCGAGGCACCGGTAATGTTTTTTCCGTCAAAAATGTAGTTACTGCTGCCAATACCGATAAATGCGGCGAAAGGATAGAGCCCGATGTTCTGGTTACCCAGCTTTCCCCACGAAGCTCTCAGTTTCATGTCTGTCACAACATTTGACAAACCACTCATGAAAGACTCTTCGATAATTCTCCAACCCGCAGAGAATGAAGGAAATACCGCATATTTATTTCCCGTCGCAAACCGTGAAGAACCGTCGTAACGCGCATTCGCCTCAAACAGATATTTCTCTTTGTAATTGTAATTCAACCGGCCAAAATAGGATTGCAAAGCCCAGTGCTCCGCAGAACCACCGGTACGCTCGTTTTCCCGGTTACCAGCGTTGATCTCCTGATAATCAGGCAACAAAAACACTTCGCGATAAACTGAGATCCACGCATTGCGCTGGTCTTCGCGCTGAAAACCGCCTAATACAGTCAGGTGGTGATCGCCGAATGTTTTGTCGAACGTGACCAATGCGCGCAGGTTATTGTACCACTCCCGGCTTGAACTCTGCGAAAGCGAATTTCTCGCAGGTACCGCATAACTCGGCGATCCGTCCCAGCGGTAGGTCTGGACCGTATTATTGAATGTTTTGTTAAAAGGAAGGTTGAACTTCGGCGCGTAGATCAGATTGGCAGTCAGCCAGGAAGTAGGCTTGTAAGTAAGGTTTAAGTTAAGGATCGAGCTCAGCGAAGATTCCTGCGTCAACCCTCCGTCCTTCGCTCTGGCAAGCGGGTGATCTCCGTTCCAGCCTTCTCCATATTTACCCGAAGAAAGGATCCCGGCCTGGTTTGCAGGAATGCGGCGCATCCAGTGAAATACGTATCCAGCACCCGAAGAAGGCTCGGTAAGGTCGGTGCGACGGAGGAAAATGTCCATCGACGTACTCAGCTTCTTCCCGATCTTGGCGTCGGTATTAATCCGCAAATTATAGCGTTTGAAGTTCGTATTCGGGATAATTCCATCCTGATCCAGGTAGCTGAATGAACCCAGTACCTTCACCTTGTCATTCCCCCCATTGACCCCGATGTAGTGACTTTGCATAAACCCGCTGTTTTTCAAAGTCATTTTCTGCCAGTCTGTATCCGGAAACTGGTCGCGATCGGTAGGTCCCTTTGTGAGGTAATCCTGAATATACTGCTCGGTATATAACGGGCTTCTGCCGGTGTTTGTGTAAGCTTCGTTGATGAGGTTAATATGGTCTATCCCGTTCACTTTGTCGGGCGTGTCGGTCGGGGTTTGCCAGCCAGCGTACATATTATAATTCACACTCATTCCTTTTTCACTGCCGCGCTTGGTGGTGATCAGGATCACGCCATTTGCAGCCCGCGAACCGTAAATGGCAGCGGAAGAAGCATCTTTCAGGATAGATATATTCTCAATTTCGTTTGGGTCAATGTTGTTGATAGCCGATTCAACGCCGTCCACAATCACGAGCGGGTCCGAATTTCCGGTCGTACCCACTCCCCTGATCCGCAGTCCGGCACCGTCGCGGCCCGGCTGTCCCGAACGCTGGGTTACGGTAAGACCTGGCACGACGCCCTGCAAGGCAGCCGAAGTCTGCCCAACCGGCCTCCTGGTCAGTTCTTCTGAGGTTACCACGGACACTGAGCCTGTGAGATTAACCTTTTTCTGCGTTCCGTAACCAACTACCACCACTTCCGACAGACTTTTATCCTCAGGTACCAGGCTCACGGTAAATGCAGCCTGCCCATTGATCGCCAACTCCTGGCTGGTGTAACCCACAAAGCTGAATACCAGCATTGCATCCGAAGGCGTATTGTCTGGGATATTTAACTGAAAAAACCCTTCCGAATCCGTTGTCGCGCCAATTTGCGAGCCTTTTAAAACCACACTTACGCCCGGAAGTCCGCGCTGGGCTTCATCTAAAACTTTTCCAGAAACGTTCTTTTTTGGTGCGCCGTCCGGAGCTTTTTCATCGGGAAAATTTCCTAGTCGTTTTAAAATGATAATTTTACCTGAAACCTCGTATTGCAGGTTCAGCGGCGTAAGAACATTGTCAAGTACTTCATACAAAGGCTTTTGCTTTATATCGATCGACACTTTCCGGGCGGATTTGATCAGCTTTGAACTAAATACAAACCTTACTTCCGCCTGCTTTTCGATCTGGCTTAGTACCTTTTTTACTTCACTGCCGGTCGCGCTCACAGATATCTTCTGCCCCAGTAGCGACTGGGCACTTCCCTCCCGCGCATAGCCGGTCCCTATAAACATCAGGGCAAAAATGAGTTGGGTAGCTGTTATTCTCATCGTCCACAACAGTACCTTTCGGTACATAAAGGTTTTTTTCATAGATTTGATTGTTTTGTTATGATAGAAATTAGGCAAAACAGACCCCTGCCTCCATTGCGGAGGATATGACGCCAAATCATTCAGGGGAGTATCGGAGCCGGTGATGCGGGAACATTGCCGGCTCTTTCTTTTTGGGGATTTAGTTAAATTTCCTGTCTCGTATACGCGCTTTGTTTTAGGTTGGATAAATGGAAACTAAATATCGGTTTTGCATCCTTTACTATTGATAATGATCTGACCGTCAACGATCTCGTAAGTAGCTTCAATGGCTTTACAAATGATCGTCAGCTTGTCGTGCAGCGGCTGGTTGTCCAGCGTCGCGGTGATCGGGCACCCGCTCAGGAGTTCTTCGTCAAACAGAATCGCAATTCCGTACGCTTTCGCGATCGCGCCAAAAGCCTCGCTCACCGGCGTATCTTCAAATTGGAACTGGGGAATATTGGCTTTCGAAACAATGATCGCGGGCCGCTCTACCAGCGTCTTGACCATTCTGATCTCATTCCGCTCAAAAATCACTTTCTGGTTCGGCGACAAGATCACACCTTCCGTCTCCCGGCGTGTAGCAGCATTCAGCCGGTCGGTTCGCGTTGATACTGAAACGCGGCCGGTTTTCACTTCCACCGTCACTTCGCGGCTCGTCGGGTAAGCTTTGATCAGGAAACTTGTTCCTAATACTTTGGTAACCAACTCGTTGGCATAGACGATAAACGGTCTTTCAGGATCTTTGGAAATATCAAAAAACGCCTCACCGGTCAGGTAAACTTCTCTTTGTGACGCTTCAAAGGTGGACGGATAACGCAGACTGCTGCCCTTTTTTAGTGTGATCTTACTCTTGTCAGAAAGCCTGATCGTAATCGGCGCAGAGCCCGTATTGACCTTTTCGAGCATCGCTACCACCGGTTCCATCGGTTTGACGGTATCAGGAACCACTTCTGTCACAGCCAATTGGGGCGCGGGAGTACGATAAATCCGGATCGTCCAGCCTATTGCGAGCAGAAGAATCACCGAAGCCGCAATGCGGAACCACCAGGATTGATAAAAACGGTTGGGTAAAGTATATTCCTCTTCCTGCGCGGGTTTTGCAATGCGGCCCATTGCCGCCGCAATTGTGTCACTGACTTCACGCTCGGGTAGATTGGTTTCATTCACACGGAGCGCCAGAACCAGCTGCCTGGCCTGCGCGACTGTCGCTTCACAGTCGGGATTGGCGGCCAGCCAGTTGTTCCATTCCGTATTCGATTCCCTGGTGGGTGTCAAAATCCATTGCCTGAAAAAAGGGTCCCAGACAAAATCATCCACCCCAAAATTTTTGTATTGTTCCATATCAGTACTTGCGTCCGAATGGCTATAGACAAGAACAGGCGCGGGATACCAAAACTTTTTTAAATTTTTTCTGAGAAAAATATAAAAAGCTGAGAATCAATATAATAAAGAAGCGATTTTATATAAGGATATGCATTAAAAAGAAGATAGGAAGCGTGACGCCCCAGTAATTTTTGAGTTGCTTGATTGCAATTTGAAGTAAGTTGGAAACGGTTTGGGGGGAAATATCCATGATCTCGGAGATCTGCGTCCGGTCCATTTCCTGGAAAAATTTGAGGTAGATAACCTCCTTCTGGCGAGTTGGGAGCTGGTCGAGCAGATGTTTCAGTTTATTGGCCAGGACAATGGTGGATTCGTGTTCAATATAATCCTGTTCTACCGAAAAAGCGATCTCGAAGTTTGCCTCCTGGTTATCCTTCGAAATATCCAGAATCGGAAACCGCGATTGCTGGCTTCGGTGCATGAGCCGGCGAAGCGACGCCATTAGATAAGGTCTCACAACGACCTCGTGACTCAGTTTCCGCCTCTTTTCCCAAAGTATCAGAAACAGATCCTGAATCGCATCTTTCACAAATTCCTTATCCCTCGAAAACTTGCTGCCGTAATGGAACAATCCCTGAAAATGCATGGACATCAGCTGCTCGAATGCATCAACATCCCCCGCAATAAATCGCTGCCAGGTGCTGTTGTCGTCAGGTGCATCAGTGCGGTGGAAAGGCAATTTCATTGGAATTCCTGAGTTAGGTACTCAAAATAAGCACATCGTACCTGTAAATCACAATATTTTTTATTAAATCATTTCAATAAAAGCCAACTCCCGCGCTTTTCGAATGCAGCACGTTTGTTGGTTGACGAATGAGTTAGTCGGCGTGGTCGGGATATTCCTGCCGAATGAATTAACTTGCCATTGGAAACAGGACTATTGCCCAACGATTCCATCGTTTAACCCATTAATTTAGAAACCGGAGATTATGAAAAATAGAAAAAACCTGCAATTTATTCTCGTGGCCTTTGGGATTTGCTGCGCCAGCTTCATAGCAATTCACGAAGAGCCCTGGAACGTGTTCCAGCTGATGGAACCAAAGGCGCTGGTGGATATCATTACAGATCCAACTCAAAAACAACCATTAGTAATCAGTATAGGGCCGGCTGGATTGATCAAAGGTGCCGTAGAGGCCAATCCTGCAAAGGATAAGGAAAACCTGACCCAGCTCCGCGAGCGACTGTCAAAAGAGCCGAAAGACAAGCAAATCGTGTTGTACTGCGGCTGCTGCCCATTTAAAGACTGCCCTAATATCCGCCCTGCTTTCAGTTTATTAAATGATATGGGTTTCAAAAATCACAAGTTGCTGAATCTGCCCACAAACCTGAAAGTGAACTGGATAGACAAAGGTTACCCGATGAACTGATAGCGGCATGATCAGGAACATCACTTTTGACGAATTCATAAAACTCGATATTCCGGTACCACTCGCCGATGTACGTACCCCGGCAGAATTTGCACACGGACATATTCCCGGTGCATTTAACCTGCCGCTTTTCAGCAACGAAGAGAGGGTGGTTGTGGGCACTACCTACAAGCAGGTCGGACGCGAGGCGGCGATCATGCTGGGTTTTGACCTCACCGGGCCAAAATGGTCGGGCTATATTAAAAAAGCGCTGGAAGTGGTACCTGAAAAACGGGTTGGTGTGCATTGCTGGCGCGGCGGGATGCGGAGCGTGGCGATGGCCTGGGCGCTTGACCTGTACGGATTTGAAGTCTATCTGATCGAGGGCGGCTATAAAAGTTACCGCAGATGGGCCCTGAATTTGTTCGAGAAACAATACCAGGCGCTCCTGCTCGGCGGAATGACCGGCTCGGGAAAAACCCGGATTCTGAATGAACTCGCTGGGCGCGGCGAACAAATGATCGACCTGGAAGACCTTGCCCGGCACCAGGGATCTGCATTTGGATCCATGAACAAAATGGTGCAGCCAACGCAGGAACAATTTGAGAATGAGCTGGCTTTCCGGCTGAAAGACATCGACGCTCAGCAGACCGTTTGGCTCGAAGACGAAAGCCGTAATATTGGTAAGCTGACCATTCCTGCACCGCTATGGCAACAAATGAGCTCAGCGCCTGTGATTGACCTGGAAGTAGATTTGAAAACACGCATTGCCTCGCTGGTCGACGAATATGGACAACTCGACAAAGATTTCCTGATCAACTGCACCGAACGTATTCACAAGCGCCTCGGCCCCGTGCAGACCAAAGATGCGATCTCGGCGATCCGTGAAAACCGGATGGACGAATTTATGCGGCTAGTGCTGGTATACTACGACAAGACCTACCGGAACAGTCTTGCAAGAAAAGCACAAGACCGGCTTTTCCACCTCAACGTCAGGGATGCGGACGCGGCGCACCTGACCGAACTCATTCTTGCTATTTCAAAAACAATCTCGTTTTCGAAGATATAGATAAATGGAAGACATTAAACTCACGCAATATTCGCACGGAGCCGGCTGCGGCTGCAAGATCAGCCCCGCTATTCTGGACAAAATCTTACATAGTCCCGTTACCTTTCAGCCCGATGCGCGACTGCTGGTCGGTAATGACAAGCGCGACGACGCGGCGGTGCTGGACCTGGGCAACGGAACTGCGCTGATCTCTACCACGGATTTTTTTATGCCTATTGTTGACGATGCCTTTGATTTTGGCCGCATTGCCTCTGCCAATGCAATCAGCGATGTGTATGCAATGGGCGGGAAGCCAGTGCTGGCGATCGCAATCCTCGGCTGGCCGATTGACAAGCTGGCCCCCGAAGTGGCACAGAAAGTACTGGAAGGCTCGCGGGCTGTGTGTGCGGAAGCAGGTATTACCCTGGCAGGCGGACATAGTATCGATTGCCCGGAACCCGTTTTTGGGCTGGCAGTCAATGGAATAGTCAATATTCCGCAATTGAAACAAAACTCCACTGCGACGGCGGGGTGTCGACTGTACCTCACCAAGCCACTTGGCGTAGGTATCCTGTCTACTGCTCAAAAGCGCGGATTGCTTACGCCGGAAGATGCGGCAGTTGCATTGAAAAGCATGGTAATGCTCAACAAGCTAGGTGAAAATTTTGGCCAGATGGAAAGCGTGCACGCAATGACCGACGTGACCGGTTTCGGCTTGCTGGGCCACCTTTCGGAAATGTGTGAAGGCAGCAACTTGTCGGCTGTGATTGAATTTCAAAATGTTCCTGTGATTGGAGGCTTAGCAAAATACCTGGATCAGCAATGCTATCCCGGCGGCACGCAGCGCAACTGGGCAAGCTACGGGCACAAGATCGGGCCGGTAACGGACGAACAGAAATATATTTTGGCCGACCCACAAACCAGTGGCGGCTTGCTGGTGGCTGTTTCGGAAGAAGGAGCAGCTGATTTTGAAGCAAACACAGCAAGACTGGGCCACCAGTTTACTTCTTTCGGCTGGCTGGAAGCGAAGAGCAGCGGCAATCCATTGATCCGCTTGTCGTAATCCTTACTAATGCGACAGAATTAGAATCAGGCGATAAGTGCCTGTACTACCTTGCCGTGCACGTCGGTAAGCCGGTATCGGCGGCCCTGGTGTTTGAATACCAGCTTCTCATGATTGAGCCCGAAAAGGTGCAAAAGTGTCGCCTGGAAATCGTGCACGTGAACACCGTTTTTGACCACATTATAACTAAACTCGTCTGTCTCGCCATACACCTGGCCCGTTTTCACGCCGCCGCCCGCCATCCACATGGTGAAGCAGCCGGGATGGTGGTCGCGGCCATAATTATCGGCTGTCAGTTTGCCCTGAGAAAAGCTCGTCCGGCCAAATTCTCCTCCCCAAACAACCAGGGTATCGTCTAATAAACCGCGCTGTTTCAAATCTTTCACCAATGCGGCCGAAGCCTGATCCACGTCTTTGGCCTGTTTCGCAATGTTTTTGGGCAAATCGCCGTGCTGGTCCCAGCCCATGTGGTAGAGCTGGATAAATTTCACATCCTTTTCCGCCATGCGGCGCGCGAGCAGACAGTTGGCCGCAAATGTACCCGGCTTGCGAGCGTCTTCTCCGTACATTTCGTAGATATAGTCCGGCTCTTTCGTCACATCCACCGCCTCGGGAACCGAAGTCTGCATTTTGTAAGCCATTTCATACTGACTAATCTTGGACTGGATTTCGGGATCGCCCCAGAGGGTATATTGATGCTCATTCAGCTCCTTAATATGGTCCAACGCACGCCGGCGGTCGTTTTGATGCACGCCGTAGGGATTTTGCAAATACAGAACGGGGTCTTTTCCCGCCCGCAACTGCACGCCCTGGTGGTGCGAAGCCAGAAATCCATTTGCCCAGGCCGCAGTACTCAGCGGCTGGTCACTCACTCCTTTTGAGATCAATACCATATAATGCGGCAGGTTCTCATTATCGGAACCGAGCCCGTAACTAAGCCACGATCCGATCGACGGGCGGCCACTTTGCTGCGAGCCCGTTTGCACGAACATTACAGCCGGCTCGTGGTTAATCGCCTCTGTATAAACCGATTTGACAATACAAAGCTCATCCACAATCTTGGCGGTGTGCGGCAAAAGCTCACTCACCCACGCACCGGACTGACCATATTGCTTGAAATCAAAGATTGATTTAACAAGTGGAAATGTCGATTGCCCCGCCACCATGCCCGAATTCCGCTGGGTACCGCGTATGGAATCGGGTATTTCCTGCCCGTGCCACTTCGCCAGTGCAGGTTTGTAGTCAAATGTTTCCAGCTGCGACGGGCCGCCGCTCTGGAAAAGGTAAATAATGCGTTTGGCCTTCGGCGCGAAATGGGAGCCTTTGATGAAATTTGTGGGATCAATACCTTCATCGGCCATTTCCCGGCGCTTTTCACCAGCTGGCATTCCTGCTTGCAGAATGCTTGAAAGTGCAAAAGATCCGAAACCGAGACCGGCTTTTGTCAGAAAATCCCGGCGGTTCAATTGCGTCAATACCTTTTTTATATCCTCCATAATGCCGTTATTTTCTCGTAAAACCTTCGTCTGTATTCATGATCGAATTGGAAACCGTGGCCAGCGCGGCAATCTCTGCCGGTTTCAATTTCTTGTCCCAATCCAGTTCTCCCGTACTCAGGTAAGCCAGCGCGTCGGCTGGTTTTGCATGGAAACGTTGCAGTTCTTCGGTATAAAATCTTGCTAATATCCGCTTTTCAGTAACATCCGGTTTACGGCCCGTAATCAGCCTGAAAACTTTATCGACGGGCTCAGCGTGGTCGGTTTCTTTTTCACGTAACACTTTCTGTGCCAATACCCTGGCCGATTCAATATGCTGCGGATCATTGAGTAAAACCAATGCTTGCAGAGGCGTACTCGTCGAGCGGCGTTTTACTACGCATTCACCGCGTTCGGGCGCATCGAAGATCAGCATGGACGGCGGTGGAGAAGTCCTTTTCCAGATCGTATACAAGCTTCTGCGGTACAGTCCTTCACCGGGTTCCTGCAAATATTTGTAACGCCAGGACTTATCACTCAGCTCATCCCAGATTCCAGCCGGCTGGTACGGATATACACTTTTCCCACCTAATTTATTTACCAGTAAACCACTGATCGCAAGCGAATTATCCCGGATCATTTCTGCGGTAAAGCGGAACCGCGCGCCTCTTGCCAGCAAAGTATTTTCCGGATCATGCGCGATGAGTTTCGGATTGGTTTTGGAAGTTTGCCGGTAAGTCGCCGAAAGCATGATCTGCTTGTGCAGCCGCTTGATATTCCAGCCGGAATCCATAAAATCGATTGCAAGCCAGTCGAGCAGCTGCGGGTGTGAAGGCAGGTTACCCTGGTTACCAAAGTCCGCCGCCGATTTCACGATCCCGTTCCCGAAATGCATTTGCCAGATCCTGTTCACAAAAACCCTGGCAGTAAGTGGGTTGTTTTTGTCAAAAAGCCACTGCGCGAGTCCGAGTCTGTTCTCCGGAAATTTTCCTTTAAATGGTAAAACACTTTCCAGGGCTCCCGGTGTGACCTGTTTTCCAGGCGCATTATAAACGCCCCTGTTCAGCAGGTAAGTTGGCCGCGGATTCGGCAGGTCGCCCATTACCATCAGTTCTGGCACTGTATTGATCAATGCATTCTGCTGTTCCAATATCGTTTTCAAACTATCTCTTAAAATCCTGTTTTTTGTATTGAAATTGGCAAGATAGAATGCTTTCACCAGCTCTTTGTCTGACTGACTTTTAGGCTCTTGAACGGATTTTACAGCCTCTTCCGGGTTGCTGCCGTACAATACTTCCAGCGCGGTCAGCTCTTTGTTATAGATCTTCAATTCATCCAGTCCACCATCTTTAAAAGGGATCAGCAGGTTGCGTTGACCGACCATAAACCCGTGAAACCCATAGGTATGTGCATCTTTTTCGTACAAAATACCTTTGTACAGATTGTCGTAATCCGTGATAAAATCGGCCCTTTTACCATCGACATAAATCTTCGCCCCCGAAGCTCTGCTGGTTCCATCGTACGTAACTGTAACCCGCGTCCATTTTTTCATTGGAACGGCGGCGACGGTACTCACCTGGATCGCGTTCTGCGGGTAGGAATGCGCGATGATAAATTGCAGCTTGTTATTGGCCAGTCGCAGCGAATATCCCTTGTAACCCAGGCGAATATCTTCACAATGGTAAAAAATGCCTGCGTCGGGATAAACTGTATTTGGATTGATCCACAGATCGACTGAAAAAGGCTCTGTGCGCTCATGCCAGCCTATCTTATGTCCGAGTTTGATGGAATTATAGTCCGTCACGAAATATGCATTTCCCTTTAACCCCGGCTTAAAAACCGCTTCAATGCATTGAGCCGGCTGGTTACTGTTCACCGCATTCGGTGTGGTCACCGTTTTGCCGGAGGTAGTGGTCTTATCAAAAGGATAGTAGGCTACCAGGCCTGCATTCAGCTCTTTTTCGATGTTCCTGGCAGTCAGCTTGTTTACTTGCAGCCAGTTATCAAAATCATTCTCGACTGAAACAGCATTCGCCGAAATCCTGGAATGGATATTATCTGTCTGCTTTGCGATGAATTTCAGCAGCTTTTCATTTTCGTTATTAGTCAATAAAAGCGCCGGGCCGGGTGTCTGATCCGGACCGTATTGCGGGCTGCCTATTTCGTTGGTACTATTAAAAAGGCCGAACATTTTATAGTAAGCTTCCTGACTGATCGGATCATATTTATGATCATGGCACCGCGCACATTGAACCGAAAGTCCCAAAATCCCCTGACTCACCGTCTGCACGCGATCCGCATTGTATTCGACGCGGTATTCCTCAAAAACGATCCCAGCTTCCGAGCTTTTCTTATGAAGCCGGTTAAATGCGGTGGCAAGAATACTTTCCTTGGTTTTGCCCGGAATCAAATCGCCGGCTAACTGCATGGTTACGAATCTGTTGTAAGGTATATTTCGGTTAAATGCGCCAATCACCCAGTCGCGCCAGGGAGAAAAATCCCGGTGTTTATCGTCGAGGTAACCGTCGCTGTCGGCATAACGGGAAACGTCCATCCATTCACTGGCCATTCTCTCTCCGTAAGCCGGCGATTGGAGCAGGCGGTCCAGCAACTTTGCGTAAGCATCAGGGGATTTATCCGAAACAAACCGGTCGATCTCTTCGAGTGTCGGCGGCAGGCCGGTTAGGTCAAAACTGGCGCGGCGGATCAGATCTTCCTTACTCGCCTCCGCCGAAGGTTCCAGTCCTTCTTTTTCCAGCCTCTCCACCACAAAAAGATCGATCGGAGATTTGGCCCAGGCAGTTAATGCTGGTTTCGGTAATGCTGGTTTTTCAGGTTTGATCAGCGACCAGTGCGGCTTGTACTTTGCGCCCTGCTCGATCCACCGCGTCAAAATGGCGACTTCCTTTACCGAAAGTTTCAGGTTAGATTCCGGTGGGGGCATTCTGAGCTCGGGGTCGGTCGAGATCAGCCTCGCATACACGGAACTTTCGCCCAGGTCGCCCGGCACGATCGCGTGGCGACCTTCGGATTTTTTCAATGCAGCAAGAGCGCCTTCCTCCGTATCGAGCCGCAAACCACCTTTGCGGTTTTTCTGATCGGGCCCGTGGCAGGCGAAGCATTTGTCGGAAAGGATGGGTTTGACGTCATAATTGAAGTCCAGCTCACCGTGCAACTCCTCCATAGCGAGCTCCAATTCGGCAGGTTTTTCAACGCCGCAAGAAGCCAGCATTCCCACGGTAAGCCCCGTGAAAATACTTTGGAAAAGTGTTTTTGAAAGTAGCTTTATTTTAAAAAATGCTATCATTTGATCAGGACCCGAGCGTATTACTTATTAAGGTGCTGATCAATTGTATATAATGGTCACATTGGCGAATTAGCAAGAAAAAGTTTGCAAAAGCCCTAATTTTTTGGATTTAACCGGGAAGCAAAAACTTCTATGCCTTTTTGGTCAGTGCGTAAAAGAAGATATTGGTGCGGGTTTTAAAACCCAGGGATTCGTAAACTTTGATCGCTCTTTGGTTCGTAGCCTTTACGTGCAGAAACGGCGTTTCCGACGCACTCAAAATTCGACGGACCTGACGCAGAACAAGTTGGCGCGCGTAGCCTTTTCCCAAATGTCCGGGGTCGGTACAAACTGCGCTGATCTCCGCAAAACCGGGCACATGCAGCCGTTGCCCCGCCATTGAAATCAGCTCGTTATCGTTGAAAATACCTTCATAATGCCCGAAATCGATGGTTCTCGGCAGGAACGGACCGGGGTTGGTCAGCTTAGTGAGGGCGAGCATTTGCGGAATATGCTGGTCTTCCAAGACAACAGGTTTTTCACTCTCGATCTCAGGTGGCACTTCTCCGTGGTATAGCATCTGGTACCCGGGAATACTGATAATATCAGCCCAGGGCGTCGTAATATCCAGTTTTGTATCGGTAACAAATATCACCGTATCGTCGAAAGGCACCGTGAGGTACAGGTCGAGCAGGTTTTCCTGGGTCGGCTCCACCAATGCGACGAAAGGCGAAACGGCAGGTGAAAAACAGGCTGCCGGGCCTGAAATATGTCCCAGATCTGCATTTTCGGTATTCAGCGCGTGCCAGACCGGATTGTCCAGAATGTGTTTCATGGTGGTGTCAGCTATGTTTCAAATGTCGCTAAAACAAACGAATTCGCATTAAATAACAAAAAAAGGCCCAGCCAAAACTGACCGGGCCTGACTCCATTACTGAGCAAATTAGTATGTCAGACTTTTCAGATACGCGATCGTTTGCGGTACTTGTGTGGCATAGCTCGGACTTTCATCTTCAATATAATAATGCTCGATCGCCGACTTTTTGGCTGCTTTCAATATCTCCGGAATATTGAGTTGTCCGGTACCCAGCGCCACATCGTTCGTCACCGGCGTACCGCCCGACAAATTGCCCTCGACACCTTTGCGCAGGTCTTTCATGTGCATCAGTTTGAAACGGGTGGGATATTTTCGCAGTAATTTGGCCGGATCGCCGCCCGGAAAAAACGCCCACAGCAAGTCGAGCTCGAAGTTGACATATTTAGGATCTGATTTCTTGATAATATAGTCCATTAAAGTACCCCTTTTATATTTTTCGAACTCGTAGCCGTGGTTATGATAACAGAACGAAACTCCAAATTCGTCTTTCAAAGTGGCCCCGATCGTATTGAAATCTGCAATTGTTTTATCGGCTAGTTCGAGTGTAAACGGACCATCGTGAGGAATCCAGGCTACACGTACAAACTTGGCACCCAGCGTTTTGGCATTCTCCCCTACCTGCATAGTTTTGTTAAGTGCTTCGTCATAACTCACTCCAAAAGAGGAACACTGCATATCCCGCTCGTCGAGCAGCTTCCTGAGCTCAGCGGCAGTTTTCCCAAAAAGATTGGAAAATTCCATGTCTTTGATGCCGAGTTTTTGCAGCGTATCCAGCGTTGCAGCAACGTCTTTTGCAAAACTGGCGCGGTAAGTATACGACACCATTCCAGGCATTTCGGGAAACAGCGGCTTTCCGTTTTGCGCGAAGAGCGGGCTGGCGGCGACGACGGTGAGGGCGATTAGTAAAAGGTTTCTGAGCTTCATATTCGGTTCGGTTAAGTTTTCCCTGATCAATTTCTGATACGTAACATCTGCATTTTTACCTACATTATCTAAAATTCAGACATTAAATATTCTCTATATTAGCATCCTACTAAACCTATACCCTGCATGATGGATTTCCCCAGTGAACAGAATTATATTGAGCAGCTTTCCATTGATTGTGTCATTTTTGGATACCATCAAAAACAACTCAAAGTACTTGTCCCCAAGCTGAATTTCAACGGTGACTTTTATGCATTGCCGAGCGGATTTGTGATCCAGGATGAAGATATTGACGCCGCTGCGGACAGGATATTGCGGGGGAGAACCGGAATCCAGGACACTTATATCGATCAATTCCACGTATTTGGAAAAGCCGGAAGAAGCAATGAAACGTTTCTCGACAAGCTTCTCGAACTCAATAAAGATACATTGGGAGAGAAAGGGATGAATAAAAAACAATACGACTGGATCACGAAACGGTTCGTTTCAATCGGCTACTACGCGCTGGTTGACATTAATAAGGTGATCCCAAAAAAGATCGCAATCGATGCGTCGATAGACTGGTACGACGTCCGCGAACTTCCGCCGATGATCATGGACCACAATGAGATAGTCGCCAAGGCCCTTGATCACCTCAGAATAAATATAGACGACAAGTTGATCGCTTTCAAGCTCCTTTCGGAAACTTTCACGATGAAAGAAATCCAGGAATTATACGAAACGGTTTTCAACAAACCCTTCGCCCGCAACAACTTTCAAAAGAAAATCCTGGACCTGAACGTGCTCGACCGGCTGGAAAAGAAATTTACCGGCGCAGCGAATAAAGCGCCGTTTTTGTATCGGTTGAGGGGGTGACCCGGCCCTCAGCCCGACCCCCTAACCCCCTGGGAGGGGGCTTTTGTTGTTGTTGCAAGGTTCTACCCCCAACCCCCTGGGAGGGGGCTTTTCGTTGTTCTTGTTGTTGTTGTTGTTGGAATTATGACCGGCGTAAAAGTCCCTTTAGGGATTTAGGGTATTTGCACGCTTTTACCCCAACCCCCTGGGAGGGGGCTTGTTGTTGTTGTTGTTGGGATTATGAATGATGTAAAAGTCCCTTTAGGGATTTAGGGTATTTGCAAGCCCCGACCCCCAACCCCTGGGAGGGGGCTTTTCGTTGTTGTTGTTGTTGTTGTTGTTGTTGTTGTTGTTGTTGTTGGGATTATCACCGGCGTAAAGTCCCTTCAGGGATTTAGGGTATTTCCCACCTCCCACCGTTACCAAACAAAACTTCCCGCGTCTAAAGGAAAATGTCTAATTACCATTGTTTCCCAATAAGGAAACTAATACCTTTGAGATGGAGAAGAAATTTGATGTATAGTTACTGCCGGAAGCAGTAGAATTTTTAAATGGAATGGACGATAAGGCGCGGGAAAAAGTCTATTACAATATCCGAAAATCGCAATTCGTCGCGGATGCTGCTGTGTTTAAAAAATTGAACAGGCACATTTGGGAATTCAGGACGATTTACCAGGGACTAGCATACAGGCTATTTGCATTCTGGGATCGCACTGCCGCCCGGAATACAATGGTTATTGCCACTCACGGGATTTTGAAGAAATCAAACAAAACTCCCGCAAAAGAAATTGAGAAAGCAGAAAATATCAGGAAACACTATCTAACACAAAGACAATGAAAACATCAGACAAACTGCTTGAAACAGTGCCTTTAGAAATTTTGATCGACAAACATATCGGTAAGGTAGGCACTGAGCGGCGGGATGCATTTGAGAATGAATTGCGGATTGAGCTGCTGGGTAATGCGATCAAAACTGCGCGAATAGATCGTCAGCTTACCCAAGAGCAGCTTGGCGAGTTGGTTGGCGTTCAGAAAGCACAGATTTCTAAACTCGAAAACAGCGTTACCAATGCGCGATTCGAGACGATTTTGAAGGTTTTTGCCGCACTTGGAGCGCGGGTTACGTTTTCGGTGGAAATGATAAAATGATTTTGAAACAAAATTCTTGACATTTAATACAAACGCTCCTACCTTTGCTAACATCGTTAGGTATTTTGATTGATGGGCATCACGGAAAGAAAGATCAGGCAGAAGGAGCATATGCGGACCAATATCCTGGCAGTTGCGTTGCGGCTGGTAAAGGATGAGGGCTGGCAGTCTCTGTCTATCAGGAAGATAGCAGATGCAATTGAATACAGCGTTCCGGTTATTTATGACCATTTTGCCAATAAGGAAGATATCCTCTACGAACTCTCCCTCGACGGTTTCCGTCTCCTAGAACGGACACTTGAAAAGAACAAACGTAATATTCGCGACCCAAGGGAGCTCCTGAAAGCGCACGCAGAATCCTACTGGAACTTCGCTTTTAAAAACCCGGAATATTACCAATTGATGTACGGTCTCGGAATGCCTTGTTCCGGATCCGGGAAGGTAAAACCTGAACTGAATGTGTTCCGAAACCACATTGGAGAAGCGATTGAAAAAATAGTAACTGATAAAAAATCGACAGATGATGAAACTTGCTTCAAAATTCATGCGTTCTGGTCGGTACTACACGGTTTGATCTCTATTATGATGATGCGCTGCTCCGATATTGACGATTCCACGATGAACAAAAAAGTAATGGATGATACCGTGGAAGCATTCATCAAAAATCTCTAAAATTTTTTTTCTCTTTCAGCTAACACTGTTAGTAATAATAACTCCACTACCCGTTTATAGTCAAACTTTTATCACCACAATCTTCATATCCATGAAAAAAAATCAAGCAAACTTCATGCAACAAGCAATAGTCGGCCTCGTGCTCACTTTTGCGACCGGAGCACTTTACAGTTGCGGCTCTACAACCGCCAATGCGCCTGCAACTCAGCCACCTGCGCAATCTCTACCAGTTTTGACAGTAAGCGATCACCAGGTGACGGCTTACCGTGAATTTACCGCCTCGATCGAAGGCAGCCGGGATATTGAGATCAGACCACAGGTGGAAGGGTACCTCGACCGCATTTCAGTTGACGAAGGTGCGTACGTAAGAAAAGGTCAGACTTTGTTCCACATCGACGCCAGGCCTTACCAGGAACAACTGAATACGGCAAACGCGAGCCTGCAATCGGCAAAGGCGGCGTTGGAAAGTGCGGCGATCAATGTTGAAAAACTCACGCCGCTGGTGGCCAATAATGTAGTTTCCGATGTGCAGCTCAAATCGGCAAAAGCCGCTCAGGATGCTGCCAGGGCCAATGTATCGCATGCACAGGCTGCTGTGGATGCGGCGAAGATCAATGTAGGGTATACTTCGGTGAAGGCGCCGGCTGACGGATATATTGGTACAATACCTTTCAAAACGGGTAGTTTGGTGGGGAAAGGTACTATCGAAGCGTTGACCGTTTTGTCTGAAACCAAGGATATTCACGTATACTTTTCAATGAGCGAACTGGATTTTCTTGAATTCAAACAACAATTCCCGGGCAATACAATTGAGCAGAAAATCAAGCATATTCCTGCTGTGGAGCTGCTGCTGGCCGATAATAGTGTGTATCCACAAAAAGGCAAGGTCGAAATCGTGGAAGGACAGTTTGACAAAACAATGGGCGCGATCAATTTCCGTGCGACCTTCCCGAATGTGAACGGACTGTTGCGTTCAGGGAATACCGGTAGGATCAAAATCCCGCGAGAACTGACAAGATCGGTGCTTATCCCGCAGGAAGCAACCTTTGAATTACAGGATAAAGTGTTCGTTTACACGGTACTCGACAGCAATAAAGTAGAAGGCAGACCAGTTACAGTTTCCGACAGAAGCGGCCATTATTATCTGATTTCCAAGGGATTAAAGCCAGGCGAGAAAATCGTTTACAACGGACTGGACAGGCTCCGCGACGGAATGGCCATCGCGCCGCAGAAAATGTCAATGGACAGCCTGCTGCTTGCCAATCCAATCTGATCCGGGAATATTCCTGACAAAAACATTAACACCATACTCCTCTCAACGGAGTAAAACAACACTTTCATGTTTCAGAAATTTATAGAAAGGCCCGTCCTTTCGACAGTGATCTCTGTGCTTATATTACTGCTCGGGATCATTTCACTCACCACATTACCGATTACCAAATTTCCCGATATTGCGCCTCCGACCGTCCAGGTAACCGCCGTATATCCCGGTGCGAACGCTGAGGTAGTGGCGCGCGCCGTGGCTACCCCGATCGAGGAAGCTGTGAATGGGGTTGAAAATATGACCTACATGACGTCGTCTTCCAATAATGACGGAACGATGGCGCTCAATGTGTATTTCAGCCAGGGTACCGACCCGGATATTGCCGCTGTAAACGTGCAGAACCGCGTTTCGAAGGCGATCAGCCAGATTCCGCAGGAAGTTGTGCAGGCTGGTATTTCGACCCAAAAACAACAGAACAGTATCATCATGTTCGTCGCGCTTTCGAGTGAGGACAGTACTTATGATGAGACGTTTCTGCTGAATTATATTAAGATCAACCTGGTCCCTCAGCTGCAACGTATACCCGGGGTCGGTCAGGCGCAGCCGTTTGGTACGCGCGACTATTCCATGCGGATCTGGCTGAAACCGGATCGTCTCGCTGCATACGGTTTGTCGCCTCAGGAAGTAACTGCGGCGATTCGTGAGCAAAGTCTTGAAGCGGCTCCCGGGCGGCTTGGCGAGAGCAGTTCGCAGGTTTTTGAATATGTATTGAAATACAAGGGAAAGCTGACGCAAAATTCAGAATATGAGGATATTATCATCAAAGCGAATAGCGATGGTTCGGTGATACGGCTGAAAGATCTGGCGCGGGTGGAGTTTGGTTCCTATACCTATTCTTCCAATGGAAAACTGAATGGAGATGCGTCTTCGGGTGTGGCTGTTTTCCAGACTGCCGGTACCAATGCGAACGAGATCCTGATCCAGGCGGAGGCGCTGCTGGCCGATTTCGAAAAAACCCTTCCGAAGGGTATGAAAACGACCATTATGTACAATTCCAAAGACTTTCTGGACGAATCCATCGGGCAGGTAACTACTACATTATTCGAAGCATTTATACTCGTTTTTATTGTTGTATTCATCTTTTTGCAGGATTTCCGTTCCACGCTGATCCCCGCGATCGCGGTGCCGGTGGCGATTGTCGGTACGTTTTTCTTCATGCAGCTTTTTGGTTTTACGATCAATTTCCTTACCCTTTTTGCATTGGTACTGGCGATCGGGATTGTGGTCGATGATGCGATTGTGGTCGTCGAGGCGGTGCATTCGAAGATGGAACTGACGGGCTTACCGGCCAAAAAGGCTACTACGGAATCGATGCACGAGATATCGGGCGCGATCATTTCTATCACGCTGGTGATGGCAGCGGTGTTTGTTCCGGTAGGATTTATGCAGGGTCCGGCGGGGGTATTTTACAGGCAGTTTGCATTTACATTAGCCATCGCAATTCTGATTTCAGCGCTCAATGCCTTGACGCTGAGCCCCGCCCTCTGCGCTTTATTCCTGAAAAACCCGCATGCAGATCCGCACGATCCGAACCATAAAAAGGGATTTTCAGCGAGGTTCTTCGCGGCGTTCAATACAGGTTTTCAAACGATGACCGGGCGCTATGTTAAAAGTCTGCAATTTCTGATCCGCCAGAAATGGATAACGATCGCCGGACTGGTAATTATCACAGGCTCAACACTTTGGCTTACCCAAAAAACACCTACCGGATTTATACCAACCGAAGACCAGGGTTTCTTGCTTTATGCATTGAATACCCCTCCGGGCAGCTCCCTCGACCGCACGCACAAGGCAATGGCGCAGGTGGATAGTATCGTAAAACAGTCGCCTATCGCCGATCAGCGGTATATTGTGGAGGGTATGAATATCATTTCAAACTCCAATGCGTCGCCTTACGGGGTAGGTTTTATCCGGATGAAACCAAAATCGGAGCGCGGCGAGGTGCAGGATTTCGACCAGATCGTGGCGATGATGTCGCAGAAAGTGAGGGCTGTAAACGATGCGAATGCGTTCTTTTTCACCTTCCCTACCGTCGATGGTTTTGGTAATGTGAGTGGTTTTGAATTCATGTTACAGGATCGTGGAAACGGTTCTCTGGAAAAATTGGGCGCGACAACTAACCAGTTTCTGGCTGCCTTGATGAAGAAAAAAGAGATCGCTTACGCATTTACCACCTTCGCAACAGCGAATCCCCAATACATGCTGGAAGTGGACAATGCCAAAGCAAAACAACTGAATGTACCTGTGAATGAGCTGCTTCAAACTTTACAGATCTACTACGGCAGCAGTTTCGTCTCCGATTTCAACCGGTTTGGCAAGTATTACAGGGTGATGGCGCAGGCCGACGCTTCCTACCGCGCGGATCCTTCTTCTCTCAATAATATTTACGTAAAAAATACACAGGGCGAAATGGTACCGGCCAACCAGCTGGTGAAGCTGAAACGCGTTTTCGGCCCTGAAACTGTGACGCGGAATAACCTGTACAATGCAGTGGCGATCAACGGAACACCGAAGCCGGGTTACAGTACCGGTGACGCGATCCGGGCGGTGAAAGAAACGGCCGACGAGGTACTTCCCAATAATTACAGAACAGAATGGACGGGTATGACGCGGGAGGAAATCAATGCGGGTTCGCAGATCCTGATCGTTTTCGTACTGAGTCTGGTGTTCGTGTATTTCCTGCTGGCTGCGCAATATGAAAGCTACATTCTTCCTTTCGCTGTGATCCTGACGATCCCGCTGGGGGTATTCGGAGTAATGCTGTTTATCAATCTGTTTGGTATTGAAAACAACATTTACGTACAGGTTGGGCTGATCATGCTGATCGGATTGCTGGCCAAGAACGCGATCCTGATCATGGAATATGCGGTACAACGCCGACGTGCCGGAATGACCATTATCGAGTCTGCACTGGAAGCTTCGAAGCTGCGTTTGAGACCGATTTTGATGACTTCATTTGCATTCATTGTGGGGTTAATCCCATTAATGCGCGCAACCGGCGGCTCGGCTTTGGGTAACCGTTCGATCGGTACCGGCGCAGTGGGCGGGATGTTGACGGGCGTTATTTTCGGGATTTTCGTGATCCCCGTGCTGTACGTGATCTTCCAGTATTTGCAGGAAAAAGTTGTTCCGATGAAGAAAGAAGAGGAAGTGGCAGCATTGCAGGATTAACAGAACGCCACCTTAAAACACCACGATTTCAACACAAAAGAGCATGAAATATATATTGAGTTTTAAAAAATACGCAGTTTTCCTGTTGCTGGCGGCGGTGATCGCTTCCTGCAAAATATCGAAGGATTACCAGCGGCCCGAACTTGCATTGTCTGAACAATACCGGGACGTGACCTTCGCGGACACAGCTACCATCGCCGACCTTAACTGGAAGGAATTTTTTCCCGACACCACATTGCAGCGGCTGATTGAGCAGGGTATTAATTATAATGTAGACTTGCAGCTGGCCGTCAAACGCATTGAAATTGCGCAAAGTCAGATGAAGCAGGCGCGTTTGCTGCAATTGCCCCGCGTCGATCTG
The DNA here is from genome assembly GCF_907165045.1 of Dyadobacter linearis. Classification (GTDB taxonomy): domain Bacteria; phylum Bacteroidota; class Bacteroidia; order Cytophagales; family Spirosomataceae; genus Dyadobacter; species Dyadobacter linearis. Next base: position 125,240 of record NZ_CAJRAU010000001.1, read on the forward strand.
CGTGTGACCGGCCAGTACAACCGCCCCTCCGCCAATAGTTTGAACGGGCTCAGTGCGACTAACTTTTTAAAGTCGAATCACATTGAAAACTACATTGCGAGCGTCGACCTGAGCTGGGAAGCGGATATCTGGGGAAGGATCAGAAGACAGCAGGAAGCAACGCTGGGCGCATATTTGCAGACTTATGAAGCCAGAAAAGCGGTACAGACCCGGCTGGTTTCCGACGTTGCAAAAGGCTTTTTGAATTTGTTGATGCTTGATAAACAGCTGGAAATCGCTAAGAACAATCTTGCGCTAAGCGATAATACATTAAAGCTGACCACATTACTTAAGAATGCCGGCGAAGTCACATCACTTTCTGTTCAGCAGGCCGAGGCGCAGCGCGAGTCGATTGCATTGCTGATCCCGCAGCTGGAACAGGATATTACGATCCAGGAAAATTCCCTGCAGGTATTGACCGGACAAATGCCGGCAGCCATCGCGAGGAATGTGAAATTATCGGAAATCAAGATTTACGAAAACCTCGCTACCGGCGTACCCGCAGCATTATTAAGCCGCAGGCCCGATGTAAGGAGCGCAGAAATGTCGGTTTTGATCGCGAATGCGCAGCTGGGTGTGGCGCAGGCCAATATGTACCCCACGCTGGCGATCACGGCGAGCGGCGGGATCGAATCCTTCAAATCGAGCAACTGGTTCAATATTCCCGGGTCGTTATTTGGCATCGCGGCTGGTACGATTGCGCGGCCGATTTTTGCCAGAAGACAATTGAAAACCGCCGTGGAAGTAGCCAAAACGCAGCGGGAACAATCCGTGATCGAGTTCAGACAGTCGATATTGAATGCGGTGGGAGAAGTTTCAAACTCACTCGTGCAAACAGTCAAACTGACCGAGCAGGATTCGATCGCGAACCGACAGGTTGCCATTTTGCAGCAGGCGATCACGAATGCGCAGCTGCTTTATAAAAGTGATATGGCCAATTATCTGGAAGTGATCACGGCGCAGGGCAATGCATTGCAGGCTGAACTGAACCTCGCATTTATCCGCAGCCAGTCGATGGTAGCGCGGGTAGAGTTGTACAGGAGCTTGGGCGGCGGCTGGCAATAATATTTCATCAGCAAATGAAAATCCCGGACGCAGCATTTAGCGTCCGGGATTTTTTTATACAAATACAAAAACCGTGGCTATTTCAGCATGATCTTCTGCGGCTTGCCAAAGAGCATTTCCCCTACCCCGGAAGTTTTCACGCCGATCCGTGCGTACACATAATCGCGGCCGGCCAGAGCAGCAGACAAAGTTGCAGTCAATGTGATCGGTTTCGTCAGGTCGGTAATATTCGCCGCCACTTCCTGCGCATTGCCCGCATTGTTATTCGGATCGACGATCGTGGTGGTACCAATGTACAGGTTCACCCTTTCGAGGTTGCGGGAAGTGTTTATTTGTTTGAGGTTAAAAGTCGCATTCACTTTTCCTTCGCCTTTGGAATAGGTCTCATTTTCAAACACAAAAAAGGGCTGCACCGGTACATCCAGCTCCTGGGTACCGCTAAGCTGCACGTCGATCGTGTCGGTATTATCTACCCACGGACCGTTTCCGCGGAGTCGCACCAGTTTGTAGTTTCCGTCAAAAAGCGAGGCAGAGAATGTACCGTCCTGATTTACATAAACCGGGATTTTGGTAAACAGCTGATACCCCCGCTGCCAGATTTCTAGCTGCACCCCATTCGAGCGCACACCCACCGGCTCGCCATTGAAAACCACGCGGCCCTTCAATACCGACTTCGGTTCAGCACGGTTATCCTTTTCGCAGGCGCTGAGCACAGTCGCCAGTGCGAGGAGGCCAAGTATCTGATTTACAAATCTATTTTTCGTTTTCATAGTGAATATCAGTGAAATGGGTTCCGGACGATTTTGGGATTATTGTCGATGATAGCCTGGTCGATGGACGAATAATAGTTGCCCATCTGGAAAAAGCGCGGCGCACGGAAACGGGGCGCAACCAGCTTGTCGAACACGTATTTGTTGTGGGTCGGGTGGCCGGGCCGAACTACGCGATAGGGATACAGCGCATAGATCACCGCATCGGGATTGGAAGCATTTCCGTTCCAAACCTCGTGCGCAGTCCGCCAGCGGATCAGGTCCCAAACGCGGTGATCTTCAAAAGCCAGCTCTACGCGCCGCTCGTTTTGCAGCCGCTCGATCGTCAGCGTTTTCAGACTGTTAGCTCCGAAGCCCGCCCGCTCACGGACTACGTTTACGTACTTTAATGCATTGGCCGTTTTACCCGTTTCCAATGCGGCTTCGGCTGCATTCAGGTAAATTTCGCCTAACCGGAAACGTACCCACCACATATCACTGCGGATTCCGCGCGTGCTCGACATAGCCGTCTGGTCCACATATTTTCTCAGGTAAAAACCCGAATTGGTAACCTCCGTCTGCGACCGCTGCGGACCTGATGAGCCCGTAAGCAAGCCGCCGTCATCGTAGGTTGCCCCCAGCGTATTCGACTCTACATTCTGAAAACTTCCGGAAGCATTGTTCCATACTTTCACACCTGCCTGGATCTGCACGGGCGTGCCACGGAACGAGGTACCCGGATAGATAACAGTACCATAGAGGCGCGCATCTTTATTGGCAAAAACATCCTCCATTTTATCGTAGTACACATAATCCGTGTTTGCCGCATTCCTGGTTTTGAGCGTGCCGGGCGTGCCGTCGAGGTATTCGTAATCCTCCACCAGGTTCAGCGAAGGCGTGATCGATGAAGATGAAAGGTTGTCTTCCCGCACATTTCTCGCAATGTTATCGTAGGTAAACCCGTGCCTTTTATCCTTACTTACCAGATAATCCTGCGCAAGTATCACCTCTGCATTTGCTGACTTTTTAGTGATCGCATCGTAGAAATTCTCGCCCAGGTTCGGGTTGGTTTTGTAGAGCGAATATTTGCCGCTATTGATGATCTCTTCCGAAGCCGCCAGCGATTTCGCGTAATAATCTGCCGCCCGCGACGCCGGAATACCTACCTCGCCGCCCGGTGTCGAGATCGGCGACGCCATCAGGTTATTGTATTTGGCAATAGAGCCTGCGTATAACATAGCGCGACTTTTCAGCGCCATCGCCGTAAACTTGTTGGCGCGGGTATTGCTCCCGTCGTTGCCCAGCTGCTCTTTGATCGCATCGAGCTCGGAGGCGATGAAATCGTACACTTCTTCCTCCTTGTTCCGCGGCTGCTGTAAATAGGAAGGATCGCCATTGAAGTCGTAGATCAACTGCTTCGTTACCAGCGGCACGCCGCCCATTCTTTTAACCAGCTCAAAATAGACAAATGCCCGCAGGAACCGGAATTCGGCAGAAAATTGGGCTTTTTGTCCTGCCGAAAGCGAGGTACCGAATGTTTCGATATTCTCGATTGCGAGGTTTATGTCCCGGATCAGGCCGTAATCCCAAAGCCGCCAGCGGTCGAAAGGATAGGAAACGATATTGTTTCGCCCATCATCGTTGTTGGACCACATTGCTTCGTCGTAAGCCGCAAATTCCGCCCAACCAGTGGTGAGTGAAGTGTGCGCGGGCAGGCGATCGTAATAGTTGGCGAGCAGGCCGGTGATCATTTTGGTATCGTTCCAAACCTGTTCTTCGAGGATTATATTCTGCGGCTTCCTGTCGAGCCACTGCTCTGCGCAACCCGAAAGGATCAGGATGAGACAGGCCAGGATATATTTGGTAAATCGTTGCATAAGGAAATCAGATTAAAAATTGATGGTGAAACCGGCATTGAACAGGCGCTGCTGCGGGTACACGAGCGCATTCCCCGACGATATTTCAGGATCGATCTCGTATTTCTTCACATTGTCGATCGAGAACAGATTGCTCGCATTGACATAAACCCGGAAACCGTTACTGCCCAGTTTCTTGAATATTTTCTGGTCAAAACTGTAACCCAGCTCGATATTCCGCAAACGGATGTAGCGCACATTCGTGATCCAGAAATCGCTTTTACGGAAATTCACGTGACTCGAATTGTCTTTACGGATTGCTGGATAAGTACCTGGTATCCATTCACTTGTTGCATCAAACGGATCGGCGCGGTGCCAGCGGTCTTCGAGCATGAAGTGCGGCGAGGTACCATTGTTCTGATACGGTATTTTCAATTCCCAGGCGCGCTGAAAGCTTTGCAGCGACGCGCCTGCAAAATCGAAAAACAGTGAAAATCCTTTGTAAGCCACACTTCCGTTCAATGCAAAACTCACATACGGATTCGCTCCCTCGGCATACCCGATCGGACGCTCGTCGAGGGTATTGATAATTCCGTCCCCGTTGATGTCTTTGTAAATAAAATCACCCGGAAGCTGCGTGCGGTTACCTTGTTCGTCATTGTTAATAGGGTGACTTTCAATCTGTTCCTGAGACTGGAACTGACCCTCTACCTGGTAACCCCAGTTGATATTACCCCAGCGGTCTACGTACGAATCGCGGTATTCATTGTAGGAATTACCAAAACGCGGCTTGTAGAAATCGAGGTCGCGGCGGCGTGATAATGTCGCGTTTGCACTCAAAGTATAATCCACTTGCCCTACCGAACTTTTGTAGGTCAATACCCCTTCCATTCCGCGGTGCGTATCGCTGTTCAGGTTTTCGTTGGGCAGGGTGTAACCTACTTCCGAAGGCAGCAAAACGTCGTAGCGCGCGGCTGGCAAACCTTCTCTTTTCCGCTCAAAAATATCAAACTGCCCGCTCAGCTTTCCGCCCAGCAAACCGAAATCAATACCAATATTTGAAGAAATATTCGTGATCCAGGAAAGTGTGGTAATAGGAAGTCCGCGAGGTCTTACACCTATGTTATATTGTCCGTTAAAAATGGCGCTTCCCTGCAAAAAGTTGTAGCCGGGCAAGTAGCTGAAAGGTGCTACAATGAAAGGCTCATTAGCCACAGTCGCATTCCTGTCACTACCGGTGCGGCCATAAGAAGCCCTGATTTTGAGGCTGCTGAATACATTTTCAAGCTTTCCTTTAAAAAACTCCTCTTCCGAAATCCGCCAGCCCGCCGAAACGCCTGGGAAAAAACCGAAACGTTTGCCCGGCGCGTACAGAAACGATCCGTCATAACGCCCGACAGCTTCTACAAGGTATTTTTGTTTATAGTTGTAGTTGATCCGGCCAATGTAACCCGCCCGTGCTTCCGTGCTCCATTCATCGATCAGCAGATCCTGATTCGCAAACGACATGAGCGGAATGTAATTATTTGGAGGCACGGTGTGCACGACCAGGTAAGTATTCACATTATCCGACTGCTCGTAAGCCGCAACCGCCGACAGTTCATGGTCACCGAAAGTTTTGTTATAATTCAGCTGAAACTGTGCAAAACGGTCGATGATATTCCGTTTACGGCGCTCACGCCAGGGATTCTGGTTACCACCGCCGGCTACTACATTGTAGGTATCTGTTGCCGTATCATAGTTGTAGGCGTCATAAGTGTATTCAAAACCGTCAAAATCGAAGTTGTGGTACTGATAGGAATAGGTACCTTTTGCTTTCAGGCCAAATGCAAAATCGTATTCGGCATAAAAGTTACCTTTCACAACCCGCGTCAGCTCGTCGACATAACCTGTTATTTCTTTCTTATAGGTAGCAGGATTTACGTTTACATTGTGCGTCTGATTGATGTATTTCGGGTTATCGTTTGCATAGGGGCGCTCGGTCGGCCACATCGTGAAAATGCTGAGGAACGGGTTGAAATAATCGTCCAGTCCAGGGACTCCCGCCTGAGAACGGTTCTCAATGCGGCCACTGATCTGCGCGCCTACTTTCAGTTTTTTGGTCACATAAGATTCTACGTTGGCCTGCACATTGGTACGCTTGAAATTGAAGTCGCGGATCAATGCATCCTGGTTCAGGTGACCTACGGAAAGGAAATAGCTGACCTTTTCAGTGCCGCCGGAAACGTTCGCATTCAGCGAGTACTGGGGCACGTTCGGCCGCATTACCATTTTATAATAATCGAAACTCTGGAATCCCTTTTCGGTCCCTACGCGCCATTTTTCCAGTTCCTCACGGGTAATGGAAGGCGTACGCCCCTGATTTACATCGGATTCTACGAGTCCGCGCATGTGCTGGTAGGCGCTCGCGGGTTTTGGGTAGCGGGTAAAATTCTGCAAACCATAATAGGCATTGATGTTGATCTTTGCCGGTCCGTCGCCCGCCTTGCCCCTCTTGGTGGTGACCAGCACAACGCCATTTGCAGCTCTTAAACCATAAATAGCAGCGGAGGCATCTTTCAGAATGGAGACACTTTCAATGTCATTCTGGCCGAGGTTATTGAAGTTGGCAGCGTCGGAAGGTACGCCATCGATCACATACAATGGAGCGCCCAGGTTACGGATCTGGATCGTAGTGGCCGCACCGGGACGCGCGTCGGCTTTCCGTGCGGTGATCCCCTGCACCCGGCCCACGAGCGCATCGGAAGTACCGATCGAAGGCGTGCGTATCAGATCGCGTGCCTGGATATTGCTTACCGCACCCGTTACCGCAGCCGAAGACTGCGTACCATAACCCACCACAACCACTTCTGTAAGCTCCTCACTACTAGGCAGCAATGTGATCGTAAATGCAGATTGGTTACCAATTGCCACGTCCTGGGAAGTGTAGCCAATGAAGGAGAAGGTGAGCGTTTGCGCCGCGTCCTCCACCGATAAACTAAACTGGCCGTCGGTACCTGTGGTGGTTCCTTTACTAGTTCCTTTTACGACCACGCTCACGCCGGGCAGCGGGCCGTTCTTTTCGTCTACTACCTTGCCCGTGAGGGTTTTGTCAAAACGCTGGTGCACATGCGCAGCTCGTGCGGCGGACGCCGGAACTGTCCCTGCAAAACCCTGAAATTGCAGCATTCCGGTCACCGACAAGGCACAAAGGATTCTGCAAAATCCCGGGCGGGAATTTCGTCTGATTAGGTTCATAAATTTTAGTTTTTGATTACAGGTGAGAAATAAAGATTTGCATACTGAATTGTTTATTTATATAATTTATTGATAAAATACCAATGAAAATCAGACATAAGTGTATCGTTCGGCAGATTACGGTCACCTGCCGACCCTATTGAAAAAGCACCTGATTCTGCTGCCGGATCGCGGAATTCATTCAGCACACATCCTAACCCACAGCACTAAACGCAAGATCAAATCCGTCGCAACCGTATTTAATGTACAGCTGCGACTCAAACTTATTCGATTTTCACAATACAATTTTAAAGCAAAATAATGCTAAAAACATTTCTTGTTTTGATTAGTACTGACTGTATTTTGATCCATTTTTACATACAATGCATAAAATTGCTGAAAAATACGGCTAGAACCCTTCATTGACGCTTGATATGAAAATCAACACCATACACAAAAAAACGGGCACGAAGCTAAGCTTCACACCCGTTTCAGACTATTGCAATAGAGGCTGGCTACATTTAATCTTTATACCGCGAAATGATCAGGTATTTAACTTTTCCTTTTTCCAGATTGATCTGAACATCTTCCGAAATGCCGGATTCGGGCTGGTAGCGGAAATACCACTGAGGCGAAGCGGCCATTATCGGATCAAAACCTGTCGCGAGGTCTTTTGTCAATAGGCTGATCCGCTCAAATTTGTTGGCGTAAGACTTATCGCCGCTGATCTTTATGAGCTTCTGGTAAACCACGTCGGCATTGTCGCCCAGCCGGACTGACGAAGATGCGTTCTTTTTCAATGGCCACTGGTCAAGATACCTTCCGCTATTCAGGTAAATGCTGCTTACTGATCCTGATTTTAACGTGATTTGCACACCCGTTTCGGTGCCGATCTGCTCGTCAAGCAATAAGTACGTGTACAGTTTTAGCCGGCCGTTAAGTTGACTCAGGTTTGAGGATATATTTCCTACAATGTTGGCGTATTCGATTCCTTTTGGCCTCAGCTGCTGCAACTTGGTGTAGGCGCTTGCCGCTTCCTCATTGATCGATAGGCCAAGATGTCCGCCCGAGGAAATACTGTCGCGGCTGATCAGGACAGGCCATTTCGGCTCGACAATCGGCTTAGGCTCAACATTTTCGGTATTCATACAACCACCTAGCAGCAACGCAAAGGCGAAAAACGAGGGTAGCAGGAATTTTTTCATCAGTAAGAGTTTCGGTAAATCAATACTCAACAGACGCACCGCCCTCCTTTTTGGTTGTAACCGTAAAGCGACTTTTATTAAACCGCCTGCATTGCCGATGAACCGAAATTATTTCAGTCGGCCAATCTTTACTGACTGGCCGGCTGCCTTATTTATTGACGCGAAACCCTGTAAATAACACCGTTGGTATCGTCGGAAAAGAGTAGCGACCCGTCTGTGTGCACTGTCACGCCCACCAGCCTGCCGAAATGCGCGCGGTTGTTGCCGACAATGAATCCGGTTACGAAATCCTCAAACCGAACCGGCTTTCCATTCTCGAAATGCATGCGCACGATCTTGTAACCCACGGGGGTACTTCTGTTCCAGGAGCCGCGCATAGCTACGAAAGCATCATTTTTATACTCAGCCGGGAACATTGCGCCATTATAAAACGCCATTCCCATCGGGGCTGAGTGTGCCTGGTAAGTGAGCGTCGGCAGCGTGGTTTTTTGGAGATACTGACTGTAAGTAGTGTCGCCCTTCGGCCTGTCACCGGGGTTATATTTCCCCTCTCCGTAAATGTACGGCCAGCCGTAATCTGCGCCTTGCTTGATCATATTTACCTCTTCCTTTTGCTCATCGTCTCCAAGCCAGTCTATCCCGTGGTCCATTCCCCAGAGTTCATTCGTTTCAGGATGCCAGCCGAAGCCGATCGTATTCCGCAAACCTTTTGCAAAGATCTTTCTGTTCGACCCGTCTTCTTCTGCACGCAGGATCGTCGCATTTTCGGGATTTGGCTCGGGGCAGGAGTTACAGGTACTGCCCACCGTGAGGTACATTTTACCATCGGGACCGAATGCAATTGTCCGGTTGGGGTGCTGGCCGCCGTCGGGCAGGTCATTGATCAGCATGCGCGGCTGCCCGAGCGTGCCGTCGGCATTCATGTCGGCTACGTACACTTCATTCACAGCAACCATGTACATTTTGTTGTTATGAATGGTCAGGCCGTGTACCTGCTTGATATTTGCGACGGTTTTGATCACCTCGCCCACGCCATCGTTATTCATATCCTGGACCATTAACACAATACCGGCTTCCCGGTCGGAAGCGTAGATCTGCCCGCCCGGGCCGGTTACCAGGATCCTGGGCTTACCAAGCTTATCGGCAAATTTAGTTACCCTAAAACCAGCCGGCACGCGCAGCTGAGCGATATTTTCATCTGTTGCAGGTTGTACTGCGGGATAAAATACATACCCTTTTATCTCGCTTGAAGTAGGTTCCTTATCAGTTTCGGGAATGATCGATTCCCACAGATCGCTGGCTTCTTTACAGCCGGTAAGGCCGGCGGACATTAACACTGCTGCCACGAATGTAAGCCGCAGGCATGATTTCAAAGGATAGTTCAGTTTCATTTTGGTTTTGTTTTGTTGATGAGCGTTTGTCAAATACAGGTCATTTTCTTTGGAAAACTTAGCGCCTTTTAAAAAAGGTATACCAACCTATTTTTGGCCAAACTCATTTATGCAATGCATTGGAATGATTTTTTGCCGGACAATGCAATCCCCTTTAAAAAATGGCAGCAAAAAAAACAGCAGATAAAATGCAGGTTGCAGTATGTAGCAAGTTTCTGCTCATCCGCAGAGAAGCTATGCTTAACAGATGGCGCGAGCGATGTGCCCAGGATCAGCATCTAACCAGTAAGAGTACATTTTCGAGAGAAGAATTCAACGACCAGATGCCGGTGCTGCTCGACATTCTTCACCAGAGACTGAATGACGAAACGCCCACATACGATCCGCTGCTGGCCGCCAATGAGCATGGCCTGCACCGGTGGCAGTCGGGTTATGAACTGCCTGATCTGATCCTTGAGCTGGAACATTTGTTCGCTATCCTGCATGAAGAAGTCCTTACTTTTCAACAATCGCAGGAAAATATCAGCCCACAGGCGCTCACCAAAATATATCGCGAAATCTATCAGATCTATTCTGAGTCCTGCCGGGGAAGCATTGTTTACTACCACGAGCTCAGGCAGACTACTGCTGCTGAACAGGCAGCCCGCTTACAGCAGGCTTTGGACCAACTTCAGGAACTCGCAAAAATGCGGAGTGAGCATTTGCGCCACAGCTCGCACGACTTGCGGTCAAGTTTCAGCGTGCTGATGATGTCCTCCCACCTGTGGCAACTGGACGCGGCGGATCTCGACAAGACGGAGATTATGGGTATGCTGAACAGAAACCTGAATTCCATACGGGATATGTTGCTGCAATTGACGGATTTCGCCCGGATCGAGGCTGGTCAGGAGACACTTGTGATTAAAAAATTTGATGTTGCTGCGATGATCCGGGATACGACCGATCTGATCAGGCCGGCGGCAGAAGCCAAAAACTTGATATTTATAGCAGAAGGACCGGAAAAGCTGATGATCGAGAGCGACCGCGTACAGATTCAGCGTGTACTCCAGAACCTGCTTTACAATGCGATTAAATACACACAAACCGGAAGCATTAATGTTACCTGGTCACCGGAGAGTGAAGCGAGGTGGATTATGAGTGTTCAGGACTCGGGTCCCGGATTTGCAGAAAATTCTCCCGTAAGCTTACTCGCCGATCAACTGAGACCGCCGGTGCATTCACCAGCTATTTATCAGGAAATGCTGCAAAAGCCCGCTCCAACATTGGCCAGAATGAAAGAAAAGATTGATTTGAAAGAGAGTGAAGGTCTTGGACTCTTTATCGTCAAGAAAATCTGCGAATTGATGAAGGCGAGTATGGATATTGAAAGCAAGCCCGGAGCAGGTACGCTGGTCAGGATTAAGTTTCAATGTAATCAGGAGCAAAACAAACAGGCGTAGCATTGCTACGCCTGCGTTTTCTAATTTTCGATATTCAACTGCTCACGAATACCCGCCCGGGTACCCTGAATGAAAAGTTTTTCCTCGTTTTTAAGTATTACCAGGCAGAATCGCATATCAGCGTCAGGAATAATTTCCACTACTTCCGAGGGAGAAATCAATACTTCGCTGCCGTCTTCCTTGGCTTTGAATTTCACAGGTTCCATATATTGAGGTTAGTCTGATTTGATCCGTTACTGCTGCACCGCCCACACACTGACCGAGCGACCGTTCACGCTGAACTCTGCATTTCCATCTTCCCCGATCACCACGGCCTCACCGATATTTCCCATATAATCCACAAAAGTTTTACCCGCATGCTGCTGGCCTACGTACATCTTTTTCGATGCATTTTCATGGTTCGATATCATCACCGCACAGCCTGAAATGTCGCGGCTTTCGTCGCCTTCGCGCGTCCATCCGATACAATTGATCTCGTCAAAATATTCATGTTGTGGCCCGTAGGCAATGTTTTTCCTTACGTATAGCAGGGTTTCGAGCCGATCTAGCTTTTCGAGCGTGATATCGTGCTCCTGCTCATCATTTCCAACATCCGTATATTTAGATCCGTAAAGATCCGTGTAGAAAATGCAGGGATATCCCGCTTCTCGCAGCAAAATGATAGCGTAAGCGATCGGTCTGAACCAGCCTTCCACGGTTTGTTCGAGCGATTGCAGCGGCTGCGTATCGTGATTTTCAACCAATGTAACCGCCAGCTCAGGCATAGTCTGCACGAGCGTATCGTCCAGAATGGTCCGGAGATCATAGTGTTCATTTTCCTTCGAAGCCCGGAAAAAATTAGCCTGTAAAGGCGCGTCGAAAAGCGAAACGCGTTTTTCGGTCGCTTCAATATAAGCCAACATAGAACCGAGATCGTACGGCGCCCAGTACTCTCCTACTGTGTAAAATTCTTTTTGAAACTTGCCACGCAAATGGTCCAGCCACTCGTTGAAGAACGCGGGGTCCATGTGCTTGATCGCGTCCAGCCTGAAACCGTCGCAATTCACGGTTTCTACAAACCATTCTCCCCAGTTTCTCAGCTCCTGGCGCACGTGCGGGTTACGGAACTCAATATCCGACAACATCAGATAGTCATAGTTGCCATTTTCCAGATCGAGCACATCCTGCCAGCCGTCGCCGTACTGATTTTGAATACTGTAAATTGCATTTTGCTCACTTGAAGCATTATAATCCACACCCGAAAAGCACTGAAAATCCCATACAAACTGGGAATATTTGCCGCCTCTGCCGGGGAAAGTGAACTTAGTATACGCTTCAATTTCAAAGGTATCACTCACGAATTCGTTCCGGTTTTCCGGCGTAACTTCTTTCACCGGCACCATTTCGGTTTCATCTGCGCCGCCCATGTGGTTGAGTACTACGTCGCAGTAAACCTGCAAACCGGCCTCTTTCGCGGTTGCAATTGCGTCGATCAGCTCTTGTTTGGTACCGTATTTGGTTCTGACCGAGCCTTTCTGATCGAATTCGCCCAGATCGTAAAGATCGTAGGAATCATAGCCGGAAGAATCGGCGCCTTCCATGCCTTTGTGTGCGGGCGGTATCCAAACCGAGTCGATACCGATACTTTTAAGTCGCTGAGATTCGTTTTTGAAGTGTTGCCAAAGACTGCCATCGGCCGGATAGTACCATTCGAAGAATTGCAGCATTGTAAAATTTTCCATAAAAATGATAAAGGGCTGCGGGGTTGAATGCAGCAGAATAACTACATTAAATAACCATACCGACCGAAAATCCGGGCTGCAAGTCAGTTGTGTATCCGACCTTTTATTTAATCGCGCGTTTTGCCCAGTTGAAGATCGTGGAATACACTTCTTCCCGCACCGGCTTTCTGGATAGTACCAGATCGTGCATCCCGCCGGGAACCGACTGAATGCTGTATTGACCCACGATATTCTGTGCCTGCCGCGCTACTTCACTCACATTCAGGATTGCATCGCCACTAAACATCGCATCGCTCCATTTCTTTTCGTCAATAGATTTGGCCGCGTGCAGGACCAGAACAGGTTTATTGATCTGCAAACCCTGGGCGAGCTTTTCCTGCCCGATATTCACAGCACGGAGCCAGCCGAAGTTGACAGGAGGCGCGATAAGTGGCTTGAAACCAAGACTGTAAGACCACTCCCCATGAAAATCTTTATGCAAACTTTCGCCGTAAAGCGGGTTCAAACCAAGATCAATAAGCGTTTCCGGGTGTTTTTCCGCGCGTTTGATCATCAAAGGCAATGCCGTTTTTTTGAGGCCGGACTTGAATTCGAGCGCGAACATCGGACTGTTCAGCAACACTGCGTCAAAACGCTCCTTTCCACTATTTGCATCCGCATACATGGAAACGACCAGCCCACCGAGCGAGTGCCCCATCAGCAGCACCTTCGTATTTCCCTCGTTGTGAATGATACTTAATGTGGTATCGATGTCAGCGAAATATTCGGAAAGGTCGCGTACGTTGTTGAATTTCTGATGAGCCAGCCACGAGCGTCCATATTTGCGCAGGTCGACGGCGTAGAAGTTATACCCTTCCTTCAAAAACCGCTCGGCCATTTCTTCCTGAAAAAAGTAATCGTTGAAGCCGTGCACATACAGTACCGCTTTCGTGCTTTTTTCGGGTGTTGTTTTCCTGATAATCGTACAGGTAACACTACCCTCATAATCCCCGGGCTGCACAATAGTAGCTTGTTTGAACTCCTTACCAAGAATATCGGTGAAGTAAGTGGCCTGGGCAAAGGCGGAATGCGTTAGTGCAACTATCGTCAGGAAAAATAAAGAATAAAAAAATTTCATGTTCATGGTTCTGCTGCCTTAAAGATAGCAGTTGTGCAAGATTAGTAGTAATCCTGATCTTCCAAAATTTCAATACCGAACGAGAAGGTGCTAAAATCGTTGAACCCTTGGTGAAGACGCCATCTTCCATTCCATCCCGAGGTTGCACTCTGAGTATCTTTTAATTTCGTCATTGGGATCATCGGGGTAATCGGTGAAAAGTTTTGCAACACCATTTTTCGCTGGTTTTTTAAAGAAAATTTACCGAATTCCCCGGTTCTGATTTCGTGGTAAATCGAGTCCTGGGTAGTATAGCCGACGGTTTCTAATCCAACCCAAACGCCCGACTTGGGAAATGGAATCTCAATCTCGTCCAGTGTATAAAAAATCTGCTTTTGATCGTCAGAGACATCTACGATCGCCGGTTTCAAAAGAAGATCTTGACCGGGGAGCCCTGAAACTGTATTGGAAAACAGCCACATCCTTACCCGATAAGAGCGCGGCAGGATTGCCTTTTTATTGCTATGCTCAGCGAGGACGTAAGTCAACGACCTTATTATGCCTTTTGAACCTTTTGAATTTTCGATATAACTGGCCATGATTACGCCTGCATTCATGCTGATGCTACTTCCTGCAAGCCGCTTCTTTACAGCGTGGTCGGCAAAGCCTAAGGCTCTTATTTTCGGCTTGCGCGAAGACTTTATTGTGACCTCTTCTAAAAGATGTACCGAAGGATGTAGGCGGATTGAATCAAGCTGCATAAACTCATGTGCGGCCAGTGTTAAGGACTTATACCCTACACAAGAAACAGTGATGGTATCTATTTCCGATAAAGTTGATATGCAAAACTTTCCGTCCTCGGCGCTGTAAGAACCTGCACCAGATTTATTAAAATACAGAGTTCCGTAGCTGATACCGTTTCCTGTATCCGCATCAACTAAAATGCCACATTTTTCCTGCGCCAATGTCAGCGCAGGAAAAATTAAAGCAATCAGCATTGTAAAAATTCTCAGATTCATTTCAATTTGATGGACAAACGTCCTCACATGAGCCAGTCTCGAAAACCGCTTCATTCCAAACTGAGAAGCCAAAGGATTGCTAACCAAAGCGATGTCAAACTATGTTTAATGCAGAATTATTTTGGGTTAAAATGTGTAACCGGATTGCCTAGAATTATTCATCGGCGAACTTCTTTTTCTGCACGGAAGAAAAGAAGTAATACACTTGTAAATACTACAAAGCGATTTTTAAGCTGTTCGAACTACTACTCTATCTTCTTCAACTCCTCGCCTCTGTCGGGTTTGAGGTTGACAGCTTTGAATTCTGGATTTGTGTTGTTTTCGATGATAAAGCCTTTTGCCAGATCAATTTCGACACGGATAGAATTGGTTTTGAATTTGAAAATATGTCCGCCGGATTTGAGATCGTCGGCCACGTAATGCAAATGGAAGCCGGGCACGTTGGTCCGTGCGAGGTACGGGGGAAGCAGGAATCCGTTGCAGATACCCTGCGTATTTTTCAGCTCAAAAACGGCCTGGTTTGTTTTCAAATGCTCACTCAATGTTTTGTAGGGAGGCTTTGCAGGACTGGCTGCGCGGGTGGTCATTTCTGAAAATTTCCCGGTAATCCGCAATGCATAAATGCCATTTGGGTTCAGAATACTTACTAAATGCTCCTGGACTTTTTCATAGCTCAGGTTTTCGCCAGCGATCGTAATGACCGTGTCAGCTTTAAAAAATTTCACAAACGCGGCGGAGGTACTGTCCATGTCGTGCGCCTCTTTAACCGAACCATCGTGTGACACTTTATATACTTTCCCATTATTGATCATGAGTTCGCCGTCGACCTTATTGAATGTCCCGACACCAAAATCGCCTTTGGTTTTCAGGCTGGCTATGGTTAGGTCACCGTCAAATACGCCCGCCATCAATGCGTCGATAATAGAATACTGATACATGAAATCCTGGTCTGCAAGGGAAGTACCGATATATTTTTGTGGGTTCTGGCTGGATTTACAGTTGGTTAGAAGGCCGGTTACTATAATGACAAGTAGAAGGTTTTTTACATAATGCGAAAATACACTGGACATAATTGGAGGTTGAGGTGATAATTACTAATGCAGTTTTTAGATTTCTCTACTCTTCCACGATTTCCATATTTCACTTGCAACACTTCAAAAATTGGTTTTTAAGTAAAAAGAAGACATCTTAAAGAAACATTGACCATCCCGAAGTCACCCAATACCGATCTTCAATGAGAAAATTTTTACTTCTGGCCACTTTTCCTGTACTCACATTCGCACAGGCACAACAAGTTACACTTTCGCCCAAAGCTGCAAAGATTCATGCGAATGCACTGACCATCGATACCCACGCCGATGTGCCTATTAATATGATGAAGGAGGGTTTTGATATTTCGAAAGAATACGATTACGATAAAGACGGATCGCAGATCGATTTTCCAAGGATGATCAGAGGCGGCATGGACGGGATGTTTTTTGCGGTATACCTCGGTCAGGGAAAGCGGACGGAGGAAGCCAATGCAGAGGCCAAGAAGAAAGCACTCGCGATATTCGACAAAATCCACGAAGCCGCCCGCCTGCATCCAGATATTGCGGCGATCGCGACCACCTCGAAAGACGCTTACAGATTACAGAAAGAGGGAAAACGCGCGATGTTCATCGGCATGGAAAACGGCTGGCCGATCGGGAAAGACATTGCCAATCTGAAAATGTTCTATGACCTGGGGTTGCGCTATATTACGCTCTCGCACTCGCTGAACAACGATATCTGCGACTCTTCCACCGACGGCGACGGGCCAGAACACAACGGTTTGAGCAAATTTGGTGAAGATGTGGTGAAAGAAATGAACCGCCTCGGCATGATGGTCGACGTTTCCCACGTGTCGGATTCGACTTTTTATGATGTGATCCGATTGACCAAAGCGCCAGTAATCGCATCGCATTCATCGTGCCGCGCATTGTGCGACGTGCCCCGGAATATGACCGACGATATGATCAGGGCGCTGGCCAAAAACGGCGGGGTTATACAGATCAATTTTGTACCAAATTTTGTAAAAAAACCTTCCGAGCCGCATGAAATGTCGCTGAAAGCATTGCGCTTGAAAATCCGCCAGACCGACCTTTCCGACGCTGACAAGAAAGCGTTGAGGGACGAAATGAAAGCGGTGGATGAAAAATACAAAGCGGATAAACCGACCGTGCAAGACGCTGTGAATCACATTGAGCACGTGATCAAGCTCACCAGCGCCGACCATGTAGGAATAGGAATGGACCTCGACGGCGGCGGCGAGGTGATCGGGGTGAGAGATGTAAGCCAGATCGGCGCGATCACGGAGGAACTAGTGAAAAGGGGCTATTCAGCGGAGGATATTGAGAAGATATGGGGAGGAAATATCATGCGGGTTTTGGATCAGGCCGAGAGAGCAGCGGGCAAATTGTAAACCAAACAGAATGAGGTTATTTGCAGGAAAACCAGCAAAAAAATATATACATTTTAAGAAATAGTTTAATAAAATTGCAAATCTTACATCCACATAAGGATTATCATTAATTGCGTTCAAACAAATGGCTAAGTCAGCGGATAAGAAAAAAACAGAATCAGCGAGCGATCTCCCCGACAACGGAATTCAGAAGGGCGAAGTGCAGGAGCTGAATGCGGTCGAAACCATTAGCCGTTTTACAGATTTTGATATTCATCTTTTTCGGCAGGGAAAACACTTTAAACTGTACGATAAGCTGGGTTCTCACGTGATGGAGTTCAAAGGCGTTACTGGTACGTACTTCGCCGTTTGGGCCCCCAATGCAACCGCGGTTTCCGTTACAGGGAATTTCAATGGCTGGAACCACTCGTCGCATCCGCTTGCCGCCCGCTGGGACAGCTCGGGCATCTGGGAAGGCTGGATCCCCAATATTGGTGTCGGAGAAGTTTACAAATACTTTATTATTTCCCAAAACGGTGATCACCTGGAAAAGTCGGATCCGTTTGCATTGTGGTGCGAGCTGGCGCCTAAAACGGCTTCTATTGTCTGGGATACCTGGTACGAATGGGAAGATTCGGAATGGATGAAAGTCCGCAAGGACAAAAACAAGCTGAATGCGCCTATTTCTGTGTACGAAGTTCACCTGGGCTCGTGGCAGCGCGATCCTTCCGACCCGGAACGCTACATGACCTACAAGGAAATAGCTGCGGGACTGGTACCTTATGTAAAGGAAATGGGCTTTACGCACGTGGAGCTGATGCCGGTTATGGAGCATCCCTATGCGCCTTCGTGGGGTTATCAGATCACGGGCTACTTTTCGTGCGCGTCGCGAATGGGTACCCCGCAGGAGCTGATGTACCTGATCGACCAGCTGCACCAGGCGGGTATCGGCGTTTACATAGACTGGGTCCCCTCCCACTTTCCAGGCGACCAGCACGGACTTTTCCGTTTTGACGGTACTGCGCTTTACGAGCACGAGGATCCGAGAAAAGGCTACCACCCCGATTGGAAAAGCTATATATTCAATTACGGAAGAAATGAAGTACGCTCGTTCCTGATCAGCAATGCGCTGTTCTGGCTTGACAGATATCATACCGACGGGTTACGGGTGGATGCAGTTGCTTCGATGCTTTATCTTGATTATTCCAGAAAGCACGGGGAATGGATCCCGAATGAATTTGGCGGAAGGGAAAACCTGGAAGCAATTTCGCTGCTGCGCGATATGAACGTCGCCGCATATACTGCATTCCCTGATATTCAGACGATTGCAGAAGAATCCACGGCATTTCCAGGCGTTTCGCGTCCGGTATTTGTAGGCGGGTTGGGTTTTGGAATGAAATGGATGATGGGCTGGATGAACGATACTTTGAAGTATTTCCAGAAAGACCCGAATTTCAGAAAGTGGCATCAGGACCAGCTTACATTCAGTCTGGTATATTCATTTTCTGAAAACTTCATGCTGCCGCTTTCCCACGATGAAGTGGTTTATGGTAAAAAGTCGCTGATCAATAAAATGCCCGGCGACGAGTGGCAGAAATTTGCAAATCTGAGGCTGATGTTCAGCTACATGTTCACGCACCCGGGCACCAAGCTGGTATTTATGGGTGGTGAATTTGGCCAGACTTCCGAATGGAATTTTCAGCAGAGCCTGGACTGGCATTTACTGGAACTCGCGCCACACCAGGGAGCGAAGGAATGCTTCAAAAGTCTGAACGCGCTTTATAAAGAAGAATCTGCATTATTTGACTTCTCATTCTCGGCCGAAGGTTTTGAGTGGATTGATACGCAAGACCGCGAGAATTCGGTACTGATATATGCCCGGAAAGCATTTGACCCGTCGCAAAACCTGATCATCATATTGAATCTCACGCCGGTTCCCCGGAAAGGATACCGGGTAGGTGTGCTGACGGAGGGCGACTGGCAGGAGATATTCAATTCCGATGCGGAGGCATTCGGGGGCAGCGGAATTATTAATTATCATCCAGTTCCGTCTGAGGAGCACCGGTGGCATGGCCGGGCACAATCGCTTATTCTTGACCTGCCGCCGATGGGCGCAATTGTTTTGAAAAAGGTTTCCAAAGCCTTAAAGTAATTGTATTGCCTGTAACCGACCGCGTTATTTTTCTCAGGGCAGAGATTCTGATCTCTGCCTTATTTTTTTGCACATTTTTTTACCTTTGCCCATCACATCATTAAGAAACAGATGAAGCGTTTTCGGTTAATAGTACTTTTTGTGTTTTTGGGAACAGTGTCCGGGTATGGTCAAAGTCTGTCGCGCGTTACTTCTGGTATTGATATGGGGCTCGGCTACAAGGACGAAGCCTGGGTACCTGCAATCACCTACCATCAGGAATTAAGTCTCAGTAATTTCTCGTGGTTCAGGATCGGCTGGGGCGTGCGGACGTGGGGTTACTATGCCGGAAAAACCAATCTTGTACCAAAAAGCAATGCATTTTCCGACGACACGCTCAAATTTGGTCGGGTTACTGCCAACGGAGCAAGCGTTTTGTTTGGTCTTAATGTGCGGGTATGGAAACTGGATATCGGCGCGAATACGGATGTTATCGGTATCGCATTCGGAACACGGAGAAGCGGACTTTACAGCAAATCTACATTCTATGAAGGCGAAGGCCGGGACTATTACAATGCTTATATCGACAGCAACCCGGCTACACTGAACGCATTCCCGCTCCTTTTGGACAAGCAAAATGGCCAGTCGGAAGTTTACCTCCGTTACTGGATCACTGACAGGATCGGTGTGAAATTATCATATGTACACGGCAGGCTCACCTACGCGACGGCCGAGAAGCTTGACAATGGACAGAAACGGTTCTCTACATCTTACGGCGTTCCTTCCGTAGCAATTTCTTTCCCATTATATAATTGATTTTGAACTGGAATGGCTGAGCTGCTGGTAGAATCGCACAAATACAATCTCTGGAAAAACAAGCTCGAAAAGAACGGACTGGACATTCACCGGGTAGATGAACTTTACACCCGCAGAAACGGGCACGGTGACGTACTTTTTTCGCTACTATATACCGATGCAACGACGCCGGAAGGAAACAAGATACCGCCGCTCTGCTTTCTGAAAGGTGAAGTGGTAAGTGTGCTGATTTGTTTTATTGATTCGGTTTCCCGCGAAAAATACCTCCTGCTGGTCCAGCAAAGAAGGATCTGCGACGGTTCCATGACTTTTGAGCATCCGGCAGGAATGCTGGATAGTGAAAGCGACGCGGCGGCTGTGGCAGCCAGGGAAGTATTTGAAGAAACGGGCATACTTGTGATCGCAGACAAGCTGATTAGTGTCAATAAAGACCCGTTTTACCCCTCTACCGGCACGAGCGACGAAGCGATGTACATGTTCTATTGCGAGCTGGAACTGAGCTCCGACGAAATACAATCGTACCATAATAAAACGCAGGGAATTATCTCGGAACATGAGTTCATCAGTACCTACGTAGTACCGTTTGCCGAAGGTCACAAGCTGATTACCAACGTAAACGGCGTATTGCTGGACTATTTGTACCTGAAAGATGTGGGTGATTGGGAATTGCTGAAACAACTATAAATACTGCCGGCCAGAAAATTTCTCGTTCAAAATGGCCAAAAATCAAAATAGGGGCTATATTTGCACCCCATTACCGAGAGAAGCACCCGTAGTTCAATGGATAGAATTGTGGTTTCCGGTACCACCGATAGGGGTTCGAATCCCTTCGGGTGCACATTGTAAACTATTGAAATCGAGCAAGTCCTGCAAATCAAGTGTTTGCAGGACTTCTTTTTTGAACGTATACCATTCAAACACTCTAAAAATCGCAATGCTCTGATGCGTGATTCGGTGAGTCAATTTCGCTGGGATTTGCGCTATATCTGAGAGGCTGAAATGGAAAATATCTCCATGGGTTTACTTCGGCCTTTCAGCAGGTTCTCTCCAACCGATCTCATCTCGTATATGGCCGGAAGATGAAGTATTTTAGCCAGGTCCTCAGATACCAGCAGGTCGGCATCGAAATGGTTACAAAGTCCCTGGATCCTTGCCGAAGTGTTAAGCACGTCACCTGTAAAAATGATTTCCTTTTTCAGCGATCCGATTTCCCCGGCAGTCACCATCCCAAAATGCAACCCGGCTTTAAACGCCGGTAAAATTCCGAACTTGCGGTTGTATTTTTCCGCCTGTTGCTCCAAAGCGCTTTTCATAGCGAAGAAGCACTCAATACAATTATTATTTTTTAATCCGTCTTTCCGTTTCCAGCTTACAATCATCTCATCACCAGCGTATTGGTAGATTGTGCCCGCATAATCTATTACGGCAACTGAAAGGTCAAAGAAGTATTCTTTTAGCATTTCGAAGTATCTGACATGCCCAAGATTTTCTGCGATTGTGGTCGAAGACTTCATATCCAGGAACATAAATATCCGATCTCCAGAACCCCGGTAATCATACCCATCATGAGGCCGGCAGCAGGGATGGCAAAAATGTTTGCTGCAAATTTGTAGTGGTTGCCTGTCGATGGATAGTGGTCCAGATCTCCAAGAATCCCTCTTTCCAGCATGCAATAAATCAGGCTGAAAATAAACCACAATACTCCAAAAGGAATGACCCGGGCAACATCTCTTTTGGTTTTCGGTGACAGCATAAATTAATGTGTAGTTTATTTTAATTTAAGCCATAAATATCTTTGGCGGCAGCTAGCTCGACGCCTTTTCCAGTAATTTCACAATACCCATAAAGTTCCTTGACCTGGCATGCTGCAATGCAGTAACCCCGTCTTTGTCCGGAATATTGATATTGCACCCCGCGCCAATCAGGAGCTCAACGATTTCAATATGTTTTTTGCCACCATTTCCGAGAACAACCGCCTCCATCAACGCTGTCCAGCCCAGCCTGTTCACATGATCGATGGGAAAACCTTTGGTTGCAGTCAAGATCCTGACCACTTCCACGTGACCTCTTTCGCAGGCGGGAATCAGCGCAGTTCCGTTGTACCGGTTGAAAACATCAAAACGGGCTCCTTTACTTAAAAACAACTTCACAAATTCCGTTTGACCTGACGCGCCAGCCAGTAAAAAAGGACTGTCAAGCCGGTTGTCCTGCCGGTTCACATCGGCTCCGTGTGTGGTAAGCAGCCTGGCCATTTCCAGATCATTGGCTTCGGTGGCGATCAGCAGCAAAGACTTGCCATTTCCATCCTTCGTCTCTACATCCTTTCCCTTTTTCAATGCTGCCTCGACAATAGCGTATTGTTTATTTTTTACAGCTTCAATAATAGAGCTTGGTTGTTCAGGCTTATGGTCCATGTCAGTGGCTGATGAGCAGGAAGTCAAGAAAAGGAATGAAAATAAGAAGAGCAATTTTTCCATGGTTTCAGTATACGATTTTCCCGTGATGTATCAATGATTTAACTGATAGTTTCAGGAGTAAATTCCCCGGCATACCGACTAAGCATACTCAATATCAAGGCTTTATTTTAACTATTGTAGCATTGTACGCACCGAAGCAGCCTAACCCTCCTTCAATATTTGTGTAAACCAAGGCAGGCTCCACAAATGGATTGTCATTGTTGCCGCCGTCTTTCATGGACTTGCTGAACTTGTGATAATTTTCATCCAGGTTCAGTACTTCAAACTGGATTTTGTTCAGCTTTGGGTTGGACCAGATATACTGCCTCTGACCATTTTGTTCAATATCCCCAAGCATGAAGGATCGTAGTGAAACGTCGTACACCGGTGAATCGAAGGTGATACCATCGAGATTGGTGTCTGTCAACAGATAATTTTCGTTGTTGTATACTCTTTTGTTTAAACGTCGGTTGAGGACAACCTGCCCGGTGGACGAATTGTATGAATAGCCGTTTGTTTCAAGTATTTCGAAATATCCCCGTAACGAATAGACGTTTTTTTCTCCCTTGATATCGTTCCAGGATGCTTTGAAGGTAACACTGGTGTCGCCTTTCCAGGGGTAGTCATAGACGGTATCAGCCGTATAGCTTTTGAAAGTCACCTGATTTTCAGGAACTGTACATGCTGCCTTCACAGTCCGTGAGGAATCGCTTACTACCAGATCGTACTTTTTGCCTGCCTCAATTTTGAACGAGCCGGCAGGTATCCGATAGCTAAATGAAGAATCGTTGTATGGGAGTTGGATCTGACCGGCGGCCCCGGAGAGTGTTACGGAAGCGTTTTTTATGTAAGTCGGCTCATAGGATGCAGGTCCGAACAACTTTTGCGATTCGGTAACCTTCACAATGATTTCTTCCGATTGCGGTGACAGATAACATTCGACGACCAGTTTGGATTCGGTCTTGGGCAATTTGCTTAGGTCCAGATCGCCCACCATCGTTTCGCAGCCGAATAAAACTGCGGCGCACGTTAATGCCAGGAGGTATTTTATGATGCGATTGCTCATTGTATTTGGTCTCAATTACTTTGTTCAGAACTTGAAATTGTAGTTAAATGACGGCAGTACCGGAAACAGTGAATAGCGTGTGAGCACATTCGTAGCGGTTCCGGTTTTCTCGTCGTGCTTTTTGCCGATATTATAGAAAAAAGGATTTTTCCGGTTGTAGGCATTATATAGCCCAAACTCCCAGGTACGTTCGTATCGTTTTTTCTTTTTATGAAATTGAATTGCGATGTCCATCCGGTGATAGGGCTCCGCCCGGAACGAATTCTTTTTGTCGTACTCGGATGTATTATTTCCGTAATTCCAGGGGTTGTTGAAGGCGGTATGGTAAGGGTTGCGGAATACCGTGAATTTGGAAACAGGCAGGGTAAGGGCATTTCCGGTACCGTACACCCAGGTCGCAGAAAGTGTGATCCGCTTGTTGATTTCGTAAATTCCTACGACAGAGAGATCGTGCCGACGATCATAACGTGGGTAAAAGGTTTCTCCGAAATTAAGCTCAGGGAATTTCCATTGTGTCCAGGAAAGCGTGTAGCCAATCCAGCCCGACAGCTTTCCGGTCTTCTTCTGGACCATAAATTCCGCACCATACGACCAGCCTTTTCCTGCTGTCACATTATCTTCCCAGTTCAGTTCATTGGCATTTTCGCCTTCCAGGCTAATAAATGAGGAGCCTTCTTTATAGCTGATAATGTTGTTCATGTTTTTATAATAGCCTTCCAGCGTAAGCGAAATGCCGGGTGTGGCAAGATCTTTGGCCAGACCCACTGCAACCTGGCTCGACTGCTGTGGGGCAATCTTATCCGTGGTGGGAACCCATAAATCGGTAGGAAGTCCGAGTCCGGTATTGCTCAGCAGATGCACATACTGGTTCATGGTGGCATAGGACGCCTTTACAGAAAAATCGCGGGCAAGTTTCAGTGCTGCCGAAAATCTGGGTTCGGGGCGGATGTAAGTTTTCGAGCTGGTCTGAAAAGTACTTAATCGCAAACCGCCATTTAGTTTAAGCGCAGGAAAAGGCTGCCAGGTATCTTCGGCATAAATACCTGCTTCAATGGTATTGATCGGCCTGGCCTGCAAGTCGATGTCTTCGTCGGAAAAGTCTCCTTCAACCGCTAATGCGGACGGGACAAAGCGATGTGCTGTGGCCTGAGCGCCGAATTTTATGGAATGTTTGGCATTAGGATAATAATCGAAATCCGTTTTTAGTCCGAAGTCACGGATCAGACTATTGTATTTCAGACTGAAGATATCGGGATCTTTTCCTTCATTTTTTTCCTCCTGGTAAGCTGAAACCGCAAATTTGAAATGGCTGAAAATCAGGGATGTATTGACAAATAACTTTTGGTTGATCAAATGGTTCCAGCGTAATGTAGCTGTGGCATTACCCCAGTTGAGTCCCGATTTGTTTTCAGTACTGGCGCTTTTTTCTTTGACATGAAACCTATCCTGTCCAAAATAGCTGCTAATGTAAAGCTTGTCTTTTGCGCCAAAATCGTAATTCACCTTTGCATTGAGGTCGTAGAAGTAATAGCCGGGTTTTACCTTTCTGCTGCTACCCGCCTGTTGCTGGGCAATCAGTGGAGCAGCCAGAACGTCAATATATGTACGTCTAGCTGAAATCAGGAAGGAAGATTTCTTCTTTGCCAATGGGCCTTCCAGCGTAAGCCTGGACGATATCAGCCCAATGCCCCCTTCTCCATGAAGCTTATCTTTGGCCCCTTCTTTCATATTCATTTCCACCACGGAAGATAAACGTCCGCCATAGCGGGCTGGAAACCCACCTTTGGTAAGTTCCACACTTTTCAAAGCATCCCCGTTGAATACAGAAAAGAACCCGAAAAGATGGCTGGCATTGTATACCACTGCATCGTCCAGGATGATCAGGTTTTGGTCGGGTCCGCCGCCCCTGACGTAAAGGCCGGTTTGTCCTTCGGTACCCTTCTGAACGCCCGGCATGAGTTGCAGGACCCGGATTACGTCTTTTTCACCCAAAAAAGCCGGGATTTTTTTGATCTGCGAAATTGGGACATCTATTTTACTCATTTGCACCGATTCGCTGACCTTCTCATCCAATCGGTTGCCGGAGATAAGCACTTCATCAAGCTGGTTGACAGCCGGAAGTTCAACACTTAGCTCTACATTTTTTTGCGACGCAATCCGGAGGGTCTGTTTGTCAAAGCCAACAAAGGAGTAGGAAATGGTTACGGAATCGGATTTAGGAATTGTAAGAGAGTAAAACCCGTAGGTGTTGGTGACAGCACCGTAAGCAGAGTTCTCTACAAAAACATTTACGCCGGGCAATAATTCGCGGCTGCCTTTTTCGCGCACAAACCCGCTAATCGTAATTCGGTCCTGGGCAAAGCTTGAAATTGGGATAAACAATAAAAGCACTACTGAATAGAGGGCATTGCGCATAGGTAAAATGGCTAGTTCAAAATTGCTAACGAGTAAGGATCATATCAGCTAGAGTTACGGGGGTGCTCTCCTGTAGACGTATACTACGCATATCCCGGAACTGTTGCAATACTTTGCACTTCTGGGCCATAAACTTCGGACATCAGTTCTCCCTGGTATCACTTCTACGTCTTTCATCCGCAGCGGAATCGCTCTTTTTGATTTTGTTGATTTGCCCGCCGAAGTTATAGGTGAAGTTTAATCGTACGGTCGTCGTTTCGTACCTGTTTTCCCAAACCTGCCGGAGTGCCAGCGATTGCTGTAAATACCTGTTTTTAAAAGTATTGAAGATGTCTGTCACATTCAGCGAGACGGTTGCGCGTTTTTTTAATAAGGATTGCCGAAGCCCGGATGTTAATGTAAAATAAGCATCGGTTTTAATGTTGCGCTCCTGCGACTTTCCTCGGTAACGAAAGAGAATCAGCCAGGATAACTGTTTAGTTAGTGAAAAACTGTTGTAAGTGTCAAAATTGAAGGTTGTAATGCCCGTTATATTTACATGATCATCCGCTAATTGATAGGATAACTTTCGCAAATTGATATTCGTGCTCGTATACCACCAAGGCATGACCTGACGATTATAAGCTGTAATCAGGCTCAGAGTTTGTGTGTAGCGGTTATTGACCGGTCTGGTTACCGTGCTATCTCTGCGCTGATTTTGAAAAGCAAAATAAGTAAAGTCACGAAAATCGATTCCGTAGTTGGCAGTTACAAAAAGTGCGTTGCGGTAAGCCAGCGTAGCCGAACCGTTATAGGATGAAACAGGCCGCAGGTTAGGATTTCCTTGTACAAAATTGTTTGCATTGATAATCCGGAGCAGCGGGTTCATATTCTCGTAGGCCGGCCGGTTTGTTTTTTTGTCAAAACTGAAAATAAAACTATGCTTGTCAGTGAATTTGTAATCAAAAAATACCGTAGGAAACAGTTGAATATAATTCTGACGGAACCGCTGGTTTGACTGCAATTGCCGACCGCTGTTCCACGTACCTTCCGCCCGTAAACCAATCTGGTAGGATAACTTTTTCAGCTCCTGGTGAAATGTGGTATACAATGCATGAATGCTTTCCGAATAACGATAAAGATCACTTTGCGAGTCATTGGGTATCAATTTGCTTCCATTCATGTCATAGAGCACGTTTTGGTTGTCTGTCTCCACGTAGCTCGACTTGAACCCGGTTTCCATTTGCGCTTTGTGTTTGAGCGGAAGCGTCAGGTCGGCTTTGGCTGAATAAACGTTAAATGCATTATTCTGATCAAATAAAGTGCGTTTCAACTTATCACCTGCCTGCTTGAATATCCGCTCGGTATTCTGCTGGTCGGAATAGTTGACATTCCGGTAATAATCCAGATCGATTGTCAGCTCTTTGCCCAGCGTATCCATTTGATGGAGCAAATGCAGGCCGGAAGAAAAATTATTCATTTTTGTTTTGACCCGGTTATCAAAAGTGCCGGCCAGGTTTTTTTCAGCAAGATCCCTTGTTTCAGAAAAAGCATTCTTTTTAAACAATTGCAGTGCATTCATAACTGCGAATGACAGCGTCGTTTTCTTTGTTAAATAAAGGTCCAGGCTAATATTGGGTGTAATATTGTTCATTTGCCGGACACTTTTGATCAGCGATTCGGTGCCACCGAAAACTAAGCCAGGCTCCCCGGCCGGGGTTGCCAAAATGTAATTATCGACAAAATATTTATTGAAATTGTAGTCCGTATTTAGTAGCAGATTGTACTTTCCCGTTTTAAAATTGAGATTAAATCCGCCGGTGTATTTGGCATATCGCCCAAATCCCCCACCCCCGTACACATTGCCTCTAAGCCCTTCCCTGCTGCCTCTTTTCCTGACAATATTGATGATGCCGCCACTCGCAGAAGCGTCATATTTGGAGGACGGACGAGCAATCAGCTCTACCCTCTCAATGGATGTGGCCGACATACCCCGAAGTAAGCCTGCCAGCGCATCGGCGGAGAGTGGAGTTGGTTTACCGTCAATGTATATACGTACGTTTCGGCCATTCAAATAGACCATATTGTCCGGATTAACCTGTATGCCCGGCAGCCGGTCCATTACTTCCATCAGAGAAGAACCACCAGTAAGCTGATCGTTCAGGTTAATTACAATTTTGTCCGCACGCTGCTCGATAAATGGCTTTTGTCCTGTAATAGTAACAGTTGACAGATTGTTAGTCGCGGGTTTCAGCTGGATATTCCCCAGCTCATTAGCACCGGTAACAGATTCGATTTCCTTTCTGTATGTTTCGTAGCCTAGCATTGTTATTTCAAGTTTAAAAACGCCCGTTGGAACATTCAGGAGTATAAACTTTCCGTCAATTTCACTCAATGCCGTTTTGATTACTGTGGAATCATTTTTGGCTTTCAAAACGATCGCCGCAAATGGAAGCGGCTGTTGTTTTTCGTCCAGAACAACACCGGAAACATGGGTATCAACCTTTTGCTGGGCAACCGTAAATCTTGGTAAAAAACCGAAAAATAATAGCAGCACTAAAAAGCTGTAATAACGTGTAAATTTTCTCATGGCAAAGCTGTTTGAACTGATAATTTCTAATCAGAACAAATGTATAACTTATATTTTAGTTGATAAACTATTTTATAAGTTACAATAGCTTATTATTTAGTTGTTTCAGATCTACCCTAATCAAATCGGACATGAACTGCTGTTAATCAATTAGTTGCCGACAATTGATAGCCTAGTTTTATTTCATGCTTCACACGTACAGGCCGTCCGTTCTGAACACCGGGCGACCATCTGGGTGAGTTGCCGATAATCCTGACAGCCTCGCTGTTTAAATTTTCGTTCGGGCTGTCCATTACCTGGGGCGATACTACATTGCCATCCGTATCGACAACGAAGCTTACTGACACCTTTCCCTGGCCGTGGTGCGCTTTGAATATATTTGACTGGCTTACCTCTTTGCTCAGATAACCCAAAAAAGCATCCAGGCCGCCGGGGAAAGCCGGAGCAACAGAGCCTTTTCTGCCCATTTCGACAGTTGCAGCAGAATTTTTGTACAAAGCAGAAAAGGATGTAAGACAAAGCAGAACAGGGATTAGCAAGACATATTTCACAAGATTTCCCTTGGAAGCGTTGTTCCTTCCCAACATTGCGATCCGTTGTTTAAGTAAATGTTTATCAGTAAAAGCATTGGTCATCTCAGGGGCGTATTGCAACGACCTGTTCAGGATCAGCGATGCATATTGGTAGTAATTGCCGAAATGCCTTGCTGTTTCGCGATCTGCCAGAAACTCGTGCGTCCTTTTGATGCTTCGCTGGTAGAAATAAACAACCGGATTAAACCATGCGACGATGGCCACTATTTCAAAAAACAAAATATCCAGGCTATGCCACTGCCTGATATGCACATCTTCGTGGTAATTGATCATCTCAAAATTTGCTGCGTTGCGATCAACTACTTTGTATTTAAAAAACGAGAATGCAGCATGATGCGCAGGTTTCCTGATTTTGCTTCTGATGTACAGCAATCTGATTATCAGCCAGCCAAGTTTGAAAAAAACGCCCGCGAAATAGGCCCATTTTAGCCAGTCAGGGATTTGATCATTCCACATTTGCGGAGCCACTTCCGATAGCGTCTCACCATGAATCACCAGATCAAGGGGAATAGAGACAGATAAATGCGGGTTAACGGGAATCGCTGGAATGCAGAATGAAAGTACAGCAAGCCCAATCAAAGAGATTCTGTTAAGCGTGAAATATGTCTGCTTTTCCAGAAAGACATTGTAAAATCCGTAGCCTGCAATAAGACAAATATGCACTAAGATGAAGTAAACTATCATTTTCCGGATTGTTGATCTTTCAATGTGAGAAGCATTTTGTTTATTTCCCTGACATCTTCTTCCGGTATTTTTTGCTCATCTATAAAAAAGGAAAACAGTTTTTGTGCCGAGTTATCAAAGTAGTTACCCATTAATTTCATCAGCTGAAACCGCTTATATTCTTCCCTTGAGATCAAAGGATAATAACGGTGACTTTTACCAAATGCATCATAGCCTACAAGCCCCTTCGTTTCCAGGACACGCATAATCGTTGATACGGAGCTATGCACAGGCTTAGGTTCCGGCATCTGATCAATAATTTCCCTAATGAAGGCTCTTTGCATCTTCCATAACATCTGCATCAGTTGCTCTTCTGCTTTGGTAAGATCCTTTGCTTCCATACCGTTAAAATAATTTGAGCACAAACTAGGAAATTAGTTAACTAACATGCAACCCTGAATTAAAATAAAGACGAATATATAATTCCATCAAGTCCAGCAAAACTCTCCTCCCACATCGATCGCAATCCCTAACCCGGCATTTACATTTCTGTAACCTTCTTTTACATTTCGGTAACCTTCTTTTACCGATCGCTGGCAAACGACAGGATCATAACTTTTAGCTTTGCCGGCCACCGCAGTGGATGAGATCCTGACTTCACATTAAATTACGATGAAATGAAAAAACTATTTGTGTTTATCCCGGCTATCCTTCTGGCATTATTTCTACTCAATTCTTTTGTGCCGAGAGAAAAGGAAGCGAAAAAGAAACCGATAAATGAGGGTAAATCAGCAGGAATTGTCAACATCATTTTCAAATCTATTGATGGCGGACAAACCTGGCAGGACATTAGCCAGGGGCTGCCTGAAAAATTGCAGAAAGAAGGTATACCGGGAAATGGTTTCATTGCAAATGACCATGGAATTTATTTACGTGCCGGAAACGGAGTTTATCACAGTGAACTAAATGCAACAACTGCCTTTTGGACAAAAGAAATTTTCCCCGGTAAACAACGTAACATCGCCCCGGGTAAAAACGGGATACTTGCATACAATATCAGGGGCCAATTTTTAAAAAGAATAAACGGAACTAGTGACTGGTCGCCCGCGTACACGAATTTTCAAGAGCAAGCTGTACGCTTAGACAGCACGAAAGATTGGATGTACAAGACATATAAAGAGAGAGAAGTACGCACCATTTTTGAAACTGCCCGAGGCACAGTTCTCATTGGTTCCAGCAACAGCCTTTTTAGATCTACCAATAATGGAAAAACCTGGAAACAAGTCCATGTTGGAAATGGTAGAATGAAATTGATAGAGTCAAACGGTGTACTGCTTACTACCAGCAAGGATGGAATATTGAGATCAATCGATGATGGTCAAAGCTGGAATCGTGTGATTAGCGAAGGGGGGCTTGGCATCGCTGTGGAACATATTGACGGAGGATTTGCTGCCATTGTAAACAACCCGGTAACCCAGAGAAACAGCATACACATTTCAATGGATAGCGGAAAAACATGGAATGCAGTTGGCCAAGAACTTCAACCTTCCAGCGGTAGTTTATTTATGAAACAAATAGGCGTACTTAAATCTCTATCGGAAATTGTATCAATCAAACAAATGGGTAAATATCTAATATGTGGCCGCACAGATGGTATATTCCGGTCAGCTGATATGGGCAAAACCTGGGAAAAACTGTTGCTTCCTCCTGTGGAGAATTTTGGCTTCAATTTATCTGTCTCGGGCAATGTGATGTATGTTATGCCGAATAAAGGATGTTGAAAAACTGCAAACTGATGAAACAATATATTGTTACTGTGCTTGCTTTCTTGTTCTTTACACAAGCTGGCATTGCCCAATCGACCGGCACCTTCACTGACTCGCGAGATGGACAAACGTATAAAACGATCAGCTTTAAAGAAGCTTCGACGACCAAAACCGTTACCTGGATGGCACAAAACCTGAACTACAAAGTGGAAGGCAGCTATGCTTATGATGACAATGAGATTAATCGAAAAGAGCTTGGCTTGCTTTATACCTGGGAGGCCGCGAAAAAGGCCTGTCCAAATGGTTGGCACTTAGCTACGGATAGCGAATGGGCTATGCTTGTGGATCATTTTGGTGGAACCGACATGGCAGGTGAAGCTCTGAAAAGCGACAAAGGCTGGAATGAAGACGGTAACGGTACTAACAGCAGTGGGTTCGATGCTCCGGCAGGAGGCCACCGAAAGCCTGATGGTAGCTATTTTGCCCAAGGTGTTCTCGGTATCTTTTGGACGTCCTTACCTATTACAGTTGGTAGCGCCTGGGCATGGAACTTTCACTATGGCGGGCCGCCCAGTAGCAACAAGAAAAATTTAAAAGAAGCATTCCGTTGGGATTCCCAAGTTTCTGGCGCATTCTCAGCTCGTCTGGTCCGGGATTAAGATATTTGCAAGTGCCCGACACAATCGCCCTACGCGGGCCGCCCGGTATCATACATTGCAATGCATGTAACATATCCAGGCACTTCCCGGCAGATTTATATAAATTGCTTTTTTTAACCAAACACCTTTCCAAATGGCACATACTACCACCAATCCAAAGATCCACGAAGGCCGTAACTTGAAGCGTTTCAGGGAAATGCTCGCGATCAAACAAGATTATCTCGCATTCGAGCTCGGCGAAGATTGGAACCAGCAAAAGATTTCGCTACTAGAACAGAAGGAAAAGATCGATTCGGATATTTTGGAGCAAGTTGCGGCTATTTTGAAGATACCTGCGGAGGCGATAAGGAATTTTGATGAACAACAGGCTATCAACATCATATCGAATAATACTTTCGATAATTGTGCTCAGCCTGCTTCGGTTTTTAATAATTCGACAATCCATCCAATAGACAAGATGATGCAGCTTCATGAGGATAAGATTGCTTTGTATGAGCGTATGTTGAAAGAGAAGGACGAGATGATGGGACGGTTGGAACGGTTGATTGGGGAGGTGAAGCGGTAAACTTCAAAGCTCCAGAGGAGCTTCCGGTTTCTAGAAAAAATCAATAATAAAAAATGTAGAAAGTGCAGATTGCTACCAGCGAAAATATTCAGCAAACGAGAAGAATTGATATGCCGGAAAAAGATAAGGTGCCAAGCCCCGAAGAGGTTGACAGAATAGTTGAAATGGCCTGGGAAGACAGGACGCCCTTTGAAGCAATTAAAGCGCAGTTTTCGCTAAGCGAACAGCAGGTGATCCTGATTATGCGGACTGAAATGAAACCTACCAGTTTCAGAATGTGGCGCAAGCGCGTTCAGGGACGGGCCACCAAGCATGTTAAATTAACAGAGAGCCAGGATACTCGCTTCAAATCAAACATGCAAAGACAGATTAGCATGAACAAGGTCAGCAAAAGGTCAATTAAATGAAGCCCGGAATTCCAGTGGTGAGAAGTTGGTTTTCGTCTTGAACAACTTACTGAATGACTGCGGGTGCTCAAAGCCAAGTTCATAGGCGATCTCGCTGACAGACAGGCTGGTTACAGATAGTCTTTCTTTTGCCCTTTCGATAAGTTGATTATGAATATGCTGCTGGGTGGTTTGTCCGGTAAGCGTTTTGAGCATGCCGCTGAGGTAATTCGGGGTAATGTTCAAACTGTCGGCCACATACTGCACGGTAGGTAAGCCGCTTTGCATTAAATCTTTGTTTTTAAAATAATCCCGGATCACTTCTTCCAACCGGTCCAGCATTTTGTGGTTGGTGATCTTGCGGGTAAGGAACTGCCGATGGTAAAAGCGCTCGGAATATCTCAGCAGCAGTTCGAGCTGGGCAATGATCAGGTCCTGGCTGAACTGATCCATGTTTGCGCGGTATTCATGCCGGATATGCTGAATAATCCCATTGAGGGTCGCCTCTTCTTTTTCGGAGACAAATAATGCTTCGTTGACTGAATACCCGAAATATTCGTATTGTTTGATGGTTCCAGCGAGCGGCGTATTCCAGAGAAAGTCGGGATGGACAAGCAGCATCCACCCCGTCTGACGTATCTCCGTATCCACATCAACTTCCAGCCGGAGTACTTGTCCGGGCGCCATAAAAAACATAACGCCTTCGTTAAAGTCAAAATCCTGCTGGCCGTATTTCACCTTCACATTAAAATTCCGCTTCAAAGCGATCGCATAGAAATCTTTCACTATGCCGGCTTCATTTGCGGGCAGGTACGTCATATTGGACATATCCATCACACTGATGAGCGGATTTTCCGGCGCGGGCTGTCCCCGGAATCTATGAAATTCGCTAATTGTTTTGAACCGGAGCGGCTGCGCGTTTGTCATATCCCAAGTTAATTATTTCTGGTCGAAAGCAGCTGCAAATTCTTTCGCGAAATCTGCCAGTTTGACTTTCCCCATAACCCTCGGCCTGTTTTGAATATAATCTTCACTCAGCAAGCCGGTATAAAGTGCACCATACATTTCCACGAGCCCGGCAGCGATCTCTTTATTCATTCCCGCCGCCAGGAGATCGCTGAGCGATTCTTCCGGCGAAACAAGCACCCATTCCAGTTCAGGTTTTCGAATCGCCTGTCCCAAAATCCGGGCCGTTTCGTGGCCCGTAAGCTCCTCGCTGGCCACATAACGCACATTTCTGCCGACAAAAGCTGCCTCGATCTCGTCGGCGACGGCTTCTGCAATGTCGAGCGGGGAAACCCACGGAATCATTTTTTCTGCACCATAATTAACGGAAATAGTCCCGGTCGACTTGATCATAGGCACATATCCATACAAATTGTAAAAGAAGGAAACCGGCCGTATGTGGGTGATTGAAATGTCGCCGGCCAATGCATTTAATAGCTGCTCTACCCGGTATGCGCCTGAAAGAATGCCATTTCCAACGGCTAGATGCGCACCGATCGAGCTCAGGTTAACTACCCGTTTCACACCCGATTGCCGCACCGCCTCCGAGTAGTTCCGGCCTAGCTGCTCGTAATATGCAAGCAAATCGAAGTCATGATCAAAGTAGCTTTTAGCCGAAACCATTGTGTACACGACATCCGCGCCGGTGAAGGTTTCGATCAAAAAACCGGTATCTTCAAACGTGCCGACCGCAGCCTCGGCTCCAAGTGCTTCAATGTCCTTTTTTCTTTCGGGGTTGCTGCTGATCACGGTCACTTCGTGTCCGTTTTGTATGAGATTTGCAGCAAGCGGCTTGCTGATGTGGCCGAGCGATCCTGTTAATACAATTTTCATTTTTGCTTGCTTTTTGGTTTATGCAAAGTTGCAAAGCACCCAAAATGCAAGCGTAGCCGAATCTCTGGTTGTTG
Source organism: Dyadobacter linearis (assembly GCF_907165045.1). Classification (GTDB taxonomy): domain Bacteria; phylum Bacteroidota; class Bacteroidia; order Cytophagales; family Spirosomataceae; genus Dyadobacter; species Dyadobacter linearis. The sequence continues at coordinate 160,456 of NZ_CAJRAU010000001.1, forward strand.
TAGCCGAATGAAGGTTAAGGTTCTGACTCTGGCTAGTTCTCTTTAACAATAAGTACCGACGAAGTCACCGGCGATGTTTGCAAGTCTTTCCCATTATACTGAAAACGGGTGTACTCGTAAATAACAAAGCATTTGTTGTCGGTTTGTCTGTACCAAACATCCAGTGTATCAGAATAAAGGTTGTTCAATTGAAGTTTTAGCGATGATTTCCCGCGGAAATTTCGTTGAAAATCTGCTGAGAAAACGTAACCACCGGCTGCTTCCACGTAATACTTATCCAAAACAATCGACTCCTTGGCTTCAAGATCAAAAAGCCTGATGGAGTCGACTGAATAGTAGGATTGCGCGGTATCCACGAGGTTATTGCCTTTGGTATCAACAATTGAAAACCTGACCGGCGGCGTTACATCGGCGTCGCCGGTATCCGAGCAGTCATCACAGCCCATAAAGGCAAAGCTGAGCGCCAGAAGAATTAACAATAAGCAGTTTTCTTTCATTTGTGTTCGATTTCCAATTCCGACACAGCCAAATGATTTTTAGTTGTCAACGGTCAAAGTTTCAGCGGATAAAAGGCTTAGGATTACTGCTTAACAAATGTCTCTGCAGTTCCGTCGGCGAATTTCAATACGTAAATGCCACTCGCCAGCGAGCTGATATTAAGCTGTTGTTTGCTGTTGCTGATCAGGATAGTCTGCAATTTCCTTCCTGAAATATCGTGCAGCGTTGCATTGGTTTTGAGCAGTGCGTTACCCGCGCGGAAAGTAATCTCGACTCCTGCCGGATTTGGGTATACAGCCGCAAAATCCGCATCGCCATTTACCGAGATAATCTTGCTGTAACTGTAAGCTCCGTCCATGCGGTTCGCCGCGCGATCGTTCATTTTCAGTCTGTAATAACTCGTGCGTTCGCCGCTGGCCTGATCGATGTAGCTGTACTGGTGATCTCCGCTGCCTTTTGCATTTACAGTCGCTATCGTCAGAAAGCTTTTGGCATTACTGCTGCGTTGAATTTCAAAATTGTCGGTATTAACCTCACTCGTGGTATTCCATTTTAGCAGATTGCTTCCGCTTTCCTTAGTTGCCGTAAAACTGATCAGGTTGAGCGGCAGGGCAGTTTCTTTTGTTTTTACAAAAAACCCGCTGAAACCGGTTACGTCAAAAGTTACTTCCCAGTACTGACCAACCGGATTCCATTCCACGCTTCCATTGGCCTGTGAAGGCTTGAACGTTGAAATGCTGCCTGTGTAAGAGCTCGGTAGCCCCGAACCGTCCATGCTGATACCCGATCGTTTTTCAATGCGCAGGTTTGCTTTGAAATTCTCCGCATCTGCGGCATTCAGGGGTAGTTTGATCTCATTGACTTCATTATAATCCGTAAACTCTTGCTGGGTAAAATACAGCTTCACTCGTGCCGTGGCATTCAATGCGTTATTTTCAGGCATGATCTGATAGCGTCTCTTCAAGAACTCTGCCGGCTGATTGTCAGCTACCCAAACCCTGGCATTAACTGGTCCGGATACCGGTGCGGCCCCGTTTGGCAATAGATAAGCGACTAACCGGCACGCATCATTGTTGGCAGTCACCACCATTTCCCTGGTAATGTTTACAGAAACGTCGGTAAGGTTGCTGGCAAGCCCGCGAAATGCCTCACTGAATTCGTAAGCGCCCATATCGACAATATGCTCGCGCACCCTTGTCTCGCCAGCCAGATCAGTAGTGAAGCCGGTTAGGTTAGGAGTCTGACCGTTTTGGAAATAATTGAAACCCGTATTAACACCTGGGCTACATGCTTGCAGCCGGTAATCCCCCGCACCCGCATCTCTGAAAAGCGGATTGACGGACCCCGTGGGTGTTTCCCCAGGCTGGGTTGGATTTAGCTGAACAATGCTGTATTCGACAGTTGAGGTGGAGGTACCATCACTGAAAATACCGTAATCATTTCCATAAATGATGGTATTGCGGATTTTGGGAGAAGAACTGTTATTGTTTAGAATACCACCGCCCAGATCAAGGCCGCCCGTTGTAGCCGTTCTATTGTCGGCAATCGTGCAGTTGATAAGCACTGGGGAAGATGATGAATTGGAGACACCCGCAACTATCGTATTACTACCTGTGTTTTTTGCGATGACGCAGTTAATCATGGTTGGTGACGAGTTCAAATTCCCTACCCCGACTGCGCCGTTACCCGTAACCACCAGGTTAACCAGCATCGGAGAGGATTCGGAATTGGCGATACCAATTCTACTGCCAGAAATGGTGAAGCCGTCAAGTACCGCCGCCGAAGTAAGCTTTGAATTGCTTACTACAAAGTCACCCGTACTATTTAATGTACTTTTGTTGGCAGTAAGGGACAGGTTCCGGTCAGCTAACCTTACTTCTGCTCCGGCAAAGCCGCCATAAATTTTCACTCCCTCTTTCATGATGAAAGGCATGTTCGGTTGTGGGAGGTACGTGCCACCGGCCACCCATACCTGCTCACCACTTGCAGCAGAATTGATTGCATTTTGCAAATTCCCTGACGCACAGGCCCAGCTCGACCCAGTGCCGGTCGCACCTGCACGTACAAACCAAACCCCGGGCACACGCTCCTCGACACTATCCTGGTATTCGTATGCTCCCTTATCTACCGTTCCGTTGTCAAAAAAACGGGACTGGCCAGTGATATCCTCTGTAATAGCCGATATATCGGGCGTTTGGCCACCAGCATAATAGGTGTTGCTGCCAGTATTGATCGCCGGGCTGCAAGGCTGCAACCTGTAATCCCCATTTGCAGGATCGACAAAAAGAGGATCAATGTTAAGCTGTGTTGGCATCTCCAGAAATACAGGCGGCGGAAGATCAACGATGCTATTTCGAATATCAAAAGTCGCGGACGGGCCGTTTGTACCCCCTTGTGTTCCTTTAACGATGCAATTATAGATTTTTGCTGAAGATTCAAAATCATTCGCTATCCCGCCCCCTTGATTGGCGCCTGCCACTGTGCAATTGATCAATACCGTGGAAGATTTCGAACTAAAAATCCCACCAAACTGCGAAGTATTATTGATAATCGCACAATTGATAAAGCGCGTTGAAGACTCTAGATTTCCAATACCAGCGCCTGTATTAGAAGCGACAGTCACGTTCACGAATATTGAAGCGCTTTTATTATTTAGGACACCTCCGCCCTGCTGACTTCCGTTTCCAACAACGTTCAGATTTGAAAAGGTTGCGGAAGAATTGTAATTAATAATGCCGGCATTTGTGCCACCTGTAATGGTAAACCCATCCAGGACAGTTGCTGTTGTCAGGCCACCAGTTGTATTGGGATTGACATTAGCAATCGTATATTGATGCGTACCCTCACCGGTTATGACGCTTTGATTTTCACCCGATCTGAGATCTCGCTGCTGAAGTGTTTCCTCATTTCCTGCAAAACCGCCATAGATTTTCACACCTTCTTTTAATTCCAGGCCCGGCGCAAACTGCGAGATCCGGTACGTTCCACCTGCAACCCATATCTGGTCGCCGGGTGCACTTTTATAAATAATGGCCTGCAGATCGCTGCTGGCTTCTGCCCAAGAGAAACCATCGTCTTGCGGGAACCCTCCCGATTCGGTAACATACCATGTATTTCCCTGGGCAAATGCTGTGGCGGAAAAAATGAAGAAAAAGAACAAAATCGACAATCTTGTAAATGTAATTAAGCGGGCAGGAAGCAAGGAGTTCGCACTGGTCGCATAAAGTAGATTTGAATGCATAATAGAAAGATAATGAGGCTTTTATGAGTACAGACAAAGGTCATTTTTTGACTCAATAAACCCTAAGAATATTTCGCGAAACCGCTAAATACCAACCTGAACTTGCAAGATCTCACCCTCATATAAAGCTGCTGAACCTACCGGGCAGCAAACCGAAATAAACAGGGCTCCTCACCCTTCTTCCCTGAGCTTTGAGATATAACTGGAAGGACTCATTCCAAACTGCTTCTGGAAATCCCGCGAAAAGTTGGTAGGCACGCTGTACCCTACCATATCGGCCACTTCATTGATCTTGTACTTGTTCTCGGCCAGCAGCTCGGCCGCACGTTTCAGGCGTGACAGGTTGATCAGTTCGTTGGGCGTCATATCTGAGATTCCTTTGATCTTCCGGTACAAAGTGGGCCGGCTCATATTCATCATGGAAGAAAGCAGGTCCACATCCAGGTTACTGTCCGAAATGCGCCGGGAAATGATCGCATTCAGTTTTTCCAGAAAGTTTTTATCTGCTGTGGAAAAAGCGATTCCTTTGATGTGGGTCAACGGGGAGCGGGCGAAATATTCTTTAATGATATTCCGGTTGTTGATCAGATTGGTGATCTGGGCGGCGAGGTGATCGAAAGAAAACGGCTTTTCAATATAAGCATCCGCGCCTACTTCCAGCCCTTCAATTTTCGAATTGATGGAGTTTTTCGCCGTCAGCAATATCACCGGAATGTGGCTGAACTGCACGTCGTGCTTGACCCGGCGGCAGAGCTCGATCCCGTCCATAACCGGCATCATAATATCGCTGATCACCAGTTGCACATTGTCCCGCTGCATTACCTCTATCGCCTGCTGACCATCCAGTGCGCGCATCACATGGTACGTCGAACTGAGCTCCCGGCTCAAATAATTGAGGATTTCAACATTATCCTCCACCAAAAGTATCACCGGCCTGTCGGGATCCGCAGCTTCATTAACCTCCTCGTCATTGACATAATCCGCCTGTTCCGTCACCTGCTCGCCTTTGAGGTCCATTTCATAATCCTGGTGAATAGGCAGCGAAAGCAGGAATGTATTCAACTGCGCATCCTGGCGCTTCATTTCGAGTTTTCCTTTATGCAGCTCCGCCAGCGAGCGTGCGAGCGGCAGCCCAATGCCGGTTCCCTGTTGCTTTTGCGTGGATTCCATGCGGAAGAATGGTTCAAAAATTTTCTCCCGGTCTTCCTCGTTTACCAAAAATCCGTCGTTGCTGAATTCAATATGAAACAGCAGGTCATCACTGTTAAACGGCAGGAGCTTCACCCGGATCAGGCTGTCCGCATATTTGATCGCATTACTGATCAGGTTACTGACAATTTTCTTGCAAGCCTCCTGGTCGACATAGGCCTGCAAGGCAATGCGCGGCAGCTCGATTTTATAGGCAATATTCTTTTGATCCGCTGCTGGTCTGAAAGTGGAGAAAACATCGCTTAGTAGCTCGTTAATATCTGTTTTGGTAAAATTCAGACTAAAATTATTTGCCTCAGCCTTCCGGAAATCGAGCAGCTGGTTGGTTAAATCTATAAGGCGATTGGCATTTTTATCGATCATAGTCAGGTTTTCAAATGTCTCCGTATTGGCCTGCTCACCAGACAGCAGTTTATCCAGCGGCATTTTGATCAGGGTTAGCGGGGTCCTTATTTCATGGGCAACGTTTGTAAAAAAATCGATCTTGGCATTATAGATCTCCCGTTCCTTGGCAATCTCCATCGCTCCGATTTCACGCTTGCTTTTCTCGCCCATCGCCAGGTGATAGTACCGGAAAACCACAACGGCAATCCCCGTCACAATGCATCCGTAAAGCAGGTAAGCCCACACAGTAGCCCACCAGGGAGGCAGAATGTCAATGTTCAGCCGCGTCTCCCGCCCATTCCAGACCTGGTCGTTGTTCGCTCCCTTCACCCTCAACACATAATGCCCGGGCGGTAGTTTTGAAAACGAGATTTTTCTGCTCCCGCTTAATGTAAACCACTGCTGATCAAGCCCCTCCATTTTGTATTTATAGCTATTCATCTCGGGAATGACATAACTGAGCGCGGCCACATCGAAACTGAGGCTCGACCGGTCATAAGGCAGCCGGATATAACCTGTGTAAACGGGCGATTCGGTCAGCGGCGAATCCTTGCCGCCAATGCGCAGCTCCTGGTTGTTGGCTTGAATGCCGGTGACGTATACAGGTGGTACGTAAGTATTTTTGTTAAAAGACCCTGGTTTGAAGCTGACCAGCCCCGCCACTGTCCCGAAGAACAAGGTACCGTCGTCATTTTTGAATGCAGAATTATAGTTGAACTGCTCGCTCGGCAGCCCGTTTGCTTCATTGTAATTCCTGAATGTACCGGCTTTCGAATCCAGCATCGCCAGGCCGCGTGAAGTGGAAATCCAGAAGTTACCCATATCATCTTCCAGAACACGAAACACCTGGTTATCAGGCAGTCCGTCCTGAATGCGGTAGTTTTTGAACTTTCGGGTAACCGGACTATATCTGGAAAGTCCGTGCTCGGTACAAAACCACATATCGCCGCTTTTGCTCTGGTAAAGGCTGTTAATATAGTTATCCGGCAGCCCGTTTTTCTTGCTGGCGTCGTATTGGATCCTGCCTTTTTTCCCGGTTTTTGGGTTAAAATAAAAAATCCCGCCGCCATAGCTCGCTACCCAGAGCGTACCTTCCCTATCCTCGTGAATGCTCTGCACCTGCGTATTCACAAAGGTGAGCGGTGTAAAATCGTCGGTCTTCCGGTTGTACTTAAATAATCCGGACCAGGTTCCGACCAGAATTTCGTTTGCTCTTGTTTTATAAAGCGTCACTACAAAATTACTGCCGAATGTATTGGGCATGCTGGTGCTGTAATGCCTGATTACCTTGTTAGTTCTCAGGTCCATTACATCCAGTCCGTGCTCGTAAGTACCGATCCAGAGTTCGTTACCGTCGGCTACCAGCCCGTGCAGGTTGCGGTAGGAAATGCTGCCTTTTTTACCATCGGGCAGAAACGATCTGAATGTGCCCGTTTGCGGATCCAGCTGGTTCAGGCCCGCATCTTCGGTCCCGATCCAGATCTTGCCGTACTGGTCTTTTGTGATTTCATGGATCAGGCTGCCGCTGATGCTGTTGCCCGGCTGCGGGAAGTATTTCTGAAACCGGTTGAACTCCGACGAATAGTAATTGACCCCGCCAAACTGTGTAGTGATCCAGATCCCACCCTCGCGATCCTTGAAAATCGCATTGATGATATTGTCCGTGATCGAATAGGCATTATACCTTTCTTTCACGATCTGCTTCATTTTTTTCTTTTTCAGGTCGAGAATAAAAAGTCCGGATTCAGAGCCGAGCCAGTATTCATTTTTACCATTTTCAAAGAAAGTATGAATATAAATATCCTGTTTCTGTCCCGCCTGCTCCGAAATATCAGTGATCTGGTTTGTTTGGTAATTAAAAAGCAGGATCCGTTTCATATTCCCGATCAGCAGCGTAGAATCAGAAGCCGAATGCAGCCGCATATTTGAAAAGATCTCATTGACCCGGCCCGAAAGATCGAATTTGGCTACTCTACCCGTTTCAGGATGGTACCGCCTTATCACGCCGTTACTGAAAGAGGCCCAAACTTTCCCGCCGGAAGAAACATGGACAGAAACCGTGTTCGCCGCATCGGGAAGTGCGGTCACCGTATTTGTTTTCGGGTCGAAACGGTACAGCTGATTATCCGAAATGATCCATACCCCGCCTTCCCCGTCGCCGCGTACCAGGCGTACTTCTCCTGCCGGGATCATTTTGAAAGCAGAAAATTGATCAGAAATAGGATTATACAGGTAAACGCCTTTGTGCGTCCCAATCCAGAGCTTTTCATTTCCATCCTCATAAAGTGAGAACACCGAGTTACTTCCCAGGCTGGTAGAATCCTCTTCTTTACTCCTGAAAATTTTGAAAGAATTACCATCAAAACGGTTGAGACCATTGCGGCTGGCGACCCAGATGAAACCCTTTTTATCCTGAATAATATCGGTGGTCGCATTACCCGAGAGCCCGTCGGAAACTGTGTAGTTTTTGAAATAGTACGGCGCATCCTGACCCAGGGAAGTCAGACCGTAAAACAGGCAGCAGAAGATTACAAGCAACTTTTTCACTCGGGCAATAGAACGGATCCGGACACTTCGCCGGCGTTTTTCAGTTGAACATTTTTATAAATATATCCCTGTTAAATCATCGGTAATTCCTAAATCTCATAGTTGAGACATTTTGATCTGAAATTGAGACTCAGCGATCATTTAATTAATCTGTAAAGCAGGAAATTCGCACCACTTAAAATAAGTCCAATAAATTAATCAGATAGTAACAAGCCCGGACCTCAACAATCCGCTTAAACAACAATTTTGATGAACAATAATTTGTACAAAATGGCGCAAGCTGCTAAATGGCGAATGCGGAAGAGCTGGTCTGCAAGGACAGCGATCGCAATGCTTTTTGGCGTACTTGTGGCCATGTCCGGGGTAGCTCAGGCGCAGACCGGCACCTCAATTTCTGGTAAAATTTCCGATAAACAAGGCGCTTTGCCGGGTGTTTCGGTTGTCGAGAAAGGCACAAGCAATGGAACTACCACTGATGCGGAAGGTAAATTCACATTGCAGCTGCCCGCGGGAGCCAAAACAATTACGGTTTCGAGCGTGGGCTATGTAGCTCAGGATGTAGATGTTAGTAACAAGTCAAATGTGGAGATCACATTGGCGGAAGATCAAAAAACCCTTAATGAAGTGGTCGTGATCGGATACGGATCTTTGAATAAAAGAGAAGTTTCGAGCGCGATCACGCACCTTTCTTCCAAAGACCTGCTGCGAGTGGGTGGTAACAACCCGATGATGGCGATTCAGGGCAAGGTAGCGGGACTTACCGTGACCAATACCTCCACGGCAGATCCCAACTCCTCGCCCAATATTCAGCTTCGGGGTGCATCCTCACGCAGTGCAGGTCTCGGACCATTGTTTGTCGTAAACGGAATCCCAGGTGGTAACATTGACAACATCAACCAGAACGAGATCGAATCCATCGACGTGCTGAAAGGTGGTGCGGCTTCGGCTATTTATGGTACCCGCGGAAGTAATGGTGTAATTGTAATTACCACTAAAAAAGGCTCTGCCGAGCCACGTTTATTCTACGACGGTTACACCACATTTGACTATCTGGCAAACGAACTTTCAGTGCTTTCCAAAGACGAATTCCTGGCAAACAAGCGCGGTTTTGATTTTGGAGGAAACACCAACTGGCTGAAAGAAGTGAGCCGCCAGCCTTCGTTTTCCCACAAGCATACGCTGCAATTTTCAGGCGGAAGCGGGCAGACAAACTATTTCACATCGGTGGATTTCCGTGATGCAAATGGTATTGACCTGCGTTCGGGAAAAAGAGAATACGGCGGTCGGGTGAATATCAATCATACAACGGCTAATAATCTTCTGGCACTTACATTCAGTGTAGCGCCTCGTTATGCAAAGATTAGTGAGGCTGATTACAGCGCATTCAACTACGCATTGACGCTCAACCCGACCATATCGGTGTTTGATTCTACGGGCAAATACAGCTACATTAATTCAGGCTTTTTTGCGAATAACCCGGTCGAAAATGCGAAAATGGTTGTTCGCGACCGCGAGCGCAAGTCACTGGACTTGAATGGATCAGTAAAGCTGAACATTCTTGAAAACCTGAACACGACACTGACTTTCGGAGAGGTAAGCTCCTCGTATCGTCTGATGGATTTTACGCCTTCCAACATTACGCCGGTAATCAACGGTACCGGCCGGAATTCGGCAGGGCAACGCCTGGAAGAGAACGACCAGAAGAGCCTTGAATGGTTAGGAAACTACTTTTTGGACAGGGGCAAACATTCTGTGAAACTGCTCGCCGGTTATTCTTATCAGTATTTCACTGCGTCGGGATTCAATGCATCAAATGAAAACTTCCCTTCTAATGTACTTACATACAACGGACTTGGAACCGGATTGTGGAACCTGGAAAAAGGGATCAACAATGTGGGTTCTTATAAAAACAGCTCGAAGCTGATCGCATTTTTTGGACGTGTTAACTACGATTTTGACCAAAAATATTTCCTGTCTGCAAGTCTTCGCAGGGAAGGTTCTTCCAAATTTGGTTATGATAACAAATGGGGATATTTCCCGGCAGCATCGTTTGCATGGCGTTTGACTCAGGAAGGGTTTTTGAAAGATATCCCCTGGCTGAACGAGCTGAAACTGCGTGCGGATTATGGTGAAACAGGTAACCAGGATTTTGGCAATTACCTCTCCCTGGATACCTACGGAGGTTACGGTTACTATCCTTACAACGGAAGCTCCTACCAGGTGTGGGGACCAAGCCAGAACACCAACTACAATCTGCGCTGGGAAAAGTCGGCCAACTTCAACGTAGGCGTTGACTTTGAGCTATTTAGCAGCAAAATCACAGGTAGCGCCAATTACTATGTGCGTACCAACAAGGATCTTTTGGGTAACTATAATGTAGCCAACCCACCAAATATCCAGGGTCAGACGTTTGCGAACGTAGGTACCATGCGCAATACGGGCGTGGAATTGCAATTGAGTGCAGCTGTGGTCAACAAAGGTGCATTCAGCTATAATGTTTCGCTGACGGGCGCATTCAATGACAACAAATTTGTCTCGTTTTCTAATAACCTCTTCAAAGGTCAGAGCTACATTGATGTCGTAGGAATGCCTGCGCCGGGAAGTCCGGGAACATTGCAGCGCTTGCAGGAAGACAGACGGATCGGTAGCTTCTACGCATTGAAATCGGCTGGCGTAAATGATGATGGGGCATTGCTGGTGTATAATAAAAATGGCGAAATCGTGCCTGCGAATGAGGCGAACAACGACGACAAGCAATTTATCGGTAACGGACTTCCTAAGTTCACGACTGGTTTAACCAACAATTTCACTTACAAAAACTGGGATCTGAGCGTGTTCCTACGTGGTGCATTTGGGTATAAATTGTTCAATACCTATGCATTCTATCTGGGTACACCTGCTGCGCAGCAAAATGCAAACCTGCTGACCTCAGCTATTGACGGTGGCAAATATTCGAAACTGACGAATACCGCAACGTATTCTTCCTTGTCGGATTACTTTTTGGAGCCAGGCGGGTTCTTGAAAATAGATAACATCACGCTGAGCTATACGCAGCCGATCAAATCGAAATTCATGCAATCGGCGCGCATTTACGCTACAACCCGCAACCTGGCGACATTCACCAAGTTCACCGGCGGCGATCCCGACCTGGTCCAGATCAACGGACTGTATCCGGGTGTAAATACCAATGGGGACAACAACGGTACGCTGAACTACTACCCATCGACCACACAGCTGTTGCTGGGATTACAACTTACATTCTAATATTCTGATTTAGAAAAAATGAAAAGGAATCGAATTTCAAAATATATACTCAGGTTTGCTGCCTGCGCGCTGCTTTCGGTGACGGCTGGCTGTACTAACCTGGACGAAGAACTATACGACCGGATCACTTCGGAAAACTTCCTGCAAACGCGCCAGGATGTGATCCGCGACTTTCTGAGGGCATTCGAACACAGCTACTGGAGTATCCAGGGTGGCAGTACATTTATGCTGCAGGAAAATAGCTCCGATGAAATGATGACCATCAACCGTCAGGGCGACTGGTTTGACGGCGGGCAGTTCCAGCGCGTGCATTACCACACCTGGACGCCGCAGGACGGCTTCACAAGCGATGCGTGGAATGCGCTTTACGGCGGCGTGACGCTGGCTACCAACTCACTGGAAGATCTGGAAGGCATTACCGACCCTACCAAGTTTGAAATGACCCGCGAAGAGCTTGACGGTATGATCGCCGAGCTGAAAGTACTTCGGGCCTGGCTGAACATTCGTTTGCTGGATTTTTACCGCAACATTGTGATTGTTACCAAAGTAAAAGGCCAGACTACCGGCGGTCCTCAGGTGCCACCACAGGAAGCATTTGCATTCATCGAGCAGGAATTGAAAGATGCACTTCCGAAGCTGTCTACCAATACTACGCTAGGTGATAATGTAACGGGACGCTGGACACAAGGCGGTGCAGCATCTCTTTTGGTACGCCTTTACCTGAATTCAAAAGTGTACACCGGTACCGACCGTTTTGCTGATTGCGCGAAAATGGCGCAGGAGATTATCGATGGAAAATATGGCAGCTACGCCCTGGAAAGCCGCTGGGACGCGCCATTTGATTATACCAATCCGACTTCGAAAGAAACGATTTTCGGTTTCCCAGGCAGTTTTGCACAAACCCACTGGCAATATGATGGTGGTATGTATTTCTGGATGCTGCCCAACCTGGCGCCAAGCTATTTTGGCTTCACCGATTTTGGCAATGCCAATCCGAAATACGCAATGCAACCTGGCCGCGATGTGGATAGTGTAGAGTACAACTTTACATTGGGAAAACCTTTCATCAAATTCCAGAAGTACAAGGATGATGTTCGTTTGAAAAAATACAAAAACCTGGGTAACAGCACCCGCGAAGGAATGTTCTTGTACGGGTATCTGCCCTACACGAATCCACAGGGAAAAGCGGATACGGTTAGAGGTTTCAAAGGTCCGTACGCACTCTTTTTGCGTGACCAGGTTGGTAAGTTTTTGGATGCAAAACCAGGTACCAAGATTGCTGACAAAGTATCGAACATGAACAATGGGGACAATAACTCAGGTCTGTACCCGGTGAAATATCCTTATTACCCAAGCAGCGATCCGAACAAGATTTCGTCTGCTTATGCGGAGGTACGTTACGCGGAGATCTATTATTCTTTGGCTGAATGTAAATACAGAGCGGGTGATAAAGCGGGCGCGGCAGTATTGCTGAATGCAGTTCGCAAGCGCAACTATCCTGCGGGCTCACCAAGTCTTTACAAAACGGACGGAAGTCAGCTAACGGATCAGGAAATGCTGGATGAATGGATGCGTGAGTTTTTGGCGGAAGGAAGAAGAAGAACGGATCTGGTTCGCTGGGGCGTGTTTAGTACTGGAACCTGGTGGGACAAAAAACCGGATACGGACAACCATACAGACATTTTCCCAATCGGACAAAACGTGCTGAACTCTTCACCACAATTGAAGCAAAATCCTGGTTACTAATTATGCTTGTTGACAGCTGTTGTCAATCACTTTTAAATAGTTAAAATGAAATTTCACAAGCCACGTCTGGCTGTGCTTGGTACCGCATTAGTTTTTGCGGTACTAAGCTCGGCCAGTACTTTTATTACAACAAAACAGTCCGTTTCAGACGTAGAACGACCACGGGAAGCCTGGGTACTACGCTCGGTTCTCGACGGGAGACCACGTGTTCTGAGTATTGCATTGCACGACAATCTCTGGCTGGCTTACAATACCAAAACAGCCGCTTTGTACAAAGCCTGGGCTGGTAAGATCAACTTTGGCGGCCCGGTTTACACCTCCGCGCACGGCCCGCAGCCGGTTTCTGCCGGAATCACCTACATGGAAGAACCCGATGAAAATCCATGGCGCATTATAGCTGACGGAGAGGAAGTTACACCCGAAATCAGCTACAAAGGTCATACCGTTTTGAACAACCAGGTTACATTGAAATACGACCTGGAGTATCAGGGCAAAAAGGTTTCAGTGGAAGAAAAGCCTGAGTTTTTCGATGCGGGAAATGGTAAAGCAGGGTTCGAGCGGGCATTTACAGTAACTAATGCACCTGCCGGCACTACATTGTCGCTGAATGTGCATTTGAATTCACTTACAGCTGCCACCGATTACAAAACGGATGGCAAGTTTTCGGTAACCAATCAGCGGGATGAAAATGTTGACAATCAATCTTTCAAAGCCATTGACGGAAAACTGGTGCTTAATAGTACTGGTAAGACCACATTCTCTGTTAACCTGACCAAAAAACCAGCGAAGGCCGAAGCTACTCAGAAGGAAAGCAAAGCCGATATGGTGGCTGGACTTTTTGCCAAAAGCGACTGTAATACCTGCCACAACCAGGATGTAAAAACGGTCGGCCCTGCCTACAAAGCGATCGCAGAACGTTACGAAAACAACGACCAGAATAAGAATGCATTGGTTACCAAGGTGATCAAAGGCGGCGCAGATAACTGGGGACAAATCGCAATGTCGCCGCACCCGGATCTGAAAAAAGAGGATGCCGAAACAATGGTAACCTACATATTGGAACTGGACGCAGAAAAGGAAAGAGCACAGGCGGCAAGTAAATTAATGCCGAAGCCCTCCTACCCGGTTGCATTGAAAGCGGTGAATCCTACTCAGGTGGCAACTGCTACTGAGAAGCCTGGTATCGCGGTAAACATTTACCAGTTTGCAAGCGGCATTGGCAGCGTTCCTGAGATCAATGATGAAATGCTTCCTGTAAAATCAGGCTCTATTAATGCATTGCATTTGGACGAAGGAGATTTTGATGACCTGAAAGACAACTTCGCGATTTATGCAAGTGGTTATATCAACATCAAAAAGACTACTAACATTGTCTTCCGGTTGGTTTGCGATGACGGCGGTAAGCTTTTTATCGATAACAAACTCGTGGCTGACAATGGCGTAAATCACGGTCTACAACCTACCGACGCTGAAATTATCCTTAAACCAGGCAAACATCCATTCAAAGTAGAATATTACCAGGGATCGTTCGGCAAAGGACTTTCACTGCAATGGAGACCTTACGGAAGCAAGGAATTTACAGTGGTACCGCCTTCCGTATTTACCTACAAAGGCGCGGATATCAAGCGCACCGGGCAGGCTGCGATTGAGGTAAAAAAGACCGATATTCCAGGTGACAAGTCGCCGCTGATGGCAGTGCACCCAAGCTTTACCTTGTCACAAGCACGTCCTGACAACTTTCAGCCAAGAGTAGGGGGAATGGATTTTCTGGCTGATGGAAGAATGGTGGTAAGTACCTGGGATTCGCTCGGCTCTGTGTACATTGTCGACGGTCGGAAAGCGGCTTCTCCAAATGACATTAAAGTAAAGCGTATTGCCTACGGACTCGCTGAGCCGCTCGGCTTGAAAGTGGTCGACGATGAAATTTACGTCATGCAAAAGCAGGAGCTGACCAAGCTGGTGGATTTGAACAAAGACGAGCTGATCGACGAGTATCAAACCATCTGCAACGGCTGGAAAGTCTCTGCCAACTTCCACGAATTTGCATTTGGGCTGGTGTACAAAGACGGCTACTTCTACGGAACGTTGGCCACGGCCATTAACCCGGGCGGCGCAAGTACAAAACCGCAAATCCCTGACCGCGGGAAAGTGGTGAAGATCTCCAAAAAAGACGGTTCGTTTACATTCGCAGCATCAGGTCTGCGTACCCCAAATGGAATCGGATTGGGCGTAGACGATGAGATTTTCATTGCCGATAACCAGGGCGACTGGCTACCTGCAAACAAGATCATTCACTTGCAGGAAGGTGCGTGGTACGGCTCGCGCTCAGTGGATTTTGAAGGTACTGCCAACAAAAAAGAAGCGCCGCCGGTAGTTTGGCTGACGCAGGATGAGATAGGAAACTCGCCAAGCCAGCCTGCAAAACTGAATGTTGGTCCATACCAAAATCAGATGATCCACGGGGATGTGACGCACGGCGGTATTAAACGCGTATTTGCCGAAAAAGTGAATGGCGCCTACCAGGGAGTCGTTTTCCGGTTTACCCAAGGATTGGAAGCAGGTGTTAACCGCCTGGCCTGGGGTCCTGATGGTTCACTTTACATTGGCGGCGTAGGTTCGACAGGAAACTGGGGACATACCGGCAAGCTGGGTTATGGTTTGCAAAAGCTGACTTTCAACAACAAAGCAGCCTTCGAAATGCTGGCTGTTCGCGCCAAGTCCGACGGTTTGGAGATTGAATTTACCGAGCCTTTGAAAAAAGGTGTTGGCGAGAAAGCGTCCGATTACGGAATCCGTCAATGGTGGTTTAAACCAACCGGCGATTACGGCGGACCGAAATTCGACGAAGAAAATCTGGCTGTAAAAACGGTGAAAGTATCGGCAGACCGCAGGAAAGTAACCTTGCAGCTCACAGGAATGAAAGCCAAACACGTGGTTTACATTCATTTGAACCGAAACACAATGGTAAGCCAGAACGGCGAAACGCTGTGGAGCACCGAAGCATGGTACAATATGAACCAGCTACCCGGTAACATGTAGCTTCACCGGCGGCCGTAAAATATGATGTGATTGGCGAAAGCCGGACAGAAGAAATAATATATTAACGTCGACAATTGGTACCTTTGCGTGAAATTGAAATCGATCAAACCCTGCGAAAATTGATTTGCAGGGTTTTGTTTTTTCAGGAACAGACCATTTAAATCAACCAGCTATCACAAAATCAGTCCCCGGCCTGAACATGAACGAGACAGGCAAACCGGAGCAAAATACCATGGAACCAAACAAAGACAACAAGACAATTGAGAATATCGAGCTGGTATTTTTGAAGCCCGAAGACTACCAGGAGATCAAGGAAATGATGATCGAGACCTATTCCAGCATGCCCGATGCGTATTGGAAAGAACATCATATCAAAACACTGACCAATATTTTTCATGAAGGCCAGGTGGGTATCAGAGTTGATAACGAGCTTGCGGGCTGTGCGTTATCGATTATAGTAGACTACGAAAAGGTCGACTCCAAACATACTTACAAAGCGATAACGGGCAATTACAGTTTTAATACCCACACCGACAAAGGCGATATTCTTTACGGGATCGATGTATTCATTCGCCCCAAATACCGCGGACTTCGGTTAGGCAGGCGCTTGTATGATTACAGGAAAGAGCTTTGCGAGAAACTTAATCTGAAAGGGATCGTATTCGGAGGCCGGATCCCGAATTACCACCAGTATTCACATTCAATTTCCCCAAAGGAATATATTGAAAAAGTGAGAAACAAGGATATTCACGATCCTGTTCTAAATTTTCAATTGTCTAACGATTTCCACCCGGCGAGGATATTGCAGGGGTATCTGGAAGGCGATAAAGATTCGAATGAATACGCAGTGCTGCTTGAATGGGACAATGTTTACTATGAGAAGATCTCGGATCAGGCCGCATTTAAAAAGTCGATTATCAGGCTGGGGCTGATACAATGGCAGATGCGATTGTACAGCGATTTCGACGAACTGATGCAGCAGGTGGAATATTTCGTGGATGCAGTATCGGGTTACCGGTGCGATTTTGCATTGTTCCCCGAGTTTTTCAATGCGCCGCTGATGTCGGACTACAATCATCTTGCAGAGCCGGACGCGATCCGGAAGCTGGCAGAATTTACAGAAAAGATCGTCAACCGCTTTTCTGAGCTGGCGATCTCCTACAATATCAACATCATTACCGGGAGCATGCCGGAGGTGGTTGGAAATAGTCTGTACAATGTGGGCTACCTGTGCAAAAGGGACGGCGGGGTTGAACGGTTTGAAAAATTGCACGTTACGCCCGATGAAGCCAAAGTGTGGGGAATGCAAGGCGGCAACAGCCTGAAAACCTTTAATACCGACTGCGGGAAAATTGGTATTCTGATCTGTTACGACGTAGAATTTCCCGAACTAAGCCGCATTCTGGCCGACGAAGGAATGAATATCCTTTTTGTGCCATTTTTGACAGACACCCAAAACGGCTATTCGCGAGTAAGGAACTGTGCGCAGGCGCGGGCGATCGAAAATGAATGTTACGTGGCCATTGCAGGAAGCGTGGGCAACTTGCCGAAAGTCCATAATATGGATATTCAATATGCTCAGTCTATGGTATTTACGCCCTGCGACTTTTCGTTTCCTACCAATGGAATCAAAGCGGAAGCGACACCAAATACAGAAATGATCCTGATCGCCGACGTCGATATTGATATGCTGCGGGAACTGAATCAGTTTGGAAGTGTAAGGAACCTGAAAGACCGGCGGACCGATATTTATTCCATCATGCGCAGAATTGAGGGGCAGGATAAGTAAGGACGCTGCAACATTAACATAAACAACCCCGGTTACGCCTTCGATCGAAAGTGCAGCCGGGGTTGTTGTTATTTACACCAATCCCTGCGCCAGCATAGCGTCGGCTACTCTTACAAAGCCACCTATATTGGCGCCTTGCAAATAGCTGATGCGGCCGTCGGGCTTGCGTCCGTAACGCAGGCAGGTTGAATGAATATTCAATATAATCTCGTGTAATTTCTTGTCTACCTCCTCGCGGGACCAGGATAAGCGGAGCGAATTTTGCGACATTTCCAATCCTGAAACGGCTACGCCGCCTGCATTTGCGGCTTTTCCGGGCGCATACAGAATATCATTATTCTCAAATACCTCGATCGCTTCGGGCGTGCAGGGCATATTCGCGCCTTCTGCTACACAATAGCAGCCGTTTTTGATCAGCAACTGTGCGTCTTTTGCGTCCAGTTCGTTCTGTGTGGCGTTCGGCAGGGCAATATCACATGGAACTTCCCACGGCGTTTTTCCGGAAACAAACTCACAGCCGAATTTCTCTGCATACGAGTTGATCCGCCCGCGCTCTTCATTTTTTAAATGCATGATGTAAGCAAATTTTTCCGCATCGATCCCATTCTCGTCGTAGATATAACCCGATGAGTCAGAAAGTGTTATAACCTTAGCACCCAGCTCAATGCACTTTTCGAGGGTGTATTGTGCCACATTGCCTGATCCGGAAATGACTACCCTTTTTCCTTTGATACTGTCGCGGCGCTGTTTCAGCATTTGCTCCACAAAGTACACAACGCCATAGCCCGTCGCTTCCGGGCGGATCAGGCTTCCGCCGTAGCTTGCACCTTTGCCGGTTAATACGCCGGTGAACTCGTTTTTAAGTCGTTTATATTGACCAAATAAAAAGCCGATCTCCCTCGCTCCTACCCCGATATCGCCCGCAGGAACATCGTTATCTGAGCTGATATGACGGAAAAGTTCGGTCATAAAGCTTTGGCAGAAGAACATAACTTCCCGGTCCGACCGCCCTTTCGGATCAAAATCAGCGCCTCCCTTTCCGCCTCCCATTGGAAGCTGGGTCAGGCTGTTTTTGAATATCTGCTCGAAAGCAAGGAATTTGAGTGTACCGAGATTCACAGAAGGATGGAAACGCAAACCGCCTTTGTAAGGTCCGATCGCACTGTTCATCTGCACTCGGTAACCCCGGTTGATCTCCACTTCGCCCAGATCGTTCATCCAGGGAACCCTGAAAATGATAACGCGCTCAGGCTCCGCAATACGTTCCAGAATTTTCGCTTTCCGGTAATGCGGTTTATCCTCAATAAATGGAATAATAGTATCGGCGACCTCCCGGACAGCCTGGTGAAACTCATTTTCACCCGGATTCCGATCGATGATCCGGGTCATAAAAGATTGTACTGAAGTCACTGTTGGTGTGGTTAGTAATACAAAAGGTCTCTCGTTGGTAGTGGTGTCAGAATATTCAAAGTTAAGAATTCGCTATTGCCACCCAAGATATAAATGCATTTGAGCACGTTTAAACGCTTTGCAGCAGATAAGCGATCAATAGCATACTGATCAGAAAAATAACGCCGGTAAGAAGGGTTGTCAATAAAGTTGTAGGTTGATAACGTCCCGTCTTAAGTTGCATTTCTGTCCTGCGGTACTGCATGAAGGCGAACAGGATCGAGAGCGTACCGAGGGCGACCAGGATAATCCCGATAACCGACGAATATCCCTGAGAAGGCGCGGTTACCTTCGTATTTAACACAATACCAATTTGTTTCACAAACAGCGAGAACTTGACAACTACAAACCCGAATGCCATAATTCCAATCCCTGTCCTGACCCAGGCAAGGTAAGTCCGCTCATTGGCCAGGTGATCATTGGGCTTGAAAGGCGATGGATCGTTGTCTTTTCCAGAGTTCATTGTCTATTCATCTTTTTAAATTCAATTGTTATCACTCTTGTCGTTCAACTACCCCGGGAAGATCTTGCTGATCATCCGGCCGATCTCAACGAAATCGTCGTGGTTACTCACAGATCGCTTCTCGATTTCGTCTGGATCCTGTTGTGAGAATGGATAGATCATGAGAAAATTGTTATTGAGCGCGTGCTCATTCAAAAAGTCGGGCATGAGGCCCAGGCGCGGGAAGTAAGACGCCATTCCCCGCTTGGCCATAAAAATGACGAGCCCCTCATCTTCCGAAATCCGGGTAGCCGCAACTTCCGCCTCGCCCCAGTAGTCGATCAGGTGCAGGGACATTTCAATCGCCGATTTTTTTGCCACTCTTTCGATGATTCCAATGATCGGCTCGCTGGTATAAAATGCCATTTCGGCACCCGATGATTTTCCTATATTCCAAACACGGAGTAATGCCTGAAAGAAGCCCGGCTCCTTATCCGCCTTCGCGGGAATCAGTACGATGTATTTTTTAATGGTAGAAATAGGCTGCGCCGCGTGGTAGATCAGCGTATTCACATTGTCGTTTTGCAGATAACCATTGGTGAGGTTGTCAACCAGCGACGGCGTAAAACCCTTTTCAGTCTGCAACCCCAGCACCAGGTCTGTTACCCGTTGTTCCTTAATCACATTGTTGATCCCGGTAGCAACGTCACTGTCATATCTGGTCAGCGGCCTGATCTGGACGTCGGCAGCGGCGGCCGTGGTTACTGCCATGTGCAGCGTTTTTTCAGCATTTTTTACAGACGATTCATTCTTTTCGTCATTGATCACATTGAGTGCAAACAGTCTGTCCTTATTATGTGACGCTTTGATCAACAAACTCAGATTTACCACTTTTTCGACATTCTCTTCGTAGTTGATCGCCATCAGAATACTCTCACTTTCCGGACTGATCCCCGACGCAGTCGCTTCTTTATCCGCCGCCGCAATCCTGGCCGCGCTCGACATGGACACAAACGAGGATACCGTACAGGAAACCAGGATCAACAGAATACTACCATTCAAAACGTGCTCGCTCAGCAAGCGGACAGATTCGCCGGCAGTGGTTTCGGAAACGATAATGTTGTACCCGACCATTACAGACGCCAGCGTGGCAGCCGCCGACGCCGAGCTCATTCCAAAAATCAGCATTCCTTCGTCCTTGCTTAATTTAAAGGTTTTCTGGGTCAAAATAGCCGCCACATATTTGCCACCAATGGAAGCTACCAGCATCACCGCCGCCACAACGAGGGTTTCAATACTTTTGAAAAAAACAGTGAAATCGATCAGCATACCCACGCTGATCAGAAAAAACGGGATGAAGATCGCATTACCAACAAATTCCACGCGGTTCATTAATGCAGAAGTGTGCGGGATCAGACGATTGAGTGCAAGACCTGCAAAAAAGGCACCGATAATAGCTTCAATTCCCGCTAACTCGGCCAGCACAGCAGCGAGGTAAATCATCACCAGTACGAATATGTACTGGGAAATCTTATCGTCGACTTTCTTGAAAAACCACCTGCCGATGATCGGGAATACGAGCAGGACCGTCAAACCAAATGCGAGCACAGAAAGCCCCAGGCGCAGCCAGAATGCAGTATTGACCTCTCCCTGCGTCATTCCTACCACAACCGCCAGCACCAAAAGTGAAAGGACGTCGGTCAGCATCGTACCTCCGACAGTGATATTGACAGACAAATTCTTTGAAATACCCATTTTGCTGACGATCGGATAGGAGATCAGTGTGTGGGAAGAGAAAAGACTGGCAAATAATACGGAGGTCAGCAACGAGAAATTCAATATGTAATAGCCGCCGATCATCCCCAATACAAATGGTACGATGAAGGTGAATGCGGTGAAAGTCACACTCTTGCCCATATTCTTTTTGAAATCGCCCATATCGATTTCAAGCCCGGCGAGGAACATAATATAAAGCAGGCCGGTGGTACCCGTCACCACTACACTGCTGTCCCGGGAAAGGAGGTTCATCCCATTGGGCCCGACCAACGCGCCGGCGATCAGAAGTCCCAGTAAATGAGGCACTTTGATCTTGTTAAGCAAAAGCGGGGCGCCCAGGATAATGATTAGTTCCAGCAAAAACTTCAATACCGGATCTTCAATAGGCAGGCTGCCGATATGAATATTTAAAAGGTGCATGGCTATCGGTTTAAGCGTGTGAGTTCCATTGAAAATTGGGCAGTACAGGCTTTATCAATGCCGGTGGTCTGCGAACCTTTTAAGAGCGTTGGATTTTCTCTTTTCAGATCGACGCTGATCTCCATGTTTTTGGTGGCCGAGGTATCGCTTTTGAATTGGAGGTAAATGCTTGTGCTGTCAAATCTGGCAGAATAGACCCTGACTATCTGGTTGTTATTGATAACCCGGGTATAAAGTCCGGTGGAGTCACTGATGAATTCCCAGGTATTGGAACGCTGGTCGCCGATCACATATTCGCTGCAATTGGACTCGCGGCAAACTGACTTGGCACTCCACGCGCCGGCGATCTCTTCCGGCCACTGCTGGATTGCAATAGTAGTTGTATCGATTTTGGTGAGAAGACTATCCCGCATTTTTAACAGTGACTGATAATCAGCCTCTTTCAGGGCAAATGCTTTCTCTCTATCCAGAATCTGCTGCTCGCGCGCAGCAAGTTCCCGCTCTTTTTCCTTATCCTGACAGCTCGCCAGAAACGTTGCAAAGAAGAAGATCAGCAGGAGGTGTTTACGGTTTATCATCATGTTTTAAAAATAAATGGGCGGCAGGAAGATTTCACTCTGATGACTACTAAGTTAAAAAAGCATTCCCTAATCCTGCTCTAAAAACATATAACTTCGTTGAAAGATGAGCAAATCTGGTGTTACATCTTGTCACTTGTTAAAGCGCTATATCATACTTTTAGCCGATTTCTTTACTAATTCTTCTGCTATTTTGAATTCCCTGAAATCCCTGATTGCTTCGATCCGAAATCGCGGGCAGCACCTGATAGGGCAACCGGATGACCTGTCTTTACAAACCCGCATTTACCACTTTGTTTGCATAACTACCATTGCGGTGATGTTTTATGTACTGATTTTCAGTGCTATCCAGCAGATGGTATATTATGCCCTGATCACGCTACTGCTGATTCCGCTGCAAATTTTCCTGCTTTACATTTCCAGGTTCAGGAACCGGACTGCATTGTCCATGAAGGTCTATATCCTGCTCATTCACGGATTTTTTGTGATCAGTTATCGGCTGAGTGCGGGCATTGCCGGCTCAACTTTGCTTTCTTTCAGTATTGTCTTTTTCCTGTCGCTGGCCATAGTACCGAGGAAAGAATACGTATTGCTGACGCTTCTAAATCTGGGTACCGTAGCCGGGCTCCTGCTTGCCGAATACGACAGTCCCGCATTTGTACTCACCCATTATGCAGACAGGGCCGAGCATTTTATAGACATTGCTTCTACTTATGCTGTCACGATCATTCTGATGCTCTCTGGCCTGGGATATATCATCAAAAACTACACAACTGAAAAGGAAAATGCCGAGGCACGAGCCTCTATACTGGATGAGCTGCACGAGGAGAAAGCAAGGTTAATTTCTATCATTTCTCATGATTATCACACGCCCCTGGCCAATTTGCAACATGCGCTCTACATCATGGACACACACGAGCTGAGCCCTTCCGAACTCAAAATTTTTACCGGTGAAATGCGTAAATCTGTTGTGAACACGCAAAGCCTTTTGACAAACCTGCTAGAAATTACCAAAACTGAAAACGGACTTTATTCCTTTGATATGGTCACCTCTTTTTCAGTTTGGGAGGCGATGAGCGAAACATTGGATGTATATAGTGATATCGCCCGGTCAAACGGCCAGCGGATCGAGGTTTCAATTCCAGAAAAGCTGCATATCAATGCCAATCAGCACCTTTACACCACCGTTATCAGAAACCTTATCAATAATGCAGTGAAATATGCGGGAAGCGGCGCCTCTGTTCGCTTTTCATATCAATATCAGGAAGGATATCACGTTTTTCAGGTGGCTGACAATGGCCCGGGGATTCCTGAAAAAGTACAGCAGGAAATACTTCAAAGCTGGAACCAGTCCGCCAGAAATGTCTCGCGCTCCGGGGCGATCGGGCTGCCTCTTTCCAAACAATATGCCGCGGCGCTGAGGGGAGATCTGTTATTCGAAACCGGCCCGGGAGGGACAACTTTTTTTCTAAAAATCCCTGCTGCTGCTCCCGAATGAAGTATCAGGAATGCTGGTCTTGGAATTGAATAACCCTGCAAAAACTATTTCAAACCAGATCCAATTTGTCATTCTCGTAATAGGCATCCATTTTTCTGGAAAGCTCCACCATATTGGTAACATTCAGCTTCTGGAATATTTTGGCTTTCTGTGTACCGACGGTCGGCACGGCGACATTCAGTTCCTGCGCGATTTCTTTGAGCCACTTGCCTTTCAGCAACAACGCCAGGACCTGTCTTTCCCGCGGCGACAGCGCGCGGATCGGGTCCACCGGGAGCGGTTCATTGTTTACCAAATTGCTGACCATCAGTTTATGTACAGCCTGACTGACATACTTTTTACCTTCCAGGACGGTCTTGATAGCGTTTTTGGTCTCCGCTTCCGTGCTGTATTTGTGGAGAAATCCTTTTGCCCCGCTCTGAATATAGATAGGCGCATTGAACAATTCATCACGCGAGGTACAGATCAGGATATTGATGTCGGGCTGCACCGCCTTGAAACGCCTGATCATTTCAACACCCAGCCCTCCGGGCAGCCCCAGGTCAAGAATTATCAAATCCATTTGCTGCCGGCAGTGCTGGTCAATTGCTTTTTGGAAGGAATTGGCAAAAAATAAAGTAACACCATCTGCAATACTTTCAGCCATGGCCCCCATGCCAAAACAGATCATGGGATGGTCATCTACAATCAATATGTTGGGCATATCAAGGCCTTCAATTCTATAAAACTATTTCACTAAACGTTGTAAAGATATTGAAAACACCTTGCACTTGCGCAAGGTAGAACCGCCTTGCACGCTCATCATAATTTTACTATATCTTCTGATAGGTTGTTTAGCGAAGTTTGCAGGAATTTGCGACAACTATCTTCTCGCCAGTTCATCTTCCCTATCCCGTTAAACAATAAATCAGAATGCTCCGCATCGCTGTTATCGATCTGCAACCGCTATCATGCATAGGTATACAGGCATACCTCCAGGAACTGTTAAAAGATATTGAGTGCCAGACCGCCTATACTACAAAGGCTGCCAGCGCACTGCACCTGTCGTCTGGGCTGGACCTGATCATATTGGGTCTCAACCGGAAAACACAACATGAAATGGTGGATCTGATAGCGCAGTTAAATGAAGCAGGTTCACAGATCCCGGTGGTAATAATGTACGAATACTTCGATGTGGCGCACCTGAGACAATTACCCCGGCACACCGCAAGTGGTTTAATTTCCAAGCGGACCAACATCGAACAACTGGCTGAATGCATGGCGGCTGTGCTATCGGGAAGCTCCTTTATGTGCGAAAAAACGCGCCAGCATATTATCGATGTATTTGCAGAAAGCGGGAGCCGCAGGCGATTGGTACAGTGATAAAGGCCGGTAACAGGGATGATAAACCAGGCTGAGGCTGTCGGAATAGTTCCTGATATAATCCGTAATAGATCGAAATATTATGATTTCCCCGCGTTCGATCCCGGTCTACTTTTGCCCTCGCTTGTATGTAACTAATCGTTAACCAAAACGTATGAATAAACATTTTCGAAAATCAATTCACACCGCTAAAAACAAAATCAGGGTTGCGGTCCTGGCGTCGGTCATGACATTACCGGTGTACCATGCATTTGCCCAGCAACCAGCTTTTGACTGCTCGCAGGCGAGCTTTGTCATTGGTAACCGCAGTGTGGGTGGAAGTAATGTATCGGACGGGTACACCCTGGACCTTTCCACGGGCGAGTCGGCCCTGGCGAAATCACCTCTGATCAGTTCCGGCAGCGCATTCGTCAACGCAATCGGTTACAACTCCGTCGATAATTATATCTGGGGATATAGAACAGGTACCAACCAGCTCGTCCGCATCGGCAGCGACTGGTCCGTTGAATTTTTCGACGTCACCGGGTTCGCTTCCACCGGTTTCACGACCGGCGATGTGAGCCCGGGCGGTTTAATGTATCTATACACCACCAGTGCGGCAAGCTTTACAATCGTAGACCTGAACCCAGGCTCGACCAACTACCTTGTTGCGCAAACCGTTCCTACCAGTGGCACCCAGCTCAACGACTGGGCCTTCAACCCGGCCGATGGGCTACTTTATGGTTTTGGGACAGATAAGGTCCTTTACCAGTTTGACCCTGTTTCCGGTACACGCACTACATTAGGCGCAGTCACAGGTGGCGGCATCGAGACTTCTGCCTTCACGGGTGCATTCGGCACTGCTTTTTTTGACACGGACGGTAATATGTTCGTCGGTAACAATAGCAGCGGTGCTATTTTCAAAATTTCCGCCCCGCTGAATACATTGACAGCCAGCCTGTTCTCGACGGCCAATGTAACGCCCGGCGATGGAGCCCGTTGCGCGAATGCATCGGTACCTGTACCTCCTGTGGCTGTGAATGATGAGCTCAACGTGGCTTGTGAAAGTGCTTTGATAGATGTACTGGCGAACGATGTGGCCGGAGACGCGGCAATCGTCCCTTCAACTGTCCGGCTGATTGAGCCGGGTACTTCCAATCGGGTCACTTCGCTCGCTGTTCCGGGCCAGGGCAGCTACGAGGTGAATGTTGTCACAGGAGCAGTTACATTCACGCCTGTGGAAGGTTTTATAAATACCCTTTCCGTGAATTATGTGGTAGCCGACAGCGACGGGCTGGAAGGTGAGGGAAGTATTATCATTACGGGCAACTGCCCCGCACAGCCTGCATTTCCATGCTCCGAGCTGAGTTATGTGATCGGCAACCGCAATGTCAATGGATCCAACGTTTCGGACGGCTATACCCTTGACCTTTCTACCGGTAACGCGGTACTGGGCAAGGCGGACCTGATCGACGGCGCGAATGCTTTTATCAATGCAATTGGTTACAATGTTAAGGACAACTATATCTGGGGGTTTCGCTACAATACCCAGCAGCTGGTAAGGATCGGCAGTGACTGGTCGGTGAAGACTTTTCCGGTATCCGGCTTCCCTACTCCGCTTCCTGGTTACGCTACGGGCGATGTCAGTCCTGAGGGCATACTTTATCTCTACGCCGCCAATAGCACAGAGATCACAAAGGTGGATCTGAACCCCGGCTCGGCTGGCTATCTGACCGCTGTGACCGTACCAACAACTCCCACCGAGCTTAACGACTGGTCTTTCAACCCTGCCGACGGCCTGCTGTATGCATTCGGTACAAACAAGGTCCTTTACCAGTTTGATCCAATAACCGGCAGCCGGACAACGATTGGCGCAGTGACAGGCGCAGGTATCGAAACTTCGGCCTATACCGGCGCTTTTGGTACTGCATTCTTCGATTCGGACGGAGATCTTTATGTAGGGAATAATGGTAGCGGGGCGATTTTCAGGATCAGCGCGCCACTATCAAATCTGACAGCCTCCCTATTTTCAACTGCGAATGTTACGCCCGGTGACGGTGCCCGTTGCGCAAATGCGACAGTTACAGATCCACCAGTTGCCGTGGATGACGCCGCAACCGGTACCTGCAGTGCAACCGTCGTGGATGTGCTTTCAAATGATCTGCCGGGAAGCGCACCGATCACTATATCGAGCGTACAGTTACTTACACCTGGTACTCTTGAGCGCGTCACAACACTGGCTATCGACGGGGAAGGACAATATTCGGTCAATCCTGAAACCGGTTCTGTTACATTTACAGCTTCAAACGGTTTCCGTGGCACCACGTCTGTGGATTATGTACTTGCCGACGGAAATGGTCTTGAATCCATTGGAACCATCACCATTGAGGTAGATTGTCCGCTGCCTGTCACCCTTGTATCTTTTGATACGCGTAAGGAAAACAGGACCGCGCAGCTAAGCTGGTCAACCACTGAAGAAGTAAACTTCGATCGTTTTGAGATCGAGCGCAGCACGAATGCAAAGGTTTGGACAAAGATCGGGACGGTTGGCTCTATTGGCGAAAGCAATACGACAAAGCATTACACTTTCAATGATCTGTCGCCGGAAGCAGGCGAAAACCTGTACCGGTTAAAAATGGTCGATCACGATGGCACAATCGCTTTCAGCCGTGTCAGAAGTCTTACGTGGGAAGGCGCACTCAGCGCACATATTTACCCCAACCCAGCCACCGACCGCATTTACTTGGATCAGGCTGGCACGAAGGCGGTTGCTCATGTGCGCATTTACAATACCTCTGGCACAAAAGTATCAGCGTCAAAACTGCATGATAACTATGTCGACGTCAAAAAACTACCCACAGGCGTTTATATCTTGGAAATCACTTATCAGGACGGTTCAATCGGAAGTTTCCGGTTTGTACGTGGAAAATAACAGGTAGCTGTAACGCTCCCGCAAAACATTGGCTATGCCAATCAACTGCTTCTTCAAGCAGTTTAACGTTGAGTAAGAATTAACACCTCTTGTTATTAATGAGAGGTGTTTTCGTATATTTTAAATTTATGAAACGCAAAACCTTCTCTGTTCGGACGGATCTTGCATTCCAAAACAACAATAATGAACCACAATATTCATAAAGCAGGTGTTGTAGTCGCGGCTGCTATTCCACTATTTATTTTACCTGCCCGCATTTCCGAAGGCCAGTTGAATGACCCGGTCAATTTAATAGGATCCGAAACAGTGATTTTTCTGATGTCGCTTACCTGCTGGTATTGCATCAACTTTGTTCAGCGTAAAATGGGCGCCTGGCAGGCGCTTTTGATTTCAGTGCTTTGCTGCTGTGTCCTTTCGAATCTGTTCTATTTTACCTTCAACCCGCTCTTCAAAGACTTTCCCTTCCGGACGGAGCAGAACTCGCTGGTTATTAAAATCCTGATGTTATCCAGCAGGGGTATCCTCATGAGTGTCATTTTAATCCCAACTGCCTATTTCCTCAAAAGAGACCAGCAGGCACGGTATCAGCGACTTGAAAATGAGCGGCTTGCAGTGGAACGGGTGAAGGTTGAGAACCGGTTGCTGGAACAGGCGGTAGTGGATCGTACGAAAGCATTGCACGAAGCCCTGGCGTCCCTTGAAACTTCCCAGCGCGACCAGGAGCATCAGTTATACATTCAGTCTCGGCTGATGGCATCCATTTCCCATGATATTATCGGACCTTTCAATCACATGGTGATCATATGCAGTATGGTCAGAGAAATGCTGAGCAGCCAGCAATATGCACAAGCGGGCAGGTACAGCGCCGAGCTCCACAAGTCAATGGAAACGATGTTCGTGTTCATACGGAACCTCCTGGAATTCGCCAAGCTGCCTGTTCAGCAGAAGCTTGCGAAAATTGAGACTATTAACCTTTCGGAGCTGATCAATAGCAAAACCGAGCTGTTTGAAGCAATTATTAAAACCAATGGAAACAGCCTGCTTGTAGAATCGGACCGGTCGCTGCATGTATCAAGCAATCCGGCACTGCTGGGGATCGTGTTGCACAATTTGATCGACAATGCAAACAAGCACACATCCGGCGGGGAAATCAGGATCAGGGCCTTCCTTCAGGAGGGGCAGCCCCACCTCATCTGCGAAAATACAAACGCGCATATTCCGCCTGAGGTTTTGGAATGGATCAACTCGGATATTCACGCCGCTCAGACCATTCTCTCGCCAGTTATGATCGAGAACCTGGGTATTGGGTTGATTCTGGTCAAAGAAATCACTTCACTCCTGAAAATTCCACTGTCAATGACTTACACGGGCAACACGATCAGCGCCAGGTTAACTTTCGAATCTGCTGAACGGCATGCCTTTTGCTAGCAGAAGCGATTTATCTTACAAACCCCAGTATACCATTACAGGGCCATGGAACTATACATCGTCGATGATAACCCGGACCATCAATTTTTAGCGTACAAATTGATTAAAACATTAGATAAACCGTACCGGGTAACCTTTTTTGAAAGTGGCCGCTCCCTTCACAAACACATGCAGCAGCTGAGCCGCCTGGACCAGCCTGAGGCATTCCCAAACCTGCTGGTTTTGGATTTCAATATGCCGGGGATGAATGGTATTGAGTTGCTCAGGTTGCTACGCCAGCCACCTTTAGGAAATTGTCCCCATATCAAAGACTTACCTGTTGTGATTATGACCAGTTACATTAGCTCACTCCAAACTGAACAGTGTTACCAGGCCGGCGCGAATGCTGTGATCACTAAACCACTGAATTTTGCTGTGCTTGCGAGTACATTTCGGGCAATTTGTAAATTTTGGATTGGATAAGCTGGCGATTCGCTACTTCTGCAAACGGCGGGAACGATATTTATTATAAAAAGCCCATCATCCAAAAAACATAACTTTTATGGAAAGCAACGATCAGAGAAACACGCCCATTAAAGATGATGCAGTAAGAGAGGCGCTCGCTTCCGGCAGAAATGCGAATGACAACTTTCAGCAGGAGCCCGAGAATGAATATGGCATGGACGAGTCTGCGCCAGATGCGGATGCAGAACGCGAAGAGCGCGACATGATCAAGGGTGGCAAGGGCCAGAGAGGCGTGATCAGGAACCGGAATGATGATTTTGATCAGGAGGAGCAATGAAATCGTTCGACAACATGAAGCCTATCTATATTGTAGATGATAGTGCTGATCAGCGTCTGTTGCTCGGATATTTCATTAAACGGATCAATCCCGAATACCAGATTACATTTTTTGACGGTGGCAGGGCATTGCTTGATTCACTCGCAATCGCTGCGGAGACCGGCACGGCGCTTCCACAGATCATCGTCCTGGATTTACAAATGCCGGGAATGACCGGCTATCAGGTTCTTAAAATGATAAAGAGTCCCGATCAGAATGAGAAACATAAGGAAATCCCGGTCGTGATCCTGAGCAGTCACATGGACCAGGACCTCATTAACCAGTGCCTGGACGCCGGGGCACTGGCTTTTTTACATAAGCCTGTCGATTTTGAACAGTTAAGAAAGCTTCTCTCCGGAGCCGATATATTAGCGACCCGATCAGCCCGCTGACCGGTCGCTTTTTTTAAAGATTGATATTTTCAGCCCAACAAAACTTGCATCTTCTTAAATATTTTGGGCTTATCTTAGAGCTTCATTAGGTAAATAATAGCGTCTTGGATAAAAAATATGTCACCCAGGCGTTCGAACTCCGCCTAAAAGGCCGGTTCGATGTTTTGTTAGCCTACTACGGGGATAGACTCTTTCAGTTACCTGCAATCATCGTTGTCGCACAGATCGAAGACGAATTGGGGATTTCCATCCCGGAGCATTCCATCTACACACTCAAAAAGCGGCTCAAAAAGAGCCGGCAGCAGTCTGATGCAGTTTCTGCAAGTGATATTGCTGTTGAAACAATTCCTTCTCTCTCAAATTCAAACTAAAACAAACAGCCAGGATCGGCAAACGATGATTGTACAATAAGAACGAGCAAAGAATGAAGCAGATATACCTGGTGGATGACGATGACGATGACCGGCTATTGGCCCGCCAAGCGCTGGAAAGCGTTGCAGAAGAGATAGAGATCGTTGAATTGACCAACGGATACCAGCTGCTTGCCGTTTTGGAAGCAGCCCCTTCGGTGGAGCCTGCAATGGTGCTGATGGATATGAATATGCCCCTTGTAAACGGGATCGAAGCCCTGGCCGCTCTGAAAAGCCGCGATGATTGGCGCCATATTCCGGTAGTGATGTTTTCTACCACCGAAAATCCGAAATTCGTAGAAAAAGCCTATCAGTTAGGTGTCAATGCTTACATTGTCAAACCCGCAAGCTTCGAGGGTTATACCCGCATGGCGCAAGCCGTTACGCTCTGTTTTCTTAACCGTTATATGCCGCGGGGTGGCGAGTTTTATACAGATAATGATATTGCAAAAAATATAGTGATCATCGAGGATAATCCCGATCATGCCGTGCTCATGAAGTTTTTACTAAAAAAAAATGCGCCGAAACTCAACGTCGTGTTCCAGACTTCGCAGGAAAGTGCGGTCAGCTTTTTTCAATCGCTTGGTGAGAAGGCTTCTGCTGCCATAGATCTGATTATACTTGACCTTTATCTGCCTGACCGCGAGCAAGGCCTCGACCTGCTTGTCTGGCTCCGATCAACCTTTATGGAAAGGGGTATACCCGCAGTTCCTATTATAGTATTGAGCGCTTCGTCGCATCAGCGGGACATTAAGGCGAGTTACGGACTCCAGGCAAATGCTTATTTAACCAAAACAGCCGAGCCGGCAGAGTCTTTTTCCTATCTGACTGACTTGTGTTCATATTGGTCAGACACGATCTCTCTCCCGGCAAACCGTTAATGCGCACCGTATAGTGATATAAGAAAGCCCGCACAATTTTCCTTATTCTTTATGACTGATCACGGGCCCATGTCCAACAGCAAAAATTCTGAATACACAAATTTACTGCCTAGTAAGCAGCCCGTGCCTATTGTCGCTATCGGCGGTTCGGCCGGTGGTCAGCAGGCGATGAGCGAGCTGCTCTCCTATTTGCCTGTCGATACAGGCCTGGCGTACGTGTATATCCAGCACCTGTCGCCGGATCTGGACAGTAAGCTAGACGCAATTTTTTCGGCAAAAACGTCGATGAAGGTTCTCGAAGCCGCACATTTGATGCCGGTAGAGCCCAATCATCTATACATTATACCTCCCGGCAAAACCCTCGAGGTCATCGACGGTGTGTTGGTACTGACTCCCCGAAAGCCACGTCCAGAACCTAATCTGCCCATTGATCAGTTCTTTTCGTCTCTTGCCGAAAGGCAGAAAGACGGTGCGATCGGCATTGTGCTTTCCGGTATGGCCAGCGATGGTACGCTTGGATTAAAGGCTATTAAAGTGGCCGGCGGGATCACCATTGCACAGGATGAAACGGCAGCTTTTCAGGGTATGCCCCAGTCGGCCATCTCGGAGGGTGTCGTGGACATGGTATTGCCTCCCAAAGAGATTGCTATCGAGCTTTCCAAGCTTAGCAGCCATGCAGACATTTTTCAGCTGACATCGGAGAGCAGCGAAGCAGTCCAGGATGATTCTGACAAAGAAGACCTTAAAAAAATACTCGCTTTTGTCAAGTCTGCGGCGGGTGTTGATTTCAGTCATTATAAAAAAACGACCGTAAAGCGAAGGATCGTCCGGAGGATGTTGCTCTATAAGCTGCAAACGCTTGCGGAATATGTGATCTATTTAAAGAAAAACCCTGCCGAAGCGGGTATTCTCTTTAATGATCTGCTGATCAACGTAACCAACTTTTTCCGTGATCCTTCGACCATGGAGCACGTAAAAAAGCAGATACTTCCCCGGATCATCCAGGGCAAATCCGGCAGCGAACCTGTCCGTATCTGGGTAGCGGGCTGCTCCACCGGCCAGGAAGCCTATTCCATGGCTGTGATGATGCTGGAAGTACTGGGCGACAGGGCTACCAGTCTGCCGGTACAGATCTTTGCCACAGACCTGAGTGATATGGCAATTGCAAAAGCCAGAGTGGGGGTTTTTACCAAAAGTGAGCTCATTGATGTTTCGCCGGCGAGACTTGAACGTTATTTTTCCAAGGTTGACGATTACTACCGGGTCAATAAACTGGTGCGGGACCTTTGTGTCTTTGCTCCGCACAACCTTTTAAGTGACCCGCCATTTTCCAGGATGGATCTGATCAGCTGCCGCAATCTGCTGATCTACCTCGATGATGAGCTGCAAAAGAAAGTATTTGCCACCTTCCATTATGCATTGAAGCCGGACGGATATTTGCTACTGGGAAAATCCGAGTCTGTTGGCAGTTCGTCTACGCATTTTGCGCAAGTTGAAAAAACGCAGAAAATATTTGTGCGGAAAAATAACACCCAGACTAAAATTTCCCTCGATATGGCATTTAAGAGCAACACACCCATCGTACCGATCAAGACGCTCACGACCAAGACGACCGAACTGGTCACTGTGGGCGATTTGGACAAGTTGGTCGACAACCTGCTTCTTTCTCAGTATGTGCCGGCCAGCGTGGTCATTGATCAGGACCTGGAAATCATACAGTTCAGGGGAGTTACCGCACCTTTCTTGCAGCACGCAGCCGGGAAAGCCAGTTTGAACCTATCCAAAATGGCACACCCGTCACTGGTGTTTGAGCTCCGGAACATTGTTCATAAAGCGCGCAAAACGGCAGAAAGACAACGGAAAGACGGCCTGGAAATCAGTTACCCGGAAAAGCCCATCTATGTCAATATTGAAGCTGTACCAATTACGAACCCGGCCAATCAGCAGCTTTTCCTTGTTTTGTTTGAACAGGTGAGCGAGAATGTGGCGAACGTTTCCAATACAGGCGACACCGGCCAGCGCAACCGCCAGCTCGAAGCCGAGCTCACGGCGCTAAGGCAGGACATGCACTCCATTGTGGAGGAGCAGGAAGCCAGTAATGAGGAACTGCAGTCGGCCAATGAAGAGATTGTCAGTAGCAATGAAGAATTGCAGAGCATCAATGAAGAGCTTGAAACGAGCAAAGAGGAAATTGAGTCGGCGAATGAAGAGCTGCAAACCATTAACCAGGAGCTTCAGACCAGAAACGACCAGCTGACCGAGTCCTATGAATATTCGGAGGCGATCCTATCTACTATCAATGAAGCGACCCTTGTTCTGGACGAGCATATGCGCATTAAAAGTGCCAACCATGCTTTTTACAAATTCTTTTTAACAGATCCTGATCGGACAGAGGGACAATTGATCTATGAACTGGGCAGCCGGCAGTTTGACTTTCCGGAATTCCGTGATTTAATGCAACAGGTCGCCACCTATAATGCGCCCGTAAGTGGGCTTGAAGTCAATATGCGGATATCTTCCACGGAGCAGCGGACGATGGTGATACACGCCAGAAAGCTGACCCTTCACCGGAAACAGATCACGCTGTTGGGTTTTGAAGATATTACCGTCCACCGCCGCGAGCAGCGCCTGTTGAACGAAAGAAAGCAATGGTTTGAAAAGCTCGTCGACAACGCGCCAGCCATGATCTGGGTTCGCGGGGCCGATGGAGAGATCAATTATCTGAACAAAGCCTGGCTCAATTTTACCGGAAAGCCAGCTGGTGAAAGCCAGGCGATTTTTTATGCGGCAGTCCACCCTGACGACCTGCAGTCTTACAAGGATACCTTCTCTCAAAACCTGGTTCACCAAACAGAATTCAG
Source organism: Dyadobacter linearis (assembly GCF_907165045.1). Classification (GTDB taxonomy): domain Bacteria; phylum Bacteroidota; class Bacteroidia; order Cytophagales; family Spirosomataceae; genus Dyadobacter; species Dyadobacter linearis. The sequence goes on from NZ_CAJRAU010000001.1 coordinate 195,401, forward strand.
TTTGGAATACCGTCTTAAAACAGGCGATGGCGACTACCGGTGGATATTGGAAAACGCAAGTCCTATGTTTTCCGCGGACGAAACCTTTACCGGTTATACGGGCAGCGGGGTAGATATACATTTACAAAAAACGCTGACTGAGCGACTTAACGAGCATGTCGACAAAAAAACCGTGGAGCTTAGTGACGCCAATCAAAAGCTTACACGATCTGCCGATCGCCTTCAGAGCGTGCTCAATGGCGTTCCGGCGTCGGTGACGCTCATGGAGCCTGTGTATGCCGAGGACGGGCGCATTGCCGACTTTACAACATCCGTATTTAATGAGAAAACCCTGGAATTTACTGGCCAGAATAGTGAGGAGATTCAAAACAGGACACTACTCGATGTACTCCCAGTCCTGAAAGATGTCGGGATTTTTGATAAATACGTACAGGTCCTGGAGACCGGTGATGCAGCATATGAAGAACTTTCTTTCCGGCAGATTATTCTTGCCTTTTTTATTACAAGGCAGGTTGATCGGACCGGCATAGTCGTTACTACATTGGATATAACTACACGAAAACAGGCAGAAATTAAGCTGAGTGAGGTTGCGGTAAGCCTGCAAGCGGTGCTGGACAGTTCGCCCGCGTCGATTGCATTTTTCAAGGCAGTTGAAGATAAGAATGGGCAGCCAGTCAATTTTGTGCTGGTTGTTTGCAATCAGAAATTCTCTGCCGACTTTGGAAGACCAGTCTCCGAACTGGTGGGCATGTCTGCGGCCGAGCTTCGTTCCGCGCAGCATCACCAGGAGATGAAGGAGGTTTACACGACCAGGATACCTTTTTATGAAGAGCATCTGCTAAACGATCAGTCCAGATGGCTGGCTACTTCTATGACCAGACATGACCATGGGATAGCTATCACCGACCTGGACATTACCGATTTCAAGGAAAGCAATTTTGAACAAATAAAGCTGATCAAGCAGCTGAACAGCTCCAACGATCTGGTTGAGTCACTGGCGACAATGAAAGAATATGTGCAGCAGCGCGGCGCCTTTCTGCGGTCGTCCTTCCACGATCTTCGTGGCAGTTTTGGTATCATTGTGGGAGCAACTGCCCTGCTTAATACCATCGATACCCACCATGAACGGGAGAAGATCCTTGAAATGCTGCAGCGCAACCTGAATCAGGTTTCACAGATGATGAACCAGCTGCTGGACTATTCGAGGCTGGAATCAGGTGAGGAAAAATTGCATATCAAAAGCTTTGATGCGGGAAGCCTGTTAACAGAACTCTGTGCCGGGTTCCATCAGCTCGCTCTGGAAAAAAATCTGTTTTTACATTTTGAAGGCCCTGCAAATCTGCTTGTAGAAGGTGATGATGTCAAAGTCCGCCGCATAGCCCAGAACCTGATTTTAAATGCATTGAAATATACCCGCGAAGGTGGCGTGAATATCAGCTGGCAGGCGCTTGAATCGGACAGCGGACAGGTTACCTCATGGAAATTCGTCGTCGCTGATACCGGACCGGGACTTGCGGAACACTTGCAGGCAAAAATGAACGGCACAGGTACCCACCATTATAATCCGGATATCGAACCCAATACGGAGGGGCACGGGGAAGGGATCGGGCTTTTTATTATCAAACGCCTTTGTGAGATTCTCCGAGCTGAGTTGACTGTGAACAGTGAGGCGGGCGTCGGAACAAGCTTTCAGATTACAATCCCACTAGCTTATTCATGAGACCGGCCAGCCCATCATTTGCAAAAGGGCGCTATCTGGTCTTGTAGGATCAGATAGCGTAGTAATCAGTCTTCAAATGGCTATTGTTTTTTGAGAAAAGAATCAAGCAGGTCTATCAAAGCGATGAAGTCCACAGGTTTAACCAGGTGTGCATTAAAGCCTACCTCGGAAGACTTGCGCATATCTTGCTGCTGGCCGTATCCCGAAAGCGCAACCAATGGAAGCTCGGTTCCGTGATTGGCACGCAGCAAGGTAGCAGTTTCATAACCATCCATTTCAGGCATTGCAAGATCCAGTATAACTAGGTCAGGGCTCAGCTTTTCGACGGCTTCGAGGGCACCTTTGCCCGAGTAGCGCGTATGCACAGTATAGCCTTTCAGCTCTAAGAACATCCCAACTGTATAGGCTGCGTCCTGGTTATCATCAACGACCAGGATTGTATATTTATCCGTGTTTTCCATTCTGAATGGCTTATAATGCTGTTATAACTGGCAAATAAATAATAAACTCACTTCCTGTATCCAGCCCGGCGCTACGGACCTCGATCCGTCCGCCGTGTTTTTTAACAAAATCTTTAACGAGCGTGAGGCCCAGCCCGAGGCCGTCGCGCAAGCGTGTCCGGGAGGAGTTGACCTGGACAAATAATTCAAAGATTCGGTCCAGCTGATCCTCCGGGATCCCGATACCATCATCACGCACCTTTAAAACGGCGTACCCGTTTTCCTGCCCCAGCTCTACCCAGATGTGCCCTTCCTCATTGGTAAACTTGATAGCGTTCGACAAAAGGTTGCGGACTGCCTGGGTGAGGCGTGTAGGGTCTCCTTGCAGGTAAATGGGTTCATCCGGGACCGCCGCCTCAAGATGACGATGTTCGCGGTTGGCGATGGGAAGTGCAGTCTGTACCGCATCTTTTACCAGGGCTGAAAAATCTATGCGTTCAAGTTCCAGCACAACCTTACCCTGATTAATGCGGCTCACATCCAAAAGATCGTCTACGAGCCGTACCAGCTGGACAACTTCCCGCCGCATCATCGAAACAGCCTTGTCGAGGGGCAACTTATCGTGCATGCCGCCCGTCAGTTCAAGTACCATCAGGGTATTGGAAAGCGTTGCCATCGGGTTACGCAGTTCGTGTGCCAGCAATGCGAGAAACTCGTCCTTGCGGCGATCCGCATCCAGGAGTGATTCCTCCGCATTTTTCCTATAAGTAATATCCAGGATAAATTCCACATACTCGTTCTGGCTTAGCTGCGTACCTGCAAACAAACCCCACCAGCGGGAACCGTCGGGACGTTCCAGCTGCTTCTCGAAAGGCGAACTGCGACCTACTGCCCTGAGCTCGGCGAGCGCCCGCTGCGTAACCGGCATCCAGTCTGGCAGTGTCATTTGCCTGGTATTCAGCTGACGGCTTTCGATCTCAGGCAGGGTAAAACCGCTCATCCGTAAAAAAGCTTCATTTGCATCAATGAAATTTCCCTCTTCATCGAAAAACAGTACCCCTACCGTTGGAATGCTCAATGCCCGTTGCAATCGCTCCTGCGATCTCAGGAATGCCTGTTCGGCTTCTTTTCGGGCTGTCAGGTCTCTCATCATCTTTAAAACCCCTATTATATTGCCGTGTTCATCCAGCAGCGGAGTCGTGACGCCGGAACCGTAAAAACGGGAACCGTCCTGGCGCAAATGCCAGCGTTCGTTTTCGCAGCGACCGGTTCTAAGCGCCTTGGCTACTTCCAGTTCAGGGGCATGTTCTGCCCTGTCCTCGGGGACAAAAACAATGTCGCCGGACCTACCAATCATTTCTGCCTCCGTGAAGCCGAGAATTTGTTCCGCGCCATTGTTCCAGCTGGTAACATTACGGTCGGTATCCAGGGTGAGGATCGCGTAATCCTTGGCACTCTCCAAAATAGCACGTTGCCGCTGGTCGCTGCGCCGTAAAGATTCTTCCGCCTGTTTCCGGTCTGTTATATCAAACATCACACCACTCATACGGAAAGGCTCACCGTCTGCAATACCGGTTACACGCCCGTAACCGCTCATCCACCGGATAGTACCGTCATTTTGCCGCACAATCCTGAGATCTGAATCGTATAGTCCATTCTCCTCGATAGCCCGCCTGATTTCGGCTACTACTCTGGACTGATCGTCTTTATGTATCCGGTTAAAAAATGCCGACGACGGCATCGGGTGATCCTCTACCTCCATGCCCAGAAGCTTGAAATGTTGCGCATTCCACACTACCTCGTCGGTTGTCAGATTCCATTCCCAGGTAGCCAATTCGGTAGCGTCAATAGCAAGCCGCAGCCGCCTGTCCGAATCTGCCAGTGCTTCCTCCGCTTTCGCGCGCTGTACTGATGCCCACGTGCGCTCTGCGACTTCTCCTACCAGTGAGACTTCCAGATCAGTCCAGTTACGCGCCTCGCTCTGGTGTATTTTCATGGCGGCCACCCATTTCCCTTCTTTGTTAAGTGGGGTAGTGATGAAAGCCCTCACTCCGATACTTTGAAAAGCCTCGCGCTCGTTAGGTGCCAGCCGATCATCAGCCATTACATCGTTGATAACTACCGTGTTTCCAGCCCTGGCTTCATCTATCAGCCACTTTCCGAACAGCGCCGCAGGATAGTTACCGATGACAGGCATGATTTCCTCCGATGCCAGGTAATTGCGTGCTATCGAAAATTCGTCTTCGGCGCCTACTATTTCGGCATAGATAACCCTGTCTGTTTTTAGTTTCGCTCCCACCAAAGAAGCCGCAGTCTGCTGAATTTCCAGGGATTCCGCGAGCGGCCTTATTTTATCGCTCAATTCCAACAAAAATGCCCTCCTCTCCTCTGCTACCTTACGTTTTGTAATATCACGGGCCGAACCAAACCATTCGGTAATGTCGCCGCTACTATCCAGCAAAGGTATAGCCCTTGAAAACGTCCAGCCAATGCTGCCGTCGGCCCGGTAAACCTGATGTTCAAGTTCAAAAAGACACTTATTTGTGATCGCTTCATCAATCGCTACACGAACCCTTTTCTGGTCAGCGTCCGGAATGTATTCCTCAAACCATTGGTCGTTTGTTCTTAAAGTATCAGCCAAAAAGTGAAAACCTTTAAAATTGACCATCACACGCCAGTCGGCACTCATGCGATACAACGTATCCGAACTAAGCATGGTCAGCAACCGGAAATGCGTTTCAGATTGAGTGAAATTGGCTTCGGCCTGCTTTTCTTCCGAAATATCAACACAAGCCCCTACCCATTTCACGATTTCCCCGTCTGCCCCCGGAATGGGAAGTATCCTAACGTCGTTCCAGCACCAGCTACCATCAGGTTGCCGCAACCGGCACGCCAACCGTAGCTTTTGCCCGCTCTGAACAGCTGTCTGCCAGCGCGCCAGTGCGTCGTCTATGTCGTCCGGATGCACAGACTCCGTCCACCCTTTTTCCAGCCAGCTTTCAAGTTTTTGCCCGGTATAGGCGCGCCATTCGGGCGCATCTTTGAAAGCCTTTCCATTGACGTCAGTTTCCCAGGTCGCTGCGACGAGGGTTTCTACCAGCATTTTATATTCCGGATTTTTCAGCAGGTTAGAGGTTTCGCCAATTGGCGCCGGGTCAGGATCGTTGATCATTGAAAAAAATTGAAGTGTGTTCCTTCGCAAACAACGAAAATCCTGTCTAAAGTAAAATCCATGCCAGGTTTTTTTGGCCTATTACCTGGGTTCGTCTGACTTGATCGTATCGCGCCCCGGAGTCACAAGTTTTTCTTCGTCACTCTGTTTTATATTCTCTCGGGTATCAAAAGACGCAGTGTCTTTACCCACGACATTGGAATCAATAGAAGTGCCCTGCTCTGACGCACTTTGCTGATTATCTTTATTAGAGCACCCAAACAACAGTGTCGCTGTGAATACAGTCGCTGTGAATAGCGTAGCCGCAAATACAAGGGTTGCAAAATATCTGGATTTCATGATTTCAAATTTTAGATAAAACATAACAGCATTCGATTGCCCGCGCACTCCTATTAAAATTGTTCCCAGAGCGATAGCATTTGGCACGGAAATTATTAATGCTCGCCTCTAATACCGCCTTTCCCGGCGAGCTGTGCGGTATGATGCGCACCGTGCGGTGGCACAGCTCGTGGAAGACCAGGCGCAGGTAATGCATTAGTTAACCAGTAACAAACCAATTGAATTATGGGAAAAGATGAGTCAGGCGGATTCCACCCGCCAAAAGGAAAGCCTTCCACGGTTGGAAAAGTAGAGGGACTTGGAATTTCAAATGCACCAGCTGATAAGATAGAAGAGTTTTTAGACCTTGATAGTGAGTATGTTGCAGACGACCTGAACCTGGATCCGTCGGTGCACGTAAGGCACCCGAACAGGAACACTTCAAAGGGTGAAAATTCTTTCAAGGGTAAAGAGAACAAGCCTGAAAGTGATAAAACGGCCGACCTTCCCATTGATGAAGAGAATAAGACCGAAGTGGAAGAATTGCCACAGGTCCTCAACAAAGAACTCTTTATCGAACTGGCCACCTACCAGTCGCCCTGCTGTGTCACAATCTATATCCCTACCCACAAGGCAGGTGTAGCCGTGAATGAGAAAAAAGACCTGATCGTATTCAAAAATGCGTTGCAGGATATTTCAAAACGATTGGCAGAAAAGGAAATTCCTGTGGCGGTGATCGAGCAAATGCTGACGCCGGGCTACGAGCTGATCAAGGACGATGCGTTTTGGGCGGGCATGAACGAAGGTCTGGCCGTGTTCATTGCGGAGGGATATTTCAGGTACATTAAAATGCCGGTGGCCCCGGAAAGTGAGGTGATGTGCGAAAAGTCTTTCTACGTTTCGCCTTTGATCCCCATTATGGCAAGTAAGGAACACTTCTACCTGCTTGTGATCAGCAAGCAGAAGTGCAAGCTGTTTAAAGCCGATGCATTCGGAATGGAATACATTCATGTACCCGACCTGCCGGATGAACTGATGGAAGTGAAGCGGATTTCAGAAAAAGATGCCAGCACGGTGCGGGTGGCAACCAGTTCCGGAGGAGGCGCAAACTTCCACGGAATGGGCGGCGGTAACCCCGACGAAAAAGCCAACATCGCGACCTATTTCGAGCACGTCGACGATATTTTGTATAAACAAATCCTGCACGAAGAGAATGTGCCGCTTTTGCTGGCCGGCGTGGAATACCTGATCCCGATCTACAAATCCGTTTGCGATTATCACAATGTGTGCGAAGAGTCGATCACAGGAAGTCACGAGCATGACGACAAGAATGAGCTGTACAAACTAGCCAAAGAGGTCATGCTCCCCTATTTCGAGCAGCCGCTTGAAAAAGCATTGACCATTTATGCTAACCAATCAGCGACTGAGCTTACTTCTGCCTCACCTGAGGAGATCATTCCCGCCGCTTATTATGGCAGGATCTCGCACATTTTCGTCAGAAAAGCTGACCATATCTGGGGCACATTTGATGAAGCTGCCAACGAACTGGTAATTGGCGATACAGAAAGTGCGGATTCGGAAGATCTGCTGGACGAAGCATTGATCAAGACCATTCAGATGGGCGGCGAGGTTTACCTGTTGGATCAGGAAAGAATGCCGGCTGAAACCGCTGTGGCAGCAGTTTTCCGATATTAGAATATGCAAAGTTCAACAGCAGCAAAACTGGGCTACGAATACCATTATGTCAACGGCTTAATGCTGCATGTGGGACACCTGGGACCTGCGGGAGGCGAGATCATCGTTTTCCTGCACGGTTTCCCGGAGTTTAGCCTGAGCTGGATGGCGCAGGCAGAATTTTTTGCAAGAAAAGGCTACCACGTCATCGTACCCGACCAACGTGGTTATAATCTTAGTAAAAAACCGGTTTTAGTTAAAGATTACGGACTGACTTATCTGGCTGGCGACATTGCTGCGCTGATCACCTCGCTCACGTCGCGCCCGGTTACTGTCACCGGGCACGATTGGGGCGGTGGGGTCGCCTGGGCACTTGCGCAGTTTCACCCCCAGCTGGTGAAAAATCTGATTGTCCTCAATATGCCCCACTTGCACGTCATGCGGGAGAATTTGAGGAAAAATCCCATGCAGTTGCTAAGAAGCTCGTATGCGTTTTTTTTCCAGCTCCCATTCATTCCGGAAGAGGTGTGCAGCGCATTCAATTTTAAATCATTGGAAATGAGTATGGTTAAAACGGCGCGCCCGGGTATTTTTTCACGCGTGTACCTTTTGGCCTGCAAGCAAGCCTGGCGGCAGCCCAACGCATTAACCGCCATGATCAACTGGTACCGGGCATTTTTTCAGTCCCCGGTTGATCACGATGTAGATATAACGGTTCCGGTGTTGCTGCTATGGGGAGCGAATGACATTTTTCTGAGTAAAAAAATGGCCGGGCAAAGTATCAAACGTTGTCCCAGCGGCCAGCTGATCACCATTGAAAACGCCTCACACTGGCTGCACCATGAGGAACCGGCTGCCGTAAACCAGTATATTTTTACTTTTCTAAATCAGGAAAAAATCAAAAGCTAACAGTTTTCCACCAGCTCCTTTTTCTGATAAAGATGTTCCCAGTTGAGATAATGGCATAAACCGGCCAGCTCGGGGAAAAGTGTCTGCGCATTGAAACCCAGCATATTCAGATGGTCCATTAATTCCCTTTTCAAACCGGGCACAATCGTAAATTCTGTTACATTCATCTTCACATCTTCATCCAGCTGCATCGGCACAAAGCCGCATTTCTCTTCTGAATAAGGATGCACCGTAAACCAACCCGACTGGGCAATGATCCTTTCATTATTCAGTGACGGCCTGAGCACCTTTAATTCCCGGATGTCAAACGGAGAGCCGAGCGGATTGTTGGCACTCACATCGTCCTTATCTATCACCTGCTCATTATAACCCCTGAATAAGTATACAAATGAGGGTGTTTCCCAATCATCAATATCCCTGATCGCAAAGTACAGGGCGACCAGCGGGTTACTCGACCAGTCGAGCAGCCTCGTTTTGAGGCCGTAATGCTGAGCCATGATCAGCAGCTCCCATTCTTCGGAAACGGTATTGGGTAACAGCAGCTTTCCCCGGCGTTTGAGGTCGAGCAGCATTTGCTTTTCAATGCTGATAATATTCTGCTGGTGGTACCGCGCTATGGAAGGGACCAGCGGTGCTTTGATCCGCTGGCCCCTGAAAATAAAGAAGTCGAAGTGTTCTTTTTTCAAATCAACAATATCGCGGATAAACTGATCTATGGATTTGATTTCAACTGATTTCATAGTTTATTTAATGCTTTTCCAAAATCATTTTCCGTTCGCTCAACGAGAAACTCGCTCCCTGTGCCAGAATATGCATCTGCATTCCTTCCACATAGATCGGCTGCATCTTTTTTGCCTCCTTGAAATTGGTCTTTTTGATACTATCCGCTTCCAGGATCATGGCTACGCCCGAGCCTATCGTCCGCATATGGTTCCCGCCGGTAACCACAAGGCTGGTGTCTTCACAAATTCCTATTGCGATAAAACCCGGATTAACCAGCAGTGCTTCGGCCAGCCGCGAGAAACGTCCTCGGCTCATAAAATGCGTATCGATGATGGTCTTCGGCAGTAATGTAAATCCCCTGGTCAGCTCCACAATCCCTTTCAATAGCGACTCGGTACTCGAACCTTCCATGATCATCGCCGCCGACATCGCCATTGCGCCCGCGCTCGTTCCGGCAATTACAAAATCCTCGTTTTGGTAGCGGTCTTTCATCACATCCATAAACCTGGTGTCGCAGATTTTGTCAATGAGCTTGGTCTGGTCACCGCCTGTAAAGAACAGCCCGTCGGCGTCACCCAATATTTCCAGCGTCTTCTTACTATTGACATTACGGCCTGTGAGATTCAGCGCGGTAACCTGTTTGCATCCAAGTTTTCCAAATGTTTCCAGATACATATCTCCCATTTCCTCCGGCTCGCCGGAAGCGGTCGTGATGACCGCCACCTTTGAGTCCGCCCCTTTCATTTCGTCCAATACCTCCTGCAACACGCCCTCGTTTTCAAACTTGACAGGCCGAGCATCGCCCGTATTCTCTGCCTCATGTGCGCGCGCTTCCTTTCCTCCGATAGGTATCAATTTCCCCTTAGGTGATTCCATAATATTCTAATGTAGGGCCAGTTGTGTTTGGTAAAAAGTAACCCCTTCCTCCTGCTCTTTAAAGCTTTTCACAGAAGAAATGGCGCTCTTGATTTTGTCAGTGGTCAGCACGATCAGCTGGCCAGGCCGCGAGTTGCGAATTGCATAGGCGATCGCCTGTAACTCATCCTGGATCACTTCTATCTTGCAGAATGGGTTCACGGCTTTGATTCCGTGCCTTACCAGTTCCACAATCTCGTGGTGTTTCCGGCCCCGCAGGTCTTCGTCCAGCCGGATAATAACCTCGTCAAAAATACCGGCAACCACTTTGCCAAGCTCAGAGATATCCTCATCCCTTCTGTCTCCTATTCCCGTAATGATCCCGAGCTTGCAGGTTGCCGGCAAATTCCCCAAGTATTGGCCCAATGCATACATTCCGTGCGGGTTATGCGCATAATCGACCAAAAAATCGAAATTTTTGAAATGAAAGTGATTCAATCTTCCAGGCGTGGTCTCCTCGGAAACCTGAAAAGTATAGAGCCCTTTTGCGAGCAAATGAACCTCAACACCCTGTGAATAAGCAGCCAGAACGGCGGCCAGGATATTTTCAATCATAAATAGGCACTTCCCATTGAATGTAGCCGGGATCGCTTCCACGTCGGCGACGGTAACCTTGATGCTGCCGTTTACAAGCCGGATTTCTCCCTGCTCATAAATGCAGGCCAGCCCTCCGTCGCGCATGTGGGCGAGCACCCGCTCGTTTTCCGGGTTCATGCTGAAAAGCCCGATCCTGCAACTCAGCCGCTCACGGATACCGTAACTTTCATCATTATCGGCATTGAGAATCGCCAAACCGTCGGGCCGCACAGACTCTGCAACCGTTGCCTTCACATTCACCATCTGCTCAATGGTATGAATGTCTTTCAGTCCTAGATGGTCGGCGGCGACATTCGTTACAATGCCCACGTCGCATTGATCAAAAGCCAGTCCCGAACGGAGCAGCCCGCCTCTGGCAGTTTCCAGTACGGCTACGTCTACACCCGGATCTTTCAGGATCATACCTGCACTTGCGGGGCCGGTACAATCTCCCTCTTCTACCATAAAATCATCCACATAAATACCGTCCGTCGTGGTGTAACCAACGCAGGCGCCGGTTTGCTTCATCAAGTGGGCGGTAATGCGCGTAGTTGTGGTTTTTCCATTCGTTCCGGTGACGGCTATGATCGGAATGCGGCCCGTTTCCTGATTTGGAAAAAGCATTTCAGCCACCGCGTCGCCTACATTCCTCGGCTTGCCTAGTGACGGATACAGGTGCATACGGAAACCAGGACTGGCATTTACCTCGATCACCGACGTGCCCGATGCGTGCAAGGGTTTGGTAATATCCTCCGCAATAACATCAATGCCGCAGATATCCAGGCCGATCAGCCTCGCGACCCGCTCCGCCATCAGCACGATCTCTGGATGGATCTGATCGGTAACATCTTCGGATGTACCTCCCTTGCTGAGATTGGCCGCATCGGATACGGTCACGCTCACATCCGAAGGCAATACCGAATCCAGCGAAAGGCTTTGCGATTCGAGGTGCGCCTGCAGCATTTCGTCCACGACAATACGCGTCAGTTTATTTTCATGACCATCGCCCCTCCGCGGATCCAGGTTGGTTTGATTGATCAGCTCGCGAATGGTGGAAATCCCGTCGCCGAAAACCATGGCTGGAGTACGCTTGGCGGCTGCGCAGAATTTATTACCGATTACCAGCAAACGATAGTCACTTCCCGTCACGAACTTCTCAACAATTACCTGATCCGAAAACAGCGACGCCCAGTTGTATGCATCGATAGCAGCCTGCATATCTTTCAGATTTGTTGTCACACCCTTACCCTGATTAGCGTCAAGGGGCTTCACAACAAGTGGGTAACCCAGGTCTGCGATAGCGTGAAAAAGCTCCTCCTCACTGCTTACGGTGACCCCGGCCGGAACAGGTACCCCGGCTTTCCCAAGCAAATTTTTGGTCGCATCCTTATTCCCGGCAAGTGAAACGGCAATATTTCCGGTGCAATCGGTTGTGGTGGCTTCAATGCGCTTTTGCTTGCTGCCATAACCCAGCTGCACATAGCTGTCATCGTTGAGCCTGATCGCCGGAATGTTCCGTGCCTGGCAGGCGTCGACAATGGACTGTGTACTTGGTCCGAGATGCTCTTTGTAATAAATGGTCTTCAACTGCTGAACCGCTTCCCCAACATCGAAGGGCTTACCTGCAACCAGGGCTGCGGCCAGATCTACGGCGAGTCGCGCGGCCAGTTCCCCTGCCCCCTCTTCCACATACTGGAATACAACGTGGTATACACCGTACTCACCCGTTCCCCTGGTTCGGCCAAAGCCACAATCCATCCCAGCAAGTGACTGCATTTCCAGCGCAATGTGCTCCACAACGTGCCCCATCCAGGTTCCGTCCTTGACACGCTCGAAAAATCCGCCGGCGTGACCTTCTGAACAAAAATGGCTGTGCAGGCTCGGCATTGCCTTTTTCAATCTGTCATAAAAACCTTCGATCCTGTTAGTTGGCAACTCTTCCAGCTCTTCCAGATCCAATTTCATGACCACCAACCTGCTTTTGCGTACCGACCAAACGTTTGGTCCGCGCATGCAACTGATATCGATGATTTTCATACTGTTTTACTAATACTGTGATTATTGTGAACGGTATTGTTACGCACTCCGAAAAATGAGATTGGAGGCGGCTATGAATAAGTGTGCCAGCACATTTGGATGCACCTGGCAATTATTGCTGCTTTGACGATCATCACTTTTAATATTATTCGTAGAAAAACTTGCGCAATAAGAAGTGGCGAATGCGGGATTAACGTTGCGTGGCAGACTTTTTGTAATGCGGCACGGTTTCAAAATTTCAGACCGCATTAAAAAATACAGATATGTTCACTATTGCGATTCACGGCGGTGCCGGCTCACTGCACCGCCACTCTACAACCCAAGAGCAGGAAGAAGATTACAAAAAAGGCCTCGCTAAGGCATTAGAGGCGGGTTATGTTGTTTTAGCACGTGGCGGCAGCGCCATTGAAGCGGTAGAAAAATCGGTGATGGCCCTGAAGATATTCCACTATTCAATGCGGGCCGGGGCGCTGTTTTCACCGCAGAAGGCAAGCACGAGACCGACGCAGCGATAATGTGCGGCCGCACGCTCGAAGCAGGAGCTGTGGCGGGGGTGACTAATATCCGCAATCCGATCAGTCTGGCCCGGGCAGTGATGGAGCAATCTGAAAATGTGCTTCTGGCCGGAAAAGGCGCTATGAATTTTGCAAGGGAGCAAAATATCACTTTTGAGGAGGATACCTATTTCGATACGGACGAGCGTCGCCGGCAGCTCATCGAGGCGCAGCAGAAAGCGGCGGGCAACAATACCGGAAAAGGTACGGTCGGCGCTGTGGCGCTGGATGAACATGGAAACCTGGCCGTTGCTACTTCTACCGGCGGCATTACCAATAAGAAATATGGCCGCGTGGGCGACAGTCCCGTTATCGGCGGCGGTACTTATGCCAACAACCAGTCGTGCGCAGTTTCGTGTACAGGCGACGGAGAGTTTTTCATCCGCCTGGTGACAGCTTACGATGTTGCCTCTTTGGTTCAATATAAGAACACAAAACTCGGCGACGCATGTGACATAGCTATTCGCAAGCTAACAACCCTTGGTGGAGAAGGCGGACTGATCGCGCTGGATACGCAGGGGAATGTTCAGCTGGTATTTAATTGTGAAAGTATGCTCCGTGCATGGAAAAATCACCAAGGCCAGGGAAGTGTCGGCATCTGGCAAGAACCGGAATGATGGAACCGAATCTAACATTGGTATACTTTTTATCATCGCTGCCGATCACCTTTCGAAGATGCCTTATTCAACCAATTTTTCACGTATCGACTCACTACAATGCTACAATTGAAATACACTTTGCCCTTAGATGTCTTATTAATTTTATTGAACAGCTGTGCCACAAAGCCGCTCAGCAAATCAGGTCAGCGCAAACTTGCCGGAAAAACATTTGTGATCACCGGTGCATCCAGCGGATTTGGCCGGGGCGTCGCCGAACAACTGGGTGAATACAAGGCGAATGTGGTACTGGCGGCAAGGCGGGGCGACCTGCTCGAAGAGGTAGCAGACGTGGTTCGCAAAGCGGGCGGAAAAGCGATCGTAGTTGTTACGGACGTAAGCAGGCCGGAAGATATCCAGCGCCTTGCCGACACCACGAAAACGGTATTCGGTGGCGCGGACTTTTGGATCAACGACGCGGGAGTTGGGGCAATCGGCCGCTTTGAGACTATTCCTGTTGCTGAATACTCCAAGCTGGTCGACGTCAATTTTAAGGGTGTTGTGTACGGCAGTAATGCGGCTATGGCGCTTTTCAAGGCCCAGGGCCACGGCAAGCTTATCAATGTGGGCTCCGTAGAAAGTGCGGTCCCTCTGGCCTATCATGCAACTTATGGTTCAACAAAAGCGGCAGTGCGCGCGCTGGGCAATGTACTTCATCAGGAAATAAGGCTTAGCGGTAATAAAAAGAATATTAAAGTGGTAACGATTATGCCCTGGGCTGTTGACACACCTTTCTGGGGACACGCAGCGAATTACAGTGGCGGCACACCGAGAATGGCAGCAATGGACGGGCCGGGGAAGGTGGTGAATGCGATTATCTTCTCGTCACTTCATAGAAAAAGAGAGTTGCCCGTCGGCTGGAAGGCCCGGGGCGCCTACATTTCGCACCGGCTCTTCCCCCACTTCACCGAAAGGATATCGGCTAATATTATACACCGTTATCAGATCAAGAACGCGCCGCCGGCCCCTGCTACATCGGGTGCAGTATTCGCGCCAATGGAGACAGGGAGGGGCGTTGATGACGGCGTGCGTAAAAGGATGAAGCAGGAGAAGAAACAAAGAAAGTAGACCGGTTATTTCTTACCGTTATAATCAGTCAGTGCGTAGTTCACAAGGGCGATACCTAAAAATGCCAGGTGAAAAGCAAGTGCCTTGCTTTCATTGCGCACGATCCGGGATATTGTCAGTGCAGACAACGTCGCCAGGAAAGCAGCGTCCGCCTTCTGGTGCGTTGCCATAGAAATGGATTTTGTAATACCCACAGGCGTATTTGTAATGGCATTAACTGCCGTGAACGTGGCCGCCAGCACTTTGTAAGTTTTTGTCATTTTTGTATTGAGCCCCAAAACCGGCGGCCCGAACAACTGAATCCCTGCAAACGCATAATCGATAATACCGTGCATTTGCGAGTCGATCGGCTTTTTCATATTCGTGTTAGTTTAGATAAAAAGTAAGGTTGATACTATACTATTATGCAATGTTAGCTTGCAAATGACTTGCCGCGACTATTAAAATTATGCCAGAAATTGCTTCCACAGCCTCTCGAAAAGCCGGAACGCAGTGCTGATTTACAATAGTGAAAAATTGATAAACCGAAAGGCAACCAGTGCTAGCATTCCCATCGCCAGCACAGAACCCAGCTGGTAGCAAACGCGCACAAAAGTTTGACCGGAACCCAGGCCGCGCCAGATGATAGGGAAATTGACAACAATGCTGGCCGCCGAAGCAGTGGTACTCGCGCTGCTCACCAGCCCGCCCAGTGCGCCGGTGGCGAGCAGGCCGTAGTCTCCGAAGATCCGGCCCAGTAGATTGCTGCCGATCTGGATGAAAACAAAAAGTAGTCCGAAGGTCAGCGTTTGTTTGAGCGAGATAGGCGATGATAAAGTGAGGTCCGCCTGTGCGCTTCCGTTCTTTTGCTCACTGATCCAGTTGACCCGTATCCAGCAAAGTGCAGCCACGCACATCAGCGCAACAGGAAATAACGCGGTAACCACAGATTCAGGGGAAAATATTCCAAGGATGATCAGGTTACGGATCAGCATGGCGATCGTAGTCAGCAGGCACAATGAAAGTACTTTACCGCGTCCCGACGACTGGGCAAGCTTGCCGGAGAGTTCTGCAATTGTAGCGGTGCTGTTCACAAATCCTCCCAGAAAAGCACCGATATAAAGCCCCTTGTCTTTCAGCACACGCAGCAATAAATAGTTTACAAAACTGATTGCGGAAATCGCGATAATGCTGCTCCACGCGTCGTGGGGATTGAACAGGTTCGTTCTATCAATGTACCTGTCGGGAATGATCGGGTAAATGACAAAGGCAAACAAGCCAAGCCAAATCGCGCTGCGGATCTCGGCCGGGCTTAAACCGCCGGCGAACCGGTTGAGCTCTGATTTCCAGGCTAGTAACATGGTGGTAACCACGGCCGCTGCAACGGGTGCGAACACATAACCCCGTCCCACCAGCACACCCAATGTAAAATCCAGGATCAACACTGCCGACGTGGTGACTTCCGCGCCGGTGCCCCGCATCAGGCTTTGTACATTGGAGAGTAAGATCAACAACAGCACACCGCCGAGCGCAGCGATGATAAAATACTGGCTGATCATCGAGGCAAGCATTCCGAGCAATGCAACCACTGCAAAAGTGCGCGTACCGGCGTCCTTATTCGCCCATTCGCGCTCCATCCCCATCAGCATGCCAATTGCAATACAAACGCCGATCTTGATTGCCGTCGGTAGTGCCTCGAAATATGCAAAATTGTCTGTCATGGATCGTCAATTTTATTAATGCCCGTGCCCTAAGCAAAAACAGTTCCAGCCGCATTGCTGTAAATGCAGCCCGTGTAGCAATTCTGGTGCAGATGTTTTTTGACTGGCGGGTAAAAAGCGCCGATGAAGTTTCTATAAATTGCAGCGCACTGCTTCCGCGGGAAGTTTGAACAGCAGCTGATAAAATGATCGATCAGCCTATTAATTGAACACATGTCCGATCCCCTGTTAATTGGCCTGACGACCGGCGGCGCGTTTCTGCTGGCATTCTTACTTCTTACCAATCCCAAAAACAGCAATACGAAGGCGAATCGCTGGCTGGGTGCATTTGTATTTACATTCGGTTGTGCATTGCTCGAAGTGTTCCTGCATAATCTCAATCTGCACAGCAAGCACGCTATATTGATCGATCTGATCGAAGCCAGCAGGTTCTTGTCCGCTCCGATGCTGTACCTGAGCGTTATCTTCTTTACATCAGCAGCCAAAAAAAGCTCAGCCCGCACGCTCTGGCACTTTGCGCTCTTTGTGATAGTCGTTATATTCCGGCTGCCGCACATGCTGACCGGCCAAAATTTTCAGTTTTCCAATCCATCGACAGCTCATGTTGTATTGATGTTTCTGAAAAATGCATTGCCGGCGCAGACAGTCATATATTGGTTTTTTTCCTATCGCAGACTATCGGGGCACCAGCAGAATATCGAACAGGTGACAAGCTCGACAGACGAAATTGACCTGTCGTGGTTGAAGCATTTTCTCTGGGTACTCGCGGCTGTCGTGCTGATCTGGCTGAATCTTGCCATTTTCAACTTTACCTTACTCTATGATTTTACGCCGCTGCTGTATCTGGTAAGCGTCTATTTTCTGGCATTTTTCGCATTGAAGCAAAGGGAGGTTTATCCATTTGCAAAACCAGCATTACAGGAATTGGACGAAGTGATTTCTTCCAAAACCAACACTCAAACCGAAAAGCAGGAACGACTGAGTGAAAGCCAGATAGCGGCGCTCAAAGAGAAGTTGGAGAAACTGATGCGCTCTGAGAAAGTATTTCTTGACAATGAGCTCAGCCTCCCCGGTCTCTCTCAGAAAATGCATATTTCTATTCATGAACTATCCTATCTGATCAACAAGGTTTACGGTCAAAACTTCTTTGCATTCGTAAATGGATACCGCATTGAAGAAGCCAAGCGGCTGTTGCTTTCAGGAGAAACTGAAAAGTTGAATATGCTGGGAATCGCTTACGAGTCGGGGTTTAATTCCAAAACGACCTTTAATACCGCATTCAAAAAATCAACCGGCCAGTCGCCCAGCGAATTTGCTGCGGCAGGCAAAAAATGAGTCCCAGCCGCCCGAATCCTGTTCGTTTGGATACATCCGAACGTACCGATTGCCATTTTTCTCCTATTTCGGCTATTACCAACCAACTCATAACCGAAATCAAATGGCCCGTCGCATTACCCTGTTTCTTTCTGCTTTGGCAGTATTATTCATCAACACGCTTGCCGGGGTTCATGCCCAGGAACCCGCTCCCGGGACTTTGGATGAACTGAAAACAAAACTGGCGGCCGAGATGCAGCGGCAGCACATTGCTGGAATGATGCTCGCGATCGTGCAGGATGATTCGATCGTTTTCTCCGGTGGACTGGGCTATTCCGACATCCAAAAGAAAACGCCGGTAACCGACCAGCACCTGTTTCGCGGCGCGTCCATTACCAAAATGTTTGTAGCGCTTGGTATTATGAATTTGTTCAAAGAAGGAAAATTGCGGCCCGAAACGAAATTGAGGGATATAGCACCGGAAATCGCATTCAAGAATAAATGGGAAACCACCCGGCCCGTTACCATCGCCGGATTAATGGAGCATACAACCGGTTTCAGCGACAAGTCCCCTTTTGAAGAATACAACTTTACCGGCAAACAGTACACAGCCAAAGAGGCGGTCGAAGTTTTTCAGGATTTTATGGTATCCAGATGGGAGCCTGGCCAGCGCCATGCCTATTCCAGCGTCAATTATGCGATTTTAGACTACATTATTGGAAAGGTATCGGGTGTACCGGCAAGCGAATATCTGCGGGAAAAGGTATTCAAGCCATTGCAAATGCCCCACGCTAATCTGGCGCTAACCGGTGATGGCTCCGACAAATACAGCAAAGGTTACATCTGGAATGGCGCTCATTTTCAGCTAGTGCCCCACCAACCTGCGTTCAATGCGGGATACAGCTCCCTGAATATCAGCGCAGCCGATCTCGCCCATGCATTGAAAGCCTATTTAAGCGACTGGAAAATTCCCTCCGGCCAGTTTCTTTCGGAAGCCGCACTAAGTGATACGGAAACACCTCATACATATCTTTCTGCTTCGGCGGGCTTACATAGTACTTATGGATACGGGAACGAATCCCATGAGCTGGGTGGACATATTTTCCGGGGCCATCGCGGCGCCATTGGCGGGTTTTTGTCAAGTTTTCTGTATAACCGAAATGCGAGGTTAGGGTACGCCTTCGCCATCAATACCCATAACGAATCATTTTATCGGTACGCCGACCATTTGATCAGTCAATTCATTTTACAGAAAGCCCCAAAACCTGCTCCCCCGGTTACATATCCTGTCAATATCAAGGCGGCAAATCCTTTTTTGGGTTATTACAGGTTAAGCAATCCGGATCAGCTCTATACGGGCTTTTTTGAAACACTTACCAATACTATTAAGGTAGAAGCCTCAGGAAGGGAACTGAACGTTCGGATCCTGGGCCGCGGCTCGATGAAATGGCAGGCGGTTGACGAAACGGGATTGAGGTATAACAACCAATATGCTGTCACTCCCCGGATCCTGTTGTTGAAGGATAGTAAATCAAATCCGGTAATCGTAGACGGAACGCTTTATTTTGAGAAAACCACCGCATTTGCCGCCTTGGCTTCCATCCTTTGTTTTGCCGTTAGTGTACTGATATTAGTTACAACCCTCTTTTTCCTGCTGGGGAATCTGGTTCTTGTTTTAATGAAGAAAATCCCGCGTCACCAGCTTTTACCAAAATTCTCACCTGTTCTGATAACCATCGGACTGACATTGGTCCTGCTATCGATCAGCCAGCTATTTGAACACATGAAGCAAGCCGCCCCAACCGCCACCCTTTTCATCATCTGGACGGTTGGAAAGTACCTTTTTGCATTGGGTACGCTGCTTATCGTAATTATTCTGGCCCTGAAATGGAAATCGCTCAATAGCATCGGACTAAAAATTTACCTGGTGCTCATCGCACTCTCCTCTTGCTACTTGTTCCAGGTTTTGGCGGAAAACAGCTGGTTCTGGTGATGTGTCAGTAAAACATCCAGAAAATTTCACCAAAACCGTCAATACCTTTCTTTTTAAATTCAATTACTAATTTTTTCTTACGAAAAAGTTTTTCTTTTTGACAAATAACATATATTTGTTTCGATACCTTTCGATTCAATCATTTCTAGCCCCTTACTTCCATTACTCATGGGAAAACTAAATTTTACCGAGCGTCATATTCGTTTACGTAACGAACGCGGAGTGCCTCTGGGAATAGTCTTCAAAGTGCTATTCCTATTCTTATTATGTGCATCGGTCCAGGCACAGACGCCAAATCGGGCGAATCTGGTGACTGTGAATGGCGTGGTTACAGAAAAAGCAACCAGTCAGCCGCTGGTCGGCGTATCGATCCGGGTTAAAGGCGGTACCGACGGTGTTGTTTCCGATGCGAACGGAGCCTACAAAATCCAGGTACCCGCAAATAGCACATTGCTATTTACGTATATAGGGTACAGTGATGTTGAAGAAGCTGTCGGAAACCGTTCAACTATCTCTCCGCAACTCGAAACGGGGGATAAATCGCTGAATGAGGTTGTAGTAGTGGGTTACGGAAGCCAGTCCAAGCGCGAGCTGACGGGCTCGATTGCCTCGGTGAGTTCGCGGCAATTACAGGACCGGGCCGTGGTTTCATTCAGTGAAGCATTGGCGGGACAAATGGCAGGTGTGCAGGTACAGCAAACCTCAGCAGCACCAGGTGGTGGAATGTCTATCAAAATCAGGGGAACCGGCTCTATTACAGCGGGTAACCAGCCTTTGTACGTTGTTGACGGTGTGCCGCTTGACAACTCAATAAGTAATGCATCTGCCCAGGGCGGAGATATTGGAGATCAGTCTCCCGTAAACCCGCTGGCGAGCATTAACCCTGGTGATATTCAGTCCATTGACGTATTGAAAGATGCATCTGCTACCTCTATCTACGGCTCACGGGGATCCAACGGTGTGGTATTGATCACTACCAAAACGGGAGCGGCGGGCAAGTCGCAGATCAGCCTGAATGCGAGCTACGGTTTCCAGGAAATTGCGAAAAAAGTGGGGATCATGACCAATCAGCAATATACCCAACGCCTTACAGATCAGCGGAATACCGACTGGGTGCGCGCGGGCGGAAAAGCAACAGACCCCAATTCAGTAAGAAGCGGACCTCAATACAAGATTGCCGACGAATTCAAAAATGCGGCCTCCCTCCCATTCACGGACTGGCAAGACCTGCTTTATCGCCGCGCGCCAATGCAAAATTACCAGCTGTCGGCTTCGGGTGGAACGGAAAATGCGCGGTATTACCTGTCGGGTAACTACCAGAACCAGGAAGGTATCGTGATCAACTCCGGTTTCAAAAAATATGCATTTCGTTTAAATGTAGATGCGAAGGTTTCTGAAAAGGTAAAAGTCGGCTTCCGTGTTGCGCCATCTTACACCAATAACCGGATCGCGACCACCGGCGGGATCCAGGATTACGGCGCGGTAGCCACTACGGTAATGTCGGTTCCCGGCTTATATCCCGCCCGGAATGCAGACGGTTCCTATGCAACTTCCTACACGCTGCATTACGACGACGGTACCACGCAGAACATCATTTATAACAACGCGCTGGCTTTTGGGGAGGGAATTAAGAATACCATGAACCAGTTCAGCACCGTGGGAAGCTTGTTTACGACTATTGATATTTTAAAAAACCTTCAATTCAAAACAAGTATCAATGCGGATGTTAATACATTCAGTAACAACAAGTTTTCGCCTTCCTTTATCAGTGTAAATCCTTCAAATGGTCGTTCTTACGCGGCTACTAATATTAGCTGGATCAATGAAAATACGCTGACTTACGATAATAGTTTTGCAGAGCGTCATAACTTGAATGTGCTCGTGGGCTTAACAGAACAGAAATCTTCGTTCAACTCGACGGCAGTCAATGCAAACTCTTTCCCGAACGACCTCGTACCGACGCTGAATGCAGGTATTGTAACGGGCGGAAGTTCGATCCGTTCACAATGGACGTTGCTTTCATTGCTGAGCCGCGCCACTTATAATCTGGATGAAAAATACTTCCTGACAGCCACATTCCGCCGCGATGGTTCGTCCCGTTTTGGTTCGGACAACAAATGGGGGAATTTCCCTTCGGCTTCGGTCGGCTGGCGGATCGGGCAGGAACAATTTATGGCTGATGTAGCTGCTGTGAGTGAGTTGAAGTTGCGTGCGAGTTATGGTCTGATTGGTAACAACCAGATTCCCGACTACGCTTCGGTCGGACTGATCTACGGCAGTAATTACATACTGGGTTCAGGCGACGGCTCCATTGCCAGCGGATTGGCGCAAGGTTCTTTGGGCAATGCTGATCTGGGTTGGGAAAAAGCGAAAGAATTTGACCTGGGGCTTGATCTTGGACTTTTCCAAAACCGAATTTTCCTGACTTTCGACTACTATAACAAGCTTACTTCTGATTTACTCCTCAATGTTCCCGTGCCACTTTCAACGGGTTACGAAACTGCATTGCGTAATCTGGGAAGTCTGCGTAATAAAGGTGTTGAACTTGCATTGGAAACTAGAAATTTTAAGACGGATAAATTCACCTGGAACACCAACGCGAACATCTCTTTTAACACAAACAAAGTGGAATCGCTCGGCCTGGGCGGCACACCGATCATTGTCGCCAACCGTGCCCAGGAGAACTCTTTGACACATATTACGCAGATCGGCAGCCCGCTGGGAAGCTATTACGGCTACATTTTCGACGGGGTTTATAATACAATCGACGAAGTAAACGCTTCCGCGCATTTGCCGAATACTTTCGCAGGTGATGCCAAATTCAGGGACCTGAATAATGATGGCGTGATCAATGATTCTGACAAAACCATTATCGGAAATAACCTGCCGAAATTCACTTACGGTCTTACAAACAGCTTCAATTACGGAAACCTGGATTTCGGCTTTTCGTTGCAAGGTGTTCAGGATGTAGAAGTGATGAACCTGACGAAACGCAGCGCTTACCGCAACAACGGAACGATTTCGGTGAACTACTGGCGCTCGCCGGAAGAGCCGGGTGACGGCAGAACATTCGGTGCGGGCAGCTCGGCCAACAACCGTACGATCTCGTCATACCTGGTGGACGATGCCTCATTCCTGCGTATTAAAAACATTACCATTGGTTACAGATTGGGCAAAATATTGAGTGGTAATACTATTTTGAAAAATGCGCGGGTTTATATGAACATTCAGAACCTGCACACTTTCACGAAATACTCGGGCTACAATCCGGAAGTGAATACAACCGAAGGTGACCCGTGGATCTCATCTGCGCTCACGCCCGGCATCGATTATGGTACTTACCCGGTGGCAAGAACTATCGTATTTGGCCTTAACCTTGGTTTCTGATCCAACTGAAAACAAATCAATCTTTTAACATTGATTCTTATGATCTCAAAGAATATAAAAATAGCAGTAGCACTGGTTATCCTGGCATTTTCGGGGACTTCCTGTGAAGATTTTCTCGAATCAAAACCCATTTCCCAGATCGGCGAAACGGACTTTTTCAAGACCGAATCTGACTTCAACCAAGCGCTCGTGGGAGCCTACTCCGCCTTTTCTCAAGTGTATTCGGGTAATGGATATTACTCGCTGCTGGTGGACCTTCGTTCTGATAACACCAGCGAGCTCGTCGCCGGTGGAGACGGAAACGATGCGAAAAGGAACCTTGACGAATTCCGCGAAACGACAGATAATGAGCACCTTACTGCATTCTGGCAGACCAGCTACAATATGATCGCCAGATGTAATAGTATCCTTGCCAAGATTGAAGGATCGGCTGTGTCGGATAACCTAAAAAAACAATATACCGGCGAAGCGCTGACCCTCCGGGCACTGGGTTACTTCAATCTCGTGCGACTTTTCGGCGGAGTTCCGTTGGTAACTGAGCCGGTAACAGACATTGATGCCAGTTATGAAGTGGGCCGCGCTACTGTTCCGGAAGTGTATGCGCAGATCGAAGCGGATCTTGTAAAGGCAGAGGGACTAGTTCCCGTTTCTTATGATGAAGCAAGCGTGGGCAGGGCCACAAAGGGCGCGGCGCAAAGTCTGCTCGGGCAAGTTTACCTGACCCAGAAAAAATACACCGAAGCAGCTGCTGAATTCAAGAAAGTGGTGACGTCGGGTACTTACAGCCTGTTGCCAGCTTATGCGGATTTGTACAAAGCCGGACAGCAGGGAAATCCGGAGGCGATCTGGCAGGCGCAATACAAAGGTGCAGCAAATGGACTTGGCTCAAACCTTCCAAATCACTTCGCTCCTACTGGTTCAGAGGGAATTACGATTCCATCCGGCGGCGCGTACGGGTTTAACCAACCTACCGATGACATTGCTGCGGCTTACACGACAGGCGATTTACGCCGGAACAACATTGCTGACGGATACCAGAATGGCGCAACATTCGTCGCTGCCAAATACATCCGCGGCTATGTGGAGCGCGAAACAGGCGGCGGTTACGCAGACTCAGGAGCGGATTGGTACGTGATCCGTTATGCAGATATCCTGTTACAGTATGCAGAAGCATTAAATGAAGCAAAAAAAGGCCCTGACGCCGACGCTTATGCAGCGATCAACCAGGTTCGGAAACGCGCGAAACTGACCGACCTGAGCGGACTGACTTACGAAACTTTCAAAGCAGCAGTTTACAACGAAGAACGTCTGGAATCACCATTTGAAGGACACCGCTGGTTTGATCTGCTGCGAACTGGTCGTGCGATGGAAGTGATGAATGCAAAAGTTTCCGGCCCTGGAAAAAGCACAGTCGGAATTTCAACCCCGATTAAAGCGTACCAGTTGCTGTATCCAATTCCAGCATTGGCTGTGATTACCAGCTCGCCTGCGATTGTGCAGAATGAGGGGTATTGATGTGAGATTGAATTAGGGAATTAAAGAAAGAGGGTGTCTCAATATTTGAGACACCCTCTTTCTTTAACTAACAGAAAAGTTAATTTCACCCACCTACATTCCCGACCATTTCCAGCTTAGTTTTCACCAATTCCGTAATCTTGCAAGTCGCCTTTGGAAACACTTTCCGAAGATCAATATCCTCGTTATAAGCCAGTTCGAATTTCAGCGACGCCATGAATATGTTCTTAATTTCAGTCGCCAGGTTCACTTTGCAAATTCCATTTGAAATCGCCTGCTGCACCTGTGAATGGGGTACGCCCGAGCTGCCGTGCAATACGAGTGTAGCTGCGGTTTTTTCGGCGATTTTGCGCAGCAGATCAATGTCCAGTTTGGGTTCTTCTTTATAAAATCCGTGCGCTGTGCCGATCGCTACTGCAAGTGCATCTACGCCTGTTTCTTCTACAAAAGCTGCGGCTTCGTCTGGCTGGGTAAAGCCTGTCGTATGATGCGACTGGCCTAGTTTCGCCACGTAACCCAGTTCTGCTTCCACGTGTGCGCCGTAACTTTTGGCTCGTTCCACTACTTCGCGGGTCAGTCTTACATTCTCTTCAAAAGCCAGCTCACTCCCGTCGATCATCACCGAATCAAAACCCGCGTCCAGGCAACGTTGCACCAGATCCACCGACCCGCCGTGATCCAAATGGATCCAGCCTTCCACGCCAAATTCTTCCAGCCCGTTTCGCCCCAGGTTTACTGCCGTTTTCAGGCCCATGTAATCAATGGAGCTCTGGGTAAGTTGCAGGATCACAGGCTGTTTGGTTTCGGCTGCTGCTTGCAATACACCATGAAGCGTTTCCAAATCGTAGTAATTAGTAGCCAGCAAGCCTTTTTTCAACTGTGTTAATTCGCGTAATTTTTCCTTTAATTTCATGACAGGCTTAATTCGATTCCCCAGAAGTCTTTTATGTTTTCGCTGATCTTGTTCAGGTTGCAGAATGCACCTGTGCCGCCCGCAGCCGTGGTATTAAGCGCGCCCATCAGGTTACCTTCTCTCAGGCAGTCTTCCAAAGAGGCACCGGAAATGTATTTTTGAATAAATCCTGCATTGAAAGAATCTCCCGCGCCGATTGCATCTACGAAATGCTCCACTTCGAAAGCGGGTACTGCTACTCGCTGGTCGCCGGAAATGCCCATACTGCCGTTTCTGCCCATTTTTAAGGCAAGTGTATTCAGGTAAGGACGAATTTTTTCAATGCCGCTCTCAATGGAATCCGTTTTGGTAAGCGCCAGCAATTCCGATTCGTTAGGCATGAAAACATCCACATAAGGCAGGCAGCGCGCGTAATCGAATGCCCATTGCTCGGTCGGGTCCCATTGCAGGTCCAGCGACGTGGTCATTCCGGCAGCTTTCGCACTTCTGAAAATCTGCTCGATGTCATGCTGGATTCCTTTTTGGAGAAACAAACTCGACACATGCAGATGTTGATAAGGGGAGGGTTTACCAAAAGGTATATTATTGATGGTCAGCGCATTCATCGCGCCCTGATAAGTCACGTTCGCACGATCCTGACCGAAATTCAAAATCATCGTGCAGCCAGTTTTATGCTCCCGAAGTCTTGTTACATGCCGGAAGCTGACGGATTTGCGTTCGAGTTCATTCAGGATAAAATCACCAAAGTAGTCTTCTCCAACCACGCCGCAGAAAGCTGTATCTACGCCCATTGCAGCACTATTTGCCGCCATAATGGCCGCAGAACTGCCCAGGCACATATTCATATCGTCCGCGATCATCTCCTTGCCTACCTGAGGAAATGACTGGATTTTATTCAAAATCAGGTCGACATTCAGCTCGCCTACAACCAACAATTTCGGAGTCAACATACGCGGTTCAGCTTTTTATTCTGTATAAATATTCACCCCCTGCACCACCCTGCTGATGGACCCGGACGTAGACGGGCTATCCGGATTAATACCCAGGTGCACCGAGCTATAATAGCCCAGTAACTGCCCCACCAGCGTCACAGGGATCATTTGGTATTGGTTTTCCGTATCAATACTCAATTCTATTTTACTGCTGTTTGGCAAAACCAGTCCATCGACGCCACCTATTTGCAGCGAATAAATTGCCCGCGCGTCACGCGAAATATCCTCCGCCAAATCCCGCTCGTAGCGTTGGATATGCGGATTCCTTGAAAACAGGTAAACCATGAGCGTATTCTCATTCACAAAAGCTCTCGGCCCGTGCCTGAATGCAAGAAAAGAATCAGACATAACTACCCGCTTCCCGTCCGTCAATTCAAGCAGTTTGAGATGGCATTCCTTTGCAATACCAAGATTTTCGCCCGAACCCAAAAACACCACTCGTTCGAAGCCACTTAGAACCAGATTTTCGAGCAGTGTTTGTTTTTCCAGGATCACATTTCCCTGTTCCGTAATGCGCTGAATTTTCGGATGTTCATCTTCAAGCGAATCCACCCGGGCAACCAGCAGCGCACTAAGCAGCATGCAGGTAAAACTGCTTGTCATCGCGAGACTTTTATCGTTCGTCCGCTCCGGCAAAATGAGGCAGAATACGTTGTTAGAAGCTTCCGAATGCATATTCGCCAGCGCACCTTCGCCATTACAGGTGATAATCAAATGGTAAATTTCGTCGCAGCAATGATTGGCTAATCTCGCCGCTTCAACACTCTCCGGACTATTTCCTGAGCGTGCAAATGAGATCAAAAGCGTGGGAACCGACCGGATAAAAGTGGCCTCAGGCTGGGTTACGATTTCGGTTGTCGGCACCGCCTGAACTGTTCTGCGCCACAACTTTTGTAACGTTCCTTGTGCGGCATCACCAATGTAACCCGAGGTCCCAGCACCCGTAAGAAGTATCCTGAGATTTTGCTTTTGCAAAACCGGCATTAAAAAGCTGCTGATTTTGGCGCTTTCCTTTTTTATTAAATGATATACTTCTTGCCAAAGCTCTGGTTGCGATAGGATTTCCCGTTGCGTGTGTGCTTCCGCACCGCTTTCAAGCTCCGTTATTTCATTTTTCTGCATTATTCTCGCGGTCGATTAGAAGACGGTTGTTGGTGACATTAAGATAACCCTGTCACCACAATTCAAATTAAACATCATAAAACGAAAGTAAAAAATATTATTAAACCTTTCTTTTAATTTATTTATGCTTACTCATATATTGCGGATAAATATTAGTGAATTGTAGCAGGTAACTTCTCTCAGGAGGACATATCTTGCAAACACAATCACTGCCTGAACCCACTTTTATGATTTCAAAGGATGTAAAAGCCTCACCTCGGGGACTTTTGATAGATGATTTATGGAGGATCAGAAAAGTGGGAACACCCCTGCTTTCTCCTGTCGGCGACGATCTCGTGTATCACGTTTCTGCCGCGGATATAGCGGAGAATGAACGTTATGATTTGATAGTACTTCTGTCCGGTGAAACAGCCGCAAAAACGGTTTTAGGAAAAGGTACTGTGCACGCATGGTCGCCGGATGGCAGCCGACTTATTTATGAAAACGAGCATGGAGAGCTCCATATCTATTTAATAGCAAAAGCAACAAGCCAATTTTTAGTCCAGCGCTACGGATCTTCATATTTCATCAATCATCTTGCAGAAAATAACTGCATCTGGTCGCCCGATGGAAAGTACATCGCCTATCTCAGTGCCGACATTCCTGATTCGAAAGAAGAAGAACACAATGGAATATGCGTTTTTGACGATCTGCTTTACAAATCCAAAGGCGGAAGCGGCAGGCCAGTGTATGCCGATCGTGCCTATACGCACATATACCTGATTGCAGCCGAGGGAGGATCACCAACGCTGCTTACTCCCGGAAATTTTAACGAGCATTCCATTACCTGGTCGCCGGACAGTCGCCACATCGCATTCATCAGCAATCGAACCGCCAGGCCAGATGATATTCAGCAAAGTGATGTTTGGAAGGTTGATATTGCGAGCCTGGAAATCACGAGATTAACTGAACATCAAGGTCTGGCATACCAGCCAAAATGGTCGCCCGATGGTGCGCACATTGCATTTCTGGCAACTTCCGGGAGCATTGGCACGAATGACAGTCCCGCCGAGGATACGCACATTGCATTGATTTCTTCCAATGGAGGCAGTTTTCAGTATCTGACCAAATCCCTGGACAGGCGGATCGAGCACATTCGCTGGCATCCGTCGGGAAAGTACATATTCTGCACTGCTGGCGATCACGGGGATACTTCCATTTATCGGGTTAGTAGTGTTGGTGAAAAGGTCGAAATGGTTCGGGGTGGTTCGGGCTGCATTTCTGAATTTTGTCTTGATGCCATTGGAGACGATTTTGTATTTGTAAAATCAGATTCAAACCAGCCTGCTGAGCTATTTAGAAGCAAAAATAAAGGCACTATTGAGCAGATCACGCAGGAAAATTCCGAGTTACTGCAAGATAAGACGCTTCAAAAAGCGGAAACATTCTGGTTTGAAAGCTTCGATTATACAAAGGTTCAGGGATGGTTAATGCTGCCTGTTGATTTTGAACAAACGCACAAATATCCACTCATTCTTGTGATCCACGGCGGGCCGCATAATATGTTTGGTCACGATTTTGACGAGCGTATGCATTTGCTTTCGGCGGCTGGTTATGCGGTCGTTTATGTCAATCCAAGAGGCAGCCACGGTTATGGACAAGCTTTTTCAAACGGTACGCTGTTGAACTGGGGCGGCGGTGATTATCAGGATTTAATGGCGGGTGTCGATTTTGTTTTGGATAAAACCCCCTGGCTGGATCCCGAAAGGTTAGGCGTAACCGGCCAGAGCTACGGGGGCTACATGACCAACTGGATCGTCTCGCAAACTTCCCGTTTCAAAGCGGCTGTAAGCGACGGCGGACTAAGTAACCTGGTCAGTTTTGCGGGTACTTCATTATATCATTCATTAATGGAATCCGAATTCGGCGGGCGGGCTTACGAACGTTTTGATGAGCTTTGGAAATGGTCGCCGCTGCGTAATGTGGCACAAGCGACCACGCCAACACTGATTTTGCACGGCGAAACCGACAATGAAGTACCTTTTTCACAGGCCGAGGAAATGTACGTTGCCCTCAAAAAACGAGGCGTCGAAACCAGGCTCGTGCAATACAAAGGCGAAGGCCACGGCTGGCGGCCCGAGCTAAGTCCAAGCAACAAAGCCGACCTGAATGCGAGGATGATCGACTGGTTTGACACCTATGTAAAAACAACATCTAATGAGCAGTAAGACAAATAGTTGGCTGATATATGTGATCATTCACGTGCTGTTCATCGGCGTATGGGGCGCAGTCATTGAAATACCCGAAAAGAATGGTTTTCCTGCAACATTAGGATACGTCGTTTGGGCACTCACAATGGTGCCAGCCGCATTGGCTGCATTGAAAATCAAAGGCTGGAAGCTGGATTTCAACAAACGCGCCATGATCTGGGGCGGCGCAGCGGGGCTACTAGGCGCTGGCGGTCAGCTAGTTCTATTTTTTGTTCTGCGCATTGCGCCGGCTTATCTGGTTTTTCCGCTGCTTTCATTAACTCCCGTAGTCACTATACTGCTGGCGGTTTTTCTACTTCATGAGAAAACAGGCAGATTAGGCTGGATTGGCGTTGGGATCGCGCTCGTTTCCATTTTTATGCTTTCCTATCAGCCGGCTGGTGGTGCACAGGTCAGTGGTTATACCTGGATGTTGCTTACCGCCATTCCGCTGCTAGCGTGGGGCGCGCAGGGGTATATCATGCGTTTTGCCAATGAGATCATGTCGGCCGAAAGCCTGTATTTTTATATGATGGCAACGTCGGTGATGCTCATTCCTTTTGCTTTGTATCTTACTGATTTTAGTCAGCCGATCGAATGGAGTTTTAAGGGTCCGTACCTGTCAGCAATTATCCAATCGCTCAATGCGTTTGGCGCGCTTTGTCTGGTATATGCATTTCGCTATGGAAAAGCGATTATCATCGCGCCTATTACTACCGCGCTTTCGCCGGTACTTACGGTCGCGTTATCGCTGGCTTTGTACCAAACCATCCCCCACCCGGTCATCATTGCAGGGATTGCGCTCGCCATAGTCTCGGCAATTTTAATGGGTTTTGAGGAAGTTAAAAGCTGAAATGAAATTTAAAAGAAAGATTTCGAAAGAAATTAGACTTCATACTGTGCAAAATCGATTCCATTTTTTACATTAGCGTAAATAAAACATTTACCTAAATCTTTAACCTTTGACACGTACAATACAACTCTGGCTGTGTTTGATGTGCGCAGCCACCGCTTTCGCCCAGAAGGCGGACAAAAATGTCGCCTTCATTGAATACCCTGATTTTCCCGAAGCGCATTCCACCTGGGGTTCGATCGGCTACAATGCAGCTTCCAACACCGTGCATATCGGCGTTACCAACCATGCGAACAATATTGGTTTGTACACGTTTGACGCGACTGCAAATGCGATGAAACTCAATGGTTTCATCAAGGATCTGGCGCATTTGCTGCCTTATCAGTGGCAGGGGAAAATACATTCCAAGATTGTGGCGGCACCCGACGGTTCTATCTTTTTCTCTACCGATGGTGGCGAGTCACGAGAGGAGTACCTGATGGAACATCCGCAAGGTTATGCAGGCGGGTTTTTCATGAAATGGAATCCTAAAACAGGCTTGCAAAACCTGGGAATCGGCATGCAATATGAAAGTATCAAGGATGTCGACATTGATCCAAAAACGGGGACGATTTACGGAATAACTTATCCGCAGGCGCATTTCTTGGTCTACAATCCCGAAAAAAATCAAATGCGCGACCTCGGTCGTCTGGCCAGCTCGCATGTGCCGCGTGTATTGTTTACCGACTGGTGGGGAAACTGCTATTATGTAGACTGGCGGCAGCGACTCGTCAAGTATGAAAAAGATATCGACTCACTGGTTTTTGCGCGTGAAAGTCTGCCTGCATTCGCAGGGACACCCGGCTCCAAAATCATCACAGGCGTAACCGCCTACGCCAAAGACGAAGCCAAAGGAATCATTTACCTGATCACATACGGCGCAAAACTCATCGCATTTCACCCTGAAAAGAACGGAATCGGAAAAGTTGAAGACCTGGGAGGCGTGATTGAAACAGGCAAAGCGAACGCCTGGGGGCCTTATGTACCTAATCTGAACATTGGAAAAAATGGAAAGCTGTATTACATCATTGGCGGTCATGGTAATTATGTATTGAAAGACAAAACCGTGCTGGTGGAATACGATCCCGCAACCCGCAAAAAGACCATTTTGCGCGAATATCCGATCACAGAGATCACCGAAGCTACCGGCTGCGACATCCGGGATAAGGACGGGAACCTGTACTTCGCCGCCCGCCGCAATCCTTCGGGGGTAGGCGATTCCACCCGCCCTTTTATGATCCAGTTCAATCCCGAAAAAGAAATCCGGAAATGAAAAACCTGACTAAAAAAATACTTTTCCCAGCCTTATACCTGTCCTGCTCTGCCCCGCTGCTAGCTCAATACACGTTTTTTACACCAAAGAATGCATTTGCAATAGAAGTTTCCCTACCCAACAGCGCCGAAAAACGCCTGCCCATGTACCGCAATGCGATCACTTCTCTGATTGTGCAAGGCGATCGGATATTGGGTGGTACCACGGCGAAGGAAGGCTTATCACCCTACCTTTTCATAGCATCCATTTCGGGCCGGAAAGTGGTGACGGTGAGAGATTTGCAGGATATTATTCCCGGACAAAAAAGCATTGCCACCGGCTTTTGTAAAGGTGCGGGTAACCAGCTGTTCGCGGGAACAATGGGACAGAAAAACCAGCCAGCGGGTCATTTGTTGCAGGTGAGTGTTGGAAACGGAGATGCCATTGAAGTAAAAGATTTGGGCGTTCCTGTCGCCGGAGAAGGCATTTTCACATTGCTAAGCAACAAACAAGGCACCGAGCTGTACGGGATTAGTTACCCGAGCGGGCGGTTTTTCACCTACGACATTGCGACCAAAAAGACGCAGGCATTCGACCAGGTCGCTCCCAAAGAAAAGCACCTGAAAGACGCGCATGATTTTGCGATCGGACCAGAGGCTTATCTCTGCAAATCACTCGTTCAGGACAATGCAGGACTAGTGTATGGCAGTACCGCTGGCAACCGGCTATTTGCATTTGATCCTGCCAAAAAGACATTTCAATTCCTGGAAACGCCACTGCCTGCTGTTTGGGGACGTGAAGTGCTGGGTCAAGTAGAAGCCTGGGCCAAAGCGCCGGACGGAAAACTGTACGGCGGCAACGCAGGTGACGGTCAGTTGTTTGTACTGAATCCTGCTACTAAAAAGATCAAAAACCTGGGTAAACCTATGATGATGGGCCGGTTGCAGGCGCTGGCTTTTGGGCGCGATGGGAAGTTGTACGGATTAGCTGGTGGCGCGCCGGGTTATTCGCATTTGTTTTCGTATGATGAAAATGCTGGTTTTGTCGATCTGGGTAATCCTGAATTTAAAATGGTGGAACCCGGTATTGAGCAGGGTATTTTGTGGCGAGGCTTTCAGCTGAGTACGCTGGCAGCTTCGGCGGATGGAAAATACATGGTTATGGGCGAAGATGAAGCATTGAGCCAGTTGATGATTTTTCCCGTCGGCCAATAGTCGATCACCCACATTCCTGAACCACCTTCACTATGATCCGATTTACAAAATTCATCCTCTGTCTTCTCGCGCTGAATGCATTCAGCTTCGGGACAAAAACTTATGCGTCCGACCTGTGGCAAGCAAACCCGTGGAAGCTGCGGGCATTACCTTCCTCCGTCCGCCTCGATCCGGTTACAAATGAAATCATCGAACACCGCTTCAAAGGTGTTCCTTCCAACCAAGCCGGAAAAGGAAATCTTCTGGATAAAAACTGGCTGTTCGATGGCAAAAAGGTTTCGCTGCACGGCGCGCGGGGCGAATATGTATCGTTTCAACTCGTGCTTACCAATGAAACAGACGCGGAGTTAACGGGCATCAAGCTTGATATGACGCCTTTCAAAAATGGAAACTCCGAGCTGAATATCAAGCCTGAATTATTTCTGGAATGGTCTGTCAATGTGCAGAGTACGAGCACTGGGTACCCCAAATCCACACTCGGTAAAGGCTGGTACCCCGACGCATTGATCCCATTTAAGTACATCCAAACCGACTCGACAAAAGTACACGGCCGCTGGGTATACCCGTTTACATTGCCCGATTTCAATAACCGGATCAGCGGCCAGCGTTCGCAGATCATTTGGGTGGATCAGTTTATCCCGCTCGACGTGCAAAAGGCAAAACCTGGTAGGTATCAGAGCACGATTACCGTTACGATTGGCGGGCAAAGCAGACAAATGCCCATCAGCCTGACTGTCTGGGACTTCGAACTGCCGAACGAAAACGCTTTCAAAGCCAGCCTGCAACACGAGGGTTTTTTGAGCAGAATGGAGGAAAAACAGGAACTCGCTGTGTACCAGCTTTTCAAACGAAACCGCATTTCCTTAATGGACCCGACGTACGATCCGGAAATCCAGGTCAAAAATGGCAAAGTTGAAATTCAGTGGGACAAGCTTGACAAGCGATTGAAAAAATACCTGACCGGTCAGGCTTTCACCAAAGAACACGGTTACATCGACGGTCCCGGCTACGGCGAGCCGCTGGAAACTTTCGCGCTTCCATTTGATGTGTATGGAAAACATGGCACTGCCGGCTGGCCGGATATCGGCAAACCCGAAGTGGAACGCAATGCGGCCAATCAGGCGATTTACACGAGCAGCATCCGGCAGGTTCGCCAGCATTTGCTCCCGATGGTGAATCCCAAAAAGACGCTTTTGACAGTCTATTTGAATGGTCTGGACGAATCCTATTTCCCCGAAGCATGGTCACGAATGGTGTTTTATGGTAATCTTTTCAAAAAAGAATATCCCGAAGCCAGGTTCCGCGTAGACGGTGGTTACAACAAAGATGCAATGGACGTGATTGGTAAATCCATTACAGATTGGGCGTCGCACACGATCAGCTATAACATCGACACGGTAAAGCATTACCAGCAAATGGGTATTAAAGACTGGCTTTACGGTCCGATGCTTTACGAACAAAAGCTCAACAGCTGGGTGGGTAGCTCGACGTTTATTGACTTGCCCTTGGTCAATGACCGCGCGATCAGCTGGTCTTGCTGGAAATACAAAACCTACTCCTGGATCAGCTGGGGCGTGGGCGCGGGCTGGGAAAGAGGCTGGTACGATCCCGAATCGTGGAAAGACTTTTACAAGGAAGCATCGGAGGCCGACGCGGAATTCACCTACCGGCAATTTAATGGGAACGGCTCGGTGATTTATAAACCGGGAATGGTGCCCAATGTATCCGAACCTTGTCCGTCAATACGCTTGAAAACGATGCGTGATGGCGTGCAGGATTATGAATATCTGCGCCTCCTGGCAAGGCTGGATGGCAACTCGAAACGCGCGGATGCGCTTGTTGATCAACTCATTAAAGAACCATTCGGGGACAAATCCATTGGTAACCTGGATGTTTGGAGCTACGATCAGGAGCAATGGTACAAAGTGCGCATGGAACTCGCGGAGCTTATTTTAAAAAGCAAAAAATAGGAAATTTATGTCGCGATTGTTTGCGAGAATAGGACAATTTATGCTTCCGCTGCTGGTGTTGTCACCAGCAGTAGCCCAGGCCCAAAAAGCCAGCATCACTGAGAAAGCACAACCTTTCAAAACCTATCCCTACTCCGACCCTAACCCGATTCCCGTCATGGGCGTCGGCAAAAAAGTCTCGCCATTTTATCCCTATTACGTTTTCGACGGCTACACCAACAAAAGCACGACAAAAAACTGGAAAGTAGTGGAGCTGGAAAATCCCTACATTAAGGTACAGGTGCTGCCGGAAGTAGGCGGAAAAGTGATGGGCGCCGTTGAAAAATCGACTGGTGAAGAGTTTGTGTATACCAACCACGTAATGAAATTCCGGGCGATCGGTATCCGCGGCCCGTGGACGAGCGGCGGCATTGAGCATAACTTCGGGCTTGATCTCGGTCACGCGCCCTGGGCAGCTGCGCCGGTGGATTACGTGATGCAAAACAACCCGGACGGAAGTGTTACCTGCGTAGTAGGTGGCCTCGATCTGGCTTCCCGCACGCAGTGGCGCGTTAAAATCGTACTTCCGAAAGACAAAGCCTATTTCGAAACGCAAAGCCTTTGGTATAATCCCCTTCCCTTGCACGACGCCTACCTTTCGTGGGAGAATGCGGCTTTCCGGGCGTCGGAGGATATGCAGTTCTTTTTCCCAGGCACGCACCATGTTGGTCACGATGGAAATGCCAATCCCTGGCCGATTGACGGGAACGGTGTGGATTTGTCGTACTACAAAAATGTGAATTCCGGCGGGGATAAGTCTTACCACGTGATGGGCGCGCATACGAATTGGTTTGGTGGGTATTGGCATAACAAAAAATTTGGGTTTGGACATTGGGCTCCGTACTCAGATGCGCCGGGCAAGAAATTATGGATCTGGTCGCGGGCGCGGGAAGGTGCAATTTGGGAAGATTTGCTCACGGATTCTGACGGACAGTATATTGAAGCACAGTCGGGTGTGACATTCAACCAGGCGGCCGAGCGGAGCGGGTTTCACAGTCCATTTAATCAAAAATCGCTGGGACCATTTTATTCTGAGACCAAAACGGAATACTGGTTTCCGGTGAAGGCGGCTGGCGGAATGGTCGACGCTTCGCCATATGGAACGCTTAATGTGGCTGTGAGAGGCGATAGTTTGAAAATCATTTTCAATCCGATTTCTCCCATTCAGGATACGCTGAAAGTGACGGTAGCCGGTAAAACGGTTTATCAATCTCCGCTTCAACTGAAACCAATGGAGGTTTATACCAAAGCAATTTTTCTGTCGGCAGCTGATCAAAAATCTGTTCGCGTGAGCATTGGTAAGGATCGGCTCGTATATGCTGTGCAGCCGGAAAAAATCCTTGACCGTCCTGTCCTTTCAGCTGAAAAACAGGATCCACATTCCGCAGAGCGGCTTTTTGAGCTGGGAGAAGATGAAAATGCGATGCGCAATTTCGAAGGTGCGCGGCTTCGTTACCTGGAATGTCTTAAAAAGGAAGCGACCCACAGCGGCGCATTGATCCGACTTGCCGAGTATCATTACCGGAATGGTGAATATGCAAAAGGGCTGGATTTTGCCAGAAAAGTATTGGCTGAAAACACCTACCACGGCGGCGCGAATTATCTGTACGGCGCATTGTACCGAAAGCTCGGCGACCTGACCAAAGCGGAAGAAGCATTGTCGGTGGCGACCTGGACGATGGAATACAAATCCGGCGCGTACACGCAGCTGGCGGGCATTGCCTTACAAAAACAGGACTTCGAAAAGGCCGAAAGTGATGCACGGAAAGCATTGGATTACAGTCGCAACAACCTGGTAGCGTACCAGTTACTAGGCACTGCACTTCGAAAATTAAACAAACCTGATGAAGCAGTGCAGGTTTGGAAAGAGCTGCTGAATGTGGACCCGCTCAATCATTATGCGCATTTCGAGCAGTATTTGCTCCAAGCAGATGCGGAGAACAAGGCCATTTTCCAGAACGCAATTCGCAATGAGCTGCCGCATGAAACCTACCTCGAACTGGCCATGGATTATGTGAATCAGGGACAAAATCAGGAGGCAAAGCAAGTGCTCGCGTTGGCTCCCGCGTACCCTACCGTTTCGTACTGGCTAGCGTATCTTAACCGGGATTCGGCACCTGCGGAAAGTAAAAAGCATTTGCAAAACGCCATTGAAATGTCGCCGGAGTTAGTTTTTCCTTATCGGCTCGAAACAATTCCTGTTTTGATGTGGGCTGAAAAACAAACCGCTTCCTGGAAAAACCGCTACTATCTGGGATTGATCTATTGGCACATTGGCGACAAAGAAAACGCCAAAACCCAATTTGCAGCTTGCAAAAACGAGCCGGATTATGCGCCTTTCTACATCGCAAGAGGCATTCTTTTTCAAAACGACCCGACCAGTTCGGCACAGGCTGATTTTGTAAAAGCCAATCAACTCAACCCGAAAGAATGGCGCAGTTGGCACTACCTGACCCGTCACTTTAGTGAGGGGAACCAGCAGGATAAGGGACTTGCTAATGCCCAAACAGCTTACAAGCAATTTGCTGACAATCCGGTTATCGGCATTGATTATGCCAAATCACTGTTGAATGCGGGCAACTTCGCGGCTTGCTTAAAAGTATTGGAGAAAATCCAGGTTCTGCCGCAGGAAGGAGCGCGGGAAGGTCACACTTTATATGTGGTAGCTAATCTCGGAAATGCGCTTGCTTTGGCGGAAAATAAAAAGTACCGCGAGATACTAAAAGCACTTGAAAAAGCCCGGCTCTGGCCAGAAAACCTGGGTACCGGCAAGCCGCACGAACCAGATACGCGGCTGATGGATTACCTTGCAGCGTATTGCGAAACGCAACTCGGCAATGCGCAGAAAGCCACTCAGTATGCTCAAAATATCTCTGATTATACCCTCAATGCGAGCAAGGAAAGTAACCGAAATGCGCTCAATAATTACCTCGGCGTGCATTTGCTTCAAAAGGCAGGCAAGCAGGAAAAGGCCGCCGGGTTTCTGAACAATTGGAAAGCAGAACAGGATTCGCTGCGAAATTGGGAAATTACAACAGGCTCCGATGCACCGGAAGTGCAATGGGTTTTGGCTAAATCACAAAATGATCAGGCGCTTTCTGAAAAGCTGAAACAGCGGTTGACAGAAGAGAAAAATTACAGCCTTACTACCTTGTTTTTCAGGATACTTGATCTGGTAGAAGCGCGTAAAAAGGAAGATTAATAGTACATGATGAAGCAGCGAAACAGATTTACCGGTTTTACTAAAAACAATGAACATCACCTGACAAGGCTGCTGACTGCGCTGACGATGCTCGCGATAGTAGCAAACGTTTATGCCCAGCCGTCGAGGCCGAAAGGCATTATCGAAGACGGGCAGCATTATAGCGAAGTGTTCAAGGAAAACCGGCATTTCCGACTGATCCTGCCTGCCGATTACCACCAGCATCCCGAGCGGCGGTACCCGGTGATTTATTATTTTCATGGGAATGCGGGGCGGTTTAATGGTCCCGCCGAAGGTGAAGTTTCCCGCTCGGGTGAAGCGCGTTATTATGATGAGTTTAATGGAAATTACGAACGTACCGGCCCGGATTCACTGGATAATTTCGCTAGCTATGTAGCTGATAATGATGTGATCATCGCCAAATGGGACGGTTATGTGCCCGCGCAATATCCGCGTCCGTACGACATTGCGCCCGTGAAGGAAGACAGGCAGTTTGCCGACTACTTTCCTGAATTTGTAAAGTACATTGACGCGCATTACCGCACAAAAGCCTTTCGCGAAGCCCGCGCAGTTTCTGGCCTGAGTATGGGTGGATTTATGTCGATGCTGATCGCTTCCAAATACCCGCATTTGCTTTCGAGCGCCTCGTTTTTCTGTCCGTCCGCTTCCTTTACAGTTGGGCCAAAGTCCTTGCAGATTTTCACGCCATTTAAAGAAATGGGGCGCAACTTTGTGGGGTTACCTATTCGAATGCATTTGGGTAGTAAGGATTTTCTGCGGCAGCACGATCAGGAGATTGACGATGCTTACAAAACATTGGAATTGAACTACGAAAGCTGGCATTACGGAATCGGCTATTTCAAAGGTTTTCACAACGCAGTGAATATTAAAGGGCAGTTTGATTTCCACATGAAGTACTTCCGGATGCCGCTTTCAAAACCTGAAAAATGGCACCATATTGATGTTTATCCTCATTTTTCAGTCTGGAATTATGACATTCGTAGCGACCGGAAAATACCCGGATTCACTGTGCTCGACGATGTGCGGCGGGAAGGATTTAGCATACAAACCAAACAATGGCTGCCCGACGGCCCATCGGTTCCGAACCTTGATGTGCAGATTTTAACAGATAGCATTTACCAGCCAAATACCCGCTTTGAACTGATTAAGCTGGATGTTTCTTCCCGCAAGATTGAGCGTAAAAGTGTTACCAGCGACGCAAAAGGCCGCATTCAATATCAGGGAACAGGCCAGCATAACAACATTGGCTTATACCGATCCGGCGATCCCGGGCACATTACGATTGCCACCTACTCACTTGATAATCGGATGCCTGCCGTGGGTGATATCGTTTCGCTAAGTCCTTTATTATTCAACAAAGGCGGTGCCGCGGTGGATTCTGTTCGCATTGAACTCATCGCGCTGGATGATGAGGTGGAAGTACTCGATCCGGCAATCGCGATTGGGAAAATGGCGCAGGGAGCATTGTATGAAAAAACAGGTTTCCGCATTCGCTCGCGACGCGCGGAGCTGGATCGTGCGAAGCTGAAATTGGTGGTCAGTTACAATGGCAAAAAAGACCAACTTTTACTGGAAGTACCTTTTTACTCACCCGAAAAAACATTGACCAAATTCGAAATTGCTGACGGTCGCGCGGTGAACCTGGAAGTGGAAGAGAAAACGCGCGTTGGCGACGGAAATGGCAACGGAATCGCCAATCCGGGTGAATGGATCAGCATTTTTACAAAATCTGACCTGGATTCACTGCACGATTTTGGTCTGCAATTGTATACCGAAGATCCTTATGTTGATATGGACAGCCGGCGCATGCTTTTCTTTGCACGGGCAGACTGGTCGGGGGCGCAGCGGCTTACTTCGCAGGTGAGGATCAAACCCAACTGTCCGGACGGGCACGAGATCGCTTTTTATGGCATTTATGAATATCCCAAAACCGGAAACACGCGCCGGGACAGCCACGGAGCGCATTCATTTATCCATGAAACGAAGCGGGTTTCTTTTAAAGTGAAAGTCAAAAAATAGTGAAAATGGAGAATGGATTGGCCGATTCGAGCCGGATCTCGGTCTATGTCAGCGACACGAATAATGTGCTCGGCAGGCTTTTGCAGGTGTTTGGAAAGAGCCGGTTTGAAGTAACCTATATGCAGGTTTTTAAAACAGAAGATGAAAACCTGAAACTGATCATCGTGGAAGCATTTTTTCCGAAAGAAATGATGGGGCTCATTCTGGAACGCATTGAAAAGATTATCGAGGTGCACCGCGCTTTCCCGCATCAGGATGAAGCGGCGAATCTTGCGGCTGTACGAAACGGTTAGTTCTGGTTTTTACAAAAGCATTTCCCCGGATGTTGCTACCTTTACAGCCTCATGTGACCGCCCAAGGCCACTTTCAAGAACATTGATTTAATAAAAACTAAGAGCATAAAAGGTTTGATACCATGAAAAAGACCGCGCAGCGCCGTTCACTGATATTGCAAAAACTCGATGAGTTGGGCGAAGTGAATGTGAATGATTTGAGTGAGATGCTGGAAGTGAGTGAGGTGACGATCCGCAACGATCTCGACAAGCTCGAAAACAGTAATCTGCTCGTGAGGGCTCACGGTGGCGCTTTTAAAACCAATAACATTGCCCTGACAGTCACCGAAAAACGGAAGATCAACCACGATATCAAGCGGCTGATAGGCAAAAAAGCCGTGTCGCTGATCAATGAAGACGACAGCATTATCCTCGACTCGGGCACGACGACTTTTGAAATATCGAACAACCTCGAAAAATTCAAGAACCTGACCGTGATCAGCAATGCGCTGGACATTGTCAATAACCTGGCGCAATACGAGAATTTGCAGGTATATATGCCCGGCGGCTACCTCAAAGAGTTCTCGATGTCGCTGGTTGGGCCTATGGCCGAGCGGAATTTTAAACAGCTTTATTGCAATAAACTTTTCCTTGGAATTGACGGAATGAAAGCCAATGCTGGCTTTTTCACGCACTACATGGAGGAAGCGCATTTGAACCAAATTATGATCGACATCGCCGAAGAAGTGATCGTGGTTACTGA
Source organism: Dyadobacter linearis (assembly GCF_907165045.1). Lineage (GTDB taxonomy): Bacteria > Bacteroidota > Bacteroidia > Cytophagales > Spirosomataceae > Dyadobacter > Dyadobacter linearis. The sequence continues at coordinate 236,971 of NZ_CAJRAU010000001.1, forward strand.
TTCATCCAAGTTCAAAAAATCGGGTCTGGCGTTTATTTGTGGTTTTGATAAAATTAATAAAGTGGTGACGGATGATAAAATTGAGGAGGCGGATTTGAAGATGCTCAAACAGCATAATATCGAGGTGATTATTGCGGAAAGCTAAAACTACCAGCATTAAAATGGAACAGACATTGAGATATATCTCCCTATTAGTGTTAGCGTTTTTGGCGGTCAGCAATATTGAATGTACCGCACAAACTGCATCGTCAAATCAGCGCAAAATCAATAAAGCGGAGATTATCACTGGGGCTGATCAGACTGAAAAATATCTTTCCTATTTAAAAGGAAAACGAATTGGCCTGGTGGCAAATCAGAGTTCCATTATTGGCAAAAAAAGTAGTGTTGATAGTCTGGTGAGTCTTGGAATTAACATTGCAAAAGTGTTTGGACCCGAGCATGGTTTCCGTGGGAATGCCAGCAATGGAGCCGCGGTAAGTAGTGAAGTAGACGCCAAAACGGGCATTCCAATTATTTCTTTATACGGCAAAAACCAGAAACCGACCAAAGAACAGCTGGCGGATATAGACCTGATGGTTTTTGACATTCAGGATGTTGGCTGCCGCTATTATACCAATATCAATACGCTGGAATATGTGATGGAAGCTTGTGCAGAAAACGATAAAGAACTGCTCATTCTGGACAGACCTAATCCAAATGGATATGTGGTAGACGGGCCGGTTATGACGGATGATCGATTTAAATCCGCCATCGGAATCCATTATACACCCATGACGCACGGCATGACGATCGGGGAATTTGCGCAGTACTTAAATGGCGAAGGTTATCTCGAAAAACAATGCAAAATAAAGGTTATCAAAGTCGCCAATTATGACCACGACATGCCTTATGAATTACCGATTCATCCTTCACCGAATTTGAATACGCAGCAGGCTGTCATGCTTTTTCCGAGCTTATGTATGTTTGAAGGAACTGCAATCAATGAAGGTCGTGGCACTTATTTGCCATTCACAATTTTAGGTGCACCCGCATTGAAAGGCAAATATTCTTACTCGTACAAACCGGTAAGTATCCCAGGCATGAGCGAGCGGCCAAATCACAAAGATTCCGTTTGTTATGGCCTCGACCTGCGCAATTATGACATTGAAAAGCTTCGGAAAAGTCGCCAGATTAACCTGTCGTGGGTAATTGAATTATACAAAGCCTATCCCGACAAAGCACATTTCTTCACTCCCGGCCGGGCGAACCAAGATATATCCGCATTTGACCTACGAATCGGCACCGACCAGTTACGAAAACAAATCATTGCCGGCGTTGCGGAGGCAGAAATCAGACAAAGCTGGGAGCCTGAATTGCAGAAGTTTAAGGCAATTCGGATGAAGTATTTGCTTTATCCGTGAGGAAGGTTTTTGGCAAACAGCGTTGGAAAAATGAATTTGCTGGCTAATCCGCTGATGGCGACAATTCGTAAATGTTTTTTCTGGTTAATAAATAAAGTGCGGTAACGAAAATCGTCCATACAGTTACGAGTTTTGGCGAACCCAAAATCCAGTAATCAGCAAGAATTCCACGCTCCACTAATGTGTTCATTCCTACTAAAACGACCAGAACATCAATCAGAATTGGCGCGAGGAGAAACAAAAGAAACCAGGCGATTTTTTTTCTGTTTTCGATTAATTTGAAAGCCTTCCACAAAGGATAAATTGAAAGCAGCAATACTAACAAAAAGCCAAATATCCAGGATAGTGGTTTGTTATCCAGAATGCTATTGAAGCCCCAAACTTCATCTCCACTTCCCAACGCGGTACCTAAAATGCGGGCAAATGGTAAATTGGCAAAAATGAGTGAGAACCCCAGCGCCTTTTGTTTAGCTGTTTTGTCTGATTTTATCAGGAATGCGCCGAACCAGATCATCAGGAATGTGAATAATGGTCCGGCAAAAGTTGCGAGTACAACAAAAGGCTTTTGCTCGGCACAGCCTTCGCAGACGCCCCAAACATTAAAATCCCTTTGTCCCCAGCAGCCGCAAATTAAGCGGCCCGTGACGGTATGCGCTATTTCGTGCGCCTCGTGCAACACAAAAACCAATGCTAAAAATGTAACTGTAAATCGCGGCGTTATTCTCAATTTCATTGTTATCATCTAATTTGGTCTGATCAATCACTTCCCTTGTTACCTGATTTTAAGCTTATTGATGACATTCGAGCGGCTTGCCACTTGCTCCGCGGGTAAATATAGTTTCGTTCAACGATTTTGCACTGTTTTCACCAGTGCTTTGATGACGGCCGACTAGCTGCACGTGTTTTACACTTGAAGCGCTTTCGCGAAATGCTCTCGATCAAGCAAGATGCACTTGCATTTGAGCTTGGTGAGGACTGGAACCAGCAAAAAATTGCTGAAAGCGAAAGATGATACGATCAGGATGTTGGAGAAGTTGATTGGGGCAAGGTAATTTTACCACCAAATAGCGGTTTATGTCTCAATACACTGGAAAATAGCTCCGGAGGAGCAGCCTGTTTCTAGCTAAATATTATCATTAGCATCAATCCGGCTCCTGAGGAGCCCAATTCAATACACTTATTATCTACTAGAAACAGGGAGCCGCTCTGCGGCTTTTCCTGAGATGCGAACTTTGAAATCTCACGCAAAAACGTTGATATAATTGTTACGCAGTGTGTAGCAAATTAAGCTGAATACATCAGGTTACTCTTTTGACCTCAATCAGCCCACACTAACTCCGATCAACTCCATGCCAAGAATTTCTTCAATTCGCACAATCGTTTCAATCGTAAACCAGCATATCCACCAAAAGCTGATCGAGAAATCAGAAGAACTTCTGTCTAATACCAAACTGACAATCAGCGAGGTCCCTTAGCAATTAGGCTGAACATCCGCAATCTTTCAGGAGGCTGCAAAAAATGAAGACCCCAATATCTCCGGTACAGTTCAGGTCCGGTTTTAATTGATGTTGCTGGTGATGACAATGCATGGAAAGCTCCGGAGGAGCAACCTGTTTATAGAAATGAGAATGAATCAAGTTTGCATGGCTCCCGCGGAGCCTCCTGTAATTTTAGGATAAACAGGAAGCCCCGCCGGGGCTGTGTGACTATGGATTGGGCGTTTTCTAGAAACAGGGAGCCGCTCTGCGGCCTTTCCTGAGATGCGAACTTTGAAATCTCACGCAAAAACGTTGATATAATTGTTACGCAGTGTGTAGCAACTTACGCTGAATACATCAGGTTACTCTTTTGACTTCAATCAGCCCACACTAACTCCGATCAACTCAATGCCAAGAATTTCTTCAATTCGCACAATCGTTTCAATCGTAAAACAGCATATCCACCAAAAGCTGATCGAGAAATCAGAAGAACTTCTGTCTAATACCAAACTGACAATCAGCGAGGTCCCTTAGCAATTAGGCTGAACATCCACAATCTTTCAGGAGGCTGTAAAAAATGAAGACCCCGATATCGGCGGTACAGTTCAGTTCGGGTTTTAATAGATGTTGCTGGTCATGACAATGCACGGAAAGCTCCGGAGGAGCAACCTGTTTTTAGAAATGAGAATGAATTAATTCACGTGGCTCCAGCGGAGCCTCCTGCAGTTTTAGGATAAACAGGAAGCCCCCGCCGGGGCTGTGTGACTATGGATTGGGCGTTTTTTAGAAACAGGGAGCCGCTCTGCGGCTTTTCCTGAGATGCGAACTTTGAAATCTCACGCAAAAACGTTGATATAATTGTTACGCAGTGTGTAGCAAATTACGCTGACTACATCAGGTTACTCTTTTAAACTCAATCAGCCCACACTAACTCCGATCAACTCAATGCCAAGAATTTCTTCAATTCGCACAATCGTTTCAATCATAAAACAGTTTATCCACCAAAAGCTGATCGAGAAATCAGAAGAACTTCTGTCTAATACCAAACTGACAATCAGCGAGGTCCCTTAGCAATTAGGCTGAACATCCGCAATCTTTCAGGAGGCTGCAAAAAATGAAGACCCCGATATCGCCGGTACAGTTCAGGTCCGGTTTTAATTGCTGTTGCTGGTCATGACAATGCACGGAAAGCTCCGGAGGAGCAACCTGTTTATAGAAATGAGAATGAATCAAGTTTGCATGGCTCCAGCGGAGCCTCCTGTAATTTTAGGATAAACAGGAAGCCCCGCCGGGGCTGTGTGACTATGGATTGGCGTTTTCTAGAAACAGGGAGCTGCTCTGCGGCTATTGAATTCGGTAACAAGAGACTTTCATTGTTTGAGCCAAAGTTTGAGTTTTCGTCCTACAAACTTTCCCTCAGATTCCAAATTTCCAGAAACTTCTCCACCGGACTGCAACTTGCAAATAAAAATACAAAAGTTTCATTTCCTTACTTTTTTCTTTTTAATTGCATTCTGCTATTCCTAACCGTCCATTAATCTTTCCGCCTCCCATACCATGGTATTTACCTACAAAAGTTTAACTACCCCCCTTCACATTCTAATTAGCAAGCGATGGACAGGCCTCGGTCTGTTTGCATTTAAAAAGCCGAAATTATCAGGCAAGAGCTCCCTGCTGCTTTGCTGCTGCGTTTTCCTCACAATGTTTTCAGTAAACGCACAAGTGAATGCAGCTCGCACAGTAGCTGCTAAAACAGGCAGCCCCGGCTCAGCGCTGCTTCCTCTTCCGCAGCAAATGCAGCTGACTGATAAAACCTTCACAATCAGCAAAAGCTGGAAGATCGTCTCCGATCGCGCGTCGGTACCAGCGGAGGTTTTAAAAGGTTTCCAAGAAGATTTAAAGAACGCAGGTTTGCCCCTTTCCGTCGGAACAAATGGCAGCTCACCTGCGATTCGGCTGGTTGTGAAAAAGGGTTCGGTAAAAATTGGTACAAGTGTCGACACAAACCGGGCTGCACTTACGCGCCAGGCTTACCAACTAAGCTTAAAGCCTGAGGCTGTGACCATTACGGCAAATGATCCGCAGGGTTTGTATTACGGCATTCAGACTTTAATGCAACTACTTCGCGCACAAGCGCCTAAAATGCAGCTTCCCGAAGGAGAAATTACTGACTGGCCCAATGTGGAAGTACGGATGATTTATTGGGATGATGCGCATCATGTGGAGAAACTGGCTGCATTGAAGCGCATTATCCGGCAGGCTTCGACATATAAAATCAATGCATTTTCGATCAAATTGGAGGGACATTTTCAATATAAGTCTGCCCCGGCGATTGTCGAACCTTATGCATTGACGCCGGAAGAATACCGCGAGATGGCGGATTATGCAAAGGCGCATTATGTCGACTTAGTACCGTTTCTGGACGCGCCGGCGCACGTTTCTTTTATCCTGAAACACCCTGAATACCGCAAGCTGCGCCTGATTGACGACATTAATTACCAGTTTTCAGTTACCAATCCTGAAACATTCAAACTGCTCGATGCGATGTTCAGCGAGCTGATCAATGCGAGCAAAGGCAGCAAGTTCATTATCCTTTCCAATGACGAAGCTTATTATACTGGTAAGGCTCCTTCGGAAAAAGCAATGGCGGATAGCCTGGGTGGGAATGGAAAGTTACTTGCCTGGTTTATCAAGAAAATGGCCGATAGACTGCACGAACAAGGTCGCACAGTTCTTTTTTGGGGTGAATTCCCATTGAGAAAAGAGGATATCACTGCATTGCCTTCGCACATAGTAAATGGCGTTTATAACAAAGCGATTGCGGCAGATTACAAAAAGCACGGGATCAGACAGTTTGTCTATACAGCTACCCAGGGCGCAGAGCCTATTTTCCCAAACTATTATCCATTGCATACAAAAACAGCTGTGATGGCGGATGGAAGTGACCGCTCTTCGGGCCGGGTGGCCGATATGTTCCGGGAGATCGGGACTGCTTTTTCAGCCAACTTATCGTCTTTCATGGGCGTAGTAATTGCGGGCTGGGCCGATGCCGGGCTGCATCCTGAAACTTTCTGGCTGGGCTATGCGACTGCCACGGCTGCGGGGTGGAACAACAATAACCTCACTCCTGCCGACGCCTCGGCCAGGTTTATGAATGCGTTTTACGGACCTGCGCAAAAAGATATGGACAGCGTTTACCGCGTTCTGAGCGTGCAGGCAGAGTTTCATACCGAAAGCTGGGACTGGATCGCGTCGCCCTGGCGACCGATGATCAAGGGAAATTCGGACAGCCTTTTCCTGCAACCTGAAAAAGACCAGACTTTGCCTCTATTGCCTGTGCCGGAAACGGGTACATTGGCGATTTCAAACAAAACTTACCCCGTGAATGCACAGCGTTTGACAACTGCGCAAGCTATGCTTCCGCGAAATAAATATGCATTGCAATTGCTAAAAGAGAACAAATCGCGTGCTGGAAAGCAGCTTTACAATCTGGAAGTGCTCGAATCGGTAGCAGCAATATGCGGGCAAAATTTGCGGATGCTGGTTACATTAAATCAGGTGACAGACGCGTTGCAAAAAGCGTCTTCGGCTGGCAACCCGTCAGCTGCGGTAAAGCAACTGGATGCGGCAATGGAAATGGTTAGCAAGTTGAAACAACAGCGAGACAGTACGCTCGCATTCGTGACAAAAATCTGGTATAAAGAATGGCAGCCGCTGGTTGAAGAAGCCAACGGACGCAAATATCTGCACCAGGTAGATGATATCAAAGACCACCAGCCCGTGCGCACCATCGACCTTAGCTACTTGATTTACAGAGAATTACATTATCCGTTGGATCAATGGTGGAACGATGTACAGAAAGTGCGGAACGATTATGCGAAGCAGCACAATTTACCTTTGGTGAACAAGCAATTGAATTGGGAGAAGTATAAATAGCAATAGCCTTCAAAATTAAAATTCTCTTTCACCGAATTCACTTGCCGGCATTTTGCTCTTTTTAGAGGTTTGGTTGAGGTTATAGCTCAGGTTTAAAAGAATGATATCGGTCTCCTGAATGTAATTGGTTGTCGTGAAAAAATCTTTTCCGAAAGTGGTAATCCGCTGTCGGTTCGAGCCTATTAAACCCAGATCTACATTTTGCCATTGAAGTGTCGCGGAGACTTTCCCTTTTAAAAATGTTTTTCTTGCGGATAAATTGGGTGTCACAAAACGCGAATCCTCCCCTTGTGCAGTTACGCGTTTTGACAAATAATTCACCGACGCCTGTACCTGCAAAGTCTTGGAAAACTTCCAGGTTGTATTGGCATTGATCGAATAAACCCAGCTGGCTGTATTCACCGGTACCGTTTCATCGAAAAGCGCTCCTTTTATTTTGTAGTGATAAAGATTTGCGCCGGCGTAAACCTGCCACCATTTTGCAAGGTCCACGGTGCTGCCCGCTTCAACGCCCCAGGATGTTGCGAGCCCGGCATTGGTGTAAATCCGGTTCAAAATCGTGTCATTATAAACGCTGTTGACCCGATTCACTACATTCTTAATGCGCTGGTTGTAAAGCGTCGCAAAAACGCTGCCTATCTTAAAATCTTTGACTAGCCCGAGTTCAGACAAGTCGATAAATTCGGGCAGGATATCCGGGTCGCCCGATTCCAGCGTTTCTGAATGCTCCCGCTCGGGAAAAGGGTTGAGCTCACTGTTTGTCGCGCGCTGCACGCGTTTGCTGTAACCAGCCCGCGCACGAAGCGATTTGGCAAGCTGATACTGCAAATTCAGGGACGGGAAGAGATTAGACAGATCCAGGTTGCGCGCTTCCTCGCTGCCAGCCGTAAATGCGCGGGTGGAATATTCGTAACGCAAGCCGACTACATATTCCAGTTTGGCCCGCTGCGCAGAATATTGGCCGTAAACCGAATGAATCTGGTTCACTACCTCGGTATTGCTGCTAAAATCCGGAACAATATTGAACACGCCGGTTTCCAGATCAAGATCCAGATATTGAAAATTACCTTTCTGTACCTGTTTCCGGTACTGGTAGCCAGTTTCCAACTTCCCCCGACGCACGTTTACAGTATAATCCCCTTTCACCCGAAACGCATTCAGCGGGTTCTCACTTGGGTTGCGGCTGCTTTGCAGAATAACATTCCGCTCCGGCTCCTGCATATTGAGATTGGTCGTAAGCCCCTCCAAATCAGCATATTCTACCAGCCCCGAAACAGCAAGTGCCGATTTGTTTTTGAAAGTGTGTGTATAATCCAGGTTTCCCAATGTTACCCTTCCCGACTTGCGGGCAACATTGGAATTAAAGTAAGTAATGCGCCCGATGTTGTCGCCGGTTGCCAGATCTGTTTTTGTATTGTGATAAACAATGTCGGCGCGGCGTGACTGGGAACGATACCCGGTGTAAAATCCAGCCGAAAATGCGTCACTGGCACGTGGCGTAAATGAAAGAGAACCCCGTGCAGTATAGTTATACCGCATAAAACTCCGCTCCCCGTCCGACGGGAACGAGGTGAATACATTGTCAATCGTCGTGTTTACATCGCCGGTCCGTTGCCCGGCGATATCATTCCGTAAATAATTCCCACTCAGACTTACATCCCACTTTTCCGAGCGTACATTGAATGTAGCGTCCGCACCAAACCGGACGGGATTATGCAGATTGTTGTACCTATAAATAGCAGGTAACCCGCCCTGTATATTGGCCGTGAACGATTTGCTACCCGGTACAGCAGCTTTTGTAGTAATATTAATAATCCCCGATTTTCCGTCCGGGTCGTAACGTGCAGATGGCGAAGTGATTACTTCCACGTTTTGGATCGTATTCGCCGGGATCTGGCTCAAAATTGTCGCCGCATCGGTTTGTACCGGTTTTCCATTGATCAGTACCAAAAAACCGGACGAGCCGCGCAAGGTAATGTCGCCTTCGCTATTGATGGTCACAGACGACGTGTTCCTTAATACGTCAATAGCGGTTCCCCCCTGGCTGTTGAGAAATTTGTCGGCCCGGTAAACCTGCCTGTCGATCCTTGCATCGAGCATTTGCCGGTCGGCGGTGACACTCACCTCGCGCAATGTCCTGGGATCAGCTTCCATCGCAATAGGCGGAATTTCAACCAAGTTCTGGTTTTCAGAAACAGCGGTCAGCGGCACGGTGGACTTGCTGTAACCTATATATTGCGTTTGCAGGTAATACAAGCCGGGAGCAACCTTTTCTAATTTGAAATACCCTTTTTCAGAGGTAAGCAAACCGGTCACCAATGTGGAATCCTGACTTTTAAAAAGCGCTACCGAACAGTAACCCAAAGGTTCGCCGGTTTGCCTGTCGGTCACTCTGCCGGTCAGCGTGGTGCCCGTTTGCGCCTGAGTTGGTAATAGGGAAGTGAGTAAAAAAAGCAGGACTATCTGAAAGGATCTCATGTTGAGTAAAAATGCATTTCCCGCCGTTTTAGCGGACCTGCAAATTTAACCCTACAAGATTAGTAGACTTTGTACATCCATGCCTATTTCTGGTACATTCAGGAAATTCCTTTTCGGTAAATACCCGGGAGTACACCTGTCTGCCGTTTGAAGAACTTATTGAAGTGTGAAGCGTCAGCAAACCCAAGTTCGAATGCGAGCTCGGTCAGGTTTTTCTGAGAATATAAAAGCAGTTTTTTCGATTCAGCTGTCAACTTTTCATTGATCACCGCGCTGGCAGTTGTTCCCAAAAACCGCTTACAGGCTGTATTAAGTGTTTTGGGAGTGGTATTTAAGGCTTCGGCATAAAACTTGGCTTCATGGTTTGCTCTGTATTCCGAATCCAGCAACGTGAAAAAAGTTTTCAGTAATACCGGAAACGACAGGGTTTGTTCCGCTTTGATTTCGCGTTTGAGCAAATTGAATATCAGGAGCAGGTACGTCTGGATCACAGCCTGATAATTGCTCTCGCCTTTCAGATATTCAGATTCAATACTATTAAAGATCCCGCTGAACACTTCGCTCTTTCCTTCCAGGTTAAACCCACTTGGGAAAGGCAACGGAAATGTCTGGAACAGATCATGATATAACGGGTGATCCAGCAGAAAATCCTTTTGGATCATAGCTACAAAACCTTTCGGGATCTCCGTCAGCTCCCAGCTGTGGATCTGGCCGGGCATGATCAGATAGAGGCTGTATGGTTTGACGGGAAACCGGTTAAAATCAATCTGATGAAAACCCGCTCCTTGTTCCAGATAAATGATTTCGAGATATTCCTTGTGCCCGTGCGGGTTGGTGGTTTTTATCTCCTCCTTCATCCTTTTGATCCTGAATAGCTCTTTCGCATTCAGCTTGTTCTTAATCGGGACTTCCATTTTATAATTTCTTAATTCTGAGATAAAAACGCTTTCAGCTGCGCCACTAGTTTGAAAATTGATCGGGCGGGAATCTCATTAACGTAATATATTCCCCGTTTCTGTGATCAGCGACTCCATAAGTTCCGCCGCTTTGGTGTGTTTTAGATTAACATTATTTTGCCCCGACCAGAAATTGATCATATCCGTTTTTCCCTGTGCAACGGCTGCCTCTCTCAGTGGCCCTACCAATCGGGCCTGAAGTGGGAACGGGAGCACTTCTGTTTCATATTTAACTTCCTCGGTAATGCGGTTGCGGACCATCCTGCCCATTCTGCCGGTGAGCGACTTGGAAAGCACCGTGTATTTGCCTTCGTCGGAAAAGATCCTCGCTTTGTGAACTTCCGCCGCATTGGACTCGTCGGTTACCATAAAAGCCGTTCCCAGTTGTGCGGCATCTGCTCCTAATGTCAACATAGCAGCAATACCTTTTCCATCCGCAATCCCACCCGCAGCGATAACCGGTGTTTTGATCCTGGCTTTGAGTTGTTGGACCAATGAAAAAGTGCCCGTTAAAGAGTCGCTTGCGGGCCTCAGAAACGAAGGTCGGTGGCCACCTGCTTCAAATCCTGCTGCCACAATGGCGTCGACATTGGCTTCTTCCAGCGCCAGCGCTTCGTCCAGCGTAGTAGCCGCACCGACCGTCTTGATCCCGAGTCTGCGGGCTTCATTTAAGATTTCAATAGAAGGAATTCCAAAAATAAAGCTGAAAACCGCCGGCCTGATCCGGAAAATCGCCTCGACCTGCTTCTCGAACTTCGAGGGAATATCGGTATCCAGCTCCGGCATTGGTATACTCAGTTCATCATAATATGGTTGAAAAAGTGCCTTTATCCTGCTCATGCTTTCCTCGGGAAAATTCGTCAGCCGATCGTCGACATCTGAAACCCAGAGATTGATATTATAGGGCTTATCGGTCAGCAGCCTGATCGACTTATCGACTTCCAGGATCTGTTCAGGGGTTAAGGTATAGGCACCGAAACCACCCAATCCACCCGCATTCGAAATGGCCGCAAGCAGTTCTGGTGATGAAAACCCGCCGCCCATCGGGCCAAGCAGGATCGGATATTTGATTCCAAGCAGGCTGGTAATTTTCGTTTCATTCCACATATTTCCGGCTTCCAGATTTGTCAGTTATTTTGTTTAAAATTTTCTCGTCAGAACGTAACCCCTTCATCATTAGATACATTGGGCGGAGTATAGGTGTCTGTGGAATCATCAGGGACTTCTTCACAGGTGAGCGTGTAGTTGGCCGGCTTATTGAAAGGAGCTTTACGATATTGTTCCAAAGTCCGGTCTGAATAAACTTTTTTCATGTACGTCCCCCACGCTGGCAACGCTGCGCGTCCGCCCTGGCCGAGCGCCATCGTCCGGAAATGGATCTGCATATCTTCTCCCCCGACCCATATTCCCGACACCAGATTTTGCGTCATACCCATAAACCACGCGTCCGAATGGTTTTGCGTCGTTCCTGTTTTCGCTGCAATTTCGTTTCCATCTGTCACACCGTAAGAATGCAAACGGGCCGCAGTACCACCCGGATCTTCCACAGCACCGCGCATCAGATAGAGCATATTATACGCCATTACTTCGCTCAGCTCCTGGTTTTGTTTGGGATGAAATTCCTGTAAAACCTGTCCGTTACGATCTTCGATCCTCAGAATAGACAGCGGCTCGGTGCGGTAACCGCCGTTTGCAAACGAGCAGTAAGCATTCACCATTTCATATACCGAAACCGAACTGATCCCCAGGCAGAGAGAAGGTACCGCTTCCAGCTTACTGGTAATGCCCAACTTATGCGCAAAGTCGACAACGGTGGACGGTTTCACCATTTGAATTATATTGGCACTGATCGAATTCACCGATTGCCCGAGCGCCTGCCGCAGCGTGAGCGACTGATAGGTATATTCGCTGGAAGGCGGGTTCCAGTTTCCTTCCACGGGCTGATCGGTAATGCGGTCGCAGGGCGTGAGGAAGCTTTTTTGCAAAGCCGAAACATACACAAATGGCTTGAATGTAGAACCTGGCTGCCTGCGGCCCTGTTTGACGTGATCGTATTTAAAGTATTTGAAATTGATGCCGCCCACCCAGGCCTTGACGTGCCCGTTTTGCGGATCCATCGACACCATTCCCGCGTGCAAAAAACGTTTGTAATACCGGATCGAATCAATCGGGCTCAGCAGCATTTCCTTTTCTCCATCGTAAGAAAACACTTTCATTTTATAAGGCTTGCGCATGATCTTCCAGGCCTCTGCATCGCCGATATCTTTCTTCAATGCGATAAAATGAGGCAATGCTTTCACTGCCTTTTCGATAAATCCGGGCACTTCGCGGCCGTCGGGGTAGGCCCACGGGTTGCGGCCTTTCCAATGCGCGTCAAAAAGCCTTTGCTGCTCGCGCATATGTTCGTTCATGGCCGTTTCCATGTGCTGCTGCAAGCGCGAATCAATCGTTGTGTAAATGCGTAAGCCACTGGTTTTCAGATCCAGATCAGTGTCATTTTCTTCATTATACAATTTGACCCAGGCTTCGAGATATCCCCGCATCGATTCCTGAAAGTATGGGGCGAGCCCGGCATTTGGTCCGTCCAGCTTGAACCTGAGATCCAGCGGCTTATCTTTCAGGATATCGAATTCGGCTACTGGCAGATAATTATACCTGACCATTTGTGACATCACTGTATTCCTGCGTCTGGTCGCATTGCCGGGGCGGCGCAGCGGATTGTGTAGCGACGGATTTTGAAGCATTCCAACCAAGAGTGCCGCTTCGGGCACCGTCAAATCGCGCGGTTCCTTGCCAAAGTAGCTTTTTGACGCGACTCTGATCCCGTACGTATTATTCCCGAACGAAACCGTGTTCAGGTACATCATTATAATTTCGTTCTTGGTGTATTTCCGCTCCAAAATCACGGCCAGCATCCATTCCTTCGTTTTGTTGACCACAGTGCCCACAACAGGAATACTACCCAGTAAGCCGCGGTATTTTTTAGACCGGGTTTCAAAAAGGTTTTTGGCCACCTGTTGGGTAATGGTACTTCCCCCGCCTGAACTTGCATTACCCGTAAATATGCCTTTAACTACCCGCAGCATACTGCGCCCGTCAATACCGGAGTGAGTTGTAAAACGCGCATCTTCGGTTGCAACCAATGCATGGATCAAAACGGGCGATAGCTGATCGAATTCAACGCGGGTGCGATTCTCCGAGAAATACTTTCCCAATGATTTACCGTCCTCCGAGATCAGTTCCGAAGCCAGTTCACTTTGCGGGTTTTCGAGCATAACCAGATCGGGCATACCGCCAAAAAGCCACAACAGGTTCACCCTGACCGCAATAATGAAGAAAACGAGGAGCGCAATAGATATGCCGGTAATTTTCCAGACGCGAACAATCGTTTGTCTGTATTTCCCTGGCTGCAATTCGATCATTTCAAAATATTTTAGAATTATCCAAAAGTAAACGTAATTCAATATTATTAGTATTTATATAATACCAAACGCTTCTCAATACTTAATACGGATTACCACTGGTGCACCTCTATTCATTTATGCGATTGTCAAAATTCTACTGTTTGCTATGGCTTTTTCAGTCAATCCTGTGTTTTCAGGCACTTTTTGCTCAAAACAATGAGAAGCTGTATTTAAGGAACGGGATCATGGTATCTCCGCCGCCTTTATCGCAATTCAATAGAGGTGAAAATGCACGAAAAGCTGCATCTGCCCCTCTTGGTCGTGTGGTAATTATTCAATTTGATGATATTCCGGCCCGGAGCGTTGTGCAGCAGCTGAAAGGTGCGGGAATTGAATTGCTGGAATACATCCCCGACAACGCCTACACCACCGTTATCAAACAGGATCCTGATCTGGAACTGATGCGGTCGCTGCATGTACGATCAATGATTGAGCTGGCGCCGGGCTCGAAGATCGACCCGCTTTTACTTCGTGATCAACTGCCCGCGCACATGACCAGTGTAGCGGGAAAAATGGATGTGCGGATCAGTTATCCAAGATTACTCAGTACCTCGGAAGTAAAGTCGGATCTTGAAAAGAACGGTTTCGAGATCATTTCCGTACAGTCATCCGCTTACCAGATCCTTGAAATCCGGTTAAACAAAAACCGCCTCCAAGAACTGGCTGCGCTAACCTGGGTGCAATACATAGAACCGATCCCGGCTCCTGCCGAACCGCTAAACGATAAAAGCATTTCCGCAAGCAGGGCCAATATGCTATCTGCCGGGCTGCCTTCGGGCCACAAGCTCGATGGAGGCGGCGTGGTGATCGGGATTGGTGACTATGGAGACCTGAAAAGTCACGCGGATTTTAACGGACGGATACTCGCTTATACCAACAGCGATGGTTGGCACGGACTGCACGTGACAGGTACGGCAGCCGGCGGCGGGATAATCAATGAGAAATTCAAAGGATATGCGCCCGGGGCAGGTATTGTTTTGCAGCCCAATACAGAGATCTGGCGGCTGGCGCCCTCCCTCACCCGGGACTTTGGAATGGTACTGACCTCCAATTCCTACGGTAGCGGCAACTGCAACAATTTCGGGTTGTATTCGACTGACGCGTATATGCTTGACAGACAAGCAAGTGACCTGCCGCATTTGCTCCACACGTTTGCGGTGGGAAATAGTGGGGCTTCCTCCTGTCAATATTATGCGCCCGGTTTTGGAAACGTGCACGGCGATTATCCGTCCGCCAAAAATGTGATCAGCGTCGGGCGGACGGATCTCCCGGGTACCCTTGTAGCCCTGCCTTCCAGCAAAGGGCCGACTTACGATGGCAGGATCAAGCCCGAACTCATCGCAGCCGGCGCAGGAATATCTTCCACCATACCCGTCAACAAATACGACGCCGCGTCGGGTACAAGCATGTCTGCACCGGCGGTGACCGGCGGCGCTGCTTTGCTGTACCAGCGGTACCGGCAACTTCATGGACAACAAAACCCAAAAAATGCCCTGATCAAGGCTGTACTCTGCAACGGAGCAACCGACAAAGGCCTCGCAGGTCCCGATTTCAGCCACGGTTTCGGCGTAATGAACCTGCTCAGGTCCGTTACAATGCTTGAAAAACAAAGCCATTTCAGCGGAACGATTGCCCACAAGGGAACCAATGAGTTTCAGATCCAGATCCCCGCCGGGACCGCGCTGGTGAAGGTTATGCTCTATTGGAATGATCCGGCAGCCTCTACGCTGGCTGACGGCAGTACGCTGGTTAACAACCTGGATCTTAAAGTACTAAGACCCGGCGGTTCTGAGGTGCTACCACTTGTGCCCAATCCGGCCAAAGCCGACTTACCAGCGGTTCAGGGCGTAGACGCTGTCAACAACATAGAGCAGGTCACGCTCGCAAATCCTGCCGCAGGTACATATAAGCTGAAAGTTGCCGGGACACGGATCCCGTCTGAGTCGCAGGAGTATTTCGTTGTGTATGATATTATTCCGCAGTCTGCGATCCTAACTAACCCGGTTGGTTCCGAGCGGCTTTCCAAAGGCGACGTGATCGATATCTCATGGGATAGTTACGGACACCCTTCCAGCACTTTTGCAATATCCTATTCGGTGAACAACGGGGCTTCCTGGTCGGTGATCAATGCAGCAGTTCCGGCGGGTACTAATCAGGTGAGATGGACAGTCCCGGATGCTACTACTACCACCGCAAAAGTAAGGCTCGTTCAAAATGAAACGGGCATTGTCCGTGAAAGCGGGCAGTTTTCAATAATGGCTGTGCCTGTTATCAGTCTCGCCCCGGTACAATGTGACGGATACGCTGCGGTGCAATGGAATGCGGTGAACGGTGCGACCGATTATGAGGTGATGTGGCTGAAAGGAAAGGAAATGCAATCGGTGAAAATTACGACGGAACGCACGCACCTGTTCAGTAGCCTCTCGCCCGACTCGACCTATTACTTTTCGGTCCGCCCGCGGATCAATGGTATTGCCGGCAGGAGAGCGGTCGCTATCAGCCGCAAACCCGACAATGGTACCTGCGCAGGGAATATTTCTAATGGTGATATGCGTATCACTTCCATTGTTTCACCGCTGCGATCGGGAAGGGTAGCTACGTCCAGCAGTCTCTCCGCCGCTGAACCGGTCACGATTGATATCCGTAATCTGGACGACCAGCCGAGGAAGCAACCGGTCGAGATCGGTTACTCGATTGGCGGCGCGGACGCTCCTATTCATTGGGAAACGATCAAATCCGATATTCCCGGTCTTGGAGATCTGAGATATACTTTTGACAAAAAAGCTGATTTGCATAACCCCGGGACTTACATTTTCAACTTTTTCATAAAAGCTGACGGAGACCCGGTTCAGGTAAATAACACAAAGACAATCGTCCTGAGACAGCTGCCAAACCCTGCTGTAACATTACCTTACCTCGAAAACTTCGAGAGCTTTCCTGCCCAGACTTTTTACACAGACACAACCGGCCTGGGCAATAGCTCAGGATACGATTTTTTTACGTCCAGCAGCCGCGGCAGGCTGCGAACTTATATGACGTCTCCCCCGGCCTATTCGGGCAGTAAGGCACTCATACTCGATGCGGAAAGCTGGACTAATACCGAATATTTAACAGGTGTGACCGGCACCTTTAATCTTGCCAATTTGAATGCAGGTACGGAAGAAATCAACCTTTCGTTCAGGATCAGGCACCTTGCTTCGTTTTACGGTGATTCTGACTACATAGGCATACAGGTGCGCGGCAAGGACACAGACCCGTGGATCCCGGTTTATAATCATAATGAAAACCAGTATTTCCCGGTCGAAAGAGGATATAAGTTGGTGACGGTGGCTGTGAGCGATTTGCTCTCCCGGAACGGACAACAGTTTTCTTCCAGTTTTCAGGTCAAATGGGAAGATTACTTATCGCGGCCGGCCGAATTTTATAGTCTGGCAATCGATGATATCAGGATTTATAAGACTACAACAGATATTGCATTAGTCCGCGTGGAGCCGGCTTCATTGCCGGTTTGCAATGACCAGTGGAACCAGGAAATGCTGGTTCAGGTGCGAAATCTTGGCAAAGAAGATAGCTACAAAATTCCGCTGGATGTGACAATTAATAATAGCGATGTATACTCGGTGGAGATTCCGGTTGTTAGAGCGGGCAGAGACACGCTGTATTCGGTTCCTGTATATTCTGCTTTACAAAATATGGGCGATTATCAGATCAGGGCGGAGGTTAAAAAGCTGTATGATATCAATACTGCCAATAATGTTGCTGAGGTGACCATTAACACGCCGGCGCTGGTAAGCACATTTCCCTACCTTGAAAATTTTGAGAATGGCCAGGGTGGCTGGCAAACGTCGGGTGCAAGTTCTGCGTGGCAATTTGGCAGACCTAATTCTTCAAAAGTAAAAGGCGCAGCCAGCGGACAAAATGCTTGGAAAACGAACCTGACCGGGCCTTATCAAAACGATGGATTTTCGTATCTGTATTCTCCCTGCCTCGATATCCGGGGAAGGGGAACGATGATGCTGAGTTTCAGTTTCTCCCTCGACCTGGACCCCTGCGAGGCGGGAAGTTGCGATGTGGCTTATGTGGAATATAGCACGGGTTACGGCTGGATGAGGCTGGACGGATCTTCCATGAGCGTGAACGGTTACAATGCCACGCATGAAAATCTGAGGGTTTGGAATGTCCAGGATTACACAAGGTGGCACGTTTCCACCACATTAATGCTTCCTTCCAACAGCTGGGAATACACGAGATTAAGGTTTGTCCTGAAAGGAAATTCTTCGGCGACGCGGGAGGGGATCGCGATTGATGACATTCATATTTATCAGTTGAATGAAAATAGGATACTGGAAGAATTCAGCAACGGGGAGTCGGCAACACAAAATTTAGCCGGGAATGATTGGTTGCCCATCAAATTAAACGGTGGAATGGTAGCCGCCATTAAGCCTAATGACCAAGACCTGGGTCAAGTTACGGTTACACCGTACCGCAACAGTTCGCAAGCCCCGGCGATCCGGAAGGAGCATTACCTTTCGCGCAGCTATAAAATAAATGCGTCCAATAAAAACTACCCGGAACCTGTGGACGTGCGGCTCTATTTCACCGATCAGGAAGCGGAAAGTATCATTCAGGCGCCCGCCAATACGGGAATCTCCAAGCCCGCTTCTGCGTACGATCTGACACTGACGAAGTATTCGGGGACGGGTGAAGACGGGAGCCTGGCGAACAATGCAGCGTCGGTATGGAGTTATTATCCAAAGGACAAGATCAGGATAGTACCTTTTATGCAGGGATATTATGCGGAATTTAAAACAAAGGACTTTTCAGAATTCTGGTTCGCGAAGAATTATATCGGAATCGGTACTCCGCTACCCGTGACGATTGTGAGTTTTACTGCAAAACATCAGGTTACCGGTGCTGAGAAACAAGAGTCTGCACTGCTGGAATGGCAGACTGCCGATGAGAAAAATTTCAGCCATTTCGAGGTGGAGGTTGCCGCTGACAAAGCAAGTCTTGAACAAATGACCTTTACAAAGCTCGGAGAAGTTCCCGGAAACTCCGATGCATTCAGATATTCTTACCGGGATAGTCACCCCGTTATGACGGGAACACGCTATTACCGGCTCAAACTGGTCGACACGGATGGTACTTTTCAATATTCCCCTATTCGGACAGTCAACTTCAATATGAAAAAGGAATGGGAAGTATTTCCAAATCCGGTGAAGGACAAGGTTACCCTGAAATTAGAAGGAATAGCCGGCCAGCCCGTGAAATGCAGCATTTACGACGTCAAGGGCAGAGTAGTTACAATGAATGATTTTTTAGCCGACGGAACTTCGCAAACGAAAACGATCAACCTTGAATCCAGCACATTCAAACCCGGCATATACCTTTTAAAAGTCATTTCGGGAGATCGGGAGCAGATTTTCAAGATGGTGAAGGAATAGGTGCAGCGCTAAATAATGCACAATCCGGGGCTACCGTTTCGGGCCGGATAGACGCGTTATGATGGGCGTCAGATTGGCGGTGGGCAGGCAAGTACAGGACAGTTTATCAGCCCGATCTGGGAACATTTGAATAATTAGTTATTTTTTTCGAAGGCTAGATTCAATTGTTAATACGAATAAATGCAGTATTCCGAGCTTGATGATCACGTTTTAATAAGGTTAATTACTCTGGATGATAAGGACGCTTTCCAACAGATTTATGTACGCTATTGGAGCCGGATCTTCGCCCTCGTCAGAAATAAATTGCGGTCGCATGAAAACGCTGCGGAGATTGTGCAGGATATTTTTCTTGATGTTTGGGAAAGACGGGAAACGCTGGAAATTGCGAGCGTGGACAGGTATCTTTTCACTGCTGCCAAATATAAAATACTGAATCATTTAAGAAGAAATCTCGATAAGCCGCAGTATTGGGACCAAAGCCTGGAAGATATTTCCAGCCACATCGATCAGCGCGCGGATAACAATATCGAACTGGAAGATCTTCACAATGCGCTGGAAAATGCGCTCGCCACGCTCCCGGCCAAAACGCGGAAAATTTTCCGGATGAACAGGCTCGAAAACCAGTCGGTGCAGGAAATCTCGGTTTCGCTGGATATTCCTAAACGGACCATTGAATACCATTTGACCCAGTCAATCCGCAAACTCCGCCTCCATCTGCGGGAGTTTGTCTCCTACTCCATCGTCCTCGTCGCCGGACTTTTCTAAGAATCCCCAACACAAGAACTACCGACCTATTTTTAGGATTATTTTAAGTAATTAAATCAAATACGAGAAAATCATATAAACTTTCTCATATTTTTCTAGACAAGTTGCGGTTGATACGATATTATGTGACTTACGGTTATAAGCGCTATTTTATCTCTCCGACAGCAAATGAAGATCAATCGTGACGGGCTTTCCGGTTTAATACAAAAATACCTGGACGGTACCTGCACGCCGCAGGAAAAGGAACTGATCGATTCCTGGTTTGAGGATGAAAACCTGTCCCTTGCTGAGGGAAACACCTCGGGTCTGGATATGCAGGAGTTTATCTGGCAAAAGATCCAGAAGCAGGTCGAGCCTCTCGAAAAGCGCAGGAGTTTCTTTCAAAATCCGTTTTTCCGGAAGCAAAGGATCCTGAGACTCGCCGTGGCCGCGTCGGTTATTATTGCAGGGAGTTTTGCCTTCTTTTTTCTCAAATCACAAAACAACGAACTGTTCGGCCCACTGACCGAAAACGACGCTACGTTTCTGGAAACCAACAATACCAATCAGATCAGATCCATTCACTTGGAAGAAGCGAGCCGCGTGGACCTTCGGCCGGGGAGCAGTATACGCTTTTCCAAACCATTTGCGAAAAACAAAAGAGAGGTGTTCCTGAAAGGCGAAGCGTTTTTTGAAGTGACCAAAAACCCGAAGCGCCCATTCATCGTGTACGCCGGCGAAGTGGCGACCAAAGTAGTGGGTACCAGCTTCATAGTCAGGTCAGGTGTGGAAGATGCGCAGGATGTGGAAGTATCGGTAATGACAGGAAAGCTGATCGTGGAACGTAAGAAAAACGATCCCGCGCAGAAAACCGAGAATAACGGTGTAGTGCTCACACCCAATCAGAAAGTAACCTTTTATCATATTGATAATCATTTTGTTACAGGCCTGGTCGACAAGCCGGTACTGGTGAAGCCGCAATACGAGACTGCGCGGACGCACCTGTTCCGGTTCGAGGAAACGCCGCTGCAAAAAGTGTTAGAAATGCTGCATGACGCTTACGGGGTCAGGTTTGAGCTCCTTAACGACAATATCCGCAACTGTCCGTTTACGGCGGACCTTTCGGGCGAACCATTATATACCAAGCTGGACATTATCGCAGGATCCCTGAATGCGCAGTATGAAGTGAAAGGACTGAGCATCGTCCTCTCCGGCGGCTCCTGCGATTGACATATAACTTATTTGACTATCCTAACCCCTTAGTTCCATGAAAAACCAACTATTCCTCCCTTACACCATGCAAAAACAAGGCCCCGACCTTTCCGGCTAATTATAATATGTTGATTCAGAGCAGAAAAAAGTCGGCCAGGCTCAAATGAAAGACATTTAAGCCTGGCTCCCCCGCCTTTCCCGGAAGTAACGACATCGGCCAGGATGTTTCCGGGAGGGCTTGTCAAACGTTTAGATTTAACAAACAAAAAAATGAAAAAACACCGAAGAATCATAGCGCTTTCGGGCACGATGATGAGCGCACTCTTTGTGCAGCTCGCTTTAATTATCTGTTTCTGTTCCAATGCCTTTGCCGGTCCGGGCCTCGCCGGTCCGGGCTCTGCGCAGGAGCTGCTGCGGAAAGCTGTGAGTATGGAAGCGAAAGGAACGGAGATCAGGACTGTACTGGCCCGGATTGAAAAGAGCGCAAATGTGAAGTTTGTGTACAGCTCGCACTCGCTTCACGCTCGCCGGAAAGTGTCGGTGAGCTTTAACCAAAAACCCCTTGAAGAAGCTGTAAGAGAGGTTTTTGCGCCTGCGAAGATTTCCTGCAAAGTAATAGGCGGTCAGATCGTGATCAATCAGGAATCGGAAAACGCAGTTGATAAAGAAGAAAGTGTATTGCTTAACAACGCCGCAGAGGTAGTTGACCGCCGGATTACGGGTACGGTAACGGACGATAAAGGGGCTGCATTGCCGGGTGTAAGTATTGTTGTTAAAAACACCCAGAAAGGCTCTACCACCGACGTGGAGGGCAATTATGCATTGGACATTCCCGAAGGTGAGGTTACGCTGATCTTTTCTTTTGTAGGCTATCTGAGCAAAGAAATCGCTGTGGGAACGCAGACAACCGTGAATGCGGAGCTGGCGCCTGATACCAAAGCTTTGGAAGAAGTGGTGGTAGTAGGTTACGGAACGCAGAAGAAACGTGATGTGACAGGTTCGGTGGCCAGCATCAACACCAGCGAAATCGCCGATATTCCGGTGGGTAACCTGGGTCAGAAATTGCAGGGTAAGTTTGCAGGTGTGCAGGTAAGTCAGACGAACGGGGAACCGGGCGGCGGGATGTCATTCCGTGTGCGTGGACAGGCTTCCATCAATGGAGGTAACAGCCCGCTGGTCGTGATAGATGGTTTTCCTACTGTGGCCGGGATCACCAACCTCAGCCCGGACGAAATTGAATCGGTTTCAGTATTGAAAGATGCGTCAGCTTCGTCACTATATGGTTCCAGAGCTGCGAACGGGGTGATTCTGATCACAACTAAAAGCGCCAAGCCAGGCGAAACGAACATCAATTTCAGTTCATATTACGGGATTGAAAGAGTGACCAAGCGCGGCCGGCCGGATGTGATGAATGCGTATGAATTTGCCAAATTCAAAAAGGAATATTACGAGGACCAGGCGGTTTACGAAAACTATACGGGCGGTGTTCCACCAGTTTACCAAAATCCCGACCAATACATCAACAACCCCGGTACCGACTGGTTTGACGTGCTTTTAAGAACGGCCCCGACCAAAAATTTCAACCTGGGACTTTCATCCGGGACCGAGAAATTCAAAACAGCGGTCAACCTGAACTATAACAAGCAGGAAGGTACGATTCTGGATACTTACGCAGACCGGTTTTCGGTACGTGCCAACAACAGTTTTGTGGCTTCTGAAAAAGTGCGTTTTGGACTAAATCTGGCGGGATCTTATCGTACAAGCCAGATTACGCCGGGTATTGCAGGCGGCAGGAATATCATCGGATCTTCGTTTTTAATGGATCCTTCTTTGAAATACAGAAATGAAGACGGCAGCTACCCGATCTCTTTCTCGGCGCCGGGGATGTTTGCCAATCCTAACTACTACCTGGTATTGACCCAGCGTAAAAACCCGAGAAAAGAGTACAATGTGATCGCGAATGTTTTTGGAGAAGTTGATATTATCAAAGGACTTACCTACAAGATAAGCGCCAATACGGACGTGGGAAATGTGGCATTGAGATCTTTTGAACCGTCAACTGCCCGTGGCGCAATGTTCTCTGCACCGCCGCTGCCTCCGATCGGAAGCTACTCGACTTCGAGGTACCTGACCTGGCTTCTGGAAAATACACTTACCTATAACAAAAACATCGGCAAGCACAATTTTGACCTGCTGGCAGGCTATTCAGCTCAGAAAGCTTCGTTTGAAGAAAGCAGTATCAACGCTTCACAATATCCCGACGATGAGATCGAATGGATCAATGCGGCTAATGTTCGGGTAGGAACTGCTTCGGCCAACGACTGGTCGCTGCTTTCGTTCATCGGTCGTTTGAACTACAACTACGATGGCAAATATCTTGTATCGATGGCGTTCCGCCGCGATGGCAGCTCGCGGTTTGGTAACAATACCAAATATGGAAATTTCCCTTCCGTTTCGGTGGGCTGGGTTGCTTCGGAAGAAAGGTTAATGAAAGATATTAATCAACTGAGCTACCTGAAAATCCGCGCGAGCTACGGTAAAACGGGTAATAACAACATCGGAGACTACGATTATCTGGCTTCGGTTGCTACTACCAATTACGTTTTCGACGGTGCGATCGCGCCCGGCCGCAGGATCGAAAGGATCGGAAATAACAACCTGACCTGGGAAACTACGGTGCAATATGACCTTGGGCTTGACCTGGGATTGTTCCGCGACCGCGTGTTTTTCACTTATGATTATTACCACAAAAAAACCGACGGACTTTTGTACGGGATCGATATTCCTACGCAATCAGGCTTTTCAAGCATTCGCTCTAATATCGGTCAGTTCAACTTCTGGGGACATGAATTTGGAGTGGAAACCAGGAATATGACCGGCGCGCTGAAATGGAATACACAGTTCAATGTGTCTTTCAACAGAAACAAAGCAGTGAGATTGGGTACCAACAATACCCCGATCGGCGGTAATGCAAATCAGGGCGATTACAACAGAACGCAGGTTGGGCAGCCACTCGGCCAGTTTTACGGATATGTGTTCGATGGCGTTTACATGACGGAAGAAGAGCTTGCTTCCCAGCCGAAACATGCGTCTTCGATGGTAGGAACTGCGAGAATGAAAGATCTGAACAACGACGGTGTGATCGATTTCTCAGACCGGACCTTTATCGGAAATCCTAACCCAAATTTTGTATACGGTATCACCAACGAATTCAGCTACAAAAACTTCGATGCAAGTATTGTAATGGCGGGTTCTGTGGGCAATGA
Organism: Dyadobacter linearis; assembly: GCF_907165045.1. Classification (GTDB taxonomy): domain Bacteria; phylum Bacteroidota; class Bacteroidia; order Cytophagales; family Spirosomataceae; genus Dyadobacter; species Dyadobacter linearis. The sequence continues at coordinate 261,349 of NZ_CAJRAU010000001.1, forward strand.
TATCATCGACGGAACCCTGGAATGGACAGAAAACATCGACGGCGTTTTCAACGTGACCAAAGAGATCGCAGAAAGATGGCGGTCGGTTGATAATCCGGGGAACGGCAATATCCCACGGACGCGGACGGGAACTACGGAATTGTTCCGCTACAACAATTCACGGTGGGTATTTGACGGATCTTACCTGGCTGTAAAAAACCTCACAGTGGGTTACACGGTCGATATCAAGAAAAATCCATACATCAAAAAAGCACGTTTTTACGCCAGCGGACAGAATCTGCTGATGTTTACCAACTATCCCGGGATGAACCCTGAGGTAAGTAACAGCGGTCTCAATGGGCTGAACCAGGGATTGGATATCAGCTCCTATCCGGTATCGTCGATCTATACATTGGGTGTTAATATTAAATTCTAGCCAAATCACTATGAAAATCAAATTCACATATATGCTCGCAGCGGTAATCGGGTTGAGCTCCTGCAGCGACGAATTTCTCGACCTCGCCCCGCCTACTACACTGAGTTCCGCGACATATTTTAAAACAGAAGAGCATTTCAACCAGGCGCTGAATTCGGCTTACGAAAGAACACGCCAGATCGCAACCAGCGGGATTTTTATGGATGAAATGCGCAGCGACAATACGTTTTTCACCTACTATCCGGGCGACAGAGGCCCCTACCTGAGTACCGAAGTGCTTTCCCAGTTTCTGGATGATCAGAACACGGGCAGCTACGTTTCTGCACGGTACGACGCTTGTTATTCAGGCATTTCGAGGGTTAATACCATCGTTTCGAGAATTGACGACATCGAATTGTCTGCCGAATCTCGCAACCGCATTCTTGGCGAGGCTTATTTCCTGCGCGCATTCTACTATTTCGACCTGGTGAAAAACTTCGGCGGCGTGCCGCTACACCTGTCGGAAGTAAGTGCCGAAGGAGAAGCTTTTTTGCCGCGTAATTCGGTGGAAGAGGTTTATGCTCAGATCATTGAGGACCTTTCGGTGGCTATTCCGTTGCTTCCGGTTGCATCCACTTTCCCGCAAAGCGGGCGCGCTACAAAAGGCGCCGGAAAGATGCTGCTGGCCTACGTTTACATGACCAAGCCGACGCGTGAATATGCCAAAGCAGAAGTGGAACTGACGGATATTACAAAAATGAATTACAGCCTGCTACCGACTTATGCAGCTGTTTTCAACCCGAATAATAAGAACAACAGCGAGTCGATATTCGAAGTGCAGTACCAGGAAGGCGACGCGGGCCAGCAGAGCTTTTTCAACTGGCGCTTTATCCCTAAAACCTCCAACTCAGAGCTATTAATGGGAGTTCGGGGAAATAACTATGCGGGCGATTTCAGCGGCGGCTGGAACGTGCCGACCCAGGAAATGGTGAATTCGTACGAAACCGGCGACACGCGTTTGGATGCCTCTGTGGCTGTGGTCGAAGGCCGGATGGAAAGCGATCTTTTTACGACTGAATCGGTAAAAAGCATCGTCGGCTACAAACCTACGGCGGGTAAAACGCACTATTATATGGTGAAAAAATACCTGCACGGACCTTATTCGCGGGAGTTCAATACGGATGAAAACTGGCCGGTGTACCGGTATTCGGGCGCATTGCTATTGCTGGCGGAGTGTTTGGTGGAGCAGGGTAAGGCAACCCAGGCATTGCCTCACCTGAATGCTGTGCGCAGAAGGGCCGGCCTTCCCGCTTTGACGCAGGCTACGAAACTGAATGTAAGTAACGAAATGCGCCACGAGCTGGCATTCGAAAACCACCGCTATCAGGATCTGATCCGTACCGGCCAGGCGATCGACGTGCTGACCAAAAAAGGCCAGCAGATGAAGGCGCTTTACGGTTTCCTGCTGCCTTCGGCATTCAATGTGACGCAAAACAGGTTGATTTTCGCAATACCATTCAGAGAACTTCAGGTGAACAATCAGCTGGTTCAAAACCCTGGTTATTAAAATATAAATTCCTGTATAAAACAAAGCCGCCCGGACCTTCACAGATCCGGGCGGCTTTGTTTTATTAACTCGGTTCAATTAGTATAATGCAATGTTATCACTCCCGAACCCAGCGTTTTTGAACTTTGCAGTTTCAGGTTTCTGAGCTTCGTATTACCGTTGAACAGGCTGTTTCCTTCTCCTAATATGATGGGATGCAGGGTCAGTTGATATTCGTCGATCAGCCCGAGATTCATCAGACTTTTGGCGAGCCCCGGACTGCCGAATATCACCAGATCTTTACCCGGTTGCTGTTTGAGTTTGGCAATTTCTTCCTCCACGTTGGCTCTGATCAGCGTGGTATTATTCCAGTCGGCACTTTCCAATGTAGTTGAGAAAACGATTTTGGGAATTTCCTGCACCCATTTTGCATGTGCCAGTGCGCGCTCGTTTGCATTCGGATCGTTTAAAACGGTGGGCCAGTAACCTGCCATTAAATGGTACGTATTTTTGCCGTACACAGGCGCCCCTACCGTCCTGACCAGTTCATCCGCGAATTGTTGCAGCTCTTCATTGTAAGTCAAAAAGCCCAGGCCACCCTCCTTATCACCAGCGAAACCATCGAGGGACATGTGCGCAAATAAAACCAGCTTTCTCATTTTAAGTGTTTTATGTTTGTTTATGAAAGATTAATGCGACACAAAACTATTGCTGGCCCACCAAAATAATTATGGGGTTTCGGGACAATCGCAGGGGGCGATGCAGCCAAATCTCAGCTTGTTTTTCCTCGCGTGAGTTGGTTTTCCAATGCTGTACCGTTGATCTCAGCCCAATGCTCCCTAATTTTTCCATCTTCAAGGCGATAAAAGCGATAACCACCCGTACTTACCTCGGCACCCTGCGGCTGAATACCACGCCACTCACCGATGTGGATCATTCGCATTTTGATTTTGACAATACTCTTGTCTTCCTCCGTCACCTGATCTTCAATCGTGGTTTGATGAGAAAAAGAGCGGCTCAGGGCTTGTATCCACTTTATTAATCCTAAGTGATCCGGCGTCAAAAATGCCGGCAGGGAATGATCGATATAAGCAGGATGCAGGTACTCGCCGAGTTTGTCGGTTTGTTGCTGATTCCAAACTTCCTCAATAAAGTCAGTAATAAATTTCCGGGTCTGGTCTGTGTTCATGTCCATTGTTTTGAATACTCCGGGCAAAAGTAAATGAACCGCAAACGGCGAATGTGTGACAAAAGTCAAAAAGCTACGCTCGCAGGCCACGAATGCGGCTGAGCGTTTCCCTACGTATCCCCAGATAAGAGGCGAGTTGTCCCAGAGGAACACGTTGTAATAGCGCAGGGTGCTTTTGGAGCATAAAGTCGTATCGCTCTTTGGCCGAATACAGCCTGAACCATGATAAGTACTCTTCCTGCTCTTCCAGTAAAGCTTCCAGCAGCCTCCTGCCAAAAGCTTCAATCTGATGAGATTGCTGATACAATGTGATCAGGTCGGATTTGGAAATACTTAAAAGGGTGGAAGGTTCAAGTGCCTGAATGCCTATTTCTGACGGCTGCCCGGAACGCAAACTTTTCAGGTCAGTACAAAAAGAGTTTTCGAGAGAAAAAGCAACGGTCCACTCCTCGCCTTCCTTTAAATAAAAGCTGCGTAAAAGCCCAGTTTGCAAAAAATGAATATGCCTGCAAGTGTCACCGGGCTGCATCAGAAATTGCCCCTTACCGATCTGTCTTCCAGTGAGCGCTTCCCGAAAAAGCAGCCAATCAGGCTCCTCAAACTGCGTAATATCCCTGATACCTTCGCGTATATTCGTCATGAATTCCGGTTAATAAGTATAAATAAAAACCGCTAACTAAGATAACCTGCTAATACACACAAATGTATTTCATTTTCTCTAAATTGGTATATTAAAACTGACTTCCCGCCTCTTTTTCAACGCTATTTTTCTTCATTAATTAATCCATTCTACGCAATGAATAGGACAAGAGTTCTTCTCGTAGATAGCCAGCGAATTATCCTGGAAGGAATATCAATGCTGATTTCAGCTAATGAAAAACTGCATTTAGTAGGTACAGCTGAAAATGCAGTCGACGCATTAAATTTAATGGAACTTAATGAAATAGATCTTGTAATTGCTGATTGCCAGGCACCTGATTTTTCGGGAATAGAACTGTGTTTGCAAACGCGATATCGCTACCCGCATATTAAGACGATCTTACTTACAATGGTAGAAGAAAAGACGCATATCCGGAATGCGATATTAGCTGGTATAGAGGGCTATGTATTAAAAAATGCAAGTTCAGAAGAATTATATTATGCTATTCAATCTGTGATGAATGGGAATAAATATTTCTGCAATAATATCATCACTAAACTAGCCCGCGAAGCCAAGGTATATACCGAAAAATTCAGCGATCTGCTCATTCCCAAAGTGTCATCCCGCGAACTGGAAGTGTTGAGACTGATCGCGCAAGAATTTTCCACTACCGAGATTGCAGACCGGCTTTTTATCAGCCACCCGACCGCTGAATCACATCGCCGAAACCTGATCCGGAAGCTGGGAGTGAAAGGTTCAATAGGGTTAGCATTATATGCAGTGCGTCACAAAATCATTTAATAGTATTTGTTTCTACTTTTCGAGAAAAAATTAATAATTACAAAAAGTGCTGTTGAAATTAAATCATTTCAACGGCACTTTTTTATTTGTATTTATCCGAAAAAATATAACTGAAAACCATTAGTAATTGCTCAGGGTATTCTCCCAAAATTTCATGATTTACATGATTTTTCAAAAAATAGGCACGGACTACCTTTGGTCTATTATTTGAATAAATCAACATATAAATAATGATAGGTCATGAGAAACTTTTTGAAAACTATTACAACTGCCAATCAGAAAACCGCACAGCTGGATCCTACCCGACTTTTAATCAAATTAAAGGAAGGCGTAGATACACCCGGCGCATTTGCTTCGCTGCAAGCAACATTTCTTGTTGAGGAAGAACCTGAAAGAGTTTCATTACAAAGTGGTGACGCAAAAAACGAGCGCGAGAAAAAGCAGGAGAGAATTAAGCCGCAATTAAATAATTCAAACAATAAAATATGGGTCAAAACGGCGGACGGTTCGGAGTTGAATGAAGAGCAGTTGTCAAAAATCGACGAGGAGCTGGGGGCTTCTGCGGAATCGGTATCGCCCGTTTATTATATCCCCGGCGACACGGGATTTGAAGTTCGTTTCAGCCCGAAATCCGACGTGATACTGGTGCCGGATTATGAAAAGTCACGTGGGCAGCAGGATGCTTTTCTAAAAAGCCTCGGCTTCGAAGAGATCGAAAGCAAGTCGCGGCTACTGCGAAAATTCCGGTATTTCAAATTGAAGGATCCGGGAAAGTTTGGCTTCCATGAATTGTATGAAAAGCTGCTGGGTCACTCCACAGTATTGGGCAAGGTGCGGTTTGAAAACGTGCCTATGTACAAACCGATCACCACGACTACCCCGAACGACGACCTCTGGGGTGACCAGTGGAATATGCTCAAAATACATGCGCCCGACGCCTGGGACCATACAACCGGAAGCAACGCAGTAGTTGTGTGCATCCTAGACGAAGGCTGCGACCTGTCCCACCCCGACCTGGCATTTTCGGAGGATGGTATCAATCTCAGCACCATGATGCCGACCGGTGAGCCAACCGGCGACCATGGTACCGCTTGTGCCGGTATTGCCGCAGCCACTTTCAACAACAGCGAAGGGGTGGCCGGCGTGGCTGGAAACTGCCTCATCATGCCCCTCGCGTTTTCAGACTGGTCGGACGTGGAATGTGCGAACGGGATCAATTATGCGACCACAAACGGCGCCTCGGTGATCAGTATGAGTTTTGGTGTTTACGACGACTGGGGCTGGGACTATTCGATCATTGACCCTGAAATACAAAACGCATTCAACAACAACGTAGTGATGTGCGTAGCCACCGGTAACGAGGACGACGCGGCCACCAACCGTTACCCCGGCAAACATCCGCTGGTGATCGGCTGCGGCGCTTCTTCCACCGATGATAACCGCAAGAAAAAGACCAGCCCGGACGGAGAGGATTTCTGGGGCGCAAATTATGGCGAGGATACCTACGACGGTGTTGTCACCGGCGTGTCGGTAGTCGCCCCCGGCGTGCTGATCCCTACAACCGACAGACAGGGTGGCGATGGATATGATGGCGGTGACTACACAATGGAGTTCAACGGAACCTCCTCGGCTACACCGCACGTAGCGGGGCTCGCCTGCCTGATCCGCAGTGTAGAGCCAGTTTTGACGGGTAGCCAGGTAAGAGATGTGATCGAGCTGACTGCCGAAAAGGTGGGCTCGATCGGTTATGCTGCGAATGCCGATTTCCCGAATGGTACCCGGAACCAGGAAATGGGTTACGGCCGCATCAATGCGCTCCATGCGGTTACCAAAGCCGGCTGGGAAATCACTCCGGTTCAGATCGAACTTCAGTTTATCGATATTCCGGAAGGAGAAACGCAGCTCCGGGCGATCCGGATCGATGTGAACAGTTTCCACGAGACGCGTTTTGAGCTGTCGGTACCTCCCTCCGCCCCTTTTGGCCTGCACAACTATTCGGGCCCGATCATTCTTGGCAAAACCACCGACTACGACACGCCGCGTTCAGTTTTCATCTGGGTTAAATACACGGGTACGAATGCGGGCGACACGGCTTCGGGAACGGCGGAAGTTCGCTGCAATACCACCAATGAAGTATTTCTGGTTACCATTAGTGCCAATACCGTCGCACGGCCAACCTGCGCCATGACGCTCGTTCTGGACCAGTCGGGAAGTATGCTGTGGGATTCGGGCGTGGGGTCGCTGACGCGGGAGGAAGTGCTAAAATACTCGGCCGGCATATTTGTGGGCTATGTTCGTGAAAATAATGGACTTGGCCTCGTGACTTTCGACCAGGATGCCCACGATCTGCTGCATCCGTTAGTGGGTCCGTTCGGGCCTGCGGACGATCCTTTTGATCCGGCCCGATCCGCTGCCCAGACCGCTTTCGGGAGTTATGCCGCTAATCCATCCGGCGCTACTGCGATTGGAGACGGGATCGAGCGGGCGCACAATAACATGACGGGCGTAACAGGCTACGAAAAAAAGGCAATTATTGTTTTTACGGACGGACACGAAACCGATTCGAAATACATTGCCGACGTGGAAGGTCTGATCGATGAGCAGGTATTTGCGGTTGGCCTTGGTACGGCTGGTCAGCTGAATCCCGCCGCGCTGGACAGCATTTGCAATAATACGGGCGGTTATCTGATGCTGACGGATTCACTGGACGACGACGATACATTCAAGATCGCGAAGTACTTCCTTCAAATACAGGCGGGAGTGAACAACGAGCAGATCGTAGTGGACCCGACGGGTTATGTAGCCCCCGGCCAAAAGGTAAAGATCCCGTTCAGGGTAAATGATGCAGATATTTCCATCGATACGATCGTGATGACAGTGATGAACGAGATCCTTGAATTCAGCATAGAAACACCGGACGGTGATATTATAGACACCTCTAACCTCGGCACTTTCCCCACGGTGATCCGCAGCGACGGCCAAATGCTATCCTACTACCGCCTGACCATGCCTGTCACGAATGCGGGCAGCGTTGAAGCGCACTCCGGGATCTGGAACATTGTTCTTTCCGTAAATAAGGATAACTGGAAAAAGTACCTGGAATTTCTCCGAAGGAACGATGACAGGAAATCGAACAGTATGTATCAGGCTGCGCTCGCGCATGGAGTAAAATATACTGCGCTGGTCCACGCTTATTCGAACCTCCGCATGAACTGTACCAAATCGCAGACAGGCTACGAACCGGGTGCGACGCTGAAGCTGAGAGCGGCAATCACCGAATACGGCTTTGCGCTTGACAATACAGCCAGCGTTCAGGCTGAGTTGAAAACCCCCGATGGGCTCATGTCCGATGTGGTGTTCAGCAAAACTGCTGCCGGCATTTATGAAGTGGCTGTTCCGGCGGCTTATGCCGGGGTTTATACGTTCAGAGTGAAGGCAAAAGGGAAAACTTCCCGCAATATCAGCTACACCAGGGAGCAGGTAATGACAGCTGCGGTGTGGCGGGGAGGCAATAATCCGCCACCAAGCCACGACAACGACCCGGGCCACAACCCGACCCAGGAGGCGATATGCCGCCTGCTTACCTGCCTGAACAAAACCGGCGGGAGTGAGTTCAAAGCAAATCTTCAAAAAATGGGACTTGATCTGGGCGCGCTGGCCAAATGTTTCTGCACGCCGGTGAAAAGGAGCATCAGATTGAGAGACGTGGGTTAAGAGGATTATGATTTGTATTGATAAAAAAAGGGGCACCTGCTTAGTGGTGCCCCTTTTTCGGTATTTACAGGAAGTTTTATTAAAACACAAAAACGTTTATGGAAATACGATCGTAAAAATATACATCATCAGATTGACCAGAAGCACTATTGCATACAAACTGTTGGTCTGCCCTTTATTCAGGGAAAGCATTACTGTAAAAACCGACAGAACCAGCAGGACCATCGACTTCATATCCAGGCCCAGCACCAGCGGCAGATCCATTAAAGTACAAACAATTACCACGGTAGGAATACTAAGTCCGATACTGGCCAGTGCCGAACCCAGTGCGAGGTTAATGCTCGTTTGATATTGGTTACGTCTCGCTGCCCGGATAGCGGCAATGCCTTCTGGCAACAGGATCACAGCAGCAATAGCGACACCGACCAGTGCGGTGGGTAATCCAGCGGCCACCACTCCGTCTTCAATGACCGGAGAAAGTGTTTTAGCCAATAAAATAACTACTCCTAAACAAACGAGCAAAAGAACAAGACTCGTCAGCGCTTCCACTTGTGTAACTGCCTTTTCTTCGCCGGTCACGTCTGTAAGAAAGTATTTCCGGTGCCTGACGGTTTGTGTGAATAAAAATGATCCGTAAATAACCAGGCAGCAGATACCAATGGCAATAAGCTGCGGCGCGCTGTAAGAAGGACCGGCAATACTGGTGGTAAAATTGGGCAGCACAAGGGTAAGCACCAGGATCGAGACAAGGCTCACCAGTGCGATCGTCACACTCTTGGTTTCGAAGGTTTGTTCCTTAAATTTCAATGCGCCTACGAACATACTGATACCGAGAATACCGTTGAGAATGATCATAACGGCGGCAAAAAGGGTGTCGCGCGCATAGGTATCCGCACCAACGCCACCCGTCAACATCAGGGAGACGATGATCGAAGCTTCCAGCAATGTAACAGCGATCGCCAAAATGATCGTACCGTAAGGTTCGCCCACTTTATGTGCCACTACTTCTGCATGATGCACGGCCGAGAGCACGCCTACGATCAGGGCGACCACGGCCAGTAAGTTGACTAAGAACCCAGCGTCAGCCGGCAATAGCAGGTAGACAATCCAGGCAATAACAGGTGATATATAAGTCCATTGAAATATTTTTTTCATAGAAGAATGCTTAACGATATTAGGGGATGAGATTTGTGAATCACCTAAAAATAGGAAATTTTGAGCTTAAAACGCCCCAGTAAATCCCTGCGGAAGCCAGAAATTTGACGAAAAACGGATATTTTGAGAAAATCCCCCAGACTAAACCGCTGATACTTCCGGTTTCTGTAATGCAGGATAGCGCATCCTGACGATCAAAATCTGACACTAAATTTGCGTGATTGCGTGCATAAAATCCCGCCGCAAAGATGTAAACTGCACCTAATATAATGCACCTTGCGCGGAGACTAAAAGGACACCATCAGAATCCATTTTTCCGTTACTTTTCTCTTGCAGATTGGGCATATTTTTAATCGTAACACACCATGAGCGAGAGTCTGAAAATAGTGCAGTTGGATAATTCACTGGATGGAGCAACGGTAGCAAGACATGCCCTGAACAAGGCGAATTTATCTCCTGAAATAAGGGTAGCCGGCACGCGGGACGAATTCATAAAAACAGTAATTGATTTCCCACCTGACATCATTCTATCTGAATTCTCGTTACCCGGCATACATTGCTCGCAAGCCCTTGAAATACTGCGTCAATACCACATACACATCCCTTTTATTATTGTTTCGAACGATATTACGGACGGAATAGCGCTGGAAATCCTTCGGATCGGCGCAGATGATTATGTCATAAAAAACCAGATCGACCGCCTGCCGTTTGCTATTCTCCGGAGTCTCGAAAAATACGAATTCAAAAGCGATCAGCAGAATTTACTGGAACAGTTGACTAACAGTGAAGAGCGGTTCCGTACCCTGGTTGAAAACAGCGCCGACGCGGTGGTCGTGCTCAGTGCGGAAGCGCAGCCGATATATGTATCTCCGGCTGTAAAGAATGTCCTGGGCTATACCGCTGAGGAGATATACGCGATGGATATTTTCAGCAAAGCGCATCCGGATGATGTACCCCAGCTGATGAAGGTAATGGGTAAGGTACTGGCAAGTCCGGGCATACCGATCAAGGGCCACACGGGACGGATGATGCATAAAGATGGCAGCTGGCGTTGGATCGAAGCTACGGTGACCAATATGCTGCATGAGCCGGCTATTAACGGGATCGTCGATAATTTCCGGGATGTGACCGAAATCGAGAAATCCCGGCAGGCGCTGCAAAGTTCAGAAAACAACCTGCGCGCCATTTTTGAAAATACTTCGGAAGGCTTTGTTTTGACCGACACCAATGCGACGATTGTGTATTTCAATAGTAAAGCCAGGTACTTCTATAAGATTTCCACCGGTAACGAGATCGAGACCGGAACCAGCCTGGCCGACTCCATCAACGATGAAAGAAGCGTGGAATATAACCGGGCCATTAATGCGGTATTAGCAGGAGAATTAAGGCAATATGAGCACATGTACGCGCAAATTGAGGGAAAAAAGAGTTGGTTAAATGTCACAATGATCCCGGTTGTCGAAAACGGCCGCATCACAGGACTGACCCTCACCATGACGGATATTACGGATCAGAAGTTAGCCCAGGATCTACTCCAGCGATCAGAATCGAACCTGAATGCGATCATGAACAATACCGACGCGCTGATTTACTCGCTGGATACTGACCTCAGGTACATTACCTACAACAATGCGCTGGAAGATATGATGAAGGAACGGTATGATATCGACATACAGCCTGGTTATCACATACTTGAATCGCTGAACAAGTTTGATCCGGGCTCGGAGACGGAATGGACGGATATTAATTCCAGGGCGCTGAGCGGGGAAATCCTGAAATTTGAGAAGGAACTCCCTTACAATGGCTCTTCCAGCCACCTCAGATTTTCTATTCACCCTATTAAAAAGAAAAATACGGTTACAGGTCTTTCCTGCTTTGTAAACGATATCACGAAAGAGAAACAGTCTGACGAGAAAGTCCTGAAAGCGCTGGAAGAAAAAAATGTGATCCTGGAAAGTATCGGGGACTGTTTTTTTGCAGTGGATAAAAACTGGATCGTTACTTATTGGAACAAGCAGGCAGAGATCGTATTAAATACGCCGAAAGAAAACATCCTGGGGAAAAATATATGGGATATATTCCCGGATGTAGTTGACACGCTTTTCCATATTTATTATCAAAAGGCAATTGATCAAAATACAATCCAGCATTTCGAATCCTATTACGAAAGGGGTAAAGCGTGGTTTGAGGTAACAGCTTATCCATCTGCGAGCGGGCTTTCCGTTTATTTAAGGGAAATCACGCAGCGAAAACACGATGAGTCACGACTTCATGATCTCAATAAAAATTTACAGAGTTATACGGAAGAATTAATTGATTCCAACAAAGGTCTTGAACAGTTCTCTTATATTGTATCACATAACCTGCGTGCGCCGGTAGCAAATATCATCGGGCTGGCGGAGCTGTTGAGTCAGCATAAATTTTCCCCGGCAGAAAACGAGGAACTGTTGCAGGGTGTGCTGGTAAATGTAAAAAGGCTGGATGATATTGTATCAGACCTTAATACGATCCTGCAAGTTAAAAGGGAGGTTAGCGAAAACAGAGAACCGGTGGAAATGCAGCAGCTGGTTGATAATATCCGGTCGAGCATTTACAATATTATTGAACGGGAAAATGTGGAAATACAAACGGATTTTAGTGCCTTAAATAAAATAATCACATTAAGGAGTTACCTGCACAGCATATTCTATAATCTGATTATAAACAGTATTAAATATCGACAGAAAGATATTGATCCTGTAATTAAAATAAAGAGCGCGGTTATTAATGGTGAAATGATCATTTCTTTTCAAGACAATGGATTGGGGATTGACCTGAAAAAGAAGGGTAAGCACCTGTTTGGTTTATACAAACGTTTTCATCATCATGTGGAAGGAAAGGGAATGGGATTGTTTATGGTAAAAACGCAGGTTGAAATGCTTGGTGGAAAAATAGTTGCCGACAGTACGGTAGATAAAGGCACAGAATTCAGGATACTCTTCCGTTCGGATAATCTCTAAATTCCAATACTATGAGCACACCTTCCATTTTTGTCGTCGTGGATGACGATTCGATTAGTAATCTGGTTTGCAAATACACCATTGACAAATTTGCGCCCAAATCCGAAACTCAGCTATTTATAAACCCTGAAAAAGCGCTCGCGTGGTTAAAAGAGGAATCGACTCTCAGCACAACTGATAAAGAAATAATTCTTTTTTTAGATATCAATATGCCCGTAATGAGTGGCTGGGAGTTTTTAAATGAATTTGAAACACTGCCTGAAAGTTTGAAGTCACAGATCAATATCTTTATCCTATCCTCTTCCATCGACCCCGACGACCGGGACCAGGCAGAAAATCACCCGCTTGTGCGCGGCTATTATTCAAAACCTCTGAGCAGGGAAACGTTGGATCAAATACAAGGGTAGTAAATGTGTCAGCGTTTTAAGTCTGGCGGTGAATACCTAATCAACCAGCAATCTTCCCTTTAAGAAACGCTACTTCTTCTTCCAGCTTCCTGATATACTCCTTCTGCTGGTGCAGCATCGGCTCCATTTCCTGCTCGGTAAACCTCGGGGTAATATGCTGGGGACAGTTCCAGTCGTAGGCTTTAATATGAAAAACCAGCATCCTTTCGGGCCGGAATCTGTAAGCTTCCGGTTTAAGCAGTTCATAGAGATCAGGGTGGTCGCTGATCTCCATAATTTCTGCTTCCGCATATATTTTCAACCGGGCCTGCATCGGGTATGAAACCAGAATGAGCGACACCTTGGGATCTTTCACGATATTCCCAACCGAGATATATTGCCGGTTTCCGCTGAAATCAACAATGCCGATCGTGTCATCATCAATCACCTTGATAAAACCTTTCGGCCCGCCCCGATGCTGGATGTACGGGAAGGTATTCTCCCCGTACGAAGCCAGATAAAAGCTATCCATTTGACCGATGAAATCAGTTTCAACAGCCGTAAGACCTTCCCTGAAACTCATTTCCTCCATTCGCTCGTAAGTATTGCGGCTGCCCATTCTCTGCTGGATCGACTTAATTCCGTCGGTAAATGCAAGCTTTGAGTAATTCATGATAATAATATTAATAAAGGCTTGGCAGAACACTTACAGCGACTGGATCTGTCTGATCATTTGATTGGTAAAGCCCCACTCGTTGTCGTACCACGCCATTACTTTAACCAGGTCCCCGTCAACAACCCGCGTCATTTCCAGGTCTACGGTCGCCGCGAAAGGACTTTTGACGATATCGGTCGATACAAGCGGCTCGTCGGTCACGGCAACCACTTTTTCATACCGCGCAGTCGCAGCTTCTTCGGTCAGTATCTGATTAATCTCTTCGACGGTCGTGGGACGCTCGGCAATAAACGTAATGTCTGAAATCGAACCCACCGACACCGGAACCCGTACAGCGATCCCGTCGAACTTGCCGGCATATTGCGGCAGTGCCTTGGTCGTCGCAATAGCTGCTCCCGTAGCTGCTGGCGCGAGGTTCATCCCGGCAGCCCGGCCCATGCGCGGTTCCCTTTTTGAAGGCGCATCAACCAGTGTTTGAGAGGCAGTATATGCGTGTGTGGTATTTAAAATGGCCTTTTTAATACCAAGTCTGCGACCCAGGATCTCGATAACCGGACTGATACTATTGGTAGTACAGCTCGCGCAGGAGAAGATAGAAACCTTGCCGTCTTCGGTATTTACACCGTGCACGACCGTTGGCGTGTCTTTGGTCGGGCCGGAGATCACGACGAACTTCGCACCCGAACTGATGTGCTTTTCTGCGTCGGCATGATTGGTAAAAAAACCTGTACTTTCTATCACTACATCCACTCCCAGAGCTTTCCAGGGCAGATTTTCAATTTCACGGATGCTATGGTACTTCACCGATTTGCCGTCTATGACGAGCGAATCACCCTCTACTTTTATCTCCTTTTCATACTTACCATAATTGCTATCGTATTTGAGCAGATAGGCGGCATTCTCGATGCTCATCAAATCATTGACACCTACCAGTTCCAGGTCATTGTTTTCAAAAATGACTTTCAATGCGGCGCGTCCGATGCGGCCGAAACCATTAATTGCGATTTTTTTCATGATACTATGTTTGAGTGAAGAAATCCCGTTGATTTCATGACTCAAAATTGCATCATTCATAAATGCCTTTGTTAGGCAACAATTCCCGTCCTGTTGGCAATTTTTCCCTATTCCAGCACCGGCTGCTCGGATTTTTCCCTATAATGCCCGGGCGACACCCCTTCTTTACTTTTGAAAAAGCGGCTGAACGTCTGAATATCGTCGTAACCCAGCTCATACGCAATTTCCTTAATCGACAAATTGCTGTAATTGATCTGCCGGCGCGCGTGGATCATGATCCTGTCATGAATGATATTCAGCGGCGTGCGCGTTGACATCAGAGAGAAAAGGTTGGACAGCGTTTTCGGGGATTTGTTGAGTTGAGATGCGTAAAAAGCCACGTTGTGATGGGTAGCGAAATGCTTATCTACCAAGTAGTTAAACTCTCTCACCACTTCACTTTGCGTCTTATCGAGTTTGCTGAGATTATTGGACTGCCGTAATATCCGGACCGAGAGGATCAGCATTCGTTTCAACATTGCCTGCAACATATCCTGCTGCAATATTTCATTTTTGGAGATTTCGGAAAGCATAATTACCCAGGACAATTCAAAGTCGCGGGCCCTGCTTTCATCCACAGTGATGATCGGCACGCCCGTTGCGCCAAAGAACAAAAGCCCCTTACTACCTACTTCGTTATCATGGTTGACGACACAATAGAAAGGCTGGTTAAATCTGACCATCCTGGCAGCCTGTATTTTAACCTGATCGATCCGATGAAATTCGGTCAGGAAAATGATCTGGTTTTTGGCGAGCTGGAACGGAACCTTGTCAATCGTAATGTCCATGCGATCGGCTACATTCCAGATAAAGGTCATATCCGTATCACGTACCTCGGTTACGATATGGGCATTGCTTGCATTAAGCTCGTAAAGACTGAGGATTTCGTTGGCATTCTCAAAAACCATGCTGTTGTTTTTCTTTCAAAAATAGCAACAACAGCGGATTTTCAACCGTAGATCACCAAAGCCCGCGGCGGAATTGTCAGCCTTATTGCTTTTCCATTCCTGTCTTCCACATTCAGTTCCGCAGGTGAATTAGCAGAAGCGTACAAACAATACATTTTCGACCCGCTTGGGTGCAGGTTATCGTCCAGCGTCACGTAAACCGGAATGTGTTCCTCCCGATGCAGATTGATCGCACAGAGTATTTCATTTGCATTTGAAATAGACGAAAAAGCGATCACCTGGCTTTGCAGTTCGTCAACCTCTGCCGCCGCGCTGAAATCCTGGCCATTTTTGGAGATAGTACGCCAATAATGTTCGCCTGAAAGCAGGCCGGGATATTTTTCCATCGTGTGTTGCAATTCTTCCATGGAAGATTGGCTTTGCCGGAATTCTGTCATGAATTCCAGCAAAGCCGCATCCTTCTCCGCGTGATCCGTACTTTTTTCCTGCTCCAAATCAGGCCGAGAATGAATGGTTTCCATATTTTTTCATTTTACAAAAATCGACCAGGCACTATTTCTGTTGTTCAATGGCATCCAGCAGTTTCTGGAACGGTTTGTTGAATTTTTCAATACCTTCTTCTTCCAGCTGTTTTGTGATCGCGTCCATATCGATTCCCGCTTCGCGCACTTTTTCCATGGTCTGCGTAGCAGCTTCCAGATCGTCTTCCAATCGGCTAGCCGGATCACCGTGGTCGCGGTATGCTTCGAGGGTTTCCAAAGGAATTGTATTTACAGTATTTGGACCAATCAACGCCTCAACGTACCTGGTATCTTTGAATGCAGGATTTTTGTTACTGGTACTTGCCCACAGCAAACGTTGCGGCACCGCTCCTTTCTCTTCCAGCTTTTTCCAGCGGTCTGAACTGAAAACGCGTTTGTAGATCTGGTAAGCCAGTTTCGCCGAGGCAATTGCAACTTCCCCTTTCAGTTCTCCCACACCTTTTTCGTCCAGCAGCGGGTCCACCAAAATGTCGATGCGGCTCAGGAAGAAACTAGCTACCGAAGAAACATGATTAACCGGCAAGCCCTGCGCTGCCCGTTGCTCCAATCCCGAGATATACGCTTCGGTCACCGCTTCGTAACGGTCCAGGCCAAAAAGTAATGTAACATTGATATTAATACCCTCGCTGATCGCCGTCTGGATCGCAGGAAGTCCCGGTTCGGTTCCCGGAATTTTGATCATCACATTATCCTTATCCACCGCATCCCAGAGCTGGCGCGCCTGACTGATAGTACCTTCCGTATCAAGTGCCAGAAACGGAGACACTTCCAGACTTACATATCCGTCGGCACCCACTACATCCTCTTCATTATAAACAGGCCAAAGTAGGTCACATGCCAGCTTAATATCTGCTACTGCGAGACCAAAGAATATTTCCTCATTGGTTTTATCACTTTTAGCTAATTCTGCAATGTCCGCATTGTAATCAGAACTGCTGCTGATCGCCTTTTCAAAAATAGCCGGGTTGGAAGTCACGCCGCGCACGCCGTCTTCCTCGACCAGCTTTTTCAGTTCTCCCGAAGCAATAACTTTGCGATCTATAAAATCCAGCCAGATACTCTGTCCGAAATCGTGTATTTGTTTTACTTTACTGGTAGCCATAACTGTGTATTTAATATTTAAGAAGTGCACCGGTAGGCGCGTTTATGTGAATGAGTGGCAAATAGATAGCTATTACGTATCCGTATCGCTCGCTCCCAGACGCAGCGCTGCCGCGAGTCCAGCCAGCAATGACGGCATTTCGCCTTCCGCGCCGATATCAGGTGCAATAAGCAAAACTTTGGCAGCTATTACCCCCATTTGCTTAACAATTCCCGTAGAATCTGCCGGATCAGTACCTAGTAACCCTTTTAGTTTCCGCAGCTCTTCGGCGATGGGTTGGGTATTTTCACTTTCCGAAAGCGGCACCATCCATTGATCAATCAGATCAATTCCAATTTCCGGGGTCAGGGTCTCTTCGCTACCCATCAACGTCGTAGTAGTATTATCGAGTAGCTCGGTAGTATCGGCAAGGCTTTTCATAGTCGTGGAGTATCGTTCGGACTAAATGGATAAACATCATGCCACCCGGAAATCAGCATTGCAATACACCGGCAATATGCCTGGATCATTTAGCAAAACCATTCAAGACAATCGTTTTGCCACTGAATTTCGCCTCAAGCACTGCTAACAGCGCAGCTCCTTTTTCACGCTGTCGGATACGCAGTTCATGAGCAGCGATCAATTCCTCATTGGTGTCGGTTTGTGAGCTATTATCTCTTTTCAATGCCCTTTTCATGATATATCAGTTTGAGTTCTTTTTAAAGATTTAACCGAGAGGTTTTCGACACAAAAATAAGCTGATTTATAGAACTACATCCAGGCCGGTCGAATGATCCGGTGTCCGGTTACAAAACGAAATCCCCCATTATTTATCGTTGCTATTTTCACCAGCCCGCCTACCGTCGGGATGTTCGCCGTGTACTTTTGAAAATCAATCTCTATTCTCATCAAGAGCGCGGCTAAATCAACAGCTTGCTGTAAACTAAGTTCTGAGAGTTTTTTCAGTTGTATGTCCTCGTCGATCAGCTCCACACAATCCCTGAAAATCTTGCCTTTTGCAGAATCATCAAGTACACTTCCATCGAATCCATAGTCGGTTATCAGCAACCCTATTGTCTTATTGACCGATTTAATTACTGTCTCGATCCCGCCATATATGATCCCGTTGCTTATTCTGTTTTGACCATCACAAACAATTTTCGCTGATTCACGGACAGGAATCGGAACGGCGGTAATTCCCGGCACTTTATATGTTTCCGAAGAACATTCAACCGTTTCGATCTTAAAGATAATGCTATCGGATCTTTGCCTGTCAAAGTGAGTAAAAATAAAGACCGTGCGTCCGACGATACTGTATTCATTGGCTTCAACAAACGCTTTGATCTCCTCCTCTAAAAATAAGCAAAAATCAGTGACCTTTTTCTCAATTGTCCAATATTCGAAACCGGCAATGCCAGCGTTTCTTGCCTTTTTCCTTGAAACCAGCTGCGTGATTCTCTGTCCATTCAAAACCGCATTTCCTGCCGTTGTAATTGCTGTAAATGAATCATATTCGAATATTTTTTCCTCAAAATCTCTTGTATAGGAGTCCTGAATTTGGCGCTGGCTATGAAAGTCATGCATAACAAGGTAGATGAAACACCAAAGTAGGAAGTATTCCAGCTTCACTGGATTACAATTATTTGCAGGTACCATTCGGGTGATATTAGGAGAAAGTGTCAAGCAGTTTTAGAGCAGCTCTAAAAAAACCTGATCCAAATCATGTTTCTAAACGATTCCTGATCAGCATATTTCCAGCCTTGGCTCAGTTACTTTGGCAAATGGTAACACAGGCGTTACTGTAACATCAGATGGAAAACTTAGCAAGAATTAAAAATAAAACACTGACTGATAAGATTATACCAGCGAAAGAAGCTGCCGGTCTTATTCAAAACGGGATGGTGGTCGCCGCCAGCGGCTTTACGAAATCAGGAGATAGCAAGGCGGTTTTGCTGGCTTTTGGCGAGAGGGCTCAGATCGACCATTCCCAAATTACTTTGATCACCGGCGCTTCGCTGGGGCAGGATACAGATGCGAAACTGGCTGCCGCTAACGCGATTTCGCTGCGGTTACCGTTTCAGGCAGACGCGACAATGCGCCGTCACATCAACTCGGCGCAGCTCCTGTATATTGATGAAAACCTGGGCGAGACGGCAATGCACCTGAAAACCGGCGTTTTCCCGGCCATTGATATCGCGATCATCGAAGCCGTGTGCATTCACGAAGACGGCAGTATTGTCCCCACAACTTCCGTCGGTAACTCTGCGGTTTTTGTTGCGCTGGCTAAAAAAGTGATCATCGAGATCAATACCGCAGTGCCGGAAGAGATAGAAGGTATTCACGACATTTTCCTGAGCGGCAGTTACCCTGAAAAAGCAATTATCCCCATCACTTCGGTTGGCCAGCGCATTGGGACCGGCTCCATTCCCTGCGACCCGGAGAAGATCGCGGGCATTGTTTTCACCCACAAAAAAGACAGCCCCGCTGATATTCAGCCAGCTGACAATACTACCAGTAAAATTGCAGGGTATATTCTTGATTTTCTCAAAAACGAAGTCGCAGCCGGCAGACTTACCCAGTCACTTTTACCTATTCAGGCGGGTATTGGTAAGGTAGCTAATGCAGTGCTGCAAGGTTTTGCAAACAGTGATTTTGAGCATTTGACGATGTATTCAGAAGTTTTGCAGGATAGTGCATTTGACCTGTTCGATGCGGGAAAACTGGATTTCGCCTCGGGCTCTTCTATTACAGTTTCAGAAGCTTGCTACCAGCGGGTTTTTGATAATCTGGAAAGATACAAGGACAAAATCCTGCTGCGGCCTCAGGATATCACCAACTCTGCAGAGGTGATCAGCAGGCTGGGAACTATTGCGATCAATACAGCGCTGGAATGTGATATTTACGGTAATATCAATTCCTCCCATATTGCCGGCACACACATTATGAACGGGATTGGCGGCTCGGCAGATTTTGCGCAAAACAGCTACATCAGCATTTTCGTAACCGAATCTACATGTAAAGGAGGTACTATTTCCCGCATTGTGCCGATGGTTTCCCACGTCGACCATTCCGAACACGATGTGGATATTGTGGTAACGGAACAGGGACTGGCAGATTTAAGAGGGCTCGCGCCGCGACAAAAGGCGGAGGCGATCATCAAAAACTGCGTGCATCCCGATTACCGTGAAATGCTGGCCGGGTATTACGCCGAAGCCTGCGAGCGCGGCGGACAGACACCCCACGTTCTGGAAAAAGCATTTGATTGGTACAAGAATCTGCGGACCACCGGCACTATGCAACGGCAACCGGTATTAACAGAAATACCGGGCACCAACTAAGCTTTCCGGATGGATTTCCACATAGCCAGTTCTTCTTTGAAGCGGTTGTTGATCACCTCACATTTTGTATCGATGCGCATAGTTGGCCGGTCTTTCATATTGTAAGCCGGCCACTCTGGAACGTCTTTTGCAGCTGGTTTTCCGGTTCTCGCAAAGGTTGTCCATAGCTCCGCAAAGTGGTGTGAAGCCACAAAACGCTCGGGCTTGCTCCCTCCGAAAAAGCTTTCGCTGGGCTGAGAAGGATCTTTCGGCGGCACTTCGTTATTGAATTTAAAACTAATGTCCATCGCGTGCGGCGTGCCCATCGGGTAGTCGGTGTCGAGGATCTTTTTTTCTGATTTATATCCAAAATTATACAGATAAACCGGCGCCCCATTCTGCTGTACCTTCTTCTCTGCTATATCAATCGAACCCAATCCCATCATCGCAATGGAAGTTATTGCTACAAGAACATCGATCGCGGATGCATCAGGCATCGTTTTCCGGTAAGTTGAGATCATTTTTTCCGTATCCGCGCCATGGAACGTTTCCAGCTTTTTTTGCAAACCTTCAAAATCAATCTTAACCAGATCCACCTCTTTTCGCTGCCAGATAAAAAAGTTGTACTCATCTTCATTCCACCCGACAAGCAACGGTTTATTTTTGGATATGTCAGGCGCAGCAGGATCAAACGGATGAATCGGAAGTACTTTTCCATCGACTACCGGACCAAAACCGCCCGCGCCTGGCTGCGGCTTTTCCTTATTGTCTTTATCAATAAAAGGAGGTACAGATGGCAGTTTATTCTGGATAGCCAGCAAATCGGCAGCGGGTACGTCAAGCAACTTTCTCCAATCTTTGGGAGCGATATTCAATTCTCTTAAAAGCAATGCCGTAGTCTCGGCGGCCGTTTCTTTGGGCGTCATGCGCACACCCGGGCCACTTTCTATCGAGGCTTTGTTGAAATAAGGCGCAGCGGAAGGCATCGCATACAGGCAGGAAGTCTTCGCTCCCCCACCCGACTCGCCGAAAATCATCACATTATTCGGATCGCCGCCAAATTGTGCAATATTTTCGTGCACCCATTTCAGGCCGTCGACAATATCGAGCATACCCATATTCCCCGAACCTGCATATTCGTCGCCCGCGATTTCATCCAGATACAGAAAACCCAGGAGTCCCAGTCTATGATTGGTCTGGACAACCACCACATCGAAATTCCGGGCAAGATTGGATCCATCCTGGCTTTGCGAGGCCCCCGACCCGATCACGAATCCGCCGCCGTGATTGTAAAACATCACCGGGCGTTTCCGGTTATCATTCGCCGGTGTCCATACATTGAGAAACAAACAATCCTCCGCCGGTGCGGGCTCGTTGTGGCGCGGCGGCTGCATGGAGGGCGCACCGAATACCGAGCTCCGCACACCAGTCCACGGTTCCACGGGTGCAGGGCGACGAAACCGCCTGTCCCCCGACACTTTGCCCCCGTAAGGAACGCCCCTGAATATATTCACCCCATTATGGCGTACCCCCCGCAGCTTCCCCGGCGCAAGCTCGACTTCCACGAAACCGTCCTTATCAAAAGATCGGGAAACAAATCCGCCGGCAGCAACCGCAACGGTCGCCAGCGAAAGCTGAGATAGGAAGTGCCTTCTGTCAATAGGGCTCATAGTAAGACCGTTAAGGAATTGCTGGACTTGAAACGATTAGACCAAGAATACAAAATAATGTCGCAAAAATCTAATTGAAATTTGTAAACAATAATGATTTCAGCCCCGACACGCCTCCTAGAAACAGGAGGCCCCGCCGGGGCCAAAATCACGATCAAACCATTTTTCTACAAATGGGTAGCCGCTCTGCGTCATGCGCTGACCCTACGTGTGCCTCCTTTCTCCCTTTCTCCCTTCCTCCCTTCCTCCTTTCTCCCTTCCTCCTTTCCTCTTTCCTCCCTACAAAGGGGTAGCCGCTCTGCGGCATGCAATGGTTATTTCCCCACGATTTCCACTGCGCCGCCTGCGGGAAAACTGAATTTCACAAACTTCCCGTCGTCCCCAATCTTCTTAGCGCCTTTGGATAAGGTGATATTATACCCTGCGGAAGCCAGTTCGAGCGAAGCTTCTCCGGCTTTCTCAGCAGATAAACTGATATGGCTGATTTTTCCGCCTTTCCGCTGCGCGCTTACCAGGATCGCACCTTCCGCACGTAAATTGTTGAATGCGGCCTCCTGCCAGTCTGCCGGTAACGCGGGCATGATCTGGATGAAGCCGGCGTAGCTTTGCAGCATCATTTCCTGCAAACCCGATGCAAATGCGAAGTTTCCTTCGAGGGTGAACGGACGGTAGGTGAATTTGGAAAGACCTGATTTAGTCTGGTCGCCGTTGGCGTGGAAGCTGTTGGGCAGACAAAATGCTTTGGCGAAAGTAGCCAGTGCGTCGCGGGCGCCGGCGCCGTCTTTGGCGCGGGCTTTCAGGTTGGCGAGCCAGGAATAGGAATAGCCGCACCAGTAATCCGGCCCGACCTTATCCAGCAATGCAATCGTATTTTTGATCGTTTGCTGCGCCTCTTCTCCATCTTCCCACTTGATGAGTCCCAGTGGATGGATTGCCATTACGTTCGAAAAATGCCGGTGCGATTCGTTGTAAGGGTGCCCGGGCGCAAACATCAGTTCAAGCTCGGCTGTTTTGGCATAATCCGGGAATTCTTTCAAAATGCCCTGCCATTTATCCGCCTGCGCCTTATCTCCCATCGCCAGCGCAATTTCTGCGCCAGCTGTTAATGTGAATTTGATGATCGACAGGTCGTAATTGGTAGTCTGTGAAAACCAGGCTTCGAGGCTATTGTTATGAATTTCAGGGCTTGAACTGATCGGCAGCTGCCGCTGACCTTTGTCGTTTTTAACCGTAATATTTTCAAAAAACGCACACACTTCCTTAAACCAGGGATATGCCCGGTCTTTCAAAAATGTCTTATCCATACTGTACCGCCACTGCAAATAGTAGTGCTGCGCCAGCCAGCCCGATACTGTCGGCGAAAGCGAATACTGGATCCAGCCTCCCATTTCAGTCCCGTCGAGCGTGGTTACGCCGGGTACTGCGAGTCCTTTTACACCAAAATAATCCTCGGTGTAGCGCAGGTAGTTCTTTTTGTTTTCGTCAAGATGATCCAGATATCCGAGCGCTTCTTCCAGGTGATTGCCGCTGTATGCGGGCCAGTAACTGAGCTGGGTATTCAGATCGTGGTGGTAATCGCCCTTCCAAGGCGGAATGCGACCATTATCTGCGGTCCACACAGCCTGCAAGGAAATCGGCGGTGCCCCGCGCCGGGCTGCTGAACCAAATTTATATTGTTCGAGATACCATTGCTTTTCGATCAGCGGATCAGGGACCCGGATTGATGATTGCTGCCAGAACTTAGTCCACCAGGCTGCGTGCGTGGCATGCGTAGCTGCATAAGTATCTTTCAATGCAGCTTGGGTAACAGTAGCCGCTGCCGGCTGCACAGCTGCTTTGGGGTAATGCGAAGACACGCTCCACACACCTTCAATAATACCTTTACCCGCTGATTTCCAGCGCACTGTGATTTCATATTTAAATCCACCCCACCCTTCCTGATTGTAGGTAATGCTGTTTTCAGTGCGCTTGATCGGACCTTGCTTGTAGCCTAATCTGACCAGATCTTCACCGCCTACCGGATCAGGTGCCGCGCCAGCTTTGACTTTTCCTTCATATTGCGGCGCTATTAACTCGGGCGTAAATTCATTCCCCAAACCTTCAAACCGAAACCAGCCAACCGGCTTCGTGGCGTGCACGAAAGTTTTCAGTACCATCCCGTTAGACCATTCCACGACCGCAGTCGCATTCGCTATTTCCAGATCCGCCTTTTTAACGGAAATACCTTCCGGCAAACGGAATTCCAGTGCACCGGCGGGGATTTTGGAAGGAGCAGGTTCTTTATCATAAGGCGCGTCCAGATACTGCTGAACGGGCTTATAGTCCTTTTTACGAACCTGCTCCTGCACCCATTTGAAACTAAACTCCTCCCTGTGCAAGCCCGCCATCGGTCGCATATCCCACACATCGGCACGGTCGAGTGAAAAACGGAGCTTGCCCTCTTTTTCCCAGATCAGCGCGCCCACAGTCCCGTTCCCGAGCGGCAGGGCTTCATCCCAGCTTTTTGCCAGTTTGTCAAAATGGAGATTATGTTCCGGTTTCGGCTGGGCATTCACCAGTGCCGGCAGCAGCAAAATGGCGCAGATCAACCCAAGTTTATCACGAAAAAAAGCATTGCAGGATCTCAAAATCATTTCAGGTTTAGGAATAGATAAAGTTAATAGCCCGGATTTTGCACCAGATTTTTATTCCGGTCAACTTCCGACTGCGGGAATGGGAGCAGATTTTCTTTTTCTCCAAATGACAAGGTAACCCCGGCTGGATTTTTCACCATAGCCAGTCTTTCGGCCATAATTCCCCATCGTTTCAGATCGAAATAACGATGCCCTTCCATGGCCAGCTCGGTGCGCCGTTCGTGGCGGATGAAATCGCGCAGTTTTTCTTTGGTATTGTACATCGTCTGGTCCACTGGCGGCAGATTCACGCCCGTTCTCGCGCGGATTTTATTCAATGCATCATAAATGCTGGCGTCCGGCCCGGAAACTTCATTTTTAGACTCGGCAAATGCGAGCAAAACTTCCGCATAACGCATGTGCACCACATTCATATCGGTCAACGGGATTTTAGATCTGTCCCAGGGCAGTTTGGAAACGTCCATATATTTCTTCTGAACAAAACCGGTCAGGATCGGGTCTGTGGTGTTAAATACGGATCCGTCGGGGTTAATATGCGGGTCGCCTGGCACGAGTACCGTCATTTTCAGCCTCGGGTCTCTTTTATCGTAAGGCTTGGCCGCATCGTAACCCGAGCCTGGATCCGTGATCTTTTTCCCGTTTGTCATTTCATATTCGTCCACCAGGTTCTGGTAAGGCTGAATACCTCCATACCAGCCAATTTCAACGAGCATTCCTTCATTGCCCTGCGGGTTATTGGGTGCCAGATATTTGGTTGAAAAAATGATTTCCGGATTTCCCTGCTGGGTAGGTTGCAGAAACAGGTTCGCATAACCACCCTGGAAAATGGAATAGGTATTGGTAGCCATGATCTCGCTCGTCAATGCAACTGCGTCGGCCCAGTTTTTCTCATACATCCTCACCCGCGCTTTCAACATCTGCGCACTGGCTTTTACAGCATGGCCCGCATAGGCAGTAGCAGGCAGTTTGGCGATCGCATCGTCCAGGTCTTCCACTACAAAGGCGAGCACTTCCGCTTTGGGACTTTTGGCAATTTTGGCAGCTTCCGCATCTGCCGGCGCTTCCTTATATAAGACCACATCGCCAAAGAATTGCACAAGCTCGAAATAGAACAATGCACGCAAAAACCGCACTTCCGCCGAATAGACATCCTTTTTAGCCGGCGGCAATTCTGTCACGGTTCCTACATTTGCAAGAAAATAATTACAGGCCGCGATCCCCGCATAAGGATCATTATACAGCGACGAGTTGATATTCGAAGGGTTTATAATACCAATAGTCGCGTTGTTGAAATTGAAGTAACTGTGCCTGTCAAGCGCATTGTCCGAGTAGGTGTCCAGATAAGGTCTGCGGTGGCCGAAGACAGCACTTTGCAACCTGCGGTAAACCCCGGCGAGCGCCATATCCACGTCAGCCTGCGTTTTCCAGAAATTAGCACCGGAAATAGCGTGCAGCGGGTCTTTGTCAAGATAGCCGTCGTCGCAGGAACTAGTACCGCCCAGCACGAGGCTCGCCAGCATGGCGGAGAAAATATATTTATGTCTGAAATTCATTTTAGTAAAGTTTAAATGGCTGTAAATCAATGCCAGAATTTAGAACTTGATACTTAACCCTGCGGTGTAGATCTTCAACTGAGGGAACTGTGCAAACCTGCCTGAACCCGCTCTCTCCGGATCATTTCCCTCATATTTAGTCCAAGTTAAAAGATTATCTCCCGACACGTAAATCGTCAATCCCTTGGATTTGATCTTGCTCAGCAACTTCTCGTTGAATGTGTAGGACAGGTAAAGGTTTTTCAAACGCAGGTAAGACGCATCCTGGATAAAATAGGTAGAAGCGTACCCAGAAACACCCGCATAACCAGTAAGGTAAGTAGCTGGAATCGTGTTACTTGGATTGGTCGGCGACCAGGCATCGAGGAATCTCGTCGGAGGCGCGGAACCTTGCTGGAACGGTTCGTAACCCCAGCCGTTAACCTGCGTATTCACCCCCTGAACACCCTGGAAGAATGCGGTCAGATTGAAGCCTTTCCAACCTGCATTCAGGCTGAAAGAATAGTTGTATTTCGGAAACCTGCTGATGCGGATCCTGTCTTCCGGCCCCACCGTACCATTTCCATCCACATCACGGATTTTCAGGTCACCCGGTTTCAAAGTACCCGAGGAAGGTTGTTTCGGAGAGTTATTGATTTCTTCCTGACTTTGGAAAACGCCGATCCAGTCGTACACAAAGAAATTATTGTAAGGCTGGCCGACTTCGATCGTACCCAATGTAGGCGCGAGCAATTTGGTAACCTTGTTGTTGAATTTATGATAAAGTATGCTCACGCCGTAGTTGAAATCACCAAAGCTCTTCCGATGACGCAGCTCCACTTCCAGACCCGTATTTTGCATTCCACCCGCATTCACAATAGGCGCGAGCAAGCCCACGCTACTCGGCAAATCGGCCCGCGTAGAAAGAATATCGGTCGTATTTCGTTTGTACCAGTCGATCGTCGCGCCGAAAAGACCTTTGTAGAGATCAATATCAAGTCCAAAATCCAGCATTGCCGTTTTTTCCCATCTCAGATCTTTGGTCACCAGGCGGGTCAGCTGCGCGCCGGAGCTCAAACCTGCAAACGGATAAGCCGTGAGACTAAGAATATCCTGGTAGGGATAGTTACCCGCCAGATTGATCCTGTCGGCCACACCCACATTGATCTCCTGATTTCCCAAAACCCCATAAGAAGCCCGGAGTTTCAGGTTATCGACCCAGGAAAGGGAGTTTTTGATAAAACCTTCCTCCGAAATCCTCCAAGCCGCAGAACCTCCGCCAAACGTTCCCCAGCGCGAACTTACACGTGAAGTACCATCGCGGCGGATATTCCCTTCAAGAAAATATTTACCCTTAAAATCATAATTGACACGACCGAAATACGATTGCAATGCCCATTCGGTAGCTGTACCGCCGGTAGTCTGGTTGTTCGGCCCGCTTCCGTCCAATACCATCAGGCTCGTGTTCGGGAAGTCGAAACGGCTACCCGAAAGGCGCTCAGTCAGGTTATTTTGTTGCTCAAAACCGGCCAGAAGTCCCAGGTTGTGATTGGTCCCAAATTGTTTGGTATAATTCAGCGTACTGAAAAAAGTCCTGGTAATGCTCCGGTCTTCCCGCTGCTGCAACCCGAAAAATGTCGGATTCCCATTCGCTACCTGCACGTAAGTACCCTCTGTATTAGGGTGATAAGCAAATGAAGGCGAACCGAACTGGCGGTTTTTCAACTGATCATTGTAAAAGGTAAGTCCCGCTTTATTCAGCCATTTCAGACCTTTTAGAATCTCGATCTCCACGAAAGCCTGCGCATTGACATTGTAGGTTTTGGTATACTGTCCGCCCGTCGCATACACTTCCTCCACACTCCTGTTTCCCGAGCCATTTGTCGTAAAATCGCGGTTCGTGATCCGCCCGCTTCCATCAGGCAGGAAAGGTCCGAATGTAGGTCCCGACGCGTAGGCCAGCAACAGCAGATCGTCATTCACCAGCCACGGCGCTTTCGCATCCTGGAAAGAAAGGTTCAGGTTCGTGCCAACGCGCACCCTTTTGTGCACCTGTGTAGAGAAGTCGATCAGACCATTGTAACGTTTGTACAGATAGCCTTTTGTGATACTTTCCTGATCGAGAAAATTGAAGGAAACATTATAAAGCGTTTTCTCATTTCCACCGCTGAAACCCAGGTGGTGGTTCTGGATCGGACCTTTATCCAGCACATAATCCAGCCAGTTGAAGTTGGGATACTGCTCACTGTTGGGATTATTTTTATACAGATCAATCTGTTCCTGCGTGTAGATCGGCGCCTGACCACTTCTCGCGCGTGCCGAATTGTACATTTCCATATACTGCACAGAATTCGTGATCAGCTCCGGTGTCCGCGTGGCTTCACTGAGTCCGAAGCTGCCGGTATATTCAATTTCGGAAGAGCCTGCTTTTCCTTTTTTTGTCGTGATCAAAATAACACCGTTCGCCGCGCGCGCACCGTAAATAGAGGCTGATGCAGCATCTTTCAATACGGTCACACTTTCTATATCCTGCGGAGAAAGGTTTTTGATGGAAGCAATAATACCATCGACGAGGATCAGTGGCGCATTGGAGGCACCAAATGAACCGAATCCCCGCAACTGGTAGGATGCATCGTCACGTCCCGGCTCCCCGGTAGACTGGATAACGTCCAAGCCCGAAACCCGGCCTTGCAGCAAATTCTGCACATTAGGTACCGGCCGTTCCGTCAGTTCCTTCCCTGAAACCGTGGTCACCGAACCGGACAAATTCGCTTTTTTGGCGGTTCCATAACCGACTACCACTACTTCGGAAAGGGAAGATTCTTCGGCTTTCAAACTGACATCCAGCGTAGTTTGCGTACCGGCAGGAATTTCCTGTCTTAAATAGCCTATATAACTGAAAACCAGCGTCGAGTTCGGCTCGATCTGCAAACTGTATTTACCCTCGGCATCGGTGATCGTTCCCGTGGTAGTACCCTTCACCTGCACACTCGCTCCCGGCAGCGGCGCATTGTCATTGTCGAAAACAGTACCCGAAATCTGGCGGTTCTGACCAAAAGATACGTGACAGAAAATGAGCAAAACCACCACCAGTACCTTTGAAAACCGATCTGAAAGACCATTGAAATGCGCCGGCTTAACTAAGTGAACGCCGCTTCGACCGCACAGACGCCAGGACGCGAGCCAGCCCGACCTCGTCCGTGACTCAGGGTTGTAAATTTGATCCATAAATCTGAAAATGTTTAAATATATCAGGACTGCGCGCTGGTTTAACTCAGCTTGCTTACAGACAAATAAATAGTGATTTAGTTCAAAAAAGTGATTTTGGGTTGATATTTTGTAGTACTATATTTGCAATACGCTCAACTTTTCTATGAAACCAAGCTTCGCAATACTTTCCGACCTGGCCCATTCCCGCAAATCATTCGTGGTGAAGAAAATTGCGCGCTCAACTTTCTCGACAGACTTCCATTTTCACAAGGAATGCCAGCTGGTTCATATCGTTTCGGGCTCCGGCGTGCGCATTATCGGGCATTCTGTTGAGCGATTTGAAAAAGGCGACCTCACTTTTGTCGGGGCCAACGTGCCGCACGTGTGGTACAGCGAGGCCGAAGCAGAAGTTTCGGAGCCGCTTGAAGCCGTTTCACTCGCACTTTACATTGATTCTGAGCTGTTTTGTGAACAAATGGGCGGGCTTATTGATGTTAAGAAAGTACAGAACTTTTTCAACGACGCACAACGCGGGCTGAAAATCCAGGGAGATAAAAAAGAGCTGGTGATCAGTATTTTAGAAGAAATGCTGGAACAAAAAGACGTGCATCTGCTATCTTCTTTCCTGCGCATCCTAGTGTACCTGAGCGACCCCGCGGAATCGACTTACCTCAATGCGCCCGACCCGATTTCCACCTATTCGATCCAGCCGCACGGGCGGATCCCGAAATTGATGTATTACATCCACCAGAACTTCAAGGATGACATTAGTCTGGAACAAGCCGCTTCGGTTTCGGGTCTCCAAATCCATGCATTCTGCCGTTATTTCAAGGCGCTTACCAACCGGACCTTTTCAGAATTTTTGAATGATGTCAGGATCGGTTTTGCGTGTAAATTGCTCCACCAATCCGACTTACCTATTACTCAAATCGCGCTGGAATGCGGTTACAGCAACATTTCCTATTTTAACCGTTGTTTTAAAAAGATCAATAAAATGTCCCCGAAAGAGTTTCGCGACTCCCTGGAAACCCGCAACCGGCAGAAACTCTGAGCGCATTATTACAATGCTGCTTCCTGATCAATATTCAGCACACGATAGCCTGATCTGGCATAAAACACAAGATATGCATAGCAGATAGCCGGCATGATAAATGCGGGTTTAATACCGAATGCATCCGAAAGCAGCCCCATCAGCGGCGGGACGATCGCCCCGCCCACAATACTCATGATAATCAGCGACGATCCCGTCTTGGTATATACGCCGAGGTTTTTAATGCTGAGTGTAAATAAGATTGGGTACATGACCGAAGTGAACAGCCCGACCAGCGACAATGCATAAACGGACACATAGCCGCCGCTGAATATCGAAATGCCGATCAGCGCAATCGCAGCTGCCGAGCAAAACGCCAGGATTTTTGTTGCATTCAGATTGCGCAGCGCAAAAGCGCCGGCGAGCCTTCCTATCAGGACCAGCGCCATATAAAAGGTAATAAAAAGGGCGGCACTTTGTTCGGTAAGGCCGGCTATTCCTGAGGCTTTTGCATAACGGATCATAAAACTGACAATCCCCACTTCCGCACCCAGATAGCAGAAAACGCCCAACGCACCGAGTACGGTATGACGGAATTTCAACACAGAACGGAGCGAGCCCGCACTTTCTCCATCACCTTCGATTTTAGGGAGTTTAATCAAAAACACCAACAGCCCTATTGCCACAAATAATCCACCCAGACTCAGATAAGGCACTTTTACCAACTGCGCTTCTGAATTCAGATATGCATTTAGCTGCGCCGGATCAAACTGCGCGACGGTTTGCGGCGGCACTTCCACGGCATGCAGCAGAAACCGGCTCCCGATATACGGTCCCAATGTGGCGCCCAGAGACCCTACCGCCGATGCCAGACTTAACCGGCTTGAAGCACGGTCGGGATTGCCTAGGACAGAAATGTATGGAGTAGCAGTAACTTCCAGGAAAGTAAATCCGGCCGCCATAATGAAAAGTGCGCCGAGAAAAAGCGGGTAATAGCGCACGCTGGCTGCCGGGAAGAACATAAATGCGCCGATTGCCGCAGTGAGCAGGCCGGTTACCATTCCGGCTTTGTAGCCATATTTATTGATAAATTTCCCAACCGGCAACGCGAGCAAAAAGTACGCCCCAAAGAAAGCCGACTGGATCAGTGAAGATTGAAAATCAGTGAGTTGACAAGCCCTTTTAAGGTGAGGTATTAAAATATCGTTGATGTTGCGACTGAGGTTCCAGATGAACATCAGGCTCATGACAACCAACAGCGGGATAAGTACGTTTTTACCGTTTTTCATCTTTTGTACCCCAATTCTGCCCCGCCACTTACCGGCATTATACAACCTGTTACAAACCGCGCGGCGTCAGAAACCAGGAACACGGCTACGTCGGCGATCACGTCGCCTTCCGGGCAGTAACCTAGCGGGTGGATATTGTTTAGATATTGAGCAATGAATTCAGGATCAGGCTGTTCTTCTGACCATTTCCGTAACATCGGTGTCCACACACCGGCCGGACAAACTGCGTTTACCCGAATACCAAACGGTGCATAATCGAGCGCCATTGCCTTGGTGAGCGCGTTCATTCCTCCCTTTGTGCCCACATAAGCCGCGTGATTTTCCTGCCCTATTTCAGCAACCATGCTGCTGGTATTCAGGATGCAGCCTTTGGTTTGTTTCAACAATTCAATGCCATATTTAGTAGTCCAGAAAACACTTTTCAGGTTTACAGCAAACAGATCATCCCACTCCTCCTCCGAAGTTTCATCCAGCGTTTTCGACGGACTTGCAATTCCTGCATTGTTGTGAATGACATTTATATTACCAAAAACCGCAATGGTATGTTCAATAGCGCTTTTTACCTCATCAGCTGACTTGACATTCCCCGCGAAAGCAGCGAGTGGAAATCCGGAAAATTCTGTTGCAAGCTGGTCCAGAGCCTCCCTATCCGAATCCACGACCGACACACTTGCGCCCGCCGCGAGATATGCTTCCACACACTTCCTGCCGATGCCCGCGGCGCCGCCGGTTATAAAAATCACCTTTCCGTCTAGTACTCCCATATTTTGTTTGAACTGTTCCTTTCGGGCGGCTCGTTTTACTCCTTAAGATCACTGCTGCTCCCGGCTACCTGCGGAACCTGATAATATGCGTCGATTATCTCTGCGGGGTTCACAAAATGCTGTTTCAAATGCGGAATATGTTCGAGGAACAAATGCTCGTGATCCATTCCAATGTGGTTAAAAAGGACCAGATGCTGGTGGATCTGGCCCATATCACCCACGTGCGGCACCACCGGAATGCCCATACTTTTCGACAACAGGCTGATCGTCAGAAATTCCGAAACGCCGCCTACCCGTACCGCGTCCACCTGGCAAAAATCCATCGCCTTCGCCTGGAAAAAATTCTTGAAAATCACTTTATTCGGAATGTGCTCTCCCGTCGCCACTTTAAACGGCGCAATCGTCCTGGCGATCGTCTGGTGGCCGATTACATCGTCGGGATGCGTGGGTTCTTCTATCCAAAACGGATTGATATCCCCCAACATGCTACATGTGTTTTGTGCCTCTGGCACTGTCCATTTTTGGTTGGCGTCGAGCATGATCGTGGCTTTTTCGCCGGCTGCTTTCCGGATTAGCGTTGCTCTCCGTATATCTCTGGCCGGATCGTTGGAGCCAACCTTTAATTTTAATGCGGTAAAACCCTGGTTTATTGCTTTTTGTGTGTTTTCAATGATTTTTTCGTCTGAAAAATTAAACCAGCCCACCGAAGTGTCGTAGCCTTTGTAGCCTGTTTCCAGGACATTCGTACGCAAATTTCTTGTTGCCTGGTGCTCGGTGAGTATGGTCAGTGCCTGTTCCCTGCTGAGCACTTCTTCGAGGTAGCTCAGATCGAGGGTATTGACTAGCTGCTCAGGTGTGAGGTCGAGCAGCAGTTTCCAGAGTGGTACCCGTTTTGATTTCGCCCAAAGATCGTAACACGCATTCACAACCGCCGCCAGCGCCAGATGTACCACACCTTTGTGCGGCCCGAGCCAGCGAAAGGAAGGCGAGTCGACCATTTTACGATAAACAGTACCAAAATCCGACATTAGCTCCTCAATCTCCCTGCCTTTTAATGAAGCCGAAAGGTATTCTATCGCCCTGCAAACCAGGTCCGTACCGACGCCCAATGTGAACGCCAGGCCCACGCCCGTTACGGAAGTTTCCGTTTTCAGGCAGCAAACTGCGTAGGCATATTGCGGGTTAGTGTGCGTCGCGTCGGAACCGACCCCATCGGGCAGATCGAACCGTTTGTCTTTGACTTCAATAGCTACGATGTACATGCAGTGCGGGGATGTTAGGGTACATGTGAAGGGATTTCAAAAAGATGGTGGGTCAGGAACAGATTATTTTTTAGCGCTCGTAAATTTCTTCTCTGCGGTAGTGTCGCTCCGGAAGCCGGTTTCGAAGTGTATCTTTTTGCCATTCTTTAATGCATCTTGTTCTTCCGAAGTCAATGCTGTGCTCCATAGAAATACCTTTTCCAGCGAAGCGATATTCGTTAATGCTTTGATATTGTTATTGTTAACTTTCGTTCCGCTCAATGCCAGCTCACGTAGTTTCGTCAATTTCTCCAACTCACCCAACGTAGTTCCCCGCAGATCTGTGAAATTCAATATCAGTTTGCGCAACTCAGGAAACCGGGCGATCGTCTTTAAATCTTCATCCTTAACCGGCATTTTACCAAAATCCATAGCAACTATCTGATCCTTTATCGGCAGCAGATCGCTGATATCGCTGGATTTAAAAGTTGCCCTGTTGTAAAAATTGACAAACAATGCCGGCGACGCGGGAGCATATTGCCTGATCGTTCGATAGTTTGTATTCAAAGCTTTTATTTCTTCCGGATCGGCCGCTGCAAAATCATATATTTCTCCGGTCCGATTGCCGCCCAGAGTATTCTCTGCGTAGCTAACAATTGGATTTTGAGCCGGCAGTGCGGTTACTTTTTGTTCAAAATCAGAACCCAGCTTTACCCACTCAGCGAGCAGCATTACCTCGTCGTCGGTGAGCTGCGCCTTGCCTCTGGGCGGCATGTGTTTTTTGTCTTCCAGTGGTAAATGTACCCGGCTTACCAGCAACCCAAGATCTGGTTTTGTAGTATCCCAAAGCATTCCGTTCTTGCCTCCTTTGGTCAAAAGTACCTTTGTTTGCATTTGCAGCCCGCCTTTCGACTTTTCTGCATTGTGACAGGAATAACACTTTTGCTGCAAAACAGGCTGCACCAGATTTTCGTAAACTATCGCCTGCTTTATGGAAACCTGATTGGTCGTTTCAGTAGAATTATTCGGTGAAAATGTCAAAAAATCTTCTCCGTGCGTCAGGTTTCCACCCAAATGTCCCGCTACCAATAGCATAGCCAGAAACGTTACCGCAACCAGCTTCGCCGGAATTTTCCAGGGCGCCAGATATTTCGAAGCGCCGTACCAGGCTACACTTCCGACCGATATTCCCACGCCCAGCCACTTGTGCCATAGTAAAGTCCGGGATACTTCGCTTTCTTCTTTAGACAAAATAAAACCTGAAAATGCAGCAACGGTTGCTGTAAACGTTCCCAGTAAAAGCAGCGTTTCGGCCAGTTCCGCATTCCAGCGGACAGAATCCTTTTTTTCGACAATAATGATCCAAAAAGCATAAAGCAGCAGCGCAACCAGCGGAAAATGCAGTACCGCCGGATGCAGCCGCCCCACAGGAAACAGCCAGTTTGGAATCGCTACACCCTTTTCAAATACCAATAAAAAAATCAGCAGGCCATTCAGAAAGAAAGCCAGGTTATAAACGATTCCTTTCCAATTATCCAGGTAGCGGCGCACGATCGATGAATTTTAAGAAATAATGCCTTTTACCAGCTTCCCAGCTACGTCCGTCAGGCGGTAGCGTCTCCCCTGGTGTTTGAAAATAAGCCGCTCGTGATCCAGCCCGAGTTGGTTGAGAATAGTAGCGTGCAGGTCGTGGACATGCACCGGGTCTTTCACGATATTGTACCCGAAATCGTCCGTTTCACCAAAAACCAGCCCCGGCTTAATGCCGCCTCCCGCCATCCAGATCGTAAATGCGCGCGGGTGGTGATCGCGGCCGTAATCGTCTTTGGTAAATTTGCCCTGACAGAAATTGGTCCGTCCAAACTCGCCTCCCCAGATCACCAGCGTTTCGTCCAGCAGGCCGCGCTGTTTCAGATCCGTGATCAATGCTGCCGAAGCCTGGTCCACATCTTTGCATTGCCCGGCTATTTCTTTGGGCAAGCCGGCGTGCCCGTCCCAGCCCTGGTGGTAAAGCTGAATAAACCGAACACCCTGCTCCGATAATTTCCTGGCCAGCAGGCAATTGGCCGCATAAGTCCCCGGCACCAGGCATTCCGGCCCATACATTTTAATGATCGATTCGGGTTCCTTGCTCATATCGGTGATCTCGGGTACCGCCGTTTGCATGCGATAAGCCATTTCATATTGCTGGATCTTCGCCGTCACTTCCGGGTCGCCGAACTCATTGAAAGTGCCCTCATTCAGCGCAGCGAGCTTATCGAGCATCCGCCTCCGTTCAGAACGGTCCATTCCTTCCGGGTCGCCGAGGTACAGCACTGGATTTTCGCCGCTGCTGAACTGTACGCCCTGGTGCACAGAATCGAGAAAACCATTGGTCCACAATTTGGAATACACCCCCTGCCCATTTCCCTTGCCTCTTGAAAGCAGCACGCAAAAGCCCGGCAGGTTCTGATTTTCGCTGCCCAGCCCGTAACTCAGCCACGAACCCATGCTCGGGCGGTTGCCCACCTGCGCGCCCGTCTGGAAAAAAGTAAGCGCGGGATCGTGGTTGATCGCGTCCGTGTTCATGGATTTGATGATGCAGATATCGTCCACAATGCGGGCGGTGTGCGGCAGCAGCTCGCTGATCCACGCGCCAGATTTTCCATGCTGTTTAAAATCAAATACCGAGCCCGCCAGTGGAAACCGGGTTTGGTTGGAAGTCATCCCCGTAAGCCGCTGCCCGCTCCTTATCGATTCAGGCAGGTCTTCACCGAACATTTTATTCAATAAAGGTTTATGGTCAAAAAGCTCAAACTGCGACGGTGCGCCGTTTTGAAAAAGATAGATCACGCGCTTGGCTTTCGGAGCGAAATGCGGCAGGCCCGAAACGATATCGTTTACACTGTTCTCAGCATTCGATTTAAAAAGATCGGGAACCAGCAACGAACCCAGCGCGGCGCTTCCTATTCCAAGACTTAGTTTGGACAGAAAGTGCCTTCGGTTGGAGTTCATTCCAAAATCAAAAATCGGCTTTTCCATATTGCTGTATGCATTATCGAAGCTTCCCGCGTGGCCGGATCAGCTTTTTGTTATCGTTTCTTCCATATTATAAATGGTGCTGATCACCCGCATCAGCGCCGCCGCTTTCACCTGATCGGCTTTTGGCTCGTGCTTGCTGTCGCCCACATTCAATGCAGCGCCGGCTTTGGTTTTATGCTTCGAAAATGTCGCCAGTTCTTCGTGATAATAGTCGGTCAGCAACTTCACTTCGCCCGCATTCGGCTTTCGGCACACTACTCTTTGAAAAACCTCTTTGATCTGGTTTTCAACCGCAACAGGCGACATACTCAGCCGCTCGGCCAGCACGCGCGACGCTTCCAGAACGGTGGGATCATTGAGCATCACCAGCGCCTGAAGCGGGGTATTGGTTTTCTGTCGCTTCACTTCGCAGTGGTCACGGTTGCTGGCGTCGAAGATGACCATCGAAGGCGGCGGCAATGTAAGTTTGATAAAAGTGTAAAGCCCCCGGCGGTACAATGCGCTGTCCTTATCCTGGATATAGCGCGCCAGACTGCCCCTGTTCGCGGTAGTCGCCTCCCAGATTCCTTTCGGCTGGTAAGGTTTCACACTCGGCCCGCCGATTTCATAGTTAAGTAAACCGCTGGTAGACAATACAATATCCCGTATCGACTCGGCTGGAACACGGTAACGCGCACCTCTTGCCAGGTAGATATTCTCCGGATCCTTGTCTGTTTTTTCTTTGGTTGATTTGGAAGATTGCCTGTAAGTGGCCGAAGTGACCATTTGCTTCACAAGCCTTTTAATATCCCAACCATGGTTCATAAAGTCGACCGCAAGCCAGTCCAGCAGCTCGGGGTGGCTTGGCAGCTCGCCCTGCATCCCGAAATCCCCGGTACTCTTCACGAGTCCCCTACCAAATATCTCCTGCCAGATCTGGTTCACGAAAACGCGGGCAGTCAGCGGATTTTCCTTGCTCGTCGTCCACTGCGCCAGCCCGAGCCGGTTCTGCGCATATTTATTGGTGTCAAATCTCATTACCGCAGGCAATGCACTGGCAGTGACCACCTTGCCCGGCGCATCATACACGCCGCGGTTCAGGATGTGTGTCGCCCGCGGCGCATCGTTTTCACCCATTACCGACACCACAATTTTTGAGGTGTCTTTTGTAT
Source organism: Dyadobacter linearis (assembly GCF_907165045.1). Lineage (GTDB taxonomy): Bacteria > Bacteroidota > Bacteroidia > Cytophagales > Spirosomataceae > Dyadobacter > Dyadobacter linearis. Next base: position 299,291 of record NZ_CAJRAU010000001.1, read on the forward strand.
TAATGAAACGGAGCAGGTTTTTTGCCTCGCTATTGGTGATCGTCAAAACGGGCGTTTTAGCCGGGCCGCTGCCTGCGCTGCCGTCGAAGCCTTTTTCTTTTGAGGTATTAAAAAACGCAAACAGCCGGTAATAATCTTCCTGTGAAACGGGATCGTACTTATGGTCGTGACATTGTGCACATTCTACGGTAAGACCCAGTATTCCCGAACTGAATGTTTTGGTTTTATCAAGATGATATTCCACCCGGTATTCCTCGGGAATTACGCCGTCTTCTTCTGTGATTTTGTGGTTTCGTAAAAAGGCAGTAGCCAGTATTTGTTCTTTGTTTGGATTGGGAAGCAGATCACCCGCGAGCTGCCACACCAGGAACTTGTCGTAGGGTATATTGCCATTGAATGCGTGAATAACCCAATCGCGCCACGCCCATTGTGTGCGCACATCGTCGTTTTGGTAACCGTATGAATCCGCAAACCGCGCCACGTCGAGCCAGTGGATCGCCATTTTCTCTCCGTAAGCTTTTTCTGAAATAAGCTGATCGACGATCTTTTCGTAGGCGTTTGGCGCATCATCTTTTGCGAATTGCTCCTGCATTTCCAGCGACGGGGCCAGGCCGGTGAGGTCAAGCGATACACGTTTCAACAAATGCTCTTTCGCCGCTTGTTCACTCGGTTCGAGACCCGCCTTGTCCATTTTGGCGAGCGTGAAACGGTCTATTTCATTTTTACACCAATCCTCGTCAAGTACCTCCGGCAATGTGGCTTGCGTAGGAACCGTGAATGCCCAATGCTGCTCGTACTTCGCGCCCTGTGAGATCCAGTTTTTGATCAGAGCAATTTCATTTTCATTCAAAAGCCCCAAATGCGACCCGGGTGTGGGCATTTGATATTCGGGATCGGTAGAAGTGATCCGTTTGTACACCTCCGAAGCTTGCGGGTTACCGGGGACAATGGCGTATTTGTCTTTCCCTTCCAGCGCCGAATATGCATTTTCTGCAATATCCAACCGCAAACCGGCTTCCCTTTTGTTGGCATCCGGCCCGTGGCAGGCGAAGCATTTGTCCGAAAGAATGGGGCGTACCTGATAGTTATAGGAGATACCTTTATCAGCCGTAACCCCTTTATTACCAAATCCTTTCCAAAACAAACCCGCAACCAAAATGACGATTCCGGAGAGGATAATATATTTGATCGGAGATGCAGCGCTCATTGCAGTCAACAGGGATTTGAGACACTAATATGCATGTACAACTTCCTCGGAAGCGTGCTATAACATATTAGAATGCTGCAAATCTATGACTGTGAAATATGAAAAACTGATAACGGATTGCGCATTTGTGATACTCCGTTTGCATAATTACCTCGGGGCACTCCGAATTATGGAGTCTTGAAAACTACCTTTCACCGATATTTCCGACAGAATAATAAAGCTGCGCCACTGCTTTCTGGTAGCCCGTCACGAGCTCCGCCATTTTCACTTTCATATCGATCAGCTTGGTTTCCCGGCTATTGATCAGGAACAGCGTACTCTCTCCCAGCTCAAACTTCGCCAGCTCACCATCGACCAGGATCTGCTGGTTTTGAACACTTTGATTCTGAATAGCGAGCTGAGATTCGTATGCTACCAGGTTATTGAATGCATTGAGAATACTCGTATTGATCTCTCGACCAGTCTGCTGTACGTCGTAGCGCAGCGCCTGCTGCCGCACTTTAATCTCCTGCAATTTTCCTCGCTGCTCGCGCAGAAAAAGGGGAAAGGAAAAGTCTACGCCGAGCTTGTAGTTGTTCCAGCGGAGGTCGTAATATTCGGGAACGTAGGAACCGAAATCCGTTCGGCTCGTGATCAGCGACGCGCTGACATTAAGCTTGGGTTTCAGCATTTCGCGCCGGTAATTTCGTTCAAGTTGCAGCTGTAAGCCCTTGTTTTTCAGCATTAAAAGTTGGGGATGCGCCGTGGATGCATAACTGATCAGCGTTTCGAGCTGGTTGCGGTAAAATTTCGAGCCGGGCGGTTCGGTCTCCTGAGGGACTGAATTCTCGGGCACTTCCACCGGTTCCTCGCGCTCGTTCCACAAGTGATTGGACATCAGCAGGCGCGCATTGTTCATTTCTACCTTGATCTTTTCAAGCTGCAAGCTGCGTTCCTGGTAAGTAATAGCGGCTTCCACCGAATCTATCGCAGGTTTATCCCCCATTAATGTCTGATTTTTCAAAAACAAGAACCTTCTGTAAGCGAGATCTGCGCCGTCGCGGATCAATGTATATTGCCGGTAAGCATAAAACCAGTCCCAGTAACTTTTCACCGCATCATACCAAACTGTATTGATCTCCTTGATCTTTTCTGCCTCCGCATAATTGACCATCACGCGTGCCTGCCGCAAAGTATTCCGCCGCGCGTCGATCAGAAGTCCCTGGCCCAGCGGGACATTCAACCCGAGCCCGGCGAGACCGGGTATGCCGGTTCGCGTTTCAGGATTGGTGTTTTCGCCGACGAACCGATCATAGCCAATCTTCAAATCCGCCCCTGCAAGCCAGAGAGGCACTTTTAGTTCATTAGACCAATTGTTATAATACTCCGTATTGCCGAATATCTTTCTGTTAAAACCGCTTTTCAGCGCCGGGTCAAAATCGCCCCACGCCTGCTGTACTTTTGCGCGCGCCTCCTCACTCAGAAGCCCGGCCTGCTTCACGATCGGGTGATTGGCAAGTACGATCTGTTCCAGATCATGCAATGTAAAAACCCGCGCGGTACCTACGACCGTGTCCGCCTGAGCAAAGCAGGTTACCGGGCTGGTAACGAGCAAAAGCAGCAGGATAAGCACTGGTTTAGCTTTTATTAAATACTTCATGCTGAACATTTTCACTTCCTTTCTCATCAATATCTGGCCCCCACCTGCACAGCCGGCTCCGCCTTCAAACTTGGCGGAAATCCATTGAGTAGCCGCCATATCTCATACCACAGCGGAACCGATTCCAGAATCACACGACCATAAACGCCCGACCCCTGCCGCAGCTGTTTGGGCCAGGGCTGGTCCTTCTCAGGTACCGGATTGGTGGGTCGCACCAATAGGCGGTACTTCCCGTTTTCACTGCTTACCAGGTCGATTACCGACACTTTTCCTGCGAAGGTACCCACCGCCACAGACGGCCAGCCGGAAAACTGCACCGACGGCCAGCCTTCAAACTGTAACCTTACGTCGCTGTTATTCAGGATCAACGGCACGTCCATCGCATCCACATATATTTCCGCGGCCACCAGCGGCGCGTCGGGTTGAAGTGTGGCGATCGATTCGCCTTCTTTGATGTTCTCCCCAATACCCGCTTTCAGCGTTTTGACAACGAAACCGGCCTGCGGCGCACGTACTACATACAATCCTCTGCGGATATCATTATTCGAGATCTCGTTGCGCAGTTTGGATATTTCCCCCTGCGCACTCACCTTACTTGAAAGCGCCGAACTGAGTTCAGATTGAGCTTTTGCGACCGACTGATCGTATTCCGCCTTGATATTGTCCAGCTCGATCTGCGCATTCCGCAACGATTGTACAGAGTTGTTCAGCTTGTTCTGCTGACTGATCACCTTGGCATTATCCTCCTGCAATTTCAATCTCCGGGATTCGATATCAGTGAGGGAGAACAGCCCTTTTTCGTAACCCGCCTCGTAACGTGTAAGGCGCGATTTCGCAATATCAAAAAACCGCTGAACCGCTACCAGATCGGCACTGTCGATCTGCACGTTGTTTTCCGCCTGGCGGACTTTGTTTCTTGCCGAGTTGAGCTTGATCGTCAATCCTGCACGCAGGGCGTCCATTTGGGCAACGGTAGCCGCCATTTTCTGGGCAGCTGCGCCCTCACTTCCTTCTTTTGCACGCAGCTGTTCTTGTAGCCGCAAAGGTAATTGAGGGTCAAAATACGATTGGCTGGTTTCTGAAATAACCAGGATCGTATCGCCTTTATCTACATGCTCCCCTTCGCGTACCGCCCAATGCTCAATGCGTCCACCAATCTGATTCTGAACGGTTTGAGGCCGGTCTTCCGGTCTCAATGCAGTCACGTTACCACGGCCCGGAATGGTTTGCCGCCAGGGCAGGAACAGCCCGACCACGAAGACCAGAAGAAGCACCAGCATGATTTTTCCAAGCAATACGGGACCGCGCGTTTTCAGTACTTCGCGTTGGGAAAACGGCCCCATTTCTTCCCACATCTTCTTTTCTGTTGTATTAGTAGCCATTGCTCACCTCACTTTCTTCCAATTCCAGATCTGTAACCACCGCCAGCTTTTCGGCACCGGTCACCATATCGAATATTGTATTCAAACTTGTCATGAATTTCTCGACCGCATAACTGATCTGCACGATAATCACCTCAGCGGCAACGAATTGACCCAATGTAATTTGTCGCTCGATCACGTAATAGGATCCCATAAACAAAAGCCCGCCCATTAAGATGGTACGTAAAGCGACCGAGCTGGCGAAGAACTTTCGCAGGATCTTGAAATGCGCTTTTCTCGCTTTCAGATAGCTGGCAGTGATCTTGTCAGTTTCGAGGATCACCCTTTTCATCTGCGCAGGCTGATCGCGATAACGGTCCAGATCGCCCGCAACCGATTCCAAATAAGCCACAACCTCATACTTATATTCAGATTCGTCAATGCTCGTCAATACTCCTCTTCTATAAAAAAGCGCGAGCATTAGTAAAATGATGAGCACTGTAATCACCCCGAAAATGACGAATACGGGGTGATAGAACGAGAGCAGGATCGCAGCAAAGAAGATCTGGACGCTCGATGCGACCACGTCAACCAGCAATTTTGTCAGCCCTTTCTGGATGGTCAGTACCTCAAAGAAGCGGTTGACCAGCTCAGGCGGATATTCACCTGTCAGCTCCGACTTTTTTATTCTTGGAAAACGGTACGCAAATTCCAGTGTCGCCTTTGCAAATATCTTCTGCTCAAGCACTTCAACCAAAGTGAGCTGGCCGATCAGCAATAACCCTCCAACCACTACACCGAGCAGCACGACACCGATCAATATATACGTGGAGCTGTATAATGCTCCGTTGGAAAGAAAGTTGAAAACCGCAGTAGTACCCAGCGGCAGGCTCAGCCCGATAAGGCCGATCAGGATGGCGTAAATAAATATATAGTTGATCGTGGTCCTTTCTACATACAGCATCCCCATTAATCTCTGCCACGGGGTGGGAACCTCTACACGATGTCCTTTCTTCATTATTCAGTATTCGTTATTAAGATTTTGCAGACTTTTCTTCTGGTAGTTTCGGGCGCAATAATGCCCTTGATGCATATTCCGGACCCGTCAAAAACCGCTGGAAACAGCTGAAAGTGCATAACAATCCGAGCTATACGTAGCTTATGCGATAGCCTGACAGATCTTCCGACCGTGCCTGCTGAACCCGGTGCCAGGGTCTGCGAGCGGCATCAGTAATACTTGAAGTTTTTGGTAAAAATGCGATTCAATAAGCAGCTGATATGCAGCTGAACGTTCGCAAAACTCATTGATAATCAGGAGACAATTCAAACTTAATACGGCAAGGCCGGTTGTTTTTTGATGAGGAGAAACGTTAAACATTTTTCATTTGGGTTATAATCTAACCTTATCGAGATAAAATATTATGCCTGCTTAACCTGAAACCCGGCCCTTCTTCAAGATGTTCGATTAAAAATAAGTATTGTCCATTTTCGAACAACAGTTGCAAAATGGCATACATCAACCAATTGAATGTCAGCGGCTTGCAACAAAGGCACGAAAGTTTCGAAAAGTCGTTGGAAATATCTCTGACTGAACCATGATAGGAAGCTACTTCAAAACATCGGGACGCAGCTTAATGCGCAACAAACTGTTCTCTGCAATTAATATCGTCGGCCTTGCTATTAGTATGTCCGTCGGTTTATTGCTGATCGCATTCGTGCTTGACCTGCGTTCGTATGACAGGTTTCACAAAAACGGTGAGCAGATTTATCGCATTACCAGTGTGGCTAGTTTTCAGGGAGAACAAGGTGGAAAATTTTCATCCACATCCCTTAAAACGGGTAAGCTGATCCGGGAGAAAGTGACCGGTGTGGAAGAGGTAGCTACGCTGCGCAACGATTTTTCGGCCGATGCGAAAGTGGGCGATCATATTCTTCCTATCAAAGGATTGTGGGCCGAGCCGTCGCTATTCGGGATCTTTACTTTTCCAATGCTGGAAGGAAATCCCGAAACTGCGCTGCGTGATCCGTACTCGGTCGTGCTTACGGAAACAGCGGCGAAGAAGTTGTTTGGTAACCAATCTGCGGTCGGCAAAGCGGTTAAGTTTGATACTCTGGATTACCAGGTGACCGGCGTCATGAAGGATGTTCCATTCTTTTCACACATTAGTTTCGAAGCACTGGTTTCACTTTCCACGGCGGGGCAGCTCAATAAACAGGACAAGAATTTTGAGAACTGGACCAATATGTTTTCAAATTCGGTATACCTGCTATTGCCCGAAAAAGCGGATCTTTCCTTCATTCGATCGCAGCTTGACGCCATTGCAAAGCAGGAAAACCTGGCCGATGAAAAAACGAAGATCCAGCTCGAACTGCTTCCTTTGAATGACATTGTGGTCGGGGAAAGTCTGCGTTCTGGCTCCATGAGCGGCTCTTCGGGCCCGCATATACCTACGGCTGTTTTGTGGATACTGGGTGGGCTTGCATTTATCGTGATCTTATCCGCGTGTTTTAATTACACCAATCTCTCGATCGCACGCGCTATGCGCCGCTTCAAGGAAATTGGTCTCCGCAAGGCGATCGGCGCGCAGAAAGGCCAGGTCCGGCAGCAATTTTTTGCCGAGGCGATCATGATCTCGCTGGCGGCCCTTTTCCTCTCCTATTTTATATTTCTGGTATTGCGTCCGCAGCTGATCAGCATGGCCCCTGAAATGCAGCGCACCGTGAAACTCGATCTCACGCCGGCCATGGTTGCCGCATTTGTATTCTTTTCAGTGACAGTAGGTGTGATCGCCGGCCTCATGCCAGCCATATTCTTCTCCAAAGTGAGCGCGATCCATGCGCTCGGCAATGTATCCTCCGTAAAAGTCTTTAAACACCTGACCCTCAGGCGCGCACTGGTGGTGGTTCAATATACGGTGACTTTAATTTTCATCACTACCACGGCCGTGGGTTATGCGCAGTATAAAAACATCCTCGCATTCGATCTGGGTTTTAACACAGAAAATATCCTGAACATCAATATGCAGGGAAATAAGCCCGACGCCCTTTTGAAAGAGCTCAGCGAAATGCCGGAAGTGAGCGCAGTTTCACGGTCGCTGATCGTGACCAGCGTGGGGAATGCGTGGGGCGGCCACATGAAATACAAGGATTCCAGGGACTCTGCGCTGGTATTGACCAATCATGTTGACGAAAAATATCTGCCTCTGCACGGTTACAAGCTCCTCGCCGGCAGCAATTTTATCGCCCGGCCCACCACAGCTGCGGCGGCCCGTGAAGTGATCGTCAATGAGCAGGTATTGAAGCGTTTCAACCTGGGTAGCCCCGAGCAGGCGATCGGGAAAGAGGTGATTTTCAATAGTTTTCGGATTACTGATCGTAAAATGACCATTGTCGGTGTGATGAAAGACTTTCACTACGGTAAGGTCGACAACCTCATAGAACCGGCCGCATTCATGTTCTGGACACCGGAAGACGGGGCTATTGTCAATGCAAAAATTCAAAGTGCCGACATGCTGGCGACAATGGCGAAAATCGAATCGACCTGGAAGAAAATCGACCGGGTTCATCCATTCAAGGCTAATTTTTACGACCAGGAAATAGAAGAAGCTTACAGCGAATTTTCCACGATGATCAAAATCATTGGTTTTCTCTCCGTCCTCGCTATTTCCATTGCATCGATGGGATTGTTCGGAATGGTCGTATTCACCACCGAAACCAGGTTGAAGGAAATTGGTATCCGCAAAGTGATGGGCGCGAGTTCTAGCAGTCTTATCTTTTTACTAAGCCGTGGGTTTCTGATACTGCTGTCGATATCGGCACTCATCGCGCTGCCGGTAACCTATTTGTTTTTCGAAAAATTCGTACTCACCAATTTCCCGTACCATACTCCCGTCCAAATCGCCGAACTCTTTGCCGGCCTGCTCTTGGTACTCGTGATCGCATTCCTGATGATCGGTTCGCAGACACTGAAAGCAGCGAGAAGCAACCCGGTGGATGTGCTCAGAAGCGAATAGTCTTTTTTAAAGGAATATTCAGGAGAGAATATCACGGATTACTTTTCCTGAAACGTCGGTCAACCGGAACCGCCTGCCCAAATGTTTGTAAACCAGCTTTTCGTGATCCAACCCAAGCTGGTTCATGACAGTTGCCTGAAAGTCGTGCACATGCACGGGGTCTTTGATCACATTATATCCGAACTCGTCGGTCTCGCCGTACACAATGCCTGGCTTGACGCCGCCGCCCGCCATCCAGATACTGAAACAACGCGGGTGGTGATCCCGGCCGTAATTATCTTTGGTAAGCGCGCCCTGGCTGAAATTCGTCCGGCCGAATTCGCCGCCCCAGATCACCAGCGTTTCGTCGAGCATACCGCGTTGTTTGAGGTCGGTAACCAATGCGGCAGACGCCTGGTCCACGTCCTTCGCCTGCCAGCTGATGTCACGCGGAAGGTCTGCATGCTGGTCCCAGCCCTGGTGGTAAAGCTGCACAAAGCGCACGCCGTTTTCCGACAGTTTCCTCGCAAGGAGACAATTCGCTGCGAATGTGCCGGGAATCATGCATTCGGGACCATAGAGCTTGATAATATCGTCCGATTCTTTCGACAGGTCGAGCGTTTCGGGCACGGCAGTTTGCATGCGGTAAGCCATTTCATATTGCCTGATCTTGCTCGTAATTTCCGGATCGCCTAGCTCTTCATGGGCCATTTCATTCAGGGACGAAAGCTTGTCCAGCATACGGCGGCGGTCGGTCTTGTCCATTCCTTCGGGATCGTTGAGGTACAGTACCGGATTTTCACCCTTACTGAATTGCACGCCCTGGTGAATGGAATCGAGAAAACCGTTGGACCATAATTTGGAATACACACCCTGACTATTCCCTTTTCCCCTTGAAATCAAAACGGTGAATGCGGGCAGGTTTTTGTTCTCGCTACCCAATCCGTAACTCAGCCACGCGCCCATGCTCGGGCGATTTCCCTGTTGCGCGCCTGTCTGAAAAAACGTGATCGCCGGGTCGTGGTTGATCGCTTCCGTGTGCATTGACCGGATAATACAGATATCGTCTACCACCTTGGCCGTATGCGGAAAAAGGTCACTGATCCATGCCCTAGATTGGCCATATTGATTGAAATCGACAAACGAACCTACCATCGGCAGCGACGCCTGGGTGGCAGTAAAGCCGGTAAGACGCTGGCCTCCACGTACGGATTCGGGGAGGTCCTGCCCGTTCATTTCCCGCAGTTTCGGTTTATAATCAAAGGATTCGAGCTGCGACGGGGCGCCGTTTTGAAAGAGGTAGATCACCCGCTTTGCCTTAGGAGCAAAATGGGGAATGCCAGGCGGAAAATCGGCCCCGGCACCAGCAGTATCTTTACTGAAAAGATCAGGTATCAGCAATGAGCCCAGGGCGGCACTACCTATTCCCAGGCTAAGTTTTGACAGGAACCGTCGCCGGTTGAAAGTCAGATAATGTTCAAGAATTTCGTTCTGCATCTTGCTCATGTTTTTGTAATCGCCTCTTCCAGGTTATAAATCGTAGATATTACGCGCATTAGCACAGCCAGTTGTTTCCTGTCCACTTTTGAAAGCGGATATTCGCCCAGCATCACCGACTTGGCGGCCTTTGCATCGGTCATCGCTTTTTGTTCTTCGGCATAATATTCCACAAGTACAGCCAATTCTCTGGCTGTCGGTTTCCTGCAAACGATCTGCCTGAATGCCTTTGTGATTTTATCCTCAACCGGTTTTTTTTCCTGCAACAGCCTCGCAGCCAGCACACGTGACGCTTCCAACACGGCAGGATCATTCATCATCACCAGTGCCTGCAACGGCGTATTCGTTTTTTGACGGGAAACTTCACACAGATCCCGGTTACTTGCGTCGAAGATCGCCATCGACGGCGGCGGCACGGTCCGTTTTACAAAGGTGTACATGCCGCGCCGGTACAAATCGGGCCCGTGATCCTGCCGGTATACGGACAATAAACCGTCTCCACCTGCGGTAGCTCCTTCCCAAAGCCCCTCAGGCTGATAAGGTTTTACGCTCGGGCCGCCGATCTGCCTGTTGAGCAGGCCGCTGCTGGCAAGCACCACATCTTTCACAAACTCCGCGGGAATGCGGTAACGGGGCGACCGCGCCAGATAGATATTTTCGGGATCTGCATTTCTTTTATCTGCACTCACCACAACCGACTGCCGGTAGGTAGCCGACATGACCATTTGTTTGACCAGCCTTTTCATATCCCAGTTGTGTTCCGCAAAGTCGACGGAAAGCCAGTCCAGCAGTGCGGGATGTGTGGGCAGTTCGCCTTGCATACCGAAGTCGCCCACCGTTTTTACAATACCTCTTCCAAAAAATTCCTGCCACATTCTATTGACAAACACCCTCGCTGTCAACGGATTGCGCTTATCAAAAAGCCACTTGGCCAGGCCGAGGCGATTTTTGGGATATTCCGGATCAAAAGGCAGGATAGACCTGGGTGTACCAGCCTGCACTTCTTCTCCATAAGAATTAAAAATGCCTCTTTGCAATACATAAGTCTTTCGTAATGAATCGAGATCCCCCATAACCGAAACGATCAGGCGGGCAGTGTCCTGTTTATTTACGAAGTCAAGAATACCCTTTGCATCTGCGTCAGTAATTTCCATCATCGGCTTTTTAGCATAAGCTTCGGGCTTTCCTACCGACGGGTCGATGGCGGTATATACCGCACGCATTTCGTTCACATTATTGAAAAATGAAAACATCTGAAAATACTCTTTCTGCGTAACCGGGTCATATTTATGGTCGTGGCAATGGGCGCATTCCATGGTGACGCCCAGTAATGCTTTGCCAAATGTGTCGCTGCGGTCGGTCACGTAGCTGATCCGGTATTCTTCTTCGTCTACCGCACCTTCTTCGGTGATCTTGTGATTCCGGTTGAAGCCCGTTGCAAGAAGCTGTTCTTTTCCGCCGCCCGGTATGAGATCACCGGCTAACTGCCAGGTAATAAAGTCTTTGTAAGACAGATTTTTGTTAAATGCGTGGATTACCCAATCCCGCCACGGCCACTGCGTCCGGAAATTATCCATCTGGTAACCGTACGAATCTGAATACCTCGCCACATCCAGCCACGGCAGCGCCATTCGCTCTCCGTACGCCGGACTCGCGAGCAGCTTATCGACTACTTTTTCGTAAGCTTTCGGGCTCTGATCTGCCAGAAAATCGTCCATCATCGTGATATCCGGCGGAAGACCAGTCAGGTCGAGGCTTAGCCTCTTCAACAAACGTTCGCGATCTGCCTCGGGATTCGGGGACAATCCTTTGCGTTCCTGCATAGCAAGAATGAAACGATCGATCTCATTTTTGGGCCAGGATTCATCCTTTACTTTGGGCAGCTGAGATTTTTTAGGCGCGACAAACGCCCAGTGCTTTTCATATTTCGCACCCTGCTCGATCCATTTCCCGATTAATTCCACTTCCTCGCCGGTCAGACGGAGGTTCGAGGATTTGGGTGGCATTAGGAGGCTCGTATCACTCGTCGTGATCCGTAAATAAACTTCCGACAGAGCAGGTTTTCCCGGAACGATACCATGCATTCCGGGACTTTCCTTCAATGCCTTGTAAGCATCTTCTGCAATATCCAGCCGTAACCCCGCTTCCCGCTTATTGGCATCGGGCCCATGACAGGCCAGGCATTTGTCAGACAGGATCGGCCGAATATCAAAATTGTAACTCACCTCACCGTCAAACGAGCCAACTTCCTGTTCAGCAGCCTCTTCTCCGCAAGAAAACAAAAGCAATGCAGCCCAACCCAGGCCACAGAATGCCATTTGCCAGCCCACCCTCCTCATTCTTTTTCTATTTATCAACAAGCGCATTTCAGCATTTTTTGTTTTAATCAATATCCAGGATTTTGTTGCAGGTCCCCGATCAGTATCTCCCGGTTTGGAATGGGGAAAAGCAGTTTTTGTTCTGTGATCTGGTAGCTGTTAGCGGGAATGTAAGATTCCCCGGCATGCGCCTTTTTAATATACTCCCCATTCTTTGTCATCACTTCAATCGCCCTTCCGGTGCGCACGAGATCGAGCCAGCGCTTGTTCTCGAATGCAAATTCGACCCGGCGTTCGTGCAGGATGATATCACGTAGCTGCGCCTGGTTTGTATTTGCGGAGGCGGCGAGTCCCGCACGTTGCCTTACCATGTTCAGATATTTGAGCGCGTCTGCGGATTTCCCCTGCTCATTCAGCGCCTCGGCCATCGAAAGCAGCGCGTCGGAATATCGGTAGATCGGGAAGTTATCGTCGGTATTTTGTTCCAGACTGTGGGCATGCAGGTATTTTTTGATGAAAGGATAAGCGCGTTTTCCCGCCGGCACTTTATATCCCACCGGACTTTTGATTGCCTCTATCACCATATCCCCCACTACACCGGTACCTTCGGCAATAGCAATGGAGGCAGTAAGTCTCTTATCGCCAGGCTCGTACGTTTCAATCATCTCATAAGTTGGCACATTCCAGCCGCCACCCTGCCGGTTTTGCGACATAATGCCTGTGATGATCTTAACATCCGAAGCCAGCGGTAAAAAAGGATACAGAAAATCACTTTGCTGCCCCTGATTTCCTTGCTGATATTGTATCTCCAAAATAGACTCACTGCTGTTCTTATTAGAAGGGCTGAACACAGAAGCATATTCCGGCAGCAAAGAGTAACCCATCTCGATAATAGCTTTCAGTTCATTTTCAGCGCCCGACCAGTTTTTTTGGGTTAGATAAATATCTGCCAAAAGCATGCGCGCGGTACCCTTGTTGGCGCGGCCGCTCTGCGGGAAAGTCGGTGCCGGCAGCTTGGCAACCGCTTCGGATACATCAGCTAAAATCACTTTATAGACTTCTTCCACCGAAGATCTCGGAATATAAGCTTCACCGGCTGCTTTCACCGTCGTGAGATACAATGGAACGCCGCCGAAATAGCGCACTAGCTCAAAGTAATACACCGCCCGCAGGAACTTGGCCTGTGCGACGATATTGTCAACCGCAGCCTGACCGAACGCCGCATTAGGAATATTATCCAGGATTGCATTGGTTCTTGCGACGCCGACATAAAGCGAATTGTACTTGTCTGCCACGACACTACTTACCACTCTGTCCAGGAAAAAATCAGTATCCTCGCGTTCAATATATTGTCCGCCGCGGTTTGTGTTATTGAATTCCAAATGGGTATTGTCCGACCGCATTTCGCCCATTGTCCAGGAAGCAATCGACCCTTTTCCGGCTCGCAGCGAAGCATAAGCGCCGATCAGTGCCTGTTCAAACTGGGCCTCGGTTTCGTAAAAGTTACCCGACGTGACTGAGCTTTCGGGTACCCGGTTCAAAAATTCGTCCGAACACGACATAAGCAATATCGCGAGCGAGAGGATGATATATATACTATTTTTCATCTTGTAAAAGGTTAGCGATTAGAAGCTTACATTCAAACCCAAAGCCGAAGTCCGCGGGACGGGATACGGGCTCACATCCAAACCTTCCCGAAGTCCGTTCAATCCGTTGAGGCTCGCTTCCGGGTTGGAACCTTTGTATTTGGTCAGTACAAATGCCTGCTGAATGCTCACGAATATGCGTGCCTTGCTGACAAACTTCGTCAGGCGCGGCAATGTGTATCCCAGCGTGACATTTTTGAGTGTCAGATAGGAAGCGTCGAGCACCAGCCTGTCGGAATTACTTCTTGGAAAGGAAGTGGTACCAGAAAGCGAGCGACCGATTATCCCGGCTCCCGGATTCTCCTCCGACCGCCACCGGTCTTTCATGTATTTTTCCACATTAAAGATCCCTTCGAGCGTTTCTGTCCATTCTGCCAGCGAATAGTACATTTTGTTTCCGATAGCTCCGGAAAAAACAAGATTCAAATCGAAATTCTTGTAAGTCAGGCTATTATTGATCCCAAACAAAAATTTCGGGCTCGGATTACCGATGTACGTACGGTCTTTGGTATCGATCACACCGTCGTTGTTGAGGTCTTTCATACGGGCTGTGCCAACCTGCGAGGTACTGTGCTTCGCCTGAGAATTGAACTCCTCCTGCGTTTTGTATATTCCGTCAAAAACGTAACCGTAAAACTGTCCCATCGGGCGCCCTACTTCTGTTTTCCAGATCTCTGCGGGAAATTCGCCAATACCCCCAATCGGCGTATTGTTCGTACCCAGTTTCATCACTCGGTTCCTGTTCACGGATACATTAAAATCGGTAGTCCATTTCAATGCACCAACCAGGTTTCTTGTCGTCGCGCCCGCTTCATATCCCCAGAATTTAAACTCCCCGATATTGTCCTGGATATTGGAAAAGCCCGTACCTGCCGGGATATCCACCTGGTAGAGCATGTTTTTGGTACGTTTGGTATAGTAGTCCAGCGTCAGCGAAATCCGGTCGTTGAATAAGCCGACATCTAACCCGAAATCCATTCCGCGCGTGGTTTCCCAGGTCAGGCGATTGTTGCCGATACTGGATGGACTGCGGCCCTGGACCAGCGCCCCGCCAAATACATAATTGGAGGTCACGATGTTACCGAACTGGTTATAGTTACCAATGTTGAAATTACCCGCGTCGCCATATTCCGACCGGATTTTCAGGTAGCTGACAGACTTCCACCTTTGCGCAAAAGCTTCATCGGAAATGATCCAGCCAGCCGATATCGACGGGAACGAACCCCAGCGATTTTCAGACCCGAAACGCGAGGAGCCGTCACGTCGAATGGAAGCTGCGAGCAGGTATTTGCCTTTATAATTGTAGTTCAAACGGGTGAACATGGAAAGCAAAGACCATTCGCTGGAATTGCTGCCCCCGTTTTTGATTGCCGCCGCGTCGATCCAGCTCACTGCATCATCGGGAAAGCTGGTTCCTGTCAAAAGGTTATTTTCCTGTCTGAAAAGCTGGGCGGAATACCCTACCAGCGCCTCTACGTTATGATTGCCGCCAATTGTTTTGGTATAGTTTAATGTATTTTCTGTCAGCCAGGAAGTGTATTGACTGGTACGGTAAGAACCCACGGCGAGCTTGGGCGCATTTGCAAAAATTGTTCCGACAGTGGACGGGCTGAAAGTACGCTGCCTCCGATCCTGCAAATCGATCGATACCGAACTCTTGAACCGAAAATCTTTCAGGAAATCGACCTCCGCATAAGCATTTGCGAGGACGCGCGTGGACGAACTTTTGTTGGTGGTTTCTTCCAGCGACCGTTTCCAGTTGGGGAATGTAAATAAACCGGGCCCTGAAAAACTCACTTTCCTCGTCCCGTCAGGATTCGTTTCATAAGGTGAAAAGATCGGAGGCGTGATGATCGCCGAATAAATCAGGCTGTAAAATCCGTCGCCATTTGAAAAATCATCACTCGAATTGGTTGGATTATTACCCACCTGGTAAGTCGGGGCCACATTTATGCCCACTCGGATCGCCTTATTGACCCGGTACTCATTGTTTGTACGTAAAGAAAAACGCTGGAAATCGCTATTGATCACAGCGCCTTTTTCCTTGTAGTAACCGACGGTGGTAGCCGAGCTGAAATTGTCCTTATTTGTCATTAAAGACAGGTTGTAGCTATTCTGTCCCGCCGGTTGCAGCAGTTCCTCGTACCAATCGGTATCGGGTCCGGTCCAGGCGTCCGGATTTTGGTACAGCTCAGGAATTCCGCCGGTGTATCCTTCGTATTTGATCTTATCCTCAAAAATCGCCTTCCGGTCTTGCAAAAACTCTTTCGAATTCATCAGTTTCGCCCGCCCTTTTTGCGGCACGTTCGCTACACCGAAAGTAGCACTGAACTGGATCGCCGTCTTGCCCGGTTTTGCCTGCTTGGTGGTGATCAGTACCACGCCATTTGCCGCACGCGAACCATATAATGCGGCGGCCGAAGCGCCTTTCAGCACAGAGAAGGTTTCGATTTCATTGGGGTTGATATTGTTAATGTCCCCTACGATCGGAAAACCGTCCACCACGTAAAGCGGCGAGTTACCTGCATTGATGGACGCCGCGCCGCGGATCCGGATCGTCATGCCGCTGCCGGGTACGCCCGTCGCCTGGTTGACCTGCACACCCGCGATGCGTCCCTGCAACTTCTGGGCAAACTGCCCGACCGGCTGATCTTCCAGCTGCGCCGCCTGCAAAGTAGCGATGGAACCCGTCACTTCTCTTTGCTTCTGCGTTCCGTAACCTACTACCACAATCTCTTCCAAAGCCCGGTCCTCGGCAACGAGGCTCACCGAAACTTCCGAGCGGCCGCCGGTCGGCACTTCCTGGCTTTTATAACCGACAAAACTGAATACCAATATCCCCTCGGACTGCACGTCGAGCGAGTACTGGCCTTCGGTATCCGTTGTGGTGCCGATCTGGGTACCTTTCAGTACCACATTCACCCCGGCCAAAGTAAGTCCCTTGTCGTCGGTCACCTTTCCCGTCGTCATGCGCAATTCGGCAATATGCTCAGGGGCCTGGTCGCTGGCCGGACTTGCCTCCGACTGGCGGTTGTCACGGGTGCTACTTGAGAGCACGATCTTTTTGCCAACAAGTTCATAATTGATCTGCAATGGCGTCAAAAGCACCTGCAAAACGTGCCCGAGCGTCATATTTTGCTGTCGGATCGTAATCATCCGGCCGGATTCGATGACCTGGGAACTGTACACAAAACGGACATCGGTAGACTTTTCAATGTCCGAAAGGACCTTCTTAAAGTGCACATTCTGCGCATCAATGCTCAGCCTGCGATCAAGGTATTGCTGGGCGTTCGAGTCGTGCGCAAACGATATGCCCATTACTGTCAGCATGATCAGAAACTGTATCAGAGAGAATCTCATTAGTCTAGCCGCAAATTGCCGGGCAGCATTTTTTTTCATAGTTTTGTTTAAGGTTAAAGGTTCGTTTAACGGAATTTTTCACTGAATTTTAACTTTGGCGAGTGGACATTCAGTGGAGGTTAACCCGTCGGCAGTGGTGCTTCCATTGCCGATTTTTTTTGGTGGTTTGATCACGTCATTTTTAAAAAGGTTTAGGAATAGTCAGCTTATTTAGGAATAGTAAGTCTTGGATCAGTGACAGCCTGGGCCCGCTATTGTAATCTGCCCATCTACAATCTCATAACTCGCACTGACAGTCTTGCAAAGCAGGTCGAGTTTCTCAAAAAGCGTTTCGTTCGAAAGGTTTGCAGTGATCCGGCATTTACGGAAACTCTCTTCATCAAATTGGATCGCAATACCATAACCCTTCTCCAATTCCCGCAGGATAACCGGAAGCGACACTTCATCATATTCATGGTTAGCCACCTTGCTATCCTTGGTAATCGGCACCGGATTCGCGACGAGCGTTTTGGATACCAGGTTTTGTTCCTTTTCGAAAATCGCGGCCTGGTTGGCGGTCAGTATCACGCCGCTCCGCTCCCGGACATTGGCAGATGCTACCTGTTTGGTGGAATAGACCGAAACCTTACCGGATTGAACCTGAACGCTGATCTTCTTGTCCTGCTCAAATGCACGCACCACGAAGCGCGTACCCAGTACCTTCGTCACCATATCGCCGGTGCAAACCATAAACGGCCGGGACGAACGCGTGACTGAAAAAACGGCTTCGCCTTTCAGATACACTTTTCGCTCGGCGCCTTTGAACTCGGAAGGATAACCGATACTGCTTTTCGGACTGAGCACAACCACCGAACCATCTGCCAATGCCACGCGGATCGGTGCTTCCGTGTCGTTGGCCGTTTGTACCAGTCGTGGGGCAGTCAATAATGTGTTATTGTTTTTAGAAATCACATTTTTATCACGCAGAAACAACTGCCAGCCCGCTAACAGCGTGACTAGCAATACCGCTGCCGCAGCCAGCCATCGCCTGAGATGAAATCGGCTAGTGTCGCTTCGATGTGCCTGGTTCGCTGTTTCCAGAAAACGGTCTACTTCGCGCCTGATTTCTATTCCTCTCAGGGCTTCCTCCGCCACATGCGAAGCACGAATGATCTGCTCTGCCCGCTGCATGACTTCGGCTTTTTCAGGATATTGTTTCAGAAAATTCCTCCAAAAATCTTCCTTTCTCCGGTCTCCGTGCACCCAGTCACGGAAGTCGTCGTCTCCTGCAAAATCTTCCAGTAAATAGGCGGCGTAATTCTTCATCTTCTTCCCGGATTGATTATTTTGTTAGAACTACACGCCAAACAGCAAAGACAACAGGACTACGACCGGCCAGTTCTTGCGAAGGCTATTCAATGATTTTTGAAACAGGTTATAAGCAGATTGCCGGCCAAGATTCATCACGGAAGCGATCTGCTCGAAACTCAGATTCTGGTAAAAGCGCAGGTATATCAATTCTTTTTGTCGCTGTGGGAGTGAATTGAGCACTTTTTCCAGCGTGCGAAACTGGTATATCTCGTGCTCTTCTTCAATCATCTGCGAGT
The DNA here is from genome assembly GCF_907165045.1 of Dyadobacter linearis. Lineage (GTDB taxonomy): Bacteria > Bacteroidota > Bacteroidia > Cytophagales > Spirosomataceae > Dyadobacter > Dyadobacter linearis. Next base: position 317,897 of record NZ_CAJRAU010000001.1, read on the forward strand.
CGGCCGAGAATTCGACCGCAAACGTGTAATCGTCGTCAATGCACGCTTGCAGCATCTGATTTTTGTCAGACAATTCGCGCAGCATGTGACTTTTCAGTACCATTAGCAAATAGCCTTTCACATTTTCAACCTCCCCGATCGTTCCGTGCAGTTTCCACAGGTTCAGAAACACTTCCTGAATACAGTCCTTTACAAACTCCCTTTCGCCGTACAACCGCATGCCCCAGTGAAACAGGTCGGGATAGAGCGATTGCATGATATTGCCTAGTGCAAGGATGTTGCCCGCCCGGTATTCCTGCCAAAGATGTTTCTCGTCAATTCCCGCCGGGCGTTTTTTCATCAGCGACTGTTTTAATAACGAGTGTTTTTGAAGGGAAATCTAACCTATGGTTTTACGAAATATTTAATATTTTTTCACTGAATAATCTTAACCCTACTTATTTAACGGTTAAACTTCCCACATCGCCCGCTAAAATCTATCAGCAAAACGATCGTTACGTTGCATGACAATCGTGGGTATGGTATTTTAGTTATGATTGAAATCCTATATTCATCTCCGATCAATCTCGATTCCTGATATGCGTACCAGAATATCATATTCCCTATTCCTGCTGGGCAGTACCGTTTTATTATCCATGAAGCCTGCGGCTAAACATATTACCGAAGGCAACTGGTATCCGGGCGTGCAAACCTCCAAGATCACGATCGCGCCCTGCGGCAATAAGTATTGCGGGACAATTACCTGGATAAAGGATCCTTCCAAGGCCATTAAAAACGGTGAAGTCGGCGCGGTGATATTCAAGGATTTTTCGATTGTAGACAAGCAAACGCTGGAAGGCGGGAAAATTTACGATCCGCGAAATAACAAATGGTACAGCGGCAGACTGAAAGTTGGAAGCGACGGCAAGCTGGAAGTACGCGGCTGGGTAGGTATGCCGACGTTCGGGAAATCAATGCATTGGACGCGGGCAAACTAGTTAACTGGTATGGAAATGAAACCCCGCCGGTCCACCGCTGCAAACTGGCAGGATCCGACTGTTCCAAGAAAAAGATTTGCTCTGAAAAATTTATGGCTGTTTGCACTTCCCGCAGGTTTCCTGTTTACGATCTGGTTTATAGCATTTGGTTGCAACAACCAAGTCAATTCCAGGACTTTACAGGGAATTACATCAATTAGAACTGAAAATAGCCAGCGTTTTTTCCAATTAAAGGTAGACACAACCAACTGGCGGCAGCAAGGAAGGGGAAGTGAGCTAAGCACCTTGATTCCCAGCCAAGGAAAACTGATGCACACTTTTTTGATCCGCATTCCCGGCTTCGACGCGTTTGCGCGCATTCACCCAGAAAGAAAAGATAGTACCACCTTTGAATCCGAATTACCCAACGTTCCCGCCGGAAAATACCTGGTATATGCCAACATATTAACCTATTCCGGGCTTGTAGAAACCATCACAGATACGCTCGTTATTCCCGGCCAAAAAGCAGCATTAGCTCAGTCAGAGGCAGTTTTTTGGGAAGATACTTATGTGGTAACCAACCCGATCAGCGCGCCGCGAAAAGCAAAGCCGGGCGAGAATTTTGTGATCTGCGGATTGCCCGGAGTAAAACTTGCTTTCGAAGATGGTTCTTATGCGATCATGGAGGGGAAACAAAATGAAGCATTGGAAGCTGGAAAAGCTTACGAGCTTAACTTCGAGCTATTCAATCCCGACGGAAGTGCCTGCCTGCCAGAACCTTACCTGGGTATATTGGGCCACCTGGCGGTTGTCCGCTCTGATGGTTCGGTGTTTATTCATTTGCGCCCGGCAGGATCATTTTCAAAAACCCCGGAGCAGATCTTCAAAAATCGGCTGGCTGATACTACGAAACTCGTGAACAGCCCCGTCGCTTTCCGGGATACTGTCGACAGTTATCTGGCGCGTTTAAAAGCGATGTCAGTCCCGGAGAGGGAGGAATATCTCATGACCGAAATGGGTATGTACGAAACAAATGGTAGCGGAATGATGGGGATGGACCATTCAAACCGCATTACTTTCCCCTATTCATTCCCCAAAGCCGGCCAGTACAGGCTTTTCTTACAGGTCAAGCGGAATGACAAAGTACTCACGGGAATTTTTGATGTCAGCGTAAAAGACTCCGGGCAGACTTTGTAAGCCCGAACGTTTCCCATTTGCATGTACCGCTGATTGTCTCCCAGGCATTCTTTGCGCACGGTCACTACTTTTCGTGCGTCAAATCACCTTTTAGATTTAAGCTTTGCCCTACCTTCACTTGAATCCGATACCCAGGTTTAGGATCAGGTATTTATAGTAGTTACTCCGTGTTAACCCTTCTGAAATATGTTCGTGTATATTAAAAATATGGTGAGTCTGAGGTGTAAGCTGATGGTCAGGGACGAGTTACATAAACTCGGACTGGAATTTGTCAGGATAGACCTTTGCGTTGTTAAATTAATGCAGGATATCACTACCGCGGAACGTCAGCTTTTGAGGGAAAATTTGAGTAAGTCCGGACTGGAATTAATTGAAGATAAAAGGAGCATCCTGATCGAAAAGATCAAGACGGTTATAGTGGAAATGGTGCACAATGATGAAGATCCGCCGAAGACGAATTATTCTGATTATATCAGCCAAAAACTAGGCTACGATTACACCTATTTGTCAAATATATTCACCGAAGAAACCGGGATCAGTATCCGCCAATTTATTATCAACCACCGAATAGAACTTGTAAAAGAGCTGCTGGCATATAAGGAATTGAACCTCACCGAAATTTCGCACAAACTACATTACAGCAGCGTTTCCCATTTGTCAAATCAATTTAAAAAAGTAACTGGTATTTCGCCTTCATCTTATACCCGTCAAAGCCAGACCAGGACCCAGAACCTGGAAAATATGTAAACTTCTTCCAAAAGAGACGCAACAGTTGGTCAATACCTTGCACCGTTGCGCTCCCGATAAATTAGGTTATATTACAAAATATTAATCGCAGAGAATTGCGCAAATTTCATGGAAAATTCGGCGCTACTAAAAGCGATCATTGATAACGCAATTGATGGTATCATCACCATTGATGACAGCGGGACAATCGAAACTATTAATCCCTCCGGCTGCGCACTATTTGAATATGAACCCGGCGAAGTGATCGGGCAGAATATTTCCATGCTGATGCCCACGCCCTTTCAAACACTGCAAGACGAATCTCTCAATCATTTTCACGGTACAATAACAAATGATATAACCGGAACCGACAGGGAAGCTGTCGGCGTCAGAAAATCGGGCGATATTTTTCCTTTTCGACTGGGATTCAGCGAAGTGCAGCTTCTTGGTCGTAAGATCCACATCGGCTTTATACACGATCTGAGCCGCGAGAAACAGGCGGAAGAAAGATTAAAAGAACATTTGCTGCACCTCGAAGAACAGGTTGAAAAGCGGACGAAACTGCTGAAAGAAACCGTGAGCGCGCTGGAATATGCAAAAGAAAAAGTAAGTAAGTCGCTTGAAAAGGAAACCGAACTCGGACAGCTTAAAAGCCGGTTTGTTTCCATGGCGTCGCACGAATTTCGTACCCCACTAAGCTCCATTCAGCTCTCTGCAATACTGATTGAAAAATATGCCGGTGAATGTATTCATCCCGGCATTATCAAACACATTGATAAAATAAAGGTTTCGGTAAGCAACCTGACTGGAATTTTAAATGATTTTCTTTCGCTCGACAGATTGGAAACAGGCGAATTTAAAACAGCACCTACCCGATTCGACATCGTCCGTTTTTCGGAAGAAGTTACCGAAGAAATGCAGCTGATCGCTAAACAAAACCAGCAGATTATTTACCAGCACACAGGAACTTCCAGTATGGTATCGCTGGACCAGGCAATTCTGAAAAACGCAATTGTCAATCTGGTCAGTAATGCCATTAAATATTCGGGTGAAAATACCTTTATTGAATTTAATACCGAAATAACACCTTCCCTGTTAAGTGTTACGATTAAAGATAACGGCATTGGAATTCCCGAACACGATCAGAAACATCTGTTTGAAGCCTTTTTCAGAGCGCACAATACCGGAACCATTCCCGGGACCGGCCTGGGATTACACATTGTGACGCGTTATGCGAAATTGATGGAAGGGCACCTGGAATTCACCAGTAAGGTCAATCAGGGCGCCAGTTTCACACTTTCTTTTCCCCAAAAGCATGAATGAATCTATACTGATCATTGAAGACAACGACAATATCCGGGAAAGCACAGCCGAGATCCTCGAATTTTCCGGCTACCAGGTATTGCAGGCACGAAATGGCAAGATCGGTGTAGAAATGGCCAGCAGCCAGAAACCCGACCTGATCTTATGTGATATCATGATGCCCGAACTGGACGGATACGGCGTGCTTTATCTGCTGAATAAAAATCCCGTCACCAATGCGATCCCATTTATTTTCCTGACTGCCAAAGTGGAGCGCGCCGATTTTCGCAGGGGAATGGAAATGGGCGCCGACGATTACCTGACCAAACCTTTTGACGATATAGAGCTGCTCAATGCCGTTGAAACCAGGCTGAAAAAAGAAGAAAAGCAGAAGGCATATCACAGCAATACACTGCAAAGTCTGGAAAAGCTCACAGCAATTCCACAAACCGGCGCGACGGAGCTCAAAGCGCTGATTGAGAGCCGTAAAATCCGCCAGATCAAAAAGAAACAGATATTATATTACGCCGGTGACCAGCCGCCGGGCCTTTATCTGGTACTGGAAGGATGCATTAAAACGGCCAAACAGGCCGATGACGGCAGAGATCTGATCACCGGATTGTATTACCCGGACGATTATCTGGGTGTAAGCGCGCTGCTGCTCGATGAAGCATTCAGCGAAACGGCACAGGCGGTGGAGGACACTGCGGTATGCCTGCTTTTGAAAGATTCTGTTTTAAAACTTTTGAACAAATACCCTCAGATCGGTAATCAGTTCATCAAAATTTTATCCAACAATATCCGCGACAAAGAAGAGCAACTGCTTGATCTTGCGTACAATTCAGTTAGAAAAAGGCTGTCCCACACGCTCTTACGATTAAGCAGGCAGTCTCCCGACGGCCTGAATGAATTTAAAATTTCCAGAGATCAGCTGGCGACGATGGTCGGGATCGCTATTGAAACGGTGAGTCGCACCTTGTCCGATTTTCAAAATGAAGGGTTGATCGATAAAAAAGGCAGTTTGCTCAGAATCCTCGACCAGGAAGGTTTGGTGGGGATGAAAAATTGACCAGCGTCACATTTATCCATGATCTCCATTAAAGACTGTGCAACATAACCCGGCTACATTCGCATCAAGTTGAATAGAACCGGTTTTTTTATGAAAGTTGTCGCATACAGCATCAAAGCATTCGAAAAAGAACCACTGGCAAAAGCCAATCAGAAAAAGCACAATATCACACTGATATCCAATTCGTTAAGCGAAACCACCTGCCACTATGCCAGGGGTAAGAACGCTGTAATTGTCAGCACTTGCGACGACGTTTCGGCAGCCGTGGTCGACAAACTCGCCGATCTGGGCATCAGTTTCATCGCGACAAGATCCTTCTCCACGGACCATATAGACAAGGACGCTATTGCCCTGAGCGGAATCAGGCTGGCAAATGTGGCGGCCGGCTCACTGCCCGACGTCAATGAAAACGCGATTCCGCTGACCGAACTGGCGTTGCAGCATATTGCAGCACAAACCATCAAAAACCTTGATCTCTATGCTTTGGCACACTTATGCTAATTGCAGGATATCCGACTGCCAACCAGCCGATTTGCCGGCTTTTCAGGCATTGGGCAACCAAAAATGAAAAAGGAGCATTTGCCCGAAAAAGTGTGTATCGTTTGCGGCAGGCCATTTACGTGGCGTAAAAAGTGGGAGAAGGTTTGGGACGAGGTGAAATATTGCAGCGACAAATGCAGGGGCAACAAAAACAAAATACATGCAGGCAGTTAATATCATATTTCCGCATCAATTGTTTGAAAAAAGCCCGGTTGCAGAAAATGGATTCCCCGTTTATCTGGTGGAGGAAACACTTTATTTCAATCAGTTTGCATTCCATAAACAGAAAATAGCTTTTCACCGCGCGACGATGAAATGGTACGCTGATTTTCTGAAATCTAAAAATATTGAAGTGTTTTATGTGGAATCAAAAAGTCCGCTTTCTGATGTAAGGAAACTGGTTGCTGAACTGCATTCAAAAAAGATTAAAACCATCCATTACATTGATCCGACTGATAATTGGCTTGGCCAAAGATTAGCATCGGCCGCTGCAAAAGCGAACATCGAAATCGTCGAATATCCAAGTCCCCTTTTTCTGAATAGTAAGGAAGAATTAAAAGTGTTTTTTCAGGATAAAAAGAAGAAATTTTTCCAGACTGAATTTTACATTCAGGAACGTAAAAAGAGAAAGATATTACTGGATAAAAACGATGATCCGATCGGTGGCGCTTGGAGTTATGATACCGAAAACCGAAAAAAGTATCCCCGCAAAAAGGAACCGCCGCACGTGCAATATCCCGACACGAATGCGCATTACGAAGAAGCAAAAACCTACGTTCAAACGCATTTCAAAGATAACCTCGGCCAGCTGACCAAACACCCGCTTTACCCAGGTGATCACGAATCGGCGAAAAAGTGGCTTTCTGATTTCCTGAGAGATCGTTTTCAGGAATTCGGTCCTTACGAAGATGCGATCGTGAAAGAGGAAAGCATTTTACATCATGGTATGCTCACGCCCATGCTGAATGTGGGGCTGATTACGCCAGATGAAATCATTGAAACAGTAGTGAAATACGCCGAAACGCATCATATCCCGCTGAATTCAACCGAAGGATTTATCCGTCAGATCATAGGCTGGCGCGAATTCATGCGTGGTTTTTATGAATGCAAAGGCTCCATTGCGCGCACCAAAAATTACTGGAATTTTACACGAAAAATACCGAAATCATTTTACGACGGAACCACCGGCATTACGCCTATTGACCACACGATTAAAAAAGTACTCGAACGCGGCTATTGTCACCACATCGAGCGATTGATGGTGCTGGGGAATTTCATGCTATTGTGTGAATTTGATCCAGACGATGTGTATCAATGGTTTATGGAATTGTTTATTGATGCCTACGATTGGGTAATGGTCCCGAATGTATATGCGATGAGCCAGTTTGCCGACGGCGGGCTTATGGCGACCAAGCCTTACATTGCCGGAAGTAATTATATCATGAAAATGAGTAATTACGATAAAGGGCCGTGGCAGGATATTTGGAATGCATTGTTCTGGCGATTTATGCACGTGCACCGAAGCTTTTTCCAGCAAAATCCGAGAATAGGAATGTTGCTTGGTAACTTCGATAAAATGGAAACTGAAAAGCAAAAAGCGTTATTAAATACCGCACATCAATTTCTGAAATCACTAGACTGATTTTCCTATTATGAAAACACTTTTTGTATTACTATTCATGACCATGTCCATAGCCGACGAACCGCGGAAAGTGTTGCTATTTTACAAGGCAAATGGCGCACAGCAATTAAAATCCCAGTTGTCAATATTTGAGGCAGCCAAAAAAGGAATGCAGGAGCGCGATATCAATGTCGAAAGCATCCCATTTTCTACCCAAAATGCAGATCAGTGGAAGAAATGGAAAGTTGATACCAACGAGGCATTTACCTTCATTTTGGTCGGCCGGGACGGGGGCGAAAAGCATCGGTCAGACGAAGCTGTACCCACTGAAAAGCTCTTCGGCCTCATCGACGCGATGCCGATGCGGAAACGGGAGATCAATAACTGAACAGCCGCGCAATGGAAATTCCTGCGCCGTAATTGCGGGGATATAAGTCGCCCAGATCCGTCGCCAGCATCACTTTCAGCACCGTATTTTTCACAAAGCCGGGTTGCGTCTGCAAGCTCAGCAATGCCGAAAACTGGGCCGGACTTCCTTCAAACGGCGAATCGTAAACGCCGAAATTCCGTGAATAGGAGAATTTCCCAAGCCAGCTCACTTGCCGCAGTAAAGTACCCTCCACGCCCACATGCATGACTGCCACCCGGTTGTTGCTGGTGAAAAAATTGGCATAATTCGGCCAGTTCCAGCGCGTGTCCGAAGTGGGTGTGATAAACGGCGTACCTATGGTCCTGTCGAAATAGGACCAGCCGTCACGCACCTGCCCGTTATTGAAATAATCGTCCTTACCGCGCTTCCAGCCAGGCAGATTATCGTCCGCTTCCGGCCCGCCCTGACTTTTGGTGTGAAGATATTCCAGCAAAAGGGTATTGATCTCAAAATTGGATCTCCCTGCTTTTTTTCGCTTGAAACGCACTCCATTGAGCCCGTCGGCAATATTGTTCAGCCAGAAAAGTGAACCGTCCTCGTAAATATGCTGGCGATAAATGAGTATTTGGACCGGCTCCGTTTCAATTTCCATCGCCAGATCAATGCTGCCCAGGTGGTTACCTACCCGGTTCGTCTCGTCAAAATGACTGGCATTTTCGGCCCCGCGCGTCCCGAAAATCACATTGAGATAATTCTTGAAACCCTTGGGCATTTCCCCGTCGATCGTATTGAAATCCGACTTCCCGCTCCATTGCACCTGGTGATTGAAGCCCCCGTATAATTTCAGTTTCGAATGCGGCTTTCCGATCCTTCCGTAGAGTGACTTTTGGTGCAAACGGAGGCCGGGCGTGACCGGCCGTTCCCGCTCAAACCAGCCGTCTGAATAAAATCCCTGAAACGAAATCCAGCCTTGGGTGAAAGGTACCGGCACAAACCCGATGGTACCCAGCTGCACTTTCGGGATCGGCAATGCATTGGTGGACCAGGCGTAGGAACCCGTTCCGAGCGTGGAATCGGCCAGCCCGACCCACTGTTTTTTTCTCCCCGCAAACAATTCCCAGTTCTTATATCGCAGGGTTGCGTGCCCCTGGGGCAGTAGTATTTTGTTTTGGTTTGAAATAAAAGCCGTCGCCTCCGCGCCTACTCCCACCCGCCAGTGTCCCGACGTCGAACCCAATGGTTTGAAATAACTTACTTCTCCACTTATTACCGCCGCCGGGCCCGTTTTCGGTATTGTCCCAAACTGGTTGGATTGTATCCAGAACGGCGTGCGACCCGAGCTTCCCATATACCCCGCCACGGAAACGGAAGCACCAGACGAATCCGCATAAGTGACGTTTTCGGTGGTATTTTGCGCATATCCAATTCCCGAAACCAGCAGAAAAATGCAGCTGGTCCGGGCGAAACGGATAGCTCGTTTAGTTGTTAAAATCATCATGATTGATCCGCCAGCGCACGATCATTTTTGCGGTACGCCCAGTAGAAAATCTGGGGCAACACGGTGAATGACAAGAACATACATATCAACAATCCACCTACGATCATAATAGCAAGCGGCTTCTGGATCTCGGAGCCCATTCCATTTGAAAGTGCGGCGGGCAATAACCCGAGCGAGCCCATTAATGCGATCATAATCACCGGGCGGATCCGGCCGTAGATACCGTCGGAAATAGCCTGTTTAAGTGGCAGTTTGTGCAAAAGGTTATCTTTCATCACGTGCACCAGAATAATTCCGTCGATCGTACAAACTCCGAACAGAATAATAAACCCGATTCCCGCCGAAATGCCGAAGATCGTATTGGTTACCCAAAGCGAGATAAAGCCGCCGATGAATGCAAACGGAATGGTAATGAGCGAAATCAGCGTGTCTTTTACATTTCCGAAATTCATGTATAGTAAAAAGACGATCATCACCACAGCCGCCGGGATGATCAGCGTCAGCTGCCGGGTAGCGCGTTCCTTGCTTTCAAACTCGCCCGCCCATTCCACTTTCGTGTTCTTCGGAAACTTCACATTGTCTTTCACCACTTTCTGCCCCTCCGCAATGGTACTCCCCAAATCCCTTCCTTCAATACTAAAACCCACTCCGATATAGCGGCTGCTGCCTTCGCGGTAAATAAATGCGGGGCCGGTACGCGTGCCTATCGTGGCAATTTCTTTCAAAGGTACCTGGTGATCGTCGAGCGACGGGATCAGGATATTGCCGATCTCTTCCTCGGTATTCCGGTATTTTTCCTGGTACCGGATCGTGATATCAAACATCCGGTCATTTTCGTAAAATACAGAAGCCGCTTTGCCGCCGATTGTCATTTCAATCACCGCCTGCGCGTCGGCCATCGCTACCCCGTGCCGCGCCATGCGGCCTTCGTCGAGCTTGATATTCAGTTCGGGCAGACCGATATTCCTGTACACCAGAATGTCGGTAATACCTTCCACATTTTTCAGATTCGCAGCAACGTCGTCTGCCTGCGCTTCCATTTCCACGAGGTTATCTCCAAAAATTTTGACGACCAGCGAGCTTTTCACGCCCGCCACATATTCCTCCACATTGTCCTGAATAGGCTGACTGAATCCGAAGTTGATACCTGGAAATGAGGCCAATACATTTTTCATTTCGGCGAGCAGCTCTTCTTTCGTGATATTCCTTTTCCACTGCTTTTCAGGTTTCAGCTGCAAGTGGAATTCGTTGTTGAAAAAGCCCGTGGGATCGGTACCGTCGTTGGGGCGGCCCGTCTGGCTCATTACAAAACTCACCTCGTCGAAGGAACGTAAAGTATCCCGCAGCGCATTGCTCGTTTTGACCGATTGTTCGAGGTTAATGCTGTTTGGCAAAGTCGCGCGGACGTAAATAGCGCCTTCGTTGAGTTTCGGAATGAACTCGGTCCCGTAGTTCATAAATTTGCCCACACAAACCGCAAACAAAACAACAAACGAGACGAGTACCAGCCGCTTATGCCGCTCACTCCATTCGTAAAGCTTGAAGATATTGTTCCGGAAAAAATTGACAACCGGGTTATTGATCTCGCGTACATTGTTCTTTAACAACACCTTACACATTGCAGGAACGAATGTCAGACTTAATATCAGCGACCCTACCAGCGCATAACCCAGCGTAAATGCCAGCGGCGCAAACATTTTACCCTCCACTTTCTGGAATGAAAAAATCGGGAGTAACGCGACGATCAGGATGATCTGCGCAAAGAAAATATGCGGCGCCACGTGCTTCACGCTCCGCTTCATCAGGCCCAGCTTCGACATTTTATTAAACCGGTCGACGCCCATTTTCAGCGACGTTCGTTCCAGGTCGACATATATTTTCTCCACGATCACCATCGTACCTTCCAGCAGCAGCCCAAAATCGATCGCCCCCAGCGAGATCAGGTTCGCAGGCAGACCCTGAATGCGCAGCATCGTGATCGCAAACAAAAAGGATAGCGGGATCACCAAAGCCACCGTGACCGTGGTGCGCCAGTTGAACAAAAAGACAAACACGATCAGCGAAACAAGCACGATCCCCTCGGCCAGATTGTGCGTGACCGTATTCACAGTCGCGTCGACCAGTTCCGTACGGTCGATCACAGGGACGATTTTCACGTCGGCCGGAAGAATGCGGTTATTCAGATCGTCGATGGTACCTTCGAGGCGGGCGATCACTTCACTCGGATTTTCACCCCGAAGCATTACCACAATCCCCTCCACCAGGTCCTTATCCTCATCCAGGCCAACCTGCCCAAGTCGCGGCTTGGCGGTAATTTCCACGTCGGCCACCTGTTTTACCAGCACCGGCGTATTGCCTTTGACCTGGATCAGGATGTTTTCAATGTCCTTCACACTTTCCAGCAAACCCATTCCACGCACTACATAAGCCTGGTCGCCCTTCTGGATCACGTCGCCGCCGACGTTGATATTGCTTTTTCCAACAGCTTCAAAAACGTCCAGCGGCGTGAGGTTATATTGCGCCAAAAGCGCCGGATTCACGCGCACTTCGTAAATTTTCTCCTCCCCGCCGAAGCTCGCCACGGTCGCCACGCCCGGTACTGCTACCAGCTCACGCTCGATCACCCACTCCTGCAACGCAGTCAGCTCCTTTACAGGCCGCTCACTTTTAAGCACATAGCGAAAGATTTCGCCTGTGGCACCATAAGGCGGCTCTATTTCTGCGTCCGCGCCATTTGGCATTTCGATGTTGCGAAGGCGCGTGGACGCATATTGCTGGGCGTAAAAATCTTCTACCCCATCCTCAAAAAGCACCGTCACCACCGATAGCCCGAAGAGCGATATGGAACGCACCTGCGACTTTTTCGGAATCGTGTTCATTTCCTTCATCACAGGCAGTGTAATGAACTTTTCGATCTCCTCGGCGCTTCGCCCGGGCCACTGGGTAATGATCCTGGCGCGGGTATTGGTCACATCCGGAAACGCTTCGATCGGCGTGTGGATATAGCTCACCACGCCCACAACGGCCAAAACGGCGGTCATGAAAAATATGATCATCGTATTCTTCAAGGAAAAGGCTACAATGCTTTGTGTCAGTTTTTGCATGAAATTTCTTTATTTATCCTGATCGAGGACTTCGGAAAAAAGCAGGAGCTGGTTGTTGATCACGACCTTTTCGCCCGCTGCAATACCGCTTTTGAAAAAGAGGCGATCGTTGTCTTTTACGTCGGCTACTACCTTCCGTGGTTCAAGGGTATTGTCGGATTTCTGGATCAGGACATAGTTTTCGTTGTTGTGCATGATCAGCGCAGCGGCGGGAATTCCCACCGCCAGCTCCTTGGAATGCCGGGTTACCACAGCCTCAATGGTCAGTCCGGGTTTCAGTTTCAGTTCCTTGTTGGCCATTCTGATCCTGGCTTTCAGTACCCTTTCAGTCGGGTCAAAAACCTGGGAAATGTCGGAGATCGTGCCTTCGAAAAAGTCGTTCGGGTAGGCTTTCGATTTGATGACCGCCTTCATTCCTTTTTGTACAAATGAAAGATCGACTGCGTAAATATTGGCCGTAACCCACACTTCCGACAGGTCTGAAATCGTAAACAGGCTCGCTTCGCTGCTGCCCACCTGCGTACCTTCCGAAATGTTGTATTCGACCACATAACCGCTCACCGGCGCTTTGATCTGGAACACGCCTTTTTCCGAACTCGCATTGTAGAGTGAGAGATTGGATTTGATCTTTTCGATCTCCGACTGTAATATCTCGGCTTCACTTTCGGCCTCAACCAAGTCTTTATCCGACGCAATACGGTCTTCAAACATGGATTTGACAGAAGCGAGCTTGCGTTTTGCGACTGATAGTTGCGATTCCAAAACGCGACCCTGCGCATTCAGTTCCGACAATTCGCTGCTGCGCATTTCGGCCAGCACCTGCCCTTTCGTAACCCGGTCGCCGAGTGAAATGTGTGAGCGCGTGATCATCCCCGTAACCAGACTGGCGTACCGGACAACCTGGTTCGGATTGTATTCGATCTGCCCCGTGAGTCTGATCGATTCGGTAATCGGTTCGATCACAGCGGGATAAGTGACCACGCTGCCGGGCTGGTACGAAGTCTGTTTCTTTTCGGTCACCGGCGCTTCCTTTGGCTCGTAGCAGGAAGTCATCAGCATCGCCACGGTCGATAAAGTGAATAGGTTTGATTTGAACATATATATGGTACTTTTTAGGTCTTAAATCTCTGCTCCTGTGGTGTAAACCAACTTTTCGCGGCTCTGCCGGAGCTGTTTGATGGTGGTAAAAATCGTCCGCTTGTTGGAAATGTAGGCTTCGAAAAAATCGAGGTACTCGACCATATTCACATTGCGCTGCGCGAAGTAGCGCGTGTATGAGTCGAGCACATGATCGAGCTCCCCGCTGTATTCGGGATCGAGGTTTTGATAGGCTGAGATGCTTTTTTGCAGGTCGCGGAATGCGGCGGTCACCTCGGTTTCGATCTGCTGCACTTTCTGTTTCGCCTGCACATCCGACTGTTCAATGCCGATCTTGCTTTCGAGGATATTGCCCTGGTTCCGGTTGAAAACGGGCACATCGAATTTTACCCCAAACCCAAAAAAGTTGAGAAGAAAGTTACCGCCGCGGTCGTAGTTGATACCCAGATTCACATCGGGTTTGCGCTGCGCATATTCGTATTCATATTTCTTTTTTGCCCAATCCTGCTGCATGACACTGATCTTGCCATCGGGCCGGTTGGCGAGCGCGGTCGCCGTTATATTACTCAGCGCAAGCGACGCTAACGTTTCGGTATCAGGCACTTCTGGCGTTTCAAATATGAGGTAACTGCTCGCCGGCGTATGCAGCAAAATCGTCAGGTCCTTTTGCAGGTCATTGATCTGCATCTGCGATTCCACCAATTCCTGGCCGAGTTCCAGTTTCAATGCGCGGAGGCGAAAGAGCTCGGGTTTGTTTACATTTCCCTGCTTGTACTGGCTTTCAAAAGAGGTCAGCAGCCGGGTTACGGCCGTTTGCTGGTTGCTAAGTACCGTTTGATAAGATTGCTGAAATGCGAGCTCGAAGAGATATTCGCGCAGCTGTAACTTCATTTCCCGGATCAGTTCCGAAAAATACTCTGCTGCTATATCGCGGGAAACCGATTCGAGGGCAATGCGTTTCCGACGTTTTCCGCCCGTTTCGATGAGCTGCGAAAGCTCTGCGGTGAATTCGCGGTTTCTACTAAAATTCCCGAATAACGGCGGGATCGTTTCTCCGGAAGAAAGCTGGTTCCGCGTCGCCCACAGATTCACTTCGTCGAGACTGAACTCGGGATTGGGCCAGAGTTTAGCCTGGATAATTCCAGCTTCGGCCTGCCTGATGCTCAGTTTCTGCGCAATCAGGTCGAGGTTATTACCCAGAAATAATGCTTCCGCTTCTTTTTGATTGATTCTCAGCGTGTCCTGCGCCGACACTTTTAACGAAAAAAAGATAGAGGAGGTCAGCGCGAAGAACGCTATGATATACACCTTCACAGAATGTCTGTTTGTTGAAGGCACAAAACTATCTGCGCAACATTAGAGCGTTCTTTGAGCTACATTAAAAGTAAATGAGAAGTCAGAAAAGAATACGGACAGTGATGCCCGCGCCGACTGTCGACCGGATCTGTAAATCGATACCATGATTTTCCAGAATCTTGCTGGAAATCGTCATTCCCAGTCCGTTACCCCTTGTTCTGGATACATTGCCGCCGCGGTAGAACGGTTCGAATATGTGGGCAAGATCGTTCTGACTGATGCCTATTCCCTTGTCGGCTATTATCATTTGCAGCCGCTCGCCTGCCAGTTCAAGTGTAATATCGATGGGTTTCCGGTCTGAAAATTTGGCTGCATTTTCGATGAGATTGTACAATGCAATATAGAGCTGCGTCGGGTTACAGGTGAATGTGAGTACGTCCGTGCGGCCTTCGGGCAGCATTAATGCGAGGTTCGTTTGGGTATCGGGGTATTCGGATTGCAGCTGGTCGAGCACTTCCCACAGAATTTCGTCGATCCGCTGCCCGCTTCTCATTTCCGGCGTCTGCTTTTCAAGATCAGCCAGGATCAACAGGTTTTTCAGGATCTTCTCCAAACGTTCGGCATCATGCAGCACATCGCGGCTTACCGATTTGTATTCTGCGACAGACCTTTCTTTGTTCAGCAGAACTTCCAGATCACCCACAATAGCCGCGAGCGGAGTTTTGAGCTCGTGCGAGGCGTGACTGATGAAATTCTTCTGTATCTGGATATTCTGGTACGATTTGTCGAGCATCGCATTAAACTCCTTGAAAAGGTCTTCCAGTTCGTCGCGCGTTTGGGGGTAAGTGAGCTGCTTCCGGTCGCGGGTCACATCCAGCGCTTTCACCTGCTCGATGATATTGCGGATCGGCTGGTAGGCGATTCTTGACAAAGTATAACTCAGCGCCACGATCACAATGATACCAACAAGCAGCGCGGTAAGCAGTATTTTTAAAAATTCATTCTCCTGTGCATTCAGTGTAGGGTTATTGGCTTTGATGATCACACTAAACGAACCCTGGTTATCCCGGTAGTAGATCGCGTAATAATACAAGCTGTCGATCTTGAAACTGTAACTCTCCCGGTCGCGGATCGTTTTGAGGATCTTAATGGTAATGTTAGAATCCGCGTCCGCCTCACCGAAGTGAATGTTGCCTGCTTTATCGTACAGCCGAATCTCCTGATTTGCGGTCGCGGTCAGGAATCGTTTCTCGATTCGTTTGTACTCTTTGGAGCTCATTTCGTCTTCTTCGAGGTAAAACATAGCTGTGAGCGACGCTTTTCTTGCAAGCTCCTCGAAGAAAATATTCTCAGCTGATTTGGTAAAATTAAAATAGATCAGCGCGGACGAGACGGTGAACACCAGGCTGAAAACCAGGGAAGAAACGAGGGTAAGCTTGTGCTGTACTTTCATTTTTGCGCCGATATCATATAACCCCGCCCCTTCACCGTTTTGATCAGTTTTTCGGAAAAATCAGCATCGATTTTGTTGCGGAGATAGGAAATATATACATCGACCACATTGGTATAAGTATCCGCATTCGCACCCCACACGACCTGCAAAATCTGACTTCTTGTAACTATTTTATTCTGATTTTCAAGCAAATACACCAGAAAGCGAAATTCTTTGACAGACAAAACAAGCTCCCTTCCTTCGCGGGAAACTGCATTGGTATCGAGGTTTACACTCAGGTCACCACAGGTTAGCACATTGTCTTTGGAATAATGCAGCTCGTACCGCCTCCGCAATGCATTGATCCGCGAAAGGAGTTCGGGAAAATGGATCGGTTTGGTGAGATAGTCGTCCGCGCCCAGGTCCAGCGCCTTGATCTTATCCTCGGCCTCACCCAACGCGCTGAGCATGAGCACGGGCGTATCCATTTTCCGGTAGCGGATCAGTTGCGTGAGCTGCAATCCGTCGATATCGGGCAGCATGATATCGAGGATAAAAAGGTCCCAGGTTTCGTCCTGGATCAGCTGCCGTGCTTCCGCTCCATCCTGTGCCAACTGCACTGAATAGCCCGCTTCCTGCAAACCCTTCACCAGAAACCCACCAATACGCCCGTCATCTTCGACTACCAGAATTCTCATTTTTCACCACAGATTTTCACGAATTTAGGCAAAAACGAAAGGTTTTCGAACCCGCCGCCACCAGAGCATAAATCCCGTCACTGCCAGCAGGCCGGGTGTGAGCCCAATGATCGCGTACAGAATTTTCACCGCTGTTCCACCAAAATTACCAACGTGCAAAGGGTGAAATGTGGCTTCAATGCGTTCTCCGAGGGACTTGTCAGCCAATTTGGTTACCTGAAAAACCTTGCCCGTCTGCTGGTCAATCCGCACGGAATTGCCGGCGCCGAAAAGTTTCCACTGACCTTTTTCATACCCCCTCACTTCAAATTTACGTTCCGGCTGCGTAGGCAGATACGCATAGGTTGGTTCGAGATCCGGGAAAGCATTCAGCGCTGTGCGGTACATAGTATCTGCCGACGCCGCCATGAATGTATTGGGCTTGGTCGCCACGATTTCTTTTTCCCAGGTCTTCTTTTCCAGGGCAAACATATTCATCCAAAAACCTGTGAAAAAGATGACCGCATTGAAAACCAGCGACCATACCCCGACGATCCGGTGCAGATCGGAGCTGATAGTCCGCCAGTTTTTACGGTTGAGGGAAATGCGGAATGTCAGCACTTTCCAGATCATTTTCTTGTAAACGATCGCGCCGGTGAGCACCGAAAGCAGCATCGTTATGCCAAATATGGCCGTGAGTGCCGCGCCCGGAATGCCCAGCTGAAAACTGAAATGAAACTGAAACAACCACTCAATAAAGCTAGGCATAAAATCAGTCGCCGGCCCTTCGCGCAGGATTGCGCCGGTGTAAGGATTGAATGAGATCAGCGCCAGATCGTAAGTCAACAGTTTCTTATCATTAAAGTAGATCCTGAAATTGTAAGCTTCGTCGGGCCTGGCTGCCGGATTTAACCAGGCGATCCCGTCCAGGTTGGGATACCTGGAAGTGATCGTCTCATAGCACCGCATTAAAGCATCTCCCGAATTACCCGTTTCTGGCGGCGAAACGTGTAGCAAGTCCTGATTTGCAAGCTGATCCAGCTCCGTTTTGAAAACGAGTACCGAGCCGCTCAGTCCCAGCAGGATCAGGAATATCCCTGTTATCAACCCAAGCCAGCTGTGGAGCCGGAACAAGGTTTGATTTAATCTGAATTTTTTCATAAAAAGGCCAGCCACAGGATTACCAGAGTTGATAACTAACCCCGATCCGGATATTGAACGGATCGCCAAGACCCGCCGTCGTCACACCTGACCGGCTTCCGGTGAAATAGTGTTTGTTGGCCAGATTATACGCATTGAGCTGCACCTGGTACCTGTTGCGCGAGTAAGAAATAGCCGCATCCAGCACTGTATATGATGGAAAAACGAAATTCTGGTTGCTCAGCAAGCCCACCTGGTCGCTCACATATCGCACGCCAGCGGCGATTCCCAGCCCTTTTAATGCCTGAGAAGGTAGCGCATATTTACCCCAGAAATTAATCTGATGTTTGGGCGCATTGGCAAAACGGTCGCCTTTTTTTCCGTAAGTCGTGGTGCTGATCAGTTCGTGCTCGTTGAATGCATAACCCGCAACTAAACTCAAGCGGTTAAGGTTTCCAACGATCGAAAACTCTCCCCCGCGGCTGCGTGTGCCATCGATCGCTGCCTGCCGGTGCGAGTTTTCCTCCGTCGGCGCAGCAGTAAGGATATTGGCATAATTGATCTGGTAAAGCGACAAAGTAGTCGACAATCGGTTGCTGATCAGGTCGGCTTTTGTGCCTATTTCGTACTGCGTCGCCTGCCGGGTCGGGAAGGGCCCACCCGAGAGCACATTGTTGGAAGTCTGCGGATTGAATGATCTGAGGTAGGTTCCGTACACTGATAGATTTTTTACCGGCAAATAAACGACTGCGATCCGCGGAATCCAGCCTGACGTTTTTAGCTCGTCTCCCTGCTTGTTATCCCGATCTGACAGAGGCGTTTCCTTCCCATTATAATCATCATAACGCAGTGAAAGCAGCACTTTTAATTTACTCCCCACACTTACCTGATCCTGGACATAAGCGCCTGCCAGATTGGTAATGCGCTTGTTATCATCAGATTCGTCTGCCGGCGTCGAAGGGTCGGGAATGCTGCCGGTATAGTCGGGATTGAGGATCGAGATCCGGGTGGAAGACTTGTAACTGTAATCATTTTGCGTCCAGCCATAGCGGTTATAGTCTGCCCCGACGATAATCTGGTGGCCCAAAAAGCCCGTTTTGGCAGTATAAGTAGCAAATGCGGTCGTTTGCAAACTAAACCGGTCTGTTTCCCAATCCTGGAATCCGCGGCTGATCGAATCATTCCGAATCCTGCCCACCGGAATATGATCTGTGTAATCAAGGACATTTCTTACAGCGCGTTCCACCACGGTCACTTTCAGGTTATCATTGATTTGGTGGTTGAATGTCAGCGTAGCCGACGCATTGTGCGTTTTTCCGTAATCCGTCGGGCTTTGTATCGTCAGATTTTTGGGATAATAATTGAAATCGAAGGTCCCGTCGGGCCGGGAGTGAATATAGCTTCCGTTGTCATATTGCTGCACCGCCTTTGAGTAAGCGTAGTTGAGTTCAAGATTGAAGGAAGTTCGTTCGCTGGGCAGGTAAGTGAGCGACGGCGCTACGAACAGGTTTTTTTTATTTTGATAATCCCTAAAACTTTCCGAGCGATCATATCCCACAATAGCCCGATATAAGAGCTTTTTATCTCGGGAAACCGGCCCTGTAAAATCCACAGATCCCCTTCCAAATCCCCAACTTCCAAGAGAAAGATCCACAGTTGCCCGTCTTTCAGATAATGGCTTTTTGGTAATAAAATTGACCACACCACCGGGAGAACCCTCACTGAACAACGCTCCCGAAGGCCCACGCAGCAACTCTACTGATTCTATATTGTACAGCAAAGGCTGCTGGCTCCATAGATACAGATTGCCGCGTATTCCGTTAAAAAGCAAGAAACTGGCATCGGTTGGAGAGTAAGCCGTAAAGCCGCGGATCTGAAAAGAACCGTTTCCATTATTGGCTTTCATGCCCGTGAATGTGCCTGCGATCTCATTAAGGGTAAAAGCCTGCCGGTCGCGCAATACGGCCGAAGACACTACCTGCACAGATTGAGGGGTTTCAAGCAGCGGCACGTCCAGCCGCGTCGAGCTGCTTGAACCGGAAACCTGGTATGCACTTCTCGCTGCGCTCACGACGACTTCGGTCAGCACCTGGCGACTTTCAGAAAGTTGTAGATTGAGAAATGGATTTTTCCCCTTCACAATTTTAAGACTCTGGGAATAAGCAATATATCCGACATTAGACACGGTCAGAACGTAAGATCCGGGCGTAATACGTTCCAGGCTGAATTGCCCATCGGCTCCTGTAATAGTTCCGACCGGGGTATTCTGAAATGCAACGGAAGCGCCGATCACGGGTTCGTTGTCTGCATTTACAATGCGGCCACTAAGCGCCCCCAGTTCGGATTGAGCATTGGTTTTCAAACCATTAAACAAAATGGTAATAAGGATAAACAGGTATTTGAATTTCATTGGATATGCAATGATAAACGCGCCGCTCGAAGGCCGAACGGGTGCAGTCAGGTTGAAGTTTTTAATAAATAATGCGTCAGGGGATATTTAAACGCAAGGCGGGGGAACAACAACGGCTAACGGCGCCTGGTAAGCGGCCAGCTGATAGGGAAAGGCAAGTTGCTGATTGTCAGCGATAGGCTTTGGAAGGAATTCAAATATGGTGACTGGTGATGCAAAAAGATGCAATATGGGCAGATTACGCACCTGCTCGCCGGTCTGCTGATCTTTTTTCTCCTCCTGCGCTTTCAGTCTCTTCGCGAGGTAGCAATGGCCTTCGCAATGCAGCTGCGGCTTGTCGCGGTTTTCGCAAAGCACGCGGGTAATGTAATCCTTGTTAACGTGATAATATGCGATAGTACCCCACTGACTAAAAGTCGGCAGGATTGTAACGATGAGCCATATGTAAAGCAACGTAACTCGCATGGATTATGCGCAAATATAGCGATGGATCACATAAAAAAAGCCGCCTCGATTGAGACGGCTAATTTTTACCAATAGATTTTAAGCTTTTGCAACGTCGCGCAAAGCTTTGATCTTATCATGCGCAGAATTGATTCCCTGCGCCTGTGAGCTTACCAGTTCACGAGCATCTGCCGGAAGATCACTGCTTTCCAGCGCATCTTTATACGCTTTTTTGATAGCATCTTCGCCGCGCTCAGCTTCCGACAGAATACCTGCACGGTCACTTCCGCCGAAAATTGATTTTATGTCAATCCATGCGCGGTGCAAAGTACCGCTTACACTTTGTTCATTTTCAAGATGTGGCGCAGAACCTGCAATCGCAGAAAGTTCCTGAACGTTTTTGCGGCTCTGCATTGCATAACCTTCAAAAACCACTTTCAAATCCACATTTTCATCATTGATATCTTCAATCGCCTTTTCAAAACCAGCTACACGGTCATTGTTGATCTCAATAAGATCGTGAATTAAACCATTCGCATTTTCGAGACTTGCCATAATCGTTTTTTAGTTTGTTTGATAGCTCTACTAAGAATATTGTGCCACTACCCTCCTGCCCGCATAAATTTTTTGATAATTAGCGTTGCCAGGCGTATTTAAAATCGATTCTGAGCGGCCCCGATTTTCTTATTTTAATGATAAACATTCCCATAATTTGTTAATTTTGATCACTTTAACTACACCCTTTCCTTGTTCCAGGCATTATGAAACAATTTCTCCGGATTGCAGTAATAGTCGGTTCCGCTGTTCTCTCCACGATGAGCTCCTGCCGCAAGCCCGTTGATGTGATTGAAGCGGAAAAGGGGCAGGAAAGTGTGGACAGCATTCCCGCCACCGGGCACAATCCCGTCCAACTGGAAGATCCTATTTTCTTGAACCGGCATTTCGCCAAAGGATTTATTACTGATCAAATTACCAAAACTCCCGAAGACAGCCCGTTGCTTCCCTGGCTCGCACGCGAAGCAGCAGCTTTCGATCCTGGAAATCTTGTTTTAACTGGCAATCCTTCGCCTATGCTGGCATTTGGTGACGGTATGTCGGCCGGGTGGATGAACGGCGGACTTTACAGAGCCGGGCAGCAAACTGCTTTTCCGAATCTGATCGCACATCAAATGGGTCTGAAAAATTTCAAATCGCCGCTTTTCGATCTGGAACACGGAAATGGTACAGGCTATTTTGTTCAGACAAGTCGAAATGGTAGCCCGACCTGGTCGGAAGTGACTAATAACCTTGCTATTACGAAGCGAAGCAACGTGCCGGAAATGGTGCCTTATCAGGGAGGTGATGTTGAGAATATGTCAGAGCCCCGGTTGGATCAGGGCGGTATCGGCGGCACGCTTTCCCCCAAAGAGAACGGCTGGATATATGGTGCGGACGGACGTGGCTGGACAGACGATATGATCTTTTTCTGGCGCATGAAACCGAATGCAGATAAAAACAAGGATACTTACTGGGATCTATTGAATACCAGCGTGGCCACAAAAAAGCCTGCGATCGTAATTTCCAGCTTTGGATTTGATACCTGGGCAGAGCTTAATATCAAGGAAGCGACGCGGGGGATTGACTGGGCAATGTCCTCATCCGAATCGTCGGCATTAACAATTTCAGTTGCAGAGGTGGCGCAGCGGGCAGGCTCGCAAGGTGTCGTATATACGATCCCGGCGTTCAGGCACTTACCCTATTTTTCCTGGCAAACACAACTGTCAGGGCCCCCTAGCCCTGAACAATACAGCTCAGCTACGCTCAGCGGTACCAATCAGCGGATCCGCGAGGAAGCAAAAACCAAAAAGCTCCTCGTTGTGGATCTCGAAAAGATATATGAGCAGATTTTTGCAGGTAGTTATGTGACCGGAGATGGGTACAGAATCAGCGGTAAGCCGGGCGGTAATTTTTTCTCGGGCGACGGCATTTATCCTTCGGCTATCGGTAATGCGGTTATAGCCAATGAAACGATCAAGGTGATCAATGCCCATTTCGGCTCAAAGATCCCGCTGATCAACCTGACTGAATATGCTGCTTATATTAAATGATGAATGACGTAAGTCTCGGTTTGCTTTTCTCCGGGCTATTCGATTTTAGAAGTTATTCGGTGCAGCGCAGCTCTTCCAGTATTCGATGATCACCCTGACGGTGTCTTTAACTTCTTGAAAGGCGCCTGGTTTTACAAAAAAACCTTGTGCAGAACTACTATAAGCATCGATTACCGCCTGGTGGTTTAATGCAGTTGTAAAGAAAATATAGGGAATACACCGGAGGTTCAGCTCTGCGTCAGTATGCAGCTTTTTCCTCAGCTCCAACCCATTCAATTTTGGCAGATTAATATCAGAAAGGATAATGAAAGGTCGGTCGGTGCTCTCGTAGAGATATTCGAGTGCAGACAAACCATCGGAAAAGTACCTTCTCTGGTTAGGAAACCCCAGCTCTTTAAATGCTTCTTCAAGGACAAACCGGTCGTCTTCGTCGTCTTCGATGATAATGATAGTACCGCCTTTATCCATAATTAATGATCCTTTAAGCAAAAGCACTAAAACATGCCATAGCGCTGGCGAAGATCATCATATTTTCAGGAAGTCCCGTCAGGAAGTTATAGGGAATTAAAATGCCAGCGGAACAAGCGTGACGCGCCTCACATAGATTCAATGTGCTTGAAATGTAGAATTTCTTTTGTACGAGATAAAATATAAAATTAACTACTTATATTTCTACAAAACTTTACAAGTAATTTTATGTCCGCTGAGAATAACATGATGTTCTATCGTTGTGTTTTCCTTTACATTCTGCTCACATCCTTTTTCTCATTGCGGGCGTCGTGCCAGAATAAGCCCCTCCATTTTAGGCATTTATCCTCAGAACATGGCCTGGTTGATAATAACGTAAATTGTTTTTTTCAGGACAGCAAAGGTTTTATATGGATAGGTACCAGCGCCGGATTGAGTCGGTACGACGGGCATGAATTCAGAACTTACAGAAACGAAGAAGGAGACAATAACTGCCTGACCAACAATGCAGTAACGAGCATTACAGAGGACAAAGCAGGCAATATCTGGATTGCTACAAGCGGAGGCGGCCTGAATATGCTCGACTGTACGAGAAAGCGTTTTATAGCCTACATGTTCAGCGCGAGCAACAAGAATAGTGTCTCCGGCGACTACATTAATCAGATTGTTTTTGACAAAAACGGAAAATTGTGGCTCGCGACAACCGGTGGATTAGATCTCTTTGACATAGAGAAAAGGGTCGTGACCGCGCGCTACCACTTTAACCCGGATAGAGCCAACAGCCTCAGCAGCAATAATGTAAATACAGTTTATTGCGACCAGAACAACAATATCTGGGCCGGCACTTCCGCCGGATTGAATCTGCTGAACCGGCAGACAGGCTCTTTCAAGAGATTTATTACTGATAAAAGTCGGCCTAATTCGCTTTCAGGAGATGAAGTGCGCTCTATTTTCCAGGATTCCAAAGGCCGCATCTGGATTGGTACTTATGGAAACGGGCTGAACCTTTACCAGCCGGGCGACGGTACATTCCGGCGATTTAAAAACGAACCCGGAAACCCGGCCAGTCTATCGAACAACAGCGTTACCAGCATCAGCGAGAGTCAGGGTGACATCTGGATGGGAACAGAAAACGGCGGATTGAATATCCTGGATACCCGCAGCTGGACATTTACATCTTACATACACGACGAAATTGACCTGAGCAGCGTCGCTGGAAATTCGGTCGACTGCATCTTCAAAGACAGCCAGGAAAACTTGTGGATGGGCATTTTCAGCAGCGGCATCAACATTTACAAGCGCGAAAACGGCTTCCAGCACTTCCGGCGCAATGCAACTGCCAATAGCCTTTCGAACAACGCAGTGCTTTGTTTTTATGAAGATCTAGAACAAAAAATGTGGATCGGGACCGACGGCGGGGGCATTAATCTGTTCGATATCACAAAGCAGCAGTTTGTTGCCTCTTCAAAAAAGAATCCGGTACAAGGAATTTCCGCCAGGTTTGTTCTCACAATTGTGCCTGGTAACGCGCGTAAACTTTGGATAGGAACATGGGGCTCAGGCCTGAATGTGCTCGACCCGAAAACGGGCCGTGCGGAAGTGTACAGGCATAAACCGGGCGCTGCGAACACGCTGTATTCTGACAACGTTTATGCAATTGCCAAAGCGTCGGATGGGAAAATGTGGCTAAGCACTTACGGGGAAGGTATCGACGTTTTTGACCCGGCTACAAAAAAATTTAAACATTACCTCAGTGATCCCGATGATGTAAAAACGCTGTCGGACAATACTGTGAATTGTTTTCTGGTCGACAGGAAGGGGACATTGTGGATCGGTACCGACGAAGGGCAACTGAACAGGTATCATCCGGAGACAGATTCGTTCACAAGATTTCAGGTTGCGGTAGGAAAGCAAGTTTTCAACGGGGCCGTTAACTGCATTGCGGAGGACAGAAATGGCATTTTGTGGCTGTCTACATTAAAAGGCGTGGTCCGCTTTGACCCGGCGAACCAAAAGTTTAAAAGGTATACGACGGAGAACGGGCTGATCGATAATGTGACGCAGGCGATTGTGGAAGACAATTCGGGCATGCTTTGGATCAGTGCGAAAGGCGGACTCTCAAAGTTTGATCCGGCGCGTGAAAAATTCGAGAATTATCCGGTTGAATTTGGATTGCAGGGCCGGGAATTCAAGCAAAAAGCAGCTTATAAAGACAGGCAGGGAAACTTGTATTTCGGTGGTCTTAAAGGATTTAATAAGTTTAACCCGCAGCGTATCGACCGCAAGCAGGCTACTTATCCTATTGTGATCACCAGTTTTAAGATCCTCAATAAAAATGCAAAGGTGGTGAATCCAGACAATATCGCACCAGTTCTGGATACTGAGATCGCCGATGCCACGCGGCTTACTTTGTCGTATAATCAGTCCTTTATTTCCATTGATTATGCAGCGCTGGATTTTACGTCTTCCCGAAGAAATTATGCCTATTATCTGGAAGGATTTGAAGAGGATTGGAATTATGTGGGGAGCAAAAACGCGGCTGTGTACACCAACCTGCCGCCGGGGGAATATGCTTTCCAAGTAAAGGCGCAGAACATTTCGGGAGATTGGGTAGTAAGGCAGCAAAGCCTTGCTATCGTAGTTAAACCTCCTTTCTGGGCAACCTGGTGGTTTCGCGCATTGAGCTTTCTGTCTTTGGCTTGCATTATTTACCTTCTATACAGACTCCGGGTTGCAGCAATTATGCGGCAAAAGGCAACATTGGAATCGCTTGTTGAAGAACGCACAACTATGGTCCAGAATCAGGCCGGAGAATTACATGCACAGTCTGAACATTTACAGGCACTGAACGAGGAATTGCAGGCGCAATCGGAGGAACTGCGCGCGCAAACGGAAGAACTTTACGATCAGCACAGCCAGGCGCAGCTCGCCCGGGAAGAAGCCGAACGCGCCAATCACGCCAAAAGCATATTCCTTGCCACGATGAGCCACGAGATCCGGACACCTATGAACGGAGTGATCGGAATGACGGCCTTACTGTCTGAAACTGAGCTCAGCACCGAGCAGCGGGACTACACCAGGACCATTTCAGCATGCGGCGAAACGCTGGTCAACGTGATCAACGACATTCTTGACTTTTCCAAAATCGAATCGGGTAAGCTGGACCTGGAAGCCCACGAATTCGAACTTCGGATCACGATGGAAGAAATCTTGCAGCTATTTGTTTTGCAAGCTTCGCAAAAGGGTATTGACCTCCAATATTCCATTGATAAGCGTATTCCGCATTTCCTGGTAGGCGACAGTTCGAGGTTAAAACAGATATTAACAAACCTGATCAATAATGCACTCAAATTCACCGATCGCGGACAGGTTACGATTGACGTGTGTCTGGAAACCGAGCTGGAATCCAGCCAGGTCCGCGTCGGGTTTACCGTGAAGGATACCGGTATCGGCATCATCACAAGCAGTATTCCGAACCTGTTCCGGGCATTTTCCCAGGTCGACTCTTCCATTAACCGCAAATACGGCGGCACCGGGCTGGGGCTGGTCATTTGCGAAAGACTCGTGCGCTTAATGGGCGGCGTGATCTGGGTAGAAAGTGAATATGGAAAAGGATCTTCCTTCCGATTCAATATCGTGACCGGTTACACAGACAATATCTCAGACCAGAGCAGGACGATCCCGGGACAGAACACGAGCGCGAAGGTACTGGAACTCGATTTTGCCCTGCATTATCCACTGCGGATCCTGGTGGCGGAAGACAACCTTGTCAATCAGAAATTCATTGAATATGTACTGAACAAACTCGGATACGAAATCAGCATGGTGAGCAACGGATTGGAGGTGCTGGAAAACCTCACTGCGCACACTTACGATGTTATCCTGATGGATTTGCAAATGCCGGAAATGGACGGACTTCAGGCTACAAAGATCATCCGCGAGAGAAATGGGTGCAAACCCTATATTGTAGCCCTGACTGCCAACGCCATGAGTGAAGACCGGAACAGGTGCTTCGCCATTGGAATGAACGATTACACAACCAAACCGATGAAACTGGAAGCGCTCAAAAGTGTGCTCAAAAAGGCATTCTACAAGATCCAAATGCTTCAACCCGACCTGCAATAGCGTTTCCTACCGGCGAATCCAAGATTTAGAATGGAGCTAGCGAGATGAAAAAAGCCACGTCTAGTTCATGCACAATGCAGCTTGTCCAGCGGGTATTGCACTTCGTATTCTCAGGAACAGATTAATTCCCAGCGGCTCCTGCTCCACGGATATATTCGCAGGATGTACGCCCGCTTCCATTGAAAGCCGGGTTAACTCCTCCGCACTTCTGTGGATCAGCAACCATTCCCCAAAAATTTCCATATAACCTCTGCTGGGATTATTTTCCGAGAAGTTACCGATCAATATCTCTCCGCCTGGTTTCAGAAAAGTAAGCAAGCGTTTGATAGCTATTACAAAAATCTTGTCCTCAAAATAATCAAACAGTCCGGCCGACCAGATCACATCGTATTTCTCCGCACTCGAAAAACGCAGAATATTCTTCTGTCGAAAGCTGATCTGGCTCTCGTAGGCTTTACAAAGATCGCCAGCAAAAGCTACTGCGCGGGAATCAATATCTACGCAGGTTGCCTTTAACGTATCCGGATCTATTGTCTGGTATAGTTCAAATAAATCCCTGGCAGGGCCGCTGGCGACGTTCAGCAAATTAAGAACACCATTTCTGCCTTTCAGTTTTTCCAGCATATTCTGCTTAAAGAAATCCTTCCGGTTGCGCACTGCCTGCGTGGCTGCCTGATCGTGAAAGTAACGGTCCCATTTTTCAAAGCCGGGGTGGCCGAAACTATCGTAGGTATAAATCATATCGATCAGCGCATAGTCGCCGGCATATCCTAACGGTTTCCGATAAACGTATCCGTGAATGGTATTGGCCAGAAAGTCTTCGTCAAAAATGCTTTGCAGGAAGGCTGTCTGTGACTCGCTGATGTACCCATTCTGCTGCATGCGGTACAATTGCTGCATCAACTGATCCAAAAGCGGGTAATCTGCCGGCTCAGGGCCGCCCCTCGCAACCATTTCATGCAACAGGGAAATGCTTTGCGACTGGATGACAGGAACTTTTGTTTGTTGCATGGAGACATAGGTCTCCCGTTCTGCAACCACGGGGGATGCGAAGTTGAGATTGTTCATTAAGTAGTTTTACGTTTGAGTAAATAAAAACAGTTTATCCGAAAAGCATCTTACATCACGGGCTCTGCATTGCGCATTTTGGCGGTCAGATATTCCCGCGCCGCATCCGCATCGTCCAGCCAGGGAAAAAGTGCAGGCGGGTGATTAAATCCGTTTACAAAATCGGACGCAATATCAGGGTTCTGCGTAGCGGCCCCCAATACCTCCACCACATGTGGCTTGGCAGGAGCCAGAAAAATGTCAGAGAACCGGTTCACGTATTTGGAATAATCCCAAAACCCTTCGAAAGTCTCATTCATCCACGCCACATCAAAAGGTTTGTCCCCTCTGGCGATGATCGATTTCGCGTACGCATTCGCCATTTTGGATGCATTGTTTCCTCCCTGGCCCACAATAGGATCGTTCAAAATCACCGTATCTCCTACCCCCAGCACCGCGGCAGTGGAGTTGAGTTGTACTACCGGCTTGCGCACTACCGGCGTAAATGAACCTTTCAAAAATGCATTATCGGCGATCACTTCTGCATTTTCAAAAGCCGCGTAACGCCACGGGAGGTAGGTACGGATCATTTCTTTCGCCTTCACCAGCAGCTCGGAAGCCGTTGTGGCTTCATCGAAAACATCCATCGGGCCACCAGGAATAGCCTCAATGAGAATAAACGAGCACTGAATATCGTCTTTTTGATAAAACGGCGCAGTGATAATTTCCCCGCACCCCATTAATGCATCCAGGGTAATGGACGTGAATTTTGTTTTTTCTGGTTGGTCAAAGTCGTTAATATGTAGCTGCACCAGTTTGCGTGCGGGCTTTTCGTGCGTCGAGCGATCTTCGTCTTTGGTGAATAGCCTCGCAAGTGGACCTTTTCCGGAAGATACAATTACCAGATCAAACTGAGCTGTGCAAGCAAGCAGGTCGGACGGTGTAGTGTCGCTGACGATGAATTTACCTCCCAGTTTTTCGAAAAGCTTGATCCACTGATAAAATTTAAGGCGCTGGTCAATGGACGCACCGGGCTTGCTGGTGCGGGAGCTGATGCCGAAAGCAAAGTTACCGTCAGGCTTTCCGAAATTGATATTAAAACCTGTGGAATGGTATGCGGTGTCGCTCCAAAAGTCCAGCCCAAGCTCGCGCTCGAGTTGAAGTGTATCGTGGAAAAGG
Organism: Dyadobacter linearis; assembly: GCF_907165045.1. Classification (GTDB taxonomy): domain Bacteria; phylum Bacteroidota; class Bacteroidia; order Cytophagales; family Spirosomataceae; genus Dyadobacter; species Dyadobacter linearis. The sequence continues at coordinate 347,683 of NZ_CAJRAU010000001.1, forward strand.
TAGGTAGCACCCGTCGGCGGGCCGTTGAATATCTCCTCTGCCGAGCGTTCCGAAATGACCGTTACGTCGTACCCGCTTTTTACAAGTCTGATCGCCAGGTGTAACCCCGACTGTCCTGCTCCCATGATTGCTATCTTTCTCATATTCTGTGTTTTTGATCTCGTTTTGACAGTAGCAAAGATAATATGTGCCGAAGCGGCCAAGTCGTAACAACTCCTTAAAAAGTATAAAAAATTATTAAAATTAAACCCTGAGAATTGAAAGATAGTACCCGAAAGCGAATTTTGCTTTACTTTGAAACACAACGTTTTACGCAACCTCACGCTCTTCCATGACAATCATCGAGAAATACCGGATCACGGCCGAACTATACAAAGACCTTAACAAATCGCTGGTACGCGCGGTGGACGGTATATCAGGGAAAAATGTGATTTTGAAGACCATTCCATTTACCGGAATGCTGGACCCGGCTTGTCAGGAAATCGAACAGGAATTTGCTTTCGGAAGCACATTTTCTTTTACAGGGATATTGAATTATACCCGGATTTTAAGGCCTGAGAACTATCTGGTGCTCGAAATGGATGATTTTGAAGGATGCAGCCTCGAAAGTTTCCTGACCGGAAACCGCCTCTCTATTCCCTCGGCGCTTCACCTGGCCACTTCTCTTACGCTGATCGCAGAAGAGCTGCAATACCATGGGATCTCCCACTCGGATTTGCGCCCGGCCCACTTTCTCGTCAATCCCGAAACATTCCAGGCACGCCTGACCGACTTGAGCAGCGCCGCTGGTTTGGACAGGAAGGAACAAAATGCAGGCAGGAATACGAACCTGACCGCATTGCAATACATGTCGCCCGAGCAAAGCGGGCTTACAGATACGCCGGTAGACTTTCGCTCAGAGTATTACAACCTGGGCGTGATGTTCTACCAGCTGTTCACAGGTGTGCTGCCTTTTGAAAATGCAGATCCCAATGAGCTCGTACACGCACACATGGCGCGCACACCGACGAATCCGTCGACTATTAATCCGGAAATCCCTTCCTGTATTTCAAACATTATCTTAAAGCTGATAGCTAAAAGACCTTCCGACCGTTACCAGACTACCAGAGGAATACGGGCTGACCTGGCGACGTGCCTGGAAAATTTTCACAAAAAAAGCCCGAATACACAGTTCCAGATTGGCGGGCACGACTTTCCCGGCCAGTTTGGCATTACCGAAAAATTGTATGGAAGAGACCGCGAGCTGGAATTGCTGCTTGCAGCGTTTGAACGCTCCGGCGACCGCAATGAAATGTTTTTAGTGTCGGGAAATTCGGGTATTGGTAAATCCTCACTGATCCGAGCGCTGCAAAAGCAGGTGGAACCGCGTGCGCTTTTTATTACGGGAAAGTTTGATCAATATCTACAAAATGTTCCTTTTGAGGCGATTATACAGGCTTTTAAAGAACTCATTTGCAAAATATCTCATCAGGACGCAACCTATTGGAAAGCGCAGATCCTGGATGCAGTAGGTCAGTTTGGCCAGATAATCGTCGACGTAATTCCCGATCTGGAAAAAATGATCGGAAAGCAGCCGGCGGTGGAAATTTTGACTCCTATTGAAGCGCAGAACCGGTTTGTGAACGTATTTACCGGCTTTATTAATGTATTTACAAAAAAGGAACATCCTCTGGTTATTTTTCTGGATGATCTGCATTGGGCCGACCCTTCGAGTCTGCGTTTTCTGAGCCGCGTTACCTATTCGGTGGAAGGCTCAAACCTCTTCATAACAGGAACTTACCGTGACAATGAGCTTTCAGAAAAGCATCCATTGAGAACGGCATTGAAAGAACTGGATACAGCAGCTTCGAATTTATCCCAGCTTACCTTATATCCGCTACAACCTGCCGACATTACCGCACTCATTTCGGATACCTTTTCCTGTCCGCCGAAAGTTGCTGCCCAACTGGCCGATATGGTTTTCACGCGCACTTTAGGCAATCCTTTTTTTGTATCTGAAACACTCAAAGATCTGGTTTCCAATGAGCTGGTGAGATATAATCCTAAGCTTCGCAAATGGACCTGGGACCAGCACGAAGTGAGAGGGTATGCTTTATCAGGATCGTCGCAGCAACTATTAACATCAAAAATCAACAATCTGCGGGAACCGGCGCGCCAGGCATTGGTTACCGCGTCCTGCATCGGCTCGGATTTCGATCTGCTCATACTTTCCGCATTGAATGACAAGACGCCGCAGGAAATATCGGAGGATCTGCGGGAAGCCGTCGCTGAAAATTTGCTGCAACTTTCCGACGAGCGGGGCAATGGAACGCGATTTCTAAATGTCAAACGCTACCATTTCGTCCACGATCAGGTGCAGCAGGCAGCTTATAACCTGCTGTCGGTTGAAGCCAGAAATGAGCTGCATGTGAATATCGGCTATTTTTTACTTGAAAGGCTTTCCGCGGCTGAACGTTACGAGCAGCTTTTTGAGATCGTCAATCACCTCAATCACCACCAGTACTTTGCTCAACCCGGGGAGCGATACAAAATTGCGGAACTGAATTTTGAAGCTGGTAAAAAAGCACGTTCGTCGGCAGCCTACTCCGTGGCAATGGCCTATTTCAGGATTGGAAAAGAGCTCCTGGTGTCTGCAGACTGGACTGATGCTTACCAGCTCGCTCTCGATCTCCACCTCCACCTGGCCGAAAGCGCTTACCTCGCCGGCGACGCCGCAACCTGCATGGAGGTAGCTGAAACTGCATTAATTGCTGCCAAAAATGAGGATAAGATCAAATTTTACCAGATCCAGATCCAAAGCCTGATATTTCACGAGCAGCCATTTGAAGCGATATCACTTTCATTAAAAGTACTGAAAGAACTGAATGTGACCTTCCCTGCAAAGATCAAAAAATGGCATACCGCCTCGGCATATCTGAAATCCAAGTGGCTGATGCGGGGAAAAAAAATTGAAGCGCTCGAAACCCTGCCTCAAATGACAGCGCCAAATCAATTGGCCGCCATGCGCTTTTTGCAAAATATAACAGCCGCTTCTTTCTCGGCTATTCCCGAACTATATCCTTTGATGGTGCTGAAAATGGTGGAATTGTCGCTGAAATATGGCATTGCACCCGAATCGGCAATTACCTTCGCGACTTACGGAGCTATTGTAAATGCAATCGAATACAACCACGACGCCTGTTACCGGTATGGAAATGTGGCCCTGAAATTGGCTGACCGGTTTGAGAATTCGGCCGCCAGAGCGCGCACGCTGCTGATCTATAATATCGTCAACAGGTCGTCGGGGCAGCATACCAACGAGGTACTGGAACCGCTGCGGGTATCTTACCAGACAGGTATCGAAATGGGTGACGTGGAATATTGCTCCTATGCTTCAAGTACTTACAGCTTCCATTTATTGCTTTCCGGGAAAAACCTGCATTGGGTTAAGCACGAAATACTTCGCTACAACCAGCTGCCCCGCTCACTCTCAAAAGGAGCAGTATCACATCATAATGAACCCCTGACCCAGATCGCATCCAATCTGCTTGGTGAAAACGAAGATCCTGTTGTCTTGACCGGCGAATATTTTGATGAAGGCGAATCGTTTTCGGGAATTTTTGCATTGAAAAATAACTCCCGGATGTTTGTGTGTTTCGCGTATAAACTGGCATTGGCCTATCTGTCGGGAGAACTGGAAAGAGGGCTGGCACTGACGCGGCATGCGGACGCATTTGAGGGTAATGTTCGCGGAAGTCAATTTGAATCCCTTTTTTCGTTCTTCTTCGGCCTCCTTAATATTGCGCTTTACAGAAAAGCAGGAAATAATAGCTATTTAAAAACGGCTGCAAAACACCGCGACAAGATCCGGAAGCTTTCCCGGCAAGTCCCTGTTAATCTGGAACACCGCTTCTATCTGATGGAGGCGGAGCTTTTTGCTGCAAAAGGCAACACGCAACAAGCAGTAGCTTACTATGACAAGGCCATAAAAACCGGAATTGAAAATGGTCATTTGCATGAAGCTGCGCTGGCTAATGAGCTTTGTGGTAAATTTTGGCAAGAAAAAGGTCAGATTAAAATGGCGCTGAGTTACCTGAGCGTGGCATTGGACGGTTACCGGGAATGGGGCTGCGTAATTAAAGAAAGAAAATTACTGGCCGAATTCCCCGCACTTTCGCAGGGTTTTCAGGATCATGCAGCCGTTATTTCGCCCAAGAACGGAGCGGGAGAAAGCATTGTATCAACACTGGATCTGGCTACGCTCATGAAAACGTCCACCGCCATTTCGAGCGAGGTCGTGTTTGGCAGGTTACTGGAAAAACTAATGCAGTTTGCCATTGAAAATGCAGGCGCACAGTCGGGTTACTTCCTGCTCGATTGGGGTGGAGAACTGTATATTGAAGCCAGGAGATCAGTGATTGACGGAGCGAGTGAAATACGAAAAATACGGCTTGCAGACTCAGATCAACTTCCGGCGAGCATGATAGAACACGTTTTTAATACAAAATCTGACGTAGTGCTGCACGATGCACTCGCCAGTGATGCATTCAAAAACGACCCCATTGTGATGCAGCGGGAAATTCGCTCGGTATTGTGCATTCCGGCACTGAACCAGGGGAAGCTGGTGGGTGTACTATATCTTGAAAATAATCTCGCCACTGCCGTTTTCACCAACGAGCGTACACAACTATTAAAGCTCCTTTCCGGCCAGATCGCGGTGTCCATCGAAAATGCAATCTTATATGAAAAATTGGAACAGAAAGTGGCTGTGCGAACAGCCGAGATTCAGGTTCAGAAGGAAGAAATAGAGCGCCAGAAGCTATTGGTAGAGGAAAAATCGAAATTTAAAGAACAGTTTTTTGCCAATATGAGCCACGAGATCCGGACACCGATGACGGCGATTCTGGGTATGTCCGAGCTCATTTTCGACACGCAGCTCGACGCCAAGCAAACCGAGTACGCAAAGGGAATCCGGTATTCTTCTGAAAATCTGCTGGCGATCATCAACGATATTCTGGACTACTCCAAGATCGAAGCAGGCAAATTTTCATTTGTCAATAAACCCTTCCAGGTACGCGACCGGATGAACCGGCTGGGCTACATTCTGAGAGTAATAGCAGAAGAAAAAGGACTAAAACTGGCAGTTACCGTCGACGAAGATGTGAGCCAGCAGCTGATCGGCGACCCGATCAGGCTGCATCAGATATTGCTGAACCTGGCCGGTAATGCAGTGAAATTTACAGATAATGGTCTTGTGTCGATTAAAGTAAGTGTGGTGAATAAAGATCGCGAGAACGAAGAGTTGCTATTTGAAGTAACTGATACCGGGATTGGAATTGCAGAGGACAAGCTGGCCTATATTTTTGAAACTTTCACCCGTATTGACGATGATTTGAATACCAAACAATCCGGAACAGGATTGGGCTTGTTCATTGCCAAAAAGCTGGTAGAAGAGCAAGGCGGCAGCATGCAGGTCAAAAGTACGTTAGGAAAAGGAACAAGATTCAGCTTCAACCTCACCTTCGAAGTTTGCAGTCCGGGCGATCATGTGGAAGACGGCGAAGAGGATAGCAATCTTGCCGATGTGAGCATATTGCTGGTGGAAGACAATCTATTCAACCAGGTCGTGGCGGAAGAAACTTTGAAAAAAATTATCCAGAATGTACGTGTGACGATCGCAGATAATGGCGAGAATGCACTCAGAAAGCTCGACGAAGCTAGTTTTGATATTATATTAATGGACGTAAAAATGCCGGTTATGGACGGATACAAGGCTACCAGAGCGATCCGCGGGCGCGAAAAAGACAGGCATATACCCATCCTCGCCTTTACGTCAAATGCGAACCCGGCCGAAGCGCAAAAGTGCCGGGACGCGGGTATGGACGATTACATCACCAAACCCATTGAAGCAAAAAAATTGAAATACAAAATCAGGAAATTGCTGAAAGGCGCGATACAAACTGAGCCAACTTCCTAAGAAAGGCTATTCGATTCACCGGAAAACTCTGCGTGCCAGAAAATATCGAATTTCTGCTGAAAAGCGGCGATTTGTGAAGCTATTGTGTCCGTTTCGCCACTATCGACACTTTCTTCCATTTCCGCCATTTGCCCGGCAAACTCAGTTAAACCTACATAATTGAACTGCGTTTTAAGACTGTGAAGCGCGGTTGAAAGTGCTTCCCAGTCTTGGTCCGCACAAAGTGCCGGAAGTGATTCAACCTGGCCGGGAACCTGCGATTTGAATATAGAAACAAAATGCAGAACCAGCTTTTCATCGCCCGACATCAGGTTTCTCAACAGGGCCAGATCTATCATCAGCTATCGCTTCGTTTGTAAATGAGCTTATAGCCTTCCCCGTGCAAATTGAGGATTTCGACAGACGGATCCGGCTTTAAAAACTTGCGCAGCTTGCTCACGTACACATTCAGACTATATCCCCGGTAATGCTCCTCATCTCCCCATATCCCCATCATCGCGGCATCGCGGGTGAGTACTTTGTTCTGATGCTCGCAGAACATTTTGAGCAGTTTCGATTCTATGGAAGTAAGCTTGATCTTCTCGCCGGTCACGGTCAGTTCGCGAAGTTCCGGCTCAAATTTGGACAGCCCCCATTGATACTGATCGATCGCAATGGTCTTTTCCTGCACTTTCACCCTTTTCAAAATGGCGCGTATCCGTAGATATAATTCCTCCATACTAAACGGTTTGGTCAGGTAATCGTCGGCGCCGATCGTCAGCCCTTTGATCTTGTCTTCTTTCAGCGACTGGCCGGTCAGGAAAATAATAGGTGTAGTTTCTTTGATCTCCTTGATCTCCCCGGCCAGCGTGAACCCGTCTTTCTTCGGCATCTTGATATCAAGTACGCACAGGTCAAATGAATGCAGTTTAAAGGCATCGAGCCCGGCCTGGCCATCATGCTTGAGCATAACCTTGCAGCCTTTCATTTCGAGATATTCCTTGGTCAATTCGCTATACTGGACCTCATCGTCGATCAATAGCAGGTGTGGCGTTTCCATTGTATTGGCGTTAAGTGCAAATGGGCAACAACTAAAGGCGCAAATCTAAAGACAATATAGCCGAGGGCTCCGGCTTTTTTTAAGTTCTTATTCAGTGGTATAAATATTGGTTCAATTACCGGTTTCCGTAAAAGCGTAAGTAAACAATCGGTTTAACTACCTTCGTACCCGAAACAGGCACTCAAACGTCCCAAACGCAGGCACTGGATCGGTTTTTTATAAGGTTTTCCGGTAATTAAAACATAACATGGCATCAGGATTTTTTGCGATTTTAGATGATATCGCTTTTCTAATGGACGACGTTGCGCTGGCAACCAAAGTAGCAACGCGTAAAACGGCCGGTATTCTCGGGGACGATCTGGCCGTGAATGCAGAAAAAGCAACCGGTTTTTTATCCGAAAGAGAACTGCCCGTTTTGTGGGCTATCACCAAAGGTTCATTCCTCAATAAGCTCATCATCGTTCCCGTTGCGCTGCTGCTCAACGCATTCCTGCCGGCTGCGATCACATACATATTGCTTCTTGGGGGACTTTATCTGGCCTATGAAGGGGTTGAAAAAATAATCGAATACTTTTTCCCTCATCCCAAGGAAGAGCAGTCCGCTGTGAAAGTGATCGAAGAGCAAAGTGCTGCCACAGCCGCCGAAAACGAAAAGACGAAAGTCAAATCCGCAGTGACCACGGACTTTATCCTCTCAATAGAAATCGTCATTATCGCGCTGGGCAGCGTTGCAGCCGAAAACCTCCCCATACAGATACTGACCGTTTCGGCAGTAGCGTTGCTGGCAACAGTTGGCGTTTACGGGATCGTGGCACTGATCGTGAGATCCGACGATGCGGGTTACAAGCTGATCAAAAGATCAAACGACAAAGGTTTTTTGTCAAAAGTTGGCCACGTGCTGGTAAAAGCACTTCCGATTATGATCAAGGTGCTCGGTGCTGTGGGTACGGTAGCACTTATATTGGTTGCAGGCGGGATATTTGTCCATAATATTGAACAGCTGCACCACCTTTTTCCAAATCTGCCGTCTATCGTCAAAGAATTCATTGCCGGACTGGTTGCGGGACTGATCGCATTTTTAGTTTTTACCGGTTTCAAAAAACTTTTTTTCAAGAAAAAACCAGCTGGCGCAGCCCACTAACATACATACCGGCAGACAGAAATCAGTCTTCTAACTGAAAAACAATTTCTGTCTGCCACTTATCCGGATTCGGCTCAAAGTCAGGATCAACCAGATAAAATTCGGTGCGTCCGCCCCAGTCCGTGCGGCCGTCAGCCTCCACCTTTTTTTCAGTCAGTCCTTCCGATTTGATCCAGTTTTCCAGCGCGACGTGCGCCTGCATCATATCTTTGAAATCCCCGGTATAAACGAGACTCGCGTAATTACCCGCCGGAAAACTGCCCGCAATCACAAGATCGTCGCCCCCCACTGCCTGACCGACAGAAAACCCGGCTTCGCAATCCAGCTCGCCGCGATCGTTCATTGATTTGTATAAAAAGAAATCCGGCCCCGCAGCTTCAATACCTCTTTCCTGCATCCATTGCTTTACCACCGGGATCAGCGGGGGCAGCGTATCAGGAATATCGTGCATGTGAACAGTCTTGGCGATAGCTACGTAATGCCGCTCATTTCGGTGACCGGAGATTGGTTCTGAAAGCATCTTGACGTCTGGTTTAGTTGCGAGGCAAATTAACCCATTCAAATCACAACCCTAAGTGGCCAATTACGACAAATAACAGGGTAATACGCGACAGGCTGGTAACCTCATTTCCAGTCGACGAGCGGATTGACCTGCGGAAGCGCGCCCGAAGGCGAAAAAATTGCATTGAACATTTCGAAAGAATTTGCAGGCAGGGTTACCTCGAAGCCAACAAACGTGGTATTGGGATTGGGCGCGTCATAGTCATTCGGCGGCGTCGTAGACCACGTTTTGATCTCGATCTTCGCATTCGTCTGGAACACCAGCAGCATTGTTTTTCCTTTTTGCGTCAATTCCACGGTTTTGTCGTCGATGATTTTCACGTTCGCGGCGGTCAGCAGGTTCCAGCGCAATTTGGCCGGCTTATCCCCGGTTTGCACCTCATCCCTTACCACAACCCACTTATCGTCACGAATCGCAATCCCGCGTTTGGCACTATTAATTTGCCCGGCATACATATCGGAAAGGTCGGTGATCGCAGCCAGTTGCGACGGAGTGTCAAGCCATGAATCAATCTTCGCGAAGCCGCCTGCATTCATAAGCTGTCCATTGAAAGACAAGGTATTATGTGCAAAATTGTTCAACCTGAATACTTCCCAGCGCTGAGAATTTTGCGCGCGGTTCCAGAGATCGACCCCTTTTTGTTCGAGCGAATTATAGTCCTGCATGCCAAAATCCATCGCCCACCGCTCACCCTGCGCGTCGATCACGAAAGAGCCGATATCCATGTGTGCGTGGTTGACAGCCGGAGAGCCTGTTTTTAATCCGACAAAAATCGCATTCGGATCTGTCCATGAACTGCGCATAAGTGCCACCGGCGAAGGTCCCTGCCCGATCCACTGCCTTTTCGCAGGTGGACTAATTGCGTCCAGACTTGTTTTTGCACCCCAGATCAGGAGAGCTGGCAAAATTCGGTTATGGACGTTGTTACCTATTTTTTGGGAGAGTCGTTTTTTCTGTGTCCAGAGCAGTGAAGGATCTTTGTTTTTTTCAGCGAACCAGAACATGGCAGGACTCAATCCATCGTTCAATCCGCTGTCGCCCCAGTTGTGCGCCAGGCCGGTAGGACCGATCATATTTTGCAGAAAGCCGGCCGTTTTCAAAAAACCCGGCGTTTGCGAAAGGCCGAAATCTTTCCCAAGCGCTTTTTCTATCGCACTAATAAACAGCACGTTAAAGCTCGTTCCATATTCCCAATAGCTGAATCCTTCGGGATAAGCGCCGTCGGGTTCGTAAGATGGCAGCATTGCTTTCGGTATCGAAGCCACGGCGCGTTCTACCACTTTTGATTCAATTTCGGGATGATCCGCTGCGATCGCCAATGCGCCAAAAGCGATCCCGGCATTGCAAACCTGGTTCCAGTTGTGCTCCTGCGTCAAAAAATCATTATATCTGTCATCGAACGAAGGTTCGATGCCTTTTTTTAGTATCGCCTCTGAGATTTTGCTCCTCGAATCCGCCGAAAGTCCAGCATAAAGCCAGTCATAACCGATCGCGACGGCCATTGTCATTTCGGCCACGTCCAGAAAGTGTGTCGGGTTCCAGTCCTGGAATGCAGCTACGGCCAGCATTTCCTTTTCCGCCCGCCGTAGATACTGCTCGTTTTTGGTCGTTCGATACGCGTAGGACAGTTGAAAAACCCGCCGCAAACACTCCCGGGACTGATCCAGCAGCCTTTTTCCGGTCAGTACCCGCTCTACCGGAGGCAGGGTGAGCATCCTGTTGCATTCAGTGATAATTTCCTGATGAAGCGTATTCCATTCGGGGTACTTTTGGATTTGCGCCATAATCTGCTGTTCCTCACCTTCCAGTAAAAGCAGCCTGGGATGCATTGTAACCGGTTTTCCTTCGCCGGGATTCGGCTCGCGCTGCCCCCGGCACGCCAGAAAAGTCAGCAAGGCCAGAAAAAGTATAACGATTTGTCTCATTGCCGGAGGATTCCATTAGTGTGACAGTAATATTAAGCAAGGAAATCTAATTGTCAGCCGTTTAGGCGTGATTTCCTTTACAAAAACTCACGATACTTTTTGATTTTTTACCACCAGCAGGATATTCATCAGCTCTTTTCTTTTGCCTTCCGGAATAGGTATTTCTTTATTCTGGATAAATAACCTCGACGCGTCGAAACGGTATATTTCGTTCAGATTGATCACAAATGAGCGCGTGAGCTGGTAGAAAAACGACGGAAGTTTGGGCAGAATAGCGCCTTTATTAATCGTAATTAAAACAGGATTGTATTTCTTTTCCGGAAAAAGCCGCTCAAATTCCTGAGGGCTCAGATAAAGCTGCGAATGTACCCTATCAGCCTTGATATAAAGGATTTCCTTCAATTTAACTCCAATATACCCCTGATTGGAAGGGAGGAAAATATGATCCGATTCCACCGGCTGCGTGCCGAAAATGTTGCCTGAATGAAAGTTATTTAAAGCCAGATCAATCTGTACAGACAGCTCACGCATACGCAGCGGCTTTTCAAGAAATGCAGCCGGAAAAGTCTTTCTCAGCCTCTCTTTCACTTCCAGCGGTGTATTGCCGGTTATATAAATGATCGGGACCCACCTGATCCTGTTCAGTTCCAAAGCAGTAGCGACACCATCCTCGGGCCCGTCGAGCTGAATATCGATCACAGCCAGGTCGACCGGTTTTCTCCGCATCAGATCCGTCGCCGCAGTCAGCGTCGCGGCTGTCCCGGCAATCGTAAATCCTTCCTTTTCCAGACCCAATACCATGCTGGCAGCTAGTAGCGGGTCATTTTCTACGATGAGAATATTTTTGCCGGATTCCATTACTTGTTACGATACTTTGAGCCTGTCTGTAAAATGGGCCGCTGCCGGTTTGATTTCCGCTTTAAATGAAAGTGAAAATGCAAATCCATCACGGTTTAAAATGTCGATCTTCCCTTTCAACCGCTCGGCCAGGATATGGATCAGTTTAAGGCCGAAACCCTTGTTTTGTGTCAGTTCCGAAGCTATGCCTGCGCCATTATCGCGGAACGTAAATATCATTTCCTCATTTTTCATCCGGCAGCTGACGTTCAGCTCCGGTGAAGTGTGGCTGGCAAAAGCATATTTGCAGGAATTGGTCGTCAGTTCATTCACAAAAAGACCCAGCGAGATCGCGTGATCTGTGTGGAGCAGCACCGGGTCGATCGCATAGAAAGTGCGCACATTTTCGCGCCGGTACGACTGCAATACCATATTGATCAGGTCGGGAATATATTGATTTAAGCCAATGTAAACCAGCTCCTCACCCTGGTACAGACTGCGGTGAACGAGCGTCATAGCCTGGACGCGCAGCAAGCTTTCCTCCATTGCCTCAATCGCCTCAGGATCGGACATATTGTACATTTGAAGGCTCAGCAGGTCGGAAACGGATTGCAGATTGTTTTTGGTACGGTGATTCTGTTCCTTCACCAGCATCGCGTTTTCCCTGCTTGTTTTGCGGTATTTGACAAAAAGGAGGTAGAAAAGAATGCAGGCAATTCCTGTAAATGAGAACAGTATCAATAGCGTATTTGTCAGTCTTTTCTGTAAAATATGCTGCTTTTTCTGCGCCGCCATTTCAGCGAGGTTCAGCTCATTTTCGTAGGCGAGGTTAATATTTGTGATCGATTCCTGCTGCGTTTCATTGAGGTTCCGGGTTTTGAGGGCGAGCACTTCGCTGTTGTATTTAAATGCTGTTTTCCAGTCATTTATTTTTTCGAAATAAAGCGCCTGGGTCACCAGTAGCAACTCCTCGTCTTTGCTATTCCGTTTATTTCCACCGTCGGCCACAAGCGCGCGGTCCAGCCATTTTTTAGCTTCCGGCAAATTATCCATCATCAGCATATTCCGCGCAACCCGTTCCGACAGTGCCGCTACGTTATAGATCATGCCTTTTTGTTGGTAAATATTAGCCGCATTGTTGTAGTAGTTCAGACTGGTCGGAACATCCTTCTTTAAGATATACAAATGTCCCATCGACTCGTAAGTGATCGCCATATCGACCGAATCCCCGAGTGATCTGGAAATAGCCAGCGACCGCCCGAAACTGCGTGCCGAGCTGTCCAGCGACTTTGCAGGATCAGCACTCTCGTGTGAAGTCAGCCTTTCCAGGTCTCCGAGCGCGCGATTGCTCGCTGCCAGTCCTTTTTGAGATTTGGCCGCTATAAAGTTGGAATGCGCAAGCTGCGCGTACTTTTTTGACGCGGAGAGATTGTGCAGTTCGTGCTGCGTTTCCGAAAGCCGGAGATATATCTTGCCAATATCCTCCGACGGTCCGTGGGGTGTTCGCAAACTCAGCGATTTGAGCAGCCACTGCTGGGCTTTGGCATAATTGTCTATTCCCATAAACCGCTTGCCAAGCAGATAACATTCTTCCGCAATCTGCGCCGAATCGCCTGCCAGCAACGCCGCTTTGTAATCCTGCTGGGTTTGAAAAAGACGCTGGTAAGCCGTTTTGGAATTATTTTGTGCGTAAACCGTCTGATAGAGGGACATTCGGCAAAGCGCTAGCAAGCAGAACAGCAAAGTATTTCTATTCATACAAAAAACAAATGCGCTTCCGCAGTGAATGGTATCCGCCCCTCCGGATTGATCAGTGGTTTTTCAGGATTCGGAATGATTTTCCGGCTATTCGGAAATTTTTTACCGGTCGCTGCGCAAAAACAATTGTTTTGAAAACAATATAGCTTTTTGCTATAAGATCAATCGTTCCATCACCCCTCTTTTCAAATTACAATGTACAATAAATCTGACAACATCAGCGGCCATGGAGGGTCAATTAATTCTCCTTTTCAAATTGTAAGATTGCTCGTTTTAACCGCATTAGTAGTGGTTTTCGTGTCTGCTGCCCGTGCACAAACTGCCAGCACGGTACTCACAAACGCAGGTGTGATCGAAATGCATAAGTCTGGTCTCGGCCCGGATATCATCCTTTCCAGCATTGAAAGCTCGGTTTGCAAATTCAATGTAACCGCCACCGGCCTCGTCGCCCTCAAAAAGTCGGGTGTGGACGATCTGGTTATCAAGGCGATGATGGACAAGCAGGCCGGAAAAACTGCAACCGCTGCTGCTCCCGCAACTGCCGCTGCCAAACCGGAAAAGAAAGAACCCGTAGCCAAGAAGCCCGAAGGTCCCGCGCTTTCACTGCTGAACCACGTTTATTATAGTCCGTCTGCGGCGGAACCCAGGGCGCTGGAAAAGATGGTAGCGGGCATTCGGACCAAGCAAGGGCCATTTGGCGCAAGTATCCTCTTCCAGGTGGAAGGTGCCAAATCCGCGTTGCGCCTTACGGCTGACGATAACGCCGTTTTCGCAATGAATACCGGCAGCGAAGTACTTCCCGAGCTCGTGTTGTATAAATTAAAAGTAGTGCGGGGAAAGCGTGAAGTCGCTACGATGAAAGCAGGGACTTTTTCGGGTGTAAAAACAGGAGAAGATGTGATCACCCTCGACATTTCAAAACTCGGTAACGGGATTTTCAGAATAACACCGAGCAAAAAGCTGCTGCCGGGAGAATACTTTTTCACCGGAAAACCATCCACCGGCTCTACATCCGCCGACGCATTTGCATTCGCAATTGATTAAACAACAACTATATCTTACCCTCTATAATCTTCGCCGCATTCTCTGACTCAATACCTCAATTTCATTCTATGAAAGGTCTTTTCACCTCAAAGCTTCTGGTACTTATAGTAGGTCTGCTGCTTTTCGGCGGCTGCAAAAACGAGGAACCGGTACCGATCGTGAAGGAGACGATTTCCGGCAAGGTCGACTATATCTTGATGGAAATCGTGCTCGGAGGGGTTGCGAGAGTAGATTTTTACGTGCGCGACGAAGTGGACGGAAGAATGTATATAGTACGAATGGCCGAACGCGGCAACTTCCCCGGTTCAACCGCACGTGCTTACATTGATAAAACCGATCTGATCCTGCCGAATACAAAGGAAGTAGTCGACGAACAGACTTTCAGCACGCAGTTCTCAGTCAACCCGATCGTATCTACCGACAATGCGATCCACGTTTCATATTACAATGAAACACCCGATTCCCGGTTCTCTACACAGGAAATTACAGGATATCTCACGCCCGAAACCGTTCTGTCCATCAGTTCCGATGAGGAAGAGGCGATCGCCATTTTACGAACCGAAACGGGCATTCAGAAATACCTGAAACCGATCCTGCTCGACTGCCTCGTCAATGGATTTGCGAAAGATATCAATGGTGCGCAGGAAGGCGATCAGGCCAACCGCTTCCTGGTCTACAAGCTGAAAGTCGACACTGATCGGGAATACTGAATCGGGGACAAGAGGCAATTTATCCCACATTCTTATCTTACTTTCTTATGAATAAGTACCTACCTATCAAACTGTTGATTATAGCACTGTTCATTTATTCCAAATGTACAGGCCAGGTGCGGGTCGGTGTAAAAGCCGGACTGAATGCGCCTACGCTCGTTGGGGAAAATTACTTTTCAGCACATAACTACAAGATCCGGAATGCGGTTCAAACCATCTATTTCCACGCCGGGATCACGAGTGATGTGAGGCTATCAAGATTCTTCACGATCCAGCCGGAAGTACTTTATTCAACTTCCGGATATGAGTGGTTCTCCGCCGAAGAGGAATTCAACAGCTCCAATTCCACCGACGAGCCCGACGTTGCCGAGACGCTGGGGGTGGTGATGGTACCACTGCTGCTGCGCGTAAAATTAGGTGGACTGGGTCTCGTGTTCGGGCCGCAGCTTAACCGTCTCGTGACTGCCCGCCGCAGCAGCCGCTTCGGAAGCAAGTACGATGTAAGGTCGGATTACAAAACAGATCCTGTCTTTTCAGCGGTAATAGGTCTAGAATACACCTTCTCGTTTGGACTTGGCCTCCACGCCCGCTACAACTACTGCCCTACCAGCATAGCCCGGGTCACCGACAAAGGCATTTACGCGCCGGGCAATAGTATGTACAACCACACGGGAATGGGCGGGCTGCATTTTTATTTTTTTAGTAAGAAAGATAAATAGAAGGCAAACACAAATTGGAAGGCAAAAAGGCTTGATTTGGTATGTAACGTACCGTTAGATCAATTTTTCGGCGCGCTGGATAACTGCATACTATATTAGTATTCTCCTGAAATATAGTATTCAACCAACAAATCGCTCCCCAACTGTATGCCCGTTGACATCATTCACTGGTATGGCCGCTCACACGCCAGCCACCAAATCGAGACCGCCAAAGCAAAGGCAGCCCATTACAGAACAATCTGTCTGTCGGTTATCGGCACTGTTGAAAATCCCCTTTACACCGCGGTGATGATCAAGCGTCCGACCCTGCATTATGAAATTCAGGAAGACCGGATGACGGCGACGGAGTTTTCCGATAAGATCGACAAGATGTGGGAGCAAAAATATGGCGTCTATCTCGTTACTGCCACCGGAACGGTTAAAAAGCCACTTTTCGCAGCCTGCTTCAAACCAATGACCGACAAGCCGATCGTGCGTTACGGCATCCTGGGTACAGGCGATCAAATGGCCGGCCTGAACTATCACTTCTGGCACGACGGCTATATTCCCGTTTCGTTCGATGCTTATGGTAACACATTTGATACCCAGCTGGTTGCAGTCTGGCATAAGAACACAGCCCGCGTAACCTGGAACGTGGAAGCTGCGAGCCGGCTCCGGAGTCCTGACGATATTCAGGCGATGTTCAATGCGATCACAAGCCAGGGCGGCCGGCCGGTTGAGATCTCGGCGGCGCCAGGGAATCGCTTTTTTGAGTTATTCCTGGATAGTCAGGTCGGCGGATGGGTTTCGCGCATCAACCTTACGCCAGAGGCTTACGAAAAGGAGATGACCGAGCGGATTAACCAGGGACTTATACCGATCAGCGTTTCAGTACAGACGGAACTACTCCTTTTCACGAAATACTCGGTTGTCTTCGCCGACAGTGAGCGGTCGGTAGCGCGGGTGCCCAGGGTTTCCGTCAGTCACAATGCGCCCAAAGTCGAGGGGATCGACAATGCGATGCTGCGCTTTATCAAAGACCACGCGATCCGCGGCGCCTCGCTGGCGATCACACAGGGTCCGCGGCTGGTGTACGCTGCGGGCTATACTTACGCCGAACCCGGCTATCCCGAACACAAGGAAACCACGCTCTTCCGGCAGGCGAGTGTTTCCAAAACTTTTGTAGCGGCAGCAATTTATAGATTGATACAACTAGGCACCAAGCTACCTGACGGATCACTTTTTGCGCTGGACACAACCATGCAGGAGGTTTTGAAACTAAAAAAACCAGACGGAGGCGAACCTGCCGATGCGCGTTTTGGAAATATCCTGGTTCAGGACTTACTGGAAAGCTGTTCATCGATCGATCAGGACCTGATCTGGCATGATTTAGAGGCAGTGACGGCATTTGGAGCTGCGCTGCCCTGTAACCCGTGGCAGCTTGCATCTTATATTGCCGGTAAAGAGCTGGGTGAAAAAGATCCCGGCAGCCACACAAACGTTAATTACGGCAATACCGACTATTTTCTTTTAAGCCTGATCATCGCCAAAGTGAGCAACTCGGTGAATTTTGAGGCAGCCCTGAAAGAACTGGTATTGACGCCCCTGAAAATGACCCGCGTGAGGGGAAGTCGCTCGATCCAGTCTCAGCAGGCTGCCGATGAGGCGAGGCACCATGTCGTGAATGTAAAACCGGCATTGAAAGCTGGAAAATACAATGAATGGGAAGATATGGCCAAATCAATGGAAGTATGGTACAGCAAATTCAGCGACGCGCGGCCGCTTGTTCCGGGGCATTATGGCGGACTTAATTATGAGCTGATGGAAGGTTGCGGCGGCCTGTCGGCAGCGGTTACTGACATTGCAAGACTTGTGGCAGCGTTCAGTATTACCGATGAAAAAGCGGTATTTTCCGAAACCACACTGGAAACGTGGTGCAGAAACACATTCATCGCTTCACGTATCAAATCAAATCCAAATCCTGCTGCGTCGGTGCACGGTTACCACGGCTTTGACTATGGCAGTCTCCGCAATCCCGCCGCACCCAATGAGTATCTCAATAATTTCGTTTCAGGCAAAGGAGGCTGGCTGCCGAGCCATTCTACCTCGTTTCAATTCGACGCCGGCGGTTTCGGATATATCGTTTCATTTAATTCAACCGGTCAATCGGACGTTAAGACAGACTGGCTGACCGACCATGCAGGTGTTGGTGCGGGATTGGCGCCGGACAGTATTTATGCGATATCACAGGCGCACGACTGGAAAGGAATTGATTTGTTCCCGACATACGGTATGCCTTCGTTTGTCACCTCGAAATTTATCAAATTCCCCATCGGCAATATTGATTTCAACAAAGCCCTTTCTCCGCACCTTGAACTTATCAACATACAAAAAACTGAGTCCGCAGCGATGACGGCGTCCATGCACGTCAGGAACCGAAAAGTTAACATTCCCATCATATCCCGAAAAAAATGATCTTTTAAGTTTGTCTTCCAAATGCAACATCGACAGGATGAGGGGAATATTAAAAATAATCTAAAAAGTTATTAGTATTCCCCTATTTCTCTCTTTTCCAGGCGTACGACTTTCCAGATACCAAATGCCCCCGGTAATAAGTGATGCTGATTTGTGGAGTGAAATGAAAAGTGGGAGTGAGAAAGCTTTTTCTTCTCTTTTCATGAAATACCATGTTTCCCTGGTGAGCTATGGAAAGTCAATCACGCAACATCATTATATAGTCGGCGATTGCATTCAGGATGTTTTTGCGGATATCTGGCTTTACCGAAAAACTATCAGCACGCCTGACTCAGTGCGAGCCTACCTGCTCTCCGGTTTACGAAAACGCATTGCCCGGAAATTGGAACGCGACCAGATCTTCAAGCATGCGACTGATATTGAGCACGTTGAATTCTCCGCCTCGTTCACAGTTTTGGATGAATTGATCACAAATGAAGAAATGCGCTCGCAGGTAACGTATCTCAACGCCGCGATCAACCAACTCTCTCCCCGCCAGAAAGAGGCACTTTACCTGCGCTATTACCAGCAGCTTTCCGTGGATCAGATCGCGGAAATGATGCAGATGAACACGCAATCTGTCTCCAACCTCCTCCACCGCGCCATCAAACAACTCCGCAACCTCTGGAAAGGCGAAATACCCCAACTGATGATTCTCCTTGTCCTCACACACTGCCTTTCTACCGATGTGTAGCCGCTCTGCGGCATGCGGTGGTTGTTTCGTCCCTTTCCTCCTTCCTCCCTTTCCTCCCTTTCCTCCTTCCTTCCTTTCCTCCTTCCTCCCTTTCCTCCGTTCCTCCCTTTCCTCCCTTTCCTCCCCCAAAAAAAACCGTCCCCCTGAGTATCCCCCGCCAAACCCGTCCTCTCCCAAATCATAACCTGTTTCAATGCAACGCAAACATCATTTGCTCCTGGAAGATTATTTGCAAGATCCCTCGTTTCGCCGCTGGGTAAGAGAAGGTATTGACGATGCCGGTTGGGAACAATGGATGAAATCGGATACCGAAGAAACCAGGCTGGCCCGCGAGGCGCAACTGGTTTTGCTGGCCATGAATTTCAAGGAAACTGACGTGTCCGAGTTGGAGACGGAAGATGCATTGCAGGCAACCTGGCAAAAGATCAATAATGTCGAAGCTCAGGCGCCGGTTGTGAAATGGAAACAATTTGCACGCATGCTGGCAGCGGCTGCTGTATTGCTGCTGGCGGTCGGACTGGGTTGGCATTTTTTAAATCAACCCCAAATCCGTGAAGTAGCGACGGAAGAATTGTCCGAAGGAAAGATCGCGGTGCGGCGCAATAATACAAAAACGCCGGTACTGGTGATGCTGGAAGACGGCAGCTCGGTGATTCTGCAACCGGGAAGCCAGCTGGACTACCCTACTGTTTTTAACGAAACCGAACGGAAAGTATCACTCACCGGCGAAGCTTTTTTTGAGATCAGCAAAAATCCTTCACGACCGTTTTTTGTGTATGCCAATGAGATCGTGACGCGTGTAGTGGGTACCAGCTTTCGCATTAAAGCTTACAGTAACCAGCCTGATGTAGAAGTGATCGTGCGGACTGGACAGGTGAAGGTTTCAAGAAAAAACCCTGTCGAAGCCGGATCACCGCAGGAAATTTCCCTGCATCCCAACGAATCGATCCGGTTTGTACGCCATGAGGCCACTTTTGAAAAACCCGTTATCGCCGCCCCCAATGTAACCGTACCGATCGAACAGTTACAGTTTGATTTTGAAGATACCCCGATCAGCAAGATCCTGGAAACGATCGCGCTCGCCTACGGCCTGAAAGTAACTTACCCGGAAGAGGTTTTGAAAAACTGCTATCTCTCGACCTCATTAAGCGATTTGCCTTTACAGCACAAGTTGAAGATCATTTGTGAAAGCGCCGGAGGAGAAACCCGGTACGAGCTCCTGGGCGACCAGCTTACCATTTATTCAAACGGATGTAACTAAACCTAATGCCTGACTATGAAAAAATCCTTGACCCAAAAACGATTATACTACCAGATTGTGTCCAAGTCAATGCAACAACTCTTCCTGGCCATCCTGTTTTCCGGTCTCGTTATCGGCGCTCCGGTGATCGGCCAGAATATTCTGGACAAGAAAATTAGTTTCCGGGCCGAGGATATCAGCCTGGAAACCGCGCTGAAACAACTCGAAGCCGCCGAAAAAGTCAAGTTTTCTTACAATTCCAGGACCATTCCGTTAAAAAAGAAGGTTCAGGTGAATCTGAAAAACGAACCGTTCTCGGTGGTATTGAACCATTTGCTGACGCCGCTCGATATCAGCTACAAAGAAGTAGGAAGCCAGATCGTGCTCATTAAAACGGAGCGGAATGCTTCGGAAGTGACCGTTCCAGCCGAACCGGCAGTAACCGACGACAGCCGCCGCAATGCCGACCGGACTATCTCGGGCATTGTCCGCGACGAATCCGGCGAGGCGCTGCCGGGGGTAAGTATTATCGCAAAAGGTTCGCAGCGGGGTACGATCAGTGATATTGAGGGTAAATTTTCAATGGATATTCCCGACGGTTCTGCCGTTCTCGTTTTTTCTTTTGTGGGGTATTTAAATCAGGAAATCAATATCAGCAACCAATCCACGCTGGAAGTAAAGTTGCTTACGGACACCAAATCTCTGGAAGAAGTAGTGGTGGTAGGATATGGTACTGTCAAGAAAAGCGACCTGACCGGGGCTGTTTCCGAAGTGAGCGCCAAAGCGATCAAGGACTTACCGGTTGCTTCCATTGATCAGAAGCTGGTGGGGCAGGTTGCCGGGGTTCAGATCCAGCAGGTATCAGGTGCGCCGGGCGCAGGTACCTCTGTGAAAATACGCGGAAGCGGTTCGCTGGGTGCGGGAAATGAGCCTTTGTACGTGATCGACGGAATGCCCTATTCATCGGGACTCAACCAGAACATCAACCCCCTTACCTTCATTAACCCGAATGATATTGACAAAATAACCATCCTGAAAGACGCATCTTCCACGGCGATTTACGGGTCGCGCGGGGCGAATGGCGTAATTATGATCACCACCAAAAACCCCGGAAAAAATACCAGCCAGGTCAACTTCTCTTCCTATGCAGGTTTGCAAAGCGTGCCGCAAAGAGGCCGCCCCGAAATGCTGAATGCAAGAGAATTCGCCGAATACCAGCGCGACCGGATCAATTACGTGGTGCGTACCAGAGAAAAAAGGGCGGCGACCATTGAAGATTATCCCGAAGCCTACCGCGACCTCGACAAGCTCAATAATACCGGCACCAACTGGTACGACCTGATCCTGCAAACTGCATTCATCCAGGACCACAACTTCGATATTCAAAAAGGAATGGAGAAGTCGAGGCTCAACTTTGGATTCGGTTATTTCAGTCAGGAAGGAACGATCAAACATACGGGTATCAAACGCTATTCGGCCAATTTCGGCTTCCAGAGCGAAATCCTGAAAAATGTCACTTTGCAGGCAAGTGTAAGGCCCACATTTATCGACCAGAACAGAGCGCAGACCGGAGCGGGAAGGGATCCTGACGTAACCGGGATTTCGCTCTGGGCCAATCCGGTAATGACGCCGTACGACGAGCAGGGGAACATTAAGCCTTACATTACCACGCCCGCAAGCATTTATAACAGTACATGGAGTTTTGCCAATCCATTGTATATTCTGGAACAAAGCAAACGCAACTATCAGGAACTTCGTAACCTGGGAAATGCGGCGCTGGAATGGGCTCCGATCGAGAATCTGAAACTGCGTAGCGCGATCAGTACCGTTGTTTCTGTCTCTCAATACAAGCAATATCTTCCAAGCACGATCGGAGGCTCCAACAACCCGCCGGCTCCGGGCCGCGGCGCTTCAAACCGGTCGTTTGGGAATAGCTTTAACTGGCTGATCGAGAACACAGCTTCCTATTCCAAAACACTCGAAAACCATAATCTGAGCATTCTGGCGGGATATACTACGCAAAAATCAAAAGGTAACGGCGTCAATCTGAATGCAGGTCCGTACGCGAATGATCTGATCGAGACGATCAATGCGGCGCCGGGCATAACAGGCTGGGGCGAATCGGTCGATACATGGAGTATGATCTCCTATCTCGGCCGCCTGAACTATTCCTATAAAGATCGCTACCTGTTCACGGCCACTTTGCGCAGTGACGGTTCCTCGCGGTTTGGTACCAGCAACCGTTTCGCATTGTTCCCCTCCGCGGCAATAGCCTGGAAGCTTTCTGATGAGGAATTTATCAAAGCAATTCCGGCAATTGACCACCTGAAACTGCGCGCCAGCTATGGAAAAAGCGGAAACAACAATATTGGTAACTACTCGCATTTGTCGAATGTGAATATGGGCCAGTATGTGTTTAACAACAATACGGTTTCCGCCGCCACCGTCAGTCTGTTCAATCCTTTTCTGGGCTGGGAAGAATCCGAACAGTTCGATCTGGGACTTGAAACTGCATTGTTCAAGGGAAAACTTTCCGTCACCGCCGATCTGTATCACCGGAAAAGCGTCAATATGCTGCTGAACGACGTGATTCCGGCGATTACCGGTTTTAACAATCAGTTGGTAAACAAAGGAAGTGTCCGCAACCGCGGGCTGGAACTGGGTATCGACGCCACGCCCGTTTCGGGACAATTGACCTGGGATATTAATTTCAATGTCGCATTTAACCGCAATAAAATCCTGGCTACCAACGAAAACGGCGACCGCATTCTGTCCGGCAGCATGGACTCCCGGCCTACCAACGTTTCGATCGTGGGTAAGCCGATCGGGCAGTTTTATGGATTTGTGCTGGAAGGTGTTTATTCTCAGGCTGATATAGACAATCCAGCCGTAGCCAAATATCCCGGCGCGACGGCAGGATACCCGAGATACCGCGACCTGAATGGTGACGGAACTGTGAATGAGATGATCGATTACCAGGATCTGGGCAGTCCGCATCCAGACTTCATTTACGGACTTTCCAACAGAGTAAACTACAAGAATTTCGACCTGGCTGTAAATGTGAACGGGCAATATGGCGGGTACGTAATGAACGGAATGCGCCAGACTACCGACAACCTGCAAGGCTTTTTCAATATCGGAAAAGAATGGGTGAACCGGTGGAGAAGCGATGAAAATCCGGGCGACGGTATCCACGCGTTCGGGCCGAATTCGGTGCACCGGGTGAATGACAAGATCTGGCTGGAAGACGCTTCCTACCTGCGGATTACGAATATGACGCTGGGCTACACTATTCCCTCGGATGTGTTTGGTCAAAAGCGCTATTACCGTAACCTCCGGGTGTACATGAGTGTGCAGAACCTCGCCACTTTTACCAAGTACACCGGGGCAAACCCGGAGGGACAGGCTTCCAATATGGACAATACCCTCGTGCCGGGTTACGATATGGGTAGCTACCCTATCCCGCGCACTGTGACCGCCGGCATTAACATTCAGTTTTAGTACTTTTAAAACAGCAGATCATGAAGAAAATCATATTAGCAGGACTGGTATTGAGCCTATATTCCTGCTCGGGAGATTTCCTGAACATATATCCTGAAACCAGCCTCAATGAAGGCAATTTTTATAGTTCGGATGAAGAAATAATCACTTTGGTAAATGGTTGCTACACCTCGCTGAGAGATATCGAAAAGCGCACCCACTGGGTTATTTCCGAGCTGAAATCTGACGTTCTGGATCAGCAAACGAGCAGTGTAGCCGGCGATTTCACGACCGACCGGATGGACGCGGTCATAGCCGGCTCGGACAATCTCGCGCTCGACGATTTCTGGAATTTTTCGTACAAAGGCATTTATAACTGCAATAAAGCTATTTCTGTGCTTGAAGGCGGCTCGCATGTTTGGAGCAACCCGGCTTTGAAAAGCCGCTCTTCGGGTGAAGTGTACTTCCTGCGCGCTTTGTATTACTTTAACCTCGTTCGCCAATTTGGCGACGTACCGGTTGTCACTGAGCCCGTTACAGGTTTGGAGGCGGTGAATATCAAACGATCTCCCGTGGCAGATATTTACGCGCTGATCACGGAAGACCTGACAAAAGCGCAAACGCACCTGGAAGCTGCGACGACCGTGGAAGAAAACGGACGCGTCAATTACGGCGCGTCGCTGGGACTTTTAGGAAAGGTATATTTGACCACAAAAAATTACCCGGCTGCCGAGGTTATGCTCAAAAAGGTGATTGATCTGGGAAAATTTAGCTTGCTGCCTGACTATAAAAATGTATTTGATCCGGCAAATAAGGATTACAAGGAAACCCTCTTTTCAGTCCAGTACTCCGAAGCGGCGGCGGCTTTATCCAACCAGTTTATCTTCTTCAATGCACCTTATACTTCCAAAGGCGAAGTGACGAACCGGCCGAATATCGCACTTTCGCTGGCCGGGAATATGCGCCCGAGTCAGGATCTGATCAAGTCTTTCGAGGTGGGCGATAAGCGTAAAAGTGTGTCTATTGCTTACTGGCGCGGCCCGGATTGGAATGGTATCGTGGCTGATCTCCCCTATTGCGCGAAATACAAAGCACCACAAACCGCGGCACTCAACTGGGCTGGTGACAATTTTCCGGTATTGCGTTATTCGGATATTCTGCTGATGTACGCCGAAGTTTTGAATAACCTCAACCGCACCGCCGAGGCGATTCCATTCGTGAATCAGGTGCGGGAAAGGGCCGGACTGAAACCTGCTGCCGGCCTGGCCAAAACGCAGCTCGATATGCTGATCGAAAAGGAAAGAATGCTCGAATTTTGCTTCGAGAATCAGCGCTGGTATGATCTGGTTCGCAGAGGTCGCGCGCTGGAAGTAATGCGTGCACATGGTAAGCAAGCGCCTGACGCACAGGTACTCGCTGCGATCCCGAGCGAGCAGATCCTGATCAATAAACTCAACCAGAATACGGGCTATTAATTTTTTGGTAATGATAAAAATACATCGTGAAATGTTGCAAAAACTGAAATGGCGCACAAGCCTGTTGTTCCTGTTTTTAGGTTTAATAATGCAAGAACAGGCAATAGCTCAGGCAGCCAAAACTGCTTCCAAACATCCCAATGTCGTTTTTATCATTGCAGATAGTCACCGTGGGGAGGCCCTGGGCATTAATGGTCACCCGTTTGTCCAGACCCCGCACCTGGACCAGCTTGCAAAAGGCGGGATCCGGTTTACGAATGCGTATGTGACAACGGCGATCTGCGCCGTGAGCCGGGCGAGTATCCTGAGCGGACAACATCGCGCGCGCCACAAGATCAACGATTTCACCACGGGCTTTTCGGATGAGGCAATGCGGAATACATACCCGATGGTATTGAAAAAAGCGGGTTATAAAACGGCGCAGATCGGTTTTCTGGGAGTCGGCAAAACGCCACCGACCCAGTACTTCGACCATTGGGACGCGCAGATTCCGTGGATGACCAAAGACGGTTTGCACCAGACGGATAATATCGCTAAAAAGGCGCTAGAATACCTCGACAAGCAGAAATCGGATCAGCCGTTTTGCCTTGCATTATCTTTCACGGCAGCACACGAAGTCGACGGACAGAATGGAAATCCGGCCACTTATATGGTTCAGGAGCGATATAAGGGTTTGTATAAAGATTTGAAAATGCCCGTACCGGCCACTGCTGCGCCCGAATATTGGAACAGCTTTCCAGATTTTTTCAGAACAAACCAGAATATAGGTCGCGGCCGGTGGATCGGTCTGTTCTCTACGCCCGAGCTGTTTCAGGAGAATGTGAAGAATTATTACCGGCTGCTTACCGGTGTGGATGAGGCTGTGGGAAAAGTGATCGCGAAGCTGCGGGAATCGGGAATGGACGAAAATACGATCGTGGTATATACCAGCGACCACGGCTTTTCGCTGGGTGAGCATGGGATGATGGGCAAATGGTATGGATTTGAAAAAGGCATTCACGTGCCGCTGATCATCAATGATTTACGATCTGATTCGAAACTGCGGAATGTAAAAGCGGAGCAGCTGGTTCTGAATATCGATA
This sequence comes from Dyadobacter linearis, assembly GCF_907165045.1. Taxonomy (GTDB): domain Bacteria; phylum Bacteroidota; class Bacteroidia; order Cytophagales; family Spirosomataceae; genus Dyadobacter; species Dyadobacter linearis. The sequence goes on from NZ_CAJRAU010000001.1 coordinate 373,838, forward strand.
TCGCGCCTACTATCCTGAATATGGCCGGCGTGCCCGTTCCGGATGTCATGCAGGGTGTAAACCTGTTGGATCTGATCCAGAAGAAACAACCCGGAAGGAAACACTTTTTCTATGAACATACGGTGTTTGCGAGTCCGATGCTGCCGAAAGTGGAGGGATTAATATCGCCCGATTTCAAGTATTTTAACTATACTGAGCACAATTTCGAGTCTCTTTACGATACCAGAAAAGATCCCGAAGAAAAGAAAGATGTGGCGCGGGAAAAACGCTATCAGAAAAAACTGGCGGCCGTTAAGGCTTTATATAAAAAGGAAAAAATAGCGATCCGGTAACGCGCGAAACAATATGAACAAACTGACAATTCTCGGTTTTCTCTTCCTATCCTTCCTATTGGGAAAACCGGCAGCCGCACAAAGTCCGAATATCATTTTCCTCCTCACCGACGACCACCGGGCCGACGCGCTGGGTGTTACGGGTAATAAATACATTCAAACGCCTAATCTTGATCAGCTCGCTAACCGGGGAATACGTTTCAAAAATGCGTACGTAACTACCTCCATTTGCTCGGTCAGCCGGGCCAGCATATTGAGCGGACAATATATGTCGCGCCATAAAATCGATGATTTCGCACAGGATTTCAGTCCGGCAGCATTGGCAAATACTTACCCGATGCTCTTAAAATCAAAGGGTTATAAAATTGGTTTTGTGGGAAAATATGGCGTCGGCGACAACCCGCCGGATCAGGAATTCGATTTTTGGGCATGTAACCGAAAAGGTCAGCCGCCTTACGAATACAAACGCGCCGACGGTTCTATTATCCATCATACCGATAGTGTAGCGAACGGAATTGATCAGTTTTTACGGAAATTCGGCACACAGTCGCCATTTTGTCTTTCAGTGAGCTTCAAAGCGCCGCACGAACTGGATGGAAGTCCGCCAACTTACCCGGTTCAGGAGCGTTTTAAGGATTTGTACAAAAATATCAGTGTGCCGCAGCCGGAAACGGCCGACCCCTCCTATTGGAATGCATTTCCTGACTTTTTCCGCACCGACAAAAACATCGCCCGCGAGCGCTGGCGACCACTTTTTTCTACCCCTGAACTGCACCAGCAAACGGTGAAAGACTATTTCCGCCTGATTACGGGAGTAGACGAAGTAGTAGGAAAACTGCGTAAACAGCTTGAAACGCTGGGAGTTGCAGATAATACGGTGATCATTTTTATGGGTGATAACGGATTTGCATTGGGCGAGCACGGACTGGAAGGAAAATGGTTTGGTTTTGAAGAATCCATTCGCGTACCAATGATCATTTACGATCCCCGAAATGGAAAATCGGGATCCGTAGAAGAGCGTATCGCATTGAATATCGACATCGCGCCCACGATCCTGAACCTTGCAAAACTGCCGGTACCTCCGCAAATGCAGGGTATCGATCTGCTGGCCAGAAAGCAGGGGAAGCGCGACGCGTTCTTTTACGAGCACACTTTTATGGGTAGTCCCCGGCTGCCGAAGATTGAGGGGGTTGTGAAAAAAGATATTAAGTACATGCAATTCACCGAGCACGGTTACGAGCAGCTTTATATCCTGAAAAATGACCCGCTTGAAAAACAAAATGTAGCTGCTGACCCGCGCTATAAGAAGGATCTGAAAAAGCTGCGCGAGCAGTACGCCGCACTGAAAGAACAGGCGAAGTAGCCGTAAAAAGCTGTGCTGATATTCAGAGATCGTCGGTAAAATGCCGTTTCGTCTTTTCGTTTTCAAACTTCCGCGCATTGTAATCGGTGGACCTGTTTCTGGCAATGGAAAGACTTTCCCAGTTCGAGCCGGCTGCCATTTTTGCTATCATTACAATCTGTCCGATGTGATAGGGATAATGCGCCAATTGCCGGTTAATCGCCTCTGTTACAGTATGCCCGTCGTTTCTGATATAGACGATCTTGTCCAGTTCTTCGTCGGTAAGATTGCGCAACGTATCAAGCAAACAGCTCCACCCTTTTTCCCAATAGGCCAGCAGTTCCGCCCGGTCTGAGAAACCGTTTTCGAACTCCTCGTCACGGTTTCGCCAGGGCTTTTCGCCGTCGGTCGTCAGAAAATCTGTAAACCGCGACAGCATATTGCCTGCTATGTGCCTGACGATGACTGCAATGCTATTACTCTCTTCATTATACTGCCAGAAAAGCGTTTCGTCAGTTACCTGCGCAATCGCTTTTTCACCGAGCATTTTATAATATTCAAACTGCCTGATCGCACTTGTGAGGTAGGTCGCCGCCATTTTTTTAGGTTTGTTTAATGTGTTTGATTTGTCTGGATCTAATATGTCAAGATCGGAACAATTTTGAAAGCCGCCGCCGGTTGCTTCGGAAAGGAATGCTAAAAGTCCAGGGAGCTTTTCCAATCAAGATCTGGAACAATTGTTGGATAGAAAAGTAAAGATTTAAAATAAAACAGCATTGATTGACCAAACAAACAACCCGGCAAACGGAGCTGACAAAAAACCACTGGTAGCGACGCTGGTGATCTCGCCTGATGCCCAAACCTATTTCAACGAGCTGCGCCGGCAAAATTTCCCGCCCGAGCGCAACTATCTCGAAGCACACCTGACACTTTTTCACGCATTACCAGACGAGCCGCGCATCTTTGAAGATCTGGAAAAATTCGCAAAAGAACTGCACCCATTTGAAGTTACCGCCCAAAACATCGTGTCGCTGGGCAACGGTACAGCTTTCAAAATAATCTCGGCAGAGCTACCCGCGCTGCACAAAACACTGCAAAATCGCTGGTCTGACGTGCTGACGAACCAGGACCGGCAGAAGCGCAATTTCCACATTACGATACAAAACAAAGTGGATTCTGCGGTAGCCAAAAATTTGCAGGCCGAGCTTACACCAACTTTTCATCCTTTCAGCTTCGAAGTGACCGGCATTCATTTGTGGCGCTACGAAGGCGGCCCGTGGACTTATTTGAATACGGTTTTATTTGAAGGGTAGGAAGTTTGGTCTTCTCTCACGCTAATATTTAAAAACGAAAATAAGTAGATCAAGAAATATTTTAGTCTTATATATAAAATAAAACTATATATAAACCAAAACGAATGAGGTTACAAAAAGACTTTCTCCCGCTTTTCATATTGTTGTCCATTTTTCACTCTTTCAGCGTGAATGCACAGGATAGTGATTTGGAATGGATCAATAAAATGCGCAGCCTATTACTTCGGATACAACGCAAAACGACCTTGCGTTTCTATCTGAAATATTGAAAGATAAAATGATTGTGGGGCTGGGCGAAGCTTCGCATGGGACGCAGGAGTTCTTTTTCCAGAAACGCAGGATCATTCAATATCTGGTAACCCGGGACAATTTCCGCACGATCGCATTCGAAGCTCCCGCAAATTTTATTGAGCCTCTCAACAAGTATATTCAATCTGGTGAAGGAACCCTGAAAAGTACACTGAGCTCGCTGGGACTGTATAATGCTGATGAAATATTGAGACTCTGCGATTGGCTCAGGAAATTTAACGCGTCTGCGGCCCCCGGCGAAAAGGTAAAAATGATAGGGTTTGATGACGAAACGTTCTGGGCAGACCCGCTGGGGAGGGATGAATTAATGGCTGAAAAATTTATCACATTTCAAAAATCGGATCAGCGTAAAAGTATTCTCTGGTCGCATAACCTGCACATCGCCAAGGACATGACGATGGCGGAATATAAGGCAATGGGATTTCACCTCAAAGCGCATTACGGCGGGAAATATTACGCGGTAGGTATGGATACGTACAGCGGCAGCGTGCATGTACTGAACGACGGACAGTTTGAAAGTCACGATTTTACGGCGAAGGAACACTCACTTTCGGCTCTGCTGGCCAGGGCGAAGCTTGAAGCATTCTTTGTCGATTTCAATGGCGCGCCGGCTGCATTGAAGTCAGCGAAAGATATTACCAATATCTATTCAAACTGGAAAGAACCGCAAATGCTGCCGATCGTGCCAGGTTCCGATTTCGACGCCCTCCTGTTTATCAGAAAAACCACGGCTTCCAAACCTTCTGCCGGATCGCGTTGATGGAACAGTATTTATAACTGCACCCGAATTGCTCCGGAAAGATCCACGGCAATTTTATTCATCAACCATAAAATAACATGAAAAATCTGAAAATCTGTTTGGCAGCCATGTTGCTATTTGCGGGCGGGACAATTTACGCGCAGTCAACCGCTCCGCAGGCAAAATCCAATCAAAACACTCCGCAAAATACTTCGCAGCAAAAAGCCTCGACAACGAATGCAGGCCAGTCGCGAACCGGGAATACGCGCAATGTAAAAAGCCAGGCGACAACAGGCACGCCGCCTACGCACATCAACGTAAAGGATTCAAGTGCCAGTAATCCGCAAAACGGTGGGGTGAATGCGCAACACAAAAAAGCGAGTGCCGAAAGCTCCGGTACCGGAAACCTAAAGAAGGGCGACGCAAAAAAAACGCAGCAGCCAACTACAAAAAGAGCCGGACAATAAATAATCAGGGGCCGGCCAACAATCCAGTTGCCCGGCCCCATCCTCCGTTCCTCCTTCCTCCTTCCTCCTTCCTCCCTTCCTCCCCTCCCAAGGAACAGATTTTGTTAAAAGCAATCTACAATACCTGCTCCGGCGTTATTGATGTTAAACCTCAACACAATTCATGGAAGTAGTAGCATTAAGTGCATTCAAAAGCAGGAATTACAGGTTATTTTTCGCGGGGCAGACAATTTCACTTTTGGGTACCTGGATGCAGAAAACGGCGGTTAGCTGGGTAATTTACTCGCTGACGCACTCCAAGTTCATGCTCGGTGTCAGCATTTTCGCTACACTTTTTCCGTCGGCCGTACTTACCCCTTTCGGCGGCGTCGTTTCCGATCGCTATAACCGGTACCGGGTTTTAGTAGTCACCCAGATATTGTCCATGATTCAGGCGCTGGCTCTGACGCTGGTGGTTTTCTTCGACAATTTCGCGGTGTGGGAGATCATCTCGCTCAGCGTCGTCCTCGGGCTCATCAATGCATTCGACGTGCCGGCGCGCCAGTCTCTCGTTTATGAATTGGTAGAGGACAAGAAGAATTTACCTAATGCACTGGCTCTCAATTCGTCTATGGTTAATCTCTCCAAGCTGCTTGGACCTGCGATTGCGGGTATTGCAATTGAGAGATTTGGCGAAGTGGTTTGTTTCGCAGCGAATACAATCAGTTTTGTAGCCGTGATCAGCTCCCTGCTTTTGATCCGGTTACCGAAATTTCAACCCATTAAACACACTAAAAACATACTCGGCGAGCTCAAAGAAGGACTGACCTACATCCGGCAGACGCCCGACATCCGATACATTATCATCATGCTCGCGCTGGTCAGCTTACTGTTACTGCCTTTCACCAGCCTGATGCCCATTTACGCAAAAGACGTTTTTCGGGGCACCGCTTCTACATTCGGACTGCTCGACAGCGCCATCGGTTTCGGTGCATTGACCGGCGCAATTTTCCTCGCCACATTAAAACCGGGAACCAACCTGAGCCGCATTCTCGCTATTAACACATTCGTTTTCGGTACCGGTCTGATCCTGTTTTCGTATACCACTTTGTACCCGCTTGCCCTCGCATTCATTGCCGTCGGTGCATTCGGGATGATGTCGCAAACCACGATCAGTAACACGATGATCCAGACGATGGTCACTCCTGCGATGCGTGGTCGGGTGATCAGTATTTTCGTAATGGCCTATTCGGGCGGCGTGCCGATAGGAAGCCTGATCGTGAGCTATTTATCTCAGCATATCGGCGTGCAGGCGACAGTGTTCGGACAAGGTATTTTGGCATTGCTGATCGGTATCATGCACGTGCGCTATCTCAAAAAGAAGAAAGCGAAACAGCCCATTACGATTTCTCCAAAGATCAACGAAGAGATCCCCCAGGTTTGAGATTGTATTAGCCTGAAAGCCAAAATACTGTTCGCAGCCGGACTTAATTCTGTCCGCATTCGGACATTTTAGGAAATCAAAAAACGCTTCAAAACACACCAGAGGCCATTTTCTGCTTAGGTAAGGTATTTGTCAGACATTTACATAACTAATACCGCAGACATGAAAGGTACTTACCTGGGAGAGTTTGAAGAAGTGGTTTTACTTGCCGTCGCAATACGTATCGGGGACGCGTACGGAGCGGCTGTGGTAGATGAAATCGAGCAGCAGCTCGGCCGCCCGGTCAACCTGGGCGCAGTACATACTGCATTGCACCGGCTGGAAGAAAAAAGCCTCGTCAAATCTGAAATGGGCGGAGTTACCTCCGAGCGCGGCGGCCGCCGTAAGCGCTTATATAATGTAACCGCCACCGGGCGACGGGCGCTGGAAGAAACCAGGCAGCTGCGTAATCAGATGTGGGACAACATTCCTAAAATAGCCTGGTCATGAAACAACCTCAACCGCCCCGCTGGGCCACCCTGCTCCTACGCTGGCTCTGCGCCGCCCATCTGCTCGACGAACTCGAAGGCGACCTGCACGAGCTGTTTCAAAAACGGGTAAAGTCGGAAGGATTACGACAGGCGAAATGGAGATATATCTGCGACACACTCAGCCTTTTGCATCCTGTGTTAATGAAATCAAAACCAAACCCATACCCTAAACCCAACCGTACCGATATGTTACAGAACTACCTCAAAATCGCCTGGCGTAACCTTGCCAAAAACGTTGCTTTTTCAGCGATCAATATCGTCGGTCTGTCCATCGGCATGACCACCGCGATCCTGATCGGCTTGTGGATGTGGGACGAATTGTCATTCAACAAATACCACCAAAATTATAATCGCATTGCGCGGGTGATGCAGCACCAAAGCTACAACGGAACTACGAGCACCACGCCCGCGACGCCGCTGCCGATGCGGGCGGCGCTGCAAAGTGAATATGCCGGTGATTTCAGCCGCATTTCCCTGTCGTCGTGGACGGAAAACCGCATTCTTTCAGCTGGTAATAATAAACTGATCAAAAAAGGTAATTGTGTGGAAGCCGATTTTCCATTGATGATGTCCGTCAGCATGCTCGAAGGTTCGGCAATGAGCCTGAACAATCCTACTTCTATATTACTGTCGAAATCCGTCGCAAAAGCCCTTTTTGGCAGTGATAACGCGCTGAATAAGACCGTCAAAGTCGATAACAAAAATCATTTTAAGGTTACAGGTATTTTTGAAGACCTGCCGCATACGACTGAATTCCGCGACGTCACTTTTCTCCTGCCCTGGAAATTTTTTGTGGAAGAAGAACCCTGGGTAAAACGGTCGGAAACCAACTGGGGAAACAATTCATTCCTGCTTTTCGTCCAGATCGCCCCAAAAACGACTTTTGAGCAGGTAACGTCCAAAATTGAAGGTATCAAAGCGAGGCATGCGAAAGAGGAAGCGAGATTTAGCCCGAGGGCATTTTTGCACCCGATGAGCCGCTGGCACTTGTATTCGGAGTGGGAAAACGGTGTGCTGGTGCGCGGGCGGATCCAGTTTGTTTGGCTTTTTGGCATTATCGGAGGATTTGTACTGCTCCTCGCCTGCATTAATTTCATGAACCTTTCCACTGCCCGGTCGCAGAAACGCGCGAAAGAAGTGGGGATCCGCAAGGCGGTCGGTTCGGTACGCACCCAGCTGGTCGCCCAGTTTTTCAGCGAATCCATATTGATGGCAACCCTTGCTTTTGTGGTAGCATTAATACTGGTGCAGCTGTTTTTACCGTGGTTTAATCAGATTTCGGACAAACAAATCGCATTTCCCTGGGGTAATTTGCAAAGCTGGATATTCGCATTAGGATTTACGCTGATAACGGGCTTGCTGGCAGGCAGTTACCCCGCATTGTATCTATCTCGCTTTAAGCCGGTAAAAGTACTAAGAGGCACTTTTATTGTCGGCCGATTTTCGGCATTGCCGCGTCAGGTATTGGTTGTGGTTCAATTTACGGTTTCCATCACGCTCGTGATCGGCACGCTCATTGTTCTGCGCCAGATCCAGCACGCGCGCGACCGGCCGGTAGGATTCGACAGATCGGGGCTACTTTCGGTCCCTATGACCACGGCCGACCTGCGCAGCCACGATCAGGCACTCCGCAGCGACCTGCTGCAAACGGGCGCGGCTGTAAATATGGCCGAATCTTCCAGCCCGACGGCGGAGGTCTGGAGTAGCGACGCCAGTTTCAGCTGGCCGGGCAAAGATCCTGACCAGCTCGGCGATTTCGGGACGGTGGGTGTCACGCACGAATATGGACAAACGGTTGGCTGGCAGTTCAGGCAGGGCCGCGACTTTTCCCGCCAGTTCTCCGGCGACAAACTGGGTATCGTCCTCAATGAAAGTGCTGTCAAATTTATGGGATTGAAATCGCCGGTAGGGACAAATATCACTTGGAACAGTGAACAATATACGGTGCTCGGGGTAATCCGTGACGTGGTGACCGGCTCACCTTTCATGCCTATTCAACCGACTATTTATATGCTAAAAGAAGAGTGGGCCGCTTTTATTCACATCCGGCTCAACCTAAGCTTTACCGCCCGGCAGGCGCTGGCGAAGCTTGAACCCGTTTTTAAGAAATACAACCCTGGCAGTCCTTTTGAATATAAGTTTGCCAGCGACGAGTACGATCAAAAGTTTAAAGCCGAGGAACAGATCGGACAACTTTCCAGCGTATTTGCCGGATTGGCGATATTCATCAGCTCCCTCGGACTCTTCGGCCTGGCTTCGTTCTTTGCCGAGCAGCGTCAAAAAGAGATCGGAATCCGCAAAGTGCTCGGCGCCTCGGTGGCGAATTTGTGGCAAATGCTTTCGAAGGATTTTGTGATATTGGTTGTGATTGCGAGCATATTGGCGATCCCGATTGCTTACTATTTCATGCACGACTGGTTGCAGCACTACACCTATCAGACGACGCTTTCGTGGTGGATCTTCGCTGCCGCCATGCTCGGCGCGCTGGCGATTACCCTGGTCACGGTTAGTTTCCAGGCCATAAAAGCCGCCTTGCTGAATCCGGTAAAAAGCCTGCGGAACGAATAGCTTTTTGGTAATATCAAATTCAATATCAACACAACCAGGTTCACAGCGACGCGCGCAGCATTCACATTTCGGCCGTATCAATTGCGTAAAATCAGTTCTTTTGCTATCCTAAATCCGATTCCATGAGATCCTGGTTTTATCAATACTGCGAAAGTCCACTTTTTTATGCAGGGAATTCGTCCTGACAATGCAGTCGAATATGAATTTCAGGTTTCAGAATTTCCGGGCAAAAAAGTTGTAGCTCCCTGGAATAGAATCAGTTCATTCACTGATTCTATTCAAATCCGGGCATCGGGCTTTCCGAAAATGGCCTACCTGGGCGGGTATCGGGCTGCTCTGGGGGCGGCGCTGATCGTGGATGTACGTGAGGTGAAACGCAGCCGGATCATATCTACTGCGGTTATCGCCTGGGAACCGGTTCAGCCTGAGATCACGAGCATTTATACCTCCGCAACACTCGATCAGCTTTTTCAGCAGTTACAGGCCCCGTGGCTCGCTGACCAGCATCCTCCGGGCAGTTTTTCGTCCGGAGTAAAAATCCCGTCTTCGAACACAAACCTCGTTTTCACTTTGCAGGAAGGTGTTTTTGCAAGAAATCAAATCCAGTATGAGCTTACCCGGAATGGGAAGGTGCACACTGCCTGGCGGAATAATGCGTATGCTAATTCCTTTGTTTGGCTGAAAGACCTGCCTCACGGAGACTACAAGATCCGAATCCGCTATACCGCACAGCCTCAGCAAATTGCTGAATTATCGTTTGAGATTACCCGCGTTTGGCACGAGACGATCGCCTTTCGCTTACTGGCCGCTATTTTGTCCCTGGTGTTTGTGCTATTGCTGCTGTTATTTGTTCGTCAGCGAAGGAAAAGTCGCCGCGCGGAAATCAACAAATCCATTTTACAGCTCGAACTAAAAGCGCTCTACGCACAGCTGAACCCACATTTCGTATTCAATGCGCTCAGCTCGATCCAGGCGCTGATCAATAAGCAGGATATCCGCGCAGCCAATGCTTACCTGTCCGACTTCGCCCGGCTTACCAGGGATTCACTGGTACACAGCCAGAAAAATGAAATCGCGCTCCACGAGGAGATCCAGACGTTAGATACTTATTTAAAACTGGAAAAGCTGCGTTTCGGATTTAGTTATAACATAAAAGTGGAGCCTGGGGTGAACGAATATGAAACCAATATCCCAGCACTGCTCTTGCAGCCGCTCGTTGAAAATGCGGTAAAGCATGGAGTTGCAGGGAAGGAAGAGGCTGGACATATTGAGCTGCTGATTAACAAATCGGGCCACGACATGGTCATAATTCTGAAAGATAATGGCGAAGGTATCACGGAAAAAACGTCCGTTTCCGGACTCGGCTTAAAGCTGACCCGAGACCGGATCAGCCTATTGAACCAAATCCATCCCGGGCGGCAGATTAACCTTGCTATCCAAAACACTGTCCCGAAAGGCGCGCGTCTTACGCTTACTTTTAATCAATGGTTTGATGAAGGCACTACTGATCGACGATGAACAATCAAATCTGGACAACCTCCGGATCCTGATCGAAACTTACTGTCCGCAAGTGACTATTTACGGGACGGCATCGGACCCGCGCTCGGCTACCAGTTTGCTCTATACGCACCAGCCCGACCTCGTTTTCCTGGACGTTCAAATGCCCGGCCAAAACGGTTTTGACTGGCTGCGCAGCCTTCCAGCCTCCGATTTTGAGGTGATTTTTGTCACCGCTTATGATCAGTATGCGATCGAGGCACTGCGACTTTCCGCTATTGATTTTTTACTAAAACCTGTCGCAATAGACGAACTGCAAACGGCAGTCGAACGCGCTTCCCGGCAGCGTGCATTAAAACAGCAAAATAAAATGCTGCAAAACCTGATGCACTTTTTAAAGGACAGCACCCACCCCGACTAGCAGCGCATCGCATTAGCGACTACCAGGGAAACGAGGTACGTCAAAACGAGTGAGATTATCCGGTGTGAATCTTCAAACAATTACACCACATTTTACCTCACGGGCGGCGATTCGCTGCTCGTTTGCAAACCTATTTATTTATACGACGAGCTACTGAAACGTTACGGTTTTATCCGCTGTCACCAGTCTCATTTAGTCAATAAAGCGGCTATCAGAAGCTGGAAAAAGGAATTCGGTGATTTTCTTTTGCTCTCCGACGGTGCCGAAGTCCCCATATCGAGGAGTAAACGGGATGAGCTCAAAAGCATTTTACAGGGTTAGTATCTCCACAAATCCGTCTGTCCCGTTCACCCGGATGCGCTGGCCGTCTTTGATCAATTTAGTAGCATTCTCTACCCCAACTATGGCAGGCAAGCCGTACTCCCTTGCGATCACCGCGCCGTGGGTCATCAGCCCGCCCACTTCGGTCACCAGCCCCTTTACGGAAACAAATAAGGGAGTCCAGCTGGGATCGGTAAATGTGGTCACTAAGATATCCCCGTCCTCGATTTGTGAGTCTTGCATCTGCAAAATCACACGTGCGCGGCCTTCAATGGTCCCGGAAGAAACCGCCAGACCAGCGATCGCCCCGGGAGGAAGGTTTTCTCGGCGATAAGTCCCGGTAATGATCTCACCGTCAGAAGTAATAACCCGCGGCGGGCTCAGCTTTTCATGCGTTTTAAAATCCTCTTTGCGACGATTGATCAGTTCTAAATCTATTGCTCTTTTGACCACAACCTCGCGCAATTCCTCGAAAGTGAGGTAGTAAACATCTTCTATATCCCGGATCAAAGCAGCTGACCGGAGTTTTTCTGCCTCTTTTAAAATTGCTTTTTTGTAAACAAAATAGCGATTCACCAGCCCATATTTGGGATATTCACGGTAACCGGAAAAATCCCGGATCAGGCCGATCATCCGCTTCGTTTCCGCTGCTTTTTGCTCGCCGCCCGGCAATAGTTCCAGCCGCGACAGTAATTCCTGTTCTTTACTCAATGCTTGCTGCCGCCCCTGCTCAAATTTTCGTTTGCTGGCACCCGATTCAGTGTTTCTGATATTATTCAGGATCAGCGGAACCAGGATAGCAGGATGCTCCGACCAGCGGGACTTTGTAATATCAATTTCCCCCGCGCACCGCATTCCATATTTTTCGAGGTAGACCTCAATTGCTGCCAGCGTCTCATTTCCGCCTTCCAGCCGTGCCAGCTCTTCGGTCAGATTTTCAATTTTTGCATGCTGAAAAAAAGTAAGCACTTCGGGATATTGCCGCGCTACATCAGCCACATCCAGCAGCTCCATGCCCATTTCGGAGGTGATATTGTTCGGTACCGACTGTGAAAGCGTATCGGCCGCATTCTTTTCGCCCAGCCAGTCCATCATTTTTTCATTGACCCACGAAACTGCATTCATACCAATTGTAATCGCCTCGATGTTCTTCTGGCCGAACAACTGTTGCTTCAGTTCAATAAGATCTTCCAATAAGAAGACAAAAAGGTCTGCTCCCGATTTAGACTGAATATCGCGTTTCAGCTTATATACCGACGCCCGGTTTTCCTTGATCAGGTCGGTTACAAGATTAGCAGGAACACCCTGCGGCACGATCTGCTCTGTAAAATGCGAGGCTGGCACGTCAGATTCGTCGGACAACGGTGCCAGAAAATCACCTCGGGCAATGAGACTCAGAAGTGCGTCTTTGATCAGCGGATCGGATTTTCCAAGGTTATTAATTACGCCACTTCGCCCCGCACTCGTACCCAGCATATTCGTAATATCAACAAACAACCTTCCGCCGGCATGGCGCATCGGCGCGCGCGTTGTCAACATAAAAAATGACAGACCCAGCGGCTTCATCGCATCGGTCATCATTTGCTGGTGGCCGACAGACACATACACCCGGTTTCCAGAATCGCTGGCCTGTGGTACGGGAAACAAAGTAGTGACCGGGCGGCTTTGCAGTATATAAAATGCATTGTCGGCCAAACACCATTCAATATCCTGCGGCCGGCCAAAATGTGCCTCAATCTTCCGTCCCAGACTGGCCAGTTCCAAAACCTGCGCGTCAGAAAGCGACGGCGCACTTTGCTTTTCTCCGGGCAGCTCCCGCTCCTCAGTACCTCCTTCCGGCACAGCAAAAATGCCGCACTTTTTTATAGAGATATTTGTCTCAAATAGCTTTCCCGCCCTGATCTTGAAATTATCTGCATTCACAATTCCTGAAACCAGCGCCTCCCCCAGCCCAAAGCTGGCATCAATACTGACAACCTTTCTGTTTCCATTCACCGGGTCAGCTGTGAACATGATTCCCGCCACATCGGGCAGGATCATTTTTTGGATGATCACAGATAAAGACACTTCCCTGTGATCAAATCCATTTTGCAACCGGTACACCACTGCCCGGTCAGTGAAGAGTGACGCCCAGCATTTGCTGATATGTTCCAAAATTGCCGTTTTACCGCTGATATTCAGATAGGTATCCTGCTGGCCGGCGAAGGAAGCTGTTGGGAGATCCTCAGCCGTGGCACTGGAACGCACGGCGTATGAACCTGTCGCGCCAAGCTTTTCAATGCGACTTACTATCTCATTCTCAATGCTTTCCGGAACAGGAATTGATTCAATTACCTCTCTGATCTGTGCGGCAGCTTCACTGATTTCTTTTCTGTCTTCCGCTTTGAGATCAGCCAGCTGGTCAAGTAGCGTATGTAAGGTCTCGTTTTTTCCTAAAATCTCCTGATAAGCCCTGGTAGTAATGCAAAAACCGTCGGGCACCAGCAGTCCGCTTAATCGCGACAATTCGCCCAGATTTACACCCTTTCCACCAACTGCCTGAATCTGGTTTTTATTAATATTCGGAAAACCAATAATATAAGAGTTTACATCAGCCATTTTGCTTCGCTCTACGATTTTTTACCTTGAATCCGCGTTGTCGTTTCTTCCATCAAGCCGATCGTTTTCGACAGATAACTTTCAATCACCTGCCGCTCCTCTTCCGAAAAGGAGGCAATCAGTTTTTCAGTCCTGGCCCGAAATTCTTCATAGGGCGGCACGAGGAGTTCCATGATCTTTTCGGTATTAGGCACGATATGCACTTTCCGGCGATCTTCCGGGGCAAACTGTCGCTTCACAAGTTCTTTCTTTTCAAGCCTGTCGATCAGCCCGGTCACTGCCCCTGTGGTCAGGCCGGTGAGTTGCGAAAGTTCTCCCGCCGTCATCTGCCCTTTTTCCATCAAAAATCCCAAATATTTGTGGTCGGTTCCCGGCAGTCCCGCATTGCGCGCCACAGCCTCATGCATCTGAATCGAGGTGTAAGCATATTGCTGCCCGAGTTTCCTCAAATGTCTGATCTCTTCCTGTGTCATAATATCTTTCTCAATAAATATCTTAGTAACAAAGATAATATCCTTTAAATAAGAACTGCAAGATGTAGGGTGAAATAAATTGATTACTAACGTTTTGTATTAAATTTCACATAAGCTGAAAGCAAGATGAATGCAAACAAAATGTTATGGGAGAAAGGTGATTTCACGCGGTTGGCGGAGACCATGCGGGAAAGTGGTGCTGCTTTGGTAGCAAAACTGGGGATCACGCCAGGTTTAAATGTGCTCGATCTCGGCTGCGGTGACGGCACTACGGCGCTGCCGGCGGCCAGGCTCGGTGCAAATGTCCAGGGCGTTGATATTGCGAGTAACCTTGTGGCTGCGGGCAATGCGCGCGTCCAGGCGGAAGGACTGACGAACATTACATTTCGCGAGGGCGACGCGATCGATCTGCACGATATTGCCGATGAAACATTTGATCTGGTTGTGAGCGTTTTTGGAGCGATGTTTGCGCCGAAGCCGTTTGACGTAGCCAGAGAAATGTTTCGCGTGACCCGCGACGGCGGCAGGATCGTAATGGGCAACTGGATCCCGGGCGACCCGACATTGGTGGCGCAGATCCTGAAAGTAAGCTCGGCCTACACGCCTGCGCCGCCGGAGGGTTTTATCAGTCCGATGCTCTGGGGTGTGGAAGACAGTGTGAAAGAACGTTTTGTAGCAGCGGGCGCATTGGAAGAGAATATCTCGTTTTCGCGCGAAACCTTCACATTCGAAGCCCCGTATTCAGCCGCCACATTCCTCGATACTTTCAGAAATTATTACGGACCGACCATGAATGCTTTCGAAGCAGCCCAGAAAAACGGTACGGAAGCTGATCTGAAACGCGAACTGGAAGTGTTATTTGAAAGCCACAATCAAAGCACTGATAAAAACAAAACCTCTATTCCGGCGACCTTCCTGAAAGTGACTGTTTTGCGGTGATTGTAGCGATCGATTGTATCTAGTGATTTGATATCGCTGCTGTTTGATTACCTAACAAAAAAGAGGGTGTTTCTGGCACCCTCCTTTTTCAACAAACTCACGAAATCCATAAGCTTACCAGGCATGCACAAATTCTCCAATGAATTCATTGCGCTTACCAATCCCCAACCAATTATCACAGCTCTTTTAATTTTTCTAATGCGTTATTATTCCTGGGATTCAACTGCAATGATCTTTTGTACGCAACCTTCGCTTCTTCTTTTTTATTCAGCAATAATAAACATTCCCCATAGCTATCGAAAGTATTAAATCCATCGGGGTATAATTCTGTGTTTAGCTTAAATATCTTCAATGCATCTTGCGGTGTATTAATAAATTTGTAAGCAAAACTATTAATTGCTTCTTCACTCACATCGTAACTAGCAGTGTTACCTTTATCCTTCTCGGCAATGATAAGTTCCAGGGTTTTGTCTAATGACTTTTCTTGCGAATAAAACTGCATGACAGACATCAGGTTCATTTTGCGCTCTTTGATCTTTTGCTCAGCAAGTGTTTCTACAAAATAATACTTTCTCTGCGTATCGGTAATTTGAGTCGAATCAATTCTGTATCGCTCAAACTTTGCATTTTGTCCCATCTTTACGAACTGAGTTCCGTAGATCTGCGGGAGCCCTTTCCGCATTAAATCCCGATCAATAGCCGCCGCAAGCAGCCACCTATTTACCGTAGAGTCCAGAGCAATAGACTTTTTCATCAATTTGACAGCCATTCCTGATGCAGTAGTATCACGCCCATGTTGAAATATCATAGCGCTATGGTAATAATCCTTTCCCGTAATAATCTTCCCCGAATCTAATAGTTCGTACACCCTTTTCGCCCTGACACTATCATTTCTGTTAAGCAAGACCCAATCGATGTTTTGTACTTTCCTTGCACTCTGATCTTCCTCATACATCTTTCTGATTTCAGCATTATCTTTTGTTTGGGCAAAAGCTGAGAAACTGGTTGTCAAAAACATTAGTAGTAACAAATGTCGTTTTTTCTTCATGGTTAGCTTGTGTTTGTTTTAAATCCAGCTATTTAACGGATGGTTGCAATATCCCTAAGTCTGATTTAGCTATGTCTTCTGACTAGACTATTACTTTCCTTCTCCTTTTTCCCTGGTATGGTTTTTACAGATTCGCTATACAATCAACATGATTTTATAATGGCAAAAATAACGAATTTCGAAGACTGGCTTGCGGGCGTTAATCCGCATGGCGATGAAGATATATACGATCTGTATAATTCAGTGAGCAACTTTGAAGGCTCGGGCAGATATTACACGTCGAAAGAAGTGAAGAATGATGGATACGAGTATTTCGTGAAGGCGGACGGATTTGAAGACGAACTGCACCTGGATTCAGACGAAACCAAATTTGCATTCCTAAATCACGTCAAGACGACTTATACGGACGCTTCGGAAAATGACATTGATAAATGGTACGAGATGAAGAAAGAACTCGGACGCACAGATTAGTAAAAAGCGCCTGGCCGTTATTGGCCAGGCGCTTTTTTTACTTGCTTTCAAATTTGAAACTCTCAATAACTGCCACTTCTCCCTGCACTCCTTTTGCAAGAACCCCGGCGCGCAATGCCCGGTCCCACGGTGGCAGAAAAGTAATATCCGGCGCTGCAATCTTCAATGCAGTGAACTCAGAACCCTTAATGCTGTAAGAGAAACTGATATCTGTATTGTTTTTAACGTTCATTTTCAGAAACAGTTGCTTCCCTTTTCCTTTGACAGGAAACTTTCCAAGGCTGCTTCTGGCGCCATCTTTTACGAGCGTAATATGGATACTATCCTGCTTTGCAGCCGCATAGATCAGGTTTTTATCGTCGCCGACCAAAGCCACACCAGCCAGCGCACTTTTCGAAGGTAAGGTTTCCACAGTGGCTTCATAATTCGGACCATCGATTTTCCTCGCTATATACAATTCCCGGTCGTCTTTGATCTGCAATCCTATTCTACCGTTTTTCAATTCAAAATCTGGCTTGTTGAATACAGACCAGTTCCATTGCAAATCCAGTTTTCCCTTGTCAAAAGTATCTGTAACCGTATACTGCTTTGGCAGGTTTGTTGGCGTGAGGTACTCGTCGGTGAAGCGGAGCCAGTTGTCGGATGTGAACTCGAAGCCGCGTACCAGCGCCTGGCGGCCCGTGTATTTGTTGGAAGAACGATCGTAGGCGTGGTACATAAAGTAGTTTTTTCCGTTGTAAGTAACGGCGGTTCCGTGTCCCGGACACATCCAGTCACCCTGGCCAGCCAGGATTGGATTTCCTGAATATTTCTCCCAAGGCCCCATCAAACTTTTCGAGCGTGCAATGCCGGTCGCATAAGTACAGCCCGGCCCGCAGCAGCCTGCCGCCGCATAAATCGAGTAGAAGTAACCATTGTTTTTAATCACCGAAACACCTTCTACCAGATTAGCTTCCCAGGGTGTATCATTTCTGAAAAGCTCCTTTTTCTCGCCGATCAGCGCAGTTCTTTCTTCATTTATTTCCTGTATCCAGATCGGAGTGGGCTTATTTACACTGTTTCCGTCTTCCTTCCAGATCAGGTGCAGCTTGTTATTTTCATCACGGATCGGAAACCCGTCAATCGAGCCTACCTCCTGACAAACCAGCGGGCCGTGGTCTTTAAACGGACCTTCGGGCGAATCGGCGCTGGCTACACCTACGCAGAGATTACCGCCTTTTTTGTGGGCCGTGTAGTACACGTAAACTTTCCCATTATCATAGTTCAGCTCGGGTGCCCAATAGTAAAAATCTGCCCAGGATGTGAGGTCAGGAAAAATAGAACCGGTTTGCTCCCAATTTTTCAGGTCTTTTGATTTAAAAACAGGAAAACCGGGCGCCCAGTTGGAACTCGTTCCGGCGGCGTAATAGGTATCTCCCACCTGGATCACCGACGGGTCTGCAAAATCGCCGCGGATAACTGCCTGCTGCGCAGCTACAATATGTACCAATGCCAGCAGCAGCACACTAATGCTCAATCTTTTCATAAATAACTTTTGACGTGAATGCTTTTTTCAGGGTCTAAATATAAGCAAATCCCTATTCGCCCGAGGGAACGGGAATAGCCCGGCCGGTAGAAATGGGCTCGCCGAAGCTAGGCAAACCGTCCGCTGTCCATGTGAATTTCTGCATGCGTACATTCCTGGAATCGTCGCAGCCTTCCCCGGCGGCAGAGTTGGCGTGGTAAATCACCCAGTCTTCTTTTCCGTCTTTTGACTTGAAAAAACCATTATGCCCTACTCCGTATGCATTCGCCGACGCAAGTCCTGTGAATACCGGCGTTGAGATCTTTGTCCAGTTTTTGGCGTCCATCGGATCGCTTCCCGTTTTCAGGCTCAATAACCCCAGCGAGTAACTATCATTCCCACAATAACTTCCCGAAAAAGCCAGGAACACCTGTCCGGCCGTATTTTTCAGGATTTCCGGGCCTTCGTTCACAGGAAATCCACGCTTCTCCCAATCGTACTGCGGCGCAGAGATCTGCACGGTCGGGCCGGTGAGAGTGAATGGGTTAGTCATTCGTGAGATATACAGGTTCTGGGTTAAATCGGTCGGGCCTCCCGCAAAAGGCCGCCCCGACCAGATCAGGAACAGACTGCTATCCTGCTGAAAAATAGTCGCATCGATCGACCAGAGATCTGCTGGCTGCGTAGTGAGTTTTCCTTTGTCTGTCCAGGTACCCTGCGTGGGATCCGCATTTTCATTTTCCAATACCCACATCCTGTGCTCGCGGTCGTTTCCGTCGGAGCCTGTGTAGTAGATATACCATTTACCATTCACAAAAAACAGCTCCGGCGCCCAGATATCCCGGGAATTGCCGCCAGAAGCCGGCGCATTGAAAACTGTTACCGGCGCCGCATCCTTTAACCGGCTCATTTTCCCCGTTTTCCAGATCTGGATCCTGTTACCGAGCGTGTGCATGTAGTAATAGGTCGAATCTTTCTGGACAACCCACGGGTCGGGCGCGGAATTCAGTAAGGGATTTGTAAATGTGATCGCCTGTTGTTCACCACCGGGAGCCGGTGCCTGCTTCTCCTTTTTACAGGAAGCACTGACG
Organism: Dyadobacter linearis; assembly: GCF_907165045.1. Lineage (GTDB taxonomy): Bacteria > Bacteroidota > Bacteroidia > Cytophagales > Spirosomataceae > Dyadobacter > Dyadobacter linearis. The sequence goes on from NZ_CAJRAU010000001.1 coordinate 393,224, forward strand.
AACACAAATGAAATACACCAGATAAGAGCGGGTCTCAACAAAGTTTTATAGCGCATAAAAAGCGTTTAGATTCAACTGACTAATTTAAGGTATTTGGCTCAGTAACCCGGATTCTGCGTCAGGTTGGGGTTAAGGTCGATATCTGATTGCGGAATAGGATACCACTCATTTCTTCCTTTTACGAAGTTGGTAAACTCCGGATCGCGCACAGCCAGCTCCGGTCCCAGCTCGCCCCAGCGCTGCAAATCTGCAAATCGCCAGCCTTCGCCGGTAAGCTCGGTAATACGTTCGTGCTTGATCTGCGACAGGAATGCCGCCTGCGACAGGCCGGGCCGCGTAACCGTGAGCGGCCGTAAACCGGCACGCACACGCACCATATCCACATAAGGGTACGCCTGTGCCGTTTGCCCGATCGCATTCAGCGCCTCCGCGTACATGAGCAGAATATCCGCATAACGTAACAACCTGTGGTTATTGGGCGAGCGGAAACCTTCCTCGGTCCTGCCCGCTTCATTGTCATTCAATTGTTTTCTAAACCACACCGCACTGCTTTCACCGCCAGATGTACCATAGCGGGAAGCGAAAGTCTGGCCATAAACCATCGTAAACTGCGGCCCGCGGACGTCGGTGGAATCAAATAGCAGCGTAGCTGCAAGTCTGGGATCGCGAATGCCAAGTGCCGTATTTTCTTTTTCAAATTCATTAACCAGCCACCGGCGCGCACCACCGTCAGAAAAACCTACTCCGCGAGGAGCATAAAACTGGGCGATCGAAGTGCCGGTGTTATTGATCCTTGTTTCGTCCACATCGTCGTCGGTATTCTCATTTGGGTTAAACCGGAACTGTATCTCGAATACAGATTCACTGTTATTTTCGGTGGAGGCTTTGAAATTGTCCTGGTAGTTGGCGGTCAATGTATACAAACCTTTTCCTTCGCCCGTAATAAACCACGCGAGGGTATTGGCAGCTTCCTGGTGTTTGTTTTGTTGCAAATACGTTTTCCCAAGCAGGCCCAACGCTGCTCCGCGTGTCGCACGGCCCAGATCGTCGCCAGTATAACTCAGAGGCAATGCAGGTGCGGCTTCCGACAGGTCTTTTTCCACCTGAGCCCAGGCTTCTGCATTGGTCGCATTTGCAGGCCGGTCGGTAGGTTCGGAAGGTTCCAGCATGAGCGGTGGCCGACCATAGTACAGAGCCAGATTGAAATAGAACAGTCCGCGGAGAAACTTCGCCTCGCCGATAATGCGGTTTTTCAAAGCCTCATCCATTTCAATACCAGGCACATAAGCCAATACCTGATTTGCGCGGAATACACCGATAAACAGGTTTTGCCAAGTTCCGGCAGTGAGCCCCTCGTTGTAATTGGTCTGGTTGAAACTCATGATATTGTTCAGCGTAATATCACCGCCGGAGCCGTAACCTTCGTCTGAACGGAGCATTCCGTGGTAGAACAAAAAGCGGGAATACAGTGTAGCAGAACGGTGGAAAGTACTGTAAACCGCATTGATACCCTTAATCGCGTCCGTCTCGCTTTTCCAGAAGGAAGCGATAGTGGGATTATTTGGATTAGGCTGATCGAAATCGCGGTCGCAGGCAGTGGTGACCAGCAAAATGAGTGAGGCAAGCAAAAATATCTTTTTCATGTCGATGTCTTTTGAGATAAAAATCGGGTGGTCAGAAACCCAGGTTGAGGCCGAAAGAAATGATGCGTGCAGACGGATACCCGCCCAGGTCGACGCCCGGTTCCAGGTTGAAATTAGCCCCTACCACATCCGGATCCAGTCCCGTGTATTTGGTAAAAGTTAGCAGGTTCTGCGCGCTCACATATACTCTCGCATTACTTACAGACAGCTTTTCGATCACACTTTGCGGGATAGCATAAGCCAGCTCCACATTTCTCAATCTCAGGTAAGAACCGTTTTCCAGCCAGCGATCTGTGTTTCCGCGGACATTTGAAACAATACCCCTGTCTGCACTCGCCGGGTCGCCCGCTGCGCCGGTAGAATACGAAACGCCAAGTCTTGGGAAGTCGGTGTTCGTATTTTCCGGCGTCCACGGATTAATGCCGCGGCGGTAGTTGGAGTAACCCATTCCGTCAATATCCCTCCTTACATCATTATATATTTTTTGACCAAATGCACCGTAAAACTGCACATTCAGCGACAGGCCCGACCAGGTTCCGTTCAGGATCAGCCCGGAGGTAAACTTCGGCCACGGACTGCCGGCAAAAGTGCGGTCGCGGTCATTGATATCGTCATTTGTTCCCTGATCGATCCGGTTTACATAGCGGACATCGCCGGGTTTCGCATAAGCCGCCTGCGCTTTGTGCGCCTGAACCTCTTCGTTATTCTGAAAAAGTCCGTCGGTTTCAATCAAGTAGTATTCCCCGATCGAGCGGCCGACCTGCGAGCGTGTATTGCCCGACTGAATATAATTCCGCGGCTCGCCCGTTTCTTCATCAACACCGAGGTTACCAAGTTCAAGTACCTTGTTGCGGATAATGCTGAAATTCGGTGCTACACTCCAGGTGAATGGGCCGGAAGTTTGCCGGTACGCAAAATCAAGCTCGATCCCTTTGTTTTCAATAGAACCGATATTCACCAGCGGATCGCCCTGCAAGTTACCGATGTAAGCCGGCAGCGGAAGAGATAGCAAAACGTCTTTGGCAACAGAGCGGAATGCATCGACGGTAATTGCCAGCTTGTTATTGAACAAAACAAGATCTGCGCCGAGGTTGGTAGTCGCTTTTTGTTCCCATTTAATATCCTCATAAACAAGTCTGGCCTGCGTTGCACCCGGGAACTCCGTTTGACCGGAACCAAAAACCGCCCGCGGCGCCTGGTTTAAGAAACCTGTAAATTGATAATTGCTCAGGTTCGCGGAGCCCAATACGCCGTAAGATCCCCTCAGTTTCAGCTCGGAAACGATATCCGATTTGAAAAACTCCTCATTACTGATCTTCCAGGAAGCAGCCGCCGAAGGAAAATAGCCGGTGCGATGTGCAGGTGAAAAGCGGGAATCCTTGTCCGCGCGGAAGGTGAATGTCAGGTAATATTTTTCAGCATAATTATAATTCAGGCGGCCCAATGCAGAATTGATGAGCGTTTGGGAGCGGGTACCGGTTGATGTCATGCCGCCGCTGGCCGAGTTGATCGTCGTGAAGTATTCGCCGCCGTAAAAGCCAAGCTGCAAGCGCCGTCCGCCCACATCGTCTGTGCGGATCGTTTGCTGCGTATAGCCTACTACCCCATTCAGGGTGTGTTTATTAAAGTTAAAATTGAAATTCAGGGTATGCTCAAACAAATAGCTCAGGAACTGCGCGCGCGTTTCGCCAATGCTGCTGAACTCCGGCGACTGGTTCCAGTACCAAAGTCCATCCTTCCGCAGGTTATTGGTTTTATCAAAACTCGTTTCCAAACCTGCATTGAAGCGATAGGTCAGGTTTTTCAAAATCTTGTAGTCGACATACGCATTTCCCAAAACCTTGAAAAAATTGTAGGAAGTCTTCGTAATATCATTGATCGCCACCTGGTTTCTCGAAAATGAACGCGCATTGAAAGAACCGAAACCATAGCCGCCGGGATTAGAAGTGCTTACCAGATCAGGACTTTGAACCGGAATAATTGGAAGGCTGGTCCACATATCGTACCATGCATTTCCCTCGGCAAAACCACCCTGGAAAGGCGTGTTCCGTGTGGTATTGGAAATCATCAGATTTTCTCCGAAAGTAAATTTATTACGCGTGGCCTCCGTATTGATCCGCGCAGAAGCCCGTTCAAAATTCCGGGCTTTCAGAATGCCCTCATCGGCAAAATAGGAGCCGGAGATCAGGTACTTGCTATCTTTTCCTCCGCCCGACAAACTCACATTATAGTCCTGAATACTACCCGTTTGCAGCAGTTCGTCTGCCCAGTTAGTATTCACATTCCCGTTGTAATTAGCCACGCCGGGCTGTAAAGCATAACCAGCATTCTGATAGGCGCGGGTATTGGTCGCGATATATTCCTGCGCATTCATCATATCCCAGCGTTTGGGAAGTGAGGAAATACCCACGCGGGCCGATGCATCCACTTTCAGCGCACCTTCCTTTCCTTTTTTAGTAGTGATAATAATAACCCCATTAGCCGCGCGCGAACCGTAAATAGCTGCCGCAGAAGCATCTTTCAAAACCTGAATCGTTTCAACATCATTCGGGTTAACCGTCGTATTCGCGTCAGCGAGCATACCGTCGATCACGTAAAGAGGGCTGGCATTGCCAAACAGCGTACTTAACCCGCGGATATTGACCACCGCTTCCTGTCCCGGCGCGCCTCCGTTCCGGACTGCCACGCCCGGCGTCATACCCTGCAAAGCTTCGGGCACGGAGCGGGCAATACGTTTATTCGCATTTTGTGCGTCGATAATGCCGGTAGCCCCCGTGAGGTCCGCCCGCCGCACCGACTGGTAGCCGATCACCACAAATTCTTCCAGGTTTTGTGCGTCTTCGTTCAGCTGGATCGTGTACGTAGTTTGGTCGGTGACGGGTACTTCGGAAGTAAGATAACCGATAAATGAAACCCGCAAAGTCTGGCCGTTTGTAGCTGCAATCGAGAATTTACCGTCGGCATCGGCAATAGTTGCAGTATTCGTGCCGGCGATGAGGACAGTCGCACCAGGCAGCGCCTCTCCCGTAGCAGTTTGCACAACGCCGGAAACCTGCCCGGCCTGCGCGAAAGCGGTGTTGATACTAATAAAAAAGAGGATTACAACCTGGATCAGGGTATATGAATTACGCATAGCAGATGGGTTGATGAATTGATAGAAAATGAGGAATAAATCCCATAAAAATTATGCCATCAGATCAGCTTGATCCCGCTTTTGCGCATCAGCTCGCTTGCATTGAAATCAAGGCACAGACCCTCGGTGAGCTTATAATCGAAAAACATTTCCCTGCCTGTGACCCGGCTGTTAAAACTGTAATTACGAACGGGAAGATATTCGCTCGTAGCCCTGGCCAGTTCCAGATCGTGCGTGGAAACAATGCCGGAAGCGTGCAGCTCGCTCAGTTGCCGGATCAGCGAAATACCGCCTTTGTACCGGTCCTGCGAATTGGTGCCTTTAAACATTTCATCCAGCAGAAAGAAAACAGGCGCGCCGCTTTCCGCCAGTTTCAGTAATTGCTCAACCCGCAGCAGCTCTGCATAAAAAGACGAAACGCCTTCTTCCAGATTATCCTGCGTGCGCATGCTTGTAAATAACCTGACCGGAGATACGTTTCCGCTTGTCATACAGCAAGGCGCTCCCATGAAGGCTAAAACAAGATTAACCCCAATTGTCCGCAGGAATGTACTTTTCCCCGCCATATTCGATCCGGTGATCATCATGATAGACCCGTCGCCCGCGAGCTCGAAATCGTTACAAACGCGCTTTTCAGAATGGAGCAGCGGGTGACCAAGCTGTGTAAAACGAAGCTGATCAGATTCGTCGCTGATTTCGGGAAAGGTATAGGCAGGATTGGAGCAGGCAAATCCGCTCAGACTGGCGACAGCTTCAAACTCACTCACCGCCGCAACCCAGCTTCCCAGGTTCTCCTTGTTCCTGGTTTTCCAGTTTTCAGTGAGCAAAATCCAGTAGATATCCAGTAAAAAGAATTGATTCAGAATCGTATAGAATGCATTTCCGCCAATCGGGCCTTTGCTGCCGCGCTGCATGAAAACTTCCAGTATCCGCTTTAATTTTCTGATCTCCGCCGCCGCAGAATAGTGGCTGTTTTGAAATACCGCCTGCAAATCTTGCAGCATTCGAGTAGTGAATGTTTCCGATTCTATTTTATTTATCAGCGCTTCGTAGCCTGCTAAAACAGGTACATTCTGGGCCAGACGGTCGATGATTTCCTGAGAAGTTGCTTTTAAACGCTTTAATACCAAACCATTAATAGTCAGACTAACCAGCAGCGGAATCAGATAGTATATGGAAAACGGTTCGAGGTTACGCAGCACCTGGACGAGATGCAAGGCAAAGAAGCCAAGCGACGCCAGCGACGCAACACCCAACACAATACCAGCAACGAGATATTGCGTACGCAGGGGCAGTAGCTTGACCGGCTCCGCATTCCATTTCAGCAGACCGTCATAACTGGTTTTCGGGTTAATAAAAGGCATTCCGGCGGCTTGCAAGTCCTGTCGCCAGTCCATTTTCGGCGCCAGCTCCTGTACTGCCTGCTGTCGCATGAGTATTGTTTGCTTCGAAGCAGGCTCAGCCAGCCACTCCGCCAGCCGGATCTGTCCCGCTTCTGTCGTAGTCCTGTTCAGAAGTTGGAAGAGGGAATGTGTACCGAAAATATCGACGTCGGCGATATAGGGATGTTCCCTTTTGATGAAAGCCTGTCCGGAAGGAAAATCGGCGAGCTTATTTTCCAGGCGGCTGATTTCCTGCGCGTTGATCTGTTGCAGAAGTGTTACGTGCCGTTGTTCCCGAGCTGCCAGATTGTACCTTTTTACTGCCAGTCCAAACGCAAACACCGATGCCGGAACGACAAAAACAAGCAGCGAAGCAAGGCGGTTACTGGCAATGACCAGAATGCAGCAGATCGCACCAACGAATACGATCAGCCGGACGAGGGAAAGGCTGCTCAGCAATTTGGAATCGTGGTCAACCTTTACCTGGTTTTCTGCGACCCTGCGGCGATACACTTCTATCATTTTAAAAAGGATTGATATATAAAATTCCAATATATATCATATCTCTTTTGAAAACCTGTTTTAACCTACTTTTCTGGTTTTACTCTGCAAAATCGGGGTTGTTGGGTACGAGTCCTAAACTGCCCAGAAAATCCATACAAGCCGCTTTTACTTTATAGTTGCGGCTTTTGGATTCATCGGAGAAACGGTTTTCTGCTTTCTGTACCTTCCTGATCGTTTCGATAAACGGATCTTTATCAGCCACATAAAGCAGGTAGTTAATACTCATCAACGCCAGCTCAGCATTATCGGAATTAACTGATTTATTCAAATTCGCAGCAGCAGTCTCATTTTTGAAAACTTCATAGCCAATCGCCGCACAAGTGATCGAAACAGGTTGATATTCGTCCCCCATTCCTGCTATTATTTCCTTTCCGAAGGGTTTCAAAACTGTCGCATTTTGTGAGCGAAGGCCCAATGCAGCCCAGTACCGCACTATTTTATTAGTATTGGTCAAAAGTTTAACCTGCTGTGCCGCAATAGCTTTTCCCCGCGTTCCCGACAGCGCAGCCGCCGCGAATATCTCCTTCATCGGATAATTCTGATCGGACAACCGATATTCATACGCATTTCCTTTTCCGGAGATCAGCGCGATTTCGTATTCAGGTAAAAACATGACATCGCGCGATTTGAGTAGCGAGGCGCTCAGTTGCTTTCTCATTTTTTCTGCCACCGCCTTCGCTTTTGGATCGTTGATAAGGTTTTTGGTTTCCCAGGGATCGTTTTTAAGGTCGAATAAAAACTCGGCCGGGCGGTCGGCGAAGAGGCTGCTTTGCAAATTGTCCAGCTTTTTTTCGGCAAGATCTTTTCGCATTTGCTGCTTCATTTCAGAGATTTCCATGTACCGGATGTACCTCGCCTCGGGCATAAACGGCATGAAGTTACGGGAGTACATATACCTGCCGTCGGTCACGCTGCGCACCATATCGATCCCATTGTCCGAGCGATCGGAAGAGAGTACGAGGTGGTCGGTTTGAGGCGAGCGGCCGGGACCTGTCAGTTTCCTGCCTTTCATGTACGCGGGAATTTCGCCCCCGGCCAGACTGATCAATGTCGGCGCCAGATCTGCAAAATCAATCAGTTCATCTGTAACCACGCCACCTTCGCCCCAAGGAGAAAGGTGCTTGTACATCGGCGGGAACCAGATCACGAAAGGCACCCTGTAACCCAGGTCGATCCCATTCGTTTTACCCCGCGGAATGCCCTCGCCGTGATCGCCGAAAAAGAAGATAATGGTGCTGTCGCGGAGGTGATCGTCGTCGAGGCGTTTCAGCAGTTTGGCGATTTTATTATCTGTGAGTTTGAGTGAATTGTATACCCGCGCCACCTGCTTCCGCATTTCAGGACTATCGCGGTAGATCGGCGGCATTTCGAAAGCATTCTCTGAGATTCGCTCGTTTTCCGGCAATTCATCCAAAACATTCTTCACGTATTTGGGATAAGCGTCGGTCATTGTCCGCGACTGGTGCGAATCGTTATAATTGAAAACTGAGAAAAATGGCTGCCCGGGTTTCCGGTTCCACCAGCCGGCTTTGCCCGAACTCTCGTTCCACGCATCGGCTATGAACTGCTTCTCATTGAGCACATTATAATCTGTTTTCGCATTATTAGAAGTGTGGTAGCCGGCCTGTTGCAGGTAATGCGGAAATCCATGCATACCGGCCGGCAACGCGTAGTTGCTGCGATGATTTCCCGTGCCCGTTTCGTAAGTTTTGACACCTGTAATCAGCGCCGTGCGACTCGGTGAACACACGGTCCCCGTAGAAAAAGCATTGGTAAAACGCACTCCTTCCTTTGCCAGCTGATCGATTGCCGGCGTGCGGGCGTCCTTATTTCCATAACATCCGATGAACTTTGGAGAAGTATCCTCAATCGTGATCCAGAGAATATTAGGTTTGTTCCGGGCAAATGCAATATCCCCAAAAACGACGAGCGAACAGATCAGGAGCAGTTTTTTCGGTAGCATGGCAAAAAAAGTAACCGGTAATGTTTAATGGTAAAAAAGCGGAGCGCTGCCTTCTGCCTGCCAGTTTAATGTCAGTTTCGGGGTTACTGCGTCTTTAATGTGATAAACAATCCGTAAGGGATGATCGCCCGCTTTAAGCGCAACGGAGCCAGAAATTTTTTGCTCGGACTGATATTCGAAGCTGCCGTCGAGTACATTGGCCTGGTGAAGTTTCAGTAAAAAGCCGCTGTTACCCGCCATTTCCATCTCATAGGTCCCGTCTTTTTCCACGCGTATCATTCCTTCGATCACCATCATGCCGGTTTTGGTCTTGATTTTAGAAAAATCCATTTCTGAAAGAATTCCTTCCTCGGCCGGTTTTTCATTTTGTAAGTCCCCAACCCAGGGATATGTGCCTTTGTAAACCTTAAATTTAAATCCGGTTTTGGTTGCTTTCGTCGCAACCGGCGGGATCAGCGCGGTATCGTAAGGTCGCGGCGCTTCGGAATCGGGTCGGCGAACGCGCAATACCTGCGCTTTGAAATCCTGCTGCATTTGTTTAAAAGCAGCGTTAGAAGCCAGGTTTTTCGTTTCCTGCGGATCTTTTACCACATTATAAATCTCAAAATCATCCTCAGCCGAGCCGATCTGGTACCTTACCCCTACAAAATCACCTTTCCGGATTTTCTGCATCTGGTTCCGCTGCCTCGACCGGTGGTTCGGGGAAAATTCCTCAAAATCCGGCGTTTTCCCATTCTGCACATATTCGATATAAACGAGGCTTTCCTTTTTCTGTCCTTTTCCCGTCAAATGCGGCAACAGTGTCACGCCGTCGGTGCGAGCCGGCGCAGCGATATGTGCTGCGTCGGCGAAAGTAGCAAGCCAGTCGTGAGAAGCACTTGGTGCAGCAATTACCTGATTTGCAGAAATTTGTCCCGGCCAGTTCACAATAGTCGGTACCCGCACACCGCCTTCCCACACATCCCGCTTAATCCCATCGAAGGGACCGAAGCTGTTGAAAAACTCGGGGCTGTAATCGACATATTCCTTCGGCAAATAGGATTCAATGGAAGGTCCGTTGTCGGAAGTGAAAACGACCATCGTGTTTTCATCAATTTTCAGGTCTTTCAATAATTTGAAAATATCACCTACCCCATCGTCGATGCGCCGGCAGAGCGTCGCGTATCGTTTATAAGTGTCCGGCCACGGTTTTTCGGGCGTGGCGGGATTTTTATCATCGTCGTAAGTTGCATTCGCATAATCCGGGTGCACGTAAGAATCGGGCTCGCCACTCGCAGTATTGATCATTTTTCCAGGCGTACCCAGCCACTGGAGACCGCCTTTCAATCCACCACCTTCTGGATATTTCTGTGTCGGTAGTTCGAGTACCGCGTGGGGCACGTCGTAAGCGAGGTACAGGAAAAACGGTTCGTCCTTTTTGCCGGAAGCAGTTTCTTTTACGATCCAGTTTTTGGCCGCGGCTGTCCACAAATCGGTCGTAAAGCATTTGTCTAGCCCGTCGGAAACTTCCGTTTTATTTTCCCAGACTTTCTTTTTACCCCTGTAAATCCCTTCTTTCGGATAATGCTCGTGACCGTCCACATGCTTGATATACGCGTAGGAATAGTCGAAACCGCGGTTCAGCGGGTGCGCAGGCCACTCGGGTTCTTTCGCTTTCAGCCCCTGCAAACCCCATTTCCCGACAAGACCCGTTTTGTAACCCGCCTTTTGCAGCACATTACCGATCGTGAAAGTGTTTTGCAGCTCTTTGTCAAACTGGTTATCCCGCACATTCGCGTGGCCCTGACTTACCCCCAGCAGGATTGTAGCCCGCGACGGGGCACAAACCGGCGCCGCGCAGTAGTGGTTGGTCAGCATCGCGCCGCCTTTCGCCATCGCGTCCAGGTTCGGGGTAAACTGCCAGGGCTCGCTGCGGTCGTTCTTTTTGTTCCTCTCATTTTGCCAGAAAGCCCCCACATCGCCCCAACCCATATCATCTACCAAAATGAAAATGATATTGGGTTTTGCTGCTTTCTTCTGCTGCGCATTCGCCGGAAAAAAGGTGAGCGCGCCAAGTAGCAGGATTTGAGCAATTATGAATATTTTAACCTTGAATACCTTCATTATATTTTGCATTAATTACCGGTTGTAGTTCGGGTTTTGGTTCAAATTAGGGTTTGTCTGCAACGCGGTGGTCGGAACGGGCCACAGGTAATCGCGCTGAGGATTGAAGGAACGGTTGTCCACGACTTTGCCAAGATAATTCGTGACCGCCTGATTCAAAACTACATCCGCCGTTTTCCAGCGTTTTACATCAAAATAATATAGTCCCTCCCCTACAAACTCAATCCTCCTTTCGTGGCGAATGCGGTCGCGCATCGCAGCCTGCGTCAAGCCCGCCGGAAAATCGGGCATTCCCGCGCGTTTGCGGATTTGATTTACAGCCGCATATACCGACGCATCAGGCCCCACAGCTTCATTTTGTGCCTCGGCGTAAGTAAGGAGCACTTCGGCGTACCGGATCAGTATGACGTTCAGATCAGAGATATTGTCCACTTTTCCGGCGGGTGAAGGTTCGGTATCTCTGTAAGTAGTCCCCTTTTTCAGTCCATAACCTGTTTGCGGGTAAGTAGTCGCGACAACCGGTTTGCCTTTAAACTGGCTTCCAATATAAATCACCGTATTTTTCAATCTGGGATCGCGGTTTTCAAATGGTTTCGCAGGATCGTAGAGAGGTGAATCTTTGATCGATTTTCCGTCGGTCAGTTCATAATCATCTAGCAGGTTCTGAGTTGGCGCGAAGGAATTGAACTGGTCAAACTGAATATCGTTGCTATGCACAAATTCCGGCTGCTTGTACTGCACATCGAGCAGCACTTCCGTATTCCCTTCGTTTTCCAGCATAAAAAGTCCGCGGTAATCAGCAAACAATGCATTGGATTTGAGATCCATCACTGCTTTCGAAGCCTCCGCAGCGGCCGCCCATTTGCTTCCATATAATAAAACTCGCGCCTTTAATGCCAGCGCGGTAGCCTTGCTCACGCGGCCTTTGTTGGCAGCCGCAATCGTTGTCGGCAGCACCGCAGCGGCGGCGTCTAAATCTGCAAGCATTTGTGTTTCAATTTCCTCGGCCGTATTGCGGGGCAGCTCGCCCTGTTCTTTCACAGGCGGTTCGGTAATCAGTGGCACGCCGCCGTAAACCGACCACAAACTGAAATAATAGAATGCCCGCAGGAACTGCGCTTCGGCGATAACCAGCTTTTTGCGCGTTTCGTCCATCGCAATATCCGGCACGCGGTTGATTACCGAATTGGCTCGCCCTATTCCCTGGTAAGCCGCGCCCCAGCGGTTGTTGATCAGCCCGGTATTGGCCGCATCGTGAATACCACGGGCAATATTGCCGGCTCCGGCCTGGTTGTCGTAACTGTAAAAATTGGGCGTGATCGCGTCAAAAGTGGCGGTGACATTGCCACCGTAAACCGGCATTAATGCGCTGTAAGTGGCTGTTAAACCAGCATTTGCATGCTCTTCGGTTTTCCAGAAGGTAGCTTCGGTAAAACGGTCGGTTGGACTTACTTCCAGAAAATCGGAGCAGCCGGAAAGCAATATGCCTGCGAGAATGAGTTTAGCTATTTTCATATAATTTAATGCTCTAAAAGATCAGAATGAAACGTTGAGGCCGAAGGAAACTACCTTGGCAATCGGGTATGCGACAACTCCCGCCGCGGCCGGATCCCGCTCAGGGTCGCCCAAACGGAACTTGGAAACAGTGATCATATTCTGACCATTTACATATAGCCTCACTTTACCAAGACCCAATTTTTTCACCATATTCAAAGGTACCGTGTAGCCGAACTGGATATTTTTCAACCTCAGATAAGCAATGCTTTGCAGCCAGAAATCGGAAACCTGGAAATTTTGCGGATAACCATTTGAAGTGGTCAGCCTCGGCAGCGACGCATTTGGATTTTCCGGTGTCCAGGAGTCGGTGAGCCACTCGCGGGTCACGCCAGCGCCGTTTTTGTAAGGCTGCGCAAGGTTGGCCGTCACGTAAGTATCCAGGTCAAAAGTGCCCTGCCAGAACATCGCGAAATCAAACCCTTTGTAATCTGCACCACCTGTAAATGTATAGGTATAGCCCGGATTCGATTGCCCGATCACGACGCGGTCGCCGCTATCGATTTTCCCGTCACCATTCTGGTCTTTGTACCGGATATCGCCCGGATTGGTCACATTGTTCTGGAAAGGAGCTGCGTCAATTTCAGCTTTGGATTGAAACAGTCCAGCTGATTCCAGACCAAAAAAAGAATTGATCGGCGCGCCTTCCTGGATGATCCGGTTGGTATTGTATAAAATCGCCCCATTCGTATTTTCGACTTTATTGATCAGATGCGTGATATTCCCCGCGAGATTGTAGTTTACGCCGCCGATCCTGTCGCGGTAGCCAAGTGTAAGTTCGTATCCTTTATTAGAGACAGAACCGATATTGCTCAGCGGCCCTTGCAGGTTTCCTACCTGGGCAGGCAGGTTTACGCGGGCGAGGATACCATCGGTGTATTTGCGGAAAAGGTCGAATTCAAAGGTCAGCTTATTATTAAAAAGTCCCCCGTCGATCCCGATATTGCTGGCTGTGGTCGATTCCCATCCTACCGTAGGATCAGCCAGTGTCCTGACCGCCGCCCCGCTAGATACCACATTATTAAAGGAATAGTTGGTAGTATAGCCCGCCGAATTCAGCTCGACTGCATTGATATAACTGAATAAAGGAATATTTTGGTTACCCAATTGTCCCCAGGAAGCACGCAGTTTCAAATTGCTGATCGCGCGCACATCTTTCAGGAAATTCTCCTCATTGATCCGCCAGCCCGCAGAAAACGAAGGGAAGAAACCCCAGCGTCGCGACTGTTCAAATCGCGAAGATCCGTCGAGTCTGAAATTGGTTTCAAAAAGGTATTTATCATTAAAAACATAGTTGATACGCCCGAAAGTGGACATGATCCGCGATTTAGTCGAAGTACCACTCACTAACGGATTCAGACTTCCGCCATTGAGTTCGGTGATCTCATTACCCAGATATCCCTGATTTTGCGCCGTAAACCGGCTGAGCGAAAAGGATTCAAGACTAAAACCTCCTAGCACATTCAGGTAATGCTTTTCCTTGAAAGTCTTTTCCCAATTAAGGGTATGAAAGTTGGTGAATGCGAAATTCAAACCGCTTCCCTGCGTAACGCCACGCGGCGGAATGTTGCCCATATTCGCAATTTCGCCCGTTTTGGTATTGGTAACCGGAATTACCGGGTAGTTGAATTTTTCGTTTTCAAAGTAAAGGTTTGGCGCTACCGTGATCTTGTATTTAATGTCAAAAGGCAGATTGATTTGTGCATACAAATTTGCTATTCCCCTCAGACTCTTGTTAATGTGCTTTCCTTCAAGCGAAAGCGCGTACGGATTTCTGAAAAAGTTGTGTCCCGGTACCCTGATCCACTGGTCGGCATAAGCGCCGGTTTGAGTCAGGTTGGTCTGCATGGGCAGGCCGCGGTAGATCAATCCCATAATTCCACCTTCCCCGTTGGCATCGTTGGCGGTGTAAGCGCCTTCGTTATTGTCCCACCAGGTCGCGATCACATTACTTCCGATTGTCAGCCAGGGCGTTACATCTGAATTGATATTAGTACTGAAAGAATACTTTTGCGCGCCGCTTCCGGGCAAAATACCTTTTTGATTGAGATAACCCAGCGACACCGAGTAAGTCGATTTTTCGCTGCCGCCCGAAAGTCGCACATTGTGCTCCTGGATCGCCGCATTTCTGAACATCAGCTTAAACCAGTCCGTATTCGGGTAAATGTAAGGGTCCGTGCCGGCGCGGTATTCCTGCATCAGTTCGGGACTATATTCTGCCGCCCGACCTTCGTTGGCCAGCGCCCGGTTTTTGCCTTCCATGTATTCCAATGTGTTGGTAACCACATTGTTGGGCAAACGTGTTGCCGTCTGCACGCCGAGGTAGCCCGAATAATCGACGCGCACTTTTGTATTTTTCACGCCTGTTTTCGTCGTAATCAGTACCACGCCATTTTGCGCGCGGCTTCCATAGATTGCGGCCGAGGCAGCGTCTTTTAAAACCGTAACTTTCTCAATGTCATTAGGATTAACATCCCTTAACGAAAATTCTACCCCGTCTACCAGCACCAGCGGACCATTACCCGTTTCAAGGTTGTAAGAACTCGCGCCACGGATCGTAATATTGGCCCCGTCCGCGCCCGGCCTTCCCTGGTTCATATTGACATACACCCCCGGAAGTCCCTGCAAAGCCTGCGAAGAATTCGTGATCGGGCGGTTCTCAATCGCTTTGGAGTCGATCGTGGCGATCGCGCCGGTCAGGTTGACTTTTTTCTGTGTCCCGTAACCGACTACGACCAGTTCGTCCAGGTCTCGCTGGTCCGGTTTCAGCGAAATATTCAAAGTGGTTTGTGCGCCTACCGGCACTTCCTGCGCAATGTATCCGACAAAAGAAAAGATCAGTACCGCATCATCTTCCACATTATCGAGCGCGAAACTTCCGTCGACATTCGTGGTAGTCCCCGAGGAAGTACCCTTAACCAAAATGCTCACCCCGGGCAGGCCCGCCCCTTTTTCATCGATTACCGTTCCCGAAACCTTCTTTTGCTCCGGCTGGATTTTTACTTTTTGCAGCTCATTTTCAGGCTTGATCAGCGATTTATCCAGACTCAATACGATCACTTTTTCGGTCGCATTGTAAGTAATGCCGAGCGGTTTGAAATATTTATCCAAAACTTCCAGGATCGGCTGGTTCTTGGCTGTAACCGAGATAAGGCGCTGCGATTCGATCAGGGCGGGACTGAAAACAAACCGAATGTTGGAACCCGATTCAATCTCGTCGAGTACGGCCTGAATAGACCGGCTTTTAACATCAATACTGACTTTTCTCCGAAGCAAATCCTGCGCATCGACGTCCAATGCAATCGCACTGACCGTGCAAGACAGCATCATTAAAAAGGGTAAGGCACTGATTTTCATGAGCCAGACAAAATAGTAGTAGCTGAGTACGCTTTTTTTCATACGTTTAAAAAAGGTTAAGAGTTTAGGAATTGAGTTTAGAGTTTATGAGTTTATGACGATTTGATCACGATTCCGCCATTTTTTACTGAATAACTGGCATTGATAGCCTTACACATTGCGTCGATCTGTTCCATTAAGTGCATTTCTTCAAAGTTCGCTCGGATCTTATGGGCTTTCAGTTTTTTAGGATCAAAGGAAATTGCTACGCCGAAAGCTTTGCTGGCAGTGTTGAGGTAATGCACCACTTCGATATTTTTTCCATTCGCGGCAGCCCTTAAGAATGCGCTGATCTCGTCGTCAGAAGCCAAAACGGCTTTCGAAATGCTTCCGGCTTTTTTGCTGACGGTCACTTGCTGGCCCGGCGCAACCTGGACCATTTCGACGGGCTTACCTGCGTCCAGCCGCGACACATTCACACTTCCTGACCTTACTCCCACGACCGTTTGATCTTCTTCACCAAACGCCCGGACACTGAAACTGGTACCCAGTACTTTCGTCACGGTTTCGTTGGAATACACGTAAAATGGTCTGGATTTGTCGGGCGCCACTTCGAAAAATGCTTCGCCTTGCAGCTCCACTTTTCGCTGATCGGCAGCGAATTGATCAGGGTACCGGATCGCGCTGCCGGTTTTCAGAAATATACTGCTGCCATCTGCGAGTTGAATGAGCCTGGTGCGGCCTGATTTGTTCCACTTCCATCCCTGCCCGTCGTTAAATTCGGATTGGGAAGTGCTGCTATCAGATATTCGGGTTGGTAGAATATAAAATCCGATAATTACAGCCAGAGCGGCGGCTGCGCCAAGAGCCCAATAGTGGAGCGGACGTAAGCGGTGCGTTTGTTTTTTTCTCGAAGTAAAATCAAAGATCTGCTGAACAGCTTCCGCCTGATCCAAAGCGGAAAGCGGCGTATTTTCAATGCGTACCGACCGGATCATATCGGCCGCGACGAGCAATTTCTGTCCTTCTACCGGATGTTGCTTAATCCAAGTATTGAATTCCAGTTCCTGAGCGGGTGTCGGGCACAGTACCAGCTCGCGAAACTTGTCGTTCAGAACGAGCTCTTCAATTGTAATTTGACAGAAATCTTCCATGCACGCATTTTGGCTTTTTGCGTACTATAGACATGCCCCCGGAACAGATACCCTCCGAGGATTAAAAATATTTATTAAAATAATGACAAAAACTAAGCGACGCGATAAATACCACTGAGGACCAGTTGGTTCGCAACCATTTCAGGGATTTTTGAAGGGTATTTGAAACCGACTGCGGACTGATCTGCATGATTTCGGCAATTTCGTCTCGTGAAAGATTTTCGAAATATTTCAGGAGAACGATCTCTTTTTGTCTGGACGGGAGTCCGTTGAGCAATGCAGCAAAGCGATGACTTAATTCAGTACTCGCTTCCAACCGGATCAGGTCTTCTTCCACACTAAAAGCGACCTCAAAATAGTCGTAGTCCAAATCTGTTTTAATAGGATCTAACTGATCGTCAGCCTGCCTGTGAATTCGCCGGCGAAGTGCGGCAAAAAGGTAAGGGACCGGCGGGATGCTTTCATTAAGATTTTCCCTGCTTTCCCAAATTTTTAAAAATACATCCTGGATACAATCCCGGATAAGCTCTTTGTCCCTGCTGAACTTGGACCCATAATGAAAAAGCGAAGGGTAAATGCTATTAACCAGGCTCTCAAACGCCGCATCGTCACCCGATATAAATGCCTTCCACAGCGATTCTTCTGATTGCCTGGAAACGGTATTCATAAAAGTGCGGAAATAGGATGCAGGAAATAATCAGATTGATCGTAAAATAATTATATAAAATGTTCAAAAGCTAACGGCGGCGGCTTTTAAGTGTGAATGCCAATCCGGCCGAACCTATAAGAAATGTACCTGTTATCAAGGCGAACATATTAGCATTGCGGCTCTCGGCAGATTTTGAAACGGGTTGCAAGATCATAAAATCATTGTTAATACGCTTTTGTAACGCATTACCTACGGCCCGGCGAAAGTTTTCCCTATCAAAAGAAGCAGGCTTGTGCTCGAAGTGATCAATGTGGTAGAAATCATAGTTCTGCATTTTCGCTACGCACTCGTGGAAGAATTTTTCGAACTTCTGTTGCTTCGTCGCGTTGCTGCCCAGGTTACTGATCTGCTTGTGAAATTTGACCCCGTACCAATATAATGGCGTCATCGTGATCGGCTGTCGCTTGTGGGTAAGGATCGGGTGCGCGAAGTAAATATGCATGTCGAGTCGCGCATTAAACTTACCTGATTTCCTGAAAGCATAAGAAACGCCGCCGATCGGCCGGTGAACCGCAAAAGACTTGATCCGGTAGTACCGGGCGCGCTCCTGCTTCCCGATAGCCTTCACGTTTTCCACTTCCAGCAAGGTTCCGGTTGAAGTAGTAAGGTAATGTTGTGAAAATATCAGCATCAGTGCGATGGTCAACCAGGCAATAGCCTCCGGCAGTTCGTTGCGCCTTTTGCCATTTTTACCAACGTACAGCCTATTGAAACGCGGCTTCAACGAAACCAGCACCGGAACGGCCGGAAAGAATGCAGGTATCCAGTATTGCCAGATATCCTCGTCCATTTCAACGATCGGATATTTCCCCAAAAACAGCCACCAACGCAAAAAGCCCAGCACAAGCACCGAGCCCCAGGCCAATATCGCATAAAGCGGCAGCAGGTATTTGAGTTTTAGTAAATAGTACCGGTCGAATCGCATTAATACAGAAACGTAAATGAACCGAACGGCCGTAAATTGAGGAAAATTGATTGGTTTTCAAATGTTAAATCAAAACAATTCCACGCGATTTTTTGCCAGAAACAGGGAAGCCCCGCCGGGGCCAATAGACTTGGGCGTGATCTATCGCTAGAAACAGGGAGCCGCGCTGCGGCTGACATCGCGTTACGCTAAACATATTACAAAAAAGAGCCCCAGCGGGGCAACCTGTTTCCAGACCAGGTCGGAAATCAAATTCAGCTCCCGCGGAGCTTCCTGAGGCCGCATCAAAAGAGAGCCGCGCTCCGGATGACATCGCACCGCGGTAAACATATTACAAAAAAGGCCCCAGCGAGGCAACCTGTTTCTAGACCAGGTCGGGTATCAAATTCAGCTCCGGCGGAGCTTCCTGAGGCCGCATCAAAAGGGAGCCGCGCTGCGGCTGACATCACACTACGCTAAACATATTACAAAAAAGGCCCCAGCGGGGCAACCTGTTTCTAGACCAGGTCTTGGGCGTGATCTATCGCTAGAAACAGGGAGCCGCGCTGCGGCTAATACACAAGTGGGTAATGCATCGCTAGAAACAGGGAGCCCCGTCGGGGCTAATAGACTTGGGCGCGATCTATCGCTAGAAACAGGAAGCCGCGCTGCGGCTGACATCGCGCTACGCTAAACATATTAAAAAGAGCCCCAGGGGGACAACCGCCCCAGCGGGGCAACCTGTTTCTAGACCAGGTCGGAAATCAAATTCAGCTCCCGCGGAGCTTCCTGAGGCCGCATCAAAAGAGAGCCGCGCTCCGGATGACATCGCACTGCGGTAAACATATTAAAAAGGCCCCAGCGGGGCAACCTGTTTTTGACAAGCTCCCCTTTCAACATTTTCCAACAATCATTACATTAGCATCCAACAAACCGAACACAATCATCATGAGCAAAACTAAATTTGAGATCTCGTTGGAATCGGGTATTCACCAGCATATTCATGCGATGGTTGGTGATTGGGAAGGAGCTACCAAAACCTGGTTTGAGCCGGATGTGGTGGCGGACGAATCGCCGATGAGGGGCAGTATTAAGCCGATTCTCGACGGTCGGTTCTTACTATACCAATACCACGGAAGCATGAGCGGTAAAAGTTTTGAAGGCTCGGCGACGATCGGTTATGATATTGCCAACGAAAAATTTCAGGTCTCCTGGATCGACAGCTTCCACATGGGAACGGCAATCATGCTTTCGGAAGGCGCCTCGGTTGAAAACGGATTTTCGGTCTTGGGAAGTTACGGCGGGCCGGATATTCCTGTCCCCTGGGGCTGGCGTACGGTATTTCAGCTGAATGAACCCAACCAACTGACTATTACCGCATACAATATTTCTCCCGAAGGGCAGGAAAGTAAAGCGACAGAAACCATTTACAGGCGGATTAGTTAAGAATAACTTCGAAACGATCCGCAGCTGACGTCAAACTTTATGGGATAGCATACGCAGGGATTCCAATAGCGGGCTCTGCGACTGCTTTTCTTTTGAATTTCTTCAATTGTACCAGATAGAATGGCGTTACTGCCCGCTCGCTTGCAATGCGGCTGTAAAGGCGATGCGCTTTTTTGGCCACATTAGTCCAGGTAAAATTCTCATTAACCCGCTTCAATGCATTTTCGCGCAACTGCTGGTATTTTTTCGGGCACGACACGCCTTCCAGCAATGCATTGGCAAGTTGCTCTGGGTTGTGTGGCGGTACCAGAAAACCGGTCTGACCATGTAAAACGGTATACTTGATCCCGCCAACATCGGACCCGACCACGGGCGTACCGCACGCCATCGCTTCAAGCGGTGTAATGCCGAACGGTTCGTACCAGGGTGTTGAGATAAAAAAGTCGGCCGCCTGGTAGTAGTGCCGAAGTTCCTGCCTGCTTCTGCGCCCGACGAACTGCACAGCCGCAGAAACTCCTTCCTGCTCTGCAATTTCTTTCAACCTCCGGAGTTCTGCATCCCGTGTAAAATCGGGAATCTCATCAGAGCCACCTACTACCAATAGCCTTAATTTGGGGATATCTTTTAAAAATCGCATCGCGCGGATCACATTATCGATTCCTTTTCTGGGTACGATCCGGCCCAGTTGCAACAGCACAACTTCGTCTTGTTTCAGCCCAAGCCGCTTTCTTGCCTCCATTCTCGGGGCTGGGTAAAATTCATCCGAGCTGAACCCGCAGGGTATGATGGTAATGCGCGAAGGATCGGCATTGTAATGTTCAATCAGGTCCTGCTTGTCCTGCGGGCATTCGGCAATGATATAGTCTGCGTCGTTGACGATCATTTGTTCAATATCCAGCCGCGCCACCGGAAATGCGTCCTTTTCTTTCTGGTGGATCATACGGATCTTGCCCAGCGCGTGAAAAGTGATCACGTACGGGATCCCAAGCCGCTTTTTGATATCAGAAGCCACCAATCCCGACATAAAGAAGTTGGCGTGCACCAGTTCATAGTCAAGCCGGTTTCTCTCAATAAAACGGACCATACTATCCGTAAATTCCCCCATGTACCCCAGTAGGGATTCTTTCGGAACTTCCCGTGCAGGGCCGGCATCGACGTGGATCACGCGGATACCGGGAAGCCAGTTCACGACCTGCGGCAAAGCGTCGTCTTTCCTGGTGAAAATATCAATGATGTAACCAAGGGCAGCTAAGGATTTGCAAATCTCGGCTACGTACACATTTTGTCCACCGCTATCTACCCCGCCCAATACAGCCAGAGGTGACGCGTGCTCACTGATAAATGCTATTTTCCTTTTCATGATTGTGGAAATTTAATTGGATCGTTTCCCGGAAGACTGTTTCCCAGTCGCTGGCAAATCGACGGATATCGAACTTTTCCAATGCTACCTGTTTTGCCTGCTGGCCCATTTTCTGCGCTAAAAATGGGTCTGCGATCAGCGCATTCATATTCTCGATCAGCTTTTCGATGTTTGTGTCAATGAATCCGGACCTGCCATTTTCGATCACAGTCACATACTCGGTAGTAGCCAGCGCAACCACGGGCATTCCCGTCATCATCGCTTCGCAGACTGCTAGGCCGAAACTCGTGTAACGGATAGGGTTGAAGAAAAACCGGTAATGGCTGATAAATTCGGGCAATTGCGGATTCAGTACCTCCCCCAACCCACCCGACCCCGATGTTCCCATTCCGATCAGGTCAAGCGGTACGTGCTTCCTTACTTCATCAAAAACATCCCAGCCGGTGATTCTCCCGCGCTGTTCAATGTGATTGATCACCACGATGCCGCGAGGGATATCCCCCTGGTAGGTAACCGGCGGAATGCAAACCCCGTGCTCGATCACTTTTACCCGCTCAATGCCGGCGCTATCCCACATGAGCTTATTGAAATGCGTCACGTGCACCAGCGTTACAGCCGGATCATCCAGGACGTGGCGGGTATTTGTGGGATGTTTTTCAGGTGTATTGTGCTCCACGTATACCCTGGGCAGTGTTTTCTGCGAGTCGGACAGAATTTCATGCTGGTCGATCAGGAAGTTCCTTTCTGATTGGAAGAGAATACAATCGAACTGCATGTTCCTGACCTCCGCGGCAGGCACTTCGATCACATTCGCCCCGAAGGGAAACGTTTCACCCCGGCCGTAATAACCTTCTGTTTTTTCGTTCTTGATCGGAATAAAAATATCATAATCGCCTTGCGAAAGGTAGTACAGGTAACTCCCGTGAATATGCCAGGTGAAGATTCTCAGCCTTCGGTTTGCGACGTCAATTTCATTCATGTTTTAGTGCGATTTCGCTTTGGACAGATCGCCGCTTGTAAAAAACAATGCCACTTGACACAAACGCTTCCCTAAATATCAGGCATTTACGAAACGCTTCTATATAGGGAATGAATTCGTTCCGAATGGCGCGCCTTGTCCGCAACTGCGCCCCGCTTTGGGCATGGAAGAATATCCACAGTTGTTGAAATCTACAAAATCCGAATTCCGGTTGTTTCTATACGATTGTCCTTTTCACATAAGAGGGCCACTTGTTTACACCATTATTCGACTGCGTAAAAGTGTTGAAATTCGAAGTTGTTACTGCATACCAACCTGTCTGGCATCATACTTGTATCGCCGGGGCTGCATTTTAAACCTGACATATCGCTCATGTATATTCTCGGAATTAATGCAGCGTTCCACGACATCGCTGCTGCACTTGTGAAAGACGGCAAGATCATCGCTGCTGCCGAAGAGGAACGGTTTACACATATCAAGCACGGCAAACGCCCGGTTCCCTTTTCTACCTGGGAACTGCCATTTCACGCGATTGATTACTGCCTCAAAACTGCGGGTATCACGATGAAAGAAGTGGATCGGATCGCCTATTCCTTCGATCCCGAGGGTGTAAATGAATCCTCTGTTTACGAAGATGATCTCTTGTCCGATACCGAAGTGCTAGCTGCGGCAGACGTGTACAACGGCTGGGATACCCTATTTTTAAACTACATCCGAAAAGCGCCCGAGCAACTTCGCGACGGTTATCCGCACCATTTGCAAAAGCGGCTGAGTAATGCCGGTAACCTGAACGAAAAGTGGGCATTTGTGAATCACCACGTCGCGCATGCAGCGAGTGCGTTTTTTCCGTCCCCGTTTGAGCAGGCGGCAGTACTGACGCTCGATGGCCGGGGTGAAAAAGCGACTACCGGTTATTTTATCGGCCAGGGTAATTCACTGGTGCAACTGTCATCGGTCGATATGCCGCATTCGCTGGGGATGCTTTATGAAAAGATCACAACTTACCTCGGCTTCCTGCATTCCTCTGACGAATACAAGGTTATGGCGCTGGCTTCCTATGGAAAACCGGTGTACCTCGACGACTTCCGGTCTGTTATACACGTAGGTAACGATGGGCAATATACGATAGATGAATTTGAGCCCGAAGCGTGGTGGGGCCGCGGCCGTAAAAAGGACGATCCTTTTGACCAGCTGCACCACGATATTGCGCATTCCCTCCAAAAGGCTTTGGAAGAAACGGTACTAAAACTGGTTAACTGGCTGCACAAGCAAACCAATATGGACAATCTTTGCATGGCGGGCGGCGTAGCGTTGAACTGTGTGATGAATGCGGTGATCCGGGATTATGGCCCATTCAAAAATGTGTGGGTACAGCCTGCCGCCGGTGATGCCGGTACCGCGCTGGGAGCAGCCCAGTGGCTGGATGTTTCACTAAACGGAAGCAAAGAAAGCCGGTATACCGCTGAAATGAACCACGTGTACTGGGGCCCCGACTATTCAGATGATGATATTGAAAAATTCATGATCTGGGCTAAAATGCCTTACAAACGACTGACCGACGTCGCCAAAGAAACGGCGGCAATTCTGGCTCAGGATAAAATTATCGCCTGGTACCAGGGCCGGATGGAATTTGGCCCGCGCTCGCTGGGCAGCCGGTCGATCCTTGCTTCGCCAATCCACCCCGATATGCAGGCGCGGCTGAACGATATCAAAGACCGCGAGGATTTCAGGCCAGTGGCGCCCGTGATTTTAGAGGAAGATGCCGACGAATGGTTTGAAGATGCGCGCGTTTCTCCGTTTATGCTTTTTGTATTTCCGGTAAAAGACGACAAAGCAAACCAGATCCCTGCGGTGCGGCATACCGACGGTACAGCGCGTGTACAGACGATCAACCAGGAGCAACATCCTCTTTATTACGATCTGATCAAAGAATTCAAGGCGCTTACCGGCGTACCTGTTCTGGTAAATACCTCATTCAACACACGCGGAGAGCCGATCGTCTGCACGCCGCGCGATGCGATCGAGTGTTTCTGGACTTCACCTTTCGATGCATTGATCATTAATTCATTTATTCTGGAAAAATGATGGCTCCGAATGTGAGTGTGGTGATTCCAACGTTTCGTCGCCCGGCGCTGCTGGAAAATTGCCTGAAAGCAATTGCGGCCCAGCATTGCCCGGACTTTTCGTTCGATGTCACCGTAGTTTCAGACGGACCGGATCCTGCGACTGAGTCACTTGTGAACCGCATCAAAAGCGAATACCCTTACTTTCCGGTTTATTTTCATGCACTTGAAGAAAAGCGCGGCCCGGCGGCGGCGCGAAATTATGGATGGAAACACAGTACCGGCGAGCTGGTCGCATTTACGGACGACGATTGCATTCCCTTACCTGGCTGGCTGGCCGGACTTTGGCATAGCTACATGAACAGCAAAACCGAAGTGATCGCATTTACCGGCAAAGTGGAAGTTCCAGTTCCCGAAAAGCCCACAGACTACGAGAAAAACGTTTCGCATTTGTCTACCGCAGAGTTCATCACAGCGAACTGTGCTTGTACGCGTGCTGCACTGGAACGGGTCAAAGGGTTTGACGAGGACTTCCCGGTAGCTTGGCGCGAAGATTCTGATCTGCAATTCAGGTTGCTGGAAAATGAGGTTCCTATTATACAGATAAAGGAGGCGATGGTTTGTCACCCGGTGCGTAAAACTTCCTGGGGATCTAGCCTGCGCGATCAGCAAAAGAGTATGTTCAATGCACTTTTGTTTAAAAAACACCCTGATTTTTACAGAAAACGAATAGCAATCGGGCCAGTCTGGAATTACTATGTGATCATCCTGGCAAGTATTGTGGCCATTTTTGCAATGATTGTGAAAGCACCGCTGGTCTTATCTCTTGCGCTTCTGAGCTGGCTGTTTGCAGTGGTTAGTTTTATGGTTAAAAGACTCAGGGGAACCGATCCTTCATTGCGGCACCGGTTGGAAATGGTTGTTACCTCGGTACTAATACCGTATTTGTCGGTGTACTGGACACTGCGCGGCGCATTGCGTTATAAAGTTTTCTTCCTATGAAATTTTCAGTGGCCACCACGAGAAAAATTGCCGTCTTTCGGGCATTACAACTTGGAGATATGTTTTGCTCGGTTCCTGCGCTCCGTGCTTTGCGCCATAGCTATCCAAATGCCGAAATTACCTTATTGGGTTTGCCCTGGGCAAGCTCCTTTTGCGCGAGATTTTCAAATTATATAGACCGGTTTATTCATTTTCCAGGCTATGAAGGGCTTCCGGAACAGGTTGTGGACGAACATTCGTGGAACGCATTTAAAACGCAAATGCAGGTGGAAGCTTTTGATTTGATCCTACAAATGCAGGGGAATGGAAATATCGTGAATGATATGCTCGAAAATCTTGGAGCCGGACCCGTAGCAGGGTTTCACAGCAAAGGTAACTATCGGAACAGTGATCACTTTCTCGAATATCCGACCGGAATTTCAGAGATAGAGCGCCACTTGAAAATGCTGGAAAACCTGGGTATTCCGTCACAAGGTACTGAGCTGGAATTTCCGGTTAGTGAATCCGAAGCGAAGCATTTACACGAATCGGTGTCTTTCTTGCAGGGGGAGCGATTTGTTTGTATTCACCCGGGAAGTCGTGGCTCCTGGCGACAGTGGCCGCCCTTGCACTTTGCGTGTGCAGCTGATATTTGTGCGGGAAAAGGTTATAAGGTTGTGGTAACAGGTACAAAAGAGGAAGCTGCGATCACCTCAGAAGTATTGGAACTAATGGAATACCCCGCGTTAGACCTCACTGGAAAAACAGGATTAGGTGAAATTGCGCAACTTTTGAAAGAATCAAAATTGCTCATCAGCAACTGTACCGGCGTTTCTCATATTGCGGCTGCTACCCGCACGCCCAGCATTGTGATCAGTATGGATGGAGAGCCCGAGCGCTGGGGGCCTTTAAATACAACTTTACACAAAACCGTTGACTGGCTGCGCGAACCCGACATGGACTATGTGCTGGCCTCGCTAAATTCACTTCTACCCGATTTGACGAATAAATAAGCGATTTACGTCTTGCCTTTTGCATCCCAATGGTCTTTCATGAGTTTCCCTTCCCTGTCCCGCACAAGGACCCTCACAAATCTTTCGCCCCTGATATTTCCGTCAACACCTCTTTCACCGATAAATAACAGAATAGGGTTGCCTTCGGAATCGGTTTTAAAACTGATATCATAGCGTTCAAACTTTCGGTCCAGCATCTGTTCCGGTTCGTATTTTTTGCTTAAAAGTTTTAAAAGCTTCTCCCCGATTTTCATAGCTGCAAATAGATTGGTTATCAATTCACATAAATAAAAAAGCATATTCAGCCTGATACTTCACACGGAAGTTTCACGGCTGAATATGCTCCTGGTACTGGTTCTTATAAAGGTCTGCTGGTTGTGTCGGTTGCCATTGTATCGACTCCCATACCCGACTCTGTGTTATCCATGTCGGTAGAATCCATACCTGCTCCTTCTTCATTTGTCTTGCTGGTACAGGCTGCAAGGCTTAAAAGCATACTCAGACTAACCATTGATACTACTTTTACTAACGTTTTCATAATTTGTTGTTTTGGTGAGTTTTAGGGCTATAACAAAATCGTTCCACCGGGATCAGTCCTCTCTGCATTTTAGTACCAGTACAGAACGGTCCTGTACGGTAATGCTACTTCCCTGCGCAAAGGATTCTCCATCTTCACCGATGAATCCATCGCTCGTATCGATCACTTTGTGCCAAGGCTTTCCGCACCTGTCGGGAGGCAGCACGTATTCGAGCGCCTCGTCGTGGGCATTGAAAATGATGTAAAAACTGTCGTCTGTCAGCCTCCTGCCGTCATAGTTCACACACCTGATACCCTTCCCGTTCAGATAAACGCCCAGTGATTTGGCATTGTCCTCTTCCCAACTTTCCTCTGGCATCAGTTCGCCTTCCGGCAAATACCAGCGGATATCCTCAATGTCGGAACCCGTTACCGGCAGCCCCTGGAACCACCGGCGCCGGCGGAAGGACGGGTGTTCTTTACAAAACCAGATAATACCTTTTGTGAATTCCAGCAGCTCTGTATCCACATTTTCCCAATTGAGCCAGGAAATCTCATTATCCTGACAATAGGCATTGTTATTACCACCCTGTGTCCGGCCAAATTCATCGCCGGCCACAAGCATCGGCACACCCTGAGACAGGAAAAGTGTGGTCAGCATATTCCGCTTCTGCTTGTCCCGCAATGCGTTGATACCGGGATCGTCGGTCGGTCCTTCCACACCGCAATTCCAGGAGTTATTGTCATTGGCACCGTCGTTATTATCCTCCCCGTTCGCCTCGTTGTGCTTTTCGTTGTAGCTAACAAGATCTTGCAGGGTGAAACCGTCGTGAGCGGTGATTAAATTGATACTTGCCATCGGGCTTCGGTAGCCGCCCTGGTACAGGTCGGGGCTGCCTGTAAATCGCTGCGCAAACTCACGAAGCTTACTTTCGCCACCGCGCCAGTAGTCCCTCACACAATCGCGGTACATCCCATTCCACTCCGCCCAGCCGGCCGGAAACTTGCCCACCATATATCCATCTTCATGAATATCCCAGGGTTCGGCGATGAGCTTTACCTGAGAGATCACCGGATCCTGGTGAATGATATTGAAAAATGAGCTCAGCGTGTCTGTATCGTGGAGTGTTCGTGCAAGTGAGGAGGCCAGGTCGAACCTGAAACCGTCCACATGCATTTCGGTGATCCAGTACCGCAGGCTGTCCATGATCAGTGCGAGCACATTTGGAAACCTGGTATTCAGGGTATTGCCCGTACCTGTGTAGTCCATATATTACCGGGGATCTTCCTGGCTGAGCCGGTAGTACGACGCATTATCAATCCCCCGGAAGGAGAGCGTCGGGCCCATTTGGTTACCCTCGGCCGTATGATTGTACACCACATCCAGAATCACCTCGATACCGGCCTTGTGCAACGCTTTAACCATATTCTTAAAGTCCGTCACCTGTCCGCCTAAAGTCCCGCCGCTGCTGTACCTGACATCCGGCGCGAAAAATGCCAGCGTATTGTAACCCCAATAATTGGTCAGTCCCTTTTCCTGCAAATGCCTGTCGGCAGCATAGTGATGTATCGGCAGCAATTCCAATGCAGTGATACCCAATTCTTTCAGGTATTGAATGCTGGCCGGATGTGCGATCCCTGCGAATGTGCCCTGCAACTCTTCGGGAATATGTGGATTCAGCCTGGAAAATCCTTTTACATGCGCTTCATAAAGGATCGTGTCGTGGTAAGGGATGCGGGGCAACTCATCGTCTTCCCAATCGAAATTCGGATCTGTCACAACCGATTTCGGGATAAAAGCCGCACTGTCGGTCTCGCTGAAAGACAGGTCCTGCTGCTCGTTCCCGATCTCGTAACTAAACAGCGAATCGTCCCATTTGATCGTTGAAGACAATGCTTTTGCGTAGGGATCGATCAGCAGTTTATTGGGGTTAAACCTGTGCCCGTTTTCGGGTTCATAAGGTCCGTGCATGCGGTATCCATATAACTGTCCCGGTTCGAGTCCGGGCACATACACATGCCAGATGTGGTGTGTAACCTCCTCAATCTCGATTTTCACGTTTTCCGCCTCGGCTTCCGGTCCTTCAAAAAGGCAGAGTTCCACCTTGGTGGCATTCTCAGAGAACACCGCAAAATTAACCCCCTCCCCGTCCCAGGTAGCGCCCAGCGGGTACGACGATCCGGGACGTAAATCCAGATTCATGGAATCCGGCGACTCGAGCACTTCATTTCTA
This sequence comes from Dyadobacter linearis, assembly GCF_907165045.1. Classification (GTDB taxonomy): domain Bacteria; phylum Bacteroidota; class Bacteroidia; order Cytophagales; family Spirosomataceae; genus Dyadobacter; species Dyadobacter linearis. The sequence continues at coordinate 422,262 of NZ_CAJRAU010000001.1, forward strand.
ATAATATGCATCCTTTTAAATTACGTTGGTGAGAATAAAGCTAAATGCCGGTTGTCACAAGGACTATACGCCACTATAACACTGGCAGCCGCGGCCTATCAAAAACTCTGCCAGGCAACAAAAACCGCCTTTTCCCCAATCTGGCCAGCTATTACCGCTCAAAACGCAGGTATAATATTTGAATACGAGTGCACGAATTATCAGCATCAACAAACATCAGCATGGAAAACAACAGCAGTTTATTTGACGGTAATGGTATAAGTAATAAGCCGTTTCATCGGGATGGTTTTCAAGAAAGTTTATGGCAGAAAAGTGCGGACACGCCGGGTGAATATGGGGAATTTGACCCTTCTACCCTCTACGATACGCTGATCGTAGGTGCAGGCATTACGGGACTTACCACGGCGCTGCTATTACAGGAAGGCGGAAAGAAATGTGTGATCGTAGATGCACATAGTCCCGGCTTCGGAACAACAGGCGGCACAAGCGCGCACATCAACACATTTGCCGATACCACTTATGATGAGGTGGAAAAAGATTTCGGAAAAGAAGCCGCCGTACAGTTTGCAGAATCGATTGCCCGCTCGGTAGCTATGATCGATCGTTTGGTACAGAAATACAATATAGAATGTGATTTTGAGTGGAAAAACGGTTACGTCTATTCTGAAACCGACCAGGAAACAGAAGAACTGAACACACTTTTTGAAAGTGCATTAAGTGCAGGCGTAAGCGCGAAGATCGCAGAACACGCGCCGGCTCCGGTTCCTTATAAAAAAGCTGTTGTATTCGACAGACAGGCACAATTTCACCCGTTAAAGTATATCAGTGCCCTGCAAAAGCATTTTGTAGAAAAAGGAGGCGTGGTTATAAATAATACGCTTATTGAAGGAGTGGATTCAGAGGACGGTCACCACGTGGCTAAGTCGGCAGATAAACAGATCAAAGCAAAAACGGTGGTGTATGCAACCCACATTCCACCGGGCGGCGTAAATGTCCTGCATTTCAGGAATGCACCCTACCGAAGCTACGTGATCGCCGCAACCCTGGCCGACGGAGCCTATCCTGACGCACTCATCTATGATATGCAGGAGCCTTACCACTATTTCCGTACGCATACTACCGACGGTCAGCAATATCTCGTAGTCGGCGGGCACGATCACAAAACGGCGCACGGAGATCCTGAACAGTCATTTGCCGATTTAATCGAATATACAAAACAGTGTTACCAGGTGGAAGAAGTGGTCGCGCGATGGTCGGCGCAATACTACGTTCCCTCCGACGGACTTCCTTACATTGGTCAGCTGCCTGGCGCTTCTTCGGGTATTTATACGGCCACCGGGTTCAACGGAAACGGCATGATCCTCGGAACGGTTTCAGCGATGGTAATCAGCGATTTGATATTGCATGGGCAAAGCGTCGACGAAGACCTTTACAGCCCGGGCCGCATTAAGCCCATTGCAGGTTTCACTGAATTTGTGAAAGAGAATGCAGACGTAGCGGCGCGGTTTATAGGTGACCGTTTCGGGATAGAGGAAATCAAATCGATTTCTGAAATACCAGCTGATAGCGGGCAGATCGTCGAATTTGATGATCAGAAGCTGGCTATTTATAAAGATCAAAATGGCAGGGTAAGTGCATTAAATCCTGTATGCACACATACGCACTGCATAGTGAACTGGAACAATGCCGAAAAAAGTTGGGATTGCCCATGTCACGGGGCGAGATTTGATACAGATGGAGTTGTGTTGACGGGACCTGCGAGAGAAAATCTGGAAAAAGTGAATATTAATATGCAGAACCAATAGAGCATCTTTCTTCATCAACACATAAAACCAATCTATGAGAATCGGAATAATTGCGCATTTGAAATACCCCATTGCCAAACCCTTTATGGGAGGACTTGAAGCCTTTACCTATGATATTTGTCAACGATTATTGTCCCGTGGCCACGATGTGTTACTGTACGCCAGCGCCTCTTCCGACCCTATTCTGAATGTAAGGCCGATTATGTTTGAAGCGGGATATAAGCCGATCGTCTCTTCCAAATTCACATCCCGCGAGCTCAGTATGGAGTTTATCTCCACGCATCACGCCTATGTGGAAGTGATGCAGGATATCGATAGCGAGGGGTTGGACGTGATCTTCAACAATAGTCTTAATTACGTCCCGATCATGATGGCGGGACTTTTACACACACCTATGGTTACGGTACTGCACACGCCGCCGATTTTCGAGCTAAAAAGGGCGATTCGCCGCGAACAGGATTATGAGAAGATCAAATACGTGACCGTATCGAATGCGAATGCCAGGAACTGGAAAGATTACGCGCCGAATTGCGAAGTGATCCCGAATGGTGTCGATCTCGAAAAATGGGATTTCTATCCTGAAAACGCTGGCGACTATATTATGTGGTTCGGTCGCATTCACCCCGATAAAGGGCTTCATATTGCTATTCAGGCAGCGAAAGCAGCCGGTAAAAAGATGAAAGTGGCAGGCGCTATCAGTGATAAATTTTATTACGAAGAAAAAATACTGCCCCTGATCGACAATTCGATAGAACTGGTGGGACATTGCAATCACGAAAAACTCAACGAACTAATAGGCAATGCGCAGGTAAGTCTCATCACGCCATGCTGGGACGAACCGTTCGGACTTGTTATCGCCGAATCGCTCGCATGCGGAACGCCGGTGGCAGGTATAGGCCGGGGTGCACTTCCTGAGTTGTTATGTGCCAGAACGGGCAGTCTGTCGCTCGGTGAGGATGTTCAGGAACTTGCGGGATGCATTCATCAAGCAGCTGCATTGAATCGCCAGGATTGCCGCGAAAAAGCGGTCCGTTACCTCGACGTTGAGAGTATGACGGATGCCTACGAACGGGTATTAGCAGAAGCCGCAGCACAAGCAGCTCCTATGAAAATACGCTCGAATGCGGCCTAACTTTGCATTTTACGTACATCATCACGGTTCCGGACATGTGATGCGGGCCATTGCGATTGCCAGCCAGCTCGGGGAAGCGAATGTGAGCTTCCTCGGGAGCGGGCTGCATGCATTCACCAGCCTGATACCTCCGCATATTACTTGTTACCACCTTCCGTCGGACATTGCTCGGGACGAAGACGAATTTTCACAACTGGCAGCACTTGACTTCCTGCACTACGCGCCACTAAATGTTAGGGGGTTGACCGACCGATCGGCGGTGATCGCTGACTTCTTTAAAAAACAGTTTCCCGTCCTGTTGATCGTAGACGTTTCCGTTGAAGTGACGATGCTGGCGGCACTCTGCGGCATTCCTGCATTGGTGATCAGGCAGACCGGTAACCGGAATGACATTCCGCATTTAAATGCATACCAAAGTGCACAAACGCTCATCGCCCCTTCCCCGGCTGCCTTAATGAACAGATCGGATTTCGATTGGGTGGAAGCAAAGACTTTTTATTCGGGCGGTTTTTCGAGATTTCAGGGAATGCAGATTGATCGGCCAACCGTAGCGAATACGGTTGCTGTGATGACCGGAACAGGCGGTACGTCCATTGGCCCGCAACTAATTGAAATGCTTGCGGCTGAATTTCCTGATAAAACATTTCATATTCTTGGAAAAATGGCGCAGCCTTTCTCAGGCGATTACCGGAATGTAGTATTGCACGGAAACCTCGAAAATCCAGCAGAAATACTCGTTTCCTGCGAAACCGTGATCGGCAACGCCGGGCATAATACGGTTATGGAAATGGCTGATCTGAACAAAAGATTTATATGTATTTATGAAGAAAGGCCGTTTGACGAGCAGCTGCACAAAGCGAAATTGCTGGAAGCAAACAATATGGCAGTGGTGATTGCGGGAGACGAACTATCAGGTGCCGACTGGGGCGATTTATTTACAAAAGCAGCAAATCTGCCGCCTGACCGCTGGAAGGGCGTTATCAATCCAGATGCATTAACAGATATCGCCGGGGCGCTGCACGATCAATGGAGAAAGCTGTTTAATGCAAAGTAAAAATCAGGGTTTTAATGCCGCAGCGATTTCATCCAGATCAGGTAGTCTCAAAATCGTGATCTCTTCACCCTTCCATTGGATCAAGCCCGCAGTTTCGAATTTTCTGAGCCACCCTTCCATCGGCCAAACTCCCCACTTTTTGAAAAATACCTGCGCATTGGTGACAATATCTTTCAAGTGATTGAGGGGCGGATCGTAGCTGGGATGATGCTGGTGATAAGCCAGCGCCTTGGTGTTTCCCAGTGGCACATGCCGCGCTCTTGCGGCAAATGAAAAGTCGGTATCCTCAGCGCCGTAACCGGAAAAACCTTCATCAAAACCGCCTATTTGCTCAAAAACGTCCCGGCTGCACCCGAAATTCAGTGACCAGAATAGCTCGTAGGAAAGCTTGCTCAAATCATCCCGGACCGGATCCGGCTTGCTCAGACCATTGATTTTCTCAAAAAAACCAGGTGCATTGGTGGCGCCTTTGTGAAGATACCGAACGGGGCCTGTCCACAGTTTATCGCCAGACTGAAATGCGTTCGCGTAAAGCTGCACCAGATCAGTGGCGGGAATGCAGTCAACATCCAGAAAAATAATATGGGAGGAAGTGGAACGCGCCACTGCAAAATTTCTCGCAGCCGCCAGCGGCAAATGCTCGCCGGATGTTAATTCAAAGCTTTTCACCATAAAATGCTCCGAAGTGATCCCACTTGCCGGCTCGTCCATGTGAACGATCACCAGCTCCTGAGGAAACAGGCTTCCGAGGTCAAGACCTTTTACCAGATTCAGTAAAGCTTCCTGCCGGGACTTTACAATGGTGACAACAGATATAGTGGATTTCATATATGCCGGGGAAATACCATAAGTGTGCCTGCCGGCAGAATGGATCGGGGCTTATTTAACATTTTTTATATTGCCGGTCTGATCCTGTATCACTTGCTTGCGCCTGTTAATCTGCAATCAGGCTCAAATGGGTATAGTCGGAAAAATAGTGTGTAGTGCATTTTTTTGTATGGTTTTGGTCAAAAGCGAAGCGCAGGTTCCGAGTATACAGATCAGCAAAAGCGATACTTCACTTGGCGAAAGTGTTGGGCCTCATCGATTTCTACCCACTCCAAAAACTGCAACCAAACTGGCACTGATTCCGGGCGGCGGCCAGATTTACAACCGGGATTACTGGAAACTTCCGATCATCTACTTGTCCCTGGGCGGAGGCCTTTTTGCGTATCATTTAAACACACTCAAATACAAGGACTTTCTCGCCGCATACAAATTATTTTTCAACCTGAATACAGGTAAGCTGGCCGAAGGAGTGACAGCGGATACGAAAATGCCAGTCCGCGTCCGCAACTTACTTAATACTACCAGCCGCGTGGATTCCGCTTCAATAGATCAGATACAAAGGCAGAAAAATTACTGGCGCAGGTACCGGAATGTTGCATTGCTGACTACCGGCGTGATCTACACCCTCAGCATTATCGAAGCCAATGTGGCAGCGCACTTGAAAAGCTTTGACATTTCCGACGATCTGACCTTAAACGTCAGTCCTAAGCTTGTACAGCCCGGATTGCCAAGTGCAAGTCCGGGATTGAGATTGGTTTTTAATCTGCACTGATGTCTTCCGTGAGCGCGATTTTACCACCAAAACAGGATTAGCAGTCGCCGCTGTAAGCGGGGAAATCGCGCGTCATTGTGTTTCAAAGAATTCATACAGGTGACAGTCTGGCAGACGAATTTCCGCGTTTTGATCGTTCGGTATGAATATTGTGGTGTATACGTATAACGTAAAACCTCAATATGCTACGATTGCTCTCAGGCCTTTTGATCTGCCTGATCATTATGTTTTTTTGTGTATACAATTTCTATTTCTCCGTCAACTTCCCGTTTCAGGACGATTTTCTGATTATCCAATTTATTGAAGCCGCCTCCAATGCCGGATTTGAGTTCTCGGCAGTCGTGCAGGAAATGTTTCGGACGTTCAATGATCACAAGGCGGTTACTGTCCGGCTGCTCGCGCTGGTCGAATACGCGATTACCGGGCACCAGAATTTCCGTTTCTACATTCTGCTCGTTTCCATCAACATTACTTATATATTTTACTTTTTATATCTGCAATTCCGGAAATCCGGTCTACCGCTCTATTATTTCCTCCCGGCGCCATTCCTGTTTTTTACGCCGATTTATCACGAAGTATCCGGCTGGGCACTTAATGGTATGCAGCATTCGTTTCTGACCGTATTTACAGTAACCGCCATTTTGCTGGCTTCCCGCCGGACTACCGGTGCATTCTGGCTGGCTATGGTTTTTTGCTTTTTAGCGACGTTTACGCATGGTAACGGCGTTATTTCCTTCCCCGCCATTGTATTCTTTTTTCTTTGTTTTAAAGATTTCAAAAGGGCGATACTTGCCTGCGTTTCCCTGGTTGCCTGTCTGGCGATCTACCTGATCGGCTATGAAGCGGGACAGGCAGGACAGCTACCTACCAGTCTGCTAAGTATGCTTTCGTCGCTATTCGGCTTCATCGGTTCGAGTATGTCACTGTGGCCAAATCCCCAACTTTGGTCGGCGCTTTGGGGGTTATTTATTGTTGGTTTTATGCTGATCCTGACGATCCGCGTGGCCTCGATCTACTTCAACAAACCGGCCCACATTAAACCCGGGACCGTTGAACTGCTCACGCTTTTCGGATTCATTTTCATCACCAGTACCGTGATCGCGCTTTTCAGGTCTTGGGCGGGCACTACGATAGCCAGTCGGTTTCAGTTGTACGCAGCTTTATCGACGGTGATCTGCTATATCCTGTTGCTGAATTATACTTCGCTGTTTAGAAAAAAGCAGGTTTTAATAGCGATAACCGCGCTCAGTATAATTTATTGGGGCTATGCGCATTATGCATTAACAGGTATGGTCTCGGCAAAGAAAACCACGTATCTGGCGGATGTTTTCAACTGGCAAAACAACCGAAATTTATTTTCCGTCGAAAAAACGATTGTCCGAAATGCGGATTTTTACCTTACTCCCGGATATGAAAAGGGCTTTTTCAAACTTCCCGAGCCTGTCGCGGACAAAACTGGAATAGATTCGCTATTTGCCGCCAGCCCCAATCCCCCGGTAAGTGACAGCATTTACCTGGAAGACTGGCACGTAACAAGAATGGTGCAGAACGGGGTCGAAAATCTGAACCACACTTTTGTAACAAGCGACAAGCTGCCCCTCAAAAAACCCTTTTTAAGTGATCGTTTTTTAGTGTTAAAAGATCTGAAAACCGGTGAAGTACATTTACTCAATGCGAATCCGAAAATCGAAGGCCGCCGCAACTTTCTGCTTTCAGGAAATTATTACAAAAACGGATTTCAAACCTTCCTGAGAAAAGACGACCTGGCATTCGGCTCCTACCAAATGGCCGTCCTCGACGTCAGTTTCCGCGGAGAAAAAAGTTTCCACCCGCTTAATAGGGGGCTGAATGTGGATGCGGAGGGGTTTTCGTTGGAGTGAGAAACCAATTTTCATCTTCTAATCCTTTGCAACCCTAAACCATTTGTACCCATAACCGGGCATATTTACAGTATGCTTTCCTGCGTTTGGTTTCTGGTCATTTTTGTTGATCAGATCCATTAACAATGGATTCCCGTTCATAGTAAACTCCGAGCGCTGCGGCTTGTCGCTGAAATTGTGGAGGATTACCAACGTTTCGCCTGCAAGCTCGTATTGAATACCGAAAATGAACGGCGAACCGGCTTCTATGAGCTTATAATTGCCCAGCCCGATCTCAGGGCAGGATTTTCTCAGCCGGATCAGATCTGTGGTCCAGCTGAGCAGTGAAGTGGAGTCGCGCCTTTGCTGTGCTACATTTACTTTTTTATAGCTGTGCTCCCCAAAATCAATAACCGGACGGAATGCGGTGTCGGCTGTGGTAAACCCCGCATTTTTCGAATCGTCCCACTGCATGGGGGTTCTCACGGAAATCCTTTCTCTTAAACGCAGGTCGTCACCCATCCCGAGTTCATCGCCATATCGGATCACCGGTGTTCCGGGCAGCGAGAATAACAAACTGTAAGCCAGCTCCATGTGCTTACGGTTATTGCCCATCATAGTCGCCAGCCGCCGGCGGATACCGCGCTCGTAAATCTGCATGCTGGTATCAGGTCCGAACTTATCATACACTTCCTGCCGTTGCTTATCCGTCAGCCTGCCCAGGTCTATTTCATCGTGATTTCTAAGAAAATGGGCCCACTGAGACGCCTCCGGAATGCGCTTCGTTTCGCGGATCGCCTTTTTGAAAGGATCGAGTTTGCCGGTTGCGAGGGCGTAGAACAAATGCTGGTTGGCGAAAAAATTGAACATCATCTGGATCCCATCCCCATTCCCGCCGAAGTAATTCTCGTTCTCCTCAGGTGTCACATTCGCTTCACCCAAAATCGCGGCATCCGCCTTTCTCGACTGCGCAAATTGGCGGATATCCGTCAGAAATTTATAGTCCAGCTTCGGCTTTTCCGTTCCCGTTTTTGGTATTTCAATGATAAATGGGACGGCATCGAGACGGAATCCCGAAATTCCCTGGTTTAGCCAGAAGCCGATAATCCGCTGACATTCCTGTACAACCGCAGGATTTGTGAAGTTCAGATCGGGCTGAAAATCGTAGAAACGATGGTAGAAATATTCCCCCGAGAGCGAATCCAATTTCCAGACACCAGTCTGAAAGCCTGGAAATACCATTCCCTCGTCGTGGTTCTTGGGAAGTTTCTCCGACCAGATATACCAGTCGCGGTACTTGGAATTCTTGCTCGCACGCGCATTCTTAAACCACGGATGCTCATCGGAAGTATGGTTGATCACCAGATCCATGATCACGCGAATGCCCCTTTTTTCTGCCTGGTAGATGAACTCGGCGAAGTCGCCGCCCGTGCCAAGTTTTTCGTCAATTGTATAATAATCAGCGACATCGTATCCGTCGTCTTTCCCGGGAGTGGGCTGAAAAGGCGCCAGCCATATTGCATCGACGCCCAGCGAACTCAGGTAATCCAGCTTTTGTATCAACCCCTGAAAATCACCCCGCCCGTCACCGTCGCTATCCTTGAAAACCCCGACTTCCAGGTTATATATGATGCTGTTTTTGTACCAGTAATTGTTTTTAAGATCAACCGTTGCCAGCCGATCCTGCCCGCTGCAAATCCGAGGTAAAATTAAAATCGCTAATAGTAAGGTGCTGAATACGTGCTTCATCTGGCTTTTTGTTAGTGGTCGCGTTTTGTCGGTATAATAGACGTAATTGATTTTTCTTTAAAAATCACCCGCAACTGCACTAAATATCATGCCGGACAAGCATCCGTTTCTACCCCTACGCCCCCAGCCGCGGCAGCGACTTCCACCATGTTAGCAACTTTTGGCTTAGCTCTTCTTTTTTCCTGACTTGATCCGCGGCGAGATTCTGGGTTTCGGCGGGGTCTTTGAGGATATTGTAAAGTTCCGCATTGCTGCCGTCGTTATTCATGAGCAGCTTCCATTCGCCGGAGCGGATCGCGAGTTGAGGGCTCTTGTGGGGAGGCTTTGGGTAAGCATAAGCGATCGTGTTGCGGCCGTATTCCCAGTACATTTCTTTTTTACGTAAGGAAGATTTCCCCAAAAGAACCGCCGACCTGTCGAGCCCATCGCTTTTGTAAGTGGCTGGTAACGAAATGCCTGCGAGCTTAGTTAGTGTGGGCAGCAGATCGGTTGCGTGCAGTTCGGAACGCTCGTCGGTTTGGCCTGCGGTAATATGTCCAGGCCAGGTTACGATAAAAGGCATCCGGATTCCGCCTTCGTAGAGCGAAAGTTTCGAACCTCTGAACTTGCCGCTGCGGCTTCCACCGAATGTAGGCAATGCACCATTGTCACTCGTAAAAATTATGATCGTATTATCAAAAAGTCCGCGCTCCTTTAAGCCGTCGATCAGTCGGCCGATCTGAATATCATATTCAATCAGGACCCGCTTGAATGCGGCTTCCTCCTGCGGCTTTAACGGCGTTTCTCCGGCTTCGGGTTTGGGTACCCAGGGTGTATGCACCTCATCGGGCCAGAGGTTTACAAAGCAGGGCTGATCTTTGTGGCGGCCCATGAAATCAAGCGTTTTATCAACGAAGTAAGCCGTCCGGTCCCACCTTTTGACGCTATCCTTGTCAGACCAGATCCAGTTGGTGGCAGTCAGCGCCGGGTCGGGTTCGGGACTTTCGTAGGTACTTGCGTGCTCATCGAAACCATATTGATCAAATTTCGGAGCGTCGGTCACATCCCGGCCGCCACCCATGTGCCACTTACCAAAGTGCCCGGTGGCATAGCCCGCATTCTTGAAAAAACGCCCCATCGAAGGCGCTTCCGGCGTCAGGAAGTCAATTTGCTCTGCGTCTCTGTTATGGCTTTTCTTATCGAGATAAGTCGCGAAATTCCATTTCCCTGGCTGCATTCCAGTGAGGATACTGGCGCGGGAAGGAGAACATATCGGCGCGCCGCTGTAATACTGGGTCAGCTTCAATCCGCTTGCCGCTAGCCGGTCGATATTCGGAGTAGGAACGAGCCGGCCGCCAAATGCGCCCACATCCCCTACTCCCATATCGTCAGTCAGGATAATGATCACATTAGGCCTGGCTTTCGCTCTTCCTGCCCTGCCCTGGCCTGATACCTGGAAACAAATGAATAGCAGCCAGATTACAGCGGAAAACTTGCACAGAATGATCCCTTTCATGGGGTAACAGCGTTTTATTTGACGAAAGTATCAAAGCTGATAAATGATTGCCGAAAAGTCAATTAGTAACTGCAATTCTACCTGTTGTGACATGCTCCGTCTTTACCGTTAAATCAATCCAAACCACTATACGATCATCCTACGGCCACTTTCAGGGACAATATACGTATCTCGCAAAATACCCAGGCAGCAGGATCTAGTCGCGAAGTGTCTGTGTAAGAAAGTTTTAAATAACACTCCCCCACAGATGATTGAAAATGTAAGCGAATTACAGAGGGAAACCTTTGTTAAAGTCGAGCGTATTTTCGGCCTCGACCTTATGCGTAGCTGTTCCATAATCATGGTTTTCCTCGCACATTCCACCCCGCTGAATCCGGTTGACAAGCTATTCCCGTTCGGGTGGCTGGGAGTTGGGGTCGAAGCATTTTTCGTATTGAGCGGTTTCCTGATCGGCCGCATTATTTTGCGCACTGTGCTCACGCCGGGAATTACCTGGAAAGCAGTACGTATCTTCTGGGTAAATCGCTGGCTGCGAACACTTCCCGCCTATTTTTTCGCTTTTCTCGTTTGCTACCAGTTCTCGGGTGCGATGCATAATAGCATTTACTATCTGTTTTTTGCCCAAAATATTATTACCCCTATGCCCGGCTTTTTCCCGCATTCATGGAGCCTGGCCGTAGAGGAATGGTTTTACCTGCTGTTCCCGCTACTCCTGCTTGCGATCGCGGCTGTAATCGGCAGGGCGCAGAACCGGTACCGTATATACCTGGCCGGTGTCATTATTTTCCTGGTTTGCGGACTTGGATTTAAGGTTTTGTACCACTGGATGTATCAGCAAAATCTGTTCGCTTATCTGGTGGATCAAAAGGTCCTTTTTCCCAGCTGGAACATATTCGCGCCTCCTATCGGCGACTGGGATAGTATGCGAAAAATAGTCATGTTCCGGCTCGACGCCATTGCCTGCGGCTGTCTGGTAGCCTATCTAATGGAAAAACGCAAGATTTCAAGCCGGGCGAGTATGTGGCTGCTTATTACCGGGTTTATCGGCGTTTTGATCGGCTTTCAGGTCGTAAAACATACGGTAGCTGGCGGGAAAGCTAACATTTTTGTAGACGTTTTGCTTCTGCCCTTGTTTTGCTGCGGGTTTGCAATGATGCTTCCCTACGCCTCCTCCTGTCCCCGCCCGGGCAAGCTAATTACCAGACTGATCACGCAGATCAGTCAAACTTCCTATTCATTTTATTTAATGCACATACTGATCATCGAGCAGGTTACAGAATGGTACCACAGCAATCTCGCCACCCCGTTTGCTCCAAAATGGCTGGTTTTCCTCGGTACTTATCTGTTCACCTATCTGGTCGCGTACCTGATGTTCCGGCTGATCGAGTTACCATTTATGAACCTTCGCAAAAGGCTGTTTGTGCCCGCAATTGATGCAGACAAGTCTTACAGTAAATGATTGGATCGTGTTCTCTATTGAAAATAGCATGTTTCAATAGCCTTCCGTCAATTTAACTTCATCTTTTAACTTAGCCCCTTTTAAAAACTGCTTCACGTTTTCGGCAAACTTTTTCACTTTATCGCGGTCACGTTCCCTGTGGGCCGCGCCGGTGTGTTGAGTCAGGATCACATTTTCCATTTTCCACAACTTTCTGTTCTTCGGCAGCGGCTCGTTTTCGGTTACGTCCAGCACTGCTCCCGCCAGTTTTCCGCTTTCCAGTGCCTGGATCAGCGCCGCTTCGTCAGTGGTATTTCCACGCCCTACGTTGGCATAAAGCGAACCTTCTTTCATTGCTTCAAAGAATTCGGCGGAAACGTATTTATCGAGGTTACCGGGCAGGGTGTTTACTACAAGATCAGTCTCCGGCAATTCTTTCAATAAATCTTCAAAGGAGTGAATATCTGCTTCCGGGTCGCTCTTGGCGGTCATTTTTATGCTGCAACCAAATGCCTTCAATATCTTTTCAACGTGCTCACCAATGGCGCCGGAACCCAATATGATCACGTTTTTCTCACCTAAAACCGAAAGTTCCTGCTCCGCTTTCTCCCCTACCCAGCGCTGTTCCAACTGGTTCCTCACCATTAAGTGTACACCGCGATAAAACCCCAGAATTCCTGCCACGATCGTTTCAGCGCAGGCAGCGGCCGACATATCCCCGACATTTGCCACAGTCCCAATGAACTTCACGTCTTTATAATGTTCAAAACCCACCTGTTCCAGCTGCCAGAATTTAAGAGAGCCAGGTACGTTTTCCAGCATTTCCACCGGCAGGTTACCGATCACGATTTCTGAGGATTCCAGTTCGCTTTTTAATTCGGCCTGCGACAGATCGGCTTTGAAAATACATTCCGCATCCTTTGGTAATTGCTTCGCCAGCTCTTCCAGGTACCGGGGCTGCAAATCGGCATATATTAATATTTTCATAAATCTTTATTTAAATCTGAATCGGCTAATGCTTCACTGATGCTAAGCCCGACTACACTGCGGTTCCGGAAGATTAAAATACCGTTCCATGAATATAAAATCTTTCAAAATATCGGACGCACACTGCAACTATGTTGCAATAAGATTTATATTTGCAACACAATTGCATATATCAGTCTAAGTCATTTATCACTTATTGAATCAATATCCATGAAGCTTAACCGAAAATTATCCTTCTGCGCACTGTTCGGCCTTGCTGCGTTGTTTACCCAATGCAAAGATTCCGGCGAGGAGATCACGCCCGACGACGAGAACGAACTGATCACATCCGTGACACTTAACTTCAAGGAGGCTGGCACCGGAACTGTAAGTTCATTCAGTTTCAAGGACGCAGACGGTGACGGCGGCAATGCGCCGACAAGATTTGACACGATCAGCCTGAAAGCAAACGCGGAATATGCGCTGACAATCGAGTTTATGGACGAAAGCAAATCGCCGGCAGATAATATTACCGAAGAAATCGCCAAAGAGTCTGACGAACATTTGATCGTCTTCACACCTTCGCCCGCGTCTCTGCTCACCTACACGTACGAAGATAAAGACGATAACAATTTCCCGATCGGTCTGACAGGTACTGCCAAGGCGGGTGCTGCGGGTGCAGGGACACTGAAAGTACAGCTACGTCACCAGCCAGGCGACAAAAACGGAACACCGGCACCCGGAAGTGACGATGCGAATCTTGAATTTGTTTTGCAGGTGAAATAAATAAAGGAGGAAGGAGGAAGGGTTAGAGGTTTTCTCTTACTAGTTTGCGGAAAGCTAGATTGGGTTGAATGGTGGTGTCGAAACCGGCTTGTGTGAACAGCAGCCCGAAGTAATTCTTTTCCCGGTTGATCCACGCATGCACGCCGCGGGCGCTCAGTACTGCTACTTCTTTTGCAGTGTTGTTCTGGAACTCGGAACGCCACAGCCCGAGGCCGTATGTTGGGTCAACCCGGTTGGAATTATCCGCTTCCATGGTTTCGACGGAAGCAACGCTCAGTACACGCACTCCATTATACGTTCCTTTGTTGTATATCATGGTCAAAAAGCGCAGGTACTCGTTCATGGAGCACATAATACCATAACCCGTCGCTGGGTTTGCAGGATGATCCGGACTGTAAATCACATCCTCCATTCCACATTTCGAACCGATCCGCTCCTGAAAGATCGTCGCCCAGGATTTCTTTTCAACGATTTCCGCAATCCTGGAAGCTACTCCGTACGAGACACTTCCATACAATGCGCCTTTACCGGGCACGAACTGCAGTTGAGTCCTTAGAGCGATGCTGTCGATATTTTGTTGGAGCGTGAGGTCGCTGCGAGAGTCAAACCGCGATTCGTAGACCAGCCCCGAAGTGTGCGCCAGCAGCTGCCGGATCGTGATTTCCTTTTTTTCGTTATTAAATGAGGGAATGTATTTGCTCACTTTATCATCGAGTGCAAGCTTTCCGGCTTCCACCAGCGTCATGATCACCGCGGCGGTCACGGGCTTGGAGGCGGACATGATCGGTAACCGGGAGTCGGTATTATATTCTCCCTGCCGGTAACAAAATAGCGTCGAGTCGCCCCGGCCGATATAAGCCATTACACTGTTGCCATAGTTCGCAATGTTGCTTTTTAAATAATAGTAAAAAGTGATCTTGTTCCTGACACTGGTGACGACCGGGATATTCATCGGCCCGTTTTTATCAAAAACAACATACCTGAGATCAGCTTCGCCGGCAGCGAAGGTGCTATCCTTGCAAGCCTTGCAAACCGTATCTATCGGGTTCAGCGGATCCTGTTCCAGTTCGTGCGGTATGGGCGAATTCTTTTGTCCATCGCAGGAAACGGCCATAACAGCCAGCATAAATAGGATCAGGTGTTTCATAAAGGGGTATTAAATCACAAATACTAATTCTTCGAATTGTACATTTCACATCGATACCAAAGATATTAAATTTAGCTAAACTACCGGGCCGGATCTCGACAGCAGATCTAAATTTCACTTGCCGCTCACCTTGAAAATGTGGCAGGCGTCGGCCCCGATCGTATACTCTTCCTGTACAACAATTGCACTGCCCCTTTTCCCGACAAACTTGAAAACTTCCTGTCTGTTTGCTAATAATTTTTGATAAGAATCGTCCAGAACCCAGTACCATCGCGATTCCGGCACAAATTCAGACCTGGCACGCAGCGTATCCGAGGTGGCCAGGCGGACTGTGTAAAACTCAGTCAGTGGCTCGCCCGATACTTCCAAACCGACAGACCTGAACTCTTCCGTGCAATTGATATCTCCCGGATCCCCATCCATTTTACACGCATTCAGTGCCAAAATGGTCAGCAGACCAATGAGTAGCGGCAATTTTTGGACTTTCATCATGATGTTCCGGAGTTATTTGCAGGTAGACGTTCAGATCTGCCGATTGGTTTGAACAGTCAAAAAATTAATGTTTCTAACCCTGCGAATAAAGCCCCAGCCGGTTTCCCTCGGTGTCAATGAACGTTCCGTAAAATCCCATTTCGGGACTTATTTCCGTCTTTGGTATCACAACCTTTCCATTGCTGGCCACGACCCTATCCATTATCTCCTGCAAGTCGCTTCCGCCATTGAGGTAAATGACCGCTCCGTCCGAAGATGGTTTGTAATCAGGCCCGGCGATCACCGATCCGGAGACATTACTGCCGTCGCCGGGAAACAATCCCAGTTTGATTCCCTCCATATCGACCTCCTCGATCTCTATGTTAAGAATAGCCTTGTAAAACGAAACCGCCCTCTGGAAGTCAGACGCAGGGATTTCAAACATTGAAATGAAATTTTCCATTGTTAGATGTATTTAGTTGCGTCTGCAAGGTAGAATTCCGCAAATGCTGAAAATTGTAAAATTGCGTCAGCCTATTCTTTTTGATAAAATGCCGTTGACAGTACCAGCGCATTGTCTTTCAGAAACTTGTTGGGATTGGTACCGGTAAACTCTCGGAAGTCTTTGATAAAATGCGCCTGATCGTAATACTCATTTTCAATCGCCAGACTGGTCAGACTGCTATCGTCATTGTTCAGCAGCATTTGAAGGGTACTCTGTAACCGGACGATCCTCGCTAGTTGCTTCGGACTTAAACCAACCAACTTCGAGAACCTGCGTTCAAGTTGTCGCCTTTTCAAAATATTTTCCTGCAATATTCCGCCAACGGGTACGCGTCCTTTCGAAGCAAGGATCAGGTCGACAGTTGATCGGAGAATGCGGTCAATGTGTTTTGCATCCCTTAATTTTTGCGCTAAAAAGGCCTGTACAATCTGAATCCGTTCTTCTGTATTTGCCGCGTTCACGACCAGCTTTTTGAGATTCGCAGCATCTTCTTCACCAAAAACGGCCGACATATCCGTTTCTGTGTTTTCCAGATCCGGCATGGATAAAGTGGTAAAGGGAATAAAGCCGCCGGGGAAAAACCGGACTGCGAAGGTATCGACGGCGCCGGTAGGCTCAATGCAAAGCGGCTCTGTAAGCTGCCCTAGAATCATCCCACGTGGCTGAATTATGTGGTCGGTTTCGTTAATATACCGTCTCACATCGTCGCCGAGCGTGAAGATCATTTCTACGCAACCGTCGGGAACGATGCGTTGCTTTTGCGGATCGGGACCCGCCGGAACCCGCAAGGTCCAAAAGCATTTTACGAAATCACTTAATTCTAGATCAGGCTGGTAGGTTTCGTATTCCATGCAAATAGCTGCTGCGGTTGAGGTAACAATGCAAGCCGCAATATATGGAATTCGCGAAAAGTTATCCGGTTTAAAACACGATCAAATGAACCCAAATCCCTGCAATACAGTCCTTAAACTCAGCCCGATCACCAATATCCCTACTGAAAGCATTAACACGCGGCTATTGATGCGGCCGACCAGGAGTGCACCGAAAGGCGCGGCGATCACACCGCCCAATATCAACCCAAGCACAACCTGCCAGCTGTCGATACCATTGAATATCAGGAATGTAATACCGCTTGAAAACGTGATCACAAATTCAGCCGCATTCACGGAACCGATCGTGTACCGGGGATCTCTTCCCTGCCCCAATAGCGTTGAAGTCACAATTGGCCCCCAGCCTCCGCCCCCGATCGAGTCGAGAAAACCGCCGGTAGCAGCGAGCACTCCGATCCTTTTTGTTTTGTTTTTAACCAGCCTCTTCCGGATCGCTTTCCTGATAATAATAACACCCAGAATAAGCATATAGATCGCAATATATGGTTTGACGGCATTGCCATCGATTACGTCAGAAAGTAAATAAGCACCCGTTACCGCACCAAGTACACCGGGAATCAGCAGGCTTCTGAAAAGCTTTTTGTTGATATTCTTAAATCTCAGGTGTGAAATCGCCGAGGCTCCGGTTGTGAACATTTCGGCAACGTGAACACTGGTGCTGCTGATAGCGGGTGACACTCCCATACTAAGCAGGAAGGAAGTAGAAGTAACTCCATAAGCCATTCCCAACGCACCGTCGACCAGCTGCGCAGCCAGACCCACGAGAAAATAAAGCATGAATTTGCTGTCAAGGAAACTCCTTACCTGCTCGGCTTCAACTGAAATAGTACCATTTAAAAGCAGGAAACCGACCGATAGAACCACTAACCCCGCCGGCACCAGATACCATAATTTCGAAATGGGCTTTAACGAAAGGACCTTTAAAAACATATGCTGTCTGAGAATTGAGAAGCACAAAAATAGAAAAAGAATTTAATCTACTAATTAAATAGAGTAAATAGTTTGAATACAAAGAGCCGCTGAGCCGCATAAAGGACACGGTTGTCTGGCACAGTGTTTGTGCTTGGGGTTTCAGTTGCTTAAAAAAAGATATACATGCCAGGCGCACCCGAGCCATTTAATACCAGTAACCCTTTGGAAACCGAACGTCTAGCGCTGGCCCTTGAAATGGCCGGAATAGGGACCTGGGAATTTAGTGCACATTCCAATGAAATACGTTTGTGTACCCGCTCCAAGAATCTGCTTGATTTTGCGGGAAACGATATCGTTGACTTCAATTCCCTCATTGGTTTAATATATCCCGAAGACCGGGCTATCTTCGAAAGCGAAGTTTCCCGCGCATTGGAACAAACTCCGCCCGAACCTTTTTCGGTAGAATTTCGCTCGGCAGGTATTCCGGGCGGGCAATCGCGCTGGATACTTTGTAAAGGGCAATCACACCAGGAACCTGATAGTGAGAAGATTCGCGTATTGGGGACTTTTATAGATATTACGAAAGAAGTACAGGGCCGCAGCACGTTGAAAGACGCCAGAAGCTTTCAAACCATTGTCGAACAGGCGCCTATGGCCATTGGATTGCTCACCGGGCCGGATCTGATCATTGAGCTTGGGAATGATAAACTGTTCGAGGTTTGGGGAAAGGAAGCTTCCATTACCGGCTTGAAACTGATGGACGCATTGCCGGAAATCCAGAATCAGGGTTTTAACAATATATTAAACGAGGTATACCTCACCGGAAAACCGTTTATCGGAAGTGGCGCACTGGCCCAATTGTACCGGAACGGAAGGCTCGAAGACGCGTATTTCGACTTTGTATATTCCCCGATGCAGAGCGAAGACGGCAGCATCAGCGGAATTATGGTGATGGCGAACGAGGTGACACACCAGCACCGGATGTTGAAAGAGCTGGAAGCCAACGAAGCAAAGTTCAAGGCGCTTATCGACCAGGCCCCGGTCGCAACCTGCCTGTTTGTGGGAAAAGAAATGGTGATCGAACTGGCCAACCAGCCTATGATCGACTACTGGGGCAAAGACAAATCTGTGATTGGCAAACCACTGGCAGAAGCACTCCCGGAACTTGAGGGACAGCCTTTTCTGGATATTCTGAATGAAATCCTGGTGACGGGAATCGCTTACAGTTCCAAGAATGCAGCCGTAGATATTGAGGTCGACGGGAAGCTGAGTACCTACTATTTCAATTTCAGTTACAAACCCATATTCGACGGCTCGGGCAATATCTACGGGATCATCAATATGTCCATGGACGTTACCGCACAGGTGAAGGCGCAGAAGGCACTTGAAGAAAGCGAATCCAAGCTCAGAACAGTTATTGCCTCGGCTCCGGCGGCGATCGGTTTATTTGTTGGCCGCGATCTCGTTGTGGAGCTGCCTAATCAGGCATTTATTGATATTGTTGGAAAAGGCCCTGATATAGAGGGTATCCCGCTTCGTGAGGTAATGCCAGAATTGGACAGCCAGCCTTTTTTACAGATCCTTGACGACGTTTATACCACCGGCGTCACTTATCAGAGTTACGGCACGCAGGTTAATATCGTGCAGAATGGCGTCATGACTTACAATTTTTACGACATTACCTATTCCCCGGTATATGATAATGAAGGAAAAGTATATGCTATTCTTGACATTGCTATTGACGTAACGGAACGGGTCAATGTAGAGCGCCAGGTCGCAGAAAGCCAGTTGCAGTTGCTGGCATTGTTTGAACAGTCGCCGGTAGGTATTGCGATGATCCACAAGGATAACCTGACTTTTACAATGGCTAATCCGTTCTATGGGAAGCTGGTAGGCCGCAAACCCGAAGAGATCATCGGCAAGTCGCTTTTGGAAGCACTTCCTGAAATTGACGGGCAAGGTTTTGACAAGCTTTTGCAGCATGTGATCGACACAGGTATCCCCTATTTTTCCAGAGAACAAGCAGTCGAAATTATGTACGACGGCGTTCTTGAAACGATTTATGTTGATATGGCTTATCAGCCGCAGCGTAATCTTCAGGATCAGATTACCGGCGTTTTTGTGGTGGCGACGGATCTGACCGAGCAGGTGGTAAACAGAAAAAAGATCCAGGAAACCGAGGCATTCCTGCGCGGCGCGATCGAGCTTGCAGAACTGGGGACATTCTCCATTGATCTTCGAACCGGAACAATGGATTTCTCTGACCGGTTTAAAATGTGGTTTGGTTTGACAAAAGAAAACCCTATCACATTTGAGATGGTATATGCGGCCGTCAGCGAGGCCGACCAGCCAGGAGTACTAGCCGCAGTTAACAGGGCAGTTGCTCCCGGATCGGACGGGTTGTATGATATGGAATATTCCCTGGATCCCGAAAAGACCGGAGCCGAAAGAATATTGCACGCGCAGGGCAAAGTCCTCTACAATCAGGCCGGCGAGCCGATCATGATGATAGGTACCGCACAGGATGTGACCGACCAGCGCAAGATCAAGCTTTCCCTTGAACAGCAAGTTCAGCAGCGCACCGAAGAGTTGGAAACGATCAATGAAGAACTGGCCGCGATCAATGAAGAATATGTGGCGACCAACGAAGAACTGGCGGATTCCAACAATATGCTGCAGCAATCGAATATCAACCTGCAACAGTTTGCTTACGTCGCTTCTCACGATCTGCAGGAGCCGCTCCGGAAGATACAGTCGTTTTCGGACCTGCTGATCAAACGTTATGGTGAAAATCTGGGTGACGGGACCACTTACCTGAACCGGATGCAGGCAGCGGCCAAGCGCATGTCTGAACTGATTGACGACCTCCTTGCCTTTTCGCGCGTGACTACACAGAAGGAGATGAACAGGACCGTTTCGCTCAATCTGGTGCTGGACGTCATCGTAAATGATCTTGAACTGGCCATTGCCGAATCTTCGGCAGTAATCACCATAGATTCCCTGCCGTGGCTCAAAGGCGATCAGACCCAGCTGGGTCAATTGTTCCTGAATTTGCTTAGTAATGCACTGAAATTCCGTAAGCCAGGTGTGAGTCCGGTAATCAATATCACCAGTCGCATCATTTCAGGCGCGGATCTGCCATCATCGGTAAATGTAACGCGAACTACCAGCGCCTACTACCAGGTAGATGTAGCAGATAACGGAATCGGATTTGACCAGCAATATGCCGATAAGATATTTCAGCTGTTTCAGCGTTTGCACGGCCGGAGCCAATACTCGGGCACGGGTATCGGACTGGCGATCTGTGAGCGGGTTGCGGCAAATCACGGAGGCGCCATTACGGTGGTGAGCGAGCCGGGCGTGGGTACTACATTTAGTATATTCCTGCCGGTAACATAGTGTCAATGGGATGATTAGCCTGAAAATCGTTTCACAGTTCACCGCGCTTTCTGATCAGATCAGAACGTAGAAAGTGCAGTTTGCCCGTGAAGACTTTTGGGAGTGACAGTGCGACAATATTTTTGACGCATTAAACAAAACATCATTCCAGCTATGAAAAATTTATCCAACCTCAAAAGTCTCGCAGTATTGCTACTGCTTGGTATTTCAATCGTTTCGTGCAAGAAAGACAAAGTCGAACCCGCGCCAGATCTGGCAACCAGGCTGTCGGGCATTTATGTTTTTTCCGAACTCGCATTTGACGGTAAGGTTATACCTGCGGATAAGAGCAATCTGAAAGGCGATATCCGGATCACTAAAAAAACGGAAACGACGGTGGATGCCGAACTTGATATTCAAACCAGGGACGACGAAGAATTTATGGTGTACGACGTAAGTGATATCAAGCTGGTGGAAAATGGGAGCACAGTGGAACTGGTTTACGAAGGAGAAACAGTCGCGAAAATAATTGGCAAGAAGCTCATGGTCAATGCGACCGACGATACCGGCACTGATTTCACACTTACCGCAACACGCTAGGCAGGAAATTTCGCTTCGGAATGGACGTGTTGTCTTAACTTTACGGCAACACGAACCATTTCACAGATCTTGAAAAATAAAAAAATAATATTCCTCGTCCTCATCGTTCTCACGCTCGGCTTTATAATCTATGATTCCACTTCGATACCTGGGGTAGATGATCTGGAAGGCAATTTTAAAGAAGTGGCCGTATACCGGAATGAAAATAACACCGGTCCTATTCAGCGGATCTACGCGGTAACAATAGAAGGCCGGGCGTGGGACGAGATGGAAAAGTATGGAAACCTGATGCCTTACACCAAATACGGCACTACCACAGTATATTTCTTCGACGCTTCAAAACCTGCACCAGCGACGCTGGTACCCGGCGAACCGAATTTTGACCCTACATTCAACGCCGGCTGTCTTGCGGTTTATTCCAAAGACCAGAATGGTGAAGTTTCTTTCAAAAAATCCCCTTTCTCCGCCCCGCTCTGATATTCTGCCTCTCATTTTAAGGAACAATATCATTTACAGCCATTTAGGCACTATTTCCAGCATTTTTATTATTAAACAAATACACTTACCGGTCTTCGATCGGTAACATATTCTGCCGGGCTGGTCAATATGGGCAGTTTTGGACAAGTATTCTGCCTATCCTTCAAGGCTTTAATAGTTGTTTATTTCTAAACCCTAAAACCAAGCCTATTATGCGAATTATACGTGGTTGTTTACTGACCCTGTTTGGACTGGCATTTTCTGCCATTTCGGTACAGGCGCAGTCCCGGCAGGTAGCCGGTAAGGTGCTCGACGAGGCCAATGCGGCTGTTCCGGGCGCGAGCGTTTTAATTAAAGGTACCACTACGGGTACGAACACGGACGCCGATGGGAAGTTCTCGATCGGCCTTCCCGACGGAGATCAAAAGCTCACCGTTTCCTCGATCGGGTTCCAGACGATCGACGTGAATGTGCCGCGCTCGATGACGGAAATAACAGTGAAACTTCCGGCTGATGTGAAAAGTCTGGGCGAAGTGGTGGTAACCGCGCTCGGCGTGCAGCAAAACACCCGGAATGTGGGTTATGCGATCCAGCAGATCGGCGGTGGAAGTATTCAGGAAGCGCGTGAAGTCAATTACATCAACTCGTTACAGGGAAAACTGGCCGGTGTACAGATCGGCGGGAACAGCGGTTCCATGGGCGGCTCTTCGCGTGTTACGATCCGGGGTTTGAAATCCATTTCGGGTAACAATAATGCATTGTTTATCGTCGACGGCGTGCCAATGGCGAATATGAATATGAATGCATCCAGTGTAACCGGCGGCCAGGGAACGGGCGGCGGCGGCTTCGATTACGGAAATCCTGCCCAGCTGATCAACCCAAATGATGTTGAGAATATCTCTGTTTTGAAAGGAGCTGCGGCGACGGCACTATATGGTAGTCGTGGACAGAACGGGGTTATTTATATTACCACCAAAACGGGCAAGGGATCGGGTAACCTTTCTCTGAATTACGACCTGAATGTGCAGCTGGACCAGGTTTCTTACCTGCCTAAATTTCAGAACGTATATGGCGGGGGCGGCAGCTCAAATTTTACCAAATTGTATGTAAAAGACAATCCGAGCGGCTTCCTGCCGGGCGGAGGTACTTATGATGATAATGATGGAAAAGGCAAATATGACCTCATTCCTGACTACGGAACCGACGAATCATGGGGGCCGAAAATGGACGGAACGCTCGTGCGCCACTATTGGTCGTGGGACCAGGACCGGAACAATCCGAATTTTGGAAAAACTGCTCCTTGGAGCCCGCAGCCCAATAATGCAAAGGATTTTTTCAAAACCGGGGTTACATTTTCCAATAACCTCTCGGTGGCCAGCAGCAGCGACAAAGGTTCTATCCGCTTCTCTGTCGGGCAAACGAAACAGAACTTTATCTACCCGGGCAGCGAGCTGAAACGCTTTTTTATCAGCTTGAATACCACCTATAAGTTTACGGACAAATTCACTTTCAGCGGCGGGATCAACTATGTGAACGACAACTCGAAAGGCCGGCCGGGAACCGGTTTTATGGGCAATAACCCAATGCTTTTCTACGTGATGTATGGTCAGCGGCAGATTGACAATAACTACCTGGAAGATTACAAATATGCCGACGGTACGGAGCAATCGTGGAATCGGACTGCGTGGAATATCCAGAAACCGGCATTCAGCCAAAATCCTTACTGGAACCAATATGAGAACTACAATACGGACAGAAATAACCGCTATTTCGGGAATGCAGGATTAACTTATAAGTTCACCGACTGGCTTTCCGCCGACGTGCGCGTGTTTTCCGATTACTTCGATCACATGGACGAAGTGCGGAGTGCGAAAGGATTTTTTGTGGGTAGCTACGCAAAAAGACAACTCCGGAACAACGAAAACAACTACCAGGCTACTTTGAATATCAATAAAAACCTGAGCGACAAATTCAGTCTGGAAGCTGTGGCGGGGGGTAATATCCTGAGTATCAAATCGAGTGTGGAATCCGGCACGACCAACGGCGGGCTGCAAACCCCGCTTGTGTATGTGCTGCAAAACTCGGTAACGCCGGCTACGGTTTCTACCACTTATGGAAACAAACAGATCAACTCGCTGTTCGGATCGGTTACATTGGGTTATAACAAATACCTGTACCTGACCGCCACAGGCCGGAACGACTGGGCTTCGACTTTGAAACAAACGGGAAATTATTCCTATTTCTATCCATCGATCGCGGGTTCGTTCGTATTCTCTGACGTGATCCAGAAAACTTCCTGGCTGACGCTCGGAAAAGCGCGGTTATCTTATGCACGTGTCGGAAATGATGCCGACCCTTATTCAGTATCAAGGTATTACGATATCGTAACGCAGTTTGGCACGTTCCCGCTGCAAAGTACGCCGGACAGACTGCACAATGCCCGCCTGAAACCCGAACTTTCGGCAGAAGTGGAAGGTGGTGTTGATCTCAAATTCTTCAATGAAATACTGGGCGTAAACTTCACTTACTACGACCGTCGCACGGAAAACCAGATCTGGAATGTACAGATCCCGGCGGAGAGTGGATTTTCAACCAAGATCGTAAATGGCGGAACGGTGCAGAATAAGGGTATCGAACTCTCAGTGAATATCATGCCGATCATGACCAAGAATTTCAGCTGGAGAGCGTCCCTTAATTTTTCCAAAAACAAAAACCGGGTACTTAACCTGAACAGCTCGGATGAAAGCATTCAGGGTATAGAGAGATTTGTAATTGGTACAGAACGCCGCACAAACCGCGTTTCGATGGTGGCGCAAAAGGGAAAATCGCTTGGTACGATGCTGGGAACGGATTATGTATATGATGCGCGAGGCAACAAGATCGTAGGCGCAAATGGAACGTATGCAGTTACGCCTACCCCGGTGATCATCGGCGACGCTAACCCTGATTTTATTGGTGGGTTGAACAACACATTCAGCTACAAAAGTCTCTATCTGGCGGCGCTTGTCGATTTTCAAAAAGGCGGTGATTTCTTCTCTTATACCAATTTGTATGGAAACAAGTCGGGGATGTTTGAAGAAACTGCACTCCCTGGAATTCGTGAAAACGGACTGGTTAATCCGGGCGTGAAAGAAGACGGCAGCCCGAACGACATTGTAGTAGCGGCACGAACGCACTTCAATTCCGACGGCGGTAACCGGATCAGCAAAGCGAATCTGTACGACGGCAGCTTCATTTACCTGCGCGAGGTAAGACTTGGCTGGCAACTACCGGATGCATTGGCGAAAAAGATCAAAATGCAAGCATTGCGCTTTACCCTTACCGGTCGCAATTTGTGGTTGATCAAAAGCAATGCACCCAATGTGGACCCGGCGAATATCACCAACTCGATCGGTAACCAGATCGGCTTCGAAGGCGGCGCATTACCTCCGGTACGCAGCTACGGGGCGAACCTGAACTTTACATTCTGACCGGTTTTAACAAAAACTCAATCCAAATCATATTCATATGAAATTGAAAATCATTATCCTGCTGGCGGCGTGCATCTTCGTCCTCCCCGGGTGCGACAATTACGATACCCTGAACAGCGACCCCGCGCGGTCAAGCGAAACACAGCCTGAATTTTTGATGGCCAATGCGCAAAAACGCGCTTCCGACCTGCTTTACGATACTTATTTCAACGGGCGCGTTGGCATGCAGCTTGCGCAATACTGGACTGGAACGGACAAAACGGGTGAAAGCCGGTTCCTGTTTACAAACGACGGACTCTGGAACGGCATGTATGCCGGGCCGCTGATGGATTTGCAGGAGATCAGAAATTACTACGAAAGACACCCTGCCGAATCCAGCGAGCACATGCTGGCGGCGACGGAAATCATGAAAGCGTGGCTTTTCCATATCCTCACGGACGTTTATGTGGATATTCCCTATTCACAGGCATTGCGAGGCGACGTGACGGTTCAGCCGGTTTATGACAAAGGAAAAGATGTATATACGGCATTACTCGCTTCGCTCAAAACACAGGTGGATATACTCGCCGGCCCATCTTCCGGCGCTATCCGAGGTGATGTTATCGGAGGCGGCAGCGCGGCACAATGGATCCGGATCGGGAATGCGCTGCGTATGCGGATTGCGATGAGAATGGCCGACGTGCAGCCTGCGGAAGCGAAAGCGGTGATTGAAGATGCTGTGAAAAACACTTTTACCGCAACAACCCAGGACGCATTTTTCCCATATAATACCGCGGCGGCGACCAACCGCTTTCCTTATAACGATGTAGACCGTCCACTCGTAGAATTCGCGGTGACTTCCACGGTAATCGACTACCTGACAGAATTAAAAGATCCCCGCCTTCCCGTGTACGCCCGGCCGGACGAAACTAATGGAAAATATGTGGGTAAACCTTATGGTACTGAGGCAAATACCCCGACAATGATCGGACTGTCGAAACCCGGTGTAATGGCTTACAGCGGATCGGCAAGAGGGAATATGATCACTTATGCGGAAGTTGCCTTTATTAAAGCCGAGGCCGCGGCGCGAGGCATGAATATGGGCACTGCTACGGCGGATACACTTTATAACGAAGCAGTTACCGCCGCGCTAACGCAATGGGGAATTACTGATGCAAAGGTCGTGAGCACTTACCTGGCGAGCGTTCCTTACAAAGCGGGCAACTGGAAAAATGTGATCGGATCCCAGAAGTGGCTGGCTTTGTATATGCAGGGTATTCAGGGCTGGATGGAAAGATTGAGACTCGATATTAAAAAACCGAGCGGCGCGGATCTGTTTATTGCACCGGTTTCGGGAAGTCTGGATCAGGAAGTGAAAGATGGTGTTGTAAAACGGTTGAAATATCCGAGCGCAAGCCGCGCTTCCAATGCGGTTAACAGCGAGGCCGCCGCCAAAAGTATCGGCGGAGATTCGCAGGCCACCAAGAACTGGTGGGATATTAACTGAAATATCTAGCTCCGGGTCCACAGCCCGGAGCTTTTCTTTAACCAAAATCAATAATATAACCTTAACATTTGCGCCCCGCTGAGTTCACACTGCTGACCTACTTTTAGGTTTCAATACAACCAAAAGCCGGACTGCCTGATGATCGGACATTTTTTCAGCAAACGTTACGCCTACTGTGGCTTTCTGCTCCTCATGCTCTGGCCAAGTGTCGAATTTAAAGCCACCCTCGGCGCCATTTCCGTCAAACATGCCCACGATCCGGTTCTTATGGACACAGCCGAAACCGGTCAATTTTCAGTCCTTACCTACAATATCGCCGGCTTACCGGAAATCATTTCCAGCGCACAAACCGAGCGCGCAAGCAGTATTGCAGAGATCGGAAAACGCTTGAACCGCTTCGATATCGTGCATGTGCAGGAGGATTTTCATTACAATAATGAGCTTTACTTATCCGGGAATGCGCACCCTTACCGCAGTGAATCGAAAGGCAGCATTCCGTTTGGCGACGGCCTGAATACGCTTTCACGTTACCCACTCTCTGCCATTGAGCGTATCTCCTGGGACGATTGCACCGGCGCCGATTGTCTGACCCCGAAAGGTTTCACTTTTTCGCGCGTCCAGATTGGAAAAGGACTCTTTATTGATCTGTATAACATTCACTCCAATGCATTCAACGATCCGGAGGCAGCCGCCGCGCGGCGAAAGAATATCGAACAGTTATCGACATTTATAAAAGAAAATTCTGGGGGAAATGCGGTGATTGTGATGGGAGATTTAAATGGGCGCTACCATTTTTCTTCCGATAATATTCAGGAACTGCTGATCGAAAACAGCCTCCGCGACGCCTGGGTAATGCTCGAAAACGAGGGCCGCCTGCCCGCAGCTTCGCCCAGAATCCCGCCCCGTGATATTCTGAATATAACCGAAAAAATGGAGTCGATCGATAAGATCATGTTTCGCAGCAGCGACGCGCTTGAACTGTTTCCTGCGGAATACGCGCTGCAATCGGAGCTTTTTGAAGATCAGTCGGGGAAGCCCTTATCCGATCACTTACCTGTTGGCTTGACCTTCAACTGGAAATTAAAAGAAGAAAAAAGAAGCTTCCAATACGTTACTAATACAGTTTCGCGGCAACCTTGAAGGTATTTGCATGTGCATGAATGATAGTCCGGAGCTCGGGCGAATAGCCGCCGCCCATGCTGCATTGAACAGGAATATTGTGCTTTACCGCCAGCTTCAACACCATTTCGTCCCGCAGTTCGCAGCCACGAACGGTACACGACATCCTGCCAATTTTATCAGTCTCCAAAATATCCACACCCGCCTGATAGAAGATAAAATCGGGCTTTATTTTTTCAACCAGATCGGGCAAGATACTATCTAGCATTTGCAGATATACATCGTCGCCGGTCCAGTCTTCGAGCGGTACATCGAGGTCACTTGTCTCTTTCCGAAAAGGATAGTTGTTTTTTCCGTGCATTGAAAAGGTAAAAACCTGCGGCCGGCCTGCGAATATATTGGCTGTTCCGTTTCCCTGGTGCACATCCAGATCGATGATCAGCACCTGCTTTGCTTTTCCATGATCCAGCAGATATTGCGCCGCCACCGCCTGGTCATTGATGATACAAAACCCCTCTCCCTGATCGCGCCCGGCGTGGTGCGTACCCCCGGCGATATTGAATGCAATACCCGTCTCAAATGCTTTCAGCGCGCCTTCGACGGTTCCGTTGGTGATACGCAGCTCCCGCTCGGCCAGCAAGGGTGTCTGCTCAAAACCGATCCGCCGCATTTCCTGGCGGGTAAGCTTTCCGTGCAGAAACCGGTCGGCATATTCGCGGCCGTGCACCGCATATACCGCCTGCATATCGATTGGTTCCGGGTCAAAAAAATCAGACTGCTCGACAATACCTTCCCGCAACAATTGCATGGGCAGCAGCTCATATTTATCCATTGGAAACCGGTGCCCGTCAGGCACGGGGTACTTATAAATGGGATTGAAAGCGATTGGAAACATTCGGTTGATAAAAAAATTCAGGATGGCGGGAAACCTATGACATAGGGCTGTCACCCGGGCCATTTTCCTTTGTGTTGTAGAAATAATGTTTAATCTTAAAATCGAAAGACAATGGTAAATGTATTCTCCGAAATCGCATGGTTAAGTGTTTTAGCCGCATTTGTTCCTTATTTTCTTTTGGGCGCGTTGTGGTTCACCCTGCTTTTCCCCACGCCCTACAAAGTTTCCTTAGGCAGGGAAAATAACATGCCCGCAAAACCTGCACCGATATTTATTATCGGCCCGGCGATTTGCTGTCTGGTTATTACCATCGCCAGCGCGGTATTAATGTATATGTTAAAGATCGATTCTTATGAAGGCGCGCTAAGTTTTGCATTGACCGTCGGAATCGGGTACCTGATTGCCAACACTGTCAATATTGCGATCAACCCGAATATCCCGCGGCCACTTTTGTATGGACTGATCAGCGGCGCGTATCACCTTGTTGGAATTGTCATTGTTTGTCTCATTTTGGTTGCTTTAAAATAGCGGTTCAATGGGGAGCGACGGATGATGTGTTACTTTTGGTTAAATTCAGCAACCGGTTATGAGCGAAAGCATGTTACATACTATTTGTCAAAATGATTGATCCGGAAGTAACGCGTCTTTCACGTCTGGTAGCAATACTGACCCTGCTTCAAACCAAACGTGTAGTGACAGCCACCGAATTGGCGCACAGGTTTTCTGTCAGCACGCGCACGATTTACCGGGATATCAGGACACTTGAAAGTGCGGGTATTCCGGTGGTAACGCTGGAAGGAAAGGGCTACGCGATGCTCGACGGTTACAGGTTACCGCCCGTGATGTTTACGCGGGACGAAGCGATTGCGTTACTCACTGCCGAAAAGCTCGCCGCGCAGCGCACCGACGCGACCACAGCCCAACTTACCGGCGCGGCTATGGACAAACTGCGTGCCGCACTCCGCCACACCGACCGCGACCATCTCGAAACGATTGCGCCTCACATTCAGGTACTTGAACCCGCTAGTCAGCCTGCCAATACGAATGCATACCAGCAGCTCGTGACTGCCGTCACTATTCGCTGTGTGGTGAATATCAATTATCTGGCGGCGGAAACGGGTTTGCCCACCGCTCGCGATATAGAACCGATCGGTATCTATCTGAGTCAGCACTGGCACGTGGTCGCCTATTGCAGGCTCCGGCAAGCATTCCGCGATTTCCGGCTCGATCGCATTCAAAACCTGAAACTCACGGAGGAAACATTTACCGCCCGACCCGAAACATTACAGCAATACCGGGCCGAAGAAGCGAAGCGGCGATCCAGGGAAAAGGTCGTGATCCGTTTCCAGCCAGCCGCCGTTATCCCGCCCCTCGCACAGCACATGCTGGACACCCGGCACCACTACGGCTGGACCCACGAAAAGCCGCTACCCGACGGAAGTATAGAAATGCTATTCCTCATCGGCTCGCTCCCCTACCTCGCCACCTGGCTTCTCCCTTTCACGAATGCAGTTACAATTGTTGAGCCGGAAGAGCTGAAAATCCAGTTACAAAAGCTCGCTCAAAAGGCTTATAATCATTTTTCTTGAATTATCATCCCCGGGCTGAAGCCCGGGGCAATTGATTTTGTTGGCGCCTACCCCCGACCCCCTGGGAGGGGGCTTTTGCAGTTTGCATCCAGCCCGACGAAAAGTCCCTTTAGGGATTTAGGGTAACAGGCGCTAACGCTCACTCACGCAGGATGCGAACTTAACGTGATTTTTCCATAATCCACTGGCGGCCCCTATTGCGGTATCCGTGGATATTGGCACTGATAAAAATAATCACAGCAGCGCCGATAGCCGTGTATACAACCGGCTGCGCGCCATTCCAGTTGGCGACGGCCACCGCTACCAGCGCCCACACACCGACCATCGCCGATTCGCGCAGGTTTCGTTTCCAGGTAATTGCGATATTAATGGCCGCAGCGGCCAGGATCATACCAATAGTCCAGGTTTGCGCCGAAAGACCGAATCCGTTCCATTCAATTTTAGTAAGGTAAGCCGCAACATTCGCGATCAATGCAACATTGATCCAGCCCAGGTAAAAGGCGAAAGGCCAGCTTTCCAGTGCGATCCGCTTGAAAGAAATGAGGTCCATCTGCATTCTGGTGGCGATGACAATGCGGATCAGGCAGATGAGCAGCCCGATCATAATGATGACAGACAAGCCGGTGTAATCATAAAGCCAGGCGATGACCCACAGGCAATTAGCAACGCACGAAAGCACAAAAGTCCACCCGATCCTGTTCACCACTTCCGGCGTTTCGCTTTTCCCGAACAAACCTTTGCTTTGATATATCACAAAACCGATCAGTCCCAGGTAGATAAAACCCCAGATCGAAAAGGCATAACCCGCCGGCGTGAAAAGGTTTTCGTATGAAGCCGACACTGAGGCCATTGTTTCATTATTGAATACACCCGTGTTTGACAGGTAATTCACGATGATCGTTACAATGAGGGCGACTATATTCGATATCTGTAAGGTCTTTTGCATAATATTTAGTATTGATATTTTCTTCAAATGCGAAAAAAGTCAATACACAATTATTGTTCCCGGAAGTCGCAGAGCAGCACCAGCCTGCCTGATCCGCTATTTTACCAGAAAGAAGGTCGCTCAGTGGTTCCTCCGGCAGTGCGGCAGTCGGCGCAGTTGGATGATGCTACCAATACCGAATCTGCCCGAATGCCCCAATACGTCAGCAGCAATTGGGCGGTATTCAATGCACAATCGTCGTCGCGCCCCCTGCATCTTAGTGGAATTGTGTCGGGCTCGGTACACCTTGGGAAACTCCCCAATTTGGGTGTGATCGTAAGTCTGCGCGTTTCCTCCGTCGAGGCGCTGAAATACCCAAAAACCAAATCTGCCGGGTCCGAAATGTTCCGGATATTCCCTGTCACCTGAGAAGGTTGCGGGTCAAAAAGGCTTCCTGTCGCCTGGGTGGTTTTCGCCAGATCTGTCCAGTATTCGAAAGCGGGTCGCGACAGTCCGTACTGTTTAACGAGGATACTATATTTAATGTAAAGCTTATTGGTAGAGACCGGTACCCTGTTTAGTGGGAGGTTCTTAATAATATCGCTGCTCAGCCGGATTGTACTCCCCAGCAAAATACTGCCCGATTTTTTGCGCCCCCAGCATTTATTGATATTCTCTTTTCTGATAACAACCTGTTCGTCAACCTTTTCCAATGCCGAATAGTAAGTAGCGTCATACTCCCAGGTCTCATCGAATTTCCATCGGTAAAATTGCGTCCGGTTCTGCGCGTCGTGGGTATTCACATAAAAAACCGCCTCGTTCTGCACTGGGTCAACTTTGTAGGTCAGACTATCGATCTTCGGCGTGCGGTTTACAGCCACATATTCCGACAGGTATTCGTGCCCGTTCTCAGTTATGATCCGGATCCTGTATTTACCAGACATATTATATAAACGCGGCGGGAGCTGGTACAGGCCATTTTTGATTTCAGCAAATGTATGCACTACTCCGGCTTCCTCTTCCACCGTCACTGAAGCGCCTGTTACGATAACCGGCGGCGTATTTGTATTCACATGCTGCGTCCTTCGCAGCTCGATCCGGCTGGTATCCGTTCCGCCCGCATTGAAAAAACCATCGACAACCAGGTAGTTTCCATCCGAATTGATTTCAGGTGGCGAAAACGGCTCGATACAGCTTTCTGTAAGAAACAGGAGCAAAGACAACAGCAGCAAAGCAGTGAAAAGCGGACTGAACGATCTGGGATTTTTCACTTCGTCAATGATTTAAATGACCTTAAATCAAATTGCGGTAACCGGGTAAATTGTAGAAATACATTTTTGACTTGTGCTTAAAAGAGTTGGCGCAGCAAACAATACCTGACTTTTGGGCCGAAAAATTTTGGGAATGTTATAAATTAACGCCGGTTCTATGCCAGGGCGGCACTACACTTACTGCACTGCGTTTTCTATGGAACGATATCAATGAAATCTTCTTCAAAAAAGGATCTGCAACCCGGGATTAAAACGGGCTTTTTTAATTTCAGTCAGATCGAAAAATACTTCGTGAATGCCGGGCAGGAAAACGTTTTCCAGCGAATATCCGACCGGACTTTTCAGGATCTTGACCTTGAAGATGTATTCCGGTTCATCGACAGAACCGTTTCCTCTGTTGGCCAGCAGTATCTCTACCACCACATACGCACGATTCCACTGGGCACTTCGCGCACCGAAAAGCTGGGAAGCTTTATTTCCATTTTAACCAAAAACCCTACTTTGAGAGCTACTGCGTCAGCAAGTATATCGAAACTCAACCAGAAAGACGCTTATTACATTACCTCGCTCTTCCAGGAGAAATACATGCCTCGACCGAAATGGTTCTGGCTCATTCAATGCCTTTCAGGTCTGAGCGTTGCCGCAGTGTTGCTTTCCTTCTTTTTGCCTCAAATCCTGATTTTCCTGATCGTCCTTTTACCTGTTAACCTGGGCATTCACTATTGGAATAAAAACCATTTGTACAGATACGCCAGCTCACTTCCCCAGCTCGTTTTGCTTAACAAAACCGCCCGCAACCTATTAAAAACTGCGGAATTTGAAGGAGGAGATCCCGATTTTCAAAAGTCGGTGCGCGTACTTGACCGGCTTGGTATTACGATGTCTGTTTTCCAAATTGAGGCCAAACTGCAAAGTGAGGTCGGGCAGTTCATTGAATACTTTCTGGAACTGATCAAGGCGCTGTTTCTAGTCGAGCCGGTCCTGCTTTTTGCTACATTGAAAATGCTGGATAACAGGCGGCAGGATATCAGTAATGTGTTTCATTTTGTGGCAGGACTGGATGTAGCACTTTCTACAATGAATCTGCGCGAAAGTCTCCCTCACTACTGCGAGCCGACATTTGTAACAGACAACAAACTGACCATCAATGAAGTATATCACCCGCTAATCTTCAACGGAGTTGCAAACAACATCGAACTCAACAGCAGGTCGGCTCTCCTGACGGGCTCGAATATGTCCGGCAAAACTACCTTTATCCGTACCATCGGTATCAATGCAATTCTTGGTCAGACGATCCGCACGTGTTTTGCAAAGGAATTCGTCATGCCGGTTATGCAGGTACATTCTTCTATCCGGATATCCGACGATCTGCTTGGCGAGAAAAGCTATTATTTTGAAGAAGTAATGACGGTCAGGCAACTATTGGAAGAGAGCAGGACCGGCGCCTGCAATCTGTTCCTGCTCGACGAACTTTTCAAAGGTACCAATTCCGTGGAACGCATTGCGGTGGGCAAATCGGTGCTCAGTTACCTTACGCAAGGCGGAAATCTGGTACTTGTTTCCACCCACGACCGTGAGCTGGCAGATTATCTGACAGACACTTTTGACCTCTATCATTTCACCGAAGTGATCGATGGGAACGATATTCATTTTGACTACAAGATCAAGCCGGGAAAACTGACCACAACGAACGCAATCAGGATCCTCGAACTAAACAACTACCCTGCGGAAGTTGTAAATGAAGCACTTAGGCTGTCGGCACAAATGAAAGAAGCCAGCGATAACAAATAAAGAAAGCCCCTTACCAAACGTAGGTTCCAACTGACCCCGGTAACAGGGTCGCAGTCGAGAAACTGTTTCCATCCTGGATCTGAAAACGCAGCTCACTTTGAGTATCATTCAAAACGATTAGCACTTTTATACCCTCCGGCGTCTTGAAAGCGACATTTGGAAGCTTTTCATCCATATTGGACCCAATCCGCACTGAACCCGGCCGCACAAATTTCGACGCGTGGGCCACGACATAATAGGATGCATTTCTCGTCACCTTATCTCCATCAATCGTCACGCCTCCGAGACAACGATCGCAGCCGCCACGATCGGTAAACGGGCGGTTTTCAGGGTTACTTGACAGGTTCCATTCCAGTACCGTCCGACTCCAGTTGCGGGTCGAGCCAATTGTGAGTTTCTTAATATGGTCTTTGAAATCCTCGGCAAACTTGCCCGGCGCGCCCATCCATTGCTCGGTGAAATACAGATTTTTATCGGGATGCGCCTTATGAACTTCCGAAAGCGCCTCGATCTTCCCGCCATACAAATGGAATGCGGAACCGTCAATGTATTTTTTAGCTTCTGGATCATCCAGGATCGAGATCGGGTATTCGGGTTTATCCGCGTTGTGATCGTAAATAATGATCTTCGTTTTGAGCTTAGCCGTTTTGAATGCTGGCCCAAGGTGGTTTTTCACAAAAATGGCCTGATCCTTCGCGAGCATCAGCAAACTTGGATTATTACCTGGATGCAGCGGTTCATTTTGTACGGTAACCGCGTCAATCCGAATGCCAAGCTTTTGCATTTCCTGAATATAGCGGACAAAATACCTGGCATAAGCGTCGTAAAATTCGGGTTTGAGGCTGCCTCCGCGTGTGTCACCATTATCTTTCATCCAAACCGGCGGCGACCAGGGCGATCCCAGAATTTTTAGTTTTGGATTGATAGCCAGAATTTCCGTTAAAACCGGGATTACGTCCTGTTTATCCAAACTGAGGTCAAAACGTTTCATCTCCGGATCGGTCTCTCCTTTCGGCAAATCATTGTACGAGAATATCTTCTCATTCAGGTCGGAGGCTCCGATGCTGACGCGCAGGTAAGCCATTCCAATGTTGTTTCCATTCGTTGCGAAAAGCTCTTTCAATAATGCAGCCCGTGCACTTTTGCTCATCGCGATCAGATGCGACGTGCTGCCACCAGTAAGTGTAAAACCAAATCCGTCTATCGACTGGAACTTCTCATTTTCGTCAATCTTAATCACCAAATCATTCGTTTTCTCAGATCCGAATCGCAGTGCCGCCGGTTGCTTTGCAAATAGTGCCGACTTGTCTGCATTGGTCAGCCACACTTCGCCGCTACTTTTCCGTGACTGCGCCGCCGCAAAACTTGCGGTTAACAGGAGTATGATGAATAAAAACAGGCAGTTGGAAAGTATTCGAAACGATTGGCTTTGACTGATTGACATAGGTATTTGCGGAAAAGTGTTCACTATAAATGTATGTTGAAAAACACTGAAAATTATGTAATATATTGCGAACCCAAATGTAACGGCGCCTGCACAATTCTGCGAAAAAGTGGCTACTACATTACTACACCAAACAGTAAAAATTGCAAAATAACAGCATTGGCAGGCGTTTTAAGTACGTCAGCAAAATGAGAAGAATACAGCGAATGGAGTTTATGGCACGTGCGATTATCCTGATATTTCTGATTATTTCCAATACCCTCCTTGCCCAGAATCCGATCGGATTGCCAGAAGTAGTGAACTTTACCAAGCAAACTTACGGGGCGGGCACCCAGAATTGGGCGATCCGCCAGGACCGGAACGGGATCATGTATTTCGCCAACAACGAGGGACTCCTGACCTTCGACGGCATTCACTGGAAAATTTATCCTTTACCCAATAAAACAAAGATAAGATCGATTGAAATCGGGCCGGACAACCGCATCTATATCGGGGCAGAAAACGAATTTGGTTACTTCTCCCCCGACCCTGCCGGAACACTGCGCTACAAGTCGCTGCGTAACCTGTTGCAGGAAAAAGACCAGGGATTTGCCGATATCTGGAATGTTACGGTCTGGAAATCAGGCATATTTTTCAGGGCGAGCAACAAGATATTTCTCTTTGAAGATGAATCGATTACCGTTTTCAATCCCGGTTCACACTGGCGATTTATGGGTGAGTCAAACGGGCAGATCGTGGCCCAGGATGCAGTACACGGGATTTTAAGGTTCAATAATGGCAGGTGGGAGCCATTTATCAATAGCGGCGCACTGCCGAAGGATTTTTTGTCTACTGCGATTTTGCCACTCGGCAACGATACTACGTTGCTGGTGACGATGGATGCCGGGCTTTTCAAACTTGCAGGTGGTCAGGCAGTTAGACTGGAATCCCCTACTATCGATGCTATCAAAAAGGACCGCATTTACGGCGCCGCCCGCGTAAACGACCGCCTCATCGCACTATCGACCACCCTGGGAGGTTGCTATATTATCACAAATGAAGGCGATTTTGTACACCGTTTCGCGCGCACCGACGGTCTGCAAAACAACAATATACTGAGCGTCTTTCGAGACCGCGACCACAATCTCTGGCTTGGGCTTGACAATGGGATCGACCTGATCGCCTATGATAATGCGATCAAGACCATTTATCCAGTCGCTACGAAAGATGAGGCGGGGTATGCTTCAATCATTTACAAAAACAACTTATACGTAGGCACTTCCAATGGTTTGTACTCGGTACCTGCGGGAAAAACCGGTGATCTGAGTTTTGCGAAAGGAAATTTTTCATTTGTCGAAGGTTCGCGCGGCCAGGTGTGGGGACTCTCGGAGATTAATGGAAAACTGCTGATGGCGCATCACGAGGGGATTTTTGAGATTGAAGGAAATACAGCGAAATCAATAGAAAACCGGAATGGTTTCTGGGGATTTCTGCCCTTATCGCGTATCGACCCGGTTTCCAGAGTGGCGGTCGGAAATTATAACGGCATCAATTTTCTGAAATACGATGGTACTACATTCAGTCCGTCGGGTGAAGTGGCAGGCTTCGACATTGCTTCCCGTTTCCTCTGCACAGATCCACGCGATGAGCAGGTAATTTGGGCCTCACATCCTTACCGGGGCGTTTTTAAGATATCAATGCTGGAAAATGGCAAATCCGTTTCCCGCCTTTTCACGCACAAAGATGGTCTTCCGCTTTCGCTGAATAATAATTATGTATACAAAGTCAGGAACAGAATTCTGGTCGCGACCGAGAAGGACATTTATGAATATGACGCGCAAAAAGACCGGTTTCAGATCTCAGCCTATTACAATGGTTTTTTCAAAGGAATGGGAATTAAATACCTGAAAGAAGATCAGGCTGGGAACGTTTGGTTTATTAGAGAAAAGGAACTCGGCGTGCTTGACGTGACGGGAAAGTCCCCAAAGATCATTTTTCTTCCCGAACTGAACCAAAAAACGGTCTCCGGCTTCGAATATATCCACCCGCTCAATGAACAGAATATTCTGGTGGGTGGCGAAAAAGGCATTTACCACATCAATTACCAGCGATATAAGCAAAACAAAACACAGATTGATGTGCAGATCAGGACAATGCGGTCGGCCGATAAGGCGGACACGTTGTTGTTCGGGGGTTATTTTGGAGAGGTAAATGAAGTTAAAAAGCAGTCAGAAGGTCAAATACCGCACATTTCCAACAGACTGAATTCTGTTGGTTTTGAATTTTCATCTACGCTTTTCAGTCAGCGTTCGAGCATTGAGTATTCGTTTTTTCTGGAAGGATTTGATGCTAACTGGTCGGGCTGGTCGGCGCGGAGCAGTAAGGATTTCACCAATTTACCAGCCGGTGAATACACGTTTCTGGTAAAAGCCCGCAACAATTTTGGTAACGAATCGGCCGTAGCGGGTTACTCTTTTGTGATCCTGCCGCCCTGGTATTTAAGCGGCTGGGCATATTTTATTTACCTGTTACTGATAGCCGGGCTTGCCTATTTGTTTTATCAATGGCAGGAAAAGCGCTTTTTGAGACAGCAGCAGCAACATTTGGAAGAACAGAAAAGGCTTCTGTACCTGCATCAGCTGGAACTGGAAAAGAATGAAAAGGAAATCATCAAGTTGAAAAACGAAAAGCTGGAATCCGAGATCCTGCACAAAAACGCAGATCTGGCAACTTCGGCAATGCATTTGGTTCAAAAATCCGAATTGCTGTCCAAACTAAAAACTGACCTGGTGAAGATCACGAAGAGCGCGGAGGATGAAAAGGTGAATGAAGATCTCAAAAAGATGATCAAGGTCGTGGCCGACGAAAACAAAGTAGATAAGGATTGGGGACAATTTTCAAAACATTTCGATAATGTCCACAGCAACTTCCTGATCACACTGAAAGAAAGATATCCTAACCTTACTGCAAACGAGCTAAAAATCAGCGCTTATTTGCGGATGAACTTATCGAGCAAAGAAATTGCGCAGCTCATGAATATCTCGCTCCGTGGCGTGGAAGTAAGCCGCTACCGGCTCCGGAAAAAGCTGCAACTACCGACGGAAGTCAATATGTTCAACTTCTTCCTGGGCTTTCATGTTGATGAAACGGACGATAAGGTTTAAAAGCAAATTGCCGTTGTAAACACCGGAATGGCATTAACAACGGCAATTTTAGCAAACAGCGCACTGGTTACTTAGTCCCGCCCCATTCTTTGCTTTGCTCGATTTTCGTGTTCTCCATTTCAAGCAGCGGAATTGGAAGGATTTCGTGCTTTCCGGCAACGAAACCTTTGGAAGCCAGCACAGTAGGTGCGTCGCCCCAGCGTACCAGATCCATCCAGCGGTGACCCTCGCCGGCCAGTTCGAGGCGTCGTTCTTTTTTGATGTTCTCAAATGTAGCAGCCACTGGTTTCAAACCAACCCTTGCACGAACTGCGCTCAGCAATGCAGTTGCGCGGTTAATGTCACCCGCTCCGCGTACCAATGCTTCCGCTTCGAGCAGATAAGTGTCTGCCAGCCGCGTATCGTACATATTTTGCGGGAAGTTCAGCTCGGGTGTTCCTGCGCCCGTCCATCTGTTTGATACTCTTCCTGCAAATTTTTCAAGGAAATAACCCGTATTCATATAACCTTTTTCATACGTCACCAGGCCAGCTTTTTCCAGACTGTCCAGATTCGCAACCGTGGCTTTACTGCGCGGATCGTGGCGGATCGCTTCGAAAAGTGAAGGCGTAACCGGCAGGAAGCTCCATCCCGAAACATAGTCAGGGGCCGCATCAGACTTGCGGTTGTAACCACGCGGCCCTGTGATGATATTCATGATATTACCCTCTGTACACGAAACACAATCCCACGTTCCGGCCGAAGTATTGGTATATGAAATTTCGAGAATAGACTCGCTATTGAATTTGTTGTCGCTTTTCCAGAGATCTGCAAAATTCGGCAGCAATTTATATCCGTAAGCATTGGTACCACCTGGCGTACCATTCATTAATGCCAGCTCCTGAGCTGCCTGCGTATATTTTTGTTGATATAAATACACTTTACCGAGAATTGCATGTCCCGCGCCCTGTCCTACCCGGCCGCCTTCGGTAGCCGCATTGACCGTCACAGGTAAATCAGGCATAGCCTCGGCGAGGTCCTTTTCGATCTGCGCATAAATCTCGGCAGGCGGCGCCTGTACCACATCATACATTTCCTGTGTGGAGACGGTTTTGGTAAATAGCGGCACATTTTTAAACAACCTTACCAGCTCGAAGTAGAAATAGCCCCGAAGGAATTTTGCTTCTGCGGTATATCTTTTCTTCAAATTTTCATCCATCGGAACACCCGGAAGCTTTTCCAGGATAGAATTTGCACGAAAAACACCTGAGAACCCTTTTCTCCAAAGTTCCGCGTGCGGTCCGGTAGTCGGGTTCAGCGTGTAATTTGACATTACCTGAAAATCCATGATGTCGCTCGGCCCGCCGCCGCCTGCATAGTGATCGTCAGAAGCCGCATTCATCGTGGCGATGGTAGTTACATACCCCGATCCCTGCCAGCCAACTACATCATACACAGCTACTAATCCATTGTAAGCCTCTTCCTGATTACGGTAATAGTTAGATTCCAGGTTAAGCCCCCGCGGCTTCACGTCCAGGAAGCTGTCCGAGCAGGACATGAGCTGCAAGCCGGCTGTCAATGCCAGTACAGTTGCAATTTTATTATATCTGATCTTCATTTCTGATTTGTTGTTCTGTTAAAAACCAATGTTTAAGCCCACCATAAACGAGCGCGCCTGCGGGTAAATACCCTTATCGATACTCAGCACATTTCCACCGATCTCAGGATCATAACCTGTGTATTTTGTGATCGTGAAAAGGTTCTGGCTCATTACATACACGCGCGCCTTTTTCAATGCTACTTTGCTGATTACCGCCGCAGGCAGCGAGTAACCCAGTTGCAGCGTTTTCATCCTGAAAAAGTCTCCTTTTTCAAGATAGAAGCTCGACGGGTTCTGGAAATTTTTGTTCGGGTCACCGTTCACGATCCGTGGATATTCGGTAGAACTACCCGGGCCGGTCCAGCGGCCCAGCGCGTCCGACTGCCAGTTGGCATTGGCAATATCAAGTCGGCGCAATCCCTGGAAAATATCGTTTCCTGCCACACCCTGACCAAATACGACCAGATCAAATCCTTTGTAGGCCGCATTCACGGTGATCCCGTACGACCATTTTGGTGTCGGGT
This sequence comes from Dyadobacter linearis, assembly GCF_907165045.1. Lineage (GTDB taxonomy): Bacteria > Bacteroidota > Bacteroidia > Cytophagales > Spirosomataceae > Dyadobacter > Dyadobacter linearis. The sequence continues at coordinate 463,762 of NZ_CAJRAU010000001.1, forward strand.
TTCCGATGAAAGTCCGGTCGGTTTCGTTGATCACGCCGTCGCCGCTCAGGTCTGCCCAGCGGAAATCGCCTGGTTTTGCATTCGGCTGAATCTTATTTCCATTCGCCGCAATGTGGCTGTCAACTTCTTCCTGTGTTTGGAAGATACCCTGATTTACATAACCAAAAAACGAGCCGATCGCCTGTCCTACCTGCGTGCGGGTAATCGGAGGTGCGCCCTGAAAGCTTGCTCCGCCTGAAAGATATTCAACTCCGTTACCCAGGTTGGTCACCTTATTTTCGATATAGGATACATTTCCATTTACCAAAAAATCCACCCCACCGAACTGCTTGCGATAGCCCAGTTCAAGCTCGATACCTGTGTTTTCCATGTCAGCAATGTTGGCAGCCGGATTGGAGATCGCACCTACGTAGCCCGGGATCCTCGGATTTTGAAGGATATCCTTGGTAGCTTTTTTAAACCATTCAAAAGTCAGGTTCACATTCTGGAACAGCGTTGCGTCGAAACCGATGTTGGTCTGGCTGGTCTGCTCCCATTTCAGGTCGGGGTTAGCCGGCGCATTCGGGCTGTATCCGATAATGTAGCTGCCTGAATTACCGATCGTATAGTTCCTGCCGCTTCCGATCGTTGATAAGAAGGCAAAATCACCGATCCCGTCATTTCCTACCACACCATAACCTCCGCGGAGTTTCAGGAAATTAACTGCATTGGTAGACGGGAAAAAATCCTCTTTGGTAAGAACCCAACCCAATGAGAATGAAGGGAAAATACCATATTTATGATTGGCACCAAACCGGGAAGAACCATCTCTTCTTACCAGCGCCTGCAATAGGTATTTCTCATTATAATCATAATTCAAACGTGCGAAAAGCGAGCTCACCGTGTGACGGGCACCTTCCGAACCGTCGGAATTCCGCTGATCTGCTGGTACTTTGAAGTTGAGCGAAGCATCGTCGAAGTTGGTTGCAGGTACGTTAAAGAACGTTACACTGGTCATCGTCGTGTTGTTGTCCAGGTAAGCTCCTTGCCCCAAAAGCACATTTACATTGTGTAAACCGAATGCCTTGGTATAGGAGACGGTGTTTTCAAGGTTATAGTCCAGGCGACGGTTGTTGGTCCTGTTGAAATTAGTTTGTGAAGTAACAGAAGCTGCATTCAGCCAGGAAATCGGCGTAAAGCTCTCATTACCCCAGAAAGCCAGTTTACTTCCCAATGTTGATTTCAGCTGCAAACCTTTGATCGGCTCAGCCATTAAATAGGCATTACCTACAATGTTGTCGCTCCAACTGTAATTTCCTAAACGTGTCTGGATATACGCAAGCGGATTGCTCATTTCCTGACCTACCGCCGACGATATTCCGTAAGGATTTCCATTTGCATCCCGCTGAACGCCTTTGTTGGTATAGGGAGCCGCGCCGGCAATAGCAGGGTCGGTCACCACAGCAGGCGTGATCGGATCCAGGTTGATCGCGGAGCTCAGCGGGCCACCAAATTCACTGTTCGTATTGCCTAATCCCACCGACTTGTCATGCGAATAACCCAGATTCTGACCAAACGTAAGCCACTTTGCCAGCTTATGCTCAGAGTTCAGACGCAAGCTGGTACGCTTGTATTTAGAGATATCCGAAGCCACGATTCCTTCCTGATCCAGGTAACCGAGCGACAGGTAAAACGTAGACCTTTCCGAGCCGCCGCTAATGCTTAGTTCATGGTTCTGACGCTTCGCTTTGTTGTTAAAAATCAGTGATTGCCAGTCAGTTCCCTTTCCAAGTGCGCCCGGATTAGCGTACACCGGATTCTGGCCAGCTGCCACAGCGGCTTCATTCCGGATAGTCGCATACTGCGTCGCGTCCAGCAGATCAAGCCTTCGTGCCGGTGCCTGCGTACCTACATATCCATTGTAATTAATGCGGATACCGCCCGCTTTTCCTTTCTTAGTTGTAACCAAAATAACCCCTGCCGCGGCCCTGGCGCCATAAATCGCCTGAGAAGCAGCATCTTTCAATACTTCAATGGATTCAATGTCCGACTGGTTAAGATATCCGATCCCGCCGTTGTCAACCACAACTCCGTCCACTACCCAAAGCGGATTGTTGTTGTTTAATGTAGTAACCCCGCGCACCCGCACCGTCGCTGCCGAACCTGGCTGGCCCGAGTTTGCTGCAATGGTCAGACCTGATGTCCGGCCCTGCAATGCTTCTTCGAGCCTGTTGATCGGCATCGTTTCCAGGTCGCTTGCTTTCACACTTGATATCGCACCCGTTACGACACTTTTCTTTTGAACCCCATAACCCACAATCACGACCTCGCTCAGATTGTCTGCTGTTTCTTCGAGTTGAAAATTGATCTCGCTCTGATTTCCAACCTGCACTTTCTGCGCGATCATGCCAATAAAACTGGCTACCAGCGTCGCTTCCGGTTGCACTTCTATCGAGTAGTTTCCACTTGCGTCGGTAATCGTGGCGATGTTGGTTCCCTCCACGATCACGGTTGCACCTACCAGCTCTTCTCCTCCCGTTTTTACCGTAACTTTCCCTTTCACAGTCCGGCTTTGTGCCAGGGCAGTTTGTGCCATACTATAAAGCATTAACACACTACATAATAGTACAATTTTTCTTCTCATAAATGTTAGTAGTTAATTGGTAGAAGGGTACATCTCAATTACCCAAATAATTATTGAAATAGTAATAAAATTTAACTCACCAAAGTTAAAGTCAATCCATGCATTCAGGAGTGATAGCTATTACTACATTACTACCGCATATTGCACAAGTGAAATCTTTTCCCGAAAATGTCACCACTACATTACTACTACATTGTGAGTTGGTCAGTGTTTCGAGAACTATGTGGCCCGGCTGTTAGGGATACCTGTCAGCGTCTTCGAATTCAGGATTCAGTTTGAAGTTTTAGCCCCACAACGGTTCTGAATGCACATTAATAGTGCCAGCGCTTTGCGATTCAAACATATATCGCGTTAAATTGCACATCCGGATTTCTTTTGGTCAGGTACTCCGCTTGCAGGATCTGTTCACTCCGGGCTCCCCTTCATAATAGTAATAATTGACATGTCTCAAATGCAGACCATTTTGCTGGAAAGCTTACCTGAAGCCGTTTTTCAGCTGGATAACTTTGGTAATATTCAGTACTGCAATGCCGCCGCCACCGTACTGACTGGCTATGAGAAAAACGAGCTCTCTGGAAAGCCGGTTTCTTATCTGACGCCAAACCAGGTCGACAACTTCAAAACCACTTACGAACTCAACCTTGCCAATACAAATGGCATATTGGCTGTCAACGGTTGGCATTTAACAAAACAAGGCCGCAAATACTGGGGGGAGGTTACCTACTCTCCCATCCGCCAGGCTTCCGGCGAACAGCTGGGTTTTGCCTGTATTATCCGGGATATTACAGAGCGTAAAAATGAAGAAAACGCGCTGATTGAAAATGAAGAGCGATTTCGTTTGCTTGTAGAAGGTGTACAGGATTACTCTATTTATATGCTCGATGTAGATGGGAATATCGCAACCTGGAACGAGGGAGGACAGCAGCTTACCGGGTATTTGTCAAGTGAAGTTATTGGAAAGCATTTTTCCATTTTCTATAATCCAAATGACCTCCTTGATGAAAAGCCTGCCAGAGAGCTGGAAACGGCCAAACGCACGGGAAGATATGACGAGGAGGGTTGGAGGGTCAAAAAAAACGGCTCTGTATTTTGGGCCAGTATCGCGCTTACGGCCGTTTATAATCGTGAAAATAAACTGATAGGCTTTTCCAAAGTCACAAAAGACCTGACCGAACAAAACCGCGAGGCGGCGGCTTTAAAGCAAAGTGAAGAGCGGTACCGGCTCCTGGTCGAGCAGGTGATCGATTACGGGATCTTTATGATGGATGATAAAGGAAGGATCGCGAGCTGGAACGAGGGTGCCAAACGAATTAAAGGATATGACCATACGGATGTGATCGGCAAGTACTTTTCACTGTTTTATCCTGAGGAAGAGATATTTAACAACAAACCTGCCTACGAACTGAAAATCGCGCGCCAGCACGGAAAGTACGAGGAAGAAGGGTGGCGCATCCGGAAAGACGGGAGTCGCTTCTGGGCGAATGTGGTGATCACGGCAGTATATAATGCAGACCGCGTCCTGGTCGGGTTTTCGAAAGTGACGAGGGACCTTACCGAGCGCAAAAAAGCGGAACAGGCAGAGCGGGAAATTTCGGAAAAATACCGTCAGATCGCCCGTGAGCTGGAAACTATCAATGCCGAACTTTCGCGCACCAATAATGACCTGGAACAGTTTACGTCCATCGTCTCGCACGATTTACAGGAGCCGCTGAGAACGGTCAAGAGCTTTTTGCACCTGATCACCGACCGGGTCGAAAAAGGAAAATTCGACGATTTACATGTATTTGTCAGCAAATCCGTCATCGCCGCCAACCGCATGAAAGAACTGATTGAGAACGTGCTTAATTATTCACAGGTAAATAAAGGCCAGATCAGTATGAACAGCTGGCCGATCGATGAGCTGCTCGAACACGTAACCCAGAACCTGAAAGGCACGCTGGACGCAACCGGCGCGACGATCTATATCGAAAAGCAGGCCGGCGAAGTGGTGAAGGGTGACAAAATTCAGCTCACGCAGCTGTTTCAAAACCTGCTTAGCAATGCCATCAAGTTCACGAATGGTGAAAAACCGTTTGTGAGGCTCAGCTACGGGCTGGAAAACGGTACAAACTGGTTTTCAATCACCGACAATGGCATCGGTATGGACGCTGCGAGTACGAAGATGATCTTCGATCCGTTCAGAAGATTGCACAATGCCCGCAATTATCCGGGCGCAGGAATGGGGCTCGCGATCTGTAAAAAAGTTGTTGAGCGGCACCAGGGCCGGCTCTGGGTTGAATCCGAGCCAGGCGTCGGCAGTACATTTCATTTTACTCTCTGGGAAACAGGCCCAAAACCATCCACCACACATGAAACACTATAAACTGATCATTGTTGAAAACGACGACGACGAGCGTTTTTTCATGAGAGAAGAGTTTGAGGCTTTCGGCGCATTCGAGATCCTGGGTGACTTCATCAACGGCGACACGCTGCTCGAATATCTGGAAGCGAATCCGTCCGCAAAGCCGGATATCATCCTTTCTGACCTGAATATGCCTGGCAAAAATGGCTATGACATTATTTCCTCTATCAAGCTCAATCCGCGATATGCCCTGACCCGCGTTGTGATCACGTCCACATCATCGGTCATTTCCGTTCGTGAAAAATGCCTGGCAATGGGCGCCAGCGACTACCTGATCAAACCTGAGATTTTTGTCGATTACGGGGCTTACGTGCGGGAATTTTACCAAAAGATGCAAGAACCCGGTTAAGACTTTTCCAATCAATCGATCAGAAACTGTCGGAATTCGGAATCGATCTGAAAAACCGTCACGCCGCTATCGAGCATTCTTTTGCAGTCTTTTCGGGCGTCGGAAAGCATATTTTCTGATTTCCTGTAATGAAATGCATTGATCGCTGCGATAGTCAGTATCCCGCGTGACTTCGCCCATTTTACATCTTCGGCACGCAGGTTAGCCGGCCTTTCGAAGAAAAAATAGTGTTCGTTCTTATAACCGGGATTCAAACTATTTTCTTCCAGCTGTTTCCTGGAACAGCTCAGCTTTATTTTTCCCGTAAAAAAGTCGGTTGATTCGTCTGTTCCGATCATCAGCGCGGATTTGCGAAGCTGATATTGATCCAAAAGATCAATAAGCTTATTGAATAATGTGGTATCCAGTCCCTGGATCTTGTTATCGAGCATTACGCCCATCTGATGCTCGCGGCAAAACCGGAATACGTCTTCCAGCAACACCGGAGTGCCACCATCGAGCGCACTTTTAAGCTTGCTTGCCTCGCTCCAATCCATCTCAACCACCTTTTTGTCCAAACTGTAATATCGCTGGAAAGTAGCATCATGGTTAGCGATCAGCTGACCGTCTTTCGTCACCCGCACATCCGTTTCGATCATCGAATAACCCTCTTTCGCGGCCTGCATCAATGCCGGCAGGCTGTTTTCGGTGTAGGTACTGTCCACCACTCCGCCCCGATGCGCGATCAGTTTTACAGCTTGACCTGCAACACGGAAATTCGAAGCCAATACAATCGCCACGAACAGAATCCATTTCACCATCGTTTCTAATTTTATTGGCCAATATACAAATGAGCGGATAATCCGTATTAAATCGAACTATCTGTGAGACTTTCCATAAAATCGATCACCTGCTGCATTTCCGGCTGCGTGAGTTTCAGTTTGTCCGGCGCGAGCGTTTGGTTCGGCACGTCCAGCCCAAGTCCTGCGCCGCCGCCTTCGTTGTAAAATTCCATTACTTCCTGCAAAGTAACCAATGCGCCATTGTGCATGTAGGGCGCAGTTTTGGCAATATTGCGAAGTGAGCTCGTTTTGAATGCGTGCTGCCACTGCGGAAAACGATTGTAAGCGCCCCTGCCCAGGTCCGAGTCCATGACAGGATGCTTCCAGTCCGCATTACTCGTCGCGCCAAGCACTTCGGATTCGGTGCGCTGATAATCCGGCGGCACAGTACCATTGAAAAGGGGCACAAAATGGCAGGTGCCACAACGCGCCTTACCCATAAACAGATTAAAACCTGCTACCTGGTTGTCGGTCAATGCGCGCTTGTTGCCTCTCATGTACTGGTCAAATTTGGAGTCAAACGGGCTGAGCGAGCGCACAAAACTGGCCAGCGCATTTTGCACGTCAATGGATTTGATTACTTCAACTTCCGGAAAAGCCTTTTTAAACAGCATGGTATATTCCTCGTCGGCGGTGATCATCCCGGTGATTTTTTCCAGCGAACCATGCATTTCTGCCGTATTGTGGATCACGTCGGAAGCCTGGTCTTCCAGCGACGGTGAGCGGAGGTCGTAAAACATCGCCTGCTGCAAGGCTGCATACTTGATCGTCGGTGCATTTCGGTTGATATCAGCGCCGGAAATCCCCTTGCTTTTTTTGAAACCATCGGTATAAGCCAGCTGAGGTGCGTGACAGGAACCGCAGCTCGACTTGCCATTTCCCGACAGCCGCACATCATAAAACAGCCGCTCGCCCAGTGCAATGCGTTCGGAGGTAGATTTAAACTTAGGGTTTGAGACCAGCGCTTCTGAGTCGAAAGCGCCTTTATCAAAGATGGTGGCCACGCTTCCTTTTAGTAGTTTACGGTCGTTGATGAAGGGTATATTTGACAACTTCTGATTTTGGTGCAGCTTGATACAAAGGGGATTAATGTGATCCGCGATAAAGGTCGCGCGGTCGAAATCATTGAATGATTTTCCCTTTTTGATAAATGTGATAGCCTGCTCAATTTCCTTGTCAAGCGACTGATATTCCGGGAATAAATGATCGTAAGCCGATAAATAATCCTGTAAAGAATTGAGTACCACTTCACTTTCTGCCAGTGCGTTTCCGGAAGCTGGGGTATCAAAGCCAGAAATGCCCAAAGTGATCAGCCTGAACAGTTCAAGTCGCAGCGCGTCCAGCACGTGAGAATCGGTGATCCTGATATCGGCCCACAACATTTTGATCCGCTTGGTATTGACCTGCATTTTGCGGATGTGCCGCACCAGCTCTTCCTGATCCAGTTTCTCGTCACTATAAATCAGCTCCTCAATGACCTGCAACCCGCCCGGCTCGAAGATCGCATTTTCTTCATCCTCCACTTCATCCAGCGGCGCTCCGTTGACCTGTTTTACAGTAGTAGGGGCAAAATATTCCGCAAATGCTTCCACTTTTTTGTATTGCAAACGAAGCCGGATAAACTCCTCCTGCAATTCTTTCTTGTCCGAATTTGTCCGCGCCTGTCCCAGAAAATCTTCGTTTCTGCTGATCAGTGTATTCAGGTCTGTTAAAAACTTTTCAGATACCGCTTCGATCGGACTTGGCTTGAAACAGCCGCCCATCAGCACGGGAAGCAGGAAAATGGCGAGCTTAAAAATTGATTTCATACAGCCGGATAAGCACATCAGGAAGACCTCCTTGAAGAAGCCTTCCTGATATTATTTTTATAAAAAACTATTGTTTGATACCTCTCACGATCACTGTCTGGCCACCTTCCTTGTTGGTAGAAATACCACTTCCGTCTGCGCCTTTGTATTTTTCATCCTGCCAAGTGTGCGGGTGAAGGTTGATCATAAAAGTTTCAGGAATACCCGTCACTTCCGAAATGTCGATCATCGCACCATATTCCCAGGTACTCAGCGAGTTATTTCCAACCGAATTGTATTTCGCATTGAACGCTGGCTCGTCGCGTCTGTGGTTCATGCGCAGCATCGCCTTGCTTTGTTTCGTGGCGATATTGTATTGCCAGATCGTTCCGTCGTGATCGTTGTCGCGGTAGAAAGAATCACCGTCTTCCTGCACATAAACGTAGTTTTTAGTCACGCAAATGTTGTCTGGGTTTACGATAAAGCTACCTGGTTTGTCGGCGCCGTCCATGATGATGTTCAGCTTGCCTTTCAGCGGGTTGGTTTTGTCAAATTCCAGGTGGTAAACCCGGCCCCACATATTTTTCCCGGCTACCGGCGTTACTTTATCCGCCTGACTTACACCAGTTGCAGTAAAGTAAATTTCGCGGCCAGCTCCATTGCCGCCTTTCACGTAGTCGATATCTTCCACACGCGCAAACTGGATCATTTTCTTGTCCACAGTCTGAGCCTGCAATTCGGTTCCTGTGCTTGTTTTTACGTTATCAAATGGCACAAATTCCACATCGTAAGCTTGTCCCTGCACCATATCAGTCTCTACACTTTCCTGATTTGTCCGGCGTAATGCATACAGCTTTCCATTGTTCAGGTCTCCCACTACATCCGACACGTAAGCGACGAGTTGTCCGTTGGTATCGTCCTCACCAATTATAATTACTGTTTTTCCAGGAAAAGCATCTTTTGGAAGTGGTACAGCGTTTTCTGCATTCCATTTTCCGAATGCGGCTACTGTACGGGTTTTGTTCTTTTTTTCAGCAGGTGCGAAAGGATCAATTGCGTGTGTCATGGACTCAGAGCTACTCTCTCCGGCTGTAAGGAATACCGGCCCGAAACCGTGCTCTTCCTTTGTTGCAAGCGTAGCCGAGCAAAGACGCCACTGGCCTCCTTCTGCATCCACAATGTACTCACCCTTAACAGGTTTCAATTCTTTGTCGAGGTAAACCCGCGATACCGAGAACAGGATTTCGTGGTTGTTGATCATCACATATCCTTCTCCGTTCGGGTTTTTCACGAAAGCGCCACCGTCTGGCTGCGCGCCGTAGATAAAGTCCGGAGAATCGGCCAGCTTATCATCAGAACTGATCAGGGTTGTGATTTTGAGGTCTTCAAAACCGGGAAGTGATTTCAGGAGCGAAGGGTTGACCGAACGGTCGATCAATTTTGACGAATCCACAGGCACATCGCCGTGGTCTTTCAGGCTGCAACCCGAAAATGTCATAGCGCCAAGGATCAAGGCAGCGGCGCTGAGATTTTTAGTTAAAATAAGGTTCATAAGCACGGTGAATTAATTTTCACAAAGCTATATGAACCTTAACTCCGGTATTTTACGCCTGTGTTAAGCTATTGTGAAGAAAACACTGGCGGCTAGTGTTTACTGCCTGAAACCCTTGTTCAGTTATAAGTCTAATAATGTAATAGAACGTTTCTTGCAGCACTTACTCATACGTCCGATCATCTGCCGACGGTCCGTAGATAGAGGGCACTAAAATATCATTCAGCCGCATGTAAACGGTCAGCTGTCCGCGGTGGTGGACCCAGTGATTGAGGGTGGAACTTACACCTTCCAAAAGTGGCTGAGAGTAAAGCTCTTCGTCCCCATTTTTTAGATAGAATGTCCTGCCAAGTACTTCATCTGTGGCACTTTGCAACGCATTCTTAGCACCAGCCATATTATCGTCAAAGAAGGCGAGCAGTTCTTCCGTTGTAGTCGGCTGGCTATGTGTATACGTCTTAAAATTCACTTCCCCTTCCTCTACCATTACCTTGATCCATTGCGGGATTTCGGCCACCAGAAGCGTCAGATAGCCCATTTGCATGGATTTTGGATGAGGTTTGTAGTCAAACAAATCAAATGGTATCCTTTCGAGACATTTTCTCGTAGAACTGTACTCTGCTTCCAGTTCCTTAATGTAAGCGGCTGCAAGTTCGGTGTTGTCCATGATTCAGATTTTGGTTATGTTCAGGCAGTTAAAAAATAATGCCTGCTAATCGGTTGCTACTGCATGAAGTTTTCCAATATTCGCGGACTTTATTCGCCCATTCAACCTACTGTGCGCCAGTCGGCTGAGCATGTTTCTTACCAGGAATTACTTCCCGATCCTGCATTGCACAGCTTTATATATTGTTACTGGTCACTCAAAACGAATCAGCCGCTTTCCGAACCTTTTCAGTACCGCGTAGTGGCCGACGGCTGTATCGATATTTTCTTCGAACTGACGAACCCTGAGGAGAATTTCGTGATGGGTTTTTGCAAAAAGTATACTGAGTTCCCGCTGGAAAACAGCTTTCACTATGTGGGCGTAAGGTTTTTACCAACGATGTTCCCGCAGATCTTCAAAATTGACGCGTCGGATTTGAGTAACCGTTATGAATACTTGGCAAATGTGATCCCGCAAACGGCTGACTTCATTGCTACCAGCTTTCACGAGAAACTGACCTTAACCGAAGTAAAGACGCGTTTTGATCAATACTTTTCAAAACTCATTTCGCAGGTAACGTTCAACCACGACGACCGGTTTTACAGTGCATTAGGTTTAATACTTCAAAATTCGGGCGTGTTAAATATCGAAACCGACATTGATACCGGATTGAGCAGCAGGCAATTGCGCCGGCTTTTTGAATATTATGTCGGAGATACGCCTAAGACTTTCAGCAAAGTAGTCCGGTTTCAAAACATCCTCCGCGCCAAACCCTCGCAGCAAAGTTTGCGGGAGAATAAGCTTTTCTACGATTCCGGCTATTACGATCAGGCGCATTTTATCAAGGAATTCAAAAACTTCTACGGCGTCACGCCGAGCCGCGCTTTCGGCAGGTGATTTTGTCCGATTTTTACAATGTTCGGGATGCATTCCGGGAGAACTTTGTATCGTAACATTCACCTAAAATCACCAGGAAATGAAACGATTCACATTGCTATTAGCGCTGGTTTGCTTAGGGGCAAATGCATTTTCACAGAACAAGTTAACCACTAAAACCGTCGGAAAAATGAAACTGAACGCAGGAATTATCACAGCAAAAATGGCCGAAACCAAAGCGTTTTATACGAAAAAATTGGGCTTCGGCGTCACGTTTGAAAACGAATTTTATCTATTGCTGCACACGCCGGATAAACAGTCGGAGATCAGCTTCCTCCTACCCGATCACCCATCGCAGCAGCCCCTTTTTCACAAACCTTTCCAGGGCCAGGGAACCTATTTCACGATAGAAGTCGAGGACGTAGATTCACTTTATAAAGAGTTGAAAAAGAGCGGTGTAGAGATAAAAATTGACCTTCGCGACGAACCCTGGGGCGACCGCCACTTCGCGGTATCAGATCCCAACGGGGTCGGAATTGATTTCGTAAAATACTCGCCGCAGGATAAATAAGTTGGTATAAAATCGCAGATATTCGTGCCTTATTCGTGCATTCGTGGCAGCCTCCCAACAGCGCGCTGCAACATATCCGTCTCCTGCAAAATCTTGTTTCTAAGAAAAGAAGGATACGCAGGATTCTGATTCAAAAATGCATTCACCGCCGCCGCTGCTTCCTTAGATGAATGTCCGGAAAAAGTACTGTGCAGCCAGCGGGTTGGAAAGAAAATGTCTCCGGTTAGCTGGATTTCCTGTAAAATTTCCAGTGAAGGCCGGAGATATTCTACGGCCGATTTCGCCCGCAAAGGATGGTGCAGATAACCCAGCGCATCAATTACCCAGGCTTCCTTCTCCCGGCTTGCTTCCTTTTTTAACGATTCAAAAAACTTATCACGAATTGGTTCTGACGGATTTAACGCAGGAATTACAAACTCCAATTTGGCTTTTCGATCCGGATTTTTCGTATTCGTCAGTTGCTCCTGCAATACTTGTGCTGAAATTTCCGGTTGCTTTAATGCAAGTTCACAGGCAAGCGAAATCTTGTCGTCTTCCGAGAGAACCAGATCCTTGATCACCAGCTTTCCATTCCACAGCGATCTCATTTTTTCAAGCCCGTCGGAGGTAGTTGCCAGATCTTTGAAAGATCTGAAATAGGACGTTTTGATCCCCTTATCTTTTGTTTCATTCAGCAGTCGCCAAAGCACTTTTTCAAGTTCCTGCTGCTGACTGCTTCTCTCTTTTTCATTCAAGAAACTCCACCACGTGCGTTGCAATATCCCCAGCATGTAGTCGATCAAAAGCGGATTACGTTCTATCGGCAGCGTGGCTAGCAAATTACTGAGTAGCAACTCAGGATTTGCCTTGGGATCGCGCAAAAAGCCTTCCCAGATATTGACCCACATAGCGCCTTTAAAAACCGGGTCGTTAAATATGGAATCCGGCTCATTGTAGTGCTCAATAAAGTACTTTTTACTCAGGCTATCTATTTCAAAATAGCCGTAACCGCTCGCATCGCCATTTGGAAAAACCAGCTTTCCGTCCTGCGTATCGCGTTCTTTCGAAGTAAGCGGCTGCTGCCAGATTCTGCCGGAAACCGAATCTTTAACCTGCGTCAATATAGTTTTGTAGTCCTTTTCGCCAATCTGGTACGCAGGCATACCCGGGGTTTTTACCCAAACATCACTCCAATCCGCAATATCCAGTGATGTCTTTTTATCGATAATACTTATCAGATCATCCCAGCGGGCATTTTTGAATGCATAGGTTTTCAGATATTCCCGCAAACTCCGCTGCATTAAATCTTTGCCGGTAATTTTTTCCAGTTTGCGCATCACGATCGGCGCCTTCATATAAATGATCGCACCGTAAAGTGTACCTGCATTTTTCAGATTTCCCAACTCCTGCAAAATGGGATTAGCGCCGCGCGTCCGGTCCACTTGGTATGCATTCGGGTAATGTGCCAATAAAAAACGCAGCTCGTGGTTGATCTCCGGAAAGCTTGGCTGCACGATTTTGGCGGCCATGAAATTGGCAAAAACCTCTTTTAGCCACACGTCATTAAACCAGTCCATCGTCACCAGATCGCCAAACCACATGTGCGCCGATTCGTGCGCGATCACACTTGCGCGGGCCAGAAGGCGGTTTGCGGAAGGATTTTCATCCAGAAACAATGCAGATTCATTATAGAAAATAGAACCGGGATGCTCCATTCCGCCATATTGAAACGAGGGGATCAGCACAAAGTCGAACTTCCCGAAAGGATACGAATAGTCCGTATATTTTTCCAGCCAACTCAGCGACTGGGCGTGGAGATAGAACACTTCGTCACTGTTTCGATTTACTTTCGCCGTGTCGGTTTCCCGATAATACATCGTCATTTCCCTCCCGCCGACTTGCTTTGTGGTCTTGAAAAACTGGCCTGCCGCAAAGGCGAAAAGGTAGGAACTGATCGGTTTCGTCTCGCCAAACTGATATATATTTTTTCCATTTTCCTGCGTTTTAGAACGCAACTTACCATTTGAAACTGCTTCCCAATCGGCTGGCGTTTTGAGGGTTAACTGGTAAGTCGCTTTCAAATTAGGTTGGTCAAAAAGCGGAAAGCAAGTCGACGCGCGATCGGGGACGAAAAGCGTATAGAGATAATCCTCACTGCGATTGAGTGAAAGATCGCCCGCGATAAAGCTGATGTGAATGCTATTTTTCCCTTTATTTAAATGCTTTAAAGGAACAACAATATGCTCATTCACAAACTGATACTCAATATTCTTTTCTCCGATAGTGACACTGGTAATGCGACTGTTATCTACACTGAAATCCAGCACCAGCGCAGAATCCAGCGACGACAGGTTAAAAGTGATCGTTTCTTCGCCCTTTATCTGCCCGCTTTTCCCCTTCGGAATATCCAGCATGATTTCATATTGAATGCTGTCGATCGTTTTCTTGCGGTATTCATTTAATGCAAAGGGAACTCCCTTTTCGGGAGGGGTATCTTTTGTCTCACAAGAAGTAAGAATAATAACGAAAAGGAAAAAGTAGGCTAAGATTTTCATTTGTGCTGGGCTGTTCAAGCCAAAAATAGCATTTATGATCTATTTACCCAGAATAGCATTTTCAATTGTTACGAAACGTAACAATTATTTATATATTTACAACTTTAACGACACACTGGTGAATGAATTTGAATTAAGAATGCGGCTTGCTGCATTGCGTCAGTATCTCAGAGACAGTCAGGACTCGATGACACCTCATCAAATTGACGAAGTACTTGACCTGATAGCTAAATTGTTGCAGGTCTTAAATGAATTGGACAAGAGAAGATAGCATATGACAGCACCAACTAAAATTCAGGAAGATCTCGAAACTTTGCTTTCGGACAGTAAAAAAACTCTTAATGAAGCCCAAAATTATCTTTCCAAAGATGGTGTAAGATATGAGTTGCACGATTGGGTGACCATCGCCGAGTACTGCAAAAGATTTAATATTCCAAACACACAAACGGTCAGTAACTGGATTAAGCGCGGTATTGTTCCGAAAGAAAACACAGTCGTCATTGAAGAATATAATAATATTCGTTTACTGAAAGCCGTACCCTATAACGATCATTCCTGAAACTATTTATGCATCTCGCCTTCTGATTACCCTTTCATGAAATTGAATTTCCACTTCCTCCTATTCCTCCTAATTTCTTTTATTCCCGCTGCTTTCTCCCAATCCCTCGCTCCTCTCACTGTCGGGAAGATTATGCGGGATCCGAAAATGTGGATCGGGACTTCGCCTTCGGATATTACCTGGGCGGACGACTCGAAAACCATTTATTTCAATTGGAACCCCGATAAAAATCCTTCTGATTCGCTGTATGGATATTCGTTGAGCGATAAAAAGATCAGCAAAATCAAGCTCGCCGACCGGAAGAAACTGGCCGGGCGAAATGGGGTTTATAATCGCCGGCAAGATGTCAGGTTGTATGAAAAAAACGGTGATATATTCATTGTCGATCCGAAAGGACAGCCCTGGCAAATCACTAATACGGTTGACCGTGAGACAGACCCGGTTTTCAGCCAGGATGAGCTGAGCTTTATTTTTGTCAGGAATAACAACCTGTTCAGCATTAAGCTGACAAGTGGGCAGAACACGCAATACACCGATTTCAAAACTGGAAATAAAAAGGACGATCCCAAGCCAGGCGAGCAGGAAAAGGTCTTCAAGGCGGAGCAGCTGGCATTATTTGAGGTTTTAAAGGAACGTAAGGAGAAGAAAGATCTGGGGAAAAAAGTGACCGAAGCCGAAAAACCGCAGCGACCCAAAGAGATCTATATTGGCGAAAAAACAGTCAGTCACCAGCAACTGAGTCCCAACCAAAAGTTCGTAACCTACCGACTGACAAAGCCTGATAAATCTGCGAAATCTACCAATGTTCCGAATTATGTGACAGAATCGGGATTTACCGATGACATTTCAAGCCGCGTGAAAGTGGGCGCACCGGCTTCCTCCTATGAATTTTGGGTTTATGATATTGAAAAAGACACAACCCGCAAGCTGAGTGTAAAAGATATTCCCGGAATTAACGACAAGCCGGATTATCTCAAAGACTACCCGAAGCAGGACACCTCCTGGAAAAAGACGGAGCGTGACGTAGTTATTCACGGACCGATATGGTCTGAAAATGGTGAAAATGCAGTTGTGGTAGTCCGTTCGCTGGATAGTAAAGATCGCTGGATCATGCAGCTGAATGTCGATTCACTTTCTTTGAAACTTCTTGACAGACAGCGTGATGAAGCGTGGATCGGAGGGCCGGGAATTGGCGGGTATCCGACGAGCGCAGGCGAGATAGAGTGGCTTGATAATGAGACCATTTATTTTCAGAGTGAGGAAACCGGCTATTCGCATTTGTATTCATTTAATATAAAAACAGGTAAAAAAACGGAACTTACCTCCGGGAAATTTGAGGTACAGAATGTGACGCTTTCGAAGGATAAAAAATCGTTTTACATTATCACCAACGAAGTTCACCCCGGCGAGCAGCATTTGTACAGGTTAGCTTCCACGGGCGGCAAGCGGGCGCAGCTTACGCAAAACACCGGCGCGCACGAAGCGACATTATCTCCCGATGAAAGTAAGATTGCGATCCGTTATTCGAAGAGTACCGCGCCGTGGGAGCTATATATTATGGATAACCCGAAACCCGGCGAGAAACCGGCTCAGCCAGAACGCGTTACAGAATCTGTTTCAAAAGAATTCCTTTCTTATCCCTGGCGGGAAGCAAAGGTCGTGACGATCAAAGCGACTGACGGGCTGCCAATTTATGCCCGCGTTTACGAGCCTAAAAACTCAAATGGAAAGGCTGTCATTTTCGTACATGGAGCAGGATATTTGCAGAATGCGCATAAGTGGTGGAGCCAATATTTTCGCGAGTATATGTTTCACAACTTGCTAACAGACAAAGGCTACACCGTGCTAGACATGGATTACCGCGCAAGTTCGGGCTACGGCCGCGACTGGCGCACGGGCATTTACAGGTTTATGGGCGGAAAAGATCTGACAGATAATACCGACGGCGCCGCGTGGCTTGTGAAAAACTACAAGATCAATCCCAAAAGCATTGGCGTTTATGGCGGTTCTTATGGCGGTTTTATCACATCAATGGGGCTTTTTACAAAACCCGACGTGTTCAAGGCGGGAGCGGCATTGCGACCCGTTACGGATTGGGCTGCCTATAATCACCCTTATACTGCCAACATTCTAAATGAACCACAAGCGGATAGTCTCGCTTACCGAAAGAGCTCTCCTATTTATCATGCGGCGGGTCTAAAAAATCACCTGCTGATCTGTCACGGAATGGTGGATGTAAATGTGCATTACCAGGATGTGGTGCGGCTGTCGCAAAGACTGATTGAACTCGGAAAAGACAATTGGGAACTAGCCTCCTACCCTATGGAAGACCATGGTTTTGTGGAAGCCTCGTCGTGGACGGACGAGTACAAGCGAATACTAAAGCTTTTTGAAGATCATCTATAAAAAAACGCCCGGGAGAATGTTCTGCCGGGCGTTTACTTTCGGAAATTCAATCTGTTAAGCCGCATTGTTCACACTGCGAATTAATGGATATCCTCCGAAATATTCCCATTTGTGCACGATCAGATCCTTTTCGCGGTTCGTGTGCAGGCCGAAGTCGATCAGTATCTCGCCGTCGAGCAACCGGTTTTGGAAATATTCCGCGTATTCATCAGACAATACAGAGCTCGACAATGCGCGCACGCCGCCTTTTGTCAAATCACCAGCTACTACAAGGGCCAGTCCCGGAATCGCCACAAACCTACCCAGCACATCCAATGCTTCCGAGATCCTGGTTACCTGTAGTTTCTTTGTTGCGGTGCTATCCTGATAAAAATGATTTTTTGGGTGATCGAATAATTTATCAAATGTTTCCTCTGCCATAATAAGCGTGATCTCATCCGCTCTGTAACCCAGGCGCAGCAACGTCTGATATGCATTTTCTGCGTCCTTCCTCGTGGCAAATACTCCTGTTACAGTATTAATGCTTTTCTGTTGATGTAATGACTCCATAATAATCGGTGTCTAAAAGGTTTAAAAGTACTTATCTTTTAAAATGTCAGATAAGGATGCCTCGTATACATAAATTTCGTGCCGAAAGCGCAGTACAACCTTGTGTTTTAAAACAATCTTTTTTACAGCTAAATACATCAAAGTCAGTAGCTTTTGTGGTGTTTGTTCTACATTTCAGGATTATCTCAACTCAAAAACAGTAAAAAAAATCAGCACTGACTTATGTTACAGGCTTATCAATTCATCTATTAACAATATGAACAGACTGTTTTCCAGAATAAAAATTTCGGGTTGCGCCGCGATCCTAATTGTTTGTGGTCAGGCGATGTCAGCATTCGGCCAGGTAGGCGTTGGAACGAAAGCACCGAAAGGCGCAGAAATGTACCTCGATGGCAGCCGCAAGATGCTCGACGAAAAATGGGTCTATTGGGAAGGGCCGCGCTTCAAGGCCAAACCACCTATTAAATGGACGGTTGTAAACGATCCGGTCGACAAGGGTACGGTGATCAATTGCAATGATCCGGCTTCCGCGGGCGGATTGTATGGTGCTGCGGATATTGTTACAAAAAAAGAATTCAGAGATTTCCGGGCGCACGTTGAGTTCCTGATTACAAAAGAAGGAGGAAACAGCGGCGTGTATTTGCAAAACCGCTATGAAATCCAGGTACTTGACGGCGATACAACTTCGCACGGAATGGCAGCGATTATCAACGAAACCAAGTCGCCTTACCAGGCCTACAATGGCGTCGGCAAATGGAATTCATATGATATTCTGTTCCGGGCGGCTCGTTTCAAAGACGGGAAAATCGTGCAGCAACCGATCGTTACCTTGTATTTCAATGGTAAAAAAGTGCATTCGAACCACAAGATATCCCAGGTTTGGGGAGGCCCGAATTCAGGAATCGACGGCGGCAATAACGGCGGAAAAGGTATAACTGACAAGCCAGGCGGCCTTAAACTGCAATCAGAAGGTCACGATGTTTATTACCGGAATATCTGGATCAAAGAAATGGAACTGGACAAAGGTGATACGGATTTCTGATTCCCGAATGGCACAGGATTAGTGTTTTGTAGCAAAAAACGATATAAGTATGCTTTCAGAAACACTAAGTCTTGCTGGAAAAACTGCATTTATCACCGGTTCAAGTCAGGGTATTGGTAAGGGTATTGCCCTTGCAATGGCCGAAGCTGGCGCCAATATTATCTTGCATTGCCGCAAAGATGAAACTGATGCGAAGGAAGTCGCACGCGAGATCAGGAAACTGGGCTCAAATGCTGTGATCGTGAAAGGCGATATTTCCAAGCCAAAAACAGTGACTGCTATTTATAATCAGGTTGTTAAAAACGGAAAAGTCCCGGATATCGTCGTCCTGAATGCATCTGTGCAAATACCTAAACTTTGGCACGAACTCACACTGGAAGAATTTGATATTCAGGTAAATGCGAATTTCAAATCTACATTTATATTCATGCAGCGCTTTGCGCCTGAAATGGTTTCAAAAGGCTGGGGAAGGATATTGACGATCGGAAGCGTGCAGCAGATCAAGCCGCATCCGTCGATGATGGTGTACGCTGCTACCAAGTCAGCGGTATTGAATATGGTTCAGAATGCAGCCATGCAACTCGCCGATAAAGGTGTGACAGTTAATAATCTTGCGCCTGGCGTAATAGGCACGCCGCGGATTGAGGAAGATGTTCCGGAAGGTGAAGAACGCATTACACAGCGACTGGGCACACCTTCGGGCCAAATTGGCGATCCGCAGGACTGCGCCGCGATGGCCGTCCTGCTTTGTTCGGAAGCAGGACGGTTCATTACCGGGCAGAATATTTATGTGGATGGAGGTATGAGCCTCTGATCGTTACTTTTTGTATGCGATCTTAAAAATAGTCCCGTTCAGATCGTCGGTCACGTATAGCGCGCCGTCGGGACCTTGCGCTAGTCCGCAGGGGCGGTGCTGGATCGGGCCGGTCGGATTTACGAGATCCGTTCCCGCAAAATTATCTGCAAAAATCTCCCACTTACCAGCCTTACCATTCACAAAAGGAACGAAAGCGACGAGATAGCCTTTTTTCAGCTCGGCGGATTGACTGTGAAAAGCGACGAACGCGCCGTTTCTATATTTGGCAGGAAACATATTGCCGGAATAGAACAGCAATGCATTGGGTCCCAAATGCGCGGGAAAACCTACCAGCGGGTTGATCGCTTTTTCGCCTGCGGTTTTTTTACCGTCTCCGCCATATTCGGGCGCCAGCATTTTTTTGTTTTGAAAATGGTCGTAATATATGTACGGCCAACCGGCGTCGTCACCTTCTTTCAACCGATACAATGTCTCCGCAGGAAGTTCGGCGCTTTGCTTCGGCGTATAGTATTGCGGGTACATATCGTCAAACTTGCCGCGACCGTGGACCGTCACATACAATGCGTCTGTTTTGTTGTCCCAATCGATACCTACTGCATTTTTAACACCGGTCGCGAAACGCTTTCCATCTGAAAATTTCTGTCCAGCCTGGTCTGCTTTGAACTTCCAGATTCCGCCTGCTGAGTCGAGTATGGTACAAGGCGACATTCCTTTCCCCGAGCCGGTTTCGCGGCAATTGTCGCTATACGATCCCACGGTTACGTACAGATTTCCTTTGTTATCCAATGCAATCGGTTTTGCATTATCACGGCCTTTGTCCAACAAACCTTCCACGATCTGCTCAGGCTTGTCGAAATCAATGATTTCTTCCTTTTCATTTAATTTATACCGAAAAACCCCTTTATTGGAAGAGCTGTACAGGTAACCGTTTTTGATCGCAATACCAGTTCCCGGATATTCGCCGAACAGTTTTTGCTCGTCGATCGCACCGTCGCCATTTGTATCGCGCAAAAGGTAAATGCCTTTCCCGTCTTTCATTTTGGAGAGTTTCACATACATATCTCCATTTTTCCCAACAACCATGTGGCGGGTCGCACCCAGGTCGCTGGCCAATATGCTGGCAGAGAAACCAGCGGGCAGCTTGATATCTTTGGCTTCAACGGGGGAATATAAGGGGCCAGGATTTTCGGTGAAACTTTTGTAGGCCGTTAGGATTGTTACGCCGGTTACTGTCAAAAGTAACGCAGCAGATTTGAATAACTTTCTTTGCATGAAATGGTTGGGTTGGAGTTAAAATGATTTTGTCAAAAGTAATAGCCTTTCAAAGTTTTTTCATGAATCCCCGGCCCTGATCCTCAATTTATTTTTCTGGGCTGACATGTATTTTGGAATAACTTTTTTTAACACCTTTGGAAGCCAAAACGGCTTTCCTGTAACTTAGAGAACTAAAAACTTCAAATCTTTTAATTTTAAAGAGCTATGAATCCTTACGATGACGACGAAGAAGTATTTGACGACGATCTTCCCGGCAATTATCCTTCGGAAGAAGATATATTCCGCAAAGGTCTCATCGAAGCCGATATTGATCCAGAAGATATTTCCCGCATGAAACGTCCTGCCGAGCTGGATGCAGACGATTGGAACGAAAAGTCATTCGATGACGATCTGACCGGCGAAGATCTCGACGTACCAGGCTCGGAAGATGATGACGAAGACGAAGCAATCGGTCGCGAAGACGAAGAAAATAACTATTACAGCCTGGGGGGCGACAACCACGAAGCCCAGGAAGAAAATCAGGGAGACTAGCCTCTACCCTACCATTCCAGAGCCTGGCAAATGTTTGTCAGGCTTTTCTTTGTACATTTGAATATCACATTATAATATTACACGCTATGAGTAAAATGCATGAAATCCTCAAAGAAGAAAAAATTACGGTAGGGCCAAAGTCTTCCAAACGCCTGACTCTGAACGATTTTTCTTTTATGAAATCCAGAGAATTACTTAAAAATCTACATACATCTCTTCGGGATACCGTCATTTCGGAAAGGCGGGGCGCAGAATGAATTTATTTCTTGACACGTCTTCACTGGTTACATTATATCATGAGGAGGCTGACACTGAAATAATGGATGCAGTATTCAATTTCGAAATCGTATCTAATATTTTTCTATCAGAAATTTCGAAAGTTGAATTTGCCTCCGCATTTTGGAAGAAAGTCAGAACGGGAGAAATTAGTACTGAGCTAGCGAATCAGATCATCAATATCTTTGAGCAGGACTGCGAAACATACATATTCGTTCCTGTTGATGATTCAATCATAAAAAGTGCAAAACATTTGATCGGAAAATATGGGTATAAGGGTCTTCGGACGCTTGATAGTATTCAACTCGCGACCGCTTCTTGTTTGCGAGATAAGGTCGACCATTTTAAATCAGGCGACAAAGTGTTAACATCACTTCTGGCCAAGGAATCGTTGTCAACAAACATTCTGTAAGCAACACTCCAAGTATGAATACCAGCGGTTCCTCTTTCTCTAGAAAAACAGGTGAATTATGGCTGCATTTACGGCGGAGGCATTTGAGAAAGAGCTGATCGCGATATTGGATTATTGGGAAAAATATGGGCCCGATCACGAGAAAGGCGGCTTTTATGGTCAAGTCAATTATGACAATCAGCCTGTTAAAGATTCGGATAGGTCAGTTGTTTTGACCGGGCGGATTTTGTGGACTTTCTCCCTGGCACACCGGCTTTTCAAGGAAGCAAAATATCTGACACTCGCTGACCGCGCTTACCAGCAGCTATCCAAGCATTTTTTCGACCCAAAACACGGTGGCGTATACTGGTCAGCAACAGCCGACGGCGCTCCGAAAGAGACCAAAAAGCAGGTTTACGGCAATGCGTTTGCGATGTATGGATTGAGTGAATACTATCGAATCACGCACCACAAGCCCGCGCTTGAACAAGCTATTTCGCTATTTAATCTCATTGAAAAACACGCATTTGATGCAGCAAACGGCGGTTACAGGGAAGCCTTTGCGGAAGATTGGTCTGCTACTGACGATTATATTTTGAGTAAAAGTCCATGGGTCAAAAGCATGAATACGCATTTGCATTTGGTGGAGGCCTACACAAATCTATATACAGTTTGGCCCGATAAAGAGCTGAAAAAGCAAACCGCCGCGATGCTCGACACGATCATCACGCATATTGTCAATCCGAAAACCAATACCATGCAGCTTTTCTTTGACGAAAAATGGAAAGCAAAGGATGATATTGTTTCGTACGGCCACGATATTGAAGCTTCCTGGTTGCTTTTTGAAACCGCCGAGATCCTGCACGATGAGAAGCTGATTGCGAAAATGAAAGAGAAATCCATCTTAATGGCAAGAATGGCCAGCAAGGGTTTAAGTCCGGACGGATCGCTGAACTACGAATATGACCCGGCTACCAAACATACCCAAACCGACCGGAGCTGGTGGGTTGGCGCCGAGCAGCTCGTCGGATTTTATAATGCTTACCAGCTCACGAAGGAGGAGCAGTTTAAAGTAAAAGCCGAAAAAAGCTGGGATTATGTAGTAGACAAGTTCATTGACCGCGAAAAAGGCGAGTGGCATGGGACAGTAAAAGAAGACGGTACGCCGGTTAAAGGCGATAAGATCAGCTTCTGGAAATGCCCTTACCACAATGCACGCGCCTGCGCCGAAATGTGGCGGCGGCTGTCGAAAGCGTAAGTATTAGTATTACTGTTAGTTAAAAAACATCTCGTCGACCAGCACCAATGCGCGGTTACCTTTTGAATTGTGCCACTCGGGTATCTTCACGACCGGCTTCACAATCACCTTCACGAAGGAAACTGTCTGCGGTTTAAATGTACCTTCAACCAGTTTTAAAGTCGCCTTATCCCCTTTTGCGGGCAGCGGGGCTTTGAAGGTGGAGATTAATTTAAGATCATCGCGGCTGTTTCCTGCCCACACTTCCACACTTTCCGGCGGAAAAATGCCCGTCGCCTCCTCAATCATATAATGCATCCCGACCGACGAAAGGGTGATCGGCTTTTTAAATTCCGACACCAGGATCATATCATTGTTCCTAACTCCTGCCCAGTTGTTAGCCCAGGCAGGATTATTAGCTCCTATAACACCCAATTTCTTATCAAAAAATGTCTTCGCTCCTTCTGCCTGATGCACGCGATTGAGCGGCGCGAGCAGATTTACACTATCCGGTTCGTATGCACTTTTGAAAAAATCAAATACCGCCAGGTCGCTTCCATACCACCCATTTTTATAAGCTTTTGCCTTGATTGTACCGCTATTTGTCAGAATCGTTTTGTTGTTGAAAAGCGGCGAATTGACGCTGTCCGGCTCGGTTCCATCCATCGTGAAACGGATATCCACGCCTTTGATCGGGTGTTTCAGTTCCAGCGGAGCCGTTTTGGCAAATATCATCGAGCTGTTCTTCACCTGCGGCGGATTGAGTTTTAAAGGATTTTTACCATCGTCTTTAAAACCGCCGATTATATCCATATTCTTAATATCCTTCTGCAAAACAGCCACGTCCGAAGCGGATAGTTTAGTGTCCCAAACCGCCACCGATTTGAGGCTTTTCAGTTGTGGCAATACACTTTTCAGATCGGCCAGCGTGAGCTTGGTGCCTGAGAGGGTCAAACTTTGCAGGTATTTGAGTGAAGAAAGTTCTTTGAGACCAGCTGCGGTAACATCTGTAAAATTCAGGTCCAGCTTACGCAGATTTTCAAATTGCTTTACGCTCTTCAAATCCGCATCCTTAACCGGCATTTTGTTGAGATTCAATGAAATAACTTGTTTCTTGATTTCGCTCAGCTCGTCAAGTTGCTTTGCATTGAATGCCGATGCATTGTAAATATTCACCCCGAGAGCCGGCGACTCGCGTGCAAGCGGAAGAATGGTCCGGTAGTCCGAATTCAACTTGGCGACCGTTTCTTCATCCGCCGCCGGGAAGTCAAACTTGTCGACCGTTTGCGCGGGTTTCAGGTAAGTGGTGGCCAGGATGCGGAGTGAATCCGTTGAGGCGAGTTCGGTTATTTTTCTTTTAAATTCTGCCTTCTGTTTAACCCACAATGTTATCAAAGAGATTTCCTGCAAAGTCAGTTGTGCTTTTCCGGAAGGCGGCATATGCTTTTTTTCTTCCATCGGTAAATGCACCCGCTGCAACAAAAGGCTCATTTGCGGATTCCCGGGCACGATCAGTTTGCCTGATTTCCCCCCTTTCATGATCGATTCGGGGTCGGAAAGATTCAGCTCACCTTTGATCTTGTCTGGATTGTGACAGCTTGTACATTTTTGGTCAAATATTGGCTTGATAACATTGGTGTACACCACCGCTTCTTCCAGCGGCACCGCTGCCATTTCATTATTTTGTTCAATAGGCTCCCAGATAAAATTGCTGCCGTGCGTTAATGCAGCGCCATAATGCCCGGTTAGCACGAGAATAGTGACCGTGACAAATGCGCCCGCCTTCGCGACCGGCGCTTTGTACCAACCCGTATTACGGATCCAGTAAATGATCGAAGCGATAAAGAAGATACCTGCCCCAGTCCATTTGTGGAGGGTCAGCGTATCGCCCGTGTAGCCTTCTTCCCGCGATAGAAAAAGTCCCATAATTACCGTGATAGCGGCAAATAGTGCGCCGATCAGCAGCAGGTTTTGAAGGAAATTTTTGTAAAAAGTGTTGGTCGCGTATTCAGGTTTGAAGCGGAAAAATTCGAGCAGCATCGCGATCAGCAGGATCACGATCGGGAAATGCAGGATCAGCGGGTGCATTCGCCCGATGGTTTGCAGCCAGGTGGGAACAACAAGCTTGCTTTCAAAAAGCAGTAGAAATAGGATAAAAATGTTGGCAGCAACGAGCAGCTGTTCCGCAAAAAACCTGAATCTTAAATGCATTAAAGTTTTACCAAGGGTTTAGTCAAATAGGAAATTACTGAATGGATCAGCTGATAATATCTCGCACCACATTACCCGAAACGTCGGTAAGCCGGTACCTTCTTCCGAGGTGTTTGAAGATCAGTTTCTCATGGTTCAGACCAAGCTGGTGCAAGATAGTAGCCTGGAAATCATGTACATGGACCGGATCTTTGGCAATATTGTAACCTAATTCATCCGTTTCTCCATATACCATTCCCGGCTTGATCCCGCCGCCTGCCATCCAGATCGTGAAGCATCTCGGGTGGTGATCACGCCCGTAATTATCAGCGGTCAATTTTCCCTGCGTGTAACTGGTCCGCCCAAATTCACCTCCCCAGATCACCAATGTTTCATCAAGTAATCCTCTCTGTTTCAAATCGGTAACCAATGCAGCAGAAGCCTGATCGACGTCCATTGCTTGTTTGGTGATTTCATAAGGCAGGTTTCCGTGCTGGTCCCAGCCCTGGTGATATAGCTGAACAAACCGCACGCCATTTTCGGATAACTTCCTTGCCAGCAAACAGTTAGCTGCGTAAGTACCAGGTACCAGACATTCCGGTCCGTATAATTTGATAATATCGTCAGACTCTTTCGAAAGATCCATTACCTCCGGCACGGCAGTTTGCATCCGGTAAGCCATTTCATATTGCTTGATCTTCGCGGTGATCTCCGGGTCGCCGAACTCCTGGTAAGACATTTCGTTCAGTTGCGACAAGTTATCCAGCATCGTCCGCCGCTCCGTCCGGTCCATTCCTTCGGGATCGCGCAGGTACAAAACAGGATCTTCGCCTTTACTAAACTGCACGCCCTGGTGAACAGAATCCAGGAAACCATTTGACCATAGTTTCGAATATACTCCCTGACCATTACCTACCCCGCGTGACAGCAAAACGGTGAAATTCGGCAGGTTTTTGTTCTCATTTCCCAATCCATAACTCAGCCAGGAGCCCATACTAGGCCGATTTCCCTGCTGGGAGCCAGTTTGCAAAAACGTCAAAGCCGGATCGTGGTTGATCGCCTCCGTGTACATTGAGCGGACAATACATATATCGTCGACAATTTTAGAAGTATAAGGAAGCAAATTGCTCACCCACGCCTGCGACTGACCATATTGTTTGAAATCCACAAAGGAACCCACGAGTGGGAACGAAGCCTGATTGGCCGTCATACCTGTCAAACGCTGATTTCCACGAACGGAAGGCGGTATTTCCTGCCCGAGCATCTCTCGGAGTTTTGGTTTATAGTCAAAAAGCTCCTGCTGCGACGGTGCTCCGTTCTGGAACATATAGATCACGCGTTTTGCCTTCGGCGCGAAATGCGGGATTCCCGGCGCGAGGCCCTCTTCTTCCAGACTCCCTCCCTTTAACAGATCCGGCATTAAAAGTGAACCTAACGCTACTCCACCAATCCCGAGGCTCATCGTAGATAAAAACCTGCGCCTGTTAAAATTGAATCCGTGCTCTAATATTTCCTTTTCCATGTTTGAAGGCTGTTAGCTTGTAGCTCTTAGCTTTTGGCTGTTAGCTTTTGTTTTCTTTGTTTCAATAATCTGAATGTGTCTATTTTCGAGAAGCAATAACTAATAACTAATAGCTAATAGCTAATACCTAACAGCTATCCTCAACTCTTCGTTATCGTTTCCTCTAAATTGTAAATCGTCGAAATCACTCTCATTAACGAGGCTAGTGCTTTTTTGTCGACGTTTCTGGTCAGTGGATATTCACCGATCGCGACCATTTTATCGGCAGCGGCCGGACTGATCGATTTCAGCTCTTTATCGTAGTAGGCTGTCAAAACACTCAATTCCTTTTCCGATGGCGTGCGGCAAACGATCAGGCGGAATGCTTTGATAATCTTGTCTTTTGCCTCGGTTTTCTCCTGCAACAATTTAGCAGAAAGTACCCGCGACGCTTCCAGTACTGCCGGATCATTCATCATCACCAATGCCTGCAATGGCGTATTAGTCTTCAACCTTTTAACCTCACACAAATCCCGGTTACTGGCATCGAAAAT
The DNA here is from genome assembly GCF_907165045.1 of Dyadobacter linearis. Taxonomy (GTDB): domain Bacteria; phylum Bacteroidota; class Bacteroidia; order Cytophagales; family Spirosomataceae; genus Dyadobacter; species Dyadobacter linearis. Next base: position 491,250 of record NZ_CAJRAU010000001.1, read on the forward strand.
GGCCATAGTAGGCGGCGGAACCGTTCTCTTTATAAGCGTATACATTCCCCGGCGGTACAAACTCGCTCCGTGATCCTGGTTGTAAACGGATAGTAAACCGCGCCCCGAAGTAGCGCCTTCCCATAACCCGGCGGGCTGATACGGCTTCACACTCGGGCCGCCAATTGTCTTATTCAAAAGCCCGCTGCTTGCAAGTACCAGATCCTTGATAAACTCCGCATGAATACGATATCTTGAACCGCGCGCCAGTAGGATATTGTCCGGATCAACAGCCAGTTTTTCTTTCGATACCACAGCCGATTGCCTGTAAGTAGCCGAGGTAACCATTTGTTTTACAAGCCGTTTAATATCCCAGTTGTGTTCCATAAAATCAACCGCGAGCCAATCAAGCAATGCGGGATGTGATGGAAGTTCGCCCTGCATTCCGAAGTCGCCCGACGTTTTTACAATACCCTTTCCAAAGAATTCCTGCCAAAGTATATTGACGTAAACCCTGGAAGTCAGCGGATTCCTTTTATCAAATAGCCATTGTGACAACCCCAGTCTGTTTTTAGGATACTTTTTGTCAAAAGGCAAAATAGAGCTTGGTGTTCCGGGCTCCACTTCGTCCCCCAATGCATCGTAAACGCCCCTTTTCAGAATGTGCGTTTTACGCGTAGAGTCGAGATCGCCCATTACGGACACGATCAGACGGTTGGTATCAGGCTTATTCACAAACGTCAGAATGCTTTTTACATCCTCGTCGCTAATCTCCATCAAAGGCTTCTTCGCATAAGTTTCCGGCCCGCCGATCACCGATTCGATACCCACTTCACTTACATTATTGAAGAAGGCAAACATCTGATAATATTCCTTTTGCGAAAGCGGATCGTATTTGTGGTCGTGGCAATGCGCACATTCGAGCGTTACGCCCAAAAGTCCTTTGCCAAAAAGGTCATTCCGGTCTGTCACATACATGATCCGGTATTCCTCAGGTATTACCCCACCCTCTTCTGTTATTTTATGATTCCGGTTGAAACCAGTCGCCAGCAGCTGCTCTTTGCTCGAATTTGGAAGCAGGTCGCCCGCCATTTGCCAGGTCACGAAATCATTGTAATGCATATTTTTATTAAAAGCATGGATCACCCAGTCGCGCCACGGCCACTGCGTGCGGTATCCATCGTCCTGGTACCCGTGAGAATCGGCATATCTGGCTAAATCCAGCCAGTGAATCGCCATTTTCTCCCCGTATGCAGGGTTTTTAAGGAGCTGATCCACCATCTTTTCGTACGCATTCTCACTTTTGTCAGCCAGAAACTCGTCCATCATTTTTAATGTAGGCGGCAAGCCGGTCAGGTCGAGGCTGAGTCTTTTCAGCAGGCGCTCTTTGTCCGCTTCTTCGTTGGGTTTTAATCCTTTTTGCTCCTGTTTTTCGAGAATAAAATGGTCAATTTCGTTTCTAGGCCATTCCTTGTCGTCAACTTCCGGCACGGCTGGCTTTTTAGGAGCCACAAATGCCCAGTGTTTTTCGTACTTCGCACCCTGCTTGATCCATTTCTCGATGAGGGTAACCTCCCGCTGGGTCAGTTTAAGGTTTGAATTAGGCGGCGGCATTTTTAGCGCGGTATCCGTAGTAGTAATGCGCAGATACGCTTCCGAAAGCTCCGGCTTGCCGGCCACGATCGCGTGTGCTTTGGGATTTTCCTGTAATGCTTTAAACGCAGCTTCGGGATCGTCAAGCCGCAGACCAGCCTCGCGCTTATTTGCATCGGGGCCGTGGCAAGCCAGACATTTATCAGAAAGAATTGGCCGGATATCGAAATTGTAGCTTACCTGATCAGGTATCTTTTCGTCCGTAACTTGCGTCGACGAGCTGTTATTGCAGGATTTAAACACCAATGCGCACCATACCAGAAGTACGATACAGGTAATTCTTGTCTTAAAATTCATGGTAGCAGGTTCAGGAATCAATCACACTTTTTCGTTCTTCTAACTAAGATAACTTAAAAAATGCACATTTATTGATACAATAATGCATATTTCAAACAAACTAACTGTCCTGCTCTATACTGTTCATTCCAGAATCCTAAAAATAAAACCGGCTGAGAATTTCCACTGTCAGAAATTCCCAGCCGGTTTTTGACCGTTATATAAATGCTTGTCTAAAAATGAAATACGCCCAAAACCAAGCACCAATGCACTTTAATAGCTATTTCGCCGAGGCGATCCATTCGTTGATTCTGTCTTCCAACAGCTTCAAAGGCACACAGCCCGATTCCAAAACCAGCTTATGAAAGGTTTTGATATCAAACTTGCTGCCCATTTCTTTTTCCGCTTTCGAGCGAAGTTCCCGGATTTTGAGCTGGCCGATCTTATAAGAAAGCGCCTGCCCCGCTCCCGCCATGTAGCGCTCCACCTCCGCAGTAATACTCTCGGCCGACTCGGCTTCGTGGTCCAGTGAATACTGGATCGCTTTCTCTCTGGTCCAGCCCTGTGAATGCAGGCCCGTATCTACAACCAGCCGAATCGCGCGGTGCATTTCGGCGCTCAGCATGCCGAAGTATTGATAGGGATTTGTGTAAAGTCCCAGTTCCTTGCCCAATGATTCGGTATATAATGCCCAGCCTTCTCCGTAAGCACTATACCACAGGTTTTTACGAAATTCCGGCAATGCTTTATTTTCCTGCTGTAATGAGATCTGATAATGGTGGCCGGGAATCGCTTCGTGCAGAAAAAGGCTTTCGTCGGACACATTATTGTAAGTTTTTACATCGGGAATCGGGACATAAAAAACACCCGGCCGAGAACCGTCGGCCAGCCCCGGATTGTACTCGGCCGCGGCAGAAGATTCCCTGAAAGCTTCTGTTCTCCGCACCTCAAAAGGTGTTTTCGGGGTCAGCTCGAATAATTTCACCAGATTAGGTTTGATCTTTTCGTGGATCTTATTGAAATGCGCGATCACCTCTTCCGGTTTTTTGTAAGGCATTAATTCCTTATTCTTGCGCACCGCATCAAAGAATGCTTTCAGGTCTCCCTTAAAATTAACCTGAGCCTTTACCTTCTCCATTTCCTTCGAAATCCTTTCCACTTCGCTCCTCCCCAGGTTATGGATCTCGTCGGCGGTCATTTCGGTGGTCGTGAAATACTTGATGTAGTAATCATACATCGCTTTCCCTTGTGGCAGGGCGTCAAAACCGTCTGTTTTTCTGCCGGCCGGCAAGTATTCTTTCTCTACGAATGCATGGAATTTTTCAAAAATCGGGATGATTTTTGACTGCACCATTTCGCTGTATTCCTTTTCTAGGCGGGCTTTATCCGCTTCTGAAAAATCTTTCGGGAAGTTTTTTACCGGCGTGTAAAACAGGTGATCCTGCACGGGTCCGTGATTCATATCGGCCAATTGTGGAATCACTTTTTTAATCAGAGAAGCCGGCAAAACATAGCCTTCCTTGATACCTTTCCGCATATTCACCATCGCGGTATCGCACCAAACTACAAATCCGTCCGCCCTTTTCAACCAGTTTTCATAATCTTTTACTGTTTTGAAAGGCTGCACGCTGCTTCCGCTCGCCATTTGACTGATCAGCAAATGCGTCGAGAATATCTGGTTGATCGGCATTAGCTCGTTCGGGAATTTTAACCCTTCCAGACCCATATTGCATTCCCATTGCAGCAGATCCCAGCTTGTTTTCTCTTCTTCGGTCAGCCTGTCGCGGTCGTAACGGGAGAGTTCGTCGAGGTATTTTTTATGAAATGCGCCTGCGCGAGATTTGCCGGCCTGAGTCAGGTCGTCGGGCATTTTATCATTATAGCGATTGTCGCCGTTAAACGTCGCTTCGAGCGGATTGAGCTGCATTCTGTCATTGTGATAAGCAGCAAAAACTTCACTTATCGGGCGCAACACCTCCGACTCACTGTCCTTCTTTTGTTGGCAGGATTGTGTCAAAACGCACAATAAAAGCAGTATCGGTAACACCAGGTTTTTCATAACATCGATTTTGATCAATGTAAATTAAGTAAAACTGGCGCAAGAAATTGTGATTGGGGAATGAAACAAGTGATACGGGTCTGCTTTTCAAGGCCCGACTATTACCGCGCGGACTATCCGTTAAAGGAGAACAGAAATCTCGTCTTCGACCTGGTGCCTTCTCGATTGGTGCCTTACCACCACATTTCCGGTAAACATAATCACCATACCTGCGATCGAACAAAACGCCATCATACCTACCATCGGAACGGCGGTTTGGTTATGGAATAAGCTTACCAATGCAGAAATGATCGCTCCCGCGCCCATCCGCCAGCTGCCCATTAATGCAGAGGCACTTCCGGTATGTTTGTTAAATGGCGCCAGTGATAACGCAGAAGAGTTAGGCCCGGTGAGTCCCTGGCCGCAAAGGAAAATGAACATGATACCGATCAATCCCAACAAAGAGAACATATTGTTATAGACCCCAACGATCATGATCAGCCCGATTGCACTTTGACAAATCAGGGTTACTTTGATAATCTGCTCGCTCGTGAATTTGCGCAGCAAAATATGATTCAGCTGCGTCGAACCGATCATCGCGAACGCCAGGAATGCAAAGATCCAGCCATATTGCTGCTCCGAGACTTTGTAAATATTCATAAAAACGTCCGAAGAGCCCGCGATATAGGCAAACGGTGCGGCAGTAGCCAAACCTCCTGCCAGCGTATAGAGCAAAAACTGCGGCTGCCCCAACACGATCCCGAATCCATTCATAACCGCTTTGGGTTTCAGGGACACCGACGGATCGGCTGCTCTTCCGGTAGGGAGAAAAAAGTAAATCGCAAGCATCATTAAGCCCACAATACCGGCCAGGATCACAAAAATCCACTGCCAGGCAATCGCGGAGGTAACATAACCGCCTATTGTAGGAGCGATCATTGGGGAAACTGCTATAACGAGCGTGATCAGCGAAAATACCTCAGCGCGTTTTTGAGGCGCAAAAAGGTCACTAACGAGTGCCTGTGAGGCCACCAGACCAACACAACCGCCCATTGCCTGGAAAAAACGCATCGCGATCAGCGCATCGACCGAAGAAGTGAGCGCACAGCCGAGCGAGGCAATCACATATAAACCCAAACCGAAGTAAAGCGGCTTTTTACGTCCGAAACGATCCAGAAGTGGGCCGTAAAGTATTTGTCCCAGACAGATTCCGATCAAGTAACTGGTCAATGAAAGCTGGACACGATCGATGGTGGTGGCAAGATCCGAGGCAATCCGGGGGAAACCTGGCAGGTACATATCGATGGAGAACGGGCTGACGGTTGCCAGCGAACCCAGGATAAGAATGATAAAAAAGTACTGTTTATTCGTCATGACTGTGTGATACTATTGTACAATTAACGGGTCCAAAGTGCGATTAAGTTCCTGTGTTTTAATAAGTACAATCTTTTCGCAAATGATGAACATTGCGGGTATTCTTCCCCCTATTTCAACATTCTGTTGCATATTGAGGTTTATGAAACTGGTTAAAAAAAATAAATCCCGGCCATTTTCATGACCGGGATTCCAAGTGTGTATCTATTAACTTACATTATTTGTCGTCAACTTTTTTCTTCACATCGTCTCTAACTTCTTTCGCTTCTTTCTTGGTTGCGTCGTAAGCTTTTTCGGTGCCGCGTTTTGCTTTTTTAGCGCCTTTTTCTACGCCGTCGCCAACTTTATCAGCTCCGTCTTCGATTTTGTCGCCAGCTTTTCTAGCATCTTTTTTTAGTTCTTTCTTAGCCTTTCTTGCGTCAGACTTGGTCTCTTCAACGGCCTGTTCCGTTTTCGTCTGCTCCTGTGCGTATGCTACTGATGAAAGTCCTATCAATGCAGCTAAAACAAATGCCTTCTTCATGATTTTCGAGTTTTGTTGAATTGTTCTTGTGAGCTATTCAACAAAAATCATTCCTTGACTAGTGAGCTTTAATCTCAGCAAAATTGAAAGAGCTCCTTAGACATACTCGACCTCGTTCAAAATATGTGGTCCGATAAATGGGCTAAGACCTTTTTTGGAAACAATATCCACTTTAAATCCCTGAAAAACAGCTTCTAGGAAATTACAGGTTTCAATAAAGTTGAAATATGTCTCCTTATCGTTTTCAAAATCTAGGAGAATATCAATGTCGCTGCTCACTGTACTTTGATTTCTAACAACAGACCCAAACAACCCGATCTCAGACACACCCCATTTTTCTAATTGGGGTTTGCTGGATTGTAATATATTTCTGATATCTGGTTTTTGAAGCATAATAGGTACTGTTTGAGTCTAAAAATAGAGAATCTCAACAACTTTCAAACAAAAATACCCAGCCAATTACGACCGGGTATATGCTTAGTGCTAAACTTTTTAATATCATTTAGAACTCGCAGGCAGCTTTAATGCTACTACCTCCGCATTTGATTCGGGTGAAGTTACTTCGGATTGTGACACTGCATGCACTTTGACTTTGGAATCCATACTATGGATATCAGCACGTTCGACTGCAATATGCGGGGCGATAACTAGTGAGACGATCGACATTAACTTGATCAGAATATTCATAGAAGGTCCCGATGTATCTTTAAATGGATCGCCAACGGTGTCCCCCGTTACAGCAGCTTTGTGCGGCTCCGATTTTTTGTAGAAGGTTTCGCCATTGATTACAGCTCCCTTTTCGAAAGATTTCTTTGCATTGTCCCAGGCACCCCCGGCATTGTTTTGAAATATTCCCATTAAAACACCTGATACCGTAACACCAGCCAGAGTTCCGCCAAGTACCTCAGGGCCAAACAAAAACCCAACCAGAACCGGCACGAGCAGGGCGATCAAACCAGGCGCTACCATTTCGCGGATCGAAGCCTCAGTCGAGATAGCGACACATTTATCGTATTCAGGCTTGGCGGTACCTTCCATAATTCCGGGAATCTCGCGGAATTGTCTGCGCACTTCTTCTACCATTTTCATGGCAGCGCGGCCCACCGCGGCGATAGCCAGGGACGAGAATATGAACGGGATCATCGCGCCGACAAATAGCCCGGCAAGTACATTTGCTTTGTAAATATCAATGGAATTAATGCCCGCAACACCACAGAACGCAGCGAATAGAGCCAGTGAGGTCAATGCAGCAGAGGCAATCGCAAAACCTTTTCCGGTGGCTGCGGTCGTGTTACCAACTGCATCGAGAATATCAGTCCGGCCACGCACTTCTTCCGGCAAATGTGCCATTTCTGCGATACCACCCGCATTATCAGCGATCGGGCCGAATGCGTCGATCGCGAGCTGCATGGCGGTAGTCGCCATCATACCAGCGGCGGCAATCGCTACGCCGTATAAACCTGCAAATTCATAACTGATAAAAATACCAGCAGCCAATACGAGCGTCGGGATTACCGTCGATTCCATACCGACAGAAAGTCCGCCGATGATATTCGTCGCGTGACCGGTCGAAGATTGATTCACGATCGACTGAACCGGACGTTTTCCCATTGCGGTGTAATACTCCGTAACTGTCGACATAATCGCGCCTACAATAGACCCCAGCAGAATCGCCCAGTAAACGTCCATTGAAGTAAAGTCAACTCCTCTTATTGTCAGGTTACCTTCTGGTAACATCCAGATTGTCAGTGGATAGCTGACAATCAACACAATAATAATAGAACCCCAGTTTCCGCGGTTTAACGCTCCTTGCACATCGCCGTTATCATTACTCACGCGCACCAGCAGCATTCCAATAATTGACGCAATAAGCCCCATTCCAGCAATCACCATCGGAAGCAAAATCGGTGCAATCCCGCCAAAATTGTCGGCACCTTCTGCAATAATTTCCCGACCCAATACCATCGTAGCGAGGATCGTAGCCACATAAGAACCGAACAAATCGGCGCCCATACCCGCCACGTCACCCACGTTATCTCCCACATTATCAGCAATTGTTGCCGGGTTACGCGGATCATCTTCCGGAATACCGGCTTCGACTTTACCTACCAAGTCAGCACCTACGTCAGCAGCCTTTGTATAAATTCCTCCTCCTACCCTTGCAAAAAGGGCGATTGACTCTGCACCCAGCGAGAAACCCGCCAGTACTTCGAGCACTTTCTCCATCGCCAGACCATTCACGTCCGTAGAATCTCCTACAAAAAAATAATAGAGAATGATGAAAAGTCCGCCCAGACCTATTACAGCCAAACTAGCCACGCCAATCCCCATGACCGAGCCGCCTGTGAAGGAAACTTCCAGCGCCTTGGTCAGACTCGTACGTGCCGCCTGTGTGGTCCGGACATTTGACTTTGTAGCGATATTCATCCCGATATATCCGGCAAATGCAGACACGAACGCGCCGATAATAAATGACAGACCGATAAAAGGACTGGAATTTTCAACGAGGGTACCGGAGTAGCCTAATAAAATAGAGACGATTATTCCGAAAATTATGAGTACACGCCATTCGGCTTTCAGGAAGGCAAGGGCACCATCTGCAATTGCATCCGCTATTTCTTTCATTTCAGGATTTCCTGCATCCTGGCGGACAACCCAGCCTCTTTTGAAGAACATCACCAGCAGGCCGATTAGACCGAACACTGGCACTAAATAGGTAATGATACTCATGCGATATACAATGTTTGGTTGTAAGGTTTATAATTCCGTAAATATAGAGAATGAGACCTCATAACAAAATCGCAAAAGGCTTATTTTTGGTTAATTCGTATAGATTTTATAAAAATTTGGGGAATATTTTGAGGACGGAAAGCATTGAAATCTACTGCGCCAGACGAGTTGTCACTGTTAACTGACTAGCTTACAACTCCTTTGTACTTTTTGGCCGCGCAATTTTTAGGACCAAGAGGCTTATGAGGAACGTCACTACTCCAGCTGCAGCAGCCAATAAGGTTCCTCCCAGAAAATACTGGACAAAATTGAGGTGAATAGATTCGAGGGAAAGGTTTTTCAGATCGTTAATCTGAACCCCATTCTGATAAAACAAACCGCCGAATTTGTAGCTCAGGAATATGATCAGCGGGATCATCGGCGGAATACTGATATTCGCCGCGGCCAGAAAAAGCACTTTGTTCATCTTGAAATAAATCGAAAGCGGTATGCCCACCAGCAACTGAAACCCCCAGATCGGCACGATTCCCATGAAGAATCCGAACCCGATTGAGCGCGCTTTATTGAAGTTGGATTCGTCGGATTTAATGGCTTCCGCCTTAATTAATTTCCATAAACCTTTTCTCCGCACTTCCTCGATCACTCTTTTGGGGAGATAATAAAGGAGGGTCAGGATCACCAGCCAGGTATTGAGAATGCTGATCCTTGTAAAGTCGCGAAACGGCCTGAAATGCGTTACGCGCTCATTTTTATCGTAAATAACGTTGATATTAACCGGTATGATCGGGACCTGACGCCAGGCCATTTTGACGATTACTTCAATTTCGGTCTCGAATTTGGTCGTAAAGAGTTTGATGGTTTTCAGCGGCTCCAAAGGATATAACCGAAAGCCGGTTTGGGTATCCGGCAGTGTAATGCCGGTCTCGAATTTGAACCAGAAATTGGAAAATTTATTACCGAAAGAGCTCTTGCCCGGCACTCCCTCCTGCTCCATATTCCGCGATCCCATCAGCAGCGCGCCCGGATGTTGCAGGGCTCCTTCTATAAACACCGGGATATCACTCGCAAGGTGCTGACCATCAGAGTCAAGTGTAAGCGCATATTTGTAACCGAGCTTGATCGCTTCCTTGAAACCAAGTCGCAGCGAATAGCCTTTGCCGCGATTAGGAAAGCTGTTTAAAACCCTGAGCTTCACACCATAAGAAGCCAAAATGTGCAAGGTACTGTCGGTGGAACCATCGTTGACAACAAAGAAGGTAACCCCCGCCGCATAGGGCATAACCGAGTCGATAACCCGGCGTACAGTATTCTCATTATTGTAGGTGGGAATGATAATGCAGCACTGAATATCCGAAAGCGTCATTTTGTAATACGGGACTAATAGAAATCGATTTAAAATGTCCGCTGAGTAATTAAAAAGAGCCTTATTCGTAAACGTAAGTTGCCTGCATTTTAAAAAAAACCGTACTTCCCCATTGTCCGGTTGCAGATACTTCTACCAATTCTTCCGCCTTGTACTTTATATTGATCGTTACCGACGGATTGGCGGCAGGGTCGAGAATTTCCAGGAACTTACAAGTTCTGAGCGCTTTAAGTCTCAACGGCCGACCCAGATGCTGCGCCAGAATATCCCTGACCATTTGCATTTGTATCACGCCGGGCGTAACGGGTGAACCTGGAAAATGACCTTCAAAAATCGAATGCGCTGCGTTCACCGATACCTCGGAAACAAGCTGGCCGTCGACAAATCCGGTATGTTCAATGTTGTAAATTTCCTGCGACATTGCTTTGAAGGGTATACTTACAAAATCTCGAAGAGGCTATCATTTATTTGCGAATTGAATTTTTCGCTATGGAATTTCAGTAAATTCCGGTCGCCTCCTTTGTCGAAAAAAGTAAGTTCTTTTAACCTGAGGGTACTTTTCGGGAATACCATTGTGATTTTGGAATAGATGTTCTTCAATCTCCTGTTCACCGGCGTCAGAACGATCATATACTGGTCGTCGCTGGCCAGCGCTGCGATTGAAAAAGCTTTGTTCTGCTGAAAATCTCCATTCACGAGCCCGATCATCAACTCCTTGATCTGAGCCGCCATTCTGCTCGCCTGCCCTACGTTTTTCTCTTTCCCACCTTCCTCGATCCGCAGCTTGTCGCCATTGATCATAATCACATATTTGACCGGATTTTTTTGTTCCCAGCGCATTTTATTTTGTTTGAAATAGAATACCCCCGACGATCGCTCAGGCTCTTTCAACACAGCCAGGTGCTTTTCTTCGGTAAATGCAGCCTGTATGGAAGTGGTAGCCTGCGACGTTTTTTTTAGTTCTGCCAGGAGTTTTGCCTGGTCCGCCGCTGGCTTAAAACTCTGAGCATTTAAATTCAGGCAAGAAAATACGAGCAGCAAACTTAAAATGCTTTTATTGATCATAGGGTGCTTTTTCAATCAGTTGGGAGAGCGGGACGATCTTGATCCCTTTTTGCAGACAATGCTCGATCACATCTTCCAGTGAATCGGCGGTGATTTTCAAATTATCGTGCAGTAAAACGATGTCCCGCGATTTTAATTTGGACATAACCCTATTGATAATCTGATACTTATTATCCGCCCGGGTATCCAGGCTCCTGACAGACCAGCCAATTGAATGAAGCCCGAGTTCTTTTAAAACCGAAGCATAAACGGGATTTGTAACCCCAAATGGCGGCCGGAAAAAGAGCGGGGTTTTATTAATTGTAGAAGATATGATTTCAGTACAGTGACTAATATCTGCTTTTAATCTGCTTTTTGAGAAAAATCCCAAGAAGTAACTGTGACTGAATGTGTGATTTCCTATTGTATGTCCCTCATCTTCAATCTGTTTTAAAAGCTCCGGATACTTAGCAGCCTTTTTCCCAATTACAAAGAATGCGGCTTGAATTTTCTTTTCCCTTAAAACTGCCAGGATCTTCGGAGTTGTGTCAGGATCGGGGCCGTCGTCGAAAGTAAGTGAAATCGCCTTTCTCTTTCCTTTGTTAACCGATTTGAAAAAGTAGTTGGACTGAATGTGGAAAGAACCGTAGGCAGTAGCGGCGAGGTATAGGAGCACTATAATAATCCAAACGATCCAGGCCAGGCCGGTGTCCCAGAAAATGATCCCGCTTAATGCAAAAACGGTGATAGAAATGAATGTAACCAGATTATGCTTCAACGCTTTGTACCAAGGTTAGGCCCAGATTTTCTTTTCTGAGCGCATTGAAGATAAGGATATTTTTGAGCGATCTGTCCTGACTGATCAGATCAACCGCATAATTCAATGCGAATGCTGATGCCGTAGGATAAACGCCGCATAACGACAAATAATTAATACACTTTTCAGGATCTAAACCCGCTTTTCGCCAAATGCTCTCGTATTCACCTTCGTTTGCATTGCCGGGAACAGCGTAGATAATCTTACTTAGGTCGTTTATTTCCAGCGAGTTATTATTTAAAAATCGCGTTAATTTCTTTACCGGATCCTTCGCAAATGCTACCGGTTCACAATCCGCAATGCGAGCAACAGTACCCTCCCCTTTTTCTTTCGAAATAGTAAAAAAAGAAGCTCCCGAAGTCAGCGGAAAACCTGGTGCATAGCCTAAATGCGACGTAATCTCGGAAAGGATTTCAATATGCTCGTCGGCAGCACCTACCAGAATATGCTCCTCTCCTTCGTCCAGTAGCAATAAGGCATCCACCATCGCGTGCTCGAAAGAGAGTGTGTTCTGCGTGTGGGTCATGTTGTAACCGTGGTTGCCAAGGCTCAGCGAAATCTGCCCCGCCATTGTATTATGTGTAGACTGGATAAATGCAGTCGGCGGCAAAAGTCCCTCTACGGTAAGGGAGGTATTGAGAAATTTGTCGGTATCCTGCAAACAGCCCAAACCAGTTCCGGTAATGATCGCATCCGGCTGGTCCAGACCGGTCTGAGCGAGGCAATCTTTGGCACAAGCCACCGCCATTCGCAGGATCTTGCTCATTCGACGCAACAGACCAGCGTCTATAAATGCTTTGTAATCAGGGGTAATCAATGCGGGAGGCACCACCGGGCTCATGGAATCCGAAAATCCGGTTTTACCGAAAGTATCCTGATGTGAGATCGTCGAGGCGGCGGTTATATAATAGGTATTTTTTTCCATATCACGCGTGATCTGCGAATACCAGGGAAGAATTATTACCGCCAAAACCAAATGAATTCGAGAGTACGGCGTGGATCGGAATATCGGTTTGCAGGCTTGTAACGGGTGTCAAGCAAGTTTCTTCAATGGGATTTTTAAAATTCAGATTAGGGTAAACCAGACCATTTTGAATCGCCAGCACCGAGAAAACTGCCTCTATCGCGCCAGCCGCGGCCAGCGTGTGCCCGGTGAATGCTTTTGTAGAACTGAACAAAGGAATGTTTTCGCCAAACACATTTTTCAGCGCCACGGATTCAGACAGATCGTTATTTTTTGTGCCGGTACCGTGCGCATTCACATAGCTGATCGCTTCCGGCTCAATTCCGGATTTTTTTAATGCATTTCCGATTGCCAGTGTAGCACCGACTCCTTCCGGCGACGAAGCAGTTTGGTGATACGCGTCAGCAGCATTCGCCCAGCCACTGAGGTAACAAATCGTTTTATTTCCCGAAAACGCAATGCTTTTCTCTCCCTCTAAAAGTAAAAAAGCAGCTCCTTCGCCCAGATTCAGGCCGCTTCGCGTTTCATCAAATGGCCGGCACCATTGATCGTCATAGATCATCAGCGACCTGAAACCATCAATTGTGAACCGCGCGAGTGCATCCGAGCCGCCTACGAGCACCCTGTCCAGCTTATTTTGCAGGATCAGTCTTGCGCCCAGCATAATCGCATTAGCACCTGAGGAACAAGCAGTTGATAACGTATTTACATAATCCGAAATGCCCATTTCCACAGCGATCCGCTCCGTTGTGGAGCCACTATCGTGCGTTTTCAGCAGCGTATAATCCGGATTATTTTGGGTAAGATAATCTTTGTAAAAAACCTCACTCCTATCCATTCCGCCCACCGAAGTAGCGGAAATAATGCCGGTTCGTAGCTCGCTATTTAACTTATTCTCGCCCCACGCTTCCCTTGCGGCGTGAAGCCCCAGGAGTGAGGTACGGGAAATATGTGAAGAATCAAGACCCAATTTTCCTTTCAGGTCCGCATTGGAAGCTTTCACCTCGCCCACCAAAAAAGGTCGCGAATCTTCCAGATAAGTTATTTCCCCGATACCTGATTTCCCTTCCCGCAGTGATTGCAGGTTTTCTGCCACTGAAAATCCAATAGCCGAAACGACACCAATACTGGTAATGCGTACACTCATTGGAAGATCAGCTTTTCCTTTTACGGATGTATTCGGCCATGGAATTGATAGATCTGAAAGCTACTTTGCCTTCGTCAGGGTTTGTAACCTGAATGCCGTGGTATTTTTCGAGCAACACGATCAGTTCCAGCGCGTCGATCGAATCCAGGTTAAGACCCTCTTCGTTGAACAATAGATTATCGTCGGAAATGTCCGCTGGGGTAATGTCTTCGAGGTTTAACTGCTCTATGATCTGCTTTTTAAGGTCTTCTTTTAACGTGTCCATTGTCGATGTGATGTTGTTATGCTTTTTAGTTTATCGATGGTTTGTGGTTAAATAGGCTGGCCAGATTTTCCGCATTCAGCGGCGTGCCAGTTTCTTCATTTTCTTCAACAAAAAATAAGAACACGTCGACTTTCCCTTCCAGAATTTCGAGCCAGCCACAAAGCGCAGCTTTCGACCCGCCTGATTTTGTGATATTCAAGTAATTGATATAAAAACCGGGCTCAAAATTAGGCAAAATGGCAAACATATTCTCTCCGTACCATTTGTTCAAGATCGCGATTTCTCCTAAAACGATATTAGGCAGCGTGTAAACGAAAAGTGACGGACTGGGAGACGAATTACCCTCATACGACCGCAAAAAGCGCATATCCGTATCGGTGCTCGACGAACTGTTTGCAAAAATCATTGCAATTTCATCGTCCGGATAGCTACCAGCAACGCGCAGATTCGCCCGCTTAATCAGTTCAGCGCCCAGAAAACCTGCCTGCGAAAGCAAGTCCATTTTATAAAATTTGGGGTAAACAAATTCCTGTTCCTTATAGATCTGCTTGAACCAGGAATCTTCTGAATCTACATCCCGACGGGAAATTACTTCTCCATTCACAGCACAGAAATCCTCGTTTAACCGGCAATATCCCGTTACAAAATTCATATACTCCTGATTAACAAGGATGCATTTCCTCCACCAAATCCCGAGGCGGTTTTTAATACAGCCGATAAACGCCGTTTTTCATTTACAGTAATGATATTTAACGGCTTGGAAGTTCCTTTCTCGCTATAACCCAGACTTTTGACCAGCTCACTATTGCGCATCATTTGGATGGAAGTGGCTGTTTCGATCAGTCCGGCAGCGCCTAAGGTGTGACCGAAATAGCCTTTCAGACTACTGAGAGGAATATTGCTCATACTCAGCCTATCGAATGCAATCGATTCCATTTCATCATTATAGATCGTCGCAGTTCCATGCGCACAGATAAAGTCTATTTCAGCTGTGTCTATCTTATTACTGGTCAGCGTTTTAATTACACTTCTGAACAACCCTTCTCCTGTCCTCGACGGGCCGGAAATGTGGTTGGCATCATTGGCACTTGCGCCTGCCAGCAACTGAAACGGGGTTTCTTTAAAAATGTCTTTTGAAGTTGATAAAACCACGGCTCCACAACCTTCCCCCAGCGTAATCCCGTTTCTTGCATTGTCAAAAGGAGCACAAGGTTTGTCGCTTACAGCAAAAAGGGACTGGAAACCATTCACTACAAAATCCGAAATGACGTCACATCCGATCACGATTGCATGTTCATAAATGCCGGCCTCAACCAACTTTCCCGCCGTATTGATCGCCAGCACGCCCGAAATGCAGGCATTGGAAACCGTGATCGGTTGATTGGCTAACTTAAAATGTCGGGAAAGAGCCGCAGCAGGTCCCGCGAACTGATCTTTAATATCAGTATCAAGCGCACCTTTGGTGGAACTGATGATAACGATCGTGCGGGTTGAGGTGATAATTTGAGAATCGATGAGCTCCGAAACCTTAGTAAGTGCCTGAATGAGCAGGTTTTTAAACCGCCTGGTCGTGTTCAGCGCGAGCATCTTTGCCAGATACATTCCCTCACCTGTATATCCTGCTCCCTCAACAAACGAAATACCCGACCGGTTTTGGGCCAGGGCATTCCAGTTTTCCTCCGCAGTGTCGCCGAGCGGACTGATAATTACCTCGGCACCTATATAACTCATTTTTAATTCGCTGGTTTTTGGAAACAGGACTATACCTGATTCCTTTTTTTCCATTCCCGGTAAAAATCGGGCGTGATCAATTCAAGCGTGCGCGTTTCTTTATCTAAAAAAACCTGCATGGTTTTACCGATCGCACATACTTCGCCGGTTGTCTGATTAACTACTTCATATTCAAACTGGATCTTCGCAGACTTGGTGGGCACATATCTGGTGATCACTTTGATTGCCTGCCCGTAATAGACCGGCGCCTTGTGGTCAATTTCCGATTTGACGATTGGGGTAAAATATCCGTGGTCAAAAATTTTAAGGTATTCGAGTCCGAAAGTTTTACCAAAAGCCTCGCGTCCGTCTTCAAAAAATTTGAGGTAGTTCCCATGCCAAACTACGCCCATGGCGTCGGTTTCACTAAATCTTATATCAATTTCGATTTCCGAAGCAATCATTATTATCGTTTGTTTGGGGTCATTCCGTCACTACAATCTTCATTTCACAACCCAGCAATATACGTCCTTCCAGGAAACTTTCACCTTTCACAAGGTAAATATTTCCCAGCTGGTGCAGCGGGATTACGATCGTTTGCACGGTTGCCCCGACGGGCGGAAGCTCAAAAACTTCCAGCTTCCCGATCGCCCCGATGAACCCGATCTTTGCTTCCCCAGCCTGCTCTTTCGCCAGATAACCGAATGAAGCTGCACAAGTTTGCGCGATATTTTCGATCAATCCCGTTTCCTGGAAATAGCCATTTGCGACGAGCAAATTATCAGCTTCAATGCGAAACTCTGTTTCAAATCTCGCCTCAGTTACGCTGATCAGGCTATCAACCATAATAAACGGCGCACGGTGCGGAATGTAGTCGGTGATCGATTCCCTTGTAATCAGCATTAATTGAAAAAATTATAGTAGTTAAACCACTGCTCGGGATATTCCTTCACCTTTTTTTCCAGCTGAGTGACGTACAATCGGGCAATTTCTTCTGGCTTCATTTTAGAGGTTATGGGCAAAGTTGCGCTGAGGTGATAACTGTATTTGCCATTTTTAGCCGCAAATACAAAGGTCACCGGCGCATCAAATTTCGACGCAATCACAAACGGACCGTGTGGAAATTTTGCTTTTTTTTCCAAAAAATCAAGCTCAATGTATCTGGCACCTTCCAGGTAACGGTCTGAATGAATAGCAACGAATTCGTTATTGATCAATGCGTTGCGAATGGAAATAATATGCGAGAGATCATTCTTGATCGCAATTACTTTAAACCGGGAACCGCCGGTCGACAGATCCATATATTGCTTAATGCTCTCCACTTCGGCGTCCAGCATTACTATGTTGATTGTTGGGGTAATGCGGCCTTTGAGCAGGTTTCCGGCAGTTTCCCAGTTTCCCAGGTGTGCGCTCAGCAGTATCCCGCCTTTGCCCTGATCACGGATATCGATCAGGTACTGCTCATTTTCGAAAGTGTGGGTGAATTGTTCATTCCTGCCCAGCAGAAAAGCAGCGCGGTCGACAAGCGTTTGTCCGAAAATATAGAAATTTTTCCGAACCAGCTTTTTCGCGCCGGCCCGCTGAATGTGAAGGGTATTCTGATAAAAATCGAGCAGCGCGTTCCTGGGCTTGGAGGCGAACAGATAGTAATAAAAAGTGACTATTCGCAGCAGGTAATAGGCAAAGTTCAGTCCCAGGGTATTAATGAAAAAGAGAAATATCTTGTACCCTGTTAAAGATCCCTTGGTCTTACCGTCCCAACGGCTCATTTAAAGTGCAAGTTTCTTACGGACTAACTGATAAAAATCTCCGAAGGTAACAATCTCTCTAAAATCTTCACCTGAGAGCTTGATTCCAAGGTTTTCTTCTATCAACACCACAAGATCCACGTAATCGAGACTGTCCAGATCGAGGGTATCCTTCAAACTGTTCTCAGGACGAATCTCGCTTCTGTCCACTTCAAACTCCGTTGATAAAAAGTCCCTGGTCCCTTCGATCACTTCTTCCCAACTCATTTTTACATCGTTAGCATACATAGCTGTAAAATTAGTTTATTCTCACTGATAGTTAAAAATATTCCCAGATTTTAAAAGCACCGGCAAGTTCACAAAACAACTAACATTCGGTTAACTATCATCATATGACCTCTGGAGGAGAACAAAAATACGAAAATACGGGTACAACAATTCGCCGGTTACGAAGTATTGAAATGCGAAAATCCTACACTTTTTTGATGATAAGCGTTGAGTTCGTACCGCCAAAACCGAAGGAGTTGGATAGGAAACAGTCGATCTTTTGCTCCTTCGTTTCGGAAATAATATTGATCCGCGCCGAGTCTTCGTCCGGATTTTCAAAGTTGATATTGGGTGCTATAAAACTGTTTTGCATCATCAGCAGCGAATACACGATCTCGCTCGCGCCGGCCATCCAGCATTCGTGCCCGGTCATGGATTTGGTCGAACTTACAGGCACTTTTTCCCCGAAAACATCAAAGATCGCGCGGGCTTCGCTTCCGTCCCCAACGGGCGTCGAGGTAGCGTGCGCATTAATATAGTCGACTTCTTCCCTGGCAATGCCGGCCTGCTTCAATGCCATTTGCAGCGAGCGTTTCTGGCCGTCGATACTTGGATTTGAGATATGGTCGCCGTTGGAGGAAAACCCGTACCCGATCAGTTCGCCCAGGATCGGCGCGCCGCGTTCCATGGCGGTTTCGTAAGATTCCAGGATTACCGTCGCTGCACCCCCGCTGGGTATCAGCCCGTCGCGGTCGCGGTCAAAAGGCCGGGAAGCTCGGGCTGGCTCGGATTCGCGAACAGAAAAAGTGCCCAGCCCGTCGAAAGCGGCCATTGAAGCAGCATTGATCTCCTGCGCGCCTCCGCAGATCACGCGGTCCTGCAATCCCTGACTGATCATCAGGTAACCCATTCCAATCGAATGCGAACCCGAGGCGCAGGCGGCACTCAGTGTGAAATTGATCCCTTTCAACTTGAATATCGTCGACAGGTTCATATTCACGGTGCTATTCATATTCTGAAAAATCGCGCCGCTGCCGATCAGCATCGTATCGTGTTTTTCCTTTGCTTTATCAATAGCCTCCACTACCGAAGCGGCGGTACTGTCATTTCCGTAAATAATACCGGTTTCTGTTTTTTCCAAAAAATCAATATCAAGTCCGGCGTATTCAAGGGCTTCTTTGGTCGCCATGTAAGCGTAAATAGCCGGCTGGTGCATTCCCACGCGCTGGCGGCGGGACAGGAAACTTTTTAAATCGGGCTCCGGGACCATGCCCGTCAATGCCGAGCGGAAGCCAAAATCCTTTCTTATCTGGTCAAATACAATTCCGCTTTTTCCTGCATACAGGGATTTCGTAACCTCTTCCAGGTTTGCACCCAGGCAAGAGTAAATTCCGATTCCCGTTATGACAACTCTTTGACCCATTATTTATGAATAAATCCCACCGTTAATATTGATAACCTCACCGGTAATGTAGCCGGCTTTTTCAGAAACCAGGAAGCTCACCAAATGCGCCACTTCCTGCGGATTCCCAAAACGATTCATCGGGATCATTTGTTTCAATTCCGCCTCATTCAGATCTTTCGTCATATCGCTGGTGATGAAACCGGGCGCTACTGCATTAACAGTAATTTTGCGTTTTGCGACTTCCTGGGCCAATGCTTTTGTAGCCGAAATGATCGCGCCTTTCGCCGCCGAATAGTTCGTTTGGCCCGCTACCCCTTTCATTCCTGATACCGAAGCGATATTCACGATCCGCCCCGATCTTTTGCGCAGCATTTGCTGGATCGCGTTCTGGGTTACGTTGAAAAGTCCTTTTGCAGATATATTCAAAACGTCGTCCCAATCCTTCTCCGGCATCCACATAAACAGCCCGTCGCGGGTAATACCTGCATTGTTGACCAAAACGCTGATCGATTTTTCTTCGTTCTTTTCCTTCCAGCTGTTCAGGGCTTCGTCCACTTCCGATTTGGTCTGCACATTGAATTGCAGCAACTCCCCGCTCCCGCCCGCCGATTCGATTTCAGCCAGCGTTTCTTTCGCAGCTGCCTCATTTGAAGCGTAATTAACCAGAATATGCAGTCCGTGATCTTTTGAAAGCTGAACTGCAATAGCTCTGCCTAGTCCACGGGACGCGCCTGTTACCAAAGCACAGCTCATAATTGAAAGGGGGTTTCTTTAATATATTCTAAAACTGCTGCAATACTTTCCGATTGCGGCAGATCTTCTTTTACAAAATGTGCTTTCTGACGGATTTGCGTATAAATCGATTTTGCATTCGGAGATAGCCGCTCTTTTTCTTCTGGTTCCAATAGGTCAATAGCCTGGCAGATCGCCATAATATGTATCGACATCACCTGAAAAGAGTTTTCCAAAACCTGCTTGGCGATCACCGCGCTATTGGTACCCATACTCACAATATCCTGATTATCATTGTTATTGGGAATACTGTGCACATATACCGAAGTAGAAAGCGCCTGGTTTTCAGCGGTTGTAGAAGTTGCCGTAAATTGAATACCCTGAAATCCGAAATTCAGTCCCCAGGTACCCGCATTCAGGAACGGCGGAAATTTACCATTTAACTTACTATTCATCAAGAAGTTAAGCTGCCTTTCCATGAGCATCGAAAGCTTCGTCAGCACGATTTTCACCTTATCCATTTCCAGCGAAATATAATCACCATGAAAATTACCACCATGAAAAACGTTATCGTCCTCCGGTTTTACGATAGGGTTATCGTTTGTTGAATTCAGCTCATTCTCAACCACTTCCTCCGCATATTGGATCGTATCCAGTATTGGCCCCAGTATTTGCGGCACGCACCGGATCGAATAGTATTCCTGTATTTTCCGTTCAAATTCCTTGCGCTGCATCGCGGTATCGTCCTTGAACAACTCCTCGCGGCTGCGGATCATTTGGCTTCCTGCCACAAAATCACGCATTTGCTGCGCGATCAGCTGCTGGCCTTTATGATGTTTAACCGCATTGAGTTCTTTGGAAAACGAATCGTCAAAAGCCTCGATCACTTCGTTCAGCATCGACGAAGCCGCTACGGCCCATTGCAGCAAGCGCTTTGCATATATAATATTGATAGCCGCCATTCCCGTCATGCAGGAAGTTCCGTTAATCAGGCCAAGCCCGTCGCGGAGTTCCATTTTCAGCGGCGCAATGTTTTTCTGAGCTAAAACCTCTTCCGTTTTTTTTCGCACACCATCCTCATACACAAAGCCTTCGCCGATCAGGTTAAGTCCCAAATGCGACAATTGCACCAAATCACCACTCGCTCCCACACTGCCATGCTCGAAAATCTCAGGAACGATATCATTGTTTAAAAAGGCAACCAACTGCTTGATTACAGCCGTACTTACACCGGAATTGGCCTGCAAAAACGAATTCAGCCGCGCAACCATGACGCTGCGCGCGTATATTTCGGAAAGCGGCTTACCTACCCCGCTGGAATGGCTGCGGATCAGGTTATATTGAAGGGCACTGAGCTTGTCGGTCTCAATGCGGTACTGGGCCATCGGGCCAAAGCCCGTATTGATCCCGTATATAATTTTATCTTTGGAGAAATTGGTTAAAAAAGCAAAAGATTTCGATACTTGGTTGAGGGCGTCGTCGGCTAAAATAAATTCCTTTTTTTCAAAAGCATATTGCTCGATCTGAGCTAATGAAATACGATTCATTTAAAGATGGAGTAATTGAATGTTGTGTAAAATAAATCTTTTTTTGCCGCTTTGACAAACCGCAGGATCACCGCCTCCGGCCTGCCAGGGAGTTGCCGGATTTGTACATTTGATTAATTTTGTCTCACACTCACTCGTTCCAGCCCCGATGATCGGAGATTTGCTTTTAAGGTTAAATAAATTCCTTTCCGGTCACAAAACAGCATTTTACTTTACACTTATATTGCTTTGCGCATTTCTTTTTTCCGGTATTTTCCGGTTAAAAGTCACCCAAAGTATCTTCGCTGCTTTACCGAAAGGAAAAAGCTTTGAAGAATTCAACCAGCTGGTAGAGAATAAAAACATTATCAACCAGATTGTATTTTCCATTAAGATTCCGGAAGACACTGATACTGAGTCGGCCAGAATGCTCGCCGAGGGGTTTTCGGATTCACTGACCAGATATACGAAAGGATATATCCGGAATTTGCAGATCGAGCGGCCCAATGTGCAGGAGGATCTTTACGAATATGTGTACACCCATTTTCCGCAGCTGATCGACGAATCCTACTATGCACATATCAGCTCGCGCCTCGCCCCCGACTCGATAAAAGCTTCGGTAGCAGCTACATACAATCAGCTGCTTACGCCCGGCGGCTCTTTTTTGAAAGCATTCATATTAAATGATCCGCTCGGTATCACGGGTAAATATTTCCAGTCGCTGAATGCGAGTAACAATGCGGGAAACCTGGTTATCGACGACGGAATGATGTTTTCGTCCGATCGAAGGCAAATGCTCATTTTCGCTTCCACTGCATTTGATTCGGGTAATTCGGATAAAAATGTGGAGCTGTTTGAGCTTACAGAGGCTTTTCGCGAGAAATGGAATGCGCAGCACCGGTACAACCATCTCACGTATTTCGGCACTTTCGAAATTGCTGCGCGGAACGCGATACAGGTGAAACGCGACAGTTACCTCACCTCTTTTATCGCGATCGGGGCGATCCTTTTACTATTGATCGGCTATTACCGCAAATTCCTCATTCCCCTGTTTATGCTGCTCCCTGGCGTTTTCGGGGCTGTTTTTGCATTGGGTATCATAGGTTACCTGCGACCTGAAATTTCCGGCATTTCATTGGCTACCGGCGCGGTTATCTTCGGGATATTGCTCGATTATGCATTCCATTTTTTTACGCATTTACGGCACACTGCCTCCATTTCCACTGCGGTAAAGGAAGTAAGCGCGCCGCTCCTTACGGGAAGTTTCACGACTATCATGGCGTTCAGTGCGCTCAACTTCGCAAATTCAACCGTTTTGCAGGATTTCGGGCTGTTTTCGTCACTTAGCCTTTTGGGAGCTGCCATTTTCACACTCACCGCTTTGCCGGTCATATTGGAATCAGCATCATTTGACTATAAAAAATTACCTGCCGAAAGAAAATCGCTCCGCTTGCCTGCAATATCTTCTAAATGGCGGCCCGCAATGCTCGGCGTAATTGCATTGCTAACCCTTGTATTTCTCTATTTTGCGCGATTTACAGAATTTGACAGCGGCTTCGAAAACCTGAGCATTCAAAGTGACGACCTTGCTTCGCGAGAGCAGGCGCTCACCGGCATTGACCCTAAAACGCAGAAAAGGATCTACGTTTTTGCCTCGGACGCAAATCGCAATACAGCCGAAAAGATCAATTTTAATATCTACCAAAAACTGGCAGAACTGCGGACCAATGGAAATGTGAGCAGTTTTGCGAGCTCGGGTGCCTTGCTGATACCGCGTGATTTACAGATTGAGCGCAACCGGAAGTGGCACGAATTCTGGGACCTTGGCCGCAAGGAAGTAACATTCAATATCATGGACCGGGCGGGAGCGAAAAATGGTTTTAATTCTTTCGCTTTTAATGATTTCAAAAGCTGGGTAGCGGGGCAAAACCAGCATTCTGTTTCCCTGGACACACTTTTTCAGGAATTAGGTATTGATAATCTGATCGAGCAAAACCGGTCGGGCAGTACGTTTATTTCCACGTTGATCGTGCCTCAGAAGAACCTGCCTTTTGTGAAAAGCGAACTGCGCAACATTCCCGGTGCCGCATTATTTGACAGGGGCGAAATGGCCAGCGAAATGCTTTCGATGGTCAAAAACGATTTCAATTACCTGCTATTGATCTCAGCCTCAATCGTTTTCCTCACCCTATTGCTCGTTTACGGAAGGATCGAACTTACGCTGCTTTCGTTTCTTCCGATGGTGATCAGCTGGATCTGGATCCTCGGAATAGCGGCGCTACTGGGTATTAAATTCAATTTTGTGAATGTCATCGTCACCACATTTATCTTCGGTCTGGGCGACGATTTCAGCATTTTCGTTACCGACGGTCTTTTGGGGAAATACAAATACCGGAAAGATACGCTCAGCTCCTACCAATCGGCGATCCTGTTATCTGCCACCACTACCATTATCGGAACCGGCGTCCTGATTTTTGCCGAACACCCTGCTATTCATTCAGTTGCGTTAATCAGCGTGATAGGAATTGCTTGTATATTGTTTATTTCTTTCGCATTTCAGCCGGTACTATTTGATTTTTTTGTTCAAAACAGAATAGCCCGCAAAAGAGCGCCGGTTACGATGCTGCCGTTTTTGATCAGCATTTCCAGCTTTACCTATTTTCTGTCCGGCTGCCTGTTTTTACATTCCAAGCTGGTCACAGTTTTGCTTTTACCAATCTCCAAAAAGCGTAAACGCGAGATGATCAACCGGTCACTTTCGTGGTTTGCAAAAACGGTGATATACTCTGGCCCGCACGTAAAAAAGCGCTTTTCAGGACTGGAAAACCTGAATATGGACAAGCCTGTGATCTTTATTGCCAACCACACTTCGTTCCTGGATATTCTGCTCGCGATCATGCTCCATCCGAAAATCGTATTGATGGTCAAAGGCTGGGTTTATAAATCGCCATTTTTCGGTCCGATCATCCGGTATGCAGGTTATGTTTACACCGATGATGGTACCGAGGAGAATATTGAAAAAGTGCGGGCATTGGTCAGGGAAGGCTATTCTTTACTCATTTTCCCGGAAGGTACCCGCTCAGAAGACGGTGAGATCGCGCGTTTTCACAAAGGTGCATTTCACTTAGCCGCCCAACTTGATCTGGACATTCAGCCGGTGCTGATCCACGGGGCGCACGAAGTATTGCCAAAAGGTGATTTTCTGATCCGCCCGGGCGCGCTGAATGTGCGCGTCCTGCCTCCTATCCCGCCTTCCGACGAAAAACGGAGCGGCCAGCTGCGCGATCAAACCAAAAATATAGCAGCCTATTTCCGAAGCAGCTACGCCGAATTTCAATACGAAATGGAAGATACCGGCTATTTGAAACACAGGATATTTACCAACTACGTTTTCAAAGGACCGGTATTGGAATGGTACTTCAAGATCAAATGGAGGCTGGAAAGCGCGAATTTTACTTTTTACAACAACCTGATCGGTGATCGCAAAAATATCCTGGACCTCGGTTGCGGCTACGGATATCTCTCTTTTTTTCTGCATTATAAAAACCCTGAGCGTTGCATTACGGGCATCGATTATGACGAAGAAAAGATCTCGATTGCAGCAAACAGCTACCACAAAACGGCTAATCTGAGCTTCCAGCAGGCGGACGTGATGCAGGTTAAAATTGAGCAAACGGATGTTATTTTTTTAAATGATATCCTGCACTATTTGTCAAAAGAAAAACAGCTTAAATTACTGGAAAGTTGTGCGCTTGCGCTGAATCCGGGTGGTATCCTGTTCATTCGCGACGGCATCACCGATCATGAAGAAAAGCACCAAAAAACGAAAACCACAGAAGCATTGTCGACCGGTTTGTTTTCATTTAATAAAAAAGAGGAGGCATTCCACTTCTTTTCCTCGCAGGATATCCGTGATTTTGCCCAACAACATCACTTCCTTTACGAACTGAAATCGCATTCCAGGAACACTTCCAACGTACTGTTCATCTTGCGAAAGCCTCTTCAATCCCCTGAAATTACACGAGTCGCACCTTAATATACTGGCTGTCAAATGCTGTCTTCGCTAGAACAAGAATACGATTTCGTTATCGTCGGAAGTGGCCTCGGCGGGCTCGCTTGTGCGGCTATTCTGGCCATGGAAAAGTACAGCGTGATTGTGCTGGAAAAAAACCACCAGATTGGCGGGCATTTACAGGTTTACAGCCGCGGCAAGAGCATTTTCGATACCGGCGTGCACTATGTGGGCAGTCTGGATAAAGGCGAAAATCTTTACCAGTTTTTCAAATATTTCGGGATTCTGGATAAGCTCAAATTGAAGCGCCTCGACGACGATCAGTTTGATGTGATCCGCTTCGCCGATGGTGCCGAATATCCTTATGCTCAGGGGTTTGACCAGTTTGCCAAAACTTTGATTTCCTACTTCCCCGAGGAAAAGGATGCGGTTAATAACTATTGCGAGAAGATCATTGAGATATGCAGTAAATTTCCCCTCTATAATTTGAAAAGCACGTCGGACGGGCATTATCTGGACAGCGATATCCTGAATATAAACGCACACGACTACATTGCCTCGCTGACCGAAAATGTGAGATTGCGTAATGTACTGGCGGGCTCTAACCTGCTTTACGCCGGCACAAGGCGCAAAACGCCTTTTTACGTGCACGCTCTGATTATGAAAAGCTATTTGTCCGGTGCCTACAAGTTCACCGACGGCGGCTCGCAGATCGCGATCCAGTTCAGTAAGGTGATCAGGCAGCACGGAGGAAAAATCGTCAAGCACAAGAAGGTCGTTTCGGCGGGTTATACAGACGACGGGCTCGTCAAAGAAGTGATTTTGTCAAATGGCGAGCGTGTGAGAGGAAAGCAGTTTATTTCCAATGTTCACCCGGCCGTCAGCATCGATATTTTTGGACAGGACAGATTTTTAAATATTTACAAAAATCGCATTCAGGGACTCGAAAACTCGGTTTCGACATTCCTGGTGCACCTTACTTTTCATGAAAAAACTTTTAAATACCTAAACCATAACATTTACCTGCACCACACCGACAATGTGTGGGAAACCGCCGATTACGAGCCTGATAACTGGCCGCAAACCAGCTTTATCTGCACTCCGTACATTTCCCGGACTGGCGAGTACGCGGATTCCATGTCGGTAATGACTTACATGAAAGCCTCGGAGACGGCGCAGTGGGCAGAAAGTTTCAGTACAGTGGCCGAGCCGGGAGAGCGGGATGAAGCATATAGTCAGTTTAAAAAAGATAAAGAGGCGCAGGTGATCCGGCGGATGGAGCAAACCTTTCCGGGAATTTCTGAAAAAATCAAGGCGGTGCACAGTGCCACTCCGCTCACTTTCAGGGACTATATCGGTAACAAAGACGGATCGATGTACGGGATTATGAAAGATTCCATGTCACCTGCCAAAACGCAGATCAATACAAAAACTAAAATTCCGAACCTGCACCTGACCGGCCAGAACATCTCACTTCACGGGATTTTGGGAGTGACCGTGAGTGCATTCATTACCTGTTTTCCCTTCGTTGATAAAGATATACTCATTCAAAAAATAAAAGACGCTTGATTATGCAAACAGTTGATGTGGTGGTGATTGGCGCAGGGCCGGCCGGAACAGTAGCAGCTTCCTATCTGAAAAAGCAGGGTTACAATGTTACGATTTTAGAAAAAGAGAAATTTCCGAGATTTCAGATAGGAGAAAGCCTGCTACCGTGCTGCATGGAACATTTGAGCGAGTCAGGTTTATTGGAAGCTGTCGAAAAACAGCAGTTCCAGAAGAAGACGGGGGCTGCATTTATGCTGGGCGAAAAACGTTGCGAGTTCTTTTTCACCGAACAATTTACCAAAGGATGGACCTGGACCTGGCAGGTAAAAAGGGCAGATTTCGATAGCGCACTTGCCGAAGCAACCCGGGAGAAGGGAGTGGATGTTAACTTCGAATGCGAGGTACTGAGCGTGACTTGCAGCGCTGAAAAGCAGGTGCTCGAATACAGGGATATTGACGGAAATACGCACAAGATCGAATGTAGATTTATTATTGATTCGAGCGGATACGGCAGGGTTCTGCCCCGGTTATTTGACCTGAGCAAACCATCAGCTTTCACGCCAAGAGGCGCTATTTTCTCGCATTTGGAAGATAAAAACAGGTCTGAAAAAGCAAGCAATAACATATTCGTCCATTCATTTGACAACAACAAATCGTGGATATGGGCAATACCATTTTCCGACGGGTCCACTTCTGTCGGGATTGTGAGCGATAAGGAAAAGGTGATGGAGCTGGCTGAAAATGGCGGTGAAAAGTATAAGTCGTTTATCCGCGATTTTGAAGATCTGAATGGCCGGTTCAAAGAATCTGAGTTCAAGTTTGAGCCGCGCAACATACTAGGCTATTCTGTTGGTGTAAAAACGATGTTCGGAGAAGGATTTGTGCTTTCAGGCAACAGTACCGAATTTCTGGATCCAATATTTTCATCCGGCGTTACATTCGCGACCGCTTCCGGTTTGCTTTCAGCTAAGATGACGGACAGACATTTACGAGGCGAGAAAGTAGATTGGAAAACTGAATATGAAGATGTGGTACAAAAAGGGATCAACGTTTTCCGAAGCTACGTAACTGGCTGGTATAGTGGTGATTTCCAGACCATTATTTTCGCTAAAACGATCGATGATGATATTAAATATCAGATTTGCTCGGTACTGGCCGGATATGTCTGGGACCACTCAAACCCGTTTGTAAAAAAGCATGATACAATCCTTCCGACGCTTGCGAAGGTGATTAAAATGAGGGAAAAAGCTCAGATCTAATCTGCTGTAACCAGGATAAATCCGTGCTGTAATCCCTTGGACTGATTGTAAATCAATGTATTACGCACCGGCCGTTCTTCAACAAAGTGATATCTGCATTGGCCAGGCAAAGATTTACCTTCATACATTTGAACAGCGAGCCACAATGCAAATGCAGTTGCGGTAGGATAATCGCCGACTAGATTCTTATACGAATAACAGTTGCTAGCGGGGAATAGCTTTTTGTGCAGATCTGTGTAAATATGGTCTGTCCGGCTATCTCCGCTGACACCTAGAAACAATGTGTCAACATCTTCCGGTCGCAGGTTGTTTTTAGCTAAAAACAATTCGACTCTTTCTGTAACAGCACTTTCCGGCAAGTAACTACTCTGATCCACATCCAAAATACGCGGCGCACTTTTAGTCGACTTATTAGTCTCAACCACAAACATCGTCGCGCCTTCCCCATTTACAGAACCGGGAGTACCCGATTGCAGCAAAGTCTCCGAACTGGTATCCCCCGCCTTGAATGAGCCGCTCAGCGAATTGATATTATGGTTATAGTCTGAAATTTCCTCCACGCTGCCGATTACTAATTTGGAAGCTTTTTTTTCCTCCATCAACATCAGCCCATCCAACAATGCAGCTTCAAATGCAAGTCCGTTATGAACGTGCGTTGTGTTGTACCCGGTCGTCTTGCTCATCAGCGCCAGGCTGCCGGCGACCGAATTGGGCGTACTTTGGACAAAATTCGTGGGAGTAAGTGTGCCTTCATTATAATCGACGATCTGGTTCAGGAATTTGAGGCAATCTTCGAGCCCACCATTGGCAGTCCCCAAAATAATTCCATCAATACCGTTTTCCTTCACAAGCGGCAGTCCTGCCCCCACTCCCATTCTGATCGCCTTTCCCATTCGTCTGAGCAGCCCCGCCGGGATCAATTGCCCGTATTCGGGCTCCAATGCGGGGTACCTGACTCCCTGATGTACTTGTACTTCACCATCCAAAAAGGCATTGTCAAAAGTGCGTTGGGGAGAAATACAGTTTGATTGTGTGATATACATTCCTGGATAATAATGCTACTGATGGTATTATACTGATTTTGCGTCCGAGATAAATTTCATGATCAGGTCCCTGTATTCTGAAATCTCTCGTTGCTTCTGGTCGCCACTCCATTCCAATTCCCGTGCCATCAAATCGGCGACGACAGGCAGTGCTTTTAGTGTTTCGTTCCATCCCGTGATTTCCAGGCGGATCCTTCTCGCAAAAAAGTCGCGCAAGGTCATTGCCATTTCGTGTCGTATCGTATAAATAGCCTCCGCCTGAATATAAGAAAGTTCCGCTAGCAGCCTCGTTTTTAAGCTATTATCATTTACTGTCAATGCTGCGACCTTACCAGCCCGGGAGCCGTATTTTTTGGTTAAATGCCGGGATATATCTTCGGGTAAATCGTAGGTCGTGGCTAATTGGTGCCAGGATTCAGAGCTGAAATTTTCACCTCCCGCCAGAATGCATGAATCTGTGGTGCAGCTGTTATTTTTTGAGAAGAATCGATCTGCTTCGTCGATCGTATCCTTCGCCATTAAACGGTAGGTTGTCCATTTTCCTCCAAGCAAACTAATCAGCCCCGACTTCTCGTCCGTCTCCACTTCATGGTCCCTCACCAGACTTTTTGTCGACTTCACCGGGTCAGCAGCAAGCAGTGGGCGTAATCCGCCGAAACCGGCTTTCAATTCTTCCAGCTTAATGGGCTTTGCCAGATAAGGATTCAGGGTATCTGCCAGATACTTCTTTTCACTTTCGTTCAAAGTTGGCTCAGAGGAAACGTCCCCATAATCTGTGTCTGTGGTACCGATCATCGTCGCACCTTCAAATGGGATTGCAAATACAACCCGGCCGTCAGAAGTTTTGGGAATGAGCATGGCGTATTCACTATTCAGCGTCGCGGCAGGCAGCACCACGTGCACACCCTTACTCGGTCGCAGCCTTTCCGAAAGTAACGGATTGGCGAGAAGCCGGATATGATCTGCGAATGGGCCGGTACAATTGATGACAAGCTTTGCGCGGATTGCACATTGCGCTCCTGACCTGGTATCCGTTGCATTAACGACATTCAATTTCCCTAAGGTATCCCTTCCAAAACCGTTGACTTCCATATAATTAGCGACGGTACCGCCTGCTTCGGCAGTAGACTGAACAATCGCCAGGCAATACCGCGCATCGTCGAGCTGACCGTCGTAATATAAAACGCCGCTGTGAAGCTTTCTGGAATCAAGTGTCGGGATTTTGGCTAGCACTTCCTTTTTAGTCAGCCACTTACTCTTCGGCAGCGTATCATTTGTTGCAAATGCGTCGTAGATCTGTAACCCGATCTTGAAGTATAATCCTTCGATCCAGGAAGAAACCGGGGTCATTAACGCCAGTGGCCGGGCCAGGTGGGGCGCGTTTTTGAGGACAATATGCCGCTCTTCCAATCCGTGACGAACCTGCTTGAGTTGCGCAAAATCCAGTTTTTTAAATGCCTGTTCCAGGTAACGTACCCCGCCGTGAATAAGCTTGGTCGATCTGGAAGATGTTTCGGCCGCGAAGTCTTTTTTATCGATCAATGCAACCTTATATCCTCTTAAAACCGCGTCCAGGGCACAGCCTGCGCCACTCGCGCCAGCCCCGATAATACAGATATCAAACTCTTCACTTTTAAGCTTTTCAAGAGATTCGGGGCGATTCATTCGTAGCGGGAACAGGAGTCGGCATTAATTTCACTGATTGCAAAAGTACAAAGTAGATATCTAAAACGCGTGCAGCGCGGCGATTCATCTTCTGCTTTTACTGGTATAATAATTGCTCTTGCAGAATCGGGCAGGCAAAAGAAATGTCTTATCCCGAACAATCACCTTTTCATTTAAAACTAAAAAACATGGGCTTATTCTCGTTTCTCAAAGGATCAGGCGAAAAAGTTTTCAAAAAAGAAGAAGTAGCTGCACCGACCCCTGAGGCCGAACCGCTACGCGCCAGCGCATTACTCGCTCACGTGAAAGCACTGGGACTTTTTTACAACAATCTCACTGTGAAGACCTCAGGTGACACGGTTACTCTTGACGGAGAAGTAGCAAATCAGGAGGATTCAGAGAAGATCGCACTTGCTGTGGGCAATGTAGAAGGAGTTCAGGTTGTAGATAACCGTCTGAAAGTGGCGACTCCCGCACCGGAGGCTACTTATCACACTGTGGAAAAAGGTGACACGCTTTCCAAGATCGCGCAAACCGTTTACGGCGATATGATGAAATACCCGGTTATTTTCGAAGCAAATAAACCAATGTTGACGCACCCAGACAAGATTTATCCGGGACAGGTATTGCGGATTCCAGCGGTTTGAGTAGCCGTTAGCTGTTAGCTGTTAGCTGTTAGCTGTTAGCTGTTAGCTGTTAGCTGTTAGCTGTTAGCTGTTAGCTGTTAGCTGTTAGCTGTTAGCTGTTAGAATAAAAAACCGGAGGTAGATGATCTACTCCGGTTTTTTATTAAAACTAATCGCTAAAAGCTAAAAGCTAATAGCAAAAAAAGCTAACTCAATCTTCCGCTGCAATTACATTCAGCGCAACTTTGTGTTTTACTTCTTTGTGAAGATCGATCGTTGCAGAATATGTGCCGATCGATTTTACATCGTCAACAGTGATTTTCTTACGATCGATATCAAATCCTTTTGCTTTCAAAATATCAGCAACCTGGGTATTGGTAACGCGACCGAAAATACGTCCGCTTTCACCTACCACAGTTTTGATATCAATTGTCAGATCGCCGATTGCCGATGCGATATCTTCTGCATCTTTTTTCAACTTTTCTGCTTTGTGAGCAGCCTGACGTACGTTCTCAGTCACGATTTTGCGGTTGGACGTATTAGCCAACAGTGCAAATCCCTGAGGAATAAGATAATTACGACCGAAACCCGCCTTCACGGTTACGATATCGTTCTTATAGCCTACTCCTGCTATATCGGTTATAAGTATGATTTCCATTGTTTGTAGCTCTTTACTGTATTATTTCAATTGATCAGCAACAAATGGCAAAAGGGCCAAGTGACGTGCTCTTTTAATTGCCTGAGATACTTTGCGCTGATATTTCAGGCTTGTTCCTGTAAGGCGGCGTGGTAAAATCTTACCTTGCTCATTTACAAGTTTCAGTAAAAAGTCAGGATTCTTGTAATCGATATATTTAATACCAGCTTTCTTGAAGCGGCAATATTTCTTACGGTTAATGTTCTTTTCAACCGGTTCGTTAACTAGTGACATAGCTTATGCGTTTTCGGTTTTAGATTCAGTAGACTCTTCTCTTTTTCTACCTACCAATCCTTTGCGTTTCTTCTCGTTGTAAGCGATAGAATGCTTGTCAAGGACGATAGTCATAAAGCGTAAAATACGCTCATCACGACGGAATTCAGTTTCCAGAACATCAACCACGTTTCCTTCTTCTGATGCAGTGTATTCTACTACATGATAGAAACCGGAGTTTTTCTTTTGGATAGGGTAGGCCAGCTTGCGCAATCCCCAGTTCTCTTCATGTACAATCGACGCTCCGTTAGAGGTAATGATTGTAGTGAATTTTTCAACGGCGTCCTTTGCCTGGGCCTCAGACAAAATGGGAGTTAGAATGAACACCGTTTCATACTGTTTAGACATACGGTAATTTGTTAGTATTTATAAAAGTAAAAAACCCTCACCTTGGTTTAAAGCCAAAATGAGGGTGCAAAAATAAGGTTTACAAACTGAAATTCCAAACCCGGAAAACCATTAAGCCGAAGTTAAACCGAGCAGAACACTATCTTACTGTAAAATCGCCCTCTCCTATCTTGAAACCTTCACTGTAAAGTTCGATCGCGTATTTGCCGTCTTTCAACGGAATACCGCCCCGGCCGTACAGAATATCAACCGATTGGTTACTGTTATCGAAATTAACAACCTGTGAAGAACTGTAAATCAGCTCCTTACCATTATGTACAAACGAACCTGAGCCTGTTGCCATATCAGAAAGAACAGCTCCGTCGGGGTCCAGGATCCGCAGGTAGATCTGCTTTTCATTTTGTTTAGCAACCGGATTTTCAGCGATTTTGAAATTCACACGCAGCTTATCAATGCGTTTTGCTTTGTATTTTCCACCCTGACGTTCCTTACCTTTCGAGTTTACTGCATTGACTGTCAACGCTTCCGCTTTCAAAGCCGATGCCAGATTTACCTTTTCGCTCAATTCGCGGTTTTGTACGGAATAGTTGGTCACAGAATCAGCAAGCAACTGTTTTTCAGATTCCAGACCCGTTAATTTCTGACTCAGCTCTTCATTCTTTGTAGTTGCAACACCTAATTGCTGCCTCAGCGTAGCGATTTCGCTGTCTTTTTCCGACAATATCGATTCGTAAGACTTAATCTTTTTATTGTAGTTAGCCGCCGAATAAGTAGTCGCGTTTTTAAGCTCCCGTTTATCCTTTTCCAGTTGTTCCTTTAAAGCAACCAGTGAATCTACGCTACCTCCCAACTTTTGTATTTCGGCGATCTTCACATCCAGCTCCGCGGAGATCGAATCGAGTTTCGTTTTGATTGATAAAACTTCCTCTGTTTTTGCAGTTATAATTTCATCCTTCGCCAGGTTCTCCTGTTTTTCGTGATAGATAAAATAAACAAGTACCAGATTGAGCAGTAACAATACAGCCAATGCTGCCCATAGAAGCGTTTTTCGGTCTTGTTTTTGTTCCTGGTTGTAGTCCATACAGAAGGTTGAATTTTTAATTAAGTTGGTAAAAGAAATATGTTTTTTTCAATTTTGAAATATGTCCACATCGAATTTCTGGTCGCCTGAGTCAGAAGCTGGGCTTTAATCTCTTAATTCTCAAAAATTTAACTCCTGATAATGTCATCGATCGCTGAAAATATTGCCCGAATAGAAAAAGGATTAAAACAGGAAACAAGGCTGGTTGCTGTAACAAAAACCAAGCCCGCGGAAGTTCTTTTGGAAGCATATCAGGCCGGCGCCAGGCGTTTTGGAGAAAACAAGGTGCAGGAAATGGTTGCCAAATCGGAGGAACTTCCCAAGGATATCGAGTGGCACATGATCGGGCATTTACAGAGTAATAAAGTGAAATACATGGCGCCATTCGTGTCGCTGATCCATTCTATTGATAGTTTTAAATTATTGAAAGAAGTAAATAAAGAAGCTGTAAAAAACGACCGTGTTATTGAATGCCTCCTGCAAATATACATTGCGAGTGAGGAAACTAAGTTTGGCCTTTCGGAAGATGAAGCCAAAGAGATCGTCACTTCGCCCGAATTGTCTGACTTAACCAATATAAAAATCGTCGGATTAATGGGAATGGCTTCCAATACCGACGATACTGAGGTGGTGAGAGCTGAATTTAAGGGACTCAAAAACCTCTTCGAATCATTTAAACAATATGAAAATCCCCGGATTGAGATGCGGGAACTTTCGATGGGAATGAGCGGCGATTATCTGTTGGCCGCAGAAGAAGGCAGTACGCTTGTCCGGGTCGGGAGCGCCATTTTTGGCTCACGATAACTGACTGATTTCCGATTCCTTGTCAAGTACTTCCTTCACTTTTTCCTTAACAAATTCGAAGGTCAGGTCACAGCACGGTTGCCCTGCCTGACGAACCAGCACCACATTTTCCTGCCGCCCGTATTGCCCGGAATAGGGATTATAATTTAAAAAATTATTCAACGCACCCA
The DNA here is from genome assembly GCF_907165045.1 of Dyadobacter linearis. Lineage (GTDB taxonomy): Bacteria > Bacteroidota > Bacteroidia > Cytophagales > Spirosomataceae > Dyadobacter > Dyadobacter linearis. The sequence continues at coordinate 526,337 of NZ_CAJRAU010000001.1, forward strand.
TCAGGATCATCCCGAAAGTACCGGTTGCGTTAGCTAAATGCGACGGGCCGCTATCCAGTCCGATGAAGAATTTCGCCCGCCGGATCACTTCACCCGTTTCGAGGATTGACAATTGCCCGCACAGATTCCGATAAGAATTGGTACTTACATTCAGGCTGCTTTTCATCCCAACTTCCACAATCTGATAATCATAAGTAGCTGCCAGCCAATCGATAAGCATTTCCCAACGATCGGAAGGCCAGTCTTTCGGTTTATAATTGGATTGACAATGCAATACAATAAAACGATCAGGTAAATGGAGAGAGTCGACCTTGGTACGGTGACTTTCCTGCAAATACAACCTAGGCTGATCATCCGCTGGGAATGGCGATTTGGGAGGAATTAAATCTCCCGTTTGCGCAAATACTTCAAGCAGATTTCCGTAATCGAAATAATTGAAAATAGTAATATCCCGCCTCACTGCCACGGGATTATCTACAAAAACCTGGCATTTGGGACAGTGATTATTGTTGCTGAATTGCAGCTCGATGACTTGATCAAATACATTTCCGTCCATTAAAGTTTGTCGCTGGGTAACGCAAAACTCTCGGAAAACTTCATTAATCTCCGGATTGTAATCCACCAGTTCGTGAAAAGCGGGCTTGACAAACCAAACGATATATCCATCGGGATGCAGCGACCTGATGTAGCGCGCAATAGGTTCGGCAGCAATAATATCACCGAAATGCTCCGTTCTCACGACTGCGATCAGTTTTTGGCTAGGCTTCAACTTCTGCTTTACAGCGCGGAAATGCGATCTTGCCCGGAAGCCCAGCAGCCGGGCCTCGAAGATGTGGGAATATTTATGATAGCGGTGTGTCCAGAGTTGAATAAAGCGTTCTAACGTCATTTGAATGTGCTTGTGCGCGACCTGCGGAGGTGGTTTAATTCCGCTTTTCCTGTGCCGCAATATAATAAAATTGGCACAAACGGTTGGTTGCACTTTCCCCAGCGGCTAACTTTACCCACTGACTTAAAGATCTACTTTATGAAATTCATGATACAGGCGGGCGGCATATTGGGCGCTCTGGCGGTTGCCCTCGGCGCATTCGGCGCACACGCACTGAAAGGAATGCTGGAAGCTTCCGGCAGGAGCGAAACTTTTGAAACTGCTGTTAAATATCAGTTTTACCACGCAATAGCCATGGTTTTGGTCGGCTTGCTCATGCAGCGCGCCGGTGCAGACGCAGTGAAATTGCTCGGTTGGTCGGGAAATGCATTTGCGATTGGGGTAATTATTTTCTCCGGCTCACTTTACGCCATTTGCTTTACAGGAATCACCAAGTTCGGCGCCACCGCCCCAATCGGCGGATTGGCCTTGATAGTTGGTTGGGTATTGCTGATCCTGGCTGCCGGAAAATTGTAAAGTTACCCGCGGGATAACGTAAAAGGCCGCTGCGCGTCGATTTTCAGGAATATAAACAGCAGGATCGAGAAAGACCAAAGCGACGAACCTCCGTAACTAAAAAACGGAAGCGGGATACCAATTACCGGCATCAGCCCGATTGTCATGCCGACATTGATCATAAAGTGAAAGAATATGATCCCCGCGACACAGTACCCGTAAACCCTCGCAAATCGGCTTCGCTGTCGCTCGGCGAGTATTACCAGCCTTGAAATCAGGCAGACAAATAAAAATACCACCACAGCAGCGCCGATGAAGCCGTGCTCCTCGCCTACTGTACAGAATATAAAGTCGGTACTTTGTTCGGGTACAAAATCGAATTTGGTCTGAGTTCCCTGCAAAAATCCTTTTCCAGCGAATCCGCCTGAGCCGATCGCGATCTTGGATTGAATTACGTTCCAGCCGATTCCCCTCGGGTCGGAATCGGGATCGAGTAACACCATAATTCTGCCTCGCTGGTGTTTTTGAAGCACATTATTCATGAAAAAATCCACCCCGAAAACGATCCCGATCATTACCAGGGACACTAATATCGTAGCCCACAAACCGCCGCGCCGCCGCGTCATAACCGGCATAATCCAGATCGCCAGACCGGCGATAATGATGATCGCGCCGGCGATATACCATTTCACAAAAAGCAAGGTAATGATCAGCAATGCCGCCATTACCATTCCGATCGCAGGAATAAAGCCGGGCATTCCTTCGCGGTAAAGTACCACAGCAAAAGATGCAAATACGAGCATTGAGCCCGTTTCATTCGATAGTAGGATCAAAAATGCGGGTAGCGCAATGATTCCCATGATCGGGTAATAGTCTTTCAGCTTGCGCGTCAGACTGATCGCCGGGTCGCTCAGGTATTTTGCAATAGCCAGACTGATCGCCAGCTTGGAAAACTCGGCAGGCTGCAAGGAAAATGCGCCAATCTTGATCCAGGAGCGCGATCCGTTGATATTGGAACCCGCAAAGAGCACCAGCACAAGCAATGCGATCACAACCGCGTAAATGATAAAAGAAAACGTCTCGTAAAATTTGTAATCGATCACGAGAATACAAACTATCAGCAACGCGGCGGTACCAATCCACATCAGCTGCTTTCCAGCGTTGTTACTGACATCAAACATGCTGGTTTGCACCTCGGGATTATAAACGGCCGCGTAAATGTTAACCCAACCTATGGCGAGGCAAGCGATGTAGATCAACACAACGATCCAGTCTACATTCTTCGTAATGGGTTTGTTTTCAGGCATTGCTATCGCATGGTATTATAAAATCTTGAAAAAAATTAAGGATTGACAGCTACCGGTCTGTTGCTGGCGGAAGGTTTTACAGGTGTCGCAGGCTTTTTCTTAACTGAATCAGCAGAAACTGGCTTTTTCTTGGTAGAATCCGTTGAAACGGGCTTTTTCACGCCCGGAAGGATTACTTTGCTCATAAAATCCGCTTTCAGCATTCGCTCTTCCAGCGCTTTGTTGGTCACCTTTCTTGTTAAATACTTCTCGATCACAAGGTTGGCGATCGGCGCAGCGGCTGATCCTCCGGCGCCTGCATACTCGACAAATACCGCAATGGCGATCTTGGGATCGTCCGCCGGTGCAAATGCGATAAAGATTGAACTATCATCCCCTTTTTTGTTCTGCGAAGTCCCCGTTTTACCCGCGATCGTGATACCCTCCACCCGCGATCTCCGCGCAGTACCGCCTTCCACCGCGCCGATCATTCCTTCGATCACAGGATCAAAATGACGAGGATCGACGCCGCTGTCGTGCCTTTCCAGAAACTCGGGCTTTACATACTTTTTATCACCGATCCCATGAATTACGTGAGGTGTGTAATAGTAACCGCGGTTCGCGATAATCGCAGCTACATTGGCCATTTTCAAAGGTGTAATCAGCAACTCGCCTTCACCAATACTGAGCGAATAGATATTTGAAAACTTCCACCGGTATTCTCCGTAAAAGCGATCATAATATTTTTTATTGGGCAGATTGCCTTTGTATTCGCTGGGAAGGTCGATCCCCAGCCGCTGACCGATCCCGAATTTGCTCATTTTGTCGTGCCAGTCGTCGAGACCGACCGCAGATGCGCGAAAAGTATTGGTTATATTGTTTTTATAGATCAGCCTGCGGAAAACGTTGTAGAAATAAGGGTTACACGAATGCATTACCCCAAGTGCGACGGTACTTGTCGCCGGGTGCACGTGGCAGCCCATCGGACAGTTTGCGTGCGTAAATCCACTTTCCGGCGTAATCACTCCTGCCTGCAAACCTATCAGCGCCTGGATCAGCTTGAAGGTAGATCCCGGGCGGTAACTCGCCATAACCGGCCTGTTGAACAGCGGTTTGTAAGGATTGCGTGCGAGTGCCGCAAAGTTCTTGGAAAAATGCCTGCTTGCAAGAATATTGGGATCGTAAGTCGGTGCGGAAACCATTGAAATGATCTGACCGGTCTTAGGCTCAATAGCAACAACGCTACCTACCTTGTTGACCATCAGACTGTCCGCATATTGCTGTACTTCGAGATCAATGCCCGTATAAAGATTTTCGCCGGCGACCGCCATCGTATCAAGCTCGCCGTTTTTCCAGGGACCTTTGTAAACGCCGGCCACATTCTGCATCACAAACTTGGTACCCCGCTTCCCGCGCAGCTCATTTTCATAAATCTTCTCAATTCCGCTTTGGCCGATGTAGTCACTCTGCCGGTAGTAAGGCTCCTCCTGCTTTTCCAGCTGTGATCTGGTAATCTCACTAACGTAGCCAAGCGTGTTCGCCAGGGTTGGCGCGGTGTATGTTCTGAGTGAGCTTTTTGCAAATTCAAAACCTGAATAATCAACCATAACGTCCTGAATAGACGCAAAATCCTCTTTCGATAATTGTCGGAGAAATAGCGAAGGTTTAAACGGGCTATAAGCAGCCGCAGCCGCCATTAAACTGTCAAAATCCCGCCGCTCGATCCCCAATACCTGGCAAAAACGCAGGGTATCCTCCACTCTGGCTTTGCGGGGAGTTACCAAAAGATCATAAACGGGGGTATTATAAACGATGAGCTTTCCCGTACGATCGTAGATCTGGCCGCGGAAGGGGATTTCGATAACACGTTTGATAGAATTACTCGACGACTCGATGGAATAGCTCTCGTCAAGAACCTGTAAGTAGAAGAGTCGCAATAAGTATATTAAACCTACTAATGAGAAAAATCCAATAATAACGAAGCGACGATTTTCAAGCATTCTGCACTATAAAATTCCGGTTTTCTATTTTTATACGAAGTTCGTCATATCATTACACATATCAAAGCCTGTTTACTCGCCCCGCGCGACGACCATAACGACCGATTCTTTGTCGATTACCACTGCGCCGTCAGGAAGCCCTTTCGGTTTTCGTACAAATTTTTTCGGTGTGTAAATAACCGGGCACAGCGAGTCATTTTTTCTTTTTGAATAAAATGCAGCCAACTCCGCCGCCCGCTCGATCACCGGCGCTGGAAACGGTTTTCCTGACTGATTTTTCACTACCACGTGCGAGCCGGTCACATCTTTTGCATGCAGCCAGAGATCCTCTTTTCCGGCATATTGTTTGGTCAAAACGTCATTATTCTTGGCATTTCTCCCAATCAGGATCACGTAACCCATAAATTCGACGCGCTTGAAAAGCTCACTTACAGGCACCTCCGCTTTTTTCCCGTCCAGCTGGTGCGTCTTCACATAAGCCCTGAGCTCCCGCAGTGATTCAAATGCACCTATTTGCTCCAAATGCAAAGCCAGTTCCGCCCGCTCTTTTTCTCGAAATGCAAGACTATCATTGAGCCTGGCCAGCTCTATCTTTTCATTTTTAGATTTCCGGTAATAATTCTCTGCGTTCTTCTGCGCCGAAAGCTCCTTTTTTAGCTTGACTACAATCTGAGTATCCCGGTAAAAATCAAAAAGCTCCACTTTCTCGGTCCGCTCGGGGATAGCGTGCATATTGGCCATAATGATATTTCCAATCTCATCGTTGCGTACCGCATTTTCCAGCTCGACCAGTTTTTCAAAGGTATTTTCAAGATAATTATCCGTCTGCTGAATGCGTTTTCGCAATATTCTCAGCCAATCGGCTTTCTCCCTGTCCAGCCCACTGAGCCGGATATAGGTAATGTAAAATGCATTCAGCGCCTCAACCGGATCAGTGTATTCCTCTATTACCTCGCCGATTTCAAACAGTACCAGCGCCGGTTCAAGCTCGTTTTTGATCAGATAGAATTCACCTGCATCCAACTGCTCTAAAACCTCCTGAATGACATTCCAGCGTTCCTGCGGCTCTTCTTTTCCTTTTAGTTTTTCGGATAAATAAGCATTTACCAGCTTCCCGAACGTTGGGAAAAGGGCTTTATGATCTAGGTTATTTTGAAGGTAAGCTTCGAAAGATTGATCTACATCGCGGTCAAGGGAAGCCAGTGAAAGTGATTTATCAGGAGTTAATTTATTATTGAAAACCTGGATAATGCTTCCTGCGTTATCAAAGGAAAGCAGATTCGACCTATTACCGAAGAGCTTGAAAACCAATGCACTATCATCTAAAAACTGAACCTTGATCGCGCGCTCATTTTTGAATACCCGTACCAGCGAGACCGGCTTATTTTCAAAATCGGTGAAGAGGTTCACACTATTCTTCCGCGCCCGGTCAAATTTGTCGGGAAAGCTCAGACAGGCGAATTGAGAAGTAAGGGTTGCTTTTAGAAAAAAAGGGTTGATCAATTCCTCTTCCCAAGCCTGATCCGCAAAAATCAGGATAATCTCATCCTTCTCCTGACTGAAAGCCTCAATAAAATATTTCCCCGCCAAACGATCATGCAGGGCCGGAGCTAGTTGTTTTAAAAAATGGTAATTCTGATGCAAAGTCAGGGCATTTGGTTCAGGGCAAAACTACTTTGTTTTGTTTGCTAATTGATAAGCACCGTTTGGATAATTTGAGAATGGAAAGAACGGTTTTCTGGCAAAAGGTTGTTAAGTTGTGTGAACATTAAACGGATTGAAATGGAACAGACAACCAAGTTGAACGACATGCAACTGTTCATGCTCAGGATGTTTGAGAAACAACTCAACGCAAGACAAGAGCGTGAAATAAAACAACTACTCTCAGACTATTTTGCAAAACAGATCGACGAAGAAATGGATCGGATTTGGGAGGAAAAGAGCCTGACCCAAGAAAAACTCGACGAAGCACTGAAATCTCACAAACGCACTAAATATGGAGTTTCTTGATTCTTATAATTGATACCAATTGTCTGCTTGTAAGTATTCCCAGGTTGTCAAAAACACGATGGCTTTTTGATGAATTGAAGGCAGGAACCTTTCAGATTGGTATTACGAACGAAATTATTGAAGAATACGATGAGGTTATCGGCAACTTCTATTCTCCCACGCTCGCTGCGAATACGATAGAGCTTCTCTTGAATCTCAATAATACAATTTGGGTTACCCCTTTCTACAAATGGGGACTTATCAAAGACCAAGACGATAACAAGTTTGTAGATTGTGCAATTGCCTGCCAGGCAGATTTTATTGTTACTCATGACCGGCATTTTAATATTTTGAAGAAAATACCATTTCCAAGAGTCAATACACTGACGATGAACGATCTGCATTTAATATTAGGAGCAAAATAGTCATGAAACTCCCAAAAAAAAGAGAAGCTCCCCGGTGCTGGGAAGCTTCTTCAATAACACTACTACACTTAAAAATTAATGCACTGCCGAAGTGTCTACTTTCGTTTTGCCGCTTTTTGTCCAAAGCACAAACGGAACGCAGATCAGGAACAAAATGCCCAGGTAAAGGAATACATCCATATAAGACATCACCTGCGCCTGTTTTGAAACCGTAAAGTCAAGGATCTTGTACCCGCTTTTCAAAGCAACATCCGACGAAAGCCCCTTTGCCATAAATGAATGCTGCAAACCTTCAACCCGCTGCTGAACAATCGGATTGTTAACATCGAGCTTACTTACCAGATCATTCCGGTGGAACATATTCTGGCGGGCTATGAATGTGGTAATCACCGCAACTCCAAAAGAACCGCCCAGCTGCCGCATCATCCCCGTAAATGCCGCTCCCTCACCAATTTCCCGGCCTTTCAGGGTAGAAAGTGCCAGCGTTGTGATCGGTACAAATAACAGCCCCAACCCTATTCCACGCACGATTAGCATATTAAAAAACGCGTCGCTGCCGGTATCCGGCGTCAGTACCAGGTAGCCCCAATAGCTGTAAATGAAGAAAAACACCATTCCGATCGCCACCAGATATTGCTGTTTCACGCCCCGCTGCAAAAGCTGCCCCACAATAGGCATCATCATCGCGGTTACGATAGCGGCGGGTACCATCAGCATTCCTGACTGTGTGGCTGTCCAGCCTAACGTGGCCTGGGTGTAAAGCGGAATGATAAATGTAGAGCCGTACAAGCCAAAGCCAAGAATGAAAGAAAGTATGGTACCAACCCGGAGATTTCCATTTTTCAAAACTCGCAGGTTCACGATCGGATTCTTGTAAGTAAGCTCCCGCCAGATAAAAAAGAAGAATGAGAAAACCGTGGTTATCGAAAGAATAGTAATGATCTCGTCATTGAACCAATCCTCTTCCTGCCCTTTTTCCAAAACATACTGCAAAGATCCCACTGCCGCTGCCAGGAAAATGATCCCCCACCAGTCGATTTCGCTGCTGCTCTTTTTCTCCGAATATTTCGGGCTTCTTACGAATTGCAGCGTAAGCATTGCCGCGATAATACCGAGCGGAATATTAATGTAAAATATATAAGGCCAGCTGTAATTATCGACGATATAGCCACCCAGCGGCGGACCCAATGTAGGCCCGACAATCACACCCAATCCATAAATAGCTTGTGCAATCCCACGTTTTTCAGGAGGATAACTTTCGGTGATCAGCGTTTGCGCGGTTACCAGTAAAGCGCCGCCGCCAAAGCCCTGGATCAGTCTGAAAAAGACCAGTTCCCAGATATTATTTGCATTACCGCAAAGAAATGAAGCGACGGTAAATATGATAATCGAAGCCGCAAAATAATTTCTCCGTCCAAATTGCTGGGAAAGCCAGCTCGTCATCGGCACAATGATCACATTACCGATCGCATAAGCCGTAATTACCCAGCTTACTTCCGATAATGTACCGCCCAGGTTACCTCTCATATCGTTGAGGGCAACATTGACGATCGTTGTATCCACAATTTCCAGCAGCGCGCAAAGCACGGCGGTAATCGTAATAATGATCCTTCTATACCCGTATTCTACGAGCGATTCCTGTAATTCCATCCTGATTTATTTCAAGATTACTAATTCGATATCCTAGTTCAGCTCCACGTCCACCTGCACGTTCATGCCCGGACGCAACCGTGCGATAAACGCGTCATCCGCTTTTGTAAATTCAATCCTAACAGGCAGACGCTGAACTACTTTCACGAAGTTACCACTTGCATTATCCGGAGGAAGCAGGGCGAAACGTGCGCCGGTTGCCGGTGAAAATGACGCGACTTTTGCTTCAAATTCGTGGTCAGGATACGCGTCCACATGTATTTTCACATGCTGGCCCAGCTTCATTCTGGTAAGCTGCGTTTCCTTGAAATTCGCTACGATCCAGGGTTCAGTGGTTGATATAATGCTGAAAAGCGACTGTCCCGCTTGTAAAAACTGTCCAAGCTGCGCATTCACTTTTGAAACGCGACCGTCGGTTGGTGCTGTGATCACGGTGTATGAAAGATTCAGTTCCGCATTCGCGATCTCCGCCGCACGGGCTTTGATATTTGCATTCGCCACGGCAGTTTGACGTGAAGTCGCGCTGGTCTGCTTTCCGGCTGCTTTCGCCTGACGCTCAGCTGCATTTTTTTGAGCTACCAAAACCGCCAGCTGACGTTCGGCTCTCTGTTTCGTAGCCGAAGCCTGCTCAAATTCTTGCTGCGTGATCGAATGGTCTTTGATCAGGTTCTCATATCTCGCAAAATCCTGGTTCGCCCGCCACACATTGACTTTTGCTTCCTCGATCTGTGCTTCCACAATCGACACGTTCGCTTCATAAGTGATGCCGCTCGCCTGCGATGCACTAGTTGTCGCATTCGCTACCACCAAACTTCCCTCCGACCCTGCCAGCGCAGCTTTCGCCTGTTCGAGCCTGATCAGCTGATCGCGGTTATCAAGTACAATAAGGGTATCCCCTTTCTTAACTTCCTGATTGTCTTTTACTTTGATCTCAGTGACATAACCCGAAATTCTTGGAATAACTGGACTGATATTCGCATCAACCTGCGCATCGTCTGTTTCTTCGTGGTGCAATCCGTGGTTATACTTCGTAAATCCCCAGGTCCCGCCAGCAATAATAAGCACAGCCAGGATAATGATGAACCGGTTATTTTTCTTCTTCGGTGTGGTTTCCATTTTACAATGAGTAAATGATTGAATGATTGATTTTTTTTGGGAGGAAGGAGGAAAGGGAGGAAGGAGGAAGGAATAAAAAATATTATAGTCATTGCGAAACTCCATCCTCCCTTTCCTCCATCCTCCCTTTCCTCCCTTCCTCCCTTCCTCCCCCTACTGAATTACCCCCGCAGTTTGTTCCAACCGCTTGAAAGCGACGATGGCATCTGCCTTGGCGGCTTCGTAGTTGATTTTTGATTGTACCTGGGCTACGTCAGCGTCGAGGAGTTCGGTGGTGGTTACCAGGCTGTTATCGTATTTATTTTTGGTAATTCGGTAATTTTCGTTCGCTTGCTCCACTGCCTTCGCATACACATCTATTTTCCTTTTACTCAAAACATAGTTGTAAAAGGCAGTATTGACTTCAAGATGCAACTTGTCCAGCAAGATATCTTCATCGGTTTTTAGCTGATAAGCGTGGGTCCGTGCCTGAGCGATTTTTGAACCGGACTTCCAGAGCGACGCCACATCGTACCTGATCCCGACGCCCGCATTCACTGCATTCGGGATAACCGCAACTCCGGGAATGTTCAGCGCGACATAGCCGGCCGTCAATGCCACACTTGGATAGAAATCCGCCTTGGCGCCCTTAATATCGATATTCGCTGCCTTTTGGCGGATCCCATTTGCTGCAATATCCTTTCTGTGCGTCAATGCAGTTTGTTCCCAGTCACCCACATTTCCTTCTTCTTTAAAAGTCAGAAAACTCGCAGAATCTGCCATCAAAGGCGTATTTTCGGGCAGTCCCAAAAGCAGGTCCATATTGATCGTGGTCACTTTCAGGTCATTTTCTGCGTCAAGTAATGTAAGCTCCACGTTAGATTCCTGCAACTTGGCTTTCATCAGATCGTTTCTCGCGAGCATCCCATTTTTTTCACGATTGGTAAATTCTTCCACCCGCTGGCGCTCACGCAATAGGTTTTCAGCAACCAGATCGACCGATTTGTTAGCTTTGTAAAGGTTACTGTAAGCTGCAATTGTATTCTGGATCACCGCGTCGCGATCACTTTCAGCATCTAGTTTCGCAGCTTCTTCAAGGTAGTGTGCTGATTGCAGTCCGTATTTGAACCGGAAACCAGAAAATATCGGCAGAGACGCACTCGCCATTCCGTACATGACCTGGTGCACTTCCGGAGTCGCCGAGCCCGAGGCAGTACTGTCGCTCGTGCTTGGTTTTACCTTCAAATTGATATTCGGTGTGTTGACCCGCAGGTAGGAACCCGAAATGCTCAGACTAGGCAGCTGATTTTCCTTGATCTGCCTGATACTCAATCCGGCCAGGTCTACATTGGTCTGGCTCAATTTCAGCTGTTTGCTGTTTTTCAGGCTCATTTCAATGGCCTCTTCCAGGGTAATCGTGCGTGCGGCCTGGGCGAATGCGTGGGAATTTGCTGCGATCCAGATCGCTCCGGCTGCCACCCAAACCATTCTCCTAATTTTGAATGTGGTGTTCATTGGTTACTGTCGATTTAAATAAGCTTTTAAGATGCTGGCTCAGACTGCGTTTCAAGTGTATTTGAAACTCCTCTTTGCCCATCGATTCCAGGTTGTTGATTTTCTTGTAAAAGTCCTGTGTAGCAATCGCGTAGTTGACGGTGCCGTAAAGTGTAGTGCTCATCAGGCTCATATCAATGCCTTCACGGAAAACCCCGGCCGCCTGTCCCTCCTGGATCAGACGCTGCATGAGTTCGATGTTCCTCATTTTCAGTCCCATAATGTGTTGAGATATTGTTTCGTTACGGTCCGAAGAAAGCGTTTCGCGCAGCATGATATTGTGAAAGCTCTGGTTACCCATTAACCTATCTATAACACTGTCTATCAGCATATTGATCTTTTGCATAGGACTTAACTCGTCGTTTGTGACCAGCGTTTCCAACCGCGATCTGGACTCGGTCATTCTGAACTGAAACAAAGCCTCGATCAGCTTTTCCTTCGACCCGAAATAGTAAGAGATCATCGACACATTCACGTCCGCCTCCTGCGCAATGTCGCGCACCGAAGTACCGGCGAAGCCTTTTTGAGCGAAAAGCCGCTCCGCCACTTCTATTATCTGTATTTGCTTTGAGTTATATTCCATATAATGTGCTCATCATCAGCTGCTAACATCTTCATATTGCTGATTGCAAAACAAAGGTAACTGACTGAAAAACAAAATTCAAACGATCGTTTGAATTTATCAAACAAACGTTTGAATTATGGTATCAATTATTAATTTAATACCATTAAAATTTTTTAATATTTAGATTAAAACGGAAGCAACGTTATCGCTGCGGATATTGTCATATCTTGGACACATAAATATTCCACCCATTCCTTTTCGTTCGTCAATCCGCTTATGAATGCAATTTCTACCGGCAGGTCGTTGCTGATCTTTCTATTCTTTTTCATTTTTAAAATAGCAGCCGCGCAGCAGAATCTGCCGGTTTGCGCCACAAATGATTCACTGTCAGATGCCAGATTAGCCAAATACGCGCAACTCAGTGACCTCACCCGCGCGCGAACCTCGGCCGGCGAAAGACTGGAATACCGCCTTGGTATCGACATCAATTATGACACTTACGTCGCATATAATGGCGACAAGGACAAACTCACAAAAGAGGCTTACCGCTTTATACAGGCAGCATCGGACATTTTCGAGCGCGAGATTAATGTAAAGCTCACCATCAGCTACATCCAGATCTGGGATCAGCCCGAACCTTACGTTTTCACAAACGACTTCGAATATTTCACACACGTCCTGAACTACTGGACGTTGAACCGTTTTGAAGAACGCGACGCGGTAGTCGGGTTTTCCGTTCGCAACGGCTGGTTTTACGGAGGCTACCGCATGTGTACATCCAACTTCCCAGTGCCCGGTAATTCTTATATTGATGTAGACCTGCTTTGCCATGAATTGGGACACACCTTAGGCTCACCACATACCCATAGCTGCTCCTGGCCCGGCGGCCCGATTGACCGCTGCACCAATGTGGAAGGCGCAACAAGTGAATGCGAGGACGGTTACCAAGAATATGTGAATGGTTCGATTATGTCCTATTGCCGCAGCGTGCTTAGCTTTCACCCGCTTTGCCGGAACCTGATGCGCGACTATGCGGAAGGTAAGATAGAACCGACTTTCAAGCTCGGTGCATTCACCGAGCAGCCCAGTGAGCCTGCCGCGCTTTCACTCCGCGATCCAAATCCCGACGCGACCATTTCCACCCCATCTTTCGACTGGAAAGCAGCCTTTCGCGCAGATAGGTACCGGTTCCAGATCGCAAAGGATCAGGCATTTACACAAATCGTGGAGGATACACTGATCAGACAATCTTATTTCCAATCGCGCGGGCAAAGTGAGGGTAGTTATTTTTCCCGGTACCGGGCAGAAAATGATATTAAAGCAGAAGAATGGTCGCAATCTGTCCGCTTTACGATCGCACCTTTCTCAACCAGCACCGCGCCTCCTCTGCTTTTTGATGCCAGAATAATCAGTGCGAGGAATCTGACCGGCTATTTTTATGCATTTGCGGGTATCAGTCACTATGAGGTGGAGATTACCGACGTGAATGCGCGGGAAAGTTTTACGCGGTCGTTTGAAACCCTTGCCGGGGCGCAGCAGTCTTTTTCAATTTTACACCCTTATGAATGGTATAAGCAGTTTATAGTTCGTTTGCGCGTTCAGAAAAATAATGTCTGGGGCGAATGGTCTGCTGTTTATCCCCTTTCCCAATCCTGGACGAATACTTTCGGCTCGGCCAATCAGGTTACAAAAACATCGAGCACCCCTATCCTGACAACAACGCTGTCAAAAGGCACATTTCACCCTGGCCCTATTACAGGTTACCTCGAAGTGGCGACTGACAACAAGTTCAGTAACATTGTGCATCGCGATTCCATGGCATCCAATGCGATTAACAGCTGGAATTCCACCAAAATGCTCTACCGCCCCGATTTGCAGGAAAATTCATCCTATCATGTTCGTTCCAGAATCAAATGGGCGCCTAAATCTTATTCAGAATGGGAGAACTTACAGCTCAGCACGGGATTCAAGGATCAGCGGTTTCGGTACCTGGGCGTTGTTTCGCCCAACTTGCAGGAACCAGGATACACGGCGATGTTTAGAAACCGGTTTGTAAAGGGAGTTGACAAAATGTACGTTCACTCTATCACCGCCGGCTACTATGAAAGCGGAGATCTGGACCAATGGGATACCTACATTTCCTCAACCACAAATGGCAAGTCGCCCAATAATCTCCAATTCTTCGGGATTAACCGAAATGGAACGATTTATATGATGGACCTGGCCAATAATATGGTAGTAAAAACAGGCAATAGCTACGAAAGATATTTGCAACCAGAGAAATTTTACTCCAATGGTTTATGCCCGCTCGCAGTCACTGAGAACAGCGGGGTTTTCTTTGTGACCGGTGACAGGGGTATAGGTCGTTTCCAGGAAGGAAACTGGTATTTCTACGGCCAGGAAACATTTGGTACCACCCGGCTGATGACGGTGACAAGTGACCCCGATGATCATATCTGGGCTGTAACCGATCAGGGAAACGTTTGGAAATTCTATAATAACAACTGGTCGCAGCATTCATTTATACCGGAAGGCTACCGCGTTACAGGGTTGGCTTTTGATCAGAATAAGCTGCCCACCGCCTATGGTGAATTCGGTATCAGGCAACTCAACTCTGCTAATAATAGCTGGGAAATGATCGAGGCAATAGCCCCGCAATCTATTAGAAAGGTTGTTTTCGATAAAAATAACCGGCTTTGGGCTGCGTCATTCAATTTTTGGGACGACACCAACATTCAGCAAAGCCTGATCAGTTACAAAGACGGAATCGCAAATGTGTACACGGACGGTCTGGATATGCTCAGGGAGAACTTTGACATCGAGTACTTTAACGAAAAACTGCTGATTCTCACAGGTGGGGCCGAGCTGCATACTTTTGACGAAAATAAAATCCAGCGGTTCGAACCCAAAGCGGGCTATTGCACGGGCGAAAACGTAGCACTTACGATCACTTCCAACTCGACTTTTTCCAAAAACAAATCAGCTACCGTTGAAATCAGGAATATGGAGAAAGGAAATATCACGAGCATTCCTGTTCAGGTCGAAAACGGGCTGATCAGCTTTCAGCTGCCTGAAACGATTGCAAAAGGGACTTACGCGCTCAAAACGATATTTACGTATCCAGCCCTGGAAAGTAACGAAAGCGGCAGTTTCCAGATCCAGCCGCCTGAGATAGTAAATGTAAAAGTGGAGAAAAACGGGTTATTTAAAACGGCATTGAAAGTCGCAGAAGCTCCGGACCAGAGTTATCAGTGGCAACTCAACGGAACCGATATTCCCGGTGCGACCAGCCCGGTATGGATGGCTTCGCAGAGCGGCGAGTACCGTGTCATCATTTCAAACGACGGAGGCTGTGCATTGCGATCTGAGATGATTCCTGTGACGATTGATCAGCCGAACGAGGTTACCCTATTGCAAAATAACCCAAACCCGGCCGGCTCTTCCACAGATATTTCCTTTTATCTGCCTACTCAGACAGAAGTAGCGCTTGAATTATTCAACCTGCGCGGACAGAAAATTATGCAACTTCAAAAAGGCGATCTGGCACCCGGCTGGCACTTCTCGAACGTGAATGCAGCCAACCTGCCAAGCGGCATTTATGTGTACAGACTGAAAGCAGGAAATACAGAGAAAGCATTGAAAATGATCAAATAATGCTCATTTCACGCGGTTGGGGTTTTCGGTAACGAATGCGCCCCAACCGCCTTTTTTCGACTTTTTAGCAGAGCCGGTCGCGCTCGCGGCTGGTGAATTGGCGTGGTACTGGTGACATATCGCGATCGCAATTCCGTCGGTAGCATCCATAAACTCCCTGTTCAGCTCCATTTTTAATATTTTTTCCAACATATAAGCGACCTGCTCCTTGGAAGCATTTCCGCTCCCTGTCACCGATTGCTTCACTTTCTTGGGCGAATACTCCACGATGGGGATATTCCGGGCCAATGCAGCCGCCATTGCCACGCCTTGTGCACGTCCCAGTTTTAGCATCGACTGCGCATTTTTTCCATAAAAAGGATCCTCGATCGCCATTTCGTCAGGCAGGTAATCTTCGATCAGCTGGGTAATGCGCTCAAAGATTTTCTTCAACTTCAATTCGTGGGTAGTATATTTGCTCAAATGAATTACCCCATATTGAACGAGAGAAATTTGCTGATTTTTCACCGATATCACACCATATCCCATCACCTGCGTACCGGGATCCACACCAATAATAATCTTCTCGGAAACTTCGGTCTGCTGCAAATTCATCATGGTGCAAGATAACGAACTCTCCCCTCCAAAAGAAGGAACCAAGCGGTTAAACCTGCTCTGGCTGATCAAGCTGGCGGTAACGCTGCTGATCATCAGTTATATCTATAAAACCTTTCAGAACGAGCAGAAAGGCATTACTGACATCGGCGAAGTGCTTAAAACCGTCCTGCTCCCTGCGCACCTTTCTTTGCTGCTATTCATCCTCCTGCTCGTCCCGGCCAACTGGGCGCTGGAAAGTTTGAAATGGCAGCGACTTGCGCAAAAGGTCCTTCCCATGACATTCAAAGAGGCCTTACGCGGAACACTTACGGGACTGGCAGTGGGCGTGGCCGCTCCTGCACAATTGGGAGATACCATCGGCCGGATCGCCGCATTGAAATCCGACAAAAGGCTTGAAGCGATCGGGGCTGCGCTGGTTTCAAACGGTATCCAGTTCCTCGTTTCAGTAACAGCCGGAGCCACCGGTTGGTTTTTGTTAAAAGAAAAACTGACGCTGTCCGACACGGGCAAAACGGCTGTCGATATATTGATTTTCACCATTCTCGGACTTAGTTTTCTGTTACTCGCATTCCGGGCAAAGCTCACCGACTGGCATCCGAATCGGCCGCTATTCAAAAAAATATATTCTTACATTCGAATAATTGGAAGCTATTCGGCGGCGGAACTTGGTGCCGCAACATGCTTTGGAGCACTCAGGTATCTCATTTTCCTGAGTCAGTTCGTATTAACGTTGTCTCTTTTCGACCTGCCCGTTGCACCGCTGCACCTTGCTGCCTGCGTTTCTCTGATATTTCTTGCCAAAACCCTTATCCCTGCGATTAATGTGCTGGGCGATCTCGGGTTAAGGGAATTTACTGCGCTCATCGTATTCGCATCCTATCAAGTGCCGCCGGAAAAGATTATCGCGGCGACATTTCTGGTATGGATAGTTAATGTGCTCGGCCCGATCCTGGTCGGCATTTACCTGATCTGGGAGAGCAAATGGAAACAAATCAAGTGACAATGCATTCATGATCGAACAATATCTGCTTTCCTGGCTGGTTCCTACACTTTGGCTGTTAGCAGCGAGCTATGCCGTTTTCACACTGCTTTTGCTTTTCTTTTGGTCTAAAATAAAAACCCCGGCACATGTACCTGGCGAGAATAATGCTACTATTTCGGTAGTGATTCCAGTGAGAAATGAGGCCGCCAATATCCTACTTCTCCTGCAAGATCTGGTTTCGCAGACTTTCCCGCACGAAAGGTTTCAGGTTTTAGTCATGAATGATAACTCGACCGACGAAACAGCGGCGCTGGTGGAAGAATTTGCAAGAAAAAACCGGCTTGATATTCAACTGATCAATCTACCCGATACGCCCACTACCTCCCCGAAAAAACGTGCGATCGAAACCGCTATCTCCAACGCAACCGGCTCACTGATAGTCACTACCGACGGAGATTGCCGCGTTGGGCCGGATTGGTTGAATGCAATTTCAACCTGCCACGCGTCTACCAATGCAAAATTGGTCAGCTCTCCCGTCACCTTTGCCCCAGCCAATAGTCTGACCGATCATTTGCAGGTCGTGGAATTTTCAAGTCTGATCGGTAGCGGCGCGAGTGCAATAGAAGCTGGCTTCCCCTCTCTCTGCAACGGGGCAAATCTGGCTTACGAAAAACAGGCTTTTATAGATGTAGGCGGATATGACGGGGTGAGGCACATTGCTTCCGGCGACGATGAGTTCTTAATGCACAAGATCGCAGCCAGATTTCCCGGCTCGGTTCATTTCCTGAAAGATCAGCGCGCCATAGTGAATACGCAGCCGCATTACCGCTGGAAAGATTTCTTTCGCCAGCGCAAACGCTGGGCGAGTAAATGGAAGCACTACCAAACCGCCACGCCGCTCGTCCTCGCGCTCTACGTATTTTCCTGCAACCTGTCTGTGATCTTAGCCGGCATTTTGTGGGCATTTGGTATGCTCGAAACGACTTCTCTTTTGGGAATACTTGCCCTTAAAAATATTCCGGAATGGCTGTTTCTAGGCAGTATACTAACTTTTTTGGGCAAATCGAGATCAATTGTTTTCATTCCAATTACCCAAATCATTTACCCATTCTACGTCTGCTTTTTCGGCTTAGCTGCACAAAAACCTACTTATAACTGGAAAGGCCGAAAGTTGGTTTGAATGGGACAGCCCCACAAAAAAAACTGCCCGCAGACTGCGAGCAGTTTTTAAGAAGTTCACATAACGCTTAAGACTTAACTATTTCTTTAAAAGCTTTGAGGTGTACTTGCCTTCTGCATTGACCACATTTACAATATAGAGTCCCTGCGCGAAAGCCTGCACGTTGATTTTCAATTCGGTCTGTCCCTGAATCGGAGTAGCAAAATACATTTGTTTTCCCGATAAGCTTAATATCTCTACCTTTTTTACAGCTGAGAAACTTTTCACATTCACCTCATCCTGAGTTGGGTTAGGATAAAAATCGACAGATAATCTCGCATCGCAGCTCCCTGCATCCACACTTCTGATCGCGCTGTATTCAAACGATTCGTCGGTGTCTACCTGCTGCAAACGGTAGTAGTAATGTTTTGCAGGAGCAGTTTCAGCGGAGAATGGCGAATCAGAGAAACGATATTCTTTTTGAGCAGGATTGTAATCAATGCGGGCCAGTGGCGCAAAGTCCCTTGCATCTGTCGAGCGCTGAACTACAAAGTGTGAGAAATCAGACGCTTCTGTCACAACCCATTTCAATTCTGCATCGCAATTTTTATTTTCCGCTGTGAAGCTTGCAAGTGTTACAGGCAACGTAGTCGGAGGAGGGCTGGTGTAGCATGTTCCGATTGAAGCCGGGTATTTCACTTCGATAATTTTCCATGGGTCAACCGTTACACGTATCGTCGCGCCATCCTGGCGAAGTGAAGACCAGCGATCTTCTACTTCCTCCCATTTGTTTCCATTTTTCTCAAATCCAGGCCACGCAACGCCGTTTCCTTCCAGATCAATAGATGCACCCGGGAATAGAACGCTTCCTGTTAAAGGTAGATCTGAGTCTTCATGAACAATCTTTCCGTCTGCGTTGATCCATTCGATTTTCGCAAACTTACCCGTCGCGTCGAAATTAGAAGGGGTAATCGTGTAATCCAGATACGGTGCATTTTTCTCGCATTTCGAGTGGACCTTCACTGAGATTGTCTTTTCAGCCGGCTCTGGAACAGAAGGAAGGAATGGCCAAAAGTGGATCTCGTCGCCATTGTGAGCGAATTTCTTTGCAATGATCTGGCCATTGATATTGCCATTGTTTTGTTTCACAAGTTCCGCCTGCGGAGTGAAAAGCGTACCATGAATTACACTTCCTGTAACAGTCACACTTTTCGTTGCATCCGGAAAGTTGTAGATCACATAACTGCCCTGTGGGTCTGACAAGCCACCTACGTTTGGAAATTTAATGCTGCTATTACCTCCTCTCGATGCACAGAAAGTTGGGAAATCGACGATATTGATAATTAAACCAAATCCTCCGCCACCTGCTGCATATTGTTCTTCGGTAGTTCCAAGCTGCGGCCCGGAAGGAATATTCTCGAAATTGATATTATTGATGCTATTCCAAACTTCCGCTGAAACTGTCAATACATTGATTGCATTCGGGTTGACACGGATCTTAGGGTTCTGATCGAATTTGCTCGGGTTGTTGTAAGGTCCCATTTCAGCTCCTTCGATGATCCCGCCATTCTGGTTACGGATCGGCAGGTTGTCTTCCAGGTCTTTCAAATGACCCGATCTTTTAATAAGTGTTGTAAAGGCGCCATCGATATCGATCTGATTTTCACCGTTTCCAAATACGTTTTCGAAAATCGGATTGTAAGATTCACCTACTTTCTGACCAGCTTTAAAATCATTGACGCTTGCATTCAGCTGAATATTCGGCTGACTGTCCCAATCACCATTGATATCGGTGATGCGGATGGTGGATTCGGCATTGTTTCTGTCTTTGTACCAGATTTTAAGATTGTTCAGATCGGATGCATTGGGTGTCCCGTTTCCGATCTTTAAGTAATTCTGGCCGTTGATCTGCAAGGTACCGCTGTTGAGCCTTACACCGCCGCGAACTGCAAGACCGATGGAAACGCCATCTACGAAAAATGCACCGTGTCTTTTATCGAAGCTGATCTGATATTGATTGGAAATTAAATTTCCCCCAACTGCGATCGGACCTTCTGTTTCATTTGGCGCAAGTGTTAAATCGCCGTGAATGAATATATTAAATCTGTGAGCGGCGGCGGTTGGACTTTGAGCGCGGACTGGACTAAAATTGATTGCTATTATAGCAAGGAAGCTAATGAGTAAACGTTTGACGGACATTGTTGAGTTGGGTTTTTGATTTCTCAACGAAATTATGCCGACTCAAAAAAACAATAATTCTTTTTGTGACCATCCCGGATAAGTTTGGGGTCACTTCTCCGATTTCGGGGGTTATACAAGATCAAAAATTGTACTATATCTGTAAACTGCGTATATACCTCACTAACTATCTAGCAAAACCATTGTAGGTTCTTTATATTCAATATCGTTATAATTTCTACACTAACATCACAAAATCGCCTTACTAAAATCAAATTTCATTACGAATTAACTCATAAATGATTCTGATTCGCTTTTAATGCGATTTTAATAATAGCATTTTGCCTAGACGAAACGACTTATTGTCCTGCTATTCCGAAAATCAGCATTCTTCGGTCATCCAATTATTTGTATACTCCCCGACCCTTGATTTCCTTGATCTCGTTCTGCATATCCTGCAACATCCGCATCAATTGCTGCATGTCCGACTGCGGCTCGGGAAGCTGCTTGCTGTGGAAACTGTAATATTCCCAAAACTCGATCACATCCGAAATCGGGACGGTGTAGGCGAAATATTGTTTGTTAAAAGATTGTAATAGTACAGTACCATCATTATTAATAGTAACCTGCTTGAAAACAAAGTCCTGATCACCTCTCAGAATAACAATGCAAGGAGTTTCCGGCTTGATCGTAGTCCAGTCCTGGATGTAGCGCGTGATGATATCACTGCCCTCCGGCACCGGCAGCATAGAATCCCCCACTGTCGGGAACATCCTGAAAGTCCCGTTCTTAGGTACAGTAGGCAAGTTGAACCTCGGCAGCGTCGCCAGAAACTCAGGATCTGCGTAACCTGACCGGTAACCCGCTTTGGCATGAACAGGCACATATTCTATATTTTCCTGCTCTTCCTTATCGACTGTAATGGCCAGAACGCGAATCTGATCGCCCTTCATAAATAACTCACTTCCCACTTCCAGGTCCTTGATCTTCTGCCCTGAAAGCTTCGTCAGATCCATTTTAAGGATACTGTCAATGCTCATTCGGAAAAACTCAGAGAAATTGATAAGATCATCGATCGTAGGGTTAGCTGTACGCCCGCTCTCGTGCGCATTCAGCTTTACCCTGCTAATCCCCAACTTTTCCGCAAGAGCCTCCTGGCTTAATTTTTGACGCAGACGCAAGAACTTAATGTTAACCGACCAAAATATTTCCTGAGTTTTCATAAAGAACGATTGATATTTAAGAAATCAAATATAAGATATTTTTAATATCAAAACATAGTTTGTGTATTTTCTTGGGAAATAATTACAAAAAAGTTTTTGTTTAAGTATTTTTGAAAAAAGTTAAACAAAATGTCATCGTATTCTATCAGGGATCTGGAACGTATCAGCAATACCAAGGCACATACCATTCGTATATGGGAGCAGCGGTACGGACTGCTTACGCCCGAACGGACTGATACGAATGTGCGGTTTTACGATGACGAACAGTTGAAGAAGTTGCTGAATGTCTGTACCTTACTGAACCACGGAATGAAGATCTCGCGGATCAGTCAGCTGACAAGGAGGCAGATGACGGAGGAGATAGACAAGATTATTGCCAGCTCTTTGCAAAATGAAGACAATGCCGAAGCGATTGTGAACCGTGCGCTGATTGCGGCCACGACTTTTGACACCCTTTTGTTTGAAGAAGTCTTTACTGATACAATTAAAAAGTTTGGGCTCAGAAAAACGTACGAGAAAGTCATTTATCCCCTGTTGGTCAGGACCGGGCTGATGTGGGTGAAAGATGATCTGCTTCCTTCGCAGGAACACTTTTTATCGAACCTGGTCCGCCAGAAGTTGTTTGCTGCGATTGACGCGCTTCCACTTGCGGAGAATTCCCCGCAGAAATGGCTGCTGTTTTTGAATGAATATGAGGACCACGAGATCGGGCTGCTTTTTGCACATTACCTCATCCGCCAGCGCGGACAACAGGTCGTGTACCTCGGCGCACGCGTCCCGTACCCCGACCTTTCGAACGTTGTGAAGCAATTTCAGCCTACCCATATCTGCTCGTTTTTTGTGTCAAACCAGATTTCTGATCAGCTGGATGAATTGCTTCGAAAGCTGACAACTGACTTTAAACAAACGACGATTTGCATTTCCTGCGGTCAGCCGGATATGCATGAAACGATTTCCAAGTACAAGGTCACACAGATAACATCCATCGACAAATTGATAGAAATGCTGAATTATGCAGAATAACGGTCACATAACGAATGCGAAGGCGCACGAAATTGCCGTGATCGGATCGGGATTTTCTGGCATGGCCGCGGCTGCGGTACTGGCGAAGGCGGGCAACAAAGTGACTGTTTTTGAGAAAAACGATACGGTCGGAGGCCGCGCGCGGTCCTTCTCCGAGCAGGGGTTTGTGTTTGATATGGGACCAAGCTGGTACTGGATGCCTGACGTGTACGAACGCTTTTTTGAGCTCTTCGGCAACTCGGTTTCTGATTTTTACGACCTGAAACAACTCGATCCCGGTTTTGCCGTGATCTTCGGCAACTCAGAGGTCATGGATATCCCCGCCGATTTTAACGAAACGTGCGCGCTTTTTGAAAGTATAGAGCCGGGAAGCGCCGCGAAGCTTCGTAAATTCATTGACGAAGGTGAGTTTAAATATGAGGTAGGTATGCGGGATATGGTGTACAAGCCGGGCCACTCTGTCACAGAATTTTTCAGTTTCGGGCTTTTTCAAAAAGCATTGAAGATCCAGCTGTTCAAATCCTTTTCCGCACACGCCCGACAATATTTCCGCGACCCTCGCCTGCTTGCATTGATCGAATTTCCTGTGCTGTTCCTAGGCGCGATGCCGCGCGATACACCTGCATTATACAGCCTGATGAATTTTGCCGGGTTAAAACAGGGTACCTTCTATCCGATCGGCGGTTTCGGAAAAGTGGCGGAAGCATTTCACCAGATCGCCGAAAGTCAGGGCGTGGCGTTTCGTACCGGCCAGCAGATCGAAAAGCTGGAAGTTTCTAACGGTGCGATCCGCCAGATCCGATCCAACGGGATGCTAAAAAACGTAGATGCAGTAATAGGAAGCGCAGATTACCGGCATATTGAATCATCTTTACTCGACCCCGAATACCAGATGTACAATGAATCGTATTGGGAAAACCGCACATTTGCACCTTCCTCTCTGCTTTTCTATCTCGGCGTAAATCGTAAAATCGACAAGCTGCGGCACCATAATCTGTTTTTCGACGAGGATTTTGAACAGCATGCCATTGAAATATATAAGGATAAGAAATGGCCTTCAAAACCACTTTTTTACGTGTGCTGCCCTTCTAAAACAGATCCTACTGTGGCGCCGGAAGGCTATGAAAACCTGTTTGTACTCATGCCGATCGCAACCGGGCTCGACGATCCCGAATCGATCCGGGAAAGTTACTTTACCTTACTGATGGACAGGCTCGAAAAATTTGCAGGTGTGCCTGTGCGGGAGCATATTATCCTGAAAAAAACGTATTCCGTTTCTGACTTCAAGAACGATTATAATGCATATAAAGGCAATGCATACGGTTTGGCGAACACACTGATGCAGACTGCAATTTTTAAACCCAAAATGAGAAGCACCAAGGTAAGTAACCTGTATTATGCGGGCCAGCTGACTGTACCCGGCCCCGGTGTGCCCCCTTCAATCATCTCCGGCCAGATTGCCGCCCAGGAACTTTTAAAATCCCTAAACTAGGAAACCATGAAAATACTGTATGACAACTTATCGGCATCGTGCAGCAAAAAGACAACACAGCTATACAGCACCTCGTTTTCGCTGGGTATCTATTTTCTCAAACCCTCATTAAGAGCACCTATTTACGCCATTTATGGTTTTGTAAGACTGGCGGATGAAATAGTCGACAGCTTCCACGATTACGACAAGGAAGCGATGATGCAGGAAATCCGGGTCGCGACGGTGGATGCGATCAGCAGAGGGATCAGTATCAATCCGATCCTGAACAGCTTCCAGCACGTGGTCAACAAATACCAGATAGAATGGGAGCTTATCGATACTTTTTTGAGGAGTATGGAAATGGATTTGCAGAAAAAGGAACATACGCGGGACACTTTCAGTGAATATGTGCTCGGGTCTGCCGAAGTGGTCGGGTTAATGTGCCTCCGGGTATTTGCAGAAGGGAATGATGCCATTTTCCAGGAGCTGAAACCTTATGCGATGAAACTGGGCGCGGCTTTCCAGAAAGTCAATTTCCTGCGTGACCTCAAAGCAGATTACCAGGACCTGGGCAGGACGTATTTCCCGGAAGTGAACTTCGATCATTTTTCGATAAAGGACAAGGAAATCATTCAGGCTGAGATCCAGGAAGATTTTGACAATGCACTGATCGGTATCAAAAAACTGCCCGGCGGCGCTAGAAGAGGCGTTTATCTTGCCTATTATTATTACAAAAAACTGTTTATACGAATAAAGGAAACGCCGGCTGAAAAAGTCATGAACGCGCGGATCAGGATCCCGGACTATGACAAGCTGGGCCTGATGTTTCGTTCACTTGTAAGGCACCAGTTTGACCTGTTGTGACGTTCTAAATGTGTATGTCACGCGAATTATCGCCCTGAAACCCGTTAATAATATGAGTGATCAAGTAGTTCTGGTAAATGAAGAAGACGAGGCCGTGGGCCTGATGCCCAAGCTGGAAGCGCACCAGAAAGGAATGCTCCACCGCGCTTTTTCTGTTTTTATATTTAATTCAAAAGGCGAAATGCTGCTGCAACGGCGGGCTTTTGGCAAATATCATTCGGAAGGATTGTGGTCAAATACCTGTTGCAGCCACCCTTTTCCTGACGAATCCACGCACCACGCTGCGGTACGCAGGTTGCAGGAAGAAATGGGCATTGCAACGGATCTCAATTTCCTATTTACTTTCCAATATCACGCTGCGCTAGAAAATGGCCTGACCGAAAACGAACTTGATCACGTTTTTTGGGGAGTATCAGACGAAGAGCCTTCTATCAATACAGAAGAAGTTTGTGACTATAAATATCTCAAAATGAGTGAGATCAAAGCAAATATTGACCAAAACCCGACACATTACACCGAGTGGCTCAAAATTTGCTTTAACAAGGTTTTTGACAAGATTAAGCTTAAAAAATAACCGCCCCTGACCGGGCTCAACTGATATTATGCCAGTCTGGATTACGAATACATTAATTGTCACGGCGGCATTCATAGGAATGGAATGCGTCGCCTGGCTCGCCCATAAGTACTTGATGCACGGCTTTTTATGGTTTTTACACCACGATCACCACCAGCGCGACGACGGTGATTTTTTTGAGAAAAACGACTATTTCTTCGTCATTTTCGCAACACCCGGTATTTTGTTTCTGACGATCGGACTGAACCAGGATTTTAATTATCTGTTTTGGATCGGGCTGGGCATTACCATTTACGGTTTCACGTATTTCATCATACACGATGTATTTATCCACCAGCGGTTCCGGGTTTTCAGGAATACCGATTCGGTGTATTTGCGGGCGATCCGGCGGGCGCATAAAATGCACCACAAACATTTGGGAAAGCATGAAGGCGAATGTTTCGGAATGCTTTGGGTACCATTGAAGTATTTCAGAGAGGCGAAGAAAACGGCGGCGAGATGAGTTCGTTGTATTTGTTAATAGACCTCGCATCCATTTCCGTCCCGGTTATCGCATCTTTTCACCCTAAAATTGGTCTGAGCAAGCATTGGCCGATTTTGTGGCCTGCTATCCTGATAGCTGCATTACCGTTCATCCTTTGGGACAGCTTTTTTACGCAGATCGGCGTTTGGGGATTTACACCCAAATACCTGGTGGGAGTTTACCTGCTCGGCCTACCTATTGAAGAGATATTGTTTTTCATCTGCATTCCCTACGCCTGCATTTTTACCTATTATACCTTTCGCGTTTTCCTTGGACTAGAATACAGGATCCGCGCCGAAAACTTTGTAATCTGGCTGTTCATCGTAGTTTCGGGAATTTCAGCGATCGTTTTTTACGACAGAGCATACACATTCTCGACCTCCATACTACTCTTTTTCTTTCTGTTATATTTAAAATTTTCAGCAAAACCCAAGTGGCTGAGCCTGTTTTTATATTCGCACATGTTCCTGCTGATTCCTTTTATCGTCGTAAATGGAATTCTCACCGGAACCGGTCTCGACGAGCCGATCGTGTGGTATAACGACGCTGAAAATGTAGGTGTGCGCTTCCTGACCATTCCTGTGGAAGATCTTTTTTACGGCATGCTTATGCTGCTTTTGAATACGTTTCTGTTTGAAAAGCTCCTTGCCAGACGCGCTGTAATAGCCCAGTTAAGTTAGAATGGTTTCCCGTGGGTAAGCGTTACGAGCTTATTGAGAAGTTTCGGGGTTTTATCTAATAGCCGCAATGCAAGATCGGTCGTCGTTTCCTTTCCAAACAGGTTTTGAAGGTAATACCCTGCTGTAATGCGTTTGCTGAATGCATTATTCCACGCCCGCTGATAATTTGTACTCAGCGATTCTCTGGATTGTTTTTGGTGTAAATGCAGTGCGATTTCCTTCGCGAGCAAATAAGAAGCGTGCATGCCCAAACTCATTCCATTTCCACAAAGCGGCGTAATTGAACCGGCTGCGTCGCCCAGCAAAAATATCCCGTCGCTTTCGGTTGCTTTTTTTTCGAAGTTGATATTGCTGATCACGAGCGGCTGCGTATTCACAAACTCCGATTCCTGAAATATCCTTTTCAAATGAGGGTTTTTAAAAAGAATCCGTTCTTCCATCGCCCTGATATCCTTGCTGTTTTCCTGCAAATTTCGGGAAGTGGTCAGGTAGCAGAGACAATACTGGTTTCCATCGACTTTTGAAATACCGCAATACCCGTCGCGAAAATTATGCAGCTCGATCCGGTTCGCGGGGAGATCACTGTGCACGTGGTACTTCACGCCAATGTAGTTTTGAGCAGGTTTTGTGGAAGTGTTTTTGATAAATTGCGGGGTATACTTTCCGTAACTGCCGCATACCAAACGCGCTTTGAAAGTACCCGAACTTGTGGTAACAGAATATTCTCCGCCGGTGCTCGAAACGTCGGATACCTTACAATTTTCTTTTATCAAGACCCCCTTCTGAGCAGCGATGACACTCAGCTGGTGATCCAAAGTGTAGCGGCTGATCCCAAAACCGCCCGATTGCAGCGCATGTTCCAGCATAAAGCCACGCGACGAACTGATTCCCAGCTGATTGATAAAGGGAATATTCAGAGAATCGAAAGGAAGACCCAGCCTTTTCAGAAAATCAAAGCTTTCCATCGATATATACTCGCCGCAGACCTTATTGAAAGGATATCTGTTTTTCTCAAATAAAATCACTGAAAAACCCTCATCGGCGAGTTGTATAGCCAGGCAAAGGCCCGCCAGCCCGCCACCTACTATACCACAATCGTACACCTCAGTCCGCGTTTCCATATACGATCACTTCATGCCGGAATGCCCACTTATTGCGGACCGAGAAATGCCCGGCGCCAGCTTCCCGAATAATGGAGGTCCACTCTTTCTTTTTGAAACCCCTTAATACTGAAAGGGGCGCGTCGTTTTTCACCAGGTAAGATTTTGAGAAAAAACGGGTCAGGTATTTAATAGAATAATGAGCCAAAGCATTGCGTTCGAGATCGTTAATCACAAGGATAGCCTTATTTTTCAATGCAAAACCCACTAATTCGGCCAACTCGCTATTGCTGAGGTGATGACAAAAGAGACAGGCATGAATAATATCAACCTGCCCGATGTGTGAAAACAAGTTGCGGTAATCGTCGCAAATCAGCCTGACGTTGCTGTCTTTTAGGTTATTAGTCGCATACTCGATACATACCGGCTTGATATCAATACCACACAAATCGAGATCGAAACCCGCTTTCCGGTTCCATTCGGCGATTCTTTTGAGCGTATCTCCACCGCCGCAGCCAATATCCGCCAATTTGTAGGATTTCCCTTTCTCTAATACACTCTTCAGGGCATCGAAGGAGATCGCATAGCCTCCCAGCCAGTGATTAATAAAATCGAGTTCTTTCAGATTTTCGAAAAGGTCAGCGGCTGGAATATCATCCCGGTCAAGCAATTCCTTTTCCGCGCTCCTGACCTCAAACATATTGTAGCTGCATTGTTTCAATGCTCAATCCCGGACCGAATGCCGCCGAGAATATCCGGTCGCCCTGATGTTCCGGCTTCGCTTTTTCCAACACTTCTTTTAATACAAACAGAACCGTCGGCGAGGACATATTGCCGTAATCCTTCAAAATCTGGTAGGTATGTGCGAGCGCGCATTTGTCAAGTCCGAGCGCAAGTGCAAAATCATCCACGATCCTCTTCCCGCCCGGATGTATCGCCCAGTGTTTGTAACCATCCACACTCAGCTTCACCGCCCGCAGCATCGGCTCGATATTCTTGCTGATCAGATCAGGCACATAGGAAGACAAATTCATAATAAAACCCGTTTCCGAGAGCCGCCACGCCATATCTGAATAACCGTTATGCAGTACCATCGAGTTGAAAGATTCAATGCTGACACTATGCAGGTATTGTTCAGAAGGCTGCGCAGTTACCAGCGCCGCCACCGATCCGTCGCCGAAAAGCAGGTTGGATAGCAGGTAGTCGTCGTTATATTGTTTTTGAAAATGAATGGTACAGAGCTCTGTGCACACTACCAGCACCTTGGCTTTTGGGGTTGTGCGACAAATGGTATCGGCCTGTTTCAAAGCAATGATCGCCGCATTGCAGCCCATAAAATTGACACTGCTCCGCTGAATGGAAGGCGGCAGATTTAGCTCCCGCATCAGTTCCACATCCAGCCCAGGCGCAAACAAGCCCGTACATGTTACCGTGATCAAATGTGTAATTTGACCTTTTATCTGCTCAAATCCTCTGATCTTATTGACTGCCTGCAAGGAAAGTTTTGTGGCGTGTTCCTGGTAAAGCTGCATGCGGCGGCCCAGTCCGGGCTCGGGTAGCAAGTCAGCCGATTTATTAAAAAATTCGTATTGCTCCGGTTGTTTGTCAAAATCTGCGATGACAGAATACCGTGTTTCGATCCCCGTTTTACCCGCTACTACCTTGATCTTCCTTTTGGTGATCAAATCGTCGGTCGATCCCGAATAAAATGAAGCTAATGTTTCCTGCGAATAACGATGGTCCGGAACGGCGGTCTCAATTGCTGATATATAACTCAAAGGAATCCTGTTAATAATAATTAATATGATGAAACAACTATTCATGCAGATCGCCGCCACCCAGTTCATCCGCATCGTGTTCCTGAAATTAGCCTCTCCCCTATCCTTTTTTACCAGATAAAACCAATATCCGAAGTATACGACGATCGGTAAGAAAAACACCTGGACAATGAAAAAAATCATTCCAAGTTTGTTGGTCGTAAAATACAAATAATAAAAGCTATTGCAGAGCAAAAACATCAGCGCAGTAAACACGAATGTACCAATGTAGCCTAGCTTATAGCTCAGCGTAACGATCCCGTCTTTTAAGTCTTGCCGGTGCTGATAAACCTGCGTGAGCGGATAAGCACCCGCGATCTGAAATGAGCAGCCCAATAGCACGTACCAGTTTGCGGGACTCATTTCCAGCACCTTTCCGGAAATGCCGACGATCGACATATAATAGGTAAACGCGCCCTGAAAAAACACGACTGTGAGAAAACCCGCGTAAGGATATTTCTTCAACCGTATTTGCCGGGAACTGTAAGCCCGCGACGCAGCAATATATAAGATCAGACAAACTGCAAACAATGTATTTACGAAGAGAAGCGCCAATAAGATTGAGGCAGCGTCCATTAAAACGGTCAGATAAAACAAATCCTTCGTAGGCAGTGGCGGTTTTTCAAGTCCGCCAATACTTTCCTCGTCCCGGTCGACGAAACTGTTGTAACCGTTACTAGCCGGATATACAAGCAGATGAATGATCAAAAACGCCCAGAGCGCCTGCCGATGCACCACCGTTTCTGCCTGGCTGTACGCAAACAGAAAAAGCGGCATCAAAAAGAACGAGAATGGGATTCTCAGGAGCTTAATGGTATTACCATGAATGAGCATGGCCTAATTTAGTAAGAAAACGAGGTTCTAGATAGCGAGGAGAAATTTTTAGAAAACTATTCGGAAATTAGAAAACAAAAGCCCCACAGAGAACTCCTTCTCTGTGGGGCTTTTGACAGCTCGAAATAGGTTATTGCGGCGTAAGGTTGCCCTCCTTCACTTCGCCAAAGATAGTATTGCCATTAGCAAGCTTCGCGTAAGCTCTGTAAAAAATGGATTCGGCATCGGTCTGAAGATCGATCTTTTTAGACTTTATATCCAGTGAAGCAGGCAATGCAAAAATTTCTTTATCATCCGATTCAGTAGGAACGATATCATTTGCACCAAACTGCACAACTTTGTACAGTGTGCCATACTCAGTAACCGCTACCTGACCCAGTTTATTGAACTTGACTTTAAAAGTCACATTATTACTACCCACATTCAATTCTAAAGTCTGTATCTCCGGAAGTTCGGGGGTGTTTGGCACCACATGATCTGCGCAGGAGAAAGCCATTAAAAAGATCGATAGAAATAGGCAAAGTGAGAGACTTGTAGTCTTAATTGTCCAGTTTTTGTTTTTCATAACAGTGATTTTATTTACGTTTTCCGGCAATTTATATCAATGCATTACGAAGGTAGAAGCCTGGCTCGTTTGTAATTATCCTCCGGCAAATAGTGGATTATTTATCGGATATTTTCCTGGGAAGTCCCCAAGTGATCCGTTTCAACAGAACCATCAGTCGAAAATCACATGGTTCAGAACTATCAGCGAAATACATCTGTAAATACAGTACTTTATACAGAAAGTTAATACATTTGCTGAACAATATTCAGACAAACACAATATTGAGCGAATATGAGCCCGGCTGAGTTTACACTTGACAAAACAGATCTGAATATCCTGCGGCTGATGCAGGAAAATGCGCGGATTACCAATGCAGATCTGGCGAGGGAGCTTGAAATGGCGCCTTCCGCTGTTTTGGAGCGGGTCAAGAAATTGGAACAGAAGAATGTGATCGTACAGTACACAACCCGGATCAATCCCGCGGCATTGCAGCAAAGTCTGCTCGCGTTCATTTCAGTCAGATCATCCGAAGGAATGGGCAGCAATGATACGGCGAAAGAATTTGCAAAAATCCCCGAAGTACAGGAAGTGCACCACATTGCCGGCGAGGATTGCTACCTCGTGAAAGTGCGCACAACCGACTCCGCGTCGCTGATGGAATTAATGCGTAACTCTTTCAGCAAAATCCCGAAAATCTTATCTACACGCACTACGATCGTCCTCGAAACTGTCAAAGAAGAACAATTATTAGTCATTCCAGAAAAATAAACGATCATGCAAACGGACAACAAAACTCCTTCCACAACCCTGGTTGTATTGGCTTTTGCCACAGTTTACATTGTATGGGGCTCGACCTATTTCTTCATTCAAAAAGCCCTCGAAGGCCTGCCTCCGTTCTTTCTGGGCGCATTCCGCTTTCTGATCGCGGGCATGATCATGCTGGCGTGGAGTTTGGCAAGGGGTGAAAAGGTATTTTCGCTCAAAGTCATCAAACCGGCAATCGTGACGGGCTTGCTGTTACTTTTTGTAGGAAATGGCGTAGTGATCTGGGTAGAACAGTTTCTGCCGAGTGCGATGGTGGCAATTATGGTATCATCGTCGCCGCTCTGGTTTGTGTTGCTCGACAAGCCGAAATGGTCGGAGAACCTGACAAACCGTTCCACGATCATTGGGCTGCTGATCGGTTTTGCGGGGGTGATATTATTGTTTTATGAGAAAATCCTGGCGTCGATGTCGTCGCTTAACAGCTCGCGCGACTTATTTGCGATGTTCCTGGTGGTTCTTGGATCGATGGCTTGGGCTGGTGGTTCCTTGTATTCGAAATACCAGTCGGGGACTGATTCTGCCACTGTCAATTCCACCTGGCAGATGTTTGCTGCCGGCTTTGCATTCATTCCCGGGGTATTTTTCACGGGTGAATTGAAAAATTTTGATCCTGCTGCTGTGCCCGCCGGCGCGTGGGGTGCGGTCGTTTACCTGATCATTTTCGGGTCGATCCTCGGATTCAGTGCTTATGTGTGGCTTTTAAAAGTCCAGCCTGCCACCAAGGTAAGTACCTATGCATACGTCAATCCGGTCGTAGCGGTGTTATTAGGGATATTTTTTGCCAAAGAAAGCATTAGTCCGTTACAGATCTCGGGCCTGATCGTGATCCTGGGCAGCGTCTTGTTGATCAATCTTCACAAATACCGGAAACCAAAAACGCTGGCTACGAATGCTGCCTGAAAAAGGCCGGTACTCCAAATAGTATTCAGTAACAAAGATCCATATCTGCGACTCTTTCTACTCTGGAAATATCGCGGTTGCGGCGGATCAGAAGCATAATTTGCTCAAAATCAATTAGTCGGGATACTCCGAAAGCGATGATCCCGACAAATATTTTCCCTTTACTTCTGAAATCCAGGCGCTTGATCTTCGCGCCGTTTACTGACTCTACTGTGGAGGTTATCTTATGAAGGCTCACGGCGTCGCGGTAAATGATACGCAACAGGAAAACGTCATTCATTTTTGTTAGTTTATTTAAACAGTGGCTAGTTGTAATGCACCCTGCCGCGCCACCCTGACGGACCCGTAAATGCCGGCCAGGGTTTCTACGATTTGGTCTACCTCCTTGAATGTGTTGAATTTGCTGAATGAAAATCGCACGTTCTCCTTTTCACTCTGACAGGGTAATGCCGCGATCACGTGTGAAGTACCGAGACTCGAACATGCACTTCCGCCGGAAACCGCAATACCGGCCTCGTCAAGCAGTTCTACTATATTGCCGCCAGGCAAACAAGTAAAAGATACACTCACGACGTTTGGAAGGCTGTTTTCCGAAGACCGGCTTTCTCCGTTGTAGCAAACTCCCTCAATGCCGCTGATCGCCAGTTTCGAGATCAGATATTGTTTCAATTTTCCGACTTTCGCCTGGCTCTCTTCATGGTTTTTGCAGGCCACTTCCAGCGCCCTTGCCAGTCCTACAATCCCGATTACATTCTCCGTACCGCCGCGCTGCCCTTTTTCCTGACCGCCTCCGTGGATTTGCGGCGCTATTTTGTGTTTCTTGTTAATATAAAGAAAACCCACTCCTTTAGGCCCGTGAAACTTGTGTGCGGATCCCACGATAAAGTCGATTTCCAGGTCACTGAGGTCGAAAACGACCTTTCC
Organism: Dyadobacter linearis; assembly: GCF_907165045.1. Classification (GTDB taxonomy): domain Bacteria; phylum Bacteroidota; class Bacteroidia; order Cytophagales; family Spirosomataceae; genus Dyadobacter; species Dyadobacter linearis. Next base: position 560,160 of record NZ_CAJRAU010000001.1, read on the forward strand.
TATTGTTTGGGTAGTGTCTGAATGAAAGATCGCATCATACCGTTTTGCCAGCTTGCTGATTGCCTCGATATTGGTGATATTACCGATCTCATTATTTGCATGCATTAAGCTGATCAAAGACTGTGGATTAGCTCGCAAAAGGTTTTCCAGATGATAGGTATCTACATTTCCGCGTTCGTCCAGCCGCACGTAGCTTATCTCAATATCCCCTTCTTTTTCATGCTGCCGCAAAGTTTGCAAAACAGCTTTATGCTCAATCCGGCTCGTAATAACGTGACTGATTTCATAGGCTTTGATCGCACCGGTCAATGCGAGATTGTTGGCTTCCGTAGCGCCCGAAGTGAAATAGATTTCTCCGGGATTGGCGCCAAGCAGACCAGCAACGGTCCGGCGGGCACTTTCAACACCTTCTTTGGCCTTTCTCCCTGCCCAGTGGGTAGAAGAAGGATTACCGTAATCTTCTGATAGATAAGGAATAATGGCGTCGATCACTTCGGGATCAAGCGCGGTGGTAGCGGCATTGTCACAATAGATTTTCATACTCTTTTTCTGTCTTTTCGGTAAAACATAGTTTTCATCCGGCGACCGATAACGTCACAAAAGCGCATCGAAATTTCCAGCAAAGACAACAGGCTTTCGGCTCAGCTGCGTCGCATTCGGTCACTTTTCACTTCCCTTGTAATCCGGTGGTTGGATTTCAGATTTATCAATAGAATTAGGTTGGGGCACCTTAAAAAGTCTTAGGTTGCCAGAAGATCATAGAGCCTAACCTCTCCCTTCCTTCTTTATAAATCTAGTAATTCGATAGACAAAGATGATATAAAGAATCCGATTGTCCAAATGCTGGCTGCAAAAAATCCGCAAAAAATTTATCAACTTACATTCCGGCAATGCATTCGCCACATTCCTGAATCCAAATCAACCTAATCATTTACCTGATGCTCAATAAAATATCTCCATTCCTGATGTTTGAAGGCCGTGCGGAAGAGGCTATCAATCTCTATATCTCGTTGTTCGAAAATTCGTCGATCGATTCGCTGGTAAGGCGCGGCCCCGGCGACTTTGAAGGGAAGATCCTGCATGCAGCATTTACTTTGAACGGACAGAGTTACATGGCGTCGGACAGTGATATCAAGCATGATTTCACATTTACGCCCTCTACTTCCTTTTTTGTAAACTGCGAAAGCGAAGAGGAAATAGACCGGTTATATGCGGAATTGTCCAAAGACGGCGGAGTGCTGATGCCTTTGGACAATTACGGTTTTGGTAAAAAATTCGCCTGGATCAACGACCGTTTCGGTGTGAGCTGGCAGATCAGCCTGCCTTAGGGGGCAACTGACGCAGTAATGGGGTAACCTTTTTTGAGCAACGCCGAAAGTTCACCGACTGTGATTACATAGTTCGTATCCTTTGCGAGATTGGTAAACTCGTTCGGGTCTTTTTCGTGATCGTATAGCTCCACGCCCGCCTTTCCTCCGTCCCATTCGGTATACCGAAAGCGCTCGGTACGCACACTGCGGCCAAATATCTGGCCACGCCTTACCTGCGTATAAGCTGGCTTCGTCCAACGTGCGACCGGATTTTTAAGCAGCGGGGCCAGACTTTCGCCCTGTAATTTCTGCCCCGGATCCAGTCCGCAAAGCTCGGCGAGCGTTGGATAAATATCGACCAGCTCGACGGTCCTTCCTGAAGATTTCCCCTTCGACTGACCGGGCGCAGAGATAATGAGTGGCACGCGCGCCGAGTTTTCAAACAGACTCTGCTTCATCCATTGTCCATGCTGGCCTACATTATAACCGTGATCGCTCCACAGCACAATTATGGTTTTGTCGGTCAGTTTAAGTTTATCCAATGCATCCAAAACGCGGCCTACCTGCGCGTCCATGAATGAAATTGTCGCATAGTAAGCGCGTAACGCTTCCCGGCGCTGCGCCTCGTCGAGGCCCCAATGTGGCGGTTTTGTAAATATGGCAGCCTCGGGAATATCGTCGAGGTCGCCCGGGATTTCTTTTGGCAGCGGGATATTGGCCAGAGGATATTGGTCAAAATATTTCTGCGGCGCCACATAAGGGGAATGCGGCCGGTAAAATCCTACCGCCAGGAAAAAAGGCTCGTCTTTATGCGCTCCGAGCAGTTTGATCGCCTCGGTCGCGACCATTCCGTCCGTTTGCTCTTCGTCTGTTCCCTCGGTGGCGCGCCACGCCAATGCACTTCCAAGTCCACGATCCGGCGTTAGATTTTTGACCAGGGCTTCTTCGGTTTTGTCCCTGCCTTTCGGATTTACTTTGTGGTCCCACGAAATCGGATCATCCAATCCGTCGGTACCGATTTGCCCGGGTACTCCATAATGATATATTTTCCCGACGCGGGCACTGTAATATTTATTGTTCTTAAAAAGCTGCGGTAAGGTGACGATATCAGGCAGGTTCTGCCGGAAATGCGTTCGCAGTTCGTAAATCTTAGTCACGTCAGGACGCTGGCCCGTCAATAGCGACGACCTGCTGGGACTGCAAAGTGGAAATTGCGTATAAGCCCGGTCAAACTTCACGCCTCTTCTGGCGAGCCGGTCAATGTTCGGGGATTTCACAAATGTGTTGCCATAAGCCCCCAGGTCTGTGTTGAGATCGTCCACCGCAATAAAAAGCACATTGTATTTCGCCTTCTGCTGTGCTTTGACAAAACTACCATAGAAAGCTACTGACACAAAAACTAACACCGTAAGAATATGTCTCGCTGCGTTCATTTGACCATTTTAAAAATATTCACTCATTCACTCATTCACTCATTCACTCATTCAATCATTCAATCATTCAATCATTCAATCATTCAATCACTTCCCACTCTTCGCCTTTTCATAATCATAAAACCACTTGAAAGTCTTGTCATAATCCTCGGCTCCTACCCGCTTGTACCAGGCGTCGTATTTCGCTACCAGCTTTTGGGCTATTTCCGGTTGTTTTTCAAACTGATCGTGCAGTTCCGAGCGGTCTTTTTCAACATCGTATAACTGCCATTTCTCAGTTTTTTCAGCGACAAGTTTCCAATTCCCGTCACGGATCGCGCGGTTGCCTTCGTGTTCCCAGAATATCGGATTTTTTCGGTTAACAGGCTTCCCGGTAAATGCCGGTCGCAAGCTCGCGCCTTCAAGTGGCTGAATAGGTTTTCCGGCGAATTCAGTCGGGTACTTGGCGCCGCCCAGGTCGACGAGCGTTGCCATGATATCGATGATATGTGCCGGCTGCTTTTCAAACTTTCCGTTGCTGGAAGCCGGAATACCAGCCGGCCACGAAATGATGCCCGGAGAAGAAATGCCGCCTTCATGCGTGTGGTGCTTATATGCCCAGAAAGGTGTACAAGCAGCTTCCGCCCAGCCCTGTCCAAGGAATACAGTTGATTGTGAATCGCCCGGCTTCGTTCCTTCATACCTTCCTTCCATGCCCGGCTCCGCATTTCCGCCATTATCAGACACAAACAAAATTACAGTATCGTCAAAAACGCCGCGCTGTTTCAAACCTGCCACGAGGTCGCCAATGCTTTTATCCAACCTGTAAATCACAGCCGCATAAATCGCCATCATATCATCGTAACGTTTCTTATCCTCCTCGCTCAGACTATCCCATTTTGGTATGTTTGGATTAGAAGGCGGCAGTTTCCATGACGGATCGATCAGCCCGAGTTTGATCTGCTTTTCATAACGTTCCTGCCTCAATTTCTCCCAACCTTTCAAATATTTCCCCCGGAACCTGGCAATATCCTCTTCTGGCGCCTGCAATGGAAAGTGCGGCGCATTATGGGCCAGATATAACATAAACGGTTTTTTCTCTTTGGCCGCCTCGTCGATGAAGCGCAAACCGAAATCCGTCCACAAATCGGTCGAATACCAGTTTTTAGGCAGCTTTTCGGAATCGTTAGCGAGCTCTTCGCCGTTCAGGAACACTTTCGCATTTTTTCCATCACCATAATAAAACCCGCCCGCCGGTGCATTTAGCGAGCGATCAAAACCGCGTTTCCAGGGTACAGTACCGTGCGGCTGTCCCACGTGCCATTTTCCAGTCATTACAGTGAAATAACCCGCGCTTTTCATTACCTCAGCGATCGTCACACTTTTATCATTCAACTGGCCGCGGTAAGCCGGGTGGTCAGCGCCTTTGTCGTCCATCATGTGGCCGATCCCCGCCTGGTGACTGTAAACTCCGGTGAGCAATGCGGCCCTCGTCGGGCAGCAGCGGGCGGTGTTGTAAAAACTCGTAAGCCGCACGCCGTTTGCTGCAAGTTTGTCGAGATTCGGCGTAGGTATCTCACTTCCGTAGCAGCCCAGATCCGCATAACCGAGGTCGTCGGCCAGAATTACAATCACATTTGGCTTTTTCTGAGCATACGCACCGGAAGCGAATAGTGAAACGAAAACAAAGATTTTGAATAGTTTTTTCATAAGAATGGTTACTGATACTAAAATTATTTACCGGCAGCAGCCGAAAATTCGGGGTTCAGTTTGGAAGGAACCGGCGCATTCGTTTCTGTTTTCCAGGCGTCTAGTTTGTCTTTCAACTCTTTCGCCTTGGCTGGGTTTGACTTCGAGATGTCTTTCGTTTCACCGATGTCCTCGCGAATGTTGTACATCTCAACCCGACCGTCTTCGTAAAATTCGTGAAGCTTGAAATCTCCTGACCGGATCGTGCTCGTTGGCCGCGTCCGAAATGCATCTTTATTCGTTTTATCTCCTTTATAGGCTTCGAGGTAAGCCGGAAAATGCCAGAAGATATCCCGCTGCTTTGCATGCTTTTGTATCAATAGCGGCACCAGGCTCTGACCGTCAACTTTCTCGTTTAGTGGCTTTTCAATACCTGCTATTTCCAGGAATGTCGGGTAAAAATCGATACCGATAACCGGCGTATCAATCACTGACCCCGGCTTGGTCTTACCTGGCCATTTAACGATCAGCGGAACGCGCACGCCGCCTTCATAAAGCATTCCTTTGGAACCACGCAACGGATATTGCTTCGTTACTGCGCCCATTCCGCCGTTATCAGAAAAGAAAACGACCAGCGTATTTTTGTCAAGATTTAAAGTCTCAAGTTGTTTCAAAACCCGTCCTATTCCCTCGTCTGCACTTTGTATCATCGCAGCATAAGTCGGGTTGTTGTGGGAAGCGTCGCCTTTTTTTGTCTTGTATTTACTGATAATATCAGCTTTCGCTTCAATTGGCGTGTGGACTGCGAAATACGACAGATACAGAAAAAAGGGCTTTTCCTTATTGGAATCCAGGAATTTGACAGCTTCATCTGTCAGCCGGTCGGTCAGGTATTCGCCTTCGTTTCCGGAAGTAATACCTTCGTGCGGGGACTCTTTGCCCTGTTTATTATACGGGTAAAAATAGGAACTGGTGCCCGGCGTGCCGCCTGTTACGTGATCAAAACCCTGACTGTGTGCATCCGCTTTTTGATTTTTACCGCCTAATTGCCACTTCCCGATCAGCCCGGTGCTGTATCCGGCGTTTTTCAGCTCCTCGGCAATTGTGACAAATGAAGAAGCGAGAACTGTCTTATTCTCGACAGGAATCAGTTTTCTGTCCGTAGTTTCGCCACGCTCGGACGTACCGACGGTGTAAATACCGTGGCGCGGCGTATATTTTCCGGTCATGAGAGAGGCCCGGCTTGGCGCGCAGTTTGGCCCGACGGAATATGCCTGGCTGAAACGCATTCCCTGGCCGGCAAGTCTGTCGATGTTCGGCGTTTCGTAATATTTACTGCCCGCAGAACTCAGGTCAGTCCAGCCCCAATCATCCACCAGAATAAAAAGGATATTAGGTTTTTGCTGCGTTGTTTGTGTCTCTTTACCCGCATTCTTCACAATACTTTCCCCCGCTCCCTGCGCATAAGATTCATGGAACAATCCCGCCAGCAAAATAAGAATGGATACATATTTCCTCATTGCACAGAATAGTGAGATTTTGAATAAGAAATGCTATTTAAGATAAAATCCGACACCCTCCTGCTTCAACGCTATCATATATACGTCACGAACGGAAGTGCCGGATTTTCATTGATATTATTTTCGAAGCACGCTTTCCAGTTTTTCCTTGTCACCAACCAGGCGGCCGGCTTCACCTTTCAGGTAGCCAAAAGCATGAAGATCCTTTTCTGCATTTTCGGCAACCCAAAGCAAGAATTTTTTCGCCTCCGCATTGGTATTCTGTTTGTCGATTGAAAAGTGAATGTACTCGATCGGCACATTTTTCACTTTCTGATTTTCCAGACTGGCGATCAATGCATCGCGGCTGTCAAGTGCTTTTTCTTCTTTCGAGACTTTTCCATTTCCATCCAGATCGACCGGGATGATCGTCAAACCCTCCGCAGGTTTGCCGGAGGCAGAATCATAAGCCAGCCCGATTGTGGTATAGGTTACGCCCGTTTCGTCTTTCAGCAATGCTTTGATCAAATGTTCATCCGCACCGGCAATGCTTTTCCCTTTGATGTTCTGCTGCTCATAACCAAAGTATTTCGCGAAAGTTACAGGCGCCCCGGCTTTTTGCAAGCGCGTATAAACGGTGTAGTTCTCAGGAAGTGTTTTGTCTTTTTCGGCATAAATATCATGGAAGAACAGCTGCTTGTAAGTCTTCTCAGTCAGTCCCTTTTCACCATATTCCTTTGCAAATGCCGACTTTGCATTCGCGACAGGCAGCAGTGCGTAACGTCCCAGCGAAACATATTCACGCTTTTCCTTCGATTCCTTGTCCTGTTCATAAGCTTCAATGAGCAGGTCGTATTTCTGCGGATCCGTAATGGTCCTGGTCTCAATCCTGATATTTGCCTGCGGATTAACAGCCTTGTAGTCTCCTATCCATTTCTCAACCAATGGATAAGCGAAACGTACCCCGGTAATTACGACTTCATTGGATGTTTGTCCGAAGCCCGGCGTATTCAATACGAATAGCCCGAATACTGCAACTATTGATTTTGCAATTCTCATGATATTTTCAATATGTGAGTGAAAGACGGTCCGCTGATGCAAACCGGTTAGAAGTAGGAGTCAGAAAGCGCAGTAGCTTACTTCACCAGGCAACAACAGGCCAGCCTTGTCGGCATTTGACTTGAAATGACCACCATAGTCGCAGGAGTACTTTCCGAAGAAATTGGATTCATCGATATCATAAGTTAATAATGAATGATAAATGCTTATCCCGGCTGGTGGTTAACGAGGATAATCTACTAATTTGATAGACAAAGTAAATTTAAAGAAAATGAAATAGCAAGGAGAATCGGATTTTTTCAGGAAAAATGAGAAAACAGGGTTTCTACCAGCTCACTCTCAGACCTTCCGCCGCGTATGCATGAATACTATTATCACCCGTAACCAATGTGTATTGGCTTGAAATCGCCTGCCAGATTAACATCCGATCGAAGGGATCTTTGTGATGGATTGGAGAGAGATTGTGGTAAGTGCTCGCGGTTACGTATTGAAGGTCAATAATTTGAAATCCGGTTGCCAGACATGCTTGTGGAAAAAGCTCAGGACGATAGTTGGAGATCGTCAGCTTTCCCAGCGAGAATTTCAGCGATATCTCCCAAAAACTGATTGCACTTACGAAAATATTGTTGTTAGAATCCGATAAAATCCGGCTTGCAGTTTTCGATAATTTTTCCGGCGCAGTGAGTGCCCAGATGATAGTGTGTGTATCCAGTAAGTAATTCATAAGCCGAGAAACTCCTCCTCCGTCATTTTGAAGTCCTCTGCGAAAACTACCTCTACATCCTTCTTTAAAATGCCTAGCTTTCTTGGGTGGGCTGGCGTTTCGCCTGGAACAAGCATCGCTTTCACCTCTTTTTTTCTCCCAAAAGTGATGCCGATTTTCTCGCCCTGCTCAACTTCTTTCAATACTTTCGAAAATTGAGCCTTAAATTCTCCTACGCTCATTGTTCTCATTGTCAGATCAGGTTAGATCATAAAGATAACTAATCTTGACAAGTTGTCAAGTTCGATCCTATTCTACCCGCTTGGTCAGCGCATTGAGCTCTGTGTCAGTCGGTGTCGCGGAAGGTACGCCGCCTTTTGGAATTTCGCCTTTGGCCGACCACACAATCGCATTCAATACCAGCTTCCTGAAACTATCATTTTGCCAGTTTTTATGCATGTGTCCGCCCGTAAAGCCAAATCCACGGCCGCCGTCTGGCCGGTCCAATGCCCAGGCGAGCGTTTGCAGTTCCTTTTTTTCCAGTACCGCCTCGCGGACATATTTGTTATTGGAATGCGTTCCGTCAGGCTGCTTCAAAGTTTCTTCCGGCGGCAAAGCCTGTAAAATAGGTGTGATATTTTTCATTCCGTCTGCAAATCGCAAGTGATAATACCACTCATCGACAATAGAAAATGGCTTCACGCCACTCGAAATGGGATGGTCCGGGTAGCTGGCGAACTTCGCCTCCCAGACCGGATTGACAGACCAGTTAGTCTCAAAATAGCCTCCGATCCACTTGATGAACTGATTTCCTGCATTACCCTTTGGCACTTCCAGTGAAAAGTGCAGAAACACCAGTCCCACTCCTTTACTGGTGAGCCGGTTAACCTGCTCCGCGTGCAGAAACGCCATGTGATCGTCGCCGCCCCCATCCGAATAAATGACTATTGCGTCGGCATCGTCGAGTATAGTCGGATCTTTCGGCCAGCCGTTTCGTACAATGATCGCATTCACGCCGGGCACGCTATCGTTGATTGCTTTTGCAAGTAATGTACAGCCACCGTTATGCTCGTGCTCTCCTTTTCCATGACTATCGGGGCCGGAAATGAAAACGATCTTCTTCTCACCTGCCGCTGCTTTGGAATCCTGCGCACTTACGCCGCCCGCACTGAGAAACAGTATTAAAAGAACCAGGATATTTTTCATGGTCGGTTTATTTAAAGGTCGACTATCCTATATCAGTCCAGCCTGATTTCAAAAGAATCACTGTCGCCGGTCTCCTGCACAGACAATGCCAAACCTTCGGCGCGGTGTTCACGCAAATAATTTTCTACCGCCAGGATCGCGTCATTTTCCGAAGCTGCTCCGGTTACCGAAAGTGTTACACCCTTTGCTAGTTTACCCGACGAATCTTTGTTTTCAATAGTTGCCATATTTGATAGTTTTAGATCAATTTACTTCTAACACAAATTGTGCCAGTATTGAGTTGACTTTTACTTTTAACAAAGAAGGCCGACCTGTAATGGGTCGGCCTTCTTTCTATACTAATACTAATTCGGTATTATTTTCTAGGTACAGTACCTGTGCCAGTTCCGCCAGTACTTGATGGAGTTGTGGTGCTACCAGGAACAGTTGACGACGGTTGGATCGTGCCACTAGGAACGGTTGTAGGTTCTGTTGAATTTGTTCTTGGAACGTTACTTCCAGGAGCTGTAGTGCTTCCAGGTACTGTGCTCGAAGGCTGGGTAGTCGATCCTGGTACCGATGAAGGTTGGGTCGATGTACGAGGTACAGTACTTGAAGGTTGTGTTGATGTACCAGGAGTAGTTGTTCCTGCTGGCATATTTGTTCTTTCAGGCACCGTTCCAGGGGGTACAGACGGCGTTGTGGTACCTGGTGTAGTTGTCGACGCAGGTTGCTGCGTTGTACGACCCGGCTGAGTTGTAGTGCTTCCCGGCTGAGTTCCGCCTGGCAAAGTCGATGGCTGTACGGTACTTCCAGGTACTGTCCTAGGCTGTGTAGAAGAGCCTGGTGTAGTGCTGGAAGGCGAACTAGACGGCGTAGTGCTCGAAGGCGACGTGCTTGACGGTGATGTACTCGATGGTGTAGTCGTTTGAGCAAATGCAACTGTTGATCCCAACAATGCTAAGCCTAACAGGTTCAATTTTAGCGATTTCATAACGTTCTATGTTTGTTGATAACTTTATATTAATAAGCAATTGCCCGCTAATCATAAAAGATCGTACCAGAATACATCAACTGCGCCACAGCTCTGTATGCGCGCATACTATTAAGTCTGCAAATGCGCATTACCCCAAAGTATGTCTTAAATACCCCTCCTTTTAGACTAGTTTACCCACTGTATCTATCAGAAATTAAAGAGAGATTTGTTTAAAAATGAGAAAATCATGGAAAAACTGGCAACATCGAATGAAGCCGTATTAGGTATCTCCCGCCCGATCGTGGACCGGGGGACGTGGATAAAGGCAAGGGTCGCACTGATGAATGAGGAAAAGGAACTCAGCAAAATGGCTGATAGCCTGGCCGAGAAGCGTCGCAATCTGCCCTGGGTACGCGTAGATAAGGACTATATTTTCGAAACAACGGAAGGTCCGAAAAACCTCTCTGACCTATTTAACGGTAACAGTCAACTGTTTATATACCATTTTATGTTTGCGCCGGAATGGGAAGAAGGTTGCCCCGGCTGCTCTTTCATGGCGGATCATCTCGACGGGCCGAACCTGCATATTCCGCACCATGACGTTTCCATAGTGGTTGTGTCCCGGGCGCCCATGTCGAAAATTTTGCCTTTTAAGAAACGAATGGGTTGGCAATTTCCGTGGGTATCTTCGTTTGGAAGTGATTTCAATTACGACTACAATGTCTCCTTTACCGAAGAGCAAATCAAATCGGGCAATGTTTACTATAACTACGAGATATTGCCGCACGACGCAGACACCGAATCACCAGGCGCAAGTGTGTTCTATAAAGATGAAAATGGTGACATCTTCCACACTTATTCTGCATATGCCCGCGGTCTTGATATTTTACTGACCGCCCATAATATCCTGGATATGTCGGCCAAAGGCAGAAATGAAGATGGTACCATGGACTGGATGCGGCATCATGACAAGTACGAAGATTTCAAAGGGAAAACAGAGAGCTGCTGTCACTAGTTATGCAGATTCCCCCGTTTTGAGCGGGGGAATTCCTTCCACAAGAAAGAAAATATCTTCAGTGCCTTCGGTAGAATCATTTCACAGCCAGTTCCTCAGAAGGAAGAAAGATATATTTATCTCTCAAAAACGCAGCAATCCAAACCAGCGCCAGCGGAGTAATTGCATTCAATGGGCTGGCGTGGGAAAGCTCGGTGGCCAATGCGCCGGCGAAGTAACAGGTCAGTAAAATGAAACCCATCTTCATTGTTTTGGGGTAAAGAAATAAAGCAGTAAAGCCGATTTCCATCAACCCAAGCGTGACAGTATGATCGGCAACTCCCATTTTGCTCATTGTGGCGACTACTTCATCGGATCCCATTAGTTTCATAACGCCGCTGAATACGACCATTGCCGATGCGAGCGCAGTGACTACAATTGTGATAATTTTCTTTGCTTTCATAATGATGTTTTTTTTGAACAAAAGTAATTACCTTTACTAACCATTTATTAGTAGTATACAAAAGGTTAGTTAGTTTGAACGATCAACTCACATTAGAAAGTCCGGTCGATACACGGACAGCAGCCACTTGCACAGGTAAACTGAGTGCCCTCGGCGATGCATTGTATGTCATCGGCGGGAAGTGGAAATTAAGGGTAATTATCGCATTGCGCGAAGGCCACAAGCGGTTTAACGAATTGCAGCGCACCATTCCCGGCATATCCGCCAGGGTGCTTTCAAATGAGTTGAAAGAACTGGAATTGAATGGTTTTTTGAAAAGAAAGGTGCAGACTGACCCTGTGGTGGTGATCGAATATGAGCTTACACCATACAGCGACACACTCACGCCCATACTCGACTCTCTTGTAATCTGGGGCGAAATGCACAAGGCGAAAATCCGCCAGGAATGGTCGGCTACTGCTCTGGCAGAGAAACAGTAATATGCCACATATCCCCCGAATTTGACACTTTTTCGGTTCCCCAAACGCCCGGCCCGCCGTCGGCTCGCAGGTATACGCCAAACACGAGTGTACTGATATTTGAGCCTTTCACCAATATGCTGCCGCAAGCCGCGCCATTATCACAGTTGCCGGTAATAGCACTTTTGTCGTGCAGGATTTTCGTTTGCGTATCGTCTACGATCAATTCCTTGGTTCCCGAAAGCTTGGTGACTGTCAGCGAAGGTGTCAATAATTCCAGCTCGGTAGCGAAACCCAGTCTCTGGTTACCGAAGTTGGTCGTGGCACCAAGTCCCATGATAGATAACACGGGATTACTCACCGGCCTACTGAATTGCAGGCGTAACTTGCCGTAATAATATCGGCTTGTATCTGTTTTGGGCGAATTGGCTGTCAGCAAAGGTTTTGCTGAGAGGAAGATCTGCACACCGGGATTTGCATACAAATTAACACCCTGACCTACCGGACCATTTGGATGTGCTGTAAAAATAGTGCGCGTGGTATCCGTAAAATAATAGTTGCTGTTCACAACCGGCACTGCTTTGAAATGCGTGCTGCTAGCTCCCGACGCCGCACCGAATGTCAGACCTGTAACGTGCTGGGGCACATTAATATACGTCTGATCATCGAAGCTGAATGTAAGCGAAAGCGACTCCTGAAGCTTTTGAAAATAGATCCCGCGGTCGGCGTTACCGTCACGGTTAAAAAAGAAACTAAGCGTTTGCGGAATCGATGTCGGCCCCTTCGGAACGGGCGGCTTATAGCTGTTGTTGACACCATCCTGCACAAATTCAAAAGTATGCTGTGCAAAAGCTGGTGAGATGGCTGCCAAACAAACGGGCAAGAGCAATGCAGCGCGTGACGCCAGTCTTGATAAAGAAAGCATGTGTGTTTATGAGTATCGTTGAGAATAACTGTTCGTGCCGGCAATATAGGATTTCTCGTCTTTCGTTGCCAACGTGTTTCCCGGCTAATTGTAATTTTTACAATAAAGTACAAAACGTTCCGGGATCAATACTATGTGTGTTGAAAATTTAATATTGCCTCGATATGAGCACATTACAAAAATTTCTATTGCTCAGCGGCACGATAATTCTTGAAGCAGAGCGACAACACGCTCATCGAGAGTTGGATTGAGATTCGAGAAGAGCCACCAGGGATGGATCACTGCACCCGCAGTTACCAGCTTGCGGATGATCGTTAAATGAGCCGGCATAACCCCCTCGTGCGTCGTAGCCCAAAGTGTTTGGTCCAGTACAGTGCCACCGAATTCATTCCTCGCTTCCAGCGGCGCTTTTCTATCCAGCAATATCTGCACAGTTTCAGAATAGCCGTAATAAGCGGCCCAATGCAGGGCAGTCCATTGCCTCAGGTCTCTGGCTGCGGGATTCATTCCATTGTCCAGGAAAAACGATACAACCTCAGCCTGGTTGTGCATAGCCGCCCACACAAAAGCCAGTTCCAGACTCTCGGAAGGCTTTATCGCATACCCGAGCCAGGGAATATGGATCACGCATTTGCCAGCAGCCGCTTTCCGATAGGAGTGAAAAAATCTGCTTACCAGGTCCGTGGATCCCATTGCGGCTGCTGTAACGATATTGTCGACCCGCGCCCCGCGCCTTACCAATGCTTTGGCCGCATCCGGATAGTGAAAACAAATGGCTGTAAGCAAAGGCGAGCAATTGTTATGGATCCCATCTACCGCAGCGCCCCAGTCGGCGAGTTTTTCTACCAAAGCAACCTGCAACCCAGCCTTTGCCGGGTGCACGCTCGACACGAGCAGGTCCAGGGTAGTACACCATTTTTGTCCATAAACAGAGGCGATTGCATCGGGTTCACTTCCCGATCGGAGCAGGATATCTGCCAGCTCGGGTGCATTGTCCGGTGTATGCTGCCGGAAAGCTTCGACGCCATTTGCGGCGATATAGTGCAGTAAGGTAGCCGAGTGGCTGCGCGAGGAGCGTGCTTTTACGATGTCAGGATCTGCTTCTATTATTCGGGTCAAGGCCGCGGGATCGCCCGAAACGATCGCGTCGGCCGCCTTTTCAAATCTGTATACCGCTGAATTTTCATCCGCCAATCCTATTATATGCTGCGCCAGCAGTTCAAAATTCTCAAATCCGTATTCCCGGGCCAGGATAATTTTTGCGTCGACAATCGAGAAGTTAGTCGCAGGATTGTTCAGTTCTGCTATTTTTCCGGGATCGGGATGGTATTTGAGTAGGTGTTGAACCGACTCTTCTTCTATCGACCGGCAGGCTTCAAGCAGCTTTTGTGCCTTTTTCTCATAGAAATCCAAGGTAGCGTCGGAAACCAGAGGTAACACGTCGGTGGTATTCATATGTATTGCAGAAGGTGAAGGTGCGCCGGTTAAGACGCACCCGTATGGAGCAGAAATTACGAACCTACCTCCATTTTGACAATAACAATGACCAGAAAATCCACGAACCGACGGGGCATTTTTCCCACAAACTTATTATTCGGTATAGCCTTTGAACCAGCGATACCCATACGCTTCCAAAGTGATCGTGTGCCTGCCTCGCTCGTCGAGTTTACTTTCAATATTGTTGTTGAGATCGATAAGCCTTGCAGCCCCCGCCTGCTTTTCAGGTACGACCAGTTCCAGCGACGTTTCCTTGAAATTATGCCAGATCAGCAGGATCTTGTTCCGCCAGGTATATTTCATACCCAATATTTCGGTAAAGCCGGTATCCATGATCTCCCATTCGCCATATCCGATCTCAGGACACTCTTTTCGAAGACGGATCAAAGTCGTCATCCAGTTTAGCAGCGAGCCCGGATCACGCCGCTGGTTTTCGACATTCGTATGTTCGTAAGCATAGTAACCTTCTGAGATAACGGGGTTTATTATTTCTTTTGATTTCGAGAAGCCCCCATTCTCGTCTCCTGTCCATTGCATCGGCGTTCGTACAGCCTCTCTTTCAGGAAGTGTGAGATCTTCGCCCATGCCGATTTCGTCTCCATATCGGATCACAGGGGTGCCCGGCAATGAGAACATCAGGCTGTAAGCGAGTTCAGTCTGCAGCCTGTTCCCAAGCATCGGTGAAAGTCGCCGCCTGATCCCACGGTGGTACAATTGCATATCTTCCTCAGGCCCAAACCTTTCAAAAACTTTCTCGCGCTCTTCTTCTGTGAGTCGACCCAGATCGAGTTCGTCGTGATTTCGCAGAAAATGGGCCCACTGGCTGTTTTTTGGAATGTCCTTGGTTTGCTCCAAAGCCTTGATCAGGGGCCGGGTATCATTGGTTGCGAGTGCGTAAAAAATATATTGATTGACAAAAAAATTGAACATCAGGTGGATACCGTCGCCCTCCTTGCCAAAATACTCTTTACTTTCTTCCGGTAATACATTCGCTTCGCCGAGCAAAACCGCATCGCCTCTTCTCCATTGCAAAAACTTGCGCATATCTTTCAGATACTCGAAGTGCATTGGCGGTTTTTCGACGCCGGGCGCGGGCGATTCGAGGATAAATGGTACCGCATCTACCCGGAAACCGGCAATCCCGAGTTCGAGCCAATAGCCCATGATCCGGGCGATTTCCTCCCTCACTTCCGGATTATCAGTGTTGAGATCGGGCTGGAATTCGTAAAATCTGTGAAAATAATAGGATTTCGTTTTCTTCTCCATCGTCCAGGTCGCCTTTTGGACGCCTGGGAAAACCATTCCTTTATTCCAGTCTTTCGGCCGCTTGTCCGACCAGATATACCAGTGCCTTTTCGGATTATCTTTGGAAGAACGCGCTTCCTGAAACCAACGGTGCTGATCAGAAGTGTGGTTTACAACCAGGTCAATAATCACCTTGATTCCCAGTTTGCGGGCTTTGTGAATGAACTCCACAAAATCGCCGCTGGATCCGTGCCGCGGGTCGACGCCGTAGAAGTCACTGATATCGTAACCATTGTCGCGGTTGGGAGTGGGTTGAAATGGCGCGAGCCAGATCGTGTCCAGCCCGAGCGCGTGTAAGTAATCTAATCGCCGGCAAAGCCCCTCAAAATCTCCGGTCCCGTCGTTGTTACCGTCCATGAAGGTTTCCAGGTCCAGACTATATATTACTGCATTTTTATACCAAAGGTCTTCGATCATTTTGCTATCGTTTTTTCAGTGGTTCTAAAAAAGCAGTGCCATTAAATGCATTTTTTCGATGCAATGCGCGATTCAGCCGATATCCAGGTGCACCCACTCAGCAATATCGGCGCTGTTATGCGTCACGATTTCAGGACTGTATATTTCGATAAACAACTGATTTTCCTGATCAAATTCGCCTTCACGCCATTCTTCTTCGTCACCGCGCCTGAACTTGACCTGTGCACCGTTTTCGGGTAATTCTGTATGTTTTTCCATAAAAAAGCTGGCAAATGCGGAACAACCGTCCCGCTCTGCCAGCTTCCCTACAAAATCTTGCCGGATCACTATTCCTGACTATACATATTGAATGCAAGCAAATGTTTTTTAAATATCGCCTCATATTGTGCGGCTTCCGGCTCCTGCTTCGCACGCTTGCATTCCTGAACGATCGTTTGCAGAATGAACAGGTCTACATTCACATCCCGATTTCGCTGACCATCCTTTTTCTTAACCCAGGTAAGATTATCGTCCGATCTCACTGCCATGATCCGCGCAGAATCAAGCGCTTTCTTATTCTCTCCCACATCAAACAAGGCACCTACAAAACCGACCGATACCTGATCAAACGGAATGGTATCGTCGGGCATCACGGCCATCGCCTTGTCGATCACCTGTCGGGCTTTATCCACGCGCTTTTCGGCGATCAGCTGCTGGGCAAGGCGCAAAAAGGATAGGCGGGCCGTGACCACGGGCGAGCCGCGGTAGGTATCGTCGTAATACACTTCGGGATTATTCATTTCCCGCCAGAAGGTTTTTTTCATTAAATTTTCAAACATAATATCTGAATTCACGTAGCCATCGTCCGCGCCAGGCACGCGCACGGGCAGCAGGCGGAAAGCATAACCTTCCATTTGTAAGTGCTCCTGTAAACCCAGATTCTGGGAAGATCCCATCGTAGAGGAGAAATACACGGGCCTTTTCCAATTGTTGCTAGCGATGATATCCAATATCACCAGGTCTCCTTTCAGTAAGTCCTTATTCCCGATCTTCCAGCTCATCGATTCGCTCAATAAGGGGTTCAGCTCCTCCTTAATAATGTTCATCGCCTTAACCTCGGCCACATTTACCGGCAAAAACAGATTTGATGAAGGCAGAATGGAAGTAACATCCCCACTGGTAAGCGGCACCTGGATCGCCTTGTTATCCTGCTGCACCAGTTCCAGGTATTCTTTCAGGTTAATACCATTTTTGACTGACGGTATTTCGTAAAACGGGATATACTCATTTTTACCCTTCGCATACGCATTACTATCCAGCGAAAGCGGCAATGCATCGGATTTGTTTATTTTCCGTTTTAACTGACTGATATACCAGTCGCTGCTCAGGAATGTCTGCACACAAACACGCACATCGGTTCTGAAACCCTCCACTTCCTGCACGTACCAAAGCGGGAATGTATCGTTATCTCCGCCCGTAAAAAGGATCGCATTCGGGGCGCAGGAGTTGAGCAGGTTCCGGGCGAAATCGACGGAATGATAGCGGTTGCTCCGGTCGTGGTCATCCCAGCCTTTGCCAACCAGGATCAACGGGACTGACAGGCTTGCTGCCACGGCAATTCCCGCCCGCGCCACATTGTTTTTGATCAGTTGCGCCAGCAAGCCAGCGATGGCCAGCACGCCCACGCCGATCCACATACAGAAAATATAAAACGACCCCACATATATATAGTCCCTTTCGCGCGGCTCGGTGGGTGGCGAATTGAGGTAAATAACAAGCGCGACACCGGTAAGCGCAAACAAAAAACCCAGCACGAGCAGATCCTTGCGGCTGCGGTAGTACATATATAGTAGCCCCGAAATCCCCAATAAGAAAGGTAGCATCAAAAAGTTGTTGTGTCCCCTGTTGCTCAGGATCGACTGCGGATACGACGATGCATTCCAGGGCAGCAAAGTGCCTGCTCCTTCGTGGTCACTTTCGCGGCCAACGAAATTCCAGAGAAAATAACGCCAGTACATGTGTCCGAGCTGGTGAGAGAACAAATAGGAGATATTGTGCTGCAGCGTTGGTTTTTCGCCTTCTGCAAGTCCCGTCATTTGCTTGTAAAGTTCAGGGTGGCCAGGCAGGGAACTGTACATTCTGGGCAGTATCATTTTACTTCCTGGCTCGTATTCATAAATCGGGCGGTAGTCGGTCACCACATATTTACCGTCCTTTTTTGTGTAAACGGGCTCTCCCCTTTTCTGGTTGATCGCATTGGAAACAAACGAAGGGCCGTACAGCAGCGGCCTGCTTTCATACTGTTCCCTTTTCAGATAGGAGACAAAACGTAGTACATTACTCGGATCATTTTCATTAATAGGCGGATTGTACCCCGACCGCACCAGCACCAGCATATAGGAAGAATACCCAACCAATACGAATGCGAGGGACAAAAGCGCCGTATTGAGGAGCACTTTTTCGCTTTTATGCGAATACCTGGTCCCCCATGCCAGCGAGCCGATAAATAGGATTACAAAAAATGCGATACCCACATTATAAGGCGTACCAAGCGTATTGACAAAGAAAATCTCAAACTTACCCGCCAGCTCCGGCAGCCCCGGGATAATGCCCGCATTGATAATACCTAATATTAAAAGCCCTGTCAGAAAGGCAATTGTACCGCCGAGCATACCGGGGTTGGGATATTTTTTGAAATAATAAACAAGTGCGAGCGCCGGGATAGTAACGAGGTTGAGCAAATGCACGCCGATAGACAACCCGACGAGGTAGGCGGTAAAGATCATCCACCGGTTTTCGGTAGCGGGATCTTCTGTCCGTTCCCACTGAAATACGGCCCAGATCACGATTGCGGTAAAAAAGGAGGACATTCCGTACACCTCCGCCTCAACTGCCGAAAACCAGAATGAGTCGGACCAGGCGTAGGCCAGCGCGCCGGTTACCCCTGATCCCAGTACCAGAACCGTTTCAGACACGCCCAGCTCCTGTTCCTTCTTGCCTACCAGTTTTACAGTCAGCAATACGATGGTTTTAAACAAAAAGAAAACAGTGAATGCGCTGCTCAATACCGCGACCATATTGACCCAATAGGCAACTTTGGTAAGATCCCCGAATGCAAGCAGAGAGAAAATACGGCCGACCAAAAGAAAAAACGGCGCGCCCGGCGGGTGCGGGACCTGCAATTTAAATGCACAGGCTATGAATTCGCCACAGTCCCAGAAGCTGGCTGTGCGCTCCATCGTCATTACATAGGTGATCAGCGCGAGCAAGAACACGCTCCAACTGGTTACCAGGTTGAGTTTGCGGAAAGATGTCATAATGAACAGTTTTGGATCAAGGTCAGACGAGATCCAAAACTATTCAATGGCTTCGGGGAAGCTGTCGGCGGGAATCTTAAAAAAAGTTAACCGGCGGCGCAAACAGGTGTTCTTTAACTTTCTTTAACAACACCGGTCCATCCCGGACCGAAGCGCCGGAAACTGCGTGACTTATCTGCTGACAATGTAATGGATACTATAAATGATAGAAGTCCATAGAATCGATCCGGCAATGACGGTGAAGATTACCGCGCCGACGATAGAAAAATCCTTTGCGTTAGAGTGGGTTATCAAGGTTCTCATCTCGGTAATAGCTGCTTTTTATATATTTCTACCTTTTTGAATAATTCGAGAATGTTGTTGACTTCGAGCTTGTCGAAGATTCTTGCTTTATAGGTACTTACTGTGCTTTCCTTGATATTAAGCTCGGTCGCAATGTCTTTGGTCCACTTCCCGATCAGCAGCATATCCATGATTTCGAGCTCCCTGTTGGATAAAGTTTCAACCGGGCTTTGCTTACTGTCTTTCTCCAGCAAGCTGTTACTGACAAGCTGATGCTGGATCACGTTGCTGATATACGTTCCGCCTCCGAGAACAGATGTGATCGCCTTTTCTAATTCTTCATTGGAAGCATCCTTCGGCAAATAGCCGTTTGCTCCTGCCTTAAAATAATGCAAGGCGTACAATTCTTCATCCTGAGATGAAAACACTAAAACCTTTACGCGCGACTGAATATCCTTGATCTTGCCGATCATATCGAACCCTTCGCCTCCCGGAATTTTTATATCCAATATGACCAGATCAAAAAATCGGGTCTGCAATTGTTTTAGCGTTTCATTGAAAGTAGCGGCCTCTACAATCGTGACATTCGAAATAAAATCCTCGATCAGCAACCGCACGCCCATTCTGACAATCGAATGATCCTCAACTAGTAAAACTGTTTTCATCAATAATATCTTTCATATTAACTCAGTTTTAAAGTTAATGGAATGCTACGAATTCTGTTTGTAGAAAATTAGCTACCTGGATTATTTTTGGAAAAAATGATATGTATCGCTGTGCCCCTGGGTTCAAACGGGACCGCCAGTAGTTTGACCCTGATCAGTGTGCTGATTTCCTTGACGATCAGCAACCCCATTCCGAAGCTTTGCGGATTATCATCAGGCCCCGGAACCTTCGCCTGGCTGTTGATCCAGTTCCTGATCTCCGGGTTCATTCCCTGCCCGTCGTCACATACGATCAGGTGCAGCTCATTGCGATGATCTTCGACTTTTACAATAATATTCCCGTGCGACGTAACCTTGTTTGCATTGTCGATCAGGTTATGCAATATGATACCGACAAGCTGTAAGTTACTTTTCACGATCACACCCGGGCTCACTTCGTTGACCAGCGTATTGGACTGGTTGACAGCCTGCGCGGAAAAGATCTCGAATTTCTGCGCAACCAGTTCATTCAGATCCATATATGAGAAAGTGATCCCGGTATTCTTGTACCTGAACTCGGTATATTCGAGAAGATTTTTCATGAAATTATACAGCCTGTAACTCGACTGGCTGATCGCCCGGACCGTAGGCAGGTCGGGATAGCTTGTTGCCAGCCGCCCGGTTGTGATCATTAAAAAGCGCAGCGGGCTTTTGATATCATGCGAAATACTGGCCAGTAAATGCATTTGATGGATCATTTCCTCCTTTTGCTTTTGCTGTAAATCCTGCTGCAACCCAAGGTTTGCCGTCAGCTCCACGGTTCGCGCATCAAGCGTACGGATGGTTTCATTAAATGAACTGAAAAAGTAATAATGGATCAGGATGAGGAAGATCAGGTCATTAATAAGCAGCAGACCAACCGCAATTTTGACCGACCCGGCCGCGCCCAGTGGAATTGAAGAACCGACTGTGTGACCGGTGAGCAAAAAGGTTAAGAATGCCAGCAACACAATGAAAGAATAGATGACGCCCCATCGGCTCCCAAGTCCATAAAAAGCGCAAACGATCAGGATTACAGCATATTGCAGCGTAACAAGGCTGATAAAATTGTCGACCAGGAGCAAATTCCCCCAGATGATCAACATGAATATCATCACGGCCGTATGAATAGCCTTTTTCCATGGCAGCCCCATTGAAAGCGCCACATAAAACAGAATAGAAGTAACGAGAAGCCCCGCGACGCGGATTGTTTGCTGTGAATAGTCACCAGAGAGATAAAATACCAGTAATATCGCCATCGAAAGTATTCTCAGATGAAGAATATAAGCCAGTACTTTTATACGAAGACGGTTTAGTGTGTTTGTTTCAGTCGCCAGTTGCTTTCGGACCGGCCATTCTAAAAATGCTAAACTCATGCGCGGGGTTTTATGTGATCGCACTGTTGTACCCTTATGCCTATACGGAAGACAATGCATAAGGTACAGAAATAGGCTGACTGATGTTAAATCGATATAACGTCAATTTGAATTCATATCAATACGCTTTGTCAGCTAAATCTACTTGCCCGACACACGTTGATAACTGACAAGCGCACTCGATGTCAAGAAACGAAACTATCAGAAATATAAAAAACGAAACATGAATTGTAGAGAAATTACTACAAGATAAAAAAGGGTGACCGACACCGAAAAATGAACGGGTGTCGTATAATTGTGACTAATTATTGGTCTTAATTAAGAAATCGTCATTCAAACGACTATAATCTGATCCGGGGCCGAATCGAAATTTGTTATAAACGTTGAGTATATCTTACACCTTCCGGTAGCTACCGCGAAGGTGTTTTGTTATATAGCGTTGAATCACAGATATAAAAATGAGGAACGAGAGCGGATAGTGTTGCGCCAGGTTGAGCGCGGTATTAATTTTTCGAAGAGACGCTTGGCAGACAGGGCAATGCTATTAAACTGTTTTGTCAGGATTTTCCCGCTGCATTTTTTTCGCTTTTTTCACTTCGCCCGGCGTAAATTCTCCATTGATCCACCTTACGAAATTTTTTGATTGAACCTGATATACCTGAGCTGACAAAGGTTTCAGATCCGATTTCTCAATTTCTAACAGATAGTCCGCGAGGAGTCTCTTAATTTCTTCCAAATACTTACTCTGTGTTTTCATGCTGAATTATTATGGGGTTTACTGACAAAAAGAATTTTTCCAATGCGGAAGTTGGCATTTCAGTGATCCAACCAGCTGCAATTA
Source organism: Dyadobacter linearis (assembly GCF_907165045.1). Classification (GTDB taxonomy): domain Bacteria; phylum Bacteroidota; class Bacteroidia; order Cytophagales; family Spirosomataceae; genus Dyadobacter; species Dyadobacter linearis. The sequence continues at coordinate 582,530 of NZ_CAJRAU010000001.1, forward strand.
TAATTTATTCGTTTTATTCAGTTTTGCTTTTTGTGGTGACCTCGGCAAAATCAAGGGTTAAGCCGGCGGTTCATGGGGCGGTTTGCACACCCCATATCAACAAAAAGCGGTACCGCCAGCGCAAAGCCCGGCAGTACCGCAAATTTCTGGCTAATAGTATGGTTACTTCTTCTGACGTAAATACACGTTGTTACTGATCGATTCAAGTCGCACGTCCGGCCCGCCGCCTTGAATGGTACCTTCGAGCAGGTAGCCCACAATCGGATTCTTCTCTTTTTTGTTCTTAAAATCAATATTTAAATCTGAATATACCTCACCGGTAATCGTTTTCATGGCGATATTCGCGCCTTTGGTACCCGGCCAGTTCATATCCACGTAACCGCTGATGGTTTTGGCAGATACCGGCGAACTCGCACCTTCAATGTCAATATTGCCGTCGATCGTTTCCAGTTTGAGCTGCGCATTTTTTGGCAGGAATACCTGATAGTGAATGGTTTTGCACAAATAGCGTGACTTGCCTTCTTTATTGGTCCAGCGACCCTTTTTCGTTTCCGGACAGTCTGATTCCAAGCTACCGTCGAGTATTTTCTCATCGAGATCAGTACTCAATTTTACCTCGTCGGAAGTTTGACTTTCCCTGATCACCAGCGCGTCATTAAGCCGGCCACCGTTGATGGTAATATCCATTTTTACGAGCGCCTCGTCTTTGTCCCAGTAACGCACCTTGATGCTGTCAGCGAATTTCAGTTCGAGATTTACGATCTGTCCGCTTTTGTAAGGCAAAGTCTTGTCAATCTTTTTCTGGGCAAATAATGTGGTAGTAAACAAGCAGATGCAGATTATTCTGAAAAGATTTTTCATGTTCATGGCGGTTTATTTCTGTTTACGGATATAGATATTGCTGCTGATCGAGTTGAGCTGTAATTCAACCCCTCCTCCATTGGTACTACCCTCAATGTTGCTCGCGCCGCCCAGCCGGGAAAGCCCGTCTTTCGAATTTTTCACACCCAGCTCAAAGTCCGTGTACATTTCGCCGTTGATCGACCTCAGCTTCATGTTCGACTTCGTTGCAGCTGGCAGCGACACATCAATCTCACCGCTGATACACGAAATGGCGGTTGGCTTCGCCTGGCTCAGGTTGGAGAATACCACATTGATATTTCCGTTTGTACTGTTTGCCACCACCGGTCCCGTCACTTTGTTCAAATTGATATTCGCCCCGTTCGTGCGGATTTCCAGGTCGCCGTCCATATTGTTGATAACCAGATTAGAAGTCCCCTGCCAGCTCGTCTCCTGAAATAACACAGCGACCTGCTTTGGTACGCGGATCGTATATTTGGCTTCCTTGCGCGCCACCTTTTCGATCTTGAGGCCGTTGCTTTCATTGGTAACCGCCAGCCCTATTCCGGTGTTGTCCACACTGGTGTGATACAATGGTTTCAGCCCTTTCGCCCGCTCAGGCGGCGCCTCGTAACCCGCTGAGGCCTGGATCACGATCTCGTCGGTATTGCTTCCTTCGATCTTCACGTCGGCAGCCGCCATTTCTATCACCACTCTTTTGTCCTTCGAGTTGGCTAGTTTGGCCTTAAATTCGTGGGTCTGCGCGCTGGCGCCGGTAAGGCACAGCAATACACCCACACTCACTAACAGTGCTTTTTTCATGGTTTTTGATAAAATTATTTACTTAAATCGATTGGAAACTAATTCTTACAAGCTCTGGACGTGCGTATTACTGAGCTCTCCTATTCCCTGCTCCGCTCTGAGGCGGACCACCTCCATATTCTTCCCATTTCGGGCAAGTTGCTGAAACTGCTCGCTGGCGCGTTTTTCCCGGATAGCAACCAGCGCCTCGATCAGCAATATCTGGATATTGGGATCAGTCTGGATAGATAACGAGTGGATCAGTGCCTCGTTTACCTGCGGCTCATTTTCGAAATGTACCAGCGCCTGGCAGGCTGCGAGCCTGACATTTATATTCGGGTCAAAATTGAGGGTATTGATTAAAAGCTGGGTGGTTTCCGTATCCACATTCGTTAGTTCATAACTTTGGTTTACTGCCTGAATCCGCTCGCTGGCTGAGGTAGAAGCCATTTTTTCGAATGCCAGCGCATTCTTTATCGCGTGCCGCGGTACTTCGTCGGCTGATCCTGCGACGCGATCACCGCTTCTGTCAGAGCCCTTTTGCAAAACATACCCGCCCGCAAAACCGACCAGCAACAAGGCTAATCCAGCCGCTATTTGCACGATCCAGCTTGTAAACCTCCGCACCGGCCCCTGCTGCGGCGGGTCCAGCCGGGCAGCCAGCGCACCTGTGAAAGTAAGCGACGGGTATTCTTCACGTGCCGCCGCAAAATAGCCGAATTGCGCCGCGTGACTTTCCAGATCTTTCGGTACATTTTCCTCCCTGAAAAATCTTTTCAATTCTTTTTCTTCCTCCGTGCTGGTTTCTCCTTCGTAGTATTTTTCCAGCAATTTTTCAATGCTCATTTTCATAATTACTTGCTTTAAGATAGCTCTCCCTCAGTTTCTGCCTCGCTCTTGAAAGGATCACCCGAATGTTGGCATTCGTCAAACCCGTCACTTCTTCAATCTCTTCGAAAGAATACTCTTCTACATCGCGCAAATGCAACACCAGCTTGTGTTGCTCCGGCAGTCCGCCGATCAGCTGGTGGATAAGACGGGAACTGTCGCTGCTTTCGAGCAGCGCATAAGGCGACTGTTCCTTCGCGTGCACTTCCGAAATGTCAGTGCCGCCTTCCGTTTTCTGGTTTCGATGCGATTTTAACCTGTCCAGACAAAGGTTTTTGGTCATCTGCACTGCCAGCGCATCGATGCTTTGGTAAGTTTCGAGCTGCTGCCTGTTAGTCCACAACCTGAGCAACACATCCTGGATCGCGTCCTCTGCCTCTTCGCGGTTACGAAGAAACATTTGCGCCAGTCGGAACAGGCGCCCCTGAACGGGCAAAATGCGTTGGTTGAAGGTTTGTAAATCCATTTCAATGACAAAGACGACCGGGCACCGGATTCGTTACAGCAAGACTGCATATTTTTTTCCGGCCCGTTCCGTCACGAACAGAAAGCGTCCATTTAGAGACAGGATATCTTTGAGAAAGTGCTATTTTAATGCAGGAATTGAAGGTTTATCAGCGAATTTTTATTTCTGCCATTATCCCGCCATTGTTGGTCTTGTCACCAACAAACGTGCGACTGAGATGCCGGTGACAACACCGGCATTGGCTTTTAAAGTAACACCCTATAATTTGACGAAAGCTATGAAACTCTTTACTCTCGCACTCTTCACGTTCAGTATCGCAAATGCTTTTGCGCAAAACCGGGCAGACTGTTCGTCACAAGCTGTCCGCGATAGTTTATTTGGTATTTATTCTGAGAGAGCTGAAAATTACCCCATCGAGCATCCTAGCAGGGTGCAGATTTTCGATTCACTGATTTCAATTTGCCCGAATATCTCAGAGGCTTACCAGGAAAAAGCGTTTTCCTTTATCGCTACCAAAGATTTTGAAAAGCTTTTTGAGAATATTGACAAAGCCGTCGAGCTTGAACCCAATCGCTGGCTACCCTACCGTGGCTATTTGCATTGTATTTTGGCAAAAAACTATGACAAGGCAATCGCCGATTTTGAAGCCGCCGAGCAAATGATGCCGCACGCATTTACGATGGACCACACATTTTCGTTTTTCATCGCGATGGCCTATTTGCAGTCAGGTGAGCTTGAAAAGGCCGAGGTGTATTTTCAAAAAGATATGGCGACGCAAAAAAGAGGCGAAGGCAGGAATGACATTCACTACAATACCCTGCTCTATTCCGGAATTGCGTATTACCTGGGCAATGAACTGGACAAAGCGCAGGCCAGGTTCAGCGAGTGTTTACAGCAATACGAGCAGCACCCGACGGCCAATTATTACATGGGGCTCGTGCTAAAAGTGACAGGTAACAAACAGTACCAGGTCTATTTTCAGAAATCCCGACAATATTTGGAAGACGGTTATAAGATCAATGAGCCCAATTCTCATTTTGTACCCTATCCCAGCCAAGTTACTCTCGCCGACCTGGACGCAAACTGATCATGAAAATTTCGCTTCTACCCAAAGTGCCGTGAAGCAAATGAGTATCAAAGCGAACCAAAACCAATCCGGAAGTCGGGTATGAATACTCTTCAATTTTCCATCTTTCCGTTCCAGCCCGGAAAGTTGCTTTTCATAAGCAGCTACAAAATCCCTAACCTGCGCCGTTTTAACATAATCCGACGATTTTTCGACAAAGAGTTCTGTATTTAAAGAATCCTCCAAGCCAACCCAGCCTCCCGCGGAAGGAATAAATATGCCATTTTTTGTTTTTTCGTTAAATGGAGAGCCCCTTGTAAAAAGTGAGTCACTACCCCATTTTACCAGTTTATTTATTTTTGAGTTACTGATCTTAATGTGGTTTTTGGCGCCGGCGATCACCGGTGCGACGATATTCACATTGTTTTCCTGGGGTGGGCGCAGATATGCGAATATTTTGTTCCAAACATTTTGATAACCTACACTATCGCCGGCCAGTTGCATCGGAAAAGTCTCATTAAGCAGACTTACCGCCACTTTTCCACCCCGCTTCTCCACTGCAACAGGATAATCCGGGATCTGCAACTGGTTTCCCGACGGGCTTAAACTGTAAGGAAGCGCGCTGAGTGTATTCGAGATGTTGATCGCAGATTCATTAGAAACCTTACGAACCTGAAAATGAGTGCCCAAGGCAGCATTGATCAACTGCATTTCGCTTGAAGGATCCTGAAATCCCATAAACAAAACACTCGCGCCGTTTTCCACAGCTTTTTTTATAGCAGCATTCTTCGCGTTATCAGGACTGGTTATGAAAAGGTCGGGAGCCGCCGCATTGTTGATCCGGACCGAAGCGGTCAGATCTTTTGAAATCCTCGCATCGTAGCTTACTGCATTACCATTCTTACCCAGCCACGAAGCAAGGTTACGCGACTCAAAATCAGGACTGTCCAGTATAAAACGAACCGTTAATGAATCTGCTTTCCGAGCAAAGAAGCGCAGTGTATCGACTGTTGTGTTGGCCAGATGAAGTACGACCGCAGTTCGCCCCTCGGCAAATGCAGGAAAACTTAGTTTGAAATCGTTTATCCCCGGATTCAGAACCACACTGTCCACTGCATTCGCTCCGAAAGAAACCTTTAAAACCTGATTTTTAGAAGATTCGACACTTCCCCTCAGCACCTGCATTTCGCCTTTATTCAAAACACCTTTCCAACTCAACTGTCGAAGTTGATCCGATTTGAAATAGGGAATCCATTTCACAAAAGGATGCCGGCCCGACTTCTGCAAATCGCTGAATATAAGATCAGGAATATCCTGTCCTAAAAGCACGAGGGTATCTAAAACCTTCTTTCTAAGTAACTTGGGAGCGACCAATTCGCTATTTGGCAGACTATCGGTCAATCTCCGCGCCACTTCGTATGGTACATCTTTTCCCGCGATAATCCCGGTAAGTGATTGCACGGGCCGGTTGAAATAGGGCTGCAAAACAAATGCAAGCAGAGAAAACCAAAGCAATACATTCAATGCAACTTTCAGAACACTCCTGCTACCCGACAAGCGCACATTATTCCTGAATAACAGCCACAATTGCAGCGGCAGCAGCGCAACCACAACAACCAGCAAAACCAGGCTCAACGTATCCGACCAGTCAAAATCAAATTGGATCATTCACAACGGGTTAGTCCGCTAACGCATTTTATTCCAGAAAGCCTCTTCCAGTTTTTTGCTGGCAGAGTAGCCATTTCTGGTCTGCATGGTGCGATTGGCGTATTTATAAAGTTCGGTTTTTAGCTGTTGTTTTTCGGTTTGAGAAAGTGCTTTCCCGCCTGTCAGTTTTTGCAAGGCAGCGAGCGTGGGCCAAAATCGGCTCGCATTACCCGAGGGTCCGCTATCCGCCAACCGGTTACTCAATTCATTCCCAGCAAGTTGCATTTGCGCCTGCTTTATTCTTATTCCCGGATGTTCCAGAAAACCGAGCACCTCCGCGGCAAGTTGCGCCGTCGTTTTCTGATCATATTGTTTTTTGGTGTTAAAATCGGCGGCCAGTTCTTTCAGTTCACCAGTGAGCCGCTTTTCGTTTTCCTTGATTGGCGGCGGATCGTAGCCACTTTTTTTCACATAAGTACGCGCTTTCTGCTGTGCCGATTTCAGGTATTCAAGCGCCTTATTTTCGAATGGGATTGCCTTTTCCGGCTCAAAAGTCCGCAAATGCAGCTCCGATTGCCACATTTGTTCCAAAGCCATCTTTAGCAAACTGCGCGTAGAAGCTTCGTAAAAAGTATTGGTTTCCGCGTCGTCGTGCGAGTGGGTATATTGCTCCATCAATGCGGCCAGCGGATCTTTTGATTCGGTATCAGAATGTGCCTTTCCGTGATCGTGGCCGTGATTTTCTCCCACTGCTTCTATCGAACGCTGCTCCGCGCCTTCGCCGGTACCGTCGGAATGATGTGTAAATGCATCGACAATATCGCCACCTTCTTCAGGCGCTGCGCCGCCGCCGATATTGGTTTCGAACTCTTCGCCGAGATACTGTCCGTACCGCAGCCGCAGCAATTTCTGATCAAACCCGATTTCGTTGGAAGCTGAATTAAATGCCTGTTTTGAAAGCTTTTTCCGGCGAGCCAGTAACTTTTCAGTGTCAATGATAATCTGGCGCTGACTTCGGAAATACTCGGGCATAATGTTCACCGCCATTGTCGCCAATTCCGCTTCTTCAATTTGCGCAGTATCCTTATATACAATGAAATAAGTATCCGATTTGGTGAAATTCGCTTCGGGCTGCCTGTTATCTGCGGCTGCCCAATAGTAATACAATTCGTCGCCCGGGCTAAAATTCAGCGCATTCAGATCAATCGTTTTCTGAATAGTCGCTTCCCTGAACTGCGCAGGCGTAAGCGGATATTTGATCTCACGAAACTTCACATTCTCACCGGCACCCCGCGCCACCGTAGCCACGATATATGCCTGACTAACCTGAAAATCATCTGATATTGTCGCCGAAACGCGGATTGACTTGCTGTCTTTCAGCAAATGATACTTGTAAAGTTCTTTGGAAGCGGGCTCTATTTTAGGCGCAAGATCGGGGATCGCTTCCAGCTTATAGAACTCCGACTGGTAGAAAAGTGAATCTTTGAGATAAGCTTTGATCGTGTACAAACCGGAGCCGGTTATCTTATCAGCATATTCAAAATCGCCAGCTTTCTTTTTAAATGCAACTTCCTCCCCGCGCATATTTGCCAGCTTGACAGTTATCTCCGCTGCATTACTAAATTGAATATTCCACCTCAGTCGCGAGCCGGCAATTGTGCTTAAATTGAGGTCAGCAGACTCGCGGGCGGGTAAGTGGGTATAAACTGGCGGCTGCACAAAAACACGCGCAGAAGCGAGCTTGGGCACTTTTTCAGGGTTTGATTTTAGATTTTTTTTACTTTGAATGTACGTACTGTTTGCGGTGTTTGCTCTGTTTTTTATTTGAGGTATAAAAAAATAAACTGCTGTCGCTGCTAGTAAAATCGCTGCGTAAGGTCTCAGTTCAATATATAATTTGGAGTATGGAAACGTAGCTTCCCGCACACTGATCCTTTCCAACTGCATTTGCTCTGCTATATTCAGCTCCTCTTTTTCAAGCAAATGCAAACTATATTCCGAATCTCCGGTGTATCTGTGGATCAGACTGATCGCAGCATGTTTTTTGTTTTGATAAATACCTGTTTTCCAAACACCAAAACAGAGCGCCACCCAACCGGCGATGCCCGCATAAATGCCGGGTGCAAAGGCAGCTACAAGCAAATATGCCGAAACCGCCAGCAGTACGCAACGGATCGCGGCAGCTGTATAAAGCTGGTTTCTTACCGACAATACAAGTTTTCGCAGTTTACCCATAGGTCGGCAAAGTTGTTTTCCGCAATGCCAGCCACCTTTCCAGCATTATTAGCAAGATAAAAAACAGCAGCAGCCAGCGTCTGAGATGGGTTGCTTCAAATTCCCCCGCTGGTTTTGCCTCCACGAAAATACTGCGCAACTGTTGTGTACTCAGCATTCCGTTGTTCGCGGCCAACCCAAAATGAGCCGCCATTTTCTCGCCAAGAAACTCGGGCAGCCTCCCGTTTTGTACTAGTTCGGAGGCAGGTAACCTTAGCGAATCTGGCAGATAATGCACATTACTTTTCCTCTGGACCGGCTCTTGCTTACCTGAGATCACATAAATGGTTTGCGGATTTATAGTGGCTGGAAGCTGGTCTGCCAGTATCCAATCGTATTTCCGACTTGCATTTTCACTTTCATCAATACCAAAAGGAATCTTATAAACCGTTTCCAGCGTCGCAATAGCCGCTTTTACAGTCTGCCTTTCCAGGCTATTTTTAAATTTCACCAAAACATAAATCGGTCCTGAATGCTCAGGTGCAGACGCAAAACGATAACCCGCCGGCTCAGACTCAAATGCTTCTAAAATATCAGTTTCAGGACGAATAGCTAGCTTCTTTCCGTCACTGGTCAGTAAATATGAAAGAGGCTTGCGGCCGGTGGTATCGAATGCAGGATACAAATCGAATGCGCCGGGCACATAGATTTTGGGCTGATTCAACATTCCTTGTCTTGAAGCCAAATAGATCTTGAACTTAACACCTGCTGCTGGAATATCATTTATCGTGTTTTGAAGGTATTGAGTAGGATTATTCACTTTCGGTATGCTAGTGACACGCTCCATTTCCACAGCTTGCTTGTCTACCCAAACCACTTTCTCACCTTCTTTCAATGCATTTTCGAGTTCAAAACGATATTCGTTCACCACAGCCGCATTCGGCTCGACGATATGGATGGTCTTGTCTGCAATGTTATTTTCCCGGAGATTGAATATAGGCTGGCTCAGGATCAAGGCCAGTAACAGGATCAATGCACAGCGAACCACCAGGAGCAAAATTTCATGCAATCGGATACCGCGGTGTTTCAGGGAGGTTTTTTCAAATAGCCAGCGTGAAGCCGCCCATTCCAGCACCTTTCCCTTTTTTTGATACCAAAAATGGATTGCAATAGGCATTACTATACCGGTGGCGCCCCATAACATCCACGGTTGCAGCAATTCCATCAGCCTTTTCTTTTGGTTAAAAATGCTTTCAATACCATTCCGATCGGGTCTGTCAGTTTAACGGTGATCAACTGAACCTGCGGCAATTGCAACTCCATTTTGAGGTTTTCAAAATATTCACTCAGCGATGCCCTGAACTTCTCCCGCACCGAACTTGCATCCAATTCCACTTCCTGACCGGTTTCCAGATCTTTGAAACGATAGAAACCTTCCAAAGAAAAATCGGCCTCCTGCGCGCCCAGGATCTGAAAAATAACGATCTCACGATGTGGATTCGCAAGCGAGCGGATCATTTGCAGCCATTCATTATCAACCTGTAAAAAGTCGCTTACGAAAATGAGCTGCTCTTTCTTCTTCGATTGCAGCTCCAAAAATTTGCTACCCCGCTCCCCGTCCAAACGCCACTCACCGGAAGCAACCGTTTTTTCCAGTCCAACCAATATCTTTTGAAACGCCTGCCGACCAGAAGCACCTGATCCAGTTGCACTTAACGTTTCCACCGAGCCGTTTTTCAAAGTATACAAACTCATTTGGTCATTCTGAATGTAGCCAAGATAAGCAAGTGAAGCGAGCAGGATCTGCGCATAGTGCAGTCGGCTCACACCATTTTCGCTATAATTCATCGACCCGGAAAGGTCGAGCACAAACCGGATCTGCCGGTCACTTTCGGTAGCAGATTCGCGCACCAAATGCTTGTCTGTCCGCGCAAACAGCTTCCAGTCAATGCGTTTCGGATCGTCGCCGGGCTCGTAATGCCGGTATTGCTCAAACTCAATCCCAATCCCCGACCGCTTACTCGAATGCACCCCCAGCATCAACTCTTCACTAACCAGCCTCCCGGTCAGTTGCAGGTTTTTGAGCTTTATCAAATTGGATGCCAGTAAGTTGGGTTGCTTTTGCATTGGTTTGTTTGGTTTACCCTCATCGTTGAACTCAACCCCCTGCCTCGTTGAGCTCTTACCCCCTGCCTCGTTGAGCTATTACCCCCTGCCCCCTGGGAGGGGGTTCTAAATTGTTGCTGCTCTTCCCAATTACCCCCTACCCAATTTGCCCCCTGCCCCCTAAAGGGGTTTATTGCGAGCTCCAAAGGAACCCCCTCACAGGGGGCAGGGGGTATTGCTAGAACCCGCAGGGGGTACTGCTAGAACCCCCTTTCAGGGGGCAGGGGGTATTGCTAGAACCCGCAGGGGGTACTGCTAGAACCCCCCTTTCAGGGGGCAGGGGGTACCCCTTTCAACAACTCCCTCACTACCTGATCACTACTGATATTCTCCGCTTCTGCCCGGAAATTCATGGCGATTCGGTGGCGGAAAACGGGGTATGCCAGTGTTTGAATATCCTCCGGGATCACTGCAAAACGCTCATTCAGAACAGCCCTGGCTTTGGCACAAAGTACCAGCGCCTGGCCTGCGCGAGGGCCGGCGCCCCAATCGCACCATTCTTTTACGAACTCCGAAGAAGTACTTTCCGGTCTGGTAGCGCGCACCAGTTTGTTGATCCACACGATCAGCTCGTCGCTGATATGCACCTGCCTGACCAGATTTTGCAGGTCGCGGATATCTGCATCAGACAATATCCGATCGACTTTTGCTTTGAAAGAACCCGTCGTACTTTTCAGTACATCCAGCTCTTCCTGCTCGCTCGGATAATTCAATTTTATATACAATAAAAACCGGTCGAGCTGGGCTTCGGGCAATGGATAAGTGCCGGCTTGCTCGATCGGATTTTGGGTGGCGATGATCAGAAAAGGATCCGGCAGCTGGTAATTGTCGCCAGCGTAGGTGACGCTTTTTTCCTGCATCGCTTCCAGTAATGCAGCCTGGGTTTTGGGCGGAGTCCGGTTAATTTCATCAGCCAGTACCACATTTGCGAATATAGGTCCGCGGTTGAACTTGAAAAATTTCTTCCCAGTTTCATGGTCCTCCTCCAATATCTCGGTACCGACAATATCCCCCGGCATCAGATCCGGCGTAAATTGGATCCGCTTGAAACTCATATCCAGCGCCTCCGACATCGTTTTGACCATCAAAGTCTTCGCCAGCCCGGGCACACCTTCCAGCAAACAATGCCCCGAAGCCAGCAGCGAAATCAGTATCTCATCAATAGCCTCCCGCTGCCCGACAATAACCTTGGCAATCTCCTTTTTGAGTAATGGAAGCTTTGCAACTAGTGATTTGTAATGGGTTAGGTCGTTGTTGGTAGTCATTTTTGGTCATTTTTGGTCATTTTTGGTCATTAGGTCATTTGTTGTTGGGGTCGGAATGGTTCGACTTAGTTCGGGATTGTTCAGGATCGTGTGTCTCGTAATCAATAAAAACATCAATGACTACTAATGACAACAAATGACCAAATGACAATCCGAACCACCTCGAACAATCCCATCCTCCCATCCTCCCTTTCCTCCCTTTCCTCCATCCTCCCCCCTACCCCCCCATCAAAGCATACATCACAATATTAACCCCGAACCTCGTATTATCAACAGCCAGAAAACGCTTGTTCCGGAAATCGTAATCCCATTCGCAGCCGTAATCTTTGTTGCTGTACAATACGCCGATGCGGCCGTTAATGGTGATTGCTTTGAGGTAATCGTGTACCAGGTCGTCGCCCCAGCCGTTTAGCTCGAATGAGGTGGTTGGGGGGCCGTCTTCAAATTTGAAGAAGGCTGAGTAAATAGGATGATTGTTTGGGATTTTCTGTAAAGCTTTCGGACCGAATGTCCGCTCCATTTCCTGCTCGAAGGATTTGGCAAAAAGCCCGTCAATATCGTGGTTGCAATCGTCGACAAACACGAAGCCGCCGTTTTGCACATACCGCCGGAAATGGTCGCGCTCCTGGGCCGAGAACTCTACCAGTTTGTGCCCGCTCAGGTAACAGAATGGACTTTTAAATATTTCATTACCATTGAGTTGTACAATCTTTTCTTTTTCGTCAATAGGTATCGTGGTATATTCAACCAGCGAATGCAACAGGTTGGAAGGCATTCGCTGGTCGGTGTCCCAGTTTCCCGAAGTGTATTGAATACGTGTGAAAAAGAAAGGCTTCAATACTTAAACCGCGTCCGAAAGTGATGAAAATGTAAATTCCCTGATCTTCATAGGTGGTATCAGGTAGTTCCGCTCGGATTCGGTACTCACCACCCGTTCTGCTTTGCCCAAAGTTTCCAGGTTGTTCAGCATGATCACAGGACTTTCATTAAAACGGAAGTTCTTGACCGGATGTTTGATCACCCCGTTTTCAATATAAAAGGTACCGTCGCGGGTAAGTCCTGTCAACAGTAAAGTTTGCGGGTCCACTTCACGAATATACCAGAGCTTTGTAACCAGAATACCTTGCTTCGTCGATTTGATCATTTCCTCCATCGTAGCCGTGCCGCCTTCCATAATTACATTGCTCGGAAAAGGAACGGGCTTTACATTGTTCTTTTGCGCCCAATAGCGAGAATAGACCATATTTTTGACCACTCCCTTCTCGATCCAGTTCATCTTGTTAATAGGTAACCCCTCGCCCGACCACGGTGAACCGGGCAAATCCGGATGCGATGGATCGGAATAGATATTAACCCTTTCGTCGACGATCTTTTCGTTCAGTTTGGTCTTGCCGCCGGGCTTGCTCAGAAACGACCTGCCTTCGTCAGCACTTCTCGCATCGAAATTGAAAAAGATATTTTCCAGTAAAACGGCAGCCGCCGTCGGTTCGAGGATTACCGTGTATTTGCCTGGCTCCAAAGCCTTTGCGCCCACCGAGCCTTTCGATTTTTGTACTGCAATTTTAGTCGCAGCAATTGTGTCCAGCTTTTTAGCATCACTATAACCTCTTGCTACATAACCCGAGCCTGTTCCATCAGGTGTTCTCACAGTGAGTGAAAAATTGACGCCGGTACTCGGGTAATAGGCAAATAATCCTTTCGAATTCATCATCGCGGAATAACCTTTCTGATTATCCAGGAAACCGGCGGCGGTCAGGTTTTGGGAACGCGTGATATCGAGGCTGTTACCTACCGCCGCAGCGCGGAAATCTGCATTGATCGCGGCCGTTGAGTCAAAATACCCCTGACTTTTTTGATAGGTCTGCGGTTCAAGTACACTGATATATTCCGGATTTTCAGGAGCCAGCTGCGCGAGCTCTTCGGATCTTCTTACTACTTTTTGCAGGGATTCCTCGCTGAATTCGTCGATGGTGGCCACACCCACCTTCTTACCAAATGCGGATTGTACGGACAAATTCTGGTTGATCAGCGAGCCGCTGGTGGACACTTCGTTTCTTGCGTAGCGAATGTTGCCCCTTTCCTCCCCGAGAATATTCACTTCGCATTCATCCGCTTTGGAGTAACTCATCACTTTTTGCAATAATGCCTTGGCTTCTGATTCCGATAAAATGATTGACATGGCTGAAACGGTTATATTTTTCTGGCAGTATTGATCACATTGACTCCATTGAAACGCGCTGTCGAGCTCCCGTGAGAAACCGCGCTGGACTGCGACGGCTGGCCTTTTCCATCAAAGAAAGAGCCTCCCAAACGGTAATCCTTTTCATCACAAACCTGCACACAAGAATTCCAAAATTCCTGCGTATTGGACTGATAAGCCACATCTTTCAGCATCCCAACGATTTTACCATCCTTAATTTCGTAAAAAAGCTGACCGCCGAACTGGAAATTATAACGCTGCTGATCGATTGAAAACGATCCGTCACCAATGATATAAATGCCTTTTTTGACATCTTTAATCATTTCATCCACCGACAGTGGCGCTTTTCCGGCTGCAAGCGAAACGTTCGGCATTCTTTGGAATTGGACAGAACTCCAGCTGTCCGCATAACAGCAGCCGTGCGATTCTTTTTCACCAATTATATGCGCCTGATCGCGGATAGCCTGATAATTGACGAGCACGCCGTCTTTCACCAGATCCCATTTCTTAGTATTTACACCCTCATCATCCCAACCTACCGCACCCAGTGAACCTACCTGCAATTTGTCGGCGATCAGGTTAACCTGCTTGCTGCCGTATTGGAAGTTTTTGGATTGCCATTTGTCGAGCGTCGCGAAGGAAGTACCTGCAAAATTGGCCTCGTAACCGAGTACGCGATCCAGTTCCAGCGGGTGACCAACCGATTCGTGAATGGTCAGCCACAAGTGCGACGGATCGAGAATCAGATCATATTTGCCCGCCTCAACCGATTTGGCCGTCAGTTTTTCCTTGGCCTGTTTGGCAGCCGCGGTGGCATCTTCCAGCATATCATAACCCATATTATAACGGGTCGTAATGCCAGTTACCTTGTCGGCCGGGTTGGACTGTAAATAGTCGTAACCCATTCCCATTGGGGAACTTAGCGCATTCCTGGTTTCAAATTTTCCACTTTTTGGGTCAATGCTTGTGATATTGAATATCGGCCAGATCCTGTGGACATCCTGATCAATATACGATCCGTCGGTTGACGCGAAATATTTTTGTTCGTTTACTAAAAAAAGCACCGAATTCACATAATTGGCGCCATTTTTCATCGCCGCGTCGTTCACAGACAGCAACAGATCTACTTTTTCTTTAATTGGTACCTCAAAACCGTTTTTTTTGATCGGCGCTTTCCAGCTTACTTCTCCAAAACCCTTCTGAGGAGCGAGCTGAACGGGTTCTTTCATAAGCCTGGAATTGGCTTTCGCGATTGCGACGGCATCTTCGGCCGCTTTTGCCATTTGCGCTTCGTTGTTCACATCCACGACCGCCGCAAAACCCCAGCAACCATTGGCGATCACGCGCACACCTACCCCATAAGATTCGGTATTGACGATATTCTGGACTTTATCTTCCCGCGTCACCACATATTGATTGAGGTACCGGCCAATGCGGACGTCGGCATAGGAAGCGCCTTTGGATTTGGCTGCATTGAGAGCCGCGTCTGCCAGCCTTTTCTTGACAGCCACGTCGGCGCCCGGTTCCAGAAATGCTTCCGGGGAAACGGTTCTGCCCATTGCCAGGCCGGGTAACATGAACGCTCCGGTCCCTAACCCAGCCATTTGAATGAAATCTCGTCTTTTCAAGGTATGTATTGTTTGCTAATAGTGACTCAAGAATGCAATTCTACACTGCGTCGGACAAGCTTGTAAATGTAAAGTCCCTGATTTTCAGCGGAGGTACGAGGCTTCCACTCGCGCGCACCGGCTTTCCGATCGCCTCTACATTGTTCAGCATAATCACCGGACTTTCATTAAAGCGGAAGTTTTTGACCGGATATTTGATCTGCCCGTTTTCGATATAAAATGTCCCGTCGCGGGTGAGACCGGTATATAGCAAAGTTTGCGGATCCACAGCCCGGATATACCAGAACCGGGTTACCAGAATGCCTTTTTCTGTTCCTTTTATCAAATCCGCAATCGATTCGTTTCCACCTTCGAAAATAAAACCTCCTGCCGGCGGGGTGGCTTTAACACCTTGTTTCTCAGCCCAGAAACGGGAATATGACATATTTTTCACAACTCCTTTGTCAACCCAAACCACCTTTTCCTGCGGCCTTCCGTCGAAGCTGTAAGGTGCGCCAGGAATTTCGGCATTCATTGGGTCAGAGTAAATGGTAATGCGTTCGTCGAACAGCTTCTCGCCCAGCCGGGTTCCTCCTCCTTTTTTACCTAAAAAACTTCTTCCCTCGTCCGCACTTCGTGCGTCCATACTGCGCATCATATTGAGCAGCAGGTCTGCGGCGGCGGTCGGTTCCAGGATAACGGTGTATTTCCCCGGCTCCAATGCTTTGGTATTGGCGGAGGCCAGCGCTTTCTGCATCGCGATCTCGGTAGCCGCTGAGGTATTCAGTTTGGACGCATCGTTATAATCCCGGGTCACGTAACCCGACCCTTTTCCATCAGCAGTGCGGACCGTGATCGAAAAGTCTACCGACGTACTTTTGTTGTATCCAAAAAGGCCCTTATTATTTCCCATTGCTGAAAAACCCGCGCTGTCTTCCATATATCCGGCCGCCGTCAGGTTCTTTTTCACGCACGGATCAATACTGTTGAATGCTGCCTGGGCGCGGTATTCCGGGTTAATGTCAGCTGTGCTTTGCGCAAATGCTTTGCCTTCTGCATATTGCTGGGCTCCCAGCATCGGTACATATTCAGGATTATCGGGGGCGAGTTTCGCTATCTCCTCGGCGCGACGCACCGTTTTTTCCAGCGACGCGTCGTCAAACTCATTGATCGTAGCTGTGCCCGATTTTTTCCCGTAAACAGAAGTCACCGAAAGTGAAAGATCCGAAGTTTCCCCACTCGTAGAAACCGAATTCCTAGCATACCTGATATTTCCGGTCCTGTCCCCCGACAGCCCGACACTGACCTCGTCAGCCTTCGAAAACGCCAGGACCTTATCTATAATTTTCTTCGCTTCTTCTCGTGTAAGTATCGCCATTTTTCATTGATGGTCATTGATGGTCATTTTTCTGATTTACCCCCAACCCCCTGGGAGGGGGCTTTCTAGTTCAGTAGTAGCCCCCTTCCAGGGGGTTGGGGGTTGAACCCTTTCCAGGGGGTTGGGGGTACCTTCCTCCGTTCCTCCTTCCTCCCTTTCCTCCCCCTCCCTAAATCTTCCTCCCCGTATTAATCACATTCACCCCGTCAAACCTTGTTGTGGAACTGCCGTGGGAGACTGCGCTTACCTGGCCGGGTTGCCCTTTTCCGTCGAAAAATGAGCCGAAGGTGCGGTAATCGTCTTTGTCGCAGAGCTGGGTGCAGGAGTTCCAGAATTCCTGGGTATTGGATTGATAAGCGACATCGTCGAGCATTCCGGCGAGTTCGCCATTTTTAATCTCGTAAAAAACCTGACCGCCAAACTGGAAGTTATAACGCTGCTGGTCAATGGAATACGAACCTCTGCCGATAATGTAAATACCCTTTTCCACACCTTTGATCATATCCATCACGCTGCGCTTTTCACTGCCGGGTTTCAGGGAGATATTCGGCATGCGCTGGAACTGCACCGAAGACCAGTTATCCGCATAGCAGCATCCGTGCGACTCTTTTTCTCCTATTATTTTTGCCTGATCACGGATCGCCTGGTAATTCACCAGGATACCGTCTTTGATAATATCCCACTCTTTGCAAGGCACGCCTTCGTCGTCGAAGCCGACCGCGCCAAGCGTGTGCGCCTGCGTTTTATCCGCTACTATATTGACCAGCTTGCTTCCGTAAGCGAAATTTTTCGATTGCCATTTATCCAGCGTCGCAAAGCTTGTCCCGGCGTAATTGGCTTCATAGCCCAGCACACGATCAAGCTCGGTCGGGTGACCTACCGATTCGTGAATGGTCAGTCCAAGGTGATTTGGGTCTAAAACGAGATCATATTTGCCAGCCTGTACCGACTTAGCAGTCATTTTTTCCTTTGCCTGTTTCGCTGCAACGATCGCATCTTCCACCATATCGTACGAATTGCGATAGCCCACCAGCCCGTTTGGCCCGGCGATTTTCTCTGACGCGATTCCGTCCAGGTATTCGTATCCCATTCCCATCGGAGAGCTGATCGCGTCGCGGGTTTTGAATTTCCCGGCGGCTTTATCAGTCACAGTTACTGTGAAAGTTGGCCAGATCCGGTGAATATCCTGGTCTATAAATGAACCGTCGGAGGAAGCGAAGTACTTTTGCTCGTTGACGAAAAAGAGATTGGAAGTGACGAAACTGGCGCCATTTTCCATCGCTTTCCCGTTCACATTCATCAACAGGTCGATCTTCTCCCGGCTCGGAATTTCAAAGGCATTTTTGACAATGGGCGTTTTCCACGTTTTGTCCCCTACTCCTTTTTGCGGCGCAAGTTCAACGGGTTCTTTCTGAAATTTAGAATTGGCTTTTGCAATCGCCACAGCCGTTTCGGCGCATTTAGCGATTCCGTCTGGGGTAACGTCGCTGGTGGCCGAAAACCCCCAGGTACCATTTGCAATTACGCGGATCCCGATCCCGTACGATTCTGCATTGACGATATTCTGCACCTGCTTTTCACGCGTGAACAGATATTGTTGCAAGTATCTTCCAATCCGAACGTCGGTATAGGAAGCTCCCTTACTTTTCGCCGCATTGAGCGCCACTTCGGTAAGTTTCTTCTTCGCAGCAGCGTCGATCCAGGGTTCAAGGAGTTGCAGTTCATTGATAGAGCTGCCTGTAACCGGTATCTGGGGCAGCATCATAGCGCCGATTCCCATTCCGGACATCTGCATGAAATCTCTTCGTTTCATTTGATAAAGTTTGGTCTTTCCGGGTAAAGATGAAGGATAATTTTGTACAGGAAAGGCTTCACAATGTAATGAATATATTTTTTTGCCAAATGTTGCTTTGGCAATTTTTTATCGGAGAACAAAAAACGCCGATTATTGCACAGGCTGGATAAAGAGATGGCGCAGCTCCTGCTCGTCCCAGGGCTTATTGATATATCTGTGAAAGTACCCTTTACTGGCTGCGAGCATAATTTCGTCGGTGTAGGCATTGCCAGTCATCAGCACACGCACACTGGAAGGGTATTTGAGCGAGGCTAGCCGGAGAAATTCAAGCCCCGTCATTTCAGGCATTTGATGATCGGCAAATATGACATCAATTTCCTCTTCTTCCAGGATACGAAAACCCTCAACGGTTGAATCGGCAAGAAAGATCTGCGCGTCGCGTCGGAATGCTGCCTTGAAAGAATTCAGATTATTAACTTCATGATCGATGTAGAGTATACTCATGGGGCTTTTTAAAGAAGGGGTGACACTGGCGCAAAATTCTCAAAATATCCTTTCCGATAACAAGCATTCAAACCTGTACTAGTAAAAAAATTCAAAAAAACGATGGATCAGTAGTCTAATTTAAAACCGTTGGATCATATCTTATTTATAGTCAGCTATATAAAAGCCGGTGACTTATTTAACGGTAACGTTAAATGGGTGTCACCGGCCATTCTGCCTACCGGCCAATAGCGGTTCCTGCTAACCTGGGAAGTACATTTTTACCAAAAAACTCAATATACTCTGCCTGGTTGCGGCCCACATTATGTACGAATATTCCATCGAAACCGAGGTCGGAAAGGCGCTGTAAATAATCGATATAAACTTCTGCTTTCTCGGAAATCAGCAGGTGCTCGTCCATATCCGAGGGTTTCATATCGTTGGTAGCATTTTCAAAATCGGCAACCTTGCGGAAATTTGCGCATTTTTCAGGGGCTAGTGTATTAACCCGCCATTGTTCAAAAGCATTTTGCCGCGCAATATCCATCGTGTCCGCCCAGCTGATATGGACCTGAACATATTTAGGTTTGTTGGCCCCGCCGCCTTCGTTGAAGGCCTGCATGACCTGCTTCAATACGTCGATGGACTTGTTGACAGTCACCAATCCGTCCGCCCAGGAGCCCATCCAGTGTGCGGTTTGGGTAGTAAGTGCAGCACCGAAGATCTGCGGAGGCGTTTCGGGCAGCGACCATATTTTAGCCTCGTCGGTATAATGGTACCCTTCCTTGCTGGTCACCGTTTCGCCGCGCCACAATGCCCGGATAATATCCGCAGCCTCCTTAATCCGCTCATTTCTTTCTTTTTTATCAGGCCAAACCGGCGATACCACCATTTCATTCAGCGCCTCGCCACTTCCCAGAGCGATCCACTGAAAACGGTTGGGAGACATCTGTGCCAATGTAGCCGCTGCGTGTGCGACCACAACGGGATGAAAACGCCAGCCGCCCGGAATACTGAGCGAACCAAAAGGGATACTGTGCGTAGCTTGAAGCGCGGCACCCAGCCACGACCAGCAATGCCCGGAATGCCCCTGTTCGCGGCTCCATGGATTCAAATGGTCGGAACTCATAGCGGCCCGAAAACCGCTTTCTTCGGCCATTTTTGCAAACCGCAGTAATTCAGATGGTGAAAATTGTTCGTGTGAAGCGTGGTATCCTATCTTGGTCATAGCCGGCTGAATTGTTGAATATCGCTGCCGCTCACAAATTTTATGCCGGGTGCCGGTCAATAACCTGGACAGACAGCGAAAAACGCATTCTGACTTCCGTCGGGAGCATTTGAATGTCAGCACCTTATAAAAAAGCAGTGAAATTTGAATAAAAAATGCTTGCGAAGGAGAATATTAATACTAGTTTTGCACCACGTTTTTCAGAAAAGCACTGGAAAATAAATTACGGTTTGGTAGTTCAGTTGGTTAGAATACATGCCTGTCACGCATGGGGTCGCGGGTTCGAGTCCCGTCCAGACCGCAAAAGCTCAGAGAAATCTGGGCTTTTGTTGTTTTAATTCACAATTTTTTTTGTTGTGATTAAAAAATTGGAAGATATGTGCGAAAGGATTGGCTTGCGGGGATTTTGGCTATTATGGATGAGAGCGGGCATATTGTTCCTCTTACTGACCTGCCATATCGTTCGCGCAGCCGAAACCGGCCGCATTCTTCGCTATTCGCTCAAAGAAGGTCTTTCTTTCGGCATCGTCAACAGCATTGTACAGGATACTACCGGCCTGATGTGGTTCGGTACCGGCGACGGGCTCAACCGCTTCGACGGAACTTCATTTAAAGTATTCAAACACGACCCGAACGATCCTCAAAGCATTTCGGGCAACTATATCAAAGCCGTCTTCCGAGACCGCGACGGCGGTATCTGGACTACTTCGCGCAATGGTATCAATGAATATCTGGCCGAAAAAGAAGCGTTTCGACGCCACGCACCCCGACCGGCCAAAAACGGTTTGCCGAGTGACGTCAGTGACATTGCCCAGGCGCGCGACGGAAACCTCTGGCTCTCGCTTAATGGCGCAGGAATCGCGCTTTTCAACAAAAAAACGGCACAATTTACCTATTACAATCAAAGTACTCTCCTAGATCTCCGGACAAATTCTATATTGAATACCTTCGAAGATTCGCACGGTTTGCTGTGGCTCGGCTCGCGGGAAGCGGGCGTTGATGTGTTTCAGGTGGGTAGAAATCGCAGGCTGACAAAAGCCAGGATCGACCTGAGCAGCATTCCCAAAACGCGTATCAACCAGATTTTCGAAGATCATCTTCATAATGTCTGGATAGCATCGGCGAGCGGACTTATCGTTTACACACGCAGCGACGGTAAGTTTTACAACCTCCGCATCCCCAATCTCCGGCAAAGCGAGATTTACCTTTCCCTTCGCGAAAACCGGCAACAGAAATTGCTGATTGGCGTGCAGGATGGGGGCATTTACAGTATTGACCTGGCAAAATTTAAAGGTCGCAACCCGGCGGAATTTACATTTGACAAAGTAGCGAATGCGCAGAATCAGGGCATTACGCAGCGATCGGTTCAGGCTATTTATGTCGACAGGGACGCGAATACCTGGCTCGGCACCTACGGCGAAGGCATTTATCTGATCAGCAGCATTGCGGAGAAGTTCAGGAATTTTGAGAAAAAGATCAGGGATTACCGCGCCGAAAGTTACCTGCGATATTACGGAATGTGCGTGGACGAAAATGGTGATCTTTGGCTCGGGAGCGACGGTGACGGCATTTATAAAACCAAAAATACAGGCGAGCCGATCAAACATTATGCGGTCGACGGAAAGCCCGGCAGCCTTACCGACGGAGCGATTATCGCCGCGCTTCGCGACCGGGACAATAACCTCTGGTTCGGTTCCTATTCGAAGGGACTTTTCCTTTATAACCGCGAAACTGACTCTTTCAAGAACTATTCAAACCGGTCCAATGACCCGCAGAGTCTGGGGCGAAATGATGTGCGTGTGATTTTCGAGGATTCGAAAAGAAACATCTGGATCGGTACTAACGGGGGCGGGCTCGCACGTTTTGACCGAAAAACCGAAAAATTCAAGAACTACATTCCATCCAACAGCAGCATTAATTCAAATGATGTGCGGGCGATTGCGGAAGATCAAAAGGGAAACCTGTGGATCGGTACTTACGGAGGTGGGCTCAATTACCTCGATGTAGCTTCCGGCCAGTTCACTTCCTTTTTCAACGATCCGAAAAAGCCCGATTTCCTGTCAAATCACATTGTTTTTTCCTTATTGTTTGATGCAAAACAAAGGCTTTGGATCGGCTCGGAGGGAAATGGCCTGCTGATGTACGATACCGTGAAGAAAACGACGCGGCGATATCACGAGAAAAACGGTTTGCCCAACGACGTGATCAATGCGATCCTGGCTGAAACTCCCGATAAGATATGGCTTAGTACGAATGAAGGTATTTCGAGTATTGACCTCATACATAACAAGATAGAAAACTACGATCAGAGTAATGGTTTGCAAGCGGGGCAGTTCAATCCCAATTCCGCTTTATATGATCCCAAGACCGGGATCATGTGTTTTGGCGGCACGGAGGGTTGGAGTTTGTTTTACCCAAAACTGATAAAGCCTTCCCCCTACCGGCCCAAAGTGATGATTACTGGCTTGCAGCTGTTTGATACTAATGTAGAAGTAGGCGCTGAGATTGACGGAAATACGATCCTTTCACGCAGTCTGGCCGACCAGAATAAGATCGTTTTGCAGCCCAAGCAATCTGTTTTTTCAATCCAGTATACTTCCCTGAATTACTCTTTTCCTGAGCGGAATAGTTTTGCCTATAAACTGGAAGGTCTGGACGAGCGCTGGAACTACGTCGAAAATGAGCGTTCGGCGACTTACCGTTATCTCCCGGCGGGTACCTACCATTTTAAGGTGAAAGCGGCGAATCAGGATGGGATTTGGTTTGAGAATGCGGCTGAACTTGAAATCCGCATTCTGCCTCCGTGGTACCAGACCTGGTGGGCATATTTACTTTATATAGCTGCGATCGTGGGACTTATCTATTCCTACCAGCTTTACAAACTCCGGCAGGCTAAGCTGAAATACGAGATCCAGCTCGCACACGTGGAAACGCAAAAGGAAAAGGAGCTGAATGAGAAAAAGCTGCAATTCTTTACCAATGTTTCTCACGAGTTCAGAACACCTTTGACCCTAATTATCAATCCCGTGCGCGCACTTTTGAAGGATCAGACCAGACAGTCGGAAGGGAATCTGGAAATTGTGTACCGCAATGCAAAACGGCTGCTGAGCCTGGTAGACCAGCTGCTGCTATTCAGAAAAGCGGACTTGAAAGCGGATAAATTGAAACTGGCTACTTATAATCTGCGCGAATTAGCTTTTGAAGTATTTCAATGTTTCATTCATCAGGCTGAGGAAAAGCACATTACATACGAGTTTTTGTGTAAAAATGAAGAGCTGCTTTTGAACTGCGACCGGGAAAAGCTTGAAATTGCATTGTTCAATCTGGTTTCGAATGCATTGAAATTTACTCCACATAATGGAAAAGTGAGCTTGGAACTGATTGATAATGAGGGTGAAGTTCAGATTTTGGTAAGAGACTCGGGGCCAGGTATTCCGCCGGAAGCGAGTGAACAGATCTTCAAGGTCTTCCACCAGTTCAAAAGCGGCCGCTCCGCTTCGAAAGGCGGATTCGGTATTGGTCTTTTCCTGACTAAAACGTTCATAGAGAGCCATTTCGGTGAATTGACTTACGAATCTGTTCTGGATAAAGGTACTGTTTTTAATATTAAACTACCCAAAAATCACCCGCAGCTGGTACCCGAATTTGAATCCGAAAATGTCACCAGCGGAAGCTCGGTATTTCTCGAAGAGCTTTCCGGCAACTATACGGTTCCCGCACCGGCTGTGAAATCTCGCCAGCAAATCGTGGTTGATGAGCTGAGTTCGGGTGAAAAAACGATGCTGATCGTGGACGACGACGCGGATATCCGGCAATATATAGGTCAGATTTTCAAGGATAACTTCAAACTTTTGCAGGCAGATAATGCGGAGGAAGGCATTGTGCTTGCGCGGAAGCATATTCCCGATATTATCATTTGCGATGTAATGATGAGCGGAATGAGCGGCATTGAAATGTGCCGCCTGATCAAATCCGACCTTTCTGTAAGCCACATTCCGGTGATATTGCTCACGGCGAGTACGTCCCAGCAGGTGCGGCTGCAAGGCATTGAAGGCGGTGCGGACGATTATATCAGCAAACCGTTCGATCAGGAATTGCTAGTTGCCCGCGTGGCCGCGATTCTGAAAAATCGCAACGATCTGCAACGTTACTTCTATAACGAGATCACTTTGCAGGCCAACGATTTCAAAATTTCTTCCGAATACAAGGATTTTCTTAAAAACTGTATTCAAATTGTGGAGAGTCACCTGACCGACCCGGGCTTTACAATCAAGGTACTGGCGGCCGAAATCGGGATGAGCCACTCGACGCTTTATAACCGCATCAAATCCATCTCAGGACAGTCGACCAACAGCTTTATCCGTTTCATACGCCTCCGTCGCGCCGCGCAGATTTTGATCACGACCGACATCACGATTTCCGAAGTTGCATACCAGGTTGGGATCAATGATATCAAGTATTTCAGGGAGAATTTTTATAAACTTTTTGGAATGAAGCCTTCGGAATATGTCAAAAAATTCCGCCGCCCGTTCCACGAGAATTTCCAGGTCGACAAGGGGATTTTCCAGAACAAATTGGACAATTAGATTACCCTATTATAATATTCCTCAACAAAAGGGCGCGATTCTTACCGGATCACGCCCTTTTTATTGAATTACCCCCTTTTTAATGTGAGAATGTCCCCCGTCCCAGGCATTCAAATAATCCTACTTTTGATTGTTCGATTCATAAAAGTCGACCGCCTGATTTAAGACCCAATTATTATCATTATTCAACCATTTCTGTATGAAAAAAACTTTTCATCTAAGGTCCGTTTTTCACGAGCTGCGCATTGACAACGTTGCAGCGGTGTGGAAAAACGGATTTTTCGCATTCCTGTTCGTGACGCTTTCCTCTTTAAGTTTCGGTCAGTCTTTTAATGTTAAAGGGACCGTTACTGCCGAAAACGGGGAGAGTTTGCCGGGTGCCAGTGTCATATTGAAAGGCACTTCTACTGGTACTACCACCGATGTTGACGGTAAATATTCGCTCGACGTGGCCGACGCCAGCGGGACACTTGTATACACGTACATTGGTTACGTGGCGCAGGAGATTCCGATCGCAAACAAAAGCCAGATCGATGTGAAACTGCTGAACAATGACAAAACGCTCGACGAGATCGTGGTTGTTGGTTATGGTACTCAAAAGAAAGCGACGTTAACTGGTTCTGTTTCAGAGGTTAAAGGGGCTGATATTGTAAAAAGTCCTCAGCCTAACCTTTCCAACTCGCTGGCTGGCCGGTTTTCCGGTTTTGTAGCCAACAACCGGGGCGGTGAGCCGGGTTATGATGGATCAAGCTACACGATCCGTGGTTTTGCTTCGACAGGTAATAACGACGTTTTGATCGTTGTGGACGGTATTCCTGGCCAGGTTGGCGGATTGGAACGTCTTGATCCTAACGATATTGAGAGCATATCGATCCTGAAAGATGCTTCTGCGGCCGTTTACGGTAGCCGCGCTGCGAACGGGGTTATTCTGGTAACAACTAAGAGAGGTACTACCGGAAAGCCGGTGATCTCGTATAGTTTCAACCAGGGTTTTTCTTCCCCTACCCGCCTGCCCAAGCTGGCCGACTCGCCTACTTACGCGACGATTTTGAATGAGATCGATTACTACAACAACCCTGCGGGCGGTATGAACCAGTTTTATACAGCTGAGGAAATCGAGAAATTCAGAAACGGTTCTGATCCTTTAAATTATCCAAATACCGACTGGCAGCGCGAGACTTTGAAGAATTTCGCTCCGCAAAACCAGCATAATCTGGGGATAAACGGCGGTACTGATAACGTAAAATACTACGTTTCACTGGGTACGATCTACCAGGATGCATTGTATAAAAATGGCGCTACGAAATACAAGCAGTACAATTTCCGCTCGAATATCGACGCGAATGTTACCAAAGATTTCAAAGTAAGCCTTTCGTTATCAGGTCGCCAGGAAAACCGGCAGTTCCCGGTTTCTTCTGCGGGCAACACATTCCGCTCTATTTACCGCGCCTACCCTACTGTGATCGCGAGATATCCGAATGGATATTACTCAACAGGTGTTGAAAACAGCAATCCGGTGGTTTTGGGAACGGATATGGGCGGTACTACGAGCAACCCAACTTCTGTTTTCAACGGAATCGTGCGGGCAAGCTACAATATGCCTTTTGTAGAAGGTTTGTCTGTGGATGGTTTCTATTCTGCTGATAAGTCTTTCAATTTTACCAAGACTTTTGCCATTCCGTACACGCTTTACAACTACGATGGCGCAAATGATGTGTACAGCCGCGTGGTTACCGGTGGTTCTGCGGGAGCGGCTTCGCTTAACCAGACCCAGGTCAATATCACTAACATTACGCAGAATATCCGGTTGAGCTACCTGCGCAGTTTTGGCAAGCATAATGTGAATACATTCGTTGCATACGAGCAGAACAAGCGGAACGAAATCACTTTCGGCGCGTCGCGGATTAATTTCCCGACGGCTTCTACTCCTGAACTTTCACAGGGAGGAGCGGCTGCAACGGACAGAAACAACTCAGGAAAGAGCTACAATTTCACGAGAAAAAGCTTCATCGGTCGGCTTGCTTATGATTTTGATGAAAAATACCTGGCCGAAGTTCAGGCGCGTATCGACGGATCTTCTGTATTCCCGAAAGGCAAACAATTTGGTTTCTTCCCTTCTGTTTCAGCTGGTTACCGTATTTCGCAGGAAGATTGGTTTAAAAGCAGCGTCGGTTTTATCGACGATCTAAAAATCCGTGCTTCTTACGGTTCGCTGGGTAACGACAATGTGGGTCAATTCCAATATTACAACAACTACTCTTTTGTAAACCAATATGTTACAGGTGCTAATGTGATTACGCCGGGTATTGATTTGACCAAGCTGGCTAATCCAAACATCACTTGGGAAACTTCCCGGAAAATGGATATTGGTCTGAATGCAGTGTTCTTGAAGAATTTCAACCTGGAAGTGATCTATTTCAGTCAGAAAAGATCGGATATCCTTGCAGCCAGAAACGCTTCTATCCCGAATACTTCGGGTATTGTGAACCCGCATAAAACGGATGACAACACGCCTTTGGTACCGGACGAAAATCTTGGAAAAGTAAACAGTAACGGTTTTGAAGCTACATTGGGTTACAACCACGCGGGAACATTCAGATACAACATTTCAGGTAATGTTACTTATGCCAAAAGCAAGGTAGTGTTCATCGACGAAGCTCCGGGAGTACTTGATTATCAGCGTCAAACAGGCGGCGCATTGTACCGCGACCTGTATTACCGGACACTCGGTATTTTCCGTAGCCAGGCTGATCTTGATAAATATCCCCACCTGAAAGACGCGCAGCTCGGTGACCTGATCCTGGAAGATTACAATCAGGACGGAGCGATCACGGCCGATGACCAGATCCGTTCAGATTATGGAAATGTGCCTTTGCTGACTTATGGTGTTGTATTCAACGCCGGCTATAAGGCATTTGACCTTGCTGTGGTATTTGCGGGACAAGGTATGGTGAGCCAATATGTATTGCCGGAATCTGGCCAGGTTGGTAACTTTTACAGCAGCTGGGCTGATAACCGGTGGAGCCCGACCAATCCCGAAGGAAGCTTCCCAAGAGTGGATACACGCTCGTCTTCCTCAGTGAACGGCGGTCTTTACAAAAATGATTTCTGGCTTAACAACGCTTCTTTCCTGCGGTTGAAAAATGTAGAATTTGGTTATACGCTTCCGAAAGAGACTTTATCCAAATTCAAAATTTCTACGTTGCGCGTTTATGCGAGCGCTTTCAACCTGTTTACGATCACGGGCGTGAAGGATTATGATCCGGAAGGAAACAACCAGAGCGGACAATTTTACCCGCAACAGAGAATCCTGAACCTGGGTGTGAACATTAAGTTTTAATTGTTAAAATATTGAATATGAAACGAATAAAAAATATAACCACGCTTGCCGTCGCAGCATTGATGGTCTCAATGGGATCGGTGATGACGAGCTGCCAGGAGAACTTCCTGGACGTGGTACCTACCGACCGGGTTTCGGATGCGTCGATCTTGTCAGATTCCGTTCTTTTTGAATCTTATATCCTGAACCGGTATATGGGGACACGGCTTACTGATAAAGAAGCCGAGGGTACTAACCCAGGTTTTGGCCGCGGATTTGAATATGCGATGTGGTCGTCACTTACCGACGAGTCGATTTACAACAATGACGACAATACCTGGCTTATCCAACGGGGACAGATCGCGCCTGAGAATACGGGTATTGCGGGTACCTTTTGGGGAAGAAGTTACAGGAGCATTCGCGAGATCAATTACGCATTGGCGAATGTAGACAAGGTGCCGATGAGCGAAGGTAAAAAGAGTCAGCTAAGAGGCGAAATGCAGTTTATCCGCGCGTTCCGCTACCATGATCTGATCCGAAATTATGGTAAGGTGGTTTTGCTGGGAGATAAAGTTTACGAGATCAGCGACGATCTTACTGCCGACGAACTTTTCCAGCGCTCGGACATCAAAACGGCGATCGATTACGCAGTGGCACAGCTAGATGAAGCGGCTGCATTGCTTCCGGCTTCCAATGACAATAACTGGAAATTGGGCAGAGCGACGAAAGGCGCGGCAATGGCTTTGAAAGCTAGATTACTACTTTACGGAGCGAGTCCATTGTACAATGCAGCTACCTGGCAACAAGCAGCAGCGGCATCAAAAGCGGTGATGGATTTGAACAAATACACTCTCTATACGGGCGGTTACCGCAATTTGTTTTTGACAAATGATAATCCTGAGATCATTTTCAGCCGCATTTACGCACAGGGAGCACGCCACGTGACTTTGGAAATTGCAAACGGCCCGAATAGCTATAATGCATGGGGCGGCAATGTGCCTGTTCAAAATCTGGTCGATGACTATGAAATGATGGATGGTACCAAGATCACGGAAACCGGAACGAGCTACGATCCCACTCAGCCTTATAAAAACCGGGACCCACGGTTCTACGAAACGATCCTGTACAATGGCGCACCTTACCGTGGCAGCACGATCGAGACTTTTACGCCGGGCGGCAAGGATAGCAAAGACGGTCCTTCGAACTGGAATACCTCGAAGACGGGCTATTACCTGAAAAAATTCATGAACGACGCGCTGCCGATCGATAATCCGTGGGATATTGCCGGAACGCAAACGTGGATCTATTTCAGATATGCGGAGATTTTGCTAAGTTACGCAGAGGCTCAGAATGAGGCTGTCGGCCCCGACGCATCGGTTTATGCGGCTGTAAATGCAGTTCGCCAGCGTACCGGCGTAGCGATGCCAGCGTTGAAAACAGGATTGACACAGGCGCAAATGCGTGAAAAGATCAGAAACGAGAGACGTATTGAACTTGCATTTGAAGAGCACCGCTATTACGATGTGAGAAGGTGGAAAATCGCCGACAGAACCGAGAATGTACCCGCCTACGGTATTGAGATCGGGAAGGCCGGCAATGCATTTACCTACACTAAAAAAGAAGCGCTGACCGGTAAGAGCTTTGCCGAAAAGCAGTACTGGCTGCCGATCCCACGGGCGGAAATCCAGGCTTCGAACAATAAGCTGGAACAAAATCCGGGATATTAATTCTTCCAAAGCCGCCTTTTCTAACCGGAGAGGCGGCTTTTTTATTTACCTAAAACCAAAAACGGATAGCGATGCATAAATACCGTAAGCTACTTTTTTCCCTCGGTCTTCTCTCCTCTTTGTCCGCCTGCGCAGGCAGTGAGCCCGCCAGCCAAAATGTGCCGGATACGCGTGCGGCTATAAAAATTACAATTGACCCTTCCAAAACTTACCAAACCATTTCACATTTCGGCGCTTCGGACGCATGGTCCGCGCAGTTTGTCGGGAAATGGCCGGATGCGAAGAAAAATGGCATTGCCGATCTGCTTTTCAGTCAGGATACGCTGGCCGACGGGCGCCTGAAAGGGATCGGACTTTCGATGTGGCGCTTTAATATCGGCGCAGGAACTGCCGAGCAGGGCGAAAACAGTGGTATCAAAGACGAGTGGCGGCGCGCGGAATCGTTTCTCAATAATGATGGAACATATAACTGGGAGAAACAAGCGGGGCAGGTCTGGTTTCTGAATGCGGCCAAAACGCGTGGTGTCAGCAGCTTTCTGGCGTTTCCGAATAGTCCGCCGGTACAGTTTACAAATAACAAAAAGGGTTATGCGGATAACGGTAAGTCGAACCTTTCTGCGGGGAAGTTTGAGCAGTTCGCCGGGTTCATGTCGGATGTAGTTGCCGGAATTCAGAAGAAAACGGGCATTTTGTTCGATTATATCAGCCCTGTCAATGAGCCGCAATGGGATTGGAGCGACGGCGGCCAGGAAGGAACGCCGTTTTATAACAATGAAATCGCGGGTATTACCAGGTCTCTCAGCAAGGCGCTTTTAAGCAAAAACCTTTCAACCAAAATCAATATCGCCGAAGCCGGGCAAATTGATTATTTATATTCTCAAAGTAATAAACCGGGCCGCGGAGATCAGATCAAGGCATTTTTTGATAAAAGCTCAGCGGAATATGTTGGGGATATGTCGAATATAACTCCCGTAATCTCTGGTCACAGCTATTTCACAACTTCCACTTACAAGAATGCGGTGATGAAAAGGCAGCAGGTTTCGGCTGCATTGAAAACTGTTCCCGGGTTACAATACTGGATGTCGGAGTACTGTATTTTGGGAGATAATGAGGGAGAGATCAAGGGCGGAGGTAAAGATCTGGGCATTGATCCTGGACTTTACGTTGCGAAAGTAATTCATAATGACCTTGTTAACGCCAACGCAACTGCCTGGCACTGGTGGATCGCAATCTCGCCTTACGATTACAAGGACGGGTTGGTTTATATTGATAAAAACAAAAGTGACGGTGAATATAAGTCCTCCAAAATGCTCTGGGCATTGGGAAATTTCAGTCAGTTCATTCGCCCGGGCGCGACGCGGGTTGCCGTTTCCGGTATTTCTGAAAACGAGAAATTGCTGATTTCTTCTTATAAAAATGCGGACAACAAGCTGGTAACCGTGATCATCAACTCTGACTCTGCTCCTGCCGAGATCGAATTGAATATCCCCGGAAACGAGCCCACAAAACGCAAAACCTACACTACCTCCGCCTCCGCTGACCTGCAACCCGGCAATAAGCCAGGTAACGGGTCAGCAGTGACGGTTCCTGCGCGGAGTGTGGTGACTGTTGTGGATTTAGTGAAGTAACTGTTTTCAAAGGCGGGTAAGGTCTTACTTTGGGTCTGTGAGCTTGATTTGTGCAGCATTATAAGCCCCAAAGCAGCCCAGCCCGCCTTTTACATTGGTATAGACCAGTGTCGGCTCCGCAAAAGGGTTATCCGAACTGTTCCTGATTTCCAGCGAGCGTTGATATTTATAGTAGTTGATATCAATATTAAATACGCTCATCAGCACTTCCTTAATTTTGGTGTTGGGGTAAACTATGACCTTACTCCCATCTTTGTTTGTTCGTTCACTTTGCTGCGGTAAATTAACTTTTCCGACGGGCGAATTAAGTATTGCGCCATTCAAATGGTTGTCACTCAAAATTTCATTTTTCTCCGTTCGCCATCTCCAATTGAATTTATGTTGTACAACAATCCTTTTCTCAACGAATACCCCATTTAATTTTGGTGCGGCAACGTTGTAGTCAAAATCAATAAGCGCATGCACTTTGTAATTGTTGGTATCTGAGGGGATATCCTGCCAGGCTATATTCAAAGTAATGGCCGAGTCCTTATTGAGGGGATCGATATTTTGATATATAGAGCTTAAAATCAGCAATGTGTCAAATGCATACGATTTAATAACTGGTACTTTGCCCGGAACCGTGCATTCGGCGGATACATTTCTTTTCCCATCCGAAACAGTAAGTACATATTTCTTCGACGGAACAATAGGAAACTGTGACTGCGGAAGACTATAAATCTTGTTGGCCGAATCGTATGGAATCTGCATTTCATTGATCCCGTCGGAAATCAGGACCGTCGCATTATCCAGACTTTTTTCCACTGCCCCTGCACCATTGAACATCGGTGCAGATTCAGAGACTATCACGTTAATAAAAGGCAGCTGAGGCGAAATAATCGAGTTTATAACCAGCTTTGATTCAATCTGCGGAAGCTTCGAAGGCGGAATGTCGGTGACCAGCGACTCGCAGGATGTCAGATAAATGGTCAGCAGAACAATGCAGGAAATCGTTTTTAGTGTGTTCATGACTTAAAATTTGAAGTTGTAACTAACAGAAGGAATTACCGGAAACAGCGAGTACTTATTGAGATAAGTTTTGCGCTCCCCGCCTGGCAGGATATCTTGTGAAATGTCATAGAAGAAGACGTTTTTCCGGTTATAGACATTATATACGCTAATTTCCCAGGTGCGCTCGTACCGCTTTTTCTTTTTATGAAACTGTATGGCGAGATCCATCCGATGAAATGCTTCTGCCCGGAAGTCATTCTTCCCCTTATATTCCGTAACCCGGTATCCTCCCTTGGTTTTGTTCAGGGAATGTTCATTTGGATTGTAGCTGCTGAAAAAGCTGTTATCGATTGCATCGTACGTGGCGGCGGGAATCGTAAGTGCATTCCCGGTCCCGTAAACCCAGCTCGCAGACAACGAGACCCTCTTGTTAAACTCATAAATACTGACAATAGAAAGATCGTGGCGGCGATCGTACCTTGGATAAAATGTCTGTCCGTTATTCAGCTCGGGAAACTTCCAGTAGATCCACGAAAGCGTATAACCAACCCAGCCCGAAAGTTTGCCCCGCTTTTTTTGCAGAAGAAATTCTGATCCGTAAGACCAGCCATTTCCCACCGTCACATTATCCTGCCACTTCACATCATTTGCATTGGCTCCGCTGAGACCCAGGAAAGTAGCGCCTTCCTTGTAGCTGAGGATATTGTTCATATTCTTGTAAAAACCCTCCAATGTAAATGTAAGTCCACGGTTTGGCAGATCTTTGGCAAATCCGAATGCGATTTGACTTGACTGCTGCGGTGCGATTTGATCCGTGCTGGTTACCCAAAGATCAGTGGGAAGCCCCATTCCGGTATTTGAAAGCAGGTGAACATATTGGTTCATCTTTGCATACGAAACCTTGGCCGAGAAGTCAGTAGCTAGTTTTAGTGCCGCTGAAAAGCGTGGCTCGGGATTGATATAACTCTTTTTTTCCGACTTGAAATGACTCAACCGAAAACCCAGATTCATTTTTAATGCATCAAAAGGCTGCCAGGTATCTTCTACATAAATAGCCGATTCCAGTGAACGAACAGGGTTTTCAACCGGATTTATAGCTTGTTCACTATTAAAACCTTTTATTGCAATAGCAGAGGGAACAGATTTGTGCAGTGTGGCCTGGCCGCCGAATTTGATCGAATGGGAAGCCGTCGGGTAGTAATCAAAATCTGCTTTTAAACTAAAATCCCTGATGTGTGAATCGTAGCGCATGTTCGATTCCGTGGGTTCCTGCTCTTTATCGAAAGATTCCTTCGTGTAGCTTGTTGTCGCAAAATTGAAATCAGTAAAGACGAGGGAAGTATTTACAAAAAGCTTCGAATTCAAAATGTGGTTCCAACGCATTGTGGCGGTTGCATTGCCCCAATCCAGACCGGCCCGCATCTGGAAATCATCACGGTTTTCTTTAATGTAAAATTTGTCCTGCCCGAGGTATCCGCTCAGGTACAGCTTGTCTTTCGGCCCCAGATCAAAGTTTATCTTTGCATTCATATCGTAGAAATAATAGCCGGGCCGGACTTTGCTTTGCCCCGGTTTCTGCGGTTTTCCAAGAAAAGGTGCAGCAAGCAGATCAATATATGTTCTTCTTCCCGAGATCAGAAAAGATGATTTTCCTTTGGAAAGAGGTCCTTCCAGCGTCAGCCGGGAAGCAATAAGTCCGATCCCACCCTCTCCGTGCAGTTTATCCTTGCTCCCCTCCTTCATATTCAATTCTACGACGGATGAAAGCCGGCCGCCATAACGTGCAGGAAAGCCTCCCTTTGTCAGCTCGACATTCCTGATCGCGTCGCTATTGAATACCGAGAAAAAACCGAAAAGGTGACTTGCATTGTAAACGACCGCATCATCCAGGATAATCAGATTCTGATCGGGCCCGCCTCCACGGACATACAGCCCGGTTTGCCCCTCCGAACCCTTCTGAACACCCGGCATCAGTTGGAGCCCTTTTATCACATCCTTTTCCCCAAATAGCGAAGGCATTTTTTTGATTTGTTCAATAGGGATTTCAAGGACACTCATTTGTACCGAGCCGCTCACATTTTCTTCCTGCCTGCGTGCGGAAACGGTTACTTCCTCTAACTGTCGGGCGGAAGGTAAAAGAATATTCAGTTGGGCGTTGTTCCGCGCGCTGATAGTACGTTGAATTGTTTCATAACCCACAAGCGAGCAAGAAATGGTTACTGAATCCGAAGCGGGTATGGTTAGCGAGTAGAAACCGTAATTGTTGGTCGCTATACCAGTTGAAGTACCAGGAATGTAAACGTTTACACCGGCAAGCAACTCCTGGCTCCCTTTTTCTTTGACCACTCCGCTGATCGTTATACGTTCCTGCCCGCATACGGAGAATATGATCAGGCAGAACAAAATTGTTGCTGATAATCTCATAATTTTGAAGATTGGCGCATCAGCGGGACGCAATTTCTCCGGCTCTGTATAAGAGGAAATCGCTAGGTCCGGTCGCCCGAATGGAATAAGTAATCCCGCTGAATGCGATGGTGAATGGAAAGAAAAACTGCTACTTTTTGACGGTTCCTGATTTGAAAGGAATCAAACTGGATCTTTTCATGGGTGATATCGTTTTTAGGTTTCTTGATTGAAATTCAAATCAACCGTCACGAAATCCATGCCTTTCGGGTCGCGAAATGTTTCGTAGCTTTTTAAAGGTATTGCCGCGATGATTTAACGGTAGTACAGTGGTGACTTGCTGACTGGGCTTTCAGCTTTAATGCGCTATGTGGGGATTTCGTGGACAGGTTAGGTCGCTAACAACTATTGGACGAGCTCCTGATAAGCCAGATCTAACCAGCTGTTGTACCAGTCAAAAAAGGAAAAACGCTCTTTTTCAGGCATTGAGAAGGGAATCATACCCTGATCGGTTACTGAACCATCGAACCACACATTGTTCGTTTCCTTACCTGCGGCGATCAGCAGATGATTATAGCCGTCGCCCTCCTCACAGATACTGATCGTGCCGAAAACGCTTTGTTGTATCATGTCCCTGGTAATGCGAGTTTCGGCTTCGTTAAGCCAGTAATGCGCGGGGAAGGGTTGTTGAAGATATACCGCTGGTGGCTCCACTTCGTGATGAATGTAATGCGCATTGAAGTCTTGCAATGGTCTCAAACCATAATATGGCCCCGCACCTCCGTTCCCTATTTGCGTGATGAAAAATCTATAGTCAGGAGGAAGCTGTATTTGGTGCGTTTTTTCAAATAAATCAGCCTCTTCCAAAGAGAGCGGCGGGTTGAAGGAATATTTGTGCGTTTTTGCGCCGAAGAATTTCAATTTCTTGTCGGTCCGTTTTAATTCGGCCACTTTCGTAATCACTGCTTCGCGCCACTCAGCAAACTGATTTGCCATCACAAGGTATTTTGAGTTAAATGATAGATTGGGGAGATTGTTACTTTCCTTAATGATAATCCTTATTTCCAAGATAAGCAGATCAATAATGGATAGAATTATCTATCGGTAGGTACCATTTATTTGGCTCGCTTACAGCTTATTGGAATAATTTTTATAAGTGGTGCGGCTTCATCAAATACGCTTTGTCATGGAAAATCTGACGATATTAAAAGCAAACGAAGCTATTAAGAATTCAAAGCAGCTGATTGAAGAAGCCAAAGAGCTGCGGGCGAAACAGAGGGAGCTCTTTCGACAGATCACGCAACTGTATCAAGAAATTTCTATAATCACTCAACGAATGAAGCAACAGAATCAATGATCCTATTTACTATAAACTGCCAAACAAAAAAGCACCTACAAGTGTTATCTCGTAAGTGCTGATATTCAAGTGATCCGGATGTGATTCGAACCGCCCGGCGGCCCGGACATGACCTGCTGCTTAGAAGCGGACGCTGCGGGCAGTGCCGAATGTCAAAAATACTATCAAATAAAAAAGCACCTACAAGTTTTATCTCGTAAGTGCTTTATATTCAAGTGATCCGGATGTGATTCGAACACATGACCTGCTGCTTAGAAGGCAGCTGCTCTATCCAGCTGAGCTACCGGACCAAAGAAAAAAGGCAGTTAGCAGTATCTGCATACGGCTGACTGCCTTTTTGTCGGGGAGACAGGATTCGAACCTGCGACCCTCTGGTCCCAAACCAGATGCGCTACCGGGCTGCGCCACTCCCCGCGGTATTGACCTTCATCTATTTGATTTCGGTCTTCTTAACTTTCATTCCCAGATCGAGTGTAGAGGAAGCGGGATTCGAACCCGCGGTACCCTTGCGAGTACGGCAGTTTAGCAAACTACTGGTTTCAGCCACTCACCCATCCCTCCTTCTTTCCGTTCTGGGTTGCAAATATAGAGGGTTGCGTTTCAGAAAAGCAAACATTCGGCTAAAAAAACTTTATCAGAAGCCGCAAATGCCTATTTTTGGCGAAAGTTTTAATTACCCAAGCCGTTCATTATGAACTGGAATTATCCATTTGGAACCACAGAATATTTTTTTGTCTTTTTATTTATTTTCCTCTACACCGCCTACATTATCCGTACCGTGCGGGTCGCAAGGCAGTTACAGACCACCGCTCGGACACTTATCATCAAGCTCTTTTTAAGAAGTATTACCTTCTCACTTTTGATCGTCAGTCTGCTCGGACCTTCGTTCGGAGAGGCGGAACGGGATATCAAGGCAAAAGGAAAAGATATTTTTCTTGTAGTGGATTTGTCGAAATCAATGGACGCAGCAGATGTGACGCCTTCGCGGCTGGAAAAGGTGAAGTACGAAATCAACAGATTTGTGCAGAATGAAGTCGCGAACAGAATAGGGATCATTATTTTTTCAAATGATGCATTCATCCACGTGCCGCTCACTTACGACAGAGCCGCATTGGAGCTTTTTATTCAGTCACTCCAAACGGATTTGCTGCCCACCAGCGGCACCAATGTCTGCTCTGCGATAGAGCTTGCATTCAATAAGCTGACCGGTGCAAATGACCCCACCGGGCGCTCCAAAATGGTGGTGCTTTTTAGCGACGGCGAAAATAACTCGGGATGCAGCAGTACGCTTTATAATAATCTGAGAAGATTCGGGATCGGTTTTTACGCCGTGGCAGTAGGCACCAAGGTTGGGATCAGCATTCAGCAGGACGGGAAGCCGTTGATGGACAATAACGACAAACTGGTGATCAGCCAGCTTGACGAAAGCTTCCTGCAAACGATGGCCAGCGCAACCAGAGGCACTTATTACGAGCTTAATAATTCCAAAAACGAAATGTCCAAGCTCACGAATGATATCGATGTTGCAGAAGGTACGCTCGTTGATTCAAGGACAATCACGGTGGTTAGTAATAAGTACTATTACTTCCTCGGCGCGGCGCTGATCCTGATTTTGCTCGACATTTTAATTACCATCGGAACGTTCCGACTATAAAGATCAATTCCTATTTTTGGGCTTCCAATATCAAAATCGATATGACGGCACTTATTCTTTATGTCCTTCTCTGGCTTTGGGATAACCGGACTTTCGATTCAATTACCAAAGCAAATCAGCGAAAAGTCGACGCTGAGCAAGCCTACCAGAGTAAAGAATACAAACGTTCGGCTGAGCTGTACAACCAAATTACTTACGGTTCGCTGTTTTCAGCTCCTGCCGCGCGCCTTAACCTGGCACATTCCCTTTACCTGACCAAAAACTACAAGCAGGCAATGAAACATTACCGCCTGCTCAGTGATATTGACGATAGCGCGATTGCGTCGGTCGCTAACAGCCAGATTGCATTGATACTGGTCGCGGGAAAAGATACCGCAGGCGCTCTTGGGAACCTTCGTACCGCACTTCGACTTGAACCGGGCAACCAGCTTGCCAGACAGAATTATATTGTTTTGAAGAAAAACTTCTCGGGAGAGGAAAGTCCGTCCGATATTCATACCGAAAAAAAGAAATCCACCCAGCAGACGAAGGCTGAACAAGACAGGCCAGCCGAACCGCTTCCAAATACCCAAGGCCGCGAGTTGACGAATGATGCGAAAAAGGAGGAATTGCTAAAAAGTCTGAAACAAATGAATATGTCTGAGGACCAGGCGCGTGCGATTTTGGATGCCATGAAATCGAACGAAAGCCAATATATTTACCAGCTCCGCAGAAAGCAATACAATACGCAGGCGAAGAAGACAGATGAAATCGAATGGTAATTTTTAATATAAACTAATGAACAGCATTTCAGGAACCAACTTCCAGTTTCCCGGACAAACAGGGTTTTACAAAGGAAAAGTAAGGGATGTTTACTCTTTTGAAAAAAAGCTGGTAATGGTCGCTACCGACCGCATTTCGGCCTTTGACGTGATTCTTCCCCGCGCGATTCCCTACAAGGGGCAGGTTTTGAACCAGATCGCAGCGCACTTCTTGAATGCAACTTCCGGTATTGTTCCCAACTGGCTCCTGGAAGTGCCGGACCCGAATGTGAGTATTGGTCTGAAATGCCAGGCTTACCCTGTGGAAATGGTCGTGCGAGGTTACCTGGCTGGTCACGCCTGGCGGGAATATGCTGCGGGAAAAAGGTCGGTTTGCGGTGTTTCTTTACCAGAAGGTCTTAAAGAAAACGATAAGCTGCCAGAGCCGATCATCACGCCGACTACCAAGGCGCACGAAGGACACGACGAGGATATTTCGAGGGAGGAGATACTGGCCCAGGGACTGGTAAGTGAGGATGAATATGAGCACCTGGAACGCTATACGCTGGCATTGTTTGCAAAAGGAACTGAAATGGCGGCCGATCAGGGGTTGATCCTGGTAGATACCAAATATGAGTTCGGACAACTCGACGGGACCATTTACCTGATCGATGAAATCCACACGCCCGACTCTTCCCGGTATTTTTATCAGGACGTATATGCGGAAAATCAGGAGGCGGGATTGCCCCAGAAACAGCTTAGCAAGGAATTTGTAAGGGAATGGCTCATTCAGAATGGTTTCCAGGGTAAAGACGGGCAGGATGTACCGGAAATGACAGACCAGCGCGTTGAACTGATCTCGGCCAGATATATCGAGCTATTCGAAAAAGTGACCGGGAACAAATTTCAGAAAAATAACCTGGATAACCCTGTGAAGCGGATTGAGGAAGCAATTCTCAGAACTTTACAAACAAACTGATTTAGAAAAATTCATTCAAACTATTGTTTTGACGAAACAACACAACAATGAACTTTAAACTGGAAAAGAAAGAACAATACGTATATATCGAACTGGAAGAGCCTGCTTTTGGCGGAGAAGTGCCCGCTGCATTTGAGGAAACCGCCAGGGGCCTTTTCAAAGAAGGTTATCATAGTCTGATCGTGAACATGCAGTCCGTCAAATCGGTCGACGCGCCGGGAACTGTGACCCTGAAAAAGGTGAACTGGCTTTGTGCAAACGATCTGGGTATGCTGGCGATCGTCACCCGCGACGACGATTTTATGGATTTGCTGGAAAGTTTGAAAATTCCGGATCTGACGATTTTACCAACTAAAGAAGAAGCGATCGACGCTGTTTTTATGCATAAACTTGAAAACGAATTTGGCGCAGGAGATGATGATTACGATGACGAAGATTACGAAGGTGTGAGCGAATCAAAAGAACCCTGATATTCAAAGCCTTAATACAGAACAGCCACTTCGAGTTCAAGATCGGGGTGGCTTTTTTGTCTTTTACCCAGAGCAAATTTATAATCTTCCAAGATGGCGAATTGTGGAAATTTGATTTCCATTTTCCTAACAATTGAACGCTCTCCTTACATTTCTAGCAATATTTTTATAATAATTGTAACTAAATAATCAAAAAACACCGACTAGTAGAAAATTTTGCCATTCGCGTAATAAGCCAAATATTTTTTATGATTATCTTGCGTGGCTTTACCCTATCCATACTACAAAAGCGGTTTAGCACTTTTTTTAAATTGGTTATTTAAACAAATTCTAATTACGAATTTGGTAATTACCCTACAATCTTCGATAAATGTCGCAAATGTCTGAATCAATGGTAGAAAATCAGGGACTGTACCGTCCGGAATTTGAGCATGATGCCTGTGGGATCGGTTTCCGGGCTAACATCAAAGGCCGAAAGTCACACCAAATTGTGGCCGACGCTATTCACATGTTAGAGAGAATGGAACATAGGGGTGCTACCGGTTTTGACCCTAATACTGGTGACGGTGCCGGAATCCTCATTCAAATACCACATGAATTCTTTGTTGAAGAATCTATAAAACTGGGTTTCCACCTTCCTGCTGCCGGCGAATATGGCGTGGGTATGATCTTCTTTCCGGGCAACGAAACGATCCGGGAAGAGTGCCGCGACATTTTAAACCGCAAGATTAAAAAGCTTGGCCTGCAATTGCTGGGTTACCGCAGCGTGCCTACCCTGAACAATACATTGGGAGAAGGATCACTTTCGGTTGAACCTTGTGTGGAGCAGGTTTTCATCAAGCGTCCGGACGATATTACTGAGGATACCGCATTCGAAAGAAAGCTTTTTATCCTTCGTCAGGTTTCTACCCGATTGATTAAAGACACTGTAAAAGGTGGTGCAAAAAGCTTCTATTATTCGTCGCTTTCGTGCCGCACGATTTCATATAAAGGCCAGCTTACCACTGCCCAGCTGAAATATTATTTCCCTGATCTCGAAAACGAATCTGTGGTTTCTGCGCTTGCAGTTGTCCATTCGCGTTTTTCTACCAATACTTTCCCATCGTGGGAACTGGCGCAACCTTTCCGGTACATTGCGCATAATGGTGAGATCAATACGGTAAAAGGGAATGTGAACTGGATCCGCGCCGGAGAGAAATCTTTCCAGTCTGACCTTTTCACCAAAGAAGAAATGGATATGCTCCTGCCGATTTGCGACAGGAACCAGTCCGACTCCGCTAACCTGGACAATGCGATCGAAATGCTGCATTTGTCGGGCCGCTCGTTGCCGCACGTGATGATGATGCTGATCCCGGAAGCCTGGGACGGAAACGAACAAATGGACCCCGACCGTCGCGCATTCTACGAATACCACGCCGCGATCATGGAACCGTGGGACGGACCTGCTTCTATTTCATTCACGGATGGAAAAATGGTAGGCGCTACCCTCGATAGAAATGGACTTCGCCCGTCGAGATATTGGGTTTTGGACGATGATACCATCATTATGGCTTCCGAAGCCGGGGTTTTGGAAGTAGACCAGTCACGCGTAGTGACCAAAGGCCGCCTGCAACCGGGACGGATGTTTGTCGTGGATATGGAGCAGGGACGCATTATTCCTGACGAAGAAATTAAAGCTTCTGTATGCAAGGCGCAGCCTTATCAGAAATGGCTGGACGAAAATAAACTGCACGTAGACCAGCTCGATCACCCGATCCGCACTTACCGTGCTTATGATGAAAATGCATTGCTGAAACGTCAGGTTGCATTCGGATATACTTCGGAAGATCTGCGGATGATTCTGGCGCCGATGGCGCAAACGGGACTGGAAGCGATCGGCTCGATGGGAACGGATTCTCCTTTGGCGGTACTTTCCGAGCAGAGCCAGCATTTATCGACTTACTTCAAACAACTTTTCGCGCAGGTTACCAACCCGCCGATCGACTCGATCCGCGAGCGTGCGATCATGTCGCTGATCTCGTTTGTAGGCAGCACTGAAAATATTTTAACCGAAACCCCAAAACACTGCCGCCAGATCGCATTACCTCACCCGATCCTTTCGGTGCAGGAATTTGACAAGCTGCGTTTTGTGGATAAAGACGGTTTCCAGGCGAAAACGATCAATACCTATTTCCGCGCCGACGAAGGTGGAAAAGCGCTTGAAAGAGCACTGGAACGCATTTGCCGTTACGCAACCGACGCGATTGAAGATGGTTTCGAAATATTGATCCTTTCCGACCGCGCGATCGATTCAGACCACGCGCCTATTCCTTCGCTGCTTGCTACTGCCACTATTCACCACCATTTGATCCGCGAAGGATTAAGAGGTAAGGTTGGACTTTTGGTTGAAGCAGGTGACGTTTGGGAAACGCACCACGTGGCCACATTGATCGGTTATGGTGCAGCGGGTATTTGTCCGTACATGGCTTTCGAAACGCTTTCTTACATGAATAAGAAAAGCATGATCGACGGCGAGTTTACAGACGAAAAACTGCATTACAACTACATTAAAGCGGTTAATAAGGAGCTTTTGAAGATATTCTCGAAAATGGGTATCTCCACCTTGCAATCGTACCAGGGCGCGCAGATTTTTGAATGCGTCGGTTTGAATAAGGATGTAGTTGACAAATATTTCACCGGTACTATTTCTCGAATTAGTGGAATGGGTATCTCTGAAATCGCGCGTGAAATTCTGGTTCGTCACAAAGTGGCTTACCACGAAACGCCGGATCAGAAACCAAGGCTGGAAGTAGGTGGTGTATATCAATGGAAACAACGCGGCGAGGCACACATTTTCAATCCACAGTCTGTGCATTTGCTGCAACAGTCGACAAGGACCAATAGCTACGAACAATTCAAAAAATACTCGAAACTGATTGACGATCAGTCACATAAAGCATTAACATTACGCGGCCTGCTTCGTTTCAAGAAAGGAACTTCCATTCCGATCGAGCAGGTGGAACCCGTAGAAAGCATATTCAAACGTTTCGCAACCGGCGCTATGTCATTCGGTTCGATCTCCTGGGAAGCACATACTACCCTGGCGATCGCGATGAACCGCATTGGTGGAAAGTCCAATTCCGGTGAAGGTGGTGAAGATGAGCTGCGGTACAACCGGTTGCCAAATGGCGACAGCATGAACTCCCAGATCAAGCAAGTTGCTTCCGGCCGTTTCGGGGTTACGAGCCACTATCTGAGCAATGCGGGCGAGTTGCA
This sequence comes from Dyadobacter linearis, assembly GCF_907165045.1. GTDB lineage: Bacteria > Bacteroidota > Bacteroidia > Cytophagales > Spirosomataceae > Dyadobacter > Dyadobacter linearis. The sequence continues at coordinate 625,682 of NZ_CAJRAU010000001.1, forward strand.
GATCAAAACCGCGCAAGGTGCGAAACCTGGCGAAGGCGGGCAATTACCTGGGTTTAAAGTAGACGACTGGATCGGACGTACGCGTCACTCAACTCCGGGAGTAGGCTTGATATCTCCCCCGCCCCACCACGATATTTACTCGATCGAGGATTTGGCGCAGCTGATATTTGACCTTAAAAATGCCAACCGCGCCGCCAGGATCAGTGTCAAGCTGGTTTCCGAAGCTGGTGTAGGTACCGTTGCGTCGGGAGTAGCGAAAGCACACGCAGACCATATTCTGATCTCAGGTTATGATGGCGGAACAGGCGCTTCTCCATTGAGCTCGATCAGGCACGCAGGTTTACCCTGGGAGCTTGGACTGGCTGAAACGCACCAGACTTTGGTGAAAAATAAATTGCGCGGAAGGGTTACCGTTCAGGCTGACGGACAATTGCGTACCGGTCGTGATTTGGCGATCGCTGCAATGCTGGGTGCAGAAGAATGGGGTGTGGCTACTGCTGCACTGGTTGCCGCAGGTTGTATTATGATGCGTAAATGTCACCTCAATACCTGTCCGGTAGGTGTGGCTACGCAAAATAAAGAACTGCGTGCATTGTTCTCGGGTAAGCCGGAACACGTGGTAAATATGTTCACATTCATGGCGCAGGAATTGCGGGAAATTATGGCGCAGCTTGGTTTCCGCACTGTTAATGAAATGGTTGGACAGGCGCAGTACCTTGAAATTCGCAACGATATCAAGCATTGGAAATATAAAAACCTGAATTTCGACGCGATCCTTTACAAAGAAGGAGACTTGTCCGTGGCGCAGTTCAAGCAGGAAGAGCAGGATCACGGTATTGACAGTATTCTCGATATAGATTTGATCAAAGCGGCGCAGCCTGCATTGGAAAGTAAGGAAGAGATATACGGGGAGTTTCCGGTGAACAACCTGAACCGCTCGCTCGGAACCATGCTTTCTAATGAAATCTCTAAAAAACACGGCGGCAGCGGACTTCCGAAAGGAAATATCCACTTCAAATTCCGCGGAACAGCGGGACAAAGTTTCGGTGCATTCAATACTGCCGGTGTGCGCCTGGAATTGGAAGGTGACGCAAATGACTACTTCGGAAAAGGACTTTGCGGCGCTGAACTGATCGTGTACCCGGATCGTGACTCGAAATTTAAACCGGAAGAAAATATCATCATCGGTAACGTGGCATTCTACGGAGCTACCTCCGGCGACGCGTACATCCGCGGAACTGCCGGCGAGCGTTTCTGTGTGCGTAACTCGGGTGCGAAGGTAGTAGTGGAAGGTGTAGGAGACCACGGACTGGAATATATGACCGGCGGATTGGCGATCATTCTCGGATCGACCGGCCGCAACTTTGCAGCAGGTATGTCGGGCGGGGTAGCTTATGTTTTGGATAAAACAGGAGACTTCCGCGAAAAAGTTAATATGGAAATGGTTTCGCTTGAAGCGCTGAACGAAGAAGATCAGGGAATTTTGCGCGAATATCTTGACAAACATTTCCAATACACAACCAGCAACGTCGCATTCCAGCTGATCCAGAACTGGGAACAGTCTGTGAAGCGTTTTGTGAAAGTGATGCCTTCTGATTTCAAAAAGGCTTTGGAAGGTCGTGGTATCACGCTGGCACAGCAGATAGCAGACAAGAATGTGGTGTACAAAGACATCGTTGTAGATGTGGTTCACCAGTAACAATGTATTCTCTATCAGTTAGTTAATCTATTCGAATAACGATTTAATAAGAAGTTAATAATGGGAAAACCAACCGGATTTTTAGAGTTTGAACGGGAATTGCCTAAGAAGAGAAGTGTGGATGAGCGCTTGAAAGATTACAGCGAGATTGAAACGGCACCTACTGACTCTCATTCCAAACAGCAGGCAGCGCGCTGCATGGATTGCGGCATTCCTTTTTGCCACAATGGCTGCCCTCTTGGAAATATAATCCCGGAATTCAACGACGCGGTTTACGACGAAAACTGGGCATTGGCCTACGAAATTCTGGCTTCTACCAACAATTTTCCTGAGTTTACCGGCCGCATTTGTCCTGCACCTTGCGAAGCTTCCTGCGTTTTGGGGATCAACAAGCCGCCGGTTGCAATCGAATATATTGAGAAGGCAATTATTGAAAAAGCGTTTGAACTGGGACTTGTTGTACCAAAACCACCTAAAACCCGCACGGGTAAAAAAGTGGCGGTAGTAGGTTCAGGACCAGCGGGATTGGCAGCTGCATACCAGCTCAATCAGGCAGGCCACTCGGTAGTTTTGCTGGAAAGAGCAGATCAGATCGGCGGGCTTGTTCGCTATGGTATCCCCGATTTCAAATTGGCTAAGTCCGTGATCGACCGCCGTTTGGCAGTTATGGAAGCAGAAGGTGTGGAATTCCGTACTAATGTAAATGTGGGTGTGGATATAACCGCCGACGAGCTGACGAACGAATACGACGCGGTTGTACTGACAATGGGTTCCACGGTTCCGAGGGACGTAAAAATCCAGGGCCGGCAATTGAAAGGTGTTCACTTCGCGATGGAATTTTTGAGCCAGCAAAACAAAAGAGTAGCTGGTATCAATCCAGAAGTTGACCACCGCGGAGCAGCTTATGTTAATGGACAAATCATTGCAAAAGATAAAAATGTAGTGGTAATAGGTGGTGGCGATACTGGTTCTGACTGTGTGGGAACATCCGGCCGTCACGGAGCTGCTTCTGTCACCCAGATCGAATTAATGCCTATTCCGCCGAAAGAACGGGATTCGAGCACGCCCTGGCCAAACTGGCCAATGATGCTGCGGACTTCCACTTCGCACGAAGAAGGCTGCGACAGACACTGGTCGATCAATACCAAAGAATTTGTAGGCGACGAAAACGGTAATCTGAAAGCATTGAAGATCGTTGACCTCGACTGGCAGAAAGATCCGGAAACCGGCCGTATGCAAATGGCGGAGGTTCCTGGCAGCGAAAGGAATATCCCTTGCGAACTGGCATTCCTGGCAGCAGGTTTTCTTCACCCGCAACAGGAAGGTTTACTAAACGACCTGGAACTTGAATTTGACGAAAGAGGAAATATCAAAACCAATGGATATCAGTCTACCAGTAACGAAAAAGTGTTTGCAGCAGGTGACTGCCGCCGCGGACAATCGCTCGTGGTTTGGGCGATCAGCGAAGGTCGTGAGGCTGCAAGATCGGTGGATGAATTTTTAATGGGACAATCTTTCCTGGAAGCAAAAGCGGTATCTATGTTCAACCCGATATTCGCGCATGCATAACCTCAGGCTAGTTTTTTGACCTGAATTAATATTATTTTTGATGAGAAAGCTGCTCGTATCGGGCAGCTTCTTATTTTTTGAGCCTCTATATTTAGCAAAATATTTAAAGTCCGCACCGAATCGCAGTTCATGTTTTTACACCACTCCCCTTTCTGGCTCAGAGCATTTTTTCCTGGCTTTACCTGGCGAATTCCCACCAATGAGAAGAAACTTTTCATCACCTTCGACGATGGCCCAATCCCGGATATAACAGAATTTGTGCTTGAAACTTTGAAGGATTTCAATGCAAAAGCAACGTTTTTTTGCATTGGAGATAATGTCCGGAAACATCCCGATATTTTTCACAAAGTTTTAAAATCTGGACATTCCGTTGGTAATCACACCTTTAACCACATGAATGGCTGGAAAACGGAAGATGAGATTTATTTAGATAATATAAAAAAATGCGACGGGCAGCTAAACCTGCAAACTGTACTTTTTCGGCCGCCTTACGGAAGGATCAAGAAAACACAATCAAAAAAAGTGCTTGAGAACAGGCAGATCATGATGTGGGATGTGCTGAGCGGAGATTTCTCAACGGAGCTTTCGCCTGAAAAATGTTTAAAAAAGAGCATTCAATATTCTCGAAATGGCTCGATTGTTTTGTTCCACGACAGCCTCAAAGCTTCAAAGAATATGCAATACACACTTCCAAGATACCTGGCACATTTTTCTCAAAAGGGTTATACTTTTGAGTCCTTACCCATGCAATAATGCTATCCATGCCAAGCCCCGACAATCCGGTCCGAATAAGCATATTGGTAGCGGCGCGCAATGAAGAGCAGAATATTGAAAGATGCCTTCGTTCGCTCGACTTGCTTGATTTCCCCAAAGAACAGCTCGAAATCATCATTGGCGACGATGATTCGGAAGACAATACCGCTTGGATTACACAGCAATTCAGTGCTGGAAAACCAGAATTTAAATACGTAAAAATCACCAGTCGCATTTCAGGATTGAAGGGAAAGGCCAATGTACTCGCACAGCTTGCACACATAGCGCGGGGTGAATATTTCTTTTACTGTGACGCGGATATAGAAGTGCAGCCAGGCTGGGCATCGCAAATGCTTTCGCATTTCAAGCAGAAAACCGGCGTGGTTGTGGGTGTGACGAGAATGAAGAAGAACAGACATTTACTGGCAGATATGCTTTCGATGGAATGGCTGTTCGCATTGACAGCAATGCGTTTTTTCTCGCATTTCAAGATCCCGATCACGGGAATGGGGAATAATATGGCGGTGACGCGGGAAGCGTATTTCAAGATTGGCGGCTATGAAAAGATCGGATTTTCAATTGTTGAAGATTACGCCCTTTTTATGGGAATAGTGCGCGGCGGTTTTGATTTTGAAATGGCCTACAAAACAGAAGTGATCAGTATCTCGGAACCTGTAAATACATTTCCTGAGCTATTGAGGCAGCGGAAAAGATGGATGCACGGGGTGATGGAATCTTACTGGGTAACTCGGCTGAGCCTTTTCGTATCGTCGCTCATCGTGCCTATCTTGTTTCTGTTGTCGATCTGGTTCCCTATTAATCCCGTCAGCAGTATTGTTCAATATTATGTATTAGTAACTGCTATTTCCCTGACGGCCGTTGTATTATTAAAACAACCAGACCTCTGGAAAGCCGCCCTGCTTTTCTGGTTTTATATGGTCAGTATCGGTTTAATTATGCTGGTAAATTACTATTTGCCAAGCAGAACGGTCTGGAAAGGCAGGGAGTATTGACCCAAAGTTATAGAAGGGCCTTTTTAATACAACCCTAAATCCCTGAAGGGACTTTTTTGATTTAACCCTAAATCCCTGAAGGGACTTTTTGATTTAAACCCTAAATCCCTAAAGGGACTTTCTAATTTAGACATTCAATCATTCAATCATTCATTCATTCATTCATTCATTCATTCATTCATTCATTCAATCATTCAATCATTCAATCATTCCCTCTCATGATCGAAACGCACGCACATATATATAGCGACGATTACGCGGACGACCGCCAAGAAATGCTGACCCGCGCCTGGAATGCAGGTGTGGAGCAAATTTGGATGCCGAATTGCGATTCTGGAACGATTGCCGGGATGATGGAACTGGCGGCTGCTTATCCGGAAAAATGTCTGCCGATGATCGGCCTTCACCCTACTTATGTGAAAGAAGATTTTGAGAAAGAGCTGCAAATTATGGAAGAGTGGCTTGACAAATATCCTTTTATTGCGGTTGGAGAAATTGGCATGGACCTGTTTTGGGACGTTACCTATAAAGAGCAGCAGGCGGAGGCATTTTTGTATCAATGCAAACTGGCGCGCAAACACAATCTTTGGATTGATATTCACAGCCGGAATGCGTTTCAGGAAACCGTCGGTTTAATTGAGCAGTTTGCAGATCCTGGGCTGAAAGGTATCTTTCATTGCTTCACAGGTACACTGGAAGAAGCGAATCGGGCGATCGAACTGGGTTTTAAACTGGGTATCGGGGGGGTCGCAACTTTCAAGAACGGCGGACTAGATAAGGTTATTCCTTATGTCGATCTGGAATATCTTGTATTGGAAACCGATGCACCTTACCTCGCACCAGTTCCCTATCGCGGCAAACGCAATGAAGTCTCTTATATTGAAATCGTTGCACAGCGCGTGGCTGACTTAAAACAAATATCAAAACAGGAAGTGATCGACGTTACTACCGAGTCGGCGCGTAAGTTGCTACAAATCTAACAAGCATGAATTATTCTAAAATCAACATCAATCCCATTTCGCCTGAACCGACTTCGGGTTCTGTGCTGGTGATCTATACCGGTGGAACTTTGGGAATGGTTTATGAGGCAAAAGGCAGGCAACTTGTTCCGTTTAATTTTGAGCAAATCATTGAAAGAGTGCCTGAAATCGGCCGGTTTGACTTTGCTATTACTTTCCTTTCACTCGCTGAGCCCATCGATTCGTCAAATATGAATCCTCAGATATGGCTTGAATTGGCGGAGATTATCGGTTCGCATTACGATCAGTTTGACAGTTTTGTGATCCTCCATGGGACTGACACGATGGCTTATACTGCCTCTGCATTAAGTTATTTGCTGGAAAACCTGAATAAACCCGTGATTCTCACCGGCGCGCAGTTGCCGATTGGTGTGGCACGGTCGGATGCGAGGGAAAATGTGATCACGGCGCTGGAACTGGCGGCGGCCAAAAATGAGGAAGGTAACCCGATCATCAGCGAAGTATGCATTTACTTCAATTCCGTTTTACTTCGCGGAAACCGTTCCAAGAAGAAAGAAAGTTCGGATTTTAATGCATTTCACTCTGAAAATTACCCCGCGCTGGCCACGGCCGGAGTTCGCATTGAATATAATTTGCCTTATATCAAAACCTTTGACCGGGACAGTCAACTGGTTGTACATAAGTCATTTAACACGCAAGTCGCATTCTTGAAAATGTTTCCTGGCATTAGTGCGGAAGTAGTAAAGGCTGTGATGAATATCCCGAATCTGCGCGGCATCGTGCTGGAAACTTTCGGCGCCGGTAATGCCACTACCGACACCTGGTTTTTGGATGCGATCAGCGATGCGATCCAGCGGGGAATCGTGATTTTTAACGTATCCCAATGCGACGGTGGCCGCGTGGCGCAGGGACATTACGAAACCAGCAGGTATATGCAGCAAGCCGGCGTAGTAAGCGGCTCGGACATCACGGCCGAAGCCGCGATAACAAAAATGATGTATGTTTTCGGCCAGGAAAGCGACCATCTCAAATGCACAAAAATGCTCGGGAAACCAATACGGGGAGAAATGAGCATTTGATTTGATGCCGGATTTGCATTACAAACCAGCTTTACTATCTTTGCACCCTCAATAACCACACAGAGAGGTGTCCGAGTGGTTGAAGGAGCTACCCTGGAAAGGTAGTATGTGGGTAACTGCATCGAGAGCGGCCGCCGCGCGGTTCGAATCTCTTCCTCTCTGCAATGTGTTGGGAATACGTTTAAAATAGAGAGGTGCCCGAGCGGTTGAAGGGGCCACCCTGGAAAGGTGGTATGTGGGTAACTGCATCGTGAGTTCGAATCTCATCCTCTCTGCAAATCCTGTAAGTGATGAACTTACAGGATTTTACTTTTTAACCCTGGAAAGGTAATATGTGGGTAACTGCATCGAGAGCGGCCGCCGCGCGGTTCGAATCTCTTCCTCTCTGCATCGCGCTGGTTTTCAGATGAAAATCGGCGCTTTTTTTGTACCCGAGCGGTTGAAGGAGCTACCCTGGAAAGGTAGTATGTGGGTAACTGCATCGAGAGCGGCCGCCGCGCGGTTCGAATCTCATTCTCTCTGCAAGTCAGAATAACAAAAAGCATCAAAAGCCTGTAAATCAAACATTTACAGGCTTTTTTGTTTTTCAGATTGAACCAAATTTTGCAAATATTCGCAATGTCTAGGTGAGCATCGGGTGAGCGTTTTCACATAACTGAAAATTTGCTCACCTAAATTGCTCTAACGATCTAAATAACAACCTGTTCATCAGCTAAACATCTTGATTTTTTGGAAGCATCGGTAGAAGCCAGATTCTCTTGAAGAGCTAAGTGTTGATAAATTGATGCATAATCTCAATTGGATTGGCACGACGGTTCGGCATGATAATATGGGGATGACCTACTAAGAACTTATCTGGGATCACTGAAACAATACTAATAGCCTTTATCATATACGGTTTTTATCGTTCATAGTAAGAAGCAGAAACTTAAATAGTTGCTAGAATTAAGGCACAGAATTTTTAATTACTAATCGAATTCCTTTTACACATACAATAATATTATGTCCAGCGAAGAGCAAATTGAAGATCTGATCCGACAACAGGAAGCGGCAGTACAACGTAAAGATATTGATGGCGCAATGGTCAATTATGCGAATGATGTAGTTTCATTCGATGTGGTTGATAATTTGCAAAAGGTTGGCGTAGCAGCATGCCGGCAACGTCTGGAAAATTGGCTTTCTCAATTCCCAGGTCCGTTTTCATACAACATAGAGCGACTTTCGATCACTACTAATGAAGATCTTGGATTTTGTCATTCATTTAATCATGTAAAAGGATTGCTGGAAAACGGTGAAGAAATTGATATGCGCTGGCGTGCCACAATTTGCTTCGAGCGAAAAAATGATAAATGGTTTATTATCCACGAACATAGCTCGGTACCATTTGATCCGAAAACTGGCAAGGCATTAATAAAGTTAGACGAATAATTAGTTAATGTTTAGCTGTCTGTTGTCTCATACCACCGCAATTGTCAATGCCGCAATTGGCAGTTTTGTCAACCATCAATTAAACAAATTACTGACATGGAAGGCATCAAAGATATCACCTCAAAACTTGAACTCGCCCAGATTTGCTGGGTAGTTAAAGACATTCACGCGGCTACGGATTTCTTTTCTAAAAGCCTCGGTATCCCCGCGTTTCCTGCACCTGAGCTAGTTCGCGCGCAGGACCTGGGCATGACTTACCAGGGCGAGATAGTTGCCGCAGAATGGCTCACCACGCAGGCTTACAATGGTGTCACGTTCGTAGAACTCGTTCAGCCTTTATCAGGGCAAAGCATGTTTCATGATTATTTGGATCGATATCCAGGAGGTGGAGCGCAGCATTTTGCATACAGGCTTTCGGTCAGCGATTTTGAAGAGGTCGTCGAGAAACTTCGTACAGAGGGATATTCAATCATAAGTGAAGTGGATCACCCGATCGCGCGAATGGTGTTTTTCGATACTTATGAAACCATTGGCGCAGTTACTGAAATCATGGGAATTACGCCGGAAGGATGGAATGCTGTTGAACAAATGAAAAAAGGAAATGGCTAGAAAACTTTCGAGCCGACTTCAAGAGAAACTTTCTTCAAAAGCGGCCAACATCCTGTAACAGATTAATAGTAAAACCAAACTGGGAGACCTACGGAAAATTGCCAAGGATATTAAGAAAGATCATGAGCTAGCACTTGAACTATGGTCAACTGGTAGATTTTTGCCCAGACAACTTGCCATTTTAATAGTGATTGAAAGCAACAAAAGGAATTTATAGTTATTTTCCTCAAAAAGTTGCAATTCACAGCGCTAGCCGATCAAGTATTTGTTCTTATGATTAAAAACATATTCTCACCCGATGTTACCGCTGAGCTTATCGGCCGGATTGATACGCTGAATCAGAATTCCCAGCCTCTTTGGGGAAAGATGAATGTGGCCCAAATGCTGGCTCACTGCTGTGTCAGTTACGAACTTATCTATGAGATGGAAAAGTTTGAAAAGCCGGGCAAGTTTATGAAATTCATTATTAAGCTGCTTGCCAAGCCCCAGGTAGTTGGCGAAAAGCCTTATCCAAAAAATGGCAGGACAGCTCCTGTGTTTTTGATCACAGATGTCAGAGAATTTGAAATTGAAAAAGACAGGCTTATAGCATATCTGAATAAAACTCAGCAACTAGGCGAATCCTATTTCGATTGGCGGGAATCACTATCATTTGGGAAACTCAGTATTCAAGAATGGAATAACCTGTTCTACAAGCACCTGGATCATCATTTACGCCAATTCGGTGTTTGAAACCAGCAGAAGATCTGTTTGCTCGAACAGAAGGAAAAGATTGATTCGGATATTTTGGAGCAGGTTGCGGCGATTCTCAAAATACCGACGGAGGCGATTCGGAATTTTGATGAGGAACAGGCTATCAATGTAATCTGCAATACATTTCAGAATCAGGCATTTTTCGGAAATTCATTTGGCACATACCATAATAATCCGATTGATAAACTAATGCAACTTAATGAGGAGAAGATTGCTTTGTATGAGCGAATGTTGAGAGAGAAGGATGAGATGATGGGGCGGTTGGAGCGGTTGATTGGGGGGAGGTAAATAGGTAAACTGCAAAGCTCCAGAGGAGCTCCCTGTTTCTAGAAAAATCAATGATAATAAATTTGTCAGGCCCCAGCGGGGCCTCCTGTGAATTCGCGATTAATTAGGAGGCCCCGCTGGGGCCTTTCATGTTTATTTGTTTTTACCTTTCTATAAACAGGGAGCCGCTCTGCGGCTAGACGGAATTCGAGAAGGTAAGGCGGTGAATTGTTTGAATCCTTTGCAATGAAATACAATTGGTAACTCTTTCACTTACGGTACAATTCACTTACATCCCTTAATTAGATTGTTCAACTTTATGCGAAGATTGATTTGTGTAAGCGGATGTTGAGGGAGAAGGATGAGATGATGGGGCGGTTGGAGCGTTTGATTGGGGGGGGGTAAATAGGTAAACTGCAAAGCTCCTGAGGAGCAACCTGTTTCTAGAATCAATGATATTAATTTGTCAGGCCCCAGCGGGGCCTCCTGTGAATTCGTGATTAATTAGGAGGCCCCGCTGGGGCCTTTCATGTTTATTTGTTTTTACCTTTCTATTAACAGGGAGCCGCTCTGCGGCTAGATGGAATTCGAGAAGGTAAGGGGGTGAATTGTTTGAATCCTTTGCAATGAAATACAATTGGTAACTCTTTCACTTACGGTACAATTCACTTACATCCCATAATAATATTGTTCAACTTTATGCGAAGAAGATTGCTTTGTATGAGCGGATGTTGAAAGAGAAGGATGAGATGATGGGGCGGTTGGAGCGGTTGATTGGGGGGGTAAATAGGTAAACTGCAAAGCTCCGGAGGAGCAACCTGTTTCTAGAATAAATCAATGATAATAATTTGTCAGGCCTCAGCGGGGCCTCCTGTGAATTCGTGATTAATTAGGAGGCCCCGCTGGGGCCTTTCATATTTATTTGTTTTTACTTTTCTATAAACAGGGAGCCGCTCTGCGGCTAGACGGAAGTCGAAATACCCCAATTAGCCAGCTTCGAACTTGTAACAAAAGCGCGCCGAAAGTGACAAAATATTAATGATTGATGACGACCTTTTCTGTTTTAGAATGACCGTTCTTCATAAGTACTGTTACCAGGTAGATGCCGTTATTGAATTTAGTGACATCAATTTTTCCCGATGAAACGTTCTCTGATTGATATACCTGCTTTCCTGCGACATTGTGAATGGCGACCTGCTGCATTTTCTGAAATTCCACATCTTTGAAATGAAGTACGTCTGAAACTGGGTTTGGATACAGGGTCAAAAAGTTGTCTGCGGCTCCGATTTGCACGCTTTGGATCTTGCTGTATGCGAAAGTTTCATCGTTATCAACCATTTTCAGCCGGTAGTAATTGACTCTCGGCAACGGCGCTACATCCGAAAAAAAATATGTAAGAAGTGCCTTGCTTTCTCCGACAGCATTTTCTCTGCCGATCACCTTCCAATTTACCGCGTCAGAGCTCCGCTCGATCTGAAAATAATCTGCATTGGTTTCCTCCGAAGTCCCCCAGTTCAGGCCAACCTGACCAGCTTCTTCCTTGGCCGTAAAACTGATCAGCGTCACCGGCATTGGGCTGCCTGAGACGGAACCAACTGTGATCGCGCTATACTCGGACATTGTGCTGGTTGTCAATGTGCCTGTCACAATGGCCCCTTCCGTATTGGTGGCAGGTGCAACATCGCCGCTTAGGTTTACCCAAGCTTCCGCTTTTGTGTTCCACCCTACGAGGCGAATGTTTGCAGGCGCGTACCCTTCTATTTTCGAATGATCGGCAATAGAAACCTCAATGCGGATCTCCGATTCCTGGTCTGAATCAGTCAGGGGTACCCAGTCCCAAAAACCGCTGTCAGATACGGATGTGAGCTTAGTGACCCCCGTAACGCCTTCTTCGCTCATTGAATTAATATCGTGAGCACCACCAGTCGGATCAAGCTCTTTGCCAGGACTTCCCTCCCAGTAGGCCACTGCCAGCTTGATTGAGGAAGGTTTTTCCATTGAAATAGTCAAGGACCTCAGATCATTACCCTCCTGGCTGCCAACTGGAAATGTAAATGCCTCGCTGCCAATTTTGGTCACATATCCATTTACGTAACCTGCATCTGTTGTTTCATCCGTATACGCACCATCGGTGAATAACACTGAGCTGGACGCGTGATTACTGCGGGGAGTAATGATGTGAGCAGCAAGAGTCATTGGATTGGAATGTACCCGCAGGTTGCCCCCAGGAAAGCACTGGACTGTGCTGTACACTTTCCCCTTTACCTGTGCAAACGTCAATGTGGCGCTGCACAAAAAGGATAATAGCATGTAGAATTTGTTTTTCATCTCTATTTTTTGCGGTTAAGCCAGAAAAGGCTTCTATCGAAACCAACTGGCGAAGTGATAATGATATCTTAGCCAGCGGTTTCGATAAAAATTAATTTATTTAGTTATTTCAATGAATCCTCGAACAATTGAGCAATAACAGTTGGTTTCTCAGCAAAATCACTTTGGGGAGAGTTTGCAAATACAGATACTTGAACATTCCCAAAATCCATAATAATATTTTCGCAGTTATAACCAAGTCCAGTTTTATAATAGTACAGACCCTTCGTACCTTTAAGTACCCCGTCAAAACCGAGAAGTTTACTTTTCATTGCTAAAAAATCAGTAGCGTTTATAATCTTATTTTGATTAACAGCAGACTGAATCTTAGCGAAATCTGATGCACTCAAATATAATCCCGTTGCACCACAACTTGTTGTTACAATGGCTTTATCAATCCCAGGCGCGTCCCCTAGTTTCTCCGGATATCCCTGGGTTGAAAGACTCGCAGCAATAGGGCCATTTTTATCCCATGCCTGCCAATCAATTACATCAGAGTTAGCAAGTCCGGCAGGAAGAAACACATTATTCCGAACAAGATTACGAAAATGAATACCACAAGCAGACAAGATCGCCACGTCCGAATTATGCTGTGAGAGGTTATTGAACTTACTTGCATCGCCCTGCTTTTTCAGCTCAACTGCCTCAACATAAGGAGCAATAACACCGAGCAAAATATAATTAATATCATTGTTCCTCCGGTCACCTGATATGAAGACACTCTCAGTTAGTTGGCCTTCAACAGTTTTCCTAACATTACCATAATTAATTAAGCCTGTTCTATGAGCAAGCAGTCTTTCAAAATTCAATTCTTTAAATTGCTTACTTGGTACCCAGCCCTTTGGAAGGTACAGCGATACTTTGGTTTTTAATGAAAGGTTGTACTTCTTAAGGACCCGAAGTACTGCAAGCGCAGTAACATATTGTGTAGTTGCATTCGTTTCCTGTGACCTAACGGCACTATGCTTTGCAAAGCCTGTGCCTTCGCTGTGTTTTCTTGCAAATCCATCGCCACCATTTGACATAAAAGATTCTTCGCCATTAACGAATATTGAATAGCCGAAACCAACATTTCCTAAATAATCTTCAATTCGCTCCGCGAAGATATCTACATCAAGCTTTGTGGGAATAACAAGCTTCGCATTGCTATCGTCGCCGACATTCTGTTCTACAAGACTTTCTTGTAAGATTTGATCTTCTTTACAAGAAGTTGCAAATAATACTGTGCAAAAAATAAGGCATGCGCCCGCTGATTTCAAAAATTTAATTTTCATTTCTTTTAAGAATTTGTGTTAATATTTTTAATCGAAGTGCTCTTACACTTGGTAGAACAAAGGTATAGTGTACGACAAATCTGAACTTTTAACGTATGTAAATAAATATAAAAAAGTATAAAACCGCGTGAACAAATAACACCCGCTTTTAATTGATCTTATTTAAACAATATGTAATAAAATATAAAAAAAAAAGCATGGCCGAATTCGACCATGCCAACAAATAACTGAACCTGTTATTTTGAAATTCTTGCACGACCGACCGTCTTATTTATTTGCAATAGCTCCTTAATTTCATTTATTTCATTTTCCTGTGCATTCAGTTTTGCTGTCTGCGTATTTAACAAATCAGAATGCGTGGCACGTTCAGATAATAACTTCTCAATCTGGCTTTGCTGTTCCTGAATAGCTTTCGTTAAAATTGGAATAAGGGAATTGTAATCCAGCGCCAGCGTTTTATCCGCATCCTTGCCTTCGCGAACCAGCTGCGGCAGTATTTTCTGAACCTCCTGTGCTATAAAACCGATTTCTGATTTATTATAAATACTGTCCGCAATAGTCGCTTTTTTCTCGTAGCTCACCGGCTTTAATTTGGAAACAATCCCCAGCCCATTTTTTAATGACTGGATGTTGCGTTTCAAGCGGGCATCTGAGGTTAAACTGGTGCCACTGTTTCGTACCTCGCCAGATGCATTTATGTCGCCGAGTACATCCAGCTCATAATTAGGATTAGTTCTATTGATCCCTACATATCCGCTACTGTTCAAAATAGTAATTGCATCTTTTAAATTCTGCCCTCTAACTCTAAACAAGAGCGCCCCCGCTGTACCAATATCATTGCTATACAATATTCTGGCGTTATAGGCTCCATTGTAATTGTCCTTGAAATCAACGTACCCGTTGTCTTCTTGATTCTGAGCGCCAAACAAAGTTATGCCTCCATTTCTAAGTATAACGGCCTGGGTACTCTCAATAACATCGGAGTTTACTTGATAAATAGGCCCATTTACGCGAAAACTAACTTGCGAAACATCAGGCATTCCCGGCGTACCTATTCCTACCGAGCCACCAGGAGTGATTCGCATCCGCTCAGTTGGCACATTATCGCTTCCTGTTGTGCGGAAGATCAATGGATGCTGTGTAGTCGTTTGGATGCCGGTCACTGCATTATTTTCAGGATGAGCATTTGGATTAATGTTGGCATTATATTCTGCGAACAAGCTGGTGGCAGCAGCTTGTGCCGTGCCGTGGCCTGCCACTGTCGTCGTGCGGACCGATTCGCCAGCTACAACAGTATTGCTCCTCACAGTAACTTCTTGGCTACCAGCTCCGCCATGATAAATAGCAGATCCGATATCGGCAGGATCCGATGGCGTGGCGTTGTTGCTGGTTTTCAGCCAGTCAAAGTCACTGCCCGAGCCGGACTGACCTTTTTTAGAACTGACCCAGCCGCTACCATCCCAGTAATATACCCCGGTACCACCTTCCGCTGCCGGGTAAGAAGTGGATGTAGCTATAACCCCAGCGTTAATGTTATAAACCTGCATTCCCGCAGCAGGCGTACCAGCCAATCCCCACGTGGTAGTATTCGCAAGCGATATCCTTGGAAGCAGTAAACCTTTATCAGAACTTTCTATTTCTAAAACCGATCCTGCATTAATTGTTTGTGGGTTTTCACCTACTTTCACTTGCGCAAAAGCACAATGGTTTCCGAGAAAAACAGCTGCGCCAAGTGTACATGCGGAGAGCAGGATTTTGTGTTGTTTTGGTAAAATGTTCATATTTAATTTAAGTTTAAAAGTCGAGTTTGTAATATTGAGAATCTAAATGGCTAAGTGTGTGGTGGGCCAATTCCTATTGGCATTTTTCAATGCTGCTTCAAAAGATTTACCTAACCCTGTGCTATATACGCTGAGCTATTAATTACATTTTCTCACGAGTTGGAGCGTTGTACTTGATCAGTCCCGTTATTTCTTCTCCTACAATTCCTGATTTTGATAATGCAAAGCTAGACTACCGGTTTGCGCCGTTCTTTAAACACTTATTAACATTTATAAAAAAATATAAAAATCCGGAGATTGTCATTTGTTGATCCTAAATGATGAATCGTCAACTAGTTATCATTTGGATTTATATTGAAGTATTATCCACTTCGCTTATTCTTTAAAAAGAAAACTGTGCTCATTCGCTGTTCCGATAAGCCTAGAATTATATCTAACCGTTCAAGCAAAACTCAATGAAGTCCATCCGCCTACTTAGCCTGTTAGTGATCGTATATAGCTTTACATCATGCCAGAAGAAAAACACCCCCGAACCTGAACCTGAGCCCGATGTAAATGGAACCGTGTACGTAGGTAGCGATGACAAAAATCTATACGCGATTAATGCCACTACTGGCTTGAAAAAATGGGCTTTTGCAACGGATGGAGCTATCTTTTCTAGCCCCTCTTTTGTAAATGGGGTAGTATATGTAGGGAGTTTTGACAAGAAGGTATATGCAGTGAATGCTGCTACCGGGGCGAAAAAATGGGAGTTTGCAACCGGTGGACTTATTTTTTCCAGCCCCTATGTTGTAAATGGGGTGGTTTATATAGGCAGTACTGACCAAAAGCTATATGCACTGGATGCAGCTACGGGTGCTAAAAAATGGGAGTTTGCGGCAGATGCCAGTGTGGATTCGAGTCCTATGGTGGTGAATGGAGTAGTGTATGTGGGAAGTGAAGGCAAGAAGGTATATGCACTTGATGCTGTTACAGGTGCAAAGAAATGGGAGTTTGCAATGAGCGGTACGAGTGCGACGACCCCGACGAGCCCTACATTTGACCATGGGGTGGTCTACGCATGTGACTTTCAAAGAACACTTTTTGCCATTGACGCAGCTACCGGTGCCAAAAAATGGGAATTTAAGACAGAAGCAAGTATTGATTCGAGCCCGACAGTCAAAAACGGTTTGGTGTATATAACCAGCTTTGACTTCAAACTGCGCGCTCTGGATGCGGCCACCGGAATAGAAAAATGGCAATTTGAGATTGGCATTACAGGGATGTCCAGCCCTACCGTCAGCAATGGTTTTGTGTATGTAGGAAGTATCCCTGGTAGATTGTATGCGGTCGACGCGGTCACCGGCCTTAAAAAATGGCAAGTTATTACGGACGACATGAGGCCCGCCATGTACTCAAGCCTAACTGCCGCAGAAGGGAAAATATATGCCTGTACCGGCGAAAAAAAAGTCTATGCGCTTGATGCTATGACCGGTGGCAGCAATTGGGTCTTTCAAACTGAGGGTTTAATTAATTCTTCCCCCTGCGTGGTTACGCCAAGCGGCAATGTATACCACTCTGGGGTAAGCGGCGCACAGGAATAGTTTGCTCCGAGATAATATGGATCGTTACTTTTTCCTGAAATAATAATAAAATAATCGCTCTCCCCTGTCGGCAATAATAACGGAGTTGTAATGATCCCAATTGTTGGCTTCTAGAAGATTCAATACCGCTGATGTTGACTTAAACCGGACCGGCTTTCCCGATGTGTTATCTATAATCCTTTGATCACCAGAATCATTACCAATGCTACCTACCCAGAAACTGCTCTTCTGACCGAAGTCAACATAGACATCTATGTACTTATTAGACATTCTTTCGGCAATCAAAACTTCGATAACCTTAATACTGTCCGATCCATTAATGTCCACCTTCCCAACAAATAGCTGGCCAAATGAGGGCATAGAAGCCAGAACAAAGATGGTCGGTATGAAAAGGCGCTTCACTAGTTTAATGTACATGATGGTCATGATTTTGGAATGGATACTTATTCGAACGCGAATAGAAGTCTTTTCACTGGTTGGAATTTGTAACCTCAAATATACCGGCGATCGGGCTAATTTATATTAAGTTATTGTTACTCTTTAACTTCAATTTCCCGGGAGAACCTGATCAGCTTAGTGGTACGATTATGTTAGATAGATAATGTATTAATATGCATTCGCATTGCATCCGCATTGCATTTGAAAGCGGTAACGGAGTTTAAATATCCAGAACAATGAATTTTAGTGGAAAAAATATACTGGTTGTCGGTGGGAGCTCTGGTATTGGTTTATCGCTTGTTGAAACCTTAAACGAACACAATGCATCGGTGTATGTGATTTCGCGGTCAAAGCCAGCTGATTTTCCCCAAGGTATAGCGCATTTGCAAGCCGATGTGACAGGTGATCTTGAAGCGATCAGCGGTTTTTTGCCGGAACAGTTGCACGGGCTGGTTTACTCAGTCGGCAGCATTAACCTGAAACCATTCAACCGCCTGACAAGCGAAGATTTTTTAAATGATTACCGCCTCAATGTCCTGGGTGCTGCTCAGATTATACAGCATGCCTTGAAGCCACTGAAGAATGCGGCCGGGGCTTCAGTTGTTTTGATAAGTTCTGTCGCGGCTAATACCGGGCTACCTTATCATGCAAGTATATCGGCAGCGAAAGGCGCCGTGCAGGGACTGGCTATCTCGCTGGCTGCTGAACTGGCTGGTCAGAAAATCAGGGTAAATGTAGTGGCGCCCTCACTTACTGACACACCCATGGCGCAGAACCTGCTGAGCTCGCCCGAAAAACGCGATGCGTCTGCTAAAAGGCATCCGCTTGGAAAATATGGGCAGCCAGAGGATATCAGCAAAGCTATTGCATTTTTATTGTCAGACGACAGCAGCTGGGTAACCGGCCAGATCATCGGCGTTGACGGAGGATTGGGCAAACTAAAAACCGCTTAAAATGAGCACAAATATAAACGCCGGTCAAATTGCCGAGCTTGAAAAGCAGTATCGCATATGCCTGATTAATAGTCTATTGGGATATAAATCATTGAACCTTCTGGGCACCGTCAGCAAGACCGGCGCTACTAATTTGTGTGTGATCAGTTCGGCCTTTCACCTTGGAGCGAATCCGCCGTTGATCGGGATGGTTATGCGGCCCGGGCGAGAGCATAACGACACTCTGGCCAACATTGAGGCAACCGGGCAATACACCCTGAGCAATGTGCTGCCCGAGTGGTATAAGCAGGCGCATCAAACCAGCGCCAGTTATCCTTCCGGCGTTTCTGAGTTTGCAACTTGTGGATTTGATGAACTGTATGTACCTGGTTTTGAAGCGCCTTTTGTTCAACAATCAACGGTCCGGATCGGATTAAAACTGCGTGAAACCATTCCAATGGAAATCAACCGCACTACGATCTTGATCGGTGAGATCGTTGAAATAGTAGTTGATGATGTGCTCATCGGCCAGGACGGAACCATTGATCATGTTCAGGCAGAAACCGTGACCGTGGCGGGATTGGATGCTTATTTTCTAACACATCCCCTCGGCCGGCTGGCCTATGCAAAACCTGATATTGAGCCACATGAAATAAACCAGCCCAGTTAAATGCTATGGAAGATAATCTGGATGTGATCATCATCGGTGCGGGATTAGCGGGATTGACAGCTGCAAAAGTGTTAAAAGCTGCTGGCAAGTCAGTAAAGATACTGGAAGCTTCTGACCGGCCAGGAGGCAGGGTGAGGACAGAGAAAGTTGAGGGCTTTCTGCTGGACAGAGGATTCCAGGTGTTGTTAACCGCATATCCCGAAACGCAAAGGTTTTTAGATTACGGTGCATTGGAATTGCAGAAATTCGATCCCGGCGCATTGATCTTGAATGAAACCGGTACGACAAAAATCGGGGACCCGCTTCGGCAGCCCCGTACGCTGATTAGCACGCTGGCATCACCAGCGGGCACATTCGCCGACAAGTTCCGCATGCTTGGATTAAAGTTAAAACTGACCGGAAAAAGCATAGATGAGATTTTTACCGGCAGCGAGACGACCACATTGGCCTATCTGAGCGAAGCTGGATTTAGTCAGCAAATGATCCGCCAGTTTTTCAAACCATTCATGACCGGGATCTTTTTGGAAGATAGATTAAGCACTTCCAGCCGGATGTTTGAATTCGTGTTCAAGATGTTCAGCCAGGGTGATGCGGCTGTTCCCGCAAAGGGAATGGGCATGATTCCGTTACAATTAGCCAGTTCGCTTGCACCCGATGAGATTGTATTAGGTCAAAAAGTGGTTTCCATTGACGCAAACATGGTTACCACATCCGACGCGCAGGTTCATAGCGCAAAAAGCATTCTCATCGCCACCGATCAGCTTGAAATGCCCGAGCCGTTTCGGAAAGTGCCTTCCTCCTATCATTCGGTTACCAATATGTATTTCACAGCGGCGACCAAACCTTATGACCAACCACTTATTGCATTAAATGCATTGCCCAGCAAACTTGTCAATAATATCGCGGTCATGAACCGGATCGCACCCGCCTATTCCAAAAATGGTGATGCACTGATTTCTCTTTCGCTGATTGGAGACCATTCAAAAACGGATAGCGTGCAGCTTCAAGGGCAGGTTTTGCGTGAAATGCAAGCCTGGTTTCCGGCTATGCAATGGAAACATCTGAAAACCTATCACATCGGTTATGCGCTGCCGAATGATGACCAAGTCATTAATGTGCCTGGTAAGGATGCAATGAGGCTAACTGAGCAATGCTTTATTTGTGGAGACCATTTGTTGAACGGTTCGATCAATGCGGCTATGAAAAGTGGACGATTAGCTGCTGAGGCAATAGTAAACAGTCAGAAATAAATTTCCGGATGAAATCATACAAGCTTATTCATGAGCTAATATCACTGGTTGAAGAACTTGAACAGCAAAACCCGGACAGGGCGGTTACGATGCAGGATTTTGCAGGATTTGTGGTTCACACAGCCGGAAAAGTCTGCGCCAGGCGCTGCGCCTCCTGTCTCGATTGCCCTCCATGTTGGCTCGTATTCCCCACAACTACCAGTGCCAAGGTTCGTAGTTTTGTCGACATAAATGAACACGAAAATCGGTATGGATATCAAATTTGAAGGCGGCATTAACATTGCCGTCAAAATCCCGAAAAGTAAATATGATGCCACAGTCGGATTCTATCGCGATATTCTCAAACTCGATGTGGAAGAAAAGCCGATCGCGAATCCGACAGTTTCAAGAACACACCGGGTCAATTTCGGTAACAATGTGATGTGGCTGGACTGCGTCGACAACTATACGCATTCCGAAACCTGGTTGGAGCTTAATGTGGAAAACGTCCCGGCAGCAACCGAATATCTCAGATCCCACGGCATTTCGACTTGCGACGAACTGGAAGAGCTTCCCGACAATATGCATTGGATCACCGATCCCGCCGGGTCTGTGTATATTGTTAAAAACAGAGAATGAATCTTTGAAAATTCCGAAAGGGACGGCAGGAGCGGTTGATATCTGGCCTCAGCGGGGCCTCCTGTGAATTGGCAATCAATTAGCAGACCCCGCTGGAACTAAGACTATATTTCCTTTCCTATAATGAGTTTATTAGTCCAGATCTCGTTCACAATCGTGTTCCCGACAGCATTTGTATAATGTATCGGATCTTCGAAATTGACGGTATTACTGGTGATCGCATTAACATAATCAAAGTCATAAACTTTTGCACTTAACCCGGACATGATCTGCTTGAACTTAGCCTCTTCTTTTTGCAGACCAAAATCAACCAACCTTTTGTGAAAGTCGCTGTGATGGGGAACAATAATGAAAATCACATCTATCTTATTAGCCTTTGCGAATTTGTCGAAGTTTAACAGCTGCGAATATAATTTCTCAGGAAATGCGTACTTACCATACCAGTGGCTGGCCTTTGTATTAATACTCCAGTCCCAGAATTCTTTTCTGGACATAGGCGGAGCGAAGTCGGGCTTCTTGTCGGTGAAAGTATATTTGATGGTGGAATAGGCTGCTTCTGCAACATCTTTATTATAAACGTACATGAATGGATTGTTCAGCATTCTTTTTACGCCTTCCACCCTATCTTCGTGACCAAACTTATTGAACATATTAAAGTTAATTCCGATCACCACCCTTTTGATCGGCGTCTTCGAATTTGCAAAATAGAAAAGATCAAATATCTCATTTAGTTTCGCTCCGTTCGTATTGAGCTTTTTGTATTTCCTCTTTGAAATCTCTTCAATTCGCTCTAAGGGAATATTATACGTTCTTGAATCACCAAAGATGACATTTTCGCAAGGTTCGTTCACATAATCGATCGTACGATAAATGAGCGTATTCAAGCTTTCAGCCTCCTTTTTCGCTGATCTCTGGAATACTTCAAACCCAAAATAATTAAATGGGTCAATAATCGCTATTAAAATACCCCAGACAATTAAAGGTAAAATCAGATAAAAGAATTTGGTTAAGAACTTTTTCATTTGGCTAATATTAGAATTGGAAATAGATGAAGTTACCTGCCGGGTTTTTTGTAGCGCTAAAAACGATCGCTATCAAAAAGAAATAATAGGCAGCCCATCTTATTCTCGGATTTGGGTAAATAATTGTCCGTAACTTATCATTTGCCATCACATATTCCATTACCAATAATACGACCAGAAAGAAAACAGAAGTAAGAAGATCTTCCGGTTTCAATCCCACTCCCCGGAATTTCAATGACATAGCCATCGGATCAGTATAATCTCTGATATCCGAAAACATGTGTGTGATAATGTAAATAGCGTCGCTCAAATTATTGCTTCGGAAGAAAATCCATGCGAATGCAACAAATACGAGTGTCAGGATCATGCGCATCGCATTTACGAGCACACTCGCACTATCGGCTTTCTGAATATTGAATGTCTTTTCAACGATCAGACCGAGTCCGTGTACAAAACCCCAGATCACGTAAGTCCAGTTGGCACCGTGCCATAACCCGCTCAATGTGAACGTAATAAGAAGATTCCTGTTCGCATTAAAGGTAGAAGTGCGGTTCCCGCCCAGCGGGATATAGAGATAATCCCTGAACCAGGTTGACAAGGAAATATGCCACCTGCGCCAGAATTCCGTGAGTGATCTCGAAAAATAAGGCGAAGCAAAGTTCGGTCTCATATCGAAGCCCAATAGTCGCGCGGTACCAATTGCGATATCGGAATATCCGGAGAAATCGCAATAGATCTGGAACGTAAAAAATATCGTCGCTACAACCATTGGAAAGCCCGTGTACGCTTCGGGATTGTTATAAACCGTATCTACCAAAATGGCAAGACTGTCGGCAATAACTATCTTTTTAAAGAATCCTTTTAGAATAAGGCGACCGCCACTTGCTGCAAATGCATAATCAAATTTTCTCTTTTGGAAAAACTGCGGTAACAAATGTTCCGCCCGCTCGATCGGCCCGGCTACGAGCTGTGGAAAAAAGGAAACGAAAGCGAAAAAATTCAGGATATTATGAGAAGGTTCGAGCTTTTTCTTGTAAATGTCAATCGTGTAGCTGAGCGACTGAAAAGTATAAAAGCTGATACCGACCGGAAGAATAATATGAAGCGTATATACATTAATAGGTACATTCATTTCAGTCAGCATCCCGATAAAGCTATCAACAAAGAAGTTGAAGTATTTAAAGAAACCCAGAAAGCAAAGATTAAAGACGATACTCACCAAAACGAGCCGCTTTCTGAGAACAGGATTTTGTGTTTTCCAGATCTGATGTCCCAGAAAGTAATCAATAGAAGAACTGGTAAATATCAGCAACAGAAATCTCCAATCCCACCAGCCATAAAAGAAATAGCTTACAACTAGCAGAAAAGCATTTTGCGCTTTTAAGTGCCGGTTCAATACAAACCAGTACAAGACGAATACAATTGTGAAAAACACAATGAACTCGATAGAATTAAATAGCATAGTTAGTATTGAAAGAGGGGAACGTTTGAGATCTGTGCTTATTTACTACTCATTTTTAAACGGCATTTCAAATATCCGGGAGGGTTGGGTTATCTTCGCTTGAAGTGTTTCGTTGAGGTTTGACTACCACTGACAGCGTTGTTACTAAATCAAATTTAGATAAAAAAGAGCGAGCCGATCAGAAATTTGGGACGACCTCCCGATAATTAGGGGTAATGCAAGAGAATTTACTGGAAAAGGCTAATGATCTCTGGCATCGGGTCAGTTCAGCGCATCCTTATTGTATTTCAACCTGTATTCCAACGGAGAGACGCCGGTCACTTTTTTAAACACTTCCCGGAACGCTTTCATATCGGAATAACCCGTTTCGTACATCACTTCCTTGATGTTTTTGCTGTTCGTTTCAAACGATTTTTTGGCAGCTTCCATCTTTACGCGCTGGGCATATTCAATGGGTGTATTGCCTGTTGCCCTGATGAATCTGCGGTCGAAGTTCCGCCTGCCGACAGCAAATCTGGACGCCAGCTCAGCAATGGAAATCTTGCTTTCCACATGCTTTTCAATGTAAACCTGGGCCTGCCGGATGATCTCGTCTTCATGCGATTTTTGTCCGGCAAAGATGATAAAAGGCGACTGCGCTTCTCTCTCGATATCAATCTGAAATACTTTGGAACAGAAAATGGCCGTTTGCCGGTCAAAATACTTTTCGACCAGGTAAAGGATCAGGTTGAGAAATGAATAGGCGCCGCCGTTTGTGTAGATCCCGTTTTCGTCGGTGATCAGTCTATCTTTCTGTACATTGATCTCAGGGAATTTTGTTTTGAACAAATCGGCAAATGCCCAATGCGTAGAGCACGTTTTTCCATTGATCAAACCCGAGGAAGCCAGCAGAAAAGCGCCGGTGCAAATACTCGCGACCTCTGCGCCGCCCCGATACTGGTCGCGGATCCATTGAATCAAAGGCTGGTTCTTTTCAACTGCCTGTTCAAACTCGTGGTTCAGGGAAGGTATAATGATCAGGTTCGTTTTGGAAACAGCAGAAATATGCACGTGCGGCCGGACCGAAAACAACCCGTCGTGAAAGTCCACCTGTTCCGACAGACCGGCCAGCTCAATCTGGTACAATGTCTTTTTATGATTTTCCTCCCAGTACTTATTTGCCCTTTTCAAAATCTTGTAAGCGCCTACGATACTGCTCAGATTATTTTCTCCGTCGGGAACAAGGATGGTGATCTTCTTCATCTTTTTTGTTGCAAGATAGAAATAGGTATTGTCCAAATCAACCCGCGATAATGTCCATTTTACACTGCACTAATATCCCGTCAAGCCTATACTTTTGAGCACGAATCTATATCAAACTTTCATTCAAATCTTAAACACGCAAGCAGTTATGGCAGATATCTTACACAGGGTCGGGATCAGATCAGACTCATTACAAGATGTTTATAATGCATTAACAACCACGGCAGGCCTAGCCGGCTGGTGGACGAGCAATACGAAAGGGGAAGGCGACCGGGTCGGTAATATCATTGAGTTCCGATTCGGCGCCGGCGGATTTGATATGAAGGTAGCCGAACTCGAAGAGCCCAGCCGGGTAGTGTGGGAGCTGGCCGATGGTCCCCAGGAATGGATGGGAACAACGATCAGTTTTGACTTGAAGCAAGACAATGATTTCGTTATTGTAATGTTCAAGCATGCCAATTGGAGCGAACCGGTGGAATTCATGCACCATTGCAGTACAAAATGGGCAACATTTTTGCTAAGTCTGAAATCGCTGATTGAAGATGGGAAAGGAAGACCTGATCCCGACGATATTAAAATAGACAACTGGAACTAGGTTTCATCAAGTTTACAAGAGGGAATTGGAAAGCCACCAATTCCCTTTTTTGCATTGTATCCCCGAGAAAATATCCAGTTAATCCAACTAAACAGGCAGATTGTATAAGCGATTTAGTGCCAAACTAACTACATTTGCGCAACTATTTAGAATAAGTCTACTTACTAATAATATAAAATATGATTTGAACGTATCCAATTCTTAGCTGACAATATCAAACTATAAAGCAAAAAAGTCGGATGGTTCGTACCCACCCGACTCCCGCGCCGAGGCGCTACGCTTTCCAACGCCAGAACATTTTAAAGCAATGCAAATTAGTAAAATTCTGCATACAGGGCTCCTTTGTATGCTGTCAATCATCGCCTTTGCGCAGCAGTCCCGCATTGCGCCGGCCACTGCCTCGCTCGCTGGCCAGGTACGGACCGAGGACGGTGAGGCGCTTCCCGGCGCATCGGTCAGCCTGAAAGGTACCTCTTACGGTACGGTTGCGAATGCCGATGGGAAGTACACGCTCGAAAACGTGAGCCCCGGTGCCTATCAGCTAATGGTCACCTTTGTGGGTTACCAGCCGCTTTCCAGGGAAATTATACTAAAATCGGGAGAATCTGACAAGCGTAACTTCAAGTTGGTTTCTCAGACCCGGGAACTCGAATCGCTTTCGGTGATCGGCCGGTCGGAAACGCGGGAGGTCAATCGCCAGGCGTATAATGTGACTGCTATCGACGCCAAAAAACTGCAAAACTCGACGCTGGATTTGTCACACGCACTCGACAGGGTATCCGGAGTGCGCGTGAGGGAAAGCGGCGGCGTAGGTTCCAATATGAATTTCTCCCTCAATGGTTTCACGGGAAGACAGGTAAAGTTCTTCCTCGATGGCGTGCCGATGGACAATTTTGGTTCATCGTTTCAGCTCAACAATATCCCGATCAACCTCGCCGAGCGCGTGGAAGTGTACAAAGGTGTGGTACCGATCTGGCTGGGGTCCGACGCACTGGGCGGGGCTGTGAATATCGTGACCAATACCCGCCAGAACAGCTACCTCGACGCATCCTATTCCTACGGTTCTTTCAATACCCACCGCACCGCGATCAATGCGGGTTTTACCAGCAAAAACGGTTTTACAGCCCAGTTGAATGCATTCCAAAACTATTCGGACAATAATTACTGGATCAATGTGGATGTAGCGGATGTGAATACCGGCGAATATTTCCGTGACCAGCGCCTGCGCCGTTTTCATGAC
Organism: Dyadobacter linearis; assembly: GCF_907165045.1. Classification (GTDB taxonomy): domain Bacteria; phylum Bacteroidota; class Bacteroidia; order Cytophagales; family Spirosomataceae; genus Dyadobacter; species Dyadobacter linearis. The sequence goes on from NZ_CAJRAU010000001.1 coordinate 652,306, forward strand.
ACTTACCATAATGAAACTGTGATCGCGAATGTGGGTGTGGTGAATAAAAAGTTTGCAGACCGCCTGCTGCTGGGGATAACGCTGGGTAAAAACAGAGCCGAGATCCAGACCGGCGCGCGGATGGTGAGCGTGTTCGGAGCGTGGCACCGGAAGGGGAATATCGTAATGCCCAGTTTGAAATATTCAAAAAAGGATCTGTTTGTCAAAGGTCTGAGTGTCAATATTTCAGCAAACTACAACCTGGGGCAGGAACAGAATGTCGACACCGTGTATCGCCGGTACAACTGGTTCCAGCAATTCAAACAATATGAGGGTTTGGGCAGCGAGCGTGAAAGATCACTTTACCGGTTCCGGAACAACAACGGGCTGGCTACCGCCAATGTTACCTACCAGATCGGGCCGCGCCATTCATTGACCGTTAACAACGTTTATAACACCTTCAACCGAAAAGGCGAGGATGAACTTTTTCCCGATGCGGAAAAATTTGAACAGCCGCGGATCAACAAGAAAAACGTGCTGGGGCTCGGGTATAAGTTTGATTACAGCGAGCGTTGGAACACTTCTGCATTTGTCAAACATTTTTCTCAAAACAACAAGTACTCGATATCCTACAACCCGAGCGGGAACTGGGGCGACAATGCGTTTCTGGAACAGAAAAGCAATTTCACAAAGCTGGGTTACGGAATTGCGTCCACTTATTTCCTTCGCAAGAATTTACAGTTAAAAGGCTCATTTGAAAAGAGTTACCGCCTTCCTGAAACCGACGAGCTATTTGGTGACCTGATCAATCTCGAAGGTAATATTGACCTGGATCCGGAAACGAGCTATAACTATAATCTGGGTTTCAGCTATCAGGCAAATATCAATCGCGTACACCGTTTCAGCGTCGATGCCAATGTGCTCTACCGCGACGCGCAGGGTTTCATCCGCCCCCGACTGAATGCCAATCAGACCAAGAAGGTAATGGATAACCTGGCCGACGTGACCAACTTTGGTGTGGACGGCGAAGTGCGGTATTCTTACAATCAGCTGCTCACCGCCGGCGTAAACCTGACCTACCAGGACCTGCGAAACAATACGCGTTTTGAAGAAGGCTATACCACCGAAAGCCCGCTGTACCGCGACCGCATTCCCAACATGCCGTTTATGTTCGGCAATGCCGACGCAGCTCTATTCCTGAAAGATTTTGGAAGAAAAGGCAACACGCTGACCTTCGGCTACAACCTGCTTTTTGTGCACGCTTACTACCTCTACTGGCCGAGCATGGGCAGTGACAAACTGGACATTCCGCAGCAGCTTAGCCACGATGTGAACGTGGTGTATGCGATGGCTAACGGGAAGTACAATATCTCTCTGGAATGCAAAAACCTGCTCGACGCCAAGCTTTACGACAATTTCAGCTTACAGAAGCCCAGCCGCGGTTTCTATGTCAAATTGCGCTATTTCATCAGTAAATAAAAACTTACAATTCATAATATAATTCAAATCAAAAAAATGAAAAAGTCATATCTCAAGTGGTTTTTCTTTGCAGGATTGGGCCTGTCGATAGCAGCGTGCACGGACGAAAATACCTCCGAACCGACACCGGATCCTGAGCCAGGCACCAGCTCCCGCTATGTGGTAGCTTCCACGCCGGTAGGCTCGTCAGGCGTAGCCGATTATTTGCTGACCACGAGCGATCTTACTCAGGGAACGATCAGCACAGTCGGAAACGGGATTGAGCAGGACGGTTCTTACCGGTATTACCTGACCCTTAAAGGAAAATTTTTCAGTCTTTTATATGGACAGGGAAATCCGGGTGCGGTTACTACCTATTCCATGGACGATAAAGGAAAGCTGGAAAAAATATCGGATTTCCAGAGTGAAACGGTGCAGATATGGAGCACTGCCGGTGATGATCTTCTGACTTTTAAAGTGCCCAGGAGTGGAAATGAGAATGCTTCGTGGTTCAGGATCAATGCTGATCAATCCAAAATCGTCGCTGAGGGGCAACTCAATATCGTGAAGCTGGCGGGCAATGGCGAACGTGCGCATTACACCTGGGCGACTCAGGTGGGCGACAAAATATTTGCACCTTATATGAGCATCAAAGGCGTTGCTCCGGATGCTTTTGGAACTGCCTACCCGGACAGCAGCTGGATCGCGGTTTACTCCTACCCTTCCATGCAGCTGGATAAAGTGATTAAGGATAACCGGACGAGCTTTTTTGGTTCTTATGGAAAAAACGGGCTTTCTGTTGACGAAGCTGGCGATATATATGCTTTCTCACCCTCTGTCGCCACGAACAGCGGAAAACAAACTTCAACCAAACCCTCTGCCATTGTAAGGATCAAAAAAGGTACTACTGAATTTGACAAGAGCTACCTGTTCAATGTGCAGGAAAAATCGGGCGGCAAAAAGGTAATTGCACATACTTATCTGGGAAAAGGCAAGGCGCTGCTTTATATGCTCGTTGACGGAAATAACCAGTACGGACCTGTCAAACTCGCTATTGCTGACCTGCATAACCAAACCTTCACCTGGGTTACCGGCGCGCCGGAAAGTATCGTTTCGAGCTCTGCCGCATACAACAACAATACAATAAGTGCGGATGGAAAAACGGTGTATGTGGGATCCAATACAGAGGCAGGAAGCTGGGTATATGTGATTGACATTGAGCAGGCAACCGCCAGACAAGGCTTGAAAGTAGAAGGCGGCGCGATTACCGCTATCGTAAAAGTAAAATGATCGATTTTAAAGAATATCCCCTTCATCAACTCGGCGGTGCATTCTTTTCGATGACCACCATTGAAGATGCTGACGAATACTTCTTCGATGGCATGCACCGCCATGATTTTTATGAACTGCTCTGGTTTACCGATATCGGACCAGAGCAGGCACATTATATTGACTTCAACAAATGCACGATTGATCCTAACCAGGTTTTCCTGCTGCTGCCCGGCCAGGTACACAGTATTGAGCAGCGTCACAAACGCGGTTTTTTAATGGCTATTTCAAAGGATTTTTTTGAAAAGCTGCTCGGCGGCGACATTTTCTGGTTCCAGGAGTATTCCAGCAACTTTACCATCGTGGTACCGGACGATTCGCTGCACATTTTCAATACGCTGATGAAGCTGATCCGGCTGGAATATGATGGTAACCGCCGCCCGGCGATACTGGAATCTTATCTCAGGAGCTGGTTCCTGCATTGTGTTGAAATAAAAAAACAGCTTAGTCCGGCCACACACAGCAATCCGCGCATACAAATCCTGATTGAATCCATAGAAAACCATTACCGCAAGCAACGTAATGCGGATTTTTATGCCGCGCAGCTTTCCATCAGTGCCAAGCGGCTTAATGAAATCACCCGGGAATCTTTCGGCAAAACCATCAGCCAGATGATCAACGACCGCCTGATCCTGGAAGCCAAACGCGAAATGGGCAATGTCGAAAAGCCGATCAAGGAGATCAGTTACGCACTGGGATTTTCAGAGCCAGCCTATTTCACGCGGTTTTTCGGGAAGCACACCGGTTGCGCCCCGCAGGATTTCAGAAAACGGATCGCTTCACCGGAATAAGCATTTCTATAAAAAGCGTTCATAAAAAAAAGTAACATGTTCAGCACCATCTGTTTACTCTGTCTCGCCGGCTTTATCTGCTGGATGAATACCTCCCGGCGAATCGCCTGGACCGATAAGAATCAGGTATTGGCCAGATTGGCATCCAACCCATTTTACGGGCGGGTCGCAGCCGGAGCTATCTTCCTGGCAGCAACGGTACTCTGCATCATTTCGCTGGGTTGGGGTAGCGGGCTGTTTGCTGCGCTTGTTGTGTTAATGACCGCCGGCTCTGTTTCCGTGCTGTTCTTTCCCTTTAATTACTTCGGTCCCAAAAGCATTGCACTCCTGTACATCTGCGCACTTGCACTTGAACTCATTACCCGCTGACCTATGCCTGCCAATAAAAAATACCTGACAAAATCCCCCTGGCTGCGGATCAGCAAGATCCTCGCCGGAATGGTCGGCGGCTATGCCGTAACGATGAGCCTGCACCTGTTCCTCACGGCCTTTTTCCCGAAAGAAAATGTGATCATCACAGCCTTTTTCACTGGGTATATCCTCTGGGCTTTCCTGCTGCTATACGCATTCATCGCTACAAACGTGTGGCGCGTGTGGGCGATCTACATTGTACTTACCATCGTGTTCTCATTGCCTTACCTGCTGAAATTCAACATCAATTATGGATCTTAGGAAGTACAACATCTATTTTCATACGCATACGATAAGTGGTATTTTCATTGCCGCTATTCTGTATGTGATCTTCTTTGCGGGTTCTTTTGCTTTTTTTAAAGACGATATTTCAGCCTGGCAAAAGGGTACCTCGATCGTTGCCCGCAAACCGGTCCAGAAGTTCAACCCGGTGATCGATTCGCTTGCGGATAAACATAATCTGCAAGGTCGGAACCTGGATTTCTACATGCAGCGCCAAGGCCAGGGTGCTTACGTGAGTATGAGCGCCTCAGCCGACACGACCATTACAAAACCCAAACCGAAACCCAAAAAAGAGGAAAAAAGAAGGGGTCGCGGCCGGCGCGGAGGCGATGACGATTCGGCCTATTTCCTTTACAGCTTCACCGAAAATAAGGCCGCGGGTGAATATGCAAATGCCTACGACATGGGCGAGTTCCTATACCGGCTGCATTTTCTTGCCCAGCTTAACCAGGTTTTTCCATTTAATATAGGTACACCAATTGGCTACCTGATCGCAGGTATCGTTTCATTTCTTTTTCTGTTTGCATTGATAACGGGTTTGCTGCTGCATTGGGACAAGATCAAATCCAACTTCTTTGTTTTCAGGCCGCTGAGTAAATGGAAAACGGTCTGGACGGATATGCACACAGCATTGGGCGTAATCGGGTTTCCGTTCCAGCTGGTATTTGCAGTGACCGGCGTGGTACTGATCGTGAACTATGTGATCCTGAGCCCTTTCGCCAGCCTGCTTTACGAAGGCAATTCAGAAAAACTCTACGAAAGCCTTCAATACAACCGCAGTATGACGGCCGAGTACACCTACAAGCCCATGAAAGCAGGCTTCGATCTGGACGCATTTGTATCCAAATGGAAGAAAGAATGGAAAGGCAGCGAGATTACGCGTGTCAGCGTTCGCAACTATATGGATGAAAGCATGCAGGTCACTTTGGAATCCAAACCAAACCCGCAAGCGGCATTCGCAGGATCGGGGCTGGTTCAGATGGAAGTTGTTTCGGGTAAAATTCTGGCAAAAAAATCACCGACTACCGACGGAAACTACATCGACACTGTAAAGAGTCTGGTATTTCACCTTCATTTTGGCGATTTCGGTGGCAAGCCGCTGCGCATTGTCTTTTTTATCCTTGGGTTAATGGGCTGTGTAGTGATCATTTCCGGTATCCTGATCTGGTTCGTGGCGCGGGATAAGGTGAGCACCGACGCTTACAAACGGAAGTTCAACTTCTGGGCGAGCAACGTTTTTCTGGCAACCTGCCTGAGCATGCTTCCCGTGACCGCATTCACATTTATTATGCTCAAAACGCTGCCAAAAGTGGATCAAACGGCCATTTACCACACCTACTTTTACAGCTGGCTCATATTGTCCGTGTACTTCATCATCCGCCGCGACTTCCCGCTGATGAACCGCCAGACGTTACTTTTTTCCATCGTGCTATGCCTGGGCGTACCCATTGCGAACGGTATTTCCACCGGCCTCTGGATGTGGACAACCTGGGGACAAGGTGCGTTCGATATCTTCTTCATTGATGCACTGTTCCTGGCGCTGTCGGTTTGCTGCGCGTTCGCTTACAGGCGGGTTCGTATGGAAGCCAAACCGTTCAAAGTATTGAAAAATGAGAAGAGGGAGCACACAACATTTAAAACACAATCACTTAAAGTAAATGTCAATTTCAAATCTTATGATAACTAAAAAACTGATTCTTTCGCTGGTCGCATTGGTTGCCGCTATTTCAAACTTACAAGCACACGCACTATGGATCCAAACCTCCGCGACCGGCGCGGCGGGCAAGGAGCAGCAGGTAAAGATCATTTATGCGGAACCGGACCAGAAGCCGGAGAAACTTTCGGAATGGTATTCGGATGTAAAAGAATTTGAACTCTGGCTCACCGCACCGGACGGTAAAAAAGAGAAACTTCCGACGGTTGCCGGCGAAGATTTTTTTACCTCCAAATTCACACCTGCCCAGGAAGGTATTTACACGATATCAATAGGTCATACAGCCAAGGAACCAGGCGGGACTACGGTATACCAGTTCAATGCAAGTGCACTGGTAAAAGTGGGCAAAGCTTCAACCGGAAATGACGCAACATTGAATAAGAACGACCTGAGCGTTTTTGCAAATGCTTCTCAGACCTATAAAGTTAACAAGCCGCTAACCCTGAATACTTTATACAAGAATGCACCCGGCGAGAAAATGGCTGTGACAGTTTCATCACCGAGCGGCTGGTCAAAACAAATCGAGACCAACGCCGACGGTATAGCCGAATTTACCCCGATCTGGCCGGGCACCTATTACATTGAAGCCTCAAAAAGCTGGAAAGAAAGCGGCACACAAAACGGAAAGGAATATAAAGCTGTCTGGCGAGCCGCTACTTTGCTGGTGGATGTGGCAAAATAGCATTGTTTTTTGGGCCCCGGGCGGGGCCCAAAAAACTCAACGCCACCCTAACCCGGGCGCAACATGTTCCAGGATCGCTGACAATACGTGCACATTATAATCAACTCCCAGTGTATTGGGGATTGTTAAAAGGATTGTATCTGCTTCCTGAATAGCCTCATCCTGTGCCAGCTCTTTGATAAGCTGATCTGGTTCGTCGGCGTAGCTTCTGCCAAAAATGGCGCGTTTATCTTGTTCAATCATACCGATCTTATCTCGCCGGCTTGCTTCCTGACCGAAGTACATACGGTCCTGATCATTTACCAATGCAAAAATAGAGCGGCTTACTGAAACCCTCGGCTCACGTTTGTGCCCCGCCTTTTTCCAGGCTTCCTTATACAGCCTGATCTGCTCGGCCTGCTGCACGTGAAAAGGCTTGCCGCCTTCGTCGTATTTCAACGTGGAGCTTTGCAAATACATGCCGTTTTCTGCCGCCCAAACGGCAGTAGCATTGGAAGCCGCTCCCCACCAGATGCGTTCCCGCAGTCCTTCCGAATAGGGTTCCAGGCGCAGCAAGCCCGGTGGGTTTGGAAACATCGGGTACGGATTCGGTTCCGCAAACCCCGCACCTTTCAGCCTTTCCAGGAATTCCAGTGCTTTGCGACGCCCCATTTCCGCGTCGGTTTCTCCCTCGGCCGGTTCGTAGCCAAAGTAGCGCCAGCCGTCGATCACCTGTTCCGGCGATCCTCTGCTGATACCTAATTGTAACCGACCTTCCGAGATCAGGTCCGCCGCGCCGGCATCTTCGACCATATAAAGCGGGTTTTCATAACGCATATCGATCACGCCCGTTCCGATTTCGATTTTGCTTGTCTTGGCACCAATGGCCGAAAGCAATGGAAAAGGCGATGCCAGCTGAGATGCAAAATGGTGTACCCGGAAATACGCACCGTCCAAACCGATTTCTTCGGCAGCAACAGCCAGGTCAATGGATTGAAGCAAGGTATCGCTCGCTGTGCGTGCGTTATATGCCGGATGATTTGCCCAATGCCCGAACGATAAAAATCCTATTTTCTTCATAAGGTTCTTTCAGAGTCATTTTCATATTAGACAGATAATCCGGCTTTAAAAGTTCCTGGCAGCCGGGTTTCGGAACATTGGTCCTGGTAACTAACTTTGTTTCAAAATCACATTTTTATGCTAGATATAGTCATTGAGTCCAGGAAAGCGGAAATCGTTCCGGGTTTTCAGGTAAAACGCATTCTCCCCTATCAGCTACGGAGGATGGTGGGACCGTTTATCTTTATGGATCACGGCGGACCGGTGAGTATACCCACGCCAACTGCAACGAATCTGGATGTACTGCCACATCCGCATATTGGTTTGTCGACGGTAAGTTATCTGTTCAGCGGAAACGTAACCCACCGGGACAGCCTTGGCGTAGAGCAGGTTATCAAACCCGGAGAAGTAAACTGGATGACAGCCGGAAAAGGCATAGCGCACAGTGAACGCTTTGAAGACCCGGCTATGCTGGCTGGCGGTGAACTGGAACTGATACAAACCTGGGTCGCTCTTCCTGAAAAAGACGAAGAATCCGACCCTTCTTTTAAGAACTACACACCGGAACAATTGCCCATATTCACCGACACAGGTATCTGGATGCGTTTGATCGCCGGTGACGCGTATGGTCTCAAAAGCAATGTCAGTACCAGCTCCCCGATGTTTTATCTCCATATTGTGCTTGATCAGGGAGCAAAGTTTGGCCTGCCTCGGGAACATAGCGAAAGAGGTGCATACATTGTAAATGGCAGCGTTGAAGTGAACGGTATTACCTACACGGCGGGAAAATTGCTGGTTTTCTCAAAAGGCGTGGATCCGCTGATCATCGCAAAAGAGACTACCACACTGATGATGCTGGGTGGCGAGCATTTGGGCGAGCGTTACATCTGGTGGAACTTCGTTTCCAGCCGCAAAGAGAGGATTGAACAGGCGAAAGAAGATTGGAAGCAGGGTCGCATTATACTACCGCCAAACGACAACGGAGAATATGTTCCGCTACCCAGGGATAATTCCAGACCCGCCGGCGGACCTCCTCCGCAAGCATTATCTTAGTCTCAATAACAACCCAAACAGTATTTGTACGCGATCCTTCTTCTCCTGCATTCGGTTTTTCGCTGGTTGGAATCTGCTTCTGACAATCCCATGGCCGTTCTCCCCATTTGTAGCCCGTCCTAATTTCCGGTAACTGAGGATATGACATTTTAAACAAAGCAATTTGACATTTTGAACAAAATGATCACGCAGGCGGTCCTGTAATTTTGTCCTATCACATTTAAACAAAAAATGACATGGGACAGAACAATTATCAGGGAGCCTTACAACAGCCGGTCGGCTCGGGGTTCAACGCGACATCCACAGCAAGTGATGTAATCAGAGGGATTGATTTGACAGGAAAAATCGCCATCGTGTCCGGCGGCAATGCAGGTATTGGTTTGGAAACCACCAGGATTCTGGCCGCAGCCGGAGCCACGGTGATCGTTCCTGCGAGGGACGTAGAAAAGGCGCGGAAAAATCTGGCAGGTATTCCAAATGTGGAATTGGGGAAAATTGATTTTATGGATCCTGCTTCGATAGATGCATTTGCCGACTCTTTTATCGCAACAGACCGGCCTCTACATTTGCTGATCAACAACGCCGGCATTATGTGGGTGCCTTTGCGCAGGGATAGCCGCGGTATTGAATCGCAATTGGCCACTAATTACCTGGGGCAGTTTCTACTTACTGCCCGGCTATGGCCCGCGCTCAAAAAAGCGAATGGCGCGCGTGTAGTGAATGTATCGTCGCTTGGCCACCAAATGGCCCCGTTCAACTTTGAAGATCCGAACTTCCTCCATCGCGACTATCAGACATTGCAGGCTTACGGTCAATCCAAAACGGCCAGCAATCTATTCACCGTCGAGCTGGATCACTTCGGCAAACAGTTTAATATCAGTGCTTTTTCGCTGCATCCAGGTTCTATATACGGGACTGAACTGGGGAGAGAAGCATCTTTGGAATTGTTTCAGCAAATGGGCTTTCTGGATTCCGAAGGTAATCTTTTACCCGAAGTACTGGCATCCTTGAAAACCATTCCGCAGGGTGCAGCTACGACTGTCTGGTGTGCTACAAGTCCAATGCTAAACCATCTCGGCGGCGTATATTGTGAAGATGCGGATGTGGCCGAATTAAGCCCGGAAAGTACTGATAGCGAAGTAGCTACCGAGCAGCGTGGCGTAAAATCGTATTCCCTGGACCAGGTAAGTGCCCGGAAATTGTGGGAGTGGAGCGAACAGATCACCGGCATCACTTTCGGACAGGACAGGCATGCTGCTGCACCCGCATTTTTAGTTTAACCTGATTTTACTCAGAATTGCTGATAATTTTGTTTCGCTATTCGTATGAACCTAGCCGCTATTACTCGCTGAGAATATGGATCACATTTCAAAGTACCTGACCAAGGAGATCAAACTTTCCAGCTACGACGACAAATTGTTTAAGTCAGACCTGATGTTTGATGATCACATGCTGATCTGGTTTATTTCCGGCGAAACAAAAATAATACAGGCGGATGCTACTCACTATTTCAAAACGGGCGACATATTCCTGATCCCGAGAAATCAACTGGCCACAATTGTTAACTACCCCAAAAATGGGCAGCCGCATAAAACAGTAGTCATGCATTTGTCGACCGAACGGTTGAAACGGTTTTATGAAAAAATAGAGGTTACAAGAAACGGTAGCGCCGTGCAGCAGATTTTCAGCTTCAATAATCATCCCTTTCTGGAAAGTTGCCTGGCTTCATTAATACCATACTTTAATGTAAAGGGCGAGTTTCCGGAAAGTATTGCCTCACTAAAAATCACGGAAGCGATTACAATCCTGAGAGAAATTGACAAGACGGTCGACAGCGTGCTGGCAAACTTTGACGAACCTGGAAAAATTGATCTGATCGATTTTATGCAGCGCAATTTTATGTTCAATATGCCGATGGAAAAACTTGGTTATCTGACTGGCCGGAGCTTGTCGACGTTCAATAGGGATTTCAGGAAATTGTTTGATATAACACCCCAGAAATGGCTTACAGAAAAAAGGCTCGAACTGGCCTATTACCAACTGTCGGAAAAGAAGAAAAAACCCACAGAAGTATATCTGGAAGTAGGCTTTGAGGATCTGTCCCATTTCTCTTTTGCATTTAAGAAAAAATATGGAATTGCCCCGACGCAGCTGCATTCCCGCGCTTAGCCCAATCCTTCTATTGTGGAAACGATTGCCTGCATGAGCCCCTTGTCGATTTTCACAGGTTCGCCCTTATCCTGCATTACCCGGAAGTTTCCTTCGTTATCCTTTTCCAGGATCAGTCGCTGGTCCCCTACCTGCACGTGTAGTTGGTAAGCATAACCAAAAGTGACGACGGTAACAGGGAATTCAAGGGTTTCTCCCTGATATTCCACTGGAATTAGTATTGGCTCTTCCATAAATAATTTCGAAACGCTGAGTAATAAGAAGCAAATCTCCCGAAACTTCAACTAGGGATCAAATCTCTTTAACACCGGGATAACAAGCGTGCCGAATTAAAATCGTGCCGTTACAAAAGCACGCTGAAATAGCCCCTTTTGCCACGCTGCGTTCCCAGGAAGATCAGCTTTTCATTGCCTTGCCACTGGGGTTGATAATCGTCGGAAGGAATAAGGTCCGGTAGCAGTTCCACCCGCCTGACCTTGCCGGTGGTGAGGTCGCGGACCCATAAGCTGTAAGAAATGAATGAAGGATTTGCGCGACTGCTCAGGAAGGCGAGCTGTTTTCCGTCGGGCGAGAACGAAGGATTGGTATCGATCCAGCCGGGCTGGGTCTCAAAAAACTTTTGCTCGCCCGATCCGTCAGTCGCATACAGCGAAATAGCAAAACGCACGTGCTTGCCGCCGTCGCTTCGCGTACGCGACACAGCAATATGCCGGCCGTTGGGCGACCAATCTATATTCGCCTGCCGGAAACTATTCAGATCGCGGAACCGCATGGGCGGGGTCAATGGTACCGGAGCGCCTCCCGCTACCGGCATTTTCCAAAGCCGGCCCTCTTCTTCGGTAACTGTCGGAAAAGCCAGCCAGTTACCGTCGGGCGACCAGGTCAATCCATATAGCTGATCCAGATTTTCCGCCGGAAGTGTACGGGTAACGCCTGTGGCGACGGTGTAGATAACCACGCCCTTTTCAGTAGGTGACAAATACGCAACCTGTTTTCCATCATCTGAAAAAGCGGGTCTGAAACCTTCGCGGGTGATCAATTTTCTGGAAGTAATCTGCTCATTTTCCAGCTCTGCCAGATACAACGGCGATAAGTTCTGACCCGGAGCCTGTACCATCGCAACCGAGTAGAGCGCTGTTTTCCCGTCGGGCGTCACAGCCCCGCCTGTTACCAGATCCGATGTGCCGAAGCCCGGATAAAAAGCCGATTGGGAAAGTGGGCCGCTGGTAGCCATAACCGGATCGGAACTGACGGGCGGCGCGCCTTTGGCTTTTGAGACGATACGGGCTACCAACTGTCCACCCCGGCCGGCTGTGGGGATATTGATTGATTTCTGATCCGCACGAACGGTCCGGTATGTTTGAAACGGGCCCAGCTCATCAGCAGCGATCTGAATTTCATATTCCTCGGCTTCCACATCCGCGATGTCAGGGCACGGCAACATGTAACAGATAATGCTGATCCCCTCCCAACTCAACTGATACTCGCTACCACTTACGGTTATTTGCAAACCAACAGGGCGTACCCGTTTGGACGGGTCAATCGCTTCCTCTTTGCAGGCGTACAGAAAAAGGAGCGTGATCAGAAAGAGTAGTGAACGTTTCATAGTAAATACGTTTAGACGTTGGTAGCGCATTTAAGACGCCGGTAAAGTATAAAAGGTTGGCAGATAGTTTCACGCCTTTTTTGACTTCTATAAAAAAATCACCTTTTATGATTACTAATAAAGCAAAGCAGTTTACAATACCCTGTGTCGCGCTGGCCATTTTAATTGCGGCTACCGGCTGGCAGTTTACGGCAAAAGAAAACAGGGCGGCAAAACCCAACATCATCCTGATCAACCTCGACGACCTGGGTTACGGCGACGTGGGCGCGTACGGGGCAACCGCGCTGAAAACGCCTAATATGGACAAGATCGCAAATGGTGGTATTCGTTTTACAAATGGCTATGCTACTTCGTCGACCTGTACGCCGAGCCGCTTTGCATTGGTGACCGGCGTGTATCCATGGCGCAATAAAGACGCGAAGATCCTGCCCGGCGATGCGCCGCTGCTGATCGATACTGCGCAAATGACCATTCCGAAAATCCTTAAAAAAGCGGGTTACGCCACGGGAATCGTAGGAAAATGGCACCTGGGACTCGGTGATGGAAATACGGATTGGAACAAGGAGATCAAACCCGGACCGAACCAGCTTGGTTTTGATTATTCGTATATCCTGGCAGCTACCCAGGACCGCGTACCGACGGTTTATATTGAAAATACCCGCGTCGTCGGCCTCGATCCGAGCGATCCTATTCAGGTGAGTTACAAAGAAAATTTCCCTGGCGAACCGACCGGAAAAGCCAATCCGGAGCTACTAAAAATGAAGTGGCACCACGGTCACGATCAGAGCATTACGAACGGAATTTCGCGCATTGGCTACATGAAGGGCGGCGCGAAAGCCAAGTGGGATGATGAAGAAATGGCCGATCTGTTCCTGACGAAAGCGCAGGCATTTATTACAGATCACAAATCAAAACCCTTCTTCCTGTACTACGCCATGCAGCAGCCGCACGTGCCGCGCACGCCAAATCCGCGTTTCAAAGGTGTTACCGGGCTCGGACCCAGAGGCGACGCAATAGCCGAAGCTGACTGGTGCCTGGGCGAGTTGCTCAAAACGCTTGAAAAAGAAGGAATCCTGGAAAATACACTGGTCATTTTCACCAGCGACAATGGCCCGGTCGTGAACGATGGTTACCACGATGACGCGGTGGAAAAGCTGGGAAACCACAAACCTGCGGGACCGTTACGTGGCGGCAAATACAGCCTGTTTGAAGCTGGTGTGCGGGTTCCGTTCATTACCTATTGGAAAGGCACGATTGAACCGGCGGTTTCTGACGCAGTAGTTTGCCAGCTCGATTTGCTGAGCTCACTTGCGCATTTGGCCGGGCAGGAAGCGAAAGGTTTGGACAGTCAGAACTACCTGGATGTGTTTTTGGGTAAAAGTAAAAAAGGGCGGAACGAACTGGTGATCGAAGCCGGCTCGCGCACTGCATTGCGGCAGGGCGATTTTGTGATGATACCGCCTTACAACGGTCCGGCGGTGAACAAGCAGGTCAATATCGAACTGGGGAACGCGAAGGAATATCAACTATACAATTTGAAAACAGATGTTGGTCAGCAGAATAACCTTGCGAAGTCCCAACCTGAAAAACTGAAACAATTGATCGCCGCTTATGAGCAGCTGGCGAAGGGTATTTCAAACCAAAAGACAGAAACGCTTAAACTGGAATAGAGGCGAAAAGTGCTGATGCGGGCCATTTTGCAGCCCGCATCAGTTATTTTCAAGTAAAATCCGATACTTGTCAACCTGACTTTCAAAGTTCCTAATCGCTACCTCGTAGATGATTTTCAGCGATTCCAGGTCGTCTATATCCTTTTCATAATCGTCGCTGGCCTGCACATTCCGATCGAGTTTCGATAGCAGTTTTTCGAGCTTTTTCAATGAACCCGCATTCTCTTCCGCGCGGTACTGATACCAGTCCAGCAGTTGCCTGTAATTTTCTTTTAAGCTGTCTTTTTTCGCCATTGTTAAACCTTTATCCGCAGGTCAACAATATCTGTGCCACTTTTTTGGATGGCTGAATAATGCGCGCCCTACTCCCGCAAAAATTCGCGGCTTTCGGTTCCCTGCCTCAATATCACCTTTTTCTCCGCCAAACTGAATTCAAAAGTGGCTCCTTCTGCGGGATAGGAAAAGGAATGCTTGCCGGTTACCTGCAGTTCGGCAGGTTTCTGGCCGGTAGGCTCGACACTCAGCCCGGTTTCGCTTTTTGCAAAAATCAGCTTATACCCCGCCTGCACGCTGCTGTAAGTACCGATGTAAGGTTCCAGGTCGATGCTCGCGATCTCTTTGGCGAGGCTGACAATCCCTGAAATATGATCGGTACCGGTGATCCCGTCGCCCTGTTTTAGCCGCGCCATGATACCCCAGCCGTAAAAATCATTCGAAACGCCGATCAGCAGATCGTTCTCGCCCGCATTCAGGTTCAGATCGACCGTCGCATTCTGGATTGAGATCCTGCCGTCGGGGTAGCGTTTCATATTCTGCTGGAAAAGGTTCTTATCTGCGAAAATGATCTGGTTGTTGAGAAATACCCAAACCTCGTCGCTGAAACCGAGTTGTAGTGCCACTTTTGCAGCTTCCTTTGCAGTAATCCTCGTTTTGAGCCAGATCGCCCTGCGTGTTTTACTACCGCCGTGCTTCCTTGTCAGGTTCACAAAACCTGCGCGTTCGGCAGCAATACTATCTGTAAAAAGTTGGGGTTTGGGCTGGTTTTGAAAGGATAGTTCACTGCCTACCGGTAGCTCGAACGGCGCGCTTGATGCCCATTTTCGGAGGTAAAGTCCGTCGTGGTCGGTGATATCAGGCAATGCGAACGGGCTCAGACCTTCCACTTCGTCGGGCTTCACCTGCACATTGGCAATATAGGAAGCGCCTTCAAAAGCAATACTACCCTCAGCCGCGGAGCCTTCCAGCCTGGGAATATCCAGTACCGGTTTGGTTGCATTGTTGAGAAAAACTTGCAGGCGTTTGCCCGAGATAATCAGTTTCAAGTGATTCCACTCCCCCGGCTTCAATATCGCAGGCGCCTGATAGTCAGGATACATATCCCACATATTGATCCCATCAAAATAAGGACAATACTGTATTCCCTGATTCGCCAGCCGGTTGTTCACGCGCGACATGCGCAGGTACACGATCTCCTGCTCCCTGGCGTCTTTGCGATGGAAGTAAATGCTTTCGGCGAATTCAGATTCAGAAGGATCAATGTCAAATTCAATGGTCCCGTTTTTGAAAACGAGGTCTTTCAAAACTACCTGGCCGGATCTTTTTTCGATCTTCATCGCCTTCGCGCCTTTGTACGTTTCGAAAGCGACCTTACCTTCCTGAAATTCCCATTTCTCCGCTGTAAGGGGAATAAGATAATCGACTTTTGCAGCCGCAGGAGTTACTTTTTTCCTTTGACCAAAACACTGAACCGAGAGAAGAATGAGTAAAATGGGAACGACGTTTTTCATAGCATTTTTGCTTGTTTTGTTTTGAAGCAAAAGTGCATTCCAATGCAGTTACAGCCTGTTCAAACCTGGGGCAAATTCAGTCCAAGATGCTTTCAAGCAGAATAATCACTCATTTCGGACTGATATAGGTCTCAAATTTCAGGCTTCTGTTTTTCTCGATCACGAAATCCCCATCACCCTTCACCGCCGCCGCGCCTTTTGGATAAGACAGCGAATCATTGAACTGAAAACCATAGCAGCCTTTTGTAGTTTTTGATTTCAATGCGATCACATATTTCTTCCCTTTCTCTACCTGAATATTGGGGTTGAAGTGAAGTCGCTTGGGCGCCCAGCCCATAGAATCGGGCTCGGCAACGGTGGCAAAGAGAGAGGAACCAGTTGGTAACCCGGAATCGGTTGCAGGATATATATTCAATTCAAGCCCGGAGTCGGGGTAACCATCGCGGAAAGTCGTAAAATTAACTTCGCTCAACTTGCCCGATCTGGTAGCTACAAAAGATTGCGTCCGCTCCTTTCCGTTACTAATATCACACTGTGTTGTAAAACCCTCCCGGCCCGAAGAATTGTCGATATTTTTCCGTGACTTTTGGTCAGGTACAGCGCCTACTTTGACGCGCACATTTTCGCTCGGATTGCAGGGAACAGGCTCAATAGCGCCCTTTTCATCAAATTTCAGCGGCGCCCAGAAATAGTTGGCCAGCGCCTCATTTTTGGCTGCATTGTTCCACAGATCGCTCCCATACAGATAGACTGTTTCAGAGTCAAATTGGATCGTGGAAACGAAGGAAGGTTGCCCGCCGCAGGATTTATCACTGATACTGATCCCCTCCGACCAGGGCCCGAGCGGCGATTTGGCGGTACGGTAAGAAGTGCCGGTACCGGAGCAATACCCGCAGTTGGGATCCGAATACAGGAGGTAGTAAATGCCATTTCGTTTCATCAGTCCCGGCGCTTCCGTTTTTCCCGGCGTCACTGCCTTCACGTGTTTGCCAGTGCCGGATAAATAATCGTCAGTCAGTTCTTCGATCACGATAGTTCCTTTGGTCCGCCAGTCGGTGTAAGCTACGTAACCTTTACCATCATCGTCGACAAAAGTATCGTGGTCGCCATTGTTCAACCCGGCGGCTTCGGCATTCTGATTAACAGCCAGTTTTGGATTCTCAACTTCTGTAAAAGGTCCCGCTGGGTTTTTGCTCGTAAATACCCTGAATCCGACCACATTATCATACACATTTACCCACAATACATACAGCCCGGTCTTTTTGTTAAAAACAACGTGAGGCCGGAAGCAACCGTACGTATTTCCATTACACCTGCTCTGCCAGACGGGATTTTTGGCGTCAAATAAATAGCCCTTATCCGTCCAGTTCACCAGATCCGGCGAAGCGTACACTTTAAAACCACAAAACGGAGCGGACTTGTTCTGCCAGGCGAAACCGCAATCGTAGCTGGTTCCGTAGAGATAATAAGTCCCGTCGAAATAGGCGATCTCACCATCGTGCGCATCTATCGCATCGCCCGCAATATCAAACCGGGTCACCTGCTTGCCCGATTCATTAAAATTAACAATGCTGACCGGCGACAACGTATTTCCCTTGCCAGTCGCTGCATCTCTTTTGCGTTTACTCTGGCTGAATGTATCTGTAACCGGAAAAACGATTAAAAACAACAGGAATGCGGCAAGCATTCTGGCTATCAGACTGATTTGAAATTTCATAGGATTCAGGAAAATGGTCGATTCGAAAGCTACAAACCTACCGCCTAACCTCCCCGCCCGAAATGATCGAATTGGCTGATCTTTTACATATTTTGCTGTCGTGAAACCTCCCGCAAAATGGCGGGGTACAGATTTGTTATAGTTGAAGTGACCGTTAAAAAAACCATTTAAATCATACCATGATAGAAACAACAAACGTGAAGGCATTCGGAACAGAAGCGGCCGAGGCTCCATTGAACGAACTTGGCATCAGCCGCAGAAAACCGACCGCGCACGATGTGGAAATCGACATTCTTTTCTGCGGAGTATGTCATTCCGATTTGCATACCGCTAAAAATGAGTGGCACGGGACCCAGTATCCCTGCGTTCCCGGTCACGAGATCGTGGGGAAAATTATCAGTGTGGGCGACCACGTGAGTAAGTTCAAAATCGGGGATACGGTGGGAGTCGGCTGTATCGTGGATTCCTGCCGCGAGTGCCAGTATTGCCAGGATGGTTTGGAACAATTTTGCGAACCGGGCATGACCGGCACCTACAATTCACCCGATAAATACCTCGATACACCGACATTCGGCGGGTATTCTGAAAGTGTGGTGGTGGATGAAAACTATGTATTGCGCATTCCCGAAAATCTGGATCTGGCAGCGACTGCGCCCCTCTTGTGTGCAGGTATCACTACCTATTCCCCTCTGAGACACTGGAATGTGGGTCCCGGCCAAAAAGTGGGAATTGTTGGCATCGGCGGACTGGGGCACATGGGCATTAAGATCGCCAAGGCAATGGGCGCCGAGGTAGTAGCATTCACCACGTCGGAAGCGAAGTTTGCGGAGGCGAAACGCCTGGGCGCAGACGAAGTGGTGATGTCAAAAGATAAAGACCAGATGGCGGCTTACACGGGAAAGCTGCACTTTATATTAGACGCAGTTTCGGCGGAGCACGATATCAATGCATTCCTCAGCCTGCTCCGCGTGGACGGTTCCCTTGCACTGGTAGGCGCGCCTGAGCAGCCGCTACCCGTCGCTGCATTCAGTTTGATTATGGGGCGCAAAAGTTTTTCAGGCTCTATGATCGGCGGCATTGCGGAGACGCAGGAAATGCTTGACTTCTGCGGTGAACATAATATCACTGCTGACATTGAAATGATCGATATGCAGGAGATCAACGAAGCATACGAAAGAATGCTGAAAGGCGACGTGAAGTACCGTTTCGTGATTGATATGGCGTCCCTGAAAAAGTAAAATCGGATTCAAAAAAGGCTTGCATGAATAAAATGAAGTGTGCTCACAAGGTGCACTTCATTTTTTTTGAAAATATTCACGCAAATTGTGTGACATTCTTTTTGTTGCTGCGAATAATTATTCAGGACAACATTAATTTTCACAAAGCAAAAGAAACAGCCTGATGCATGTGCCGGGAGATTCCGATCTACGCGATACCGAAAGTTTTCTGAATGTGATCGATGCGAATAAGGGCATTATTTACAAAGTCGCGAATGCATATTGCCGCGACAATGAAAACCGGAAAGATCTGATCCAGGAGATTACCGCACAGCTCTGGCTTGCGTTTCCAAAGTATGATGACCGGTTCATGCTCAGCACCTGGATGTACCGTATAGCGCTGAACGTTTCTATTTCTTTTTACCGGAAAGAGACAAAAAGGGATAAGCTGAATCAGCCGCTGACTGCCGAAATAATCAGCCTGATAACGGAAGATGCGCCTTTTGGTGCAAATTCTGAATTGTCGCTGCTGCACCGGTTTATCCGGGAGCTCAAAGAATTCGACCGGGCGTTGATCCTGCTTTATCTCGAAGACCGGAGTCAGCAGGAGATCGCCGACATTCTGGGAATTTCAATTTCTAATGTCTCGACAAAAGTGGCGCGGATCAAGGAACAACTCAGACAAAAATTTTCAATCTTAAAATCTTAACTACCATGCAAGAATCCGAACTGATCGCATTGTGGCGGTCTTATGATCAAAAGCTCGAAGAAAACCTGACCCTAAACCGTCAGAATGCAGCGGCGATCACGCTCATCAAGATCAAGTCGCTGCTGCGTACGATGGCGCCTATGAAAATTTTCGTGACCGTTACGGGAATACTCTGGATCTCGTTTTTATGCGTGGTACTTTACAAAACCTATTCATTCGCGAGCCCGTTTTTCTGGTATTCTATCTTAATACACGTGGTGCTGCTCGCCGTCGTGATCGGCATTTACATTTCGCAGCTGGTACTGATATTCCAGACCGACCTCAGCGAGGCGCTGATAGAAACGCAGCGCCGGCTTGCCTCTTTAAAAGGCTCCACCCTACTTGTTTCCAGATTAATGTTCCTGCACGCGCCGGTTTGGACAACTTTTTCAATCCAGGAAAGAATGTTCGAACACCCGGTCTGGCTTACTTTGCAAGTGGCTACTACCATCCTATTCCTCATCACCGCCCTCTGGCTATTCTTCAATATCAAATACGAAAACCGTGATAAGAAGTGGTTTAAAATGATATTTAATGGTAAAGAATGGGACCCGGTGATGAGATCGATCGAAATGCTGCGGGAGATTGAAGGGTATGAGCCTAATCCCCCTGCAAGCTCTTCACCGGGTTCATCAGGGCGGCGCGGATACTTTGGAAGCTGACGGTTACCAGGGCAATAGTCGCGGCGATCAGCCCGGCCAGGACGAATACCCACCAGTCGATCGTGGTTTGATAGGCGAAATCTGCAAGCCACCTGTCCATTGCGTACCAGGCGATTGGTGTGGCCAGCAAGATCGCGATCAGGATAAGTTTGAGAAAACCCTGGGAAAGCAAAGCTACTACGCCGCTCACCGTTGCGCCCAATACCTTGCGGACACCGATCTCTTTTTTCCGCTGCTCGGCCATAAATGCCGACAGACCGTATAGTCCGAGGCACGATATGAAAATCGCCAGCCCCGCAAAAAGATTGAAAATATTCCCCATTTGCTGCTCACTTCTGTACAGGTTATCGAGATCTTTATCCAAAAAACCATAGGTGAACGGATATGCAGGATTAAGCTGCCGACTGATCTCCCCGAGTTTGCCAATAGTCGCCTCGTTTGCGCCGCCGCGGGTACGAACGATCACGACCCCGCCCCATCTATTGAGCCGCAAAATCAGTGGCTCAACGGCATGTTGCAGAGATTTGAAATTAAAATCCTTTACTACTCCGATAATTGTACCCTTACTTTCACTGAATGAGATGCTTTTCCCTACCGCATTGCCTGCATTCATTCCCATGATCTGCATCGCCCGTTCATTGATCACATAATTTGCAGTATCCCCCGAAAAATCACGTGAGAAACCGCGGCCAGCCAGCAACTTTGTTTTGAATACCTTCACAAAGTTCTCATCCACATCCAGCGAAGGCACAACTATTTCATTTCTGGCAACCTGTCCTTCCCATTCCAGATCCACCGTACCCGAAGTGATGGCTGTCGGCAGCTGCGAGATGATCGAGAAGTTTTCGGTAAGCGGGTTCTCACCCAATGCCGTTTTCAATGCCTGTTTTTTATCCCATAATTCACCGGACATAGACAGGTAGAGCAAGTTCGATTTATCAAAACCCAGGTTTCTGTTTTTAATAAAATTCAATTGTTTGTAAACAACAGCGGTACCGATAAGGAGAATGATAGCGACGACAAACTGTGTGATTACCAGTCCGTTCCTGAAAAGAAGATTAGCGCCTGCTACCCTCATTTTTCCCTTCAATACCTTCACAGGAGCAAATCCCGAGAGGAACAGCGCCGGGTAACTGCCCGAGACCAGGCCCGTCAATATCGCAATCCCGACCAGACTGAGCAGTAACCTTCCGTCCAGCAATTGAATGGCAAGTTCCTTTTCGGTGAGCATCTGAAATACCGGCAGCAGCATATAAACGATCACAAGCGCGATAAGTAGGGACAGGAATGAAAAGATCAGCGATTCACCCAGAAACTGGACGATCAGCTGGTAGCGACCCGCTCCAACCACTTTGCGCAGCCCCACTTCCTTGGCCCGGCGCTCGGACCGCGCGGTAGCGAGGTTCATGAAATTAATGCAGGCTACGACGAGGATAAAAATCGCGACAACGAAAAAGATATTGACATACTGCATATTACCGTGGCCCGGCAGGTCGATCTGTAAATCGGAATGCAGGTGAATAGCGGTAAGTGGTTGCAGCTGAAAATCCACCTTCATTTCATTTCCGTGCGCTTTGTAGAGTTTATAGATCTGTGCGGCCATCGCCTGCAAACCAGCAGCCGACGTATTCACATTCTTATTTAGCTGGAAGTAGGTGTAAAAATTGAAGTTTCCCCACGTACTGGTTTTCAGATCATTGTCAAATCTGGCCAGGTACGACATGGGCATAACAAAATCAAATTGTAAATGAGAATTGGAAGGCGTATTGGCCAAAACGCCTGCTATCGTAAAATTTTCGTGATTGTCCCTCCGTATGACTTTGCCGATCGGGTCCTGGTCTCCGTAGTATTTCTTAGCGATTTCCTCCGTGATCAGCAGCGCACCCGGGTTACTCAGCGCAGTTCTTACATCGCCTTTTAATAAAGGAAAAGAAAAAACCCGCAGGAAATTAGAGTCCGCAAATACCACCCGCTTTTCTTGAAACTTCTTCTCACCCGCCTCAAAAAGGCTCGTAACAGGCTTGCTTAGCCGCACCGAAGCTTCAATCTGGGGCATTTGCGACTGCAAACCAGCCGCCATACCCGCCGGACTTACAGCAGCTTTAAAATCACCTGCATTGCAGGTCATTCTGAAAAGCTGGTCGGCATTTGCATGAAAGCGGTCGTAGCTCAACTCATTTCTTACCCACAGCAAAATGAGGATACTGCACGCCATTCCAATGGACAAGCCGGCAATGTTGAGTGCGGAATAGGCTTTTTGACGGAGCATATTCCGCCAGGCGATTTTAAAGTAGTTGCTTAACATATCGGGGTTGAGGAAAAAGGTTTGGTCATATTTTGTCTGGCTTGCGCGCCGCTTCACAAATGGGGGTAACACCGAAATCACATTCAATATGTAGCGCATTACCGCTTGTGATCTGCCGCCACGCCGGTACCAGTATTCGTAGAGTTCATCAAGGTCGCCTTCCACCTCTTCGAGCGTATTGGCCGGATGCAGCCAGCGGAGCAGGGTTTGTGCCCAGCCGGGCGGTTTTGGGGCGCTCATATTCCGCTCACCCTTAAATCGTTGTCGGGCATCATCTGCCAAAGCTTATTGCGCAGCTCCTGAATATCGCGCAATGCAGTACTGCCGAGTGCGGTTACTTTGAAGAGTCGCTTCCGCCGACCGCCCCGTTCCGTTGTAGCCCCGCCAAGCTCGGATTTAACAAAACCTTTTTCTTCCAGCCGGATCAGCGTGTTGTGAACCGCGCCGAATGTGACGAGCCGCCCGGTATGCAGCTCAATTTCCTGACTGACCGTCACCCCGTACGCTTGTCCGTCGAGGATCGCGATCATAAGTAGGACCAACTCTTCAAATTCTCCGAGGTATGTCCGGCGCATGCTGAAACCATTAGTTTCTATTTTTTAGTACAAATGCATGCCAATTTTAAAAAACTGCCCTTAGTGCACCTATTGAGGTATTTTAGGAGTTTTTAAAAAGAATATCCTGTCCGTAAAAGAACGGAGACTGTTCGATTTTGAACAGTTCAAATACCTCTCTATTTGATAAAGAAAACCTCAGGCCGGCAAGAGTAAGCCTTCGACCGCGGCCAGGATTTCTTCCGGCCGGGGATAGGGAATGTGCGTGGCGTAAATCTGATCGGAAACGTGGCGGATAATGATATTACTGCTTTCCAGATGCCGCGGGACGGAATAGGGCAAGATCCGGTGCGGCGATTTCCAGGGCGTGTGCTGCGGATTTGTTTGCGCATATAAAACCACAACCGGCGTTTGCATCGCCGCGGCGATATGAATCGTGGCAGTATTGACTGAAACTACACAGCGAGCCTGATCGATCAGGGCAGCAAATTCAGCCAGCGAAAGCATTCCGGCAACAGATACCGCACGTGCGCCGATCCCGGCAGCAACGGTTTCCGCAAGCTGCCTTTCGGCACCCGACCCGCTGACCAGGATCGGCATTGGATACCTTTCCGTCAGCTGCCGCCCCGCCTCGATCCAGCCGGCAACGGGATATTCCCGCTTTGCTTCCGAAACGCCGGGGTGGAAAACCAGAAAAGGCTGCGTGGTATCTACCTGAACAGCGGCCATTTTCTGTATGCAGGATTGCTGCTCCTCCGGACTGATTTGCAGCAGCAGGCGATCATCGGCAGTACCCGCTCCCAGCCTGGCCGCGACTGCCAGGTCACGTTCCACCTGGTGAACAATATGCTGGAAGGGTTCGGGATCGGGCAGCCAGTGGGTGAGCAGCTGATAAGGATTTTCGCGCGCGTACGCGACCCGAACGGGAATATCTGCCAAGAAAGCGAGCATTGCCGCAGGCAGCGAGCTCTGACTATATACCGTAAAAATAACTGCCGCGTCGAACCCGCGACTTTTAATATCCCCTGCCAGCTGTACCAATGCCCCGCCGTCACAGCCGTCGCTTCGGACCCACGGCAGATCTGCTACGATCGTTTCGTTAATACACGGAATATTCGGAGAAACCAGCGAGCCGGCACGAGAAGTAAGTAGCGTAATGCGGCTTCCAAACGTTTCCTTCAATGCCCGAAATGCAGGCGACGCCATGATCACATCGCCCATATTATCGGCGCGAATGCACAAAATGTTATTCAGTTTCAGTTCAGGCATCGGTCGTTTCCTTTTGGGTGGAAATATAAGTGGCTGCTTCCAGGAAGTTGCTGGCTGTGAAAACGGGATCGCGGAAGGGGCCGGTAAGCCACTCGGTTTCATTTCCATTGCCGATGAGCACCGTGCGGCAGCCCGCGCGGTTGCCCGCTTCGACGTCATTCAAAATATCCCCGATCATCCATGATTGTTGTAAATCAATATGCAGCTCCTCCGCAGCCCGGACCAGCATACCCGGTTCCGGTTTCCTGCATGCACATGAAAATCCTAGCTCAGCAGGTGCATGCGGACAGTAATAGAAGCCTGCCAGTTCGAGCTCGTTTTCCTGAAAGGTTCTGTTAAAAAATTGGATCAGCTTGTCCAGATCGGGGCTCGTAAACTTCCCCATCGCGAGTCCGGGCTGGTTGGAAATGATCGCCAGTTGATATCCCTGAGCCTGTAAAGTCCGTAACCCTTCAAAAACGCCGGCTTCAAAAACGACCAGCGCAGGATCGGCATTGTAGGGTAAGTCGCGGATCAACGTACCATCCTTGTCCAGGAATATGGCTTTTGTTTTGGGACTTTGAGATATCTGCATCCGGAAAATATGGTTCGCCGCTTTCAGAAAAAAAAGATGCCACTTCGGACGGATAGTGTATGTGTGACTGGCACGCATTTATAAGAGACGCGATCCCGAATCAACATTCCTTTTTTGTAGCATGAAAAAAGAAGATATACAGCCCTGGGACTGGCAGCGCATTCTTTTCGGCGAGGCTCCGCCTGAATTTTTGCTGGAAGTTTTTATCCGCACCTTCGTTATTTACGTGGTGCTGCTGATTATTGTGCGGTTGATGGGCAAGCGGATGGGCGGCCAGCTGACTATCTCGGAAATGGCCGTTATGGTCACACTCGGTGCGATTATCTCGCCTGCGATGCAGATTCCCCAGCTGGGTATTTTAATGGGTATGATGATCCTTGTCTGCGCGCTCATTTTCCAGCGGGGCCTTAATCTGTTTGAATTTAAAAGCGGCCGGTTTGAAGAGCTTAGTCAGGGCACAACTTCGCTTGCCGTTAAAGACGGTATTATTCAGCTGGAAGAAATGAAAAAGGCAAAAGTTTCGAGGCAGCAGCTTTTTGCCGCGCTAAGAAATCAGAATATCTACAATCTAGGTGATGTGGGACGTGTGTACCTGGAAGCCTGTGGCATATTCAGTGTGTACAAAAACGAAGAACCGGCTCCCGGTCTGCAAATTTTCCCACCGCAAGATCAGAATATCAACAGCTTCTCCCAGCAGATCGTCGAAGGTAGCCTTGTGTGCGCAAGCTGTGGAAATGTGGTAGAAGATACCGACACTTCACACGCCTGCCAGGTTTGCGATTCAACTACGTGGATATCCGCCACAGTCTCCATCCAATCTCAATTAACAAAATAATGAAAGCAGAAGACATACATTTCAACGATTGGCAACGGATATTCGTAGGAGACGTTCCAGGCGGATTTTACCTGGAAGTAATTCTCAGGATCTTCGTCATTTACCTGGTCCTGATGATCTCCATGCGGTTAATGGGAAAAAGAATGGCGTCTCAGCTGAGTCGTAACGAGTTGATCGGAATGGTCTCGCTCGCTGCTGCAATCGGGGTGCCGCTGCAATCACCTGACCGCGGCATACTACCTATTATCGTGATCGCGGCGATCGTCATTTCGATTCAGCAGCTTGTTGCCAGCCTTGCCACCAAAAGCCAGTCACTGGAAACACTTACACAGGGAAACCTCACCGCAATTGTTGAAGACAGCTGCCTGAATCTCGACAAAATGCAGCAGGTTGGCATTACCCGGGAACGTGCATTTGCCCAGCTGCGCAGTTACAGTATCCGCCATTTAGGAGAAGTAAAAAGGCTATATTTTGAAGCAGGGGGAAATTTTACACTGATAAAAAACTTTGAAGTGACGCCAGGCCTGCCGGTATTACCGATCTGGGATAAGGAATACCAGCAGCGGATCAGTGAAACGTCCGAGCAGCTGGTCTGCGAGGATTGTGGGGAAAAATCGAACGACGACCAAAGCACACCCTGCCCGAATTGCGGAGGCAAAAAATTTATTCACGCGGTTAAATAAAATGAAAGTGAATAACTGAAAATCGCAGGCTTGCATAATGCAAAAGCCTGCGATTTTTGATTTAGGTACTTGTTAAAAACGGCTGCTCAGCTCATCATCATCCTTATCCTCCGGATATGATCCGCATCTTCCTTCCTCTTCCCGACGATACCTCTGATAATACCTTCCAATGAATCATTAAATTGCTCAAACTCACCTTTAAGCGCCTGGTGCGCCTGTTGGAGAAATGGAACATTCTGCTGATGCGCTGCAATTGCTTTTTTCGGCTGCCTCGCATATTGCTCATACTCAACACACAGCTCCTGGTTGATCTGGTTCGTGAACCACTCCCCGGCCGGCTCCGGCAACGGGATAGATGGCCGGCAACCGAACAGGTAGCCGGATTCTTTCAGGGCATATTTGTACATCAGTACGCTTACGCGCACATTGACTCCCTTCCTCATGCCGGGCTGAAATTCAGAAAGCGGCAAAATCCGGTCGATGATGAGCTGGCGGCCACTGTTGAAATCAATCTCCGGCAGTCTCAGCGTGAAAGACTCTTTCAACGACGAAATATGTTTTTCCAGCTCCCCGTCTTCAAGGAACTCCTCGGGCCACAGACCCACCTGATCTTCCAGCTCATTCGTGGTTTTCAGGAATAGCGCAGCCGCGTCATACTGTGAAAACAAATGTATTTTTTGCATGGACAAGTGTAAAAGATTGTGGATTCTCTTAATTCTGCCCCTACTAAAAATAGGCCAGATCCACTAAAATCGCCGTTTTTGAGCAAAAAAAAGTTTAAAAAACCGGATAAACCACATATCCCTGCGGGTAGCCCCTCAAAGCGTCCCGAACTGGCACAGGTTTTTACAACGCGCCGTATTTTTCATAACCTGTCAACCAACAAACCAAATGAAAATCATCAGCACCAAATTACACAGCAAACTGGATTACGCGACCGGGCCGCTATTCATAGCGATGCCCTGGATTGTAGGTTTCAGCGAAGTTTTACCAGCGACCTGGACGCTCGTCGCCGTCGGCTCAATGGTAATACTAATGTCGATGTTTACGGATTATGAAGGTGGCATGGTACGGAGCATTCCGATGTCCGTTCACCTGAATATGGACATTATCACCGGATTATTCCTTGCCGCATCTCCCTGGATCCTGGGTTTCGCAGATCAGGTATACCTGCCGCATCTGATACTGGGGATTATTGAAGTAGGGGCCGGATTAATGACTGTGCGGGTATCCCGGCAAGTGGAGGAAAGTCCAATGGAAAGAACCCACAACCCAACCTGACCACCGTATCAAAATCCAATTTTTTATGAGGCATTACATCTTGTTCGGACTCCTGGTTGTTGCTGCCGGCTGCGGCGGCAACAACTCGGGCTCCCAGGTAAAATCCCCCGGCGATTCCATACCCACCAAAGACGCGCTGCTGGATAAAGGCGCAGATCTTTTGCAGGACAAAACGCCATTCAAAAGTTTCAATACCTATCTCGACGGTTTTCATTTCTACAATGGAAATATCAATGCGCAGATGGAAGCACATCATTACGTCAATCAGCTCAATGAGGACCTTTATCAGGCGATCATTTTCGACGGTAATGGGAAAGATGCCAAGTTGATGGGTGTGGAATACATTATCACAGAGCGGCTTTTTAAAACCCTGACTGAGGAGGAAAAAAAGCTTTGGCACAGTCACCATCACGAAGTAAAGTCAGGCTCCCTCGTTGCGCCGGGCATTCCGCTTGCAGCGGAGCACGAGCTGATGGAGAAGCTGGTTTCAACTTACGGAAAAACGATCCACACCTGGCATACGGACCAGGAAAGAACATTACCGGTGGGCTCTCCGATGATCATGATGGGATTTACAAAAGACGGACAGCTGAAAAAAGAACTGCTCGACGACCGCGACAAGCGATTTGATATCTCCACTGAAAAAATCAAAAAGAGCCGGGCGGATATTCCGATGCCGCAAATAGCAGCCGGTGCCAATGCCTGGGAGAAGGGCGAGATCCGGCAGTTTGTGATCAGCAGTAAGGCTGATTCGGCTGTGCACAAGCACTAATATGTCCCCACACTGGAATGGTTTTTTAAAGAGCCGCGCCTACTTAAATCTTTTACACTTCAAGCACTTAACAACAGACCAACTATGCTAGCAATGAATTATCGCGGCCCGTACCGGGTCAGACTGGACCGTAACAAGCCGATGCCGGAGATCGAGCATTCGAGCGATGCGATCGTCCGTGTTACCCGCTCCTGCATTTGCGGCTCAGATCTTCACCTCTATCACGGCCTGGTCCCGGATACGAGGGTTGGAACCACTTTTGGACATGAATTTATAGGTGTAGTCGAAGAAATCGGCGATGCTGTTCAGAACCTCAAAGTCGGCGACAACGTACTGGTACCATTTAATATAGCCTGTGGAAAATGCGTTTTCTGCGAGCAGCAGCTTTATGGTAACTGTCACGAGTCCAACCCCGAAGCAACCGCAGTAGGCGGTATATTCGGCTACTCCCACACAGCCGGCGGTTTCGATGGCGGCCAGGCAGAATATGTGCGGGTACCTTATGCCGATGTAGGCCCGACGGTCATTCCGGCAGATATGGACCACGACAATGCAGTACTCCTCACCGACGTATTCCCAACGGGCTATCAGGCCGCTGAAATGGGCGGGATCAAACCCGGCGATACGGTTGTGGTATTTGGCGCGGGGCCGGTTGGAATTATGGCTGCCAAGTCTGCGTGGCTGTTCGGCGCAGGTCGTGTGATCGTCATTGATCACCTGGAATACCGGCTGGAATTCGTAAAAAACTTTGCGCAATGCGAGGTGTACAATTTCCGCTCGCTGGGTGATGTCGTTTTGTTTTTAAAGAAAACAACCGACTGGCTGGGTGCCGATGTGTGTATTGATGCGGTGGGTTGCGAAGCTGCGGGTGATGCAATGCAAACGATCACAGGCCGGAAGCTGATGCTGCAATCGGGCTCGGCAACTGCGCTTCACTGGGCTATCAATTCGGTGAAAAAAGGAGGTATTGTATCAATTGTGGGGGTCTACGGACCAACCGGCAACCTGATCCCGATCGGAAATGTGGTCAATAAAGGTATTACGATCCGGGCCAACCAGGCTTCTGTGAAAAGGTTGCTGCCGAAACTGATCGACCACATTCAGTCTGGCCGCGTGGATCCAAAACAGATCATCACACACCGGATTCCGCTCGAAGAAGTTTCTGATGCATACCATATTTTTTCAGCGAAGCTCGACAATTGTATCAAACCAATATTGATTCCGCCATCGGCACGTAAATAACGAACATTATGAAAAATACAGAAAGAGATTATAGTCATATCAAAGGCTGGGGGATCGATGCTGATCCATTGGATGTACCAGCCTATCCCATGAAGCGACGGACCGAAAATGACAATAAGGGAATGATATGGGAAAGACCAGCACAGCAGCCGGCAATGGTGGAAGTGCTGCATTCCAATGAGCGTCCCGGTTTGTCTGCCGTATTCGGTACACCCAATCCGCCAGCCGGACTAAGTGGAAAAATAAGGCGTTTTGCATTTCGCTACTCTGAATCCATGATCCGGCACTGGCTTTTGCTGCTGATCGCAGATCGTGTGAATATGATCGAGGGAGTGCACCAGGACATTCAGAGCGGCCACGTTCCGGATTTTTTCAGTGAACTGGGCGGCAAATCAGAGCTCAAATACAACAAACCGGGATTGATCCGAAAAATCGCACTGGGTTCCCTGATCACGATTGTGGCTGTTGCCTGGCTGGGCAGAAAGCGAAGGTAGATAAATTAAATAGTTGCAAATTCTAATACTAAAAATGGCCCGGGTTTCCGGACCATTTTTGTTTATTTACCTAAATAATTTTTATCTGGAAATCGACTAATGAGCCAAACCTCCAAGCAACATTCATTCCTTTATAAAAATGGACTGGGCCTCTTGTTCGTCGGCCTTTTTATCGTTACCCTCGCCGCCCAGGCACTTACCGGCTGGTACCAGCACAACGCAGAGCTGGAAGAACAGCAAGCGGCCTTGCTCAGTCTCGCTGCCTACCTGCAAAGCGGGCATTTCATTTCCGCTACATTTGAAAATTTCGAAAGTGAATTTTTGCAAATGGCACTGTATGTGGTACTTACCGTCGGATTGCGACAAAAAGGATCGGCAGAATCGAAATCTCTCGATGAACCCGAAGAGGTCGACCGGGAGCCGCAACCCGGGCCGGATGCGCCCTGGCCGGTCA
Organism: Dyadobacter linearis; assembly: GCF_907165045.1. Lineage (GTDB taxonomy): Bacteria > Bacteroidota > Bacteroidia > Cytophagales > Spirosomataceae > Dyadobacter > Dyadobacter linearis. The sequence goes on from NZ_CAJRAU010000001.1 coordinate 683,082, forward strand.
GAAAAGGCGGGCTGATTTTAAAGCTTTACGAGAACTCGCTATCGATCACTTTCGGGATTCTGTTCGTGGCAAGCTGGGTACTGCATTTTTACGGAAGCTGGGTAGACCACAACGAGGAGCAATTATCGAAAGGGTTGGCACCGGATACCATAGGCGGTTATCTGGCGCAGGCTAATTTCTGGTTCGAAACCTTTCAGAACTGGCAGAGTGAATTTCTCTCTATTGCGAGCATTGTATTGCTGACCATTTTCCTTCGCCAGAAAGGATCGCCGGAGTCGAAGCCCGTTGATGCGCCGCATTCTGAGACAGGAAAATGAATGTTCATTTCACCTATTTTTTTTAAGTAAAATCCACCTGTAAAATACGGTATGCTGGTATAATTGTTTAAGAGCGCCGGTCTCTCAAACAACTTTCACAAATATGGATTTTATAGAAGGCCTGGGCCTGGCAGCCGGAATATGCACATCCTCAGCAATCATTCCACAACTGGTTACGACGATCAAAAAGAAGACGGCGAGCGAAGTTTCCGCCTGGATGTTTATCGTATTATTGACCGGGAATGCATTGTGGGTTTATTACGGGATAGATAAAAAGGACATACCCATTATTTCCACAAACATCTTCACGCTGCTCCTCAATGTGACCATGCTGATCCTTAAATTCAAGTATAAAAAGGATGGTAATGAGCAGGCAGGCTAAATAACATTTAAAAGCCACCCGCAACCATGTCGGCGAGGGTGGCTTTTACGTACAGAATAACTTCGCGCTTACTTCACGGCTGCGCCTAAAAGTTGCTCCGCCATTTCCAAATGGTGCTTTAATGCAGGAATTTTCGAATCCGCCCATTTTTTAAGATCGGGATCCTGCCCCTTGTTGGATTCTGTTTGAAAAACGCCGATCGCTTCCTCGTGTGACGCGATCATCATATTCATATAAAGCATATCAAATTTTTCTCCGGTTTGCGCAGCAAGACTATCATATTGCTGCTGCTTTGCGGTGCTTAGCTTAGCCGGAACGGTCAGCTGCTTTTTCCTGGCCAAAGCTTTCAGTTCTTCGTTTACTTTGGTATGGTCTGTAACCATCATTTTTCCATAGTCCTTGCATTTCGCTGACGTAGCGCGCTGCGATGCCAGCTCACCCAGCTTCACTTCAAGCATACCGCCGTCGGCCGCAGCAATTACAAATTCTTTGTCAGGTGAATCTGTTTGGAAACGGTCGGTGAAAGCCAGGAACGCGGTCAGTATTACACACATTGAAGACAAGAAAATCGTTTTCATTTTTAAGTTGTTTTGGTTTGAGATTAAACGCCTGTTCTCACGGTGCTCCTGCGCCGAAGGATGGGTTGCGCGTCTTAAAATCATGCCAGCCTCCGACCTTCGAATGAGTGGGATTCAGATGCGGTATTTTTGGATAACTATGGTGAGGATCAGCGTGGCACGGGAATTTAAAAGAGGGCCGAAAATTAGTTTAAACCCATAAATTCCTGTTTATGCGCTTCAATAAATGGTTGGTCACATTACTGGTTTTGCTGGTACTGGCCGGAGTCGGGATCTGGTGGTGGAAGTCACCTTCTTCTGAAAAAGTCAAGGAAAATGCGGCGGACAAAGTAATGCCCACACTGGGCGTTGCGTCAGCCAGTATTACGGATATAGATGCGGAACGTATTAAATTGGTAAGTAAGGTCTCGATCCATAACCCGCTTCCTGTGGACATTAAAACTAGGAAACTGAACTACATTATCTATATCGATTCCGTGAAGGTGATTGAGGACAGCTACGAAAAGCCGATCCATATCCGTTCTTCCGACAGTTCCACCCTCACATTGCCTATGGAAATTATGGCAAAACCGATGGCCCAGGTCATTAAATATTTTGACAACCAAAAAATCGATAGCGCAGATTATTCCGTCAAAGCCTCTTTCGAGGTGGATGTTCCTATTGCGGGCGAGCGTAAGTTCAATATGGATTTTTCCAAAAGATTGCCCGCATTGCGGCTACCCAAAGTGGAAGTGAAGCATGTAGATCTGAACGCACTCGCATTGAAAAGTAAGGGAATGGACATGGAGGTGGCGGTTTTTAATCCTAATCTATTCCCCCTGAAAATGCGCGACGGGAAGTTCAGTTTCAATATCGAAGATGCAATGGAAATGAATGGCGTACTTGAAAAGAATATCAGCATTCCAGCCAAAGGCAGCCAGAATATATCCGTTCACGCGAAAATGACAGACGGGAGCGTAATGAAAAGCGGCTGGAAAATACTGACTGACAAGAAAGATACGCGCTTTACGTGCAAGTTCGCCGGGGAGATCGAATCAGAGAACAAGATGCTTGAAAACAGTAAAATGGTAAGTACAATCTCCGGTACGCTCGACGAGATAGTTAATACAGTAAAAAAGGCGATAAAATAATATTTAATAGCGCAGAAAATGATTCGGGCCTGTATCGGCGATATTGAGTTATCGACGGTACAGGCCCGAATTGATATCTTACAAACTTCGCTTATGGACGCGTAGGCACTCTCTGGTTATGCTTCATCTCCTTATTCTGGTAGTTACCAGTTGTCCCTGTGTGATTTTTGGTATTCTTGGGAGCCGAACCACTACCCTTTTTCGCCGTTGTGTCCGCCTCTGTCAAATTTTTCCTGCGCGCTTCCACAGCTTTCTTTGAATTCAGCATCGACTTTTCGTTCGCTGCATCATTGTCCGAGTAACGACCTACATCGTTTGCATTTTCATTCGAAGCACCACCGGGGCGGGTACTGCCGTCGCCAGGTGTATTTTGCTGTGCCTGCTTGCTGCGTGTGTCCGTTGCGCCCGTATTTCCTGCCTGGGCGCTACCACCCGACGGTGCAGCACTGGTCTTTTCGGAATTTCCCTGATGGGTTTTGTTTGTAGTCTGACTGTTCGGATTCTGCTCACTTGGCTTGTTCGTCTCGCCCGCGCCGGTACCTCTGGTTTGTGAATATGAAACTGTGGTCGCGTATAGCATCGCCGCAGCGACCAGCATAATTGACTTTTTCATAATGATGATAGTTGGTTGATGAAATAATATGTGACGCATTTCTAAAATTATGCCAGCAGGTAGCCTGATGGAACCTCTGATGCGCCCTCTTTCTCCATTTGTCTGCTCCTTAATGTAAGCTCGATCAGCTGCTGACCTTCCGCCAGCGCAACTGCCGATTCTTGGTGCAATACCCTTGCGTGCCTTTCCGAGAAATCGTTGTCCCACAAACCTGCCTGGTGCCAGATATGGAGATTATCCCAATCGGGGCGGTCGATAACCGGGTAGAGGCAAACGCCCAGGATCGGAGCGCCGCGGTTGATCAGCTCTGCACATTGTGCCGCGATCATTCTAATCCAGAAAGGCCGGTCCTCCTTCGGGTGACTGGTTTCGGAGATCAAAAATGGCTTATCATAGCGCAGGTAAGCGGCTTCCAGCAGGTCGGCCAGTTCTTTCCACCTCGGATCGTTGACTTCGTCATTCCAGCCCAGGAACTGGTAGCTGCCCACAATCCACTGGTTATTGTAATAATAATTAAATCCTAAAATATCGAGCAGGTCCATACTCCCCCCGAGTTCCGGGCAGATCTTTCCGCAAAGCATATCGACGGACTGAAACTGCTGCTCATTTTCCAGAGAAGCCGCGAGTAAATCGTCCGGCGTCGGGTCAAGTACCGGCACCATATTGACGAGCGGCTCGGTGGTGAGTATCCGTACATGGTCGCTCATTTCTTTCATCGCCCTTGCCCCGGCGATATAAGCTTCCATCAATGCATACTTCACATTCCATCCGTTTCTCTGGCAGTAAGGCGAAGTGCCAGCTACCTCTCCCCCCAGCCAGGAAAGAAAACTCACTTCATTTACCGGAGTAACGAAAAACAGCTCACCAGGAAAACTGGCGGTATAAAATGCTACAAACGCCTTGCAAAGCGCCACGAAACGCGGCGTAAAATGAGGGTGTAAAGGGGTAAGGTCTGCTGGAAATCCAAAGTGACAAATATCCCAGATTTGCTGTATCCCATTCATCTTCCCCGCCTTCATCATGCGCAGCACCGCCGAGAAATCGTAGTGATACGGTTTATACTCCACAGTACTCCACCTGATCCCTTCACGCACCGTCCTCATTCCGAGCGCGCTTAGCCGCGCATAGTCCTCATTGATCAGCTCCAGATGCCCGGTAACTTCTAACAGGTCCACGCGGTTGCCGCTGGAATTAAGCTGGTCCGTGCATTCGAAACCTCCCATCCAGAATGTTCGGAATGGGCTGTTCTGCATTTGAAAATGTGTATTTCGTGCGTATCCGTCAGCTGGCATTTTTCAGTTCTCTCGTTAATACAACTGCCTTATCCTTTCTGGTCGCGGCCAGCATTAATGCCGCCATGGATGCATAGGTATCTTCCCATGATTTGTCGGCAAGATATTGATCCACTGATTCGAGCCAGTCCGGATTATCCAGATTTCCCAACTCGTATTCAATAGCCGAAATGAAAGTTTCCGCATCGTCGCCAATGCTCACCAGCCCGAGTTTTGCATACGGTAATACCACATCCCTGATCGGAGTCGAAACCACCGGTCTTCCAGCCGCCAGGTATTCCGGTGTTTTGGTTGGGCTGATAAATTTCGTGGACTCGTTGAGCAGGAACGGGATCAGCGCCACATTCCATCCAGACAGGTACGAAGGCAGTTCCTGGTATTTTTTGGAACCCAGATAATGGATATTATCCGCCACCGGAAGCAACGCCGGGTCGATTTTCACAACCGGGCCCACGAGCATAATATGCCAGTCCGGTCGGCGGGCAGCGATTTCCCTGATCAGCTCCTGGTCAAACCGCTCGTCGATCACACCATAGAACCCCAGCTTAATTCCATTGATCTTAGCCTGGTCGGCCGGCTCTGACACTACTGCCCTGGCTGCCTGAAAATGGTCCTTGTCGATACTGCTCGGGAACGGATGAATGTTCTTGTGACAGGATTTTTTGGACTCATAAAGAGTAACCCCGCCTGTGAAAACGATATCAGCCTTTGCAAGCAGCTGCTGTTCCAGCTCCCGGATCCCGGCCGGAGCAAATTTGAAAGCCGACAGTTCATCCATGCAGTCGTACACTACCAGGTCCGGCTTGAAGGTTTTCGAAAATTCAAACGCCATCGGCGTGTAATACCAGAATACGAAGTTGGTGCTGCCGCGGTCTTCGAAGAAGGACGCAAGCAACTCCCTCATCATCTCATTGGACTGCTGGTGTGTGCAATCTGGCGGCAGATGCGGCACACAGACCGATAGTCCGGGAAGCTCTTTTTTAAACTGAATGTAAGGTCTGTCAGTCGCGTCAAAAAATGGTTCTTCCAGAAAAAAAACGTTTCCGTTTTTAGCGAAGCGCGTCATTAAGTGTTGCGGACGTTGAAAGACGAAATCCCACCTCAGGTGGGAAAAACATAGCAAATCTTGTTGTAAGTTGATGCCCATATCGATTGTGCCAAAATAAAAATTGACACGGAGAGATAAGAACTATGCCAGCGTTAAAAGTGCACCTACACACTTGCTACTAAGTAAATTGGGGAACAGCTTTCCAATTCCGGGATCAGCTACCGGCGCGGCTGCCTCGCGCATTTTCCCGCGCGTATTAGCGCGACGGTTCGTCCAGCCGGGACCCACTTCCAAAAAATGCGCTGGTACAAAATTTTTATAAGCGGCGGCAGTGGAAATTTTCCAGAACTCAAAACTTTACAACCGAAATCATGAAAACGACTAAAAGCAAGACCAAAGCCACAAAACAAATTACTGAACAAGATAGCGCGAAGCTGAAAGAACTGTTCGTTGATGGACTTAAAGACATTTACTGGGCTGAAAAAAACCTGGCAAAGGCATTGGTTAAGTTGTCCAAAAATGCAACTTCCGAAGAATTGAAATCAGCATTCGAATTGCACACTGAGCAAACTCAACAACATGCAGCAACTTTGGAGCAGGTTTTTGAGATTGTTGGGGAAAAAGCGCAGGCTAAAAAATGTGCTGCAATGGAAGGCTTGATCGAGGAAGCTAACGAGATCATCGAAAGCACAGAAAAAGGCACCATGGTGCGTGACTGCGGCTTGATCATGGCAGCACAAAAAGTGGAACACTACGAAATCGCTTCGTATGGTACCCTTAGAAATATCGCCCGTACGCTCGGTTACGAAGAAGCGGCTACCCTATTGCAACAAACGTTGGATCAGGAAGGCGAAACAGATCATATCCTGACCGAATTGGCAGAAAGCTATGTAAACGAAGAAGCCAGCGCAGAGTAATTTCCGCAGGTTTTAATACACGAAAAAGCTGGCGACCATCAGGTCTTGCCGGCTTTTTTGTTTTTAAGATGTGATCGCCGGCATTTGAATCAATGATCATTCTCATAAAACGGACCTGCTCCATGTCACTTTTTTACTTGTCGGCCGAATCTAGCTTTGTGAAAAGTAATTTTTATCCCGACAACTAAAACTGCCAGCGCTGCAAATCCGAATATGAAAATCTCTCCCGTACTAATTAGCCTGTCCCTGCTTGCACTCACTGCCTGCAACTCCGGCCCGACCGAAAATTCTGCGGTCAACACGAAGACCTCTGAATCCGACAGCACTTTTAATCTCTGCTATGCATCTTTTGTGCAACAGGATACGGTATTGTTTAATGCGTTGATGTTCGGGGATAGTATCAAAGGCAGTCTTGGCTACAAGCTTTATGAAAAGCAGCAGAATAATGGCATGTTATTGGGGAAAATGCAGGGCGACACGATCTGGGGACTATATACTTTCATGGCCGCCGATTCGCAGTTTATCAACGAAGTAAGTTTCTTAAAGAAAGATACGCTGCTGGTAGAGGGCCTGGGTAAACGGGTATTTCGAGACGGGAAATTCGTTTTTGACGACAAAGCCAGCGTACGCTACGATGGAGTGAAACTGGCGAAGAGCAAGTGTAAATAAGCTCAAAATCTCTGGGAGTACTGAATACTTTTTAGTATTTTGTTGCCTATGATCCTCATCGCACTCATCCTCTCTGTCGTATTCGGTTCCATAGGTTTTCTTGTGACCGAAAAAAATGCAAGGTATAGTCTGTCCGGCTACAACACGATGTCGGAACAGGACCGGCAACAATTTGATATTACCTCCTACATCAGGCTGTTTAAGCATTTCCATCTGACGCTGGCTGCGACATTATTTATCGGCGTCTGTCTGCTGAGCCTCGTCGATAATAATTGGGCAAGTATATTCATGACCGTATATCCATTGGTAGCATATTTCTATTTTCTGGTAAAAACGGCGGCTTATAACAAAGGAAAATCGGGTCAGAAAGCGGGGAGCTACATTGCAGGCACCGTGCTGGTAGTGATAATTGGCACCCTGCTGTTCACCAGTGTCAAAGATTACAAAAGCAGTGAATTAAGGCTGAATGCAGATAAACTGGCCATTGAAGGCTCATTTGGAATAACACTCAACAGAAAGGAAGTTGAAAAGCAGCAACTTGTTGACCGCATTCCCGAGATCTCTTACAAATCAAATGGTTTTGCGGCGGGTGATTATGCCAAAGGCAGGTTCAAGACCAAAGACGGAAGAACGGTCTGGCTCTTTGTCAATAAAAAAGCCAGCCGTTTTCTGTGGATCAAAAGTGCGCAGGGTGATATCTTTTACAGCCACGATCAAATGGATATGCAGGCGCTGAGCCGGAATATCGAACAGTGGATCGCTGGCAATAATTGATACTATCCCAGATTCAGCGGCACTTTTTTCCCGGTCCGCGCCGATTCGTAGATCGCCATCAGGATTTTCACATCCCGCAGTCCCATTTCGCCCGGTACCCTCGTCGGCCGCTTATTGATCACGCAACCAGCGAAATCGTCCATCTGCGCAGCCTGCTGATTGACCTGCTGGAATTCAATTTTATCAATACTGCTTTTCCCTTTTATACCTTTATAAGCATAGGCAGGTTCAAGTTCGTACCAGCCTTTTGCAGCTTCCACACGCAGCAGGTTGCCTTTGTCGGCATAGCTTGTGCTGCAATTGGCAACTGCCCCATTCGGAAATTCGAGTGTGAATTCCATGGATTGTTCGACGGTCGCAAATTTTTCCTTCTCCGTTTTCGGACCTTCTTTGGCCGAGACACTCACCGGGTTCATCCCCATCGCATAGAGCGAACCCTGCACGCAATACACGCCCAGGTCCATTACCGGCCCGCCGCCTGAGCGTTTGTGGTCGAGTCTCCACACGCCAGCCTCCATTTCCTGGCTGTCTATCGCTCGCACTTTCTTTATTTCGCCATGCACTTTTTCTTTCCCGAATTTGGCAATCGTCATATTATATGGGTCAAAATGTAGCCTGTAACCAATTGAGAGCATTTTTCCCGCATCCTTGCAAGCTTTGATCATCGCCTCCGCATCTTTCACCGAAGTCGCCATCGGCTTTTCACAGATCACGTGCTTTCCCGCTTTTGCCGCGCGGATCGTGTATTCAGCGTGCATGGAATTGGGCAGTACCACATACACAATGTCCACGTCCGGGTTATCTTTTATGGAGTCGAAGTTTTGATAGTTGTAAACATTTTTATCCGGAATATCATATTTGGTCTTCCATTTGGAGACCTTATCGGGCGATCCCGTCACGATTGCGGTCAGTTTGCATTGCTGCGTTTCCTGTAAAGCGGGCGCAAGTTCCTCCTCGCTGTACTTACCGAGTCCCACCAGTGCGATCCCTAGTTTTTTGGTTTGGTTAAATGGCGCAGCCCAGGCGTCGTTACCCAGCACACTAAGGCCCGGTACCGCCATCGCGGCAAGCCCGACCTGTTGTAAAAAGCGTCTTCTTTGTTCAAAATGGTCCATTGTCTGTTTTATGAAGTGATGAAAAACTGAAAGTCGGGTGGGCGAAAAAGGCCATGCCAGCGTAGCAAAATGCACTTACATTCCCATCAGCTTTCAAGCTGCGCGCCGATTCTGGAACTGTTTTTGTAGGCTGCTGCGGTTTTTAAAGTATCAGTTCTTCAAAATCTTTTAACAATGGAAAATCAACAAACCAACGAATCAGGAATGCAAAATCCAGAAGAAAAATATCCGGCACCACCTTTTCCCGACCAAAAACAAACTCCTCCCGGCACAGAAGGAGAACTCCGTCCCAAGGCGGATCACGGTGAGGACTCTTACAAAGGCTCCGGCAAGCTCGCCGGTAAAAAGGCAGTGATAACCGGAGGTGATTCGGGAATAGGAAAGGCAGTCGCGATCGCATTTGCAAGAGAAGGCGCCGATGTCCTGATCAGCTACCTCAGCCCGGTTGAGGACGAAGATGCCCGCGACACCGCCTCTTATGTAGAACAGGCTGGACAAAAGGCAGTTCTGATCCGCGGAGATATCAGTAAAGAGGCGCATTGCAAGGAAATAATTGAAAAAGCAGTCGCTGAATTCGGGCAGATTGACATTCTTGTGAACAATGCGGCTTTCCAGATGGCGCGGAAAACTTTGCAGGAAATCCCGTCGGAAGAGTGGGAATATACATTCGCAGTAAATATTCACGCGATGTTCTACCTCTGCAAAGCCGCAGAGCCGCATATGAAGCCGGGAAGCTGCATTATCAATACGACTTCCGTCAATGCGTATTCCCCAACGCCGCTGCTCCTGCATTATGCTGCGACCAAAGCTGCGATCCAGAATTTCTCGGCTAATCTTGCGCAGATATTGCTTGAAGGTGGAAAAGGGATCCGCGTGAATGCAGTTGCGCCCGGCCCGATCTGGACGCCGCTCATCCCGTCGACGATGCCGGAGCCGGAAACATTCGGAGAAAACACGCCAACCGGCAGAGCAGGCCAGCCCGCCGAAGTTGCTCCCGCCTACGTGTTCCTGGCAAGTGAAGAAAGCAGTTACGTATCAGGTGCAACGCTGCCCGTGACCGGCGGCAGGATCACCATTTAATATGGAAAAACCTGGGATATCAGATTTGAATATCCCCGGTTTTTGTTATTAATCCACCCACCGGGCAGAAATTAGTTTATTTGTCACTCGTACTTTTCAAAGCCCACCAGATCAGCACTGGCTGAAAGCACAACCGGACAAAACGCTTCTTATCGGTATCCAGCCCGAATGCATCGCGGTGGTTGACCAGCTGGGCGATGTTACCCGGAAACACCGCAGTAAAAAATGCCGCCGCCGCCTGCCCTACCCGCTGCCGGTATTCCTTTGGCGCCGCGATCAGCGCACTGCCCATCGCAATTTCCGCAATGCCCGAATAGACAACGGTATCATCCTTTTTGAGCGGAACAAAATCCGGCACCTGCGCCTGAAATTCCTTTCTCGCAAAAGTAAGGTGACTAATTCCCGCATAAACCAGGCTCGCCCCCAGCAATACCCGCGCGACTGTTTTAATATCCTGTTCTTTCATGATTTTTTGTTTGGAAGAGAAAGAACAAATATTGTTCCCCTCTACCGCGCCGACAAATGCTGGCTTTCCAGTACTTTCTCGATTTCAGCCTTCGAAGCGCCGCCTTTTTTCTGCCACACGATCTCGCTGCCTTTGTAGAGGATTAGTGTCGGCAGGCCTACTACGCCCAGTTCTTTTACCAGACTTTTGTTTTCGTAAGCTTCGATTTTAACCACTTTTACATTTGCCGCGTGCTCGGTTTTGATGGAGTCGATCGTGGGATCGAGGCGCTTGCAGCTGCCGCAATAGCGCGAGCCGAAATCGACCAGCACCAGTTTCTCGCTTTTTAATGAGGCCTGGTATTCTTCCAGAGAAAGTCCCTTTCCCGTAGTGGAAACGACCGGTCGGCCGAGTCCGATCCATTTGCTCAAACCACCCGGCACTTCGGTAACATCCTTGAAACCAGCCTCCCGAAGCTGCTTCGCCAGCGTTCCGCTACGTCCGTTTCCGATCGAATAGATAAATACAGGCTGTTCTTTATTCAGCTTTCCGCTCTCTTTTGCAAAATCCTCTTTATTGGCAATGTTAAAATTAACCGCCCTTTCCAGGTGATTTTGTGCATATTCTTCCGGAAGACGCGCGTCCAGGATCTGGGCGTTTTTACCCGCCGCTTTCAGTTTCTCCTCAAAAGCATCGAAGGTCAGCAACTCTCTTTTTTTAGCCTGCTGCGCAAAGGAAGCAGTCGACAAAACGGCTGCCATAAACAGCACAACAAACAATCTCAGGTTTTTCATAAGTATGGTTTTTTAAATGGTGATTCTTATTTGGGGCGGCCCGCGTAGGGAGGAAAGGGAGGAAGGGAGGATGGAGGAAGGGAGGAAGGGAGGAGGTGCTTTACGGGGCGATTGGGAGGGGGAGGTAATCGCGGTTTACGATCATCCATTCCTGTAAGCGGCTTTTTAGCTCGTGCTCTATTTCTTTTACTTCCGCAGTTCCGGCCAGGTTATTGGTTTCAAATGGATCTTTCTCTTCGTCGTATACTTCGAACATCTTCCGGCGGTTAGCGAAAAGGAGTTTATCGAAAGGCTCTTCCAATGTTCCTTCCGAATGCTTTTGTTTTAAATCCACCCAGAAAGGTTGACCCGCGAAATCTACCGGATGATAAGGTATCTGCCAGATCGCATTATAGATCAGCTTGTACTTTTTGTTGAAAATCGTTCGACTGAGATCGAAGTTCGAAGAGTTGGTCGGCAAGCCCTGCCCGTGTGCGCCGCGAACTGCAAATGCGAAATCGTGACCGGCAAAGGTTGCATTCTGAAATGCAGGAGCGACGCTGATACCTGTGATCTCTTTGGGCACAGCCAGACCTGCCACACCAAGGAATGTCGGCGCGAGGTCGATGCCGGACACCAGCGCGTCGGTTACCTGTCCTGCCCTGATCAGCCCCGGGTGGCGCATGATCAGCGGCACATTCAGCCCGAGATTGTAGAGGGTACCTTTGCCGCGGATCAGCGCGCCGCCATTATCGCCGATGAAAACGACAAGCGTATTTTGGTCGAGCCCGCGCTTTTTCAGGTCTTCCAGCACTTTGCCCACGTCACTGTCGAGCCGCTGGATTTCGCCCAGGTAAGCGGCAAAATCTTCACGCAACAATTTAGTATCCGGCCAGTGCGCGGGAACGGAGATCTTTTGCGGATCAGGTTCAAAATTTTTGGCATTAAAAACCCTGTGCGGGTCACTGTACCCTACCTGCACGAAAAACGGTTTTCCTTTCGGTACCTGGTTCAGAAACTCGGAGTATTGCTGGAATATCGTATCGCGGTTACCCGACGTTTTCAGGAAGTCTACCCGGTTTCTAAAAGTTTCCAGCCCATATTTTTCCAAAACTGCGACCGTTTCGGGCACTCTCCTGTTTCCGTCCAAATGAAAGCTGCGTCCCAGGATCCCGGTATGGTACCCTCCTTTCCGGAGCAGCTCGGGATAGGAAGTGACCGACGCATCGAGCGGCGCAGAGAAACGCGTCATCTGAATATCCAGCGTATTGCGCCCCGTCATCATAGCCGCCCGCGACAGTACACATTGCGGGGCAGTTGTGAAGGCTTTTTTAAAGATAATCCCCTCCTGCGCCAGCTTGTCGATATTGGGTGTTTTGATCTCAGGATAGCCGTAACATCCCAGAAATGGCGCACTATGATCGTCGGAAACGATCAGGATAATGTTGGGTTGCTGCGCCTTCTTCTTCTGCGCCCAGGTAGTGGGGTTCAGCAAAAGCGCCAGTGCAATAAATGTTATAAATCGTATCATATAAATATAAAGTTTTGCTGGTTTACCGGTTCGCGTTTCGACTGCGGCTCATTCAATCATTCAATCATTCAATCATTCAATCATTCAATCATTCAATCATTCAATCATTACCCATTCCACGGCGGCTAACTCATCACTGTCAAGGCATCGCTTCCCGCTTCGGTCGCACGTATTTTCCCTTGTCATTGAGAGGCCGTGGATCGGCGTAGGTTGGGTTGGTGTAGCCGGTTGCCTGTTCCTGCTTGGCGAGCTCTCCCTGCAGTTGCGTTTTCAGCTTTTCGCCTTCTTTGGTATTGTATAAATTTTTTGATTCGCCGGGATCGCTGCTCAGGTCGTACAGCTCCGACCAGCCTTCCTCGCCGGGGTATAGGATCAGCTTACTTTTCTCGGTCCGGATCGCTTTAATCGTCGGTACTGCGAAGTTGTTCTCATAGAAATACTCATACAGAAACGAGTTCCGCCAGTCTTTCACCTTATCCTCAACCAGCGGCACCCAGCTTTTTCCCTGAAACGATTTTGGCGCGGCCACTCCGGCCAGATCCAGCAGTGAAGGCGCCGCGTCCAGGTTCAGCACGATTTTGTCGATCTTCTTTCCTTTTGGAAAACGGGCGGGGTAGCGTACCAGCAGCGGAATGCGGATCGACTCTTCATAAGCCGCGCGTTTGTCGCCCAGCCCGTGCTCGCCGAAGAAGAACCCGTTATCACTTGAAAAAATGATCACCGTATTCTGGTCGAGTTTCAGCGAATCCAGCGTTTTCAAAACCCTGCCCACATTTTCATCAATGCCTTTTAATGCACCAAAATAATTTCTGATCTTTTGGTCATTGTTTTCGGTCCACGAACCGCCCTGGGGCTGGGCTGCATTGTTGTTGTTTTTCCTTTCAGTGTGAATCTGATCTTTGTAAGGGAATACCGCACGCTCGTTTTCGGGCTCCGTGAGCTTTACTTTGGCATACGTATCCTGATGGCGTACCGGCGGCTGAAAAGGCCCGTGCCCCGACTTGAATGCGAGCGTCACCAGAAAAGTCTTACTTTTATTCTCGCGGATATAGTTTATCGCATTAGTAGTAGAAACATCATCCACCCAACCCTGGCTCGGCTCGGCTTTCCCATTAATCTCGATCGGGCAATCGAAGTACTTACCCTGGCCTACAAAACTTGCGGAATAGTCGAAACCCGGGCGTTTCCCGGTTTCGTTTCCCATATGCCACTTCCCGAAGAATGCCGTGGCGTATCCTGCTTTACGCAGCTCAGTGGCGTAGGTTACGGTAGTATCCGTAAGTCCTGTGTGGTTGTTGGCAATTCCGTTGAGGTGATTGTACCGGCTGTTCAGCAATGTCGCCCGGCTTGGGGAACACAGTGAATTGATCACAAATGCATTGCGGAAGCGCACACCTTCACTGGCCAGCCGGTCGAGGTTAGGTGTGGAAAACCAGGGAAATCTTGCCTTATAACCTTGCTCCTGCTGCACTACGCTCAACGCATCAAAGCGCTGATCGTCCGTATAGATAAAGATAATATTAGGCTTCGCCGGCGACTGACCCCGGGCAAAAAGAGCGAGGGCAACAAATGCGGCGGAAAGAATAGTTTTGAGCATTGTATTTGAGTTATTATGGTTAAACCATTGCCGGTGTGGTCATCAACAACGGCTTACCAGCCAGGATTTTGCTTCCCCTGCAATTTTGGGTTATTGTCGATTTCCTGTTGCGGGATTGGATACAGATAGTGTTTAGGCTGTGCATTGGTCTTTCCGGCGGCGTGGAGCGATTTGATCAGGTATGCGTCGGGGCCGGTCAGCGGCTTGTAGCGGATCAGGTCGAACCAGCGGGAATATTCGAATACAAATTCGAGACGGCGGTCAATACGCAGCGAATCGCGGAATTGTGCCTGGGTAAGTCCGGGAACGAGGTTGTCCAGACCAGCGCGGTTCCTTACTTTGTTGTAAGAAGCATAAGCCGCCGCAGTCGGACCGTCTTTCTCGTTAATAGCCTCCGCGTGGATCAGTAACACATCTGAAAACCGCAGAACCGGCATATTTGCGGCAGACTGTCCCAGATTTGCTGCCTGCGCAGGATCAAACCATTTATTGAAATGCGGGTTTGGTCTGATCTGTCCGGTAACCGGATCTTTCAAGGTCAGCTGATAAGTCTGCCCGTTTGAAGGGCTTACTATGGAAGTAATAAAGCTCACATCTCGCCGCTTGTCTTTTGCCGAAAACAGTTCATAGATACCCGGAAGCGGCTGTTCTGCAAAATTCCCGTTCATGCCCGGAATACCCGTCGGTGCCGAGCGCATTGCCTGCCCATTACCGTGTGAATCTGCATTGGATTCAAATTGTGCGGAGAATATATGTTCGATCCCGTTTTTATAAGCGGGCAAAAAGACGTGCGAATAATTTGTGAACAAACCGTAGCCAAATGGCCCTTCGATCACTTCTGCCGCTTTCGTAATTGCATTCGCATAATCGTAGCGGGTCAGGTATACTTTGGCAAGAAGCGATCTCGCGGCGCCTCCGGTAGCGCGTCCGGCATCGGAAGCTGTATATCTCGGCGCAGATCCAAAAGTATCGTTCGGCAGTCCGTGCGCGTCGGTGAGATCCTGGATAATTTGCTGATAAACCTGCTCGGCGGGCGTTCTTTCCACATAAAGTGCTTCCGGATTGAGTGAAGTAGTTTCGTGCAAAACCAGCGGAACGTCGCCGTACAGGCGCACCAGATTGAAGTAATATAAGGCACGCAAAAACTTGGCTTCCAGCACGAGGCGGTTTTTCAAAGCCTCGTCCATCTGGATTGCAGGAATTTTGTCGATCGCAATATTGGCACGGTTGATCGCGTCGTAATGCTGCTGCCATATCTCACGCACGCGCACGCCGGTCGATGAATGGGAAAGTACCGATTGCGAGCGCACATCTGCATTGGTCGCGCCGGGTCCTGGCTGCACGTCGTCACTCATCATATCCATTCCTGTGGAGAAAAGTACGTGATAAGGGGTTTGTCCGGAAGCATTAAGACGGAAATAAATCGCATTCACGCTGGCTATCGCGTCGGCCTGGGTTTTAAAAAACTGGTCGGAAGAAACGAAGGACTTCGGCGCTTCATTCAGGTCGACGCAGGAAGTCAATGCAAATTGCACAAGGCCCGCCAATAAGATAGATCTGAAAGTATTGGTATATTTTTTCATAATAAATGCACTTGAAATCGCTGTGACTAGAATGTGAGGGTTAAGCCGCCGAGGAATGTTTTATTGGCCGGATATACCCCGTTATCAACACCTTGCGTAAGAGTAGCCTGCTCGTTGCGGCTCACTTCGGGATCGTAGCCCGTGTATTTGGTCCACGTTACCAGGTTTTGAGCGGTTACGTAAAGACGCAGCTGGCTGATACCGATCTTGCCCGTGATCGCCGCCGGCAGCGAGTAACCCAGACTCAGGTTTTTAAGGCGCAAATATGACCCGTCTTCGATAAACCGGTCTGAAACAGTAACTGCCGGATTTTCAATCGCGCGGTGGATCACATTGCTTGGGTTAGTCGGTGTCCAGCGATCAAGCATTGTGGTAGATGCATTGATGTAGCCGGTACCCATTTCCAGGTTCGCCTGGTTGGCATTGTATACCTTATTCCCCGACTGACCTTGCAGCAATACATTGAGATCGAACCCTTTGTAACTGAAATTGTTGGTTAACCCAAACAAAAACTTAGGCTGCGCATTCCCCACGATCACGCGGTCGTGCGCCTGGGTGATCGTTCCGTCGGGCATACCGGCCGGCCCGCTGATATCCACATAGCGCTGACTACCCGCGCGGTCATTTACATTGAATTTGGGAAGTGTAGCCAGATCGTCGCCCGTCTGGAAAATACCAGCCTCTTTCAGAACTAAAAATGAACCGATCGGAGAGCCTACCTGCGCGATGGAATTACCCGAGATCACCTGCGTCACGCCCGGCCCGAGGCTCAGTACTTTATTTTTATTTGTGGAAAAAACAAAATCCGTTGTCCAGCCAATTTCACCCTCGCTATTTACAGTATTGACCGATAGCTCAATTCCTTTGTTTTCTACACTTCCGTAGTTTTGAAATGCATTCGCATATCCGGTCGTATAAGGAAGCGGCACGTCGAGCAGCAAGTCGGAAGTTTTCTTGTAATACGCGTCCAGCGTGACGTTAATGCGGTTTTTGAACAAACCTAAATCGAGACCGGCGTCGTACTGGGCAGTTTGTTCCCAGCCCAGGTTTGGATTGGCAATACCATTTGGCGCGTAACCCGCAACGAGTTTTCTGCCAAACAAATAGCTGTAATAGGATTCCTGTGCGAGCGAAGTGTAAGGCGCAATCTCCTGATTACCAGTAATCCCACCACTCAAACGCAGCTTCAAATTGCTGATATCCTTCAAATTTTTAATAAAATCCTCCCTGCCGAGGTTCCACGAAAGTGCCGCAGAAGGGAAAAATCCCCACTTATTATCATTTCCGAGACGCGAAGAACCGTCGGCGCGGGCTGTAACAGTCAGGTTGTATTTCTGGCGGAATGTATAATTGACCCGCCCCAGATACGAAAGCAGCGTCCATTTGAAGTAATTCGAAGACGATTGCTGAAAAGTGGTCCCGCCGCCCAGGTTGTGGTACCCAAATTCATCGGTCACAAAAGTAGCAGCTCTCGCCACCGTGTTTTCGGTTGTGGAAGCCTGCTGCGTGATACCCACTACCGCGTCGAGCGCGTGATCGGGGCTGAAAGTTTTGTTATAGCTTAATGTGTTCTCATTCAGCCAGCCAATGGTGTTTTTGTTCCCAATTGTGGCTTGACCGCCAATCCCTGCGCCCTCCTGCAAGCTGGCAGGCAGGTAACGGTTTTGTTTATTGATCAGAATGTCGGTACCGAGAGAAACTTTCGCTTTCAGCCCGTCTGCAATCTGGTATTCTCCGTAGGCATTTCCAAACCCACGGTAAATATGCGTTTCGTTCGTCTGCAAATACAAAGTCGCGATCGGATTGGCGAGCGGGCTGTCGTAGATACTGCGCAATGTAAATCCATTGGCGGAAGTGGGGTCATAGATCGGCATCGTCGGCGGCATTTGCAGCAGGTTCGGTACCACATTTTCCGGCGCCACATTTGCAGAAGATTTACTTCCTGAAAAGTTGATCCCCATTTTAAACCGCTTGCTCATATCGCGGTCGAGGTTAATGCGGAAAGAATAGCGTTCGAAATCTGATTTTTGGAGGATACCATCCTGTTTGAAATAATTACCAGAAACCGCGAAACGCGTTTTATCATCGCCCCCCGAAAACGACAGACTGTGATTTTGGATAGCCGCCTGCCTGAAAGCCGCGTCCTGCCAGTCGGTACCCACGCCGGGCTGACCAAGACTGTCAATTTCCGCCTGCGAGAATGCGGGCGCTTTTTTGGAATCGAGCAATGCGTCGTTTTTTAGCAAAGCCCATTGTTGCGCATTCAGCAGCGGCAGGGTTTTGAGCACTTTTTGAACCCCATAATAACCGTCGTAGGTGATCACATTTTTGCCGGCTTTTCCTTTTTTTGTGGTGATGATCACAACCCCATTTGCCCCGCGTGAACCGTAAATAGCTGTTGCGGAAGCGTCTTTCAAGATATCAATAGACTCAATATCACTCGGGTTCAATGTGGAAAGTGCATTGATAGTCGGGCCGTTCGTTACCCCTGCATCCGCATAGCTGTTGTTATTATACACCGGAAAACCATCGATCACATACAGCGGCTCGTTTGCACCGTTGATCGAATTTCCACCCCTGATTTTAATACTAACAGAACTTCCCGGCTGCCCGGAAGATTGCGTAACCTGCACACCGGCCGCCCTACCCTGCAACGCGCGGTCGAGCGAACTGATCGGGACACCTTTCAGATCATTTGTGGAAATCGACGAAACAGAACCGGTCAGATCGCCCTTTTTCTGGGTACCATAACCAATTACCACTACCTGATCGAGCACATTGGCCGTTTTCAAAACCACGTCGATCGGCTCCCCGGCCAGTTCGTATATCTCGACTTCCTGCTGCTGGTAACCTGTGAGATTAATCTGTAATGTGAATGGAAAATCCTTCGGAGCGGGTATTTCAAATTTCCCGTCCACATCAGAAACCGTGTATTTTGACGAGCCTTTTTGAACGACGGTTGCGCCGGGAAGCGACTGGCCGCTGTCGTCTTTTACCAGACCGTTTACAATATCCTGAGAACGTACGCTCCCTATACCCAGCAAAAGCAGGGTGATGATTAAAAAATGTTTCATTAAAAATATCTTAGGTGAGTTATAAAAGCTTAACGGAGCTGTATATACGGATTAGAATGTCGGGGGCCGCCGGTCTGGCCTAGGTGCCTGAGCTCCGATTGGTGTTTTGGGTTTGATCTTATCATATTCGACTACACCCGTGCGTTCAGCCCAGCGCACATAGTCAGCCGAAAGTTCGTTCACGATGTCGGTGCGGGTCGCCGAAATGTCCGAGGTTTCGCCCCGGTCTGTTTCCAGATCATATAATTCCCATTTGTAGGCAGGGTAAGTCGAAACGATTTTCCATTTCCCGTTTCTCACTGCACGGTTTCCGGCGCGCTCCCAAAAAATCGGCTCGCCGCCACGGTCCACTTCTTCGGCTTTTCCGGTCAGTACCGGCACCAGACTTCTTCCCGGTAATGCATTGGTCTTGATACCATTGCTCGTTGCCGGGTAAGTCGCTTTGGCCAGATCGTAGAAAGTCGGCGCGAGGTCGATCAGGTGACCGGTACCTTTTACGATTGTGCCGGCTTTGATCTGTTTTGGAAACCAGGCAATAAAAGGTGCGCTGATCCCGCCTTCGTGCATATTGTTTTTGTAAGCTGAATGCGGCGTGTTGGATACATAAGCCCAGGGCTGATCCTGGTACACATACGAGCCCGCCGAACCCGCAGGTCCCGTGTTACGTTGGGGCTTGCGTGGAGATGAACCTGCATAACCGCCCTGCGCACCGTTGTCAGAAATGAAGATGATCACTGTGTTTTCGTCTTTTTTCAAAGCTTTAAGTTTCTCCCGCAGCTTGCCGATGTTCTGGTCTACCCGGTCGACCATCGCGGCGTATATTTCCATTTTGCGTTCCCACAGCAGTTTTTCATCGTAAGGAACATTTTCCCAAAGGGCTACATCGGGATCACGCGGGGCGAGTGCCTGTTTTGGATTGGCGATCCCTATTGCTTTTTGTTTTTGCAAACGCTCCTGTCTCAGCGAATCCCAGCCTATGCTGTACCGGCCTTTGTACTTGGCAATATCGGCCTCGTGCGCTTGCAGCGGCCAGTGCGGCGCGTTGAATGCGAGGTACAGGAAAAATGGTTTGGGCGTTTTGCTCTGCTCCTCGATGAATGTGATCGCGTGGTCTGTGATCTCGTCGGTGAGGTATTTGTCGGCCGGGAGGTTAATGCGCTTGTTGTCTTCCACAAGCTCCACTTTCGGGCCTTTACCATATTTACCCAAATCGAAATAATTGCTGGCCCCGTTGATAAAGCCGTAAAAATGATCGAATCCACGCTGGTTTGGCCAGGCCAGACTATCGTTTCCTACGTGCCATTTGCCGCTCAAAAGCGTGCTGTAACCTGCACCGCGCAATACTTCTCCGAATGTGAGTGATTCTTTATTTAAATATCCCTGATAAGCAGGCAGGCCCAGATTGACATTGAAATACCCTACTCCTGCTTTGTGCGGATATTGTCCGGTGATGAGCGAGGCGCGGGTCGGGGCGCAAATGGAGTTGTTATAAAATTCTCTAAAACGAATGCCCTCGCTGGCAAGCTGGTCGATATTCGGGGTTTTGATCTCGGAACCGTACGCGCCGATATCCGAGTAACCAAGGTCGTCGACCATCACAAGAATAATATTGGGACGCTGATCGGCTGCCGCCTTTTTCTGGGCGTAAGTGGTTGAAAGGCCCAGCAGGGCACTAATAAAGAATGTAGAAATCTTCATTGACTGAAAGAAAATAGTAAGAGAAAACGCAGCGCTATTGTCCGGTTAAAAGATCAACCGGCCGCAGAATAAATGAAACTACCGGCCCGATAAAGCCGCAAGGTTCAACAACAGCAACAAGTGCCTGGGAAGAAAGAGATTGTAGATACCACCATCCGGTTAGCAATAGTTACCCGTTCTGAATATGCATTCATGAGTGAAATATTTGAAATGCCCTAAATGAACCCTGTCGGTGGTTTACAGAGTAGCCTATAAATTTGATAGACAAAGTAAACTTTAAAAAACCGAAGAAAAAAGATTTTTTTTAAAATTTACTTTTTAGGAGTGGAATAGATGGCCATATGTGCTGATTCAAGACAATTTGATGAATAGTCACACTTGCTTTGTACGGAATAACTACGTACGTTTATTGAACTTACTCAAAAAAGGAACAGGTTATGAAAGCATTAGTGAACGACCGGATTGACGTTCGGATCAGCCGGGAACATAAAGAACTTATCAAAACTGCGTCAGAAATAAGTGGGTTTAAGAATCTTTCAGAATTTATTATTTTCTGTGCCAAGACCGAGGCGAACCGAATTATATCTGAAAACGATAGGTTTCTGCGCTCTACTGAGGACAAACGAATTTTTGTAGAAGCGATTCTAAATCCCCCTGCGCCCGGATCGCAGTTGAAAAAGGCTCTATTGAACTATGACAAATTTAATGGAGATGATAATAACAGATCTTAGAAATGAGCATATAAAGAAGGATTTCAAATGCGGCAATGAACTGCTGGACAAATATTTGTCGCAGCAAGCCAAACAGGACGTGTCCCGCGGTCTCTCCGCCTGTTTTATTTTATCCGATTCAACGCATGTAGTGAAAGGATATTATACACTGTCCTCCTGCTCAGATAAGCTTGAAGGCTTCCCGGAGGAACTTGCGAAAAAACTACCTAAATCTTACGATAATATACCAACCACTTTACTTGGCAGACTTGCTTGCGATATCAGCATCAAAGGTCAGCGTTATGGGGAAATATTGCTGATTGATGCATTAAAAAGGTCTCTTGAAGCAACCACTTCTATTGGCTCTCTGGCCGTAGTCGTCGATCCGATCGACGAAGATGCCCGGTCTTTCTATAAAAAATACGAGTTTATTGAGTTGGTAAATGGAACGAGGATGTTTTTGCCGATGAAAACGATAAAGCGGTTGTTTGCGGGGGAATAGTATCCACTGCTCCCTAGCTTGCTGCAAGCCCCCTGCGCCCTAGCTTGCTGCAATACCCCCTGCCCCCTAGCTTGCTGCAATACCCCCTGCCCCCTAAAGGGGGTTCTACGTGTCCCAAGCAAAACCCCCTTTAGGGGGCAGGGGGAACAGGCAGGGGGCAGGGGGTCCTCCGGCATCACTCGCTCCGCAAACTCTTCACCGGATTCATCAGCGCGGCGCGGATTGACTGGAAGCTGACGGTTACGAATGCTACGATAATGGCGAGCAGGCCGGCTTCTAGGAATATCAGCGCGTTGACACTGATCCGGTAAGGATAGTTTTGCAGCCATTTGTCCACTGAATAGTAAGCGAGCGGGAAGGCGAAGATGAATGAAATGCAGACCAGTTTCAGGAAATTTGCTGTGAGCAAACGGGCGATACTGGCAATTGAGGCGCCCATTACTTTCCGCACTCCGATCTCTTTGGTGCGCCGCTCGGCGGATAAGGTCGCCAGTCCGAATAGCCCGATGCAGGAAATGAATATCGTGAGCACCGTGCCGAAAAGCATGATCTGGCGCCACTTTTCCTCCGACTCGTAGCGTTTCCTGTTTTCATCGTCCAGAAATTTGTAGGTATAGGGATCCAGTGGAAACAGGCGGCGGAACGTATTTGCTACGTGTTGAAGGCTGCCCGATTCGGTACCGGGTTTGATCTTGACAAAAAACCTACCGTAGGAATTACGCGCTTTCATAGTAAAGAGCTGCGGGCCGATCTTCTCGCTCAGCTCAGCGTAGTGATAGTCTTTTACAACACCTAAAACCGTATATTTCTTATTGTTATCATACCAGAAATCAACAACCTGCCCGATCGGGTCTTTCCAGCGTGCCTCCTTGACAAATGCCTCATTCACAAGGACTGCGGTGCTAGAATCGGCAGGAAAGCTGGCCGAAAAATTGCGGCCTTTCAGTACAGGTACTTTAATAATTGGCAGGAATTCGGGATCGATGGTTTCATACGTAAAACCGATCTCGGTATCTCCGTTCACCCTCGCGCGGGTATTCCAGCGGCCGCCATTTTTGGGAGCCACAGCCAGCACATTCGGGTCTTTTTGCAGTTCCTGCCGGAGTAAGTGCGCCTGTTCGCGGGTGAGGTTCGATTTATTGACAGTCAGTAAATTGTCGTCGCTGTAACCGAGGTCTTTATTGATCAGGTAGTTAAACTGGGAGTTAATAGTAAGTGTGCCGATGATCAGGAAAGAAGCGATCGTAAACTGCAATACGACCAGGGAGGTCTGCATGTAATTTTTGCCTGACAGCTGTATTCTGTTGTAAAGTGTTTTGACAGGATTATAGCCCGAAAGTATGATCGCCGGATAAAAACCAGCCAGTAAACCTGTGGTAAGGAAAAGCGCCAGATAGCCGAGGATCAGCTTAATATCAAACAAATAGGATAATGCAAGCGCCTTGTTTGCAAGCTCATTGAATGTAGGTAAAACCAGTTGAACAAGGATCAGCCCAAAGATGAATGCGGCGAGACATAACAGAAAAGATTCGCCCAAAAACTGCGCTACCAGCTGCATGCGGCCGCCACCTACCACTTTACGTACACCGATCTCCTTCGCCCTTTTCAGGGATCTTGCAACAGTGAGATTGACGAAATTGATACAGGCTATTAAAAGAATAAAAAGCGCAATACCTGTCAGTATGTAAGATAGTTGCGGGCTGTTGTGACCGGTTAACCCATTGTTGGCGGGTAAATCGGTACTCAGGTGCATGTCGGTAAAAGGTTGAAGGGTATATTCGGTTTTATTGTTATCACCATATTTCTCGGCGGCTTCTTTCATCGCCTCCCTAGCGTCGGCGTTGTAAACGAGGTTCATCTTTTTCTCCACAAGTGCTACATTCGAACCGCGATCCAGCAAGACAAAGGTGTTCAGGAACGTATTAAACCAGTTCATACTACGCTCCATTTCACTGTTTTTAGTGAGAAAAGGAACCAGGATCTCGAACTTGATAGAAGAATTCTGAGGGGATTTCCGAGCAACGCCGGTTACGGTATAAGGTTCAAACCGGGCGTCTTTATCGTAACTGTCCTTCATCAGCATCGACTTTCCGAGCACATCTTTCTGTCCGAAATGTTTCAACGCCATTTCTTCTGATATCACCACCGATTTAGGTTCGCGCAGCGCGGTTTGCGGGTTGCCACTTACGAAAGGAAATGAGAAAATGGAAAAGAATGCGGTATCAGCATGAAAAACCTCCTCGCTTTTGATCTCATTTCCCTTTTTAATATCACTCTGAGTTCCCAGGAAACGCACTGCGGCCCTGATCTCCGGAACGCCGGCCGCGAATTTCGGGCCCTGTAAAAACCCGGTGTTGCCCGCGACGCCCGTCTGCATTCCGGTAGGCGACAGGAACTTGCTCGTGATACGATAAATGTTCGGGTTGTTCGCGTGGAACTGGTCATAGCTGACTTCGTCTTTCGTATAAAGCAGGATCAGCATGGCAGCGGCGAGCCCGATGCTCAGGCCGGTTACATTGATCAGCGAGTAAACTTTACTTTGCGCCAGGGTCCTCCATGCAATTGTAAAATAGCTTCTTAGCATATAGTGGCTGATTTAGTGCTTGGACAGAGTCAATGCACCTGATCAACAAATATTTTGCCAATTTTTACAAATGAGAATATATACCTGTAAGTCAACAATTTAACTGAAACAAAAGCTGAGGAAAGTGTCCGAAATCGAACACTTGTTACAAATACAACTTGACCATTTGCCGCCAGTAGCGTGGCCGGTGTGCTTCTTCATTCCAGATATAAAAATGGTGAGGTACCCCTATTGCATTCAGTGAAGCACTTAGTTGCTCGTTGTCGGGCAGAAACGGATCATCCCGCCCTATGACGATCGTGATATCCAGCTGCCTCAGCTGGTTGAGCAGCACTTCATCGGTGATACCCGGAACGAAGCGGTTAGGCATATTGAAATACACATTTTCATCGAAGTACCCGTCGAAAAGGTCGTCGAAGAATGGAAGTGATTTGGTGAGATCGTACCGGCCGCTCATACCGACGATCTTACTGAATATGGTCGGGTGTTTGAGTCCGATATTGACGGCGTGAAATGCGCCCAGGCTGCAACCGGTTACCGCCAGTTTTTCATTTTTGTTTCGCTTTCTGATAAATGGGACCACTTCTTCGAGGATATATTGCTCAAATTCCAGATGCCTGAGAATACGCTCTTGCGGCGGGATATCAGAATAAAAACTCTCCTTATCAATACTGTCAACACAAAATACCTGTACCTGGCCCGCCGCGATCTTTCCGCTCATCGCGTCGATGATCTTCCAGTTTTCCATATCGTAAAAGCGGGCGGACCTGGTAGGGAAAAAGAGAACCGGCATTCCTTTTTTTCCAAAAACCAACATTTCCATATCTCTTTTCAGAGCTGGGCTATACCATTTCTGATATTCGCGCTTGGCCAGGGAAGGAGCTGAGGTAATCATCGGTTATGAAAGTTTGGGGAGGTTGAGCGCATTTCTAATCTTTTCAGTCCAGATCTCGTACCCTTCCGGCGTCATGTGCAGCCCGTCCTGTTCAAACAATGTGCGGGCCGGGGTATCCTGCTCGTCGAGCATTGCGGGAAAAATGTCGATGTAATGCTGGTTCGGGTCCGTGTCGATCACGTCCAGAATGAGCCTGTTGGCTGCCCGGATCTGAGAAATGATCTCCCAGCGTTGCAGGCTTGGTTTGATACTGATATAATAGCAGGGTATATCGCCGAACCGCTGCCGCACCTGCCCGACCAGCTGCCGGTAATACAGGCACACTTCCACCGGATTTCGTCCGTCGCCCAGATCATTGTCACCTGCATAGATGATCACAGTTTTTGCAGCTTCGATCTGTTTCATAATACGGTCGAAAAACCAGGTACAGGCGGCCAGCGTAGAGCCTCCAAAACCGAGGTTAATCGGCTTTACGTCCGCGAAATCTTCGTACAATGTATTCCACAAATTAATACTTGAACTACCATAAAATATAGTTTCTGGCTGATAGGGCAAGTTTTCAGCTTCTTTCTCGACCCTTAATACTTCATCTTCATACCATTCCATAAGCTTAGCGTGTCGGACAGAATCGGGCGCTCATTTAGAGTTCCGGCTCTTTTGGTTTCTAAAATTAGGTTACAAATGTGACCCGCGTATTAATTTTTGGCGCGGGCATTTTATCAAATATTTAAGATTAAAAGCTGCCGATACGCGCTATAAAAACCGCACCAGCATCGCTGCTACATTACCTTGATATTATTTTCCCTGAACTTCCTGTAAAGCGTCTCGAGCACGTAGCTCTTGAATGCGGCTTCGGCGTAAACGCTGTTCAGCCACACGAGGATTTTCAGTTCCACATTATCTGCCCCGATACTATTAAACAGGATCTGTTGCGGCGCATTTTTTACAATATCCTCCCCTTTGTCAACGGTTTCGCTGACGAGCTTTTTTACCAGATCCAGGTCTGATTCCACATTCACTTTAAATGTAATCTCGGCTTTCAGCTGCGCATTTTTCTGGCTGTAATTCACAAGCCTGCCCGATAGTAAATCCCCATTTGGAATAATCACGCGGGAACCCTGCGAAGTGAGCATTTTACTCGACCGGATCCCAATATCCAGCACTTTTCCCTTTTTATCGGCCAGTTCAATGTAGTCTCCGATATCGAAGGGTTTTTCAAAAATCAGGATAATACCGGAGACAAAATTGTTGATGATATTCTGCAAACCCAGCCCGATACCTACCCCTAATGCACCGATCAATACGGTGATCTTATCCAGCGGAACTCCGGATGCGGTGATCGCGAACAGAAATCCGATCACGATGATCACCAACCGGATCAGCGCCAGTTTTGAATTTTTCTCGACGTAATTACTCCCGAATGTATTGTCAGACTCCCCAAACAGTAAGCCGATATTCTTTTGAAGCAGGTTGGCCAGGTACACGATCACGGCGAAGAACACAATATTGCCAAGCGTGAATGTGATATTACCCAGCGTGCGCGGCTTGGCGAGGATCTGTTGCAGCAAGTCTGTGATCGGGTCGATGATATTGAGATTGATCGCGAAAACCATGATCCAGAGCAATACCGAAACGAAGGTAAGTATGGTCCTGAACTTGGCCCGGCTGCTGGCTACATTGATCCGTGCAAAAAGCCCGCCCGAGCACGAGCTGACTTTGATCTGCAGCTCCATCGCTTCTATTACTATTTCAACAAAAACAGCCAGGCTCAGTACCTGCACCAGCCCGCTGATCGCGGTGAGATTGAAAGACTTAGCCAGACTTATTCTTCCAAAAACATTGAGCAATACCGCCGAGATATTCAGGATCACATAAATGATCGTGACCGGCTTGATGAATTTTTTATGAAGCCGGGCCTCTTTCAATTTCCCGTAAAACCAGATCCCGAAATAGATCGACAATCCATTGAGAATGATCAGCAGGGAACGCAGCAAAAAGGTATCGTTGACAAATGCATTGGTGAAAATCACGAGCGCATATAACCCCATGATCGCAAACCAGACGCGCAACTGGTCTTTCGGCAGCCTTTTCCGGAGGAATATCGTAAGTGTGATCAGGAGTAAAAATTGGTTGAGCTCAATGTAAATGGAAGGCGAATCGGGCTCAAAGAATGGGGTTAAATTGAATAATACCACCAGCGTGGGCAAAACGGGAATGCGGGTAAGATAACTCAGATTCAGCTGCCCTATCTCCCTCGAAAGTTTGGCATTGGAAGCGAGCCGGAAATTGATGTAGACCCACCAGAAAAAAACGCCGCAAAGGATCAGCAGAAATATCCGGTTATCCCAGGTGGAGTTGAGAAAGTAACGCAATATCCTGTCCTGGCCGAGGTAAGAGGTTTTGATCAGGGTACCAATATTGTCCGAATCGCTCGTGCGCGGCGCTTTCCAGAGATACCGGTATTCTTTGCTCAACACACTTTTACCCGACTCGCGGATATATTCATCGACGATCGTTCGCAGGTCGATGGTTTTAAAATACAATGCAGAAACGTCTGCTAGGAGCTTGCTGACTGTATCGAGATTGGCTACCGTTACTTTTCCGGTACTTTGCAGCCGGGTCCTGAGATCTGCTATTTGCCCGGTGTACAGTTTTCTCTGGGTCGAATCGGTATTGTCGGTAGCGAGCAGGGAATCGCGGCTGAACTGAATCACTTTCTCCGACATACGCTGCAATTCCAGGTTATATTTGGACAGTGCCTTGCGCCAGTTCCCTGTTTTCAGCTGTGCATCGGTAAGCATCAGCCGGTAGTTGAGCAAACTTTTATTATCGGGAACGGTCTTGTTCAGCTGCATCGCCGAGTCGATCTGGGCTACATTCGCCTGAGCTTTGGTGAGCTCCTGCCGGATCTTCTCGCCGTCATAAGCTTTCTTGTTTGCCGCATTCATATCTGTAATTGCAGCCTGGTATTTTTCCAGCCTGAACAACAGGGTATCGGGGATCAGGGCGCTGGAATCGGTCGGGGTTTTTCTGTCCTGCGCAGAGAGAAATCCGGAGGATAGGATGAAAAGAAAAAGGAATTTAATGAATCTCATTACGCTAATTTTTGATCAAGCCGAGGCAAATAGTATGCCTTGGCGGTATACGTCGCTTTTTTTGAATGTAGTCAAATGCGCAGTCGGTTCAAATTTTGTTCTTTATAAATGCAGAAATTGAACAGAATCGGTTGGTCGCGGTGTTATTTCAGGGGCACCGAAATTGTAACGTCGCTCCTTTACATTAAAATCAGATTGTATGAATACTGAAAAAGCCATTCTGGCAGGTGGTTGCTTCTGGGGCGTGGAAGAATTGTTCAGACACTATCCGGGGGTAATTTCAACGGTAGTGGGGTATACGGGCGGCGATGTGCCCCATGCAACCTACCGCAATCACGGCACGCACGCAGAAGGGATCGCGATTGAATTCGATCCTTCCAAACTAACTTACCGCGGACTTTTGGAATACTTTTTCCAGATCCACGACCCTACTACCAGGAACCGGCAGGGAAACGATATCGGGACCTCCTACCGTTCCGCTATTTTTTATCTGGACGAAAACCAGCGCGATACTGCGAATGCACTGATCACCGAAATGGAAGCTTCGGGCGTGTGGCCGGGCAAGATCGTGACGGAAGTGGTGCCTGCCGGTGATTTCTGGGATGCAGAAGTAGAGCATCAGGATTATTTGCAAAAACACCCTGGCGGCTATACCTGCCACTTTGAAAGACCAAGCTGGAAACTGAACTAAGATAGCATTCCTGTAAAAAAGCCAGACGAGTTGATCTCGTCTGGCTTTTTTGTATTCCAGTAAGAATCCGGAATGTTAGTATTCCAGCTCTTTCAATTTAGCAACAACCCGATTCGCGACGATTTCGTAGCCTTTGTTATTGATGTGAATTTCATCCGCATTGTCTGGTCTCATACCTCTCGGGAAAATGCCATTTTCTATATCAGACAGATCTTCCGGGCTAGGCGAATAATTGATAACCGCCATTTCTTCTTCTGTCGGCGGCTCCATAGGTACAAATGATTTCCCGAATTCAGAAGATAGCCTGCTGTTGATTTCCGTCACTTCATTGTAACGGTCAGTGCCTTTTTCCTCGGGGACAGCCAGCAAAACGCCTAATACTAAAAATCTCTTTGGTTCTTCGAGATAGGAAACCGAACTGTTGAGCGCCGTCACGATATCTTCTTTGGCATTGGGCAGACCAATATTGTTCCGTCCGTACCACAGGATCTGGGTCGCTGTGCGAAGCTCTGCGGGATCGGCGAGTACAAATTTGGAATCGTCGGGAATCTCGGCAATACTTTCGCCGTCGGGTTTGATGGTGTAAATTTCGCCTTTTGCTTCGTTTGCCTCACGGGTGATCGTACATTTCACGCCGGCCAATGTACCTGTCCGGCTATACGTCAGGAAATTGATGGGCGTGGATAAAAACTCGTTACTGAGTTTTTTCACTTTAAGCGGCTCGGTTCCATTGAACTTCCCTCCTTCCACGGTGACAGTTAAAGGTTCGCCGCCCTGCCTTATCGCAATGGATTTCGCGATCTGGCCGCCGATCCCGTCGCTTACAATCCGCCTCCCGGGCAGCCCGACGCCTACTAGTGTACCGTAAGGCACATTTGCGCCTGCGCCTATGGTGAGACTGTCACCAAAGAACGCAAGGGTCTGGTCGAGTTTTGGCTTGTCCTCTCCCGTTCCTTCCGGATTGTTCTTTTTCGGGAAAATTTCGTCGATCAATCCTTCGCAGGAAGTCAGCAATGTGGTTGTAATAATAGCCGCCCCAGTTTGGCGAAAAAATCGCCTCCGGCTTAATGAGGTGTCAGTGTTCTTAGCGCTGGATTTGCGCTGATCGTGGTTAATCATTCTGATTGGAGAACATTTGAGTGTGCTTTTCTCAATTTATATCAATAATCATTCCATAATGCAAAAAAGGAGGCTGAGCGTGCGCCCAACCTCCTTTGGTATTCTATTACAAAAAAACTGACCTGCTTACTTCACCAGCGGGATCGCCCAGAAAATGCTGGCCTGGATCACACTGTTTTTGAAATCAGGATCGATATTCTGGCCGGAGAAATTTCCTACTTTGGAAAGACCGGCAATATATCTTACGCCCAGTCCAAGTCCGATCGGGGATTGGTAACCGATACCCGCCGCAGCCGACAAGTCAAGGTTCTTGGCAAAGTTGTTGATCGTCTGATCAGGCACATCGCTCGAAGTCCTGAAACCAGCCTGCGGTCCGAACTCTACATAGAATCCGCCATTGGTTTTGAATTTCAACATAACCGGCACATTCACATAGCTGATCTTGAAATCTGATCTTGCTCCGTTGTTGTCAACTTTTGCACCCTGCGTGGAGAAAAGAACCTCCGGCTGGATCGAGAATACTTTTCCAAAACCGTAATTAATGATACCACCAAGATGATAACCTACAAGCGCATCCGATTCTATATTTCCACCGGTATAGTTACTGATGTTCAAACCTGCTTTCGGACCGATGCTGAATGATTGGGCAAACGCTGACTGGACAGATACGAGCAGTACAGCAACAAATAGTAATTTTTTCATGTTTTAAATTGATTTAATGTGACTTCGAAGTCCACTATCCCAGTTTGTGACGGGTAATTTATTCAAATGCGCCCGACTATATGCCGGACAAGGATAGTAGTGAAAATGTCGTGCCAATGTAGCCGCCAGCGACATCAGCCCTCGTCCCCTGGTGAACAAATCTGTTCGGTATTGAACATTTCATAAGATACGATAATTAGTAAACACCTCATTTTTAGCGAGTTCAAGCGGTGGCAGGTTTTTTTGCATTTTTCTTCGATCCATCAACCAGCCAACCAACTGAGAAAATATGTTCAATAATTATCTCAAAATCGCCTTTCGCAACCTGCTGCGAAACAAAGGATTTTCATCGATCAATATATTGGGGCTGTCTGTTGGCATGGCCAGTGCACTGCTGATCCTGCTCTGGATGTACAATGAATTCAGCTATGACCGATTTCACAGCAAAGGCGACCGCCTTTTTGCAGCCTGGAACAGGAGTATTGTTGACGGAGAAGTACTATGCTGGAATGGTACGCCCAAAATTCTCGGCCCTACATTAAAGGAGGAATATCCCGAAGTGGCCAATATATCCCGCAATTATTCCCGCTGGTACGTAACGCGGGTGGGCGAAAGGAAAATTTCCTCCGAGGCGATGACAACGGACGCCGCATTCCTGGAAATGTTTGACTTCAAACTTCTTCAAGGCGATCCGAAAACCGCGCTGAGCAATATCAGCTCTATTGTGATTACCCGGAAAATGGCGATTAAAATGTTTGATACCGAAGATGCGCTGGGGAAAACGCTGACGATCGACAAGGATAATTTTACGGTAACCGGAATCATGCAGGACTTACCCACCAATACTGCATTTACCTTCGAATACCTGCTGCCCTGGCAATACATGAAAAAGACGGGACAGGACGACGAACACTGGGGAAATAATACGGTCAAAACCTATATTGAACTGAAACCAGGAACTGACCAGGCGCGCTTTGCCGAAAAGATCAGGGATGTGACGATCAGGCATTCCAACAAGACCGAAGACAGCGAAATTTTCCTCCACCCGATCAGTAAGTGGCACCTTTATTCCAATTTTGAAGATGGAAAAATATCCGGCGGCCGAATAGCGATTGTGCGGCTCTTTGGCATTATCGCTGCATTTATCCTATTGATCGCCTGCATCAATTTCATGAACCTCAGTACAGCGCGAAGCGAAAAGCGGGCGAAGGAAGTCGGGATACGGAAAACGGCCGGCGCAAATAAAGGCTTGCTGGTGGCGCAGTTTATGGGAGAATCCATTATGATATCGCTGATCGCAGGCATACTGGCTTTGATGCTCGTGGTCGCGGCGCTTTCTGCATTTAATTTATTAATAGGTAAAAATCTGGCCTTACCATATTCAAATCCCTATTTCTGGCTCGCTATCCTGACTTTTATTGTATTTACAGGTATGGTTGCAGGCAGTTATCCCGCGTTTTTCCTGTCTTCTTTCAAGCCGATCGCGGTTCTAAAAGGAACATTCAAAAGAACCAATGCAATAGTAAGTCCGCGTAAAGTATTGGTTGTGGTACAATTCAGCTTTGCAATAGTCCTGATCATTTCCACACTTATTGTCGTACAGCAAATCAAGCACGCGCAGCGGCGCGATGCAGGTTATGACCGCGGACAAGTCGTTTTCCACTGGATCACCGGCGACATGGAAAAGAATTACCGCCAGATCAAAAGCGAACTGATTGCCTCCGGTGCTGCTTCTGTGACTAAAACGGCCTCGCCGCTCAGCTATGTGAATTCGGATACCTGGGGTATTAAGTGGGCTGGGAAAAATCAGGCAGAGAATATCGATTTCGACCGTTTCAGCGAAGACGAAAATCTGGTAAAAACAGCTGGCCTCCAACTGCTGCAAGGTCGCGATATGGACCTTACCAAGTTCCCTGCCGACTCCTCGGCAATGCTACTCAATGAAACCGCCGCAAAAGTAATGGGCTTCAAAGATCCGATCGGGCAGATCGTGAAAGATGAGGAGAAGTCGTATCGCGTAGTGGGTGTGGTCAAAGATTTTGTGATCGGCTCGCCTTACGAACATGCGCGGCCGATGGTGATCGAGGGGGCGCAGAGTTATTTCAATGTGATTCACGTCAAACTTGGAACGGACAAATCGCCGGCTGATCAGCTCAAAAGTATGGAAGCTATTTTTAAGCGATATAACCCTGACTATCCTTTTGAATACCATTTTGTAGATGCGGATTTCGCCCTCAAATTTGAGGATACCCGTCGCATTGCTACGTTGACAGGCCTTTTTGCCGGACTTACGATCTTCATTTCCTGCCTGGGACTTTTCGGATTGGCTGCCTACATGGCAGAAAACCGGGTGAAGGAAATTGGTGTGCGGAAAGTGCTCGGCGCCTCGGTGATGAGCATTACGGCGTTGCTTTCGGGTGAATTCATGATACTGGTCGGCATTTCGATTGTCATCGCCATTCCGACTGCCTGGTACGCAATGAGCCTGTGGCTCAGCGACTTCTCTTACCGGATCAATATGCAATGGTGGACGTTTGCACTCGCCGGCTTTCTGGCGGTCCTCGTGTCGCTGCTGACCGTCAGTTATCAGGCGATCCGGGCGGCTTTGCTGGATCCTGTGAAAAGCCTCCGGAGCGAATAATAGGCCTGGAATGATTTTAGACGGCAGACTGGCGATCAAACTCGCCTATTACCGATGATTGAAACCCAAGCCGGAAAATTTTTCACAGGTACCAGCGGGCTGGTATTCCCAGTTCCGAATAAGCAATTTTATCCTCCTGAATATCAGGACAAAAGCCGCCTTACCTATTATGGATCGCTGTTCAATAGCATTGAGATCAACAGCTCATTTTACAAAGTCCCGCTAGCCTCGACTGTGCGGAACTGGGCGACTCAGGTTCCCGAAAATTTTACATTTACATTCAAACTCTGGCGCGAGATCACACACAATAAGGGTCTGGTGTTCGATCCCGAGTACGTGAAAAAGTTCATGGAAGTTATCGGCCAGATCGGAGAGAAAAAGGGTTGTCTGCTGGTACAGTTCCCGCCTTCCTTGAAAGCAATTCTGCGCCCGCAACTGGAAAGATTGCTTACTACCATATCAGAATCGGATCCTGACAAAAGCTGGAAAGTGGCGCTCGAATTTCGCCATAGCTCGTGGTACGAGGACGAAATTTTCGAAACGCTCGATGAATTTGGCTTTGAGATTGTGCGGCATGACAAACCGGGCTCTGCTCCCGGCACGCTCGAATCTGAATCCGACTACATCTACCTGCGTTTCCACGGGCCGAATGGTGATTACAAAGGGCAATATGAAGATGATATGCTGATTGAATATGCGGAACATATTCAGGATTGGCTCGACGCAGGAAAAACCGTTTTCGCCTATTTCAACAATACGATGGGAGAAGCAATGAAAAATCTCACGCTGCTGAACTCCGTCGTGAAGAGTGGGCGGGAAGATTGATACCCTAAGAAAGACCTGCGGGCAGTGCGCTTGCCGACTTACGAATCGAGCTATTTACAAACGTGATTTGTAAATTTTAACAGCAATATCTTTTAAACCATTGCGAAATTCCAGATTCCACTATTTCGTCCCAGACCTTCTGCTCCCCTACTTTTTTGAAGTGACCGACCAACCTGTAAGGCTCATTGTTTATTGAATTATCAAAGAAAAACGCCTGGTAAGAAATTTCATTGGCCTTTTTTACAAGTTCAAGTGATCAGTAGTACCTGCTCTCAATCCTATCTTCTGGAACATAGTGGCCTTTCTTTCTGACCCGGAGCGCGACCCGGTATTTGTTGATTTCCGGATCTTCCGTTGAAACAAAATAAAAATAAACTTTGTAACCATGCTCGGTAGCCCGCCGCATTATGTCCAGGTTTGATTCGTGCGAAAATACAGTTTCGAATGAAAACCGTTTTTTGGCTTCAAGAAGTTTTTCCCGGAGAAGTCTTGCTATAATCTGGGCAAGTCTGTCAGAATGTTTTTTTTCGACTAAATGTATTTTACTGGCGCGCAATTCGAAGGACTTTTCGAGTTCTCCGACATTTAAACCGCTAATTAACAGACCGGAGGATTTTGCGTAGTCGAGAATATCCTGTTTGGTGCATTCAATTTCGTATTTTATAAAACTGAACGCATTTTTCTTTATCGCAGCAGCGATATCGTCGGCATTTATGTAGATACCTAAAAATATCGGCTTACCGTTGACCACGGCTTTTTCAATAGATTTGATGACTGTGCTCTTTCCTGAGCCATTTGGGCCTGCAAAAACCCGAAGTCTTAATTGAGATTGAGGAGAATTAGGTGTGTGTTCCAATAAGTGTAGATTATAAAGTCCGCTGTACTAAACTTCCAGTTCCTTTATCCTTTCGATAGAGCCATCAGCATGTTGCTTCACGACCCAGCCATCTCTTACCGTAACCACATACCCCATTACTTCCATCGCTTCCTTCGCAGCTACTCTGCCAGCTTGCTGTACTTTACTGATCAGCATTCTCTTCGTCAAGTAGATAGTGCTGTGATTCATGTTCCGCGATGATGAGTCTTTTGCTTTCATGGCTCTAAAATACAAAAAATCTGTGAAAGCGGGAGGCGCTCAGTGGAAACATGAGCTTCTGCAATTTCCCCAGTTAAAACTCACCCGGTTACAACCTTTCACGCCCATTTCTTTTCCTTGATTATGAATTGCCTGACTCCAAACTCAACCTAATTCCTTTCCGTATGAAACACCTTTCACTTTGCTTTTTGCTGCTGGTTTTTGTGCTGTTTTCTGGTTGTGGCCGTGATAGCAACAGTAATTCTGTCAATGCGATCATCGGTGATGCCAGTTTTATTGAGGCATTCGGCTTTGCGCCCGATGCGACGACGGATAATACGCTCAGGATCAGAACACATCTCCAATATGTAGAGCGGCTGCTGCGGAACAGGGACGTTTCGTTTTTACCGGAAAAATTAAGAGAAAGGCGAACGGAATTGCTGGACCTGCTGCAAACGTATTCAGCTGCCGGGAAATACCCGAAAAACTACGATCACCCGAAGGATAGGAAGCCATGTTTTATGGATAAGGACGGAAATATTTGCGCAGTAGGTTATCTGATCGAGAAAACTGCCGGTCGTGAAATGGCCGAAGCGATCAATGCGGACTACCAATATGAGACGCTGATGACTATGAAGGATCAGGAGATCGATCGCTGGGTTGCCGCCAGCGGACTTACCAAGAAAGAATGCGCGATGATCCAGCCGACGTATGGTCCTATTATCCCGTTCCCCTCTGTTCCCGCTTCGGATTACCGGTACAGGATG
Source organism: Dyadobacter linearis (assembly GCF_907165045.1). Lineage (GTDB taxonomy): Bacteria > Bacteroidota > Bacteroidia > Cytophagales > Spirosomataceae > Dyadobacter > Dyadobacter linearis. The sequence continues at coordinate 719,304 of NZ_CAJRAU010000001.1, forward strand.
AAATCTGGTTATGTGATCAGTTCCGGGCTTCTGATCGGTACTAATGTTGCTGTGAATTTTATGAATGAGATAAATATCGCTGCGGGCAGTACCAATAAGGCAGTACCCGTGGTCGGGCTGATTACCGGCGCTGGTCAGATCGTACTCGGTGCGGTCGGGTATCATCCGGAAAATAGCCGGGGAACGGATTTCAACTACTCCGATCAGCGAACGCTGTCAATCGTCAATATCGGTTTGGGGGCCGCGTCCATGGTTTTTAGTGCAAGAAATCTTGTGTGGCAGCAGAAAATGGCGAGGCGCAAAACTTCCTGGAATGTTTTCAGCTTTCCGGCGGGACGCAGTCAAACGGGCGTTGGCCTAAGTTTTAGCAGAAAAATCTGACCATGTGAGGCCCGTTAGCAGAGCCTCACATGCCTAGATTACGCAGTTCGGATATCCACCATCCAGTCAATCCCGAATTTATCCTGAAACGCACCGTATATGTCGCCCCATATTTGCCTGTCCAGCGGGATCACAATGGTACCACCTTGGCTCAATGCCTCGTATTTCTCGCGCAATGCCGCTTCTTCGAAGCCGCTTAACGAGAGATTGATCTTGCCGGCGCCCAAAGGCATACCTTCCGGTGCGTCGCCGCCCATGAATTCGACGGAGCCGCCCATGAGGGTCCCGTGCATGATCTGGTCGCGGACCCCGGCAGGACAACTTCCGTCGAGATCGCCGTAGGTCATAAAATTTACTTCCCCGCCGAAAATATTTTGATAGAATTCAAATGCTTCGCGACAATTGCCATCGAACATTAAATACGGATGCAAATCCATTTGTGCCATGATTTATAGCGTTTTAGATTGTGATTGTTTAATTTTTGTGACACAAAACTAGAAAGCCTGATAAATATGCTGCGGGTGAAATCGGGACAAAATCAGGGGGACTTTGCGCCAATATAATTTGCGCTTCCAGACTGTATATTGATAAAAACAAACCTAATTCGTTGTTGATGCTATGAAAAAATTACTTCTGCTCTGCTCATTCTTCGCATGCATTGCCGGTTACGGCGTAGCGCAGGATGCTTCCAAATTCAGGAGGTTTAGTGCCGGAATCTATGCCGGGCCGCAGCTTTATGGAAAAGTATTCAGTCACAATAAGCTCGCCAAGATTTCAGGAATCACCGCGGGCATCGATCTCAGTTATGCGTTTTCTAATCAACCTGAGGGATTTTCGCTGCATTTCCAGCCCGGTTATAATACCTTCCGGCATTTCACATCGGAGGGCGCCAACACACAAATTTATATTGAAACTACCTCGAAGTGGGGAGCGATCCATCTGCCGCTGCTGGCGCGTTACACTTTTGGCTCGGGCGGGATCCGGCCTTTCGCGGAAGCCGGGCCCATGCTGCGGCTACGTACTGCCCTTAAAACACGCCACGCAGGCACGGGCTGCGGCGTTGCGGGATGCAGCGGGATAGTAATCAATGAAGATCTGCAACAGCAAGTCAGCAAGGATCTGGTCGGGATGACGGCCGGAGCTGGTGTGGAAGTGGATCTTTGGAAAGTTACAATTCCCATTTCTGTGCGCATTCAGGAAGGCTTTGGTACGTCTGAATCCCAAGTTGTACTCTACGACGGCCCTTATATCGAAAAGCTAAAAACCCGGACTATCCAGGTCACTGCGGGCATCAATTTTTGAGATACTACTATCCTTCGCAAATCTTATTCCCTGGCATAAAAATGTTGCGGTTTTTTGCTTCATCAAACTCAACATAATATGCATATCGTACTTGGAGCAACCGGACACGTCGGATCTGCGGTAGCTGAAACGCTGCTTGGTGACGGCGAAAATGTAACAGTGGTAACGCGGGATGAGGGCAAATCGAAACATTGGAAGGATAAAGGAGCGCAGATAGCGATCGCCGACGTGCACGATGTGGAGACGCTCAGAACAGTTTTACAGGGAGGCAAGCGGCTTTTTTTATTAAATCCACCCGCACTTCCCGATACAGACACCGTCGCAGAAGAACGCAAAAGCATGCTATCCATCGTTTCAGCGCTGGCAGGTTCAGGTATTGAGAAAATCGTGGCGCTATCTACTTACGGTGCGCAGGCTGGTGACGGAATTGGTGATCTGGGTGTGTTGTTCGAAATGGAGCAGGAGCTCGCGAAAATTAATATCCCTACTACCGTAGTCCGTGCTGCCTACTACATGAGCAACTGGGATGGATTTCTTGAATCTGCTCAGAAAGACGGCCAGATCTTCACATTATACCCGGCAGACTTCAAGCTCCCGATGGTTTCGCCGGAAAACATTGGGCAGTTTGCCGCACAGCTACTCAAAGAACCTATTGAGAAAACGGGTTTGTATCATATAGAAGGCCCTGCGCAGTATTCGCCCGGCGAGGTCGCGGAAGCATTTTCCAAAGTACTCGGTAAAGAGGTGGAAACCATCGTGATTCCTCGCGAGGAATGGGTATCGGCGCTAACCAATATGGGATTTTCGCAAAAAGCAGGCGAGTCTATGGCTGCCATGACCGCAGTTACTTTGGATGAAAAGTATGAAACAACCGGCGAGCGCGTCAAAGGTGAGACGACGATTAATGATTATATCACGCAGCTGGTCAGAACATCAGGCTGATATCACACAGTACTGCACTTATCTGGTGTCCAGATTCAGGATCTGAGGCTTATATTGCTCCGGCAAGATCAGGTTGCGTAATATATTTTGCAGCCTGATTTTGCGCATTCCTTTGTAAACGGGCAATATCAGACGGATAAGTGGCGCCCTTCCCAAATCCAGCAGCTCGTTGACGCGCCACGGTGCGATTTCTCCCTGCACTTGCTTTAAGAGGTAATACCTTCCAAAACCGAGGTGCTTTTTGTATTGTTTATACAGGTCAATGGAGTAGCTGCTTTTGATCAGATTGTCGCGCAGGTGCTCTTCCCGCATTACCTTCCATTTTTCGTAAGAATCCGGCAAGCCGGCAATTCCCATTCGGAGTCCTACCTGGTTGAAAACCTGAAAAATCTCCGCCAGTTCTGCCGCAGTGAGCTTTCTTTCCAATAGTTCGAAGGAGCGGATTGAATAGTCGATCAGCATAAACAGCACGTCGCGATATGCCCAGTCTGGAATTTGTGCGCCACGTTTGTTTTCAACTTCCTTGTGAATGGCGGTGATCTGGTCGATCGCTTTCAATGCTTCATCATATTCAGCGAATACGATTTTTCGTGCGTAAGTAACAGTTGAGAATAATCGGCCCAGCGGATCAGCGGGGAGCTTTCCGGTAAAATACAGCCAGTCCACCGCCTTATTTACAGCGAATTCGGCAGAAGCGCCAGCGAATATAAAAAGGATCGTATCCGCCTTTCCCCATATCTTCCGCACAATCGAATCTTGCTTAACAAACCATTTCATATATTGTAAAGTACTTTGTAATTCAAAGTAATGGAAAAATGTTCGATTTACAAACGATCATGTTCATTTATTGAACTATTTTCTTCCTAAAAATTTGTTAACTATCCCCCTGGCGATATCCAAAAGGGCTTTGAAGGTATTGGGCTTGACAAAAAAATCGTCGGCACCTGCTGCGATCGCTCTTTTTTTGAGCTCCGGGTTGTCCGATGTAGATAGCATGACAGTCGGCAGGTCAACCAGTTCAGGATCCGATTTTATTTCCTTGATCGCTTCTACGCCATTCATTTTTGGCATATTCATATCCACTACCACGACAGTCTGAGAAAGGTCTTTTGAGTTTTTGACATTATCTATCAGCTCCCGTCCATCCTCGGCCTCCACAACAGTCACATTCGGGTTGGCCTCCTCCAAAGCATCTTTTATTAGCATTCTGTCATCCTCGTCGTCATCCCCTAGATGAACTGTCTGACCATTCTTCATATTCGTAGCAGCTTGAAGGACAAATATATCAAATGATTGTGATTCGGCACTTATTTGCATTACCCTAAATCCCTGAAGGGACTTTCTTGCGGCGGCGCATACAATCAGACGAAAAGCCCCTTCAGGGGTTGGGGTCTCGGCACCGCTACTTCACACTAACCGCCTCGACTTGATATCCTAAATCCTTCAATAACACAATCAATCCAGTTTTGTATCGCAAATGCCCGAAACCTACGGCGATGAGGCAGGGTTTCTGGCTGATGTTTTTTTCGATTTTTGGTAGCCAATTCCGGTTCCGCTGCTCGATGGTCATATGCCCGTATTCGTTTTCAATAATAACATCTGAAGAATCGGTTTTTTCAAACTGATAGGGCACTTTCATTTGCTTATAAACCCGCATCGTTTCTTCTATATTGGTATTTTGTGAGTAAATATTCCAGCCCGGCTTTTCGCTTCCGGGTATCTTGGCCAGCACACTCCGCATTACCTTACGTGCATCGTCGATCTGCGTGGAGTCGAAGTTCATGTCTTTTAATTTATCAAGATGGTCGCCACCCCTGCCCGTTGATTTGTAAAGATTAAAGAGATCCAGATCCATTGATTTCGTGATTCCGTCGGGACCCTTCATATCCATTACCAGCGTTTCATAGATCGCAGCCCACATTTCAACCACATTCATTTCCTCCGCGTCGGGATTATTTGTAATACCCTCTCCTACCCGCGCCACAAAGAAGGAATCGAGCGTTTTGTATTCCGCCGCATTCAGTACCGACACAGCCCGCAAGGTTGAAGATGTCTTTTGAACGGCGACCGTATTTACCTCTGTACTAAATGCTTCTGTTAGAATATATTCTGTGCTATCGATCGCCGACTTGATCCTGGGAAATGTGAGCAACCAATCCAGTTCGCCTAAATGCATCGTCCCGAGTAAGTAAGACGGTTTTTGAATACCTTTTCCAGTGATCTTCCAAAGGATAGTTTGCGGATCCTGGCTCTGTGAAGCCGACTTGCCCGTCTGGGCGACGTTGCGCAATGGAAGAAATAGCGTAGCGACAAGGATGAAGACTTTTATCACTGGTAATGGAGCATTCATAAAAAAGAGCCGATTTGTACCCGAAATCTGCATTTAAATCTTAGCAAAGTCAAATTTTAACGAATTTTGTCTCACCCACCCCCTTCTAATGTCCCTTCCGCGGACGATTTGCCGATGAGACTAGGAGTAGTTTTGTGTTATTAAAATCATTACAAAACATATATAACCTTAAATTTTCTTATGCCTAAATTAAACACTTACCTGAATTTCGATGGGAAATCGGAAGAGGCTTTTACATTTTACAAATCCGTTTTTGGCGGAGAGTTTTTGTCTGTTCAAAAAATGTCGGATATGCCTGGCGCAGAGCAACTTCCGGAAGACGAAAAGGGCCGGCTCATGCACATTTCGCTGCCTATCGGAAAAGACGATATTTTGATGGCGTCGGATATTATGCCGTCGATGGGTCATAAACTGACGCTCGGTAACCATTCGTACATTTCAGTTTTCACAGAGAGCCGCGAAGAAGCAGATCGTATTTTCGCAGGTTTATCGGCCGGAGGGGAAATCGAGATGGCGATGGAGGATACCTTCTGGGGTGATTATTTCGGTAGTTTTCACGATAAGTACGGCATTGGCTGGATGGTAAATTATCCGAAGCAGGATTAATTGGCTCGGTTTTTTTATTTACGAATGAAAAAACATCAACAAAATGGCCACTACAAATAATAACCCGCCGAAAGACGAAGAGAATGTCAACGCGCAAAATCCTGACATCAAAGGCTCGAATACAGTTAAAGATCCCGACGAATGGACAACCGGCGACGAACCGATGACCGGCGCGCAGCAATCCTACCTGAAAACATTGTCTGACGAAGCTGGCGTAGAGTTCGACAGCACGTTAAGCAAAGCGGAAGCTTCCAAGCGGATAGACGAATTGCAGCATAAAACGGGTCGGGGATTATAATATAGTGCAAAGCCCGGTCGCAGAATGTGCGATCGGGCTTTGCATTTTACTCGTGCTATCCACAAGACAGGTGCTTACATGAGGGTGACCAGTTTGCAGTCGATAAGTTGATTCGAAATAACTAGTCTTTTTGAATCTTCAAACTCCCCTTCTCACGAATCAACCGGCGTCAGTTCCCTGACAGGCAGAATAATCGAAAAAGTCGTGCCTTTTCCTTCCACTGATTCGGCCTTGATCTGGCCGCCGTGATTATTAACTATTTTGCGGCAATAGGCCAGCGAGTGACCCTCTGTCTGACCATTTTTATAATCCGGAAATTGTGAAAAAATATCGAAGATCTTTTCCAGGTGCTGCTGTGAAAATCCCTCCCCGTTGTCTTCAATCCGTATTATCAATGACTGACGTTTCTTCTGGATATCATTTCCTGCACGCAAGTCATAACCAACCTCGCCGGGATAAATACGGATCACATGATCGGCTCCCTTCTTTGCGTATTGAATAGAGTTGGTGATCAGGTTCCGGAACAGCTGCTCCATTTGAAAGTGATTTGCAACAATACTTGGCAGATTCTCATATCTAACCTTGGTTTGAGTTGCTTCCAATAGCAGTGAAAGTGAGCTGGTAGTGTCAGAAACGACCTTATTCAAATCGACCGTTTCGAAATTGGTTTCATTGTACAGCTCAGTAAACTCCGAAAGCTCGGTGATGATAGCTGAGAATTTCAATGCACTGGCGTCCACCTTTGTAGCATAGCTTCGAACCTTGTCCAGATCATTCTTATTGGCGGCATCCAGCATCATTCCCGAAAACACACGCATTTTACGCAGCGGCTCCTGAAGATTGTGATTGGATATAAATTGGAACTGACTGTTGATATGAATCGAATCAGCGAGCTGGTGGTTCATTTCACTGAGCTTCTGCCGGCTTTTTTGTGCTGTCTCAACACTTTCGAGATGATAGGAGATCAGATCGACAAACATCTGGAACATGCCGATCGTTTTGATATTTTTCAGCGACGCCGGTTTGGGATCGATAGCGCAAAGCGTCCCGAAAAATTCCCCGTTCTTTAAAATGATCGGGACTGAAATGTAGCTTTTAAAACCGTACATGATCGGTGTATGGTGCGCCCTGAATTGCGGGTCCTCGTCGACGTTATCGATCACGACAATTTCATGATTCAGCCGGATTTCATTGCAGATCGTTGTTTCAAGAACCAGCTCACCGCCAGCTCTCAGGCCAAAAGAAATTTCATCCAGCACACTACACGCTACCCATTTATCCTCTGTTACTCTGGCGATCGCCGCGAATCCCATTCCGGTTGACCGGCAAATGACTTCCAGCATGGTAGGTACAATCGGTATTTGCTCAATTTTTGCAATGTCACCGAGAATATCAATTTGAGAGTCTTTCATTCAAGTAGATGTATTTCGTCAAATTTACCGAAGTTAAAAGTCGAAAAAAAGAAATAAGTCATTCTTGAAAGTTGTGAGCGTGCCGCCCGATTTCCACTGTTTAAAACTTTTTTTGAGCCGAATAAAAAATGTAATCGGCTCAAATTTTATGTATATTTGAGCCGATTAGTAAAATTATTCGGCTCATGCTCTATAACTGGCAACAATCCGACTGGCCTGATTTCATCTTTGATCCATCTGAAATGGAGGATCTGCTGTTTGCATTTGCGGAAGCAACGGGCGCGATCAGCGGAACATTGCATGCTGTCTCTGAGCAGATTAAGGTCGACACTCTGATAGATACAATGGTTTTTGAAGCCATTAAAACTTCCGAGATCGAAGGAGAATTTTTGAGTCGGGAAGATGTGGCTTCATCGATACGTAACAATCTGGGTATCAATAAAAAACCGGAACTGGTTAAAGACAAACGTGCGCAAGGCGCGGCGGAGTTGATGGTCGCTGCGAGAAATTCTTACAGTGAAGCATTGACCGAAGAGGTGCTTTTCGAGTGGCATAAAATGTTGTTGAAAGATAGCAAAACGGTCAACACTGGCGCGTGGCGGAAGGGCAATGTACCTATGCAGGTGGTTTCGGGCTCGATCGGGAAGGAGAAAATACACTTTGAAGCGCCGCCTTCCTCTCAGGTCAAATCCGAAATGACGAAGTTTATCAAATGGTTTAATGATACCGCGCCGGGCGGCAAGTTTGAGTTTAAACGGGCTCCTGTCCGCTCCGCGATCGCGCATTTATATTTTGAAAGTATTCACCCTTTTGAGGACGGAAATGGTCGGCTCGGGCGGGTTATCGCCGAAAAAGCGTTGTCGCAAACGCTCCGTAGACCGGTTATGCTTAGCTTATCGAGAAAAATAGAGGCAGATAAAAAACGGTACTACAAGTCACTGGAAACCGCGCAGCGCAGCAACAATATCACAAATTGGGTCAATTATTTTGTCCGCATTATATTCGACGCGCAGATCGAAGCCAAGAAATTACTCGATTTCACACTCTATAAAACCCAGTTTTTCGACCGTTTCAAAAACGATTTCAACGAGCGTCAGTTGAAAGTGATCAAGAAAATGCTGAAAGACGGACCGGAAGAATTTGAGGGTGGAATGAGCGCGAAAAAATACATGTCGATCGCGAAGACCTCCAAAGCCACAGCTACCCGGGACCTACAAAACCTATTGGAAACAGGTGCATTGATACCGGCAGGCGGCGGAAGAAGTACCAGCTATTATTTAAATTTTTATCCATAAATTGACCGCTCTTAATTTCAAATTTTACGATGAAACTATTCCGACCTAACCTCAGAAGGCTGTTCAGCCTTGCATTAACACTTTTCACTGCCTTCGCTATTGAAACCAATGCGACGGCTTTCAAACCCCTCGCCTCCCCGATGGAAGGCCGCTGGGACATTACGGTCGACGTAGCCGGCAAGCCTTTGCCTTCCTGGCTGGAAGTAAGGCACTCGGGTACCAAAACTTTGGTTGGACAATTCACAGGCTTTTCAGGAAGCGCCCGGCCGATTTCGGAAGTGATCTTTAAAGACGGCAAATTCAAGTTCGAAATCCCACCGCAATGGGAACGCGGAGACAAATACCTGTCAGTAGAAGGAACCTTGTCGGGCGAAACGCTTAGCGGCTCGCTTACTACTCCGGAGGGGAAAACCCATACCTGGAAAGGTGTTCGCGCCCCGTCGCTGCGGCCAAAAGCAATGCCCGCCTGGGGAGCGCCGATCAAGCTTACAGCCGGAAACGAGATTAAAGGCTGGCATGCAGTGGGCGCTGAAAATCAGTGGGTAGCAGAAAATGGAATCCTGCGTAGCCCAAAATCTGGCGCTAATTTGGTAACAGATCAGAAGTTTGGAGACTTCAAACTACATGTTGAGTTCCGCATCCCGAAAGGCAGCAATAGCGGCGTGTATCTGCGCGGCCGGTATGAAGTGCAGGTAACAGATGCAAAAGGCATGGAACCTGCGCTGGATCAGATGGGCGCCGTTTACGGATTTATCAGCCCAAGTGAAATGGTAGCGAAAAAAGCCGGTGAGTGGAATACGCTAGATATTACGCTGGTAGGAAGAATGCTTACACTGGTTGCAAACGGCAAAACGGTAATCAGCAACCAGGAAATTCCGGGCATTACCGGCGGGGCGCTGGACAGCAACGAAGGCGAGCCGGGTCCGCTGTACATTCAGGGCGACCACGGTCCGGTTGAGTACAGAAATATCGTGATCACACCTGCAAAATAATTTTATTAAATACTGGATCCATAAAAAGAGCGCGACGATGATATTCATTGTCGCGCTCTTTTTGTGGAAAATCAAGTGTCTCTATTGCTTCGAAATGAGCAGGTTTTTTACTTTTTCGTCGCGTAGCGCCAGACCGACCCAGATGAGAATAGCGAACACAGCTGCGAAATAGAGCGGCTGTCCGGCGCGTACCATAATTGCAATTGCACCACCCAGATAGCCTGTTAAGAGGATCGCGCCGATTACCGCAGTGCGAGGTATAATATACAGTATCGTGCTGATCAGCAATACAATACCAATGCTTTGCACCTGATCCACCGGCCAGCCCAGTTGTGCGGAACCTTCGATGGAATGTGACTCTTTAATGACCTTCATAATTGAATCGAATAGCAAAAAAAGTACACATATCACGCTGATGATCTTTCCTGCCAAAACTCCTTTGCCTGACCTTACTTTTGCCGGTTGATTTAACATAGTCGCTTCCATTTTATAAGAGTTTAAATGTTTGTGTTGATTCATTTGAGTGATACAAAACTAGGGTAGGCCAGCCTGAAAAATGCTGTGCAAATCCGGCAATCAGAGGGGGAGATTGCGACAGTTTTCATTATAATTTCGGACCAATATATTTTTGCCAAAAAAATCAGGATGAAATGACGACTTTCGCGCAAAAGTTTCTCTCATTTCTTCAAACGAAAATGTTTACACGCATACTTATCATAATGACACTTGAGGTCGTGCTTTACGGTTGCAAAAGCGCAAAAGATAGCCCTAAATTCAATTTTGCCGACGGCGTTTATCACACCAAAATCAAGGACGTGAAACAGCAGGTTTTCATAGAAAATACAGAAGATTCGATTGTTGTATATTCTTTGAAAAAGGGTTGGAAAAGGCTGGACCTGAAAACTACCGTAAGCGAGAAAAAGGCTTATCCGCAAAATTCGAGCAAAGAAACACTGGGTGCGAACAAATACTGGCAGAATGGTTTTGATATTGACATTCTCACGATCCCGCTCAAATTCCGCCCCAGCGTACAGTCTTTCCCTAGCCAGTTCAGCAACAATGTGAATGGTGTGGTCTACCTGGGTTATCGCAGTGACATTTACAGACTTTCCTACAAGAAAAATCCGATCGGCCGGATCACGCAGGATGTGAAGCATTACGGACTTTCGGCAGGTTTTATCACCGGTCTCGGCGGCACAGCGATCAACCCGTGGGTCACCAAAGATGCGCTTACCATCGAATACGACGGGCTGGTATGGTCGAAAGGAATTGCGGTACTAATGGGGCTCAACCAATTCACATTTGGGATCGTAGGCGGTCTTGACCATTTGCTTGACAAAAACCGGAAAGTGTGGATTTATCAAAGTAAACCTTATATCGGGCTTGCTGTGGGGTTAAATTTAAATTGAAATCCTATTTTTGAAACAAATCATCGGCATCCTCGCAATGAAACTGATTATACTATTACTGAGTGGTCTTCTCACTTTTCCCGCGTTTTCTCAGATCAAATTCATTGACAATAAGACCAGCTGGAACGACCTTTCGGCGCAGGCTAAAAAAGAGAAGAAGCTGATCTTTATCCATTTTGAAAACAGCGCTTGTCAGCAATGTAACGAAGTCGCTTCCATGGCTTTCAATAATCCATTATTAACCGAAAAATTCGGTCAGAACTTCGTTGCGATCCGGTTGAATGTGGAGACCGAAAACGGAAGGGATTTTAAAAACGGGCTGCATATTCAAGGTTCACTTATTTCGGTTTTCACCGATACGGAGGGCAATATCCTCGAAATGCAAAACGGCTCGACCAGCAACCCACAGGCTTATGCTGAAAAAGCGGACCTGGCGCTCCGGCGACGGGGAGCGCGGGGTATCAATTCATATACCCAGGAATACCGGGCGGGCAGCCGCTCCCTGCCTTTTCTGCGGGAATACCTGGTGAAGCTGAAAGAGCTGGAAATGATCACCGACGAGGTACTTGACGAATACACCAGCCAGCTTCCGCCCGATTCACTGGCCAACTTCAACACGGTGAGATTCATTTATCAATTCGGGCCGGCGCTATACAGCAAAACGAGCAAAACTGTACAGCAATTCGCACCGCGCGGGCTGGTGGAAAACATTTACAGATCCGTACCTTTTACCGAAGCAGTAGAAATGAATAACGGTATTGTCAGAAATTCCATGCGGAATGCGGTCATGAAAAGGGATCCTCAACTGGCCGAAGCCGCCGCCCGGTTTGCCCAGTTAACGTACGATCGCGACCCACAAATGGGAAAGGTCACTTACGAAAAAAATATGCTGCAGTACCTATACACAACCCGCGACACGGCCCAATATCTCAACCGCGCCGCCCAATTTATAGAGCAGTATTACCGCCCGATCTCGATAGATTCACTTAAAGGGATGGACCAGGCGGAACTGGCCAAAATGAAACCGCCAAAAATGAAACCTGGTGAAAATCTGACGGTACTGAGTTTTAAACTAAACAAACCTTCGCAGTATTATCCCATGGAACTGAATACGCGCGCGAGACATTTTTATGATATGGCTTCGAAAAAAGAAGACCTCGAACTAGCACTGAGCTGGTCTAAACTTGCGATGGAATGGAGTGAAGAAATATTGACTAATATCAATAACACGAATATCAACGGAAATCCTTCGTATATGGAAACTTACGCGCACCTGCTCTACAAGCTGGGACGCAAGGAAGAGGCACTTACCTGGCAGATCAAAGCTTTGGGACAACAAAAAGCAACCAGCCAACCCTACGGACACATGGAAACAGCTCTTGCCAAAATGAAAGCGGGCACGCTCTGAAATTACACGAATGCACTTTCACCGGTAATTGCCCTGCCGACGATCAGCGAGTTGATTTCCTTTGTGCCTTCGTAAGAATAAATGGCCTCAGCGTCGGCCACGAAGCGGGCGATGTCGTATTCTAGCAATATCCCGTTTCCACCAAAAAGCTCGCGGGCGTGATCCACGATCGAGCGCATACGCAGCGTGCAGAAAACCTTTGCGAGCGATGCATGTTCGTCGGTGAGTACGCCGCTATCCTGTAATTGCGATAATCGGAAAACCATCGTTTGCATCGCTGTCAAATCGCCCAGCATGGTGACCAGCAGATCCTGCACGAGCTGAAAACCGGCGATCGGGCGGCCGAACTGTTTTCTTTCCATCGTGTATTTCAATGCAAGTTCGTACGCGCCTCTTCCGCAGCCTACCGCCTGCCAGGCCACGCCGGCCCGCGTCATGCGCAGCACATTGGCGGTATCCTTGAAAGAATTCGCATTTTGTAACCTGTCGGATTCTGGTACAATGCATTCAGTCAATGTGATCTTCGCATTCTGTACGGTACGCAGCGCCATTTTATCCTGCATTTTCTCAGCCTTGAACCCTGGATTTTCTTTTCGTACAATAAAACCCTTCACCTGATTATCGTCCAGGTCGCGCGCCCAGATGATCGTGATATCAGAGAAAGTCGCATTGCCGATCCATTTTTTCTGACCATTGATCACCCATTCATCACCATTTCTTTTGCAAGTCGTAGTAAGTCCGCCGGCCACACCGGACCCAACTTCCGGCTCTGTAAGCCCGAATGCGCCTATTATATCCATTCTCTGCATAATAGGCAGCCAATACTGCTTTTGTTCTTCCGAACCGCACAAATAGATCGAGCCCATCGCAAGCCCGCTGTGCACGCCGAAAAATGTGGAGATCGACGAATCGATGCGCGCCATTTCCATCGCTATAAATCCTTCCAGCAATGCCGACATTCCTGCACAACCATAACCTTTGTAAGTAAGTCCGCAAATATTCAATTTCGCCATAAGCGGAATAATGTGCATTGGAAACTGTGCATTGTTCCAATAATGATTGGCTATTGGTTTGATCTCCGTTTCCATGAACTCCCGCACTTTGAGCTGGATCAGTTTTTCTTCGGGCAAAAGGGTGTCGGTAAGTTCATAAAAATCCCCATTCACTACTGGCGGCGCCTTTTTCTTTCCGGAGCCTGCCTGCATAAATTTCAGCATCTTCCCCAGATCTTCCTCGCTCATCTTGGAAACGACACCCATTAACTGATTCAGGTCAACCTTCTTTGAAAGCCTGGTGATGGCCGCAAGGTCGATGTCTTTCAGAATGTTACGAAGCTGGGAAACGGAATTGAACAGGCTCATAGTCGGGAATTAGTTTTGTCGGTACTGACAGGAAAAGACTTTAAACAGGAAAATCTATCCCGGCTGCGTCAATTTTCAGGTCGGCGATGTAATGACGGGAATGAAATTTGCTCTGTTATTATTAAAAACAGCAATACTATGAACACAAAACCGGAGACCCAAGAAGAGGATATTGAAGGAAGCAGTCCATCACCTGCCGGCCCGCATGATGAATCGAGGCACGAAGATGACAGTGCAAAACCGTCAAAGGTTGTGAAGAAAGAGGCTATTAAAGAATCCGAAGAGGATAATATGACAGGGAAAAAAGGCTATAACGAAACGCCGCCTACTGTTCCCGTCAAATAAATGCTATTGCTCCATAATCGCTTCAATTGCGGCCGATAAATAAACCATCGGCGCATTCCAGTTGATCGCGATCTCATTGGATGCGTAAGAACAATCGTCATCGGTAAACGATTCATCTGCAAAGTTGCTGGTGTAGGTTTTGCATTTGTCCTGCTGTCCGGGATTGGGCCCGCCGGATAATAACCCTGGTACCGGGTCTTCGATTCCATCGGCCACAGAAGGACGGTGGTGCGGGTGCATTACCCTTTTTGAACCAAAACCTGTGAGAAAACAAAAAGTAGTCGCATTTCTCCCCAAAAGATAGTCGAGGTTACCGAGCGCCGCATTCAGGTATTTCTTGTCTTTGGTAAGTTTAAAAGCATACAAAAGTGCAATTCCTTGGTTCGCGGCCACTGAGCTGCTGCCCCATGAATAATCCTTTGCATCTTTGCCCATAACAGTGTGGTAAGGCTGTTTTTCGAGATCAGCTAAAAGTCCATCTGCATAATCTTTCACCGATTTTTTAATAGGGTCTATCAATGCGGCCTCCGTTTTCAAATTTTCGCTGGTTCGGATCAAAGTGTAGTAACCCAGCGTTTGTACCATACTCCACGTCGGTAGCGCAAGTGGCTGTTTTGCTTTCAGATCAATACCTTTCAAATATTCCATTTTCCCGGTAGTCGCATACATTTCGGCCGCTGCCCAGATCCGCTCGTCGGCCACACTCCTGTCTCCGTAAGCGCCGGAAACAATATCCGGATCAAATTTCTTGTTGATCTCATTCTGATCATAATATACCTCAGGATGCTTGGCTGCCCATTCCCAGCCTTTCACTGCCGCAACGATACATGAATCGGACAATCCCGGCAATTTGTTTTCAAAACTCTTCAAAATCCTGCCCGCCTGCGCCATTACTGCCACGAAATCGAGCGTCGCAACTGTATTTTTTTGTACCACATACCTTGGCTTATCAGCCGCGTCGGGCATTAGCATTCCGTCGAATCTCGGGTTTGTTAATTTATGGTAAACGCCACCGTCGGCCGGATCCTGCATAGTCAGCATCCAGCGCAGGTTCCATATTACCTCGTCGAGCAGGTCAGGAATCGAGTTATTATTTTCAGGGATATTGGTATTGAAATTCTCAAAATACAATGGGAAATCTTCATACAAAGACAGCAGTGTGCCCATTGTAATACCGGAGTTGACAATGTATTTGTTATAATCTCCCGCATCGTACCAGCCTTTTGGTGAGCTTATTACAAAATTCTCAGGCCGTCCTTCCGATACTGCCGAGGCGTGAATGAGCACTTTGTCATCGGGGTGCCCCGCCGGGCGCGCCCATTTGCCCGCAAACTTTTCGGGCAGGTCTGTGGACACGCGCTGATAGTAAAACCCTTTTAGCGACGCGGCCGCCACTTCCCTGTGGACCTTTGGTTTAATGTCAAATGCAGCCGATTTTCCAAGTCCAGGCACTTCTAACGTGTACTTACCTGCTTTTTTAACACTCGAAAAGTCCGCAATCCGGCTGACTTTCCCCGAATGCTGGTTATTGCGTATTTCGCTCAGCTTTCCTTTAAAAACAGCCTTCCCAGCTGCGTCCCTGACCACAAAATCAGTAAACTTGTCCCCCACAACGACCGCTAATTTCGGTGCCTGCGGATAAAAACCTACCTGATTGAGGCGGATATCAGCGTTCAGTTTTTGGGCAAATAAAGGTTTACCGATCTGTGCGGCAAAGATTACAAGCGCCACACAAATCGGTAAAAAAGACTTTTTAAACATGATCGAATTAGAAGTTAGCGTCGAATTGCAGTTAAAAGACGTTTCCTGCTATTACCCTACTTTCTTCGGCCCCACTGAATCGTAAACGATCACCTTTTCCCAGAGGTGACCATAGTCTTTGATAAATTCCAGATGGATCGGGTGAGTTTGATAGATTTCTTCTTCAATGATATTTTTGAAAAAGCACATCCATGAAAAAGTATAGTCGCGCACGATCACCGAACGGTTGGTTTCAGCAGGCTTCCCAATGTGAACGTACTGAATAGTAGGCACTTTCGCCAGCTTGGTCAACCCTTCAAGCAACTTAGCCTCGTGCTCCGCGTTATGTGGTTCTTTTAGATAAAAATATACGTGGTGAATAAAAAGCTCTTTTTGTTTCTCCGGTGCTGCGGCCAACGGGCTTACCGATGCAATCGTCGCAATACCGGCATTTTGCAAAAACCTGCGTCTTGAATTGTCTTTCATATCGTACTTAAGTGAATTACTATTGAGGATTGAGATGTCTTGAAACGATTTTCGACCAAGAAAACAACTTCTTGGCACTAAACCAAAGTATCAGTGCTGCGAAGCAAGTTCATTCCCCTGCCTCACCAGCTCCGCCACCGTCTTCCAGTTACGGGTAGTGGCGGCCACTTTCAGCTTACTTTCAAAGAAATTATTATTCAGTTTAGTACGTCCGTAGCCTTGTGGACAGTGGATATAAATGGTGTTGCCTTCTAAGACAAATTGATCCGGCTGGTATTTCTGAGCGTCGATTTTTTCTACTAATTCCAGTGCCGGAGATTCAGACAAAAACGTCACGTAGAGATCAGCAATATCTTCTTTCTGAGCTTTCAAAAACGGGTTTTTGTCGAAAACTGACTGCATTGTATCTACCTTCAAAACAATCACCGGAACATCGTAGCCGAATGCATTCGCAATTGCATCTGTAATCTGCGCTGCCAGTTCTTGTTCGTCAGTCTCTTCAAAAGTAAAAAGCACATTGCCGCTCTGTATATACGTCCTGCAATTCTCAAAACCTTCCTGCTCAAACATTGCCGCCAGCGCCGGCATTTTGACCATATTTTTTCCGCTGACATTAATCCCGCGAAGTATTGCAATGTAAGTCGACTTTGGCATTACGGATTACGCGGTTTTTTGTTCCTGCTCAGGAGGTGTTCCGGGATCGGGTGTTGTTCCAGAGTTGTCCTCATCTGCTCCATCTTCTCATCAACCAAAGACATTTTCTTCACTGGTTGTTCAACCTGTACTCCTGCTGATATTTTTGACTTTGCTGTACCAGCTTTGGCTACATTCATAGTATGATGTTGTATAGTACTATTCAAATATAACGAACATTTGAATACAAAAGGAACGCTTGATAATTAACACCTACCTTAAATTCAATCCAATTTGATGTATTATGGGAATTGAAATCTGTCCGTAATCCCAGTATTTTGATATGCTTTGGAAGTTCATCAAAGTATTTATAGATTCCCATTTGATACTTCCTCGTTCGGGATGGTGTACTTCCTTGAGCAAAAATAAAAGCTCCTGAATGTTGGTGTAAGAAGTCAAGGGTTACCCTAGCAACAGTTGCTAAAACCTGATCTGCATCACCATTTCTCAATTCAATCCGATCATCAATATCTTGCAAATCCGAGTTCCAGAGCCCGAATGCCAGATTATAAAGTTCATCACCCGATCCAGTATTCTCTTTCGTAAAAATCGTTCTTAACGCGAACACCCCGCGCGGGCCGGTACTGAAAAATTGAAACGTGTATTCACTCAACTGATCAACCGGATATCTCGGTACTTTCATATAATAGTGTGCGAAAAGAGAATCTACGTGTCAACAAAAAAGCTCCGGCGCGAACCGGAGCTTTTATTATCATGCTGCAAGATAAACCTTATTTCGACTTTGCGTAAGCCGCAGCCAGCTCGTTGAGCGTGGTATCTTTCAAATGCTCGGAAGCAATTACCATGCGGTAACGAAAGGTAGTCGATTCGCCTTTTTTCAGCTTGAAGTTCAGCGTTTCTTTCCCGTCGCTTAATGCTTTCATACCAAGTGGATTCACCGCAAAAAGTCCGTAACCCCGCGCGTGCCAGTAAGCAGGATAACCTACGTTTTTAGGGTGGTCGATGATCGCTACACTGATATTTTCGTCCTTGATTTTACCAGTCAGATTACACCAGATCGCCCTTTTCCCCCAAACCGCCTCGCCTTCCACACCATTGCTATTGCGGTAGTTCCCGGTAATGCCTTCATTGTTCAAAACCGGGACCTTCGTAGCAATACCGCCAGCGTCGGTGAAAATTTCAGGCTTGTTGGAAGGCAGTTCCAGCTCGCGGGCCACGCGGATCGCGTACATTCCGTCCTTGATATCGGGCATTGCTACCTCGTCGAGCACGGCTGTGAGCGTAGTGCTGCGGTCGATCATCCGGGTTTCTCCTTTTCCGCTGAAAGTATAAGTGGTCGTTTCCTTTAAAGTCAAAGTCCCGTTTTTATCCACCCAATTAGCAGTGACGGTCAGTTCGCCTTTATCTTTTCCACTTTTAACATTGGAAATCCCGGTGTGCAAAATAGTACCGTAAGCGCGTTTTGCATGGTCGACGGCGTCGGAATTGTTCCAGTAGTCGTTGCCGTTTACATCCTCATAGTTTAGCCAGATCCCCACGTGGTGCGGGTGATCCACGCGCTCGCCCGGACGCGGATCGAGCGGCCAGCCTCTCGTAATTACCGTTCCTCTGGCAGTCTGTACCGGATACAGAACCGCTTTTTTCAAAGTTTTCTCACCCGGGTAATAATATGCTGTAAAAGACTTCCCGTCAATTTTAACCTCCACCTTTTTCTCACTTTCATTCTTAACCAGATCCACCTTTTGTGCATTTGCCAATCCGGCAAATGCAGCGAGAGAAACGGTCGCCAGTAAAAAGCCTGTATTTTTTAGTTTCACTTTATTTTTGATCTATTTGAAATTAAAAACTACAATCCTAGCTCAATATGATATCCCGCTTTTTCGGATCCCAGCTTACTCTTTTACCGGTATGCAAAGCCTCTGTGGCCATAATATTGGCAACGGAGTGATTAAAACCTACGCGCGCCGGCGCATTCGTTTCTTTCCGGCTGCGGATACAATCCATCCAGTTACGCATGTGCATGGAGGTCATCGGATCGGCGCCGGTATTGGCGTCGGTTGCGATTTTGTCGCCCGTTTTCAAAGACATTTCAGGAAGCAGGTTAGCCTGTAATCCCATTCCCTTCGCATCTTTTTCCTTCAATCCGCCTTCCGACGTGATCTTGTTCGTATCAAGGTTGATCATACCACCATTTGAATAGTAGTATTCTTTTACGCCACCTGCTTCATTGTTAAAACGAGAAGAATAGATCACCTGAAAACCCTTACTCTTATCATCAAACGGACCATATTCAAATGCCGCGCTGAAAGTATCCACATTGGTCCTACCGTCTTTCCAGGTATAGATTCCACCATTTGCCACCACATTACGCGGCGCATCCAGTCCTGAAAACCAGTGAACTGTATCGATCTGGTGCGCCATCCACTGGCCCGGAATACCCGAAGAATAGGGATAGAACAAGCGGAATTCAAGATAGTAGCGCGGGTTCCATTCCACTTTCGGACGGTTCATCAGGAAGCGGTCCCAGTCGGTATCTTCCTTACGGATCTGCGAAACGAGTTCTTTCCTTCTCCACCTCCCCGGCTGGTTCACATTCCAGGTCATTTCCACCGTAGTAATGTCGCCGAATTTGCCGGATTTAATATATTCGTAAGCTGCCCAATAGTTAGGAGCACTGCGGCGCTGCGATCCTACCTGTACGATCTGTTTTGAACTTTCCACCGCTTTCAACGCCACTTTCGCATCTTCCAGGGTTTCGGCGAAAGGTTTTTCCACATACACATCACGGCCAGACTTCACTGCCTCGGCGCAATGCAATGCGTGCTGAAAATCGGCTGTACTGATGATCACCGCGTCCACATCCTTGCGGCCCAGCAACTCTTCATTATTCCTGGCTTTAATAAACTCTTTCGAAGCATAAGCCTTGTCTTTCATAAACGCGGCTGCTTCGTCGCGGCGACGGTTCCACAGATCGGAAACGCCCATAAATTCAAAATTCAATTCCTTCGCGTGATCAGAAAAGCTTGGTGCGAGTGAGCTGCGGAAACGATCTGAAAAGCCGATTACCCCAACACGTACACGGTCATTTGCACCTAATATCCGACGGTAACTGGCTGCTCCGAAAGCATTAGCTCCAACCGCTACGCCCGCCGAGGCCAGCGCTGCATTTTTTAGAAATTCCCTTCTACTTTCCATTTTTATAAAGGTTAATTTTTAATTATCAGATCCGGCTGCTCACCGCAACCAGTTGTAAATAGTAGATATTCATCTATCTACTGTATTTTTTGCTATTTTTTCAAACAGCTTTTTATTACAATTCACGCACTTTTAAGCTCCGAAAAGAAACGTTATCTCCGTGGTCTTGTAAAAGCAGATTTCCCTGCGTAGACATTCCGAAACCTTCGAAATCCTTGAATTTAGAACTCATCACAAATTCCTTGAACTGCGGCGAGCCGCGCACATATTCTACTACTTTATATCCGTTCAAAAAATGCTGAACAGTCCCGTCTTTCTGCACCACAATGCGCCCCTGGTTCCACTCGCCGATTTTCTTCATTGAATTTCTCGGTCTTTCAGCAGGTATTACATCGTAGAAGGAAGCGATCGTCCGGTTTCCATTCTTGCCCAGTTTTGCATCAGGATGTTTTTCATCGTCAAGTACCTGGTATTCGCAGCCTATTCCCGATTTTCCTTTTGAGTTGAATTTTTGGTCAACGAAATATTTCACGCCGCTATTTGCGCCCTCGGTCAGTTTGAAATCGAATTCAAATTCAAAGGCAGGTCCGTATAATTTTTTGGTAACAATATCATTTCCCGTTTCCGAACCGTCTGATTTTGAGATCGTAATCGTGCCGTCATTGTGAGCCCAGCGTTTCGATGGAAAATCGGTTCCGCCGTAAGAACGCCACTGATCAGCCGTTTTTCCGTCATAAAGCAGTGACCAGCCCTGCGCTTTTTCCGCCGCATCCAGCTTGTTCGGGATCAGGTTCACGATCCGGATATTAGCCGCCGGACTAGGTTTCAGGTTGGTGGTTTGAATGCGCACATTCTTCCAGCTCACCTGCGTGCCTTCCAAATCTTTACTTCCGATCGAATGTACTTGCAGACAGATAAAACCGCTCGCCGTCATATCGTCAACCAAATGTGCCACCGGTACCCCGTTCAAAAACGTGCGGATCGTGGTTCCGATCGCCTCAATGCGGTATTTGTTCCAGGCTTCTTTTTTAAATGCTTTTTTCGCTTCCGGGTTTAGATCGAGCGGATAAAGCCAGCCGCGGCGGGCCTCGTCGTACAGTCCGGCCGAATACGCGCGATCACTCGGATCGATCTCAACCTGGTAGCCGTGCACCCGTCCATCCTGGTAATCCGGCTTGGAAAGGCTCCTGATCTGAATGCCCGAATTGAGCTTATTGTCTACTTTAACTTCCAGTTCCAGGATAAAATCGCCGTAGTCTTTTTCTGTGGTAAGGAAGGAATTAGGCGTTCCCATCACAGATGTACCGACAATGGCGCCGTCTTTCACTTCATATTTAGCCTGTCCGTTCAGCTGTTTCCAGCCTGTCAGGTCTTTTCCATTAAATAAATCTACCCAGCCATTTTTCGACTTTTGGGCCTGTACCTGGCATAGCGTAAAGAATAATAATAGTCCCGCCAGGGTAAATCTGTACTTTTTCATTTTGATACCGGAATAATTGATTGAAGCAGAAAATAGTCCGACTTGCTGCCTTTTGATAAACGATTTAATAGAATAACTACCCTTACAAATGCAATTCAGACTAGTAATTTACATAAAACAGACCTTATAATGGGTATTTCAAAACTTCGGTTATATACTTCTTATTAATCTCCGCGCAGATTAAAGGCGATTTTTCAGGGTCAGGCACTCCGTCGAGCTCAACAACCGCCCAGCCTTTGAACTTAATCTTATTCAGCGAAGCAAAAACAGCGGGAACGTCCACCCTACCCTGTCCCAGCTCCACGAACTTATAGCCATTTTTGGTCTCCGCCGGTTTAGTATCCTTTAAATGAAGCGAATGCAAAATGCTTTTATACTTGATAACCGCTTCCTGCGGTTCGCCGCCGCCTTGCTTGTAATGTGCAATGTCGAGCAACAATTTAATATACCGCGGGTCCATTGCCTGCACGATCACGTCCACTTCTTCGGGCGTTTCGCCCAGCTGGTTCATGTGGTTATGGTAAACCGCCTGCACACCGAGATCTGCCGTTTGCTTCCCGATCTCGTTCATTACCTGCGCAAGTTTTTTCAACTCCTCTGTGGTTGGCAACCTGTCTTTCGGCCGCAGACTATTGGTGAGCTGCAATGCATTGCCACCCAGAGCCTTCACAAAACTCGCGTGCGCCACGTGCGTATCGACAGTACTTTCAAATTTCGCCGGATCGATTTCCACATTCCCGCTCAAAAACATTGCAAGTGTGAGATTGTTTTTGATCAACGCATCCTTCAATTCGGAAACCTTGTTACGATACGGACCAAACGTATTGGCCCGCAACTGAATACCCTTAAATCCCAGACCCGCCAGTTCCGAAATAGCCTGCTCATCCTTCCCGCCCCAGGTGATCGACGAATAGCCAATTTTGAAGTCTCCTTTTTTAATCAATGCATCGGCCCAGCTATTGGCTGCGAGCAAAGTAGCTGCGGCAGCGCCGGTATATTTCAGAAAATCCCTGCGATCGGATGTAGATGTAAAATTCATTGGATAAGGTTTTTTATATAAAGTCAACGTTTCGTTCTACCATAGACTATATAAACGAAGACAGCCCCTGAATGCGGGGCTGTCTGGATTTTATGTGGTGAAATTTATTCAGGCAAAGCGGTCAGCGGAGGGACATTTCGCTCGTAACCTGCGTAGCCTTTATTCTGATTGATAATACCCCTTGTGTTACCCTGGATCGTCGGCGACGGGACCGGCCACAGCACGTGATATGGGCTGATCAGGTATTCGTCGCCGTGGCGCGTTTTTACACCCTTATTATAGAAATTGCTCTTTTCCATAATGCGGTCGTAAAAGAAATTGTTGTCGGAAAAGTCATTCAAACTGTACGTTTTCCCATTGTAAGCCGGCTTTCCGGTCATCGCCAGAATATAGGAAATGCGTGTCAGCTCGGTTTTCCGCGGTTCTTCGTAATACAATTCCCGTGCTCTTTCATCCAGTATAGTACCGATATTAATTTTTGCCGGAGCAATCGGCGCAGCGCCCGCACGTGCACGAACTGCATTCAGATCTTTGGCAGCATTCGCTAGGTCACCTTTCCAGAAATAGGCTTCTGCACGCAGCAAATGTGTTTCTGCCAATCTGAACACATACCAGTCGCTGTGACCTCCCTGCGCCTGAACACGCTCGGGATCAGGGACAAATAATTTATAATGCGGCCAGTCGAACCAGCAGCGGATCGTATCGATGGTGAGCAAAGCGCCTGTATTCGTGCGTAATTGCAGATTTTTACCATAATAAGTATCCTTGCCTTTCAATGCAGGGTTGTTATAAACCAGATCCTGCATGCGCATCCAGTTTCCCGGCGCGTGGCGCAGATCGTTTTTGTCATCCCAAACGGAATGCGTAGAATACCAGGTCGGACGGAGCCTGCCTATCCCACGACCATACTTGTTAACCTGATCAAATTCAATGCTATAAGTGTCAATCGTACCGCGATTTCCAGTCGGTGTATTGACATTATTGTGCCAGAAAGGAACGGCATTTCGCATACTTTGAGTACCTCCTTCAAAATTTCCGTCGATGAGCAGCCGGTCGATCACCAGCAAGAGAGCCTCTGTATTATTTGCAAGCGCCTTATTTTCGGGGCGATGCAGGTCCCAAATTACGTTTCTGGTCGCATCATTCTGATTTACACCAAATCGCGTCGTCATCAAACGATGCGGGCCGCCGTCGATCGCATTACCCGCAGACTTGATCGCGTCGTTAAAAAGGCCCAGTGAGAGGTTGATCTTCGTCAGCAAGTGACTTACTGCGCCTCTGGTAACGGTTCCTTTATCAGGATTAACAGGCACCCATTTTTCCGCAAATTCAAGGTCTTCCTTCATTTTTTGAAGAATAACCTCTCTTTTAGTAGAATAAAAATCGAGTTTCGGCTCAGTCACTTCGTCCAGTATCAGCGGAATATCGCCAAACTGGTGCACAAGCCTGTAATAGCGAAACGCGCGGTGAAAATAAGCTGCGCCGAGTATCTCGTTTTTCTGCTGCTCGCTGGTATATTTTGGCTGATCAATTCTTGAAATAGCCACATTGGCGTACTTGATACCCTTGTAACCTTCCAGCCAATACCAGCCAATTCGGTTGTAATCGATCGCATTCAGCTGCGCGTCGGGTGTGATCTGCAAATTCATATTTTGCGCCGGCCCCGATTTATCCGTGGTACCTTCGACTGCAATATCTGAGAAAATGGCTTCGGTAATAATCGGCGGGTTATCGCCATACCATTCATAACGCATATTCCGCTCACAGGCGATCAGCGTTGCGCGCAGTCCCTCAGGATCATTAAATGTATTTTCCGGGGCAAAAAAGGATAAAGGTTTCGGTTCCAGCCGCGCTTTATCACAGCCCGCAACCACAGCAACGAGCATCAACAGGGCTGCTCCCTTTGCGTATCTGTTTAATGTATTGGTTATATTATTCATGATATGCTTTTCTGTTTTGACTAATTACAGGGTCAGATCTATACCCACACTGAGAATCCGGGGCGACGGCACATTGGCGTTATTATCGTCCGGTTCTGCATCCCACCAATCCCACTTAGGCGCGTAGTAGCCCAGGTTTTTAGCAGAGAAGAAGAATTTGAGATTGTCCACTTTCAGCTTTTCAATCATCTTTTTCGGTAAAGAATAGCCCAGTGAAATATTATCAAGACGAATAAATGACCGGTCCTGATACACGCCAAAACCACTCGCGCCACCTTCGCTGGAATACAGTCGCGCCCATTCGTTTGAGCGGTTTTCCTCGGTCCAGTAAGGGAAGCGGTAAGAGCTGGTGCGATCCAGGAATCCGTCGCGGTTCTTACGTTGATTGAAAGGAGATTTGTGGCCCCAATAGGAATATACCGAGATACCTACGTCAAGCGTTTTGAAGAGTTTGAAATCATTTCTCAGCGTCCACCTGAAACGCGGGTTGGTGAAACCCTGGAATTGTTTATCCGCATTCGTGAATTTCCCGTCGCCGTCTACGTCTTCCAATTTGAAGTCGCCGGGTTTCACACCATACTTTGCAGCCTGGTCGCGTTCTTCTACCTGCCACACACCCAGTATCTTATAATCCCAGATCTCGTCAAGTGAATGTCCGATAAAACGGCGATTGGCTACATCGTCTTTTTCCCTGCCGTTCTCGTCAAGATCTCCGTAGAGTCTGGCGATTTTATTCCGGTTTAGTTGAAATGTAAAAGTCGACCGCCACGAGAAATTTTCGCGGTTCATATTCACCGAATTCAGGGTAGCCTCAATACCCCTGTTTTGAACTTCTCCAAGATTATCCCAAACTGAGCTAAACCCTAGAATATCGGGCAATGCACGCTGCACAAGCAGATCAGTGGTAGACGAGCGGTACACTTCCAGCGATCCTTCCAGTTTATTATCAAACAAACCGAAGTCGATACCCAGGTTATAAGACGCAGTGCGCTCCCAGCGGAGGTTGGCATTCTGCATTCTGTTCACATACAGCTGGTTGGCAAGATAGACCGTTCCGTCTGGTCTGACGTGCAGGTACTTACCTGTTTGCAAATCCGAGATCGCCGAGTAAAGACCGATATCCCTGTTACCGTTACTTCCCCAGGTTGCACGCAGCTTTCCATAATTCATCCAGCTGCTTTTCCAGAACTCCTCATCCGTAAACACCCAGCCCAATGCAACAGACGCGAAAGTAGCACGCGGATTTGCCTGCCCGAATGCGGAATATCCGTCTCGGCGGGTCGAGAGCGTGACCATGTATTTGTCTTTCCATGAATAGAACAACCGCGCCATCGCAGCGTCGCCGGTACTGTACTCGTCGTAGGCAGAAACAGTTGGGTTAATACCTGTGCTGATCCCGTGGTAGCCTAGCGCATCAGTAGGCAGAAAACCCTTGTTGGTCATCGTGTTATCCCATTGCTGGTACTTTTCCGAGTTGGCCAGTAAGGTCAGGTCAAAGTTGTGTTTGCCAAACGTTTTGTTCCATTTAAGGATGTTATCCACCTGCCAGCGGAATTCTTTCTGGTTCTGCCGACTCGCGCTTCCGCCCGTTGCAGCCCATTCCGCATGCTTCGCCGATTCGTGGTTGAACCTTTCATAAAACTCAAACCTGGGCGTGTAATTGATCCGGTATGAAAAGCCAAAAGGAAGCGTCACCAAACCATACAGTGTGGTATTCAGTGTCGTAATTTTCTGTCTTCTGTCAATGAATTGCCGCGCGTAATACGGGTGGTTACCGCCGCTGGCTTCGTTATTCGGTCTCCACTTGTAGCTTCCGTCGGCTTCAAATTCGGAACCCCAGGGGGAAAGTATCCTGGCAAGACCATAATCCACAGCTACCTGACTTTCGTCCCGGTCTGCGAACTGGGCATTGAGCCCTACCGAAAAGAACTTGGCAACCTGCCCTTCGAGGTTAACCCGTCCTCTTACCGTACTAAACTTGTCGCCTGTAATAATACCTTCATTGCTCAGGTAACCCAGCGACATGAAGTAGGACACAGCGTCCTTTTTTCCCGATAAACTTACGGTATGGTCCTGTCTTTTACCAGTTTGGAAGACTTTGGAATTCCAGTCGACACTCCTTCCGGCCTTGTAATTTTCAATTTCGATCGGCTGCATCCCCAAACGCTGCAACCAAACTGTGGTCGGATCGCCGGTTGAACCGTCGTACGCCATCCAGTCGTCAACGGAGATATTGGAAGGGAGGCCGGCTGGATTTTCAAACTGGAAAGGCTTGTAGCTCGCATTGATGTTTTTCATTACCCCGCCGCGCCAGTCAATGAACTCGTCTGCGCCCAATACCGGCTGCTTTTTGGAAATCGTACCAAGACCAACGTTGGAATTTACATTAACCCGCGCTTTTCCCTCCACTCCCTTTTTAGTCGTGATCAAAATCACGCCGCTCGCTGCTTTTGAACCAAAAACCGCAGCCGAGCTGGCATCTTTCAATACGTCGATCGTCTCAATATCATTGGGATTGATGTCTGAAAGCTCACCGTAGTAAATCGCGCCGTCGAGCACAAGGAGCGGACTGGTACTGGCATTGATCGAGTTACGACCGCGCACCAGCAGGCTGCCCCCACCCTTTGCAGAGGGCGACATTCCCACATTCAGCCCGGCAATGTTACCCCGGAGAATGTCCTGGACTGAGTTCGGATTTTCATTTTCCAATTTGCTGGTGTTGATCTGCGACACTGCGCCCGTCAGGTCACGCTTCTTTTGCGTTCCATAACCTACCACCACCACTTCATCGAGCGCTTTCTGATCGCTGGCGAGACTTACATTTACCTTCGTAGCGTTTCCAACCGTTTTTTCCTGCGTCAGATAACCTACCGAAGAGAAGACCAGAATCGAACTGGCAGAAGGAACACCGATCTCATACTTCCCCTCCACATCCGTAGTAGTTCCAAGGGTCGTGCCCTTTACGAGGACCGTTACCCCGGGAACCGGAGAACTGTCGTCCGCTGACAATACCGTTCCGCTGACCTTCTGTTCAGCAGGAACCGACTCAATAGTTGAATTGACATTGGTAGCATGGGCAGCGCTGATCTCACAGATCGCCGCCAGCATACATACCACCGCCACTCGCAAGAGGAGCCAGGTAGATCCTTTTTTCATTTTTAAATAGAAAAGATTAATTAAGTAGGTGATTGAATTATATCAATTTACCCAGACGTAATTGAATCTTTCCTGCCCTGACAGTGCTATTTCAGAATGTCACCGCAGCTACACTTAACACTATTATACGTTTTAGGAGTCAGTAGTTAATTATCAGTGACTTAGCACTATTTCTACACCCTTTTTATTTTTTTGAATTTTTACCAAAAAAAAGCGCAGACCGGAAGTACTTTCACCATCGGCTTGTCGCCTTTAGTTTCGGTAATTCTGGTCTGCGTTATTTATTTAAAAAACTTTGTTACCCTCTCACCCTCAATACCCCGGATTTTGCGGATATGCAGCAGGGCCGCCGGCGGTGCGGTCGATCTGGTCTTGTGGGATTGGTCTCAGGTTGTGAAACTCTTTCACATTTGCGGCTCCTTCCGGATTGTGCAGCTTCACTCTTTCCACCAGGTTACCCCAGCGTTTCAGGTCAAACCAGCGGAACATTTCGCCGGCCAGTTCGCGCTCGCGTTCCTCCATGATGAATTCCATCGTCGCTTTTGCAGGTGTAATTTCCATGGCAGCTTCTTTGCCCGGCCACGCGGCTCTACGACGTACTACGTTGATGTGAGCAGCAGCTTCGGCAGCCTTACCCTGTCTGATATAAGCCTCAGCAGCAATCAAATGCGTCTCTGCCAGACGGAACATCAGGAAATCCCGGCTTCCCTGCTCGTAAGTACGGTCGGGGCGAAGTGCATCCAAAAACTTGCGGTTCACAGGGAACAGGTTGGCTTTGTACAGGCTAGGAGTAAGTACCTGATATGGTCGTTTAGCCCGCTCTTCCAGCGTCATTTCATAGCCTGGAATAAAGATCGTGGTGTCGCCCGAAGCAAAAGTCAGCTCCTTTTTCGAGGTATCGAACAGGTTTGTATATTTCCCCGGCTTATTGCTTTTCCATGTGTCTTTGAAAGTCTTTTTGTACCGGGAATCATTCACGCGGTTCGCTGGCGCGAAAACCGTTTCGAGCATATAGGTAGTCGGTCTGAAACGTTTGAACGGCCGGCCATTTTCGGTATCACGCTGCATTCCCGCCTGCGTGTCATATTCCATCCCGAAATACAAGTGGGTACGGTTTCCGATTCCGTTCGTCAATGGATCCGAAGTATATTGGGTAGCAAAAATTACCTCGTTATTGATCTCGCCGCCGCCTTGTAACCAAACACTTGCAAAATCAGGCAAAAGCGAAAATGAGTAATTCTTGACCACATTTTCAGCATAAGTAGCCGCTTTTACATAATCGTCAGCCGCTTTCGCTTCCGAGGTTGCTTTGGTCAAATATACCCTGGCCAGCAAATGTTCCGCAGCCGCTTTGGTAACCCGGCCATAATCAGAAGTCGCTAAGCCCAGGTCAGGCAGCCCGGATTCGAGGTCGGAAATGATCTGCGCGTAGATTTCAGGAACCGGTGCGCGTGTAAATTCCTTCTGCGCTACCAGGTTTCCTTTCGTTACCAGCGAGACCGGACCAAACATTTGAACCAGAATAAAATAATGGTGCGCTCTCAAAAACTTCACTTCGGCCACGCGACGCTTCACAAGCGCAGGGTCCAATGCAGTCATATTCGGAGCCACATCGAGCACGATATTCGCCGTGTTGATCGCCGGGTACAGATTGTTCCAAATGTAGTTGGTGACCACCAGCCGCCCGTCGATCTGCGAAGTGTATTCATTCACAAATTTATAAGCGCCATCCGCACCCATTGTGTAGGTATCCGTCCCGAAGACGCTCAGCGTCATCGCATCTTCTGTTCCGTAATAGGTTCTTAAAGAGCTGTAAACCCCTTTTACAGCCGACTCAAAACCTGCTGCTGTATTGATATATTCACTTCCAACCTGCGAGATTGGTGTCTCATCAAGGAGGTCGTTGCACGACTGCGCACCCAACAGGAGCACGGCAGCCAATACTGTTTTAAATCGAAATAACACTTTCATATTTCTTTGAGATTAGTATTGATAGCTGTTGGGTAAAACTAGATTTTCACATTAAGACCAAACGTGATCTGTCTCACAGCCGGAGTCTGGTTAGCTTCGATGTCTCCGTCCGTTTCGTTGTCTATACCCTTGTATTTGGTTCTGTATTCCGAGAAAATAAATGGTTGCTGGGCACTCATAAACACGCGCAGACTTCCTATTTTCATTTTTTCTGTCCACTTATCAGGGAAATTGTAGCCCAGGTTGATGTTACGAACCTTGATAAACGTTCCATCAAAATACAACACCGTAGAGCGGAATGGCGGGAACTCCTGGCTTTGATTTGGTCTTGGAAACTCATTCGTTGGATTTTCAGGTGTCCAGTAATCAATATCCAGATTGTTGTAGCGACCAGCCAGCGTCATATTATCCTGGTGGAACAAGCTGCGGAACATACTTCCGAATCTTGCAAATACAAATATCGAAAGGTCAAAACCTTTGTATTCAAAACGGTTGGTCATACCGCCGGAGAATTTGGGAACCTGAGATCCAAGAATAACGCGGTCGAACGGATCAATTTTGCCATCGTTGTTCGTATCCTGAATTTTGATCTGTCCGGGTACAGCCTGGTATTTCTTAGCCTGCTCCAATTCGCTTGTCTGCCAGATACCGATTTTTTTGTAATCAAAATAAGCAGTAAGCGGCTGCCCGATAAACCGTGCATTCCCGATATCATCTACTTTACCATTGAAAAGTTCGAGGATTTTCTCTTTGTTCTTTGTCAGCTGAAAATCAGTATTCCAGCGAAAACCGCCCGGCGCGTCGATATTGACAGTAGATAGAGTAACCTCAATACCAGTATTGCGCGTGCTGCCGACATTGCGGCGAACTTCGCTAAAACCACTGGTAATTGGCAGCTGATCAAGCAAAAGCAGATCTTTCGTATCTGCCTGATAGTATTCAAGAGAACCAGAAACGCGGCCTTTAAATACACTGAAATCCAAACCGATATTACCTGTCGTGGTTGATTCCCATTTTAACAGCGCGTTACCCAGCGAGCCGGGTGCGTATCCAAAAGCGCCTGCTGCTCCGAATGCATAAGAAGTCCGGCCAAGCAAAGCCTGCGTTTGATATGGATTAATCGCTGTGTTACCAGTGGATCCATAGCTGGCGCGTAACTTCAGTTCGTCCACCCAGGTCACGTTTTTCAAGACAGGCTCGCTGCTGATATTCCAGCCGACCGCCACCGAGGGGAAGAAACCGTATTTAGTATCTGCTCCAAACCTTGACGAACCATCATACCTGCCTGTTAATGTAAAAAGGTATTTTTCATTAAAATCGTAATTAACGCGCGCCATGTAAGAGTTGAGCACCCATTGTGAAAGGGATGAAGCTACCCCACTGATAATCGTAGCCTGGCCAAGGTTATAGAACTGCTGACTCTCAGCCGGGATACCCGTTACATTAATAAAGTTTTGTTCCAGATCGTCTTTCTGCAATGAATGTAAAACAGTCACACCCAGGTTATGCTTGCCGCCCAGCTGTTTGTTATACATTAAAATGTTTTCCAATGTATAATTGAACTGGTATTCATTGAACTGGTAACCGGTAGGTTCGCCGCCGCGACGTGCATTGGTCTGCGATCCGGTGAAACGTCCGATCCGGCGATTGTTCAAATCAGGGCCGAAGTTGACGCGGTATTTCAAACCTTCCAGAATTGCCCATTCTGCATAAATACTGTTGAATATCCTGAAACGCTTGGTCAAATCCACCTGCGCGCCGGGAATAATTTCGGCGATCGGGTTGGTTCTCAAACCGTCGGAAGTAGGCAAAAAGATCAGTTTTCCATTATCATCGTAAGGTTTTCCAAGCGGGTTTTCTGCTAACGCTCCTCCGTAAGGGTTGAAGTTCTCGCCATTCCGGGTACTATAAACACCCATCATCGAAGTACCGACCTTGATGCGTTTGGTGATCTGGTGATCCAGGTTGATGCGGAAAGTATAACGGGTAAAGTCCTGATTATAAATGATCCCCTTGTCATTGAAATAGTTACCTGAGATCGCAAACTGCGTTTTCTCATTTCCACCCTGTACTCCTACCTGGTGGCTCTGAATCCTTCCCGGACGCAGCAGAAAAGATTGATAATCCGTAGAGCGGTTGTTTTTAATACCATCCAGTTCTATCGGTTCAAATAACTTGGCATCCGCTTCCGGTGTCGCGGGACCGGCTGGGTAAAGTGGCAAACCAGTTTTTGCATCTATAACTGCTCTTCGCGACTCTCGCTTGTATTCCGCAAACTCTTCCCCATTCATCACGTCGATTTTTCCCAGCTCTTTGGAAGAACCGTAATATCCGTCGTAGCTCACCACCGTTTTTCCTGGCTTGCCACGTTTTGTAGTGATCAAAACAACGCCATTGGAACCGCGTGAACCGTAAATAGCGGTCGCGGAAG
This sequence comes from Dyadobacter linearis, assembly GCF_907165045.1. GTDB lineage: Bacteria > Bacteroidota > Bacteroidia > Cytophagales > Spirosomataceae > Dyadobacter > Dyadobacter linearis. Next base: position 751,497 of record NZ_CAJRAU010000001.1, read on the forward strand.
CATCTTTTAATACCTCCATCGAGGCAATATCATTGGGGTTGAAATCGTCGATATTCCCTGCCAGCGGAATACCATCTACTACATAAAGCGGGTCATTGGAAGCATTGATCGACCTTCTTCCGCGGATCCTTACTGTTGGCCCCGCGCCTGGTTTACTACTATTCTGAACCACATCCACACCGGCCGCGCGACCTTGCAGTGCCTGTCTTGCATTCGTAATAGGTAATTCGCCGATTTCTTTCGAGCCTACGGAAGAAATCGCGCCGGTCAGCTGGCTCTTTTTCTGCGTTCCGTAACCTACCACAACTACTTCGCCCAGCGTTTTCAAGTCACTGGTGAGCTCAATATCCAATATGCTTTTATTTCCAACTTCAATTTCCTGCGTTACAAACCCCACAGCTGAAAACACCAGAACTGCGCCGTTGTCCGGCACGTCGATCTTATACTTTCCATCTGCGTCCGTATTAGTCCCCGTGCGGCTGCCTTTCAGTACAACTGACACGCCGGGAATAGGCGTTTTATCTTCCGTAGCAAGTATTTTACCAGTCACAGACCGATCTATCACCGAGACGATACTCCGGGCCGGGCGATAGGCCACAGCCTGCGCAGCGAAGCCTGTGACAATAACACCCGCCATTGTCAGCCGTATTACGTGCTGACCAATAGTCGTAAAGTTTTTTTTCATACGCGTAAGTTTGATTACTATTAATTGTACCAGAACATTTAAATGCTGACGATGTTTTTCACACCGACCCTTACAAGAAAAACAATATTTTTTCTTCAAATAGTAAAACTGTAACCTTGCGATTACAAGTGCTAGTGTAAGGAAACTTGGGGAGCTCGATTTCGGGATTCTTTAGTTGAACAATTTCAATAACCATATTTTTTGAGCAGATAGTACAATCTGAAATCTGGCTCAGGATAGAAATTCGATTAGAAAATCGGAAAGAATCGTGGAAGTTTATTTATGCAATCGTTATCGGGAACGTTGTCAATATATTCTTTAACTAATATTTATTTGTAAAAACCGTCTTCACAATCCTAAAAAATATCAGAAAAGGAATGTCACCGTTATCCTACTTTTAGGACTTAACCTATATTCCTTTAAGAACATAACCTAAAAAAATGCTGTGAATAAAGAGGGTTGAATTCCAATGCAAGCAATTTGGGAAAAGCGGGAGGAGAAGCTAGTCAGTGACTACCGAAAATAAAGTAGAATAAAAAAAAAAGGAAGGTGACCGACATCAGTATGAGAATGATGCCTTTTGCTGTAAAATCGCGATTTGGTGCATCAGGAGATACTTTTTTTGAATCACGATCGCCGATCATATCCAGCGAGCTGCGGATCCTTCCCCAGATTGAATTCACATCCTGGTTTGACAGCATTTCGGGCTTCCAGTCGGAAGCGATCAGTACAAGCTCACGTGCCTTATCGACCGTCTCTTTCCGTGACGGATATTTGATGATCCAATTTTCCCAATAGGAACGGATCGCCTGATCGTCAGGGAACCGCACCCAGCGAATGAAGAGGTTTTCCATCGCCAACTCCTCTGCCGATAACTCTGAAAACGGTTTCATTTTGGTAGCGCGTTAGTAATTAGAAGCCTGAAAAGAATCTGCCCGATTAGTGGGACTCTGTGTTAATTCTTTGTTAAGCTTTTCGAATAAAAAAGAAACCCTTTTCCCGTTTATACTCACTCCTGCCTCGCTTCTGAACGGATTTGGCACTTGCCCGGCAAATAGCCCGCAGGCTGCATTAGAAAATAGTTTGCATCGCCAGGCATATATATCCGCGCCCCGGGCAGTCATATATGCAGCACGCTAAATACCATTCTTATGAAACAGTCACTGCTGCCGATTCTGCTCGCTTTCTGCCTCTCGCAGTTTGCTTTTGCACAAAATAAAACCCTTTGGAATGGCGAAGATCAGGCAACCCAAACGTGCAAAACTGCCTACGGATCGATTCTCTCCGGGCCGGATGCACATACCGGAAATTACTACTTCCAGGCGGAACCTGATAACTGGCACTCGCCCAGAATAAGTTTCGAATGCACGGGCATGTGGCGCGGCGATATTTCGCACTTTGATGCACTCCGCTTTTTCATAAAATCCAATAAGCCGCTTCAAACCACGGCAATTCGTTTCACTACATTTTACGCAGCAGGAAAATGGGTCAACCTTTTACCTTATTTGTCAGCAACCACTTCAATAGGCACTGATTACCAGGAAGTAGTAATTCCAATCGACTCGCTGAAAACAGAAGAATACGACCTCAGTTCGATCGAATCACTGGAATTCTCAACCGCGCCCACCAGCGGGACAACCTTCTTTATTGACGACCTAATATTAACTGACAATACTCCGCCTGTCATTTCCGTAAGCCCACTTTCGCATCAGGTGATCAGGTTGTTGGTTAACGAGCGTTTTGATACTTCCAGCTGCTACGAAGTGTCCAATTACCAGCTTGGCAGTGCGACGGGGCCGGGTTATGGTCTGCCAAAAAACCCTGCGCGTGTGGGCAGACAGTCGCAGGTTACCGGTTTAAAGCCCAAATCAGGAACTCCGATTGTACAATCGGAGCTGTTTCTCGTGTTTGATCAACCGCTTCAAAACGGTTTCGAATACCGGTTGGAGGTAAAAAGCCTGAAAGATCCCGCAGGAAACGCTGCTGTACTGGACACGACTTTTACCTATTCTGATACTTCCATTTTTGGGAATGTAAAAGCAAATCAGGTTGGCTACGTGCCCGACAGCCCAAAGCTGGGCAAGCTTGGTAACTTCCTGGGCGACGCGTGGTTTTTGCCCATTGATCCGCAGAATACGCCTGATTTCCATTTGCTTGACGAAGCTGAAAATGTGGTATTTTCCGGCAAAAGCACATTTCTCAAAGCTGATTCGGCTTTCAGCGGCGAAATGGTTTTTGAGCTGGATTTTTCTGGTGTAAAAACGCCGGGTAAATACCATTTGTATGTGCCGGGTTATGGTAGATCTGAACAGTTTAGAATAGCTTCGGATGTTTACGATGAAACTTATTTTCACACTGCCAGGGCACTTTACTTCCAGAGATCAGGCACTTTACAACAAGCTAATGCACTGGAATGGGCCCGGAACGGGCTACCCGACCCGACTGCCGAAATCCATACAAGTCACTCATCTTCAAACTTGTATAGCACAACAGATTATCCGCCCGGCACGAAATTACCAATGCCCGGCGGTTGGCTCGACGCAGGAGATTACGGCCGCTACGTTCCCACCGCAGCAAGCGCATTGTTTATCCTTTTTACCGCTTTTGAACTATACCCTGAAAAATTTCCGGACAATCACCTCAATATCCCTGAAAGCGGCAACAAAATACCCGACATCCTGGACGAAGCAATGTATGAAACAACCTGGCTGAAATCCATGCAGGCACCCGATGGCGGCGTGTACTTTCGGGTTACTCCGGCAACCTGGTCGGCGGGACTGCCTGAGGAAGAGACGAATACCCTTTATATCTCGGGAAAAACTACACAGTCAACCGCTATGTTCGCAGCTGCGATGGCGATGGCTTACCGCAACTTGAAACTCTATTTCCCTGCGCACGCCGATTCCTATATTGCGCAGGCTGTAAAAGCGTGGGCATTTTTGAAAGCGCACTCGCATTCGTCGGCGCCCGTGGTCACGCCCGGAATCTCGGCAGGCCCCTACCCTGACCCCGAAGACCGGGATAACCGCGCCTGGGCAGCGGCAGAGCTGTATAAATCCACCGGTGATGTTTCCTATCAGACCGATTTTCTAGCCTATTATGCACAGATCCCGCACGAATTTCACGCGACCATGAGCTGGCAGCAGCACACCGTAAAAGCTGCCTGGGCGTATGCCACAACCAAATTCCCGACAGACCAAACGATTGTAACCGAGTTCAAAGGTCGACTGGAAAGTGAAATTTTACCCAACTATAATACCCGTACCTTGCAAACGCACGCTTACCGGGGCGCCTATCACCCGTTCAAAGGATATATCGGTTACGGGACTTTCGGGATGGCGCAGAGCTATGCATTTGATTATATTATGTTCAGTTACCTGCTGGGCAAACCGGATCTATTGGATTTAGCAAAAATTCAGCTTGACATTCCCTTGGGTAACAATCCGTTATCGAAAACCTTTATTACGGGTATCGGGAAAAACAGCCCTGCATTTCCGCTGCACTGGTCTACCGTCGCAAACCACTATTCCAAGCCTGTGCCCGGTGTCCCGGTTTTTGGTCCGGCAGCCTCGCTGGTCATGAACCGCCCATCCAGTCTGGCTATTCAGGACCCGCTGAACAGGTATCCTGTTGGTTTTAAAAAAGAAGATCCTTATCCTGTTTTGAGAAGACACACAGATACCAGGGAAGCAGTGGAAATGTCGGAATTCACGGTTCAGGAAATTGCGGTAACTGCGGTCGTGTTCGCTTTTTTCAGTTCGATAATCAATGAAGCGCTCCCTGTAAAGCTTGCTGATTTCCATGCTAACATAAACGAATGCAATGTGCGGCTGCATTGGACAACCACGGAAGAGATCAATGCGGATTACTTTGCGATCGAACGAAGCGCCGACGCGCGCAGGTTTGCTGAGATCGGGCGTGTAAATGCATTGGGAAACAGTATTACGAATCGGGAATACCAGTTTGTGGATTCGCTTCCCGGCGCGAGAAATTATTACAGATTACGGCAGGTCGACCTCGACAGCACCTCGGAATACTCGGCAATACGTTTTGCGGCCAGCGAATGCGACACTCCCTATTTTGTTTTGAAAAATATCAGCCGAAATCAATACCAGTTGCAGCCGGCAGAAACAGGGAAAGTGCATGGACAAAAACTGACCGGCCGCGTTTACCATATTTCCGGTGCGATTAAAAGCGAATTCAATGTCAAAGAGAACGGCACGACAGATATTAACTGCGCTGGATTCAGCCCGGGTATTTACATATTAAAGGTTTTGGGTGATCAGCATGAAGAGCTCTTTACCGGCAAATTATTGGTTTACTAGTCTCAGATAGCAATTATGACCATTCAATAACCAGATCTGCAATTTTCAATTTTTGCTTCAAAAGCGGCCTGGTTTGTGCAGCGATGACGGATATCCACTATCCTACGACACACTTGCCAGACACGGGACAATTTGCAGAAAAAGAAATACTGACGTCATCCCAGGAAGGTGACTCGCGCGCATTCCAGAATTTATACAAACAATATCACATGCAAGTGCAAAGTTACGCCATGCGATTTTCGCAATGCAGCGACGGCGCGCAGGACATTACGCAGGATGTTTTTCTTAAAATCTGGGAAAACCGAAAGCGATTGGCGAAAGTCAAATGCATGGACGCGTATCTCTACACGATGTGCAAAAACAGAAGCGCAACTATTCGCGCCAGCTTGTTGCGCGAGCACCAGGCGCTGCTAAATTTGGCATACGAATATCAGGATCTTCCCGCCGAAGCTGCCGACGAGCTTGCAGCAGAGCAGCGATCGAAATGGCTTAGTATCGCGATCAGACAGCTCCCACCGCAGCGCAGACGCATTTTCCGACTTTGCAAAATGGAAGGTAAAACGCACCGGCAAGCTGCCCTGGAGCTGAATGTAAGCCCCGGAACGATCAACGATCATATCGTGAAAGCCACGAGGGCAATCCGTAAATTTCTTTACCTTTGCGGCTCATTTCAGGAGACTTAGTACAACAATTATACAATGACTTCGCATCAAATCCGTCAGGCTTTTCTCGACTTTTTTCGCAGCAAAGAACACCTTATCGTGCATTCGGCACCGCTGGTTGCTAAAAATGACCCTACCCTCATGTTCAACAACTCGGGCATGGCCCAGTTCAAGGACTACTTTTTGGGTAACGGAACCCCGCCTTCCAGAAGGATCGCCGATACGCAGAAATGCCTGCGCGTTTCTGGTAAACACAATGATTTAGAGGACGTTGGATTTGACACTTATCACCATACCATGTTCGAAATGCTCGGCAACTGGTCATTTGGTGATTATTTCAAAAAAGAAGCGATCGCCTGGGCGTGGGAGTTGCTGACGGAAGTTTACAAATTGCCAAAAGACAGGCTGTACGTTTCTGTATTCGAGGGTAATGCAAGTGACGGCGTTCCTTTTGATCAGGAAGCCTGGGATCTTTGGAAAGGGATTGTGGGGGAAGACCGCATTATTCTTGGAAATAAAAAAGATAATTTCTGGGAAATGGGCGATACCGGTCCGTGCGGCCCCTGCTCAGAAATACATGTTGACCTGAGAACTCCGGCAGAAGTGGCGGCGGTTTCGGGCAAGTCACTCGTGAATAACGACCACCCGCAGGTTGTGGAGATCTGGAACCTGGTATTTATGCAGTTTGAGCGGAAAGCCGACGGATCTCTGATTCCCCTGCCTGCTACCCACGTAGATACCGGAATGGGCTTCGAGCGCCTTTGCATGGCAATTCAACAGAAAACTTCGAACTATGATACGGACGTTTTCCAGAATACGATTCAGGTTTTGGAAACGCTTTCCGGCAGAAAGTATGGCTCGGGCGAAGAGCCGTTTGCCGATATCGCGATGCGCGTAATTTCCGACCACATCCGTGCGGTCGCATTCGCAATTACCGACGGCCAGCTTCCTTCCAATGTGAAGGCTGGCTATGTGATCCGCCGGATCTTGCGTCGTGCAGTTCGCTATGGATATTCCTATTTAGGCTTTCAGGAACCGTTTTTCTATAAATTGGTAAGTGTACTTTCAGCCCAGTTCAAAGACGTTTTCCCCGAGTTGACTGCGCAGGAAGAATTTGTTGCAAAAGTGATTCTGGAAGAAGAAAAGAGCTTTTTACGTACGCTCGAATCTGGTCTGAAGCGCCTGGACACGATCACTACTACATTAAAAACGAAAGGAATCAATACCATTCCGGGCGACGAAGTTTTCGAACTGAGCGACACTTTCGGTTTCCCCGTCGACCTTACTGCATTGATTGCCAGGGAAAAAGGTTTATTGGTAGACGAAGCCGGATTTCAGGATGCGTTGGCAGAACAGAAAAAACGCTCGCGCCAGGATGCAGCCAAAGAAGCGACCGACTGGATTGAGCTGCGTGAAGCCGACGGCGTGGAGTTCCTGGGTTATGATTTTGAAGAAACCCACAGCCATATTGTCAAATACCGGAAAGTGAAGACCAAAACCGGCGAAGAATATCATATTGTATTGGATAGAACCCCATTTTATGCTGAAATGGGTGGTCAGGTTGGAGATACGGGGGTACTGGTTTTGAAGGGGGATGAAAGGGAAGAAAGGGAGGAAGGAGGAAGGAGGATTACGATTGTGGATACTAAGAAGGAAAATGATCTTTTTGTCCACATTTCGCGGGATAAAAATCTGGATGATATTTTGCAGAATGCAGGTATTGTAACTGCGAAGATCGATTTGAATCGCCGGGAAAAAATTCAGGCCAACCACTCGGCAACCCACTTAATGCTTTCAGCAATGCGTGAGGTACTTGGCACGCACATCGGACAAAAAGGTTCTTACCTGAACGATGAAGTTTTGCGTTTTGACTTCTCGCACTTTACCAAAGTAACCGATGAGGAACTGGCAAAAATTGAAGACCGCGTCAACGAAAAGATCCGTGATAATATAGCTTTGGACGAGCGCCGCAACGTGCCGATCCAACAGGCATTGGATGCAGGTGCGACTGCTACTTTTGGCGAAAAATATGGCGATTTCGTTCGTTTGATCATATTTGACCCTACCTATTCCTTTGAACTCTGCGGGGGTACGCACGTGCCTTCAACCGGGAAGATCGGTGTATTCAAATTTATTTCGGAAGGCTCCGTTTCAGCTGGTGTTCGCCGCGTTGAGGCAGTAACCGGTGAGAAGGCACTGGAATTGTTGCGTGACCAGGAGGCGGTTCTGACAAAAATCAAAGAGCTGCTAAAAAGTCCGACCGACCTTGTAAAAGCAGTGGAAAGCCTGCTCGACGAGCGCAGCAATTTGCAGAAAAAGATCACTTTTCTGGAAAATGAAAAGATCCAGTCGCTGAAAACGTCGCTGGTTGCGAATATGGAAAAGCACAAAACATTTAATCTGATCGTAGAAAAAGTGCAGGTTCCATCCGCCGATTCATTGAAGCAATTATCCTACGAGTTGCGCGACCAGATAGAGAACCTTATCGCCGTTTTCGGTGCTGAAATCGGCGGTAAACCGCAGTTATCTGTATTTATCGCTGAAAATATCGTGCAGGAAACTGGTTTGAATGCAGGTAAGATCGTGAAGGAACTTGCGCAGGAAATCCGTGGCGGCGGCGGCGGGCAACCGTTTTTCGCGACTGCCGGCGGGTCTGACGCTTCCGGCCTGGACAATGCCTTGGCGAAAGCAAAAGGCTTATTTTGATAAACTGAAATTTCAATAAATGCAAAAGAGCGGATCCATTCGGATACCGCTCTTTTTTTTGCAGCGTGTGATAACGCAACGTTGAGTATGTATTTCTTGGTTATTCTTCTGCTTTAAGCTGGCCGCGGATTTCCCCCTGCGGATATTTCGCGCTGTGGATGTTTACATAATATAAACCTGCCTTCAAATCGGCAACCTGAGCTTCTGTTAATGTGTCGACGAATGCGAAAGGCGAGGTGAATTGAGTACCAAAATCGATCACCACTGATCCGGTCGAATCTGCCGGTGCCTTGTGAATGTGCCACGCCGTTGGTGTGAAGACAGAATCCGTCGCCGACGAGTCGGAAGAAGTGGAATCGCTGTACAGAATATTGATTTTCAGGATCCTTGATTCCTGATCTAATGTACCATCTACTGAACCTGTGGCTGTTGATGTATTAGCGGGAATCTCGTTCGCCCCGGAGAGTGTAGTGCTCACTTTCAACTCAGGCAATACGGGAGTTGGGTCAGTTGTATTGTCGTCATCATTACACGCAGCAACCATCCCGGCGACTAAAAACACACCCACAAATGCTAATTTTCTCATAATCCGTTATTTTGGTAAATAATTGGTTTGACCACTCCAAGGTAAAATATGATACCTCAGAGTGGCCAAGCCAACAACCAGCTGGTTATGAGAAAATTACAATTTCAATGGAAGTAGTGAGTTATGGGTATAAAGACAGCCCTTTGCTGAATTTTACAACAATTTAGAGTGAAAATGACCTGTGCTGTCAAAGGATAAGCTGGATACCCGCATTGAAACCAAGGAAAACTCCCTGAAAATCGGTCGATTTGTTGTTCTTCCATAGGTACTTTTCTACGAAGCTAAACTCGCCCTCCCGTTCGTGCGTTACGTAGTTGACGGTAGGCCCCGCGAAGACCTCAAACCGGCTTCCCAGCTTGTAGGCGGGTAAAACACGTAGTGAGTTCTTGAAATAATGCCCTCCTTCAAAGTCGGAAAGTGAGTGACTGACTGCTTCCACATTGAGCCGAAAATGATTGGCAATACCAATGTGCGCGCCTAATCCGGCCTCTACGGAGTACAGCGCTTTGGGGTTATTTTTGAGGTTGTATCCAATACCTGCGATCCCGTACAAAACCCTTCCTCCCGAGCGGAAAGACGCGATACTCGTCATGGATTCGTCCAATGTAAGTGCGATTGATTTTTCTCCGCTTTTTATAAAATTGAAGATGGCGATCGGGTAATCGCTGGTGTCGGCAATATTGACCAAGCCTGCGAGCTGAATGCCTTTTACTTTCTTCGCAATGTTCATGAATCCCGCCACCTGCGTGTTGGTCGTCCCCGCTTTGTTCAGAAACCCGGATACCTGCGCGCCCTGTACGCTATCCTTTGCGATATTGGTAAAACCGGCTATTTGTAAACCTTTTGCGCTACCCGACAAATTCATAAATCCTGCTACCTGCGCACCTTCGGCTTTCTCCTTGACGATATTTCCAAAACCTGCCATTTGAATGCCCGAAGAGGATTTACCTACCATATTGAGCGCCCCCGCCACCTGCATGCCGCGCGCCTCCCCGCCGATCAGATTCACTGCGCCGGCTATCTGTCCGCCCGACGCATTGTTTTTGATCAGATTCGCCGCACCTGCAATTGCAGCGCCAGTTTCATTGGCTGATACCCCGGCGATAGCGTGAAGGGAAAACCGGTTTGTGTAGCTCGCAGCGCGCTGTCCGTTTGAACTTACAGGATAAATAAGGCCGAAATGCACAACTGAAAGCGTGTCCCGCTGGGCAAATGCATTGAACGAGAAAACCGCTAAGAGAATAGTAACTATGATTGACTTCAGGGAAATGATCAGTTGAATTTTCATGGTATTGTATTTAAATAAAATGATTCAAATACATACGGTCCGTTACGATCAGTCCAGTTGCAGGCCTACAATGCCATCTCGCCGCCGTATGTACAATACTGACAACGTGGGGCGGGGTAACCCTAAATTTTTAGCAAAATTTTGTAAATCACAATCTCCCATAACGCCAGCTTATGCCTCCTTGCCAGCCTAGCCAGGAGGACACTTTATCGGATATTTTGGTGGTAGGATAGTTGGCGGGGGGATAGGGTTTGTAGCCAGGACTTGGCTCTTTTTGGTCGTTGTGATAAAATGAATAGGCAGGTCCTGCGAAGATGACGAACCGCTTGGCCGGCTTCCAGGTAATAGCGGTCTGGAAACGGTACAGGAAAGGGGTATTCTCCCAGCTGCCCTGATAGATATTGAGATTGACGAATTCAGTCAGAAAGCCGACTTTCTTGAAAGGAAAAAACTCTTTACCCACACCAAAACCGAACTGGTAGTTCCGCTTCTCCGTCCCGGCGTCCGCGCCGGCGGTGAGTATACTGTAAAAACGATGCGTACCCATTTTCCAAGCCACATTCAGCGGGGTAGTTTCGGTGGCGTAAACCGAGATATTGGAAGTGCTTTTACGGACAATATTGATCAAACCAATACTTACGCCCGAGGAGCTGTCAGCAACATTTAATACCCCCAGCTGAAATCCTTTCAGAATTTTGGCAGAGTTGAAAGTACCCAGCTGCACCCCGCGCATTTCGTGTTTAACGATATTCAATCCACCGGTTATCTGCATTCCTTGCAGAGACTGCCGGGTCCGGTTCGCGGCTCCTCCGATTTGAACACCCCGAAAATCGCCCGAAGTGTGGTTCACTGCACCAGAAACTTGGACGCCGCTCCCATTTCCACCAATAATACCCAATGCGCCCGAAACCTGGACGCCTTCGAAAGTATCGCGCGCCCGGTTCATAAAACCACTTACCTGCACTCCCCGAACCCTTTTCTTAACAATTCCGCTAAATCCTGAAACTTGCACGCCACTCAGCGAATCGATGATCTGGTTGTGGAAACCGGCGATCTGGACACCTTCCACTTTCCCGGAAACCACATTGAATGCACCAGCGATTTGCAGGTAACGTACATCTTGCCTGGATATATTAAACCCACCAGCCAGTTCGGCGCCATTCACACCCGCCGTATAGCCGCCTAATATGTTGAGAGAAAACTTGTTAACTACCTGCGGACTCAATTTCCCGTGCGTACCCAAACCCGGCGTAAGCGAAGCCTGATAAGGTAGCGCCGTGAAGAACCGACTGATATTCCGGCTCTGCATTCTTGTTCGTGCTGAAAGAAAAAGTCGCCCCAGCCAGGTAGACTGACCTTCGGAATACCGTACAATAAGTGGATCCAGATCGACAGCCTTCTGGTTGATCAATATGCGCAGATCTTCGCGCTGCGGCTGCCCGATCACAATCGTAGTGTCTGCATAACCTACTTTACTGATTATCAGATTGACCGGAAAACCCCTTTCTTTTACGCGCAAACGGAAATGTCCATCGTCGCCAGACATCGTCGAAACGAGCAACTGTCGAGAATAAACGCTCGCGTAATCGACCGGCGCATTACCTTCCTGATCGATTACGTAGCCCGAAATGTAAATGGTCCTGTCTTTTACAGCCGGCAGAATAATCACATAATCGCCCTTTTCCCGATATTGATATTTATCCTGAAAAAGCATATTCAAGACATCCCGCACGGGCTTCTGACTGACATTTAAAGTTACCAGACTATCGCCCGCAACGATATTGCTATTATAGGAAAAGTAAAATTTACCCTGCTCGCTGATCGTTTTCAAAACCTCAGAAACCGGTTGCCCTTTCACTGAAATGGCAACCGGTTTATCAAGTATTTGCTGAGCCTGCGAAAGGATCGGAATCACGATCAGGATAACAGCCAGCCGCAAAACGCGTATTAAGCTAAAAGTCAAATTCATTCCGAAAGATAAGGTCTATTTCAAAATGATCCGCTTTCCGTCTTTCTGTGCGGTTATTGAAAAAGTTTCACTGATCACCGCAATGATATTTTCCAGGGATTTCTGTTCAAAAGTGGTATTGATAGGCAGGTTTCTGATCCGTTCGTTTTCAATCACAATTTCCGCTTCATAAGCTTCGTTCAGGATTTCTACGAGCCGCCACAGCGGGGTATCTTCGCAAATAAGCCGGTTGGTTCGGTAATACTTGTAAAACTCATCCTGTGACTTTTGCTTTGTCAAACCGCCCGCAACCCGGGAAGCCGTCGCTTTTTCTTTGGGTCTTACTTTGATCATTTGTGTATCCCGGGCGACTTCCACCAGACCGGTTTCCACTACCACTTCCGTTTTCTCAATGCTGTTTTTAACATTAAACGAGGTACCTACCACTCTGACAGTTACGTCATTTACTGAGATAATAAATGGCTTCGTTTTGTCGGGGGTTACGTCAAAAAATGCTTCCCCGGTCAGTGCCACACTTCTTTTCTCTCCGGTAAAGTGCTCAGGATAGGATATTGTCGACCTTCGGTTTAAGACCACAACCGAACCGTCGGGCAGCGTATCCGTCAAGGTCTGCTCGCCGGAACTGATTGTAATCTGCTCATTTCCAAGCTGGTTACCCACTAAAAGATAAGCCAGCCAGCCTGTGCAAACCGCCAGCAAAATGGTCGCAGCAACTCTGAACTGATTAAAAACGGGCTTCTGGTACATCGATACTACATTTTCCTTTTCCTGAGGAAAGTTAACCCTGTCTTTGAATCGCTTCCAGGCCGCATTTTCATCTACTATACTCCTGATTTCCAACTCTTTGCTCTGCTGCCAGATCAACTCAAAATGTTCGAAGTAGCGCAGGTTATCGTCGCTGTCGGATAACCACTGATTAATTTCCATTTGTTCTGCCACCGTAGCTTCATCGAGCAGCGATTTGACGAGCAGATCATCTATCGGGCGGTCTAATTCTTGTTTCATGACTGATTAACTGAGGAAAAATAATAGGAATGAGGCCGGTAAAAAATCGACCAGTTTAAGTCTTAAAAGGCGCAGCGCCTTGCCCATTTGATTCTCGACGGTCTTCACGGGTAAGTCGAGCCGGTCGGCGATTTCCTGGTATTTGAGCTCTTCAAACCTGCTCATCTGAAATATCGTCCTGCACTTTTCGGGTAGTTCTTTCAATGCAATATCCAGTCTGGTTTCCAGTTCCGACAGCTCGATCGCGTGCCCGGCGTTGCTGGGGTGTTCCATTTGATGCACCGCGTAGGATTGGTATGCATCGCGCACTTTCAGGTGTTTGATATAGTTCAGACTTTCGTGGTAAACCGAGCGGTACAAATAGCCGCTGATCGACTCGCGGATCTCAAAATGATCTGCTTTTTCCCATAAGCGGCAAAAAACGTTCTGAACCATTTCCTCCGCCATAAAATCGTCCCGCAGGATCGTGCGGGCATAAGCGTGCAGTCCTTTGAAGTGTTTCTTAAAAATTTGCTCAAACTCCCACTCCCTGTCCCTGCTCAAATGTGTTACATGATCGGCTATGGCTACATTCATTGCACTCGTCAGATTTTAAATAAAAAGCGCCCGACTTGGTTGCTCATTGGAATGACAACCAGTCGGGCGCTTACCCTAATTTTTCTGACGAATATTTGCAGCTATCTAATTCTTCTTGCCAGCCTTCAATGAATCAGCCGACTTGCTGGTTTTGAAGCGTTTGTCGGGGGTACCGTCTTTTTTCAGATTCTTGTTTTCATTGTAGCGTTTGTCCGGCGTACCGTCCTTTTTCAGCTTTTTATTCTCGGCGTAGCGTTTGTCCGGCGTCCCGTCTTTCTTGGTTTTAAGCTCTGTCTGGGCTTTGTCCTGCGTAGTTTGCGCGATTACCGGTGCTGTCACTGCCAAAAATGCCAGCATAACCAGTGCTTTCAGATTTTTCATAGTTACAATTTAAAAGTGAGCGATAGTAAGTTTGAATAACACATTCAGTGTCAAAGGTAAAGAACTGGGCCAGTGATATTGTTAAAGCAAAATTTGATTAAGATTTAATGCAAGCCAATTCCTGAATCTTACCTTTGCATAAATACAATCTATTTACATTTCACTATTCATTGATGAAATCTTTCTTAGTGATTTTATCTGAATCAAATCCATGAATATCCAACAACTGGAATATATTGTCGCCGTTGATAATTACCGGCATTTTGTGCAGGCTGCGGAGCATTGTAATGTGACGCAGCCTACTCTTTCTATGATGATCAGGAAGCTGGAAGAAGAACTTTCAGTAAAGATCTTCGACCGGACCAAGCAACCGATCGTACCGACCAGCATTGGCCGGAAGATTATTGACCAGGCTAAGGCGATACTAAAAGAAACTTCCAGAATGAATGAGATCGCGAAGCATTTCAACGGCGATCTTTCCGGCGAGCTCCGCGTGGGAATTATTCCAACCATTGCACCCTATTTGCTGCCGCATTTCGTGAATCCATTTATCTCAGAATACCCCGATATCAAGCTGCACGTTTCAGAAATGATTACCGAAAAAATCATTTCTGAGCTAAAAATAGGGAATCTGGATGTTGGGATCATCGCTTCGCTTTCCGAGGAGAGCAGCTTGCAGGAGATACCTTTGTATAAAGAGCGGTTTTTCGCCTACGTGTCAGAAAATGCGGAAATTTACTCCAAACAATATATCCTGCCCACCGACATTGAACCAAACGAATTGTGGCTGCTCGAAGAAGGGCATTGCTTCCGGACCCAAATCCAGAAACTTTGCGAACTAAGCCGGAACAGCCAGTTTGGAAGCAGTTTCAGCTACCGGTCGGGCAGTATGGAAACGTTGATCCGGATGGTGGAGCGGAATGGCGGTATTACGATTCTTCCCGAAATGGCCGTAATGGAGCTGTCTGACGATCGTAAAAAGCATATTCGCAGCTTCAAATTTCCGGAACCCGCCCGCGAAGTTTGCCTGATCGTAAATCGCGAACAAATGAAAACGCGCCTCATCGACGCGCTCAAAGGCGGCATTACCGCCAATTTACCAACCGAAATTTTTGAAGAACGAGCAGAATTGAGAATGCTCTGATTACAGAACCTTACAGTTTCGCCGCACGACGGTCACGCAGGTAACCTTCTATTTTTTCGAGATCGAATGTATTAAACGTCATCTCCTTTGTCAGGCCGCCTTTTCTTGCATTCGCCACACCGTAATGCATATCCAGGTAACCTTCCTTCGCGTGAGCGTCCGGGTTAATACTCAGCAAAACTCCCTTTTCCATGCAATAGGAAATCCAACGCCAGTCCAGATCAAGCCGCCAGGGCGACGCATTGATTTCTACGACTACCTGATTCGCTGCACAGGCATCTATAATTACCTTATGATCAATAGGATAACCTTCACGGGAAAGTAGTAACCGTCCGGTTGGGTGCCCAAGAATGGTCGTGTATGGATTTTCGATCGCTTTCAACAGCCTAGCAGTCGCTTTTTCCTGTGACATAGTAAGGTTGCTGTGCACGGACGCGACGATGTAGTCGAAAGAAGCCAGTATTTCACTTGGGTAGTCGAGTGAACCGTCACCGAGAATATCCGATTCGATCCCTTTTAAAATCTTGAAAGGTTTGGCAGGATTTTCGGTTGCAAAACGCGCATTCAGCTTTTCAATTTCCTGATGCTGCCGGATCACATCTGCGATCGGAAGACCCTGCGCGTACACGGCTGTTTGCGAGTGATCTGCGATTCCGAGGTATTCAAAACCCAGGTCACGGCAATGCACGGCCATTTGTTCCAAAGTATGCTGCCCGTCGGAATAGGTACTGTGGTTGTGTAAAATTCCTTTCAGATCATCCCAGGTAACCAGCTCCTCGGACTTGTGTTTTTCAGCCCAGATGAATTCCTGCGAGCCCTCCCGCATTTCGGGAACAATATATGGGAAGCCCGCTTTTTCATAGATAGCGGCTTCGGTATCTGCCGTTTCATAATATGCCTGCCGCCAGATACTAGTACCTGAGGAATTTTGAAACCCAAGATGTTCTGCGTCAGCTGTTTCGAGGAACAATTCATTCACAGCCCGCTCCGGTTTCACAGCCACGATCTCGATCGCAACAGCCACATCCTGTACATTTCCCCGCCAAACGAATGGAGAAGATTGCTTTTCATTTTGCACCAGCCAGTCGATTTCACCGATCGTATTTTGTAACAGAGCCGGCGATTCGGTGACCGCCAGAATGCGGATTGTATCTACTATTTCGGATTTACGACGGATATCTCCGGCCGCTTCCACCATTTCAAAAGTCTTTCTAAGTTCTTTAATAATAGCATTCGCAACTGACTCCGCTTTGTCCATTCTCAGTTTACCTGCCTGGTCTTTCAAAAACGCGAGCGAATCGAGGATTTTCTGCTGGATACTGTTCCCAAAGCCTTTCAGCTTGGAAACCGCACCGTTTAAACAGGCCAGTTCGAGCTCGTGGAGGTTGTCGATTCCCAGCTCCCGCCACAGTACCGCGATCTTTTTCGGACCTATTCCTTTGATATTGAACATCTCCATCACCCCAAGCGGCGTATTGCTGATCAGCTCTTCTAACTCAGGAAAAGTGCCTGTCTGGGCGATCTGGGCTATTTTGGTAGCTGTACTTTTCCCCACTCCCTGCAATTTCGTGAGTTCCTGCTCGGTCATATTTTGGAGCTCCCCTTCCTTGTATTTATCGAGATAAAAGGCCGCTACCGAATATCCTTTGATCTTGAAAGGGTCTGCATTGTGCAGTTCGAGTAATTTGGCGGTAAGTTCAAGGATCTCAACAATTTCAGGATTGCTCATAGGATGAAGATTAACGGAATGTTCTGCGAATTTACATCTTACCTCCGCTTCCGCGTAGTTCAGTAGTTATTTTATTGGCCCGACTTAATTACGGAAATAGCGTTATCTGCCAAAACAGACTACAATAATGCAAAATTTTCCAGCAGATAGCCCATTTGACCAAAACCAGAGTTAAATCAAAAACTTACCTTTTTATACCCGATGAATATTGAACAATTAAAAAGCTATCGCGCCGAGATTCACAATCACCTGACAAATGAGTTGTTACCATTTTGGGAAAATCGATGTGTAGATAAAGAGAACGGTGGTTTTATCACCCACTTCGACAATGCAGGAAATGATTCGGGCGAAGATGAAAAATCCCTGATCGCGCAAACAAGGACTGTTTTCACTTTTTCATCAGCGCATCGAGCAGGTTACGGCGAAGGCAGATATGTCGAAATCGCCCGGCACGGCGTCGATTTTCTGATCAACAAAATGTGGGATAAGGAACATGGCGGCTTTTATTGGCTGATGGACCGCAAAGGCAATGTAAAAATCGACGAAAAGATCATTTACGGCCACAGTTTCGCGATGTATAGTCTGGCCGAATATACGCTGGCGACCGGCGATCCGCGTGGGCTGGAATATGCGGAGAAGGTTTTTGATCTGCTCCAAAAATATGGTGCGGATACATTTTACGGAGGTTATTTCGAAATGTTCCACCGCAACTGGGAGCTGAAAGGCGCTGGTCCTGCCGGCGGCGACCGCAAGACGCTCGATGCGCACATGCATTTAATGGAAGCATTTACAACGTTATATGAAGCAAGCCAGCAGCAGGTACACAAACGCAAGCTGCTAGAAATCATCCAGTTACTGATCAATAAGATCATGCACCCCGTTTATAAAACGGGTATCCCGCAGTTCTGGGCTGACTGGTCGGTAGCGCCGCAGATTAAATTTGACATTATTTGGGGTTGGGACCGGTTTAGTGAAGATGGGATGAAAAGCGCGGCAGAAGATAATACCAGCTACGGCCACAATGTGGAATTCGCCTGGCTGCTGATGCACGCGCTTGATATTGCGGGCATTCCTTACGATGCATACCAGGAACAATTGCTCGCCTCCTACGACCACGCGGTAGAGCACGGCATTGACTGGGAATTTGGCGGCGTCTATGTGGAAGGATCGCATGCGGGAGAAGTGTACGATCGCGAAAAGGAATTCTGGCAGCAGGCAGAAGTCATCATCGGAATGCTCGACGCGTACCGGGTTTATGGTGATGAAAAATACCTGAAAGCCTACGACGCGACGCATCGTTTCGTTTTCGATCACATGATCCACTCAGAAGTCGGAGAATGGCTGCCGCTGCTTACCCGCCAGGGCGAGCCGATCTGGAAACACATGAGCCACTCCTGGAAAGTTAATTACCATTCAGTGCGGTCGATGGTACAGGGAATTGTGCGGCTAGACAAGTTGATTAACTCCTGACATGCCAGTGCCAGCTTTTCGCAAAAACTTGGACAGATACGGGAATTTATTACTCAAAACTAATATTTAAAGTGCCTTTCAAGGCTCTCAGGACATTTGGTACAGTTGTTGAACAGTTTATGTGAAATGAATTTGCAAACTAAATAACCAAAATCATGAGTGCTTTCACACAACAAGTAAAAGGAAACTGGAACGAATTGAAAGGTAAATTCAAGCAACAATATGCTGATTTGACTGACGATGACCTGCTATATGAAGATGGAAAAGAAGATGAACTTCTTGGAAAACTTCAGAAAAAGCTAGGTAAGACCAGGGAGGAAGTAGAATCGGAAGTAGCAAGCTGGTCAAGATAGTTTTAGCAGGTTTTTAAAGGGCCCCGGGATCAATGATTCCGGGGCTTTTTTCGTAAATAGCGGTTAGAAAATTGTTTTAGTAATTCTAAAATTGCATTCGTTTTATGAATACAAATGAGATACCCGTCGGCATCGTCGGATTGGGCCTGATGGGCTGCAGCATTGTTACCTGCCTGCTTATTGCGGGGCATCAGGTTGCCGCTATTGCGCCACTCAGTGCCGATATGGAACACGCGGAAAGGCGGATCCGGGAGCATTTACAGAAATCGTGGGAAAACGGGCTGATCGATAATGAACCTGAATATTACCTGCGCCGGCTGATCCTTACCGAAGATTACGATGTGCTGTATCCTTGTAAGCTTGTCAATGAATGCACGATTGAAAATATAGATATTAAAGCATCTGTTTACAAAAAAATCGAGGCTGTGATCAAGCCGGATGCGATTTTATCAAGCAATACTTCGGCTATCCCGATCAGCCAGCTGCAAAAATTAACGCAATATCCTGAACGCTTTCTCGGTCTGCATTGGTCGGAACCTGCACATACCACGCGGTTTCTGGAAATCATCTGCGGCGAGCAGTCGGATATTAAATACGGCGAATACCTGTATGAACTCTCGCATCAATGGGGCAAGGAGCCTATTTTGGTCAGGAAAGATATTGCGGGTTTTATCACCAATCGCCTGATGTATGCAATGTA
Source organism: Dyadobacter linearis (assembly GCF_907165045.1). GTDB lineage: Bacteria > Bacteroidota > Bacteroidia > Cytophagales > Spirosomataceae > Dyadobacter > Dyadobacter linearis. Next base: position 771,076 of record NZ_CAJRAU010000001.1, read on the forward strand.
CCGCGAGGCAATTAGTTTGGTGGAAAATGGTTACGCTACGATCGAAGATGTGGATCGCTCCTGCCGCAATAATGCGGGATATTTTATGACGCTGGTCGGCGTTTTCAGGTGGATGGATTTAACGGGCGTTCCGGCCTATCATACGGTCATGAAAAATCTGCTGCCTACCCTGAACAACAGCACAGAAGTGCCCGAGCTGATCGATAAAGTGGTGCGTGAAGGTGGGAAGGGCGTGCTTAATTCTCACGGTTTTTATGAATATGAACCGGGCGAAGCGGAAGTTTGGGAGGAAACTTTCAAGGAGTTTACCTATGAAATCAGGGAGCTGGCGTTGAAGTATCCAGCAGATATCGTAAAGCGGCGGCTGGCTGAGAAAAATATGGCAAAAGATGCAGCCGGATCGTGATTCTTTTCCATTTAAAAGCGGTTGTATTGATAGCATTCATTAGTTTTGAACTGCCTTAATTCAACTCCAAATGGACGATTTCATTGCTGCGAGATCCCAAATGGCCCTTTCTCTGGGATTCCATATTATTTTTTCATGTATTGGTATGGTGATGCCGTTTTTTATGGCGGTATCCCATTATTACTGGTTAAAAACCGACCAGATAGTCTACAAGAATGTCACTAAAGCTTGGAGCAAAGGGGTTGCTATTTTCTTTGCGACTGGCGCTGTTTCGGGCACGGTGCTTTCTTTCGAGCTGGGCCTGCTCTGGCCGGAATTCATGAAACATGCCGGGCCGATTTTCGGAATGCCGTTTTCTCTGGAAGGAACGGCATTTTTTATTGAAGCGATCGCGCTGGGCTTTTTTCTCTACGGCTGGGACAGGTTTAACAAATGGTTCCACTGGTTTACCGGCGTGATTGTGGGCGTAAGCGGGCTGGCCTCGGGGATACTGGTTGTCGCGGCGAATGCCTGGATGAACAGTCCGGCCGGTTTTGACTTCGTAAATGGCCAATATCTTAATATTGATCCTATTGCGGCGATGTTCAACAAAGCTTGGTTTTCACAGGCGCTTCACATGACGATCGCTGCTTTTGTAGCAACCGGTTTTGCGGTTGCGGGTGTGCATGCATTGATGATCATGCGGGGTCAAAATGTGCTTTTTCATACCAAATCCTTCAAGATTGCCGCTATATTCGGTTGTGCCGCTGCTATTTTGCAACCACTGAGCGGTGATATTTCCGCGAAAGATGTGGCTGTGCGGCAACCTGCCAAACTCGCGGCAATGGAAGCACATTTTCACACTGAAAAATCCGCATCGCTGATCCTGGGAGGTATTCCCGACGAAGCAAATAAGGAAGTAAAATACGCGATTAAACTTCCGGGCTTTCTGAGCTTTCTGGCGCATGGAGATTTTGAAACGGAAGTTACCGGACTTGACAAAATCCCGGCCGAAAACCACCCGCCGGTTGCAATCACGCATTATGCGTTTCAGATCATGGTTGGAATGGGAATGGCGATGATGGGAATTTCGTTGGTGTATTTTCTGGCCCTCTGGAAAAAGCGCGACTGGCTGACTTCCAAATGGCTGCTTAAACTTTTCGTATTCGCAACGCCGCTCGGCTTCATCGCGGTAGAAGCCGGCTGGACAGTGACGGAAGTGGGCAGGCAACCGTGGATCATCTACAATGTAATGCGCACTGCCGATGCAGTTACGCCCATGCCAGGGATAGCTTATTCATTTTATCTGTTTACCGGTGTCTACATTTCCCTCGCCATTTTCGTAGTCTTCATGCTCTACCGCCAGATCAAAATGGTGGGGACGTTGTATGATAAGGAATAGGGAGACTGCCCATTCAATCATTCGGTCATTCAATCATTCGGTCATTAAAATGCTCTACGTAGTCATTACATTTCTCTGGACTTCTATTCTGCTGTATCTGCTGCTGGGCGGGGCGGATTTTGGGGCGGGTATTATTGAATTATTTACTTCAAAAAAGAACAAAGCGGTCACGCGTAAGACGCTTTATTCCGCGATCGGCCCAATCTGGGAGGCTAATCACATGTGGCTGATTATTGCGATCGTGATCTTGTTTGTGGGCTTTCCAGTGATCTATTCCACGATGTCGATCTATCTGCACATTCCACTGACTGTGATGCTAATGGGCATTATTGCGCGGGGTACCGCATTCACTTTCCGGCATTACGACGCGGTGGTAGACGATATGCAGTCTATTTACAATACCATTTTTGCTATTTCAAGCTTCATTACACCATTGTTTTTAGGAATAATAGCGGGCAGCGCCGTTTCAGGGCATATTGATCCTGAGGCTGACACATTTCTGGAAGCTTATATTTTCAGCTGGCTCAACTGGTTTTCCGTCGCGGTAGGGCTTTTCACTACGTCCATTTGCGGCTTCCTTGCGTCGGTATACTTAATCGGGGAAGCGGAAAACGATGCTAACAGGCTTCGTTTCGCGCACAAAGCACAGTTTTTCAATATTGCAGCTGTTGTTTGCGGCATTCTTGTTTTCACCGCTGCTTACTTTGAAAGAATTCCTTTACTGGAATGGGTGTTTGGGAATTGGGTTGGAAGAATCGCGATCATCGCGGCGACGCTATCCCTGATATTTATGTGGTACCAGCTCTATCAGGGAAAAATCCGCTTACTGCGACCGCTGGCGGGTTTTCAGGTGACGATGATTTTGCTGACCACAACATTCCGCCATTTCCCAAATATTGTTATTCTAAAAAACGGGTACTTGTCATTAATGGAGCACAGCGGGCAGGAAAAAACAATGCAGGCACTTGGAATGGCGTTGCTACTAGGCAGCGTATTTATCCTTCCTGCATTGTTTTACCTGATTTATAGTTTTCAAAACAAGCCTTATCAGGAATCAGGTCACTGAGATAAAGAGGAGATATATAATCACGATTACGGGCAGGCCGCTCGCAACGAGTGACCAATTGAGGTGCTGCTTCTGCATTAAATAATAAGACAAAGCGGCCAAGGTAATCAGTAAGAGCACAGGTAACATGACCATCCCTGTTCCGGCTGAGTCCTGTTCGGAGCTCATGGAACTGATTATAAGAAAAACCGCAGCAGTGAGATCGACGATCAGGCACATCCATATTAAGATGATCATAATAGTACTATTTAACTGAAATTGCAGGATCTTTTGCCAGACTCGCCTCTATTGCTTCCAACCTTTTTTTCAGGTCTCCAAATTCATTTGCTTTCGAAGTCAGCTTCACATTTTCATCGCTTAGCCGGCTATTCTCCTGCTTCAATTCCTTTACAGCTTCCAGCAAATGCGGGATCAGCCCGATGTAGTTTACCGACTTGAAACCATCCTTATCAGTTTCAACCAGCTCAGGGAAAACCGTTTCTACTTCCTGGGCGATTAAGCCCGTTTGTAGCGCTTGACTTTTTGTTTTGTCTTTCCACTGATAATGGTATCCTTTCAAATCATAAAGTTTACCCAGACTTCCGCTGAGTGGTTTTAGATATTCTTTCAGGCGGATATCGGAGTTTTGGGTTAAGGTGCCAGCAAGCCAGGCGCTGCCATTATTATGCACCTTGAATCGCCACGCTGTACCTTCCTCAAAATAAAATCCAGCTTCTGAATTATTAACGCTTCCAATAAAGCAATATGGTACACTATTTAAATCATCTAAAAAAAGCCCCGCAGTATTACCTCCGTTATTACTTCTCAACCGAATCCTGCTTCCAACGTCCAGTATGTGTGTTGGCGCGAGCACATTATTCCCAATTCCGACATTTCCGTTGCGGAGGATTGTAAGTGCATTTCTACGGATTGAACTAAAAGCCAAACCGTTTCCAATTTGAAATAGGCGTTGCGTTTGTTCTATTTCGTCGGAAGGTTCGTCCGATATGTCGTTAGCTACACCAAGAACAATTCCGTCAGGAGAATGACTCTCCAAGGAACGGCCAATAGCAATTGAATGATACTTCGTACTGTTGACTTCAGAACCGATTCCTACTGAATAACCTCCCGTCGCCTTGACGTTAAAACCAAGACTTACAGCACCCGTTCCGGCCTCGCTAGAGGAACCAATTGCAAGAGAACCTGGCCCAATAGCTTTTGCCTCAATCCCAAAAGCGAAAGATGTGCTTCCTTTTGCCACGGCATTTTTACCAGCTGCAAATGAGAATTCTCCGATATTGTCGTCAGACCAGACATTTGGTCCAGACCAATAGCCAAATCGAAACGCTGCTTTTTTCGGATACCACATCATCTTATGGGGATTTGTCCAATTCAACTCAGGGAGCGACGTTCCTTTTTCAGCGCTTCCTTCCTGGACTATGGGATCAAAGTTCTTCCACCTTCCCGCTTCATCCGCGGTATTCGCATGCAGCGCATTGGCCGCTTCGACAGCTTCCGTAGCATGAATAGCATAAGGCACGCTCAATAGCTGCGTTGTACCAAAATCTGTATAATTACCGGTACCATCTATGTCCATTTCAACTTGCAGGAGATACTTGCCTGATTTCCAGTCAATGTTGTTCATCTGGCCAGCCAGACCTGCGCCTCCGCCTACCTGAATAGTGAAAATACCGTTTGTCGAGGTCTTGGCTGTGTGTGTTTCCTGGTAAACCGGGCTGCCCAGTGCAGTTTCCGGGCGGATTGAGATGCGGATACCTACATCGCGGCTGGCGACCAGTTTGCCTTCCGCATTCCGGGCTACACCCTGAAAGCTGAATTTTTCCGGAGCCTGGGCAAATGAGAACTGAGTAAGGAAGAGAAAAGCGAGCAGAATTTGATACATTTTCATAGTTATGCGATTGAGTGATTCATAGGTAAGTGAATGAATCACAAACATAACCTCCTACGGAAAGGACGACTAGTTCAATTACTCTGCGGCTAGTCGCGGTGACTAAATGGAAATTAGCAGGGATTTTGAAGCTTCCTTTTAATAACCGGCTTGTACCATTTACACATTAAACCCGACAGATGCGGCTGCCCCGCTTACCTTGCGGAGAAAACTTAGCAGAAACTACAAGTCCGCAAGTCTAATCCCCTTCCACACTATGATAAAAGTTTTAATAGTTGACGATGAACTCCGTGCGCGTAATGTGCTGCAATACCATATCCGCACATTTGTACCTGAAATATCTGAGATCAGAGAAGCCTGCTCTGTGCAGGAAGCGAAGGAAATTCTGGATTTTTACGCTCCCGACATCGTGTTTCTCGATATTGAAATGCCCAACCAAAACGGGTTCGAGTTATTCGACGCATTCCCTGACCCCGACTTCGACGTCATCTTTACGACTGCTTACAACAAATATGCGATTCAGGCAGTGCAGTTCAGCGCATTAGGCTTTCTGCTCAAACCCCTTGATCCTGACGAACTGATCCGGGTCGTAAAGCGGCACCAGAAAAAGCGCGATTTAAAAAAACAGAAAAAGCAGCTGCACGACAATTTTCTTAGAAAAATTGAAAAGAGAGAAGTGAGGGACTTCCGCCTCGCGGTTCCGTCAAACTCAGGTGTTTTCTTCTTCTCTACCCACGAAATCCTGCGCCTCGAAGCGGATCGCAACTACACAATTATACATTTTACAGACAAGCGCCCATTTTTAGCCAGCAAAACACTTAAACATTTTGAGAATGTTCTCGAACAGTCTCAATTTCTTCGCACGCATAAATCACACCTGGTGAACCTCGATCACGTGGTGCGCATTAGTAATAACAGCGAATTTATCATTCTCCGGGACGGCTCGCGCGTGGAAGTGTCCCGACGAAAAAAAGACGAATTGCAATATTTGCTCAATATGAGGTAGCTACCATTTGAAGGTCAGATTCAGTATAAAAAAAATAAAACACCTTTGAGTTGAATTGTCTTATTTTACACTTATACCTGCATCACTAATTCCGACCTTTATGACCGATCGTAAAACGCGGCTGGCTGTTATTCTTATCACATCGTTATTTTTTCTATGGGGTTTTGCCCTCAATCTCAATCCGATTCTTATCCCGCATTTAAAGAAAGCCTGCCAGCTCAGCGACTTTGAATCGGCGCTTATTGACTCCGCATCTTATATTGCCTACTTCCTAATCGCGCTTCCTGCCGGACTATTCATGAAACGATTCGGATATAAAGCCGGAATTACCCTCGGCTTGCTCCTATTTGCATTCGGCACATTCCTATTTTATCCCGCAGCAGAAATGCGACATTTCGGCTTTTTCTTGATCGCTTTGTTCATCATCGCCAGCGGGCTTACCATGCTTGAAACGGCTGCAAATCCCTACATAACTGTACTCGGCGACCCTGACTCAGCGACGCAGCGGTTGAATTTTGCACAATCTTTTAACGGCCTTGCTGCTTTTCTGGCGCCTTTGATGGGAGGAACATTCATTCTTTCCGGCAAAACGCTGACAGACCAGGAGCAGCTGGCAATGTCGGGTGAAGAGCTTGATACTTACCTGAATGCAGAAGCGGCTTCGGTTCAGGTTCCTTTTATAGTGATCGGTATTGTGGTGCTGTTGGTAGCAATTCTGATCTGGCGCACAACGCTTCCTGAAATAAAAGATGAAGAGGAAACTCCCGGGGCAGTGAGCGGCTCGATTTGGGGCGAAGAAAATCTGCTGCTGGGCACCCTAGCCCAATTCTTCTATGTGGGTGCGCAGGTTTGTATCAGCAGCTTTTTCATTCGTTTCGCGGATAAAGTGGCTGGTATTGATGAGAAAACGGCGGCTTACTTGTTGTCCGGCGCATTTCTGAGCTTTATGATCGGCCGGTTTATAGGTACTTATCTGATGCGTTTTGTGGCTCCTCCGCGTTTGCTGGCACTTTACAGCGTGATCAACGTGGCATTACTTGCATTGGCGGTGACTACCACGGGTATGGCAGCAGTATATGCGCTCGTCGGCGTTCAGTTCTTCATGTCGATCATGTTCCCGACCATATTTGCATTGAGTATCAGAGGTCTTGGGGAGAAAACCAAAATCGGCTCCTCGCTGGTGATCATGTCCATCGTTGGCGGTGCATTTTTCCCGGTAATTATGGGTCAGGTATCGGATATTTCGTCCATACAAACGGCGTATGTGGTACCGGCGGTTTGCTTTTTGGTAGTACTATACTTCGCAATCAGGAACAACAAGATTAAAAAAGTAACGCTGGGCACGGCGCATTAACATTCATCGATTTCGGTTTTATTTCAATTTGAATACCATGGATTTACAGCTTTTTAATAAGATAATTATTGTCACAGGCGGTGCAAAAGGCATTGGCGAGGGTATTGTTCAGGTTTTGGCCAAAGAAGGCGCGATTCCGGTTATTGTTGGTAGAAATGAAAATGATAACCAGAAACTGGTGACCGAGCTGGCAGCAAAAGGCTTCGAGTCTTTCCAGGTAGCCGCTGAACTAACCCGCCCGGAAGAATCTGAGAAGGCAGTGAAGGCGGTTATCGAGAAATACGGCAGGATCGACGGTCTCGTGAACAATGCGGGCGTAAACGACGGCGTAGGTTTGGAAAACGGCGATTATGAAGGATTTATCGCCTCACTCCACAAGAATGTGGTACATTACTATTTAATGGCGCATTATGCTTTACCTGCTTTGAAAGAATCAAAGGGTGCAATTGTGAATATCAGTTCAAAAACTGCAGATACCGGCCAGGGCGGCACTTCGGCTTATGCGGCTGCAAACGGCGGAAGAAATGCATTGACGCGCGAATGGGCCGTGGAGCTTTTGAAATACGGGATCCGGGTCAATTCGGTGATCGTGGCCGAATGCTGGACACCACTTTACGAGCGCTGGATAGAAACTTTGCCCAATCCTGCCGAAAAACTCGAATCAATCACCGCACATATTCCGCTCGAAAACCGGATGACAACCTCGGAGGAAATAGCGAATATGACCGTATTCCTGCTTTCACAACGTTCAAGCCACACCACCGGACAGCTGATTTATGTAGACGGAGGTTATGTGCATTTGGACCGGGCGCTGGCCAATTCATAATTCGGAGCCGCCATTTTCTCAACGAAAAATTAACGTTTATTACAATGAAAACGCTGGTTTGCACCACACCAGGGCACTTCTCTTATGAAGATACCCTCACTCCTGCCAGTCAGGAAGGACATACATTGATCCGCATCAGGCGCATCGGCATTTGTGGCACCGACCTGCATGCATTTGAAGGTACCCAGCCATTTTTTAGTTATCCAAGAATATTGGGTCACGAACTGGCCGGGGAAATTGTGGAGACAGATCGCGGCGATTTTTCAGTAGGCGAGATCGTCACTTTCATTCCCTATTTCAATTGTAAAAAATGCGTTGCCTGCCGGAACGGAAAACCAAATTGCTGCACAAGCCTGAAAGTTTCCGGTGTACATATTGACGGCGGAATGGTGGAGTACCTCTCTGTCCCCTCCTATTCCCTGGTTCACGGCGACGGGCTTAGTTTCGATGAGCTCGCATTGGTAGAACCGCTGGCGATCGGCGCACACGGTGTGCGGAGAGCGATGGTTCAAAAAGGCGAAAATGTGCTGGTTGTAGGCGCCGGGCCTATTGGCCTCGGAACTATGGAATTTGCAAGAATAGCGGGCGGAAATGTGATCGCACTGGATATCAATGATTCAAGACTAGCTTTTTGCAAGGACAAACTGGGCGTAGCACATACTATCAATGCATTGACCGAAGACGTGGCGGCCACGCTCGCCATACTGACCGACGGCGAAATGCCGACTGTGATCATCGACGCGACGGGCAGTTTGCGGGCGATCAATACTGCATTTACTTACCTTAGCCACGGCGGGAGATATGTGCTGGTTGGTTTGCAAAAAGGCGATATTTCATTCAGCCACCCCGAATTTCACAAACGGGAAGCCACATTAATGAGCAGCCGCAATGCAACCCGCGCCGATTTTGAGCACGTAATTGCAAGTATGAAAAGCGGCCTGGTAGATCCCAAAACTTATATTACACATCGGGTGGCATTTTCAGAAGTGAAAGATACTTTCGAAAGCTGGCTCGATCCTGCAAACGGAGTGATCAAAGCGATGGTATCGCTGGACTGAAATGAATTTTAACAGCCAGTGAGGCAGAGAACTTATTAAAGCGGGAATTTGGGCATTCTCGCTTTAATAGTTTTAAGATAGCTGAGAAAAGGAGTTGAAATATTAATTACCCTCGTAATTTTGTGGTTGCTTTGAGCCCAAATTGAACTTCAAAGCGCTGGAATAGTAACTATTTTCATGAAGAAAATCCGTAATTTTTGCATTATTGCCCATATTGACCACGGCAAAAGTACATTGGCTGACCGCCTTTTGGAATTTACCAAAACCGTAACCAAGCGCGAAATGCAGGCGCAGCTGCTGGACAATATGGACCTGGAACGCGAGCGAGGAATCACGATTAAGAGCCACGCGATCCAGATGAACTACATTTATGAAGGAGAAGAATACATTCTTAACCTGATCGACACGCCCGGCCACGTCGATTTCTCCTACGAAGTATCCCGCTCGATTGCAGCCTGCGAAGGTGCTTTACTCCTTGTAGACGCTTCACAAGGCACTGAGGCCCAGACAATTTCAAACTTATATCTTGCGATCAACCACGATCTGGTGATCATTCCGGTATTGAATAAAATCGACCTTCCCGGTGCAAGGCCGGAGGAGATCAAGGATGAGATGGTAGAACTGCTTGACTGCAAACGCGAGGATATTATCCCGGCGAGCGGCAAGGAAGGAATCGGGATTGAGGCTATTTTAAGTGCAATTATTGAACGCATTCCTGCTCCCGTAGGCGACCCTAAGGCTCCGTTGCAGGCGCTGATTTTCGACTCCGTGTTTAACTCTTACCGCGGTATTGAGGTTATTTTCAGGGTTAAAAACGGCAGTATCAGAAAAGGCGACCGCGTTAAGTTTATGGCGACGGGCAAGGAATATATAGCTGATGAAATCGGAACGCTCGGTTTGGCACAAATCCCGAAACAGGTGGTGGAATGCGGCGACGTAGGTTACCTGATCTCGGGTATCAAAGTGGCCAAGGAAGTGAAAGTGGGCGATACTTTTACCCATATTGACAGACCGGCCAGCGAAGGTATCCAGGGATTTTCTGAGGTAAAACCAATGGTATTTGCGGGTATTTATCCGGTAGATACCAGTGAATTCGAAGAGCTTCGCGAAGCGATGGAAAAGTTGCAGCTGAACGATGCGGCGCTGGTTTGGGAACCTGAAACTTCTGCTGCATTGGGCTTCGGTTTCCGCTGCGGCTTCCTGGGCATGCTGCATATGGAAATCGTGCAGGAAAGGCTTGAACGTGAGTTTGACATGACGGTAATCACGACCGTTCCTTCCGTGCAATTCCGTGTTTTGAATACAAAAGACAAACTGATGAATATCAGTGCGCCTTCGGAAATGCCTGAGCCTAACTTTATAAAAACGATTGAAGAACCTTATATTAATGCACAGATCATCACGAAATCCGATTACATCGGCCCGATCCTGAATTTGTGCATGGATAAAAGGGGTATACTCAAAAATCAGGTTTATCTTACTTCCGAGCGGGTTGAGCTGCAATTCCTGATCCCGCTTGCGGAGGTTGTTTTTGACTTTTTTGATAAACTGAAAACCATCTCACGCGGCTATGCTTCACTTGATTACGAACTGGCAGGTTACCAGGAGTCGGATATGGTGAAACTGGATGTAATGTTAAACGGCGAGCCGGTAGATGCACTTTCGGCGATCGTTCACAGGTCTAAATCCTACGAATGGGGTAAAAAGCTTTGCGAAAAATTGCGTGAACTGATCCCTCGTCAAATGTTTGAAATTGCGATCCAGGCTGCGATCGGTCAGAAAATCATTGCCCGCGAAACGGTGAAAGCAATGCGGAAAGACGTTTTGGCGAAATGCTACGGTGGTGATATTTCCCGTAAAAGGAAACTTCTCGAAAAACAGAAAAAAGGTAAAAAGAGAATGCGTCAGGTAGGAAATGTGGAGATCCCGCAGGAGGCATTTATGGCCGTTTTGAAGATCAATTAAAAAGTCTGGAGTTCATTATTATCTTCAAAACGGGTGCAAAATTGGCCTTTTGTTGTAATTTTGACTAAAATCTAATTTTTAGACCAAGAAACTAAAATACCTTAACAAGCGATATGGCAGAAGTAATTCGTATGCCCAAAATGAGCGACACCATGGAAGAGGGTGTTATCGCAGAATGGCACAAAAAAGTAGGTGATAAAATAAAATCCGGAGATATCCTGGCCGAAGTCGAAACCGATAAAGCCACGATGGAAATGGAGTCTTACTATGACGGTACACTTCTGTATATCGGCGTGAATAAAGGTGATTCAGTGCCTGTGGACGGTGTAATGGCGGTTGTAGGTTCGGAAGGTGAAGATTACAAATCACTGCTTGAAGGAGGTAGCGGCAACGGTGCTGCATCCAACGGAAGTGCTGAGGCAGCTCCCAAAGAAGAGCCTAAGGCGGAAGCTTCTGCTCCGGCAATCGAAACTGCGACTCCCGAACAACCAGCCAGCAAACCTGCCGCTGCTCCGGCAGCTTCCATAGAGAAGATCAATGCAGTGGTGGTTCGTATGCCAAAAATGAGCGATACGATGGAGGAGGGAACTTTGGTTTCCTGGCAGAAAAAAGTAGGTGATAAAGTAAAATCAGGTGATATTCTGGCGGAAGTCGAAACCGACAAGGCCACGATGGAACTCGAAGCATATGAAGACGGAACTTTGCTGTATGTAGGTATCAAGGAAGGCGAATCTGTGCCTGTTGATGGTATTATTGCAGTAATTGGTGAAGAAGGCGCGAATGCAGAAGCATTGATCGCCCGTGAAAACGGCGAAGCAGCTCCCGAAGCAGCAGCTCCTGCGGCAGAAAGTAAAGAAGCTCCGGCAAGTGATAACGGTTCGGAAAAATCAGTTTCAGTAGCAGATTCCGGCGAACGCATTAAGGCTTCTCCTCTTGCGAAACGTCTGGCAGACGAAAAAGGCATTAACCTGAGCCAGGTAGAAGGCAGCGGAGATAACGGTCGTATCGTAAAACGCGATGTAGACGAATTTAAACCAGCCGCAAAAGCTGCCGCTCCTGAAAAAGCAGCAGAAAGTGCACCAGCTCAGAAACCGGCAGAACAAGCAGCCAGCGCTCCTGCGGCAGCTGCATCTGGCGCAGCGGCTACTGGCGACTTTACCGACACGCCGATCTCGCAAATGCGTAAAACCATTGCACGCAGACTGAGCGAAAGCTTATTCACCGCGCCTCATTTCTATGTGACAATGGAAATCGTGATGGATAAAGCAATGGCACTTCGTCCGCAATTGAATGAAGTGAGCCCGGCGAAGATCTCTTTCAACGATATGGTGATCAAAGCTTGCGCGGTTGCATTGAGACAACATCCTGCTGTTAACTCGGCGTGGTTGGGAGATAAGATTAGAAAATACAATTATGTGAATGTAGGTGTAGCTGTGGCAGTAGACGAAGGTTTGCTGGTACCGGTCGTGCGCGATGCTGACAAAAAGACGCTTTCGGCGATTTCGGGTGAAGTAAAAGAATTGGCCGGAAAAGCGAAAGACAAGAAGTTGCAGCCGAAAGAATGGGAAGGAAATACATTCTCGGTTTCTAACCTGGGTATGTTTGGTGTAGATGAATTCACTGCGATCATCAACCCTCCGGATTCATGTATCCTGGCTGTGGGTGGTATTAAAAAGGTAGCAGCATTCAAAGAAGACGGAACGGTGTACCCGACCAATATCATGAAAGTGACACTATCTGCTGATCACCGCGTGGTGGATGGCGCAACTGCTGCCCAGTTCCTGCTGACAGTTAAAAAACTGTTGGAAGAGCCGATGAGCATGCTGGTTTAGTGACAACTCAGTAATTGAAAATAATATAAAATGAACAAAGTGTCAGGCTATCCGGTCTGGCACTTTTGTTTTAAACTCGCATTTGATCGAATCAATTCAGCATTTAATTCATGGAAAAAATACACGCGACGACCGTACTTGGAGTACTTCATAATGGAACCGTTTCACTGGGCGCCGACGGCCAGGCGACGATGGGCAATACGGTTGCAAAAGGAAATGTAAAGAAGATCAGGGTATTGCAGGGCGGAAAGATCCTGGCAGGTTTCGCCGGTTCCACGGCCGATGCATTTACATTGATCGAAAGATTTGAAGAAAAACTGAATGCATACGGCGGCAATATGAAACGCGCCGCAATAGAGCTGGCAAAAGACTGGCGCACAGACAGATACCTGAGAAAACTGGAAGCGATGATGATCACTGCCAGCAAAGATGAAATCCTGGTGATATCCGGAACCGGCGATGTATTGGAACCTGAAAACGGTATCGCATCGATCGGCTCGGGAGGCAACTTTGCATTGTCCGCAGCGCAGGCATTGAAAAAGCACGCGCCGCATTTGACCGCCGAAGAAATGGTGAGAGAAAGTCTCACCGTGGCGGCAGATCTGTGTATTTACACAAATCACAATTTTATGATCGAGGAAGTGAAGTGATCGGGGTTTAGCCCAATACTCTTCTGTAAACCTTCTTAGCCCGGTGAATCCACAGGGTTTCGAATTTATCCAGCTTCCCTTTTACATTCCGCACTTTTGCCAGGAATTTATATTTACCATCCAGCGCGGCGTCGGTATTGTAGTTTTCTTTGAGATACTGCAATGCATTCGCCTCGCTCAGGTTGTAGTTATCCTGCTTGGAATAGGCATGTATTCCCTGCCCGATCGGGTTGAACTGCGAATGTGAAGCATAATCCTCCAATACAAAATGTTGGAACCGAAATCCTTGGTTCACCATCTGATGAAACCAGCCGGTCCCGAGATCCGCGGTAAAGCCCCAGTTTCCGCCGAAACATACATTATCTCCCTTCGGCAAAGTTTGCTGGCGATATAGCGCGAGGTTGATCATACAGGCATATTCATTGAGCCTGCATTCGGGCATCGGATGTACGCGTCCCGTTTCCAGTACTTCAATATCCTTTTCCTTCCGGGGAGTATCGTAAGCCTGGTGCAATGCGATCGCTTCGGCTTGCGTAGGCACATATTGCTCGAATTTGGAACCGTGACACACTTTCGCTGAAAACCCTGGACAAGACCAGCATTGACCAATTGAGCCCGTTCCGGCTACATTCGGATCCTGGAAAACGGGCAGCATTTCACCGATCATATCCCGGTAAAAAACCATGTCGTTGTGCATGATAAACAGGTATTCACTTTCTGCTTTTTCCAGCGCGTACTGGTAAGGGATCTGGTAACGATAGGTGCTGTCGCGTTTGGTGCGGTCGTAATCAAGGTAACCCAGCTGGTAGAAAATTTTGGGATAATACAAGTCAACCGCAATCAGCGGACTGATCGTTTTGATGACGTGGTACACATCGCCGAACTTGTCGTAAGGCTGTGTCTTTTCAACGGTTATATATATTTTGTTAATGTGCTGCCCGCTGAATTTCAGCAGGGAAAGTATCGAAATAATGGTCTGGTAGGGTTTTCCGTAGTAGATTACACATACGTCAATTTTCTTCATAGCCTGTTTTTGCATTGGAAATATCTTGTAAAACTATGCAAGACTTGTCACAATTGTGCCATTAAGCTCATAAGCTTTACAAGCTCGTCGGAAACAATCCGCTGACTGCCCGGCATATATTTGTTTGCAATTATCGTAAAACTCATCAAAGTCCCTGCCCTGGAAGTGAAATAACCCGCATAAGCCCGTGTGCCTTCGATAGAGCCGCTTTTGGCGTGTACATTACCCGCCGCCTTCGTTCCCTTCGCCAGATTCCTGACTGTACCATTTTGACCTAAAACCGCAATGCTTTTGTAAAAGTCATTGAAGCTGGCGTCTTTATTCGCAAGGTTCAGAATTTCCGTCAAACTGCCTGCTGTAATGGAACCTGAGGGAGAAAGGCCGCTGCCGTCTTTGATATAAAAACCCCTCAAATCGGCTCCTTTGCCTGACCAGTAACTGGTTACAGCCTTCGCTGCATTGTCGAAATCGGATTGACCTGAAAGCCTTTTTCCAGCTTGTTTTAGGAATGTATCGGCGTAAAGATTAATACTCCAAAAGTTGGTTTGCTGACAGAGTTCGCGCAACGCGGGCGATTTATATTCGTCCAGTACTTTTCTCTGATTTAAGCTCTGAGGCGCGCCCGGCGAAGGCAGATTTTGATCATAAATCGTTACAGCCGAATTCCCCAAGGCTGTTTTCAATGCAAAAGCTGCATATTCCGCTGGATCTGGAATGGAGCCTTTTACTGAAAATGTAGCCTGCCCGGCCGGCACAGTTCCCGTTAATACCACGCGGTTTCCCAGCGGACTGCTGTACAGAATCGTTTTGTCACCTGAACCTCTTTCACCAGTGGTAACCTGATTTGTAAAAGTCAGGTAAGGAATCGCTGGCTCAATACCCAAAAAAGTTGCAGGATCACCGGGTTCTACGCCGGGTTTGAATTTTGCGCGGTACAGATTTTCGTTAAAATTAAGCCCCTGCACGCCCGCGCCGTAATAATTGCCCATATCTCCCCAGATCCACGTACTCGCTACGGTACTGTTGTCAAAAAACGACGCGTCGGGCAGTACTTTTCCTTTAATATGCCTGATACCGGACTTTTTCAGCGCAGCTACCCAGCGGTTGATCAGCTCGGCGGATTTCAGAAAGCCTGTGAAACGGTCGCTGCCTAGCGACGGATCGCCGGTACCGCGAATGTAGAGGTTACCTATTAAGCTATCCCCTTTGACTTGCCCGTCGTGTTCCAGAAAAGTTTGATATTTGAAATCACCCCCAAAAACAGCCAGCACAGTCGCCGTGGAAACGAGCTTTAATGTAGAAGCTGAGGGCAGGGACAGCTCTTGATGCAGGCCAAACACATTCGTCCGCTCTTTTACCGCTTTCACGCTGATCGCCAGCGAGCCGCTACGCATAATTTCGCTGTTCTGGAATTCCAAAGCTGCGTCGCGGAGGTTATTTAATGCGGTACTGTCAATATTTTGGGCAAAAACAGGTCTGCAAAAAAGTATAAGACAGGTAAGCGAAAGCAATTTCATAACGTTATTTAACAGCTGTTGACGGGGCCCTGATGTTTGACCCAAAATCTAAACTAATCAGTAAAGTCCAAATCACAGTCGGTTTTTTGGTACTTTTGTCGGATGCATGAAACCAGTATAGGTTTTCACCCCATTTTTATATGAAATTGACATTTTGGGGAGCTGCACAACAAGTGACCGGTAGCATGTTCCTGTTGGAATCTGATGATTACCGGATTTTGATTGATTGCGGCTCAGACTTTGATTTAGATGAGATTGGCAGAAAAAACAGGTATGAAGAGCAGAAAGGCGTTTTTCCATTCGAGCCAAGCCTGATCAATACAGTACTTTTAACGCACGCCCACATTGATCACTCGGGCAACATTCCTAATTTATATAAGGAAGGATTCGAAGGCAGGGTCGTTTGTACCGAGCCTACGCTGGCACTGACGGCGCTATTGCTGAAAGACGCAGCAAACCTGCACCAGAAACGGCTGAATGCGCGCCTGGGATCCAAGAAGCGCGGCAAGAAACAGAAGGAAGTTCCGAAAGATTATTACGTTGAAAAAAATGTACTGGAAGCGATGGACAATTTTGTGCCCGTCTCTTTCGGACAACGCTACCGTATTGCTGATAATGTGACTGTTACGTTTTACGCGGCAGGACATTTGCTCGGCGCTGCGCATATTGTGGTGGAGGTATTTGAAAACGGAGAGAAAAAACGGATCTGCTTTTCAGGAGATATTGGCAGGAAAAACTATCCGCTTCTCATTGATCCTCAGGAGATTCCGCAGGTAGACTATCTGGTTTGCGAATCGACTTACGGAAACAGGCTGCACGAAAATACCGCCGAGCCCGTGGAGGCGCTGGCAGATGTGATCAAGCGTACCTGCATTGATATTCCGGGCAGGCTGATCATTCCGTCTTTCAGCGTCGGCCGCACGCAGGCTTTGCTTTACACGCTCAACAAGCTGTACCTCGACAAATCGTTTCCATTCATAAAAGTATTCTCAGATAGTCCGCTCGCGCACAGCAGCACGAAAGTTTATCAGAAACACGGACGAATGCTGAATAAGGAGGCCCGGAGTTTTCAGGAAGACAACGATATGCTTTTCGATTTTGAAAATCTGATCTACCTGGAAAGTTCTGATGCCAGCCGGGCCGTTTCAAATTAT
Source organism: Dyadobacter linearis (assembly GCF_907165045.1). Classification (GTDB taxonomy): domain Bacteria; phylum Bacteroidota; class Bacteroidia; order Cytophagales; family Spirosomataceae; genus Dyadobacter; species Dyadobacter linearis. Next base: position 788,203 of record NZ_CAJRAU010000001.1, read on the forward strand.
AACGAGCCCTGCATTATCATATCCTCTTCGGGAATGGTGCAGGGCGGTCGCGTCGAGCAGCATGTGGAGGCTAATATCGGTAATCCTTATGCCACGATCCTGATGATCGGGTATGCTTCGGAGGGCACTTTGGGCTGGCGGTTACTGAACGGACAGGATACAATATCGATACGCGGAAAGCAATTGCCGGTCTTGGCTAATATTGAAAAAATTGACGTATTTAGCGGGCACGGAGATCAGAACGATCTTTTGAAATTTGTGAGAATGCAGGATCCAGAGAAGCTGAAAGGCATTTTCCTGGTCCACGGAGAACAGCAGAGTATGGCTGACCTTCAATCCAAAATTCAAGAATTTGGCTATAATTCGGTAGAAATACCATCCAGGGGAAGAACTTACGAACTCTGAACACTTCCCCCTCAACGACAAGAACCTACATATGAGAACATACCTGGATTTCGAAAAACCTATGGCCGAGCTAGAACGTAAGCTCGAAGAAATGAAGACATTGGCAAAAGAAAACAATGTAGATTTTTCGGATGCCATTTCTTTGCTGGAAGGCAATATCACAAATCTTCGAAAAGAAATATTCGAAAACCTGACGCGCTGGCAGCGTGTGCAGCTTTCGCGCCACCCTGATCGTCCGTACACGCTTGACTATATCGAGCTGATCTGTGACGAATTTATCGAATTGCACGGCGATCGCCAGGTCCGGGACGATCCGGCTATTATTGGTGGTCTGGCTAATGTCGGCGGACAGTCTTTTATGCTGATTGGTCAGCAGAAAGGCCGTAATACCAAGCAGCGCCAGCACCGGAACTTCGGAATGCCGAACCCGGAAGGTTACCGGAAAGCGCTGCGTCTGATGAAGCTCGCCGAGAAATTCAACAAACCTATTGTAACGCTGATCGACACGCCGGGTGCATTTCCAGGAATGGAAGCCGAAGAGCGCGGACAAGGTGAAGCGATTGCCCGCAACCTGAAAGAAATGTTTATGCTGAAAGTGCCCGTGATCTGTATTGTGATCGGCGAAGGCGCTTCCGGAGGTGCATTGGGTATTGCGATCGGCGACAGGGTATTAATGCTTGAAAACACGTGGTACTCTGTGATTTCCCCTGAAAACTGCTCGGCGATCCTTTGGAGAAGCTGGGATTTTAAAGAGCAAGCGGCTGAGGCAATGAAGATCACGGCGAAGGATATGAAGAAGAACAAGCTCATCGACGGGATCATTTCTGAACCGCTCGGCGGCGCCCATCTGGATCATAACTGGATGGCAGAGGAGCTGAAAAGGGTGATTTTAGAAAATATTAAAGAACTGGCCGCAATAGGCGATCAGGACAGGATTGACCAGCGTATTGACAAATTCTGCGCAATGGGCGTAGTAGTGGAATGAAAAATACCCGAATAAAGAATATCATTTTCGACCTGGGCGATGTCATTTTGAACATTGATGTGCCCGTCGCTTCGCAATCCTTCGCCGAACTGAGCGGCAGGGAGCAGAGTGAAATTCTGGCTATTTTTAATGAAAACGAGATATTCCGCCAGTTTGAAACGGGATCCATGGATGAAGCCGGGTTCCGGAATTTTATCCGGGAAATATTGGAGTTCGATGATCTTTCTGACGAAGCGATTGATACAGCCTGGAATAGCCTGCTGCTGGACCTGCCGCCGGAGAGAGTAGAACTATTGAAAAATCTGGGTACCCAATACCGGTTATTTCTTCTGAGCAATACCAGCTCCATTCATATCACGCAGGTCAACAAAATACTGGAAGCGTCGACCGGGGTCAAGAAATTACAAGACCTGTTCGAGACTGTTTTTCTTTCCTACGAAATGGGAGTAATGAAACCTGACCCGCTGATTTACCAGAAAGTACTGGCCCAGGCTGGGATCAAAGCAGACGAAACCCTGTTCCTCGACGATAATTACGACAACATTCAGGCAGCCGCTAAACTTGGCATTGAAGTGATTCATGTTCAAAAGCCTACCACCATTTTGGAATATCTGAAAGATTATGCAGTCTAGCGCGCGTACTTACCTGATACAGGGGATTTTATTTGTAGTAACGATCATTACCACGACGTTGGCTGGCGCTGAGTGGATGTTTGGCAACATCTTCTCTTTTGTATACAACTTTTACGCGATGCTGGGCGGCGTAGAGCCTGCCAGTGCTGCCGAGGCGCAGGAAAAGCTGTTAGGCTGGCCGCAGTTTTTACAAGGTCTGCACTTCTCAATCCCATTTCTTGCTATTCTGACAATACACGAGTTCGGGCATTATTTCGTGGCCAAAGCGCACCAGGTGAAAGTTACCCTGCCCTATTACATTCCGCTGTGGTTTGGGATCCCGCAAAGCATTGGTACCATGGGCGCATTTATCCGCATTAAGTCCGTCGTTACTTCCCGCTTGAAATTCTTCGATATTGGTATTGCCGGCCCGCTGGCGGGTTTTATAGCTGCATTAGCTGTATTATGGTACGGATTCACGCATTTGCCTCCGGTCGATTACATATTCACAATTCACCCTGAATATGCGCGCTATGGATCGAGCTACCCGCAGTTTGTTTACGATAATGCGAGTGGAAACCTCGTGTTAGGTGATAATATCCTTTTCTGGCTTTTCAAAACCTACGTAGCTGACCCCAACCTGTTGCCGCACCCGAATGAAATGGTGCATTACCCTTACATTTTTGCGGGTTATCTTGCACTTTTCTTTACTTCACTCAACCTTATTCCGATCGGCCAGCTCGATGGCGGTCATATCCTTTACGGGCTGATCGGCAAAAAGAAATTTAATGTAATTGCGCCCCTGTTATTTGGCTTTTTCGCATTCTACGCGGGTTTGGGACTATTCCGGGCCGAGTCTTTTGCGACTGCAAACGATGGTGCTTTTTACGAACAACTCATTTATCTCGCACTCTACATTTACCTGCTTTATATCTGTTTCAAAAGGGTGAGTGAAAATAATGGCACTGCGTTTATGGTCAGTCTGATCATTGTGGTGGCGCAATTTGCTGTTTCCTACCTGCGTCCGGATTGGGAAGGTTCCACAGGGTTTCTGCCTTTTGTATTCATTCTGGGCCGTTTTCTTGGCATCAAACATCCCGAAACCGAGGAGAACGAGCCGCTCGATACGCCACGCATTATACTCGGTGTTTGTGCGCTCATCATCTTTGTAATTTCGTTCAGTCCCAATCCTTTTATTATTGTTGAATAATGGGCGCCGGGGCGAAAAATAGGATCTCCCGCAGGAAATTCCTGAAAGCCGCCACAGCTGCACCGCTATTCCTGACTGACTGGAATGCTGACAACGGTTTTATCAACTCGGTAAACGGAAGAATAAAGCCCGCTGACATCGGTACCACATTAATCCACGAACACGTCCTGGTTGATTTTATTGGTGCTGATAAAATATCCCCCGACCGCTGGAAGCACGAAGAAGTCATCAAAAAAGTACTTCCCTATTTGCTTGAAATCAAAAAGCGCGGGATCAGAAGTCTGGTTGAATGCACGCCAGCATTTCTCGGGCGGGATGTGAAATTGCTTCAAAAGCTGTCCGACCAGTCGGGGTTGACGATTATCACCAACACAGGTTACTACGGAGCTTCCGACAACAAATACCTCCCTGCCTGGGCATTTACCGAAAGCGCAGAAACGCTTGCAGCCCGCTGGATCTCGGAATTTGAAAACGGTATCGACGGGACGGATGTAAGGCCGGGATTTATCAAAACTGGCGTGAATAGTGGCCCGCTTTCAGCATTACATCAAAAATTAATTACTGCCGCTGCACTTACGCATTTAAAAACGGGACTAACCATTTGCTCCCACACCGGCCCGGCGCTTCCCGCTGATCAGGAAATTGAGATACTAAGGAAAATGGGCGTCGACCCGAAAGCATTCGTGTGGGTGCACGCAAATGGAACGCGTGAGGAGATTGCAAATACCGCGAAAAACGGCTGCTGGGTGAGTTTAGACGGTATTGGCGATGATGATAAGAGCGTCGCCGCAAATGCCGAACTGATTATTTTCCTGAAAAACAACGGTTTTTTAAACCAGCTACTCATTTCCCACGACGCCGGCTGGTACACACCGGGCGAACTCGACGGAGGCAAATTTCGAGGATATACCACGATCTCCGACAAGCTGATCCCGTATTTGCAATCGAAAGGTTTTGAAGAGAAAGATTTGAATCAATTAATGGTTCAGAATCCTGCGCATGCATTTACTATCAAAATTCGGAAGCTGTGACGCGACTCAGGCGGGTATTTCGATCGTGAACGCAGTCCATCCATTTTCCCTGGTTTGTAAAGAAAAACCATAACCGTGGTTGGCGAGAATTTCCCTGGTTAATGTCAAACCTATCCCCTGCCCGTCTCTTTTCGTACTAAAAAAAGGATTAAATAGCTTCGCACTTCGCTCGCTATCAATAGGATACCCGTTATTTCTAATCACGATTTCTGAATCGGAAACGTATAATTCGATCTGATTCCCGGGCTCGCAGGCTTCAATTGCATTCTTGATGATATTTACCAGCACGTGCTCCATTTGCCCCTTATCGAGCTTTTTTGTCACTTCAATTTCTGGTAAAAATACCTGCATAGCAACTCCCTTTCCAGTGGCTGTGGGCTCCATGAAAATAGCTACGTCTTTGACCAGCTTGCCAACATTTGTCGGCGCACTTGTCGGCATTGGTAGCCTGACTACATCCGCAAAATTCCGCATAAACCTCGTTAAGCGGTGGTTACGCTCAGAAGCAATTCCCAGTGCTTCTTTCAACTCTCTGTAATCGGTGTCGGGCAGGATGTTTTGGGTGGTTTGTAAAATAGAATCCGTCGCGCCGAGGGTGTTGTTCACCTCGTGCGCCATCATCCTGATCACTTTTCCGTACGCGTTCTTTTCCGATTCCAGAATTTCGTTCGTCAGTTCTTCGAGCATCAGAAACGACCTTTTGAAACCCTTATCCATAAAATGCGACCGCTGCACTTTGTAAGTTACGATACCATTTGTCTTCACAACCTTAGACTCGCCATCCTGCATATTGACCAGCTCTTCCAGCAGCGGCTGCGCGGTCTCGTCCAGTGATTTCCCTGCTAAACCTTCGGCCTGCGTACCAAATTGCGCCTTTGCTTTGAGATTAAGGGATTCAATCCGGTTGTCGTAATCAAGAATAATAATGGAAATAGGCGAGGCTTCGATTAGTTTTTCCAGAAAGAAATGCTGCTCGTAAAGTCGCGTCCGTTCTTCACGAAGCTGGTCGATCATCAGGTTGTACACCTCAATCAAAGTATCGATCTCGCCCTTTCCTGTGGGCACAAATTTGATCGAAAAGTCCTTGTCCTTGATAGCCTCGATCCCGGATTTCACAAATTGGATAGGTTGCATAAAATTGCGGTATAACTGAATGGAAGCCACAGCCGACAGAAAAAGAAAGATTTCGGAAAGGATAAACATCAGCTTATCCTGCGAAAGGATCTTGTATACGAGCAGGACCAGCACAAGGTGCAGCACTGTCACATAAAGGATATACTTAGTCCTTGTAGAAACCTTCATTGCTCGTCGGGATCGAAGGAAATGCCGTATTTTTCCAGTCTCCGGTAAAGCGCAAACCGCGTTATCCCAAGCGACCTCGCCACCTTACTGATCTTGTTCTGATGAAAATTCATTGCCTTTGAAATCATTTGATATTCCATTTCTTCCAAAGTAATGGACCCAACCTCCGGCAGATTTTTAGCAGCAGCTGATTGACCAACGGTCAGGTTTTTTTGAAAATCGGCGATGTCTAGTATATCCTTGGGAGAGAGCAGTACAGTACGCTCCACCAGATTTTTCAATTGTCTGATATTACCCTGCAATTGTAACGTTTTCAACCATTTAAGTGCGCCCGGGCTAATTGTGATATCGGGACGCTGGTAAATAGTTTTGAGGTTATTTACAAAAAATTCTGAAAGCAATGGAATATCACCCGGACGCTCGCGCAGCGCAGGCAGCTTGACGGTAATCAGATTGATCCGGTAGTAAAGATCCTCCCGAAACGTACCCAGAGCGACCATTTCTTCCAGATTTCGATTGGTGGCACATATGATCCGCACATCAACCGTCCGGCTTTTGCTACTACCCAGCGGCTCAAAAGTCCGTTCCTGCAATACCCGCAGCAGCTTTACCTGGCTTGACAGATCAAGCTCCCCTATTTCATCCAGAAAAATCGAACCTTTATTCGCCATTTCAAACCGCCCGATCCGATCGGATTTAGCGTCGGTAAATGCGCCTCTCACGTGGCCAAAAAGCTCACTTTCAAATAAGGTTGAAGAAATCCCGCCCAGATTGACTTTCACAAATGGGCGGATTTTTCGCTTACTATTGGAATGAATAGCCTCAGCGATCAGCTCTTTGCCCGTGCCGCTTTCGCCTGTGATCAGCACGGGCGCGTCGGTTGCGGCTACCCGGCCCACTGTGCTGAGGATATCCAGCAGCTTTGCGTCGCTGCCTACAATATTTTCGAAATGATATTTCTGTTCAAGCTTCCGCCGGCTTTCCGACTGCGGCTCCTGCTGCGCCAGGTTCAGGATCGTCCGCACGGACTGGATCAGGTATTCGTTTTGCCAGGGTTTGGTAATAAAATCAATCGCCCCTTCCTTCATTCCCTTCACCGCCAGATCGATCGTTCCCCAGCCCGTGATCAGGATCACCGGTATAGCGGGGTAACTCTTTTTAATGCGCTGCAATAGCTGCATTCCCTCATCGCCCGAAGTTTCGATAGAGAAGTTAAGATCGAGCAAAATCAATTCGGGCTTTGCAGTACGCAGCACCTCAAAAGTCTCCTCCGGCGAACCCACTCCCTGCACCACAAACCCCTCACTTCTGAGCAATAAAGTCAGTGAAGTACGTATCGCAATATCGTCGTCGACTATCAGGAGCATATTTATCTTTTTACCCTAAATCCCTGAAGGGACTTGCCTGGTTCTTTGCGTTTCGGCATTTACCCTAAATCCCTGAAGGGACTTTCTGCGTTTTGCTTGCACTTCGCAAAAGCCCCTCCCAGGGGTTGGGGGTCCTTTCAATGTTACTTGTCTGGTTCTATGCGTTTCGGCATTTACCCTAAATCCCTGAAGGGACTTTTTGCGTTTTGCTTGCACTTCGCAAAAGCCCCTCCTAGGGGTTGGGGGTCCTTCCCAGCCCGGTCACTCCTCATGCAACGCTACCGCCGGGTGGATCCTTGCGGCTTGTTTGCTGGGGAACCAGGCGCAGAGGGTTACGATGAGGTAAATGACCACAATACCTGCGAAAATAGCGATAATATATACTTCGCTATCGAGATCGAACACATTCATCATTGGAAATTGCACGGCGAAGATTAAACCAAGTAGCAGGCTAAAACTGGCAAGTACCCATATTTCACCTAAAAACTGAGTAGTTACCCGACTCTCCGTCGCCCCCATCGCCCGCCTCAAACCGATCTCGTTCTTTCTTTTGGAGATATTCAGATTTAATATCCCGAACAGGCCCAGCGCCACATTAGTAAGCAAAAATCCACTCACTATTAAGAAAATAAGCACGGGTACCAGCGTCAGGTTCTGTCGGTTTTTGCGCGATTCTGTCAAATAACTTACCTCAATACCCCAGCCGGGAAGCATAACTGCGATTTCCTTTACCAGTTTGGCTTCAAAGTTCGCATCTGTTCCGGGTTTGGTTTTGATCAGCATATTAGCATTCCATACATCGTCTTTTGCAAGAAGCTCAAAAACAGCCGGTTCGTCTGACATGAACTCCCCTCTCGATTTGAACTTGTCCACGACGCCTACTACTTTGAAGGATTTCTTATCATCAACTTTTATCACCTTCCCGATCGCCGCTTCGTCCAGAAAAAGCTTGTCTTCCATCGCTTTGTTAATAACAATAGGAACAAATTTGGACACCCGGTCGCTCTCCTGGTACCAGCGCCCTTTCAGCATCTTCATGTCCAGTGTCTTACTGAGCTCGCCGTCGGTACTGTAAAAATCTGCGCCGACTTCCACTTTGTTATAAGTAACAGAATTCCCCATCTGATTGGCAGAAAATGGCGTGTTACTGCTCATTCTCGACACAGATTCCACTTCCGGGTAAGCCTTAACCCTTTGCAGCGCGCGTTCCAGTTTCGCTGCTACTTCCAGCGTATCCTGATTACTCGCCAGGTCCAGGTTCCATACGTGTTCGTATTCGAAGCCAACGGGTTGCAGATAGTTGCGCACATTATAAACAATGAGCGAAAGCACGCCGAACAAAACCATAAACGAAGCCCATATCTCAATAATAAGCAAAGAATGAGCCCCTTTTTTGTTCCAAATAAGTTTGAAGAGATGTGATAGCATAGCTGTATTTTTTTAATGATTAAGTGCCCCAACCCCTGAAGGGGCTTTAACGTTGTTCCAACCTGAGCGCAAAAAAAGTCCCTTCAGGGATTGAGGGTTTTATCCTTTTAGTGCATCTACTATCTTCAATTTCGACATCCTGAATGCGGGTAGCACGCCGGACAAGAACCCGAACAACAGACAAACTGCTATGCTGATCGCAAATACAGGAACGTTGATCGTCAGGTCGGCGTAGGCGATCCAGCCGCTGGAATTGATAAAACTGATGACGATAGAGGACAAAATGATCGCGAAAACGCCTCCTATAAAAGTGATGAAGATATTTTCGATGATAAATTGCCACAGCAATGCCTTCGAAGGCGCGCCGAACGCTTTTCTGACACCAATTTCAGAAGCTCTTTCCAAAATCCGGCTCACATTTACATTGACCAGATTGATAGCCGGCAGCCCCATAAACATCAGTAATATCAGCGAAGCAACAGTATAGAACATAACCTTTTGGGAATTGCTTCTGGCAAAAGTGCTCACGAAATGGTCAAAATATTTGTCTGCTTTCACGATCAGCACGGTGTATCTCTGCCCATCCTGAATTTCTTTATTCGGTATACGGGCAATGTTACTGTCAAATTCCGATTGAACCGCAGGCATATCAGACTGATCCTTTGCGAGAACGATCGCGACGAAACGGCCACGCATTCCCTTGTTTTCATAGTTGCTTTTCGGCGCTGTGTAAGGGAAATAAATGTCGGAATAGGTATACAATCGTGTCGGCGGGCTGCCTTTGACCACGCCTATCACCTTATAGATCACGTTTTCGATCTCGATATTCCGCCCGACTACCGTTTCACCATTTGTGTCAAAGTACTGGTCGCGCAATGCATCAGTGATCACTGCCACATGATCGCCGTTTTGGATATGGGTATCGTTATAAGGCTTTCCTTCCAAAAACTCAAAGCCCGTCACATACCAGAATTCAGAATCCGTGTATTTCGTATTCAGCTTGATCTTTTTACCATCCACATAAGTATTGGAAAAACTGAAATTGGAGAAGATCGTAACCTTTTCGGCTGATTTCAGAGACTTCGCATGTTTGACAAGAAACCCAAAACTGGCCGGCCCGGAAGAAGTAGTTGTCCCACTGGAATCGGTCTGAACCACAGTTCCCACATAAAGCGACCTATTGCGCTTGTTTTCAGGATAATGCGCGCCAAAAAGGTGATCTAAAAAAGAAGTGAGCACCATCAGCACCGTCAAAGTAAGGCTAATGCCAAAAAGGGTAATAAAAGTATAGAAAGGATGCCGCAGCAACACCTTCCAGGCGATCTTGATGTAGTTTGAAAACATAGGTTTTGTGTTTTTAGCAAAGTTTTTGGAGGAAGGGAGGATGGAGGAAGGGAGGATGGAGGAAGGGAGGATGGAGGAAAGGAGGATGGAGGATGGAGGAAAGGGAGGATGGAGAAATTGTAACAAATAGAAAAATATCTTCCCTTCCTACCTTCCTCCCTTCCTCCCTTCCTCCCTTTCCTCCCTTTTTCAAACCACCTGCGTTCCGTCAAACAATCGTATCAGCCGGTGCGTTTTTTTGGCCATTGCGTCGTCGTGGGTTACCATGACGATGGTGGCGCCGCCTTCGTTCAGTTTTTGCAGGATATTCAGGATCTCGTTGCCCATTACACTGTCAAGGTTACCGGTCGGTTCGTCGGCCAGGATGATCTCTGGTTTCCCTACGATGGCGCGGGCAATGGCTACGCGCTGTTTCTGTCCGCCTGAGAGTTGTTTTGGGAAATGCTTCATTCTGTTGCTTAACCCTACTTTTTCCAATGCTTCCTGCGCCAGTTCTTTTCTCTCTTTCGCAGAACTGTTACGGTACAAAAGGGGTATTTCCACATTATCGATCACCGACAGGTCATTGATCAAATGGAAGCTCTGGAAAATGAAGCCAAGTTTTTGATTTCGTAAATGCGCCAGATTTTTATCGGTGTACTGTTCAACCCGGCTGCCATCGATTTCGATGTAACCCTTCGAAGGCGCGTCGAGCAGGCCCATGATATTGAGCAGCGTACTTTTCCCGCAACCCGAAGGCCCCATGATCGACACAAATTCTCCCTTTTTTACATTCAGGTTAATATTATTCAGCGCCAGCGTCTCAATAGAACTGGTCCGGTAAACTTTTTCAACATTTTCGAGTCTGATCATGGCGGGGTTTAATTTTGAATGATTGAATGATTGAATGAGTGAATGAGTGAATGAGTGAATGAGTGATGCTGAAATCCCCCGCAAAAGTCCCTTCAGGGATTTAGGGTATTGCGCAAAGCCTAGTAACTTATTTTTTTATTTTGTTCAAAATCATATAAAGTCAACAATCTTAGACTGTAATAGGACTGCCAGTAATCTCTCAGCGCAAGGATATAGTCCCTTTTTGCAATATCTTTTTCCTGGGTCGCTATTCCCAGATCGGTTACGCTCAGGTCGCTGAGGATGAATCTCTCTTTTGCAATCTGGTACCTTTCTGCGGCAATTTCGTCGGCTAACTTCGTCAACTTTACCTGCTTCTGGAGCATTTGCAAAAGAGTTACCTGCGTGAATATCTCCTGCTCGAAAGTCAGCTTCTCCTGCTCAACCGATTGCTGCGCGAATTCCTGATTGGCGCGTGCCACTTCCGTTCTAGCTTTGTTGCGGCCCCACGTCATGATCGGCAGTACCAGCTGTAATTCCACAAATTCACGATCCTGCGGACTCACGTAAATCTCCCCTGGCCTGCTACCCTGATTTGAAAGTCCAAAAGTCGCATTCAGCGAAGCATTCAGCCCATTATCTTTCCTGGCCGACTGCACATCCCTTTCCGCCTCCAAAATCTTCCTCCGAAATCCGATCGCGGCCGAACGGTTGGCAAAAGCTTCATCCAATGCAAGTCGCGTGTCAATATCAAACTCCTTCGCTTCCAGCGGGATACCCAGTTCCAGATCCCGCTCATCCCTCGACCCCATGTACAATTTGAGTTTCAGAGAAGCCACCGCAGCCGATTGCTGTGCCGACGCCAGGTCCTTTTGAGCTGTCAGCAAACCCATTTGCAATTGCAGCAGGTCATTTTGAGAAATTTTACCAAGTTCCAGCTTGTGCTGCGCGAACTTATACAAAGTATCATTGTTGCTCCGGTTCTTCTCGGCGATCTGCAAATTCACCTGCGCCACCAGCAACTCAAAATAATAGCCGGTAGCATCCAGTGCAACCTGTTCCAGCGACTGGATAAATTGCTGGTTACCTTCCTGGTATTTCAAAGGCTGGATCTTCCGGTCCCATTTCAAAGGATTGAATTGAAAAAGCGGCTGCTTAAACCCTACTTCGAAAGGGATACCATTGTAACGCGTCGTTTTCCTTGCAAAATCATCAAAGCGCTGCATTTGCTGCTGCACATAAATCGTCCCGCCGGTTGCTGCAATATTCTGGCTGAGCGACAATCCCAATATCCCGTTGTTATAAGAAACCGGCTGAAAAAGTATAGTACCGTCGGGCTGGACAACTTCTACAAAACTCCTTGTAAACCCCGGAATAGTCCCGCTCAATGCGAGCTGCGGCTTGTAATCTGCCAGGAACGAACGGTATTGCCAGTAATTCGTCTTTTTCTGTGTAGTAGCCTGTTTAGAAGCGATAGAATGCTGGCGCGACAGTTGCACCACCTCAGGCAAAGTCAGCTGCTGGACTTGCGCGCGGGCGTTTTGGAACAGAAAAAAGATCAGAACAAAGGAGAGGTTTTTCATCGTAGGTTATTGAATGTTGAGCTCTTCCAAATGTTCATAATCATTCAAATCCGTCATAATCACCTTTTCGCCTACTTTCAAGCCACTTTTTATTTCTACAAAATCAAAATTTGAAAGTCCGAGCTCGACGGCCCTTCTCCGGGCCACGCCGTTTTCCAGTACAAAAACATATTGTTTTCTTTTTCCTGTAAATGCAGGCCCGTTTGCAATGCGGAGCGTTTTCGCACTTTTATTCGTCACCACATACACTTCCACCTTCATATTGGGCCGCAGCGATTCGTTTTTCGCATTGTCCAGTTGAATTGTAAACCCGATCACGCCATTTTTTACGGAAGGTTTCACCTGTGTGATCAGGCCGCGCATTTCGGTTTCATTGATCTTGATAATAACCGGCAGCCCCGACTTAACCTGATCCGCATATACGTCTGAACAACTTCCTTCCACCCGGAAACTACCGAGGTCAGCAACCTTCGCCAGCATCTCCCCTTCATTGACGGAAGAACCAATATTCTCATTCACCCACGTCAGCACACCTTTGCGATCGGCGACGATATCGGCCATTTTCAGCTTATGCTGCAATTCTTTCAGGTTTTTCCCTTCTATCTGCGCTCCCAATTCGGTTTCGCGCAGGCTGGCGCCCATCGATTCACGGTTGTATTTCAGATCATTTTCCAGCTGCTGCTTTTCCAGCTCGGCAATTTTCAATGCATTTTCAGCCCTGGTAATATCCTCCGCAGTGCCGCCGCCGACCTTCTGCAAACGTTTCGCATCTTCGTGATCCGCCCGCAGCTTATTGATATTGAGTGATTTAATGCGATCGTTGATCTCTGCATCATATAGATCTTTGTTCAACTTCATTTTCAGCTGGTCAATGCTGTTTCGTTTCAGTTCAAGCTGATCCTGATAGCGTTCAAACTCAATTTCTGTCAGCGATTTATCCAACTCTACAATCGGCTGGCCGGGCTGAACGCGGGTACCTGGCGTGATCAGAATGCGCTTAATGCTCGCGCGGATCGGGCTGGTAAAAATCTGTTCGTAGGCTGGAATCACCTCACCGGACGCAGTAAGTGTATTTTCAACATCGCCCGTTTCTACCACCGAAGTCCTGATCCGTGCGCTCTCCAAAGTGCTGGAAAGTGATTTTCTAAAAAAGTAAAAAATAACACCCACTGCACCGACGATGGCTATAATGATCAGCCACCGCCGGTTTCTTGATGTTTTCAGATACTCAGGGGCAACTTCCCGATCCATTGGAGGTAATTGATTTGATTCGAATTCATGGCTAATATGCCTATAAGTATTCGAAATCTGTGCCAATTACCAACTACCTGTTTTTCAGTATTTTAGTTAAATTCTAAAAACAAAAAACCGTGCGGTAGCGCACGGTTTGTGTGATTTGGAACAGCTGCATTCAGATCAGGTTTTGAGCTTCTTCTTTTTTGCAGCCGGGAAAAGAATGTTATTTAAAATCAGCCGGTATCCTGCCGAATTAGGATGCAGGTTCAGGTCGGTCGGTTCCTCTCCTACCCTGTGCTGGTAATCTTCCGGATCGTGCCCGCCATAGAATGTAAAAAAGCCTTTTCCGTGCGTACTATGAATATATCTCGCTTCTTTCGCAGGTTTATTTTCAGCCAGAATAATCACTTCCGGTTTGATCAGCCTGTTTTTGAATGCAGTAGTTTGTCCCAGAAAACCTTTGATCAGAGTCTTGTGATTTTGGGTCAGCATACTTGGTACCGGGTCCCATTTAGCCGAAAACTGGAATAGTGAGAAAAAGTCGTTCGATTCCAGCAACCCGCGTTCGTCAGGCTGGTTATCAATATCCGAAAACTCGATTTCGTAAGGATAAGGAATGGTTTTGAAATCCTTAAATGCGAATGTATTGTCGTAGTTCAATTTGCTGTTTGCAGTCGGATCGGCCGGCGTTCCGTCGTACATCGCGTCAACAATATCTATCCCTTCGGCAGCCAGCGTAATATCAAAAGTGTCGGTCGCATTGCACATAGCGAACATATATCCGCCCCCGCTCACAAATTCCGCGATTTTTTTGGCGACAGCCTGCTTCATTTGAGGCACATTCGCAAACTGGAATTTATTAGCAGTTTCCTCAGCTTCCTTCTTTTGCTCGCGGTACCAGGGAAAATCTTTGTATTGATAGAATTTTCCGAATTGCCCCGTAAAATCTTCATGGTGCAAATGGAGCCAATCGTATTCGGGAAGCTTCGTACTCAGCACTTCTTCATCATAAATCACGTCATACGGAATTTCAGCATAGGTAAGCACCAGCGTCACCGCGTCGTCCCACGGCAATTTTGATTTAGGCGAATAAACGGCCACTTTCGGTGCTTTCTGCAATTTTACTGCATCCATATTCACATCCGGCGCGCTGATCTGGTTCAGTATCTGCCCCGCCTGACCTTCTGAAATCACTTCGAAACTGACGCCACGAACAGTCATTTCTGATGCAAATTGCTGCGTATAGTTAACCATAAAACTGCCGCCGCGATAATTGAGCAGCCAGTCCATTTCCATTTCAAAAGTTTTGAGGATCCAGAAAGATATTCCGTAAGCCTTTAAATGATTCTTCTGACTGTCATCCATCGGTATCAGGATCCGGTTGGACATCCCTTTGAAGGAGATTGCCATAAAAATGATAAGCGGGACAATCAGGCGTATCACTGGTTTGATTCTTTCAGGTTTCATGCGCAGTTTTACATATTATAATGATTAAATATAGAAATAATATCATTAACGAGCACCAGCTGTTATACTTATGAATATTCGCGAAAATGTGGACGAAGGTCTCCGGTCGATCCAAAGTAATCTGCTGCGTACGGTGCTCACAGCGCTTATCATTGCAATCGGGATTACTTCTCTGGTGGGTATTCTCACAGCTATCGAAGGCATTCAAAGTTCGGTAAACAGCAGTTTCGCCGATCTCGGCGCGAATACATTCACGGTCCGCAACAGGTATGACGATGATTATTTCAGTCGTGGCCGGCGGAGCAAAAAGTATCCTGCGATCAATTACCGCGAAGCCAGAAGTTTTGCCGAAACATTCCGGAGCACTTATGCGGATGCGAAAGTGTCACTTTCTGCGGATATCGCAGGCGCAGTCCAGGTGAATTATCAATCCAAAAAAACAAACCCGAACAGCAGCGTAGTCGGTTCCGACGACCAGTATCTTGGGATAAAGGGCTACAAGATCGATCAGGGAAGGAATATCGATAAAAACGACATGGAAAAGTCGCTGAATGTGGCGGTACTGGGCCAGGAAGTTGCGCGAAAACTTTTCGAACGGGCGGATCCGATCAACAAAGAGATCACATTCATGGGCAGCCGGTATAAAGTGATCGGCGTTTTACAAAAGAAAGGCTCGCTTGGCGGCGACAATGATTCGGACAGGATCATTGTTATTCCGCTCGAAAACGGCCGCGGTCTCGCTGCAAATCAATCACTTACTTACAATACGACGGCTTCGGCACCTACCATGGCAGATGGTGACCTGGTGGTGGAAGAAGCGCGTGGCATTATGCGCCGTCTCCGCCACGATCCGCTGGGCAAAGAAGACTCCTTTGAGATCGACCGCGCCGACGCGATGGCCAAGGATTTCGAGGAAGTTTCGGGTTATCTGCGTTTAGGCGGGTTCGGAATCGGGATCATCACGTTGCTAGGCGCGTCAATTGCTTTAATGAATATCATGCTCGTGTCCGTCACCGAGCGTACTCGCGAGATCGGCATCAGAAAATCGCTTGGGGCCACACCCAGCGTGATCCGTTTTCAGTTTTTAATCGAGGCGATCGTGGTCTGTATCCTGGGCGGAATCGGCGGACTTTTTCTGGGTATTATTATCGGAAATATCATTTCAACCTCTATCAGTACCGACAGCACTTTCGTGGTTCCGTGGCTCTGGATGGCAATGGGCATCGCGGTCTGCGTGTTTGTGGGCGTTATCTCAGGAATTTACCCGGCCATAAAAGCATCGCGCCTGGATCCGATCGAAGCATTGCGCTATGAATAAGGCTATTAGGTTTTGGGTAAAATAAAAAGATATATTTAGCAACACTTTTTTGCGTGCTGGACTTGCTAAATCTGTTTTTTCGTCTACTTTTGCACTCCCAACAAGTAAGGTAATGCCCAGATGGCGGAATCGGTAGACGCGTTGGTCTCAAACACCAATGAGGTTACACTCGTGCCGGTTCGACTCCGGCTCTGGGTACTACGAAAGAGCATAATAGATTGTTTTTCAATCACTTATGCTCTTTTTATTTTTATATGTTACGCATCTCGTTACGCATACCTGCACTTTTCTTCTTTGTGACCTAAATCTCGACCACCATGGGATTACATATCAGCTTGACTTTCAAGAACGAATTGGTGTTCACCAAAAGCACCACTCATAACAACAGGCACAAAGCCCAGGAGGTTGGCTTGTACGAATTGCTTTGGTATGGCAATGAACATGGCTTTTCGAAGGCCTCACAATTGATCGAGCCTTTAAGCCAAGGAATTGAAACTTTGCTTACCGAGCCAGACAAATTCCAAAGCATGGATTCTCCAAATGGCTGGGGCTTGTATGAATATTTTCTTCCCTATTTGCAAGATCTGCTAAGAGCGTGCAAGGAATATCCGGATGCGGAATTCACTAGTGAAAGGTGATTATATGGTTCACCTGAATTCGGTTTATAATTTGCCGATCCATTTGCGGGTTACTTGATTGCCCAATAATAATTTCTGGGGGTTCTGACATCATGATTAATGTCATTTATTCCTAGCCTAACTTTATCCCCTTCCATCATCCAGCCATAGTAGCTAAATACCTTCTCGCTTTCGTTACCTAGAATTATCCCTCGCACACCTATTCCCATCCCCCGCACTTGCATCTCGATAGAGTCTACTTGTGCGCTAGTAATAAGCTTTGTGTCCGCACTCTCATCCTTGATAAATTCAAACTGCGTTTTACTAGGGATCAAGTCTTGACCCAAAATTTTCCCCAACCTTTCAATGTGAGCTTCGACAACAGGATCAGGGGTGGGTTTCTTACACGAGATTGTCGCAGCTAATGCAATGATTAGAAATGGTAAGCATCGTGACATAAAAAAGCATGTTATTAAATTTCCCAAAGATACTTCAAGGAGATTGACGCCTCTTGTTTAATTTTTCAGTTGCCACTGAATTTATTAGGTGAAGTGCACCGCGTCCAGTATTCTACAATAAATCCGAGTGTTTCTTTGATTTCATTAAAATTAGACGACTTCACGAAAAACCTTTGCGCAGAACAGCTATATGCATCAATCACTACTTGATGTGTCAGCGCAGTAGTAAAGTATAAGTACGAAACGCATTTAAGATTCAGCGAAGCATCTTCTTTGAGCCTTCTCCTCAACTCTAATCCGTCCAGCCTTGGCAGATTTATGTCGGATAAGATTATAAAGGGAGGTCTTATATTACCATTTTGGTATTTCAGCGCGTCCAATCCATCCCGGAAGTAGACTGTGTTGTTCGAATCCGCTAGCTATTCAAAAGCCTGCTCTAACAGAAGGCGAAGCCTTTCTGAATCTCCAATCTGGAATAATATTCATAACTTGGTATACACCCCTTACCAATCACTGTCTTGGACGAATCGTTGAGAGCGAAAGCAGAGTCGGCGATTGAGAAATCGAAGCAGTCAATATTACGATGTAAGGAGATTATGGCGGAACAGGAAGAATTACGTAAAAAAGCCCGTGATCTAATCGACAGGGTTTATGAGATACGTAACAAAGTTATGAACGATGATGATAGTTGAAGCCGGGACAATGATCCCGGCTTTTTTATTGTCTTACCTCGGGACAGGGGAAGCCCCTCTGAATCTGGCATGCATTTTGTTAAGTGGCGAGCTCACAAAAACTTACTCCGCTATGAACATCTACACAAAGCCTTCCAATGCTGATCAATATGAAGCGATTGCTCAAATAGCAAGAGAGAGAATGGACGTCTTAGAAGAACGTAATTTAACCTTCCACAATAAAGCCAAGGAGCTCAACGAGCGCATCCTGAAAATTGCAAGGATGATCGAAGAGATTCAAGAATAGCCAAAATGGCTTCACGTCTACCGGTTCCCTGTTTTGTTGCAAGCCGTATATGGTTGCCATTTGTTTAATACAATGGCAGATTAATAGGCTGTATTTTCTCCATCGTTCCGTCACGCAGTACATATTGATAGTACCCATCCAGGTTTCTGATTTGATATCCTTCATCCCCAAATCTATCAATTTGCCTGCGTTCAAATTGCTGCTTTCTGATGCGTAATGCTATAAATTCGGACAGGTCAAGCTTTTCATTTGGCAATTTATCTGAATAGACGTTTTGCAGCTCATGAATATTTTGTAGCCCAATCCATTCATTCATCGTTTTGCTAAATTTTGCTTTAAAAAGCACTGCATTGTCACATGCACGCAAAACTTCATATCCGGTATGGGTTCTTTCGAATTGAAATTCAGTTAGGTCCGAATAGTCCACATGGGGATTAGACCTCGTCAGCTCTTCATACAGCTTGCCGGGACCTTCCTTCCAGGCCGGGCTTTCTTGCCATCTCTCGATACTAATGAGCTTGGTAGCGCCGACAACGAATTGTTTTTGCTCGCTTAACTTAGGATACCCAAACTGCGATGGTTCAAAGTTAATTGGCCAGGCATATTCATTGGTCGCGATATCCACTTCAAATTGTTTACCATGCTCAATCTCTTTGACCGCAATTTTCGTCCCAGCTACTGATATTACCTCCCAAATTGAAGAATAGCTTTTACTTTCCTTATAGATGGTCGTTATGGAAACGATGTTGCCTGGACGGAGAGAACTGAATTTAGTCGACCCAAATCGGTCTCGATCTACTTTTGAAGCAACTTGTTTGTTCATAATCGTTGTATTTAGGACAGGCTTGAAATAATTAATTTATCCAGCTCGTCTTTCATTTCTGGAAAATAATCTTCGTAGATGTTTTGTAATTCATGAACATACTGAATACCGAAGTAGATATTCTCCTCTGGTACATATCGCTGTTCGGCCAACTTTGCCTTAGTTTCTCGATCAATAACCTCGAATCCCCTTTTGTTATATGTGACTGTATTCGGCGGCTCGTCTTCGTAATTTGTAACTTCAAAATTACTTATGTCAATAAGTATTAAATCATTGTTGTGAAATAGTTTCAGGCGATCATGTGGCTCAATTCCCAGACGGGACGGTTCCAAGTTAATCGAAAGAAAATCGGATTCTTTTTTAGGATTAATAAAGTATTGTTTTCCGTTTTTGACATCTTCTAATACTAATGTTGGTTTTCCCGTGTACATGTGAACTGTCCTCAACAGAGCAAGGTTTCCGCTCAATAAAAAGAAATTCCCCTCCCTAAAATCGCTGTAGCGTGTCCATCCAAGTTTCTGTTCTATGTCCACTTCCATCATCACTTACGGTTAATTATGTCGTATAAAACCTGATTATCAGTATAATATGTCTTCGAAGTTCCAACCTTACCTTTCAATATTTCATATCCATCCGGAGCGTACTTTTTCGAAGAATTATGAATGAATCGGTGATCGTAGTTCTCCATCTCGAAAACCTTGTCGTTCAATTTAAGCTTTTCAAGCCCATCGGTAGCTTCTTTGGTGACCGATTTAATTGATTCGAACAAATCTTTCACCTTCCCTGCCGGGATAGCATTCGCGTCCGAGAATGGTGAAATTTTGCTATGCCAGAGGATCTCGTCTGCGTATGCATTTCCTATGCCACGCATTACTTTTTGATCAAGAATTAACTCTTTAATTTTCTTTGAGCGTTTTGCCAAGATGCCTTTAAGATAATCAAGGGAAAACTCTTCACTCATAATATCTGGCACATCTGGGATTTCAGGATTGAGGATCGGCTTTGCCTGCCCCATTCCATCGGCGACAGCTATACCAGCTTCGTTCTCGAAAATCAGCCTGAAAATCGGGTACTTAATCTCCTCATCGGTGGGGAGTAGATGCATCCGGCCGGTGAGCATCATGTGTATGCCAAGCACATTCCCATTATCAAACTGCAAATGCAGCTCTTTCCCGTTTCGCGTGACGCTTTGAAGCTTTCCGCCTGGGATTTTAGCATCAAACTCTTCCTGGCTGGCTTTGACCCTCTTTTTCCAAAGGATCTCGATTGATTCGACTCTCTGACCTTTAAAGTGTTTTTGCAGGGTCAGCCCTACAAGGTTCAATTCAGGTACTTCTGGCATATTTCTAGGATAAGGTTAGGTGCTGTGCTAAGCTTTAATTTAAATATTTGCATTTTTATTTTTTCAACCGGTCAATTGCTTTATTTAATGGACACTCACGTCGCAGAGATTATTGATTTTGAGATTCAGCAATTGGATGCTGACGGCCTGCAACCAACGATCAGCGGCGCGGCATTGTCCGCTGTTCTCAAATTACAGATCGGCGCCAAGTTTTACAGGTTCGGCGGCAGAAATCTTTTTGCCTCAGTACCCAATGCAGAGACTCTTGACTTTACTGGATTTTTCATTCTTCGATGCATGCAGGTCCTCCGTGTTTCCAAATCATCTGCGATGGTAGGTGAAATAATAAAAGTATGTGTGGACGGCGACAAAGTTGTTGGTATTACCTCACTAGGATTTGACGACTTCTTTTATCCTGTTGAAGAGTTCGAAAATCTTGCAAACGGTGAAAATGATGAAGATTAAGTCAAAACAATGAAATTTGAGGGGAATAAGACCCGGGCAATCCTGTGCCGGCCAGCTGAGGATAGTTCACTGGATATGGATCCTCTCCTGTAAACTGGAACTTCTGGTTAATCGAAAATGCCTCCATCTTTTCCTCGGAAAATTGGAAGGTGGCAAGCTCAGTCATTCGCTCCGGCTGCACATCTGTCATCATCCATTCCCATGCTAATTCGTCAGGAAGAAGCGTCGGCATCCGCTTTTTCGAATTGTGAATTAGAGCCGTTAATGGATTTGCTTCGGTAGTGATAATTGAAAGTGTATCCATTGTTTCACCGGTTTCCTGATCAGTCCAGGGATTCCAAATCCCAGCCATAAAGAAATACTCCTTCCCTTTTACTTTGATCGCAAAAGGGTATTTGTCAGGTGTTTTGAGCAGCTCCCCGGTCCGCTTATTTGTCCGGTATACATGATGCCATTCATAGTATTGATTCGAAATTATTAAGCACCGTCTACTTAGCGCCGCTTCACTGTAAATCTTAGGCTTTTTTGTTTTTGGATTTATCAAAATCAGCTCCTCTCCACGGGCATTTTCCGTATCATATCCGGTTTGATGTGTCCCATCGTCCTTTTTATATCCATTTTCGAACCGCTTCACCATTTCCATATTTTTAAGCTCGCTCGGGATAAAACCCCAGCGCATAGTTGTGATCTCGAAATCGCTTCGATCTTGGTTTGGCTTCAACACAACCATGGGTGGGGAATCAGGGCCAAGCACAGTTGGCCGCTTCAATTCAGTGATACCCGCAATGGATTTTTCGAGCTCCATTAAGGTGATATATTCCGTTCGGGTTACCTTTTGACCGTTGTAGTAGCACATAATTTAAAGACTTTTAAAGTACTCAACTATTTTAGCCCCAATCGAAAGCGCCTCCTTTTGCCTGCCCTCCGGAATTGACATCCAAACTTTACTACCATCGAATACCGTTGACCTGCTAATCATCAGGTTTTTTCTACCATCTGGAAAGACTACCTCAAAAACCTTCCGCTCAATCATCGTGTGGATTTTGATTTTCAGCTGCATGCCCTCGAATTCTATCTCGAAATCATCTGGAAGAATAATCATACTTCATGATTTTCTGCCCAATGTATAAAATTTATCAAATACCCTTCCGGTACTCCTTGGGATTTTTGATCACCTTGATATCCTTGATATTGGTTGGGTGGTAAATGCCCTGATAAAAGTGGAGTATATGTTCAGTTTCGCCTTCTGCAGGCTTGTAAGTCTTCAAAACATTCTGTTGCCCGCGACGCAGTGGTATGATGTCTGTGATAATATATAGCCCCGGCGGTACTACGAAGATTTCCTCCTCAATCGTCGGTATCTGATGATCAATGAAGCGCTTCATAATACCTTTGTCGAGCGGCACTTTAAAAAATTCAAATCCTCCTTCAATGACAGCGCCAATATGTTTTTTAATAAAATCAACCTTTTCGCTTTTGCGGTGTTCACTCCCGACTCTTACCTGGCGCAATATCATTCTTTTTGAATATGGGTTCTCACCAGACAAAAGCCTTGCTGGAAATGTTGCGCATTCGACAAGGGTATCAGGCTCTATAAATACCACGTCGGTAATCCTTAAATATCCCCGTTCATCTGATTCCCAGTGTGCCATCTCATCTCATCCATTTTACGCAAGTGTCGATCTCCCACTTGTCAGTGTATTTAAACCTGACGACGTAGGCCGCCCCGTCAATGGCAGACAAGTAGCATGGCCCGTAGAATTTGCTATGGACTGGTGTAATTTGATTCAAATATTCCAGAGCTCCGGAGAGCAAAAATTGCTGAACATCTAGCTTTTTCATGTTGATGATATTTAAGGTACCAGTATCTTGGTTTCAAAAGTATCAATTCGGTAGCTAGGAAATCAAGGTTGTGCTGATATTTTTTTTAACCGTTGTTTTGAAGGTTTCAAGTTATCGTTGGGCACAGATATTGTTTCCTTCCTAGTGCACAAACCTTTACAACAACATGGATCGTAATTCAGAACTAAACCAAGCTTACCAGGATTGGAAACTGGCCTTCGAAGAAGATTTTCAACCGATTAGTGAGCCCGATAAAGTATGGGTGGTGCTCTCGGGATTAAACTCGGACCTGCCGCAAGCCGCATTTAGCAGAAAGGAATACGCTGACCTATTGTCGGGTTTTCTCGACACAGAAGCAGAACCTATCGAAGTGCCAAAAACAGAGGCAGGGTTGGAAATTGACAAATATGTAGAGCCTCTCAGCGATGGGATGCGTCCCTTTCAGATGACGATAACTCAAGACGGTGAAATTGTGCATGTTTTAGGACCGGATGACGCCTTAGTTACCATTGAAGAGCCGCAGTTGATTAATGTTCACAGCGATGATCCAGACGCAGGGGAACTGGTTTGTGATGGCAATATTCAGCTGCTGAAAGGCACCTTTTGGGGTTGGGATGAGCATGAGGCACTAAGAACAGCATTGGCGCTTTTCAAGACCGCTCGAACTAACTACTAAAATGTCGGCTAATGGAACGAGCTAGTGGTCAATAACAGAGAAGGACCTTGTGATCCTTTCATTATTGAGATCGCTTCAATACCTAAATATTGACCGGTTAGTAAGAAATCATCCATCTGGATTATTCTGCTTTCGCTATTATTTAAAGAATCGGTACCTTGAAGATGTACTCCAACCACTCTCTTTGCAATGTCAAAATTTTCGCAGGCTCTAATTGCCGGTGTGATCTTGGTTATCGCCTCCTATGTGTTGTACTATTTTATCCATAAGGGAAAAGAAAATCCCATTGCTGGCAATTCCAGCTTAACTGAACTCCCTCCTGATTCTTCCGCGTATGCTGGGAGTGGCTCGCTTGGTTTCGAGCAATACGGTTCCGGGTATAACACAATTACCGCCACCGCATGTGAACAATGCATGGAATTCGACATCAGTAATCGCAAAAAGGAATTATTAGTAACGCCTGCGCCGAGTGCGTTATACGAATCCGAGCAAATCACTAATACTTTTACTTTGAGAGAAAAACTAGGCTTAGCCGCTTCAGCAAGTTTTAAATACGGAAGCTTTAAGACAGATGGCTCTTATTCGTATTATGATTCCAAAGGCGTTTCGCAGTACAGTAGTTATGTATTCATACGCGAAACGATCGTCACGGACAAAGTATCATTAGTTGAAAAAAAAATGAAGGGCAAGTATAAGGCAATGGCAAAAAAAAACTTCCCTGATTTTGTTGCTCATTGCGGCAATAGTTTTATCCAAGGCGCAACAATGGGAGGAAGGTTGACGGTCATAGTGCAGATATCTTCATCAACGTTTGAAGAGTTCAAGCAAAACCAGGCTACGCTGAATGCGTCGGCAAATGGCATGTTTGTGAAGGGAAAGCTATCAAGCAGCCTTGATCAAGTATTCAGTACACTTAAATCATTCAGCAATATTAAGCTGAGCCTAATTAGAGAAGGCGGAGTTGAGGAAATTCCAACGATAGATTCCCTACAAAGTTATTCTCTCGCATTTGTGAAGTATGTCAGAGCGCACCCTACCGTGATTGAAACGAAAAGGGAAAATTATATCAGTATTCTCGGGAATGATGCGATTGCAAAATTTAATCGCCTAAATAATCTTACGTATGCCTTACAAAGCTTGACACCAACGATGGATCGGTGTATGGAGAATCGTTGGAACCTTCTATATATCCGCAATAATTTGGATCAATTTCCCCGATCTACTGAAGACGATTGGCCGAATCTCTGGGACGCCAATGAAAATCAAATAGCCTATCTAAATCAGGTGGCGGACTCGTTATCTTCAATTTATGTTTCGGAGCCAACGTTAAGACTACCGAAAATTCCAAAGCCCGTCAAAGTATCTCTAACGCGTGTCAACGCAAAACCATCAAATGAAGAGGCTCCGATATTTGATACAGGCTGGAAGGACTATGACGTCTCAAAAATGGGAGACCAAGTTGTAGGGACTATTCCACCTGGGGTCCGAGGTGCGAGAGTACTTATAAGTGGAGGAATATCACTTTCAAATTCAGAGCAATGCTTTGATTTCTTGGGTACAGCCGGAGTCCTGTTTCTTCGCGTTAATGTGATCGTTCGAGATAAGTCCACGGGGGTATTATTATATCAAACTATTGCAGGCGCCCAAAGTGTCGACCTTCCTTATAGTAATGCTCAAGTCTTTGTTGCTGCGAGCTTTTATAATAGAAATCCTTTTCATCATTTGAACAATACACAACCGATCATGAGGCAAGTTTCGATGCCTATAGATAGAATTAGGAAGTGCAGTGACGCAAGCAAATTATTGAAGTCCGCAGTATCGAGTTGGTAGCATCAAAGCCGAGTTGCGACCGAAGCAGTTCAATTTACCGTTAATTTCTAAGAGGTAATATAAAGCAACTTATGTTTTGAGTCACGGGAAACATCATGTTCATTGTCCTTTGAAACTTTGACTGTCATATTGAGGGCAGATTTAGAGGAAGATGGTCGAGGTATGAATCAGCTTTTTTTGAGGATAGACTCTTCAATCATTCGCGTGATAAAAAGGACTTTACTCCGAAGAGTAAAGTCCAAAATAGACTAGTGAATTGTGAGCGGCTACAATCGTAAGTATCAAGCTTTCCACTCCGGTACTACTCGCTTTTGACGCATTTTATCATATACCCGAACAAATCGTGTAGATGAATGTCCAAACATCCGCGCTTCTGCCTCGAAAAACATAGCACCGAGGTAAGGCTCCGTATTGTACGGGGCCTTACTACTCCTTCCACTCCGCAAAGATCCTCCTATGCGCTACCTGTCCGTAAACCTTCACGAATTTGGTCGAGGTATGTCCAAGCATTTTAGCGACCGATTCTTCACTCATTCGCCTATCATTGATTGACATATCAGTGAACGTCTTCCGGGCCACCTTATTAGTAAGGTGCTTTTTTGTCCCGATCATGACAGCAATAAGCTTCAAATTTAGATTTGTGGTTTTACCGGTTCTCCTGGTCATTGCCTCAACGCTTCCATACTTGTCAATCAGTTTCGAAGCAACAGAGTGAAGCGGAACCATAGCAACCTGCCCCGTCTTTTCACGCTGGTATTCAATAAATTTGGTGCCCTGAATTACAGTAATGTTTGCAGAGGTAAGATTGTTGAAATCACCGATATGAAGCCCAGTGTAGCACATAAATAAAAAAGCATCGACCGTCTCTTGCAAAGGCTTAGACCACACTGTTTCTTGAAGCTTGCCGATCTCATCCATTGACAAACATGTGAGATCTAGTTTCCTTTCCCAATCAAACCTCAGCCCCCGAAGAGGATTGTTTTCGATGATGCCATGCCCGATCGCTGTATCGAAAAACCCTCTCAGTCTTTCGAGCGACTTATTACAATAGTCTTGGGAGCGCTCATTTCTTAACCAATCCCAAAATGCTTTGCCATCAGTTTGATTTACATCTGCCACATAACGAATTTTGCTTTGTGACGTGAATTGTAGGAACGTTCGCTCGTAGGCTTGGAGAGTACGGATCGAGCGCCCCCTGCGCTTTAAATCCCCTAGGTGCAGCAGCATGAGATCATAAAGTGTAACTCTTTTGTTGAAATCTAAATCATTGTTAAAGTAATGTTCAATTAGTGTTTTAGGTGTCGGAAACTTGCCCCGCTTCTTAAACTCCTCGAACACACGTTCCAGGCCAGCTTTAATTGCCACCAACTTTAAAGTTTCTTCTTCATTGCCCAGAATTGTCTGCGACTCAACATCCCATTGGCTCTTTTTAATGCTGATTCCCGTCGACTGCGGAGCAGACTTCTCGCCATTTATTCGGACAACAAACTGGACAGTATGTCGGTAGGAATTTTTGACCCTTGCCGCCCTCAGGCGAAATGAGATGCCCAAAACCTTATCCAATTTCACCTGTCTATTTAACCGCGCCATATCCGATTCGGACATTTCTTGCAGGTCCTGAATTCTGTCTCGTTTTTTCAGCTTTTCCAGCTTTTCTTTGATTGAATCCATGCGTTCTTCGTAGAGGGCAATCCTGCGTAGAGAGTTGACAGGCTTCTCTTGGCGTAAGGTTTCGAGCTCGGCATAAAGCCGGCGCTCTTTCTCGCTTATTTTCGGCGGCTCCACTACCATTTTAGTCTTCGCTACATAGGCGTTTATTAATTGCCCTGGCAAGACAGTACCGTGGTTCCATAGTTCACGGTAGATGTCGCCATATTGTTTGAGGATATTGACTAGCTTGACATTTTGATCCTCCGCATCTTCGCCTATAAATCTTCGAAGTTTAGGATCCCATTGAGATTTCTTGGTCTGGAAAGGGAGTTTGAGTGAGGCGGTGGTTCCTTTTATTGTGATGTATGATGTGACTGTACTTTCACCGAAATTAAGTCTGACCTTCAATCCACTTGGCAGTATTACTAGTGGCTGTATTTTGTGTCCCACTGAGGGGAATACTGCGCCAACGAATGTCGCTTTTGGCACGATTGGTGATATTTCTTTTGTATGCATTGTAATAAGAATATTGAAGTTGAGGATTTCAGCCCCACCGATTAATAGCGGGGCCTTGTAACAATTATAGCCGGTTAGGCTTTCCACTCAGTTAATATCCGCTGGTGGCGAACCTTCCCATAAACCCTGACAAACCTAGTTGACGTATGGCCCAGCATTCCGGCCACTGACTCGAATGACATACCTCGTTCGTTGATCGACATATCGGTAAATGTCTTGCGGGCTACTTTGTTTGTCAAAACCTTCTCCGTCCCGATAATCGCGGCAATTACTTTTAAGTAATCATTGGCTTTTTGAGCCGATATCCTTGGAAGAGTTGCGATAGATCCATATTTCCTTATTAATGATGAAGCTACCGGATGAAGGGGGATAATTGCTGGTTTTCCAGTTTTCTCTCGGTCGTATTCGATCCACTTCACCTTCATGTTACTTTTAATATTGTCATCCGTTAGGCGCAAATAGTCACCGACATGAAGGCCTGTATAACACATGAATAAGAATGAGTCTGCTACTCTTTGTAGTTTATCTTGGAAATTCGTCGACCGGAGCTTCTGCAACTCCTCGGCATCAAGGCAGGTCAGATCCAACTTGCTTTCCCATTCAAGCCTGTGCCCTTTACATGGGTTGTGAGTAAGTACCTGGTGAGAGATTGCTAATTCGAATGGGCCATACAATGCTTGCACTGACTTATTCGAATAATCCTGAGAATAATTCCTGATATGCTTCATCCACTTCCAGAAACTCCTGATATGGATGGGCCTGATTTCGTCTACGAACTTGATTTGAGAATGCTCCTCAAAATTCCGGCATATTCTTTCGTACCTAGCCAACGTGCTTTTTTTTCTGCCTGTCTGACGGAGCTCTTTTAAGTGCAAGTGAAACAATTCTTCCACGGTCATCCTTTTATCGTAATCCTGGGAATTGTTGAAGTAATGATCAATGACTTCTGTTGGACTTGGAACTTTACCTCGGCTCCTGAACTGATTATAAACTGCGGTCAACCCGTCCCGCAGCTCAATCAGTTTGGCTGTCTCAGCCTCGTTACCTCTAATGCTCTGAAATTTACTATCCCAGGTATAAGGAGCCACGAAAATTCCGGTTGAAAAAGCATTGCCCAAAATGCCATTGACGCGGACACGACAATCTAGCGGACAAAGTCCTAGCTTATTGGTGCGGCTCTTCCGAATTACATATCGAACTCGAATCTTATTTGCAGCCAAAGGCCTCTTGGTCGCCTTTTTCGATACAGCCGCGGAGGTTCCGCCGGTGTCCATTGCATACAATAGCCTTTTCTTGATTTTTTCGAGTTTGCTGTTGAACACTTCTTGTTCTATTTTCGACCTACCGGGCTTTTCTCCGAGATGAGCTTCTAGTTCAGCTATTACCAATTTTCTGATAGCCAAATCGGTTTTTCGGCGTTTCCCTTGGACGAATGAAGCGAATTGCTTCCCGAAACTTGTAGCCACACTTCCCGCAGTAACCTCTCCTCTACCCCACAAGCCCTTGTAGATATCTATCAGGTTTTGCTTGATCACCCTGAGGTAGTCGTTTTTTGTCTCTGAATCAGCTCCTGAAAAGACTTGACAAATCTCGTCCCATGAGCTGTTCGCTATTTTTAGGGTGCTAAGAAACGAGCTCTTCGTTTCCTTTACAGACACATAAACTTTCAGCCCCTCCTGAGTATTCTTAAAATTCACCTTCATTACGCTCGGAAGAACCAAGTTGTAATGGTGATCGATTTTTTCTGATGTTAGCTTTTTCATTTTTACAAATTTTTTGAATTTGATATTACCTGTCCTTGCAGGTCCTTTACTTTAACCCCCTACAATTTGGCGTCTATCGGAGGCACTAGGGGCTTAACTGTGCGATCAATGAAGCGGATCAAATCTTCAATGCTTCCAGATTGGTTGCGGTTACGAATGGCGTTTGTAATCTCTTGATACGTCGCGCCTTTGAATTCTTGTTTTTGCATGGCTCAGTTTCCGTTTTCAGATGAATACTTAGCTGGCTCAATCGCTTCGAGGAATTCTTTCAAGCGGCGGTACAAATAGCAGCGCTCCGCGTTGTCCTGATCGTCGGTAGGATCGTTTGGGTTTGTAATGCTGGCTTGTAGCATATACCAAAGGGTTCCTTCGATTCTTTTCGCGCTACCTACTGAGCTGAAAAATTCATTGATGGCTTCCATCGCTTCATTAGCTTTTGACTGGTTGCATTCCTCGTTCCGATTGACTTCAAGCGCATTTTTCATAATTTTGAAAGGTTAGATTAAGTGAAATTGATTTAACTCCGCCCGGAGCGTCTCGGCCTACGAAACTTTGACGATCCGGGTTTTCCTTACTTCCTGCACTGTTGGATTTCCAACAAAGACAGAGCAAAAATAAAAGGCTATTGCCCTTTATATTGAATTTTTAGTTCGATCTCGAAATTGCCGAATTCGAGAAGAATGTCTTTCATCCGAGATTCTGAAATGCCCCTGTTGTGTGTATAGTCTCGCCAGGCCGTAACCGCCTTTCCCTTCTTAACATCAGGAGGGAGTGACGGGTACTTATTTTTAATCCACCAATCAAACGCCTCCTTGATAGTTGTAAAGTTTTTCATGAGTCAAAGATAACTATTCATGTTGGAATTCCAACAGATTACCGAAATCTTTTTGAGATAATCTTTTTCAGTCTGCCAAAGAACGTTGCTAGATCAAATATTCTCAAAATCTTTGATAAATACAAGTCTCATAAATTTTTTGATTTGCGTAACTCGTTCATTTTATTTCATTTGAAATATTTTTCCTTGTTCTAGCAACTTTTTTAAAAATGGTATTTTCATATTTAATTTGGTATGTTGTGTTCGGTTTGAATATATTCGCAGCTGGGGTCTAACACAACCACTCAGTCATCATGGACACATCAGAACGAGCCGCACTGAAATATGCAGAGAGCCTCAGCAGAGACGAAATCCATCGTAGGGATCTGACCGCAGCGTTTATCGCCGGCACTGTCTACGCACAGAAAAACGGCTCATGGGGAGAAGGCATGTCTATTGAGGTAATAGTCGACGAAGACGGCAAGCTCATAGCAAAGATGAAGGTCAAGGGAGTTGTCGGCACCGGAAACAATCTCCGCGAGGTGCTTGATAGTTTAGCAACGGCGTATGAGACTATGAGCAAGCTTTAATAAACGACATTCCATACTAAACACATTGGCGCACATGAAGTCCCGATTAGCAAAGGCGCTGAGACATTTATCGATCTCAATCGATCCTGAGTCAGGCAAACTTAGAGAGCTACCAGAAGGATTCTATGAGATCGCAAAGAGGATAAGCCACCGCGATTATTGCACGGTTTACATAGCACTTATGCGTCACCCTGAAATTTCTTCGGAATGGATCCTTCGAGGAAAAGGTCCTATGCTTATAGAAGATAATCAACAAGCTGCAGAAATCAGGAACCTACTTTCTAAAGTTGTGGAACTGGAAAAAAAGTTATCGAGAGAAGTGAGCATTAATAACCGGTTAATTAATCGACTCG
Source organism: Dyadobacter linearis (assembly GCF_907165045.1). Lineage (GTDB taxonomy): Bacteria > Bacteroidota > Bacteroidia > Cytophagales > Spirosomataceae > Dyadobacter > Dyadobacter linearis. The sequence continues at coordinate 819,038 of NZ_CAJRAU010000001.1, forward strand.
CTACGCCCTCGCCAAAGAAGAAAAAAGGAAAAGACTCAGAGGATGATGATATAATAAAAGATTAATTAAATGCCTTCGATTGGACCGAGCCATACCATTTAATAAGTGTCTTGAAGAAGATATTGGAAGTCGCAAGCTGCATTGGTAAATTTCTTCGTACCAAACCAACTGCATAAATGAAAAATGTTTGCGCCTTCTTTACTGCCGCTATCCTCGTGATTGGGATAGCCTTCATGGCACTTTCGCAAAAGACGCCGAAGCAGACTGCTTCTGATGTCAAAACCAATTTGGCGCCAGCGAGCGTTAAAACAAAAGTTAAGATTTTTGTTTTAAACAACGATTCAGCGGTTGATAATATGAACTATCAAATTGCAGTAGAAAACGCCCAAGGATGGAAGGTTGCCGAGTTGAAATTCACGCCAACTGATCGAGTTTGCATGACTGTATTTGAAAGGTGAAGAATAAGCAAGGCGACTCTGAAAAAGAAACAAAACCCCGCCTGGTGGGAGACGGGGGAAGGGAAGATGGTAAAATAAAGTGTTACACAGGAACTCCGGACACCTCAAACCACTCCGTTGAACTTGTTCTTATATATGCCTTCCCGGCATTTTTACAAACAACCATCGTGCCTGTAGGATAAGAAAGTGCTGGAGCAGTTGCAGTCGCCGGATACGCGACATTCATTTCAACAGATGTTTTTGGTGTTGTAATTCCATTATTTATCTCGTTCCTGAGCTGGAGTTGTCGCCATTCAGTCCATCCGGATCCGTAAGATCCCCGAATAAAAGCCCTAACTCCATCAACATCGATACCAAAAGCAGAACCCTGTCCAGCAATCATTGCTTTCAAATAAAGCCCCAGCTTTGCAATTCCGGAAGGGCTGCCAGTTGGATTAGCTGACGACGTAGACATTAACACCACGGTAGACGTATCATTTAAATTTGATACGACCTTTGGACTGTTAGTATCTGCCGCGTCGCAAACAACCCAGTCTTTTTGTGGTATTGGCTCAGAAAGTTTCGGCAAGGTTGTAAAGGTGTCAGAATTGTTTGCCAGTTTATAATATCGGGTAGACCCATAAGAAACTATGAACATGGTCCCCGCCTTAACAACTGTACTATCTGATACTAATGCTGTCTCAGCCTCTGCTGAACTGACCAGATATACATGCTCGTAAAGCTTGAATATCGAATTGGTAAAAAGGAGTTTCTCGAATGATGTCATTACCTTTTGTCGATTACAATTGTTTCAATATATATTGTCCCGCCTAGACCATTGATTTGGAAACACAGCCTGATGAATCTAACCTCGGGATTGGTGATTCTTATCTCCTGCCCCCACCGGCCGCATCTCCATATATCCGGAGTAGATTTATCGTTGTTGGTTTGAGGTGTAGTAGTTGATAGCAACTCTTTATGCTCATTGAGCATCTCAACAGAGAACCTTGGAGAAAGAACGTTGTCAGTAGTTTCAGGGATCACCTTGTATATCAAATTGAAGGCAAAAACATCCCCAAACTTTACCTCGGTCAGCTGCCTTGCTTTTGATACAAAGGTTGCCTGGGTACCTGATTCGGCTACAATTTTAAGCGCATTCCCTCTGTCTGTTGATGCGATCTCATAACTAGCGACATTTGTCGATCCTGTTGCATCTACATAGGGGTTGGTGCTAGCAAGTGCCCCAATAGTCTCAATGTTTTTAAAATTCCAAAAGAAATAAACCTGATCAATATTGTTCTGAACAATAGGAGGAATATGAAGATCTTGGAAGAAATCCTTCTTTCTAATTCCGATCGACGGTGATGCAGGGTTGATAAGCATAAATCTATCTGGATCCTGGCTATTCCAAGCCTCTCTTCCGTCGGATTCATCCGCGCCGCTATCTATTCTATCAGCAAACCTGTCGATGTTTAGGACATACCCCTTACTTGCGTTAGTGTTAAAGAATCTTTCACGTCTCCCGTTCAGGCCGGTGCAGCCGTCAAAATCTATTGTAGGTGCCTTATATGGATTTCCATTGGCGACGCTATAAACAAAATGTTCTGTTACGCTCTCGAAATAGCATTTGCTGAATTTAATCCCATTAAAGCCGCGGAACATTGTGTCCATGAAAACAACTATTTTCACGAAGTCGAAATGGCAATCATGGGCCAGGAAGTCGTATGCATCCGCTTGCAGTAAAAACACTTTTTCAGCCCCAGCAAATCTGCAATGGTGAAACCCGCTCTGTTCGCCACTGTTAGATCCTCCGCCGGACGTTGAATAGACTCTAACATGGTTATTATTGCCCTCCATGTGCCAGTTTTTGAACTTGCACATGTAGTTATTGCTCGGTATCCAGTCGCATCCGAAATCATATCCGGCAACCCGGATGTTATCTACATCATACCGTGCCATTAATCTGTTAGATATTGCAGGAGAATTTCCAATCCTTATGCCTATTGATCCTAGTGGAACATTGGATCTTGGAATAGAGCTGGACGTGTTTAGTGAATTGTTTGGAGATGTAAAGAAACTTTTATTTAGGATAAGAAGGCTACCTTCAATCAACCTGCCGGCATTAAACATATCCTTGTAAAACAGCGGAACTGATAGATCTGAGCACAAAGTCAAGGTTGGCTCTGCGTTGTTAATGCCCCAAAATATTGCCAGACCCTCAATCCTCGGACGGACAGTTACAGGTATTTTCAATTCAGAGCCAATAGCATAAGTCCCGGTGGGCACAATCAATTCATTGGTAATTTTTATCGGGTTGAGGTTACCTAGATTACTTGCTATTGACCTGACAGCCCTGTCGAACATTGGCTGGTTATCTGTAACTCCGTCACGTACTGCGCCGAACCACATAATATTCAGGTTGACGGCAAACGTGGTAACCAACCCTTGTCCGTAGAATATTTGATAATAACCGGCGGATAAAGGTCCTTCCAGCGTTAATGTGGTCCCCGTTGAAATATTGAAGCTTCCGGTTGGTTTGGCTTGTATTTCGATATTTGCGGGTATTATTCGATTGGTTGTGATCGGAATTTGCCTGTTGAGAATAATCGTACAGGGTGTACTCCCAATTCTTTCTATGAAAGCAAAAAAAGCCGATTCAGTGCCAACAGAGGGAAATTTCTTTGCCTCGACATAGTACTCTATCTGCCTAACCCACTTATTCCCTGACGCATCGGATATGACAAAATGATCGTCAACGGAGGCATTAGTATCATTATCAATTACAAAGTTTCCGGATAAGTCACCATCACTGATAAAAGCTGATTTGAATAATGGATTGTACTTTGTTTTAAGCTGGGAGATTGTTAATACATTATTCGTAGAAGCGAGGGCTTGATCGCGAGCAATGAAGATATTCTCTGACAATTGAATGAATTCCTGCGTAAGCTCTCCTGCATCTCCTTTATCCCCTTTATCGCCTTTAACACCCTGAGCTCCGCCCGGGCCAGTAGGTCCGACTGGACCAAGATGACCTTGAATACCCTGAACTCCTTGATCCCCCTTTGCGCCTTTTTCGCCAGTCGGTCCAACAGGGCCTTGAATTCCCTGCAAACCAGTATCTCCTTTGTCACCCTTCAATCCGCGCGGACCAGTTTCCCCCGCAGGCCCAGCAACTCCGGTGGCTCCCGCTGGTCCCGTATCGCCTTTCGCCCCCGCCGCTCCGGTTTCACCCGTATCCCCTTTATCACCTTTGGCTCCAACTGCTCCTGCCGCGCCGGTCGATCCGGTGTCGCCCTTATCGCCTTTTAGTCCAGTATCGCCTTTGATTCCCTGAGTTCCTTGCGCACCAACTGGCCCCTGAACACCTTGTAAACCCTGGTCGCCTTTCAAGCCTCGCGGCCCGGTTTCCCCGGTTGCTCCGGCGGCACCTTGTGCGCCCGTTGCTCCGGTCGCCCCCTGGATTCCCTGCGCGCCGGTATCACCTTTGTCGCCCTTTTCGCCTTTGGCTCCTGCTGCACCTGTCTGACCAGCCGCACCTTGTACGCCCTGCAGTCCCTGATCTCCCTTGTCGCCTTTGTCACCTTTCAGACCAGCCGATCCAGCTGCTCCCACAGGACCAGTTTGACCAGATGCGCCCGTATCCCCCTTTTCGCCTTTCAGCCCCTGAATACCCTGGATTCCCTGCGCACCTTGAAGACCCTGATCACCCTTGGGGCCAGTGTCTCCTTTTCTTCCCGTATGGATTATCAATCTAATTCGCTCTCCTGAAAAATTGCTGTAGAATCTCATGATAGTTTGAATGGGCCTTTAAAGAAGGTGGTTTGGGTTGATCGGTCGTAAAACCGGTGGGTGTAGTCAGATAATTTGCTCAGGTCTTTGAAGAATGTTGAGGGCTTGTCCACCGTTACCAGGTTTCCATTAAACACAAAGTCGCTGCCTTCCATAGATAGTATCAGCTCCCCCTGGTGATAAATTTCCCATACAGGATTAAAACCTTCTAAAATAAATGGGGTGCCATCCTCCTTTTCTATTTCAAAGACGCGATTAAACGGATCCGTCTTCAAATGCAGAATTCCTAATTCTGGAATTTGTAGTTCTGATTGTTCCACTGAATTTTATTTTTCTAAAAATGGCTAAAGAGTTCAAAGTCAAGCCATTTTGCTCGATTTTGAACCACTATTGATCTTTTTAAATAAAATAAAGTTTGATCAGAAAAAGAAGTCTTTTACGGGAAATATCTGAGGCTAATGACGCGATTTGAAGACTGGCGAGTATAAACCAAAACATTCGATTCTTGGGTTCTCAATAGGGGAAAATTATCTCATTTGAAATATATATTGAACAAGGATGGTTACCTCTACAAGTCCATATTACCGCTCGTAAACCAGAGACCTCACAAGACCCGAAGCCGATAATTCAGTGAAGCGAATAGGCACGAAAAAAACCGCTTACTTGATGGAGGCGGCTTACATAATATCAAGTTGTGCAAAGTATTCTCGGAAATTAATATCCCAGCTAAAAGCAATTATCCCAATCGCGAGATTATAATCCTCTGACTCGAATACCCGGTAATCGTGTTGATAGGCATCGCCAGCATATTCATCAAACCACTGCTGAAAAAGGCGAACCCTGCACATCTCCCTGTTATCAAGACTGTCGCAAGTGTATATTAATGGGCATCGATAGTTCCCAACAAACTCCCGGAGAATTTCTACTATCGTTTCTTGAACTTGCCGATCTGGGCTGGATTTTCCTTCAAAGTCCTTTTCGAACCTTACTTCATAAATGCTCTGACAGGATTGACAGACAGTGGAAAATTGATAAGTTGCAGGAGTAAATTTTACGAGATACCTTAAATCATTGTCTGTTATAAAGGCGTACGTAACTCCCGCCTCTCTTTCCTCAAGGGGTAGGTATTGATACAAGGCTATTGAGCAACTTTAAACGTTTTATTGATAGCTGCTGAATATTCCCCAGAGCGAACTTTCTCCCTCCATTGTCGCTTTTCCTCCAATGCTTTCCTTATAGCTTCAGGAATCGGTTTGTTAACTTTTATATGCTTTTCCATAATCGGCATGATTTATAGGGTATTAACGCATGTAAATATACATGTATACACGAGTACAAAACGTAAAGAACGAGTAAAAAAGTTTAACTCGGGGTGAACTAGCTCAGCAGAAAGAGCTGGTGGTGTTGCTAATGATGTTGAAAGAGTTACTTGAGAACGAGAGAGTTGTATTATACAATTATTAACAGAGTATCCGGAAAAGCTCGAATAGTTCAGCTCTCTCGCCGTTAAATAATTGTCCTGACAAGATGACTATTAACATTTAAGGTTGAGAGCGCGTTGTGACTAAATCTTAACAAACCTCCCTATGGACTTCAAGGATCAAATCAAGCAATTCAGCGACCGTGTAACCACGCTCAAGGATAATAGTCACACAGAGGAGGCCACGTGGAACGCATTTATAACAACGTGTATAATAAAACTACAATAGGTTGCCTGACACTTCTCATTCCCTTGTCTGAGCTAGTTGCGTATATCATTTGCACGTATTTTCTTCTGGAGGCTCGAATCTTGCCCTAATCACTTTTAAAGAAATCGCTTCATTCTGCTACTATGCAATTGAAATTCATAATCCTGCAATTTTTTCCGCAAGGCTCAGCTGGCCCTGTTGATTTTTCGCCGAAATGTTAAAAGGGACGGTAACCGCTCCGGTAAATGACGGCTTCTTTGAGTCAGCCGAGGCGGCTGTAAAGTTTTTGGCAAATTTTCCTACCAAGGGCAACTTCATTATTCAAGAAGTAATCGTTACTTAACAACCTCACTGTAACTTATTGAATTCATCAACGGTGCGAGGTCTGCGGTTCATAGATGCCATTCACGATGTTATCCTTTAGATGCCGTAGAGGTCTCCCATCTGATGTTGACCAGGTAGAATTACGTGTTTTGCGATCTACAAAAGTAGAATTACTACTCACTCCTACTTGAGTTGGAATATTTACCTCAACTGCCTCTATTCTTGGAAAACCTATCAACCTCAGACGCCGGACCTCAATTGGTCGCCCAACCAATCGACTTCAGTACAGAGGAAAATCTTTCAAATATATCTCTGCTCATACTTATCATGGGCATAATTTCATCTGGAATACTATTCTTTTCAGTCGCCATTGTGACCACGCAGTCCAATATTCGGCGGTAGTGATCGATCTGAACTTAGTGGCGCCGGCGTTGTCCTCTCGATAGGTCCGCTTATGTCGTCAATTGCTACATATTTCCTACTGCAAGTAGTGGGCAATATCTCTCGCAGCTTGAAAATACTCGTTGCCAAATAGGACGGCTTTGGCCTGGTATCTCTCATCTGAAAAGTATCAACTCATAAAATACAGAAACCCCATGGGCAAATTCGTAATCACAAAGCGCAAAAACGGAGAGTTTCAGTTCAATCTTCAGGCTAGGAATGGCGAGATCATTTTAACTAGTGAAGGTTATACTACTTCACTTGGGTGCAGGTTGGGGATTATGTCTGTTAGAGAGCATTCTTCGGAAATTGCTAACTTTCATAATTGGGATGCCGACAATGGAGAATTTTACTTCACATTGAACGCTGATAACGGGGAGCCAATTGGTGTCAGCCAGATGTATGATACGGCCCAAGGAAGAGCGAAAGGAATACAATCCGTCATGGAAAACGGGCAGTTTGATCAGGTGGAGGATTTGACATAGCGGAACGAGTCCATCAAAAAGAATTAAACCGAATTATCGCGCGAAAGAAAATATTAACAGACCTCGATAAATAATCTATGAAAAGACTGCTACTGCTAATTATCATTTTACTACCAAGCATCATTTGCTCAGCTCAAAAAAAAGACAGGAGGGAGGGTGATTACTCTGCTTACTTGTATTCAGTGGATGGACCAGAGGATCATAATATAGACAGTGTAAGGTCCGTCTATGAAGATCCGCTGATAAAGATTGATTGGGATTATGGCTATTCTCAAATAGGTTTCGAATTGACAAATAAATCGGATCAAACTATGAAAATACTTTGGGATGATGCGGCATATATCTCGATGTCAAACGAATCGAGCCGTGTGTTTCATAAGGGGGTTAAATACATTGATCGAGAGAACTCCCAGCCGCCGACATCTGTTTATAAAAATTCCACTCTATCGGACTTGATATCTCCAACTTCTTACACCAGGTATGTTACTGGTCAATATGGCGGTTGGACATCTGAACCATTGATTCCTGTGAAGCGGGTGTTAATGTCGTATAAGGTTGAGTACAATGAGAATTTTATTGGCCAAGTCATGAGGGTTGTTCTGCCAATCAAAATCGAAGATAGTATCCTCGAATATATATTCAGCTTCAAAACCACATTCGTGGAAAACACAAACTCTAAGAGAAAGAAAAAGACTGGTGATGACTTGTACGATTAACCGGTACGCAGATTACAACAGCTTGCTAGAGGACTTAGGACGGAAAGATTGATCGTATAACTAACACCTCCAAGTATGGGTAAATTCATCATCAAAAAACGATCAAATGGTGAGAATATTTTCAACTTTCACGCCGGCAACGGCCAGGTGTTTCTTTCAAGTAAAGGATACGAAACTATAGAAGGATGGAAGAACGGGATTTTGTCAGTGAAGGCCAATTCTCACCTTCACGGCAGGTATGAACAATTGCAATCCGCAGAAGTTTAGCACTACTTTGTGCTGAGATCTTCGAACAGCGACGTCATTGGCACTAGCGAACTGTACCGGACTGCTGATGGACTGATGGCCGTGATTGAGTCTGTTATGGAGAATGGGAGGTCGGAGTGTTAGAGGATTTAACGGTATGAAAAGATTTTTACTATTTTGTTTTCTTGTGTTGGCGAGCAGCTTGAATGTTCAGTCACAGGGAATACCATGGGTTAAAACGCCCGTTGATACATCATATCATCGGCTTGCGAAGGAAAATATTGACTTGCGAATTGACCTAGAAAAGTATAAATCAGATACCGATCGCCAGTTGTCTGGTATCGATTTGCACATAAATTCCGCGACTTACTTGTTGGGATTTGTTGCTTTGCTTGGAATTTTATTGGGGTTGTATTTGGAGCGAAAATGGAGGCAAATCGAAGGGATATCCCTAAGAATTGAAGAGAATGTTCGATTAGCGCGTGAGTCGCAAATTGCAGCACAGACGGCTAGCAACGATTCATCAAATTCATTTGAGAAAGCTCTAAAAGCAGAAGAGCGAGCGGAGGGATTTTTCAACAAGATTGAGGCAAATATCGAGCAAGTATTTCGCGACCTGAAACGAAGTGAAGTTCAGCAGATATTGCAGGAAATAGTTGACACACCTTCCTTAGTTGTGACCTATCAGCATATCTTATTTTCTGCGGAGTTACAGGGAATAGATTACATAGTCATCAAAAATTGCTACAAGATCGTATTGAATGAAGAAGAGTTAGACGAAGGCTTGGTGAAAATGTACAAAAGCTTACTACTTCATCATTTTGCATCTAAGGCTGTCAAAGATGCGGAAATCAATAAAGAATTGTTCATTGATTTTTATTTGCCTGAGCATAAAGGTGGAAGATATAGGATTAAAGAATATATCAGGGAAATAGTGAATGCATACATTGAGACTAATGTTGATCAAAGGGCTTATATCCGCCCATTTCTATATAATTACATACATGCAAGATTTGTAGCAAACGTTACTATATTGGTGGAAGCATGTCCAGATATTGCTGCTGCGATCCATATCTATCAACATCTGCAATTTAATAATAGACCCGATGTAGTTGCACAGTTCAAGATGAGCTTTTTAGATCACACCATAAGCTACTTTAAAGTATCCAAAGATAGCTTGCCCGGATTAATATACCAGGATGAGGTAGATGCATTGCAACAATATTCTAAACGACAATCATATCCAGATACCTTTTAATTTATATGGGCACAAGATGAGTGATGAAGATAGGTCTGATACAATTCAAGCTGACTGTTGGAATCGAGCTTTGGATTGTTTTGCATATAATTACATATATGCTGGAAAATTAAATAAGATCTCCCCATGGTTACAATGGTCAAAGGTTCTGGGAATAATTGTGCCTGTATTAATTGGTGCAATCCTTACAACTTATGCAAATGACTCCAAAATAATTGACTTAACAATTGCTATTACCTCGCCATTCGCAATTGCTCAACTAGTGGTGTCAACATATATAACGGTTTCTGGATTGGAAGAGAAAGCGGCACTATTCAGCTCACAGACTATTCAATTTTCATTGTTGAATTCTGAATTTCAATCACTCGGCTTGACTCCTCTTCCAAGTATCGATATTTATCAAGCCAGATATGAAGTACTTAAAGAGCGAGAACGGTCACTATCGGTTCATCACCACCAGGTTTCTGAGGAGGAACTACGTAAAGGGATGCGAAGTGGATTACGAAATTATCAGCGTGAGTGTGCTGGCTGTAAAACAGTACCATTATCTATGATATCAACAAATTGCCCAGTCTGCGGAAACTTTTAACCTGTTATATATATGAATGAAAATGTAGAAAGAGTATTGAATGGATTTTTTAAGCTATCTCAAGATGAGAGATCGCGATTGTTAAACGAGATTACCCTCTATTCTGGAAAGACCTATTCTGAAAGATCGATTCAGGAAAAGCAGGTTGAGCAGCGGAGCAGCGTTGGGCCTAAGAATAGTATATGTAAGTGTTGTGGGCGATAACAGCTACTATGTGATGGGAGATTTTCTACCACGGATTCTATCAGAATCCATAGTCGGGTCAATCAGAAATGAGAAATTCAATTAATTTCTCATTTCTGACAATCCGCCAAGTGCAGATTATTTCAAAAGCAATGAGCACTCAGTGCTCTTGCCAGGTTATCGTTTAAAGAACGGTCAATTTAAAAAGGCTCGGCCTGTTCGTCCGGTTTCTCAGGATACCCTGGCACGTTTCTACGTTTTGGGATAGGCTTAGATCGATCGACCGCAGTAGTAGTGTACTCCCCGCAGGCCCCGTCTGCATAATATTCAGTGTACGTACTGACAATAAAATAATAAATACCGCTGTCGGTCCTAGTTTTGTTCACCAATTCCCTGCGGACCAGCATTCCTACCAACTTGCATCCTTCTGCCGGTTCATCATCTTCACTGTAATCCGGAAATGGGATATCTGAGCATAGAATTTCACTCTGATATTAATTACAATCGAGATTTGAGGGATTCTGGATCGAGATTCTTATCAAACAGAAACACATTACCAAAAGCACCGATGCCGACGGTTCGCGATTCTCCTTCAAAAGTGATTCTCGTAAGAGAAAAAACTAGGTAGTTTTGCGAGGAAACTATTGACTCGACAAGGCTATTTATCATTACCGAACCCATCGCTGCACCTAAGGCTGCAAATGGATTTTCTTCTTTTTCCAATTCCTGAGTTGCCTCCCCTACAACTTTACCCGCAACGATCTTTACAGCGGATTTATGTTGATCCAGGCTAGGGTTTGTTAGCAGTGCGACTAGTAGGACCACACCCGCTACCAGAATCACGGTACTCCTTGTGTTTAAGCCTTGAAGGGACTTTGATGTTGAATTTTCTTCCATGTCAATGAGGGTTTTGTGTAAGGGACAATACTAGTAGAATTTCCTGACTACGAAAAACGATGTTTCCTTTAAAAGAAGCTCCTGCATGGCACATGCTCTAAGGAACTCGCGTCGGCAATTTGAAAGAAGCCAAATAAGGCTTTACGAGGGTATGTGAAGATGATTAAACAATTCTACCGTTCGATAATTGGCACAACAACCTAATTAGTAAAACATAGAAGGACGGCGGCTTTGTGACTAAAATCTGGCCAACCTCCTGTATGAAAAAAGCTTTATCCTTTGTCTTCGCTTGCCTTTCCCCTCTATATCTATCTTCATGTTCGGTAAATGAACTTAGTCAAATCGACTGGAAATGGCATGATTTACCCTCTCGGATGCTGGGCTCATTTATCTTCCTCGTATTTATGTTCACAACGTTTAAGCCAAAGATCAGAATAATAGGAAAGATTGCAAAGGGCCCGTTAGAAAGGAATGGCAAGGCAACCGTGCCCGAGGGTGGGGTGGATGAGTGGTATTGGTTTAAGGTCGTTAATATGAATAGTTTCTTTAAAGTACACGACCTTAAATTCAGTCTCTTCATAATGGAGCCGCATTACAGCGGGGGAAAAAATGTTATGTTTGACTCGATCGAGCTGAAAAAGAGCGACATGCCTTTCCTTAAATCACTGAGCACACTACTTGGCAAGAATGAAAATGATGAATTTGCATGTCGAATACGAACATCTGTCGACTTAGAAGAGCTGATGGGGAGGGACAAGTCTATAAGATTACAAGTCGTAGCTAAACATCAACTGTCGGGCTTAACCTCTTATTTCACAAAGGATTTTAATATTGATGACATCGAGGAAGGTAATTTCGTAAGTGGCTTCTGGGGATTTATTAAATCTAAGGGAAATAATAGGCGTGATCGCCGATTATAAAATTTCACTTACCCTTTGCATGTGTAGTAACAATCAATATCTTTACTACACACCTATTATCGTTTGGCACTCTTTTAGTGGTGTTTAGGTTATATATTTGTTCACAAACTATCGAGACTATGAATTGCAAAACAAAAGACATTATTGTCGAGTAATCAAAAGATTACGGTAAAAAGGGGGCTTAGCGCCTCCTTTTTTTGTTAGATAGTACGTTGAAATTCTAGCCTCTGGGCTTCCCTGTTCTTATTCTCCATATCCACAGCATATCCATCACGAACTACCTGCCGAACAGTGACGGAACAAAGAATTCCGGCTACTGTTCGGCAAAATATTAATCAGCTTTTCGGTAGCTCCCGCACAATTGTTGAATTAGGCCCAATTTCAAAAAGCTTTCCATCCGATCCTACATATTGAACTTTCGGAATCCGATCACTATTAGTTTTAATATTCCTTAGTTCGGCTCTCATAGCTTGCAGCTCCTTTATGGTGTTGTCCTCGGCGTTCCGCACCGTCTCACGGTATTCCTGAATAAACTTCAAGTGTTCGTGTCGATTGTGGCTCTTGTCCACCGATATCCAGGGTCGTTCTTTCTTTGGTAATCGGATCCTCCACAATCCAGGGAATGGAGGAGGCATCTACTGGTAATTTCATCTCCTCGGCTGTCAGTATGCGATAAACCTGATTTGAATCAGACACAAATTGTACACTATTTCTATTTTCCATGCTATTGAAATTAAATTGAATTGTTGCGATGATATTTGGTTTCGTAGAGCTCAGAAAATACCGATAGTAGCCCATATTTGGCAGCATCGACACAATGCCCATTTCGCTCATACTGGACCTTCGTTTTTGGGTCAGTGGCCTTCTCCTTGACAAAGCCTCCCGTCGGGCTCTCAATCGTCTCTTGAAGATCCTTAATGAATTTCGGGCACCTGGTTTCGTCAATCCATATCTCGATTGGCAGAGACCCGCCGAAAATGTCATTCAAAAATTTCCTTAGAAATTCATTGAAGAATTGCCTTTTGTAGACACGATCTGATTTGGAGTGAAGGTATTTTTCAAGCGCCTGACGGACTGCGTTAAACGCCTTGCCTTCACCAAAGCCCGGGATACGGTTTTCTCCAGAGGCGTCACCGCAATAACTGACAGGTACGGTGCCATGCGTCGCAGGGTATTTTTTAATCCATTCCTTACAAACAGCCTCCGCGGTATTATGTGGATGAGGAAGGCAAAACTCGTCGTAAAATCTTACCCGATACCCTTGCTGGGCCCCGATTCTGGCTTCCTCGATTTGAAAGCATAGCAGAGTCATATATGGCCAAACGTTAAAGTCGAAAGTCAGGTAGGTTGGCACGCCAGGCAAGTACGGCACATGCCTGACATGGGAGGTGTAATTGAAATTGTAGATCCACTCATGACCATTTGATTCCACATATTCCCAATCACCATCCACAAAGCGCTGATAATTGATTGCTGTCATGTTCGTTTTCAGTGATTCCAGGTACGAGCTTGGGACAAAAGGATTGTCAGTTACTTTGGCCTGAATATATTTCCAGGTTTCAGGTAAAGTCCCATCAACGAACCGGTCATATATTCTTGTCTTAACCCAGTTTTTTGTGGGGTTACACGTGCCCAAAACCAGCGGGCGGGGTTTCCTCCCGAAGTTGTTCGGTTCAGCGTTCAGCCATGAACCAGCCCGCTCAAAACACTTGTCTAATGTTTGCTCCTGGAATTCAGACAACTCATCCAATCCAAATCCATTTGTCTCCAAGCCATGAAAACGGGTCATGTCCTTATCCTGTGTAAACGACTCGGGAAATAGCTGCACGACTGAACCGTTGTCAAATGTGTAGGTCAACTCGGCCTTGTTCCTGGCAACTATATGTTTGCTGTATTCAGGTTTGGAATAAATGTAGTTGACAGAAGGGACCAGGTTGCTAGTAATTTTCGGTCTGTCTGCCCTCATAATTACCCAGCGGCTGTTTGGATAAGTCTTCGCCAGTTCCGCCATTACAATCGCTAGCCAGATAGTTTTTGCACCGCGGATAGCTCCCCCATACAACAGAAACGTGACCTTTGTTGAGGCTAAGACTTCAATTGCTTCAAGCTGTTTACTCGTTATCTGCAGCACCGATCTCTAATATTTTGGTTTCATTTGTTTTTGGATCGATCACCGTAAAAGGCGTTGACCTTGATGTTCCTGGTTCTCCTCCTTCACCTAGAGGCTTTGGCGCGTCTGCCTGGCGCTCTCTCCAATTCCTGGTTCGATTACTTAACCATACAGTCGCGGCCTTCGTGTCGGGTGGATAACGTGCGATTGTCTCCCGCTCTTGAACTTCTTCGAGATTCTGATCGACCTTCACAACGAAGTATTTTGTTTCGGGATGCTGATATCCACAGGCCCGCTCGAACAAACTACGGGCTACTTTTGCATCTGCACTTCTCTTCCCGCGCGAAAGTGCCCGAAAAAACTCATAGTGCTTTTTCTTCCAATTGTCCAGTGTTCGGGTCGTTATTCCAAAATCCTCGGCTAATTGTTCATCCGTCGACCCTAATAAGCATAGCTCATAGGCCTCTTGCGGGTGAAAATCTGGATCATAGTCAGTCGGCCGCCCTCCCTCATTACCCAATGCGTAGTTATTTCCCTTCGGCGCTGACATTTGCTGTATTTGAATCTAGTTGCGTGTGTCTAGGCATCGAATCCTCTTCGATAGCCTCAATACCTATTTGATTTCGCCCTCTATGTTTGAAAAAGCCCGTCCGATTCCTCAACCATATTTCCATTGCCTCTACATCTGCAGGTATGTGGCGGAGAACCTCTGCCGGCCGCAACTCGATAGTTTTATCAAGATGCCCCACCTCGATCGTCGTGCTTTCCTTGACCTGATATCCTGTCGCCCTCTTAAAGAGGCTGTGAGCGACTTTCGCATCAGCAAGTATCTTTCCCCTGGATAGGTTTTCCGCAAACTTAGGATGTTTTATCTTCCAGAGATTGACTGTTGGCTCAGTAACATCGAAGACAAATGCAAGATCAGCATCAGTTAATCCGAGTGAACATAATTTGTATGTAATTTCAGGATGATAATTCGAATCGTAAGACGTTGGTCTACCGCGTTTGGCCGTAGTCTTTTCTATTTTATTTTCCATTGCTAATAGTAATTCCTTGCTAGTGAATAAAATAAATATTTTAAGTCCAGCCAAACTTTATTCAAATAAATATTCGGTTAAATTTCGAATATCTATATCAGTGCTAATAGGGGCGATATTCATCTTAGTTATTTGAAATTACCCAGGCCTTTTCTATTTTAGTTTCCAGTTCAGCAAGTGCATCCTTTAAGTACTCCAACAGATCTACTGGGCAACATTCTTCATCTTTAATTCCACAAATACCTTTCTTTATTTTCTCTGACCGGAGAATCATTAACGCAATGCTCCACGGAGCTCCTCTATCCATTATTTCCTCGGCTAACTCTACCCCATGATGGAAAGAATCCTCTTCCACAGATTCAATCAAAGCTGAATACACCATGAATACAGGGTCATAGCGGAGAATCCATCGAGATATCATATTTGTAACTTTTGGTGACATAAGCAGCCTACCTTTAATTTTGAAAATTTAAAATTCAATTAAGAGAACAATGAGGGGGTGGCATTTTTGAAAAAAAATGACGCAACCATTTTAAAGTATCTTTTTAATATATCTTATTAGAATATCTTATTAATATAATCTTATTATAGGTGTTGTATATGGTGCACAACTGGAAGTAACACTCGTTACGAAGAGAAAGTAAAATCAAATAGAATTATTATATAGGTGTAACACATGGTGTTAATTTGATGCTCACATGACGTATAATTGATACTACATTGGTGCAAATCAATTTAAAGTATTAAATGAGGAAATTCTGATTGAACCTGGGCTTTTACCTGGGCAATAATATCCCTCCTTACAAACGCCTTTTCCTTTTTTATAATTGATTTCCGGCTGCGTTCTACCTGATACGCCAGCTCATCGAAACTAAGCTTAAAGCTGGCATAGAAGCCCCTTGTGAAGTGCCCATATAAGGATAGGCCCCACTGCTCCGACAACGTCATCTTAATCTTATTGAGAGCATACCTCGAAGAATACTGCCGGTACAGGCTTGATTCTCTAATTGGAGGTATTAGCTCCGCTGTCGAGCCGCATCCGAAGAATCTAGCGAGTAAGTACTCATTGGTCACCTTTGCGTATGTCTTATGCCCGATAATACTTTTCAGTGCAGCATAGCCTAGAAAGCATGCGATTTCGTGCTCAGACTTCTCATTCTGAAAGAAATCCCATACAATGTCGCGATTTAGTGAGGTGAGAACTTTACTTTCCTCAACCATAAATGCTTTATGCTTTATATCTTTTAATACCGTCTCTGGCTTGGCATAGTTGATGCCAAAAAAGTGAGCAGCATCTACAAAGCGTGAAACTTCATCTCCAAGCTCCATGGTTAGCGATTTCCGGTATGTACCTTGCTTAATAATTTCGTGAGCAACTTCCTGCATTTGCTCAAAAGCGTTTCGCTGCGCTAATACGCTGACTGAACACATAAAATATTTTGTATCAGACATTTAGATAATTGATTTTGGGAAATACAAGCGGGATTGCTATATTTACCCTGTTGAAAACATTCTGAAACAAGGCGCATTCTGGGGAGGTTGCGCCTTTTTCGTGGCTTATGATAAAACTGATCGTTGTTGATTCTTTTTCTGCCAGATTGAACGGAGGTGACTCATGAGATCTTCAAAAGACCGGATAAACCCTGCTTCAATCGAATAGGTTAGATTCTGCTCTAAGCGATGTAGCTCTTCAAGCTGCTGTTCGGTTCCCTTATTCCTTATGCCATTCTCATGGCGGCCAAACACAATGATATTCAGGGCCCGAGAAAGCTTTGAGAAATCTACACCGTTCAATTTTGCCGCAGCATTTGATAATTGCTTGTACATCTCCCCAGCCTCCATTCTATTAGCAGTAAGCCGATCTGTAAGCCAGGTAATAACCTCACCATATAACATTGGATTCATCTCCATTGCAACAAGCACCCAGATGTACGGATTACACCAAACCGACTTTGTGTGTCTAGCTCCTTTAGTAGCGTAGGCACCGTAACGTTTCAGAATTTTGGTTATTCCGTGCTTTTCGGTGTCAGCTATAAAAACGTTTAAAGACGTTGTTATGATTTCGTGCTTTTTCAACAAATAATAAATCCTCTCACGGTTGTCTGTATACGACAAGACCTCTGAAAATCTCCGCTCACTCCAATCATTGTCCATTCGCGCAACGTCAAATGCCCTTTGAAGATCTGATAGGTTTAAGAACTGTGTCTTTGCTTCTTGCCGAATGGTAACACCGCACAGATTACGACTTCCACTCTCTAATATCGGGTTCGTTCTCATTTTGTAGTCGTCAGAAGTGAAATTGAGAGCTATTGTGTGGCTTGCGATTGCACACTTTGCGTGACTACTTTCTCACGTCTAATGGGTTTCGGAGCAGCCAGCACCTCGGAGAGCTTAAATCTCTTCAGATTTCCGATACGATAGGACAATAACAGGCCCTTTTTTTCCCAATCCCAGATAGTTACCGAAGACACGCCGAGTAGCTCGCTAACTTTCTTTTGGTCAATATAAGCTTCGCCGAGTTTATCAGACTCCGAATTGACGGTTTCACTTTTCTGACTCTTCAAAATTAATTCCTCAATATGGTTGAGTCGTCTTCCGAGGATTTCGAATGGATTGTCCATGATCATCTTTGTAAGTTTTTAATGTTACGATGATCAAAGGTCATTTGTAATGCATTGGCACAATTGGCACAAACTGGCACAGAATTGTCAACGCTCCATGATTTCAGATACTATTTTTGCTCTTTAATGCTGTTTAGAAACAGTTTTATTCGTTCTCGGGTCTTAGATACTTCCCCCTCTTCCTTAGCCGAAGGATTATTATACCGGTTAAGAGCAGAATTCAATCCTGTTCTGCTGCCAATATCTCCGAGCAGATTAGACAATGCAGTATGTAGGTTATCCTGATGACCGGTCCCGGGCATTGAAATTTCCAAACAACTCAGGTCACTCATGGCAAACAATAGTTTTGCAACCTCCGCGGGCCTGGAATTCTTGTAGTTTTTCAATATAAATGGCATTAAGCTGCGGCCTCTTGGATTTAGAAAGTCAACGAATTCTGATTCGGTCCGCATGCTGCGCTGTTGATCAAGCTTTACATCATTACTTACACTTTCCAAGGCCCGAACAGCTCCAGCACATGCAAGGTTTAGCTTGGCAAGAAAAACTTCAAGACAATAATCGTTGGCTGTCTGGTTACCTCCTCGAAAAGACATGTCATTTTGACGAGCGCCAAGCTCATCATCTACACGAATTGCATTTACTTCTTTCATCCATTCGTCATGATCCTTGATACATTCATCTATAACCCTTTGCCTCTCACCAGCTAGAATAAGGTCTTTATAGTCTTTAAGGACAAAAGCTAGGTAGAACTTAATTTCGGCGTCAATCTTCCCGATTGCCTCCGAAAGATCCAGCGCAAGAAGCAAATATCGAGGCCCGAAAAGCTCATAGGTTTCGGCTATTGCGTTTTCCCGCAGCATTTCGAATTGGATATCTAGTTTCATAGCGAACCGTTGATTGCTAATTTGTCCCCTTTTGATTTATCCTTGTGCTTCGCCATTGCATCGACTGCACCAGAGTTGTCGAGTTTCAAATATTTGAGGAAGTTTCTTTCCGTGGTATGACCTGTTGCTTTCATAATTAGATGCACCGGAACACTGTCCAAGTACTCGTTGGTCGCAAAGCTCCGGCGTGCCGTATGGCTGGTCACCTGGCTATATTTAGGGACCTGATCAATTTTTACCCGGCCAGCAATGACGTATTTGGTAGTTACCTTCTCATCAATACCGGCCAGCTTACACAGATCCTTAACATACACATTAAATTTCTGTTCGCTTATAATTGGTAACCGCCCATCATACTTATCGAGGATTGACACAACTTTTGAATGAAGCGGAGTTGATGGATGAGTAGCATTTGCCTTTTCCGGTATGATCTCGATGTACTTGTTTCCTTCCCTGGTTGATTTAATATTGTCTTTCGAAACCTGCTTCCAATCTGATATCCGAAATCCGGTGTAGCATCCGATAAAGAATAGGTCTCGAACCCGATCAAGTTTCAAATCATTGGACAGGTCGAGAGTTTCAATCAACAGTAATTCGGATTTATTCAAAAAGATATCAACCGGTGTTTCTGCCAGTATCTTCACATCCTCCAACCACTCACCCACTGTATACAGCTTTGCCTTTCTTGCAGCTTTGAGGACTATTTTAAGTTGCTTCTGGTAAAATCCTATGTTGTTTACTTTGAAAGACTTTACGAACGTCAAATATGATATGTATTCATTCCATAACTGCTCTGTCCAGTGGTCAAAGTGTAGTACCGACTCGTTTAATTTATCAATCCGGTACTGTTCAAATTCCTGAAGGCTATTCTTTGCAGTCCGATATCTCTGGATTGTTTTGGGATCCGCAATCTTGTTATTGTCAAGCAAGCGCTTCCCGCTTTCTAAATCGATAATGAGCTTCTCAAAAAAGTCAAAGAACTTGATCTGCTCCTCAGCCTTGGGGGGCTTAATGTAATTATCAAGCTCTCTCTTCAATAACTGCTTCGTTAAATCCTCCCTCCTAGCTTTATACGTGTTAGCCACCGAATTGGTAAAATCGGTAAGACCCCTGAGAAACGCGTTGATGTCATCCTTGTCCCAGACCTCAACAACGTTCTTAACTCGGCTTTTCGTAAAATCCCAGTGCTTGGGTAGTACCTTTATCCCTGTGGAGTAGATTAGCTGATCCTGGCCGAACCGATAGCCGAGGTAGATCATTTCCGGATCTTTTGATTTCGACTTCCTCAATCGAAAAAATGCATTCGCCATAACCGTCTTTATAGATGACCCTCATAAAGATAATGAGTTACGCATTACGTTACGCATAATGGTTAATAAAAACCGTATGCAGATTAATGTACCCAATTCGACGTTTTGTCACAATCATGCATAGGAATCTTAAAATGAGGTATTTTAATGCGGCAGATGCTAGGAAATGAATTTTTAACATTAAGAAGGTTATACTCCGGCTCTGGGTACAAAAGCCCTTCAACGAAAGTTGAGGGGCTTTTTGCTATCAGGCTGTGCCAGGATTTCGCTCGTGAAAGTGTGTTAGGTGAAAAAGCTTGCCTTAACTAATTAAATGACTGCCTGAACTCGACCGGTGAATAGCGCGTCTTATTCTTGAACAACTTACTAAACGACTGAGGATGCTCAAATCCCAGCTGAAAGGCGATCTCGTTCACTGACAGATCGGTGGTGGAAAGTTTTTCTTTTGCCAGGTTAATGAGCTTGTCTTGTATAAAATGCCTGGTGCTTTGTTTGGTCAGTGTTGTCAGCAGACGGCTTAGATAATCCGGGGATAGATTCAATGCCTCGGCCACGGACTCAACTGTCGGGATACCTTCGGCTGCGAGGATATCGTCTTTGAAACGATGGGTTAGCAGCTTCTCCAT
The DNA here is from genome assembly GCF_907165045.1 of Dyadobacter linearis. Lineage (GTDB taxonomy): Bacteria > Bacteroidota > Bacteroidia > Cytophagales > Spirosomataceae > Dyadobacter > Dyadobacter linearis. Next base: position 839,599 of record NZ_CAJRAU010000001.1, read on the forward strand.
CCGTTCCAGGATAGTATGGTTCAAAATCCTGCGAGTTAGGAATTGCCGTTGATAAAATCGCTCTGCGTACGTGAGCATTAATTCAAGCTGCGCAATCATGACGTGGTGGCTCGATGCATCCATATTGGCGTGGTACTCCTGCTCGATCTGCTGCATCAGGCCCACAACCAGCCCTTCCTCTTTTTCAGAAAGGTGTAGTGCCTCCCGGAGATGATAGCCGAAAAATTCATACCGCTCTATTTTGCCCGACAAGGCGGTATTCCATAAAAAATCAGGGTGGATGAGTAAAAGCCATCCGGTATGTTTGAATCCCTCTTCGCCGGAAGACTCCACCGACAGAATTTGCCTGGGCGACATAAACACCATAACACCCTCGTCAAAATCGAAGTCCTGCTGGCCATATCTGATTTTGGAGTTGACGTTTTTCTTAAGCGCGATTGTGTAAAAGTGATGGCTGATACTTTTCGGAGCCACGGCAGGCCGCGCTTTGATATCCTCAAATCGCACCACGCTGATGAGCGGGTGCTCAGGTCTGGGCAATTGCATCAATCGATGATATTCGGTGATGGTGCGAATGTGCCTTGGTGCTTCAATTGACTTCATAACAAAGGGATCGTTTATAACCCGAACAGTAATTTTAGCCCTTCCCTAAGTGCAGCGGGTGGACGCCCAAGTTTTTGGGCCAGATCGGCGGTCACTACGGATTCCTGCCCGTTTCGAATATCAGCATTAAAATCGGTAATTTTTCTTGCCATTGCCTGTGGAATGCCTTTCTGAACCAGGATATCTTCGAACGCCTGACTTTCAACCGAGGTGTAGCGCACCTCTTTTCCCGACAGCTCAGTCAATGCCCGGGCAACGTCATCAAACGAATAGGCCTCCCCGCCCGTAAACAGGTATGTCTTGTTTTCGCATGGTTCGTCCAGCATTACATGCGCGATCGCCTCTCCCATTTCCTGTCGAAGCGCAAATGCAACCTTTCCCATTCCCGCGGACTGGACAATGCCGGTGTCAAATACCTGTTTGCCAGCAAAGAGCGGAATCACGTCCATATATAAAGCATTCCGAAATATGGTGTATTGTAAGCCACTTTCCCGTATATAGTCTTCGGTAATAAAGTGGTCCCTCATCAAAGGGTTAGAAAGGTTATCCCTATCCCGCAACGAACGGCTCGTGTAGGCGATGCCCGCTACTCCTGCCCTTTTTGCTGCATCCACAACATTGCGGTGCTGCTGCACCCGATCGCCTTCGTCGCCAGCTGAAATTAGTAAGACCTTATCTACATCTTTCATGGCATGGTCAACCGAAGGCATATCTTCGAAATCGCCTAAGTACGCCCGGAATGCTTTTTCCTGAAACGACAATCGCCTTTCCTCTTTTCGGGTGAGAATGGCAATGCTGCTGGCCGGGATCTTTTTCAGCATCGTTTCGATCACTGCACTTCCCAACGCACCCGTCGCGCCTGTTACTAATATCCGCATGATTTTTGTTTTAAGTACAAAGCAAAGCTCGGCAGAAACCTGAATGCGTAGATAGCCAAATCCGGCTTTATCGTAGCCCAATCTGACTTAGGTTCGGCTCGACATTCCTTTTGACATCTCTAAAGACGGGTTCAAGGTTTTCATCGCCATTTAATTATATATTTTATATATTTAAATCTATTATTCTATCCTCAGCGTAGATATGCCAATATCTATCGAATTCTTTGCCTGGCGCCTTATTCCGAGAAGGTGAGCCCATACCGATGTTTTGAATTTACCACCCGGTAAATGCAACTACCTGCGCATTCACATGCCGTCCTATTTACTTAACTAAGCAGTCCATTTTCACTATTTAAAAACTTCTACCATGCAAGTTTCTTTTACGGATCCTTGCAGATGGCGGCATTGCACTCTTACGTTTGCAATGCTCATCTGCTCAGTAAGCCTCTTTGCCTCCAGTCACAGGGAGGCGCCTTTAATTTCCAATGATCCGCTCGCTGACAACACGGACGTTTATGCCTTCAAGAGCCCCGATGATCCCAATACTATCACGATCATTGCGAATTACATCCCGTTCGAATCACCCGAAGGAGGCCCGAATTACTACAATTTCGGACCTAATGTGCGTTATGAAATCCACATCAAAAACAAAACCACGACGGCTGGCGATGATATTACCTACCGGTTTACGTTTTCCAGCATCAATGAAGATCCTACCACTTTTTTCAACATTCGTCTGGGCAAACAAAACCTGAAGACCACTTATAAGTGTGAAAAAAGTACGGATGGCGGGCAGAGTTTCCAGGTAATCGTAGCCGCTGGAACCGTGCCGCCTAACAATATCGGCCCGCGCTCTATCGAGGGCAAGACAGTTGGCTTAGAAACTGACTACAACACATTGATGCAAGGGGCAATCGCGACGGCAACCAGCGGTGAAAAAGTGTTCTGCGGCCCGGTTGACGATCCTTTTTTCGTAGACCTTGCCGGTGCATTTGATGTAGGCAACTTCCGCCCGGAAGGCAATACTACCAATGCGCCCAAAGATGGTCTGAACCGTTTCAATGTGCATACGATTGCTCTTAAAGTGCCTGTCAGCATGTTACAGAAAGACGGTAAGGGAATGAGTCAGGCGGCTAATATACTGGATCCTGAATATGTGATCGGCGTATGGGCTTCTGCAAGCCGCCAGATGATCAAGACACTTTATAGTGCGGGTGATGTGGGTTACGACGGTGAATACGTACAGGTTTCGCGCCTGGGGATGCCACTTACCAACGAAGCGATCATTCCGATCGGGATGAAAGACCGCTGGAACTCGGTGACACCCTACAACGGGAACGACCTTCAATTTGCTAAATACTTTACAAATCCAGAACTGGCGCTTTACATGGACGATTCGCAATTCGGTGGCGCGGTACCATCGTTGAATGCATTGCGGATCCAAACCAAATCACTCAGCTCGTTCGATTTCCGTAATGGAAAACCTGGCTTATTTGGATTGAAAGGTAATGCAGCGCTTGACGGAACTGCGCTGTCAGAAGCTGCTTTCGGTGGTGTTCTTTTGCCTGATAATGCAAGTCCGCGCGCCGTCGACCTGCTGCCGATTTTCTACACAGGCGTACCTAATCTTATTCCTTACCAGCTTGCGACAGGAAAGAACAATAACCCGCTGGCAAAAGGGAAACCGTTTATTCATAATTTCCTGCCGACGCTGGGCGATATGCTACGGTTGAATATGGCGGTACCGGCAACGCCGCGGGATGATCCTAAATTCAGTTCGCTTGGATTGGTGCAGGCAGCGGTTTTGGGTATAACAGATCCTGCTTACAATACGACCACAGACCTGCAATGGATCCCGAATATGGATGGATTTCCAAATGGCCGCAGGCTTGAAGATGATGTGACTACGATTGAGTTACAGGCAGTTTCAGGCGTTGTTCTGGCAGCAGTAGGCTTGTTTTATGACGATGCCACTCCTACTGCGCCGGTTTCACCACAACTTCTGAGCGTGCTGACTTTCAACTCGGGACCAACTAAAAATGACACTGAACTGAAAAGTGCATTTCCTTATGTGGCCAGTCCGTGGAGAGGGTTCGACTATCCTGAAAAAGCCCGGTTCTGATTTCATCATCAAATATCTAAGTACATTATGAAAAACTTTTTATACCTGATTGGGTTGCTGGCGCTGATCTGTGCCATGCCATTCCAGTCAAATGCGTCTTCCCACCGTGAAGCGCCCCTGATCTCAACAGATCCACTGGCCGATAATACCGATGTTTACGCTTTTAAAAGTCCGATGAACAAAGAGAACATCGTACTTGTAGCGAACTATATTCCATTCGAACATCCGGCGGGAGGCCCTAACTGGTATTCTTTCGGAGAAAATATCCGCTATGAAATCCACGTCGACAACAATGCGGGTACAACCGGAGCGGACATCGTTTATCGTTTTACGTTCAAAAAAGTAAATGAAGATCCGTCGACTTTTTTCCTTATCCGCCTGGGTAAGGAGAATCTTAAAACGACCTATACCTGCGAACGCAGTACCGACGGAGGCCAGAGCTTTACTACTATTATCTCAGATGGAACTGTGCCTCCTCCTCACATTGGCCCACGGTCGATCAAGGAGGCTACCGGCCTTAATACGACCTATGAAGCGCTGGTGACCAAATCCATTATGACCGCCAGCAGCGGCGAGAAGATATTCTGCGGACCAGTCGACGATCCTTTCTTTGTTGATCTAGGGGGCATATTCGACCTTGGAAATATTCGTAAGTCAGGTGGCCGCGACGCAGTGGCTAAGTTCAATTGTCACTCGATTGTGATAGAAGTACCCGTTGCTACGCTTCAAAAAGGACACAAAACCGTAGCGCAGGCTTCGAACATTCTGGATCCTGAATATGTGATCGGTGTTTATGCTTCTTCAAGCCGCAAGAAAATCACTACGCTTTATGGTGGCGGTGACGTAGGCTATGATGGTGATTGGGTACAGGTTTCACGTTTGGGAATGCCTTTGACCAATGAAGCGATCATTCCGATCGGTATGAAAGACAGGTGGAATGCAACTTCTCCGGCCAATGATCTTCAATTTGCAAAATACTTCACCAACCCGGAGCTGGCTTTGTACATGGACGATTCGCAGTTCGGTACCGCGGTTCCGGGACTGGCCGACTTGCGCATTCAGACCAAATCACTGGGATCGTTTGATTTCAGGAACGGCAAGCCGGGTCTATTCGGGTTGAAAGGAAATCCTGCATTGGACGGTACTGCATTGGCCGAGGCTGCTTTCGGAAGCGTTTTACTCCCTGATGCGATGAGTCCGCGTGCCGTGGATATCCTGCCTATATTCTATACAGGTGTTCCAAATTTACCTCCTTACCAGCTTGCTACGGGCAAAAACGGAAATCCGCTTGCAGCAGGGAAGCCATTTATCCACAACTTCCTCCCTACACTCGGAGATTGGTTAAGGTTAAATATGGCTGTGCCTGCAACACCGCGCACCGACCCTGCTTTCAGCTCACTGGGGCTGGTTCAGGCAGCAGCACTGGGATTAACGGATGCGAAATACAACAAAACTACCGATCTGCAATGGATACCTAATATGGACGGTTTCCCTAATGGACGCCGCCTTGAAGATGACGTAACAACCATTGAATTGCAAGCTGTCGGCGGTGTGGTTTTGGCCGCGATCGGATTATGGTATGACGATTATGTAGTAGGTGGAAATCCTGTTACACCTAATCTGGGAAGGGTATTGAGTTTTAATGCTGGTGTTACCAAAAATGACACGACATTGAAAACGACATTCCCGTATCTTCAAAATCCATGGCCTGGTTTCAGGGGACCGGGTTACGAAGGAACCAACCCATCGGAAATGCAGCCTTTCGCAGTTGCGATCACTAATTTCAATTGCACAACCGGTGCATTTACATTCAGTTCAATGGGAGCCGACGCAGGCAAAACTGTTGAATACTCGGCCGCTGGTGTTGTAAATGGTGTTTGGGGAACAAGTGTGGACCGTATGGTAGAATCGGAGCTTTTCATGGATGAAAATAGCAGCGGAGTACTTGTTGCGAAAGCGCGTTACGTGAATGACCCATCTTCGGAAGTAACCATGGAATACGATTTCCGCGCAGGCTGCGGCATGAACATGAGACAAGGCATTGCCGGAGCAGAAGGCACAGCAGTACCATTGTCGGCAGTTGTAATGGGTAATCCAAGTTCAAATGACGAGGTTACGATCGAGATCAGAGGAGCGGCCGGAAAACAGGTACAGCTGGATCTTGCCAATAGCAGAGGTCAGGTATTGCGCCAGCAGGTGATCAGCAAAGCCACGGCCGGAGAGCGCCGGTCGGTGAAACTGGGCGGGCAGGCAGGCATCTATTACCTGCGGGTGACTACGCCGGATGACAAGTATACTGTCAAGATTTTGCGCAGATAAGTATAGTAAGCAGTTTGTAAAAGTAAATGGCCGGGGACTGATCACGATCTCGATTTGAAATCATCCCCGGCCTTCTTACCTACCCTATCATTCAACCACGATCAACTATGAAAAAGATCATTATATTCTGCCTTCCCTTTTTTTTCCTGGTGCAAATGAGTTGTACCGAAAAGAAAAAAACCGAAACCACCGAAGTTACTACCGAAATCCCTGGCCTGTTTGAAAGAGAAGGCGAACTGGCCAGCGCAACGGAATGGGCGAAAACAAAGGAAAAAGTCGGCGAACTGAAAGCTAAGATTGCACAAAATCCGCGGGACGTGAAGCCCCGCCTGCAACTGGTGGTAATATACCTGGCCGAGGCACGGATCACCGGAGAACATCCCTACTACTATCCCGCGGCACTCCGCATACTGGACGGCGTACTTGCGATTGATCCTCAAAATTTTGAAGCGACGACTTTTAAAGCATCTGTAAAAATGTCGCAGCACCAGTTTCCCGAGGCGCGTGACCTTGCTGAAAAAGCGCGGAAGATCAACCCGGAAAATGCGTATGTGTACGGCGTGCTCGTAGATGCGAATGTAGAATTGGGCAACTACGATGAGGCTGTGGCAATGTCGGATAAAATGCAGGCGCTGAAACCTTCGCTTGAAGCGTATTCGCGCGCCTCTTATCTTCGCGAAATTTACGGCAACTATCCTGGCTCGATTGCAGCCATGAAACTTGCCGTACAAGCCGGACTGCCCGGTTCGGAGCCGCAATGCTGGGCTAAAAACACATTAGGACATTTATACGAAACAACCGGCCAGCTGAAAGAAGCGGAAACAGAATACCAGCAGATACTGGCAATGCGCCCGAGTTACGCATTTGCATTACGCGGGCAGGCACAGGTTTACAAGGCCAGAAACCAGTACGACCGCGCATTGGCTGAACTTGAAAAAGCCGCTGCCATCATGCCGGAATATTCTTTTCATGAAGAAATGGCCGACATATATTTGCTGAAAGGAGATCAGCAAAAAGCAATGAAGAAATATGCAGAAGTAGTGACTATGCTTGATGAAGATGCGCAATCCGGGCACGCTGTCGATCTGGAATTGTGTAAACTTTATACAAAACTCGGACAGCTGGACTCGGCCGCAGCTTACGGCTTGAAAGAATATGCCAAGAGACCGAAGAACATTGACGTGAACCATGCGCTGGCTTACGTTTACCTGAAAGAAAAGAATAACGAAAAGGCATTACAACACATAAAAGTGGCATTAAGCACCGGCACCAAAGATCCGGAGGTATTGCAGATCGCAAGTGCGATCGAAGTTGCACTGGGCAATAAGGCGCAGGGAGACAAATACCTGGCTGAGGCAAAAAGAACCAATCCCAAGTACGCACAGGAATCGAGATTATGAAAAAACATTTACTCCTGCTCTCCTTTATCTTCGTCAGTTTCATCTCGTATGCGCATTTGGGCGGCATTTCGGGTATAGTCACCCACCAGGCGACGAACCTGCCGATGAGCGGCGTAACCGTGCAGCTCACCGGCCTCGGGAAAAGTACAGTCACCAATGAAAATGGGAAGTACCAGTTTGAAGGGTTGGTGTCTTCGAAATACAAAATCGAGTTTTCGCACGTCGGCTACAAGCCGCAGGTGATTGAAGTTGTGGTTTCTGATAACCAGACGCAGTTTATAAAAATGCTGCTTTCAGATGCGGACATTGAGCTGAGCGAGGTAGTTGTTTCTTCCCAACGTGCGCACGATCAGCAGCTGATCAACAGTGTCGATATTAAACTCAGACCTATTACCAATTCTCAGGAAATATTGAGAATGGTACCTGGTCTCTTCATTGGTCAGCACGCCGGCGGCGGTAAAGCGGAGCAGATCTTTTTGCGCGGTTTCGATCTGGACCACGGCACGGATATTCGCCTGACGGTTGATGGAATGCCCGTCAACATGGTGTCGCACGCGCACGGCCAGGGTTATGCCGATCTGCATTTTGTAATCCCGGAGCTCGTTCAGGGTGTTGATTTCAAAAAAGGGCCTTACGCGACGGACAAAGGCAATTTCACGACTGCCGGCTGGGTTGATTTCCGTACAAAAGACGCATTGGAGAGGTCGTTTGTGAAACTTGAAGCGGGGCAGTTCGATACTTACCGCGCCGTAGCGGGTATTGATCTTCTCGGACAAAAAGGAAAGGACAAGAGCCAGGCGGCATACATCGCATCGGAGTATTCATTTACCAATTCCTATTTCGATAACCCGCAAAATTTCAACAGGCTGAATGTATTCGGGAAATACCACGGCCACATTACGCCCAGCACTAACCTTACATTCACTGCTTCAACATTCTGGAGTAAGTGGAACCATTCGGGGCAGATTCCCGACCGCGCGCTCGAATCGGGGCTGATCGGCTTTTACGGTTCCATTGATCCTACCGAAGGCGGGGAAACCAGTCGCACGAATGCGAACGTGCAGCTGGTGACAGTTACGCCATCTAATTTCGTGATCAAAAACCAGCTTTTTTACAGCAATTACAACTTCGAGCTTTTTTCCAATTTCACATTTTTCCTCGAAGATTCACTCAATGGCGATCAGATCAAGCAGAAGGAACAACGCAATTTGTACGGTTACAACGGGAGCATTTCAAAGCAGGCTTACGTGGGCAAATCCAGCTGGACCACGACTGTTGGCGTGCAATACCGTCACGATCTTACTGACCGAAGTGAGCTTTCGCATACAAAAGACCGTTCAGTAACCCTCGATCCTTACCAGCTTGGCGATGTAAACGAGCTGAATGCGTCCGTTTATGCCGATGAGCTGATACAGATAAACGATCGGTTTACGGTCAATGCGGGTGTGCGACTCGATTATTTCCGGGCCAGCTACCAAGACTACCTTTTGCAGCCGGTAACCCGTAATCACGCAGCTGACGCGATAATTTCTCCCAAACTCAACTTTTATTACACTTTCAACCCGCGCGTTCAATTGTATCTAAATTCGGGAAAAGGGTTTCACTCCAATGACACCAGAGTAGTGGTGCCGCAGGGAGGTAAGCAAATTTTGCCGGGTGCTTACGGTTCCGATTTCGGGGTGATTTTTAAACCGTTTCCAAAGATGTTTATCAATGCCGCAGCCTGGTATTTATGGATGCAGCAGGAATTTGTATACGTGGGAGATGCCGGGGTAATCGAGCCGAGCGGGAAGTCAAAGCGGCAGGGACTGGACCTGTCTGTGAGGTACCAGCTTACTAAATCGCTTTACGCGGATGTGGACCTGAGCACAGCAAAACCACGCGCAATAGGCGAAACGGAAGGAATGAATTACCTCCCGCTCGCGCCCGTATTCACGTCCACCGGCGGACTTTCGCTTCAAATGCAGAACGGGATCAGTGGCTCACTAAGGTACCGTTATCTCGCCAATCGAGCCGCAAATGAAGACAATTCAATTGTAGCGAAGGGCTACTTTGTGGGTGATATGCAGCTCAACTATGCCAAAAAGAACTATAATCTCGGTCTTTCAGTACAAAACCTTTTGAATACAAAATGGAAAGAGACGCAGTTCGCAACTTTAAGCAGGCTTAAAAATGAAACTGAGCCCGTGGAAGAAATCCATTTTACACCCGGAACACCATTTTTCGCAAAGCTTAGTCTTACATTATTTTTCTAAGCGTAATAGTTTCAAGTCACTTTCCGACAAAAAATCAAGCTGGAAGAGCCGTATTCTTGTTAAAAGCCGTTACGAAGACTCATATTTGTAATACATTTATAGAGGGCGAAACGCTGATTTAATACAAGAAAACATTGAAATACTTTAAACTCATTGTGCTGCTTTGTTTGATCCTGACTGCCTGTTCCAGGAAAGAATCGAAGCAGTATACGATTGGCTTTTCGCAATGCACGGGCGCCGACGATTGGCGTAAAACCATGCAGGAGAGCATGTATCGCGAGTTGTCTTTCAATCCGGAGATCAACTTTGTGATGAAGGATGCGGGCGGACAAAGCCAAAAGCAGATCACGCAAATTGAAGAACTGCTCAAACGAAACATTGACCTGCTGATTGTATCGCCCAATGAAGCCGAGCCGATTACACCCATTGTAGAAAAAGCCTATCAAAGCGGAATTCCCGTCATCATTCTGGATCGCCGGACCAATTCGGATCAATATACAGCCTATGTAGGCGCTGATAATGTGGAAGTCGGGCAGATTGCCGGAGCTTATACCAATACACTTCTGAAAGGGAAGGGAAAGGTGATCGAGATCAGTGAAAAGCCAGGCTCGTCCGCGGACATTGATCGCCATAAGGGTTTTATGGAAACGATCACCCGCTATCCGGGCATCAGGCTGACGGCAAAACTGGATGGCGATTGGGACAAATATTCTTTCGAAGCTCCCCTAACCAAACTGCTACAAACGCATACGGACATTGACGTTATTTTTTGCCAGAATGATCGCCGTGCGCTTACTGCTTTTAAGGTTTGTAAAAATTTAGGTCTTGAAAAAAAGATCCGGTTAATTGGTGTAGACGGCCTAACCGGGCCAAACGGCGGCATTGATCTTGTTGATAGGAATGTTTTAAATGCTACTATTCTATATCCGACAGGAGGAGAAGAAGCTATCCGAACCGCGATTTCTATTCTTCAAAAGAAGCCGTTCAAGAGGGAAAACCGCTTGCAAATCACCATGATCGATTCGACGAATGTCAGGATCATGAAGTTGCAGAGCGAGAAACTGGTGGCGCAGCAGCAGGACATTGAGCGTCGGCAGGAAAAAATTGAAGAACAGCGCGCGATCTCTGAAAACCAGAGCATTGTCATTTACACCGTTTCCATCACGCTTGCATTGGCACTGATTTTCGGGGCTATTTCCTTTTATTCTTTACGCGAAAACCGCAAGATCAACAAGCGGCTGGAAGTGCAGAATCATGAAATATCAGACCAAAAGAACCAGATCGAGCAACTGGCGCAAAGTGCTGAGATCGAGAATGAGGCCAAACTGAAATTTTTCACCAACATTTCGCATGAATTCCGCACGCCGCTGACATTGATTTTAGCACCGATTGAAGATGTTTTAGCCAGCGAAAAAATCCGTGATCCCTTGATCAAACAAGAACTTTTACTGATTCGGAAAAACACATTAAGGTTACTGCGCCTAGTGAGCCAGCTGATGGATTTCAGGAAACTGGGAAGTCATCGCATGCAAGTGCGCGCTGCCGAGCACAATCTGGTGGCATTTGTTAAAGACATTATGGTGGCCTTTGAACGCATTGCTTCCAAACGAAAAATTGATTTTCAATTAATCGCTTCCGATCCCGAAGTGATGGTCTGGTTCGATGCCACGATGCTTGATAAGGTGATTTTTAACTTGCTTTCCAATGCATTCAAGTTCACGCCGGATAAAGGAAGGGTTTATTTGTATATCAAAACCATTTCTTCTGATCAGGCGCAGATTACGGTGGAAGACAACGGAATAGGCATGACTGAATCGGAAGTTGCGCACGTTTTCGAAGTTTTTTATCAAGCCGAAAGTGGCTATAAAGCATTGGGAACCGGACTTGGCCTGGCGCTCTCCAAAGAGTTAATTTCACTTCATAAAGGAACAATTGCGGTTCGCAGCCAGCCTAATAAGGAGACAGCATTTACCATTGAACTGCCGCTGGGTAACAAGCATTTCCAGGAAGATGAATTACAAACCGGGCACGCGGAAGATTTTTCTATGGTCCAAAACTTTGAAATTCAGGAAGAAGATCCGGCTTCGAATAATGCTTCTCCCAAGGAGGTTTCAACTCATGAACAATCTGTCCTGCTCATTGAAGACAACAATGATCTGGTCAGGCTTTTGGAACAAAAACTAAGTGTCAATTACCAGATATTGGTGGCTAATGACGGCGAGGAAGGTTTGAGGCTGGCATTTGAGCACATTCCCGACCTGATTGTGTGCGATGTGACATTGCCTAAAAAGGACGGCTTGGGCGTGAGCTCGATCCTAAAATCCGATTTTAGGACGTCGCACATTCCGGTGATTTTACTAACCGCCAGAACCACCATCGAACAGCAGATCGAAGGCATTCAAACGGGCGTGGATGCTTACATTACCAAACCGTTCAACCTGCAATATGTGCAGGAAAGCATTAAGACTTTGTTGAAAAACCGTTCGGTGCTGCGCGAACATTATACGAGTGAGCTGCCCATTGAAACCTCATCGGGCACGAATCCTAACAAACTGGATAAGAAATTTATCACGCAGTTCACTGCATATATTGAGGAGCGTTACGATAATTCCGAGCTCAGCGTAGAAGACATTGGAAGAGACCTCGGCATGTCGAGGGTACAGCTTTACAGAAAAGTGAAGGCTTTGCTGGGCATGAGCGTGAATGAATACATTCAGCAGGTAAGGCTCAACAAAGCCAAGTTCCTGCTACGCCGCGACGATCTGACCATTGCAGACATTGCCTATAAGGTCGGATTTTCCTCCCCTACCTACTTCTCCACGGCTTTCAAAGGGAAATATAACCAAACCCCTATGGAATATAAGAAATCATAAACAGCCGGATTTTTATTCAAGATTTTCAGTTAATCGTTCAATCCTGCTTCCAGTAAATTCATAAAAAATGATACAATTTTGAAACAAGATGTATCAAAATTGAAAGGTTAAGGATGTATCAAATTTTAAATCGCAAGTTAATTTACTGATTATCATCATTATAACCTTCTAAAATACCACTGTATCAAAGTTTAACTTTATTGAGATATTATTTAGTTATTCCGGGCAGCAAGTGGCGGTAGTTTTGACAAAAAATCAGAACTACCAATGAAAAACAGTAAGGTATTAGTTTGGTCGATCGTCGTTGCGCTTGGCGGGTTTCTTTTTGGATTTGATACGGCCGTGATCTCGGGGGCGGAAAAAGCCATTCAGCATTTATGGGATCTGTCCGCAGTCGAGCACGGGTTCACCGTTTCCATCGCATTGATAGGAACTGTTCTTGGCGCAATGTTAGGCGGCATTCCGGCTGACAGACTGGGAAGAAAGACTACCCTATTCTGGATCGCCGTCTTATATCTGGTTTCTTCGCTCGGCTCGGCGCTCGCAACAGATTGGTACGTTTTCATTTTCTTCCGCTTCCTCGGCGGACTCGGCGTCGGCGCTTCATCCGTTGCTGCCCCGATGTACATTTCAGAAATCTCTCCTGCCAAGTCACGCGGGAAAATGGTTGGGCTATTTCAGTTCAATGTCGTTTTCGGAATTCTCATCGCTTACTTCTCTAATTACTTCATGCAGGATATGGGCGACAATGCGTGGCGCTGGATGCTGGGCGTGCAGGCTTTGCCCTCGCTGATTTTCTTACTCGCAATTCTTTACGTTCCTGAAAGTCCGCGCTGGCTGATTATGAAAAAAGGCGACGTGGCGCAAGCAAGAGAAATCCTGGACATCATTGATCCCCAAACCAGCGAAGAAACATTGTTTGCGATCATGAACTCGAACGAAGAAACCAAAGACAAACCTTCTGCCCGGCTGTTTTCTGCCAAATACAAAACGCCTGTAATGCTAGCCATTCTGTTCGCTGTTTTCAACCAGGTTTCAGGAATTAATGCCATCATTTATTACAGTCCGCGCATTTTTGAGATGACGGGATTGGGAGCAAAAGCCGCTTTTTTATCTTCTGCCGGAATTGGTTTCGTCAACTTCGCTTTCACACTTTTAGCCATCAACTTTATTGATCGCTTCGGCAGGCGCACATTGATGGCGATTGGCTCCGTGGGTGTCATTATCACACTTGGATTGGTTGCCAGGGCATTTTTTATACAGGATTTTACGGGCGTTCCGGTTTTCCTGTTCGTTTACATTGCCTTTTTCGCATTCTCACAAGGAGCGGTCATTTGGGTTTTTATATCTGAAATTTTCCCAAACGAAGTGCGTGCAAATGGTCAGGCGCTGGGAAGCTTTACCCACTGGTTTATGGCGGCCGTCATCGCCTTTTCTTTCCCGATCATTTCCGAATATCTGGGCGGCGGAATTACCTTTTCCTTCTTTGCGATCATGATGATTTTGCAGCTCATTTTCGTGTGGCGCATCATGCCGGAAACTAAGGGAACCTCGCTGGAAAGGACGGATAAGACAATGGTTATGCACTAGCCAGCTTTTAGCTGTTAGCCTTTAGCGATTAGCTGTTAGCTGTTTATAAATGGTTGATTGATTCTACAAAAAAAGCTAACGGCTAATAGCTAACGGCTAATTAGCGATTAGGCTTGACTAGCACATTATTTCAAAAACTGATTTTCCTCACTACTTACCCCAATTATATGACACCAACAATAACCGTTTTCGGAGAAATGCTTTGGGACATGCTGCCTTCTGGCAAGCAACCCGGCGGAGCGCCTATGAATGTGGCCATCCACCTGAAAAACTTCGGCATGAATCCAGCCTTCATCAGCCGCGTAGGCGACGACGATCTGGGGGTTGAACTCATGGATTACCTTAACAAGCAGAACTTTAACACAGATTTTATCCAAACCGGAATTACACATCTCACCGGTATAGTAAAAGTTAACCTGACGGACAAAACCGAAGTAACCTACAAAATCGTGCAGCCTGTCGCCTGGGACTACATTATGACCACGCCTGAAAACAAAGAGTTAGTAAAGAACTCAGATGTGTTTGTCTACGGCACGCTTTCCGTTCGCAGCCAGCAGTCGCGCAACACACTTTTTGAATTATTGAAAGATGCAAAACTGAAAGTGTTTGACGTCAACATTCGCCCGCCGCATCTGGACAGAGCCACCACCGAATATCTGCTGGAACAGGCTGACATTGTTAAGGTAAATGAGCATGAGCTCAACACCGTTTGCACCTGGTTTGGCATTCAACCCGAAGTGGAAACGCAGATGAAATTCCTCTACGAACGCTTCAATCTGAAACTGGTATGCGTAACGCTCGGTGCCGATGGTGCGGTTGTTCTTTCCGGTGAAGGATTTCATTCTCAGGGCGGATATGTCGTGGAAGTGCAGGACACGATTGGCAGCGGGGATTCCTTTCTGGCGATGTTTCTCAAAGAGTACATTTCCGGCTCGTCCATTCCCTCAGCCCTCGAAAAAGCCTGTGCAGTTGGTGCATTGGTTGCCTCCTATTCTGGTGCTACACCTGTGATTGCCGAAAAAGAAATTGCTGATTTTTTAATCAATAATCAAATCAATCATGTTTAAAAGACTACCGCTTCTGGCTTTTGCCATACTCTGTTGGGTGCAACTTGCGGCTGCTCAATCCAACATCACCGGAACTGTGAAAGACGGCGCCGGCGTGACGCTCCCCGGTGTAAGTATCCTCGAAAAGGGTACAACCAACGGCACATTATCTGACGCCGATGGAAAGTACAGCATCGGCATTAACAGTGGCGCAACGCTGGTTTTTTCTTACGTGGGCATGGTGCCCAGTGAAGTGATTCCAGGTACGAATAGTGTCATGGATGTGACGCTGGAATATGATTCAAAAAGCCTGAATGAAGTGGTTGTTACCGGCTATCAGTCTGAGCGAAAGAAAGATATCACAGGTGCGGTGAGTGTGGTGAGCATTAAAGACATTAAGGACAGTCAGGTGGGTAACCCAGCAAAAGCATTGCAGGGAAGAGTGCCGGGTGTGTTGATCACCACGGATGGAGCGCCCGGTGGCGGTGCCACGGTAAGGATCAGAGGCGGCAGTACATTGGGCAATAATGATCCGCTTTACATCATCGACGGCATTCCGACCAAAAGAGGATTGAATGAAATAAACCCAGCCGACGTGGAATCTATCCAGGTTTTGAAAGATGCTTCGTCCGCGACTATTTATGGTTCTCGGGCTGCAAATGGTGTTGTGATTGTTACGACCAAAAAAGCCAAAAACGGTCAGTCGCGGTTGAATGTAAACATTTCCACTTCAATTCAAGATTATGCCTCAAAGCTGAAAACTTTGAATGCCGACGGTCGCGGCCGCGCTTACTGGCAGGCAGCAGTCAATGACAAAGCAGATCCAAATGCCAACCAGATTTACCAATACGATTGGAATAACGACTTTAACAGTCCGTCTTTGAATCAAGTAAAATATCCTGAATTCATTGATGCGGCAAAAACGATGAAGCCTGCCAACACTTATTGGTACGATGAGATTGCACAAAAGTCTATTATTCAGTCGTACGATATGTCTATTTCCAATGGTTCTGAAAAAGGAAATACCATGTTTTCGCTGGGTTATTACGACAATAAAGGAGTTGTAAAATCGACGCATAATAAAAAGTACAATGCAAGGCTGAACACGGATTTCTCGCTCTTTAAGTCCAAGTTGAAAATCGGCGAGAACCTGTCTGCTACTTACATCCAGGATGTGCAGTCCCCGACGGCCGATATATTGTTTGCATCGCTGGTTTCACAGCCCGTTGTGCCGGTTTACACGGTGGATGGCGGCTGGGGCGGCCCTGCGTCGGGAATGACTGATCGCCAAAATCCGGTAAGGCTTATTGAGGACAACAGGCAGAATAAAGGCAACTTCTACCGGCTATTCGGAAATGTATTTGCTGATCTGGAAATTATCCCAAAACTGCATTTAAAAACCAGCTATGGAATTGATTACAGCGGTGGTTACAAGAGATTGCTTCGGAAGTCGTACACCTCCGGTTTCTTGTCTGATCCAACCAATCAGGTTTCCAATTTCCAGGACTATTCGGGAAATTCGATCTGGCAGAACACATTAAACTATGACATTCAGACCGGCAAGCACCAAATTGGAGTACTGGTTGGACAGGAAAGTATCCGATATATCGCCCAGGAATTTTCGGCAAGCAGAAGAGGCCTGGCATTGGAGAATATCAATTATTCCTATCTGAATGCCGGAAGCAACAACATTAATAATGGCGGCAGCGGCAGCTCGAATTCACTTTTCTCCTATTTCGCAAAGGTTAATTACACTTACGCCGACAAATTCCTGGCATCGGCAACCGTCCGCCGCGATGGTTCGTCACGCTTTGGAAAGGAAAACCGCTTCGGAACATTCCCTGCATTTTCATTGGGTTACCGTTTGAGCGAAGAAACATTTATTAAAGACATTCCCTTCATTTCCTACTTGAAACTGAGATATGGCTGGGGTCGCTCGGGCAACCAGGAAATCCCGAACAATGCGACGCAGTCTTTATACTCAGCCATTTACGGCAGCGATCCAACATGGGATTTTGACAATGGCAGCGCGTATGACATTGGCGGAAACGGCACGGGCCAGCTTCCGTCCGGATTTACATTAATCCAACAAGGCAATGATGCCCTAAGATGGGAATCGCTCGCGGAATCTAATTTTGGTGTCGATTTTGGTTTTTTAAACAACACATTAACTGGTTCTGTTGATTATTTCCAGAGAAAAACGTCCGACATCCTGATCAGCCCCGCATATCTGGCTGTGATTGGCGATGGTGGAAACAGATTTACAAACGGCGCTTCGATGAAAAACAGCGGTTTCGAAGCTTTGCTTTATTATGACACAAAAATCGGCAACGATCTGAGAATCAACCTGACGGGAAACTTCTCCCTGTATCGCAACAAGATCACGTATTTACCAAAAGAGGTGATTGCATCCTATCCGGGAAATGGAACGGACAAGACCATTCTGGGTCGCCCGGCTAATTCATTCTTTGGATATGTAGCCGACGGCATATTCCAAAATCAGGGCGAAGTAGACAATGCTGCAACCCAGCCGGGAAAGGGTGTTGGCCGAATCAGATATGCAGATTTGAACAGTGATGGCACCATTGACGCGCAGGACAGGGATTTTATCGGAAACAGCACCCCGAAATATATGTATGGCTTCAACACTTCCGTAAGTTGGAAAAATTTCGATCTGAGCTTTTTCTTCCAGGGAATCAATGTAAAGGTTCAGAACGAATTCAAAACCTACACCGATTTCTCATCACTTTGGACGGGCACCAACTGGGGTGAAAGAACCCTGGACGCATGGACGCCTCAAAACACAAGTTCTGATATCCCCGCTTTAACATTGGTAGACAGAAATAACGAAGGCCGCTTCTCGACTTACTTCATTGAAAACGGTTCCTATTTGAAACTGAGGAACGCGCAGATCGGGTACAACTTCAAAAGTCTGAATGCTCTGAAAATCCAGAGCGCGAGACTGTATCTGCAAGGGAGTAATCTGTTTACCATTAAAAGCAAAGCTTTCACAGGCCCCGATCCGGAGATTCCAAACTTCGCTTTCCCCATCCCCGTCATAGGAACCATTGGACTGAATGTCACTTTCTAAATTCTGAAATCATGATCACTAAAAAAATAATATACGCCCTGACATTGCTCATGGTGCTTTTCACAGGCTGCGATGATGCGCTGGTAGAACCTGCCCAAGGTGTCATTTCGGGCGACGATTTGAATACGCCTGAAAATGTCGACAAAATGGTGGTAGCAGCTTACTCCGCACTTGGAAACGACCATTACACCTCCCCTTTTTCCAGCATGTGGGCGTACGGAAGCATTCGCGGAGGCGATATGTACAAAGGCGGCGACGGCCCAGGTGATTTGTCCGAATTCCATTTGTTCGAAACATTTTCCCTGAACCGGGTTGATAATGCCTTGATCGACCAGGTTTGGTTCAGATTGTATGTGGGCATCAGCCGGACTAATGATGCGATGCGGAGAGTCAGTGCATTTTCAGACGCGGAATATCCCGAAAAAGCAGCGCGTATGGGTGAACTCAATTTCCTGAGAGGACATTTCTATTTCCTGCTGAAAATCTTGTTCAAATATGTCCCGTATATCGATGAAACCATTGCCAAAACCGACTATCCGACCATTTCAAATGATAAGCTTTCAAATGATGAACTATGGTCAAAAATAGAAGCGGATTTCCGGAGTGCAGTTGACAGGCTTCCTGAGAATCAAAGTGACAAAGGCCGGGCTAACAAGATTTCGGCAAAAGCCTATCTGGCAAAAACACTCTTGTACAAAGCTTACGAACAAAACGAAACCAATGCCGTTGTATCGATAAATAAAGCCTTGCTGACAGAAGTAAATGCGCTTTGTGATGAGGTGATCAACTCCGGAAAGTATAACCTGAGCGCCGATTATGCTGACAATTTTCTAACAGCAACCGAGAACGGCCCCGAATCCGTATTTGCCATACAATACTCAAAAAATGACGGTACGCCACTCGGCAGGCTGGATTACGGACATGCGCTGAATTACACCATGAACCAGGAATACGGCTGCTGCGGTTTCCACGTTCCGAGCCATGACCTGATCAATTCCTTCAAAACCAGCGCTGACGGATTGCCGCTATTTCAAACGTATGCTGCCAATGACGTCGCAGCCTCCCTTGATTTTCAGACCAGCTCTTTCGATCCGCGGCTTGACCACACTGTGGCAAGACCAAATGCGCCATTCAAATATGGAAAAAGCTATGTATTCCAAAAATCCTGGGCTCGTGCTCCGGCGGTTTACGGTGCTTTTGCAAGCATTAAGGAAGTGGTTTTACCAACGGATCCATCTTTTCAAAAGGTGCCGCCATTTATGTCCAGCGCTAAAAACTGGCAGATTATCCGGTTCGCCGATGTACTGCTTTGGAAAGCCGAAGCATTAATAGAATTGGGTAGACAAGACGAAGCACTTCCTTTGATCAACAGGATCCGCGCCCGCGCAGCCACAAGTACAGGTTTGCTGGTAGCAGCGGATGGAAAACCCACAGCAAATTTCAGGGTCAAACCATATGTTAAGAGTTCGGACTGGACACAGAACTATGCAAGAACGGCGATGCGTTGGGAAAGACGACTTGAATTTGCTGGCGAGGGTTATCATTTCTTCGACCTGGTTCGCTGGGGCGTTGCGGCTGAAAACATTAATGCCTATTTCGAGATTGAAAAAACAAGGGCAACGCATTTGGGAGATGCGAAATTTACAGCAGGCCGGGATGAATATCTGCCTATCCCATTGAATCAGATCAATTTCAGCAGCGGCTTGTACAAACAAAATGCAGGATGGTAAATGTGAGAACTGTTCTGGCCCAAACACAATTAAATTACGATATGAAAAAAATAATCATTGCCTTACTCCTTATCTGTGCCATAACCGGCTCGAATGCTATTGCTCAGGCTTTTAAAGAAAAATACCGTCCGCAATTTCACTTTACGCCCAAAGCCAACTGGATGAATGATCCGAATGGCATGGTGTATCACAACGGGATTTATCATTTGTTTTATCAATACTATCCAGACGATAAAATCTGGGGACCCATGCACTGGGGACATGCCACAAGCAAGGATATGATCGCATGGAAAGAGCAGCCGATTGCTTTGTATCCGGATAGTCTGGGTTACATTTTTTCGGGAAGTGCGGTTGTTGATAAAAATAATACGGCAGGATTTGGCAAAGACGCATTGGTTGCCATTTTCACGCATCATGACCCGGTTGAGGAAAAAAAGCAAACTGGTAAACACGAAACGCAAAGCATTGCATACAGTCTGGACGACGGTAAAACCTGGACTAAATACAAAGGCAATCCCGTAATCCAGAATCCGGGCGTAAGCGATTTCCGTGACCCGAAAGTGAGATGGTTTGAGCCGCAGAAGAAATGGGTGATGACTTTGGCAACTAAGGATCGCATTACCTTTTATTCTTCCCCTGATCTGAAATCCTGGACGCGCGGAAGTGAATTCGGGGCGAATGAAGGCGGCCACGGCGGCGTTTGGGAATGTCCGGATCTTTTCCCGATCAAACATGAAGGAAAAGATATCTGGGTGCTGATCGTAAACATCAATCCGGGTGGACCGAACAAAGGCTCAGCAGGACAATATTTCCTTGGCGATTTTGACGGTAAGACATTCACTTCCAATTCCAAAGAAACCAAATGGCTGGATTTTGGAACAGATAATTACGCAGCTGTAACATTCGCCAACACAGGCAACCGCAACATTCTGATGGGCTGGATGAGCAACTGGCAATATGCCAATCAAGTTCCGACAGATCCTTGGAGAAGTGCGAATACGATTGCCCGTGAGTTGGGGTTGAAAACAGTCGGTAAAGAAACTTACCTGACGTCGGTCCCTGTGAAAGAACTGGATGTTTTGAACACCACCACATTTTCAATGAAGAATGTAAAGGTGAAAGACCAGCTGGATCTGACGGACAAAGCAAAAAACAAAACCGGACTTTTCCGACTGGATTTAACGACCAAAAACACAGCAGATTTCTCAATTGTACTGGCCAATGAAGCGGGCAACGAATTGATCGTTGGTTATGACAAAGCAAAAAATCAGTATTACATTGACCGCTCGAAATCAGGTGCCATTGATTTTGAAAAAGGTTTTGGAGAAAAACACATTGCACCCAGATTTGCAACGGGAAGTGATATTCCATTAACATTAATTGCAGATGTCGCTTCCGTGGAGCTATTTGCCGACAACGGGCTAACAGTAATGACGGATATTTTCTTTCCTGAAACTCCGATGTCCAAACTTTCTATCAAATCCGTTTCGGGGATTAATGTTGATAATTTGAAATACACGGTTTTGAAACCTTCGGTAGAATGATTGAATATCTAACGAAATACAGGAGCATTACATGCGATTGCATTGAATATTGCCAGTCAATGAAATAGGGTTGCAATGGTCTGCAAATCATCAAGCAACCGGCTCGACATTTGTTCCGTTGCGGGTACAAAAGCCCTTCAACTTGCGTTGAAGGGCTTTTTGCTTTTCCAAATCCACAAATAAACGATTTTAGGTTTCTGAGGGTGTTCACTGGTTACCAAGTTATTCATATGTTTTAACCCCTTGGGCGATGATACAACTTCCAAAAAAGGCGTAAAAGATCCATACACAAGGCACCCTCAATTTGGATACAACATTTCCTGTTTCGGCTACAAGCGCTGTGTTGCGATCGCGGAATTTTGCTGTGTAAAAATTTAAATGATATGCAGACAGAAACAAAGAAAGTGGCACTGGTAACAGGAGCAAATACAGGCGTGGGATACCAGATCGCGCAATCACTTGCTGATGAAGGCTACACGGTTTTCGTTGGTTCCAGAAACAAGGACAAAGGTGAGATTGCCGTTACCCAGATCGGTAAACAATCAAAAGCGATTCAATTGGATATTACCGATTCCCAATCCATCGATGCAGCGGTAATGCAAATTCAAAGCGAAGCGGGATACCTGACGCTGCTGGTCAATAACGCGGCCATCTCGAATGCGGGGAAACCCGGGCGCAAGATGGAAGAGGTTCTCGGGGCTCAGCGCGCCAGTATCGTACCAATCGACGAAATGAAAACGGTTTGGGAAACGAATGTGTTTGGTACCCTTGCCGTGACACAAGCCTTTTTACCTCTATTGAGTAAGGCTGAGAAAGCACGGATTGTGACCGTGTCGAGCGCACTGGGTTCGCTTACTTTGAATGCCAATCCTGCAAACCCCTACCGCTCAGCCTTCGATGCAGCTTATGGGGCATCCAAAACCGCGCTCAATGGCGTTTTCCTTTCACTGGCCATCGATTTGGCAAATACCAATATCAAAGTACACCTGGTAAGTCCTGGTTTTACGGCAACGGCACTCAATAATTTTCAGGGAACCGATACGGTGGAGGAAGGATCCATAGAGCCAATCAGGGTGGCTTTGTCAGAAGACCTGCCGACAGGGAGTTTTACGGGACCCGCTCATTATGCTGGATCAGACAACATTGTTCCGTGGTGATAGTAAGAAAGTCAATATCCTGTGGCTGGAAACAGTCACGGGGTTTTGGTACATTTATATGATGAAAAATAAGGAAGACAAATTGATACGGTTCATAACGATATCGGAAACGCATGAGGCCTTCGGTTTGCCCAAACCCCAACATCCGTTGATCAGCCTCGTCCTTTTCAATGAGAGCAACCCCTTCAATACAAGCATGGCGCCGATCTACGACCTGCTTAGCTTCTACAAGATCACCTTCATCACCGATAACAATGGAAGGCTAAAATATGGAAGGGACTATTACGATTACGATGAAGGAAGCATGCTGTTCCTGGCACCTAACCAATTAGTAGGCAGCACAGATTATAATAGCAAAACCTACTGTTACATCCTGCTCATACACCCCGATTTTTTACTGGGTCACCCGCTGGCAAGTAAGATCAGGCAATATGGCTATTTCGCATATTCAGCGAATGAAGCACTGCATTTATCGGACACAGAAAAGGAAAACATCCTTTCGATTTACAGGAACATGGAAAAGGAACTCAGCAGCCGTGTGGATGAATTTAGTCAGGAACTCATGATCGCCCATATCGAATTGCTGCTGAGCTATGTGAACCGCTATTACAAGCGGCAGTTCATTACCCGCAAAGTGGTCAACGATGATATCCTGTCGAAAACAGAAGCCATACTGGATAACTATTTGAACAGCCAGCAATCCCTGCATGACGGGGTTCCTACCGTTCAATTTCTCTCTGAAAAACTAAACCTTTCGCCAGGTTACCTAAGCGATATGCTCCGTTCGCTGATCGGGCAGAATGCCCAGCAGTACATCCACGAAAAAGTAATCGAGAAAGCAAAAGAGCGGCTGACCACAACGCAGTTAAGCATGTCCGAAATTGCATATGAGCTCGGTTTTGAGCATTCGCAAAGTTTCAGCAAGCTTTTCAAAAACAAAACCAATCAATCTCCGATGGAATTCAGGGCATCGTTCACCTAATAACATTCGCTTAAAGGCAACATGTCAATTACCTGAACCGGTCTGTCAGGGAAACGACGGGCAAAATTTACTGATAAAACCAGCGTGCTTTGTAAACTTTCATGTCGGGGAATGCAAAACTCCGTTCCGGCCTAAGGAATCGTACATGATACGTCCACCAGCTTTTTTCAGGGATAGTGAAAATGTACTGGCCAGCGCTATCACGGTTCAGACTTTTAATATTCTCTGCATCGGGAAAACCGCTGATCTTGGTAAACTGATGATTGTTAAGATTGAAGGTCCAGGCACCCGTGTGTTCCGTCACAAAAAGGGTATTCTCATCTGAGGTAAGCCCCAGCTCATGCCCGCCTTCGCCAGGGATTTTCCAGTGTGCATTCAAGCTGAGACTTTTTCCGTCTACTATTTTGTATTCCCTTAAAACATCAAATCCCAAAGCAAATAAACTCTTTCGCTTAGCATCCCACACAACCCCGTGAGCTGAATACAGGCTGTCCGTAAAAAGCGGCTCGTTGGGTTTTTTGATATCAAAAAGCATGATCTTGTTTCCATTCGCGTGCGTCGAGGCAGCAGCTGCTATCTTGTTACCTGGGAGAATTGCAACGGAATGTGCGTTAGGTACTTCGGCATAGAAAACGACTTTTTTATCGGACACATTCAGGATTGCAATCGCACCTGAGGACGATGAAATCAGTATTTGTTTTCCATCGTTGATAGCCTTGCAATCATCGGTCGAATTGAACTTTCTGTTTCTGAAAGTTTCCGGAAGATCTTTTGCCAGATGCGCATCCCAGCTCCAAATGATCTCAGGAATGCTGTCACGGGACTTGTTGTAATGCACGATCAGGATCTTGCTATCCCCGCAAACGAGAAATGACTTTGGCGGAATGGATTGCGCGTATTCCTGATTGATCCACGCTTTTTTCAAAGATTCGTAATTGGGCTTTAAATCTTTAAAGCTGTAATTGTTGTCGGCCTTCTTCACAGCCTCGTACATGAACGAGCCTTTATATCCGACTTCGACGAGCGCTGAGATGACTTCGTTCCAATCGATGATACCCTTCCCAGGCAGCCAGTGGCGCTCGTTTACATTATCATAGTCGGAAATGTGAACTGTACGGATCCGTTTATTCACCGCCTTTACAAAATCCTGGGGAGTCTCTTTCAATAAATGGTTGGAATCAAAACAGATACCGATGTTATCAATACCGTCCAATATTTGCAGGATCTCCTTGCTTGTGTTGCCCAGGCAGGTGCGGGGAAGGCATTCGATGTTAAGCGAAGCACCTTTTTTCTTGCTGTACACTGAAAGCTCTTTCAGCGACTCCCGGCAGGCCGCTATCTTTGCCGCCCGCTCCGAATCCGGAATTGGCTCGGTACTCGGATGAATCACAATTTGCTTGACCTTCATTTCCATTGCCAGGTCGATGTATTCCTTGGCATTGCGCAAAATGTCTGGCCTCTTCTCAGGATCAGTTTCCGCCAGGTCAAACTTTTTGCCGTAAGGTATATGTGTCGACCAGATTACAAGACCCGCTTTTCTAGCATTACGATGAAAATCCTTCGCGAAGGCCAGGCGTTCCGCCGGTGTACCATTTACGAGTTCCGGTTTCCAGTTAACTTCAATATGCTCAATGCCGCTCGCTTTAACTTCTTTCAATGTCTCAGGAGTCAAATCCGGGAACAGGCCGGAAGCTGTTCCCAGCTTCCAGCTTTCCGGAATTCTTTTTTTACCCTGAGCCAAACAAGGTTGAGAAAGATAGCCTGCCGCAAACACGGTAAGCATTACAAGGCATTTCATTCTCAAAAGGCCTGAACCCATGTTTTTCGCAGTTTTAGTATCCAATGTTTTGATCTAGTTTAGGGTTTCTGTCACGCTGTACATCCGGGATAGGCCACCAGTAATCCCGCTGGGCATTGAATGTGCGGCTCATAATGGGTTTTGCGTCGTAAGTAAGAACGGGCGCGTTAAGTACCACTTCGGCAGTTTTCCATCTGCGGATATCCGTGTAATACAGCCCTTCGCCCGCAAATTCAATGCGGCGTTCCAGGCGGATTATCTCACGCATTTCGGCTTTGGTCTTTCCTGCAGCAACGAGTGGCATGCCTGCGCGAGCTCGTATTTTGTTTACTGCGTCCAGTAATGAAGCGTCAGGCGCGGCCAAAGCTTCGTTTTGCGCCTCGGAATACATCAGCAATATGTCCGCATAACGGATTAACATATAGTTAATCTCCGAGCGGCTTTCCTGAACGTTATTGCTATTGGCTTCCTTGTCATAAATGGTGTATTTCTTGGTACCATATCCGGTTACTACAAATCGGGCTGGGGTAACCAGCTGGCCCTGGAACATATCGCCGGGATACACGATAGTTTGGTACATACGCGGGTCGCGGTTGTCGTGCGGACTGGCCGGATCATACAAAGGCGACTGAGACTGGGGCAGCCCGTCTTTCATCAGATAGGCATTTACCAGGTCACGCACGGGTGCATTGGTATTGTACTGGCGGCCGATCAGGTCAAAAGAGCTGCCGAGCTGGGGCGCCATGAACTGAACGTCAAAGATCGATTCGCTGCTATTTTCATTTGCTGGAAGAAACAACCCGCGGTAGTTTGGAAAAAGTGCGTAGCCGGTTCCGGGAAGGTCCATCACCGCTTTGGCGGCATCGGCAGCCAGCTTCCATTTAGCAGCGTCTCCTGAGGTGTTGATTAACGGGCTTGCTTCGAAAAGGAGCACTTTCGCTTTCAAAGCCAGCGCAGCACCCTTGGTAGCCCTTCCAATGTCAGTAGCAGCGGAGTATTTTACCGGAAGCACAGCAATCGCTGCGTCCAGGTCTTTCAGTACCTGCTGTACTACTTCCTCCCGCGAATTCCGTGGCAGCTCCGACTGGGCAGCCGGGTCCGGCTGGTCGAGGATCAGCGGCACGCCACCGTAGTAGTTTGCAAGCGTAGAATAATACAATGCTCTCAAAAAGGTTGCTTCGCCCTTCATGCGATTTTTCAATGCAGCATCCATGGATACGGCATCAATTTTTGCAAGAAGCGAATTGCAACGTCCTACTCCACGGTAGGCGTCGTCCCATCTGCTGGTGATGATTGCTGAATTGCTGGCTGTCTGGGTACCGGCCCCGATCACATTCCAGCCTCCGGAGTTGTCATAGTTATATGCATTCGGTGTCGCGGTTTCCTCCCAGAGCGGAGTCGCGGTTCCACCAAATATGCCTGCATTGCGTAACACAGCATAACAGCCGGTAAGCCCCATGGTGGCATTGGATTCAGATGTCCAGAAGGTTTCCTCAGTATACCGGTCATTTGGCTGCACATTCAACATATCGTTTCCGCAACCGGCCATAAACAGACTGAGCGTAAAAACGCAGATTATCTTTTTCATAATATCTTTTTTAAGGGTAGGTTAGAAAGTAACGTTCAGGCCAAAGCTTACGGTCTTCAGCATCGGATAATCATAAAGGTTATCGGCGGTGATATTACGTTCAGGATCAGAGTCTTTATACTTGGAAAAAGTAAAGAAGTTCTGAACATTGGCAAACAGGTTCAGCTTGCTGATAGATGCTTTTGAAATCCATTTCTCAGGAAAAGCATAGTTAAGCTGAATGTTCTGGGCACGCAGGTAAGATCCGCTTCTCAGCCAGGCAGTTGAGGCCTGGTAGTTTTCCGAAGCGCCTTGCGGCGTGGTCAGGATAGGTAGCTTTGCGCCCGTATTTTGCGGTGTCCACGCATCGGTCGCCCATTCCTTGGTGAGTCCGGCACCGTTATTGACGGGATACGCCAGGTTAGCAGTAGGATAAATATTGATTCCCTGCACACCCTGGAAGTAAGTATTGAGGCTAAACTGTTTGTAAGTCAGGTTTATCGCAAAGCTGTAATTCCATTTTGGAATGGACGAGCCGGTAATAATACGGTCGTCACCATTGATGGTACCATTGCCATCCATATCCTTATATTTCAAGTAACCCGGTTTTACTGCGTTGCTCACCTTGGCGCTGTTGTTTACTTCTTCCTGCGTCTGGTAAATCCCATCGCTTTGCAGCAAATAGTAAGCGTCCAGCGGGTAACCTTCTTTGTATATTCTTCTTCCGGTGATAACAGTTTCACCATTCAGGTCGACAACCTTGTTTTTTACGTAACTGGCGCCTGTACGTAATTCGTATTTAAAAGCACCAATCCGGTTTCTATGGCTGAGCGTAACCTCAAAACCTGTGTTATCCACCACACCTATGTTTCTTTGAGGGCCGTTCAATGCACCCACCTGAGAAGGGATGGCAACCTGGCGTAAAATACCTGAAGTCCGTTTTTTGAAAACTTCAAATTCACCGGAAAGCTTGCCAGACCAGGCGTCTACATCCAACCCTGCGTTATAGGTAGTGGTTGTTTCCCACGAAATATTCGGATCGTTGTAAGATGTGGAGGCAGCACCTGGCTGAAGGACATTACCAAATGAATAATCACTGCCCAGGCTTACCACATTGAGGTAACTGTAAAGCGGCACAGCCTGGTTACCCAGCTTCCCGATCGAGGCACGGAGCTTCAACAGATTGATAACGTTGGAGTCAAAGAAGCCTTCCTGGTCAATGCGCCATCCGGCAGAAAGACCCGGGAACACCCCCCAGCGATTATTCTGGCCGAAACGCGAAGAACCATCATATCTTATTACTGCTTCAAGCAGGTATTTTTCCTTGAAATCATAATTTACCCTTCCAAAAAAGGAAGTAAGCTTATCGCGCGTTACCTCGCCGCCTATTACCGGGTTCAATGAACTTGCTTTCAGGTCAGTGAGCGTGTTTCCGGAGAGGTTTTCTATGCTTGCGTTGAACAAGCTGTTGTCAAAATCATTATAGCTTGTTCCAACCAATGCAGATAAGTGGTGATTGCCTGCAAATGTTTTATCCCAGGAAAGTGTCTGGAAAAAATTCAGGTTCAGATTGCTTATGTTGCCATTGTAAGAAACCGTCTGCCCATAGTTCATCACTGCCAGCGTGAGTGGATCGTAGGTATTTACCCTTGAATTAAAACGTCTTTCGACATTATCAAGCTTGTCGATACCCAGGTTAACGCTGTATTTGATATCATACGGAAGTTGATAATCAGCAAAAAGCTTGGCAAAAATCCGCTGAACGGTAGGCTTACGATAACCTTCCCTGACCAATTTCATTGGGTTTTCGATCAGGTTACGTCCAGGGGTACGGAATACCGTGTTGCCATACCTTCCGTCCTCAACATACGGCGTGAAGATAGGTAAGACCCGCATCAGGGAACCGAAGTATCCCGAAGTTGCGTCAGCAGGTTCGGTGGATTTTCTGTAATTGGCGATGATATTGGCTCCAACCCGCAGGTTTTTTGCCACTTGTGAAGACAGGTTCAGATCGATTGAATAGCGTTTTGCATTGTCATTTGCAATCAGCACACCCTTCTGGTCCATGTATCCCAGCGACAATTTGTAAAGCATTTTATCACTCCCTCCTGAAAATTGAAGATGGTGCTGATTGAGCGAGCCGTTCTTCATCACCTGGTCGAACCAGTTGATGTTGGGGTAAGCATAGGGATTCGTAGCCATACCGGCCCGGTACTGCTCAATTTGAGCATCCGAATAATCAACTACTGTTTTGCCTTCATTGCGTAATGCCTGGTTTTTGAGCTGCATATACTGGATCGGGTCCCAGATCACGTCGGGCATCATCGTCGGGCTTTGGATACCGTACGAAAAGTTGTAGCTGATCTTGTTTTTGCCTGCTACTCCGGTTTTCGTTGTGATCAAAACAACCCCGTTTGCAGCACGCGACCCGTAAATGGCAGCTGATGCATCTTTAAGAACGGTAATGGTTTCGATGTCATTAGGGTTAACCTCATTCATATCATACTCCATACCGTTTACCAAAACGAGCGGGTTGCTGTTGTTGGTCGTACCTACACCCCTGATGCGAATGGTCGCGTTATCAGCCCCGGGCCGTGATCCCGATTGGTTGACCCATAACCCTGATACACCATGAAGTGCCTGGCTGGCATTAGTTACAGGTGTATTTTCCTTGGTTTTCATGTCCAACATGGAAAGAGCGCCGGTCAGGTTTACTTTTTTCTGCGTTCCGTAGCCCACCACTACCACCTCTTCCAGGGCTTTGGTGTCCGGTTTCAGCGTGATATCCAGCGTGGTTCTGCTACCAACTATGCTTTCCTGCGTTAAATATCCGACAAACGAAAACACCAGAATGTCGGAAGCATTCTTCGTTACAATCTGATATTTTCCATTGACATCGGTTGTGGTTCCCTGCTGGGTGCCTTTCAGCAACACACTGACGCCGGGTAGGCCAGCTCCTGTTTCATCCACTACCGTTCCCGAAATAGTCTGGTCCAGCGTGTATGGAATGAATCCGGTAGGGCTGCCTGCGGGCGCCTTTTCTTCCTTTTTTTCGTTCTTGAGTAAAATCCGGTTTTCAGAGACAACGTAGCTGACCGATATCGGCTTGAGAAGCTCTTTCAGAATCGCATCCAGGTTTCTGTTTGTAGCCTTGATATTCACCTTTTGATTGATATCAACCGCACTGGAACTATACACAAAGCGCACGTTGGTCTGACTTTCGATCGACTGGAGAACCCTTTTAAGTTTTACATTCTCCATTTCCAGGGAAACGGGCTTGCTGAGGATTTCCTGGCCTTCGGCTTCACGGGCGTAGGAGAACCCGCAGAAAAGTAAAATGATGAGAATCTGGTGAAATGACATTTTCATTGTGTTCCAGACAGGGGCTGGAATCTGTAAATTTTTGTGCATAAATTGGCAAATTTTAAGTTTTGACAGGACTTCAACTGGTACATTTCCATAAGTGTCATGGCCTCAAATTGACGTTTGAGTGATGTACTCTTGTTAGCCGGCAATATTGACGTATTGCCGGCTTTTCATTGTTGGGGGCAACTTTTAAAGGGTTTAGGAATTTTTTAAATAAGGAAAGGAGGGTTTAAGTGAATAAAGGTTACAAAGTTGGTTTGTCAATATTATCCCCGTATTACCGGGTTATCGTCATTATTTTAAGAATTCAAACTATTGTCTTGTAGTGGATGAATGCAACCGGTTCATTTGATCTCGCATTTATTTGGTTGCATCACAGCCGCTTCCCGTGACAAAAATCGTTGTCCCACGAATCTCGTATTGTGCATCCACAACGCCGCAAACCATTTCCAGCTGCTGGTACATCGTAAGCCCGTTCAAATCGCCGGTAAAGGCGCATTGTTCCAGAATCGGATTGCCAATCAGGATTTCAACTCCATATGCGTTTTGCATCATCGCCAATACCTTCCGGATCGTGGTTTCTTCGAACTGGAAGTCCGAAACTGTCGGATGCGGCAGTATTACCTCGGGCGCATCGACGATATCCTGCCGGATCGTCTTGCTTTTAGTGTCATACAAAACCTTTTGATTGGGCGTGATGATCACCCCGTTTTTCTTTTTGCCATCACCAGGATCAGGTGCAAACACTGAAACCCGTCCTGATTTTACCGATACTTCGATGGTGGTGCTGCCGGTTTGCGGCTTGATCCGGAAACTCGTGCCGAGTACTTCGGTCACCAGATCGCCGCTATGCACCAGAAACGGCATTCGGGTATTGCGTTTAATGTCAAAAAATGCTTCGCCGGTCAGATAAACTGTCCTGGTTTTCTTTCCGTAATTTTCCTCAGTAACAAGGCTTGCATTCTCGGCCAGTATCACCACGCTGCCATCCGGCAAGGTGACTTTATGCTGCGAATGACCTATATTTTTAGTCTCAATTCCCTTAACTGGCATGCCCGAAGCTTGCTGCGGCACAACTCCTTTATTAATGTAAAAAACCGAGATCAGTAGTGCAAAAGAGGCTGCTACTCCGGCCCAAAGCCATTTATTGAGCAGCCTAACCCGTTTTTTAGGCACGAATGCAGCAGACTCAATTCTGTCCCAAAGCAGTTGCGCTGTCTCTGCGGCCTCCGGCTCGGTTGCAAATGGGCGACTTGTATCACGTTCCGCGTAATGCAGGTCCGACCATTTTTCCAACATAGCGATTTCCTCCGGCGAGCAATTTCCTGCCAGGTACTTCTCCGAAAGGATATCAAATTCATGGTGTGTCATCAAACCGGGAGATTAATTATCTGAGTGAAAGCCCTGCAAATGCTGCCGGAGCATTTTGAGGGACTTGGTAATGTGATACTCGACGGCTTTGTCTGTCAGATCCATTTTGAGAGCGATTTTTTTGACGGGTATCTCGTCGATCTTGCTCATGCGGAATATGGTCGCCGTCTTTTCCGGCATTTTTTTCAGTACTTTTTCTATTGCGTTCGTCAAGTCGTTCGCTTTGAAAATATCTTCCGAATCTTTGAACTCGAAGACCTGGTGTAGCAGCTGATATTCCCGGTACTTCCGCAGGTTAATGTGTGATTTGATTAACTTATTCGTCAGGTTCCGTGCCCCGATAAAAAGGTAAATCCTTAAATGTTGAATTTGAGAATGCTTGCGGTTCTGCCATAAGCTTAACATCAGATCGTGGACCACTTCTTCTGAATCCTCCTTATAACCTAACTGCTGATATACAAAACCGTAAAGCTGCCGCCAATACCTTTGATAAATTATCTTAAAGGCATCCGCGTCATCACTTTTCATTAAATCAACCAACATTTCGTCAGCCAGATCTGTATAGGACATCTGATTCGTCGTTATTCCCTAAGGTTCACCTAAGAGCTGCAATCCCTAATTTTTTTTTAGTTTTTTTTCAAACCTACGATCAGTTAATAAACCGACCAAGTTTCACAGCTGGGGCCACATACACTTTGGTCTCTTTCCGCAATTGATCAAAGACGTTATTAGACAGACAAAGGATGTCGCATTTGATACTTATCTGCTGCCTCAACATGCATATTTAGTGGCTATTTATGGATACATTGAAGTGTAGTATACTGCTGCCCGTAGGCCACTAAATTCATTTTCTGATGATCTGTCAAGAATTTATTCCACAACCACAATTACGGCTCTTCGTGCAGAGCTATCAACTACGGCATTTTACTTTTAGTGACGGCAGTTCCATTCCCTTCAAACCTTACGCTCCACGCCCGGAACAGACGCTGGCATTTTTTCCGCGGGGAAGTGAATCAGAAGAAAATCTGGTTACCAATACGATGATTGAGCGCCCACGCTCAGCCATTATCGGCCAATACTCGCAGCGAACCAACCGTCACCTGAACGGCCCGGAATTCTGTGTGCTGCTGGTCAATTTAAAGCCAGGCGTGCTCTATCGTTTAATAGGGATGCCGTTTACAGAATTAACCAATTCATTTATTGACGCAGAAGATATTTTACCAAAAGAAATAAGGAGGGTTAACGAAAGGCTTAACAGTGCAGAATCTCCACAGGAAATGATTGGCATTATTGAAAAACTGCTATTGAATCTTACCACGAATATTACGAGAGATACCCATGCTATTGATGCCGTTACAAATCTAATGATCCAGCGCCCGGAAGACTCTTCTGTGCTCGCATTGGCCCAGGCCAGCTGTTTCAGTCCACGCCAGTTCGAGCGTTTGTTCAAGCAGCGAATGGGTATCAGTCCCAAGCTATTTACACGTATTGCCAGGATGACGAAAGCTTTCAGTATGAAATATAATCATCCAGGCCTGGATTGGTTTAGCATTGCGCTTTATTGCAAATACCATGATTACCAGCATTTGGCGCGGGACTTCAAAGATTTGGCAGGAGTCAAGCCAACGATTTATATGAGCGAAGAAAACGACGCACCTGAACGCAGTTTTGGTTTACAGGATTCATCATTGACAGCGGAACTTGTCGCGTTTTTACCACCAGCCAAAGTTGTAAATGTTCCACATTTACAAAAAAACTGGAAAGATGAAAACGTTAGTCCCCATACTCCTGGCATTTAGTATTTCACTTTCTGTTGTACAGGCGCAAACCTGCAACACAGGGCGGCTCGATCCCCGCGTAGCGCACGCATTGAAAACGGTTCTGCGCGACTTACCTGGCTCCCCTACTGCTTCCGTGGAGAAAATAAGAGACATACGGATTCCTGTGAGCCCATTTCCACAAGGAGATATGCAAATACTAAAGGTCACCTCTGATAGTATTCCAATTCAGGTTTTTAATCCGTTGCATACAACCGGTTTACCGATTATTATTTACTACCATCCGGGCGGTTTTGTAACCCCTTTGTTGCCGTTTATGCAATACGAGTGCTGGCGCCAAGCGAAAGCTTTCAAGGCTATCGTTGTTGCAGTCGACTACCGGATCGCGCCGGAACACCCCTGCCCTGCTGCGGTCGATGATTCATATAATGCCTTCAAATGGATAAGCGCTTATGGTCAAACGTTTGGAGGCGATACGGCGAAGATTGTTGTCGAAGGATTGAGTGCCGGCGGAAACCTGGCAGCGGTAGTTTGCCAAAAAGCACTGATCGACGGAATATCCGGGCATATAAAATTGCAGGTGCTCAATTGCCCTTCCACTGACAATGCACGGAACAATGCCCGCTACAAATCATTCCAGCAATACGCTTCGGGATATTTCCAGACGAAAGCGTTTAGTGAATATACGATCGAGGCTTACGCACCGAACGAAGATCTCAACAATCCGGAAGTCGGTCCTATTAACCGACAAAATCTGAGCGGTTTACCACCGGCATTAATACTCACGGCAGAGTTTGACCCACTTCGAGATGAAGGCCAAAAATATGCGGAACGGTTGCAGCGGGCCGGAGTTCAGGTATGGAGCCATTGCTTTCCAGGACAGATTCATTGTTTATTAGGATTACCTCCCGGCTCCGCAGAACTAGAATTAGCGGATGAACTGTTGCTGCGCACGATAGGAAGTGTGTTGAACTGATGAGCAAAACCAGCCTGCCAATTTGAATTTGGCAATGATAAGATTTGACTTGCCCCCGCACTATCTCAATACTGCATTCTCTTCATTTCTATTTTTACCTGCGGGAGTCATTGATTCTCCCGCAGCTGCATTTCCATTCCAAGCCGGTCGTTTTGCAGCCAGTACTCGACGATCTTTCCATTTTCAATCCGATAAACCGCGCTTGTAAACTCGATGAGAGGTTTACCGGTTGGTTTGACGCCGTTCATTTCTTCGAGGTGTTTTCCAGTCTGTACCCAGCGTGCGTACACTTTGTTATCTTCTGCCAAAAGCTCTGTGACCTTGAAATCAAATTGTCCGAACATGCGGAGAAAGTCTCGCACGTGCTCAGCGTAATTTTCAGGTGTTCGCTGAATACTTACCGGGTTTTCTGAATTGATCTGATGGGCAATCACCGTGTCGGCCATATATACATGCGCTTTTTCAGGAAAACGCCCCGAACGGACCTCATCAAGAAAAAGGCGTACAACCTCTTTTGGCGAAAGCGGTTCTTCATTTGTACTATTTTGCTCCATCGTTTTATTTCTAATGTTCATATAATTTTAATGCGGACCGGCCCTTTGATATTGTTAACATCGACCGGTATTCCCTTTTGTGTTATTGCTACGCTACCTTTTTTATGTAAATCAATTGCCACCTCCCGTACATCGGTCATATGTTTCCGCCAGTCCTCAGGAAACAGCATGCGTGCAATTTCGGAAGGACAGGTGCTTTTTTCTGCGCCGCGGTGAATGGCAGTGGCTAGGATGGTTGTTGCTATTTTCTCGTAGTGCTGCATGTTTATCTTGTCAACCCTTGTATCCATGCATTGGCAAGTCTGGAATCCGTAAAAAAGTGTTCCCTGTCGCTGCTGTACAATGATTCGTATTTGTCCATTTTTGTGGCATCATGATGGCAATGCGAAGCTGCGATGCATTGGATATTCCTGTTCCTGGTGATGACCATCTTTTCAGCCTCTTCGGGAAACATCGCTACATAGCCGACTTTCCAGCCGTAACGTGCGAGCGTGAGTGGAACAATGTTGCGAAAATATTTGTGCACATCGAGGTCCTTCGCATTAAAACCATGCATATTTACGAAGATCTTGAAAACGCCTGAATCCGCCACCCGATCCAGCGCAGCATTTAATGTTTGCTCCCAATGTAGCACGTCCTGTTTTGTCACGTCGCCACTGATTTGTGTGATAATGAGTTGTTGATCGGCGTACCAGTCGCTGCTTATGATTGTCTTACCCGGCATGTTATCTTGTGATTAATGAACCATTCGATATGATAATCCAGGCAGTGGTCTTTTTGTTCTGACCGTCGACGGAAAGCCATGAATGGTCGACGAAATAAACAAAAAAAGGACTGTCGCCAACAGTCCCCAAATCTCTAAGCCTTTGCGCCCATTTGTTCGAGCCCTTCCCAAAGCACTTTCAGGTCAAAGAGAGCTGACTTTTCTTTCTGATCAAACGGGATATCCGAGTGATAAAGCGCCAGATCGTGGATCATTTTGAGCGAATGCGCCAGCTCCCTGCAGCCCTGACATTCGATTAGATACCAAAACTCGGCTTGTGACTCTGTCAGCGGATCGCCAACATTTGATGCGTGACGTGCATCGGCCGCGGGGTTAGCTGAATGTACATTTGAGCTAACACCTGGTCCATCCAAAGTTTGCATAAAAAATGGGTAAGTGTGATTAGATAAGGAGAGGTCACCGCAAACTTTGTCAAAGAGCCAACTTTGATAGGTTTCGGGACTTTCACCCGTATGCCTCTCCAAGGCCATTTTTTCCCATGTTTTAACATTGGCTCTATATTTAAATTTCAAAGTTTGCGTGGCAAATATAGAAGAAAATTTGAATGGGTGGTGAGGGAATGAACTAACGGTAAGACTTTATGAAAATAAGATTGATGAAGAGAAAGTTGCTTCGATGTTGGAGATTTAGTAGCATTAAAGAGAAAATAATAGGAAGGTTTTTTCCATAGCTTTGCGCTCTAGACACACTATGCATGAACCTTCCGAGTTACGATACCGTCGCCTATGCCGAAAACGCCTTTCAGTTTTATAGTAAAGGAAATCACAATATGTTGATCGCTATTGTCAAACTCCCTGAGAGAGTTAATGAATACAATCTTGGCTTTGGAGTTTGGGATCGTGAGACCAACAAGATCGACGACAAAATCTCGGTCAATAACGGTGACCGGGACCTGATCCTGGCGACAGTCGCTAAAAAGGCACTCGAATACATTGATAACCACCCTGAAATAAAGCTCTTAGCCACTGGTTCGGTCAGGAAGAAGGAAGGTTCCAATGAGTTCGAAATGCGTTTACGAACGCGCTTATATCAAATGGGCATTAACCAGTACTACGAATATCTGGCACAGCGGTATCACATTGAAGGCTTTAAAGCTGTCAAAAACACGGAGGGTGAAATTGAGGGAAATTGGCCTGATTGGAAGGGCGAATGGGTTCCGTTCACAAAAAGCACCAATTATGACGCATTTTCGTTAAATTTGAAAAGATGATTACATTGATAATCAACAAAGAGGGCAACATGGCGACTCAAACGACAAAAAAACAAG
Source organism: Dyadobacter linearis (assembly GCF_907165045.1). Taxonomy (GTDB): domain Bacteria; phylum Bacteroidota; class Bacteroidia; order Cytophagales; family Spirosomataceae; genus Dyadobacter; species Dyadobacter linearis. Next base: position 876,650 of record NZ_CAJRAU010000001.1, read on the forward strand.
GAGTAGAAAAAAAGGTGGTATTTGCCTCTGGGTACACACATGCCAAGCCAGCGCATCAAGTATCTTACACCAAGCCTTTTGTGATGCCGGATTTATTTTTGGAGCAGGCAGAAGATATGGGCCATTTTCTCGATAAAAATCCACTTCCGCTAAAAGACTAGGCAGATCGCCGAATTCTGCTTGCAGCCGCGTATATCAATTTCACGGGCTACACTCTTTTTCAGCAATCTAGTCGATCCAAAACTTTCGCGAGTGGTGAGAGAATTACATCCCATGTCAGGCTATGTGATTTCAGCTATGTTAGAAAAAAATCTTCTGACTCATTCTGTTCCGAATGCCATCGGTCCCATTGCTCCTTCTCTTGTTCAAACCTTTGAGCATTAACATGTCTTGGAACAAATGAAGGAACCTCATCATCTGCATTTTTTCCAAACACATATCTATGGGCATGCTCAGCAATCATGCGACGTAAAAGTTTGGTTTGTTCAACAGAAAATCTAGTGCCGCGTTGCGGCGGTTTGTTGCCGACACACGCGTAAAGCATATGTTCTGGACTAAGCGGCATTAGTATTTTGGAACCATTGTTACCCCAGCCGCCCTTAAAATTATATTTTCCTCGCTCGTGGAGATTTAAGCGAATGACAGGCTTGTCTGAGGTTATCCAACTCATACCTTTTGCGGGATGCATGATAGTCCATGTATGCTGATGCAGGATTTGGGCAGTATCATCCAATTGATGTTCCATTAAGGACAACCAAGATTGTCGCCCAGGTGTTGTCTCAACTTTTAAGATCCCAAATTCTTCTCCATCTTTTATTTCGGTAGTTATTTTTAATGGAAGAGTTGCCTTTAATTTATTGCTAGAAGTATCGCTCACATTTTGATTCTGATTTTCCAATAGCCTAGGAATTTGAGCTAGAACTCCTTCAATTATTGCTGGCACAGTTTCCGGAAATGTTTTCAAGTGTTCAATAAGTCGCGACGGTGTTCGGAGATCATGTAACGCCAAGAATCGAACCAATTTGTGCCAATCATCAGGAGTAAGCCGATCTTCATTCACTACATTTTGAATGCAGGATTCTGCCGGGAATTCAAATTCATTTGCAAAGCGACGCTCAATTTCGTCACTTTCAATACCATTTGACTTTCGAGTGTAGAGATGTTCCTGATAAGCGAATTTTTTGATGCTTTCCTCTTTCCAAACGGGTATATTTTCACGTGAGACCAATCTACGATAAACAAAAACCTTATTAGGAGAAGATTCCCAGCGTTTGAGATAGCCTTGTGATAGATAGTGATTGTTCTTGCGGAATTCTGCTGCTGACATATGTCTTAATACTTTTGAAGTACAGCATCAATATACTATATAACAACGATTTTGCCTTATCAAGACATTTGGCAGTTTCCTTTGACTTTTTGGATAACATTCGTATTTTTCATCATTCCCAGTGAACGGAAATGCTCATGAACCGGTCAGCCAAATATAAAAGCATTCAGGAATTGAAGTCTTCTTCACGGCTCGCTGATCCATCTTCAACAAAGTCGATGAATCTTCATGATAGTTTTGAGCGCTCTTTGAAAGCTTTGAGACAGGAATATATCAACCAAAAGAAACAGGTAAATGAATCCTGAAAGATTTAATACCGTAAGCATCTTACACTCCCATTCAATTCACTCAACACCAACCTTTGCTCAGTGTTTCAATGATAAAGAATTCAATCTGAGAATTAATTTTTCACAATGTTGATCAACATTAAATTTTCTCCTCAAAGCAAAACTGCCACAGCTTGTAGCAGTTTTATAATGTTTTTATAAACAGGCACTTACACGAATATCAGCTTTTCCTTAACAGCATTTTATACTCCATATAGAAGTCTAGATTAATTGCTAGATGGCTCTATAAACCACATCAATGTGAAACAATTTCCAAGTCATTATTTTCCAAATCAACCAGAAGTACACACGTTCTATACACGAGCAAGTTTCAGTTATTCGAAATTTTCGAGTAACTGAAACCGATGGAAAAACCTTCACTCCCAAACAATCACCCTAATAATCAACGACGCCACCGTAATAATCACAATCCCCGCGACATCAAGCAGCAACCCGGCGTTGCGCATGTCAGCCGCGCGGATGCGGCCGCTTCCGAAGACGATGGTGTTGGGCGGCGTGGCTACGGGGAGCATGAAACCGAGTGAGGCGGCCATTGTGGCGGGAACCATGAGCATTAATGGTGGGAGGCCGGTTACTTTTTGAATGGCTATTAATATCGGTAACACCAATTGTATGCAGGCAACATTGGAAGCGAGTTCGCTGATGACACAAATGAGAACGCACATGCCGGCGATGATAAAAACCGGCGACGCATCCTTTAAAAATAGCAGTTCCTGTGCCAGCCAGGTGCTTAGCCCCGACTGATCGCAGCCTTTGGCCAAAGCAAAACCGCTGCCCAGCAAGAGGATGATGCCAATCGGAAGTTTCTTGGCTTCTTCCCAGCTCATCAGCATTTTTCCTTTTTCATTTTTCGAGGGGATCAGAAATAGTAAAACGGCCATGACAATGGCCACCGTGCTGTCCGTAATAAACGATGCCTGTGTTCCCAAAAGTCGGCCCCAGCCTTTTAAATGAAAAGATCCGAAATCAATGTCTTTACGGCCAAACCACAAGTATGCGGTAATTACAAAAACTGCAAATACGACCTTTTCTTCAAAAGCCATTTTGCCTAATTGTCGTAGAGAGGCAACGAAGTAACTGCGGTCGAAAACAACATTTTTTGCCTGACGGAGAAATGTGAATTTAAGAATGAAAAACGCTGCGGCCAACAGCATTACTGCAACGGGAAATGCCAGGACAAACCAGCTGACAAAGTTCATATCACCGGCATCTTTGTAAGCATCCAAATATATTTTGTAGAATGCAAGATTAGTTGCCGTTCCCACCAATGTGGACATGCCGCCGATGGAAGCCGCATATGCAAGCCCCAACAGCATTGCCTTGGCGATCGCATTTTTTTGCGCAGCAGAAATGTTATGTTTTTCCACCTGAACAATAATGCCCAGCACCGCAGAGAGCATCATCATGACGGTGGCCGTGTTGGACACCCACATGGAAATGAAAAAAGTAGCGACCATCACGCCGCCAAGCATAGTGGCTGGATTCGCCCCAAGTTTTGACAAAATGGACAATGCAATCCGCTGGTGCAGGTTCCAGCGTTCGATAGCGAATGCCAGCAGCACGCCTCCGATGAATAAAAAGATAGTCTGATCCATGTATTGCGCCGCAACCGTTTGCGAATCGGCTATGCCCAGTATCGGCATCAGTATGAAAGGCAGTAAGGCCGTTACGGCGAGGTCAGTTGCTTCGGTGAGCCACCAAATGGCCACCCATACGGTTACCGCGGCCATTCTGGTCACTTCGGGATGCCCGGGATTTAAGTCAGCGAAAAACAGGACAAGAAAAAACGCAGCCGGTCCGGCAAGCAGCGCAGCAAATTGGGCAGGTTTCAAGGAGGTTCAGTTAAGAGTATAAAGGAGGTCAGTAATGTTGTTGCGATGCATTAAGGCTTTTGATAAAAATCAGCTTTTTCAGGTGCGAGTGGCTGCTTGCCTAAAATGATATCGGCTGCCTTTTCGGCAATCATCATAATGGGTGCATACAGGTTACCGTTGGTTATATACGGCATCACACTGCCATCCACGACGCGCAAACCTTCAAGCCCATGCACCCGCAGCGTGAGCGGATCCACCACAGACATGCTATCCGTGCCCATGCGACAAGTGCAGGATGGATGCAGCGCAGTTTCAGCATCACGTCTGACCCAATCGAGAATCTCCTGATCGGTCTCCACGCCAGGCCCGGGAGAGAGCTCGCCGCCGTTGAATTCACCCAATGCTGACTGGTTCAGGATATTCCGGGCACAGCGGATCGCCTCCACCCACTCCTTCCGATCTTTATCCGTCGACAAATAATTAAATCGAATGGCTGGTTTTTCCTTTGGATCGGAAGATTTAATCAGGACAGATCCGCGGGCATCCGAATTCATCGGTCCAACGTGCACCTGATAGCCGTGACCGCCTGATGGAGAACTGCCATCGTAACGGATCGCCACAGGCAGAAAATGAAATTGAAGGTTCGGGTAAGCAACGGTTTCATTGCTTCTGATAAATCCGCCTCCCTCAAAATGGTTGGTCGACGCCGGTCCTTTGCGAAAAAGCATCCATTGCAGACCTACGCGCGGCTTGTTATACCATTTCAGCGCCGGATATACGCTAACCGGCTTTTTGCAGGCATATTGAATATATACTTCAAGATGATCCTGTAAATTCTGGCCCACACCCGGCAGGTCGTGCAGCGGATTTATTCCCGCCGCCTTCAATGTTTCAGGGTTTCCTATTCCTGATAATTGAAGCACCTGGGGAGAATTAATGGCGCCTCCGCAGCAGATAATTTCCGCTGCATTAGCCTTGTGCAAAGTATTTCCTTTCAAAAACTCCACGCCCACAGCCCGCTTTCCCGAAAACAGAATTCTGGTTGTAAGTGCGTCACAGATCACTTCCAGGTTTTTGCGTTTTCCCAAAACCGGATGCAAATATGCATCGGTAGCCGACCAGCGCTTTCCGTTTTTGATATTGCGGTCGAACTTCCCAAAACCTTCCTGCTGGAATCCATTCACATCATCAGTTAGCGGATAACCTGCTTGTTTGGCTGAATTGAAAAATGCCTGAAACAACGGGTTCGTAGCGGGCCCGGTCTCCAAATGCAGGGGTCCGCCGCCACCACGCCAGGCATTGACTCCGGCAGTTCTGTTTTCGGACTTTTTGAAATAAGGCAAACAATGGGCATAATCCCAGGATTCCATTCCAGGGTCCTTTGCCCATTTTTCGTAGTCCATTGGATTACCGCGGATGAAAATCATTCCGTTAATGGAGCTGGAACCGCCAAGCACTTTCCCACGTGCATGATACACCTGCCGATTATTCAAAAACGGCTCGGGTTCGGATTGGTATTGCCAGTCGTAAAATCTGCTGCCGATCGGATAAGTCAGCGCTGCCGGCATATGGATGAATATATCCCACCAGGAATCCGTTCTCCCCGCCTCAATGACCAGCACTTTATGGTTGGGATCTTCACTTAGCCTATTCGCCAGTACACAACCTGCCGACCCACCACCAATGATGATCGTGTCAAAATTTTTATCCATTGTCCTTTAATGACTTATAATAATAAATGCAAATTCCGATCACGATTAAACCAGCCGTGTACATCCATGCGGAATACTGGTGATACCATTCTAAACCATACGTTTCGGGCCGCGGCCAGGAGACATTGACCACCATAAATGTGCTCCAAACGAGCGCAAGAATGTTAATCGGTAAGCCCCATTTGCCCAAGTCAAATCTGGCGTTCGTATCGCTATCGCCGCGAGCTGACATTAACCTGTTTTTGAGTTGAAGTGCCACCACGATCCAGTAAGCCAGATTGGCCCAGAGTATGGCAATTGAAGTTACTAAGGCAAAAACATTGGGAAATTGAATGTTAACTGCCAAAACGATGATCGCTCCCAAACCACAAATGAGCGTTGCTAAAACGGGCGTTTGGGTTTTTAAGGAAACTGCTGATAAAGATTTGCTGAAAGGCAAATAACCGTCGCGCCCCATCGCATACATTAACCGGACTGCCCCGGAATGAACTGCCAAAGTGCACACCGTAATGGCGAAAATAACGCAGCAAAGAAACAGACTTCCCGTAGTTTCCCCCAGGACTGATTTGACCAAACCGGGTAACCCGCCGCGAATATTTCCCAGATCCGGCATATTGAAGTCCGGCACTGCCATGAGCGCGAAAAGCAATACGAGTAATCCCGCAGTGCCGGCTGCTAACAATGCCTGCAAAATGGCGCGGGGTGCTTTTGTACGCGGGTTATGGGTTTCTTCGGCCAATGTTCCTGCCGTATCAAAACCGTACAAAACATAAGAGGCTGTCAATGCGGTGGCTGCCAGAAAAATCTTCAAATCAGGAAAAGAGCTGCCCACAGATTTGATTTGTTCAATGTCAACAACCGCCTCGACGGGAGATCTTACCCGGTTTAGAAAAAGCAGAATAATTAAAAGCACAATCCCAATCAGTTCTGCAATCGCACCAATGTTATTAATCAGCACCATCAGCTTAATGCCTTTGGCATTGACCAGCGTACTGATAGCAATCAGAATCGATCCGAGTAAAATGCCGTTGATAGCAACCGATTCTGCATCATCTGACGTTCCTATCACCTGAAAAGCACTTGAAATCTGCGGCAAGCTGACTTGTAATGCCATCGCCACGGCAGCAAGGGTGACAATGAGACAAGCCAGGTAAATCCAGCCAGTCATCCATCCCAGGAATGGGTTACCTGTGAATTTCGCCCATTGATAAACGCCGCCAGACAATGGAAAGCGGGAAGCCAGTTCAGCAAAGCAAAGCGCCACCAGCAATTGACCAGCCAGTACAAACGGCCATGTCCAGAAAAATCCGGGACCGGCAACGCCGTAACCCATATGGAACATCTGGAAAAGCCCCGTAAGAATAGAAATGTAGGAGAAACCGGCAGCAAAACTGGAAAAGCTGCCCATCGAGCGTTTTAATTCCTGCCGATAACCAAAACTGGCCAGGTCGGACTTATCGTCTGCTCGGAAATCCTTCATATTAGTTTTATAGGGTTTACTTCACTATTACTACATAAAATGGAGAGCGACCAATATATACTTAACAGTCAGCCCGATTTGTAAACCTTTACTAAACTTATGGTGCATGCTGGCCTGCCTAACGCTTGAAATAAGGCAGCAAAAAATATAGCGCACAGCTGAGAATATACGTCACGGTTTTATCAAATGAAACCCGGTACTTTACAAAAACTCGTAAACTCCTCTGCTTCTTTCCTGTATGCATTCAACTTTACTTTCTTCAAAAAGTAGGTCCAATTTCTATTTTGCCTTTTCCCGTGTCGCCATTTACTGGTTGATTTTCCTGTTTTTTATAGGCACTTCGTCCGGTGTATTTGCATCGGTATTTTACGTAAAAACAGATGGGACTGGCGATGGTACTGTTTCCTGGGCTAATGCGAACGCAGACCTGCAAGCCGCCATAGATGCTGCCAATGCGGGCGATGAAATCTGGGTGGCGGCAGGTTCATACACCGCCTCGGTGGAACAAAATTATGCACGCGCTTTCCAGATGAAAGAAGGCGTCAGGATCTATGGTGGTTTTGCCGGAACCGAATTGACCCGCGCGGCGCGTGATTTGGCAAGTGGCAATAGAAGTATTCTATACACCCTTTCCAACGCAGGCTTTATTATGCATAACACAGGTGGTGGTCTGACCAACGCTGCCGTACTGGACGGATTCGCGCTATCAGGAAGAAACAATAGCTCCCTCGTTGTGAATGAGAACTCATCGCCCATCTTTGTTAACGTTGAATTAGCTGGTCCTTTGGTAGGAGGCTCTACCAATATGATGTACAATTCTTATTCATCTCCAACCTTAATAAACTGCCTGTTTATTAATAGAGGAGGTATTGGGATGGCCAACCAAAACTCTTCTCCTATACTTGTCAATTGCACGATTACCAAGGATCCGTTGCAACCTACGACAGGTCTGTTTAACGGCGACAATTCGTCTCCCCAGATTCTTAACAGTATCATTCTCGGAAGTCAAACTGGCATGGTCAATCCGGGAAGTGCTATTATCCGATATAGCCAGGTAGAAGGAATAAACGATACAGACCCCACACACCATAATATTTCAGGCGGCGTGGAAGCATATTTAGTTAATCACCGGCTGACAGCTTGCAGTCCCGGAATTAATAAGGGCAACAACTCCTATTACAGTGACGGCCAAATACCAGCGCTATCCGAAATCACCAAAGACCTCGGGGGTGACAAACGCTTCTATAAAGAAGGCACTGTTGATCTGGGCGCTTTTGAGTACCAGGTGGATGAACAGGTTACCACTGTTGCCGGTGTTTGGTATGTGAAACCAGGTGGAACTGGATCAGGAAAAAGCTGGGACTGCGCACTTGGTAATTTGCAGCTTGCCATCAATGCTGCCTATCCAGGCGATGAAGTCTGGGTATCAGGTGGTTCATACACGGGCGCAGTGGATCAAGACAACACACGAAGCTTTCAGATGAGAGAAGGTGTCAGAATCTATGGTGGTTTTGCCGGAACTGAATTATCTCGTGGGGCACGTGATTTATCGAGCGGAAATACAAGTAATCTATACGCCCGTTCCCAGGCAGGTCTGGTTATGAATAATACAGGCGGACTTACCAACGCTGCTGTACTGGATGGATTTACTTTAACGGGGCTGTACAATATCGTCCGCAACTCGTCCTCATCGCCTACATTTGTCAATGTAGTCATCGTCGGTCCTGGGGTGGGAGGAGGTCATATAATGATGGAAAATAACTCTTCGTCTCCAATCCTGATAAACTGCCTGATTACTAACAGAGGAGGTACAGCAATACTCAATAACTCCTCTTCTCCTGTACTTCTCAACGCTACAATCAACAGTGTTTCTTCATTACCAACGACAGGTATGGTGAACAATGGCAATTCATCTCCCAAGATTCGAAACAGTATTATCCTTGGAAATCAGATGGGTATGGTCAATTCCGCAGCTGCTGATATTAGATATAGCTATGTAAAAGGGCTAAACGATACAGACCCAGCACGTCATAACCTTAAAGGTGACGAGGAACTATATTTAGTTGATAGTTACCGATTATCTGGTTGCAGTCCCGCGATCAACACGGGCAACAACGCCTTTTACGACGACATCCAAATCCCAGCTCTATCGGAAATCACCAAAGACCTCGGTGGGAGAGAACGCTTTTATAACGATGGAATTGTGGATCTGGGTGCTTCTGAGTACCAGGGTAATGGACCGGATGCAGGCATTGCCGGTGTATGGTATGTAAGACAAGGTGGAACCGGAACAGGAAAAAGCTGGGGTTGCCCGCTCGGCGATTTGCAGCTAGCCATTAATTCAGCATCCAGCGGCGAGCACGTTTGGGTAGCTGCCGGCACGTATATCCCTGGGAGCGGCCCGCGTTTTAGCATGAAAGAAGGTGTGAAAATTTATGGAGGTTTCGCAGGTAATGAAACAAGTCTGAACCAGCGGGACCTGTCCGTAACAGCTAATATAAGTACCCTAAGTGGTAATAATGGGCCTGGGGTACTCATCCATTTCGGGCTTACGCTGACAAGCGCCGCTGTACTGGACGGCTTTACAATCACCGGTTCAAACGGTGCCCCTGCCATTCAGAACGGTTCCGGATCGTCTCCGATGCTGGCTAACCTGACGGTCACCGGAAATAACTTTTCAGGTATGTATATTACCGACTCCTCACCAGTGTTGGTTAATTGTACTTTTAGCGGCAATACTTCAAACTCGCCAGGCGGTGGTATGCTGATAGCTGGCGGCTCTCCAAGGCTGATCAACTGTTTAATCAGTAACAATACAAGCAATGCTAATGGCGGAGGAGTCTTCATTGACAACGCGACTGCAAGCATGATCAATTGCACAATTGCAGGCAATACTGCTTCTGGCCAGGGAGGCGGCATATTCAATCAAGGCAATGTATCGCCACTGCTCTATAACAGCATTGTTCATGGGAATAATTCTGGCATTTATGAAGTCGGATCTAAGCTCGATGTCCAATTTAGCCTCGTCCAGAAAGACCCTGTCCCTGGCGGTCCAGCAACTGCGAACATCGATCCGCTTTTTGTAAATGCCGCCGACGGAAATTATCGTTTGCAGCCTTGCAGCCCGGCCGTAAATGCAGGTTTTAATTATTTTCAGGAAGGCCAGAGCCCGGAAATTTCTGCCATTACCGCTGATCTTGATCGCAACCCAAGGCTGCGTGAGCACATTGTTGATCTGGGCGCATACGAGTTTGGTGGTGCAAGTCGCGAACTGGCCAGTGATAATGACGAAGCGTCCACTGACATTGCAAGAGATTATGTTTTGACTTCCTCTGACTGCCAGCTTATCGCCTATTTAAATCCGGGAGGTGTATTGAATGGAACTGGCGCAGCCTCCGGCCCGGTAAGTGCAAAAGTTTGGGTAGAAAGCACGCAGCCAAAGGACTTTGTTAAGCGACACTACCAAATCACTCCTTCAAACAATCCGGCAGGCGCTTCATCCAAAATCACCCTATTCTTTACCCAGCAAGAATTCGATGACTTTAATGCTGTAAACCCGACTAAACTGCCGCTCAACGCAGCCGACACTGAAAACAACAAAGCCAATTTGCGCATTGAAAAGCGTGCAGGAGTAAGTAATGATGGTTCTGGTCTGCCGAACTCTTACACTGGCAACATCTCCACATTTACACCTGCTCAGGCCAATGGTAAAATTGAGTGGAATGCTGACGCGCAATACTGGGAAGTAACTTTTGACGTAACTGGTTTTAGTGGATTTTTTGTAAAAACAACACAAACTGCATTACCGCTGAATTTGATCAGCTTTAATGCAACCAAAGAAGTTGGAAGCAATTTGCTTCAATGGAGCACCACGAACGAAGTCAATACCGACAATTTCGAAATTCAGCGTAGCGGCGATGCCAAAAGCTTTATTAAAATTGCAACAGTGGACGCAGCTGGCAGTGGAGATCATCATTACAGCTACCACGATCAAAACAACTTTGAAGGCAACATTTACTATCGTCTGAAAATGTCAGATCGCACGGCGAACGGACTCGGTGAAGCATTCACTTACAGCAAAATCATTTCACTGAATGGAAACGGCCAGCGAAATGCAATTTACCCAAACCCAGCAGGTGAAATAGTTACATTCCAGGTTAGTAATGCATTGCTGAGAACATGGGCTAATTTATATGACATTACCGGTCGCCACATTCAAAGTCTTGACATTACTTCAAACAAACAACAGCTCAATATAAAGTCGCTCCCCAGCGGGCTTTACATTCTCAAATTTGCTGATGGTACATCCGAAAGGTTTGTAAAAAAGTGATTGGTGGCCCAGGTTGCTTATGATCTGGGCTTTAAGTATCCGCAGCATTTCACAGGGCTTTTCAGGCAGCTTGTGGGCTGTACGCCAATGAGTACTGGATGCTAAACTGACATTTGAGGAGCTTTCTATTCCTATATAAACTGCGCAATACGTTCATTGCAAATGCGCTCTGTCAAATCTTTCAGCAATTTCACACGATCGGATAAGTATTCCAATTCTTCTTTTTCGATCTTGTAATTCATGTCATATCGTGCATCGATATACGCTTTTTTAAGAAGTTTAAATAACCGCACTTCCTCGGCTGTATTTTTGGGAAAAGCAGTTGCAAAGTCGGGATGAAGTTTTTCGACTTGTTTTCCCAATTCCTCAATGTCGTGCGTTCTCGGTTTGTAATCTGTGAAAACGAGAAGGGTGGTTGCGTAATATCTCTCGGTTGCCTGATGTAATAAAAATGCTGCTTTCTTTAAGTGACCTTTTTCTAAATCTTTGTCGATATCTATGAATTCATTTGCAGTACCAAACCAATGCTGAAACTGCTCTTTTGCCTTTTCTTTTCTGTCTTCCGACTTCATCTCTTTTGGCTCAGATAGGCTAAATTTTCCGGAGTCAAAAAGCAAAACTCCTTCCTTCAAAATATCGATAAAGAAGTAGTAGTTCCGTTCAATCTTATCATTCACAAACCAAACGCTATGTTGAATAATATTGGCTTTGGTAATGTCTTGATGAGCTGCCAATTCCCTATCCAAATCCTGCCACTTTTTGTGTCCTCTCGCAGCCTTTCTGTCTTTTGTAATTACAAGAATATCATAGTCGCTCACATATTCGTAGGTTTCCTGAAAATCCTCCACCCAATCGCCACGCGCGTGGCTACCGAAAAGGATGACCATTTCGGCGGTAATTTTGGACAGAATGATTTCAGTGATGGTTTTTAGTTCTTCCTGTTTGTCTTCGGGGAGATGAGTGAGGGTGGTTTTCATGTAGTGTGGGTTGGGTAGGTTACAATGTATTCAATGCTTATAAATGTAATACGTTTGGACTCCGCTACTGAGCATGAATTTCTTCAATGTCAGCAAGAAATAATGGGTCTTTGGCAGCTGCTTTCATTGCTTCAATTTTCTGAGATTTGACATCGATCTGATCGTCAACATATATGGTAACCTGTTTCTTATTCCGAAAATCAGGTGGAAGCGTCAGGATCACCTGATTGTTTTCTACTGGACAAACGATTTTATAAGTCATAGCAAAGATTTTTTGGTAATGTACAAATTTTCGATTTCAGTAAGAACTTACTGAAATCGCAGTCCTCGATCCGTCACACTCAACTTCAAGTTCCCACCCAAACCCTCTCTTACAATCCGCATCAAAGTCGACAGCCGAATATCGCTCGCATTATTCTCAATGCGTGAAATATAAGTTTTCGTCGTACCACATTTATCAGCAAGTTGCTCTTGTGTCAAACCCTGTTTCTTCCTCAACTCCTGAATCATAGCTCCTAATTTGAAGGCTTCGAACTCTTCTTCGTATTGCTCTCGCTCAGCCGATCCCTGCTTTCCATATTGATCGTCAAGATGTGACGAAAATGAGATTAGTTCCTTATTTAGAGTTCCGTTGTTCATCGAAATATTGATTTTCAAGTTTTTCTGCCAGGCATATATTCCTGATAAACTTCCGCTTATTGCTGATATAGTGTGTGTTAAGTTTTTATAAAGTTAGCTAATTAGGTAACATTGTCAAAATCTGCCTTCCTATTTGCTGGCTGTAACATGCGGCCGGAACATTACAACCGGCCTTTATACCACGGAATGGGGAATTCCATCTACTGCGGAAAGGTTCAAAATATTTCTAATATGTTCAATAACAGATAGTTAACACAAAATAAAATCACGTACCAACTTCAAATTAGCTGGAACGTTGTTTTCCTGGGCGCTGCACTTTCCACTCACTTAAATTAAAAGCGATGGCAACAATCAAAATCACTTCATCTGAATTCATCGATCGCGGCGTGATTAAGCCGCAGCCGACGGGTTCATCTTACATCAATGTGGGTTCCACCGAGCGGATCGTATCGGCCGCCGCGGGACTTGCGCTGATGTATTTCGGACTACGGAAATTTTCAATGCCTGGCCTGCTGGTTGGAGCCGCGGGTGCAGCCTTATTTGAAAGAGGCGCTTCGGGTTACTGTCCCGTCACCAATCGCATGCAAAAGGAATCAGCCAAACAGCCGGTCGATTCGACAGAGATCACCAAAAGCCTGACCATTAACAAACCCAGGGCGGAGGTTTACATGTACTGGCGCAATCTTGAAAACCTGCCCAATTTCATGCAGCACCTTGAATCGGTGAAGCAGATCGATAACAGAAGATCACATTGGGTTGCACCGGTTCCAGGTGGTGTGGGCAAGATTTCCTGGGACGCCGAGATTGTAGAAGACATCGCAAATGAAAAGCTCAGCTGGCGATCGGTGGCTAATGCAGCCGTTGACAATTCGGGAGAGGTTTTGTTCAAAGATGCACCCGGTAACCAGGGGACGGAGATTTATGTGATTATCAAGTATTTGCCGCCGGCAGGTGCAATCGGTACTACCATCGCAAAGCTGTTTAATCCGGCTTTCAAACAAATGGTGAAAGAAGATTTGCGTCGCTTTAAAAGGCTGATGGAAACAGGCGAAATTCCTGTAAGCGAAGCGCAGCCCTCGGGCAAGAAGCTGACATTTGACGATACTACTCACGATAAAATTGAGAAAGAATATGAAAGCCCTTTGTTATAACAGCGTAAAGGATCTGCGGGTGGAAAACGTGCCGGATCCTGAAATCATCAGCCCAAAGGACATGATCGTGCGCGTGACTTTGTCCTCGGTTTGCGGGTCGGACCTGCATATCATCAATGGCTTTATCCCTACTGTGAAGGCTGGCGACGTACTCGGACATGAGTTTATGGGCGAGGTCGTCGAAACTGGCCGGGATGTCAGAAAGTTCGTAAAGGGCGATCGCGTGGTGGTGGCTTCGGTCATTGCTTGCGGCGAATGTCATTATTGCAACGAGCAATCCTTTTCGCTTTGTGATAATACAAATCCGAATGCATACATCCCCGAAAAGTTGTACGGGGATACGATGGCCGGCATTTTTGGTTACACCCATGCTTTCGGCGGGTATGCTGGTAGTCACGCACAATATATTAGGGTTCCTTTTGCGGACAATGGCGCTTTCAAAGTACCTGAGGGTCTGCAAGATGACTCGGTTATCTTTTGTTCCGATGCATTTCCAACCGGGTATATGGCGGCGGATATGGCGAACATTAAACCAGGTAGCGTGGTTGCAGTTTGGGGAGCAGGCGGTGTAGGCCAAATGGCGATGCAAAGTGCGTGGCTCATGGGCGCAGAGCGGGTAATCGCGATCGATCGCGAGCAATACCGGCTTGGAGTAGCGAAAGAAAAAAGCAAAGCTGAAACCCTCAATTTTACAGAAGTTGAGATTCTGGAAGCTTTGAAAGATTTAACCGGAGGCCGCGGCCCTGATTGCTGTATTGATGCTGTGGGGATGGAAGCATCAGGGTCCGGCTTTGGTTATGCGTATGACAAAGCCAAACAATGGGCGCGGATTGAAAATGACCGTCCACTCGTGTTGCGCGACGCCATTATGGCTTGCCGCAAAGGTGGTACAGTTTCCATTGTGGGCGTTTACAGCGGTTTTGTAGACAAGATTCCAATGGGCGCAGCGATGAACAAGGCCCTAAATTTCAGGATGGGACAAATGCACGGGCCAAAATACATTCCGAAGTTGCTCGAACACGTTCAAAACGGCGAAGTTGACCCATCTTTTTTAGTAACCCATAAAATGGGCCTGGATCAGGGACAGCAGGGATATGATATGTTTACCAAAAAAGAAGACAATTGTATGCGTGTGGTTTTCGATCCGCAAAAGACAATGCAACCGGCTTAAAACGGCAAAACGATTATCGAAAGAAACAGAAAGCGGATGTCTCATTTAAGTAAGACACCCGCTTTCTGCTTTAAATCTCGATCAAATTACTTTCTCTGTTTCATCTTTAAACGGCTGATTGTAATAACGTTTGCCTTTCATTTTATATAATGCATTCGCCACTGCACCGAAAACTGGTGGGAATGGCGGTTCCCCTAATCCGGTTGGATCCAGGTCATTCTGGACAAAATGCACTTCCACGCTTTTCGGCGCTTCGTTCATCCGGATCATCCTGTAATTGTGGAAGTTGCTTTGCTGGGCGGCTCCGTCCTTATGAGTAAGTTGGCCGTAAAGTGCATTGCCAATTCCATCGACAACAGCGCCCTGCACCATATTCGTAGCAGCATCCGGATTGATCACAATTCCGCAATCCATCGCACTGAAAACACGCTCAACATAAGGTTGCCCGTCGCGCGTGACCATATCTACCACGTGTGCAGCATAAGAATTGTGACAGAAATAAGCGGCTACACCACGTTTATACTTTTCGTTTCCGGGCTTGTTCCAATTGGATTTATCACGTACCAATTCCAGCACGCCGGCATAGCGATCGGCGTCATATTCGTTGTTTTTACCAACCGGTTTTTCTTTGGCCCTTTTCAAGAGTTCCAGCCTGAATGCGATCGGATCTTTGCCGGCGGCTTCTGCTACTTCATCCAAGAAGGATTGCTCGGCAGCTGCATTGAAATTGGAACGCGGAGCCCGGAAAGCGCCGATGGTAATGTTGGATGCGATCTGCCAGCCTTCCGCCAGGTAATTGTCAACGGCACCAGCCGGAAACCGGTTGGCATGAATAGGATGCTCGGGAATGCCGCCGCCTTTTACATGAAAAGCGATCAGGTTTTTATTGGCGTCCAAAGCTGCGCGGTAAGTCGCGGTGTACATGGGGCGGTAAATGCCGTAGGTCATGTCGTCCTCGCGGGTGTACATCAGCTTCACCGGCGCTTTCATTTTTTTGGAAATCAATGCAGCTTCGTAGAGATAATGTCCATATGCCCGGCGACCAAAGCCACCGCCCATTCGTGTCATTTGGATTTCAATTTTGTCGGGGGGCAGGTTCAAGAGCTTCGAAAGCATTGGTTCTGTCCAGCCCGGAGCCTGTAACGGCCCGACTAACAACGCTTTATCTGCGGTGACGTGCGCGAAGAAATTCATCGGTTCCATCGTATTATGCGCCAGAAAAGGCCCATTGTATGTCCGCTCGATCACTTGGGCAGCATTCTTAAATGCAGATTCAGGATCGCCGTCCCTTCTTAATTCCTGAGCAGGCTTGGCTGCGTATTCCTGCATTTGCTGCAATTGCGTGGTCGTACTTTCGAGCGCTCCCGGGATGGTAACCTCTTTTACGCCACCTCTGCCACCAATTTTATCTTTCAAATCACCCGCAGGCTCCCAGTTGGCGACCAGCTTTTTGCGAGCATTCATCACTTCCCAGGTGCTATTGCCAACGATAACAAGCAGGTCATTGAATGTGCGTGTATCAAAACCGCCTTGTTCCAAATCGTCCGCATATAATTTTTGAGTAAAAACATCTTTAATACCAGGCATTTTTAGTGTTTCGGCAGCATCAAAGGATTTGAGTTTCATTCCAAAAGCAGGCGGGTGCTGGATCATGGCGATCAGCATGCCGTCTACACTATAATCCAACCCGAAAAGCGGCTTGCCGGAAGTGATTTTTTTGATTTCAACATTCTTTTTAGAATTCCTGATAATCGTAAAATCCTTAGGCGCTTTCAGTTTCAAATCTTTCGGGACTGGAATGCTGGCTGCTTTGCTGGCCATATCGCCATACTTAGCCGATTTCCCACTTGAATGCGACAAGATTCCTGCTTTGGTCGTCACCTCGCCGACCGGCACATTCCAGGTTTGGGCGGCAGCTTCACGCAGCATTTGCCTCGCGGCAGCACCGGCTTCGCGAAGTGGTTTCCAGTACATGCGCACGGAATTGCTTCCGCCCGTAAACTGAGCCCCGAGCTTCGCAGGATCATGTGGCCCCATTTCGACAGTCACGTTTTTCCAGTCCACGTCCAGTTCCTCGGCCAGCATCATGGGCAGGGAAGTCATTACATTTTGCCCGAATTCAGGGTTAGGACAAATGAGTTTTACCTTGTTATCTGGCATTATATGAATGTAACCATTTAAGGTCGCCCATTGCTCGGGCAAATTTAGCATTTCGCTTTTATCAGCCGATTTAAAGCTGGATAACCAGCTAACGGTCAGCATAAGCCCTCCGCCGGACATGAGCGATGCCTTCAAAAATGAGCGCCTGTCTAGGCCTGTTTTATCTTGGTTCATGGTGAAGTCGGTTTGAAGTTATTTTTTGGGAGCAAAAGCGCCACTTTGTAGCCACGTGATCCAGGCTTTTTTAAATTCTGCGTGCGTTACCGGCGGTAATGTTCTGCCTTCACCCGGGTTCCAGCCTGCGAGCACCAATCCGTCGTCGGCGTGCTCGATCAGCTTTTGCATATCCTTGTTTCCGTTCTGCTTTTTGTCAACCAGCTGTTTGGCCAGCTCATGCGCACTTTTTCCCTGAAAAACCATTTTCAAAGCAGCAGGCGGTAAATGCCAGTCGGGATTTCCGGGAGGCATGTGCAGGCCCGCAACATTCGTTTCCTGATGACAATTGGAACATTTCATGGCATAAACGCCCTTTCCGTCCACGCCACGTTTGGGCCCCATTGCATGCAAATGACTATCATCACCTTGCAGCGGCACATCACCGGCCGGATGGCAGTTCATACATCGCGGGCTCATCAGCGTTTTATAGACTATCTCAAAAGCCTGAACAGACGCCACACTATCGCGGGTAATGGTGTTGAATTTGATTTCTTTTTCAGGTAAATCATTTCTAAATGCAGATGCTCCGACCGCGACAATAAATATGAATATTGATAGCATCGTGACTGCTTTTTTAGAAACGAATCGTTTCGCGCCATTTTCTGGTTTTTGCTTCATAAAGTGATTTTGAAAATGGAGTGATTAACCTTTCGTACCCGTTTTTTTCTGCAAATCCGCAGCTGTATGGATCGCTTCACGAATGCGCAAATACGTGCCACAACGGCAAATGTTACCAGCCATTGCATCGTCAATATCCTGGTCTGTGGGGTTGGGCTTTTCGCGCAGGAGCACGGCGGCAGACATGATCTGCCCGGAATGGCAATAACCACATTGCGGCACGTCGATTTCCTGCCAGGCTTTCTGTACCGGGTGTGAATTTGTTTCGGACAAACCTTCGATCGTCACTACCTTTTTGCCAGCCGCTCGGATCACTTTCGTCACACACGAACGCACTGCTTCTCCATCCAAATGCACCACGCAAGCGCCGCATTGCGCCACGCCGCAGCCATATTTGGTGCCTTTCAGCCCGGCCAGATCGCGGATCGCCCACAAAAGTGGCATCTGCGGGTCGGCTTCCAGCGGATAATCTTTTTTGTTAATGTTTAATGTGATTTTCGCCATGGTGAATGATGTTTAATGTGAGTTTTGAAGAATTTTGTCCAGGCCTGCTTTGTAATTTCTTCCAATCGGGATTTCCTCGTTGCCGATCCGCACGTAATTCGCGCTGATGGCCTGAATGTGGTCGAGGGAGATGATAAAAGATTTATGAATGCGGATAAAACGGTCGTGCGGAAGCTTTTCTTCCAGGTAACTGATCCGCAGGTAAGACACCAGCGCGCCCGACCGGGTGTGCAGCTTCACATAATCTTTCAGACTTTCGACCCAGAAAATATCATCGAGAAATATTTTGACCATTTCCTTATCTACCTTGAAATACTGGTATTCGCGGGCAACTGGCGCAACCTGAGCTTGTTCCTGCTGCGTCGCATTGCTTGGGGAAAAACGGTAAATTTTCCCTACCGATTGGAGAAATCGCTCGAAGGATATGGGTTTGACCAAAAAATCGACAACATCAAACTCATAACTATCCAAAGCGTACTCCCGAAATGCGGTAGTGAAAATGACTTTGGGACGGTAACCCAATGGTCGCAATAAATCGAAGCCTGTGAGCCGGGGCATTTGTATATCAAGAAAAATAACCTCAGCCTGCAATTGCTGTAATAGTTGAAGGCCTTGCGTGGGACTGTTGGAAATGCCCACGAGTTCAAGATCGGGCAAACGGCTGATGTAATCCTGCATCAGGTCGGTAGCCAGTGGCTCATCGTCTAGCACAAAACAGCGGATCCCCATCAGTCGATATTGAATTTTAACACTGCTAAAAACTGTCCCTCTTCCGGCATCGTCACCAATTCGTAACTGTCCGAGAACAGGATTTCAAGTCGCTTTTTAAGATTAATAAGTCCCAAACCCGACTGGAATGGCACTTTCGTATCGGATTGAACTGAATTTTCAACCGAAAAGATCAGCCGTTTATCATTCAGTGACAGGTTGATTTGTATCCAGCAGTCGCCCTCCGTTTGCGCGGCTCCGTGTTTGAATGCATTTTCTACAAATGGTAACAAAAGCAGCGGTGGCACTCTTACCTCGCCCGCCGCTGAGAGGTAATTGAAATTAGTCTGAATGTCCAGCCGGTCGCCGTAACGGATTTGTTCGAGAGAAATGTAATCTTTCAGATAAGCGATTTCCTTCGATAGCGGCACGGAATCCCTGTGACTTTCATGCAGTTGATAGCTCAATAACCCTGCCAGACGTTGTAACAGGTTAGGCATTTTGTCGGGCTGCTGAATGGAGACTGATGTGAGATTATTTAATGTATTAAAAAGAAAATGGGGCTGCACTTGTGATTGCAACAACCGATACTCGGCCGAGACTTTTTCACGTCGGTAAGTCTCACTCAGACTTTGCTGATAAAGTGCGTGCCTTACCAGGTCGACAGCTACAAAAAGCGCCACAACCAGATGCAGCTGCATAGCCTCAGCCATGATTTTGGGCAAATAAAGAAACGGTTTGGTCAATGCTTCGGGATAATAAACTGGGTAATACCAGTTGTAATTGATCGCACGCCTCAATATGCCGAAAACGACTAACCCGATCAAAAGCGATAACCAGAATGCCACCATACGCCGGTGGAGCAAAAACTTACGCACCGTGACAAGCAAATGCCAGTAGGCCGCGATGATCAACAGCGGCAGTTGCATGCTGATCAGACAGAGGCTTTGCTGGAAATTGTCCAGATATGCGCCCGTATTGAGCCATTCAAACAGAAAAAAGCACAGCCAGAAAAAACTTTGTGTCCAAAGCTCCCTCGGCGGCCTAAGGGTTGAGACGCGAATCATTCGTAATTTTTGAAGTCTTCAAGGCTTAAAACTAAGAAATTGGCAAATCAGAAATCCAGACTTTCGCCCAACGACACCATTTGCCTCCCAAACGTATTTTCTAAACGGAAAAAGGTGCCGTAATCCCTGAATAATGTCATTACCTGCTTTTTAGGTGATGTAGGAAAGTGGCGGCGTAGTACGTCTAAAATCCAGATTTGTAATGTAAATGTTGGGCTACTTGCTTATGCAATGCAAACAAGTTCAACTAAAACATTACCTCGTCATGCGCAAATTGTCACTCCTATTACTCGTTTTACCGGCCCTACATTTCGGGCAATTTACACAAGCACAATCCGCGCCGCAGGGTTATCTTGCTCTGAATGCAGATTCTTCTGGCTACCACTGGCGGATATTGACCGATGTCAAATCCAGAAATACAGAGGTCCAATTTTTCGGAAATGGTAGTGAACTGCTTTATAAAGAGGATGTTCCCGAAAAATATATCAAGCAAAACAAGCGAACCCAACGACGTCTTAACAAACTTCTCTCCGACATTTCGGCAAACAAATTGGTAATTGCCCGCCTTAAAACCGAGGAGCTTCCCTCCGACCCTGCCAAATCGAAGCCAACGCATTCCTCACAAAGCCTGGAAGCCGATGCTTCCAAGATGTCCTACCGAATTCATGTGTCCATTAATGCCGAAGGTAAAGTGCGCGTGGCTGTCGACAATCCCGAAAGCATAAGATACAAAATCGAGATCGCAGACTACCGGGATCGGGTTGTTTATCAGGAATTTACAAGTCATGATCAGTACAGAAGGCACATTGATATTTCACCTATTTTGGCCGACTCGGCGCAGGTGATTTTATCGATTGATAAAAAGCGGTTTGTGTATCGTGTGGAGCGAGAAAAAATGAGGAACGCCTATAAGGTGAATGCGGTCATTGCGCAACGGTAATGTCAGCCAGTTGCCGCAACTCTGTTCCGCCGACACTTTTCACTGCAATATTTGACTTCATCCCAAACTTTTTCCCACTTCTTCCGCCAGGTAAATGGCCTGCCGCAGACTACGCAAGTTTTCTGCGGCAGGTCTTGTTTTTTTGTTCCTTTCATGGTGAAATCTGGTAGGTAACCAACTATTCATTTGGACTTGTTAACTTACGAAAAGCGTTAAATGTTAGACCAATTTTTGTGGAAGAACCTTGCTAACCAATGCTTACGAAAATGAATATTGAGAAGTTATTGATCTGGATCACACCTCTTACGCTGGGCGCATTGCTGGGCATGTACGAAATTCTGCATGGAACGTTTTATGTGCTTTATGGAACACCGGACCAGAAGCGGGACTATCCGCTCGAAATTGTTCTTGGGCTGCTGATCATGGCAGCATGCCTGGTTGGCCACTGGCTGATTCGACGAATCTCACATTCAAACACCCGCACCATCTGGATCACCGAATCGATATTGGTGGGTTTTGTCATTTATGGTTTTTATCGTTCGTAAGATATCAGGGATAGAAACCTGAACACGCATCGCTAATTGCAACTAAATCTCAATGTTTGCCGACATTGGAAGAGACAGTCAAGACGTAGTTTTGGAATTTCAAACCAAACCATCTTATGGACTATCAAACACTACTTCGCCAGCTTTACCAGGATTTCAATGCTCGCCGGATCGATGCAGTTCTGGCGCATTTGCACACAGACGTGAGCTGGCCTAATGGCTGGGAGGGCGGCTACATTTCCGGGCACGAGGAAGTGCGGGCCTACTGGCTGCGACAATGGCAAGAGATTTATCCCGTGGTCGAGCCGATTTCATTTGATGCGAAGCCAGACGGCCGGATTGCCATTAAAGTGCATCAAGTTATAAAGAATCTGAAAGGTGAAATTTTGAGTGATACGGTGTTATTTCACGTCTATACTTTTGAGAATGGGAAGGTGCGGGTGATGGAGATTGAGCACTAGGAGAGGCTGAATGTGTGACTTGGTAACATACAACAAGAGGCCTGTAAATTATCTCGGCACTTCCCGGGAGATTTACATAAATTGCTTTTTTAAACCAAAACACCTTCCACAATGGCACATACTACCTCCAATCCAAAGATTCATGAAGGCCGAAATTTGAAGCGTTTCAGAGAAATGCTCGCGATTAAACAAGATCATCTCGCATTCGAGCTCGGCGACGACTGGAACCAGCAGAAAATCTCCCTACTTGAACAAAAGGAAAAGATCGATTCGGATATCTTGGAGCAGGTTGCGGCTATTTTGAAGATACCAGCGGAGGCGATTCGGAATTTTGATGAGGAGCAGGCAATTAATATTATATCCAATACATTTCACGACCAATCGAGCGGAGTAAATATCTACGCTACTTTTAACATCAATCCGATTGAAGAATTGAAAAAGCTTCACGACGATAAAATGGAGCTTTATGAACGGATGTTGAAGGAGAAGGATGAAATGATGGGGAGGTTGGAGAAACTACTAACGCGATGATCGAATCCAAGTCTTCGGAAATGTCCTTAATACAGGATGTTGTTCGCATTTTACAATCTGCAAGACAAAATGCTTACAGGGCCGTCAATACAGCGATGCTTGAAGCTTATTGGCAGATCGGCAAAAGAATCGTGGAAGAAGAACAGTTTGGGGAAATCCGAGCGGCCTATGGAGAAGGTATTATCAAGCAACTTTCGAAGGATTTAAGCCGCGAAATCGGCAAAGGATTTTCAGTAGCAAACCTTGAAAATTTCCGAAAATCTTATCTGACTTTTTCTGATAACCAAAAATCTTACGCAGTGCGTAGGGAATTGAGCTGGACACATTACCGGCTCATAAAAGTATAGCATTTTAAATGATAGCAAGCAGTTGTTTGCTACCAAGTATCTGCTTTATCTGCCGACGGAGGAAGAGTTGATTGCCGAGATAGAGCGCGAGAAGAGGCTGATTGAGAAGCACTTAAGTCAAAAGAAGACAAGTGACTCTTATTAGCCCCCCAACCCAAAACATGAAAACACTCCTAAAAAACGAAAAGCTAATTCTCCGGCATGAACCCGGTAAGGGTGCGTGGACGTATCATTTGGTGATACCGGGAACGAAAGACATTCGGGGGAGCTGGGGTGAAATGAAGGTATCGGGTACCATTGACGGTTATGAGTTCGAAAACTTGAACCTCGCGCCGGTTACGGATGCGGATAAAATGATTTCTGTGAATGGCACCATTAGAAAAGCCATTAACAAAGGTGGCGGCGATGAAGTGGTGGTGACCATGTACAAGAATTCAGACAATAAACTGAGCTCAAAAGATCAGTTGCTTGATCTGTTTGAAGATGCCGGGATTTTGAAGAAATTCAAAGCTCTGCCGGATGAGGAGCAGGAAGAAATTATGAATACAATTCTCTCACAACCAAATGAAAGCAGGCAGGAACAAAAGATCATGGCTGTTGTGAAAAAGTTATCGTAGTATGAGCGACTTTTTCTTCATTCACGTGGCTCGAAAACTGGTTTAATAAAATCTTCAATTTAGGGTCAATGAAAGTTTTGCAAAACGGTTTGTCAGGGTTTTGGTAGTAGTAATCCAGATATTGCTCATTGTTCAATTTGAAGTTTTTGAAGGGAATCACTTTTGTAATAATTGGATCCTCGAATTGCTTCTGTAACATTCTAATAGCCTCTTTTGCTGGGATTACCTGATCGTCATTGAAAGTATAAACTGCGGATCGGTACTTCGATCGCATGGAATGTTCGGACGTGCAGCTGTGCGTGTGAAGGTGAACTTCAATGAGGTTTTCCAGGGAAATCATATCGGGATTAAATTCAACAATTACTGCTTCTGAAAATCCGGCTGAATCATTGTCCGCCTCAATCCAGCCCTGACTTACCTGGATCACGCCTTTCAACGATTGAAATATTGCCTCGGTACACCAATGGCAGCTCCCTCCCAACCCGATTTTGTTTGCAGCAGACATTCAATTTGGCTTTTCACAAGTTCAACGTCAGCGAAACACAAAATGTTACAAGGCCACGATATCTGCGGATGCGAATACCACCTTTGTTTTTCTTAGTTTTGCAAGATGAGCGATCAACTTAAACTCACGGGTTTTAAAGTTTACAAAACAAATAGCAAATCAGGCGGATACAGTTATAGCCGCAAGGATTTCTATAAGATCAATATTACAACTGGCCGGTTTCTGTTCAACTATGCCGAACGGAGTATTGAAACGGAGGATACCTTTTTGTTTTTCGGAAATCCGCGTATCCCGTATTCCTGCGAACCGAGGTCGGAAGAGCATTATGGATACACCTGCCTGTTCACGGAGGATTTTATGAACCTGAATGAACGCTCGGAAAGTCTGCTACAATCGCCGCTTTTCAAAATTGGCGGAACACCCATTTTTGGTCTCAATGAAACTCAAAAGAAGAAGTTGACAGGGCTATTCGAGGAGATGATCAAAGAGCAGGAAACCGAATATGCATTTAAGGATGAGCTGATTAGAAATTATATGAGCCTGATCATCCACGAGGCGCTGAAAATGCAGCCTTCCGAAAGTAACATCAGGCATAATAATGCCGCAGCGCGGATTACTTCTGTATTTCTCGAACTATTGGAGCGCCAGTTTCCAATTGAAAGTACGGATCAACCGCTCACGTTAAGAACTGCCCAGGACTATGCCGGATACTTATCGGTCCATATTAATTATCTGAACAGCGCGGTGAAAGAAATTACCGGCAAAGCAACATCCACCCTCATCAGCGACAGGATTATCGCCGAAGCGAAAGCTCTTTTGCAACATACAGACTGGAATATAACAGAGATAGCTTACGCGCTTGGATTTGAATACCCCACCTATTTCAACAATTTTTTCAAAAAGAAAACCGGCAGCGTTCCCAAAGCTGTAAGATCCAGCCACCTTTGATTTTCATACTTTTAACTTTGTTTTTCTTTATTTCCGGACTCCGGTTATTATGACTTTTGTATCATGATAACACGACGAAGTTTTTTAAAAAACACAGCACTCACGGGAACAGCGATAACGCTGGCTCCCCTACCCGCTGCATTTGCCTCCGGCAAATCTGAATCAGTTAATAAAGCAACCAACAAAGTAGAACCAAAGATGAAAACACGTGAACTAGGAAGCCTTGAAGTTTCAGAACTCGGCCTGGGCTGCATGAATATGGCCGGAAATTACAATCCACCTGCCGACCACCAGCAGTCTATCAAAACGATCCGAACAGCATTTGAAAATGGTGTCACCTTTTTTGACACTGCCGAAGTTTATGGTCCGTACACGGATGAAATACTTGTGGGAGAAGCGCTTCAACCTTTTCGTGATCAGGTGAAAATTGCTACGAAGTTCGGATTTGCAATTGATGGAACCGTTGCATTGGACAGCCGGCCTAAAAGAATTAAAAAGGTAGTTGAAGAATCCTTGAAGCGCCTGCGAACAGACTACATTGACCTTTATTATCAGCATCGCGTTGATCCGAATGTACCTATTGAGGATGTTGCCGGTACGATTAAAGACCTTATTCAACAAGGGAAGGTTTTACATTTTGGCCTTTCGGAAGCAAGCCCAAGAACGATTCGTCGCGCCCATGCCGTGCAGCCGGTTAGTGCCGTACAATCGGAGTATTCCATGTGGACACGAAATGTTGAATTGAATGGTGTATTGAAAACCTGTGAAGAATTAGGGATCGGCTTTGTGCCGTGGTCGCCGCTAGGATCAGGATTTTTGACGGGAAAGTATGACACTACGACAAAGTTTGATAAGGAAACCGATTTCCGGGCTGGCTTCCCACGCTATTCGAAAGAATTCATGCCATTGAATATGCCTCTGATTGAATGGCTTAAAGGATATGCAGCAAACAAGAATGCTAAACCTTCACAGGTAGCGCTTGCCTGGTTACTTGCAAAAAGTCCAAGTATTGTACCGATTCCCGGTACGCGTTTCGAAGACCACTTATTAGAGAATTTAGGTGCTCAAAACCTTGTTCTGACCCAAAAGGATTTTCAGGATATCGATACCATGTTATCCAAATTTCCTATTTACGGTGAAAGAATGGGTGAAGCACATATGAGCTCGATTGATTATACATTGTAAACAAACGGAAAAAGAGTTAGGCGGCGATTCATTTCATGTGCCGACACTTTTCAGTGCAATATTTGACTTCATCCCAAACCTTTTCCCAATTCTTCTGCCAGGTAAATGGCCTGCCACAGACTACACAAATCTTCTGCGGCAGGTCTTGTTTTTTCACTCCCTTCATTTTACACTTCTGTGAGTGATCAACTATTATTTGGACTTAGTAACTTACGAAAAGCTGCGGGCGTAAGACCGGTTTTCTAATGCGTACGCTCGCGCAGATTTTGTATCTATGTATCCGATGTTATTTTATCAAAAGCCATGATGAACGCAGCCCCGCTTACCCGACTCGATATTGCTGAACTTACCCGGGCGGTAACAGACAGCTATGCAAATTTTACAGTAGCTGAGTTGAATGACCATGTTGTGAGACTAAGTGTAATGACCGAAAGTTATTACTGGCATTACCATCCCAATTCGGACGAGACGTTCCTGACCGTTGAAGGTGTATTAATCATTGATTTAGAAACAGAAAGCATTGAATTACTTCCTGGTCAGCTTTTTACAATTCCCAAAAACATCGTCCACCGAACCCGTCCTAAGGGAGAACGTTCAGTAAACCTGACAATGGAATATTCCAAACTCGAAACGGTCGTTACCGATCCTGCTGCGACCAATTCCTAACACAATTGCCCGGTAACATACATCGCGACGCCTGTAAGATATCTAAGCACTTCCCGGGAGATTTACATAAATTGCCTTTTTAACCAAACACCCTTTCCAAATGACACATACTACCTCCAATCCCAAGATCCACGAAGGCCGCAATCTCAAAAGATTTCGGGAAATGCTCGCGATCAAACAAGACGCGCTCGCATTCGAACTAGGCGAAGATTGGAACCAACAAAAAGTCTCGCTGCTAGAACAGAGGGAAAAGATTGACTCCGATATTTTGGAGCAGGTTGCGGCGATTTTGAAGATTCCTGCGGAGGCAATTCGGAATTTTGATGAGGAGCAGGCTGTGAATATTATTGCAAATACATTTGATAAGGTCGAAAACTCCTTCAATTTCGGCACCTTCCATTTACATCCAGTAGAAAAGATTATTCAACTTCATGAGGAGAAGATTGCTTTGTATGAGCGGATGTTGAAGGAGAAGGATGAGATGATGGGGCGGTTGGAGCGGTTGACTGGGGGGCGGTAAATAGGTGAACCGCAAAGCTCCGGAGGAGCAACCTGTTTCTAGAAATCAATGATAATAATTTGTTGGGCCCCGGCGGGGCCTCCTGTGAATTTGCGATTAATCAGGAGGCCCCGCTGGGGCCTTTGCCATAAAACTGATATCGTTGTTCTAGAAACAGGAAGCCGCTCTGCGGCTTTACAATTCGAGACAAGTAATAGGGAGAGAATGCCTTAGACGTTGGCTTTATAGGTTATCATAAACAGGAGCATTGCTATGATTTTGATTGATCCCGCCCATCCAGGCGAAGTTATCCGCGAAACGCTTGACGGAATTTATGCGGAAACAGGAAAAAGACTCACCGTTGAGCAGGTGGCCGCAATATTGGGAACAACCAGGAAAACCCTGTCCGCAATTATCAATGGAGAATCTGCGGTGTCACCCGAAATGGCAATTCGTTTGGGCGCTGCGTTCCCTAACACGGATGCCGAGTTTTGGTTAGCTGTACAACCTCAATGCTGATTCTTTTTTTGCTTTAATTTGTTACCTTAGTCAGCAAAGATTTATTAAAGAAGACTAAAATATTGACCATGATTGCGACCAAGCCAAATATTCATAGACTCACCCAGGGACTAAGAAAGGCTGTATCTACTACGGCAACAGGAAAAGTCGTAAAAGACCAGAAGGATCTGGTTTCCTCCATCAGCCTGGCGATTAATAAGTTACAAGACAGCCTGACAAGAAAGACTGCAAGCGCCAAAACCGTCAGCACCTACCTCGCCGAACTTACTTGGGTTGACATTTCGGATGAAAAAGTAAAAGAGACCATCGTCGGATTACTCGACTCCTCCCAAATTTGGTATGATTTGGAGTTGGAATACATTGAAACGATTCAACCTGTAATTAAAAATGGGATTGCAGCAAGGGAGTTCAAGGCATACAAAGAATCAATTGAAGAATTAGGTGAAGCGATTTCTGATCTAAGATCCGCAGTAATTACATTGCCTAACTCCAAAGAATTCAATGATGCAATGAATGAGCTTTCAAATCTTTTATGAGAATATTCTGCACCGTTGAGTTTGAGAAAATATTCAAAAAGCTTAGCAAGAAGAATGCGTACAGAGATTTGGAAAAAGAAATTGTCGATTATTTCTTCGCAGAAAAAATAGATTTCTCAGGTGGCAAACGTTTAGGAGGCCATGCCGAAAATCCATATATCAAAAAGCGTTTAGGAGGATCTGGCGGATACCGCACCTATTTTTACGTTATCGTAAAAGGCGATAACCTGTATTTACTGTTCCTCCATCCAAAAACCGGCCCCGACGGATCACCAAATATAACCGACGACGCCAAAACACAACTTCTTAAAGACTTGATTTCAGATATTAAATTGGGGAGATTTCTGTTGGTCACGAGGCATGAAAGTAAGAGGCAGTTGATATTTAGGGCTGTTCAGTAATATTTGTTCCAAAAAACACGGATAAGCTTTAAATTTTGTGACGCTCATGGTGCTTTGATAAATGAGTTGCAATGTCATCGATTAGTTGCTGGAAATTCATTCTAATTCTATGTTAATGGCCGTTCCAAACGACAGCCGATTACAGGTGAGACTGTCGAAATGGACATAGAATATGTTGATGACCTTGGATACCGATATTCACAAAAAATCCGCAGCAGAGTTGGTGAAAATGTCGCTCTCCAACGAATCCAATATTTGGAATAGACAAAATCAAATTAGCGCACCCGCCACTTTATCAACTCCACATTTAGCACTCCTCAATCCGCACAATCTTTGCGACTGCTTGGTCTCCCCAACTTATTTAAAGGTAGCGCTCCACACCGCCCACATCCTTACATTAGTTGCGCTTCTCCTCTCAAATATTAGCTTAAATATTCAAAGCAAACGCTACGCGTCCATTAAGCGGTAATGCTCACATTTGCCCCTTTTACTGAATGCCTTTAACCTGAACAAAGTAACTTTCAACATTCATCATCCTATGAAAAGAAACGCATTCATTGGCAGTATGGCTGTCATTAGTTCACTTCCTGCCATTGTATTTGCGAAGGCAGCGGCATTGAGGGGAATGATCGAAAAAGTATTTAAGACGAAGGCTGGTGAAGGACGGAAGCATGGTCACATTCAGTTAAAGGGGGTCAATGCGAATGTGTTGGATGTGAAGGTTTCGGGTAGTGATACGGATGGTGGTTTTGCGATTTTTGAGCAAACTTCACTCAGTCAGGGCCGCGGAACGCCGCTACATGTGCACCCGGGCCAGGATGAAGTTTTTTATGTGCTTGAAGGCGCTTATGAATTCCTTATTGATAAGGAAAGATTTAGTCTGACCGTCGGTGAGAGCATCTTTCTGCCGCGAGCCGTTCCCCACGCCTGGACCCAGGCATCGGCCAAAGGCAAAATGCTGGTAACATTGCAGCCAGCTGGGAAGTTAGAAGATTTTTTCTTGCAAATGGCAGCGCTGACACACGATCCTACGCCTCAGGAAATTGCCAAAATATTTGAACAAAACGAAATGAAGGTGGTAGGACCACCGTTGAAACTGGATTGAAAGTTGCGTTTTTCTGGGGACAATTAAGTTTTGCTATTAATCAATAATCGCAGTAGATCGGGTTAATTAAACGTGTGTTAAATTCCTGTTTCGAGGCGAGTGGATATTCTGAGGAGTAAGGATTTATACCTGCGATTAAGCGCAAAATGCAATTACGGCAACTTCCCTGACTCGTTCATTGATGCACCAGAGGTCAGTTTGAGGTTGCTGTTACATAAGATTGCCGTTCGTTTCTTAATTTATCCTGCAGTTCCGCAATCGCTTTCTTTTTGTTTTGCCTGATCTGGGCGAGCAAGGGTTTTGGACCGCCGTCTGGGTTGTACCGGGACCCCCACTCAAGCACCTCCACCATGACCGGCACCAGCTCGATTCCTTTGTCCGTGATCAGATACAGGAAACTGGATGCGTTTTTGGGTGAAACTACTTTGGAAACTATTCCTTCCTCCAATAGCGTGTTCAGCTTTTCGGTCAATACGGCAGAGGATATCTTCTCCGCTGATGCGCGAAACTCCAGAAAAGAGTTTTTGCCGTTAAACATCAGGTCACGCAGGATCAGCAGCATCCATTTATCACCGAAAATTTCCACCGAAAAGTTGATGGGGCAGGTTGATCTTCTCTCCATTGTTTTCATAATATCATTACCGAAAGCAGTTTGTTTTTAAAACTACTTTCAGCTACATTTGCAGTTCATAAAACAGACTACAAAAGTAGCAAAAATTTAATTATGGACTTCACAGACAAAAACGTCATTATCACAGGCGCAACATCGGGAATCGGACTCGCAACGGCAAAAGCATTCATTAACGCAGGTGCTAATGTGTGGGTTACCGGAAGAAACGCCGAAAATTTACAAAAGGCAAGCGCGCAAATAAACAGCCCCAGATTGACCACTGTTGTATCTGATACTTCAAAACTTGCAGAGATTTCTGTTCTGGAACAAGCATTTGCGGAGAGTGGAAATAAACTGGACGTTCTCTTTCTGAATGCAGCGATCGGCGTATTTGAGCCGATAGAAAAAGTCACCGAGGAAAATTTTGACGCACAGTTCACCACCAATGTAAAAGGGCATTTTTTCACACTGCAAAAACTACTTCCGCATCTGGCAGAGGGAGCATCGGTCATTTTTACATCTTCATCGGCTGCGACCGCCGCCACCCTGGGAACGAGCGTATATTCCGCGACCAAAGGAGCGCTGACTAAAATTGCTCAAATCGCTGCTAATGAGCTGGCAACCCGGAAAATCCGCGTAAATACCGTGAGTCCAGGCCCAATTGCCACACCCGGTCTGGATAGCGTCTTACCCCAGGACGCACAAGCATTCGTAGCTACTACCACCGCATTGCAAAGGCTCGGCCATCCCGACGAAATTGCAAAAACAGTACTGTTTCTGGCTTCTGATGCCGCAAGCTTTATTTCAGGAACAGATATCGTAGCTGACGGTGGTTATCACACCTATGCATTGAAATAACTTCATGCTTTACAAGCGCCGGTCTGGTTATGAAATAGTTACGCAGCTATCTCCTCTAAAACGCCAGGGATTCAGGTCGACATTTATCGCATTGCAGGTATAAAAGTCTCTCAGCACAAGCTGGGGGACTTTTTTGCTTAAAATCCTGGAAACTAACCTTATCCAACCGATGTTGAACCGAAAGAGTAATAAAAGATTTTACATTGGATTTTACCGAAAAACGCGGATTTTTGGTGACCGCCAGTAAGTCAGCGCGTTTTTAAAAATAATAATAATGGAACCGACGATTATTGATGTAATCCAAGATGCACCATACGGTCTCCAGAAAATCGACTCTTCCATATCATTCAGAAATTTTATCAACTTTCTGGAAGAGAAAGCAGGGCGGGAACAAACAGTCAAAAAAACATTCTTCTCCATGGTGCTGGACCGGCTTCGGTCGAATCCGGCTTTCTCGGCGGACATTGATATCAACAATATTGCAGATTTCAGAGAAGAACTAAGTTTGGTTTACGGCATGCTGATGCCGCCCGTTACGAATGAAGATGAAGTTTTTTGGGCGTTAAGTACACCTGTGAGCCCGGTCGTATTTTACGGCACATCCGGTTTTTACAAGCTGATGACAGACAATTCTGGCAATGTCAGATGCGAGATTGCGGATAAAACCGCGATCAATGTGAAGCAGAAAATGAAAAAGCTGTACTCGTTTATCCTTGAACGGCTTTACCAATTTCCACCGCTGCACGAGAGCGACCTGATCATTGCGCTGAACGACGAAAAGACCGGACTGAAACGATATTACCGTGCAAATCTGGACACCCGGTTTGCAGACGTATATGCTAAGGAGAGTCTTCCTGAACTTGATCGGGAAGAGATCCGGAAGGAGTTGCAGGAGTCCAACGATATTGATGTGCTAAGCCGGGTGCTTCCGTTAAACATGTTCCGGTTCGAAGGTTTTTCGGTCATTGTATTTACCGATGTAACAGCCGAACATGCAGTTGACAACATCAAAAGCGCGATTCTTGGCCGCGCTTCCTACGACGCAAATACCTATTTCAGCAACGTTACCAATGCGCTGAAAATGCTCGCCTGCAATTCGGACATTGATTTTGGATTGTTGCCCGTGCTGCGTGTGAACAATAAGCTTGTGTTCGACCGGAGTACTGTGCTTTTCAGTAAGCTGATGACCGCGGCACTTCAGGACAATGAGGCGGAAGATATGTATCTGTCTATGGCTAACCAGTATTTCCAGGCGCCTAAGGTGCTGTTTATGCGAAATCTGGCGCTGGAAGACGAAAGCAAGATGGATTTCATCCGCATACTCAAAGCCGATGGCGTGGAATCTTATGCTTTGCTACCCGTATATTACGATAACAAGGCTATTGGAGTGCTCGAAGTTTACTCCAAATCAAATACAGCGATCGATGAGCGTGTGCTGGCGAGGCTCGATGCCGCACTTCCTTTCATCGGCCAAATGATGAAATATTACATTGATGAGTTCAATGTGGGAATCGACAATGTGATCAGGGAGAAATTTACGTCTTTGCAGCCTGCCGTACAATGGCGGTTCCGCGAAACGGCCTGGCATTACCTCCGCGACAAATCGCTCAAAATGCCTTCTTCTACCATTGAAACGATTCAATTCCGTAACGTATATCCGCTTTATGGTGCCATTGATATCCGGAATTCGACATTGGAAAGAAATGCCGCGCTAAGGGACGATTTGCACTTACAATTTGATTTATTGATAGAAACCTTTACGATTTTAAAGCAGAAACTGGGTTTCGGGCTCGCCGATGAGATGATCTACAAATGCAAAAAATGGATCGAAGAAATCGACAATGATTCTACGGACAGCGATGAGATGCGTGTGCGGGATTTCCTGGAATACGAGGCACATCCTTTTTTGTTACATTTTAAGGAAGCACGGGCTTTTCAATCGGCCTCTGGCGTGGCGGATGATGAAAATGAGGAACTGGCGGATGTTATCGATAAATATTTCGAAATAACAGACGAACATACCGGGGCTGCTTATTCCAACAGACGCGCGCTCGAAGCTTCTATGCAAACGGTCAATTCATCTGTAAACCTGTATCTGGATCTTTTCAGAAAGGAAATTCAACAGTCTTATCCCTGCTATTTTGAGAAGTTCAGGACGGATGGCATTGAATATGATATCTATATCGGTCAGTCTATTGAGCCGGAAAAGAAGTTTAGTGAACTGTATCTCAAAAACATACGGCTCTGGCAACTGACTTCGATGGCGGCCATTTCAAAAATCACAAATTCGCTTATTCCGCAGATGGAAAAACCGCTGCAAACCACGCAGTTGATTTTCATTCATTCCAGCAGCATTGACATTAGTTTCCGCGATGATGAGCGGCGTTTCGATGTAGAAGGCGCGTACAACATTCGTTATCAGGTTATTAAAAAGCGTATCGATAAAGTACACATCAAAGGAAGTGGCGAGCGCCTTACGCAGCCAGGGAAAATAGCGCTCGTGTATTTCAATACTAAATCCGCCGATGAATATGTCGGGTATATCCGGTATTTACAGGAGAAAAAAACTTTAAAAGACGATTTGGAATTCCTTGATCTGGAAGAATTACAGGGCGTTACGGGATTAAAGGCGCTCCGGGTTGGGGTTAACCTCGACTCAGAGTGGCTCTGATACAATATTGAATGCAGCATTAAACTGAACTTCTATGAATTACAACCATCGGCTTGACAAGGTGCGGCATTATGTCCATCATTTCTTTGGCAAAAAAGAACTGGCGCAACTCAGTTACCATAACCTGGTGCATACCGAAGCCGTTGTATCGAATGCAGTCAAAATTGCCAATCATTACCGTTTGGAGGATAAGGAAACTTTCATCGTCGTCACCGCCGCCTGGTTCCATGACACGGGTTACAGCACCGGCGAGGCGGCAGGTCACGAACAGCGCGGAGCTTCACTTGCAACCGAATTTTTGCGATCCGAAGCATTGGATGAAAGTGTGATAGCAGAAGTAGAAGGGTGTATTCTGGCGACTATATGGCCGCAAAATCCCAAGAATTTCTTGCAGCAGGTGGTTTGTGACGCGGACCTTTTTCATTTCGGAACACCCGAGTTTTCGGATTGGAACAAGCTCGTGCGCAAAGAAGCAGAGCAGCGTTCCGGCAAAAAAATGGACAAAGCGGAATGGCGAAAAAGCACCATTGCATTGCTGGAATCCCACACTTTCCAAACCGACTACTGCCGTGATTTGCTGGACAAGCAGAAGCGCAAGAACATTGAAAAGCTGAAAGAAAAGGAGCTCGAATCATCGACCGTTGAACCGGTTGTTGAAACCGTTACGGAAACATTTACTCCCGCAACCGCGCCGGAAATCTCAGACATTAAAAAGATAAAGAACGACCGACCGGACAAAGGCATTGAAACCATGTTCCGGATCAGTTCCAATAACCATCAGAGGTTGAGCGATATGGCTGACAATAAGGCGCATATCATGATCACAACCACATCCATCATCATTTCCGTCCTGCTTAGCGTTCTCATCCGGAAGCTGGAAGACAACACTTACCTGATCATTCCTACCATACTTCTGCTAACGATTTGCATGATCACAATGGTGTTTTCCATCCTTTCAACACGCCCGACGATCCCGCATGGAACATTCACGCAGGAGGATATTGATACGAAAAATGTGAACCTGCTGTTTTTTGGAAATTTTTACCGGATGTCGTTTACCGACTATTCCAACGGCATGCAGCGCATGATGAATGACCGCGAGTTTTTATACGGGAGTTTGACCAAAGATGTTTATTCCCAGGGCGTTGTGCTTGGCCGGAAATATCGGTTGCTGCGCATTGCCTACAATGTATTTATGTTCGGTATAGTCGTGTCCGTCATCGCCTTCGTGGTTGCCTCCGCACTTTTTGAACATTGATCAATGATGGTTCTCAACCGTGCTATCAGCTGGCTTTCCTTTAATGGGCGTGTTTTGCAAGAGGCGGCCCGCCGGCAGAATCAGCAGACATATCGGACTAAACGTATTAAAATATGACGACATTCTTACAGCAGATCAGTTTGCTGGCTTTGCTGACTTTGGGCGGGTGCGACTCTACAAAGAAGGAGCAGGTAGTTTACAAAGATTACGATCTGGGCAAGCCGGATAAATTCAACATGCCGGAAAGTCTCTTCGAGATCTCGGGCATTACCCTAAATCAAGGCAATCCGGACACTGTTTACGCGATCCAGGACGAAGACGGGCGGCTTTACCGCCTGGGCTGGGACGAGCCGAAGCAGCTGAATGTTAAGTTTTCCAAAAAAGGGGATTACGAGGATGTTACCATTATCAAAAACAATGTCTATGTCCTGAAAAGCAATGGCGTCATTTATAATTTTCCATTGACAGAAGCGGTTTTTGAGGAAGTGGAGCAGATCAGGGAGATAAAGAAAATATTACCGAAAGGAGAATATGAAGGCATGTTTGGCGACGAAACTTCCGGCAAAATTTACATTCTCTGCAAAAACTGCGAACAGGATAATGCCAAGCGCAGCATTACGGGCTACATTATTGAGCCGAACAAAGATTCTTCACAGATTGCTGGTCAGTTTTCCATCAATGTGGAGGAGATCAAAGCGATTACCGGGAAAGTAGAACGCGGTTTCCGGCCGTCGGGTTTGGCCAAAAATCCGTTGACAAACGACTTTTATATCATCTCGGCTGTCAACAAGCTCATGGTCGTAACGGACAGTCAATGGAAGGTAAAAGAGGCTTATGCGCTGAATGGGAACCAGTTTATCCAGCCCGAGGGTATTGCTTTCGATAAACAGGGAAATCTCTACATTTCCAATGAAGGTGACGATCTGTTTTCGGGCAGCATTTTAAAGTTTAAAAAAATCAGCCGATGAATCGCGTGTTGCGGGTTATCATTTTTTCTGTTCTGCTGGCTGGTGCTTTTTCATGTGCCAGCTATAAAACCCAATTTTCAAAAGAAGCAGTTAACTGGGAGCAGGACGCGCCGGCCCCGGATCTGGTTTTGAAACACACTATGTATCTCATCGGCGATGCCGGAAATGACTCTCCCGAAAGCCGCGCTCCGGTTTTGGAGTATCTCAAAAGAAAGCTGGAAACAGAGTCGAAGAACAGCTCTGCCTTGTTTTTGGGAGACAATATTTACGAATACGGCATGCCGCCGTCAGAGGATTCGGCGGATCGGAAAGTGGCCGAGTTCAGGATCATTTCCCAGCTCGAAACACTCGACAAATTCAAAGGAACGCCCATTTTCATGCCCGGCAATCACGACTGGCGCGGCTGGGGCGTGAAGGGTTTGAAACGCCAGGAAAAATTTGTTGATAAATATATCAATGAAAAGCGCGGTGTCACGGACAAGGAAGATTACGAAAATTATTTTCTGCCCTTAGACGGCTGCTCAGGCCCGGAAGTGATCGAACTGAATGACAATGTGGTGGTTATCGTTGTGGATTCACAATGGTGGCTTACGGATTGGGATAAGGATTCAAAGATCAATGATGGCTGCGAGATCAAAAACAGGGAACAGTTCCGGTTTATTTTTGAAAACGTGGTTCGTAAATACCGCAATAAAAATGTGGTCTTCGCTATGCACCATCCGCCTTACACCTACGGGCCGCACGGGGGAAGATTTACCATTAAGCAACATATTTTTCCTTTAACAGAGCTTAATCCTGACCTATGGATCCCTCTGCCGGTTCTGGGCAGTATCAGCGCCATATTCCGCGCAACGATCGGCTCGAAGCAGGATGTTGCCAACAAGCATTACAAAGACTTGCGCACCGCTGTGATGGCAGGGGCGAAAAAGAATGGAAAATTCATTTTTGCCAGCGGCCATGAGCATGCATTGCAATTTATTGAAAACGATGATCAGGAATTCATTGTCAGTGGAAGCGGGAGTAAGAA
Organism: Dyadobacter linearis; assembly: GCF_907165045.1. Lineage (GTDB taxonomy): Bacteria > Bacteroidota > Bacteroidia > Cytophagales > Spirosomataceae > Dyadobacter > Dyadobacter linearis. The sequence goes on from NZ_CAJRAU010000001.1 coordinate 914,068, forward strand.
TAGCCCGGTAAGCCTTGGTAAGGGCTCGCAGTTTGCTTCATCCAGGCTCGGTTATTCAACCATTGATTTTTATGAAGGCGGCGAGGCTTGGACCAATTTCTGGGAAGTAAGCGCAGATGGTAAAGAGGCAAAGCTGGTTTTTCGAAAAAAAATTAAGGATAAGCAACCCATTGAATTGCCAGATTCGACCATCGCATTTACAGAATACAACCAGCATAATGATTCCACAAGCCGGTATGTGACCAGCAATGAGGTGAAACCTGTGGGCCGATTTCATGATTTTCTGTTAGGCCGGCACAACAGAGATCTTTACATTCGAAAATATACATTCCCCGTTTTAGACCTGAGCAAATACAAAGGTGGCGTCACGGCCGTCAAACAAGGCGGCGGTAACCAGACCAATTCCCTGCGCTTGCGGGACAATGATGGGAAGGAATATGCATTGCGCGGCCTGACCAAAGACGTGAGCCGGTTTTTGCCATTTCCATTCAATCAAATGATCGCTGCGAAATATCTGGTCGAGGATAACTTCCTGTCAACCAATCCTTTTGCGCCGCTCTGCATGCCTGTGTTAGCGGATGCGGTGAAAGTTTACCACACCAATCCGAAGTTATATTATGTCCCGGCTCAACCTGGGCTGGCGACTTACAACGCGCTTTTCGGTGGCACAATGAATTTGCTTGAAGAACGGCCGGACGGAAAACGATGGAAGCAGGCCGCTTTTTTTGGGAATCCTGATAAAATCGTGAGCACGCCCGAACTGGTAGAAAGCATGTTGGAAAATGGTAAGCATAAGGTGGATGAAGCATGGGCGATCCGGACCCGCCTCTTCGATTTTGTCGTGGGTGACTGGGACAGGCATGATGATCAATGGGCGTGGTCATCGGTGAAGCAGCCGGATGGGACAACATTATACCGCCCGATCCCGAGAGACCGTGACCAGGCGTTTTCCATGTATGATGGCGTGCTAACCGGCGTTGCGCGGCTGACATTGCCATTTCTGCGTCAGCTTCAAAGTTTTAGTCCCGAAATCCAGAGTATGAAATGGACCACATGGAGCGCCCGGCTTTTTGACAGAACATTCCTGACCCGGCTTACGTGGCAGCAATGGGAAGAACAAGCAAAATTCATCCAGCTCAACCTGACCGACGAGGTCATCCATAACGCTTTTGCCAGCTGGCCTGAGGAAGCCAGAAAAATATCCTCGCCTGCATTGATCCGCAACATAATAAGCCGCCGGGATAACCTGCTTAAAATAGCCCGCACGCATTATGAATTTGTAAGTGAAAATGTAAATGTGATAGGCACGGAAGAAGAAGAACGGATTGTGGTGGAAAGGCTTGATGAGAGCCGGACCAAAGTATCCGTTTACGAAACAGGAAAAGACCGCCATATCAAGCATTTAAACTACGAGCGCATTTTTGACGCGGATGTCACCAGGACGATCAATGTTTATGGCAATGGCGATGATGACGAATTCATCGTAAAAGGAGATGCAAATAAGGGCATTCAGGTAAGATTGATCGGCGGATTGGGAACGGATGTGTTTGCGGATAGCACGAAAGCGGGCGCGGGAAAGAAAAAAACGCTGGTTTACGACGATCTTCGCAACAACACAGTCGTTTCCGGTGCTGACATAAAGGACAAACGCACAAACCTTTACCGGTACAATGTCTATGACAGGCGAAGCGCCGACAGCAACTACGACATTGCCATCCCCGCACCCATTCTGGGCGTCAACCCGGACGATGGTCTTTTGCTCGGTGCAAGCGCTACCTGGATGCGTTATGGATTCAAAAAAGAGCCTTATGCCTCATTACATGCCTTTGGGGCCAGTTATGCATTTGCTACCAAAGGCTTCAAGGTCGATTATACCGGTGATTTTATCAATGCTTTCAAGAAGTTTGATTTTTATCTGGACACTTATTATCACGGGCCAACCTATGCATTCAACTACGCAGGATTAGGAAATGATACGGAAAGGCCGGTTGATGATCCGGATTTTTACCGGGTACGACAAAGCTTTTTACACATTTATCCTGCATTAAAAAAACGGTTCGGAGGTACTTCGGGCTTCATTACGCTTGGCCCAACCTTTGAGCTGTCAGACATCCAGCCAACGGGCGGAAGGTTTATTACAAGTGCGGAAAACGAATTGTCCGATGATGTTTTTGAAACAAAAATGTTTGCAGGCGGCAAGTTTCAACTTGATTTTAATAGTGTTGACAACATTTTTGCACCGCACACGGGTATCCGTTTCAATGCCGGCTTCAACTGGACGACCAACCTGGATAACAAGAATAACTTCGGCTCATTCCGTGCGAAATTCGCCTACTATACCAGCCTCGATGCCAGAGAAAACATTATTCTGGCAACGCAAGTAGGAACCGGGCTGATCTTTGGGGACAGTTATGAATTTTTCCAAATGCCCACATTAGGGGGGAAACAGGGCTTACGGGGCTATCGTACGGAGCGATTTTACGGGCACAGCAGCATCTGGCATGATACCGACCTTCGTATCCGGCTGGGGAGCAGCTATAACCCGACGTTACCCCTTACTTACGGCGTTTTTGGTAGCTTTGATTATGGCCGTGTCTGGCTGGACGATGAGGAATCAAAATCTTTGCATTATAACTATGGAGGCGGGGTCTGGTTTGCGCCGGTTGATATTCTCACATTCGCGGTAGGGGCCTTTATACCCAAAGAAAAAAAAGAAGAAAAGCCGCGGATCGCGTTTCAGATCGGTTTTTGGTTCTGAAATTCTAAGAAATATTTTCGGATCTAATATCAGAATCGGCCGTGCGCGCCGGTCTGCATTACTATCACGCCGTTTCATACCGAAACGCTGAATAGCAAATATTTGCTATTGTGCACCGTGTGTAGTTTAGTGTTTTTTGTATAAAAGACCTTAACTACGTTCGGATGAAAACCATAAAATTCTACTTCACATTCTTTTTATTCCTCGTGTGCCTGGCCGGCGGTAGCAGCCTTTATGCACAAACGTATTGCGCTTCTGCGGGTGTTAATGGCCAAAGTATATTTAATGTAACGATTGGCACTTTAAACAATTCTTCGAACTGTAATCTAACGGGTGGCAACGGGTCTGTTTTGAATGATTATGCAAATTATACCGAGCTGGCCGCTCCGGATCTTTTCCAACTAGCGCCTCATCCTTTTTCTATCGGCATCGGTAGTTGTAGAAATTACGGACAATCCACGACATCGATCTGGATTGATTATAACCATGACGGAGCTTTTGATGGGGAGGGTGAACTCGTATATCGCTCAGCTGGATTTTTCAACCCGTCTTATACGGTATCAGGTTCAATCGTTATTCCTCAGACCGCCCTGCCAGGCCCAACCCGGATGCGGGTTATCAACTCCAATGAATCGAATGTAAGTCCTTGCGGAGATTATAGCGGAGGTGAAACAGAAGATTACACAATAAATATTCTAAGTACAGTTGCGTGCACTGGCCAGCCTGCACCGGGAAATACCGTAGCAAGTGAATCCGTTACCTGCTTCAATCGCACCATTGATTTGTCGTTTTCATCCGCTTCCGCACTCAACAGTGTCGATGCTGCCGGCTTCACTTACCAATGGTTTAACAATGCGGGTCCGATTTCCGGTGCGACCAACCCGACATACACGGCAACCATTACAAACGCAGACAATTTTTATTGTGAAGTCACCTGTACTGTGAGTGGCCAAATTGGTCAATCAACTCCGGTTTCCATTAGTTTAAAACCGTTTGATCAATGCTATTGTGCATCTGTCGCTGCCAGTGCCGCGGGGCTGGACATTTTCAATGTAACAGCAGGGACGCTCAATAACACTTCTGACCTTTCCGCGGCAGGCGGCCCCGGATCAGTTACAAACAGATATGCCGATTATACCACGGTGGTGTCATCGCCGGTCTTTAATCAGTTGGCGGCAATTCCACTTTCCGTGCAAATAGGTGAGAATACCGGTCTTGCCGCCACTTCTGTCTGGATCGATTACAATCAGAACGGCATTTTTGAAGCTCCCGACGAAAGAGTATATCAAACAACAACGCCAACTTCCGGAAACCAAACGCTTACCGGCTCTTTTATCATTCCATCCAGTGCGTCGACGGGCACAACCCGTATGCGGGTCATTACAAATGCTGGTCAAAATCCGGTAGGCTCTGCCTGCGATAGTTATGATCAGGGCGAAACGGAAGATTATCTGGTCAGCATCGAGCTGCCGCTGGTGTGCAGCGGCGCCCCGGCACAAAGCAATACAATCGCTACACAAGAGCAGGATTGCGCGGAAGGAAGGTATACATTTTTGCTGAGCCCTGCTGTGACGACGATCGGCAATACGTTTCAATGGTATAATAACGAAGGACCCATTGCCGGCGCAACAGGCGAGACTTATTCTGCAAAAATTACAAGAGAAGATGCTTATTACTGTGATGTATCATGCTCCAACGGCGAAACAACGACGAGATCGATCCCGGTTTCTGTTGCTCCCTGCTACTGCAAATCTTACGCTCGGGACCCAGAGGGACTAGATATTAATAATGTGACAGTAGGGACGCTCAACAATTCAACCACCTCTTTTCAGCTTGGTGGGCCGGGATCTGTGTCGGGTGCTTATTCTGATTTCACAACCCTTGTGGATGCGCCTGTCTTTAATCAATCAGCCACGATTCCATTTTCAATATCCGCTGGCGGAAGCGCTTTTTTCTTTAATACTATGATCTGGATTGACTACAACCGCAATGGTTCCTTTGAAAGTCCGGACGAATTGATATTTCAAGGACGGGGTGAGGGGAGTCTTACTGCCACGGGCTCATTTTTAATCCCTAAAAACGCACCCACAGGTACTACCCGTATGCGAATCATTTCCGCCCAGAACGCCGGTCAAAGTCTGTTTACTTCTCCGTGCGGAGACTATTTTAAAGGAGAAACAGAAGATTATCTGATCAACATTGTACCGCCACCATCTTGTAGTGGCACTCCTGCCCAAACAACTACTATTGCGACCCAAAACCTGGTTTGCCCCGAAGTAAGTTTTACTTTTTCGCTGAGTCCGATCATTACAACGGGCGACAACACTTATCAATGGTACAATGATGCCGGTCCCATTGCCGGTGCTACCGACGATACCTACACAACCACCATCACCGGTCCCGACAATTTTTATTGCGCTGTAACTTGTCCAACCGGCGAAAGCACAACCCTATCAACACCCGTGGCTGTTCAGAGTCCTTATCTTTATTGTGCCTGTACTTCCATTTCAGAAGATGCTAACTCTGCCGACATTGCCAATGTGACGATAGGCGAATTAAACAACTCCTCGAATTGTGGGCAAACCGGCGGACCTGGCTCAGTGCTGAGTCGGTACTCGGATTACACCCGGGTGATTGCCGCCACTAACCTTACAGCAGGTAACACCATTCCGATCTCTGTATCAATGACTTCTTGTGGTCGATTTACTATGAGTTCGACATCTGTATGGATTGATTTTAATCATAATGGAAGTTTTGATGCACCGGGGGAAAGAGTTTTTTCCTCACCAGATAACCTTGGGGCCGAATACACTTTGACAGGTTCCGCTTCCATACCGGAAGGCGCGCTGCCTGGCCTGACACGCATGAGAGTCATATCCGGGAGCGGAGATATCATTAATTCTGCTTGCGCAGGCTATGTACGGGGCGAAACGGAAGATTATTTTGTGAATATCTTGCCCTCGGCATGTAGCGGCAATATCACACTCCCGACAACTGCAACAACAACTACACAAAACGTCGCGACGACGCCTTTGGTAGCTAACGAATGTGAATACATTGCCAAAGTAGTGCCCGGAGAAGGTTTCACGGAGGCTACGATCAAAAGCTGGCTCGAAACAACACCGCCTTTTAACTATGTGCCACGGCATTACGAGATTACACCGGCCACCAACGCAGGCACAGCAACAGGCACGGTCACTTTGTACTTCTCTCAAGCCGATTTCGACGTCTATAATGCAACGATCAATGCTGGCCTGCTACCAACCGGCCCGGATGATGCCGCGGGTATTGCCAACTTCCAGATCGTTAAATTTTCAGGAACCAGTGAGACAGGCCTGAACTATCCGGGACCACCAAAACCTATTCCGGGCGCGGGAAATTCATGGAATACGGGAGCATATACTTTTGTCTGGAACGCAACTAATTCCATCTGGGAAGTAACATTCCCTGTAACAGGATTCAGCGGCTTTATTGCGAAATCAATTGGTCAACCTTTACCAGTTACACTGATTTCTTTCACGGGCAAAACCGTAGAAAAAAGTAATGAACTAACGTGGAAAACCAGCTCCGAAGTCAATTTCAGTCATTTTGAGATCCAAAGGAGCGTGAATGCGAAAACCTTTGAGAAAATAGGTGAGCTGGCATCGGATCAACTTAGAACTTACACTTTCGTGGATCCTAATGCACCTTTCGGAAAAGTATATTATCGCCTGAAAATGATAGATCTGGACACGAAATACAGCTTTTCAAAAATAATTTCATTGGAAGGCAACACGGAAAACGCAGTGGTCGGCAACATTTATCCTAACCCAGGTACTGGCAAAGTATATATTGAAATCAATGCATTGACCAAGGGAACCTGGAACATAAGCAGTTACGATTTGTCAGGCAAACTAATATCGCAGAAAAGTAAGATTCTGAAAGCCGGGTCGAATATCATTACGATTGACAAGCTGTCTCCCGGTCTAAACATTTTGAAGTTTGACAACGGAAGTATTTCCGAAATCAGGAAAGTTGTAAAAGAGTAGCGAAAGCCTGACGATTACGCAACATGGATTATCCTTACGTAGGCGAAATCAAGCTATTCGCCGGGAAATTCGCTCCTGATGGTTGGATGTTCTGCGATGGGAAGCTGCTTCCTATCGCAGAAAACCATTTCCTTTTTCACGTGCTGGGAACCACTTACGGCGGCGACGGACAGGCCACATTCGGCCTGCCCGATCTTCGGGGTGAGATGCCGGTGCACCAGGACGAGGGACCAGGCGGAGGGGAAAGGCCTTTTCACAACAGCGAGCCCTACCTGTACGTCAATTACATTATTTCACTCTACGGCATATACGCGCCAAAAAGTTAAAGTGATGAGAGAACCATTTCTGGCAGAAATAAAATTTATTCCCGCGCGTAAACTGCCCGAAGGATGGGCCTGGTGCGACGGCCGCGAAATGCGCATTGCGGAACATCCTGCCCTATTTGAACTGCTGGGCACAACTTTCGGAGGAGACGGACAATCAACTTTTGCGCTGCCTAACCTGGCGGGCCGCAAGCCCGTGCAGATCGAATTGCATGCAGAAATGCTTGTAATGGCTAATCAGTCGTCGCGCCCATTGGGACTCGAACGCAAGGTTCAGCAGCAATATGTCAGGCCAACTTATGAATCAACCCATTTTTGTATTGCTTTAAAAGGCATTTTCCCCGTGAGTAACACAGTTCCCGGCGTTACACCAACCTCTCCCTGATCGCCAGACTCACCGCCTCGGTAGCGCTATTGACATAAAGCTTATCATAGATGTTGCGGATGTGGTTATTCACCGTATTGTACGCAATGTCACATTCTGCGGCGATTAATTTATAGCTATAACCTTTAACCAAAAATCCTAAAATGTGCTTTTCACGCTCCGTGAGATGGTAGTCCTTCTTGCTGGCTGCATCAGCCGAAAAGTAACGCAGTACCTTGGTTGCAATGCTGCCGGTCATCGGCGCGCCGCCTTCAAGCGCTTCCCGTAAGCTTTCAATGAATCTTTCTGGGCTTGTTTTTTTGAGCAAATATCCGTTTGCGCCGGCTTGCAGACTACCAAAAATCCTTTCGTCTTCCTCAAAGTTTGTCTGGATGATCACAGGCAATGCACCGAAATGTCTCCTGATCAGGATGGTTGCGTCTATGCCGTTTATTCCGGGCATATCAATATCCATGAGCACCAGGTCGGGCTTCGATTCGGTAATGTTCGCTAAAAGATTGTTGGCATTGGGAAAGGTGCCCGTGCACACAAAACCATCCGAAAGATTGAGCAGCATGGACACACTGTTTAACCTCTCCTGATTGTCGTCGAAAATAATGATCCTTGATGCCATAGGGTACATTAACAGCATTTAATACGATATTGAAATTTCATGCTGCAAAATTAACAATCGAATTTTTTCTACAATATAGCAAATACTAGTCATCCTTATTTGGTCAGATCATCAATGTAATAGTAGTGCCATTGTCAATAGCTGCGTGGATCGTAAGCTGCCCCTTCATCTGTGCCGCACGCTGATGCATATTGGCGAGCCCATTCCCTTTTTTAATAAACTCCGGATCAAAACCCTTTCCATTGTCTTTGATAGTTAGCTTAATACGACCATCTTCGCGGGTCGTCAATACCTCCACAATACTCGCATTCGAATATTTAGCAGCATTGTTCATCGCTTCTTTGAAGATCAAATACAGGTTTTTTCGCGTCTGCATATCCAGTTTCAGGTTCTGGATCTGGCTATCCGCCTCAAAGCGAAAAGCAAAGCCTTTGGAATCTGCCAACGTACTGCCGAATTGAAACATACGTGCAAACACGTCCTCGATCTGGTCGCTGCCTGCTTTTACACTCCATACGATATCACTAAGTCCTTCCTGGACCTGCTGGGCATTATCCTTAATTTTCTGGACCACCTGCTGATGTTCAGTTTTCTCCATTTGCATCAGCAAAGCCTGGCTGTAAAACGTAATGCTGCTTAGCGTGCTCCCGATCTCATCATGCATATCCGCGCTGATCCCGTTACGGATCTTTTGAATATCCATAATCTGCCGGAGCCGGTATTGGTAAAATAGGTAAATCAAGGAACCCACGGCAAGTATACTAAGAACGAAAAACCAGACTGATCTGTACCAGGGCGTAAGTACCCGGACCGGTGACTGCCATTCCTGGCTACTCCAATCGGCGCCTCCCACAGAAACCTGCACTTTAAGCGTGTAATTTCCGGGCGGCAGGCTATTGAAGAGTAGTTTATTGCCACTTTCAAACATTTGCCAGCGATCGTCCCCCCACCCTTCCAGCTTGTAGCGAAACCGGTTCAATGTGGTGTTCTGATAATCCGGACTCATAAATGCAAAGGCAAAAAGACGGTCGCCGGGGTTGAAAACGATCTGTTGGCCAGCCGGATGCGTAATGATCGTGTCCGTCTTATTTCGACTGGCATCGAATTTCGAATAGGAAATAAGTTGTAATGCGCTCTCTTTATTGGAGCTCAAATCAAGCTGCTCCGGATTGAATGCAACAACGCCATTCAGGCCACCAAAATAAAGTGTACCGTCTCTCGATTTCAGATAAGACCCGTGATTGAATTCCATGTGCGGCAACCCGTCCGACATTCCGTAGTTGTGAAATTTTCTGGTTCTTGTATTAAAACGCGACAAACCTTTATTGGTACTCAGCCAAAGATTTCCCTGTTCGTCGGGCAGGGCCGCGTAGATATTGTTGTCAGGCAGGCCGTCATGCGTGGTGAAGAGCTGCGTTTTTTTACTGTTCACGTCAATGCGGATCAGTCCCTGCCCGGTTGCTGCCCACAATACATTTTCATAAAATACTGTGTGAAAGATCTGTAAAGCGGGCAGTTTGATCTTATCCCCCGCCGCCTGTCCATAATGTTCATAAATGCTGGCATCCTGGTTCAGCACATATAAGCCATTTGTGGTACTCACTAAAACACGATTTTGCTTCCATGCCATGAAGTTGTTCACACGTTCATTTTTGATATAACGACCGGCTTTGTCATTTAGCAGAACAGGTTTGAGATCCCGCGTGCCAATAATGCCCATTCCACCCCAGGTACCTGTCCAGAATGTAGAATCATTGAGCTTGTAAAAAGAGGTAAAACCACGTCCGCTCACAAACGGAAAATCCACCTCGGTGTAAGCCTCGTTCTCCGGGTCAATTTTGATGAACTCTATCCCATCTGTTACTGCATAAACTTCGTTTTTGGTGAAAAGCACCTTATAAGGGATTACCATGTTTTTTGAAGTTTTGTTACGACTGTGCAGCGGCATATGTCTGCTCCTGTGGGCCACGGGGTCAATCTGATGAAGCAGATATTGCAGACCATCCCGGTTATAACCATAAGAACAAACCCAGATCATTCCCGAATTATCCTCAGTAATGCCCCTGACGCTGCTGCCGATATCACCCGACTTTTCCAGCGGGACACTCATGTACCTTCTGAAAAGTTCTTCGGTGAGCGTCACTTTTATAAGACCATCCACCCCTGAGACCCAAAAACTGCCATCCGTGCTCAAACAGGTGCCAAAGAAGAAGATATCTGCACCCGATTTCTGTAAAAGGCGGGTTGTCAGGTTTGTAAACTGCCCGGTCTTTTGATTTAAAAAACCAATCTCTCTGGAAGATTTATACCACTTGTAATTTCCCTTATCCGCATAAACCAAATCGGGGGCAACCGGGGAATCAATGTCGGTAAGCGGGCCAAAAATTCTCGCTCCGAGCGCGTATGAGCGCATCCGGAATTGCTTACCCATTCTTTGCTTGTAATATATCAGCAATGAATCGGCACCTGACTGCACAACACCGAAGACACTGAAATCCCGCGGATCCATATCTTTTGCGAACAGCTTGGTCCGGTTGACAAGATTTGCTTTTGCATCAATTTCGTCCAGAAAAATACTGTCGCTGAATGCATATCTCCTGTTTTTTGCGTCCAGAAATAATCTATTAACCTGGCTTCCAATAGCAGCGGGATGTCCGGCGTCGGCTGGCGGCGTGTAGAGAGCGACCGGGGCATGATCCTTATTGATTTTAATTAGCTTACCGCGTGGTATCGACACCCAGGCATTTTGATCACTGTCAAAGAAAATATCCAGATGCTGTTTTGAATCAACACTTTTAAAGACAATAGAAGGTTTAATGGTTTTGCAGGTCAGTTCAAGTGGATTAACAATGCTCACGCCGATGTTATGTGCCACCCAGATTTCCCCGTTGGGCCCCGTCTTGATCTGGTTGATCAGCGTCCCGCCGCCGATGGAGCGGGTAAGCATAACAGTAAAATTCTGGAAATTATACCCATCATAACGCCAAAGTTCCTGACCGGTAGCCACCCACATAAATCCCCGGCCATCCTGTGCCAGCGAACGTGTATTCCGGCTGGGTAAACCCTGCTCAGGGCCAAATAACTGAATATTCACACGCGTTTGCGGCGCCTGCGCATTGCAGATATTTGTAAAAATCAGAAATATGAAAGGTAACAGGCGACACGACCGGGAAAGTATACAAGATACATTCAACTTGAACTGCAAAAGTCTGCGCTGCATGAAGAGACAGGAAGTGTTGGTAAGACGGATGTAACTAGTATACTCTTAAAGTCGATTTATAGATTAAAAGACCTACCATTTTTTTTCTAACCACCAGCAGCAATTTGATTGAACAGATAATTGAATGACCTGAGAATTTCTCTTATAAATAAGAAATGCGGTTGAATCTCAGTTCAACCGCATTTCTTATTAACAATATCGCAATTCGCTTTACTATCTCGCTATGAGCACTTTTTGTGTAGCCACCGTACCATCCAGGTGAATGATTGACATCATGTAAATACCCTGTTTCAGCTTCGAAACGTCGATTCCTTCGTGCAAATGTTTGCGGCTTTCGAAGATCTTGGCACCTGATACCGCATGTAAGGATACTTGTTTCACCAGTTCATCATTGGTGATCATGATCCGGTTGCTCGCCGGGTTGGGGTAAGCCGTAAATGTCGATGTTCTGTCAAAAAGCACATTGATAATTTTACTTAATGCGAAGGTTTTGTCGTGATCGTTCATTTTCAGACGATAGAAATTCTGGCCCTTCACCGGAGCTTTGTGTTCGAATGTATAATTCTCGTAAACGCTGCTTTCCCCTTTTGCGACCACTGTTCCAACAAGATTCCAGTTCTTGCCATTGCTGCTATGTTCAATATCGAAGCGGTCTGCATTGGTTTCCTTGGCAGTCGCCCAGGTGAGTGCTACATGATGTTCGCGGGTAGAAGCCTCAAAAGAAATGAGTGTAACCGGGAGAACGTCCGAAAAAGGTAAGAAGTAATCTTCAACCTCTCCGTTCGTTGCCAGTCCCGTCATATCGGCAGCCGTTATAGGGTCTGTGGTAAGCCGGAACCTCGCAAATGTACCTCTACGGCGAAGAAACCCGCTCATTGTTACCGATGGCCAAGTCAGTGTTGCTGCTGTGCCGCCCGGCGCCAATGTTGTGCAAACTCCTTCTTCTGATTCAAAAGTGCCATTATTGTTCCAGTCAATCCAGCCGCACAGGTTGGCGGTCAATACTCTTCCATTACGGGCCGAAACGTTGACAGTATAATTTGAAATTTCTCCGCCGCCAGCTGCCGAAATAATCGGAAACGAGGAAATTCCGTCCTCGTCGTCCTGGAATGTGTTATCGTCACCTGTCGCCAGCAAACCGGAACCACCATCTGCATCGATATCGATCGTTGTTCCCAGCGTAATAGCCGGATCCACCTCATGAACAGCACCATTGTCTGCCGATTTGGTACCATAGGAATCAGCAGCATCGCCATAATCATAGCCTGCATTGACAAACTCGACATAAACGGTTTGACCTGCACCCACCGTGATAGCTGCATTGCGGATAGAAAGATCTGTGACTACCGGACCGCCAAACGTATTGATGGCAACAAGTTTCCACGCAGGTTGCGTAGGATTCTCTTCTACCCGGTAAGTGCCCGGGGCAACTTCTATCACGATACTGTTAGCAGAGCCCGACTCGCGGACCTTGTGGCCGTTCATCCATGTGCCGTTTTCCCTCCGCTGAATGATTTGTCCCCGCTGAGTTGTGGCTACGTCGTCCTCGGCATTCAGAGTCAAAATGGGTGTATCGCCGTCACGTCCTGCTGATATGCCGGATGTATTGGTCCCGAATCCCACACCCGGGCTGTTTGGATCAGCAACAAAGTTGCCGTTTTCCAGATAATAGCTTCTTAAATCATTCACACCCCAGACTTTCCCGTCGGCTGCGACGGTAATATCCTTAAACGAGAAAGATTGGTACGTTTGGACAACAGTCGCATTGGTGCCGTCAAACAATACCTGTTTGACTGTCGAGGTAGTTTCATCCAGCACATATAAGATGCCATCCGCACCTGCGTCAAGCCTGGTGCCGCAGATGTTTGGGAAATTAACAAAAAACCCCGACCCGCTGCTGCGTGAGAGGGTGTGGCAGCCTGTATTACTTTTAGCCAGCACGAATACACCCGAAACCCCCACTGCGGAAATTCCTACATCCACCGCATTGATATTATTCGATGTCAGTTCAAAAGTGCGTTGATTAGGATTCCACGAGAACAAATCGCCCCGTTCATTGATCAGCGCCGATCTGCCATTCGGGTTGACATCGATCCTCGTGCCATATCCGTCAGACTGCACCCAGTTTGTGGTACCGGCAGCCCGGTAATAAACGGGTCCGTTGCCAATTCCCGACGCGTTAGCAGCAACCGCCCACATGGTATTATTATCGCCCATACCCACATCCTGCATGGAAATGAACGAAGGATCATCATTCAATACGAATGATGGAAGGGCCGGCATGTCCGTAAAAAAGGTAAAGTTGGCTCCAGGAGAAAATTCCGGTTGTGTTTTTTTAGTGATAACGATCGTTCCCACATCAGCATTTACCCTGGCATTCTCATTTATTCCGCTGTCGGCAATTCGTTGCTGCGCATAGGAAATGGACAGAATGTTGAGATACACCAGTAGTAAAATCGATCTCTTGCCAATTAATAATAGCTGGTCATTCAAGTATAGAGTTTTCATATTGAGTAACGAGTAATTTACAATGCTGCATTAATTGCCGCCCTGTAAATTTACCGCGCCAAAAGCTGGCGCGGTATAGCAAATAATTGCTATAAAGCACGTTACTACTTATTTACGTTCGCGTACACAGGTGATGATAATCCAATTACCCTGAACTTTCGAACCATCACTTTCGTCTTTTTTAAAGCGAATCCAGACACGCTTATTTTCCGTGTTGTATGCTGCCGGTATGTTAGCCCGATATTGAATTGAATCCACATAAACGAACCAACCACCACACCAACCGCACATTAACGGATCTGCGCGACCAATTATAGCTTCCTTTTCCTTCGTCTTCACTTCGGAGCAGCTTACCATACCAGCAACAGTTAGGAAAATAACAAGGGACGCTACGTGAGTTTTCATAACTCTACTTCGGATTTGAAATATCGGCAGTACCACCCTTTCTAACGATCTTTTGCGCAAATTCAACTGCTTTGAATGCATCTACAACGCCGCCTGTCCGGCTGAGTGAGCTGAATGGAACAAGCTGCTCCGTCCCCGGTTTTTTCACCGTCACCGCGAGCGGCGTTGCCGAGCTTTCGATGCAGGATTTGACCTGTTTGTAAGTCAGGGAAGGATAATAACTCCAGATAAGGGCCGCAATGCCGGAAACCACCGGCGCGGCGAAACTCGTGCCGCTTTCCGTGAGATAAGTTGTATCTCTGGCTGTTGTGTAAATGTCACTGCCCGGCGCAAAAATGTCCACGTTATTTTTACCATAATTACTGTAATAGGCCACCAACCCGCTGTCCGAGGCGGTCGCCCCCACGTTGATCAGATTGGATGCGCGCTTGCCGCTGAGATAATGCGCCGTTGGAAAAAAATGCAGACTATCCACATTGGTTGACTCATTGCCAGCCGCAGAGACGATCAGCACGCCTTTCGTTTCCGCGTAGGCAACCGCTTTATCTACCAAATTTTTCTGGGGGGAGAAAAATTTCCCGAAACTCATGTTAATGACCTTCGCCCCATTGTCCACCGCATATTCGATCGCGTGCGCTACATCCTTGTCGATCTCATCTTCATTGGCGCTGATAAAAATCCGGACAGGCATGATCTGCACATGATTGGCCACACCATCCATTCCCACGCCATTGTTCCGCCCGGCTGCCACAATTCCCGCGCAGGCCGTCCCGTGATCGTCTTTTGGCAGGATGTTGTTGTTTCCGTAGTTCCTCCCGCTATTGACCTCCGGAGCTGTAATATTTTCCCTGGCCGAATAATAGGTTACATCGTTCTTCGCGATCAGCGTATCCGCAACCGCCAGGGTTGGGCCGAGTGTACTTGACAGGTTTTCAAAAAGGGAAAGCCGCTCGTTCAGGCTGACGCCGGCAAGGTCGGGTTGGGCGAAAAGTTCCAGCGATTCTTGATAATTAGCACGCAAGGTTGCGGTTGCCGTATCAGGAACAGGATATTCGACGAGTAACTGATAATCAACCGTATCCTTACCCGTAGTGTTTTTATAATATTCAAGGATCTCCCTGTAATCCGCAATCCGATTGCTGAAACGCGTCGTCATTTCAGTGTATTCCGCATAAAATTTATCTTTCCCGTCTTTGATCTTTTTCCAGTAAGCATAACCCTTTTTCTTAGTCAGCAAAGTGCTGTCACGCTCGCCTTCAAACTCCTTCCTGAGCCTGATGTACTCCCTGACCACTTCAAATGTCCCTGCCTGGGTGTTGCCCACGAAATTCCAGCCCCGCACATCATCTGGATAACCATTTCGATCATCGTCTTTTCCATTGCCCGCAATCTCCTTTTTATTTTCCCAAACTATACTTTTCAGGTCGGGATGCAGGGTGTCAACCCCGGAGTCAATGATGGCGACAATCACTTTTTTAGTTGGCTTTTTGTCTTTCAGCAAAAGGCGGTAAGTCTTTTCCACACCCGCACCGCGCACACCGTCTTCCTGAATATCTAGCAGATGCCAGTTCCTGGGCCGCTCAGCCAGCTGCGGCGCCTGTCCCAAAACGGAAAAACAGATCAGGGAAAGGAGGATGGCAGGCGTCGCATTCATACAAAAAGGTTTTGATCAGATCCAAGATAGCAAAAAGGTGCATATCCAACATCGATAGGACCTTCTATAAAAGCACTACCCTTTAATTTGCGCCTCCCGCCATCGCATTTTTAAAGCGTTTAATTCAATTGCCTGCTTAAAAATCAGCTCCGTTCTTTTCCGTTGTATCCGAAGTTTGTACCGCTGCATTTGCAAATGTTGCCTGCGAATTTGCAGTGCTTTACTCAAAAAGCTCCCTTCTTCTTCGATTGATTCCAGCTTCCTGAAATGGCGATAAAGAAGACGTTGCTTGCGTTCGGCGGCCTCCTTGTCGTAGTTTGATATCTGTGCTTGATGTTCACGTAGTAGTTTGACAATTTCCTGTCTCAAATCCAATTCACTTAACATTAATTCTACATTGTTTATCTAAAAAATTTGAGTTAAACAATTAATTATCAGGGTGGTACGAAGTAACGTGGCTTCACTAAAAAAGTTATGCCGCAGTAATTAGTTTATATTTCCATGATTGAATTTGTTCCGCATTTCCTCTCCTGATCTTCAATAAAATGAGATAGTTAAGGACTTAATAAAAAGAAAAAGCGGCCTGCCCTGTAAAAAGGGCAGGCCGCTTTGCTGCGTCAGAAATTAATATCCGTTATTCTGTTTCAGTCCCGAAGACAGGTCGATCTGCGCCTGTGGGATCGGGTACACACTCATAAAAGGTTGGGGAGAAAGATTAACTACAACCGGCGTTTTGGAAGCGTAGTTATACAGCCTTTCCTCCTGCTTCATCACAGTCAGGAATTTGCCCGTGCGAACCAGGTCAAACCAGCGCTCGTTCTCGTAAGCAAGTTCCAGCTGACGTTCCAGCAGGATAAGGTCCATTAAATCAGCCGCTTCGTTACCTTTATAATTGTGCGTCGCATTGCCAAAAGCACGCTGGCGCACGCGGTTAAGCTGGGTCAATGCGCCTGGTTTGTCGCCCAATGCATTCAGCGTTTCGGCGTAAAGCAGCACCACATCGGCAAATCGCAGCACAGGAATATCAATGCCCGAAGCGCCATAGGAATGTTTCACGGCATATTTGCTCACATAAGGATACCAGATCGCCGGTGCATTGGGTTGTGCAGGTGATACCCACCATTCCTGAATCGTGGCCGCTTTGCGCTTGTCTCCTTCTTCATATTTTTTCATCAGGCTCCACGAAGGCAGCGAAGTTTCCGCGCCACGATCTGTTACACCTACGATCCCGCCATTGGGTGCGTAGTTGGTCGATAAGCTGTGACCATTTGTGCCGTCGATGTATTTCACGGTGAAAAGTATCTCGCTGTTATCCTCCGTACCCAGTTGCCAGAGTGAGGCGAAATCATTGACCAATGCATAATCAAAATCCTTGATCAGCCGTTCAAACTGCGTTTTTGCATTCGCATAATCTTTCCGGTACACATACACTTTACCCAGCAAACCCACCGCCGCGCCCCGGCTTGCGCGCCCGGTCGCAATCGCATTGCGAAGTGGCAGCTTGGCAGCAGCGTCGGTCAGGTCGGCGATGATCTGCGCGTAAATCTCTTCTTCGCTCGATTTGGGCAATGCTGCGGCCTCCGAAATAGATATTTTTTCTGTCACTTTTGGCACGCCGCCGAAAATTCGCACTAGATCAAAGTAGTAGAGCGCGCGCATGAATTTGGCCTCGCCAATGTACTGATCCTTCGCGCCAGCCGCGTAATTGACTGGGTTATCGATATTCAGCAAAACAGAATTAGCCCGGAAAACTCCGTTGTAAGTCGTGTTCCAGAATGCGGCAGTTAATGCGTTATCGGAGTTAAGCGTCAGAAAATCAACGTCGTTGGAGCCGGCAATCGTAGTGTTGGTCGACATATAAAGGTTGTCTCCCGGCACTTCCATCAGCAGGTAATCCGATGCGCGACGGTTTTGCAGATTGTTGTAAATCCCCAGCACCGCCTGGTTGATATCATTGGCAGTTTTATAAAAGTTATTGGCAGTCAGTACCGATTCAGGAGTCGGATTGAGCAGTTTGTCTTCGCAGCCGGCCAATCCCAATGCCAGCGCGGCAAAGCATTTTATGAGGTTATTTCTGATATCCATGGTCGGTTCAGTTTAAAAATTGAAGTTGATACCCAGCGTGTACACCCGGTTGATCGGCGCAGCACCGTTGTTGAAACCCGGCTTGCTGCCCGTTCCCGCAATCTCACCCCCTGTATACCCTTCCGGATTGTAGCCGTGAAATTCCTTTTTGGTAAACATGAATGGATTGGCCAGCGAAGCGTAGATCCTGAAATTCGACAAATGTGCTTTTTGAACCAGATCCAGCGGGAGCGTATAACCGAGGTTAATGTTGCGGACAGCCAGGAAAGAGGCGTCTTCAATGTAAGCATCCGACGAAGACTGGTATGTCAGCTGGCTCAGCGAGCTGCCCGGCGTCATGCCGTCTCCGGTTTCCGATTGCGACCACCATTGTCTCTCCACGAGCGGGCGGCGCATTGCACCCAGTAATGCACCTTCGTAATATTCATTTTCAAAATTGTAGATCTTCGCACCTACCGAAGCCTGCATGGCAATGCTCAGATCGAAGCTTTTCCAGGCAAAATTGTTGATCAGACCGAAATAGGCTTTTGGCTGAAAGTTGCCGAGAATGACCTTGTCCGCAGAGGTGATCTTGCCGTCGCCGTCCACATCCTGATATCTCGGATTGCCCGGCTTGGAGCCTGACAATACCGGCGAATTATTTACTTCCTCCTGGCTTTGCAGTACACCTGCAATTTTATATCCATAATAAGAGAACATTGGCTGCCCCAATCTCAAAATCCAGCCCATTCCGTACGTATCGGTCGTAATGCGTTCCTGCACGCCGCCGAGGTCTTCCACGGTATTGACATTCTTCGCCATATTGAAAGAAGTCTCCCATTTGAATGCGCCAACGAGGTTTTTGGTGGTTAGCTCCACTTCAAAACCCTTGTTACGAACCGTTCCCACATTGGATAATGAACTCGTAAATCCGGTGATCGAAGGAATGGAAACGTTGTAGAGCAAACCATTGGTTTTTTTGTCATAATAATCCAGGACTACACTAATGCGGTTTCTGAATAAACCCAATTCCAGACCCACGTCATAGCTCGACGTTTTTTCCCAGCTCAGACTGTTGTTACCATAAGAAACCTGCGTCTGGCCTTTGGTAAGCGTATTATTAGGCGCATAATACACATCGCCGATCTGCCCAAGGTATTCAAAATCACCGATATTGAAGTTACCCGTAGCGCCATAGCTGGCGCGCAATTTCAGTTCGCTCACTGCAGAAACGCTCTTCATAAATTCCTCCTGCGACACGCGCCACGCAACCGAGGCGGAAGGAAAGTAACCCCACTTATTATCAGGCCCAAATCGCGAGCTACCATCCGTACGGATCGACGCCGAGAGCAGGTATTTATCTTTAAAACCATAATTCACCCGGCTGAAATACGAGATCAAACCCCACTGCGATCTGGTCGAGTTGGTAGCGGAAGGATTAATGATCGCATTGTTCAATGTCCGGACAATGTCGTTGTTAAATGATCCGTTCACCGCCGCCATGTTCGAATTATTCGAGTTGAATTTCTGGTAAGAAGCCCCCGCGATCGCGCTCAGTGTATGTACTTCTTTGAAAGTCGTATTGTAGCTCAACACGTTCTCATTCGCAATGCTATAACTGTTGCTCTGCGCCAGCGAACCCGAATTCAGGTTGGTACTCTGCGCCCAGGAAGCCTGAAAACGGTCCGTTTGGTTGGAAGCCAGGTTGGTACTGATTGAGGAGCGTAACGAAAGTCCTTTAGCAAGGTTCAGGTTCAAAAACGCCTCTCCCAGGTTATTGACAGTGGTCCCGTAATAATGCGAACCTTCGAGTGTCGCCATCGGATTGGCTTGTCCACTCACCACCGCACCCCAGTATGAGCGTGAATTGGGATAGGTCCCGTCGGGATTCTGAACTGCTACAAAACTTGGGAATTTGATATAATTGTTGATGTCCGTCGAAGCAAAACGTCTTTTGGAATAGGAAGGATTGAGCATAAACCCAAGGCTCACCACCGAGTTGACCGTCACATCCACATTGGCACGCACGCCGTAGTTTTTGTACCAGGTGTTTTTCAAAGCTCCCTGCTCGTCTTTCAGCGTTCCCGACACATAGTACCGCACATGGTCCGTTCCGCCGCCTACCGACAGGTTATAATTCTGCACGGTGGCGCTACCGAGCACTTCATCTTCCCAAACCACATTGTTACCGTTTTTCAAAACATCGCTCACCTGATATGCATTGGGGCGGCGCGGGTCGTTCCAGACGGGTAATGTCGGGTCGCCGCCAATCCACGAATACTCCCTGTTTTGATAGCGGACCGCGTAATCGTAATAGTCCTGCCCTACCAGCCAGTCGCCATGTTTTTTCGGACTCGCAACGCCTGCATATGCATTAAAATTGAACTTCGCCTTTCCCGATTTTCCTTTTTTAGTTGTGACAATGATTACACCACCTGCACCACGCGAACCGTAAATAGCGGCAGCAGAGGCATCTTTCAATACTTCGATGGATTCGATATCATTGGTGCTGATGCTGCCCAGACTACCGCCTGGAAAACCGTCGATCACCACCAATGGATCGTTACCTGCGTCAATAGAGCTCGCTCCGCGGATCCTGATCAATGGTGCGCTGCCGGGTGAAGTGTTTGTCTGTGAAACGTTTACCCCTGCCAGCCGGCCAGCAAGCACCGATTCGGGCCTGCCGACTGGAATCTGGTCCAATACCGTGTTTTCGACTTTGGATACCGCCGCCGTCACCGAGCTTTTCTTCACCGCACCATAACCCACTACCACCAGTTCGTCGAGTACGGTGTTGTTCTGCCGAAGCGTCACATTGATCACCGATTTACTTCCAACCGGCACTTCACTTTTTTCGTAGCCAATAAATGAAAACGTAAGCACATCGCCTGCACCTGCCTGGATCCGGTACTTTCCGTCGGCGTCGGTACTAACCCCTTTGCTGGTCCCCTTGATCACCACGCTCACACCCGGCAGCGAAACGTTTCCGACACTGTCGACCACAATACCGGACACCTCGCCAGCATCTTGCGCGCGACCGGTGAAGGTCATGAGCATTGCCAGCAGGAACATGGGTAATGTCCATTGGGGCAATCTCCATTGCGGCAATGTCCACTTTTTGAAAAAATTTAATCTGTTCATAGGAATTGGGTTTATTGGTTATTTGGAAAAACGCTGGCTCGGGCACGTGCCCGGTATTCATCAAAAAAAATCACTTTACGCGCGCGGCTTTGACTTCCTGTTCAGAAACCGCACTGAGCTGATTTCCAAAGTTCTGTCGTACATAGGTCGCTACTTCGGCAAGATCACTGTCTTTTAGAAATGACATGGCCGGCATGTGCTGGTCATAGGATTTTCCACTTACTTCTATTTTGCCTGAAAGTCCATTGAGCACGATATTGATCAGCTGCTCCTTATCCTTTACCTGGGCGGTTTCCCGCAGCGGTGGAAACACTTCGGCTACCCCTTCTCCATTCTGCTTGTGACAGGAGGCACAGTACTGATTATAAAGGCGTTGTCCCTTCGGCGCTTCCGGTGAAGCGGCAATTTGCGCTACCTGGTCGCCTGCTTTGCCCGGCGTAATGCGTAAAATCTGGTCGTCAGCTGGCTTTGGAAATCCGGTTGCCGGGTTCCAGTCGCGGTTGCTGGTGGAAACGTAGATGCTGCCGTCGGGGCCAATGCAAATGTCGCGTAGCCTGCCATACTTAGCGTCCACTACAATGGTTTCCGACACGATCTTTTTACCCGTTTGATCGGGTTTAAGAATGCGCAAATCACTCTCTTTCAGTGTGGTAAGTAAAATGGCATTCTTCCATTCGGGAAACAGATTTTTATTGTAAAAGGCAATCCCTGCCGGTGCAATCGTCGGTGTCCAGGATTTAATAGGTTCAACGATTTTAATTGAATCACAAAACTGCTTTTCTTTTGGCTGATCACAGAAACCTTCCACTTTCGGCCAGCCGTAGTTGCTGCCTTTTTGAATGATATTCAGCTCATCTTCCAGCGCGTCGCCGTGCTCGGAGGCGTACAACAGGCCATTGGCGCCATAAGTCAATCCCTGAATATTACGGTGTCCCCAAGACCAAACCAGGCTTCCCTTGATCGGATTATCTGCCGGTGCGGTACCATCGATATTCATGCGTAAAACCTTTCCATTCAACGAGTTTGTGTTCTGTGCATTGGTGATCGTAATTGCGTCGCCAGTAGCGAACATCAGTTTTCCGTCGGGTGCAAAAACGATCCTGGAACCATTGTGACCCGTGTGCGCGGGAATTTCAAGCAGTATTTTCGGTTCGGTAAGCTTGTTGTTTTTATAGGTAAACCGAACCAGCCTCGTTGTAATCACCGAATCTTTTTTACACATATAATCCACGAACACAAACGGCTGACGCTTGAAATCGGGGTGGATCGCCATGCCCAACAAACCCAGCGAACGATAGCGGTATACATCATCGATTTTTGTGAGCAAAGTTTTCACGCCCGTTTTCGGATCGACTTTGCTGATCATACCACTTTGCTCTGTAAACCATATCTGATTATCGGGTCCCCAGATGATTTCCCAGGGAACATTCAATCCGGATGCTACGATGCTGACTTTCAATGGCGTATCGACGGGCGTTACGGACCGCTGCGGTTCGTTTTGCCTAACCCAAAAATGCAGCATACCCGTCACAAACAAGACTGCCGCTAACCGATACACCACCATGTTACTGGATCAGATTGACTTCTTTTTCTAAAAATGCGCTTACAAATTCATCATCCACCAGATGCGGATACGCTTCGGTAACCCTCGTAATTTCGTCGGCCTGGCCGGGCGAAAGATCTTCTTTTGGATTCAATGTCCAGATTCCCTCCATTAATCCCTGCCTGCGAAGTACCTCGTGAACACCGGTAATGCAGCCGTGAAAATTATTGGCCGGATCGAAAATCGCCGCATTCATGTCAGTCACTTCCACATTCGCGCTGAGCAGTTTTTCAGTATCTTCTTTGGTGCCGTTCATGGCTTTTTTAATGTCTGCCAATAACTGCACCGACCTTTCCGTCCAAACCGCATAATGCCCCAGCAGGCCGCCTACGAAGCGTTTTTCAACTACATTTCCATTGATATTGAATACAAAGGGAGTCAGTAGGTCAGCTACAATATTATCGTCATTGCCAGTATAAAGTGCGATTTGATCTTTCCTTGTTGAGCTAGCCACGGCGCGAACAACATCCAGCGTCTGGTACCGGTTGAATGCCGCCACTTTGATCGCAGTCACATTCGGTATCTCGGCAAATTTTAGCCAAAAATCATAACTAAAAACCCTCCCTCCGACGGCTACCTGCAGATAAAATCCAAACACCGGAATTTTCTCAGCTACCTTTTTTATATGCGCAATAATTTCATCCTCAGCCTCGGTTTTGAATGCGGCCATGCTCACCAGTCCCAGATCATAGCCGTATTTAATGGCGATATCTGCCTCCTTTAATGCCTGCTCTGTTTTTCCGCAGATCCCTGCCACTTTGATAAATGGCCGGTCTAGCGCTGCTTTGTCAATTTCTTCCGAGGTGATCGCAAGTACTTTCTCAAACAAATTAATGTGCGGATCGCGGATTTCAAACTGGGTGGTGTGCACGCCTATCGCGACTCCACCAGCGCCGCTGGCCATGTAGTATCGCGTCAGTCCGCGCTGCCTCTGCTCGTCCAATTGCAGCTCCCGGGTCAATGCAAGCGGGTGCGCAGGAATGACCGTTCCTTCAAACAGCAGCTTTTTCTTCTGTTCGTCTAACATCTTGTATTCTATTTAATAATTAAAATTGTCCCTTCCGCTCC
Source organism: Dyadobacter linearis (assembly GCF_907165045.1). GTDB lineage: Bacteria > Bacteroidota > Bacteroidia > Cytophagales > Spirosomataceae > Dyadobacter > Dyadobacter linearis. The sequence goes on from NZ_CAJRAU010000001.1 coordinate 937,838, forward strand.
TGGAAATGCGTGGGCTTGTTAATGGTTTGTCCGCCTTCCAGCAGCCATTGCGCGGTAATGCCGATCATTTGTTTCAATGTGGTGCGCGGATAGCCGAACAAGCGGAATGATTCCGCCGCATTGCTCAGCAGGGCCGTGGGCTGTTCTTCACCCAAAAGTTCGGGAACGGTGTTGAATATACGTCCAAATTCCTGAGCCAGCCAGCGCAGGGATACTGTCTCCGGTCCGGTAATGTTTAAGAGTTTCGCAGGTGCCTCGCAATGCAGCAGCGAGCGGATCGCCATTTCATTCGCATCGCCCTGCCAAATCACATTCACGTGTCCCATGCTCACATCGATCGGCTTCCCGTTCAGTACCGATTTCGCAATTTCCAGCAGTACACCGTAACGGAAATCAATGGCGTAATTGAGACGGTAGATCAAAAGCGGCGTGCCGTGAACGGATGAAAAGTATTGGAACAAACGCTCGCGGCCCAGGCATGATTGCCCATATTCCCCTACCGGATTAGCCCGCAGTTCCTCGGTAGCGCCGCCCGAATTCACCGGCGTAAACGGATATACATTCCCCGTTGAATAAACCACAATCTTCGACCTCCGGAACTTCTCAGCCACGCGGCCGGGCAGGTATGTATTCATGGCCCAGGTATAAGGCTCATTATTGGAGGTTCCAAATTTGGTTCCTGCCAGATAAAGCACATTATCTATCTCAGGAAGATCCTGCAACTGCTTATCATCCAGGATATTGGCAGAAATTGTCTCGATACCTTCTGCATTCAGCTCCTCAGCCAGTCCGCCCTCGCTGAACCGGGAAACTGCTACTACGCGTTTGTCCAAACCAGCGCGCTCGATCGCCTGTTTCGCCAGTCTGCAAATGCTCGGACCGATTTTGCCTCCTGCGCCCAGCACCATGATATCGCCGTCAATGCGCTTGATATCCTCGATCAATGCCTCCGACGGGCTCAGCCATTTTTCTTCCAATGAAGCGATGTCAATCATAAAAAGTTATTTGAAAAGCGGATTATTAAAGAATAGTTCTTTGGAATTAATTATCGCCAGACCGAAAATGACCAGCAGCCCGATTCCCGCCACAATTTTTACGAGCGGACTGTTGACCTTATCGCCCATGATCTGCTTATCATTTCCCACCATATAAATAGCAGTACCGATAAAAGGTACTACGAAAATGGTAACACTCTGCGCAAAAACGATCAGTTCGAGTGGCAGCTTGCCGAAACGTACCGCCACCAATGCACCTATTACCATTACAAGTGCAACGAGGTAACGTACTGATTTTGAGCTAAAATTACTACCCAAACCGAGCGCGTCGCCCAGCAAAGTGCCACCCACGGATGCATTACCGATCAGTGAAGAGAAGCCTGCACCGAACAACCCTATAAGAAATAATGTCGATGCGTTTTCACCAAATATCGGTTCAAGTGCTTTGGCCATATCCGTCGCTGAATTCACGGCAATGCCTTTCGGGTTCAGGATTGCGGCGGCGCAAATGATGACGATGGCGCACATCACGCCCAAAATGATAATTCCGGTTGTACTATCGTTTTTCGCCTGGCGCAATGCAGGATTCATGCGGATCCGTTCCTGAATCAGGTACGATTGGTATAATGCACCGACAATGGAAAAGCACGATGCGACAAAAGCGATGATCAGCCCCTGCGAGCCTTCCGGGATTGCGGGCGTGGTAAAGCCTTTAACAATTTTGACCGGATCGGGCGAAGCCCAGAAAAACGTGGTAATGAATGAAAACAGCATGACAAAAATCAGCACGATCATTGTCCGCTCCAACACAGAATAGAAGCTTCTGAAAAACAACAAACTGATCCCGACCGCATTAAAAAATATAATCCACGGAACGGGAGAAGTATGGTACAGCTCCCCCACCGCAATGCCAACACCCACCGAATTCCCCGCCTGAAACGAAGTAGTCACCAGAAATACGCCCAGTCCCATTGCCACCGAAGCCGGCTTTCCCCACTTTTGCTTCACGGAAGCCAGCAGCGACTGATTCGTCGCTACTCCGATGCGTGTAGACATCGCCGTGAATACAGCCATGAAAACGATCGCAATAATCACCACCCACAAAAGCGAGTAACCGTAAACCGCGCCAATCTTCGAAGTGATCGTCAGCTTACTCGGCCCGAAAACCAATGCGGCGGTGATCATTCCGGGGCCAAGTGATTTGAGCCACCTGAGGATTTTGTCTTTCGGATCTTCCAAGATAAAATGTGTTTTAAGGGTCAGGTAAAAGGGCGTTGATGCAATTTACGGGCACGTGCCCGTAAAGGTAGAAAAGAATTTCAAAATTCTAGTTTTGCCCGATTTATTTGTAGAAAATTCTGTGAAATTATTTATCAGTACCGGATTCTAACGCAAATAGAGGTGAATGCACAAGAAATGCAGGAATGCTAATTGTGGTAGAATTCGTAGTTTTCCTTTGTAACAATATCAATGGGCATGTAGCTCAGCTTGCTCACCTGCGCATTCACCACGAGTGTCTGGTAAAGCGCCATGATCCCGCGGTAACCCTGGTCTTCGGGCCGGTGACAGATCAGGAAATCGATCACGTTGTTTTCAAGATAGGCGACATTTTCCGATATAAAGTCAAAGCCGATCAGCGATACGTGTGTCCGGTGACTGTTTTTCAAAAAAGAAGCAACTGTATGCACGCGAGAGTTGGTCACAAAAGCAGCGCCGATATCTTTATTTAAATGAAAAACATAAGTAAGGTGCCGGGCAACGGACTGGTAGTCTGTTTCACGAATATCAATGCGAACGATCTCACCGGACTGACCACGATCCTGGAAGTAGCTTCTGAAACCCTCTTCTATTTTTTGATAATTAAAATTGTCGATCTCTTTGGAGATATTAATGATCAGGATCTTCTTGTCGCGTTCCAGCCGGTAAGTCAGCAGCTTCGCACCGACGTAGCCACTTTTGAAAAGGTGGGGGCCAATATAAGAAAGGCTGTGAAGTTCGGGGATATTGGAGTCGATAAATACGAACGGGATCTTCCGAAGTTCACATTCGGCGGCAAATTTCGTTGTTTCTTCAATATAAGAAGGCGAAATCAGCACACCCTGAAAATCTCCGCGTAATACCTCTGCGATTTTTCCCGAAAAAGAATCTTTGTCATTGAGATCAAAAAAGAAGACCTGCGTGCTGACACCATATTGCTTGATCTCCGCCTCTGCTCTTCTAACTCCCCGCAGCGGCGCCTCCCAAAAGTCGGTTTCTTCCGACACACTCGGGATCACGATCGCAATACTGATGATTTTTTTGGAAGCCAGCCGGCTTGCGAGCAGATTGGGCTGATAGTCCAGCTCCTTGATGATTTCGTTGATCCGCTTCTTGGTTTTTTCAGAAACGCCGGTGCGATTATGCAGTACGCGGTCCACAGTCGCGGTGGAAACGTTGGCACGACGGGCTATTTCTTTTACTCCTTGAGAGGTATTCTCCTTTTTCATTCGGGGCCTTCGTTTCGGTACCTTTCAGTATGTGTCACTATAAAACCGGAGGGTAAATATAGTCTGCTAAGTGATAACTGCCCACATTCTGCTGGATAATATTGGCAATAGCTTTGTTCGGTAACCTACATGGCAAGCCTGTAAATTATCCGAAAACTTCCCGAGGGATTTATATAAATTGCCTTTTCAAAAACAGCTTTCCGCATGACATCCACTACCTCCAACCCCAACATCCACGAAGGCCGGAACCTGAAACGCTTCCGGGAGATGCTCGGAATTAAGCAGGATTTCCTCGCTTTCGAGCTAGGCGACGATTGGAACCAGCAGAAAATCTCTTTGCTCGAACAAAAAGAAAAGATCGATTCCGATATTTTGGAGCAGGTTTCGGCGATACTTAAAATCCCGGCTGAGGCGATTCGAAATTTTGATGAGGAGCAAGCGATTTATAACATATCCTGCAACTTTTCAGACAATGCAGTAAATAACAATGGTTTAAATATTCAGCACATAAATCCGGTTGACAAAATCATTCAATTGCATGAAGAGAAACTTGCGTTGTATGAGCGAATGTTAAAAGAGAAGGATGATATGATGGCGCGATTAGAGAGGTTACTTGTGAGTAAATAAATCAGCAATGGAAACGTTGGAAAAATATAAAGCCGCGATCATTAATCTTTGTAAAAGGCACAAAGTGAAGAGCCTGTATGCATTCGGCTCAGTTCTAACTGATAAGTTTGACGGAGAAAGCGACATTGATCTAATCGTAGATTTCACAAACATGGAGGTTGAGGAATATGCGGACAATTACTTTGACTTCAAATTCTCTTTGCAGGATATTTTCAAACGGCCGGTTGATCTTTTGGAAGAAAAGGCTATCAAAAATCCTTATTTCCTTCAAAACTTAAACCAACAAAGGCAGCTCGTTTATGGACATTGAGATCAAAACGTGGCTGTTTGATATGCTGAATGCGATTTCCGAAATCGAGAGTTTCGTCGCAGATCGTCCATTGCTCTTTGCTAACTATCAAGCCGATTTGCGAACTAAACGCGCGGTTGAAAGAAACGTAGAAATCATCGGTGAGGCGATGAATCGAATCATGAAGAAGGATACCAGCATTCATATTACCAATTCAAGGAAGCTTGTTGATGTTCGGAACCGGATTATCCATGGGTATGATTCGGTTTCCGATGAAGTGATCTGGGGAATTGTAGTTAAACATATTCCGATTTTGCGGGCAGAGATTGAGGCTCTGCTTGGAAACTAGGCTACCGGCGGCGCGTCACACAAGGTAAGTTCAAGCGCGCTCTGCTCGATAGAATATCACAAAGCCAAGATTTATTTTTATTTTTAGATTAATTAATTGATCTTATCAAAAATAAACTTCACGATAATATGAAAATGAAACGCTACATTCTTTTAATGGTGATCGCAGTCAGTGTTTGCTCGGTTGCAGCCCGGAATGCATTTATCGCCGACGATCTGATCGGTACATGGAAATACCAGATCAGCGACGTTCCGCCGGAATATGAAACCGGATTTTTAGTATTTGAACAAAAAGAAAATAAAACCGTCGGCTACGTCGAAGGGGGTGAAAAGAATGAGATGCAGGCATTAACAGTCGACCAGGGAAAGGTCACTTTTACGACAGAAAACGGGAGCGGCGTGTTCAAATACAGCTTTATGCAAACAGGCGACACGCTCACCGGAATAATCGGCTCGCAATACGGGGATTTTCCGATCAAAGCGATCAGACAGCCGAAAAAGTAACCCTGAGCCAGCCTTTAATTCGATTTCCCGACAAAACTCCACTGGTAATCATTACCTGATTTAACAATTCCCCAATAATCAAACGAGCCGCTGGCCCTGTCACCAAAAGTATCGAGCGTGGTAGGGCCGGTAGCGCCCGTATAAGCGTTGGCCTGGGAAACGAAGCTGCTTTTTAAAGTTTCAATATCGGCAGGAATTCCGCCTTCCGCTTCTACCGTTCTGGCGATTACCCACATCGCGTCATAAACCGCTACGCCGAAAGCATCGGCGTCAATGCCGGATTTTGATTTGATTCTGGCGATCAAAGGCTCCCAGGTTGATTTATAAGCATCTGGTAATCCAAATGTTGGCGTGAAAAATTGCGTTGTCACTGCGAATGCTGCGGCTGCGGGGTCAGCAATTAACGCCGCACTCTGCGTTACACCGTCACCGCCATACCAGCGAACGGAACTCAATACCGGATCAGCTGCTGCTTTCTTGAAAAGCGCCACGCATTCGTCAAATGACGCCAGGTACACACCCACGCCGGCTTTTCCATATTTGGAAGTCAATGCATTGATCTCTGTTTTGATGGCAGCAATTGATTCTGAAAAGTCTGATTCCGTCACACTGTAAGGATTGAGCGACCTGGTTTCGCCGCCCGCGCCGGTGAAGAATTCCCCTGTTGCATTTTGCAGACCCTTATTACCCGCATCGTCACGCGCGATGGTCACAAGCCCTTTTATTCCCTGCGAATAGATCGTTTTCGCAACAGCTGCGCCTTCGATTTTATCGGCCGGACAAAACCTGAAAACCCGGTCGCCTGCAATGGCCAGACTTCCGGCAGTACTGCCCTGACTGATCACAATAGCGTTTTTTGTAGCAGATCTTGGCAGAATAGCCGCCAGCTCCGCACTCGACTGCGGGCCGATGAAAAACCGCGCTCCTGTCAAAGAATCGAACGCCGCGGCCGCATTGCCCGGGATCAGCCTGGTATCAAAAGTATTTACCGAGAACCTATATGTACTTCCCTTTTTTTCGAGGTAGGCGTTAATATCTTCTTCTGCAATGATCATTGCGGCCTGCGAAGTCATTCCCAGCGACGACCAGTTTCCTGTGAGCGAATACAGGCCGTCGACCATGATATAGGAAGTGATTTCGTGATCTTTGATACAACCTTGCAGGAATATTATTGAAAGCAATAATGTGCCAAAGAACAGGCGGGATTTTTGTAAAAATGAGGGTAGCATACAATGAGGAAAGTGATTGAATATGTGCTGATAAGTAGACGCAGAGATACATCTACTATCGCAATTTCAGGGTTAATCCTGCAAACTAATTCTAACCTCCCAATTGTCCGCTATCTCACCTGGTTACCCAGCACTAGCTTCCCGCCTTTTTTCACTATCCTGACATCCTTTACCTCATTTTCGCCTGGTAAAAAGAGCTTTATGCTCGTTTTGTTTTTGTCTGAGTTAAAATCTACCAGCTCAATATTTTTCCAGTCGATCTGATCGGTTGATTGCGCTACTTTCACGTGGGGCAATACCGCGCCTTCTCGCACGAGCATTACTACCTCCAACGCCCCGGCTGCTATCTCGTGCCAGCCGCTTTCGTACACTTTGCGGGTCTGGTAATCCACCCATTTTCCTTTTGGCAAATACACCTGCCGACTTTTCACATTCTCAAAAAGCGGCGCAACCAGTATCTCCGAGCCGAACATATATTGGTTATCCACCAGCCACGCGCCCGGATCTTCCGGGAAATCCAACAGCAATGCCCGAACCATAGGCAACCCTTTTTCCGAAGCCAGTTTCGATTCGGTGTAAATGTATGGCATCAGCTTGTACTTCATTTCAACTGCCTTTCTAAAATAGTTTTGAAAATCTTCGCCGTATTCCCAGGGCTCTTTCGGCGCCTGTCCGTGCGTGCGGGTGTGTGAAGAAAGCAAGCCCATTGGTAACCAGCGGCGGTACAGATCTTCCGGCGTTTTCATCGTAAATCCGCCAATATCGTGGCTCCAAAAAGTAAAACCCGACATGCCGAGCGACAGCCCGCCGCGCAGCTGCGCTTCCATTCCCTTGTTGGTCGTTTCCGCGTCACCACCCCAGTGGATCGGGTACCGCTGGCTGCCCGCCCAAGTGCTGCGCGCCCAGATGATGTTATCTCCGGTCAGCTTTTTCGTCAGCTCGGACACGATTTTATTGTATCGTAATGGATATAGATTGTGTTCATAAAAGCCCGTGCGACCCGATGCATACACGCCGGAAAGTGGCGCAGCTTCACCAAAATCCACCTTAATAGCGCCAACACCCATTTTCAGCAGCCCGGAAATTTTATCTTCATACCACTTAATTGTATTCGGATTGGAAAAATCAAGCACCGCATCTTCATAAGGAATCGTACCATTTGCATTCTTCACGGCCAGCCCTTTTTCCACAATTTCAGGGTAGAGGCTGTTTTTTGGAACAAAATAAGGCAGCTGCCAAAGCGACGTGCGGAAACCCTGCTTTTTGAGGTCGGCGATCATTCCTTCGGGATCTTTGAAGCGGCTTGGCGCGAAGCGGTAGTCGCAGCGCCAGTCGGTCTCAAACCAGCCGGTATCGAAATGAATCACGTCGGAAGGAATGCGGTTTTCACGCAGTTTGGCCGCAACATTCCGTCCATCCTGCTCAGAAAAATAGGTAATGCGGCTCATCCACAATCCAAAAGACCACAAAGGCGGCATCGAGGCTTTGCCGGTCAGATTGGTGTATTCATCCAGAATATCTTTCGGTTTACCCAAAAACACAAAAAGGTCCAGGTTCTCGTCGCCGATCTGCATTGCATTCGACTCACCATAAGTAGCTCCGAAATCGCAGGTAATAGGCGAAGTGGTGTGCATAAACATCCCGTAACCGCGCGAGCTCATGTAAAACGGAATAGGCTTGTACATCGTTTGGGTTTCCACACCATTCGGATCGTGGGTCCATAACACAACTTTCTGCCCGTTCTTGTCAAGCCGCGTAAATGACTCGCCGCAGCCGAATATCTTTTCATCCGGCGAAATAGAAAATACCGCAGCGACGCTCCGCGAATAGTCCGAAGCCCGGCGAACAAATGAAAACGGCAAAGTGGGCGTGTAAGAAGATCTTCCATCCGCCTGCCCGCGTGTCTGCGTCAAAATCTTGCCAGCTGCGTCACGAATCAGGATCTTCCAAGGATTTTCGTAAACAGTAACAGATCCGTGTACATTCGTGTATTCGTGGCCCCCACTAACTTTTTTATATTTCCAGGAAGCATCTTTAACGGGCTCCTTCATAAGCATTAGCGAAAGCTCACCGGAAGGCCCCTGAGCGCCTGTATTCGCACGAATGCGCACCGTGCGCGGCGAAGTAAACTCAACCGAAAACGGCAAAACGGGATCCTGCGCGTATTCAATGGATGGAAATTCATTACTGTACGAACGCTTGTAGCTCAGCATTGAATTATCAAAATTATGCGCCGAAAAAGGCTCGTGCCGTTTCCATTTGATCTTCCCCTGGCCAGTCGCAGGATCAAATGCAGCCAGACTATCCGCAAAGAAAATGGTATTGGAAAAATCCCGGAAATCGCCGCTGATATCTACCGGATCGTTCACGAGTTTACTCTGCTGGGCGACCGCCCGAAACCCGGACACGCTCAGGTTCAGCAACAATACAAGGGCAATTGTTTTTCGTAAAAATGGAAAGGTATTCATCATGGAGTGCAATGTGACGCCCGATATCAGCGGGCAATGATTTTTTTGACAACCGACCGGCCGTTGGAGCCGGTAAGGCGGACCAGGTAAATGCCGCTGGTCAGTTTATAATTAATGGTTATTTCGCGTTGCGACTTTGCAAGCTTCTCTTCGTAAATCCGTCTGCCGCTATTTTCGATGATACTGATCTTCTCAAAATCACTATCAGTCCATTTAACGGTTAAATTTTCCCAGGTCGGGTTTGGGAAAACCTGAAATGCTGCTGTTTCTGTCTCCACGCCCGTCACTTCTCCCCCGCCCCGCAGTACAAATGAAGTCACCGACATCGCAGGAATTGTGATAGGAATGGTATTGTCAGCCACATTCAGTTCCGACTTTTTCAATGCATTTTGTGCACGTGAAACGAAGGTTTCAGCGGCGGGAAGTTGTGATAAAGTGTAAACCGGTACCTGCTCTTTCAAAGGCAGAAAGTTCTCAATCTGGATATTGACAGTCTGATTCTGATCCGGCGAGCGGTTGATCAAAACGACCGTCATGGAATCTTTGGCCGCATTAATGCTCGGGTAAGCAGATATTAGGGTTTCATTCGAGGAAACAGCTTTGACAGAATGCGTTTGGTTGAAGCGGCTCAGCAAATGCAATGTTTCCCACATCCCCGTTTTCCAGCTCCACGGCGTGAATATCTCCACCTCGTTTTTCATAAACTCTCCCAGCGTCGATGCATACCAGACAGCCGTAACGGACGGGGCTATACTTTCGTCAATGCCAGTTTCCGTCACACCGAGTGTTACCCCGTGATCGGTGCCCAGGTATTGCGTCAGCCAATCGTTGCAGCGGGCGAAAATGTATTCCTTCGAAATGCTGTTGTCGTAGCCGCCGTTGATGGTTTTCACACCGTTGGCTTCTGGGAAAATGTAGTTTTTATCAAAATAAACGCGGTGCAGTTGCACCACTTCCTCTGTTTTTTTAGTGCCGGGGTAAAAATGAATATCGAGCACATCTAAAAGCTGCACGCCGCTTTTCTGCTCTTCTTCTGCAATGGATTTAATGAAGTATTCGAGCCAGGGATACGTTTTTCCGTTTTCCGTCACCGGCTTTCCGTCCCAGTTGTACCACTGCCACTCATTTGCGGTAACCGGCCCAACGAGCTTAATATCAGGCGATTTGGCCCGCGCCTTTTTAGCAACATCAATATAAAGCTGCATAAATTCCTGAGGAGATACCTGTTTCGGCATCACATCATCGTGCGTCCCCGACCAGATCTCCGGCTCATTGTCCATATTCCAATACCGGATTCCTTCTTTTTTCAGTCCCAAACCCTTTTCACCAAACCAGTGGTCCAGGATCGCGACCGAAGAATCAGCATTCCATTTTTGAAGATATAAAGTGGTATTCCCTTCGGTTTTGGCTTTGGTACCGGTTGCATTCGGTACGCCGCCGCCGGCCAGGTTTTGGTTCACACCTTCCCACCACTGCGACCGGTTAAAAGTCCAATCCGCAAAATTGGCTGCATTGCTTTTCGCCGCGTAACCCAGAAGTGGAAAAGCCCACATTCCCTGTGCGTTCGGAAAATGCTTTTGCAGTGTCAGCGCAGTCTGGTCCCAGCTGTTGTAGTACACGTTATTATACCAATCCGGGTGACTGCCCAGTTTCCTTCGCCAGTTATATTTAGAAGAATTATTCCCGCCGCTTTCCCGAAAAAACCGCACGCCCGCATCACGCAGCCTGACCAGATCCGCTTCCGGTAACGTCCAGTTCGGATCCGTGGAAGAGAAGGAATTGTTGCGGCCGTAGAGGTAAGGGGAAATAGGTTTGACTTCTGCGGTCGCGTCGATATTAATGACAACTTGCGCAGAAGTAATGGGCAGGGTTAAAAGGAGCAACGCAAAAGCGAGGGCGCCTGATAAAGTAATTTTGCGGATTTGCATGTATCGTAGCGGCCTCTCCCCCTGCCCCCTCTCCTAAAAGAGAGGGGTTTTACTTTTCACTGAAGTGAACGGGAGCAGACATTTTTGCTCTCTTAGAGCTATTTGTAAATCTTAATTTCTACCAGCTGAGAGAACGCTCCTGCAAAGGAGCCATTCCCGCCAACTCCCCTCTCCTGATGGAGAGGGGCCGGGGGTGAGGTCATTATTTCTTCACTATCCGGAAATTATCCACACTACCATTGAATGAAGCGATCGCTACATCCGGTGTGTTGAACAATACTTTCAGATCGGTGATTTTGGATGCATCCAGAATGCTGCCGCCAGCTGCGTTTTTGAACTCTGAAAGCTCGATCACAGCTGTTCTCCAACCGTTGGTCTGGTAGCCAGTTGCTGCGTATTCAGTTGAGTTCCAGGGCTGGAATGAATAGTTGAATTCAGTTCCTCCGGCGGTGATCGTAATATCGTATTTACCCGCTTTCCACGGTTCTGCGATATTGTGCTCGAATTTGAACTGTCTTTCCGAAGCTGGTCCGGCGGCAAGTTTGAAATCGAAGCTGCAAGTAGAGAATACCCAAGCGTCCGCATAGCCCGTTGCCGGTAATTTGGTCTGTTTTATTCTCGAAAACTTACCCGAGATAGCAGCCGGATCTGTGGCTGGTACAATAGGAGCTGCGCCCCAGCAAACTTCTGAGCCCCAGCTTGTTGCCGGAATATCAAAATTGACAAGGTTACCCTCGGTACCATTTACTTTATAGCTCGTTTTTACAGTACCAAACTCTCCTTCAACCGTAATAACATCCGAAACAGCAGTCGCAGGCATTTTTACCGTGATCTGTTTTACAGAGCTGTTCACGATTTGCAGATCGGTCGTACCTACTTTTACAGATTTAATATTATAGAAATAATCTCCGGCGATCACCAGGTTACCGCCTGGTTTTACAAACTCAGAATACAAACCCGAAAGTACCGGAGTCGGGGCTGACAATACGAAATCGTAAGTAGCCTCTCCGCCCTTGGTTTGCACGCGGATCTTGTTGGAAACCCCCGCATCCACCGCTTTGGTTGGTGCATTCGCAGGTATCGTCACGATCACATTGGAATTACTGCCCAGTGCAGCATTGAAAGTAGCCTCAAAATCGTTGAAATACACTTTCATCACACTTCCCAGGTTCTGGCCCTGGATCACGATCAGACTACCCGGTTCAGCCGCATTTAGCGAACTGTCCGCTTTGGTAGGATCGAGCAGACGAACATTGCTGATCATCGGCGCGCCGTCTACATCATCGTCATTACAGCTCTGGAACGAAAGCAGCATTCCTGCCGCCAAGCACAGTCCGAAGGCTGTTTTAAATATATTCCTGAAATTCATTGTCAGTAGTAGATTAGGGTTAGTCAACAAGTTTGCTGAAATCGAAAGGAACCGGCTCGTCTTTCAAAGAAGGCGCATTCACGATCTCTCCTTCCGGAAATGGCAGGTACAAAGTGTTCGCCGCCAGCGGGTAATACTCAGCAGGGGAATACGTTACGGTATATTTTTTCGGATTGGTAGAACCTGGCACATACGTCATCGTATAGTTCTCACGACGTTGTTTAGCGGTATAAGCGATCGCTTTCGCAGGGTTGAAATAATACCAGCGTACCACTTCATTCCAGGAGTTACCTTCAAATACCGTCTCGATCCTTCTTTCCTGGAAAATATCTTCGAAAGTCAGTGAAGTTTTGTTAGCCAAACCTGCCCTTTTACGAACCGCATTGAAGTATTCCAATGCTTTTGCGTCCGAAGTTGAAGCCGCATTACCCAATACTGCATCCGCGTAGATCAGGTATACCTCGGCAAGGCGCAGCATGTAGGAATTGATATTAGCCGCCATAAATCCGCCCAAACCACCATTGTCGGCAGGTGAGCCAACGATGTATTTTTTGATAGCAGCAAGCTGTTCCGGGCGCACATATTTCAAACCGCCGGTCGCTTTTTGGAGATTTGGATACACATCGCTGTCGAACATCGCAATCGCTTTTCTGCGAAGTGAATCTGCCGGATTTTCTGTAAAATACTTTACCAAATCCGCTGAAAGTCCCTGAGCTGCACCCCAGCCGTCGCCGGTTGTAGTGATATTGGCATCGTAGGCAAAATACGCCTGGAACGAATTGTTAACACCCCAGGGATTGCTTACCGGCATCCATTGCAGTGAGAAAAGGCTTTCCGCATTGTTTTTGGATGCATTGTGATTTGCACTTTCGAACAGCTCGCCATAAGTCGGCGCCAATGTGCGGCCGCTTTTTGTGATCACATCCTCCGCATAGTATTTCGCACTGTCCAGGTCCGACTGGTTACGCGTTCCGCTCTGGTTCAGTCCGGCGCGCATCAGGTACATACGGGCCAGCATTCCTTCCGCAGAATATTTTGTCAAACGTCCCTGATCGGCAGTTGCAGGCAGGTTTGCAGCTGCATAGCGATAATCCTGGATCAGCAATTTCCACACATCTTCAATACGGTTACGAACCGGCGCTTCGTTCAGCTGCGCCACGTTGTCGTAAACGATCGGAACTGCGCCCCAGTTGGTCACCAGGTAATAATAGGCAGTAGCGCGCATAAAACGGCATTCGCCTAATCCCTGCGATTTCACAGCCGCCGAAGCAGTGCTTCCCGTTGCTTCATTGATCGCCTTGAAAGCGTTATTGCTTTGCGCGATGATCTTGTAGAAAGATTTATAACCCGGCAAAAGCGTGTTCACGTCCGTTGAAGGAACAGCATGTTTTACATAGGCTGTGCGGTCATTGGAATTGAGGTTACCAGCCCGAGCCTCCTGAAAAGACATATTCGCCTTATCATTGAAATCGAACCAGACGATATTATAAAGCGGCGCGGTACCTGCCAGGATCTCCGCATCGGTTTTGTAAAAATTACCCGAGGTAAGTGCGTCCAGCGGCGGGCGATCGAGGAATTCCTCGCTACATCCCTGCAAAAGCATCAATGTGCTGATAGCCGCCAAGATTTTGATTTTGAATTGCATATAAAAAGGTCTTTTGAAATTAAAATTGAATCGATTAGAAATCAGCCGTCAAACCGAAAGAATACATCCGAACCGAAGGGTAGCGACCAGTATCCACGCCTGCCATCACAGTTCCACCGTAGTTCACCATACCAACCTCAGGGTCATAACCTTTGTATTTGGTAATTGTAAACAAGTTTTGCGCACCAACCGAAGCTTTCAGCCCGCGGATGAAAAGGTCTTTCATCAACGATTTCGGGAAGTTGTAGCTCACTGTGATGTTTTTCAAACGCACGTAGCTGCCGTCTTCAATGAAGTTGGTGCTCATCCGGTTGTTACCATTCGGGTCACCCGGTGCGATACGCGGGATCACGTGGCCCGGGTTGGTCAGCGTTACATTCTCCGCGTCGCCTGCTGCATAGCTGCTTGGACGCGCATAGTTCGCTACTGATTTCCACTGATTTCCAAACACACCACCATTGCCCGGTACTTCTGCGCGGTAGCGCGGGTAGTTCAGAATGTCATTTTTGAAACTTCCTGTCAGGAATGCATTCAGCTCGAAGTTCTTGTAGGTCATATTGTTATTGAAACCCAATGTAAACTTCGGCCAAGGATTACCGATCACCGTGCGGTCTTCTGCATCGATTACGCCGTCGGCATTCAGGTCTTTAAACTTGGTATCTCCTACCCAGCTGCCTGTTTGTGGATTGATGGTCAGTTCGCCGTTTGAAGTCTGGATCGCGTGGTTTCTGATATCTTCCGCATTCTGGAAAAGACCTTCGGCCACGTAGCCGGTCAGCATACTTGCAGGCTGTCCTTCCTCGGTTTTAAAACCAACCGAAGTTGCATTCCATATCGGTGTGATCGGGTTCAGGAGTGAGGTTACTTTATTGCGGTCGAACGAAAGGTTAATACCTGTTCTCCAATAAAAACCACCTTTATCGATATTCACTGTATTCAATGTCAAACCAACACCACGGTTTTTCATCGAACCTGCATTCACAGCCGGCCAGCTCAGGTACCCTGCTGAATAAGCAATGTCACCACCATAAGTGAAAGGATAAGAGTTAACCGTGATCAGACTTGTGATATTCTTGATATAAGCATCCACGATCAGCTCCACGCGGTTGCTGAACATGTGCAGATCCAAACCTCCGTTGATCACATCATCCTTTTCCCAGGTCAGGAATTCGTTGGCAAAGTTGGAGGCCAGAAAGCCCGTTCCCCAACCGGTAGGTACTGTTTGAAGGGTGGAATAAATGGCATTGCCACCGCTTCCCTGGTTACCCGAGCGTCCGATCTCGAACCTCAGTTTCAGGTCATTGATCGCATTCACACCTTTCAGAAAAGCCTCTTCCGACACGCGCCATGCTACCGAAACTGCCGGGAAGTTACCCCAGCGGCGGCCGTCGCGGAATGCAGAAGATCCGTCCATCCGGTAAGTTCCCTGCACGATATAGCGCTCGTTGAAGCTATAATTCACACGTGCAAAATACGATTCGCGTGATCCTGCGCCTTTACCGCTGTTGTTGCTCACATTGGAAATAACCGATGCATCACCACCCGAAAGCTCTTCGATCGTATTGGTAATGAACTTTTTACGTGAAGCTGTAAGTGATTCATAAGTAAATGCCTGCGCCTCGTGGCCAGCCATCAGGTTGATATCGTGTTTGCCCAATTTCAAATCATAGGTCAAACGGCTGTGTAAGCTCCACCAGTTATTTGTATTCGCATCCCTTCTTGAAGTTGCTGCATCCTGCGATACTACAAAACCACCGATTGTATAAGATGGATGGTAGGAATAGTATTTCAAGATCTCAGAGCTACCGTTCACTTCCGTGTGCCAGGTCAGGTTTTTGAATGGTTTGATATCCGCGTACAAACTTCCCAGAATAGAGGTCCGGCGGTTGTAATCGTTATAGATCTTGGAGATCATCACCGGGTTCGTAAACTGGAACTGTGTAGAAACAGGTCCGCCCCAGCTGCCGTCAGGATTCGTTACCGGCACACTTGGATTTTGGTCCAATGCAAGCTGGATAATTCCTCCATTGTTGGTATTTACTTTTTCTTCCGTAATACCAACACTCATATTCGCACCGATTTTCAGCCAGTTGCGTGTCTGATTTTCCAGGTTCAAACGACCGTTATAACGTTTAAAACCAGAACCTTCTACAATACCTTTTTGGTTAAAATACTCACCTGAAAGGTAGTACGTCGACTTTTCAGTACCGCCGCTCAATCCCACAGAGTATTTCTGCAAAGTAGTAGGGCGGAAAAGTGCGCCCTGCCAGTCAGTACCTTCGCCCAGCACAGACGGATCGGCAAACTGCGGTTCAGTAGCAGTACTACCCACAGCGGCAGCTTCGTTACGGAACTGCGCATATTCACGCAGGTTCATCACATCAATATGTTTCGGCTCCGATTGCAGGGTAACCAATGCGTTGAATGTGATTTTAGCTTCGCCGGCTTTACCGCGTTTCGTGGTGATCATCACAACCCCGTTTGCTCCAACCGCACCGTAAATCGCTGTGGCAGAAGGCCCCTGCAAAACGTTGATCGTCTCGATATCGTCCGGGTTAATGCTCGAAAGAATGTTTGAAAAACCTGTCGGGCGGTTGTTCGGATCGTCACGCATGTTATCAGGCTTGATCTGCACACCGTCGATCACATATAAAGGTTGTGTAGTACCTGTCAGCGAGCTCAGACCGCGAATCAAAACCGAAGGCGCAGCTCCCGGCTGACCGGAGTTCTGCTGTACCATTACGTTAGCCGCGCGACCCTGCAAACCTTGTTCTAGTGAAGTATTGATGGTTTTGCTCAGATCTTTACCCGAAACAGTAACCTGTGAACTGGAAACATCTGTTTTTTTCATTTCCCCATACCCTACTACCACCACTTCGTCCAGCGCAGCAATGCTTTCCTGCAATCTGACATCAATTTTAGTTTTGTTTCCCACCGGAATTTCCTGCGTCACAGAACCGATGAAGGAAATTACCAGCGTGTTACCCGCCGCCGCCTCGATCGTAAACTCACCCCTTGCATTGGTAGTAGTTCCATTGGAAGTTCCTTTCACCACCACACTCGCGCCCGGAATAGCATCATCACGTTCAGCCGAAACGACTGTACCAGTGATGGTTTTTTTGGCATCGCCCTGCGCAAAGGCACCCAGCCCAGCGCCCATGATCCCCAATGTCAGAAGAAGAGGTCGTAGCAACCCGGCGAGGAAATGCAAGCTGCGATTAACCCGCCTTGTTTCGTACAAATTTTGTTGCATGTTGTTTGGTTTTATAAGTTACTATTGGTTCACTTCCGAATTTATACTTTTCCGATACCTCTGGGTTAAGGCGCTGGTTTTGGTATAAATCGAATGAATAGTTGGACAAATGTGCCTTTAAAAAACGTGCTGGAAGGGATCTTAATGTTTACAAATAGGGTGTCATTTGTAAACTAGCGCAAAAAATCAGGCTATTTTTTCACCTGTAAGTGCATTTGCAAAGGGATCCTCCAAAAAAATGGGTGAGCAGGTAATGAGCAGGCGTATTTCGCGGATATGTTAGTATCAGGCTGATCTTTTGTACTATTCCTGGTCGACAAACTGCTTGCGGTAGGCAGTCGGAAGCATTTTATATTCTTCTTTAAAGAGCTTCGCGAAATACTTAGGGTTGTTGAACCCGATCTGGTAGGCAATCTCGGAAACGCTCAGCTGACTTTTTTCGAGCAAGCCCGCGCCGCGCCGGATCCTGATAATGCGGATAAATTCGATCGGTGTTTTACCGGTTAATGATAGTATTTTTTTGTAGAGATAAACGCGGCTCATCGACATCGCGTCGCTCAGTTCCTCGACGGTATATTCCGCATTCGCCAGGTTCGCTTCCACTACTTTGACGGCGCTGTTCACAAACTGTTCGTCCAGTGAACGTACCGCCACTTCGCTCGGCCGTATCTCAACGTGCTGCTGGAATTGCTGCTGCAACTGCTCACGCTGGCGGATCAGGTTCGCAACCCTCACCTGCAAAATGTCCAGCCGGAAAGGCTTGGTCACATAAGCGTCGGCGCCGGTCTGGTAGCCTTGCAGCTGCTGCTCTTCCTCGGCCCGCGCCGTGAGCAATACTACCGGGATATGTGAAATCCTGCGGTCGGTTTTGATTACGCGGCAGAGCTCGATCCCGTCCATTTCAGGCATCATCACGTCGCTCACGATCAGGTCGGGGATATGTTCGAGCGTAATTTCCAACCCTATCTTTCCGTTCGGAGCTTCGAGTATCTCGTATTCCTTTTCAAATACTTCTTTCAAATAAGCCCTGAACTCGTCATTATCCTCCACCAGTAATACCAGCGGCTTGTTTTTGACGGGTTTTTCAGCAAGAAGTTCAATTTCCGCGACGGGTTCCAGGGTCGACGGTACGTCTGCTGCGGGTAATGCAGGAATGCGCGCCGGACTGTTCAGCAAAGGCAAAGTGACCGTAAATGTGCTCCCTTCGCCCACAAAGCTTTCCAATTCAATGGTACCTCCGTGCATTCTGACAAATTCCCAGGCTATGGAAAGCCCGATGCCGCTGCCCTGGTTCATGATCTTGTCGGGCATCGGATGCTGGTAAAAACGCTCAAAAACTTTGGCCTGCGCCTCAGGCGGAATACCAATGCCCGAATCAGCGACGCTTATTTCCAAAGTTTCACTATTATCCTGACTTACAATCCTTAAAATAACGGTTACTTCGCCATTTTCAGGGGTGAACTTGAATGCATTCGAAAGCAGGTTATACATCACTTTCGACAATTTATCCTGGTCAAAATCTGCATAGCGCGATGTTACTTCACTCTCAAAACGATAGCGAATATGCTTGTGCTCAGACAGATCCGAAAAAGTCTGTGCGATCTGGCTCAGGAACCTAACAATATCTCCCCGCTCGGGCCGGAACTCCGTTTCCTCCACTTCCAGCTTTTTGAAATCGAGCAATTGCGTTACCAGATTAAATAGTCGCTGAGCATTCCGGTGCACGAGCGAAAGCTGCCGGTGTACTGCATGGTCGGAACTGATGTTTTTCAGCAGGTTTTCCAGCGGCGTAAGCATGAGCGTGAGCGGCGTGCGGAACTCGTGGCTCACATTGGTGAAGAATTTGATCTTCATCATATCCAGCTCATGCATTTGCTGGGCATAGTGCCGCTCCTGTTCCAGCTTAAAGTTCATCCGCTCGCGTTCAATCAGTATCCAGCGCGCGATCATCAATGCGCCGGCCGCGATCAGGAAATAAAGTACATAAGCCCACGGCGTACGCCAGAAAGGCGGCAAGATCACAACCCGCAGGCTGCGTTCCGTGGAAGCGCCGCCTTCTTTCATTTGCACTTTGAACACATAAGTGCCAGGGTCAAGGTTGGTGTAAGTTACCTTTCGCGTATTATCCGCCTCAAACCATTGATCGTTAAATCCTTCCAGCGAATAGATGTAGTGGTTTTTTTCGGGATGAAGAAAATTCAGCGCAGCAAATTCAATCGTAAATACATTCTGGCTGTACTCCAGCACAATGCGGTCAGTAAGCGAAATTGATTTTTCGAGCACCGCTTCCCCATCGAATAACTCGCCTGGCTGTACGCTTTTATTGAATATCTGAAAATCAGTAAGCGTTACTTTTGCGGAAATACGTTCATCAGAGATTTGTTTGGGGTCAAAAATGGAAAAACCATTGGCACCACCGAATACCATTTCCCCTGAACGCAGCCTCAGCGCCGCATTTTCATTGAATCCCCTACCCTGTAATCCATCGACCTCGTTGAAAGTACGCACCTGGAATGCTGTCGGTAATCCGCCGCTTCGTTTGGAAATATTGATATTGACCAAACCTTTGGGCGTACCGAGCCACAGATTTTGCATTTCGTCCACCGCCACTGTCAAAATTGAATTATCCGGCAGCCCGTCGGTCGTATTATAGGATACAAATGCATTATTTGCCGCGTCATACCGGTTCAGACCTTCGGAAGTACCGATCCAGATATTGCCAAAACTGTCCTGTGCGAGCGAAGTAACCCCGTCGCTGCTCAAACTGGCCGGATCGCCAGGCTTATTCGCATAATGCACAAACCGCCCAGTTTGCCTCATTAAAACGTCTACACCGTTGGCAGTTCCGATCCAGAGATTTCCCTGCCTATCTTCGAGCATTGCCGAAATATAGTCCGAGTTGACCGAGTTGGGGGCCGCACGCTGGTAATGCCGGAAAGTCTTTTTGTTCCGGTCAAATAAATCCAGTCCGTCGGCCAGCGTACCTACCCAAAGACGTTTTTGTGAATCTTCGAAAATCTCCCAGACGCGGTCGTCGATCAAACTTGTGGAATCGGCCGGGTTATGCAGATAGCGGGTGAAAGTTTTGCCATCGAAACTGTTCAGTCCGCCAAAGTAGGTACCAATCCAGAGTACATCACTTTTATCAAGAAACAAACTGACAATCACATTGTTACTCAAACTTTTAGGATCACCTGGAATATGCCGGTACTGTTTGAAACTGTTATTTTTTCGGTCAAAATAGATCAGTCCTCCCCCGTTCATACCCAGCCACAGGTTACCTTTCCGATCTTCCACAAACATATTCACATCGTCGAAAGGCAGACTGCCCGGGTCGCCCGGCGCGTGCTGAACGAGTGAAAATTTAAAAATATTCTTGTGATAGCTGCAAAATCCAGTCTTGAAAGTTCCTGCCCAGATCATCCCGGTCTGGTCTTTATACAAAGCCTGAATACTATTCTGGCTGATCGTCCTCGGGTCGCCGGGATTGAACAACAAGGTCGAAACTGTCCCCCGCTTTTTATCTAATACATTAATTCCGCCGTGGTCAGTACCGAGCCAGATACGCCCGTCGGGGCCGGCTACCATCGAGCTTACCGTATTGTTACTTAGCCGGAAATCGGAGCCCGCAGTATTGGCGACGCGTAGAGTGTTGTTTTTAAAATCAAAATAAAACGCGCCCAATGCGGCTTTCACAACATAAACCCAGGGTTCGCCATCGTCATCCACAAAAACCTTGTGATTGGATAAGTTGCCCAGGTTACGGTTCTGCAACATTTCGCTCTGCACATCAACTTTAAGCGTCTGCGCATTCACGCGGGCCAGAAACCCGTCGTCACACACAACCCAGAGGTTGCCCAGTACATCTTCGTCAAAATCAGAGATAACACGTTTCGCAGGAGCAGACGGATCTTCGGACGGACCAAACCTGACCTTTACGATCTTTTTTGAACGTGTCAGGAATTTCAGTAAGCCCAGCCGGTTATGGTTAATCCAGTAGTCGCCCGAGCGGGTTTTGATAATGCGGCTAAAATTTGCGTCGGGCAGTCCCAGTCTTTTGGCCGCCGCGTCCGCATGATGATCAATGCGCTCTGTAACAGGATCATAAATATCAAACCCAACCTGTGTATTGATCCAGATATAACCCTGCGGATCTTCAAAGATCGCGATGATGCGGCGGTCTGATATCGTAGTGGAATCGCCCTGAATGGGCTTGAAGACGCGGAAAGAATAGCCGTCGAACCGGTTGAGCCCATTGGCGGTCCCGATCCAGACAAATCCCCGGCTGTCTTTTAAAAAGCAATTGACCTGGTTGTGAGAAAGTCCACGTTCCGTATTGAACCGGGCAAACTGGTATTCATTGGATTGAGCCTCGCCCTTTTCCACCCAACCCAGCACCCCGGCCACTACCCAACAAAAACGCCAAAACCAACTTTGCATCGCAGAAAGAAACGAACCTTTTACCTCACTTTATACATATTGTTTTCAAAGCAAGTTCGTGCCAGATTCTATTCTTGCCCGGCGCACTACCTTCGGAGCTTACAAATTCGTCGTGAATTAGTTAAATTCTAAGTTGATTGCGGGTGTTACTGGTTTTTTTCGTCTTCTTAAGCACATGAGATCGATACAATTCATTCTTTTATTGAGCTGCCTCAGCTTTTCAGCCCTGGCGCAATCCAACCTTACCCCTGCCCAGCGCGACAGTCTGAAACAGGCCACGGTCGCTGATCACAACAATATGCTGCAACAATTGGGCATCGCCGCAGATCAGCTTCGCAAAGGTCCTTCCGGCAACCCAAAGGATCCGAATGCAGCCAACAGCTCGGAGGAAAAAGTGAACAAATACATATTGCCAGATCCGCTGGTTTTGAAGAACGGACAGAAAGTAAAGAATGCAAAAGATTGGCTTGAAAAAAGAAGACCGGAAATCGTCGCGGATTTTGAAAGTGAAATATACGGGCGAATGCCTGCAAATATTCCTGCTGTAAAATGGCAGCTCGTTTCAACAAAGGACACTTTGGTAGGCAACCAGGCGATCCGGGAAAAAACTTTGAAAGGTATCGTGGACAACTCAGCTTATCCGGCTATTCGGGTCGAGATCAGTCTGATATTGGCGACGCCGCTGGCTGCAAAAGGCGCTGTCCCTGTGGTGATTGAGTTCAGTTTCCCCCGCTCCCAGTTTAACCCGGGCAACGTTCAGGCGATCGGTATGGGCTCAGCCGGCGAACCGACCTGGCAGGAGCAGCTGATCTCCCGCGGCTGGGGGTATGCCGTAATTGCGCCGGCCAGCATTCAGGCGGATAATGGTGCGGGGCTTACCCACGGTATTATCGGACTTGTGAATAAAGGTGCGCACCGGAAACCGGAAGATTGGGGCGCACTGCGGGCCTGGGGCTGGGGAGCGAGCCGCGTGATCGATTATTTAGAGACCGATAAGGATGTTGATACGAAAAAACTGGCAATAGAGGGACTGTCGCGATATGGAAAAGCCGCGGCTGTAGCGATGGCATTTGAGCCGCGCATCGCACTCGGTTTCATCGGATCATCGGGTGCGGGCGGCGTGAAACTATTGAAGAGGGTTTTTGGTGAACAGGTCGAAAATCTCGCTTCTTCGGGCGCCTATCACTGGTTTTCAGGTACTTTTATCAAATATGCCAGCAAGCTCACTGCCGATGATCTCCCGGTGGACGCCCATCAATTAGTGGCACTCTGCGCCCCCCGGCCAATATTCATCAGCGCCGGTTCCCCGGAAGTGGAAGGGCAATGGGGCGACGCCAAAGGAATGTTTCTCGCAGCCGTCCACGCAGGCCCGGTGTATCGTTTATTAGGCAAAAAAGACATGGGTACCACCGAATACCCCCTATTAGGTATGCCGCTTATCGACGGTGATATTGCTTACCGCCAACACGCAGGCGGGCACAGCACCGGCCCGAACTGGAGTACCTGGATCGCCTGGGCGTCGCGGTATTGGGGTTTGTAGGTGCGCCCGAGTGTAATCTGGGTTGGGCGTTTGGGCAATTTTTCCCCTAAATCCCCTGAAGGGGACTTTGCTTGGTTCGATAAACCGACGAATACGGGGACTTTGCGTTGTTCACTAGGTCAAACGAAAAGCCCCCTCCCAGGGGGTTGGGGGGTAATTCCCCTCATCCAAAGCACCCCATTCTTACTAACCAACTTCGTAAGATTCCCTTCGTCAACCAGCTTTTGCAGGATTGCGTCGGTTTCGTTGCGGGGGGTTTGTGAGAGTTCGGAAAATTCTTTGGAAGTGAGGGTTTTATATTTGCCGAACAGATTTTTCCAGGTAGGATCAATATCCTTTTTGACTGCGTCGGGAAGCTGTTTCAGCAGCGCCGATTCGTATACTGAATAGGGTTTGGTACCATACACTTTCTCCTGGTTACCCTCCTGATCGGCGAAAAACATGGTTGGGAAACCACGGACTCCCAGCGACGCAGCGAAATTCAGGTCTTCTTTAAAAAGAGCTTCGGCATTTCCGTTAGAATCTCTTTCAAAAGCCTCCATGTCCAAGCCAACCGCCTTAGCTGCGACTGCCAGATTTTCCCATTTTGCAATATTGATCTTTTTCAAAAAAACCATTTCCCGCAATTCGCGGAGCAAATGCAGCGCCTTACCCTCATCCTGTAACTGCGCCGCTTTGAATGCGATCGAGGGTGGATAGGACGAATGCAGCGGATCTTCCAGCCAAACGTCGCCATCAATAGGCATATCATAATGCTCGCTTACCTCGTCCCAGTGGGGCGCCACGTCGGATGGTTTGCTGATGCCGCCGCTATTATAATTCCAGTCAGGCAGGAGCCCGCCCATTCTGTATTCCACCTGAATATACTCGCCATATTCAAGTTTAAGTTTACGGAGTTGCGGCTCGATACCCCAGCAAGAAGAGCAGATCGGGTCTGTGAAATAGATGATTTTCACCAATTTATCGGCAGCAGCTATCGATGTATCTTCCAGCTTTACCGATGCATCGTCGATTTCACACATGCCCGTTTCGATGTCACACAACAGCGGATTACTATTCTTTATTTCTATCATAATACGGTTTACATTCAGACGCCTTTGAAATTTAGCATCTTATTTGAAACAGTCCAAGAGGACGAAATAGTTGCGTTGAATATTCGACTTTAAATTTGAAAAGTCGGACATCCCGTCGGAAGATTCGTAACGCAACTGGCAAGGTGTACTTTACAACCGGTTTTTTTAGTGTGCGTTGAATGGATTTATAAATATTTGTTGCGGAGTTGCAACAAAATACTGCGCATTTTACTTATGAGCAACGCCTTAAAAACCATGCAGTTTGCATTTTTCTTGTTCACAGCGGCGAGCGCGGGTGCGCAGCAACTCAATCTGACTTTCAAGGACAAAACGCAGATCATTAAACGCGGCGATTTTATACAATGCATTAGCAGCAGGGTCGACCGGAATTCACAGTACTACTTCGGAAAGGTTGAAGTAATTGGAACAGACGGGATTTCTATCAAAAAGAATCCCTTCCTGGCAGGGAGCGGCGGATTTTTGAGATACGAAGACATCACTTCTATTGCAAAAGTCAGGATAGTCAAAAGGTCGATACTGCCAGCGATTATCGGCGGAAGTATCCTCGGGCAGCTCGCATCCATCCGTTACATTCCTTCATCGTTCGGACCACTTATTGGGATGCCGGCAGCGTATGCATTACTCGTCCTGGCGATCAAGTACAACAGGAAAGAGCTAAGACGCAACCAGGTTAACAAAACCGTATTCCTTACCCCGTCGCGTAAACCTTCCGACAACGAGTCCTACTTTGAATATCAGTAGTATCAACAGTTTCAGAAGTCAAAAAACTATTTTACATACAAAACATAAATTAATAAACTCATTTTACATACATTTGGTGATAATATAAAAATGTTTGATTGAATAGATGAAAGGAGCCAATTTAGGGGAATTTGAGGAGCTTGTCCTGCTGACGATCGCCTCTATGGCCAGCGAAGCATACAGCGTGGCAATATGTGATGAGCTTGAAAAATACACCGGCCGCACTGCCAAGCTGGGTGTGGTACATTCGGCGCTCAACCGGCTTGAAGAGAAGGGAATGGCGAAGAGCCGGCTCGGCGAGGCGACAAGCGCGCGGGGAGGAAAACGGAAACGCTTTTATGAGGTAAGCCACGCGGGAAAAGTCGCGCTTGTGAAGTCGAAAGAAGTGCGCGAAAATATCTGGCGGAACATTCCTGGCTTTAATCTGGAAGGTTCGATATGAAACAGCAACCGAAAGCCACCCCACCCCGCTGGGCCACCCGCTTTTTACACTGGTATTGCCGCCCGCGCCTGCTCGAAGACCTCGAAGGCGATCTCAATGAATATTTCGGGCGCAATGTCGCCCGTAAAGGAATCAGGAGCGCCCGGCTGATCTATATCCTCGACGTACTCAAATTCCTCAGACCTTATACCATTCGGAAAATAGAATTTTTCCACTTTTTCATCCACTGGATTATGATCGGCAGCTATTTTAAGACTTCCCGGCGGAGCCTGGTCCGCAACAAACTCTTTTCCCTCATCAACATCGTCGGACTTGCGGTCAGTATGTCGGTTGGGCTGCTGGTGATTTCGATTGTCAGTGACCTGTATTCGTACGATGATTTTCAGGACAAAAAAGACCGGACTTACCGCATAATCACGAAAACGGTGGAAAATGGGCAGACGTCGGAGACCAATCTGGCTTCAACCTCGATTCGGGTAGGCGAGAAAATCAAAGAGTCGGTTCCTGCGATTGAAGACGTGACGGCAATGCGCGTTGGTTTTTCGGGCGATGCGAAAGTCAGTAATTCCACCGTTCCGATCGAGGCGACCTGGGCCGATAATTCGTTTCTCAAAGTATTCAAATTCCCCCTGCTAAAAGGTGATCTTGAAACAGCACTCAAAGAGCCCCAGTCCCTCGTTTTGACAGAAAAAACAGCAGAAAAGCTCTTCGGCGAATCGGATGCGCTGGGCAAAACGGTCCGGTTTGATTCAACGATTTATACGGTGACAGGCGTTGTACAAAACGTCCCGAAACTCTCTCATATCAATTTTCAGGCACTGATCTCGCTGTCATCGATCGACGCCGGACACAAGGATGCCGACCTGCATAGCTGGGCCAATATCTGGCAAAATTATGTGTATGTGACTCTCCCCGAACCCATTGATGCGACCAAATTGCAACCCGCGCTTGACCGGCTGAGCAAGCAGGAAAATAAAACACTCACAAACCGGACAGTATCGGTTTCCATGCAGCCGATGAAGGATATTGTACTTGGCGGATCGCTTATGAACAATATCGGCCCCACCTTCGCGCCGCCTGTGATGTGGACGCTGTGCGGTCTGGCGATCGTGGTCATTCTTTCAGCTTGCTTCAATTATACCAATCTTTCCGTAGCCCGGTCTATGCGCAGGTCTCGCGAGGTGGGGATCAGGAAGATCATCGGCGCACAAAAAAGTCACGTTCTGGGTCAGTTTATGGCAGAATCCGTCATCATAGCGTTGCTGGCGCTGGTATTTTCGTTCGCGCTATTTATGGTTTTGCGTAAAGAATTTCTAGGTCTGGACAAGCACATTGCCGACGTTTTTTCACTCAATATCTCTATTCAAAACATCCTATATTTCCTTCTGCTGGCGGTTATCACGGGTATTGCCGCGGGTTTGATGCCCGCATTGTTTTTCTCCAAAATGAATGCATTGCATGTGATGAAAGACGCTTCCAGCATGAAGATTTTCCGCCGCGTCGGGATCCGGAAAGTGCTGATCGTAGTTCAGTTTACGCTCTCGCTTATATTCATCGCGGCCACGCTGATCGGCTACAACCAGTACAAGGGACTGGTTACATTCAATCTGGGTTTCAAGACTGAAAACATCATTAATCTGCGCCTGCAAGGCAATAAAGGAAATATTTTAGCAAAAGAACTCGCGCAGATCCCGGCAGTAAAAGGCATTTCGCAATCTATGATGATCACTAGTCTGGGCTCAAAACACGGCACAAACCTTACTTACAAAACAGATTCAACTTTGGTTTGGGAAAACCAGGTCGACGAACATTACCTGCCGCTGCATCAGCATCAATTCCTGGCTGGCCAGAACTTCACGGCGAGGCCTGAAAAGGGGAAAGAGAGTGAGATTATTGTCAATCAGCAGGTTTTGAAAAGATTTAATATTGCTGATCAAAATCCTGAGAAAGCATTGGGAAAGATCGTTTTTGTGAGCGGTCAGCAGCTGGCAATCGTCGGCGTCGTGAAGGATTTTCATTACGGTTCACTCGAAAACCGGATCGAGCCGGTGATGTTTCGCTATTCCAGCGAGCCGGACAGGTATCTGAATGTGAAAATCGTTTCCCAAGACCTACCAGCGACTTTGGAGAGCATTCAAAAAGTGTGGCGGAAGCTCGATAAGGTGCATGAACTGGATGCTAAAATCTACGACGAGCAAATCGAAGAAGCGTACGCGCAGTTTTCGCTAATACTTAAAATCATCGGTTTCATCGCATTTCTAGCCATCTGCATTGCGTCGCTGGGGTTGTTTGGAATGGTCGTTTTCACAACAGAAACCAAATTAAAAGAGATCAGCATCCGCAAAGTGCTGGGCGCCAGCGAAACGGGACTGATCTATCTGCTATGCAAAGGATTTCTTCTGTTGCTCGTGATTTCAACCGTGATCGCACTGCCGGTTACCTATTTATTTTTCGACAAGGTGGTACTTACCAAATTCCCCTATCATCAGGCGATCAGCATAACCGATATGCTGGGAGGTTCGCTGATCGTCATGCTGCTCGCTTTTCTACTGATCGGATCACAGACCGTCAAGGCGGCGCGCAACAATCCGGCGAAGGTTTTGAAAAGTGAATAGTAATCGCGGAGCAAACGATTAAAGTAGCGGTCTTTTTGAAATGTACACCACGCCCCGCCCGGCTTTGCTATTGCAAAAATTGAAAACACCCGACTTCGCATTAGAACAAACCGCGTCGCTGCCGGTAATGTAAAGCCTTTGCTGATCATCCAGGAACAGGCTTTGCAGCTGGTGGAGCTGCGGCAGATCGATCCGCCGGCCGGTCGAAGTAATCACCCCGGGCGTCTCGAAAACACCGGTGGTCGCATTGGGCCCGTCCAGAAAAACTCTGTTAATCTCATAAGTCAGCGCGCCCGGCCCTGCTATCGGGTTTACACGGAATTTGTCTTTGGACTCGAATTCCGGAATGCCCCCTAATATCGGATTCCGCGCAACGTAGCGGTGCCACGTTTTACCATCGTCTACACTAAAATTGTCCGCATTCGTCAATATCTGTTGCTGATCGCCCATTTTGGATTGAGTACTTAATCCATTCATTGTGAACAGCGTATCCTGAAACTGCACAATGCCGAACATACCAGTTTTCTGCTCGTATACCTGCTCCCAGTGCTTACCGTGATCCGTTGTGCGAAATATCTGAAACATGGTCGAGATTAATACCGTTTTGTCGTAATCGCCCCATACACCCGCAATCTGGCGATCGACAGGTGCTTTTAGCGTATACCAGTCCTGGTATTCGTCGAGTACCGTATCGGGCTGGGTTACTATTTCTGGCCCCTCGTTTTTACAGGACAATACCACCACAAAAGCCAAACAGTAAAGGAATGTTTTCATAGTATTAAACATAATTATAAATTTCTCGTCAGTCAATAGGACGTAAAATGTTAACTTTTTCATAATGATGCAACTGGTGATCAACGGCAGCTCGGTAGAAGATATTGCTTCTTTTTATGATGAGATAAACCGCGTTTTTATGGCGGATGAAAATTGGAAGATCGGACCCAGCCTGGACGCATTTGACGATTTGCTTTACGGCGGATTTGGAGCAATACGAAATGCAGAAAGAGTCGAAGTCGTGTGGCAGGATATTGAGAAAAGCCGGGCTGCATTGGGTTATGAAGCCACCAAAGCTTATTTTCTGGAAAAATTAAAACCTGGCTCCCCGTTCAATAAAGTGCTGTTTGAAGAAAAACTGGCTGCACTGGAAAACGGGACGGGCGAGACGTATTTCGACACGATCATGCATATCATTGCGGAGCATAAAAATATCGCTCTGAAAAACTGAAACTTCGCGACCGGCGACTATTCGTCTGATTTTTTGAGAATCTTTGGACTTTCAAATTGACCCAAAAAAAAGAACACTGACATGCAAAACATTAATATCGCGACGGCCCAGTTTGAGAACAAAAGCGGCGACAAAAAGTATAACCTCGAAGCGATCGACAGACTTTCGGCCGAGGCAGCGGCAAAGGGCGCACAGGTGATCGCATTTCATGAATGCTCGGTTACAGGGTATTCTTTTGCAAGAAAACTGGACCGCGCGCAACTGACGGACCTCGCAGAGTTAATTCCCGACGGCCCAAGTATCCAGGCGCTGATCGGCATCGCTGCGAAAAATAATATTGCAATACTAGCCGGACTTTTTGAGAAAGACGAAGCGGGAAACCTGTTCAAAGCTTATGTATGCGTAGATAAAACCGGGCTTCTAGCCAAGTTCAGAAAGCTGCATCCGTTTATCAACGGGCACCTGACGCCGGGCGACGAATATGTCGTTTTTGATCTCTACGGCTGGAAATGCGGGATCCTGATCTGTTATGACAACAACATTGTCGAGAACGTCCGCGCCACGGCGCTGCTCGGTGCTGACATTATCTTTATGCCACACGTGACGATGATGACGCCTTCCACACGCCCGGGCGCAGGATTTGCCGACCCGGCTTTATGGGAAAAGCGCCACGAAGACCCGACTTCGCTCCGGTTGGAATTTGACGGGCTGAAAGGTCGCGCCTGGCTGATGAAGTGGCTGCCCGCACGCGCCTATGATAATGCGATCTACGCCATTTTCTCAAACCCGATCGGAATGGACGATGACCAGCTTAAAAACGGCTGCTCGATGATCCTGGATCCTTTTGGAGATATCATCGCTGAATGCAGAAACCTCGGCGACGACATCGCGATCGCAACCTGCACACCGGAAAAACTGACCCAGGCGGGCGGCCACCGCTACCGAAAAGCCCGTCGACCGGACTTATATAAAGACATCATCGGCAAGGAACACAGCCCGGAACAAAAAGTAGCGTGGTTGAGCTGAGATGTTCATCGCGGAAAATTCATATTAATCCTGAGTAACATGCCGGTACTGAGCAAATAGCCGGTTGTTGCTGCGACCTTCGTGAAATTTTAATGCCATTTTAACTTGCTTTTAACGCCCTATTAAGGGCGAGTAGCGGTTTTTGTATTAAAGTTTAGAAGGTCACTCCAACATGAACAAAATCGCTTCGCAATACAAGCTCGCCGGCGCAGCGGCACAGTACCTGAATATCGTCAAATTAGTCTTTCTGATCTGATGATAAAGGCATTCAGGAAAAACGCGATTCCCCTGTTACTACTCCTGCTGAGCGGACATTTCTTCGTGACCGCCAGCGCGCATGAGGGGATGGTCCAATATGCACAGCAGAAAATCCACCAGGCTGGCGCTGCTCTTGAAACCAATTTCCATCACCATAACCTGCTTCCCGGCTTCGGGATCGGCGACCGCAAATCACGGGACAAGGTTTTTTTCGAGGAAAAAGAAGAGGAGAACCTAAACCTTTTTCTCCCGAAAACGTATAGCTGCTATCGTGGCTACTTCACAGATTTCTACAAAAGTGCAATCGAATTCCGTCCGGTATTCATTGCAAAGTGCATTACCCCCTGTACACACTGGCTTCGCTCCTCAACCCGCAGATACCTGATCCTCAGGGTATTCAGGATTTGAAATAATAGCCTATCAGGCTTTTTCCACAAGAACTACTTACCTATCAATTATACTAATAGCATAACATCATGAAGAGAATTCTCATGGTCATTGGTCTGTGTGCAACGTTGCTCAACACAGCTTGTGAATCCAAAAAAGAAGAAAAGGAAGAAGACGTTAAATTCCTGGTTACCAGCCCCCTGCAAAGGGATACGCTGATTACAAAAGAATATGTAAGTCAGATCCGGGCGATCAGTCACATTGAGCTGCGTGCCTTGGAAAGAGGTTATTTACAGAATATCTATGTGGATGAAGGCCAGACGGTTAAAAAAGGCCAGCTGATGTTCAAGATCATGCCGATGCTTTATCAGGCTGAACAACAGAAAGCACAGGCGGAAGCCAATTTTGCAGAAATTGAATTTAAGAATACCAAGTCGCTGGCGGACAGCAATGTGGTTTCTAAAAATGAGCTGGCACTATCCAAGGCGAAACTGGATAAGGCAAAAGCAGAACTCGGATTGGCTACGACACATTTGGGCTTTACTGAAATCCGTGCTCCGTTCAATGGTATTATGGATCATTTTCAGGTGAGGCTGGGAAGTTTGCTGGATGAAGGCGATTTGCTGACAACATTGTCTGACAACAGCGAAATGTGGGTTTACTTCAATGTTCCCGAAGCCGAATATCTTGACTATAAAGCGAACGAAGCCACAGCCGGCATGCTGCATGTGAATCTTCGTATGGCCAATAACCAAATGTTCCCCCACTCCGGAACAGTGAAAACGATTGAAGCCGATTTCAATAATGAGACTGGTAACATCGCTTTCAGGGCCACATTCCCTAATCCAAAAAGGTTGCTGAGACACGGTGAAACAGGGAATGTCTTAGTAACCGTTCCGATGAAAAATGCCTTGCTGATTCCGCAGAAAGCCACTTTCGAGGTTTTAGAAAAGAAATACGTGTATGTGGTGGATAAAGACAATAAGATCCGTTCGAGGGAAATCGAAATCGAAGCAGAGCTTCCGCACATTTTCGTCGTGAAATCAGGTCTGAAAGTGGATGATAAAATCCTGCTGGAAGGTTTGCGTCAGGTAAAAGAGAACGAAAAGATCCACTCCAATTTCGTAAAGCCTGATTCTGTGATTTCCAATCTGAGTCTGTACGCCGAATAGTCCGCTATCTTAACAAGCACAAAACGACATGTTTAATCAATTCATAAGAAGACCTGTATTTGCAATCGTGATCTCGATCATGATCGTATTTATAGGCATCCTGGCGATTGAGAAATTACCCATTTCCCAGTTCCCGGACATTGCCCCTACAACCGTCAACATCTTCATCGCCTATCCTGGCGCGAGTGCCGATGTATTGGTAAAATCAACATTAATTACCCTTGAACAGGCCATTAACGGTGTTCAGGATATGCGGTACATTGCTACCGATGCAACGAGTGCGGGGGAGGCGACGCTCAGGATCATCTTCGAGCCCGGCACCGACCCGAACGTGGCCGTTATCCGGGTAAAAACCAGGGTTGACCAGGTTATGCCGCTTTTGCCGGAACTCGTTCAGCGCGAAGGTGTTATTATCTCGCCCGTTCAGCCTAGTATGTTGATGTATGTCAATCTTTATTCAAAAGATAAAAGCATTGACGAGAAATTCCTGTTCAACTACGCAACGGTAAAAATGATCCCCGAAATCCAACGGACCAAAGGGATTGCAAGAGCACAGATCTTAGGATCAAGAAGATATGCAATGCGTCTCTGGCTGAATCCGGAGCGTATGCGTGCTTACAATATTTCTACGGAAGAAGTCATGAAGGCGGTGGGCGAACAAAGTATCGTGGGTCGCCCGGGTCGTATCGGACAAAGCTCCGGTATTGCTGCACAGTCGCTGGAATATGTGCTTACTTATAAAGGTCGTTACGACAAGCCCGAAGAATACGAAAATATCATTGTCCGCGCCAATGCACAGGGTGAAAGCGTTCACTTGCGTGACATTGCGAAAGTGGAACTTGGATCAGAATTTTTTGACATTTACTCCAACCTCGACGGCCATCCTTCGGCAGCGATCGTGTTGCGCCAAAACTACGGAAGTAACGCGAGCGACGTAATTGAAGAGGTGAAAAAGAAGCTGGATGTGATGAAAGAATCCTTCCCTCCGGGCGTGGATTACAAGATCAGTTATGACGTTTCCCAATTCCTGGACGCGTCTATTGAGCAGGTTATTGACACATTAAGGGATGCATTTATCCTTGTTGCGCTCGTTGTATTCATATTTCTTGGCGACTGGCGTTCCACATTGATCCCGATCCTGGCCGTGCCGGTTTCGCTGATCGGAGCATTCTTTGTCATACAGGCATTCGGGCTTTCGATCAATTTGATTACGCTTTTTGCGCTTGTACTTGCGATTGGTATTGTGGTCGATGATGCGATTGTCGTCGTCGAGGCCGTCCATGCGAAGTTTGAGGAAGAGCCGGGGATATCGCCTTTTAATGCAGTGAAAAAAGTGCTTGGTGAGATCAGCGGTGCCATTATTGCGATCACAGCCGTTATGGTTTCGGTATTCCTTCCGATCTCGTTCATGTCTGGTCCGGTCGGCACATTCTACCGGCAGTTCTCCATCACCATGGCCAGCTCTATTGTTATTTCGGCCCTTATCGCCTTGACGTTGACGCCGGTTTTGTGTGCAATGCTGCTTCAAAATCACCACGGTCACCAGAAAAAGAAAAACTTACTTACCAAAGGGCTTGATGCATTTAACAGAACATTTGATAAGCTGACAGGAAGATATGTAAGCCTGCTGAAACGCATTGTTAGCCGTAGGGTTGTAACCTGGGTTGTGTTACTAGGCTTCTGTGCAGGGATTGTGTTTGTAAACAAAATTCTGCCCGCAGGTTTTATTCCAAATGAAGACCAAAGCACGATCTACGCGATCATTCAGACGCCTCCGGGTTCCACTTTGGAAAAAACCAACGAAGTTTCCCGCCGTCTTCAAAAGATATGCGAAGAAGTGGAAGGAATTGAGTCGGTTTCGTCACTGGCTGGTTATGAGATCATGACGGAAGGCCGAGGTTCCAATGCCGGAACGTGTTTGATTAATTTGAAACCTTGGCACGACCGCAAGCAGAATGTGAAAGAGATCATGGAAGAACTGGAAAAAGAAACGCGCGGTCTTGGTGCCGTAGTCGAATTCTTCGAACCACCAGCGATCCCGGGTTTTGGTACATCCGGCGGTTTCTCCATGCGTCTTTTGGATAAAACTTCTGACACGGATTACGCAGAGTTTGACAAGATCAACAAGAAATTCATGGATGACCTTGCGAAACGTCCTGAGCTTACGGGCTTGTTCACATTCTTCGCAGCCAACTATCCGCAGTATGAATTGCAGATCGATAACCAGCTCGCAATGCAAAAAGGCGTGTCGATTGGAAAAGCGATGGACAACCTGAACATTATGATCGGTAGTACATATGAGCAGGGTTTCACCAGGTTCAACCAGTTCTTCAAAGTGTACGTCCAATCTGACCCGAGTTTCAGAAGGCTTCCTTCCGATCTACTGAAATTGTTTGTGAAAAATGACGCAGGCGAAATGGTGCCTTACTCTTCATTCATGACATTGAAAAAAGGCCAGGGCCCTAACGAGATCACGCGTTTCAACCTCTATAATTCAGCTGCGATCCAGGGTCTTCCGGCCAAAGGCTACACCACAGCCGATGCCATTCAGGCGATCCGCGAAGTGGCTGCCAAAACATTGCCGCAGGGATATGACATTGCATTTGAAGGTCTTTCCTATGACGAATCGATCCGTGGAAATGAGTCGCTCGTTGTGTTTGCAATCGTGTTAGCCTTCGTTTATTTCGTGTTGGCAGCGCAGTATGAGAGCTTTATTATTCCTTTTGCGGTGGTGTTGTCATTGCCGGTTGGGGTGTTTGGTTCTTTCCTTTTGCTCAAATTAATGGGCTTGGAAAACAACATTTATGCGCAGATCGGCTTGATCATGCTCGTCGGGTTGCTGGGTAAAAACGCCGTACTAATCGTCGAGTTTGCCGTCCAGAAGCGGTCACAGGGAGAAACCATCCTGAATGCTGCTATCGAAGGTGCCAGGGTTCGTTTCCGTCCTATTTTGATGACGTCGTTCGCGTTCGTTGCCGGCTTGATCCCATTGATCATTGCAACAGGTGCCGGTGCGATCGGTAACCGCACAATCGGTGCGTCAGCGATGGGCGGGATGCTTTTCGGGACCATCTTCGGGGTGATCATTATCCCAGGATTGTACTACATATTTGGCACCCTGGCCGACGGCAGAAAAATGATTAAAGACGAGGAAGACGGCTCGCTTACCGAACAATTCGTTCACGCAGTCGACATTTTCCCTCACACTCAAGAAACTCAAAATGATGAGCAATAAAAGAATATTGACGTGGGTGGGGATCACTTTAAGTGCCCTCACCTACACCGCCTGCAACGCCCCTTCTCAGGTCCAGCGATCTCCTAACAAAACATTATCAGCTGCCTACAATGGTCAGGCAGCTGATTCCACAGGCAATGTGGGCAAGATGAAATGGAAGGATTATTTCACCGATCCGCAACTGGCCGCCCTGATTGACACAGCGTTAAACAACAACCAGGAGCTGAACATTACTTTGCAGGAAATTGAGATCTCCCGCAACGAGATCCGCGCCCGAAAAGGGGAATATCTGCCTTTCGTGGGTTTGAGAGGCGGAGCCGGCATTGAAAAAGCAGGCCGTTACACGCAAGTGGGTTCCAGCGAAGCAACTACGGAAATCAAGCCCGGCAGAGAAACGCCTGAGCCATTACCCGACTTCGTTGTGGCCGCCTACGCACGATGGGAAGTGGATATCTGGCACAAATTGCGTAATGCAAAGAAGGCTGCTGTGAACCGCTATTTGTCTTCGGTGGAAGGTAAAAATTTCATGATGACCAACATCGTTTCCGAGATCGCCATCTCCTATTATGAGCTTTTGGCACTCGACACGCAGCTGAACATTGTCACGCAGAACATTGAGATTCAAACCAATGCATTGCGTATCGTGAAAATGCAGAAAGAAGCCACGCGGGTTACCGAGCTGGCTGTGCGCAGGTTTGAGGCACAAGTGCTGAACACGCAAAACCGCCAGTATGCCATTCGTCAGCGCATTGTCGAAACAGAAAACCGGATTAATTTCCTTTTAGGAAGATATCCACAGCCTGTTTTAAGATCAAGCACAAATTTCGAGACCATGGTGCCGGCAGTGATCCAGGCAGGGATTCCTTCACAATTGATGGAGAACCGTCCGGATGTGAGACAAGCGGAGCAGGATCTGGAAGCTTCGAAACTGGATGTGCTGGTTGCAAGAGCGAATTTCTATCCTTCATTAGGACTGAATGCAGCCGTAGGTTTACAAGCGTTTAACCCGATTTATCTGGGTAATGTGCCAAAATCGCTGATGTCGACATTGGTGGCCGATCTCGCTGGCCCGCTGATCAATAAGAACGCGATTCAGGCAACTTATAAAAGCGCCAACGCGCGTCAGGTTCAGGCGATTTACAATTACGAACGCACGGTTTTGAATGCTTACATCGAGGTTGTGAACCAGTTATCGAACATTAACAACCTGCAACAAAGCTTTGAAACCAAAACACGGGAAGTGGCTGCATTAACCGAATCAACCAACATCGCGAACCGCCTCTTCACTTCGGCAAGAGCGGATTATGTGGAAGTTTTACTAACGCAACGCGAGGCTTTGGAATCTAGATTTGACCTGATCGAAACCAAGATGCAGCAGATGAATGCGACGGTGAATATTTACCGGGCGCTTGGCGGGGGTTGGAATTAGCATTGCCGTAAAGAGATACTTTGAATAATAGATCAAAAGCCCGGAATTCCACATTCCGGGCTTTTTGTAATAACTGCTTGCCGCGGGATCACCGTCGATACGTTTGATAACTAGCGCCAAGCCGATAGGACATTTGAAGATTGTATTGTAAAACAATGCTGTTGTTTAGTTTTCCTTTACGCAGTTGTTAGCACATTTTTCAGATAAAAAACGCGTAGGCGGATAGTCCTATGAATCTCAGACACACTACAAAAAACCAAAAAACACGATATTACGAGCTGGATGCATTGAGAGGTATTGCGGCCGTCAGCGTGATGCTATTTCATTTTACAATCAATACCAATAAGACCCTGCTCGGATGGGAATTCCGGTTTGGCGTCACCGGAGTGGATCTTTTCTTCATGATCAGTGGGTTCGTGATCCTGTTGAGCGCATCCAAAACGAGTACTGCTGGCCGGTTTGTAAGATCACGGTATGTCAGATTGTACCCTGCCTTTTGGCTGTGTGCGCTGCTGACTTTTCTGGTCAAACAAACTATTGAACCCCTGAGTACCTCGACAAACGAACTGCTTGCCAATGCAACAATGGTCCCGATTTTCTTCGGGCATGAATACCTCGATGGCTCTTACTGGACACTTGTTATTGAGCTGACATTTTACCTAGGCGTGGCCGCACTATTGTTCTCTGGCTGGATCGGCCAGATCGAAGAGGTTGGACTGTCTTGCATTGCGGCTATCGTGCTGCTGCACAGTAACGCAGGCTTTTATCCCGGCTTTTACCATTTTATCACCAATAAGGTGCAGATTATTAATCACTTTCCATTGTTCTTCTCAGGCATTGTTTGTTACCGGATCAAAAGTCTGGGCTGGACATTTCGTAGATCATCTTACCTGATCATTTCGATGGCAGCTTCTATTTATCTGCACGACAAAGGCGGCCCGGCGCACCATTTCGTTAGCCTGCGGGAGCATAGCGTGCTGATCATCTCGTTTCACATACTTTTCATCCTTTTCATCCACGGACAGCTGCAATTCCTGAAACAGCGAGTCCTGATTTTTTGCGGAGAAATATCTTATTGCCTCTACTTGATCCACCAGTATGTCGGTCTGAAAATAATGGACGCCCTGGCGGGAGCCGGCCAATTCAATATGTACGTTGCATTAATCGTAACCGTTTCCATTTGCATTTTTTCCGCGTGGCTTATTACGACCTGCATTGAGCTTCCGGTTATCGGTTATTTAAGATCAAAAAGGCAGCAGGCACGCGTGAAGCCCGCCTACATCATAAACACAGTAGCGATCGACACTAGAACCACGGAGAGCATCATCGAAAGGAAAACGAGCAGCGAAGACTGTTCTTCGTCGGCTTTGAGAAAAGCTGCAAATACGGTCACATTGGCCGCGACGGGAAACAGCGGCACGAGCATCAACATTTTAAAATCCTCTTCTTCCAGATCCTTTGCTACCAGCGACGCGCCCAATGCAATTACTGCCAGGATCAAAGCAGCAGCGATAGTTCGAAAACCTAGCAGCTTTGCGAAATAAGGCACTTTTATATCTTTAAATTTCACATTGGCCAGCTGAAACCCAACGATCATCATACCTGCCGCCGAGACCATGAAACTCACTACTTTCAAAGCAGGCTTCACAACATCGGGCGTTTCCAAACCAACAATCTTGCAGATCACGCCCGCGACAAAAACGTACAAAAACGGAATACTCAGCATTTCTTTCAGCGCCTTGCCCGAATCGTACTTCGTTTTCGCAACCTGGTAATAGCCGATCGTGTCGCCGTAAAGTGCCGAACCAAGGTAAATGCAGATCAGGACACTTACTTTATCTTCCCCAAAAAGGGCAGTGACAGTTGGGATACCGAAGAATGCGATATTGAAAAATGAAAACGAGCTTCGCAAAAGCAGCGGATCCGTTTCGTTACCCAGCTTATTCTGAATGCCTTTTGCCGCGTAATTCATGCCCAGCGCAAGCAGGAAAGTCAGGATAGGAAGTACGATCAGCTTCGAAGGTTCGGCATCGAGCATGTTGGTGAAAACCACCAGTGGGAGCAGCACATTGATCAGCGGTTTGCTGACATAATCCGAATTGAAATCGAATTTCTTGCTGATCAGATAGCCCGCCGGGATAAATGCCATCACCGGTAAAAGCTCCTTATAGAGTTCAAGAAGGGTTTCCAATGAGCTGGGTAGTAAGGTGACGAGATAATTTACCGATCATTTTGACATTGAACCAAACCGCATTCACATCCAGCAGCAGTCCGTTTGTAATATGTCCGACTGCGTAGAAATTCGAGTAAGTGTCATTTCCGGTGATCACCTGCATGGTTTCGGTATTGATCCTGATCCCGCCCGCCTTTTCAGGCTCTACCAGTCCGTCCTCCGACAGGTTTTGCATCAGTTCTGATTTCATCATTTTCACCGCCGAAGCCGGACCCGTTGCATTGATCAGATACTTTTCAGAGAATTTT
This sequence comes from Dyadobacter linearis, assembly GCF_907165045.1. GTDB lineage: Bacteria > Bacteroidota > Bacteroidia > Cytophagales > Spirosomataceae > Dyadobacter > Dyadobacter linearis. Next base: position 977,064 of record NZ_CAJRAU010000001.1, read on the forward strand.
TCTCCCTTCTCGGAAGTCAACACAAATTCATTTTTTTCATCATCAAAAATCACCTCTTTCAAACCTGAAATCACTGTGAGTTGCCCGCTTTCAAACAATTGATTCACCCGCTCCGCGTTGACCAGCGGCATACAATGACGGCTCACGCCCCAGTATGCACCAAGCCATTTCTTGAATTTCAGCTTTTCCGATTCGTCCAGCCACTTCCACATTTCCGAACTTTCGTAACGGAGTGAATAGGGAATATTGATCAGTGCGTCGCCGCCGTCCCTGGCAATGCGAATATCTTCTTTCAGGAGCTCACCGGCCGGCTTTCCGATCCGTTCAGTCGCTTTCCAGTCTATTTTTCCACCCGCATTATCTTCCGCTTCCTGCATAAAAAGTCTGAAAATTTCCTTTACCGTCGGATTCCTCAGCTCCTTTCGCTGGATTTCATGCAGGTTTCTGAGTGTCAAAAACCTACACTCCACCTTTTGCGGGAATTCCGGTTGTACCCTCGGCATCAGACCATCGGGCGAATAGCAGGTTATTTTACCGGTATATTCATTATCCGTCAAAGTCATCAGCGCATCAATAGCGCTCAGACTCGACCCTAAGATTCCAACATTTTCATCTTTCGGGATTTTTTCCAGAAGCGGCGAAGAAGGCCACGGAGAGCCGAAATAATGCTCCTTATCTTCCAGTTCAGGGTAATTATTGGCAACCGGCGTACCTGGGGCGAGCAACAGAATGCTACACTTATGTGATTGATTTTCAGATAGATGAATCTCAAATCCATCTTCGAGCTTGCTGACCCTATTTGCGCTGGCGTGGATAACATTTACTTCCATTCCCTCCGATTGCGCAAGCTGAAAGTAGTGTTCAAATTGCTCTTTTAAATAATCCCCGTATAACCGTCTGGTCGTAAATGCGCGATTTTCTCCCTGGTTATCAACCACTTCGTCCCCTATCCTCGCCTCGTGTTCGATAAGCCAATCGCTGAAATGCTGTGGTTCGGTAAAATGGATCCCCATCAGATCCGCCTGAGTGTTGAGAATATGACCCGGTTGTTTGGTCCCGAAAGCAAGTCCTTTCCCAACTTCCTCATTCTCCTCGATGATCGTTATGCTGACATCCTTGTGACTTTTCGCGATCCTGAATTCCAGAAAAAGCTCTATAAATGCTGATATTCCACACGCTCCGCCACCTATAATGGCAATATTGGTTAAACTCATTTCCCGGTTTCTGTTTGCATCCAGCCACCCACCCGGCAGCTATTTCGTGACGGGTTCTTAAATAATCATGCTTGATAGAACGGGAACAATCGGGCTAATGCGGCAATGCAGCGGAAGTGATCTCTTTTTTCTCCCCATTAACCTTCACCACTACCTTTCGGGGAGTTTCGGAGGAAATCCGGTAGTCGGTGACTTTACCGTCTTTCCATTCAAAATCGACGGCAAAATTGCCTCTCGCTTTAAATCCTCTCACTTCGCCCGAGGCTTTCCATGTATCGGGAATGGCCGGGAGGATATTTATATACCCGTCGTGACTTTGTATCAGCATTTCGGCAATGCCCGCGGTGCCGCCGAAGTTACCGTCGACCTGGAACGGCGGACCTGCCGACAGCAGATTGGGGTATACGCCCCCGCCGCCGCCATAATTCATATTGGTCTGTAAAGTGGGCATAAGCAGCTCTTTCAGCAATTTATCTGCACGGTTACCATCGTGTAACCTTGCCCAAAACAGCAACTTATACGCTTTCGACCAGCCCGGACTATCGTCCCCGCGCACTTCCAAAGTCTTTGCAGAAGCCGCTGCCAGCTCAGGCGTTTTTTCAGGCGTGATCAGCGGGGCCGGGTAAAGTCCGTACAAATGGGAAATATGCCTGTGCTTGGGATCCGTTTCCTTGTATTCTTCAAGCCACTCCATTAGTCTGCCGTCGCTTGCCACTACACCGGGCGGAGGCAGTTCTTTCAGTTTATTTTGAAGAGAAATTTTAAAATCCGCATCCAATCCCAGCACCTCGCAGGCTGTGATCACATTTGTAAAAAGCTCCCGGGTGATCTGGTTGTCGATCGTCGGGCCCATGCATATCGCCGCCTTTTTTCCATTGGCAAGATAAAATGTGTTCTCCGGCGAGATCGAAGGCGCGGTCACCAGCCAGCCCGTTTTCGGATCTTTCACCAATGCGCTGCTGTAAAACTCCGCGGAGCCTTTCAGGATCGGGTAAATTTCTTTGAGGTAATTTTTATCATTTGTAAAAGCATAATGCTCCCACAAATTATTGCAAATCCAGCCCGACCCTGCGTTGCTCGCGCCCCAGGAAGCTTCCTCGCCCGGCTCTGTAAATCCCCACACATTCGTGATCACGTGCGCCACCCAGCCGTTTGCATTGTAGTAAGCTTTGGCCGTTTTTTCTCCCGGCTTTACCATTCCTTTTACCAGGTCGGCCAGCGGCAAATTCAGCTCCGAAAGGTTGGTCACTTCCACGGGCCAGTGGTTCATTTGCACATTCACATCCAGGTGGTAATCGCCATTCCAGGGCGTGCGGATCTGGTTTGCCCATAGGCCTTGCAAGTTCGGCGGAAGCAGTCCCACGCGCGTGCTGCTGATGCTAAGATACCTGCCGAACTGAAAGAACAAAACGGGCAGCGCAAGATCCGATGCAGGCTCTTTTTGATAGGCAAAAAGGCGCTGATCAGTAGGGATATCATCAATTTTAGCCTTTCCCAGGCGAAAGTTAGCACGATTGAAAAGTTTCTGATAATTTAACAGATGTACTTGTTTCTGAACACTGTAAGATTTTTTCACCGCGACATCAATCAGCCTCTGCGTCTCAAATTCAAAGTTTTTGACCTTAAAGTCTGTTCCTGCTGAAAAGTACAGAATGACTTCATTTGAATTGGTAATCACTAATTCCTTACCTGAAACGGCTACTTTTCCGCCTTTCACCTCCGGTCGGACCTTGGCCAGGTACCGCATTCCTTTTCCGTCCGTTCCGTTGTTTAATTGGCCCGACATTTCCAGGTTATTACCTTTAATAATGGTTTGAAATCGCTCGGGACGGTCGAGGCTGAGGCGTAGGTTCAGGTTGCCGGGCTTGTCAGCGGATAATTTTATAACACCGATATCATCACCAAAACTCGTAAAATATTCCCGTCGGTAAGTCACGCCGTTGACGGTATAAACCACACTCGCCACCGCGTCATTCAGCGACAATTCTCTTCTGTAATTTTGAAATTGAATGTTTGAAGAATCGACATTTTTGTATTCAAACTGCATACGCAGATTTCCCAAAACTTGGTAGCAGCCGAATGGTACATCCGCGCCGTCGCCATGCCCCGACCCCGCGCCTTTCGCCACAAAATTTTTGTTGACCAGCTGCTGCGCCTCGTCGTTTTTTCCTTCCAGGAGCAGCCTGCGAATTTCGGGCAGACTTTTGTGCGCCTCGTAATTATTGGCATCCTGCACCCCACCCGACCAGAGTGTAATATCATTGAGTACGATATTTTCGCGCTGCACTCCCCCGTCGCTCATCATCCCCAGCCGCCCGTTACCAAGCGGGATCGTTTCCTCCCATTGCCGGGCAGGTTTGTCGTACCAGAGGCGCAACGGATTTTGAGACCACGCATTTTGCGGGGTTAGGCAGACGATAAATAGTAAAACAGCAAGCGTACTCGGCAGGATATTTTTGCAGATCATTTTGGCAATCGGTTAATTTCCTTTAATGCATAAAACATCCGCCGGGCGCAGCACTACTGCATCCCGGTGATGTAATATTGAATTTTCTGAAACAAGTTTGGACTTCCTTTTTAAAGCGGCGCGACTTCTGCCAGCGATATTCCCTCGGCAAATTCCGCACAAAGCTGGCTCACATATCCCACGAAATGAACCAGATTAAGCATTCCGAGGCGGATTTTGTTGGGTAGTACCTGGTAGTATTTTTTAAATGCAGCGGTAAAATGCGTCGGGTTTTTGTAGCCGGTCTTTTGTGAAATTTCGGAGATCCTCGTGCCGGGCTGTTGCAGCAGCTGCATGGAAGCTTCCATCCGCAGATCGTGCAGGTAACTAAAAACGGGCTTTCCGAAAACTTCCTTGAAATGCTTTTTAAGGCTGAATTCGTTCGTGCCGATATGATGCGCGAGGTCTTTCAGCGACCAGCTTTTATCCAGGTTCTCTGTCAAAATACGCCGCGCCAGGTGCATTTTCTCGACATCTGATTCTTTCAGTGCAATGGTAATATCAGGTGCCGGAAGCTGCTCATATTGCTCAAATTGCAGCGCGAGTAGCTCGATAACTTTCGCCTTGATAAACAGCCCTTTTTGGTAATTACTATATGTACAATTCAGAATCTCGAACAGTGAGGAGATCATCCTGGAAGTGACGGGCATATTGCGCCAGCTCATAAACGCAGGCAGCAGCGAGCGGATACCCTTTTGAAAATGCGCGTAAAGCGGGTGCGTTTTAGGTAAGTTGTTGAAAAAGAAGTCGGTACTGAGGTTGATAGCAAAGACTTCCACATCCTCCTGCGGCCGCCATTGTATCTGCATGTCTTTTTGCGGCAATAAGAAAAGGTTATGCTGCTGCGAGCGGAATTTTACAAAAGGTTTTGTCGAAGCCTCGGAGAAATAGGTAGTAACGCTTTGCAAGCTGAAATTCATCTGAATGTGTGATCCCAGCATTCGGACAGGCAGCGGATCGGAGGAACGCACGTGGAATTTCCCGTACCATACGTACACACCTTCCATGATCAGCTCTTTCCCTACTCCAACTATCCGCGCGTCGTCGTAAACAAGGTTGCGCTCAGTCACCTCGTCCCCTTCCGGCGAAGCAAAATCCGGAAACTGCCAGAATTTCATTCCTACCACTTGCTCCACCGGCTCCACGCGCGTCATTTCTCCCTGATTCGTCATTTTTTCTCCTTTTACCGTCATCGCGGTCACTTCTCCAAAAGATACCTTTGCGCAAAAGTAGTCTGTATTTAGACTGTTTTTAAACAATACTTAAAAATCTACTAATAAATCAATTAAAAATTTCACAAATCCCTAACATCATTTGAAATGATATTTTACAAAAAGTGCTTTTTTCTCCTCCTTCTCTGGCTACCGGGGCTCGTTGCCTTCGCGCAGAAAAGCGAGATTGCGGGCCGGGTAATCGAACAAACCACCGGCGATCCGCTTCCTGGCGCCAATATCATCCTTAAAGGCAGTTCCGACGCGACGATCGCAAATGAAAAAGGGGAATTTCGTATGCAAACCGAAGCCGGAGATATACTGGTAGTTTCGTTTATCGGTTTTGAAACGCGGGAGATCATCGTTGATAGAAATGCATCGGCGCTGACGATTGCGATGAAAGAAGATGTGAACCAGCTTTCCGAAATCATGGTAACGGGTGCATTGGGCATCAAACGCGCGGCGCGGGAGCTGGGCGGCGGCTCGCAAGTAGTAGGTTCCGAAAACCTCAACCAGGCCAAGACCATTAACCCGCTCAACGGACTGACCAGTAAAGTGGCCGGTTTGCGTATCAATATGTATGATAGCAAGGTCGACCCGCAGATCCAGATCACCATGCGCGGTACCCGCTCATTAAACCGCTCCAAAAATGCGCCGATCTACGTGGTCGACGGGGTGCCGGTGCCTGATATCAGCCGCATTAACCCAAATGATATTGAAAGTGTGACTGTTCTGAAAGGCGCCAATGCAGCCGCATTATATGGTTCAGAGGGTGTGAACGGGGCGCTGATGGTTACCACTAAAACCGGAAACCGTGACAAAGGCCGGGTTACATTCGGTCACACGACCACGTTTTCAAACGTATATATGCTTCCGCCCGCTCAGACGCAGTATGGTCAGGGGGTAAATGGCGTGTACAATGCCACGCAGGCTGAATCGTGGGGCCCTGCATTTGATGGTTCCATGAAAGATTTCGGTCCGAAACTGCCTGACGGGACGCAACCTCAGGCATTATATGCCGCGCCAGGCAGCGACAACCGGCTCGACCTGTTCCAGACCGGCGTGAATATGCAAAACGACATTTCTTTCTCCGGCGGTGACGAAAAAACGACTTACTTCTTTTCGGTTCAGGATGCTGCGATCAAAGGGATTATTCCGGAAGATAAGAGCCGCAGGACCGGCGCGCGTTTCAACGGTTCACGGAATTTCGGCAAGCTGAAAACTGCCTACAATATCAACTATGTGTATTTTACCAAAAATACAACGCCCGACGGCCCGTGGATCACAGCCTATTCGCTGCCTGCCAATTTCGATTTTAATTCGATGAAAGACTGGCAAAACCCGCTTGCTATCGGTAACCCGAACAACTTCTTTACAGATCTTCAAAAAAACCCTTATCACCAGATTGATAACATCCGTGACGAGAGCGAGCAGCAGAACCTGAATGGAAAAATCGAACTGGACTACGAGGTAACTCCCTGGTTCAATGCGATGTACAGGCTGGGACTTTACAATAACAATGTACAGACGCGTAGCACAACCGGCAAGTTTGAAGCCGCTGGCCGCCGGAATGTTAATGGTAGTGTAAATGACGGTACCAACAATTTTCGCAGATTGAACGGCGACCTGATCCTGAACTTCCATAAGGACTTCGGAAAATTCACTACCCGCCTTTTGCTGGGGCAGAATTTCCGCGCCGATAATACCAAAGCATCGTCGATCAGTACGAGTAACCTGCTTTTGCCCGATGTATTCAACCCGGGAACGCGCATTGGTGAACTGACCGGAAGCTCTTCCATTACAGAATACCGCTCGCTGGCCGGTTATGGGGAATTTACGGCGGGTTATAATAACTATCTCTTCCTGACTTTTACAGGCCGGAACGAATGGGTTTCGGTGTTAAGCCAGGAAAACCGCTCGTATTTTTATCCGGGTGTAAGTGCGTCTTTTGTGTTTAATGAGGCTATTCCGGCATTTAAAGACAACAATTTCCTGTCTTTTGGAAAACTGTTCGGTTCGTGGAATAAAACGGGTAACGTAACGCTCGACCCGTATTCGCTCAATAATCCTTATACCCAGAGCAACGGTTTCCCGTTTGGTAACCTGGTCGGTTTTACGCCTGGGTTAAGGTATCCAAATCCGAACATTCAGCCTGAATTTGTGACTTCGTTTGAAGTGGGTACGCAGTTAAGTTTTTTCAATAACCGCCTGCATTTCGAGGGAAGCTATGTTTTCTCTGATTCAAAAGGGCAGATATTCAATGCTACTACTTCCCGCGCAACAGGTTACAGCAGCGCAGTTGTGAATGCGGGACGTTTGACAAACAGCATTGTGGAACTGAGCGTGAGCGGGGATGTAGTGCGGACAAATGATCTGAAATGGAATGTTGGTTTCAATTTTACCCACATTAATAACCAGGTAAAAGAGCTTTATGAGGGACTGAGGTCTTTTAACATTTTCAGACAGTCTTATGCCAATATCGGCCAGGCTTATCCGAGCTTGCAGGTAAGTGATTATCAGCGTGATCCGCAGGGGAGAGTAGTCGTGGACGCTGCTACCGGCGACCCGCTCGTGGCGGCCGATCCCCGGCATCTTGGCACGATGGTACCGCCTTATCAGATGGGTTTGAACACCAATGTAAATTATAAAGGGTTCAATCTGGGCGCACAGTTTGACTGGCGCATGGGCGGCTGGCTGTATTCGGAGATCGTTCCCCGCATGTATACCGCCGGAACTGAGCCGCGCACCGCCGAATTCGGCCGTGAAGCATTCGTTTACCCCAATTCTGTGATCGAAACTTCTCCCGGGGTATTCACAGAAAACACTGAATTGAAAACTTCCGGCGGTGGAAAGGCTTTCTGGACCAAACAGGGCGAGGTACAGATCAATACAGCGGCGAAATCGGACTTTTTCAAGTTGCGCGAGCTGAACGTTTCCTATTCCCTTCCTACTGCATTACTGGCCAAACAGAGGTTTGTACGTGACGCGACGATCGGCTTTGTAGCTACTAACCTGTTCATTATCCGCCACAAAGACAACAAATACGGAGATCCGGAATATCTCTATAACAGCACAGACGGCTACCTCAGCTTCCGCCAGGTACCGCCTTACAGAACTTACGGATTTAACGTGAATGTAACTTTTTAATGAAAATGAAGTATATACTCAAACTAACATTCTGCCTGTTTGCGGCTCTGAATATCACCTCTTGCAGCGATTTTCTCGACGTCAATAATAACCCCAATGCACCGGTGTCCGAAAACCTGAGTCTCGGTGCCAAACTTTCCGCTGCATTGGTAAGCAGCGTGGTACAGGAAACAGGCCAGCTGAACCAGATCGGCGCTTTTTGGGGAGGCTATTGGGGAACTACAAGTGAGGGGATCAACAATTTTATCGACCTGAAAACTTATAACGGACCCGCGATCCGCCACCAGCGCGACGGTATTCCGGTTTGGGAAACGGGCTATGCCAACCTGCTTTACTACCAGCTGATCAGGGAAGAAGCGACCGCAGAAGGCGCTTTGTTTTATTCAGGTGTGGCCAAGATCATGCAGGGCTGGCATTTCATGCATTTGGTGGATGTTTATAATAATCTGCCTTTCGACGATGCATTGCAGGGCACCGTTCACCCGACGCCGCGCTACGAAGAAGGCCGCGTAGTGTACGAAAAGTCGATCAACCTGATCACAGAAGGTATTGAAGATATTAAAAATGCGCCCGCCGGAACCGAGGCTGGTGCGGACGATGTGATGTTTACCGGAAACAAAACGCGCTGGGTGAAATTTGGGAACACAGTCAAACTGCGTGCTTTGCTGCGCCAGAGCGAAGTGGGCGACCAGGGCTATATCACTGCTGAAATTGGCAAGATACAGGCGGAAGGCAGCGGGTACCTGGGAGCGGGAGCAAGTGCGCTGGTGCAGCCGGGTTACCTGACAACAGCAGGCAAACTGAACCCTTTTTGGGAAAATTACTACCGCACGGTGCAAAATGTGAGCACTGCCAATCACCAGGATATCCGCCCTACCGCATTCCTGATCAATACTTACAAGCAAAGAAACGACCCGAGATTAGCTACGCTCTATGTGGCAGTTGGTACGGATTACAAAGGCGTACTTTTCGGTAACCCGAATGCAGAACCTGAGTACGAACGCGCTAATACTTCGGCTTTCAAAGGGCCGAATGAAAACGGGAATGCGCCTGCTGGTTTATTCAAAAGCGCCACCCAGGCTTCGGTATTGATGGGTTCGTTTGAGAGTCTTTTCTTGCAGGCGGAAGCCGCACAGCGTGGCTGGATCACAGGTTCTGCCAAAAGTCTGTACGAATCTGCTATTCAGGAATCTTTCAAATATCTGGAAGTGAATACCGGTGCATTCGCGGCTTACAATGCGCAACCGCTTGTAAACTTTGATAATGCGACCAATAAAATAGAGCGGATAATCGAGCAAAAATGGCTTGCATTAAACAGTATCAGCAGCCTCGAAGCGTGGAGCGATTACCGCCGCCTCGGGATTCCTGCACTGCCCAATTCGCTGGATGCGCCTTCGCCTGCATCTTTTCCGCTGCGGTTTATGTACCCGGAATCAGAGCGGCAGACCAACAACGAGGAAGCTTCCAGACACGGTAGTGACGACGTAACCCAGGCAAAGGTTTGGTGGGATAAATAAAGTACTGGCTAATCAATGAAGAAGGGGTGGGAAGATTTTCCCGCCCCTTTTATTTTATACGTTTGGCCGTCGTTTCGAACATATTCATCAGGCTGCCTTTCAGGTTGTCATCGTCTACTTTGTCAAGATCGATGGTGACGTCGTAACCCTGTGCCGAGAAAGCGAGCGAAAGTTTGTTACCATTCTCGGTAACAGTTACCGGAATTTTTTCGGCTGTTGAATCCGTCGGATTGACAAGCTGGCCGGAAAGAACCCCGCCTTCCCGCACGAGGTCGGCAACCAGTTTGGAATCGCCATCAGGTGTGCCTTTCACCAGAATATCCCACTTTCCAGCGAAATCGTCCGGCTTCACAGTCTGCGCGTTGCCTGTAAAGACAACAAAAAATAACAAGGCAATTGCGTAAATAAAGCTCGTCCTCTTCATAGTAACTTATGTTTAAGTGGAATTAACAGGAAGCAATATAAGCTGAATAGCGTTATTGTCTTTAATTGAGACAATAATTATTTTCCTATTATATATCCACCCGATCCAATAGCGGCATGAACGGTATTATCATGGAATAAATGGTTTTCCCACTACGATCTTGTCTCCGGAATCGTCAACTTCAAACAAATGCGGAATGCGTACCGTGCGACCGTTAATATCCTTATGACTGTGAAGCGACATGACTAATTTGCCTTCAAAAGTGCGAAACAGCATTCCGTGGCCAAAGTTTGCTTTGTTGATCGGCTCCTTTTCCTGTATCCACGGACCGTCCAGTGTGCCGCTTTCAGAATAGGCAACTCCTTGTGTGTAAACATCATAGATCCAGCTCGTCCACAGCATTCCCAGTTTACCTGTTTGCGTGCGGAACAGCCAGGGACCGTCGGTAACTTTATTTGGCCGGTCCTTTCCGTCCTTCTCCTTTTCACGGCTCCACGGCGAATCGCTGGCCAAAAACAGGATCTTAGGCTCTCCGGTCGTGCCGCTCAGGTCGGGCAGGAGCTCGATCTTTTCAACCGTTCCGTTTCCATTTTGCAACCATTCGTGACAATATACCATGTACGATTTCCCGTCTTTTTCCGTCCATAGCGTGGCGTCGAGGGTAAGTTTGATGGCAGGCAGGTACACGGGCTCTTTCATAGGTACATACGGACCGTCGGGCTTATCACTTACCAGCACGTGGCTTGCGCGGCGTTCCAGGTCCTTCTCAACTTTGACAGCCTTATTGGTAAAAGTCGCAAAATTGTAATACTTCCCATTGACGTAATGCAGCTCGGCCGCCCACACCATCGGGTTGGGCCCCATCCACGATTTCGGGTCTGTTTCGAGCACTTTATATGGGCCGCTCCACTCTTTCAGATCTTTACTTTTCCACAACATCCCTCCCGTTCCGGTCATATAATACATTTTCGATTTCTGGTCAGCCAGGATAAACGGGTCACTGACGCGGATAGAATCGAGCGGAATATCGGTCTTAAATTTCTGTGTGGGTTGCTGTGCAAAAACCGGTGTAAGGCAGGTGATCGCAAATAGTATGTTCAGGAATATCTTTCTCACGGTTTGTGTTTTGGTTGAAATAAATTGAAATAGAGCATTCGTAAATGCGCCGGTCAATTTACGAATACAGCGATCGCAATCAAACAAATCACTATTGTAGCTATCTCTCGTTTACTCCGACCTCAATGTATCAGCGGGATTAGAGTTGGCCGTGCGGTAAGCCTGCACGCCGATCGTTCCTAATCCGATTAGCAGCAAAGCGCCTGCGCATTGAAAGAAAACGGCCGGACCAAGTGACACGTGATACGTAAAAAATTGAAGAAAAAGCGCGCCCAGCAGGTAACCCAGCGGCAATGCAATAACGGACGCGATCACGATGAGCCGGACAAATCCGCCGGACAAAAGTGCCATGATCTGCGCGACACTGGCGCCCATCACTTTCCGCACACCCACTTCCTTAGTCCGCTTTTCGGTGGTGTAAGTAACCATTCCCAGCAGCCCCATTGCAGCGATCACAAAAACGATCACGACGATAACGCCGGTAAATTGCGGGTCGCCACCGTCGGCGTAATTGTCATACATCTGCTCTTCATACCACGAAAACACAAACGATTCGTGTGGATGGAACTGCTTCCATACTTTTGAAAGTGTAGCTGCAACCCGCTCTTTGGGTGCACCGGCTGCGATTTTAAGTGACAAAATTTTGATTTCGGAAGGATCGTAAGCCAGTACAAGCGGGGCCACAGACAGCTCGTAGCGCATAAAACAGAAATTTCTAACAACACCCGAAACCTGTACCTTGCTGGCATTCAGCATAATAGTCTGCCCGATTAGATCTTTCGGATTTTTAAAACCCAGCACACTGGCTGCCCGCTCGTTAACCACCGCAAAGTGAACGGAAGTATCCGCCGAAGCTCCGGGCAAGTTCGTTCCCGCCACAAATCTGAGCTTCATATTGTCGATAAAACTGGCGTCGGCTGCGTAGATGTACGTATCCTGCGCTGGGATATCTTTACCCCCGGACCCGATCCGGCTGATCTTCGCTTTGCCCGCACTTTCATTCAATGTGGCCGAAGCCAGCCCGATCTGTCCCACGTCGGACAGCTTGCTCATTTCGTTGGCGAGCAGTTTGAAATCATCGGTCAGCAGCGGGATATTCAAGATATTTTTTCGGTTAAAGTTCTCATTATCAGTCGCCATATATTTAAACTGACTATTTGAAATACCTGTGAAAGTCATGAAGACAAGCGCCACCACAAACTGGACCACCACGAGTGATTTACGGAAACTGATCTTCCCCAGACCGGCTGGCCCGATCTCTCCTTTGATAATGCGGGCGGGTTCGTAGGAAGATAAGATCCGCGCAGGCAATATCCCGGCAAGAATGCCCGTCAGGAAAGTGAAAACGACGAATGAGATCCACAGCAGATATGTTTGGCTCACCTCAAAATGCAGCCAGCGAACATGGATGTAGGACTGCATGAACACAAGCCCGAGATAACCGATTCCAAGCGCAAGAAACGCGATCACAACCGTTTCAGTCAGAAATTGGGTCACGAGCTGCCATCGTTTGGCGCCCGCCACTTTCCGTACGCCCACTTCCCTGCCGCGGCTCAGCGAGCGGGTTAAGGTGAGGTTAACGTAATTGAAACCTGCCAGCAAAATGACGATCAGCGGGATCAGTAACCCCGTCGCTATTTTCCAAAGCGGCTCCACGTGCGGGTTGTTCAGCAAGTTTTCCGTATCCGGAGAAATCTCGCCAAGTAGCTGACTGCGAAACGTATGTTCTTTAATATCAGTAAATGCAACGTGCTTTTGATTGTCCTCGGCTATCTGTGCAATAGCGCGGTCGAGCTGGGTCCGGTTGCTGCCTTTTGTCAGCAATACAAAAGTATATGCATTGTAATCCAGCCAGTTATCTGTGTTAATTGTTTGATTTAAATCGGCGAAACTGGCCATGGAAACGAATATATCCGACTGTAAATGCGTTGTGAATGGTTTGATGGAAGCAAAAACGCCGGTCACCGTGAAATCACCCAGTTCCGGGTCCCGCAGCGACTTGCCTACCGGATCAGCATTTCCGAAAAAGCGTTCGGCCGTTTCCTGAGACAAAACTACCTGCCGCGGTTCGAGACAGGGTTTACCCTTCGCCAGTTTAAAACCAAACAGCTCGAAATAAGCCGGGTCCACGAACATCCCGCTCACCCGTAAAGTTTTGATACCATTATTAAGGTTACCTCCAAAGTTGCGTACCACGCGCGCCGACTTCTCGACCACACTATGGTCGCTTAACAGCTTCTCAGCCAGCGGCATAGGCGTGGAAGCCAGTGCATATTGCTTGCCGTCGTTTCCTTTCGCGGCCGTCACGATCCGATATGTTCGGTCAGGGAACGGGTGAAATGTATCCTTTTCAAAGCTGCTCTGAATCTGTATCAGCTGCAAAAAGCAAAATGCCATTGCCAGTCCGAGGCCCACTATATTGATCAGCGAAAACATTTTATGTTTCCACAAATTGCGAATCGCGATTTTCAGGTAGTTTTTGAACATAGGCTCTGGCTGGTCTTAATAATAGAAAGTTCTGATTGAAAAAATATACCATTTATTTACACAACACCTGTAATTTTTTGCCTTTCCGTCGACTAATACATAAACTGTATTTCAATCAATAATATGGAAAAGCAATTTGTCGGACTTCTCAACCAAAACCGGGTGGTGCTTTACAAAATCTGCAAAATGTACTGCCCGGACGCAGAAGATCGCCGTGATCTTTTCCAGGAAATCGTTTTCCAGCTCTGGAAAGCCTTTCCCACTTTCCGCCAGGAGTCCAATGTGAATACCTGGGTGTACCGCGTGGGCATGAATACCGCGATTTCTAACTTCCGAAAAGAAAAAAAGAGGCAGTCGCCCGCTGGGTTCGCACTCCCGGATATTGCTTTCCCGGATTTTTATGAAAACGACAATAGTAACTCTGAAACCGTGTTGCTCTATCAGGCTATTGAGCAGCTTTCGGCCGTGGAAAAAGCGATCGTGCTGCTGTATCTGGACGAAAAAAGTTACGACGAAATGGCCGGGATCCTGGGGATCAGCAAATCGAATGTGGGCGTGAAGCTCAGCCGCATTAAGATCAAACTTGAAAAAATTGTCAAATCACTTACATTTTAAACACCAAAAAACATGAACCTGGACGACCTGAAAACAAGCTGGAATACCATCGACGCAAAACTGCAAACCACGCAACTATTGAGCGAGCAAGTTGTGCTTTCCATGATCCGAAACCAATCCAATAGCACTGTTTCCCGCGCAACCCGGAAGCTCAGGAACACTACCCTATTCTTTTCGGGCCTGCTGGTGCTGTTTCTTGCCATATTGTCCGGTAATCCGTTCGACTATACGCACTGGTTTGAATATATTCCGACTGTTTTATATGCATTGTTGATTATCGCGGGGCTGCAAATTGTGATTTCTGCAAATAAAGAAATCGGCGGCGTGCCGCTGGTAAAAAGCAATCTGCGCGAAAGTCTGCAAACGGTCATATTGATCCAGCAACGCTACCAGGTTACTATGAATAAAGTGTGGAAAATAAGCCTGGCTGCGGGTTTCCTGATCGGAATTTCGCTGCTTGTCCGGAATTTTGAAGGGTATGGATTGACCAAATCCCTGCTCGTAATCGCTGCCAATGCATTGACGGTATTGGTTATGTTCGGCATCGCCAGATATATTTTCAGCCAGTTCCCCGACCGGACCATATCAGACCTGCAAATGCACCTGACCGAGCTCGACGAACTGGGGCAGTAGGCGCAATAATCTATTTCCAGGAAGGATTTGCAACAGTAGTTTAGGCGGGTATCCGTTTTTTTTGATCAAAACCAATCCTATTCGTGCTGATGATAAAGAATATATTCGATCGGTACAGTCAACTCCTGTTCTACGGATTTTGTCTTTCAATACTGCTGTTTTTGCTCAAATGGCTGGAATGGAAGTTCCTGATCATTGATAATTCGCTCGATATTTACATTGGACTGATCGCACTGTTTTTTACGATGCTTGGGGTCTGGGTAGCGAAGCAGTTGACCGGGCAGAAGGTCAAAACCATCATCGTCGAAAAAACAGTCGAGCGGACCATTCATGAACCTACCGACGCCATTGCCATGGAGCAGTTCAACCTGACGCCGCGGGAGCGCGATGTACTGATGCTGATCCTGCTGGGAAAAAGCAATATGGAGATCGCTGAGCAACTTTTTCTTTCGATCAGTACAGTAAAAACCCACGTATCGAATGTATTCGTAAAAATGGAGGTTAAAAGCCGGACGCAGGTGATGGAAAAAGCCAAGCGACTGAGGATCATGGCCTATTAAAGTTGGGACTTTAGTATGAAATTGGCTGGCAGGATCAAAATTGGCACTAAAGTATGAGCTGCGAAAAAGGCAGGTGACCTAGTTTTACCGGAAAGCTAACCAACCAAAAGACTATGAAAAAATACGTTCTGATTTACGGCCTGATCATGGGCGCGATCCTCTGTGTCAATGCGCTTTACCAGGTCAATCTATGCTACACCAATCCCGATTTCAAGAGTAATGATGTACTTGGGTACACTGCGCTGATCGTGATTTTTTCACTTATTTTCTTTGGGATCAGGAATTACCGGAACAAGCAGCTCGATGGTGTGATTACATTCGGAAAAGCATTCAAAATGGGCGCGATCATCGCGTTTACAAGTGCTACCATGTATGTGGTGGTGTGGCTGTTCTATTACTATCTCGTGGTTCCCGATTTCCTCGACCATTATATCCCGCATGTACTGAAAGAAGCGTCGCGGAACGGCGCTACCCAGGCGGAGCTCGCCCAGAAAACCACTGAAATGAACCAGTTTGAGGAAATGTACCAGAACCCGGCTTTTGTCGTGCTTACTACTTATGCGGAAGTGCTGCCGATCGGGCTGGTAGTGGCGCTGATCAGCTCTCTGATCTTGAAAAGTAAGTCGGGCCGCAGTGAGACAGGCGCCAATAATTTTGCTTGATAATCTGACCGCAACTTACGTTATTGGTCGTTCCAACGCAATCTGACCACTTTCCGCATGATCCGGCATTATCTCCTTCTGAGCATCTGTTTTTTGTTTTCACTCATTACCACAGCACAAACTGCGCCGAAAGGTTTTGTGGCAGATGATATCAGTATTGTGAAGGTAGCCGACCACGTGTATCAGCATATTACCTATTTCAATTCAGAAACTTTCGGAAAAGTATCGTGCAACGGAATGATCGTTTTTGACAAAGGTGAGGCCATTATTTTCGACACGCCGGTCAGCGATTCCACCTCGGCGGTATTGCTCGACTGGCTGGCAGATAGCCTGAAATGCAAGGTTAAGGCGGTAATCGCGACGCACTTTCATGAAGATTGTGTTGCAGGTTTAAATGAATTCCACCGCCGCGGCATCCCTTCTTACGGGAGTAACAAAACCATCGCATCGGCCACACTTGCCAAATTTCCGGTACCTCAGAAAGGCTTTGACGGAAACCTGACGCTGAAAGTGGGGAAAAGAAATGTGGAAACCGCATTTGTTGGGGAAGGCCACACCAAAGACAACGTGGTAGGCTATTTCCCGAGTGAAAAAGCATTGTTCGGCGGCTGCCTGATCAAAGAACTGGACGCAACAAAAGGCAACCTGGCGGATGCCAATGTGGATGCCTGGCCGGCTACGGTCACCAGGCTGAAAGCCAAATATCCGGGTACCCGCATTGTAATTCCCGGCCACGGAAAGATCGGAGACCTTGCGCTGCTGGATTACACAATCAGGCTTTTTGAGAAGAAATAACAACCTAACCTGGCACACTATACGCCACTAACCATTTGTATAGTGGTCGATTGCGCACAGGCGAGGGGTTTATTTTGTTTTCCTGATAAGTCTGCAACTCAGGTTGCGGGCAGTTATTTAAACAAGGAAAGCAAGATCATGGAAACTTCAATTTTGAAAAGAAAACTCGTAAATATCAAAAGTCCAGCAGCTCACCGTGGATTTCTAGGACCAGATCACACGGCCCGCGCGGTGATACAGAATGAATTCAAGGACAGTGATCCATTTATCATATTGATGGATGATTTTCTGGATAAAAAAGATACTGAGCCCGTCGGCGGCCCGCATCCGCATGCCGGTTTTGAAACAGTATCCCTGTTACTGGAAGGGGAGATCGGCGACGATGCGCACAGCATGCAGGCAGGTGATTTTCAGATCATGACAGCTGGCAGCGGCATTGTGCACACCGAATCCATTGAAAAAGAATCGAGAATGCGGCTGTTGCAAATGTGGCTGAACCTGCCAAAAAAAGATCGTTGGGCGACACCGAGGGTGCAGGATATCGCGCTGGGAAGTGTTCCAAAAATTATTGATAACGGACTGGAAATCAGATTATACAGCGGGGAGCTGGCTGGCCTGAAATCGCCGATACAAAATCACACGCCGCTGATCGTCGCAGAAATTCATTTGCAACCCGGCGTAGAAACGAGGCAGCAGCTGAATGCTTCTTACAATGCATTTCTTTATGTAGTTGAGGGGAGTGTGGAAGTGGGTGACGCGCGGGAAACTTTAACCGAAAACCAGATCGGCTGGCTCAGCAAGTCGACCGACGCTGGGGAAAGTGAGCTGGTACTTACGGGTGGAAGTTCGGGTGGAAAAGTGGTATTGTATGCCGCAGAGCCACAAAACCATCCGATTGTTTCATATGGACCGTTCATCGCAGACCGGGAAGACGAGATCAAAGACCTGTACCGTGATTTCCGGCAGGGTAAGATCGGGCACGTTTCGGAACTACCAGCGGCGCAGCGGTTCAGTTATTAGTATTTGAGTAAAAGATTGAGTCAGATAGAATGCGAAAAAGCCTCCTGCGAAATGCACGGGGGCTTTTTAGTAAATATTCTGAAATATTGTTTAGCTTGAAGTTAGTAAGCTATTCATTTCCTGCCATTCATAGATCTTCACTTTCTCCTTCGGATGTTTAGCTGCGACTACCATAGCACGTGCTACGTCGGCACCTTCAATTCCTTTGAATTTCTTCATCGGCCCTACCAAAAGTGGGTTAACAACCGAGAATATACTCATGAAAGTTTTTTCCATCGGGCGATTTTCCTTCCGGTTTCCCATGATCATCGATGGCCTGAAAATATAGGTATGGTCCATATTGAGCGCGATAACATCCCGCTCAGTCTCGCCTTTGGTACGAACATAAAATACAGATGAATTTGCATTTGCGCCTATTGCGGTGACTACAAAAACGGATTTCGCGCCGTTTTGCTTTGCCAGCTTTGCGGCGCGCACAGGGTAATCGTGGTCAACCTGATAATAGATCTTTTCGTCAGGGGTATTTTTCCTGGTAGTACCCAGCGCAATGAAAACATCGTCGCCAATTAAATCCGACCGCATTGCGGGAAGCGAATTGAAATCTCCGATCAGCGTTTTAAGTTTGGTGTGAGTTACACCAAGATCTTTACGAACTACAATAGTTACTTGCTCGTACGTCGGATCATTCAGAAGTTCTTCCAGAAGAAAAGATCCGATGAAGCCGCTGGCTCCGAACAAAATGGCATTTCTTGGTTCCATAAGTTACAATCATCAGATCGTTTTCTGCCCGGCCGTGAGCAATATTGAATGCAATTATGACAAACGAACTGAATATAGCGGCTTCATAATGCGCGGCCTTTTACCAGCCTTTTGCATGGAAGCGGAGGAACTGTTACGCTGAAATGGGTTAGTACTTTCTTCGAATGAATTCAGGTCGTCGAATAGGTCCTGGTGGTTTTTTGCTGATGATTTCATGTTGTTAAGGTTTTTATTATTGATGATATGTAACTGAAGGAATAAAATCCGTGCCAGCAAAAACAGACCACTAAATTTTATCTAAAATTTCTGCCGGAAGGAAAAATTTCTGTTTGTACATCCTTCCTCACCTGAGTTCGCTTATTAATTGCCTGAGAAACGTATTCATCTTTTTCGTCTGCGCGGGAAAGGGTGAGAATGTCCGGATTTTCGATTTCAATGGCTGTGAGTTTTTTGAGTAAAACAGATAAATCATGGCATTTTTGAACAATTACGTGGGTTACGTCACCTTCTCTTTGCAGCCGGCCTTCGACCATTAAAAGCCTCGCCCGCAGCACTTCCTTTCTGTATGTTTCAAAAAGTTTTTCAAAAACCACCAGGTTCGCATAACCCGTTTCGTCTTCAATGGTAATAAAACAAACGCCGCCAGCCGTGCCTGGTCGCTGCCTGACGAGCACGAGCCCCGCCACTTTCACCGGCCGGTTGTTCCCGATCAGTTCCAGATCGTTGGCGGAATAGATACCGCGTTCCTTTAATTTTTCCCGGACAAAACTGACCGGATGCGCTTTTAAAGACAGCGAAGTGGATGCATAATCCTGCACCACGTGCTCAGAAGCGGTCATAAAAGGCAACTGAACCTGTGGCTCGGTGGCGCTGGGCGAAGGCTGGCCTTCAAATAAACCAATAGGCCGGTCGCTTAATGCAGTTACCTCCCAGAGCGCCTGTCGCCTGTCCAGCCCGATAGACCTGAATGCATCGGCATCGGCGAATCGCTCCAATGCAGCCTGCGACACGCCCGCTTCGCGCAGATGGTGTACACTGGTATAAGGTTTTTTTCTGCCCGATATTAAAGCCTGAATATCATCTTCCCGCATTCCTTTTACCTGCCTGAAACCCAACCGGATCGGACAATACTTACCTGTTTTTGCTTCCAGAAGATTATCCCATTGAGAGTGGTTAATATCCACCGGCCGCACTTCCACATCGTGTTTCCGGGCGTCGATGATGATCTGGGCGGGCTGGTAAAATCCCATTGGCATACTGTTGAGAAGCGCCGTCGCAAAAACGTCGGGATAATGACATTTGAGGTAACAGGAAACATAAACGAGCAATGCAAAACTGGCCGCGTGACTTTCAGGAAAACCGTAACTGCCGAAACCTTCGAGTTGTTTGAAAATCCGTCTGGCAAATTCCTCGGTATAGCCTCTGTCCGTCATTCCTGCAACCAGTTTTTTTTCAAATCGCTCTACCATTCCTTTTACTTTAAAAGTCGCCATACTCCGCCTCAACTCATCAGCCTCGGTAGGTGTAAAACCGGCGGCAACAATCGCGATTTTCATAGCCTGCTCTTGAAAAAGAGGCACTCCCAGCGTCCTTTTTAGTATTTCTTTCAGTTCGGGAGTAGGATATTCAACCGGTTCTTCCCCATTTCTTCTTCTCAAATAAGGATGCACCATATCTCCCTGAATGGGCCCTGGACGAACAATTGCAACTTCAATGACCAAATCGTAAAATACGCGGGGCTTCAATCTCGGCAACATCGACTGCTGGGCGCGGCTTTCGATCTGAAAAACTCCGATGGTATCTGCTTTGCAAATCATATCATACACGCGCGAATCATCTTGCGGAACATTCGCCAGCGTGTAATCTTTATTATAATGCTGTTTGGCCAAATCAAATGCCTTGCGAATGCAGGTGAGCATTCCCAGGGCAAGCACATCTATTTTCAAGAAACCCAGTGTGTCAATATCATCTTTGTTCCATTCAATGCAGGTCCGGTCTTCCATTCTTGCATTCAAAATCGGGCACAGATCGGACAATTTGCCCTGCGTAATTACAAACCCGCCGGTATGCTGGCCGAGCTGGCGCGGGAAGCCCATGTATTGTTTAGTGAGATCGAGGATTTTGAGCAAATGCGGATCTTTCGGATTAAAACCCTGTTCGGCAACGCGTTTTCCTTCAAACCATTCATTTGTAAACTCCCAGATAGAACTGGAAAGTCTGTTGATCGCATCGAGCGACATACCCATTACTTTCGCCACATCCCTGATCGCCCCGCGTTGGTGTACCTGCGTAACCGTTGCCACAATGCCAGCCCGGTCACGACCGTATTTTTGATATATATACTGAATCACTTCCTCCCGCCGCTCATGCTCAAAATCTACATCAATATCCGGCGGCTCATTTCTGGCTGAGGAAATAAAGCGTTCAAAAAGCAAATCTATCTCCATCGGGTTTACCGAAGTAATCCCCAGACAATAGCAAATCGTAGAATTAGCCGCCGATCCCCTCCCCTGACACAGTATTTTCTGTTCTTTTGCAAACCTGACGATATCGTAAACAGTAAGAAAATAAGGCGCATAATCCATTTCCTTAATGAAAACCATTTCGTGCTCGATCGCAGTTCTGACTTTATCGGGAATACCTTCGGGATAACGTTCATTTGCTCCTTCCCAAGTCAGGTGAGCCAGTTCTTCCAGCGGCGAGCGGCCCACATTGGTGATCTCTTCGGGGTAAACATATTGAAGTGAATCGAGTGAAAAGCGGCAGGCATCTGCTATTTCCTGGGTTCTTTTAATAGCGTCGGGGTACCAAGCGAAGAGGCGCTTCATTTCTTCTTCGTCTTTTAAAAACCGCTCCCCGTTTTGATACAACTTAAAACCCGCATTATATATGGTACACTTTTCCCGGATGCAAGTCAGTACATCCTGCAATTCCCTGCGTTGCGGATGGTGATAGTACACATCATTGGTAGCCACCATTGGAACTTCAAATTCCGCTGCCAATTGTGAAATCCGGTACATTCTCTTGGTATCGTCACCCTGGTAAGTTCGCGTTGCGGCGATATACAATTCATTGCCAAGATTCTTTTTATATTCCCTTAATGCTCTTCTGAACTCCGGCTCAAAGTCAAACTGCTCGTTTAAAGTGGCAGGTGGTACCACGATGAATTTTATTCCCTTTGCATATTGATACACATCTTTTCTGTACAAATGACATTGTCCTTTTTCGGTACGTATATTTCCTTCCGTTAGCAATGCAGAAAGTCGGGAATAGGCATTTCTGTTAGTCGGGTAAGCCAGCAAACTGGGTCCGTCGAGCAAATCGAGCCGGCAGGCGGGAATAATTTTGATCCCTTTCAATTTTTTGGCAGCAGCAAATGCCCTTACTACACCAGCGAGGGTATTCCGATCGGTGATCGCGATTTTTTTATACTTGTATTCAAAAGCCTGCGCAACCAGTTCTTCCGGATGCGAGCCCCCCCGAAGGAAGCTGAAATTGGTAGTGACTTGTAGCTCGGTGTACATCAGACAAAAAAACCGTGAATAAACCAAATCCGCTTTTGCTCGTCATAGTGACCTAGCCGGAAAATCCAGTAACGCGCACCTTCCTGATCCTCAACGCAATAATAGTCCCGGTGTTCACCTTCTTCGAGCCACCATTCACTTTCTATCCGCTCAGGTCCATCCGCCTTTCTGATCATATGTACCTTGCCTTTGTAGTTAAAAAGTATGGGTGGATAATCGGGCAACAGCGCCGATACAAACACTTTTTCGGGCAATGCCAGTAACTGTACCGGCCGGACTCGATCTGTTCGCCAGTCAGTTAGTATCAAATCCTTCAAAGAAGCCGCCTCACTGACCGACCTTTCCGGCCAGTAATGTTCAGCTGGTAAAAAGCGGTGGATTACCTGCATTCCTGCCCTGCCCCCCAGTCTGTCCAGCAATTCCATTAAGGTAACCCGGTCATTTTCCCCGGCAAAGTTCCAGATCGATTCCTGAACCGGATCAACGTCCTCTACCTCAGTAGCTTCCATTACAAATAGTTCAATACCCATACCTGGTTTTATTGTCTGGATTTTGAGTTCAAAAAGTTTGAAAAGGTGCTCTCTATGGTTAGACGCGCTGCTTGTTACTATTTCAATCTGTACAATTTTTCCATCTACACGATATCCTTTAAATATTGCTTTTCTTAAACCTTTACCTTCCTTCAAAAAGCGTAAACAGAGCTTTTTCAGAAGAATTTTCAATGCAATTGCGATCCCCGTCGCGGTAACGATCGGTTCCATGCAGGGTAGCCTTTCCTGAAATGGCACCAGCGGTTTGAAAGGCTCAATAATTTCCAGCGCATGCCCGGTCGCCTGATCGAGCCGATCCAATAATTGTTGTCCAAAACGCCTTCTCAGCACCTGGCGAGGCATATTGATAAAATTGCGGATCTGGTACAAACCCAGTTTATGCAGCTTTTCAATGATCACCGGTTCAATTCGCAAAGCAGCTGGCGGCAGGTTTAGCAATGCATTCGCCTGATGATCAGGCGGGACTATTGTTAAATTCGGCCCGAAATGCGCCACTGCCCAGGCAGCCCCTACCGTGTCTGCAATCCCAGCCTGAATGTGATACCCTTGTTTACCCAGCTTTTCAACTATTTCCGCCAGATAATTTTCCTCCCCGTTCCATAAATGTGTACAGCCGGTAATATTGAGAATCAGACCGTCGGGCGGATCAACTGCAACGATTGGCGAATAGCGAATGCACCATTCTGCAAGACTTATTAAAAGCGTCGCTATTTCCTCAGGATTTTCGTCGATTACTTCCAGATCTGGAAATAGCGCCCTCGCATCAGCCACCACCATTCCATGCTCAATTCCATTCTCCTGTGCTTGCTGACTGGCTGCTTTTACAATCATCCTATTCCGCTCGGGCGCGACCAGTACAAACCGGCTATTTTTCAAACCTGGCTGCCTGATTATTTCCAAATCTGTCGCTAAATGCCGGAACCATATGTTAGCGAAGCGCGATTGCATATTTTATGTCATTTCAAAAGTTAAAATATTAAAAATGAGTTAGTTAGATATTTAATGATACTTTTGATATCAATAAAATGATTACAATAATATCAAATTGTTTGTATAAGTGCAATCTTTTTTTGAAGTTTGAGCCAGACAAAAACATTTCTATACACCTAAAAGAAAGCACTATGACAACAAACCAAAAACCATCGCTTTTTGAGGAAATCAAGAAAACAGACGACAGCGGAAACGAGTATTGGAGCGCACGTGATCTTGCGAAAGTGCTTGAGTATTTAGAGTTCAGAAACTTCAAGCCTGTGATTAAAAAAGCACAGCAAGCATGCAAAATGAGCAATCAGCCTGTTGAAAACCATTTCGTGCAAATGCACGAGATGGTCAAGATCGGTTCTCGTGCGGAGAGAATATTTGAAGACGGTGTAAAACTCTCCCGCTACGCTTGTTACCTGATCGTACAGAATGCTGATCCTTCTAAAGAGGTAGTCGCATTGGGACAGACCTACTTTGCGGTACAAACGCGCTTGCAGGAGATTCAGCAAATGCAGGAGTATAACAACCTTTCAGGAGAAAGCGAGAAGCGGGTTTTCCTGCGCGAGGAAGTGACCAGGCACAATTTACTGCTCGCTAACTCTGCGCGTACAGCCGGCGTAATAGAACCGATTGACTATGCAATTTTCCAAAATCACGGGTATATGGGATTGTACGGCGGGTTAGATGCAAAGGCAATACATGAAAAGAAGGAGCTCAAAAAGAGCCAGCATATTCTGGATCACATGGGCAGCTCCGAATTGGCCGCTAACCTATTCCGTACCACTCAAACGGATGATAAGCTGCGGAGGGAAAATATTACCGGCAAGCAAAAGGCCAACGAAACGCATTTTGAAGTGGGTCAGAAAGTACGGCAAACCATTCAGGAGCTGGGTGGAACTATGCCCGAGAACCTGCCTAATGCAGGTAGCATTAAAAAATTAGCGAAAGCGAGTGAAGTTAAAAGAATCAGGAAGAAGTAGTTAGAACACAAAAATGGGTACGGGGAGATGGAACAATTCAAATTATTCAACGATAGGGAGCACCTTTCGCTTCCGCAACACTTAATGGATTATGTGCCCGATTTCTTTGATAAGAAATCCAGCGACCTTTATTTAAAGATCTTCGTTCTCTCCATTCCCTGGCAGCAAACGAAGGTGGTGATGTATGAAAAAGAAGTACTTACTCCCCGGCTCTCAGCCTGGTTTGGCGACCGGCCTATGGTAAAAGGGGACAAACGGCCACCTATTGCGTGGACAGAAGAACTATGGGAAATTAAAACAAAAGTAGAGAACCATACAGGAATGAGTTTCAATGGTGTGTTGCTTAATTATTATCGGAATGAAAAAGATTCCGTCGCCTGGCACAGCGACAAGGATACGGTGCCCGGAATGGCAACGGAAATCGCTTCGGTAAGCTTCGGGCAGGCAAGGAATTTTGATTTCCGGAACAAGCTCGACCACCGTCAGCAATATTCACTCGAACTGCAAAATGGCTCACTGCTGCTTATGAAAGGCGATTTGCAACGGTACTGGGAACATCGAGTTGCCAAGTCGACAAAACCAATGAATGCGCGCATTAATTTAACATTCCGGAAAATTCTGCATTGATTGCACAAACATTAAGTCGCTATGATCCACATTACGCAATTTGTTTACGTCCGCGAGGGAAAGGAGGACATTTTTCATGAATTTGAAGCCCGCGTTTTGCCCCTGCTCGAACGCCACGGCGGCAAGCTACTAATGCGGATCAGGCCGGGTGCTGCGGATTTCATTGCCGGCGAGCTCGATCCGCCTTACGAAATACACCTTGTAAGCTTCCAAGATGAAGCCGGATTGCAGGCTTACGGCAGTGACGAAGAGCGGCAAAAGTGGCTGAGCATGAAGGAGGAATCTGTAACGAGCGTGATCATGGTGAAGGGATAAAACTTCACTGGCGTGATAATTTAGGCACTTGAATTTTTAAAACTACACGAAACCAAATGCCTAAAAAGAACCCTGAATATACACGGATTGAGGATTACGGATTGATTGGAAATCTCAAAACCGTCGCCCTCGTTTCCGTTGAAGGCTCTATCGATTTCATGTGTTATCCCGCTTTCGATTCACCCACGGTTTTTGCCAAGTTGCTGGATCATAAAAAAGGCGGCAGCTTTGCCATTTACCCGCAAATGGACGGCTACAACACCAAGCAGCTTTATCTTCCGGCGACGGCAGTGCTGCTAACCCGGTTTTTTTCGGAAGAAGGCATTGCGGAAGTCACTGATTATATGCCGGTTGACGATCAGATGGACAAGTCCAATGCGATCGTGCGACAGGTGAAAACCGTTCGTGGCAACATTACTTTTCAGGCCAAATGCGAGCCTGCTTTTGATTATGCCAATGCCACGCACAAATGCGAGTTACGCGACGAAAGTGTTTACTTCAACGCTGATAATGAGGATGGAACGGTGATGCGCCTCATTGCGGACGTTCCTTTGCAGATCAAGCAAAATGCGGGTTATGCTGAATTTACGCTCGAACAGGGCAAAACGGCTTATCTGGTGCTGGAATGCGGGAAAAGTCAGGTTGAAGATGAGAATCCGATAGAAGTCTATAAGAAAAGCACTTACCAGGATACGATTGATTTCTGGCGGAACTGG
Source organism: Dyadobacter linearis (assembly GCF_907165045.1). GTDB lineage: Bacteria > Bacteroidota > Bacteroidia > Cytophagales > Spirosomataceae > Dyadobacter > Dyadobacter linearis. Next base: position 1,003,424 of record NZ_CAJRAU010000001.1, read on the forward strand.
TCCAAAAAATCCACTTACAAAGGTCGCTGGAACGGGACGGTGAACCGCTCGGCGATCACTCTGAAATTGCTCACTTCGCGCGAGCTGGGATCGATGGTTGCTGCCCCTACTTTCAGTTTGCCTGAGGTTGTCGGCGGCGGTCGCAACTGGGATTATCGCTTTATGTGGATAAGGGACGCGGCTTTTACCATGTATGCGTTCCTCCGGCTGGGTTACACGGAAGAGGCCACGGCGTTTCTCGAATGGATTCATGACCGCGCCCAGGAAGACCAGCTTTATCTGATGTACACCATCGACGGCGGGCATGATATGGAGGAAGAAGAGCTCACACATTTGAGCGGTTATCAAAATTCAAAGCCAGTCCGAATCGGCAATGGCGCGCAGGGCCAGCACCAGCTCGACATTTACGGCGAGCTGATCGACACCATTTACATTTACAACAAACAGCACGCACCGATCACGTTTGAGTTTTGGGAAACCATTGTAAAACAGGTCGATGTGGTTACCAAAAAGTGGAAAACGGCCGATCACGGAATCTGGGAGATCCGCAACACCGAAAAGCACTTTTTGCACAGCCGGCTCATGTGCTGGGTGGCGATGGACCGCGCAATTAAAATCGGTCAGCACCGCTCATTCCCTTTTCCCGAAAGTGACTGGAAAAAAGTGCGTGACGACATTTACACAGACATTTACGAGAACTTCTGGAACGATGAAGTCGGTGCGTGGGTGCAATATAAAGGCGCTAAAAATGTGGACGCAAGTGTGCTGCTGATGTCGCTCATGCATTTTATTTCGCCCCGCGAACCGCGCTGGCTATCCACATTGAAAGTCGTGGAAGAACAGCTGGGCGTCGATGTGCTGTTGTATCGTTACAAAAATGGCGAAGCCTCATTTGACGGTCTGGAAGGCGAAGAAGGCACATTTAATATGTGTTCTTTCTGGTTCATCGAGTCCCTCGCCAAAAGCGGGGAAGTAGCAAAAGCGCTAGATAGTTTTGAGAAAATGATCGGTTATGCCAATCACCTGGGCCTTTTCAGCGAAGAAATCGGCCACAAAGCCGAGCATCTGGGCAACTTCCCGCAGGCATTCACCCACCTCGCCCTCATCAGCGCCGCTCTGGAAATCGACAAGCAGCTCGACAGACAATAATGCAAAAGCCAGGCGATCTCTTGTGGATTGCCTGGCTTTGTTTTCAATAATAACGAATCAAATCTTTACTTTTTCATCTCGCCAATTCGCTGGAAAAAGAACAGCAGTTCTTTAAACGAAGCGAAAATGTGACTTGCGCGTGGATTGTAGCCGAGCTCTGGCTGGGCGATCATGTAGCCTGAATAAATGTCCCAAAGGTCATTGACCCAAGTGGAAGCGTGGCTCTGGCTGAGCAACTCTGCGACTTCCCGGCCGTAAGCCAGGTGTGTCGAATCCAGGGATTCGTTGGTGTTTTGTTGTGTTTGCATAATGTATATGTTTTAGGTTTTAATAAAAAATGCCCTGTCTAAGGTGTCCTAACGTCATATACAACGTTCGGGGGGCTTTCGCCACACCCACACCATAACAGGGCAATGCTCGCAAGATTTTTCATAAGAGTATATGTTTATAGGAGGTTGAAGATTCGAAAGAAATTTGGAGAAATGCAAATTTTTTAAGTGCAAGAAATTTGATAAATTACTACCAAATATTTTTCGGTAATTATTTAGGAATTTTTACCGGAGGATAAACGGATTATTTTCGTTAAAGTAAAAACTGCAACATTTAGACGTCAAATAATATCTTATTTTAAGGCACATCAAATCATTGCAAACATCAAAATAGATCAAACTTGAAAGTTGAACAGAATATAGCCAGACTAAAATATTTATTGTCATCCTATAAAATGACAATAGAAGACCTGTTGCCTATAATAAGTGAAGGTTTGAAAAAGATGATATCAAAAGAGGATATTTTGTCTGATAATATTGAAGTTGGATATTTGAAGCGTATTGATAAATTCTTTAATAAAGGCATACATTACTATCTTGATCCAAAGTCGCCGGAGATAAGTCGGGATGCGAGCATCTTTTTTCGAAAACAAAAATTTAATACTGACTTAAACATTGGAGCGAAAAAAATAGTAAATCAGTTTGAAGAATTCAAAATTTCCTTATCGGCAATCGCCAAACTAGCTGATATAAAGATAAATCGGTCTTTGCCAATATACAATGTTCATGACAATCCCCGTCAAATAGCGAGAGAAATACGAAATCTTTTACATCTAACATTTAATACTGATAAAAAAGACTTTCTTAAAGCCATTATAAGCAAACTTGCTGAGCAAAACATTTTGGTATTTGAGTTTGTAGAAACGTGGAATAAAAAAGACAAAGCAAACATTGATGGATTTTTTCTTAACCCCAATGTTATTGTTCTCAAAAGACAGCAAACATCTTTTCGAAGAGAAATATTTACCTTAATACATGAACTGGGACACTATTTGCTGAATGAAGAAGAAATAGAGCAAATCGACTATCAAGGTCTGGCCAAAGTAAATCTAAACAAAATTGAAAAGTGGTGTAATGATTTTGCTTACCACTTTTTGATTGGAGATTCAATACAAGAAATGGAATCAATTAGTGTTGCTAATACGTCTAATGATTATCATTTTGAACTGATCAGGAAAATTTCGAGTGACACTCATTTAAGTCAAATCGCCCTTTTTACACGATTGCTGTTCCAGAATAAGATTTCCCAAACTGACTACAATGTCGTAAAAGCTGACTTGGAAGAACAATATCGAAAACGTGATCAGGAAGTAAAAAAGCAAAGGGAGCTAGACAAAGAAAATGGGATTCCATCGGGTGGGTCTACACCGAAACCAATAAATTCCCCATTACTAATCTCTACAATCCAAACAGCATTTTATGAAGGTGTTATCAATGAGCATGAGGTTTGTAAAAGACTGAATATTAAGCCAGATAAGCTTGAAACAGTTCTTCAATGAAAGTAGCAATTGACACAAATTCACTATTGTCATTTGTCCGCTATTACTTACCATTTGACAACCAATCGATCTTATACGATTTTTTCAAAACACGAATTGAGAAGGGTGATATCGTAATTATTGACAAGATATTGGAAGAATGTGAGTACACTTCAAAAGGTGCTGTGCTAGACTCACTTAATTACCTGACCGACAAAGCGTTTCTTAAAAAATGTAGGTTACCTGTAAACACGGAATTCGTTTTAGCACCATCGCCGGCAAAGTTTCTAAGGCAAGTAGATAATCAATTCATAAATGCAGTGATCAGAAGGACGCTAACTGACATTGAATACGAAAACCGAAAAGATGATTTTATGAATTCAGCAGACATGAAACTGATTCTCTACTGTCTCAACTTGAAAAAAGAAAACCCTTTGTAAGAAATTTATCTGGTCACAGAAGAAACTGAGGGGTCTAATGATAATAAGACATTCAAAAAAATACCAGCCATTTACAAACTGTTAGAACTGGAAACGATCACCTTGCCGCAACTTCTGAAAAAGTATGAGCGGATAGGATTACATTTTAAATGAAAGCCTCCCCAACGCCTCCTCAACACTCGCCAAAAAATTAATTTTTCCAACCTTATTACTCTCAAAAATAAAATCCTGAATGCTTTTTGCGGGGTATTTTTCGAAATTTCCGATGATGGCCAGGCGCATTCGGTAGTTTGAGAATTTTTGGAGTATTTCTCCGGCTATGCCTGTTTTTAGGTCAAAGAATGCGGGTGTGAGGTTTTTTTCGTGGAGGATGATGCTGTCAAATCCTTGATAATAGAGGTTGCCCATTAGGTCGAGTCCATCTTCGGCGGTTTCAATGATCAGCTTGTCGGAAGTGACTTCGGCGATCTGGATTTCGTTTTTTGTATGTGATGTAATGGTCATTTTCTTCAATATTTAACACAAATTATTTCCTTAAAGCCAGGTTTTTCTTGATCCGGCTCAGCGTTTCCGGGGCGATACCGAGGTAGGACGCGATCAGGTTTTGGGGGACGCGTTCGATCATTTTTGGGTTTGATTCTGCTAGTTTCACGTATTTTTCTTCGGCCGAATGCGTGATGGAGCTCATTAGCCGGCGTTCTTTGGTGACAATGCTGTTTTGATAAAGGATTCTGAAATAACGGTCCATGATCGGGACGGCGAGCGTTAATGCTTCATAATTTTCCCGCGAGATCAGCAGCAACTCCGAGTCTTCAATGGCATCAATGTTGAATACGGCTGGCTCGCCCGACAAAAAGCTGTTGAAATCCGACAACCACCAACCTTCCCACCCGAAAACGCTCATGTGTTCGTCTCCCTTGTCATCCACATTGTAAGTCCGCAGCAGGCCTTTCGCGATGAAAGTGAGATGCTTGCACACGTCGCCTTCTTGCAATAAATACTGGCGTTTTCTCAGTTTTTTGGGAATAAAAAAGGCCTTGATCGCCTCCTTATCCCCGTCCGAAAGCGAAACCTTTTCCTGAATGTGCTGAAAAAGTACTTCAATCATAGCTAATCACATTTACGCCGGCAAAGATAGGAATGCTTGATTTAGATCAACTGCATTACTTGACGCATGTCAACGCCCATTGCCTGCGGGTGCGGTAATTTTGTAACATTAAATCAAGTATTGAAAAATCCGCAAGCATATGACAAATATCGCATTAGTAGTGGGCGCAACGGGCATCACCGGCAGCAACCTCGCAGAAAAGTTAATTGAAAAAGGGTGGATCACTTATGGCCTTTCCCGTAATCCAAACACAGAAATTGCTGGTCTAAAGCCAATCGCGGCAGACTTGCTCAATCCTGCTGACCTGGCGGCGAAACTGGCAGAAGTGGCGCCTACCCACGTGTTTTTCACAAGCTGGATGCGCAACGATACGGAGGCTGAAAATATCCGCGTCAACAGTGCCATGGTGAGAAATTTATTGGATAGCCTTTCCGCAAAAAAGTCTATTCAGCACGTTGCGCTGGTAACCGGGCTTAAACATTATCTTGGGCCGTTTGAGGCTTATGCACAGGCAGGCACATTGCCTGAAACGCCCGTCCGTGAGGAACATCCCAGGCTCGATCTGGAAAACTTTTACTATGCCCAGGAAGACGAAGTTTATGCTGCCGCCGCGCGCGATGGCTTTACTTGGAGCATTCACAGGCCGCACTCCGTAGTGGGCAAAGCGGTTGGTAATCTCATGAACATGGGCACAACATTGGCTGTTTATGCAAGCATTTGTAAAGAAACTGGCAGGCCATTTCAATTTCCCGGATCAGTCGAGCAGTGGAACGGGTTATCCGACGTCACCGACGCGAAACTGCTGGCGGAACACATGATCTGGGCAGCCACTACAGAAGCCGCGCATAACGAGGCATTCAATGTTGCGAATGGTGACCTTTTCCGTTGGAAATGGCTTTGGAAACAAATAGCAGATTGGTTTGCGATTGAGCCGGCTGGTTTTGATGGACAAATTCGCCCATTGGAGCAGGAAATGGCAAACGACGCGTCGGCCTGGAAGGAGATTGCCACGAAATACAATTTGAAAGAATCCAACATTAACCGGCTGGCTTCCGCCTGGCATACGGATCTCGATCTGGGCCGCCCTTTGGAGGTCATGACCGCCATGTCCAAGAGCCGCAAACTGGGTTTTACGGGTTATCAGGATACGCGCGATTCGTTTTTTGATTTGTTCAAAAGGCTGAGATCGGAGAATTTGATCCCGTAAATTCTGAAATACTTCGTTAAATAAGTGAGGCTCATGATAATGCAATATATTATTTATATTTCGGAACAATCAAATCTTCTAACTCAAAGATGTCCAGCCATGAGAACTAAACTCATTTTGTCGTTTCTGCTTTTAACTTGCTTTGTTGCATTTAGCCGGGAAAAAAATCTTGAAAAACCGAAAAAACAGGACATTACTGTGGATGAAAAAGGCCTGATCAAGATATGTGTTATGTACCCATTTTCCGAAGGTAAAACGTTCAATATGGAGTATTACGAAACGAAGCATATGCCGATGGTGGCGGGTTTTCTGGGGGCAAATCTGGTAAAATACACGATTGAAAAAGGGCTTTCGAGCGGTATTCCCAATCAAGCATTACCGTTTATGGCGATTGGAACATTCTATGTAAAAAGTCTTAGTGAGTACCAAGCGGCAGTGGCTCCAAACCGGGATGCGATCCGCGCAGATTTTGCAAATTATACCAATGTTACGCCTGTGATTTTGGTGAGCGAGGTGGTTAAATAGATCTAAGCAGCCCGTTTTGCAAGGTAATTGAGCCATAAAACCGGGCTTTACCGGTTAGCAGCATACGTATAGCTGGAATTTCGTGTTAGCAAACCAAAATGGCCGGACTGAAACATTTCAGCCCGGCCATTTTTATTATTCCGACAACTATGCAGCGCCGGTCGTTTTATTCCTGAATGAAAGCCAGAATATCCTTATTAATAGTCTCCGCTTCCGTCGTTGGCATTCCGTGAGGAAAACCTGGATATGTGATCAGTTTGCCATTTTTCAAAAGTTCAGCGGCTTTCACGGCTGTGATTTGATAAGGCACAATTTGGTCGTCTTCACCGTGCAGCACCAACACGGGCACGTCAACACTTTTGAGATCTTCGGTAAAATCAGTTTCCGAAAACGCTTTAATGCACTCGTAATGTGCAAGAATGCTTCCTGTCATGCCCTGGCGCCACCAGTTATCGCGAATGCCCTGCTTTGGAACAGCACCTTCGCGATTATAACCGTAAAAAGCTTCTGAAAAATCTTTGAAATATTGCGGTCTTTGCGTGGCCGTCATCTCACGGATTTCATCAAAAACACTCATCGGCACACCGTCCGGATTGTTTTCTGTTTTTACCATAATTGGCGTTACAGCACTCACCAGCACCGCTTTTGCCACTCTTCCATTTCCATGTTTGTTCACATAGCGTATCACTTCACCGCCACCCGTAGAGTGACCAGCGTGAATGGCATCTTTAAGGTCCAGATGCGCAACGAGCTCCGCTACATCGGCAGCGTAAGTTTCCATTTCGTGACCTTCAAAAGTCTGCGAAGAACGTCCGTGTCCACGGCGGTCGTGGGCAATGACGCGAAAGCCTTTTTGGAGGAAAAACATCATTTGATTATCCCAATCGTCGCTGGAAAGCGGCCATCCGTGGTGAAATACGATAGGTTGTCCGGTGCCAAAGTCTTTGTAAAACATTGTGGCGCCATCTCTTAGCTGCAAAGTGCTCATGATTTTGTTTTTTGAGAGTGAAAATCTTGCAACAATAACGCAAGATTCGGGTCACTTTTCAAGCGCCAAGTGTGAATGTTGTGTGAACGTTTCCACGATATTTACTAAAACACCTTACCTTGTGGGGCGGTATAATTACTTGGAAAATGAGCGAGACTAAATTTAATATTGCGGTATTGATCGACGGCGATAATGCGCAGGCGAAGTTTATGAAAGAAATGCTGGAAGAGGTTTCCAAATATGGAAAAGCCACGATCCGGCGGATTTACGGCGACTGGACCACTTCGCACATGAACAGCTGGAAAGATACGGTCAATAACCACTCGATCAGCCCAATACAAAAGTTTTCCTACACAACCGGCAAGAACTCCACCGACAGTTCGCTCATTATTGATGCGATGGATATCCTCCACAGCAAAAGTGTCGACGGGTTTTGCATTGTTTCCAGCGACAGCGATTATACCGGATTGGCTAAAAGGATCCGCGAAGAAGGTTTGTTTGTGATGGGGATCGGCAGAAAAACGACTCCGCTGGCATTCGTGAATTCCTGCGAGATTTTCACTTTTAGCGAAAACCTTATTGCTGAACTGGATACTGCAACCGAAGAGCCTGAAATCAAAAAAGTAGATGTAACACCGCAGGAACAGATTCGGAAAGGCGCCAGAAAGCCGGCCGAAAAGCAGAAATTCCCCAAAATAGATATCAGCGTGATCGATAAAGCTTTCGAAATATCGACCAACGAGGAAGAGGAAGCGCTCATTTCAAAAGTAGGATCCTCCCTCCGAAAAATAGACCCAAGCTTCGACTCCCGAACCTACGGCTTCAAGACTTTGACCCAGCTTCTGAAAAGTCTGTCCAAATATAAGATCGTCAACAACTCCGTAAACGGTTTGAACCACCCCCTGATCAAGCTTAAATAACACTTTAAATTTTAAAAACCACTTGCGTAGGTGAATACTTACATATACATTTGCGTAAGTAAATACTTACATATTATGTCTATTGAAGCAAGAAGGGACGTTTTTCAAGCCATAGCGGATCCTACGCGGCGACAGATTATCAACCTGATCGTACAGAAACCTATGAACCTCAATGCGATCGCTGACAATTTTCAGATCAGCCGTCCTGCCATTTCTCAACATATTAAAATTCTGACAGAGTGCGGAATGGTGGTGGTGAGGCAGGAAGGCCGGGAGCGGTTTTGCGAAGCGAAGCTGGAAAGTCTGAGCGAAGTGGCAACCTGGGTGGATCAGTACAAGCAATTCTGGAATGAAAAACTGGATTCACTGGATAGTTATCTAACTAAAATTCAGTCTAAGAATCCGGAAAACGAATAGTCAAATATAAATCAATCAAACAATCAAAAACATGGAAAAGCAAGCAGACAAAAAAGCGGGTTTGAGAATTGTGCGGGAGTTTAAAGCGCCTAAAACACTGGTTTTCGACGCATTTGCAACGCCGGAAGCATTTGCGGCATGGTGGGGACCAGCGGGCAGCCAATTGTCGGTCGAGCGTTTTGATTTCCGGGCGGGTGGCAGTACGCATTACAAAATGGATGGAAACGGGCACGTGATGTGGGGTTTGTTTCAATACAAAAATATCCAGCGCGCCGACCTGCTCGAATTCATTAATTCTTTCGCCGATGCAGAAGGCAATATCATCACTTCCCCTTTCCCGATGGATTTTCCGCTGGAAATCTTTAACCGGATCACACTGGAAGAAAACGAGGGAGTCACTACGCTAACCATTCAGGGACACCCTATTAATGCAACACCAGCGCAGGAAGAGACCTATTTTTCAATTATGGATGGTATGCAGCAAGGTTTCGCCGGGACGTTTGATCAGCTGGAAGCATATTTGGCAAACGTGCTTGAATAGGATTTTCGTCAGGGTAGTCATTGAAATGAAAAGCCTTTTAGCTAATTTGAAACGCGCTATTCTGTCCTGCTTTCATACAGCTAAACCTTAAAATAAATGATCAAGCCACTTTATCCTTGCCTTTGGTTCGATGGAAATGCCAAAGAGGCCGCGGACTATTATTGTTCGATTTTTAAAAGCTCCAAAATCACGGCTGAAAATCCAATGGTAGTCACATTCGAGCTGAATGGTTTCAAATTTATGGGGCTAAATGGCGGGCCGCAATATCAATTTTCGCCTGCTACTTCCTTTGTGGTTGAATGCGATAAGCAGGAAGAAATCGACTATTACTGGGAAATGTTGGGCGCAGGCGGGGTTTATAACAAATGCGGCTGGCTCGACGATAAGTTTGGTATGTCGTGGCAGGTGGTACCGGCGGTTCTCCCGAAACTGATGTCCGACCCTGACAAAGCGCCGCGGGTAATAGAGGCTTTTATGCAAATGTCGAAGTTTGATATTGCTGCGTTGGAAGGCGCGTGAGGGGCTTCCTACCTTTACCCCTAAATCCCCTGGGAGGGGACTTTCTCTGGTACTTTAACACAAAGGCGTGCTCCCCTTTAGGGGTTTGGAGAAGGTGACCCATATTTAATTTTACCAAATCAAAATTTCAAAATGTTAAAACCGATTCTTGCTACTCTTCTGATACTCTCCACAATTGTCACGAAAGCGCAGATGGTGTCTGATTCTCTGTTGATTGAAAATCGATACCGTGTTTTTGTTCATGATAGATCTGTGAAAGTGAAGCCCGGCGCCAGCCTGGTTTTTGTAATGCACGGCTCGGGTGGTGATCCGATGGGAATGGTGCCGCGGGCGGCGAAGTTGCAGGCGAAAGCCGAAGCCGAAAATCTGGTTTTGGTATATCCTGCTGGCTATAAAAGATATTGGAACGAATGCCGCAAAGCTTCCACGGCCGTCGCGAACAAAGAAAATGTGAATGAAGAAGCTTTTTTCTCGGCAATGATCGATTTCTTTTCCGATAAATATAAGATCAATAAAGCACACGTTTTCGCAACGGGCTTTTCGGGAGGCGGACATATGTCGTACAAACTCGCCCTGACGATGCCTGGTAAAATCAAGGCGATTTCGGCGATCGTCGCCAATATGCCTACGGAAGAGAATATGGATTGCACGCCTATGAACGTGCCGCTGCCGGTTATGATCACCAATGGTACCGCAGACGAAACGAATCCTTACAACGGCGGCGAAGTGAAAACATCCGGCGTAACGCTGGGTACTGTACGCGCGACCGATCAATCATTTCAATATTGGGCAAAACTGGACGGTTATAGCGGAGAACCCACAAAATCAATGCTTCCCGATGCCGATAAAACCAACAATATCACCGTCGAGAAACACACCTACCATCAAAAAGGCAAACCCGAAGTAACCCTGCTCAAAATCATCAACGGAAAGCATGAATTTGTAACAGATTTCGACATGTTTGAAGAAACCTGGGCGTTCTTTAAGCGGCAAATTGGGCGGTGAAACTAGAATTATGAAAAAATCTTATGAGCAGCTTCAATTGCATTAAAAACTAGGCTGGACTTTACAACAGTTAATTCGAATAGATCACGATTCATGTAGGATTCGGCCACGTCGTCAATAGCAGCTGCAATTTCGGAAGATGAAAGTGTGGATTTACCTAAATAGTTTGTCTTAGGATGCAGCGCCGATGAGATGACGAGTTTTTGAGAGGCGATTAGGGAATAATATATCCGGTAACCACCACTTCCATTTAACCGCTTTTTCAAAAAAGGATTGGGAGAATTACCATTCAAGACCGTCGCGGCTCTGAGTTCCGTTGCAGTTTTTGTGAATAGCCAGTCAATAATAGCTTGCTCTAAGTCTGCGTGTGAATTCTTCTTGACCAACTTATCGTAAATTCTCTTAAACTCGTGTGTGCAACAAATTGTCATTTAATCAGGGATAGTTTCTGGTTTGCCAGGAGAAAGGACGGATCATTCGGGTATTCGAAAAAGATCTTTTCGACATCTTCAATCACTTCTCTCAATTCCGCAATACTGCTTTGAAAAAGGGTGAAATACTCTTTCGTCACTTGATCCTTAAAAGCATCACCTATCGCTTCAAGATCGTTGGTAATTGCATTTAGCGAAATGAGCATACCATTTAATTTAGGTAACTCAGCATGAGAAACAGTCCAGGCTGTCATTTTATCCATCAGACTGGTAAGACCTATTGCAGATTTTATCAAAGATTCCAAAATATCAGCAGAGCGGTTTTTGTTCTGAGCGATATCATGGGTGTGGCCATAAAATGTTACCCTAACGTTATATGAGAATAGATCCAAACTTTCGCGGACCTCATCAATGCCTGCTTCATTAAAGTCCATTACCAGTTCCATAGTATTCGCCTTTACTGACCTTTACTTTATTTTCAACCTTAAATCAAATGTAAGTAATCATAACACTAGTAGCAACCGGATTACCTCAATAAACTACCCCGCCGTTCTCTCGCTTCTTTTTCTATTACTAGTAATTCTACAATTCGATAAATTCATATTTTTACAGGAAGAATACCATTGACTATCCTCTCATATCACTAGTTTCCTCGAAATGAACAAAGCTTTACTGCCGCTTATTTTTCTTTTTACATTCTCCACATCGTTTGCTCAATCCCCGAATCAAGTTAAGATTTCTACCCGCGAAGCTGGGATGGATTTGAGGACTAATACGCCCATTTCAGCAAAGGAATATGTGTTTGACCTACCGGTATTCGGTTTTTACCCTACCGCTAGAAATAATTCTATGACGGTTCAGCTCCGCAATAAGAACCCTGAGACTAACGTATGGAAAGGCTCGGGAGAGGTAATGGTGATTGATCCTGAGACGGGGCAGAGCAAGTGGCAACGAAAATTCAAGTATGGGGGCAACTATCTCATGCAGATTGACGATGTTATTTTTGAACAAAGCAGAAAAAAGTTACAGAAGCTCCATTCAGAAACCGGGAAGCCCGTTTGGTGGAGAGAAAGTACAGTTTTCAAAGCATTCCCGGAACTGAATCTGGCGTTGTGCTATAATTTAGAACCAACCGAAAGTGATGTTTTACATGGTATCAACCTGCAAAACGGCCAGTCGCTCTGGCGGCGGACGTTTGCATCAGAATATGGCTGGGAAAATACCAACTGGCTCAACGATTCCACACTCATGATCGTCGCGTCGGGCCTGCATACCCTCAATCCGGCGACCGGTCAGGGTTGGGATATGAACCGGGTTTCGCATTCGAAAAAAACGGATATGGGGAAAGTCGGAATGTTGGTGCTCGGAGGCGTGGCGCTGGGTGCAATGGGCAGTATGCTGGTTCCTTCAGGTACATTGTCGGATATTTTCCTGAACATATCGTCGAATGTTCTGATGGAAGAACAGGTGCTTTATTATGCTGCAAAAAATAAGATCAGCTGCCAAACGCTGGCTGGCGAGCGGCTTTGGGATACGGACCTGAACGAAAAGATTACCAGCAAATCGCATATTTTCAGAAAAGGGAATACCATTTACATGATCAATACCGGCTACGCCATGAAATACGGTCGCCCGGCCGCATTGGGGAAACCCTACGTGGCCGCCTTTGATGCATTCAACGGAAAGCAACTGTTTCACAAAGAGTGGTTTGAACGGAAAAACTATATTTCCGATTTCCTGATCCAGGAAGACCAGATGTACCTGCTATACAAGGATAAAGTCGATATTTACCGGTTTTCAGATGAGGGCCTGACCCAGCGGTTTGCTTCCCGTGTCGATGAGGATTTTAAAATGCGGAGCTTTGTAAGCGATCAGGTATTCATGAAAAAGGACAGTGCATTTGTGCGTTTGAGCTACGACCAGGACCATTTTCACGTCTTTACCGAAAAAAATGAGCTGATCCGGTTTGACAATGATTTTCAAACCTCAGAAAAAGTGGATATCACGACACTTTACAAGAGCTATATTGAAAATGAGGCGTACTTATTCCTGGGCAATACCGATGAAACGATCGTTTTGAACAGAACTGACAGCAAGCCGGTAGCAAAATACAACGCGCCCGTTAACTCAGCAAATTTCGGGTCGAAATTGTATTACTATGGCGAAAACAAAATATCCGAGCTGGATATCAGTGCATTTGTAATCCAAAAGGAATAGGCATAATAAAACTGCTGCTCACAGACTTACCGTCCTTTTCGGCAGGCTTCCATTTTGGCATTGTGGATACTAATCTGACCGCTTCTTCGTCACAGCCGAAGCCTAGCCCTTTCAGGACCTCAATATCTCGGATCTCCCCGCGCGCAGTTACCTCAAAAGCCACGTGTACATTTCCCGAAATACGTGCTCTGCGCGCAGCTTTCGGCATTTTTTGATTTTTTTTAATGTACGCAGCCAAAGCCGACATACCACCCGGAAACTCAGGATCGGTGTCGGGGATAATTTCTTCATTGGGAACCACATATGCTTCTCCCTCCGGATAGTTAGGCAGCAATTTCGGCTCTACCTGATATTCAAGTGGCACTTCGAGCTCACAGCTTAGCGTGTCTGCTGCATCCGACTGCTCGGCGACATTACATTTCAACATGGCCAATACGGTCCATGAGCAGATAAATGTAGTCCCGATAAGTACTAAAATCTTCATAATTAATTATTTAATTTTATATATAATAAAACTATATATAAGCTTTTAGGATTAAAAGTATAATCCATTTTTATTTACTTATTCCTGGAAGTTTTACAGGAATAAAAAGAATTGAAGAATAGTCCTGATTCGCATTTTTAGATTAAATTTGATAACAAAGACAATTTTTAAAGAACCCTCATATATAGATATTTCTACTAATGATTAGAATAGCCTTGGTGACTGCCTGGCTCACGCTTTTGTTATCCGTAGTTGGGGCTTTGTTTTGGTACAATGATTGGGTGTATCAGCTACCTACTCCTGTTCCGCGAAATTATGTTTCGGTTGCAACCGGGACCAGGATCAATCTGGGTCAGGATATAAACGTGAGCGAAAAACCGGTTCTGCTTCATTTTTACAATCCCGAATGCCCGTGTTCCCGGTTCAATAAATCGCATTTTCAATCCCTGGTCCGCTCCTACGGTGACAAGGTCCAGTTTACGGTCGTGGTGCTCTCCGATAAAAAATATTCAGTTGAACAAATCCAGGACAAGATCGGACTGGATATTCCGGTCAGTTTTGACCAGTCGCTGGCAACGCGTTGCGGTGTATATTCCACTCCGCAGGCCGCGCTGATCGATCAGGAACAGCAATTATATTACCGCGGAAATTACAACGCCAGCCGCTATTGTACGGATGAAAAAACTGCCTATGCAAAGATCGCGCTGGACGGGCTGCTGAAAAGCGAGTCGCTGCCCACACTTGGCACACAAGCACTTACGTCCTACGGTTGCTCGATGCCGATCTGCAAAAATTAAACTCCTGCCAAATGATATTGGAAAACAAGAGTACTTTGCCCGACCTGCCGGTTGGCAACTTTCTCTCCGGGATCAAAGAAAGATCCGACCATCTGATGAATTTCTTTTTACCCGGCTATTTCGTGATCGGGCTGCTGCTGGCCGTTTTTTACGATACCTGGCTGATCGCTATCGGTGTGGGCGGGATTTTATTAATAGCTTACTATTCCATCAAACTGGCATTGCCGAAATCGGATCTGTACCAATATGTGCTGAGTGCGATTTTAGGGATTTATATGGCCCAGTTCATCTACCAGATGCACGGACTTTTTGAGATGCACTTCTTTGCATTCATCGGCAGCGCGGTACTGATCACCTATCAGAAATGGAAGTTACAAATACCGGTTATGCTCGTTGTGCTGCTGCATCACGCCATTTTCGGCTATTTACAAAATACCGGACTGACCGAAATCTATTTTACCAGACTTACCTATTTTGATCTGCTTACGTTTACAATTCACATTTTGCTCGCTGCGGCAATTTTTTTTATATGCGGTTTGTGGGCTTATATGCTGAACCAATTCTACCAAATGCATATTAAGCAAACCATGCAACTGGCTGAGCTTCAAAAGGAAGCGCAACTTTCGCTGGTGCGTAAGCAGAACGAAGAAATCCAAAAAAGAGCGAATGACAGGCTGCGCATCAGCAATGCGAAACTGGAAAAAGCGCGCCAGGAAGCCGACAAAGCCAATCAGGCAAAAAGTGTATTCCTGGCTACGATGAGCCATGAAATACGTACACCTATGAATGGCGTGATTGGAATGGCGGCTTTGTTGCAGGAAACGCAATTGACTGAGGAACAGCGCCAATTTACCGAAACCATCGCTAACTGCGGGGATACGCTGATCAATGTGATCAACGATATTCTTGACTTTTCCAAAATAGAATCGGGCAGCCTGGAACTGGAAGCTGAGGATTTTAATCTCCGCCAGAACATTGAGGATGTACTGGATATTTTCGGTGGAAAAGCGGCCAAGCTCGGCCTGGACCTGGTGTACCAGATCGACGAGCACATTCCGGCCCAGGTCGTCGGAGATCAGCTTCGCTTGCGTCAGATCCTGATCAACCTTGTGGGCAATGCGATGAAATTTACCGAAGAGGGTGAGGTTTGCGTATATGTGACTCAGGAAGAAAATTATGCGGACGGAAGTCTGAAATTGCGGTTTGACATTCGCGATACAGGAATCGGGATTTCAGAGGATAAAATGAACAGGCTTTTCAAAGCCTTCTCCCAGGTGGATTCTTCAACTACCCGCAAATACGGCGGTACTGGCCTTGGGCTGGCTATTTCCGAAAAACTGGTAAAGCTGATGGGCGGCGAAATCACAGTTTCCAGCGAGATAGACCAGGGTTCCACATTCTCATTTACGGTAAAAACCACCAAAGGCACCAAGGAGCTTCCCGCCTTCGAAAACCAGGATATGGACGAACACCGGGGCAAGAAGATCCTGCTGGTGGACGACAATGCAACCAACCTGGCTATTTTGAAACGTCAAATGGAAAACTGGAAATTGGTACCTGTTCTTGCAGCCTCAGGTGCAGAAGCGCTGGAAATCCTGTTCAGTGACCAGGAAATCGATATGGTGATCACGGATATGCAGATGCCCGTGATGGACGGAGTGACTTTGGCGGCAAATATCCGTCGCTACACGCCCGAAACGCCTATTATACTACTTAGTTCAATTGGCGAAGAATTGAAGGACAGGCACCGGCAGCTATTTTCTTCGGTACTATCCAAGCCGATCCGCCAGCATATCCTGAGTACGCACCTGATGAGTGCATTACAAAAGAAATTTCTTCAAAAAACCGAGCACGCGACGCAAAACCGCCTTTCTACCGACTTTTCAAAACGATACCCGGTACAAATGCTGGTAGCCGAAGATAACAAGATCAATCAGCACGTAATTGTCAGGATCCTGCAAAAGCTGGGTTACGAACCCGACGTCGCCAAAGACGGACAGGAAGCAGTACAGGCATCAAACCTGAAAAATTACGGCCTGATCCTCATGGATATGCAAATGCCGGTTATGGATGGAATCGAAGCGACGCACCTGATTCGCAGGACCGTTTTGCACCAGCCTGTTATTGTGGCGTTAACAGCCAACGCACTCGAAGGCACCCAACAGGAATGCCTCGATGCCGGAATGGACGATTACCTCAGTAAGCCGATCAAACTGGAAGAACTAATGGCCAAGATCCGGAAGTGGCACTTGAAAGCTGAGACCTATATTTGATTTAATCCAAAATTTTTAAATAAAAACTTGCGCAACCATATTGTTGCGCTTATATTTGCAACCATAACATTGCATATATGCCGAAGGAGATCCGAAGAGATGTATTTCAGGCTATTGCCGATCCGACCCGGCGAGCTATACTGAGCTTAATCGCGTTACAAGCCATGACGCCCAATGCACTGGCCGAGCATTTCGATACGAGCAGGCAGGCGGTTTCCAAACATATCAAGATATTGACGGAGTGTCAGCTGGTACGACAGGAGCTTTCCGGAAGGGAAATTTTTTATCATTTCAATGCAAAGCAAATGAAGGAAGTGGATCAGTGGCTCGAACAGTTCAAAAAGCTTTGGGAAGATCGTTTTAATCAGCTAGATCAAGTATTAATTAACTTAAAAGCAGACGATTATGAAAAGTAATGTTGTAATGAATTTCAATGTCGACAAGGAGAATAAGAAGATCAAGGTAGAAAGGGAGTTTGATGCACCAGTGACCAAAGTGTGGGCTGCATGGACAGAAAAAGAACTTCTTGACCAGTGGTGGGCTCCAAAACCCTGGAAAGCCCGGACCAAAACGATGGATTTCAGAGAAGGCGGGCACTGGCTGTACGCGATGGTAGGGCCGGAAGGTGAAGAACACTGGGCGCGCGTGGATTACAAATCGATTGCTCCGCTCAGATCCTTTACCGCAGCTGACGCATTTTGCGATGAAAACGGTAATATCAATGATTCCATGCCCGGATCGGACTGGGAGAATACATTTAAAGAAGAATCAAGCAAGACACTGGTGTTCATTGAGATAACTTTCAAAGAACTGAAAGATCTTGAACAAACCCTGGAAATGGGCTTCAAAGAAGGTTTCGAAATGGGCCTTTCCAATCTGGACGAATTACTGGCTTCACAGGAATAGCCGCATTATAATTATATAAAAAACTGCTTCAAGTAACGTAATTGTACTTGAAGCAGTTTTTCAATTTCCAATAACTACTTTTTATCCGCAAAATCTTCCGGGAGCTTTTGAAAACGCAGGTTAGCAACGCGACCGTTTGTCATTTTCATGCCGGTAACAATGCCTGCTTCATTCCTAACCATATCTATCTGCTGTACCCACCACCACGGCGCTTGCAGCTTGTCCTTATTCACAACCGACAAATCGACTTCCCCGTGGTGAATATGCACTAGTTTGAGCGTATCTCCGTGTAATTTAATGTGGTAAAAAGTTTCCAGTTCCGGGCTGTAATATCTTCCTGCAAACTGCTCGCGCGGGATCGCTTCCTTACTTTTCGGCTCCACGCGGGTACCGGCATGGTCCCCATTCTGATGCAGGGTAATGCGGGTTACCTGCCCTTCTTTGGGTCTGTGAAAAGTTACTGACGCGTCTACTACTTTCAGGAAAAAGGTGGAATCTGAGGAAGGAAACAGCGGAAACCATGGCTGCCCGGTTCCCTGCGTGAGATATTTATCACCTTCTTTTTTAAAAGTCATCACAAAATCGGGGGCCTCCGTCAATGAATAGGAGCCGGCATATTGCCGGAATAGAGTCGAGTCGAATTTGGCTTCTGTTTTGGTAACAGCTGGTGCTTTGTCTGCCGGTTTTTCTTCTTTAATAAATGTGGCAAGATACAGGTCGGCTACTTCGAAAGCTTTTTTGGACGGATTGAATTCCGCCTGGTTACTCAGTACAATAAACCCGTAATCTTCCTTTGGAAAATAGGATAAATGCGCCCGAAAACCGGCATCTGCGCCGTCGTGGCCATAATAATCCAGATTTTTGTATTTGCCGTGAATGAGCCCGGAAGCATAAGGCAGCGTATCTCCCTTGGTCAGCCTGCCGCGTTCCAGCATTTGCTTCATCGTCGCCGCTGTGCCCAGCTGCGGTTCGCGAAAGTTATTGATCCAGAGCGCCAGGTCATTCACAGTTGTGAACAGACTGGTGGCACCTACATTTCCATAGCTCAAAATACTTTTACTAAACATCGTCGGCCCGAACGTGCCCGGGGTACGGTGAAATGAATATGCGCGCCCCTTCACGATCTTTTCCTGATTATCGTAAAACTGTGTGCGCTTCATTCCCAGCTGTTTAAATACATTTCGCTCCATCCAAAAGGCAAACGGTTGCCTGGAAATGCGGCTTACCACCTCCGCTAGCAGCGTGTAACCGGTATTGCAATAGGCATAGGAAGAACCGGGCTCGAAATTGAGTTCTTTCTGGCGCGTGAGGAGGTTAAAAACGTGTTGCTTGGTGATCACATCGTCCAGCTGCCAGCCGGCCATCGCCAGCAGGTTCCACTGGTCGCGCAAGCCGCTGGTATGGTTCATCAAATGGCGGATCGTGATCGTTTTTCCAAAGTCGGGCACTTCCGGAATATGTTTCCTGATATCGTCATCTAAAGAAAGCTTTCCCTGCTCAGCGAGCATAACTATTGCAAAATCAGTGAATTGCTTGGAAACCGAAGCGATGTGAAAAATGGTTTCAGGCGTAATTTTAGCGCCCGTTTCCAGATCTGCTTCGCCAAAACCTTTGGCATAAATAAGCTTGCCCTGGTGCACAACCCCCACAGCCGCTCCCGGCATTCCCGGCTTATTCCACTCGGCGAAAATGGAGTCTGTTTTGGCAGCAGGTACCGGCTTTTGCGCCAATGCAGAAATGTGGTAAAACGAAAGAACGAGAGCCAGATAAAGTAAGCGTATTTTCATTGCGGAATGGTAGTAAATCGGTGTTGCGCGTATTTAAAGTGATAAACTACGCAATTACCAAAACTGCGCGGCCAGTTTTATGATGAATGGAATGCGACTTTACCTCAACCAGTTTGCAGCAAATCCTTATTTTCTTGCGCCGGAACTGCCTTTTTAATATGACTGAACTTGCCCGACCACTCCACATCCCATTCGCCCGGCTCTCCATTTCGCACCTTCATCAACTTTACATTCCACCTCGGGTGCCCCACTCCCGGCATTCCATCTTCCAGCTGACTGGGGATAGGCGTAATTCTCCACTTCGAAACACTGGCCAGCGTATTCATGCTGCGTGGATTTGCACGATGGATCAAACCGGTCACCCGGCTTTGCTCAACAGCCAGTTGTAACCGCCGTGATTCGGTCAGCGTTATTTCTTTGATCTCCCCTACCACCGCTGCCACAGCCTTGCATTTCAGTGATTCTTCAATCGCCCACAGCAGGTCCTGCTCTTTTTTTAAATCCACAAAAATGATCCTGTGCGGCTCAACCCCAAAAAATGCCAGCCCGGGTGGAAAAATGGTCCGGTTGATACTGATCCACAAACAAAAACCGCCTTTTCGCATCAGTGTGCCCAATAA
Source organism: Dyadobacter linearis (assembly GCF_907165045.1). Taxonomy (GTDB): domain Bacteria; phylum Bacteroidota; class Bacteroidia; order Cytophagales; family Spirosomataceae; genus Dyadobacter; species Dyadobacter linearis. The sequence goes on from NZ_CAJRAU010000001.1 coordinate 1,023,565, forward strand.
CGTCGCCATAAAACCGCTGGTAGCCGCACCGCCTTCTTCACTGTCACTGATAAATTCATGCACTGCTCCTGTCGGAAAAGTATGGTTGGGGAATGCAGCTTCAATAGGGCCCAGCCCGAAATCAGTCCGCTGCCCGTCGATTGGAGCTCGGTAGCCCTGGAAAGACAGAATATCATTCCGCAGCTTTTCCAGCATCTCGCTTTTATTGACCAGATTGTTCATAGAGGAATTGAGTAATGATATTTTTAGCATCACAAAAATGATTCCAATAATAACAAATCGCAATGGGCAGCTAATAATTTTTCTTACGGTAAGTGTTAAATATTAAACGGTGACTTTGGTATAACAGCAGAACGAACCGCTTTACAAGTTGAAACAAAGTCACTTCCATGAAAAAAACTTTAACAGCACTCGCATTCCTCTGCCTGCCCTTTCTGTCGGCAGCCCAGAACCAGCCGGCACCAGCCGATTTCAATCTGGATTTCGAGAAAAAGAATCCCGGGCAAAAGCTGCCCGATAAATGGATGCAGTGGGGAACGAGTTATCAGGTTGTGACAGACAGCACCGAAAAACACAATGGAAAAAATTCTGTTCTCCTAAAAGCCCCCGACCCGATCCCAAACGGGACTTTTGGTAGCGTAGCGAGCACGATTCCAGCACAATATATGGGGAAAGAAATAGAGCTGAGGGGGTATTTGAAATTCAGAAATGTAACCAGCGGCTGGGTTGGATTAATGCTGCGGATCGATGGAAAAGCGGGTACGCTGCAATTCAATAATATGCAGGAAAAGGCGATTAACGGGACTTCCGACTGGAAACAGTATAGTATCAAACTTCCCTATTCCAGCAGTGCGGCCAAAATCCATATCGGCGCGCTACTGGCTGGGCCGGGCGAGTTATGGACAGACGATTTGGAGCTATTCATTGACGGAAAGCCATTTTACGAAGCACCTGTCAGAAAGCCTATTGCGGCTGAGCTGGACAAAGAATTTGACAAAGGTTCGAATGTGGTTCTGGATAAACTGACCCCGGCGCTCACACAGGATCTGTCTGATCTGGGCAGATTGTGGGGCTTTTTGAAATACTATCACCCGGCTGTCAAAACTGGCAACCATAACTGGGATTATGAGCTTTTTCGGATTCTGCCTCAGCTAACTAGTGCAAAATCAAAAGCGGAAAAAGAGAAGATATTATATCAATGGATTAAAAAGCTGGGACCGGTAAATCCGGGATCGGCACAGCCAATTCCAGAAACAGCCGTATTGAAACCAACCTTAAACTGGCTCTCGAATCCTGCAATAGGGAAAGAAATGCAAGCTTTGCTCGATACAATAAAAAATGCAAAGAAAACGCATGAAAGCTATTACATCTCCATGTATCCGGACGTGGGAAATCCTGAATTCAAAAACGAAAATCCATACCCGCAAATGCAATATTCCGACGCGGGTTACAGGTTGCTGAGTTTATTCCGATACTGGAATATGATCGAATATTTTTTCCCATATAAATCCCTCATTAAAGAAGATTGGCAAGCGGTGCTCACTGAATTTATACCAAAATTTATCAATGTAACCGACGAAACTTCCTATAAGCTGACCACACTCGAACTGATCGGCAGGGTAAAGGATACGCACGCTAATATTTACAATCAGCAAGGCGCATTAAACAAATATTTCGGAGAAAAATACGCGCCGGCGCAGCTTACATTTGTTGAAAATAAACCGGTTGTTACCGATTATTATAACGCTGCACTTGGAGAAAAGTCGGGATTGAAAATAGGGGATATTGTTGAAAAAATCAATGGAAAAAGCATTGCGCAGCTGATTAAAGAAAAACTACCCTATTCACCGGCTTCCAACTATCCTACTCAGCTGAGGGTATTGTCTTCCAATTTGTTACGGACCAATGATTCTACGATTTCTGTCAGTATCAGACGAAATAATAAGGTGCAGGATCTGGTGGTTCCTGCATTCGGTACCGACAAGATCAATATTTATGCTAATTTCAATAAAGCGGATACCTGTTTCAAAATGATCAGCCCGGATATTGCTTATTTGTATCCCGGAAAATGGAAAAATACATACATGTCAAAGCTTACCCCTGAGATCTCAAAAAGCAAAGGTCTGATCATAGATATGCGCTGCTATCCTTCTGATTTTATGGTTTTTAGCTTTGGACCATACCTGTTACCCGAGGCGAAACCTTTTGTTAAATTCACAATGGGTAGTTTCCATACACCCGGAACGTTTACATTCGGCAGAAACATCAGCATAGGGAGCGCCAACCCAAATTATTACAAAGGAAAAATTATCCTGATCGTCAACGAAAGCACGCAGAGTCAGGCGGAATATACTTCTATGACATTCAAAACCGCCCCGAATATCACTGTAATCGGCAGTACCACGGCCGGCGCAGACGGAAACCTTTCCTCCATCGTGCTTCCAGGAAATATCTACACCGGCATCAGCGGGGTTGGCATTTATTATCCCGACGGCAAGGAAACCCAGCAAGTAGGAATTGTGCCCGATTTGCAGGTTACGCCTACTATTCAGGGTATTATTTCAGGAAAAGATGAGCTGCTGGAAAAAGCGGTACAGCTGCTGACAGACAGCAAATAAGTGCTTTATTTTCCGGGCGTTACCACATAAGTTTTACCAGCCGAGGTTTGAAAATCTTTCAATATCCCGGCTGGCAACTTTTCTTCCGCCGCTGTTCTGTTTTTTTCAGGATTGATAAAAGAAAACAATGCGTTGGTATTTGCACCGGCGGCCGGCTTCGCTATTGCGCCTTTCACGATAGTCTCTTCATTGGTCCTGATCCTGCAATTTCCGCCCAGCGCCGATTTCACCGACGCACTTTTCAGCTTGCCGTCCGCCCATTCCAGATCAATTTCAAAACCACCGCGGGCTTTCAAACCTGTGATCTTACCGTCGGGCCAGGCTTTGGGCAATGCAGGCAGCAAATGAATTTCGCCCGCGTGACTTTGCACAAGCATTTCTGCAATACCTGCGGTACCGCCAAAATTTCCGTCGATCTGAAACGGCGGGCAGGCGTCGAACATATTGGGATACAACCCGCCTTTTCCCTGCAAAGCCGGATCATTTTCCCGCACCAGCGTGATCAGGTTGGTGAGCAGCGTGTGCGCCTTATCTCCATTTAAAAGCCGCGCGTGGATGTTGATCTTCCAGCCCATCGCCCAGCCCGTGCCTGAATCCCCCCGCCGTTCCATGGATTTGGCAACCGCCGTATTAAGGGTCGGATTGGTAAAACGGTTGATCTGATTCGAAGGATGCAATGCGTACAAATGCGAGATATGCCGGTGCTCGGGCTCGCCATCCTCAAAATCAAATTGCCATTCCTGCAACTGCCCGTACTTCCCGATCTGGTAAGGCAGCAACTTTTCCTGTTTTGCCTTAATTTCATCATAAAGCTTCTGATCCTGAACACCTAACAGATCATAAGCTTCAATAAACCGGGCGAAAGATTCCCGGATCAGCGCCATATCCATAGTCGGGCCCGGGCTCATTGTAGACTTTCCGTCCTCATACTTAAACTGGTGCTCAGGCGAATGCCCCACCGGCGTCACGAGGTAGCCGTCCTTATTCGGTACCAGCCAGTCTTTGTAAAACAGCACAACTCCTCTTAGCAGCGGGTAAACGTCATTTTTCAGGAATTTTTTATCTCCGTGAAACAGGTACCTTTCCCAGTAATGACTGGTGAGCCAGCCCTGCGCCATCGGCCAGAAAGAGCAGTTACAAAGGTCGATCGGCTCGGTGTGGCGCCAGATATCCGTATTATGGTGCACCACCCAGCCCTGGTTTCCATACATCGAGCGGGCAGTTTTGGATCCGTTTACCGACAACTCTTTGATCGCTTTCAAAAATGGTTCGTGGCATTCCGATAGATTAGTCAGCTCCGCCGGCCAGTAATTCATTTCTGCATTGATGTTGACAGTATAGCCTCCATTCCAGGGCGGGATAATCCTGTCGTTCCACATACCCTGCAAGTTAAGTGGCTGCCCTCCCGGTCGAGAACCGGCGATCATCAGGTATCTGCCGAATTGATAGAATAGCCCGGTCAGCGACTGATCCTTCCCATTCGAAAACTGCGCGATACGCTGGTCAGTCGGGAGCTTGGATTGCTCATTTAATGTGCCGATCTGAATTTTGGATCTATTAAAAAGCTTCTGATAATCAGCTAAATGCGCATTATATAGTACTTCGTAATTTTTGTTTTGGGTAGAAGCAAGATGCTTTTTGGTCAGCTCGGCCGGATCCAATCCTTCGGTAGCCGGACTTTTATCAAAACCATTATAACTCGTAGCGCAAGCCAGCAGGATCACCACTTCCGAAGCACCTGAAATCCTGACCTTATCTCCCGCATATTCCACTTTACCGCCCCTGTGGGTGGTTTGAATGCGCGCCTCAAAGCCCATTCCCCAACCATTTGCATCCTCGCAGTACAAAACCTGCGAAGCGCCGGGCAGCCGGCTTCCGTCCTTGGCATACACTTCCGGATATTTGTACATATCCCCCGCTTTTTCAACCTGCTTAAAAGAACGCCGGAGTACAAAACCAGGCGCTTTGGCCGACATAATATACTGGTTATTTTTGGTTGAAATATTGGCCAGCGGCGTGTGTAATGTAGATAATTGCAGTTCCCCGTTCAGCTTTTCCTTCCCGCTGGCAGTCAGCCGGATCACGATCACGCGGTTGGGGTAACTGGCAAAAATATCACGTTTGAAAGTGGTACCGTTTACCTGATATTCGGTGTGTGTAGTAGCAGTAGCGAGGTCGAGCGAGCGGCGGTAACCGGTTGCTTTTCCGCTGTGTTCCATCTTAATTTTCAGGTCGCCCAGCGGCTGGTAATCCTGGTGATTTCGCCCCAGCCATTCCGCCGCGACGAGACTTTCTGCCTCTTTATATTTTCCTATTTTAAAAAGTGAATCGACCTTCCGGAAATCCTTGCGAACATCCAGCGAAGTAAAAGTACCCTTGGGATCGCCCGAGTAAAGCGTGACTTCATTGAGCTGCAAATGCTCCTCCTCCACCCCGCCAAAAATCATCGCGCCCATACGTCCGTTGCCCACCGGCAAAGCCTCCGTCCAAACTTCTGCCGGCTTCTCGTACCATAGCCGCAGGTCCTGTGCGAAGATTGAATTTACCATTAAAACACTGAGCAGCAGCAAACAAGCTTTCATGATGAAGTTATATTGGTTGTAAATGCAAATCAGCCCGAACGAATGCACGGCGGGCTGATTGTATGACTCCAATTTGGGCGTTTAACCCGCATTCGCCTCGCTATTTCTTAAAAGCTGCGTGAGGTATTCTTCCGTAGTGAGCCGTTTTTTGCCCAGCAGCTTTTCCAGTTTCGGGTCTGTCAATGCAAATTCCCCGGCTGTGATACTGTCGCCCATATTGAGATAAAAAACGGCTTCTTCTTCCGGCAAGCCTGCGTTAAGCAATTCACTTTTAAAAATCTCCCCCGGAACATCGGTATAGCTGCATGCAATGCCCTTGATATTTTGAAGCAGCCCGGCTACATCAGCGAATGTAAAAGCCTTTTCACCCGTAATTTCATAAATCTGATTTCCTTCTTCCGGCTGAGCGAGTATCTTGCTGATCGCTTCGGCGATATCGATCCGCGACACAAAACTGACCGCCCCATTTCCCGCAGAATAATAGATCTGGCCGTTTTCCATCGCGCTGCCGATAAAAAGCGGGATCGTTTCCATGTACATACTATTCCTGAAAATTGAATACCGCATGCCCGATTCGCGGATAGACTGCTCCGTTTGCCGGCAGGCTTGCCCGCCCCAGAAGATCGGGTTTTCGGAGGGACTCAATGTACTGGTGTAAACAATATGCGCTACCCCCTGCCGCACAGCCGCCGCGACAACGTTTTGCTCTTCGGTTACCGCCTGCTCTCCATAACTTGCAGAAGAAACTTGCAAAAGCCGCTTTATACCCTGAAAAGCAGTTTCTAAGCTTGCCGGATCATTATAATCCGCCTTCCGGATCTGAATACCCAGTCCGGCAAATTGCGCCATTTTCTGAGGTTCCCGAACGACCGCTACGATATTCGCAGCCTGCGTTTTTTGCAATAAAAAGGAAAGTACCGCCTTCCCCAGATTCCCATTTGCTCCTGTGATCGCTATCATGGTTTTTCGTTTTTTTCAAAACTAGAATGGCACGATTCGAGAAAATAGAATGAAACCGACAGGGGTATTAAAAATTAGACTTTGTTGTATAATAAAAAAGCACCACGGATCTTTAATATCATATCAGATCCTATTCCCGCCTTAATGCAAACTTTACTCCGACTTTTTTGCATGATCTGCATTGCTGGTATAAATCCGGCAACTGCGCAAAGCGACTCAACGCGGCTGGCTGTTGTTTTTCCCAGGTTCAATATTCTCCATAATAAGGTAGCCCGACCTTACCATTCCTATTTCATGTATAACCGTAGTTATATTTGGCTGGGGGGTAAATCAAGATTTGAGGCGATGAGCGAATTGATCGAGATCAAAAAGCAAAGCCTCTATCCAGAGCCGGATTCACTTGCACAAAACATTGTTTATCAATCACAAATGTGCGCGGCGAGTAACGACATGAATGGCGATCCTCCGAAAGTAGCGTCGTGGGATACTTTCGAGACAGTTCCCTTGATGTTTGAGTTCTGGAATGCAGAATTTCCTGTTTGGTATGCCGGCAGGATTACCCCCATCGCCGACGATCAGATTTTGCAGAATGCCGCACCTTTTTATCAAAGCATTATTGATTTTAAAATAACAAATGGAAATGCGGTTTTAAACAACAAAAAACTGACGTTTAAACCTTTGCGTTACGAGGGTTCCTTTGGAAATGAAGCACAAATGAAGCAACATATCAAAGCTTTAAAAAATGCGCAGGTGAATACCGTGATTGTCAAAAATCACAATAAGCGGTGGCTGGAATTGTGTGACAGTCTGGGACTTTATACCATTATTGAATATCAGCTGGATGAGAGAATGAATGGATTGTCGGAAGAGCAGTTGTGGCATTCCCTTCAATTTTCGAATTTTTCGGCTCAAAATCTCCCTTCGTTTGAAGATCGGCGCGTGCCAAATGCGTCACTTTTATTTTACTGTTTAAAAGGTGGCGATCAGAATTTGAATAAGGTCGTAAATCAATACTTAACTAACGCAGGAAGATTCAATCCGATGGCTTATCCATTGAAAGAAATCGAGAAAATGGGCGTAATGAATGCGCCGGTATTTTATGCAGATAGTGCTTTGCAATGCAATACCAATAAACGTATTTTGGAATTATCCGCTGAGAAATATAAGCCTGTTATTGTAGCTATTACGAATTTTGATCAAGGCGAATTAATCTTACGGAATACGATGGATTTCAGCGATTTGTCCAGCTCTGTTTATGAATGGAAATTGTCGGAAAACGGGCAACTGGCCGCGAAGGGAAATGGAATATTAAACGAATTAACTCCTCAAAATCAATTCCGAAAAACGCTTTTTACAGATGCTATTACTTTTCAACCTAAAAAAGAATACGTGCTTGAAATAGCGCTGACGATCAGGAATGAAAGAATTGCGCAAGTCGAAAGTAGCAAAATGACTTTTTCACGAAAGCCGGTTAATTCCAGATAACGACCGATAAATTCACCCGATAATCTCAGGGAAATTCTCTACTAGTTCGCTGGATTTCTTTTGAAACCGAAACGGCGAATCTCCTGCAAATTCTTTGAATGAACGAATGAAATGCGACTGGTCAGCGTATTGATTTTCGTAAGCGATATCTGAAAGCTTTTCGAAACCGTTTTCGCGAAGCTGCGTTAGCGAAGACTGAAAACGAACGATCCTGCAAAATTGCAAAGGTGAAATACCGATTACACGCTGAAACCGGCGTTCTAATGCGCGCTCCGAAAGTCCCGTTTTTTCCTGCAAAATACAAAGCGAAATCGCACCCTTTTCTCTGTAAATTATTGACAACGCAAGCATTACATCAACGTCGGAAGTAGCGGAGTTACATGCAATTTGTTGCTTTAAAAAAGTACTTAAAACAGAAATCTTATCCTGCATTGAATTTGTTTCAATCAGCCTTTCGGTCAGATATTTGCTATCGCTATTGAGCATAGTAACATCAACGCAGGTATTGGTGAGCTCGCTTGCCGGTAGCCCGAAAATCGTTTTCAAAGCGTGCGGATAAAGATAAATGCCTATTGCTCGAAACGCGGGCGGCGATTTGATTTCCGTCGCAGAGGTGGTTTGACCATATAAAAAAGTTGACGGAAGTTGTTTCTCAAACTGATACAAAGAACCGTTTTCGGATTCATGAAAGATCATTCCGGGTGAACCGTCGGCAATAGTTTGGAAGCGCCTGGAAGTAGCCTGCCCCCGATTATCTTCCAGCACCCAGAAATACTTCACATAATCGCGTAAGTCAGGAGCCGGCTGAATAATATGGTGTTTCATACAGACAAATTACTGAAACAGACATTTTCAAGCAAAGTTGTCGCTTTTTATTCTGAAAGATATTTAGGGGAGTTTAAAACAAGGAAGGGGAGGTCGCCATCTACCGGTCTCGCTCCCCATTCCAAGGTTGATGCTTTGATCAACGAATCTTAGTCAAAAAGGGGTAAGTCAAGCAATTTCTGACCTAACACTTGCACCGATTAAAGAAGAGAGGTTGTTATTACGTGATATAAAACTAGTCATATTAGTTACCTCTGTTTTGAGAATTATACCGATACGGTATTTGATCATTCCAAATCCGGGATTTTACAAACGAAAGTTTTTATCTGCTTTTCACCACATTCAATTTGGCGATCAAATCCTGGCGGCGACCTTCCGGAATAGGGATTTTGTGGATTCCTGCGATGATCTGATTTGCACTTAACCTGCTGATATGGTCGAGGTTAATAATGTGCTTTCTTGATAGTTTATAGAAGTAGCTTTTCAGTTCAGAATAAATGCGGCCAATGTTGGGTGAGACGTAAATGTAGTTGAACGATTTTTCAGGATAGAGCCGTTTAAATTCTTCTTCGGTAATATAAATCTTGGCATAAGGACCATCCGCTTCGATGAAAATAATATTACTCTGTCGCACCTGAATATGTTCTTTATCCGTAAAAAACACGATATATTCACTCTGTACACTTTTAGCCGCCGGCAGGTTACCCGCCTGAAAATTGTGTAGTGCGAGATTGATCTGCACAAATAATTCGCTCGGCCTGATCGGTTTTTCAAGAAAGGCGGCCGGGAAAGTGGATTGAGAACGTTCCGCTATTTCCTCGTAGGATTCTTCTCCGGTTATATAAATAATAGGGATCCATTTAATTCGCAGCAGCTCCTGTGCAGTAGCAATACCATCCTCCGGCCCGTCAAGCCGCATATCGATCAGCGCCAGATCGCAGGCCTGCGTCTTCATCAGTGAAACCGCATCCGTCAGGTTGCGCGCGATACCGGTAATTATAAATCCTTTCCCATTAAGTTCCGCTTCCAGTTGCCTGGCCATCAAAGGATTATCTTCAACAATTAGAATCTTAGCGGCTTCCGTAGTCATAAAATTTTATTAGTTGCCAAACATATCTCCAAACTCGTTTAACCACAAATTAGAAAAATTATTTTACAGAACTAATTCTATTCGAAATCAAATGGAACCTTGTAACAGGAAAGTACTGAAATCCTGATCTTAAATAAATGCAGAAATTTCTTTTTATCAATAGGTTATGGACAGGCGGATGACCATTTGTCCAGGTCTCTTTTCTTTAAAACTGCATAAATCCGAAGTGATTTGGCTTTGGGGCAAAATGTGTTTTCAAAAACTGCCTTGCTGGTCATATCCGTATATTCGGTAGCGAAAACAGGTTTATTAAGTGCTGTGAAAGGCTGCGCCTGATCTTGCCAGCCTTGTTCAAATGCATCTTCCGTCAGCATCCAGTCAAACTTTGCACTATAATCCGGTGCCAGCTCAGGTACATTTTTCTGACCGATTCCCAGTCCGTTCCGGTGCGCCATTTCGATCAGAAAGTCGCAGTACCTCCGCGTATCTGTTTCGGTTATCTGAAAACCGGTCTCATTTTCATAACTGTCGAGATTATCCGGCTCGATCGCGTCAAAACCCTTGTTGATGATCATATTAAACCGCGAATTAAGCCAGGGCCGCAATTTTTCCGGCTGCCGGATATCCAGCCACCTTTCTTCCGGCCACTCGGGATATACTTTCCCAATCACTTCTTTCGGAAGCAAACCGGCATCGGGCCGGTCGTTTTCCAGGGTTCCTACCGAGAGATAAGCTATTACTTTCTTCCCCTGTGCATGCAGCGCAGCTACCTGCTCGGCCGAAGTTGTGAATGCGTCTACGTCGACAACATCCGCAGAAAACCGGTCACCTGCATTCAGATCATCGAGGTCCCAATCGAAAGAAACTCCATATACCGGCTTCCACCAGTCGGTTTTGTCGTTGGGCAGGTCAGTCCCGTCTACCACGTTGGTATCGTCGGAATCAATATCATCCGATTGGCAATTGAGCAGAAATAGGCCGGCCAGCAGCGGAAAGAGCATTTTTTTCACAATAGAGGAAGTGTTAGATCAAGTTGTAGACGACCGACACCGCGATTTATTGCAACCAGACCATTATTTCCCTTTCCTGAGGACTTCCCGCAGCGGCGTCCAATTGATTTCAGGATAGCGGTGATTGTCGAGAGGATGCAGTTTGGGAAGCCCGGTAAGCATATCGTACAGGTATTGCATTCCCTGCCAGGCCGGAAAAACCTCTTTTTTCTGTGGGAATAAGGTACGCGCAGATTTGATCATGAATGCAAGCAAACCGAGTCCGCCGATACGAAATATCCCGAACTCCTCCCCTTTTGCCAGGCTGGCCGCCTTCGCCAGGTCGCGCACATTCGCTACTTCCCCGGCCACGCGAAGATAACGTGGCGTCGTTGCATCCAATGCGGCAATTGCTGTAAAGAGGGCGGTATCTTCCATGGTAGTAAAATCCATCTCGGTATCTGCATTACCCCAATAGATCACTTTGTTGAGACCAAACTGCACAAGCGGCGCCTCGCCGGTAAGCAGGTCGGCAAACATACCGTTCAGAATGGAAGTAGCTCTGATATTCGTCCGATCGAGCCTTTCGTTAAACTCGCGCCGGAGGTCCAGGTTGCGATTTGTTCCTGGCCGGAGTTTGGTGTAATCAATACAAAAATCGGAAGGGATAAATCTGGGCACATTTGCCTCGACCGACGCATTAAGGAGCCTGATCTGCAGATCAACAATCACTTCCCGCAGACCGGAAACCGCCGATACCATGCAAGCCCCACCGGCCAGTGCAGCTGCCAGCCTGAGGTGGTTGTTAAAATCAACTTCAACAATTTCGGCACCACTGTTGCGAAGTGCCGCTATGCTTGGATTTTTACTTCCTTTTCTAATCAATGCACGCACTTTTGCGCCTTTTTGTATTAAATGGTGTGTGATCCGTGAACCGAGATGTCCGCTCGCGCCGGCGATGATAATCAGTTTATTCTCAGCTTTTTCCGAATATGGGTACATATATATGTGGTGCGGTAAATGAGTTGGTTCGCACTATTTACACAGGTATAATTATCGTTCCCAGGAAAAATTGCGCGCGAGGTATAGTAACATGGATTTTCTGTTATCTTTCCATGTTATGATTTATGTTGTAGGGAGTTCCAATACCGATATGGTTGTCAAATCAGACAAGCTGCCTGCGAAAGGCGAGACGGTAATCGGTGGAGAGTTTTTGATGAATGCTGGCGGTAAAGGCGCGAACCAGGCCGTGAGCTCGGCGCGGCTGGGCGGCAAGGTTTGTCTGATCTGTAAAATAGGCAACGACCTTTTCGGCAAGCAGGCCCTGGAACAGTTTCGGCATGAAAATATCCTTACCAAATACATTGCAACTGACCGCACGCTGCCTTCCGGGATAGCCCTGATCAACGTCGATACGGAAGGACAAAACTGCATTACGGTAGCGCCCGGCGCAAATGCCGCATTGAAACCGGAAGAAGTCAGCCTGGGAATGGAGGAGACCGGAAGCGATGATATTCTATTGGTCCAGCTGGAAATACCCCTGGAAACTGTCCGGTTTGCAATAAACGCAGCGCACCAGAAACGTACCAGGGTGATATTAAATCCGGCACCCGCCCAAATCCTTCCCCAAGAAATATACCCATATCTTTTTGCTATCACACCCAACGAAACGGAAGCAGAACTACTCACGGGCATCCGTGTAACCAGCGACCCCACCGTGGAGCAGGCCGCCAGGATCCTGATTGACAAAGGCTGTAAAAATGTGATCATTACGCTCGGCAGCAGAGGCGCCTATCTTCGCACTTCACAGGGCGGCACATTTATAACTTCTCCAAGTGTAAAAGCAACGGATACCACCGCCGCAGGGGACTGTTTCAACGGCGCGCTGGCAGTTACAGTTTCAGAAGGAAAACCGTTAGAACAAGCCGTGGCGTTCGCCTGCGGGGCAGCCGCGATCAGCGTGACCAGAATGGGCGCACAGAGCTCCATGCCGACGCGGCGGGAGGTGGATCAGCTATTGTTTTCTTAAATAGTACTGCATTTTTGTCTAACCTATCCGACGAGAATCTTTCATCCCGAAATGGCTTGCCTTTCTCCTCCTGCTTCTTTCCCTGTCTTCGTGCTCGTGCCGCTTCTGCCGGAACATTTCTTCGGCGGCTTTACCTTCGAAATGCCAGCTTTGTGTGCCGTCAGGGCCGATGAAGATAAGCGGATTATCGTTGCCGTAGGTGTATGGGCTGAAACGCTGGGCGACTTCTGACATCGGGTCGGTGGTGCCCCACCGGCCGTGTTCGGGATGTACATTAATTTATTTACTATAATTTTTAAATTACAAAATTAGATAGTGCTCATCAGAAGTCTGGCGGCTGAGAAGTATGCGAGTTTTGCATTTACCAATTCCTCTTTAATAGCGAGTGCTAGTTGTATTCCCTCTTGATCCAGCTTATCTATATTTAAATCGTCATTAAACCCATTGAAATGTTCATCTCCGTATCGTGTTAACCAACTATTTAGCTGATTAGTAATGTTATTGCTTAACATAAGCGTCTGCGGATCTACATATGCACCATCGTATTTATTGCGAATTCCTGTTCCGCCTAGTAAAGCATCAATTATTAAGTACTTCATGAATTAGTATTTAAACGGCCTAAAAAACCTGTGGTCAATTATTGCTCCCTTATTAATTCCAATCTCAAATACTCCATCCTTACCATTCATTGTTCCATGCTTTTGAAATATTTTGTATCCGTTATTCTTGAATGCAGGTTTTGTCGATAATATAACATCATCAAACGAGTATGGAAAGTTATGGCTTACCGGATCTTCTAGCGCTCTTCGTCGAACTCGTTCAGCATAGGTGAAGGTATGTTTTGATGCATTAATTTCAATCCCGCTAGTTGTTCTCCCCCCAACCCTCCCCAACCACTGCGCCCGCACCAACCCAACAAGCGGCTTAACCAACCATTCTAATGGCTTCGCAATCGGAATGATTGTGAAGTCAATCGTATGATCACTTTCAATCCCATCCACCACCGGCAGCTGCTGCCCCGGCTCCCAGCCGGTCGCTTTCATTCTGGCCAGCAGACCAAAAGGCTTGTCCTTCTCAGCCCGTTTCTTTTCCCTATCCTCCTGCTCCCGCTGCTCCTGCCGGAACATTTCCTCCGCCGCTTTCCCTTCGAAGTGCCAGCTTTTCATGCCGTCCGGGTCGATGAAGATAAGCGGATTATCGTTGCCGTAGGTGTAGGGGCTGAAACGTCTTGCTGCCTCGCTCATTGGGTCTGTCGTGCCCCACCGGCCGATTTCGGGCATGTACATCCGTGCCCCATAGTCCACATACCCTGTTCCAACCTGCCGCTCCTTGCCATTGTACAGGTACCGGTTGGCCCAGTCCTGCACTTTCGGTACCGCCCCGTCGCGGTTAATACTTAGCCCAAACGGATAGTAATCCGTCCGTTGCAACGTGCTGCCCTTTTCATTGAAGACCAGCCGGGTGCTGCCCAGATGGTCTTTTAAGGCGTAATGGAAAACGGGCTTGCCCGCTACTATTGCTGCTTGCCCAGCCGCAAGCTGCACCCGGTACAGGCTGCTCACATTGCCTGCCTTCCGGTACTCGAATATCCCTGAGTATTGCAGTGTAATGGTGTCGGCCACATATTGAAGTTTCCGCCCTGATGCGTCATAATCGTAGGTAAATGTCTTTGCCCCGATCTTGACGGTTTTAGCAAGGTCTAGCTGGTTATAGGTGATGGTGGCATTTCGGCCGCCGTCGGTTGTCATATTGCCGTTTGCGTCGTAGGCGTAGCTGCTCAGCCCGGCTTTTAGCCCGGTATTGCTGGCTGAGTTGTCGGTGACTGAGGTAAGCCTGTTGCCCGAGTAGGCATAAGCCAGCTGGTCCTGGGCTGAGCCGGCGCGGGTGAGGGTTTTCAGGTTGCCGTTCGGGTCGTAAGTGATCGATTGCTCGGTGTCGGTATAGCCGTTGATCCCGGTCGAGGCGGTGAGCCGGTTTGCGCCGTCGTAGGTAAAACTGAGTCCTTTTGCGGCTTGTGCTTTGTCCTGCCAGTCGGTTTGACTGATGTTGCCATTTGTATAGCTGTTCCCTTTCTGGTAAGCCAGCCCGTAGCCAAAGAATGCAAGCTCGGGGCCGTCGTTTTGCTTTTTGTAGACAGTTTTTGCTGAGGTTTGCCAGCTGCGGATGTTTTGGGTATAAGTCGTTTTTCTCAGAAAGTAGTTGCCGTCTTTCGAATGCAGCCACTTCGTGTACAGCTGCCCTAGCGGATTGTATCGCTGCGCGGTCGTGTAAGCTTCGTGTGAACCAGTTGGCGCGCTTACCGTTTCATGCGTGCTCAAAAGACGGTCTGCATGATCGTATGTAAAAGTGGCCAAATGGGTATTGGTGTTATTACCTCCGAGCAACTGCTCAGTTTTCTGCGCTGATACTACCGGCGCCAGATCGTACAGGTATTGATTTGATAGCCTTTCGATCGCAGATGCTCCCAATCCATAAAGTTCCCGGCTTGTTTGCACCGGCCGGTACTCTGCATCGTAATAGTTCACAGTGGTTAGCCAAGCGCCGGTCCCGCCTGCTCCGGGAAGTACCCGGGCGCGGGTGCCGGTTGGGTAGCCTTTTACATTGGCGTTATTTGCAGGGTAGTAGACTGAACTGTAAGCCAGATTGGCTGCTTTGGAAAAAGCGTAATCATCGTAAAAAGTGATATTTAGAAGATTGGCTTCCGTAGCTGTTTTCGGCGCTGTTTTGTCCAGGGTATAGCCCGCTATTTGCCCGTTGCTGCGCTCTTCGTGATGAAGTGTTCCTACATCTACCGCTGCTGACCAGTCTGCCCGGCTTAGGTTCGAGGCGATTTCGCCAGTGGCAATTGGCCGGTTTCTTCCATCGTATTTGGTAAAACCCCAAACGCCCCGCGCGGCCTGGCCCGCATCACGCGAAAGTGCTGGCCGGTTGAAACGGTCGTAAACCAGCTCGGTCGTGCCTGCGCCGGGGATGGTTTTGGAAATGTTCCTGCCGCGATCATCATAACTATAAGTAAATGCCTGTTCGGCAAGCGAAGGGTTATCCTGGTAACCAGGCTGTAAAACCGTCCGCAATTGCCCCAGGTCATCGTACACATAGTAAGTCGAAAGAGTCTGCTGGGCCGAGGCGACGATCTGCTTGCAAACCATTTGGCCCAGCTTATCGGTAAAGGTATTGCTCACATTCCCAGCCTCGTCGGTTTCGTTGAGCCAGAACAAACTCCCTGCCGCATAGTGGCCAGCCTGCGACAAAGTGCTGGTCGTCAGGTCAAAATCATAGCGTTTGACCTGATTGGCTGCATTGACCTTGTGTTTGATAACCGAAGCTGCGCTTTTGTTGCCAGGCGCCTGCTGACCGGTAACCCTGCCCAGGGGCGACTTTTCATAGAAAGTTTGCTGGTAAGGTTTGCCCAGGTCAGCGGCATCCAGCCCAGCCGGTGCCGATTGATAAAAGCTTGCAGAAGAATTCGCTGCATTCGGCTGAAAAGAACCGCTGCCCGCTGCCGGGTAAGGCAAATGCTTTTGAGATAGCCGTCCCAAAACATCGTAGCTGGAACCGCCTATCAAATCGGAACCTGACGGACTTTGGCCCACATCGACCGTCTGAACCGGTCTTCCCAACCCGTCGAAGTACTGGATTTGGGTCGATACTTTGCTCACATCGCCCGCCGCCGCGCCGGTTTGTTTGTAGGTGCGCGTCAGGATGTAGTTTTGGCTGCTGGTAGGCTGGGCGGAAAGCTGATTTACCCAAAAGAGAACAAAAAGCAGTAATAGTTTCTTCATCAAAAACTGGCTAAACAAGTTGAATTTTTGTTTAGACGTCAGTCTTTCAATTCGGTCACATTTTTACAGCTCTTTTTATAAAATAAAACAGGCTGCCTTTCCAGACAGCCTGTTTCCTTCACAAACCAACTCCACAATCATTAATTACAATTACATTTTAATAAAAGGTATTGCGATAGCAAGCGTTTCCTCCTTGGTCAGGATTTCATCGAATGCTTCTGTTGCCGCTTTGTATCTCACTGAACCTGTATCAGGAATACCAGTAAGGTCAAGATCCAAAAGATTTACACCACCCTGAACGATCGTAGCTTCGCTATTCGAGCCTTTGTAAACCGGTGCAGGAGATCCTTCATCCAGTGTGATCCACGATTTGATGGACTTGCTGTTTCTGATCTTAGCCAGGATCTTTCTTGAAATAGATGCGTGACGGGCTTCAACCGAATGTACCTGCAATGCGTATTCCAGGATCTGTGGATCCTTGATCAAAGTACCTGCTTGTCCTTTGTATGCACGAACACCGGTGTCTTCGAATGCATGTGAAAGGAATACGAAAGTATCGAAATCAGTAAACGCCTTGTAAGTTCCGCCTACCGTGAAATCGAAAGTAGGTTTATCTCTGAAGGGAGGTGTAACACCCAAAGCCGCTTCAAGGAATTTTACGTGAGCAAGCTCGTGTTGTTCGATCTGCGCGAACACAGGCTTGTACATATCAGGGATAAGTCCAGCAGTTTTGTTACCCAGATTGTAAAATTCGTTTTCAAGATATTCAAGCGTCAAAGCAAATTTAAGCACGTCCACCGCTTCGGATGATTGCGCATAAGCTTTGTTCATTGAACCTGCAATGATAGCAGGAGCAGCAGCAGCAGCTACTTTAGTGCTGATCTTGTTTAAAAAGAAACGGCGCGAAGTATATTCGATACGCTCGATCGCGTCGCCGTCAAATTTTTGAAATTGGTCAAGTATATTAAGTAAGTTCATTTTGATCCGATGTTTTTATGTTATTGATTATGAAGGCAAGCCGCTTCCGCTGATTTTATTTACAACGAATGGCTGAACTGCAGGAAGAATAACGCCTGGCTTAATAGCTTTGTCGAAACCGTTTACAGTATCAACTACATCATTGCCTGCGAAATCCGCAGAATTAGGGTTCAGTAAATCACGGATTGCAGCAGCGTGACGCGCTTCCACTGAAACGATTTTGCCGGCAATAAGCAAGTAATTAACATCTTTGATCAGATTTCCAGCGCCATTGTAAGCCTGTACGCCTGTATCTTCAAATAATTTTGCAGCACCCAAAACACTGCCGCGGCTTGAAAAATCAATTCCGCCGAAGTTTGGGGTAAGACCTTTTATCGCAGCAGCACCTAATGCAGCTTTGAAAAATTGACGGTGAATGATCTCGTGATACATAATATCAGTAAGGATCGTTTTTTCCTCTTCCGACATTCCTGCATAAGGAGTCATGATCACTTGTGTGTAGAAAGCAGCTTCAAGCTGTTCCAATGCGTAAGCATAATTCAGGATACCAATGTCGCCAACACCAAGGTCAACCACCTCTTCTCCTGGTATATTATGATCGTCAAGTGTACATCCCATGATGAAGGCACCCGTTGTAGCAGCGACTCCCGCTGATCTCAGAAAATAGCGCCGATTAACTTTTTCAAGCATAGGGCCAGCATTTTTTAGTAAGTTGTTTTCCATTACGGCAAATCCGGTTTTGTTGAGAGATTATTCAATTTACCACACCTACGAACCATTGCCATAAAAAGATCAAAAAGAATTGCAAGTTTCTTAGAGCTTTTAAGAATAAAATTTTTGACTTAATACAAAACACAGAATTTAATTCTAAAATGCTTAGAATCATATAACTATACCAA
The DNA here is from genome assembly GCF_907165045.1 of Dyadobacter linearis. GTDB lineage: Bacteria > Bacteroidota > Bacteroidia > Cytophagales > Spirosomataceae > Dyadobacter > Dyadobacter linearis. The sequence goes on from NZ_CAJRAU010000001.1 coordinate 1,041,802, forward strand.
TACCGAAAATTGACTTGTACCCGGAAATAATTTGTAATTTCTTTATCAAAAATATAATTCAGTGCTGATCCTTTTCACATCCTTTTTTTTCTAAATTTGGAAGAACCAGGTGACTGGATTCAATAATTATTAACCTTATTTATTAGACTATGAAAATGAAATACCTCTTATTCGTCATGCTTTTCACCAGCGCAGCCTTTGCAGTAGCCCACAACGTGGCCGACAAGCTGGCCGGTACCTGGAATTACACAGTTTCGAACGTGCCGCCGGAGTACGAAAAAGGATCGATGACATTTGAAGAAAAGGGCGGCAAAATGGTAGGCTACCTGGGAGAAACAGATCGGGCCGAAATGAAAGAACTCGCTGTTACTGACAATAAAGTGACCTTCAAAGTGGATTTCCAGGGCGGGATGATCAGCCTTAATATGGTACAGAAAGGTGATTCACTAACCGGAATGGTTGTTACAAACGACGGAGAATTTCCTATTGCGGCTGTGAGAGCTGCCAAATAAAAAATGCAAAAGCCTCCGCGGATATATTTTCCTCGGAGGCTTTTTTGTGCACCTACTATTAGCTTTCCAGCCAAGCTTCGAACGCGCGCGCTTTTCCCCGGCTCACCATCACCTCTTGCGGCATCTGCCGCCGCAGTTCTAGTTTCAGTTTCCCGTTAAAACAGGTATGTATCTTATTGATCGCGTCAACCCGCGCGCGAAGAAAAAAGACGCCGACTGATCGCGGTGCATAGATTAACTAACCCTTAATCCAGCGATAACACAGCCTTAACATTGGCGACCTACTTTTGCGGGCGTTAAAAATGAGCACCAGCTATTGCACACGAAACCTGAACTCCATGCGTATACCGGCATACGGTAGCAGCGTCCCATTTAATTAATCCACCTAAACACCTTCTCTTGAATAACAAGTATCACCAGCCCGGCTGGTGTGTGAAGAAAATGCGCAACCCACAATTTTTAAAACAACGATTAAATTAACAACAAACACAAAATGAATCGATCAATTACAAGATGTATTGCATTGTTCGCCTTGCTTTTTTGCGCCTGCCTCACAGGTTTTGCGCAGGGTAATGAGGCAACAATTATCGGGAGAGTCACCGAAGTACAGGCAGGACCGATCCCGGGCGCGACCGTTCTGGTCAGAAACGAATCTACCGGTTTCCAGGCTGGTACCGTTACCGATGTCAATGGTGATTACGTCATCAAGCAGCTTCCATTGGGCTCACCTTACTCTATCACAGTTTCGTTTGTAGGGTTTGGAGAACAAAAGAAAACGGGATATGCATTGAACCAGGGCGATCAGCTGAGGTTGAACTTCGCAATGGAAAGCAGCGCAAACGAACTGCAGGCTGTGGATATCAAGGCCAATTCGCTGAAAAACACGGTTGTCAGCCTTGGAGCGTCCACTGCTATTACTGCCAAAGACATTACCAAATTGCCGGTAAACGGACGGAATTTCACCTCGCTGATCGAACTTTCGCCATTGAGCAACGGTAACAGCCTTGGCGGTCAGCTGGGATCCTCCACCAACTATACAATTGATGGTATGACTTCACGCAGCACAATCGCTGGTGGTGAAACCGGAGGTACCTACGCCATTTCAATGGAGGCTATCCGTGAATTCAAGGTAGTTACCAATGAATACGACGTTACACTCGGCCGCGCAGGTGGTGGAACGATCAGCACAGTAACCAAATCGGGTACAAATCAATTGACAGGTAGCGTGTTTAACTTCATGCGTGCAGACTGGCTTTCAAGCGGTTATGATTTGAGGGGAAATAAAAGAACGCAGGATTTCTCAACAAATCAATTTGGTTTGTCACTGGGTGGTGCATTGAAAAAAGACAAAGCGCACTTCTTTGTAGCCTGGGACCATCAGGCCGACTCACGTCCCCTTTTTATCGCCAACCTGCAATCTGATGCAGACGTAGCGGCTAACCGCGTAACGCAGGAAACTTTGGATAACTTTTTGGATATAGCAAGATCAAAATACGGTGTTTCCAACAACCCGCAGTTTGGTTCATTTGGTAAGAAAAAAGGTACTGACGCGATTTTTGCAAGAATTGACTGGCAGTTAAATTCCAAAAACCTGCTGACGCTCCGCAATAACCTGATTAAGGAAAACGACAAGCTGTCGGAAGGTGACAACACGAGCATTAATGCATACGAATCCTATATCGACCGTGAGCGTTTTAACAACAGCATCATGGCATCGCTTCGTACGATCGTGAGCCCGAAGTTGACGAACGAATTTAAAGTACAGCACCTTTATCAGTATGAAGCGGTTATCCCAAGCTCGGAGCTTCCTTCTGCCGGTATTCCACGTGCAATTGTTGAAAACATCAACTCCACGTCGGGAACAAACAACTATATCACCGCCATCCAGATTGGTGGTCAGCGTTTCTCACCTGAGTGGTTTAGAGGACAGGTTTACCAGGCGATGAACAATGTGTATTACAACACCGGCAAAATCAACTTCACATTTGGTATTGATGTTATGTTCAACCGCATGAAGTCGGTTTATGGTAGTGAAATGAACGGCCGTTTCTATTTCACTGGTCTTGACAACTTCAACAACCAGACGCCTTACCGTTACGCCCGTGAGATCAATTTGAAGGACGACCCAAGCTCGATCGTCAATTCTCTGGCAACAGGTCTTTATGCACAAATGGATACCAAACTGGCGCGTGGTCTTGAAATGGTGGCTGGTCTGCGTTTGGACAACACCCAATACCTGAACAAAGCGAATTTCAGCCAGGTCGTATTTGATGAGTTGAACCTGCGTACGGATAATAAGATCAATACAACACAATTGCAGCCACGCGTACAATTTACGTGGGATGTAAATGAGCAAAGCAAAGACATTATCCGTTTCGGTGCGGGTATCTTCGGTTCGCAGCTGAACCCGTATTCAATGATCAACAACATGTTGTTTGACGGAACGAAAGTAGCAGCAGTTGAGATCCAGGGTGCATTGGTTCCGAAACCTAACTTCCCGGGTTACCGCGAAGATCCTTCGACTGCACCAGGGGCGGATTTGTTCAATACGCCTGGTATCGAGCGTCTGATCACGATCAACATGAACAATGCCAATGCGAAAATCCCTGTTCTTTACAAAACGAACTTCTCGTATAACCACTTCTTCAGCGACCGTCTGCGTATTGGTGTGAGCGGTTATGCTTCATGGGCGCGCAACAACTATATGTATGTTGACCGCAATATGGTAGAAGATCCATATTTCCGTATTGCAGAAGAAGCCAACCGTGGCGTATACGTTCCGGCTGACAAGATCAATGCTAAAAACGGAGCCACCAACTGGTTGGACAGCCGCAAGACGAAGCAAGTGGGTCGCGTGCTTGAACTGAATAGCATTGGTAAGAAAAACCAGCTTGCATTGGTAATTGACGGTACTTACCGTTATTTCAAAGACGGACAGATTACTTTCTCGTATACCTGGAACGATTCAAAAGACAATACTTCATACAACGGTAACGTAGCAAACACTGCAACGCTTGATTTGATGGTCAATGACGATCCACGCGATCTGAGCCGCATTACTTATGCGAACAACCACTTCCGCAACAAAGTAGTATTCTACGGAACTGCGCCAAGCATCTGGGGCGTAACATTGGGTCTGCGTTACTCAGGTATCGGTGGAACGCGCTATTCGCTGGCCGTTAACGGTAACATGAATGGTGACTTCGTTTCTTCAAACGACCTTCCATACATTTATGACCCAAACAGCCCTGAAACGCCACAAGTTGTTCGCGACGGTATCAATGCTATCCTGAACAATCCGGAAGCTGAGCAAAGCATCAAGGATTATCTGACGAGAGATATGGGGAAAATCGCTGAGCGTAATGGTGGTATCAATGGTTTCTACGGGGTGTTTGATCTGAGATTGGCCAAGAAATTCAATTTCTACAAAAACCATGGTCTGGAAGCATCAGTTGACATTTTCAACGTAGCTAACCTGCTGAACAAAGACTGGGGCGTAGGAACCAACCTAGGCAAGCAAAACCTTTACACCATCAGATCATTCGACGCAACTGCCAAAAGATACGGATACGGCATGAGCAACGGAACCGGTGTTTCCGGCTTAAATGGAAGCCCTTACCAGATCCAGATTGGCTTGCGGTATGCATTTTAATTAAGGGAGGAAAGGGAGGAAGGGAGGATGGAGGAATGGAGAATGGAGACAGGAAAAAATATTTCCTCCTTCCTCCGTTCCTCCTTCCTCCCTTTCCTCCTTCCTCCCCCATTCAATCATTCAATCATTCAATCATTCAATCATTAATGAAAAAACTCCTCACACTTCTCGGCATTGCTATTTCGCTGAATGCAACTGCCCAGGACTCCCACGTGGTACTGATCAGTATCGACGGGCTTCGGCCTGAATTTTATAAAGACCCTAACTGGTCGATGGTGAACTTGCGGCAGGGAATGGAAACCGGCGCTTATTCCGACGGCGTTACCGGCGTTTTCCCGACAGTAACTTACCCTTCGCACACCACGATTATCACCGGAGTGAAGCCCCTCAAACACGGCGTACATTATAATACACCGCCCGAGCCGCTCGAAGTGACCGGAAAATGGATCTGGGATTACAGCACGATCAAAGTACCTACGATTTTCAGCGTTGCAAAAGAAAAAGGTTTGAAGACCGCCTCCGTGTTCTGGCCGGTTTCAGTAGGCAGCCCCGCTACCTACAATATCCCTGAGTATTGGTATTTGCCTGAGAAAAAAGGCGGGGACCGGATTATGATCAAGGCGCTTTCTGAACATGCTTCTCCCAAAGGTTTGTATGAAGAAGTGGAGCAGAATGCGACCGGCAAGATGGAAGAGATTGATTTTAACAGCGATTACCTGAGCGTGGACGAGAATATGTCGCGCATCAGCGCCTACCTGATCCGTAAATACAAACCTTCTTTCCTGGCGGTACATTTGGTAGCGGTTGACCATTTTGAACACGAGCAAGGCCGTGAAGGCGACCAGGTAAGAGCCGCTTTGGCGAGTGTCGACAGAGGCATTAAAACGATCATTGAAGCCACCGAAAAGGCAGGTATCAGAGAAAAAACGACTTTCATCATTACTGGTGATCACGGTTTTGTGGATATCCACACAGCGATCGCACCCAATGTGCTTTTGGCGAAAGCCGGCTTGTACGATCCTGCCAACAAAGCAGCGTGGAAAGCTTATTTTCACGGCTCCGGCGGTTCTGCATTTTTACATTTGAAAGATAAAAATGATACCAAAACGCTGGAAAAAGTAAAGCAGATTCTGAACGATCTGCCGGTGGGTCAAAAGAACTTTTTCGCTGTGAAAGACCGCGCGGCACTGGACGAAGTCGGCGCCGATCCGAATGCGGCACTGGCGCTGGCCCCAAGGCAGGGAATTACCGTCAGCGCAGCTGCTACGGGTGATTTTACGCGTGCTTCGAGTGGCGGTACCCACGGCTTTTTCCCCGATTTCAAGGAAATACAAACTGGTTTTGTTGCTTTTGGAAAAGGGATCAAACCGGGTGCGGTGGTAGCTGAAATGAGCTTACAGGATATTGCCCCACTGGTCGCCAAGCTGCTGAATATCGAATTCCCGACCGCCGACGGCACATTGTATCCGGGCTTACTCACTAATAAATGAGCGGCACTTACTGAAAAACAGGTAATTGTACGCTAGCAAAAAAGCTGTTCGAGTCATAGATTTACGTTTCGCACTATTCCGAATCCGATCTATGACCGAACAGTTTACCTCTAATCCCGCAGGCTGGTTCCACAAGTTCTGCGAAGCCTCTCTCGGCATCCTCGCCGCCACCGTCATTATCCAGATCCCGCTGGACATATTCACGTCGATCTGGGAATATCTCGGTGACTACGATAACTATTACTTCATTATTCAGGCTGTTCTTCCGCTGATCGGCGGAGCGATCTACGCCACGCTGTGGCAGGATCGCGAACGCACGGGCCGCATTAACAGTGGCTGGCACCACGCGATTTTACTTGGAATGCTGCGCTATTGGCTGGCCTACTCTATTTCAGTTTATGGTTTTGCCAAAATCCTCAAAACCCAGCTGCAATCGCCCATTTATCGGCTAGATATGCCCCTCGGAGACCTCAACGGATTTGCATTGACCTGGTATTATTTCGGCTATTCCTACACGCTGGCGGTGATTCTGGGCTTGTTTCAGGTAGGCGGATCAATATTGCTGCTCTTCCGCAGAACGACGCTGATCGGTGTGATGGTACTGTTGCCGGTAATGGTCAATATCGTGTTGATCAACTTATTTTATGATATCGCCGCGGGTGCTTTTTTCAATTCCATTATCTACACAATTGGACTTGTTTACTTGCTTTTCAATGATTTTGAAAAATTAAAAGCGGCATTCTGGGATCTGGTTGAGCGTTTTCCCACGATCGGAGGAAAGAACCAGTGGGCAAAAAATGGATTGCGCTTCCTGGTAATAGCCGCCGCATTTGCGACCATTTACCAATATTTATGGAATGATAAAACCGATAAGATATTGCTGGGAACATGGAAGGTTGAAAAGCTCCTTAAAAACAAACAGCCTGTTGATGAAACTGCCTGGCTTAAAGATTCGACCGCCTGGAATAAGGTCTATTTCGCGAGCTGGAACGGCGCGGCGTTCAGTCCCAATCCTTATCGGTACCTGCCGGCAGAGAGTTTACGTGGTTCGTATGAGTTTGATAGTCTGAAAAATGATATCCAGTTTATTTTTCAAAACCCGGCGCAAAAAGGCGGGAAAGACGATACCCTTCATATTGCAGTGACCAACCGGACGCAAAAATCCATGCACCTGCATTTCGTGATGGCGAGCGATACGATGGATTTGCAGCTGGCGCGGCTGCGATGATCTAATGCTTTTTTTGTTCAAATTGCGGTTGGTACTTTCTCCTCCCTGAGTTCTTTTTATGAAAAAAGCCTTTTTCCTGATCCCTGTTTTCGTTGTAGTTGCATTTCTTGTATACCTCGTTTTCTCGGAAAAGCCCGTTGAAAAAAAATCCCAGGAACCTGCGCCGCCCTACCCTTACCATAGCGAAGACGTCACATTCACGAACAATCAGGCGGATGTCACCCTCTCGGGCACATTGACATTACCCGAAAAAGGAGACAAATTCCCGGTGGTGATCCTGGTTTCCGGCAGCGGGCCGCAGGATCGTAACTCTGAGTTTTGGGGGCACAAACCTTTCCTGGTGATCGCCGATTACCTTACCCGCCAGGGCATAGCAGTTTTGCGCTACGACGATCGTGGGATTGGCAAATCCACCGGAAAGTTTATGGAAGCCACTTCCAACGATTTCGCAACCGATGCAGAAAGTGCGGTCGCCTATCTGAAAACCAGAAAAGAGATCGATGCTGAAAAAATTGGCATTGCGGGACACAGCGACGGAGGGCTGGTAGCCGCAATAGCAGCCTCGCGCTCCAAAGACATTGGTTTTATCATTTCTCTTGCCGGCCCCGGGGCAAGGGGTACCGAGGTGATCTCATTGCAATCCGAGCTGATCGCACGGGCTGGCGGTGCCAGTGAAGACGAAATCGCGGTAATCCGAAAATTGAACGGGAAAACCGTAGAGATACTCACAAAAACGACGGACACGACCCGCCTTCGAACCGAGCTCGCCGCATTTTTCCAAAAAAATATGGATAGCTACCCCGCAAAAGGACTCCCTCCCGGATTTACCAAAGAGCAGCTATTTACAGCACAAGTCAATGCCATGTGCACTCCCTGGTACCAATATATGTTCTCGATCGATCCGGCCGATTTTTTCTCAAAGGTCTCCTGCCCGGTACTGGCACTGAACGGAGCAAAAGACTTGCAGGTAGACGCGCAGCAAAATCTCCCAGTGATTGGAAAAGCCGTAAAAGTCGGCGGCAATGCGAATGTGACAGTTACCGAACTCCCCGGTCTCAACCACTTTTTTCAGAAAAGCAAAACCGGCCACCCCAGCGAATATGCGGGTAATGCAGAAACGTTTTCGCCGGTAGCGCTGGCAGCGATGAGTGACTGGATTAAGGCAGAAGTGCGGTAGGTAATGAAGTCAGCTTTCTTTCAAATACCCTTTCAACAAAGGCAGAATATCTTCTGAACTCGGTCTGGGCGCGTGGGTTTTTAGCATTTTCCCTTCGGCGTCGATCAATATGTATCTCGGAATGCCCCAGAGGTGGTAGTTTTCCCAAATCGCGTCGGGTTGGCCGTCCTGCTTTTGGTGCATGTGGATGCCTGCGGGGACGCTTTTATCGGGTAGTAGTTTTTTCCAGGTATCTATATTCGAATCGGTCGACACGTACAGGAATGCGATTTTGTCATTGCCTTCAAATTCCTTCACCAGCTTTTTGGAATGCGGAAATTCGTCCCGGCACGGCCCGCACCATGTTGCCCATACGTCGACGTAAACGAGCTTTCCTTTGAGGCTGCTCAGCGAAATCGGTTTTCCATCGGCGGTAGTGCCTGTAAAATTCGGCGCAGGTTTCCCCGGCGCGAGGGCCGCCCATTTATCGTAGCTCTTCTGAATCGCTTTCTTATAAAGTGCATTGCGCCCGGTTTTCTGGTAGTTCGCCCACAGCGAATTCACCTCTTCAGACAGTCCGTTAGTTCTAAACCAGTCATTGATATTCGCAGCTTTTAAATGCTCTTCCAGCGGCGGGATAAAGTTTTTCGATTCAATTTCCCTACTCGAAAATGTCGGGTGACTTATCTCTGGGCCATCGGTTTTGGAGCTGTGCGTTTCCTCGTCTGCCGGCCAGATGATTCCGGATTGAAGGTAGGTCAACAAAAGCAGACCGTATTTATAGCTATTGGCAGCCAATGATAGCGAATCCTGCGGCAGATCCGCCATCATTTTTTTTAGAGTTTCCGACATACCGAGATCTTCCATATCATAGCCGAAATTGGCAGTCACGTAACTCTGCGTGTATGAATAGAGAATAATGCGGTTGTTCGCCTCCATGATCTGCAAAATCTCCGGCTTTACCTTATTGTCTTTTTTGAGATCAGCGAAATGTCGTGCCATTTGTTTTTCCAGAGAATCCCTCTTTGATAGAAATGCGTCCAGCTTCATCTTCTCAAATACTCTGTAATCGAAAACCTCGTAATTCCCGTAAGTTGAATTTACCTTTTGCAAATATTGATTGATAATCGCTCCTTCGCCGCTGTATGTTACAGATCGCTTAGTTTTGCCCTTCATAGTTGTTACCATCAGATTGTCTCCCGGACTTATGAAAAGCGGAACAAGACTTTTTTTCTGATCTACATATACGAAAACGGGGTGGTCGACTGACAGCTCAAATTCACCCGTTCCCGTACTATCAAACTTAGCTTTCGTCAGCACAACCTCATCCAGGTTCAGTATATTGAATGTAATCAGTTCCAGCTCCAAATTTGCCGCACTATCAAGCTTTGCGACGATTGTAACCCTATTCAAGTCTTTCTTTTCACAACCTGACAGACCGAGATAAAGCAGTAAACTGAGAACGCTAATTTTGAAAAGATGTAACATCGCGAAGGAACTTTTGTGATAAAAAGGGATCGATATCAACTTCATATACTTTGCATAAGTCTGTATTGATGCAAGTATCCTTTTATTTACTAAAAAAAATGCTGCATTCAGGACGAATGCAGCATGATACATAACTTACTAAGAATGCGCTAATTACTTTTTCAAAGCCTTCCGCACAGCCGGCGCGACTTTGTCACCCAACAGCTCGATAGATTTCATAAGCAACTTATGATTTGGGCCACCCACGTCGGTATGGAGCAGGAAGCGCGTTAATCCGAACATCTCCTGGTTTTGCAATATCTTGTCTGTGACCTGATTTGGGTCACCCACAAACAAGGCACCTTCCAGGCTGCGACCGCCTTCAAATTGCCCCCTGGTATACGGCGCCCAGCCGCGGCTGCTGCCTACACGGTCCATTTGTCCTGCGTAACTCGCAAAATATTCATCGGCAAGTGCAGTACCATTTTCGCCTACCAATCCGTGCGAATGCGTCGCCAGCTGCATTTTCGCAGGATCGTGACCGGCATTGATATATTCAGTTTTATAAAGATCAAAAAACGGCTTGAACTGGGCCGGCATACCACCGATGATCGCGATAATAAGCGGAAAACCCATTTTAGCAGCGCGCACAACCGACTGCGGCGTACCACCGACGGCGATCCAGATATCCATTCGCCCATTGACGGGCCTCGGCAAAACCTGCTGACTATCCAGCGCAGCGCGGTATTTCCCTTTCCAGCTGATCGTTTCCGTCTCGTTGATCTGTTTCAGCAGTTCCAGTTTTTCGGTAAATAACCCGTTGTAATCGTTCAGATCATAACCAAAAAGGGGAAACGATTCGATGAAGCTCCCCCGCCCTACCGTAATCTCGGCACGACCGTTTGAAAGCAGATCTACCGTTGAAAAATTCTGATAAACGCGTACGGGATCATTTGAGCTTAATACTGTGACAGAACTCGTCAGCTTGATATTTTTGGTTACTGATGCGGCGGCAGCCAGGATAATTTCCGGACTCGAAACCGCATATTCAGCACGGTGATGTTCGCCGATCCCGAATACATCCAGCCCGACTTCATCAGCCAGTTTTACTTCTTCCAGCAAATCCTGTAACCTTTCGTGAGGGGATTGAAATGCCCGGGCCGCCTTATCAAAAGACAAATCCCCGAACATACTGATACCTATTTCCATGATATTGTTTTGGTCAACTTTTCCTACTTAAGGAAAGGGATTTTGGCGGTTAGAAGTTCAAAAGTGAGGGGTTTGGGGGTTTGGGGGTTTGGGGGTTTGAAAGATAATCCTCGCAATCTAACTTCCAATTCCTGCCTTCAAATAGTCCGGAACGACAGATCGTCCATCTCGTCTTGTCTTAAATATTATCTAATATAAATTATTACCAAATTGGCAAAGATTTCACATAAAATTATGCGACTTGCTTTGCTAGGCATCCAATATTCTATTGAAGACTCTTCAAGATGATTATTTTAGTTAGTGAACAAGTTAATTACCAAAAATTGGTAACTTAGTTTGACAAATCACTAGCGTTAAAATGGGCAAAAACACATCGATATCAATAGGCCAGCACTTTGATTCCTTTATCCAGAATCAAATAGATACTGGCCGATATAGCTCGACCAGCGAAGTGGTACGGGCGGGACTAAGGCTGTTAGAGGAGGAAGAGCAAAAGCTTAAATTATTAAGACAGGCCCTTATTGACGGAGAAGAAAGCGGCTGGGTCGAAAACTTCGATCCATCGGAATTCTTGGCTAAATTAAAGTCTAGCAATAGCGAATGATTAAATACAAACTTACCAAACTTGCGGAGAATGATCTTTGGAGAATTTGGCAATACACCTTGCATGAATGGTCAGTGAATCAGGCTGAAAAGTATGTGGAGGGCTTAATATCCAGTTTTATGGCGATCGGAGATGGTAAGATAAAGGGCAACTCGATCGACTTGATTCGTAAAGGTTACAAGAAAACTATTTACGGTAAACACAATATATTCTTTCGGATTCTGGCCACGGGCGTTGTCGAAATCACCAGAATTCTTCATGTAAGTATGGATATAAAAAAGAACCTTTAGCTTAAATGCACATACAACTACCTGAACGTGGTCTGCATTTAATGCCCCCCCCCTCCCATGCAACGGACATCATTTAGCAAAAAATGGCTGCTTGGCTTTGCGCTGGCGCTGGTTTATATTCCGTTGCGGACTTACATGAACGTGCCGGAGGATGTTTGGGCTACGGTCCTGCGGAAGCTGCCGCTTTTCTGTATGGAGATCGTGATCAGTACCGTGTTTTATACCAGCTGGATCTACCTGGTCGATTGGGGATTGCGCCGGATCGATGCGTGGACAGGCAGCAGCGGATCAGCAGAATTTAAGTTATCAAACCAGCTTATTGCACTCGTACCGGCCATTTTGCTGGCGATCGTGTTCGACAAGATCCTGAGCGAAACGTGGGGTTTAATGAATGGCCTCTGGACGCATACACCCAGACTTGAATTCGGTAGCAGGCTGACTCCCATGGTCCGTGCATTTTGGAGAAGAGCGAATGAGGTGCTGACCATTCTGGCATTGATCGCGGCGTATTACCTGTGCGTAAGCGATCAGATACAGGAGCGATTAAAGAAGGTACAACTCAATTCAGAACGGCTTGAAAAAGAGAATATTAACGCTCGTTTCATGGTCCTGAAAAATCAGATCAGCCCGCATTTTCTTTTCAATAACCTGAGCGTACTTTCTTCGCTGGTAGAGTCCGGATCGGAGAAATCGAGTGAATTTATCCAACAACTTTCACAGGCCTACCGTTATATTCTCGAACAGGCGGAGCTGCATCAGATCAGCCTGCAAGAGGAGATCCGATTTTTGGAAACTTATACCTATTTGCTCAGGATGCGGTTTAAGGACAAAATTGTAATGGACTTACAGCTTTTGCCGGACGATCTGCAACGATATTCGGTGATCCCGCTCACGTTGCAGCTGCTGATTGAAAATGCGGTGAAGCATAATACCATGTCCGCCGCTAATCCGCTGCTGATCAGCGTTTCCATAGATTCAGGTTGGCTGGTAGTCAGTAATCCGTTACAGCTTCGGAAACTGAGTGAACCTACAACCGGGCTGGGCCTGAAAAATATTGTAAACAGGTACCGGTTATTGCTTGACAAACAAGTTGTGATCGAAAAAAATAGTACGCATTTTGTCGTAAAAATCCCTCTCATAGCATGAAAGTACTGATCATTGAGGACGAGGAACTGAGTGCGGAAAGGCTGGAAAACCTGCTTCTCGGCATTGACAGGGATATTCACGTGCTGGCTATTATACCCTCGGTTTTTGAAACAATTACTTATTTTCAAAACCCCACCAACATCCAGCCCGACCTCATTTTTCTGGATATTCACCTCGAAGACGACAACGGTTTCCGCATTGTAGAGAGCCTGAACCTGATGATCCCGATCATTTTCACGACTGCATTCGACGATTATATGCTGAAAGCTTTCAAAACACACAGCATTGACTACCTGCTGAAACCGATCAATCCGCTGGAATTGCAGGCTTCTATATTGAAGTTCAGGAAATTAAATATACCTGCCGATCCGAAAATGAGTGTTCCGGCAAACGAGATTTCGGTTGAGAAATACAAGGATCGGTTTCTGGTTACGGCCGGCTCGCGGATATTTACATTCAAAACGTCAGAAATCGCCTATTTCACGATCGAGGAGCGGGCAACATTCCTGCGGCTTTTCGACGGCCGCCATTTTGCGGTGGAATATAGTCTGGAAAAATTGACGCAGTTATTAGACCCCGCTGACTTTTTCCGCGTTAACCGCACATTCCTGATCTCGATCAACGCGATTAAAGATATTCATGCGATTTCCGCAGGAAAGCTGAAAATTGAGCTGGCCCCCGCCGCTTCGCAGGAAGTTTTCGTCAGCTCGGAGCGCATTACAGAGTTTAAAATCTGGCTTGGGCGCTGAAAAACTGTTCCAGTTCTGCATTAGAAATGCCCGTTTCAGTGCCGGAAAAAGGGCTTTCCGACATTTACAATTTCAACTGATAGGAGGATTGAGGAATTTGAGGTAAACAAAAATTCACTCGAAATGTCCGCGGTCAGGTTTAGTGTGCATAAAAAATTCCACCTCCTCCAAAGCAAAACCAGTATTTGGGAGGCGAGTCCGGAAGAGCTGCGGCATTACCGGCTGATATTCATCCTGTCTGGCAACGGACAATTTGTGCTCGACGGAAAAATAGCTGCGTATGCCAAATCAGGATTGATTTTGCTGAAACCAGATCAGCAACCGGTTTTTCAGGAAGACCGCGGTACCGAGATTTTTGTGATCGCATTCCATACTTTCCTGGCAGACGATTTTCAGAAAAAGAAAGCATTTGACCCAGATTTTGCGGACACTTACAAGCAGGCCGAAAATCTTTGCAACAATACCAGGCTCACCCAGGGAAGGCCCCTCCCCAACGAGCGCGACGGCCAGACGATCGCTTACCTGATCAACCAGATCGCATTTGAAATCAGCCAGAAACAATCTTCGCACGTGAAACTGATTAAAGGTAGTATCGACCTGATCATCACGATTCTGGCGCGGAATAACTTTGAAACCAAGAAAAACGAAGAAAAATCGTCACAGCAGGTGCTCACCGAACGCATGATCGAATACCTGAAAAGCGAGCTGCAACAGAACAAAACCATTCGTATTCCAGAACTGCTTTTGCACTTCAATACGTCCGAGGAGGTTGCCAATCTTTGCATGATGAACAGTACCGGGATGTCGCTGCGCAATTTTATCATTAAATACAAAGCTGACCTCTTCAAAAGCCGCATGCTGAAAGTAGATGTGGGAGAAATTTCGTCTTTTGTCAAAAATCACCTGACAACCTAACCCCTGAGACCACATCAATGAGTATTCATACCAATAGGAGAGATTTTGTTAAAATGGCCGGGCTAGGTGCGCTCGGCTTTTCTATTCTGCCATCACTTTATGGAAAAGTTGCCGCCAGTGACCGCGTCCGCGTGGCGCATATCGGGCTGGGCGGAATGGGAAATAACCACATGAAATGGTTTGCCAACCTGCCGGAAGTCGAGATCGTGGCGCTTTGCGACGTCGATGAGCTGCACCTGGGCGAGACCAAGCAACGATTGCTCGAAATGCAGCCGAATGCAAAAGTAGATACTTACGGCGACTTCCGCCGGATACTGGAACGTAAGGATATTGATGCAATAACGGTGGCCACGCCGGACCACTGGCACGCGCAGATCGCCGCACTGGCGTTTCAGGCTGGCAAGGATGTGTACGGCGAAAAACCGCTTTCCTACAATTTGGGTGAGGGTAAAATGATGTTAAAGAACCTGGAAAAATACGAGCGGGTATTTCAAATGGGCAACCAGATCCATGCAGGGGACAATTTCCACCGGGTGGTAGAGATCATTAAGTCCGGCGCGATCGGCAAGGTCAGTACCGTGCGGCTGTGGAAAACTGCGAATGCAAAAGATATCGGCTCGCCCGTGGCGCAGGCTGTACCCAAGACGCTGGACTGGGATATGTGGCTTGGCCCCGCGCCTTTTACCGAATACATTCCCGAAAAATGTCACTTCACATACCGCTATTTTCTTGACTATTCGGGAGGCGAATTTGCTGATTTCTGGTGTCACATTGCCGACGTGGTCTATTCCTCGCTCGCGCCGCAGGGGCTTAAAAAGATCAATGCACACGGCGAAGCTTTTAGCGGAATAGCGGACGCGCCGAAGATCCTGAATGTGGATTACGAATTTGAAAACTTGAAAATATTATGGACCATGGCACCGCCTAATGTGCCGGGAGCCGCAGGAACGGGCATAGGCGCCTATTTCGAGGGAGACAGGGGCACGCTCATTTGCGATTATAACACCCGGTCGATCACGATCAATGGCGAAACGATGACCGATATTGCAACCATCCCGATCACAAATCCAAGGTCGCCGGGACATCAGCAAAATTTTATAGATTCTGTCAAATCCAGGAAACAGCCTGAGTCCAACCTCGTTTACGCACGAGAAATGACGATACCGATGCATTTGGGGCTGATCTCCTACCGGCTTAAACGGGAACTTACCTGGAATGCGGAGAAGGAAAAGTTTGTCGGCGACAAAGAGGCAAACCGATTGCTTTCGCGGAAGCCGCGTAAAAAGTGGGATCTGGCGTAAATATGAAAAGTAAGTAAAGCGGGGCTATCTGACCAGGGATTTGAAGAGGTCGTAATAGCCCCGCACCATTTTTTCCCAACCAAAATTTTCAATTGTATACTGCCTGAATGCGGCTTTGTGCTCGTTTGGCTGCGTGCTGGCGATCACTTCATTGATACGCTCCGCCCAGATTTTTGCATTTCCCGACGGAAGCAGATACCCATTTTTTCCATCCTGGATCGCGTCGGGGATTCCGTCAATATCAGCTGCGAAAACAGTTGCACCGGCCATAACAGCTTCCAGACATACCAAACCAAAACCCTCCATATCGCCTGCTACCTTGATATTTGGCATAATAAAGGCGGCCGACTGCGATAGTAACAACTGCACTTCGGTCGTGGGTAATCTTTTCAAATGCTTCACACGCTCCGCGACTTCGGGCTCTTGAAACAATTGCCGCAAAGGCGCATTATCAGTAGGAAAACCAAGGAAAAGTGAAATTTTTCCGGCTGGCTTTTTAGGCAAACGGGAAAGCAATCTTTCTGTACCGCCCGCGACAGGTTCGTATGCACCGACTAAAAGCACGAGAAAATTCCCTTTCAATAACGGGACCACATTTTCAATAAACCACGACATTCCTTTTCGCCTGACTGGCCGGCCCAATGCCAGCAATATCCGCTCGCCACGGTAGTCAATACCATGATTAGCAAGCATTTCGGTCAACGTAATCGGACTTTTGGCTATTTCAATCCTGGTATCAACGCCATTTGGAATTACTACTATTTTATTTTTATCAATCCCCAAACGCTGCGCCTCGGAGGCGGTCGCGCGGCTCACGGCGATCAGCTTATCGAAACGGTTGAAGCGGGGAAGGATGAATTTGTGATAGATCTTACTCGGAAAAACCACGTCGAGCCCGTGCAGGGTTGCAGTACGTTTCAGGTGATTATATCCTTTGTGGCGGGAGCAAAATGCGGCGATCAGGCCGTCGTTGAAATGGATGATACTGATGCCGGGATTGTCGGCGCAGGTTCGCAGTATTCTCTTTTTCAGTAATAAAAAGTAGCTCACTGTGCTTTCATTCCCGTCAAAAACAATGCGGTGCACTTTGCAATGCCGCTCCATTCCGGTGATCAGCTCGTAGCTCTGCTTTTCCATTCCGCCTACTGCCGGGGGATATTTATGGCTGACAAATAATATCTCCATACCGATCAGGATATCGCTTTTTTAGTGCGGGCAAACAATGCGTAAAACAATGCGCCCATTAATATCCAGAACAGCTGACGCGTGCGCCTCAATGCCGAAACTGAGATCCATAAAGTAGCACTTGTAATACCTATCACTGCGAGCATGAGCTTGTTACCTATTTCTTCCACGCCAATTTGCCCCGGCACAAATGCACCCGCGGACTTGACGAGCACGACGCCCATATCGAGCAAAAGTCCGTGCATGAGCGTCACATCATAACCCAGCAATTTGAGGATTATATAAAATTCCACAGATCCGATCAGCCAGTGAAGCAGGAAGCAAATGAATGCAAAAACGAGTTCACGCGGATGTTTTAAGGCAAATTGATAAAGCGCAATTCGCAGTTCCCGTATCTTGCCACTCACTTTTTGCAGCCGGCTTTGTGTAGAACTTGTCTCAGTTGCTGCCTCCAATTTCCCCGCCTTTTTAACCCAAAAAAAACAAAAACCAGCCAGCAGCAATATCGCCGCCACCATTACTGCGAGCAACCCAGGCGGCAGCAACCCAGCGCCCGGTCCGCTGCCCGAAACCAGCCAGATCATCGCTGCAACCAGTAATACCAGCTGACTTAATATCATCAAAAACCGGTAAATGATCACGGAAGTCAAGGCAGGTTGCTGGTCAATTCCGTAGGGTTTTAACAGAAAAACCTTGAACATATCCCCACCGGCGACACTCGCAGGATTGAATGCGCCGACAGATTCACTGATGTGCCTGACAACAAAGATCTTTGCGTGTGAAATGTGTTTTTTTGATTCGCCCAGACAAAACCACCACCCTATCGCACCAAACCAGTAGGCAACGAACGTACTGACAATCACCCAGATAAACCCTGCACCTGCATTTTGCAAAGCACTTTTCACCTCCGCAAGATCGGTGTGCCGGATAAATTGAAATAACAGGATCAGGATACTTAGTACCAGGATGATCTTGAAAATACGAATATGAGCGGGACTAATTTTCAAGTTCTAGTTTTTCGATGGGTGCGGTCAACGCGATCAGGTCGCTAAAATAAACCCTGGCGAGTTCATCCCAATCATAACTCTGGCTGTATTGAACAGCATTTTGACTCAATCTTGCCTGCAAAGAAGGATTTTCTATGACTTCCCTGATTTTTTCAACGTAGGCCGCCGCTTCGTACGGACTGCATTTGTACCCATTTTCACCTTCTTCAATAAAGTCCCGGCTACCGCCACCGTCGGCTACGACAGGTACCAATCCCGACGCCATTGCTTCCAGAACTACATTTCCGAAAGTTTCGGACACGGAGGGGAATACGAAAACAGAAGCCGATGCATATAAAACCGAAAGCTGCTCGTGACCTAGTCGCCCCGGAAAAATAGCACCGGGCATACGCGCCTCGCAATCTTTCCTGGCAACTCCGTCTCCAACTACGATGAAATTATAGGAAAGCCCCCCGGACCGGACCAGCTCATAAATCGAGATCAGCGTTTCGAGGTTTTTTTCCCAAACCAGCCTGCTGGCGAAAAGAATGGTGGGTTTGGTGTTTCCCGTGAGGGTTTGCAGATAATTTTCGTCCTTTTTACCGGGAGAAAAAAGTCCCGTATCCATGCCTCGCTTCCATATCTTCATGTTCTTTGGTGACATTCCTGCCTCAACCAATTCTTTTGCAATACTGGTTGAAGGAATGTAAACTTTGTCACACTGGTCATAAAATTCGTTCTGATACTTTCTGGTGAGGCTTTCGACCGGTTTGATCAGAAACGGCAGGTATTTGAGATAATAGGCAATGTAACTGACGAAATGCGTGTGGTAAATGCTGGTTACGGGCAACGATTTGTTGCGCGCATATTTGAGCGCAAAATGCCCTAGAAACGACGGAGTAGCAATATGTACAAGATCAGGAGCAAAATGATCAAGTTTTTCCCACGTTCCTTCCGGCGCGCGGCCGGGCATTCCGATCACGTAATTTCTATTAAATGGAATCCGCAGAGATGGAATTTTCAGGCAATCAAAACCAAAAATCTGGTCAGGGCCGCTGGCGCAGATGAAGAGGAATTCGAATCTTTCGTGGTCGATCCTTTCAAAAAGCTGGAACATGGTCCGCGCTGCTCCGTCAAAATCGGCAATCAGGATCTCTGCGAAAAAGGCAACCTTAACTTTCCTCATTTCCTTGCTTTAATCTGCTAATGTAGCTCCCGGAGATTTCCTGCGGGTTAAATTTTTGTTAACATTACGTCAACTCAATTTCCGTTCCTAATTAGCCGCGCTTAGTTTTTCGAGCAAATGTTCCCCAAGCGGAGACAACGTGTAGCCAGGCTCGTGACTGATCGTCAAGCCCAGGTTTTTGAGCTTTCGTACATTCAGTTTCAGCCATTCTTTTTCTTTTTTTGCTTTGATTGCAAGGTCAGCGGCGCTCAGCATCGGGTTTTCCTGAATTGCTTTGAGGATTTTGATCGTCCATTTACCCTGGTTACTGCCAATGTCGAGGCGTCTCAGCTTTTCAACCAGATCATCAAATTCCTCATCGTTAACCTCTACTGGTTCCTTCATTGCTAATGCCGGATCTACCGAAATATAGCGCACTTCCATTTTATAGATCGTCCCCTCACTGATTTTGTCTAGCAGGGATAACAGTCTGTTCACATCAGAAAAACCCGCCTGGTTTGCTTCCTGTTCGGAAATGTCGTCCCTTTTATATTCACTTAGTGAAGAAATTTCAATGATTCCGACAGAGGTTTGAATGCGGCTGCCGGCACTTACGTCCGCTTTTTTCCATTTCCGGAAAGCGAGTGAAATTTTGCCGGACCTGATACCTTCGAGATGATTTACTGTAAATAGCATTTGTTGAGAATTTTGGATACAAAAAAAGGGAATAAATCGACCAATCCATCAAACAAAAATCTCTTTAATCCTTCACATTAAAATGAGATTAAAAGTGAATTAAATTTTTTTGGGCTGTTTTAATCGTATCGTGCTGTTTCGACGTATATCGAGTCGAAACTATTTCACATTTCAATAAGCAGCTTATGAAAATTCTCAACCTACCAGTTAAGCAGGTACTCCTTGCCGCTTCGTTCATGTTCGCATTCGCGCTCGTTTCCTGCGAAGACCACCGCGTACCGCCGACAGAGCAAACATTGCCGGACCGTATTTTCTACGCATTATCCGACAATAACCAGCTTCACGAAATCAACATCAAAAACACAGCAAGCCCGCTACGCTCTTTCGCAGTGACCGGATTGCAAAGTGACGAAGTACTGGCGGGAATCGATTTCCGCCCGGCGACGGGTCAGTTGTATGCGATCAGCTCGCTGAGCAATTTATATCACGTCAATATCAAAACTGGCGATCAGGAAGGAAAAGCGACACGGATCGGAATGGACCCTATTGCTACCAAATTGAACGGATCAAGCATTGGTTTTGACTTTAACCCAACCGTTGACAAAATCCGTGTGGTGAGCAATACAGGACAAAACCTGCGCCTGAACCCCGAAACCGGCGCTGTATTGATGGGCGATTCTCCGTTGAATGGGCCAGCCAGTCCGAAAGTGGGCGCGGTAGCTTATACCAATAGCAGAGCCGGTGTAACTGCCGCTCCTGGCGTGGGAACTACACTTTACGACATTGATGCTGAGGCAAATATGCTTTACATTCAAAACCCACCAAATCCCGGCGCATTGGTTCCGGTAGGTTCGTTAGGTTTGGATATCACCGAAGTAGGCGGATTTGATATTTCGCCGGACATGAATGCAGCCGATGTATTCCCGATCGCTTCTGTGAAATTCGAAAACAAATGGGAGCTTGATTTTGTAGACCTGAAAACGGGTAAGCTTCAAAAATTGGGTGACCTGCCGGCTGGCGTAAATATCACTGGTATTGCAATTCCTGCAATGCCTGTTGCTTATGCGCTGGACGCTGCCAACAACCTGAAAATTTTCAATCCGACGAATGGAAATGAGTATGGAACAAAGGTGATTGGCGGTCTGCCAGGCGGCGTGATGCTGGAAGGAATTGATATCAGACCGGCAAACGGCAGGTTGTATGCTTTGGGTAATGACAGCAAGATTTACGGAGTTGACCTTGGAAGTGGCGCTGCGATGGAAGTTGCTGCATTGAAAACAGGCGATGGTCCGTTGCTGATCGACGGAATGCATTTCGGAGTTGACTTCAATCCCGCAGCCGACAGACTTCGTGTGGTAAGTGACAAAGGACAGAATCTGCGTATCGATGTCGGTACGGGAATGACGATGATAGATACACCTTTGAAAAATTCAGACGCAACTCCTTTTGTAACTGCGGTTGCTTATACCAACAGCTACCCGGGCGTAGTTGCAGCAAATACGACGCTATTCGATATTGACAGTCAATCCAATATGATCTTCAAGCAAATTCCACCAAATAATGGTACGCTTGCCGATGGCAAAAGCCTGGGCATTGACGTGGCCGCAGGAATTGGCTTCGATATCGGCAATTTTACTGGTGTTGGTTATGCGATTTTCACGGTTGGCGGTTCAACCAGCTTCTATACAGTCGACCTGGCTTCGGGTGCGACGCAAATGAAATACAGTTTTAGCACGCCTGTGAAGGGGCTTGCGACAGGTTTTGGTTTGTAAGTTCGGTTTTGAGCAAACAGGCGGTCAGACGTTTTCTGGCCGCCTGTTTTTTTTGTGACAGCCAGGCATGGTTGTTTTTTACTCTCAAAAAACAAAAACTTCCCGCTATGCATCTTTTCCATCTGCTTCCTTTTGCGTTGCTTTTGTCCACTATCCAGCTTTCGGCGCAAAGCAAAAGTGATAGCATTCCGAAATATGTGAAGGTACCGGCGGGCTTTGTAATGGTGCTGCGCCAGGGCGATAATGTTTTTAAAGAAATTGAAAACATGGCTACGAAAGAGCAGATACCTTCCGCCAACTTTACTGGAATGGGTTTCGTGAGCGCCAAATTCGGGTTCTTCAATTTTAAAACAAAAGAGTACGATCCGAAGAATTTTAAGGATGTGGAGCTGGCTTCGATGCAGGGTTCCATTGCGTGGCAAAATGGCAAACCTTCGCTGCACTGTCACGGCGTGGTGACGGGGAAAGATTTCAAAGCCTATGGCGGACATTTACTGGAAGCAACCGTGGGTACAGGCTCCGTCGAGATAATGATCACCGTTCATGACAAGCAATTCCAGCGGCTTATGGAAGAGCCGCCGGGCGCCAATGTACTGAATATCAAAGAATAGTAGCCAGCCGGCTATTTTTTCAGCGCTTTAATATACAGGATCACGGATTCGATGTCAGTATCCGTCAAAACGCCTACGAACGAGGGCATTTCCTCATTATATCCCTTTACAATCCTTTTTGACGGTTCCAGGATCGATTCCCTGAGATACTTTTCATCGGCAACTACCTTGGTGCCGTCGTCAAATATACGCTCAGATTTGTACAGATTTTTGAAGGGCGGGCCGTACATCCCGTCGGTTTTGGTACCGGGCGAGTGACAGCCGGCGCAGGCCATTTTCTGGAATATCTCCTGCCCTTTTTCGGCGGATGCTATTTCTGTTTTCGCAGGCTGCGTCGCTATCTCAGCTTTTTTTGAAGTCAGTAATGCCAGATCCACATTCTCGAAACCATATTTTTTCAAATCCATATCGTCTGAGCTATTGACAGTAAAGTAAAAATGGTCGTTCATTTTCCGGCCGTCTTTTGCATTCAGCTTATACCCAACTTCCATTTGCATTACCTCCTTCATGTCGGGAACGAGCAGCAATATTTTTTTCCCATCGGCAGAAATATACGATCCTGCAACCGGCAATAGCTCCTCTCCCGTACTACCATCAAGCTTAAAGTGGCCCGAACCGTACTCCTCCGTTCTCTTATAGTTATATCTTTTTATGTCAAAATTCGCAGCATTCAGCGCAGAAGTCTTGTCTATTTCCGAATCAAAACCAATGATAATGCCCTGGTTACCAGCGTGAAACTGATTTGGCAGATAACTTGGCTTGCCGGTATAACGAAGCCGAAGCAGCGAACTGATACCGACCGATGCAGATCCCCAAAGATTAAAACCGGTCACATACAATTGTTCATCCACCGGATTCAATGCACCTTTCGAAGTGGGCGCCGGATAATTGGCATTGATGTACGAAACGCCACCCTGCATGATCCTCGAAGTACTGTCGATCAACACACGGAAAAGCCCTGGCGTACCGAATGAAAAGTGGATCAGGCTACCATTCAGCGGCCCCATTTTGTTACCCGTAACCCAGGCCTGGCCCAGGCTTGACCGGTCGACGCCATGCGGGATCCACGTTAACGGAGGGGCGATCTCCGGATTATCAGTGCGGTGGGCAGTTGGGATAACGCCGTAATAATCGCCTTTTTTGATCACGTAAATAGGCGTCGACGGCACGAAGTTACCTTGCTGATCAGTTGCTGTCAAAACGCCTGTTTTGGGATTATAACCCAGATACGGGCCACGTAAACCCGTCGCGATCACCTCGGATTTTTTTCCGTCAACTGATATTTTCAGGATCGTACCATTCTGATCCGAGCCGGTGCGGAATCCTTTTCCGGAGGTAGCCGCCGTCATTCCAGGCCCGTTGCTCAGACTTCCGCCTTTGGCCACATAAAAACTTCCATCGGGCGTGTACACCAGGTCCGCCGCCCACTCCCGCGACTCTGCGGATTGCGACATCACATTTGAAAAATTCTCGTAATAGTCTGCATTCCCGTCGTTGTTCAGATCGTGCAGTTTTACGATTCCGTTTCTGTCAAATACATAGATAAAATCTTTCACCACCTCAATGCTCAACGGCTCGTGCAAGCCCGACGCGAACCTTCTCCATTTGATATTTTGCAAATTCTTGTCAATACCCTCAACAGTCCACACATCCCCTTCAAACGTCACCACCGCAGCCCGCCCGTCGGGAAAGAATGCGATATCGGCTACCCGCACGTTGCGTTTCCAGGGGTTGTTCAAAGGTAAAGTCAGCTGGTCGGTAACAAATGCAGCGGTATCCGGAGATAGTTTTCCTGTCGTAGTAATTGTTTCTTTCCACGCAGCAGGGCCACCTTTTTCAAAATCAGGGAGCTGCTCGGGGCGCAAACGCGCCGCTTTTTCGAATGCTTTCAGCGATTTCGCCGGCCCTTTCCACATCACAATAATACCAAGTGACTGCTTGGCCGCCGGAGGGAATTTAACCGTAACATATTTATTCTCATTGATTTCAAGCGACCAGCCTACTTTGCCGGCAATGGAAATGGCTGTCACACTATCCTTATTTGCACCCTGATAGATATACGCAGTCTTTCCTTTCACCTCGCCCGTAGAACCGTTACTGACTTCCGCAGCTATCATATAAAGCTCTTTCTCAACACTTTCAACCCGCAGTTTCCGACGAAAAACCGTTTGGTCCCCAAACTTGAAACTGCCCGGCAACTCGTAGATCTTTGAATTCCCAACCGTGTAATGCAAAATGGCCTCTGAGCCTACCACGTACGATCCGTTCCACCGCGCCTGGTCCGCCGGTAATGCCTTCCAGGTCGGCTCGTTTTCCTGCTTTCCATTCCTGAAAAGTGGCTTTCCAATAGTCCAGCCGGCATAATTGCCCGTCGCGATCTTGGGTTCGCCCGTCAGCCTGGCAATAGCGTTATTCTTATTAAAGAAGTTTTTGTAAGATATCTGCGCCATTAAAACCATAGGCAAAAACTTACCTGTCCACGCCACCGACCACCGCAACTGATCGGTATCAAAGCACACATACGCACTGTCGCCCAGCTGCAATGCAAGCGTGCGCGCCGCCTGGTTATCAGTCGGGAAACCCGCGCCGATCTTCCGGGCATCGACGGAAGTAGAGATATATGGAAAGCCCGGCTCTACGAAAGCGGCCAGTCTAGACGAATCGGGCTGATCGGAGGCAATATGCTGGTATTTGGTATAACTGGTAAGCAAGACAGTCGCGAGGGACAACACCACAACAGAAACAACTCCCCACTTCCTGACCTGATTTTTAACAAACTGAGACATGTAAGAACGAATTAAAAGATCTAGTCCAAAAGTCGGCGGGTACCTAAACCTCCTCATTCGATATAAATCAATATATTTGAAATAAACCGCACGCCAATGTTTTCTTTTTCCCGGCTAAGAAAAGATCATACGTCTGTTTCCACCGAAATCCTCGCCGGACTTTCCTCCTTCCTGGCCACCGCTTACATTATCGTTGTCAACCCGTCGATACTCAGCCAGACGGGCATGCCGTTTTCAGCGGTTTTAACGGCTACGATCCTGGTATCGTTTTTCAGTTCGATGATGATGGGGCTGTACGCCAATAACCCGATCCTCGTCGCGCCGGGAATGGGGCTTAATGCATTCTTTACTTTCACGGCGGTGTTTACGTATAAACTCACCTGGCAGGTCGCATTGGGCACTGTTTTCTGGTCGGGGATATTCTTTTTGCTGCTCTCAATATTTAATGTAAGGTCCTATATTGCAAAAGCGATCCCAAAGCCGCTCCGGTATGCAATCGCCTCAGGGATAGGTATTTTCATTACATTAATAGGGTTTTCAAATGCAAAATTCATCGTCGCAAGTCCGGCTACGATGGTTAGCCTGGGTAACCTCAATGCATCCACACTCACTTTCATTGCCGGCCTGCTGCTCACAGTCGTTCTATTAATAAGAAATGTAAAAGGAAGTATTCTGATAGGTATCGTGCTCACCAGCCTCCTCGCCTGGCCGATCGGGCGCTGGTGGGGAGGGACTGAAACGGTGATCACCATCACTAACCTGGTGGCGCCGCCGGATTTCAGTTTATTGTTTCAGCTCGATCTGGTCAACTCGCTGAAATGGAGCCTGGCGCCCGTTATCCTCGCTTTTGTATTCACGGATATGTTCGACAGCCTGTCCACATTTGTCGGTCTGGCGGAAGCTTCGAACCTGCTCGACGAAAACGGCGAGCCGCGCAATATCAGGAAATCGCTGATCGTAGATGCATTTTCAACCACGGTCGCCGGACTTACCGGCAGCAGCCCCGGTACAGCGTATATTGAATCTGCGGTAGGCATTGAGCAAGGCGGAAGAACGGGCCTCACAGCTATTGCGGGGGCGATTTTGTTCCTGCCATTTCTATTTTTATCCCCATTATTAAGTGCGATCCCCGCTATTGCTACGGCGCCGGCATTGGTTTTAGTTGGGGTTTTTATGATGAAACCGGTTGTGAAAATTAACTGGAACGAGCTGCACGAAGCTTTTCCCGCATTTCTCGCGATGGTACTGATCCCATTTACTTACTCCATTACCCAGGGTATTATCTGGGGATTTCTCAGCTGGACAGCCCTGCATATTTTAACGGGCCGCGCCAGAGAAATTACATTAGCATTGATAATCATCGACTTATTCGCGGTACTCGCATTAATTTTTTAAATCTCTTCATGAAAAAAGTACTACTGCTGCTGGTTTTTTGTTTTGTTCAAATTCAGTCGAATGCGCAGGAAATAATTGGAATACTCGGCGCTTTTCCGCCTGAGTTGAAGCTTTTGAGGGCAAATATGGTCAATCCGAAAGATACCGTGATCCGCTCTGTCGGGTTTATAACCGGTGAACTGAAAGGCCGGAAAGTGGTAGTCGCACAAACCGGCGTGGGTAAAGTGAATGCGGCGATCACTACTACGATCATGCTCGACCATTTCCGCCCCCGCCAGATCATTTTCTCTGGTATTGCAGGTGCCGTGAACCAGGCATTGCGCCCGGGTGACATTGTGATCGGTACCGAGATCGCTTACCACGACTTCGGCGCATTGACCGATGATAAAATGGATTATTGGGCAACCAAAAATCCCCTCACCGACCAGCCCAATCCTACACATTTCAAATGTGATCCTGAGCTGGTACAAAAAGCAATTAAGGTTTCGAAAGGTCTGAAATTTAATCAGATAGCAGGAAAATCAGGAACCCGCGTACCGGCGGTGAGCGAAGGTATCATCGTTACCGGTGATGTTTTTGTTTCCTCCAAAAAAACAGCTGAGCGGCTGCGGAAAGATTTGAATGCGGCCGCTACCGAAATGGAAGGTGCGGCCATCGCGCAGACTTGTTTTCAACAAAATGTGCCTTTCCTGATCATTCGGAGCATGAGCGACAATGCCGACGACCACGCGGCGGAGGATATGGGCAACTTTTATGATATCGCAGCAGCCAATGCAGCCACGCTGGTTATGGCAGTAGTGGAGGCAAAAAACTAGTTCAGCGTATTCAACAAAAAAATCCCTGTACCAGACAGGGATTTCGTTTATATACTGCTTCAAAACCGACCTTAGTTTTGCTTTGGAGTAGATTTTGGTGTTTTGCTTTTGTTACCACCTGCACTACCCGACTGGTTAGTGGCTTCGTTTTGGTTGCCCGGCAATTTGGTTTTGCCTGTTGCATCTCCGTTACTTTTTCCACCTGGTTCACTGCGTTTGCCTGCGCCGGTCGCGCGGCCCGCCTGAGTTGCCGTCGCGGGGCCTCCCTGGTTCTCTTTTCCTCTTCCGTCAGTGGTCCTGCGTTCGCCCTGGATACTTCCGGCAGAGTTACTTGCGGTATCGCCGGTAGCTTTTTGTTTAGGGTTGGTTGATTGGGTTGTTGACTGTGCAAATGCGGCTCCGGTCGCGGTCAGAAAAAACATTGCTATTGATAAGATTGCAGTTTTCATGATTTGTAGCTGGTTTTAGCTGTTGAAAAACGCATTCTGTTAAATAACTATTCCAGCAACATCATTCCAGCACGATTCCGCTGGGCGCTTCGCCCTTTTTTGAACTGTCGGGGTATTGCAATTTTAGCTTTTTTCCCTGTTCGTCGGCCTCTTCGAGCAACTCGAACGTGCGCCGCTCGCCGACCATTAATAATGCCTGAAAAAGAATACCGGCATACGCACTTTCCTTAGTACCCGGCCCTTTTTCCTTTGCAAGATCATTGTAGTGACCAAAAAGTTCTTTCCCTTTTCCCATGGTGAATGTTTGCTTGTTCCTTTCAAAACCGTCTAAAATTGCGTGCCTTTTGTGCCTTTGCAGCGGCGGCGCGCATCTTACATCTGTGGAAAGCATTGAAAGCGGGCTAGTTACTTATAGGCTCCGGCAGATTTAGCAGCGGCATTTGCATTCCTCTTTTCCCGCCTGGAACGGATTTCCGCCTGCATATTCAGGAATGTTTCAACCGGTGCCTGCCTTGCAAAGTAGTTGACAACGTGGGCCGGGATCAGCCCGCCGGGATCTGCACGCAAGGTATATTCGAGCTTCACCTTCCACTCGCCCGCTGGTACGATCTTCCACACACTTTGCGAATGATTTACCCTCACCAGCCCTTTTTTTGGCGCAACTTCACCCGCGACAGCCGGCGAGTTAACGGTGACTATTTTAGTAACAGGGTCTTGTGTGATCTTCAAATGTGTCACGAAATCACGGTTATCAAGCGGCCAGGGCAGACTTACTTCGGTATAATAATAGAGTTCCTGCTCCGAGATCTTTTTCAGCAAAACGCAGACTTTGGCGTGACACATCCATTTGGTAGTAGCCGGAATATCAACCAGCAGATTTAATATTTCCTCCACCGTAGCCTCCATTACATATTCGGCTTTCAACGCTTTGATCCGGGAATCGGGAACCGTTTTACTGTACACTTTAACACCATCTTTCTCAGTAGCGACGACCCAGTCTGGCTGAGCCGCCGCGAAAGCAGCAGGGAATAATATCCCGATTAAGATGACAATTATTTTTTTCATGGCTACACAAAAATTGTCACTCGAAACGCCTCATAGCCAGTCATTTCTTCCAGATCGTCGGATATGCTGTACTAGTTGCAGCATTTCGCCTCCGAACTGAAAATGACGCGGCCCAAAAATTAGACGTATAGTGTTATACGCAAATCCCGACTGCCTGACTTTGTTTGCTGAGTGACAATTCAGGTAGCCTTTACCCTTTTTTTCCGCTCAAATAAAATGATAGTGTGGCATGGTAAGTACTACTAAGCGGGCTCCCACTGTAAGTTGGGAAAATGTACGCGAAATCCGCCTGGAATTTTTTCAGAATCCTGGCGCCGGCACCGGCTGTGACGTATCTCGCATTTTCTTTCCGCTTATCCTGATGGTAATAACCTGCCCGCAATGCAAACGCGTTGTTATACCAATATTCTGCTCCCATTCCGATTTTGATTTCCTGCATTTCCTCCTTAAAACCGCCTGGCGCGTCTGAAAACGATCGGAAAATGGCGTCAAAGTAGGTACCTGAATAGGGAACTCCGTTCACATTGGGAGTTGGTACGAGCAGCTTGCTCAGATCAGCAATGACGTTTATCCTATGCCGGCCAGTCGCCGTGTATGATATCCCGCCTCCTACCCTGAGTTTGGTAGGTAAATAAGATTCCATACCGCCACCGTAATCGACCTTTTCACCAATATTTGACACCACAGCTCCCAGCGACCAGGTGAAATCCTCTCCCGTAGATTCACTTTTAACCTGTTTCCGGTAATAGGCACTGATATCTGCAGCTGCTGTGCGTCCCGGCTCAACAGAATTTCCCCCAATAACAGCGTATCCCAAGTTAGACGAAATGTATTTTAGTGTGAGTCCCATAAAAAAGTTGCGCCCAAGCTGTCTGGAATACATAGCGCTCAAAGCCAGATCCTGCCCGTTGCTGAGAATACCAAAGGGAGCATTTGTACCATAGTCAAAATACTGCACTGACGCGGCAACCGCTTGTTTTTCGCCCAGCTTTTTGTAGGCACTTGCGTAACCCAGCCACATTCCGTTTGTCAGGTTTCGTAACCAGGGCGCGTAGGAAACGGAGGCCCCAAAATCCTCTTCGGCAGCGGCCAGTTTTGAGGAATTGATGTAGGTCGCATTGGCGTCGGGGCTCGATGCGGCGCCTGCATTGCCCATAGCGGCAGTCCGGGCATCGGGGTTGATTTCCAGCATCCACGGCAATCCGGTGGGTATGCCGGAAAACTGCGCGGCAGCCGGTGCACAACTTAACAAGAAAAAACTCAGGGGCAGGATTTTTCCTTTCATAGCAGACAGATTAAGTTGAAGGTTTTTGAGCAATCGGTTACAATGCAATCAACGCAACCATATCTTACTTAGTATGAGAATATTCCGGGTTTTATTTAAAACCGCAAATTGATCTTTCTTAACAAAATACTATCTTACAGCCTCGATACACCCGTCCTCTAAAAAGTTCTCTTGAAACCTGATAGCACGCAACACGTTGCAGATCAACTTGCAAATATTGCCTTATGCAAAATTCCCATCATCCCGACTAATGCGGCAACGCTATCAGATCAGATCTCCACTTTTTTTTCAAGCGTTTTCAACACAAGCGATTTTTCGCCAAGGTGGTACTGTGGGAGCTGGTCCGACTTTCATGGCTGGCTCTACATCCTTTCCGATATCGGGATCGGAGCAGCCTTTTTTGCCATTCCCGTATTGCTTCTCATCGTTTTGCGCCGACGCAAAGACTCCCCTTTTCCCAGGATCTTTCTGCTTTTTATAGCCTTTATCCTCCTCTGTGGTCTAACCCATTTGATCGACGCCGCGATATTCTGGTGGCCGGCTTACCGGCTCAGCGCACTGCTCAGGCTGGCAACTGCAATTGTATCGATCGTCACCGTTTTTGTTTTGTACAAAACGCTTCCGCTAATGAGCAGCCTCCGGTCTGTGCGCGACCTTGAATGCGAGATCGCAAAGCGAAAGGAAGTGGAGGAAAAGCTGGCTGCGAGCGAGTTCCTGCTGTCGGAGGCGGGGCGGATCAGCGAAGTGGGCGGCTGGGAAACGGATCTTGCGACGAAGGTAAGAACCTGGTCTAAAACGGTGTATGCTATATTGGAACTTCCCGACGACTATCCGCTTAACGAACTGAGTTTGTACAGCCACGTTCAGCAACCGTACAAGAAGATCGCAGAAGCAGCGGTGACAGCGGCTATCGAAACAGGGCGGGAGTGGGATGAAGAACTGGTAGCCACTACGCTGACGGGAAAATCAGTGTGGGTAAGGTCCACCGGCCGGCCGCTGTTCGACGAAAATGGCAAAGTGACGAAGCTGCGCGGGATTTTTATGAATATTGATCGATACAAGAATGCCGAGCTTGCATTGAACAAATCGCTCGAACTCACTACCCAGAATAATGTGCAGTTGAAAAATTTCACGCACATCCTGTCCCATAATATCCGGAATCACGCTACCAATATGGTACTGCTTTCCACACTTGTGGACCCGGAGAAGCTCGACCAGGATAATGCACTGCTTTTTGAGAAAATGAAGGACGTTTCAAATGGACTTAATTCCACGCTGGAAGATCTTTCCAAAGCGATCAAGATCAAGGAAAGTGTGGTACAATCCGAACTGATCGACCTGAAAACGATCACGGAAAAAGTGCTGGATATTTTCCATACGGACCTGAATAGGAATAATGCGGTGGTTGATATTTATTTTGAGGAAACAGTTGTCTCATTTCCCAGGGTTTACCTCGAAAGCATTATCACCAACCTGGTATCCAACGCAATTAAATACCGGAAACCGGACAGCCCGCTTCATATCCAGCTGAAATGTTACCAGGACCAGGAGGAGAGAACGGTACTGGAATGCCGCGACAACGGGCTGGGAATTGATCTGGCGCTACACGGTAAAAAGATATTCGGACTTTACAAAACCTTCCACAACCGCAGTGACGCGTACGGAGTGGGATTATTTTTGGTAAAAACGCAGATTGAATCCCAGGGGGGGAAAATTGAAGTGGAAAGTGAGCCGGGTGTAGGATCAGCTTTTAAAATAATATTTAATGGAGAAGATAAATAACCTCTGGGTAGTCGACGACGACGAGATCTACCGTTTTGCCGTCAACATCATCATCGACAGGTCGGCGATCGCAAAACAAACCAACTACTTCAATAACGGGCAGCTCGCGATCGACGCTTTTAATGAAAACCTGAGTACTCCCGACAAACTCCCCGACCTGATCCTGCTGGATCTGAACATGCCCGTTCTCGACGGCTGGCAGTTCCTGGACGCTGTTGGTAAGCTGCTGCCAACGGTTCAAAAGAAGGTGCATATTTTTCTCGTGAGCTCCTCAAATGACGAAGAAGACTTTGCCCGGGCGCAGTCGCTCAGCGAAGTGCAGGACCTGATCGTCAAACCACTGACACCCAAAGTGCTGGCTGAAATATTGGCCCGTATCCAGACAGGCCCGGTTATCTATTAACATTTTTTTTCTCTGAAACACAAAGCTATAAAGTGCTCTGACGCAGTGCATTCGCCACTTCTGCGTTCCAAATCTGTTGTTGCTTGAATAATCATGATATTTTTAAGATCATTTATTTGATACTTATTATATCATTGCTATTTTTGTAGTGTTACTAATCATTGACATTCAACAGACTACAAGATGAAAAGTATTCACATCAACAACAATCATCCCAGTACCTTAACCAGTATCCGCAATCACATGCTGGAATACCTTCTGATCTTCTCCTGCGACGAAGTGACGAAGGCACATATAACGAGTGTAAAAGAGTTTTTTGAGCGGCGTTACGGTTGTAAGTTCGCTGCCAACCTGACTCCGCACATGGCTTTAATGCAATGCATTATCCATGAAAGTAAAGTGGACCGGGTTGTTCAGGGATGCAAAAAAGTGGCAGAAACCTCCGCTCCGTTTAAAATGGAACTCAATGGTTTTGACAAATATGACCGCGGTACCATGTATGTAGACGTAGCTGCACCTGCTTCCGGGAAAATACTGGAAATCGTAAAAAACCTGAAAACAGATATTGATAAACATATTCAGCAGTGGTCGCCGGCAGAGCACGAATACTGCACAGACCCGCATTATACGATCGCGCGTAATATGACTGAAAAGCAGCTGGACCAGGCGTGGTTTGAGTGGAGGTACCAGCAATTTTCGGCCAACTTTCAGGTCAATGAGATGCAGCTGCTGAGGAGGTCACTCGTAAAAGGTGATAAATTCCAGATCGTGGAGCGTTTTCCTCTGAAAGGACTGCCCAGCGCACAGTTTGTTCAGGCCGCACTATTTTAATGCATGAAAGCAGATCAATACTTGATCTGCTCGTCCGTGTAGTAAGTTTTTCTGCTGCCTACCGTTGCATTTTTAATCTGTCCACCGGTTGGGCTGGTTTTCCGTTTGTGGTTATGTACCACCATAAAATCACGGATCTCGCCTGAAATGATATCCGGATTAGACTCCCTGATCTTTTCGATAGAATCGTTTACAACGCTTTTTATTGCCTTGGCGAGCTTGTGGACTTCTTTTGCAGGAATTTGATTGGCAATGGACTCTGGATGGATTTTTGCTTCCCAAAGGATTTCATCTGCGTATGCATTACCAATACCACCGATGATCTTGGGATCACAAATTACTGTCTTTACAGGCGACCTGCGTTTTTTCAACTGTGCTTCCAGCCATTCCGGTGTCATTTCATCGGAAAGTGCATCTACAACCATATTCTCTTTTGGATTGAGTGAGATTTTGGCTGCTTTCTGATAATCAGACAACACCAGTGGCTCAGTACCTTCAAATAAAAAAGCCGCTACAAATGCTTTGGGCAAAGTTTCGGGTGTACTGAGCTGGCCATGTAACATCAAATGCATGGAAACAACCTGATCGTCACCAAAATTGAAATATAGCTCCTTGGCTTTTCGGTCGACGCTTTTCAGTTTTTTGCCGGAAAGCGCTTTTTCAAAATCCTTTTCGGAAGCTTCGATCTTGGCGCCGGAGCCGATTTCCACTTTTTGAAGCTTCTTATTTTTGAAACGCTTTTCAAGGTTTTTCTTAAAGATTTCGAGGTCGACTATTTCCGGCATGTTTTCGCAGTTTTTGTAGGATGATCAATCAAAAATAATGATTCCAATCTATGCTCTGTTGGTTGCGTGATATATAAATCTAGCTTGAAACTAAGCTAGACATTTTCAGTTTTTTACGAGAAATGGTTTTGTGACGAAAAGGCCGAAATAGACTTTTTGGGATTTCAGATCGACCATATCTTTGAAGAAACTATCATTAAACCGGCTGGTGTAACCTATTTTTATCCCGGCCTGCAATCCGTTAAAATTACCGTCTTCCCGCTTCGTGAGAAAATATACCGGAATATCGAGATTGAGCTTTTCACTTTTGACAATCCAGGTTACGCTCGGATTAAGCCCCAGGACCGGTACTCTATCCCTGGTTATCATTTGTCGGAGCTCGGCTTTGATCCGCGAGCCGATACTTTTTGCCGGCGCTCCGTATGTGACCTCAGAGGTGAATGCGTGACCATTGGTCCCAACGGGAAACGAATAATCGAGCACGTCGCTTCCGCTTGCATAATTGACGACCAGGCCGTACGAAAAAGAATAATAGGTATAAAGATTTTTGAATTTGGAAAATGCAAGATTGAAATTTTTCCCCACGCGGGTCGCGGCGGAAGGTCTTGCGGCAAGCGAATCGGTGATGTAGTCGAATCCGACGCGACTGGCGCTGAACCTGGCTGTGAATATCCACGGCGTTTCAAAAGCATCGAGATTGATCGCGCCGGCTTCAATCAATTCCTTTTTGTCGGCCTCGTCCATATCCAGAAATGTTACATCGTTGGCCGGATCAATTTTCTTTCGCTCACGCACTTTCTGTTTTACCTCGATAAATTTCCGCAAGTCAGTGATCGGCAGCTTCGTCGGAATAAGTGTGCGTCCGATGGTCCGCTGCCAGGCGACCGAAAATGTGGTCCCGGTGGTAATGCCTTCCAAATCCAGAAAAGTAGCGGATCCGGGTTTTTCAGAAAAAGATTGTGAAAGGCCAATATTGAAAAGGCTTTCGCCCGCATTGACAGAAAACTTAGCCTCGGCTTGTGTGTCCGAAAAAAGTGAAGTCAGACTAATGCTGGGCAGATTGCTCACTGTCCCTGCATTGGCGACATTATTATTGGATTGTAACTTTTCGTTCAGGTTTTTTCTGGCAATAACAGTCTCCTGATCCGAAAAATCTTCCGCGTCCTGCGCGTGGCCTTCCCCGCCCATTAATATGCCCGCAATCAGGACAAGTTGTAAAAATCGTTTGTTCATATCTGCATTTGAGTTAGCTGACCTGAAATTCCCCTCCGCTAAAATCCGTATCTCCGCCTTTCAATGTCCTGGGCCCTACTCCCGTCCCGGGCACTGCCACGCCATTGCTCGTCATCCGAATATAATACCGAGTTAAATTGTCCTTTCCGTTCACCTGCCACTGGTATTCGTGCCTGCCTGCTTCAAGGATCATTGTTTTAGAATCGATGGAATCCCTTGCGCTGATAATCTGGTTACCGTCAAGAAAAAAGGTGAGCGTACCGTGCTCCACCAGTGTGCTGATGTGAAAATTTGATGAAAGTGTCTTGAATTGTGCCATCGCTGAGCTGGATAATTGGTTAGAAAATCGCCGGATTATTTCCTGAATAATCAATAGCAATATAACGAAATCCTCAGCTACATTCTGGAACGGGCTACCAGGAAATGCTATGAAATTTCGGAAGGTTTTGAAAATCCTTTTCCGGTAAAAAAACAATATCCCCCTATTAATAGCAAAGACACAATTTCGGCTAAGCCTCTTGCAAGCCAGACCCCGTTTAAACCTAGAAAATAAGGTAAAATCCAGGCGAACAAAGCGACCAGCAAGCCTCCTTTCAACACATTCATGATAATGGAAACAGTGGTTTGACCGGTGCTTTGCAAGTAGGCCGAGAGGATATAATTCGGGCCGGCAGCTAGAAAAAGGGTGAAATACCATCCCATACCGTTAGTCGCTATCTGGCCGAATTCCTTTGTTTCCTTCCCGGAAAAAAGGGCGACCAGCGGCTGCGGAAATGCGAAACCGGCTCCGGCGACGGCGATACCAAGAAGGAATGTAAACAGCAGGGCGAAAAGAAAAACTTCGCGCGCACGGCTGAACTTCTGCGCACCGAGATTGAAGGAAATAATAGGCAGGGAGGCGATCATGGCGGCTGTAAAAAATCTCAGGAATATAAAACTAATGTAATTGATCATCCCGAAAGCAGCAACTGCCAGCGCACCATGCGCCACAACCCGGCGGTTAATGATCAGCAAGCCAGTAGAAAAAGCGATTTCCGACGCAAACGAAGGTACCCCCAGACGCAGCAACTCCCTCCATTCCTGAAAGTGTAAAGTGAGATGGAAGCCTCGAAAATTCACATGCCCTTTTCCTCTTCGAATATGAAAAAACAGGAAAAGGTTACCCGAAAAAATAGCCAGTGTCGTGGCTACCGACGCGCCGGTTACGCCAAAGTTAAACACAACAATTAGGACCAGATCAAGGACTATATTCACAAAAACCGCAAGTAACGAGGCATTCCGGGAAGTTTTCGGGCTGCCGTCATTGCTCACAAAATTGCTCCAGAACATGCGTATAAAGAAAAACGGTAGTCCCAGGAATTGCCACAGCATGTAGTCTGAGGTGCTTTGCGCAATCTTTTCGTTTTCAGTACCAGCAAGGAAGTCGGCTATGGGCCTGACGACGAATGGGGCGGACAGAGCGATCATACCGCCGAATAGCAAACCGAGCGTGGTAGCAAACCTGAATATCTTCCCCACCTTGGGATAATCGGCTGCACCGATATTTTTGCTGATCATGATCCCGCCGCCAACCATAATCGGCAAGGTGAGCGCGATAAAAACGAGCAATACCGATCCGTACAACCCAACAGCCGCCAAACCTTCCTTACCCACCTGCCTGCCGAGGATAATACCATTGATCACCTGATGCGCGGTCACTGAAAGAATGCTGATCAGCGCTGGAACGTAATATTTGAAGAACAGCGGTTTGACGGGCGCTTCTGCGAGAGGGTTCTGATCTTTCATAGCCGCGAAATACCGCAAAAAGCAGCTAGCACCAAGCCGGTTACCTGATAATTTCGAGATTTTAAGGGAAATTTTGACCTAAATATTCACGACTTTTACTATTACAGCTTCACTAAACCGCGGGATCCCATTGAAAATAAAACTTCTATTCTCGACCCTGTTGATCACTACTTCGTCTTTTCTTGCGCGGAGCCAGTCTTTTAACAATTTCCCCGTAACAACCCAAAAACCGCCGCTGCATGGGAAACATTGGATGGGGATTACCGGAAAGCCACTGGCCGCGACTGCCGGGGCGATGATTTTTAGTAAAGGCGGAAATGCAGTCGACGCTTCCTGCGCTATGCTGGCTGCCACTTGCACGATGTGGGATGTACTGAGCTGGGGCGGCGAAACGCAGGCTTTGATCTACAATCCAAAAACGAAAAAGGTGATTGCGATCAATGCGATGGGCGTGGCCCCGACCGGAGCTACGGCTGATTTTTACAAAAAGAAAGGAATGAAATACCCACCGGAATACGGTCCGCTGGCCGCGACTACGCCGGGAACGCCGGGCGGATTGATGACGATATTGGCAGAATATGGCACTATGAGCCTGAAAGAAGTTTTGGCTCCGGCTATGCAAATGGCGGAAGGTTATCCGATCGAGGCGCAAACTGCGAATGCGATTGAGCGCGATAAAGCCGAGATCAAAAAATGGCCTTATTCTACCAAAATCTTCCTGCCGCATTTGGGACAGCCAAGAGAAGCGCCTGACGCCGGGGAGATTTTTGTGCAAAAGGATCTGCTGGCGACGCTGCAAAAGCTGGTGGACACGGAGCAGCAGGCACTCAAAAAAGGAAAGAATAGAAAAGATGCCATATATGCAGCTTATGACAGGTTTTATAAAGGGGATATTGCCAAAGAAATCGCCAGAGGTACCCAGGAACAAGGCGGGCTGATCACCGAACAGGATCTTGCGACCTGGAAAGTAAAGATCGAAGAGCCGCTGGTGACGAATTATAAGGGTATTGATGTGTATAAAATGCAGCAATGGACGCAGGGGCCGGTGATGTTGCAGGCACTTAATATGCTCGAAAACTTCGATCTGAAAGGAATGGGCTATAATTCGTCAAAATATGTGCATACCCTGTACCAGGTAATGAACCTTGCTTTTGCCGACCGTGACTTTTACTATGGCGACCCGGCATTTGCGCCCGAAGAGCCGATGAAAGGGTTACTGTCGAAAGAATATGCGAAGGAGCGGATCAAGCAGATCGACCTGGAAAAGAATGACGCAAAAGTGCTTCCTGGTGATCCCTACCCTTTTGAAGGCAAGAAAAATCCTTACGCTGATCAGCTCAAAAGCTGGGGTAATTTTCATGCAGTATTAAACCAAAACCAAGACGGGCCGAGCGAGCAGTTTATGAAGGAATTTACGGCTGGTACCACGTCGGTGGAGGCGGCCGACGAGGAAGGCTGGGTAGTGAGCATTACGCCGAGCGGCGGCTGGGTACCTGCTTGCATTGCTGGAAATACGGGCGTGGGATTGAGCCAGCGGATGCAATCTTTCGTGCTCGACGCCCGTGAAAACCCTTTCAATGTGGTGGAACCGGGCAAAAGGCCACGCGTGACGCTCACGCCAAGTCTTGCGTTAAAAGACGGAAAACCGTTTCTTTCATTTGCCAAGCAAGCGGGCGACGAGCAGGATCAGCTTCTGCTGCAATTCTTTTTGAATATGGTTGATTTTGGAATGACCGTGCAGGAAGCTACGGAAGCGCCGAGTTTTAAAACGCTGCAAATGTACGGGAGTTTCGGAGCGCACGAAAAGATCCCGGGCGGGCTGATATTGAACGAATCGATGCCCGACTGGACCAGGAAGGAGCTATCCAAAATGGGTTACAAACTCTCCTACCAGCCCAGGACCAGCGGCCCGATCAATGCAATTTACTTCGATTGGCAGCACGGCAGCTTCTGGGGCGGATCCAGTAACCACGGGGAAGATTATGGATTTGGCTGGTAGATTCCGCCGTAGCAGCATTCTAATAAGATTTTTATGAAACTATCTGCCCGCGTTCAAAGTGAATTCAATCGGCACTCGGTTCTCCTTGAAACGAATGGATCTGCCAAATCCATTCAGATTGCGCCAAAGCCGACAGGTTATGGCTCCTCCGTCAACGGCGGGGAGCTGCTTCTACTCGCATTAGCGACGTGTTTTTGCAACGATATTTATCGTGAGGCGGCCAAAATGAACATCATAGTAACCGGCGTGGAGGTCGATTGTACAGCTGAATTTGGAGCGGACGGACAGCCTGGTAACAACTTTCAATATGCGGCAAGAGTAACTTCTGACGCACCCCAAGCGGCAATCGATGAATTGATCAGGCACACCAATGAGGTTGCAGAGATACATAATACACTCAGAAAAGGCGCGAAAGTTACCCTGGTTCAGTGAGCGATCAGAAAAGTAATGTTGCGCGGCGCCTGGGTGAAATGGAAGAAAATTGCTTAGTTTGAGGTTTCTTGGTAATCTCAACGCTTCGAGGGACCGTAACCCGGCCCTTATCTCAACGGTATGCAAAAATTGTTACGCTTCGTATTGTCACTGTTTTTATGGGGCATAACTGCTCATTTGTTCGCCCAGTCAGAAACAGAAAAGCTCGATCTACCAGGAGATAATCTCAATTTATACGCTGTCATGAAGCTTTTTCAGGAATCCAAAACCCTGGAATCCTTTGAAAAAAGCCTGAATGCTCAACTGTCTGGAATCAATAACCTTGACCTGAACGGCGACGAGGGTACCGACTATATACGGGTGACGGACAAGGTAAGTGGTGATATTCACACCATTACATTAAAAACGGCTGTCAGCGAAAATGAAGACCAGAACATAGCGGTCTTTTTCGTGGAGAAGAAAAGTGACGGTAAGGTGCTGATCCAGCTGGTCGGCGACGAGGACTTGTATGGTAAGGATTATATTCTGGAACCAAACAATACGGAAACTGCGAATCCAGGCTATACAGGATTAGAAACGGTTAAATCGGCGCAGAGCAATCCTGTGTCGGTAGCCACCTGGCCGATGGTGCGTTACGTTTTCTCTCCTGGTTACTCAGCCTGGAACTCACCCTGGCGCTGGCGGTACTATCCTTCTTACTGGAAACCCTGGCGGCCGCGGTACTGGCATTCCTATTACGGTTACCATTATCACTTGCACAAATCGTACAATGCCCGCTACCGGAAATGGAAATATTTCCGGAACCCGGCCTGGTACGGGCAGTATTACAGCGCAAATTTTCGGTCGAGATCAATTATTGTGCGCACGAAATCCAATCGAGGAGACTACAAAACGACTTATTCCCGACCAGCAACGGCGAGTGAAGGTTCTGCATTATTTGTAAAAAGAAACCCAAAGTCGAGATCGGTCAGTTACCGCGTTCCTGCATTCGACAAAAATGGGAGGCCGATTATTGTGAAACAGGTGGAACCTGCCAGGCCCATAAAAAAGCCGGTCAAGAAAAAGAAGCCGAGGTATTCCGGCAAAAAACCTGCTTCAACCAAAGGTTTGACCAAACCTTCCTCCCGCAAATCGGTCAAACCGGCCACGCCAGCTTCTTCTCGCGAGCCGAAAAAAGAGATTAGATAGCGGCTTACAAATTATCAAGATACTTGCGTCCGCCAAGGTATTTCATTTGCCGAACGATCTGCCCGGTGCGCTTATTGACGTAGCCTGAGGGGTTTTTAATAGAAAAACGGATCGGATTGGGAAGTACCGCCGCAATGCGCGCCGCTTCATATCTCGTGAGATTTTGCGCCGATTTCTTGTAATAGCGCTGTGAAGCCGCCTCCACGCCGAAAGTCATTTCTCCCATTTCGGCCACATTTAAATATACTTCCAGAATGCGTTCCTTATCCCAGATCAGCTCGATCAAAACCGTAAAATAAGCTTCCAGACCTTTCCGGATATAGCTCCTGCCATGCCACAAAAAGACATTTTTAGCAACCTGCTGGGAAATGGTACTTGCTCCGCGCGCGCGCTTCCGCTTTTCGGTTACAGCATTATAGATCTGGTCAAAATCAAAACCCCAGTGCCGTGGAAAGTTCTGGTCCTCCGAAGCAATTACTGCCAAAGCCACTTCTTTCGAAATATTCTCGTAGGGTTCCCAATCATGAAAAAGCTCAGTTTCCTTGTCTTCCCTGAAAGCTTCGATTTTTCTGGAAAGCATATACGGAGTTGCCCAAACTGGTAAGAACCTGAGAATGACCACCCAAATAATTGAAATTCCAAAAAACAGGAGCAGTAACCTTAAAACAATAAATCGCAGACGGCGCACAAAAGAACTTTTCACTTCAACAATACGAGACCAAAGGACGAAAACAGCGTACAAAGAACAGAAACTAATCAGGTTTAGACAAAGAAATCAAAACCAATATTTAGCAAATCACACGTATCTGTCCCTTGTTATGATGAATGAAGAGATTCTGAGTTTCGTTTGGCGTTTCCAGTATTTTGAAAGCGCAAATCTTGCCACAGACGATCAAAAGCGCATTTCCGTAATCCGTACCGGCCATAGAAACAACAACGCCGGCCCCGATTTTCTGGAAGCCGCCGTCGTGATCGACGATGTACATTGGTATGGAAGCATTGAAATCCACGTGCGCTCTTCGGATTGGTTTGTCCACACGCACGACTCCGACCCGGCTTACGAAAGCGTGATCCTGCATTTGGTTTGGGAAAACGACAAGCCGGTAATGCGCCAGGACGGGACACTGGTACCGACTTTGGCGCTCAAAGGATTAGTGAAAAATTCCATTATGGAGAGATATGCGCTGTTGCAGGATATGGGCGACACGATCCCATGTTCAGGTATGTTCTCTGAAATCCATGAAATTCATAAGTACGCGATGCTCGACCGCGTGTTGCTGGAAAGGCTGGACAGAAAAGCCGCCGCCGTGATGGAAATGTTAGAAAAAAACCGCAATGATTGGGAAGAAACGGCTTACCAGTGGCTGGGAATGCATTTCGGATTCAAATTGAATGATCCTGCATTTCTCAGGTTAACTCAAATTGTGCCTTTGAAAATAATTCAAAAACATCGCGACCGGCTATTGCACATTGAGGCTATTCTTTTCGGCTGCGCGGGATTGATTCCCGAAAAATCCGAAGACATTTATGTGCGGTCTTTGCAAAAAGAATTCCGGTTTTTCAGTACCAAGTACAAGCTGGCCGACAAAGTAATGCAGTCGCACGAATGGAAATTTGCGAAACTGCGGCCTGCCGGCTTTCCCACGATCCGGCTGGCGCAGCTGGCGCGACTGCTCAGCATACAGGGTAACCTGTTTTCGACTATTATTTCGGTGAATTCATTTGAGAAAATGCAGGAACTGTTTCAGCTCAGACAATCGGAATATTGGGTCCGACATTATGTTTTTGATAAAAAAGCGGCGACACCTGTGCCTTTCATGGGAAAAGATGCCGGCTCTTTGCTGATTATCAATGGTATCATTCCGGTACTGGTCGCCTTCGCCCGACAACGGCAGCAGCCCGAACTGCTCGATAAGGCGATTGACTGGCTTTCGCAGCTTCCTTCGGAGAACAACCGGATCACCAGGGAGTGGGCGACGCTGGGAATGCGGGTGAAAACCTCCGCCGATTCCCAGGCGCTGATAGAATGGTATAATAATTACTGTTTGCCCAAGAAGTGCCTTGATTGCACGGTAGGCGCAGGTTTGGTAAGATCAAATTAGCCTTTGACCAGGTTGACCCCCGTGAGCAGAAACACGGTACCTACTAAAAAAGGCACGATCGATTCCCATTTGGAAACCGTCAGCCCGAGTACCGGTTTATCAGAAAGAAATGCGATGCAGGCGAAAAGCAGAACTGAAATGCCGAGAATCGTCAAAAGCGCGCCAAAAAAACGCTTGAACGGAGTATTTTCCATTGAATTGGTAAAGAGAAGATGTTTTTGGTAAAGTTATAAATATGCGCCTTATGCTATAAAATATGTGCCGTGTCACTGCACAGAAAACCCCATTTTTTTACCCTCTTCCACCATAAAAGCAAAAGCAGCTTCATATTCATTGGGTATCGTGCCTTCGAGAATCGCCTCGCGGATGATTTCTTTGATTATCCCGACTTCTTTCGCAGGTTTCAACCCGAAAGTCTGCATGATCATTTCACCGGTGATCACTGGCTGGAAATTGCGCAGCTTGTCACGCTCTTCCAGGTCTTTCAGCTTCTGTTCAACGAGATCGAAGTTACTGATGTATTTTTTAACCTTTTCAGGGTTTTTGGAGGTGATATCCGCCCGGCAAAGCTTCATGAGCGCCTCAATATCCTCGCCCGCTTCCACGAGCAAGCGCCGCATTGCAGAGTCTGTAATATCTTCCTTCGACAAAACGATCGGTCTCAAATGCAGCCGCACAAGCTTTTTCACAAAGCGCATTTTCTCATTCAGCGGCAGTTTCATCCGCCTGAAAATGACGGGTACCATTCGCGCGCCCACTTCTTCGTGATTATGAAACGACCAGCCGATCTTTTTGTCAAACTTCTTGGTAGCCGGCTTGGCAATATCGTGCAGGATCGCAGCCCAACGGAGCCAGAGGTCGTCGGTGGTCTGCGACACATTGTCCAGGACTTGCAAAGTGTGGTAAAAATTGTCCTTATGTCCCTTTCCCTCGATGTTTTCCACGCCTTGCAGCTCGATCATTTCAGGAAAAATGATAGCCAGTAATCCTGAGTGAAATAGCAGTTTGAAACCGTAGGAAGGCGTTTTGGAAAGAATTATTTTGTTCAATTCGTCTGAGATCCGCTCCGCAGAAACAATGGAAATACGGTCCTTCATTTTCACGATCGCATCGAAGGTATCCGCTTCAATATCAAAGTTGAGCTGACTGGCGAAACGGATCGCGCGCATCATTCGCAGCGGATCGTCGGAGAAAGTGATTTCAGGTCCGAGCGGGGTTCGTATGATCTTCTTTTTAAGGTCTTTAACACCATCAAACGGATCGATCAACTCGCCGAAGCTTTCTTTTTTCAGGCTGATCCCCATTGCGTTAATGGTGAAATCGCGCCTGTTCTGATCGTCCGCCAGCGTCCCGTCTTCTACTGCCGGCTTGCGCGAATCGGCGCGGTAAGATTCTTTTCTGGCGCCTACAAACTCGATTTCCAGATCACCCTGGCGGATCTGGGCTGTTCCGAAACTTTTGTAAATGCTCACAAAAACATCCGGCCCAAGCTGACTGGCGACAAGCTCGGCCAGTTCAATGCCGCTTCCGATTGAAACGATGTCAATATCCTTGCTATTCCTTTTGAGTATCAGGTCCCTTACAAACCCACCGATCACGTATGCCTCTACATCCAGCTCAGCCGCAGCCTTCGCCACCATCTCCAATATCGGATAGCCGGATAATTGCTCTTTGAAATTCATGCGGCAAAGGTAATATTTTCTCGTTTTGCCCGCGCCCGTGCAGCAAGTTTAGCGGGACAATTGATAATCGGCGATCAGGCTTCACAAATTCGTAACAAAATAAGCTCGCAACTTGTTTAGCATAAGACAATACTTAAATTTGTTAAACTCCAAAAAAAAGATATTGTGCTGACTTTAAGTAAAAAACAAATCGGAAACTGGGTTTTGCTTGACTATCTGTCGCAAAAGCAGGTGTATTCTGATAAGATTTCATTTCTGGAAAAGAAGTATGATGCAGACCTCGCATCTTTCGAAAATCAAATTAAAAATGCTTCTTCCGAGGATTTTGAAGCTTGGGATGATTTGATCGAGTGGAAAGCTTACCAACAATTATTATCCGAGATCACAGCCAAAATCACTGATATCAGGAATGGAGATTTTCAAATGGCTGGATAACCCTGACTTTGTCAGGAGCTACGCTGTTAATGATTTCAGACAGACGGAAGAATCATTTTATTTGAATATTGAAGCCCGCTTTTTTGACGGCAGTGTTTTGTATCAATACCTCCCCACATCATAAGCATATCGGAACAACTGATATCGAACCCAGCCACGACATTTCGGCCGAAGATGTGTTCCAGTTTATTTATAACAGCCTCTCACAGAATAAGACCAATTTCACCCCTCCGAATTCACCATAAAAAACGCTGTCCTGGGAAACCTGTTAAACAACTCGTCTTTCAGTTC
The DNA here is from genome assembly GCF_907165045.1 of Dyadobacter linearis. GTDB lineage: Bacteria > Bacteroidota > Bacteroidia > Cytophagales > Spirosomataceae > Dyadobacter > Dyadobacter linearis. Next base: position 1,086,679 of record NZ_CAJRAU010000001.1, read on the forward strand.
CTTACTAACAGGCAGCTTGCCTACTGCTTCCGACATACATTGCAGCCACGCTACTGCGTCGTCTTCGGTGATGGTGTGTGGCATGTGGCGGGCGCGCATCATGGGATGACCGTATACATCCGAATAAGCCTGCGGGCCGCCCAGAAATTGTGTCAGAAACAACCTTTGCTTTTCCTTGATCAGGTCCTTATCCGTTTTAAACAACCGCGAAATGAGCTCGTGGCTGAATACCAGATCGTAAAAATTGTCAGTCAGCATCCGCAGCGCCTCGTCGCCGCCTATCCGCTCATATAAGGATTGATTTTCCATTTCGATGTGCATTAATTTAATTCTCAAAGCGCATATGCTTCACGGATTCTCCCGAGCGCGCCAGTTCAGTCAGTGACTCAATGCCGATTTCTAAATGCTTTTTTACAAAATTGGTCGTCACTTTCTGGTCACTTTCCTCCGTTTTCACGCCCTCGGGAACAAGCGGATTGTCGGACACGAGCAGCAATGCACCGTGCGGGATCGAATTCGCAAAACCCACTATAAAAATTGTCGCCGTTTCCATATCGATCGCCATCGCACGGATCGCCCGCAGGTATTCTTTGAAGTCGTCGTCGTGCTCCCAGATCCGGCGGTTTGTGGTGTAAACCGTGCCCGTCCAATAGTCCATTTTTGCCTTTTTGATGCTAGCAGAAACAGTGCTTTGGAGCCGGAACGAGGGTAACGCAGGTATTTCTGGCGGCATGTAATCGTCGCTGGTACCTTCACCCCGGATCGCCGCAATAGGCAGGATCAGGTCGCCGATCTGCGTCTTTTTCAGCCCGCCGCATTTACCCAGAAACAATACAGCTTTCGGGTTAATCGCTGACAGCAGATCCATTACAGTAGCCGCCATCGGGCTTCCCATTCCGAAATTGATGATCGTAATATCCTTGTGTGTAGCAGTTTGCATTGCTCGCCCCTGCCCTCTCACGGGTACGTCGAACTTCTCTGCAAACATGGTCACGTAGTTACCGAAATTTGTCAGGAGAATATAGTTTCCAAACTCCCCCACCGGCGTGCCCGTGTAGCGCGGGAGCCAGTTTTCCACTATTTGCTCTTTGGTATTCATGAAGTCAATGCGTTAATTGGCCAGGTTTGTTGTGATGCGTATCTTCGTTCTATGGAATCTCTGAACCTTCCCGAATTTGCTTATAAAGTTAAGCAGGTTAACGGGAAACCGCATATTTTCGACATTATCCGAAGGAAATACGTCTCTCTGACGCCCGAAGAATGGGTACGCCAGCATTTTATCCATTTGCTGATTTCCCACTACGGCTACCCTAAATCGCTTTTCGCAGTCGAGACGGGATTGGTATATAATTCCCTTGCCAAAAGAAGCGATATTATGGTATTGTCTTCCAATTCGCTGCCATTCCTACTTATCGAATGCAAGGCGCCGTTTGTGCCGGTTACGGAAGCTACATTTGCGCAGATCAGTCGGTACAATTTCACCTTACAACCTCAATATCTTGCAGTTACCAATGGAATGAGCCACTACTGCTTTAAGGCGGTCAACGGCCAAATCGAGTTTATGGACGATTTTCCGGCTTATGGGATTAATAATATTTAGTCTGCCTGGTCACCAGAGGTTCGCAAAAAATAATCCATTGTTGTCGGAAAAAGTTTATAGATAACTTACATTTGAGCAGTATATATCATTTAACTTAATATACAATTAAAATGAAAACTTTACTGACTGCTTTCATTCTAATTGTAGGCCTGAGCTTGGCTTCCGCACAACATAATGTTCCGCAACCTAAAAAACTGGATTTGAAAGGTATGATCACGGTGCATATAAAGTCTGCGCCGGAATCCGGAAATATTCCTGTGAGCCTGAATACCTATCACAGCTTTCCCAAATCTGATGTCGATCATTTCCAAGATTCTCTAACTGATAATAATGAACTCTACATGCATAGTCCGTTCAGGGCCACCGGAAAAATCTATGTGTCCATTGCAGATTCAACTTATGAACTGGTAGGCGCTCCCGGAGATACGATTAGTATCCTTGTATTAAACAATTTACAATCTGTTCAACAAAAACGATTGGTTGTATTTGAAGGAAAAAATAAGGAGATACAGCAGTACTACCAAGCCAAAACGCGGGTCATGGACGATCCGATTCAAGCTTGTATGAATGAAGGAATGAGCGCCAAAAGCTTGGCACCATTTAAGAAAATGATGGACGCGACGTACCAGCAATACGACCAATTCTGGACCAACTATCAGAAAAATCACATACTGCCCGACTGGTTTAAGACCTATGAAAGCAACGAACTCAATTATTCCGACGCCTGGCTGAGGGTATACATGGTCTGGTATCAGATTGAATATCAAAAGAAGAAGCAGGTGATTCCCGATTCTTATTATGACTTCAAAAAAAGGATTATGATCAAAAATGAAGCTGCTATGTACGATTATCAGTACCTGCGATTTCTCAGGGAGGAAATGTTTTCACAACTGCGGCAGTCGAAACAAGAGATCTCTCTGGGAGGTTTTACCGAATTTGTACACAAAAAATTAGGAGAGAAACTTGGTCCGTTTGTCGAAATATGGGAACTAAGCGGTTCAGTTGACAATCCAAATTGGGTTGAAACGAAGTTTAACAGACCATTTCCGGCTCAATACCAATATCTTGTCGACTATATTAAGCTCCGCGCGAAGGACAATATCAAGGTGTTAAAATCCGGGGATAAGGCACCCAATTTCGCATTGGTTGATTCAAATGATTCTCTGATCTCGTTGAGCCAATTCAAAGGTCAGGTCGTTTATCTAAGTTTCTGGTTCACGACCTGCGGGGCGTGTGTTAAGGAAATCCCTTTTGAAAATAAGCTCGTCGAGCAGTTCAAAAACAGGCCGGTCAAGATCATCAGTATTTGTACCGGAACTCCGGGAGCGGCTGACGAACAGCAACTGCCAAAGTGGAAAGCGACTTCTAAAAGGTTTAATCTGAAAACCATAGACCTGTTCTCGAATTTTTCGTGGACATCGACACTTCGAGAAAAATATCTGATCAGCGCATATCCACATTACGTACTGATTGGCGCGGACGGGAAGGTCATCGAAAATTTCGCCGAGCGTCCGAGCCAGAATATTGCTGCGAAAATTGAAAAGGCAATCGCAAATGCCGGTAAATGAACATCGGCTATCAAACAAATAAAGCCTGCCACAAACGGACAGGCTTTAAAGCAATCTATTAGCCATGAAAAATTATTTCCCGGCAACCAATTTCACGTCGATTGTAAAATCGTCATTGATCATCTTGTCGCCAAGGTTTTCGAAGAATGACTTCGAGTTGTATTTAATGTCATATTTCGAGCGGTCAACTACCAGTTTACCAGTTGCTTCAGTTCCGGCAGCTGTTGTTTTAACTGTTACAGGAAAAGTAGCAGGTTTGGTAATTCCTTTGATCGTCAAATCGCCGGTTACGTCGTAAACACCAGCTGATTTTGCAGTCGCTTTCGTCACTACAAAAGTAGCATTAGGATGTTTTGCAACCGAGAAAAAATCGTCAGATTTCAAGTGACCGATTAATTTATCATTGTATTCTTTGTCAGTAAGGTCTGTACAAGTAATGCTGTTCAGGTCAGCAACGAATTTTCCGCCGGTCAATTTTGCGCCGTCCATCGTGATCGTTCCTTCTTTCAATGCGATTTTGCCTGTGTGCTCGCCCGTTACTTTTTTACCAACCCATGTTAACTCACTTTTAGCGGGGTTTACTTTCAAATTTGTGGCTTTCTTGCCATCCTCAGCCGAAACTGATACAGAAACAAAAGCAGCTACTGCCAGAGATGCGAAGAAAAATTTAACGGATTTCATTGTAGTTTTCATTTTAAATTGAACTGTTAATTATAATTATGGTAATAAGAGTGAAAATTATCATTCAGCTTCCCGAACCTTGTCAAGCAACGCGCTGATCAGGTCAGCTTCTTCGGGTGTTATAATGTTAAAACGGTCTTCCCACTGGTCTACATGAGGATCCAGCTCCGCAAGCAATTGCAAACCTTCTTCCGTGATCACGACGTCGACCGCGCGTCTGTCATTCGGGCAGGAAGTTCTTTTCGCCAGGTTTTTCGCCAGCAGTTTGTCTACCAGCCTGGAAGTATTGGAATTCCTGTCGAGCATTCTCTCAGTAATATCACTTACCTTGATCGGCACGGTTTGCTGACCGCGCAAAATGCGAAGTACATTGTATTGCTGGGGTGTAATGTCATGCCCCTTAAAAAATTCCAATTGTTTGTATTCCAGCCAGTTGGTCGTATAAATCAGGTTCAGTGCCAGCCGCTGGTACGGGCTCCGAAATTTTTTTTGTTTTATATCAGTTTCAATGGACATGGTGTCTGCTATGAATGTAAATAAATAATGTATGTACATTTAATGTAGTAACATCTATTAGTGAAATGATAGTTCCTGCTTTGATAAAAAAATGATTAATCTTCGAAAACCGCTCATCCTCGCCTCCAATTCACCCAGAAGAAAACAATTGCTGACAGATTCCGGGTTTGCATTTACTATCGATGTGAAGCCAACAGACGAAAGTTTTCCGGCTGATCTGCCCGCCAAAGACGTGGCCGCATACATCTGCGAACAGAAAGCCGCAGTTTTCGTCGACGATTCAATGGGAAAAATCATATTGACAGCGGATACAGTTGTAATCGCCGAAAACCGCATTCTTGGTAAACCGGCCGACGCCGCGGAAGCTTTTGAAATGCTGAGATTGATGTCCGGAAAAACACACGATGTGGTTACCGCTGTGACGATCCTGACGGACGGGCAAATGGAAACGATCTCAGATACGGCCACGGTTTATTTCCGCGAGCTGGCGGATTCGGAAATATCGTACTATATTGAACAATGTAAACCTTTTGACAAAGCCGGCGCGTACGGCGTGCAGGAATGGATCGGAATGACCGGCATTGAGCGCATTGAAGGATCGTTTTATACGATCATGGGTCTGCCTGTTCATATTGTTTACCAGAAATTAAAGCCCTTTTTCCGGGATTAAAAGTTTACAATGATCGCTGACAAATCGAAATTGATTCCCCGGGTTTGTTACGAAATCTTCGTCCGCTCCTTCTGTGATTCCAATGGGGACGGGATCGGCGACCTCAAAGGGATTATTTCCAAGCTCGACTATCTGGCCGATCTGGGCATTGAGGCGATCTGGCTCACACCCGTTCACCCCTCACCGAGCTACCACAAATATGATGTTGTCGATTATTTTGGCATTGAACCTGAATATGGTACGATATATGATTTCCGCAGACTGTTGTACGAGGCACACAAACGGAAGATCGAGATTTACCTTGATCTGATCGTAAATCACACGAGTACGCTGCATCCGTGGTTTACAGAAGCCCGCAAAAGTGCAGATAACCGTTTCCGCGAATTTTACTGGTGGATGACGCCGCCGCAAATTGAGACTTTGGGGCTTGCAGAACGCGAAACTTCGGATGATTCGCAGGTGGTGTATCCCTGGCACGATAACCAGGAAGATCAGGAAAAATATTACGGGCTGTTTTATGTAGGAATGCCCGATCTCAACTACCATTCCCCTGCATTGCGCACGGAGCTGGAAAAGATCATCGATTTCTGGCTGGTGGAAATTGGCGTGGACGGTTTCAGACTGGATGCAGCGCGACATATTTATCCGGAATGGGAGAAACAGCATAGTCTTGAATTCTGGGACTTCTTTGCGGGATTGATCAAAAAAAGCAACCCGAATGCATTTACAGTGGGGGAAGTTTGGGCTGAAACAGAAGAAGTTGCACCTTACTTCAATCACCTCGACGCTACCTTTCATTTCGACCTCAGTTTTGCATTGCAACGCATTCTGATAAGTGAACGGGACGAAAATCTGGTCGAAAAGCTGCTTGAAAGCTACACGCTTTTTGCCCAATATAACCCGCATTTTATAGACGCTATCATGCTCACCAACCACGATCAGGAGCGGATTGGAAGTGTGGTTGAGAACCATCAAGAAAAGATTAAACTGGCTGCCAGCATGCTGCTTACATTGCCTGGCCAGGTTTACATTTATTACGGGGAAGAAATAGGAATGTTGGGTTCCAAACCCGATCCACACATTCGGGAACCATTTTTGTGGTCTGATAATGAGGAAGATACCAAGGAAATCACCCACTGGATCGACGCGAAATTCACTACTACCAAAACCGTCAAGCCGCTTTCGAGGCAAACCGGCGATCCGCATTCTATCTATTGTCACTACCGATCGCTGATCCATTTACGCAAAAAACAGCCGGCGCTGGGTCAGATTTTCGAACCGAATCTGGCCTCTGTCAACCTGTATGACGATCAGCTGATGGCGTTTCTGCGGACACACGAATCCAGCCCGCTGCTGGTTATTCATAACCTGAGTGGCTTGAAAAAGCAGATTACGCTGCCGGGCATATTAAGCGACTTTCGCCATGTAATCTTCTCCAATGATCCTGGAATTTTTGGTCAATTCACGGGTGGAAATCTGAGCGCCTATTCATCGCTCATTTTGGCGGCAAATCCAGAGCAAGCCGATTCTCCGCTTATCGGACAGTAGTTGCAGTGACGCAAACCCCTTTTTAAACAGATCCCATTTAACCGCACATTCATTTTTGTATATGAAAATTGCTTCCCGACTGCTTCTGCCTGCATTGCTCATTACCCAACTTGCATTTGCCCAAAAGAACTATCCCACAATGGGAAAGGTGATTTATGAGGATCCGTCTTTTGAAAAACTGATTGCAAAAGACGCGAAAATTGAAGTGCTGGCCTCGGGTTTCGAATGGTCGGAAGGGCCGGTTTGGGTCAAGGAAGGCGGATTTTTGCTGTTTTCGGATGTTCCAAAAAACAGGGTTTATAAGTGGGATGAAAAAGATGGACTTTCTACTTTTCTGGAACCGTCGGGCTATACCGGCAAAGGTATTTACAGCGACGAACCCGGCAGCAACGGATTGATCATAGACAGCAAAGGAAGATTGGTTTCCTGCGAGCACGGAGACAGGAGAATATCTGCGATGCCGCTTAATGTAGGAGGAAAAGTGACGCTGGCGGGCAATTTCGAGGGAAAACGTTTTAATAGTCCAAACGATATTACGGAGCATACAAACGGCAGCTACTACTTCACAGACCCGCCCTATGGAATGAATAAGAAACACGCCGATCCGACTCGGGAAATCGCACAGTTCGGTGTTTACAGAATTGCCAAAGATGGAAAGATAACGCAGGAAATAGCAGACCTGACCAGACCGAACGGACTAGCATTTTCACCCGACGGCAAAACTTTATACGTAGCGCAGTCGGATCCTGAAAAAGCGATTATCATGTCCTATCCTGTGGATGCGACCGGAAAAATTGGGACAGGCAAACTGGTATACGACGCGACGCCGATGTTGAAAGCCGGGAAAGCCGGACTTCCTGACGGATTGAAAGTAGATAAAGACGGCAATCTCTGGTCGTCGGGACCAGGCGGAATGCTGATCCTGACCCCGGCAGGAAAACTCCTAGGACGCATTGAAATGAACGAACTTACCTCTAACTGCACCTGGGGAAATGACGGTTCAACACTTTATATGACCGTTGACGGGTACGTTTGCAGGATCAAAACGCAGACAAAAGGTGCTGGCTGGTAATTATTTGTCAACCCGGCGCACTGACCTTAAAGTGTTCTCCACCTGCGATTTTACCACGGGCCAGTTGTTCTTTCCGTTGCGATAAATATTGGTATAAGCTTTATAAAGCACTTTTTCATCATCCTGAATACGATCGAGCTCGTTCGAAATCACTTCTCTTGAAGATGATTTTGCCGTTTTGTATTCATTGATCAGCACATCATATCTTCTTTCCAGAATGTCCAGCTCATACAAAACCAGGTCGCCTACCTTATCCATTTCCTCATATTGCGCCAGCAGGTTTCCGTCGGAGGCGCGCACATTTGTGTCGGTTGCTTTGCTGTAATCCCGGCGGTAAGTCTCATCGGACGAACTGGAATTTGAACTTCGGTACCTGTCTGAATCGGTGTCGTAGCTGGTTGTTCCGTGGCGCTGGTCATACCTTTTTTGCAGCGTGGAAGAGCACGATAACTGAATGAGTGCCAATGCAGTTACGTACAGGATAATTTGTGCTTTTTTCACTTGAATGCTGATTAAAAGTTATGTCTTAGCCCAACGCTAAGGGTAGGATTAAAGTAGAATATTTTGGGAATTAATTCAAGGTATCCCCCGCCTTCTACGAAAAACGAAGCCGGTTTGCGGGCGAAAAAGAATTCCAGTCCAACTGTACCCGACGGGCCCAGGGAAATATTGGTAGTATGCACTTCCTTGATATTACGGTTTGGATAATATCTTCTCGAATTCACCTGCACACCTGGCCCGGCGTATGCCGATATCCGCTCGTTCAGAAGTGGCACGTACCATTCGTAGGAAGCATTGAACATAATCCCGACACTGCCCAGATCATCGTTGCTCACTTTGTAGTTCTGCTTATCTTTAAAAAGACCGATATACGTACCCACACTAATATCCAGTGCATTTCTTTCGCCATATTTCCTGATACTTACCCCGATCGGCTCGCCCACCTCAACACCGAATGCCCAATCCTGGGTTTGTGAAAATGCGGTGGTGGCAGAAAGAAAAAGGATGGATAGCAGAAGTAGCGTTTTCATATTCGCAAGCATGATTTCAGTTATTACTTTACTTTAAAAGTTAAAACAGAACAAAAACAGTGCCATGTACGGGCGGTTGCAGACACATTTTCCAGTGAATCAAATTAGGTTGGCGGTTTTGGTTAGAGACCATTTTCTTTCTAATATTGAGCCTCATTTGAGTATCCAGCCGTATTTAACCAACACCTGCACACGTGGCCGAAGTAAGAAAGAGTCAGATTTTTAATGCAAAAGATTTAATCGCTTATTTTCTTGTTGCAGGCACCGGGGCAGTTATTCAGTTAGTTTCCAGCAGTTTAATTCAGGATTGGTTCGGTATTTCGTGGAGCGATTCCATTGTCCCTTCTTATCTCGTTGGGCTAATCTGGGGATTTATCCTCACCAAACTTTTCGCATTCGACGCGCGCCGCAGTAACCAGACGCGACGCGAAATGGTGAAGTTTTTTATGGTCGCAACCTTCTCTTTAATTGTAACAAAACTAGGCGCCGACATTTCGTATTATGTAGTGACGAATACGCTCGGCTTTGATATTTACCAGGCAAAACTACCTTTCGGTAAAAAAGAGGCGAATATCACCGAAATGGCGTGTTATATTTTCGGTCAGGGATGCAGCTTTGTGAGTAACTACATTCTTCACAAAACCTTCACATTCAAGAGCACAGGTTTTTATGATCGCCTGAAAGTGTTGATCAAATAATCAAAGCCGCTCGACGAGCCGCTCGACGATCACAGCCGAAGCGCCACCGCCGCCGTTACAGATTGCCGCAAGTCCGTATCTTCCGTTTCTTTGTTTTAATACCGATAGTAAAGTTGTGATAATGCGCGCGCCCGATGCACCCAGCGGATGTCCAAGTGATACCGCTCCTCCAAATACGTTGACCCGCTCAATATCCAGGTCCAGCATTTTAATGTAAGCCAGCGCAACAACCGCAAATGCCTCATTTACTTCGAAGTAATCAATATCCTGGATAGTTAAGCCTGCCTTTTTCAACACTTTTTGTGTAGCCAAAACGGGCGTCGTCGTGAACCAGGCGGGATCCTGCTCGGCATCTGCATACGCCACGATCCTGGCAAGAGGTACCAGGTTTCCAGCATTCACAATTTCCTTTCCTGCCAAAACCAATGCTGTCGCTCCGTCGTTGATCGTAGAAGCATTGGCTGCGGTGACTGTTCCGTCTTTTGAAAAAACGGGTTTCAAAGAAGGTATTTTATCAAACTTAACTTTCCTGAATTCTTCGTCTTCGCTTACCCACGTGGAGTCGCCGCCTTTTGGAGAAGGGATTTCAACAGGTACCAGCTCTTCTGAGAATAGCCCGGCTTCGGTTGATGCTGCGCTTCTTTTGTAGGATAAAATAGCAAATTCATCCTGCTCCTCCCGACTGATCTTGTATTCCGCGGCTGTCCGGTCGCCGCACAGGCCCATCCCGATCTGATCATATACGTCGGTCAGTCCGTCTTTCAGTAACCCGTCGACGATCTCGCCGTGGCCATAACCATATCCGTTTCTCGCTTTGGGTAAATAATAGGGAATCTGCGACATACTCTCCATTCCGCCTGCAACTACCACTTGCGCATCGCCCAGTTGAATCGATTGTGCCCCGAAAACCGTTGCTTTCATGCCGGAAGCGCACACTTTATTGACTGTCGTGCAAATTACGCTTGTCGGCAAGCCGGCATATATCGCCGCCTGGCGGGCCGGCGCCTGGCCCAGATTAGCAGAAACCACATTCCCCATCAATACTTCATCCACCTGTCCCGCATCCACGCCCGATTTGGATAAAGCCGCCTGAATAGCTGTGGCGCCCAGTCTGGCTGCATGAACCGAGGACAAACTTCCCCCAAAACTTCCGATAGGTGTGCGGGCCGCAGCCAGGATATATACTTCTTCTTTCATGTGCTTACAATGCCGATGAACTCTCGGGCAAGTGTTCGTACTCGCCTTTCCACGCGTAATAACCGAAAATCACGAGTCCGGCGCAAATCGGAATAAAAATCAATATGATGATCGACCATTGCAAAGTCGTATTGGTCCGATCTATTCCTTCTGCCGCCAGCCCGATCTTATCGCTCGCCTGCATAAACAAAAAAAGTATGATAACAGGTCCCAGTAACATCCAAACCAGACCCAAAAATTTCTTTAAAGCATTCATAGTAAGCTATATATATGTTTTTGAAATCAATATCTTAATCCATCACATTATTATCGACCCGGTTGTTAATATAAACCGCGCCGATCACGAAGGACAGCGCAGCGATACCTATCGGGTACCAGAGCCCGGAAAGTGGCGTGGAGCCACTGAAAGAAGCGACCAGCGTGGCGATGAATGGCACCAGACCTCCAAATACCCCATTTCCGATATGGTAAGGAAGCGACATCGAAGTGTAGCGGATCTGAGTCGGGAAAAGCTCGACCAGAAACGCGGCAATAGGCCCGTACACCATTGTAACCAGCAAAACTTGGAAGAAAACCAGCGCGATCACCATGATGTAAGTGGAGCTGGATAACGTTACATCCTTGATTGCGACAGCCGATTCGGACGAAGAACCGATTTGTCCGGCTGCTATTGTTTCCGTTTTTACCTCTTTAAATGTCATCCCGCTTGCCAGCGTTTTTACCACAGTTGTCGTAATCAGCGAATCCGTTTTGTTAGTAGCCAAGCCGCGTTCTGTAACCGGCTCTGAAACATTGGCAAGACTTGTTTTCTCAAACTCCCGCACATTAGTAGCATCGATAAAATATTGATAAATAGGTCGGTAACATATTACTCCCAGCAGCATTCCAGTCAGCATGATCCATTTCCTGCCCACTTTATCGCTCCACGATCCGAATACCACAAAAAACGGCGTCGCAAAAAGTATGGCCCAGAGCAGGATATATCTGGATTCATTGAAATCCAGTTTGCAGGTATTTTCAAGAAAAGATTGCGCGTAAAATTGCCCGGTGTACCAGATAACCCCCTGCCCCATTGTCGCCCCGAAAAGCGCAAGCAATACCATTTTGAAGTTCGCCTTTTTCTGAAAACTCTCTTTCAAAGGATTTGCCGACACTTTTCCTTCCGCTTTCAGCTTGGTAAAAACGGGAGATTCGTGCATTTTCATGCGGATATAAATGGAAACGCCAACCAACAGAATAGACACCAAAAACGGGATCCGCCAGCCCCAGTCGGCAAAAGCTTCACTTCCTAACATATTCTTAGTCAGCACGATAATACCTAGCGAAAGGAACAGTCCGAGTGTTGCGGTGGTCTGTATCCAGCTGGTGAAGAATCCCCGTTTCCCTACGGGCGCATGCTCTGCTACATAGGTTGCAGCACCACCATACTCGCCGCCCAAAGCCAGTCCCTGCACAAGCCGCAATATCAAAACCAGAATAGGCGCTGCGTAACCGATGCTTGAATAGGAAGGTATTAACCCGATCAAAAAGGTGGAGCCGCCCATTAAAACCAATGTGAGCAGAAAAGTATATTTCCGCCCGATCAAATCCCCCAATCTACCAAAAACCAACGCGCCGAATGGTCTTACAATGAATCCCGCAGCGAAAATCGCGAGTGTATTGATCAATGCGGAAGCACCTGCGTCGCTGGGAAACAGCTGTTGCCCGATGATGACGGCGAGGCTGCCGAAAATGTAGAAATCATACCATTCGATTAATGTACCAAGTGACGAAGCGGCAATTACCTGGGTAATACTCTGGGTAGCATTTGGATTCTCGGAACGCATGGGTTTGGGAAAAGTGAGAAAAACAGATTTTAGCTGAATAAGGCGCAACCCCCTTCCCGATACTCATTAATAAAGGAAAAGCCCTCAGGAGTTTGTCCAAAGGGCTTTTCAAAACAGATCGTTTCCGATACTAGATGTCGTCGTCTTCGTCGTCCGCATCGATGATCTCATCACCGTCTTCAATAACAACCTCGCGGTCGTCAATATCTGCATCGAACTCGTCGGCTACTGTGTCTTCGTCTTCAATAACCTCATCATCGGTTTCTTCATCCAGCAGATCCTCATCATCGTCGTCGCCATTTCCGCCGACAATGCTCGGATCTTCTGCGATCGGCCTTGATTGCTGGGTATTGGTGGGATAATCAGGAAAAACAGGTGGTTCAATAATGGGTTTGCTTGTATCTGCAATAGCAGGCTCTCCTCTTTCGCGTATCATGACATTTGAAGTTAAAAGTTCTACTAATTATTTGGCAAGTACTGTTTAAATAATCGTTCCAAGACGCTTCTTAAATGCGTTGCTGCGCGCTTCATCCAGCAAATGGTACATATTGTTAATCATTTGGTAAAATGTAAAAACCTGATGAAATTGCTGCGACCCCACCTGACTACAAATAACCACACTCCAATCCTGTTCCTACCATCCTAACCCAAAGAGCCTGACCATGACCCAAAGAATTGCTGTATTCCTGTGCTTCATTGTATGCGCCTTTTCCCATTATGTTAGCGCAGCCGCATATACTGATTCCTCACTTGTCGTCAAAAGAACAACCGATTTTAAAGTAAATGGAGAAGGTACCGCCGCTAACTGGGCGGCCGCAAAGTGGTTTGATATTACCGTACAAAAAGGTCCCAAACAGGCCGCTCCCGGCAAACAATATCCGACCAAAGTCAAGATCATGTATTCGGATAAAGGCATTTACTTCCTTTTCGACTGCACCGACAAGAAACTGACCGCAACTATTCTGGAAGATTACGGAATGTTGTTTAAAGAGGACGTAGTCGAAGTTTTTCTCTGGCCAGACACCAAAGTGCCCATTTACCTTGAATATGAAGTATCGCCGCTCAATTACGAGCTGCCGATTCTGGTGCCCAATATCAATGGAAAAGCACAGGGTTGGAAGCCGTGGATCTACAATGAAAGTACGCGCGTGCACCACGAAACCAGCGTGCAGGGCGGACAGAAAAAGAGTATGGCCTCAGTAGAAGGCTGGAAAGCGGAGTTTTTTATTCCTTTCGCATTGATGAACCCGATCGTACCATCGATCCCAAAGAAAGGAACCAAATGGAGGGGCAACTTTTACCGCATTGATTACGATTCGGAAACTGCCTATTATTCGTGGCAGAAAACGGGTGGCAGCTTCCACGAATTCCAGAAATTCGGCACACTGATCTTCGAGTAATGCTGCTTCGCAATTTTATTTTATACCAACCAATTACTAAACCCATGAGATTAACCATTCTGACCCTGCTTTGCCTGATCGCTATGACAACATTCGCACAAAAGACCAAAGAGATCCTGTATGTGGGCACTTACACGCAAAAAGGAGAAGGTATTTACGTGTATGAGCTGGACCGAAGTAATATGTCTGTCAAAGAGTTACAGATCATTACCAGCAAAACCAGCCCGTCTTTTCTGGAATTTCATCCCAACAAAAAATACCTGTACGCGGCCAACGAAGGAACGGGGACCGTCTCAGCTTACGCGATCGACCCGGCTACGGGAAAGCTGACTGTGATCAATGAGCAGCCTTCGCACGGAAGCGGGTCTTGCCACATCGGTGTGGATCCGAAAGGCCGGTTTGTGTACGTTTCCAATTACGGCAGCGGCGACCTTGCTGTATATAAGCTGAACCAGGACGGCAGCATCGGTGCGCTGACCGACACGATCCAGAACAAAGGTGCCGCTGACCAGAAGCCGCACATGCATTCAATGATACCAAGTGCCGATGGAAAATTTGTATACGCTTCCGATCTGGGTATTGATAAAATAATGCTCTATGCTATTGACGCTAACACAGGTAAACTGACGCCCGGCTCAGTACCTTACGCAGAAGTACAAAAAGGCGATGGCCCACGGCATTTTGTGATCCACCCAAACGGGAATTTTGGTTACTCAGTAGGAGAACTGAGTTCGGTGGTCAATTCATTTAAGATCGTGAAAAATTCAGGCGCGCTCGTGCCGCTGGAACGTGTTACCATGTTGCCGGCTGACTTTAAGGGCAAAAATTCTGCCGCTGATATTCACTTTTCACCGGATGGAAAATTTCTGTACGCTTCTAACCGGGGCCACGAAAGTCTGGCGATTTACAGTGTCGACGCTGCAACCGGTAAACTGAAATCAGCTGGTCACGTAGAAACGCATGGAAAGCATCCCCGGAATTTTCTGATCGATGAAAAGGGGGAATTCGCGATCGTCGCCAACCGCGATAATGACAATCTGGTATTCTTTAAAATGGACGCAAAATCCGGACAGCTGACGTTCGCAAACAAGGAGATCACCGTGCCTACGCCAGTTTGCGTCAAACAGCTTTTCCTGAAATAGCCTTTCTAATTTCTCGAAATACAAGTAAAAAAAGAGCCTGCATGAGCGCAAGAAGTCGCGTTCAGCAGGCTTTTCTGTTTTGTACTGTGTTCGAACACCCGTTTCAAAAATCCATAATTTTCATCAAAACAAAAGAACTACAATTGCTATATTGACCAAACTTTATTCTATAAATTGCGCATATCAAAAAAAATAAAGCTACCAGAAGAGTATTCGCACATATTTCCTGCATCCTTATTTAAGAGTATTCCAAAAATTCTTAAAACAGCGTAATTAAATAGTCCTGAACCATTATGATCAATCGCAGAGATTTAATCAAGCATTTGTCCGCCTTTCCTCTTCTGGGCGGATTTCTAGGGCAAAACGGAGCAGAAGCTGCCGGGCTTGTTGCGAAAGTACCAGCCAGGAACCTGGCCAAAGAACTGGGGATCCGCACATTCATCAATGCCGCTGGAACCTACACTGCGATGACTGGCTCGCTGATGCACGAGGAAGTGATGGAAACGATACAAGGCGCTGGGAAGGAATTTATGATGCTGGACGAGGTGCAGACGAAAGTGGGCGAAAAGATCGCGGCACTGACGCACGCGGAAGCTGCGGTGGTTACGGCGGGCTGTTTTTCGGCATTAACACTCGGACTCGCGGGAGTACTGACCGGAATGGACCAGAAAAAGGTCGAGGCACTGCCGCATCTGGAAGGTACCGGGATGAAATCGGAAGTAATTATTCAGAAAGGACACGATATCGGCTATTCGCACGCACTGACCAATACAGGCTGCAAAATCATCCAGATCGAGACGATCGAGGAATTACAGAAGGCCATCAATGAGAAGACCGCGCTGCTCTGGTTCCTGCATATTCAATCGGACAAAGGCCAGATCAACCACCAGCAATGGGTTGAGATCGCGAAAAAGAATGGTATCCCGACGATGATCGATATGGCGGCCGACGTTCCGCCCGTTGAAAATCTCTGGAAATTCAATGATATGGGCTTTGACCTGGTTTGCGTTTCGGGTGGAAAAGCAATGCGCGGGCCACAGAGCGCGGGAATTTTGATGGGCAGAAAACACCTGATCGACGCGGCGCGACTGAGCATGCCGCCACGTGGCTCGACAATCGGCCGGGGAATGAAGGTGAATAAGGAAGAAATCCTGGGTATGTACGTGGCGCTCGACAAATTTGTCAAAATGGACCACAAAAAGGAGTGGAAAATGTGGGAAGATCGCGCGGCAACAATCAGGAATGCGGCGAAAAGCGTGGCCGGTGTAAATGTAGAAACGTTCGCCCCTGAATTAGGAAACCACACGCCTACCCTGCGGATCTCCTGGGATGCCACGAAGGTATGGCTGCCCGTAAAAGTGTTGCAGCAAAACCTGCGGGATGGAAGCCCGTCGATTGAAATCATGCCCGGCGAGAACAATACGCTGACTATAACCACCTGGATGTTGAAGCCGGGAGAAGAAAAAATAGTTGCTACCAGACTGAAAGAAGAGCTGTCGAAAGCAGTTGTCTGATCGCATTCCGGAATAGCAGTACCTAAGCCCTTTAAAAAATGAAATATAGATTTATACTTACCTGCCTTTTATCGGCTGCCGGACTTTTCGTTTGCAATGCCCAGACATACAGCATTTTAATCAAAGGCGGAACAGTTATCGACCCGAAAAACAATATCAATCAGGTGATGGATATTGGGATTTTTCAAGGGAAGATCAAAAAAGTAGCCAAAGATATTGACCCAAAAGAAGCCCGTCAGGTGGTGGACGCAAAAGGAATGTACGTCACGCCCGGCCTGATCGATATTCACGGACACGTCTTTTTCGGCACGCAGGTCAACCACTACCTCAGCAACGGATTTATCGCCCTGCCGCCCGACGGGTTCACGTTCCGGGTGGGCGTTACCACGATCGTCGACGCGGGCGGTGCCGGGTGGAGCTCATTTGAGGAATTTAAAAACAACATTATCCTTAATTCGAAGACCCGCGTACTCTCTTTTATGAATATCGTGGGCCAGGGAATGCGCGGCGGAAACTGGGAGCAGGACACTTCCGACATGGATCCTAACCTGGCGGCGGCTGTCGCATTAAGGAACAAAAATGACGTGGTGGGTTTCAAAGTCGCGCACTTCGTAGGTCAGGACTGGAAGCCTGTCGACAATGCGGTTAAGGCCGGAAAGCTGGCCAATATGCCTGTTATGGTCGATTTTGGAGGAAGTACCCCGCCACTTCCGCTGGAAGATCTTTTCATGAAACACCTGCGCCCGGGTGATATTTTCACACACGCCTATACCCTGCTGGAAGGAAATGTGCGCGAAACGATCGTGGATGAAGAGACAAAAAAAGTGAAACCATTTGCGATCGAAGCCCGCAAAAAAGGCATTGTTTTTGATGTAGGCTACGGCGGCGCGAGCTTCAACTATTCGCAGGCTATCCCGGCAGTCAAAGCAGGTTTTTATCCCAATACCATCAGTACCGACCTGCATACAGGCAGCATGAATGGTTCGATGAAGGATATGCTCAGCATTATGTCCAAGTTTTATGTAATGGGAATGGACCTGCCGGCTGTCATCAAAGCCAGCACGTGGACGCCCGCTCAGGTGATCCACAGAGAAAATCTCGGACACCTTTCGGAAGATGCGATTGCAGACGTCGCGATCTTCTCGATGCGCAAAGGAAATTTTGGCTTTTATGATAAAACAGGATACAAAATGGAAGGCAAAGAAAAGCTGGAATGCGAGCTCACGGTCATGGGTGGCAAGATTGTTTACGACCTGAACGGGATTACGAAGCCTATTTATTTGAAATAAGGGAGGATTCCGCCAAGCTCAATGAACAAACGCTACCTGAAATACCTCCTTACCGTACTGACATGCTGTGCATTGGGTTTTACGCAGCATTCGGCTCGGAAGGATCAGCCTGTGAATACCAAGAACGGCGGATTGTTTCTGCCGGCTGGCTTTGAGGCGGTTGTTGTGGTGGATAGTCTGCCGGGGCGGGCGCGGCATATTGCGGTGAATGATAATGGAGATATTTATGTAAAAGCACGGTTTGCCAATACCGGCGAGTCGGTGATTGCCTTGCGGGATACGAATGGCGACGGAAGGGCGGATATTATCAAGCGTTTTGGAGGGGTGGGCAGAGAGCGGGCTTATGGTACTGCAATGCGGATTTACAAAGGCTACCTCTATTTCAGCTCCGAGCTGGTGGTGTACAGATATAAACTCACGCCCGGCGACCTAATCCCGCAGAGTAAGGAAGAAGTGATATTGACCGACGACCATCCGCACGGCATGCACGAGCATATCGCCAAGCCTATCACTTTCGATGATAAGGGTAATATGTATGTGCCTTTTGGTGCCAATTCCAATGCTTGTCAGGAAGATAACCGGATACCTGGTTCGCCTGGAATGACGCCCTGCCCTATTCTGGAAGACCATGGCGGAATATGGAAATTTGATGCAAACAAAACTGGGCAGCTGCAAAAGGACGGAGTGAAATTTGCGACCGGGCTTCGCAGTATCGTGGGTATGGACTGGAATTTTGCAGATAACAACCTTTATGCATTGCAGCACGGGCGCGACGATTTACTGCGTTTATGGCCGCAGTTTTATGACGGTTGGGAAAGTGCAATGCTACCTTCGGAGGAGTTTTTGAGAATAAAAGAAGGCACGCACGCCGGCTGGCCCTATTGCTACTGGGACCAGATGCAGGGCAAAAAAGTATTGAATCCTGAATACGGCGGCGACGGGAAGAAGGAGGGCGACTGTGCGCAATATGAGAAACCACTGATTGGGTTTCCGGGCCACTGGGCACCGAACGATCTTTTATTCTATCAGGGTAACCAGTTTCCTGAACGTTACAAAAATGGCTCATTTATCGCATTTCATGGATCTACTAACCGCGCGCCTTATCCGCAGTCAAGCTATTTCATCGGTTTTGTTCCCTTCAAAAATGGTCAACCGGCGGGTGAATATGAGATATTTGCAGACGGATTTGCTGGTATAGACCCGATCGTAAATGTGAGCGACGCGGTGTACAGACCAATGGGAATCGCGATGGGACCCGACGGTTCTATCTATATCGCCGAAACCGAAAAAGGGAAGATCTGGAAGATTACCTATACTGGCGATAAAAAGAAATTTCCAAAAAAAGCGCTTGCGGGGATGGAAAAAAGAAAATCGATGAGCCACATCCGCACGCCGGATCAGACCAAAGATAATCTCGATAAAGACAAGCCTATTGCCGGCGGAAACGTGTACAGCATTTACTGTTCGGCCTGCCACCAGCGAAACGGAATGGGCGATTCGCAGCGTTTCCCGCCACTTGGAGGAGCCGATTGGGTGACCGGCGATAAGGAAAGATTAATCAAAGTACTATTGCAGGGCCTCGAAGGGCCGATTGAAGTAAAAGGGCAATCCTATAATAATGTGATGCCGCAACACAGCTTTTTGAAAGACGAAGAGATTTCGGAAGTACTGACACACATTCGAAGCAATTTCGGAAACTCGGCCAGCGAGGTCACCACCGAAGAAGTGGCGGGCGTAAGGGCCGCATTAGACAGTTTGAAGTAACGTTTTTCTCCTTCCAACCTCATTGAGTGGATATTACTCTCCGGCAATTGAGTATTACTTTGGGGGTTGGAGGGAGAATTACTGATAGATAAATTCACCTTTTTCCAGATACTGAATGCTTCAAAATATTACCCTTGCCGCAAGTATCATCCTGTTTTTTGGCTCGGCTCTGGCCGGGCTTTCGTCTCGAGACAACAGACAATCACATTCAAACCAGGACCCGTGGAAGGCCCCGGCCTGGGCGGATACCCTCAAAAGTCCGCACCATGAAGAGCCGCTGACACTCGCGCAGGGGGAAGAACTTTTTACACTATACTGCGCCTCCTGCCACGGGGATGAAGGCTATGGCGACGGCGCAGCGGGAGGAGCTTTGGGGCAGAAACCTGCGAATTTTCACGATACCCTGGTTAAAAGTCAGACCGACGGTGCCTTATTCTGGAAACTGTCTACCGGGCGGGGAAATATGCCGCCTTTCAAGGATGTGTTTGAAGATGAGCAGAAGTGGCAGCTCGTCGCGTATATTCGCCATTTGGGCAAAAAAGAATAAATCCTGAACCAGCACATAACATGTCAAATCGCTACCAATATGCACTCGCCGCCCTGCTTTCGCTCGGGGTAGCCGGGCAGACATTCTCTCAGTCGAAGGAGGTAACTACCAAAACGCCGGTCGCGCTTCGGGACGATATCACCATTGAGGAATACATGAAAGTAGAACCGGAAGCGGTGCGGATCATTCGCCACCCGAATACAGGTGAAATTTACTATACCACGTTTTTTGGGGATGTGATCAGGATTGTGGAGGTGAACGGAAAGCCTGAGGGCAGGAAGGTTTTTTCAGTGGAGGACCACGGTATCCCCCGGTTGCAGGGCGCTGCATTTAACGGAAACACCCTTTTTCTGGCTGGCAATGTGAGTGTAAATAATAACAAGGGAAATAAAGGCAGGATGGTGCGCTATGAAATGCAAAAGGACGCGGATAAACCGGAAATGACAGTTGTTTTTAATACAGTTGAGTATGGGGCTAATAAAACCACTTTCGATCACGGCTGGAATGCACTGGAAATCAGTCCTGATAAAAAATTCATTTACGTAAATACAGGAGCGAGAACCGATCATGGAGAAGTGCAGGATAACGGCGGCGAATATCCGAATGCACGGGATAATGCTTTGACAGCGAATATCTTTCGAATTCCGATCGCCTCAAAAGATCTGGTATTGACCACCGATGTTGCGGAAATGAAAAAGGCAGGCTACCTCTACGCCGAGGGAATACGGAATGCTTATGATATGGCTTTTGATGGAAAAGGAAATCTGTTCGCGGTATCCAATTCCGGCGATTACGACCACCCGGAAGATATGTTTTGGGTGCGGTCTGGACACCATTATGGATTTCCGTGGATCATGGGCGGCATTGAAAATCCGCAGCAGTTTGCTGACTATCAACCAGATCCCGAAAAAGATCCGTTCCTGAGCAAGTTCGCATTTGCCTGGCTCATGAAATATTTTCACAATGATCCTGAATTTCCAAAGAAACCGGAAGGTGTTCAGTTCACTCCGGCAGTTCAGAATACTGGCCCCGATGCCAATGAATACCGCGACCGGAAAACGGGCATTGTAATGGACGGAGACACGACAGGAGTAACTGTGGGCACTTTTAATGCACATTCATCGCCGCTGGGGCTGTTTTTTGACAATGATAAAACATTAGGCAAAGACCTCGCGGGTGACGGATTTGTGATCAGGTACACAGGCGGGCCGAGAAACGGTGTCGTTAATCCAAGTCCGCTGCGCAGGCAGGGGAAAGATCTGTTGCATCTGGAAATGAGCTATGACAAATCCGCCGACAACTACAAGACGAAAACTACCCGGATCGTCGACAATTTCACCTCTCCGACCGATGCATTGCTTGTCGGAAATACACTCTATGTGATTGAATACGGCGGAAAGCAGGGCGGTAACAAAGCAGGCGGCAGCATCTGGAAAATCACACTTCCGGCCAGCGAGAAAATCGCAAAAAAGAGCAAGAAAAAAAGATCCTAAGACAGCTTATTTATAAACCAATTCAGACCATTATGAAAACCGAAAGACGATCACTTATCAAGAAACTTTTCGCGTCCGTAGCAGGAATAGCCGGCATTGGAGCAGCCTCCAAAGTGCAGGCCGAAGCTGCGCCCGAAAAAGAAGTCGGCAGTGTCGAAATGTATCAGGATGTGCCCTTGTTTTCGGGCCATACCAAATTCAATAACCTGGTTTTTGTTGCCGGAAAAGGTGCTCACTTCGAAGGAGATATTACTGCCCACACCAAACACGTGCTCGACGAACTCGAAAAAGAGCTGATCAAGGCGGGTTCTTCTATGGAAAAAGTGCTCAAATGCAGTGTATTCCTGCATGATCTGAATGATTACAAACTGATGAACGAAGCCTATAAGGGGCGTTTTGGCAGCAAACCGCCCTGCCGCACAACAGTAGCAGTTTATGGCGGCGTACCAGGCGACTCGCTGGTGGAAATCGATTGCATTGCGTATGTATAAGCGTATTGTCTAACTGAGCGCAGCCAAAGTGCATGTACTTCGACTGCGCTCAGTTAGACAAGCAATAGCTTAATCAGACAAATAAATAGTAATTAAATATTCTGGGATAATGCAATTTGCCGGTAGATTATTCTAGGTAATAAAATAAAGTCTTTCATATATTTTACATTATTATCAATTACCAGTTTATTTGTTGTCTTACCTGACAAGATTTGAACAAAAGACAACGCATCGCTGAGGAGAATACTGTTCTTCTGAACCTCTGGCAGCAATCCCAGGCGGGGGATAGTCTTGCGTTCTGCCAGCTAGCCGACAAACAGTACCGCACGCTTTTCAACTACGCCACTAATTTCACTTCCGACAAAGAGTTCATCAAGGATTCCATTCAGGATTTGCTGATCCATATCTGGGAGAAAAGAAATAATATACAGATCCAGTTTGTGACGATTTATTTCCTCCGGGCTTTGCGAAACCAGCTGATGCAGGAGTTCAGGAGAAACAATAATGCACTTCCGCAACTGGATATTGAAGAAGCAGGTGAGCTGTCTGATTACCAGACCATTGAGACAGAAATCGAGCAACATGAAGTTTTTACGGAAAACCAGGTAAAAGTCCGCACGGCTTTGGACGACCTGCCGCGCCGCCAGAAAGAAGCGATATTCCTGAAATACTACGAAGGAATGGACAACGAACAAATCGCCGACCTGATGCAGGTAAACAGGCAATCGGTTGCAAATCTGTTGTTTAAGGCGATCAATTCATTGAAAGTCCAAATGCAGCTGATAAGTCAGGCGCTCGTTCTGGCTTACCTTTATTTTAAATAAAATTTATAGCTATTCCTTCACGATCGTGCGGCTCTCTTTCGTACCGTCTGCCATTCCGATTTGCAGAATATATTTGCCTGACGGCAGGCCCTCTATATTGATCTTCGCATTAGCTTTTTCAAACTTTGAAACCAGCTTACCGGCCAGATCAAAAACGCGGACATTTGCTATACCCACGTCGCCTAAAAGCAGTTGAATCTCACCAGTCGGCCCTATTGGATTCGGATAAGCGGCTAGTTCTGACGCCCTGTCAAATGCAAGCGAACGAATTTGGCTGTAAGCAAAAGTCGAATCACCGTCGACCATTTTGAGCCGGTAGTAAACGTGCTTTGCGGTAATATTCTGATCT
Source organism: Dyadobacter linearis (assembly GCF_907165045.1). Lineage (GTDB taxonomy): Bacteria > Bacteroidota > Bacteroidia > Cytophagales > Spirosomataceae > Dyadobacter > Dyadobacter linearis. The sequence goes on from NZ_CAJRAU010000001.1 coordinate 1,109,899, forward strand.
GCATACTGGTACTGCGCCGGTTCATCCGGAATGTTCTCAGCCTGAACCTTACCAATGTAAAACCAGTCTTTTCCGGTGTTACTTCTTTCGATTTCGAAATGGCTGCTGTTTGTTTCGCTCTCTGTTTTCCATTCTAGCAAAGCTGTTTTTCCCTCCGCATTCACGGTAAAAGTTTTGAGCCGGACCGGAAGAGGTATACGCGGATCTGTGGCTGCAAATAACTCTGAGAATTCCTCAAACATCCCGCTCGCAAGTAACGTGGTTCTCGGGACGAATGTGCCGTTTGCGAGCGTAGCGTATAATATTTTAGGGTTTCCAATATAATGTGCAAACACTTCCAGGTCGGCGACGGTGGTAAGCAAAAAGTCGTTTTCCCATACATCGCTTGCTAATACATCTGCCTCAGCCAGATTCAGTTCGGTTGGCGTTTCGGGATCTGCGGTAACATCTTTACAATCGGCCACGAAAATACCTACCGAGTGGGTACTGCTGATATCCCTCCGCCCCGGGTATGTACGCACACAAGTGATTTGATATAATCCCACGCTCTCAGCCCGAAAAGTAATTTGATCACCGGTAGTTGTAAAGTGCTGGTCGCCTGGCGCGACAGTCCAATTGTGAATATACAGTCCATTAGAAGGAGAAGCGAGGGATACATTAACAAATGCAGTGTTGTCTTCGGTAGTCCTTTTCTTGTCGAACGGGTGGCAAACAGGGTAAGTCATTATTGTAGGAACCGGTGGCACTGGAAGCGCCGGGCAAGCGGCTATGCCAGTAAGGAGGTTTTCGGCTTCGCCAATTAACCCCCACTCGATATCGTCTGCCTCAACATGCTCAGTGTTTTCATTATTTCCATATATAGCCGCAAATGGAGTTTTCCGATTAACAGTTTGCGCATTTACAGCTGTCACATTCAGCAGCTCGCGATCTGCTTGCGTCACTCGGGGCCCAGTATAATCAATGGCACTAAATGTAGGTACAAAGCAGAATTCAAATTCCTTTGTAGAATTGAACAATTTGTTCGGAACTGGTGCATTCGTTCTACCGCCAGGAAGAAAATCGTCGTTTAAAGGACTGTTATATTTTCGGTTAATACCGATTGCTTTTGAAAATATACCCCAGCTTGCAAAACGAAGTACATTGGTGTTTTGGCCGGGATGGCTGGTATGTATGTCGATGTTGGTATTCTGTAAACCAAACGGTGTCCAGCTTCGCAATATCCTGCTGCCGTACTGATAATCGTTAAATAATGTTAGATCGCCCGCATCCATACTACCGTGTGTCACTGCAATGTTGCGGCAGTTCTGAGGATAACCGCCATTGCCAAGCGCTACCAGTTGAGTCCGGAACAGATCAAACTCCGGATGCTTGCCACCAATATTTGGAGCGTCGGTCTGGTGCATCAATAGCTGCAAAGCTGCGGGCGTTGACATTGCCAGATAATAGTTTCGCCAGCCTTTCGCGAAAAATTTGAGGATCACTTTGGTGAGTAGTGTGGGACTTGCTGCGTGCATCAGTTGCGTGAGTCCGACCGGGACGTTCGCTCCCTGGTGCGGCGTATCGTAACAAAGCATCAGCTTAACCTGATGAGCCAGCCCTTCGTTTTCCATTTGTCTGAGTGCCCATCGCGCAACCAGACCACTCATACTTTCGCCGATCACCACAGATTGGGCTGAACCCGTTTTCATCGTGTTAACCTGTTGGATCAATGCTTTTAGCACCTGCGCATTGTTTTGTATCGCTGCGCGGCCGTCGGAGTAATCCAAAAATACCAGATCATAACCCTCCGCTAAGTATCGATTAAATCTGGTTCTGTATTTGGCTTCCAGGAAATCCAAAAAGATATCCTGCCCCATATCAAACCCCTCGGCAATGATGATCGGTTTGTTCAATATCTGGTCACAGCCCAGCAGAATCCTGACGTTTCCGCCTACCAATGCAGTTCTGGCTGATCGGTCATTGTCCGCAGTATCCTGATAGATTTTGTTGGCCGTGATCTGAAACTCTGCAAATGGCTTGATTCGCTCCATTTGAAGGACATTCACTTTGGTTTCAAAGCGGTAAGTAATGCGGCCAGTCGTCAGCCGGATATGGATCAAGTGCTCGCCCTCTGTTTCAAAACGATGTGGTATCAGCTGCTCTGAAAGCGTAAAACTTCGGTACCCTTTTCCATTCCCAAAATCAATTTCGACCGTTTTCACCTGATCAGTTTGATTTGAGAAATAGAAACCCGGACTCAGTTTAAAAATCACATCTGCCTGATAGAGATCTTCCTTTAACACCGAAGCTGACACGATTCTCACCCTTTCGTATTTCACGAAGTCAGCTTTATTACCTGCCTTTTTTTGGGCTTCATTTTCTGTAATCTCAGTACCGGTCAGGTATATACCTTCCAGATTCATGATACCGATTGGTACCGTATCGTTTTTGGTGATTTTCGCCGGATCGGTCTCCATCCATTTCTCAAAGTCCGCCAACTTCTCCCCGTTTGGTCTGAAATCCGCGTCCATTAATCTTTCATACAGATTTTGCCATTCAGCTGATGTGACCCGCTCGGGATCTGGTATTGGGCTTTTTGCCAAATTTCTGTAATGATTGACTTCATGCTGATCTGTGATTGCAGCATTGAGAAAAAGAGTTTTGCCCAGACCCGTCAAGTCCAGTGCATTGAGCTTTGCATCCCTTTGCTGAATATAATCCTGGGCTGAAACGGTTGAAAGAACACAAAGAAGGAGCAGGAGGAAAAGACATAGTTTTCCTCTACCGCATTTTAAGAAATGCATCATGGCAAGTGCGTTAAAATTGAAAATGAACTATTTAGGTATTAGCTGAAAATCGTATTTCGTTTTGTCACCAATGGAAGCTTTACAGCAATTATTTGTGAGCTGATCATTTTTAGAAGTCTTCTTGCCTTGGTAATTCCTCTCATATTTGGGGTTGTCGTATGAACCAAAAGGTACAACTACGTTTGCTGAGCCGTATTTCCTTGGAACGTCTACTACCAATTCATAGCTACCATCTTCCACGGAGTAAACTTCTTTCAACCTCTCATATTTAAAACCGTCTACTCCTTTGATAGTAACCAAAATGCTATCAACCGGCTCGCCATTCTGATCGGTGATGGTTCCGTAAACTACTGTTGTACGATCCTGTGTAAGAAAGCATTGTGAGAGCAAAAAGCTTAGAGATAGGGCGGTGATAAGCAGCCAGATTCTCTTTCTCAAGTTTGTAGTCTGTGTATTCATATTTAAATTATCTGGGTATCAATTGAAAATCGTATTTGGTCTTATCGCCGATTGTCGCTATACAGCAATCGTTAGTCGGCTTATCATTTTTTACTGCCAATTTATCTTTATAGTATTTCTGAAATTTGGGATTGACATAGGAGCCGAAGGGAATAATTACGTCTACGGAGCTATATTTTCTTGGCACCTCTAGTACCAATTCGTAGGTACCATTCTTTCCAGAGTACATTTCTTTTAACGTCTCGTACCTAAAACCTTTAACTCCGTCAATCAACACCAAAATACTATCAACCGGCTCGCCATTCTGATCGGTAATTGTTCCGTATACTACGGTGGTACGATCCTGTGTAAGAAAACATTGTGAGAGCAAAAAGCTCAGGAAGAGGCAAGTGATCAGCAGGTACATTCTCTTCGCTGTGGTAGTAATCTGTGTATTCATATTCAATCATTTAGGTATCAATTGAAAATCATATTTAGTCTTCTCTCCGATAGAAGCCGAGCAGCAGTTATTGGTTGATTTGTCATTTTTTTTAACAAGAAGTTTTTTGTACGGCCTTTCGACTCCGACATTTTCAACTGGCGAGGTGTCAACTATGATATTTACAGATGAAAATTTCTTCGGCACCTCAACGAGTAATTCATAGCTACCAACATTATTAGGTGAAACCTGTTTCAACGTCTCGTACCTAAAACCTTTAACTCCGTCAATCGAAACCAAAATACTATCAACCGGCTCGCCATTCTGATCGGTGATGGTTCCGTAAACTACTGTGGTGCGGTCTGTGAAGACTCCGCAGCCTGATAAGCTGACTAAATTGATCAAGAATAGAATTCTATTGAAACGGGTCATAGTAAGAGCTTTTGGATGAAAATTTAAATCCGCTATTCACTTCTTTAAATAACTCAGTTAATTCTGACTCGCGCCTCAAATAGTTTCCCAATGGAGCGATCTGGTAATCCATCGGCTATACCTCCAAAAAAAATTTCACAAAAAAGAGTATTGCCCCAATCATTCTGCATCCTTATAGAAATTAGCCAAATTTTCATTTGCCGCTTATGCATAATTACCAAAATTATCTTCCGGAGGAACTTGCCGCGGATATGTCGTTCAGGAAGTGGGTTTTGTTCCATGATGCCAGCGCGACAGCCGCGTGGGCCAGGTGGCTTGAAGAAAATCCCGACAAGACGGAGCTGGTAGAAAAAGCAATAGCGCTGCTGGCTGCGACAGAAGCCACTTTTAACCAGATTTCAGATGAAGAAGTAGCCAATGAAATTTACCGCCTTTCACACGCGATCGGTGAAAAAGAAGCCCGAAAAACGACGGTTTGGCTGAAATTCCGTCCTAACTGGTACCACTTGGCTGCGTCCGTGATCGCATTGCTCTTTGTGGGCTGGTGGCTTAACAAGCAGAGTATCAACAGGCAGCAATCGGATCAGTACAAGGTGATTCTGAGCAAAATAGAAGAGCCTTTGGTGGAGCAATACAACTCGACGAACAAGGTAAAACTGGTCACGCTGGGAGACGGCAGTACGGTTTTGCTGCAACCCGACAGCCGCATTACCTACCCCGGAAAGTTTGAAGGAAAGAAAAGAGAAGTGTTCCTGGTCGGCGAGGCGTTTTTTGAAGTGGCTAAAAATCCGAACAAACCCTTCTATGTATACGCACACACGCTGGCGACGAAAGTGTTAGGTACCAGCTTCAAGGTAAGGGCATTTGAAAATGACAAAGAAGTGAAGGTAGTTGTGAAAACAGGTAAGGTTTCTGTGTTCCCGATGACGAAAGAGGCGCTGGCAAGTCAGCATGCGGATGAGAAGCTGGCGGGAATGATACTGACGCCCAACCAGCAGATCGTCTTCGCAGCCAAGGAGTTACGACTGACCCGGAGCCTGGTACCTGATCCAAAGCTGCTTGAACTGCCTATTCAGCGGCAATCGTTTGATTTTAAAGCAACTCCTGTCTCGGAAGTATTCGCAACACTGGAAAAGTCTTACGGAGTGAAGATCATTTTCGATGCGGAAGTAATGCACAACTGCTACCTCACCGCCTCCCTTTCCGACGAGCCGCTATTTGAAAAAATGACCCTGATCTGCAAAACGCTCGGAGCAGAATACGAGCAGATGGATGCGAGCATTATCATCAGCAGCAAAGGCTGTTACTGACCATTTTTAACAAACTCCTATATGCCAAAAACCGTACAATTTCATCATGCTTTACAGAAAATCATGCGCATTACGCTGTATCAAGCCCTACTTTCCATCGCAGTCGGCGCGCTTGTGCACGCCAACGACGTGCGCGGACAACGAATACTGGAACAAAAAGTGACGCTACGGCTATCCAACTCGGATATTGACAAGACATTGGAGAAGATCGAGCAAGTGGCGAAGGTGAAGTTCATGTACAATCCGCAGATCTTCAATGACCAGAAAAGCAACTTCAAATTTCAGCAGGAGGCACTTTCGGAAGTGCTAACCCAGATCCTGGCACCTCACCACGTGGTGTACGAAGTGGTGCAGGACCGCATTATCCTGAAACGCGAGCAGGCTGCACAAGGCGAAACGTCTGCTGAAAGTAAAGTTTCCCCAAAACGCAATCTGACCGGGAAAGTAACCGACGAGACCGGCGCTGGCCTGCCTGGTGTAAGTGTTCTGATAAAAGGCTCACAGCGAGGTACTTCGTCGGACGCTGAGGGAAATTTCACAATCGATATTCCTGACGCAGAACTTGCTTCTTCGGTGTTGATTTTCAGCTTCGTAGGTTATACTTCGCAGGAAGTGGCTGTTGGCAACCAGACTACTGTTAATGTGCAGCTGCAACCGGAAGCAAAAGCGCTTAATGAGGTGGTGGTCACCGCTTTGGGTATTGCAAAAGAGAAAAAGGCATTGGCTTACGCGGTTTCAGAAGTGAAAGGTTCGGAGTTCACCCAGGCGCGCGAAAACAATATCGGTAATGCATTGACAGGCAAGATCGCCGGTGTGAATGCATCAGGTATGGCGACCGGCCCGGGCGGATCGAGCCGCATTGTGATCCGCGGAAACGGTTCATTGAATGGAAATAACCAGCCTCTGTACGTGATCAACGGAATGCCTATGGATAATTCTACCCCGGGTGGAACTACTGCGGATGGAAATGGAATGAACGTCGACCGCGGTGACGGGATCGGTGGTATTAACCCCGACGATATCGAGTCAATCAGCGTGCTGAAAGGTGGACCGGCGGCGGCACTTTACGGCGCCCGTGCTTCCAACGGAGTGATTTTGATCACCACTAAAAAAGGCCGCGCGCAAAAGGGAATCGGTGTGGAGATCAACAGTAATACCACATTTGAAACGCTTGCTGTTATTCCCGACTGGCAGTATGAATATGGGCAGGGTGTGGACGGTGTGAAACCGACTACGGTGGAACAGGCTAAAAGCACGGGCCGCCTTTCGTACGGCGCAAAAATGGATGGCCAACCGACGATCCAGGTCGACGGGAAAATGCACCCCTATTCTCCGCAAAAAGACAACCTGAAAAATTTCTATAATACGGGTACCAACTACATCAACTCCGTTGCATTGACTGGCGGTACGGAAACTGTAAACTTCCGCTTGGGTTTGAATAATACGAAATCCAATAGTGTGGTGCCGAATTCTTCGTTTGTCCGCCGCATCGCGAATTTGAACCTGAATGCTTTTTTGGGCAAAAAACTGAGTGTCGAAACTGTTTTCCAATACAACCTGGAACAAGGTACCAACCGTCCGAAAGTAGGTTATGCAGATATGAACCCGCATTGGGCTACTTACCTGGTTGCCAACACAGTAGATATCCGCAGCCTTTCGCCTGGATTCGATCCGGTGACCGGCAAAGAAATGGAATGGAATCCGGTACCAGCTGCTCCAAACCCTTATTTTGTGATTAATAAATTCAAAAACGACGATACGAAACACCGCTTTTTAAGTCAGGGAAGCCTTCGTTATGATATTCTTGAAAACCTGTACGTAAAAGGAAGTGTGAGCCAGGATTTTTACAGCTTTACTTCTGAATATGTGCAGCCTACCAACAATGCATTCTTTCCGCGTGGAAGTTATGAAGGAAGAAAAACAAGTTCTTCTGAAACCAACGGAATGCTGACTGTTAACTACAACAAGGAGTGGGAAAATGTAAGCTTTTCGGCGATGGCCGGCGCGAATGCACAGCGCAGCATTTTTGACGAAACGATCATTTTAGGCAGCGAATTTACGATCCCTGAATTTTACAGCTACACCAATTTAGCTGCCATGACCACCACGCCGAGGTACCTGAAAAGTGCGATCAACTCGCTCTTCGGATCGGTTGACTTCGGCTACAAAGGGTTGGCTTACTTAACTGTTTCCGGCCGCCAGGATTGGTTTTCAGTCTTGAATCCAAAAAGCAATACTATTTTTTACCCGTCCATCGGTGGCTCGCTGATCCTTTCGGAAGCGATGGATCTGCCTTCGGCGATCAGTTTTGCAAAGCTGCGCGGTTCGTGGGCGCAAGTTGGCGGCGCAACGGTGAATGCTTATCAGATTTACCAATATTACAATATGCAGCAAGGCGGACATAACGGTCGTCCCGTGCAGGGACTAGCTTCTTCGGAAGTGCCGAATCCCGACTTGAAACCTTTGACCTCGACTACTTACGAAGGAGGTTTGGAAGCCAAATTCCTGAACAACCGGATAGGTCTGGACATCACTTTATATAACCGCAAAACAACTGATGACATCGTGACGACCAACATCGCATTGTCGTCGGGCTACACTTCTGCATTGTTGAATGTGGGTGAGCTGAGTAATAAAGGGGTGGAGTTATTGATAACAGGAACGCCGGTCCAGAAAACGAATTTTGGATGGGATGTGAGCTATAATATGGCTTACAACCGAAGCAAGATCGAGCAGCTGGCAGAAGGGATCAATGCATTGGACATTGCTACCGGCGTAGGTGGTGGCGTGGTCCGCAATGCTGTAAACCGACCTTACGGAACGGTTTGGGGGTACCGGAAGAAAACTGATGCGGGTGGAAATGTGATATTCAACCCGGCCAGCGGCTATGCAGTACGCGGTGACCTGGAAGAGATCGGACAAGGTACGCCTCCTTTGACAATGGGTATTACCAACAATTTTCGCTACAAAAATTTGTCACTGAATGTATTGCTGGACGGTAAGTTCGGAAGTATTGTGTACTCCAACCTTTACCAATATGCCTACCGTTTTGGTTTGCCGAAAGAAACGTTGCCAGGCCGAGATACAGGCGTAACTGTGGAAGGTGTGACACCGGAAGGCGCCCCTTTTAGCAAAACCTGGGAGAAAAAGGATGTGGATACTTACTACGACAACGACAAGAATTACACGGCGATGTTTATGTTCAACAACGATTTCATCAAGCTTCGTCAGGTTGTGCTGAGTTACAATATCCCGGTTAACAAGCTGGCTTTCCTCAAACTGCAATCGGCTTCGGTATCATTCGTTGCGCGTAACCTTGCTATTCTTTTCAAGGATAAAAAGCAAAACTACTTCGATCCTGAATCGAGCTATACGAGTACTAATGCGCAGGGTCTGGAAGCATTTGGTGTGCCGAGAACCCGTAGTATGGGCGTGAACCTGATGGTGAAATTTTAAAACATGAACTGTACGATGAAAAGTCTATTTCAAAAATTCATATATGCGGCCCCACTGGCCCTGATGGTTTCCTCTTGCGATAATGGTTTCGAGGAAATGAACGTCGACCCGAACAAATACGCCCAGGTTGTTCCCGAATATCTGTTCACGAGAGCCCAGCTGGACGGTGTCGCGACTAACTTTACCGGCGCCGCCTACCTCACGATCGGACAATCGATGCAGCATTTCGCCACATATAAAGAGGTGCCTGCTGCGGGGGATAAGTACTTCAATTTCAACTATTCGCAAGCGAGCTGGAATGCCTACGCCGGTACTGCGCAAGGTGCAGGCGCGGTGATTTCGATCAACCAGATCATCGATGCGGTGCAGGATCATCCTTTGGCTGTCAACAAGCTTTCGGCGGCAAGGATTTGGAGAGCCTACATTTTCCACCGCCTTACTGACCTTTACGGTGATATTCCCTATTTCGAATCCGGCCGGGCTTTATCAGAAAAAAACTACGGCCCGAAATATGATACCCAGCAAGCGATTTATGCGGATATGCTGAAAGAGCTGGAAGAATCCATTGCCGCATTCGACGCTTCCCAGGCCAATTTTGCAAATGCCGACCTGATTTACGCGGGCAATATCACGCAATGGAAAAAATTCGCCTACTCGCTGATGCTGCGTCTTGGAATGCGTCTGACAGAAGTCGATAATGCATTGGCTAAAACGTGGGTTGAAAAAGCGATCGCAGGTGGTGTTATACTCGAAGATGCGGACCGTGCGGTAATAGCTTATGTAGATGGTTCACAAACACTTAGCCGCAATTTTATCGCGAACGGTTTAATGGCAACCGACTATATTACCCCGGGCGGCGATAATGTGGAAGGCGGGAAATTGGCGAAAACGCTGATCGATCATTTGAAAACCACCAAAGATCCCCGCCTGAATGTGGTATCTGTTGTATGGAAACCGGAAGGATCGACTTTTGTGGCTGACACTTCTACTGCGGCGCAAAAGGGTATGCCGAATGCTGCATTCAATAGTCGCCCTGCTGATTTCAATGAATATTCGGAGCCCAATCCGGCCACGGTACTCAGGTATGCTTCGCCGCTGATCGTTTTCGGAAATGCTGAAACAAATCTTTTGCTGGCAGAAGCGGCGGTTCGTGGCTGGTATACCGGAAGTACGGCAGCAGTTGCGTATAATAATGCGGTGAGAGCGGGCCTGCGCCAGTGGTCACTTTTTGGTCCGGCAGGTACCATTTCAGAAGCAAAAATCAATGCATATCTGACCGCAAATCCTTACAGATCAACCGGTACCGTGGAACAGCAAATCGAGCAGATCGCTACGCAGAAGTGGGTTGCATTGTTTTTGGAAGATGAATATGAAATTTTTTCCAACTGGCGCCGAACCGGCTATCCTAAACTCACTCCTACCAATTATCCCGGAAATTTGACGGGCGGAAAAATACCTACGCGCTTTGTAATTCCTGATTCGGAAGAGCAATACAACCGTGTCAATTTTATGGACGCACGCGACCGGCAGGGCGGGACAAATACGCTTTCCAGTCTGGTTTGGTGGGATAAGTAAGTTTATACCTATTTTTATCCACCCAAAAACCTGATCAACCATTTTCCATTTATGAAATTTAAACTTCTGAGCTTAGCCGCAATTGCTCTTTCTGCGCTCACGTTTACAAATGCCGCCGAGGCGCAGACGATATCCAAGGACGAACTGATCTTCCTTACCTCCGAATGGAAGGGCGAAAGGTTTCCCGACGGTCGCCCGAAAGTGCCGGACGATCTGATCAGGCGGGTAAAAGAAATCGCAATTGAAGAAGCTTGGGTGGTTTTGCAGAATGAAGGATATAATTGCCAGTTTGACGGTAACTGGAAGATGATCCACCAGGATGTACCCATCGCGGGCCGCGCACTTACGGCTCAGTTTATGCCGTCGCGGCCCGATGTGGAGAAGAGTATTAAAGAAAGAGGCGCAAAAGACGGGCGTATCGGCAACACCAATTCGTGGCCGATCGACCAGCTATCAAAGGGTGATGTATATGTCGCAGATGGTTTTGGCAAGATCGCGCAGGGCACTTTGATCGGCGACAATCTGGGTAATTCTATTTTTGCCAAATCGGGCAACGGCGTCATTTTCGACGCTTCTTCGCGCGATCTGGAAGGACTTTCCAAGATTGAAGGATTCAATGCATTTGTAAGAGACTGGGATCCCTCCTATCTGAAAGACGTTTTTCTCTCTGGCCTGAATACGCCGATCCGCATCGGCCGCGCGATCGTGCTGCCCGGCGATCTGGTCCTTGCGAAGCGTGAAGGCGTAATATTCATCCCCGCACATCTGGCCGAAAAAGTAATCGTCACCGCCGAGTTCATCGCATTGCGCGATAAGTTTGGTATTAAAATGCTGAAAGAAGGCAAATACACCCCCGGCCAGATCGACAGCCAATGGTCTGACACCCTAAAAAGCGACTTCATGAAATGGCTTGACAAAAACCCGGGCGAGATCCCGATGAAACGGTCCGAGCTGGATGAATATATGAAGAAGAGGACTTGGTAGGGTTGGTGATTTATACGAATCAGTCCTCCTCGATCAGCAACTGCATAAATACAACGTCGAGCCACTGGTCGAATTTGAAGGCTATCTCTTTGAGGTAGCCTTTTTCGACAAAACCATATTTCTTGTGGAATTCGATGCTGCCGCGGTTTGCAGCGTCAATTACGCCGATCATTGTGTGGACACCGGATTCTTTCGCGCGCTGGATTAGACTTCCCAGTAGTTTCCCTCCTACCCCCATTCCGCGGGACTTATCATCGAGATAAATGGAATGTTCTACACTGAATTTGTAGCCGATTTTCGGCCGGAATGTATTGTAAGATCCGTAGCCGATCACCTTACCTTCCATTTCTGCCACGACAACGGGCATTCCGTCGTTGAACATTTTCTCAAACCAGGCCTGTTGCTCGTCCATCGTCCTCGGTTCATAATCGTAAATGGCCGTAGTGTTTAAGATCGCGTGATTGATAATGTCCAGTAAAACGGGTAAATCCTTGGGGGCAGCACTTCTGATAATAAGATCCATCAAATAATACAGGTCGTTGTCAGGTTAATTGAATGCGTTAAAATAACGCTTTATTTATAAAAAATTAACCCGCTCCCGGTGATCGAAATCGGAACATTACCTGTTTTCTGGTGAAAAGGTCTAAAATTGCCTGACGAGCAAACAATAATATCAATATGTCAAAATTGGAAAGCGGCGAGCGTAAACGATATAGCAGACAGATACTTTTGCCAGAAATCGGTCTGACCGGACAGGAAAAATTGAAGGCGGCGCGGGTTTTGGTGGTTGGCGCGGGCGGCTTGGGCTGTCCGGTACTTCAATATATTACCGCAGCAGGAATCGGAGAGATCGGTATCATCGATCATGATGTGGTGGAAGTCACCAACCTGCACCGGCAAATCCTTTACAATTTGGGAGATGTGGGTAAAAGTAAGGCGATCACGGCTGCTGAGAAGCTTTCTGCGCTAAATGAATTTGTTAAAATCACGCCCTATCCTGTAAAGCTCACTGAGGAAAACGCAGCCGAAATCATCAGTAAATACGATCTGATCATCGATGGGTCGGACAATTTCGAAACGCGTTATCTGGTGAATGATATTTGTGTTGCATTGGGAAAACCCTGGGTATTTGGCTCTATTCTCAGATTTGAGGGGCAAGTTTCTGTTTTTAATTATGAAGACGGACCTACCTACCGTTGCCTTTTCCCCGACGCTGAGGAAGGTGATAACTGCGCCGAGGCGGGCGTGATCGGAATTTTGCCGGGAATGATCGGCACTTACATGGCGAATGAGGCTATTAAAATCGCTTGCGGGGTTGGTAAGGTACTATCCGGCGAACTGCTTGTGATCAACGCGCTTACCAATGCCACTTCCGTTTTCAAATTCAACAGAACGGTTACAACTTCGCCAGTACCTGCCGCAAAACCGCAGATCAAAGAAGCGGACACAGAGTTAGTGGAGATTTCGTGGGAAGAATATGAAAAAGTAAGTGAAACCGACCCGGAGCATATTCAACTGGTGGATGTGCGCGAAGATTATGAATATGAGGCAGATAACTTTGGCGGCGTCAATATACCCCTTTCAGAAATTCCCGACGTGATTTCTTCTTTTTCCCCTGATCAAAAAATCGTTTTTTACTGTCAAAGCGGAAAGCGCAGCAAGCAGGCCGCGCGGTTGCTGGCAAAAAGTGGTTTTTCGGGGGAGAGTTATTGGGCGGGCGGCTGGTGAATCCGCTAGCTACTACTATTTTTTTACATAACTCAACAAAATTCTAATTCATTTGAATGCATTCAATGAATTTAGCTAAATTGGTTGAACACATTCAATGAATTTAGCTAAATTTGTTGAATAGAGATTCCAATGTCAGCTAATATGTCATTCCACCGGGCAGTTTTTGATACGATCAACAGCAAGCTAAAATCGAACAAGGTAATCGTATTATCAGGTGCGAGGCGGGTTGGGAAAACGCATTTGCTTAACGAAATTCAAAGTCAATTTTCAGGGAAGTCGCTCTTCATGAATGGAGAAGACCTCGATTCTATCGCTATTCTTACTGACAGACGTGTTGCCGCTTTTCGAAGATGGGTAACGGATCTGGAATTATTGATTATTGATGAAGCACAAGTGGTACCTGAGATAGGCAAAACGCTCAAGCTCCTGATTGATTCCTTCCCTGCATTGACGATCATTGCCAGCGGCTCGTCCGCTTTTGAGCTTTCAAACCGCACAGGCGAGCCACTGGTAGGAAGACAGATAAGTTATCAATTGTTTCCGCTGGCACAGATGGAACTATCTGAGCAGGAAAGTTATCTTGAGACAAAACAACAATTGGAAAACCGGCTGGTATATGGATCCTATCCTGACGTATTAAAAATGACCGCGGAAGAGGACAAAAAGGATTATCTCAAGGAAATGGTGAATGCCTATTTACTAAAAGATATTCTGATGTTTGAACAGGTTAAGTATTCTCACAAAATGTTGCAGCTGCTGCAATTGATAGCTTACCAGACCGGCCAGGAAGTTTCGTACGAGGAGTTGTCAAAATCGCTGCAAATAGATCGGAATACAGTTGAGCGCTACCTTGATCTGTTTTCGAAAGTGTTCATTATTTTCAGGATTGGGGGATTTAGTAAAAATCTTAGGAAAGAAGTCACGAAATCGTCGAAATGGTTCTTTTTTGATAATGGGATCAGGAATGCACTGATCAACAATTTCCTGCCGCCTGCGCAACGTCAGGATACCGGGTTGATCTGGGAAAATTATCTGGCGGCCGAGCGAATGAAGTACAACTCTTATTCACGAAAAGACCCGTTTGTTTACTTCTGGCGCACATACGATCAGCAGGAACTAGATTGGCTGGAAGTCAGAAATGATCTATTGAGCGGCTATGAATTCAAATGGAACGATAGCAAGGTGAAATTTCCAAAAGCATTTGTTGAAGCCTATCCAGACGCAAAAACTAATTGGATCAACCGCGACAATTTTATCGATTTTGTGAACGGGGAGATTTAAAGATTAGATTTGCAAAAAGAAGCAAAGTATGATTTCTGATTTTGGTTACATATTACTTTTCATCATTTCCGGCCTGGTATTGCTGGGTGTAATGCTCCTTGTTGCAAAATTCCTCCGCCCCGACAATCCCAACGAGGAAAAGCTGAGTACCTACGAATCCGGCGAAGACCCGATGGGAAATGCGCAGATCCAGTTCAATATCCGGTTTTACATTGTAGCATTGATCTTCGTTTTGTTTGAGGTGGAGCTGCTTTTTCTTTTTCCCTGGGCGGTTGTTTTTGGCAATGAAGAGCTGATAGCGCAAACAAATGGGGCCTGGGGCTGGTTTGCAATGGCCGAAATGACCGTTTTCATCGGCATCCTGATCCTCGGCCTCGCCTACGCCTGGGCCAAAGGCTACCTCGACTGGGTACGCCCCAAACAACAAATCCCCGAAATCAAATCACCGGTACCAGCGGATATGTACAAGCAGGTGAACGATCGGTATGGTTCGAAGTGACAGTATTCAAACAAATCGAATACTTTTTTCTTATTGCCAGACTTCTGTGTAGTAAAATTTCACCGAGTCGGCTGCGCTTCCAATTTCTTTCACATAATCAGTCGCTTCTAATTTATGGGGAAGTCCAACGCGTACGTGAAGTTTGTAAAAGCGCTTTAAATCCGATCGATAAGTTACCAGTATTGTATTGAGGGCTTCATCGATGACAGGCTGGGTGTCCGCTGACCAGTTTTGGGTATTCACGAGCGAATCGTCTTGAAAAGTATAGTCAATATCCTGCTGTTCCCTGTTATCAATTTCAAGCATTTCGGAAGGTCTGCTCATTAATTTGCTATTTGTTTTAGCAGAGTCCAGTCGCCATTTACTACGTAATTTTGCCATAGTAGGTCCTCCCGGCCCCCACCCGTCATCGCACGAACAGATATGTACAAGGCAGCACGCGGTTGCAGAAGCGAATAAGAATTTTTTGAACATTTCCATATAGACAAAGGTCTGATTCCGGTGATTACATGCAGGTTCCCATTGAAGTTTCCACTATTGGGATTGTATTGGCGAAGGGCACCCGTTTCTGCTGATATGTACAAATAAGTGAACGGGCAGTATGCTTCGAAGTGACCGGGTTACCACCAGTTCTGTGAGTAATAATACTTGATCGAATCTGCTTGCCCGCCTAGTTCATGCAAGTATTGAGATGCTTGAAGTATAGTAGGTTCTCTTAAAACAATCGTTACCTTGAAGAATCTCTTTCTTCCATCACGGTAATGCATTAGTACAGTCTTAAGCTTTGCGCTTTGAGTTGGCTTTATATTTCCCGCGCGAAAATTTGTGGCAAATAAAGTATCATCACGATAAATTTGATCAGCAACATAACCGTTAACCGAGGAGACTACAAGCTTTTCTGAATATCCAATTTGAGAACCCGTCAGGACTTTTGTCGGTGTTACGACCTTCTCTAAAATCCAGGTTCCTGACACAAGTGAGCTGACAGGGCTGTTGTCAGGTAGTACTTCATCACCTCTCCTGAAACAACCTGCCAGAAGCACAGGAAATGAGGCAATCGAAAGTATCTTTAAAAATGAAGTCGCTCTTATTATACTCATGGTCTGATGCCTGTTATTACGTGTAGATTTGTATTGTAATCACCTTCATCCGGGTTGTATTGCCCGAAAGCATAATATCCATTCGAATCATTACCCCACCCCCAGTTCATATTCAGGTAGCTATAACTCCATTGATTGCACTGTTTAGTAGTGCAATTAAAATCACTGTAGTGATGCTGCAAATAACCGTCGCATAACCAGATATGGTAATCGGCGAAGCAATCCAGGCATGTTGAGCCCCAAAAGATCACCGGGTGGTTTCCATTCAATTCACTTTTGATCAAAGCAAAATTGTAAGCCTCATTCCCGTTGCCCCCATTTGAGAATCCGAAATCCTTTAATCCGCTTTTGACATTTGCCGGCCAGGTGAAAGTGGCGCAGGTTCCCATATAATTATAGCTCGCCTTCGACTTGGAGCCCATCACCTGCATAAGCGTTCCCAAACTAACTTGTCCTGCATTTGTTGCAAAGCATGTACCATTGGAAAATCTTGGCCTCGCTAGATTTGGATGATAAAATTCTTCCAGTTGCGCCATTGCTACAGGTCCACAGCCAGCAAATCTTCTACCGCAGTCATCACAATCACCACCAGAACTCAATTGTGTCGTAGACAAGTGACGTTGGCTCCACTCGGATGTAAGCAGCGGGCCTTTTTGTGTGGAAGTATACTTACATTGATACTGACCATACTGATACCATTCAATGCAATAACTGTCACTAGTTCTAAGCTGGCGGGATAGGAACTTTTGCCACTCTTTTAAAACAATAGGATGAGGCGGGCTTGTATCCCTTTTTGCCTCCCGGATCTTCTCTTTCGCCATTTCCAACCAAAGCGTTACGCCGTTAGGAATATGGTTCGGATCAATGTTCGATTTATCAGAATATGCCAGAACCGGCATTACCCGCAGATCGGCAGAGACGATCATGAAACCTTCCCTTTTCCTGAATATGTATAGTAAAGGCTGATTATCAACAGAATCCAGAATTGCTCGCCTTTCCAGAATTTCATTTGTCCCGGACCCTATTTTGCTTGTTGGTTTTGGGAATGAATCGGTTGACTGGTCTGCTGTGGCAACTTTGGAGGCTTCTTCCATAGAAACCGTAAATTCCATTACTGCTGCTTTGGGACCGTCGCGGTCCGACGATGCTATTTCTAATCTTTGACAGGAAAAGGATACTAAAAGAAAGATTGCGGAAAGTGACCAGCAATGCCGGAAGTGTCGGAATTTTAACATGTGTACAGTTTGTATAGTGAAAGTATAGTCTCAGAAAAGCACTCAGGGATTCCTGCGCTACAAAGTGACGGAGACATTTTTTCACTTCCAACAAGTCACACTTATAACTCTATAAGCAGGACTTATAAGTCTATAACCTACGCTTATAATTTGGCGAAAGAGTTGTGGTTGAAACAGAATTTTTGAATTATTGCAATATTAAATCCTCAAAAAATCACACACTCAAATGAATATTCTTGCAAGTAACCTGCTCACCAGGCGGGAGGAGAAGAGGCTTACGCAAACCTATGTAGCCCTAAAATGCGGCATGTCACAGCCCAACTATTCGGCTATCGAAAGAGGTAAAACCGACCCTAGCATCAGTCAGCTCAAAAAATTCGCAGAGGTTCTCGATACTACGGTCGACGATCTGATATCGGAGAAACCGAGGCAAAACCCTATTCTGGGTCACAAAAATATCCTTACCGAGTCTGATAAGGATATTTATATCAAGATTTTAGAAAATCAGCTGCGCGCTTTGATGGCAGAGAGAAAGAAAGGTCAGTGACCGCCGTGCATTCCGCCCCACTTTTTATCCCTCCCTGGTTTCGGAAAAAATACAGCGCCGATCTGTATATAGACCTGATTTACTTTTAGATAGGATAAGTCGCTGATCGTCACGTTTTCGCCCCTCCATTTTCTTTTGCCCAATAACGGCTGGTGATAAGTTGCCTTCGCACTGAGATACACTTTGTCATTGATTTTTGGCATTACATTCATTTTATAATCCACACCAATGCCTCCGTGCAGATTTACATTGCCGGTGAATAGTTTGACCGCCTGGAATGAAGAAGGATTGCTGACAACCTGGCCCAGCGTGGCATTAGCATTGCTTTTGATATTCATCCGATACAGCATCAAATCCACTCCCAGCGGAATTGTGACGTTCCAGCGCGAAGTATTCACCAGTTTCGGACCACCGTCGGTACCAATACCTATTCCTGATAAATATGCCTTTTTCTGATCTTTATCTGTGGTATAGTTGGTACTGTTCATTAAAATGATCCTTCCTTCGGAAAACCATTTGTCCGACTCAGTCCGGCGTGCCAGTACCAGTGATGCCATTACGTTCTCAAAAGGCTTGATCTGCAGGCGGGATAAGTGGTCGCGGATCACGCGGTTATTCGGAAGCAATCCAATCTCAGCATAAATGGCCATACCATGTTTGAACATCCGCACGGTCGAGTCCGTTTGCGCGCTCGCCAAACCCGCTGTGAAAACTAAAAAAGTGGCAATAAGAAGTAATTTGTTTTTCATACAGTTGAAGTTATGCTTTTGTTTTGTAACGTTGACTGAAACCGATTCTTGCCAAATATGGTTACTTTTGGATAGTTGGTACACCATTTAGAAGGCAATATCCGTACCAACAAATTTCTTCCCTTGAACAAGCAATGAGCGAAAGACCAAAAACCGGCGACGGTGGAATTATACTAACAAATGCAGAGGATCTGATGAACTGGGCGCGGCTTTCGTCGCTGTGGCCCATGGGCTTTGGTATTGCCTGCTGTGCGATTGAAATGATGGCAACTTATGCCTCTAACTATGACCTGGAACGGTTTGGAATCATGCCGAGACCTTCCCCGCGCCAATCCGACGTAATGATCGTGGCTGGCACGGTGACTTTTAAAATGGCTGACCGGATCAGGAGATTATATGAACAAATGCCGGAACCGAGATACGTGATCTCGATGGGAAGCTGCTCAAATTGTGGCGGCCCTTACTGGGAACATGGCTATCACGTTGTAAAAGGCGTGGACAGGATTATCCCGGTGGACGTTTATGTGCCTGGCTGCCCGCCACGGCCTGAGGCTTTGATCGGCGGTTTTATGAAACTTCAGGAGAAAATAAGGAACACAAAAGAAGTGGCTCCCGCGTTGTTTCTCGAAATGGAAGCTGCTGAACCGGTTACTACCTAATATCCTGACTTATGACTTTTCAAGAAATCAGTGCGCTGATCGTTGCGCAATTTCCAGGTGTGGCGATTGACGCAGATACAAAAGGCCCGCAACCTATATTGATCGTGCCCGTCGAGAAAATCGATGCGATCTGTGCATTCCTGCATCAGGACAGCCGGTTGTATTTTGATTTTCTCGCCTGCATTACCGCCATGGATAACGGCCCGGGACTGGCAACTATGGAAGTGATTTATAACCTTACTTCCATTCCCTACCACACCGACCTGACGATTAAAGTCGTATTTCCAAGGAATGCAGCCGACACTGCGCTGCCTTCGGTGCCTACGGTGAGCCACATCTGGCGCACAGCCGACTGGCACGAGCGGGAAGCGTACGATCTGATGGGGATATATTTCGAAGGTCACCCCGACCTGCGAAGGATATTACTACCGGAAGACTGGGAAGGTCACCCGCTGCGCAGAGATTACAATGTCCAGGACCGGTATCACGGGATATATGTGCGGTATGAAGACGGCGGACCGGACCAGGAATTAGTAGGCCCCGACCGCACCTGAAACACCGTTTTGTAACTTCCTGACACAAGGGAATAAAAGAAACAAATTTGGTGGGACAAAAAACGCTGGCTATTTTTCGTTATAAAATTTTAATAGTCACGTGCATGCGCTTCATCCTACTACTAGTCCTCTTTACAATTACCATACAGCTGTCTGAGGCTGCCACTGATTCCCTGATCGTTAAAGGCCGCATTCTCAACCTCAACGGCAGGCTTTACCGGCAGGCGCCTTTCATTAATTTTTCCAGAAACAACATTCTGCAACCGCAGTCGGAGCTGAGTAAACAGGCTCCGCTGGAAGCAGACGGTAGTTTCCGGGTATCGCTTCCGATGTTATTTGCGCAGGAAGAAATTTACCTGGATTATGGCGGCCGGGCATTTACCACCTTTCTGGGATCACCGGGAACGGTTGAAATTACGTTCAATGGGGACTCTCTGAATAAAGCCAGCAAATTATTTTACTTCGCCGGCGTCAATGCAGATGCTAATAACCAATATGCCGCTTATCTCACAGAAGTTGACAAAAAGCTGGCGGGAAGCAAGGCGCTTGGCCAGGATTTCTTTAAAAGCTTTTGGGAAAAAGGCCCGAATGAAGCGAGAAAATCTACCGAACAGCGTACAGCACTCAGGCTAAGCGCCATTGAATCGGCTACACAGAATACCGTCAAATCGCCTGCATTGGTGGAATGGGTGAAATCAAATGCCGACGAAGAGCAGATGCAATTCCTCTACGAGCACGCTTTGAGCAACAGGTACGAGGTAAGTAAGGCATTGCAAGACAGTCTGAAAAGATTGATCACTCCCCCGCTTACCGGTCAGCGCGTG
Organism: Dyadobacter linearis; assembly: GCF_907165045.1. Taxonomy (GTDB): domain Bacteria; phylum Bacteroidota; class Bacteroidia; order Cytophagales; family Spirosomataceae; genus Dyadobacter; species Dyadobacter linearis. The sequence goes on from NZ_CAJRAU010000001.1 coordinate 1,130,498, forward strand.
ATTTGGGCGAATAGGTTCGGCGACTATGCGGACCTGCTGGTAGAACAACGCAAATTCAGTAACCCAAACCGGACCAATTCGTTACCAGTGCGGTTAATGGCAACTTTGATCCGTAACAATACCCCTAAACTTACCCCCGAAGAAAAACAGCGCCTGGAACAGATCACCCTGAACGGGCTTGCCGAAAAAAGTGAGCTGGATTTCCTGAACAAGCTTTTTGCTAAAAATGAATCTGTCTTGAATCTGCTGTTCAATTTTGAAAGAGAAAACAGGATTTACGGGGATTTGTTTGACAGTACGGCGACCGAGTTTTTGAAAGTGCGCTATTTATCCAAAAACCTTTACAAATACACTTATAAAGAACAGCTCGCACTGAGCAAATACATTCAATCCAGAACCGGCAGCCCGCAGTTCAGCCAGTCACTTGACGAGATCGTGAGGCTGGAAGTGAAGGATAGTGCTGATATCAGGCAGTTTGTAAGCTTTCGGGACGTGAAAACCGATCCGACGGAGGCACTGCCTGGCTATTATCTCACTGCTTCCAACGACCGCGGCACCAGCTGGATCAACAGGATTATTGACGGTTTTAAAGGCAATACCATTTACCTGGCCAAATGGAATCTGGCCGATGCAAGAAGCAGGGAAGAACTGGGTTATATTCCATTGCTGCAAGCCCGCTTACCCGAGAATACAAAGTTCATTTTTGTGCACCTGCCCGGTGAAGATTTTGGTCTTTCGGACGCATTGCTCCGGCAATATGTGATCCGGCACCAGTTAAAAGGCGTACATGTATTCCTGGACAACAATCAGATGATGGACCTGCTGTTCAGGCTGAACCCGCTGGATGCAGCTACTTTTTCGATTATCCGCCCAAATGGAAAGTTCGCCGCGAAAAATGCCCCGGCACCGAGCGCACTGGAAAAAACGGTGCAGGCTATTCTGGAAGCTAATAAATAACGACATTCCTGCTGCATACCTTGATACCTGCAATTACGTTAATTCTGTCTAGTGGAATTTGGTTACCCCAATGTGTAAATATCTGTTGCTGTTTCTTCTACTTACGACCCTTGCATCGGCCCAAAATCCCGATAGCGTGTCTGTTTACAGCAGGGACAGTATCCGTTACACAAACCTGAAAGCACGGATGTCCAAAACCAAGTTCTCGAAGGCGGTTTACAGATTGTTGTTCAGGGACGTATATAATCAGGGTAAGGTTAAGGAAGTAAAAGAGATCGAAACCAATCCGTTCACACCCTATGAAGGGATGGTGATCCGTACAATATATATCCGGCAACTCGATATTATGGGTGAGTCCGTGTACGACACCACACGTAAAGGAAACCGCCTCCAACGATTTCTCAGCAAAAGGCTCCATACGAATACCAGGGAAGGTATTATCCGAAAATCATTTTTGCTCTTCTCCGAAGGCGACGACATTCAGGCGCAGACTTTGAAAGATAACGAGCGTTTGCTCCGGGAAAACCGTACTATCCTCGATGCCCGGATCATCGTAGTGCCGCGAACAGATGTGACCTGGATGGCCGATGTGGTGGTTTTGGTGCAAGATTCATGGTCGCTGAATTTTGCGGGCGGATTCAGTTCTTTCAATAAGTTCAATCTGGCAGTGGAGAATATAAATGTGCGCGGTACTACTCATTCGCAGCGAACGGGAATCCGCTGGAACTCCAATGACACTATTCAGAAATTTCAGTTCAGGACCATTTACACGGTCCCTTATATTGGCAAAACCTTTATAACCGGGCAAGCCAACTTTATTTATGAGCGCGACCTGAAAGAACAATCGATACGACTTTACCGGCGGTTTTTAACCAACGAAACCAAGTATGCAGGTGCATTTGAACTCGGGCATATTAAAGTACAGCAATATAGAAGGCGGCTGGACGATATCGATGTGGTGATCCAGTACCCTACCGAATACAAGTTTTACGATGCCTGGATCGGCCGATCTTTCAAATTCCCTTTTCCGAACAGTCCGCTGGCCAAGAATTCACGGATCGTGACGGCGATCCGTCATAACAAGTATAGTTTCGACGAGCGCCCGCAGGTCGCGCCCGACCTGAATAAGATCTACTGGAACCGCAGTGCGACGCTCGTCAGTCTGGGTTATTCCAACCGTAACTATAAAAGGGACGTTTTGATATATGGTTTTGGTAGAACGGAAGACGTTCCGATCGGGCACCTTTTTGCATTGACGCTCGGCCAGGAAAACACGCAGTTCGGGGCGAGGGGCTATGCCGGTGTTCAATATGCGACCGGCCAATATCTGGCGCATAACCTGGGCTATATGTACGCACTTGCCAATGTAGGTACCTATTCAAAAAACGGAAAAGCGCAGCAGGGTGTGCTCAGCGGCCAGCTCAATTATATTAGTAACCTTATTCCCTTCCGTTACAGCTTTTTCCGGCAGTTTCTCACATTCCGCTACACACATGGAATCCGCCGCGACCCGCTCGACTACCTGAATATCAGTGGCGAACAAGGAATTCGCGGTATAAATAACGATCAGCTGATCGGTACGAAGCGGCTTACGGTAGGCACCGAAACGGTCTTTTTCTCTGACAAAAGTTTACTGGGATTTCGTATTGCCTATTTCGTATTTGCCGACCTGGGGCTCGTAAATGGTGTTTCTTCTTTGTGGGACGGGCCGCTTTACCAGGGTTACGGGTTGGGTCTGCGGTTCCGTAATGAAAACCTGGCTGTCAACACATTCCAGATCAGGGTAGGTTTTTATCCCAATATCCCCGGCAACTCGGCGCCTTGGCGTTTTGGTGCGAGCGGCAACGTTCCGCTCAGGCTGCGCGACTTCGATATCTCTGCCCCGTCGATCGTTCCCTTGCAGTAATTCTTTATAATTTTCTTAAAATCAATACATTAGGTAACAATACCTAAATTTTTGCAGTTATTTCCGCAAACCTTCCCTCCTTTTTCAGATATGTGAATTAACTTTGTGGAATTTTTGGACGTACCCCTCCGCCGACCAGGCCAGGCAACCCCAAAAGTTGTTAGCGTATTTCCTTTATTTCTACAAAAATTACAATCTGCTGTGCCCAAAAATACGAATATCAAATCCGTTCTGATTATCGGTTCAGGTCCCATTGTTATAGGTCAGGCTTGTGAATTTGACTACTCAGGTTCTCAGGCTGCGAGATCGCTTCGCGAGGAAGGAATCGAAGTAGTTTTGATCAATTCCAACCCGGCAACGATCATGACTGACCCGATCAGCGCAGACCATGTGTATCTGTTACCCTTGGAGAAGAAGTATATCGTCGAAATTCTCGAAAAACACAAAGCACTAGGCAGGCCGATCGACGCGGTATTGCCGACGATGGGCGGACAAACTGCATTAAACCTGGCTATCGACTGCGATAAAGCCGGGATTTGGAAAAAATACGAAGTGGAGATTATCGGTGTGGATATCAAAGCGATTGAAACTACCGAGGATAGAGAAAAATTCCGGTTAAAAATGCTTGAACTGGGCGTGAACGTTTGTAAGGGACGCACGGCCAGGTCATTTCTGGAAGGAAAAGAGATCGCGCAGGAAATCGGTTTCCCGCTGGTTATCCGCCCTTCATATACTTTGGGAGGTACTGGTGGCGGTTTTGTGGAGAAAGAAGAAGATTTTGATAAAGCACTGAATTACGGTCTGCACGCATCGCCGGTACACGAAGTACTGGTGGAACAAAGTGTAATGGGCTGGAAGGAATACGAGCTCGAATTGCTGCGTGACAACAATGGCAACGTGATCATTATCTGTTCGATCGAGAACTTCGATCCGATGGGTGTGCATACCGGCGACAGTATTACGGTTGCGCCAGCTATGACGCTGCCTGATACGCTTTACCAGCAAATGCGCGATCTGGCTATCAAAATGATGAACGGGATCGGCAAATTTGCGGGAGGCTGTAATGTACAGTTCTCGGTAAACCCTGCCGACGATATGATCATCGCGATCGAAATCAACCCGCGCGTGTCACGTTCTTCCGCCCTAGCCTCCAAAGCGACGGGTTATCCTATTGCCAAGATCGCTGCCAAAATGGCGATCGGCTATAACCTCGACGAATTGATCAACCCGATCACGGGAAGTACCTCTGCGTTCTTCGAACCGTCGATTGACTACGTAATTGTAAAAGTACCGCGCTGGAACTTCGATAAATTCCAGGGCGCTGACCGCACACTTGGCTTGCAGATGAAATCTGTTGGTGAAGCGATGGGTATCGGACGGAATTTCCAGGAAGCTTTGCAAAAAGCTTGTCAGTCGCTGGAAATACGCAGAAATGGTTTGGGCGCTGACGGCCGCGAACTGCGCGATCAGGAAGCGATCAAATACAGCCTGAAACACCCGAGCTGGGACCGTCTGTTCCATATTTACGACGCATTCAAAATTGGATTGTCTTTCAAAACAATTCAGAACCTGACCAGAATCGACGCCTGGTTCCTGCGCCAGATTGAAGAACTGATCGAGCTGGAACACCAGATCGAAAAGTTTGACCTGGAAGATCTGCCGAAAGAACTGTTGCTTACAGCCAAGCAAAAAGGCTACGCCGACCGCCAGATCGCGCATTTATTAGGAACAAAAGAAAGTAAGGTTTACGACCGCAGAAAAGCACTTGGTATCAAACGTGTTTACAAATGTGTAGATACCTGCGCGGCGGAATTTGAAGCAAAAACACCTTACTACTACTCTACTTTCAACACATCACAGGAATATCCTGATAACGAATCGATCGTAAGCGACCGTAAGAAAGTGGTAGTACTGGGTTCAGGTCCGAACAGGATTGGTCAGGGTATTGAATTTGACTACTCCTGCGTGCACGGTGTACTTGCTGCCAAAGAGGCTGGTTACGAGACCATTATGATCAACTGTAATCCGGAAACAGTTTCGACCGACCCAGATATTTCAGATAAACTTTACTTCGAGCCTGTTTTCTGGGAGCACGTTTTCGACATTATCGAGCACGAAAAACCGGAAGGTGTAATTGTACAGCTCGGCGGCCAAACAGCTTTGAAAATGGCTGAGAAACTGGAAAAATACGGTGTAAAGATCATCGGTACCAGCTACCATTCACTCGACTGGGCAGAAGACCGCGGCCGGTTCTCTTCGCTTTTGGAAGAACTTGAAATCCCGTTCCCGAAATTCGGAACTGTACGTACTTCTGATGCGGCGGTAGAACTTTCGAGAAACCTGGGCTTCCCGCTGCTGGTTCGTCCAAGCTACGTGTTGGGTGGACAGAGCATGAAGATCGTGATCAACGAGAAAGAACTGGAACAGCACGTTGTGAAGATCCTGCACGATATTCCTGATAATAATATCCTCCTCGATCACTTCCTGGAAGGCGCTTTGGAGGCAGAAGCTGATGCGATCTGCGACGGCGAAGATGCTTACATTATTGGTGTGATGGAGCATATTGAGCCGGCGGGTATCCACTCCGGAGATTCGCACGCAGCATTGCCACCATTCGATCTGACAGCAGACGAAATTCGCCAGATTGAAGAACATACCCGCAAAATAGCGCTGGCGATGAGCGTGAAAGGATTGATTAATGTTCAGTTCGCGGTTAAAAATGGCGTTGTATACGTGATCGAAGCGAATCCAAGAGCTTCGAGAACGGTACCTTTCATTTGCAAAGCTTACCAGGAACCTTATGTTAACTATGCGACGAAACTGATGCTGGGAGACAAAAAGATCTCTGATTTCAATTTCAAACCAGTGAAAAAAGGCTGGGCGATCAAGATTCCGGTATTCTCATTCAATAAATTCCCGAATGTAAATAAGGAGCTTGGTCCGGAGATGAAATCGACGGGAGAAGCGATCTACTTTATAGATGATTTGCAGGACGACTTCTTTCAAAAGATTTATGGAGAAAGAAATCTGTACCTGAGCCGGTAGCAGAAGCATTCAGATAAATTTACCGTGGCGTGCAGAGCAATTTGCACGCCACTTTTTTGTTTGTGTAAGTCACCTTCCCTATACACATTTTGTAGAAAAACTTGTATTTTCGGGCACTTTTGTAACTCCTCTTAAACATGCTCAAATTTTACCCCTGCATTATTGCATTGCTCTTGCTTTGCTCTCGTTCTTTTGCGCAGAATAATTCCATTAACATTGACCATAACTATCTTACTTCGTCTGTTTGCGTCAATACAACCTTCAAGCTGCCCGTAATCTCGTCAGGAACTTTCAATGCAGACAATAAGTACACTGTACAAATCCGTAAACTTTACGCGAACAACATCAGTGCAGAAATTCCTGCAGTGCTGGTCGGCGGGAACCTTGAATTCAAAATTTCGGATTCGGTTACATTCGGCAACTCCTACATTCAAATGCGCGCAATTACCTCATCTCCAAAGGCACAGAGCGATTGGAGCTCTTCCATCGGCGTGCATTCCAAGGGACGCGTTGTATTGAACCCTCCCGGCAAATCCGATACCCTGAATGCATACGACCGCGTGGAGATTCTGCTGCAGGGTACCAACTTTCAGGAAGGGCGTGTGACTTTGAGTGATAGCAGTAAGATCAGCATTTACTCGAACGACGGTATTTTTGCTCAACCATATACCCTTACCGTCCCAGCCAGCGGCACTTATAGCATCGCGCATGCGGAGAACTTTTGCGGTGCAATGGAGATAAGTGGAAGTTATACTGCGGTTGTTAACAAAACCTCTGTTAAGACCATGCTCGTCACCCCGTCCGCGCTTTGCGAAAACAGTGAGGTTTCGGTCAGGATATCAACAAATGGAGAAGCTTTCACGAACGCAACTAAATACAAGGTCCGGTTTCTTCGCTATGCAAGCAGCGGGGAAATGCCTGCGGTACTGGAAGCACCTGCCACCGTTGATGGAAATTTACTTAAGACAAGATTTCCATCCAATGCAAATATTAATGTTAATGCGAGTTACAATGTGCAGGTTGTCACGGAAAATCCGGCAACGGTTTCCTCTATTTACCAGCTTCCGATCCAGGTTTGGGCAGCACCTAATGCGACTTTCAATACCCAGAGCCAGACGATCAATTTTGCTGATCACATGCAACTTACGGTCAACATGACTGGGCTACCGCCTTACTCAGTTGAATTTACCGATGGTACGGTATACAATTCGAACAGCTCAACAGCTTACGTGTCCAACTATCCCACAGCAGATCAGAATTATTCAATCAAATCTATCACTACCGGCTGCGGTAAAACGGAGATCCGGGATCCGCAGGTAGTGGAGATCAAGGTCCGCCAGGGAATCAGAATTGATGATTCGCAAAGGCAGCTGATCTGTGCGGGGACACAAGGAAAAATCAAAGTATTGACCAATGTGAATTTTACAGGTTCCTCGCAATTTTTTGTAAAACTACATAATCAGTTCAATGGTGAAACGAGCACATTACCGGCAAGCAAGAACGGCGATTACATTGAATTTGCATTGCCGCCGCGTGAAAGCGGGTACGGAGGTTACGGTTATCAGATCATCACAACACAACCTGCCCTGCAAACAAACGTATCCTATAATGTAGTGCTGCAAACCATGCCGAATGTCCAGTATGCGGGCTTCAATGAAACTTACGTATATGAAAAGCCGCAGATGATTGCATTAAGGTACGGGCTGACAGGCGGCTCGCCTTACAAGATCGAATATGTAGACGGGACAGCCGCTGAATATGAATACGAGGGAAATATTGCGGGTAAAGATTTTTTCCTGAAATCAGATACAGAGTTCAAGATCAAATCGATCAGCAACAGCTGTTTTTCAAATGATAATCCGCGTTCTGTCAACCTTTCAGTAAAATCTACATCCGCGCCCGGGATCTATCTGGAACCGATCAAGAAGGAAATCTGCGAAAACGATAGTATTGAAATTGTATTCGGCACGGTCGGGTCCTTTAATGCAGGAAACAAGTTTTACATTCAGGGTTATGGAAATTGCTGTGAGTTCCAAACCCTCCAAACCATTGAGAGTGGCGGGACTTACAGGGTTAAAATAAAATCAAATTACTCGTATTCAAATAACGGCGGAGTACGGATTGCGTCAACAAATCCGGTATTATTCAGTGAGGTTCAGTCGACTACATTGCAGCAGCCGCTCTCGAACATTACCATTTACCCTGAAACAACTGCCGAAAATCCTACGGTATTCCTTGCCAGCGGAGGCGGGTACGTTACGGTAAGATCGCAGACAAGCAGCATTTCACAGGCAACCTATTCCATTGACGGAGGTGCCGACCAGGTCTATAATTCAACAAATACCGGAAGTAGCTCCATCGAAGTGCCCATTAAATCGCCGGTTGGAAAGATGGCTGTTTACAAGATCAAATCCGTAGCGAATACATGCGGAAGTGTGCCCGTGAACCTCAGTGCGCACCTGATCCCTGCTGCATACCGCATTCAACTTACTTCCTATTATAACAATAGTTACTTCTGTCCCGGCGACCCAATTTCCGTATCCTTCGGGGTGAGTGATGGTCAAGCTTCGTCGGGAGCAACTTTCGACCTGGAATTCACCAAACAAAATACAACTGATAAGACGATTATTGTAAAGGGCGGTGCCGTACCTGCATTGAATGGATTTATCCCGGCAAATCTGGCTGCTGGCTACTATTCTGTTAGGGTAGTTTCATCAGACGGCCCCGTTACTGACAGTTATTCAGTCCAGGTCAGTGAGCCGGCAACGGTTAATCTGGTTACCGAAAACATGAGTGATAATATTACAGTGGAAGCAGGACAAACGGTGATCCTGAAACTGATATTCACCGGCAGCAATCCCTGGACTACAATCTGGCAGGATAATTCTACTGCCAACTACTATTCCGGCAACCAGGAGAATGTTTACGTATATCCGCAGAAATCGCAGCAATATGCAATCAAAATGATCTCAAATGCTTGCGGATACGGTACTGCTTCGGGTTCGGTAAAAGTATCCGTCAAGCCGCGTCTGACCATGCAGTCAAACACATCGTCGGTTTGTCCGGGCAACGCTGTCCGGATCAGTTACAGCCTGGCCGGAGAGGCCGATCTTTCTGATTCATATATCCGTTTTGTACTGACAGACCTTGATAAGAACGCCGAGATACCGCTTGATTCCACCAAAATAATCGCGGGTGATATCAACCTGAACATACCCGCTATACTGACAGGCAGCAGATATCAGATCAGAGGCATGGTAACAAAATATGCCCTAACCTCCGAGGTCAACGTATACGTTACAACCAGGGCAGATTTGAGTATTAGCGGCAACACCACGATTAATAGCGGAACCTCAACGCAGCTTGCATTTAAATCAAGCAAAAGCACGGGATATTTAGAATATACATTATCAGATGGAACCCGCGGCAGTTTTTACGCTTACCCGGGACAGATCAATTACGTCCGCGTGCAGCCCCGGCAAACTACTACCTACACGATTTCCTCGGTTCGGAATGAGTGCGGAGCAGGAGACAGTTTCGGATCAGCAACCGTGGAGGTAAATCCGGTTTCAGCAAAAAGCGTGAGCGTCACGAGCTGGACTTCTCAGAGCAGTGCAGGTTTTTGTACCGGCGACACGATCGCAGTTTCTTACGCTACCCTGGGCACATTCACATCGGGCAATATGATGTCTGTACAAATTTCAGACACAACGGGAAAGAACTTCCGGTCCATTACTACAATTGGAAACACGAACCCGCTCAAAGCTGTACTTCCGGCCGACCTTATCCCAAATGGACAATACAGAATGCGCGTGGCTGCGAGCGATCCGGGAACAGCCAGCGGAGCTTATGAATTTGCAATGGTTGCAGGGCAAAAAGCCAAAGCGCGGTTCGCTTCCGAATCGGTGATTTTTGACGGTAAAAACAATCCTAAAATCACAGTATTGCTGGAAGGCGGCGCTCCCTGGACTTATCAGTGGGGAACAGATCTGCTGATCAACACGCGGCAGACCCACAACCCTACCGACGTAATTGAGCTTTTTCAGGCATCGCCAAACCAGTTTTACAGGCTTTTCAAAGTGTCTAACTATTGCGGATTTGGGACGATAGAAAGTCCTGGAACGGTGAGGGTAGAAATGGTAACCGCCTCCGAGCCTGCTCTTACATTCAAAGTTACCGTAGCTCCCAACCCTGCCCAGGAGGTGCTCAACGTCACATTTGAAAATGCAGCCGCATTGAAAAAAATTATTTTATATGATCTGAATGGAAGGATACTACGGCAATCGGAATCACGTAAAGCTGCTGAAGAGCTCAATATAGCTGCGCTGCAAAGTGGTATTTATGTGCTTATGGTAGAATCAAAAGGAAGAAAAAGCACATTTAAGATCGTAAAACAGTAAACATACTCGGTTTCCCGACTCAACAAAAAACCGGCACTGAAAAGCGCCGGTTTTTTATTTCAAAATATTTTAGTACTACTTAACCTCTTCGTAGTCAACATATTCACCACCTCCAAATCTCGAAGACTGATCCTTGTTCGGGGGAGTATTGTCGACTCTCACTCCATTCCTTGTTTTCTGCTCCTGTTGTTTCTGATGCGCACGGAATATTCTTTCCTGCTCCTTCACCAGCTTCCGTCCTACAAGCAAATGGAAAATGAAGTTTCTAAAAAAAGGGACGAATGCTAACAAAAGCAGGAATATGAGAATTATATTAAATACAAGTTTCATTTTTCAAAAGTTTTCTTCTCTGTATAACGCAAACCTAAGTAAAATAGCACACTAATATAAAGAAAATCCTAGCGAATGAGGCATTCTGGCTGTGGAAAGGTCCGAGCCGGTTATAAGCGGCCCGCTCCGTTTTCACACTACATTTCAATCATTTTGCTGCTTTCAACGACCTTTTCGTAGTAAGATTCGTAGTGCGGCAATATTTTGGCAACGTCAAACTCCTTCGCGCGCGCCAATGCATTTGCTTTAAATGTTGGCAAATTATTATCGTCCAGAATGTAAGCCGCGTGCTTCACCATATCATCCACATCACCTACATTACTTAAAAAGCCGGTGATACCGTGAAGGTTCAGTTCTGGTAATCCGCCTGCATTGGAAGTGATCAAAGGCACTTCACAGGCCAGCGCTTCCAGGGCTGCCAATCCGAAACTCTCTGTCTCAGAAGGCATTAAAAACAGATCGGCTACGGAAAGTACTTCTTCGATCGCATCCAGTTTACCCAGAAAACGAATATCCGAAAGCATATCCAAATCCTTGCAAAGCCGCTCGATACGCGCGCGGTCTGGACCGTCGCCTACTAGTAAAAGCTTGCAGGGAAGCAGTTTACGTAGTTTTTCAAATATCATGATCACATCGTCGATCCGCTTCACCTTCCTGAAATTGGAAGTATGAACGATCAGCTTTTCATCATTCGGGCAGATCGCGAGTTTGAAATGGTCTTTCTTTTGTCTGTTAAAACGATCCAGATCGATAAAATTCGGGATCACTTCGATGTCTTTGGTCACATTGAAATGGCTGTAAGTATCTCTTCTCAAAGATTCGGAAACAGCCGTAATTCCGTCAGATTGGTTGATACTGAATGTAACCACCGGCTCGTAGGATTCGTCTTTCCCTACCAATGTGATATCCGTTCCGTGCAAAGTCGTGATCACGGGAATGTGGATTCCCTGCTGCGCCAGTATCTGTTTTGCGAGATAAGCCGAAGACGCGTGCGGGATTGCATAATGTACGTGCAGCAGATCAAGACCTGCGTTTTGCACCACATGCACCATTTCACTCGAAAGCGCAGATTCGTAGGGCGGATATTGGAATAATGGGTAAGCGGGTATATTTACTTCATGATAATAAAGGTTCTCGTTGAAAAAATCGAGTCTTTGAGGCTGCGAGTAGGTTATAAAATGAACCTGGTGGCCGGCTTTGGCGAGCGCCTTACCTAGTTCGGTAGCTACCACACCGCTTCCTCCGAAGGTTGGATAGCATACAATACCGATTTTCATAATGTTGTCAAAATAGTTAAATGTCCCGACTGCCGTTAGAGTGCGGGCTGTTTCATTTGGGCTAACAACAAATAATCATTTTTTATCCCCTAACCGGATAAAGAAGTGAAGAATTGTCGTTAATGCTTTAAAATGAATAATTTTATCGGCTAAACCTTCTTTTCAGCGTTAACCCGCATTAAAGTGTCGGCAAGGTCAAAATTGAGATTACGGGATTATATTGCGGGAAGTGCGCGGCTTGTCAGGACCACCAACCTGATCATTGTCGCATTGACCCAATACCTGACCCGCATTCTCCTCATCGGCCCGCGGGAGAACTGGCGCGAGATCGTACTGGATCCCTACCTTTTTCTGCTATCGCTTTCCACAGTTTGCATTGCCGCCGCAGGTTACATTATCAACGATTATTTTGATGTTAAAATAGATATTGTCAACAAGCCGGAGCGGGTTGTGGTAGGCAGGTATCTCAAAAGGCGCTGGGCAATAGGCGCGCACCAGATCCTGAATGTGATGGGTGCAGTGCTCGGGCTCGCGGTCAGCCCGTATATTTTCCTGATCAACGTATTCTCGATTACGCTGCTCTGGTTTTACTCCGAGCGTTTCAAGCGGCTGCCTTTTATAGGCAACTTCATCGTATCGCTGCTCACGGCTATGACTTTGCTCATCCTGACCGTTCATTATCCTGAAAACCGGCATCTGGTGTTTATTTATGCAGTTTTTTCATTCTTCATTTCACTGGTCCGGGAAATTGTGAAGGATATGGAGGATATCAAAGGCGATCAGGCGCACGGCTGCCGGACATTGCCTATTATCTGGGGTATTCCGCGCACCCGCAATTTCCTGTATATAGTGCTGGTACTATTCATTTTCGCACTTTTTGCGATGGCGAGGGTATTGAATAACAGCTTGCTCGTGCTACTTTTCATTCTGTTGCTGCTGCCGATTTTATACCTCGCATTCCAGCTTTCCCGGGCTGATACGCGCCGCGATTTCAGGCAGGTGAGCAGCTTATGCAAGATCATTATGCTGCTTGGGCTTATGACAATGATCTGGGCCTGACAGGATTTTAATTTCCTTTAAATCAATATAGCTGCCACCCGCCCGCTATACTGCCGCAAGAAAGTATATTTACAGGTTTCCAATCTAAATCACGAATCGATCGACGAATTATGAAAAAGCTTTTACTATGGACAATTGTTTGTCTGGTTTCGCTGCAAATACCTGCATTCGCCCAGGATTGTGCCGGCCTCACGCTCAAAGAAGGTTCCGGATTTGAAATGAACAATTACGACGCAAAAGGAAGGCCGGCCGGCAAAATGATCTACAAGATTGCGAAGGTCACGAAAGATGGCGCGTACACCGTTTTCAAGATCGATATGGAGTTTTTTAATACCAAAGAAAAGTCGGAACTGAAAAATACGTACGAGATGAAATGCGATGGAAATGTAATGTTACTCGACGCCAGTTCGCTCGTGAATCAGGAGCAAATGAAGTCTTTCCAAAATATGGAGATGGAATTCACTTATGAAAATATAGAATACCCTACGAAATACCAGGTAGGCGACAAGCTCAAAGACGCTTCTGTAAAAGGAAAGGGCAAGACTGGTGCCGCGCCGGTTGCATTCAATATGCTGATCAGGAACAGAAATATAAGCGCGCAGGAAAAGCTTACAGTCCCGGCAGGAACGTTCGATGCATACAAGCTGAATGCAGATATGAACATGGAAATGGTAATGGGATTTCCGATCAAAATGGAAATGCAGAGTATCTCGTACCGCACGCCGGGCGTTATCTGGGACCTGAAAACAGAAACTTATCGCAAGGGTAAACTGATGGGTTATAGCGAGCTGACGAAAATATACTGACCAGCGCATTTAAAATACGATTTTGTCAAAGAACGGCTTTCGAATGAATTCGTAAGCCGTTCTTTTTTAGCTTTGTCACAATTCTAAGATCAAACTCATCGATATAATATTAGTAACACCAATGAAAAGAATTGCCATTTTCGCTTCCGGCTCCGGCACGAACGCAGAAAACATAAGCGAATATTTTGCAGACAGGGAAGACGTGGAAGTTTCGCTGATATTTACCAACAATCCCATGGCAGGTGTGATCAAAAGAGCCTGCCGATTACAGATCCCGGTTGTATTTTTTGATAAAAAGACATTTTACGAAACGGGAAAAATCCCGCAGATCCTGCAAAATGAGCGCATTGATCTGGTTGTGCTGGCAGGTTTCATGATGCTGGTACCCGTTCCACTGGTGGCTGCTTTCCCCAATAAAATCATCAATATCCACCCGGCGCTTCTGCCCAAATATGGCGGCAAAGGTATGTACGGGCATTTTGTTCACGAAGCAGTGGTGCAGGCCGGCGAGAAGGAATCAGGCATAACGATCCATTACGTGAATGAACATTATGACGAAGGCAATATCATTTTTCAGGCAACCTGCGACCTTGATCCCGCCGATAACGCCAGCGCCGTCGCTACCCGCATTCACGCACTGGAATACGAACATTATCCCCGGGTTATAGACGAACTTCTTTCCAAGCAATAGCCGCAAATGCTCTATTTCGCACTGGCAGTTGTATTCACTGTCGCCCTTTACCTGATCATGCGCGCCTACCCGCGTTACCAGGTCAATTCATTTCACGCGGTTGTTTTTAATTACTATTCCTGCGTGCTGACCGGCTTGGTCCTTACGCCGGACCTGGCTGTTTTTCAGCAGGTTAAATGGAATTCAGAAGGTACGCTGCTTACTCTTGCGCTCGGCTCCCTGTTTGTCACTGCATTTATGCTGATCGGTCTCACAGCACAAAAAGTAAGCGTGACAGCCGCGTCGCTGGCGGGTAATATGTCGCTGGTTATCCCAGTACTTTTCGGTCTTTTTGTATTTAAAAACAATAACAAGGACTTTACTTTCCTGAACTACGCCGGCCTCATGGTAGCGCTCGCAGCACTGGCATTAGGTGCTATACAGACCAAAGACAAGACTAAAAACCAGCCTCAGGGCGCATTGAGTGCACTATGGATATTTCCGGTGCTCACGTTTCTTGCATCGGGCACCAATAATACGCTGATCAATTTCTTGTCTGTCAAATATTACGAGCCCGGGCAGACCACTGTTTTCATGATCATCGCCTGCACAGGCGCAGTGGTGATCGGTACAACGATATTGATTTACAGGATTTTTGCATGCAAAGAGCAACTAAAATTGAGGAGTATCATCGGCGGACTAATCCTGGGCGTTCCTAATTTCCTATCCCTGTATTTCCTGTTGCTCGCGCTGGCTTCATTCGGCAATAGCGCAGCTTTCGTTTTTCCGATCTACAATATCCTCAGCATGCTCGTTTCCTCGGTAGCAGCGTGGCTCATTTACAGGGAACGGTTGAATTCTTTGAACAAATGGGGGCTTGTTTTGGCCGTAATTGCTATAATACTCATCTCCTATCAGGAATTGAACTTCTAACAAACCTGCCTAATGCCTGAACCTTCCGGAAAAATCCGTCCTCAGATCGGGGTATTTGATTTGGGGATGATCGTGATCAGTCTTGTGATCGGTATCGGCATTTTCAGAACTCCGGCGATAGTCGCGAAGCAGGCAGGAAGCCCGGAGATATTCTTTTCAGCGTGGATCGCGGGCGGGGTTGTGAGTTTGATCGGCGCTTTCGTTTTTGCTGAAATAGGCAGCAGACACCATTTTCCCGGTGGTTTTTACAAGCTGATCTCGACTGCATTCCACCCGCTATATGCATTCATGATCAACTGGGTGATCGTACTTACCTATGGCGCGGGCATGGCCGGCGTTGCATTGATCGGTTCTGAATACCTCAATCCGCTGCTTCCTGATTTTGCCCGCGGCCAGAAAGGCATTCTGGTTACTGCGATTATTACACTGTTGTTTTTTTATGTAGTGAATATGCTGGGGATCAAGTCCGGCTCACGTACGCAGAATATCCTTAGCAGTGTCAAAATTCTGATGATGCTTGCGCTTTGTACCGGTATTTTTTATTCCAATACAAGTAATGAAGTCGTGACTGTTACACCGGAACTTTCGGGCGGAAACTGGCTTTCCGCCTTTGGGGCGAGCCTGATCGCCGTGTTCTATACTTTTGGCGGGTATCAGCAAACATTGAATTTCGGCGCGGATATTAAAGATCCGGTTCGTAATACACCGCGGGGGATTTTCCTGGGCATGTTCCTGATTTTGGCTTTGTATCTGGCGCTCAACTATACTTATTATAATGTACTCGGTTACGAGGGTTTAAGTAATTCAAGTCTGATAGCCGCTGACGCAGCCAACGTTTTGTTTGGTCCGTCGGGGAAAATATTTTTCTCCCTCGCTATATTTTGCTCGGTACTCGGCTTTATCAATGCGACCATGCTTTCGCTCCCGAGGGTATATTACGCACTGGCCGACGACCATATTCTGCCGCAGATATTTAAGAAAGTCAACGAACGCACGCAGGTTCAGGAGTTTGCACTTACTTTCCTGATCGTAACTACGCTGCTTTCACTCTGGGTGCTGGATACTTTCGAGCAGATTGTGAATTACGTGATGTCCGTCGACGGGATTGCGCTGGCGAGCGCGGCCGCTACGCTCTTTGTTTTCAGGAAGCGGGCGGGAAAGAACGATCCGCATCAAGGCTTCAAGGTCTGGGGATATCCTTATCTGCCTGGATTATTTGTGCTGTTTCTACTAGTTACTGCCATTAATGTAATCGTGACTGATCCGAGCTCGGCAATTGTCGGCTGGGCGTTGTTCCTGGGTGGCGCTCCACTCTACTACATTCTTCAATGGCTGGGAAAACGCAAATAGCCGAGCTCCCTCTGTCTTCTGAGGTGAACGTATACACTTGTAGACGAATTTCCCCGATTTTCAGCTTCATTTTCTGAATATAATTATCCAAATACGAGCTGGTTCATCTCAATAGGATCGTTGTCAACATTATAAGCATCTCACAAGGATCTGGTACGCATTTTTCTGAACGTATAGTAAAGTGTACCCAAATTCTAATCAAATGAAAAATTGTATTATTTTACTACTGGTCACATTCCTTTGTGTTCAGCAGTCACACGCTCAGGAAAACGTTTCAATAGGACCAATGGCAGGAGTTTCGATCGCCAACTTTCGCGGCGACATCTCAAACACCGATTGGAAACCCGGGTTGACAGTCGGCGGGTTTTATAATTACAGCTCTAAAACGGGTTTTGGTTTCAGCGGGCAACTGCTCTTTACCCAACTCGGCGCGCAAACTGACGACAAGCGAAATGCCATTAATCTCAACTACATCCAGGCTCCGCTGCTCGCTACATTCTATTTTGGTCAATACGGAGACAATGTAAGACCTAAAATTTTCCTCGGACCTTCGCTGAACTTTTTGGTTGGCGCGAGAAATAAGAATGGGGACAATATCAATGGAAATTCAAACGACCGCGTTTATAGCCCATTTGACCTCGGTGGAGTAGTTGGTGCAGGTATTAACTTCCGGTTGCAAGATAAGATCTGGCTCAACTTTGACGCACGTTACGGATTCGGCCTATTGGATGTTACGAGGCTTGATAATTCGAATATAAAAAATAACAACTGGGGCATCAATGCCGGAATCAGTTTCCCGCTTGGGACTTACGATAGCGGTTCAGGCAGACTGCGCACCCGTTAACACGCACTGTTGAAAGTACTCCAACACACTACCTATAAGAATGCGTTAACACACTATTTCATAAATAAGAAAGGGCATCTCAGCTGAGAATGCCCTTTTTTTATATTTTACCAATACCAAAATTGAGTATTGTGTCTCACCTTACACCCGGACTTCAATAACCGGCAGATAAGGCGTAACTTTGCGCCTCAATTTGAATTGCATTATGACTTTTGAAGAATTAAATCTGACCAAACCTCTCCTGAACGCATTGCAGGATTCGGGTTATACTACTCCTACTACGATTCAGCATAAGGTATTTTCTGTGATGATGTCCGGGAAAGACGTGTGCGGCATTGCCCAGACCGGGACCGGAAAAACGATCGCTTACCTGCTGCCTACACTCCGCCAGCTTGAATATTCGAAAGACAGATTACCGCAGTTACTTATTCTTGTACCTACCAGGGAACTCGTTGTACAGGTAGTGGAGGAAGTGAGAAAACTGGCCACTTACCTGACGCTGGAAGTGGTTGGTGTTTACGGAGGCGGGAATATTAAGGTACAAATGGCAGAACTGCATCAGGGCGCCGATGTGGTGGTGGCCACGCCGGGCCGGCTGTACGATCTTGCATTGAATGGATCATTGAAAACCAAAGCGATCAAGAAGCTGGTAATAGATGAAGTAGACGAAATGCTGAATCTGGGTTTTCGGACACAGCTGAAAAATATCCTTGATCTTTTACCTCAAAAAAGGCAAAACCTGCTTTTCTCGGCGACTCTTTCCCAGGATGTGGAGAATCTGATGCAGGAATATTTTAATAGCCCGGTGCGCGTGGAAGCCGCGCCTGCCGGTACGCCGCTGGACAATATAGAACAGTACGCCTACGAAGTCCCGAATTTTTACACCAAAGTAAATCTGCTTGACCTGCTGCTGGAAGAACACGAAGAAATGAATAAGGTGCTGATCTTTGTGGCAACGAAAAAGCTCGCCGATCAGCTGTATAACCAGCTTGAAGTAGGTTATCTCAACAAAATCGGGGTAATGCATTCAAACAAGGAGCAGAATCACCGTTTCAATACGATCAGGCAGTTTCACGATGGTACCTTCCGACTTTTGATCGCTACGGATATTATAGCCCGCGGTCTCGACATAGCAGAAGTGTCCCACGTTTTCAATTTCGATATTCCCGAATCGCCCGAAAATTATATCCACAGAATAGGCAGAACCGGCCGCGCTGACCGAAAGGGTGTGGCCATTTCCTTTATTACTGAAAAAGAAAAGGAATTTCAGGAAGAAATAGAGGCATTAATGGAATTCAAGATACCAATGGTACCGCTTCCGGAAAATTTGAAAATCTCCGAGATACTTACGCCCGACGAAGAGCCGAAGATCTACATGAAAGACGTGCTTTTCAAAGCGCCTAAACGCGAAGATGTAGGTCCTGCATTCCACGAAAAAATCCCGAAAAATCAAAAGGTGAATATCCGCCGCGACCACGCCAAAGAGAAAATGCAGAAGTACGGCAGGCCGATCAAAAGGTCCGGGAAGAAATAAGCAATGTCGGTTTCAAGGAGGTTTCAAAAAAAATAAATTTTTTTTCTATCTCACTGATCCAAATGTTTTGCGGCATCGTAAATAGGATCAGATGTGCTGAAAACTGTTGAGAGATATAAAGTATTCAGCAATATCTTTTGAATTGGTTAGGATCCGGCCGCTTAGGTGGTCAATCAAAGAATACAATTAATTATTGTGGAGGGTAAGGTAATACATAGAGAGGGTGACCATGTCACCCTCTCTTTATTTTAGCATAAAAAAGGCCCTCAGAAATATTCTGAGAGCCTTTTTCTATTTTGAGAACCATCTTAATGGTTTGAACTGACTTTTTCAAGATTGAACAGATCGTTCAATACATCTATGAGCGTTTCTGCTTCGCCTCGCTTACATGCGGCTTTCAATTGCAGCACAGGAAGTTTGAGGATTTTCTGCATCATGCTCGTCGTAATGCGTTCCACTTTTTCAAGCTCTGAATCGCTCAGGTTTTTGGTAAAACGGGTAAGTTCTTCTTTTCTGATCTGTTCCAGCGCGCCTTTCAGCTTTTGAATAGTCGGAGAAACGACCATTTCCCTCGACCAGTCATTGAATTCTAAAACCGCTTCGCCGATGATCTCTCTCACGTGCGGCACGGCTGCCAACCGGCGGTGCAATGCTGCGTCAGCCTTCGAGCGAATCGAATCAATGGTATAAAGCATTACACCCGGAATTTCTTCCACTTCAGGCGAAACACTTCTTGGTACTGAAAGATCAATGAAATATTTAAAAGACATTCCACGCAGGCGGACCATCATTTCTTTGGTAAAGAAAGGTTCGTTGCGGGCAATAGAAGATACGATAATGTCTGCTCTGGAAACTTCCGTTTCGATATCTGCAAAATCGGCTACCCTGAAACCAAGCGTGGCGGCTAATTCTTCTGATTTGCTTCGCGTTCTGTTGACAAGCGTCACATCCGCATTGGCGTTTTCAGCCAGATTTTTACAAACATCTGCACCAATTTCACCCAATCCTACGATCAGTATCCTTGGATTTGGCATTAATCCTTCCAGCATTTCGACCGCTGCATAAGATATGGAAGCAGCGCCGTCGCGGAAGAATGTTTCCTGCGCAACACGTTTATTAGCAAAAAAGATGGTGTGCAATAAACGGTGCAAAAACGGCCCGGCCATATTCAGATCCGCCGACCATTGGTACGCGTGCTTGATCTGGTTCGGGATTTGCATATCACCAACAACCTGCGATTGCAGACCAGTAGCTACCTGAAATAAATGGTGAACTGCTAGTTCCCCGTCACTAAAACGCTCGAAATATGATTTGAAAAGATCGGTGTCAACAATGCCCTTCTCGATGAGAAGTAACTTGATAATATCCTCATTCAGGTCAGATGAGGCAGAATAATATATTTCGGTACGGTTGCAGGTAGATACGACGAGAACGTCGGAAACATCGAAGAAATCTTTTAGACGCAGCATAATGCTCTTTGCCTCCGCCTCATTCAATGCTAACTGTTCCCTTATGGCAAGAGGAGCGTTCCGATGTGATAAACTTATTAATTTGAACTGATTATACATCACTTTGTCTAGTCAATATGCAAAAATACGGCACAAACTTTCAATAGAAAAGTTAAAGCAGAGTAAGGGGTTTATTTAGAAAGCATTTAAATAATTATGGTTAATGCTATGCGAAATAACAACGAACCTTCACCCGGAAATATGATTCAGATCAGTTTTATAGGTGACGATACGGGCCAACTTAGACGATCTTAAATCCACTAAGCTTAATTATTTTG
This sequence comes from Dyadobacter linearis, assembly GCF_907165045.1. GTDB lineage: Bacteria > Bacteroidota > Bacteroidia > Cytophagales > Spirosomataceae > Dyadobacter > Dyadobacter linearis. Next base: position 1,151,395 of record NZ_CAJRAU010000001.1, read on the forward strand.
CGTTATTTGTACTACAACATAATTTTCCGGCAGCTCGTGCCACGGCAACTGAATGATCAGTCAAACTCCCAAGCAAAAACCGCGATTTCGTCTGCATCCGGCAGCCATATTAAACAGCCAGCGCCTGCGCCGCTCGCTGATGGATACCTACGATCAGAAGAGTGCTTATAAGTATCTGATCGGGATTATTCTGCTCCTGCTCAGTATCAGTTCACTTTTTTACACCAACATATTGGTCGAAGAACTGGAACAAAGGGAGGAGCGCGAGGTACAACTTTACGCGGAAGGGCTTCGGTATGTGGTAAATAGTCCGCTGGATGAAAACTTCAATGTGGTGTACCAGGTAATCCAGGACGCTGTCAATTTTTACCAGATCCCGGCCATTTATGTAGATGAAAATAACCTGACTTCCCCCGACCGGACGATGAATATCGATTTCCCGGTGACGATCAGTGCACAGGAAAAGGAACGCATGATCCAGGAGAAGCTGGCCGTTATGAAGCTCGAACACCCGCCTATTCCGGTGGAGCTCGGCAAAGGACGCACGGGCTATATTTATTACAGTAACTCATTTCTACTCACCCAATTACGATACTATCCTTTTCTGCAACTTTCGGTGATGCTTTTGATCGGCTACCTCGCCTATCTGGCATTCAGTTCGGCCAGGAAGGCGGAACAAAACCGGGTTTGGGTGGGCTTGGCGAAGGAAACTGCGCACCAGCTGGGCACGCCGCTGTCGTCGCTGATGGCGTGGGTGGAATATTTCAGAAGCGATCCAAACATTGATCCCTCTATTGCCGAGGAAATCGAAAAGGATGTGATCCGCCTTGAAATGATCACTACCCGCTTTTCCAACATCGGCTCTATTCCCACACTGAAAGCCGAGCCGGTCGCCGAGATCCTGAATAATTTTGTCAGTTATCTTGAAAAAAGGGTTTCATCCAAAGTGAAGTTTACGGTGTACAATCAGCTCGCCGACGAGCAGACTGCGCTTTTAAACAAAAATCTGTTTGAATGGGTGATAGAGAATATATGCAAGAATGCGGTAGATGCAATGGGCGGGATCGGCGAAATTAACGTCACACTACAGGCGCCGCCGAACAACAATGAGATGTGGATCGATATTGCAGATACCGGCAAAGGAATGACGAAAGCTAATATGAACAAGATCTTCAATCCCGGGTTCAGTACCAAAAAAAGGGGCTGGGGACTGGGGCTTACATTGGCAAAAAGGATCATCGAAAATTACCACTCGGGCAAGCTTTTCGTGAAAAATTCGGAGATAGGCAAAGGAACTACATTCCGTATCATATTAAACGCCAGCATCGTAGAGTGATGCCGGCGTTTTGTATTTGGTTTTCGAATGAATTTTATCTGTAAACCGGAACTGTAACTTCGTCGGTAGGCGGGTTAAGCTGGTTACTGATGTGGAATGCACGGTCGATAATGCGCACTTTGAATTTCACTTTCGTTAAAACAGCATTATCGAGGTAACGGAAAGGAATTTTCAGATCGAGCTTACCTTTAATCGGCCCCGCTTTTCCGTCTGGTTTAAGCATAGGAAAGAATTTAAAACTATCTCCCTCCATCACCGTCTCCGACCAGCTGCTATCCTTGTTCATGATCATGGTCACCAGTTCGTAATTGGCAGGCATCCCCCAGCCTGGCACATTCTTGTACGCAGAAGTAAACTCAGGTTTCTGAACATCTTCCGAAGACGCGCCCAGATCTCCGTCGCCATCTTCAAAATCGACTGTGATCGTCACCACTTCTGTCCGTTGCAGCTTACCTGAAATCGTATCAGATTCGGTATATTGATCTATTCCGTTATAATAAATTCTTGGCGTTTCGTCGAAATTGGGGATATCGACACATCCTGCCATTGAAACCGCAAATAAGAGGAAGAGGGAAACTTTCAGCTTCATATCACTTCAATTTTTAACTTTGTACTTATATCCTACGAAAGTAACAGTATTGGAACTTCAAAACAATATAGCGGTTACCGAACTTAGACAGCGCCTCAGGGACCAGATTCTGACATTTGAACCCTCTGATTTCGAGAAACTGGCGCTGCAAATCTTCCGCTATCAAGCCGACCATAATCCCATTTACAAACAGTTTATCGGTCACCTGCAAATCGATCCGGGGACTGTCGAAAAACTGACTGATATCCCATTTCTGCCTATTCAATTTTTCAAAACGCACAGGATCAAAACCGGGGCTGTTTCTAAGGTAAAAACTACTTTTGAAAGCAGCGGGACAACTGGTCAGCAAACGAGCCGCCACGATCTGTACGATCCTGAGCTTTACGAAACGATCTCAGAACAGATTTTCAGGGAAAAATACGGAGACCTTAATCACTTCCATATTCTCGCCCTATTGCCGTCATACCTTGAACGAAACAACTCTTCGCTCGTGTATATGCTGCAACATTTTATTAAGGCCAGCGGCTCCCCTTTTTCAGGATTTTATTTGAATAACACAGCGGAAATGCTGAAAAACCTGCGCAGTCTCATTGCAAAGCCCGACGGTAAGCAGGTACTGTTAATGGGCGTGACCTTCGCATTGCTGGACCTGGCTGAAAATGAAGCTGATCTTCAATTTTTGAAGCAAAAAAACGACCTCATCGTGATGGACACTGGCGGTATGAAAGGGCGCAGGCGCGAAATGCTGCGGGAAGAAGTGCACGATATATTGACGTCGGCTTTCGGTGTGCCGCAAATTCACTCCGAATATGGTATGACGGAGTTACTTTCCCAGGGATATTCCAGCGGCTCAGGACTCTTTACGGCGGGCCGCACCATGCGGATTTTGCTGCGTGATATCAATGATCCTTTGTCCGTTTATGATCATAATATCAGCTTATCGAAAACCGGCGGTATCAATGTGATCGACCTGGCGAACCTTGACAGCTGTTCTTTCATCGAAACGCAGGATCTGGGTCGCTTTGGCGAGGCTGAGGGTAGCTTTTATGTGATGGGAAGATTTGATAATTCTGATATTCGTGGCTGCAATTTAATGGTCCTGTGATGCGTTTTACCTCCATTATTCCGACTGCAATTATTCGTACTGCAACTTTAATGCCATTTTAATTAGTCATAGCTGACTGGATCTCAGACTGCTACCTATCAGTTTTCTTATATAGAATTGTTCTAACAAGTTCGGTTTAGAATATTTCATAATTTAGCTTGATTGTTTAAAAATTGCATTAATCGAATGTATTATTACATTTTGGATTGTTAACTAATATTATAATATATACCAAATGAAAAGACGTGATGCCCTTGGCCGAGTAGCGCTCCTGATGGGTGGAACACTTTCCGCCCCTACGATCCTGGCTTTCCTGGAAAGTTGCAAATCGGCTACCGACACTTCTACCGCTACCGGTTTCTCCTTTTCCACTGATCGCAAGGCATTGGTCTCAGAAGTTGCAGAAATGATCATTCCAAAAACTGACACACCCGGTGCAAAGGATGCAAAAGTGGGTGAGTTCATCGAGAAAATGCTGAATGAATGCTATTCAGAAAAAGATCAGGATAGTTTTACAAAAGGACTTGACGCTTTGGAGAAGAAGGATTTCATGAAATCCTCCGCTGCCGACAGAACTACTATTTTGAAAGAAATGGAAAAATCGGCGAAAGATGAGATTGCAAAAGCCGATACGGAGAAGAAAGCCAGAGCCGAAGAGGAAAAGAAAAAGTATACCGAAGCCGGTAAAGAGTATAGCGATGCGGGTGTGCCATTTTTTAGGTTGATGAAGGAACTGACCTTACTGGGCTATTTCACTTCGGAAGTTGGGGCAACGCAGGCATTGGAATATGTGCCGGTACCTGGCAGATATGACGGTTGCATTGACTATAAACCGGGGCAGAAAGCCTGGGCAATGTAAAAATTTAGACGAATCGGAGCAGCCGCCTTACTTCATAAAATCGATATTATTCACTATGAATCTGAATTTAAAAGCAACAAAACAAGCCACTTACGACGCCATCGTAGTTGGTTCGGGTATCAGCGGCGGCTGGGCAGCTAAGGAGCTGACAGAAAAGGGATTGAAAGTCCTGATGCTGGAAAGAGGCCGTGACATCAAACACATTACCGATTACAAAACTGCTACCCTTGCTCCCTGGGAGCTGGAACACAGAGGCCGGGTTACGACCGTGGCCAAAGAAGAATACTGGGCAGGAATGCGCACTGGCTACACGGCCAATGAAGAACACCGGTATCTTTTCGAGAATGACAAAGAAAATCCTTACGAAGAAACGAGGAAGTTTGACTGGATCCGCGCCTACCACGTAGGAGGCCGCTCACTGTTGTGGGGACGCCAGAGCTACCGCCTCAACCCTGCTGATTTTGAAGCAAATGGAAAGGAAGGCATTGGTGTAGACTGGCCGGTACGCTATGCAGAGATTGCGCCCTGGTACGATTACGTCGAAAAATTCGCAGGTATCAGCGGAGCAAAGGACGGACTGGATGTATTGCCGGACGGTAATTTCCTGCCACCAATGCAAATGAACTGCGTTGAAAAACATGTGAAAGGCGAGGTTGAGAAAAAATTTGCAGGCCGCCACATTATCATGGGACGCGCCGCGCACCTTACCCAGCCGCAGAATTTCCATACTGAACTGGGCCGCGCTGCTTGTCAGTTCAGGAATATGTGTATGAGAGGCTGTCCTTACGGTGCCTATTTCAGCACGCAGTCTGCTACACTTCCTGCGGCTCAGAAAACAGGAAATCTGACCATGATCACCGATTCGATCGTGTCGGAAGTTATTTTTGATGATAAACTGAATAAGGTAACCGGAGTGCGCGTGATTGATCAGAATACACTTGAAAGCAAGGAGTATTTTGCCAAGATCATATTCATGAATGCGTCTGCGATCGCCTCTGCGTCAATCCTAATGAACTCCAAATCGAAACGTTTCCCGAACGGACTGGGTAACGAAAGTGACCAGCTGGGCCGGAATATCATGGACCATCACCTGGCGGTAGGTGCACGCGGTGATATGGACGGATTTGAAGATAAATATTATTTTGGTCGTCGTGCCAATGGTATCTATATACCTCGTTACCGCAACTGGGGAACGGATAAGAGAGATTACGTAAGAGGTTTTGGATATCAGGGCGGAGCCAGCCGCGAAAGCTGGGGCCGCGGTGTGAGTACCGACGGTTTTGGAGCTGATTTTAAAAAGCAGCTTACCGAGCCAGGCGCGTGGAGCATGAACCTTGGCGGATTCGGTGAAATGATCCCGAACGAAAAAAACAGGTTTACACTGCACCCAACCAAGAAAGACAAATGGGGGCTTCCTGTTGTCGTTTTCGATGCGGCTTATGGTGATAATGAGAAAAAGATGCGTGTCGATATGATGAACGACGCAGCGGAAATGCTCGAAGCAGCAGGCCTGAAAAACGTTGTTCCTTATAATGACGAATCAAAACACCCTGGAATTGGTATCCATGAAATGGGTACAGCGAGAATGGGTAACGATCCTAAAACGTCAGTATTGAACAAGCACAACCAGATCTGGGGCGCTGAGAACGTGTATGTGACCGACGGTGCGTTTATGACCTCGGCTTCCTGCGTGAACCCGTCACTTACTTATATGGCAATGACAGCAAGAGCTGCCGACCACGCAGTGAAAGAACTGAAAAAGATGAATGTTTAAGAACTGAGATACGATTTGAAAAACCCCGCCAGGTAAATCCAGCGGGGTTTTTTCTTTATATTTCAATTCTAAACCCACATGGATTTGAAAGACTTTACGCCAGCCCCGATACAACGGGTTTCTTCCGTCGATGCCTACCGTGGCTTTGTGATGTTTCTGATGATGGCTGAAGTGCTGCGCCTGGAACAGATATCCGAGTCATTTCCGGACAGTGCGTTCTGGTCTTTTCTGGCATTTCATCAAAGTCATGTACCCTGGGTAGGCTGCTCGCTCCACGATCTGATACAACCTTCATTTTCATTTTTGGTCGGTGTTGCAATGCCATATTCCATGGCAAGTCGGGCCAGCCAGAATCAAAGTACCGGCGTGATGTGGTATCATACCTTGCGCCGTTCCCTGATTTTGATCTTACTCGGCATCTTCCTCCGCTCGATGCATTCAACGCAGACGAATTTTACATTTGAAGATACATTAACACAAATAGGACTGGGATACCCGTTTTTATTCGCGCTCGCATTTGTGAATGAACGAATGCAATGGAGTGCGCTGGGAGTGATCCTGCTCGCCTATTTCCTCGCATTTGCGTTTTACCCTGCCCCGGGTCCCTACTTTGACTGGTCTCAAACCGGCACTACGGCCGATTGGGAGCATAATCTGAAAGGTTTTGCAGCACACTGGAATAAGAATACGAATCTGGCGTGGGCGTTTGACAGGTGGTTTTTGAACCTGTTCCCGCGCAGCAAACCGTTTCTGTTCAATGGCGGCGGGTATGCAACTTTAAGTTTTATTCCTACCCTGGGCACTATGCTGCTTGGTTTGATTGCTGGAAAATGGCTCAAATCAGCTCCGAATTATAGCTGGCTTATCAAGCGCTGTGCTATCACGGCAGCGATATTATTTGCATTAGCTATTATTCTAAATATCAGTGGTATCAACCCGATTGTAAAGAAGATATGGACGCCGGCGTGGACCCTATTCAGCGGCGGCTGGTGCTTTGTTCTGCTTGCGGCTTTCTATTACGTAGTGGATGTGAAGAACAACAAGCGGTTTTTCCTGTTCCTGATCGTGATCGGTACCAATTCCATCGCCGCCTATATTTTCGCACATACCATAGACAGCTTCATCGATCAGTCTTTCCGGATCAATATCAGTCCTAACTATGACCTGATTTTTGGTGAAGGATTGAAATCGCTGGTAAGCGGCGCGGTGATCCTATTGATCGAGTGGTGGATACTTTACTGGATGTACAAAAAGAAAATTTTCATTAAGATCTGATCGGTCTTACATTTAGAATTCACTTTCAAAAATGGCCATGTTAAAGCTCAACGCGGTTCACCATATCGCTATCATTTGTTCGGATTATCAAAAATCAAAAGCGTTTTATACAGAAGTGCTGGGATTTAATATTGACAGGGAAGTATTGCGTGCCGAGCGGCAGTCATACAAACTGGATCTTTCACTAAATGGTCAGTATTGCATTGAGTTGTTTTCTTTTCCCTCGCCGCCTGCTCGACCTTCCAGGCCAGAGGCGTGCGGCTTACGGCATATTGCCTTCGAAGTAACTGATATTGAAGAAGCTATTGCTGCATTGAACGAAAAGGAAATATATCCTGAACCGATCAGAGTGGATGAATTTACCGGAAAGCGATTCACATTCTTTGCCGATCCGGACGATCTTCCGATCGAACTTTATGAAGTGTGAATAGCGTGAATCAGGCCGCGGCGGTGTAAGATATCGTTTGTCTGCTATTCCCTTCCAACTTGCTGAGAACCTCGTAAAATTCGGCGATCCGATTCAAATGTTCATCCAGAATGCGGCAAGCTTCCAGTTCCCTGTCCATATAAGTGCGAAGTGCCTTATAATGCTGCAAAGTGGTACCTTCTAATTTTCTCAGACATGCTGCAACTTCCGACGGGGCTTTTGCATTTTCAAGTAATTGCAAACTGGCCAGTGAAGCGATCTGGTTGGTTTCGCTCAGTTCTTTATCTGTCAGGAAACATTTGAAATAATCGTAGATAGAGCGAATTTCTTTCTGAAACAGCACCGCGCTCACGTGCCCCTGGCTTAACAGCCGGCGAAAAGATCCCATGCTATCCTTTTTAAGGGCTTCCAGATAAAGTAGCTCCCGATTTTTCTGTTCAACCCACAATGCCCTGATAATAGGCACAAAGTTGTTAGTTCTCACATTTTCCATAACCCCTGATTTTGACCGTGACACTTCTTGCAAAAAATGTATGCCTGAGGTTACTAAATCGGAAGTGATATTCTTATTAAAACATCAATTCCAGCGTAAATGCAAAAAACGCAGTATTTAAAATTTTAGCTGAACAGCTACACAAGGCGCGAAATAGTTAGCTGGGGTGAATTTGCCATAGCGGTCACATGGAATGGGGAAACCGCAAAGCGCAAATCACATACCTGATGCGATATTTTTGTCGTGTACCGAAAGCGGCTAACTTTGCCAGCTTAACAATATTTGAATACAATCGGGGTTAAATAAAACAGCGTCTTTTGGGCTGTCATTTGAAATTAAATAATATGCTTAGAGCAACTTCCTTTATTATTACTACTGCGCTTTTCACGACTTTATCCTGTAAAACATCCGCACCGCCCAAGCAAGCTGTCACTGAGGAGCAGCCGCTGCTTGAAATAGGAAACGAGAAATTTTCAATCGACGAATACCAGGACTCTTATAACAAAAACAAATTCGCCTCCGACTCCACCAAAGAGCTCACACCGAAGGAATACCTCGACCTATATACGGACGTAAAGATCAAGGTGATGCAGGCGAAACAGGACGGCAGGGATACCACATTGGACTACCGGGAGGAAATTGCTTCGTACCGGGAACAACTGGCTAAAAATCATCTGGTTGACAAAGATTTAGTAGAGAAATTTACTAACGAAGCTTACAACAGATTGAAGCAGGAAGTGCGGGCTTCGCATATATTGGTAGCTGTATCCGAGGACGCTGCGCCGGCTGATACCCTGGAAGCGCACCGCGCCGCAATTGCATTAAGGGGCCGCCTGGAAGAGGGTTCCGATTTTGGAGATATCGCTTCCCGCTTTTCAAAAGATGCTACTGCAAAGAAAAACAAGGGAGACCTGGGTTACTTCACCGCTTTTCAGACCCTGTACCCTATTGAAAATGCCGCCTATAATCTTTCCGTCGGCAGGGTTTCCCAACCCGTTCGGACAAAAACCGGTTACCACCTTATTAAGGTAACCGACCGGCGCGCCAATCGGGGAATGATCCAGATTGCGCATATTATGGTACAGGATACCAACGCCGCTGCCGGCCAGAAAGAAGCTGCGAAAGCAAAAATCGACGAAGCCTACAAGCTTTTGCAAGACGGTGAAAGCTGGGCTGATGTAGTCGCCAACTATTCTGATGACAAACAGTCCAAGAAAAATAATGGCCTTTTGCCGCTGTTCGGTATTGGTGAAATGGTACCTGAGATCGAGGAAGCTGCCTATGCATTGAGCAAGCCTGAAAGTTACTCCAAGCCCGTTTTAACTATTTACGGCTGGCATATTATCAAGCTGATCCAAAAAAAGCCGATAGAAAGCTTTGCTGTGATGGCGCCTGCATTACGTAAAAAAGTAGTAACCGATTCACGCGGAAAGATCATTGAAGCGGCACGGGCGAGACAATTACGCAACAAATATGCGGTTCAGGAATTTGCTGATCAGTATCAGGAAATGGCCGGCTTGCAGGATAGCAGCCTGATTACCGGGAAATGGGATTACCAGCGGGCCGTTTCAAAAGACTGGTCAGCAAGCACTTTGTTCAAGATCGAGGAGCAATCTTACGACGCATTGTCTTTTCTGGATTTTGTAAAAAGGCGCCAGCAGCGGAGACCGAAAGATTCATCTCCGGCTGTGATTTTCAATAGATATTACAATGAATATCTGTCTGAATGCCTTTTTCAATACGAAAGAGAACATTTGGAAGAAACCAATCCTGAGTTTAGAAGCTTATTAAAGGAGATTAAAGAAGGCGTGCTTTTGTCGCAGGTAATGGAGGAAAATGTTTGGCAAAAATCGCTCTCGGACTCGACCGGCCAGGTGCGTTTTTACGAACAAAATAAAGGCCGCTACAACTATCCCGAACGCGCACTGGCCACGGTTATTTCTGCGAAAGACACGCAGACTGTCAACTCAATCAGAAAGATACTGGCGGTTGCTCCCTATCGGTTAGAGAGAAAATCCAAGGAAATACTTTTTGAAGCCGGCTCTACCATTATCAGTCCGGCCGAAACATCGTCCCTGGAAGACCTGGCTCTTATCATGCAGAAAAATCCCGACTATGTAGTTGAAATAGCGGGCTACCGTTCCACCGAAGAGCCCGAAATGGCTTCTGCGGCACGAATCAGAAATGTTGTGAAGTATTTAAATACACAAAACATACCGATTCTGCGTATTATAGAAAAGGACTACGGTTCTTTCCGGCAAGCGGCTGAGGCTGAGCGTAACCGAAGAGTAGCATTTCAGTTTTACAGCCAGTCAATCAAGGATGTTGAAAAGGTGTATAATTCCGATGCAGGCGCTTCCGTCTTGATTGAAGATGGCTATTTTAACCGCGATAACCGGTATCTGGCCAAAGCCAAATGGGATATTGGCGAACAAACCAGCGAAGAAAACGGCGCCGCAACGTGGGTAAATATCCGGAAAATTGAACCGGCCCGGCCGAAGACTTTTATGGAAGCGCGCGGCAGTGTGATCAACGATTACCAGAAAGAGCTCGAAAAACAGTGGGTGAACCGGTTGCAGCAGCAATATCCTGTGAAAGTCAATGCACAAGAATTAGAGAAAATTAAGCGTTAAGATGTATTTTAGCATTATTAAAAATAAAATCAGAAAACCCGCAAGTGTTTAAAATTGGAATAACTAATCATATGAAAATAAATAAATTGTTTGCTGTCGGCTTGATGATGGTCCTGACGCTGTTTGTCAGTCTGAAAAGCAATGGGCAAGGTCAGCAGGGCGTAAGCCTCGACAAAATTATCGCCAGGGTCGATAATCACTACATTCTGAATTCCGAACTGGAAGAAATGTACAACCAGTACAAGGCAGAAGGCCGGACTGCGCCGGAAAAATGCCAGTTGCTCGAATCTCTGATCATCAACAAAATGCTTCTTGCCAAAGCGGAAATAGATTCAGTTTTGGTGGAAGATAAAGAAGTTGACGGCGAACTGGACGCAAAAATGGGTTATATGATCCAGCGTTTCGGTTCGGAAAAGAATATTGTTGAAGCTTATGGAAAAAGTATTGATAACCTGAAAGCAGAATTGCGGCAGCAGGTAAAAGAGCAGAAAGTGGTTGAGAAAATGCAGCGTACGATTTCAGGTAATGTAAAAATTACACCCAATGAAGTTCGCAAGTTCTTCAACTCGATCCCGAAAGACAGTCTTCCCTATATTCCTTCGGAAGTTGAGATCGGGCATATCGTGAAACTGGGAACGGTGACACGGGAGCAAAAAGACAAACTGCGCCAGCAGCTGGTAGAGCTGAAACAACGTGCCGAAAAGGGAGAAGACTTTGCTACATTATCGCAGATTTATTCGGAAGATCTGGGCTCAGCCAAAAATGGCGGTGACCTGGGATTTGCCAAAAGGGGCGCAATGGTACCAGAATTCGAAGGGGCCGCATTGGCGCTGAAACCAGGCGAAATGTCCGACCCGATTGAATCGCAATATGGTTTTCACTTGATCAAGATGATCGAAACGCGTGGAGCCGAATATCATGCGAGACATATTCTGTTACGTCCTGATTACAACAAAGGAACTGATATGTCGCAGGCGGTACGCTCGCTGGACAGTCTGAGAAAACTGATCGAGATTGACACATTGAAATTTGCAAAAGCAGCTCTGGACAATTCCGACGACAAAATGACGGCGGAATCTGGCGGTTTGATCCAGGATAGAAACACAGGTTTGTCTAAACTTACCCTCGATGCTTCCATGGACCCGGCGCTTTATTTCGCCATTGATACGATGAAAGTAGGCGAATTGAGCCAGCCGGTATCTTACCGTACCGAAGACGGAAGCAGCGCGATGCGGATTATCTGGTACAAGAGCAAATCCGAGCCGCATACAGCGAATTTGCGTGACGATTACGAGAAACTTTCACAGATCGTGCTTAGCAACAAGCGTAACAATGCATTAGAAGAATGGTTTAAAAAGGCGCAGGGAGATGTATTTATCAGCATCGAACCCGAATACAAAAATTGTCAGGTGCTCGGTTTAGCAGCGGCCGGTAATGATATTTAGCGCCTTGTTTCGATTGCATTGAAGGAGTATTTAAAAATTAACCCATTACACTGTGAAGTATTCATCGGACGTAGAAGCTGCCGAAGCTATGAAAGTAGCTTACGAGAAGATCAGGAGGGAAATCGGTAATGTGATTATTGGTCAGGACGAGGTGGTGAAACGGTTACTAACCGCCATTTTTTGCCAGGGTCACTGTCTTTTGGTCGGCGTACCCGGGTTGGCGAAAACGTTGTTGATCCAAACGATCGCATCTTCGCTCGACCTCAACTTCAACCGGATCCAGTTTACGCCCGATTTAATGCCTTCCGATATTCTGGGATCAGAAACGCTCGACCAGAACAGAAATTTTAAATTCATCAAAGGGCCTGTTTTCGCAAACATTATCCTTGCAGATGAGATCAACCGGACACCTCCAAAAACGCAATCGGCACTGCTGGAAGCAATGCAGGAATATTCTGTAACGATCGCCGGAGCGAAGCACAATCTGGAAAGACCATTTTTTGTTCTGGCTACGCAAAACCCAATCGAACAGGAAGGTACCTATCCCCTGCCCGAAGCCCAGCTCGACCGGTTTATGTTTATGATCCAGCTGGACTATCCTTCTTATGCAGAGGAAGTTAATATTGTAAAAAACACGACGAGCGACAACCGTTATCAGGTTCAGAAAGTGATCAGTTCGGAAGAAATAATGGACTTCCAACACCTGGTGCGCCGCGTTCCGGTGACTGACCATGTGATTGAATATGCCGTGAAGCTTGTTCATAAAACGCGGCCGGCAGCAGGATTGGCAGTAAAAGAAACAAACGATTACCTGGAATGGGGCGCTGGTCCGCGCGCTTCTCAGGCTCTGATCCTGGCAGCGAAATGTAATGCATTGCTTTCGGGCAAATACTCGCCGGATATTGAAGATGTGAAAGCGGTTGCACTACCTGTACTTCGCCACCGCATTATCCGCAATTTCAAGGCGGAGGCGGAAGGAATTTCGGTTGACGATATCATCGGAAGACTGGTTTAGCAAGAATAAATAGATTGATATGAAATTGTGCAGGTCGGCGATTTGCACAATTTTTTTGTTTAAGGTTATATCAAAACAAAGATTTTTCAAATGGATATTCAAGGTAAAAACTATATTGGCTACTCACTTTCAGCCGAAAGCGATCGTACATTTCAAGCTTATGTACCTTCCCAAGACGATTTTCTTCCTGAGAGATTTCATGTAGCAACGAGTGCGGAAGTAGAGCAAACAATGCGCCTTGCTGAAAAGGCATTTCAGGAATATGCCGGAATTTCTGCCAGCCGCCGCGCCGACTTTCTGATCGCTATTACCGAAGAAATGTTAGCAATCGGCGACCACTTGCTTGAACGTGCGAGCCAGGAGACAGGTTTGCCCGCTGGGCGGTTGCAGGGAGAACGTGCCCGCACAATTAACCAGCTCACCCAGTTCGCCGATTTGCTCCGCGAAGGTTCCTGGGTAGAAGCTAGTATTGACACTGCATTGCCAGACCGCCAGCCTGCGCCGAAGCCGGATATTCGTAAAATGCTGGTACCGATCGGACCGGTGGTGGTTTTCGGTTCGAGTAACTTCCCTTTTGCCTATTCGGTGGCGGGTGTAGATGTGGGGCCGGCAATTGCGGCTGGAAATCCCGTGATCGTAAAAGCGCACGCGGCGCACCCTGGCGTGAGCGATCTTACTGCGCAGGCAATCGTAGCAGCTGCGAAAAGAACGGGAATGCCAGAAGGTGTTTTCTCAATGCTATACGATGATAAATTTGAGGTAGGCGCTGCGTTGGTGAAACATCCTGTGACTGCGGCCGTTGGTTTCACCGGTTCATTCAAAGGCGGAATGGCGCTGCATAAACTCGCGCAGGAGCGGGAAGATCCTATTCCTGTTTTTGCCGAAATGGGTAGTGTGAACCCGATAGTAGTTTTGCCTCAATATTTGAAGAACAATGCACAGGAGCTGGGAAAAACGCTCGCTGGTTCAGTAAGCCTGGGCGCCGGCCAATTTTGCACCAATCCCGGACTTGTATTTGTAACGCGGTCTGAGGGAGTGGATTTATTTAAAGAATATTACCAAAAAGCAATAGCAGAAACTGTCTCGGCAACTATGCTGACTGCGGGTATATGCAAGAATTTCTATCGCCTGCGGGATGAAGTGTTCGGGCAAAATGACGTTTCGGAACTGGTGGTCTCAGAGAATATAAATAGCGGAGAAAATCAGGCGCAGGCTTCTATTGCCGAGGTTTCCGGTGCCGCCTTTATTGCTAATCCAAAATTGCATGAAGAGGTTTTTGGACCGTTTTCTTTGCTGGTGGTTTGTGAAAATACCGACGAACTGCTGAATGCAATTTCGCATTTGAAAGGGCAACTTACCGCAACTTTAATGGCCGAAGAAACCGAGGCCGCCTCCTACCCCGCACTACTGCGACAACTCGCTAGAATATCGGGCAGGTTTATCATGAACGGAGTTCCTACCGGCGTCGAAGTTTGTCCTTCCATGCATCACGGCGGCCCTTTTCCGGCAACAGTTGATTCGAAATTTACCTCGGTGGGCAGGCATTCTATTCTGCGTTTCGTGCGGCCGCAATCTTTCCAGAACTGGCCGGATTCGCTGCTGCCTGACGCATTGAAAAATGATAATCCGCTTGGGATAAACAGGTTAGTGAACAATATACTAACCAGCGAGAGCGTGAGTCACTGACCTAGCAATATAGATTCGGGGTAACCTACTTCTGTTAAAAACAAACCTTCTGCCGGGGCCTGCGCTCCGGCATTTTTTCTGTTTTTTGAAATAATTATTTCCTCAAAATCCTGAACCGACTTTTTGCCTTTGCCCACTTCCAGCAAAGTCCCCACCACCGCGCGCACCATTCCACGCAAAAATCGATTTGCCTGAATGTGGAAAACTAGCATATCGTCCGTTTCTCGCCAAACCGCCTCCGTAATCGTGCACCTGAAGTTATTGACGTTTGTATGGATCTTACTGAAACTTTCGAAATCGTTGTGCCGCAATAGCAGGCCGGCAGCTTTGTTCATCAGATCGACATCCAGATCTGCTTTTAACAAAAAAGACAAACCGGTCAGAAAAGGATCTTTACGCTTTGAAATGCGGTATTCGTACTTCCGGTGACTCGCTGCGAAACGTGAATTAAGATCTGCTGCAACCTGGTACACATTCCTGACCGCAATATCTCTCGGGATCATGCCATTTATTTTGTAAATGAATAAATCGTGGTCCGGAATGGGATTATTCAAATCAAAATGGGCGAATTGTTGTTCTGCATGTACGCCGGTATCCGTTCGGCTGCTGCCGGTCAGTTCAACAGTGGCGCGAAAGAGTTTTGTAAGTGCTTCTTCGAGCACCTGCTGCACACCGAGCGCATTATTTTGCTTTTGCCAGCCATTGTAAGCTGTTCCGCGATAAGAAAATTCCAGAAAATAGCGCATGGTGCAAAAGTAAGGCAAACCGCAGAGATTTGCGATTTACATTCTGATTTGCGGATTTTGTTGGGAAGAAGATTAACTTTGAGAATTGGATAATTTCATTATTATATGATTACGGAAGACAAAAAGGAAGAGAAAAGCCTGAATTTTATAGAAGAGATCGTAGAGGCCGATTTGCAATCAGGAAAATACACTCAGATCGTTACCCGCTTCCCGCCAGAACCTAATGGTTATCTGCACATTGGGCACGCGTCATCTATTTGTCTCAACTTTGGATTAACCAAAAAATTTCCCGGCTACACCAACCTGCGATTTGACGATACCAACCCCGTAACTGAGGATACGGAGTACGTGGAGAGCATTAAACGGGATATCCGCTGGATGGGATTTGAGTGGAAACACGAACTTTACGCTTCCGATTATTTCGATACTTTATATGATTTCGCCGTTTCGCTGATCCAGCGAGGTCTTGCTTACGTCGATGATTCCACTTCGGAGGAAATCGCCGCACTTAAAGGTACGCCTACCGAGCCGGGAAAAGACAGCCCGTACCGTGATCGCAGCGTGGAAGAAAATCTTGTACTTTTTGAACAAATGCGGAATGGCGATTTTCCGGACGGAAGTCGCACGCTGCGTGCCAAAATAGATATGGCGCATATCAATATGCTCATGCGCGACCCGATTTTGTATCGTATTAAACACGCGAAACACCACCGTACCGGCGAAAAATGGTGCATTTACCCGATGTACGATTTCGCTCACGGACAAAGTGATTCCATAGAAACCGTGACGCATTCCATTTGTACGCTCGAATTTGCGCCGCACAGGGAATTGTACGACTGGCTTATCGCACAGCTGAATATATATCCATCACACCAGTATGAGTTCGCACGCCGAAACCTGAACTACACAGTTACCAGCAAGCGAAAACTGCTGCAACTTGTTCAGGAAAAACATGTTAGCGGCTGGGATGATCCCCGGATGCCGACGATCAGCGGTTTGCGCCGTCGTGGTTTTACTCCCGAGAGTATCCGCGATTTCTGTGACCGGATCGGTGTGGCGCGTCGCGAAAATATGATCGATGTGGGCTTGCTGGAATTTTGTGTGAGAGAGGATTTGAATAAAAAGGCGCTGCGCCGAATGGTCGTTCTGGATCCTTTAAAAGTCATTATCACCAATTTCCCGGAAGGCGAAACTGAAATGTGCCACAGCGAAAATAACCCTGAGGACGTTTCGACTGGCAACCGGGAGATCCCATTTACAAGAGAGATCTATATTGAAAAGGAGGATTTCATGGAAACGCCTTCCAAAAAATATTTCCGCCTGGCGCCCGGCAAAATGGTCCGTCTGAAAGGTGCATATATCATTCAATGCGACGATTTTGTAAAAGATGAAAATGGCGAAGTAACCGAAGTGCATTGCAGCTATGTTGAAAACAGCAAAAGTGGCCACGATACGACGGGTATTCATGTAAAAGGAACCCTGCACTGGGTGTCGGCTGCGCATGCGGTCAAAGCCGAGATCAGGTTGTATGATCGACTGTTCTCTGTGGAAGATGTTTCCTCTGAGGAAGGTGATTTCAAAGATTACATCAACCCGGAATCCCTGCACGTGATCACCGGCTACGCAGAACCCGCGCTACTCGACGCAGAAGAAGGACAATCGTTCCAGTTTCTGCGCAAAGGCTATTTCGTAAAAGACTCCGACAGCCAACCCGGCGCACTGGTTTTCAACAGAACCGTCACATTGCGAGACAATTGGGCAAAGGCGGCGGAGAAGTAAGGAAAGGTTCATACACACACACTTTTTGATGATTGTATCCATTAAGCACAAAGGATTGCTGCTCTATTATGAAAGTGGCAATAGCTCTAAATTACCGGCGTCGTACCTTAGAAAGATAGTAAGGATATTTGATCAGCTCGACGCGGTTTCAAGTTTGGAGGACGTGAAACAATTAGGAAGCGGAGTGCATAGATTATCCGGCGATCTTGCCGAATATTGGTCTATCAAAGTTTCGCCCAACTTCCGGATTATTTTCCGATTCGAGGACGGTGATATTTACGATGTCGATTACTTAGACTATCATTAATACTATGTTAAAACGAGAACTTCCACCAGTACATCCGGGTGAGATCCTGAGAGAGGAGTATATTATTGAGCGCAACCTGACGATCACGGAAGTGGCCTCAGGGCTGGGTATAAGCCGCACTAACTTGTCTGCGATTGTGAACGGACATTCAGGAATCAGTCCTGAGCTTTCCGTGAAGTTGTCTGAGGCATTTGGCAACTCGACCCAATTCTGGATTAATCTTCAAAAAAACTACGATATGTGGCATGCGGAGAAAAATGTAGACAGAACGAGTATCAGGCATTTTTGGAACGACCATGATTTACAATCAGCTTGAAGTATTTAATTAGATTGCTTACAAATAATCTTGCTTGACAGGAAGTTTGATCCTATATTTGTGCAACAATTTCCACGAATTAAATTCTTTACTGTCAGTGAATACCCCCAATGAATTGTTCAGTACTGCGAAAGGTTTTTGCGTACAATGTGATCTTACTTCCAGAATCCAACTTCATTTCGGCGAAATTCAAGCTTCTTTTAAAGTCCGTGATTTCCTGGCATTCCGCCGGTTTATCAACAGTATCGATATCCACAGCAAAATTTTTGACCTCTCCGATGAATCTGATTACGAGTTCGTTGAGGCGCCGCAGCTAAACATTTACCACAAACTTACCCTCTGCGAACTGATCCAGTTACGCGAGCTCGTGAACGGTACCCACTTCGCAATTGAGCTGAATTCCCTGCTCCACCAATTACTCTTCTTAGAAACAGAATCAGTCTAAATAGCTCATTCAGATCATATTAGACCAATTCCAAATTTCAGATCCGGTTTGGATTGATGAACTTTCGCATGATATTTGTACTTATAAATACAAATAAAAAGAAAGTAAACCATGAGAGATTTATTGAGACAACGGACTTCCCTGAAAGAGGAAATAGAAATACTTTTAAATAATCAGGTTAAAATGGAAGCTGAGGCTTCTGCCAAATATCTGGCAATGGCTTCCTGGTGTGATCGCAACGGATTCAGATACAGTGCTAAATATTTCATGAAGCAGTCTGAGGAAGAAAGAGAACACATGGTTAAGATATTTGACTACCTGATGTTCGTAGGCGGAAACGCAACTTCTCCTGAGGTACCCGCTGTAAGACACGAATTTCCAACCTTTAAAAGCATCTTCGAAGCTGCACTACAAAGCGAGATCGCGGTAACGCAATCGATCAACCGCATTGTATCTCAAAGCCGCAAAGAAGAAGATTATGCAACTGAAAACTTCCTTCAGTGGTTTGTTAAAGAACAAACAGAAGAAGAAGACAATGCACGCCGCGCACTTGAACTTTTCGATGTAATCGGAGAAGAAGGTACAGGCCAGTATTTTATCGACAAAGCGATCGGTAAACTCGGACACGAAGAGTAAAATATCAGCAATGATAAGTCTGAGGCTGCTTCTGCAAGGAGGCAGCCTCTTGTTTTGTATCCTGATGTGGTATGTCTTTTGCTTCTTTTGAGATTAAAATAGTAGTATTGCAAAAAGCGCCGCCAGCCATTATAAATGATCTATCTCGACGAATTTAAGAAATTCATTTTCAGTCATAACCTGTCGACGGGAGTGCGCTTAACGCTGGGCGCGATCATTCCAAGCCTCATTTTTCAGCATTACGGCATCCTCGGCGAGATGATCGCGTTCCCACTCGGGACACTGATTATCGGCGCTACGGATAACCCCGGCCCCTATCACCGCAGACGAAATGCATTGCTTGTTGCAATCGGTACCTGCTTCGTCGTGGCGTGCATAACCGGATTTTTGCGGCACCTCCATTTTGTGATTTTCATTGAGATCATCGTTTTCGGGATGCTCTTTTCGCTTGTCGGTGTATACGGTAACCGCGTAAACAGCATCGGATTGATCGCATTGCTGGTGTTTGTATTCAATATCGACGATCACCTGAGCGGGGATATGGTGCTTCGAACCGCGGCCATTTTTGCGGCTGGCGGGATATGGTACTTCCTGCTTTTTATGATCCTGCAAAAGCTTCTGCCTTATAAACTCATCCAGCAGCTCTTGGGTGAAAGTTTTATAGAGCTGGGAAAGCTGCTTTCCATTAAAGCGGGCTACTATTTCGCTAATCCCGATTACGACGGGCTTTTCAACCGGATTGTAAAGCAGCAGGTTTTACTTCGCGAAAACCATGAAAACCTGAGGGAGATACTTTTCAAAACGCGCGAGATCGTCACTGAATCGACTAACAAAAGCCGCATATTAATGCTGATGTTTCTTGATAGCATTGACCTTTTTGAACGCATTTTAAACTCACAACAGAACTACGCCAACCTGCACCGGGCATTTGACCATACCAAAGTGCTCAGACTATTCGGAACTTACATTATCTGGCTGGCCGAGGAAATTCAGACGATCGGGATAGCAGTTCAAAGCGGCTTCGCTTCCCAGCCGCGGCACGACCTGGACGAAGCCTTTGCGAAATGTCAGAAAGCATTCGAGCGGATGCGTGAATATAAAATGACCCATGAGAACATGGAGGATTTTATCATGCTGCGCCAGATTCTGAACAGTTTGCAGGATGTAACCGAGCGTATCAAGAAAATGCACCGGGCTACTACTTACGATGCGGAGGTTGGGAAAGGGTACACTTTGAATGTGCAGGGAGACAATTTCATCCCCAAACAGGAATATCATCCACGCATTTTGCTGGATAATTTGTCGCTCAAATCCAGCCATTTCCGTCACGCTGTCCGGGTTACGCTTGGTTTACTGGTGGGTTATTTCGCGTCCTTATTTTTCGAGCTTGGCCATGGTTACTGGATTTTGCTGACTATTGTGGTGATCTTAAAACCCGCTTTCAGCATTACCCAAAAACGAAATATCCACCGGATAGGCGGCACTTTGCTTGGCGTCGCGACCGGATTTATGCTATTGTACCTGGTTAAAGACAGCACTGCCTTATTTGTATTCATGATGCTGGCTATGGTCACGGCATACAGCTTCTTGAAAATCAACTATTTCATCGCTTCCACATCCATCACTTTGTATGTGATATTATCATTCAACTTCCTGAATCCGAACCATATACAAACTGTTTTAGAGGATCGGGTGGTCGATACCATTATCGGGTCGGTGATCGCTTATGTGATTTCATCGTACGTATTGCCGGTTTGGGAGCATTCGCAGATCAATCAATACATCAAAGAGGCGCTAGATGCAAACCGGAAATATTTTGATCTGGTAGCCGGTAAATTTGCAGGTAAGGAGCTCGATATCAATGAGATGAAAGTGAGCAGGAAAGATGCGATCATTGCGATGGCAAACCTTTCTGATAATTTCCAGAAAATGCTTTCCGAGCCTAAAAGACAGCGGCTTAACATGCAGGAATATCACCAGTTTGTCGCGACGAGCCACATGCTCACTTCCTACATTGCCTCTTTGTCTACTTACGCCCAAATGCTCAACTACTCGGAGTTTTCAACGGAATTTGAGCTGATGATCAGACAGATAGACAGGCAACTGCTCGCTGCGACTGATATTATTGAAGGCAAGAAGAACAATACTTTTGAGATAACCCGGGAATCTTTACCACAAAACCAGAAACTCATCGAGCTGCTCGCGAAACGAAAAAAGGAAATAAAAGAGCTGGGAATTGAAAAAGCAGATCAATCCGCGTCGAGAAAAATGTTATCGGATATAAAAACGATCAATGGGCTTTTCGAGCTGATCAGCACCATTACAATTGACGAAATCAAGATTTTACAAAAAATAAAGGCAGCTAATACGTAGAATGGAAGGATTATCAGGAACAGAAAGAAAGAATATCCGCGCCGGCCTTTCAGTCGGAATCGTTTTGAAAAAAGATCAGCGGAGCGGCACGTTAACCTATGGAATTGTTAAAGATATCCTCACCAAAGCGCAGGTTCACACACACGGAATCAAGGTCAGGCTCGAAACGGGCGACGTCGGCCGCGTTAAAATCATTCAGTAAATTTCACCAACAACTAATTTATGTCATCACTCCTGTTCACTCCAATTACATTTAAAAGTGTCGAATTAAAGAACCGCATCGTGGTTTCTCCGATGTGCCAGTATTCTTCCGTCGATGGATTTGCCAATGACTGGCATTTGGTCCATTTAGGTAGTCGGGCTGTCGGAGGCGCGTCGCTTATCATTGCCGAAGCCAGCGCAGTATCGCCGGAAGGCAGAATTTCTCCGGAAGATTTGGGTATCTGGAAAGACGAGCATATTGAAAAGTTGAAGCAGATCACCGATTTCATAACTTCTCAGGGAACCGTACCAGGCATTCAGCTCTCCCACGCAGGCAGAAAAGCAAGCACTTACCCAGCATGGAAAGGCCGCGGACAAGTTCCGTTTGACCAGGGCGGCTGGCAAACATTGGGCGCCTCCCCTATTCCTTTTCACGCAAGTGAAAATCCGCCGCTTGAACTTGATCAGGCCGGTATTGACAAAGTAATTTCCGATTTTGCAGACGCCGCGCAACGAGCCCTCAAGGCGGGATTCAAAGTGATCGAAATCCACGCAGCCCACGGCTATTTGGTGCATCAGTTCCTTTCGCCGCTTAGTAATGCGCGACAGGATCAGTATGGCGGAAGCTTCGAAAACAGGATACGGTTTTTACTCGAAATTCTTGAAGGAGTAAATAAAGTATGGCCGCAGGACTTGCCCGTTTTTGTACGAATTTCCGCAACGGATTGGGCCGAGAATGGATGGGAAGAAGAACAATCGTCCAGACTTGCGGGTATATTAAAAGAAAAGAATGTGTCATTGATCGACGTTTCGACAGGCGGTTTGGTGTCAAATGTCAAAATTCCCGTCGGCCCCTCTTATCAGGTGCCTTTTTCAGCGAAGATCAAAAAAGAAAATGAGGTATTGACGGGAGCAGTAGGATTGATCACCGAAGCCGGGCAGGCCGAAAGTATCCTGCAAAACAACGAGGCCGACCTCATCATTATGGCGCGGGAGCTGTTGCGTGACCCCTATTTCCCGCTGCATGCAGCGCATGAACTCGGCGAAGATATTGCCTGGCCTATTCAATACGACCGGGCAAAACCTACCCTGTAACATTTATATCGTGAACCCGAAGATTGCGCTTGTAGTTGGTCTGATCAGCATCAGCATATTTCCGGTACTTGTGAAATGGGCGCCGGTGTCCGGCATTACCTCTGCATTCTACCGCATGTTCTTCGGGTTCATTCTGATATTACCTTATGTTTTTTTAACTAAAAAATTTACCTGGCCCGCTCGTAGCCTATGGCTTCCAACAATTCTGTGCGGGATTATTTTCGCTTCTGATATTGCGGTCTGGAATTTATCAATCACACTTTCCAGTGTAACCCAGGCTACTTTGCTCGCCAATCTTTCGCCGGTTTGGGTAGGTATATGTTCATTCTTTTTTCTTTCTGATAAACCAAAATCCGCATTCTGGGCCGGCACTATTGTCGCTCTGGCCGGAACTGTGGTATTGATCGGATTCGAGCATTTCACCGAGATGAAACTCGATGCAGGATTTAGCCTGGCAATGCTATCGGGCATTTTATATGCAGCCTATATGCTCCTGAGCAAATTAGTACTCAACAAAGTGGATATTGTTAGTTTTATGACGATCAATATGGCTGCTTCGACCATTTACCTACTCGCAATCTGTCTGTTTTTCGACCAGCCGCTTTTGGGTTTCACGCCATCGGTTTGGAGCGTTTTTGTAGTGCAGGGATTGATTTGCCAACTTATCGGCTGGCTCGCATTGAATTATGCAGTGCAAAAAATGGATGCGAAAAGAGTCTCTCTCAGTCTGCTTAGCCAGGCGATCGTGAGCGGGTTATTTGCCTGGATTTTTATAGATGAACAGATCACATTGCAAATGATCGCCGGTGGCGTGATCATCCTGGCTGGCATTGCGATCACTTATCAAACTAAAAAACAATCTCCCTCGGCTGAGAAAACAAACGACGGCGGGTATTAAGCTTCGGGCAAATAAATAATGAACGAGGCTCCGATCCCGGGTTGGCCGGTTGCATCAAGCAAACCTTTATGATTCTCCACGATCTTCTTACAAATCGCCAGCCCGATTCCTGTGCCGTCATAAGAACTTCTGTTGTGCAAGCGCTGGAAAACCTGAAAGATGCGGTCTTTGAATTGCTCATCAAAACCAATACCGTTGTCAGAGAATGAAATGTAAGTGTACGTCTGACCGGGATCAGCTTCCGAAAGCGCTATTGATTGTCCTGCGATTCGCCCGGCTTTGATCTGAATAAGCGGAGCCTGTCCCGGCTTTACGAATTTGAGCGAGTTGGCAATGATATTTGTAAAAAGCTGCTCAAATTGGTACACAATCACATCTCGTGTCGGAAGCAGCTCACTGGTAATCACTGCATTCTTTTGAGAAATCACCTCGCCAAGCTGTTCCTTAACAACTTTTAATATCTCATTCAGGTCCGTGCGCTCGAAGTGCTTTTCAACTGCATTAGCTCTCGAAAACGCCAGCAAATCAACGATCAGCTGCTGCATTCGCGTAGACGAAGCCTGCATCCTGCTAAAATAATCCTTGCCTTTTTCCGACAGTTTATCGTTTTCTGTTTCCAGAATGCGCGTAGCAAATGTCTGTATCTTCCTGAGTGGCTCCTGCAAATCGTGACTCGCCACATAGGCAAACTGGGCAAGTTCCATATTCGTCCGCACCAGCTCACTGTTCGCAATCGTCAGCTCCTTGGTACGCAGCTGTACCTTCGTTTCCAGCTCATCGATAAAAAGCTTGCTCTCGTGAATATCAGTACTTGTACCTACCCACATATTAATCGAACCGTCGGGGTTCCGTTGTGGAATTGCGCGGCTCAGCTTCCACCTGAATTCCCCGTCGAACCTTCTTAAACGATGCTCGCGCACGAAATCAGTACCATTTTCAATAGATATGTTCCACAGCCGCGTATTCTCTTTCAAATCCTCCGGATGCACAATATGCCGCCACAAATGCTTATGCATTTCGGCAGGTGTCAGGCCCGTATAGTCGTATACGGATTTGTTGAAATAATTGAGATTCCCTTCCCTGTCGCCGGTCCAGACAAATTGCGGCATAGAATCCGCCAGTGTCCTGAACTTCCCTTCACTCGTTTTGAGCGCAAGTTCTGATTCTTTCCGATCGGTAATATCCATCATCGTACCCAACATCCGGTGTGGCACGTGATTGTCCCGGTACAATATCTTGCCCTGCGTTCTGATCCAATGGATGGATTTATCTGGGTGTATTACCCGGGCTTCGTAATAGTAAGTACCAGTTTCCAGCGCAAGCTCGAATGCTTTTTCTACGATGGAATGCCTGTCGTCGGGATGCACGTGGTCCCGTAGCTCGGCGTGCGTCAGCAGTTTGTTTTCGTCGTAACCAAACAGGGTAGCCAATCGGCCGGAATAAATAATATCTCTGGTTTGCAGGTTCAAATCCCAGGTAGCCAGTTTCGTACCGTCTGTTGCAAGTGAGAGCCTGTCCGCGGCTTCCGAGATTTGCTGGCGGAATTTTACCTTTTCTGTCACATCATTCACGGACACCATTATAGCCGACACTTTTCCTTCCTCCTCAAATATCGGTGCATACTGATAATCTAGATAAAAAGTCCGCATTCCATCAGGCCCGTCTACCTGCGCAAGCGCTTCGTTTTCCCGGTGAATTGTCCCGGTTTCGTATACGTTTTTGAGAATTGCGATAAATTTCTGCTCCTTTAATTCAGGAAACACGTCGAGTAGCTTTCTGCCTGCTACCTCATCCAGTGTCCTTCTCCACAAATTTTTGAGCATTGCTTCATTGGCAAGACTGATCACAAAATCCTCGCCTTTGAATATTGCTTTGGCAAATTGAGACTGGGTTACCAGGCTCCGGAACTGATTTTCACTCCGCTGTAATGCTTGCTTCGACAATACCTGCTGGGTTACCTCGGTAGCCACCACAATAATCCCCGATAATTCCCCGGAAGTTTCAGCAAGTGGCTGATATACAAAGTTGAAATAGCACAACTCCTTTTTACCAAAACGGTTCAATGTTACTTCGAACTCGTTTCCATGGAAAGGTTCGCCGGTCTGCAATACTTTGGTAAGAACAGGCTTTACATATTCCCGCACTTCGGGCAAGGCGTCGAAAAGCAACCTTCCAACGAGCTCTTCTTCGGTGCGGCCAACTATGTTCAGGTAAGAATCGTTGGCCATTTCCACCAAAAAATCTTCTCCACGCAGGATCACCATTCCTACCGGAGCTTGCTTCATCGTATCTCTGAATCTGCTTTCGCTATCGCTTGATTGCTTCTTGTTTCTGTCTTCCTGGTGATCAAAGTAGCTACCAGGGTTCGGGAGTTCAGTTGACTCGTTCACCAATATCGTCTGAAATGTATTTTACAAATTAAACAGTGAACAGAAGGAGAAGGTTAATATTGATAATAAAAATTCTCTGGTACCAGCTTCCAGTTGTAGTTGTTCCAGTCTATATCCAGAACTTGCTTGATCGCCTGCTTCAGCTTCGGAAAAGAGCCTGGTTTTCTGATAAAGAAATTGGCCCCGCCCTGGTACACCTTTCTTACCATTTCCTCCTGGCCGGTTGTAGAGAATATAACCACCGGAATCCTCTCCCACGCTTTGGTATTTCTGATTTGTTCAAGACACTCAAAACCGTTTTTCCGCGGCATATTCAGGTCTAGAAAAATCACGTCCGGCGGAGGTGGGACGGTTGTTTCCATTAAACTGATCAGTTCAACGCCGTCATTCGCAGTTATCAGTTCTGTCGAGTCGCTCACTTCCCTCAGTGCATCTTCAAACAGCATGCAGTCGTCTGCATCATCATCTGCCAGAAATATCGATTTATTTGCTTTTGCGCCCATAGTTCAAAATTAAGCATTATCAGAAGATAACATCGCCATTGATCAAGACATTCCGCAAAACACGATTTGGTGAAACACGCTAACAATCTCTAAATCATATACAAGTTATGACAATTATCCTTTTTTACGAAACATAATTTCCTTAAAATTCCCCGTCAAGAGACTCCTTCGGCTTCTTCTTCGCCTGATGCAGCCGGTAATTCAGTGTGAGGTTAACCTGGCGCAATCTGCCTTGTGAAGTGTTTCTGGTGTAAAAATTAAAACCCTCGGTGACAGAGCGGAACTTGCGCGAGTTAAATACATCTATCACGCTCAGTGTCAGGGTTGCATTGCCTTTCATAATGTCCCGCGTTGCCGCCAGGTCCAGCGTGGCCAGCGCCTTTCTCCGCCCCTGCGGCGTTTGCTGCGGCGCTTCATAATTTCCCCGCAGCTGCACGTCGGCTGACTTCCAGAGTGTAAATCTCGACATCATCCGCACAAACCAGCTGTAAGTATCACTTTGAAAAGATTCGTCGACATTCGCACCATCCGTGATCGCCCGGAAAAAATTCACGCTATTATCGATTTTCCACCATGAATAGGGGTTAAATGAACTGGTAAATTCGGCACCGTAGGCATCTTCCGTACCCAGGTTTTCGGGGCGGGTGTAAGAGCTACCGTCTTCCTGCACAGTCCTGATACTCGTAATTTTCCCATTCGTGTGGCGATAATACAGTGACGATGTGAGCGAACCCTTTGACATATACTTAATATGTCCCAGCTCAAATGCATTCGTAAATTCAGGGTTGAGATCCGGGTTACCGCTCCAATAATTGCGATTATCGCTGTAAGTAGCAAACGGGCTCAGGTCATTATACTGCGGCCGGCGCACGCGGCGACTGAAACTCAGCTGAAATGCATTCTGCTTGGCAAAATCATAGGTGACGTGCACGCTGGGAAACAGGTTCGCATAAGTCCGTTTATTCACCTCGGCAGTTTGTTTCAATTCCGTAGTCACGCCCGTCCATTCAGCCCGTAAACCAGCCTGGTAAGAGAATTTGCCAGTTTTGTTACCAAGAATCCCGTACACTGCATTGATATTCTCCTCATAAAGAAAATCATTCGTAAGGTTTGGCAGCGTAAACCAGCCGCCGTCTTCTCCGCGCTGGGTTACGGTATAATCGTTGGTCATGTCCCGCGAGCTGCTCCGTGCACCTGCTTCTATCTTCCCGTCTTTGGCAAAAGGATGCACATAATCTGCCTGGAAAAGCAGCTGTTTTTCAGTCTCATAATTAACCGCACGCTGCAAAAGTGGCGGTATTCCGGACATGCTTCCATTGGGGTTAAATACACTTTCGTTGTAATACTGATCCGAATTTTCCCAGTTATCCAGGTAGCGCACATCCGCCGTAAACTCCTGCCCTTTCCTGTTAAATGTCTTTTTGTAAGTGACTGAGTATTCAGAGTTTGGCTCCGTTTCCGTCTCGTCCTGCGTGCGCACTGTGTAGCTCGTCAAATTATTGGTACTGCCGATATAATCCCTGTAATTCAGTGTCGAGAAGCGTTTTCCTTTGCTGGTACGCCACGTATAGGAGCCGGTCAGGATATTTTTTGCGTTAAAATAATAGTCGATCCCGCCACGGGCACTATTGGCCATTCCTTTCAGATTACTCTTCATATCCCGCTCCATGATAAACGTGGAATCGTTTCGGTACAACTCCTGGTACAGGAAATTCTTGCCCGGCGTATTGCGGTAGGACATGGTATAATTAATGAAGAAATTCAGGTTTTTACGTCGGTAGTTAACATTTGCGGCAGCACCGTAATTGGTCGGGTGGCCGGTGATTATGTCAAAAGATCCGTTGAACCCTTCTTTCCGCTCCTTCTTCAGAACGATATTGATCACCCCTCCCATACCTTCCGCCTCATAACGCGCTGATGGATTTGTTATAATTTCAACCCGCTCGATCATGCTGCCCTGCAACTGCTGCAAGCCGCTCGCGCCCTTGATGCTCACCAGACCGGAAGGTTTGCCGTCGATCAGTATACGCACATTGCCACTTCCCCGCAGGCTCACATTCCCTTCCACGTCCACAGCTACGGAGGGCACATTTGTGAGGATATCCACCGCTGTACCACCCGCATTCGCCAGGTCTTTTCCGACATTGAATATCTTCTTATCCAAAGACAGCTCCATCGAACTTTTCTCCGCCTGCACGGTAACTTCATCCAGCGTCCGCGCTGAGGGGCTTACTTTGATTAATCCTAAATCCATCGGAGAGTTCGAGGAATTCAATCTGATATCGGGCGTAACCTGTGGTTTGTAACCGATAAATTCGGATAGTGCATAATAGTTACCTGCTGCAATATCCACAATGAACCCGCCTGTCTCGTCGGTGATCGCGCCGCTTACAAATGAACTGTCCGCTGACTTAAAAACCCGGATACTGGCATATCCAAGCGGACTATTGCTTTGGCTGTCAACGATCTTACCTACAATTTTCAATTTCACCCCACTCTGGGCAAATGCCATATTTGCGCCCGAAATAAGGCAAATTAAAATCCCTGCCGCGAAACTTCTCCTGATACTCATTCTGTTTTTTGTAATATTTTTTCAATAAACGATTCCCCTGTTTTTGCTACCAATAGAAACCGTTTTGCAAAGCTGTTTTACTCTAACCGGGTAGATATTAAAACGAAATATTCCTACTCCCATCTCTAAATACCTAACTTTGCATCCCTTTTAGCATATCCACATAAAGCCGTGAAAAAAGAAGCATCACAAACGTTAAAATTAGCATTTCCTATTATTATCGGCGAGCTCGCACAAATGGCGCTCCACCTGATAGACAGCGCAATGGTAGGCGCGATCAGCTACAAACATCTTGCAGCCGCCGCACTCGTTATCAATGCGATGAATATCCCATTCGTGATCGGTATCGGTATGACGATCTCCGTTTCCCAAATGGTATCGCTGGCCAACGGAAAGCAGGACGCGCAGCAGGTATCCCACTATTTGTACAATGGTTTCATCCTCTGCACGCTCACTGCGCTCGTCATTTCATTTACCCTGGTTTTTGGTAAAAATATACTTTATCATCTGGGGCAGGATCCTGACGTAGTGGAACTTGCAATGCCTTTTATGAAATTAATGGGCTTGTCCATTATTCCTATGCTGCTTTTCATGACCCTGAAACAGTTTGCCGACGGACTCGAATACACGCGCACCGCGATGATCTTCTCTCTGGCCGGCATGCCGCTGAATATACTTTTGAACTGGCTGCTGATCTACGGCAACTGGGGCTTCCCCCGGCTGGAACTGGAAGGCGCGGGCTGGGCCACGCTTATTACCCGGACCTGTATGTTTCTCGCGCTGGGTTACGTGGTACTGAGTCACAAAACTTTTGCGCGGTACATTGCTGTGCGCCATAACCAATGGAAGCTCAAAGCCAAGACTTTACGTGAACTGCTGCATATCGGCGTTCCGAGTAGCATGCAGATCGGTATGGAAGCAGGCGCATTTGCGGTTTCGGGTATTATCATCGGTACTTTGGGGGCAGTTTCGCAAGCGGCGCATCAGATCGCGCTCAACTGTGCTTCCTTTACTTTTATGGTTTCCATGGGCCTCGCGCAGGCGGGTTCGATCCGGGTCAGCAATGCACTCGGCCGCACCGATTGGGTCAAGATCATCGTGATCGGAAAAAGTACGATTCTGACTGCTTTAATATATGGTACCATTTGCGCGGCATTGTTTGTAATCCTCCGCAACGTACTTCCGGTCGCATTTAACCAGGAGCCGCAGGTGGTGGAACTGGCCGCCCTCCTGTTGCTTTTCGCCGCGGTTTTTCAGATTTCAGATAGTACCCAGGCGATCAGCGCGGGTTTGCTTCGCGGGATCAAAGACGTAAAAACACCCACCATACTGATCGGAATTGCGTATTGGGTAATCGGTATTCCAGTCGGGTACCTGCTCGCATTCAATTTCAATATGGGTGCCAAAGGAATGTGGCTGGGCCTGATCCTCGGCCTTACAGTAGCTTCCGGCTTCCTGATCACGCGGTTTTTGAAAATGGGTAAAAGGAACACACTGCGTGGCGCGCGGGGATGAAAAACTGAGCGAGCGGTAAGGTTCTGCGGCAATATCACTCGTCAGGTCAATTTGACGGAACGATCCGTTGTTTTAAATCATTCTTCAATTAAACCTTACCATCATTTTTAGCCAGCAAAAAATGGATTTCAACGCCACATTAAGAAACATCTTCGTCGAAGAAAATGACATTCCCCAGGAGTTCAGCCTGCCCGGGCTTATTCACCAGCGCGAATACCTGAGCAACGGTGCAATGAAAACCTGGGACGGGCCTGTCCATGAAGTATATTCACCGATTTGTATCAAAACCGAAAACGGGCTCGAAAGAAAACTGATCGGCAGTTACCCGGTATGCACAGCCGCAGAAGCAGACGAATCGCTTGACGCGGCCGTGGCGGCTTACAACAATGGCAGAGGAGAGTGGCCCACAATGGGCGTGGCGGAAAGGATCCATTGCGTGGAGCAGTTTACCGGCAGAATGATCGAACAGAAAGATATTATCGTCAAACTCATCATGTGGGAGATCGGTAAGTCTTTCGCGGATTCGGTAAAGGAATTTGACCGGACCGTTGAATACATTTACGCGACGATCGATTCTTTGAAAAACCTCGACCGGGATTCTTCGGGTTTTGATATTGTAGACGGCATTGCAGCTCAGGTAAGACGCTCGCCGCTGGGCGTGGTGCTTTGTATGGGACCGTTCAATTATCCCCTTAACGAAACTTTTACCACACTTATACCTGCCCTGATCATGGGCAATACCATTCTTTTCAAACCCCCGAAATTCGGTACGCTGCTGCATTATCCGTTGCAGGAAGCATTCAGGGACTGTTTTCCAAAAGGGGTGGTCAATATAATTTACGGACGCGGAAATACGATCGTACCTGGTTTGATGCAGTCGGGCAAGATCAATGTACTGACGCTTATCGGGTCGAGTAAGGTAGCTAATGAACTGAAAAAGCAGCACCCAAAAGTGAACCGCCTGCGTGCAGTTTTGGGGTTGGATGCGAAAAATGCCGCGATCGTAACGTCCAATGCGGATATCGAGCTGGCGGTAAAAGAGATTATCCTGGGCTCGCTTTCCTTCAACGGGCAGCGCTGCACAGCTTTGAAGATCGTGTGGGTGCACAGAAGTATTGCCGACGAGTTCTTGAAAAAATTCAGTGCTGCGGTGGCCCAGCTGAGATTTGGAATGCCGTGGGAAAAAGGCGTTTCGCTGACCCCTCTTCCTGAAACCAATAAAATTGAATACCTCGACAGTTGCATTGCCGATGCTGTGGCGCACGGGGCTTCGGTAGTGAATGAAAACGGCGGCGGCTCGGAAGGCTCGTTTTTCTATCCCGCCGTGGTTTATCCCGTTAATAGCAAAATGAAACTGTACCACGAAGAGCAATTCGGGCCGATCGTGCCGGTGGTGCCTTTCGATGATCTGGAAGAAACGATCGAGTTTTTGATCGAATCGACTCACGGTCAGCAGGTAAGTATTTTCAGTAATGATGCCGATGAAGTTGCGTCGCTGATAGATCCGCTCGTAAACCAGGTTAGTCGTGTAAATATCAATACACAATGTCAGCGCGGACCTGATGTATTCCCATTTACCGGCCGGAAAGACAGCGCCGAAGGTACCTTATCAGTAGCCGACGCGATCCGTGCATTCTCGATCCGCTCGCTGGTCGCATTCAAAATGAATGAAACCAACAAACAGCTGATCAACGAGATCGTTCATGAGGATACATCTAACTTCTTGAGTACCAAGTTTATTTTTTAGAATATTATTATATTAATACAGAAACCCTTTCCGCCAGCATTCGGAAGGGGTTTTTATTTTAAGGTAAAATCTGATCTTGAATAAAAATACAATAGTTACTAAATTCGGAACACACGTTTTTTAAGCACCACAAATGGAGTCATCGAGTGAGGAGGAAATTTTCGGGCAAAAAAAGTCAGAGGGGGAGGATGATCGTGAGCTTTTGCAGGAAAAACTGAGCGTGATCTTCCAGTATTCCACAGATGCGCATTTGCTGTTTGATGAAAGTGGTATCCTTGATTGCAATCAGGCTGCTGTGAAAATGCTGGCTTGCAAAGACAAGATTGAACTGCTTTCCCTTCACCCCGCGACATTTTCACCCGAATTCCAGCCCGACGGAAAAAGGTCGGCTGAAAAAGCGCTAGAAATGGACCGGCTTGCCTATGAAACCGGTTACACGCGTTTTGAATGGATACACAGAAAGATAACCGGAGAGGAGTTTCCGGTAGAAGTCACATTGAGCCCCGTCCCGATTAATAATAAGAAAGTGCTGCTGGTGGTGTGGCACGACATTTCGGACCGGAAGCGGGCGGAAGAGGCGATCAGGCGCAGCGAGGCAATGCTCAGCGAGTCGCAGCAACTCACCCACAGCGGGAGCTGGGAAGCCGATCTGATAACGGGGCAAAACTACTGGTCTGCCGAAGCTTTCCGGATATTCGGACTGGAACCTGACAGCGCCGGGCCGAATACCGACGTTTTTTCCAAAATGATCCACCCCGACGACCTGCACCTGTACAAAACGCACATTTGGGAAGCGATCAATAAAATGTCGCCCGCCAGTTTCGACCTCCGCATCGTCCTGCCTGACGGACAAATCAAATTTATCCACGCGATCGGAAAGCCTTTTTGTGATGCTACCGGCAAGGTAGTGAAGCTGTACGGGGCGATTATGGATATTGATAACCAGAAAAAAACCGAGAAGGAACTGATCCACGCCAAGGAAATGGCCGAAATGGCGGCTATTGCGAAATCGCAGTTTCTGTCCACGATGAGCCACGAGATCAGGACGCCGATGAATGCAGTGATCGGTTTTACACATTTGCTTTTGCAGCAGGATCCCCGGCCCGAGCAAATGGAGTATCTCAATATCCTCAAATTCTCCGCTGAGAATTTACTGGTATTGATCAATGATATCCTGGATTTCAGCAAGATCGAAGCCGGCAAAATAGAGTTTGAGGAAGTCGATTTCAATGTGCTGTCCCTGCTTGAAAATATCCGCTCGGGTATCCTTCAAAAGGCAAATGAGAAGGGGATTATGCTCAAATTAAAAGTGAGCAACGATGTGAACGTGACCGTTGTGGGCGATCCTGTGCGGCTGGGACAGATATTGACGAACCTGGTCAGCAATGCAGTTAAATTTACAGAAACCGGCAAAGTGACGATTTCCTCGGAGGTGACCAGCCGCCGGGGAAACGTGATCACACTCGATTTCAAGGTCCAGGATACAGGTATCGGGATCCCGCCCGGAAAAATCGATAATATTTTCGACAGCTTCACGCAGGCTACCTCAGACACTACCCGGAAATACGGCGGCTCAGGACTCGGACTGACGATCACCAAACGCCTGCTCGAATTACAGCATAGTAAGATTTTCGTGGAAAGCGAGCCGGGAAAAGGCTCCGTTTTCTATTTCAGTCTCACATTCAGGATCAGCGAAAAGCATTTTACCGAAAAAATAAACGGCAGCCCGACCAACAAATTCAGCCTGGAAGGAATGCGGCTGTTGATCGTGGAGGACAATGCCATCAACGTGCTGCTGATGCGCAATTTCATGAAGCAATGGAATGTACAATACGACGTCGCAGAAAACGGCCTCGTCGCGCTCGAAAAAGTGCAGACAACCGATTACGACCTGGTATTAATGGATCTGCAAATGCCGGAAATGGACGGCTACGAGGCTACTTTAAGGATCCGCCAGCTTCCCGACGAAAAGTACACCAAACTCCCGATCATCGCATTGACCGCCTCCGCGATGATGGATATCAAGGATATTGCATTTACCGTCGGCATGAACGATTACATCAGCAAACCTTTTACACCTGCGGAATTATATTCAAAAATCGCTTCCTACCGTAAGGATAAGCCTTTGTAAATGAAGCCCGCTATTCGGTAGCATCGGTCGCTGCAATTCCTAAAAACGGTAGAATGTAGTTGTAAAAATCTTCCGGGATAAAAGGTTTGGTAAGATAACCCGAAAATCCAGTAGACATAGCCCGCTCCTTTTCGTCTTCGAAAGAAGAAGCTGTGAGCGCCACTACCGGAACCTGCTTGTCGAGTAAGCGGATCATGCGCGTACTTTCAAAACCGTCCATTACCGGCATCCGAAGGTCCATCAGCACCATATCAAATTTCTCCCGGGCAAACATTTCATAAGCCTCCTGTCCATTCACCGCAATTTCAAAATCAAGGTTGCGCCTTTTGAGCAACTGGGTCACCAGAACGATATTGGCCCGGTTATCATCAACTACCAGCACTTTTATCCCTTCCCTCGGCGGGGTGGGCAGTGTCGTTGCCGGGTAATCAGTTTCAGTGCTTTGGGAATATCTCAGTGTCAATTCAAAAGAAAAGGTACTGCCCTTTCCCGGCTCGCTCCGCAGCACTATTTCGCTATTGAATAATTGAAGCAAATCACGCGAAATAGCCAATCCGAGCCCCGTACCTGCATTTTCCCGCTGGTTACTGGCTTTCGTTTGCGTAAAAACTTCAAATATCTCGCGCTGCTCAGATTCGTGAATTCCTATTCCGGTATCGGTTACCTCAAAGTATAATTTGACGAAATCACTGGTTATCTCCTTTTGCTCGACTTTCAGCCTGACAAAACCTTCGGCAGTAAATTTTACTCCATTATGGATCAGGTTTTTGAGGATCTGTTTGAGCCGCATCCGGTCGGCAATCAATAGGTCGGGTAAATCAGGTTCAATTTCAAAAATGAGCTCAATACCTTTTTCAATCGCGCCCGGCCCGAACATTTTGCGGAGATTTTCAAATAACTGCCTCGGGTCAAAAGGCTGGGGATCCAGTACCACGTGCCGGGAGTTGATCTTGTTGAAATCGAGCACGTCGTTCACGACGGTCATCATGTGGTCTGCGGAGTATTTGAGTGTGTGCAGCAACTCGCCCGACCTTGGCTCGCTGCGATTTTCTTCCTGCATCATCAAATGCACGATCCCGACGATTCCATTCAATGGTGTCCGGATCTCGTGGCTCATCAGCGACAGAAAATTGGACTTGGCGCGCGTGGCATTCTCGGCAATATGCTTTTGCTGGGCAAGTGCCTCATTCTGCTGCTGTAATGTGTACCGGAAGTAAAATTCCGCCTTATCCTTGTTGTATCTCAACTTCACGATCACGGGGAATATGCAATTCGCGACCAGCACAAATACCCCGCCCTGCTCGAAAAACAGCGTCAGAGAAGTGTCGCTTGCGAAGTGGATCGACAAGGGATAAAGCACCAGCGGCAACACTGAGGCGATGAGCGCATATCTGAATTCCCAACGCAGTATCATACCCGCAAATATGATTGCCAATGTAAGATTAAGCGACGATTGCACGTAAGAAAGATGCGGGAGTGAAAGCAGATAAGAATAGAAAAATATCAGCGTAACGTGCGCTGCAAAACTCATTTGGTGACCGGTAATCACTTTTTTATAATTCAAAAGAAGGTAGAGCAGCAGGAATAGTCCGGAGAAGAGATGGGTGGTGAACAGGGTATAAAAAAAAGAGTCGCCGGAGAGGTAGAAGGCAACTGACGAGATCGGGTTACAAAAGAGGAAGACAATGCAATAGAGCCGGTTAGTAAGCTGTGACTTTCGCTCACTTTCTTCCGACCAAAGCTTTTCGAAAGCTTCTGCGTATTGGATACTTTTCAAGAGTGGAGTTTTTATAACGTTGGTAATCGTAAGATAAAGATATAGAACCTGGCCTGATCTTCAACAACGCATAAATGCCTATTTATCAAACGCTGCGCATTTTTTGAAGCACGACGGGGCGTGGCACAGTATTATTCAGGAAAGCTCCCTGTAAACCAGCCGCCCTAATTATGAACAGATCATTTTATCAGATTTTTTGGATTCTTGCCCTTTTCACAATTGCTTCTTGTGATGACGATAAAGGAGATACCAACAGCGTGGTCGCGGAGGCGGATCGTGAGTTTGTAATGAATGCAGCGGACGAGGGACTTTTCCAGATCAGCGCGGGGCAGGTTGCACTGAATAATGGTGCGTCGAAAAGGTATGCAGACTTTGGACAGCTGATGATCGATGGATACACCGCTTCAAACCGGGAATTGCAAGATTATGCTGCTTCCAAAAATCTGAACGTGCGAACAACCTTATCGGATACCCGGCAACAGACGCTTGATACGCTCTCGGGAAGAAAGGGAATGGAACTCGATACCGTGTACGCAGCTGCAATGCTCGTTGCCCATTCCAATACTATTACCTATTTTGAAACTCAGAGAGAAATGGTAACGGATGCACAATTGAGGACCTGGATCGAAAAGAAACTTCCCACTTTGCGGCAATATCTGGAACAGGCGAAAGTATTGAATGATACCTTACAGTAAATCAATTCAGAGGCGAGTAACCGTCATTGGTCAGAATATCGCGGCCATTGTATTGCTGAAATTTTTGAATGATCTCATCACTTTCAGCCCGGTTTTTTGGGTCTACGCTGATAATAATGCCTCCTTCCTTCACGCCCTCTTCGTAAGTATCTGAATGCGTGGCCGGGATTTTCGAACCGATGATCCCGCCCAGCGTGCGGCCTGTCAATGCGCCGGCAATACCCGCCATCACCGGACCCGCAATCGAAATCCCAAGCCCGGGCACAGCAACGAGGCCAAGCGAAACGAATAAGCCAGTTAATGCGCCGGTTGTACCGCCGATCGTCTTACCTCGATCCTCTTCTGTCGGGGGTGTAGATTCAGGTTCGGAATGCTCGTTTGTATCACTAAGGTGCTTATTCAAAGTTTCATCGGACATCAGCACCGAAATTTCATCCTCAGAATAGCCCTTCTTCAAAAGTGCTTTGTATGCCTTATCCGCATCATCCCGGGTAAGGAACACTGCCGACACCATTCCCGGCGAATCGTATGCGTAGCTTGAAGATTCCATGACAGTTTTTAAAATGCCTTACGGCCGGTTATTTAATACGATTCGACATTTTCTTCCTTTTCCGAAGGTTTGATGATCATCCGCAGCGACTGGTCTTTGGTAAAATAAGCTACCATCCAGTTATACAGGGTTTTCATTCTGTTTCTGTGATTGATGAGCGAGATAAGGTGAATGAATAACCAGGCTAGCCAGGCGATCACACCTTTGAAATGGAGTTTTGGAGAAGGCATATCCACAACCGCTTTGGCGCGGCCGATGATTGCCATTGAACCTTTGTCGTGATATGCAAATGCTTTGAGCGGCTCGTTTTTGACCTGCGCTTTGAAATTGCGGGCCAGTGTTTTTCCCTGCTGAATTGCCACCTGTGCAACCTGCGGATGCCCCTGCGGAAAATTCGCGTCAGTCAGTTGAAGACAGGCATCCCCTATTGCGTAGATATTATGGGTGCTGTTCACGAGATTATACGCATTCACCAGCATTCTGCGTCCGCGGCCGTAAGCTTCCGGCGGAATGCCTTCAAATACAATTCCGGTTACGCCGGCAGCCCAGATCAGTGTTTTTGTATCAATATAATCACCTTCGGTAAAGAAAACCTTATCATCGGTGAAGTCGACCACGTGGGTATTGAGCATGATTTTCACACCCAGTTTGGTCAAAGCCTCGTAGGTATCCTTTTGTGAAGCGACACTCATCGGCGACAGCAGCGAATCTCCCCCGTCGACCAGATAGATTTCGCTTCCTTTACCTGCCAGCTGCGGATATTCTTTCCGCAAGATGCCATTCCGCATTTCGGCAAACATTCCGGAGATCTCAACACCAGTGGGTCCGCCGCCCGCAATTACGACGGTAAGCAGCTTTTTAACCTCAGCAGGATCCTCGCAGATGGTAGCCTTTTCCATTTGCAGCAACATCTTATTCCGCATTCCGATCGCATCTTCGAGGGTTTTCATTGGCGTGGAATTGCGTTTTACATTTTCCATCCCAAAGAAATTACTCTCCGCCCCGGTCGCGAAAACAAGCTGATCGTATTCCAACTCACCATTTGAAAGCACAACCTTGTTGGCCTCAGGTACTACTTTCAACAGCTCGCCCAGCCTGAAATGCAGGTTATTTTTTCCTGAAAATAATTTGCGAAACGGATAGCTGATACTGGAAGGCTCCAAGAAGGCCGTGGCAACCTGATATATCAATGGCGGAAAGAAGTTGTAGTTGTTCTTATCCACCAGGGTAACATCAAAATTTCTGTCTTTGGCAAGGTCAAGCGCCAGGTTAACACCTGCGAATCCTCCTCCTATGATTACAATTCTCATACGTCCTTCTATTAGATCGGGGGTTATGATTTTAATAATTCAGGTTTAGGAGAGCTTCGTACATTAACTATGCCAAATAGCATGCCAACACGTACTTTACCCCGATTATGCGACAGAATCTGTCATTTTGCCGGATTTTTTGAGGTAACGAATGTAACCGTAGATTGCGCCGAGAATCACCACGACAACGATGAAAGCCGGCACGCGCGAATCAGGATTTGGAATCAGTTGGGGGTATTTGAAAATAAGGATCGCGAAAATCCCGAGCAGCCACACCAGCAGGGTATTGTACTCTTTCAGTACCCACCTTTTATAGTTGAACTGCATGCCGTCGAAAGCATTTGAAATGCCCCTGAAATTGATGAGCCAGCGATTCACCCGACTGCAATATGCATCAAACTGCGCGCCGAACTTGTTTCTCAGAAAATTCTCCTCGGCCAGCACGATCGCCTGATAGATAAAGAGAAACAGCGGCATCACCACCCCAACGTAAAACAACGAATTGGAAAGTATACCTACGCCGAGCAGCATCAGAATATTGCCCACATACAATGGATTGCGGCAGTGGTTGAATATACCCTCCGTGACAAGTTTTTCAGCATACACTTTTTTGTCTTTTCCACCACGGATAATATAGGCGAGACCAATCGTAATACCACGGATAATTTCTCCGGCAAAGGTCACAAGTAACCCTAGAATGATTGGATAGAGATAGTATTTTTCCCCGAAATGCTCCGGCTTGAAAAGCATCGGAGAGGGAACGAAAAGTAAGAGGTAAAGGAAAATAAAAAGATTATTCCTGTATTTAAAAAAGAAATTCCCGATTGCGATCATGATTTTTTATAAGCTATCATTCCTGAAAAATTGTACCACTTAAAGAATATTTCGCAATCCGCGAAACCGGCCTCCTTCAACAGGAGCATGTTTTCAGATAACTTATACGGGATCAAAACGTTTTCGAGTGCTTCTCTTTTCTGAGAAATTTCGAGCTCGCTGTAATGGTTTCGCCTTTTATAATTATAGTAATATTTGATGAAGTCTCGGTTGAATACCGAGCTTTCGGAAAGTACTTTTTCCACCAGTAACAAGACACCGCCCGGGTTCAAACCTTCATAAATATTACGCAAAAGCCGCTCGCGATACAGCGGGCGGACAAACTGCATAGTGAGGCAAAGTATTACGACTGATGCATTTGAAATGGGAAGATCTTCCTGCTGCAAATCGGCCGAGCGCAGGTCGTAGGGACGCACAAAACCTGCTTCCTTGAATTTCAGGTCGCACTTTTCGAGCATTTCCGGAGATTCGTCAATGCCGATGAATTTTATATCAGAGGGGATTAATTTGTCTACTTCAATCAGTGTGGTACCGGTAGAGCATCCCAGATCGTACAGATGCGAACCTTCTTTGACGTGATCAGCCGCAATTTCTGCGAGCATGCGCTGAGTTTCGTTGTAAAAAGGTACCGATCTGCTGACCATGTCGTCAAAGACTTTCACAACCGTAGTCCCGAATTTGAAATCGGAAGCTTTGGTTATTTCATCTTTAAAGACCTGATCCTGATCGGTATTTCCAATATTATCCATTTGTCAGTAAGGTTAAGATTACGTTCAGATTAATTCAGGCAATAGAATTTTTAATAAAAATCTAACCCAAATATCGAAACTTACTCCATAAACTTTACTAGCAAGTGCATATTCATGTTGCAAACTTGCAGGAGAAATTGGCACTCAACCCTTTCAGGATGGTTTAATTCGCTGCGTGATTGTTCTCCCCGTCGCGATTTCAGTCCCTTTCAGCTCAATGTAAACCACGTTGGGTGACCAGAATGTACCTCCGTCAATACGGATAAAAACCCTGCTCAGAATGCATTCTTTTTTGTTGATACTCGTGTAAACGTGGTATTCATTGCGCGTATCTTTCCGCAGGGATAATGGAAGCTTATTGTAGGCGACCGACCTCAGCTCGTAAGAAGAATTGCCTTTTTCCTTTACATTAATACCGTAAGCAAACTTTTTCTGAATGTAATTGAGCTCCTTGCGGATCCCGCCGTCGGTATAACGGATCCAGAACATATTGACAGGATCTTTCGCGCTTAACTTTCCCTGTCCGTCAACATTAAGCTGGTAGCAGATCGTATTTTCATTCGGGTCGCGCTGAATGTAGAACAGCAGGCCCGGGACATTTTTCGGAACAGGAAATTCGTCGGGATCGGCAAACTTACCATTTGGATTTTCAGCTAGTGAATATGTCCCTGAATACGAAGCCAGTATCAGGCCGAAGGCCATCAACAGTTTCATCACGTATTTCATTGTTGAGTATTTGTTTCAATAAATGGCCTGGGCGATCAGTTCGCGATCACATTCACCATGAAGAACAACATGATTAACAGCTTCCTGGTTTCCCGAAAACGGTCCGGAAGACTGAATTTTTAAGGTTGCCATGGCGGCTCCGAACTCCCCGGCCTCCTGCACATCCGCTCCTCTTACTTTCTTACTCAAATATCCTGCCATATAAGTGTCGCCGCAGCCGGTCGCATCTATGACAGCAGTAGGTGTATAAGCCGGGATCTGGTAAAAATGATCGTCTTTGTAAACCAGCGAACCTTTGCTTCCCAGGGTGATGATCACTTCTTTTACGCCCATTTCCGCTAATATCCGTGCGCCTTCACGCACGTCGCTCGTTCCGGTCACCACTTCCATTTCAAATTCGTTTGCTTTCAGAATGGAGACAAATGGTAAAGCTTCCTTTTTATCCGCCCAGTCGGTATAGTAAACTTTTTTGTCTTTTACGTACCTTAAATAACCCTGAATATCGAGTGAAACCTCCCCTTTCGAAGCCAGGCTTTTCAACAGATCTAACTGAATATCATCGGAAAGCAGCGGGCCGAGGTGGAAAATGCGGGACTGGATATCAGGCATTTGCGCAACTGTGAACGGAGCCGCTTTGTGCAACACATTCTGCTCACGGTGATCCTGGTTGGCGCTGTAAATATTTTCGAAATAGACTGTATATGGACTTGGCTGAGAAAAGATCTCGATCTGCTCTTCGCGCAATGCTGCCAGAATATGGTTTTCTTGCTCCGCCAGCGCGGTTACCAGCATATAATTGATATCAAATTGCCGCAATGCTTTCGAAAAGTAGAACGAAGTTCCCCCCGGCATATAGTTGACAGACTGGGTCGTAACTACCTTATCGAGTGTAATGTGGCCGATCGTACAAATGTCGTACATGATAATTTTCATTTAATTTCACCAGGTCGCTTTCGTGCCTGACAAAAGTTTTACAACTAACCCAAACTCTTTAAAACTTCCGTGATGCGTGCAAAATCGGTGATCTCAGTAACACCTTCGGGCGTCGCCTGCTTTTCGCCGTTTTCCTCCCAGCCTTCCACATTCAACCAGATCGCCTGGCAGCCGAGTTGCCGAGCCGGTTGAATATCTTTTGAAAATGAATCTCCTACCACCACGCATTCCTCCGGCTCAAAACCAAGTGAATCTATGCCCAGCTGATAGATCTGCGGATCAGGCTTTCTGACACCCACAACAGCAGATTCGATCACATCCTGAAAACAACCGGCGATACCGAAATCAGCCAGGATATTATTGATATTTCCGTAAAAATTGGAAACCATCACCAGCGGGTACTGCTTTGCCAGCGCTTCGAGTACCTGTTTTGCATTCGTTACCGTAGTGTGTGCGAATTGATTGCATTCTCTCGCAATAGCTTCAATTGCTGCATCGTCGACCGAATGTCCGTTTTCCTTCAAAAAGCTGAATTGTTCAGTCAGTTTAAGAAACAGTACGTCGTAAAAAACGTGGTGCGGCTGAACCAGCGGCTTGATCGCCAGCGCCCTTTCACCATACTTATAAGCTTCGCTAAATGCCTTTTTATCAACATTCACATTATTCCGCTGGTACGCTTCCCACAAAACATGCGCCCAATGCAAACCATTGGTATCAATCGTACCGCCGTAATCAAATAGAATTCCTTTAATCATATTATATTTTTTCACTCACTTACAACCAGGATTTCCTTTTCTGTCTTCTTCTTACCACTCACCAGCGCCAGACCGATCATGATCCAAACTATTTCCCTGATTCTCATCACGATACCGATGAAAAGTCCGGGTGCGGAGGCGATTCCAACGCTGCGCAATGCGAGTATCAAACCGCCTTCGCGCGTGCCGAGCTGCATGGGGAAAAAGAATATCAGATTGGCAAAAAGCGATGAACCTGAACTCACGATCAGCGACTGTGAAAGGCTCATTTCCATGCCGATCGCGTGAGCTGTGAAGAATATTTCGAGACAACCTATTACTCTTGCTACAAATTCATAGAATAGGGAGGCGTAAAAAACGTCGCGCCGCTGGGCGTAAAGTATACGGATCTGATCGTCGACCTCGTACAGATTTTCACCGTTTTTGAGCGCAAACTCTTTTGCTTTTTTTCCAACAAAAGGCAGCTTTTCGAGCACACGGAACGAGCTTACGATCAAGCCTTTTTTGTACACATTGATAAACCAATATCCTAATATCAGACCGACTACCAGCAGAATACCGCAACCTGCAAGCATTACGTCGCTCAAAGGAACGACCGCCACGATCAGCACAATACTCGCGAGCCAGAAAAGCACGTGCGAAAACATGTGCATCAAACTGTAAAGCAATACCGAGGAAGTCGCTTTCTTCATTCCCAGCGCCGGTTTCAATTCCAGGATCCGGTAAGGTTCCCCGCCTAATGCGACAAATGGGGTAATGTAATTGATCGCGTAACCGGAAATAGTAAGCCGCAATACCGACCAGAATGAAAGGTTGGTTTCGGGCAACTGCGGTTCGCGGATGATCGCGCGGAATGCGAATGCGTTTAATATGTAAATCAGCAGCCAGCTACCTATTACGGGCACAAACCAGATACCAGTCAGCTGGATATTTTCCCAGATCACGGTGACGCCTGTGCCATAGATCATATAGCCCAGTGACGCGACGCCGATTGCCAGAAAAAGTGCCTTATATGCTTTGGTATTCATTATTTTTCCCGCTGATAAGCTCCTGATGAAAATGCTTGCTCACCTTTTCCTGCCCATTGACCATATAAATAAGAATCGGGTTCAAGATGAATATGTCGAAGAAAAAGTAGATCCACGACTGGTCGATGAACAGCCAGAGGAACAGGAACAGCACGCGCGTATTGAACTGTACAATATTGGTATATTTCATTAAAGGCCGGTTTTGCGCCCTGAAATCTGTTACGAGCTTTTCAGGTAAACCATTTCTGAACCTATCGCGAACGAGCCAGAGCAGCTTTTGCAGATTTGGAGAAAACTGCTCCTGCATTTTGGTATAATTCAGGTAAAAACGCGCCACGAATTTCATTCCTAAATTGGAAGTCCAGCTCAGGCGATCGTACTCAGCTTGCAGCTCACGGCTGTTATCCAGCTCGCTGCCCGATGTTCCTTTGATAAAAAATAAATGCACATTCCGGTAATAGTCCGCCATCGCAGACTGTACCACGTGCGACGCGCCCGCTAAAACTCCCCAAACCCAGATCCAGGCTGTCCAGCCTTCGTTCATACCGCGGAGGCACAATGCAACGTGGATCGCGATGAACCAGAAATCGCCCG
The DNA here is from genome assembly GCF_907165045.1 of Dyadobacter linearis. Taxonomy (GTDB): domain Bacteria; phylum Bacteroidota; class Bacteroidia; order Cytophagales; family Spirosomataceae; genus Dyadobacter; species Dyadobacter linearis. The sequence continues at coordinate 1,195,637 of NZ_CAJRAU010000001.1, forward strand.
CAGCTCCGTCGAGAATACGCCCGAGCCGGCTTTTATCATTTGTCATCCTGGCCAGCTGTCCGTCGGCGCTATCGAGGGAATTAGCGAAAACAAGCGAAAGCATTCCGATCACATTGACCCAAAGCTCCTGGGAATAGAACAGGATACCCGCGCCCACGCCGAAGAAAATACTGACGATCGTGACCGGATTGGGCCGAATGCCGACTTTGGCACAAAACAATGCGATCTGATAGCCGATTGGCCGGTAAAACCAAATATCGATCTGCTCCTCGGTATCGCGGGATTTCAGTGAGTTTTGAAAGGCAGAATCGCTGGCTTCTGACTTCAATTCAGATTTTTCGGTAGTGGTGGTAGCCATTAATTATTGTTTGTAAATACTTCAAAAATCCGTCCGGCAATGTGCCCGGCTGCTTCGTCGCGGCAGGGTGCAAAGCTGGGCCAGTCGTTCAGGTCGATAATGCGGAAACTGCCGTCTTTCCCGACGATCGCGTCTCCTCCATAAATATCGATCCCGACAGCCAAAGCTGCTTCGTTCGATACCTGTTGCAGGTTGTTTGCGTCAAAAGCATAGTAAGCCGAGCTGCCGTTTATTTCCTGGTACTGCGTGTATTTGTGATGATTGTTGTCGTAAGGATAAAACCAGAAGAAAAAGTCAGTCCCGCGCACGCCGTAAAATTTGACCAGATCACCTACCAAATGCTCGGAAATAACTGCGTCGGGGATATCCCGCAATGCATATTCACGCAAAATACTTTTGGCTTCTTCTCTCGATGCCGCAAACGAAACGTCTTCCTTATGTATCGCGTGAAAGTCGCCGCGCTTGATCCAGTAACCTTTGCCTTTGATGGTATCGAAAACCGTCTCTTCCTGATAATCAGTCGGTACTATGTGACTTTCTGCGACCGGAATGTTGTTTTCATTCAATGCATTGGTCAGGTTGGTCCGGAAGCATTTTTCTATTCCAAATGCTGAATTGACTACCTGAATACCCTCACTTTCCAATTTTTGAAGTTTGGCAACCACCGTTTTTTGTCTTGCCATTGTAAATATCTTCGACTGCGGAACCTGCTCCATCGCCAGAAAATCGTCCTCGCAGCAGATCGTGACGCGGCAGCCCAGCTTTTCAAGTGCTTTGGCCGTTAACGAAAAAATCGCGTCGTCGTTACCAATGTGGTTCGGTGAAAACTTTTTGTTACGGTGTACACCGAGTATTTCAAATTCATTCATACGCTGCCGGAAAACGCCCCGGTCTTTAATTAATTGGTGTCAGATTGTAATGCGTTTTTAGACCAGGTTTTCCTGATTCAAAAACATTTCAGCCGTTTGTATATCGCTGATATGGTCAACATCCACAATCTTGGAAAATGGATAAGCTTGTAATTCAATTCCCTCGAGCAGCAACTCACGCTGGAAATTCCGCATGCGCGAAGTGCCGCTATTCACAGATTTCGCCAGCGTATTGATCGCTTTTTGACGCAAACAGTAAATTCCACCCGAAACAAATTGCGTTTCCGGTTCTCTCGAATCTGTAAATGCAGTGATCTTACCTTCCTGGTCGGCACTGATGTACAGCGGACTTTCATCGTCGACGAAGGCCGTTACCGCCATTTGTCCTTCCAGTTGGGGGTTATTTTCAAATGCATCAATAAATGCACCGAATTCTTCTTCTTTAAAAACCGTATCTGTCGTAGTGAGGCAAACTGCTTCTGTTTCAGGATATTGGTCCAAAAGTTCAAATGCGCTGTGCAGCGAGCTGGGCGTGGATTTGATCAGGATATCAAGTGGTAATGTACTACTCAATGCATTCAAATGCGCTTCCAGTTCAGGTGAGTTTTCATTGATAATGATCAAAATCCGCTCCGCCCGATTCCGCATAAAAATACCGATCAGCCTGTCGATCATCATTTCCCCGGACAAGGTTACCATCGGCTTGGGAAGCTGAAAACCTTCCTTTGCCAGGCGTGAACCCTCTCCTGCTGCTATGATCGCATATTTCATAATTGGTGTCTTTTACTTTTATAAATTAAAAATCAAGCTTGAACCTCGCCCGCACGCCCCATTCCGAAACGGTTGGATTGTCGAGGTAAGTAAACCTTTTGACCAGGTCCACACGCAGCAGCTTGAATATATTCGCAACCCCGATGCTACCTTCAATGTAAGGCGCGCGGGATAAAGTGTAGCTGATCGGCTTACCCTGCTCGTCTGTCGGGAAACGGTAGAGCGACGGGTTCAATGCAGGATTATTCTCGTCCCTCAAACCACCCATTAAACCTTTAAAACTCACAACTTCACGCAATTTCAGCTTTTTGAGAAGTGGTATTTTATTGAATACAAATCCATTCAGATAGTATTGCACATCCAGACTTGCGTAATGGTCGCTGACAAATTCGAGGAAGTTCATCAGGTTAAACGAATTCAGCTGGTAGGCGTAAGATTGGTTGGCGCGGTGGATCGTCAGCAGCGGGAACAGCACATTTTTACCAAAAATATAACCACCCTCTGCCGTTACGTCGGCATATCCGAATTGCGACAGGTATACCCTTTTCGCCACATTCCCGGAAATATTATGATAACGGTTCTGACCGGCGAAAACGCCTTTTATACCTGCATTGTAGCGGGCTGTGAATACCGGGTAGCGATTGATGATCGGGGTACGGTATAATTTTCCCTGATAAAACTGCTCGTGGGGCGCGTACCGCAATTCGAAATTCGCCTCGGTATTGTTCAGCAAGCCACGATCCTGTAATGTTCCGTCGCTGTCCAGGCTTTCGTAGCGTAATATCCCCGCCGCGCGCTGGCTCCATTGCGTGAAACCGAGCTTGTAAGACAAATGGTTATCAAACTCCCGGACATATTCCAGTTTGTAAATGTCATTGTACAGCCAGCGGTTATTATCGCCGCGCTTGAATGAAAGCAACAGGTTATCTTCCTGCACGAACTGCAATTCCTGGCCCGGAATCTTGGTATCGCGCTGGTAGCTCGCCCGGATGTAATTGAACGGAAAATGGTAGACCGACTTATTGTTGATCGAATAGGTACCTGCAACGAAGTATTTCCACTTTTCATCCTTAAAACCGTAAGCCGCGTAAGTTTCAAAATAAACGCGTTTGCTCAGCTCCTGGGTAGTTCTGCCGCCGAAACGCAATCTGAAACCTTCGACCGGATTGAAGCTGTAAAAGGTATTGAATGGTCCTATCTCCACTTTTCCGAACGATTTATAGCCTGCCAGGAAAAGCGTCGCAATATCCATGGTCCGGCGGAACGACGGAATGGTTTGCAGGGTATCTATATTTCTGTAAATGTCGAGTTCAATCGCGTCGAGCGGAATATGCCGCGCGCTGCCCCAGAACGATTCGCCGACTTTGACCTCAGGATTGTAAGCGATTTCTTCGTGCGGACCTTTGTAAATACTATCGGGGCGGGGCTGATTGATGGTGTAATTCTTGAAATTAACCACCCGCTGACCGTATAGTCCGGCGCTTTTTTCACCCAATGCAAACTCCATCGCCAGACTGGTTTTGGAAGGATGATATCTTTCGTCGGCGCCTTTCTCAAATTCCAGGCTCGCTTCAAGGTCGCGCATGAAGTTGAGGTTAATGTCTTTATTAACAGTCAGATAAGCATTCTGCACACTGTATTTTCCATCGAGCGTCACAAACAGATTTCCTTCAAAAAGCATATCTGTTTTATTTCTCGGAACAAAACCTAACTCGATCAGCCAAGGATTATTGGTTTTAATGGTATCCCTGATAAAAAACTTGTAAAATGTCGGCGCCGTGTTCGCGATCGGGCTCAGTAGCAGGTTGGTAGCAATGGAAATGTCGTTGTCGTAGATATTGATATCTTCATACAACCTATTAAAATAAGAGCTTAAACCCTCATTATCAATGAATTTAGAATCAAATTCAGCGCGACGGTTGGCAAGTACAATTTGTTTCTTTGTATTTGGATTTTTACGAAAATAAACCTGTGAAAGCTTTTCCTGAATGTAAGCCGGCAGCATATTCCTGCCGCCCATCGCGGTAGAATCCTGTGCTTTGAACAGAAACTGGTAATTCTTGAAAATGCGTTTGTCCTTGAACTCGTCTGAAAGATTGCTCAATGCGAGCGAGATCTTTTCGTATTGCTCATATTCAACAAATGCATTACCGGCCATTTTATTCTCATCCTTGTGTGCGATCACTTCACGGATCAGCTGCACAGCCGGGTTATCCTTATTGCGGTAACGTCCTCGTCCTTTTACAGTTACCTCTTTCAGCATCGACGCATCCACCGACATTTTGATATCGATAACCTGCGAAACTCCCGCCGTAATTGGCTTTTCAACACTCAAATAACCTACATAAGTAAATCTGATCTTCGCGTGATCTTCCCGCAAAGTAAGTGCGTAGCGCCCGTCCACATCTGAGGCAGTCCCCATGGTAGTGCCGGGAATCAGCACAGACACAAAAGGCAGGGTCTCGCCTGTCTTCGCGTCGGTAACGGTACCTTTAATCGTAGTTGTATTTTGCGCCATGGCCGCTCCTGAGATAACCTGTACTATACAGATCAACAGTGCGATTTTTAACCATACCGACTTAATTATTGTTTTCATTTTGAAGGATCAAATACATAATGCTACCCGATCACAATCGCCCAAGTACCTGACTTACAGTCAGTAATTGCGATTATTAGATTTTAAAACCGATTAAATCGGGAGCAAAAATTAAAGCCACTTATTTTCTTTGTACCAGCTTAATGTCTCCGCAAGTCCTTGTCGCAGGTCATATTGCGGCTGGTAATGCAGATTGTTCCGGGCTGCGTCTATACTACAGTTCCAGTTAGAAGCCGTAAGCTCTTTTAGCTTCTCCCTGTTTAAGACAGGTGTTTTGGAGGAAAAGGAATAAATGATATCCAGCAGACCTGCCAGCCATTTTACCAGAATAATGGGCAGATGCGTCCGAAAAACGTTTTTCCCGCTGATCTCTTTGAACCTGTCAGCCAGTGCGTAACGGTCGTAAGCATTTCCATCTGAAATGTTGTACACTGTTACGTCTTTCTTATTTTCAGTGAGTGCGGATAAGGTAGCGGCGACGAGGTCTTTCACGTACACAAAACTCAGTCGCTGCGGCTTGGTACCAATGTACGCATCGAGCCCGCCGGACAGTGTTTTGAACAACACAAAAAGATCTTTTTCACCGGGTCCGTAAACCGCCGTGGGTCTTATTATCGTAAGGGGCAATCCGCTGACATCTTCCAGATATTGCTCAGCCAGCAGCTTGCTTTTTCCATAATCGGTGACTGGCCCGGGCAGTGTACTTTCCGTGATCGGCTGCTGCTCCGAGTAACTTATCGGCCCTATTGCGGCCAGACTGCTCAGGAAAACGAATCTTTTCAACGGAATATCTGCTGACATCGCAGCCTGCGCCAGGTTGAGGGAATACTCGGCATTGACCAAATTATAAGCTGCCGCCGTTTTCTCCTTCGTAACTCCCGCCGCGTGGATAATGTATGTATAACCTCCCGCTTCGAGTAAATCCTTCAATTTTTCACGGGAGCTGAAATCTGCATTCACAATTTGAAGCGCTGCCGGCTGTCCTGTTTTAGGATCTTTTGCCAGCTTTTTCAGAAATTCCAGGTCGCTGGTGGGACGCACGGCCGCATGTACTTCCATGCCTTTGCCCAGTGCCTGTTTTACCAGATGATACCCGATAAATCCGCTCGCCCCTGTTATGAATACCCGCTCCTTCATATCGGTTTTTCGTACAGTCTGTATTTTTTGTACAGCGTTCCGTTAATCTGCTCGATGGCGTGGTTGATCAAAAAATTATCTTCCAGCATCCAGGAGCATTCAGCTTTTACGATTCCGCGCGCTCTTCCATTTTGGATAATGCGGCCGTAAAGACAAGCTTCAATGCCCATTTTCCTGAAATCCTCCACTACGCCGAGCGTCAGCACACGGAGGCCCTTTATATTTTTCTTGCCAAGTAATAATTTAAAAATCCCTGTTGGCAGTAATCTTCCTCTCTTTATCTTAATCAGGATCTGGTTGATATCTGGAATACCTAATATGAATCCAACCAGCTTGTTATCTTTCTCGGCCACCAAACAGTAGTCGGCGTCGAGTACCATTTTAAGGTCTTTTGCCAGATAATTAAATTCGTTTTCCGTCATGGGAACGAACCCCAAGTTCTTGTCCCAGGCAGAATTATATACTTCGCGAATCTTGGCAACTTCTTCGTCGAATTTTTTAAGGTTAATCTTACGGATCACCACTCCGCTTCTCCGCAACCTGGCTTCCAACGCATCAACCAGCTTCACCGATCGTTCATTCACCGAAGCCTGAATAATTTCATAGGCAAACAGGTCCGTATTTTTTACCAAACCGCTATTTTCAAGCAAAGTCTGATAATAAGGTGCATTATAAGGCATCATCGCAACCGGCGGGCGATCAAAACCTTCGATCAATAATCCGCAGGTATCATTGGTAGACAAGTTGACCGGGCCTCTTAATGTATCGGCGCCTTTTTCCTTTATCCATTTAGTAGCTTCTCCAATTAGCAGATCAACCGTTTCCTGGTCTTCAATTGTATCAAAAAAGCCAAAAAAACCATCGTTGCGCTCGGTAAAAGCATTGTGGTTCGTATTTAAGATCGCTGCTACCCGGCCCACAATTTTGTCTCCATCATAAGCGAGCATCGGCTGCACCTGTGAATGTTCGTAAAATGGGTGTTTGCCCGGAGTCAGCATGTCCTTCTGAGCTATAAATAGCTCAGGGACGTAATTTTTATCGTTTTTATAGAGGTCGTGAGGGAAGTCAATAAATTTTTTGAGTTCCGAAGGAGAGTTTACATAGACGATTCGCTTCATAGTCTTTGTCTTTCAATAACACGCTCCGGACATACTTCGCGATATATGCGTGATATTTTGTCAACCGCTTCTTCGATCTGGCTGAAAGTATGCGTGGCCATCAATGAAAAGCGGATCAATGAATGCTCGGGACGTACACCAGGCGAAACGACAGGATTCACAAATACTCCTTCATCCTGCAAACGTTTTGTCATGATGAAAGTCTTTTCATTATCCCGGATATAAAGCGGCAGGATTGGACTCTCTGTTTGCCCCAGATCGAAACCATTAAACAACAGTAACTCCTTGGCGTACCGGGTATTAGCCCAAAGTCGCTCCATGTGATGCGGTTCAGACTCAATGATATCCAGCGCAGCCAATGTACTTCCTACCGAGGCCGGCGTCATACTTGCGCTAAACATCAGCGAGCGGGCGCGGTGTTTCAGATAATCGATCGTAGCGGCGTCACCTGCAATAAATCCACCCAGCGAAGCCAGCGATTTACTGAAAGTCCCCATTACCAGATCAGTAATATCTGTCTGACCAAAATAGGAAGCAGTACCTGCACCTTTTTCACCGATCACACCCAAACTATGCGCATCGTCAACAAGTACGGTTGCGTCAAATTCAGCGGCGATCTTATTCAATTCGGGAAGCTTCACAATATCTCCTTCCATGCTGAAAATCCCGTCAGTAGCGATCAGCTTGTCGGCATCGTCGGGCAGGAGGCTGAGCTTCTTGCGAAGGTCGTTCATGTCATTGTGTGCATACTTGATCACTTTCGAGAAAGAAAGCCGGCTGCCGTCGATGATCGATGCGTGATCGCTTTCATCGAGTACCAGGTAATCGTTACGTCCTGTAAGACAAGACAATGCACCCAGATTAGCCTGGTAGCCAGTACTGAAAAGTACCGCACCTTCCTTACCCGTATAAAGGGCAAGTCGCCTTTCCAGCTCTTCATGGATATCCAGCGTTCCGTTCAGGAAACGCGAACCTGCGCAGCCTGTGCCGTATTTCTGAGCAGCCTTTTGAGAAGCTTCGATAATGTAGGGATGAGATGTTAGTCCGAGGTAAGAATTGGAACCGAACATCAATACCGATTTCCCGTTGATGATTACCTCTGTATCCTGTCCGGATTCAATTGGTCGGAAAAAAGGATAAAGACCTTTCGCCTTAATGGCTGCCGCGTCTTTGAATTCGGCAATTCGTTTATTTAGTTTTTTACCCATAAATAATTAATGTCAGAATCAACAGCTTCTTTCTTTCAAGGGTGCCGGAAGGCTTCAGGCTGTGGCCTGGGTTAATTGAAATCAGGCAAATTAATTGGTGTTGTAATGGTTGGTTTCCATAATTAGCAATGTTAAAGAGTGCGGCGCGACGGAAGAATTGATATGTCAACAATCTTGGCTTACGAATAAACCACTTACCTCTCCTTCTAGTTCACAAAACGTTCCTCTCTGTTTGTATTTTACCGTTAAAAACAAATTAAAATCTCTCAGGAATCTCAGCGTGCTTTATCCAACTAATTTTTTCGTAACCGGGCATTACCGCATTTTAAAGCACTTTTCCGCTCACGATTACTTTTAAACAAAAATCCTGTTGGCACCGAATCCGTTCGTAACGTGCTCAAAATCTTGGAGTAACCCTGAATAATCTGACCAGTATACGAAAAGGTAACTTCTCTTACAAAATAGCATGCCATTCACGGCACCTCAATTTCCTCAGACATATTGACCATTGTTTTCGAATTTGTACTAAACGCTGATCAATATGGTCGGTGAGCTTATTTCTTCCTATTCTTAATTTACCGGCGGTTGACCACCGGGATAAATGACGTCTACCTTCAAATAAATGTTTATTTTAAATATCCGTTTAATGGCAGGTCAAAAATTTAGTCTTCCAAAATCAGGTAATTGCAGATCATCGCTTTCACATGATCTTTGTGACTTTCACTAAAAGCTTCGAATTCTTCGTCCGACATATTAAAAATTTTCTGGTGCATTTCCTTCCCCAAGAACAGGAACTCGATGCAGCTTGTCATTAACGGGAGAATACTCTCAATGCGAATCGGTCGCAATTTCCCGGTCTCAATCCCCTCGTCGAGCTGCTGATTGAAAAGCGTTGATTTGAGCTGATGATACAACGCCGTTTTTACCAGCAACCTTTCCGGTTCCTTATGAATTTCGTTCATGATGAAAATAACCAGGTCTGGCTCCTGTTTCATCATTTGATAATTGTTTTCGACTACCTCCGAAATTTTGGTTTTGATGTCAATAGGCTTGTTCAGGATGAGGATGATACTCTGGAAATACATCTCCATCAGATCTTTAAATATTTCCATAAACAACTTTTCCTTACTTCTGAAGTAATAGTTGGTTAAAGCAATATTCATATCTGCCTCTTTGGCAATATCACGGGAAGTTGTCCCGTCAAAACCCTTCTTAAGGAAAACCCGTTTCGCCGCCTCTCTGATTTTATCCTCGCTTTTTTCGCTTACGCACTTCACAATGTTCAATAGTTAGGTTGTAATGTTCTTAAAACAAGGTTTTACCAGGAATATGTTTCAAATGTCGGGAGCAAAGTTGAATTGTACAAGCGTATGAAATGAATATTTTAAACGATTGTTTAAAATATTCATTCAATTTTAGATTATCCGGGAAAAATACAAAAGATAGGCTATTGTTTAATGGTGTTCCACTCGGCTACTCTGTCACCTTTTCTTTCCACCAGCCAAACGGTTGTTCCGGGGAATTTGCGGACCATTTTTTTGGTCTTTTCAATACCCGCTACACTGAATGCAGTTGCGAGCGCGTCGGAAATAGTCCCGTTTGGACAAATTGCGGTGGTACGTACGTGAAAAAGCAGTCCGATGCCGGTTACCGGATCGACGATGTGCGAATACCTCACTCCGTTGTATTCCATATATCTATATGTAGGGCCGGAGGTGGCCAGGGAAATGTTGGAAAGTTTAAGCGCTTTCAGGGAATCGCTTCCATTTGAGATATTAATATTCCATCCATCGGTGCCGGGAGGAGGATTTGTGAGGACGATTTTCCCTCCGGCGTCCATCATTGCGGACGTAATGCCCAGCTTTTTAACTTCTTTGATCGCTTCTTCGGCCGCAAATCCTTTTCCTAGGCCGCCAATATCCAGTCGCATTCCTTTCTGGGTCAATAGCACACTGCTCGCTTTCCGATTCAGTTTCATTTTTGAATATCCCGTTTTCTGCATGGCGGCGGCAATTTCTTCTTGGGCCGGAAAAATGCCTTTGCGGGTTGCGTGTCGCCACATTTGCACGACCGGCCCGAGCGTTACGTCAAATGCACCTTTCGTTTTCTTACTGACTGACAGGGAGATATCGAGTATTTCAAACAGATCTTTGCTGACAGGCACCCACTTTCCACTTCCCGACTGGGCCGAAAGCCGGTTGATTTCGCTGCCGTCGCGGTAATCGCTCATAATTTCGTTCAGCTCCTCTACCCTGCCAAAAGCTTTTGCAGCAGCAAGCTCAGCAATGGAATCGTTCGCGGCATATACCACCAATTTAAATGGAGAACCCATTAAGCCCTTCTCAAAGCTATACCGTTTTTCCTGACCAAAAACTGAGTCAGACATGCTGATAATCAGTATAAAAACCAGAATTAGATCATTTTTCATGCAGAAATTCATAAGTAATCAAACCGAAAATTACAGCATTTAGCCCATTTTTGAAGAGAAAACAGCGTTTGAAAGTGCCAACAAAAAAAAGGTACGAACCTCCCAGCTCGTACCTTTTTATATTATTGCGGTATATCTGATCAGCTGTGAAAGTCAAAAAGACCGTCTCTGTCTGCATGCTGATGTTGTGAACTCATTGCGTCTTTTATCATACCCACTCCTATGAAAGGAAGGGAGATGATCGTAGAAATGATCATCGCTATGAATAAAATAGTTGCAAAGAAAAACTTCCCACAATAATATATGATGTTTGATAGTACGTTCATGATCACAATATTTATTTGATACTTTTCCTTCTTAAAGTTAAATTAAATAATCGTGCCATTAAAATTATTGGTACGATTTTATCATTTTTTAAGAAGATTCTAATACTCGCAACGGGCATATACTGGAATCACTGACCGAAATGTAGTATCTTGTAGAACAAATACTATAAGTAATATTGTATAATATTGACAAAAAATCCTGTTTTGTAACGTATATAGCCAAATGGAGATTTGTCGGAATAGCTTCGACTTCAAATCACCTGAAACTTCTATCTTGCAACCTTACTATTTCCTGACCAGTTCTATATGAAGCGCAGAACATTTGTCCATCTTACATCCATAGCCGGACTTTCCGGAATATCTTTGTCCTTCGCGCACTGCACTTCACGGGAACAGCAGGCGGGCGAGGATAATACGAGATCAAATCTGGAAGAAATGACGGTGCCCGAGATGCAACGATTGATGGGTCAGGGAAAACTCACTTCGCGAAAGCTCACTCAATTCTACCTGGACCAGATCAGGACGATTGATGAAAACGGCCCCGCCTTGAAATCGGTGATCGAACTCAATCCCGACGCGCTGGCAATTGCCGACGCGATGGACCGTGACCGCAAGAATGGCAAAGTCCGGGGAAATATGCACGGTATTCCGGTGCTGATAAAAGACAATATCAATACAGCCGACAAAATGCAGACTACCGCCGGGTCACTTGCATTGGAAGGAAATATTGCGGCTTCGGACGCATTCATTGTGAAACGGCTACGTGACGCCGGCGCGGTGATTTTGGGCAAAACCAATTTGAGCGAGTGGGCCAACTTTCGCTCGTCACGCTCGTCGAGCGGATGGAGCAGCCGCGGCGGACAAACCAAAAATCCTTACGTGATCGATCGCTCCCCGTGCGGATCAAGCTCTGGCTCGGGTGTAGCAGTATCTGCAAATCTTTGCGCAGTGGCGGTAGGCACTGAAACAAACGGATCAATTGCGTGTCCTTCTTCGATGAATGGCGTTGTGGGTATCAAGCCGACGGTCGGACTTGTGAGCCGGTCTGGTATTATCCCAATTTCGAAGACCCAGGATACCGCCGGCCCGATCGGCAGGACAGTTAGCGACGCAGCTGCATTGCTTGGCGCGCTGGCGGGCGTTGACCCAAATGACCCGGGCAGGTATACCAGCGAAAATGCATTCCCGGCCGACTATACCAAATTCCTGAGCACCGATGGCCTGAAAGGAAAACGGATTGGAGTTGAGAAAACTTTTCTGGATAAACATGAAGGTGTAGATAATCTGATCAGCAAAGCGCTGGCGCATTTGCGAAGCCAGGGCGCTGTAATCGTTGAAGTTAATTTTATGGAAACCCAGGACGTCGATGGAGCGGAATCGGCTTTACTTCAGTTTGAGTTTAAAGACGGGATCAATAAGTATTTAGCAGGTTCCAATGCAAAAGTCAAGTCACTGGAAGCACTGATTGCATTTAATAAGACGAACGAGGCTGAGGTAATGCCGTTTTTTAAGCAGGAGCTTTTTGAAAGTTCGCAGGCAAAAGGAGATTTGAATAGTAAGGAATATAAGGGTGCATTGGAGAAAATCAACAAAGTAGCCGGTTTACTGGAAAAGGAATTTGATAAAAATAACCTCGACGCGCTCTGCGGACCGGCTACCGGCGCTGCGTGGTGCATTGATCCTGTAAATGGTGATTTCTGGACGGGTTATGGTTCTTATGGGCCGGCTGCAATTTCGGGATTTCCTTCTGTTACTGTCCCAATGGGCAATTTGAATGATCTTCCGGTAGGTTTATCGTTTCTAGGAAAACCATTCAGCGAGCCGGAACTGATCGGTATTGCTTATGCGTATGAACAGGTTTCGAAACACCGGGTAGCACCTAAATTTCTTCCCACAATCGGCAAAAATTGACTTTTGTATATAATAAATAGTAGCAGGCGCGCCGCAAGTCCTTTTTATCCTGAATAGAATTAATCAATTTCATGGATAGAAGAGAGTTTGTCAAAAATAGTGCGCTTGCTATTTGTTCGATGCCGGTAGTCGCCCCGGCTTTTATTTCAACAAAAAATACCGCAGACAAAATGCCGCCCTGGCTGGCTGCAATGGCTAGCCGAACCGATAAAAGCATCGAGTCGCTGCTGACCTTTCAGGTTAAGGACAAGAATAGCGAAGATCTGGGCGGGCTCAGGGATGGATTTGACCTATTGAACCCGCACAGTACCTCTGCACTGATCCAATACGGAGCTTCCGGCCTTTTTTCTCCTACTTCCAAATACTACCTATCGACCGAGCTGGTCGAAAGTATGAATCTGGCGGCTCTATACCTGATCAAAACGCAGCACGAAGACGGCACAATCGACTTGCTTTCCACTAATTTCCACTCTACACCGGACACCGGTTTTTTGGTCAAAAGGCTGACAATGTCTTATGCATCGATCAAAAACTCGGGCACTCCGGGTGTCGAGAAATTACTTGAAAATCTGAAAACCTTCCTGATCCGGGGCGGTAATGCATTGAGTGTGGGCGGAATACATACCCCCAATCACCGCTGGGTGGTTTGCGCCGCACTGACCAAGCTCAACGAACTTTGGCCAAACCCAAAATATGTGGCGCGCATTGAGCAGTGGCTCGGCGAACATATTGATATTGACGCGGACGGACAGTACAATGAAAAAAGTACATTCATTTATTCTTCACTTTCAGACAGGATCCTGATCACCGTGGCGAAGGGAATGAACAAACCGGAGCTGCTGGATAATGTGCGCAAGAACCTGAATATGACGATGTATTATGTGCACCCGAACGGAGAAGTGGTCACCGACGCTTCCGGGCGCCAGGATAAGGCGGTAATAGGAACAATGGAAAACTATTATTATCCCTACCGCTATCTCGCTATTAAGGACAAAAACCCGCAATACGCTGCGATGTGCAGGATGATAGAGAAAACAGCCGGAGATAAAACGGGCTCATTCATCGACTATTTCCTGAATGATCCTTCACTTTGGGCAGAGTTGCCGGCAGAAAAGCCCTTTCCGGTAAGTTATGTCAAAACGTTCCCGAATTCGGGTCTGGTGCGGATCAGGCGAAACAATCGTGATAGCACGTTGATCGCCAATAATCCGGTGTTTTTCACTTTTATGAAAGGCAATGCAGTTTTGCAGGGAGTGCGATTTGCCTCTTCATTTTTTGGAAAAGGTCAGTTTCAATCTGAGAAAGTAAATGAAAAAGGAAATACCTGGGAATTGATCCAGAAACTCGATGGCCCCTATTACCAGCCTTATCCCAAAGAATCAATCGCCCCTGATGGTGATTGGGAAAAAATGCCGAAAACCTACCGCCCGCAAAGTGAGATCCAGCTTTTGGAAACTAAGGTGACCATTTTGGAAACTGAAGACGGAATGGCGATTGAAATCACGACCAATGGAACAGAGCGCGTACCTGCTGCGCTTGAACTGATATTCCGACCCGGCGGCGAGTTGCAGGGAGTAACAAAGATCGAAAACACGAAAGATGCGTGGCTTCTTAAAGAAGGTACCGGGACTTATCGTTTCAACGATGATGTGATATCGTTCGGGCCGGGGCTGGCTTTGCATAAAAATATAGCATTAAGGGGCGCACTGCCGATTATGGAAGCTCCGACGGTTTTTATCACAGGCTTTACCCCTTTCAAACATGTGATTCGTTTCCGATAAATATCACTTCAACTCATCTATTAAAAACCTGAAAAACAGCTACTTTATGTGATCGATATTCATTAAATTTGATTACGCGCCTCTCCCCTTTCCATACAGTTCCGGATTTTAAATTCTCTTGCTATGTTGAAAAGGACTTCTATATTCCTTCTGGTGCTTTTTTCACAGATCTGTCTGGCTAATCACCTGCTTATTCCGATGGATAAGTCACAAACCAATCACCTGAAAGCGTACGGACTTGCGTATATTTTGCTGAAAGGGGATATCGACGTAGAGTGGCTGCTGAATTATCGCGGAGGCAGTTTCAAAGTCCAGTACAGCAAGTCGATTGAAAACGAATGCAAGCTGCGGGCGATATCTTATGAGATCATTTCGGAAGCCGCAAGTGCGCAGTTGATCAACGAGATCAGCAATCCGAATATCAATATGGATGTGGTCAAACTGCATAAAGCGGCCAAAATTGCAGTATACTCTCCTATTAAGATCAGCCCCGCCGAGTTTGAAAATACCGACGCAGTTTTGCTGGTTTTGAAATATGCTGAGATTCCGTTTGATGTAATTTACGACGAAGAAATACTGAAAGGTGAGTTGCCGAAATACGACTGGTTGCATTTGCACCACGAGGATTTTACGGGGCAGTTTGGCAAGAACCTCCGGCGGACTTCACAGGAGGATATCAAAGCGCAGGAAGCGATCGCCAACCGGTTTGGCTTTACAAAAGTACCGCAGATGAAACTGGCGGTTGCCAAAGCGATCAAGGAGTTTTGTGCGGGTGGCGGTTTTCTATTCGCAATGTGCTCCGGCGCGGAAACTTTTGATATTGCCCTGGCGGCGGAGGGTATTGATATTGTAGATAACCTTGATGGCGACGGCGTTGATCCGAATGCACAGTCGAAGCTGGATTTCGAAAAAACCTTTGCATTCCATAATTTCAAATTGCAGCTGGACGAATATGAGGGAATGAATTTTTCCGATATTAATTCCTCGGCAGGCAGGTACCGCGGCTGGGGCGAGAGCGACGTGTACTTTTCACTTTTTGATTTTTCTGCTAAATGGGATGTGATCCCGGCAATGCTGGTGCAGAACCACGAAAATCTGATCCGGGAGTTCTTTGGACAGACTACCGCATTTTCCAAGAATACTGTCAAGCCCAGCTCGCTGATCATGGGAACCAGCAGCTCCTCAGACCGTTATATATATGGAGAACTTGGCCGGGGACAATGGACGTTTTACGGCGGCCACGACCCGGAAGGCCGCGGAGGCGGAGGCCGCAGAATGCCTACCGACTTAAATTTATACCCGAATTCGCCGGGTTATCGGTTGATATTGAACAATATACTGTTTCCTTCGGCGAGGAAGAAGAAACGTAAGACTTGAAAAGTGGAAGGTTGGCTTTTCCTCGATTTTAATAGCTTTGTCAAAAACAACATACTATGCAAACGGTAATTAAAGACATTAACCAACTAGATCTAAACGGTACCTACACATATGCAGATTACCTGCTATGGCAGTTTGAAGAACGTTTAGAGCTTATCAAAGGCAAGATATTCAAGATGTCGCCCGCACCCTCCCGGACGCATCAGACGATTTCAGCAAAATTTCATCTCGCAATCGGAGGCTTTTTCAAGGCCCATTATTGCCAGGTATTTTATGCTCCCTTTGACGTTCGCTTACCTAGTAAAAATCAGGATGTTTCGAACGGGAAAATTTACACTGTTGTACAGCCTGACCTTTGTGTTATTTGCGATGAAGCTAAATTAGACGAGAGAGGCTGTCTGGGCGCGCCGGATCTGATTATAGAGATATTGTCGCCAGGCAACTCTCGCAAGGAAATGGATAACAAATTTTCTCTTTATGAAGAATGTGGTGTCCGTGAGTACTGGCTGGTTGAGCCTGCTGAAAATGCGGTTTTTGTATATATTTTAAATGAGGAAGGTAAATATATCGGTCTTCAACCCGCCATATCACAGCTAACCTCCACCATCTTTCCAGACCTCAAAATCGACCTGGAAGAGGTTTTCAGATAATCATAACCTGGCTAGCCGTGCAACTACTTTGCGGTCAATGCTGTTCTTGCCGGTATCATAACCTACCTGCCGGTCAACAAGCTTGCCTTCCGAATCGAGCAGAATCCACACTGGGATTGATTGGAGATTATACTTTTTATCCAGCTTGATCCGCGAAGAATCGGCAAGTGCCAAAAATTGCGACCAGGGCATATTTTCCTTTTCCAATGCTTTCTGCCAGGCGTTTTCGTCGTCGTCGATGGAGATACTGACGATATTCAGCTTGTCTTTGTATTTGCTTTCCAGCGTTTTTATCTGCGGGATCTCTTGTCTGCACGGGCCGCACCAGCTAGCCCAGAAAACTACCAGCTTATGTTTTTTGTCAGAATTTAAAACGCTGGAAGTAAGACTATTGTCCGGCTTTTTCAAAACAATATTTGAGGGAAAAGCCGGACTTGTGGTAGCGAATTTTAAATAGGAAACCAGACTTGAATGCGCATGTGATGTTTTCAGATCCTCGTCAAATAGTGCGAGCAACGTTGCTAATTCTGATTCTGCCAGCGCAGATTTGCTCCGATTGAGCAGAGCCAGCAATTCGATGGAATTTGAATATTTTTTAACAAGATCCCTATTATAGGTCCTGTTTTTCTCCGTCTGTTCAGGAGTTGCCTTGAATGCGAGGTGCTTAAAGGCAACCTCGGTTTCTAAATTCGGCTTTTCAATCAATAGTCTGACTTTCTCGTTTTTACTGGCTACAAAATCCGGGGCGGCTTTGAATTTCATTTCTCCCCGCATCATGTAGAAAATGCTTTCGACAGTCTTGTCGAAATACGGATTTTTGATCCCGATTAAGCGATAGGGTTCTTTGGCATTGCCTGTTGCATAAACTATACTCGATGGAAATGCACGGAATTCCTTCACCGCACTCTTAGAAAAAGCGAATTTCCCATTTTTCACAACCGCAGAGTCCATGAACTGGCGGGTATGTACATTACCGAGATAGAGTTTTTTTCCTTCTAAAAATGAGTCGGAGGTAGCGAGGTCGCCTGTGATTGTGACTTTGTCGTCAGTAGATTTGGCGCAGCCTCCGAGGATGACGAGTGCAAGCAATAAAGCGAGTGACCACGATTTTGCGCGAGCGGGATTAGTTGCTGATGTTTCCATATGAGAAGTAGATTAAGGTGAATCAATCCATGCAATACCCCTCAAATATAACAAAAGTTACAAAAAACAAACTTAATTTTATATAAAATAAAATTATATATACTCAACAATCAGCTTGCCTGCATATTCAGAGGCGCCTGGGCCTCCTACTAAGTCTTTCAATTTCAAATAATCCTGAACCTGTGTGTCATGTTTTGCTCCACCGGGCAATATCGCCCGCAGCTCTTCTACGAGCAGTTTTTCATTCAGATCTGACTGGATTAATTCCCGTACGACTTCTTTTTCCATGATCAGGTTAACTAATGAAATGAAGGGAACCCTGATCAGTCTTTTGGCTATTGCGTAGGAAAAACCGCTTGTCTTGTAGCAAACCACCTCAGGCACCTGAAAAAGTGCCGTTTCCAATGTGGCAGTGCCCGAAGTTACCAATGCAGCCGCAGCGACGTGAAGCAGATCGTAAGTACTTTCATACACAACTATCGATTTACCCGAAACATCCACATTTGCGTATAGCGATTCGGGCAAATTTTTTACACCAGCTATCACAAACTGATATTCAGGGAAATGCGGCTGAGCTTTCAGCATAATATCCAGCATACTCACAATTTCCTGATGCCGGCTACCGGGCAGTAATGCGATAACAGGCCGGCCTTCTTCCAGATTATTCTTTTTTCTAAAATCAGGATCCGGAGTAAAGCTGGTAATTGCGTCCATTAACGGATTACCTACGTAATCGACCTTGTAATCGAATTTTTTGTAAAAATCGATCTCGAATGGAAAGATCACGAACATGTGATCTACATTCTGTTTGATCTTCCAGGCGCGTTTCTGGTTCCAGGCCCACACTTTTGGGGAGATATAATAGAAGACTTTGATCCCTTTTTGTTTGGCGAAGGCAGCGATACGCAGGTTGAAGCCGGGGTAGTCGATCAGGACCAATGCGTCCGGTTGATATTGGAGAATATCCGCCTTGCATTTTTTCAAAAACCCGGAGATCTTGTGGAGGTTCATCGCTACTTCCAGGAACCCCATGAAAGCAGTGTCTTTATAGTGGGTAACGAGGTCTAATCCTTCGGCCTGCATTAAATCTCCACCCCAACCCCGAAAAACAGCGTCTTTATCGTTTGCCCTAATCCCTTTGATAAGATTGGAGCCGTGTAAGTCGCCCGAACGCTCTCCGGCAATTATGTAGTATTTCAATGATTGAGTTATTGAATGACCGAATGAATGAATTAGTGAATGAGTGAATCCTCCCTTTCCTCCTTTCTCCCTTTCCTCCCTAACTCCTACTCCCCGTAGTACTCGACAAAGTTCTTGGGGGTCTCAATCAATTTAATATAATGCAGCCGGGAGTTTGGTGCTACATTCTCGATAGCAGGGGCAAGTATTTTCCAGATTTCAGTCACAAAAATTTCGCAGGAAGCCATTTTACCTGCCATGAAATCTACGTCCAGGTTCAGGTTCTTGTGATCTACTTTATCTACAATCTTTTCCTTCACAATATCGCCTAGCACTTTGAGGTCGATCACGAACCCGGTGTCGGGATCGGGCTTGCCTTTTACAGTCACAATCAGCTCAAAATTGTGCCCGTGCCAATTATTATTTGCACAAGGGCCAAACACTTCCTGGTTCTTCTCTTCTGACCATGCCGGATTAAAAAGCCGGTGAGCTGCGTTGAAATGCTCTTTTCTGGTTACGTAAATCATAAAACTTCTTTGCACTTGGGGAATCGGATGCAAAATTACATTTTGTATCCGTAGTTTTGCAGTTCAACAAGCGTATCAGTAAAAAGAATCCTTTTAACATACATTCTTCCCATGATTATCGTAACAGGTGCAGCCGGATTTATCGGTAGCGGATTGATTAGCCGCCTCAATCAGGACGGCTTTCAGAGCATTATCGCAGTGGATGATTTTTCGAAAATTGAAAAAGCAGAAAACCTGGAAGGTAAGACTATCAAGGAAAAAGTGGAGAGGATTTCGCTGTTTGAATGGATCGACGCCAACAGCCGTGATATTGAGTTTATATTCCACATTGGTGCCCGTACTGATACGACGGAATTTGACAAAGAAATTTTCGATGAACTGAATGTCAACTATTCCAAGTCGATTTGGGAGAAGTGTGTAGCCTATCAGATTCCGTTGGTATATGCTTCGTCAGCAGCCACTTATGGATTGGGTGAGAATGGATACGATGACGATGAATCAACATTAGATCAACTGAAACCGCTGAATCCGTACGGAGATTCTAAAAATGAATTTGATATCTGGGCATTAAAGCAGGAAAAGAAGCCTTTTTTCTGGGCTGGACTTAAATTTTTCAACGTATACGGTCCAAATGAATACCATAAAGGCAGAATGGCCTCGGTTATCATGCATGCATTTAATCAGATTAAGGCTACGGAGAAAATGAAACTTTTCCGGTCCCATAACCCCGAATTTAAGGATGGAGAGCAAATGCGCGATTTCATATACGTAAAAGACCTGATCGACGTCTGTATTTTCTTCATGCACCACCGCAAAAATTCAGGTATCTACAACCTGGGAAGCGGACAGGCGCGTACTTTTAAAGATCTGGTGACCAACACGTTTGTTGCGATGGACAAAACACCGGACATTTCGTATATCGATACGCCGGAAGATATCCGCGACAAGTACCAGTATTTCACCGAAGCAAATATGAGCAAACTACGCGCGATCGGCTACGATCGTCCATTCAGTACGCTGGAAGAAGGTGTTTCTGATTACGTGAAGAACTATCTGGCATCCGGGAGTTATTTGTAAGTTGTTTTACCCCTAAATCCCCTGAAGGGGACTTTTGCGATTCTGCAAAGTCCCCATCAGGGGATTTAGGGGCCTGGCAGGATAAGTCCACATTTTTGCGTATTTTTGGCCCCCGATTAAACTCAATAACACTTCTCTGTGTTACCTAATTACCAAACACAGCGTGATAAATTTAAGACTATGAGCAAAGAAGATGAATTGTTGGAGGAAATCACCAGTTCGGAATATAAATATGGATTTGTAACTGATATTGAGGCGGATGAGGCTCCTCCGGGGCTGAACGATGATATTGTCAGGTTCATTTCTGCGAAGAAAAACGAACCTGAATGGATGCTTGCTTGGCGTTTGAAAGCTTATCATTTATGGCTCACAATGGCGGAACCCAAGTGGCCTAATGTTCATTATCCAAAAATCGATTTTCAGGCAATTAAATATTATTCGGCGCCTAAAAAGAAAAAACAGGTTGACAGTCTGGATGACATTGATCCGGAATTGCGCGACACTTTTGAACGTCTTGGGATATCTCTCAACGAACAGAAAAGACTTTCAGGCGTTTCAATCGCCGTAGATGCGGTGATGGATTCTGAATCCGTTTTCACAACGTTTAAAGAATCGTTGAAAGAAAAAGGAATTATTTTCTGCTCCATCAGCGAGGCTATTCGTGAACATCCGGCATTGGTTCAAAAATATTTAGGATCGGTTGTTCCGCCAAAGGACAACTATTATGCTGCATTGAATTCAGCTGTATTCTCCGATGGGTCATTTGTGTATATTCCAAAAGGTGTTCGCTGCCCGATGGAACTTTCCACTTACTTCCGTATTAATGCGGCCGGAACTGGGCAGTTTGAACGTACACTCATCATTGGCGACGACGATAGCCACGTGAGCTACCTCGAAGGTTGTACTGCTCCAATGCGCGATGAAAATCAGTTGCACGCTGCGGTAGTTGAGATTTTTGCACACGAAAATGCGAATGTCAAATATTCGACCGTTCAGAACTGGTACCCGGGTGATAAGGATGGAAAAGGTGGCATTTATAACTTCGTAACCAAACGCGGACTTTGCGACGGTCGGGGTTCTAAAATATCGTGGACACAGGTTGAAACTGGTTCTGCGATTACGTGGAAATATCCGTCTGTGATCCTGAAAGGTGATAATTCGATCGGTGAGTTCTATTCAGTAGCTGTGACCAACAATATGCAGCAAGCTGATACCGGCACGAAAATGATCCACATCGGTAAAAACACCAAAAGCCGGATCGTTTCAAAAGGTATATCTGCCGGTAAAAGTCAGAACTCTTACCGCGGATTGGTACAGGTTTTCAAAAGAGCTGAAAAAGCGCGTAACTTCTCGCAATGTGATTCCCTGTTGCTGGGAGACAAATGCGGGGCGCATACATTCCCTTATATTGAGGTCAACAATCCTTCGGCCACAGTAGAGCACGAAGCGACGACTTCGAAAATCGGCGAGGATATCCTTTTTTACTGTAATCAGCGCGGTATTCCTACCGAGCAGGCGGTTGCATTGATCGTTAACGGTTACGCCAAAGAAGTTCTTAACCAGCTTCCGATGGAGTTTGCAGTTGAAGCGCAAAAGCTACTGGAAATCAGCTTGGAAGGAAGCGTAGGGTAACCATAAAGTCCGGAAATTTCTGCATTAATACACAAAAAGCCTTTGATCTATCATAGGCTTTTTGTATTTTATTGACCTTTCTAAATACAATACATCAACAAGTACCCTTTACATGACGCATGTTCCGCAACTAATTGTAGACCTCTCTCTAATACTCACGATGGCGGGTATCATTACCCTCATTTTCAAAAAGTTGAAGCAGCCGATCGTGTTGGGTTATATTTTGGCCGGATTACTTGTAGGTCCTAATTTTCACCTTTTCCCAACCATCACCGATATTAAAACCATCGAGATCTGGGCGGAGATCGGGGTGATTTTCTTGCTGTTCAATTTGGGTCTTGAATTTAGTTTTAAAAAGCTTGTCAAAGTCGGGAATACAGCCGCTATAACTGGTCTTTTCGAAGTTACCATGATGCTGATCACCGGTTTTGTGACCGGCCAGCTGATGGGATGGAGCAAGATAGACAGCCTTTTTCTAGGAGGTATTATTGCGATTTCGTCCACTACAATCATATTTCGCGCATTTGACGAACTGGGCATGAAAACCCAGAAGTTCACCCGTGTTGTATTAGGTATCCTCGTAATTGAAGACCTCACAGCGGTATTGCTGATGGTTCTGCTGTCCACATTGTCTATCAGTCAGCAATTTGCTGGCTACGAGCTTCTGCAATCCATATTAAAGCTATTCTTCTTTCTCACGATCTGGTTTCTGGGCGGCATATTCGTTTTCCCCACGCTGCTACGGAAGTACCGGAATTTAATGAATGATGAAAGTGTATTGATCACCTCCGTGGCACTTTGCTTTGGAATGGTCTTCCTGGTTACGCAGGCCGGGTTTTCTGCTGCATTGGGTGCGTTTATAATGGGATCGATATTGGCAGAAACCACGCACGCAGAAAAGATCGAGCATTTGCTGAAACCCTTGAAAGATCTGTTCGGCGCGGTATTCTTTATATCTGTAGGAATGCTGATCAACCCAGGACTGCTGGTTCAATACGCAATTCCGACGATGATTTTGGTTTTTGTTGTGATTTTGGGTAAAACCATGTTTGTCACGATGGGCGCGGTGATCTCGGGGCAGCCTCTCAAAAAATCAATGCAATCTGGAATGAGCCTTTCTCAGATCGGCGAATTCTCCTTCATTATCGCGACGCTGGGCGTTTCACTCAACGTAACGAGCGACTTTCTCTACCCTATTGCAGTCGGCGTGTCGGTGATCACCACATTTACAACGCCTTATATGATGAGGGCTTCCGAACCATTTTACAACTGGTTTGACCGGAAATTACCGGAAAAATGGAGGCACTATTTAAACCGTTACAGCACAAGTACTGAAACGATCACGCAAACCACGCACTGGCAGGAAATATTGAAATCCTATGCGCAAACTGTTGTCTTGAATTCGGTGGTGGTTATAGGGATCATATTAGCCGCTTCCCGCCAGCTTGCCGATCAGCTGCACAGGCTGGTACCTGAAAACTACATCACCAATTCGGTACTTTTCGGGATCACCTTTCTGCTGATTTCACCATTTTTATGGGCACTTATTTTCAAAAGATCTAACCGAAAAGCATATTCGGCAATCTGGCTGAGCCGAAAATTCAGTCGCGGGCCGTTGCTATTGCTGGAACTGTCTCGCGTACTTGTTGCTATCCTGCTAATGGGCTTTCTGCTGAGCTCGTTTTTTGCGACACCTACTGCATTGGCTATCGCCGGTGGTATTATGATGTTAGGTTTTGCTATATTTTACAGAAGGTTGCAACTGTTTTACAGCAAAATTGAAGACCGGTTTTTGCAAAATCTCAATGCGCGGCAATTGGAAGGCAGCGGAAAATCTAAGAGGATATTGCTTCCCTGGGACGCACATTTCGCCTTCCTGGAAGTTAGCGCCGATTCCAGTTTAATAGGCAAAACGTTGCAAGAACTAAAAATCAGGGAAAATTTCGGTATTAATGTGGTGTTGATCGAAAGGGGTAGCAAAACGATCTATTTACCCAAACCTACCGAAGTCCTATATCCCTGCGACCGCATTGAGGTCATCGGGACGGATGATCAGCTTGATATGTTCCGCGGACATGTGGAGATCAGCACGGGCGGAGACGTTTACCTGGCGAATGAAGATACTATTGTATTGGAGCGGATCGAGGTAAAAAATGAGTATAATATCAGGGGGAAAAATATTAGAAACAGCGGGATACGTGAAAAAACCCGGGGTATGATCGTCGGTTTGGAACGTAATGGCGAGCGAATTTTAAACCCTGATTCGTCAATGATCATTGAAAATCAGGATGTACTCTGGATCGCCGGAGACCGTGAACTGATCAAAGAATTTGTAAACACCAAAAGCAGCAGCGAGGAGACAATATCGCCCGTTAATTCCTGAGCAAACCTTGCAGTCCGCCGGTGTGAACAGCCACTATTGTTGAACCTTCCGGAAAATGCCCCTTACCGATCATATCAAAGAGTCCGTAGAACATTTTGCCCGTATATAACTGCTCCAACTGAATACCGAACCTGGTCTTAAAATCAACAATAAAATCGAGAAGCTCAGCATTGTATTTAGCATAACCTCCGAAATGGTATCCGGTTTGCAAATCTAATGTGCCTGTTTTTGCCGTTTCCCGGGTCAAATCCATAATATCGGCTTTCAGAAAGTCGCCTCCTTTTAGAGCTGAAAATGCCACTACATTAGCACCAGCTGATAGTAGACCTGCCGTAGTTCCACCCGTACCTGCTGCTACGCCATAATAAACCGGCGAAGTCGGCAGCTGTACTTCTACTTCTGCCACTAATTCCGCAACTCCCGGCAGCGCCAGTGTGGTTGTTCCACCTTCCGGGATGATGTAGGGAGATCCAAACCTGCTTTCAAGCGCAGACAAATATTCGGCAGAATCCCGTAACCTGTATTCTTCCCTGGAAACGAAATGCAGCCTCATTCCTTTTTGTCTGCAAAATTGCAAAGTCGCGCTTTCTTGCGCCGGCTTCTCTCCTCTTACTACACCTATTGTTTTTAAACCCAATTCCTTCCCCGCAGCTGCCAGCGCATATAAATGATTGGAATAAGCGCCTCCAAATGTTAGTACCGTGTCCTTTTTACACGCCAAAACATCCTGCAATACATATTTAAGCTTCCTCCATTTGTTGCCCGAAACCTCCGGGTGAATCAGGTCGTCGCGTTTCACAAAGAGTCGCACAGCTGCTTTTTCAAACAATTGATCGTGCAGTTCCTGCAAAGGTGTGGGCGGAGAAGGAAGAAGTAAATCCACTAAAATTGGTAATTTTGTTGCTTTCCAATCGAATGCAAATGTCCGAAGACCTTATTGAAATTACGTCAGACGAAGACGACCTTTTTGAACATTACCGGATTGTAGCCGACAAAGGTCAGGGTTTGATCAGGCTTGACAAATATCTGAGCCTTCATGTAGCAAATGCATCCAGGACAAAAATACAAAATGGGATCGAAGCGGAAGCTGTCAGGGTAAACGGACTTCCTACCAAAGCGAGTTACAAAGTCAAGCCACTGGATGTAGTCACGCTCGCGTTGCCCCAGCCGCCGCGCGACACGGAGATCCTGCCTGAAAATCTTCCATTAAATATCATTTACGAAGACGACGTCCTGCTGATTGTAAATAAACCAACAGGAATGGTCGTGCACCCAGCCTTTGGCAACTGGACAGGGACATTGATCAATGGGTTAGTCTACCATTTTCAGCAGCTGCCTACCGGCCGTAATGGCGAAGGAAGGCCGGGGTTGGTTCACAGGATCGATAAGGATACGTCTGGATTACTGGTGATTGCGAAAACGGAATTTGCTATGTCGTTTCTGGCTAAGCAATTTTCGGATCACACCATCGAGCGAACTTATTACGCGCTGATCTGGGGTGAGCCCAAGGAGCCGGAAGGTACTATCGCCAGCTTCATTGGCCGCAGCGCCCGCGACAGGCGCGTGATGGACGTATTGCCTGAGGGCATCCATGGAAAGCACGCTGTGACCCATTATCAGGTTATAAAAAGCCTGCGTTATGTGTCGTTGATCAAATGCAACCTGGAAACGGGGCGGACGCATCAGATTCGGGTTCATATGCAGCATCTTGGCCATCCTATTTTCAATGATCCGACTTATGGGGGAAATAAAATTCTGCGGAGTGTATCAAGCGGAAATTATAAGAATATGGTTGAAAGTTGCTTTGAGCTGCTGCCCGGCCAGGCATTGCACGCGAAATCGCTCGGCTTTATTCACCCCACTTCCAGACAGTGGGTGCAGTTTGACTCTAATCTGCCCGAGAATTTTCAGGCAATCGTCGAAAAGTGGGAAAACTATTTAAACTACACCTAGAAACAGGTAAATTTTTGATTCGAAGTTGTTTTTAATAAAAAGCGATATGATATGACGGTTTCAACCAGGCACGGAAGGGAAGATGATATTCCAGCAATTTTTGAATTGGTAAAAGAATTGGCAGTATACGAAAGGGCATTGAATCAGGTTTCCAACAATGTGGAAAAAATGACCAGGGACTATCATGAAAAATTGTATGATTTTTTTGTAGCCGAATCTGATTCCAAAATCATTGGCTTATCTCTGTACTATTTCCGCTATTCCACCTGGAAAGGCAAGCGGTTGTATATGGAGGATATTATTGTAACCGAATCAATGCGTGGAAACGGAATCGGTAAGATTTTGTTCGACGCTACTGTGAGTGCTGCCAAAGAAACAGGCTGCACCGGAATGCTCTGGCAGGTTCTGGATTGGAATACCTCGGCAGTAGGCTTCTACCGCAAGTATGGTACCAACTTCGACAATGAATGGATTAATTGCAGTCTGGATTTCTGACAGGCTACGCTTTTCATTTGAAGAAAAATCCTATTTAAGCAGATCGGGCCGCCGCTCTCTGGTTCTCTCAACAGCCTGCTCGTAACGCCATTCTTCAATTTTGGCTTCATGTCCTGACATGAGAATGTCAGGCACTTTGCTGCCCTCGTAATCTGCGGGCCGGGTGTAAACAGGCGGTGCGAGTAAATTATCTTGAAAAGAATCTGTGAGCGCAGAAGTTTCATCATTCAACACGCCAGGTAATAGTCTGATAATAGCGTCAGCGAGCACGGCCGCGGCCAGTTCGCCGCCAGAAAGCACATAATCCCCGATACTAATCTCTTTGGTAACAAAAAGGTCTCTCACACGCTGGTCTACGCCTTTATAATGCCCGCAAAGCAAGATCAGATTACCTTTTAATGAAAGCTGGTTTACCGCACGTTGCTGCAAGAGTTCCCCGTCCGGAGTCAGATAGATGATCTCGTCATAGTTTCTTTCAGCTTGCAGCGCCTGAATGCATCGCGCGATGGGCTCGATCTGCATAACCATTCCCGCACCGCCCCCGAAAGCATAATCGTCAATCGTACGGTGTTTGTTCGTAGAGTAGTCCCGAATATCGTGCACATTCACTTCCACAAAACCACCTTGTTGCGCTCTTTTTAGGATAGAATGCGCAAAAAAGCTTTCAAGCAGGTTGGGGACACAAGTTAATATATCAATCCGCATCGTCAGGTGTATTAGCTGCTGAATCCTTGTCCAGATATACATCCAGCAAGCCTTCGGGCAGGTTAACCAGCAATTGCTTGTTCAGTTTGTCCGCCTTTAAAACGATTTCAACTGCTGTCGGAATCAGTATTTCAGTACCTTGATAATCCATCGCGATCAAATCTTGTCCGTTCAGCGAATATACTTCGCGGATAATACCAAGTTCACCGATAGTCTGATCCACGACTGTATACCCTTTGATCTCGTGGTAATAGAAATCTTCCTCTCCAAGTGGTTCCAGGTTTTCCAGCGGCAGATAGAGCGAACTTCCTACCAAAGCCTGAGCCTTCGCCATTGTATCCACATCTTCAAAAGAAACAATAGCATTGCTTTGCTTTTGAAGGTTGATGTCTTGGATAAAGTACGGAACCAGCTCTCCTTTTATTTCAACATAAACAGATTCCAGTCCATCATAATCATCGGGATAATCCACATCCAGAAAAATGACTACGTTACCCGCCGTGCCGTGGGTCCTGACGATATATCCCAGTAAAAAACAATTATCCTGTGTCATGGATAATAAAGAAATAAGGATGAATATAAAAAAGTATGAGTCTGCACGGAATTACCGACAGACCCATCAAAAGCATTGAAGCAATAATTATTCCGCAGATTTTTCCGGAGTTGTAGCAGCAGGTGCTTCGGTTTCGGTTGCAGCTTCGGGTGCTGTTTCAGCTTCCGTTGCAGTTTCAACTTCCGGTGCAGTTTCAGTTGCGTCAGAAACTTCTCCTGCAACTTCGTCCTGTACTTCTTCAACCTCTTCAACTTCACTAACCGGCTCAACAGGAGGCGCATTTTTCTTAGCAATCGCTTCTGCACGAGTTTGGCTCACTTTACGTTCTGCATCCAGTTTCGCCTGCTTTTCAGCATTTTGTTTCTGAGACATTGAATCAGCCGCGGTAGCTTTACGGTCTGTTTTAGATCCCTTCCACTCTTCGAAACGTGTATCTGCAACTTCTTGTGTGATTGCACCTTTCAACACACCAACTTGCAAGTGTTTACGTAACAAAACACCTTCGTGTTGCAAAATTGAACGTGCTGTGTCAGTTGGCTGAGCTCCTTTCAAAAGCCAGTCAACCGCTTTGTCCGATTCCAAAACGATGGAAGCAGGATTTGTACCTGGGTTGTAGATACCCAATTTTTCGATGAAGCGACCATCACGTGGTGCTCTGGCATCTGCTACTACGATATCGTAGATCGCTTTCTTTTTGCGTCCACGACGCGCTAACCTAATTTTAACTGCCATTTTGAATTTGTTATAGCGGGAACTCGTCCCTTGATTAAACAGGGTGCAAATGTAAGAAATTATCTCCATTTTTAATATGGAGGCATAAAAAAAGGGAAGACATTGCTGTCTTCCCTTTGTATTTTTTTCCCTCCGGACTACCTGCGGAAACCAGCAGGATATGTAGAGCGGATCGAGTTGTTTGGCAATATTTTGATTTCAACACGACGGTTAGACTGCAAGCCTTCCACTGTTGTATTCTCTGCGATCGGGCGATATTCACCGTAGTATTCAGCGATGATACGGCTTGGATCTGTCAGACCTGCACGAACCAGGAATCTTTTCGCTGCATCAACCCTGCGACGTGAAAGTGAAACGTTATAGCTATCAGAAGCACGTGCATCTGTATGACCTACAAGTACGATACGGCAGTTAGTACGCATGTTCAACAGCTCAACTACTTTGCTCAATGTTTCTTTCGAAGGATTGCGGATAATTGCTTTGTCAGTGTCAAATTCGATGTTACTGAACAATGCTTCGCACTCGTCTTTCGGCAGGTTGTTTTTGATAGCGTCTCTGATGATCTTATCGATATCCAATGCAACACCACCACCTGAAACAATGCTACCAGCAGGAGTATTAGGTTCTTTGTCGAACAAATCTGCCACACCGTCACCATCAGTATCTGTGTAAAGACGCGGATCAACCGGCTTAGGCATGTTCGCTTTTGCGATTGAATCTGCATCTTCCATAGTTGGGTTGTATGGAACAGGTATCAATTGCTGAGGATTTGCCCAGCGTAGGTGATAACGTCCGCTGGCTGCATCGTATTTACCGCCTTTTGCTCTTACTGCATTTTTACCCAGTTTATAAGTTAATGCAAGAGAAAGCATTCCGTAAGCATCGTTTCTTGAATCTCCTTTTGCAAACGTCCAGATACCATCTTGTTTCACGTAGTCACTCAAACCACCGACAGTAGCATCTAGTTTTTCGGTATTTACAAAGTTATGCGTGTAATCAAGGCCAAGATCAAATCTAGGAGTCAGCTCATAATGCAAAGTAAAACCAGCTGGAACAACCCATTCACGAGTGTACACAGAACCATTACGCTCCCATTTACCTGCTGTTTTAGAACTGTTCTCGGTATTGGTTGAGAAGCTACTTGAAACACCAGTTGTAATATTAGTATAATCTACATCCGTGTGATAATAGATGATACCTGCACCCAAATGAGCGTCAAACTTCCATCTTCTCAGCTTGTTATAACCTAACAGAAGACGACTTACATTCATTGTACCATCCAATGTTACCTGAACAAATGACGGGCTGTTGAATGTAGCACTATAAGTATGATTTGTAATAGAGCTCAGGTGATTGTCTTTCGCTCCCTGCAGACGTCCGTTGTATCCTACAATCTGCACACCGAAAATAGGCGATAACTGCTTATTAATCGAAAGGCCCCAGCCACCGGTGAGTTCTTCTCTATCCCCGCGCTTGAAGCCACTGTATTGCGATAAATCTCCGAAGAATTTGGTAATCCCTCCATATCCGGTAATGGACCAGGTATTCATTTTATTGGGTCCATCATACGTTCGATTTTGAGCGAACGTATCAAAACTCAGCAGGGACAAACAAAGGAAAACAAAGTAAAGATTCTTTTTCTTCATGGGAAACACGCGTTATGTGATTCAATATTGCACTGTAAAATAAACTCAAAAACAAGAAAAAAGGGTAAGCCTATAAGCCGGATTCTGTTCCTTTTGAGCATCTAAACACCCAAAAGACTCCTACCATTTATCCAAAATTCAGGTCACCCTGAATCTCTAACGATCTACCCGTGTCAGCGTTTCGAAAAACGGAAGCGAGTAGCCTCACTAACCAACACCTATTTGATCTTTCAGCCCGTAAGGTTTACCCTGCCCCGTCTGTCACCAGCCGGGCGGTGGGCTCTTACTCCACCGTTTCACCCTTACCTCGGTATATAAAAAACATGCCAAGGCGGTATCATTTCTGTGGCACTGGCTGTCAACAGGCCGTTTCCAATCTGTTGCCTTCCCGTTAGGAAGTACGGTACTCTATGCTGCCCGGACTTTCCTCTTCGATAAAATTACCGCAGCGGTAGGACAGCTCACTCCTTTCCTCTGACCACAAAGCTAACAAATACTTTCTTTTGATTAGCAGTCAATATACTATAAAAAGTAAAAATTTATGGTACAGATACGCATTATTCCATTGGTTTTCTGTCAGATTCCCTTCATTCCGTCGACCTTCAAATTCACTTTTCCGTGTGCAAAAACGACTGAATATAAATGTTTTGGAGTAAGATAAACTTTGTCCGGCTGAATGTCCGAAAGCGTTCCTTTTAGTGTGACTCCGTCTGTAACCTTGTAGTTACCAAGCGCTTTCTGAATTGTCTTTTTCGCTTCGGTGATTTGGTCGCCTACCGGAAAAGTCATTTTCTTCTCCATCATCCTGCTGAACTGCCCCTGCAATAACCAGCCCGCCGTACGTACAATCGTATTTCTGGTTTCGAGGTCATAATCAAGACCTTTTAAAGACAACTGCTGGGTCAACGGATCATAATAAGGTATGCCTTTTAGATAAATATAACCCGAAATGCTACCGGCAAGCCCCGCTTTGATCACCAGCTTGTCATTCTGACCATACAATTCAACAGAAGTAACATTGACTTTATATTGTCCACCTAGAAATGAAAAAGTCTCCCCGGCCATTTTCGCAGTAGCGAGCCGGCCCGCATCCTCATAGGAAACCAGACTAATCAACCCTACCTTAAAATCGTCCGTTACTTTTGGGGTTATCTGTAAGTCAGGCAGTTTTTGAACCGCAGTTACGGTTGGTTTGCTAGCGGAGGTGATTGTTTGGGTATACCCTTTAATACCAAGTACCGCCCGAATCACACCGTTTTTTGCCAGTAGCGGCGTCATTACCACGCTGGTTGGAACTACTACGAGCCAGGTATCATATTCTTCAGCAAGCATAACCGGCTGCCGCACAATGTTCCAGGCCAGTTCAGCATTCTTTTTCAGTTCAAGATTATTGGCTACTTCCTGGTCAATCGCTTCCGTGATCTTGTCAAAATTTTTATTCAGCATCCGGCTCGCCATACTTTTAATAGGAATATTCAGCCCTGCCACCTTCACGCTCGGGTCGGAGATCCAATCATAACTATCTACGTAAGTTTCCGATTTAACCTGCCAGTTTGGAGAAATCCCGATTTTGGAAATCAGTCGAATACGGATTGAGAACTCGGTATCTTTATAACCCGACATCGTAATACCAAGCGGACTGATTTTGTAGCCCGCGCTAACCCAGATCTTTAATGGGACTTCAAAAAGAAAAGAAGAATCAATCGCCACTACACGGATCGGGCTGATCTTCCAAACCTTCGCTTTCAGGTTATCATTATCCTCGTCTTCGTAACTGTTGTCCTCATAAATCAGCCCCTTGATTTTCGCATTGATCTGATTCTCAATTTCCTTCACCGATAATTCGATCGGCACATTCATCACCGACAAATGCTTCTCATTCTGAATTGCCTTATCCGAATACATATATTCTTCCATAGGTGCTTGAGGGGAGGTACTTTTAGGTCGGCACTGCCACTGGCTACAGACAATGGCTGCCAGACAAAAAACATATAATATCCTGGCCAGCAGGTTACTTGATTTTGACGAGGGTCGCACCGTATCCGAATTTGTCTTTTAACGCATCTTTAAAATAAGCCACATGCTTGTTCTTGCTCAGCCGCCGGTGCAATTCATTTTTTAGCGCCCCGCTACCCGCTCCGTGAATGAATGTAATTTCCTCCATTCCATTTGCAATCGCATTTTCAAGATTAGCTTCAAATGCGCTAAGCTGAGTTTTTACAATATTTTCATTAGAAATCCCGGCGGTATCGATCACCAGTTTTTCAATATGCAGATCAACCACCTCATTCGGTTTTTCCAGCTTCAAAGGTTCTGCGCCTGCTCCTCTCAGCATACTCTCTTTCAATGCAGCCGAAAGTTCTGTGTCTGGAAGTACCGGTTCTTTTTTCAGATTTTCTTCGTCGAGCTGATAAATAAATGCTTCCTTTTCCAGTACAGGCGCTTTTCTCTTGCTTTTGTAAAAAGATTGGGCGCGGCACTTTATTTTTTTGGTTAAAGATTGAGGAAACAAATGCTTTCCTTCCCTGAAATACAAAACATTCAGCTCAAAAACAGGCCACTCTTCAAAATCCTTCATCAAAACCTCAGCGAGTTTCTGCGACTGTCGAGGCTGCAAAGTACCCGCGCCCAGCCCGGTTTGCACCTGATTTTGAATGGACGAAGCCGTGAAAGGCAGGATCCAGTCGGTATTGTTAATAATATGTACCGTCAGTGATTTATCATTAATTGATACAAATGCGAGGTAAATACCTTTCTCGGCAAATGGTGCATTGCGCGGAACGATCACGTCTGACTTGGCTGTAACCTTTCCTGTATCCGGCCCCTTTTGCATCCTTTGCGACTCGACGGGCGAAATAGTAACTACTTCGTTGCGCAGCACAGGAATCCTGAAACCATCTTCAATTTCAATTTCAACTACATTTCCCGGTAAAAAAGCATAAATAATGCCTTCTTCCCGCCCATGTACTAGTCTTACTTTATCTCCAATATTCATATTTAAATGATTTATAAACCAGTTCTTCCGGGCTTTCAAAAATAGAAAGGTTTGAATCCCACGCCGTTTCTGCTGAATTGCAGTGCCGGAGCAGGTATCTTCAAAGAATTGGCCAGGAAGCCGATAGTACGAACAAATTTATTCTTGGTTTTGATCTTCGTCAGGTCAATATCGACTGACAAGTAATATTGCCGGTAAGGCCGGTAGCCCATTTTCTTACTCTGACCTACTTCGGCCGAAACCATGTTATGTATCCCGTAACCTACTGAAAAGCAAAGCCACTCCGGCCAGCTACTACCCGGAAAAAACGATTTCGGGCTCGCGGATAACCAATAGGTTTGTCCATTATAATCTTTCAGCCACCGCTCCGACCAGCTTTTCCCAAGCAACTCAGGCCGCACCCGGGCCAGCGAAGTTGCATGAAATGAAAATTTAGGATGGATGCGTACTTCGTCCCACAATGCAACCTGCCCGAGGTACAGTGCCGACCCGGCGATATTCCCGATCATATCGCCGGGTGAAAATCCGTAATCTGGTGAAAATCCGTCGAGGATTTCAATAGGAGTTTGAAAAATAATCCCTGAAACTGCGCCGTAGATGAGCATTTGCTTCTTGGATATCCCCGTTTTCTTATAAAGTGCGGCAGTATGTCTTGCGATCTGGAACGATGTGTAAACGTGCCCCATTTTGTCCATTTGAAGCCACTCGCGGGAATCGTCCTGGATTGTGAAGTTGGTCAATGGATGTTTGTACCAGGATTTGCTTAATCCGTAGATCGTACCCAGGTACAACGCAGATTGGGCCGCGAAAATCCCGCGCAGCATTGCGTAATTGGGACGTTTGATTTCTGTCGAATCGGCGTAAATACTAATTGAAACCGAATCTGTATCCTGCGAATAAAGGGGGTGAAAAAAGCAAGTAAGAACGACGAGAAAAACCAACTTTCTAATATCCGCCATGGTACTTTCTTAATCCCCATTCAGCGCCCAGCAGCAGTATCAGCAAGAAAAACAGCCATTTCATATAAATCAGCTCCACCATTTCTTCTGAACTGTCCAGACGATCAGCGGGGCGGTCGCTTTTTAATTTTTCAACATAAGAGGCCAGCGATGTGGGCGTGATCATTTCACCACCGGAGCGACCGGCCAGCTCGCGCAGCATTCCAAAATCAGCAGTTGTATTATTCAATTCCAGATCCACATTTTTAACAACAAATTGTCCCGCAGACTTCTCCTGACCTGCCCTAAGCGACGCAGAAGCCACATATCGGTACACCCCTTCCTGCAAACCGGTTATATTAAACCTCGGCGATTCGTTGGAATGCGTGTAGGTAAACTGTCTGGTCTTACCCTTTTCGTCCGTAATATCTAGCTTCACTTCCTGCCCGTAAATCGGCTCGTAAATGTCGTTGTAAATTTCAGTTTGAAACGAAACCTGCTCTCCCGCTTCAAATTCATTATTGGTAGGGTAAACCCGGAATTTGCGTTTGTCTTCCCGCAGCGAAAGTATCTGGATCAGTTTCTGAAAAAGGTTATCAACTACCTCTTGCTTATTCGTTTGCGCAAATTCCTCCTGCCGCCATTGCCACAATCCCTCTCCTGCTAACACAGCAATTTTGTTGTCGCTGCTGGTATTCAAAACAAGCAAAGGTTTACTGGTATTCAGTGTCCCCACCTTTTGAAAAAGAATGGTTTCAGTGCCCGAGGACAGGTTATATTCACCAAAAGGAACTGAAAGAGGTGGCAGCCTTTCGAGTAATTTCAAACTCTCCTGATCAAAATTAAGCTGCTGGAATGCAGGATTAAATCGCGCGGTAACCTTATCTAGCTGATTGTTTGAAGTATTGATGATCAGAGAACGATTGAGCGAATTCGCCAGCGGCACGGCAGATTGGTTGCCTAGTATAAAAAATAAAGGTGTTTTCGCGTCGATAAACTTCTTGATCTGAGCGTTACCCAGTCCAAGTACATTAGGGATCTGATGCAGAATTACCAGATCATAAGGTTTCGTAGCTGCGGGAGGATTTGACGAAATAGAGAGGATATTCACATCCACTTCGTAATTCTCATTCGCCTCGATCACACTTCTTAAACTTTTAATATCCGGATGCGGCGCCAGCGCCATAAGCAGTATTTTCTGTTTCCCGTCAATAATATCTATGTAAACATCGCGGCGGTTATTTCGCTTCGACGTTTCGCCGGATACCTGCCCTATTTCGAGGGTAAAATGCTGTACTCCTTTTTGATTAGAGGTGGCTTTGAAGTCAATCGCTTTGAAAAAATCTGCCCGGTCTATCGCTACAGTCTGGCTTTCCAGTACCCGCCCGTTTTGTTTGAGCGTCACCGTAGCTGCCTTACCCGCGAGCCCGTTCGCAGCAATTTCAGCCCGGATCGGGAATTCGTTCCCGAGGTACGCGATCCTGTTATTGACCACATCTTTAATGCGAATATCCAGATCGGGCACCGTGTCGCCCACTGCCAGCGGGCTTACTTTGAAAGGAAAATTATTATAAGCCGGCGAAACGCCCTGATTGACAATACCGTCGGAAACCAGGACCACGTCCGTCAGATTCCGACCTTCAAAATTGCTCCTTATGTTTTGGAGCATGCCGGTCAGGTCTGTTTTGTTTTTATTAAATAGAATAGAATCGGGTGAAACTCTCCCGGGAGTGCTGCCTAATGTTTCAATACTAACCTCAAAACCAGATGCATTCAGCTGCTCGGTAGCATTCGCCACCTCCTTCATTACTGCCTTACCATATTTCCCAACCGACTCCGAATCGTCGATCGCAAAAACGATCTTGGCTTTATCCACCGAAGTCTCCGTTTTCCGAACAAGCGGACTTAGCAGCAAAAAGCATATGATCGCAACCGTAATTCCGCGAAATGCAGCTAGAATATAATTCCACTTTTTACCCCAGGAAGCAGTCGGCTGATACAACAGAAACGCGTACAAAAGCCCCGCCGCAACGCAGAAAATGAGAAACCAGTAAGGAGTTTGAAAGATCAGTTCGGACCGCATGTGCTCGGAGTCAATAGCTGGCAATGTTACAATATACAATGAAACAGCCAGCTATTCTACTAACGCAAAAAGACACTATGTTAACATACCACCATCAACCTGAATCACCTGGCCGGTAATGTACCTGGACAGATCTGAGGCCAGAAAAACGCATGCATCAGCCACTTCTTCAGGCTGACCGCCCCGCTTCATCGGGATAGATTGCTTCCATTCTTCCACCGCTTTTGACTCCACTGCACCCGTCATTTCAGTTTCAATAAAACCCGGAGCAACTGCATTGGACCTGATATTCCGCGAGCCCAGTTCAAGCGCGATAGACTTGGTAAAACCGATAATACCCGCCTTGGAAGCCGCATAGTTGGATTGACCCGCATTGCCGCTGATCCCAACCACAGAAGTGATATTGATAATAGATCCGCTTTTGGCACGGATCATACTTTTAGTAGCCGCTTTGGTTAGATTAAATACAGATTTAAGGTTGATCCTGATCACAGTATCCCATTGCTCCTCGCTCATGCGCATCAAAAGTCCGTCTTTGGTCACACCCGCATTGTTGATCAGCACATCGAGCTTTCCGAAATCGGCAACTACATCGGTTACGAGCTGGTCAGCAGCCTGAAAATCAGACGCGTCGGAACGGTAACCTTTTGCTTTTACACCAAAAGCTTCGAGCTCCTTGGTCAGCGCTTCGCCTTTCTCAACACTGGATAGGTAAGTAAATGCAACATCAGCTCCCTCCTGAGCCAACCTCAAAGCAATGGCACGACCAATTCCTCGGGAAGCTCCGGTCACTAATGCAACCTTGTTTTCTACTATTTTCATAGATGATTTATAAATCTGTCAAAAAGAATAATGGTTGGCAAAAATAGGGTTTTAGATATTACTAAGTGAAAATCGCCGCTATTTTACTGAGAAAGCCGGGCGCCAGGGCGCTTGGGAACGACTATTTTCAAACCTAATCAAATGGATAGCTGTTGTCTTTTCACATTAATAACTATACAAACTTCAACCATGTCAGAATCATCAAAAACCGCACTGATCACCGGCGGCTCAAAAGGAATAGGGTTCGGGATCGCTCAGGTACTTATTAAAGAAGGAATCCGGGTGGCCATAACCAGCCGCTCAAAAGAAAACGCAGACCAGGCTGCCGCCGAGTTGAACAAGATCAGCGAAGGTTTCGCGATCGGGATAGAATCGGATGTAAGAAGCTATGAATCGCAGCAAAAAGCCGTACAAACTGTGCTCGACCAATGGGGCCAGCTGGATTATTTCATTGCCAATGCAGGTGTCGGGCATTTTGCTCCTATTGAAGAACTTACCCCGGAGCAGTGGCAGGAAACAATCGATATCAACCTGACCGGCGTGTTTTTCAGCGCAAAAGCTTCGCTAGCCGCATTAACGAGCACAAAAGGATATTTTATTTCAATCGCGAGTTTAGCAGGTACCAACTTTTTCGAGAACGGAGCTGCCTATAATGCAAGCAAATTTGGATTGGTAGGTTTCTCTCAGGCAATGATGCTGGATGTCAGAAAAGCGGGAATCCGGGTTACTACCATTATGCCGGGGTCTGTGGCGAGCGAGTTCAATAACCACCAGCCTTCCGAAAAAGATGCGTGGAAAATTCAGCCGGAAGATATCGGACAAATCATTTCCGATCTGATCAAATTGCCTGCAAGAACATTGCCGAGCAAAATTGAGGTAAGACCGTCGATGCCTTCGAAGTAGTCAGATTCTAGAACATTTCGGATAAATCCAAACCGAAAACAGCATTCCGCCAGCGATTAGAAGTAGTAGCGGAATTTTATACAAAATCAATAAGGTCAGCCCGACGAATCCAAAGAGAAATACTTTCAGCGGATCTTCGGGCAGACCTTCTTTTTTGTAAAAAACCAGATGTGTTATGGTTAAAATCGTCAATCCCAGTAAGTACAGCTGCATAATTTCACCCACACTTAAAGCTGCATTGCGAACTGCTGCGAGCGTTTCCGGCAAGATAATAATGGCATGAAAAGCGACGATGCGCACAAACCTTCGAAAGGGCGACACCGGCATAGACCGTCCCCAGAGGCACACTTCACTTTCCCATTTAAAAAATTCCAGCGAGATCCCGAAATTGAGCAAATAAGCCAGCGACAATCCGATAGCCGGCAGCCGGAGATCGTAAATGTCAGTTGAATAGTACAGCATCGTGCCCGTAGCCACTAACACCGGTCCCAGTTTTCCAACCAATAATGTAATACCCCGCTCCCGGAACAGCCACTCAAACGCCCAGTAGAGCCACAAAGCCGGTCTGGGAAAAGGCCATTTAATGCCCCCTACCCCGGATTTCACTATATAATTCACCGGATTTCGCAGCCGCCATTCCGCAACGTACGCAAGCAAAGCGCTCAGCAGCAGGTAGTAAATGAATATGGGCCAAACGTTACGGGTGGCCTTTTCAGATACTGCAATGGAAATCAGGTAGATACCATAATATAGAATAGGCTGCAAAAAAGCGAAACCCATGAAGGAGAGTCTTTTAATCCGAATTAATGAAGGCCAGAGGCGCGCTTCGTAGATGAATGTGTATTCGGGCAGTTTCCAGAGTTGTGATAAAAATTGCGCACATAGTAATGCATAAATCAACCAGATACACAGCAAATAGAGCATTCCGTAAGAGCCGGTCAGAAAAAACAGGGCGAATGCACGGTGCTCAGCGCCTCCCAGGAAACCAAACAGGATACCCAGCAAAATCAGGAACATGCCGGCCCGCCGCCTGAAAAATTCGTAGACAGTGGAACTGAGGAGCATTTTCATGAAAGAAAAAGCGGAACCAGCGTTTTATCGCGCAATGCAAAGCTTTGCGTGATTTCCAGACCCTCCTGCTGAAAAGGCTGGTGCGACGAAAGCAGAAATGTAACGCCGGCAGCATGATAAGTCCTGATTATACCGAACAATGCTTCCCGCGCCTGTTTATCAATAGTAATTAGCGGCTCGTCTAGGATAATGATCTTTGGATTACCCAGAAAAGCGACAGCAAGCGAAACCTTCTTGACCATTCCACTGGAACAGCTACCGAAAGTGTTTTTCAAATAATTGATTCCAAGTTGGGAAATCAGCTCTTCCGCCTGTCCTTTAGGCGCTCGTTTGGCTTCGGCGACAAATCTGATCAGATCCTCAGGCGTTAAAAAAGAAGGATACAGAGGTTCCGCTTCACCCAGATTTAATAATAACCTGTATTCGACCGGATGCTTTTTCAGATCAAACTGACCATCGATCAGTACCAAGCCTGTGAAAGGCAGCATACC
The DNA here is from genome assembly GCF_907165045.1 of Dyadobacter linearis. Lineage (GTDB taxonomy): Bacteria > Bacteroidota > Bacteroidia > Cytophagales > Spirosomataceae > Dyadobacter > Dyadobacter linearis. Next base: position 1,235,495 of record NZ_CAJRAU010000001.1, read on the forward strand.
CGATAACGTCCTGAAAAGCGTCGACTTACCCGCGCCATTTTCGCCTTGAATCCAGTAAATCCCGTGATGAATATGAAAATGTGGGATTACAAGAATTTCCAGATCAGCGTATCGCTGGTGAAGTTCACGGATTTCCAGAACCATTTACAGTTGGGATTGAAATGACTTGGTCTTGGGATCATAGCCGAACTCATCGATGAGCTGCTGCAAGGCTACCGACTCTTCATATTTGTAAAGATCTTTGTCAAAAAGCGCATTGTGACCCGCATTTTTCAAACTGATCCAACTGTGGGTTGCGTAGGGATCGTAATCAAAATGCACAAATGAATGGCCCAGGTTATTCATATCTGCAAACCATTTGACACCCACATCAAGCCTGTCGTAACTTCCAAACGCGGAACCTTTTCCGGCAGGTAACGTGTCTTTCCTGGTTTTTTCCAGATCAATCATCGCCACATATTCATTCAGCCTGCATTCGGGAAGCGGCCAGGGTGCCTTCGGATCCACGACTTCTGTATACGTTGAGGTACGTGCCTGCGGATATTCAGCCGAAATTTTCATCAGTTCCTCGTAACCGGGTTTGTATTGCGTATACATTTCCGAGTGACAGAGCTTGGCAGCGTATGCCGGACATACCCAGCACTGTCCAATCCTCCCGATACCCGAAGCCGGGCCAATACCTTCGAGATATTCCTTGACAAGATCATCTTTGAAATAAACGTCATTATGAATAACCAGCAGGTATTTCCGGTTAGATTTCTCCCATGCATACTGGTACCGGATCGCGCGCCTGAACCATTTGAATTTGAGCAAAAAATCGAATTTGAGATTTTTCGTCCAAAGCCAGAAACTGGGTTTATAGTAGATTATTTTATCACCGAAATGTTTGAAAATGAACTGAAAATTAGAAGGTTCCGGTTGTTTGGCCTCTTCAACGAAATAGATCTTATTGATCCATTCCCCTGAAGTTTTCATGAGAGTAAGCAAAGTAATTGCAGTCTGATAAGGCTTTCCGTAAGCATTTATCGCAACGTCGACACTGGCTTTCTGAGGAGTCATGGAGAAACAGCGCTTATTATTTATTAATATCGTAAAGGGTAATGATCGTAGTTGGTAAGTTCAAATTTCCGGGAAATCCCGGTACAAACAAAATCGCCTGCCCGGGATTAATTATAAGGTATCAAATCGAGGATGAAATTTCGTATTTTCATTTGTCATGACATTCACGGGAAGTATATTTGAAAAATTTTAATTTAATTGGAAGGTATTTTTAAAAATATTAGAAACTATTCCTGACACGTGAACCTATGAAATCCAATCGCAGATCCTTTCTCCGCCTATCGGCTTTTGCATTACCCTTTACCAAAATGAACGAACTGTTTGCGAAAGCGCCAGCAGCCAATATGCCGCTGGTAATTTCGACCTGGGACAGCGGCCAGATCGCGAACGGAGGTGCGTGGCCGATCCTGGAAAAAGGCGGAAAAGCATTGGATGCAGTGGAACAGGCGGCTATCGCAATGGAAAATGAAATCAACTGTTGCGTGGGATTAGGCGGAAATCCAGACCGCGACGGGCGGGTGACATTGGATGCCTGCATTATGGACGATAAGTTCAACTGCGGCTCCGTAGCATTTGTCGAGCGCGTCAAACACCCGGCTACATTGGCGAGAAAGCTGATGGAAAACACGCCGCACGTATTTATGGCGGGAGAAGGTGCGCAGCAGTTTGCAGTAGCGAGCGGGATGAAGCTGGAATCGGGTGAGTTGTCGCCTGACGCTGAAAAAGCTTACAAAGAATGGCTGAAAAAGGCTGAATACAAGCCAATTATCAATATTGAACATCAGCAATCTAAACCAAAAGGACACGGACCATTTGCGCCGAGCCACTTTGACGACGGTTCGGTGAACCACGATACCATGGGAACGCTGGCATTGGATTCCTCGGGTAACCTGTCGGGAATGTGTACTACCAGCGGAATGGGCTTCAAAATGCGCGGCCGCATCGGTGACTCCCCTATTATCGGTTCGGGATTATATGTTGATAATGAAGTAGGCGCCGCCACCGGCTCGGGTCAGGGAGAAGAAGTGATTCGCGTTTGCGGTACACATACTATTGTGGAGTTAATGCGAAACGGTGCTTCACCGACCGAAGCCTGCAAGAAAACCATCGAGCGCATTGTAAAGATCAATCCTGAAAAAGCGAAAAGTTTCCAGGTAGGTTTCATCGCGATCGCCAAAAACGGAGAAGTGGGCGCCTATTCGCTGCAAAAAGGTTTCAACTACACGGTAACAGACAAGTCTGGCAAAGCGAAGGTAATTAATGCAAAAAGCCATTTCTCCTGATCCGAGGGAATTTTCACAGCCTAACATATTAGTAATCCATTACTTTTTCTTGAAATGAATTTAAAGTCAAAAGCATTGCTGCTCGCAGTTTTGCTAGCAGGTAATTTTTCGTTCGCACAGCAGCATTCCGAGCAGGACCATTCCAAATACGTAGCGCCGACCGACCCGCTGGTGCAGCAAAAGCTCGCAAAATGGCAGGATGTAAAATTCGGTCTTTTAATGCATTGGGGCACGTATAGCCAGTGGGGAATTGTGGAATCGTGGTCACTTTGTCCCGAAGATGAAGGCTGGTGTGAACGAAAAGGGCCGCATTCACACGATTGGTACGAATACAAAAAAGCTTACGAGGATATTGCCAAGACATTTAATCCGGTCAAATTTAACCCGGAACGCTGGGCCCAGGCGGCCAAGAATGCGGGAATGAAATATGTGGTTTTCACGACCAAGCACCACGACGGTTTTGCGATGTTTGATTCCAAATACACTGATTATAAGATCACGAATACGCCATTTAAAACAAACCCGAAAAGCAATGTGACCAAAGAAGTGCTGTCTGCATTTCGTAATCAGGGTTTTATGACGGGTACGTACTTTTCAAAACCAGATTGGAATACTGAATTTTACTGGTGGAAATATTTCCCGCCAAAAGACCGGAATGCTTCCTACGATCCTAAGAAACGTCCCGAGCTTTGGAACAAGTTCAAGGATTTCACCTATAATCAAATCGAGGAGTTAATGTCAGACTACGGTTCAGTTGACATTCTCTGGCTCGACGGTGGCTGGGTTCGTCCATTGAATACCATCGATCCGAATATCAGCTGGCAGAAAAGCATTCCTTACGAGCAGGATATCGATATGGCGCGCATTGCAAAAATGGCTCGGTCGCACCAGCCGGGTTTGCTGGTTGTGGACAGAACGGTTACGGGTGAATTTGAAAATTACGTAACACCGGAACAATCTATCCCCGACCATTATATGTCGATACCTTGGGAATCGTGCATGACAATGGGCGATTCATGGTCTTACATTCCGAAAGAGAATTTTAAATCAACCCAAAAGCTGGTGCATACGCTGGTCGATATTATAGCAAAAGGCGGTAACCTGCTATTAAATGTAGCGCCGGGACCCGACGGAGAGTGGCACGAAGAGGCTTACACAAGGTTGGAAGAAATGGGCAAATGGATGAATGTAAATGGAGTGGGTATCTACGAAACCAAGCCGCTCGCACCATACCGGCAGGGAAAATGGGCTTACACTAAAAAAGGTAACACGACCTACGCATTCTATTTGGCCGAAGCCGGCGAAAAGCTTGGTACCAGCCTGAAACCGGAAGGATTGACGATGCCAGCGAATGCGAAGATCACATTAGCAGGAAACAAGAAAGTGCTAAAAATGAAAGGTGGCTCAATCGAAATCCCTGCTAAAACAGCAACTGAAATTGGAGTGCAGCCTGCTTATTTGTTTGTGATTAACTGACAAAATCAGTTATGTACATCGCTTGTTGTGACGCATTGGATAAATCTTATCTTTGCTTAAACAACACACTACAAATGCTGGATTTTGAGATTGACAAACTAACAAATTCAATTGAACACGCACTTACAAATCAGGTTTTCCAAACGCAGCTGGTGCGCGTGTTGTCGGACGCGCGTTTAAACAAAAAAAACTGGGTATTTGATTGGAAACTGGAATTATCGGATCCAGCGAGAAGAGTTTATAAACTTGTAACTGTTGCCGAACCTAACCTGGTCCATGGTTTGATAAGCATTGGTTTCAACGAAGACCACGTTTATATGCACCTACTGGAGAATGCTGCTTTTAACAAAGGGCATTCAAAATTGTACCGGGGAGTTGCAGGAAATCTCGTAGCGTTTGCCTGCAAGTCAAGCTTTGAGCACGGTTTTGATGGAATTGTCGTTTTTGAATCAAAGACCAGCCTGATTGATCACTACAAGCAGACCATGGGTGCAAAAGTCCTGGCAAGAAACAGGTTGTTTATTGATACATTGGAAGCTAGTATGCTTGTTAAACGATATTTCAAATGAAACCAGACTTCAAAACACTAGATAAAGCTGATCTCGAAGTAGTCAGTAAAACACTAAGTAAGTCAGACTTAGAGGAAATTTCTACTTTGCTAAGAGTTAAAAAAGCTAAACGTATTTTGGCTATTACTCCGTTGAAAAATGCCAGATCTCCCCAGAAGCACTAACTAATATTCCTTTCTGCAAATAATAGCAATCCCTTTAAAATGATCAGACATTTAACTGCGCTACTCCTCTTAACCCACGCGCTATCTTTTGCCCAAACTCCGCCAAAACCTTACGGCGCTACTCCTGCTCCAAGGCAGGTACTTTGGCACCAAACCGAGGTTTACGGGCTGATCCACTTCACTCCTACTACTTTTGAAAACAAGGAATGGGGTTTCGGGGATGCGGATCCGAAGTCATTTAATCCCAGCGATTTCAATGCAGAACAGATCGTACTGGCAGCAAAAGCCGGCGGGTTAAAAGGAATTGTATTGGTAGCCAAACACCACGACGGATTTGCGCTCTGGCCTACCAAAACTACAGAATATAACATCACAAAAAGCCCGTTCCGCGATGGAAAAGGTGATCTGGTGAAAGAAGTTGCCGATGCAACCCGCAAGCACGGACTAAAATTTGGTGTGTACTGCTCGCCCTGGGACCGTAATAATGCGAAATACGGAACGCCCGAATACCTGGCGATTTACCGCGAGCAACTGCGTGAACTGTATACCAATTACGGAGAACTTTTCATGTCGTGGCACGACGGCGCCAACGGAGGCGACGGGTACTATGGTGGTGCGAAGGAAAAACGCTCTATCGACAATACAACTTACTACCAGTGGGACTCGACCTGGACAAACCTTACCCGCAAATTACAACCTAATGCCAACATTTTCAGCGATATAGGCTGGGATGTACGCTGGGCTGGAAATGAGGACGGAAGTGTAAATGAAACCTCCTGGGCCACATTAACCCCAAAACCTTCGGAAGGTCAGAATGTAGCTGTACCAGGCCAGGCAAATGCGACTGAAAACCCGGGCGGTACCCGAAATGGGAAGTTCTGGATCCCGGCAGAATGCGATGTTCCGCTGCGCAAAGGCTGGTTTTACCACCCGAATGAAAAACCGAAAACGCCCGAAAAGCTATTTGATCTTTACCTGAAAAGCGTAGGTCGCGGCGCGGCGCTGGATCTTGGACTCGCGCCGGATACCCGTGGACAATTGCACGCCGACGATGTGGCTGCGTTGAAAGCATTCGGTGACCACGTTAGCCAGACTTTCGCCACCAACCTGGTCGGCAAGGCTACTTCCAAGGCTGTCAATGTAAGAGGGTACAACTCTATTTACAGTGCTAAAAATATCCTCGACGGAAAGCCGGAGAGCTATTGGGCGACGGACGATGATTTCAAAACACCTGAGGTGATCATGGACCTGAGCCAACCGATTGTATTTGACATTATCAGCATTCAGGAGTTCATCAAGCTCGGCCAGCGGATCGAAGAATTTGCAGTCGATGCGTGGCAGGATAACAACTGGAAGGAAATTCACAAAGGTACCAGCGTCGGGGCGAAAAGAATTGTGAAACTGGAAGCACCGGTCACTACACAGAAGGTCAGATTAAGGATCACGAAATCGCCAGTGAGCATTGCGATCAGCGAATTCGGGTTGTATAAAGACTCGGAATAGAATTGAAAAAGGGTTGCCGAAAGACAACCCTTTTTTTGCACTTACTCTTTGGTCAGCCGCGCTAATCTCGCGTACATCTCCACCATCGCGCCCTGGTCGATCAGCGTCTTTTCGGATTTCCTGCCCATCAGATTATTCTCATCCCGTTCCTCTTTCCAGATCCTCTCCGCATCATCGACGAAAAAGCTAAAAATGCTTTTGTCCTTATTTACCTTGTAAAGCGCCTCATATCCCCGCAGGAGCACCACATTAAACCAGTAATTTCCAGGCAGTTTATTATCTACATAAAAGAAATCACGCGCGGCGCCGGCAATTTGGTTCGCCTCTTTCAGATACTTGTCTTCTTTGGTAATTTCATATAGTAACACATTAGATTGCAGCATAGTACCTGTATTATAAGTGTATTTGGCTGAATCAATTTTCATATCCGGGATCTTGATCGCGTCCCAGTAAGTACCGTCTGGCGCGCGCAGATGTTTGTTTGTCCAGGCGTAAAGATCCAGTGCTGTATTCAGGTATTCCGGCTTTTTGTTGATCTTGTACAATTGCAGCGCCACCAGGATCCCAGGCCCGTTTGAGCAGGTATTCTTGGTATTTTTCTCATCTTCTTTCCAATACAGCCCGCCGCCGGATTTTTGATCATAGCCCGTCATCATAAACGTGTAAATCTCTTCGGCCAGCTTAAAATAGGATGGATTTTTGGTCCGTTCGTAAGCATCGAGCGCCGCTATTGCGATCCATTGATTATCGTCATAAAACCGGGAATCCTTTTGCTCTTTGGTTACATAAGCCTGATAACCCGACGCGGGCGGATTGTTGTTTTTGTATTTCGCTATTGCATTCAAAACCGGTTTCAATAACTCCTTTTCAGAAAGAGTCGCCTCCGCTTCATTTTCGGCTTGCATTAATGCACAGAGCGGCCAGAGATATGAATGTGGCTTTTCATTCTTTCCGTTCGTTTCAATGTACAAGCCTGTTTTTTCATTATAAAATACCTTGTTGATATTCGCATTGATCATCTTGATCCGCTCCTGATAATCTGCTGTTTGCTGTGCATGCCCAGCCAGGAAACACAGACTAAAAAGTAAACACATTACACCTGTTCTTTTCAAACGCATAGTTAAATCGGTTTGGTAATATCCTTTAAACAACGCGGACATATTATTTTACCATCAGTGACATGTCAATTTTAGGTTTTAGTATTCACTTCTGCAAAGTTCGTTTATATCGCATTTAGGAAAATAAAACAATTTTATTTTGATATTCTAAGGATCTGCGAAACACTATTTCATCAAGCTAACACATCACCTATATTTGATTCAGCAAGTGTCCAGAGCCGACGCAATGATTTTCTATTCACCATAAACCACCAGCCTATTCAATAAAAAAGGTGAATGATGTCGCCACATCACCCACCCGAATTAATCCCCAACCAGATTGTGACCGAATTGCTGCCCCGAAAGGAGCGTGGGATTTTGTTTGCCAATTTTTATGAACTAACAAAACGAACAAAAGTATGAAAAAAACCTTTTACCGGCGGAGCCGCCTTCCTAAAAATTTGAGAATCAGGCTCATACAAGTATTAACTATTCTCCCGCTGACAGGCATTTCGCTGAATGGAGCATTCGCAGCCGAAGCAGCAATTAACAGAACCATAGCATCGGTCCGCGGGCAATATGCAGACATTACGATCAAGGGAAAAGTAGCAGACGCAGCCGGCGCCACCATTCCCGGCGCGACGGTTTTATTGAAAGGAAGCTCCTCAGTAGGTACCACCACCGACGTCGACGGCGCCTTTACACTTTTGATCCCGGACGGTAGTACAACGCTGGTCGTTTCTTCGATCGGCTATCTGACCCAGGAAGTGAACATTGCGAACAAGTCGCAGATTGACATTGTACTGCAATCGGATGTAAAAGCATTGAGCGAAGTAGTCGTAACCGGTTATTCATCTCAATCCAAAAGAGATATTACCGGCGCCGTTTCGACAGTGGACGCGACTGAGCTGACCAAAGTTGCGGCTCCTAACGTAGCCCAGCAGTTACAGGGACGTGTGGCCGGGGTAACCGTTACTTCCAACAACACGCCCGGCGGTGAAGCCACGGTCCGCATCCGCGGTTTTGGTACGATCAACAACAACGATCCTCTGTACGTGATCGACGGTGTTCCTACCAAAGGCGGCCTCAACAGCATTAACCCGAACAATATTGAGTCGATGCAGGTTTTGAAAGATGCCTCCTCCGCTTCCATTTACGGTTCAAGAGCTGCCAATGGGGTTATTATCATCACTACTAAAAAAGGAAAAGCGGGTGCAGCGAGGTTTACATTTAACTCTCGCGCAGGTTTGCAAACGGGCAAAGTCGATCTGGACCTGATCAAGGATCCGCAGCAATTCGGCGACCTGTTATGGACGCAGCGCCGGAACGCAGGTGTATTGACGAATGGAAACCCGTCGCACCAGCAATATGGTAACGGGCCAAGCGCAGTGGTTCCTGATTATATCCTTGCTGGATCAAGCTACGGGCTTTCTGCGGGCGATCCAAAAGTAGATCCGGCGCTGTATAACTACAACCGCGCAGGTTTTTATCAAATTGTAGAGGCTAATAAAGAAGGTACCGACTGGCATAAGGAAATACTCCGGCCGGCTGCGATCCAGGAATATAACATTGGCGCAACAGGTGGTACTGAAACCGGCCGCTACGCGATCGCATTAAACTATTTCAAGCAGGACGGGGTATTGATCCATACTTCTTTCAATCGTTATTCGCTGCGCTCCAACACAGAATTTACGTTTAAAAAACGAATTCGCTTGGGTGAAAACCTCGAAGTGAGCTACACGGAAAACAAAGGTTATTATGCCAACAACGGCACTGCAAGTACGCTGAATAACCAGGATGGTAACCCCGTTGGAAATGGATATCGCATTCCGTCTATCATTCCGGTTTATGATATCATGGGCAATTTTGCTGCGACGAGAGCCGCTGGTCTTGGACCTGCTACCAACCCGGTTGCGCAGCTGGCACGTACTAAAAACAACCAGACCAACAACTTCCGCGCATTCGGTAATGCTTACATGGAGATCGATATCCTCAAAGATCTGACTGCTAAGTCAAGCATCGGTATTGATTTGACTGCATTCAATCGCGTAGGTTACACCCTGCTTGACCTCGAAGAAGCTGAAATCGAAGCTGCAAATGCATTGACGAACGAAAATGCGTACGATCTTAATTGGACGTGGTCAAATACATTGAACTACAACAAAAACATCGGCGCTGATCATAAGATCAACGTTTTGCTTGGAACGGAGGCGATTAAAGGCACCGGACGAAATTTCAATGCGACCCGGACTACATTCTTCTCCGAAGATCCGCAGTATATGTTCCTGAGCTCAGGTACAGCAGGTATCAACAATGCAGGCGGCGGTTACGAATGGGCACTTTTCTCTCTTTTCGGAAAAGTAAATTACTCATTCAAAGACCGTTACCTTCTGGAAGCGACTGTCCGCCGCGATGGTTCTTCGCGTTTTGGTCAAAACAACCGTTACGGAACATTTCCAGCATTCAGTGTGGGTTGGAGGTTATCGGAAGAAGATTTCCTGAAACCACTTACCTGGCTGGATGATCTGAAACTGAGAGGTGGCTGGGGACAAACCGGTAACCAGGAAATTGGTAACTACAATGGTTTCAGCACTTACCGTTCCAACTTAGGCTTGTCTTCTTACGCAATCGGTGGCGGCAACAATGCAGTTGAGCCAGGTTTTGACACAGAAGCATTCGGTAACCCTGATGCGAAATGGGAAACTACAACGCAAACGAACGTCGGTTTGGACGCGACTTTCCTGAAAGGGATGTTCAACTTAAACCTTGATTTGTATAACCGTACTACTTCGGATATGCTTTATCAGGTGGCACTTCCGGCAACCCAGGGTGTAGCTACGATCCCGTTTGTAAACGTGGGCGAAATGAACAACAAAGGAATTGACCTGGCTTTGGATTTCAACAACAAAGCACTCGACGGCGACCTTACTTACTCGGTAGGAGTTAATTTTTCAACCTATAAAAATGAAGTTAGGAAGCTGAACAACAGCTCCTCGGCAGTACTTCTCGGACCTGCGATCCGCAGCTATACCTGGACCCGCTCAGTTGCTGGAATGCCGCTTTATTCATTCTACGGTTTACAAATTGATGGTATTTACCAAAATCAAGGTGAAGTGGACAAGGGACCAAAATATCCTGGCTACGCAGCTGTGGGTAAATACAAATACCACGATACCGACGGCGATGGTACCATTACCGACAACGACCGCAAGTTCCTGGGTAACCCCCACCCTGACTTCACTTACGGTATCAACCTGAATGTAGGTTATAAGAATTTCGACCTTTCGGCTTTCTTCCAGGGTGTAAAAGGAAACGATATCATCAATATGGTGAAACGCTGGGTTGACTTTAATAACCAGGCTGGTAACAGAAGCTTGCGCATGCTGAATGATTCATGGACTCCTGAAAATCCGGATGCAGTACTTCCTATTCTGGACGCAAACGATAGCCGCAGCCAGCAACCTTCGAGCTACTTCATTGAGGACGGTTCTTATTTCCGCATGAAAAACCTGACGCTTGGGTATACTTTACCAAGTACTGTTTTGTCAAAAATCGGGTTTGAAACTGCGCGCGTTTACGTACAGGCTCAAAACCTTTTCACGATCACCAAATACAGCGGTATCGATCCTGAGGTTACTTCTGTGGGTTCAACGCCGGGAAGCACAGTGCTGGGTGTGGATCAGGGAAATTATCCTAATTCCAAAATGTACCAGATCGGTATCAACTTCGGGTTTTAACAACAGGGACAAAACTTTTTATCTGTGAATAATAAGCTAATAGATATGAAAAAGAGCATATTAACTGCAATGGTCTGCGTGGGAATGCTGACTTCCTGCGGCAAAGAGTTTCTGGAAACCACACCACTTGGTGTTGGGAATGAACAATCACTTTCAAATAAAGCGGGCGTAAATGCGGTACTGATCGGAGCATACAGTTTGCTCGACGGTGTCGGCGCCGGCCCGGTCAATACTTCTTCGGTAAGTAACTGGATCTACGGTTCCATTGCTTCCGACGACGCTTACAAAGGTTCCGATGTGGGTGACCAGGCGCAGATCACGACGATCGAGCGTTACATTCCACAGGCGGATATTGGCGCTTACAATGATAAATGGATCGCGGTTTACGACGGCGTTTCCCGCGCCAATAACACGATCAAGCTGATCGGCCTGGCTACCGACATGACCGACGCAGAAAAAACGCAGGCATTGGGCGAAGCGCGTTTCCTGCGTGGCTGGTACCATTTTGAAGCCAAAAAGCTCTGGAACATGGTTCCTTATGTGGATGAAACAGTAACTGACTACATCAATCTTCCAAATGACCAGGATATCTGGCCAAAAATCGAGGAAGATTTTGAGTTTGCGGTGGATAATGTTTCAGCAACGAAAGCACAGGCAGGTCGCGCCAGCAAATGGACTGCGAAAGCTGCATTGGCCAAAGTGCACATGTACCAGCGGGATTACCTGGCTGCGAAACCACTTTTGGATGATATCATTACCAATGGACCTTTTGCATTGGTTACCAGCTTTCACGACAATTTCCGCATTGCAACTGAGAACAACAGCGAGTCGATTTTTGAGGTACAAATGTCGGTGGGTGACGGCGGAAGTGGCCAGAATGGTAGCTGGGGAGATAACTACAACTTTCCTTACGGATCGGCGCCGGGCGGCTGCTGCGGGTTTTTCCAGCCTTCTCAAAACCTTGTGAATGCATTTAAAACAGATGCAGCGGGTTTGCCTTTGCTGGATACTTTCAATGATGTAGATGTGAAAAATGATGAAGGGCTTACTTCGTCGGATCCATTCACTCCTTACGAAGGAACCCTTGATCCAAGACTCGACTGGACTGTGGGCCGCAGAGGCTTACCGTTCCTGAACTGGGGTACACACCCAGGCAGAAACTGGATCCGCGACCAGGCTTTCGGCGGTCCATATACGTTCAAGAAGTTCTTCGCTTATAGTGGTGAAAATGCAGGTGCTGAATCGCCTCGTGCGAATGCAAACAACTACCGTGCGATCCGATTTGCGGATGTACTCTTAATGCGTGCGGAAGTAGCAGTGGAAGAAAATGACCTTGCTACTGCTCTGAAACTGGTTAATCAGGTAAGAATGCGCGCGGCAAATGTGGTAGTGATGGATGCAAGTGGAAAACCTGCGGCCAACTATCTTGTGAAGCCTTATCCAGCTTTTGCTACTCAGGATTATGCAAGAAAAGCAGTTCGTTTCGAGCGCCGCGTGGAGCTTGCTATGGAGGGTCACCGTCATTTCGACCTCGTTCGCTGGGGCGTCGCTGATAGCGTGCTAAACGCTTATCTGGCGAAGGAAAGCGTAAAAAGAAGCTACCTGAAAGGGGCTACTTTCGTAAAAGGAAGAAACGAATACTTCCCAATCCCACAAGCGCAGATTGACATTATGGGAGCAAATGTTTTGAAGCAGAATCCTTAGTTTTTATTGCCACGAATGCACCGCAGCGGCGGCCGCGAATAAGGCACGAAGTCATTCGTGTTAATTCGTGCATTCGTGGCATTAAAAATGAAAGCTACCTCCCATAATGAAATCGGCAGCGGACAATGATGATTAAATCTTTCTCAACTTTATAGACCAGGCGATGTTCTTCGTTGATGCGTCTTGACCAATGACCTGAGAAATTCGAGCGGAGCATTTCCGGTTTTCCTTTTCCCTCAAACGGCGTTCTCAGGCATTCTTTGATAAGCTCATTGATTTTTTTCGCGATACTCTTATCTGATATTTGCCACTCCAGGTAATCTTCCCAGGCGCCTGTCTCCCAGGCGAGCATCATGGTTCGATCAGGTCCCGAAAGATGAACTTGCCATTTTTAACATCTTCAATCGCTTTCAGCAAAAGCTCCCTGTTTCTGGGATCGCTCATTAAGTAGTCAGTAGTGTCCATTTGGGCAGGCGATTTCTTCTGAACTCTAGCAGTTCTTAAAAAATCCCGGATCGCTCGTCTATCCCTTTTTGGCGGCATTGTAAGTCTTATCATAATGAAGATTTAAAATGTAAAGTATGTGTCATGAAATGAGGAACCAGGACAAATATAGAAAAATATCACTTACCTCTCCCGCACCGACGATCCCCTCACAATTAGCTCCGTTTTCAAGATCTTCCGCTCGTGCACAGGTATTTCCTCTGTATCGACCAGCTCTAAAATCCACTCCGCAGTAGCCTGGCCCATCTCCATTGTCGGCTGCCTGATCGTGGTCAGGCCGGGTCCAATGTACGCGGACTCGGGATTATCGCTGAAACCTACAACCCCAAGATCTTCCGGGATCCGGATGCCCTTTTCTCTCGCCATCAACATAATTTCTATTGCCGCCGAATCATTTACTGCGAAGATTGCATCAGGCCGCTCTGCCAGATCGAGCAGGTATTGACCGTAAATTCTTGCTTTTTGCTGAGTTAGCATTCCCTGAATTACCATGTGGTCTTCAATGCTTTTTCCGTATTTCTCCATCGCTGCCTTGTAACCTCTTAATCGCTCACGGCTCACCAGCAAATTGAGCGGCCCGCCAAGGTGCGCCACTTTTTCATATCCATTGAGCAACAAATGCTCCACTGCCATAAAAGCAGACTCAAAATCATTCACCACCACTTTCGGTACGTCGATCTGCTCACATACCCGATTGAAAAGAATGAGCGGTATCCCACGTTTCTCAAATACCTCTAAATGGTCAAAATTGTTGGTTTCCTGTGTTAGTGAGATCAGCAGCCCGTCTACCCGATTGGCCAGCATTGCCTTTGTATTGGAAATTTCTACCTGGTAGGACTCATTACTTTGCATGATCGTCAGGTTGTAGCCTGCCTTTGTCAGCACCTCGTGCGCACCGATGATCACATTGGGAAAGAACGGATTGTGGAACTCCGGTACGATCATGCCGATCGTATTCGTGCGGCTCTTCACCAGATTATAGGCCAGCTGATTAGGTTGATAGTCGAGCAGCGCGGCAGTATCCAGCACAGCCTGCCGGGTTTCCGGACTGATATCCGCATGTCCATGCAATGCGCGTGAAACTGTCGAGTTGGAAACGCCAAGCGTTTTGGCAATATCAATGATCGTCGTTTGATGCCGTCTCCTCTTTTGCTGAACTGCCGCAGAAACGTCCTTTTCCTGGATTGTAAAATAATAGTTGCACGGCTTGCACAGGAATCGCTGCTTGCCTCGTACATACCCCGCCTTCATAATTCCTTCAACCTGTCCGCACTTCACGCACTTGATCATTTCAATTGTACTATTTAAATAAATAACCTCCAAACCAGCCTATTCGCATCATTATCGAAATCACAAGGCAAAAATAAAGAATTATCATATTATTAACTTATAAAACCATATATCGGCAACGTATTCGCAAACGTTCCCGATAGTTTTTGATCAATTTTGAGATTAGATAAGGTTTAAATGGCCTTGATTCCGCCATCCCTGCTCGTTAATTTCATTCAAAAACGCTCAGATCACACCGAATTGCAGGCCGCATTTCACATTCGCGTGTCGCTTCAATACTAAAGAAATCTGACCTGAATTGAATTATTCCGTTATCCACTCTAACCCTATATTCTTTAATATGCAGAAAAAAATACGCGTTTTGCTTGGGCTCTTATGCTTGTCGCTGAGCCTCGCACAGATCACTTACGCCCAGTCAGGCAATGTCTCGGGAAAGGTGAGTGACGAAAAAGGGGAAGGCGTCCCCGGAGCCAGCGTTACCGTTAAAGGCACGCAGGTGGGAACACTTACCAACGTCGACGGTACTTACTCCGTCGATGCGCCGGCAAATGCTACTTTGGTTTTTTCATTTGTAGGTTACCTGAAAGAAGAAGTCGCCATCAACAACCGCTCAACCGTAGATGCCGTTTTGAAAGTTGATACAAAATCATTGGAAGAAGTGGTCGTGGTAGGCTATGGAACGCAGCGAAAAGTGGAGACTACTGGTTCGATCGCCTCGATTAAATCGGATGAACTCACGCAGTTACCTATTACTAACGTAGCGCAGGGACTTCAATCCCGCGTTTCGGGTGTGCAGATCAACCAAAACTCCGGCTCACCCGGCGGTAATATCAGTGTGCGGATCCGGGGAACAAACTCCATCAATGGAAATGCAGAGCCGCTTTATGTGATTGACGGAATTCAGATCTCAAACAGTGGCGGGATTAATGATGTGAGCCCGCTTTCTACCATTAACCCCAATGATATTGAATCAGTTGAAGTTTTGAAAGACGCTTCTGCCTCCGCCATTTACGGAGCCCGTGCAGCCAATGGGGTTATCCTCATTACGACAAAACGTGGCAAAGCAGGAAAAACCAACGTATCTATCGAAAGCTATTACGGTGTGCAGCAGGTAACCAAAAAACTGGATGTGCTCAACGCAGCCGAATTTGCGCAGCTCGAAAATGAAACATTCAAAAACAAAGCTTATCCCGATCCGGCGGGCCTGGGAGAAGGTATTGATTGGCAGGACCTTATCTTCCAGAAAGCGCCGATCCAGAATCACCAGCTAACGATCAGTGGCGGTACTAAAAAAACACAGCTGTCGATTTCGGCCAACTACTTCGATCAGGATGGGGTGATTATTAATTCAGATTTCAAACGGTTCACCTACCGCCTTAATGTCGATCACAATGTCAGCAAAAAACTGCGCGTGGGTACCAGCGTGATGGGAAGTTTTTCCAATAACAATGGGATTGATGCCGGCAGTACAAGCGTTGGAGACGCGGGTGTTGTAACCGGAACCGTGCTCGGAGCGGCAATAGGTGCCCCGCCAACTTTGCAGCCTTACAAACCCGACGGTTCTATATTCCCGTTTGCGGAACAGGGTAACGGACAATATCGCGAGGTAATTAATCCATTGAATTACACTTCCATCTTGCAGAAGCGCAATTTCAAGCGCGCATTGATCAACCTTTATGGAGAATATACAATCCTTCCCGGACTTACCTACCGTGCATCTTTCAATGCAGATCTAGATTCCAGAATTTACGATACATACCTGCCGATTTCCATTATAGCCGTAAAAGACCGTAATGATAATTCAGGAACTGCTAATAAATTCAATTCCAACTTTTTGGGTCTGCTTCATGAAAGCGTGCTTTCCTACGGTACCAAAATCGGTGATCACCACAGCTTGAAATTCACAGGTTTGTTCGCTACCCAGGTTGAGAAATATAACAACAATCAAATCAGTGCGAACGGTTTTCCCAACGATGCAACCAGAAATGAAGCACTTCAGTTGGCATTGAACAGGACGGTATCGAGTTCCCGGAACATGCAGCGGCTGGATTCTTACATGGGCAGGGTTAATTATGGTTTCAAGGACCGATATTTTGTGGACGTTACTGCCCGTGTAGATGGTTCGAGCAAGTTTGGAGCCAATCACAAATACGGATTTTTTCCTGCAGTATCGGCAGCATGGCGACTTATTGAAGAGCCTTTCATGAAAGATGTGAACTGGCTATCGGACCTGAAACTGCGCGGTAGCTACGGTATTACAGGAAATGCAGGCGGAATTGATCCATATCAATCTTTGGCGACAGTTCAGTCTGGCGGCGGCTACGACATCAATCATACGTACTTCACTGCTATTCGTCCTTCCGGAATTTCAAACCCTGATCTGCGCTGGGAGAAATCGACACAGACCAACATCGGTATTGATGCTAGTCTGCTTAATAACCGCTTCTCTCTAATTGTCGATTACTATATCAAGAAAACCGAAGACCTTCTTTATATCAAAACTCTGCCGCTTTCATCAGGTTACAGCAGCATTACGGGAAACTACGGTTCGCTGGAAAACAAAGGACTTGAAATCGCAGCAAGTGCAAACCTGCTCGACGGACCGGTAAAATGGAGCATTAATGGAAACCTGACCATTAACCGGAATAAAGTACTGGATCTGGACGGCGGAACAACTGACGAAAGATTTATCACTAACTATACGGTACTAAAAGTGGGTCAGCCGCTTGGTGTATTCAAAACTTACGTTTTTGACGGCATCAACCAGACCGGCGAAGCCATTATACCAGGTTACGACGGCAGACTTGGGGGGCACAAGGTGAAAGACCTCAATAACGATGGCGCTATCAATTCAGCAGATCAGATCATTACGGGTAATCCAAATCCGAAGTTCATTTACGGTTTCTCTACAAATCTTACCTTCAAAAACTTTGACCTGAGCGCCTTTTTCTCAGGAACAGAAGGAAATGACATTTACAACGTCAGCCGCCTTTCATTCGAGAACCCACTTGGCCAGCGCAATCTTTTCCAGGGTGTAGAAAACCGTTGGACACCTGAAAATCCGAGCAACCAATATGTAAGTCCGGCAGTAGCTGGCCGGTTGCCGATTTCTTCCTATGCGGTGGAAGATGGTTCGTACCTGCGTTTCAAAAACCTGATGCTGGGCTACACCCTCCCGACGATCAAAGGGATCAGCAGAATCAGAGTTTATGTGAGCGGCAACAACCTTTTCACATTCACGAAATACAGCGGCTTCGATCCGGAAGTGAACACTTATGCCAATTCCAATACAACAATCGGAATTGACAACCTGGTTTACCCACAGTCGAAATCATTCCTTGGAGGCATTCAGCTTACTTTTTAAGCCCTAAATTTTGAATTATGAAACTTTCTAAAATAGCATTCAAGAAAATACTTCTGCTCGTCGCGCTTGCGCTGGGAACCGGCTCCTGCCAGTTAGACGAAGAAATTTACTCTTCAATTTTCGTCGAATCCTTTTACAAAACAGCTTCGGATTCTGAAAAAGGCTTACTGTCCGTTTACGATGCATTGGGCGGTCTTTACGGCGGCCCGGCAGCAACGATGGTACCGGATTTCAGCGCAGACCAGATTTACCCGAGAGGTGTTGTGGGCCGTAATTCACTCACCCTGTTCACCGTAGAACCCACTTATACCATTCAGAAAAGTGCCGGTCGCACCAACGAATCTCCTCAGCAGCTCTGGATTTCTTCATATAGTGGAATCGAAAGGGCTAACTGGATCATTACCAAAGTTCCCGACGCAACAATGGATGAAACGCGTAAGAAACAGATCTTGGGAGAAGCTTATTTCCTAAGGGCATTTTACTTCTGGACGCTTGCCAAAAACTTCGGAGATGTGGTGGTAAAAACTGAACCCAGCGTAACGGAAGCAGAAGCGTATGCACCAAAAAGCGCAATGGCGGATGTTTACAAACAGATTTACAGCGACCTGGATCAGGCAGGGCAAGCGGGGCTTGCCTCCTATCCTGCCAATGAAAAGGGCCGCCCTTCCAAGGAAGCAGTAGATGCGCTTTATGCCAAAGCTGCCCTTTACAATCAGGATTGGGCAAAGTCGCTGGAAAAGGCAGAGACTGTCATCAATTCTGGCAAATATGGTCTGCTGCCTAATGT
Source organism: Dyadobacter linearis (assembly GCF_907165045.1). GTDB lineage: Bacteria > Bacteroidota > Bacteroidia > Cytophagales > Spirosomataceae > Dyadobacter > Dyadobacter linearis. The sequence continues at coordinate 1,254,032 of NZ_CAJRAU010000001.1, forward strand.
AATTGATGTTTTCAGTTATCTGAAGGAAGATGAAGCGCGCCGTGAAAATATATGGGCTTATGAAGCGGATCCTATCACGCCAGGGAACGGGCACCAGCTTACCAGTCTGGCCGGACCAGTCGGAAGTGCGGGAGTTGAATATGCAAAAACATCTTACGGCTCCATGTTCGCCTACATGTCGTTCTTCAACTCATTCGATCCAAAGGACAAGCGCAGACAATTACTGGACACTACTTTTATCGATAAATCGGGAAAATGGGTTCCTCAGCGGAGCATTACACCTATTACTACCGACGCTGTTTTGATTAAAAAATACCAGGATCCCGTTTCCAGCACAGGTTTGATCCCGAACATACCTATTCTGCGGATGGCGGATGTTTACCTCATTGCAGCAGAAGCAGAGGCGCGTTTGAACGGACCTTCCGCGAAAGCTTACGAGTATATCAATGCAGTCCGCACAAGAGCCGGCGTCGCTGAGCTGGCAAAAGGACTGACCAAAGATGCGTTTATTGACGCTGTCATTCAGGAAAGATCATGGGAACTGTTTGCCGAAGGCGACCGCTGGTATGACCTCACAAGAACCGACAAGTTCCAAACCGTGATTGCCAAAGCAGTGAATTCGGTGTATCCGACGCGACCAGTTCAGCCAAAAAACAAATACTTCCCGATTCCGCAGGACGAGATTAATGCAAATCCGCAGCTGGAACAGAATGCGGCTTGGAAGTAGGGTTCAATTTTGAATGATTGAATGATTGAATGAGTGAATGAGTGAATGAGTGAATGAATGAATGATTGAATGACTGAATGATTGAATGATTGAATGACTGAATGAGTGAATGACTGAATGATTGAATGACTGAATGATTGAGTGATTGAGTGATTGAGTGACTGAGTGACTGAGTGACTGAATGAGTCAATGAGTGAATGGGCGCTGCCGTGTTATTGAATCATCGCAATCCGGCCGCAGAGCGGCCCCCTGTTTCTAGAATCGCAAAGGCCACAAACAATGTCGAGCTCCGGAGGAGCTTCCTGTTAACGACGAAAACGCTTACTGGCTCAGGCAATAAACCCGGCACCAGCGCAAACCAATTTTACCAAACCAATGTGAATACAATATGCTAAGTGTCGCTTTCTTCCTATCACTTTTTCTGAATAACCCCTCCTTCGTTCCTAAGAATGAGAAGGTGAAGGAATTCAGGATTGTGGAGAATGACACTTTGACTTACACATTGAAACTCGCGCTCGACGACAAAGGCCGGCCGCAGTATTTTTTCAGGAATATCTTCACACCGGTTTGCTATACCAATGAATGCAAACCGGTGTATATCAATTTTTACTGGGATTTACTGGGTAATTATGTACGTTTTGATCTTCCCAAAAACAAGGTGCTCACGAAGGTCGATCACGACGAGTTTAAGGAAGAGGATTACCAGAAGTTGCAGGACATTCTCGCGCAGCCCAACTCCATTTTCGCCGAGTTAAAAATGGAAGATCTGATTGCAAAAGGCACCGAAGACCTTACAGACTCCGTGGATGTGAAAGCCGGTGCTACATTGAAGACCATCAAAAATCAGGTGATCGACGGGGCCGTTTACACCTGCTATACGCTTTGGCAAATCGCTTACGGAAAGGCGGTACCCGAGATGCGGAAGATCATTGAAAGCTACACCGACGATAAGTTGCTACACAGCTTCCTGACCAGCAACAATTACCATTATCAGTATTGGGCAATGGAGAAAGTGGTGAGCAAGGATGGAAATGTGCAAAAAGCATTTGAAGCAGATTTGCAGCAGATCATAGCCGGCAAAAACATTTTTACTGCCAAACATGCCTTGCAACATGTGAACAATCGCTTTTTCGAAAGCGAAGCGAGACAGACCTGGCTCTGGGAAAGTTATCAGAAATCTGCCTATCCATTGCAGATCACGATATTAAAGAAGCTGGCAAACATCCCGCTGACTAACTCCCTCATCAACAATCTCAAAGCCGCATTACCCAATGCAAACCAGGAACAAGCTTCGCTAATCAATCAAATACTAGCAAAAAACTAATTCATGAAAACAAATAACAAATTCCTAAACCCATCAAAAATCCCCGGGCTTAAGCCCGGGGCAATTGATTTCTTATTGCAACTCTGTTGGCTAACGCCAACGGGAGAGACAGATCTTTTATTCAATTCCCGTCGGCTTCAGCCAACGGAAAATACTATTGAGAATACTATTGAAAAGACAAGGGGAAAGATGGTTGGATGTACAATGATATTACTCTTGTTTCTCTTCTCTCTTTCTGTCTCTGCTCAAAATCATGTATTCGTCGAAACAGAATCTTTCACCGACAAAGGCGGCTGGGTGATTGATCAGCAATCTTTTGTGGTAATGGGCTCGTCTTACCTGATGGCGCACGGTATGGGGCGGCCCGTCAAGGATGCAACTACGACTATTCAGTTCCCTAAAACAGGGAAATACCGGATGTGGGTACGCACAAAAGACTGGGCGCCATTCCCGAAAGGCCCGGGAAAGTTTCAGCTCCTGCTCGATGGGAAAGCTGTCGGTCAGGTATTTGGTGAAAGTGGGTCGGATGAATGGAAATGGTATGATGCCGGGCAAATGGACCTGAAAGCCGGACAGGTTAACATAGCTATGAAAGATCTGACGGGCTTCAATGGCCGTTGCGATGCGATTTTATTTACTGATGATTTAAAATTTACCCCGCCGAACAAGCTGGAAGAACTAACTGCATTCCGCAAAAAGCTGCTGAACCTGACCGACAAACCTGTTGAAGCCGGCCAGTATGATCTGGTGGTAGTTGGCGGAGGGATCGCCGGGACTTGCGCTGCGATTTCAGGTGCGAGAATGGGGCTTAAAGTGGCATTGATCCAGGACAGACCCGTTCTGGGAGGTAATAACAGTTCTGAAATCCGCGTGCATTTAATGGGCGACGTAGATAAAAACCATTACCCGAAACTCGGCCGCATTGTGCGCGAAATGGACAATGGTGATCCCGGAAACGGAAATCCTGATGCAAAAGAATATGGTGACGCACGCAAGATTTCAATCGTAAAAGCCGAGCCTAATATTTCGCTGTTCCTAAACACGCATGTTTATAAGGTTGAAAAAGAAAACGATATCATCACGGCGGTAGTGGGCCGGGATATTGCTACGAATAAGGAAACGCGTTTCGCAGGCTCCTTCTTTTCGGATTGCACCGGCGACGGAACGATCGGTTTCCTGGCTGGCGCGGAGTTCAGAATGGGACGTGAGAGCAAGGCTGAAACAGGCGAATCGCTGGCGGCAGAAAAGGCTGATGATTTTACCCTAGGCACTTCCAATTTATGGGCTTCCTTACCTCGCGACACCGTTTCGTCCTTCCCCGAAACACCCTGGGCAATCCAGTTTTCGGACGAATACCACATTGACGAACCCAAGGCTGACTGGCAGTGGGAAACCGGTTTTGGTAACTTCAATACCATTACCGACGCCGAGAAAATCCGCGATCACAACTTACGTGCGATCTACGGAAACTGGTCTTATCTGAAAAAGAACAAAGCTGCAAAATATGGCAAGCACGAGCTGGCTTGGGTGGCTTACATTGGTGGAAAAAGGGAATCAAGGCGCATTATTGGCGACCATATCCTGAACCAAATGGACATTCAGGAAGGCAAGTTTTACCCTGACGGTTCAGTAACTGCTACATGGACCATCGACCTGCATTTCCCCGACGCGAAGAATAGCAAATACTTCGAAGGTCAGGAGTTTTTTGCAGGAACAAAACACATTAAAGTTGCACCTTACACGATCCCTTACCGCTGTTTATACTCCAAAAACATCCAGAACCTGTTTATGGCAGGGCGGAATATCAGTACCACGCACGTTGCCTTCGGCAGCACGCGGGTAATGCGTACCTGCGGCATGATGGGCGAAGTAGTGGGCTTTGCGGCATCTTTGACTAAAAAGTACAGAACCACACCACGCGGCGTATATGAGCAACATTTGCCAGAATTAATGGGGATCCTAAAAGGAGAAACCCTTGCCCCGCAGCCTTGAGTAACAAACTGATCTGATGATTTTGAAAATTCCGGTTGCGCTTTTTTTAATGCTATTTCAAATGCTCGTTCCTGCGGTGAATCCAAAAGCCGCCCGGAACGAGCCGATGATCTCCATTTCGGGCGAGGCGCAGGGTACTACTTATCACATCAAATATTTTGATAGTCAAAACCGGAATTTCAAATTACAGATTGACTCCATTCTCGCAGATTTCGACAAGTGCCTTTCCTTGTACCGTAAAGATTCAGAGATAGTTGCATTCAATAATGGTACTGGATCTCATCGATTCAAATCAGCCCATTTTTATCCCGTTTTACAAAAATCCCTGGAAATACACGCAGCTACAAACGGCGCCTTCGACCCTACTATCATGCCACTGACGGAAGCCCTGGGATTTGGTGCAAAGCGAACCAATCCCGAGCTGGCGAATGTAGACTCACTGCTTCAGTATGTTGGTTTTGAGAAAATTAACTTCAACTCAGATTCGATTTTTAAGGCAAATACAGGAGTCAGGCTCGATATGAATGGGATTGCGCAGGGGTACTCGGTAGATGTGGTGAGTACATATCTCAGAAGCCGGGGTATTGACCGGTTTATGGTGGAGATTGGTGGCGAAGTGGTGTGTTCGGGAAATAAAAATGAGAACATTCCCTGGATAGCGGGGATTGAACATCCGCTGAAACGCGGGCAACTGTTTGCGACTGCGAAACTCACTGATCTGGCAATGACGACAGCTGGTAATTACAACAATCATTTTACAAGAAATGGCCGCGTTTTCAACCATATTATTAATCCAAAAACAGGTTCAATGGAAGAAACATCGCTGCTGAGCGTGACCGTTTTTGCCAAAGACGCGATGACCGTCGATGGTTACGACACCGCCTTTTTTGTAATGGGACTGGAAGCGACAAAGGAATTTTTATCAAAACAAAATCACCTGGAAGCTTACCTGATCTATACCGACGAAGAAGGGAAAATTAGCAGTTATGTAACTAACGGAATAAAGGATTTTATCAGAGAAATACCTAACCCATGAAATTAATCACGACGATATCAATGGCTCTCCTAATCTCAGGAGCAGCTTTTGGACAGAAAAAGTACCCGAATAGTCTCAGTAACGAGCACATCAAAATAGCATGGCAAGGAGCCGCGAACGGTACATTTCCGATCGCTGTTTTGCAGGTCAAAAAAGATGGAAAATGGATCGACGGGCCCAAGCCTTCCGGTGAATACACTTTACTGTATTCTCCGACAAAACCTTCTCCTGAACCTACCGAAAGCTTTGAAAAAACGACCGGTGGAAAATTTCCGGAAGAAACATATACCTACCAGCGCGAACAATGGAAGGAAAGTATCAACGATGTTTCGTTGAATAAAGCCGGTCAAGCGATACATTTTATGCCGGGTAAAATGCTAATTAAATCAGATGCGATCGAGTTTTCCAGGGAAACGGAGGTAGCGAGTATTACCAGCAACTGGCAACTCGACCCGAAAAATCAGACGGATGTATTGGTTAAAATGACGATTAGAGCCAAGGTGAAAGGTTTCTTTTCAATGGCCACTCCTACTCTCGGTACCGTTGCCAAAGAACAACTCGCGTGGACTTCGGTACCAGGCTATTTCCAGGGAAATGCATTACAGAAGAATTTTGCGCTCGCTTATACATACGGTCACGGCGTGCCCGACCGTCCGGTGATTTACCGCGAGCGTTGTGCGAGTACATTGAGCCCGCTGGTAACTACCAAAAATGGCGTGACTTTATCAGTAATTCCGGAGCCCGGACTGGCACGGGATCCCTGGAAAAAAGACAAGATCACGCAAACTGACTGGCATATCGGCTTATCGCACATGAACCGGAAAGGTCAGCTTGCGCCTACTATTTACTATCCTGTTTTGGGTGAAGAAAAATCAGAACTGAATGCAGGTGAAGAATTTACCTTTTCTTTCAGGTACAGCATTATCGCGGGCGATTGGTTTCAGGCGATCAAACACGCGGCCAATGATATATACCAGTTCGACGAAACGCTGGCTCTCCGCAAAAGCAAACAATCACTGACAGATCGCATTGAAAAAATGCATTTGTATCTCACTGACCCCAAAACTTCACTTTGGAATATTGAAGAATTTAAAGGAAAACAAATAGGCGCGCAATCGTACCTCGGCGGCGTGGTAGGTTCGCAAAAAGATGCCATGAAAAATTCGGATTATGGCGCGATGTGGATGCTGGCCCACGCGACCAACGATCCCGAGCTGACTAACAAAGTGCTTCCTCCCGCCGAAAATTTCAAGCTTGTGCAGCAGCAAACCGACGAAGGCTTTTTCAAGGGATCTGTGGAAGGTCAGTATTATCTGGCTAAGAAGAAAAAGTTTGTTGAAGAATGGGGAGAAGTCGTTGAACCAATGGCACTTACTTATTATGTAATGCTGGATATCGGCAACATGCTCCTTTTTGAACCAGATAACCAGGAGCTTAAAACGCGGCTGAAATATGGCGCTGACAGGCTATTGAGCTGGCAAAAATCCGATGGAAGCTGGGCAGTTGCTTACGATCGCAAATCAGAAAAAGAGACATTTAAAGACATTAAAGATGTGCGTCCCACTTTTTACGGAATGATCGTTGCTTACCGCATTTTAAAAGATGATAAGTACCTGAAAGCCGCGCAAAAAGGAGCTGACTGGTTTATCAAGAATGCAGTAGAAACCGGCTCTTTCCTCGGTGTTTGCGGCGATGCGCGTTATGCACCTGATTTCGCTACCGGGCAGTCGGCGCAGGCTTTATTGGATCTTTATGATTTGACCAAAAACAAAAAATACCAGGACGCGGCTGTTACCTGCGCCAAGATTTACACTACTTCCATTTACACACATCCTATCGCCAATCATACTCCTAAAACGGTCAACGGAGTTGCTCGGGAAGACTGGGAAATCAGCCAAACTGGCCTCAGTTTCGAGCACGGCGGCATTTTTGGCTCGGCTACACGCCACGGCCCTATTCAGCTGGCGAGCCACGCGGGGATGTTTATCAGGATGTACAAACTAACCGGCGAGCAGATTTTCGCAGATATGGCGCGCTCGGCTGCAATCGGCCGCGATGCATTTGTGGACAGCAAAACCAGTGTTGCTTCTTACTACTGGAATGCGATGAACCGCGGCGCCGGCCCGTACCCGCACCACGCCTGGTGGCAGATCGGCTGGATCACGGATTACTTATTATCGGAAGCGGTGTTGAGATCCAATGGAAAAATCAGCTTCCCGAGAGGCTTTGTCACCCCGAAAGTTGGTCCGCACCAGACTTATGGTTTCGAGCCGGGAAATGTGTTTGGAGATAAGGCGAAGCTGGTGATCAAAGCCGGGCTGGCCACACCGGATAATGCTGCTATCGAATGCATTACCGCGCAATCGACCTCAAAAAATAGTATTTACATTATCCTGATGAATAACAGTTCCTCAGCAACGGATTTTGCATTGAAGATTGATGAATCCAAAATCGGCGATTCCAAAAAAATCAGTGCAATGAAATGGCTGGAAGACAATCAACCTGCAAAGATTGATCAGATAACAATTGCCCCATTTTCACAAAAAACAATTGAAATCTCATTTTAACCGGTTTCCGTCGCCTGAAGGCGGCGGCAATTGATTCTTGATCCAAAAATCAATATGACAATCAAGAAATTCTATCCCATTTCCGCCTGAAGGCGGCGGCAATTGATTCTCAATCATAAAAATCAATACCCGTTGACTTCAGTCAACGGATAATAACAAATGAACAGCAACATCGATACCATCGTCATCCTTGTCTTCTCGGTCGCCTGAAGGCGGCGGCAATTGATTCTCAATCATAAAAATCAATAACCGTTGACTTCAGTCAACGGACAATAACAAATGAACAGCAACATTGATACTATTGTCATCCTCGTCTTCTCAGCTTTTGTGCTTGGAATCGGGATGCTTTTTGCCCGGACGGGGCGGAATTTGAAATCCTTTTTTGCCGGAGGGGAGGCGGTTCCCTGGTTTATCGGGGGGCTGTCCTTATTTATGAGCTTTTTCTCGGCAGGTACATTCGTTGCATGGGGCTCGATTGCTTACAAACATGGCTGGGTGGCGATTACCATTCAGTGGACAATGTGCATTGGCGCATTAATTACGGCACTTTATCTGGCTCCGCGCTGGAAAAGAACAGGTGCATTGACTGCCGCTGAATTCATTCGCGAAAGGCTCGGGTTGCCGGTCCAGAAGACTTATATATTCATTTTCACACTCGTTTCTGTTTTTATCAAAGGCTCCGTTTTATATCCGGTCGCCAAGCTCGTAAGTGCCTCGCTGGATCTTCCACTAGTACCCTGTACCATTGGATTGGGGCTTTTTATGATTGCTTATACTGCAGTTGGCGGACTGTGGGCCGTGATGGTGACAGATATCCTGCAATTCGTGGTATTGTCAGCCGCGGTCTTCATCTTGCTTCCACTGTCTTTTGACAAAGTGGGCGGCTGGGAAGGTTTCACACGGAATGTGCCGGACGATTTTTTCAATTTATTAAACGGTGAATATACCCTTGGTTTCGTCGCCGCATTTGTCATTTATCACATTTGCTACATTGGTGGAAACTGGACGATGGTGCAGCGTTATACCAGTGTCGACAGTGAGAAATCGGCTAAAAAAGTGGCGTGGCTTTTCGCCGGCTTGTACCTGATCAGTCCGATCATCTGGATGCTGCCGCCAATGATTTACAAGGCGATTAATCCGGCATTAACCGGTTTGGATACTGAAAATGCTTATTTGATGATTTGTAAGCTGGTGCTGCCTCCGGGCTTATTGGGCTTAATGCTTACCGGAATGTATTTCTCCACTTCTGCCAGCGCCAATACTGCATTGAATGTCGTTTCGGCGGTTTTCACAAATGATATATACAAAGGTATGGTCAACCCGACGGCCACCGACAAACAGCTGATCCGTGTGGCGCGTGGTTCTTCGTGGTTTTTTGGTTTGGGAATGATTGGCATCGCATTGCTGGTTCCGGCGGCGGGCGGGATTGTCGAAGTGGTTTTGAGTATCTCTGCAATCTCGGGCGGGCCGTTGCTTGCGCCGCCGCTTTGGGCTTTGTTTTCTAAAAGGCTGAATGCAAAAACGACACTCTGGATTACCGGTATCGGCCTTCTTGTCAATCTGTTTTTTAAAATCCTTTCACCAATGCTGCTCGATTTCAAGCTTTCGCGGGGAATGGAAACGATCGTGGGAGTCGGGCTGCCGCTGCTGCTTTTGCTCGCTTATGAACTTTGGGCCAGGTCGAAGAATCGCATTGCAGCCGAATATTTGACCTATCTCGAAACCAGGGAACAAAAACGCATTGATGCATTGGAAATCAATGGAGAAGAGGCAATTGAGATCAAACGTCAGAACCGTTTTGGCTTGCAGGTAATAGCTGGCGCGCTGCTATTCACAGCTGCTATGCTTTTTATACTAAGCTTTTTAACAACCTCAGGAGCTCTGATTACAGGGATAGTTGCCGTTGTGGTTTTACTCTCTTCCTTAATCCCATTTGTAGCGTCGCGAAAAGTTACCGTCGACGTGATGTTACCAGTTCAAGAAAATCATCCGCACGAATGACCTTTTACCTAATTCAATCTGAATTCCTTAACGCTTTTTATGAACAATAAATTTAAAACTCTGCTTCTGATCATTGCTTGCTGGATCTCACAGAACAGTTTCGCGCAGTACCATATTAAGGATCCCGGCGCTATATCGCTGAATGGAAACTGGATGTTTGTGCTCGACCCGGCCGAACTTGGAATGTCGAATCAGTGGTACAAAGAAGGCGTGGCCAAGCCTTCGCGTCAGGACATAGTAACCGTGCCGCATTGCTTCTCGGCTGATCCCCGTTATGAATTTTATACCGGAACAGCCTGGTACCGTAAGTTCTTTCCCTGGAAGCCCACCTCCGGCAAACGTGTGATCCTGCATTTTGATGCGGCTTTTTACAAAACGTATGTTTGGCTCAATGGACAGAAAGTCGGCGAGCATGAAGGTGGTTACACGCCATTCAGCTTCGATGTAACTTCATTGTTAAAGGAAGGTAATAACGAGCTGGTGGTTGCTGTCAACAACAATACCTGGAAAACGAATACCATTCCGGGGGTAAAGGATAACGGTGATGTGGTTGACGCGTTCGTCGGTTGGGTGAATTACGGAGGGTTGATCCGGCCTGTGTACCTGACCATCGAGCCGGAGGTTTATGCCGAAAATATCAAGATTGAAACGACGCCCGATCTTGCCAAAAATACTGCGAGCATCACCACAAGAATTCGCGTGAAGAATGCATCGACGAATGCAGCTACACCCAAAATTAATTTTATTGTATTTCAGGATAAGAAACCTGTTGCATTGAAATGGAAAACAAAACCCACTACCATCCCGGCTGGCCAAACTGCGCTCATTGAGGCCGAAGCCAGCATTTCCGCTGCAGAGGTAAAGCTCTGGGATCTTGACCAGCCAAATCTCTACGAACTGAAAGCAACAGTCGGTACTGACTCGATCGGCTCGCATTTTGGAATACGGAAAATAGAAATACGGGACGCGCAGATCCTGCTCAATGGGAAACCGCTGAAAGTGGGAGGCGGAAACCGGGTACTGGATTATCCAGGCCTTGGTTCAATGGAGCCGGACTGGCTGGTTGAAAAAGATTTCCGGCTAATGAAAGAAGCCGGGATGGAGTTTCAGCGGTTGACGCATTATACCCCCACTGAATATTATTACGATCTCGCCGATAAATATGGCATGCTGATCATCACCGAAGTGGGTAACTGGCAGCTCACCGGCAAGCAAATGGACAATGATTCGATGCGCGCCAATTTCAAATCACAGTTCCGCGAAATGGCTGAACGCGACTGGAACCACCCGAGTGTGATCGCTTATAGTGTTGGTAATGAATACCTTTCCGATAAGCCAGGCGGCCAGCGATGGACAAAGGACATGATCGCATTTGCGAGGGAGGTCGACCCTACCCGGCTGTATACTTTTGCCAGCATGCAGATCAATACACGGCCCGCAAAGCCGGAGGATGAAGCCAGCCAGTATGTGGATTTTGTATCGGCCAACATTTATGGCGGGCACGCAAAAACACTCGATCATATTCACAAATTATATCCCGATAAACCCGTATTCATCAGCGAGTGGGGCACGCGTTCCGACGGAAACGGCGGCGAGGCATACCAGGCGCAGCACATCCGGGACGTTATTGCCGAGGTTCGCAAAAGACCTTACGTGGCTGCTACTTCCTGGTGGACTTACAATGATTACCGCAGCAAATTGTTTGGTACCAATGTAAATGGTTTCCGCCCCTGGGGAATCGTCGGTCCCGATCGCTCACCTCGCCGCGCCTATAAAGTGCACCAGGATGAACTATCACCGGTGACGATTGAAAAAGTAAGCTATAAGTCAGGTGAGCAAGGAGCTAATACACTGACGATCAAGGTGACAGCCCGCGCAGATTTCCCAGCCCGGAGAATTTCCGGCTATTACATTCAAACTTCAAACACAAAGGTCAGTATGCCTGAACTGAACCCTGGCGAAAGCAAAGAAGTGGCTATTCCGGTTCTGGGCTTTGAAGGAAAAACACATATCTCGATCTATAAACCAACGGGTTTCCTGACAGTGGAAGCTGAATTCGCATTGGAATAAGGCGCCTCGCTTTGAACCAGTGACATAAAAATCTAACAAAATGATACAAGAAGAAGCTTCCGCGAAAAGAACACCCAAAACCATTGAATCTGCGGCTGATCTGGTGATTGTAGGAGGAGGATTGACGGGTACCTGCGCGGCTATTACTGCGGCGCGGGCGGGAATAAAAGTGACATTGATCCAGGACAGACCGGTTCTCGGCGGAAACTGTTCCAGCGAAGTCCGGTTGTGGATTTTAGGCGCTACCTCTCATATGGGAAACAACAACCGCTGGGCGCGGGAAGGTGGCGTGATTGACGAGATTATGCTTGAAAATATCTACCGGAATCCTGATGGTAACCCACTCATTTTTGATACTGTTTTGCTTGAAAAAGTGATTCAGGAGATCAATATCACGCTGCTCCTCAATACTGCAGTTTTCGATTTGGACAAAAAAACAGGTAATGGAAATGAAAGTGACGAGATAGAGGCAGTGCATGCATTTTGCAGCCAGAACAGCACGAAATACAAAGTCTCTGCACCATTGTTTTGCGACGCGTCGGGTGACGGGATTGTGGGCTTTCTGGCAGGTGCCGCATTCAGAATGGGCGCGGAATCAATGGAGGAGTTTGGTGAAAAATTTGCGCCGGATAAAGCCTACGGTGAGCTGCTGGGGCATTCCATGTATTTTTATTCCAAAGATGCTGGCCGCCCGGTGAAGTTCATCCCTCCCTCCTATGCATTGCAGGATATTACGGAAATTCCGCGTTATAAGACCTTTAATCCCAAAGATTTCGGCTGCCGGCTCTGGTGGCTGGAATTCGGCGGTCGGTTGGATACGGTGCATGATACCGAAAAGATTAAATGGGAACTTTGGAAGGTAGTGTACGGTGCGTGGAACTACATTAAGAATTCGGGTGAATTTCCAGAGTCGGAAAATATGACTTTGGAATGGGTAGGTACTATTCCCGGAAAGCGCGAAAGTCGTCGGTTTGAGGGAGATTATATGCTGACACAACAGGATGTTGTTGAGCAAAAAACGTTTGAAGACACAGCTGCATTCGGCGGTTGGAGCCTGGATCTGCATCCTGCCGATGGTGTATACAGCGACCAGTCGGGTTGTAATCAATGGCACAGCAAAGGCGTTTACAGCATTCCTTACAGGTGTTATTACAGTCGGAACATCAGCAATTTGTTTATCGCAGGCCGCATTATCAGCGCTACGCACGTTGCATTTGCGTCGACAAGGGTTATGGCGACGAGCGCGGTTGGCGGACAGGCAGTTGGTATCGCAGCAGCACTCGCGAAAAAATACAATTGTAGTCCCCGCGAAGTCGGCACGCAGCATTTGGAGGAATACCAGCTGGAACTCTGGCGTTCAGGTCAGTATTTACCACAAATCCACATTGCAGATCCTGCTGACCTGGTTCAAAAAGCCAGAATTTCCGCGTCTTCCAACCTGCATTTGTCCGAACTTCCAGGCTCCGATATTTGGAATGTAATTGAACATTCGGTCGCGCAAATGCTGCCCGTTACTGCCTCAATACCTGCAATTACGATTCAGATCGAAGCTTTGGAAAATACAGTACTGGAAGTGGAACTGCGGAGAAGCAGTGAAGTTTTCAATCACACACCTGATATTACGCTGGAAACAAAATCGATTCCACTGTCGGCCGGGAAGCATGAAGTATCGCTGGAATGGTCGGCAGGTGTGACGGAGGCTTGTTATGTTTTTGTTTGTCTGATGAAAAATGAGCTGCTAAAAGTGCAGTATTCAGACAAACGGGTGACAGGGATATTGACGGTTTTCAATGCAACAAATCCGGCGGTATCCAACTATGGCAAGCAGGAACCAACCGAAGATCTGGGCGTTGATACTTTCGAATTCTGGTGCCCGCAGCGCAGACCGGCGGGGCGAAATCTTGCATTTCGTTTGAGTGAACCGATCACTTTATTTGAAACAAAAAACCTTAAAAACGCACTCCACAGACCAATTTCTGCTCCAAATGCGTGGGTAGCGGCTTTTACGGACGAAAATCCTTCCATAAAAATTGAGTGGAACGAAGAAGTGACTGTTTCTAAAATTGAGCTGGTATTCGACACTGATTCAGATCACCCGATGGAAAACGTTATCTACGTGCACCCTGAAACGGTGATGCCTTTTTGTGTAAGTGACCTGGAAATTGCTGATGAAAATGGAGTTGTTATTGGAAAAATATCAGAAAACCATCAGACCAAACAGACGATTTTGCTCGACACGCCGGTCAGTACCAGATCACTGCAGATCAGAATACTAAGTAAACACGCGCAAGTTCCGGCCGCTCTTTTTGAAGTCCGGTGCTATTGATTGGTACATATTTCGAAATCTTTTTTTTAGTTACTTTTCTGGTTTTGTAAAAATTCTTGGGAACATCTGCATGTTTAATATGTGCAGGTAACGTTCCTTTGAATTTTAACAATTTGACTTTACCTTTGTCATCCTGAATTACTCTACCAGAATAGTATACTTAATAGACTTTGAAGGAAGCGGCGGATTTCACACCCTCATCGGAAGCAGGCTCAGCAAATGACTGGGAATCTCTGGACGTAGCGTACATTGCCAGTGGAGATCCGGTCGAGGACAGGCGATTGGCTGCATTGGCCAGGGAAAAAGGGCAGATCGTTTATCTGCGCGACTTACCCGCTGAATCAGATGTGCGATTTAGCCAGATACCTGCCGGTCCCGCTGAAACATGGGACAAACCTCATTCCAAGAATAATACAAAAACGCCCCTCACCTGGGAAACGCTCCAGCAAAAAATCTGGGCTGCCACAGTCCGAAAAAGGACGCGCACCGAAGTGGCGGTTAATATCTTTTCCGCGATCGCATTGATGATCGTCGGTCACCTGCTCTTTACTTTTTTCACCTACGACCGGCTTACGGTACTCTGGGATGAGCTTGAACTGAACGAAAACTTCTTCTATTACGTCCTGGGCGGCTTTGTGGCGCAAATGATCGACGGTGCATTGGGCATGGCTTACGGGGTTACCGCCGCCACTTTTTTGCTGACTTTGGGCGTACCGCCTTCTGCGGTGAGTGCGAGCGTGCATAGTTCCGAGATATTCACCAGCGGGGTTTCGGGTTATATGCACTTGAAATTCGGGAATGTTAACAGCAAGCTCTTCAAAAAGATCCTTTTTCCAGGTGTGCTGGGCGCTATCACCGGTGCTTATTTGCTCTCTACCCTCGAACAATATATTTACATAATCAAACCTCTGGTAGCAGTTTACACGCTGATACTGGGAATTCTTATCATACAGAAAGCGTTAAAAAAGCGGGTTGAGAAAAAGCCTATCAGGAAGATCGGCTGGCTTGCGATGGCAGGCGGCACGCTCGATTCGATAGGCGGCGGAGGCTGGGGACCAATCGTTACCTCCACGCTGATCGCCCGGGGACGCCACCCGAAATATACCATTGGCTCAGTGAACCTGGCCGAATTTTTCGTTTCGCTGGCAAGTTCTATTACATTCATCAGCATCATCGGTTTCTCACACTGGCAGGTCGTTTTAGGATTGATTTTGGGTGGAATGGTCGCCGCCCCGATCGCAGCAAACCTATCCCGCCGGTTACCGATTAAAACAATGATGATCATGGTCGGGACGATTGTCGTGATTGTGAGTATACGGATTATTTATATGGTTTTGAGTGAGTTATAAATGGTTAGCGGTTAGCGGTTAGCTTCATTAGGTCTAAGCCGGAAAGTGGTAATAGCAAATTGAATCAATTGAATTATAATATAAAAAAAGCTAAAAGCTAACAGCTAATAGCCAAAAGCTTAACATGAAAAAACAAACAAAAGCGATACGTACGCAAACCGGTAAAACGAAGTACCGGGAGCATTCGACACCACTATTTCTGACCAGCAGCTTCACATTTGAAAGTGCTGAGCAGGGAAAAGCCCTTTTCGAGGAAACCGAGCCTGGTAATATTTACAGCCGGTTTTCAAATCCTACCGTGCAAGAGTTTGTGGACAAAGTCTGCATGCTGGAAGACTGCGAGGATGGCGTTGCTACGGCAACGGGAATGGCGGCGGTGTTTGCAAGTATGGCGGCTTTGTTGAAAACAGGAGATCATATCCTCGCCTGTCGCGCTTTGTTTGGATCTGCACATCAGGTTATCACCCAGATTTTGAGCAAATGGGGAATTACACATACTTACCTTGATGCTGATGCTTCTGAGGCGGATTGGGAAGCGGCTGTTCAGCCAAATACCCGCATGATTTATCTGGAAACGCCTTCCAATCCGGGACTTGATCTGGTTGACCTGGCGATGATCGGACGCATTTGCAAGAAACACAATATCATTTTTAACGTTGACAACTGCTTCGCTTCACCTGCATTGCAAACTCCTGCCGACTTTGGTGCCGACCTTGTTTTGCATTCTGCTACTAAATTCATGGACGGTCAGGGCCGCGTTTTGGGTGGGGTTGTTGTAGGTAAAAAAGAATATATCAAGGAGTTGCGATTTTTCTGCCGCCAAACGGGACCATCTATGTCTCCGTTTAATGCGTGGGTTTTGAGCAAAAGTCTTGAAACTTTGAATTTGAGAATGGAAAAGCATTCGTCAAACGCATTGCAACTGGCGCAGGCATTGGAGAAACATCCTGATGTAAAGCAGGTTAAGTACCCATTCCTCGAATCACATCCGCAGCACGAGTTGGCTAAATCGCAGATGAAAGCTGGTGGCGCGGTCGTAACAATTGAGCTGGAAGGCGGTTTTGAGAGAGTTGCCGCATTTATGGATGCATTGGAAATAGCTTCGCTTTCCTCTAATCTTGGAGATACCAGAACTATCGTAACCAATCCGAATACCACGACCCACGCGAAATTGAAACCGGAGGAGAAGAAAGCCCTTGGAATTACGCCAGGACTAATCCGAATTTCAGTTGGTTTGGAAGACATCGAAGACCTCATCGAAGATTTCACACAAGCCGTAGAGGTGTCGGTGAAAAGTGATATATTGGAGTAGTAATCACATTTAAACATATTGCCGGTATGCACACATTAACTATTGAAATTCCAGACCAGTTTGAGAAAAAAGAGGTGTTGCTGTCAATTGCAGCTCAACTATATCAAAAGGGAGCACTTAATGCCAAGCAAGCAGCAGATTTAGCAGATGTTTCATTAAATGATCTGTCTTATTATTCTTTGCCCGAGAGTGATCCTGCGAAGCAATTACTCGAACCTGCTACTGAATATTCGACTACCAAGGAATGGATTGAGAGTATAAAGAAAGAACAGCGTTATAAGGGTTTCGATAATAATAGAATGAGAAAGCTAGCCGATAAGATGGACATTCAGGAACCATTGGAGGTTTTACTTTCTCAGCTAACCAAATGAGATATTTTCTTGACACGAATATTCTGTTAGCTTATTTGAGAAAACACAATTTAGTCAACACACTACAATCCTACTTTGAAGACGAAGGAAGTTCGAGTCAAATGTTTACTTCCGCAGTATGCATTGCAGAGTTGACCTCTATTGGAATTCAGAATAATTGGGGTGAGCAGAAAATGGGCGCACTTAAATCTATTGAAGAATCGGTGCTGATAATAAGAGAACTAAAAAAGCCAATATTACAGCGGTATGCAGAAATTGACGCTTTCAGTCAAGGCAGATTGCGAAGCAAAGCACTAAAATGCTCAGCCAGAAACATGGGTAAAAATGACTTGTGGATTGCAGCGACGGCAAGTGTTCTGAACGCGACATTAGTAACTACGGATAAAGACTTTGATCATTTGGATAAAGAATTTTTAAACGTCGCCCGTTTTGATTTGAAATAATTTACACCATGAACGAAGCATTAGCATCTTTAAACGCGGCCATTGAAGGGAAGAACGAAATAGAGTCGCTGGCGATACTGGCGGATCTGTTTCCCGGGCAGGTTGTGTTTTCAACCAGCCTGGGATATGAGGATCAGGTAATTACTGATCTGATTTTAAAGAATAACCTGAACATTACCATCTTCACACTCGACACCGGAAGGCTTTTCAGCGAGACTTATATGACGCTGCAAAAAACGAATAACCGGTACGATACAAAGATCAAAGTATATTACCCGCAAACCCAGGCCGCAGAGGAACTGGTGAGCACGAAAGGACCTTTGAGCTTTTACGATTCCGTGGAAAACAGAAAAGAATGCTGCTTTATCCGCAAAGTGGAACCTCTGAACCGCGCTTTAAAGGGCGCGAAGATCTGGGTTACCGGCATCAGGGCAGAGCAGTCTGGAAACCGTCAGGGAATGGAGCGGCTTGAAGCTGATGAAGCGCATAACCTTGTTAAATTCCACCCAATTCTAGACTGGTCTTTTGAGGAAGTAAAACATTACGTCAAATCGAACGGTATTCCTTATAACCCGCTGCACGACAGAGGGTTTGTGAGCATTGGCTGCGCGCCATGTACCCGGGCGATCCAGGAAGGCGAAGATTTCCGCGCCGGTCGCTGGTGGTGGGAAGACGAATCGAAGAAAGAATGCGGGCTGCATGCGAAATAGCTTTTAGCTTTTAGCTTTTAGCTTTTAGCTTTTAGCGATAAGCTTCTTTGCGTTTGTTTAGTGTATATAATTTTAAAAAAAGTGTACGGCTAATAGCTGACTGCTAATAGCCAATACATCAATCTTGAAAAGAAATAACAACCATGTCAATTTCAGTCAATGAAGCTTCGGTAAGTGCGGAAAAGAAAGCCCCGGATTATCTGGATCAGCTTGAAG
The DNA here is from genome assembly GCF_907165045.1 of Dyadobacter linearis. Taxonomy (GTDB): domain Bacteria; phylum Bacteroidota; class Bacteroidia; order Cytophagales; family Spirosomataceae; genus Dyadobacter; species Dyadobacter linearis. The sequence goes on from NZ_CAJRAU010000001.1 coordinate 1,272,476, forward strand.
CGGAAGCTATTTACATTATGCGTGAGGTCGCGGGACAGTTTGAACGTCCGGCCTTACTTTTTTCCGGTGGAAAAGATTCGATCACCCTCGTTCATCTTGCCCAAAAAGCATTTGCCCCAGGTAAAATCCCCTTCCCGCTGGTACATGTAGATACCGGACACAATTTCATCGAAGCGATCAATTACCGCGACGAGCTTGCTGAAAAGATTGGCGCAAAGCTGGTGGTAAGATATGTGGAAGATACGATCAAAGCGAAGGGGCTGAAAGAGCAAACCGGCAAAAACGCAAGCCGCAACTGGCTGCAAACTTTTACTTTGCTGGATACCATCGAAGAATTTGAATTTGACGCCTGCATTGGCGGAGCCCGCCGGGACGAAGAAAAAGCGCGCGCCAAAGAGCGTATCTTCTCTTTCCGCGACGAATTCGGTCAGTGGGACCCGAAACGGCAGCGGCCTGAACTTTGGAATTTGTTCAACGGACGGATCCAAAAAGGTGAAAACGTGCGCGTGTTCCCAATCTCCAACTGGACGGAACTGGATGTGTGGGCTTACCTGAAAAGAGAAGGGATCACATTGCCTTCTATTTACTTCGCCCACGAAAGAGAGCTGATCCTGCGCGACGGAAAATTATTGAATAATACACCGGTCATCGAAACCGACCCCGAAGATCAGATCGTAACACGCCAGGTTCGTTTCCGGACGGTGGGCGACATGACCTGTACCGCAGCGGTTGAATCCAGCGCAGCAACTTTGGATGAAGTAATTGCAGAAATTTCGATTTCGAGGATCAGCGAACGCGGCGAAACCCGCATCGACGACCAGCAAACTGAGGCTGCGATGGAGGATCGGAAAAAGGGAGGGTATTTTTGAACAAGGAGGAAAGGGAGGAAGGAGGATGGAGGAAAGGGATTCATTTCAGTCACTCATTCACAACTCGCTAATTCACTCATCGCACCGGCGACCCGGTCAAAATTCAATCATTCAATAATTCAACATTAAACAGGTGGATTTACTAAGATTTATAACAGCAGGATCGGTTGACGATGGGAAAAGTACCTTGATCGGTCGCCTGCTTTACGATACAAAAAATATACTGGCAGATCAGATGGAAGCGATCGAACGTGCCAGCAAAAGTCGTAATACGGGAGAAATTGATCTTGCGTTATTAACCGACGGTCTTCGTTCGGAGCGTGAGCAAGGCATTACGATAGATGTAGCTTACAAATATTTCCAGACACCCAACCGAAAATTCATCAGTATTGACGCGCCGGGGCATATTCAGTATACCCGCAACATGGTTACCGGTGCTTCCAATGCAGATCTGGCCATTATTTTGGTAGATGCGCGCCACGGTGTGGTAGAACAAACCCGCCGACATTCGCTGATCGCTTCGATGTTGGGTATTCCCCACGTAATTGTGGCGATTAACAAAATGGACCTCGTTGGTAACTCGGAAGATGCATTTCTAGAAATAGCAAAATCCTACCAGGAACTTGCCAATAAGCTGAATATCAAAGACCTGACGATCATTCCGGTGAGCGCATTGAACGGTGATAATATCGTGGACAGATCTGTGAATATGAGCTGGTACACGGGCGAGACGCTGCTTTCTGTTCTTGAAACTGTGAATGTATTGAAAGACCAGAACCAGGAAGACGGAAGGTTTGCGGTACAATACGTGATCCGCCCCCAGACTGACGAGCTGCACGATTACCGCGGCTATGCAGGAAGGGTTCAAAGCGGTACTTTCAAAAAAGGAGATCTGGTTAAAGTATTGCCTTCCGAGCAGGAATCTAAAATCGCTAAAATAGAATTTGGCGGAAACGAAATAGAAGAAGCCTCTGTTTTAGAATCTGTAACGATATTATTAGAAGACGATATCGATATCAGCCGCGGAGATAATATTGTTTCTCTCAATAATTCCCCTATTGTAAGTCAGGACATCGAAGCGCTGGTTTGCTGGATGGACGACAGAAAAACGCTGAAACCAGGAAACAAATACGTGTTACAACACGGCACTGCCAGATCCCGCTGTTCAGTCCGGGACATTGAATATCAGATCGATATCAATTCTTACGAGAAAATGGACGAGGTGGAAAGCCTGAAATTGAACGATGTTGCCAGAATCATTTTAAGAACAGCCCAGCCAATTGCATACGATCCTTATCAGAAAAACCGCGCAAACGGCGCAGCGATCCTGATCGATGAGACTTCGAATGTCACCGTTGGGGCATGCATGATTGAATAAATACAGAATATCACCATGAGCGAAATAATCATTTCTGACAAAGTATCCGCCGTTGCTAAGCGTGATATCGTTGATTTAAACCAAAAAATCAATGCATTTAATACAGGTGACACTCCGGAGGAGGTTTTCCGGAAGTTTCGTCTGACGCGCGGCGTTTATGGTCAGCGCCAGCCGGGGGTTCAAATGATCCGTATCAAATTACCTTATGGACGCATTACCGCGGATCAGCTCGTGCGGATTGCGGATACTTCGGACAAATTTGCTACTGGAAACCTGCATGCGACCACGCGCCAGGATATTCAGCTACACTTTGTAAAGCTCTCTGATTCACCGCAGTTATGGGCTGATCTGGAAGATGCCGGGATTACGCTAAAAGAAGCTTGCGGAAATACGATCCGCAATGTGACAGCATCTTCTATCGCTGGTATTGATCCTGACGAACCTTTCGACGTAACGCCGCTCACGCATTCGATATTTACCTATTTTCTCCGCAATCCGATCAATCAGGATATGGGGCGGAAATTCAAGATTGCCGTTTCCTCCTCTGAAAAAGACACTGCGCTCGCATTCATCCACGATGTGGGGCTGATCGCCAAAATGGGCGTGAATGCAGCCGGGGAGACCGTCAAAGGATTTAAAGTATTGATCGGTGGTGGATTAGGCGCACAGCCATTTTCAGCACAAACAGCATTTGAATTTCTTGAAGAAAAAGACGTAATACCGTTCATAGAAGCACTATTACGTGTATTCGACCGCTACGGAGAACGCGTTCGTCGCCACAAAGCGCGGATGAAATTTCTTCTGAACGACCTGGGCCTGGAAGATATGCTGGCCAAGGTGGAGGAAGAGCGTACTGCGGTTAAAAATAAAGTTTTTGAAATTCCGGAAGATCTGTTCGGTACGAAGGAAGTTGAGTCTATCAACTATGCGGATCGTCCTTCTTTGAGCGAGTCTGATATCTTGAAAATAGCCGCCGAGAGTATCGACGCTGACAAGCTGGATAACTTCACAAAATGGCTGAGAACCAACACTTTTGAACAAAAACAAAAAGGCTGGTACGCAGTACAATTGCGGGTTTTGCTCGGTGATATGAATTCAAATATCGCGCGGAGCCTAGCAGATGTAGTGCGTCGATATGCAGCGGACGATATTCGGGTGACTGTAAACCAGGGCTATTTGCTTCGGTTTGTAAAAGGGGAAGATCTGGTTGCTATTTACCACGAACTTGCCAAGCTAGGACTGGCTGCACCGGGTTTTGACAGCACGATGGATATTACCACCTGCCCGGGAACGGATACCTGTAACCTTGCGATTTCCAGCAGCTACGGAATTACCCGCGTACTGGAAGATGTAATGCGCGACGAATATCCCGAAATGATTTATAATCAGGATATTAAGATAAAAATCAGCGGATGTATGAATGGTTGCGGGCAGCATAATGCTTGTAACATCGGCTTTCACGGAAGCTCTGTAAAAAATGGCAAACTGGTTCTTCCTGCATTACAGGTTTTACTTGGCGGCGGTTTTACGGGAGACGGAGTTGGTTTGATCGGAGATAAAGTGATCAAAGTGCCGACCAAGCGCGGACCGGAAGCATTACGTATGCTTTTCGATGATTATGAGAAAAATGCGTACGATGGAGAGTATTACAATCAATACTACCAGCGTCAAACCAAGAACTATTTCTTCCAGCTACTGAAACCGCTCGCAGATCTTTCGACCGTGAGCGACGACGATTACCGCGACTGGGACCACGACGAGCTTTTCAAAACTGAGATCGGTGTGGGTGAATGCGCGAGTGTGATGGTGGATCTGGTAGCTACTACGATAACAGAAGGTCAGGAGAAACTGAATCTTGCCAAAGAGAACTTCGAATCGGGTGTTTGGGCGGATGCTATTTATCATGCTTACAACGTATTTATCACCGGCGCGAAAGGTTTGCTAATGACCAAAGATGTGAATACCAACACACAATATGGTATTATCAATGATTTTGAAACACATTTCGGTCAGGATTTCGAATATGAAACGCCTGCTGAATTTGCGCTTGCTGAAAAAGCTGCAACACCATTTAAGTCACTGGTATTCAGCATTAATAAATTTGAACCAACCGAGCAATTCGCAACCTACTTCATCAGTACTGCGGATAAATTCCTGAATTTTGTTCGCTACACCCGCGAAACGCAACTAGCGGAAACCGGAGAGCCGGCATTGCAGGAATTGTCTTTCGGAAAAGATAGCTAAGGATTAGGTGTTAGCGATTAGCTTTTAGCTGTTAGTTTTTTTGCTAAGGGCTAAATGGCTAACGGCCAACAGCAAAACAATATGAAACTTACATTAATCGGTGCGGGGCCGGGTGATCCTGATTTGATCACTTTGAAGGGAGTCAAGGCTTTGCAAAAGGCCCGCGTCGTGCTGTACGACTCCCTCGCCCACCCTTCTTTACTGGACCATTGCCCTGAGGATTGTGTCAAGATACTTGTCGGAAAACGCTTTGGTAAAACGAGCTGCGGACAGGATGAAATCAATGACCTGATCGTCGAAAAAGCGAAACAATATGGTGAAGTCGTGCGTCTCAAAGGTGGCGACTCTTTCATATTCGGTCGCGGATATGAGGAGGTGATTTTCGCTGCAGGCTATGGTATTGAATCCGAAATTATTCCCGGTATTTCAAGCAGTTATGCAGTCCCTGCATTAGCGGGTATCCCACTCACATCGAGGGGGTTAAGTGAAAGTTTTTGGGTGATTACCGGTACCACCAAAGCCCACGAGCTATCCAAAGACCTGCATCTCGCGGCGCAATCTTCTGCTACGGTTGTGGTTTTAATGGGCTTGCATAAGCTCAGTGAGATCGTCGAAATGTATTCAGGGCTGAATAAAATGGATGAACCTATTGCGATCATTCAAAACGGGACGCTGGAAAATCAGAAGGTTGTAACGGGGCGTATCAGTAATATTTTGCCGCTTTCCAAAGTAAGCGAAATTGGGTCGCCTGCGATAATGATCATCGGAAAAGTAGCTGCTTTACCGGACCTTTCTTTTGAAAAAGTGAATGAAATGATGCAGCAGGGAAGTTCGGTTGAACGCTGATATTAAAGCAATCGAAGGAACCAGTTAATATCCAGCACCCTGCCCTTCTGGTGAAATTCCAGAAAATAGATAATACCTGCCAGGATCAGATAGCTGAAAAACAACCACTTCTTCTTGATTTCATACTGATCGTGGTGATGCACGTAATCGTATACCATTGAAGCTGTAAAACCAAAAATCATCAGCGCAAAGGAAAGCAAGCCGCAATCCTGCCGGTAATGCATGTACGTCCGCAATGCAGGGGCACCCAGCACCAGGTACATCAGCCACATGCCAAAACCGATCCGGTACAGGTAAACACTCAGACGGCGATCATTCTTAATATCAAATAATCCTTCCAGCATGTTCATGCAATTGTTTGAAAGAGTGAATCTAACAAAATTAGTAGACAAATGCCAACGTTTACTTACTCATAGTATAACCCTGGTATTGTGAAATCTGTTTTAAAAAAACGCACCGTCTCCAAATTACTTTTTGCCCTTTTGAACCGAATTTCCAAGCTATCCTGGAAAAATGCGTTCCGACTTTCTGACTTTCTTTGCTGGTCCATATTTCATGTCGGCGGGTATAGGAAAAAAGTAATTTTCGAAAATCTCCGAAACAGCTTTCCTGAAAAAACGGAGGCAGAGCTGGAATGCATTGCTAAAAATTTCTACCGGCATTTTACTGACCTTATCGTAGAAACGATCAAATTCCGCACTGCTACGCCGCAATGCGTGTGCGAGCGGATACAGGGCGATATCAGTATCATGGATACTTTTTATCACACCAAAACCAATATAATATACCTCATGGGGCACCGGGGCAACTGGGAACTGGCTAACCTTTTTTCGTCCCTTAACTTCACCCACGAATGCATTGTAGTGTACCGCCCGCTGCAAAATCCGGAGTCAGACCAATGGCTTCGAGACCTGCGGACGAGATTCGGAGCGAAGCTGGTTTCGATGGATAATATATTTAAAGAACTGCAAAAGCCGCGTGAAAAACCTTATGTGGTAGTATTGGCCAATGATCAGTCGCCTAACCCGAAAACCGCTTTCTGGACACAATTCCTGAATCAGGATACCGGGGTTTTCAGGGGCGTGGAAACGATTGCCAGACGCTACAATCTGACTGTTTTGTATGCAGATTTCAGTAAAGTGGCCGACAAGCGCGGCTACTATCAGGTTAATATCTGTAAGATCACCGACAAGCCAAGAGAAGTTCCGAATAACTCGATCCTGGAAACGCAGCTCAGGATTTTGCAGCGCGATATTGAGAACCAGCCGCATAACTGGCTGTGGAGCCACAGGCGCTGGAAACACAAGCGGCCGGAAATGCTGAAACCGGAGCAGGTATTGCATTAACATGAGCCCGACGCAGTTTCAGGCTTTTAAAACAGCGTCGAAACTACTTCTTTTGCATAACTGCAACATCAACCCATCAAATGTGAGTAAACCGGTAAAATTTCTGATCCTCCGTTTTTCATCCATTGGCGATATCATATTGACAACGCCGGTGATCAGGTGCCTGAAACAGCAGCATCCGCAAGCCGAGATCCACTATTTTACCAAGAGTAAATTCGAATTCCTGCTGCTCGACAACCCCTATGTCGACAAGATCTGGCTGCTCGAAAAAAACACGAAACAAGTACTCGAACAGCTGAAAAAAGAGCATTTTGACTACGTAATCGACCTGCATACCAATATCCGCACATTAAGGATCAAATTCGCATTGCGCGTTCCTTCATTTAGTTTCGACAAGCTGAATGTGCTTAAATGGCTGATCACGCAGTTCAAAATTGACTACCTGCCCGATATTCATATTGTGGACAGGTATATGGAAACGCTTGCTACTTTCGGGATCACGAACGACGGGCAGGGGCTGGACTATTTCATACCTTATAAGGATAATGTGGAACCAGAGTGGCTGCCACCAACACACCGCGCCGCGTTTGTCGCGTATGCGATCGGAGGCCAGCATAATACCAAAAAATTGCCCGTAGAAAGAATGGTCGAGCTATGCCGTAAAATCAATTATCCGGTTATGCTGCTGGGCGGAAAAGAGGATTTTGACAATGGAGAAATTATTCGGAATGCGATTGGTGACGGGCTGATCGTGAATACGTGCGGAAAATATAACTTCAACCAGTCTGCGTCGCTGGTAAAAAAGGCGCTCATCGTGTTTTCGCATGACACCGGACTAATGCACGTAGCGGCCGCATTCAAGAAAAAAGTGTATTCGATCTGGGGAAATACGATTCCGGGTTTCGGCATGTATCCCTACAAAACCGCATTCGAAGTACTGGAAAGGCCTGATCTGGGTTGCCGCCCGTGCTCCAAGATCGGCTACAAAGCGTGCCCGCGAAAGCATTTCAAATGTATGAACGAGATTTCCTTCTCTTTCCCGATCAAAGAACTACCCGCCTCGAATTAGTGTTACATTTCCTGATCATTAAAGGCAAATCCACAAACCAGATTCATGACAAAAAAAGTAAACGTAGGTTTGGTACAAATGAGCTGTACCGCTGATGTTGAAGCCAATTTCCAAAAAGCTACAATCAAAATTCGCGAGGCTGCGCAAAAAGGCGCGAATATTATCTGCCTTCAGGAGCTTTTCAAATCCCTTTATTTTTGTGATGTGGAAGACCACGGCAACTTCGCCCTGGCCGAGCCTATTCCCGGTCCCTCGACCGATCAGCTGAGCGTTTTGGCGAAGGAACTGGGGGTAGTCATAATTGCTTCGCTCTTCGAAAAACGGGCGCACGGACTTTACCATAATACTACCGCGGTACTCGATGCCGACGGAACCTACCTTGGCAAATACCGCAAAATGCATATCCCCGACGATCCGGGCTACTACGAAAAATTTTACTTCACGCCGGGCGACGCCCCAACCGGTGATTCGCAAAGTGAAGTAGCTGATAGGGACGGTTACCGGATATTCGACACGAAATTTGCGAAAATCGGTGTGCTGATCTGCTGGGATCAATGGTACCCGGAAGCGGCGCGCATTACCAGCTTAATGGGTGCGGAAATCCTCTTTTACCCGACTGCGATCGGCTGGGACACGAATGAAACCGATCCCGCTACCAATGAAGAACAATATGGCGCGTGGCAAACGATCCAGCGAGGACATGCCGTGGCAAATGGTGTGTATGTAGTTTCTGTAAACCGCGTGGGGCGCGAAGCTGACCAGCAGTTCTGGGGCGGCTCATTTATCGCAAACCCGCACGGGAAATTGCTGTACCTCGCCCCGCACGAAGGCGAAGTGACACACGTGCAGGAACTTGATCTCGAAAAGCTGGATCACTATCGCACCACCTGGCCATTTTTGCGAGACCGAAGAATCGATTCTTACAAACCGATATTGAAGAGATATATCGATTCTTGAAAAGCATATAAATATAACTATTCCTATTAGACCAAAAGTGAGCTTCCAACCGGGGCTCACTTTTTTGTTTTTCTATACTTCGAATACGCATTTCGGAGCAATCAGAACACTAGTAACCGAGCGTGACACTGAAAAACTACACGTTAGTAGCATAAACGTCTATTTTATAGGGATTTACAAATCGAAATATGCATTTTTAATCTATTAAATCAATCGACAATATTAAAAAATGGTTAAGTAAAATTTTTTATCAGATTATTACAATACGATTTTATAAAGGTTTTAAATGACCAATTTTTATTGCAAAAAAGTCGATATAATTAATTTATTCTCTTGCATCTTTTCACATTGTCAGTATATTTGAGAAGTCGTTAAACGAATGACTGAACTTCTAAACCGAAGATATATTCCAGCCGCACATGAATATATCTGACTGTTGAGAGAGGAACATACTAAGACCTGAGGGGATTATTTACGATCCATTCAGCAGGTTCCGCCTCAAAACAATATAATTATTTTAATAATAGTTTCCCGATTACCGTGGACAGGCAAACTGTCGCGTCAGGCTCTGCCTTTTCTCGACTTTTTAATGTCTGTCCTCGATTAAAGAGGGTATTGCTTTCCGGAAAAGCAGTGTTGCAAGCTTATGGCTGTGTTGTTCTGTCCACGCGAAAGTGTGTGCGGCGCACGGCAACGTGGACACCACACAGCCATAACTTTTTCTCCGTGGATTTACACCTAACTACATTTTAACTCTACTTCCTCATGCGTAAAGTTCTACTCTTATTATTATGGGTATGCCTTTGCTCTCCGGTTGCGTTCGCCCAGGTAAGGCAGCTCACCGGAAAGATATTGGCGGCCGAAGATGGTCTCGGACTTGCTGGTGCATCGGTCATTCTGAAAGGAACAAATGTTGGTACCAATGCAGATGCAGACGGAAATTTCACCTTTTCGGTTCCGGGCGACGGAACACTTGTCGTTTCCTATGTAGGTTTTCTGATTAAAGAACTGCCGATCGGAAACCAGACCCAATTTGATATTAAATTGGAAGCAGATACGAGACAACTTTCCGAGGTGGTCGTGACTGCATTTGGTATTGAGCGGGAGAAAAAAGCGCTCGGTTATACAGTACAGGAGGTAAAAGGAAGCGCATTGACAGAATCGCGCTCTACGAATGTGGCGAATGCACTTTCCGGTAAAATTGCGGGAGTTAGGATACAGTCGAACGGCGGCCCGGGCAGCAGCTCGACGATCCAGATCCGCGGCTCTTCTTCCGTTTCAGGAAACAACCAGCCACTGATCGTTATCGACGGTGTACCGATGGAGCAAACTGCCAGCAAAACTTTCGGAGGCGGTATCTCAGAAGTTAACCCAGACAATATCAAAGAAATGTCGGTATTAAAAGGACCCAATGCAGCGGCGCTTTACGGCTCACGTGCTGCCAACGGGGTTATTTTGATCACTACTAAAAATGGCCAGGGCACAAAGGGACTTGGCGTAGATGTTAACTCAAACATCACTTTCGAGCGCCCCTGGATCAAACCAGATTTCCAGAACACTTACGGCGGAGGAAACGGCTACCGCACCTGGTACAATGACGGGTGGAGCGGCAGTATCACAGATCCGAACGAGATTGCACAATACAGGTCGGTTTACGACTCAAGATATCCTCTGGCTGGCTCAGAAGGTACCGATGAAAGCTGGGGAGCACCTATGGACGGACGCATGGTGAGACAGTGGTGGACTGGTGACGATGTTGCACCACTGACTCCCCAGCCTAATAACTGGGAAGAATACTGGCAAACAGGCCGCACGATCACGAATAGTGTGGCGTTGAACGGCGGAAACGACAAAGGCTATTTCCGTTTAGGATTGAGCCGCGTGGATCAGAAAGGTATCATGTACTATAACGATTTTCACCGCAATAATTTCCGGATCAACTCGGGCTACAATCTGACCAAAAACCTGAACATTACGCTTTCGGGTGAATATATCAAGTCTGGCTCGGACAACCGCAGCTACTCCGGCGGACAGGAATTTATCTGGTCTCACCGCCACGTTTCGTGGGATCAGCTTCGCGATTATGAAAGCTATATCGGCGTTCACAATCAGCGCGGCGCGGATACAGATCCTCCTCACTGGCAGCACACGTTTTTTACGAATCCCTATTACACGCAGAAAAACCTGCCTTCGGGGAATGAAAAGGATCGTTTAATGGGAAATATCGCATTGAACTACAAAATCCTTCCTTCCCTGAGCCTGCTGGTACGTACCGGAACTGACTTCTGGAGTGACACGCGTATCAACGTTTCCAATTTCCTCCGCGTCCGCAATGGTGTCCGTACGCCGGGCCGCTTTTCGGAAGAAGTTCTGCGCAGCCAGGAAACGAACTCTGATTTCATGCTGACTTATAACAAAGATATCACGTCTGACTTCGGCATGAATGTTCAGTTTGGAGGTATTCAGCGTAAAAATTATTACAAAAGAAACTACTTCTATGTAGGTGAAATGGTGGTTGACGGCCTGTACAATGCAGGAAACTCGGTACCAAGCCAGAACACGATAGAAAGTGAGATCAGGGAATCTGAAACGCAAAGCTTGTTTGGAACAGCCAATTTCTCCTGGAAAGATGCATTGTTCCTGGATCTGACAGCGCGTAACGACTGGTCGAGCACATTGCCTTCAAACGCACGTTCCTACTTCTACCCTTCCGCTTCGCTGAGCGCAGTTGTTACCGACTTGTTTGATATCAACAGCAGTATCTTCTCTTTCGGTAAAGTACGCGCCAGTTACGCACAGGTTGGTAACGATGCAACGCCTTATCAATTGGCACAAACATTCCTTGCAAAAGGCTCCTGGAACGGCGCAGTGCCCAAATTTGGAGAAAATATCCAGATCGCGAACAGTAACCTGAAACCTGAGATCACTACCGGTTTAGAAATCGGCGCTGACCTTCGTTTCCTGAAAGGCAAGATCGGACTGGACGTGACTTACTACGATCAGACTACCAAAGACCAGATCCTGGGTGTCGAAATTTCCAAGGCGAGCGGGTACAATACTCGTATTCTCAATGCAGGGAAGATCACTAATAAGGGTATTGAGGTTTCAATCTCGGGAACGCCGGTGAAACTGCCGGGCGGATTTAGCTGGGATGTTTCTTTGAACTGGTCGCGCAACCGCAACAAAGTGGTAGAGCTGGCGGAAGGACTTACTACCTATACTTTGGCAACACAAAGAGGAATGTCGTCGGAAGCACGCGTGGGACAGCCTTATGGTACATTCTACGGGGTTGGTTTTCAAAAATACAACGGACAAGTTGTGTACGGAGCGAATGGACTTCCTATCACTGCTGCCGGACAAAAACTGGGCAATATCCAGCCTGACTGGATCGGCGGGATGATGAATACACTGAATTACAAGGGTATTTCGCTGAGTGCATTGGTGGACGTTCGTGTTGGTGGTGATATTTACGATGAAGGTACTGGTACTGCGCGCTGGACAGGTCAATATGCTGAAACCGCGCTTGGTCGCGAAGAAGGTGTGATCGGTCAGGGTGTGCGCGAATTGACTGGTGCTGACGGTTCGAAATCTTATGTACCAAACGATATTATCGTCACTGCAAATCAGCTTTACGGTTACAGCAACCCTCGAAACTACCACGAATCGGCGATTTTCGATGCTACTTATGTGAAGCTTCGGGAGCTTTCGCTGGGCTACACTTTCAGTCCTTCCATTTTGAAAAAGATCAAAATACAGTCTGCCAAAATCTCGGTAGTGGGACGCAATGTTTGGATGATATTCAAAAACACGCCGCACATCGATCCTGAGATCGACGCCAAAGGTGGTAACGAGCAGGGATTTGGCTACGGTGAGCTTCCGAGTTCACGCAGCGTAGGAGCCAATATCTCATTGTCATTCTGATCCAGTCAACCCAGTCTAGGACTTTAAAGATTTTTGAAATGAAAAACATATTAAATCATAAAACCATCTGGATGACGGCGCTGGCAGGTATTCTTACCGCTTCAAGCTGCACCAAGGACTTTGATGAAATGAACGTAAGTCCGAACAGCCCCACGGCGATCGGGCCGCAGTACCTCCTTCCTACCGGCATTGAAACTTCAATCGACCGTTACTGGGGACACAGGGACCGGTTTGAGCGGATCAATATCGACGCAGCCGAACTGTACGTACAGCATTTGACCCGGAATATTTACAGTAATGAGGGAGACGATTACACGGTTTCACCTGCATTGCTTTCCAACAACTGGAAAGGATTCTTCAACGAAGGATTGCTCAATTTCCAGCGCATTATCATGCAGACAAACCCGGAATCTGCTACTCCGAATGCGAATTATGAAGGCGTGGCGCTGGTGATGCGTAGCTGGGTATTTTCATTGCTGACAGACATGTACGGCGCAATTCCTTACACCGACGCAATCAAGGGAACGGCGATGGAACCGGTTTACACACCCAAGTACGATGCGATGGATGTGGTTTACGCAGGTTTGCTGAATGATCTCAAATTAGCCAACGAAAAGCTGACAGTAGGCGGACCGGCGATCGCGGGGGATATTCTTTACTCAGGGGATATTTTGAAATGGAAAAAATTTGCCAACTCACTCCGGCTCAGACTTGCTAACCGCCAGGCTGCGAAAAAATCTGCTGAATCCAAGGCTATCATGGCGGAGATCCTGGCAGATGCGACCAAGTTCCCTGTGTTTACGAGTAATGCAGATAATGCTTCCCTGAAATGCACAACGGTATTGCCGAGCAACAACGAATGGAACCAGATTCTGATCCAGGGCGGACGTACGGACTGGAATATCAGCAAAACGCTGGCTGACAAGATGAATGCAATGGGCGATACCCGCATTGCCGTCTACGCAAACCCGAACAAAGATGGTTTGTACCAGGGACATGCTAACGGATTGCCGGACGCGATCGCTACCAGCTACCTGGCCACCAGTTCTACAATCGGTACCGCATTCACAAAAGCCGACGCGCCGGAGGTGATCATGACCTTTGCAGAATTAAAATTCATACTGGCCGAGGCGGCGCTTGACGGTGATATCACTGGCGATGCCAAGAAGTTTTATCAAGATGGAATTACTGCTTCATTCGCGCAATACGGCCTCACTCCTCCTGCCGACTATTTCACAAAAGCGGGAGCTGCCAGCAAGGAAAAAGTGCTTGAACAAAAATGGATCTCCCTGTTCGGACAAGGTATTGAAGCCTGGGTGGAATGGCGCCGGACGGGCTTCCCTGTATTTCCGGCACCGGACCCGCGAGCGGTATTAAACAATGGTGGTATCCTGCCAACGCGCTTCAACTACCCGGCTTCGGAATATTCACTGAACCAGAAGGCAGTTACCGAGGGCGCTGGCCTGAACGGTGGTGCCGACGATATGAAAACCAAGCTCTGGTGGGCAGAGAAATAACCGTCCTTTTTATTCATTCAAGAAATCAGAGAATTATGAAAAATATCAGATCTTCCATAACTACACTTTGCCTGCTGGCAATGGTCACGCTTGGAATTGCTTCCTGCAAAGTAGAGGACCCGTTTTTGGAAAGAGACGTAGCGCCTGTGTTGGTTGATATCGTAGGAGCTCCTTTCGGCGCACCGATTGCCAGCGAGCCCACTGTAACCTATGCCGCGACGGCCACGAAACTGACGCTTTCGGCCCGCCTGCTGGAACTCGATAAAACCAATATCCTCGACCATACCAAAGGTATTGACTCGATCCCTGTCCCAAATCTTGCGATCAAAATTACACTGCGTTCCGGTGCAGCATTGGGTGAAGTGACATCCAATGCCGACGGACTGGTGACGATTGATAAAACCTGGGCAGAACTGGGTATCGCCGCACCGAAAGCCGGCTCGCTAATCAAGATTTCCTGGACGGGAAATCACAAGGGAATTGCCTTCACAAGATTTTCACAAATAGCAGCTAACTAACTGAAAAACAAGCTAACTGTGTTCCGTGTTGGCTTGTTTATTTGTAAATTGAATTATAGTTTTTCCAATCACATATTTATCGTCACGTATTACTAAAACTTTTATAAAAATGAATCAGAAAATGGACCGTCGGAATCTTCTTAAATCCGGTTTAATGGCAATCGGAGGTATGACACTGGCCCCGCATTTGAGCATGGGCGCTTTCGCTGGCGCACCGTTGTCGCTGGATCCTGAGAACCGCATTTACCGCAGCCCCATGGTAAGAGAGTATTTTTTACCGGATGATTTGAAAGCGCCGAAGATTATCGCCAAGCTGAATGCCAACGAAAATCCATACGGCCCGCCGATGTCAGCACAGAAAGCAGTAGCCGATTCAGTAAAGAATGGCAACCGCTACGCGTGGAAGGAAATGTATGATCTTATTGATAAAATAGCCAAAAAAGAAGGTGTAACTGCCGACCATATCATGATGGGCCCGGGTTCATCGGATCTTTTGGAAAAAGTGGCATTGGTGACTTTCATGAAAGGAAAAGGAAACATCGTTTCCGCCGATCCTTGCTATATGTCGCTGGTGCAGGTTGCCAAATCCGTTGGCGCAACCTGGAAGCCTGTTCCCTGTACCGACGATTGGTCACACGACCTGAAAGCAATGGAAGCCGCGATCGACAGCGAAACGAAACTGGTGTACGTTTGTAACCCAAACAACCCGACCGGCGCGATTACCAAAGGTCAGGACCTGCTCGATTTCTGCTCACGCGTTTCCGAAAAAGTACCTGTATTTGTTGACGAAGCTTACATTGAACTGGCAGTAGGCGCTGATACCCAGAGCATGGTTTCACTGCTTACCCAGAAGAAAAATGTGATCGTAGCCCGTACTTTCTCCAAAATCATGGGAATGGCCGGTATCCGTGTCGGTTATATGGTCGCACTTCCTTCCTACCTGGAAACGATCAACAAGATTACCCGCGGCGGAATGGGGATTTCTTATACCTCGATCTTTGCAGCTTCTGCCAGCCTCGACGATAAGGATTTTCAGGGAAACACGCGCAAGCTCAACCACGAAGCGAAGCTTTATCTGTACGAAAACCTGGATAAAATGGGATACAAATACATTCCGTCCTACACCAACTTCGTACTCTTCCCGGTGACCATACCTGCAAAAGAATTACTCACAAAATTGAATGCAAAAGGCGTCTCAGTACGCGCATTCGACATTTTGAACAAACCCTGGTGCCGCGTAAGTCTCGGTACGATGGACGAAATGAAAGCATTTGTAGGGGCGCTGGGGCAGTTGAGTTAGTATGCGTTGTCATTGATGGTCATTTTTTGTCATTGATTGTCATTTTTAGTCATTGGTGGTCTTTTTTAGTCATTGGTGGTCATTTTTTGTCATTGGTTGTCATTTTTAGTCATTTATTAGTTAGGCGCAGGGTCTTTTTGTCAAGTGCAGTTTAGAAATAGCACAAGTAACGTCAAACAATTAATGACGACAAATGACCATAACTGACAACCAATGACCTTAATGACAATCAATGACTTAATGACAAGCAATGACCACAAATGACAAAAATTGACCATCAATGACAACCTCCCCCCAAACACCGCCCCCCCATTACCAACCATTGAAAAACACCTGCCACATCAACATTTCCAATCATGAGTGATGCATTGCAAAAAACCATAACACTCTTATTGCTAATATCCCTTGGGCTGCTCTTGAAAAGCAAATTCAAGAACAAGGACCAGACTAATGGGATCAAGGAAATCATTCTGTCGGTGGCATTGCCTTCGACCATCTTCATTTCTTTGATGAAGATTGATATTGATTCTTCGATGATCATTATCCCGCTGGTGACTTTGGTTTTCAACTTTTTGATGTTTTTCTCGGCGCCACTGGCTTTTGCATTATTTGGTATTGAAAAAAACAGCCCGACCGGCAGAACACTGATGATGCTCATTCCTTCCCTCGCGCCGGGACTTTCGTGCTTTCCTTTTATCGCTGAGTTTTTGGGTGAAAAAAGTCTTGCTATCGCGGCGCTGGCGGATGTTGGCAACAAGTTTTTCGTGCTGATTTCTCTTTATATTCTCGCTATGAATATGTTTTTGAAAAACAGCAACGATAAGGAAACCAAAGTGGGCGGCAAGCTGAAAAGTCTTTTTGCGAGCATGTTCCAGGAGCCTATTAACCTGCTGATTTTCCTTGCGATCATTCTGCTGAGTCTGGGAATCAACTACAACACATTGCCGCCGATCGTGACGGATCTTTTTGATAAAACCAGCGCGATGATGACACCACTTGTGCTGTTGTTCATCGGGCTTGCTGTTCAGCTAAAAGAAGGAAAAAAACGCATTGTCGCGAGTATCCTGTTTTTCAGGGCAGGTATCACGATGCTGATCAGCGCGGGGATGATTTATGTACTGAATATCAACGATTATGCAATGATCCTGCTGGCGATCGTGATCCCGCTGAGTGCCGCTAGTTTCTGGCCTCTCGCGCATATTTCGGCATTCAATATCAAAGAAGACGCAAAAGGTTTACCCAAAGAAAAACGGACTTTCGACCTCGAACTAGCAGTTTTGCTGCTCGCATTCTCCCTGCCTTTTTCAACGATCCTGATCCTGGCGATCCTTTCTTCCGGTACATTCTTCGCGCACAACTCTACCCTGATCACGGTAGGTTTGGTACTGATCGCCATTGGTGCGCTGCCGAATGCATTAAGTAAAGTTTTTGTAAAAATGTCAAAAGCATAAATTATCCATTGTGATCAAAATAGCAACTACTTCACTCCTTTTACTTGTATCGCTCAGTGTATTTGCCCAGACCGACAATATGTCCGTCGGGCAGATCAAATCTGAGGAAACGATCAAAGTTTCGAAGAAAAAGAAGCGGTACCAATACTTTTCTGGAAGCGCGCCCGTCACAATGGCCGATGGTAGCGTTAAACCGATCGCGGATGTGAGAATTGGAGAACATGTAAAAACCTGCCGGGACGGGAAAACTACCGCCACTCAGGTGAAGCAGATCGATGTTTTCAACCAACCCTATTCTGCATTAACTGCCTTCTACCTCCGCCCGGCCGAAACTGTCGCGGAATCGCAGCAAATAGTGCCTGCCCTACTCATAGAGGCCACGCCCGACCACCGGGTACAAACCAGTCACGGCAAGAAAAGAATGAAGAAACTTTCCAAAAAAGACGTTTTATACCATTACGAACCTGCTACCGGACTGGTGTCCTTGTGGAAAATAGGTGCGGTAAAAGAAAACGCGAGACGCGTGACGAAAGCCTATCACCTCGAGACCGTTGACGGGACTTATCTGGTGGATAATGTGATGGTGGCTAATAATTGATTTTGCCTTAACCCAAAACCTTTCCGACCTTTGCGGTATTCATTACCAATCGCAAAATCGTGTCTGAGCTTCATACTTCATTAACTCCGAAAGAATCCGGTTTCATTTTTCCTCCTGAGTGGCATCCGCACCGGGCTACCTGGCTCACTTTTCCGCATAACGAATCGTCGTGGCAGGGAGAGAAACTGGCACAAATGCGGCCGCAATATCTGGCATTCATCAAGGCGATCAGCCAGGGTGAAAATGTGGGTATTATTGCTGACAATGAGAATCTTAAAGAATTTATAATAGCAGAACTTTCCCGTACCGGAGTCGATCTTTCTAAAATCGAATTTATAATAAAACCTACCAATGACGCGTGGTGCCGCGATCACGGACCTTCGTTTTTGATCAACCCTGAAACGAAACAGAAAATGATCGTGGATTGGGGCCACAATGCGTGGGGAGGCAAATATCCGCCTTTCGATGACGACAACCGTACACCTTCGGCGGTAGCGGAATACCTGAACTTACCGATCGTCAATCCCGGCATTATCATGGAAGGTGGCGCGGTGGAATTCAATGGCGCCGGAAGTGTGCTGACCAGCAAATCGTGTCTGCTGAATATCAACCGTAACCCGCATTTGAAACAGGCAGAAATTGAAAAATACCTCTGCGATTACTACGGCGTCGAGCAGGTATTGTGGGTAGAAGGCGGCATTGTCGGCGACGATACCGACGGACATATTGACGATACAACGCGATTTATCAATGAAGATACCGTGGTAGCTTGCGTCGAGTCAAATCGGGAAGATGAGAACCATGAAATTTTGCAAACCAATCTGGATCTACTTAAAAAAATGCGGCTGGTAAATGGCAAACAGCTGAATATCATCGAGCTGCCGATGCCAAAAGAAGTCGTTATCGACGGTTTCCGTACACCCGGCTCCTATGCTAACTTTTTAATCTGCAATACCGGCGTCATCGTTCCGGTCTTCAATAATCCCAACGATCAGGTCGCCATCGATATCCTGGAAAAAGCATTCGCAGGAAGAAAGATCATTCCACTCGAAGCGACTGAGATTATCTGGGGACAAGGTAGTTTTCACTGTTTAAGCCAGCAGGAACCTTTGGTTTGAGATTTGGGGTCAAAGAATACCCCTAAATCCCCCAAGGGGGACTTTTCGTTGCTGCAAAAACCAGAGTAAAGCCCCTTTTAGGGGTTGGGGTTTTAGGAGCCTTTGGTTTGAGAGGACCCCTAAATCCCCCAAGGGGGACTTTTCGTTGCTGCAAAAAACCAAAGCAAAGCCCCCTTAGGGGTTGGGGTTTAGGAGCCTTTGGTTTGAGATTTGGGCTGAAAAAAAACCCCTAAATCCCCCAAGGGGGACTTTTCGTTGCTGCGAAAACCTAAGTAGAGCCCTTTTAGGGGTAGGGGTTTAGGAACCTTTGGTTTGATATTTGGGCTTAAAAAAATACCCCTAAATCCCCCAAGGGGGACTTTTCGTTGCTGCAAAAAACCAAAGTAAAGCCCCTTCAGGGGTTTGGGTTTTACTACTCTCCTAGCGCAGCCCAGTCGTCTCCTTCGTGCAGGAATACATTGTAGTCCACGAATCCTCTTATCCCGTCGGCCCAGCCTTTTTCGCTGTGCTGCCAGAATAATACTTGTGAATCGAGGGCGAGGTCGCTGATATCGTCGCGGGAATAGCCGGCGAGCCAGAGCGGGTAGTCGTCGAAATTCCCGGCTATATATTTTTTGTAGAAATATTCATTGACATAAATAATAGGCCGCACGCCGTAATGCTTTTCTATTTGCGTGAGCCAGTTTCTTACCCCTTTTATGATGATATCGTCGGGTCGGCCGGCGTGCGTTTCCAAATCCAGCACGGGCGGCATATCGCCCGTTTCCATCCTCACCTGACCGATGAAGTTCTGCACCTGCCTATCAGACATTACTCGCGGATTATAAAAGTGATAAGCCCCGCGTTTCATCCCTACCCTTTTTGCCTCGTTCCAGTTTCTTTTAAATTGTTTGTCTAAATGCGTCGCGCCTTCGGTCGCTTTGATGTACACGAAGTCAATCTTCACGTCGCCCGATCGTGTATTTCTCAGCTTGTCCCAGTTGATCTTTGCATTGTGATGGGAAACGTCTATCCCGTGGATTGCGTAACGCATCGGCAGCCGGATCCCGAACTTGCTGACGAACTCCCACTGGTTTTCATCCTTACTATCGCGCCACCAGATGATACCCACTATGAGCAAAACGACCCCGGCAATAATTGCCCAGCCTTTGGGCGGAAGGGGTTTTAAATAGGGTATTTTCTTCGGAGAGGCCTTAATTTTCTTTTTCGCCATTATGCTGCAAAAATAGCAAAGTTCAGTGTTCCGCAGCTACGACCATTTATTTTCAATCTCAACCGTTCCTGTACTTTGTAATACATAGTACCTGTCGTCACCTATCTTTGTTATGTCCAAGAGGGACAGCAATCACAGAAAACTTCAAACATCCATTAGCCATGAAAAACTTACTTAAATCAATCGCCTTCGCAGTAGCCTTCACTGTTGTTTTTACTGCCAATACTTTTGCCGAAGACAAGGAAACTAAAAAAGTAACCAGCTTCGGTACCGGAATTTTCGCTTCGAAATCAGGTAACATCCATATCAGTGTTGATAAGTATGCGGATTGCAATGCGCTGGTGCTGGTAACCAATGACAGAGGCCACGTGATGTTCCGTGAAGTGATCGGAAAGGATACTGAGAAATTCAGAAAAGCATTGAATGTTAAAAATCTGCCAAGCGGCGTTTACACCATTCAGATCACCGGTAAAGGTGAAAAACTGACCAAAACATTTGAACTGTCCGAGCAACCTGCAGAGCGCGTATTGGCCATTAAATAATATCTGTTAGCCAAAAAATAAGCCCGGCGCACTCATTGCACCGGGCTTTCTTTTGTATTATAAAAATCTAGATCACTACATTCACAATACGTTTTGGAACGACGATCACCTTTTTCGCAGGTTTTCCTTCCATCCATTTTACCACTGTCTCATTTTCAAGAACTGATTTTTCAATCTCGTCCGACGGTGTATCGAGCGGGAAAGGAAGTGAGATGCGCACTTTTCCGTTGATCTGCACAGGATATTCAAAGATCGCGTCGATCACGTGCTGCTGTTCCCATTTCGGGAAAGAGGCGCTTGAAACCGTTCCTTCTGCATTGCCCAACGCCGCCCAAAGTTCCTCTGCAATATGCGGCGCATAGGGAGAGATCAAGATAACCAGCTCCTGCAATACCGATTTACTGTGACATTTCAGACTGCCCAATTCATTGACACAAACCATAAAAGCACTCACGCCGGTATTGAACGAGAAGTTTTCAATGTCTTCCTCGATCTTCTTGATCGTTTTGTGCAGGATCTTCAATTCATCCGGTTTGGCAGGAATATCTTTCACAACCGACTGGCCGGCGTCGTTGTAAAACAACCGCCACAGCTTGCGTATAAATCGGTAAGTACCGTCAATACCGTGCGTATTCCAGGGTTTGGCCTGTTCGAGCGGGCCGAGGAACATTTCGTACAAACGCAAAGTATCGGCTCCGTACTTTTCTACGATATCATCAGGATTAACGACATTAAATTTGGATTTCGACATTTTCTCGATCTCCACCCCGCAAACATATTTCCCGTCTTCCAGAATGAAAGTCGCATTTCCAGCACCAATATCCGCCCGCGTCGACTTGAACTTTTCAATATCCAGCACATCGTTCTGCACGATATTCACATCCACGTGCAATGCTGAAACTTCATATTGGTCGCGCAATCCGGCACTTACGAAAGTTGGATTGTTATAGTCTTCACTTTTGACCCGGTACACAAAACTGCTGCGACCCTGGATCATACCCTGATTGATAAGCTTTTTAAAAGGCTCTTCCTGAGGCACATAACCTCTGTCTTTCAGAAACTTGTTCCAGAACCGGCTGTATAGCAAATGCCCCGTCGCATGTTCCGTACCGCCCATGTACAAATCCACATTCTGCCAGTAACCGATCGCTTCCTGCGAAGCAAATTCCGACTGATTTTTAGGATCCATATACCGGTACCAATACCAGCTGCTGCCCGCCCAACCCGGCATCGTGCTCAGTTCGTAGGCACTTCCTGAGCTGTGCTGCCAGCCCTGCGCCCGCCCCAGCGGCGGCTCGCCTGATTCTGTCGGAAGGTATTTATCGACGTCCGGCAGGTTCAGCGGCAACTCGCTTTCAGACATCAGATAAGGTAACGGAGTTCCGGTACTATCTTCTTTATAAAAAACAGGAACCGGCTCGCCCCAGTATCGCTGGCGGCTAAAAACCGCGTCGCGCAGCCTGTAATTGATCTTTCCTTTACCAATACCCTTTTCTTCCAGGTACTGTATCAAAACCTTGTTCGCTTCGTGGAAAGTCAGTCCGTTAATGATTCCCGAATTGATATACTTGCCTTCCTTGGTAGCGTCGGCCTGTATTTCTATGTCTTTTTGTCCATCCAGAATGGGGATAATCGGCAGGTCGAAATGCTTCGCAAAATTCCAGTCGCGCTGATCGCCGGAAGGTACTGCCATGACCGCGCCCGTTCCGTAACCCGCCAAAACGTAGTCAGCAATATAAACCGGCACTTTCTCCCCATTAAAAGGATTGATCGCAAACGCACCCGTAAAAGCCCCGGAAACAGTTTTCACATCCGACATACGATCCCGCTCCGACTTCTTCTGCGTCATCGCGATATATTCATCAATCGCCCCGCGCTGCTCGGGAGTAGTAATCTGATCCACCAGCTCATGCTCCGGCGCGATCACCATAAAAGTAACCCCATAGATCGTATCGACACGGGTGGTGAAGACTTCGATGAAGGGGGAGGGAAGGGAGGATGGAGGAATGGAGGATGGAGGAACGGAGGAAAGGGAAGATGTATTTTTTTCTCCTTCCTCCTTCCTCCCTTCCTCCCTTTCCTCCCTTTCTTCCCAAATCTGAAACTTCACCAACGCTCCTACCGACCTTCCGATCCAGTTGCGCTGCTGTTCTTTTAGTGAATCGGTCCAGTCTACGGTGTCGAGTCCGTCCAGCAAACGTTGCGAATAGGCGGTGATGCGCATCATCCACTGGCGCATCAGTTTCTGGATAACCGGAAATCCGCCACGCTCAGAAACGCCGTCTTTTACTTCGTCATTTGACAATACAGAACCCAGGCCCGGGCACCAGTTTACGGTCGCGTCGGCTACGTAGGTAAGTCTGTATTTTAATGTGATCTTATATTGTTCTTCTTCCGAAAATGCATTCCATTCTTCGGCTGTAAATTGCGGGGTATCCTCATCAGCAGGCGCATTAACTCCTCTATTTCCGCTTTCGCTGAATTTTTGGGTCAAAGTTTCAATCGGCTCTGCCTTGTCGGAATCGTTATTGTACCAGCTATTGAAAAGCTCGCCGAAGATCCATTGCGTCCATTTGTAATAGCCCGGATCGGAAGTACGCACTTCGCGGCTCCAATCGTAGCTCAGACCCAGGTTTTTCAATTGTTCAATGTAGCGTGATATGTTCTGCTCGGTCGTGATCGCAGGATGCTGGCCGGTCTGGATCGCATATTGCTCAGCCGGCAGACCGAAACTATCGAAGCCCATCGGGTGCAATACGTTAAAACCTTTCAGTCTTTTATACCGGGAATAAATATCGGAGGCAATATAACCCAGCGGGTGCCCCACGTGCAGACCCGCGCCGGAAGGATAGGGAAACATGTCCAGCACGTAGTATTTTGGTTTTTCTGATTGATTCGAAACATGGTAAGTCCCATTTTTTTCCCAGAAACCCTGCCATTTTTTTTCTATTTCCCCATGACTATACTCACTCATAGCTTATCATTTAAATGCATTCCCAATCCTTGAAAAAACCGATTGCGAAAGCTGTCCTGTAATAGGAAGGTGATTAAAATAATTTATTGAAACAACGCGCAAAAATAGCGTTTTTGATCGTATCCAGCTTCCTCTGCCGCTAATAACCTGCGAAACAGGCATAGCAAAGCGTATTTGGGGAAACTAATGCCCAGAAGCCTGTTCAGAAATGGTCCCCAGACCCGGCATAACTTTTTAATAAAATTTAATAAAGAGGTATTCATCATTCAAACTATCTAATTCATATTGCTATGAAAAACATTCTAATTGCGCTGTGTGCACTATTGATCAGCTACTCCGCATCGGCCCAATACGATCCTGCTTTCAGATTTGGTATCAAAGCTGGGGCAAACCTTTCTAATATCAACGGAAGTAACGATTTATCACTCAATTCGGGTGGAAGTGCATTTGATTTTAAAGACAACGATAACCGCTCACTGGGTTTTGTAGGTGGTGTATTTTTCAGATTTGGTAAGAACGCATATATCCAGCCTGAATTTTTACTATCTCAAAAAGGAGGAAGATTTAATGTGTATGAAGATGGTGTACAGAACTCGGATGGAAAAGTAGATGTACGTTTCTCTAACCTCGACGTACCGATCCTTTTCGGTGTACGAATCGCTAAATTCTTCCGTATCAATGTCGGCCCGATGGCTTCTTTGAGATTGAACAGTAATGGAAAACTTGGCGATTCATTTGACGATGTGACCGGTGGCAATTCAGAGGCAGAATTCAAAAACCGCCTTGCTTACGGTTATCAGGCAGGTGTTGGTCTTGATTTTGGAAGATTAAGTCTCGACGTACGTTACGAAGGAAATTTCACAGATGTTGTGAAAATCAACTTTAACAACGCGACTACTGCATCTCAATTTGGAAAGAAAAGCAATCTATTCCAGGCAACGCTCGGCTTCGCTATTTTGTAAGTCAGGCGCAACCAGCATAATATCTACGGGACCTTTCATTTGATCGGTCCCGTTTTTTATTGCTTGTCAGTCGGGTCAAAGGATCTGATTTCTACTTTTGCGATTCTTTAATTAAATTGCCTGATAGCGAACCTCTCAAATCAGGCCTTTTCATCCAAAACAGTGGCGATAAATACAGATAATGTTAGGTTGGTATTTGGATTGAAACTTAAACAGCTGCGACTGGATAAGGGCCTGTCATTAAGCGAATTATCTGCAAAATCGGGCTTATCTATTTCCTATATCAACGAAATTGAAAAAGGAAAGAAATACCCAAAGTCTGATAAAATACTGGCGCTCGCAAGAGCGATAGATGTAGACTACGATACGCTGGTTTCCCTGAAACTCAGCAAGCGACTCGAACCGATTTCGGACTTATTAAGCTCCAATATCCTCACCGAACTGCCGCTTGAACTCTTCGGTATTGACCCTGCCAACCTGCTTGAAATCCTGTCCGACGCGCCGATGAAGATCAGTGCATTTGTGGGTACATTGATCGAGATCGCGCGGAATTACAATATGTCGATCGAGAAGTTTTACTTCTCTGCATTAAGGACTTACCAGGAAATGCACGACAATTATTTCGAAGATATAGAACTGGAAGCTGAGCATTTTCTGACAGAGCATAACGTGGAGCCGGAAAAACTGCTCGACGAGAATTTTCTTGCAGGGGTTCTAAAAACAAAATTCAATTACAAAATCGAGCAGATCAATGAACGCACTAATCCTGAATTTTCAACGGTACGTTCGCTTACGATCAATAATATACTAGGTAACCGGCTGCTGCTCAATGCACATTTATCTTCTGTCCAGCGTGCATTCATTTATGGGCGCGAGCTTGGGTATCTGTATTTAGGTCTGAAAAACCGCCTGCAGACCACCGCCCTCGTCGAAGCTGAAACGTTTGAGCAGCTGCTGAACAACTTCAAAGCTTCTTATTTCGCGAGTGCGATTATTATTAAGAGAAGTTTGCTGGTACCGGCTATTACGGACGTTTTTGCGCAGAAAACGTGGCAGCCTGATCAGCTTATCCGGTTGATCCATCATTTTAATACTACCCCCGAATCTTTCTGTTACCGGCTCAGCAATATCCTGCCGCGTTATTTTGGTATCAATCAGATCTTTTTTTCACGGTTCAATAATTTTGTAGGCCAGAATGTGTTCGATATGACGAAGGAAATGCACATTTCCCGAAAACATTATCCGCATACGGTGCGCGACGAGCACTATTGCCGCCGCTGGGTGGCACTCACGATCCTGAACGACCTGGCCGACAAAATCAATAGCAAGGAACAGCCGCAGGTATTGTGCAAGGCGCAAAAATCAACTTACGTCGACACCCAGGACGAATACCTGGTGATCAGTTTTGCCCAGCAAATGTCACCGACGCCCAATCTGAATGTCAGCGTTTCAATGGGCATTTACCTCGACGAACCGACCAGGGAAAAGCTGGCCTTTCTCGACGATCCGTCGCTGCCTTCCCGCGAGGTAAATCAAACCTGCGAACGGTGTTCACTCTACGATTGCCGGGAACGCATTGCCGCGCCAATCATCCTTCAAAAGAAATTCAAGAACGAAGCTTTAAGAAAGGCATTGAAGAAAATTATTCCCTGACACGGTCATGATTCAGAGCGTTTTAGCGGAGCCACATTAAAAATTTCTTAGAAATTCAGCCAGGAAAATCTTCGATACTTTACCCGGCTATATTTGCCAACTATTTGTAAATACTACAATGCCTGGCACATACAACTTTGAGGATTTCCTGTTGAAGATTTCCACTCCGTTCTATTTGTTTTTAATAGGTTTAGAGATTTTCTTTACGTACCGGCAACGCAGCCACGACCATTCCGCCAAACCCTCCTACTCATTTCGGGACAGCGTCACCAATGCTGTCCTGATGCTCTGCAATGGCGGTATTGACCTGCTCTTCCGGGCAGTTTATGTGACTGTTCTGCTGTGGTTCTACAACCTTGCACTGTTTCCCCCGATCCAGAATCCGTTCGCTTACTGGCTCTTGCTTTTTTTGCTTGAAGATCTCGCGTTTTATACTTTGCATTATGTGGATCACCATTCCAGGCTTTTCTGGGCAGTGCACGTGACGCACCATTCTTCCGAGCATTTCAATTTGACGACCGGTTTTCGCTCGTCTGTTTTCCAACCGCTGTACCGTTTCATTTATTTTATCCCGCTCGCTATTTTAGGTTTTGAGCCTGCGGATATCATCGTCATGTATTCGCTGACGCAGATTTACGGCATTATCGTGCATACCGAATATGTCAAAAAACTGGGCTGGCTGGAATATTTGCTGGTTACGCCTTCCCACCACCGCGTGCATCATGCGAGCAACGTGCAATACCTGGATAAAAATATGGGTATGTGTCTGATTATCTGGGATCGCATATTCGGGACGTTTCAGGAAGAAATGGCAGAGGTACCGCCACGTTATGGTTTAACAAAACCAATGCAGCCCGAAAACGTAGTGCAGACCGTTTTTCACGAGTGGCAAGAGATCGGGCGGGATTTTCAGCAACCCGTGGATCTTCCGACAAAATTGAAATATCTGCTCAAAGCGCCAGGCTGGTCACACGACGGCTCCCGGGAAACTAGCAAGGATTTACAGAGCAGGTTGTAGAGGCTTATAGTATTAGCGGATGAATATGGTCTGCATATCACGCGTACATCAATTTCCCTTTCGCTTTGGGAATTTCACGATTTAGTTCTCTTGCTGTTGCTATCCATTCATCTATCACGATTTGTGCGTTTGCAAGCGCTTCGCTTTGAGTACTTCCATCGGCCATACAGCCAGGCAACTCTGGCACTTCGACAATGAATCTGTTATCTTCTTCGCTCCAATAAATGATGAGCTCGTATTTACTGTTCATAATTGACAAGCTTGTATTTCAAGATTATTGCTCTGACCTGTTTGACCTGGTATGGTTTAGCCTTGTTTCCATCAGGCTGGATATTTACAATTTCCGCAATATTTTCCTTATAAAAAATTCGATGACTACCTCCCGTTGTTTTTTCTGTGAAGCCAAGATTTAAAAGAATAGATCTCAAATCATTGAAACTGAAATTATTATCAGCAGCACCCGAGAGTAGTTTAAATATCAACTTTTCAAATTGCCCCATATATTTTACAAGATTCCAAAAACACGTTTTGCCTCAACCATATCCACTTTATGTGCCTCAGCTGCATTCATCGTTTTTGGAGAAGTTTTCTCTAAGCACTGTTCCAAAACAAAATGCGGCTTTACATTTATAGCATTCATCGCAGTGACTAGTCTCGGGTAATCGATATCACCTTCGCCAAAGGTTTCCTGCCAGATACCGCCTTTCGATTGGCGAATATGCAATTCTACAATGCGCCTTCCGTACAATTTAACAATATCAAATAGAGCAACCTGCGAATTGCCAGCGCCGCGGTATACCCAATGTACGTCGAGACAAAGTGATACGTTTTTGGGATCGGTTGCCAGCAGCATGTGGTGAAACTCCCGCGCCGCAGCCCGCAGCTCAACGTCGTGCGTATGGTATGCCAGCGTCATGCCGCGTTTTTTCAGCTCAGCACCCAGCTTATCCATATTCTTCGCCTGTTCCGCCAGTTCCGCATCCGATTTATTCTCCTGACTCCCCCATTTAATAGGATTGGGGTTTGTCACGACAATTTTAGTATTCGCCGGTTTCAATGCATCCGCGATCGATAGTACCGACTCAATGGACTTTGCTGCTTCTCCAGCCTCGTGCAAAGAGGTATTCACGTAAACTGACGGCATTAAAATCTGGTATTTTTTCAAAAGCGGCAACAGCTTCGTCACTTCTCCCGCATTGTTCAGTGCCGGCTCATAGGCTTTTAAACCAGTAGAGGCGAAATCAGCGAGCGACGCGTCGAGATCAGCTCCCCAGTCCTTTCCGTCGCGGGCATAAAAGGTGATCCAGGAATACTGGTTGCAGGAAAGCGGAAAGAAAGGAGCCGCCTGGGCCGCTGACAGCAAAGCCGGCGCGGCTGCCAGTGCGGGTATTGTTTGAAGAAACTGACGTCGGTTCGTCTCCATGTATTTCTATTTCATTTTAATGATAAAGTATCATTCGGTCCGATGCTACCCTCCCGGTAAACGCCGGTTTTCCTGCGGTATCAGGGCCGAAATTTTTTACCTTTGTATTACTTAAAGGATAAATCCCTTTCTTATGCATCATACGCTTCAACTTACGCTCGCGCCGGAGATCGCTCTGGACGAAGAGCAGTTCCGACAACATATTTTCAGAAAACTCCGCATTCGCGAAGCTGATCAGCCTTTTATTCGAAAAACACGGCAGTCAATCGACGCGCGTGGCAGGCAGGTGAAAGTGAATGTTCAGGCGGAAGTTTACGTAAACGAATTTCCACCGTCGCTGGTTACTTCTGTTTTTGAATATAAAGACGTCAGCACACGTCCGCAGGCGCTCATTATTGGCTGCGGCCCGGCGGGTATGTTTGCCGCGCTGCGACTGATCGAGCTGGGTATCAAGCCCGTCATTTTTGAAAGAGGTAAGGATGTACGCGCGCGGCGACGCGATCTGGCGGCTATCAATAAAGAACACATTGTTAATCCCGAGTCCAACTATTGCTTTGGTGAAGGTGGGGCGGGTACTTACTCCGACGGCAAACTTTACACCCGTTCCAACAAACGCGGCGACATTCGGCGGATATTGGAAATTTTTGTCCAGCACGGTGCAAATGAGCAGATCCTGATCGATACGCACCCGCATATTGGCACGAATAAGTTGCCACTTGTGGTTTCAGAAATGCGCGAGAGCATTCTAAAAGCCGGCGGGGAGATTCATTTTAATACAAAAGTTACGGACTTTCTGGTTGAAGAAGGGATACTGAAAGGTGTGGTGACCCATGATGGGAATGCGTATACCGGCTTGGGCGTGATCCTGGCAACGGGGCATTCCGCGCGGGATATCTACACGTTGCTCCATGCTAAAAACATCCTGATCGAAAGTAAATCTTTTGCGATGGGCGTACGGATCGAGCATCCTCAAAATACGATCGACAAAATTCAATACCACTGCGCCACAGACCGCGGGCCTTATTTACCGGCCGCCTCCTATTCTCTGGTCACGCAAACAAATTACAAGGGAGTGCAGCGCGGCGCATTTTCGTTTTGTATGTGTCCCGGAGGGTTCATCGTGCCGGCCGCCACTGCGACGGGCGAAGTGGTGGTGAACGGCATGTCGCCGTCCAAACGCGACTCGCCTTATGCCAACTCGGGGCTGGTGGTTTCGGTGGAAGAGCCCGATCTGCTAACTTACAAATCTTTTGGGCCTCTGGCAGGGCTACAATATCAAATGGAAATGGAGCAGCGGGCATGTGCGCTGGCGGGAGCAATGCAAACCGCCCCGGCGCAGCTTGCTACGGACTTTGTGAAGTCGAAAATCTCGTCGGAACTGCGTGATACCTCTTACCAGCCTGGTCTGGAATCGGTGGACATGTATGAAATCCTGCCTGAAAATATCGCATTTCCGCTTCGGGAAGCGTTGAATGATTTTGGGCAGAAAATGCGGGGATACCTTTCGCCCGACGCCCAGCTGATCGGCGTGGAAAGCCGCACTTCTTCGCCTGTACGGATTCCCCGCGAGCGCGAAAGTTGCGAACATCCCGAGGTCAAAGGCTTGTTTCCCTGCGGAGAAGGAGCCGGGTACGCCGGTGGGATTATGTCGGCTGCCATGGATGGAGAACGCTGCGCCGAGCAGCTCGCGAAGTTGTACGCAAGGGTATAACACGGCAATCGTTATTTGTTATATTTGTAAAATACCAATTCCTGACACCCCACAGCCGCGATGGCATCACTGGAATCCTTTTCGTTATTTACCGAACAATTAGCTAAAAAACTGAAGTACCCGCTTCCGGGTGATTCGGCGCATAAGCTGATGCAGGCTTCCAGTAAGCTGCGGCTTACATTTAAACCCAATTCCCGCACGCGCAAAAGCGCGATCCTTATTTTGTTTTATCCCCATCAAAACGAAATATATTTCCCCCTCATCCTTCGCCCCGCCTACGATGGCGTGCATTCGGGCCAGGTTGCATTTCCCGGCGGGCGCTATGAGCTTACCGACAAGGATCTCGTTCGTACGGCACTGCGGGAAGCGCAGGAGGAAATCGGTTTGCGGCTGAATGATGTGAAGATACTCGGGATACTCACGGAGCTCTTTATTCCGGCGAGCAACTTCTACGTGTTACCTGTGATAGCCGCCATGCCCTACCGCCCGGATTTCTACCCCGACCCGCGCGAAGTGGAAGACATTTTTGAGATCAAACTGGAAGAAATATCCGACATTAATATCATCGGATCCAGCGACATTCAGGTGCGCGGCGAGCAGGTTCATGCGCCGCACTATATGGTACAGGGGTACAAAATCTGGGGTGCCACAGCGATGATGATCAGCGAGCTGCTGACCGTCCTGAACGCGCAGGACCCCGACGCTGCAAACTGATAATTATAGCTTTATTTGCTATATTAGCAGTTAATTCAAATCGATCTGACGGCAATTTTCGCGCTGCAACGTACCTGGATATGTTGCAGTCCTTCAACGAAAGCCGGTGGATGAAGACCTTATATTTCTGATTAGTTTAAAACCTGGTTCCTCCTTCATTTATGGACGAAAACGGAGCTACGCCTGACGTAGAAGATAGCGGATTGCATGAAAAAGTGCCCATTTCGGGTTTATATGAAAACTGGTTTCTGGATTATGCCTCTTATGTAATTCTTGAGCGTGCGGTACCTGCGATTGAAGACGGTCTGAAACCGGTTCAGCGACGCATTATGCATGCGCTCAACGAAATGGACGACGGGCGTTTTAACAAAGTGGCGAACGTGGTCGGCTCGTCAATGCAGTATCACCCGCACGGCGATGCTTCCATTTACGATGCGATCGTTAATATCGGCCAGAAAGAATTGCTTTTTGATACCCAGGGAAACTGGGGAGATATCCGCACCGGCGATAGTGCGGCCGCAGCGCGTTATATTGAAGTAAGGCTTTCCAGATTTGCAAAGGAAATCGTATTCAACGACGATACCACTGACTGGCAGCTTTCCTACGATGGCCGGAAAAGAGAACCCGTTACCCTGCCTGTCAAATTTCCGCTAACTCTTTCACTTGGCGTGGAAGGCATTGCGGTAGGGCTTTCCACCAAAATACTTCCCCACAACTTTTGTGAGCTGATCGAGGCTTCCATTGCCATTTTGCAGGGAAAAGAAGTCTCCATTTTCCCCGACTTTCTGACTGGCGGGCAGATAGATGTTTCCAATTACAATGACGGGCACCGCGGTGGAAAGGTGCGCGTGCGGGCCAGGATCGAGGAGGAGGATAAAAAAATGCTCGTTATCCGTGATATTCCTTTCGGTACCACGACCACTTCGCTCATTGATTCCATTGTAAAAGCGAATGACGGTGGGAAGATCAAGGTTAAAAAAGTTGTTGATAACACGGCGGCGGAGGTAGAGATACAGGTACACCTGGCACCGGGAGTTTCTCCGGATATTACTATGGACGCACTTTACGCATTCACTGAATGTGAAGTGTCCATTTCACCGAATGCCTGTATTATTATCGCAGATAAGCCTCATTTTGTAGGTGTTACCGAAATTTTAAAATACAATACCCAGCAAACTGTACACTTGCTGCAAAGAGAGCTCGAAATCAAACGGCTGGCACTTCTTGAAAAAATCCTTTACGGATCTCTTGAAAAGATATTTATTGAAAACCGCATTTACCGGGATATTGAGGAATGCGAAACCTTTGAAGCGGTAATCAGGACGATCGATAAAGGACTCGAACCATTCAAACCACAATTCTACCGGGAAATAACCGACGACGATATTGTTGAGTTGACCGAGATCCGGATCAAGCGTATTTCTAAATACGACGGTTTCAAGGCTGACGAACTGATGCGGAAATGGCAGGAAGAATTGGGAGAAACCGAAGATAACCTGGCCAATATCACCCGTTTTGCGATCGACTATTTCCGCGATCTGCTGAAAAAATATGGTAAAGGCCGTGGAAGAAAAACTGAAATACGTGCATTCAACCAGATTTCAGCGAATATCGTAGCTGCCAATAACCAGAAATTGTATGTTAATCGCGCCGAAGGATTTATCGGATATGGTCTTAAAAAGGACGAATATGTGATGGATTGCTCGGATATCGATGATATTATCATTTTCAGGGGTGATGGAAAATGCCTTGTAACCAAAGTGCAGGAGAAGATATTTGTTGGAAAGGACATTATTCACTGTGCGGTTTTTGTCAAAAACGATGAGCGTAAAGTGTATAACCTCGTTTACCTGGATGGAAAAACGGGCGTTTCTTACATCAAAAGGTGCCAGATCACAGCGGTGACCAGAGACCGTGAATATGATCTGACGCAGGGTTCTCCCAAATCCAAAATCACTTATTTCACTGCCAATGATAACGGGGAAGCCGAGATTATCACCGTGAACCTTACAGCCCAGAGCAAAGCGAAAGTCAAGCAGTTTGATTTCAATTTCGCGGAGCTGCTGATCAAGAACAGGAGCGCAATGGGTAATATATTGACCAAATATCCGATCAGGAAAATTACGCTGAAGCAAGCCGGTCGCTCGACGCTGGGCGGGGTGGATATGTGGTTTGACCCGATTATCGGGCGCCTTAATCGTGACGAAAGAGGTGAATATCTTGGCAATTTCGGGCCTTCGGATAGTATCCTGGTTATTTACAAAGACGGTTCCTATGAACTGACGAACTTTGATCTGACCAATCACTATGTGCCCAATGAGGTACTGCTCGTCAAGAAATTTGATCCGACGCTTGCGATCACGGCGATCTATTTTGACGGAGGCCAGAAACAGCATTTTATCAAACGCTTTAATATAGAGACTTCCTCGCTGGACAAGAAATTCCTGTTTATCAGTGACGCCAAAAACAGCAAGCTGCTGTTGGCCAGCACTGACAAACGTCCGGTGCTCGAAATTGTTTACCCCAAAACACCTCAGAAAGAGGAGACTACCACTGAATATATCATCGAAGAAATGGTGGACGTACGCGGCTGGCGGGCTATGGGTAACAAGCTTCCAAATGACAAGTTTAAGAATATCCGCTGGCTTGCTCCCCTGCCCGATCCGGTAATGGAGCAGGAAGCAACGGAAGAGCCCGAAAATGTGTTGGAAGAAGAGGCAACCAGTGAAGATGTAACCGGTGTAACAGAACCAGAAGTTATCACAGAAAATACAGTTAACTTAACGGGCAAAGCGGAGGAAACTGTCGACCCGCAGGAAGGAGAGGAAGCTGAGGAGGATAAGAAATCAGGCACTAAAAATAAAAAGGATAACAAGAAAGGGCCTGATTCGAAAAGCCAGCTTGGCATTTTTGAATAAATAAAAAGGGCTTAATCCGCTAAACAGGCAACGGAAGGTGCCTGTTTTTGCGTACTGAATAAGGCAGGCAACACATTGCAGTAAACGTCCCGGGTAACTGAGGGCACATCATTGTTTCGGTGAAAAGAGCAATTAAGATCATATTAGCCTTACTATTCGCAAGCATGATTTTCATCTTGCTTTGTAATTTATGGGTAGTGTACTGTACGAGACAATACAATTACTTTTCCATAGAAAACCTGCCTTCCAATGATGTTGCATTAGTGCTCGGTACCAGCCCCAGATCGGAAAAAGGGAAAGACAATCTTTTCTTTAAGTATCGAATGGAAGCTACTGCGCGGCTTTTTAAGGAGGGAAAGATCAAATACATTATATTGAGCGGGAATAATGATTCGCAATATTACAATGAGCCGCTTTCCATGCAGCGGGCGCTGCTGAACCTGGGAATACCGGAGAATGTAATGACCCTGGATTATGCCGGTTTCCGGACTTTTGATTCTGTTGTGCGATGCAAAGAGCTTTTTAATCAGGATAACTTTACGATCATTTCCCAAAATTTTCACAATGCCCGGGCTCTGTATATTGCACATAATGAAGGCATCAAAGCAATATCTTTCGCCGCACAGGACGTTCCTGACGGGTATTCAATGCGGACTTTGGTGAGGGAATACCTTGCAAGGCCCAAAGCAGTGCTGGACGTGCATATTTTACGGCCGTCGGCAGATATAACCTCCAATAATGAGATTAGGAACGATGAGAAACCGAAGTGAGGGCATGCATACGGGGCGAATATCGGTTGATCGGAATGCTTTCTTTAAAATAATACGCCCCCTGTTCTTTTTACTACTAATCTACTCAGGTACAGCGTATTCGCAGACAACTCATGTAATCAAGGGGAGAGTTACGGACGCCAGTACAGGTGATGCGATCCCGTTTGCCAATGTGGCGATCAAGGCTTCGCTCTACGGAACTACCACCAATTTCGACGGCTTTTACCAGCTTAACTACAATCCTCCTGGTGACTCGATCAGTGTTACTTATGTAGGTTACGAAAACCGCAGCAAGGCTATCAAGGCAGACCTGACCGAGCAGACCATCGACGTGCAGTTGGCGCCTGGCTCAACGCAGTTGAGAGAGGTGAAGATATTTGCCGGCGAGAATCCTGCGTGGGCAATTTTGAGAAAAATCGTGGCGAACAGGAAGACAAATAATATAGATGACCTGGGCGCTTACGAATATGAGAGTTATAACAAAATCCAGATTGATATTGATAACCTTTCA
Organism: Dyadobacter linearis; assembly: GCF_907165045.1. GTDB lineage: Bacteria > Bacteroidota > Bacteroidia > Cytophagales > Spirosomataceae > Dyadobacter > Dyadobacter linearis. The sequence continues at coordinate 1,308,017 of NZ_CAJRAU010000001.1, forward strand.
GAGAAATTCAGGAACAGGAAGGCTGTCAAAAAAATGACGCACATTGTTGATAAATACGATGAAGTAAAAGGCGAGAATGGAGAAACGATCATCCCTATCTTCATTTCTGAGTCAGTTTCCAACGTTTTTTACCGCAGAGACCCCAAGAAGAAGAAAGAGATCATTAATAAAACGAAGATATCGGGCGTGGGTCTGACAGACGGAAGTCTGACCTCGCAGCTGATAGGCTCTTCATTTCAGCAATACAATTTTTACAATAACTGGTTAAATCTTCTGGAAAAAGATTTTGTCTCGCCGATCAGCGAAAACTGGAAGCTGTATTACGATTACTACCTCTCCGACAGCGTTTACAACGGTTCCAGCTACGACTACCACATTGAATTTGAACCCCGGCAAGAGCAGGACCTTGCATTCACCGGTAACTTCTGGGTCGACGGGGATACTTATGCATTAACTCAGATTGACGTTAATGTGGGTAAAAAGGCGAATCTGAATTTTATCGAAAAAATCAAGATCCAGCAGTCTTATGAGCTTTTTGAAGATGAAGGAAAATGGTTAACGTCGAAAACGCGGGTGCTGATTGATGTGGACGAGCCGACAAAGCAGACTGCGGGAATGCTGCTGAAATTCTATTCGGCCAATTCAAACTTCAAACTGAATGCGCCGCGTGACAGCAAATTCTATGATACGTCAATCGAGCTGAAAGACGATTATATGAAACACGATTCAACATTCTGGATCAAAAGCCGCCCGGAAGCACTTAGTCCAAGCGAGCGACTTTCGTTTCAACTGGTTGATTCCCTGCGTGTTTTGCCGGTCGTGAAGACCTATACCGAGATATTGAACATTCTTGTCAACGGTTACAAGAAGATCGATAAATGGAATATTGACATCGGTCCTTATTTGTTTTTGTATGCCAATAATGCCGTAGAGGGTCACCGTTTCAGAATGGGTTTCCGGACTGATCCGGGTTTCAGCCGCAAGTGGATTTTCAGCGGTTACGGCGCTTATGGTACGCGGGACAAAGCGTTTAAATACGGCGCGGGAATGGATTACATCATCGACCGGAAGCCGTGGACGATGGCGGGTATTTCGTATTCAAAGGATCTCGAACGTTTGGGCGTTTCTGCCGAGACAATCGGCCCTAACACGCTTTTTGGCGCTTTTTCACGTTTTGGCGCATTCCGCCGGGCTTACTGGCAGGAAGATGTTTCGGCTTATTTCAAGCGGGAAGTGGTGAAAGGTTTAACAGGCAGTGTGCAGATCCGGCACCGAGATTTCAGACCGCTGTTTCCTTTTGCATACAAAACACAACCCGAAGCCGGTATCGATTCTCCTACGAAATCTGCATTTGACATTACCGAGATCAATTTCGAAACGAGGTTTGCGAACAAGGAAACGTTTCTCCAAAATGACAATGAGCGGATCAGTATGGGAAACGGCAATTCGCCCGCATTTACTTTGAGATATACATTGGGTGTCAAAAATTTTCTGGGAGGGGACTTTAATTATAACAAGCTCTCTTTCAATGTAAAACAAAGTTTTCGCACGGGGGTGATCGGACGAACTTACTATAATCTTACATTCGGCCTGATCCCATCGACCCTGCCCTATCCGCTGCTTTACACGCCGCTCGGAAATGAATCGCTTTTTTACGTCGACAATGCATTCAATATGATGCGTTACTTCGAGTTTGTCAGCGATCGCTACGTTGCACTGCGAATGGAGCACAATTTTGAAGGTTTTCTGCTCAACCGTATTCCCGCGATCAAAAAGTTGAAGTGGCGGATGCTCGCGACAGGAAAGCTATTTTACGGAAGTATCAGTGAATCGAACCTGGCATTGACCGCAGCTACCGACGACGCCGGACTTGAGATCCAGCTGTTTAACAGACTGAAAGACAGGCCCTACGTGGAGCTGGGTTATGGTATCGACAATATTCTCAAAAGCGGCCGCATTGACTTTATCCACCGGCTTACTTACCTGGACAACCCCAATGTGACGCCTTTCGCAGTGAAGATATCTTTCTGGTTCAGCCTGTAAATCAAATGTTACCCAGATCTTTGGCGGCGTAGGTAAGGAAAACGGTATCTCCTATTTCAACCGTTTTTTTGCTTCGGTAAAAAGAAAGTTGCTCTTGCCCATTTGTGCAGCGGATTTCCCAATAATTCCCTTTGAAACGAATCGCCTCTACCTTTCCCTGCCATTTACTTTTCTCCTGAAACTTCGTCGGCTTTACTTTTTCGGGTCTTATAAAATGCCTTTTCTCACCCTTTCCGAGCCAGTTAATGCCTCCCGTAAGCTCGGCAACATAACTGTTTACCGGCTGATTATATACTTCTGACGGAGTACCAACCTGGATAATCTTTCCATTTTTTAACACAGCGATCCTGTCCGACCAGGCGAGCGCATCCGACGATTCGTGGGTCACGAAAATGCAGCTGGTTTTCTGCTGCTTCTGCATATTCTCGATCGCATCACCCAGCACACGCCGGTTGTGATTGTCGAGGTGGGCGAAAGGTTCGTCAAGCAAAAGTACGTCTGGCTGCTCGGCAAGTGCCTTTGCGATCGCGGTACGCTGCTTTTCACCACCTGACAACAACTTAGCTTTGTGAGTTCTTACATAATCGAGGCCTGCAACTTCAAGCAGTTCTTCCACCCGCTCCCGCCGGTATTCGGAATCGTAGAACCGAAGCGAATAGGAGATATTTTCCTCGACAGTTTGATTTGGAAAAAGCTCAAATTCCTGGTGAATCAGTCGAATCGATTCATGCCCGGGGATCAGCTCGCCACTCACGGATTTCAATTCTTCTCCATTAAAAATAATCTTCCCCTGGTCAGCATCCAGAAATCGGGCGAAAATGCGCAAAAGCGTACTCTTACCCGAGCCGCTTTCGCCCAAAATCGCAAGCCACTCCCCCGCCCTCAGTTCCAGATTAATATCCGAAAGTACAGGCTGGTCGCCAAATTGCTTTGAAACCTTGTCCGCGCGGAGAACTGACTTGTTTTTTGCCATTATTCAGCCCAGGTAATCTTGCCTTCAATGGGCGTACGGCGTGCGGGCATTTCAGGCGCATTGTGGTAACCCATGAAATACAAGCCCATACATTTTTGATTTTCAGGAAGTCCAAGGAATTCAGCCAGTTCTTTCAAAACGCCGGGGCTGCTCCAATACGAGCCCAAACCGTAGGCAGTTGCTGTAAGCCACATATTCTGCACCGCGCAGGCTACCGAAGCCGTTTCTTCCCACTCAGGCAATTTGTCGGGATGCAATTCTGCATTGATCACGATCACGCAACCTGATTTAAGTACTTTTTCACCGGCTGCATCGTAGCGGGCCTGTGAAAAGGATTCAGGCGCTGTAACGGTTCTGTATCTTTCGGAGAAAAAGCCGGCCAGGCGATCCAGGCTTGCGCCTTTGAAAACGATGAAACGCCACGGCTCTGTCAACTTATGTGTGGGCGCGTAGTTTGCATTTTCGAGGATATCATTAATTACCTCGTCCGGGATTTCTTTTTCGATATAACTTGGCGGAAAAATGCTGCGTCTGCCTCTGATAATTGCATTAATTGTCTCAATAGACTGTTCCATAACTGCTTTTTTAATCTAAAAAATTCAAAGGCAAAGCTAACCAATATTCTCACGGACGCGGCCGTGACCGATTTTTTAGCTGATAAAATTTCCGCGTTTAATTAAAAATTACCGTGTTCCGCTGCTTCTTTGCCGTTAAACCATTATTTTACGCCCTGCCTTTTTCAATCCGCTAATTTCATCCGCGAAAATTGCACCAACAAAACCAAACGCTAATATGCTTGTTACTACTACCCCGAACATCGAAGGAAAAAGGATCACAAAGTACATTGGGCTGGTAAATGGAGAGGCGATCATCGGAGCCAATTTTTTCAAGGATTTCCTGGCCAATATCCGCGACGTAGTGGGCGGCCGCTCAGGTTCTTATGAACAGGGACTGCGCGAGGCAAAAAGCATTGCAATCCGCGAAATGATGGATCAGGCACAACGATTGGGCGCAAATGCAGTGATCGGCGTCGATATTGATCTCGAAACAATAGGCGGAAACAGTTCCATGCTGATGGTCAGCGCAAATGGAACTGCTGTTTGCTATGAATAAGCCGGTTCTAGAAAATCTGCCGGGCTATCTGGGCGACATTATCTGATTTGCCCATTGTGTAAAAATGCAGGACAGGAACTCCGTACTCGATCAATTCCCGGCATTGTTGTATACCCCATTCTATTCCAACCTGCCGTACTTCCTGATCAGATTCGCACTTTTCGACTTCATTCACAAGGTCTTTCGGGAATTCGAGATGAAAGATCTGAGCGAGTACGGAAAGTTGCTTGCGCGTGGCGATCGGTTTTAAACCAGGAATAATAGGTACAGTAATACCCTCTGCGCGGCATCTTTCGACGAACTGAAAATATTTCTGGTTATCAAAAAACATCTGGGTAACTATATAATTAGCGCCCAGTTCCACCTTTTTGCGCAGATGCTGGTAGTCGGTGTCGAAACTCGTTGCGTCGAAATGCTTTTCGGGATAACCGGCTACGCCAATGCAAAAGTTGGTAGGCGACATTTCCGTTTCGGCATTCAGCAGAATCCCTTTATTCATATCATTCACCTGACTTACCAGCTCCGACGCATAAGTGTGGCCGCCTGACTTGGGCTTGAACACACCCGCTGACTTCTCAGGGTCGCCTCGTAACACCAATACATTATCAATACCCAGGTAATGCAGGTCGATCAGCACATCTTCGGTCTCGTCTTTGGTAAAACCGCCGCAAATCACGTGGGGTACCGCATCGACGTGAAACCGCTCCATCAACCTGGCGCAAATCCCTACTGTTCCCGGTCTCTTTCTGATAGGTACACGCTCAATAGTTCCGTCGGTCCCTACCCGGTCGATCAGCTCCTCCCGGTGATAGGTAACATCCACAAACGGAGGTTTGAATTCCATAAGCGGTTCAATCGAATTAAGCAATTCATTGATATTCTGACCTTTTAATGGGGGGATAATCTCGATGGAGAACAGCGTTTTGCCGTCGGCCTGCTGAATGAAATCGGTTACTTTGGTCATGAAATGGTGTGGCGTGTTCTGATACTGCTACAAATGAACACGATTTCGTTAAGGGAACCAATTACTAAGGCACAAAAAAATGGCCTACCGCATTACAGTAGGCCATTCCACGTAAACCCTCCTCTATCAGTGTTCGTCAAAAATGTTATTGGGTTTCTGACGGGCGTCAGTCCCAAAGCAACAATTTGCTTGACTGAATACTAATAACTAAAATTCTGTGCCAAATTATCAAAGATTGCGCAACGGAACAATTTATATCAAAGTTTTTTTTCAAGATCCGTAGTTTTATTACTACAAATTATCGGAATATTCCAGTCGGATTATCATTTAGTTAAATCCTCCAAAAAGGCTTGTGTTTATTAATTCATCAAAGATGGGAAATCCTTCCCCATTTGGTGGCTAGTCGGCTTTGTAACCCGCTCTTCGCGTCATTTCTATGTGATCGATCTCGTCTTCCAGGTAGGGTCCGCTCGATTGCATGAAGCCAAATGATTCGTAAAACCTTTTCAGATAAAGCTGCGCACCAATGCGGATTTCGGCTTTCCCATACAATCTTTCCAGCTTTTCAATTGATACGTTAAGCAATTCCACTCCCGCTCCGATCCCTCTCGCTGAGGCCGACACTACGATCCGGCCGATGGACGGATGCACGTAGGAAATACCCGGCGGCACTATTCTCGAAACTGCGACCAGCACACCGTTTCGATAGCCTAACAAATGGTGACAAAGCTGGTCCTTGTTGTCCATATCGAGGAAGCAGCACCTTTGCTCTACTACAAAAACCTCGGTACGCAGGCGTAGCATTTGGTAAAGTTCTTCGGTAGAAAGCTCGTCAAAGGTTTTGAAATGCCAGTCGAGGATCATTTATGTATATTATTTTTGTGAGAAATTTATTTTTGGCTGATGTGTTCGTCTTTATATTTTTGTGCAAAATATGATCACCTTCGTGTCATCTAAATCTTTACACAATTAACAATAATAAGCATGGGAAGGGCTTATGAATACAGAAAGGCCAGGATGTTCAAACGTTGGGATAAAATGGCCAAGACTTTTACCCGGATCGGCAAAGATATTGTCCTTGCGGTAAAAAATGGAACTGCGGATCCTGCTACCAACGCGAAACTACGCGTTCTTTTACAGAACGCGAGGGCAGCCAACATGCCAAAAGATACGGTCGAAAGGGCCATTAAAAGGGCAACTTCGAAAGATCAGGAAGATTACAAGGAAATGGTATACGAGGGTTACGGCCCCCACGGCGTGGCAATTCTCGTCGAAAGTACTACCGACAACCCTACCCGCACGGTAGCCAATGTAAGAAGCTATTTTAATAAGCTCGGCGGCAGCTTCGGTACCATGGGAATGCTCGATTTCATTTTTGATCGTAAATGCATTTTCAAGATCAAGAATAACGCGAAAGACATTGAAGAGCTTGAATTCGAACTGATCGATCTGGGCGGAGAAGAGGTCTTTCTGGATGAAGAGACTGATCTGATCAATATCTACGGTGAATTTTCTGCATTCGGTGCGTTACAGCATTACTTTGAGGAAAACGGTTACGAGATCGTTGAAGCCGATTTTGAACGTATTCCAAATGATACCAAGGCTTTAAGCGAAGAAGAAGCTGCCGAAGTTGAAAAGCTGATCGAGAGAATTGAGGACGACGACGATGTGCAGCGTGTGTACCACAATATGGCCTGAGACTAATACAGCCTTAGTATTTCATGCTGCTTTTTCATAAAATCAAATTTACTCCCCGCCTCTTTCCCTAGTAAGGAAGCGCCGACGGGTGACGATGAAGAGACTGCCAAAACGGTCTCTTCATTTATTTTAACAGAACCCAAACTCACTGCGACAAAGAACCAGCCAGCGGTAGTTTCCAACAAAGATCCTACTGCCACGCGCTGACTCGCTTCACCGGCGCTAACCCGCTCCAAAACCAACCTTTCCTGGCGCGCTTGCTCAAATTGCCGCGCGTGCATATTTCTGTCGAGCTGCCCCATTGAACGGGAAGTTTCGTATTTGTCACCCATCGAGCTTTTCCCCTGATCATTTGCCGATTCCTGCGCAGCTTCCATGGCATTCCAGGATACACTCATTTTTTCTTCTAAAAGCAGCTTCAAATGCTGTATAACGGTCAGTTTGTCCATATTCTAAAATAAAAGGTCACCAAAACTGGCAACCCCATTGTGATTTCACGTGGCGGTAAAGTTAAGTGTTGAATGTTCCGGAATCACCAGAATTGCTGTCAGTTTTTTCTCAATGCCAGCTTCCTTGCTATCTTTGCGAAACTTTCATTGACAATTCACAATGACAAAACTTTCGGTCCGGCATTTACTTGGAATTAAAAACCTGAACGAGAATGACATCCAGACAATCTTAGATACAGCTACTGAATTTAAAGATGTCATCAACCGGCCCATCAAGAAAGTACCTTCCCTGAGAGATATTACGATTGCCAACGTTTTCTTCGAAAATTCCACCAGAACCCGACTTTCTTTTGAGCTTGCTGAAAAAAGGCTTTCGGCTGATGTAGTAAATTTTTCAGCCTCGGGCAGTTCGGTGAAGAAGGGCGAAACGCTGCTTGATACGGTCAACAATATCCTTGCGATGAAAGTGGATATGATCGTCATGCGCCACAGCAGCCCGGGCGCGCCGCATTATTTGTCTACCCGCATTCCCGCCAATGTGGTGAATGCAGGCGACGGAACGCACGAGCACCCTACTCAGGCACTGCTGGATGCGTTTTCAATGCGTGAAAAACTGGGTGACCTGCAAGGAAAAAAGATCGCGATTATCGGAGATATTACGCATTCCCGTGTAGCACTTTCCAATATATTTTGCTTGCAAAAGCTGGGCGCAGAAGTAATGGTTTGCGGACCTTCCACACTGATCCCTAAGCATTTGGGCGAATTAGGTGTAAAGATCGGCCACAATGTAAAAGAGGCTTTGGAATGGTGCGACGTAGCGAATGTATTGCGCATTCAGCTGGAACGGCAGCAGATCAAGTACTTTCCGTCACTCAGAGAGTATTCTCTTTATTTTGGAATAAATAAACAAATGCTGGACGACCTGAATAAAGAGATCGTCCTGATGCACCCCGGCCCTATTAACAGGGGTGTAGAACTTTCCTCCGACGCTGCTGATTCTCACCATTCCATTATCCTGAATCAGGTAGAAAACGGTGTTGCAGTTAGAATGGCTGTACTTTATCTGCTTGCCCAACAGTAATATTTTCTTTTCAACCAAAGTCTGGTAAGATGTCAAACACGGAAGGAATGCTCCGCGAAGGCTCGCTCGCGAATAAGACCATCATTGTAACCGGCGGAGGCACCGGTCTCGGAAAGTCAATGGCCGCCTATTTCCTGAAACTGGGCGCTAACGTGGTGATTTGCAGCAGGAAAGAAGATATACTGGCAAAAACGGTCGAAGAACTGAAAGCGAGCGCAGGAGAGAATATTATATATGTACCCTGCGATGTCAGGAAACCTGAGCAGATCGAAAATGTGATCAGTAAAGCGGTTGAAAAGTTTGGTCAGGTCGATGGTTTGGTTAATAATTCAGCTGGCAATTTCATCAGTCCGACCGAGCGGCTTTCGTACAAAGCAGTGGATATCGTAGTTGATATTGTACTGCGCGGCTCCTACTATTTTACATTGGCACTGGGTAAATACTGGATTGAAAAGCAGATAAAAGGAACTGTACTCAGCATTTCGACTACTTACGCCTGGACAGGCTCCGGCTGGGTAGTACCTTCTGCGATGGCGAAAGCGGGTGTGCTGGCAATGACCAAATCGCTTGCATTCGAGTGGGCCAGTCACGGAATACGCCTGAATGCAATCGCGCCGGGACCGTTTCCGACCAAAGGTGCCTGGGATAGATTATTCCCAAAAGAGCTCTCCGAAAAATTTGCATTCGAAAACCGGATCCCCCTTAAACGCGTCGGCGATCACCAGGAGCTGGCGAATCTGGCAGCCTATTTAATGTCTGATTTTTCAGCCTATATGACGGGTGAGGTAATTACCCTGGACGGCGGTGAGGTTTTGTCTGCCGGACAATTTAATTTCCTCGACGAAGTAACTAGCGATCAGTGGGATACTATCGAAAACCAGATCAAAACCGCGACGAGAAATCCGGGTAGCGGCCAATGAAAATTTTATTACCGTTTTATTGGGTAATTTTATCCGTTCCTTCGTTATTTGACAAAGGTTGAATAGAACACATGAGAACAAGTTTAAGCGTTTTAGCCCATATATTGACGGTAGCCGCTATTGCCGGCTGTGCGTCATCAAATAAAACCGTCAAGCAACTGCCGGAAGCGCAGGTCAGATCCACCCAGCAGTCTGCACCACTGATTAGCGAAGAACCCTCGCTGGTCGCTATTCAGAGCAAATACATTTTAAAGGATACTACGCAAACCAAGGTTTTTCTTTACGTCGACGCCTTCAAAGGTAAAAATCCGATCACACCTGCTGATTTTATCAAAACCTATAATCTGAACTACGTTATTTATTCGGATTACGGAACGCGGGAACGATTGGGTTACGGGAATGTAAAACTGGATTCGTCGAACGTTTCTACTTCCGGTCAAAAAATTGTGATCTCTTACGATCTGAAAAGTCCTAACAGGGATTACGGAGTCCTTTTAAGCGAGATCAGCCAGACTGGAACTTTGAAAAAAGTTTTGAATGACCTGACGATCCGTTTTAAAAAATTGGATGTGAACCAAACTTATGGCGTTTATACTGCCAATAGCACACAGCCTTTGCAGCGCCATTATATCAATTCCAATGAATCTTTTGTAATAAAAAAGCTAAATCCGGAGGAAGAGCAGCTTCACGTTTTTTACTATAATCACGATTTCGAAGCCGCTGGTTCTCCGATGAATATTGCGAATAAGGGTGTGAGTAAGTCGCTGGAAGTGGATAGTACCTTCACGATCCAGGCTAATCAGCCGCTTCAATTTGCAAAAGAAGGCTTGTACAATATTTTTTCTGATACCACTCAGGCAGAAGGATTGGGTGTATTGGTTGTAAATGAGCGCTTTCCGAAACTAACGCAGCCCCAGCTTTTACTCGGCCCGCTGCTTTACATGAGTACGAATACGGAGATCAACGAAATCAAAAAAGCAGAAGATTATAAAAAGGCGCTTGATAAATATTGGCTGACGCTCATGAACGGAAATGCACCGCTGGCTCAACAGTCGATCCGGTCGTTTTACAGTCGCGTAGAAGAAGCGAATCAACTTTTTACGACCTATAAAGAAGGGTGGAAAACCGATAAAGGCATGATTTACATTGTGTTAGGCCCACCAGATAAAGTTCAACGGAGCAAAGATCGCGAAGTATGGAGTTACGACCAGCGCGGCAATGCCCAGAACGTCAATTTTACATTTAACAGAAAAAACAACCAATTTGTGGATGATCATTATGAACTGGTTCGGTACGCCGAATACCAGCCCATTTGGTATCCGGTAGTCGAAGCATGGAGAAACGGCAGTATACGGTAAGAAAACCCGCCCCAAAACAGTCCCAGGCCGATATGGTCTTTGGGACACAGTCAGTACTCGAAACTCTCCGGTCAGGAAAAGAGATTGAAAGATTATTCCTTCAAAGAGAACTAGGTTTTTCAGAAATTGAGAAGCTCGCCAAAGAAACGGGCGTTCCCTTTCAGCGGGTACCTATTGAAAAACTGAACAGGATCACGCGCAAAAATCACCAGGGCGCGATCGCATTCGTTTCCCCGATCCAATACATGCCGCTGCACAATGTGCTAACGCAGGTTTATGAAGACGGAAAAACGCCACTATTGTTATTGTTAGACCGCATTACCGACGTACGAAACTTCGGAGCGATCGCCAGAACTGCTGAATGCGCAGGTGTGCAGGCATTGATCGTCCCGACCAAAGGCGGCGCGCAGATCAATGCAGACGCGATGAAAACATCTTCGGGCGCATTGAATTTCCTGCCAGTTTGCCGTGAACCTAATCTGTATGAAACGCTCTTGTATCTACGAAATAGCGGATTGCAGATCGTAGCCTGTACCGAAAAAACTGAAAAGTCGGTTTATGATATTGATTTTTCAATTCCCACGGTTATCATCATGGGCTCTGAGGAAGATGGTATTTCGAAAGAATTTATCCATTTAGCCGACAGCGGCGCAAAGATCCCTCTCATCGGCCAGGTTGAATCGCTGAACGTATCAGTAGCCAGCTCGATTGTATTGTATGAAGCTGTGCGGCAGCGGATAAAGTAATTTCAAGAAGCTTTTTTTTGAAAAAATTTGTTATATTTGTTTAACACCTGAACCGGCATTGGATTGCAACTCCTCTAAGCACGTCAGGTGTTTTTTTTTATAAAACCTTCGTGGATATTTTCAGTGATGGAGTAAAGGAAAAATTTATTTTGCAAAGTCAACTGGATATTGAAATAGGCGGGAATACCTCCTATTTCTGTTTTAAAGTAATAATATCCCTTAACGTGTGGCTTAAAGTGTGTTTGAGATTCGGTATAGCCCAAGTATTCTGCATTTGCTAGGCTTTCTTCCAATCCGTCAATTATCAATTTCACCTTGTCTACATATTGGTGAAATGGCTGATTAATACATTCCTTGATCCCACTGATACTAAATCGAATTTCACCGCCGAGCTCCGGTCTGTAAATTCCAACGTTTTTTCCGACGAGTTCATTTTTAGCCCTTTCCCGCGCTAGTTTCCTTAGCTGATTTAATTCCATTAATAGTGTTGTGTACGTGTATCCAAATGTAAAAAAAGAAAACCCCAAAACAACGAATGCTGTTTTGGGGTTTTCTTTTAAAATAATGTCAAGGAATATTACTGCCGGAAACTCTTCAGAATCCAGCCGCCTCCCACTACGTCGTCGCCCTCATAAAACACAGCCGCCTGACCCGGCGCGATTCCGTTTACGCCGTCGTGAAAGCGTGCTACCAGCTTATCTGGTTCGATCTGCTCGATTGTAGCCGGCGTTCCGTCGTGTTTGTACCGGACTTTTGTAACAGTTTCTAACGGTTTTTCAATGGCAGCATATTTCTGAAAGTTCAACTTACCGACATACATTCCATCGCGGAATAAGTCCGGCAAATCTCCTAATACTACTTCATTTGTATCTTTTCTGATCTCGGTTACAAACGCGGGCTTACCTAATGCAATACCCAGCCCTTTCCTCTGACCAACTGTGTAAAAAGGGTAACCTTCGTGCTTTCCGACAACGGTACCATCCTCAAAAACAAAGTTTCCGCCCGCTACTTCTGCTTCGAGACCCGGGATCCTTCTTTTCAAAAATCCACGGTAATCATTATCTGGCACAAAGCATATTTCATAACTCTCCGATTTATTGACCAAATCAATAAAGCCGCGCTCGCGGGCCATTTCGCGGATTTCAGTTTTGTGTAAATAGCCTAAGGGTAATTTCGTGCGGGCTAAACTTTCCTGCGATACGCCCCAGAGTACGTAACTCTGATCTTTCCAGCTGTCAATCCCTTTAGAAACATAATGCCTGCCGTCGTTGAACTGCATATTAGCATAATGCCCGGTAGCGATGAATTCACAGTCCAGCCGGTCTGCGCGTTTGAGCAGCGCGTCCCATTTGATGTGGGTATTGCATAAAACGCAAGGATTTGGCGTGCGGCCTTCGAGGTATTCGCCGGTAAAATGGTCGATTACATAGTCGCCGAATTCTTCACGGATATCCAGGATATAATGGGGGAAACCGAGTTCTACGGCAATATTTCGGGCGTCATTAATGGAGTCGAGGGAACAGCAACCGGTCTCTTTTTTAGTCCCGCCACTGCTGGCGTAGTCCCAGGTTTTCATGGTCATTCCAATGACCTCATAACCTTGTTCGTGTAACATAACAGCTGCAAGAGAGCTGTCGATGCCGCCACTCATAGCGACAAGAATTCGTCCGTGTTTGCTCATTGTAGTAATCCGCCGAAGGTTGAATGCCTTCCGATTTGGTTTGAATTTGAAACAACCGAACAGCCGATGCTGCAGGGTTTGTTCCGCAAAGGTAAGTAATACTTCGAAGGATTAATTATTTACAACCACCTTCATTACCTCTTGACCAACTTTAACAAGATAAAGCCCATTTTGCAGGTCGTTTGTTTTAATAGGCTTTCCGGGAGTCACTGAGCCCTTTCTTATCAGCTTTCCACCCATCGTTTGAATGCTGTACTCCTGCTTTTTGTGACTTTTAACAAATAGCTGACCATTAGAAGGATTAGGGAAGATAGATATATTCTCAGCCTGCACACCGGCATCGGATTTTTTCACGACAATTACTTTGGAATATGCCGCAGTGCTGTCAAAATCAAATTGCTTCAACCGGTAATAAGTCACGTCAGCAGGCATTGATTCCGTAAATGAATACTTTTTGACCGAATTCGCAGTTCCATTTCCCATAACAAACCCAATCTGATCAAATCGCATTGCGTTTAAGCTGCTTTCAATTGCGAACCCAGCGTTGTTGAGTTCTGATGAAGTATGCCACTCGAGACGGTTACCCTCGGCTGTATTTTTTCCGTTAAAATTGATGAACGTGACCGGTAATGCCTGGCGGCAGGTCAGCGAAGCCAAGAGCTCTTCTCGTGAGCTACAACCCGCACCGTTTTCCCGGATATCTGTAGAGATATCGTGCCCCCATATAACGTCCGCGTAGTTAAACAAATCACAAACTCCCATCACTCCACAATGAGTTAGTAAAGGACACTGATAGATGTTCAGGGCGAAAAAGTTTTCGTTCCACCGGATATTGTCGAAGCCATACAGACTGCTAAGCTTTGCGTTGTTCCCTATCTCAAGGTATTCGTTAATGATTTCCAGATGCAGAAGAGCAGATAGGTCAGTCAAAACAGGATTGCCGGTAATAATGAAATAACCAGTTGTTGCAAGATTTTCGAAGCCTGAAAAATTGATTAAATTTTGATTGTCTTCAATGATCACCGCTCCTATTGCGGTCGTCAGATTATTTAAGCCCCGCAAATTTGTGAGCGATGCATTGCCGGAGATAACCAACTCTTCTGAAGTCCTGATTATCCCGCTGAGCCCTTCAAGATCCTTTAAAGCAGGATTATTTTTGACCATGAGAAGGTATACTTGTGTAATGCCCTCCAGTCCTCCCAAGCTTTCCAACAGAGGATTATTTGTTACTTCAATAGCAGCTATGGAACCTGTGATATTACTTAAACCTGTGATATCCGTAAGCTGGGGATTGTCTTTAATTGTTATTCCTCCCATTCCCATTGATGTAATTCCCAATAATCCATCAAGGTTTGTAATATCGCTACCTGAGATTGTAAGGCCGTGGGAGCTGTGACCCACCCGGAAACAACCGGGATAATTTGTCGCAAAATTATCGATAGCTGCCTGGTTATTTAAAACAGGGATGTCGCAATAGGGCTCATCATCTTGGCCTCTCGCATTGCTGATCAGTAAAAAGGAAAGAGAAATCAGAAGTAGAAATTGTCGGATCATGAGCTAGTTTCTGTTGAGTCACTTGTCAAATTGATAAAATGATCTTTGAAATAACAGCATTCATCTTAAAAATCAATTGCTTATAACTATTTTAAATACCTCTTGACCAACTTTAACAAGATAAAGCCCATTTTGCAGGTCGTTTGTTTTAATAGGCTTTCCGGCAGCCACTATTCCCTTTCTTATGAGCTTTCCACCTAGGGTCTGAATGCTGTATTCCTGACTCTTCTGAGCTTTTACAAACAGTTGACCATTTGAAGGATTTGGGAAGACAGATATATCCTCAGCTTGCACACCGGCATCCGACTTTTTCACGACAATTACTTTGGAATATGCCACAGTGCTGTCAAAATCAATCTGCTTCAACCGGTAATAAGTCACGTCAGCAGGCATCGATTCCGTAAATGAATACTTTTTGACCGAATTCGCAGTTCCATTTCCCATAACAAACCCAATCTGATCAAATCGCATTGCGTTTAAGCTGCTTTCAATTGCGAATCCAGCATTGTTGAGCTCTGATGAAGTATGCCACTCGAGACGGTTACCTTCAGCTGTACTTTTCCCTTCAAAATTGACGAATGTAACCGGCAGTGCTGTCCGACACGTTAATGAGGCTAGAAGTTCTTCGCGAGTACTACAACCCGCACCGTTACCTCTGATATCCGTATCGGTGTCATGGCCATACTTAAAATCATTGTAAGCGAACAAATCGCAGATGCCTGCCACGGCACAATAGGTGAGCAAGGGACATTCGTAGATATTCAGTATATAAAAGTCGATGTTCCACCTGATATTGTCTAAGCCGTACAGACTGCCGAGCTTTGCATTGTTGCCTATTTCGAGGGAATAATAAATTGTTTCGAGACTTAAAAGAGCAGATAAGTCCGTCAAAAGAGGATTGCCTGTAATACTGAAAGCACCACTTGTTTCGAGGCTTTGTAACCCTGACAAACTGGTTAATTTCTGGTTATTCTTTATGAATACCGCTCCCGTAGCAGTCGTTAGATTGTCTAAACCTTTCAAATTAGTTAGGGACGCATTTTCAGAGATAGACAGCTCGTCAGTAGTCATATGAATCCCGCTTAACCCTTCAAGATCCTTTAAAACCGGATTGTTCTCGACCTGGAGATAAAATACTTGAGTAATACCTTCTAATCCTTCTAAAGTCTCCAGAAGCGGATTATTCATGACGTGAATAGCAGCAATATCTCCTGAAATATTGCGTAGCCCGCTAATATCATTGAGTTGGGGATTATCTGTAATATTTATTCCGCCCCTCATACCCACCCATGTTATTCCAGATAATCCATCGAGATTCGTGATGTCGCTACCTGAAATGGTAAGACTATACGCGATGCTTTCACCGCTGAGACATCCCGGATAATTTGTTGAAAAATTATCAATATCTGCCTGGCTGCTTAAAACAGGGAATTCACACAACTCATCTTCCTGGGCATTTGCAGTAGAGAAGAACAATAAAACTGGAAGGAAACACAGGAGTAAAGATTTTCTGCTCATAAGCTAAATTACGTTGAGTTACATATTCACTGCAAAGTAGCATTTTCTCTGTGATTATTATTTGCCACTCAGACAGTTATAATATTTTCCTACGAGATCACCTGCCGGATTATATTCTTGATATTCAATTCAATAATCTCGGTCATACTTTCGCAGTGCCGGTAATGTGTATCTTTGAAATGACGGGAAAGGCCTTCGCGTAGCTGGCTGATATTCTCTACTGTTGAGATATTGTCCTTGATCGAAACGTCGCGGAGTTCGCGGAGGCGGTGGCGCTCGCTTCTTGCCTGGTACATAATAGAGGATTGCTCTTCCTGCTGGTATTGAAGTACCGTTTTGTCCGTCAAATATTCCATCGCCAGTTCTACATAAGGCAGGTTTTCCTTGAAGAATTGTGGCATGTATACTTTCAGGTTTCCTTCGTAAAACTGCTGGTCAAAGTCGATTGCGCGCAGACGGAACTGGAAATCGTCGAAATCCGGCGTGATCTGCATGACGAAATTATAGGCGCGCATATCCCCGAGCAGGGTTATGGTGCAGCGTTCATTGAATTTTACAAATTCCTTGGCAATTCTGATCGGGTTATAGTCTGTGTGCCGCAGGCGAGTTTTGGCAAATTCATCCCCCGGAATACCGGCAATATGTTCTTCTATAAGTGATTCACCATCAACGAGATAGTTGACCTGATTGGGAGAAAATATCTCTTCTAATTCTAACCCGTAGATCCGAGAAGCGTCGGCTTTTTTGACATAGAAATAATCATAAATGTCATTCAGCCGGTTCACTATTTTTATCCGGAAAGGATTGGAGTTCCCAAACTTGCAGTAGTCAATGCGATCGATGTATTTATGCTCCACAATACGCAGATTCCCAGAGGCTTTCAGCATTGCGTACACTTTTTTCAGACCATTGTGCAGCCTGTCGATCTCGTGCGACGGGTACAGCGGACTCTCCCACAAAGTGTCTTTACCGAATTTATCTGTTACAGGAAAGGATTCGTAAAAACCGAGCAAATCGTGGTAACTTACAGGTAAACGGGCGTCGCGCTGGTAAAAACGCAGGTATTTCCGCAGCTCGGGACTGACCGGATAGATTGGCTTTTTATTAATAATCTTGACATCACCATTTTCCATAAAGGAAGTTAAGCATATTTGGCCGATACTTTCAACCCGGCTTTCGGCGAAAATGGGAATCAAAATACAAATTCTGTTTGCATGGGACTGATCGGAATAGCGGTTTGTGGAGGCAAAAGTTCAAGAATGGGCCGCGACAAAAGCAGTCTTATTTATCACCAAAAATCTCAATACGAGCATGTTGCCGATCTGATTTCCGGGTTTTGTGAAAAGATTATTATTTCCTGCAACCAAGACCAGCTGAGTGTCCTGGAAACGGAATACGAAAAAATGGTCGATCTGCCTCATTACGCACACATTGGCCCGATCGGAGCGTTACTTACTACATTTCAATCTTTTCCAGATCACGATTTCCTGTTCATCGGCTGCGATTACCCGCAGCTTGAAGAAACCGATATTTCACATTTTCTAAACGCAATTCAGGAAGATTCTGTCGCTGCCGCCTTTTATAATTCAGAACAAAAATACGAGCCTTTACTAGCGTGGTACGCTGCGAAAGCTGGTTCGCGTCTGAGCGGGCATTTTGAGTCGGGCGACCTTTCGTTGCAGTCGTTTCTAAGAAATGTGAATGCGCAAAAATTTCTACCGGAAGCTGAAAATGTAATGCAATCCATAGATACGCCGGAGGATTTTGCCAGGATTACTGAGCTTTTAAAACAAAAAAACAATGGTTAAAACACAGCCGGTATCCGTAATCCGACGCCCGATCAAGCGGGTTACTGCCACAGGAAGTGCCGAAAAAGAGGATTTCCTGGCAGTAGAAGAACCATTGGAAATACGGCTCGCCTATCAGAATTCAGGAAAATCAGAATGGCGAAATATTTCTGTTACGATGCGCACGCCAGGATTTGACCGCGAACTTGCAGCAGGATTTTTGTTGACAGAAGGCATTATCAAATCAATAAATGCTATCAAGAATATTGAGATTTCAGTATTTGAAGAAAATCAGGTATTGGTAACACTTTCTGAATCATCCGAACCAAATCTGAATACCTCTGAAAGGAATTTTTACACGACATCCAGTTGCGGCGTGTGCGGAAAAGCGAGTATCGATGCGATCAAAACCGTTTCATCCTATTCCCTGCAAAACACGTTGGAAGTAAGCCGGGAAGTACTTTTTACATTGGGTTCCAGGATTTCAGGACAGCAGAATATCTTCCAGGAAACAGGCGGATTACACGCTGCCTCACTTTTCGATGCGGCCGGAGATCTGATAAATATCTGTGAAGATGTGGGCCGGCACAATGCTTTGGATAAATTGATCGGCACAGCATTGTTAGAGAATCAATTGCCTCTTACCAGCAAGATGCTCCTATTGAGCGGCAGAGCAAGTTTTGAGCTGATTCAAAAAGCATTAATGGCTGGTATTGAGCTGGTTGCTGCAATAGGCGCACCATCGAGCCTGGCAGTGGAGCTGGCAGAGGAGAATAATATGACGCTGGTGGGATTTTTAAAAAATGACAGATTGAATGTTTATACCGGCTATCACCGGATTATAGGGTTATGAAAATCAGAATTCAAAAAAATAAAGTAAGATACCGGCTGTCCAAGAGCGACGTGGCACAACTGGGCAACGAAGGATATCTCGAAGAACGAACCTCTTTTCCGCAAGGCGAGCTGGTGTATGCGATCAAAAGTCAGCCGGCTATCGAGCAGCTCTCAGCTTCTTTTGAAAATCAACACATTACGATTTTCATTCCAGAGTCGTTTGCACGGGAGTGGCCGGAAAATAATGTGATCGGGATTGATTCAAATATGTCTGTAAATGAGCAGGAGTCGTTATATCTGCTGGTAGAAAAGGATTTTAAATGCCTCGACAATGATGCCGAGGATCAGTCTGACAACTACGAAAACCCGAACCAAACCTGCTAGCTATGGCTGAATCGCCCATTATCATTCCAGGTTCTGAGAATCCTGACAAGCTGACTGGCCTTAAAAAAGGCAAGATCATGAAAGTAGCTGCGGGTATTCCGGCGGTGGTTTCCAGCTTTGAAAAAACCATTAAAGAAGCCGGCGTGCAGCGTGGAATGAAGGCGTTATTCAACCTCAATAAAAAGGGAGGTTTTGACTGTCCGAGCTGCGCCTGGCCTGATCCCGACGATGAGCGTTCCGGCATTGCGGAATATTGTGAAAATGGCGCGCGGGCAGTCGCGGAAGAGGCGACTTTAAAAAAACTGACTCCTGATTTCTTCTCACAAAATTCTGTACTTGAACTCGGCAAACTTTCAGACTACGAAATCGGAGGCAAAGGCAGGATCGCCCAGCCGATGTTTTTGCCAGCTGGCGGCACACATTACCAGCCAATTACCTGGAAAGCCGCATTCTCGAAAATAGGATCAGAACTGAACAGACTTCCGTCGCCCGACGAGGCCGTTTTCTACACTTCCGGCCGGACGAGTAACGAAGCGGCTTTTTTATACCAGCTTTTTGTTCGAGAATTTGGCACGAATAACCTGCCCGATTGCAGCAATATGTGCCACGAAAGCAGCGGCGTCGCATTGGGCGAGTCGCTGGGGATCGGGAAAGGTTCGGTGACTTTGGACGATTTTTACAAGGCGGAAGTGATCATGATCATGGGCCAGAATCCGGGCACAAACCACCCGCGAATGCTCACTGCATTGCAGAAAGCGAAAGCAAACGGAGCGACGATCGTTTCCATTAATCCGCTTCCTGAGACGGGTTTAATGGGTTTTAACAATCCACAAAAGGTAGAAGGTGTACTCGGTATCAATTCGTCGCTCACCGATATTTTTCTCCATATTAAAATAAACGGTGACCTGGCGCTACTGAAAGCGATTGAAGCATTGCTATTAAAAGAAGAACAAAGAAATCCGGGCGCAGTTTTCGACCAGGATTTTATTCGAGCAGACACGGAGGGATACGAGCAGTTTGTGGCGCATTTGAATACCCTTAATCCGGAAGAGCTCGCGATCGTGTGCGGTGTTCCTTTTACACGAATCCAGGAAACAGCCAGGTTACTTGCGACGAAAAGCAAGATTATCGTTTGCTGGGCAATGGGGCTTACGCAGCAAAAAAATGCGGTGGATACTATTAAGGAAATAGTCAATCTGTTGTTGCTAAAAGGTAGTATCGGCAAGCCGGGCGCGGGAACTTGCCCGGTGCGCGGCCACAGTAATGTGCAGGGCGACCGTACTGTCGGGATTTTTGAAAAACCTTCCGAACAGCTGCTTAATTCTATCGAACGCAATTTCCATTTTGCCCCACCGAAAAAGCACGGCTACGACGTTGTGGATGCGATTAAGGCGATGCACGAGGGAAAAGTGGGCGTATTTTTTGCGATGGGAGGCAATTTCCTTTCGGCCACGCCCGATACCCGCTATACGGCCGAAGCATTAAGTAAATGCCGCCTGACTGTCCACGTTTCGACCAAGTTGAACCGGAGCCACCTGGTGCACGGGGAGGAAGCGCTGATATTGCCTTGCCTCGGGAGGAGCGATATGGATATTCGGAACGGAGAGAATCAATTTATTTCCTGCGAAAATTCAATGGGTGTGGTTCAAATGTCAAAAGGTGTATTACCCCCTATTTCTGACCAGCTTTTGAGCGAACCCGAAATTGTATGCAAACTGGCCCAGGCTACGCTCGGGAAACGCAGCCAGATCAATTGGCAAATGTATATTGATAATTATGACGTGATCAGGGCGGATATTGAGCGAACAATTCCCGGATTTGAAAAGTATAATGAGCGCGTTCGCCAGCCTGCGGGATTTTATCTACCCAATTGTAACCGCGATGGAAAGTTTGATACTTCTTCCCAAAAAGCCAGATTTAATGTCGCTCCTATTCCGGTTAATCATTTATCAAAGAATGAGTTAACAATGATGACTATCCGCAGCCACGATCAGTTTAATACAACTATCTACGGATTAAATGATCGGTATCGCGGTGTTTTTAACGAGCGGCGGGTAATTTTTATGAATGAAGAAGACATTGCCGACCGAAATTTGCAAAATGGAAGTCTGGTGGATTTGCACAATGATTTTGGCGGAGTGGAGCGAGTGGCGCATAAATTCCTGGTGGTCGCTTACCGTATTCCGAAAGGCTGCACAGCTACCTATTTCCCTGAAACGAATGTGCTGGTACCGATCGATAGTGTAGCCGACAAAAGCAACACGCCCACTTCAAAGCAGGTGGTAATTACAGTTTCAAAACATCATATTCCAGGATCGGAAACTTAATATTTACCTAATATAGCTGACAGATACAAAATGTACTTTTCGGATCCGTTAGCATTTGGTTAGTAACCGGAGATCACGGTTTTTTTATTTCAGTCAAATTTTTACAAAATGAAAAAAGTATTTGCTATGCTTGCCGCAGGGTTTTTAAGCCTTACTGCATTTGAAGGAATGTCACAAAACAAGAACAAAGTAATCGCGCACCGCGGGGCGTGGAAGCACACCGGCGCGACAGAAAATTCGATCGGCGCCCTGGAACATGCGATTAAAATGGGCTGCTACGGTAGTGAATTCGACGTGCACATGTCAGCCGATTCGGTAATTTTTGTATTGCACGATCATGCTATCAAGGGTACGCATATTGAAAAAACGAATGCAAGTGAGCTCGCACAGATCAAGTTGGAAAATGGCGAGTCGCTGCCGACGCTTGAAGCCTATTTGAAAGCAGGTGCAAAACAGAAGGGTACGAGGCTGATCCTTGAAATCAAAACGTCTTCTATGGGAAAAGAAAGATCCCTGGCGCTGGCAACGAAATGCGTGGAAATGGTCAAAAAGCTTCAAGTTGAGGATATTACTGATTACATCGCATTCGATTTTGACGTTTGCAAAAAAGTGAAAGAACTAGCACCAAAAGCGCACGTGGAATATCTGAATGGAGATAAGACGCCAGATGAAATCGCTGCCGCTGGATTAGACGGTATTGATTATCACTTCAATGTGTATAAAAAGAATGAAGATTACATTGCAGCTATGAAAGCCAAAAAACTGACCACAAATGTGTGGACAGTAAATGACGAAGCGATGTTGAGATCTTTTCTGGAAAAGAATGTTGATTTTATCACAACGAACGAGCCCGAGCTGTTGCTGAGCATTTCGAAAAAATAGTAATTTGATCAGTTGGAAAAGGCTATCCGATCTTAGCCATTTCCAACTGCCCATTCGTTTCCTGCCAAACTCTGATCACCTGGGTCAATTGCTTGTATTCAATCAAAAACCCATCGTGTCCGTATAGTGAATCAATCTCCTGAAAAACAGCATCGGGAATATGTCTTGCCAGAAATTGCTGCTCCGACAGCGGGAAAAGCAGATCGGATTTAATCCCTAATACCAGCGTTTTGGCTTTTACCAAACCCAAGGCGTGCACAATCCCGCCCCGGTTCCTTCCTACATTGTGCGAATCCATGATCTTGGAAAGTACCCAGTAGGAATACGCATTGAAGCGTTTTACAAACTTATTCCCCTGATATTGCTGGTAAGAAGAAGCGCGGAAATCGTCGATCTGATCGGGGTTATCCCTGGCTTGCGTAAAATTGTAGGTATCGTAATTCCGGTAAGAAAGCAATGCAATCGAGCGCGCCGCCCGCATGCCCATTGCGCCTGCTTCCGGGTGGTTATCGTCAAAAGTAGGGTCGGCCTGGATCGCCATTCTCTGAGATTCGTTGAATGCGATTCCCCACGGCGAATGCAATGCATTGGAGGCGATCAGTACCAGTTCTTCAAATAAATCGGGCACTTCTACTGCCCATTCCAAAGCCTGCTGGCCGCCCAACGAGCCGCCGATGCAGATTTTTATCCTTCTTATCCCCATTTCCTGGCGCAGCAAATCCATCGCCCCGACTACATCACGAACAGTAACTACGGGAAAGTCGCGATAATATGGTGTTCCTGTTTTTGGATTGACCGACAAAGGTCCGGTAGATCCATACGCAGAACCCAGCACATTTACACAAACAATAAAGTGCTTCGCCGGATCAAAATATTTCCCCTCTCCTACCAGCCCATCCCACCATTCAGCCGCATTGGAGCTGCCGGTGAGTGCGTGGCAGATCCAGATGATATTGTTTTTGTCCGGGTCAATAGTTCCGTAAGTGGTATATGATAGCTCAAAACCAGCGAGCTCTCCGCCCATTTCGAGGGAATAGGGGTAGGGATGCTTGAATGTTTTTTGTTCCGACTGCATAGGTGCCAAAGCACATTTAGATACAAAATGTGGAGATTAAAGCCATTCGGCTTACGGAAATTTCTAACAGTAAGTACACGCGAATTGATTTTATATCTCCTAATAAAATTAGGTGGGAATTAGCACCTTTCTCCATGATGGTAGCAGGTTGCCAGAGGTTCGTTGAGCCCATTCTCTCGCCTCTTCTTTATAAATCAATCGCTTAAAGTGGAGCAATTGACTTGATGGTACAATATTAAGCGGGGATGCCTGAAAATGCAAACAAAGTAGGAAATTCTCTTTCCCGGCATCAGGACATTTATCAGGTCTGTCGGAACAAAAGGGTATATTCGGTCGTTGCTTTTTTGAAAACAATTGAAAAACTGTCAGGGCTTAAAGTAAATGCAACCGGCCTGCTATTGGCATAATAACCCTTTAAAACCAGTTCTTTTGTACGGATTTATTGCCCCCTCTTACACTTACGGACAATCACATATTTCGCCCGAGGAGCTTTACGGTTCCTTTTTTAAGGATGTCCAGAACAGTCATATTTTCACGGATTCAAAAACCTTCGCGGACGCTATTCCCCTCGAAGATCCGATGCTGATCATCGAACGTTACCACCACGAAAGACATTCAGAAGGCTTTGATATAGAGGAATTTGTAAGACGGTGTTTCAGGATGCCTACGCACATTGCTTCCACTTTCAAGGCTGATAAAACAATGTCGGTTTCCGAGCATGTCAAAAAGCTTTGGCCGGTATTGACCAGACAGCCGGAAAGCCAGGAACGCGGCGGTTCGCTGATCCCGCTTCCCCACGCTTATGTGGTACCCGGCGGACGTTTCAGGGAGATTTACTATTGGGACAGCTATTTTACGCTGCTTGGACTGAAAGAGAACGGACGAACTGATCTGGTACAAAGCATGATCGATAATTTCGCATATCTCATCGACAGCTTCGGCTATATTCCCACCGCTAACCGCACGTATTACCTCACACGTTCACAGCCTCCGTTCTTTTCGCTGATGGTCAGGCTGTTCAGTGATATGGAAGGCAAGAAAATACTGAAAAAGTATTTGCCCCAAATGCAGAAAGAATACGATTACTGGATGGAGCCGGGAAATTCGGGGGAGCCTTTCAGTGCCCACCGAAGATTGGTGCATTTGCCCAATGGAATGAAATTGAACCGGTATTGGGATGACAAAGCGACACCCAGACCGGAATCGTACCGGGAAGACGTAGAACTTGCTGACCATGCTAATGAAAAACACGGCGCTTCCCGCGAGGCACTTTACCGGCATATCCGCGCTGCGGCGGAGTCGGGCTGGGATTTTAGCAGCCGCTGGTTTGAGGATGAAAAAGATTTCGCCACGATCCATACCACGGATATTCTGCCAGTAGACCTGAACTGCCTGATGTACCATCTGGAACAAACGCTTTCGGAAGCATACCTGCTGGCCGGAGATTTGACCTTGCACGGCGTTTATCTGGACAAAGTAGCCCGGCGGAGAATGGCGATCCAGCTTTACTTCTGGGACCCTGCCAAAAATTACTACATGGATTACGATTTTAAAAAACAACAATTCAAGAAGGCCGTTACCCTTGCCGGTACCTTTCCTTTGTTTTTTAAATTGGCTCCAAAACCGAATTCGCACTACGTGAGAGCATATATCCGGCTTAATTTTTTGAAATCGGGTGGGCTGCTGACTACCACCGTAAAATCGGGACAGCAATGGGACGCACCAAATGGCTGGGCTCCGCTGCAATGGATCGCATATAAGGGTCTAAGAAATTATAACTTTCACAGAACCGCCAACGAACTGTCGGCAGAGTGGCTTGGCCTGATCGAGAAGGAGTTCAGGCACTCGGGTAAAATGCTCGAAAAATATAATGTTTCGGACACAAATTTGCTTGCCGGAGGGGGTGAATATGAGATTCAGGAAGGCTTCGGCTGGACAAACGGCGTATACCTCCGAATGAAAAACAGGAAAAGATAGTGTAAATGTATTTCGACAAAATTTTATACCATTCTTATAAATAATGTTAAAAATTTCCTGCGGCACATTCGGGCAGTAGAGATTATTTTTAATACCTTGTATTGTTAACCGACCGATATTACATGAAACTTTTTCTGTATCAAATTGACGCTTTTACTGATAAACTCTTTGGAGGAAACCCTGCTGCAATCGTCCCGCTGGACTACTGGCTGCCGGACGAAACCATGCTCAATATCGCCGCAGAAAACAACCTGGCTGAAACTGCATTCTATGTGCCCACCGAGTCAGGATTTCATATCAGATGGTTTACACCTACCGTAGAAGTTGATCTTTGCGGGCATGCTACATTAGCGGCTGCGTATGTGATATTCAATATTCAGAACTATGAAGGCAAGTCGATCGTATTCGAGTCACGAAGCGGAGAGCTCCGGGTTGACTGTAAGGAAGATTGGCTGACGCTCAATTTCCCGGTGGATTTGTATCACGTAGCGGTTCCACCGCCTGCGCTGGTGGAAAGTCTCAATACCACCACGCTGATGGAAGTCTACAAAGGAAAAACTGATTACCTGGTTGTAGTAGAATCAGAGGAAGTGGTTCAAAACCTGGAACTTGATATCATTGTGCTCTCTACGATCCCTGCGAGAGGTATTATCATCACAGCTTCAGGCAGCGATGTCGATTTCGTGTCCCGGTTCTTTGCACCTCAATCGGGTATTGATGAAGATCCGGTGACCGGCTCTGCGCATACTACGCTTATTCCTTATTGGGCTGAAAGGCTTTCTAAAAATACACTTACCGCCAAACAAATATCTAAACGCGGCGGCTTCCTGAAATGTGAGCTTGACGGAGACAGGGTATATATTGGCGGTCAGGCCAAACTTTACCTTAAAGGCGAAATTCTGATTGAAGATTAAGCTTTGCTTTCTTGCGACAATTTCACGCGCTGACCTGCATACAACCCGGCCAAAACGAAGAATGTGCCTATTACCGTGTAAACGGTAACTGGCTCTCCCATAAGCCACCACGCAAAGAAAAAGCCAAAAAGCGGACACAGGAACAACCAGAGCGACGCTTTCACAGCGTCAAGTCGTAACAAATAGAACCAGCAGATTAGCCCGATGATAGATACTGCCAGGCTCAGCCATAACACGGAGCCCCAGAACGTACTGTCGAGCCGGGTTTCTGAAAAATCGCTGAACAGGAATGTGGCGGGAAGTAAAAACACGCCGCCCAGGAATACCTGCCATCCGTTGATCAGCAAATTAGGAAGCTCCCATTTCAGCGAAGCATAATAAACACTGGCCGCTGAGACTGCTATCATGCTGATTAACAGTATCGTAATTCCCTCCACGGTCGTGTAACTATCGCCGAGGAGCGGATACGTTGCAATACCGATCCCCGCCATTCCTAACACAATCCCAAGCCATTCTTCTGACTGCGGCCGCCTTTTCAACCACCACGACGACAATAGTACGATGATCAGCGGGTTGGTCGAAACTGCAAGACTGCCTATTCCGGCGGCAGTATATTTCATGGCGTACACGTAGAGGCCCAGGTACAGCGTTGTATTCAGAAAACCGAAAAGCGCCAGTTGCAACCATTCATTTCGGCTTGGCAATCGGTAGGAAGGATTTTTGGTAAATAAATAGGAAAAAGTCAGCAGCAGGATTCCGGCGATAAAAAACCGGACGTTTGCCAATATTAACGGAGGAGCTGACTGTACACCGAACTTTGTCGCGACGGAAGCAGAGGACCACAAAATGGAAAACAGAATACCAATACCAATATTTTTCACACACAAAGGAGATTACGCGCCAAAAATACGTGATGCATTTCGGCTTCCGCCTGCACTTTTCATATTTTTGGGCATGCGAATTCAAAAAAATGTATTGTTCCTGGCTATTCTTTTGTCAATCGCGAGCATACCTGCATTTTCCCAAAACCAATGGACCTACGATTTTAACAATGGCCTGAACCCCATCGAGAGCGGCGGGCCGGCCCTTAAAGTGCTTGGACAGCCCGGGCAATATATCAAAGAAAAAATCCCGGGATCTGACTATCTCAACCGCACTACTTATCAGTTTGAAAGCAATAGCGGCCTGCAATTCAACAATACGGAAGCCAAAGGTTTTCTTAGCAAGAGCTTTACGGTTGAGATCTATTTCAAAATGAATGAGCTCGACAGCTGGAAACGCGTGCTTGATTTCAAGAATAGAAAAAGCGATTACGGAAGCTATATCTACGACGGGAAGCTCAATTTCTACGACTATGCAATAGGTGAAAAAGCGCCTGTTCGAGCGAACCAATATGTACATTATGTGTATTCGCGGGACTTTGAAACGAAGGTGATCAAGATGTACATCAACGGACAATCAAAACTTGAATTTAAAGATCCCGGCACCGAAGGAATGCTTGATAACGATCAGGTTCTGAACCTTTTCCAGGATGATCTGGTAGCTGGCTACGAAGCCAGCGGCGGCTCTATTGCCCTGATCCGAGTTTATGATCGGGTAATGACGCCGGTTTTCGTGCGGAGAAGCTATCAAACAATTGCCAAGAATTTTAAGGAGCCCGTTGCCGAAGAGAAAAAACCGGAGCCAAAGGCGGAAGAACCCGCCAAACAGGAGCCTGGCAGAAACAAGAGTTTGGCATTAGTGACCGGCAGAGTATATGATGGGCGCGATCTTGCTCCGGTAAATGATGCCGAAGTAATGGTCCGGAAATCAGATAACGATTCGCTGGTGGCGCAGGCCAAGAGCGTGCAGGGCGTTTATAATTTCGAATTAACTCCTTACCAGTCCTATAAAATTTCGGCGCGGGCCGATGGTTTTCAATCCAAAAGCATTGCTGTCAAAACCAACAATCGGTACGAAGAGATCAAATCACTGATCAGCCTGGCGCCGGAAACCTATTCAGCTCCGCTCACTACGCTTTATTTTACGCAAAGTACTGAGGAAGTGGAAGGGAACTCAATGAGCGAACTCGATGCGATGGTAGCATATTTTCAGAAAAATGCGGGATTGAAGATATTGCTCAAAGGACATACGGACAATACCGGCAATTTTGAGAAGAACCTCGAACTCTCTAACAAGCGGGTCGAAACTGTTAAAGCCTATCTGCTGGGAAAAGGTATCCCCGCTGACCGCATTGAAGGTAGCGGATATGGATCAGCGCAGCCGAATAAAGTGAACCGGTCAGAAAGTGAAAAAAGATCGAACCGGAGAGTTGAAATCTGGGCTGAGCCTATAAAAAGATAAAGCCACCTCATTGAGATGGCTTTATACTGACTATTCCTAAACCCTTAACCTTTTCTTTTCTTTAATATCTTTTGTCCCGAAGGACGAATTTCCAAATAAACGTGCTAACCGGCGTAATAGTTTAAAGTAATAATCAGATAAATATTACTCCCTTGTATACGATTTATCGTTGCTTTTCGACGTGTCTCTAACCTACTCCCAGCTCTACAACTCAAAATCTTCTGGATCAGTCAATTACTTCCTTTTATTTCATTCCTCTATCTTACTGAGACAGAGGCTGATCTGATTAATTGTCTTATCTACACAAATATAAAACAATTTTCATTAGCGTCATGGTTTAATTCAATTCTTATTTCCGCTAATGGTGATACAAATATCACTGTTAATTTTGAAATTACAAAGTTACACAGATGATGCATACCGAATTTTATTTGGAAGTTAATATTATTTAAGTCCAATTACTACCAATATTATACTATTTATGCAGCAATAGAATTTAGAATATTTTATTCAAGCGGCATTTTACAAAATATTCGACTGTCTTGAAATAATTATATTTTCTTAAAAATGTTCAATCATTGGTTATAATTATTCATTGCTGAATGTATCCCCAAAGTACAAAAAGAAAGAACCATATCCCCGGCAGTATCCAGAAAGATCGGCAACTCGGCCATTTCCTCTGGGGAAAAAGCTTTTAACACATAATCTACTTGCCTGCCTCTCGGAAAATTATTCCCTATCCCGAAGCGTAGACGAGGATATTCGGACGTAGCCAGCAATTCTTCTATATTCTTTAATCCATTATGACCGCCGTGGCTGCCTTTCGGTTTCAGCCGTAGTGTACCAAATGGCAATTGCAGCTCATCCACGATCACGAGCGTGTTTTCGACGCTCACTTTATATTGATCCATATAATATCTCAGCGCTTTTCCACTGAGGTTCATATAGGTGGTCGGTTTGATAAAATAGATCTGCCGGCCTTTGTATTTCCATTCTGCCACAAAAGCGAGCTTCTCAAAACTGAACTTGAAATCATGCTGCGCAGCCAGTCTGTCCAACACCATAAAGCCGACATTGTGCCTGGTAAAAGCATATTCCGGACCAATATTTCCCAATCCGGCAATCAGATATTTCATTTGGCAAAAGTTTTTGATTTCGTGATAGAGCACTTAATTTAGGCTAAAATTCAGGGAAAATTCATGATACCCCAAAAACGATTAATATTAAGTAGCCCTTTGCTGGAAATCATGATCAGCCGGTTGTGCCAGCAATTAATTGAAAATCACCAGGATTTTTCCAATTCGGCGGTCATGGGCTTACAACCCAGGGGAATTTATTTTGCGGAGCGTATCATTGCCGAACTTCGCCAGCGGACAGGCCAGCACATTCCGCTGGGCTACCTGGATGCAACTTTTTACCGGGACGATTTCAGAAGACGCGAATCTCCACTGGTGCCTAATAAAACGAATGTACCCTTCCTGATCGAAGGAAAAAAAGTGATCCTGATCGACGACGTGCTTGCCAGCGGGCGAATGGTACGCGCAGCACTGGACGCGATGACTGCATTTGGTCGACCGAAAGCGGTGGAATTGATGGTACTGATCGATCGGCGCTATAACAGGGAGCTCCCTATTGGGCCTGATTATGCGGGTATGAAAGTGAGTACCGTAGAAAGCCAGCGCGTGCAGGTGGAGTGGAAAGAACAGGGATTTGATGCTGACCACATCTGGCTTGTAGACTGATTACCTGGGCGCGGAATCGCTTTTTAAACCTACCTTGCCAATATCTTCTGTTTTGTAGGTCAGCTTATTAACGTAGAAAATCTCGCGGCCCTGCCCGATCGAAGAACTGCCAATGCGCTGCATTCCGTAGGCAAGAAAATACTGGCCGTACCAGGGAGACAGATATCCGTCCTCATTATTAAGCACCTTGTCTTTTTCTGATTTTGGGTTGATCTTAAACTTTTCGGTCTCTACAACTACCTTATCCCGACTGATCACCTCCGTGTGAATTTCACCTTCCTGCGGGTAAGCCAGCACGAAATAATCGTCAACAGGAGTTACCTGCACCATTTCCTGTAAATCGAAACTCGTCAGATCTTTAATGGTAATGCAGTTATCCCACATGAATTTTCCGCTCCTGTCGAATCCGCACACGATTGCGTGCGTGTACCTGTAACCTTCAAGCGACCGGGAGATATATGGCCTGGAAATGCCCCCCGAGATCACGGGATTAGTAGAACGCTGGTTTGGGTAATATACTTCCGCAACAAGCACGATCTCATTTTCTGTCTGGATCAACTCGTGAACCAGCAGGCGATACCTGAAACGATTTTCCTTTCCAAGACTTTTCCTTTTCCCAATCTTATCAAGCATTCGCTGCCGCCGCTTGGGTTTCATGTAATTGAAAAAGTTTTGCAAATCTGAAAATTCAATAAACTGAGGCTCAGCTGGTTTATCGTTTTCAATATGCGTCACATACAAGCCCTGCGAATACTGCGTGCAGCCGACCGAATAGTTGCCGATCAGGTAAGAATCGTCGGGATTGAGCGGGACGATCTGCCCCGAGATAAAGCTGTAACGCGAATCGCTGAGCGTAGTGCGTTTGAGAAATTTGCCGTCGTAGTTGTAGGTTTTGATCTCAAAAACACAGTTTTTCTTACGATAAGCGTAAGTTATTACGTTAATGTAGCCGTCGACTTCATTGATATCTACATTATTTAACTCCGTATTTTTTTCAAAAAGACCAGGAAGGACGCGGGTAGTGTGGTCGAAAAAGGAATGGATGATAACGACCGGCCGGGACCTGTAATAGCCCGAAACGAGCGCTTTGCTGCCAATCACCTTAAATTGCTGCACATCAACTCCGGAAAGCAAATTCCCCTTGAAAGTGTCGATCGATCCGTCGTTGAAATTGAGTTGTAAGAAAAGGAAACGGTCGCTGTCCGGTTCGGCGAAGAGCCAGTATCCGGCGTCCACACCTTTATAGGCCATAACCGGGATATACCGGAAATCCAGCTTGTAGGCAGCACGCCAGCGGACCTTTAACGTGGTATCATATTGCACAAACTGCCACTGTTCGTTCCTGCTGCTCGAATATCCATCGCCCCTGATCACGGATAATATCCCCTGCTCGCCCAGACTAAATATTTCAAATTGCTCGGAAGCGGAGGAACTGGTGGGTATTTCCAGCCTGTCGGCCTGTTGAAGCTGCGCCAAGGCTCCTATTGCAGGCAGCAAAACAAGTAGCCATACAATATTTACCCGAAAACAACTTAACAGAAACCTGGGCATAACTTCTTCTTTCAGGGGTGTAACTCGCTTCAATATTTACCCTAATTTTGCATCAAAAAGATAACATAACTATTAATATTAGAAATATTTTCATTCAAATAAAAACATCAGAAAATGTATCCGCATTTTTGGGAGATCAGTTCTGACTTACACCATTTTCCATGACAATTGAGGAAATTTTAAAGGGCGATATTAAAAAAGCGATCCAGAAGCACTTCGAAATCGACGCCGAAGAGATCATTTTACAACCCACAAAAAAAGAATTTGAAGGTTTTTACACATTTGTAACTTTTACATTAACCAAAACCACCCGAAAAGCACCGGCTGAACTTGGTCAAATTATTGGGAATGAATTGATAGAGAATTCTTCGGTAGTTGACAGCTTCAATGTAGTTCAGGGATTTTTAAATATCAGCCTGAAAGACCAGACCTGGCTGAACCTGTTCGGACAAATGAGCAGCCACCCCGACTACGGCGCATCTCCTTCGAATGGACAGTCGGTGATGGTGGAATTTTCTTCGCCAAATACCAATAAACCCCTTCACCTGGGGCATTTAAGAAACAATTTCCTTGGCGATTCTTTATCTAAGATTCTGAAAGCCAGCGGGTATGATATCATAAAAACCTGTCTGGTTAATGACCGGGGTATTCATATCTGCAAATCCATGCTGGCATACCGCGAGCTGGGAAATGGCGAAACGCCTGAAAGCAGCGGCATTAAGGGCGACCACCTGGCGGGCAAGTATTACGTGAAGTTCGATCAGGAATACAAAAAGCAGATCAAGGAACTTGTGGAGCAGGGAATGAAGGAGGAAGAAGCCGCAAAAAAGGCTCCCTGGATCCTGGAAGCTCAAAAACTCCTCCTGCTCTGGGAACAGGGCGACGCCGACACGATGGCCTTGTGGCAGAAAATGAATAGCTGGGTGTACCAGGGTTTTGGGGAAACCTATAAAAAGATCGACGTTTCTTTTGACAAAACCTATTACGAATCAGACACTTACCTGCTTGGGAAAGATATTATAGAAGAAGGTCTGCAAAAAGGTGTTTTCTATCGGAAAGAAGACAACTCGGTGTGGATCAGTCTGGTCGAAGAAGGTCTGGATGAAAAACTGGTACTGCGCGGCGACGGCACTTCCGTATATATTACCCAGGATTTGGGCACAACTGAGTTAAAGAATAAAGATTTCCACAACGATCGCTATTTGTGGGTGGTGGGAAATGAGCAGGATTACCATTTCAAGGTGCTTTTTGCAATACTTAAAAGGCTTGGCCGCACTTACTCGGAAGGATGTTACCACATTAGCTACGGAATGGTAGATCTGCCTTCCGGCAAAATGAAATCACGTGAAGGTACCGTTGTGGATGCCGATGATCTGATCGCAGAAATGATCCAGACTGCCGCAGATCGCACGCAGGAACTGGGTAAGATCGACGATTTTGACAGCGCCGAGGCGAAGCAGCTTTACAATCAACTGGCAATGGGCGCGTTGAAATACTTCCTTTTAAAGGTAGACCCCAAGAAGAGAATGCTTTTCAACCCGCTCGAATCAATTGATTTCCAAGGGCATACCGGGCCATTTATTCAATATACTTACGCACGTATCCGCTCGATTATCCGAAAAGCAGAACAGGCTGAGATCGCTGCCGTAATTCCGGGAGACGCTTACAAGTTGCATCCCGCTGAGCGTGAGTTGATATTTTCGCTTTCCCTGTATCCTTCAAAGGTAAGTGCCGCCGCCAGCGAGTTTGCTCCTTCGCTCATTTCCCAGTATGCATTTGAGCTTGCGAAGGTCTATAACCAGTTTTATGCTGAGGTTTCTATATTCTCAGATCCTAATCCGGAGGCGACGCGTTTCAGGGTTGCATTATCTAAGGTCGTATCTGAAACAATTCGTAAAGCTTTGGGGTTAATGGGCATAGAGGTTCCCGAAAGAATGTAGGACTAATCCATTGTGTTTATTGCTAGATTTGTATAAACCATAACCATAACTAAAATGAGCGTGTTAAAGTCGATCCTGATTATGATTACATCCCTGATAACCGGCATGTTTGCCGACAAAAGTGAGACTGCTGCGAGACCTGAAAACGCGCCGGTTGCCAAACAATCGCTTTATGATTTTAAAGTAAAATCGCTTGTAGGCGGCAAAACGGTTGATCTGAGCAAGTACAAAGGAAAAAAAGTTGTGATCCTGAATGTGGCTTCCAAATGTGGCTATACCAAACAATATGCCGATTGGGAAAAATTCAACAAGGATCATGGAGACAAAGTAGTGGTTTTAGGATTTCCTGCTAATAATTTCGGTGGACAAGAGCCAGGTACCAGCGAAGAAATCGCAACATTTTGCTCGGCTACTTACGGTGTAACTTTCCCGATGTTCGAAAAAGTTTCAGTAGTTGGCGACGACCAGGCTCCTATTTACAAATGGTTAAGCACCAAAGATTTAAACGGCTGGAACGACAAAGTTCCTACCTGGAATTTCTGTAAATATGTGATCAACGAGAAAGGTGAACTAACCAATTTCTTTGCTTCAAAAGTATTACCTACCGACCCTGAGTTTTTAAAA
This sequence comes from Dyadobacter linearis, assembly GCF_907165045.1. Classification (GTDB taxonomy): domain Bacteria; phylum Bacteroidota; class Bacteroidia; order Cytophagales; family Spirosomataceae; genus Dyadobacter; species Dyadobacter linearis. Next base: position 1,342,495 of record NZ_CAJRAU010000001.1, read on the forward strand.
TCTGTCGGGATTTAATAGTACATATTGCCGGGCTGCCAGTTACTACACTGGCAGCCTTCATTGCCCTTCTAATCAATTAAAACACACATTACAATGAAAGACATTATCGAAGCGAAACGCTACCTGTCGAATGCAAAAACGATCCTCAGCGAAAAAGCGCAAAAGGAAGACGGATACTACCAGGACAGAAAATATGTAAAAATGGCCGGACATACTGCATATGCTGGTGTTCTGGTTGCATTGGACAGTATTTTGGGTGATAAGAAGAAGAAAACCAGAAAAAGTCTGGAATGGTACCAAAAAGAATTATCTGCCCTCGATAGGAAAGTTCTCTCAGATTTTATGGCAGTTTACGATATTCTACATCTCTCGATGAGCTATGATGGAATACTAAGAGCCTCAGTTTCAACGGAAGGTCTGTACCTTGCAGAAAAAATTATTAATTGGGCTGAGCAGAAAACACAAGCCTGAATCTCCCTACATTTTAGAATTAAATGAATCCCTGGATTGAGGCCGCCCGGCCAAGAACTTTACCTCTTTCGCTTTCCTGCATTATTATGGGCTGCTTTCTGGCTGCCTCAACCGGAGATTTTCACTGGTCGGTAGCAGGATTGAGCGTACTTACAACCATTATCTTACAGGTACTTTCCAATTTCGCCAATGATTATGGTGATGCTGTCAACGGAAAAGATACTGATTTGAGGGAAGGGCCGCGCCGGGCTGTGCATTCGGGCCATATTACTGCCTCGTTGATGCTGCGTGCAATTGCATGGTTTTCTGCGCTGGCATTAATTTCCGGTATTTCGCTGCTCATTATCGCATTGAACGACGCACCTAAGAATGCATTCTGGGTGTTTTTGGGAATAGGCGTCGCCTGCATTATCGCCGCGATTACATACACCGCAGGAAAACGTCCTTATGGATACGTTGGATTGGGCGATTTGTCCGTGCTGATCTTCTTCGGCTGGGTGGGCGTACTAGGCAGCAGCTACCTTCACACACACCTTTGGGACTGGTCATTATTGCTTCCTGCTTCCAGTTGCGGGCTTTTTGCAGTTGGGGTTTTGAATATCAATAACATCCGCGACATTGAATCCGACCGGGCTACCGGCAAAAATTCAATTCCAGTTCGCCTCGGACGCGAAAAAGCGATCGCTTATCACTGGCTTATTTTAATCACAGGCATGCTTTGCGTTTCACTTTACACTTTCCTGCATTTTTCCGGAGTCCAAAATCTGCTATTCCTCCTCAGTTTTCCATTATTTATCAAAAATGGCCTGGCTGTTTCGCGCCTTACCAAAGCGCAGGAACTTGATCCCTACCTGAAACAAATGGCATTATCCACGCTGTTTTTCGTGGTACTTTTTGGAGTTGGGGTTATTCTGTAAACCAGTTATTTTACAGCAGATTTAATCGCATTCCCCAGCAACTCATATCCTTTTGCATTCGGATGCAACCCGTCGCCAAAAAGCGCCTCGTCGATCTTACCTTCTTTATTCAGAAATACCTTTCCCGGATCTATAAATCCAATGTTTTCCTGACCCGCTAATTGCGCCAGCTGCTCATTCAAAAGTACCACTCGTTGCTCTTGGGCGCGTCTTGGGTAAATGCCTGAAAAGGTAATCTTCGCTTTTGGTTGACGGTACTTCAATGCACTGATCAGCAACTTCCAGCCTTCCACAATCTCCGCATCTGTATTCATATGCAGATTGTTTGTGCCAATATTGACGATGATCTGCTTCGCATTGAATCCGTCCAGCTCTCCGTGATAGATCCGCCACAGCACGTTTTCTATCCTGTCCCAGCCGTAACCCATATTAACCGAACTCTTCCCAAATGTTTTGTTCCAGGATTCCTCTCCCACTGCCCGCGGTCCTTTCGGTAACCCGCCCCAGAAATGCGTAATGGAATTTCCTATTACAACTACTTCCGGCGAAGACTTCTTGTTATGCTCTAAAACAGCCAGATGCCGCGCTTCCCAATCGTAATTATTAAGTTCCCGGAGTTGGATAATGGGCTTTGTTGTCGAAGCCTCACCAGTATATTCATGCAGCACATTGCGCAAATGCTTTTCATAACCTTCTGCATAACGCATCATACCAAGATCCGTCTGGTGCGTACCGTCGACCGTCGTTTCAATATCCTGATTAAAATCCTTTTTGGAGATCAAATACAAATTCTCAATTCCTTCTGATTTGAGCTGCGCAAATGCATTTTTTAGTATCTCATTTACTTCCTGGTAAAAGTTTTTACTCTGCGGGTTGAGCTCTTCGTCCGTATAACCTGCGTGCTCGGCGAGTACGATAGGAGTCGCAGGATGTTTTTCACGAATCGACTTAACGGAAGTCAAAATCCGGCTCCTCACCTCTTCCGCAGTTACCGCCAATTCGGATCCCGGGCGGATCGTCAGGTTGGGCAGACAATCCAGGATAAAAACCTTTGCGTCAATTTCATTCACCAACTCCACTACCTCTTTTTCCAGTCTTCCATTTCCCGAAAACGCCAGGTTAATAAGCGGCCGGTCCATTTTCCGGCTTAATATGGAAGGCCACGCCATCCCCGGCCGCGAAGCGCATGCTCCTTGCGCAATGGAAGTACCATAAACGACAATAGGCTGATCTGGCCGCACTGGCAGTGCCGTAAACTCGGTTCCTTCCGGCGTACCGATTTCCAGCCACTTCACATTGTTATATAATGGTAAAAACAGCCGGTACTCCCGCCCTTTTTTGTGATAATTATCGTTGCCCGCAAGCCCGCGAAAATTGTACGTTATCGTATCTCCGAATGCATATTTGCCCGCCGCCCAGCGAGCCTCCCCGTCGCTGCTGATCGCATACAAATCGACTCCGCTCACGCCGGTTGCCGGCATGTGAGGCAATGCATGACCGCCGCCCACAGTATAGCGCACTTTGATCTCGGGTGAATTGGAACGAAAGCGGATCATCAGCCCCGACGATTGATTTGACAAACCCCAAACCGCCTCTCTCACAGTCTTTTCGGCCTTTGCCGGTAACCGGTCATACGGATTTTTCAAATCCTTACCCTGCCAGGCCCGACCTTCTATCACAGGAAATGCAGCACTTTGAGGGTTCCACCAATTGATCCTTACATTTTGAGCGAATGCGCTGGAACAGCAAAACAGCAGGGCTAAAGAGAGAACTTTGATCTTCATAAAAACAAAAATGGATACCTTGTATTGCTACAAAGTATCCACCTGAATATTTCTTTCGTATTTCTGAAAACTATTTTACCAGAACACCGTCCGCAATAAAGGTCAATTCCTGCTTTGGTTCGGTAATTTTCGCGATTTCTTCCTTACTCTGACCCGCATCTTTGGCATAATGCTGTAAATGCTCGACCGGAACCATTTTCTTTTGCGCCTCCCCTTCAAACACTACCGTTTTGCCGGCTATATCTTTTGGAACAAAGAATGCGTAGTCCTTGAACATCACCCGCATTGTTTCACCATTTTCCATTTTCACTTTCATCCAGCAACCTTTCACCTGGCAAACAGATTCCACCGTGCCGCTTACTTTGGCCTCCATTTCGGCTTTATCGCCCATTTCGGCAGGAAGCGCAGAAGCTTCGATCGCTTTTTTGTCATTGACTTCTTTTCCGAAGGTACTTGCATTTTGCGCATTTGCGGCAAAACCGGCCACTGCAAGAGATAGTAGTATGAATAGTTTTTTCATTGAAATAAATAATTTGTGATTCAATTAATAACCTGATTGCAAGATAAGTGGTTTACTCCAATACCTCTACCCAACCCTTGCAGTGATTACCCTGCGGCGTATCTACAACATAAAAATACGTCCCGTTCGCAATACCCTTCCCCCAGTCATTTTTGTAATCGGCAGCCTTATAAACAGATTTTCCCCACCGATTAAAAACTTCCAGCGACGAAGGCGAAACAGGTACAATGAAGAAATCATTCTTACCATCACCATTTGGCGTAATTACATTGGTTAAGGTAAAAGGCGGGGAAGCGACGACCTTTTTCTCCGTTTTGAGAGGACAACCGGCTGCATTATAGGAAGTTAAAGTAACGACATATTCTCCCGGCGTTTCATATTGATATTCGCCGATATCCTTATCAGTTACCGTATTTCCCTTACCCAAATTCCACTCAAAACGCTGCGCATTTGCCGTTTTGTTGTTTATTGAATAGGAAAAAGGCTCGTTGCATGCGCCACCGGAAGTCACCACTTCGAAGTCAGGCGCGTGCGTTTTATCTACCTTAACAGTTATTTCCCGGATCGGCCGGCAACCGTCGGCGTAAAGTCCCTCCACGGTGTAAGTCGTCGTTTCTTCGGGTTTGACGGTCACACTTTTACCAATCGTTTCGGGTAACCCTTTTGCCGGAAACCACTTGTATTCTGGTGCGTCGCCGGCGACTGTGAGCACAACCGAGGCGCCCTGGCAGACTTCGGTATCTGCCATTTCAACAAAATCAGCCTTTTCTTCAACTAATACTTTCACCTGCTTGGTCACCTTACAGCCGCTCGCATTGCTGATCTCCACGCTGTACTCGGTCGTTTCTTTCACGATTGCGGTCGGATTGGCAACGGTTGTGCTACTTAATCCCGTCGCGGGAGACCATTTGTATTGGGTACCTCCTTCCGCGAGTAATTTCACATTAGAATTTTCACAAACCGCAGTATCCGCAGTCACTTTTGCATTCAGTGTTTCTACTATGATAGTCTTTTCTGCAACATCTATACGCTTGCAGCTCAGCCTGTTATACGCTTTTAAAGTAACCTTGTATTCACCCGGCGTTGCAAATGTATATTCCGCCTGCTCATCTTCCCTTGAAATGGTGTTGCCACTTACCTCCCATATATAATCAATTCCGCCTTCGCTCATATTCACGAAAGTCAGAGCGAGTGGCGCGCAGCCGCGGAGTACGTCTTTTTTACTACCCGCATACACATCGAACTTCGCTTCCAACCGGTCGATATCTATCTTGAAAGCCGCATTATTGCAGTTGTCGCTGTTATTTTCCTCCGACCAGGCTTGCGGGGTTACGGGAAAATGACTGCCGCCGCACGCGCAGGTAGCGTGGTATATCGTTCCGTTTTTATCAAACCGGCTGGTTCCGCCATCGACGTGATCGCCCTGGATTTGCTCATCCTTACTTTGGCTACCAAAATAAGTGGCATAAAGCAGCGATTTCATACCCTGTTCAAGTATTGCGATGTAAAAATTGTTTCCGTTTGTTCCCGGCTGAATGGCGTCTTCGGTTACCGGCAAACCATTGGTGCTGCTCAACGTATTGCTGTTTGTAGTCCTGTTCACATCTCCACCCCAGCCAGCAATGTAGATATTGCCGCATTCGCTGACCAGAAAGGCTGTCGGGGAAATGTCCGGAGTACCACGGCCTGAACCGATAATCGTTGAGAAAACACTTTTCGAGAGTGTGGCATCCAATGCGTGAACAAACTGGCCACTTTTAGCATTTTGGTAAACGCCCTGACTAACCGGATAATCGCCCGTGGTCAGTCCGTAGAAATACACATTTCCGGTCGCGTCGGTATCGAGCAAATAGGCTCCATCTTCTTTTTCGGTACCCGCGTAGGTGAGCGCTACCAGCTTGTCCGCGGTATATCTGGCAATAAATGCATCCTCAGTTCCTTTCAGGTTTTTCTGATAAGATCCTGATGTACTGGATAATGCGCTGCTTTTTGTAAAACCTGCGACATATACAGTTCCCCCCGGAAGCGATTTCAGAGAATAGGCTGCATCCTCTTTTTCACCACCAATATAAGTACTCCAAAGCAACGTGGAAAGCCCCGGATCGAGCTTGGAAACGATTCCATCCTGTGCGCCGAGCATTCGGTTTTGTACCGGATTTTTAAGTGGAAAGTTGATCGAACTTGTCGAAGTAACGATCAGTACATTATCTGCTTCATCCACCACAATCTCACCCCGAAACGCGTCGCCATAATTCCGGATTGTGAATGATTCTGAGCTACTTACGCCGTCGTTTCCCGAGCCGCCCAGATAAGTGGATGCAGCAAGTTGCTTTCCGTCTGCACTTATTTTTGAGATGTAAATATCTGCTCCATTATTCAAATCCAGACCTGAAATAGGAACTACCTTATTGCCGCCGCCAAATGCACGCTGAAAAGCAGTTGTCCGCGTGGGGAAGTCTTTGGAAGAAGTTGTACCAAGAATTAAGAGTTCTTTCTTAGAATTGACTATCAGACTGTTAGGAACTTCCGTATCGTCCCCGCCCAGAAATGTAGCATAAACCAAATCCTTGCCGTCGGGCGTGAACTTCATGATCGAAACGTCAACCGATCCTTCAAACTTCACCTGAAACGCACCTACCGTAGCCGGAAAGTTTGCGCCGAAAATAGTACCGCCTGAATACAGGTTACCCTCCGCATCATACGTCGCCGTGTGGCCCCAGTTATCAGAAACCGCGCCGGAATAGGTGGAAAAAATCAGCTCGGGATCAATGGTCAGAGCCGCGTTTTTCTGGTAGCCTTTTGGTAGAATAAATTGCGCCGTATTTCCCGAGAGCGAGAATGCAGAAGGCACTTCAACTGCCTTATTATTAATGTTTTGAAATGAATACGGCTCTGCTTCCCGGAACTGGCCCACCGAAGTTTTCACAATAATCTGCCGCTCGCTGCTTAACGAAACCCGCTCAGCACCAACGTATTGCATTTTGATCTGCAAAGGATCTGCATTCGGGCGGACAACAAATTCATATTTCAGTTTTGACCTGTGGATATACACGCGGAGATCAATTCCGGCGTAGATATTTTCATAAACTACCTCTTCAAAACCCCGCACATTACCTGCCCACTTGCTTTCTTCTTTACCCAAAAAATAGCTAAAACTGGTTTGAACCGGACTTTTCGGTGTGTGCCTTACCTCGCTCGCGGCATTGCCGAACTTCACTTCCACGCCATGTGCAGCGATATTGGAGGTAATCGAATTTTGGCGGGCTGCGGGGGAAATAACGGGCGTTTTAGCGTGGCGGGCAGCTATCGGAGCGGCATCGTAAAGCACATATACCATCGACTGGCTTTTCAGAAAAAGGAAGCCGCCTGGAATTTCGGCGCGGTACAGGATATCCTTTTCCCACTGACCACGGTTCTCAATGAAATACATGCCGGCAGCCCGCGTTTTTCCAGCCATAAACGCCAGCATCGAAAGCATTACAAGAGTTAACCGTAAAGTTTTGTGCATAGAAAAAGTGCTCGTATCCTATTTGAACGCAGAAACCGATATGATATTTTCACAAAATTCATATTCCTGTTTTACGTTCGAACCGAGCAAAACAAGCTGATTTTGAGTGTAATCCGTCACGTGGTCCAGGTACCATTGAATTCCCTGGACATCCAGATTGGTAGTGGGTTCGTCGAGGAAAATAATAGGGACGTCGGACATGAATGCAAGTCCCAGCTTGACACGCTGTTTCATACCCGAAGAAAAATGGCGGATCACCTTGTCTTTCGCGTGGGAAAGCTGCACAATTTCTTCGAAATCCTTAACTGAAAGCTTGTTTTTGAGTGGCTTGAACTTGATATGAAATTCGACCAGCTCGCGTAATGTAAACTCTTCGATCAGTTCAAGATAAGGCGCCGCAATGACGAGCTGCCTGTACCAGAGATCGTCTTCAATTTCCTTATTATGAGCGTCGTAGTACCTGATCTTGCCTTCCGTGGCGGGTACCATGCCGGTTAGCAGTTGCAGCAAAGTAGACTTGCCGCTGCCATTTGGTCCCACAAAAGTGTAAGTCTGACCTGCCAAAAGCTCGAAAGTAGCATTGCGGAAAATCCACTCCTTCACAAATTTCTTTCCCAGTTTTTCAACAGATATCCGCACAATTCGAAGTTTTCAGCCTTTTTAATAAAAGGATTATTTTGAAGGAAAATGTTCCGCCGCTGCCTTCGCGACCTTTGCGATAACGAGCTCGCGCTTTTCAATATCTGCATTAGAATCGGAGACGAACACGACAATTGCGAGGTCTTTTCCACCCGGCAATTTTACAATACCAACATCATTTGTGGCCGCGAATGTACCTTTTTCGTTCTTGCCAGAAGTGCCGGTTTTATGCGCGACGATGGTGTTTTCAGGTAATTGAGATTTAATTCGATTAGCGCCTGTCGGTCCTGCAATCATGATTTTCCAAAGATAATCGCTGCTTGCTTTTGAAAGATTTTTGCCTTTATAAAAGACGGAAAGCAACTGCAGCATCGCCCCCGGCGTACTGAAATTTTTGTATTGAATATCCCAGCCTTTGGTCATTTCCTCCTCATTTGCTACGATTTCAATGTTTTTGACGCCGAGTTTATGTACATAATCGTTGACAACTTTGGTACCGCCGGCCAATTTAAACAGCAGGTCACAAGCTATATTGTCGCTTTCTGAAACGGTATAACTCAGCAGATCAGCTACTGTCAAATCAATATTTCCCTCCGGATATTTGTCTTTCATCGGGCTGTGCGTTTTCGGCAGCAGATCTTCCTTTGTAATACGCACTTTTTGGGTCAATGTAATTTTCCCTTTGTCAACCTGATCCAGAACTGCCATTGCAAGTGGAAATTTGAAAACACTCTGCATCGGAAATTTGTGATCGCCGTGCTGAATAGCCGTTTTTCCAGTTTTCAAATCCATGATTCCAATTCCTACCGTGCCATTTGCTTCTTTCGAAATAGTGGCCAGCTCAGTCTTGAATGTATTGTTTTGAGCGAATATGGGTGATGTAAAAAAAATGCAGCAGATAATCAGCAGGTAGGCGTAGATACTTCGGGGCATATTTGGGCGTAATTGCAGCTTTAAATTTTGTCAGATTTTTTATTCTTTTCCTCAATCGTCAGTTTCACCAGCTCAATGCGCGTATCCTGCATTGACACAACCTGGAATGAAAATGGCGGGATACTTACTGTTTCGTTCACATCGGGCAAATCACCGTAAAAATGAATAAGCATACCGGCCAGTGTATCATAATCACCTTCGGGTAATTCCCAGCCGTATTTTTCATTCAGGTAATCGAGTTCGTGACGGGCTGAAAGTATATAATTGTGATCGTCCAGCTGGCGCTCGGTCCAGTCTTCGGTGGTATCATATTCATCCTGAATTTCCCCAAAAATCTGCTCTACTACATCTTCCACACTGATCAGCCCCGAAGTACCTCCGAATTCGTCCACTACCAATGCCAGACTTCTTCTTTCTTCCAAAAAACGCAGCATCAGATCCCGCGCGGGCATTGCTTCCGGCACGATCATGATCGGCGTAATGATATTACTGATCTCTTTCGGTTTCTTAAAAAGCGCCAGTGCGTGGCAGTAACCCAGTACTTCGTCTACGGACTCTTTATGTACGATAATTTTGGAATGCCCGCTGGACAGGAATGCAGTCCGCAGATCTTCAATGCTTGCATTCACATTCACTGCCGAAATCTCGGTCCGCGGAATCATACAATCCCGGATACGCAAATCCTTGAAATCCAATGCATTGATAAACATTCTTTCTTCAATACTATGGTCGTCGAAATCGGGATCGTCGGCTGAGATAATATCATCGCGCAGGGACGCATTCAGGATATTTTCTTTCACAAAAGGCTCCACAACCCAATACAGCGGCGTCATTAGCCACTCCCCCAGCCTCACCGGAAAGGCAGTGAGATCAAGAATGCGGGGAAAGCTGCGGCCGACTTTAACCCAACTCGTATAACAAAGCATCCAGATACTTGCGAGGCCGGCGAAAAGTCCGGTTACCAGCAACATTTCCTGAAAGCCAGAATGCAGCGTCAGGTAAGGATAAATGGTGACGATCGCCATAAAACAGCCGAGCGCCACAGCCAGGAGCCGGATCATGCGCAGGATCCGCCGCCAGTAAAGTGTTTGGGTAACTTCTTCTATTTTTTCGTGACGGAATGAATATCTGTCCATCGAAATATCCAGCAGCACAGATCTTACCGCACCGAAATAGCCGGCGAGGATGAAGAAAAACAGGGTAAGGCCAAGTGAAATTGTGTTCATTTTTTTGCGGTTTTCCGCGGCTGCGGTTTAGTAGCCGGAACCTCCGGTTTAGCCTGCTTGCCCGCGGCCGCTGCGGCTTTCAATCTGCTGAACTGAAAAAATAGCACGCAAACTATACTCAATAATAATAGCCAGTAACTTTCAAAAAGTCCGGCCCGGCGGAATTCCAATACCCAAACCACAAAAAAGCCGAGTGCCAATGCGAGGAGTATGGTTCTGGAAAGTTTTGAATTCATTATAAAAAGAAGAAATAGACAATCCGGCAACCTGTAAAGCCGCCAGATTCAAAGATACACAGATTGTGCCAAAACGGTTATAAGTTGATAAATGTTCGTTTTAACTCAGAATAAACCGCCTGTTTCTCCTCCATTTTATGTAAAATACCTAACTTGCGGGTCTTGCTACGCAGTTCCTTTTTTATATCTGAATTGCCAAATCATTTCTTGAAAAAATATTATAAGTTACTATGAGCGAAACCACTAAACGCTTTGCAGCCGGTGTTGTCACCGGAGATGGAGTAAGCGAAATCTTCCGTCACGCCAATCAAAACAATTACGCCCTTCCGGCAGTTAACGTAGTAGGGACCAATTCAGTGAATGCGGTTCTGGAAACTGCGAAATCGGTCAACAGCCCGGTTATCATCCAGTTTTCTAACGGAGGCGCTATATTCTACGCAGGAAAAAGCCTTTCAAATGCAAATCAGCAGGCGGCTATCGCAGGAGGTATTTCAGGTGCAATGCACGTACACCAAATGGCTGAGCTTTACGGAGTTCCGGTTATTTTACATACCGACCACTGCGCTAAAAAATTGCTTCCATGGATCGACGGATTGCTGGATGCCGGCGAAAAACACTTCGACCAGTACGGAAAACCACTTTACAGCTCTCACATGCTGGATCTTTCGGAAGAGCCGCTTGAAGAAAATATCGAGACTTGCGCTAAATATTTCGAAAGAATGGCGAAAATCGGCATGACACTTGAAATTGAATTGGGTGTAACCGGTGGAGAAGAAGACGGTGTTGACAACAGCGATGTGGACAGCTCGAAATTATATACCCAGCCTGAGGAAGTTGCTTACGCTTACGAAGAGCTATCTAAAATTTCACCAAACTTCACGATTGCAGCTGCATTCGGAAATGTGCACGGCGTTTACAAGCCGGGTAATGTGAAATTGGAGCCGAAAATCCTTCGTAACTCACAAAACTTCATTCAGGAAAAATTCGCGACTGCCGAGTTGCCGGTTAACTTCGTATTCCACGGAGGATCGGGCTCTTCACGCGAAGAAATCCGCGAAGCGATCGAATACGGAGCGATCAAAATGAATATCGATACAGATATGCAATGGTCAACCTGGGAAGGTCTTTTGAAATACTACAAAGAAAACGAAGGCTTCCTGCAGACACAATTGGGTAACCCAAATGGTCCTGATTCGCCAAACAAAAAATTCTATGACCCACGCGTATGGTTACGCAAAGGCGAAGAAAGCATGATCGCACGCCTTAAAGTGGCATTCGAAGATCTGAACTGCATTAACCAACTGGGATAATCGGTTTGATTTTTTGATTTTATAGTGAAAAAGCAACCTGCAAGGGTTGCTTTTTTTGTGTTTAAGGCTTGGTAGGGTACAATTTTCGCCGAACAGAATCTGGAAGACAAAGCATACTACGCCTCCACCATCATCCTTTCCCGGTGCTTTGATCCCCACTCTCGCAATACTTCTATCACGACTTTGAGCGAGTGTCCGTATTCGGTGAGTGAATATTCGACTACGACCGGGATTGAGTCGAATACGGTGCGTTTGACTAGCTCGTTGCATTCGAGGTCGCGTAATTCTTTGGATAACATCTTGTCTGTAATGCCCGGTACCTCGCGCGCGATCTGGGAAAACCGCTTGTTTCCAAACATCAATGAGATGATAATCGGCAATTTCCATTTGCCACTCAGCACTTCCAGCGCGTCGCGCACGGGCAATATGCTTTTGGTGCATTCCCCTAAGGTATGTCCCTCTATGGTTACCTCTGCATTCTTCATGATCTCTGAACTTGTTTAACTATCCTTTTGTATAGTACTTACAAATGTATAGCTTAAATCAATAAGTTTGCACAGTTATTAATTAAAGCACAACAAAAAATGAGCGATCTCATAGATAAATTGAAATGGCGTTACGCCGTCAAACGCATGAACGGACAAATTGTACCGGAAGAAAAACTGGACAATATCCTGGAATCAATCAATCTGGCACCTTCGTCTGCGGGCTTGCAGCCTTATAATGTGTTGGTTATCAAAGATAAAGCATTAAAAGAAAAGATTCATCAAGCCGCCGCGCCACAACCGCAGGTGCTGGAATCGTCTCATCTGCTGGTGTTTGCAGCCTGGGAAAAAGTCACACACGAGAACATTTCAGACTACATTAAACTGATCGCAGAAACGCGCGGTATCACTACCGAATCGCTGTCTGCGTTCCAAAACAGCATTAACGGCGGGATATTGAGCAGAAGTGAGGAAGACAATTTCCAATGGTCGGCGCGCCAGGCGTATATCGGACTTGGACATGCACTGGTAGCTGCCGCGGTGGAGCAGGTTGACGCCACGCCAATGGAAGGTTTTAACGGGCCGGCTTTGGATGAAATTTTAGGATTGAAGGAAAAAGGATTGCGCAGCGTCGTGATTGTGACACTCGGCTACCGCGACCCGGAAAATGATCCGCTGGTAAAAGCAAAAAAGGTCAGAAGGCCTCATGAAGAATTCTTTATTACCTTATAGGCAAATTGAAAACAGCAGCAGCATGAAAGTTGAAATTTGGAGTGACGTAATGTGCCCGTTTTGCTATATCGGGAAAAGGAAATTTGAAAATGCACTGGCCGAATTTCCCCAGAAAGACAAGATCCAGGTGGAATGGAAGAGTTTCCAGCTAAACCCGGAAATGAAAACCGAGCCAGGAAAAGGTATTAACGAATATTTGGCCGAGACCAAAGGCTGGACCCCTGAATATGCCCAGCAGGTGAATGATCACGTCACCAATATGGCGGCAGAAGTGGGCCTGGAATATAATATGGACAAAGCAGTACTCGCCAATTCTTTCGATGCGCACCGTTTTTTACAATTTGCGAAGACAAAAGGACTAGGCGACCAAGCCGAAGAGCAGCTTTTCAAAGCATATTTCACAGACGGAAAAAATACCGCCGACCACGAAACGCTCGTCGAGCTGGGCGCTGCAATCGGGCTTGATTCCGCTGAGCTGAAAACTGTTCTGGAAGGAACGCGTTTTAGTGAAGATGTGCGCAAAGATGTGTACGAGGCGCAGCAGGTTGGTGCGCGGGGAGTTCCGTTTTTTGTGCTCGACCGTAAATATGCAGTTTCAGGCGCACAGCCTTCGGAAGCTTTTCTGGGCGCATTGGAGCAGTCTTTCGGAGAATGGGAAAAAGCGAATCCCGCACTTTTGGTGGCTCTGGGAGACGGTGCAAGCTGCACGCCCGACGGACAGTGTGAGTAAAATCCAGAATCTTCAAAAGCAGCATTTCAAACACAGGAATGCTGCTTTTTTATGTACTTACTGTATTAAATTCCGCTGGTATGGTTATGTTGTGAGAGAGTTATCCGTTTCTATCAGGACTTTCACGAACAACCTATGCGTTTTGCATTTCTATTTCTGCTGCTTGCCACGACTTGTGGATTCTCAAATGCCGGCGGGATCAAAGGAAAAATCAGTACCAAAAATGGCGAATCCCTTCCCTACGCAGGGATTGCGGTCAAGGGAAGCAGCGATGGTACGATGGCGAATGCAGACGGTGAATACCAGTTTTCACTGCCTGCCGGCAACTATGAGATCATCTTTCAATACCTAGGTTTCAAAAGTCTGACCAAAACCGTAACAGTTGCCGGAGATTTCGTCGAACTGAATGTGACGATGGAAGAACAGGCGCTCAATCTCAATGAAGCGACAGTCGGTAAAAGCAAGGAAGATCCTGCATATAGTATCATGCGGCGGGCTATCGCGAAGGCGCGGTTTCACCAGCTGCAACTGAGAGGTTATACGGCGAAAGTATATTCAAGAAGTACTGCCCTTCCTACCAAAATCCCCTATTTGCTGGAAAAAAGATTGAAAAAAGAAGGTATCCAGGAAGGTAAAGCGTTTATCAATGAGAGTGTGGCGGAGATTAAATACCGCCGCCCGAACAGTTACACGCAGCGCATATTATCTACCAGAAACAGCCTCGACAATAGCATTCCTTCCCCCAACGACTACATTCTGGCCAGCTTATACAGCCCCGAGATCGCCGGCACGATCTCGCCTCTATCGCCCAAGGCATTTTCCTATTACCGCTTTGAATATGAAGGATATTTTGAAGACCAGGGGCAAATGGTGAATAAGATCAGGGTTATTCCCAAAGCTTACGGAGAGGGAGTTTTTAAGGGTAGCCTATTTATTCTGGAAGACCGCTGGGCAATTCATAGCTACGATTTGCAAACTACAACCCGCGGTTTGAACATTTCGGCTAAGCAGATTTTCAGTCCGATACAAAATGTGTGGATACCTGTGAATCAGCAGTTCAGGCTGGATGGAAGTTATGTGGGCTTTGCCGGAGAGTTTAAGTACCTCGTTTCATTAACGTACCAAAAACTGGATGTGGATCCTGGGTTAAAAGAGGATATTGTTATTAACGACCATAAAAATGCTCCCGAAACTGCGGCTGCAAATGAGAAGCAAAACCTGGACAACCTGATCAAAGAGCAAAAGGAGTTTTCGACAAAAAACTTCCGGAAACTCACTAAAAAATATGAGAAGGAGCAGAAAAAGCAAAATAACGCCGCAATAAGCAATGATCGCCTCGTACGTTCGGATTCCATTGTGATCGATTCAATGGCCAATAAACGGGATACTACATACTGGCAGGAGCTTCGGCCGATCCCTTTAACGAAATCAGAGGTTTCCAGCTATCAAATGCAGGATAGTATTAAAGTTGTGAAAGATGCAAAAGGTGATAAAAAACGACCTGACTCACTCTATTTCAAACCAATGCATCTGATTACCGGCAATACTTATTCGATCGGGAACAAGACTACATTCTATTTCAAAAGTCCCATCTGGGCAATCAGCTACAATACGGTTGAGGGTAACTCGGTGAATCTGATCACCGAATGGACAAAACGGTGGGGTAAATCTTACTTTGTGAGCGCGCGGCCATTAATCAGGTATTCGGTTGGTCGCAAGAAGCTTTACGGGAATCTGGAAACCAATGTGGGGAACGACAAATGGAACCTGTTCCTTTCCGGCGGGGAAATGGCGAGTCAGATCAATAATAACAATCCAATCCCGCCGCTTCCAAACAGTATGGCAGCCCGGTTTTTTGACCGCAACTTCATGAAACTTTATCAGAAACAGTTTGGTAAAATTGAATTCACGCTGCGCAATATCGCCGACGTTTTCACTTTGAATGCCGGGCTGGAGTTTGAGCGCCGGAAAGAATTGTTCAATCTTGAAAATGCAAAACCCATTTTTTCCTGGGACAAATACAGCTACACGCCCAACCGGCCTGTGAACAAAGAGATACGAAATACAGGGTTTCCGGATCACAATGCGACCATCCTGGATCTTACCGCAACGATTCGTCCGTGGCGTAGATTTCTGGTAAGGAATGGAGAAAAACGCTATTTGCGCAGCAGAGGACCTTCATTTATTGTAAACTACAAAAGTGGCCTTGCATTTGCGGGAGACGTGGATTATTCATTATTACAAGGTACAATCCGCCAGAACCTGAATCTCGGACCAAGAAGTAACCTCGAATATTTTGTTAACGGAGGTGGATTTTTGAGTAAAAACCAAATGTATTTCCCCGACTTCCGGCACTTTATGGGCAATGAATTTTTCTTCCAATACGCCTACCCGCCCGATCAGTTCAGAATGCTGCCCTATTATACTTACAGCACTGCTTCGCGGTTTTTACAGGCGCACGCCACATTTTCCACCCAGCGATTTGTGATTACCCGGATAGAAGCGTTGCGGACCACCGGCATTTCCGAGACGATGCAATTGCATTATCTGAAAGTGCCGACGATCCGCAACTATACGGAGGTTGTCTATGGGATAGACGATATTTTAAGAATACTCAGACTCGAAGCGGTGGCCCAGTTTCACGGCAGCAAATTCCAGGGAATGGGCTGGCGGTTTGGCACTTCCATTCGCATCGGCCGCTGATCTATTTGGCAGGCTCGCCTTTGAAACGCGGCGATCCTTTTGGTAATGATGGAAAAATGTTGTTTTCCGGGTTAATATCTGCCATCCGCTGGCTAGGATCGATCGCAATGATTGTAATATCTGCCAGGTTGCGATTGATCGAGAAGCTATATTCAGGATAAGTCCAGCCCCAATCTGTCAGTAACGTGGTTTTTGAATACAGTTTCTCTGTTTTCTCGCCCCGCATAATTTCCAGCGGAATATAAAAATGCTCCTGGGTACCGTCTTTGTAACCCACTACTACATCCAGCGGCATCGGCATTTGTCCGATGCGTTCGAGCGTAATATCCGTTTTAGCGCCGTTTGAAATTACTTCCTTGATACCATAATCGATAGTTTTGGTAGTGCCGACAAAGTCTTCCAGGTACCAGTCTAATTCTAGCCCCGACTCCTTTTCCATGACCCTTTTCAAGTCATTTGGATTTGGATGCTTGAACTTCCATTCATTGAAATAACGTTTCATGCCGCTCGCCAGCTTTTCCTGACCGATAATATAGCCAAGCTGGTTCAGGAAAACTGCTCCCTTGGAATAAGCACCGATCGAATAGGCGCGGTTTGTATTATAATGGTCTGAATGTGTGGTTAAAGGTTCTTCCAGGCCTGATTTCGCCAGACTTCGGTAACTGGCAGTACTTCCTCTCTGCGCATCATTTTTGGAAGGAAACAGCTCCGCCATCACGAGATTCTCGGCATAGGTGGTGAAACCTTCATCCATCCACGCATATTTCGATTCGTTCGTACCCAATATCATCTGGAACCAACTGTGGATCGATTCGTGGACCGTCACTCCCACCAACCCAGAAAGCCGCTGGCGTCCCATTATCAAGGTACCCATCGGATATTCCATTCCTCCGTCACCGCCCTGGATCACTGAATATTGTTTGTAAGGATATCGACCAAATTTCTCGTTCATAATTTGGAAACACCGCACTGCCAGCGGCTGCATATCTTTCCAGTTTCTCGCAATGCTATCTGATTCAGGCTGATAGAAAAAGTGCAGATCCAAATCATTATCCACTTTTACAATATCATGCTTGTAATTCCGATCGGCAGCCCACATGAAATCGTGTACTTCGGGCGCGATGAAATGCCAGGTCAGCTTGTCGCCGGGCTTGTGGGTAACTGGCTTTTGAGAATATCCGTGGCCGATCTTATCTGGATTTTGGAGATAACCGGTCGCTGCGATCGTGTAGGCAGCGTCCATATTAATTTTTACATCAAAATCACCCCAGATACCGTAAAATTCACGCGCTATATAAGGGTTTGCATGCCAGCCTTCGTAATCATATTCCGACATTTTAGGATACCATTGTGCCATGGAATAATCAATCCCTTCCCTGTTGTCGCGGCCGGTACGGCGGATTTGCAGCGGAACCTGCGCTTCAAATTCCATGTCAAATGTGTGCTGCGATTTCGGCAGGATCTTCTCGGTTAAAGTAACTTCAAGAATAGTCCCTACCACTTCATATTTGACAGCTTTTCCATTGTGTTTGAGAGAAAGTACCTTTTCATAACCGATTTCGGTCGGCGACAACTTGGAAATTCTGTCTTTCACACGTGCATCAGGATCACTGATCGTCCTCGAACGAACGTCCATTTGACTTCCCGGCTGGAATGCATTCAGATATAAATGATAAAAAACCTTGTGGAGCGTATCCGGAGAGTTGTTGCTGTAAATCAGCTTTTGGGTTCCTTTATACTGGTGTTTGGCAGCGTCAAAGTCAACCTCCATCTGGTATTTGGCGCGCTGCTGCCAGCGGTCACTTTGCGCTGAGACTTCCGACGTCACCGAAATCAGGAGGAGCAACAATACATTAAATTTCATTAGGTCTGGTATAAATTAGTTGTTAGGCAAATTAAACGCTTTGTGAGATTAACGGGAAATTGTCTGAATCTGACACACCGGTTCTGTTTGAAATTTCACTATTAAAGATTAGCACTTCCTGTCAAACTCCTAGGAAAAAAAGGCGATTTTATCACCGGCAATGGGCATGATTCTCTACAAAAAAAGGAGAAAATGAAACCCTGGAAGTACGTTTCAGGTCATTTGAAAGGGTTTTCGCGTGAAGACGGATTTGGCACATAATTGGTAAATATCTGATTACAAAAGTTATTCAGCAACTAAACACTTTATCAATCATGCTAAAATGGACCGTAATATTTCTGATCGTCGCAATTATTGCCGGCGTTCTTGGATTTGGAGGAATTGCTGCCGGAGCAGCCGGAATTGCTAAAATTCTGTTCTTTGTATTCCTTGTATTATTTGTACTGAGCTTACTAAGCCGCGGAGTCGGGCGATCCTGACGTGACGGAAAGATAACAAAACAAGAAAAGCGGTTTTACGACCGCTTTTCTTGTTTTTAAGCTTCTTACTCCCACTCAATTGTTGCGGGCGGCTTTGAAGATATATCGTACACTACCCTGTTCACGCCTTTTACCTTATTGATAATATCATTGGAAACCTCTGCAAGGAATTCGTAAGGTAAATGCGCCCAGTCAGCTGTCATTCCGTCGATGGAAGTTACTGCACGCAGCGCCACCACACTTTCGTAAGTTCTTTCGTCTCCCATTACACCCACACTTTGAACAGGCAAAAGCATTGCGCCCGCCTGCCAAACGTCTTTGTACAGATCCCATTTTCTGAGTCCGCCGATAAAAATCGCATCGACTTCCTGTAAAATAGCCACTTTCTCCGGCGTGATCTCGCCCAAAATACGGATCGCAAGTCCGGGCCCGGGGAAGGGGTGACGACCTAAAATCTTTTCGTCAATACCCAAAGTCCGGCCCACTGCACGTACTTCATCTTTGAAAAGTGTATTGAGCGGCTCGACAACCTTCAACTTCATAAAATCCGGCAACCCGCCCACATTGTGGTGCGATTTGATCGTAGCGGAAGGTCCGTTGATAGAAACTGACTCGATCACATCGGGATAGATCGTTCCCTGTCCGAGCCACTTCACATCTTCTATTAAATGTGCTTCCTGATCGAAAATATCAATGAAAGACTTGCCGATCGCTTTGCGTTTCGCCTCGGGCTCGGATAATCCTGAAAGATTTTCATAAAAGTGAGATCTTGAATCTACTCCTTTGATATTCAGCCCCATATCCTGATAAGAATGCAATACTTCTGCAAACTCATCTTTCCTTAAAAGTCCGTTATCGACAAAAATACAATACAGGTTTTCGCCTATTGCCTGGTGAACCAATGTAGCCGCTACCGTGGAATCAACCCCGCCGGAAAGTGCCATTACCACCTTATCATTGCCCAGTTTCTGGCGAAGCTGATTGATGGTCTGTTCTACAAAAGACTCAGCAGTCCAGTCTCCCTTGCAGCCGCAAATTTTGGTTACAAAGTTGTACATCAGCTTCTTACCTTCCGTAGTGTGCGTCACTTCGGGATGGAACTGAATGCCGTAAGTGAGCTCATCCTCTATTTTAAATGCAGCTACTTTCACCGATTCGGTGGAAGCGATCACATGGAAATTCTCCGGAGCGCGAACAATGGTATCACCGTGCGACATCCAAACCTGCGAAGATTCGGAAAGCCCGGCGAGCAAAGAAGAATCGTTATCGTCAATTTCCAGCTTGGCGCGACCATATTCACGGTGCTGCGAAGGTTTCACATCGCCGCCCAACTCGAAGGCCAGCATTTGTGCACCATAGCAAACGCCCAGAACAGGCACTACTTTGCGAAATTTGTCAAGATCTATTCTTGGAGAATCGGCGTCCCGAACGGAACAAGGGCTTCCGGAGAGAATGACACCTTTGATATTTGGAGTTAGATCGGGGTAGTTATTGAATGGGTGGATTTCACAATAAACATTTAGTTCACGAACGCGCCGTGCGATTAACTGAGTATACTGTGAACCAAAATCTAAGATCAGAATTTGTTCAGTCATATATATATGCTATCTAAAATGTAAAGGTAGACAGATTGACCGAAATCAAAAAACCAAAACCGACTTGAATCACTCGTCGCTCCATTTTACCATTCAAACTTTTTTTCAAGGGGAATGCAACATTCTTTACTCCTTTTGTATCTATCAAACAGCGAACAGACACACATTATCCGCTTATATAACATAAAAACCACTTGTGTAATCTAAGGTTCTATGTTATACCAAGTACTTACATTTGCAATGTACTGAGACAGACACCCCGGTATATTGACCACAATCTAATAGCCATGAAAATTTTAATCAACCTAACAGTAGCCTTGCTACTCAGCGGAAATTTTGCGTTCGCACAAACCCCGGAACCTGCCGCAGGTAAGGGTAAGATCTCAGGATCTATTCTGGATGAAAAGTCGCAACCCTTTCCGTTTGTGAACGTTTTACTCCTCAAAGCCAAAGATTCGACGCTTGTAAAAGGTCTTGCTGCTGACGACGACGGGAAGTTTTTATTTGATCAGGTAGCCACCGGAAAATATCTCGCGCTGGTTTCCATGGTGGGTTATCAAAAGAATTACAGCGATGTGTTTACGGTAGATAACAATGTAGTTGCCCTGCCTGTCTTCAATCTTAAAACTGAAACGCAAGCGCTGAATGAAGTGACGGTTGTGTCTAAAAAACCTTTTATAGAACAGGAGATCGACCGCACGGTTGTGAATGTGGAAAACAGCATTGTTTCTGCCGGTGCAACTGCGCTCGAAGTACTCGAAAGAGCTCCGGGCGTAACTGTCGATCAGCAAAATGAACAGTTGAAACTAAGAGGAAAAGAAGGCGTAATCGTTCAAATAGACGGAAAACAGACTTTTTTATCTCAACAGGAACTGATCACACTTTTACGCAATACGCCGAGCGACAACATTGAAAAGATAGAACTAATAACCAATCCTTCTGCGAAATACGATGCGGCCGGAAACTCCGGGATCATCAATATCAAGATGAAACGCAATAAGAACTACGGTACAAATGGCAATATCAACCTTGGCGGTGCCTGGGCACGTTTTGGAAGAGGGAATGCTACTGCAACCCTCAATCACAGAGCGGGTAAGCTAAGTTCGTTCATCAGCGGAGGCGCTTTTCTGAACAAAGGTTTTAACAACAATGACATTTACAGAACCATTCCTTTTGAAGATAAAGTAACGATTTTTGACCAGCGCACCGAGCGGATCAACAAGTCGCAATACTATAATGTCCGCGCTGGGGTCGACTATTTTGCTACTGACAAAACTACGCTGGGCGTGCTTGTTTCAGGATTTTACAGTGAATTCAGCAATCCTTTCGGACAAACCAATACCCGCATTCTGAACGAAGATCTGAGCTTGCAGCGCACTTTCCGTACCGACGTTTACAATGGCGGCAAAATGAATAATATAAGCACGAACCTGAACTTCAAACACCAGTTCAACGACAAGGGCAAAGAGCTGACCTTTGATGTGGATTATGTGAGATATGGCGGTAAAAAGAGCAGCAACCTGGATACGAAATACTATCTGCCAGGCGGCCAGCAGGACGGCAGTCCCGAAACGGTACGCAACAATATGCCGTCGGATATTAACATTGCAGTTGCAAAACTTGATTACGCACAGCCGCTTTGGAAAGGAAAATTTGAAACCGGTTTGAAATCCAGCTATGTAGCTTCCGATAATGATATGGTTTTTGAGACCAAAGCCGACGATTGGGTACTTGATCCTACCCGCTCGAACCGTTTCAAATACACTGAAAATGTGAATGCTGCCTATCTGAATTACAATGGTAGTATTACTAAGAAGATCAAATACCAGCTCGGACTCCGCGGCGAGCACACGCATTCGATCGGTAACTCAGTGACATTGAGCCAGAAACGCGACAGAAATTACATCAACTTTTTCCCGAGCGTATTTTTATCCAACCAGCTGGATACCAACAACGTACTTAACCTGTCGTACAGCCGCCGGATCGACAGACCGAATTACCAGTCGCTTAATCCGTTTGAATTTTACCTCGATCCCTACACTTTTCAAAGAGGTAACCCGAACCTTAAACCACAGTATACCAACTCATTCCAGCTCGTTCACGTTTACAAAAGTTTCCTGAATACAACCATTGCTTACAGCCGGATCAAGGATATGATCGCAGACGAGCTGCCGCAGCAAATTGCTTCCGAAAACAAAACTTTTGTGACCTCAGACAACCTGGACAACCAGGATAATGTCAGCCTTACAGTCTCCTTTCCTATTAAGGTTGCAAAATGGTGGAACATACAAACGAATTTCACAGGGGTATACAATCATTACAATTCCGTATACCTGGAAGAGAAGCTGGAAATCAGACAGGCGTCGTGGAATATGTATGCGGCGAACCAGTTTACGATTTCAAAAACATGGTCTGGTGAAATCTCGGGCTGGTACAACAGCCGCGCATTTTACGGACTGTATCAGGCCAAGCCAATGGGAATGCTGAATGCAGGATTACAGAAGAATATCTGGAACAAAAAAGGGTCTATCCGCCTTAATGTGAACGATATATTCTGGACCAACCGGTTCCGCGGAAGAGCAGTGTATAAGGATATTGACTTTCACGTCAAATCACAGTGGCCGAGCCGCCAGTTCAGGCTCACATTCACCTACAATTTTGGTAATCAAAATGTGAAAGGTGCCCGCCAGCGTAATACCGGATCTGACGATCTTCAAAAGCGCGCCAATGGTGGAAGTTAGATAGGAATCCCGGCCTAGGCCAGTATTCATAAATTAGTTAGGTTTGTTATGTAGAAAATCCATCCCGCGCTTTGCGAGATGGATTTCTTTATTAAACCAAAACTATAAATCGAAATATTAAGCTTCCAATGCAGCTACCCCAGGAAGCACTTTACCTTCCATATATTCAAGCAAAGCGCCGCCGCCCGTCGAAACGTAGCTCACGCGATCGCCGAAACCTGCATTGTTGATCGCAGAAGCAGAATCCCCGCCGCCAATCAGTGAGAATGCGTCGTTTTCTTCTGTTACCGCCACTACTGCTTCCGCAATTGCATTGGTACCCTGTGCGAAGTTCGGGAATTCAAAAACGCCCATTGGACCGTTCCAAAGTACTGTTTTTGAGTTCTTAATAATTTCCGCAAAAATCTTGATCGTTTCAGGACCAATATCCAGGCCTTCCCATTCATCAGGAATTTCGCCGGCTGGTACTACCTTACGCTCCGCATCATTCGCAAATTTGTCCGCGATTACCGAGTCAACAGGCAGGATCAGGTTCACACCTTTATCTTTTGCTTTTTGAACCAGTTCCAATGTCAGATCCTGCTTATCTGCTTCCAGAAGGGATTTTCCGATTTTTCCACCCTGCGCTTTTGAGAATGTATAGGACATTCCGCCGCCGATGATCAGGTTATCTACTTTGTCGATCAGACGCTCGATAATGAGGATTTTATCCGAGATCTTCGCGCCGCCCATAATGGCAGTAAATGGTCTTTCTGAATGTTCCAGCAACCTTTCTGCATTATCCAGCTCAGCCTGCATCACATAACCGCAAACTTTATCCTTAAAAAACTTACCGATTACGGCCGTAGAAGCGTGTGCACGGTGGGCTGTTCCGAATGCGTCCATTACCCAAACATCTCCCAGTTTAGAAAGTTTTTCGGCAAATTCTTCATTCCCCTTTTCCTCTTCTTTGTAAAAACGAAGGTTTTCAAGCAGAAGCACTTCTCCCGGCTGCAATGCGGCCGACAATTCGGTTGCGCTTTCACCGATAGAGTCGTCAGCAAACTTTACAGTTTTGCCAAGTATCAGTGACAGCGGGTTTACCAAATGTTTAAGAGAGTACTTTTCTGTGGGTCCGTCTTTCGGGCGGCCCAGGTGCGACATCAAAATAACGGCACCTCCGTCGTTGAGAATCTTACTGATTGTAGAAATTGTAGCACGGATACGGGTATCGTCCGTGATTTCAAATTTGTCATTGAGGGGGACGTTAAAATCCACGCGAACCAGGGCTTTTTTCCCTGCGAAATCATAAGAATCTAATGTAGTCATGGGCAGTAAAAATTGTTTTCCATAGATAACAAATGTAATCCAATTTCTTAATTATATACTATATTAATCAGAATTGACAAGATTTGAAATAGGTATAATACAATTTTAGCTACTCATTTTTCTAAATTTTGAATACTTAACAAAATTTTAATTCAGGCCCGACTTTTAAAATCTTGCTGTAACTTTATACCTACATTGAAATAAAAAATCCCGCTTAGATAGACGTGCCTTCGGATCAAATTGCAGAGAATAACGGGTTCCCAACTGACCTTCCTCCCAAATATTACCACGATTATTTCACCTATGTCCTGGAATTTGTAAGGAAGAGGTATTCCCATATACTGACGGAGAAAGAGCTGGGTTTTCTGGAAACCTATGACCGGCTTTCCGAAGATGCACA
Organism: Dyadobacter linearis; assembly: GCF_907165045.1. Taxonomy (GTDB): domain Bacteria; phylum Bacteroidota; class Bacteroidia; order Cytophagales; family Spirosomataceae; genus Dyadobacter; species Dyadobacter linearis. Next base: position 1,367,076 of record NZ_CAJRAU010000001.1, read on the forward strand.
ATGCCTTTTTATCCGTTTCAGTAACCGCAGCAAGTCATTTTTCAGGGTCAACAGCCTCTCCTATTCCGAGATCACCGACCTGCCTGCTGTGCTGGAAGAACTGCATGAAAACGGTTTTATAGAATCACTTTGCGATTCGCACGAAACGCGTTTTGGGGAGATCATGGAGCTTTTCACCAAACCGGAGCACCTGCTTTTTACAAAGATCCTCGGCCCGGACATTATGCCGGCCAAAAACATTAAAAAGCCCGACCTGGTGCGCTGGCTAATGCACGATTACGATTTCAAGACTTTGTGTGAGATCATTACCGAAACGGAGCCGGTAGTCAAGGTTACTTTCGAAGCCGAAGTAATGCTGATGAAATTCCTGTTTTTCGGGAACAGGAATGCAGATATGACCGAATTCGTGATCCGCGACCTTGGCCACGTGCGTTTTCAGTCTTTCGACGAACAGTTTTTGTCTATTCAGTTTGAAACACGAAAGGAAGTCGACGACACGCTCACGGTTTCGCTGATGAAAGAAACTTTTGACGTGATCAAAAACGAGTTGCCGCCGGAGGAAATCTATGATTGGTTTATGAACTGGTACGCCGGAAACGGTACCGGGCTTGCTCCGAAAGCATTACCCTCTTTCAACTCCCTGATTTTGAGAATAGGCGCCTGGCTGGAACGCAAAAAAATGCTTTCGCAGGCATTGGTCATTTACCAGCTTACCAACGATGCGCCGGCCCGTGAGCGGCGCGTGCGACTGCTGAACAATCTGGGCGAGATCGAAGAGGCGCTCGCATTGTGCGAGGAGATCGCAGAAAACCCGCAGAATGCAGATGAACGCTATTTCAGTCTGGATTTTCAGGAAAGAATTAAGAACAAAAAGCGCAAGCTCGTCAAGCGGACTACCCAGGCTTTGAAAGATGCCGAAGCGATCGAGGTACCGATCTCGTTTCGGTTTCAGGTCGAATATGGCGCGCTGGAATATTACCGCGCGCTGGGTTACCAGGCATTTTTTAGCGAAAATGAACCCTGGCGCGCATTGTTCGGGCTGCTTTTCTGGGATATTATTTATGACACCAATGTGCAGACGATCCATAATCCCCTGCAACGCATTCCGTCCGACTTTTTCCTGCCCGATTTTTATTATAAAAGATCCGCGCAGTTGAAGGAGAGACTAGAAGCAGCCAGTTCGCGCGAGATTATCGACGAACTGGTCACTCAGACTTTTACTGATAAATATGGTATTACGAACGTGCTGGTACCCTGGTACGACGGCGCCCTGCACAAGGTTTTGACGCTTACTTCCCTGTTGTCGCCCGAGAAAATCCGCGCGGTGATGATGGAAATCGCATTGAACCTCCGCGAAAATACCCGCGGCTTTCCAGATCTGCTGGTTTGGAACGAAACGGATTATGCATTCATCGAGATCAAATCACCTACCGATCACCTTTCGTCGCGACAGCTGCACTGGCAGCATTTTTTCAAAGAGTATGACGTTTCCAGCCGCATTGTGCGGGTTAATTGGATCAAGGATTAGGGTTATTTTAATATAAAATCTGCTACAACCGGCAAGTGGTCAGAAGCATATTTCTCGTCGATAACGCGGGTATTGGAGGCTTTCAGTTTGTCGGATTTGAACATAATAAAATCGATCGTTTTGTTCGGTTTTTCTACCGGGATCGTAAATCCGCATTCTGAACAAGTTCTTTTGAAATATTTATCCAGGTAGGCGATCACTTTGCTGTCGGGCACTGCGTTGAAATCTCCGGCCAAAATCATGGGCAAATCTGTTTTTCCAAACTTTTCAATGATCGTTTCGGCCTGCAATACGCGGTTAGGCTCTTTCAAACCCAAGTGTGTGCTGGCAAAGATCATTTTCTTTTTATTCGGCAAAGTAACCGTCACCGCGGCTACGGTACGGTCCTCTTCTTTCATATCCGGGTGGATCGGCAATGCATATTTCACCGAGTCAACGATCGGGAATTTGGACAAAACGGCCACACCATAATCGCCGCCGCCGTGGTCGATCGCTTTGGAAAAATAGAATTTCATGCCCGTCAATGCGGCGATCTGCTGCGCCTGGTTTTTCCCTTTTCCTGATCTTTCCGTATTTACATCCACTTCCTGCAATGCGACGAAGTCGGGTTTTTCGGCATTGATCACTTTTGCAATCGCTTCAATATCGATTTGTGCGCCGGCCGAGGGCGGATTCGCGTGGTGGATATTATAGGTCATCACCTTGAAACGCTGGTCTTTGAGCGTTTCGGAATACTCTTTGGAAAAGCCGGCGAGGGTAGCAAATCCCACGAGAATAAGCAGGACACGGAAAACGTTTTTCATAAATTTCTGATGGTTTAGGATTATTCAATTGCCAAAAATAAGCGTTTAGATTTTTTCCACGCATCCTTTTTATTTTTCATTATCATTACGAAATCATTAACCACCCATTTTTTATGAGGCTAAAATTTTTCCTGCTGTGTCTGGCCGTAGTAGTGGCAGGCCTGGGCGGCACGCATGCCCAGACGAAACCGGAAGACGTCAAAACTTTTGCATTAGCCAACGGAATGAAGTTTCTCGTGCTCGAAGACCATTCTATTCCCAATGCCAATATGTACATTTTCTGGAAAGTCGGCTCGCGGAATGAAGTGCACGGAATCACCGGACTTTCGCATTTTTTCGAACACATGATGTTCAACGGTTCCAAGAATTTTGGCCCGAAAGAATTCGACCGTTTTATGGAAGCAAATGGTGGTTCCAATAACGCATACACGACCGAAAATGTAACGGTTTATACCGACTGGTTTCAGAAAGACGCACTGGAACCGATATTCAAATTGGAATCCGACCGCATTGCAAATTTGTCAATAGACCCGAAAATGGTTGAAAGCGAGCGTGGTGTAGTACTTTCCGAGCGGAGTACCGGGCTGGAAAACAGCAACTACCGGATGCTGGGTGAGCTGGTACAATCGGTTGCATTTCAGGAACATCCTTATATGTTTCCGGTAATTGGGTTTGAGTCTGATATTAAAAGCTGGACGCAGGAAGATCTTGAAAATTACTTCAAAACTTACTACTCACCTAACAATGCGACGGTGGTGATCGTGGGCGATATCACATTGGAACAGGTAAAAAAAATGGCCGACCAATATATGGCGCCTATTCCTTCAAGAGGTTTACCTCCAAAAGTCAGGACCATTGAACCTCCTCAAAATGGCGAAAGAAGAGTTACTGGATATAAAGACATCGCAGCGCCAAACATTTTGATGGTATACCACGTTCCGGAGGCCAAACACGAGGATTACTATGCCCTCGATTTGCTGAGCAGCCTGCTCACTTCGGGTAACTCGTCCCGGCTCACCAAATCGCTGGTGATGGACTCTACCCTTGCGATGAACGTTTCCAGTACTACCGACCAGAATTTCGATCCCGGTATTTTCTCTATTTATGCCATTGCAAGCAGCAACGTATCTGCCCCTGACCTGGAAAAAGCCATTCACAATCAGATTGATTTGGTGATTAAGGACGGCGTGAAAGACGAAGAACTTCAAAAAGTAAAAAATCAGAAGCTCATGGAATTTTACCGTACGCTCGAAACTATCAATGGCAAAGCGAACAGTCTGGGAAGTTATGATGTGTTTTTTGGTGATTATAAAAAAATGTTCGAAGCGCCGGAACTGTACAAAAAAGTGACTGTGGAAGATATCAAGCGGGTTGCCGCGAAGTACTTCACCGAGCGCAACCGGACTGTGGGTTACCTGCTGCCGGAAAAATCAAAGTAAGTGCCACTTCACAACATCATTCATTGCTAATTTTTGAAATATGAAAAAGATACTATTTGTGTTCGCGGCATTGCTTTCGCTTTCGGCCTCGGCACAAAATAATTTTAAAGTCCCCGCTTTTGAGAAATTCAAGCTTAAAAACGGACTGACCATTTACCTGATGGAGCAGCACGAAGTGCCACTGATCAACGTATCGGCCGTTTTCGATGCAGGTTCGATCAACGACGGTGAGCGTTTCGGGCTCGCCAGCATCACAGCCGACGCACTGCTTTTTGGAACCCAAAAATACACCAAACCGCAGATCGAAGAAATGACCGATTTCGTGGGCGCGACGATCAATACCTACGCGGCGAAAGATATGGCGGGTGTTACCTCTTCGTTTGCTGTGAAAGATCAGGACAAACTGTTTGATATTATCCAGCAGGTATTAATGCATCCGGCTTTTGACAAAACCGAATTCGAAAAACACAAGCAACGCGCAATCCAGGAACTGGTAAGGCAGAAAGAAAGTCCGCGCGCGGTGATATCGAACTATATGAATGCATTCATGTTCAACAATTTTCCCTACGCAACACCGGGCGACGGCATCACATCGACTATTGAAAAGCTGACTGCTGCCGATGCAAAGGCATTTTACGAAGGCAATTATACCTCGGGAAAAGGCGCTATTGCAATAGTGGGTGATTTCAAAACGGCGGATATGAAGAAGAAAGTGACTGCACTTTTTGGAACCTGGAAAACAGCGCCTTACCGCATGGTGAAGCGCGTGGCCCCGGATCTGGAATTCGAAAAAAGCCGCGTGTTACTGGTTGACAAGCCCGATGCCAGAGAAACGACCTTTGTAATTGCAGGCCAGGGAGTTGATTACAACTCCGCTGATTATGTGCCGGTTATGGTTGTAAATACGATACTTGGCGGCCGGTTCACCTCCTGGCTGAATGATGCATTACGTGTCAATTCGGGACTTACTTACGGAGCAAGAAGCGCATTTACCCGCTACAAATACGCCGGTACTTTCGCGATCAGCACATTTACTAAAAATTCCACTACGGTACCTGCGATCGATATGGCAATGCAGGTTTTGGATAGTCTGCATAAAACGGGCATTAATGAAGAGATCCTGCAATCGGCCAAAGCCTACGTAAAAGGAAGCTTTCCGCCTGCATTTGAATCAGCCGGTGCATTGGCCAGACTGCTTACCGATATGCACGTTTTCAATTTTGATGAAAGCTATATCAATACATTTCAATCCAAAGTAGATGGGCTGACCACTGCAAGAGCGAAGGAAATTATCGATACCTACTTTCCGAAAGACAAGCTGCAATTTGTACTGATCGGAAAGGCCGATGAAATACGCGATCAGGTTAAAAAGTATGGAGATATTACAGAAAAGCAGATCAAAGTTGACGGATTTTAGAAAGTACAAAACTGCGGTTTGCTTTCGCGAATCAGGTGAAACGTATATTAGTATACGCAAATCCGGATATCATATTTAAGTAGGTTCAGTTGCTAAATCTGCTTTTGCAAGGGAACATAAATCAAACTATAAATCGACAAATGAAGCAAATTATCAGAATGATGTGTCTGCTCGCAGCCACATTCACCTACCAGCAAAGCATCGGGCAAAGCAAGCCGGTGTACACGAATCCGATCGGATTGCAGGCTTACACATTCCGCGGCAGCTGGGACAAAGGCATCGAAGCGACATTGGACACGATCAAAAACCTGGGCGTTACCGAACTTGAAGGCGGACCGATTAAAGGAATGACGACCGAAGAGCTTCGCAAACAACTCGACAAGCGCGGAATCAAAATGGTTTCCATCGGCGCAGATTACAAAAAGCTGGCGGAGAGTTCGGAACAGACGATCAAGGATGCTAAAATTCTGGGTGCAAAATATGTCATGGTAGCCTGGATTCCTCACAACGGAAAATTTGACCTTGAAACCGCTAAAAAAGCAGTCGCCGATTTTAACAAAGCTGGTAAAGAACTGAAAGAAGCGGGTATTGAGCTGACTTACCACAACCACGGCTACGAATTTGAGCCTTATGAAGACGGTACGTTGTTTGATTATCTTGTAAAAAACACAAATCCGGAATACGTCAACTTCGAAATGGACCTGCTCTGGACCGCATTTCCAGGTCAGGACCCAGCTGCATTGCTATTGAAATACCCAACCCGCTGGAAACTGATGCACCTGAAAGACCTTAAAAAAGGAGTAGTAGGAAATCTCTCCGGCGGCACACCTACCACCAATGACGTAGCATTAGGAACCGGCTCCATCAACATAGCCGCCGCCCTAAAAGCCGCCAAACAAGTAGGTGTAAAACACTATTTCATAGAAGACGAAAGCCCAAGTTATTTGAAACAGATACCTCAGACTATTGCTTATATTAAGGGGTTGAAGGAGTAGGGAAAAGGGAGGAAGGGAGGAAGGGAGGAAAGGGAGGAAAGGGAGAATGGGTTTCTGTCTCGCTGAGCGCATTGTCTGTCTGAGCGCAGTCGAAGACACGTGCACAACCGCTTCGACTGCGCTCAGCGAGACAGAAGCGTTCCTCGTCCCGTTTTTCCTTCCTCCGTTCCTCCATCCTCCCCTTCCTCCCTCTCCCATCCTACCACCCCGGATTTTGCTTCAGTGTCGGGGTTCTTTGTAACTCGTCCTGCATGATTGGGAACAGATAGTGCCTTGGGGCTACGAAAACGCGGCTTTCTATGAAGAAACGCTGCATTTTGTACTTCTTCCCATCGACCACAATTTTACCTGCCGGGTCTTCTACCGGCTTCATTCCATTGATCATCCGCTGCGTTTTAGGATATGGCCAGCCGAGCTGCGCGCGCTGCTCGTTAGTAGCACCGGCGCTCTGCCAGGCCTGCTCCCGCGCGAGTTCCTTCGCTGAACTTGGTTCCAGGTACAGGCGAGATGTCCAGATCCGGTTGTTTTCATAAAAAAGCTCCACCCTGCGTTCCCGCTTGATATATTCGTCCATCAGCGCCTTGGTCGTTTGAACCTCCGGCGGCATTGGCGCCATAAAAGAGCGTTTCCGCACATTATTGATCATTTCGTAAATCTCCGCATTCGGCCCGGCCGTTTCGTTAACTGCCTCCGCGTAGATATAAATGAATTCAGGCAATCGCCAGACAGGCGGGCCGCTGATAGAAAAGCTTTTGTCCCGGTTCCAGGATTCACGCAGGATTTTACGCAGGAAATAACCCGTCGTAGTAGAATTCGTAGCGCCGATTTTGTCGGCTCCAGTCGCGGTATTGATCACCTTTCCCTTGAATGTAGATCCGTGGTATACAACATCGCGGTGCAGGCGCGGGTCGCGTTTGATGCCTTCGTAGGGGTTGGAATCGTCATATCCGTCGGCTTTCGCGCGTGAACTGTAAATCGGGTAGCCGAAACCGTTTTGGGCCACATATTCGTATTCATCCACCTGCTCCTGAACCGGCATCTGCCGCGAGCTTCCGCCCCAGCTTGGCGGATAAATATCACCCTGCCAGTTGTTATCCTTATCTCTCGTCACAAAGAAAACTGCCTCATTCTGAAACGCTTCCATATTGTGGTACATATCCCAGAGCCGCGCCGGCACTTTCGAGTTGTTGTTATCAATACCCGCATCGTCCCGGAAATCGGCCGCATCGTGCCCCTGGTACAGGCTGTAACGCAAACGACCATCCACTTTGTAATCAATAACCGCCTTGGCTGCATCCCGTGCGACTGTCCAGCGTGCCGGATTCAGTCCGTATTCAGCAGCAAAAAGGCGCGTATCGTTAGGGAATGTACCTCCGTTCCACATCGGCGTAGCGGCCATCCAGGCTACGATCGCTTTCAGTCCCAGACAAGCCCCTTTGTCCACCCGGCCAAAATCAGCGCCGCCCCAGCTGCCCGGTACCAATGCCATCGCTGAGTCACAATCCTGCGAAATCTTGGCTGCAATAGCATGGAAGGATTCCTGTTTGAAATCCATCGGCTCAGTTGGAGATATCGTTCTTGTCATATAAACCACCTCTCCATACATCCGCGCCGCGAGGTAGTGAAAGTAAGCCCGCATGAAATACGTTTCTCCGAGCCTCTTCGCCAGATCACCCGCCTGCAAAGGATTATCCGGCGTATTGTAAGTGCGCACACCTTCCAGGATCACATTCGTTTTCCGGATCCGGTCGTACAAATCCCACCAGTATTGCCCGCGGCTGCTGCGATCGGGCATTGCATTCGAATTCCAGTCGCCGGTGTTGAATTTGTTGGTCAAACTTCCCTCCGCAGTAGACCCTTCTGCTTCGTCGGTTACGGGCGCTGTGGAGAAGTGGGAGAAGAATACGAGCGGACTATTGGAGCCTTTCGCATTGTCGTACAAGTCTGTGATCAGCTGATTTGTTTTATTATACCTGGTAAAAACCTGCTCTGCATCCAATTGATCGTCAGGCCTTCTGTCCAGAAAGTCCTGGTCGCAGGCTGCCAGCATACTGCCGACTACAAAGAATAGGATCGTATATATTTTTCTGTTTTTCATAAATAGTCAGGATAATCAGAATGAAATGTCTACACCAAAATTCATCACCTTCTGGATCGGGTACCAGTCTCCGGTCCCTTCGTTTGTTTCCGGGTCCATATCTACGTCGCCGAGCTTGTCCCACGTCAGCAGGTTCATTCCCTGGGCGTAAAACCGCACCTGGTCGAGCCCGATCTTTTTGATCAATGGTTTGGGAAGATTATAGCCCAGCTCGATCGTTTTCAGACGCACGTAGTCGCGGTCGTACAGAAACAAGCTGCTGTTTGCATTCTTGTTGTTACTATGGTCACCGAAATGAAGTGCGGGATAGGTTGCAGTCGAAGCAGTTTCCGGCGTCCAGCGGTTCAGGTGCATGGGTTTTACCTTGCCATATTTATCCTGGCTAAACAAAGGGAAATCGTACACTGCCGCGCCGGAAAGCTGCATTGAACCTCTTGCCGCGCCCTGGAAAAGCATGCTGAAATCGAAGTTCTTGTAGCGCGCCCCTACCGGCAGACCAAACATTAATTCCGGGTATTTAGGATGCCCTGTCGCAGTTCTGTCGCCCAGATCATCTACCCTACCGTCACCGTTGAGATCTTTGTAAACCACATCACCTGGCCGCAATACGCCCCAGGATTGGTAGCCGCTTCCCTGGTTCATCGCATTCAGTGTATTCGCCTCTTCCTGGTTGCTTACGAAATGGTCGAAAATGTAGTTAAAATGCTCTTCAATGCGTTTTCCGGTATTTGCCCTGCCTCCGAAAGCATAAGGAATTTCATTCATGAAAACGATCTTGTTGCGGGCAAATGAAACATTCGGACGGATGAAATAGGTAGCATTTTTACCAATGCTGCCGCTCCACCCGATTTCCATATCAAAACCTTTATTATTGACGATACCCGAATTCAGATAAGGCGCATTTTTACCCACAATATCCGGGAAACCCAACTTGTTGCCCCCGCTCATATCCGTGATGATATCGTAGCGATGCTCGTGGAAAAGGTCGAGGGTAAATGTGAGGTGCTGCAGGAAAGTAGCGTCGATACCGATATTGGTCTTTCTGGCTTTTTCCCACGTTAGATCAGGATTAGCGAGGTCACCTTCCGACAAATATCCGCCGGCTCCGGAGCCAAAATTATCCGTACCGAAGTTGTAATCTCCGTCTCTTCCGCCAAAGTATTGCAGATAAATAAAACGCTTGTCGTTCGGCACGCGGTCGCTTCCTACCAAACCATAAGAACCACGGATTTTCAGGTTATTAAGCCATTTTTGTGCTCCAATCAGGAATTTTTCCTTGGAAATAACCCAGCCCGCAGAAGCCGACGGAAAGAATCCGTAGCGTTTTCCTTTCGCAAAATTTTCTGATCCGTTATAAGCCGCATTGAATTCCAGCAAATAGCGGTCGTCGTAACCGTAAGTGGCGCGGGCTGTCAATCCCTGGTAGCTGAAAGGTACCTGGTTATTAATGATTCGCCGCGACCGGTTTCCCAATACCATTCCGGTTACATTATGCAACCCGAAATTCCGCATATAGTCGATCTTCGCCTGAATGTAAGTGCGGCTTTCGTTGTCTTTATTGTCAAATCCATTACCGATCGTCTGGTCGATATCATACTTATTTCCAGACTTGTACGCGCCGGTATAGTTGCCGGGTGTACGGTAAATATCGCTTCCATCGGCCGGCACGAATGTAGCGTAACCCGGATATTCGCGGTAACCCTCGGAATACGTGTTCACGCGGCGGTTGATCCAGCCGCCGTCGCTCGCATCGTAAGAAAACATCCCGTCTATCGACAGACCTTCCGTAATAAAGTTCAGCTTGTGACCGAGCGAGAAAGATCCGTTCAGGTAAGTGTTTTTTTCGTTCAAAAACCCGGTTCTGCTCAATTCACCGAGGATATTAAACCTGTAAATCTGGTCGCCGTAAAGCATTCCGAGCGGGTTATTAGCTTCGAATACGCGGTTATCAGGGTTTCCGTTCGGCTCCACGACGATCGGCAGATAGGAAGGCTGGGTATTAGCGAGCTCAACAATTCTGGCGGCCGTGGTACCCGGCGCATTCCGGTCGGTAATGCGTGCGCCGATATCGAGTTTGGCGAAAAAGTTGTCGGTAATATCGATATCGATATTAGACCTGAAATTATATCTCTTGAAAACGGCCTGCGTATTGTTGGTGCTCAGGTTGGTATGCTTGTAATTTCCATCCTGTTGAAAGTAATTGGCCAGAACAAAATATCTGGCCTTTACTGATCCACCGCTAATAGACAAACTGTAATCGTGCTGAACGCCCGGTTTAAATGCATAATCAAAATAATCCCAATTGTAACCCAGTCCGTCGGAGTTATCCCCTTTCGCGCGCCGCCAGTCCGATATCGAAGCTTCTGAGAACAAGTTCAGCGTCGAAGGATCTGCGTCGGGGTTATCATTTCTTCTCGCTTCATTATAAAGCATTGCATAATCTGCTGATCCCAGGTAAGTTGGAAATTTAACCGGCTGGTTAATACCCACAGAAGCTTTGAAATTAACGGTCGCCTTATCCTGCACTTTTCCTCTCCGGGTCGTGATCAGGATTACACCATTTGCCCCGCGAACTCCGTAAGGCGCAGTGGCCGAGGCATCTTTCAATATCGTAAAAGTCTCAATTTCAGAAGGTGCCAGGTAATCCATACTTCTTTCCAGCCCGTCGATGATCACGATCGGTGCCTTGTTTCCGTAAGTAGCTGTTCCGCGGATAAAAATGTCGCTTCGGTCAACCCCCGGCTCGCCGCCGCTGAACTGGTTTGCAAAAAGCCCCGGAAGCCTTCCCGCCAATGCATTGGTAATGCTGGCTGTCGGGCTTTGTTTCAGATCTTCGGTCGTAATGGTGGCAATAGCGCCGGTAATGGTCGCTTTTCTTTGCGAACCAAAACCCACGATCACCACTTCTTCCAGTCCGCCGAGATCTTCCTGCAATTGTATGTTGATTGAAGTTTGTGCATCTACTACCTGCTCTTTCCCAAGAAATCCAATGAAGGAAACCACCAGCACATCGCCCGGTTCCGCCTCAATCGTAAATTTCCCGCTTGCGTCTGTGGAGGTTCCTTTATCGGTTCCCTTCACGATCACTGTCGCACCCACGAGCGGCAATCCCTTGACATCCTGGATGGTACCGGTTATTTCGCGGATCGTAGCAACGACCGTCGCAGGTGCTACGGACATGGTATTGATCAGTGCCTGACCAGGTTCTTCTTCTTTTCTAAAAATGGCGATCTGCTTGCCTATGATCTTGTAAGCGAGCCCCGAACCTTTCAGTGCTTTATTCAAAATCGCAGGCACCGTTTCATTTTTCAGGTCGAGGTTGATGGTCTTTTCCGGCTTTCCTGTAAAAAGGTCGTCGCCGTAAAAAATGCGGTATTCGGTTTTATCCTGAATCTCCTGAAAAAGGGTATTAAGGTTCCCGTTACGGATTTTTACATCCATTCTGCTTTTTTGCGAATAGCCTGTTGCATGCACGCTCATCATCGCAACCCATAAAAGCAGTATAGTCAACTTCATAATTCTGAGCAGTTTTCGGGGACGTAGCTCTCCCAAAGGGTAATACCCTGATTGGTCAAATTTTTTCATAAATTTGATTCGACTTTTGTTGATACAATTGTTAAGAAATCACTTGCTTGCCGGCAAGTGCAATCGATCGGGAGACGTTGCCGCGTCTTCCGTTTTTTATTTGGTAATAGTGCTTTTCCCTAGTACAAACCTCCTTTCCGATTGTTGATAAGTAAGTGATGTTCCCGCCGCGACAATGTCCAGAACTTTGGTAATGTCCTCCTGAAGATCGAGCGTACCCGAGAAAGTCCTGCTGCCGCTTTCCATTTCCGTAAGCTGAATATCCACGTCATAATACCGTGCTAATTTTTTCAGGATCCCGGCCAGCGGGGCCCTCGTCAATGCGAGGTACCCGTTTTTCCAGGATATATATTCTCCCACATTCACCTGTTTTACTTCCAGCGAACCCTTTCCTGCTACGTAAACCGCCCGCATTCCGGGTTCCAGTTTTCTCTTTTGAGCTTTAAAAATCGATTGCTGATTTGCCGTAAGTTCAATACTTCCTTTCACGAGAACCGTCGAAGTCTGCTGGTCGTCGGCGTAAGCGCTTACATCAAACTCCGTCCCGAAAACCTGCACTTTCATGTTTTTGGTGTGAACGAAAAATGGGTGATCGGCTGCGTGGCTGACAGCAAAATAGGCCTGACCTTCAACATAAACTTCCCTTTGTTTTGAATCGAAATGTGCAGGATAAACGAGTTTGGAGCCGGAATTGACCCAGATTTTAGTCCCGTCCGAAAGGGTGATCACCGACCTTTTACCGTAAGGAACAATTAATGTATTGAACTCCTGGCCGGCCACTTCCTGATCAACGGCCGTAGCTGAATCGATCTGGATCCGGTTTCCATTGCCTTCGTAAACCAGGGACGAGTTTTGCCTTTCCAAATTGATTGTCCGCTGATCGGCCAACACTAACTTGGTGTTTTCAGGATCGCCTACCGTATTGGAAGCCAGCTGCCGCATTACCGTTCCGGAATCTTTTCTGAAATTGAGATAGCCCAGCCCTGCGAGCAATAGTAGCGTGACGGTTGCCGCAATCGAATACCACAATCTGTTCATTCTGATCTGCTTCTTTTGCTGGATACTCTCCTCCACCTGAGTCCATATATATTCTCTTTCCGAAGGCGGGAGCGTTTCGTGGCGGATATGCTGCATCAACTGGCGGGTGGTGTCGGCGGTTTTCCGGTCTTCTTCGGACAGTTCTTCCGGTTTAATATCCTGACGCTGAACCTTTTTGGGTAACTTTCTCTTCATGCACAAACTTGTTTGACATACAAGAGAAAGGTTTCGACAGGATATAGACTCGCAAATCGATTTTTTTTAATAAAAAGAAGAAAAAATTTAATTACCAGCAGAAAACAAGCAGGAATGAGCCGAATTCGAGCTTACCCCGAAGCTGTTTGAGTGCCCGGTAAATGAAGGTGCGGCAGGTAGGGACCGAAATCTGCATGATCGCGGCAATCTGGTCGTAATCCAGGTCCTGATTGTATTTTAGATAAAGTATTTCGCGCTGCCGGTCCGGAAGCTGATTGATCTCAGAAGCCAGCTGCTGCAATATTTCGCGCTGACTTTCATCCATAATGATCTCGTGCTCGATACTGAATGAGAATGCATTCATTCCGAAACTTTCGTCCGCATTCCATCGGTCGATACTGAAAATAGAAGACTTGCGGTGCGCCGCGTGGAGTTTACGGCGGAATGATTTGAGCAGATAAAATTTCACATTGACCTCCCGGGACAAGCCGCTTCTGTAACTGTGCAGATCAATGAACAGATCGTGGATACAATCTTTGACCAGATCATCGTCAGTCGTGTAGCGCATTCCAAAAGCAAACAAACTGTCCGAATACTGATCGTACAACTGGCTGAATGCCTGCTGGTCGCCGGAAATGAAGCTTTTCCATAATTCATTTTCCGGGAGTGTGAGTATCATGATTGAGTATTAAAATTTGAATTAAATTTATAATAATAAAACTAAATAAGTCAAGTGTAAAATAAGCGCGCCGGGCCGTGAGCGTGATTGGGATCAAAACTAGCTGGCAACTTTCACGATAGTTTTTATACTTTGCGCAAAAAAAGTAATAACATGGAACCTGCGCTATTGAACCAAGTCCCTTCGCTGGACCTGGCCGATTTTACTTCCGGAAATACGGAACAAAAAGAGAGATTTGTGTCCGAAATTGGCGACGCATTTACTAATATAGGTTTTGTAGCAATTAAAAACCACGGGCTGAGCGACGAGCTGCGTGAGAAATTATACGCGTCGGTGCAAGAGTTTTTCTCTCAACCCGACGAAGTGAAGCGGAAATATGAATTCCCGAACCTGTTTGGCCAGCGCGGCTACATCAGCAAGGGTAAAGAAACTGCGAAAGGCTTCAAAGTCGCCGATCTAAAAGAATTCTACCATATCGGCCAACCGGACCCGATCGGCAATATGCCCTCCAATGTTTTCCCTGAGGGTTTTCCTGAATTTGAAAAGTATACGCTTGAAGTGTATAAAACCTTTGAGAATGCGGGCAAAACGCTGCTTCGTGCGATTGCTATCTACCTGCATTTGCCCGAGGATTATTTTGAGGATAAGGTCAAAAATGGCGACAGTCTGTTGCGGGCGCTACACTATTTTCCTATTCCCAATCCCGAGCTGGTACCTGAGGGTGCGGTGAGAGCTGCCGCGCACGGGGATATTAACCTCATTACCTTATTAATGGGCGCAAGTGCCGAGGGACTGGAAGTATTGCGGCGCGACGGACAATGGATCGCGATCACCGCATTACCCGATCAAATCGTTGTGAATGTGGGCGATATGCTCGACAGGCTGACTAATCACAAATTGAAATCGACCATTCACCGGGTAGTAAATCCGCCGCGAGAAAAAATGGGCACATCGCGGTACAGCATTCCGTTTTTTATGCATCCGCGGGCGGATATGGACCTAACCAGTCTGGAAAGTTGCATTACTGCCGAAAATCCGAAATTATACACCAATATGACCGCCGGGGAGTTTCTGGATGAGCGTTTAAGGGAATTGGGATTAAAAAAATAACTGCGTCACGCATTGGCTGTTCCTCCCATCCGCCGTTTTAGATACATCATTTACCTGATGGACATCCTCTTGTTATCACTGACAGCTTTCGGAGGCCCGCAGGTACATTTAATGATGATGATCGAGCGGCTGGTCAAAAAAAGGCGATATATTACTGAGGAAGAACTACTTGAATTACAGGCACTTTGCCAGGTATTACCGGGCCCGAGCTCGACGCAGACCGTCACGGCGATCGGTTTAAAAATCGGCGGGCAGCCGCTTGCTTACCTGACACTGATCGTATGGTCTATCCCCGCAATGGTTTTAATGACCGCGGCGGCGATCGGAATACATTACCTGGAATCGAAATCTATTTCGCTGGATTTCACCAAATTCGTCGGCCCGATGGCGGTGGCATTCCTGATGTACGGCGCTTCGGCTATTGCGCGAAAAGTGATTCATAACACACAGGGATGGACATTTCTGATCATTTCCACAATACTCGCCTACCTTTATCCCTCGCCTTACACGACACCGGTACTGATCGTGCTGGGCGGCGTGGCGGCTTCGCTGAATTTCAAAAAGCACGAGAAAATGGACAAAGCGCCGATCCGTGTAAAATGGCGGCCGATCATATTCTGGATATCGGTACTGGTGGCGGCGGCGATCGTGGGTAAGGTTACCAACTCGCTTCCTGTGAGGCTTTTTGAAAACTTTTACCGGAATGGAAGTCTGGTTTTCGGCGGCGGGCAGGTTTTGATCCCGATCCTTTATAATGAGTTTGTGGAATTCAAGCATTACCTCACCGAGCAGGAATTTCTGGCCGGAATGGCATTGACGCAAGTGGTACCGGGGCCGGTTTTCTCGATTGCAACATTTGTGGGAAGCGTTTCTCTGCAAACGCACGGGGTATTCGGGCAGATCGTCGGTGGGTTTGTTGCTACCGCCGGGATATTTCTGCCTGGCACTTTCTTCATATTCTTTGCTTATCCTTTTTGGGATCAATTGAAAAAATACCGCGGGATCCGCGCCTCGCTGGAAGGTATCCACGCCGCCAGCTGCGGACTCACGATCGCCGCCGCAATACTGCTTTTTCAACCCATGATGGACGATCGCCAGCCGCTTTTCACCGTCATCATCACCCTATTAGTGCTCACCTTCGCCAGGATACCATCCTACTTTATTATTCTGGCCGGGTTGATATTAGGGTTGGTGTTTTGAGGTGATTTCCTTTTGAGATTGCATTAATGAATTGCTTTTCTAAACTTTGAAAGCCATATTCCCATTTCTTTCGCCAAATGAATAAATCCTTCCGCTTACTGCTGGTTTGCTGCCTTCCTTTTTTTAGTCATATTTCAAAAGCCCAGATCGCCACTTCACCCGGCTTCTTAAACAAAAACCAGAATGCAGCGGCCCGGCAGTGGGTTGATTCTGTTTTTGATAAACTGACTCCCGACGAGCGGATTGCGCAGCTGATTATGATCCCGGCAGTTTCGGATGTAAAAAGGGCGCTCATTGACCCGAAAGCAAGTAGTCCGGCCATGGTTGAGAAGCTGATCCGGGAAAATAGGGTTGGCGGGATCGTCTTTTTTCAGGGCGGCCCAATGCCCCAGGCCCGGCTGACAAATTTCTATCAATCCATTTCAAAAGTTCCTTTGCTGATCGCGATGGATGCCGAATTTGGCCTCGCAATGCGGATAGACAGTACCGTGCGCTATCCTTACCAAATGACGCTGGGAGCTATTCAGGGAAACAACGACCTGATCTACGAAATGGGCGCGCAGCTTGCCAGACAAGCAAAAAGGTTGGGAATGCATATCAATTTTGCGCCAGTGGCCGATGTGAATAACAACCCCGACAACCCGGTGATCAGCTTCCGGTCTTTTGGTGAAAATAAATATAAAGTGGCTGACAAGGCAGTTGCGTATATGAAAGGAATGCAGGATAACGGACTGTTAACCAGTGCAAAGCATTTCCCTGGACACGGCGATACCGGCACCGATTCACATTACGATCTGCCACTGATCAAGCACGATGTTACCCGCATTGATTCACTCGAAATGTACCCGTTCAAAGCATTGATCAGCAATGGGATAAGCGGGATTATGATCGCGCATTTAAGCATTCCTGCTTTGGACAAAACCCCTAACCTACCCTCAACCCTGTCCAAACCGATCGTCACGGACATATTGAGGGACAAGCTCGGCTTCGACGGACTGATCTATTCCGACGCCATGAATATGAAGGGTGTAACCAAATATTTCCCCGACGGAAAAGCCGATGCAATGGGATTGGAGGCCGGCATGGATATTCTGGAATTTACGGAGGACCTGAATAAGTCGATTTCTGAAATCAAAAAAAGCATTGCCGAGGGGCGAATCAGCCAGGCTGAGATCGACGCGCGCTGTAAAAAGGTACTAATGGCCAAAGCATGGGCCGGACTAAACCGCTACAAGCCGGTCGACCTGAACAATTTATATGAAGATCTGAACCCAAAATCAGCAGAGTTGGTCAACAGGCTTCTGACCGAAAAAGCATTGACCGTTTTAAAGAACGAAAACAACATCCTGCCGCTGAGAGAACTTGATACCCTCAAAATAGCGTCTGTTTCGCTTGGTGCGGATACCATCACTACATTTCAAAAAACGCTCGAACTTTACACTTCCGTAAAACATTTTACAATTCCTGCAAAAGCAACCGAGATCCAGATCGAAAACCTCAGAGCCCAGCTGAAAAACTACAACCTGATTTTGGTAGGCGTGCATTTGGGAAGTATCTCCCCAAGAACCAACTACGGTCTGACGGACCCGATGAATGCGGTATTGCAGGAACTGATCGCGTCGAAAAAAGCAATTGTTTCCATTTTTGGAAATCCTTATGCATTAAATAAAATGAACAAGCCCGAAAATGCAAAAGCATTGGTTATGGCTTATCAAATGACAACCTACACACAGAATCTGTCGGCGCAACTGATTTTTGGGGCGATACCCGCGAGCGGAAAGCTGCCGGTTACTGTGAATGCACAATTTCCTTATGAAGCTGGTATTTCAACGCCAGCAATCGGTCGGTTGAAATATACTATTCCGGAAGAGCTGGGAATGGATTCGAAGGTTCTGACGCACAGAATCGACTCTATCGCCAACCTCGCCGTAACCCAAAAAGCAACTCCGGGCTGCGTGGTGCAGCTAGCGAAAGATGGGAAGGTATTTTTTAGAAAAGCGTATGGAAAACACACGTATGAAGGCGCGGCACCTGTTAAACTGAATGATTTGTACGATCTGGCGTCGGTAACGAAGATAACTGCCTCTACACTCGCATTAATGAGTTTGTGGGACCAGAAAAAATTTGATCTGGATGCGACGATGAAGGATTACCTGCCCGATTTTGCTAAATCTAACAAAGCGGACCTGGACTGGCGCCACGTACTGACCCACAGCTCGCGGTTGAAAGCGTTTATCGTACTCTGGAAAGAGGCACAAAAACCTGATGGCAGCTGGAAGAACAAGACATTCAGTACAAAACAGTCAAGACGGTACCCGACTTCGGTTGTGGGAGATAGCCTGTTCATTTACAAGGATTATCCTGAAACCATATTCAAATCGATCCGGGATTCTCCTTTGAATGAAAAAGAAGGATATGTATACAGCGACCTGTCTTTTATTTTGTACCCGCAGGTCGTAAAAAACTTGTCAGGCGAGGATTTTGAGGACTATCTTAAAAATCACTATTACAATAAACTGGGCGCTACTACGCTGACTTTCAACCCAAAGAGGTTTTACAAACTAGAAGATATTGTCCCGACCGAGAAAGATACATTTTTCAGAATGACGCAGCTGCATGGACAGGTTCATGACGAGGCGGCTGCAATGCTGGGCGGACTGAGCGGACACGCGGGCTTGTTCGGAGATGCGAATGATGTGATGAAAGTGTGGCAAATGTATTTGCAGGAGGGTTATTATGGCGGGCAGCAGCTTTTGAGCAAAGACGCATTGCTGGAATTTACGAGATACCAGTTCCCGGACCAGGGCAGCCGTCGCGGGATCGGTTTTGACAAACCTTCATTCAAATATACCGGCAATGCACCGAAGTACGCCAGCCCGTCAAGTTTCGGGCATACTGGCTACACGGGAATTATGACCTGGGCGGATCCGGCCTGGAAGTTGAACTACGTTTTTCTATCCAACCGCGTGTACCCCACAAGAGAAAACAGCAAGATATCAACGCTCAATATACGCACCTCGATTATGGATGTGGTGTATGAGGAGTTGCTTAAAAAGTAGGGCAGATCGCTGCGGTGAACCTTATTATATGTCTACATTTGCAAAAATCACCTCGCGCAACTATGGCACAACACTATCGGTTTGACAAAGAAAAGGCGTCTCGGAAGCCGGGTGTCACGCCGCTGAAAGATGCTATTGATCAGATGCTCGACAGGTACAAGATCCGGACCCGATTTGACCAGTCTTACGTAGTCGCGCACTGGGACAAAATCATGGGTTCGGCGATCGCGACGCGAACTAAAAAGGTATATATTCACGAACGGACATTATTTTTGCAAATAGAATCGGCGCCGTTGAGAAACGAACTTCTGCGCGCAAAATCAAAGATTATCGAGCTGATCAACCGGGAAATGAAGAGTGATCTGGTTGATGATGTGATATTTATTTGAGGTATATTTGATGGGAACAAGACATGGAATAACATGGCCACACTAATTATTGATACTGAAAGTCAAGAAGTTATTGAAGCAGTAAAAAGTTTACTCAAGAAATTCAACGTGTCCTATAACATCAGCGGGGAAAAAGCTTACGACCCGGAATTTGTCAAGAAGATCAAGCTCAGTGAGAAGCAGATCGGCGAAGGCAAGGTCGTGAAATACGAACCTGGCACTGATTTATGGGATATACTAAATACGAAATAGAGTTTTCTGATGCTGCCGCCGAAGATTTAAGATTTTTCTCAAAATCAGGGCAGCTTACTACAATCAAGAAGATCAAAAACCTTATTGATTCAATTTCGGAAAATCCTGTCACTGGCATCGGAAAGCCGGAGCTATTGAAACATAATCTGGCAGGATACTATTCCAGACGAATAGACCGGGAACACAGAATTGTTTATAAGGTAGATCAACAAACCATTCATATTCTTTCTTTGAGGGGACATTATTGATGTACCCTTTTTTATTTATGAATCAAATCAAACTCCCTCCTTTTCTAAAACCCGGTGACCGGATCGGAATTGTAGCGCCGGCTAGCGTGATCAAGTATGAAGATATCCTTGGCGGTATCGACATTTTTACAAATCAATGGGGATTACAGGTAAGAGAGGGAAAAACACTAAAAACAGCTTTCAATCAGTTTTCGGCCAGTGATGATGAGCGGCGTTCCGATTTGCAACAAATGCTGGACGATCCTGATATCAATGCAATTATCGCCGCGCGCGGCGGCTACGGCTGCTCCCGCATTGTAGACGAACTTGACTTCACCCGTTTTTTAGAAAACCCCAAATGGATCGTAGGATTCAGCGATCTGACTGTTTTGCTTTCGCAGGTTTATAATCTGGGATATGTGAGCCTGCACGCGCCGATGGCCAAATCCATTACCACTTACGGAGGTGAATTAGCGGCTGAGTCGCTGAGGCAGCTTTTGTTTGGAGAAATGCCTGAATATAACGTCAAGCCGCATATTTTGAACCGCGAGGGTGAAGCTACTGCTACGGTTGTGGGCGGAAACCTTTGTATTCTCAATCATCTGACCGGTTCCAAAACGGAGATCGATCTGGACGGGACCATTTTATTTATTGAAGATGTAAGTGAATACCTTTATAATCTCGACAGAATGATGATCCAGATGAAACGGGCGGGCAAACTGGCTAATCTGGCGGGGCTGATCGTGGGGCAGTTTACTGATATGAAAGATAATAAAGAGCCGACTTTTGGGAAAAGCGCAAATGAGATCATTCAGGAACATATTGCCGAATATTCTTACCCCGTGTGTTTCGACTTTCCGGTAGGACACGTGGGCGATAACCGGGCTATGGGCGTAGGAATGCAGGCCAAACTTACAGTGAGTTCTGAAAGTGCCGGGCTTCAATTTCTTTCAACCGTCCCCGCATTCATATAGATCAATGGAGAATTTTAAAGACAAGGTTGTGTGGATAACCGGCGCGAGTTCCGGGATCGGAGAGGCGCTCGCTATTGCATTTGCCCGCGAGGGTGCGAAACTCGTATTGACAGCACGGAGAAAAGAGGAATTGGAAAGGGTAAAGCTGTCGACCGGCTTACCGGATACGTCGGTGCTCGTGTTACCGATGGATGTAACCGACCTGGAAAAGGCAGTGCCGGCAGCTGAGCAGGTGATCGCGCAATTTGGGCGGATCGATATTATGGTACACAATGCAGGCGTAAGTCAGCGCTCGTATATCAAGGATACTGACCTGGCAGTTTATAAAAACCTGATGGAAATTGACTTTTTTAGTACGGTTGCGCTGACGAAGGCGGTTTTACCTTACATGATAAAGCAGAAAGGCGGGCACTTCATCGTCATGAGCAGTGTCGCGGGAAAAATCGGGACCATTATGCGCTCGGGCTATAATGCAGCCAAACATGCACTGCACGGATTTTACGATTCACTCCGGGCGGAAGGTTATGTAGATAATATCAAGGTGACAACTGTTTGCCCCGGCTACATCCGTACCAATATTTCACTGAATGCATTAAATGAATCCGGCTCCAAATTCGGCAAAATGGATTCCAATCAGGCGAATGGGATTCCTGCCGAGGAATGTGCGCGGAGGATATTGAGTGCGGTCAAAAAGGATAAAAAGGAAATATATATTGGCGGATTTAAGGAAGTCGCCGCCATTTATCTGAAAAGGTTCTTCCCTACCCTACTATTCGATCAGGTAAGGAAGAACATTCCGGAATAGTCAATGTCAGTTTATTTTGATTTGGCTTTGGCGCCTGCCATATAATCGGTAGTAAGCCTGGCGAGTGACCTTACACCCAACACGAGGCTTCCTTCATCCAGGTAAAAGTCAGGCGTATGATGCGGCGCGGCTTCTTCCGGGTTCTTTCCTTTTGGCATTCCACCCAGGAAGAAGAACAGTCCTGGTACTTTTTGTTGAAAATAGGAGAAATCTTCCGCGCCGGTTTTAGCCGGGATCAGACTTACATTGTCCTTTCCAGCAACATTCTGTAAAGTGCCGATCATTTTTTCGGTCAAAGGAATATCATTGACTGTAACCGGATAAAGTATATCAATCTTCACCTCCGCCTTCGCACCAGCGCTTTCGGCCACATTGGTAGCTATATCGTTGATCCGCTTGTGAACGAACTTGTGCATTTCTTCATCAAAGGTTCGTATCGTACCTACCATTTTCACGGATTCCGGAATAATATTCTGTCTGATACCTCCATTGATCATACCGATCGTCACCACGGCCGGCGCTTGCGTCAGGTTCAGGTTACGACTTACAATGGTTTGTAAAGAGTTGATAATCTGAGCCGAAGTAACAATAGGATCTACTCCCGACCATGGATATGCGCCGTGTGTTTGCTTTCCGGTCACATTAATAGTTAAAATATCTACCGCCGCCATCGTCGGGCCAGGCTTATAACCTATTTTACCCACTTCGATCTTCGAATCAATATGTAGTCCAAAAACGGCGTCCACTTTCGGGTTTTCCAGCACTCCTTCCTTGATCATCAGCTCGGCACCGCCTTCTTCTCCCTCGGGCGCACCTTCCTCAGCTGGCTGGAATATGAACTTGACCGTACCTTGCAGATCATTTTTCATGGAAGACAATACTTCCGCGACGCCCATCAATATAGCCACGTGAGTATCGTGCCCGCAGGCGTGCATGACGCCCGTTTTTTGTCCGTTAAACTCAGCGGTCACGGTGGATTTGAATGGAACATCGACCCGCTCTGTCACAGGAAGCGCGTCCATATCTGCTCGGAGTGCCACGACGGGCCCAGGCTTTCCGCCTTTCAGTATTCCGACGACGCCGGTGTGCGCCACCCCCGTTTTCACTTCTATTCCAAGTTGTTTCAAGTGGGCCGCTATCTTTTCGGCTGTTTTGAATTCCCTGTTTCCCAGCTCAGGATTCTGGTGAAAATCACGCCGCCAGTCCGACAGCTTCTTTTCGATGGATTGGGCTTTTTGATCAATCCTGGACACGAGGGCTGTTTGCGCAAAAGCGGCCTGTGCAAAGAACAGTGGTACCACCACCATCAGTTTGTTTAGTAGCATTCCGGCTGTAAATTTTAAGTAAATATTAAAATAATGCAATCACAGAAGGTGCCTAAAAGCACTTATTGACTGCCGAGATTTGAACAAATCGAGAAATTTCAATTTAGAAAAATTCTATTATTTCAAAACGTATAGTAAAACGGCGTTAATTATCAAAGTTAAAACTAGTTAAAGGTAATGATACGAAAAAGTTAACAAACAGAGGGTTATGTTAACAATTATATAATCATACCCAGTTTTTTACAGAATTTTCAACATTTACAAAATCGTTAAAAAACCCCGATTTGAATTATAATATTTTCCAAAAACGTATGTGATACCAAACTATATTTTGAAATTTCGCAATAGAATCGTTGTAATGGTTAAACTAATAATTAATTTTGCAACATTGTGTTCACGTAACAAAACTATTCTTTAATCAGGTATGAGGAAGTATCTATTATCCTTACTGGGCTGCATGGTGCTCTTAAGCACGCAATTGTATGCCCAGGATCGCGCCGTGACTGGTAAAGTCACCGCTGAAGACGGCTCAGTGCTGCCGGGTGTTAACATTTCTTTGAAAGGTACTACTCGGGGTACTACATCTGACACGCAGGGCGAGTATTCGATCTCAGCTGCGTCAGGCTCTACTTTGGTGTTTAGCTTTATCGGCTTCCAGTCTCAGGAAATCGAAATAGGTAACCAGACTACGATCAACGTTTCTCTTAAGAATGACGTAAGCCAGTTACAGGAAGTGGTTGTAACGGCTCTTGGTCAGGAAAGAAAAAGAAACGAGCTCGTATACGCTGCGCAGCAAGTAAATGCAGAGCAAATCACGCAGGCACGTAACCCGAGTGTAATGAATGCACTTGCAGGTAAAGTGGCTGGTTTGGACATTAAGACCAACAACAACATGGGTGGATCTACAAGCGCGGTTATCCGTGGTTTCAAATCCATTACAGGTAACAACCAGGCACTGTGGGTTATCGATGGTGTGCCGGTTTCCAATGCGAATACAAATACCTCGGATCAACAAACTGGTCGTGCGGGAACTGACTACGGTAATGCTGCTGCGGATATTAACCCTGACAACATTGCTTCTGTGAACGTTTTGAAAGGTGCTGCCGCTACTGCATTGTACGGTTCACGTGCTTCAAACGGTGTGATTTTGATCACGACCAAACAAGGTCGCAAAAACAGCTTCGACGTCACAGTAAACAGTGGTGTTACCTGGGGTAAGATCGACAAATCGACTTTTGTAAAATACCAGAAAGAATACGGTGCAGGTTACGATGGTGACCGTGCAAAAACCCGTTTCTATCGTGGAAACCTGGGATCAGGTGAAGGCAATATTACGCTTTTCGATGCAGATGCTTCTTTCGGTCCAAAATTCGATCCTTCTGTGATGGTTTATCAGTGGGATGCATTGGATCCAAGCTCTCCTACCTATCAAAAAATGACTCCATGGGTTGCTGCTGCAAACGGACCTGATGCATTTTATGAAACTGGCGTTAACTCTAACCAGAGTGTAAGCATCACCGGTGGCGGAGAAAACACAACTTTCAAAGTTGGTTATACAAGAAATGATGAAAAAGGTGTGCTTCCAAACAGTAAACTGGGCAAAAACCTATTCAACTTCTCAGCTTCTTTTGATTTGTCTAAAAAACTGACCGTTCAGGCTAACGCTAACTACTCGCAAATTAAAGGTCTTGGTCGCTACGGAACTGGTTATGATGGTAAAAACCCTAACCAGCAGTTCAGACAGTGGTTCCAGACTAATGTGGATCTGTTGGAACAAAAAGATGCTTATTTCAGAAACGAACAAAACGTAACCTGGAACTGGGCAAGCCCGACAAGACGTTTCGAGAACAATGGTCCTATCTACTCTGAGAACCCATATTACTCTCGCTACCAGAACTATTCGAACGATACCCGTGATAACTTCTTCGGTTATGCACAGGCGATTTACAAACTTGCTCCTTGGGTGGATGTAACAGGTCGTTTCGCTTACAACGGAACGCAGGATTTCCAGGAAGAAAGAATTGCATTCAACAGTTCCAGCCCGGCAGAATACAGCCGTTACAACAGAGGTTTCAACGAGACTAACCTGGATGTTATCGTTAATTTCCGCAAGGCGATCACAAAAGATATCAATTTCTCAGGTTTGGCGGGTGGAAGCATGCGCAGATCTAAACTGAATGCGATCAGAGCGAAAACGAATGGCGGTATGGTTGTACCGGGACTTTACTCCCTGCTTAACTCTATCAACCCAATCGAAGCGCCGTCAGAAACTTATCAGCGCATTGGTGTAGACGGTATTTATGCTCAGGCTTCATTTGGTTACAAAGACTTGATCAACCTTGACCTTACAGCAAGACAAGACAAATCTTCAACGCTTCCAAAAGACAACAACACTTACTTCTATCCTGCGATCGGAGCTAACTTCAACTTCTCAAACCTTCCAGGCTTGAAAGCGGATTGGTTGACAATGGGCAAGTTGAGCGCAAACTACGCTGAGGTGGGTAATGACGCACCTTGGGGAAGTACTTTGGATGTGTATGACAAACCTACGGGTATCGGATCAACTCCATACTTTACATTGCGTAACACGAAAAACAATCCAAATCTGAGATCTGAGCGTACAAAAAGTTATGAATTCGGTTTGGAAACTGCATTCCTGCAAGACCGCGTAGGTTTTAACTTCACTTACTACCGCTCACAAACGCTTGATCAGATCCTTCCGGTATCTATTTCAACTGCAACCGGATTTGCTTTCAAGTATATCAACTCAGGAGAAGTACAAAACAAGGGTATCGAGATTTCTGCCTACGTAACTCCGGTAAGAACTGGTGACTTCTCGTGGACAGTGAGCGCAAACTTTGCGCGTAACAGAAACAAGGTTATCAGCCTGTATGAAGACGTGAAAAACGTTCCGGTAGCCAGCTTGCAAGGTGGTGTTTCACTGAATGCTGCTGTTGGACAGCCATTTGGTATCATCCGCGGTACTGACTTCGAATACCATGAAAATGGTCAGAAAATCGTTCGCTCGAATGGTACTTATGCAGCAACTGCAGCTTCTGACAAAATCATTGGTAACCCTAACCCGGACTGGATTGGTGGTATCACCAACAATTTGAAGTACAAATCGTTGACGTTAAACTTCCTGCTTGATATTCGTCACGGTGGAGATGTTTGGTCACTGGATCAATGGTATGGAGAAGGAACAGGTATGTATCCTGTTACTGCCGGTCTGAACGAATTGGGTAACCCAAAAAGAGACCCTGCCTACAACTATGATGCTGACGGCAAAAAATTAGGTCTGACTGACAAGCCAGGTGGTGTATTGTTCCCTGGTGTTAAAGCTGACGGAACTCCGAACGATGTAAGAGCTGAAAACTCTGATGGTAACGGAAACACAGCTTACGGTTACCCAACCAACCCTCCACGTGCGATGTACATTTACGACGCGAGCTATATCAAATTGAGAGAAGTTGCGTTGACATATTCATTGCCACAGAATTTCGTTTCAAAACTCCGTGCGTTTAAAGGAATTGATGTTTCTGTAATCGGCCGTAACCTTTGGATCATCCACAAAAACATGGATTTCCAGGATCCGGAAGAAGGCCTGGGTTCAGGATTGCTGAACGGTGCTGGTGGATACCAAAGCGGTGCATACCCTGCGGTTAGAAGTTATGGTTTCAATGTTAAATTCCGTTTATAAAAATTATATGAAAAGATTAATCATTTTCTTTCTTCCGATCCTGCTGATGACGGCCTGCGTCGACAGCCTGGACGACTACAATGTGGATGCGAAGCGTCCGTCGGCAGTGCCCCCGGTGACTTTGTTCTCAAATGCTTTGAAAGGGCTTGCTGATACATTGACCAGCCCGAACGTAAACGTTAACAACTACCGTTTGTACGTACAACAGTGGGCAACAACCACTTATCTGGATGAGCCACGTTACAACGTTACTGCACGTACAGTTCCTCAGGCTTTCTGGCAGGGACTTTACAAAGGTGTTATTTCTGATTTGAATGAAGCACGCAGATTGCTTAACGAAGATGAATTCATTGTTCCTGCTAACAGAGACGTGCAATTGGCGCAGATCGAAGTAGTGGAAATAATGGCCTGGGCTGCATTGGTGAATACATTCGGAAATATTCCTTACTCGGAAGCATTGAATCCGGATAATGTTTTGCCGAAGTATGACGACGCGAAAACAGTTTATGATGCACTGCTTGTTCGTTTGGATGCGGCTATTCCTAAGTTTAGCACGAATGGCGTACCTTTTGAAAACGGCGACCTGCTTTATGAAGGTGACCTGACCCAGTGGGCTAAATTTGCAAATTCACTGAAACTGAAAATGGCGATGGTCATTGCCGACAGCGACCCTGCAAAAGCGAAACTTCTGGTAGCAGAAGCCGCACCGAAAGCATTTACTTCGAACAATGACAATGCAGCTTTCCCATACATCGGAACTCCTCCGAACTACAATGTGATCGCACAAAACCTGAATCCGCTGTATTCCAGCCGCCAGGATTTTGTAGCTTCTGCAACGATTGTTAATCCATTGAAAGAGCTGAAAGACCCAAGACTTCCTGCATTCTTCACTCCAAATGAAGCAGGTGAATATGTAGGTGGTGCTTACGGATTCTCAAATACGTATTCTGCATTCTCTCACGTAGGTGATAACGTCATCGAGCCGGACCTGGAAGGTTTGTTGCTGGATTATTCAGAAGTTGAGTTCCTGCGTGCGGAAGCTGTTGAAAGAGGTTTTATCGCCGGTTCAGCTGCTGAGCATTACAACAAAGGTGTTGGCGCTTCGATCGAATACTGGCTGGGTAATATCGGCCAGCCTGCTGCCGCAATCACAGCTGCAACCAATGCATACCTTGCACAGCCAAAAGTAGCTTACGCAACCGCGTCCACTAACTGGAAAGAGAAAATCGGTTTCCAGAAATGGCTTGCACTTTATAACAGAGGATGGGAAGCGTGGGTTGAATGGAGAAGATTAGACTTCCCGAAATTGCTTCCTCCAACCGGTGGTAATGCTCCTGCGGGACTTGCTATTCCTGTTCGGATGATCTACCCGATTAACGAGCAAACGCTGAATGGTGCAAACCGCGAAGCTGCCGCAAGTGCAATCGGAGGCGACGTGGTAACGACCAAATTGTGGTGGGATAAGTTCTGATCACATCTTATAGTATAATGCAAAAGGCGGGCTTCGGTCCGCCTTTTTGTATTATCAGTAAAATACAATTTATCCAACATTAGGAGTAACCGTAAATTGACAAATCTATTTCACAGATTATTTTGGCAAAAACCCTTTTTACGTGCTATTTGACAGTATATGATCGTTTCCGTCTAAAGATTATTTCGAAATAAGTGAATATGCTGTTGTAATTGTCAGGACAAACATTATTTTTACAGTCTTATTATTCTATAACAAACCTAACTTAATGAAAAAATTTCTACTGCCCTTCCTGGGAGGCTTGCTGCTGCTTTGCAGTCAGGTGTACGCTCAGAGCAGAGAGGTGACCGGGACGGTTACTTCCAAAGACGACGGGTCATTTTTACCCGGAGTTTCTATCAGGGTCGCCGGTACCAACACCGGAACGCTTACCAATGACAAAGGCGAATACAGCATCAATGCGCGCCCGGGTCAATCCCTTATTTTCTCGTTCGTCGGTTTTCTGAATCAGGAGTTGAAAGCTCCGGCTTCCGGTAATCTCGATGTTGTGTTGACATTGGACGAACTTGCATTGAATGAAGTCGTTATCACGGCGGGTGGTCTTACCGCCCAGCGACGCGAGCTGGGAAACCAGTCAACTACGGTAAAAGCGCAGGACATTGTACAGGGCAAGCCGATCAGTGTCGCAGCCAGCTTGGCGGGCCGCGTACCTGGTTTACTTGTAATGGGTGTAAGCTCCGGCGTCAATCCGAATTACCGTTTGGTACTTCGCGGTAACCGCTCGCTAACTGGTAACAACCAGGCGCTGGTTGTAATCGACAACATTATCTCAACCAACGACATTCTTGGAAACCTGAATCCGGAAGACATTGAAGATATCCAGGTTCTGAATGGTGCAGGTGCAGCCGCGTTATACGGTTCTGACGCTTCCAACGGTGCACTTATTGTTACTACTAAGAAAGGTAAGTCGGGTGTGACGCAGTTTAAAATATCCAACACGACTACGCTTGAGAAAGTGAGCTTTCTGCCTCAGCTGCAAAACGGGTTTGGATCAGGAACGACGCCGGATGACGTGCCTTCTTATACACCTTACGAAAACCAGCAGTATGGTCCGGCATACGACGGTTCGATGGTGAATATTGGTAAGCCTTTGCAGGATGGATCTATCCAGTCAGTGCCTTATTCTTCAAAAAATTTCCGCGAGGATTTCTGGAACACGGGTGTCGCAAACCAAACCGATCTAAGTGTCACATCTGGCGACGAAAAAGGGACGTTTTACTTGTCAGCGCAGTATTTTGATCAAAAATCAACTGTACCGTACGACAAATACAAGAGATACAGTGTGCGTGCAAACGTGGTTCGTCATATCTATAAGAATCTGACTGCGTCATTCAACACTAACTTTATTGCAGGTCGTACGAACCAAAGCAGCCTTACAGGAAATGCTTATGAAAACCTATTGATGTCACCAGGTCAGGTGGATGTTACGAAATATGAGGATTGGCAGAACAATCCATTTGCTAACCCGAATGGCTATTTCAACGAATATTACCAAAACCCATATTTCACATTGTCTAACAACCGGTGGGACCAGCGTAACGACTATTTGCAGGGTAATATGGAATTGAAGTGGAACCCGGTGAAACCGTTGACATTTACTTACCGTGTGGGTATGAGCGGGCGTAACTTGTCAGGAAAAGTTTATACCAACAAATTCACTTTTACGGATTATACCAAAAGCATCTCAGGAAGTTCTAAGACGGATATTGCTGGTTCAGTTGTCGATTACGCAGGTTATACAACACAGTTCGTAAACGACTTTTTGGCTGAATTCAGAACAAATCTTACGCCAGATTTTAACCTGAATGTTGCAGTGGGGACAACCGTTCGCGAGAATGCAACTAAGGCGATGGGTGTGGTAGCAAACGGTCTGGTTATTGACGGACTTTACAATGTCGGAAACAGCTTGAACCCACCAATTGCCAATGAAGGCAATTACAAAGCGCGACAGATCGGTGTGTATGGAGAAGCCCGTCTTGGTTTTAAAGAATATCTTTATCTGCACGTCACTGCTAGAAATGACTGGCGCTCGATCCTGGCGAAAGAAAACCGCTCCTTCTTCTACCCTTCTGCCGACGTTTCCTTCATCGCCAGCGATGCGATTCCCGGACTTGCAAATTCAGAATTCCTGGAAAGCTTGAAGCTGAGGGCAGGTTACTCGCAGGTTGGACAGGTTAATTTGGGTAATAACAGAGATTTTGGTCCTATTCCCTTGAACAACCTTGGGGCTTACTCACTGAGCAGCACATTCTCGCAAGGCTTTGGTTACCCGTATACCAGCGGCGCCGGTTTTGTACTGGACAACACGCTTGTGTCTTCCAACCTGAAACCTGAGATTACAACAGGAATTGAAGGCGGTATCGATTTTGAATTCCGTCCATGGAACATTGGTGGTGGTATTACATATTACAAAACCAATACTGTTGACCAAACCATTACCGTTTTGATCCCAAACTCTACGGGTTATGGCTCTTTGAGAACGAACATTGGAGAAGTTGAAAACAAGGGTATTGAAGCGACATTGAACATCACACCGATCAAAACTGCGTCAGGTCTGCAAGTTCAATTGGGAGCCAATTACACTTACAACCAGAATAAGGTACTTTCTCTATCCGCTCAATCCAATGAGTTGAGCGTTGGTTCTTCCGGTTCTGCTGCGAAGGTAATTGCAAAAGTAGGTCAGCCCTTCCCGCTTCTTCAGGTGACTGATTACAACCGTGATGATCAGGGAAGGATTATTGTTGATGCAAAGACTGGCTATCCATCGACAAATGGTACGTTTAAAGATGTGGGTATTACCAACCCGCCGCATATTCTGGGTATAAATGGTGGTGTTACCTTCAAAAAGCTGAGACTGAACCTGCTGTTTGAATACCGTAATGGCCACTACATTTTCAACTCAGTTTCGGGAGGTTATGACTTCTCTGGCGCTGGCGTTCGTACCGGCTGGTATAACAGGGATCGTTTTGTTATCCCAAATTCTTCTTATCTGAATGCAGAAGGCGAATATGTTGAAAACACCAATATAGCCGTAAGAAGCGGCGGTGCTGACTTCTGGACTGATGGAACAAGAAATACTAACATTGGCCAAAACTACACCAACTCTGCGGGCTTCTGGAAACTGCGTGAGGCGTCCATTGGCTACGAGCTGCCAACTGGATTGCTTGATAAAACAAAAGTTATCAAAGGTGCAAGTATCAGCATTCAGGGAAGAAACCTATTTATCTGGGCTCCAAAATCAAACCTATACACAGATCCTGAGTATAGCGCACTTGGTTCGGACAGCAATGCAGTTGGTTTCACCAGCCTTGGCCAAACACCGCCTGCTCGTTACTTCGGCGGCACATTATCACTAACATTCTAATTAAATACCAATGAAAAGATATAACATCAGTTGGATGCTGGCACTGCTAGTCACAGTACTTTCATCTTGTAGTGATTATCTCGATATCAATACCAACCCAAACCAGGCCACGAGCGTACAGCCGCTGTTGGTTTTGCCTGCTGCTATCACTGGCACAGCCTCGGTATCGAGCCAATTCAATAGTTATGGCGTGCATTTCGGTGGCTATATGGCCAATGCAGGTGGCTTTTCCGGCTTTGGAAACTTGTTTAATTACCAGTTGATCCCGGATAACTATAATGCTCTATGGGTAAATACTTACGACAACCTGAACGATTATAAATATGTAATCGATCAGACGGAAGGAGACGATACGCAGGCTTATGCCAATGCGGCCGCCAACATCATGGTCGCTTATAATTTCCAGAAACTGGTTGATGCATTTGGAGATGTTCCTTACACAGAAGCTTTGCAAAACAATGCAAACCTGACGCCTAAGTATGACGATGCGGCAACCATTTACCAGGATTTGGTAACCAGACTGAATGCGGCAATCGCCCTGATTGATGCAGCAGAATTTCCAGCAGCGCTGAATTCTTCGTCTGATCCGATGTTCGGCGGTGATATGGAGGAATGGAAGAAGTTTGCCAACACCATCAAGCTCCGCATTCTGGTGCGTGTTTCAGGTGTTGCGTCGCTTTCCTCTTTTGTAACCACCGAATTTGCCGCGCTTGACAAAACGCTTGGATTTATTACCGATGATGCTATCGTTAACCCCGGATATGTGAAAGACAAGCCAAATCCGCTTTGGAATTCCTGGGGTTATACTACAACCGGTACGCTTGCCAACTCTTCCCGCATTCCAACGCAATTCGCGTTCGGATTTTACAAAGGTCAAAAGCTGACGGATACCGGAAGAGGTGCAGTGGTCTACAAAAACTTCGAAACCAACACGCCGGTTAACCAGCTTGGAAACGAAGTGGATGCACCAACTATCATCACCAACTATTCTACCTGGTATACTGGAACGTTCAGCAGCGCCTCAAGTATTGGTAATGCACTTGGCGTATTGAAAGGAGCAAGTCAGGGACAAGTGCTAATGCTGCTTGCAGAATCGCAGTTTTTACAGGCAGAGGCCCGGTTGAAGGGCTTCCTTACTGGTGACTACGCAGCAAGTTTTGACTCAGGTATTGCTGCATCGTATACTTACCTGTACAAAGATGTGACCAACGTGGTTGCAGCAGGCAAGAACGTAACCGCTGACGTGGCTGCTTACAAAGCCGAAAATCCAGACAGCTATCTTGTAAACATCAAGTTGGCCACAACGCCTGCTCAGCGTTTGGAAGCAATCATTACGCAGAAATGGATTGCTGTAAACATGATCAATTCGGAAGAAGGTTATAATGAATTCAGAAGAACCGGCTACCCTGTTACCGTGCCGGGTGGTGATGGTTTTGAAAACATTGCCTCGAAGCTTTCGACCTCTACGCGCGCCGACAAGCTTCCTTCAAGAATTCTTTACCCTACTTCCGAGCAATCGTACAATGCTGGAAATTACAAAGTGATTAACCCATTTACCGATTTGATCTTCTGGGATCCTAACTGAAAAATTTATTATGAACTATTCAATAAAAATAGCGGGCTTATTCCTTTTTGGTCTAGCCTTCACATCTTGCCTGAAAGACGAGATGAACCTGGATCCTGATACTTCGACCAATGTAGTCGAATTCAAAAATCCGTCGAGCTTTGTGTCCCCCAGCGGAAGTACATATTCTCTGTATACCAGGGCATTTGATCTCGCCGACGAAAGTGAGTATCCGATCACTGTTAGTTATTCAGGTGCAGATGTTGCGCCTAATGATATAACCGTAAACCTTGGAATAGATACATCAGCACTTAGTCAATATAACGAGGAGCAGCACACCGAGTATGATCTAATTGAGCCAGCCGTTTATACAATGCCGACCTCTGTTGTGATTCCGAAAGGCCAGCGCACAGCTACTGTGACATTGAAAGTGATGCCCAACAAATTTGATTTCGAAAAGAGCTATGTGCTGCCGATTCAAATTCAGTCTGTGTCTTCCGGCGTAGTTAGCGGTAATTTTGGGACCATTCTTTTGAGTGTAAATGCTAAGAACAAGTATGACGGAGTTTACACTGTCACTAGCAAAATGGTAGACTATACCAATCCTGCATTTATCAGTATGTCGGAGCATGGAGATGCGCTTGAATATACATTGGAGACTATTTCTGCTACTGAGTGTGTTGTAGTGGATTACATCTACTGGGGTTCTCCATTCATCCCGTTCTGGACTGGAACGGGCGTAAGCGGATATGGTTCTTTCGCCCCGGTTGTGAAGTTTGATCCTGCGACTGATAAAATAGTAAGCGTTAGCAATTACTATGGGCAACCTGCCGGGAATACAAGGTCAGGTCAGCTTGATCCTACGGGCAAAAACGTATACGATGCGGCTGCTAAAAAAATAGAAATCAGTTACCGGATGATCCAGCCAAGCACAGTAGCTGCTCCGCCTCACATTCGCGCCAGCTGGGTAGATACATGGACGTTTAAAGCGCCAAGATAATTTTAACTTCCTCAAGTAATTTTTAAAAGCCGGCCAATTGGTCGGCTTTTATTATATTACAGCTCCTATTCTCTTATCTACCTTTCAATCAATCGTATAAACTATGAAAACGTACCTTACGGTCTTTCGGATTTTGTCAATGATCTTACTTGTGGGACTGATTGCTGTGCTGGTCTTGTTTCGGATCCAGAATTGGGAAATCAGTCCATTCTTCTATGGAGTGACGGGATTTCTATTGATGTCGGTGATTATCGACAGCCTTAGAAACCGATAGGCAAATCCCGCTCAGGATCGTCTGTTTGACATATTTGCTTAACTTTGAAAAAATCGACCGAACAACAAAGTAATGGAATTCCTCAAAAGCCAGCGCCTCAACAATCTCAAATATGAAATTCGTGGCGCTACTTACCAAAAAGCGCTGGAGCTTGAAAGTCAGGGTTATAAGATACATAATCTGAATATCGGCAACCCCGCGCCATTTGGTTTCGATTCACCCGACGAGATCGTACACGATATCATCATGAATATGCGCAATGCGCAGGGTTATTCGGATTCGAGAGGACTTTTTGCCGCACGGAAAGCGGTCATGCATTACACACAAACGATCGGTATTCAGGATGTGGAGATCAATGATATCTTCATTGGAAACGGAGTAAGTGAGCTGATCCTGCTTTCAATGCAGGCGCTGCTTAATCCGGGAGACGAAATCCTGGTTCCTTCGCCAGATTACCCGCTCTGGACCGCGTCAATCGCTTTGAGCGGCGGTACTCCCGTGCACTATGTGTGCGACGAAGCCGCTGACTGGAATCCGGATCTGGACGATCTTGAAAAGAAAATCACTTCCCGTACCAAAGGGATTGTTTTAATAAACCCTAATAACCCTACCGGCGCGGTATACGAAAAAGACGTATTGATACGCATTGCCAAAATCGCCGAAGAGCACGGGCTGATCATATTCTCCGACGAGATTTATGATAAGATTCTTTACGACGGGGCCGTGCATTATCCGATGGGCTCACTTGTAACCGATACGCTTTGCGTAAGCTACGGCGGACTTTCCAAAAACTACCGCTCGGCTGGTTTTCGCGGCGGCTGGATGATTTTGAGCGGCGCGAAACACAAAGCAAAATCTTATTCAGAAGGTTTGCTGCTGCTCGCGAGCATGCGGCTTTGCGCGAATGTTCCCACTCAATATGCGATTCAAACTGCATTAGGAGGTTATCAGAGTGTCAAAGAGCTGGTTGCTCCTAGCGGGCGTTTGTACAAGCAAATGAATCTGATTTACGACCGGCTCGTTTCCATTCCAGGTATTTCCTGCGTAAAACCGAAAGGTTCGCTATATGTTTTTCCAAAAATTGATCTGAAAAAATTCGGTCTTAAAAACGATGAGAAGTTCGTTTACGACCTGTTAAGTGATCAGAAAGTATTGGTCGTGGCCGGCACCGGGTTCAACTACATTTCAGACGACCATTTCCGCATTGTTTTCCTGCCAACTGTCGACGAGCTGAACCAGGCGGCAGATAAGCTGGAATTCTTCCTTGAAAACCGACGGGTATTGTCGACGCGCACCGTAGAAGATATGATCGTTTAGCGGCTATGCAGGACTCTACGATTCAGGAAGCGAAAAAGCAGAAACTGTTTCTCGTGCTTTGCGGCATATTCCTGACCAACGCATTGATCGCAGAAATAACCGGCGGCAAAATCTTTTCCGTAGAAGGATTATTGGGAATTCCGCCTGCGAATCTCCTCATAGGCGGTCAGCGGCTGGATTTCAATATGACCGCAGGCGTTGTAAACTGGCCGGTCGTATTTATCACTTCGGATATTATCAACGAGTATTTCGGTAAAAAAGGGGTCAAAAGAATATCCTACCTCACAGCCGCGTTGATCGTTTACACTTTCATCACCATATTCGCCGCTACCAAGCTTCCACCGGCACAATTCTGGCTGGATCTGAACAATACCGATTCTTCGGGTAATGTGTTCAATATCAATGATGCATTTGCCAAAATTTTCAATCAGGGGCTCGGGATTATGATCGGCTCGATCACCGCATTTTTACTTGGGCAGCTATTGGATGTATTTGTTTTCAGCTGGCTGCGCAGGAAAACGGGTAACCGTTTCATCTGGCTCAGGGCAACAGGCTCGACCATGTTTTCGCAGCTGGTCGACAGCTTTATCGTGATCACAATTGCTTTTTATGTGTTCGGCAACTGGGATTTGAAGCAGGTATTTTCGGTAGGTTCTATCAATTATTTATATAAAGCGGCAGTCGCTATTTTGCTCACACCAGTATTGTATATTGCTCATTATCTGATTGATAATTACCTCGGCAAAGAATATGCGGAAGAATTATCGCACCGCGCAGCTCACGAATAGAGACCTTTATTTACCCGAAATCTGACGGGACATATTATCCAGAATAATAGCGGTAGCAATGCCGGCATTCAGCGATTCGGCCTCTCCTATTCTTGGAATTGTGATTTTGGCAGTAACAAATTTCTCAACTTCCGGGCTAATTCCATTCGATTCATTTCCCATAATTATAAACCCGCCGATTGCCGGAAACTGGAATTCGTAAAGTGACTCTCCGCCTAAAAAAGCACCCGCCACAGATTTCCCGGCAGCCTGATCGGCAAGGTAAGTGGTGAGGTCGGTGTAAAAATGCTGGACGCGGGTAAATGAACCTTTGCTCGCGGCGATCACTTTGGGGTTGTAGAAATCGGTGGTATCTTCTGAACAAACGATCTTTTGAATGCCGTACCAATCTGCCACCCTGACGATCGTACCGAGGTTTCCAGGGTCGCGGATATCGTCCAGAACCAATACAAATTCAGGTTCCTGGTAAGACAAAAATTCGTTTTCCTTCGTTCTAGCAACTGCCAGACAAGAGTCGTTGGTTTGAAATGAACCCAATCCTTCCAGTTCCTGTGCAGTTACCGTTTCTGCTTCGGCGCTATTGCGGGATAAAATAGTTGAGTATTTTTGCTGAAATTCCTGTGTCGCCAATACAAACTCAATTTCATAGTCAGAATCCAGCAGCTCTAAAACACTTTTGGCGCCTTCGACGATAAAAGCTTGACTCAACTGCCTGTATTTCTTTACTTTAAGCGAGTTTATATACTTAATACGATTTTTTGAAAGCATTGAATATCAATTGTAGGGTTACATACAGCTTGCTCATTTTCCTTGTTTTCACAGGATTGTTGTCCTGCGCACCCAAGTCCACCACAAACAAAAATTATTACCTCGGCACTTCTTCCATCAAAGGCAATCGCATCGTGAACGATTCGGAACTGGACGGGTTGATCCCTCAAAAACCAAACCGCAGGTTACTCGGGCTCCCTGTTTTTCCTTATGTGGGCCTCTACCGCTTCGGCGAGATTTTCTATAACCGCGAGGAGAAGCAGCGCAAGGTGATCGAGGTGACGCAAAATTATCAGAAAGAATCCCGTATTCACGAAAACGACCCTAAAAAGCTGGGCAGAATTCAGCGGCGGTATGCCAAAAAGCTTGAAAAGGCGCAGATAAGAGCCACCCAGGGCAACTTCTGGATGCGGGTTCTGGGCGAAATGCCAGTTTATTACCAGCAGGACGAAGTGGTTCAAAATGCAGAAAAAATGCAGCGGTACCTGTACAACAATGGCTTTTTTGAAGCAAAAGTCAGTTTCAAACCAGATACTATTTTCAACAGGATCCGGGTTAATTATCTTGTAACGGAAAATAAACCGACCATTATCCGTGACGTATACTACCAGGTGAAAAACTACTTCGCCGATAGTATTATCAATGCAAATTCGAAAACCGCCGCATTAATCGGAAAGAAAAGGTATGATGGGGACGCGTTTGAGGAAGAGCGTATCCGGATCGAAACCTTGCTTAGGAACCAGGGTTATATGGAGTTTTCGAGGCAAAATGTCTCGTATCTGGTCAACGATACAATTACCAATGTGTTGACAGACAGCAGTTTCAAGTCAGTTGATGTCAATGTAAATGTTGAAATGCCCGTGAAAGACAACAAGGGTGTGCGGTACAAGATCAATTCGGTTCAATTTGAGGTTTTGCCGCCTGTGGGCATTCCTGATTCACTTTTTGCACGAGATACCAGCACTTTTAATGGGATCCGGTATTCTTTTGTGGATAAAAAATTCTCGAGAAAAATTCTCGACAGCAAGATCCAGGTCAGGCCAGGAGATTATTATAGTCAGGATAAAGAGCGAGGTACCCAGCAGCAACTATCTCTCACCGACCAGTTTGACTTTGTGAATTACAGTTATACACTCGATTCTTCCGGGGCGGGTATTAATAGTTATTTCAAAGTGATCCCGCTTGAAAAATATCAGATCTCCACGGATGTGGGGCTGAATGTAATACAGCTGCAAGGCGCGCCGGGGCCTTTTGCGAGTTTGTCTTACAAGATCCGGAATGTATTTAACGGACTTGAAAACTTCGAAGCCAATGTACGAGGTGGTATTGAGCTCGTCCCCGGATTTTTAGGAGATCAGGATATTTACCGGAGTGAAGAAATTGGTTTGAATACTTCCCTGATATTTCCGAGGTTACTCACTCCGGGCAACTTTTTACAGCGCCGCACGTCCAAATATAATCCACGGACGCAAGTTGGGGTTGGATACAACTACGTGAACCGGCCTGAATATACCCGGACCAATCTGAAAATGGCGATGACCTACTCTTGGCAGCCTACGAGTAAAACGCTATTCAAC
Source organism: Dyadobacter linearis (assembly GCF_907165045.1). Classification (GTDB taxonomy): domain Bacteria; phylum Bacteroidota; class Bacteroidia; order Cytophagales; family Spirosomataceae; genus Dyadobacter; species Dyadobacter linearis. The sequence continues at coordinate 1,406,077 of NZ_CAJRAU010000001.1, forward strand.
CTATCCCTGGTTGATCTTAATATTTTGAACACCCAGAATATCCGCCCGGATTTTCAAAACCTGCTTGACACGTTGTTTTTACAAGGTAATAACCTGATTAACAGCTTCAACAAATCTTTTGTATCCGATATTAACGCCAATTTCATTTACAATACCAATGCATTGATGGGGCGTCAGAAAAAGGCCACGTATTTCAGGGTTGCACTGGAATCTGGCGGCACCTCGCTGAATGTATTACCGAAGCAGCAGGATCTGATCCGAAGTGTTTTCAAAGACTTACAATTTTACAAATACCTGCGTTTAAATGCCGATTATCGGAGGTACTGGCCCGTTGGAAAGAGATCTGCCTTTGTCGCCAGGGTGAATACCGGGGCGATTTACAGCTACGGCGACAGCAAAGTGCCACCTTATGAAAAGTACTTTTTTGCAGGCGGCTCAAATAGTTTGCGTGCGTGGCTTCCGCGCCGGCTTGGTCCTGGCTCCTCGCCTCCGCGTAAAACTTTCAACAATCTCACAATTGAATCGCCCGGCGAGTTCCTGCTCGAAGGTAATCTGGAATGGCGCGGGTATCTGGCTAATTTCTTCGGCGACATCAACTATGCACTCTTTCTCGACGCCGGAAATGTCTGGAACCTCAATAGTACTGCCGCAGCATCTCAGAAGTTTGACGCGCAAAGTTTCGGACGTGAAATTGCAGTAGGTACCGGGTTCGGTATCCGTTATGATCTCTCATTTTTTATCCTGCGATTTGATTTTGGTATCAAAGTCTACGATCCTGCGGTTCAGAAGTTTGTGCTCGATGAGCTGCAATTCAAAAGGCTCTTCAACCGCACACAATCGAATTTCCTTAATATTAATTTGGGTGTAGGCTACCCCTTCTGATTTTGGTTTGAGCGGTTCGTTTCCATGACAGTTTGTCAGTTTTTCTTCGATTTCTTCCTATATTTGTATTCTTTCGGTGTATTCAAAATGAACCCGAAAGTGATTAAAGCTGCATTAACGCAGCGATTTTAAGTGCCTAAGAATCCTTCCGATGGAGCAGAAAATTGTCAGTTCACTAAAAATATTGACCGACGCAGATAAAGAGGCGTGTGAGACCGTGCGTGTTTCGGAAAACGAGCCTGCGATCGGCAAAAAGAGGCTTTTTATAGAAAGTTACGGCTGTCAGATGAATTTTTCAGACAGCGAAATTGTGGCCTCCGTCATGCGTGATGCAGGCTACGCGACTACTTCCGATGAGCAGCATGCAGATGTCATATTTTTGAATACCTGTGCGATCCGCGATAATGCGGAGCAGAAAGTACGGAACAGGTTGAGGCATTTGAATTTCCTGAAACTGAAAAAGCCAGGCATGCTGATCGGCGTCCTGGGCTGTATGGCGGAAAGGCTCAAAACACAGCTGCTGGAAGAAGAGCAAATGGTTGATATCGTGACCGGCCCGGATGCTTACCGCGATCTGCCGAGACTGGTACAGGAAGCTGAAACCGGCCAAAAAGGCGTGAACGTTTTTCTTTCACGCGAAGAAACATACGCCGACATTTCTCCGATCAGGCTGAATTCCAATGGCGTGACGGCGCTCGTTTCGATCATGCGCGGCTGCGACAATATGTGTAGCTTTTGCGTGGTACCGCTTACACGTGGCCGGGAACGCAGCCGCGACCCATATTCGATCGTAAAAGAATCGCGTGACCTTTTTGAACGTGGCTACCGTGAAGTTACCCTCCTGGGACAGAATGTGGATAGCTACAAATGGGAGAACAAAGTAAATTTTGCGCAGCTCCTGGAAATGGTCGCGTTGATAGATCCCGACCTGCGTGTGCGGTTCAGTACCTCGCACCCGAAAGATATTACCGACGAGGTTTTATACACCATTAAAAAGTACGACAACATTTGCAACTACATCCATTTGCCCGCGCAAAGTGGCAATAGCAGGGTTTTGGAAATGATGAACCGGACTTACAACCGCGAATGGTACCTGGAAAGAATTGACAGTATTCGCCGGATCATCGGCGAGGATTGCGGTATTTCTCACGATCTGATCTCCGGTTTTTGCTCGGAAACAGAAGAAGAGCACCAGGATTCGATCTCGCTGCTGGAATATGTCCGTTTCGATTTCGGGTATATGTTCTCCTATTCCGAGCGGCCGGGTACACTGGCTGCGAAGAAATATGCGGATGATATTCCGGCGGATGTGAAGCAGCGAAGACTGGCGGAGATCATTGAAGTGCAGCAAAGGATTTCACTCGAAAGAAATCAACGATTGATCGGTACCGTGCAAAAAGTGCTGGTTGAAGGGACTTCCAAACGTTCTGAAAATGATTTTTCGGGAAGAATGGACCAGAATAAGCGCGTCATTTTTCCGCGCGAGCATTACAAAATAGGTGATTATGTAAATGTAATGATCACCGAATGCACCGCAGCAACCCTTAAAGGAAAAGCTTTGACAGAGGTTGAGGCCATTTTTTAAACCCTTGCACAGCTAAAAGTCAGCGGCTGGTAGGATATCGCTATTTGAATGAACTCAACTGAAATACAAGCTATAAAGAACCGTTTCGGGATCATCGGAACTGCCCCCGGCCTCAACCACGCGATCAATGTGGCAGTGCAGGTAGCGGCAACGGACCTTACCGTGCTGATTACCGGCGAAAGCGGAAGTGGAAAGGAGTCATTTTCAAAAATCATACATAGTCTGAGCTCGCGCAAACACGGTCCGTTTATCGCGATCAACTGCGGGGCTATTCCCGAAGGAACGATCGATTCAGAGCTGTTCGGGCACGAAAAAGGTGCATTTACGGGCGCTCTCGATGCCAGAAAAGGCTATTTTGAAACCACCAATTCAGGTACCATTTTTCTCGATGAAGTAGGTGAAATGCCGATCGGGACGCAATCCAGGCTCCTCAGGGTTTTGGAAAATGGTGAATATATCCGGGTAGGTTCTTCAAAAGTGTTAAAAACGAATGTACGTGTGGTTGCTGCCACGAACGTGAATCTCCTCGACGCTGTAAATCATGGAAAATTTAGAGAAGATTTATATTACCGGTTAAATACAGTACCTATTTACGTACCGCCGCTGCGCGATCGTGGAGAAGATATCTTGCTGCTTTTCAGGAAGTTTACCAATGATTTTTCTGAGAGATACCGGACAAAGCCTGTGCGCCTCGACGGAGATTCGAAGGATGTATTGCTTCAATATGCATTTCCCGGAAATATCAGGCAACTGAAAAATATCGCCGAGCAGATCACCATTCTGGAAACGGATAAAGAGTTGCCGATCAGTGTTGACACCTTGAACCACTACCTTAATCCTGTGCAGCCGGCCAGCCGCAAAGCGTTGGTCACATTGCGCAACGGAGAAGATTCTGCAAGCTCATTTTCAGAAAGGGAGTTACTGTATAAAGTGCTTTTCGACATGCGGCGGGATATGACCGAATTGAAAAAACTGGTCAGAAATGTGCTTGAAAATGAAAAATACGGCGGAGATATATTGAAGGACCACCAGGAACTATTCAGCTCGATCAATAACGCCGAACCGCCGATGAATAACCCGACGATCGAACCTTCGCGGTTGCTATCGCCCCCGCCTTCGAGAATGGTGGATCTGGACAGATATTCAGACGAACGAAGTGAAATTGAAGATGTGGTGCACGTTTCGGCCGAGGAAGAATCGCTTTCACTGGAAGACAAAGAGAAAGAAATGATCATTAAGGCTTTGCGTAAAAATAATAACAAACGAAAGTATGCTGCGAATGCATTGGGCATTTCCGAAAGGACGTTATACAGAAAAATCAAGCAGTATGATATTGAAGAATAAAGTGGCTAAATGGGCTGATTATTTGAGTGACGTGCGTTTTAAGAAGTTTCTGATCGTTTTGCTGGTATTGCACAGCCCGTTTTTTCTGTCAGGATGTGGCGTATATTCCTTTACAGGCACCAACCTTTCCCCGGATATCAAGACTTTCAGTGTGCTGAACTTTACCATGGGAACTGCGGGCGGGCCTTCGGATCTGCCGCAACGTTTGACGGAAGACCTGAAAGAATATTTTCAACGCAATACAAGTTTGACAAGTCAGCCGGGTGGCGGTGACCTGGTGCTCGAAGGTTCTGTCACAGGCTATGATGTATTACCTGCTGCCCCTACCGCGAATGACCAGGCCGGACTTAACAGGCTGAATGTGACGATACAGGTTCGCTACACAAATGCAAAAGACGAAACCAAGAATTTTGACCAGTCTTTTACTTACTATGCGGATTTCCCTCAGGATCAAACACTGAACCAGAATGAAGCGCGTCTTTTACCTACAATCCGTGAAAACCTGGTGCAGCAGATTTTCAATAAATCAGCCGCCGACTGGTAGTTGACCGCCGATTTTACTTAATTTCATCGCTTGAATCTAACTGAATAGCCGGGTATGGCAATTATTGAAAAGGAATCCTTCAACCGGCTTGTAAAACAACCTGCGCTTACGGGAAGTGAACTGATCGACGAACTTGAAGCTACGATCAAGACATTTCCTTACTTCCAGATCGCGCATTCACTGCTTGCAAAAGCGTCGGTAGGATCCGAAAAACTGGATGAAACCCGACCGAGAGCGGCGGTTTATGCATTAAGCAGAATTGCTCTTCAGCAATTGATTGAAAATAACACAGATCGCATTGAAACTGTTGCCGAAACGGCAGAAACAGAGCCGGTTGCGGAAACCATCGAGCCGCAGAACGGCGAAGATATCCTGATCAGCGACGTGGATCAGCAGGTTACCACACTCGCCTCCCAGAAGTCGGAAGAACAAAAGCGGCAGCAGCTGATCATTCAGGGTTTTATGAAGAAAAACCCAAGGATCAACCGCCAGGACAACAACCTTGATCCGGTGGAGGTTGATCTGACTGGGCGGGTCGCCGAATCGTGGGAAGGAAGTATTGAGACCGAAGCATTTGCGAAAATTTTAGTCCGCCAGGGCAAAATCGAGAAAGCAATCGATATCTATCAGAAAATGATCTTGAAAAAACCGGAAAAAAGGAATTACTTTGCGAAAAAATTAAGCGAATTATATCACGCAAACTGAGTTAATAAGGAGCGAATGAACCATTAATCAATTTGCACCTTCAATCATTCAGTCATTCAATCATTAATTAATATAAAGCATGTATTTGGGTTTGATTATTCTCGTGGCGATCGTCGCAGTTTTATTGATTCTGGTAGTATTGGTTCAAAACTCAAAAGGCGGCGGACTTTCAAGTGAGTTTGCCGGTGCTGGTACTACTCAGATGTTCGGTGTAAAGAAAACGACCGATTTATTGGAGCAAATCACCTGGGGACTTGCAAGCACTATTATCCTGATCTCGCTGGCTTCTTATATTATGGTAGGAGGCGACGACAATGGAGGCGGCATTAAAAGTGTCAATGTAGACAGAGCACAAAATGCAGTGGTACCTGGCGGCAACATTGCTCCGGCACCTGCACCTGCTGCTGGTCAGCAAGCGGCTCCTGCGGCAACTACGCCAGCTGCCCCTGCGGATACTACGAAGTAAGAGATACTTAGTTAAAAAATAGGTCACAATTTACATTGTGACCTATTTTTTATGTGCATTGCTGCCGGATCAGGCGATATTGATTTCTTTCAAAACCAGCTTCTTAGCAACCGGAAGCAAGGTTTCGTGCAGCGGATAATCGTATTTGGATTCAATAATGTAGGTAGCAGGATTGGGAAGCGACTTGTCCTTTTTGGTAAGATCGACCTTGATCTGCGACACTGTGTAACCCAATCCGATCCGTATAGTTTCCAGAAACCTGGTATTCAATATCCGCTCCTTCATTTCATCAAACAAAGCAACCTGATATTGGAATACACTCACCAGAGGCTGGAAAGCGTGCAAAAATAGCAGGTAACCCTCTTGCAAGCGCAAAGGCACGATGCCCACAGGCGAGATCGTCAGATTTTCCGCGACTTCCGTAAAACGCTCGGTACCCTGACCGATGGATTTCTCAAACCTGGGGATTGCAAAGTCAAGTATGTAGTTCAGCTCTTCCATATACGGATCGTCCTGGTGCGTTTCCTCGTATTGTAGCTGCCAGCTTTGCAGGTCGATGCCCGTCAGGTTTTTCGGGAAAGAGGTTTTGATCTGCCTTTTATTAGCCCGAATATCATTACAAATACCAAAATGAACGCGCAGCTCGGGCAGGTGCGGGTGCAGGCGATGGAGGTCGAACTCCTTATTAATATGCTGCAAATACGCCATCAATACATACTTTTTGTATTCAAAATCAAAAACTCCCTCGGTCAGCCAGTCTCTTTGCAGATTTGTCATAAGATTCTAAAATTGATGCCGATAAAATTTAGTCATTTTGAAAACGCGAAGCAATTTTTTTAATGTACTGACAACTGAATAGCATTATAATCATATTGCCGCGGGGTTAGGTACAAATTTGTCACACTGCCCGGAAAAAATGTCAGAGCCCGGTCTGCTGGCATAGATTGTGCTTACTGGTTACCAGTCAAGACAATTACTGACAATCAAAAAACAAACGTTTAATATTTATGTCAACTTTAGCAGAAATACAAGTGAACGTACAACCTCTGGCTGACCGTGTTCTTGTAGAACCAGCCCCAGCCGAAGAAAAAACTGCATTTGGTATCATTATCCCTGATACTGCAAAAGAAAAGCCACAACGCGGAACAGTAGTTGCCGTTGGCCCAGGTAAAAAGGATGAGCCACTTACTGTGAAAGTAGGCGATACTGTATTGTATGGAAAGTATTCAGGTACCGAGTTAGCATATGAAGGAAAAGATATCCTGATTATGCGCGAATCAGACATTTACGCCATTATTGGTTAATTGTCTGACAATTATTTTTCATTAAGTTTCTCTTAAAGTTATTTCAAATTATTAACTGTTATGTCTAAGAAAATATTTTTTGACACAGAAGCACGCGACAAGATCAAGAAGGGCGTGGATACATTGGCTGACGCCGTGAAAGTTACATTGGGACCCCGCGGTCGTAACGTTGTAATTGATAAAAAATTCGGTTCTCCAAGCATCACCAAAGATGGTGTTACTGTTGCAAAAGAAATTGACCTGAAAGATCCTATCGAAAACATGGGAGCTCAGTTGGTGAAAGAAGTTGCTTCTAAAACTGCTGACTCTGCGGGTGACGGTACTACCACTGCAACTGTTCTGGCACAGGCGATCTACTCGATCGGTGTTAAAAACGTAGCGGCTGGCGCTAACCCAATGGATTTGAAACGTGGTATTGACAAAGCTGTTCATATCATTGTTAAAGATCTTGAAGCACAGAAAAAACCTATTACAACTTCAAAAGAAATCGCTCAGGTTGCTACAATCTCAGCAAATCATGACGAAGAGATCGGTCAAATGATCGCTGAGGCGATGGAGAAAGTGGGTAAAGAAGGTGTGATCACTGTGGAAGAAGCTCGTGGTACTGAAACGGAAGTTAAAACCGTAGAAGGTATGCAGTTCGACCGTGGTTACCTGTCTCCATACTTCGTAACTAACACGGAGAAAATGGAAGCTGATTTGGAGCGTCCATATATCCTGATCTCTGAGAAAAAAGTTTCTTCCATGAAAGAGCTTCTTCCTGTTTTGGAAGCAGTAGCTCAAACTGGCCGTCCTTTGCTTATTTTGGCAGAAGATGTTGACGGAGAAGCACTTGCTACACTGGTAGTAAATAAAATCCGCGGTGCATTGAAAGTAGCTGCTGTTAAAGCGCCTGGTTTCGGTGACCGTCGTAAAGCAATGCTTGAAGATATCGCAGTAATCACTGGCGGACAGGTTATCAGCGAAGAACGCGGTTTCAAATTGGAAAACGTTACTTTGGATTACCTGGGTACTTGCGAAAAAGCGATTATTGATAAAGACAACACAACTTTGGTAAATGGTGCAGGTAACTCTGAAGATATTCAGGGCCGCGTAAACCAGATCAAAGCGCAGATCGAAAATACCACTTCGGATTACGATCGTGAAAAACTTCAGGAACGTCTGGCTAAATTGTCAGGTGGTGTGGCTATCCTTTATATCGGAGCTGCAACTGAGGTTGAAATGAAAGAGAAAAAAGACCGCGTTGACGATGCATTGCACGCAACCCGTGCTGCCGTTGAAGAAGGAATCGTTGCTGGTGGTGGTGTAGCTTACATCCGTGCTACTGCTGCGCTGGAGGGCGTTGAAGGTTCTAATGAAGACGAAAAAACCGGTATCAATATCATCCGTGTTGCTTTGGAAGCTCCTTTGAGAACAATCGTTTCTAACTCAGGTCAGGAACCTTCGGTTGTTGTTCAGAAAGTGAAAGAAGGAACCGGCGCTTACGGTTACAATGCGAAAGACAATGTATATACAGACCTTTTGGAAGCTGGTATCATTGATCCTAAGAAAGTATCCCGTTTGGCTCTTGAAAACGCAGCATCTATCGCAGGCTTGTTGTTGACAACAGAATGTGTAATTGCTGACGAGCCAGAAGAAGCTCCTGCAGGTGGCGGTCACGGCCACGGCGGCGGAATGGGCGGAATGATGTAATTTCAAAAGCATTCTTGCTAATAAAGAAAAACCGTCGGGATCGCCCGGCGGTTTTTTTACTTTCAACCAGAAAAATTAAAATATCCGCTTAAAACTTCAAACGGCTATTTACTTACACAACGTTATGAAAAACTTCTTCCTTTAGACGTAAGCCCATCGGTTCGGTCACATATTTGTGTAAAAATATTTTTTGTGAGATTAAGAAAGCATTTTCCCGTCCTGCATGATCAGCCGGCGGTCGGCCATGCCGGCGAGCTCTTCGTTGTGGGTGACGATGATGAAAGTCTGCCCGATATCATTGCGCAACTTAAAAAATAGCTGGTGTAGGTCGAGCGCAGTATGCGAATCCAGATTACCGCTGGGCTCGTCGGCCAGCACGATTGCGGGCTTATTCAGCAAGGCGCGCGCCACTGCAACACGCTGTTGCTCCCCGCCCGAAAGCTGCGAAGGCAAATGGTCCATTCGACCCGCAAGACCCAGCAGATCAAGCAATTCCTTCCCTCTCTGAAGAATATCCTTTTCGCTGATCTGCCCATTTATATAGCCCGGCATACACACGTTTTCGAGCGCGGTAAACTCAGCCAGCAGGTTATGAAACTGGAAAATAAAACCGATTTTCTCGTTCCTGAACCGGGCCAGGTCTTTGTCTTTTTGACCAAAAACATTGACACCGTCGATAAATACCTGCCCTTCTTCCGGTCTGTCCAAAGTGCCCAGGATATGCAGAAACGTACTTTTTCCGGCACCGGAAGGACCCACGATCGCCACGATCTCTCCCCTCTTCACTTCCAGATCAATTCCCTTCAAAACCTGTAAAGAACCATAAGTACGCCTGATCCCGTTTGCCTGAAGTAAATTCATGATCTGATTGAAGATAATTGGACGTATTCCTTCGCCCGTTTTGATTAATTCCTTAATTTGCCGTGAAAATACCAATTTACTTTTATACTCATGAATATTCACGAATATCAAGGCAAAAGCGTTCTTAAAAAATACGGTGTGCGTATTCAGGAAGGCCTTGTAGCCGACACTCCTGATAAGGCAGTGGAAGTAGCTCGCGAGCTAAGCCAGCAAACGGGCACCAAATGGTATGTTGTAAAATCCCAAATTCATGCCGGTGGCCGCGGAAAAGGCCGCATCGTTGGTACCGAACAACGTGGCGTGGCGCTTGCCAAATCAGTAGAAGATGTAAGGACTATCTCCAACAATATTCTGGGTAAAGTATTGGTGACCCACCAGACTGGTCCCGAGGGAAAACGAGTAAACAAAGTACTTATCGCCGAAGACGTTTACTATCCAGGCGCCAGCGAGCCGAAAGAATACTATCTATCGATCCTTCTGGATCGCGGCAGAAACTGTAACGTGATCATGGCCAGCACCGAAGGCGGTATGGACATTGAAGAAGTTGCAGAGCATACTCCTGAAAAAATCATGAAGGAATGGATCGATCCAAAAGTTGGATTGCAGCCGTTTCAGGCACGTAAAGTAGCTTTCGCTCTTGGATTGGAAGGCGATGCTTTCAAAGAAATGGTGAAATTCATCACTTCTCTTTACAAAGCTTATATAGAAAGTGATTCTGCGATGTTCGAAATCAACCCGGTTTTGAAAACATCTGACAATAAGATATTAGCAGTTGATGCAAAGGTTGATCTGGACGATAACGCACTGTACCGTCACCCCGAGCTGGCTGAAATGCGCGATACCAACGAAGAAGATCCTTTGGAGGTAGAAGCAGGTGCAAACAACCTGAACTACGTGAAACTGGACGGAAACGTAGGTTGTATGGTAAATGGCGCCGGGCTTGCAATGGCAACAATGGACCTTATCAAGCTTTCTGGCGGTGAGCCCGCTAACTTCCTTGATGTTGGGGGTGGCGCGAACGCACGTACTGTTGAAGCTGGTTTCCGTATTATTCTCAAAGACCCGAACGTAAAAGCGATTCTGATCAACATCTTTGGTGGTATCGTACGGTGCGACCGCGTGGCTGCCGGAGTTGTGGAAGCTTACAAAGCGATCGGCGAAATTCCTGTACCTATTATCGTTCGTCTGCAAGGAACGAATGCAGAAGAAGGCGCACGGATTATCAACGAATCTGGTCTGAAAGTGCAGTCTGCAATCGAATTCAAAGAAGCCGCAGCGAAAGTTTCAGAAGTTTTGGCCGAGCTGGGCGTTTAAGATAAGATTTAGATAAACATCAATAGCCGGGGATATCTGTCCTCGGCTATTGTTTTTTTTAGGGCGATAATATCATGCCTTTTTTGTTATCTTACAGTCGACTATCATTTATATCATAATTAAATGGAGCAGAATTTCGACCGGGATAAGCAACTGAATTATTGGATTGAAAGTTCAGACGACGACTTTGAAACAATGCAGGTTCTTTTCTTAAATAGAAAGTATAGCTGGAGTCTTTTTCTCGGACATTTAATGATCGAAAAACTGCTTAAGGGTCTGTTTGTGAAAATCAATAATGAACATCCTCCATTCACTCATAATTTACTTCGACTGGCGGACAAATGTAATCTGGCTTTGACTGATGATCAGAAATTGTTTCTAGTCTCGGTTACTGCATTCAATATCAATGGTAGATATGATGATTATAAATTGAGTTTTCAGAAAACCTGTACATTGGAATTCACTGGTAAATGGGTAGATGAACTTCAAAAAAATAGGATATGGATCAAGGAATTAATCGAAAAATAGAAGATTATATAGCTGCTGTGGCAAAAAAACTTCCGGGTTTGGTCAGTGCTTATCTCTTCGGATCGTATTCAACAGGAAATGATAGAACAGAAAGTGATATAGACATTGCTTTGATCCTTAATCACCTACCCGATCAGGAACGATTCAATATTCAGGTTCAGCTTATGATGCTAGCCTCACAATTTGATACTCGTATCGAACCACATCCAATATCATCGCAAGAACTGAATTCCGCTGCCAGTTCATTTGCAGCAGAAATTAAAAAATCCGGGATAGAATATAAGGTGAGAGCATAAAGTATCTTTTGTTTTTTACACTAATATCCAATACAAAACCATCACCGCCGCGAAGCTCACTAGGCCCTGCAAACCTGTCAAGATCGTATGGGTGCGATAAGTATCTCTTGCTGAGATGCCTGTGAACTGTGATACTACCCAGAACCAGGCGTCGTTTGTGTGTGACACGACCATTGCGCCGCTCCCCACCGCCATTACTACCAAGGTAATTTGGATTGGTGTTACAAAGCCTAGTGAAGCCAACAAGGGAGCCAGGATGCTGGTTGTCAGCACCATGGAAGAAGTAGTAGAACCTTGCGCTGTTTTGAAAAAGAGCGCGATCACAAATGCGATCAACAGCAGGTAACCGCCCGACATTTCGTTGTTCAGCAGCCACACACTCACCATTTCCTTCAAGGGTGTTTCCTTTAAAATAGCCCCAAATGCGCCACCGGCACCTACTAATACGAGTGTGGTACCGCAATGCTCAATCCCACTTTTGAAACATTCCATCATGCGCTCAGCTGCCGAGTCCGCAAATAGGGAATAGCTGAAAAAGATCGCCAGCAGAAAGGAAACCAGCGGACTGCCAAAGAAACCCAGCCATTTTATCCACAAATCAGGAAAGTTGAGAATACGTGCAAAGGAAGCGAGGGTAATCAATAAAATAGGAAGAACAATAGGCATAAATGCTTTCCAGGCCGGCGGAAGCTGATTTGCAGGAACCATAACCGGCTCCTCTACCGCTGCATCCGACACGATTGCAACATCCCTCGCATACTTTCCTGCAAACCACGTCGAAAGAAACAGACTTGGAATAGAAACCACCAAACCGATCAATATCACCAGCCCCACCGAATCGGCGATGCCTAAATTACCCGCAGCTGACAATGGGCCCGGAGTAGGCGGCACCAATGTGTGGGTAGCAAATAATCCTCCGGAAAGAGAGAGTGCCACGGTCGCCAGCGGCTGTCCCGTTCTTTTAGCAACTATCTGATTGAGTTTGTGCAAAATAATAAACCCGGAATCGCAGAAAACAGGTATCCCAACAATTCCACCGATCACCGACATAGCTAATGCCGGACGCTTTTCGCCAAATAGCTTCAATATCACATCCGCCACTTTGATCGCCGCGCCCGATTTATCGAGAATAGCGCCGATCACGCAGCCTAATATCACCATCAGACCGATTTTCGACATTAATTCCCCAAAACCTTTCCCGATCGTTTCGGCAAGTTTGTCAATAGGAAGCCCTGCAAAGACGCCCACGCCGATCGCCGCCAGCAGCAAACCGACGAGCGGATGCAGTTTGAAAACAGTGGAACTGAGGACAATGAAGACAATTGCAGCGAAAACGATAATGATGATCATGGACGAAAACTGTTACAAAAGTCCCATAACAGCTGCGTCGCCCATTACCGCATTGTCTGGCCGCGGGTGCGCTTCATTGAAAACTTCGAGTTCTTTTTGGGTCAGAACTTTTGCCGGCTCCTCATTGATTTTTCCGGATGCATCAGAAACCTCTTTCAGGTCGAGTTTCAGATGTTTCGCCATGAAAGCATACATTGCATTTCGCTTCGAAGGACCGAAATCGTGCTTTTCGTCGGGCAGGTGAACAGCTTCCAGCCGGTCCGTTTTTCCATACAAACTGTAAATACTTTTAACAAAAGGATATTCGACTTCGGGCGTATTTTTGGTCCAGTCTCCTCCGTCCGAGATCATGATCATCGGCCGCGGAGCTGCCAGTGCGGCTATTTCTACATTATTAGTCTGGTAATCTCCTTTTTTATGAATCGGCATGCCACTTTCGCACACACATCCTCCGAAAAAGTAACTCGAGACCATCACAACCGGCACGGATACTTTCACCCGATCATCCAGTGCGGCTAAGAGAAAAGTTTGTGTACCGCCACCCGATTCGCCTGTAACTGCCACGCGCTCAGGATCAACACCGGGAATAGAAAGGATGTAATCGAGCGAGCGAATGCTATTGATCGTTTGCAATTTGAGCGCTTTCGGCATCTTATGCTCGCATTGTTTTGCATCTCCCTGCCCTACCATATCCCAAACGAATACGATCGCGCCCATTCTGGCAAGAGTAGCGCAGCGTTTTTGGGTTTGCTCGCGAAAACGTCCGTGCGGGTTTTCGCCGTGTCCGTGCGGACTGAGAATAGCGGCGTAAGATCTCTGTTTTTTGAGTGGTTTGTACAGGTTACCAGTAACATAAATGCCCGGCAGACTCTCAAAAGCAACACTTTCTATTGAGTAACCATCCATTTCCTTGCGACTGTGAACCATCGGTTTTGAAGCTGGTTTTGGTGGTAAAGTTTGCAGGTCCATTCCTTCGCGGATCTGTTTTCTGATCTGCGCCGAGCGGGTTTCCCAGGCTACTTTCGAAGTTACTTTGTGTTTTTCAAGAAACTCCTTTCCCTGCTGCTCGGTAAAATAAGCGCCCTGACAAAGCTCAACAGCCTGTCCGGCACTTTTAAAATGACAAAAAATCAACCCGGATAGCAAGAGAAAAACAGCCTTCATTTGTAGAATGGTAAAGAGTTATAGGTTTTGACAAAAAAGCCCTGCTGGCGGAGAACTACTGGTTTGGCACTACAATACCGCCACCTTAATATACTTCTCTAAAATATGCGCCTCAACTTTTGTCACCATTCCTTTATATTCTCCGTCGATCTGAAAATGCGCCTCTTTGTCCAGACATTCAATCACAGCATTTTTGACTGAAATAACGCGCATGATCTCGGGATTGAAATCTGTATTGCCGGCCAGGATCTTGGCCGTTTCAATAAAATCAAGCTTTTTGGCTATTACCAGTTCAAAAAATCCGTCTGCCATATCTCCCGCCGGATTAATCGTAACGCCGGTTCCGTATTTCTGGGCATTTGCAATGATCACGATCAACGCATCGGTCTCGATCACTTCATTATCCACAGTGATTTTTGCGAGGAAATTCTCGTGTTCACTCAGCGTTTTCAGCATTTCCCGCGCATACCCCAGCTTTCCGCGGGTCTCGCTGTTTTCATAGTTTTTGACCAGTAATGCATTTAACCCTAAATCACTCAAATGCAGGCTGATATCGCCGTTGATCGAAACTGCGTCCATGTGCATGATCTTTTCACCAAATGCCACTTCAATCGCCTGCTCCAGAGAACCTGAAAGACCAAAATCTACCGAAAGTCCATTGGCAGACCCGGCGGGAATAATACCCATAGTCACGTCGAAACCGTACGCAGCCTGTGCTACCAGCGATATTGTCCCGTCGCCGCCTGCTACCAGTATCCGCTCAGGTTTCAATGTGGTCACCATCTCCCGGATCGTTTCGAGATCGTGCTCGCCTGTGGTAGAGTAAATGCGCAGGTCATATCCGTCCTGGCCCGTTTTTTCTATCACTCTTTCAAAAATTACATCCTTGTTGACATCTCCGGAGATCGGATTAACAACCAGCAAAACTTTTCGTTCTGAAAACATATTGGCTAAATTAGGGACCTGAAGTCTAAGTGGGTTAAAGATAAGTATGAAACGTTGTGACTTGAAGCTGTATCGCGGTTATGCGAATAAAAAGGAACTGGTTGTATTTGGGCATATTGTCAAAAAATATCCTTCCGGTGATCGTAAGTACACACGTAGCGGCTTTCGGTACGCGAGAACGATCATAGAATTGTTCTCTGTTAAACCTGTTCCATTCCTTAAAGTTTTCCTCAAAGTCGGTAACGTAACGGCTGAAACGACCGCCGAGGCAGATGGTTATTTCCGTTTCCAGGTCCCGCTGACCGAAACTTTGCCCAGTGGCTGGCACACCTATGAAGTGACTGTGGACGATGAGGTGAACGGAAAAAAATACCACGCTGTAAGTACCGAGGAATTCTTTTTACCCTATAAAACGTCCTACGGACTAATTTCCGACATTGACGATACTTTCCTGATTTCCCACAGCCGCCGCTCGTTTCGAAAACTATTTGTGCTGCTGGCGCGCAATGTACAGGCCAGGAAGCCTTTCGACGATGTGGTAAAACATTACCAGCTACTTTCCTTTGCAAGCCGGACCCACCCGCAAAAAGAGAGCAACATTTTTTTCTATGTATCAAGCAGTGAGTGGAACCTGTATGATATGATCGTCAGGTTTGCAGAATTGAACGGCCTGCCTAAGGCAATATTGAAATTAAAAAAAATCAAGTCCGGACTGGACGATTTTGTAATGACCGGCGGCGGCTCCCATTTGCACAAGCTTCGGAAGATCCATAATATCATTAATTTTTATCCCGAATTGCAATTCATATTACTCGGTGACGATTCGCAGAAAGATCCTGAGATTTATGAAGAAATTTGCAGGACTTTTCCTTCCAATATCCGCGCAGTTTATATTCGTCAAACGCGCAAGCGGCCAAAACCTGAGGCTACGGTGCTTTTAAAAAATATACAGGAGCTGGGGGTGGATACCTGCTATTTTGCACACAGCAATAAGGCAATCATCCATTCGCTCGAACAGGGGATCGTATTTGAAGCGCCCGCCGAAGCGATTGCAGAGATCATTCCCAAGGATATCCTGTGATTTTATAAGCGAATATCCTTTTTGCCAAAACATTAAGATTTAACCTCTTATTAATGGAAATTTCCCATATACTAAACGAGTTGGGCGAAGATAGGAGCCTGTATTTCAATGCAGTATCTCCACCGATCGTTCAATCCAGCAATTTCGTTTTCGACACTTTTGAAGATTTAAGGAAAGCATTTGAAGACGAAGATTCTGCCTATTTATATTCCAGAGGCAAGAACCCGACTATTGAGATTTTGCGTAAAAAACTGGCTGCGCTCGACGGCGCAGAAGATGCACTCGTTTTCAACAGCGGCGCATCGGCTATTTTTGCTTCTGTTCTGGCAAATGTCGGTGCCGGCGACCATATTGTTTCGGTGGACAAACCTTACAGCTGGGCCTGGCGAATGTTTGACAATATGCTTCCCCGTTTCAATGTAACAACTACCTACATTGACGGTACCAGGATCGAGAATTTCGAGAAAGCGATTTTACCAAATACGCGCATTATATACCTGGAATGCCCCAATTCGAACACTTTTGAAATGCAGGACCTGGAAGCTGTGGCCCGGCTGGCGAAAGAGCGGGGGATTATTACCATCGTCGATAACAGCTATTCCACGCCTTTACACCAAAAACCAATCTCGCTCGGTATTGACCTGAGCCTGCAATCGGCGACGAAATACCTCGGTGGTCACAGTGACACAGTGGCGGGCGTTTTGACGGGTAAAAAGGATATGCTGCAAAAGATATTCAATGAGCAGCTTTTGAACAACGGTTCAGGTATTTCGCCTTTCAATGCGTGGCTGATCCTGCGCGGGCTGCGCACATTGCCGGTTCGGTTGCAGCACATTACCAAGACGACCGAAAAGGTGATTGGTTTTCTCAAAAATCATCCCAAGATCGAGCGCGTTATCTTTCCATTTGATGAAAATTTCCCGCAGATAGAATTGGCTAGAAAGCAGCTATCTGGCGCCTGCGGCTTGCTTACGATCGTTTTAAAGGCTGATTCCCACGAAGCGATCGAGCGGTTTACCTATTCATTGAAACATTTTCTGGTAGCAGTTTCCTGGGGCGGGCACGAGTCGCTGATATTGCCGCAGGCCGCCGGTATTGCTCCCGAAACTTTTGATCCAACCATTGAAAAACACAGAATGGCGCGGATGTACCTGGGCTTGGAAGACGCAGATTATCTGATCCAGGATCTGGAACAGGCACTTACCGTGTTATAGCGGCTCACTTTTTCAGGCATGATGAAAAAAATATTGATTGTAGAAGACGACCGCAGAATTGCCCAGAATATATTCCGAGGTCTTGCTGCCGAGCAGTTTGAACCCGAAATCGCTTACGACGGGATCACCGGCAAGCAGCTTGCGTTGGATAAAAAGTTTGATCTGGTGTTACTGGATGTCAACCTGCCGGGAATGCGCGGATATGAAGTTTGCCAGCAGATCCGCATTTACAAACCGGCATTACCAATTATTATGCTCACTGCTTACGGGGAGATTGAAGATAAGGTGGAAGGGCTAAACCGTGGCGCAGACGATTATATCGTCAAACCGTTCGATTTCAGGGAATTGCTAGCAAGAATTAATGCGGCGCTCCGGATATCAGAAATAAATAATCCTGAATCGACTGACAAAACCCTGCGTATCGCCGACCTGGAAATGAACCTGGGAACCAAGCAGGTGAAACGGGCTGGGAATCCTATTGAGCTGACAGCCAAGGAATTTGCATTGCTGGAATACTTCATGCAGCACCGGGGGCGGGTCGTATCCAAAATGGACCTGGCAGAGCATGTGTGGCACCTCAACTTTGATCCCGGAACCAATGTCGTGGAGGTTTATATCAATTATTTACGCAAAAAAGTAGACAAGGATTTTGCTGTAAAACTGATCCACACGCGTCCGGGAATGGGCTACATTATGAGAGAGGAATAATTAGTGGACATGAAAATAAAGGAACGTATCGCTTTACAATTCACGCTCTTGGTAGCGGCGATACTGCTTATATTTTCACTCGCTATTTACAGTGTATCAGAACATTACAGACAGGAAGAATTTTACGACCGACTGAAAAGCCGCGCCCAGACTACCTGCCGGCTGCTCGTGAAAGTGCAGGGGATTGACAAACATTTGCTCAAAGCGATCGACCAGAATACCCTTTCCGAAATGCTCGATGAGAAGGTACTGATATTCGACAGCCAGAACGAAATGGTGTATTCGAGCGTCGACGATAAGCTGCTTACTTACCAGGCTTCGCTGCTCGACGAAGTACGAAAGGAAAGGTATATTGAATATCATCAGGGTGAAAATGAGGTGATTGGCTTGCTGTATCAGGATGAAAGCGAGCCACTGGTGGTTTTGGCTTCGGCTTACGATACTTTTGGACATAGCAAGCTCACCAACTTGAAACATACCCTCGGCTGGGGTCTGCTGGCGGGAATTGCTGTCACGATCGGGCTGGGGATTTATTTCGCGGGCAATGCACTGCGGCCGATCAGCCGGATCAACGAACAGGTTTCGCTGATTACTGCTCAAAATCTTTCCCAAAAACTCGATGAAGGCGATCGGAAAGATGAGATTGCGCAGCTGGCTATTAATTTCAATACCGTGCTTGCGCGGCTGAATAATGCATTTGAACAACAAAAAAGCTTTGTTTCGCACGCTTCGCACGAGTTGCGCACGCCGCTGGCCGCATTGAAGTCCGAGATCCAGCTGGGGCAGCGATTTACCAAAAACAATGCGGAGCTGGAAGAGGTTTTCGCCAATTTGTTTTCGGACACCGAGCGGCTGATCAGCATTACGAATAGTCTGCTTTTCCTCGCCCGCTCCTACGAGAACTCCACTAATTTCAAAATGACCACTATCCACATTGAGGATCTGGTTTTTGTGGCGAAAGACGAACTGCTCACCTCCCACCCTGCCTACCGCGTGGATATTGATTATGAGCGCATTCCGGAAAATGGTAATGAAACGGTCGTAAAAGGAAATGAGGAATTATTGAAACGGGTACTTGTGAATCTGCTTGATAATGCGTGCAAATATTCCAGCGATCGGCACGCCAGCATCATTATCTCCACGGACCCGAAATTCTGTACGGTTAAAGTAAAGGATAACGGGATCGGGATCAGTGAAAACGACCTGCCGCATATTTTTGACCCATTTTTCAGAGCAACTCAGGCCGCCGACCAACCCGGGTTTGGAATTGGCCTTTCAATCTGTCAGCGCATCATCGAGCTGCACCACGGCACTATCTCGGTCGCGAGTGAAATGGGTGTAGGAAGTGAGTTCAAGGTGCAATTAGAGCATGTTTGACCCCCTGGCCCCCTGCCCTTCCCCCTGCCCCCTGAAGGGGGTTCATTCTTTGGTATCGATAAGAGGCGCGTACAATAGAAAAGTCCCCTCTAGGGGATTTAGGGGTACAAGCACAAAGTCCCCTCTAGGGGATTTAGGGGTACAAGCAGCAAAAGTCCCCTCCCAGGGGATTTAGGGGTAAAGGGTACTTCTAATTTTTTTCTAACTTCGTTTTAAGCCTGCTATAATACTGGTTCCCGAATATCGCATCGTTCTAAAACAGAAAACATGCGAATCTACATTTTCGGGCTGTTCGTTTCCCTTGCACACACTTTACACGCACAGGACACGCTCCGACTTTCTATCAGACAGGCTGACAGCCTTTTTCTCCAAAACAATCTCGAATTACTTGCTGAAAAATACCAGATCGATATTGCCAAGTCGATGGAGATCCAGGATAAACTTTGGAACAATCCCACGTTTGGGGTTGAGGTAAGTGCCTACAATCCTTCCCGAGGTGCATTTGATGTGGGCAAGAATGGGCAAAAAGCGTTTACGATCTCACAAATGATCACGCGTGCCGGCAAGCGTAACAAGCAGGTGGCGCTCGACGTGGAGTCGACGCGCAAGAGTGAATACCAGTTTTATGACCTGATCCGCACATTAAAGTTCGAGCTGCGAGAGATCTTCTTCGAGTCTTATTACCTGGAACAGACGATCGCACTCTATGATAATCAGATCAATACCCTTACTACGACCGTAGCCGCGTTTCAGAAGGAATATGAACGCAAAAATATTTCGCTGAAAGAGGTAGTCCGCCTGAAAGCATTGCTATTCCAGCTCTCAAACAACCGCGCCGATATTCTTTTTGAAATACAGGAAAACCAACGCGACCTGCGTACGCTGGTTAATACCGACCGGCCAGTAAAACCGACTGTGGACAGTTCGGATATCCGTCGCTACGAGCTAGCCAGATACACACCGTCGGTACTGAAAGAGAAAGCGTTACAAAGCCGAGCAGACCTGAAAGTAGCCCAGTCGCTGACCAAAGAGGCGGAACTCAACTACACCTTACAAAAAGCGCTCGCCGTACCCGATATCGAGATCGGGGCGGTTTACGATCAGGCGAGTAACTATGTCAACAATTATTTCGGTGTGAATGCGTCCATTTCCTTGCCATTTTTTAATAGGAACCAGGGAAATATCAGGGCTGCGAAAACGAATATCAGCTATTATAAAACGGCTGAAAATGCGCGGCAAAACAGCATTGGTAACCAGGTTGACGCTGCAATCGAGAAGGTAAATATTGCGGAAAAAGCTTATCAGAGCGTTGAAAATCAGTTCACAGATCAGTTCCAGCTGTTGAGTACCGGCATTTACGACAACTTCCAGAAAAGAAATATAACCCTCCTCGAATTCATCGATTTTATTGAAACCTACAACGAAAGCATCCAGGAATATAACCGGTTGCAGGCCGATCGCATCAAGGTTTACGAAGAGCTGAACTACGTAGTCGGCGAAGAGCTATTCAACTGAAATTTCTAAAAGATTACCATTTACCGGTGGCATTGCCATTTCAAGTTATGAGGAAGGAAATATTTTATGCAGCTGCATTTGCAGTCGCCGGGCTCAGTCTGGCAGCTTGCGAGAAGAAGGAGCATATTGAGGAGTCGAAAGCATTCATGCTGTCGGATACCATGATGAGCCGCATTACACTCGATACTGTTCGAACAGAAGCAGTGCGCAACGAACTGACGCTGGTGGGAAAGGTAGTTCCTGACGAAAACCAGGTGATCAAGATTTACCCGCTGGTAGGTGGGAACGTGGAAGAAGTGGATGTGGAACTCGGCGATAATGTGCAGAAAGGTCAAAAACTGGCCGTGATCCGGTCAGGCGAAGTAGCTGATTTTGAGCGGCAAATGATCCAGGCGCAGTCTGATCTGCTGGTAGCGCAAAAGAATCTGTCTTCAACCGAAGATCTGTTTGAAAGCAAACTGGTACCCGAACGCGACGTGATTTCTGCGCGGCAGATGGTGGACAAGGCGCAGGCGGAGCTGAACAGAGTGAAGGAGATTTTCTCCATTTATGGTTTGGGTAAATCCACAAATTACACGGTAAAGTCGCCGATCAATGGTTTTATTATTGATAAAAATGTCAACCGCGGCATGCAGCTCCGGTCGGACAATAGCGAAAGCCTCTTTACAGTCGGCCAGATCGCCGATGTGTGGGTAATGGCGAATGTGAATGAAAGCGACATTCCCCGCATTAAGCTTGGAATGCCCGCCGCAGTGCGCACGATCAGCTTTTCGGACGAGATATTCAAAGGAAAAGTTGACAAAATATATAACGTCCTCGACCCGGATACCAAGGCAATGAAGATTCGCATTCAGCTTCAAAATGTAGGTTTTAAACTAAAACCCGAAATGCACGCAACTGTATGCCTGAACTTCGAGGAAGGCAGCGAAATGCAGGCGATCCCCTCGCAAGCGATCATTTTCGACCGGAGTAAGAACTGGGTAATGGTATATCACAGCCGCTCGAAAATCGAAACCCGTCCGGTAGACGTTTACCGCTCCCTGGCCAACCGTACCTACATCAAATCCGGCCTAAAACCCGGAGAAACCGTCATTTCAAAAAATCAGCTGCTCGTGTACGACGCGTTGAATGATTAAAGGGAGGAGGGTTTGAAGTCGTTTGAAACGGTTCGAAGCGGTTCGAAGTGGTTCGAAGTAGTAAAAAAATGAGAAGCCATTTCTAACAAACCCGAACGACCTCGAACAAATCCGAACTACTTCGAGCAATACTATCAGTTTAAAATTTCTTCAAAGCTGCAAAGATGAACAAATTCATCCGTGGGATCGTCGGGTTTTCTTTGAAAAACCGGTTCTTCATATTCTTCATGACCGGCCTGCTGATTGTGGCGGGTATTGTCAGCTATCGCAATACGCCGCTGGAAGCTTTTCCGGATGTTACCAATACACAGATCATCATCGTTACCGAATGGAATGGGCGTAGCGCCGAGGAGATTGAGCGGTTTGTGACGGTGCCGATCGAGGTGGCGATGAACTCGGTGCAGCAGAAAACCAACGTCAGGAGCACGACGATGTTTGGTCTGAGCATTATCAAGATCATTTTTGATGACCATGTAGAAGACTTTTTCGCCCGGCAGCAGGTCAATAATCAGCTCAGGAACATTTCGCTGCCCGACGGCGTGGAACCTGATGTTCAGCCGCCGTATGGTCCTACCGGAGAGATTTTCAGGTTTACATTGAAAAGCAAAGACCGCGACAGCCGCGAGTTGCTCACGCTGCACAATTGGGTGATTGACAGGCAACTGAGAAGTATCCCGGGCGTGGCCGACGTAGTTGCATTTGGTGGACGGGAGAAGATCTACGAAGTCCAGGTAAACCCTACCAAGCTTGTCAAATACAACATTACGCCGCTGGAAGTATACCAGGCGGTTTCAAAAAGCAATATCAATGTAGGCGGCGACGTGATTGAGAAAAACGGGCAGGCTTATGTGGTGCGTGGAATCGGCTTGCTCAATTCTATTCCTGATATTGAGAACATTATCGTTGAATTTGTAAAAGATAACCCCGTGCTGGTCAGGGATGTGGCGGACGTGAAAGAATCGGATATGCCGCGCGTCGGGCAGGTGGGGCTCGATGGAAATGATGATGTGGTGGAAGGTATTGTAGTACAACGCAAAGGCGAAAATCCAAGCGAGGTACTGGCGCGTATCAAGGAAAAAGTAGAGGAACTGAATACGAAGATCCTGCCGCCGGACGTGAAAATGGTGACGTTCTACGACCGGGACAACCTCATCGAATTTTGTGCGCATACCGTGAAGCACAACCTCATTGAAGGTATTGTGCTGGTAACGGTGATCGTATTCATTTTCATGGCCGACTGGCGCACGACGGTTATCGTATCAATCATCATCCCGCTTGCGCTGCTTTTTGCATTCATGTGCCTCAAACTCATGGGAATGTCGGCCAACTTACTCTCGATGGGGGCGATCGACTTTGGTATCATCATCGACGGGGCGGTGGTTATGGTGGAGGGGATATTCGTGGCGCTCGATCACCTGGCGCACAAAAATGGCATGGCGCGTTATAACAGGCTCGCGAAAATGGGACTGATCAAGAAAACCGGCGGCGAGCTCGGAAAGGCGATATTCTTTTCCAAACTCATCATTATCACCGCATTGATACCCATTTTCAGTTTTCAGAAAGTAGAGGGAAAAATGTTCACGCCGCTCGCTTTTACCCTGGGTTTTGCTTTGCTTGGTGCATTGCTATACACGCTCACGCTGGTGCCGGTACTGTGTTCCATGCTGCTTAATAAAAACGTACGTGAAAAAAGTAATCCGATCGTACGATTCTTTGACCGCTCCGTTTCCCGGGGCTTTGAATGGTGCTATGCGCGCAAAAGATTAAGTGTTCTTTTCGCGATGATCTTCCTGAGTGTCACCCTTTTCTCTGCCAAATTCCTCGGTACCGAATTCCTTCCTACTCTGAATGAAGGCGCATTGTGGGTAGAAGCGAAAATGCCGATGAGCAGCTCTTTGAATGAGACTATTAAAATGGTGAGCATTCTGCGCGGTAAACTGAATGAGTTCCCGGAAGTAAATGGCGTTTTATCCCAAACCGGTCGCTCAAATGACGGAACAGATCCTTCCGGTTTTTACTATGTTCAAATGCAGGTGAACCTGAAACCGAAATCTGAATGGACGCGCAAGATCACGCAGGACCAGCTGATCGAAGAAATGGACACCAAGCTGAAACAGTTCCAGGGAATCAACTACAACTATTCACAGCCGATTATTGATAATGTGGCCGAGGCCGTGGCGGGAATGAATGCCAGTAATGCCGTAAAAATCTATGGTGACGATCTGGAAACGCTGAATAACAAGGCAAACGAAGTGCTCGAAGCGATCAAGGATGTGCCGGGGATTAAGGACGTCGGTATTTTGCGGAATATCGGTCAGCCCGAAGTGAGCGTGATCCTGCATGATCATAAAATGGCGCAATATGGCGTGAGCATTGCCGACGCGCAGGCGGTCATAGAAATGGCAATCGGTGGTAAAACGGCCTCGATCCTTTACGAAGGCGAACGAAAATTTGATATCAGGCTTCGTTACGAGCAGCAGTACCGCAGCAACGTCGACGACATTCAGCAGCTGATGGTCCCTACGCTTACCGGCGGCAAGATTCCGTTGAAAGAAATTTCCAGCATTCGAACCGTAACCGGACCTGCATTTGTGTACAGGGATAATAACAAACGCTTTATCGGTGTAAAATTCTCGGTGCGTGAGCGTGACCTTGGGAGTACAATCGCCGATGCACAAAGCCGGGTGAAACCCATGCTGCAAAATCTTCCGAAAGGCTATTCAGTCAATTGGTCGGGTGAATTCGAGAACCAGGTGCGGGCAACAGAGCGGCTCGGCCAAGTGGTACCGATCAGCCTTATCGGAATTTTCATACTCCTCTTCATTATGTTTAATAATGCAAAAGATGCAGGTCTGGTGTTGATCAACGTTCCATTCGCGCTGATTGGCGGAATACTTGCGCTGCACGTGACGCACATGAACTTCGGCATTTCCGCCGGGGTCGGATTTATAGCCCTATTCGGGCTCTGCGTTCAGAATGGGGTGATCCTGATCTCGGTATTTAATAAAAACCTGTCGGCGAGAATGCCGCTCGACGAGGCGATCAGGGAAGGTGTAAAATCGCGGATCAGGCCGGTGGTAATGACCGCATTAATGGCGGCGATCGGATTGCTTCCGGCTGCAACATCAACAGGTATTGGTTCGGAAACGCAGAAGCCACTTGCTATCGTCGTGATCGGCGGACTGATCACAGCGACGGTGCTGACCTTGCTAGTCTTCCCGATCATATACGCATTCTTCAATCGCAAGACAAAAAATGCATACGCGGCATAACGCTGAAAATGTGATCCGATTCTGGCGGTGGGCCTTATACGTGCAGACTGCGCCTGCTTTTAATACGGCGAATGTCAGATCTGCGCGTCGGGGATAGGCGCATTCGGCTTGAAAGTGATCGTAAATGTAGTACCGACCCCCACCTCTGATTGCACATCGATGCGTCCGTGGTGGGCGTGAATAATGCTCATAGTAGTCGAAAGCCCGATCCCCATACCATTATTTTTACCCGTAAAATAAGGCTCGAAGATCTTCTCAATATGCTCTTCACTAATGCCTGAACCATTATCTGTAAAGATCACCTGAACACCTTCACTGTGGTTTCTGGTGGAAATAGTAAGAATACCTTTATCTTCCTCCATCGCCTCGATCGCATTCGTTATCAGGTTGAGAAAAGCCATTTGCAGGGAAACAGAATCGAGCGGGATAGCCAGTTCTTCTTCTGCAAAATAGGTGACGATCTGGATCCGCTTCAATTGCACACGGTCAAGCGCCGCTCCTATTGCCTGACTCAAAACAGTATGTACCGAATTGTTAACCAACTCTATATCAGCAGAATTGGAGGGTTGCAGTAGCTGGGATATCAGATCGTTGATACGGGTACAATTCCGCTTGATGATCTGTGTATAAAATTTCTGGTCTTCGTCCGTCAGCTCCATTTC
The DNA here is from genome assembly GCF_907165045.1 of Dyadobacter linearis. Classification (GTDB taxonomy): domain Bacteria; phylum Bacteroidota; class Bacteroidia; order Cytophagales; family Spirosomataceae; genus Dyadobacter; species Dyadobacter linearis. The sequence continues at coordinate 1,432,022 of NZ_CAJRAU010000001.1, forward strand.
GAGTTGCTCGGCCGACAAGTTCACATTTGTAAGCGGGTTACGTACCTCATGCGCCAGCATGCGCACGAGCCGACCGGTAACAGCCATTTTTTCGGAAAATAAACGCTCGCGTTCCGATTGCTTTCTGGCGGTCATATCATGCAGCCGCCCCTGAATGTAAGGGTGATCGTCGTCTATTTCTACCGAAGCGGAAAAGAGACAGTACTTTTTATCGCCTTCCCTGGTAAGCAGCCGCACTTCGTGATCGTGAATGGTGTGGTCTTTAATATTTCCCCAGAGTGCATTAAATTGCGGATCCTCAATCAGTTCGACGATATTTTTCAATTTGAGATCGTCTTCTGCATATCCTGTCAGGACGCTGCCGGAAGCATTCAAATCGATGATATTGCCTGCTAGATCACTGATAAACAGAAAATCATTAGACTCTTCAAAAACACGGCGATACCTTCTTTCGCTGTGTTTCAGTGCTTTTAAAACCGAAGTTCTTTCCAGCGCATACCTGATGCTCCTTTCCAGCTTTTCAGCGTCGAGCTCACTTTTAATCAGATAATCGGCAGCGCCCAGGCGCAGTGCTTCGACAGCGATCTTAGTATCGCCTTTTCCAGTCAGAAGTATGATCGGTTCCTCGCATTCAAACTGGCAGGCCAGATCGATCAGGTCAATACCTGTACTTTCGCCGAGCAGATAATCGAAAAGGTAGAGATCATACTTTTTAGTTTTGATCTCCTTCTCCGCATCCCTGAACGTTGCACACCAGGTGATATCAAATTTCCAGTTGACGAGGTCATTAAAATACTCCCTCGTTAAGAAGTAATCATCTTCGTCGTCATCAACGAGAAGTACCTTTATTAGTTTGTTGTTCATGCCGCATTACCCTTTACCACTAAATGTCAAACTGCTTCATTTTATTATAAAGCGTTTTCCTGTCGATGTTCAGTAAACGGGCCGCTTTGCTTTTGTTGAAATTTACATCCCTCAAAACCTGCATGATCATATCATATTCAGCTTCATTAGCCACTGTTTTCAAACTCGGCTTGGAATCGTCTCCGTCCACCGGTTCTACAATCCCGGGAGCAGCAGGCGCAACAGCGGCAGGTTCCTCGTCGAGGTCTTTCAGCTTGCGATAATTTACAATTTCAAAAGGCAGCGATTTTTCTTCGATCAGGTCGCCGTCGGAAAGTAATGTGGCCCTTTTGATCACATTCTTCATTTCGCGAAGGTTACCCGGCCAGGAGTAGTTCAGGAAGTCGCTTTTCACTTCTTCCGAAAATCCGCTTACACTCTTGTTCAGCTCTGCATTTGTGGTTTCGAGAAACGAGTTCGCGAACAACATCAGGTCGTCTTTCCGGTTTCTCAACGCGGGTACTTCAATGGTAAATTCATTGAAACGATAGTAAAGATCTTCTCTGAATTTCCCGGTTTTCGCCGATTCCAGCAACCGCTCGTTACTCGCAACGATAATACGTACATCGAGGTCGATTTCTTTTGATCCGCCGATGCGGCGCATTTTACGTTCCTGTACTACGCGCAACAATGCAACCTGGATCTCGTAGGATAAATTGGAAACTTCATCCAAAAACAAAGTACCGCCGTTAGCAAGCTCGAAATGCCCTATTTTGGTTTGAAGTGCTCCTGTAAACGATCCTTTTTCGTGTCCGAAAAGCTCGCTACCTGCCAGTTCTTTTGAAATAGCACCGCAGTCCATCGCTACAAAAGGCATATCCTTCCGACGGGATCTGTTGTGGATTTCCTGCGCAATCGCTTCTTTTCCCGAACCACTTTCTCCATAAATGATCACACTGAAATTGGTAGGCGCTACCAGGTCAACCTGCCGGAAAAGGTTATCGGAAACTTCCGAAGTTCCCATGATATAGCCGGCCTTGGTGCGTGGATTCATCTTTCTCGCAGGTTTCGGACTGTTTTCAGACGTAGTGCCTGAGGTAGCCGACGCGGTGTACATTTGCTCTTCGTTTTGAGAAGATTCCGCATCCGCAATCGCTTTTTTCACTGTGACTAATATTTCGTCAGGAAAAAGCGGCTTAGTGATATAATCGTAAGCGCCCAGCTTCATGACGCTTACAGCGATTTTAATATCTGAATAGCCAGTAATGATCAGCACCGGCACATTTGGCCGTTTCGCCTTAATGGCAGTCAGCAATTCGGTTCCTGTAATATCGCCCAGGCGAAAGTCCGTCATGACAAGGTCCGGCGAGATCGATTCGATCAATGCGAGACCATCTTTCCCGTTTTGTGCTGTTTCTACTATGAAATCATTCTTCGACAAAAACCTTTTCAACAGAAAACAAATATCTGCCTCATCATCAACAACAACAATTTTTTTCATGCCTGGTTTTTAGGGCTTAATTTAGATTTAAATAGTCACTCTTAATCTAGCGGTGGGTATGTTCAGCTGCTCCCGATATTTTGCTACTGTCCGTCGGGCTACTGAATAGCCTTTTTCTGACAACATATCGGTAATCTGCTGGTCGTTGTACGGGTGTCTCTTATCCTCCGCGACAACAATTTCCCTGATCGCCTCCTGGATTTCTCTATTAGATACCTCGGTACCGTCTTCATTCGTAACACCTTCCGTAAACAGGTCTTTCAACAAAACGATCCCGAACGGTGTTTGCACATATTTATTGGTAGTAACCCTCGAAACCGTGGAAATATCCATATCGATAATTTCGGCCACATCTTTGAGGATCATCGGTCTCAGTTTCTTAACATCACCAGACTGGAAGTAATCATATTGCAGCCGCACAATCGCTTTCAATGTGCTCAGCATTGTATTTTCCCGCTGCTTAATGGCGTCTATGAACCATTTCGCCGAGTTCATCTTGTTTTTCAGGAACTGGTTGGTGGCTTTGTCGTTCTTCTGCTCCGCCATTTTTGTAAATACCTTGCTCAGTTTCAGGGCAGGGCTGTTTCCCCAGGTCAGCTGTACTTCTATCTCACCGTCTTCTGCATACCATAACATGAAATCCGGCTTGATGCTTTCATTCACTATTGAATCATTGCGAAGTCCGGAGGCTGGCTTAGGGTTTAATGTAGTGATCAGCTGAATTGCCTTTTTCAAAGCTTCTTCGTCGAGGCCGGTAATCCGCATGATCTTGTCATAATTGCGGGAACCCAGCTCGTCGAATGCGTCGGTTACAATGCGGTAAGCCGATTTCCACGTATCATTCTGCGTTTCCATGCGGTTCAGCTGGATTAGCAAACATTCACGCAGGTCACTCGCAGCAATACCCGGTGGGTCAAGCTGCTGTATCACTTTCAGCATTGCATTCACCTCGTCGGTATCGATGAACATGCTGTTGGCAAACGAAATATCATCTGCTATCACGTCGCTCTCGCGTCTTAGGAAACCATCTTCATCCAACGAATCGAGGATAAAGTCTGCCACCAGCTGCTGGCGCTCGTTTAGTCTTAGAAAATGGATTTGTTGTTTGAGATCGTCGCGAAACGAGATTGACTCCACCATCGGCCGCGTATATAGCTCATTATCTGCCGATTGGTTATTTGCATAAGTCTTGTAGTCGGGCACATCGTCGTCCCTGAATTCGTCCCAGTCGTAATAATCCTGAACCGAATTGTCCTCTCCTGTTCCGGTATCAGCTGGATCCTGCAGATCGTCGGAAGCTTCCTCTGCGGCATTCTCCTCTTTACCCTCTTCTAGAATCGGGTTTTCCTCTAATTCTTCTTTGATTCTCTGCTCAAGCTCCATGGTTGTCAAATGCAGTAGGTTCAGCATTTGAATTTGTAATGGAGAATATTTTAAGGTCTGCCTTTGCGTCTGCGTCTGTCTTTGCATAGAGCAAGTAACGGTAAGATGGTAATTTTCTTAATGCTTTAAATTTACAATTCTTTATTCAATGTTCAGGTAACGCGGAACAGCGATTGCAAAGATTGCGTAGTTATTTCCACAGACTGAGTATTATAATTCAGAAAGTAGGGATACTCCACACGGTCAGTACTATTCGCCGGATTCCAAATACCATTTCCGGACAAGGCGGATCAATCTGACAGCTTCGAGACAGATGCTCGCAAGCTTTTTGTTTTCCTGTTTCAGCGCAAAATATATTTGCCTGATAATCATAAGTGTAGAAAGGGCCGGTGATCAGAAATGACTTTCCCGGTAACGCCTTGCCCACTTCATTTGAGGTTGAAAACTTCGTTCAGTACGATTTTCGCAGCCGCCTGTCCGAGACCGGAATAAAGAGACAGAAATGTTTTAAACAAAAGGCTTGCCGACCCGGATTCTATCTTTCCCCAAGCCAACCATCTTTTTTAAGCAGCGCATGTAAAATAAAAAACCCTTCGCTGGAAGGGTTTTACTTGTATAGTTAAGCCGAAATCAGGATAACACTTCCGGCTTTTCGTCAGTCGCCTTTTTGACCCACCTGAGCCCTTTTAGTAACAGATCACGGCCTTCGTCGACGCCGTGTTTTAATATCACCTTTTCCACAACCATCGGAACTACGAAGTTAAGCGGTGCGGGTAAGCGTTTCAATGCAGTGCGTGCAAGTACTGCGCCCACACCAAGTTCTAGTCCCCGGCCGGTAGCGCTTTGCGGGCCGGCGGTAAGCAATTCTTTAATGTAATCGACCGTATTGGATACGGAAACTTTCGGCTTTTGATCCGCTGATGGATCTGTGTTGCTTTCCATGGTGGTGTGAAAATAAAGTCGGCCGGAACTGGTGGGTTCCGGCCTTATAATATTTAGTTAAAATCGTTGAATTCGCGCTTAGCGGTATCAGTATATTCTGCGGCTTTGTTAACCGCCTCGTCTTTCAATGCCGAGCCTTCTTCTTTCAGGTTCTCCGCTGTGTCTTTTGCACTTTGCTTGCTTTTTTCAAGTGCATCAATCAGATCGCCGGCGAGACTATTTGTTCTTTTCTTGATCTTTTTCCGGATTTGCGCTCCTTCTTCCGGAGCTACAAGCAACCCGATAATCGCTCCTACAACGGCAGCTGATATTACACCCAAAATCACTTTATTACCTGACATAGTTTTAGCGTTAATGTGAACAATCATTTCCAGTATCTGAGCAAAATCCTTACCAGCTCCTCCTCAGTCCATATATTTTAGTTAATAAGTTGAAAATCAATGCACTACAAGAAATACTAATAATAATTCCCGTCCCGAACCTGTAAAGAAAAATTCCTAAATAGCGGAAAAGCCGGACAAGAAGAAACTCAAATAATGCCCACTGAATAATTTCGACAAACCATTGTCCCGGCTCTCACTCCAAAAAGCTCTTAAATGGCAGGATTATTGCAACAGAGACCTCAACTACATTCAGTACAAGCTATCTTAAGTACCTCCGCTATTGATGACTAAATTTATTTTCGACACATCGCTATGAAGATTGTAATTATTGAAGATGAGAGAGATTTGGGAGTGTTGATGCGCAATTTTCTAGTGAGACAGCTTAATATCAGGGAGCCAGAAGCGGCTATTAAGGTAGCAGGATCCCTGAATGAGGGTATGGCTTGCATAACCGAAATAATGCCGGATTGGGTATTCATTGACAACAACTTACCTGATGGAAAAGGTATAGGCGAAATTCAGAAGATAAAAAGTATATATCCGGACAAGAAGGTTTATATCGTCACAATGAGCGCCATGACCAATTTGCGCGACGAGGCTTTTAAAAATGGAGCAGACTATTTCCTGGACAAGCCGATCAGCTTTGTCGAGATCCGAAACATCTTCTCCCAGCACCGCGGAGAAGCTTAATTTCTGAGAAAGAAAAGGGTGTTTTTACAGTAGAGAAATTTGCGTCAGTTGGGGATGCGCGGTAAAGAAGACGTAGAAAATATTTCTCACAGACCTGTTCCGCACGGATTTCGCCAACTTATTAAATTCAGATTAAAAAAGAACAGGGCAATGCGTGCCCGATTTATTTCGCGAGCCCGGCAACTTCACTTTCTGACTCCGGTACCTGACTCGCTTCGTCTTGTCTTCGTCGCTCTTCTTCTTCTCGTAAGCTACCAGCTTGAAATCGTATTCAGGAATAAAATAATCTTCATTGTACTCGGCAACCGGCAGCGGCATATAGTGTCGTCCTGGGAAGGTCAGCACGTCATATTCATAATCGTACAAATAGATCGTCACAAATCCGTCGCGGCTGTATTTGATCCCGATATCAGAAAACGGGCTATTCTCACCCGCTGAGGCTACGAGTCGCATCATTTCCTTTTGCTTCCCTTTCGCAAGTACGGTCATATTGTATTGAAACACCCGGTGAAGCGAATCGATTTGCAGTGCTACTCCCAGGTAATATTTGGCATCCTTGATCCGCTCCTGTCCCGCGTACATGATTGCGGTATTGTTCAATGCACTTTTATCCTGATAGGTCTGGTAGCTTAGTTTCGCCTCATCATATTTTTCAAGATAGCGGTATACATTTCCTTGATTTACATTATAGAACTTGCGTGAAGGCGCTACTTCCATTGCCTTTTTAAAATCCTCAAAAGCGCCGTCATAACGCGCATTCGCCTCATTCACCTGACGTTTCTGATCGTGGCGGTTGCCGATATATGCCTGGATAATACCGTGGTTATTGTGCAGGAAAGGCAAGTCGGGCTTTTCTCTTACTAAGCTGTCGAATAGCGCCATTGATTTGTCGAGCTGATCGTTTTCCAGCAGCACTACCCCCCACCCGTTCTGTGCATTCACATTGGAAGGATTCAGGGAAACTGCTTTTTTGAATACCTGATAGCTTTTTTTATACATATCGAAGTGGAGGAGCAGGTTCCCGTAATTGCTCCACATCAGATCGTAACCCTGCTCGTATTGCAGTGCTTTTGCCAGGAAAGTACCCGCTTCCGAGTAGCGTTTTTGGTCGATCATAATGCCGCTCATACCTGCCAGCGCTTCGTAACGCGTCGCGTCGAGCTTGATCGCTTTTTGGAAATCATCCTGCGCTTCGCTGGTGCGTTTCAGATAGTATTCGGAAAATGCTTTGGTAACAAAAAGATCGGCAAAAAACCGGTTGTGTTCATCCAGTGCTTTTTCTGCTTTCTTAAAATCCTTCAAAGCCAGCTCGTATTTACGCTGACCATAATATGAAACCGCGCGGCCGAGATAGGCAGGCAAATAGGTCGAATCCTTTTTTATAACCCGGTCGAAAAGTGTGAATGCTGTCTGATACTCGCGCTTCGAAAGATGCGTATTCGCGATTCCCGACTGCAATGCAGGTGTTTCACGTTTGAGCGTGGAAGCCAGCTTGTAGTAACGCTGCGCTTCGCTGATCTGCTTCAATCCATAATTCGAATGCGCCATTCCCAGGTAAGCATCGCCCCGGAAAGTGCGGTCGTCGGTTTCGAGATAGGAGGAGAAAACGGCCTTTGCGGGGCCAAACTGATTGAGGGAAAGCAATGCATTTGCATATCGGATCTGTGCTTTCGGATGAGTACGTGCCACTTTTTCAAAATCTTTGACAGCCCGCTTTTCATTCCCGGTCCGCATCAGCATATCGCCGCGCTGGAGCCGGAACGCCATTTCATCTTTCTGCCTGATCGCGGTGGTAACTTCTTCAATGGCTTCCTCAGTCCGGCCACTGTATTTGTGTACCATTCCAAGATTGTAGTTCCATTTGCCGCCGCTGTTCTTTGCTGAATTACCGGCTGCAAAATCAGCCGCCTCGCTGTATTTTTTCTGTTTACCAAAAGAAACGACCGTATTCAGGTTTGCATGTGTGCCGCCGGGCGCCTGGCTGAAATCGTTTCGTGCTGCGTCGTATTTTCCGGAAAGCAATGCAAAAAGCCCTCTGTTGTAGCGTAGTTGCGGCTCCTGCTCGTTCAGGTCGAGCGCTTCCATGATGTGCAGTGCCTTCTGATAGTTCCCCAGCAGCGCGAGTATCACCGCCTCGTTGTTCATCCGCTGAACCGAATCGGAGGGTTGAAATGCTTGTTTGTGATAGAGAGAGTAGGCAGCCTGCAATTCGCGGATACCGCGCTGATAAGACTTTTCCCTTATTAATGCGGGATTGTTTTCTTCAAAAGAGCGGTTAAAAACCGGCAGTAAATCTTTGACCAGTCTCTGACATTCGCCAAAGTCCTGCGCAGCAACTTCACCGGAACCTAATACGGTCAGCATCAGCCATATACTTGATAAAACAAGTAAGTAGATTCTCTGTACCATAGTCAAATAAAATGGCTCAAAAAGTCGTAACCTACGAGTAATGTCCCAGATTTACAATTATTACTTTAACCAGATGCTAAATCCCCGGTATTATATTATTTTTTCAAGAAATAGTAAAATCACTAAAAAAGTAGAAAGCATTTGTATCACGTAGCAATTTTGATCAGCTGCACACGCTATTTCTGGTTTGGATCAAAAAGGCAGGATGAAAGGAGGGCGTAGTTTTCAAAATGAATATCTTGCAGACAAAGAAAAGCCGCGATCCATTCCCCAATAAATATCAAAGTCAACAGACTATGTCCCCAGTTAATCAGAATAAGTTTGTCATTTATCAGATTTTCACGCGCCTTTTCGGCAATCAAAATACAACCAACAAATGCTACGGTACAATCGAGGAAAATGGCTCCGGCAAGTTCAATGATATTACGGATACAGCTCTGAAAGCGCTGACCGATTTTGGTATCACGCACGTCTGGTACACAGGCGTTCTGGAACACGCCACGCTCACGGACTATTCGCAGTTTGGCATCCGGAACGATCATCCGCTCATCGTGAAAGGGATAGCGGGCTCGCCTTATGCGGTGAAAGATTATTACGATGTGGATCCGGATCTGGCAGTAGACGTAACCAAACGAATGCAGGAATTCGAGTCGCTTATTGCACGCACGCATTCGCACCAGCTGAAAGCAATCATTGATTTTATCCCTAATCACGTCGCTCGCCAATATCATTCGGATGCCCGCGCCGCCGGAGTAAAGGATTTCGGTGAAGAGGATGATAATACGGTCAGTTTCAGTCCGTCCAACAACTTTTACTACATTCCCAATCACGATTTTATAGTGCCGGAAGGTCACACGCCACCGGTACCGCTGGCAACACCTTACCACGAAAGACCTGCGAAAGCGACCGGAAATGATGTTTTCGCAGCCCAGCCAAGCCAATATGACTGGTACGAGACCATCAAGCTCAACTACGGTGTGGATTATCAGAACGGCGGCGCGACCCATTTCTCTCCTATTCCTTCCACGTGGCTCAAAATGTATGATATTTTGAAATACTGGACTGAAAAAGGAGTGGACGGATTCCGGTGCGACATGGCGGAAATGGTACCGGTAGAGTTTTGGGCGTGGGTAATTCCTGAGATCAAAAAGTTAAAGCCGGAGATCATTTTCATCGCCGAGATCTATAACCCGGAGCAATATCACAATTACATTCACGTAGGAAAATTCGACTATCTGTACGATAAAGTCGGACTTTACAACTCGCTGCGGCGACTGATCGAGGGGCATGGAACAGCGGAGGATATTACCAGACTGTGGCAGCAGGAGTCGGGGGATATCAGTGAAAATATGCTTCGGTTTTTAGAAAATCATGACGAGCAGCGGATTGCGTCACGCTATTTTGCAGGTAATCCCTGGCTGGCAATTCCTGCGATGACACTCAGCGCTACGCTCCATACTGGCCCGATGATGGTGTATTTCGGTCAGGAACTGGGAGTTAATCCGCTGGTTGCCGAAGGATTTCAGGGCGAAGACGGGCGTACGACCATTTTCGATTACTGGGGCGTAACGGAGTTTCAGCAATGGGTAAATGGCGGCCAGTTCAATACTGACCTTTTAACCAGCGAGCAACGTAAGCTCCGGGAGTTTTATGAAAGCCTGAATCACTTCGTGCTGACAAATGAGGCCGTTTTTGCAGGCGAATTTTATGACCTGCAATATGTAAACGTAGATGGGCAAAGTTACAATTACGACAAAAAGATCATTTACAGTTATCTCCGTCACACGCCGGATCAAAAGCTGCTTTTTATCTGCAATTTCAATCGGGAAAGGGCTGTTGAGACCAACGTTCGCATTCCGGAGGATGCGTGGAGTAATGTGTTGCAACTGGATAGCACCATTCAATATAAGCTTACTCCAATTTTCCCTGCATTTGCGGCAAAATTGCATCAGCAGGCTGCGAATATCACTTCCAGCGGGATTCACGTCGAGCTTCCCCCGGCATCCGTCATCGTGTATGAAATAGTGAAAAAATAGCTCCTGTATAAGCAGGTAAGGCCTTTTCATTGCTATTTTTACGTAATTGCGAAGTTTATAATTAAAATATTTAACCCTGCCAATAGCTCGGAGCGCCGGCCCGCAGTTAAATATCCGCTAAAAAAATTGAGTATGTTGAGAATTGCAGTTTTATACATTCTGGTCTCTTTTTCAGGTGCTGTCCATGCGCAAACGAACCTGCAAAAGGTATTTGCGCAAAAAATGGATCTGCCGGAAAGCCGGGATATCGGCACCCAGGTACTCCGGATGAGTGAATCGTTTCTGGGTACGCCCTACGTGGCGGGCACGCTCGAAGGCAATCCGACTGAAAAACTTGTTTGCAAGTTTGACGGGCTGGATTGTACTACACTTGTTGAAAGTGTGATCGCGCTAACCGTTGCAAAAAGCGAGAATGCAACCTTTGACGCATATAAAAATGAGCTGACCAAATTGCGTTACCGCGATGGGATCATTGACGGATATCCTTCCCGGCTGCATTATATTTTGGACTGGCTATATGAAAACGAGAAACGCGGCAGACTGGAAGATATCACGGAAAAAGTAGGCGGGGTACCGTTTACAAAAAAGATCAACTTCATGACCAACCACGCCAATCTGTATGCCGCATTGGCTGAGAGTGAGGTTTGGGAGAAGGTTAAAGAACAAGAGAGCGAGATCAATACAAGAAAGCACAGCTATATTCCGAAAGCTGGCATTCAAAAGGCGGAACCGATGCTACATGATGGTGATATTGTTGCATTCACCTCTTCTGTTGAGGGGCTGGACGTGAACCACATGGGTATTATAAGTAAAATTGGCAGCAGGGCCTATCTGATCCACGCTTCATTAAATGGAAAAAAAGTGATCATGACCAGTGTTCCCCTGGCTGAATATGTGGCGTCTGTCCCGAAACATACGGGAATGATCGTCGCGCGACTCAACGATATCTGACGAATGAATGAATTTCATAGAAGCGTTTTTCTACAAAAATGAACCCTGGCTGATTGTCCTGATATCGGGCGTAGTTGGGTTTATAATCAGTGCATTACTTATCAATATCATAAAAATTGCCGCCTTAAAAAGGCAGTGGAACGCCGTGAAAGCGATACGGGAGAATCTCACGAGCGTACTCTATTTTTTCGTCCCGATGGTTTTTGTCACCGCCTCTACCCGGGCCTACTCCGCCATATATCCAGAATACGGCTGGCTTTTCGCGATCAGCAAGGTTTCCCTCATCGCCGCTACCACGTGGCTGATGGTACGGGTGGTGATCATTGTTGAGAAGATTTTAGTCGACCAGCTTGATTTTAATAGCCCTGATAATAACCAGGCGCGGCGGATGTTCACGAAGATCAAATTCGTGAAGCGGATGGTTATTATTTTGATTGTGATTGTAGGCGTTTCCGTATTGCTGCTGAGTTTTGAAGGAGTACGCCAGTATGGTGTGGGTCTACTTACCTCGGCGGGGATTTTCAGTGTAATTATCGGTTTTGCAGCCCAAAAGTCTCTTGCTAACCTGATGGCGGGGATTCAGATCGCATTTACTCAACCTATTAAAATAGACGATGTTGTGATCGTCGAAGGCGAGTGGGGCCGGATTGAGGAGATCAATCTGACTTATGTGGTGGTTAATATCTGGGATTTGAGACGCATTGTACTTCCGATCACCTATTTTATTGAAACACCATTTCAAAACTGGACAAGAAATGACAGTGCGCTGATCGGTACTGCGTTTTTTCAACTGAATTACCACGCACCTGTTCCGAAATTGCGTGAAAAGCTGAAAGAGATATTGGATAACACGCCGCTGTGGAATGGAAAGTCGTGGGCACTTCAGATTACGGATACACAGGGACAACTAATGGTAGTTCGGGCGATCATGTCGGCCCGTAATTCGAGCGAAACTTTTGATCTCAGGTGCCTGGTGCGTGAGAAAATGATCGAGTTCATCGCAAAAGAATATCCCGAGGCGCTGCCTTCCACGCGTATCGAAGATTCGCAAAGCCAGGTTCGCATTCCTGAATAGCATGAAAAAACTGGCCTCCGGAATGTCCCGAGGCCAGTTTTGCTTTACTACTCACCTAACTCAATTTAACCTGGTATCGCTTCCTCCGGGTAATTCGGAATCAATAGCTGTTAAACTTCGTGCATACCGATCACCTCGGTTACGGATCTATATTGTCCGGGTGATCAGGTTACAAAAAACAGTCAGGCGGGTTAAAGTCGCATTAATGCTGAATTAAAAGCCAGTTAAAAAGGCGGAAACCGGACGATAAATGTAGTACCAGAGCCTAATACCGACTCGACATCGATCGTCGCTCCCTGCATATTGATAATGCGTTTGGTCAATGCCAGCCCGATACCGTAACCCGCCTTTGTGATCGTGGCGCCGCTCCGGTAAAAAGTATCGAAAATATAAGGTAGCTCGGCGGGCGCAATGCCAATTCCGTTGTCTTTAAAGTTAATCCTGATCTGATCTTCGCTGGTTTCCAGCGAAACGTTAACCGTCTTATCATCAGAATACTTACAGGCATTATCCATCAGATTAACGAATGCTGTTCTCAGCAGACTTTCGTCGCCGATCCGCATCAGCTGCCCCTCATCGTCAGGAATTTTTTCGTAGGTAACATTCACGTGGTATCCCGGATTTTTTTGTTCGGTAGATGTTTTCGCCTGCCAGAGCACTTCATCTATCCTGATTTTTCTGAATGATACCTTGAATGTATTTTCGTCGGTCCGGGCGAGTTCGAGCAGTCTGTTCACCAACCCGTTCATTTCTTTCGCTTCTGCCCAAATACCCTGCAATGCGTCCTGGTATTCGTTCACCGAGCGTTCTTTCATAAGCCCCAGTTCCGCTTCGCTCATGATCAGTGCCAGGGGTGTACGCAGTTCGTGAGAGGCGTGGGAAACGAAATTCTTCTGCGCGACGAATGCGATTTCCAGCCGCGCGAGCATTTGATTGAAGGTTTCCGCCAGCAATGCGAGCTCGTCTTTCTCCCGCCCTACCTTTACTTTTTCGTGTAAATTCCCCGCCGAAATATTATTGACCTGATCGATAATATCAGCAACCGGTTTGATCGCGTCATTAGAAAACTGCCAGCCTGCCACGGCGACCAGCACCAGCGACAGAAGCCAGCCGATGACCAGAATTTCACGCAGCCGGTGCAGCTGGCTCATTCCCAGGTTATCATTGGCTATAATTACAACGATCCACGGCTTCCGGTGATCCTGCAAAATGTGCCTGGTGACGATCACTTCCTTGTCCTGGTATTTGCTGCGGATCTCCCTCCCACCCCGCGCGTCGGCCAGCGATGATTTTGAAATGGTCAGATAGTCGGCGCCGCTCATGTAGATAATCGAGTCAGCTCCGTCGTAAATCGTGATTTCCTCGTTTAGCAGGATGGTTTTGTTCTCTTTTTCGATCTTTTCAATATCCGCCTTGCTGATCCCGTTGCTCGCCTCTACCAGCTGTGCAATAGTCTGCGCGCGCTCGTTCAGAAATGAATAGAACCGCTTTTCCCTGTATTGATCGTAAAAAAAATAGATCGACAGGCAAAAAAGTGCCATGATGGAGCCGACCAGCATGGTGAACATGAGCGTCAGACGGGCCTTGATATTCATTCTTCCTTGAATATGTAACCCATTCCCACTACCGTATGTATCAGCTTGTTAGGGTAGTCCTTATCTACTTTTTTTCTCAAAAAGTTAATGTAAACATCTATCACGTTGGTACCTGTATCAAAACGAATATCCCACACCTGCTCGGCAATATCCACCCGGGATACTACCCTGCCGCGGTTCCGCATGAGGTATTCAAGCAATGCAAATTCTTTGGCTGTGAGGTCAATGCGGTTTCCGGAGCGGCGCGCCACTTTTTCGTCCAGGTTCAGTTCCAGATCGGCGAGCGTAAGTACCTGGCTCGATTGCTCCCGCGTGGTATTTCTGTGGGATAATACCTTCACACGGGCGATCAGCTCGCGGAATTCGAAAGGTTTTACAAGATAATCGTCTCCACCGGCTTCAAAACCGTCAAGCTTGTCGTCGATCGTTCCCAGGGCGGTGAGAAATAGGATCGGTGTTGACAAACCGTCATTTCTGAGTTGCCGCGCCAGATCGTAACCGTTCAGCAGCGGCAGGTTTACATCGAGAATGATCACATCGAACCGGTAATTGGCCGCCATTTTTTTCCCGACTTGTCCGTCATACGCCAGCTCGACTTCCCAGGATTGTTCTTCGAGCCCGCGTTTGAGGAAACCGGCCAGTTTGGGTTCGTCTTCAACGACAAGGATTTTCATAATGGATGATCAGTATTTAGATTCCAAATGTTGCACAGATTTCTACTTAAAAAAAGGCTGACCGAAATATCGGACAGCCTTTATGTCTATATCCACACCACTAGAACATTGACGAGCTATGTTTCGCAACGCTCTATTATTATGCAAAATAGAAAAATTTAGCAATAAACAATAGGTCGCAATGCAACTATACGAAATTTTATATAAGTATTAATAGTATTCTGACCCCTGATCGAAGTCCGATCGGTCGTCAAATGCGCCATAATTATCGTCTTCGTCCAGGCGCATTCCCTTCACTGCTTTTTTGATCAGCCCGATCTGCCCTGCGTGGTACACATCGTGCTGAATCACACCGTGGATCATGGTATAATAGGAATAGTCGCGACCCGGCACAAACTCTTCCAGGAAGCTGTCACTTTCAATCTTTTCCAGTTCAGAGACCAGTTCTTCCTGAGACAAACTGAGCTCCATTTGAATAGCTTCCCACTCAAATTCGTCCACTATCGGGAATTTCTTCCAGTCTTTATCCTGTGTTTTAATATCAAATTCCGCGTCACCCTGGATCTTTCTCACTGCGAATATCCGCCAGGTGGTCATGTGGTACACGATCTCCGCGATCGAGTGTGTATTGGTGCTGAGCCGCAGCTCTGCCATTTTCGGCGTCACGTCACGCAGTGCCTCTACTACCGACGGTCCATACCAGGCTTCTTCACTTTCATACGTGTCGTTCAGAACATCTATGATCCTTAAAATCTCTTCTTTTGTTTCCATATTTATGATAATTGCAAGGTGCTGCTAGTCTTTTTCAAACCAAAGATGATGATTATTGCCTTCTCCTTATTTACAGGTATCCATTTTTATAGAATACAAATTTGATGTGCCTTTCAGTTGCATCGCCGTCAATATAAGGTACGGATTGTTACAACCAATTCTCACAAAACGAGGTCTGCAATAGTGTACAAACCATTTTTACTAAAAAATTGAGCCGCTAAAACTGCATTTGTAAAATGTTCAATTTCAAATTTCGTTTAATTAATAACTTTAAATGTAAGACCCAAAATGTTTAAAAAAGCTTCAATATTCCTTCTTATAGCCGGACTGGGAATGGCTTCCTGCTCCAAAGATCCGATCAATGACCTGTCTACGGAAGAATCACTGGTATACATCACCAATCACGACAAGGCCGCTAATTTCAAACAATACAAAACTTTCAGCATTGTCGACTCCGTAGTTGTAGTTGAAAACAATCAGTCAGGCACCGCGCTGACCGATATTGACAAAGATGTACTTACGCGCATCATTACCAAAATGCAAGCCTTGGGTTACACATATGTGAGCCCGAAAGCCAAACCTGACGTGGGTATTAATGTGACCTGGATCACAAATACCTATCTGAATGTGGTTTCGCAGCCACTTAACTCCTATTACGGCGGTTACTGGGGAGGCGGCTTCGGTTATGGTTACCCAAATTATTACAGCTACTACGAAACTGCCGAGAGTTACTGGCTGATCACGCTGCTTGATTTCAAAAACCCAAACACCGTTGACAAAACGTTTAACGTAATCTGGGATGCGCAGGTAAGAGGAGCCGGTATCGGCAACAGACAGTATGTAGATACGATGATCGACTCGGTTTTTGGCCAGTCAGAATATTTAAAAATTAATTGAAAATGAAAAAAATAATCATTGCAGCCCTTTTTCTAGCAGGCTTTTTTCCGGCTTACGCACAACAGCAGGAAGCGCCCAAGCTTTACACTCTACCGTCGCCTTTTGAGCGATATACCCACTACCTGGCTACTGCGCGCGTGGTGGGAGCAGTGCCACTGGGCTCTTTCGCAGATTCTTATATTGACAAATCTTCGTTCCGGAATGCGTCCATTTCGATTGAATGGGTTTTGAGAAACTCACCTTTTTCAATAGGCGGGGAAATCGGCTCGACCTATTTCCAGAAACGCATTCCGCGCACGCTCTATCAAAATGGTGAAGGGACGATCTCGGCGGTTCAAACGCGCACTTTGTCCCAATATCCGGTGGAGCTGTTTGGTAATTACCATTTTCTTCCAAAAACGTCCCTAATCCAGCCTTACGTGCAGGTGAGCGGCGGGATCAGTATTCTAGATAATGTGCTTTATTATGGAACACTGTCTTCCCAGCACCAAAAAATCGCCCCGAAATATGGGATAGGGTTGGGTTCCAAGTTCCTTTTCAAGAAAGATGGTGCTGTTGGCGTAGATGTTCGCGTCAAATATGATGGTACTGCATACAAACATGACTATATTGAAAAAGGAGTATCATCGGTTAACGGGTCGATAGGTCTGTTCTATCGCTGGTGGTAACCAACTATTGTGGTACGTAAAAACAAAATTTTGTCAAAATCAACGCTTATCTGGGCCAGTGGAATTCTGATATTTCTGGCGGGTTCCGGGCTATGGGCCTGGAACCGCTTCGGTCCTTCTCAGAACCGCCATTATCCCGAGGCTACGAAAGGATTTCCAGTTGCCACTACTATTGATTCCGCTTCCAATGCCTGCGATCTGACGGTCAGGCGGTATCGGCAGATCGGCTCTGAAATGCAGTTCGAGCTGGCCGCCAATGTGGGTGGATTAGCGCCTTATAATATCGAAATCACGCAGTCGGGCAATACGCAGAAACTGACTGATATCCCTCACCGTTACGGAACGTGGCTTACCATTCCGAAAACTGAGTTGAATGCAGGTGAAGCTACAATCAAGGTGATAAGCCTCGGGCAGCCCGGCTGCGAAACGACAGCTTCCTTCAGTTTCGATGGAAAGATCAAAAATGAGATCCCCGACAATTCGCAGTGGATCAGGCACGGGAGTAAAGATGTTTTTCTGGATGTAAGGCCGGTTTCGAAAGATGGAAAACTGTACCTGAAAGATTTTGCCAATTACAACGACGGCCGCACGAAAGTGGTGATGATCGATGGTATCGCGGTAAATGGACTGGAAAATGGCATCGAAGTGCGACCGGGTTACCTGTATTCCGTAACCGCCCGCTGGATCGACGCACCTTACAATGACTGGTGGAATGAACTGAAAAATCGCTCAGTTCGTCAGCAGAATATCTGGATATCGGGTAAAGTCTCTGAAAAAGGAGAGTCCAGATTAACGCGCATTCAAATCCCTGATTGGTTTGCGCCTCCACGCGGATTGAATGTAACTTTTGACACAAAATTCCCTGAATTCGAGCCTATTAAAGATAAGATCGTCGCGCAATACCGGCTCAACGATGAAGTACCTTCGATCAATTATTACAAGCGCGGGATCGGCTATCTTTTTAATACTGAAAAAGAATATCCTTCCAATAAGCTGCATTACACGGCTACGCCCAATTATTTCAATGATAAGGACGAAAAATGGTTCGCTACATTGAGCAAGCAGGAAGTGGAAGCATTGGCCGGCGTACCCGGCTTCGGCGTTTATGCGCTTGACTTTGAATTCTGGAACCAGAAGTATCCGGCTGAGGTGAAACAAAGGCTCCTTTGGTTCACTGACTATATTCGTAAAAACCACCCGGAAATGCGTTTGATGGATTACTGGGGCGGAGGCGCTTACACGAACCCACATATTAACACGGTAGGCGGCGCCAATCCGAAAGATTTTATCAAAGATTACCAGCAGCCGAAATCCAATAACCCGAATTTTGATATGCTGCCAAATGGCGAAAGCTTGCAGAATGCATTCAATGCGACGCCGATCGATGTGTACCCAAAGCCGAATTTTGCAATGGATGCGCAGGGTAATTCACCCAACAATTTTGTATTACTATCTGCCGTTCACTCCCTGAGAATCAATCAGTTGATCCCCTACCAAAAGGATAATAAGTTTATATTCTACGGCTGGAACAGGTATATGCCGCTTTATAAAGATCCTATTAATCCATGGAACTACCAGCTCACAGATCCCAAAGGCGAGCTGATCATGAACCAGCTGGAAATGATGCCGGCCAGTCAGGCGCTGAGCTTTTCATTGTTTTCACTGATACTTTTCGACGGTTATTATTTGTGGCAGGATGGGCCTCCTTCGGGCAGCGACCCTAATGCTTACAAGTTGGTAAAAGGCGGCTGGGGCTGGGGTTATGAATGGTATCCCGCCGATGGAAAAACGCCCGAAGGTGAAGTTGGGAGGAATGCAAAAGGTAAAGGCGCGCCGTGGTACTGGGATTTCCCGACCGAATATTACGCGCTCGGAAACTGGATGGCGAAGCAGGTTGAAGACGTGATCGTGGGTGGTACCGTGAAAGATCTGCCTTTTGAATTAAACGGAAATTGGGTTACCCCTAAAAAAGAACAGGCGCTCCTGGCTATTGACCAGAAGCAGCCTTTCGTTACTTCGATTGTAAAAGGGAAAAATATCGTGGTACTCGCAGTGGACAGTTTCCAGGCGCCTACCGCAGTGAGAACTACCAAAGTGCGTTTGCCGGACGGGACTGAAACTTCCGTTGAATTGTACGGTAACTGGCCCTCACTTTACCGCGGCACTTTGAAATAGCTGCTGCTAGGAAACCTTAATGTAGCTCCCAAGCCACTTCAAATGCGTACCATATTTATGCATGATCTCCTGCACCGGAGGATCCTGCATGTGACCCAGAAATTCTACCAAAAACCAGGTTCGGAAAGCTGCTTCGCCTCTCAGCGGGCGGCTTTCTATCTTGGTCAGGTTGATCCCGCGGTCGTTAAAATCCTTTAAAAATTCGTACAAAACGCCCGGACGATTGGTATTCGGCAGGTTTGCGATAATGGTAGTTTTGTCGTCGTCGCTTTTGATATTCGTAAAGTCTTTGGCTAATATCAGGAAACGTGTCCGGTTTTGGTCACTGTCTTCGATATTGTCAAATAGAATAGGTACTCCGAAAAGGCGGGCGGAAATGGATGAGCAGATCGCAGCTGCGTCCGGCTCGTCGGCTGCCAGCTTGGCTGCTTTCGAGGTCGATTCCACCGGGATCAGCTCCACATTCATTCCATCGAGATATTCGTGAATAAACTTCCCGCATTGCCGGAATGCAATATCTTTTGAATATATCTTCTTAATATCTTTCAGACTATCGGACTGGGAAGCGAAAGTGAAATGCACCTGCAACAATACCTCAGCTACGATCGAAAGGTTTTTCTCCCGCAGATAATCCACGGTTTCAATCACGATACCTTCCTGATTGTTTTCAATAGGTACCACACCAAATTTGCTTCGGCCAGTCTCTACACTTTCAAAAACAGAGTGAATAGTCGGCAAAACCATGTATTCGCTCATTCCTCCAAACCTGCCCTCGGCCGCTTGGTGCGTAAAACTTCCCTCCGGCCCGAGGTAAGCGACTCTTTCGGGCAGTTCGAGATTGCGTGATACAGCGAAGATCTCAAAGAAAATCGCATCGATCGCCTGTCGGGTCAACAGCCCGTTGTTCCTTTTTTCAAGTCTGTCCAGTATCTGCTTTTCTCTTTCCGGACGATAAATAATGGATTGCGACGAACGTTTCAGCTCGCCTACCTGCCGAACCAGCTCCATTCGCTCATTCAAAATAGTCAGCAGCTGATCATCGAGTGTATCTATTCTTTCCCTTAAATTCTGTAATTCCACAGAGTAACTTTTTGTAAAATGATATAATGCTACTATTAGCTGGCGAGTGCAAGCTCTTCGATATTCTTCTCAACTTTCAAATTATCAATGATAAAACGCTGTCTTTCAGGGGTATTCTTACCCATAAAATAACTAAGCAACTTTTGGATCGAAGTTTCCTTTTGAAGGATTACAGGCTCTATGCGCATATCTTCACCAATGAACCGGCCGAATTCTTCGGGAGATATTTCCCCTAATCCTTTAAAACGCGTGATCTCAGGTTTGGTGCCGAGTTTTGCGATCGCGTGCTGTTTCTCTTCATCGCTGTAACAGTAAATTGTTTCTTTTTTATTACGCACCCTGAAAAGCGGCGTTTCCAAAACAAATAAATGCCCGTTACGAACCAGATCAGGAAAGAATTGCAGGAAAAATGTCATTAACAACAACCTGATGTGCATGCCGTCCACATCCGCGTCGGTAGCGATAATTATCCGGTTGAAACGAAGGTTTTCCACACCATTCTCAATATCAAGCGCGTGTTGCAGTAAATTGAACTCTTCGTTTTCGTAAACGATCTTTTTGGTCAGCCCAAAGCAGTTCAGCGGCTTTCCCCTCAAACTGAATACAGCCTGCGTCTGAATATTACGTGATTTTGTGATCGAGCCACTCGCCGAATCTCCTTCTGTTATAAATAAGGTAGTATCGTGGCGCAAATCGTTTTTAATGTCGGTTAAATGCAGCCTGCAATCCCTGAGCTTTTTGTTGTGCAAATTTGCTTTCTTGGCGCGGTCATTTGCCAGCTTTTTAATACCTGCCAATTCCTTCCGCTCCCGCTCCGATTGTTCAATTCTCTTTTTCAATGCATCCCTGGATTCAGGATGTTTGTGCAGATAATTGTCCAGTTGTTCTTTTACAAAATCGTTGACGAAGGTGCGGACCGTGGTACTGTTCGGGTCAGGCGTGATCGTACTGGATCCTAGTTTTGTTTTGGTTTGAGATTCAAAAACAGGTTCCTGCACACGGATTGCGACCGCGGCACTGATCGACGAGCGAATATCTTCCGGCGCATAATCTTTGCCAAAATGCTCTCTCACCGCCCTCACCACCGCTTCCCGGAAAGCCACGAGGTGCGTGCCGCCCTGCGTGGTATACTGACCGTTTACAAAAGAATAATACTCTTCCCCATATTGGTTACCGTGCGTCATCGCAAACTCGATATCCTCTCCTTTCAAGTGTATAATTGGATAGCGAATCGATTCTGCATCTGTCTTACTTTTTAGCAGGTCGAGCAGGCCGTTTTGGGAAATGTATTTTTCTCCATTGAAATTAACCGTCAACCCTGCATTCAGATAGCAGTAGTTCCAGATCATACTATCCAGGTACTGCGGAATGTATTTGAAGTTCTTAAAAATGCTCGAATCCGGCTCGAATAAGATATGTGTGCCGTTTCGCTGGTTGGAAGGCTGCTCTTTTGATTCACGAAGCAATGCTCCCTGCTCAAACTCAGCGACTTTCGACTTCCCGTCGCGGAATGATTGTACCTTGAAATATTGGGAAAGCGCATTTACCGCCTTGGTACCTACCCCATTCAAACCGACCGATTTTTGAAACGCGCCGGAATCATATTTTCCGCCTGTATTGATCTTTGAAACACAATCCACCACTTTTCCCAGCGGAATACCTCTTCCATAGTCCCGCACTTCCACCCGATGCTCCGAAATTTTAATCTCGACGGTCTTTCCATTACCCATCATATGTTCATCGATGGAGTTATCGACGATTTCCTTGACCAACACGTAAATACCATCATCAATAGACGAGCCGTCCCCCAATTTTCCAATATACATCCCCGGCCTCAATCGTATGTGCTCCTTCCAATCCAGCGATCTGATACTATCCTCGTTGTATTGAACGTTTGTACTTTCCATTTTTATAATTATTCTTTTAGTCGTATTTCTGAATTTGAATATTGTATTTTAATAATTTCAGTTTTTTGTCGTTAGGCTGTTATACCTTTGCGCGGATATCAAGAGCCCGATTACTAGAATTTGTTTAAAAATAGGAAAAATCTAATTTACTTTGCTATTACATACACATCCAAATACGACGCTGCCCGGATCCCACAATCAAAAATAGTAGCCCAACAGATAGGTTTCATGGATTTTCAGCATTTCAATAGTACAATAATTCTTCTTATGAACAGATTCAGATTTACTAAAAGTTATAATTCCTTATTTCTTTATTTTCTGACTTTTCTCATTTCTCTACCAGCAATATCTCAGGTAACTCCCTCAGCACCTACTATTCAGGCTCCTTCCGGGCAGGCCCCGCAGGGAAACACGCAGCAAACCGGGCCGAGAAGCACCACTACCGGGAATCCGCAGGGAAATGCACAGGGAAATCCAAATGCACCTCAATCAGGGAACCAGCAAAACGGTCAACAGCCTGGTAATCAACAGGGAAACCAGCAGGGAAATGACAGCCAGTCCAATGATAAAAGCAAAAACGCTGCGAATCAGAATGGACAAAACGGCGATCAGAATACCGATCAAAGTAAGGTAAATACATCCACTTCTACCTCGCTGACACCGGAGCAGCAGGAAAAAGAAGCATTCCGCCAGAAGATATACGGGTACTCTATTTTCGCCAACAAGAATCTGGACCCAATCCCTGATTTACAGGTCGCTACACCTACAAACTACGTAGTTGGGCCTGGTGATGAGCTGAACATTTACATTTATAACTACGCAGAAAGTACTTATGAAGGCGTGGTGAACAAGGACGGGAATATCCTAATTCCTAGGGTTGGCCCGGTGCAGGTTGCAGGGCGCACGATCGAGGAAATCAGGAAGATTTTGATCGATAAATTTGCCAAGTTCGTTCCTGGGCTACTCGGCAGCGGAGGCACCACGGCCCGCACCAAATTGATGGTAACCCTTGGGAATATCCGCTCAGTGAAGGTATTTGTGACCGGGGAAGTAATTAATCCCGGAACTTATGAGGTATCGTCGCTTTCATCTGCATTCAATGCGCTTTACCAGGCCGGCGGGCCGAATGAAATTGGATCTTTCCGTGATGTACGTGTAGTGCGGGCTGGAAAAGTAGTGTCGCATATGGATATCTACGATTACCTTGTTAACGGTAAGATCGAGGGAGATATTCGTGTTCAGGACAATGACAATATTGTAGTTGGCTACTATCTGAAACGCGCGGAGATAACTGGTATGGTTAAACGTCCGGGTATTTACGAATTAAAAACTGAGGAAAAGCTGGGTGATGTTATTAAATACTCCGGTGGATTCCAGGATAAAGCGTATCGCGAAAGACTCAAAATCCAAAGGATTACTTCAAAAGAAAGAAAGTTGCTTGACGTTTCGGAAAGCGAGTATGAGAATTTCGAAATCGCGACAGGTGACTCTATCAATGTAGGTACCGTTTTGGATCGCTACGAAAATATTGTGACGATTGAAGGAGCAGTAATGCGTCCGGGTGATTTTTCGCTAGACAGCAGCCCTACCCTTAAAAAACTGATTGAAAATGCGCAGGGACTAAGAGAAGACGCTTTTGCAGGCCGGATCAATGTATTGAGAACAAGAGACGATCTGACTCTGCAGAGTATCCCGATGAATTACGTGGATCTGATCAACAATGTAGTTCCGGACCTTATTCTTACCAGATTGGATCAGGTGATTGTTCCGTCTAAATTCGATATGGCTGAATCGGCTTATGTGAGTGTAGAAGGCGAGGTCAATAATACAAAGATCGGTATCAACGAAGGCAAGTTTCCATACACTTCCGAAATGACGCTGGAAGATGCATTGGTTCAGGCTGGCGGCCTCCGCGAGTCGGCTTATACTTCTGAGGTAGAAGTAGTAAGGCGCAAGCGAAACGGTGTTGCGGGTACCGCTAATGCACAAATCTCCGAAGTTTTCAAATTCGACCTGAACAGGGACTTATCACTTGGCGCCAAAGCGACTAATTTCCGCCTGCTTCCTTTTGACCAGATCATTGTCAGAAAATCCCCGAATTACGTAGAACAGCAAACTGTATTTGTCGAAGGTGAAGTACTTGTAACCGGCCCTTACACGATCATTAATAAAAACGACAAGATCAGCGACATTATCAAAAGATCAGGCGGTTTAACGGAGCTTGCATATCCTGAGGGAGCAACCTTACTTCGCCGCACGATCGTGAGAGACCTGGAAGAGCCTACTGACTTTGAACAAGCGGAGATTACTGAAAATAGTATCAAAAAAGGTACAATTCTCGGTGACGTTCCAAATGTGAAGGAAGAGAAAATTGGTATTGTTTTGAAAAATATCCTGAAAAACCCAGGATCATTTGAAGACCTGATCGTGCAGGAAGGAGATATTATCCGTATCCCAAAACGTCTGGAAACAGTTCAGGTAGCAGGATCGGTATTGTATCCTACTACGGTTAAGTATGGCAAGGGAATGTCGTTTACGGACTATATCTCTCAGTCGGGCGGGTTTACTGTACAGTCTCTCCGTAAAAGCTCTTATATTAAATATCCTAACGGAAATATAGACAGGACGAGAAGATTTCTTTTCTTTAACGTTTATCCGAAAGTTGAGCCGGGATCGGAGATTTTTGTACCTGTAAGAGCTGCTCCCGGGTTGAACACGCAACAGGCTATCTCGACAGCTACCGGCTTGCTGAGTTCGGTTATGGGATTAATAGTAACAGTATTGGCCTTTCGCTCAATAAGATAATGTCTCAAACACTCACACCTGCGCGACCGCAAGAAATTCCCGATGACGAACTATCTCCGAAGGAGGTAGTTGAAAAAGTTATCGTTGTTAAAGATGCCATTATCCGGAACTGGAAAATGATCCTGCTCCTGCCGATCATCGGTTTTGGAATTGGATATGCATTGGATACTTATGTAAAAAAGGCGAACAAGTACGAAGCAAACGTGGTTTTCAACCTTGGAGGCGGAAGCAGCCAAGGCGCGGGATTCGGCGAAATGGCCGGGTTGCTCGGTCTGGGATCTGCTCCGGACGCAAACATTTTCACGGGTGAAAACTTCTTCTACTTCGTAAAATCACGTCCCGTTTTGGAACGGAACCTGATGAAGGAGGTAGAGATCAATGGAAAAAAAGAGATTTTCGCTAACTTCTTCATCGATTCCAGCGGCATCAAAACGTCGGAGTGGGAAGAGCGGCCAGATTTGCAGAACTTCCATTTTGCGTCCAACGATCTGAAAAAGCTTGACAGAACTTCCAGGATCATCCTGAATGAGATAGTAAAAAAAGCTGGCGACGCTACGGAAATTGCTTCACTGGATCGTAAATCTTCATTTATTTCGATATCAACTCTCATGGAAAATGAGGCACTGGCGGGTATGTGGGTAACTACACTCCTGAAAACGGTCGAAGAAATGTATACTGAGAACCAGACGCAGAAAACCAGAAAGACACTTCGTTTGCTGCAACATCGTGCCGATTCACTAGCTAGCGTACTCGGTATTGCAGAGCATAAGTTGGCAAGACAAATGGATTACAGCTCGCAGATCATGCTGCCGGAAGCAAAAGTATCTACCAACAGTATGGAGCGTAAATCAACATTCTTGCAGCAGCTTTACTATGAAGCGATGGCGAATGCAGAGAAAATGCAGATGTCGTTGGTACGTGAAGCCCCGCTTTTCACAGAAATTGAAGGCATTAAAGTACCTCTTGATATGAAACAGGAGGACAAGAGAAATGCGAAGATCGGCGCACTTGCAGGATTAATGATCGCATTGATATTTACATATTTTAGAACAGTATTCAGTACTCCTGCTACCACAGTCAGGGTAGAACGAGCGTAAAAAAATGGCGGCGCAACACACGACTACAATTAAGGCAGGCGGTTCTGAAAAGGACTATTGGAAAGATCTCTGGCTGCACAGACAATTACTTTGGATTCTATCCAAAAGGGATATCTCGGTTCGTTACAAACAAACGTTACTGGGTGTCGCCTGGAGTGTGCTCCGGCCGTTTATGACGATGACTGTTATGGTTTTCGTATTCAGATATGTGGCTAAAATAGACAGCGATCCTGGCGTCCCCTACCCTTTGATGGTTTTGAGCGGACTTACGATCTGGAGTTTCTTTTCCAATACCTTCCAGCAGATCAGCAATAGTATCCTGCTCAATTCGAATCTAGTTTCAAAGGTTTATTTCCCCCGGTTGCTGATGCCGCTCAGCTCCATTGCTGTCGGTTTTGTCGATTTTTTGATCGCACTTGGCATTTTTATCGTACTTACTCCATTCTTTGATTACACGATAAGCTGGCAGATCATATACGTTCCTTTCTTTGTTTT
Source organism: Dyadobacter linearis (assembly GCF_907165045.1). Lineage (GTDB taxonomy): Bacteria > Bacteroidota > Bacteroidia > Cytophagales > Spirosomataceae > Dyadobacter > Dyadobacter linearis. The sequence goes on from NZ_CAJRAU010000001.1 coordinate 1,458,399, forward strand.
ACTTACATTTATTACATCGATGGGTTTCGGATTGTTCTTTGCAGTGCTGAACGTTCGCTTCCGGGATATTGGACAGCTAATCCCGTTTTTAATACAGGTTGGGATGTACATACTGCCGGTTGCATACCCAAGCTCACTTGTAAAGGATACCTGGTTTGAGAAGTATTATAATTTAAATCCCCTTGTGGGCATTATCGGCGGGTTTCGCTGGTGTCTGCTCGGTGAGAAATCGTATTTTAATCCACAAAGTTTGTACTCGACGGTGATCATTTCCTTTTCGATTCTCATATTATCTTTGATTTATTTTCGGAGAAAAGAGAACACGTTTGTTGATCACATTTGAAAAATTACGCTAAGGCATGCCTGTAATTGTAGCTGAAAATATCAGTAAGAAATATATCATCGACCACCAGCGCAAAAGTGGGTCCTCGGGCCTGCGTGATGTTGTTTCGGAGACGGTCGACAAAATATTTAAGAAAAAAGCGAAAGATGATTTCTCTGAAAAAGAAGAATTCTGGGCGCTAAAAGACATTAATTTCAGCATCGACCAAGGCGACCGTATCGGTATTGTTGGTCACAATGGAGCCGGGAAATCTACTTTGCTCAAAATTCTCAGCCGCATTACTGAACCAAGTACAGGCCAGATCAAGATCGAAGGCCGTATTGCAAGCTTGCTCGAAGTTGGAACAGGTTTCCACCCGGAGCTGACCGGAAGAGAGAATATCTTTCTGAATGGCGCTATCCTGGGAATGGCAAAAAGTGAGATCCGCGAATCTTTTGACGCGATCGTTGATTTCGCCGGCGTTGAGAAATTCCTCGATACGCCGGTCAAGAGGTATTCTTCGGGTATGTACGTGAGGTTGGGTTTTGCCATCGCAGCTCACCTTAATCCTGAGATCCTGATTGTTGACGAAGTTCTGGCAGTTGGAGATACTGAATTTCAAAAAAAGTGTCTCGGTAAAATGCGGGACGTTTCGGAAAGCGGTCGTACGCTGATATTCGTTAGTCACAACCTTACAGCTATCCAGGCGCTTTGCAACAAATCATTCTACTTTGAAAAAGGTCGCATGATTGATCAGGGCGAAACGTCTCACATCATTACCAACTACCTTAGTAAGGTATCGCACAAGAGTCTCGACAAGCATTGGGACAATATCGAAAGTGCGCCCGGAAATGATCAGGTACGTGTGAAACGCTTCAAATTGTTCCCTGAATATCAGGACGATCTGAACCATATTGACGTGCGGACACCTATTAATTTCCAGTTTGAATTCTGGAATCTGGTAGAGGGCGCAAACCTGAACCTGAGTATGCATTTATACACTTTTACCGGTGAATGTATATTTAATGTGGGCACACAATCCGAAAGCTTCCCGAAAGGGCTGGTGACCGGGACCTGCGAACTGCCGGGAAATTTCCTGAACGACGGCTCGTATGTAGTTTCCATGATGATTGTAAAAGATACAAGTACAGTACTTTACAACATGGAAGAAGCCCTGGTATTTGATATTGAGGACTACCGTGAAAATGTTACCTGGTATGGCAAATGGCCCGGATATATTCGCCCTCAACTTAATTTTTCCATTCGCCAAACTGAACACGTAGTGAATGATTAACGTCACTAAAACCTTTTTGCCAGACAAAGAGGAATATATCAAGTACGTCCACGAAATATGGGACCGCGGATACATTACCAACAACGGGCCTGTATTACAGCAGCTTGAACAGGAACTGAAAGACTATCTCAACGTAGATCACCTGTATTTTTGTGGAAACGGGACGATCGTTCTTCAAATTGCGATCAAAGCGCTTGAATTAAAGGGAGAAATTATCACAACCCCCTTTTCTTACTGCGCCACTTCCAATGCAATCCTTTGGGAAAACTGCACGCCGGTCTTCGTAGACATTGATGCTCAGACATTTAATATAGATCCGACCCTCATCGAGGCGTCGATCACGCCGGCAACTTCTGCTATCCTGGCTACCCACGTTTACGGGAATCCATGTGACATTGAAGCGATCGAAGTTGTTGCCGAAAAGCACAATCTTAAAGTCATTTACGACGCTGCGCACGCATTTGGCGTGACTTACAAAGGCAAGTCGCTGCTTTCTTACGGTGATATCAGTACTTGCAGCTTTCACGCAACGAAAGTTTTTCACACGATTGAAGGCGGAGCACTGATCTCGAATCACCCTGAACTGGACAAAAAGCTGCACTTGCTGCGCGCGTTCGGTCACCAGGGCGACGACCTTTATTTGTACGCAGGTATCAATGGTAAAAATTCAGAATTTCACGCCGCCATGGGCCTGGTGAATTTGCCGCAGGTACCAAATATTATTCAGGCGAGAAAAGAAGTTTTTGAAGCCTACGACAGTTTGCTGAACTGGGATGTTCTTTCCAAACCGTTGATCAGCAGTGACATTGAATACAATTACGCCTATTATCCGGTCGTATTTCCTTCGGAGGAAATGATGTTCCGTGTAATGGATGCTTTACGGGAGCAGGAAATTATTCCGCGCCGCTACTTTTTTCCTTCTTTGAATACCCTTTCTTTTATGCCGCGACAATTTGCTTGTCCGGTTTCTGAGGATATCGCATTAAGAGTGTTAAGTTTGCCTTTATACGTCGGCCTGCCCTACTCAGACATCGAGCGCATATCCGGCATTATTAACGGTCATTTATCACCATAACCGCATGGTACTCTTTTATTGGCTTGCCTTTTTCCTCTTTTTATACGGTATAGGATTTGTTGCAAAAAAGGTTGCTCAACCCTCTCTCACTGAGTGGCTTATTACCTGTTTTATTCTTTTTGCAGGAAGCGTTATTCCCAGTGGTTTTATCCTTTCCGCACTCGATCTCACCGCCAATGTATACGCGTGGATATTCGGGAATTTCTTCATTCTGCTCCTGCATTTTTTGCTTTGGTCTTATCTGGGTAATGCATCCCCGGGCTACTCTGTCAGGGCGATTATATCAAACAGGTTCGCTGTTTTCAAATCCTGGTCGCGGGAGCTTTCGCCCTATTTAAAGGCGATTTTCCTGATCATGTTTTCAACATTCGCTTTTATCGCGATCACAAACCTGATCCTGGTACTTTTTACTGCTCCAAATGAATGGGATAGTATGACCGGGCACCTCAACCGGGCCGTTCGCTATATCCAGCACGGAACGATGGCGCATTTCGGAGGGACGAACTGGAATATGGATACCTATCCAAAAAGCCTGACTGCGATCCAGATTTACAGCTATTTGATCAGCGGGAATTTTGAAAATGCATTCAAGCTTATCCATCATACTTCCTACTACACTTCTCTGGTTGCAGTATTCGGGATATCGCAGCGCATTGGCAGAAATTTATCGGCCAGCTTCTTTTGCGCGCTTGCTTACAGTCTTTTCCTGGACTTTTTAATGCAGGCCATTTCCACGGAAACGGACATTGTGATGACAGCTTACCTGAGTTGTCTGCTCTATTTCCTGTTCACCTACTATTCCACCCGGGCCAACAAATACCTCTACATCTCCGGAATGGTATTCGGGATCGTATTCGGACACAAAGTAACTTTTGCGCTGCTATTGCCGTCCGTTTTTGTAATCATGCTTTACACCGTTTTCCTAGCTCCTGATCTCAAAACGTTCTTTGGCAGATTTGTAAAGCTTGCCATGTCCATTTTCGTGGCGATGCTCATTTATACTTTTCCAACTGGTTATATCAAGAATATCATGGTTTTCGGTCACCCGATCGGCCCGCCTACTTCTTTGAAACACCAGTCTGTTGAAAGAGCGGGGTCGGTATCAAACCTGTTAGAGCAGGGAAGCCGGAATATGGTGAGGTATGCTTACGATTTTTTTAATCTTGACGGTATACGCAATGCGCAGTGGGGTTATAATCTGAATACAACTATCAGAAAACCGATCGTGGCCCTCGAAGATAAGCTGCGCATGCGCCTGGACGAAGAGACTGATTTCTCGATCCTGCCATTCTCCATGCAGCGTCGGTTCCAGAATTACAATGCGAATCCTTACTGGGGCGTATTCGGTTTTGCGCTGACACTCCCGCTGGTTTTACTGGTTTTAGTGCGCGTATTTCGATCGCGGGTGCATTGGTTTTTGGCATTAGCGTTCTGTCTTCATTTCGCTACGCTCTCCTATTCAGCCCCTTACGATCCTTTTAAGGGAAGATATTTTATTGAAACCGGATTATTCGGAGTACTTTTTCTGCTGCTGCTATTTTCACATCACCGCCTTTCAATTACAAAACCCCGGCGCAGTGTCTGGAAAGGTTATGTATTGGTTGTGGTCGTTCTGGCTTGTATTTCGGCGGTAATGTCGGTGTATCTGAATGTACGCTGCCTTCCTTTGCCGGCTTACGGACACGAATCTGCACTAAAAACGGAGCGCATTGAATTTCAGACCATCGCCCGCCCGGATATTACCAAAGCATATAAAACATTCGATTCAATTGTGCCGGCGAATGCTACGGTAGCATTGGCGACGATCAATGATGATTTTGAATATCCACTTTATGGAGAAGACCTATCACGTAAACTCATCACTATCAACCCGTTCGAAAAGGGCCTAAAACCTATTCCCAAAGAAGCTGACTACCTTTTTTACGCAAGAAGTGTCGTGAACGATACCAGCAAGATCAGGGCTTTGCCCACTGATATCCGCCTCGGATCCGACACAACGATGACCGATCTGGATGTAAAAGGAGAGGATTATTATCTTCGGAAACTCAAATAGCTTCAAATGACAATTGCTATCATGCAGCCCTATATATTTCCTTATATAGGATATTTTCAGCTTATCAATGCCGTCGATAAATTCATTATTTACGACGATGTGAATTTCATCAACAAAGGCTGGATCAACAGAAATAACATTCTGGTGTCCGGCAAAGCGCACCTTTTTACCATTCCTTTAAAAGACGCTAGCCAGAATAAGCTGATCAATGAGGTAGGTTTGCTCACCAGCGAACCCTGGCAAAAAAAGTTTCTGAAAACTGTTCAGCAGTCTTACCAGAAAGCGCCCCATTATCAAAAGGTTTTTGTTCTGATAGAAGAAATCGTAAATTTAGAAGTCAGTACTATTTACGAACTGACCCTGCATGCGCTGATTAAAACCTGCGCATTTATGGAAATAGAGACTGAAATAGTCGCTTCCTCAACGATTTATCAAAATACAAACCTGAAAGGACAAGACAGGATTCTGGACATTTGTAAACAGGAGAATGCCACGCATTACATCAACCCGATCGGTGGAATGGAGTTGTACGACAAAGGCAAATTTGAGAGGGAAGGGATAAAGCTTGACTTCATTAAAAGTCTTCCGTACCCATATACTCAATTTAAAAATGCTTTCGTACCTTGGTTATCGGTAATTGATATCCTGATGTTCAATAATCCAGAAGAGATCCGGGAACAACTGAAAGCTTACGAATTAATTTAGAATGGCCAAGATTATCATATTTGGAGTACTCGACACGGCAGAACTTGCACACTACTATTTAACTCATGACTCTGAACATGAGATAGTTGCGTTCACAATCAATCGCCTGTATATAGATCAGGAATCTTTCAAAGGATTGCCTGTTGTTGCATTTGAAGATGTGGAAACGCTCTTCCCTCCCGCAGAATATTCATTTTTCGCCCCGATGACTGGCCGCAATATGAACAGGAACAGGGAGGCTATTTACAACGAAGCCAAAGCAAAAGGATATCAGTTTATTTCCTACATCAGTTCCAAAGCGACTATTTTCGACAAAAGTGTGATCGGCGACAATTGCTTCATATTGGAAGACAATACGATCCAGCCTTTTACGACAGTCGGTAATAACGTGGTAATGTGGAGTGGAAATCACATCGGTCACCACGGCCAAATCAAAGACCACGTATTTTTTACGTCACACGTAGTTCTTTCGGGACATTGTGTGGTTGAATCCTATTCGTTTTTCGGCGTAAACAGCACAATCCGTGATTACACTACGATCGCGCAGGGCACGCTGGTTGGAATGGCTTCCGCGATCACGAAGGAAACGGAAGAATGGGGGATATATGTCGGAAATCCGGCTAAAAAAGTCCCTGGCAAACTAAGCCACGAAGCATACTGATATAGTGATTCTGTGCTGACCATGTGAGGTCCGTAGTTTGAGATAGCGATAATTGTTAATGGAGCAAAAGAAAATATTATTCGTCAGTCACGACGCGAACCGGGCGGGAAGCCAGCTGCTGTTGTTACAGCTGCTGAGGCTTTTGAAAGAACGGGGCGTCCCGATGCATCTTTTGCTTTGCAGTGGAGGAGAGCTGGAAAAAGAATTTGAAGAAGTCGTGACCGTAACGAAGCTCTACCAGAATTACAAAGTCGCTCCCACGCCTTTTACCGGAAAGCTGCTCAAAAAGGTATATCTCTATAAATTTTACGAAGAGCGCACGGTTCAGCGAGGTACCGATCGCGTTGTTAGTGAACTCGAAATGCAGAATATCGGCCTTGTTTTTATTAATTCAATTGCCAATGCGGGCGTCTATCACGATTTCCTAAAATTCCTGCACAGAATACCGCTCGTATTGTTTGTACACGAACTGGCAATGTCAGTTAAAATGTACTCGCATGAAAAGCACCTGGCTTTCATGCTTCGAAAGGCCGACCATCTGATCGCGGTATCACATGCAGTCGCCAACTATTATGTCAGAAAATATGATTTCCCTTCTTCCCGCGTAAGCACATTTACGCTGATTGACCACGAACATATTGATGAGAAATTAAGGACAGTTCAACACGATTTACTCGAAAGAACGCACAAAGTCCCGGCCGACGCGATTGTGATCGGTGGCTGCGGAAATGCCGAGTGGCGCAAAGGAAATGATATATTTAACTGGATTGCAAAAAGAGTAATTCACAAAACTCAACCGCTGCCCGTCTATTTTGTGTGGGTCGGCGCAGGTCCGCAGCATGAGATTTACGAGCTCATAGAGAGCGATATCCGCCTGATGGGTTTAAGTGAAAAAATTATTCTGATCCCCCCTACTCCGCACGCGCTCGACTATATCAACCGTTTTGATGTACTTCTACTCAGCTCCCGGGAAGATCCGTACCCGCTTGTAGTACTCGAAGCTGCACTTTTGGAAATTCCGGTCGTGTGTTTTGAAGACGCTGGCGGCGCGCCGGAGCTGATTGAAAGTGACGCTGGTTTTGTAGTGCCTTTCATGGACATTTCTGCTGCTTCCGACGCTGTTATCCAATTAATTCTTGACCCTACATTAAGGGATACAATGGGGCAAAATGGCAGGAAAAAGGTATTACAAAGGCATAATACCGAGAAAAGCATCGGCAGTATCGAGGCTATCATCCAAAAGTACCTACCTTTACAGGTTTCGGAACAGCATAATCAATGACCATTGCCTTTACCATTTGCTCAATCAACTACTTAGCCCAGGCGCGAACGTTAGGAGATTCCCTCAAAGCCACGAATCCGGATGTAAAATTCTTCATCGGGCTCGTCGACACATTGGAGGGAATTGCATTTGAAAGTTCGTACAAACCTGATTTTCCGATGATTGAGATCGATAAGATCGAGATAAGGGATTTCCAGGAAATGGCTGAGCGATACAATATCACCGAGCTCAACACTGCGGTAAAGCCTTTCTATTTCACCTACTTTTTCAAACACTATCCTGAGGCGACAGAAGTTATTTACTTCGACCCGGATATTATCGTTTTTCAGCCTCTCACTGAACTGGTAAACTCGCTGCAAAAATACAATGCAGTAGTTACGCCCCACATTATCACGCCTATTGAAGACCAGCTGACTCCCAATGAACTGCACCATTTGAATACTGGTGTGTACAACCTCGGCTTTGTGGCGTTCAGTCGGAGTGAACAGATCACGCAGTTTATCGCTTGGTGGGAAGAGAAATTAAGATACGAATGCCTGATAGATCTCTGTAACGGGCTTTTTGTAGATCAGAACTGGATGAATTTCTTGCCTGTTTTTGTACAAAATACATTAATAGAAAGGAACCCCGGATACAATGCAGCTTACTGGAACCTGCACGAACGGACATTCAATAACATTGATAATCAATTCATTATTAATGGTCAGTTTCCGCTGATCTTTTTCCATTATAGTGGCTACGATCCTGCAAAACCCGATATATTGTCCAAGTACCAGGACCGTTTCGAATTAGCCGACCGCACCGACCTTACCGAGTTGTTTGCAATTTACCGGAATAGCCTCTTATCAAAGGGAAACGCATATTATAGAAAATTCCCTTGTGCATATATCAAGCCGGCGCCGGTTCGCCGTTACCAGCGGGTGCGTAAATTTCTTAAAAAACCCATCCATTATGTGATTGGTCAGCTCGAAACATTCTGATGAAAGAGCTTGTATCCGTACTCATCCCGATCCTGAATCCCGACATTAATCCGACGGAAGAAAGACTTTTACACCATTGTCTCGAAACATTACATAAGTATCCGCTCATTTTCATCACTTTCGAAGGCGCCGACCTTTCCATTGTGAAAGAGCACAACGAGGACATTGACGTTATTTATTTTCCGAAAAAATACTTCCAGTCCCGCGACCACCTCGCTTCCTTGTTTTTAATGGAGGATTTTTACGACCGGTTCAACTGGTGTGAATTCCTGCTGATCCACGAATTGAATAGTTGGGTTGTACGTGATGAGCTCTATTACTGGTGCAAGCAAGGGTATGATTACTTAAAAGCACCCCCCTATTTTGCCAGCCTGGAAAGTGCGCCTGATACCATCATAAAAAGGCTTTCAGGACTAACTACTGAGGAAAAAATACTGTTCGGAAAGGGTTATACGGATAATGGACTTTACCTTTGTCGTATTGAGAGAATGACCAAAACGTTGCAAAACAAGCGAAAAGAGGCTTATCAATACAGGCATGAAACGCATTTGCAGCACGCTGACTCGGTTTTCTGGGATCTGGAAGCTAATCGTTTCTGGCCGCAACTCAGGAAGCCGACGAATATCGTTCGTAATCATTTTGCCAAAAACGTTCAGCAAATCGGTAATAGCGATGCTCTACCTTTTGCGCTGACGGGCATTTCCAGATCCAATATCAAGGAATTGTCTTATTTTAAAACAATGCCGGAAGCCGATTGATCTTAAATGAATATTATATATACAGTCTGTAACAGGACAAATCTGGCTCACGCACTTAATTTGGCAGATTCGGTATCAAAACACGAACCGAATGCTGTTTTTTACCTTTGCTGGGTCGACGCGGCGCCGCTGAAAGAACTGCCTGCAAATATTCAGGTTATTGACATTTCAAGAATAGGTATTCCAGCCTGGGAAAACTGGGTGCGCGGCTATTTTGATTTCGAAATATTGGCAGCTGCCCGCCCGTTTGTAGCGAAATGGTTATTAAATCAGCACCCCGAATGCACTCTGCTCACATTCTTTGCACCCACAGTTCAGCTATACCAGTCGATCAATGCCATTTTAGAGAATGACATTGACTTTTATCTTACTCCCAACATTCTCAAACCACTTGCTAAGTCAGACGTTCTCGACGATAAAAGGATTTTGAATGTAGGAATGTTTCATTCGGGAAGCTGGACTTTGAGAAATACCGAAGCGACCCGCAAAACGCTGGATTGGTGGAGCAGCCGGACACTCGACAGAGCCGCATTTGACCTTTGTAACGGAATGAATATGGACCAGCTTTGGATGAACTACATTCCGGTCTGGATTCCGAAAACAAGAATAATCCCGCACGCAGGCTGGCATTTTGGTCTGCAAGCAATTTTGAATAAAAAACTTTCAGGAGATAAAGAGCAATATACGGTCGACGGAAATCCGCTTATTTCTGCTGATTTCGCAGGATTGACGTATTTCGATGCGGTTTGGTCCAATCATGAAGCCCTGGCCGGACAAAACGATACATTTCAAAGTTTGCTGAAACAATACACGCAAAACCTTCAAAACTACCGGAAATATCTGCCCGAATCACATCTTCCCGTTTACGGAAAAGTGCCCGACATTCGCAGATACCGCGTTTTAAGGAATAATATCGCCAAAAAACTTACGGCTGTTACCGAATATATTGATCAGTTCTAAAAACAGGATGCAATGCATTTCCTAGAAAAAAACACACATGAGCTGCGCAAATTTGTGTCCGGTTTACAACTGGATGTCAATGCAGCGGCAAGTAATGCGAAGAACCTGCCAAAGCTGACCATTATCACGCCTTCCTACAATCAGGCGCCGTTTCTCGAACGCACGATTCTGAGCGTTCTCAACCAGAACTATCCGAATTTGGAATACCTGATCGTCGACGGCGGCTCGACTGACGATAGTGTTGAAGTCATTAAAAAGTACGAAAAATACATTACCTGGTGGGTTTCTGAAAAAGACAAAGGCCAGGTAGACGCTATTAATAAGGCGCTTAGAAGAGCAACCGGCGACTATATCAGCTTCCAGAATTCCGACGATGTATATTTTCCAGGCACTTTCCAGCGTTTTGGAGAGGCAGCCGCGCAGTACAAGACCGATATTCTCTACGGGGACTTGTACATGATCTCAACCGACGACGAAGTGACCGAGCTCCTGAAAACAACCTCTTTCGATTTCGATTGCCAGATTTTGGAAGGAATGCAGATTCACAATCAGTCACTATTTTTCAAACGCGAGCTGGTTGAAAAGTACGGTCTTTTCGACGAAAGCTACCGTTTTGCATTCGATTATGAATTTGTAAGTCGGTATACCGCTCAAAATGGAACAACTACCAAGAAGATCGACGGACTTGGCGGTGCATTGCGGGTACACGCAGACGCTAAATCTTCGACCATCGCGCACGTAGGAAGCGAGGAGCATAAGCGGGTGCAGGAATTGTACATTTCTACGAACAGTTCGGCGCTAGTCAACAAAATCAAGTATCTTTGGTGCCGAACCAGGAAAATCGTTTATTTCATTTCCAGGTTTGATTTCAAATACATTAGTTACAGATTTTCTAGATGAATTGGAGCTTACTTAATGTAGCTAATAATTTTACTTATCTCAGATATTCGCTGGGCATCGCTATGATGTTCAACGGGTTTCCGCTGATATTTTTTATTAGGGATACATTGGGTGTGGGACCTGCGAGCAGCATTTTTACTGCTATATTCTTTTCATTCGCATTGATATTAATGGTGCCGATGCACCTCTTCAAGCGACTCTACAAGCCTAATATCATTCTGCTGAACCTGGGTCTGGCGTTTTTGTTAATGGCGCTTTACTACTTTATGTTTTTTAATAATGTAGGAAAATCAGTCGCCGACGTCGGAAACTTCGCATTTACATTCGGCTTCATTGTGCTCTTAATGCACGTTCCGAATGATGTGAAGGACACACTGGTAATGATCATTTTTCTCCTCTCGTTTTTTACCAATATCACCCTCGTTTACTCGCTGATCACCGATCCAAACTGGACGCCGGGGATGCGCGCAGCGGTAAATTTCGCAAATGAAGGTGCGCAGCCAGGTGGTAATCCGCACATTACAGCCCGGAATGGGATCGTATGTATGCTCACCGCATTGATGATGCTGGGCAATACAAAGAACCTTCTAACCCGGATCTTTCTGTTTTTCTCGGTGCTTTTCGGACTTGGTGTGGTGGTTATGTCGCTTGCCAAATCCAGCTATCTCGGCTTGGGTCTCGCCGCTTTCGCTTATTTTATTTTTCGGTTCAAATTTTCAAATATCACGTCTGCGATCGGGAATGCATTCAAACTTCGGAACTTCATTTTCATTGCGATTATTCTGGTTGGAATTAATTACTTCCTGGCGCGCTACGGCGATATTCTGAATTTACTGCTGGGTTACTGGGATATTTTCCAGGACCGGATCATGAACGTGATCTTTACCTCAACAGGAGTCCGCCTTTCCGAGGAAGCCGATGTGGATTATTCCGCTATGGGCCGGGTGAGCGGGTTCGGAGAATTTATGGAAACGATCTTTTCGTGGGAGGTATTTCTAGGCCGCGGCTACAAAGCCGACTACCTTGACGTCCCGATACTGGAAGCCTGGGTGGATCAGGGAATTTTCGGATTTCTGTTCTTTGCGGCCTTCAATTTCTTCCTCTTTCTCTTCGCAATCCGCGAAATCCGGAGGTATACCAACCCGCTTAGCACATTTCTCGCATTTTTCTTTTTGTCGATGATGGTACTGCTCGTTACCGGCGGAAGACCCTACGACATTGCATTCTGGTTCCCTTACGCGGTCATGATCCGTTTCCTCGGAATCCGCTACCTTGACAGTTACCAGAAAAAGAAAGCGGCCACGCGGCTTACCACAGTCACCACCTAATTCATTTCCATTTTCCGATCGCTTGCTTTACATGCACCCGGGCAAGTCAAAATCATTCTCATGAAAGGCAGAGTTGAACAATTGGACGGACTTAGGGGCATATTTTCGGTACTGGTCATCGCTCATCATCACAACGCTTTCAAAGACCATTATCTCTACAATAACTTCTTTGTAATCAATGCGAGCCTTTTCGTTGACTTTTTCTTCGTGCTCAGTGGCTTTGTAATAGCCCTGAATTACGTCAACCGCATTCACACGACAGGCGATTTTTTCCAGTTTCTCAAAAAACGTTTCATCCGGCTTTATCCGCTACTGTTTTACACAGAAGTGATTTTCGTAATCGCAAACCTGGTGGGTGACCAGAGCTCGATGAAAAACGTCGGCAGCCTCGGGCTCTCCTACTACTTTTATACGGCCTTCGACGCACTCACTTTCATGGGTTCCACGCCCGTTTTTGGCTCTTGGATCAGCAATAACTACCCTTCCTGGTCTATTTCCGCAGAAATGATTTCTTATCTCGTTTTCGGTTTGGTAATCCTTTGTCTGCCGAGATTCAAGTACTTCGCTTTTACATTAATCACTATCGTTTCGGCCGTTTTTATCTATTCAAGAGGCGAATATCTGCTGGCTTACGATTATGGTTTCGTCAGAGGTTTGCTCTGCTTTTGCCTCGGCATATTCACTCACTTTATATTAAGTAAAAGAACTTTTCATCTTTCCGCATTCGAAATCCCTTTCCTGATCGTGCTCCTGACCGCCATGTATCTCGTCCATTACTGGGACCTGAACCTGTGGAAATTAGTCTTCCCTCCGCTTTTTTCGATCGGGATCATCATATTCGCAAGCTCAACCGGGTTCGTCAGCCAGATGCTTTCCAGCAAGCCCTTTCAATATCTTGGTAAAATCTCCTATTCTATCTACCTCAACCATGCATTGGTTCTGATATTAGTAAATGTCCTGCTTTTCAGGTTTCTGAAATCGCAGCCTACGGACCTGATGATCGCTATTTCACTCACTTCGTCGATTTTGCTCACGATTATCTATTCCCATTTCACCTATGAATACGTAGAAATGAAGTTTGGGAAATTTTTAAAGGAAAAATTGAGTTAGTCATTCAGGATACATTCACTTTATCTTGAACTTAAAAACTCAAAATCATGGCAACTTTCGCAGAACTGATCAATGGAAATAAACCTGTTCTGGTCGATTTTTCGGCTGAATGGTGCGGGCCCTGTAAAATGATGAAACCGATTCTGGATCAGGTAAAAGCTGATTTGGGAGATTCTACTACGATTATTAAAGTCGATGTGGATAAGAATAAGTCTGCCGCCAATGCATATAAGATCCAGGGTGTACCGACATTGATCGTTTTCAAAAACGGCAAACCAATGTGGCGCCAATCGGGTGTGGTGCAGGCTGATCAACTAAAATCCGTCATCAAGAAATACCTCTGATCTTTATCTCTCAATATATCTAAACCTTTTGGAATCAATCAATAACGTCGATTTTACGGAGCAAACACCCGTGGAATCTGCTTACGAGCAGGTTACATTCAATAACTGCACATTTTCCGATTTGTCGGGTATCGACTTCATTGATTGTGTTTTTAAAAGCTGTAACCTGAGCAATGCAGTAGTAAAAAATTGCAAGATGTCGGACATCATATTCAGCAATTGTAAGTTGACCGGCGTCAATTTTTCGGAAGCCAAAGACTTTGCATTTGCGGTTAAGTTTGAAGAATGCATTCTCGACTATGCCATTTTTGAAAGAAAAAAACTGAACAAATCGTTTTTCACAAAGTCCAAAATTCACGGCGCTGATTTTACGCAGGCTGATCTATCCAAAAGCAAAATACACGATTGCGACTTCTGGGATGCGGTTTTTGTTAATACCAATCTGGCCGGTCTGGACTTTACAACCAGTAAAAACTTCACGATCGATCCTACTTCTAATAACATTCGCAAAGCCAAGTTCCTCTCCTCCGATCTGGCCGGGCTATTGACAAAATTTGATATTATTATTAAATAGCGTTTTGAAGCGCTGCTCATTTTTTGTTTCTTGATATCGTCATTTTTCTAAACCGGTTATGTCTTTCCAATTGTTTGCCCGCAGCGTATTTACAGGATCCGAAGTACTTGAAAATCAGTCCATCAAAATCCTGGACGGACAAATTGCGGGAATGGAATATGCAGAAGCCGGTCCGCACGAAATCCGCGTGGACAATCTTGCACCCGGTTTTTTTGACAGCCACATCAACGGAGGCGAAAAATACTATTTCACGGAACGTGCTGATGAAGAGACGGTTGAAGATATTTACACTGCGAGTCTGAAAACAGGTTCGGCTTATGTGCTGCCAACACTTATTACTTCTCCGCACGAAAATATCCTGAAAGGTATTGAAGCGACCAGAAGTTTTATGGAGAAAAATCCCGGTTCAGGCGTGCTGGGAATGCATTTGGAAGGTCCGTATCTGAACCCGGTCAAACGCGGGGCACATTTGGCAGGATTTGTGAGAAAACCATTAAATCGTGAATTGAAGGAAATTATCCAGCTTGGAAAAGGCGTAATTCGCCTGATCACGATTGCTCCGGAAATGTTCACGGAAGAACAGATCCAGATGCTGCTCGACTCGGATATCACAGTTTCCGCCGGGCATTCCAATGCAACTTATGAAGAGGCTACAAAAGCATTTTCGCAGGGTATTAACCTGGTAACTCACCTTTACAATGCAATGTCAGCTTTCGGCCACCGCGCTCCCGGACTTGTAGGGGCCACTTTTGACACAGATTCGGTGTACGCACCGCTGATTATCGACGGCGTGCATTGTGATTTTGGCGCGGCAAGTGTTGCTTACAAGATCAAAAAAGACAAACTCTTCCTGATTTCCGACGCGCTGTTTCTGGGTGAGAAAGTGACAGAATTCAAATGGGGCGAATTCGACGCTTACCTGAAAGACGGCCGATACACCAATTCCGACGGTAACCTCGCGGGAGCAACTATTTCCCTTCCTGATGCAGTTCGGAATGCAGTTGAGATTGTGGGAATACCTTTGCAGGAAGCGATTGAAATGGCGACGATCCGTCCCGCGAAAGCTTTAAATCTTGCGAATAAAATTGGGCGAGTTGATATTGGCTACCCTGCGGTATTCACCACTTTTGACGACGATCTCAAAACCTTTAAAGTATTAAAATATTGACAGTTAGAGTATTAACAGTCCGCCCGCCCGCAGATCCTTCCAGGTTTTTGTTTGGGCAAATATCTCCAAACTTCCCAGTCCTGCGAGCTCGAATTCTTGCATCAACTTATCAAAAGACAAAGGTTCTGGATTAGATACTAATAGCTTTGGAAATATAGCAACCAACCACTCCCCAATCGCCACATCCGCTTCAATAGCCCACTCTTTTTTCTTGTTAAAGAATACAAGCTCCGCAACTTCAACGATACTTTTCCCTCTTTTTTCTTCAAAAACAGCCATTTCTGGGAGGCTACCCAGCCAAACTGCAATTGCATTGGGCCGGCTTATCGAATCAGGCAATCCACTGATGCTTTTTTCAATATAATTGGGCGGAATAGAGGTCACCGGCACTTTGAAATCGAACCAGCGCGAGTGTGGGAAATCCAGACAAACGCCGTGCATGTAGTTGAATAGGGATTTACGCAAACCTTCCGAAAAACGCTCGTGCTCAGCGCCCAGCGGATCATCATGTTCAAGGTCATTGTTGGCGAAACGACCGGTATCTGGCCCCAGCCGCATTACGTCAAATTCTTCCGGATGCAATCCCACCGGACTATGCGCGGTCATCGCAAACCGGTGCCAAAAGCCCGATTGCACAATTCCAGCCTGAAAAAGTTGCCTTACCATTTCCAGCGAATCGATCGTTTCCTGGGCGGTTTGCGTTGGAAATCCGTACATCAGATATGCGTGCACCATAATGCCCGCCTGTGTGAATGCATCGGCTACACGCGCCACCTGTGCCACTGTCACGCCTTTTTTCATCTTTTCCAGCAACCGGTCAGAAGCTACTTCAAGTCCGCCGGAAATAGCAATGCATCCCGAAGCTTTTAGCAGCAAGCAGAGGTCGTGCGTGAAATTCTTTTCAAAACGGATATTGGTCCACCACACTACCGTAAGTTTCCGACGGATAATTTCCAATGCCAAATCACGAAGTAATGCGGGCGGCGCAGCTTCGTCCACAAAATGAAAACCGTTTTGGTTGGTCTGCGCGATGATTTCTTCAATGCGATCGCAAAGCAAACCGGCGGTCATCGGCTCGTAGCGACGGATGTAATCGAGTGAAATGTCGCAAAAAGTACATTTGCCCCAATAGCAGCCGTGTGCAAGGGTCAGCTTGTTCCAGCGGCCGTCACTCCAAAGCCGGTGCATAGGGTTAACGATCTCAATCACAGACAGATAATCATTGAGCGGAAGGTCGCTGTAATCGGGCGTACCCGTATCTCTTTGCGCAATATCCCGCTCACGCGCACCAGTATGGTAGATTACCTCGCCGTTTACCCGCGAATACACACGCTTCATTTGGCCCGCTTCCCGGTTACCGTCGAGGTGATCGAGCAAAGACAATAATGGGGCCTCGCCGTCGTCGAGACAGATAAAATCGATATAATTAAAAACCCTCGGCTCTTTCAGCGAACGCAATTCAGTATTTGGAAAACCACCTCCCATGACTACTTTGATAGCGGGATAATGCTTTTTCAGATACTGTCCGCACTTAAATCCACCGTATAAATTTCCTGGAAAAGGCACTGAAATGCAGACGATATTGGGTTGATATTGCTGTAATTTTCGCTCGAAAACTTCCTTTAAAGTCTGCGACAAAAGCGTATCCGGCATTTCCAGCGCCTGCTCCATTTCGTCGAAACTGGTAGCCGACCTGCCCAAACGCTCGGCGTAGCGACTAAAACCAAAATGCGGATCGATCGCCTCCTGGATCAGGTCGCCGAGATCTTCAAGATAAAGCGTCGCCAAATGCCGCGCCTTATCATGAATTCCCATAGTACCGAAAGCCCAGTCCATATCTTCCAGCTGCTGAAAACGGCTGGCTTCCGGCAGGTAACTGCGGTCGCAAATGCTGTGCGCGAGTGTTGGATTTTTATTTTTGAGAAACCGGATCACCGGGTCGATTGTGCTGATATATTCGTCGCGGAGGGAATAAATGCGAAAACTATTTTCAGTCAACTCTGCATCGGAATCTTCAAGCTGCGAGAAAAGTTTGGTCAGACCTTTGGCAGAAAACAATTCGAGAATCAAATCAATGCCCAGATCAGCCTGATACGATTCCCGCCCCAGCGTATTCAAAAACCCCTTTAAATAAGCCGTAGCCGGATAAGGTGTATTGAGCTGCGTAAATGGCGGGGTGATAAATAGTGTTTTCTGTTGCACAAATGCTGGGTTGGATACTATGCAAAAATACAGGGATTAACAGCTAAAAAATAGCCCGTTTCTGTAAACTGCCGTATCAATCTGAAGAAACACACTATGACACAGACCTGATGGCGACGCACCAGTTAACCATTTTAATCGATAAGCTCACAAATTCTATCGAGCACGCCGCCTCCGGCAAAAGTTACGCAACCGAAGTACAACCTTTTTCAATTTCAGATTATAAGCTGTTAGGCAAATCGTTATGGCTGTTTGACTGGAAGAGTGAACTACTTTCTCAAGAAAGAAGCATCTACAAATTGATTGTCTTAAACGATGAAAAGAGTATTCACGGACTTATCAGCATTCAGGACAAAGGTGATCACGTATATGTACATTTGCTAGAGAGCAGCAAAGCTAATCGTGGAAAAAAGAAAGCCTATCTTGGCATTCCTGGTAACCTAATGGCCTATGCTTGTAAATTATCATTTGAAAAGGGTTATGATGGCTATGTTTCTTTTGAGAGTAAATCGAAATTAGTAGCACATTACCGAAAGGTTCTCTCTGCTAATGTATTGTTTGGTAACGTTATGATAATAGATACCCAAGCTGCAAAAATCTTGGTAGATCGTTACTTCTCGTAGATTCTTTGTATATTGTTATATGGTAAATGAATCAAAAAACATCGATCTGTTTACATCTGGAAGACAATTGTCAGATGAGGATTTCAAGCGCGTCAGTCATTGGATACGCCAGAAAAAAATAAATGCTGGCAGAAAATTGGCATCAGAAGTAAGCAAAGGTTCCTTGCAGAAATAGTTATTCAAATTCAAGTACCGAAAGCTGAACCGGCCAAATCCCCATCTAACAAGTGTGGTTGCGGTATTATTTGTCTGTAAAATCTGGGGTATGAATAGTCCAGTAGTCGTGTAAACAGGTATAATTGTAACGAAACCGATAGTCGTTATACCTTACCAATTCTCAATGTATCACAGATCTGCACTATTATTGCTGCTACTAATCAGCACATCAGCGACTTTTGCCCAAAACAAAACATACCTTCCCACAGCATTCCCCGACCGCGTTATTTTGGGTTTTAAGGGGAATCCTGCGACTTCGCAGGCTGTTAACTGGCGGACTGATACTACGATTAAAGAAGCGGTTGCGGCTATTCATGAAGCCGATCCGTCGCCGGATTTTACTAACAAGGCAAAAATTGTCAAAGCCAATACCCAGAAAGCTGTTTTTGACGAACATACGGCGCTATATCACGAAGTTGATTTTACTGAGCTGAAACCTGCCACGCAATATGTTTACCGGGTTGGGGATGGGAAAAATTGGAGCGAGTGGTTTCACTTTACGACCGCTTCTGACCAGCAGGCGCCGCTTTCGTTTTTATATTTCGGAGATGCCCAAAATGATGTGAGAAGCTTATGGTCGCGGGCAATTCGAGGGGCCTATTCAACATTGCCGAAAGCGAATTTCATGATCCACGCGGGCGACCTTATCAACAGGTCCAACAACGATTATGAATGGGGCGAATGGTTTGAGGCGGGCGGCTGGATCAATGGAATGGTGCCAAATCTGGCTGTACCTGGTAACCACGAATATTACCGTGACGGCCTGAAAGAGAAGGTCTCGAAGCACTGGCGCCCGCAATTTGCATTGCCCGAAAACGGCCCGGAAGGTTTGCAGGAGACAACCTATTATGTTGATTATCAAGGCACACGATTTATTTTCCTGAATTCAGAAGAAGCTACAATTGGGAAAAAGCAACTCAACGAACAGGCTGAGTGGTTTGAAAATACGGTTAAAGGAAATACGAACCGCTGGACCGTAGTGGTACATCACCACCCGATTTATTCTACTAAAAAGGGGCGTGATAACGATGAGTGGCGGGAGAAAATGGAGCCGCTTTATAAAAAATACAAGGTCGATATCGTGTTGCAGGGCCACGATCACACTTACGGGCGGGGCATTAATATGCCGGTGGGACAAAGTCGGAAGAAGCCCGACGGGCCTATTTATGTCGTTTCAGTAAGCGGCCCTAAAATGTATGATATTGGTTTACAGGATTGGATGGATAGAGCGGCTTCCAATACGCAGCTTTACCAGGTAATTCATATTGAAAAAGATAAGCTTTCATTTAAAGCTTTCACTGTCAACGGAGATTTATACGACGCTTTTGACCTAAAAAAAGATCAGAAAGGCACCAATACGCTTGTAGAACTTTCGAATACCCTCCAAATGCAGGAGCGCCTGAACTTACCTGAACGTTATGAAAAAAGCTTCAAGGAGGCCGATCTGAAAGAATATAACCAGCGTTACCAGGATTACAAAAAGCGGAAGGGGATTAAGTAGCAGCACTTTTTCGAGCCAATTATTGCCCCGCGGCCCAGAAAATAGCATTCTGAAAAAGTGTTTTGTATGCTTCACTTTCAAACAGAACGGGCGAGTGTCCCATGAAAATGTAAACATTCCGCGCCTTCATTTTCGGATTCGACCATATTACCGGGTGATCGCCCATTTTGATCTTTGAATCGGGCGAATAGGAAGATTCGTCCACGCTCGCGAGCACTTCCACATTCGGGCGCGGACTTTTATCGTAGGTATACCATTCCTCTTTTTCAACCAAAAACGAAGCAGGAACTCCTTGCATGACCGGATGTTTTGGCTGCTCAATTTTCACCGTCGCAGCCGCGAAATCGGCAATGTAATTCTTGTAGCGAATACCGCCCATAAAATCTGAGAACCAGGGCCAGATCTTATATCCATCAAATTCTCCCAGCAATGTGGCGTGATGAAAGCCAATCCAGCCGCCTTTCCCTTCATTAATATAGTTTTCGAACGCAGCTATCGCCGCTGGATTCCAACCGTACGGGACATAATCCAGCTGTATAATAAGCTGATATTGATCTAGATAAGCTGCGTTGATTGGATTGGTGTTATCAATATAGTCTATGGTAAAGTTGCTTTTTAGCGCCAGCGAATCGAGCCAGATTTTTGCCCTTTTGGAATAAGCAATATGGTGCCCGCCCGGTTCGGCCATTGCGAGTATCTTAAATTTCGGACTTTGCCCAAAACACGTAGAGCCGCTCGATAGCAGCAAAATCAGACAAAACGAAATCAGCCAGCTCCATTTTTTCATTATTTCCTGCATTTAAAATTTTAGAATCTACCGCATTACCGGCAGCATAATGTGGCTGCTATTCGTTGCATCGTGGTGAATTGCGATTCTCGACTTTTGAAAATCAGCTTCATTCGCCTCAAAAATGTTGATGAATTTCTGTGGATTGCGATCTACCAGCGGAAACCAGCTGCTCTGGATCTGCACCATTACGCGGTGGCCTTTCTTAAATGTATGCGCTACTTCGTTGAGCTTCACTGTTACTTTTTCAACCTTATCTTTGGCGAAAGGCTCAGGTTTCGAAAAGCTATTTCTGAATTTTCCTCTCAAAACTTCCGCCCGCACCATTTGCTGATAACCGCCCATTTGTACCGGCCGCTCGCCTTCTTTGGCCGCAGGAATAGTTGAATTTATTGGCCAAACGTCGATCACTTTTACAATAAAATCTGCATCCGAACCAGTCATCGAAACCATCAGATTTGCTACAATTTCACCGGTTAGAGTAAGATCTTCCGTCAAAGAATCGGTTTGAAAACTCAGCACATCCGGTCGGCGGGACGCAAAACGCTGATCTTCGGCCATGTATTCATTGTTCCTGCGACCGCTGATCACATTGGTATATGGGACAGGTTTCGCCGGATCGCTCTCATATTCCGTGGCACTCTTGGCCGCAGCTGGTTTTGAAGCAGATAATTTCCCTTTTGTATCCAGATAATAGGCAGTTGCCTGGCTGTTTTTCGGAGGCCAAACGTCATAGTTTTTCCACTTATTAGTACCGGTTTCAAAAACGGTAACCTCCGCCTGATCAAAACTGCCTTTTCCTTTCAGATAAAAATTGAAAAATTTAGTCTCGATCTCCTCCTGAAAATACTTGTTCACGTCGCCGCCAAACTGGTATTGCGCAAATCCTTTCCATTCCGGCGCCGCCCAGCCACCGTGCGTCCACGGGCCCATAACCAGCCTGTTATTATTGCCGGGAGACTGTTTTTCGATCGCCGCGTAGGTTTTCAATGCACCATACAGATCCTCCGCATCAAACCACCCTCCAACTACCAAAACGGCCGGTTTTATGTTTTTCAAATGATTTTTAATATTCCTGGATTGCCAGAATTCGTCGTAAACCGGGTGTGCAGTAGTTTGTCTCCAGATACTATTCGGGTCCGCAAAGTAAGGCGCGGCATTTGATTTTTTAAGTGGGCCAAAATCGAGAAAATACTGGTAAGCGTCGCTGTAACTGGCCTGGAAATGACTTTGGTAACTTTGTCCGTCGGCACTTTTCGGCCCATCGAAACCACTGTAAAAACCGAAGTTATCCATCAGGAAAAACGCACCGTTATGGTAGCAATCGTCTCCGATGAATTCGTCTGACATCGGAGCCTGCGGCGAAACTGCCACGAGGGCCGGATGTGCGTCGGGCAATGCAGCCGACGAATAATAGCCCGGAAACGAAATACCCGACTGGCCGACCTTCCCATTATTTTTTGTGTGCTTCAAAAGCCACTCGATCGTATCATAAGTATCGCTCGACTCGTCTACATCCTTTTTGCTCTTCTTATTTGGGATAGCCGGCGTCATTTCCCGGAATGTACCTTCGCTTTTATACCTCCCCCGCGCATCCTGATAAACGAAAATGTACTTTTCACGCATCAGGTTTGCATTGGGTCCCAGGCTCCGCCTGTAATTGTTGGTACCGTACGGTCTGATCGAGTAGGGTGTGCGCTGCATTAAAATCGGGTAGGTCTGCGACGAGTCGATCGGCGTATATATGGCCGTGAAAAGCTTCACGCCGTCGCGCATTGTAATATATTGCTCTGTCTTTTTATAATTGCTGCGCACAAAGCCTGTGTCCTGCACAGCAACATTTTGGGCGAAAGACATGACTGAAATCAGCAGACAGGAGCAGAACACAAATATTTTCATCATTGATCAAATCTAGAATAGCGTTTCTGATCAAAAATAAGGAAGAAATAAATTGTATCCGACTTGTATTAGAATGCAAATTTGGAAGCGGTGATTTTAATTGCAATAGTTCATCTGGATTGTAATCTCGTAATTGGCCTGGATTTGCCACTTGTCACCAATCAGTTAGCGCAGGTAGCTTTTTGTCTATTTTGCGGTACAAAATCAGAGTTCTGGTTTTCCAAACAAATGAAACGACTTAAAAAAATATTCATGATATTTCTGGTAATACTGGCCTTATTGGTCGGTGGGGTTTTAGTATTTATGCAGCAACCCCAATTTGGAAGAAAGCCCACCGGCACGCGACTGGAAAGGATCAAACAATCGCCAAATTATCGCGATGGTGAATTTCAAAATCAAAGCAATACCCCGGCGCTGACCGAAGGTTCGAGCTATTTGAAAGTACTCACAAAGTTTTTCTTTGGAAAAAGCAAATTCAATATCCCGGGCGCGCTTATTCCGTCGCAAAAGACTGATTTGCTCAAACTGGATCCAAAGGAGAATGTGCTGGTTTGGTTTGGCCACTCATCGTATTTTATGCAGATCGACGGCAAGACATTCCTGGTAGATCCGGTACTAAGCGGAAGCGCCTCGCCGATCAGCTTCACGACTCCAAGCTTCAAAGGCAGCGACGTTTATACAGTTGCGGACTTTCCAGCGATAGATTACCTGCTCATTTCGCACGACCATTACGATCACCTCGATTACAAAACGATCTTAGAATTAAAGCCAAAAGTAAAGCAGGTGATCACTGGACTGGGAACTGGTGAGCATTTTGAATACTGGGGCTACGAGCCGTCAAAAGTGATTGAAAAAGACTGGGACGAAACGGTAGACTTAGGCGCTGGGTTTCAAATACATATTACGCCCGGCCGTCACTTCTCGGGCAGGGAATTTGCAAGAAATAAAGCACTTTGGGTTTCGATGGTTTTGCAAACGCCGAATAAAAAGATATTCATCGGCGGCGATTCGGGTTATGATCAGCATTTCAAAAAGATTGGCGAGCAATTCGGTGAATTTGATCTGGTACTGCTGGAATGCGGCCAGTATAATGAAGCCTGGAAATACATTCACATGATGCCGGAAGAAATAGTAACCGCCGCAAAAGAGCTGCACGCCAAGAAATTAATGCCAGTCCACTGGGCCAAATTCTCCCTCGCCCTCCACGACTGGAACGAACCGATCCAAA
The DNA here is from genome assembly GCF_907165045.1 of Dyadobacter linearis. Classification (GTDB taxonomy): domain Bacteria; phylum Bacteroidota; class Bacteroidia; order Cytophagales; family Spirosomataceae; genus Dyadobacter; species Dyadobacter linearis. The sequence goes on from NZ_CAJRAU010000001.1 coordinate 1,482,369, forward strand.
GAGCTTCCCTTGAAGCTAAAAAGCAGAATATGCCACTCGTAACCCCGCTGATCGGCCAGAAAGTCGATTTGGATGGCGAGCAGGTTTGGGAAGAATGGTGGAAGGAAAAGGCTTTGCAGCCTGAGTAAGGAAGCCTTGGAAATTTATGCAAGAACAACTTCCCTCAGCTTCTCGCCAAGCTCGTGAATAGCGTCTTCTATTTTCTTTGCCTGTGCGGCCGATGGATACTTTGTTCCGGCCACATAGTGCCTTACAAGTGACGGATTTATACCAGCACGCTTTGCTATTGCTCCAACCTTCACATCATCGAAGATCTCGAAAAAGGCGCTCAGATCATACACATATTCAAACTCAATATCTTCAATACTAATTGACTGCCACTGATCATGAGCAGTTCCGTCTTCAGTAATAAAATCTTCCAGCAGCTCTTTCAGGTTACCAGTAACTTCCTCCTGCGTTTTTCCAGAGGTAACAGGTAGATAGTTGGGGATGTTTTCGATACGCCCCCAAAGCTCGCCGTCACCCTTCTCTATGATTATTGATAGTTTCATAATAGTAATTATTTTAGGCCCGACATTTTCAGGATCTTATTAAGTGTCCCGACGGGTATATCTTTACTCCCGTGAAAAGCAACCGGAATCGTCGCAAGAATTTCCGGATGTTTGAAAATCCTATGACTTCCTTTGCATCTGACTTCCTGCCAACCGTTTTCCTCCAGCAATCTAATTAGCTGCTTAGCATTCATAAAATATAGTGTGTGAGTAAAAAACAAAGGTCGCAAAATCGCGACCTTTTCCAAATTTTTATTTCTTCTCAGCTACAATCTGCTCCAACTCCCTAATCCTATCCTCCTGCCTCAACGCTTTGCGCTGCAACTCGATAAATTCGTCTTTGCTTATGGTGATGTGATTGGACATTTCTTTTGTTGTCGAAAAGATAGGCTCTGAGCCTCCTTCACCAAATAGCAGCCAAAAAGGATCGACATTAAAGATTCGAATGATTTCTCCAATAGCGTCTGCATTCAGACTTGCAGTGCCTTTTTCAAATCTATGGTACGTGGCTTGTGCCATACCTATTCTTTTAGCGAATTGGGTCTCACTTAGTTGAAGAAGAGTCCTAAGTTTCACGACTCTATTAAAATCAAATAATCCCATCAAAAAGAATAATTATTATTCACTTTAAATATTATTAATTCAAAATGAATTATATTTGCTAATCAAAACCTGTATAACGCAAATTACACATTATGCACATGGAAACAAGTTCAGTTCAGCGCGCGGGCGGATCGATTAAGCAACGGTTACTTTTAAGGTTTGCAGCCGCCAAAAAAATCGTAGGTTATAACTGGCGCGACAAGCTAGCAAAGCACGATCCGTTTTTCAATACCCGCGACGGTGAGGCATATATGAGGTCTGTCGGGCAGGCACATTCCGATCCAAAACGCGGGCACGTAGATCGCATTGAAGCGGTAACCCTGGCTTTGGAAAAAATTGCAGGAATTGATGGAGCTGAGATTTAAATTGCTTTTACAATCATTCAAACAAAAAAGAGCCGCCCATTGTGGACTGAACCCCAAAAGTTGGACGGTTTAAAATTTAGCGATTAGTGTGATGAGCCCGGTATTGTGCCGGGCTCATTCCATTTAAGTTCAGCCTGATCCTTTCATTGTTGTAGTATTCAATATATTC
>NZ_CAJRAU010000002.1 GCF_907165045.1 Dyadobacter linearis
AACCTGGAATCCAATACAGAAGGCCTCTCAAAAACCGCAACTTTCATCAGATCGGTGGCGTACTTTGCGCAGGAATAATTGGCGTCATTTCAGAGGAATCGTGGAGTACTTTGGAGAGGAATATCCAATTAAGAAGGCATAAGGTGCTGAATTGTATATTTTTGAAGTTCAACGTCTGCTTTTTTTGTGTAAAATGTATTGAACAATGATTCAAATAGTTCCTTATCGGCCACATTGGCCCATACAGTTTAAGCAGATTGCAACCTTGCTAAAAGATGCAACTCACGCATGGGATACCAGGGCAGCCAAGGCTTATGAGGTAATAAAGATAAACCTGGCCAAGCACTTTCCCGATGATGTCAATGCCTATTACGAAATCAAAGATCCCGTTTTTGATGTCTTGATGGCAGGAGCAGAAATATGGGCATCCTCTGTAAGGTGGTCACACGCTCAAAGCGATTTGTAAAAGAGCATGTGCAGGAACAATGCCGTTCACTCATTTGTGGGGTTTGAGGGAATGAAAGCATTTTCCTTCACGTTGCGATCAGGTTTACCAAATTTCTCCATTTGCCTATCGGAAAGATTATGATTGGAAACCCACTACTGTACACTTACATTTAAAAGAGCAAGCAATTTAATTATTGGCCTTAAAATTCAGACGATATGACAAGTTCAGTGTTAAATTTCGCCTTGATATGTCGCGGCTATACAGTTGTTGTCTTTCACTTGCTGCCAGATCTTCTGTTAAGGCGTCATTCCATAAGTAGTTTTGACTTTCCAGTGATAAACCAAGGCGACCGTACTGAATGCCAATGGCGCCTATCAGTGCAGGACTGACAGCATTCATGTATTGCGGATTCCAATTTGGGAAATCGAAATGGGCGTAGCGACTACGGAATTTAACCATTCGATCTACTTTTGCTCCCGCATCAAAATAGACCCTTAGTTTTGATTTGGTTGGAATGTAAAAGCGGCCTTGCAAAGAAAATGCAAGGGAATTGTGCCATTCCTGGTAATTTCTCCCACCACCGACTTTGATATACCACCCGGACAGATATTGATCGTCAAATCTAAGATAGTGGTAGTCGAGTCGGGAATATATTGAAAATACGGTACTGATCTTTTTCTCTGTCCAAATCCCAGCTCCAATTGCAAATGCCGGTGTGAATTTGTTTTCAGACTGTTGTGCAGGTTCACCTTGTGCATAGCTGGTCCAGCTTAGCGTATGTTTTTCAAAAGAATAATGACTTGCCAATCCGTAGGACCATGAGGATGAAGATTGCGCCTGAACCGTTTTCGATAAAAAAAGGCCAACAAAAGCAATCAAAATAGAACGTAAAATTTGAATAAGCATGTGCTTACGGTTAAGAACTATGGAGTATTCAAAGATGTGAAATTACTGTCATACCCGCAAGCAAGATGCCTTGAAATCAGGATCTTAGAAAAGTCTATTAACGGGACTGGCACTACAATACGAAGAGATGTTCGCGGGTAACCGTTTACTTCAGATAGGGAAAGTAAAATAAATAACAGCCCTGGACGAAGCCCTCCCGGCGTGGCAGCAGGTAGTTGCAGGCAACCGCGCCAGCCAGTTAGGCAAATCCAGTATGAGCTAAGGCCAAGGGATAATGTATGGATCACTTCCTATTTCGGGAAGTTTGCATCCGCTTTTACTTTCCGGATCTGTCTTAAATGCCTGTCAACATGGCCCCATTGATAAATGTACACCTGGTGCATGTTTCTTGGATTTGGAGTGGCGGTTAGCTCGAAGTGTGCACGCATATCTGCGTCTGTCTTCTTCACGAAAGCGATGTTTTGTTCGCGGCGGCTAAGGAAAAATTTCAAGTTATCCTTTCCTTTGATTAAACCAGTCGGAAAAGCAATATCGGCAGCTACGTGAGGATTTGTCTCCATAATGAACTCGGAATAGTAACTGTCAGGCCTGCTTGATTTGTTTAATTCCGGCTGCGGCTTACTGCGGGAGCCCATACTGATTTCGCGCGCCCAGATAATCTCCCACAATGCCAGGTGTTCGACAATTTCGCCGATCGACCACCGGTCTTTTGACTCACGAAATTCCCACTGTGCGGGTGTCAGATTTTCTGTTTCTTTTACTAATTCATCCCGGGTCCGGTTTAATTGATCGATAGTATATTGACGATCAGTTTCTGTCCAAAGCTTTTCCTGGCCGAAAGAGGGGCACGCAAGACAAATGAATAACAGTAAGGTGCAATAGTTTGAAAGTCTCATTTCCATTTGGATTATAGGTTTGCCCAAAACTAAATGGAAATGCAAAAATGGACGAGCGCATTGTTTAAACGGTAACTCTATTGAGCAAACGGGGATCGGATAAGCGTCTTTTTCGTAGTGGGGCTCTTTTAAACATGATCAGCCCATTAATATGTAGCTGGCATTCTTTGTCTTGATAACATCGAATGGATCCGGAGCCTGTTGTATTGTTGCAGCAGGATCGGATAAATATTGTAGATAATATTTGAGAGCGTGATGAGTAGCGCGAGTGCGATCTTTCCGATGAGTAATGCGCTTATTGAACTCAGGATAAAGAATACGAGGCAGCAGTAGTGGTATCGCTCCTGAACATTAATGATACCCAGGTAGGCGCGGGCTTTTTTCCGATTGTTTACAATACTCACGTTTCTACCAAATTTCGCTTCTATGCGCTTGACAAACGTACCATTTTGAACAAACCATAAAATGAATGTAACGCCGAGTCGCTCGTAGGTTCTGCGGTCAGTACTCAATGTCAGTGCGGAAAGCCACTTTCTTGACAGCATAGAACCTATTATGCTCAATGCGACGAATACAATGAGAATATAGGGAGATTTTCTTTCAGCAAAATACAATCCCCAGTAATATCCAACCGCCGCAAAAGATGCGATCGTCCAGAATACATTGATCAGCTGGTTCAGCACGGAGCAAGATATTTAAGACATATTAACGATTTGATCCGGCGGCTTCGCCTTCCCGATAGAAAAAATGGCGGGACGAGTTGCGTGCAATCGTCCCGCCATTTTCAACTTATTCTTTCACAACCTTTAACACACTATTTCCCTCAGCCTTCAAGAGAAATATGCCTGCGGGTAGTGCTGAAATATCGACTTTCTGAGATGGAGAAATTCTTTTGATCGTTTTTAAAACCCTTCCATGGTAGTCGAGCAAGTCAACCGATGTTGCCTCTGTTTTTTTCCAGTCAATCCAAAGTTCGTTTTTAGCCGGAACAGGGTAGGCGATCATGCCGTTCTTTGCTAACGATTTAATCGTAACAATTTGGCTATAAGCCATTTTTCCGTCCAATTCTTTTATTTTCAAACGATAATAGGCCCGGTCGCCAGTGCGGAACAGAGAGTCGGTGAAACTATATTCAGTTGTAGTCAGAGAACTCGCAGCTACCTGACCGATCTTACCGAATTTTTTCCCGGTTTCACTATATTCCACATCGTACACGTCAATACCGACCTGCTCGGCAACCTTCCATTCCAGCTTCACTTTCTGGTCGTCCAGCCTTTTTCCATCGAAGCTTACCAGACGAACAGGCAGCGGGTTCTGACCCACGGATCCACCGAAAAAGCCACTGAAACCTTCCACATTAAAAGTCACTTCCCAGCGGTTCTGATCCGCATTAAATACGATGTCGTCGTCGTCCGGATCTATCACAGTACGCTTGCTTTCATAACTCCACGGCTCACCGCTTAAATCGTAGCTGTCGCCATGGAACTGATAGATTCTGATGTTAGCTATTCTTGCAGCTTCTCCTGTTGCGACACCGGTAGGAAGTCTGTCTCCTGCGGTCAGCTTCAAGTTCAGCGCATCAAATTCAGCCTGTGTGAAATACAACGTAACCTGGCCCTGAGCTGCTTCCGGATCGGTTTCGGTAGGCGTAATGTCATAATGCCTTTGCAGGTAAAATGCATCATTGAAGGAATAAACCTCTCTGTCCAGATATACTCTTGCTACCACCTGGCCTCCAAAATTCGAAGGTGCGAATGTCAGCACATCCAGATCGCAAACGCCCGTTTCTGCGGTAAATGTGTGCGACGAAAAGTCTGTAAATGTGAAAGCACTCTGTTTTTTATTTCCGGCAAGACTTGTTCCGTCGGACGATTGAAGACTTTGAAGTTCATACGCACCGATATCCGGTACATCATTGAATATCCTTGCATTACCTGCCAGATCGGTCAGGGGATATTCAGAGATCGGCAAATCCTCAAGTACTTCACCCGCGTCAATAGCAGGGCTGCAATTTGTCAGTGTAAAGTCGCCTTGAAATACATCTTTAAAGGCCGGATCTTCATCCAGGTTTCCTCCCAGATCCTGAATTATCGCCGGTGGAAATTCATCGTCGTTTACTTGCCAGTTTCCGCTGCCTCCACTGCCACCAACAACGCTGTTTGAAATAGCTCCGGTCGAACCATCCGACGAAAAATCATTCTTTATATAATTGCCTTCCTCGTCGAATTCGTAGGAAAATGACAGGTTATCGTAAACTATACTGCTGACCACATAAATATCGGAGAAAAGTGACCCGAATGCCGCTCCGTTACCTACTCCCAAATTCTGCGACACAGTAGAGCTGAATAATGCCAGCGAGCTCCCAGGTCCGATTGTCGTAATCCCGCTGCCACTGAAAAAATCGGTATTGTTATAAATAAGGGAGTTTGAAATGAAAGTCAACCCGTTTACATTCGTTATTCCGCCACCGAGATTTCCCAGGCTGTTCCGGATCATTGAATTTACAAATCCCGCCAGCGCACTTTGCACGTAAACACCGGCTCCAAGATACACCGGCACAATGTTCTCATTAATCAATAGCGTTTCGCCAAGTAGAGCTTCATTAGGGTCACTCAGGTTGAATGCGCCCTCAATGGTGACTCCATCCAGCAGTACCTCAGATCCAGGCGAGCCTACAATGGTCACTACATGAAGTGTATTATTTCCCAGTGCCTCATAAGGACCTTCTTCGTAAAGCTTATTGAAATTGAAATTATCGTCTCCTGCCAGGTCTCCGCTTAAAATGGTCTTGTTGGCAGGGTCACCTGTCACACGTTGTCCGATCTCTGTTTCTCCTCCCGCAAAGCCGCCGTAAACAGATACACTCCTGGGTATCAAGAATGTATTGTATATGCTTTGAGGGTTATCATCCGATAATGTATGTGGCGTGTAACGCGGAGTATATGTTCCGCCAGCTACCCAGATCTGATCGACAAAACGGTTGACGTTTGCTGCAAAAATTGCGTCGGCCAAATCTCCCGCGGCTTCTGTCCAGCTGCTTCCATTACCCGTTCCGCCCTTTTTTACGTACATTATCCCGTCGTCGCTAGGAAATAAAGGAGTGGAAAGGTTTTCAAACTGACTTTCAAGTGCGCCGATATCTATCGATGAACCTATTTTTCTCTGCATTCCGCGCTGATCTGTTTCAAGATACGATAGGTCAGGAACTTGTCCCGGCTCAAAATACAGGTCACGGCCTGCATTAACCGCTTCACTGTAAGGTCTTAAACCATAAACACCTTCTCCCGAAAAGAAATATGGATTTGTGTCCAGATTTCCTCCGTCATCTGTCCCGATTGCTGGATCCCAATTACTGCTCCCACCGCTGTCGCGAACAACGGAGGCAGAAAAGGTCACTGTCGCAGCAGGAGCCCGGTAACTGTTTTCGGAGGCGGTCGAAATATTGCGTGACAAAATCGTATTTCTCACCTTCGCATTCGTGTTTCCGTTAAAGTACGCGCCGCCACCTTCCAACTCTGCGAAGTTATCGCTTATGGTAACGTTTGTAAGTACCGGCTGGGAGTTAGTAATATACATTCCACCTCCCCGGGTGCTGCTGTTGTTCTCATAGATTAAAGAATTGGTCATGACAAACGTCGACCCCGTAGCATAAATACCTGCACCGTCGCTAGCCCCTGAGTTATGCGCAACGATAAGGTTGGTCAGTGCCGGCGAGGAGTTTATAATTGTGATGCCTGCACCAATCTGTTGTGAAATTACTTCGCCATTGAGCTCGACCGCATCCTCACCAAATGCTTGTGCGCCAGCAATCACGAAACCATCGAGAGCTGCGTCGCCCAGATCGCCCACCGCCAGTACGACGTGGTTTGTATGCATTTCTGTTTCAGGCTCTTCCTCATCAAGGGTTAGGTTCCCGCTCAGAATTGTGGTAAACTCTTCGTCACCTGGGAGTCCGGTCGAACTAATCCTGAGCTTCCGGTCTGCGATCGATTCCTCGATTCCCTCGAAGCCGCCGTACATTTTAATTCCCGGCAGCATAATGAATACCTGATCCTGGTACTGAAAATCGTCCCCTTCATTTACATAATTATGATTGTAAAGCGGGTGGTATATCCCATTCGCAACCCAGATTTCTTCAACTCCTGGATTTTGTTTGGCAAAAAGGAGTGCATCAGCCAGCTCGTAGTATGCATTCTCCCAGCTGGTCCCATCTTGTAAGACTTGGTCGCCTTGACGCACGTAAATGATCGCAGGCGCATCGGCAGTTGCTGCTAATCTGGCTGTGGACGGACGCTGCGGCGTTGCAGATTTCGCCTTTCTTACAGTGGTCATATAACTCTTGATCGCACTTTTCGGCGCACTGTCAGCCTTCATTTTTTTCCAGCTCTGCAAATCCAATGGTGCATTTGTCCTCGGAAGCCTGGACTGCTGTTTTGTTGATTTGATAATCTTGTCAAAACGGTCCTTGTTCTGATCAGCGTATTTCTGAAATTTTTTGATCCCCTCAGCCGATTTCGCTCTTGTGCGCTGCTGCGCCTGCGACCATGGAATGGTAAGAATAGATAATAGGATTGTTAGATAGAGAAGCGTAAAAGTTCTTTGTTTCATACTGAACGTTGATTAATAATAGAATAAACTAAATGCAGCCCAAAAAAGGGCCTATCACCAAAGCCGAAAGCAAATAGCAACTACTTGCAGCCCTGGTCGCATTCTAAACTATTATTTTCCAAAGGGTTATGTGTAAAATAACCTGTACAAAAAGGTAGTGAAAAGTCGTGGTTACTAATGACAATATACGTTATCAAGTGCTGGTTCCGGTGTGAACGGCACGGTGAGTATAGCGGCCGGCTCACGCTCTGCCTAACATTAATAAAGGGTCTTTTTCAGCAAATGAAGCGAATACTCTGAGGCCTGGCACGTTTTTCGCTTAGCTTGATGCTCAAACCAAAACCAAATTGTGATGAGCTCAAAATATGAAGATTACGACGGAGAAGACAGTAATGGTGGTGGCTTTGCCCTTGGCCTGCTTGTTGGCGCTACTGTAGGAGCACTGGCTGCGATACTTTTCGCACCAAAAGCTGGTTACGAAACACGTCAGCAAATTAAGGATCTGGCCGATCAGCAAAAAGACAACCTTAAAAATCAATGGGAGCAAACAAAAGCAAAAGCAACTGAGGTTGTTGATGCTGCCCGCGAAAAGGTAGAAGCTGTTGCCGGACAGGCAAAAGGAGCTGTGGATACTTATGCTGATAAAGCAAAAGGAACTGTGGATAGAGTAGCTGACGAGACAAAATCAGCCGCCGATCAATTCCAAAACCGTTATTGATGTCTTTGGAAGGAACAAGTGATAAGCCGGCAGGCACTGATCTGCCTGTCGGCGAAAGCTATCAAATTCCGGTGATCAGGGAAAGACTGGTAGTTGGCACGGAGCGTGTGGAAACTGGTCGCGTGCTGGTTTCGAAAGAAATTGTTGCAGAACAGGCACAAATCACAGCTGACATGATCAGTGAAGAGGTGCTGGTGGAACGCAGACAGATCAACCAATATGTAGAACAGGCTCCCCCGGCTGTACGGCAGGAAGGAGATGTTACCATTATTTCGGTGATGAAAGAGGTATTGGTTGTAGAAAAGAAGTTGATGCTAGTGGAAGAACTCCATATTACAAAACGTGAGCATCACGATCAGGAGACATTTACTGAGACTATCAGGGAAGAAAAAGTCGTAATAACAAGAAACACTTCAGGCACGGATATTTAGAATTCGGCGCCAAATCAACAAACAACCTTTAATAAAATAATCATGGCAAATACAGTAGTTGGAATTTTCGAATATGAAAGTGACGCGCAGCAAGCGCAAAACTATTTATTGGCAAACGGATTCGCTGATGGAGATGTAGATATTAAAACTGCGTCTTACAAGTCGGATGCGAAGGAAGAAACCGTAACTGACCGGGACCAGGATTTCGGAGACCGCGTCGGAAATTTTTTTAGAGACCTTTTTGATGGGGATGATGACGAAACTACCCGTTACTCGGAAGCCGGAAAACGTGGAACCATTGTAACTGTTCATGCAGCGACCCTGGAAGAAGCAGAGGCGGCAGCCGCTGTTCTGGATGATTTCGGTGCAATAGATGTAAACGAAAATAACTTAGGAAGTACTGCAGAGGGCTATTCGTCTTACCAAACAGCAAGTACTGGTACTGTCGCAGGGTCTGAACCTGTGATCAGTTCTGACTCTTACATTGGATCTGAACCAGTTACCAATTCCGGTTCCTACATTGATTCTGAGCCGGTAACTGCTTCTGATTCGCGGATCGGTTCCGACTCCTTGATTGGTGCAGATGATGTAACTGAGTCAGACTCGGTATTTAATAAGAATTTCGTTGCTGGCGACGAGTCGGCTTCTCTGCCTATCATTGAAGAAGAACTTACGGTAGGTAAGCAGGAAATTGAGACGGGTGGCGTGCGGTTGAGAAGCCGGATTATTCAACGCCCCGTTCAGGAAAGCATCCGCCTCCGTCAGGAGCAGGTGACTATCAACAGAACGCCGGTTGACCGCGTTGCGACAGATTCCGAATTTGATACTTTCAGAGAAGGTACCATTGAAATGAAGGAATATGCTGAAATACCAGTTGTGAGCAAAGAGGCGCGTGTGGTAGAAGAGGTTAGCCTGAATAAAACTGTGGAGGAACGCGACGAGATTATCAGCGAAACTGTGCGTCACACCGAAGTAGACGTCGAGGATCTGACAGATGAAGAAAGACTTCGGAGGTCGGGTTTAGATTTGTAAGAAGTGATATTTTAAAATGCATACTGGCCCCTGCTTCGGCAGGGGTTTTGTTTTCCCATAGTGTCTATTTTTTATTCATACTAAACTTTTAATATATGTTTGATCAGATATTTGATATGATCCGCCAAAGCGGCCAAAGTACTGTTATCGACAACGAGCAGGTTCCGAATGAGCATAACGAAGACGTTTTAAAAGAAGCCCACAATGCTGTGGTCAGCGGACTAGAAAATGTTAAAGATACTGATCAGGCAAACGGTCTTTTTGAGTCTGTACAAAGCGGCTCAGCGCAGTCTAATCCGGCGGTGCAGCAGATCTCTAATAATTTCATGGGGAGCATTATGAATAAATTCGGGATCAGTTCAGGTGCAGCGGCTTCTATTGCAGCGGCGCTTATCCCAATGGTAATCAGTAAGGTAGTTGGCAGGAATAACCAGCAAGGCGGCGCAGGCGGTTTTGATCTGGGCGGTTTGCTCTCAGGCCTGACAGGCGGAAACGCCGGGGGTACCAATACCACACAAAGTGGCGGTTTGGGAGGTACTATCAACAGTGCGGGACGAAAACTGGGCCTTGATAAGGACGGTGACGGAGATGTAGATCTGCGCGATTTGTCAAAAATGTTTTAGGCACTTTTAAAATCAGCCTGAAACAAAAAAAGCCGGGCGCTTTCCAGATAGGAGAGCGCCCGGCTGCATTATAAGGCTCTATTAACGGCCTTTGCCCAGGAGGACCACCTGAATCGTTAATCCGATCACATACAGATCTGTAACCAGACTGTACGTGTTGAGATAAAGCATATCGTATTTTAATCTAAGCAAGTTTTCAGACGAGCTCGTTGCGTAACCCACTTTCACCTGCCCGATCGACGTGATACCCGGCCGGATCGTCAGCACTTTCTGGAATTCGTGACTGGCTTCTTTCATGAGCATATCCACATCGTACTGATTCAGTGGCCGCGGGCCTACAATCGACATTTGTCCCATCAATACATTCAGGAATTGTGGCAGCTCGTCGAGCCGGGTGCGGCGCAGGAAGTTGCCTACCGGTGTCAGACGAGGATCTTTTTTGCCGAGTGAATGCTGCAATCCATAGGTGTGCGCGTCCATATACATCGTCCTGAACTTGATGATCTTGAAAGTCTGGCCCCATCGGCCGGTACGGTCCTGCATAAAAAACACAGTTCCTTTCGACGAAACTTTTACCAGCAGCATAACCAGAAGAAACACAGGCAAGCCCAGGATCATGATCACTGAGGAGAAGGCAATATCAAAAGCGCGTTTCGTAAACTGTTCGTCGATTTCGGTAAATGCCTTTGTTTGAACATTAATGATCGGGTACGTTTCGCGCGGCTCGAATGCGAATTTATTATTCAAAAAACCGTGGTAGTCTGGTACCAGCCGCACGTGCGTTTTCTTTCTTTCCGCCAGCCTGATCACGTCTTTAATCTGTTCATTGTTCATTTCGGACAGGCAGCAGTAAATATAGTCCGGGCGCTCGGTTTCGATAAAGTTTTCCAGACTTTCTGCCTGCGTTCGCATGTTCTGGATCTTGAATGTTCCGCAAAAGAAGTAGCCTAGTTCCTGGCGGTTGTCGTAAAATCCCTTCGCCAGCCCGCTCAGATCACCATTTCCGATGATCACATAGCGTTTCAGATTGTAGCCTGATTTCCGGAGGTATTGCAGAACCAGCGTAGCCGCTCCATGCGTCAGCAGGGCAAGGAAAGTGAAGATTTTGTAGGAAATAAAAACGAGGTTTTCACTGAACCCGCTTTGCTCACCGCTCACATAAACGAACAGTTCGAGGAAAAATAAATGAACGGTAATAGCTAGGATCAGTTTCAGAAACCGGCTGTAACTGTTGTAAGTAACGCGGGTAAATGAATAGAGCCGAAAAACATTGATACACAGGATCCAGATCAGATTGCTGACCAGGAACAGATTGAGATAAGCGTGATACGAAAACGGGGCCAGCGATGTGAGCACCATTTCGTGCGTAATCAGGAAAGAAATGTTTAGCAGTAAAATGTCAGTCCATAAATGAAAAGCTGGCAGGGAGGAGGTAAAGTAATTTTTCATAAACGATTCCGGGAGGTTAACTTTTTGAACGTGAGTAGTAAAGGGTATTGGTTTAAAATGATGATAGATACATATTGGCGCTATCGCAACTCAGAATTAGCAGGACATCAGGCTCCTGAATTTCTGAATGATGCGGCTGCTGAATGAGCCTCTGTTACCAGGTGATCTTTCAGCATAATTTCTTTCGTATTGGTCGTTTGCCCTGACTTCTACATTTGATCCGGTGCTTTTCCAGTTTTTTGTTTCGTAAAAACTATTTGTAAGCTCAGTGTCTCTCTTGGGATTGAAGTATGCATCTTCGAGACCGATATTGCTGATCAGGTTGACGTTGGGGACTGCGGCGAGGCCGTAGTTTTTGAACAGCGTATATTGCCACTGAATACTCCATGTGTGCTTTTTGGTTTCACCGTACACTTCATCGAATTTTTCCTGCCAATACTTCGCAATGTCCGTATTCTTGAAAAGCCTCTGTGCGCGCATCTGATTCTTGATCTCGGGAAGTTGTTCCATCCAGAAATCATATTTATTCCAGGCTCTTTTCCAGGTTGCCCAGCCGGAAATATTTCCAACCAGGGAAAAGAAGTGATCCGGCCCGCGCATGTTTACTTCTTCATTCCATCTGGCTCCCGATACGTGCATGACACGATCGTTGGTACTGTATCTGTCGAGCATGGATTTGCAAAATGTAAAGAAGGTAGGATGAGGCAGGCAATCGTCTTCCAGAATTATCAATTTTTCACATGTTTCAAATGCCCAGCTAATCGCGGAAGAAATCCCGAGGGCACTTCCCATATTTGTTTCGGCCAGCCAACGCTCCACTTTGCATTCCCAATTAATCTGCGATTCGTCAAAAAAGCATCGGCAAGTGTCAACAAGTTCCAGTTCTTCGGGCAACCCGTTTCGGGGTGCATCTGAAAATATATATAGCCTGGAAGGTTTTAATTTTCTGATCTGTTCAAATACGTGACATGTAGTCTCTGGCCTGTTGAATGTGATCAGCAGTACAGGAATGTCAAACAATTTCTTATCCATTAAGAATTTTAAAATTTTAGAGGGTCATATCTGTTCCAGCCGGTGTTGATCGGAGGAGGGTTGAGTCTTTAGTGTATGTATTCTGGAATTTGTAAATCGAAGGTATTACATTAAATATAACCGTAGCGGGCTTTTGGGGCAAAGTGCACGTAAATTGGGGTCACAAACTATCTGATCGGGGTATTTTACAACCGAATTAGAATAGATAAATAGCTGATTTAAGTTGTCGTATTAAATCTTTATCTAAATGGTACGGAATTTCAATTTCAAAATTAATAAGAATATAAATATGTATCCTGCGAAAATGTAAATAGAATATTAATCGTTGTTCAGTTGTATATTATTTCAATTTAAATTCGGAACGATAACTAAATATGCATTTTGGATTTATTTTTCCAATACTAGTTTTAATAAGAAACCGTATTAGTTGAAAAATATATTTAAGTATATGTATATTGAAATGTAAACTAAATAGGCAGATACCAGCTACTATTTTTACAATAAACGCGTTAGTACTACAACTCGTGTCGAAATAAATAATTAGTATCAGGGAGTACATTTGTAAATATATATCGTCTCCACAATAACCCCGACTTACACCCCCGAATTTCGATACGATCACCCCAAAAGCAGGGATGGTAAATATTGCATATACTAATATTGTGAACGAAATGCTTCCGGGCACCGACTTAACAACCCTCTTCGTTCAGAATATTTAAATACAACTCCTCGTCACTCAATGAATTTTTCTTCATACCGGATCGCAAACTTTGTTGGTTATGCAGTTTGCTCAGCAGCCATATTCTTCTGCCTTCAATCATGCGAACGTCTTGGGATTTCCAAGAAGAAACATGAGCCGACAAAGCCGGAGGTAGCAAATGACACGATCGCCCATTTTGATTTTGAGCATGGGATAGGCGAGTGGCCGGAAAAGGTGGTATGCTGCCCCTGGTCAGCAAAACTGGACAGTTCAGTAAGTAGGGGAGGCAAGAAGTCGCTGCGCTTTGAGATACAGGAAGCGTCTTTTACGAAAGCGCAAAAAAATACACTCATCGGTCCCGAAGCGGTTTACGGGCTGATACCTAACGATGTGAAGGAGGGTTGGTTTGCGTTTTCAGTGCTGTTTCCGCAAACTTTCACAAAGGATACGATAGAGGAAAGCATCGTTTCCTGGCAGTCACTTCCTGATTTTGATGCGGGTGAAGAATGGCGCAGCCCGCCTTTGTTGCTTGGGGTGCTCAACGATAGTCTGGTGCTGGAAATACGGTCAGACCACAACCTGGTGACGAGACCTAATGAATATACGTTCGAAAGATTTAATCTCGGGCCGGTAGCCAGGGACAAATGGCTTGACTGGGTTTTTCACATCAAATGGGCTTACGATAATACAGGAAAAATAGAGGTTTGGAAAAACGATGCGCTGGTATTCCAGCGACTGAACCAGCCTAATTCCTATTATGACAGGAAGTTTCCCTATTTCAAAATCGGTATTTTAAGAATTGGCTGGACCAATGCACCGGGCTCTGTGAATACAAGGGTTTCAGCCAGTGACGAACCCAGGGTAATATTCGTAGACGACATCACGGTGGGAAACGCGAAGCTTGATTATAACCACGTTCACACAAAAAGTAAATAATTCAATTTTTAGATCGGATCGTTATATTAAGGTTACGTATATAGTAAAACGTTTAAATATTGCAGATTTCCGAATTTATAAAATGAATGCAAATACATAGCCTGCTTCTCAATTTTGAAACCCCTGTAAATACCCATTCCGCCCCAACGTATAGGAATGATACCCCAAAATAAGTGATTGAATAAATACTAATGCATTACTTTGTTCTGTTAATAAATACCCTACTCAACATGAAATTACCTTTGCCCTCTATTAAGTTGTCTAAGAGCCTTACTTCATCTTTCAGGTACCTTCCGTTCTTATTCATTCTTCTCAATTTTTCTTGCAGTTCTTACAAAAAGGTACCTTATTTTAAAGACCTCAATCGTGATTCGTTGATCATCGAGAATGTTAAGAATTACGTGCCTATTACTGTGCAGCCTGCCGACATACTTGGAATTAATGTCAGCAGTAGAAACCCCGAATCCTCCTCTGTCTTTAATTATAATTTGAACCGTGTTAATGGAAACATGTATGATCAGTCTGCCGACAATCCGGTTACGGGATATCTTGTCGATTACAACGGAGAAATACAGCTTCCATTAATCGGTAATTTTAAAGTAAGCGGATTAACGACTTCGGAATTGCGTAAAAAATTAACCGAAGTATTGCTGACTTATTATAAAGATCCGGTTGTTAATATCCGCATCCTTAATTTTAAAGTAGCTGTTTATGGAGATGTTCAGAGACCTGATATTTACACGCTGCACAACGAAAGAACAACGATCACGCAGGCGCTGACACTCGCAGGAGATCTTAATATCACAGCGATGCGCAACAATATTATCCTCGTTCGTGAGCAGGATGGAAAGCGCAACTTTATTCCTATTGACCTTACTTCCAAGAAGCTCTTTGAATCTCCCTATTATTATCTGAGAAACAACGACGAGATCTACGTTCAACCTGATCGTACGAAATACGCCACTGTCGACCGCGGCTTCCGCATCACAACCCTCGCACTTTCCGGGCTTTCTATCATTGCCATCGTTCTGTCAAACTTATATAGATAACAGTCATAATGAATATCCAACAGGCACAAATTACCGCCTTCGCCTTTTCAGACCCTAAGAATAAAAATGGAAAAGGAAGCTCGTCCATCCAGCGCTACCTGTACCACTGGCCGCTTTTCGTAATAGGAATGGCAATAACTGGAACGTTGTTTTTCTTTTACCTAAAAACCGATAAGCCGGTGTACGAAGTGAAAGCTTCACTGCTGATCCAGGATGAAAAAAAGACCCCTAATCAACAGGCGCCGCTTCAAGAAATCAACCTTCTGAATTCAACCCGGATCATCGAAAATGAATTCGAGGTTCTAAAATCAAAGCAGTTGATCGGTCAGGTTATTTCCGATTTGCAGCTGGCAGTTCAGTATCGCAAAAAGGATAGTTTCGGCTACACGGATCTGTATAAGGACAGCCCCGTTAAGTTAACCGTTCCGGGCGGGCCGGATGCAGCGAAGTATGGCAAATTCAACATCGTTATTAACAGCCCGAATACTTTTATCATTAAATATCCAAATGATAGAGAGCAGGAAGTTGCATTCAATAGTGAAGTAAAAGACGAATACGGAACCTGGAAACTGGAAGCCGTAAAAGACCTTACTTCCTACATCAATTCAGAAATCGAAATCGCTAATCTGGATCCTGACTTTCTGGCCATTGATTACCAGAAACGCATTGATGTAACCCTTTCGAATAAGCTCTCTACAACGATCGTATTGTCTTTGCACGACCAGGTTCCGCAGCGTGGAAAAGATGTACTTAATACGTTGATTAACAACTACAACCAAGTAAGAACGGTTTCGAAAAACCAGGAGATCAAAAATACGATCGACTTTCTCGACCAGCGCCTGAACTCCCTGCGTGTGGAGCTGAATGATGCGGAAAGAGGGATTGAAACCTTTAAAAGCAGCCGCGGGCTTACTGATATGACGTCGGACTCGAAGATCAGTCTGGAAAATATGCAGGCGAATGATGCGAGACTTAATGATGTGAATATCAAGCTCAGCGTGATTTCGGGTGTTGAAAAATATATCAGATCCGCTCAAGGTCCGGACAAAGTGCCTACCACGCTTGGAATAGACGATCCTGCGTTGAGCAGTCAGATTGAAAAACTGGCTTTGCTGCAATTGCAACGCGAAAAATTGCTTGCGACAACGCCGGAAACCAATCCCGACTTTGAACCGATCAACCGCCAGATTTTAACCACAAAAACTGCTATTAAAGAGAACGTGGAGAATATCAGGACTTCACTGGTAAATACCCGTGATAAGCTGCAAACCTACAACCGCAAGTTTGAGTCTTCGATCAAGAATATTCCGACGCAGGAGCGGCAATATGTGAATATCAAGAGACAGCAATCGATCAAGGAAAGTCTTTATAACTATCTGTTACAGAAGAGGGAAGAGGTATCTATCCGCTACGCATCGAGCCTCGAAGAAGACAGGGTGGTGGACAGGGCTTATGCGGGCGCTCCGTCGGGTACGATGAAATCGCTGGCTGCCGCGCTGGCACTAATCTTCGGATTTGGGCTGCCGTTTGGGATCGTGTACATGAGAATCCACTTTACATCCAAAATCGAAGACGTTTCCGAGATCACTGATGCTGTTAAGATTCCTGTAATCGGAGAATTGTTGCTTGAAACGGGTAAAAAGAAGGTGCCTGCCAACAGTAACTGGACTACCGCGATCAGCGAGCAGATCAGGGCGATACGGATCAGGTTACAACATATTTACAGCGATAAAAGGAAGGGTAGGGTCATTCTGATCACTTCCAGCGTGGCAGGCGAGGGGAAAAGCTTTTTGAGCAGCAACCTGGCACTGGCTACGGCGTTCGCAGGAAGAAAAACCGTGTTGGTCGAACTTGATCTGCGCAAACCGAAAATTCTCAAAAACTTCAAAATGGACAGCTCGCTGCCTGGTGTGAGCGATTACCTGGCCGGAGAAACGTCGGTTGACAAGATCATTCAAAATTCAAATGCTGACGCGTACCTGGATATTATCGGCAGCGGAACTGCGCTTCCAAATCCATCGCAAATCCTTGAAAACGGCGAATTGCAGCAGTTGATCCAGGATCTGGCGAACGTTTATGACGACATTATCATAGACAGTCCGCCCGTGCATTTGATTTCAGACGCATTGCTTTTCGCTAAAATGGCCGATCTGACACTTTATGTGATGAGACAGGGTGTGACCAGCAAATCGGAACTTGCGTTCATTAAAGATCTGCAAAGCCAGAATCATTTGCCTAACCTGAATATCGTGTTCAATGGCGTGCAAAGCCGTAAATACGGATATGGATACAGCTACGACATGAACTATTACGATCAGAAACCCGGCATTCTGAGCCCGGTGTTCAGCAATTTCGCTGACCGTTTCTAAGTAAGCCAATACATTAAGAACAGCCAGAACAGACTGTAACTACTCAACGATGGACAAAAGTAATTCGATGAAGCAACTGGGCAAGAACTTCTTGTCGCTTACCCTGGTGCAGATAGGAAATTACGTGCTGCCGATCCTTTCGGTGCCCGTCATTTCCAGGATAATCGGCCCGGAGAAATATGGATTGATCAATTTTGCGGTCGCCTATGTTGCCTATTTCACCCTACTTGTCAGTTATAGTTTTGACTTTTCGGCTACCAGAAAACTGCTGAAAGATCCCGATAATGTTGACTATCGGAGCGAAGTCTTCAGTGAAGTTTTTTATACGCAATGCCTGCTGTTTTTAGTGGCGACCAGTGTGTTTGTCGCCACGTTATTTCTGGTGCCCGATTTTGCCTCCAACAGGCTGGTAATCATATTCTCCTACCTGGTTTGTGTAGCCTCATTATTTACACAAAACTGGCTTTTCCAGGCGATGCAGGATCTAACGAAAGTGGCTATTTTCAACCTCACCAGTAAGCTGCTTTTTACGATTTCTATTTTGTTTTTTGTAAGAAAAAATGAAGACTATATCTGGCAGCCACTTTTAATAGGATTGATACAAACTGGAATCGCGGTCTGGTCTTTTGTGTGGGCATTAAAGAATTACAAGATCAAATTTCTGCGGTTCAATCTGAAAAGATGTTTCAATGTGTTGTGGGAAGAACGGATCATTTTCTTTTCGCTGATTTTCGTCAATCTTTATTCCAGTACCAATACCGTCATATTGGGTTTGTACCAGAATCCGGAGCAGGTTGGATTTTACACTTCCGCTCAGAGACTGATCGTCATCGCACAATCAGTTTTGACAATGCCACTGGCGCAGGCGTTTTACCCATATATTGGCCGCGCATTCTCGGAAAGTAAGGAAAGCGGACTGCGCGTTGCTCAAAAACTGATTCCATTGATTGTCCTTTTTATTGGCAGCGCCTCGGTATTCATATTTGTATTCGGCCCATTAGTGATCAGGTTGTTTTACGGAGAGAAGTTCGAAGCTGCTATTCCTGTATTTCAAATGCTTGCAATTATTCCGCTGTTATTCGCGCTGAATAATGTGCTTGGAATTCAGATCATGGTCAATCTGAAAATGGACAAACACTTCTTTACAATATCTGCACTGGCGGGAATTATCAGTATCTCTTTGAACCTGTTGATCGTCAGACAATGGGGCTACATGGGAACGTCGGCTAACTGGCTTTTTACCGAGATATTCCTGTTCGTTAGTATGTATGTGGTATTGAAAAGAAAAGGACTTAACCCGATCAACGGGGAGTTTTTCAGATTCCAGAGTATATCGGAGCTATTAAATCCGATGGTCAAAAAAATGTATGCAACAGTAAGGCCAGCTAACAAGGGATTGTAACGTACACTAACAACCGTAATCAACCGGCACTCCACGAAATAATAAAATGATACTAACGCTCAACGGTGAAAATATCGGCTCAGCTGAAATGACAACAGGCAAATACCAGAACCTCAAATTTGCATTTGTTGTATTCGCTACGTTGGTAAGCAGCCATTTGTTTGCATTTCATGGAGTAAATGGAAGGATATTCGATGTGCTCGAAATTGTGGTAGTGGTCGCTTGTATTGGAATTCTGATCGTATCAAAAGACAGATCGCCTGCCGTTTCTATTTTCGGGACCAATGTAAAGCTGTTCCTGATCATACCGCTTATTAGCGCGCTCGGTGCAGCGGCATTTCACGGTCAGGAATTGCATTGGTCAGTGTCGGTAATCCGAACTAATTTTTTCTGGCTAATCTATTTCGTGGTTCGCGTTTTCAATATTGATACCAAGCGTATTGTGTATCTGATAGCGACTATCGGAGTAATATGGTGCATAATTACGATCGTGCAGCAATTCACATATCCAATGATCCTGTTTTATAACAGAGACGGCGAAGACGGACAGGAATTATTGCGCGGGAATATTTACAGGTTCATGATCGACCCTCATTATTTCGGGGTATTTATGACCATTTATTTTTATTGCGAATCCCTCAGAAAACAGAAATTCGTTTATATGCTATTTGTCCTGCTAGGACTGGCCGGGCTCTACTATTTCGGAACCCGACAAGTAGCGGCTGCGGTGATGGGTTGCATGGCGATATTTACTTTGAGCCTGAAAGGAAGGACCCAAATTATGGCACTCGGCGTGGCGCTCGCGCTTTCCTGTTTTGCGTATGCATTCAGCGATGTATTGTTCGGCAGCTTTGTCGAGCTCACCAACGATCAGCTAAATTCAAACGAAGACGATATCCGTAATATCGCTGCCGACTTTTTCCTGTTTGACTACTGGCCTCACTGGATGACAGTTTTTACCGGAAATGGTATGGAAAATCACAATTCGCATTACGGAATGGAAATGCTTCGGATGAATCAGGAGTTAGGATTGTACAGGAGCGACGTGGGCTTGATCGGTGCATTCAATCTGTTCGGTATCTTTTATGTGATCAATATTTTATGGGTAAATATTAAAGGGATCAGCAGCCGCTATTATACAGGTGAAACCAAATATCTCAGGTTATTCTTTGTCTATTCTCTGGTATTAGTGTGGATCAGTGAACATTATTCTTACGCAGCTGCAATTCCATTTTTCTGTTTTCTTTTTTATCTCGTTGAATGGTCTTACACACAGAAAATAATGATAAGAACGATTGAACCTGCTGAATATGAGCATGAAACTCGTGTTGCAGAACTAGCGTAAACCCCTTAAAACATGGAACAAGTTTTACTTCAGGAAACGGAAAGGCCGATAATTCCTGCCCAGGAAAAGAAGCAAACCAAACACAGCTCCGAAAGAAAACCCGGACTGGATGCATTACGCGCGATCGCCATACTTTTGGTTGTCTGGTACCATTCGTTCGGAATATTGAAACCGCTTTTTACGATTCCTGTCATTGGCCAGGTTTTCAAGAAAATGTATGTCGCTTCCACCTGGATCGGGCCGCTGGGAGTAGATCTGTTTTTTGTTCTGAGCGGCTTTCTGATCGGTTCTATTTTAATTAAGATTTTCCTGAAAGAAGAGCAGTTTACTTTCAAAACAATTGTTAATTTCTGGATGAGAAGGTGGTTGCGTACTGTACCCAACTATTACTTCATGCTGGTGGTTTGCTTTCTGCTTTACAGCTATTTATATAACACCGAATTCAACTGGAAATATTTCCTGTTCATACAAAACCTGACTTCTGCTCACCCTCCGTTTTTCGGTGAAGCTTGGAGCCTGGCAGTCGAAGAATGGTTTTATCTGACAGTCCCGGTCGCTCTGATGATCGTTAATTATCTGGCAAAAGGTAGCAGCAAAAACCGGATCCTGCTTTATACATTCAGCGCTTATCTGATCCTGTTTATTTCATTAAGATTTATAAAATCCCTCACCGGAAATGATATCAATCTGGATACGGATATCAGGAAAGTTGTTGTATTCCGTTTGGATGCAATAATGTACGGAGTGATCGTCGCGCTTGCCTTTCACAACGCCCGCACATTTCTGCTTAAATGGAAAAAGCCGCTGGCCGTCATCGGGCTGATCGGGTCGTTTTTAGCAGTGGCGGTTGTTTTTATGATTTTTGAGAAAACCAATTGGTATAGTGACAGTAGCGTCGTTAAGCTGCTGATCAACAGTTCTTTCTATACTGTCATGCCTATTTTCTTTGCTATGTTATTGCCGCACGCGGTATTCGTAAAAAAGATAAAATACAGATTACTGCGTGATGCGGTAATGCACATCAGTCTCATTTCATATTCAATGTACCTGATCCATTATTCGCTGATCTATATTCCGTTTTTCGAGAAATATGAGACCAGTTCCATTTCGATGTCGATCCTTTTATATGTGACTTATTGGGTCCTCGTTTTTATCGTATCTGCGATCAATTACAGATTCATTGAAGCACCTGTCATGAAATTAAGAAATCGGATCAGCCCCGAGAAGGCGCATTAATATCACCTAACTCTATCTGCTTATTTACCCTCCTCAATTTATTAAATCGTCAATGAAATCCGACCAAAAGTTAGCCATAGTGATTCCCGCATTTAAAAGCGAGTATCTCTTCGACACACTGGAGTCGATCCGAAATCAGACCTGTAAAGATTTTACCGTTTACATTGGTGATGACGGCAGTCCCAATAATCTGTTCAAAATCATCAAGGATTTCACCTACGATCTGGACATTGTTTACAAGCGGTTTGAGCACAATATGGGCGCGCAAAATCTGGTAGGACACTGGGAGCGCTCGGTGGCGATGACGAACAATGAAGAGTGGATCTGGCTCTTTTCCGATGACGACGTGATGGATCCAAATTGCGTGAGCTCATTTTACAAATCACTCAATAGCGGCGTTAAGGCTGACCTTTTTCACTTTGACATTGATATCATCGACGGCGAAAGCAAAACGATCAAGAAATGCAGCAATTATCCTGCTGTATTAAGAGTTGAAAATTTCTTCGCAGAGCGCATTCGTCATAAAATTCACAGTTCGGTTGTCGAGTACATTTTCAGGAGAAGCGTTTATTATCGGGAAGATGGTTTTCAAAACTACGATCTCGCCTGGTGTTCCGACGATGCAACGTGGATTAAGTTCGGCCGGAAATCGGATATTGTTACTATCCCATATGCGCGTGTTTCGTGGCGTTTCAGCGGATCCAATATCTCTTCCAACCTGAAACAAAAATCTGTTGTACTCCGGAAACTGGAATCCAATGTTCAGCATATTCAGTGGGTTGCAGACTATTTCAAAGCCAATAATATTTCAGAAGAGACTTCGAATCTGGATAAATTTAAATGGGCTTTTTCAGTTGTAATATTATCCACGGCCGTTTCGGTAAGAGAAAGATATCAGCTTGGCTTGTCAGTCGTTAACACGCTTGGATATTCGCGAATTGCTCCGCTTGCTATGGCTTACCTGATGTATTGGGATGTGAAAAGATCCATATTGCCAAGCCGGTAGTTTCCTCAACGTTAAAAAGAAGTTTTATGCCAGCATTATCCATTATTGTTCCCGTTTATAATAAGGAACAATACGTAGAATCCTCTCTTAATTCGATATTAAACCAGTCTTTCACTGACTTCGAAGTAATCGTAGTCAACGATGGATCCACCGATTCGAGCCCGGCCAGATGTGATGCATTTGCCCGCCGCGACCCGCGCATTACCGTTGTGCACCAAAATAACCAGGGCGTTTCGGAGGCCAGAAATGCAGGAGTCGAACTGGCGACCGGCAGGTATATCGGATTTGTCGATTGCGACGATGAGCTTGAAAAGGATATGTATGAAATTTTGCTGACCAATATATCTGACTTCAAGGCTGATATCTCCATGTGCGGCGTGAAAAAGACAACGCTGAACAACCAGACCTCGGATAGTACAGCCCAGGAGTTACAGTTATTCAATAAAAAGGAAGCGCTTGTCGCATTATTAAATAACGATTTTCCGATCAGCGTTTACGACAAAATATACAGAGCTGATCTGGCTAAGTCTGTTTTGTTTACCGGGCATATTTATGAAGACATGTTTTACAATTTCAATGTGCTTCAAAAGGCTTCGAAGGTGATACGGACGAGCAGTGAAAAGTATAATTACATTGTCCGGGAGAATTCGGAAAGCATGGCCAGGTTCAGTAAGAAGTACATGAATATCCTGGATTTCTCTACCAAAATGTTGGCGCAAAGTAAAAATGCAGACCGGGAAATACTCGAATCTGCGGTGATGTTTGACTTTGTTACCAATATCTCTCTTTTGAATCTGCTGATCTTGTCTGATGCAAGTGAATATGCGTCTGAGTACAAACTGATTTCAGATAACCTATTGAAATACAGAGATTATCCGAAGAACGCAACGGTTCGGAGCAAGCATAAATATGCGTTGTCTATTTTCCTGTTTCAACCTGTTGTGTACAAATACCTGCTTCGGCTGTATTGCCAGTTTGCAGATTCGGATGTATTAAGAAGAACGAAATAATATTCCCTTCTCCATATTTATAAAACACCACATGATCACATATATATTTCAGGACTGGAAAAGCAACCAGCAAAATTCAAGGGGACGTTTCCTGATGGTTTTGTTCAGAATTGCAAGCTACTATTCTCGTGGCGGCATCGTTTCGCTCCTGCTTTTTCCCTATATCATATTTTACAAAATACTTGTGAATTTTATATTGGGAACAGAGATACCACACGATCTGAAAGCCGGAAAAGGGTTGCGCGTATTTCACGGACAAGCGCTGGTAGTTCATTCTAATACTGTTTTGGGATCCGATTGTACGCTGCGCCAATCCACCACGATCGGTAATAACGGGTCAAGTGATTCATGCCCGGTAATTGGTAACCACGTTGATATTGGCGCTAATGTATGCATCATCGGAGATATAAGGATCGGCGATCATGTGAAGATCGGCGCGGGAAGTGTGGTCGTGAAAAGTATTCCTTCTTATTCTGTGGCGGTCGGTAATCCCGCACGAATTATCAGGCAGACAGAGCCTGAACTAGCGTAACAGTCTTACCCTCCTTTATCATCAATAAGAAAAGTTTTTCAAAATGCCAGAACGCTCCCTTTTTCAACACGCATTGCACGTAGGTCCGCAATATAAAAATCACCGTGGCGGAATGGGCGCGGTAATTGCCTCCTACAATAAAAACATTTCTGATTTTCAGTTTGTATCTTCCTACGAAGGAAATTACAGCACACTAGCGAATGTTCCGTATTTCTTTGTTTCGCTTTTTAAATATGTTGGCGTATTGATAGCGAACAGGAAAATCAAGATCGTCCATATTCACGGCGCGCACAACGGAAGCTTCTTTCGCAAATACATATTGTTTCTGATTGCCAAATATGTGTTTGGAAAAGCGGTCGTATACCACAGCCACGGCTCCGATTTTCACATTTTTTATAACGGCAGCGGCGCGTTTGTGAAAAAGCTGGTCGCTCATTTCATTAACCACGCCGACCTGATCATTTGTCTTTCGATTCAATGGAACGATTTCTTCAAGGAGAATTTTTCCCCGAAACGAATTCATATTCTTGAAAACATTGTAGATCATCCGGATAAAACACCGGTGAGAAGACAAAAGCCGGTTCTTACGCTTTTATTCCTGGGATATATTGGCGACAGAAAGGGTATTTACGATCTGGTTAATGTAATTATTGAAAACAAAGAATTTTTCAACGGTCGGCTCAAACTGCTGGTTGGCGGAAACGGCGAGTCGCAGAAACTGGAAGCTATTATTAAAACGCATTCGCTGGAAAACATCGTCGAATACGTAGGCTGGGTAACGGGCGAAAAGAAGGATGAACTGCTTTCTACGAGTGACATTTTTATATTACCGTCTCATAATGAAGGACTTCCGGTTTCTATATTGGAAGCAATGAGCTACAATCTGCCTATTATCTCTACTCCGGTTGGGGGCATTGGCGAGGTAGTACGCGATAATGTGAACGGGTTCCTCGTCGAGCCTGGCAACAAGAAATCGATCCTCGAAAGCCTGAAAGCATTTGTGCTTTCACCGGTACTCGCATTGGAAATGGGCCAGCGGTCGTCCCTGATCTTGAAACCATATTACTCTAACTCGGTGATCCCGAAGCTGCATTCCTTTTATACCGAGCTTCTGACCGAAAAATAATTTATCAAAAATATTAATAACCTTATCTCTCCTTTACTATGTGTGGAATTGCCGGAAGTATTAATTGTGAACTGCCCGAAGAGGATATCAATCTGATCAGTCACAGAGGCCCTGATTCACAGGCGCTTATTGAATTGAAATCTGATAATTACCGGGTTTTTCTTGGTCATACGCGCCTCTCGATCCTGGACCTTTCGGAAGCTGGAAAGCAGCCTATGTTTACCGATTGCGGGGATTACTGCATCACTTTCAATGGGGAGATCTACAATCACAAAGAGCTCAGGGCCAAGCTGCCTAACATCAGTTTCAGAGGTCAGTCTGATACGGAGACCATTTTATATTACCTGCGCGAATTCGGTATTGATTCCGTTAAAGATTTCAACGGTATTTTCTCGTTTGCATTTTTTAATCGTAAAACAGGCAAGACGGTTCTCGTACGCGATCCTTTTGGTGTAAAACCGCTGTATTACTACATTTCAGGCGACAAGCTTATTTTTAGTTCGGAGATCAAAGTGATTTCCAACAACAAAATATACGCGCGGGAAATCGATGAGGCTGCATTGAATACGTTCCTCACTTTCCGCTACAATCCTGCGCCGCAAACGCTTTTCAAGGGAATCAAGAAATTGGAAGCGGCGACTTACCTTGAATTTTCACCAGATGGCCGCCATACTTTCAAGAATTACTGGCCAAAAGCGCAGAAAATAAACTACAACATATCTGAGGAAGAGGCGATTGCTGAATATCAGCGTCTGCTCGAACAAGCTGTCGAGCGCCAGTTGCTGAGTGATGTGCCGGTTGGACTTCTGCTGAGCGGCGGACTTGATTCGGCCGTACTCGGGCATTTGATGTCGAAAAAATCTGCTTATAAGATCAAGACTTTCACAGTTGGATTTAAAGGCGTAGGGAATTTCAATGAGCTGGACGACGCGCGCGAAACTTCACAGCTGATCGGTTCGGAGCATTATGAAACGTTCATGGAAAAGGAAACCTACATGAACTACTTTTATAAATCTTTCTACCACACCGAGGAACCGGTGGCTGAGCCGACTATTCCGGCACTTTACTATCTTTCAAACCTGGCTTCCCAGCAGGTGAAAGTGGTATTGAGCGGTCAGGGTGCCGACGAGCCGATGGCCGGATACAAACGCTACCAGGGTGAGCGGCTGATCTCGAAATACAAGGGCATTTTGTCTATGCTCCCACTTTCGTTGGTTTCTAAAATTTTCTCAAATAACAGCACCTTGGAGCGCGGCGTATATGCATCGCAGTTTAGCAACGAACTCGACCGCTTCATCGCGATTTACACCTTGCTGACGCCGGACATGAAGGAGAATTTGTACAAGCCTGATTTCCTGGCGCGTAACGAATGCAACCAGAAAGTCCATTTTGAGAAATTCTACGACAGAACCGACAAAAACGCCGATTCCCTGTCGAAGCTGCTTTACCTGGATACCCGCACGATGCTGCCTGATAACCTGCTGCTTTTCAATGATAAGCTCACGATGGCCAACTCTATTGAGAACCGGGTTCCGTACCTCGACATTGATCTCGTCAATTATCTGGAGTCTCTTCCGATTGATTTAAAATTAAGAGGAAAAATGGGTAAATACATTCATAAAAAAGCGTCGGAAGCGTGGCTTCCACAATCTGTCATTCATCGCAAGAAAAGAGGATTTGAAACGCCGGTAGGGGATTGGTTCAAAAATGAATTGTCTGATACTTTAATGCAAATGATCGATAGTTCGGATTCACTGTGCAGACAATATTTCAATGTTGAATTTATCAAGAAAATGATCCAGCAGCACAGGTCGATGAAAAAGGACTACAAGAAGCAGTTGTTTATTTTATTGTCACTCGAATTGTGGTACAGTTCTTTCTTCAAGGCAAAGCTCAACTGATAAAAATAGTTCTTACTAAAAAGGTGCGGCAATGTAATTACTGCACCTTTTTTATTTACCTGAATATTCATTTGTTGTAAATAAAAAAAGGTACCGGACATTTGCCCGGTACCTTTTTTTATTATTTGTTAAAAGTCAGTTTTTGAGCTCCGTATATTAAGCTGGAACTGCCATGAAATTTTGCAGGGAATTGATTAATTCAAGAGATGCATATTTGCCCACAGAGTGCAAAGGATTAAGTGCTCCTTTTGCCATGGATAAGACCTTTTCTTTCAGCTGTTGTTCGTCGTAAGCAACGTGCACGTAATTGAGACTTTCTAATCTTTTTGCAGTCGCCAGCTGATGGTCATTTCTGTGTTCTCCATATTTAACCAATTTCGGCAAAACCAGAATTGGCTTTTCTCTTTCGAATGCAGAAATGATCGTACCCATACCAGCGTGACTGACAACCAATTCCGCGGCGGAAAAGTATTTATCGAATTCTGTTGGAGATATAAATTCAAGTGCCTTCATATGTTTGGCCTTGTAGCTGCCGCCGGTTGACACCTGTGCGACGAATGTGATGTGCGGCAGCAGCTCAGCTACCTGGTCCATCGTGGAAATTAGCCTGTCAAAGGCTCCCTGAGTACCTACTGTTACAAAAATCATGATAATACGCTTCCGTTAAAAGTAACTTTTGAATTAGACAAATCCGGCCACTGTGTATAGCTTCTGTCAGCTATTGAAGTCGCTATTCTGCCGCTCATTGAAATATTCTCAACGTTGGCAATACTGTCAATCCAGACCGTTTTGGCACCGATTACTTTACCTGCGATAATTCCCATTAAACCGGGTGCGGCGCCGGTTGTAATGATGATATTTGGACGGGAAAGGAAGACGATTTTCAGTACACACATCAGTGAATACAGCAGCTTCATTTTGTTCCATCTGCTGGCATCAGGAATGCTGTGGAATTCATATCCGTCCACAGTGTCTTTAAAGCTTTTCTTAGTGGAAACGAAAATCAATTCGTGGCCTTCAAATGCGGGTTTCAATCTTAATAACTGAATCCAGTGTCCTCCGGCAGAGGCAATTGCTAGAATTTTCATAAATAAACGAGGGTTTAAACGAGAGTATTTAACACTAATTAAATTAGAGTCTTTAATTGATTAAATAATGATTAATAGATTACTTGTTTTTGATAATTAGGAAGCGGCATTGCGGACTTAAAAAGGTTGCCTGTGATCACAGGATTTCGATTTTGCAAATAGATCTGAGAGGTGATTTTATTTTCTGACAAGTTCATTTTAGAGGAGAGTAAATAACGAAACAAATTACTGAATGAGGATAGGTCTAAATCGTTAGCAAGTATAATAGATTACTATTTATTGCGTGACCATTTTGGGGTGACGAGGCGCATTTTGAGGGTGAACCTTTGAGAGGTTGGGGAAGCGTTTTATTTAGTAACTAGGTGCAATTTCAGGCGTGTAAATATTTCTACAAATTGCATTTAAACTATATTTATAAATTAAAAAAGTAGTTATGCAAACTGCGTATGAATTGCAGTTACAGAAAAACTGTTCGAAATAAGTAACTGAATATTCCAGACCAGGACCAGTTGGAAACTTTCCAGACAATTTTCAGAAAAGCAACGGATTTTACCTTTCCCAAAACGGGATTGAATGCCTGCCTGGCTGGTGCGAAAAACCTCTTCTTTCGACCTTCTTAACCCTCCTGATTGTAATTGTTTCAATTGTAGAACTTATTCGATAGCTCTAATTGCTTGTGGGGAAGTGTGCCGGTTGGTACACAACGCCGCAGAATCACCCGACCTGCGCATTCACCGCCTAAGCAAATCTTCCTTCATGCGCCAAACTGGCGATTTGGTGACATTTTTTGGCTATATATATGGAGTGTATTAAACTAGCTTGAAAGTGGACAGCAATTAGTTACTTGATAGTTACATTCTTGTAGTATTAACTTCTACAAATAATTTTCTTGTTGTGTAGTATTTGTATGTAATTTTTCTAGCTTTGCCCAGTCGCTAGACGATCGAAGTACAACTTATTACCCGCTAACTCATGAAGAAAAAATCTTTACTACTACTGCTTTTTGCGGTCGGGTTTTTCGGCTGCAGCTCTCCCGAAACTGGCGAAGTATTGCCTGAGAATGCAAATAATGAGACTGCCGCCGGGCATAATGCTAAAACTGGCGACGGAGGCAAAGGTCCGCTGCTTTCGTATTACAGTTTCGATAACGAAATGGGTGACTGGTATGAAAAAGCAATTTGCTGTTCCTGGTCAGCTACGGTCGATAGGAAAGTAAAACGTGCGGGTACTGGTGCATTAAAATTTGAACTGAGAAGGGGGGACCTGCCAAATGGTGCCCGGACAGAGCTGGGTGAAGCGCCCAATCATAATCCCGAAGGCTGGTATGCCTTCTCTATGTACCTGCCGAATACATTTGTAAAAGACCCGATCGAAGAGAGCATTGTTCAGTGGCAGTCACTTCCTGACTTTGCAGCCGGCGAAGGCTGGCGTAGTCCGCCGATGCTGCTCGGTGTGCTTGACGACCGTTTTGTCCTCGAAATAAGATCAGACGCAAACAAGGTGACCATACAGGATCATTTTACTTTTACCCGCATCGACCTCGGCCCGGTGGATAAGGATAAATGGCTGGATTGGGTTTTTCACGTAAAATGGTCACACGATAACAATGGTGTTGTGGAGGTTTGGAGAAATTCGAAACTCATTTTAAAGAGGGAAAATCAGCCTAATTTCTACAACGACGAGCATTTCCCGTATTTTAAAGTCGGAATCTACAAGTGGGAGTGGAGCAATATGGCCAGAGGCGCCAATCAGATCCGGTCGATGTATGTGGATGAAATCAAGATCGGCAGTCAATCGGCGAACTACAATACAGTAGCGGTGAGCCAGGATAATGCATTGCCAGTCACATTAACCAGTTTCACTGCATCAAAAAGCGGCAAATTGGCCAATTTAGCGTGGGCAACGGCTGAGGAATCAAATTCTGATTACTTTGTGGTCCAGCGTAGCTCGGATGCGAAAACGTGGAAAGAGATTGGCAGGAAGGCTGCTTCCGGACAAAGCAAGTCGAAGCGGAATTATACATTTACCGATCAAAAACCGCTTTCCGGGGCTGGTTACTATCGCCTGAAAATGGTTGACCGCGACCAGACTTTTTCTTACAGCGCTATCAAGAATGTGAAATTCTGATACTGGTTACCCGGCTCGTTCACATCAATATACAAACTCCTCAGCAAGGCAACATTGGCCAGCTGAGGATTTTTTTTATACAAAAACTGTAAGTTTGAACCACAACAGACTTATTCAAGAACTATTCGAATCGATGGAAGATCAATGGAAGGCAATTTTTACAGGTGTTGATCACCCGGCTGTGGCGGCCGATGATGTGGAGTTACTGGCAAACTGGTACTGCGAAATGCTGGGATATGAGCGGTATTTCAAAGATCCAAAGCCCGTGTGGATGCTCAAAGCGCCCGACGGTACCTTGCTGGAAATCATGCCGAAAGACCATACACTCCGTCAGGAACGCACGACCTGGACGCCAGGCTGGTCGCACGTTGCGTTTCGCGTCACAGACCTTGAAGCAGCGATCGCTTATCTTGATACCAAAAACATAAAATGGGCAGGAGAGATCATACCCGCAATAGGCGGAGGGAAGGTCAGAAATTGCTTTGACCTGGAAGGGAATATGATCCAGGTCCTGGAAAGGCACTTTTAGACGAAAAGCAAAATCCTGTTACAACTGGCTTTTCGTTTTTCTAAGAAAGGCGGCAAATGTGGTCCCTGAGTCTTTGATGAACGTGCGGTTGAGTACATATTCTGTGGTCTTCAACTCCCGGGCAATTTCTGCAACTGTCACCTTTTTGTTGTGCTTTACTTTATCCTGCACAAAGCGCGTCACTTTCGCAATGCATGAAGACTGATCCGCAACCAGTTTCTGGCTTACACCCTCCGGGGCTATACGTACTGCAATGTTGAGGATATTCAGCGCATTATTGAGGATGATCTCTTCCGAATGTTCCTGCGGTACCGCTATCTCTCTACGGATCATTTTCACCAGCGAACCCACCGATTCCTGGTCTTCCACGTGCTGGACCCGGTATTCATGAATCTCAGAAGTGATAGGCACCAGACTATTGACCCTGTCCACAATCCGCAGCTGACTTTTCAGATCTTGGGGCAGCCTGTTATCTGGAAATGGGATGGTGTTGAAAACAATGACGAACGCAGTGACCGGCACCGAAGCCGTTAACTCTACACCATTTGCAATCCGGAAAGCATAAAAAGAACCCTGGCTGAAATTGAAGAGACTATGGTCCAGTTTCACCTGCCCCGAACCGCGCAATACATACAGGAATTTGTGCTGATACTTGTATTTTCCAAGCAGGATCCGCGCAGGCCTGTCCAGAAAGTGGATAGACATTACATTTCCTAGGGCAAACGTACTCAACTCTTTGACTCGTTAAAGTGATGGTTACTCAACTTTGTAACCGTTGTTATCTTTAACAGAACGTCCAACCTTTTTATTGCGTTCCCGTTTTGGGGCGCCAGATCCTTTTTATGCTTAAAAGTTCAGGGAAAAGCTATTTAATGTCCCCAATAATATCCTCCCATTTGTAATAATGAAACACTTTTCCTTCCGACATCACTACAAACAGTCCTTTGGGAAACGCCGGTGAAAGCGCCAGGTTAGTCACATCGGAACCATCACTTTTATGCGCGGCTACCTTCACGGTCCTCAAATGCGCGTGTTCATGCGGATTGGCGGCTGTACCCTCTCTTCTGAATATATAGAACTGGTCTGCACCCTGATCTGAGACGAGGATATAGCCTGTTTTTGGACCTGTTTTATAAATGGAAATCCCTTCATTATCTTCTGTAAAACCCGTATTCGGAATCAGCGCGAGCTCTTTGCCTGTGCTGTCAGGATCGGCGTAATATTTGCGCACGCCCACCTGCTCATCGGAATAGTACACAAATCCCATTTCATTATCGACAGCGATGGATTCGATCTCTTTCTTGCCGCTGTATTTACCGAACTTCCGGACGAGTTCCGCTTTCACGTTTCCCTTTCCATCATCTTGCAGCCGGTACTGCCACAGGTAACCTTCTTTCGGGCCATTTTTCCTTCCTACAATCGCAAATATAGCTTTGTCGGAAGGCCGCGTATAGAGGGATACGCCCATCGGCGCCTGCATGGAGTCACCTTTGAAAACCTCAATCCCACCCAGATCAACCGCCTTCATATCAGGTAGTGTAAATATACGAATGCTGTTGGCAGCTCTTTCGGTAGCCACAGCAATATCAGTAGGTTTGCCCGAGAGCATTAAACCGTAAGCGATATCGACGTTATTTGGACGTTTCAGGTTTTTTACCACTTTGTCCTGCTGGATTTTCCCGGCCAGATCGAATACGTACAAAGCACCGTCTTCGTCTTTATCCGTACCGATAATGAGGCTCTTGGAAGGATCCTGCGGGTTGATCCATATTGCGGGATCGTCGGTATCGTGCACCACCGAATCGGTGATAACGACCGGCTGGATAATCGTCGAATCGGCGCTGGCTGAATGTTCGGAGGATTGAGTATTACAGCCAGAAAGGCTTATCAGGGCCAATAGGGCCAGTATTGAATAGGGTTTCATGTAAAATGATTGTTGATATTACTTGGTCATATCGAATTTCAAACCAAAATTAAACCTTGGTCTGTAATACTCCGCCTGTGTTGTGCGCGACGAAATGCTTTGGTAATAGCGTAGTGGCTGATTGGTCAGGTTGTTCGCTTCTGCAAACAGCCTCAGGTTTTTAGTGATCTTGTAAGCCGCATTTGCATCGAGGAAAAACTGCTTATCATAGTAAATATCATCAAAATCCTCTCCGCCCAGCGCATCCAGGTAAGCGGCTGTATAGTTGGCAGAAAGCCTGGCTGAGAACTTTTTATTTTCCCACGACAAGGAAGCATTGAACATGTGCGGCGCAGTTCCGGGTAGCGAAACGTCCGTTCTTGCGTCCCCGTCTTCATTATAAACACCGTTCGCAAAAGACTTTGTAAATGTGTAGTTGGTGTAAATACCGAAGTTTTTCAAAAAGCTCGGAAGGAAATCGAGCTGGCGCTGAAATGCGAGTTCAAATCCGAAAACATTTACATTATCCCCATTTCTCGACTGTAAAAAGTCCCACTGCTGACCGTCCGAAATCGGGTTGCTCACAGTTGGGAAATCGCTCGCAAAAGCTGCTTCCGAGTATTGCTGGTTGCGATATGTGTAAATGAAATTTTTAAGGTTTTTGTAAAAAACGCCACCTGAGATCAAGCCGACGGACTCAAAGTAATTCTCTGCCATCAGATCAAAATTCCAGGAATAAGTCGCCTTCAAATCGGGGTTACCTGCTGAAATTTGCTGATCGCCCGGAATAATGCTGATGTACGGAGCCAGCGCGTAATAGTTCGGGCGGGCCAATGCAGTAGTGGCAGCCGCGCGGAGGATAAAGTTGTCGGTTGCATTGTAGCGGAAGGAAACGCTCGGCA
The DNA here is from genome assembly GCF_907165045.1 of Dyadobacter linearis. GTDB lineage: Bacteria > Bacteroidota > Bacteroidia > Cytophagales > Spirosomataceae > Dyadobacter > Dyadobacter linearis. Next base: position 33,305 of record NZ_CAJRAU010000002.1, read on the forward strand.
TTACATTCAGATAGTTATTCTTCACAGAGCGCGCGCCGGCCAGTTCTTCTTCATCTTCAATGATATTTCCAGTATAATCAATGGAAGTATTTTCCAGTCTCACACCCACAATCATAGACAGTTTCTCATTGAAATCCTGATCAAAACGCACATAACCCGCCACGATGTTTTCCTTTGCATTGTAGTTCGCACCGAGGAATTCACCAGGAACCGGTTCCGCTTCAAACTCCAAAGTATTGGTCAGGTTGAGGTTACCTAAAAACGTTTTGGAAGCAAATAGTCCCGGTACCAGGTGTGAGCCGGCCTGAAATTTGTCGCCCGGCCAGTTCACCGTCGCCGCATCACCGAGCGTCGCGATCGCATCCTCATTCACAGGAGCATATTCGTAAAATATGTTATCCCTGTCTTTTGTTTTAAGTCGCAGGCGGGCTCCTACGCGCATCCGGCCTTTCTGATCGGCAATGATCGACAGCGGAAAACGCAGGTTAACTTTTGCGCCCAATTCGGTTTCTTCTGTGAAATCGTGGTTTTCGGTAATTTCATGCAAGCCCAGCGAGCTGGCGTCCAGGCCAGCCGGCGATAGAAGCGGGGCGCGGGAATCTCCATTGTAGGTCAATGTGTTACCACCTTCGCGGAAGCTGATATAACGCTCGTTCGGCCGGTCTTCACTCGCAGTAGAATAGCTTACGCTCCAATCCAGATCCACTTTCGGGCTCAGCAAATGGTCGCCGCGCACAGAATAGTTCTGAACCGTCTGTCTTTCCAGCCGGCCGCCTTTGTTTTTATTATTGTCGATACCGCCTTTTGTTTGCCTTCCTACGCGACCTTCAAAACCTGTAATCTGGTCATTATCATCGTAAAGCGGCTCAATATCGTCGATCCGCATCCGGTAACGGTTTTCAATATCGTCGCGCCAGTTGTACATCGCATTCGCCGTGATCGTGTGATTTTGACCAAGTTTAAAGTCAAATGCAGCAGAAAGACTTCTCCGAATACGCTGCACATCGTACTTTCTGATATCGGTTTCACTAATATATACATTGCCGAAATCGTCCTTCGACCAAACAGCCTCTACATCGTCCGAACCGTAATTATTGTTATTATAAGATCCGCTCAATACCATACCTATTGCGCTTTTAGCAAAACGGTTGGCGTAAACGAAGCCGCCCGTGTACAATGCTTTGCCGCGGATCGGGTTGAAACCAGAAGATAATGTCGCCGAGATACGCTGACTGTTTGGTGCCGCCCGGGTTACCAGGTTCACCGAGCCGCCAATCGCGTCTGCGTCCATGTCGGGCGTCAGCGTTTTGTTTACTTCGATCGTCGAGATCATGTCCGACGGGATCAAATCCATTTGTACCCGGCGGTTGTCGCCTTCCGCCGAAGGAATTCTGTCTCCATTTAATGTAACCGAGTTGAGCTCGGGCGCCAGGCCGCGTACGATGATATTTCTTGCCTCACCCTGATCATTTTGCATTGTAATACCTGGTACGCGTTTCAATGCATCCCCGATATTGGAGTCGGGAAAGCGGCCTACCTGGTCGGAGGAAATGATATTGGTGATATTGTCATTGTTTCTTTGTTGATTAAGCGCCTTGGCCTGACCTTTCAGCCTGTCTCCCAAAACAACTACCTCGTTCATATCCAGTCCGCCTTCTTGGAGGACCATCTCGAAAGACTTTTTTCCGCCCGCCTCTACCACAATGCTTTCGGCGTAGTTCCGGTAGCCCATATATGTTGCTTCCAGCTGGTAGGTTCCCGGATTTACATTCAGGAATTCAAACTTTCCGTACACATCCGAAATCGTATACTGGTTACCGGGCGTGATCTTTACAGTCGCGCCGGGCAGCGATAATCTTTGCGCATCCATGATCTTTCCCGAGATCACGGCCTTTTGCCCAAAAGATAGTGAAGAGATAAACAGTAGGATTAAAAATGAGATCGAGTAGCGTAGTACAATTCTTTTCATCAGCCTGATTTTAGTAATCTGCAAAAGTCACAGACTAATGTTACCAAGATGTCAGGCGAGTGTTATCAAATTATTACCAGAATAGCCTCTCTGTATTTTGTCCCCGAAAATCCCGTTTTCTTTTTACTTCTATGTGGTTATGGTTCGAATCCGGGATTAATAGTTGATCTTGTCTTAAAATGCGAAAATGTCAATACATATTATAAGAAAAGATACTGTTTTTCAGCCCGATTCAAGCCGGGTTATTGCCCGTTTTTTGTTTAGTAGTGAAGAGCGCAGCACCCTTTTAATTGAACGGATCCTGGGACTTTCCGAGCAGGAGCAGAACCAGGAGCTCAGTAACGTGTTTCGAAAATATGCCAAGCGCCACCGGAATATCCTGCGCATTTTTGAAAGGCATTTTAACAAACTGGCCCATATACTTGATAAGATGAATATTGCGGCGCATTCGCTGAGCACTACGCAGAAAATGCTGATCGGTTCCTATTTTACGATGGAATATTCGATCGAAGCCGCAGCGTTCTTTAATCCTTCCATTGTAGAAGATCCCGATCAGTCGCGTATTGGTTTTGGTGAAAAAAGGGTAATACTTAGCTTCCGCGCTACCGGCGAGGGGCATATTTCGTCCATCGTTTTCAGGTCAGCGATCATTGATCAGAACAATACGATCAATGTAGAACCGCCGGGGCGAATGTTGGATGCACCCGAGCACGTGAGAAATCACGTTTACAAAAAAGATACTTTTTTGGCCAAGCTGGGCGAAATGCAGAATATGGAAACCGCCGCCTACGCCGTGATTGAGGGTAAACTGACGAAGACTTTCACCTACGAAGAACTGAAACGCTACGTCGACGAAACCAGGAAAGAAGTTCCAACGACCCAGTCAAGCCAGGTTTTGCTGCGCGAAGTCATGTGGCTGGCTTCATCGCATTATGAAATGGATTTTTCCCTCGACACCGACATTTCCGAGCGCGTAATTTTCCCGATTGCGGACACAGAAAAGCGGGGGATCGAAGACGCCAGGTTTGTCAAATTCACAAGCGAAAGCAACGAGACTATCTACTATGCTACTTACACAGCATACGACGGGATGTCGATCTTGCCCAAACTGTTGATGACGCGTGATTTTTACCATTTCAAAGTACTGCCAATTCACGGTGAAATCGCCCAGAACAAAGGAATGGCGCTGTTTCCAAGAAAGATCAACGGCAAATATGCCATGCTTTGCAGGATCGACGGGGTCAATAATTACATCGCTTTTTCGGATAATATCAGCATCTGGCGGGACGCGGTAATGATCCAGTCGCCGAAATATCCCTGGGAATTTGTGCAGATCGGCAATTGCGGTTCGCCGCTGGAAACGGAAGCCGGCTGGCTGGTATTGACGCACGGCGTAGGACCAATGCGCGAATATGTGCTGGGAGCCTCGCTTTTTGCGATCGATAATCCCGAAATGGAGATCGGTCGACTCTCACAGCCGCTATTACTGCCCAATCGCAAGGAGCGGGAAGGTTATGTGCCTAATGTGGTCTATTCCTGCGGGGCGCTGATCCACAACGGAAACCTGATCATTCCTTACGCGATGTCCGATTATGCTTCTACTTATGCCGCGGTCGACCTGGCTGAGTTGCTGGCAGAATTGACCAGCAGCGCCATTTCAGCGGTTTAGCAGCTTTTCATACACGGCAATATATCCATCCACCATTTTCTCTTTCGAAAATTTAGAAGCGGCCCATTGCCGGCAATAGGCTCTGCTGATCCGGTCAATTTGCGAGACGGATTCAACCGCCCCAGCGACATTGCTGACCAGAAAGCCAGTCTCTCCGTCGCGCAGCAATTCTGGCATGGAGCCGCGTTTAAATGCGATCACGGGCGTGCCGCAAAACATCGATTCTGCCACGCTCAGGCCGAAAGGCTCTTCGAATTTGACCGGGTGCAGCAATGCAAAAGCTTTTCCTAACAATACCTCCTTTTCACCGGGGCCCACATTGCCGCAGTAGTATATCTGTTTATTGTCAATATAAGGTTTTACTTCATTTTCAAAATAGGCATTATCCTGTATCAGCCCGGCTATCATCAGTTTCCTGCCGCTGGCTAACGCGATCTGAATCGCCTCGCTGGTTCCCTTATCGGGATGAATCCTGCCAAAAAACAGCAGGTAATCTTCGGGTTCGGCTACAAAGGGAAATGCCTGATCGTCAATACCATTATAAACGGTAGCGACATAATCCAGCTCCGCGTCGCGGTCCGAATCGCTGATGGAGACATAGCTGGTGTGCCCATTGTATTTACGGTACACTTCCTTGATTTTCTCAGACGAAAAACCGTGAATAGTGGTCAGTACCGGCGTTTTAACAAGTTTCGAATAGGTGAGGGGCAAGAAGTCAAAATGGTTGTGTATCAGATCAAACTGTTCCGCTTTCTCCATTAAGTTGCTGATATGCAGGCATTCCGCCACTTTCGCGTCAACCTGCCCGTCCTCGGCGTAGCCGGTCGCACAGGCCGCGTCGAGCGCAGCACTGGTAAGCGAGTCGGAAGTGGCAAAAAGGGTTACTTCAATACCCCGCGCGTGCAGGCCTTCGGTCAGGTCGGAGGCTACCTGCTCCCACGGCCCATATTTACGGGGCGGCGTGCGCCAGGCAACCGACGATAGGATCGCTACTTTCATACTACGCTGGCTTCCAGATTGGAAACCTCTTCAAATGCTTCCAGCACGCTCAGGTGGGAGATCAGATAGGCCAGGGTACTTTCTGCGCCCTGGTTGCGGTTGACGCCGTAGCTTTCGAGCCCGTCACAGCAGCCTTTGGTTTCAAAATCATACAAACTGATACGCAGATCATTTTCACCCAGGAACCACATGAAACAAGTATAAAGCTGCCTGATATATGCCTGGTCTTTGGTGAGCTGAAATGCCTGGTGGAACATCAGTACCATGGCCAGTGCATCCAGCGGCTGCTGGGCGAACATTGAATTTTCACCGTCCTTATTATACCATTTTTCATTCCCTACAACGGACAGATAACCATTGCGGAGCGTGATCCCGGAAAGAAAATCCATACTTTCGAACGCAATCTTCTCGACTTTTTCATCATTCAAAAACTCGGCTGCATGTAGGAGTGCAAGCGGCAGGAATGCATTGTCGTAAGCCAGAAGCGATTCAAACCAATGCCAGTCGGCGGTGCTGTTTATCTCATAATCCGCCACCAGCCGGTTGGCCAGCTGCCTTAATATCTCTTTCATCCCCTCATCGGAAGGATTGCTTTTCATATAGTGACATATCCCCACGATGGTATTGGCAATACTCCTGATCGATTGGAGCTTGACGAAATTAGGAGCTGCATCGAAGAAAATCTCCCGTCCGGTTTGATAATATGCATCATTAGGCGCATTGCCGAGCAAATAGCCCAGCGACCATATTGCCCTGCCGAAAGAGTCTTCCGAGCCCACCTCATCCAAAAAATTCCGGTTAAAGCTGAGGAAGTTCCTGAAAGCCCCGTCGGGGTTTTGCATATAATTGATATAGCTCAGGTAGGTCGGCGATAGTTTAAGGGCGAGCGGATGTTTGTTCCTTTTGTAGGTCATCAACACCATCAACAATGCGCGCGCATTATCGTCCAGGCAGTAACCTTCCTTCAAATTGGGAATACCATATTTGGCGTGCTGGATAATGCCTGTGTCGTCGGTGAGGCGCTGCACGTGATCGAGCAGAAATGGCGGCAATGCAAGCAGGTCCAGGATCATTTCTTTTTCAACCCACTCGTCGGGCTGCTCGGCGACGATCTTGCTGGCAAGCTGCGCATATTTTTCACCTATCTTAGGCCAGGTGATCTCCCTGCCGTAATCGTAGGCATTTTTTCGCAAATCCCGCATCACCTGCGGATTGTCCAGTAAATCCAGGAACACTTCGCTCAATGCCTGCTCGTCGTTGAAGGGGAATAACCTGCCTCTTCCTTCCGAAAGCAGCTCGGCGGCGTGCCAATAGGGGGTGGAAATGACTGCCGAACCTGCGCCAATCGCATAAGACAATGTGCCGCTGGTAATTTGCGCTTCGTTGGTGTAGGGGGTAATGTAAATATCTGAGGCCGAGAGATATTTGAACAGCTCGGACTGATCTATGAATTCATTCAGGAAAATGACGTGCTTTTCAATGCCCAGTTTTTTAACAAGGCCCATCAGATAGATACGATATTCCTCACCCGAATGCCGGATCACGTTCGGGTGCGTTTTGCCCAGCACGATATATACCAGGTTAGGGTATTTTGAAACCACAGCTGGCAGTGCTTTCAGAACGGTTTCAATGCCTTTATTCCTGCCGATAAAGCCGAATGTGAGCAGTACGTGTTTGGAAGAAAGCTTGAATTCCTTTTTTGCCAGCAGCTGATCAAACTGAATATCCGGAACACCGTGCGCAATCTGTGCGATCTTGTGTTCAGGCACACTGTATTCGGCCACCAGCATATCCACAGCCGTTTGGCTCATTACCACCACCGACTGCGCGATCTTGCAAATCTCAGTGAGTACCGCGCGTTCATTATAGGAAGGATTTTTAAGGACGGTATGCAGCGTAACGATCAGTGGAATTTTGAGCCTGTATAGCAAAGGGAGAATGTAAATGCCGTTTTGCCCGCCGAAAATACCGAATTCATGTTCCAGTATACACACGTCGGCGCCGCTGATATTGATGAAGTTGGCCGCTTCCAGGTAGTCTGCCTGCTCTTCCTGACGGATCGTCAGTTTCACTTCTTTTGGATAATCGTAACGTTGCTCATGGTCATTGATCGCCACCACAATACCCTGGTTCGGACCATCGGCGCCCGGTGCAGCGAGCATCGCATCAAACAGATTTTTTGTAAAAGTCCCAATTCCGCATTCCCGTGGAGGGAATGTACCTATAAACGAAATCTTCATATACCTCACGGAGTTGATTTCTTACAAGTTAACCCTATTATCTGACACTTGGGGGTTAACAGGTCCGGCGCGACGGCGGAAACATTTTATAGCCGGGAATTATGCTTGCAAGCCAGATTATCGACCAAAAATCCATATTTAAGCCCTATCTTACATTAAACCGAATTTGTAAATCAAAGGAAAAAAGTACCCGGATGCCCTCATTGATCTCACTTCATCACAAAACCGTTTACCGCTACGACCGGCCGGTATTTCTTTCGCCGCACTTTTTCCGGCTCCGGCCCGCCGCGCATGCGCCCGCTGCGATCGAAGACTATTCGCTCCGCATTGAACCTGCAACGCATATACTGCACTGGCAGCAGGATATATTCGGCAATTTCGTTGCCCGCGCCGATTTCAGTGGGTCCGTAGTAGGAATGAGCGTTGCGGTTGACCTGAAAGCGACACTCGCTTCCTACGATCCGTTCAATGTACTTATCGACGATTACGCGCAGAAATTCCCTTTCAACTATTCGGCCGACAATGCAAAAGATCTATCGCCTTATCTTGAAATTGTGGATCACGGGCTGAGATTATCGGAATTTGTTGAAGCAGCAGCGAGTCATGGACAGGATACACTAAGTTTCATTGTGGATCTCAACAATAAGATTTACAGCAAGATAGGGTATCTGTCAAGGATCGAAGAGGGTACCCGCACTTCGGAGCAAACGCTTGAATATAAAACCGGCTCTTGCAGGGATTCGGCCTGGCTGCTGGTGCAGGTACTGCGTCACCTTGGACTCGCCAGCCGGTTTGTTTCAGGATATCTGGTGCAGTTTTCGGACGGAGCCACGGAGGGTTCCGCCGATCTGCATGCCTGGGCGGAAGTCTATATTCCGGGAGCGGGCTGGGTTGGACTCGATACCACCTCGGGCTTGCTGACGACCGAGGGGCATATTCCGCTCGCGTGTACGTCACGACCCGCCGACGCGGCCCCGGTAACAGGAATGGTAGGAGCAAATTTCGCTACGATCGAATATGAAAGTCGCGTTTTCCGGCTGTGATATTTCGTTTAAATGGCGGCTATGATCTCACTTTCGAAAAGTGGATATTCTTTCTCACCGCCGTAAGCAGCCCGACAGTAGTAAATTCTCTTATAATAACGGCGAATTACTAATTTCTGGTCCGGATTCGATTTGGCAAATATAAACTGGCCTTCTGTGAACCTTTGGTCTGAGATTGTTTGCTGCATGTTGTCTTTGTGAAAAGGTTAAATTGAATACAGATTCTCATTAATCTTTCGGATTGACAAGGGTACCTGCTGTAAAGGTGCGGATTGTAGCCGGACATACTGTTGCTCAGTTAAGCTTATTTGTTGCAAATTTCACATTTGTACCTGCACCGGCACGTAAATTTAGCGGGAGCAATCGCCATTAATTTCAGCATATTCAAATGATAGTCAATTACACCGAAGACGGATGGTCGATCGTTTTACAGCGTTCTCACGGGCTGCTCGCCGGGCAGATCTGCGCGCATTGGAAAAAAAACAGGCAGCCGGTCAGGTGGGTAGAGACAATGATCGCCACCACCGAGCACGATGATGTGAGCAATGAGCTGGAAGCAGACGATTTGCTGAACGAAAACGGAGGCCCGAAAAATTTTAAAACCAACAAATTTGACAGTGCCGACTGCGATAGCCTGCTGGCGCGCGCCATCGAAAAGGGACTTTATATTGCGCTGCTGATTTCCCGGCACATGCTCTTTTTATACGAAAGCGACCCGGCTGCGAAGTCGTATTGCAAGAATCTAAAAGAATTGGAGAAAAAATGGATCAAACAGGCAGGTACTACCGCCAAAGAGATTTCGGAAAGCTACGAACTGCTCGAATTTTGCGACGCAATGTCGTTACTGATCTGTCAGGGATTGCAGCAGCCCGAGCAGCGCAGGATCGAGATCAGCAACGGTCCCGACGGAGTTACTTATACGTTATCGGAAGCCAAGAATGGGGACCTTATCGTATCGCCCTGGCCTTTTGAGCAGGATTCAATAACAGTGAACTACGAAGCCCGGAATGTTAATCAGCTGTCTTTCAAAGACGCCGCCGAATTCAGGAAAATCCTGCAAGATACCGATGTGACCCAACGTGCGCTGACGATTTCGAAGGAAGGGTAAGAGGCACGGACTATGAAACCATCGTACGGAACCTGACCCAACCCAAAACTGAGAATAGCAATATCGCAACTACCAGGGGCAGGGCAGCACTGGTCGCGCTCGTCATATTGTTGTCAGAGAAGTTTTCAATCTCGAATTTTTCCCATTGCTGGCTGCTGGCCGGCGATTCTTTGAATATGGCGGGATAGAACTGCAAACGAAGCTGCTCGTGAAACCGACCGGTTTCGTCCATGAATCGCAGCTGGTTGCTCAGTCCCGAACCTGCTATCTCGTTGAGTTGGATCTGCATATGGACCGAAGGGATGAAGCTGGCAATGCGGGTACTGGCCCGGTTCCGCATTGCCAGTTTCTCGCGGAGCGCCTTCGACTCGCCGGCCGCTTCGTCGTCGCCCATTTGCTGCATTGCATAGTACCACAGCCAGTTAAAATCCTCTTTGGGATAGCCAAAAGTTTTGAACTGCGGGTAATGAGTGTAAAACTTGTCGATTGTCGCTTTTTTGTCCATATCCCACTTTTCGTGGTATCCGTTTCGCTGCTTCACGGTGGTTTCCATCGCTTCGGGAACAGGGTAGGCGCTTACCAGGTAGCTATTTACCATCGCCGGCAGCACAATAATGAGCAGGATCCACGCCGAAAGCAGCGTCACTGCATTGTAGCTGGAAGATTTGCTCATGGAGGCGACCCAGAAACTTAGCGCAAACCAGAAGAGGATGTACAGGAAAGAGACGCCGCTGAACAGCCAGAAGCGGGTATTCAGGGGAATTTTGAGAAAAGTAGTTGCGAGGAAAAGTGTTAAAAACAGTGTAAATACCACTACCAGAAATCGTACTGTGAACAGTTTCAGGATCAAACCAAACAGATTGCTGCTTTGCACCGCCGCAATTTTCCACGTACCGCTTTCCCGTTCTTCGGAAATGATATTGTAGGTAAATGCAATGATAAAAAGCGGAAACAGATAGATCAGAACAAAACTGAAATCGATATTGCCCAGCAGCAGGTTGCTCGGATTTTGAAGATCTGCATCGTATTTCTGACCCTCCAAACCCCTGATCGTCACACTCTGAATGGAAGGGTTCACGTCGCGCTGGCCGATTGAAAGGCTATTGATTCGCTCGGTCTGGTTTACGAGTGAAAACTTGACGTAATAAAGCAAAAGACCCAGCTCATCGGGGTGATATTGCACATTTTTGCTGATATGCGCTTTCTGGTAAGCCGCAGTAGCTTCCACATTTTCAGCCTGTTTGGCAAGAAACTGGTTGCCTACTATCAGACTGACAAGTCCGGTGATGATCAGAAATGCAATGCCAATCTTAACGCCGGAAGAAGACAAGAAATTTTTAAATGCTAGCTTAAACATACTTAATTCACTTTCAGCTTTTTAGATAATATCTCAATCATAAAATACAGCAGGCCGATCCAGAACAGCAATGCAAAAAAGCTGGTGGTCTCATGCTCGAATACCGTGTTAACCATCGGCTGTACGTATTCAAATTCCGGCACTTCCTCCCAGTGTTTCTGATCGATCACAACTGGTTTTTCATTTGGGCCTGGCTTTTTGTTGCTGATGTATTTGATCTGTAACTCATTCATTTTCTGCGCCATCGCATACCGGTAAGCTTCCGCCTGCTTTTGAAAATCGGTATAAGTACGGTAGTCCGTCCCGGCAAGTGACATCGACAAGTTTTTGATCGCCACAAACGGATCCAGAAATGCCGTCGCTTTCAAAAAGCTGTTCTGATCATCGTAAACGCGCAGCAGTTTGTCAAAGTGACTATTGTAAATGCGCGCGCTGATCTTTTCGCCCTCGGCCATTACAAATCCGCTGTAATTGAATGGCAGCTGGCTAGTAGAATCTACGCCGTAAGTTGTTAGTAGCGAGTCTTTTAAGGCTTTGTAATGAATATCGTCGGGATTATGACTGTCGCCTTCTTTGAGAACATCCTTTTCAATATTGGCCAGAAAAGTGACTTTCACAGGCGCAGGATAAAGGTAAGAACCCAATGCCTGGGACGCGCGCGGGAGCACGATCGTGAGCATCAGCCACAGACCGATGAGCGAAACGAGTGCCGATTTAGAAGTTCTGCTGGCCGCCGAAACCAGCACGGCGATCACGCAAAACAGTAGCAGGTAAATGCCGTAAGACAGGAAAACCAGTAAAAGTCTGACCGTTTCATCGGAGGTAATATGCCCGTCTTGAAGGAAAAACCACAAAACAAAAGTGACGAGCATTACCGGGATAAAAACGCCCATCGCAATCTGTGCCAGGCCGATGATCTTGCCGGTTATGAGCTGTTTCCAGCTGATTCCCTGGGTCAGGATGATTTTCAAAGTACCATTTTCGCGCTCGGCGGCTATGCTGGTAAATCCTATAAAAAAGAGTAAAAGCGGGAGCAGGATTTGCAGCACCATCGCCACGCTGATCTCGCCGAAACGAAGCATTCCCGTCGAAAATCCGGCCTCGGAAAAGTTGACCGAGTTCTGTTTGTGGGCTTCCAGAAAGATCGTATTGCCGAAAAAGCTTTCCATTCCCGAGTCAAAAATGCTCAGCGGCGCTTTGGGACGGAATGCGAAATTCCCGTAATGCGCCATGCGATGGGGATGTTTGTCGGGATTATCCAGCCAGTCATGCCGCGTTTCGGCCTGGTGGTGCGCGGTGGTTTCGTTTTGTTTGACAAATCCGGACCAACTGGTGATCACTGCGTAGGTGATCAGGATACCGATAAATAAAATGAGCAAATATACAGCCGTGTTTTTCAACGCATTACTGCGGAAATTTCGGGCGATTAATAATTGAGGAGGCATGCTGGACTTCTTTACCAAATTGAAAAAATAGCACTCTTGCAGAAAGGTGGAGCTGCTAAACCGTCTGCAAATACAGCTGTTCGAGCTCGTTGGCTGAAAGATCCTGCGCACTGATCGTGGAGACCAGATTTCCCTGCCGCATAATACCGATGCTGGTAGCCACTTCGCGCGCCCTGAAAATATCGTGGGTCGCCATCAGAATCGCCGTACCTTCTGCGGCAAGTGACCGGATAATTTCGGAAAATTCGTTGGAAGCCTTGGGATCCAGCCCGCTCGTGGGCTCGTCGAGGAGCAGTACTTTCGCTTTCTTGGCCACAGCAATCGCGATACCTACCTTTTGCCGCATTCCTTTCGAATAGCCCGCCAGCTTCTGGTCAAACGATTGCGATTGCAAACCGGCATGCGCCAGCAGATCACTGAGCTGCTGCTTTGAATAATTGAAACCTGCCAGTGAAGAGAAGTATTGCAGGTTTTCGAGGCCGGTCAGATTTGGATATAATGTGACCGTTTCGGGAATATAGGCAAGGTGCTTTTTGATCTCCTGCGGATGCTCTTCCACGGCGATCCCATTGATGAGCGCGCTCCCGCTGGTCGGTTCGATAAACCCAAGAAACAGGTTGATCGTAGTCGTTTTCCCAGCTCCGTTCTGACCCAGCAATGCAAAAATTTCACCGGGCTTGATGATCAGATTTAGGTTGTCAAGTGCAAGATGTGAGCCGTATTTCTTTGTTAAGCTTCTCGCTTCGAGCATATTCTGTTTCGATTACTATTCTAAAATGCAAAATGTTGCCGCATTCTCTAATGCAACAACATTGCAAATATAGAAAGATCATCTTTATGCAACGGTGTTGCGCGAATATTTTTCCACAGCGGATAATCCAGACTACTTTTTAATCGGAGCTTTTTTAAAGAACTTTTGTTTGGGCGTATCTTTTTTCACGAAATCCTTCACCGCATCAGCCAGCTCGATAGGGTAGTCCGATTCAATGATCGAAGCCCCGTCCCGGGCGATAGCCTGGTAAGCCGCCCGCCGCTCCTCAGCCGTCTTGAGTTTATCATAAGAAGAGGCCGCCGAAATCATGCACATTGCGCCCGCATTATTCAGCAACGCGTACAATTCTTTGTTGTCAGGCTTCACGTGCGGGCCAATGTATGCGATCATTTGCGTGAAAGGAACACCCGCTTTCTGATAGTCTTCAAACTCTTTTTTAGTTTTAATAAAAGCCGAAAACACGCTGTTCTTATTGTTTTTCAGATAAAATAAGGCTTCATCGGGGTGGTGCACGGTCATCATCACGAAGTTGTCGGCTTTGTGCTTGCGTATCAGATCGGCCGTCATTTGCAGGGGTACATCCTTGTGGTCAAGATTCAGGATCGTTTTCCCACGCCCCCATTCAATTACTTCCGACAAAGTTGGAATCGCAAAGTCGGTCACATTTCCCTCAGCATCTTTGAGCCGGATATCCTTCAATTGCGCATAGGTATAATCCGAGAGTTTTCCTTTCCCGGTGGTCGTGCGATCCAGCGTCGCGTCGTGCATGAGTACCATCACGCTGTCTTTGGTCAGCCGCGGGTCGATCTCGAAAAATGCCGGCGTATGTTTAAGGGTATTTTCAAAAGTGGCGATCGAGTTTTCGGGAAAACCGTTCACCATTCCGCCCCGGTGGCCGGCGATGAGCAGCACGTCATTTCCTGTGTATTTAAAGAATGCTTGCAGGTCTTTCGCAGATTTCAGTTTCAGTACGTTGATCTCGTTTTGTGCTTCTGCGGCTTGTAAACCTATTATTAACACTGATAGAAATGCTGTCAGAGTACGAAAACTGCGTCTTTTCATAATCAAATTCATCGGGCATTGAGTTTAAGCAGACTGAATTCGCCTGCATCGTCGAGATTGAAAATAGTGATGGTGGAATTATCCTGTACCAGCCGGCGGTAATTTCTGAGCGGCATACCAAGTTTCCACGCCATGTAAAAACGGTTCAGGCCATTGTGCGCCACGACCATGATCGTTTTGCCGTCGTGTTCTTTTTGTTTTTGGTTGAAAAAATCATCTACCCGCTGCACGATCTCCAAGGCTGTGTTTCCTGTTTCTCCGGCGCGGGTATGGTCCGGATTTTCGGCCCAGGCGTTCCATAGTTCAGGATTTTCGGCCACGAATTCAGCCCGTGTCTTTCCTTCCCAGTTTCCAAAATTTGCCTCCATCAATCGTGGGTCAGCAGTTACTTCTCTTTCACCGGAAGCAATGCGGGCAGTGAGATAGGCGCGTTGCAGGGGCGAGGAATAAACGGCGTCGAAATTAATACCTTGCAATAATGCCGCTGCCGCGTGGGCTTGTTGTACCCCATTTTCGGTGAGGCCGATATCGGTTGTGCCGCAGTAGCGATTGCCGTCGGCATTGTAGAATGTTTCTCCGTGGCGGAGCAGATATACAGTCAGCATAGTTTCTTTTTTGTCAGGTAAAAACCACGGTCTAAATGTAGTTTTTCTCAACTAATTTTTTCTTAAAATTCTGATAACCAGATTGGTAACTGTTTGTTAGATCTGGAATAGGTTGTACTACTTTTTCCACGTGCGTCATCGCTTTTGCGGCATCGGTCAATATATTGAAATAACTTCCCGCCGCTGCCACGATCGCCGCGCCGGCCGCCCCCGTAACCTGCCCGCATTTGTAAACCGGCTTGTTGAGCACACTCGCCCGGATCGTAAGCCAGGTATCGCTGTTACTGGCGCCGCCTGCGGTGAATACGGCATTGACCTTCTCGCCCGAAAGCTGTTCGATCAGCTCGTAGGAAAGCCGCTCAATGTAGGCAACACCTTCCATATTGGCCGCAAAAAGTTGATTTTTATCAATACCCTCCGGCGCAAAACCGCGCGCTCCGGGAGCAATGAAAGGGAACCTTTCGCCCGCCTGCATCAGCGGGTAGGAGATCAGCGAGGTCGGGATCAGCTGCTCTGCGGCTTTGTTAAGTTCCGGTAATTGATCCTGAAAACCGCTGCTGATCCAGTCTGCGCCGGTATTGCTTGCACCGCCCGGCATCCAGTAACCTTCCGGGTGCCTGTGACAATACAGGCGGCCGAGCGGATCTTTGATCTCGCGGGTGGTCACACCTTTTACAACCAGCGTAGTGCCAATCGTCGTATTCCAGTCGCCCGGCGCCACTGCACCGGAGGCAACCTGAGAGGCGCATCCGTCGGTCATGCCTGCGACGATCTGTATTTGAGGTAGTTGCAGCTCCCGGGCAAGTTCGGGCACAAGTTTTCCGATCATTGTACCAGATGGAACCACCGCTTGCAGCCATTCTTTTTTGACGGGAAGCTGCTCGTGAACATAAGCTGGCCAGGTTGCGCACGCCACGTCAAATCCGGATTTCAATGCGTTTGTAAAATCGGTCACACGGTAATTGCCGCTCAACTTGCCGATGATGAAGTCCGTTGCGTGTACCCAGGTTTTGATCCTTTCCACTTTTTCATGGAAATTTTTAACAAACCAAACTATTTTAGACAAGCCGCTAGATGCATTGAAGCCGGTATAACCGCCAGGATTAAATGTTTCTGAAAGCTGCCGGCACAAATTTCCTTCCTCCGCGGAACGCGGGTCGCTGTACATCAATGCATTGTGGACCGGCTCGTTGTTTTTATCCAGCGGAATCACAGTACCCGAAGTAGAAGTGACAGAAACCGCCTGAATAGCCTCCAAATGAATACTTCCACTCACAGCATCCAGCATTTCATGCAGGCAGAGCAGGCAGCAATCCCACCAAAGCGCAGGCGATTGTTCCAGCCTGGATGCTTCGGTTAATGGAAAAACTTTCTCCGCGCCGGCATAAGTGTGGCCCTTTTGATCCAGCAGCACCACACGCACACCCTGCGTGCCGACATCAATCCCTATAAAATATACATTCATGAAAGCACCGATTTAAACGTTGCCCGAGTCTGTTTCCACTGCTGGTACCACTGTTTCTGAACCTCGGAATCTTGCGGAAAAACCACTTCCAGAACAGATGGAGCCTCATTTTCAATACCTAGTGCAGTATTGCAAACTTGTACGCCGCCCGTCACCGAGGCTTGCCGGTAATTATCGCGCAGCATCACTTTTTTACCAATCAAGTTGGCCAGAAACTGCCGCAAGACCTTACTCTGAACACCGCCTCCGCAAACCCAGATATGGTCCTGGTTATGTAGCTTGACGTCACACAGGCTTTTGTAGTTTTCGGAAATGCTGCAAGCAATATCCCAGAGCGTCGCCAGTACAAAATGTCCTCTTTTTAACTGGTGAGAAACGGGTGTATTGAAAATAAACCCGCCCCGGATGAGCGGCGATTTTTCATCTGCCAGCAGCGAGCCAAGCGCTGCAATGCATTGATTTTCATCGATCTCGGCAACTTCCAGTTCTATGATTTCATAACTTTCATTGGGGTAAAAAATCTCTTTCAGCCGCTGGTAATTCAACCCGGTAACCCCTGCATTGGCTTCGAGTAAAAAGCTTTGCTGGTCGGTGTGGCGGCTTGTCCACGTTCGCTGGGCGTCGTCGAGCACGTAGTTACCCGAAATACTGATCACCGGCGTGGTTGTTCCTGAAACCACTACCATATCGTCCACCGAAGGGTGCATACTCATGATCGCAAGCTGAGTATCTGATCCGCCGACGATAATCAGTGCATTGGGAGAGATATTAAGCGCATTTGCCACCTCGGTTTTGATATTGCCCAACGTAGTTCCGCAGGCGTGCAGCGGCGGGAGCAAATTGGTATTTAATGCAAATATTTTACATAAATCCGCCGACCACGACCCTTTTTCAACATCATATAAAAGCGTTTCGCAAGCCTGGGAATGCTCGTAGCCGATCACGCCGCTGAATTTGTACTGGACCCAGTCACTGATGCTCATGAAAGTCTGCACGCGATCCCAGTATTCCGGCAGCCTGTTTCGTAAACCGACCAGCTTCAACGCTGAAAATAGCGAAGTAGGGTAGCGGCCGGTCAGTTGGTAAAGCGAGCTCTTATCTTGCATTTCATCTTCCCATTCGCGGCCGCGGTGGTCGATATTAGGCATTCCGATCAGTGAGTTTCCGGCTGCGTCAATAACGACAATCCCTTCCCGCTGACTGGTCGCAGTAATTGCGGCAATCTCGACCGGGCCGGTTTCTGTGAGTAGTTTTTGTGTTAAAGTATTGATCTGCTGCCATAATGCATCGGGTGAAAAATAGATGGATTCGGGGTAATGCAGGTCCTTTTCGTAACGCGCATCTTCACTAACCACCCCCAGCACAAGTCCGCTGCTGTTCGCAACCGCGACGCGCACATTGCCTGTACCGACATCGACGATCAGGTAATATTTGTCTGATTTCATCGCTGTATGCATTAAAATGTTTTAACCGAAAGTACCTCCTTGTTGACCAGCTGCCGGATCCCGTGATTTCCTTCGGCAAAAAACTGACGCAGGTTTTTGTTCATAATATTGGCATGATGGTCTTCCACTTCGAAAGTCGCGCCTGCAATGTGCGGCGTGGCGAGTACGTGCGGGTGATGGATCAGTTTGTAGTCCAGCTCGTCGGGTGGTTCGTGGTCAAAAACGTCGAGGATCGCCCCGCGGATAAGGTCATTTTCAATCGCATTCAGTAATGCTATTCTGTCCACCACCACAGCGCGGGCGGTATTGACGAATATCGAATCCTTTTTCATGAGACTAATCAGACTTTCTCCGATCATCCCCTCCGTTTCCTTGTTGACCGGCAGGTGAATGGAAACCACGTCGCTCGTACGGAACAGTTCGGGCAGGTCGACCTTCTTGTAAGTCTCTTCTTCGGAGGTATAAAACGGATCATAGTATTGAATATCAGCTGGAAAATGACGGAGCAGATTGGCTATCGTTTGCCCAACCGCCCCGAAACCAACCATTCCGATCGTCTTGCCGGCAATCTCGTTTCCCTTAAATTGAAGGTAGGAAGTATGCGCGCCAGCCTCCCAATTCTCACCTTCCAGCCACGCAATTGCCGGCAAGGTATTCCGCATCAGATTGACCAGATTGGCGATAAACATTTCGGCCACTGCCTGCGCATTGCGGGCCGGCGTGTGGAATACCGGAATCTGAAAGCTGGTCGCGGTAGCAATCGCTACATTCGAAGGCGTGCCGCGGCAAACTCCTATAAACGCCAGATCGGAACAGGTTTCGATCACCTGTTCGGTCACTTCGTCGTGCTCGGTGACCAGCGCTTCTGCATTGGTTTCTTTGAGTAAGGAGATCAGCTCCTGCTCGTTGTAGGCGCGTCCCTGTGTTTTCCAGGGTTTATAAATAATCTCCCCAAACTGCTTTTCCAGCGCGTCAAGGGCTTTTTGATGATAAGGTGCAGTGACTAAGACTTTCATATTGTCGGTTTTAGCATTTGAATATAATAGTAAACAAAAGGGTCAGGAACGGACGGGACCGGTGCTGGTAACAGAAAGGATATGGTCCTGCGGCAAGGTGATGAACCTGGTTAAAATGGCGCTGATAAAGTAGAGTACCGCCAATATCCAGACCACGCCTTCACTACCGATGGTACCGATGAAAACGCCCACGATAGCCGGCCCGATGAAAACAGGTAAGCCCGCTCCCAGATTTAAAATCGCCATCGCAGCCCCTTTTTCTTCTTTAACCAAAGAAGGAACCAATGCGGAAAGCGGCACATATCCTGCCAATAAACCGCCCCAGAGCACGCCGCTGCCCATTACGAGCCAGAAACTGCCGTCGAACCAGACGGGTGAATAGTAAAACAATAGCGTAGTGATCCCGCAGCCAACCCCACCAAACCACATGATCGTATTGCGCCAGCCTAGCCTGTCGCCGACAAAGCCGAATATCAGGTTGAAAATAATATTGCTCGTGAAAATGGTACCCCAGATCTGCAACCATTCTTTGGTTGAAAAACCGTGTTCAGCAAGGTATATGGGCAGAAAAACGGGGAATGCAAATTGGGCGGTGGTATTGATTATACGTACAATGCCGCCGATCAAAACCTTCGGCTCTTCCTGGACGATCGTGAGACCTTTCAGCAATTCTTTTGCTTTTGTAGATGTACTGTCCAGTAGAGAAGGCGATTTAAACTGATCTTTATTTAAAACCAATGCGAAAAATGCACCCACCGAAACCCAGAAAATAGACGTCCAGAGCGTGTTTTGATACCCCAAATTGTCAATGCCCCAGCTGGAATAATACGCGCCCAGCACATTCAGACCGCCTGTGAACACAAACCAAAACCAACCCACCGCGCGACCAAGCTGGTGCTGCGGGGTACGGTAAGTGATCCAAACCAGAAATGAATACGCAAAAAGTGGATAACCAAAGCCGCGTATCGCGTAAGTGAATAGCATGATCGGGAAGTTGAGCTGCTGCATACCCAGTCCGACGAAGCCGATCGTGCCGATCACATACAGCAAAATGCCAAGCAGCATCGCTTTTCTGGGGCCGTAACCTTCGGCGAGGACGCCGGAAAACCACGAAGAAATGGCGATGGTTACGCCATAAACGGTGAAGAGCAACGCCGATTGCTGAATGCTCATGCCGTGTTCGAGCAGATAGGGGCTGAGCCAGCCTTGCTCTACGCCGTCTCCCATCATAAAGATGAGGATGCCAAAATACCCCCAGGCAAGGTGTTTGGGCATGCCGGCTTTGTCTGCCAGTGAAGTCATTTTGTAAAAGTGTTAAGGGTTAGGAAATTAAGGGATAGGAATAGTGAAAGTCGATACTTGTAATATAAGAGGTTTTGTTAGGAATGATCTGTGTGAAACTTGACATAAACAAAGCTAATTAAACAATATGAAACAAATTAAAAGAAAATTAAAGTAATTTTAAGCGACTTATCAGCTTATGAAAACGATCACAGAAAGGCACCAGCTCATTTTACAGGAGTTAAAAAAAACAGGCATTGTAAATATTCTCGAACTATCGGACCTGATGCAGGTTTCGGGGGTGACGATCCGGAAGGATTTGAAAATCCTGGAAGATAAAGGATTGCTGTACCGGACGCACGGTGGCGGCTCGCTGCATAATCCCTACGCGATTGAAAGGCCGATCAATGAGAAGCAGTTTATCAATGCAGAGGAAAAGCAGCGGATCGGGAAGGCTGCGGCGGAACTGATCCTGCAAAATGATTCGATCATGATCGGTTCGGGTACCACCGTTTTTGAGCTGGCGCGCAGCCTTTATCCCGCCAAACAGATCACCGTGATCACGCCGGCTTTGAAGGTCGCATTGGAGCTGAGTAACCGGCCGAACGTGGAGGTATTGCAGCTCGGCGGGCTGATCAGGCAGAATTCTTCGTCGGTCGCTGGTTTTTACGCTGAATATATTCTGGCCAATATCTCTTGCGGAATCCTGTTTATCGGGGTTGACGGGATCGATCCGGATTTCGGCTTGTCGATCAGTAACCTGACTGAGGCGGGGCTGAACCAGAAAATGATCAGTACTGCGCAAAGTGTTGTGGTACTGGCAGACCACACGAAATTTGGGAAACGTGGCATTGCCAAAATCTGCGAATTGGATCAGGTCCACTATATTGTTACCGATCAGGAGACGAGTTCGGATATTGTAAAAAGTCTGGAAGAGCGTGGGATCAAGGTGATTATCGCCTGACAGCTGGCTCAGGATAAATAAGGATAGTGCGTCCGGTAGTGATATTTAGCATTGCATTGACTTCTAGTTGCAAATCATCCACGATATCCGACAGCTATGCATATTGACAGAAAAACTTTCCTGAAAGAACTATCCCTGTTGACCGGCGTTTCAATGCTGGCCAGAAATGTTTCGGCTGCCGAGCTGCTGGCGGCGAAACTTGAAATGAAGCTGGGTTTGGTGACTTATTTGTGGGGAAAGGACTGGGACGTGCCTACGATCATCAAAAATTGCACGGATACCAAAATTCACGGTGTAGAACTGCGGGTGGAGCACGCGCATAACGTAATGCCCGAGCTGAGTGCGGCGGGCAGGGTAGAAGTGAAGAAGCGATTTGCAGACAGCCCGGTCAAGATTGTGGGACTTGGCACCAACCAGCAATACGATTATCCCGACCAGGCTAAACTGAAAGCTTCGATCGAGCGGACGAAAGAGTTTATTAAGCTCAGCGCGGATATCGGCGCGTCGGGTGTGAAAGTGAAGCCGAATGCATTGCATAAGGAAGTACCTGCGGAGAAAACTTTGGAGCAGATCGGCAAATCACTGCATGAACTGGCTGGATATGCGGCTGATATGGGCCAGCAACTCCGGCTGGAAGTGCACGGCGAAGAAACCCAGGAGCTGCCGAATACCAAAAAGATCATGGAATACGCCAGCCACCCCAATGCGAAGATCTGCTGGAATTGCAACCCGCAGGATTTGAATGGCGCGGGTTTTCAATCCAATTTTGATCTGGTGAAACAGTATTTCGGCGATACGCTACACGTGCGCGAGCTGGACAGAACGGATTATCCATATAAAGAGCTGATTGCCAACCTGATCAAAATGAATTACAAAGGCTGGGTATTGCTAGAATGCCACACGAACCCGGCAGACAAAGTAAAATCCATGCATGAGCAGCGGGCTGTTTTCGACAGAATGGTCATTTAAAAAGGAAACAGATTAAAGTGTCGCTTTAACGAAAGCTATTTGTATCGAAAGAAAACTATCGTAATGAAAAAAAGCATTTTCCTGCTGCTACTGGTCTTCGTCTGCCTCGGTGCAGCACCCAAGAAAACTACCTGGGTCGCAATCGGCGATTCGATCACCTATCTGAATGATCACAAAGACGAAACCGGCGACCGGGTTACGAAAGGTTATTTGAGTCTGATCACTGAGAAATACCCTGATATCGAATATATTAACAAAGGATACAACGGCTGGACATCGACCAACATCGCCGAGAAGATCGAGTCGCTGGAACTGGTGGAAGCAGATGTTTACACCGTTTTTCTGGGTACGAATGATTGGTGGCAGGGAAAGCAGATCGGGACGATTGCCGATTACGAAAATCAGAACGGTGCTTCTACCGTGTACGGTGCATTTCGGGTGATTACCAACAAGTTGAAAGCGTTAAACAAGAACGCTCAGATCATCCTGATCACGCCGATGCAGCGGGGAGATTTTGTTTATATTAATAACCCTAAAAACAACGCGCACGGATCCTACAAGCCAAAACGTGACCAAACGCTTGAACAGGTGGCAAATGCGATCCTGGAAATTGGTCTGCTGGAAAAAATTCCGGTTGTAGACCTGTACCACGAAAGCGGCATTAACCTCGATAATATGGTTAATTTCAAAAGGCTAAAAAACCCGGAAAATGGCGAGTACGTGAATTACACTTATCCCGATTACACCAATATCCCATTTGACCCCGAAAAGGACGAATATCCCTATCCCGCCGAAGCGACCAATATGACCTACGACGGGCTTCATCCCTCAGATAAAGGCTACGAAATAATCGCTAATATGCTGACAGACAAATGGAAAGGTCTTAATTAGTGAACTGTTTCAGGCTGCCGAGGAGGTTGTACATGGCGGTATTGATCCCGTCGTTGTCAGCTTTCAGCAATTTCAGTTCTTCTTCCAGTTCGGCGCGTTTTTTTCTGTTGTTTTCTGCCTTGATCAGTACTTCCTGCGAAGATATAGTCTCGTTTTCCTTGGCGCTGATACGCTCCGGGCTGTGCACCGGGGATACACCGTCGAGCGTGGTAATATGCGCGTCATATTTGTTGTCCGAAACAGTGATGGTCAGATCGAACCTTGCGTAGGCGAAGCGCGCGTGAATAAGCGGTACGTAGCTGGTAATGCGCAATATGCCTGCCTTCGGATCTTCAAAAGTGACGGCATTCTGATAGTTGCCAAACGTTTTGCCCACCCAATCCTGCGTTTTTTTGAAAAGCTCGTCTTTCGAAAGATTGGGTTGTCCCGAATCTGAATAATGAATCTGTTTGTCAGCGTCTAACGGAAGATAACCGTCCTGAGCGAATACGTGACCGAAGGAAAAAAGGATCAGAAGGGAAGCGAGATATTTCAAAGTGTTATGCGTTGATTAGTGGGTAAAGATAAGTGAAAAGGCAAACTATCGGCTTTCAAGTGTTTTTAGTTTCAAAAGATCATTTGTTTCGTTACTTTTAAACTACACTAAAATCGACAGGTTATGAGGTACTTAAAAACATTTGCACTTGCATTAACAGTTGTATCGCTCGCATCATTTACAGTTCTTCATCACGGCTGGGCCGATTACGATCAAACCAAACCTGCTGATTTCAAGACTAAAATTGAAGAAGCGGTATACGAAAATCCGCACGTACTCGCGAAGGTTAAATACAAAAAAGATGTGATCACCGTATTTCTAGCCCCTACCAGCCGCATGACCGATCGCGGACTCACGGCTGATATGATCACGAAAGGTAGTGATGTAAGATTGGTCGCTTACCCGCACAAAACGGAGAAAAATGAAATGCGCGCAGAACGCATTTTTGTGGACGGGAAAAAATTTGAGCTGCGCTAGTGGAATTACTCGAGTGGCTTGAAAAATCTTCCTGGGCTGTCGGTATCCGGCAATCTTTGTATCTATACCCGGTATTGGAAATCATCCATATACTGGGTATAGTTATGTTGGTCGGCGCCGCTTTTCTTTTCGATCTTCGTCTCTTGGGATTTTCCAAAAACTTGCCGGTTGCCGGTCTTGCAAAGCATTTGTTACCCTGGTCTCAACGCGGCTTGATCCTCATTATTCCTTCCGGACTGCTGCTTTTCATCACCAATGCACAAACGCTGGGCACGGATTTCACTTTTTGGTTAAAGATCGCACTGATCGCAGTTGGCGCATTAAATGCGTGGGTATTTCACAAATTTATCTACAAAATACCCGGAGTTACCCGCGAAGAAATCGAGCTTCCAGGTTCTTCCAAACTGTCTGCATTGATTTCGATTTCTGTCTGGATTGCGGTGGTTGCCTGCGGGAGGCTGCTGGCATATTGATCGTTTTTTGGAATTGATCGATCTCTTTCGGAATATTGCTGAATAGGTTCACAGAAACCTAACTACTCTACATACTCCTCTATTGACTCTTAAAATTGCGAAGCAACAAGCTGCGTCCCGCTATGCGCAGATAGATATGTTGAAAGGATTCGGCATTATCTGTGTGGTAGTAGCGCATGTGATAGTCCTGGATCAAGACTTTGATAGTCTCACCGTGAGGCTGATCTACATGTTTCACATGCCCTTGTTTTTCTTTCTATCAGGCTATTTGTCTTCACTCCGGATTAATTACTGGCAGTTTTTTATAGAAAAATCCGCCCAATTCCTTATTCCGTATTTCATTTATTTACTTACTATTTTTTTCATAGTCAGATTCACCGGGACTTCCAATCAGGGTATGAGCCGGCTGGTATTAGGCGGTGGCTATCTGACAGGCTATCTGGGCGTATTCTGGTTTGTTCCCTGCCTGTTTCTTACGCAGCAGTTTTGTAATCTCATCCTGACGAAATTTAACACTTCCGGCATTGTGCTGATAGGCATTATTTGCCTTTTGATCAGTTATGTAAATGACTGGTATTTTGACGAAATGATATTTCCGTATGGCGTCAATGTAGTGCTGGCAGCTGTGCCTGTTTATTGTTTTGGTAATCTGTACCGCAAGTTCGGCACTGAGTGGAACCAGATGCTTATTGTGATAATTGCGGTTGCAGGTATATGTCTGACAGTTTACGGATTTCCTAACTACTATAATATGAAAGTAGCTTTTTATGGGATTCCATTTGTTACGTTCCTGAGCGGCTTAGCCATCATTGCCGCATTGTTATTCTTCGTTTTCAAGTTTCCTTCGTCCGCGCTCTTGTCTGCATTTGGCAAAGCTTCGCTGGTCATCATGTACCTGCATCAGGGATTGCAAATTGCATTGCGGGACCACGGATATGCGGATCCTAACTTGCGTATTGCAGTCGCACTTTTACTTCCTATTCTCTTTTATCTGGCTGCAAATCAATGGAGTATAAGCCGGGCTTTATTGCTCGGATCGCTTTCGGATCAAAAAAGTTTTTTGGGTAAAATTTACAAGCCGGTCTCTATAAAGCGTGATAAAGAGCAAGTAGGAATGTAGTATTTGACTGGGTCCAATTTCGTTTGGGCTAATCACTACAAAATCAGCTCCACCAGCATATCGTACCGCACATCATGCAATGTGCCTGAGAGCCAGTCTCTTACAATGTATTTGAAGAATAACATCGGCGGTTCGTGCTGACTTACAGCATTCTGGAAATATTCAACGGCAATTTCAGTATCACCCAAAGTTGCGTGTACAATCCCCATATCGTAGTTTGATACTACCTGCGTTTTGCTCAATGCATTCATTTGGGTCAATATATCGCGTGCGCTTTCGTGCTCGCCGGAAAGTCCGAACAATGCGCCGCAGGCACTTAATGTAATGCCGTTATAATTTATTTCGAGTGCCGTTTCGAGTGCTTCCTGAGCGGCGGGGTAGTCTTTTAATGTGATCAGATTGGCGCCTGTGATCATGTGCCCGCCCCAGAAATTCGGTTCCAGCGCCGTTAGTTTTCTTCCTTGCGCAATCGCACTCTCGAAGTTGGCGGATAGCCAGTAAACATATCCTGCATAGAAGTTATTGATCAGCGAGAACGGTTCCAGTTCAAGTGCCGTCGCGATTTCTTTTTCGGCCATGGAAGCGTGGCCCAGCAAACCCCAGTACAATGCAAATTGTACGTGCAGCTCGGCGGTGTTCCAGTTCAGGTCGGTTGCTTTTTTGAATGCATTTGCCGCACTGCCAAAATCCCATTCATACAGCATTTGCATTCGAGCCAATGCAATGTAGCTTTCGGCAATTTCATCGTCGAGCGCAAGTGCCTGCGCCGTGGCTTCTTTCATTAAAGGTAATGCTTTTGCCGCCGGCATGTGACGGTAAAACCACATATTCAGGTAGCAGGAGGCGATTCCGGCGTAAGCGATCGCATAAGTTGGGTCGAGCTCGATAGCCGATTCGAAGTAGCCGATTGCTTTGTGGTACTCGTCGCCTCCGGCAAATTTATTATGGTAAAACCGCCCGCGCAGGTAAAGCTGGTAAGCGTCTTTATTGTTAGTATATCTCTTAAAAGTAACCGCAGGCTCTTCACCAAGCAGCTCCACTTTGATCGCGCCCAAAATAGCCAATGCAATTTCATCCTGAATATCAAAAATATCGTCGAGCTCCCGGTCGTATTGCTCCGACCAGATCACCGATCCGCCCGCTGCGTTCACCAACTGCGCATTGATCAGCAACTGGTTACCATTGCTTGCCACACTACCTTTCAGAATGTGTCTTACATTTAACTGCTCACTAATTGAATGCAAATCCTCGTTGCTGCCTTTGAAAGTAAAAGAAGAAGCGCGCCCTGCTACCTGCAAACCGGGGACGCGACTCAGTACATTGATAATCTCTTCGGTGATCCCGTCACTGAAATATTCCTCTTCGGGATCGTTGCTGAGGTTGGCAAATGGCAATACGGCGATGGATGGTTGCATGGTCACTGGTAAGCGCTGAATTTCTGTTCAATTATGCCAATATAGGCAATTTTCGAATGTTTTCTGGCGAAGGTTGCATGCAATGGAGTTACTTACCTGGCTCTAATTTGTTAAATGGAAGGTTATTCTATTGCGGAACCAAGGCAGAATTTTGACAGTTGTTAAAGGAAATACTGTTGACACTTTAAAACAAATAACCTGCATTTAATATGAAAATTGAACCAGTATATACCGCAAAAGCAACAGCAACAGGCGGCCGCAATGGAAAAGTAAAGTCAGAAAATGGCGTGCTCGATATTGATGTGCGGGTACCAAAAGAAATGGGCGGTCCGTCGGGCGAGTACCTCAATCCTGAAATGCTTTTCGCCGGAGGTTATGCGGCTTGTTTTGACAGTGCATTGAGCCTGATCATGCGCCAGGAAAAAATTACGGGCGTAACTACTTCGGTGACTGCGGCTGTGAGTATTGGTAAAATTGAAAATGGCGGGTTTGGACTGTCGGTGGTGCTGGAAATTGAAGCACCGGGACTTGAAAAAGAGCAAACAGAAGAGCTCGTTAAAAAAGCACATCAGGTTTGTCCATATTCCAATGCGACCCGCGGCAACGTGGAGGTTGAGCTGATTGTGAAGTAAGTATTTCAGCTTGAAGGCATTAATCCGAAAGACAGAAAAGACGTTCATTACTAGCCAAAAAGCCAAATTAGCGTTACCTTTGCGCCATAATTCGATACCATGATCTACTTTTTTGCAGACAAACAGAACACTGTTTTTGCGGTCCAGATAGAGCGAACGCTAACAGAATCAGATACTTCCAAATTAAGCTGGCTTTTTGGCGGCGCAGAACTCCGGGATGAACAAACCATCACGGAGTTTTTTGTTGGTCCGCGTGCCGCGATGATTACGCCTTGGAGCACCAATGCGGTGGAGATCACCCAGAATATGGACATTCAAGGCATTATCCGTATTGAGGAATTCAAGAAAGTCGACGCTGACTTTTCGGGTTTTGATCCAATGCTTTCGCAGAAATACAGCGAGCTGAATCAGGAGCTTTACACGATCAACATCGCGCCGGAGCCTATCAAAGAAGTGGAGGATATTGCTGCTTATAACAAGCAGGAGGGACTTTCGCTAAGCGATGAAGAAGTTGGGTATTTAAATAACCTGGCCGAAAAGCTCGATCGCAAACTGACGGATTCCGAAGTTTTCGGTTTTTCTCAGGTTAACTCCGAGCATTGCCGCCACAAGATTTTCAATGGTGTGTTTGTGATCGATGGCGAGGAGCAGCCGGTTTCTTTGTTCAAATTGATCCGCAAAACTTCTGAGGCGAATCCTAATTCGATCGTTTCGGCATATAAAGATAACGTAGCGTTTCTGGAAGGTCCGGTTGTTAGGCAATTTGCTCCAAAACGGCCCGATGTT
Organism: Dyadobacter linearis; assembly: GCF_907165045.1. Taxonomy (GTDB): domain Bacteria; phylum Bacteroidota; class Bacteroidia; order Cytophagales; family Spirosomataceae; genus Dyadobacter; species Dyadobacter linearis. The sequence goes on from NZ_CAJRAU010000002.1 coordinate 61,043, forward strand.
CCTGAATTTTACGAGATAAAGCATTTTAAATCAGTTATTTCTCTCAAAGCGGAAACGCATAATTTTCCTACGACGGTTGAGCCTTTCAACGGCGCTGCTACTGGTTCGGGTGGTGAAATTCGCGACAGGCTGGCGGGCGGACAAGGTTCACTTCCTTTGGCGGGAACTGCGGTTTACATGACTGCATTGTCGCGTCTGGAAGAAGGCCGACCTTGGGAAAATGGCGTTGAGGAGCGTCAATGGTTGTACCAAACACCCATGGATATCCTGATCAAAGCTTCAAACGGAGCGACTGATTTTGGAAATAAATTCGGTCAGCCGCTGATCGCAGGTTCGGTTCTGACATTTGAACACGAAGAACAAGGCCGCAAGCTGGGTTACGATAAAGTGATCATGCAGGCGGGCGGTATTGGTTACGGAAAAGCGGACCAGGCGAAAAAGTCGACTCCCGAAGTGGGCGATCAGATTGTGGTCATGGGCGGTGAAAACTACCGGATCGGAATGGGCGGCGCGGCGGTTTCTTCTGCTGATACCGGCGCATTTGGCTCAGGTATCGAACTCAATGCGATCCAGCGTTCCAATCCTGAAATGCAAAAACGTGTTGCCAATGCAGTGCGCGGCATGGTGGAAAGTGATAATAATACCATTGTTTCCATTCACGACCACGGCGCAGGCGGGCATTTGAACTGTCTTTCCGAGCTGGTGGAAGAAACGGGTGGAAACATAGATCTGGACAAATTACCTGTCGGCGATCCTACGCTTTCTGCCAAGGAAATAATCGGTAACGAATCCCAGGAAAGAATGGGACTCGTGATCAGTAAAGAAAACCTTGAAACGCTGAAACGCATTGCTGACCGCGAGCGGGCGCCTTTGTACCAGGTGGGCGAGGTGACGGGTTCTCACAGGTTTACATTTGAATCGGCCAAAACGGGCGCGAAACCAATGGACCTGAAAATGGAGGATATGTTTGGCAGTTCGCCAAAAACAGTCATGGCCGACAAATCCATTGAAAGAAAATACGAGCCGGTAACTTACGAGATCGGCAAGCTGCATGAATATCTGGAACAAACGCTGCAACTGGAAGCGGTTGCGAGCAAAGACTGGCTTACGAATAAGGTAGACCGTTGCGTGGGCGGCCACGTGGCCAAGCAACAATGCGCCGGTCCGCTGCAATTGCCCTTGAATAATGTGGGCGTGATGGCGCTCGATTTTCAGGGTAAAGACGGAATCGCGACTTCAATCGGTCACGCGCCACTTTCTGCATTGATAGACCCGGCAGCGGGTAGTCGCAATGCGATTGCGGAGGCACTTTCCAATATCGTTTGGGCTCCATTGAAGGATAATCTGACTAGCGTTTCGCTTTCGGCAAACTGGATGTGGGCTTGTAAAAATGAAGGCGAGGATGCACGTTTATACAAGGCCGTGAAAGCCTGTTCGGAATTTGCCATCAGTCTGGGAATCAACATTCCGACGGGCAAAGATTCGCTTTCGATGAAGCAGAAATACAAAGATGCCGAGGTAATTGCGCCGGGTACTGTGATTATTTCGGCTGCGGGACATTGTGACGATATTACTGCGGTGGTTGAGCCGGTGTTGAAGAAAAGCGGCGGCTCGATTTACTATATCAACTTATCAGGCGATACTTACAAACTGGGCGGCTCCTCTTTTGCACAGATATTAAATAAAATCGGCGATGCTACGCCGGATATTCAGAGTGCAGATCAGTTTAAGAATGCATTCAATACCATTCAGCAATTGATCAAGGAAGGAAAAATCCAGGCGGGCCACGATATCGGCAGCGGCGGATTGATTACGACCTTGCTTGAAATGTGTTTCGCAGATCGCGACCTGGGCGCTTCGATTGACCTTTCCGGTTTGGGCGATCAGAATATCATTGAAAAGCTTTTTGCAGAAAATATAGGTATTGTTTTCCAGGCTGAGGAAAGTGTGGAAAATGCTCTTGAAGCAAATGGAGTTACTTTTCATAAAATCGGAAATGTAAATCTGGCTTCCACTTTGACTATCAAAGACGCAGCCGGCAAATGGGATTTTGATATTGATCAATTGCGGGATGTTTGGTTCAAAACTTCGTATTTGCTGGATATCAAACAAAGCGGCCCAAAACTGGCGAAAGAGCGTTTCGACAACTACAAACACCACGTACTACGCTACAAATTCCCTGCGCAGTTTGATGGGAAAAAACCTGTTATTGACGAATCAAAACCTCGTCCCAAAGCAGCGGTACTGCGCGAAAAAGGAAGTAACTCCGAACGCGAATTGGCCAATGCAATGTACCTGGCGGGTTTTGATGTAAAGGATGTTCACATGACCGACCTGATTTCTGGTCGGGAAACTTTGGAGGATATTCAATTTATCGGCGCAGTAGGAGGGTTTTCAAACTCTGACGTACTCGGTTCTGCCAAAGGCTGGGCTGGTGCTTTCCTTTTTAATGACAAAGCGAGAGTGGCACTGGAAAACTTCTTCAAGCGTGAGGATACGTTGTCGGTGGGAGTTTGTAACGGTTGTCAGCTTTTTGTAGAGCTTGGCCTGATCAATATGGGTCACGATGTGAAGCCGAAAATGCTCCACAATGCAAGCGGCAAGCACGAAAGTATCTTCACTTCGCTGACGATCCAGCCTAACAAATCGGTGATGCTATCGTCTCTGGCAGGTTCAACTTTGGGCGTTTGGGTTTCCCACGGAGAAGGTCGCTTCGACTTCCCGTATACCGAAGACCGTTACAGCATTGTAGCCAAATACGGTTACGAAACTTATCCAGCTTGTCCAAACGGTTCCGGCTTCAACACCGCCATGCTCTGCGACGAAACTGGTCGACACCTGGTTATGATGCCACACATCGAAAGATCACTTTTCCAATGGCATTGGGCGAATTATCCAGAGGGCAGGAAAGATGAGGTTAGCCCTTGGATTGAGGCTTTTGTGAATGCGCGGGAGTGGGTTGAGGGGTCTGGACTATGATTTTTTTGATGGGCTATGAGGACTATGATTTTTTGATTGGCTTTCTTTCTTTTATGTTGCCGCTGACTTTTGGTTAGCGGCAATTTTTTTGTTTGATTTGCTGCTATCAATAATTACACACTATGATCAACGAACTTTACAAACATTCGGATTTGACAGGCAGGATTATCGGTTGTGCGATGGAAGTGCATCGGTACCTTGGGAATGGATTTCAGGAAGTTGTCTACCAGCGCGCACTTTCAATAGAGCTTGAAATGAATGGAATTAAGTTTGAGCGCGAAATGGAAATGCCGTTGAGCTATAAAGGCTTCTCCATAGGCAAGCGGCGAGTGGACTTTTTCGTTGAAAAGACGATCATGCTCGAAATCAAAGCAGTCAAAGAATTAGAAGACGTTCACCTCGCCCAAGCGATCAACTACCTTGAAGCATACAAAACAGAAATCGGACTCTTAATCAATTTCGGAAACACCAGTCTCCAATTCAAAAGAGTAATGAAACCTAAGCCGAAACGATAATCACTAAGCAAGAAGTACGGCTCAGAGCACCTGCAAAAAAATCACAGTCCATCACAGCGCATCAAAAATCATAGTTTAGACTTCACATACACCTCCCGAATCTCGCGATCAATCCCCAGACTGTCAATCTTCTCAAAGCCAGTTTGAACGAGGGTATCTCCGTTAATGCGGAGTTTGAAATGGAACTGGTGATTTTCCCATTCACGATAATTACAGTATTGCAGATTCTCGGTATAATCATCACCTTTTAAAGTGTAAGTACCCGCACCAGCGTCGAAAATGGCGGTATCGCCTTTGCCCTGGCGGGTATCGTGCTTCATGAAGCTGAAATGTGTGTCCGTAATTTGCTTAATCATTTCCTGGTCTTTGACGGGAAAGGTCTTTTTAGTATCTCCTTTTTCGATGATCTGGCTGGAATGTAGGTGCCAGGTGCCGACAATGCTTTGTTCCTTGGGTTGATCAGGGATTTCTGTTTTTGAGGTGCATTGGGTTGCGAATGCGAGGAGTAAGAGGACTGCGGGTTTGAGAGTCATTTCTTTTTTGAGGTAAAGGTTGTTTAGTGTTAAAAGGATGTCTGTGATTCCCTCTACCTGTGGAATGTAGTTGATACTCGAATTTATAGCGGAGAATATACACTTTACTGATTGCTCTTGCTTTTGATATATTTTTCAGAAATTCGACCTAGACACAAAAACAACCTAGCGCATACTATGACAAAGCAAGATGCAATTCAGATGTTTGAAGAGAAGAAAGTAAGAACTGTGTGGGATGATCAACAGGAGAAATGGTTTTTCTCAATAATCGACGTAATAGAGATTCTGACTGATACTGATAGGCCTAGAAAGTACTGGAATGACTTGAAAGTGAAGTTAAAGAAGAACGGTAGTGAGCTGTCCGATTTTATCGGACAGCTGAAAATGAAGTCTTCCGACGGGAAGTATTATAAAACGGATGTCGCTGATACAGAGCAGCTTTTTAGATTAGTTCAATCCATCCCCTCGCCGAAAGCAGAACCTTTTAAACTATGGCTGGCGCAAATAGCTTCGGAGAGGCTGGACGAGATGCATGATCCGGAATTGACAATTGATCGCGCATTAGAACAATACCTGAAATTAGGTTATTCTGAAAGTTGGATCAATCAGCGACTAAAAAGCATTGAAATCCGGAAGGAGTTAACCGACGAGTGGAGAAGTCGTGGCTTGAAAGAGGGAATGCATTTCGCTGTGCTAACGGACATCATTACAAAAACCTGGGCCGGAAAAACAGCGAAAGAGTACAAGATGCTCAAAGGTCTCAAAAAGGAAAATCTGAGAGATAACATGACAAATACAGAATTGATCCTAAACATGTTAGCGGAAGCATCTACAAAGGATATTTCGCAAGCGGTCAATCCTGAAAGCTTTGAGCACAGTAAAAAAGTCGCAAAACAAGGAGGCAATGTTGCGAAAGTGGCGTTGGACGAATTGGAAGCGCAGACTGGTAAAAGGGTTGTAACTGCAGCAAATTCGAAGACAGTATTAAGCGGAAATTTATCAAATCAAGACCCTAACGTTATTGATCCGAAATCGATAACGTAGCAGCTTTTTGTTATCGCGTTGAGTCTAAATTTATCAATTACACAATAAGCCGGATCTAACAACGCTTTAGGAGAATGAAGAGAGAAGAAGGGATGTCACTTTATACACTGGTATTGATGCCGAACGATAGGATTATTGGGTGTGTGAAGAATTTCAAAGAGCGGTCTAGAGAAATTCTTGACAAGCGTTATGGGAGTGAGAACTCCCTGGCTCATATAACTTTGTTTGCATTTTTCGCGTATGACAAAGACTATCCGGCGATACTGAGAGAGTTTAAACGAATTTTGGCCGGTGCCAGACCATTTAGAGTTCAATTTGATGGTTTTAGCAGCTTCAAAGAAAGTGAATTTTGTACTTTTTTTGTCCGGTTAACGAGCGACGCTGAGAAAACAGCCATCGGAATTAGTAGTTTCCTGGAAACAAACTTCGATAAGAGATTAAGGAAGGATAAAACTGCTGACTGGAAAAAAATACATCGGCTGCATATGACCGTCGTTAGAAATGTTGCTGTCGCCGACGTTGTAAAATGTGAGGATGCCTTCAAAGAAGAAACTTTTAACGATTTTTTCAATTGCAGTTCACTAGCCTTGCGTAAGTTGAATCTCGCCAAAGGGCAATATGATATTTTGGATTCAATTCCTCTTCTAGGGAACGAGTATATAGTTGGCCAGCAAACTAAAATGTTTGATATCTTGTAGCTAATTGTCTTTACATCTTACTCACCTGCCCACCCGCACAAGCTTCCGCACTGTATAACTCTCGTTAACCTTCAACCTGCAAAACAGAATTTCGCCTGAAGTATCAGGTAGCTCTGTTACTTCATATTCCCACTTACCTTTTGCGTGCGGGTTGTTTACCACTGTTTTCAAGATTTTGCCGTGAGTATCAATAACCTCTAATCTCACGTGGCTGTTTTCTTCGGGTACGTCAAACGCAATAGTAAAACTGGAAGTAAATGGATTTGGGTAGGCGGTTAGTTCAAAGCCAGGCAGTTCCGGTTCTTTGTCATTTTCAATTTCATAGCCTTCCCGCTGACTTTCGTACTTTCCGACGTTAAGTGCAGCTGATATGTGCCAGTTACCGGTCACGTCTTTCATGTGACATTTGATACCAAGGTGTTTCCCGTCGGCAATGTACACACTTGCGTTTCCTCCCGGCACGCCGGGTGAATTCATACTGGTAGAATTCCAGACATATTGAACTCCCCCGCCGGGAGCAGTAAGTGTTCTTAATTCTCCATTTTTTGAATAGGTTAATTGCGGCACCCAGCTTGCGGCGATGGGATTAATCAAGGCTCCAATGCTTGCAAACCATTTATTCGCAAGCCAGGTAAGTCCTTTGATTGAACCCGGACCTTCGTAAAAGTGAGTGGTATCTCCCCGGTATCTATTCACACCAACGATGTTGGTCATAGCGCCTGAACTTCCTATAACGTAATCTGTATCCGGACCACTCAGGTTTGGGACACCTGGTGCTGCATTGGCCTGACCTGTTCTGACCGTTCCGTTCAGAGGTCCCCACTTACTGATGGATGCCTTTGAAATATACCAGGTGAGGTTAGGTGCCCCGAAGTCAGCACGCGACTTTGCAATTACCGCCTGTAATTTGGTCTGGTAGTCCGCGGCGCTCGTTGCTTTGTAAATCGGATTGACGTTCAAATCTGCATCGGCCTCGCCTTGGTGCCAAAGTACGGCTCGCACCCCGAATAGCGAGCCGTAAGAGTTTAATGCGTTTTTCAGCGTGGTGTAAGGCAAGCCGTAGTAGTCAGTTGGATTTATCGACGCTCCCGCTACATAACCCAAACACACCTGTGCTCCGGTATAAGGATGTTTTGCCTCAACACCGTCCGCGCCTTGTTTCCATTCAGTTATGCTTGATCCTGCAGTAGATGCGTTAAAAAAGGCCACCGGCGTTCCTCCCGTTGCATTGGAAATTAGCTTGCCCAATGTCGCATAAGCCCAGATGCCATTGCCTGACGGCCCTAGTCTGCCATGCCGTTTTGCTTCATCAGGCGTATTCAATGAGAACATGCCGTTAAATGCCCCGCCGGGAATATGTCTGGAGCAAGTATAATCGTGAAAAGTACCAACAATCCATTCTGGAATACCGGCGCTCGTGGGAAGCGGGTAGGCATCATCCACAATTCCCTGTGCATTGGATTGACCTGCAATGAAAAATACGTCCCCTATTCCAAATTTGGCGGACGCATAGGGGATGCCATTTAGAAGAATTTCACATAAATACCACCCTTTGTTGACTGTCAATGTTGTATAATACATTCCATTCGCAGCGAGGCTCAGGTTTGTTGCAGGCCCTGCGGCTCCAACGACGCCTGTGGCACTAACAGCTCGAATCCTGTAACTCATTGTGACAGCGAGGGTATTATGAATTAGCTGACCGGCAATAGTGGCTGTGGCGCTGTTAAGTGTACTTCTCTGGATTACGGAATTATTGATCGGATAGGATAATGTTACAGTTTGTGCATGGCCAATATTTGTCAAGAGGCAGGCGCATACGACTATCCACTTTATGAAACTGTTCATCGTAGAAAGATAAATTTGCTGAAAATAAGTTATAGAGCTGTTTTTAGATGCCGTTTGCCTTCACAAAACCGGCAATGTCGATCAACGGGATCTTGGCGCCATAATGCTTATTCAGCGCTTTGATCACTTCATTTGAAATAATGGCCTGTCCAAGCGGTGTAGGATAGATTCCATCTGACGAGAAGAAATTACCGTACGGACTTCCGTCTACCAAAACTCCGTCATCGGTTTTGTAACCTCCCTGATGAATGCGTTGATAAAGGTCAAATAGATCAACCACAGCGAGGTCTTTCTCCGCCGCGTAATCCCTGATTTTCTGATTATAATATAGTGCAGGATCAGATTGATGACTCTCAGTAGCATCGATAACCTCGATGTCAGTTAGATTAGCCGAAAAGGTGCCGCCGGCAAATCTTTTGCAAAGGTTATGGAGCCGGGCTGTTGGGATCAGCGAAAACGGCATCGTAAAATTGATCACCCCGTCCGCCACACCTTCGCGATCAAAAGTGATGTATGCGTTTTGAAATTTTTTCATCGAATACCATTCCATATAGGGCAAATCCTGATACCGTGGAATTGTAAAAATGACGCCCTTTTTACCATGTAAAACATAATTGATTGAATAATCAGTAATCCTTCCAGAGTTCATTATCGAGCCGTTAAAAGCTAAGTCAAATCCTCCGATTTGACGTGTTCTTCTAATTCCGCGCATCCACCGATCAAAGAATTCTTCGATAACTATGAAATTATACGGTAAATCTGTCGGTACATGCCCTTCGAATCGCGATGCAAGCAGTGTGGATAATGCGCAATTTTCGCAGCCCCAGCCGGGAACAAACCATTCCGTGCTTCCCCAGTAGAGCCCGTAATTTGAGATCTTACCCTGGTACTTGGGCATAGTCGCCGGCTTGCCTGGCAACACAGAGATCACATTGTTTGTAACCCTGTCCCACTGCGGATATCCGTCTGTCGTATTACGGTATACGTAATAGCCTGTTCCATTGAAATGCTCCTTCTCGAACAGCGGCATTGCGAAGTTCTTGATACCCATTTGATGCGCGAGCAAGTTTGTGTAGTTTGTTTGCTGGCTTTCCCTAGTGATGCCTCCGTTCATAACACCGGCTGTGAGCCCGCCGCCGAATGCGACCATTTCCATCTCCTGTCCTGGTTTGAGAATGCGCCCGAAATCGGCTGTCGGAAGTGGAGCAGCCAGCCAATCTTCTATTTTGAGTGCAGGCTGCTTTTGTAGATTTTCATGGATCATCTCCGGATACTGCCCCATTGGGTGAATGCCCATAAACGGGCCGGCCGTCTTTGCGGAGTCTTCGGCAGTGGGAATATAAATGGGCTCAACGGGTTTGGGATCAGGCCAGCTGTTGGTGGGCTTGTTGCAGGCAACGAGGGCGAAAACAAATAACAACTTCTTCATTTTTAATTTGTTTAAAGTGAATAAGTAAACACTGACTGACTGTTCTGCCTATGAGGGATGCAGGTATTCTAGAAGCTGTACCAGGCGGCGTGTGGTTCCAACTATTAGTTTGACAAGTATGCTGCAATACTAGCACTTAAGAGGACCATTAATTTTACGATCTAACCGCTGACGAGCCAGCGGCAGGTTTGGTTTATTGACCGGTGTGAAGAGCTAAGTTTTTCTTTTCAGAAAACTTATTAAACGGTTCGTGACAATGAAGTTGGTGAAGAAGATTTTTGCTTGTGCTATTGCCATTACCCTCAGTTTCTGGCACGGCACAATTGGTTAGAATGAAGTAAAATCCAATGCAATATTTCAAAGGAATATTGCCTATTGATCACTTTGGGTTATCCGATTCTCAAAAAACTCTGTGAAATAGTAGCCGCCAGTCTTCGGCGGCCCTACAAACCTTAAAATGTTTAACTCTCTTGCTTTGCTAAGCTGGCGCTCAATAGTCTTTTGTGGTTTTCCCGATCGTTTTGCTATCTCGCCAGATTTAAGTCCCTCAGTTTCATTGACGATCATAACTATTCTCATGATTTCTGACTTACTCGCATTTTTCAGGCGGTTCAAATTTCCGTTCCCAATTTCTTCATCAAACAAATGATTCACGATCTTAACTACCACAGGTTCTATGTGTATATCAATGAGAATAGTCGGCGGGGGAGATGGAAGTTGATTTACTCCCGCATTTACTCCCTCACTTACTCCCGCATTTACTCCCTCACTTACTCCCGCATTTACTCCCTCACTTACATCCTCATCTTTACTGACTGGAATCGGGATCTTCATTTTGAAAATGTTTCCCTCTACAAACTCAGGCTTTCGTTTGCCAGCATACATTTTGGTATAGTGAGCCACATTTCTGGCTCCTGAACCAAGTTCTTCCGCTCTGCCAAGCTGGATGAAAAACTTGACTATCACCGGATTTTTTGGGAAGGTAATACCGGCCAGAGGATTGATAATGCCCTCACCGTTCGGCTTGTTAGCATTCTCAGTCTCAACCGTGTCTTTGCCAATAACAAACCGGCCAGGGGACGCACTGGTATATTCCCGATGGACAATCATATTGGCGATTACTTCTCTGAATATAGCAGTCCGTATGCTAACTCGCTGATTGCCTTCCAGGTAAAATTTATCCGGCAAATGTTTTCCAGCGAAGTCTAAAAGCTGTTCATAAGCTTCGATCAAATTCGTCTGAATGTATGCGCGGTCATCGTATCGAAATGTATTATCTATTCTGACTAGCGCGTCTATTTTAAAATGCGGCAATACCTGTGTGATTACTTCATCCTTGCCAAGAAGTAATGTGGCAGCGAGTGTATAACCTTCTTCTCCTGTTTGAAAGTCGCGCTTCCAAAGTCCTGCCGCTCTCAAAAGTTGAGTATTGTCCAATGCCAGCCAGGGATGATCCGCGTTATTGCTGCGAATGAGATTTCTTACTTTTGGAAACAAATCTGCCTTAAAGTTCTCAAACCGAAGATGTGGCAGAATAGCGTTTTCAGTGTATTTTGAATTTTTCTTGTTAACTATCTCTGCAATCTTATGCGGCTCATTTATCCTAAGATCTGCGTCCCCATTTCTAAAATAAACTACGTTTGACAGCCGGTGCACTTGCGAGTCGGCCGGCAGCAAAATGTGTATAATCGGTTGGCCTCCGATCATGTACTTTTTAGGAGTAAATACAAACGGCGGATTCATTTTTTGAGGATCATTGGACAAATATGTCAAGTCCTTGATCATCTTATCAACTTGCTCAGGCAGGACTCCCGTGACTGTACCGGAATCATCTACACCGAGGAAGATGTTGCCACCTTCATTATTAAGCATTGCACAAATTGATTCAAATAGGGTTTTAGGCAATGCAAACTTGGCTTCCTTGAATTCCAACCTGGTGCCTTCACCTTGTTTTAGCAGTGTATTTATCTGTTCTATTGTCATTTAAATAGAGATAATGTCTCGCTATCTCTACTAGTGAAATGATTAATCATACATCTCATATTTTGAGCAATTATTTAAAGGTCTGCGAAGGATATTCTTATTGTAGAATAGATTGGTATCTAACTAGTACATGCTTCAATCAACGTTTTTGTTGCGCCTTACTTTCGAGTTCTGAAACAAGAACCGTTAAAAAATTCCCCCTCCCTCACCTTGCATCCCACCAATTTTCTCCCGAATATGCGCCTTCCCAATAAATGCGCGTAAAATGAAAAATGTTAGAAGTATTGCCCTGTTATGGTGTGGATCAGGCGAAAGCCCCAAGGCGCTTACGCGAGCGCGGGACACCTAAGACAGGGCATTTTATTTTTTTCCATCCCAATAAATACGTGTTATGTACAACAAACCAAACTCCCCAGAGTCTGAGGACTCGACGTGTATGGCCTACGGTCAAATGGTCAATGAATTGCTGAGTGCCAGCTCGGCCGACACCTGGTGCGAACATCTCTGGGCAATGTACGGCGGGTACGTCATCGCTCAAAGGGAATTGGGTTACGGCCCCGATGCTCCGAATGTTTTCTGGTCGTTTCGCGATCTTCTGTTTTTCTTTCAGGAGTTGAAGGGCAATGATTGAAGAATTGAATGTGCGTTGTCACCCTGAGCGCAGTCGAAGGGTTGTGAGCGCGCCCTTGATCGTAGCGCCCTTCGACTGCGCTCAGGGTGACAAGTTAAATAGCACTCACGTTCCTTTATTACGATTTATAACAATCTGTTAGCTACTTGAAAAATGCGAAAACTGGTTCTTTACATTGCTTCCAGCGTCGACGGATACATTGCTGCTCCTGGCGATGACCTGGGATTTTTGGCGAAAGTGGAAAAGGAAGGGGAGGATTATGGATATGCGGATTTCATTGCGGAGGTCGATACGGTGATCGTCGGCCGCCGGACTTACGATTGGGTAATGCAGCACGTTCCTGAGTTTAGCCACTCGGACAAGGAATCGTATATCATCACCAGAACGCCGCAGGAAAGCGTTGGTAACACCCATTTTTATACCGGCGACATCGGCGAGCTGGTACAGGCATTGAAAGCGAAAGAAGGCGGCACGATCTTCTGCGACGGCGGTGCCGAAGTAGTACACCAGCTCCTGACACGCGGCCTGATTGATGAATTTGTGATTTCAATCATCCCCACATTCGTCGGTGACGGTACCCGGCTTTTCAAAGACGGCCGGCCCGGCGGGGATCTGCAATTGGTTGATGTGAAGAGTTTCGATACCGGATTGGTGCAGCTTTTTTATAGGAGGGTCTAGGGCGATTTGCTAGTTAGGGGGCTCCGCGGGAGCCTTTTTTCGTTTGTGGCGATTCGTTTCTAGAAACAGGTAGCCCCGCTGGGGCTGCGTTTGGTCATTAAAAAAGGCTCCCTGGGGAGCCTCCTATTTCTAGAAAAAAGATCAGCCCAGCAATGCAAGGCTCCCAGAGGAGCCTCCTGTTTCTAGAAAAAAGATCAACCCGGCAATGTCAGGCTCCCAGATGAGCCTCCTGTTTCTAGAAAAAAGATCAACCCAGCAATGTCAGGCTCCCAGAGGAGCCACCTGTTTCTAGAAAAAAGATCAGCCCAGCAATGTCAGGCTCCCAGAGGAGCCTCCTGTTTCTAGAAAAAAGATCAGCCCAGCAATGCAAGGCTCCCAGAGGAGCCTCCTGTTTCTAGAAAAAAGATCAGCCCAGCAATGTCAGGCTCCCAGAGGAGCCTCCTGTTTCTAGAAAAGAGACTAACCCCTTGTATATCAGGCTCCGCAGGAGCCTCCTGTTTATCCAGCATTCGACATTAACGAATACAACACAACCCCTCACTGCTCACGAAACGAAATTTCCACCCGCCGGTTTTTACTCTTATTCTCCTCACTATCATTCTCAGCAACAAGAAAATAAGAACCCTTCCATTCAACCCGGATTTGCCCGGGGCTCACTCCGTTTGTTTTCATATAATGCTGCACGACCCGGGCGCGGTATTCTGAGAGGATCAGGTTCAGATTCTGCTTGCCAACATTGTCGGTGTGGCCAGTTACCCGGGCAATGAGATTATGCCGTCGTACCAATACTGCGCATACAGAATCCAGAACAAGGCGGCTGTCTTTCCTGAGGTGGTAGCTGCTTTGGTCGAAATACAAAGTCCTCGGCGTCAGCATTTGAAGCGCGGCCTGGCTGTTTGTTTTTGCATTTTCATAACGTACAAACAAGAAGTTAAAACCTTCATTGAGCATTACCTTTTCCTTTGAAAGGCTATGTTCAACCTCCTTTTCATTTTTGTCAAAAATACCTGTATGAAGTGTGTAAGCACCGGGAAGAACGTAGTTCGCGGTTATGTTCCGGTGTTTTGGCGAACTTACAATCGGCCTGTTCTCCTGCACTTTACGTGTGGTTTCGTCCATTAACACTATTGACATTGTTACGCTATCAGGCGCGTCAACTTGCACGAATAATTGGCTTTTTGGGAAAATGGTTTCGTCTAACTTAATGGAAGGATCCAGCCCATTTTTCAGCATAGGTACCTTTATTTCAAATGTGCCTTTTGCAAGATTTTTCCCGATTCTGTTTACTCCAATGTTTCTGGTTTCAAATCCAGCCAACTCAAAAGTCAGTTGCCGGGCTGAGTCGGGTAGCTCGAATGCAAACTTTCCGGATTTATCCAGATTAATTTTCTGCTTGCTTGTACTGAAAACTACTGTGATATTGCATTTCACATTGGTCTGGTCAGCGACATTGTAACAGTTGCCAGATAGGCGGAGTGAGTCAGAAGTAAATGCGAGAAGCGACAGGATGAGTGCAGTGAGCATAGCCGGTTGACGGTGAGTTTAGAACTTTAAGGAAAAGGAAAGGACGGCTAACTGCTACTTGAAAGCGCTGCAAATCAGTATGATAATTTACATTGATATAATAAGCATAACATGTTAGAAACCATCAAAGAGAGCATCTGGCAGCAATTCGGGGCGGGTATCAATACTTTGGGAAATGCAATTGAACGTTGTCCGGAGGATTTATGGGAGAGTAAAAAGCGGTTTTTCTACATCGGATACCACGCATTAATCCTGGCGGATTACTACCTAACTATTCCCGCCCCGGAAGAATTTCATGCGGTACTTCCATTTTCATTCACGGAGCCAGACGAGATTCCCGATGGAGCTCTGGGAGATATGGTGCCCGATAAGCATTATACGCAAGCTGAAATGCTGACTTATGTTGAGGAAGTCCGTGCCAAGCTGAGCGAAGTAGTTTTTGGGCTGACCGAAGAGAAATTAAGCGAGCGCTGGGTTGAGCCGAGTGGCGATATGAATTATTCGGTTTTGGAAATTTTGCTCTACAATTTGAGGCACGTGCAGCATCACGCCGCGCAGTTGAATTTGCTTCTGAGGCAGGAGCGGAACTTGCGATCGGAATGGATTTTTCGGGTTGATGAGTAGGGCGTAGTTTTTTTAACAATATATTTAATCAAACAGAAGAGTTATGGATCGAAAAATAGCTATGGTAAAACAGCAGATCAACATGAAAACTGGTGATCAAGCAGCCGATGATCTTGATTATTGGTTGACAAAGACGCCTCAGGAAAGGCTAGCGGCTGTTACCTTTCTTATTAGTCAGGTGTTGGAACCTTCGCAACGTATGGACAAGACTTTCTTTTCTCAAAGAAATATGAAATAATGACACTGGCGACCGATTTCAAAGATTTTATTAACCTGTTGAATAAACATCAAGTCGAGTATTTGGTTGTAGGGGGATATGCAATGGCGTTTCATGGTAGTCCACGGTTTACAGGTGACCTTGACATTTGGATCAAAGTTTCTGAATCCAATGCTGAAAAAATGCTGACTGTTCTTAAAGAGTTTGGGTTTTCTTCATTGGGTTATAGTAAGGAAGATTTTTTGAAGGATAATATTATCAATCAGATTGGTTACCCGCCGTTGAGAATTGACATACTAACATCTATTGACGGTGTAACTTTCTTAGAAGCGATTCAGCAAAAACGAACAATTATAATCGATTCGATTGAAGTAGCTTTTATTGGAATTAAACAGCTGGTAGAAAATAAGACTGCATCAAACAGGCCGCAAGATATCGTTGATGTAGCTACATTAAAGGAAAGTGAAAAGGTGTCGGAACTTGACAAAGCTTCAGGAGCAAGCACTATCGCCAGTCGGCCAAATCTCTCCGCATACTCCCTCGCCATCATGCCCAACGCCACAATCCTGCAAGATGTAGCCGAAATGAAGCAGCAGTACAAAACTGCAATTGGCAAAAGCTACGGCAGTGCAAATGCAGACGGGCATATTTCTTTGGATGGGTTTGAAGCCAGTGAAGAAGATTATCCGTATGTTCTTGCAGAGTACCGCCGCATTGTATCTGAGCTCGATCCTTTTGAGATTGTCTTTTCCGGTTTCGACGATTTTGACCGGGGTAACTTTTCTGCTTTTTACATTAACTTAACGAAAGATTCTTCTGAGGAAATCCGTGAGCGGACTGCCGTTATAATGAAGGCTTTTGACAAAAAAATCAAGAAGCAATACATGCGAAAGTGGGCGGATGAATCTAAAAACCCGCATATGTCCATTGGAAGGCGTCTGTCTCGTGAATGGATTGCGTTGGCTTATTCAATATTTACCAACTATGACGCGCGCTTTCATTGCAATGCATTTGCGATCAGGAAGTATAATGACAAACGCCGTCAGTATGATGTTGTAGATGTGCTTCCGCTGCTGGGCGCTCCTGCGGTGCAGCTGGATTTGTTCAATCCGTAAAACCTTATCACCCCACTTTCAACCACCCTGTAATGCTCAACCTGGCAGTATTGGTCACCAGCACTTCGTGTTCCAGTTCGCTGCTTTTGAAGAATACACTTTTCCCGCTAACAGGTGAGATATCCTGCTCACTGTCAGCGTGGTGGATCCGCAGCTCGCCGCCATTTCCTTCCTGCCAATCGGGATTCAGATAGGTGATCATTGAATATTGCCGGCTCGGATTATTCCGGAATTGGTCTAAGTGTTTTTTGTAAAAACTCCCCGCAGGGTACATTGCGTAATGGAATTCGTAACCAGTGATTCCTGTGTAGCAAGTACTGTTCAAATGCAGCACAAACGAGTCCATTAAATCGAAAAACTCGTTTTCGACAGGATCATTATGCTTCCGGTCGAGCCAGTAGATCATGTCGCTCCGGTAAAGTTTGTCGTGGAGAATGATTTTTTCATTGCCGGTACCGGCAGACTGAAAATGGCCTTGGGAATGCAATGCAGCGAGCTTTTCTCTCAGCTGGTTGGCGAGTGTTGCATTAAGGAAATTTTCCGCTATCCCCACTTTATTATCGATGTAGCTGTCGATAAGTGTATCAAATGCAGTTTGCAAAAAGTGAAGATTAAAAGTAAGTCCGGTGGCCGGATTAAGTGAAGATAGCACTATTATTTGTTTTTTTTGAAACAGTTGTCGGTGCAAAATCGCTGCATTTCGTCTTGTACTTGTAAATCCTTTTGCATGTATTTCCCGACTGCGGCGCCTGTTAATGCCATTACCGATGATGCTGCGCTTTGGCTCGCCTTTCGCACCGGCGACAATAAGGCCCTCGGCACTTTGGCTGAGCGCTATTTTGTGACTTTAAAAAGGTACGGGCTGAAATTTATGGTCGACGAAACCATTGTCGACGATTGCATTCAGGACCTCTTTCTCGAACTCTGGCAAAACCGTCACAAGATCAACCAGACTCCATCAGTTAAGTTTTATCTGCTTAAATCGCTCAGAAACAGCATTATAGGGCATTTACGTTATCAGCAGCGATTTGCAAGCGAAGAACCGTTGCAGTGGGATACCGGCATGCCCGATCATTTCAATGCAGAATCGCTCCTTATTGAGCAGGAAACGCTAGACGGTTTGATCACCCAGGTAAATTCACAAATGGCGACACTGCCAAAACGCGAGCGCGAAGCACTTTATCTGCGTTATTTTGAAAACCTCAGTGTAATTGAGATCGCAGAAGTAATGGGTGTGAACAGGCAGTCCGTTTCTAATTTTCTCCAAAAGGCGCTCGCCCGCATCCGCGACCGGTGGCTGGTCACGATGGTACTAAACTTATTCTTTTTTTAAATATTTTTTCAATTCCGAGGGTATATCGTTCACGGCTGTTCATAATATCATAGAAATCATTTGAATAGTCAAGAACAGTCATGCCTGAACAACCCTTCGAATCCGTCGAGGATTTTTTGCAGGACCTTCGTTTCCAGCAATGGGCACGCGGCGAAGCTCCCGGCGACAAACGCTATTGGCAGGCGTTTCTGAACTCCAACCCGGATAAAGTTCACCTGTATGAAGAGGCTATTGCATTGATTCTCATCATGCAGGGTAATGATTTGCAGCCCGTAAATTCATCCAGGAAAATCAGGCAAATACAGGACGCCATTGCGGACAAGGTAACTGAAAAACGCATTCTACCTGTCTGGCAGTGGTTACGTTGGGGGCTAGCTGCAATGCTGGTCGTCGCAGTTGGTTTTTGGTGGAGTAATCGAACAACAAACAAAACGGCGGAGGTAGCCGCTACGGAAAAATTCATTCCTGCATTGAAACAGTCGGTGACGCGGCGTAATGAACGCACCCAGGCTATGCTTGTGAACTTGCCCGACGGATCATCAGTCTTACTCTCAAAAGAAAGCAGCGTGCGGTACAACCAGCAGATGAATGGAAAGAAAAGGGTTGTTTACCTGACCGGCGAAGGGTTTTTCGAAGTGGTTAAAGATGCAAACCGACCGTTTTTCGTGTATGCAGACAAAGTGGTTACAAAAGTGTTAGGTACCAGTTTTACCGTAAAATCGTATCCTGATAGTGCTGAGGCGATCGTTTCAGTTAAAACCGGGAAGGTATCTGTTTCTACCGCGGCCCAGAATGCCGGCAGCCACACATCACTTACCCTGCTTCCCAATCAGCAGGTGAATCTGTTGGTTGAAAATCAAAAATTGACCACGACGATCACAGAGGTGGTTAAACCTTCTGAAATGACACCTGTGCAGAAAGAACCGTTTGAATTCGAATTCACGCCGGTGGCCGAGGCATTTAAAATACTGGAAGCCAACTATGCAGTCAAAATTCATTTCGATGAAGTGAAAATGCGTGACTGTACGCTCACAGCCTCACTGAAAGACGAACCATTTCTGGAAAAAATCAGGCTGATCTGCCTGGCAACGGAATCCAGTTTTCAGGTGCTCGAAGATCAGATAATCATTTCCGGAAACGGGTGTCAGACTCCTTAATTCGCTAAAATTCCCTTTAAATAATAACCCTAAACCAAACGCTATGAAAAGAAAGTGTAAGTAACAATCGCCTGATCCTTAATAATTTAAACTCTATGAAAAAATCTTTGCAAATGAAATCTTACAAACCTTTATTAAAAAGGAAAATCCGCGGCCAGCTGTTCCTTCCGGGCTTGCTGCTGCTGTTGCTCGGGAACCTGAGCTGGGCAAATGCCTCCGGCGTGCAGGAAATGCTCAACCAGCGGATTAGTATTTCGGTGTCCAATGAGAAAATCGAAACAGTGGTTTCCAGACTGGAACAATCTGCGAAAGTGCGCTTTTTATACAGCCGCGAAATCATCCAGTCTAAGCGCAAAGTTAGCTTTACAGCTTCTGAGCAGCCACTTTCAAAGGTACTGGACGGAATTTTGCAGCCGCTCAACCTGAAATATGAGGTAGCAGGCGACAAGATCATATTAAAACGCCAGGCGGCCGCTCAGGAGGCGGAAGTGCAGCCTGCTTCGTCGGTCACTACCAATACGAAAGCGACTGCGGATATTTCGGTTTCAGGGAAAATCACCGATGATACCGGCAGCCCGCTTCCCGGCGTGAGTATTCTCATTAAAGGAACTTCAAAAGGCGCTACGACCAATTCCGACGGTAGCTATAATGTAGAAGTCGTGAGTGGAGACGCGGTGCTGGTGATCAGTTTTGTTGGTTATGTGAGCCAGGAAATCCAGGTTGGTACGCGCAGTGTGATAGATGTGCAGCTGCTGGTTGACGACAAGGCGCTGGAAGAAGTTGTAGTGGTAGGTTATGGTGTTCAAAAGAAAGCCAATCTTACCGGCGCAGTTTCTACTATTGATTCAAAAGCGATTGAAAACCGCCCTTCCAGTAACCTTTCGACAGGTTTGCAGGGTGTAACGCCAGGTTTGATCATTACCCGCCAGACCGGCCAGCCAGGTCGTGAAAATATTGCTATTCAGATCCGTGGCGCTACTTCGGCCAATGGAAATGTGAACCCGCTGGTATTGCTCGACGGCGTAAGTGTACCGATCAGCACAATGCAAACCATGAACCCGAATGATGTAGAAAGTATCAGTGTTTTGAAAGATGCAGCGGCGGCGGCGATCTACGGTGCCCAGGCTGCGGGTGGGGTTATTTTAATTACAACTAAAAAAGGAAAAGCCGGAAAAGTGGTATTCGATTATACCGGCCAGCAAGGTATCGACTGGTCCACGAATGTGCCGGACAGAATGTCGCTGCTTGACGAAGCTTTGTTCTCCAACCAGGCGCGTATCAACTCAGGTTCAAGTCCTGAATATACAGACGAAGAAATCCAGCGCATACGCGACGGTGTACCTTATGTGATCAACCCGGCGGACACTTCTTCCTATTTGTATTACAACCAAAGACCGATCGCGGACGAACTTTTGCGCAAAACGACGTCCATGAGCACGCACAATATCACAGCACGCGGCGGAACGGATAAGCTAAACTTTTTGATCTCGGGAGGTTACTACAACAAGCAGGGCGTTTTTAAAGTGGGTCCCGACAGTTATGATCGCTATAATGCACGTATCAACCTCGGTGCCGAATTGACAAGGCATTTGACGCTCGACAGCCGCTTGTCTTACACGCATGAATACACCAACAGTTCGTATGCGGATGCCAATGGAGGCGGATTGATTTATCAGGTGTACAGGTTCAGGACCAGAAACCCTGCATTCACGCCGGAGGGTCGCTATAACACGTCAAACAGTACCTACGCACAGCTTGCCGAAGGTGGTTACAATCGCTACAAACGTAATTTCTTTGACGGTGTATTCACTTTAACGGCGGCTAATTTTGTAAAAGGTTTGCAGCTGCGCGCGGTGGCTGGTACGCAGTACAGACGTGGTGACCGTCAGCGCTTTAACCGCACCGTCCCATTGTGGAGCAAATCAAAAGTGGCGAGTTATGTGAATCAGATCAATTCTTACAATATTGATAATGAGCTTACTAAAAACCTGAACTTGCAGTTTTTGGCCAATTACGATTTCAAGATTGGTGAAAAACATAATATCGCTCTGTTTGCAGGTTATCAATGGGAGGAGTTCCGTGAGGATTTTCTGTTCTCAGGAGCTACTAACCTGGTAAGCAACGATTTGCCTACTTTGAATTTGGGTGATGATAAAACCAAAACCAATAGCCAGATCATCAGAACGAATGCATTCCAGTCGGTATTCGGCAGGTTCAATTACAATTATGCGAACAAATACCTGTTTGAGGCTACGGTGAGATTGGATGAAAGTTCGAAGCTGGCGCCGGGATTGAGAAAGAAATTTTTCCCGTCGGCTTCAGTGGGCTGGAATGTGCACCAGGAAGACTGGTTTGCCAATACACTTCCTTTCTTCTCCGAGTTCAAGCTGCGCGGATCGTGGGGTCGCCTCGGTGGCGCTTTGGGTGACGCAATTGGGAACTACGATTATCTGAGCCAGTTGAGCCGGGCAAATGGTCTGGTTTTAGGGGATTCAAGAACTTCTTACATTTTCCAGGGCTCAATTCCTTCTGCTAATTTGTCGTGGGAAACGATTGAAACTACCAACGGTGGTCTGGACTTGGGTTTGTTCCAGAACAGACTGCAATTCAACGGGGATTATTACGTGAAATTTAACCGTAATATGCTTACCGCTCAGCAGTTACCAGCTACGATCGGTATTGGAACACCCCGGAAAAACAATGGCGAGCTAAAATCGTGGGGTTGGGAAACGGAGCTGAGATACCGCGATAAAATCGGCAAGGATTTCACTTATTCGGTCGCTATCAATTTTTCAGACAACAATAACAAGCTGATCAGCTTCTCAGGCAGAAATATCGTAGGTACCGGTACCAACGGACTCATCGAAGGTTATGCGATGAACACGGTTTGGGGTTACAAAACTTCGGGCTATTTCACCTCGCCGGATGAAGTGAAGAACTGGGCATTCCAGGATAACCGCGCCGGGGTAGGTGATGTTAAATACAATGACCTGGACGGTGACAAGCGGATTACAGTAGGAAAAGGCACAGTTGAAAACCATGGTGACCTCGTGTTGCTGGGTACCACTGCGCCGCGTTATCTGTTTGGATTTACATTGGGCGCAGGTTGGAAAGGTTTCGATTTTACAGCATTCTTCCAGGGTGTGGGTAAAAGAAGTTACCGCTCCACGGCAGAATCGATCGCGCCGCTTTTGGTTACCTGGAAGCAGGCAATGGGCATTCACAGCGATTACTGGACACCCGAAAATCAGGACGCGCTTTTCCCAAGACCTTACACCGGAGCTACGCACAATTACCTGGCATCGGACAAATGGACGCTGGACGCAAGCTATATCAGGCTGAAAAATATCCAGCTCGGCTACACTATTCCTTTGCGCATTACCGAAAAGGTAAAAGTGTCGAGAGCGCGTGTATTTTTCTCAGGACAGGATATTCTGACGCTTTCAGGAATGGGTAAATTCCAGGGTTTCTTCGATCCTGAAACGCGCGACGGTGTAGAAAATGACTATCCGTTCTTCGCGACGGCCTCATTTGGTCTGAACGTGTCGTTTTAATCTTTGACCAACCGCATTAACATGATAACAATGAAAATTACATTTAAACAAACGCTGCTAAGCCTGTCGCTGGTCACTTGCATGACAGCCTGCGACGTGAACCGTTTGCCGGAAACGAATATCAGCGACATGACTTTCTGGACGTCAGAATCGGACATCAAAGCAGCTAACAATTACCTATATACGTTTCTGCCTGGTTTTAGTAATGAAGAGGTTTGGTCCGATGACGCATTCGGTCTTGCTTCTAATTCGATCAGTGATGGTTCTCGGCTGGCTCCTGCAACCGCTGCGGATTATAACTCGCCTTACAACCTGATCCGCGCTGCGAATAATATCCTGGAAAAAGCGCCGCGTGCGGCTGTGGCGCCTGCTGTACTTAACCGGTACCTGGCCGAAGCATACTTTTTCCGGGCCTGGGGTTATTTCTCGCTGGTTCAGAAATACGGAAGTGTTCCTTTGATCCTGAAAACGTTGGAAGAAGGCAGTCCTGAGCTGACAGAAGCGGCTGCACCCAGAGAAACGGTTGTGGATCAGATCTATATGGACCTCGATTTTGCAGTGATGAACCTGCCGACAATCACTACATTAGGTGCCGCAGATTACGGACGTATTTCGCGGACAGCTGCGCAGGCATTTAAAGCCAGAGTAGGGCTTTTTGAAGGTACTTATGGTAAATATCATGCAAAAGGCGATGCCAGTAAACACCTGAATATTGCGGCTGTCAGCAGCAAGGAAGTGATCGATAGTAAGGAGCATGCATTGTTCGGAAACTATTTTGATCTGTTTCAGATGGCGGGCGAGGGAAGGCAGAACAAGGAGAATATCATTGTAAAGCAATATGGCGTTTCGTCCACTGAGCGCGTGTTAACGCATGCTTACTACCGCAGTTCGCTGGAAAACGGGAACATCAATCCAACCAAAAGTCTGGCTGATTCGTACCTGATGAAAGACGGTTTGCCGCTTTCGAAGTCGCCGCTCTGGTCTGTGCCGGATTCTTCGCACAAGGTGTTCAAAAACAGGGACTTGCGTATGAGTGCGACCTTTATGAAAAGAGGCGACGCAATGATGACCACCAAGCCGATTTTTGATATTGCCAACCTGGTATTCAATAAAACGGGTTATATGTTCCGCAAGTTTGCGAATGTAAATGACTGGAATACACAAGCTTCTGTGATCGACAGACCTTTGCTACGTTACGCCGAGGTATTGCTGATTTATGCAGAAGCTACTTACGAATTGAAAGGCGCGATCACAGATGCTGAGCTTGATATGTCGATCAATCTGCTGCGGGCGAGGGGAGAAGTAGCGAAACTGACAAATGCATTTGTTACTGCCAATGCATTGAATATGCGTGACGAGATCCGTCGTGAGCGCCGGGTTGAGCTGGCGCAGGAAGGTTTCCGTTACTGGGATCTGATCAGATGGAAAATCGCTGAAATGGAGCTGGTGAAGCCGGTTTTAGGTAATTTTTATTTCAAAAATGAATTCGCTGCTGCTACGGTGAACCTTGCTCCTGACAACGTTATCCTCGTGCAGGACGCCAGTTTCCGCAAATTCAACCCGGCCAGAGATTACCTCTGGCCGCTTCCAATCAACGAAATCGCATTGAATCCTGCATTGAAGCAGAACGCTGGCTGGTAGTATTGCTTTTAATTGATTAATTGGTAAATGTCCCTGATCGTTGGTCAGGGACTTTTTTGTATGCTTTCACATATAATTTTGGCATTAAGTATACTGTTATATGTAAAAGCATATAATTTTTATATATTTACCAAAACTATATGTAATAGCATATAATGAGAGCATTATCCCAATTCGTAAAGGACAAGAGAAAAGAGGTAGGTCTGACTCAGGAAGATCTAGCTATCAAAGCTGGCGTTGCCTTAACTGTAATCCGCAAGATAGAACAAGGTAAGGAGAATCTGAATCTTGATAAAGTTAATCAGGTACTCCGAATGTTCGGTCACATCCTGGCGCCAGTCAATGCCAGAGAAATTAATTTAGACGGTAATGACCTATGAGAAGTGCGACTATCTATTATAAAGACGCTGTTGCAGGGGTGCTGACTGAAACAGACGATGGCGAATATACCTTCGAATATGACGGCAGCTACATACAAAATTATCCAACGCAAATGATCACGGTCACAATGCCGGTAACAACCCGAAGGTATGTGGAGAACAGACTTTTTCCTTTTTTTGAAGGTCTTATTCCCGAAGGGTGGCTGCTTGAAATTGCGTCTAAAAATTGGAAAATAAACGCCAACGATCGAATGGGTTTGCTACTAGCTTGCTGTCAGAATTGCATTGGAGCTGTAAGTGTTCAACCTATATCTCAGGAAAATGACTAAAAGGTGCCTGTATTGTTATAATATTCTGGAAAACACATCGGAAAGTGATTTTCATGAGCGTTGTTCCCTGGACTTTTTCGGATCAAAGACCCAGCCTGCATTAGCCTATTCATTAGATCAAATGACCGAGCTGGCTAAAAATGTTGTTGAAAGGAGCATTGCAGTACCAGGTGTTCAGCCCAAATTATCCCTCTCACTAATTGGCGACGCAATGAAAAACGGTGGAGGTGGGCGACTGACAGTTGTGGGCGCTTTGGGCGGTAATTACATATTTAAGCCTCCTATGGAAAAATATCCTGAAATGCCGCAAAATGAACACGTGACGATGCGGATAGCGGAGGCATTTGGTATTAAGACTGTTAGATCCAGCTTAATAAGGTTGCAATCGGGAGAGTTGTCTTATATAACAAAGCGGATTGACCGGACCGAAAACGATGAGAAGATCCACATGCTCGATATGTTTCAGATTCTGGAAGCTTTCGATAAATACAAGAGTTCCATGGAAAGAGTAGGGAAGGCTTTGGCGACCTACTCGACGAATACCCTTCTTGATCAATTGTCTTTTTTTGAGCTGAGTGTTTTTAGTTTTCTTACCGGAAACAATGACATGCATCTCAAAAACTTCTCGATGCTCAACATTAAAGGTGACTGGGTTCTAGCGCCAGCATACGATTTGTTGAATGTGACAATCGTAAATCCAGAAGATACAGAGGAGCTGGCATTAACGCTGGAAGGCAAAAAGCGAAAGCTTAAACTCGAATATTTTGAAAGATTCGGAGTTGGACTGGGATTAAATAAAAAGCAAATTGAGAATGTGTTCAGAAAGTTTTTGAAATATAAACCTGTCGCAATGGACTGGGTAGACAAATCCTTTTTGTCAGATAGCAATAAAGCTGCATATAAAAATGTGCTTGAAGAGAGATACGTCCGATTAAAAAGCGACTAGTTAATTGATCCAAACAAGATCCCTCTAATAAAACTCCTGGCAACTCTCGCAGTAGTAACTTCGCCGCTTCGATTTTCCCAGGTATTCCTTGTGAAAAGGGATATTGCACCTTGGGCAGATCTTTTTCGTGTGGGCCAGCCAATGCTTTTTCAGGGTATTTTCCTTTTTCCAGTTCAAAAAGTCAAATGCGTAATTGCGCGTTTCATCGACTAGTTCCCGCAATTTCTTATCCGGTATCTGCCCCAGCTTGCTCATTGGGTGAATGCGGGTGCGGAACAGTACTTCATTTTTAATGATATTGCCGCTTCCCGAGAAGATATTCTGATCCAGCAATGCGTCGCAGGCGAGCATTTTTGGATTTGCTACCAGCTTATCAAGCGCCAGTGAAGCGTCCCATTCTTCCGCCATAATATCCCCGCGCCAGTCGTAAAGCTGGTCGGCGGGCTGATCAAAGATCTCAACGGAACACGCGTAGAAATTCAGTTCATCTTTATCAAACAGCAAGGTCAGCCGGGGCGGCGTCTTCTTTTGTGCATTGATCAGGTAACTTCCAAAAAGCATAAAATGAATGCGCAGCGTAAAATCCGGAAAGCAGATCAGGAAATGTTTTCCCCATGACCTGAAATCTGTGACTTCCTGGTTGATAAGCCTGTCCAGGTCGATTTTAGTAGTTCCTTCGGCTTGTCGGATCACCTTTCCTTTGAGGTGAAGCGGCTCGATCGCTTCTTTTAATATTACAATTGACGGGCCTTCTGGCATGGCATGCTTATTATACGTTTACAGGTGGCATTCATTCTAAAAAAGCCGCGCCAGGCAACAGAGATTGCATTCAGCATTTTCACCACACCCAATTATATGAGTTTACTTTCCAAAAGCCAAAAAGACGACCAGCCCGGCATCCAGCCGGCCTGGATGAAGGCGCAGGATGCCTATCCGTTTTACATTAAAGCGCCGCTAATCCTGATCGGTCTCTGCCTGGTTGTTTACATTCTTGCTCTTTTACAGGATATTATCGTCCCATTCGCATTCGCCGGACTGATTTCAGTACTGCTCAATCCGGTTTATAACCGCCTTCAAAAATGGCATGTAAATAAAATACTTGCGATCGTACTTACGATTCTGGCAGCCTTTCTGGTAGTGGCCGGGATTATGTTTTTCCTGTCTTCGCAGATCGTCCAGTTCGGAGAAATGCTGCCGCAGCTTGAAAAGAAAACCATGACGCTACTGCATGAATTGCAAGCCTGGCTTTCTTCCACGTTCGGAATGTCGACCCAGAAGCAGATGAGCGTATTGAATGAGGCCGTGAACAGCAGCCGGACATATGTGGGCAAAACGCTGAATACGGTATTCGGGATACTCAGCTTTTTCGTGCTGATCCCGCTTTATATTTTCCTGCTTCTTTATTACAAACCTTTGATACTAAACTTTATATTCGAGGTATTTGATGAAGATAACTCCGCGCAGGTAGCCGAAATCCTGAAAGAAACGAAAGGTGCAGTGCAAAGCTATATTGTAGGGTTAATGATCGAAATGTCGATCGTAGCGGCGCTTAATTCCGCTGCGTTGCTGATCCTCGGTGTCCGTTATGCAGTGTTACTGGGCGTGATCGGGGCTATTTTGAATTTAATACCCTACATCGGAGGCGTGATCGCGATTGCGCTGCCGGTGTTGATGTCATTTATCACAAAGGACGGATTTACGACACCACTGTTGATATTCGGAGCCTATACATTGATCCAGTTTGCTGATAATAATATCATTGTGCCGCGTGTGGTTTCGTCCAAAGTTTCAGTTAATGCGCTGATTTCCATACTCATTGTATTGCTCGGCGGGACGCTGTGGGGAGTGAGCGGGATGTTCTTATCCATTCCGATCGTCGCCGTGCTGAAAATTATCTTCGACCGGGTCGACGGGTTGAAACCCTGGGGGAAATTGCTGGGCGATAAAATGCCGGAGGACGCGCCCGAGGAAGTCGTGGATCCAAGAGAAACCAAGCAGCGGGATAAGCCGCTGATATAACAAAAACGCCGCCCGGTCAAACCAGGCGGCGTTTTTGTTTGGTTTTTGTTTTGCTGATCAATACGTCAGTTTCTGTACAGTGCCAAGTGGCATGCTAAGCAGATAGAACTCGCGGTCGCCGGTACGTTTGATATCCGTTGGCATCATCAGGCCGCCAAGTAGCTCTTTCCCGTTTTCGTCGAGAACTGCGCCGGAAAAGGGAACAAAACCTTTATCGAAGTTTGCGAACCTGATTACCAGCGGCTTGTTATTAGCTGTTAATGTAATGTGAGTCAGCGTCGTAAATTTCTCACTGTGAACACCCACCGTACCATTCATATCTACTGAAAAGATTTTCGCACTGCCTTTTACAAATGGGCCGCCGGAAAGTGTACTGATCAAAAATTTGCTTCCGTCGAATACAATACCTGTTGGCACCGCGTCCACGATCGGGCCGGTCCCTACCTCAGGCAGTGACGCAAAAAGGCTGATATCGCCTGTGCTGTTTTCGCGCTTGAAAACTGCATTGGCACCAGCGTCAACCATATAAATGTTATGGTCCGGGCCAACCGTCATATCGTAAAGATTGGAGTTGGTATCCTTGGTTGGCTTGATCTTTCTGATCAATTGTCCGTATTCATGAACGATCAGATCAGACATTTTTCTTTCAGGATCGCCTGTTTTGAATCCGGAAACGTCAGCGATGAATAATTTTCCGTCGATACCGTGCAGGATATACAGCTTAGCGTCATGGAACATTACGTGGCTGATTCCTTCCGCGCCGCCTTCGGGCCCCATCACAGAGGTGAAGCCGCTTACGAATGTTGTTTTAGTGCCGTCAGGCGAAATCATTACTACTGCGCCGTCATTTTTTCCGGTTCCAATCTCGGAAATCCAAAGGTTGCCGCGGTTGTCTTTCGCCATCCCGATAGGTGCGCGCAGGCCGGAGAATAAGTTGGATGCTGTCAGTTGAGTAGGTTCAGGAATGGGTACTTCGTGGTCGGTACAGGAAATAACAGCAGAAACCAGCAGGAATAAGGCGCCAATGGACGTCAGGAAGTGTTTTTTCATAATTGAAATGGTATGGTGGAAGATTGAGTTTGAGCCCATTTGGGCATTAACAAAAATATGCAAATTGACAGCTGCCTCCTTTGTGTCCGACAGACAATCCGGTTCTATTCTTATTAAGCGGTAACGGAATCCGATTTTTTTGTACAATTGTGAATTAGAACGACATAGAGCCGATTTTACAGCAATATCAATAACCAACAATAGTGATGACCCAAGATATCGTACAGCCGGTTCCCCAAGCTTATGCAGCCATTGATGAACAAACCAGAACAGTCGGTTTTTCAATGGCTTCCGACATTCATACCTGCTCACTTCTGAAAACGCTTGCCGCCTCCAAGCCCGGCGGTCGCTTCCTCGAACTGGGTACCGGTACCGGACTTTCCACCGCGTGGATCCTCGACGGAATGGACGAAGGATCGACGCTGGTTTCTATTGATAATGATGCAGATTTTCTGAAAATCGCAAAGGATGCTCTAGCCAAGGACCCAAGGGTATCCCTGGTGCACACCGACGGAGCTGACTGGATCAATGAAAATAGTGGGGAAGTATTCGATTATATCTTCGCGGACACCTGGCACGGCAAATATCTGATGCTCGACGAAACGCTGAATATGTTGAAAACAGGCGGTTTTTACATCATCGACGATATGATGCCGCAACCAAACTGGCCGGAGGGGCACGATGAAAAAGCCAAAAATCTGGTCGCTTATCTGGATAGCCGGAATGATCTCGCGCTGACTAAGCAGGTTTGGGCGACTGGTATCATTCTAGCAGTTAAGATTAAATAGCGCCGGCCCAGCTATATATTTTCTTCGCAACGTAAGAGTATAACAGGGTATTCAAATGGTTTAATTTTAAATAATTAGAAGATTATATTTTAATTATTGAAGATGAGGCTATTTATCACTAACCCTTAAATCTTACGTTTATGTGTCAAAATCATGGAGTTGCCTACATCAAACCGGGCGAAGTAGAGGTTCAGGAAATTGAATACCCCAAGCTTGCCATCGGCGATCGCAAATGCGAGCACGGTGTGATTCTTAAAATTGTCTCCACCAACATTTGCGGCAGTGACCAGCATATGGTGAGGGGGCGTACTACTGCGCCGGCCGGGCTGGTTTTAGGTCACGAGATTACGGGCATTGTCGTTGAGGCTGGGCGTGATGTAGAATTTATCAAACAAGGCGATCTAGTCTCAGTACCATTCAATATCGCGTGTGGCCGCTGCCGGAATTGTAAGGAAGGGAGGACAGGTATTTGCTTGAATGTAAATCCGGCACGTCCGGGCGCTGCTTATGGATATGTAGATATGGGGGGCTGGGTAGGCGGCCAGGCGGAGTACGTGATGGTACCTTATGCTGATTTCAATTTGCTCAAATTCCCCGACAAGGATCAGGGAATGTCCTATATCCGGGATCTGACATTACTATCTGATATTTTCCCGACTGGTTTTCACGGCGCTGTAACAGCGGGAGTAGGACCGGGTTCTATTGTTTATGTAGCCGGAGCCGGACCTGTGGGGCTTGCCTGTGCTGCCTCCTGCCATTTGCTCGGC
Source organism: Dyadobacter linearis (assembly GCF_907165045.1). Taxonomy (GTDB): domain Bacteria; phylum Bacteroidota; class Bacteroidia; order Cytophagales; family Spirosomataceae; genus Dyadobacter; species Dyadobacter linearis. The sequence continues at coordinate 90,822 of NZ_CAJRAU010000002.1, forward strand.
GCAGCCGTGGTGATCGTAGGAGATATGATTAAGGAAAGACTTGATCAGGCCAAAAGTTTTGGTTGCGAGGTAATCGATCTCTCCAAAGACACGCCGCTGGAACAGGCGATTGAGGAGATTGTTGGTGTTCCGGAAGTTGATTGTTTCGTCGATTGCGTTGGTTTCGAAGCCAGAGGCCACGGCGCGGATTCAGGAGAAGAACGCCCGGCGACAGTTTTGAATACTGCAATGGCCGTCACCCGCGCAGGCGGAGCGATCGGTATTCCCGGACTTTACGTGACCGGCGATCCCGGCGCGAAGGACAAGGCTGCGCAGGAAGGAAGTCTGAGCATTCGTATTGGCTTAGGCTGGGCAAAATCTCACTCGTTTTACACAGGTCAGTGCCCGGTCATGAAATACCACCGCCAGCTGATGAATGCGATTTTATTTGATAAAATTAAGATTGCGAAAGCAGTGAATGTGGAGGTGATCACGTTACAAGACGCCCCACGCGGCTACCGGGATTTTGACAAAGGCGCAGCCAAAAAGTTCGTGATCGATCCGCATGGAATGATTGCGTAGCAGGCTTTTTCCTTAAATTACCCTAAATCCCTAAAGGGACTTCTGCGAGCTGCAAAAGTCCCTTTAGGGATTTAGGGTTTTTTGCACAAATGCCCCAACCCCTAAAGGGGCTTTTTTTAGGAACCCCAAAAAGTCCCTTCAGGGATTTAGGGTATTGTAGAACGCAGCAAAGTCCCTTCAAGAATTTAGGGTTTTCCAGCACAATTACTCCGATTTCAGCGACTTCGCCGGGTTCATCAATGCAGCCTTTATTGCCTGAGAGCTCACCGTGGCGAATGCGATAAACAGCGCCAGCAGCCCTGAGACGACGAACATCCACCATTCAATATCTACTTTGTAGGCGAAATCGTTCAGCCACTCTCGCACTCCAAACCAGGCAATCGGTGAGCCGATCAGGATTGCGATGGCGACCAGTTTCAGAAATTCTTTGGACAACAATTGAACAATACCTGCCACGGTCGCTCCCAGTACTTTTCGTACGCCAATCTCTTTTGTACGCTGCGCGATGGTGTAGGATGAAAGTCCGAAGATGCCGAGGGTGGCGATTGCGACGGCCATTAATGAAAAGAAGCTGGAAATCTGGCCGAAGATCTTGTCGTCTTTGTATTGTTCATCAAAATGCTCGTCCATGAAAAAGTACTCAAAGTCATTTCCCGGGAAAAAACTGAGGTATTTGTTTTTGACTATCTGTATCGTTCTTTCCATGTCCGGGCCAGCTACTTTAATAGAATAAAATCCGCCCATTGTATAGAAAGGTGCAAAGAATATCGGTTCAATCGCGTGTTTAAGAGATTGTTGGTGAAAATCGCTGACCACGCCGACGATCTCCCATTCTTTTCCCTGCATTAAAAACTTCTTACCCGCAGCTTCCTCTGCATCTTTAAAGCCCAGCAACTGGGCAGCGGAGAGATTCAAAATCACATTTTTTACTTTCCTTCCATCCGGATTCGAATCCGTCGGGAGGAAGTTACGGCCGGCGAGCATTCTGATCTGATAGGTTTCAAAAAAATCAAGATCGACCGGCATTCTGCTGAATGTTACGCCCTTCTCATCATTAGAACCTACCTTTTTTATATTAAAAGACCTCGAAAGCCGGTTTCCAAATAAATTTCCTGACGAGCTAGCAGCTTTGACCTGCGGATATCGTCTTAACTCCGCTTTGAAGCTGTTGATGCGGTCGATCGAAGTGGAGTCCCAGCGCGACAGTTCCGGCCCGCGCAGAACCAGCATCTGTTCCATATTGAAACCCAGATTCTCAGTTCGCATGAAACGGAGCTGCTTGAAGACAATCAATGTGCCTACGATCAAAACGACGGACGCAGTATATTGAAAAACAACAAGCGACTGACGCACCCAAATACCTTTTACCGATCTTTTAAAAGAACCTTTCAACACACTGATCGCCTCAAATGAAGACAAAGTGAACGCAGGATAAAACCCGGACAGAAAAATCCCAAGCAGGAAAACAACGACCAGCACAATCGACATTGTCCAGCCTCCGTAGCCTTGGCCGGTGAGTAATGAAAATGATAAGGGTTTGTCAATCAGTTTATTCAGCACCGGCTGGCATAGCTGGGCCAGGATAATTGACAGCGCCAGCGCAGCGACATTTAACAAAATCGATTCAGAAAGAAATTGCCAGGTAAGTTGTCGCGACGTAGCGCCGGCCACTTTTCTTACACCTACCTCTCTGGCGCGTTCCAGCGAGCGGGCAGTCGACAAATTAATGTAATTGATCCAGGCAATAATCAGGATGAATGCGGCAATGATCAGCATTGTCCACACAGCTTTTCCGTTATTCGTTTTCCCGATCTCATATTCGTAGTCTGAATATAAGTGCGCTTTTGTAAGTGGTTGTAAATGAAAAGTTTCAATGCTGCCCGAAACACTGGCTCCCTTGAAATATCGCTGGCTGAATGCTGGAAATTTCTTTTCGAGGGCGGCTGCATCTGCTCCCGGCTTCAATTGAATGTAATGCCACATATCCGATCCGACCCAGCTCGTTTTCACCCACGGTCCCCAGGTTCGCACCAGCGTTTCATAAGACATCAGAATACCATATTGCAAATGCGAAGCAGCGGGTAAATCCTTCATAATACCCGTAATCTGGTAAGGTTCAGTGTCCAGATCGAGAACCAGCGTTTTGCCGATCAGATCCGGGTAATCCTTCGGCACTGCATTGAATATGCGCTTTGCATTCGTTTCAGACAGAATAATAGAGTAGGGTGCTTTCAACGCACTTTTTAAATCTCCTGCAACGAGCGGAAATGTGAATAGCGAGAGGAAATTTTCATCCGCATACAATCCCTTTTCCTGGTATATCTTCCTGTCTTTCTGTAATTTAAATGTACCCGGGTTAGAAACGGTCGTGAATGCTTCTACTTCATTGAAATCCTTCACCATCGTCGGTCCGATCGTAGGATAGGTGATAGTACCGTGCTGGATCAGTTTACCTTGTTGAAAACGGTCGTTAGTTACGCGGTAAATCCGATCGGCATTTTGATGGAATCGGTCAAAACTCAGCTCGAAGCTTACATATTGTAGGATCAGCAGACAGGCGGTAATCCCGGTTACGAGGCCGGTGAGGTTGACAAATGAATAGGCTTTGCGCTTCCACAAATTGCGTAACGCTATCTTAAAGTAATTTTTGATCATAAGAAGTTAGGAAGCAAAAGGGATATTCAAAGCCTTTCAATAATTCCTTGCCAATTTATTAATGTGCCTCCAAAAGCTCAGTTGCGCATTTTAAGTGTGTTATTATGTTCGATTTTGGACAACCAGATTCAGTTGCGGACAATCTATTCTTTCATATTCCGCCTGCTTTTACCGGATTTTTAGTAAAAATAAAAATGCGACAACCGGACAGAGTAGTTATCGCGTGTTTTGGAGTTTATTTAGCAGCTCAAAGTTTACTATTACCTATTTATTATGTTAAAAATTTATCTGAGTGTACTGTCGGCATTCCTGCTTCTGGGCTGGAATAGCCTGTATTTGCAGCAGTTACCAAGTTCTGAACCAGCAAGAGTTTTCACAAAAGCAGATTCACTGCCGAATGCGGCGAGCTGGCCCGCGGAGTTGAATATAACCCATTTCGCCGGGCCTGATCTGACTCCAAGCCCGGCTTGTCTGGCTGTTGCTGCCACAGGTGAAGTATATGTTGGAGTTGATATGATCGGTTCGCTGGGGAAAGATCCCGGAAAGGGGAGCATTGTGCGGTTGGTTGACTCAAACAACGATGGTAAGGTCGATCAGCACACAACTTTCGCGAAAGTGGACGATCCGCGCGGGATCATTTCTCAGGGCGACCAGCTTTTCGTTCTGCATACCACATTCTCCAAAGAAACGGGCAAGGCTTCCGGCATGGATCTGGTAGTTTTTGAGGATAAAAATCACGATGGTATTGCGGACGGACCTTCCAAACCATTGATCCAGGGCGTGAGCTCGCCAAAATTCCTGCAAAGCCGCGGAACAGACCACGCTACAAACGGTATCCGTATGGGAATCGACGGCTGGATCTACATTGCAGTGGGAGATTTCGGGTTTCACGACGCGGTGGATCGCTCTGGTAAAAAACTGACCCAGCTCGGTGGCGGAATTGTGCGGGTAAGGCCCGACGGGACGGAAATGGAAGTTTACACGCACGGAATGCGCAATATCTACGATGTCGCAATTGATCCGTACATGAACATTTTTACAAGAGATAATACGAATGACGGCGGCGGCTGGAATATCCGTTTCAGTAACCAGATCCAGTCCGGGGAATATGGATATCCGGTTCTTTTCAAAAATTTTACCGAAGAGATCATTCCCGCATTGATCGACCTGGGCGGTGGATCGGGAACAGGCTCACTTTTTATGGACGATCCCACTTGGCCAGCCAAATACAACCGTGTTCCGATGATGGCCGACTGGGGCAGAAGTCAGATCTATGTGCACCGGCTTACCCCCGACGCCGCGAGTTTTGACCAGAAGGAAGAGGAATTTATTAAGCTTGCGCAGGTTACCGACCTGGATATCGATGCATCGGGCCGCGTTTATCTGGCAGCCTGGGATGGAGCTGGATATTCGGGCAATCCGAACAAGGGTTTCGTAGTGCGCGCTATTCCCAAAGATTGGAATTACAAGCCTTTTAAAGGTGTGAAAAATTCATCAGCCAAAGAACTGGCGGCACTTTTGAAATCTGAAAGTGCGGTTCAGCGTCTGGCCGGGCAACAGGAATTGCTGGCGCGTTTCCCAAAAGAGGCTGCGAAACTTTCACTGAAAATCGCGCAGGACAAGAGCCTTCCTTTATATGTACGCGTGGCAGGTATTTATACTTACGCGCAGGCTTCCGGGAAAGATGGATTTAATGATCTTGTGAAGTTGAGTGAAGAAAATGATGTTCGCGAATTTGCATTACGCGCGCTGGCTGACAGAAAGCCGAATGTTGCTCAGGTGCCGATCGAGCCATTTTTGAAAGGTATGAAAGACGCTTCGCCACGTGTTCAGATCGCCGCGACGGTGGGTTTGGGAAGAATAGGCAGAGCTGAGGCTGCACAATCTTTGTTGGAAGTTAAAGTGCCGGCTTCATTTGTATCGCCCGCAAAAGGGACGGAGGGGCCGCATGCTACGCCCAACTCCGCAATCATTCCGGCTCATATTGCGGTAAGATCACTGGTTGCGATTAATGCAGTCGACGCTTGCGTGCAGGCGATCGGAACAGAAAATTCGACAATTGCATTGTGGGCATTGCGGTATATGCACGATCCGAAGGCAGTTACCGGACTGATTGCAGCTTATGAAAAAGCGACAGATGAAAAACTGAAAGGTCAGATCCTCACTACATTAGGAAGGCTTTACAAAGTAGAAGCGCCTTACGACGGCTCCTGGTGGTGGAGTACCCGGCCAGATACCCACGGCCCTTATTATAAAGCGGTTACGTGGGAGTCTTCTGATGCGATCAAGGGATTTTTATTGCAGCAGTGGACCAAAGCCGACGATAACGGAAAGAAGTTTTTCGCTGATCTGAATGGTCGCCAGCGTATGGGAATTGACGAGTTTGGAGGAGAAGATATTGTGGTTGAAAAGCAGGAACTGAAAATCGACCTGAGCAAGATCAGTAATAAGAAAGGCCAGATCGGCGAGAATTCCATTGAAGACGTGATGCTCGCGATCGCCAGAATTCCGGGCGATGCGGCGGCTGGTAAGTTGTTATTCACAAAACAAGGTTGCGTGGCCTGCCACAGTATCAACAAAAATGGCGCGCTGAAAGGACCATACATGGGCCAGATCGGCTCTATCATGAACCGTGAACAGATTGCTGAATCGATATTGAAGCCAAATGCATCCATTTCTCAGGGTTTTGCTTCAGTGCTGATCACAACCAAAGGCGACCAGAGCTACATGGGTTTTGTTTCCGAAGAGTCGGCTGAAAAGCTGGTTTTGCGGGATATTACCGGAGCTGTTTACACTTTCAAAATGTCGGATATTACTTCTCGGAAAGAACTTGAAAACTCAATGATGCCCCCAGGACTGGCGAATGAGCTGTCTTACGAGGAATTTGCCTCGTTGATTACATTTCTTTATGAACAGAAAAAATAATAGGTTAGAATTGTATAATATTTGCTTTTTGTATTGCCGGTTGAAGAGGCCGGCAATTTCATTCGATTTTTGTTTTTAAGTGAGTAGTCTTTTTCGTAAGTTTTGTAGTAGTGATTTTAATCGACTAGATATTTATTGAAAAAACTTTTTACTCAACGTTTATAAAGCAGTAATCCCCCATACCTTTTACGGTTGGGGGATTTTTTTATTTTTTAATAAAAAGCGAATATCGTTGTGTTAAGGCCGCTGTTGTTTCCTGGATCCTCCCGGAACTGCCTTAATGGTGGATTTTCGTTTTTTGACAGAATAGGAACCGGTTGTATCCGCGTCGGGGCGGCCGGTGCTGCTGCGTCCATCGATCGTGCCGGTGGAATTTACACTCCCATTATCGTTCAGAATAGGACCGGTTTCTGCATTTGAAGAATCTTTCAGGATTGCAGAAACGTCAGAAGTATCTCTCGTTGATCGGGAGGTTGTAGTTCTTTTACGGTATTCCCTGGCCGATTTTTTGCTTTCCGACGACTGCGCGAACGTCAGTGCGGGAGCGGCAAATAGCAGGGCAAGTAGGATGGGAAGCGCTTTCATATTTTGCTGGATTTAGATTGAAGATGTTTTAACACATTAACAAAATCCATTCCAAACCAGCTCAACCAATGCAAGCTTGTGGTTTTTTCTTCTAAATTCACCCAAACTGATTACTTCGCATTATCAAATCAATAGCAATATTATGAAAGCAGTATTTCTTCTCGATACCAACGTGCCGCTTACTATTAAAGAAGTGCAAACACCGGAGCCGGGTGCAAGCCAGATCCTGATCAAACTGGAATACTCCGCATTGAACCACCGCGATGTGTGGATACAGAAAGGAAAGTACGCTGGTCCAAAATCGGGCCTGATACTTGGTTCTGACGGACTGGGAACTGTAGTGAAAGTTGGAAGTGAGACAGATCAAAACTGGATCGGGAAAAAGGTGATCATTAATCCGAGCCACGATTGGGGCGATGATCCCGCGGCATTTGGCAACGATTTCAAAATTCTGGGCAATCCCGAGCCGGGTACTTTTGCAGAATATATTGCAGTGGAGGAAAAATATGTTCATTTAAAACCCACACACCTGACAGACGAAGAAGCTGGTGCATTGCCGCTCGCCGGAGTAACCACTTATCGGGCGCTGTTTGTGAGAGCTGCTGTAAAAAGTGGTGAGAAAGTACTTGTTACAGGAATCGGCGCGGGTACTGCTTTGCTGGCATTGCAATATGCGCTTGCAGCAGGAGCAGAAGTGTACGTGACGTCCAGTTCGCAGGAAAAAATTGATCGTGCAATCGAGTTAGGCGCGACAGGTGGCTTTAACTACAAAGAAGAAAACTGGTTTCAGACTGCGAAAGAAGAAACGGGCGGTTTCCACGTAATCGTTGATAGTGCCTCAGGCAAAGGTTTTGGAAATCTGATCGAAGCAGCCCGTCCCGGCGGCAGGATCGTATTTTTTGGCGGTACCGACGGCGTGATCGGGAATATCGTTCCAAACAAAATCTTCTGGCGCAACATTTCAATACTGGGCACGACGATGGGAACGATGCAGGATTTTAAGGATATGCTTGAATTTACGGAAAAGCATAACATCAAACCGATCGTTGACAAAGTGTTTGGAACACTGGCCGAAGCGCAGGATGCTTTGGACTACATGCACGAAGGAAAGCAGTTCGGCAAGATCGTGCTGACCAACGTTTAAACCAGATTTAAAGGAAATGCAAATCCCAGCCAAAGCCGGGATTTGTCATTAATTGTGCATCAACTTGTAAATCTTGACCGCGCCGTCGTCCTGTTCAAAGTGAACATAGTACATGCCGGTCGGATATTGTCTCATACTAACCGTGAAAGTTGGGTCAGTCACCGGCCTTGATACCCTTACCATCCCCGAATTACTGATAATCCGGAAGTTTTTCACACGCTTGTTACGAACAACAATTTGTAGAATATCGTCGACAGGATTTGGAAACACCTCTACCCACGAAAATTCTGGAAAATGAACCGAACGTACGCGGCTATACGCAAATGTATTGTCCGCGTCGATCATCTTCAAGCGGTAATAGTTCAGTCCAGACTCCGGCAGGCTGTCGGTGAAATTATAATCACGCGCATCTCCGCTTTCCCTTGCAGCCTCGCACCGGCCGATTGCTGTCCAATGGACCATATCCGTCGTGCGCTGCACTTCGAAATAATCGCTGTTGGCTTCCTGCGAAGTCGCCCATTCCAGCTCAGCAAGAGATTCGCGCTTGCTCACATCGAAGCGTGTCAATACAACAGGCAGCGGGTCGGTGCTGATCTGAACGAGGACCGTACCTACATTGGAAACTTGTCTGGTTTGGTCCCTCACCGTGTAAGTGAATGAAAAATCGCCCACAACGCCATTTCCAGGAGTGAATACAACTTTTCCCGCCACATTTCTTATTTCACAATTCGCTGGCTGGCTGGTGATAACCAGCGAATTGGCATCGAGAGCAGAACATACTGCGAGGTCATTTAATAAAACATCGATCTCGACAGGAGTGTTTTTCTTACCGGTCGCTATGTCGTCAACCGCGGTGGGCTTGTGGTGCTTAACGATGATCTTGACAGATTCCAACGATAAACATCCGTCATCATTCACCCCAAACGCATTGTAAGTCCCTTCTTCACTTACAATTAGCTCGTGGGTAGATGAACTTAGAACCAGCTCATTGTTACGATACCATTCATAGCGATGCGCGCCCTGGGATTCGGCTCTGAGCCGGATAGACGCCGTTTTGCACATGGATACCTCCCTGGTCTGGCTTTGCCCGAAAGCAATGCCAGACGTCAGGAGCATCCAAACGATTAGGTTAGAGCGCATCGTGCAGGTTAATTCAGGAGTTCTGAATTAAAGAAGTTGGATAGTAGGAATGGTAGGCAATGGCAGGTTGTGCAGGATTTGCTGACTTGTCCCAGTGATGATGTTCGTAGCCAGTTTGGTTGCAGTAGGCAACAGGGCGCCGGCAGCCGGCAATTTGTATTTAGCTACTACCTTGTAAAGACCCGCTTTTACTACTCTCAAAGATGCACCTGTTTCTGTCAGGATTTCATCGTCAGGACCTCTCCACTCGAACGGAAGTTCAACTCCGTACGTAACCAAATTAGTAATAGGGGTTAAGAATGAAGCATTTAACGTCACATCTACTTCCGCGCCCACACAAAAGTTGGTTTTGGGAACTTCTAATGCCAGTTCCAGTTTTGGCAGCACAATGATGTTATACTCAACAAGATCAGATTCGCAACCTGCAAGGAGATCAGCAATTACACTCAACTTGATTTCGTGCTTGGTAATGGTCGTTGTTGCGTCTGAAAAGGTAAGTTTCAAAACACCGCCAAGCGTACTTCCAAGAATCTCGTTCAATACACCGTCTACACGCCAGAACAGCTTGGATGTTGCAACGTTGCCTTGGGGCGTTAATGTAAATTCCTCACCATTAGTAACATAGAAATTGATTGGGGCTGGTGTTGATTGTGCATTGGCAACCTGGGCGAATGCAAAAAGTGCGAACACGGCAAAGGAGGTAATGAATTTTTTCATGAATTGTTTTTTGTTAAAAGTGAACGACTGATAGATAATTGAAGGGAATTGTTATTTATTGATTCTAGGGATTTAATGCTGCGCTGGGTGAAGCCGGGGCGCTCTGCACGGTTACGGTCACCTTCTTTCGGGGTGAAGCAGTGCATCCTTCGCCGGCTTTGGTGGTCTGGACATAGTAAGTTTTCTGACCTGTGGTGGTCAATCCGGTAATCGGTAATGTTTGATTGGAAGATAGTAATGTTCCGCCGCTCGCTTCTGAGTACCAGGAATATAGAAAGTTGCCAATCCCGCCAATACTCGCCTGCAATGCAGTGGCCGACAGTGTGATCCCGCCCAGATTGGTACAGGCTACTGCATCCGGTGCACTGATTCCGTCCGGCACGCGGCGCACATCGTGCACGTTAATACCGTTGGCCCCGAGGCCCAGACCGAGCAATGCAATATTCAGATCCAGCTCGATCCGATCGAATATGAAAGAGCTCCCGTCTGCATTTTTTGGGATAAAATAAAAGGTAATATTTTCGCGGTTGGCAAGTGAAGTCAGCAGAGAAGCTTCCACGATTGATTCCAGCAGCTTCACCGTACCTACCTCACTTTCACCGCGGTAAGCGCGAAGTGTAATACTCGAACCCAGCTTCACATCCAGGAAAGATCCTCCCTGAGAAAGCGTAACCCGCACGATATCATCAGGATTGGAATTTCCATTGAAATAGAATGTCTGCTTAATATGTCCGCCAAGAAGCGGCAGTCCGTTGGAAACAAAGGAAGATTTTGTGGCCAGATCTTCATCAATTGCGCCGCCCGGATTTGTAACTCCGAATGCTGTCAGGATAATATCCGAGTATCCAATGCTGGTCCCATTTGGCCTGCCGCAGTCTGCTGCATTGAATGGGTAAGGGTTGGATGAGTTGGACGCACCCGCTCCGTAAAAGGCGTAGTAAACGCTTGCGCTGTTTGTGCCTGCCAAAACGGGGGACGCTACTGTAAGCTTCACCGATTTGAAAGTGGCCGACGGGGTAATGCCTATTAATGCATAACCATCTGGGGCATAGTAAGTTTTGTAGCCGCTGCCCGTCAGGCTGACCGATCCGCCCGAACTATTTTGCGCAGTGATTGTGATAGCGCCGTTGGCAAGAGCACTGGAATTTGGATTGATCCTGAAATAAACAGTCTTCGGATTTGCAGATTCATAAGTCACGGAATTCGTGAATATCAGTTGTAAAGAGCAGGAAGTAGCGCCTCCAAGCACAGCCTTTGAAGCGACAAGTTCAGCAGCCGAAGTTTTAGAACTATTGGCAGCATTTCCCGGATTAGTTACTGATCCTCCATCTGTGCCTGGCACAGGGGTTTCTGTAGCATATACAGCGTCGCCGGGTTGCGCAACTGCAAATTGAGCATACAGGATCAGCACAAGCAGGACAAGCCTGCCGGCAGATTTGGGGTAAAGATGTTTCAAGTATAGAGTCGGGTGTACGTAATGTTTTACAATTACTTCTACAAAGAAAAAGGGAAGTTGAATATTTACAAAAAAGTTTCTTGTAGAAATAATTCAATGAAACTTGAAAATGCGTTTTGCATATTGTGGACGGGGAAAATGGCTTAAAAAAAGTTTTAACTTGCTCAATCTATTAACTATGTAACCGATGTCACCACAGCCAGTAGCAATCCGGGAAGTGAAAGTGATCCGTTACCTCACGCCGTTGCGGGAGGGGGGATCACTGCCCGCAATCGCGGAAGCGGACGACGATTTTTTATACGTTTTGAAATTCAAAGGCGCGGGCCAGGGAGTGAAAGCCCTTATTGCTGAGCTTATTGGAGGCGAGATAGCAAGGCTTCTGGGATTGCGTATACCAGAAATTGTATTCGCTCAACTCGATGAAGCATTCGGCAGAACTGAGCCCGATGAGGAGATTCAGGATCTTTTGAAAGCCAGCATCGGATTGAACCTGGCTATGCATTACTTGTCAGGCGCAATCACTTTCGACCCGCTGGTGAGTGACGTCGATGCGAGACTTGCGTCCGAGATTGTGTGGCTCGATTGCCTGCTGATGAACGTCGACCGGACTGCCCGTAATACGAATATGCTCATGTGGCACAAAGAATTGTGGCTAATCGACCATGGAGCTGCTTTGTATTTTCACCACTCCTGGCAGGACTGGGAGCAGCAGGCAGCCCGCCCGTTTGCGCAGATTAAGGATCACGTTTTACTTAAAAAGGCAACAGACCTGAGTGCCGTTGACGAGCATTTTAAAGGCATTTTAAGTGAGGAAGCAATCCGTCATATTGTATCGCTTATACCAGGAGACTGGCTATTGAAAGACGCACCTTTTGAAACAGAAGAAGCGCACCGTGAAGCTTATATCCAGTTTTTTATCCAAAGGCTTCTTCATTCCGAAGTACTTATAAAAGCAGCGGCAGATGCAAGACAAGCAGTTATATGAATATGCAGTTCTCCGGCTTGTACCCAGGGTCGAACGGGAGGAGTTTATTAATGTAGGCGTGATTCTATACTGCTCGGGGCGTCAATTTCTGAGTGTGAAGTATGAGCTGAATCCTGCAAGACTAGGTGCTTTTGGTTGTAATGTGGATCCAGTTGAAATTCAGGCATACCTGCTCGCTTTCAAGCAGATATGCCAGGGTAGGAGAGATGGTGGTGTGATAGGTGCGTTGCCACTTTCTTCGCGTTTCCGCTGGCTTACAGCGACCAGAAGTACGATGTTGCAGACGTCGAAGGTGCATGCGGGCTTTTGCGAAGATCCGGAACATACTTTGTCCGTTTTGTTCAATGAACAGGTTTTATGCTGAGTGGCTATTTTAATTTCAGGTACTGCTGAACCGTTTCCTTTTTCCGCCTCGAAATCTCGATTCTTGATCCGTCTGTCAGAAGCAGGAACTGGTTGTTGTGCGTCACTTGCTTGATGTATTTCGGGTTGACCAAATGGGATTTGTGTGTACGGATGAAATTGAATTCGTTCAGCATTTCATCAAAGTGTTTAAGCGTTTTGCTTGACAAAAACGGTCGTTTTCCGATCAAATGAATAGAAGTGTAGTTCTTATCAGCTTCCAGCCGGAGAATTTCGTCCAATGTAAAAAAATAGACTCCTTCGCTTGACGGTACCGCCAGCCGGAAGTCTTTGATTTCTTTCTTTTCAATGTTCTGGGCGAGATTATCGTATAGTTGCTGGTTTGTCAGCACTGCTTTCTGGCGGACTTTTTCCAAATGCCGCTCGATCGATCCCTGCAATTCCTCCGGGTCTACCGGTTTCAACAAGTAATCCAGTGCACTGAACCGGATCGCCTGGATCGCGTATTGATTGTAAGCAGTTGTAAAAATGATGTCATAACTAGGATTTTTGCGTAGCAGCAGAAAGTCGAATCCGTTTTGATGCGGCATTTCTACATCAAGAAAAACAATATCGGGCATAAAAGTTTCCAGAATAACAAGCGCTTGTCTGACCGAGTCTGCGTGCCTGACGTCAATTTTTTCCTTGATGAAATTGACAAGATAATGGTCGAGCACATTTCTTGCTTTTTGTTCGTCATCAATTATTAGAGCCTTTATCATAACGTTTTAGGTATTATTTAAGAAAGTTGAAAGTTCGATTGTTACAAGTGTCCCCGTGGCATTGCCTTGCTCATCATATTTGTCTGTGATCTGAACCGATGCATGCCGGCCTTGCTTTTCGAGCAGATCGAGCCTGTCTTTTGCAATTTGCAGACCTTTGGATTTGTGCCTTTTGCCCTTGCTGTTAAACTCCTTGATTTCCAGGGACTTTTTCCTACCTATCCCGTTATCATTTATCAGGCATCTGAAAACGTCATCGTCCATGCGTTCATATTTTATACTAAGCTGCCGGTCGCCGTCCTTATGCATCAGTCCGTGCCAGAGCGCATTTTCTACGTAAGGTTGCAGCAGCATCGAAGGCAGCAGGATATCTTCCGCATCCAGGTCGCGATCGACAATTATTTTAAAGGAAAAGCTCTGTTCAAACCGCATTTGTTCGAGTTCGAGGTACAGTTGAAGTACATCGTTCTCTTCCTCGATCGTCACCAGATTCTGGTCTGAATTGTTAAGTACTCTTCTGAAAAGCTTGGAAAATTTGTTCAGATATTTGCTTGCTTCTCCATACTTCTGCGTCACGATGCACTCCTGAATACTGTTCAGGCAGTTGAATACAAAGTGCGGGTTCATCTGCGCTCGCAGTGCCATTAACTGGCTTTCTGCCAACATTTTGTTGATTTCCAACAGCATCATTTCTTTCTGCTGCGCCTGTTCCTCGGCCTGCGCTTCGGCTATTTTATTGGCACTGATCGAAGCGATCGTAGAAAGTACCCGGGCATGTCCTTCGGTGAAGAACCTCTTCATACTATGTTCCGAATCGATCACACCAATCACTTTTCCTTCATGCAGGATCGGGACAGCTATTTCCGACAAACGCGCCTCATCGTCGACAATATATCGGCTATCTTTTCTGGTGTCTTTAATGATCAGCGGTTTCTTCGTAGCGGCCGCCGTACCTACTATACCTTCGCCCAGTTCCAGTTCCAGCGGGTTCAAAATCTCGTGTTCCCGCTCGTTTTTTATACCATAAGTAGCTTTCTGAATAAGTTTTTGCCTGCCTTCATCCCATAAATACACCACGCAGTCTTCAAAACGAAGCTGGGAAATGCAGTTACGCGCAATATCCCAGCATATTTCATTCACAGAATTCTCTCCATAAACGGAATTAGCGAAATAGGCGATTGCATTGTTGAAGGTCACCTTTTGCTTCCGGTTCCTGTACCCTTTATACGTGGCATCCATAAATACGGCAGATAGTGTACCTGCCAGCACGAAAAACCACCAGGTTTGCCACCAGTGCGGCAACACGCGCACTCGCACCGTGGTGAAGTCATCCATCCACCGGCCATTTTCGTCCGTACTTTTGACTTTAAAGTTATAATACCCGGGTTTCAAACTGTTATAACTGACATGCAGATTTCGTCCCGCGTCTACCCACTTATCGTCAATACCTTCCAGCATATAGCTGTATTGCAGGGAGGGTACATCGCGGTGACTGAGTGATGCGTATTGAAAAGTGACGTAGTTATCCTCTGGTTTCAGCTGTAAAATAGGCTTGTCGATTTCATCAAGTTCGGTTCCGAATATCTTAATGGAAGTGACGTGCGGCGGTTTCCTGACCGGAAGTTTTGCAAATTTAAATGGGTCGATCTCAACCACATGGTCCAGCATAACCGCGTAAACTCGGTTGTTGCTCGCATAAATATAATTCCAGTAATCCTGCAATGTCTTGCCCAGATTAATCTGAACACGCGTGACTTTTTTTGTCTCAGTAAAAAAGAATAGCAGACCTCCCGGTCCGGCTGCCCAGATAGCACCTCTCGCGTCGATCGCAATGCTGTTAATCTGATTAAAAAGCAATCCGTTCTGATTGTGGAGGCTATCTATCAGTTCGCCCCTCGTATTAATCTTATAAATACCCCTTTCCCAGATCGCCGACCAAATGTTCCCTTCTGGATCCTCTACGGACTGCCTGACGTCAAATTTTTCCGGATTGGCTACGGGAATGACCGAAAATCTTTCCTCTTTGTCGGTATATTTAAGAAAACCTAGACCGCGGATTGCGAATAAGATGTCGCCATTTCTCATCTGCAGGAAGCTCTGGCAATTAGCGTATTTGAATAAACCATATTTACTTTCTGTCCCGTCGAATCGGAGCAGCGATCCCGAGTTTGGATCGTATCGGTAAATGGCATCCCGATAAACATGAAACCAAATCCTCCCCTTCAGATCGGTCAAAACGACATTGACTATTCCATTTGGACTGTTCTTTAACTTGTTGAGTACCTGCCGCCTGCCATTTATCGTAAAGATTCCTTCGGGTCCGGCCATCCACCATTCGTTGGCAGCCTTACTTACCATTATAAATCTGTTTCGATGATACTGCTTACCGGAAACAAAATAGCGTTTAAAGGTCCGCTGTTCCATATCGTACAAAACCACACCATCCTCCTTCGCGGCATATATCTTATCCTGATCAATGACAATACTATTGATGTGAGCAAAATTTGTTTCGAGAAAAAATTCGTAGCTCGGTAATTTATAAATAGCTCTGAAAGGTGAGTTCACAGCTAATTTGCTCACGCCATTGATAGTCGCAAACCATAGATTTCCTTCTTCGTCTTCCAGAATATGCTGAATGAATCCGTAGCCGATAGAATTAGGGGAATCCTGATTATAAGGAACCTTCTTTATAGGTTTTCCATAATCCTTCACGTAAGCCGCGTACATCCAGGTTGATATCCACAACCGGTTTTGGTTGTCCACAAACAGGTAATTGCATCCGTCCGTGGCTTTTTTGTTGTCAAATTTGTAGTGAGTAGTAACCCCGTTTGACCTGGCGTCCCAGAAATTGAGCGAAAAGTCAGAGGTAGAAGCGTACCATAAATTCGCATTCATATCCAGTGCTAGGGCTGTAACCAACGTTTTGTTGAGGATCGGATATTGTCGTGGGTTGTAGGCACTGTCGTAAAGGACTTTATTTTTAATGTCGAAGAAGAAGGTCTGGTAACCGCCAATCCAAAAACCGCTTCGCGATTTATCCCAGCAGAAGGCGCTAGATGCTGAAAACGAGAAATTCTGGCTGAGAAGCTTTTTCGCCTGCGGATATTCCTGGATGAGTGGTACTACCTTTTCTCCATTGAAAATGTAAATTTCGGATTTGCAAATAATCCAAAGTCTGCCATCGCCGTCTTCTTTGATTGATAAAATTCGCTTGTTGGTAAGACTTGCGAATCTCTTGTCCCTATAAAATGCCGTTTTGCTCTTATTAAAGGTGAGCAAACCGACTGACGTTGCTAAAAGCAGAGTCTTATGTTTGTCAATTGCAGCAATTGCACTTACGTATACGCTTTTTTGAAGTTCCGGGTTCTGGTATGCTCTGATCTGGTTGCCATCATAACGGTTGAGTCCGTTGGTAGTCCCGATCCAGAGATACCCGTCCGGATCTTTGGACAGGCACAATACATCCTTTGCGTTGAGACCGTCAACTTCCCCAAAATTTTGAAAGATAAATTGCCCCCGGGCAGTTGTGGCTGTAAAAACTAACGAAAGAAGCGTTAAGTATCTGAAAAGACGCATTCAGGTTGTTGTGTTGAATTAAGCGTAAAGTAG
Source organism: Dyadobacter linearis (assembly GCF_907165045.1). Classification (GTDB taxonomy): domain Bacteria; phylum Bacteroidota; class Bacteroidia; order Cytophagales; family Spirosomataceae; genus Dyadobacter; species Dyadobacter linearis. The sequence continues at coordinate 107,723 of NZ_CAJRAU010000002.1, forward strand.
TTATTCATAAACGAAGCGTAAATAACAATTCCTCAAAGGCCGCATTCAGTTATTAATCGGTTGGGTCAATCTTGTTAGACGAGAATTTACTTGCAGTTTTTAGCGAATAAATTCTAGTGACATTGACCAGTTAATCATTACAAGACACCGTTTATTCATTCATTTTCAATCTGGCCTCTGATTACGTCAAATTTGTTTAAACAGACCATCCGGAACGGATGGTGCGAACAATAACCCTTTTGAATTGATGAATACATACCTAACTGGATTTGTGATCAATTGCCTGGCTGCCCTTGTGTTGTCTGGCTACCTGCTTTATCTCTACCTCATGAAGAAACCTGCTGATGGTTTGGGCGCCATCAGGTCAATCGTGGTATTAATTGTGATTGAATGTGCTGTATCCATTTATTGTGTGCGGGATGGAAACCTCACGCTGGCGTCCGTGATCGTCTGGGTGCAGGCCGTCGCAATCATTGCGACAACCGTATTCATTATCCTGATCATTATCTTCAAGCCTGACTGGAAGTAATAGTCAGGTCTTCATTATTTTCGATTCTTAGCCCGCGAATCACTATTTCCCAGCTGCGGCCTCAGCTTGTTGGAATTCAAATCTACAAGTATTTCAAAGTGCGCTAAACTCATTTGTAATTACTTCTAAGTTGATAATGAGAATGTTGCTGTTTTAAAGGCTTCAATAACCATTCAATCAATCAACTGAAGCCGCTCAATTAACAAATGCGGCGCCCGCCATTTCCCTTATCATCTTTGGATCAGTTAAGTCTTAACGGCAGCCCGGCCAGCTGTGAAAGTCAAGTTCAGACCTCAGAATATCACTATCAGCGATTATGAAATTTCAAAACTTTAAACACACTCGTTTATGAAACGGATACTATTACTTGTTCTTATTTGCCTTCTGTTTAGCGTTAGTCACTCAGACGGCCAAGCAATTCCGTCTACTGGCGGCCATAGTATATGTAAATGCTTGCCTAATGGTTGGTCTCACTGGACCGACAATGGCGGATACCTCTCAAGTACAAAATATTTTGGCTCAGTGGATCAGCCGTTTATATCTTCCAAAGCAATAATACCTGGCCAACCTGTTTTACCACCAATTCCCTCCGGAGCGAGTGCATTCATAGGCGTACAAGGTGGTGGCGTGAAGGCGGAGATAACAGGGTTGGTTATAGGTCAAAAGTACAAATTTACGTATAATATTATTTCAGCTCGTTTACAGATAGATCCTGATTATCCAGATAAGCACTTCACTAGCTTAGCACAATTTAGGATCAGGCAAGGTGGGGGCGATATAAGTCAGTATACTCATTCCTTCTCACTCGAGTCTGACGAAAATGTGTGGAAGCCAGGTGTTTTTGAATTCACTTCGATCGCAACAACAGCGACCCTAGTCTTTACTGATGGAGAAGAGGCCGGTAATTACGACCGGGGTGTTGTAGGTCTCGACTTAGGACCTAATGCGGTGAGCCGTTGCGTAGCGGGAGTGACAGCCGTTCCACTCAAAGCCACCACTCATGAAATCACTTGCCCGGAAACAGCGACTAATTTAATAACCACTTTTTTTGGTGGACTGAAGCCCGCAGGTACTGAAATCAGATTTTTCGATAACCCGACACACACTGGTCTTCCGCTAAGCAACCTTAATGTTGGCGCGGGTACTTACTATGCGTTCTATTATGATGCGGTTAACAACTGCTATAACCAAGATGTTTCAACCGCCAAAGTTGAAGTTACCTATCGCAATTGCGCAGATCTGACTCCTACGATTGACATAGATGCACTTAATTTCAATTCATCTTCGTCCAGAGATTTTGTGATCAACCTGTATGAGATAAACGGAGGACGGTCACAGGGGCCCGTGACGGTTAAGATAACTAAGCCGGGAGGTTTCACAATTTCGTATCCGACTGTAAGTGGAACATCAAAGGTATTCGGAGGCACTGCCAATGAAAACAGTAAATGGCAGTTTAGTGAAAATGCAGGCTTCATAACTATAACATCTAGTGAACCCATAACTGCTAACGGACAATCAACCATAGGTTTCAGTGTTTCAAGAAAGCCAGGTGTTTCCAAAGATTTAAGTCAAAGCGTCACTGTGACTCTGGTCGGGGGAGCCGGTGGGGAACTCAATACTGAAAATAATTTATCTATAACCGGTATCTCGACTAATTAAATCGTAATGCAAGGCTAGTCCAATCCATAGAAAGGTTAGCCTTGCAATATAATGTATTGGGACTAAAACCTCATAGTGCCCATAACCAAAGCTTTATAAGCGACACAGTAATACCAAATAAATAAGAAACTAAAATGAAAACAGAAATGAGACAACTTCTACGTGCAGGGCTATGTTTAACTGGCTCTCTCTTCCTCACATCAGCTTACGCCCAGGATGTTGCAATTAACATTACTCCTCAAACCATTCCAATGCTGAATCATACGAATGGATTATTAAGGGTGTCAATGTGCAATACAAATCCGACGAATATTACAGCACCTCCAAACAAGCTAAGACCCCAAATAAGTTTTCCGGATAATCTCGAAATACTCGATGCAGTTAACACTGATGGAACTCCATTAACGGATTATACTGTGCAGTCCTTGACGAATGTTGAAGGGGATCATACAATAAGGTTGCTGTATAATGGAACACTTGCACAATTCGACTGTATTGAATTCGACGTTGTTGTTAGTGGCAAAGAAATAGGTACTGGACTTATAACGTGCACACTCGGCTTTCAGGGACCACAGACAGTTGGGAATAATGCCGCTAACGATAATAGTACAGCAACAATGCCTGTTGAGCTGAACTTACCGGTAAAACTTAAATCATTCAGTGTCAGCAAAGAGGGAAACACAGCCAACTTGAATTGGGTCACAACAGAGGAGGTGAATAGCGATCGATTTGATGTTCAGAAGAGTGATGACGGAAAAAAGTGGAATACAATCGAGTCGGTTCAGGCGCTGGGAGAAAGTAAGGTTAGCAAAACCTATACGGCGATTGACGCGGCTCCCTTTAATGGACAGAACTTGTATCGTTTACACATGATAGACAAAGATGGTACAAGTGCGTATAGCGAAATGCGTAACCTTAATTTTAACGTAGCGTCTCATTATGTATATCCAAACCCTGTTTCAGACGTATTGATATTAAAGGGCACTTCTTCAAAGATTGCTAACGTGACTGTCTCGGATGTAAATGGAAAAGCGATCTATCAGTCGAATGCTAATGTGAGGGAAATTGATGTTCGCCAATTTAAGGCAGGCATGTATGTTGTGCGTGTGAGGACAGAAGACGGGCAGGAAACGAGTCTGAAAGTTTTGGTTGTTAGATAGGTGAGCGCTTGGGGCTGCCTGGAAAAAGGTGGCCTCACAGCTTATCATAGCTGCCAGCAACGAAAAAACATGCTAAAAGCTTTTACAATCCGCACACACCGAATATCCTTTGGATCTACCAAATGAAATCAAATTTTACAAAATTAATAGTAGCCATTTGTTTGTTTTCGGCAGCTTATGGACAGGAAGTTGCACCAACTTCACAGGGTAATACTTGCCAAGGCTGCTTGCCTAATGAGTGGATAAAAGACGCCGGCGCGACAAATTTCTTTCCGAGCATCTCCAACGAAATACATTTTGCTGGGTTGGCAAATCAGCCCTGGAGTCCGTTACCAGATGGGCCGGCGCCCTCATTCCTCGGTTCGTTCCTTAGTGCCTATGTTTCGCCAATAGCGACAGCAACTTGTCACACGAACTTGACGGGGCTTACGCCAAACAAAAAATACTATTTGAAATACAATATCATGGCTAGCAAAAGAGCCAGCGATGCCGGCTATGGAGAGACGGGAAAATTAGAGCTTGCTACTTTATCAGGCGGAGTTGCGACCCCATTCACAAGTCAGACAACTACTTTTACCGCCGGTGTTAATACCAGTAAATGGATCAGTAAAGTACTTGAATTTACTCCGACAGTTTCCAATGTAAGATTAACCTTTTCAGGAGCAAGTTCGACGGGTGGATTTATAAATTTAGATATTGGCTTTAATGCCCTCACGGAGTGTTTCGCCGGAACTGATCAAGTGACCTTAGATGCCACTTCATTAAAAATAATATGTGGTACAAATACAGATCTGGGTGCATTAGCCCAACAACCACCCGGTGGAGCCGTCTCTGTGGTGTGGTTTACGAATCCTACCCATTCGGGTGAAAAATTAAGTAATCCAGAAGCTGCCGGTATCGGGATATTCTATGCTTTTAAATACGATAATACGCTAGGATGTTACAATACCAATAATTCGACGGCCAAGGTAATTGTAAGTTCTGGTTGCTTCGACCTTTCGCCGACGGTTGCCATAAACTGGTTGAACTTCAACGAAGGAGCAAGTCGCGATTTTGTGGTGAATGTCTTTGAAACAATAGGAACAAGTACGGATACAGTCACAACCATCAGACTTACAAAACCGAGTGGCTACGAAATCACTTACAGCGGGCAGAGCGGGATCTCTGATGTTTTTGGCGGTATTCCAAATGGGAATTCGGAATGGACATTTCCTGAAAATGCCAATTTCATAACTGCCAGGAAGTCTACGCTAATTCAGGGTACTCAGAAGGCGGCGGTCGGATTCAAAATAAAGCGTAAGAACAGCACACTAAGTAGTCTAGTTCAGAACCTGACTGCGGTGGTTATAGGTGTTGCTAGCAATGAAAGTGATACCTCAAACAATGCAGCGATTATCAACATTTCCGCGAACTAAGTGATTAGCAGTATAAGCGATAGCCTATTATTTTAATAAGTTCTGGGGTTATTTTTAAGTCACGTGTCCCCTGGAACAACCTCGAAATTTCGATTAAGTATGTGTGGGTAGTTTGTTTGAGGCTACGTCCGGTGTGACGTAGCCTCTTTTTATGTTATTACAGCCAGTCAAACCCTTTCGCGTATTTCAATACCACCACAGCTAGCCCAGGGATTCGTAATGGAATAGAATGAACCCTGGAATGTTTTGGGATCGGGTAGCTTTCCTGTTCTTTGAGCTCTAATAGGTCAGACCCGCCGTATTTCTGGTTGTCTGTATTGAAGACTTCCTGATAGTACCCTGGTTTTGGAACGCCGATCCGATAGTTTGTTCTCACTACCGGCGTAAAGTTGGCCACAAAAATAAGGTCGTCTTCCGGATTGTTTCCTTTCCTGATCCAGCTGAAAACACTATTGGTGCTGTCTTGATTATCGATCCATTCAAAACCTTCCCAAGAAAAATTCTTCTCGTACAAGGCAGGCTGGGAAGCATAAAACTCGTTGAGGTCTTTTAACAGCAACTGTATTCCGTTGTGCGATGGATTCAGATTTTCATCCCAGTCCAGGCTGAAATCGTGGCGCCACTCGTGACGCTGCGCAAAGTCTGCTCCCATAAATAGCAACTTCGCACCCGGGTGGCCGAACATGTAACCGTACAAGGCTCTCAGATTTGCAAACTGCTGCCAGTGATCGCCGGGCATTTTGTTAATCATCGAATGTTTTCCGTAGACCACCTCGTCGTGAGACAAAGGCAAAGTAAATTTTTCGGAGAACGCATAATGCGTGCTGAATGCCAGCTGACCCTGGTGATGTGATCGATAAACAGGCTCTTTCTGGAAATAAGACAAGGTATCGTGCATCCAACCCATCATCCATTTCATATCGAAACCTAAACCACCATTTTGTGGGAGTTGCGTTACGCCGGGCCAGGCGGTAGATTCTTCCGCAACAGTAAACACATCGGGGAAATACTGGTGTACCGCCGTATTGAATTCCTTCAAAAAGTCAATCGCTTCAAGGTTTTCTCTTCCGCCATATTGATTAGGGATCCATTCACCCTCATTCCGAGAATAGTCCAGATACAGCATCGAGGCAACTGCGTCAACCCGGAGAGCGTCGATATGAAATTTGTCAAGCCAGTAAATAGCGTTTGAAATGAGGAATGCCTTTACCTCATTTCTGCCATAATTAAAAATAAAGCTCTTCCAATCCGGATGAAAGCCTTTTCTCGGATCAGCGTGTTCATACAAATGCGTACCATCGAAATAGCCAAGCCCGTGTTCGTCAGTCGGGAAATGGGAGGGAACCCAGTCCAAAATGACGCCGATACCAGCCTGATGAAGCGCATCTACCAAGAACATAAAATCCTGTGGTGTACCAAAACGGCTCGAAGGCGCAAAATACCCGGTAAGCTGATAACCCCACGACCCGTAAAACGGATGTTCCATAATCGGCATAAACTCCACGTGCGAGAATCCCATGTATTTGCAATACTCAGGTAGCTCTGCTGCGAGCTCACGATAGGTCAGAAAACGTCCCTCTTCTTCATGCGCACGGCGCCAGGAGCCGATATGGACCTCGTAAACGGAAATAGGTTTTTCCAGAGGCGATCCTGATTTTCGATTGGATAACCACTCAGAATCTTTCCATTCATATTCCAGATCCCACACTACTGAAGCCGTGTGCGGCGGCGTTTCCCAATGTACAGCATAAGGATCGCCTTTTTCAACCTGGTGCCCGGAGTGGGAAGTGATGAAATATTTATAGTATTCACCCTTGCCCAATCCGGCAATAAAGCCTTCCCAGATTCCCGAACCGTCGCCGCGAACCGTCAGCGGGTTTTCCGTTCTATTCCAGCCGTTGAAATTACCAACCACTGTCACGTCCTTTGCATTGGGAGCCCAAACCGAAAAATAGGTGCCGCGCTGTCCGTCGACCTCAGTAATGTGAGAGCCGAGCTTATTATAAACATGATAGTGTGTGCCGGCCCGGAACAAATTAACGTCAAAGTCGGATAACTTGGCAGACGAATTATTTTGCAAATCAGTCATAATAGCCTGGTTAAGCGTTCACCGCTTCGTTTTTTTTGATTATCGATTTAATTCCTCGTAGTGGCACCATAACCCACGATGGGCGATTATTCACTTCATAATTCAGCTCGTAAATAGCTTTTTGAAGCAGGAAAGTCTGCATCAGAACATCCAGGTCCTCTTTTTTCTGAGGCACGATCGGGTTCTCTTTCACAGTTTCCAGATAGGCTTTCATGAATATGCCGCTCATGTAGTGATACCATTGCTCTACGTAGGGCAGCAGCTTGGCGATATCTTCCGTTCTCACCTGATTATCAAGGTAAAGACTTCCGTAAGCAGCATAATGGAACGACCGCAGCATTCCTGCTACATCCCTGAGCGCAGATCTTTTGAGTCTCCGCTCGCTATAACTCCTCGCCGGTTCACCCTCAAAATCAAGAATCACAAAATCCTTTCCGGTAAACAGTACTTGACCCAAGTGGTAGTCACCGTGAATCCGGATCTTAGATGTATCAATTTTTCGTGAATATACCTTCTTCAATTCCGTCAGGATCTCTTCTTTCATTTGAAGCACTTCCTCAGCTTCGTGCTTCACCTCCGGCGTCAGCTTTTTCATGTTGCGGTTCAAACTCTGGAATGCAACCCTGACAAGCGACTGTAAAGAAGAATATACAGACCGCTGGTAATGCAGTGAGAAATCCTCCGGTTTAAAATCATCTGACTCCTTTTCAGAGGCTAGGGCTAAGTGCATTTCACCCGTACGAATACCCAACAAGGAAACTTGCTCTGCGACAGACACATCAAGCAAATCCCTGAAAGTTTCCGGAATATCTTCATAACCAATCGGTTCTGTCAATGTTCCTTTAAGCTCGGGAAGTTCGATCTCGCCGCCCAAAAGGATCTTTTCATTGAAGCTGTCAAGTCGGTCGAGCATATTCGCCCAGGCGTCGGTGCTGTTATTCACCATTTCCTGCATCATACCGAGCACCATAGAATCGTTTTTATACTTCCATTCCACCGCCCCGACAAATGCAGGTATATTCTTGAAGTGGGCTTTGTGAGTAAGGAAGTGCGTGATCTCCATATCCGGATTAATCGCCCGGTCGACTTTGCGGTACAATTTGAAGAAGTACTTTCCATCGTAATTAATGGAAGTATTGCTCTGCTCACCAGACAATACCTTCGGCTTAATCTTTTCTGTAGTCTTGATATGCGTTTCAAGATCGCTGTTTCCGGTAAAATGAATCTCGCTGTTTTTTGCAGGTAACTTTTCACCCGATCCCATGTTGACAATCAAAGCCTGCTGCAACTCGAAACCATAAATCGCATCGAACAAAACCCCTTCTTCTTCACCCTTGATCTTAATACGGGATATAACAGCCTGCGGGCAGTCTTCTCTTACCCTGTTTGAAAATGGTTCTTTACCATAGGCAAGTGGCAGCTGATATATCTCATTCACATCGTTTTGGTAAGAAGCTTCCAGCAGGAAAATATAAGCTGGTGGGTTGCTGCCCAGCGGGATAGTCGCGTGACTTATCACTTTAATGCTGTCCAGTCCCTTGCCCTTTCCGCCAAACCACCTCATTTTCATCAGGTAAGCGGGCAAAAGCTTGTTTTCAAGCTGCTCGATCGCTCTTTGATCCAGCAGATCCTTCCATTTGTCCAGTTGCAAAAGCGGAAGTTCCTGGTTATCGTCAATTTCCGGATGCGTTTTTTCCAATGCGAAACACTGACAAGCATACGCTTCCAGAGTGAAGAAATAAGGTGTGTTATCTTTCACCGAAGGAAATTTATTTTTACTGTAAATTTCCACAGGCTGATAACCTTTATACTGATCCAGATCCAGCTCGACGGGTTGCGGGAACCTGGAAAGGTTGGCGATCACCAGCATAGTTTCGTCCTGAAACGTACGTGTGAATGCAAGTACCTTCGAGTTTTCCGAGTTCAGGAAGTGAATATCGCCGCGGCTGAATGCAGCGTATTTTTTCCTTGTATTAATCGCCCGTTTCATCCACCAAAGCAGCGACGAAGAATTTCGGGACTGCAATTCTACGTTGATCGACTCGTAATGATATTGCGGATCAAGAATAAGTGGTAGATAAAGCTGCTGTGGATTCGCCTGTGAAAAACCTGCATTGCGATCAGGGCTCCATTGCATTGGTGTCCTGACCCCGTCACGGTCACCCAGATAGAAATTATCTCCCATTCCGATTTCATCCCCGTAATAAATAATAGGGGTTCCCGGGAAAGTGAATAGCAGGGAGTTCAGCAACTCTATTTTCTTCCGGTTGTTTTCCATCAAAGGAGCCAGCCGGTGCCTGATTCCGAGATTAATCCGCGCTTTGGGATCTTTCACGTAGGCTTTGTACATATAGTCCCGCTCCTCGTCAGTTACCATTTCAAGCGTCAGCTCGTCGTGGTTTCTCAGGAAAATACCCCACTGACAGTTATCCGGAATAGCAGGAGTTTGGTCAAAAATATCCGTAATAGGATACCTGTCCTCCATTTGCAGCGACATAAACATCCGCGGCATGATCGGGAAGTGATAGTTCATCTGACATTCATCCCCATCACCAAAATATGCAGCCGAATCCTCAGGCCACATATTCGCCTCCGCAAGCAGCAAAGTGCCCGGGTAGCGCTGGTCGACGTGCTTCCTCAGTTTTTTCAGGAATGCGTGGGTCTCGGGAAGGTTTTCACAGTTAGTACCATCTCTCTCAAAAAGATAAGGTACCGCGTCCAGCCTGAAACCGTCGACACCCATTTTACACCAAAAATTGATGATTTTGAATATCTCTTCCTGAACCTGCAAATTGTCAAAATTCAAATCGGGCTGGTGGTGGAAGAAGCGGTGCCAGTAATATTGTTCGGCAACACTGTCCCAGGTCCAGTTTGATTTTTCATAATCCTGGAAAATGATCCTGGCATCTTTAAACTGCTTCGGATCGTCCGTCCACACGTAGTAATTACGGTGTGCAGAACCTTTGGGTGCTTTCCGCGCGCGCTGAAACCACGGATGCTGGTCGGAAGTGTGGTTAATTACCAGCTCGGTAATTACTTTTAAACCACGCTTATGCGCCTCTTTCAGAAATGCCTTAAACTCGGCAATATCCCCGTAAGAAGGGTTAATAGTGTAATAATCAGCGATATCGTAACCATCGTCTCGAAGCGGCGAGGGGTAAAAAGGCAGCAGCCAGATTGCCGTCACGCCGAGATCCTGAAGGTAATCAAGTTGTTCCATCAAACCCTTGAAATCACCGATACCGTCACAATTCCCGTCTTTAAATGCTTTTATATGTAGCTCGTAAATAATCGCATCCTTATACCAATGCAAATTCTTTTCAAGTATTCCGTTCTTATATTCCATGGTATCTCAATTGAGTGTTTCTATTTTGAAAATATGCGCCGGCATTTCGTAAGGATTCAACTGAACAAAATTGTATTCTCCCTGCCAGTAGTATTTTTCACCACTAAGCACATCACTAACCGCATAAGGCTGGTCGTAACGAATACCCAAAAGGTGCAGCGGAACCTTGATATGCGCGCCCTGGGTATTGAAATAATCGAGATTGACGACGATCAGCAGTGCATTGTTTTGTGCGGGATCAGACTTTAAATAGCACATTACCATATCATTGTCAGTTTCTGCAATTTCTATATTCCAGGTCGTTTGCAGCGCAGTATTCTGCTTTCTGATGGTATTGATCCGGGTTATGATCTCCCTGGTGCGGCTGTAACGATCCCAATCCCATTGCTTGATCTCATACTTTTCATTATCCGTGTACTCTTCTTTTCCGGGATGCGGCGTGTTGACTCCATATTCGTAAACTGGTCCGTATAGCCCATAGTTGGAAGAAAGTGTAGCTGCCAGGATAAGTCGGGTGATATGCGCATTTTCTCCACCCTCGACAAGGTGATGGGGGAGAATGTCTGGGGTATTAGGCCAGAAGTTGGGACGGAAATAGTACTGCTGATCTGTCTTGGTCAGCTCGTTCATGTATTGTTCCAGCTCCCATTTACTGTTACGCCACGTAAAGTAGGTATAAGATTGGTTGAAGCCGATCTTGCCAAGTCGCTCCATGACCCTGGGTCGAGTAAATGCCTCAGCCAGAAACAATACCTGCGGGTGTGATTTGCGAACTTCGCCGATCAGCCACTGCCAGAAACCGAATGCTTTGGTATGCGGGTTATCGATCCGGAACACATTCACGCCTTTTTCGATCCAGAAGTCGATCACACTTTTCAACTCCTGCCACATATTCTCCCAATCCTGGGTCTCAAAGTCAAACGGTAGAATATCTTCGTAACGTTTCGGCGGATTCTCCGCATATTGTACCGTACCGTCGGGCCGCCATTTAAACCACTGGGGATGTTCTTTCACATAAGGATGATCGGGCGCACATTGATAGGCAATGTCCATTGCGACTTCAATATCCAGCTTTTTCGCATTCTCAACCAACTCAACAAAGTCCTCGATCGTACCTAGTTCCGGGTGTACCGCTTTGTGTCCGCCCAGCCTGTTACCGATTGCCCAGGGTGAACCGGGATCGGTGTCAGATGGAGTAAGTGAGTTATTCTTTCCCTTCCTTTTCATTTCTCCAATTGGGTGAATAGGAGGAAAGTACAGGATATCGAAACCCATTTTGGCAACTTTTGGAAGCAAGTTGATCACGTCCCTGAAAGTACCGTGCTGACCTGGCTGGCTGGAAGCTGATCGCGGGAACAGCTCGTACCAACTGCTGAATGCCGCCTTTTTCCGCTCTATTTCAAGCTCAAAAGTATGGTCAAAAACGGTAGTACGATCGGTGTAGCGGATTGTAGAAACTGTGTTGGCAACGTCATCGCTAATCGCCAGATCAACAGCCCACTGCGGGTCAGTAGCTGTGATGAGAGAATCGGCCGAGCCTGCAAGTAGAGACGCGTTTTCACCACTTGTCAAACCGGCAGCTTCCCGCAAAATCTCAGCCCCTATTTTAAGTTCGACTGCAATATCCTGGCCGGCCTCGAATTTTTTTACCAAACCCTTTTTCCAGGTAGTAAAATGGTCGACCCAGCCTGTAAACCGGTATTCGTATAGCCCGATCTTGTCCGGGGTCCAACGAGCTTCCCAGCGGTCGTTTATAATAAACTGCATGGGGATTTGCTCCCAGAACTGGTCAGATTCGTATTTGTAGATTACGCTTGCGGCCACTGAATCATGGCCATCTCCGAAGATATCAGCCGAAAAAACGATACTTTCTCCAATAGCTCTTCTCGCCGGAAGCCTGCCTTCTTCAACTTGGGGACCAACATTGGTGATTATCACCCGTTTCCTTCCGTCCTTGTTGCTCATCGATCAGATTTTTAGTTTTCCACTTGGTTGAATGGCAAAACTAGCAATCAAAATCATGCCTGCAGAACAAATTTACTGCGGATGCAATCGACCTGTGCGTTTCTTACGTTCAGTTTTTTAACAAGTATTGAAAGGAATTGAAATTCGGGCAGAAGTAGCGTTTACCGGGTTTCGTTTTCGGTAGAAATGGTATTTCTAAGATGATAAACCCTTTCGAGCGCAGTTTTTATTTCCTCATAACGCAGCGGCTTGGCTAGATAATCATCCATACCTGCACCAATGCATATTTCCCTGTCTTCCTGCATCGCATTGGCTGTCATCGCGATAATAAGCGGCTGGCGTCCGGAGAGTTGGCGGATGCGGCCGGTAGCTTCCAAACCGTCCATTTCAGGCATTTGAACATCCATGAAGACAACGTCATACTCCGATTTTGAAGCTTCCGCAAGCGCCTCTTTGCCGTTTCGGGCTACTCTCGGGGCGTAACCCATTTTGGAAAGTACTTTCACAAACAGCTTTTCATTGATCACATTATCCTCTGCGATCAGGATTTCAAGAGGAAACTGTTCGGCAAATGCGGCTGACAAGAGATTTTTCTCAGCGGCAACCTTTCTATCAGGCATAACCTGTTGCCGCGAAAGTTCCTTTTTTACAACCTCGCCGAGTTTTTGGTTTTTCACCGGTTTGGTCAGGATCGAGCAGAATATGCCCGGATAGTTTTTCCGTGTTTCGTCTCCCACGGAAGTAAGCAGCACCACGGGAATTTCACCAAACTGTTCTTTAATGATTGTTGCCAGCTGCACACCGGTCATTTCCGGCATGTTCTGGTCCGTGATCACCAGCTCGATTTTATGATCCGCTTTGAGGATATTCAACGCTTCTGCCCCGGAAGAAGCCAGGATCGGAGATAGCTTCCAGTATTTGAGTTGTGATTCAATAATGCGCAGGTTGGTTTTGTTATCGTCAACAATGAGAACCTGTTTACCGTCGATTTCTGCACCAATTGTTGCCGTATTCGCCTGGGGCAGGGCGGTGCCGGCCTCTGTTTTAATAGTAAAGTAAAAGCTGGTGCCTTTGCCCGGTTCACTTTCTGCATAAATACTTCCGCCCATTAGTTGCACCAGCCGCTGACTGATCACCAACCCCAGCCCCGTTCCGCCGTATTTCCTGCTGTGAGAAGAATCCACCTGCGAGAATGCCCTAAAAAGCAGGTCGAGCTTGTCGGCCGCGATACCAATCCCGGTATCCTGGACCTGAAATGTCAGTTCAATATCGTTTCCGCTGTTCAATTTTCTCTGACTTACCTGCACCAAAATCTCGCCTTCGTGGGTAAACTTAATTGCGTTGCTCACCAGATTGATCAATATCTGCCGCAGCCGCAGATTGTCCCCGATAATCTGAGGCGGCACATCCGGGTCGATCTGATACACGAGGTCAAGTCCGAGGTCGGCCGCTTTTCTTGCAAAAATATCCAGCACTTCCTCGATGCATTCAAGCAGATTGAAGTTCTTACTTTCCAGCTCCATATTCCCGGACTCGATCTTCGAGAAGTCCAGCACGTCGTTGATCACAGTCAATAACCCGTCGCCACAGCCGATGATCGTCTCGGTATATTCCGCCTGCTCCTCGCTCATTTCGGTTTGTGAAAGCAGAAGTGCCATTCCCAGGATCCCGTTCATTGGTGTCCTGATTTCGTGGCTCATTGTAGCCAGGAACACGCTTTTTGCCTGATTGGCCTTTTCTGCCTCTTCGCGGGCCTGGTGTTCAAGAATGTGTTTTTGATGTAAACTTTCATTCAGCACGCGCAGGTCGGCCGCCTGTTTTTCAAGCGCCTGTTTCTGCCGCACCACTTCCTTCGTCCGCTGGAAGACCTTCCGCTGCAAAACCTGTTTTTGATTTTGAATAACACGGACCCTCCCGCGGTATAGCAGATACACAGCCGCCGCGACCAGCAATACCATCAGTGCCCTGAACCACCACGTTTGCCAGAAAGGCGGGACGATCCGCAGCAGTACCGATGTGCCCGTTTCATTCCAGATCCCGTCGTTATTAGCCGCCTTCACGCGAAAACGGTATTTCCCCGGATCGAGATTGGTATAAGTAGCTTTTCTGTTCGTGCCCGAATAGATCCAGTCTTTGTCAAACCCTTCCAGCTTGTAAGCGTATTTATTCTTTCTCGTCAGCGTGTAATTCAGTGCGGAGAATTCGAATGAAAGCATCAGGTCATCGTAGGAAACCGTAATCTCGCGCGTCTGCGTAATATGTTTTTGAAGTGGAGACTCGCCGCCGACCCGGACAGATTCATTGAAGATCTGAAAATCTGTAATAAAAACGGGGGGTATAAATGTATTGTAGCGAATGCTGTCCGGGTGAAAAATGTTGAGCCCGTTTTGTCCCCCAAAATACATCCTGCCGTTCTGATCTTCGTAAGCGGCCATTCTATTAAATGAAGTACCCTGCAAACCGTCGCTGATATCGAAGTTGCGGAAAGATTTCGAAGCCGGGTCGAATCTCGACAAGCCGTTATTGGTACTGATCCAGAGCAGCCCGTGCGAATCTTCGAGAATCCCCCAGATCAGATCATTCGGCAGTCCGTCCTTTTGCCGGTAGCAGGTGAAAGTCTGGTTTCTTTTGTCAAAAAGATTGATACCTCCATTCGTACCCAGCCACAAGTTGCCTTTGCTATCTTCAAATATACAGTTCACCAGATTGTTGCTGATCGATCTGCTATTGGCAGGATCATGCGTGAAACGGATAAATGCATTCGCTTTTTCGTCAAAAAGATTTAATCCTCCGCCTTCTGTGCCGATCCAAAGCTTGCCGCTGCGATCAATATACAAAGCCAGCACGCTGCTGCTGCTGATGCTCCTGGGATTTCCCGGGTCGTTGAGGTAACTGATATACGAATGGGTATTCTTATCATACCGGAGCAAGCCCTGCGAGCTGGCTATCCAAATATATCCTTTCCGGTCGTCGACGAGCGAATGAATGTTGACGGGGATGATCCTCGCTATTTCCGGATCGCGGTTCAGGTTGAGGAACCGGTTGCCAGGCCGGTCGAAAATACTCAGGCCGCCTTTGTAATTGCCGACCCAGATTTTCCGGTCGGCATCCTCATACAATGCTGTTATAAAATTGCTCGCAACAGAAAATGGCTGGCCTGGCTGGTGTGCGTAGTATTCAAAGCTGCCCGTTTTCGGATCCATGACATTAATGCCGCCCCCGTCTGTGCCCAGCCAGATTTTGCCCGTGTAATCCTGCATTACACTCAGCACATTGTCATTGGTCAGTCCCTTCGAGGCAACCGTACTACTGCGGAAGCGGTTGAATTTGAGCGGCTCGTAATCCATGATATTCAATCCGCCCGCAAAAGTGCCCACCCACATCGTACCCACAGGATCACAGAAAATCGAATAGATAGAACCATTGTTAAGCCCGTTCGGATCCAGCTTGTTAAACTCGTATCTGATAAAGCGCCCGTCTTTTTCGAGGATATTGATCCCGCCGTTCCGCGTCCCGATCCACAACCTTCCGCTTTTATCCTCGGCAAATGACAATATATCGTCGTGGGAAATACTGGCTGGATTGGAGGGTTTGTTACGGAAAGATCTGAATGTACCATTGGCGCGGTTCATCAGGTTTACTCCGCCGCCCTCCGTGGCGACCCACAAGTTCTTCTGCCGATCCTCATAAATGCTGTTAATCTCGTTTTTGCTAAGTGAGGCAGGATTTGCAGGATCGTGAATAAAACGGGTGAACGTATTGGTTGAAGGATTGAACCTGTTAATACCGGTAGAGCGTGTAGCGACCCAGATCTCACCCTTGTGATCGATCATGACATCCTTAATAAAGTCGTCGTTCAGACTCGCAGCATTGCCGGGATCGTTTCGGTAGCTTTTGAAAGTTCTCTTTTTATTGTCAAAAAAGTTGAGGCCGCCTCCCGAAGTGCCGATCCAGAAATCACCTGCAGCATTCTGTACGATCGATGTGATCTTGTTGCTGCTGATACTTTTACTTTTTCGCGGGTCGTGCTGGTAATTGGTAAAGCGGTCGGTTTCAAAGTTATATAAACTAATGCCACCGTCCTGTGTGCCTACCCAAAGGCGCCCCTGCCTGTCCTCAAACAAGGTGGTGACATAGCTTTGCGCGATACTTCCGGCATCCTCCGGGTCGTGACGGTATACGGTAAACTTGTAGCCATCGTACCTGTTGAGTCCATCCTGCGTACTAAACCACATAAAGCCACGCCGGTCCATCAGGATATCCGTCACGTTATTCTGCGAAAGACCCTGATTGGTAGTAATATGCCGGAACGCACGTTGGATTTTCTGGGCACTTGCGCTATGAAAGAACAATAGTAAAGCAAGGCACAATCGGAGATGTAGTTTCATCGATTAGTCAGCTCCGATGTGAAATTTGACTCAACATTTTTAATAATTTGAGGGATTTAAGAATTAAATATGTTAAGTTTTGGAAACTAATTCGACAAAGATATTTTAAATGTATAAAAAAAATCTGTCTTTTATTATTAGAATACCTAACATTCGCCCGGCAGTTACGTCATCGTCTCCTGCCTCCACTCAATGGAATTTATCATTATAGATGATAGTGTATTCGACCTGTTCACGCAGGAAAAACTGCTCTTACGGAGTGGGCTGGCGAGTCACGTGCTGGCTTTTGCCTCGCCGGTAGAAGCGATTGAATATCTCAACCGGCAAACGGTTCAGATTCCATTGACCGTCATCCTGCTTGATCTTCAAATGCCCGAAATGAATGGATTTGAATTTGCCATGCAATATGGGCTGATCGACGAGGATATCCGCGAGCGTATCCAGCTTTTCATGATCTCCTCCACGGTTGATGCAAATGACTTGGTCCTGGCGGAAAATGATCCATTTATCATCAGGCTGCTTCCAAAACCTCTGGACATTCCTTTCCTAAAAAAGCTCCTGGCAGAACAGGACTGAATACGCGGCTGGCATAATATTTAGAGTGCAGGTTTTCAGAAAACCAATAGCCAGATATGAATTATCCTTCATCTACTTACCGCATTCAATTCAATACAGAATTCTCTTTCACTGATTTTGAGAGATTGATACCATACTTCAAAAAGCTTGGTGTGGGGGCCATTTATGCATCACCTATACTGGAATCTACACCGGGAAGTACGCACGGTTACGATGGCGTAAACCCGGGAGCGATAGACCCTGAACTAGGCTCGCTCGAAGACCTGCGTGATATCAGCGGACAGCTTAAAGAAGCTGGTATTAGCTGGTTACAGGATATTGTACCCAACCACATGGCATTCCACTCCGAAAATCCG
Source organism: Dyadobacter linearis (assembly GCF_907165045.1). GTDB lineage: Bacteria > Bacteroidota > Bacteroidia > Cytophagales > Spirosomataceae > Dyadobacter > Dyadobacter linearis. Next base: position 125,206 of record NZ_CAJRAU010000002.1, read on the forward strand.
TGGCTGATGGACGTACTCGAAAAGGGTATACAATCGCAATATGCCTCGTTTTTTGACATTGCCTGGAACAACAGAATGTTCCACGGCAAGATCATGGTGCCGTTTTTGACAAAAGACCTCAGCGAAGTCATTGAAGGCGGGCAGTTGCGACTCGACTATGCCGGCGACAAGCTGGTGATGGATTACGAGGGCTCTGTGTTCCCGCTAAATCTTCGGGCTTACGTCGCCATTCTTTCGTATGCAAGTGAGGATCAGCCGCAATCGGTGCAGCAACTGGTTAGCCAGTTGAAGGAAATCAACGAAGTTGAAGAATCGCGCGCTTTCTCAGAAAGATTCAATGAGTTGAAATTACAACTGGCTTCGCTGGCTAAAACCGAGCAGATCGGCGGATTTCTGGAAAAGGCGCTGCAATACTATAATGAAGACCCGGCGCGGCTGAGAGAGATTGTCGACCTGCAAACCTATGCGCTTTGCCACTGGCAAGCTACCGAAGAGAAGATCAACTTCCGACGCTTTTTTACCGTCAACGGTCTGATCTGCCTCAATATGCAAAACGATGATGTTTTCGATGCGTACCACGAGTTGGTGAAGCAACTGGTGAGCGAAGGAATATTCCAGGGATTGCGCATTGATCATATCGACGGCCTTTTTGACCCAAACTCTTACCTGAAAAAACTGCGGACAGCAGTAGGAGAGGAGACTTATATTATTGCTGAGAAGATCCTGGAAAAAGAGGAAGACATGCCGACCGAGTGGCCTATTCAGGGAGCAACCGGTTACGAATTCCTGGCGATGGTCAATAATATTTTCACAAATAAAAACGCAGAGCCCGCTTTTAGTGCTTTTTATCAGGAGCTCACGGGCTCGGATAAGACGATCCATGATCAGCTGTTAAGCAAGAAATCGGAGATATTATATGGTCACATGGGCGGCGAGCTGGAAAACCTTTACCAGCTATTTGTAGAGCTGCAACTGGCCGATGCTGAGGATTTGAAGGAAATAGGGAAGGAAGATCTGAAAGCTTTCATCGGCGAACTGCTTGTGCATTGCCCGGTTTATCGGTATTACGGAAATGAAATGCCGCTTCCAGAGGCAGATCAGACTGCGCTGAAAGCTGTTATCAGAGAAGTGATTACGTTTCATCCTAACCTGGAAGCTGCTGCGAACCTGTTCGAAAAATGCCTGATCGATACGCCGGAGCAGGAGGATGAAAACTACCAGGCGAGGGCGCTTGAATTTTACCAGCGCTGCATGCAGTTCTCGGGGCCGTTAATGGCCAAAGGCGGAGAAGATACGCTGATGTACACCAATCACCGCTTCATCGGACACAACGAAGTAGGCGATTTTCCGGACCGTTTCGGCGTGCCGGTTAAGGATTTCCATAAGTACATGCACAACAGGCAGAAGCACTGGCCGCTGGCGCTGAATGCTACTTCGACACACGATACGAAAAGGGGAGAAGACGTGCGCGCGCGGCTCAACGTACTGACCGACCTGGGCGAGATCTGGACTGAGAAAGTGAAGCATTGGCAGCAATTGAATGCGGATATCAGGCAAGATGCGCCGGATGCGAACGATGAATACCTTATCTATCAGACTATTGCAGGGGCGCACCCAATGCCGGGCGAAGAAGACGACGAATTTTTAAGCCGCTTGAAAGAGTACCTGCAAAAGGCAATGCGGGAGGGTAAGGTTAAGTCGAATTGGGCTGAGCCGAATGAGGCTTATGAGGGTCAGGTAAAGGATTTTGTGTCTAAAATTCTTGAAAAAGACAGTCCGTTCTATACCGACTTTACAGCATTTCTGAAAGAGATCGCTGACTACGGTATCATTAATTCTTTGTCCCAACTGGTACTCAAATTCACTTGTCCGGGTATTCCTGATGTGTACCAGGGCTGCGAGTTGTGGGATTTGAGCATGGTCGACCCGGATAACCGTCGCCCGGTGGATTACGCCAAACGTGCTGATTGGTTAACCGAAGTGGAAAACATTGGCTCAGATGAATTATCGTCAAAATTGTGGAGTGAACGCTCGAATGCAAAGATCAAACTCTGGCTGACCAACCATTTATTTAAACTCAGAAACGAACACAGCCTGCTGTTTACAAAAGGTGAATATGTTGCGCTTAAAACCCGCGGTGAATACAAGCAACACTTATTAGCTTTTGCCAGAAAGAGCAAAAAAGATTTTTATGTAGTTGTGGTCCCGCTGAACGTTTCGACGCTTTGCCGCGAGCAGCAGACTACGTTTTTCGACCTGGATTGGAAAGATACCACCGTGGTATTGCCGGATAATCTTGCTCCCGAATGGACAAATATCCTGGGAGGCGACCAGCTGGAATTGCAGGGTAAATTGGCTCCTGGTGAAATATTCAGTTCGCTGCCGGTTGCTATTTTAAAGGGATCCAAACCGGATAATGAACGTAAAGCTGGCGTGCTGCTTCACATCACTTCACTCGCTTCGCCCTACGGAATAGGCGATCTGGGGCCAGAAGCAACTGCATTTGCCGATTTCCTCAATCGCGGAGACCAGAAGATCTGGCAGATACTTCCATTAAATCCGACGGAGGAATCGCAATCAAATTCACCTTATAGCGCGGTGTCCAGCCGGGCAGGTAACCCGCTGCTGATCAGTCCGGATCTGCTTGCAAATGACGGACTTCTGGATCGGGAGTGGCTGGCAGGTTATCACCAGGAACCTGCTTCGACAGTAGATTTCAGTGAAGCCGAAGAATTAAAAACCGAGCTGCTGGCAAAGGCTTTTGAAAGCTATAAAGAGAAAAATGACGAGAGCGAACGGGAAGCATTTGAGGAATTTTGTGAGAAGAATGCCGAGTGGCTTCCCGACTTTGTTACCTACATCGCATTGAAAAAAATGCATGATGGAAATCCGTGGTACGAATGGCCGGAGCAATATCGGGAACGTGAACAGGCTGCGATTGCACAGATTGAGGAATCGGAAGAGGATTTGATCAGTTTCGTGAAATGGCAGCAATATGTGTTTGATAAACAATGGAAAAATCTCCGGAAATACTGCCACAGCCTCGATATCAAGTTGCTAGGGGATATTCCTTTCTACGTTAGTTACGATTCGGCTGACGTTTGGGCAAACCGCAAATTCTTCCGCGTGGAGCCCTCGGGCAAAATCAGCGGGATCGCCGGTGTACCGCCAGACGCATTTTCGGAAGACGGCCAGCTTTGGGGAATGCCCGTTTTTGATTGGGATCAACTCAAAAACGAGGGTTACCAGTGGTGGATCGATCGCCTTGCAAAGAATATCGAACTATTCGACATGGTTCGGCTGGACCACTTCCGAGCATTCGCAGATTACTGGGAAGTGCCTGGTGGTGAGACTACTGCGGTAAATGGTACCTGGAAGATCGGGCCGGATGCGGACTTTTTTGAAACGATCCAGAAAGCTTTGGGCAAGCTGCCCTTTATCGCAGAAGACCTCGGGGAGATCAGTCCGGAGGTATATAAGCTACGTGATAAATTTGCATTGCCGGGGATGAAGGTATTGCAGTTTGCATTTGATGAGAATATGCCACAATCAGATCATATCCCGCATAATTACTCGGCTAATTTCATTGCTTATACCGGAACGCACGATAATAATACAGTAAGGGGCTGGTTCAAACAAGTGGCCGAAGATGGTGTCAAAAAGCGGATTGAAGCCTATTCAGGAAAGGAAATTACCGAACAAAATGCTTACCGCGAAATGGCGCGCATGGTTTACAGTTCTGTCGCGAACGTGGCTATGCTTCCTATGCAGGACGTATTAAACCTGGATGAAACAGCAAAAATGAATTTGCCCGGGTCCAACGAAAACAACTGGGCGTGGCGCCTTTTGCCCGGACAGATTACTGAGAAAGACGAACAGTTTTTAGCTGAACTGGCGGTATTGTTCAATCGCGACTAGTATTTTCACAACGCTGCACTTACTTTGTGGTTTGTAAATGTATTTGTCCTTTTGAATTATGGGTTTGGTGAAAACGACTTCGGTTATCCGGTTACTGGTATTGTTAGCTGTGATTGTCTCTTGTCAGCAAAAAGCAGACAGTCCGGAAGAAGCTGCTGAGTTGCTTATCTCTTCTCCCAAATGGAAAATTGATGAAATACGGGTGAATGATGTCGCTACGTTTCAGAATGGAAAAATGACGCAGCAGTTTGGCGGCATCGATTTCCAGCGGTACATGGAAGTGGTCGAGATCAAAAAGGGCGGGACTTTTTCTGGGGTATTCAAAGGCGAAACCAAACCTTTTTTGCTGGAATGGAAAGCCAATGAGAAGAATATCCTGGTAGGGTTGCCAGGTGCCAAGCCTTCTCCCAGCGACTGGTCCATCTCGCCCGCCGACGTGACCAAAGAATCATTTTCCATGAAAACCCAAAGCACCGCCTACGACTATCCGAATGTTACCAGAATTGTGCTGAAGTTTAAGGCAGAGAAATAATTTGAGAAAATTAACCGGAGTCCAGTGCCGACATTATACATAATCGCGGGTTGCAATGGTGCTGGCAAAACTACCGCCAGCTTTACAATACTGCCAGAAATTTTAAGGTGCCGGTAGTTTGTGAATGCGGACAACATCGCCGCGGGATTATCGCCTTTCAATCCCGAGAATGTTGCGTTTGAAGCTGGACGAATTATGTTAAAGAGAATTAAAGAGTTACTGGACTCCCGAGTTGATTTTGCACTTGAAACTACACTTTCGACCAGAAGTTACGTATCTACAGTCAGAGAGGCCAGATCGAAAGGATATTCAATTACACTCATTTATTTTTGGCTTGCATCGCCGGAAATGGCGATAGAAAGGGTTGCAATGCGTGTGAGAAAAGGAGGTCATTCGATTCCGAACGAGACAATTATAAGAAGATATCAGAGAGGGCTGGATAATCTCTTTCGGCTATATATGCCAATATGTGACAATTGGCTGATAGTGAGTAATGCGAGTGCTTCTCCTTCGACAATCGCAATTGGTGGACGTGACAATGAGATAACCGTAACAAATGAAGATATTTGGCAACAGATCAGCCAATCGCAAATATGAAAAACGAAGAAGAATCTTTTCAAAAACTTAGTGAGAGAATTGTTGCAGGTGTGAAAAAGGCCGTTGACAAAATGCTGGTCGAAAGCGCAGCGAGAAATGAAACTGTCGTAATTGAAGATCAGGAGGGAAAAATAAGGCATGTACCTGCAAAAGATCTGCTTAAACATGCCTAAAACTAAATAATACCCAGCCCCAGCCCGCTCACCAGCGGGCTGGGGCTGGGTACATTACTCCTTAATCGCAGTTTCTGCGCGGTTATCTATCGCCTGAGCGATTTTTACGAGCTTTACAAATTCGGACCGGTAGCCTTCTTCATCTTTTCCAAATGCACCTTTGGCCAGATTTATTACGTTGGCGTAAGAGGCGTTTCCCTTAAATTCCGAATTGCGGAGCAGCAGACCGAATTGCGCAACCGCGCTTGCAAAACGTACATTTTCGGAGCTTGCTTGCAGCGACTTGGACGCATTTTTTACTGGTAGATCAAATAAGACACTCTCGTTCTTGTCGGGCTTTTTGTACCGCACTTTGATAGTGAGCATTTCCTCGGTTTTTCCGAGATCAGAGATATTCGTTTTCTGGTATTTCAAATCATCCGTTTTAGGCAGATATGCATGCTGGATCCCGGCTGGGACGATCTCGTAAATGGCAGTAACCGTGTGGCCCGAGCCCATTTCACCGGCGTCTTTCTTATCGTCATGGAACTCTTCATTCTTCAATGCACGGTTTTCGTAACCGATCAGCCGGTAAGCCTGCACGTGCGCAGGATTAAATTCGATCTGGATCTTTACATCTTTGGCAACCGTGAAAAGCGTCCCGCCGAACTCGTGCACAAATTCCTTCTGCGCTTCCTGAATATTATCAATATATGCGTAGTTACCATTGCCTTTATCTGCCAGTGTTTCGGCCAGGTTATCCTTGTAATTTCCCATACCGAAACCCATAACGCTCAGGTAAATACCATCTTTTCGTTTCTCTTCAATAAGCCGCTGCAAATCGCCTTCGCTCGAAACACCTACATTAAAATCGCCGTCGGTAGCGAGGATCACGCGGTTATTCCCTTTTGGTAAAAAATGGTCTTTGGCTAATTTGTAAGCTAGCTGAATACCCTCGCCACCAGCTGTCGAGCCGCCGGCTTCGAGCTCGTCAAGCGCCGTTTTGATCTTTACTTTTTCTTTGCCGGAAGTAGGCGGAAGAATAGTGCCCGCCGCTCCTGCATAAGCTACAATGGCGATCTGATCTTTTTCACGGAGCTGGTCTACCAATAGTTTAAATGCCTGTTTCAGCAACGGAAGCTTGTTTTCGTCCGTCATCGAGCCGGATACGTCGATCAGGAAGACGAGGTTGGAAGCTGGCAGATTCTCTGTCGGGATCGTTTTAGCCTGCATTCCGATGTGAAGCAACTTCAATCCCTTATTCCACGGAGAATCAGTGAGTTCGGTGTGGATTGCTACGGGATGTTCCCCTTTCGCCTGCGGGTAGGAATAGTCGAAATAATTGATCATTTCCTCAATACGGATTGCGTCGACAGGCGGCAGTTTTCCTGCATTCAGAAAGCGGCGCACATTGCTGTAAGAAGCCCGGTCCACATCGACTGAAAAGGTGGTAACCGCCTGCTGCCGCGCATTCTGAAATCCCGTTTCATTTATTACTTTATAGTTTTCTGTATTCGCCTGTTGGCGAATCAATGTCCTGGCATTTCCCGCCGGTACCGACATGGTAGCAAAATCACTGGTAACCTGTTTTGGCGCAGATTCGTAGGCAATATTCACATCGCCGGGAGGCAGCGGCTGCGGTTGTAGTTCAATTTGAATATCGTTTGCGGCGGTCAACGGAACTTGTTTGGATACAAAACCGGCTGCCACAACTTGCAGTGATTTGGAATATGCAGGGACTGTGATCTTAAACTTTCCCGCGTTATCCGTCATCGCACGCACTTTTCCATCTTTCGTACTCACGATCGCCCGGGCGACAGGATTTTGACGGGTATCGCGCACAATGCCTGTTAAAGTCCGGTCGGGCAACAGTGCAAATGCACTTAGAAATAATGCAAGGAGTATTACGATCTTTCCTTTCATGGTTCGCAAAGTTTTAGTTTATTGACTGGATGCAGCCGCAAATGCATTTCCATAAATTCTTGAAAAATATTTATGGAAAATTTTCAACTACAGCATCTACCAGCTAGCCGATAAGGTTTTTCACTAAGCATACACGTGTGAATTTTTTAAGGGTTTTCAGAAATAATGGAAATGATGCGCTGACCGAGTCGGAGAAGCTGGCAGCTTACCGGCAGTCTGGTGATGTCGGCCTGCTCGGGACTTTGTATGCACCCTACATGGAAATGGTTTTTGCTATTTGTTACAAATATTTGAAAGCAGAAGATGAGGCGAAAGATGCGGTGATGCAGCTCTTTGAAAAACTGGTGACCGAACTTAAAGTACACGAGGTAACCAATCTGAAAAGCTGGCTGCACACGGTCAGCCGCAACTATTGCTTAATGCAGCTCCGGTCGCAGCGCATATTTGTAACAGCAGATGATCAGGCTGGCCCGGAAGATTTAAGTTTGGCTTATCACATTGAAAATGAGGATTTTGATATCTCAGAGAAACATCTCCTTTCGCTGGAAAAATGTATGGAAACCCTGATCCGTGAACAGAAAGTGACCGTCGAGCTATTCTACCTGCGCGACAAATGCTACCGGGAAATTGCAGCAGAAACGGGTTTTGAGTTGAGTAAAGTGAAGAGCTATATCCAGAATGGAAAGCGAAATCTGAAAATATGTATGGATAGAAATGGCAACTTTTGATACAGGTAATGCAGCGAGTTTTCAGGAATTTCACCGGTACCACAGCGGTGAAATGTCGAGCCGGGAGCAAAATGTTTTTGAGAAAAAGCTGCTTGCTGACCCCGCTTATGCCGAAGCCTATGAAGGTTTTGTATTGATGCAGGAAAATGGGCTGAACGTTACTAATATCAGCCAGGAGCTTTCCGGTCAGCTTCAAAAAAGAATAGGCAAAAAATCCGCTAAACGCATTGCATTCCAGGTTTACGCAGCGGCTGCTACTATTCTGCTTGTTTTGGGAGTAACGTGGCTTGCCTTTTTTCGTAATGGAAATGAAACTGTAAATCAAGAAGTAAGCATACAGGTGCCGGAAGCGAAAGTAGGTCCGGAAAACGGAATCGTAACGGAACCGAAAAGCCAGCCTGAAAGCGCGCCTGTTTCGCCCGAGCCTAATATCAAATCGTTGCCGAGAACCGCTTATTCATCAATTGATAAAAATTCAGTTCCCGCAATTGTGCCCGCGGACCCGGAGCCTGCCGGAGAAATATTGGCCAAAGATGCGGCAGAGGAGCGCATTGCGACGGGCGAGCCGGTACCCTCGGCATTTCCAGCAGCGCCGCAACCTCTGCAGGATGCGCGTGAGCAGTTAAAGAAGACCAGAATAGCTTCGAATAATTCGGTGAGTTACACTTCTCGCACGACGGTTTCTGCTTTCAGCCCACAGGGAATCCTGCCCGACTCTATATTGAACTTCGGAATCGCCAAACCGGCAGGAGGGTGGCTGGCTTACCAGGATTATCTTCACCAAAATATGCTCACAAGTAAAGACAGTACGACGGTGCGTGTCGAATTCATAGTCAAAACGGACGGGGCGCTGTCTGACTTCAAAGTGTCGGGCCCGGCTGAGCTATGGGACCAGGCTATCCAAATAATCCGCCAGGGGCCTTCCTGGATCCCTGCTGCCGGAGACGGAGCGTTGGCAGAGTCACCGGTAAGGGTATCCATTGGGGTACGCTTAAAGGAGTAAACTCAATCAAATCAAGTGGTTACAATAATTTCGTAGAACTAATTTGAAAAAATTCGTAATTTAGATTGTTTATCTTTTGTGGTGTAGCTGCCAGTATATAATTTTACTGTCTACTCTTCGCATCCATTCTTTAACAACTTGAAAATAAATGCCACTACGTAATTTTCGTTATCGGGTTTTCCTGTAAAACAAGGCATATTTAAGCGTTACAAGGTCTTGGAATGCTACTGCACCAAAGTTTTAAAACAGCCATTTTGTTATCATAAGTATTATTACTATATCTACAAAATAATTTGGGGTAGTGTTGACGCACGGAACAGAAAAACCTATCGAGAAAAAATTTATTTAACCCAAGCATGGATAGTAAAAGGAGTCTGTTGATTATCGACGACGAGCCCAGTATTACTAAAATATTGGAGCATTTTTTAAAAAAGGATTTCAGTGTCATTGTCAAGAGTGACGGTTCAGAAGGGATGTTGTGGCTTGAAGAAGGTAACAAAGCCGATCTGATCATCGCGGATCTTCACATGCCTAATCTCAGCGGTAAAGAATTTTTGAAAGTTGCCAAAGCCAGCAATTTATACGCAGATATCCCCGTGATCATATTGTCGGGCTCGGACGAAAGCAGCGAGCGGATCCAGTGTCTCAACCTGGGCGCCGACGATTTTATGGTAAAGCCTTTCAATCCAATGGAAGTGCACGCCAAGATCAATGCAATACTGCGGCGTAGTAAACGATACTCCTAACCAGTCAGAAACATGGAAATGGCCAGTGAGATACCGGTAATGGGTGCAGAGACGAAGTCTTATACAGCTCATTTCAGGGTTATGTACCTTCATTCCGATTTTGAGCATTACCTTAAATTTTCAGAGCATTTCGCAGCTGCGTTGCAAGTCGAGTATTTCAGCAGCAAAGAAAGTGTACTGGCCGCATTGCAGGAAAACTTTCCCGCTGATGTGATCATCGCGCACGTAAATAGCGGCGGTACAGAATTGCTCGATTTCATTCGCAGCTCCGCAGGTTTCGGCAATATCCCTTACGTACTGATGGTCGACAAGCTTTCGGAAGATGCTATTGCCACCGCGCGCGCGAAACATGCTGATGACATTTTTTCGGTCAATTTCGATGATGGTGACCTGATTACCCGCATCAAATACTTCAAGAAAAGGCAATGGTACGTTGCCAATAAAGCCCATCAAAAAATAGGCACCCAGGGCGGGCACACGCCGGCATGGAAGCGTGCAATCGATATTGCTACCACTGGTACGGCAGTCCTTTTACTGCTGCCGGTATTCCTTCTTATTGCAATTCTGATCAAACTGGACTCAAAAGGGCCTGTTTTTTACAAATCCAAAAGGGTAGGGAGCGGCTACAAGATTTTTGACCTCTACAAGTTCCGTACAATGCGCACAGACGCAGATCAGCTGATTCGTAAAATGGCTGCGTTAAGTATGTATAACAAAACCACTGAGCCCGTAGAGAAAATCGAAAACGGCGGACTTTGCGACGAATGCAGGGCAGGCGGGCAATGCAAAAGCCTTCTTTTCCACGACGGGAAAGAGATTTGCGAAAAGCTGTACCATTTTCAGAAGGAGCAGAAAGCGGCTTTTATGAAGTTCCAGAACGATCCGCGCATTACCCGGCTTGGGCAGTTTTTGAGGAATTCGAGTATCGACGAACTGCCGCAGTTGATCAATATCCTGAAAGGCGATATGTCGCTGGTAGGCAACCGCCCGCTGCCACTTTACGAAGCCGAAAAAATGACTACCGACGACAAAATATTCCGTTTCGCGGCCCCGGCCGGTCTTACCGGCTTGTGGCAGGTGACCAAGCGCGGCAAAGGGAAAGCGGATATGTCCGAAGAGGAGCGTACACAGCTGGATATTACTTACGCCAAAGAATTCTCATTCAAAATGGATATGCATATCATATTGAAAACCTTCCCCGCACTACTGCAATCCGAAAACGTTTAATGCATTTACTACCCTCTCTATAAAAACTATCATTCATCATAACCCCTGTAAATGAGATACTTCTGCTTCCTAACTTTTTTCTTCTTCACCTTTTTAGCTTCCGCAAAGGCGCAAAATTCATTAGCAGATGAAATTTCGTACCCTTACCTGGAAAAGCTGGTTGAACTCGCTAAGAAGAACTATCCCAAACTGAAACTGTACCAGGCGCGGGTAGATGCAGGCGATTACAACGCCAAAAAAATGAAGTTGTCCTACTTCGAAATTCTCTCTTTTTCGTACCTGTACAGCCCCGACCGGCTGGCAAGCACCATTAACCCAAACTTCCTGAACGGATACCAGTTTGGTTTTTTCGTAAATATCGGCTCGCTGCTTCAAAAACCGGCACTGATCAAACAGGCGAAAAGCGAGCTGCGGGCTGTCGAGCACGATCGTGATACTTATATGCTGAATCTGGAAGCCGACGTAAAGCAAAGATATTTTGCCTTTTCACAGTACAGAGTGTTGCTCAGGTTGAAAGCTGACGCGCTGCATGATGTGGAATCACTCGCACAGGAGCTTAAATATAAATATGAAAAAGGGGAGACCTCCCTGGAAGAATATAGCAAAGCATTGGTCGTGATTTCGGACAGGCAGCAGGCCAGGGTTTCCGCAGAGGCGGACGTGCTCATTTCTAAGAGCGCCCTGGAAGAGTTATTGGGACAAAAACTGGAAGATATCAAATGACAGAGCTATCACAATTCCTGAGCATATTATACAGAAATAAGTTTGTATTGATATTTGTACCGCTGATTACCGTGGTAGCGGCGTATTTTCTGGTCAAATCACTTCCCGACCAATACAAGGCGCAAGGCAGCATCGCGACCGGGCTCGTGGACAAAACAGAGCAGGGTTTAATGAGTACCGGAACCGAACAGGATTTCGAGATCTCGCGCAAATTCGACAACATTATTCAGATGATGTCGCAGAAAAAAGTGCTGGACCAGGTTTCCTATCAACTGTTGCTGCACGATCTGAAAGCAGCAGAAAAGGATGATTTTGCTGAACCTTCCAAAACATTGCAGGCACTGGATCAGAATGCGAAAAACCAGGCGGCAGCTGTTTTGACACAGAAATATAAAACCCAGCAGGAGCTTTCGCCGGCTGTTCCTTTTGAGAAAAAATTGCTGGATATTCTGGATGATATGCAGTACGATGCGGAAAGTATACAGAAAAAGCTGACCATTTTCCGGCTTTCAAATAGTGATTTCATCAATATTGAATTTGAGGCCAGAGATCCGGAGATGGCCGCATTTGTGATCAATACGCTCAGCGATGATTTTATCAAAATGTACGCTTTCCGCCTGGCGAACAATTATAATAAGACGATCAATTTCCTGGCCGAATTTCTGGAACAAAAGCGCCTCGCACTACGCGTTCAGATGAACGGGCTGCGCGACTACAAGATCCGCAACCGGGTGCTGAACCTGGATGAACAGGCGAAAAGTCTGTACGGTCAAATGGCTGAGTTTGAGCTCCGTCGCGAGGTTGCAAAGAAAGATGTGATTGCTTACGGCGTGGCGATCAAAAATATCGAGAACAAATTCAATGCAAATGACCGCAAGTATTTTGAAAGCGCGGTTTCGACCATTAATCAGAATATCGTGGCGACCAAGCAGCGGCTGCGGGCTGTTAATGAGGCTTATGTAAAAAGCAATTTTGACCCGAAGTACAAAGCGAGCCTTGATTCTATTCAGACTAAACTTTCAGCGCAGATCGACGAATCTACCGACCGGTATCTGTACAATCCGTTATCAGTGAAAGAAAATCTGGTCTCTCAGAAGCTGACCATGGAAGTGGAGAAAGATCTGGCAGCCAATAGCTTAGCGACTATTGAAGCTGAAATGAAAGCATTGAATAACCGGTTCGACGGGCTGGTACCCAACGAAGCGAAAGTCCAGGAATTTGAAACTGCGATCGATATTGCGAGCAAAGAATACATGGAAGCTTTGCAGAAATACAACGATGCACGCCTGCAATCGAGCTTTCCGGCAACTTTGAAAGTGGCTGAAAAGGCGCTTCCGGGTACGATCCAGCCTTCCAAGAAAATCGTATTGATCATCCTCTCCGGCGTAATCAGCTTTGCATTCTGCCTGTTTATATTATTTATCCTCTATTTCCTGGATTCTTCGATCCGCTACCCGCAGCAGCTTGCCAATGCAACGGACAGGCCGGTATTGGGTTTTGTAAATCATGTGGGTGGAGGTTTCAGGATCAGCGAGTTGCAGAATGAAAATACGCAGGAAAGCAAGATTGAGATTTTCCGGAACCTGATCCGCTCGATCCGATTTGAGCTCGATAGCGAATTTCCCGATCCGAAGATCATAGCAGTAACCAGCCTGCACGAGGGTAGCGGAAAAACTTTGCTGACGTTGAGCCTGGCCTGGGCGTTCTCCAAAATCAATAAACGGGTACTGATCATCGACGGCAATTTTAATGCAGGCGATATTACTAAGTTGAATAGCGGCTCGAAATTTCTGGAAGATTATTTGAATAGGGGCGAGGCGACCCCTGTGAGTACAGCAAATGGTTCTATTTCAATCCTGGCCAATAAGGGCGGAGACGTTTCACTCTACGAACTGGCCGACGAAACGAGGATCAAATCTGCATTAACTTCCCTGAAAAGTCAATATGATACCATTTTGATCGATGCAGATTCGCTCGTTTCAATGAATAAGGCGAAAGAGTGGATCACATTTTCCGACGCGGTTATTTCCGTTTTTGAAAGCGGAAGGAGCATTTCTTACGAGGACCGGTCTAAGATCGAATACCTCAAAAGCCTGAACGGAAAAATGGCCGGCTGGGTACTGACCGGCGCGCAGGACTTATTGAAGCAGACTGGCAAAGTGTCAAAATACGTGACTGAATGAAGGTAATCTGGTTTTTTTGGTGGCTTTTCCAGATCGCGATCGGATTTTACCTGGTATTCCCGGTCGGGTTATTGTTGCTGAATTTTTTCACTGGAAGAAAAAAGCGAAGCCGGCCGGTTGTCAAAAAAGCGGAAGCAGATTACGCGCTCATCGTCGCTACTTATGAACAAACGCAGCAGCTACCCGACGTGGTCGCCTCGATTTCGAGACTGAATTATTCGAATTACCTCGTTTACATCGTCGCTGACAAGTGCGACGCGTCCGGCTTGCACCTGGAAAGTGATAGAGTGATCGTATTGCATCCCGAAACCGTGCTGGCCAGTAATACCCGCTCACACTTTTTCGCGATCAATCATTTCAGAAGACAGCACGAGCGCCTCGCTATTATTGACAGCGATAACCTGGTTGATCCTGAGTTTCTTAACGAGCTCGATGTGTGTTTCGACGAAGGGTTTGTAGCGGTTCAGGGAGTTCGGAAAGCGAAGAATCTCGATTCTGTTTATGCCTGTCTGGATGCAGCCCGCGATATTTATTACCATTATTACGACGGTGAGAAGTTGTTTGGTGCGGGTTCTTCGGCTACGCTTTCTGGCTCGGGAATGGCATTTACTGTGAAATTATACAAAGAAGCATTGGGGCACCTCGATATTGTCGGGGCTGGTTTTGATAAAATACTGCAAAAGCAGATCGTAGGCGGCGGTCACCGGATCGCATTCAGGGAAGAAGCTGTGGTGTGGGACGAAAAAACTTCTGAATCCGAGCAGCTTGTGAACCAGCGTTCGCGGTGGATCAATACCTGGTTTAAATATTTCAGTTTTGGTTTTGATATGGTTTTCAGTGGCGTCAAGAATCTGAGCTGGAACCGATTTTTGTTTGGCTTCGTGCTGCTGCGTCCGCCGCTTTTCATTTTTCTGATCCTGGCGGTACTCTTCATGTTCGTCGACTTGTGGATTAATCCCGTGGCAAGTGCACTTTGGTTTACAGGTTTACTGGTTTTCGTGGCTGGATTCCTGGTACCGTTATTCGATTCATCTGTTGATAAACGCATTATCCGCTCACTTACTTCGATCCCCGTTTTTATGTTCTATCAGGTGAAGTCGCTTCTGAAAGCGAAGAAGGCGAACAAAATTTCGGTGGCAACCAAACATACTTACCGCAAAGCGCCCTGACAATGAAAGTATTCCCAAGCAGAAAAGTCAGACATAAAGTCCGCGATCCGGAACTTACACATTTGCAAACTGTTACGCGAACTATCGCCTTAATCCTGGCTTTTATCAGCGTATTTGTATTCTTTTTTAAAATACTATTTTTTTAAATCCGGTAACCTTTGAAGTACGAATTGTCCGCACATTCAGATCGCAATTTCACGCATATTCCACTCATTGATAAGTTGAATGGAACGGTGGGAATGATCGTGCTCGCAGTGATTGCGGTGTGTGTCGGCATTGCTACTATTTACGGTGGACTGGTTGCTGGGTTGTTGTTATTGGTTTCAATGATAGCGATTCCGGTGGTTTACGCGATAGTAGTCTACCCGCTTTTCGGAATCGTAACGCTGCTTACGATGGGCTTTTTCCTGTTTTTTATTCTCCGGCTTGGTATCAATTTTCCGCTGGGAACACTGATGGACGGACTGGAAGTGCTGCTTTTGCTGGGAGTTTTAATCAAGGTAAAGCAGCGGGGTGAGTGGGAAATGAGCATTTTTAAAAATCCGGTTTCGGTGATGATCCTGATCTGGATCGGCTATAATTTGATCCAGGTCGCCAATCCCTGGGCGGAGTCGCGGCTCGCGTGGGTGTATACGGTGCGGTCAGTCGCGGCGGTCACGATCATGTATTTCGTGTTCGTATATCACCTCCGGACTCTCAAATCGATCCGCATTGTGATTCGGGCCTGGCTGGTACTTGCGGTTTGCGGCGCAATTTATGGTTTCAAACAGGAGTTTTTTGGAATCGCCCCGGCGGAATTAGCCGACTTGTGGAGTGATCCGATGTCGATTAGTTTGTTGTATATCAACGGGATTTGGAGGAAATACTCCATTTTTTCGGATCCGGTATCGTTCTCTTATACGATGGTCTGCGCGAGTGTGATCTGTATTGCTTTGTTATCTTCAAAGAGAAGCTGGCTGAAAAAAGGGATACTCGCCGCAATGATCGTTGCATTTCTGATGGCGATGCTATATTCGGGAACGAGGGGCGCGTATGTGCTTGTGCCGGCGGCACTTATTCCTTTTGCGCTGCTTAATTTCAGCAAAAAGATCATGCTTGCTTCCTGTGTGGCTGCGGTTTTTATCACAATACTGATCCTGATGCCCACTTCGAGTCCAACGATTGCGCGATTTCAAACTGCATTCCGCCCGTCAGACGACGCGTCTTTTAATGTTAGAAAACACAATCAGAAACGGATTCAGCCTTATATTTTAAGTCACCCGATCGGTGGCGGGCTCGGGTCCACGGGCGCCTGGGGTGCACGTTTTGCGCCGCATTCTTTCCTGGCGACGTTTCCCCCCGACAGCGGATATATTCGGGTGGCAGTAGAGCTTGGCTGGATTGGATTATTACTTTTCTGTTTTATGATGTTTACGATCCTTAAAATGGGGATCAATAATTTTTATAAAATCAGGAATAGCGAATTGAAGACTTACTGTCTGGCGATGACGCTCGTGATATTTGCACTGAATATTGGCAATTTTCCGCAGGAAGCATTGGTTCAGTTTCCCAATAATATCCTGTTTTTTATGGCCGCAGCAATCGTGCACACTACATTATTGATTGACCGAAAAGAGTCAGCGCATTTTGAAAAAAATACCTGATCAGATTTCTTTCAGGAACTGCAATGCAACCAGAGATTCCTGTTCCAGATCACCGAGCTTTGTGTTCAGGTTTTCAACAGGTTCATTTCTTTTCAGGGTTGTTTCAATTTCCTTGTATTTAGAAGCAGTTTTTAATAATCCTACCGAGAACAGGGAAGAGCGGTATTTATGAATTGCCTGTTTTAATTGTTCCAGATTTGAAGAAGTGTAATATGCTTTTATATTCCCCAGTTGGTCAACGGTTTCCGTCTCGAACATTTCTATTAATTCTGTTCTGAGCTCCTCATCTCCGCCCGTTATTTCATTAAGATAAGCTATATCAATCAAAGAATCTCCTTCTGCTGAATTATTCATTTCTGGGTACTATTTGGCGCGGGAATTGACATTTTCTAAATCGACTCTTTAATAATAAGAGGGGCTTTCCTGCAAATTTAATATTAATAAATCAATAATTTATTGGTGTAGTATTATTTCAAGCAGGGATAAAGAAAAAGTTTCCGGCAGGTAACCCTTCTCTGATTGTGACAGGTTGCAGCGTTTCGCTTTGGAGATCGAATGTGAAGGAATTGTAGCCAATATTTTTCAGCAGCTCAAATACCTTGGTGCGGTTATCATTTTCCCATAGCTCTGCGTAAATAGTTGGTTTATTGCGTTTTAACACCTCAACCGAACCTCTCAAAACTTCCAGCTCGAAGTTTTCGACATCAATTTTGATCGCAGTGATATTGGTTTCGAAAGGATAAATGTGATCCAGTTTTTTCAAAGGAACATCGTAGATAACTCCTTTTTCGCCAGCGCCTTCTTCGTAAGCTTTGCTCAATCCCTGCATCCGGGAATTACCTCGCACCGGCATAATCATTTTCAAATTTCCGTCCTCACTTCCCAATGCAATATTGAAAAGCTTCACATTATTCAGTTTGAGATAATTAACAACCCTTTGCAGCGCAGAAAAATTTTCTGAAATAGGTTCGAAGGCGTGGATTTGTGCGCCCGGATGATGTTTGGCGAGCGGTGCAGCAGTAATACCGATATTCGCTCCAATGTCCAGAATGATGCCGTTCCCTTTGATGATTTTAATGAAATGCAAAAATTCTCGCTCGTACTTTCCGGCTTCAATAGTCCTGATCGAATACAGCGAAAACAGGAAAAGATAATTTTTGAAAGACAGCGTTTTCTGCAACAGGTAACGGATAAAATTTTTCATGGTAATAGGTAAAACTGGGAAATAAGATGTACTGCTCCTTTCGTAGAAATAGTTGCCACTCCTAAATTTAATACTTTTAGCACACGATTGCTACACGACTGACATTTCTTCCTTATTTTTACTAAAATGAACCAACCGGAGTTACGCTTTTGTGAACAATTTGTGACTGTATGTTTAATAAATTACTTAGCTTTTTAGTACTGATCAAATATGGTAATCTGCCGATAGAGCTCAGATACTTTTACAGACACACTTATTCCTGCCGGCTGAACCAGATCAGGTATTTTTTTAGGGATTATTTGTTTAAACCAAAATACAAAGAGCTGTCTTTTCAGGGTGAATTTGCTCCTGAATTACAATTTGTCCTTCCTTTTGCGTATTGGCATTTTAAAAATGGTACATTAAAAACGACCAGTGGTCCGAAGTTTACCAAAGAGCTTTATTTTTTCTCGCCGGAACATATTGAAGCATTTGATATTCGCACCGAAGAAGGCAATAAGAATTTCGAAATGCCGCGTATTTTGTACAGCCAGGACTATGATATGAAAAAGTGGCTGCCGGTACCTTTGAAAGCGCATTATAAGAATAATATTTATGTATACGATAAGCCCATTTTGATCGTCGCGAACCGGTATAATATGGAATGGGACGGTCCGCCGATTAGTTTTTACAGTATTGAATTGCTCACCTATATATTTGATAGTCTGTCTGACAAATACACGATCATTTACAACCGTCCGAGACCGCAGCATATCACGATGGATAACAGTGATATTTATGATCTGGACGAATATGATTGGCTGGAAAGGACTTATCCTGATGTGATTCTGATGGAAAATCTCTTCAAGGAAAATAAGGCAAATGCGAACAACTTCAATCACTTACAGCTCATCGTGTACGCAAATGCCAGCAAATTCATTTCCATTCACGGCGGTACGGCCACGTTGGCAAGTTATTTTGGCGGCACAAATCTGATCCTTTCCAAGAAGGGGCCGGAGCATCATTTCAAATGCTACGAAAAGTTGTACCCGCAACTTTCCGGCGCGAAAATCCTTCATGCGAAAACTGACGATGAAGTAAAGCAGTATGTAAATGAATACTTCGTCTGACGTACCATGAAACTGAAAGGAAAAGATATCATTGTATTTGGTTTACCACGGTTTGATTCCAAAATCGAATCGACCAATTACACCGTTGCAAAAATGCTCGCGCGGGAAAACCGGGTCTTTTATGTGGAGCATCCTTTCACGATCAAGGACTATATGCGGCTGCGAAAAGGACCCGAGATTGCGAAAAGGAAAGGCTACTTTGATGTAACAAATGATGCGGTGATTGATACGGATGTTGCTGATTTTAAAGTAATTGTCCCGCCAGTGTTACTTTCAATCAACTTTCTGCCGGAAGGAAAACTGTTTCGGACGCTGCTGAAAATCAATGAAGCATTGATCCGGGCGAAGCTGAAAAGGGTTATTAGGAAATACCAAATCAAGGATTTCATCTACATCAATTCCTTCAATTTCCATTACCCGAATCTGATTGAAGGATTAGCTCCGAAACTAACTGCCTACTATTGCGTAGATCCCATTGTGGTCCCGTTTGATGCGCGGCATGGAGGAATTTCAGAAAACGAACTGCTCAGAAAAAGTGACCTGGTATTCTGTACCAGCCGGCAACTGTATAACAACAGTAAGTTGCTGAATACCAATACATACTTTGTTCCAAATGCGGCGGATATCCGGCACAGTCAGAAAGCGCTGGATCCGGATTTGCCAGTTGCTTCGGTTTTGAAAGATATTCCTAAACCGGTAGTCGGCTACTTTGGAAATATCGAGCGGCGCATGGATTATGAGATGCTGGAAAAGATTATTCGCCAAAACCCCGACAAAAGTTTCGTTTTCGTCGGACCGCAGGATAGGTCTTATATTCCCGATTGGTTTTTCAATACTCCCCATGTTTACTCAACAGGCAGCGTTCCTTATTCCGAAATGCCTGCCGTGATCAAGGGTTTTGATGTAGCGTTGCTGCCTTTCAAGCGCGATGAAGTGAGCGCAACTATTTTTCCATTGAAACTTTTTGAATACCTGGGAGCAGGTAAGCCGCTGGTTTCCATTAATTTCAATGACGATCTAAGAGAATTCACAGGCGATTCCGTCGCTTTTTGCGCCGATGCAGATTCGTTTACCGAAGCGATCGAAGATGCGTTGCAAAACGACAATGAGGAAAAAAGGCAGCGCAGGATTCAGATTGCGACGGATAATACCTGGGAAAAAAGGGTAGACCAGATATCGGAACTGCTGGCTAATGCATTCAGCAATAAGTAATTCAGAGCTTTTCGATTTCCTTCGGCGCTTTTGAATGCAGGTTGAAGAACAGCCCTTTAATCTCTTTTACCACCCGTTTCGTAAAAAGACTAAAAAAGCTTCCGTCTCTTTTCAATGTGCGCGCGCCAGTCCATGCCCGAGCGCTGTTTGACTTTACCTGTTTGATTTTCCCGTAACTCATTAGTGCATAGGCCAATCGCCCATCTTCGCCCCGCACGTTTTTCATGACGAAGCCAATTTTCAATGCAAATTCACGCACAAATCCCATACTGATCCCATAAGTATTGAGGTAAGGGCGGTTGAGGTGGCGGTATTCGGCGATCACATCTTTGGCTGTTTCCAAAACCGACAGCTGCCAGCGCGAGTAGCCTTCTTCGCTGATAAATGAATACCGCCCGTAAACGCAAACTACGCTGGGCTGGGTAAGTACTTTCAGCATTTCGTCCATCCAGCAATTCGGGTAAAAACAATCGGCGTCGGCGAGGAGAATGTATTTGCCTTTTGCATTTTCCAGACCCAGTTGTCGCGCCGGGCCCGGTCCCTGAATGGGTTGAAAAACGGTTCTTACATGCAGGGAATCAATGGTTTGCTGCGTTTTGTCGGTCGAGTTATTGTTGACAACCAGAATTTCAAACGGGGTAGCAGCTGCCATCGCCGCTAACGTCGCTACGCATCTCAGCAGGTTGACTTCCTCATTCCAGGCCGCGATCATGACGGTCACGAGTGGGTCGGAAGACTGTTTTTGGTCCAGCCTCTGGTTTATTTCATCGAAAACAGTCGCCGGGATCTGCTCGAATGCAGTGTAGGGATAATTGTATTTTTCGAGCCAGTCCGGGTTTTTAAAAAATGACATTTGAATCGACTTATGATGTTGATCAGTATTGGAAATCAGGTTAGCCTCGGCTTGATGTATTTGACAAAAAACTCGGGATAAAACCGGTAAGCGTAAACAAAGGTGTTGAGAATGTTGACGTTAAGTATCCGGTTCAATATCGTTTGTGAGATTGCGAAATTGAAAATGTTGGAAATCAAAGTCGCATAAGCCGCTCCCATTACGCCCATTCTGGTGATCAAAATATAGTTAAGCCCAAGGTTGGTGATCGCGCTCAGGAGTACCAGTGAAAAGGTGATTTTCGGTCTGCCGATCGAATCGAGAATGGTACCGAATTGTCTTCCAAACGGGATTAGTACGCAATATAAAACGGTCACTTTCAGGATCGGAATCGTTTCAGTGTACTTGTCGCCGGCGATAAAACTCACCACAAAATCTGGAAAAAGGAACAGGAAAAGCAATGCCGGGATCAGTATGGCAAGAATGGTACCGACCGATTTTTCGTACAAATATTTAATAGCAGCTTCTCCCTCGGTAGCCAGCCGGCGCGCACTTTGCGGAAACACGATCACGGCAATCGCATTGGTGGGAATATCAACCAGGTTCATGATGCGAACTGCGATATTGAATGCACCAGAAGCCGCCGGCGAAAGCAGCGAACCGAGCATCATCTGGTCAATCGTACTCGAAAGAATGGAGCCTATTGACGTACCGAATGCATATTTGCCGTAATTCAATAGTTTCCTGACCCACTCTCCGGTTACTTGCAAAGTGAAATTCAGCAGGTCTTTTACAAAATAATATTCCAGTAAAATAGCCAGAAACAGCGCAACTGCCTGCACGTAAACGAGCTGTACCAGCTTGATCTGAAAATCAAAAATGAAGCAGAAAAGCAGAAAGCAAAAGAATACGCCGGATTTTAAGAAGTTCGTGAAGAAAATTCCATTGAACCGGAAATTGGCCTGTTCCATCCAGTGAAATTGTGACAGAATACCTGAAAACAGGTAGACAATGCTGTAAACCCAGAACAGCGGAATAATCTCCTCTGAATTCCAGATCCTGCCTAAATAAGTCGCAAGCAACAAGTTAACCAGAATGCAAAGCACGGTAAGCCCGCCGCTGAGTGCGAAAGAAGCGGAAAGGATCTTGTTATGTTCTTTGGCGTCACTGAACGAAAGATATTTGATCAATGCATTCTGTATCAGTCCGCTGCGTACCATTTCGAAAATGGTGGTAGTAGCCGCGAAAAGTGTCCACACACCGAATGAATGCTTGTCGAGCATTCTTACCAGCAAATAAAATCCACCAAAACCGAACAGTACGCCCGTCAGGTTTTGCAGGACATTGATAAATCCCGATTTCAGCCAATACTGGTCATTTCCATTTTTTTCACTTGCCATGGTACCGGCTGACGCTAGGAGGTCAGATAATCGTAATTAAATTTTACATGCCGGTACAAATGCCGCGACATGGTAACGAAAGGATTTTCAGTTTCCCGCCAGAAATTTCGTCTCACCGTGCTCGGTTCAGCAGAAGAGTTCACCTGGTCGAACAGGGTGGTATATTCCTCAAAAAACAGCCCCTTACCTTTGTTTTTCAAAACCGACATCATCATTTTGTACTCGGTCACTTCCACCTTCAAGCCTTCGGGGTAGCGGCCGAACCTTTGAAAAAAGGTGGTTCTGCGCAAATGCGGGTGGTCGCTGTAATAGTAAAATTTCTTGTAGCCGGGATTACCGATCTTGAAGATCATATCCGAAAATCCGTCTTTGTACGGTTTCAGATAAGGATATTTGAAATAGGCATAAAACCGGACAAAATCCAGCTCCTTCCGCTCCTGCATGAAACCAAAAGCTTTGGCGAGGTTTGCTGGAAAAATGGTTTGCGGCACAAAATCCTCCTGCACATACAAAGTATAAGGCGTGCCCACCGCGTCCTGGCCTTTATTGATATTATTCCCCAAACCCTTGTTCTTCGGCGTGGTTACCAGCTGAAAAGTGTATTTACTTTTGAGGGAATTGATATAGTCAATATGCTCCTGCTTGCTGCCGTCGTCGGACACAACTATATTTCCGAAACTGCAACCCAGATCGGCGAAGTTTTTCAATAGCCTTTCGAGCGAAGTGCTTCGGTTATAATGCGTTACGAGTAAAGTTATTTCATCAAAACTATGCATCTGAAAGTGTTCTATTTGAGATATCCCGAAACAATTTTTCTCAGTTTGTTATACGCTTTTCTGCTCAATCTTACCCAGTCCGGAACAGGTTTGTGATCTTTCCACGGCGTCATTCTCAGGTATTTGTAAAACTGGTCTTTGTAAGCCGGGTTACAATTGTAAGACTGGAATATCGGTTTGATATCGAGGTAGTGGATCAGCCAGGGATCTTCGATTTCGAGCACGGCGAAGGTATTCCAGCGCTGGTCCAAAATGACCCATTGATTTGCCAGAGCCACATTCAGACCATATTGATCGGGGAAACTGGCCGACGCGATGTTGTCAAAAATGGTCTGGATAATTTTGTTCGAAAGGTCGCCCGCTCTCCATTTGATAGGATCCAAAAGCAACATACCTGCATTGAAATAGGGCGTGTCGGGCGCGAAACCTAGCTCTTTATAGTTGGGAACACCACCCCATTCGCTGGCAAAAATCTTCGCAAGATCGGGCACTGCCGCAAAGAGTTTGTCGCCGAGGTCAATGTGCCAGAGTTTTGAGATATCCTCGATCAAAAGCATGTCCACATCCAGATAAAGCATTTTTGTAGTCTCTTTCGGGATGATATAAGGTGCAAAAAGCCGCAGGTAAGTAGTGATCGGGAATGCAGATTTATCTACCGGAATCTTCACATTAGGCGGAATTACATCATTGGTTTTATGCCAGTACATCGTCGTCACCGCCGGGTTACTGGACGCGAGTATCTTCTTTTTACTGGATGCTGAAATGCCGTCATCGATAATGTACAATGCGATTTTTTCGTGCGTCTTGTGATTCATCTCGATGGATTTGATCAGCGCGCCCAGCAGTATTGCGTAGTGGTTATCGGTAGCAACTACAATGGTAATCGTGTCTTTCATGCTCATACTTTCGATGTTATAATTCTGGCTGATTATTAGGGTGTTTTCAATTCGGGCGACGCTACATTTCTCGCTGCTTTCGGTTTCGACTTATACGCAAACCGCATTTCTATGTGCTTGTAAGTCCAGGCTGAGAAGATGTAAATGATCAGGAAATTCAGTATAAATAGGTAAGAATAAGCGGTTTCGGGAAATTTGAGTATTCTGATAAACGCGACGTTGAACAGGCTGATCATCAGCGCGTGGCACATATAAATAGAGTAGGAGTATCTGCCCAGATTATGGAGCAGCGGGATACTTTTCATCAAACCTGAAATGCGACCTTTCTCGAATGCAAAAATGTAGATCGAGACAAAAAATAATGCTTCGTAAACAAAACCGATCTCTTTCAAAACCTCTCCCCAGTTGATCATAACCACAATTGCGGCCACAGTTATTATTTCAAGGAATGTAAACAGTGTAGAAGGTAATGTGGAAACGTTGTTGTAAGTAAGCCGGAAGAAGTTCACGCAAATCGCGCCAAGGAAAAAGCCGATCGCGCCTCTCAAGAAACCATAATCGAAAGTAAAGTCGATCTTGAAACCGGTCTGAACAGAAATCAGCCAGATGCTTGCCAGAATCACTACCAGCGCATAAAACCAGTTTTTTATTTTACCCGCACCTAATATAAATACGCACAATGTGAGGAGTGCAAATACAATATAGGATACCATTTCCGCGCTGATGGACCAGCTTGGGATATTCCAGCTTACGTCTTTCGGGTCGAAAACGGGAGTGGAGTTGAGCAGAAAAAGGGAGGTAATGAAGGTGTAAATGTTGTTGTCGGGATCGTTCGGGTTGTTGACTTTCACGTAAGCTGTGATCATTTTCTTGCCGAATTCAATTATCACAAAAGCCAGCAGCATGAAAAGATGCAGCGGGTAGATCCGCAGAAAGCGTTTTTTGAGAAATAATTTCACTTCGCTGACAGAGGATATTGCCTGGTAACTGTATGCAATTACGAATCCGCTGAGCACGAAGAAAAAATCCACAAACATATCCGAGTTCGCGATGAAGCTGTTGTTGATGATCGGCGTCGCTGCGAATGGGGCCAGATGGAAAAGGAAAACCAATGACGCAAACAAGCCCCGGAAAATGTCAAGTACCTCAAACCTGTGCTTCATCGTCAGTTATTTTTCAAATTAAATACACAGCGGAACCGGTTTATCCCACGCTGGGCGTCGTATTCATATTCAAATTCGTCTGCTGCTTTGGCCAGGATCAGCAGGCCAAAATGTTCGTTCAGAGTAGCGGAGACCGGCGGTAATGCGCCGTCACCTATTTCTTTTACTGAAAAAACTGCATTCGTTTTACTGGTCGAAGTCAGCAAAAGCGACTCGACCCCATTCTGATAGATCTGAAAATTGACCGGCAGAACAGCTCCTTCCAGCGGCCAGCTAATGTGCTTCTGACCGTCGGGTTCTGCGAGTCTCAGCGGAAGTCCGACATCTTCTTTTTCCAGAATCAGACTTTTTGCGTCATTCTTAATGGAAAGGGTACATTCGTCAACCCCCGAATGCTTGATCGCATTGGTCAGCATTTCCGTTACCACCCATTTAAACCGCGACCTGATCTCAGGAGTAACTCCTCCGGAGATCATTTCATCGTTGCCCACATAATCCATACACCGGTTCAACATGTCTGAAATTTCCTGGCGACTGCATTTAAAAACTTTCTCAAACTTGTTATTCGGCTCCCTCATGCTCTGTTTTTAAACGTTTGACCACCGATTAACTTAGCGTTTCCATCGCCTGCTCGTGGTCCTTGAAAATCCGGAATACCTTGTCCATTCTGATCAGCGTCAACAGGTTATGTACATCAGGTTTCAGCGCGACCAGGTAAATATCGATGCTTCTTGGCAGTCCGTATTTGAGTGCGACCACCAGGCTTCCTAAAAATGAGCTGTCTATATAATTCACATTTTCAAAGCTCACCACGATCAGTTTTGCACCGTTCACCATCAGGGTGATCATTTCCTCTTTGAACTGGTCTGCATTGGTCAGGTTGGCTTCTACTGCCAAAATGGTGGCCTGAACAACGCCGTTGACTTCTTTTGTACTTAGGATCATAGTAACCTATTGTTTTTCAATAAAAATAATACTCGCGTCATCCAGCTGGTTGGAGTCGTCGATACCCGACAGTACGTACTTTTGGATCAGGTCAAAACTGTGCGACTGGCCTAAATAGGGCCGGATCTTTTCAACAAAAAATGGATAATCGCTTTTTTTAGAGTTTTTATCGGGAATGTCAATCATACCGTCGGTGAATATCGCGAGCTGATCTCCGGGCTGCATTTTCAGGACCTGTTTGTCATATAATCCTTCTTCCAGCAGGCCGAGCAAGAGACCGGAAGACTGGACTGTTGCTATGCGTTGGTTTGCGGTTTTGAAGCCGATCAGCGGAAGGTCACCCGCGCCGGTGTAATGCACTTCGCCGGTTTCACTGTCGAGCAGGATCAGCGAAAGGCTGGACAGGATGTTTTGAAGGCTTTCGTCGAGACAGATCAGTTTATTGATCTTTTGAACAATTTCATCCAGATCAAAGTCCTTGTCTAATACACAAAACCGGATCGCTGCACGGATATAGCTCAGGAAGCCGAAAGTGAAAAACCAGGCCTTCCACTTTTTTCCCATAATATCGCCCAGAAATGCGAAACAATAGCGATTATCGACACGGACAAAATCGATAAAATCGCCGCCTGGATAGCCCCGGTAGCCTTTATGCCAGAAATGGATCTTGAAGCCCGGCAGCTCCGGTGCGCTGGTCGGGATAGATTTCACATTCAATGCGTCGGCTGCAATTTTTAGCTCACGAACAGACCGCAAATGCTCGTTTTCAAGTGATTTAATAATATTATTCAGCTTGGAAACGATGACGGGAATCGGTGTTTCTTTATTGATGAAATCCAGCGCGTACATATTCAAACCTTCCAAAACGAGCGAATTGTCGGTGAAGGAGGTGAGGAATACGAAGGGTATCTCATTGATTTTGGGATTCATCAGCACCGCCTGGCGAAAGTGGAAACCATTCATGCCCGGCATATCGTAATCTGAAATGATCAGATCAGGTATTTCCACTGACAACAGGTCCAGTGCGCCGGGGCCGGAGTCGCAAAGCACGCATTCATAACCGGCTTTGCGCAGGGCCGACTCGATTACTCTGCCGAACAGCACGCTATCTTCCACCAAAAGGATCCTTTTTACACTGGTGGGCGGGTCGGGAAATGCGATCATTTCTTGTTAAAGTTTAAAACGATCAGGAGCACTCCACCGAAAATGATCAGCAACGAAACCAGGTCCATTACCGTGACGCCGTCCTGAGGCGTGAAATAAAATATGGTCGCAATTTCAAAACTCGCAGGAGCGGGCATAATGATCATTGCAAATCCGGTCGTGATCAGAATCACAGCCAGTATCAATATCACTCCTTTCTGAAGTCCTTTATTTGCCGGATGTCCGCTGCTGATCTTACTATCTATCTGATTTTCGGCCAGCAATTTTTCCAATCCTTCCAGGAGCTCTTCCCTTGAAAGTGAATTATCTTCGTCAAGTGCCCGGAAAGGCGCGATTTTCCTGCGCGTTTCCTCGGCGTTTTCAAATGCTTCCGAGATCTGCTCCTGATAAATCCTGGCCCGATGCGAATCCACAGGCGCTTGCCCGATCGCCTGAACCAGCTCCTGCACCTTACTCTCAAGCAATGTATTCTCCGATTGTTTTCTCGGGAAGATTTTAACGGGCCTGATTTCCAGCAGACGGGTAATTTTCACTAGTTCAGCGTTGATTAGGGATGCTTGGTTCTATGTGCGAATGCAGGTGTTTAGTTCAAAATACGCACATCAGCATTACAATTTGTTAAAGCTATATTTTTTATGCTAATTTTGAAATAGTTCTACAAAACAACGAAAATATTCCCTCATTCCGAACACTTTAAGAAGTCATTTTTTGAATGAAAACAGTTTCCATTGTGACGGTTAATTTTAACCAGCCTCAGGTTACCGAGGACCTGCTCAAATCGCTTCAAGAGGTTAATACTTACCGTGATCTGGAAATTATAGTGGTCGACAATGGCAGTCGGATTGACCCTGTTCCTGCCTGGGACGCGAAATACCCCGACATTAAGTTTATTAGGTCAGAAAAAAACACCGGTTTCGCAGGAGGAAATAATATCGGGATCGCACAAGCTACGGGTGATTTTTTGTTCCTGATCAATAACGATACGGAAGTTACACCCGATCTGATCGGCAAGCTGGTAGCTAAGTTAGAGGCGAATCCAAGAATCGGAATGATTTCTCCAAAGATCAACTATTTCGATACCCCCGAAATACTTCAATATACGGGTTATACCCCAATGAACTATTTGACGGCGCGTAATGCGGTGATCGGGCAGTTTGAAGAGGATAGGGGGCAATATGACTCGCTCAGCGGAGAGACGGGCTACGCGCACGGCGCAGCGATGATGATCCGGAGGGAAGCTTTGCAAAAGGCGGGATTAATGGCAGAAAATTATTTTCTCTATTATGAAGAACTGGACTGGTGCGAGCGCATCCGAAAGGCGGGTTACGAGATCCACGTCGACTTATCCGCGCTGATCTATCACAAGGAATCGGTTTCGGTGGGGAAGCGAACTGCGTTAAAGGAATATTTCATGAACAGGAATCGCATTTTGTTCATCCGAAAGAATGCACCTGGCGGTACCTTCTTCTTTTTCTGCTGCTACTTTCTGGCCACAGTCGCGCCCCGGAATATTTTTAAATATATCAAAAACAAGGAATACAGCTTCATCCCGGTGTTCCTGAAAGCTATTACCTGGCATTTAACTCACAAGGCGGACAGCGATGATCTCGGCTTTCCGCTTACCCGCTAATTTATGAAAATCCTCTTCTGGCTCAGTCTGTTCGTCGTTTTTTACACTTTTCTCGGCTACGGTATCGTGTTGTATATCCTTGTCCGGCTGAGGCGCATGATCAAGGGTAACCGGGTTATTCCCGGCCTGGACCACGAGCTGCCGACGTTAACATTAATCATCGCTGCCTATAATGAGGAAAGTATCATTGAAGAGAAAATTGCGAATACGCTGCAGCTTTCGTACCCTGCCGGCAAACTGAGCGTCGTATTCGTGACGGACGGATCCACGGACAGCACGCCGGAGCTCGTGCGGCATTATCCGGAGATCAAACTCATGCACACGCCGCAGCGTAGCGGGAAAATACTGGCAATGCACCGGGCAATGAAAGAAGTGGAGTCTGAAATCGTGGTTTTTACGGATGCGAATACTTTCCTGAATCAGGAAGCACTTTTGCTGATAGCCCGGCATTATGCAGATCCGAAAGTGGGGGCGGTATCGGGTGAAAAAAGGGTTATGCAGGAGGCGGTTGCAGATGCGACAGCTGGCGAAGGATTCTATTGGAAATACGAGTCTACATTGAAAAAGTGGGATTCTGAGCTGTATTCGGTGGTCGGGGCGGCGGGGGAGCTTTTCAGTGTCAGGAATTCACTTTATACGGACGTTGAGCCGGATACCATACTGGACGATTTTATGATCTCAATGCGCATTGCGCAGCAGGGGTACCGCATTATTTACGAGCCGGCCGCCTATGCATCGGAGCTTTCGTCGGAGGACATTAAGGAGGAATTAAAGAGAAAGGTACGTATTGCCGCAGGCGGGATCCAGTCGATTTTGAGACTTAAAAAACTATTGAATCCTTTTCACGACCCGCTGCTCTCATTTCAATATATCAGTCACCGCGTACTGCGCTGGACGATCACGCCGTTCCTGATGATGCTTGCTTTTGTGCTCAATATCGTAATTGTGGCGCAAACGGGCGGCTGGTTCTACGGACTGATTCTGGCTGCGCAGGTTGCATTTTACGGTGCTGCGTTGCTAGGCTGGTTGCTTGAAAAGCGCAGGATCAAGGTCAAGGCGCTGTTCGTTCCCTACTATTTTTGCGTGATGAATTACGCCGTGCTAGCCGGGATCAGGAGATATATCAAGGGATCACAAAGTGCCGCCTGGGACCGTTCCAAGCGGAAAAGTGCCAGTAATGCAGTTTGAAAGGGCAGTATTACATCAGCTTTAAACGCGCAGATTCGGTTTCAAGAATGGGAATGAAGATGTCAAGATCTTTGGAAATAGCGGTATACATTTCCATCAGCTCGCCTGCATCCGCTTCATCTTTGATCGCTTTTTCGAGCACTTCAACCCGCGGGCGGATACCGGTGAGGCCGGTCATGGTGAAGGAAGGTTTTAACCCGTGAACAATACTGGCCGATTCCTTTCTGTCGTCTCTGCTCAGTGCGTTTTCCAGAGCTCTCCATCGGGGGAGCGAGTCGCTTAAAAACGCATCAAAAATCATGTGCAGAATTACGGGATCTTCTCCATATGCCTGGTCAATATAAGCAATATCCAGGGCTGGATTTATTTGTAGGGCCATCGGTTTACGGTTAAAAGTCTTCCAGAAGTGAGTTATTTTATAAACAAAAAGGGAGCATTACACTCCCCCAAAGTAATTCCGCAAAACTATAACATTTATTCGGTTCCCTCTGCTTTTGGCTCTTCTTTTGCAGGCTCTTTCGCTTCTTCCTTAGCTTTCTTCTTGAAGTATCTGCGGAACAGGAAATTTGAGCGCAGCGCCTGCATATTCTCGTCAAGCTTTCCAGTGCTGCTTTCCAGATTTTGAATAGTTCCTTTCAGATTAGCCGCAGTCGCTTCGTCGTGCAGCAATATACCCAGCGGGCTTGTTTTATTAGAGTTTAACTCGGCACTCGCCGTTTTCAGGTTGTTGACCATTACATTGGCCGAACCTACTGTTTCATTCAACTGCGATATGGTGCCGCGCAGATCCCGCATGATCATCGTGTCGGTTGCGAAATCATTCGCGAGACCGCCTTTCTGGGTCAATTTTTGAGAATAACTCGAAAGCGAGGCGGTCATGGTTTGCGCATTCACGGAAGCTTTTTTGAGCGCAGCCAGCGTCTGGTCAACGTCGTTATAAAGTCTTTCATCATTCAAAAGCATCCCCACCGTTCCTTTTCCGGCCAGGATATTCCCACTGATGGTTTTAAAGGCACTGGTGATACCGAGCAGGTTTTTGTTGTTTTCTGATAAAACGGCCAGCATTTCTTCTGTACTTTCCATTTTTTCAACCACCAGCTCGTCACCGTCCTCGATAGAAGGTACTTTTTGGGTACCACCGTAGATTACAATGATCTTATTTCCGATCAATCCGTCGGTGCTGACTTTCGCTTTCGCGTTTTTCCGGATAAATTCCTGAGATTTTTCTTCGATATTGAGCATTACTTCTACCCTGGAATTTTCCAGGAAGCGGATCGTTTTCACAGTCCCGATCTTGACACCTGAGTACCAGATATTATTTCCAGGCTTCAATCCATTTACATCGTCAAATTTAGTTTTGACGGTTATTGTGGAAGAAAAAACCTTCTTCATGCTCCCGATTGTAAGAATACCTACAACGAAAATCACGATGCCGATGATGACAAAGAGACCTACTGTGACGGAGCGTTTTCTTGTTGATGTTTCCATTATTACTGAATAAAATTATAATCGTAAAAACTTTTGATTCTTTCTTCCTCTGTATTAAATACTTCCTCGAACGTACCCTGTTTCAGGAACTGACCGTCCAGCAGCATTGCAATTTTGTCGCCGGTAGCGCGGGCGCAGGTCAGGTCGTGGGTGATGATGATTGAGCTTGTGTGATATTTTTCCTTTACCTCGTTGATCAGTTCGTTGATTTCCAGGCAGGTAATGGGATCCAGACCGGCTGTGGGTTCATCATACAGCATAATCTCAGGCTGCAAAATGAGCGTTCGCGCAATACCGATCCGCTTGCGCTGGCCGCCCGAAAGTTCGGAAGGTACCTGGTTGATCGTTTGCAGCAGCCCAACCGCGTCAAGTACGGTTTCAACCTGTTCGTTGATTTCTGCGCGGGTCAGGTTAGCAACGTTCCGCACCAGCGGGAATTCCAGGTTTTCACGCACAGTCATACTATCGTACAAAGCGCTGTTCTGAAATGAGAACCCTATTTTCATCCTCAGGTCACGCAACTCTTTCTGGTTCAGGGTAGAAACTTCCTGACCTAGAACGAGGCAATCTCCGCGGTCCTGTTTCAATAGTCCGGCTATGATTTTAATCAATACGGATTTACCCGTACCTGAGCGACCCAATACCACCACATTCTCTCCCTTTTCGACTCTTAGGTCAACACCGCGAAGTACGTGCAGGCTTCCGAAGGATTTGTGCAGATCCTGTATATTGATTACCGGCGCTTCGGGCTGATTTACTTCTTCCATTTTATATCCTGAAATAATTAGATACCTGAACTATGATCACTTCCTCGATAAAAATGAGGAACATGGAGATAACAACGGCAGAGTTAGCAGCTTTTCCAACCCCCTCAGTGCCTTTGCTGGCATTGTATCCCTGGTAACATCCTACAATACCGATCGTAAATCCGTAAGCGATAGACTTGGCAAGTGAAGTGAAAATGTCAAGAAATGTGATTTGCTCAAATGCGCTCTCAAAGAAGGCGATAAAGCTGGTCCCTTCGTTGAGGGTTACATTTAAAAAAGCCCCTAGCAAGCTCACCGCCGTACAATAGAACATCAAAATCGGGATAGCAATCGTGGAGGCGAGTACCCTGGTTACGACCAGAAACTTGAACGGATTTACAGCGGAAACTTCCATCGCATCGATCTGCTCCGTTACGCGCATGGAGCCCAGTTCTGCGCCGATACTTGATCCGATCTTCCCCGCACTGATCAGGGCTGTTACCAATGCAGCAAGTGCACGGACGATCGCAATTGCGACCAGTGAAGGCAGCCAGGATACGGCACCAAATTCGGCGAGTGAGGGCCGGGATTGTTTTGTAAATACCATTCCGGTAATAAAACCCGTCATTCCGATCAGCAACAGTGACTTGTTCCCGATCGCGTAACATTGTTTTACGATTTCCTGGAATTCCATTCTTCCCTTGAATACTTCCCGGAAAAATCTCAGAAAGAATACGTAGCCATTGTAAACTGCCAGGAAGGCCGAGTCCAATCTTCTGGTGTAAACGTGTTCTCTTTTCTTAGCGCTCATTCAAATTTTGGCAAAGTGATTTTTTAATTATTGCTTCCTTTCAGACGCTCTGCGGGAGTAATGCTTTGTTTCCCGGCAACGTCTGTTCCTCAAACCACCTCATCCTATACGCATTCATTGCTGTTTTTCCCAGCTTGTCCAGCAAACGGTAGTTGACGATCAGCCCAACCGCGGCTCCGATGCCGGGGATCAGCTGCGCCATTTTAGCAAGATCAATATAGTCGCGGTATTCCTGTTGAAACGTTTTCCAATCAAATTGGTGAATATCTTCGGGCAGGTCCTGACTTTTCAACTGCCAATCCTTCATTTTCAAAAAAACCTCCTGCCGCTGTTTCTGGCTGGAAAAGGTCAGTTGAAAAATATGTAGTATAAAAAGTCGCTCGCGGTAATCGTTCACCGGGCGGCCGTAAATAGCTGCTATCTCAAAAAGTAATTTCAGCTTGATACCAATCAGGATCGGAAACTCGGCCAGTGCCAGAAGAAAACCGCCGGCACCTGTGATCCCGCCCTCGGCTGCGCCAGCTCTTTTGTAAAATAGTATTCTTTTCCGGGCCGCTTCCTCGATATCTTCCAGGGAATGCCGGGCCGGGGTAATGGATGTTGTGAATTCTGCACCGGTAAGCACTGCACGCGTCATTTGCTTGATCGTCGTCGTGATCGCCTGGTGTACTTTATCGGGAATAATGCTGTTGACCTTATCCTGCACCGCCTTCGAAGTCCTATCGACAAAGTTGGGCCGCTTTTGCATCTTTTGCTGCCATTTCAACAGTTCTTGCCGCGTATTTTCCTCGTAAGTGGTCAAATGCATATCGGTCAGAATAAAGAATCAGGAAGGATAATGTAACTTTTACAGATCAGGTTTACCACTTGATCACAAAAATCATTCCAACTGAACCTTAATCGGTCTTTTTTCTGATCTTCTCTTCCGCCAGTTCCAGGTCTTCCTTGTCCGCTTCCGGCTCTTCCTGCTGCTTTTCAGCGATTGCTTCGTATTGCAGTGAGATCAGAATCGGGAAATGATCGGAATTGAAATTTTCCAGCCTTTTCAAATGATTTAATTTAAAATCCGTCGAGCAGAAAACGTGGTCGAGGGGAAACCTCAGGAAGGGATACTTAGCATGAAATGTATTAAAAAAGCCGCGTCCCAGCCTTGGATCAAGCAACCCACTGATTCTGGTAAAGAGCTGCGTGGTGTAAGACCAGGCCACATCGTTCAGGTCGCCGACGACGATCGTGGGTATCTGGCATTCCTTCACTTCTTTGGCTACCAGCAGCAATTCCTTATCCCGCTCGGTCGAATAAATATTTTCTCCGGGAACGGGCGGAGTAGGGTGTACGCAATGCAGCTGGAAGGTTTTGCCGGACGCAAGTTCCACACACGTTTTGATAGAAGGGATCTCTTCGTCGACCAGGTAACGTACCTCCGTATCTTTCAGTTTTAGCTTGGAATAAAGGAGCATTCCGTACGTGTTTTCCAGCGGAACCAGCGCCTGATGCGGATAAGTTTCCTTCAATTCTTCCACACCTTTATGCCAGTACTGGTCTGTTTCAAGAAGCAGTACGATCTCAGGATCATACTTTTTGATCAGCGCCAGGCAGCCGGCCGTGTTTTTATTATCCTGAAATACATTGGACGAAATAATGCTTACCGTATTTTCAGGATCACTCTTCGTTGCCCGCAGCATAGCGCGCTTCGCAAGAAACGTGAACGGGAAGATCTGATAGCATAAATAGGCTGT
Source organism: Dyadobacter linearis (assembly GCF_907165045.1). Lineage (GTDB taxonomy): Bacteria > Bacteroidota > Bacteroidia > Cytophagales > Spirosomataceae > Dyadobacter > Dyadobacter linearis. The sequence continues at coordinate 160,053 of NZ_CAJRAU010000002.1, forward strand.
ACTAAGGGACAGAACTATAACAAAGCCGATCTCGAAATTCGAGGATATCCTGAATAGAAAGCAGTATAATATTAAAACCAAAACATTCAGAAAAAGCTTCTGAAGCCTGGGGTATTCGAACACGCGGAAAGCCCAGAAATCGTTTCTAATGAGCGGAATAACTGAAAAAAGAACGATCAGCCCGCCGGCGATTTCCAAACCCGTTTTAAGAGAATGCATATTTAATTTAATTCACGATGGTAAGTATATGTCGATTAACGCACCAGTATCTTACCGGACCATTCCTGTTCTCCCGATCTGAATCTGATCACATGAATCCCTTCCCGAAATGCTGGCAGGTCCATACTCACTTCCCCCTCATCTTTTACCTGTATTTCCGAAATGGTCTGTCCGTCCAAAGATAAGACCGAAAGTTGTCCCGACACAGGCTTTCTAAATCTCACCTGTACCTTCTGGTTATTGATTGCTGGATTAGGAAATACTGAAAATAACGCGCCAAGTACTTTTTCCACACCCAGCACAACAGGCATATTAATGCTTGCGTAACCGAAATCGGCTGATTCAGAGAGCTTTCCGATTCCTTTCAATCTGTACGTAACGGTATCGGCCGGCTGGGGTTCGTCTACAAATTGGGTATCTGCTGAATCCAGGCTGGCAATTTTAATAAATGTTGACTCATCTGAATATCTTCTTTCAAGTACATATTGATTCGCACCCGCCAGTATCTGCCAGCTGAGTTTTACCTTCGTATCGTTCTCTTTTGCGGCGGTTAAGGTCGGTGCGGCCAATGCGGTACCGATCGGCACATTGTAAAAAGTCATCGCGCGCATTCCCTTACTATTCTTAATATACGGACCTGTAAAAGGATAATAGGGGCCGCCCTCAGGTACGTACATCGGCAGGTAATTAATGATCCCTGAGTTTTGCGGGCTCGTCAGTTCGAGCAATATCTTGTTTCCGTCGGCCTTGCCCGAGGCTACCTTGCCAGATTCCCAGTCGAGGAAGAAAAAATCCTTCATACCCAACGTTACCCCCGAAGGTGTACGGTAAGGTTCCGGGTACACCAGCGACTGGCCTTCGTCAAATACCAGTACCAGCTGCTTTTTTTCGGCATTTTTAAAAAATACCTTTTTGAGTAAAGGCGAAAGGATATTAGAGGTATCTGTTGAATTGTAAAAGTCTTTGAGCATGATCCTGGAAAGCTCGAAGCCATTTTGCTTGTTCCCTTCTCGCCCGTAATGCAAGCCGTCAAATTCGGCGGTGCCCACGGTTGCGAGTGAAGTCACATCGGGATATATTTCCGAAAGCCGCCGCTGATAGTCACGTACTTCTGCGCCGATGGGTGAGGGATAAAAGATAATGTCTATCTGGTACACGTAAATTCTGGCCAGGTTAGCAAAGTCCTGTTTTACGAGTTTGCGAAGCTGGGCAAAGTTTGACGGCCAGTCTGAGCCTTCATGGTAAGCCTCCGTTTCACCCTGGCGGAAAATATATGCTTTCACGGCATCGGCTGCACCGGCTTTCTGAACGCGGTAAAGCATTCGGCCGTAACCGGTATTCAGGTCAGTAGGATTTGCTTCGTTTCTTTTCGTGTGATCAAAAGCGGAAGACCAGTGAAATCCGGCATTGATGAGGCAATTTGGAATCCCGGATTGCTGAGTAAGCTGCTTTTGAATCTCAAAACCCATCGAACCCACATTCGTCCTGAAACTGTCATCATTAGAAAATGCCCATAATGTATCAGCTGGGTTGTAAGGATTGGTATTGAGGTTTTCCGTGATTTTTCCAAATGTCCTGCAAAACCGGGAAGTATCCTGTTCAGTAAAAAATCCGGTGGAATTCGATTGTCCCGACAAGACAAAAAAGTCCCCGCTGACCACATCTTTCCTCGTCACTACCAGTACCGAGTCGCTTCCTTTCACTACGTAAACTTTGAAATCATAACCCGCAAGCTCTGCTTTGATCTTCGCCTCGGTTGCAAATCTTCCTAATCCGGACTGGTAAGTAAGATTTGCCTTCAGATATTTAAATGGAGCATTATTTCTGGTGATCTGAACAGATATATAGTTCCAGTCCGGCGCCTCAACAATCCCGGAGATCGGGACAATTCCCTCACTTTTTTCGTCACGCGGATAAAGCTGAAAATCCTGGGGAAGCTTTTCAAAAACGACAGAATTGAACCGCTGCGCCTGAACAGGAACCGAAATGCAGATTACAAAAAGTAGGGTTACCGAATTTTTTAACAGCCGGTGCATGCAGCTGGTGACAGGTATTAATGCCTTCATTTTACGCAGATGCTTTTTCGCAACAACAATTACTTTATCTGAACAGGTTTTACACCTTCAAATGTGATTTTGACTGGATTGATCAAACCCTTGCTGTCAAAGGTCATTACGTCAATACACGTTTCTCGGTGATTTCCGTCGGTTTCAGTTAACGGTCTTCTGTGGTAAACTATGTACCATTCGTCTTTGCCAGGTACCTGGATCACCGAGTGGTGGCCAGCGCCGGTAGCTACTTTGGGGTCCTGCTGCAAAATTTTGTCAACACGCTCGAAAGGTCCGAAAGGAGAGTCGGCAATAGCGTAGGCAACAGAGTAATTCGGACCTGTCCAGCCGCCTTCTGACCACATAAAATAATATTTGCCATTTCTGATAAACATAAATGGGCCTTCCACGTAGCCTTTTGGGGTGATCTCGCGGAAAATGGTGCCGTCTTCAAAAGGAATAAAGCCTGTAAAGTCCGGTTTGAGCTTGGCTACATTGCAATGTTTCCAACCGCCGTAAAAGAGATAGTATTGTCCGTCTTTATCTTTGAACACAAACTGGTCGATCGGCTGGGCTCCGTTGTGAAATTTATCGATCAGCGGTTTGCCGAGGTGATCGCGGTAGGGACCTTCGGGCTTATCGGCCACAGCCACTCCGATTCCGCCTTTTTCGCTGTCGCTCTGAATATCGTTTGCGCCGAAGAAGAAATAGTATTTTTTGTCTTTTTCAATAATGGAAGGCGCCCACATCGCGCGCTTTGCCCATTTTATGGAACTGGTATCGAGGATATTCTCATGCTTTTTCCAATTGACAAGGTCTTTGGAAGAGAATGCGTCGAAATGCACCTGCTTTTCATAAGGCGCGGAAAAGGTAGGGTATATCCAGTAAGTTTTGTCGAAAATGATTCCTTCGGGGTCTGCGTACCAGCCTTTAAATACAGGGTTACCGGATGTTTTTTTAGCAGACTGAGCAAATAGGGGATTGGTAAAAACGCAGATCAGAAGCAGGAAAAGGTATTTATTCATAGTGGGATAAATCGAGCTAATATTTGAACCTGGGTAAAGTTCTAAATTTTTGCTCAGATTAATATGCTTCTCCCGCTCCTCCGCCACCAAAATTTCCTTCTCCAAACTGAATTCCGTTCTCCTGGGGAGCCTGGCCAAGTACCTCTGCGGCCACAATCGCTTCGAGGTAAGCAAACTTCCGTTTCGCCTCCGGCTCGTCAGAAATGCCCTTTTTCGGGTTTTTTAAATACCTGATTGCAAGTACCGCGACTATGATCAGAAAAGTGCCTGCCAGTGTAAGTTCTTGTGAGATTGTTAGTTGAAGAAAATAGGTACGGTAGGTTACAATGGACGCGCCAAGTGCCAGTAAGCCGGTTACAAATAAAACCCTGTTGTACTTTTTCAGTCCCAGGCAGATATATGCTATTGGAATTGCAGCTGTGAAGAAGTAGAACAGATATGCAAATGCGACCTGTGTTGATGCGGGCAGATCATTTAGCAATGCATTTCCTTCTCTCACGACAAAGTAATTACCAGCCAGGTAAAGGGTCGCGAGTGAAAGCACTTCCAGTATCTGCTGGCATTTGTGGTAATAAATACTGGTACTGCGACTGACCAGCATGTAGCTCAGAAATGAAAATATCATAAACGCGAAAGGTAGCAGTGCCTTACCCAATGCAGATTCAGTGAGGATCAGTGCGATGAGCGCCGCGGCTGTGAAGTAGGTGACGGCGGCAAGCAGCAAATCTGCGTAGCGCAATAATGCCGGAACCAGAATAAATAGCGACAAAAAGCAGTAGAGCCACGGCCTTTCACCCTCAATAATCAGGAAAAAAGAGCTTATAACCGCCCCGACTGCCGCGTAAAGTAATGCATTATCAATGCCGGAATGGAACAATTTCCGGTCCCGGATCACAAATTCCAGCGCAGCCAGAAAAGCGATCGCGCAGATGATGGAGAATATGCCGAATGCCCCATCGGAGAAACCATCCAGAAAGAAAAGGGAAAGGAAACCTGCAAAAAAGGAACAGGCGATTGATGCAAAGAAAAATAATCCGATCGTCACAAATATGCCGGGACGATAAAAATGCTCAGGGAAAGCTTTCTGGATTTGGGCTTCCTGTTCGGTTGTTAGCAGATTTTTAGAAACCCAGCCTGCGGCAGTTTCCCGAATATAAAGATTGGTAACCCAGGTATTATTGTAAGCCTTTATCATCTCTTGATACCCAGGAATTTTTTGTATTTGAGCAAAAACAAAATAACACCGATGCTTGAAAACGTAAAATACAGGGTAGCGAGCGTCATAGCAAGCGCCTCACCCAAAAGCTTGGCCAACATATAGGAAACAATGATATATGCCGTCACAACGCCCATTAACAGAAAAACGAGTGACTGGGAGCGGCGGGCGGTTAATATATAGAAAACTGAGAACAGTAGTCCCGCAAACTGAAATACGATCTGCGGCTCGCCTCTGAATGAGCCGATCAGGGAAGCAATCAGGGCGAGGTTTCCCCCCAGAAAGAGATAGGTAAATGAAAAATGCTTTTTGATTTCTTTTGAATCGCTCAGCCAGCCCGTCAAAGCCAGCAAAGTGCCGAGAATAATCGCCGACCAGACCAGTTTTTGGTCGGTAAAATCATTTTTCGTAAGAACCGAAAGCGGCGCGATCGTGAGGCCCACCCAAGAAGCAAGCCCTGTAATCGCCATGGAAAGTACGCCCGTGTGGTCAAAACGATAAGCGCTGAAAAAGAACAGGATAGTGGGTATCAGGACCGCCAGGCCATATTTAATTCCGAAAATTTCATATTGAAATTGCAAATAGCCTTCGAGCGCGAGAAATGTAGTGCAGCCGAGGAGGAGCACGTAGCTGGCAAATTTGTTAGTGTTTTTTAATTCGGAATGCTGATAGGGTAGGCTGTTTCTGAATACGTACCAGAAACAAACGATCGTCAGAATTGCAATGGCGGCGATAATAGCCTGATGACCAATTGTGTCAATGTTTTCGTAGATCAACACTCCAATGCCAGAGCTGAACAAGAGAATGCCCAGAAAAAGAATCGACCTGAGCTCCCAGTGCACCGAAAACGCCTTATTCGTTTCAAATGAACGGATCGCCTCCGCCTGGTGACCGGAAATGATCTTTTTGTTAATCAGCTCTTTGAGGATACTTTGCGTTGTCATTCAGATAGGGACAGAAAGGTAAATTAGCAACTTTGAGAATCGTATTCTGCTAATACTCCTGCTATTTATTCATCGGCCGAAAAGTAATGCTCACGTGCCGCTTTTTAGAAACGCAAGGTAAAGTCTTCTTTGGCTTGTCCGGTACGAAAAAATACAAGTCCGATCCAGAAAAGGTCTACCGTAAGCGTGACTTTCGGGTGCGATTTGATTTGCTCCCAAGCCTGAGTCATTTCCTTCGACCAATATATGTCGTCGAAAATGAATACCGAATTCTCCTGAATATGCGGCAGGCAATCCTCAAAATAGCGCACAGTTGGCTCGTAACGATGATTTGCGTCGAAATAGGCGAAATCCAGCGGTTGATCGAGCTGGGCAAGTCTGGCGGGAAGTGTCTGATCTATATTGCCAACTACTACTTCTATATTTTCTGCTCCCAGCCGCGTAAAATGCGTTTCTGCTTTCGCGGCAGTTTGCGGGCAGCCTTCAAAACTGATGATGTCGGCGGCAGGATTTGCTTTCGAGAAATAAAGTGTAGTAAGTCCGAGTGAAGTACCCAGCTCGATCACCGTTTCCGGTTGAAAACGCTGCACAAGCCGGTAAAAAAGTTTTCCAAACTTCTCGGGCTTCTCTGCGTTTTTTGCTATCGTGCCTATTTTTCGCTGGTTGGATTTGTTGACCCGCGACCCGGCACCCAGATCAAGAATTTCGATGATCTCTTTAGAAGAAAGCAATTCTTTTCTCAGCTTTTTAATTTCCGCGTAATCTGCGTGCTGGTCTTTTACATTGATAACCTGATTATACAGGTCAAACAGAAACGGAGAATGGATCGAATGTTGGTTTCCGGACCTGAGCAGATACTTTAAATACGCGGCAATCAAATGAATGGGGGTTTTTCGGAGGTATCGGCAGGTATTCCCGACGATTTTAATTTAAACGATATGGGGCGACCAATGAAAATGCCGGAATCACAACCCGGAACTGACGCCCGTCCAGTACCCGCTCCATTAAATAGGTACCCGACATTTTGCCGAGATCCGTTTTAAGGTTGCAACCCGAGACGTAATCGTGTACATCGCCAGGTTCCAGGATCGGTTGAAGTCCGACAATACCGGCTCCTTCCACCTCACGCACAGTTGCATTTGCATCGTGGATCAGCCAGTGCCTGCGCAAAAGCTTCACGGTATGTTCGCTGTGGTTTTCAATTAATATCTTGTAAGTGAACACGTAATGGTCCTGCCCCGGATTGGAATAGTCCGGTTGATATTCTGTCAAAACGGTGACTTTCACACCATCTGTCACTTTGGAAACCATATGGATTGAGGGTGTTGGTAAATAAATCGTACCCGGCATTACTTCCACTTAAACGAAAATAGCAATCAATTACTGATAAAACCAAATCAAAAACATATAATTTGGCCCAAAAATCAAAGACCTGATATGGATGTAAAGATAGAGCAATCGTGGAAAGAGAAACTGGCACCGGAATTTGAAAAGCCCTATTTCGAAGCATTAACGACATTTGTCAAAGAGGAATATAAAACCAAACAAATTTATCCTCCGGCAAAGCAAATATTTAACGCATTCAATTACTGCACTTTTGACGATTGCCGCGTGGTTATACTTGGTCAGGATCCTTACCACGGGCCCGGACAGGCAAATGGGCTTTCATTTTCGGTCAATGACGGGGTTCGTATGCCGCCTTCACTGAACAATATTTTTAAGGAGATTCAGCAGGATCTGGGGAAGCCATTTCCGCAGTCCGGGAATCTGGAAAGGTGGGCAAAGCAGGGTGTACTATTGCTGAATGCAACGTTGACTGTACAGGGCGGGTTGGCAGGTTCTCACCAGAATAAGGGCTGGGAGCGTTTCACTGATGCTGTTATTAAATGCGTGTCGGATCATAAGGAAGATGTTGTTTATATGCTTTGGGGCAGGTATGCGCAGGAAAAGGGAGTGATTATCAATGCAAATAAAAATCTGATACTTAAAGCAAAACATCCTTCACCAATGTCCGCTAACAACGGCGGCTGGTTCGGGACGGGGCATTTCAGCAAGGCAAATGAATTTTTGACAAGTAAGGGATTAGAACCAATTAACTGGTAAAAAAAGAGAGCCGGGAAACCCGACTCTCTTTCAAATTTTCACTCCTATTACTATTTTTTTATTTCTGAATGTCGGAATTCATTTCCAGCACCTTATCCCAATTTGCTTCATTGGTTTTGATGAACTCCTTGCGGTCTGAGTTCAGTGCATATTGCTGTGCACCTTCATCCGTGCGGAAAGTCAGATAATGGATCACATCAAATTCGTTTGCACTTCCTTCTGACTTCTGCACACGACCTGCCGAATAGGCAACCAGATCTTTGATCGACGTTTTCATGGAAGCAAAGTCACGCAAGTGTTTCTCCATATCCTCGGCAGTAGCTCCTTCTTTAAATTTAATGCATACCACTTTCTGCGTCTCAGCTGGTTTGTGCGGCACATAAGCGCCGTAGATTACCAGCATGAATACGCAAAGCGCGAAGACTGGTACCAGATATCCTAATGTTTTATTTCTCGTTTTCATTTGTAGCAATTCAAAATTCTTAAATCTTGTTTGTGCTACAAAGGTAAAACATTCTTCAAGTATTGTATTATTTGGATATTAAATATAACTTATGTTGAAATATTGCAAATTTAAGAAAGATCAGCAAGCAAAATCTCATTGTCGCAAAATATAATTTGGTAATCACTATTTGAATAAATGTATAACGAATCGGTTACCACGCGCTGGAATGGGCTTTTAGAGTTCTGAAATATGCATTTTTCCAAAAACTGAGTTTGAGAACAATTGAAAGATGTGACCAGAATGTGCAAGAGGCGTCTAAATAGGTTTAAGAAGGTTTATAATCTATTCCCAAATTATGTATGGTCTCACATTGTGCTCCTAAAAAAATTTTTTCAGAAGAAGCAAAGTTTTTTTTCATAATCACACTCATTCTCAGTTTGGTGAAAGGCCAAAATGAGGCATTGGGCTCCGATATCCGGTGGGGATTCTGGGCCCATAAGCGGATTAACAGAATGGCGACTTTCCGCCTGCCGCCTGAAATGCAGGTATTTTATAAAAAGCATATTGAATACCTTACTGAAAATGCGACTAATCCGGACAAACGAAGGTACGCTGTCGTGGGTGAAGCGGAGCGGCATTTCATCGACCTGGATGTTTACGGTGACAGTGCGCTGCTGATCCTTCCCAAATTCTGGCCAGCCGCTGTTGCGCGTTTTGGAGAAGATAGCCTCCGGAAACATGGGATCGTGCCCTGGCAAATACAGCAATCCGCTTATCAATTGACGGAAGCTTTCAAAACCAAAAATCCGGGGAGGATATTGAAAGTCTCGGCGGACCTGGGCCACTATGTCGCCGACGCACACGTGCCTTTACATACCACCAGAAATTATAATGGGCAACTGAGCGGGCAGGAGGGAATTCATGGATTCTGGGAATCGCGACTGCCAGAGCTATTTGCCGGGAATTACGATTTATGGATCGGTCCGGCGGAGTATTGTGATAATATAGCAATCGAAGCCTGGAAAATTGTCCGTGACTCGCATCTTGCGTGCGACTCTGTATTTCTGTTTGAGAAACAACTCACATTGCGGTTCAAGAAGGACGAGAAGTACAGTTATGAATTGCGAAATAATGTACTGACCAGAAGTTATTCAAGAGAATTTTCGGAAAAGTATCATCAAATGCTGGCAAAGCAGGTGGAGCGACGGATGAAAGCTTCGGTAAAAATGGTTGGGGACATTTGGTATACCTGCTGGGTCAATGCTGGGCAGCCTGATCTGCGGGAAATATCAGGATTTGCTCCCGGAATAAAAGAAGCGCAGGAGCAGGCGGAAGAACAAAAAAGCTGGCTTCAAAAGCTGTTCAATGTGCGCACTGAATCTGACTAGGTGAATTACTGATCTTGCCGGGCGAGTAATATCCTGGCTGTCACGAGCAATTGCCCTACATGCCGCTGTGTGTGTTCGGCTGCGTGAAATAGCAAGCCCAGTTGTGTAGAAGGTACCATTGCACGGCCAACATATCTCACTTCGGTCAAGGTAGCTTCTGGGGTAGATTGCAATTGTTTAAGCGAGGCGGCCACTTGTTTCTCGAACGTGAAAAGCAGGCTTTCGTAGGTCTCGTCGCCGAGCGTAGCACTTCCTTCGTTTTTTAAATAAGCTAGCTGATTTTCATTCAAGGATTCTGATCGTGCGTAGGTAAACAGCCTGTCGAGCACGCCGGAAAGGTGTTGGAGGTGAAAACCGACCGAAGCCAGACCCGAAGGTTTTTCCCAGAGCAGGTCGGCAGGAAAAAAATCAGAGAATACAGCCAGCTCTTCAACTGCCTGCTTCAATGCGTGTGCTACCGGTTGCAGCAGAGGCGGAATGTGCGGAATCGGCCCTCGCAGCCAGACTTCTGGTTTCTGATTCTCTTTCATGGTGGCAAAATAACAAAAAAAGGGACCCGATTGAGTCCCCTTTTTGAATGATTTGACAGGCGATTATTTCGCAATATCAATTTGAACAGGTTTTCCTTTGATGGTATTACCGTCCATGGCACGAAGCACTGCGCGAGCGTCACGTTCAGGAACGTCCACAAAAGTGAACTTGTCGTATATGTCGATTGCACCGATCGTCTTGCCAGGAATATTGGCTTCGCCAGCGATGGCACCAACAATATCCTTCGGCATGATATGGTCTTTGCGACCAAGGCTTAAAAATAAACGGGTCATACCAGCTTCAACTGATGCGGGTTTGCGGTTCTCATCGCGAACACCTTCGGGACGGCGAAAATCACCTTTTGGTGCGTAGCGATCAGCTCCCCGACGTTCTCCTTCTCTGCGATCGTTACCTCTTTCGAAGCGACCTCCGCTGGAAGGACGTCTTTCAAATCTGTCACCGCCAGAACGTCCGGCGTCACCGCGTCTTTCTTCCCAGGCCAGGTTTGAATCTCCGTATTCATTTTTCTGAACACCCATGATCTGTTTCGCCATGGCGCCTACAACCTGCTCAGTCGAGTAACCTGCGTGCTGCAACATTTCGAGAACATCTCCGAAAAGCTCCTGATCGTCACCTTCCTGGATAGATACAGAAATACTTTCAACAAAACGTGCCTTGCGAACACCAACGATATCTTCGTAAGAAGGAATAACTCCTTTTTCGATTTTTACCTTGGTGTAACCTTCGATTGTTTTCAGACGATATTTTTCGTCACGGGCAACCAGTGAAAATGCTTTTCCTGACATTCCCGCACGGCCGGTACGACCGATCCGGTGAACGTAATATTCTTCGTCCAAAGGAATGTCATAATTGATCACACCGTCAAGTCCGCTCACGTCAATACCGCGGGCAGCTACGTCTGTCGCAACCAGGATAGTAGTAACACCAGCCTTGAATTTGCTCATTACGTTACTCCTTTGTTGCTGACGCAAATCGCCGTGAATACCCTCGGAAGCGTAGCCTCTCAATTGAAGATCTTCAACGATTTCGTCTACCTTTCTTTTGGTATTACAAAAAACAAGCAGTGATTTCAAGTGGTGCATATCGATCAGGCGGGTCATTACTTCCACTTTCGCCTGAGGTTTAACTTCGAAGTAAACCTGCTCGATATTTACGTTAGTAAGCTCGTTACGAACTACTTTAATCAATATCGGATCGTTCAAAAAACGCTTTGTGATCGACATGATTGGCTTCGACATAGTTGCCGAGAAAAGGATAGTCTGGCGATCTTCCGGCATATCTGCAAGAATGCTTTCAATATCTTCACGGAATCCCATATCAAGCATTTCGTCCGCTTCATCCAAAACCATCATCCGAACTTCGTCGAATTTCAAGGTTTTGCGTTCCATGTGGTCCATTACACGACCTGGCGTTCCTACAACAATATGTACGCCTTTTTTCAGGGAACGCATTTGTCTGTCGATCGAATCTCCGCCATAAATAGCTTCGATTTTGATGCCTCTCTGGAATTTAGCCAGGCGGCCGATTTCTTCTGATACCTGCACCGCCAATTCACGTGTTGGGCAAAGTACCAATGCCTGTACTGCATTACTGGTAATATCGATTCTTTCAAGTACCGGGATACCAAATGCGGCAGTTTTTCCGGTTCCTGTTTGCGCCTGACCAATTACGTCAGATCCCTGCATTACTGCCGGAATGCCTTGTGCTTGTATCGGCGAGGGTTTTGTAAAACCCATTTCTGTAAGGGCTTTAAGGATATTCTCAGAGAGACCAAGCTCCGAAAATGATTCAATTGTTTCAGTTGTCATTATCTGTCTATTAGTATTATTCTATTTGGAAAAATCAGCTCAGCAGCATTTGCCAACTCTGGTTTTGTCGAAACAAAAATATACCGGTCTAGCTCAGTAATATGAAATGTTTTGACAACAAACCTCTGTCGAAATGACGAGAGCTTAAAAACGAAAATTTTAAAAAAGGGATTGCGCAAAGCCCACCACAATCATCCGTGGGGCTCTGCATGTGAACGGCTGTCTTACCGGACGAATTGATGCAGGCTGCTATCTTTTAATGAATGCCTGACCGTATGAAGCAGAGAAGCGAACGGATGTTCGTAAATTTTATGCAAAAGTAAGAAGATAATCGGAAACTGCAAGCTATGCAGTAAATTAATTGTAATATTTTTAGAAAGCAAAAGCCTGACAAGAGTAACTCCTGCCAGGCATATATAGTTAGGTTTGTTGTATTCAGAATAATTCTTTCACCTCGGTATAAGGCAGGTTCCATGCATCGGAAACACCTTTGAATACCACTTTACCATTTACTACATTCAATCCTTTGCGCAACTCTTCATTGGCCGCGCAGGCAGTTTTCCAGCCCAGATTCGCCAGCTGCAATGCATAAGGTAAAGTTGCATTTGTCAAAGCCAGGGTGGAAGTGTAGGGAACCGCTCCGGGCATATTCGCAACGCAATAATGTACGACACCATCCACTTCGTAGATCGGATGTTCGTGCGTGGTCGCTTTGGAAGTTTCAAAGCAGCCGCCCTGGTCAATCGCCACGTCTACCATTACAGTACCCGGCTTCATGAGTTTCAGCATATCCCTGGTAATCAGGTAAGGAGCTTTCGCGCCGGGGATCAGTACGCCGCCGATGATCAGGTTTGCGCTTTTGATGAGCTCACGGATATTGTATTCGTTGGACATAACGGTATCCACATTGGCTGGCATAATATCTTCCAGGTAACGCAGCCGCGGCAGACTGATATCAGCGATCGTTACATTTGCCCCGAGTCCCGCGGCCATTTTTGCGGATTGTGTACCTACAATACCACCGCCAAGTACCAATACATTCGCAGGTTTTACGCCTGCAACGCCACCGAGCAGAATACCAAATCCGCCCATCGGTTTTTCCAGATATTTGGCGCCTTCCTGTACCGCCATTCTACCTGCTACCTCACTCATCGGAACAAGCAGCGGCAGACTTCTGTCTGTTTTTTCAACGGTTTCGTAAGCCAGACAAACTGCCTTTCTTTCAATCATCGCGTGTGTAAGTGGCTCCGAAGATGCAAAATGGAAGTAGGTGAATAGCAGTTGATCTTCTTTAATCAGCGCATATTCACTTTCAATCGGCTCCTTTACTTTTATGATCATTTCCGCGATCGCATACACTTCTTCAATGGCAGGCAGGATACTTGCGCCCGCTTCCTGATATTGCTCGTCGCTGAAACCGCTTCCTTTTCCCGCATCTGCTTGTACATATACAAGGTGACCTTGCTTGCGGAACTCAGTCACACCTGCCGGCGTAAGCGCCACTCGGTTTTCATTATTCTTGATCTCTTTCGGGACACCGATTATCATATAGGATAGTGTTAATGCTTGTGGTATTTGGAAGCGAAGAATCCAAAAGTAGGTTGTTGCGGAAAATCATACCAGATATAGTTTATAAGACAGAAAAGAAAACTATTTTTGGTTGGTTTTGTAAGAAAAAATACTGGAAAACCACTTTTTAACCTGGCGCTAATCAGAAAAAAATACTGAATGCAACTAGACCCGACCGACCGCAAAATCCTGACACTATTGCAGGACGACGCGCAACTGACCATCAAAGAGATCGCAAGTAAGATCAATCTCTCTGTAACCCCGGTTCACGAGCGGATCAAAAAGCTTGAAAAAGAGGGTTTTATCGACAAATATGTCAGCCTTTTAAACCGCAGGAAACTGGGGAAAAGCCTGGTGGTATATTGCAATGTAACCCTTGATAAGCAGCGGAAAGAGAGTTTTGAGGACTTCAACCAGGCTATCGTGAATATGAGTGAGGTGCTTGAATGCTCGGTCGTTTCGGGCAACTTCGATTATATGCTGAAAGTGATCGTGGAAGATGGGGAAGCTTACAATCAATTCTACCAACAAAAACTTTCTGCACTCAAAAGCGTGTTACACATCAGTAGTTATTTCGTAATTTCCGAGATAAAGTACACTACGGGAATTGAGGTAGTCTGATCGGGCGGGCCTTTTTTCAATCATCACATCGCGCAAATAGCTGAATGCTAATCGCCAAAAGCGGTATTTAATGAACAAAAATTTTAAGGATGGTCTGAACTTAATGTCCAAAGTAACGCCGAAGCGCGCCTGGAATTCTATTCAGATCTTGAGCAGTTATTTTTATTCCAAAATGACCGGAAACCCGGTGCACTGGGGAATGCCGATCGCCATTTCTTTCGAACCTACCACTTCTTGTAATTTACGCTGTCCCGAATGCCCGAGCGGACTTCGTTCATTTACGAGACCTACCGGGATGATGGAGGAGAAGCTATATAAAAAGACCATCGACGAGCTCGCAGATACGCTATTATATCTGATTTTCTACTTCCAGGGAGAACCTTACCTGCATCCCAAGTTTTTTGAGCTGGTCCAATATGCGCACGACAAAGGCATTTACACGGCTACTTCCACAAATGCGCATTATTTAAATGATGAGAAAGCGAAGAAGACAGTAGAGTCGGGGCTGGACAGGCTGATCATTTCTATCGACGGGACTACGCAGGATGTGTACCAGCAATATCGGGTTGGCGGGAATCTGGAAAAGGTGCTGGAAGGAACGCGCAATATTATTAAGTGGAAAAAGGAGCTCAAATCGAGCACGCCGCACGTTATTTTTCAGTTTTTGGTAGTGAAGCCAAATGAACATCAGATCGAGGATGTGAAGAAGCTGGCCGAGGAAATGGGTGTTGATGAGATCGGTTTCAAAACCGCGCAAATATATGACTATGAGGAAGGTTCAAATCTGATCCCGACGATTGACAAGTATTCGAGATATAAGCAGGAAGCCGGCGGCGGCTATTCTATTAAAAACAAATTTGTAGATCACTGCTGGAAAATGTGGCATTCCTGCGTGATAACCTGGGACGGCGCGGTGGTACCTTGCTGTTTTGACAAAGACGCTGAATATAAACTTGGTGACATGAAGCGGCAGACATTTACAGAACTTTGGAGAGGCAAGAAATATGTAGACTTCCGTGCGTCGCTGATCCGGTCGCGATCGGAAATAGAAATGTGCAAGAATTGTACGGAAGGAACGCAGGTTTGGGCGTGAAACATCCGTCTAATTCCGGGTGTTTGTAATTTTAATTAAATAATAATGTAAGCTAAATCGCTGATTAGCAATATAATATTTGTTTTACTCAAATCTCCGTGGAACATTTTTTGGTGAATTGCCCTGAATAGCTGAAATTTGAAATTGGTAACACAAATGAATACATGGGCAAAGTTATTGCAATTGCGAATCAAAAGGGAGGAGTAGGGAAGACGACCACCGCTATTAATTTGGCTGCCAGCCTGGCTGCGCTTGAATTCCGGACTTTAATCATTGACGCCGATCCTCAGGCAAACTCCACTTCCGGGCTGGGTTTTAACCCGCAGGAAATGGAAAACAGCATTTACGAGTGCATGGTAGAGCAGGCGAAAGCTTCGGAAATTATCTTCGAAACAGACTTCCCAAACCTGCATTTACTTCCTTCACACATTGATCTCGTCGGTGCTGAGATCGAGATGATTAACCTGAAAAACAGGGAAAACAGAATGAAGGACGCCATTTCGGAAGTGCGCGACAACTACGATTTTATTATCATCGATTGTTCACCCTCATTGGGCCTGATCACGATCAATAGCCTTACAGCAGCAGACTCGGTTATCATTCCGGTTCAATGCGAATATTTTGCATTGGAAGGTCTCGGCAAACTTCTCAATACCATTACAATCATTCAATCCAGGCTCAATACCGACCTGATTATCGAAGGGATCCTGCTGACCATGTACGACCTTCGGCTGCGGCTTTCTAATCAGGTTGTGACTGAGGTTACTAACCATTTTGAGTCACTTGTCTTCAATACGATCATTCCCCGCAACGTCCGCATCAGTGAGGCGCCAAGTTATGGTATCCCGGTTATGGCGCAGGATTCAGACAGTAAGGGGGCGGTTAGCTATTTGAATCTTGCAAGAGAAATTCTAAGTAAAAACGGGTTGCTCTCTTCGGATAAGCAAATGGGCGTAAACTGATTATGATCAAATAGTTAAGACATGGAGAATAGCAGTAAGACAAAAAAAATGACCGGGCTTGGCAGAGGATTGGGAGCACTTCTGCAGGACTCAGAGAAGGTAAATAATTCAAGATCAGCCTCCCGAATGCCGGCAACGGACGTGGTGGGTTCGATGAACGATATCAGTCTTGATCAGATAGAGGCTAATCCATACCAGCCGAGGACGAAATTCGACCAGGAAGCATTGCAGGAATTGGCCGATTCAATCCGGGTACAAGGCATTATTCAACCGATTACTGTTCGTCAGATGTCGGAAGATTCTTACCAGCTTATTTCTGGTGAGCGCAGGTTGCAGGCTTCCAAATCAATCGGCTTGACTACCATTCCCGCTTACGTAAGAACAGCGAATGACCAGCAAATGCTGGAAATGGCGCTGATCGAAAATATCCAGCGTGAAAACCTCAACTCAATAGAGATCGCGCTCAGTTACCAGCGACTCATACTCGAATGCAGCCTCAAACAGGAAGAGTTGGGGATCAGAGTAGGTAAGAACCGTACAACTGTCAATAACTATATCCGTTTGCTGAAATTACCGCCGGTAATTCAGGCTGCGTTGCGGGACAATAAGATCAGTATGGGACACGCGAGAGCTATTATTACGATTAATAGCGATCAGAGCCAGCTGAAAATTTTTAATAAAATCATTGAAGAAGGCTGGTCTGTGCGGAAGGTAGAGGACGAGGTAAGAAAGCTTGGAATGATGAGCACGAGCTCGCTTACCGACAAGAAACCAGTGACAATTAATCAGGAAATAAAGTCGTTACAGTTTCAATTATCTTCCTTTTTCGGAGCAAAGGTTTCCGTAAAAAGTAGTGAGGCGCATAAAGGTGAAATTAAGATCCCTTTTGCCTCGCAGGAGGAATTAAAGAAGATTTTGGAAACATTGAAATTTAAATAAGACTTGAAAAACTGGCTCTGGCTGGGGGTAATTCTGCTATTTTCGCAGCATATTTCGGCTCAAACTACGAATAACAAAGACAGCATTCAGGTGATGGAAGTACCTGTTGTGGTGAATGACAGTACCGTTCTGCTGCCGGGTGATTCGTTAAAAAATGTTAAAGGTAAGTTTATGCCCGTACCAAGAACTGCCACCAGAATGGCATTGATACCGGGAATGGGGCAGATTTACAACAGAGATTACTGGAAAGCGCCTATCGTCTACATTGCATTTGGAGGAGGACTTTATGCCTATTATCTGAACTCCCTTAAATACCGCGATTACCTGTCGGCTTACAAACAGTTTTATATTCTGGAAGAGGATAGCCCAAAGTATGGACAGCCGAGACCTGAGTTAGTTGATTCCTCGGTGACTGTGAGGGTCAGAAATTTATTGAATACCAAAAGCGAATACTTGCCCGCGAGCAGGGACCAGGCAGTCAGAGGAAAGAATTACTGGCGCCGAAACCGCGGATTTGCACTTATCGTGACCGGGTTGATCTACACGCTTTCTATTATTGAGGCCAATGTAGCAGCGCATTTGAAAACTTTTGACCTGTCCGACGATCTCACATTGCGGGTTGAACCTAAATTACACCAACCGGCTATGCTTACTCCTACACCAGGAGTGCGGCTGGTTTTTAATTTGAAATAACATTTAGAATCAAATACATTTTTAATGAGAATATTATTACTCGGGTATGGTAAGATGGGCAAAACGATCGAGCGTATCGCCATTGAAAGAGGCCACTCGATCGCAGGAAAAATAGATGTACAGAACCGGCATGAAATGGATGCACTCGCCGCAGCTGATGTAGATGTCGCGATTGAGTTCAGTGCGCCGGAAGCTGCTTATGATAATATAACCTATTGTCTTAAAAGGGGTTGGCCTATCGTAAGTGGTACTACCGGCTGGCTGGAACACAGATCGGAAATTGAAAATCTGTGCATGCAGCAGCAGGGAGCATTCTTTTACGCTTCCAATTATAGCATTGGTGTTAACCTCTTTTTTAGATTGAACCGCCAGCTCGCGCGGCTGATGAAAGGCCAGGCTTACCGCACCTCCATGACCGAGATCCACCATATTCACAAGCTGGATGCGCCAAGTGGGACAGCTATCACATTGGCAGAAGGTATTGCTGCGGAAAACAGCTCGCAAAAAGGCTGGAAGCTGGCGCCCGAGGAGGAAGATGGATTTGTGCAAATAGAAGCAAAAAGACTGGGCGAAGTACCTGGTACCCACATTGTCCGCTATGAATCTGAGGTGGACACGATTGAAATTACCCATACTGCGCATACCCGCGCCGGATTTGCGTTGGGCGCAGTAATATCTGCCGAGTGGCTGCCTGGAAAAACCGGGGTATTCGGGATGGACGATTTACTTGAAGACCTGGATTAGTACGCTATCAATAATTGAAAAATAAGCATGTCTGTAAATAGAGAATTGATTTCAAATACAGTGAATACAAAAAAGAAAAAGTCCGCGATACGGGAATGGTTTGATTCCATATTGTTCGCTGTCGTTGCGGCAACCCTGATCCGGTGGTTGTTTTTCGAAGCGTTTACGATCCCGACTCCGTCTATGGAGAACAGTTTGCTGGTGGGGGACTTCCTTTTCGTAAGCAAGCTGCATTACGGGACGCGTACGCCAAAAACACCTTTACAGGTTCCATTGACCCACCAGACGATATGGGGTACCAATATCCCTTCGTATACCGACGCGATCCAACTGCCTCAATACCGGTTGCCAGGTTTCAGCGATGTGAAGCGTGGGGATGTGGTTGTATTCAATTACCCGCCTGAGTTACAGCATCCTGTCGATTTGAAAACCAATTATATTAAACGTTGCGTGGGACTGCCGGGTGATAATCTGGAAGTGCGGGACTTGCAGGTTTATGCAAATGGAACTGCGATGGAGAATCCGCCACGCATGGAAAATGAATATTTTGTGGCTACTACCACTGCGGTAAATGAAGCTAAGGTGTTCAAAGAGAACGGAATATCAGAATACAATACCTACTCCGAGACTTATGGCGACACCATTCCTGGTAATGACCAAATGGGTTATCTGGTGTTCACGACTGAGGAAATTGCAGCCAAATTGAAGACTTATGATTTTGTAAAAAGTATCACAGTTGTCAAATCTTCGAAAGAGATCAGCGAGCCGATGCTTTACCCTAATTCTCAGCTTTTCAAATGGAACCGCGATAACTACGGCCCGGTAAAAGTGCCGAAGGAAGGAATGACAGTTGCGCTGACGCCAGAAAATGTCGCTTTGTATGGCCCGGTTATTAAAAATTATGAAGAGAACGAAGGTGTGGAACTGGGCGAAAAAACGGTTAGTATTGCCGGTAAAGCGATTACAAGCTATACATTCAAGCAAGATTACTTCTTCATGATGGGCGACAATCGCCACAACTCAGCCGATTCTAGATATTGGGGATTTGTTCCGAAAGATCATATTGTAGGAAAAGCTGTTTTCGTGTGGATGTCGATCGATCCAAATCCTACCAGCTTTTTCAATAAGATCAGGTGGAACCGGCTTTTCAGGGTTATCAATTAAAAAAAGCATTATATAAAAGGAGGGGAGGCAAACAGCCTTCCCTTTTTTGTTTATATATAAAAAAATATAATATATAGATTTGTTGTTTATTAAGGGAAGTGTAACTTGCGATTCAAGTAATCACAACCCCGAAATGTCAGTCCTTGAACTAGCGCCAAAATCAAAACAACAACCCAGGAAAAAGTCTGCTTTTCGTGAATGGTTTGATTCCATATTATTTGCAGTTGTAGCCGCTACCATCATCCGGTGGCTATTTTTCAGCGCATTTGTGATTCCCACTCCTTCGATGGAGAACAGCCTTTTGGTGGGTGATTATCTGTTCGTGAGCCGAATGCATTACGGGACTACCACGCCGATCACGCCGCTGCAAGTTCCGCTCACGCACCAAACCATTTGGGGAACGCAGATTCCTTCATATCTCGACTGGATTCAGTTGCCTCAGTTCCGGCTACCCGGATTTACGAATGTAAAAAATGGTGATGTGGTCGTTTTCAACTTGCCCGTCGAGCACCCGGATTCTTACCAGAAATACAGTAACGTTCTGCCAGACCTGCATCCTCACCCGGCCGACTTGCGATCTAACTACATCAAAAGGTGCGTTGCGATCGCCGGAGATAAGTTGGAAATCAGAGGCGGACAGGTTTTCGTGAATGGAAAGCCAATGCAGAATCCACCCAGACTTCAAAATGAATACTTCGTTTCCACCACTACCCAGGTAAACGAAGAAAATATATTTCACAAAAACGGAATAGCAGATTACGCGCAGTTCACGGAGACTTTCGGCGACAGCATTACCGCTAACGATCAGTTCGGATATATTGTTAAAACCACTTCCGATATTGTAGCGAAGCTGAAAACATACGATTTTGTAAAGCGCATTGATCCGATACTGCTTGATAAAGGTTTGAAAGAACCGTTCTTATTTCCTGGCGCTGAACAGCTGGATTGGAACAAGGATAATTTCGGGCCTATCATAATTCCAAAAGAAGGGACGACTGTACAACTCAATGAGATTAACTCGGCGTTGTACGGAGAGGTCATCAAAAATTACGATGGTAATAGTGATATAGCATTTGAAAATGGCCGACTGACGCAACGGGGCAAGATACTCGAAACTTACACTTTCAAACAGGATTACTACTTTATGATGGGCGATAACCGTCACGATTCAGCGGACTCGCGTTATTGGGGATTCGTACCTAAGGATCACATTGTAGGAAAAGCGGTATTTGTATGGATGTCTATTGACCCTAATCCCACTAGTTTTCTTCGGAAGATCCGGTGGGACAGGATTTTCAGGATCATCGGATAACAAAGCCAGGCTATCAACCTGGCTTTGTCCGATGGTTATTTAATCCTCCTGCGAGAAAATCAATGCAGAATAGGGGGGAATCGTCAAAGAAGCGTAAACAGGCATTTCGTCGAATTCGCCGTCTGCGGTATCCACATCTGTGATGCCGATATGCGAGAAGTCCGGATCATAATCTCCATTGTCGCTATTGAACCTGAGATTCCACTTTCCGCCTCTTGGAAAGCCAAGTTTATAATCTGAGAAAGTTTCGGTTGAAAAGTTTAGGATTACCATCACGCTGTCTTTCGGCCCGCCTTCGCTCCAACGGTGCATTGCAACCACCTTTTTCTCATTATCGGCACGAATGATCTGAACGTTCTGGCCTTGCAAACCTTTTGTTACTCCAAACCAGTTTCTTCTCAGGTGTATCAGATCGCGGTGCAGATTCGCAAAACCTCTGAATTTGTCAAGCCGAGACCAGTCTATCGGGTCGCTGTCTGAAAACCATTTGTCTTCCAATAAAGGCTGTCCCTGAAAAATCATTGGAATGCCAGGCGTGGTCATAACCAGCGCCACACCCAGCGCAGCCCGTTTTTTGGAATACCAGTTATTCACATCTCCGTCTGCAATTTCCTCGGCCACACGGGCCTGACCATTGGAAACTTCATCGTGGGATTCGGTATAAATGATCCGCTGAAAAGAATCCGTATTGTATTTGTACGTGATCGCCTGAACCACCTGCTCCATATCCCTTTCCTGATCATTAGCAGTAATGATTGCATCGCGAATCGTGTGAACAAACTCTGCATCCCACTGAGAACCATAGCCTAATCCGCCGTTTTCTACTGAATTAGTGATGAAATCAAGCGAATGCATATCCTCTGCGATTGTGATACAATTCGGGTACCTTTCCCGGATATCCTTGTTGATCCACTGCATCAGCGATATTCCATCTGCAATATCATTACCCGGATTTCCGTCAGCTTTTACGTTGCGGATATAAGGCACCATATCCATTCGCAAACCGTCCACGCGATATTCTTTGAGCCACATCATCGCATTATCGTGGACATATTGTCTTACTTCGCCGCGACCATAATCCGGCCGGGTGCTGCCCCAGGGCGTTTCTGCTTTCCAATCATTATAAAAGTAAATACCACCGCCGTCGTTTTCAGACCAGCCGTCAAATTGCCACAGATCCAGGTCGGAAGGGCCGAAGTGATTGTATACAACATCCAGAATAATGGCCATTCCAGCCTCGTGAGCAGCCTGGACAAAAGCTTTCAAGCCATCGGGACCGCCGTAATCAGCTTCTATTGAAAACGGGTTCGCCGGGTTATAGCCCCACGAACGGGAGCCTGGAAATTCAGCGCAGGGCATCAGCTCGACTGCATTGAAACCCATTTCTTTCAGATAAGGAATTTTCTCAATTGCAGTATAGAACGTACCAACCTGCCCTTCCTCCTTTACGTGAAAGGTACCCACGTGCAGCTCGTAAATAACGAGCTCGTGCCAGCTTGGAATCTGGAAGTTGAAATCGTGCCACTCAAATGACGCATGATTGTAAACGATGCAATTGCCTGCTGAGTTGGTCATTTTAAGTGCATACGGGTCATTTCTGTGAAATTCACCGAAAGGCGTTTTCAGGAAAAACTTGTATTCATCACCTTCTTTGGAGTTCTCAACCAATGCGGCCCAAAAGCCATTTCCCTCGGATTGAAGCGGATTTGCCTCCACATCCCAATCATTAAAAGTCCCGATTACTGAAACGCTGTCTGCGTGCGGAGCCCATACTCTGTAATGCACGCCCTCGGGGTAACAAACCGCCCCCATTCCTTTAAAAGAAGCCAATGTTTCCGTAGCATCGGTGTCAAGATTTTCCATATATGTACTTGGGAAATTGAAATTGTTTTAAGTAAACCATTGACGTATATTGGCAAAATGCATGCCAAGCTTTTTAGCATGGTCAGCAACGATTTTTACTCAAAAAACACACTACAATTCATGAAAGCATCCCCAGAAACAGAGGAAATTTGTATCCTCACGCTCATTCGCACCCCAGGTGTGGGTTCAGTAACAGTTCGCCAATTGATCAGCTATTGCGGCGGCGCCAGGGAAGTGTTCCAGGCAGATTACAGGAAACTCATCAAAATTCCGGGAGTGGGAGAGAAGGTGGTCAAAGCAATCCTCGCCCGCGAAGGAATGGCCGATGCTGAGACCGAGTTTGCGAATTGCAAAAAGTGGGGTATCGGGCTGCACTTCTTCACTGACATTTCCTATCCGCTGCGGCTGAAACCACTTTACGACGCTCCTATCGCGCTTTATTCCAAAGGAAATATGGATTTTAATGCAGGCAGGTCTGTCGGGATCGTGGGCACTAGGCAAGTAAGTGAATATGGTAAATCTGTGACCGAGCAGATTATACGCGAGCTGGAACCCTTTCAGGTTACGATCGTGAGCGGGCTGGCTTACGGAGTTGATATTACCGCGCACCGCGCCTGCGTGAAAAGCAATATCCCCACGATCGGGGTGATGGCAAGCGGCATTGACGTCATTTACCCGGCAGCACATAAAAAAACGGCCCAGGAAATGGAGGGAAACGGTGGAATTGTAACTGAAAATCCACTTGAAACCAAGCCGGATTTTATGAGGTTCCCAGCCAGGAACAGGATCATTGCAGGATTAAGTGATGTGATCATTGTGGTAGAATCAGGGAAAAAAGGCGGGAGTCTGATTACGGTTGAATTTGCGCAGAACTACCACCGCGATGTATACGCAGTTCCGGGTATGATCGGAAATACGCAGTCGGAAGGCTGCAATGCATTGATCCGCGATCACAAAGCTTCCATATTTACCTCCGTCGAAGATCTGGTGAATGCAATGGGCTGGGGTAGGGAAGAGGCGCCCGAAAAACTGATTCCTTCAAAAAATCTGTCCCTGAGTTTCGATGGTTTTACGCAGGATGAAGGACAGATCCTGGCGATGCTGAAACAGAAAGGAACAACGCAGATTGACGAGTTAGCATGGCATTCGGGTATGCATTTGAACAAATTGGCCACATTATTGTTAAACCTTGAGTTCCAGGGAATGATCAGGTCGTTGCCGGGTAAAAAATATAGTCTTATTTAATGAATGAGTAAAAGCATTGCAGAAATCATAAGTGCCGGAGAAGGGCTTCGCACAGAGTTTAAAAGCAGGATTGACAGCCCCGCAAAAATCGCTAAGACAATTGTATCCTTTGCCAATACATCGGGTGGTTTATTAATTATTGGGGTAAATGATTCAGGGGTGATCAGCGGCGTGACGTCGGAACTGACAGAGCTTCAAAAACTGGAAAAAGCGAATACAGATTTTATAGATCCCAAAATTTTAATTCAAATTAAATCTGAGCAGCTTAATGGCAAAAAGGTTTTGCTAGTGACAGTTGAAGAAAGCAAAGAAAAGCCGCACTATGTGGTAAGCGACAAAGGTGCGCGTACGATTTATGTGCGGGTAAAAGATAAGAGTGTGCCTATTCCCAAGCTATTACTTTATAATTCCGACAATCTTGAAACGGAAAAGCTGCTGGCAAGCAAGCACGTGAAATCGCTGGTAGCTTACCTGAGAATTGAGGATTCGGTCAATGCGAGATTTTATTCGAGAATGATCAATGTATCTGAGAAGCGAGCGGACCGCATGTTGCATGATCTTGCAGCCAGGCAGATTTTGTTAAAAATACCCGGTACCAAACCGGAAGCTTTCAGCCTGAAATGGACTGAGTGAAAACAAAGACGGACCAGCTTTCGCCGGTCCGTTCCCGTTAGTAATATACTGATTAGTTGATTCCAACCAGTTCAAGTTCGAATATAAGATCCTGGCCAGCCAGCGGGTGATTTGCATCCAGTATCACTGAATCTTCTGTCACTTCGCGAACGATAACCTGGATAACCTGGCCACCATCCTGATGCATATTCAGCGTTCCGCCGATTTCCAGTGGAATGTCCGCCGGAATTTGCTTGCGATCGAAATTGATGATCATATCCTCATTTACGGGACCATAAGCTTCCGCATTGGGGATATGGATCGTCTTTTTGTCGCCAACTTCCATTCCGGTCACCCCGTCATCAAATCCTTTGATAACTTGTCCGCTTCCCAATTGGAAGTTAAGCGGATCGCGACCTTCCGACGAATCAAAAAGTTGCCCGTCTGGTAGGGTGCCTTTGTAATGGACCTGTACGTTGTCTCCTGCCTGCGCCTGCTTCATTATTTTATGATCTTATGGTTGGAAAATAAACCAGTTTCCTGGTTGTCTTGAATTTCTGTAAAATTAATATGCCCGCGCAAAAACTACCCTGCCCGTCGAAGGCTTGCCTGAATAAATACACGTACCTGCTTCTTCCTTCTGATCAAGTGGGATACAACGTATGGTAGCCTTGGTTTCTTCCTTGATTTTCTCCTCTGTTTCAGAAGTCCCGTCCCAGTGCGCAAGGATAAATCCACCCTTAGAATCGAGAACCTGATTGAACTCTTCGAATGTATCTACCCGAAATGTATTTTCATCCCGGAATGCGAGCGCCTTGTTGTAAATCGACTCCTGGATGTTGTCAAGAAGCGCTTGTATATGCGTTGCAATACCTTCGAGGCTGACAGTTTCCTTCGTTTTGGTATCCCGGCGGGCTACCTCGATCGTACCGTTTTCCAGGTCGCGGCTGCCAATGGCGAGCCTCACGGGAACGCCTTTCAGTTCGTACTCGGCAAACTTGTATCCCGGCTTGTAAGCATCGTTCGAATCATATTTTACCGAGATACCCAGCTTTTTCAGCGCTTTGGTAATTTCATCTACCTTTTGGGAAATCTGTTGCAACTGTTCATCATTTTTATAAATCGGAACGATCACAACCTGTATCGGGGCGAGCTTTGGAGGGAGTACCAACCCGGCATCGTCGGAATGCGCCATAATCAATGCGCCCATGAGCCTGGTGCTCACTCCCCAGGAAGTACCCCAAACATATTCCAGTTTCCCGTCCTTGTCCTGGAACTTCACGTCAAATGCAGTCGCAAAATTCTGGCCTAAAAAGTGAGAAGTACCTGCCTGCAAAGCTTTTCCGTCCTGCATCAAAGCTTCAATGCAATAGGTGTTTTCGGCACCTGCAAATCTTTCATTCGCAGTTTTAATCCCTTTTACAACGGGCATCGCCATCCATTCTTCGGCAAAAGTGGCGTAAACTTCCAGCATTTGCTCGCTTTCCGCAATCGCCTCCTGCGCGGTTGAATGGGCGGTATGCCCTTCCTGCCACAAAAATTCGGCGGTACGAAGGAATAGCCTTGTCCGCATTTCCCAGCGCACCACATTTGCCCACTGGTTGATAAGCAAAGGCAGGTCGCGGTAGGATTGGATCCAGTTTTTATAAGTACTCCAGATCACCGTTTCAGAAGTGGGCCGTACAATCAGTTCCTCTTCCAGCTTTGCATCCGGATCCACGATCACGCCTTTCCCGTTCGGGTCATTTTTCAGCCGGTAATGGGTAACCACTGCACATTCCTTGGCAAAACCCTCCACGTGGGAAGCTTCTTTGCTTAGGTAGGATTTGGGTATAAAAAGCGGGAAATACGCGTTTGAGTGGCCGGTCTCCTTGAACATATCGTCCAATGCACGCTGCATTTTTTCCCAGATAGAATAGCCGTAAGGTTTAATCACCATACAGCCTCTCACTGCGGAATTCTCAGCTAAATCTGCTCTTTTTACCAGCTCATTATACCATTCGGAGTAGTTCTCACTTCGTGTTGGCAGGGATTTACTCATTATTAGGATTTTTTTGTAATTGAAATGGAGTATATTGTTATAAACAGCTCGTTTTTCGGGGAGTTGCAAAGATAGTTTTTTATGTTAACTTTGGAATTAATGTAATGTAACGGGCGTTTACTTATAGTGTGGAACGGAATTTATAGTTATATTAGCATCAAACATTTAATCCTTTAAAGCCATGATTACAATCAATAAAGCGAAGCACTTGTCTTTGCTAATTTTATTGGGAGCTTGGGGATGTACTTCAAATCAATATGTATCACGTTCGGGCGGCGGTTATGATGACCTTTATGGAGGCGGGCCAGGTTCGGGGGTAGTAACGAGAGACGGAGGTGCAGATCAGGAACTATCCCGGGGAGATAATCCCGATTACAGTTACACCGGCGACGGAGAAAGCGGAACCGCAGATTATTACGATGAGTCTTACATGACATCACGGGGTGTGAAGCGCGCTGTTTCCAGTGACGTAGGTTACAATGCAGGTTTTGTTGACGGTTTCAACAGCGCAACTTCTAATATCAGTCCGTTTTACGGCGGAATCGGGTCTTACTGGCCAGGAAGCATGATGAATGCAGGTTTCCGCATCGGTTATGGAAATGGATTCAGGATGAGCCCTTATATCGGTTTCGGAATGGGATCCATGATGGGCGGCTATTCACCATGGGGATATTCTCCATTCGGTTACGGCAGCATGATGGGTTACGGTGGGATGATGGGTTATGGTAACATGATGGGATACAGTCCTTTCGGTTACGATCCATTTGGTTATAACATGTACGGTTACGGTTACGATGGATTTTACGGAGGTGGTTATGGAGGTGGTTATGGATATTCCCCATGGGCCTACAGCCGTCCGGTTGTCGTAGTTAACAATGTCGAAAGAGGAGTTTCCAGAACGTACGGACCAAGAGTTGTTTCAAATGGAAGAGTACGCAGCGCGGCCAATTCAACTCCATCGAGATCTGGTGCGGTTACAACCAACAGATCTAACGGAAGAAGATCTTCAAATGCGATTTCTGCAAATGAAACTTATTCTTCTCCAAGATCAGGAAGAACGTCTACCAGAGGTGAAGTGAACAATACCGGTGGCAGAATGGCAAACGAATCCTATTCGACCAGAGGAGCAAGCGAAGGCAACAATGTATATTACTCACGTCCACGCCAGGCAGGCGGCAGCACTTATTCGCAGCCTAACTCCGGAAGCGCTGGAAATTATACATCGCCACGTTCATCCAGAAGCGGAAACACTTACAGCCAGCCGTCTTACAACGTTCCTTCAAGAAGTCAGTCTGATTACAGTGCGCCAACCCGGACTTACCAGCAACCTTCGAGAAGTGAATCGTACAACGCGCCTTCAAGAACTTACAGTGCACCTAGTGCGCCAACGAGATCTTACAGCGCACCATCCGGTGGCGGTGGTGGAGGAGGAGCAACACGTTCGTCTTCAAGAGGTCCGAGATAAGTTGTTAAGAATTTAGATCTTTGATATGTTTAAAGCCCTGCAAAACCCGATAAGTTTGCAGGGTTTTTGTTTAAATAATTGTTCAAACCAGCATTGATTTTTGTAGTATTTGATATGAACAGATCGCAAGCAAAAGCTATCTTATTTTTTAGCTTTTTAATACCATCATCAACTTCCTTTGCCCAATATGCCAGCGACGCATTTCGCTATTCTGAGATTAACCAAACTGGTACAGCCCGTTTTCAGGCTGTCGGAGGTAATCACGCAGCCTTAGGCGGCGACGCCAGCACAATCAGCGGCAATCCCGCAGGACTTGGCTTTTTTACCCGCTCAGAAGTATCGATAAGTCCAGGACTTAGTAATTTCAATACCGATACCAAATACATTGATCGCGTTACAGCGGCCGGAAAGAGCTCCGGCAATGTTGCCAATGCATCATTGGTCATTACCAGCCAGCCTGGATTTCAGCGTAAATGGAAAAGGACTTCTCTGGGTATTTCTTTTTCAAGACAGCAATCTTTCCAGAACAAATTCAATTACACGGGTCTGAACAACAGCAGTAATTTTCTGGACAGGGCAATTGAAGATGCGAATGCAGCGGGCTACACGGATGAAGATTACGCTCAGGAATTGGATGACAACCAGGGCACTTACCGCTATCTGGATCATGCCTACTACCAGTTGCAGACTATCTATCCTACCAATTTTGTTTCTACTACCGAAGGGTATGGTTCTCCTTATGCGCGTGACGATGCGAGGAACGCCACCTTGCAGGAGGGTTTTTTCAGTTCAAAAGGCGCGCAAACGCAGTGGACTATTGCTTATGCAGGGAATTACAATGATAAATTGTTCGTAGGCGGTTCGCTTGGTTTTAGCAGGATCAGGTATAACTACACCCACATGCTGCATGATTCGATCATCAATGCATCCTACTTCCATTCCACTACGAATTACCAGGACTTTTCTGCATCTGGTAATGGGGTTAATGCAACGTTTGGTTTGATCTATAAATTCTCCCCAACCATTCAGGTCGGCGCCTCGCTTACTTCGCCGACTTTCACTGCAATGCGGGAAACGTTCAACCAATCTGTCGCCGCAAATTATATCCGTGGGTCTATCACCGATGATAATGGTGTAGATGTCGGACCGAGGGACAGGCGGATTTCTCTGGTACCCAATGATTTCGAATACTCGATTGTAAGTCCGTTCAGAGGTTCTGCTGGTGCTACTTACTTCTTTAATAGCAGCGGTTTTATCACCGGAACGCTGGAATTTGTAGGTTATTCAGGAATGCGCCTTCGCACAAACTTCCTGACCGATCAGGAAAATGATGATTTTAGAACAAATAACAATGCGGAGGTAAAAGATGTATATCGCAATGTTGTGAATGCAAGGCTGGGTGGGGAATACCGGTTTGGGATATTAAGAGGTCGCCTTGGAATCGCCTATTTTGCAGACCCGTATTACGAGCGCATTGACGGGATCAAACGCGATAGGATGCTATATTCTGCGGGATTGGGCGCGCGGTTCAATCGGATCTTTGTAGAATTGGCAGGTACCTATTCCATGTACAAAGCGACTTACACGCCCTATACACTCGAAAATCCTGACAAGCAATTTTACACTGCCAACATTTCAACCAAACCACTTAATCTAGTTTTAACGCTGGGATACAATTTCTGATCACAGCAGCGGTTTCAGTTCCTGCAATAAGTGACTTGTGTCAATATCACCTTTCAAAGTAATGAGCGCCTGCGAATAAAACGGCAGGCGCTCATTTATTTTTTGCTCCAATGTATCTGTCAGCGAAGTAGTTCCTGACAGGATCGGGCGATCGTCTTTTCCGTGGTTTTCAATGCGGCGAGCCAGATCTTTCGCAGGCACGTCTAAAAATATGCTGATACCCATTTGATTGATCACCCTCATATTATCGAAAAAACAGGGCGTACCCCCGCCAGATGCAAGTACCATATTCCGGCGTCCGGACACTTCTTTCAGTATCCTGCTTTCCACTTCCCTGAAATACGGTTCGCCCTTCGTTGCAAAAACGGTCGGGATATCCATATTCTGGTCCTGCTCAATCAGCTTATCAAGATCTACAAACCGATAATTCAGGATCCGGGCGAGCTTTTTTCCAAGCGTCGTTTTACCCGACGACATCATCCCCACAAGGATTATATTTTTCATTTCAAAAAAAGTGGCTATTTAACAAGGTTAAGAACCTCCTCCGCTTCCGGCGTATCATTATAGTGCCATTTCCCTTTGACCGTACCATCTTTCAGCAGCCACAAGCCCGGATTTGAGCGCAGGATCGTTTTCAATACAGTTGCATCTACATAATAAAAAGGCGCAGTGAGCTGGTGAGAAGCCACGAATTGAACTATTTCGTCGCTATTGCCTGAGGTCAATATAATCGGCTCGACCCCTTTTCCGCGCACTGCATTGAGCAACTTATTGATATCTGGCAAAGCAGCTGTATTGATATCAGTAAGGTTTTTAATGATCAGGAAAAGCTTTGTGCCTTTAAAAGTTTCTTCTGTAAAATCGCCTGCATCGTTCCAAACTTTATAGTCTGTGATTTTCGGCTTGGCATCCTCATTGATCACATTCATTTCCTTGAATACCAGCGTCGTGTCACTCGGATATTGCTCATATTCAAACGTCTTCCCGTCTTTTTCGAAAGTGTATAGGTATCGCAGCGGCTCCGAAGGTTTCAGTTGGGCGGGAATATTGGCTCCCACACGATAAGGCAGCAGATCCAGAATAGGCAAATGGCGCAGCGAATATACTGCCACACCCAGCGACGCGAGAGTGGACACTGCCACGATAATACCTGTCGGCAGCGGCCGGAATTTCTTTCGGTAATAAACGATGATCAGAATAAGCGCAAGCAGAAATATGTCTTTCCCAAACGAAGTCCAGGGAGTAAGTTTAATAGCCGCCCCGAAACAACCGCAGTCGGTTACCTTGTTAAAATAGGCAGAATAGAAGGTGAGAAATGTAAAGAATACGATGATCAGCAGCAGCAGCCAGGACACAGTTCTGGGTTTGTAGCCCACCAGCAGTGCAATACCCAGCACCACTTCAGCCGTGCAGAGAAATACCGAAAAGTAGAGCGCCAGCGGGATAAGTCCCATGAAAAAATCATGGAACATAGGCAGGTCAGTCGCGAAAACTTCGAAATATTCTTCCAGCTTATACTGCGTCCCGATCGGATCATTCAGCTTGATAAGTCCCGAAAAAATGAATAGCAGCCCGACAATGACGCGGGAAATCTGAGCGATGATTTTCATTTAAAATAGCTGAATTTAATGCATGCAGTCTAGTTGGTTTGCAGCGCATTGGATTTAATCAGACAAAAAACGGAGTAGTTGATAATATCCTGGTAGCCGGCTTTCACACCTTCCGACACGATCGTTAATCCGTTGTTATCTTCTATTTGTTTGATTCTCAATAGTTTCATTAAAATAATATCCGTCATTGAGCTGATACGCATATCGCGCCAGGCTTCGCCGTAATCGTGATTTTTGTTGAATAGCAGCTCAGCCACTTCCTTCACTTGTTTGTTGTAAAGTTCTGTAAGCGCGCCTTCCGGTAATTGTTCACTACCCTGGCTGTCGATCTGGATCAGCGCCATCACGCAATAATTGATGATCCCGATGAATTCGGAAGAAACGTTTTCATCAACTTTTTGCACGCCTTTTTCCTGAATGGTACGGATTCGCTGAGCCTTTATAAAGATCTGGTCCGTGATGGAAGGAATTCGCAGGATGCGCCAGGAGGTTCCGTAATCCTTGTTTTTTTTTGTGAAAAGATCTTGGCAATACTGAATGATTTCCTGATATTCCGATTCTGTGGATTTCACTGTTTTGAGTTAGTATTTAAACAAATCTATGTTGCAAGTTAGCAAAAAATCGCTCAACATCCGGGGCAAAATCGTCGATCTGACAACGCCACTGGTGATGGGTATCCTGAATGTAACCCAAGATTCGTTTTTCAGAGAAAGCCGAGTAACATCCGAAAACGATATCATCGGGCGGGCAGAAACGATGCTGGAAGAAGGCGCGGCGATCATTGATATTGGAGGATATTCTACCCGGCCGGGCGCAAAAGTGATTGATATTGAGGAAGAATCGGCGAGTGTACTGGCGGCTCTTCAAATACTGACCAAACAATTTCCAGGCATTATCATTTCAGTAGACACCTTTCGCTCTGAGGTCGCAAAGCGTGCTGTTGAATACGGTGCATCGATAATAAATGATGTTTCCGGCGGTACAATTGACGAGAGTATGTTTGCCACGGTAGCCGAAGCCCGGGTTCCGTACATATTAATGCACATGCGGGGTGAGCCGCAAACAATGAGCAAGCTCACAAGCTACGACAACCTGGTTATCGATATTTTGCAAAATTTACAGAGCAAAATCGCTGCATTGCGGATTTATGGTTTGGCTGATATTATTGTAGATCCAGGTTTTGGATTTGCTAAAAACAGCGCTCAAAATTTCGAACTGATCCGGAGGCTTTCTGAGTTTCAGATTTTGGGCTGCACGGTGCTGGCTGGTCTTTCAAGGAAATCGACGATTTCTAAAACACTTGGAATCACTGCCGATGAAGCTCTGAATGGTACTACCGTATTGAATACGCTCGCATTGCAGCAGGGAGCGTCTATGTTGCGGGTACATGACGTAAAAGCAGCGGTGGAAGCTGTAAAACTGTGGTCTGCGGTCGGTGACTCTTAGAATTTAATAGTAATTTAGGCGCGAATATTATCATTTTCCTATGCGTGTGGGTTTTTTAAACATTAACTGGACCGATGTCCTGGATGTTTTTCTGGTTGCCATTTTATTGTACCAAGTTTATACACTCGTCAGGGGTAGCATCGCGAGCCGTGTATTTCTGGGTTATTTGTTCGTATACGTTTTTTACCTGGTTGTTAAAGGGCTGGGACTGGGACTATTAACTGCGATCCTTGAATACTTTATGGGTGTTGGTGCGGTTGCATTGATCGTCATTTTCCAGCAGGAGATACGCAGGTTTCTGTTGATCATCGGTAAGTCAACTATTTATACCAATAACGGTTTTCTAAAAAAAATCATCGGTACATCCGTACTCGATCTGAAAGCTAAGAACCTTAAAGAGATCGTAGATGCAAGCAAAACGATCGCTGCGAATTTTACGGGGGCATTAATTGTGGTCAATAAGCGCGACGACCTTAGTAAATATGTAGAAACGGGCGAACTGCTCGACTCACGCGTATCAAAACCGTTGCTGGTATCCCTATTCAATCAATATAGTGAACTGCATGACGGTGCAGTAATTATCGTCGACGGTGTATTGAAAGCAGCAAGATGCGTGCTGCCCGTAGCCGACGGTGTGGATGTTCCGTCGTCGCTTGGCTTCCGTCACCGGGCCGGAATGGGAATGAGCGAGGCGACCGACGCAATCGTGATCGTGATCTCGGAACAAACGGGCAAGATATCCCTGGCAGTCGAAGGAGAGCTTCACGGGAACATTCCTTATAACGAATTGGAAAGCCGGATCGAAGAGTATTTATCGTCTGACTTACAGCGCATGAGGAAATAGGGCAGGAGAAAGGTCAAATATATTTGTTGTTAAATTTGGCAAATTGTGCTCAGTTGTCTATTTTTGCACACCGAAATTAGAAATTGAAAAATAATAATACGAAATGGCAAATCATAAATCTGCATTAAAGAGAATTCGCGCGAATGAAACGAAACGTTTGCGTAACCGTTACCAGCACAAAACTACACGCTCATATATCAAGAAATTACGCGAAACGACTGATAAGGCAGTGGCAGTAGATGTTTACAAAACAGTATCTTCTATGCTTGATCGTTTGGCTAAGAAAAATATTATTCATAAGAAAAAAGCTTCTAACCAAAAATCGAAATTGGCCAAATTGGTTAATTCACTTGCGGTTGCAGCATAATTTTTTCTACTGAGGAAACTACCCTGATAGGTCTACTATCAGGGTTTTCTTTTATATTGCGATTTAAAAAAAGAAACCTTGGATAGTCAAAAGCTAACCAAGGTTTCTTTTGATTTATAACTCAAACGTTTTTCAAACCACCTAAAACCTAAATTCACTTTATGAAAAAAGTCGCATTATTTGCTGGATTGGCAACATTAGGTAGTATGCCGGTAGTTGCCCAATCTCCCATTACATTCAATGCCCGCGGCCTGGTTGTTGTTTCTGATGCTGATATGTCGGCCTCGGCATTTGTTGATGGAAAGCTATTAAGAGACAACGCTTCAAAAGATCAGTTGAGTACGATCAAGTTTCCAATTGAAAGAGGCAGCAAAGGATTGGGATCAGCACTGGTATCTAACTCGGCACTGGGATTTTCCAAAACGCTGGCCGTACCCGCAGCCGGTGGCCTGGCTTATGTACTTGAAAACCGCCTGAGGCCGGAGGATGGAGTCACAGAATATAAAGATCCTGCACAGGAATTTCCTGTTGGAGAAAAACTATTTGTGGTTGATATCACAAACCTGGCCGCTCCGAAAGCGAAGTTTGGATTTCCTGTTGGTAAAAAGCCGACTTCAATTGATGTAAATAAAAACGAATTGATCCTGTCAACCAGCGATGCCGGTAAGGAACTGGTTTTCATTGAAGCGGGCCCGGACGGAAAGCCTGCGCGCTTCCTTAACCTGCCCGCCGCAATTGACACGACTAACAAGATTATTGACCTTACCTGGCACCCTTCCGGCGATTTTATCGCTTTTACCCTCGACAATTCAAATGAAGTTGGCTTGTATAAAGTGATCAGAGAAGCAGGTAAGCTGAAAAATGTTGAAATGCTTGGAAAGCCGGTTAAGGTTGGGACTGAACCTACGTTCGGTAAGTTTACGCCAGACGGTAAGCATTATTTAGTACTAGATAGCAAAGGTGCACAAGGTAAGGCAGCAGGGGAAGGGGAAATTTTGGTAGTTGATTTTTCAATGGACGGTTCTGCGGAACACAAGGTTTCTGGACAAGCGCCCGTCGGTCTGAATTCGGGATCTTTTGCAGTTAGCCCGGACGGGACGCTGCTCGTGACTGCGAATGCAGGAAAAAGCGGCTCACCCTGGACGGAGGCCGGCGCAGGTACAGGCGCTTCTCTCTCATTGTTCAAAGTTGCCCCGACCGGCGCATTGACCAAAGTAGCAGATTATCCTTTCGAAGGAATTTACCCGCAGAGTGTCGCTTTTGACAAAGACGGATCGAATGTGGCTGTTTCAGTTTTTGAATATTTACAATACGGAAATGGAAATGGCGGTGTGGAATTCTGGACTGTTGCGAAAGGTGACAGCCCGTCTTTGAAGAAACAGGGAGCATCGATCAGTGTCGGAAAAGGAGCGCATACTTTGCGCGTAATCCCCTGATCGCTCAGCAAATATAGAGGCAAGGCAGATCGGTTTGTTCGGTCTGCCTTGTTTGTTTTAAATTGACCAAAATACCCGAAATCGACTCGATTTTTGTAGTTTTGCGGTCTCATTCATAAAATAATCGGTTTTTAAGATGATTACGGTTCAGAACGTATCGTTGCGATACGGAAAAAGGATATTATTCGACGAAGTAAATATAAAGTTTGTCCCAGGCAATTGTTACGGTGTAATCGGAGCGAACGGGGCTGGTAAGTCTACATTTTTAAAAATTCTTTCAGGTGAAATAGAGCCGCAAACGGGTAATGTGCACATGAACCCGGGCGAAAGGATGACATTCCTGAAACAGGATCAATTTGAGTTTGATACCTATTCGGTGATGGATACCGTGATCATCGGGCACGAGCGCCTGTACAAGATCATGAAGGAGCGGGAAGCTATTTATGAAAAAGAGGAGTTCACCGACGCTGACGGAGAAAAAGCAGCGGACCTCGAAGCAGAATTCGCCGATCTGAATGGTTGGGAAGCAGAAACTGAGGCAGCGCAGCTTTTGAGCGGACTAGGCTTAGGTGAAGATCAGCACCAAATGATGATGGCAGATCTGAACTCAAACGATAAGGTTCGGGTACTTTTGGCGCAGGCGCTTTTTGGAAATCCGGATGTACTGCTGCTCGATGAACCTACCAACAACCTTGACGTTGAGACGGTTTTATGGCTTGAAAATTTCCTTGCAGATTTCAAGAATACGGTTATTGTTGTTTCCCACGATCGTCACTTCCTCGATGAAGTTTGTACGCACGTGGTTGATATTGATTTTAGTAAAGTGCAGATGTTCTCCGGTAACTATTCTTTCTGGTACCAATCGAGCCAGCTGGCTTTGAAGCAGCGCCAGGATGCTAACAGGAAATCGGAAGATAAACGTAAGGAACTTGAAGAGTTTATTCGCCGGTTCAGTGCGAATGCTTCCAAATCCAAGCAGGCAACTTCACGTTCGAAATTGCTTGAAAAGCTTACAATTGACGATATCAAACCTTCGTCACGGAAATATCCCTATATCGCATTCAAATCCGAGCGCGAAGTGGGTGACCAGCTATTAAGAGTGGAAGGACTTTCCAAAACGGCCGACGATGGGACCAAGCTGTTTGACAATCTAAATTTTACTGTAAATAAGGGTGATAAAATCGCTTTTGTAAGCCGTAATGTAATGGCGATCAGTACGTTTTTTGACATTATCAGTGATGTACAAAAGGCGGATAAGGGAAGTCATACCTGGGGAGTGACCATCACCAAATCCTACTTTCCAAAAGATCCGGGACAGTTTTTTGATGTGGATTTGAACCTCGTGGACTGGCTACGTCAGTATTCAGAAGAGAAAGACGAGAGCTTTATCCGTGGATTTTTGGGTAGAATGCTTTTCTCAGGAGAGGAATCTTTGAAAAAGGCGAAGGTACTTTCAGGAGGTGAAAAAGTGCGTTGTATGTTGTCCCGTACTATGCTTTCCGGCGCGAATGCATTGGTTTTGGATGATCCTACCAACCACCTTGACCTTGAATCGATCACTGCATTGAACAATGGGCTGATTGATTTCACCGGCTGTCTGTTGTTCTATTCCCATGATCACCAGTTTGTGCATACCATCGCGAACAGGATCATTGAAATCGGACCAAAAGGAATTCTGGACAAACTGATGAGCTACGACGATTTCCTGCAAGACGAAACTGTAAAACAGCAGCGCCAGAAGCTATATTGATTATATATCTTATTATAAATGCGAAAAGGCTGATCAGATCTGATCAGCCTTTTTGCATTTAACAGCTACAACTTATGAGTCGTAGCTCAATCCATATTGCTTCAAAACATCAGCAGGAACACCTTCCCAGACGTTCGGCGTATTTCCCATATAACCAATATCTGCAATTCCGATTTTAGAAGTGTAGAAGCCGGAAGCTGTCAGGTTTCTCATGAGGTTGAAGAATGCAACACCCTGACTGTAAATAGGTTTGGCCTTTTCAGGATAGGCAATATCATCGATGATCTGGATCTGCTGTGACTTGGTTGCCAGCGTGAAGATCTTTCCGAACCGCTTGCTCGATTCCCGGTCCAGCCATTTCAAACCGCCTCTCAAAGGTGTTTGATTCTGGGGCATATCTTTGACGATGAAGTCAATAAAATCGGGAACTCCGGCCTGAGATGCGCTGCCTGATTTTTCGTCGGCCGGAATAATAATATCGACCAACACTTTAATAGTAGCAAGCTCAGCGACCGTCAGAAACTTCTCTTTCATGAGCCGCGCGTCGCGGATTGCTTCTTCTTTCGTTCTTCCACCCGGGATTTTGAGCGGGGTTTCCGGCGGCATCTGCATTTCCAGATCCCTCTGTTCGGCTAATGCAACCTGCGGATTAAGTGCTGTAATACCCAGCGAACTGAGTGTTAAGGCTTTGAGTGAATCTCTGCGTTTCATATATATCTGATTTGAAACAATGTTCAAACAATTAAATATTCTTCTGTTTTTTCTGATCGATGATGTAGTCTGATGCTCTCCATGACAATGCAAGAATCGTCCAGGTCGGGTTTTTATCAGCCTGCGATACGAACGAACCGCCGTCTACCACAAATACGTTTTTCGCATCGTGTGCTTGGGAGAATTTGTTCAATGCAGAAGTTTTCGGATCGTCGCCCATTCTGACGGTTCCTACTTCGTGAATAATCCTTCCCGGAGCGGCCAAACCGTAATTCGTGTCAGCTCCCGGCTTCACACCGTTTGGTATTCCACCTAATGCATGGATCATTTCCTCAAAAGTATCATGCATGTGTTTCGCCTGCTTGATCTCGTAATCAGACCATTTGTAATGGAAACGCAATACCGGGATACCATATTTGTCCACCACACTCGGGTCGATTTCTGCATAATTGTTGAAATCGGGAACAGCTTCTCCGCGACCTGCCATACCGATATTGGCACCATAAAAACGACGATAATCTTCTTTGAGTGAAGCTCCATAACCACCTGCGGGCTTCATTGCGCCGGATGCAGTCGGATATTTACCATTCAGATTTTCAATACCAGAACCGAAACCGTAGCTCGGCATACCCATTCCGCCGCCGTATTCAATATGGTAACCTCTTGGGAAATCCAGTTTTTTGTTGTCCAGCCACCACGGTGTGTACACGTGCATACCACCCACACCGTCTTCATTATAGCGTTTCCGGTCCATCATATGCGGCATGAAAGCGCCACGGGAAGCACCAGTGGAATCGTGCAAATAGTGACCAACTACGCCGCTTGAATTTGCAAGACCATTTGGGTGACGTTCTGATTTTGAGTTAAGCAGCAATCTTGAAGACTCCGCCGCACTTGCCGCCAAAACGACAACTTTTGCTTTAATGGTGTGCTCAGTCAGCTTTTCTCTGTCGACGTACGAAACGCCGGTTGCCAATCCTGTATTTGGATCTGTAAGTACCTCACGGCACATTGCATTGTTGATCAGCGTTACATTTCCGG
Organism: Dyadobacter linearis; assembly: GCF_907165045.1. GTDB lineage: Bacteria > Bacteroidota > Bacteroidia > Cytophagales > Spirosomataceae > Dyadobacter > Dyadobacter linearis. The sequence goes on from NZ_CAJRAU010000002.1 coordinate 199,012, forward strand.
TTTTGATCGCCGGGATACAAAGTACCGAAGACGAAGAAAAATCCGCGTAAGCCTGGCACGCGCGGGAGCATTGGCTGCAATAAAAGCAAACGCCGCGCTGGTCATTTATTGGTTTTGTAAGGATCGAAAGTCGCGAAGGAATCACAGGAATATTCGCCTTTTTTCCAGCTTGTTTCAGGAAAAGTTCGTGCAAACGTGGCTTGGGCGGAGGAAGGAAAATTCCGTCCGGCTCGTTGTCCATATTTTCAACTGTTCCAAAAACCCCGATCAGTTTATCCACTTGATCGTAATATGGTTTTACATCGTCGTAGCCGATCGGCCAGTCGTCACCAAGTCCGTCAATGCTCTTTCTTTTAAAATCTTTTGGTCCGAAACGCAGCGAAATACGTCCCCAGTGGTTGGTGCGCCCACCCAGCATTCTTGACCGGAACCAGTCAAATTGTGTCCCGTTTTTACGTGTATAGGGTTCTCCATCGATCTCCCAGCCACCCCAGGCCGCATCGAAATCACCGAAAGGCCGGTGGTTTGAAGCGCCGCGTCTCGGGGATTCGTAAGGCCATTTAAGCTGCGTAATGTATTTAGGATCAGCGGGATCGAAATAGCCTCCGGCCTCTAAAAGTGCAACCTTCGCACCCGCTTTTGCCAGTTGATAGGCTGCCATTCCTCCTCCTGCTCCGGAGCCCACAATGCATACATCAAAAACGGTAGGTTGTTCTTTGATTTGAAACATAGGTAAAGGGTTTTTTGGATAGTATTTTTTAATCAATAAATATAAACACGTAATAAATAGGAGCCGCTCTCAGCATTCTAATATCAGGTTATTTAAAAACAATCTAAATGACATAACTCGGGATTCTGCTGCGTACAAAGTATTTTTGCATTAAAAAACTGATAGCTACATTGGCTGAAATTGGAAAGGATATCCGCATTGCAAGATCATTTCTCGTAAAAGGCGAACTGGTAGGAATACCTACGGAAACGGTTTATGGACTAGCAGGAAATGCATTAAATGAAAAGGCGGTATTATCCATATTTGAGACCAAAAATCGCCCGGCATTTGACCCGCTTATTATTCACACGGATTCAGTCGAAAAAGCGCTGAATTTTGTAACCGAATTCCCCGAACCAGCTCAGAAACTGGCAGCCGCATTCTGGCCCGGCCCACTAACATTACTTTTGCCTAAAAAACAAAACGTCCCCGACCTGGTCACTTCTGGTCTTGATACAGTTGCTGTCCGCATTCCCAGGCACCCGGTTTTGCTCGAACTGTTAAGTCAGCTCGACTTTCCGCTCGCAGCTCCCAGTGCAAATCCTTTCGGATATATCAGCCCTACAACCGCCACACACGTGGATGCGCAGTTGGGAAACCGAATACCTTATATTTTGGACGGCGGAGAATGCGAAGTCGGGATTGAATCGACGATCGTTGGTTTCGACGGCGGAGAAGTGATCGTTTACCGGTTGGGAGGACTTGCTATTCAGTATATTGAGGAAATTGTAGGCGAGGTAAAAGTAACCGCAACCTCTTCTTCCAACCCAAAAGCGCCGGGCATGTTGAAGAGCCACTACGCCCCGCGCGTGCCGCTTCAAATGCTTGAAAAAAGTGATATTCAAGACGTAAATGCAGATTCAAAAGGTTACCTGCTTTTCAATTCGTACCTCAGAAATGTGAATCGTAAATATCAGCGGGTACTGAGTGAAAAAGGCGATTTGCGGGAAGCTGCGCACAATTTATTTGCCTATCTCCGAGAACTGGATGCATTGCCGGTCAACTCGATTATTGCAGAATGGGTACCGATGCAAGGACTCGGACTGGCTATAAACGACCGACTGAAACGAGCTTCCGTGCAGGAATAGAAGCGAAACTATTTAAAGAAATGCGGATGGAAATTCATCAGAAAAACTTCATCTGTGGCCCGCGTAATTGCGGTGTAAAGCCACCGGATAAATTCGGCATTGATCTGTTCCTGAGGTAAATATCCTTGATCAACAAATACCGCACTCCATTGCCCGCCCTGCGCTTTGTGGCACGTCAATGCATAAGCAAATTTGACCTGCAATGCATTCAAGAACGGATCTTTGCGCAATGCTTCCAGCCTTTCCTTATTTGATTTGATATAAACGTAATCCTGTGAAACACTATCATAAAGCTTCCGGTTATCCTCAGATGACATCGAAGGCGATGATGAATGAAGCGTATCCAGGAATATCTTGGCTTCAAATTCAGGCTGCTTTTCGTAATCAGTGAGCCTTAATATCACGTCTGCGAAGCGAAATCCGTGTATTTCCTGCGTTTTCCTGATTTTTAATAATTCGACAAAATCACCATTTGCAATAAAACCAGCGGGGGAATCTTCGTCGAGAATATTGTAATTGTTCCGCACAACCATTAGCCTGTCGCCGGCATCAAGTTCCTCTTCCGAAAAATGGATTACGCGACGGATATATTCATTATACTGTACTGCCGACTTATTCGACCGCGTAAGAATGATCGCATTCTCCTGGCCATATTTATTGTAAACGTACCGCAGCCCTTCTTCCAGTTTTTCCCCGGTCATTTTAAAAACATCCTGGTAAGATCTGGTCGTGATCTGAATAGCAGGCGCTTCTGCGGTGAGCTGCTCGCGAAGTAATGTTGCATTAAATAAGATCCCAGATTGTTCGTCCTGCCGCATTACCTCCTTTAATTCCTCTTGAAAAACAGACATATAGAACGTTTTTTCAAGATATCCTCCGTCCAAAGCCGGGCTGAGTTCCTTTCCAACCGGCGGCAGCTGCGCCACGTCGCCCACGAGCATTAGTTTGTTGCCGGGATTTTCAAATACAAAATCAATCAGATCCGCAAGCAAACTCCGGCTTCCAAAATCGGCTTCGTCGGTGATCATCGAAGCTTCATCGACGATGAAGAGCGTGTTGTCGTGGTAGTTTTTCTGGCGTTGAAATGTCAGTGTACCTGAATAGGCGTCGGCGGTTTGTTTGTATATCTTCTTATGAATCGTGAGCGCTATTTTATCCGAGTAACCGGACATTACCTTGGCTGCCCGGCCGGTAGGAGCAAGGAGAACCGATTTGTAACCGAAGTTTTTCAATACCTTGATCAAAGTGCTGATGATCGTCGTTTTGCCCGTTCCTGCATAACCTTTCAGTAAAAAACAATCGCGGTAACGCTCCAAGCCTTTTTCCTCGACCAGAAAATCATTCGTTTTTTCAAAGAACCGCAGCTGCCCTTCCGTGGGTTTAAATGGAAATTTTTTGCGCAGTAACTGGGACGGTAAAATTTTATCGGTATCCATGGTAACGAATCTAACGGAACGATAAACAATATCAAAATGCGCATTCCGTAACAAAATAATACTCAGATTTAATTGGACTTTTGTCGGTGTAATCTCTATATTGAAATCCCTTTTTATCTTATCAACTCCAAATCTGAACATCTATGCTAGTACAACATGTAATGGGCAACAAGCCTGTCAATGCGATTTGGTCTGTCACGCAGGACAACACGGTGTTTGAGGCCCTTGAACTCATGGCCGCTAAAAACATCGGTGCAGTTTTGGTACTGGAAAATGATCTTCTGATCGGTATTTTTTCCGAGCGTGATTATGCGAGAAAAGTGATTTTGCAGGGAAGAGGGTCGAGGGACACGCTGATCCGGGAAGTAATGACGAGCAAAGTGATCACGGTAGAGACGGACGATAAGATAGAGGAATGTATGCAGATCATGTCCGACAAGCATATTCGCCACTTGCCTGTGAACCAGCACGGTAAGCTGATCGGGATTATTTCTATCAATGATATTGTATCTGCGATCATGCACGAGCAGAAAGAGCATATCAGCACATTGGAAAGCTACATTTCAGGAAGTCCGTATTCCTGATATTTTTCGTAATCAACATTTCAGTGTTTTCAGAACAGGGTCAATATCCTTAATGGAAGAACTATGTCTTGGCAAATTTGACGGGATGTTTATCTTTGCTGCTTCAAAAATCCGGCATTGCAAACGATCAGTGAGGAAATAGGTAATCTTTTCGGCGGACAGGTTCGGGTGCGTGCTTGTGGTATTTGCATTCAAAATGAGCAAGTTCTGCTGGTTAGGCACGAAATGTACGGCGTCGACGAACCGTTTTGGAGTCCGCCGGGCGGAGGTATTCAGTTTGGCGAAAATGCGGAAGCGGCAGTGAAGCGGGAGTTCGAAGAAGAAACCGGCTTGCAAGTGGACGTTGGACAGCTACTATTTGTCAACGAACATATTCAGGCACCTTTGCACGCAATCGAGCTGTTTTTTGAGGTAACTGTTTTCGAAGGTAAATTATTGAGAGGAAGCGACCCCGAAATGTCGGAAGAGGGGCAAATTATCAGGGAAGTAAAGTTGATGAGCTGGCCTGAGATCAAATCTTTGAGGCCCAATCAGGTGCATAGCATTTTCTCATCTGTCGAATCGTTGCAGGACTTATTTAAAATAAAAGGATACATTTCGCCCAGGTAGGGCAGTAGTATCATTCCAAAGAAGTTATATCCGTTAATTGTGGCAAATTCTGAAAACCAGGTCATTGAAATCATTCCTACACTGCTTGTAGGCGATAATACATTCGACCCGGCGGCAATTCCTTCAAGTACATTATGCATTGAAATGGGCGAGCAAAACATTCGTTTCTGCATTGTCCGGGAGGAAAATATGGAAGTTATCTGGCTTGAAGATTATGCATTGGAGCAGACGCTGAGCCAGGAAGAAGTTTTTGAAAAGCTGAAAAGAATGTTCACCGGGCATTTGCTCTGGTCTTCCGAAGCCTGGAAAGCGGTTCGCGTTTCGGTCAACTCCAACCTATTTAGCCTGGTACCAAATGTGCTTTTTGATGCTGAGAAAGTAGGGGAGTACCTGTCTTTTTCTTCCGGAAATCAGGTAACCGCGCAGGATATCGCACTCTACCACGATCTTCCGCTGGTGCATGCGAAGAACGTTTTCAGCATTCCGCGGCATTGGCACGAATGGATCATCAATCACTTCCGTTCGGCCAGCGTCAGTTTTTATCATTCCACCAGTCCGATCATCATCGGTGCGCTCGTAAGTCACGTGGAGCACCAGGAAGTAAGGGTTGCTTCTCTGTGTTTTGAAAAAGATATGTTCACGCTGGTTGTGAGTGAAAGCCAGCAGTTGATCCTTTGCAACCGGTTCAAATTCAAGGAAGTACAGGAAATGGCTTATATATTGCTGTTTACATTGGGGCAGCTGGGATATGAGCCGGAACAGATGAAGGTGGTTTGCTACGGCGACGTGAGTGTATCTGCGCCAGTATTCGAAGAGCTCTCTCATTATTTTCCCAGCTTAGAAATAGGCAGCCGGCCGACGACGCTCAAATACAGCAGCCAATGTGCAGAAGTGCCCGGTCACCGCTACTTTGGCCTTTTTAATACGTACCTCGTTTCATCATAACCCACTCTTCATATGGACCGCATTGCATTGTTTCCAGGCTCTTTCGACCCTTTTACAAGAGGACATCAGGATATCGTTCTCAGAGGTTTGCGGCTTTTTGATCAGGTAGTGATCGGGATCGGGAATAATGCAACCAAAAAACGGTATTTCCCATTGAATGTGATGAAGGAAATGATCGAGCGGACGTTTTCGAACGAGCAGAATGTGAAAGTAGTGACCTACGATGATCTCACCGCCCACGTAGCGCGGGAACTCGGTGCCACTTTCTTACTGAGAGGTCTGCGAAATACCACCGATTTTGAATATGAAAACGGTATCTCGCAGGTGAACAGGTATTTGTACGAAGAAATTGAAACGGTTTTTCTGATCACTTCACCCGAACTGGCACCGATCAGTTCCAGTATTATCCGCGACCTGCATCGCTACGGACAGGGCGTAGACAATTTTCTTCCCTATTCGCTTTCAGAATTGGACCGCATTAATCCGCAAATCTGATCCAATTACGACTTTACGTTGCGCTTCTTATTAAGGCTGTCGACCACAAATCGGATTGAGCTGTAAGAATTGATCAGCAGTGCTTTTGCGTCAGAAGGTTTGTACCAGTCGAGCTTTTCGATTTGCTCTTCCACCTGCGGCTGCATTTTGGAATCGTCGATCGTTTCGCACAGATACCATTTGGTGCGTTTCAGAATGCGGTTGTTATTGAGTGTATAAGTATGCCAGGTTGTACAGATTTTGCTTTTTATCAATGACTTAACTCCTGTTTCCTCCTCTATTTCGCGAACTGCGGCAGTACGCGAATCTTCTCCCTTATCAAGCTTCCCTTTGGGCAGGTCCCACTTCTTGCGGCGGTACATAAAAAGCCACTTCCCGTCTTTAACCACTACGCCGCCCGCAGCCTTGATCACTTTGTACTGGTCTTTAATCTTTTCCTCAATTTCCGCTTTCTCCTTTGCCGCCATCGTCACAGACAACATTTGCTTGGGAAAGTCTTTTTCGAGGAGTTGCAACATTTGCAAAACAGTCGTCGCATTGGAGTTGAGAAACAGGGTGTGCCCGATCAACATACTTTTATGCAACTTTTCCAGCCTCAGATCAACAATGAGATCAAATTGAGAAGTCTCGGCCGAAAGCTGATTGGTCCGTACAATTTTGAATGGACGGTCGTCAAAAAAAATGGTCATTTTTCAAATGGTACGTGAATCAGCGTCAAAATTAAGTAAACTGTTTAGTTTAGACAGAGATTATTATTGATAAATTTGTACCCTATCAAATACACAGTTCTTGGAACTACTGATAATTTTATTGCTTGTGCTTCTCAACGGTATATTCTCCATGTCTGAGATAGCACTCGTTTCTTCCCGAAAATCACGGCTCGAAGCAGCGGCCAAAAACGGTGACGCCAGTGCAAAAGCAGCATTGAACCTCGCCAATTCACCCACCAGATTTTTATCGACAGTCCAGATTGGTATTACCCTGATCGGTTTGCTGACAGGTATGTACTCCGGGGATAATATCACCACCGATTTCGAGGCGCTGATTAACCAGGTGGACCTATTGCGACCTTACGGCCACTCGCTGGCAGTAGGTAGTGTATTGGTTTTCATCACTTACCTGTCGCTGGTGCTCGGAGAGCTGGTCCCGAAGCGAATTGGAATGTCAAACCCGGAAGGGATTTCCAAGGTAATGGCGACTCCGATGAACTTGCTTTCCAAAGTAACAGCACCATTTATTTCCCTGTTGGGAGTTTCCAGTGACCTGATTATCAAGGTATTAAATATCCGCCAGAGTGAGAATTCGGTGACAGAGGAAGAAATCAAAAGCCTGATCCAGGAGGGAACCTCGGGAGGTGTTTTTGAGGAAATAGAGCAGGAGATCGTGCACAATGTATTTCAGTTGGGCGACAGAAAAGTGACTTCTCTTATGACCAACCGTCAGGAAATCATCTGGCTGGATCTGGAAGATACGGTGGAGGAAAATAAAGCCAAAATCTTCGAAAGCCGGCATTCTATTTATCCGGTTTGCCGCGGGACTGTCGATGACGTGGTAGGGCTGGTGTATGTGAAAGATATGATCGCTACCGATATTGAGACGCAGCTGGCTACTTTAAATACCATTGTGCGTGACCCGGTTTACCTGCCCGAAAGTAACCGTGCGTATCAGGCGCTGGAAAAATTCAAAGAGCAGCGTGTCTATTTCGGTATTATCGTGGATGAATATGGCGGAATGCTCGGTATTTTGACGATGCACGATATTATGGATGCGCTGGTGGGAGATATTTCAGAAGATATTGAAGAAGCTTCTGAGATCGTGAAACGCGAAGACGGGAGTTTTCTGGTCGATGCGCAGCTTCCTTTTGACGATTTTCTGCAATACTTTAATATCAATATGCCGGAGAGCGAGCGGCGGGAGCTGGCAGGTTTTAATACGCTCGGAGGCTTCGTACTGCATATTTTGGAGAATATCCCCAAAACGGGTGAGCAGTTCAGCTGGAAGAATTTTGATTTCGAGGTGATTGATATGGATCGCAGCCGGATAGACAAGTTGTTAGTTGTAAATCATAATATAAAAGAGGAATCCGAAGATTAATATGTTAAACGGTACCGATATCAGTAAGCGGGTAGCAGAACTCCTGCTCGAAGCGCAGGCAATCAAACTAAGTCCGGAAAAGCCTTTTCAATGGAGCTCAGGCTGGCTTTCACCTATTTATTGCGACAACCGCGTTGCGCTATCCTATCCCGATACCCGCACCTTTATCAAAAAAGCACTTGCTGAAATAATTCGCACTGAATATCCTGGTGCTCAGGCCGTTGTAGGGGTTGCGACCGGTGGAATCGCCCAGGGTGCATTGGTTGCAGATCTGCTTGAACTTCCCTTCGCCTACGTTCGTCCCGAGCCTAAAAAACACGGAATGGGCAATCAGATCGAGGGAAGGTTGGAAAAAGGTCAGTCGCTGATCATCATTGAAGATCTGATCTCGACGGGAGGCAGCTCGCTGAAAGTAGTAGACGTGTTGCGCGAAGCTGGATATGAAGTGGCAGGAATGATCGCAATCTTCACTTATGGATTTGCGGCCGCAGAGAACAATTTCAAGGAAAAGAATGTGAAGCTGACCACGATCAGCAATTACAATGCGTTGATCGAAACCGCATTGGAGCTGAATTACGTATCAGCCTCACAAGTCGAAAGTCTAAGCGCCTGGCGCCAAGCGCCGGATCAGTGGGGGAAGTAGAGGTTGGCTATTAGCTGTTGGCTGTTAGCTGTTAGTCTTTTTTAAAGCTAAATCCCAAAGCCAACAGCTAAAAGCTAATAGCCAATAGCCAAATAGCCCTTATCCCCGATGATTATCGAGCTTCTCGAACAATCCGCCGAAAGCTTCTTCTTTCACACCATCCGATTTCAAAAATTCATGCGGGAAGCCCAGTTCAATCTGGCTTACCGCATTTAATTTTTGAATAGCTTCCTCTGGTAATTTTAATTCCAGGCAACCCAGCGAATCTTTAAGCTGCTGCTCTTTTGAGGCGCCGATGATCGGTATCATAACCTGGTCACGATGCCGGGTCCAGTTGATTGCGACCTGCGCCGGCGTTACGCCCAGTTCAGCGGCAACATCTACCACAGTTTGTGCAATAATGCTACTGTGCTCATTTCTTCTGGTGCTATGATCGGGCACACGACCTTTTTCTCCCCGCAAATATTTTCCAGTCAATGCTCCACCACCGATAGCGCCCCACGGAGTTACCGCGAGGTCAAGCGCTTTTGCCATTGGAAGCAGGTCGCGCTCGGGCGTGCGCTGTAATAGTGAATACTCAAATTGAATAGCGGCGAATGCATTCCAGCCGCGAAAATCGGCGATGGTATTGGCTTGTGAAACGATCCAGGCGGGCGTGTCCGAGATACCAATATAATGAACAAGACCACGGCTGACCAAATCGTCAAGACCACGCATTACTTCTTCCACCGGGGTTGTATTGTCCCAAAGATGCACCCAAAGCAAGTCGATGTATTCGGTATTTAGTCTTTTCAAGCTGGCAGTGACCGACCGCATCATATTTTTTCGATGGTTACCCGCAAAATTCAGGTCATCGTTCCGGTCTTTCAAAGTGTATTTGGTAGATAAAACCCACCTATCGCGGTCATTTTCGATAAATTCACCTACATATTTTTCAGATGAGCCTTCGGTATATCTGTTTGCTGTATCGACAAAATTGCCACCCGCATCGGCAAACGCTTCGAAAATCTTAAAGCTTTCATGTTTATCCGCTCCCCAGCCCCATTCTTTGCCAAAGGTCATGGTTCCCAGACAAACTTCGGATACTCTCAGGCCCGACCGGCCTAATAATTGATAACGCATATCAAACAAAATTAGATTTTAAGTAAAATATAACACTGAACGCTGATTGTACAGGGTTAATTTTTGTCTCCCAAAGTTATATCCTTACCAGTCAAATGTATTTATATTGTGCCAAAATTCGAATCTTTCCAACCCTGTTAAATGATAGATGTTTCTTATCCCTACTTCGATACAAATCTGAGTTGGCTGTCCAATAATTACCGTTTGCTGCTGGAAGCCAATGATGATTCGGTACCGGTGAGAGAACGCCTCCGTTTTCTGGGCATATATTCCTATCAGACCAAAGAATTTTTCAGGGTCAGGATTCCGGGCCTGTTGGCAATGGGGGAGGTGAGCAACGATATCAGGGCCAAGCTGAACATATTTCCCGAGTCGCTGCTTGAACACGTCAGCGAAACGATTGAGAACCAGCTTCGTGAATTCAATGATATCCTCACCGGCAGTATCCTGCCCGCATTCAACGACCAGGGCGTGCATTTGCATTACCGGGAATCGTTTGCCGCTGAGCACTTACCGTTCCTGCGCAAGTTTTTTATAGATAAACTCTTTCGGCACCTGCAACCCATTTTTCTGGATAGTAAGCGCGCATCGAAATCGACAATCTTTGAATCAAAACTGCTGTATCTTATTGTAAGATTACAACATAGGGAAGACGCGGAAGAAGATTGGTATGCGACAGTCAATATACCTTCGGAAACTTTCGGTCGGTTTATTGAGCTTCCCGAGCTGGATGGAAAACGACAAGTTGCTTTTTTGGAAGACATAATCCGCGAAAATCTGTCGCTGCTCTTTCACGGTTTTAATGTGCTGGAAAGCTATACTTTACGTGTAGAGCGTGAAACGGAGCTTTCGATTGAGGATGAATACCCGATGCAAATAGCTCAGAGGATATTGAAACAGCTCGATAAACGGAATTTCGTTCAGCCTTTTCAGTATTTCTACGAGTCGGGAATGCCACTTTATATGCGCGAATATCTCGTCAACAAAGTGGCGATTCCGATGAATGAATTCCACGAGCGCGGCGATTATCTTTTTTTGGAAGACTTCATCCGCTTCCCGGCACTTGGCAAGCGGCTCGAATATACGGTTCAGCGGCCGTTGCAAATCCCTGATTTTGAAGATAATACTTCCATATTTGAAGCAATTCAGAAAGGCGACCAGCTACTGCATCTACCGTATCAATCGTACGAACCGATCGTGCGGTTTTTCAATGAAGCCGCAATCGATCCGCATGTGAGGGAGATCCACGTGTCGCTTTATAAGATCAGTCCGCATTCATTTATATTAAATTCCCTGATCAGCGCCGCCAGGAATGGGAAAAGGGTTACTACTTACGTGGAGCTCAACACCAAAATGGATATTCAGGAAAACCTGCAATGGTCGAGGAAAATGCGGGATGCCGGGGTCAAGATTATCCTGAGCGTGCCGGGTTTGAAGGTTCACGCGAAAATGGCGCTGGTCAAAAGAAAAGTGCAAAAAGGCTGGGAGCGTTATGCTTTTCTGGGAACAGGTGGATTTTACCGCCTTACCAGCCGCGAGATCGTCGACCACGCACTTTTAACTAATCACAGAGAGCTGACCAATGAACTTGAACTGCTCTTTGGATATTTATCCACCCAGGATGAACCTAAGAAATACAAATACCTTCCGTTCAACTATCTGTTTGTCACGCAGTTTACATTACAAAAGCGCTTGATGGATTTGATCGATCGGGAAATTGCGAACTGCAATGCGGGACTGAAATCCTTTATTACCATCAAGATCAACCAGTTACAGGATCATATTTTAATTGACAAACTTTATCAGGCCGGACAGGCAGGCGTACCCGTACATGTGATGGTGAGCGAAAGCTGTGGACTGATCTCCGGTTTGCCTTCTATCAGCGATAATATCGTGGTTAGCCGGCATGTAGACAGGTACACTGAGAACACGCGGATCTTTCATTTTGGTAACAGGGGAAACGATGAAATTTTTCTGAGCTCCTGCGATTGGACGCATAGGAACCTGCACAGACGTATCGATATATGCTTTCCGATTCTGGACGAACAGCTGAAAAATCAAATGCGGATTGTGCTGAGGAATTATGCGAATGACAATCAGAAATCAGTCCGGCTGGACCTTTATCAGAACAATCTTCGGATCAGTGACGATGGCCGTGGCAAGTTACGTGCGCAGGAAGTGAATTACCGTTTGGCGGAGAAAATAGAGAAGAGTGGCTTGATCCGCAGGGGAGAATAAACGCATTTTTAACCGGTTAAAAAAATTTTTTACAAGCAAAATTTTTCAATCGGTGTTCAGATTTCATGAGTGCACTTTGACAAATAAAATCGGGAAACTTGTCGTTTTTTTTGTGCGCAGGCAGCAAATGTCCCTTGAGCTGTAAGCTCTATATGGTTATATTTGAAAAGATATGTTTCTGACTCAATCATAAAAGAACTACTCACGCATGGGAATAGTAGAGCGAAGAGAACGACTTAAAATTCAGGTACGTTCCGACATCGTTAAAACAGCTAAAGACATTGCCCGAGAAGACGGATGGACTGCTGTCTCGATCCGTAAAATCGCCGACGTGATTGAATATAGTCCCCCAATTTTATACGAGTATTTTGATAGCAAAGACAAGCTCCTGGAAGCAGTCCGTATGGAAGGTTTCGATCATCTGCAGAGCGAGTTTATCAAGATCAAGGGACATTTCAGTAATCCTCAAAAACAACTCGTAGAGGTCGCGCAAAGTATCTGGAACTTTTCAGTTGAAAATCCGGAGATATTTCAGGTAATGTTCAACCTGGAAGGAGCTTACTGCGATTCCAAAAAGGCTTTTTCGCAGGCGATGAGCATCAAGGGGAATCCGGTATGGGAAATGATCGCGGGCCTTCGTCCAAAATCAGCAGAAGGTGTTACCAAAACTTACTACGAATGGTGGTGCCTTACCTTCGGGTTTATTAGCATTACAATGATCACGCAACCAAGGTCTGCATTTGAGCATGCAGAACCAATTTATATGGAAGGTGTGCGGCGGTTTATCCGCAGCATTATGTAGCAGGAACAGTTTGAGGGCGTATCTCTATTTTGCTTTGGTGATAAACCTGAGAAAATGGAGGTACGCTTTTCACTAACCAGGCATTTCCGCCAATGATCGAATCGTGCCCGATCACAGTTTCTCCGCCAAGAATAGTCGCATTGGCATAAACCACCACATTATCTTCAATCGTAGGGTGCCGCTTGCGCGACGCAAGTGACTTGGATACGTGCGTAGCTCCCAAAGTAACTCCCTGATAAAGCTTCACATTATTACCAATATGTGTCGTTTCTCCAATCACGACGCCGGTTCCATGATCAATAAAGAAGGAGCGGCCGATCACTGCATTCGGGTGAATATCTATTCCGGTCTGGCTGTGTGCAAACTCCGTGAGCATCCGAGGAAGCAGCGGAATCCCGCATTGAGCAAACAAATGCGCGAACCTGTAAGTCGCTATCGCCATAAAACCAGGATACACCGAAATTACTTCTTCCAGACTGACAGACGCAGGATCATTGTCTGTGATCGACTTTGCATCCGCAAGCAGCATTTCGTAGATATCAGGAATTCCACTGAATATCTCGTCCAGTATCTCGCCCTTTTCCTTCTCAAGTTGGGGCAATAGTGGCTGCAACATGTGGTCCAGCTCGTCCCGCAGATCCGCATATTTCATTGCCAGATCCTTAGAAGGGCAGTTAGGACAATCCTGGCTGATCGGAAAGAGGAAATTGATAAGGTTCTGAATGAAGTTCCCCGCATCGTGCCTTGATGGAAGCTTATAGCGGTATTTTTCGTTCTGCTCGGTCAGGCGCAGGAAAAATGGTTCTTGGTGGCTGGTTGTCATTCAGAAATATATTAGGGTAATAGGCTGCGATTGCAGATAATACGGTTTTTTCACTAACAAAGAAACACTATGAAAAATTTAGTTCTGGCAATTTCTTTCAAAAAATCCATTCGGAGGTTTACTTTTTGTATACCTAAATAGTATATTAGAATATCCTGTGAATGAAATACCGCAACATTCTTACGCATGTCAAGTCTTAAATTCCTTCGGACACCCGTTCTGTTCATCGCCATTTCGCTCTCGTTAAGTTCCTGTTTTTCAAGATATATCATCTCGGCAAAGCAGGTCAGAAAGCACTATGCGCAAAAAGATGTAAAACCTGTCGAGCGGATTATTAAGAATGATACACTTTCACTTTGCATTGCCAGTATAGGTTCTGATACGCTGCCTATGTTGCTTTTAATTCACGGTGCGCCCGGTTCTTTGTGGGGATATATGAACTTAATGGACGATGAGGACCTTCAAAAGCACTTTCATATTGTTTCGGTAGATAGGGTAGGTTATGGTAAATCCAGGCTGAAAAAGCGCCGGCACGTTACGTCGATTGCCACACAGGCGAATGCATTGCTTCCGGTTTTTGAGCTAAATAAGAGCAAGGAAAAAGTGACAGTACTAGGACGTTCGTACGGCGCGCCGATTGCTGCAAAGCTCGTTTCGCTGGTTCCTGAACAGGTAAAAGAGCTCGTTATGGTCTCTCCGGTTATTGATCCTGAAAAGGAAAAATTCTATTGGTTTTCCAAATGGGGCAGGAATTCATTCATTCAGCTTTTCCTTCCGAAACAGTTTAACACGGCTACTGCTGAAAAATACAGCCACTCCGACGAACTGAAAAAGCTGCTGCCGGTCTGGCAAAGTCTGCAAATCCCCACAACGGTTATCCAGGGTGGAAATGATTGGATTGCTGATCCTGCGAATATTGATTTTGCTAAAAAACACATTAAAAGTAAACGCGCCCAATACATTTTTCTCTATAATGCGGGCCACATGATCACCTACACGCATTTGTCGATGATCAAGGAAATGCTTTTAAAAGGTCTTCTTTTTAAGGAAAAGATCAGCTCGCTGGACAGGGTTTCTGACGAAACTGCTATAACCGGAAATTGATTATCTCACCACCTTTTGCGTCACCGAGTCGGTAGCATTGTCTGCCTTGATAATGTAGACGCCGTGTGAAAGGTTACGCATATCAAAACGTTCCTGCACAGATATTTCGGGAGCTATCGTTTTGATTTCACGAACAATCCTACCATTCAAGTCAATCAACTGCAGCCTGATCACCGCCCTATTTTTGCTGTAAGCATTCACAGTTACAAAATCGTCGGTCGGTACCGGATAAGCTTCAACAGCCATGGAAATTTCAGCGGAAGAAGTCTTAGGAATTGAGGTGATAGGGTTTCCGTATTCAGAGGATTCGTAGGGCGGGATCTCAACCGTTTCACCTGGCTTGTCAGTTACGTTGATTGTTCCTTCCCGGTAGCTTTCTGAAATCACGACGCCGCCGCGCCATTCTCTCACAACCATTGCAAACAGATAATTACCAACAACTTCCGGCGCTTTCCATACCAGCTGGTTCAATGCAGGTTCAACTTTAAAAGTACCATTTGCGCTTATTTCGTTGGGAAACAAATAAGTACGATCGGGCATTCTTACACCGCAGGAACCAGGCGATGGTTTGCTGATCCGCTCCACTTTCACTGAAATACTATCGCTGTCAGCCACAGTTGGTTTCAGATCGACTGAAAAAACCTGCCTCACGCCCGCATCGAAAGCCAGGTAGGGCAGGACAGGAGTTGAATTTGCAACCTGTGTATCGATTACAGTCCAGATAAACATCGAAGTCACCTGCGAATTATCCAGGTTAAGCATACCACCCGTACGGTTATCAACCGCTGCCGAAATTTGAAAAATGCCTGGTGTCGGAAAAGTATATTGCTGTTCAAAATCCACCGCGATGATGCTCCGTGAGCCGGGGACCGGATTTGTTGTAGTTCTTGGCAGATTGCGCGTGGTGCCATTTCCCAGACATACCGTCACTTCCTGCATGGCATCTGCCGCGCCGCCACCCACTTGTGCATCCACATAAATCCGGACTTTGATATTATAAGTTTGCCCCGAAACGTGAGCCGCCATGATCTCGCCACCCTGTAAATGAGTGGCATAACCTGCGTTACAAAACAACGCGATCAGAAAGAAAATCCCGTAGATTGATTTCATAAAAGGAATGGGCGGCGTTAAGTTACTTAATGTAAACACAACGCAGGAAATGCACTTTTTTGTATGGTTGTAACCAGAAACAAATGCATAAAACTGCATTCTTTTTGTCTTAAAATCTTATACCGGAAAATAGGTCAGTCTTTGTAAATAAGTACCTCGCGTGTTCCGTCACTTTTGATGTAACCACGGTACATTCCTTCGCTGTTAAATGGCATTGCAATATTCCCGTTCCTGTCGACCGCGATAATACCACCCTCGCCGCCCCGCTCGACTAATTTTTTCATAACCACTTCATTTGAGGCGTCTTTCAGCGACATGCTTTTGTATTCCATCAATGCAGAAATGTCGTATGCAACTACCGAGCGGATGAAATATTCGCCGTGGCCGGTCGCCGAAACTGCGCAAGTTGCATTGTTGGCATAAGTACCCGCGCCAATGATCGGGGCGTCGCCAATGCGTCCGTATTTCTTATTGGTCATTCCGCCGGTAGAAGTGCCGGCAGCGAGGTTACCGAACTTGTCCAGCGCTACACAACCCACAGTCCCGAATTTTTTTCCTTCCGTAAATATCAATTCAGCGTCTTTCGCAAATCCAGTTTTCGGCGCTTTCTTCAATTGCTTTTCGTCTTTTGAATCATGGTCCAGCTCAGTTTTGTCAGCTTCCTTGGCCCGCAGCAATGCTTTATATCTTGATTCTGTGTAAAAATATTTTGGGTCAACGAGCTCGATTCCCTGTTGTTTAGCGAATTTCTCCGCGCCGGCGCCAGCCATCATGACGTGTTCGGATTTTTCCATCACTGCAATCGCAGCGCTGATCGGGTTTTTGATCGTAGTAACTCCGGCTATTGCGCCGGCTTTCATCGTTTTGCCTTCCATCACCGAAGCGTCGAGCTCATTTTTACCTTCATTTGTGAAAACAGCACCTTTGCCAGCATTGAAAAGCGGCGAATCTTCCATTACATGAATCGTAGCTTCCACCGCCTGAACGCTGGTACCGCCACTTTTCAGCATTGCATAACCTTTTTCCAAAGCGGTATTCAAAACATCCTTGTAAGCTTTTTCCTGCTCCGGGCTCATATTAGACCGGGTTATGGTTCCTGCGCCGCCGTGGATTACCAGCGTGATCTTATCTGAAAAATCCTGTGCGAACAGCGGCAGGTTTAATAGGGTCAAGAAGATAATGCAGACCTTTTTCATGGATTCTTGCTTTGAGTGAGTTGTAAAATCTAATATAGTCAATATCTGTTGCACTCGAATTCCGCAGTAAAGCATATTATTGCAGGACTTTTAGAATTGTAAAACTCAAATTAAGTCTCAGTAATTAAAATCAAGAATGAAAAAATTAAGCTATTTCCTAACCATCCTGGCCATTTCCACGCAGATCCTGTATGCGCAGGACAATGCCAACTGGAAGTATAAGCAAGGCAAAATCGTTACGCCGTGGGCAGAAAAAGTCTCGGCCGCCAATCCACATCCGGAGTATCCAAGACCGCAATTGATCCGTAAAAACTGGCAGAATATCAATGGGTTGTGGAATTACTCAATCGTACCGCAATCTGCCGGCAAAACCAAACCCGCCAGTTTTGAGGGAAAAATCCTGGTGCCTTTTGCAGTTGAATCTGCATTGTCAGGAGTCGGCAGAACGGTTGGAAAAGATAGTGTGCTATGGTACAATCGGACAGTTGATTTTGCTCCGAAACTGAAAGATCAACGCGTACTGCTACATTTCGGCGCAGTGGACTGGAAGTGTGAGGTATTCGTAAATGGAAAACCAGCCGGCTCGCACCAGGGCGGTTATGATCCTTTTTCATTTGATATTACCGACTTGCTGGTTAAAAAGAAGCAACAGGAAATCAGCGTGAAAGTTTGGGACCCTAGCAGCGACGGACCGCAGCCAAGAGGCAAGCAGATCAAGAATCCGCACGCGATCTGGTACACGCCGGTGACAGGTATCTGGCAGACAGTTTGGCTGGAAACCGTGCCTACAAGTCACATTACAAGTGTTTTGCCGGTTCCTGATATTGATAAGCAAATAGTAGATATCAGCTTGAAGGTGGAGGGCGCGAAAGAGGGGGATAAGGTGAAGGTTGTGGCTTTCGACGGAACCACCAAGGTTGCCGAGCAGGAAGCCGCCCCTAATGCAAACATCGCATTGTCAGTTCCAAATGCAAAGTTATGGTCACCCGACAGTCCGTTTTTGTACGATCTGACTGTGACGATCACGAGAAATGGAAAAGTTATCGACGAAGCGAAAAGTTATTTCGCAATGCGTAAAATCGCGATGCAGCCCGATCAGAACGGGATCCAGCGCATGACTTTGAACAATAAATTCCTGTTTCACTACGGTCCGCTCGACCAGGGCTGGTGGCCCGACGGCTTATACACTGCGCCAAATGACGAGGCTCTGAAATTCGATATTGTGAAAACCAAAGAAATGGGCTTCAATATGATCAGGAAGCACGTGAAAGTGGAGCCGGCGAGATGGTACCGGTATTGCGATGAGCTTGGAATGCTGGTGTGGCAGGATATGCCGAGCGGCGATATGGGCAATAACTGGGAGCAGCGCCCGGGTATTACCGGCAACGAAACCGATCGCGACCGCACGCCGGAATCAGAAAAGATATTTAAAGACGAGTGGAAAGCGATCATGGATGCCAACCGCTTTTTCCCATCTATAGTAATCTGGGTACCTTTCAATGAAGCGTGGGGCCAGTTCAAGACCGAGGAGATCACAAAATGGACGATGCAATACGATTCAAGCAGACTCGTAAACAGCGCGAGCGGCGGTAACTTCCATCCGGTGGGGCACATTATAGATATGCACAATTACCCCGAGCCCGTTATGCCGAGACCTGATCTTTTCGGTGCGAAGCAAATTATCGTTTTGGGTGAATTCGGCGGATTAGGACTTCCGGTGACTGGACATACCTGGCAGCAAAAAGACAACTGGGGCTACCAGAGCTTCAAAACGCAGGAAGAACTTTACAACCGTTATGAAGGCATGATCAAAAAGTTCGAGCCTTTGATCCGGAAAGGTTTGTCCGCGGCGGTTTACACACAAACCACTGACGTAGAGATCGAAACAAACGGTTTGATGACCTACGACCGTAAAGTAATCAAATTCCCGGAAGCCAAGTTGAAAGCGATTCATCAGCCTATTTATAATCCGGAGTTTGTGAAGATGAGGTAGGATTGGGGAGGAAAGGGGGGAAAGGGAGGAAAGGGAGGAAGGAGGAACGGAGGAAGGAGAAAATTAAATATTAAAAAACAAAAAGGGAAGAACGCAGAGCACCTGCTATTCTTCCCTTTTATTTTCCTTCCTCCCTTTCCTCCGTTCCTCCCTTTCCTCCATCCTCCCTTTCCTCCATTCTCCCTTTCCTCCGTTCCTCCTTCCTCCCCTCTAACCCTTCATCTGCGCTTCTACAACTGCGATAGCGACCATGTTGACGATTTCGCGGACGGAGCTTCCTAGCTGTAACACGTGCACCGGCTTTTTAAGACCCAAAAGGATCGGTCCGATGGTTTCCAGTTCGGCTGCTTCTTTCAGCAGGTTATAGGCGATGTTACTTGCCGACAGATTTGGGAAAATCAACGTATTCGCGCCGCCGTCGACGAGGTCGCTGAATGGGTGATTTTCTTTTAAAAGTGTTGTATTGAAAGCAAGGTGAGCTTGCATTTCGCCTTCCACCACCATTGTCGGATTTCTCTTTTTCAGGATAGCAGTGGCTTCCCGCATTTTTTCAGCATCGTGACCGGCAGCACTACCGTAGTTGGCATACGTTACCAGCGCAATGCGGGGCGAAATATTGAAATGTCCCACTGCTTTTGCAGTCAGTTCCGTGATTTCCACGATTTCGTCAACCGTAGGATCAAGATTGACAGTGGTATCTGAGAAAAAGAGCGGGCCTTTTGGTGTGAGCAGAATGTACATACCTGCTACTTTATTCACACCATCCTGCTTTCCGATCACGTGCAAAGCCGGGCGGATTGTGTCCGGGTAAGTGCGGGTTAAACCGGAAATGAATGCATCTGCTTCGCCATTTTCGACCATCATCGAGCCAAAATAGCTTTTGAAATAGATCGTTCTTCTCGCTTCGATCGGCGTAAGTCCTTTTCTCTGACGTTTTTCGTACAGTTTAGCAGCGTACGTATCGATCATGTGCTCATTTTCTTCCGCACGCGGATCCACGATTACTACGTCTCCCAGGTCGAGCTTGCTTTCTCTGATCAAATGCTGAATCGTCTCTTTACTACCGAGTAGGATCGGTATCGCAATTCCTTCATCCCGAACTTGTTGCGCTGCACGTAATACCTGAATATTCTCTGCATCAGCAAAAACAACCCTTTTTGGTGCAAGCTTCGCCTTGTTCAGGATTACTCTTGAAATCTGCTCATTGCGACCCAGGCGACTTGAAAGTTCCTGCTCGTAAGCGTCCCAATCTGTGATATGCGTGCGTGCTACGCCGGTTTCCATCGCTGCTTTTGCAACCGCGGGGGCTACCGTAGTAAGCAGGCGCGGATCGACGGGTTTTGGTATAATGTAATTTTTACCAAAAACGATATTCGTCTCATTATAAGCCAGGTTGACAATATCCGGAACGGGCTTGGTCGCCAGATCCGCCAGTGCATGAACCGCAGCCAGCTTCATTTCTTCATTGATTTCCGTAGCCCTTACATCCAGCGCACCGCGGAAAATGTATGGAAACCCGAGTACGTTGTTAACCTGGTTGGGATAGTCAGAACGGCCGGTGGCCATAATCACGTCTTCCCGCGCTTCTACTGCATCAGGATAAGGTATTTCGGGATTTGGATTGGCCATGGCGAGCACGATCGGATCTTTCGCCATCGATTTCACCATGTCTTTGGACACAATATCAGCTGTTGAGAGTCCAAGGAAAATATCAGCTCCAACCATCGCAGCATCGAGCGAATCATATGCTACATCAGTCGCAAACTGCTTTTTCATCTCACTCAAATCCGTGCGACCGTTGTGAATATGTCCTTTTGTATCAAACATCGCCACATTCTGAGGATTAACACCCAGCGATATATACAGTTTTGTACAGGAAACAGCAGAGGCCCCAGCGCCGGAAACCACCACTCTGATCTCGCCAATATTCTTATTGACAAGTTTCAAAGCATTCAGCATCGCAGCGGCACTGATAATCGCAGTTCCGTGCTGGTCATCGTGCATGACCGGGATATTCAGTTCCTTTTTAAGACGGGCTTCAATTTCAAAACATTCGGGCGCTTTAATATCTTCCAGGTTAATGCCGCCAAATGTTGGTTCCAGAATTTTGACAGTCCGGACAAATTCGTCGACATCCTTGGTATTCAATTCAATATCAAAAACATCAATATCTGCGTAAATCTTGAATAGCAAACCTTTTCCTTCCATGACAGGCTTGGAAGCTTCTGGACCGATATCGCCCAGCCCAAGAACAGCCGTTCCGTTACTGATTACAGCAACCAAATTGCCCTTGGCAGTATACAAATATGCATTTTCAACATTTTCGGCGATTTCAAGGCAAGGCTCTGCTACTCCGGGAGAGTAGGCCAGCGAAAGGTCCCGCTGAGTGCTTGTTTCCTTGGTTGGAATTACCTGGATTTTCCCAGGTCTGCCCTTCGAGTGGTAATATAGCGCGTCTTCTTTTCTGATCTTTTTGTTCATACCTGTATAGCAATTATTTCGTGCTAAGGTACAAACATTAGGTTCATGCCAATGAATTTTGCGGAGCTATTCACTGCAAATTCCCCGGCGCAGGGGTCAGAAATCGCGCATTGTGTTGCCTGATGAAGGCACATCTTCTTTCTTGAAGGAGGGACTATTTACCAATTTTTTCCTTGCTTTGACGGTAACGATCCTTCTTTTGAGAATATGTGCAAAAAGCATGTAGGCGCCGAACATCGCGATATAAATGTAAAGCGAGGCCGTATTTGTAATGTCCCCGTGAAATGCGAAGAACAGTGCCGTATTGGTAATTGTCACCATCCAAAGTGAGAACGAAGCCCAGAAATGGTTCAGCCCGTTGTCCAGTAGAATATGGTGCATGTGATTGCGGTCGGCTACGAACGGGGAGCCGCCTTTAAATATGCGGACAATGAAAACCCGGAGCGTGTCAAATATCGGAACGATCAGTAATACCATCACGATGATCGGTGCATTGAAATAAGCGTTCGGATCGTGCAGGTAGCCAACATTCAGCGATAGAAATTCGACCGAGAATATTGAAAGCAGGTAACCGACGATCAGCGACCCGGTATCGCCCATGAAGATCTTGCTTGTTTTTGAAAAATTAAACCTTAAAAAACCCAGCAACGAACCCGACATAGCAAATGCGAGGCAGCCGAAAGAAAAGTGGTCGTTGAGAATAAACCAGATACCAAACCCGAGTCCGGCAATTAAACTAATGCCGCCCGCCAGTCCGTCAATCCCGTCGATCAGGTTGATCGCATTGATGATCGCGATAAATATGAAAACAGTAAGTGGAATGCTGACATAGTCAGCTACTGCGTGAATGCCGAAGATCCCGTAAAAATTATCAACCTTAAAATTCCCCATCGCTACCAAGATCAGCGAAGCGAAAATTTGAATGATCAGCTTTTTGGTAGGGTCAACTGCAAGGATATCATCTTTTATTCCAAGAAAAAACAAAATGATCACGCCCGTCATCGCGAGACTGATCAGATTGGAATCGAGAATGTTTTCAGAGTGTGGCCAGAGAAAGTAGGCGATCAGTGTGGCTGCGAAAATGGCAATACCGCCAAGTGTGGGCGTTTCGGTTTCGTGAGAGCTGCGGAAACCTGGTTTTGCCGTAAGATGCAGCAGATTAGACAGGTTAATGATAATAGGTATGGAGATTATCGACAGAAAACAGGCGATCAGAAACGAAAGGAGGCATTGGTACACATCGTGGTGGATGATGTTGCTGAAGTTTCCTTCACTTAATATCTGAAGAGGTAACTTTAAATCCATAGTGTCTGCCTTATTTATGAAGTGTAAAGAGGAAAATTCTAGTCAAATGACGTAAATTTTGTAAATATAGGAAATATCCAAGTCACCGAAATGCAAAATATTTACTGAACGTCAGGATCAGGTCTTTTTTAAAACCTGATAAATTGAAAGATTTTCCTGATTGGTTTTAGCCACAATGTGTAAAATTTCGGAGTTAATTCATTTGTTCTCCATGCTTTAAGATCATTTCGGTTTGCCTGAATCCTGTTTTTAAACGAACTGTTACTGACCCCGCCGCTCCGCATTTTGACCAGTACCTTGGGCAGGTAGCCAATCTTAATTTCTGCTTTGTGTACAAATCTCAGCATCAGCTCATAATCTGCCGCACTTCCCAGATCCAGTCGAAACTTGCCGAGCCTATCGTACAACTCGCAGCGCACAAAGAACGTAGGGTGTGGCGGCATCCAGCCATTTAAGAATGAACCCTTCTGATATAATCCCGAAGTCCATTTCCTTTTTACTATTGATCCGTTTGTAAAGTCAACGTATTCCAAATCCCCGTAACAAGCTTCATAGTTGCCCGATTTCATCAGTCCGACCACCTCGGAAATAACGGTTGAGAACGCGTAAAAATCGTCTGCATTTAATATTCCGATTATTTCACCGGATGCTAATTGTATGCCTTTGTTCATGGCATCGTAAATTCCAGCGTCTTTTTCGCTAACGAATTTGCTGACTTTCCCTTCGAAAGATTTCACAATATCCTGCGTTCCGTCCTTCGAATTTCCGTCCACGACAATGTATTCGATATCAGGATAATCCTGATTTACAATCGATTCAATGCATTGGCGGATCGTGGCTGCTCCGTTATAGACAACCGTCAGTATACTTACTTTCAATGGTTTATTATTCTTGTTTTAATGTATCTGGCAGGATTTCCCTGATAAATTCCGTCTGCGTCCAGATTCGTTGTAGCCACAGAATTGACTGTTAATACTGCGTGCGACCCAACTTTTACACCCGGACAAACCGTCGCTTTCGCGCCGATCCACGCGCCTTTTTCAATGATAATCGGCTTCACGATCAGGTCAAATGCGCTCTTCGAATAATTATGGTTTCCGGTTAAAAGCATGCAACCCTGTGATAAGCAGACGTTTGATTCGATTGTCACCATAGTGAGGTTGTCGATCCACACATTTTCACCGATCCAGGTATGGTCGCCGATTTGCAGGAACCAGGGATATTTGATGTTCACTTTTGGCTTGATCACAACCCCGTTTCCAATCTTTGCACCGAACATTCTCAGGAGACTATTCTTGAAACCGGAGGGGTAAGGCAAATGCGTGTGCACAAACAGGCGGCCTGTGAAATACCATAGTAATTGCTTCACAAAACTGCCGGGCTTGTACGAGCTATTGTCATACTTTGACAGATCGGTTTGGGTTTTTAAGGTCTTTTCCATATTCCGTTCTGAAATGTTCCATGATCTGCTCCTTGTCCTTCCCGGCCCGGTAATACACTTCGTATATCTTCGCGTCGACGAGGAAGCGGTACCAGAATCCTTGTAAAAAATGCCAGATAATACCCTTCAAACCGTCCAGAAAACCAAGTTTTAGAAAATACCGGTAACTGAAATAAATGAATGGCCGGGTAAATAGCGGCATTTTTGAGTATTTTACTTTAAGATAACGCGTCCGCTGTTCCTGCGTTCCCCAGAACTTCGGATCCACGGTCGGCTTGCTATCAAAATTATATTTAATGTTCAATAAATCAATGACTTCCCTTATTGCATAATTGTTATGCTTTTGGGTCCACCAGGTCAGGTTATTGAGGTTATGATCGACGATATCGTTTTTCAGATTTTCGACCGTTCCACTGCTGAGCTTGATATGTTCGTCCATCCACAATTCCTCGCAGGTACCGATCCCGCGGCGCCAGATGCGCAGCAGCCAGATCGGGTAGTAGCCTCCGCGACGGATCCATTTGTCCATAAATATCACGCGACGCTTTACATACAAACCGGAAACGCCCGCCGAAACCTGGCCGAGGGAGGCTTTCAGTTCGTTTGCGAGTTCGGTCGTAATGTATTCGTCGGCGTCCATCCGCATCAGCCAGGCTGTCTGAAATGGATTATTGGCGATACCAAAATTGAATTGGAAGGAATAGGAAACCCAGGGATTCTGGATCACAGTTGCGCCGAGATTTTCGGCGATGGAAACCGTATCGTCAGTTGAAAAAGAATCGACGATAAAAATCTTGTCGGTTACCTGCTGAAGACTTTGAATGCAACGTCCGATGTGCTTCGATTCATTGTGTGTCAGTATAATGACGGATAAATCAATCATATCCAGTGTGTAACGTTTCGGACTTGCTTTTCAGCGGTTACTTAAATGCTCAAAGATAGTGGCTTTTTTGAATCTTCTTGTATTCTTCCAATAATTGATTAGCGACTACTTTGATGTCAAAATTTTCGGTTACCATGTCGTACGCACGATTTGCTACGGACAAAGCGTAAGGTTTATCTTGTAATATTTTAAGAATTCCTTCCGCTACTCCCTCACTGTTCAAGGGAGTTAGGTACGAAGCGTCATACTTTCTGATATAGTCGCCAAAACCTACGCGATCGGAAACAACCGTCGGGATTTTGCACGTCATCGCTTCCAAAACTGCGATTGAAAATCCTTCCGAATAGGACGGAAGAACGAAAAGGTCAGCGTCAGAAAAAGCTTCTTTTTTATCGGTATCAGTCAGCATTCCTACCAGCTTGATGCGGTCGGCGAGCTGGTTTTTTTTGATGAATTCTTCTGTTTCCGACTGGTATCCATCGTCCGGCCCAGCCAGTACCAGTACTGCTTCGGGTAGCTGTTGGTGGATTTTTTCAAATGCAGGCAACAGCAGGTCGAGGCCCTTTTTAATATTGAGCCTCCCCATAAAAAGTATAAGCTGCTGCTTTTCAGTAATCTGATGTTTCGCCCGGAAAATTCCTTTTTCAGGTAAGTTCTGATAATCTGAAAGCTTCATTCCATTAGGAACGATCACCATATTCTTTGGCCGGTAACCCAGGTACCGGACCACGTCTTCCTCTTCGTCGGTATTATTGATCTGTATCAGATCCGCTTTTCCAAGCAATCTTTTCTGATACAGTGCAGTGACGATCTGCTTTTTCCATTTACTGTGCGCCACGGCCCATTTGTCTAGCAGACCGTGGATCGTGATGACTTTTGCTGCCTTGCTGGGGATCAAAAACGGCGCCAGACTTCCAAAATGCCAGATTCCGTGCATGTGCACCACATCGTATTCATCAATGTGCTTTTTGAGATACTGGTACATTTCGATGGAAAATTCCCTATAAATGTCACTTACAGGCGTAGTTCTGGCACATGGAATAAGCCGAGCGCCTTGCGGGGCGGGATACATTTTTTCGCCGGGCGTCATCGGGCTCAGGATATCAACCTGATGTCCCTGCGCGAGTACTTCGGTAGTGTGGTCGTAAATGATCCGGGCTGGTCCGCCGATCGCCCAGGTGTATGCACAAATATTAAGAATCCGCATTTGTTCGTAAGTGTATTTCAATGCTCAGCTTACGCCTTCGCCAGTTTTTTGTAAGTCTCTACCATTTGGGCCGCGACAGTTTCCGAAGAAAAAGGCTTGATTTTTACCAGCGAAGCTGCGCCCATTGTTTTTATTTTTTCAGGATTGTTTATAAAAAAAAGCAAAGCCTTTTCCAGTTCTTCCTGTTTTTCCGGATTGAATACGAACCCGTTTGTATTGTTCTCAACCAGATCCGCCACACAGCCGCATTTATCAGAAACGATTACGGGCATTCCGCAAACCATTGCCTCATTGACCACCAATCCCCAGGGTTCCGATTTGCTCGGCAATACCAGCACGTCACTTTGCGCCAGCCAGTTTGGAACTTCATACCATGGAAAACCGCCGGCAAAAATAACCTGATTACTAATTTTCAGCTCCTCCGAAAGCAATGCAAGCCGCTGCCGCTCAGGTCCGTCGCCGACGAATAGCAGTTGCCAGTTCACCGTTTCAGGGTCCGCGTTTTTATGAACATTACTGAATGCACGGATGAGCATTTCCAGGTTCTTTTCCGGCGCCAGCCGACCCACGTACACAAATTTCCGCGCCGCATTGCCGGTTTGTTCAGCCGCCCGCCGCTTTTTAGCATTTTCAAAATTTCTCCGGATAACTTCCTCGTCAACGACCGCCGCTTTTCGCACGGTGATATCCTTTGGCTTTACGCCCAATGATTCCAGGTAATCCGCAGAAGTTTTACCAAAACAAAAAAATGCGTTGGCCCGGGTTACTATAAAGCTTTTCAAAGTTTCCTTCCAGGAAGAGCGGCTGTGATCCAGCGAGGAAGATTCGGAAGAGATCACCACTTTTACACCTTTGAACCTGGCATAAAACATGAGCTGAACCTGCGCCATATCTCCCCAGCCGGTGATATTCAGTACGTCAGGTTTGAATTCGTTGAATACCTTAAAAAGTGCTTTTCGCCTTTCGCCCGTAGCTGTGCTATCCAGGCTGCGCTCAAAAAGTACCTGATAGGGATATTCGTAAACTACTGCGTTGTCATTTTGCATCACGCTCCGGCTCGCTTCGTATAGTGCGATCTGCGCCACGAGAAATTCACTTTCGGGATAAGATCTTCTAAAAACCTGGGAGATATCGCTGAAAAGCCTCGACTTATAATGCGCCCATAACTGATTGTGAACAACGAGTACGCGCATTACTTTTTAAGATTTAAATATTCCTGAAACAATGGGTACAAATTATCGGCCATAAAAACCTGTCCCTGGCTATTATAATGTACGAGATCCATTTTCCGATATAGTTTGGTGGAAATCGGATATTGAAATTCGTTGATCAGCCTGATATTGTTCTGTTTGGCAAATGCGATAATTTCTTCCCCCTGATCATTGAAATGCCCCATATCCACTTCGGTGATTTCCGGGTGCAGGTAAATGAAAAACGGAATATTATTGTCGCGCGCCATTTCGAAAAGCTGCTGGTATCCCGGATTGAAATCAGTACCCGGCTTGCGAATGCCAGCTTGATTGAGCTTATCTTTTTTTGCCGAATCGATTTTCACCTGGCTGGAAGAGTCTGCCGGAACCGGCTCTGGTTTCGTTTCCTGGGCAACTACCGGGACGTCGGGCTCCTGTGAGAAAAATACGGTATCAATATAATAGAAGAAAATCCAGCGGTATCGGTCCCAAAGTTCGTACAATGCAACCTTATATTGCTTGTTCGGCCAGCCAGGATCAATCCCGACCGGACTTTGGTGCGACATGATATCGTGTGCATCGTGGCTGCTCGTCACCAGGCACATCAGTTTCGCATTGAAAAGCCCAAACTTTTTCAGGTAAGCCGCCACATTATCCGGCCCCCACGAGCCCGCAGAAATATTCAATACCCGCACTCTTTGGTTGAAATCAGCCTGAAAACGCTTTTCCAGGAGGGTGGTAGCAATGCTATCCTGATCAGTAAGGCTGCCGCCGTTCACGACCGAATCCCCGATGAGCAGGATAACCAGCGTATCAGAAGGGAGAATCTCTTCATTTCGCATTGAAAACTTATTCGTTTTCAGTACATAACCAAAGCGTTTTACATCCTGATTGGGCGCATATATATATTCAAAATCAGGATCGGAAACGTAGAGCGGCGAATTACAGAAACCGTATTTTACCCTTAATACAACCTCGGTTATTCCGGCGAGAATGACGATGCCAATCAGAAATCCGTATAGGTACTTTAACATTAATGGAAGCTCTTTTCTACGTCGAATGTGTGCGCAAATTTAGAATTACTTTTTCCAAATACGATTTTTTGACTTTTTGTTGAGAAATAAGTTGCCTACAACTTTACAACTTACAGGATTTTTGGAATGATAATTTAAACAGTTTAAGGAAGTACGTTAGTTCGAAACCGGATCTACGGACCAAATTATACGCTATTTAAACCTAAGACTATGAAATGGATTGAATCAAAAGCGGGTACAACAGGTGAACCCATAAAATTGTTTGTGAACGAAGTTGGCGAGGGAAAACCCGTCATTTTTATTTCCGGCTGGCCTTTGAGCCACGAAATGTGGGAATATCAGTTCAATGAGCTTCCAAAACACGGAATCCGCTGCATTGGCTACGATCGCCGCGGGTTCGGAAAATCGGATAAAACCTGGTCAGGCTACGATTATGATACACTGGCCGGTGACCTGAATGCAGTAATCGAAAGTCTTGACCTCCACGATGTTACCCTCGTCGGATTTTCAATGGGTGGGGGAGAAGTGGTGCGTTACCTTAGTAAATACGGAAGTGCCCGCGTTTCAAAAGCTGTGCTAATTAGCTCGGTAGTACCTTATATGCTGAAAGGCGAAGATAATCCCGATGGCGTTCCGCAAGACCTGTTCGACGGGTTTGTAAAAGATGTGGAGGACGACCGCCCGCATTTCCTGGCTGGTTTTGCCAAAGATTTTTATGGTATCAGCCTGCTCAACAATGCAGTAAGTGACGAGATACTGCAGTGGCACAGCATTCTGGCATTGCAGGCATCGGGCCGGGCTACGGCCCAATGCATCCGCAGTTTCAGCGCAACCGATTTCAGAAACGACTTGCCGCTGATCGACGTGCCGGTACTGATCATTCACGGTGAATCAGACAAAACAGTGCCTATTAAAGTGAGCAGCGACCGCACTTCTGAAATGCTTCCCGCCGCTGAATATATCATTTACGAAGGCGCACCTCACGGACTTTTCATTACCCACAAGGAGCGCCTGAACGAAAATCTGATCCAGTTTATCAACGAAAACGTGGTCACGATCAGCAATCCTTATACAGATATCGCGAACTAGGTCATTTCGATCAGTTCAATGCGATTGCCAAACGGATCCCGGAAAGAAAGTCGATTTCTATCCGGGATTTTGCTTTCATTTTTGATCTCAATATTGTGTTTTTCCAGCAATGCGCGCGCTTCTGCCAGATTGTGCACCTCAAATGCCGGATGCCGGTCTGAAACACTATGATTTTTTTCAGCCCGAACATGCAGTTGAATATCCCCCATCTGAAACCAGATCGCTCCATTTGGCAACGGATAACCCAGGTCTTTCAACTCCGGCAGGCCCAGTATATTGGTATAAAATTCCCTGGCTACTTCTTCTTTGCCTTCGGGAATGCAAAGCATAATATGGTCTAATTTCTTAAAACTGATTTTCATTTTTGCAGGAGTGAATTTTCTATTGTTTTAATGGGCCTTTGCTGGCAGCGTTTCCTTCTTTCCAGACTGAATCTATCTTTCTCGTATTTTTAATATCCTTGGTTGGATCTGCTTCCAGGATGAGCATATCGGCAATTTTACCTTTTTCAAGCGTACCGTTTTCTTTATCGATCAGCAAAGCGCGGGCTGCGTTTCTTGTTGCCGCCGTGATCGCCTGCAATGGGCTCAGACCGGATTCTACCATCATTTCCAGTTCCAAATGCTCCGTGAATCCTTGCGCGCGGACAGGAAATGCGCCGGAATCTGTGCCGAGCGCGACGGTAATGCCAGCGTCGGAGATCTTTTTGAGGTTCCGCATTCCGATTTTATTTGCTGCTACATTCCGCAGGTAGTCAGGCGACTTCTTGATTTTTTCACCATAACTTTTCTCTGTAATCATTTCAAATACACCCGGTTCAAGTGACGATTTGAAAAACGGATCATTCAGCCACTCCGGACTTTCTGCGTATGCAAACTGATATTCGTCCAGGGTAAGGGTAGGAATGTAAATGACTTTTTTCTGCTTCATTTTCGCCAGCAATGCTGCATCAACTTCCTTGTCCCGGATACTGTGAGCGATAATATCCAGTCCGGCGTCGATCAGCGCGCTGGCGTCGTCGGCGTAATATAAGTGGGCGGCTACGCGAATATTCCGCTGATGCGCTTCCTTGATGATCGCCTTGTATATCTCGGGCTTCATTTTCTGACTGCCGCCACCGTGATCATCGACCCAGATTTTCACGACCGTCGGTTTAACTGCCGCAAGCTTTTCCATCATTGCCGGTACATCTTCTGGGCGCTCTGGTCGAAGCAGCAGGTTCATCCAGGAGCCGGGATTTTTGTCGGGTGTATTAAAACCGTATCCCGCAGAGAATAAACGTGCGCCCGGCAGTAACCCAGCGACCGTCGAGTCGCGTAGACCGTTGAAGATCAGCGGTCTGTCCGTTCCCATTGCCAGCACTGCGCTTACTCCGTAGTCCTGGTATTTTTTCAATTGCCGCAACACATTCTCACGTGTGTAATTCTCTGCCGACGAAGTGGTGCCTTTCAGCGTTCCAACGTGCGCGTGTGCACAGATCAGCGCGGGCATCACAGTTTTTCCGCTGAGCGAGACGATCGTTTCGGCGTTGGCTTTCAGGTTTTTACCAATTTCCTTAATGCGTTTTCCTTCAATAAGAATATCGACATGCTCCAAAGGAGCGGCGCCGGTACCGTCGATCAGCGTCACGTCTTTCAGCAGCTTTGTCCCGGGCTGAGCCCAGGCATAACCGCCTGTTGATCCAAATATTAATGCCAACAGGGAGAGCCTGGCCGGTATTCGTAACGTGGCTGTCAGGATAATATGCAGTGTTTGCATGCGTGGCTGTTTTGAGTAAGAGATTTTGGTACAGGTTTTGATAAAAGCGTCATTTTTACAAAGAACAAAAAATCAAGCTAACCGTATTAACACAGGTGAATTATGGCAAAATACTCAAAAAAGGCAAGTGAAAAGGTCGGGGAGACCTTGCACGAGCAAAAAGAAGGGAAGTTGAAATCCGGTTCCGGCAAAAAAGTCACTTCCAAAAAACAGGCGATTGCGATTGGGTTGTCGGAAGCAAGAAAAGAGGGAGCGAAAGTGCCGAAGAAAGACTAACGATCCATGTTGGCGATTGACGATCGATTATGCCGGTCGTCAATCGTCAGTCTCGTGTCCCAACTCTTTTGTCGAAGAAATTCAATGTCTGATTTAAGTTACCAAAAAACTATATCTTGTACGGTCAAAGTGTTCTTACGACCGCCTTGATATATTGAGGGCTATAATCATGAATAATTTGCGGAAGGTGTTGGTGAGTTTGTTTCGCCAGGATGAGGATCTATTTAATTTTCTTCAGGAATATGCAACGGACGGATATCTGGTTTGGGAGTATGGTAATCCTCAAAATCAATGGGCGGACGCGACGCTTTCCAGAAAACTTTCGGGCACTGCAAATGCATCTGGTCGTACAGATCTGTTAATTGATAGTCAATTCATTGAGGAATACAGATCCCGGCCCGTCTCCGACTTTGTGGAAGGCGAGCAATTTCTGAGTCACGAGATCGAGCTACAAGTGCATGGCCAGGATCAGGTTGTTTTTACAGTACATTCCAAACCCATTTTTCATCCCGAAAACAATTCCCTTCTGATCGTTTCCGGCTTTTCGGTAGTTGATAAGCAAGCGAATATGCCGCGTGCCATTCGCGATACGCCGCTGTACGACGTCTTCATGAAGAGCCAGTCGGTGTACGTAGTAGGTATTTCGCAAGAAGGAAATTACATCTACGCAAACGATTACTTCTGTGATTTCTACGGATATAGAAGAGAAGACCTGATCGGTACTTCTTCGCTGGCCGGCGTGGTGCCGGAGGATATTGAAAAGTGTTTTCTTGTCGGGCGCGCATGCTTTGATGTGCCGAATACGCCACACCCGGTTCAGCTGCGCAAAGCATCTGCCAGCAATGGCGTTAAAACCACCCAGTGGGAATTTATGGGCGTTACCAATGCCGGTGGAGAAGTCACGGAGCTTTTTTGCATTGGTTACGATTTGACGAAGCAGCTGAAAGTGGAAGAGGATTTTTCAGTGCTGATCTCCAATATGCAGGACGTACTCTTCATGATAGATCGTGAAGGGATTTTTAGTTATGCATCGCCAAGCTGGCTAAATACCTATGGATACACGGTCGAGGAAACGATCGGTCATTCGTTTATGGAATTTGTACATCCAGAGGATTTTCAGACCTGCTTCGAGGCGCTGCGCATCACGATTGAAACCGGTGTGCCCGTCGCAGGCGGCGTAGAACACAGGATCCGGCACAAGAGCGGGAAGTGGTCGTGGAGCAATACAACAGCGAACATAGAGCCTTCCAGCAAAAAAGTGATCCTCACCAGTCACGATATAACCGAGCTTCGCAATTCCAGGGAAAGACTGAAAGAGCTTGCAATAGTGGCTTCCAATACAACCGATTACATTGTTATTACAGATGGAAAGGGGCTGATAACCTGGGTGAACAATGCATACGAACAGCAAACCGGGTATAGTCGCGAAGAAGCACAGGGTAAAAGCCCGATTGAGTTGCTGCGTGGGCCTGGCTCTGATCAGGATACCATTGAACGCATTTACGAGGAATGCAAGCAGCTGAAAGTCGTGCAGGAAGAAGTTCTGTGCTATTCAAGGGCGGGAGATAAATATTGGGTCGATTTGAAAGTGACACCCGTATTTGACGATAACGGGGTTTGCACAAACTACGTGGCGCTCGAAAGGGATATTACCGCCAGAAAAGAATCCGATGACGAGTTGAAGCGGATCAAGGATATGCTTGAAGAGACCAACCAGATCGCGATGATCGGTGGCTGGGAGCTACATCCGAAAACAGGGGAACTGTACTGGTCTTCCACAACAAAAGAAATACACGAGGTAGAAGAGGATTACGAACCTACTCTGGAAAAAGCCATCAGTTTTTATAAAGAAGGATTAAGCAGGGAAGCGATCGCAGAAGTAGTCGAGGATGGAATGCTCAATGCTACTTCATGGGATATTGAATTACAGATCGTTACGGCGAAAGGCAAAGAGATTTGGGTAAGAACGATCGGGAAGTCTGAAATGGAGGGCGGTGTTTGCCGCAGGCTTTACGGTGCTTTTCAGGATATTACGACGAGGAAAATGGCTGAGGTTGAGATTCTTAACTCAGAAGCCAAGTTCAGGAGCCTGTACGATTCCACAAGTGATTCGGTGATCCTTTTTGACCGGAACGGTTATCTGGATTGTAATGCAGCGGCGATCAAAATGTTTGGGGTTGATACTGTTGAAAAGCTGAGGCAAATGTCGCTGGGGGGATTGTCTCTGCGTGGCGAAGACGACGAGCAAACGCTACTGGGCATTTCGAACCGCCATATTGAAGCCGTTTACAAAAAAGGCAGTCACAGCTTTGAGTGGATTTACAAACGGTTCGGGGATAAAAAAGAAACGTTTATCGCAGAAGTCCTGCTGAATCTGATCCACGTTAATAACCATGATATTATCCAGGCTGTTGTGCGCGATATTACGTCCCGCAAAATGGCTGAGATCGAGCTGCTGGAAGCAAGGGAGCAGGCCGAAGAAGCGAGTAAACTGAAATCGGAGTTCCTCGCTAATATGAGCCACGAGATCAGGACCCCGCTTAATGGGGTAGTCGGATTTACGGACCTCCTCATGAAAACGAGCCTTGACGAAACCCAGCAGCAATATATGTCAATGGTTTTTCAGTCGGCGAATTCGCTGCTTGATATCATCAATGATATTCTGGATTTTTCCAAAATAGAAGCAGGCAAGCTTGAACTGAGCTGGGAGAAAACGGACCTTTTAGAAATGTGCGGCCAGGTTTCGGACATGGTCAATTACCAGGCGCAGCAAAAACATCTTGAAATGCTATTGAATATCCCCGCAGATATTCCGCATTTCGTATGGACTGATCCGTTACGGTTGAGGCAGATCCTCGTAAATCTTCTTAGTAACGCAGTAAAATTCACATTAACGGGTGAAATAGAGTTGAAAATTGAGGTATTGGATAAAACGGAAGAGGAAGACTACACTTTCAGATTCTCTGTCCGGGATACTGGTATTGGTATTGAACCGCAGGACCAGAAAAAGATCTTTGAGGCATTTTCGCAGGGAGATTCTTCTACTACCAAACGGTTTGGCGGCACGGGATTGGGACTGACGATTTCAAATAGTCTGCTCGGATTAATGCGTAGCAACTTGCAACTGGAAAGCGACGTAAACAAGGGAAGTATCTTCTTTTTCGACGTTACATTCACAGTAGTGGCCGGGAAGGACCTGTTCGAATGGGAAAATGTGGATGATATCAGGAATGTTCTCATCGTGGACGATAATGAGACCAATGGGCAAATCCTGCATGAAATGCTTAAAAACAAGGATATTGACTCTACTTTCGTCAAAAGCGGGGAAGAGGCGGTAGAATTGCTATCGTCTGATCCGGACTATGATATCATCTTAATGGATTGCAAAATGCCTGGTCTGGGAGGTATCGCGACGATCAGGGAGATCAGACAAATGGACAATAAAGCGGCTTCCGGTAAACCGATCTTTTTGCTGAACGATGCTTTTGAAGAGGATTCTGTTACTGCTCTGCGTGAAGAGCTGGATGTGCAGCATTTCCTCCTTAAACCCGTCAAAATCCAGCAGCTATTCTCGGCAATTTCCGGACTTAACAGAAAAGCAGGGGAGGAGCTGGATGAACAGCCTGGAAACTTCACTGAACGTGTTATCAATGAATCGGAGATTACCATTCTGATCGCCGAGGATCACAAAATCAATATGTTGCTGGTCAGGTCGATGTTGAATAAAATAGTCCCGAATGCGGTGATCGTAGAGGCTGAAAACGGGCGGGAGGCGGTTCATGCTTACCATAAAAGCAATCCCGACCTGGTATTTATGGATATCCAAATGCCGGAAATGAACGGGTATGAAGCCGCCAGGGGGATCAGGAACCTGGAAAATGGAACGCGCGTTCCTATCATTGCGCTCACAGCCGGAACGGTTGTTGGGGAGAGGGAAAAATGTATAGAAGCCGGAATGGACGATTACCTCACAAAGCCTGTGATCAGGGATACTTTGGAAGAAATGCTCCTTCGCTGGCTTGTCAAAATCTAGTTGCGGATGCGGAAAATCTATACTACCACTTTTCTTCTGGGTTTGCTGCTACTCGAAAATCTGCTCATACATTCTTTCCAAACAGCAAATGCAACGCCCAAAACAGTGCCGCCGCAATCGACGCTCACTGAACTTTATGCAAAAGCAGATGATTATGCCACGGCCTGGCCCGACTCGCTCCGGAAAATAGCAGGTCTGGTAATGCAAGAGGGAAAAAGGCTCAATGATAAAAATGCGCTCGTGCGCGGGCAGCGTTACGAGGCACAAGCGCTGTGGCGGTTGGGTAGCCACGATAAGGCTATGCAAATGGCAATCAAGGCATTAAGTGATGCCGAAAAATGGAAAACCACCTCCGAGCTGCCAGACATTTACGGCGTGATCGGCAACCTGCACAAAGAGAAAGCGAATTATAGTATGGCACTGGCGGCCGTTGCAAAAGGGATGGGAATTGCCAGAAGCAGGCGGGACACGGTCGGAATTATCTACATGGCGCGCCTGCAAGCGATGTTCACCCAGGGGCTCGGAGCCGACAGAAGGGACAGTATCCTGATCGATAAATCGCTGGATATGCACCTGGAAGGCTTAAAGCTGGCAGAATCGTCGCCGCGTTTTGAAAAACACACTATCGGATATTACAACAACCTAGCCCAGGTTTATGTGAAAAAGAAAGATCCCGAAAAGGCGCTTTTTTACGTAACCAAAGGGATGAATCTGGCAAAAAAACACAACCAGCTGCTTTCGCTCACTTACAGCTACACCTGGCTTTCGCAGATATGGCTAATGCGGGAGGACAAGAAAAAGGCTATTGGTTACCTTGAATCTGCATTAAAAATCACCCAGGAACTGCATAATCCGTTTCGCGAAATGGAGGTGAACCGGTACCTGTACCGCGCACTTAGTCAGACCAGTAACTACAAAGAGGCGCTGGCCGCCTACACGCGATATAGTGAGATCCGGGATTCGTTGCGGGTGCTCGAAAATGTGAGACAGATCGGGGAGGTGCAGATGAAATATGAGGCAGATAAGAAGGACCAGCAGATTGGTGCATTGGGCGCAGCTAACAGGAGTAAAACGCGGGAAATTGTCTGGGCACTAGGCGGGCTTCTTGCATTTCTGCTTCTCTCGGTCTTTATGTTTTTCCAATACCGGACCATTTCCAGAACTAACAAGGTGCTGGCCAAAAACAACCAGAAGATCAATGATCAGGCTGAAAAGCTGACGGTGCTGATGAAAGAACTGCATCATCGGGTGAAGAATAATTTGCAGACGGTTTCAAGTTTACTCAGCCTGCAATCCAGCCGGATAACCGACGAGGATGCCAGGCAAAGTATCCGCGCCGGACAACAGCGTATTGAAGCAATGTCGCTGATCCACAAGAGCTTGTATAATGATGATACGGTTAATCTGGTGAATATGCGCGAGTATATGTGTAACCTGATCGAAAGTGTAATGCAAAGTTTCGGGATCAGTCACGAGCAGTTGAAGCTGAGCATTTCAGTTTCTGTCAGGGAAATGGATATTGATACCGCAATGCCGATCGGGTTGATCGTCAATGAGTGGATCACGAATTCATTTAAACACGCATTCAAACATACCTCCGATCCGGAAATATCAGTTATCTTGGAAAACCGGGGAAACCTTTACCTTGAAATTTCCGACAATGGTGTGGGAATGGATCTTAAAAAGTGGGAATCTCCCGCGGGTTCGTTTGGAGTAAAAGTGGTAAAAGTGCTTTCCAGGCAACTGGATGGTAAATGCAAGGTACAAATCGCCGGTGGTACGAAGTTTATTATGGAAGCTCCGCTGCGGCAGAGAAGTACTGACGGCTAGAAAGCACATTATTTATGGAAAAGGAGATCAAAATTTTAATTGTAGAAGATGAAGGTATTCAGGCTATGGGCCTGGAAGAAACGTTGGAGCAGGCGGGTTATCAGGTGGTTGGAATCGCAGATAGCAGCGAAGAAGTGCTTCAATTCGTAGCAGCAAGCCCAATCGACCTGATTGTGATGGACATTCATATTAAAGGAGAAATGGATGGGATAGATACAGCCAAGCTCGTACGGGAGGAGCGGCCGGAAATGCCTATTATCTATTTGACTGCTTATATGGACCAGGAAACCATTCGCCGTGCAGCGGAAACCTCACCGGCTGGCTACATTACAAAACCTTACAGGCAATTGCAGCTGCTTAGCAATATTGAGCAGGCTCTTGCAGAAAATAAAAAATAAAACAGGAAAGCTAAGCGATAAATGCTTTTACCTTCCTGTTAATCAATTTGTTATCCATTGACAACCTGTCCGCCGTTAGGGTGCAATACCTGTCCGCTCATGTAGGAAGCATCCTCACTTGCCAGAAATACAAAGCAGGTAGCTACCTCACTAGGCTGGCCCGGGCGTTTGAACGGGGTATCCTTCCCAAACTCCTTAACCTTCTCAGAATCAAATGTTGACGGAATTAACGGAGTCCATATTGGTCCAGGTGCAACTGCATTGACCCGTATTCCCTGTTCCGCCAGATTCATCGCCAGCGACCTGGTATACGCCACGATCGCTCCTTTGGTGGACGAGTAATCCAATAGCGACGGGCTGCCGTGATAGGCGGTAATGGAAGTGGTATTTATGATCGAATCCCGTTCCGAAAGATGTGGAAGGGCCGCCTGGGTAAAGTAGAAGAATGAGAAAATATTTGTCTCAAAAGT
Source organism: Dyadobacter linearis (assembly GCF_907165045.1). Taxonomy (GTDB): domain Bacteria; phylum Bacteroidota; class Bacteroidia; order Cytophagales; family Spirosomataceae; genus Dyadobacter; species Dyadobacter linearis. Next base: position 237,458 of record NZ_CAJRAU010000002.1, read on the forward strand.
AGTGGCGAGCTGCTCGGCAGAAATCTCCCTGATATCCTCTTTGGGGTGCTGCTCGGCGGCATTGTTTACCAGAATATTCAGCTTGCCAAATTCACTTACCGTCCTGCTCACAGCGTCTTTGCAAAACTGTTCGTCGCGAATATCGCCCTGGATCAACAGACAACCTTTTCCTTCGGCTTCTACCATAGCTTTGGTTTCCGAAGCATCCTGGCTTTCTTCCAGATATACGATAGCCACATCGGCACCTTCGCGGGCGAAATGAACAGCTACCGCGCGGCCGATTCCACTATCACCTCCTGTGATCAGCGCGGTTTTACCCTGCAACTTGCCGCTTCCCCGGTAGTTTTCGCGGATAATAACCGGAGCCGGATCCATCAATTCTTCTATTCCAGGCCGTACGTTCTGCGTCTGACCTTTGGTATCAATGTCGTAATCCATGTTATAATTTGTTTGGTGAAGTTGACCGCCTGGGTCAAAAACCATGTGCCAGCGCGTAGTGAGCAAATATTTTCTCACCAAAAAATAGGGTGAAAAGCTGGAACCGGCATAATTATAATAACCGCATTCCGCAGGATATAGCACTAAAAATATAAGAATATGGCTACGAAGAAAGTAGTGATAATCGGCGGAGGCTTTGCCGGTATTAACCTGGCGCAGAAACTCTCTAAGGACAAAAATTTTCATATTACCCTGGTTGATAAGAACAACTATAATTTTTTCCCGCCACTGCTGTACCAGGTGGCGACGGGTTTTCTGGAAGCTTCTAATATCAGTTACCCCTTCCGGAAATTTTTTCAGGGAAAAGAGAATCTCAGGTTTAGTCTGGGAGAATTTCGTCAGGTATTTCTCGCACAGAATAAGGTGCTGACCGACGCCGGCGAGATTGATTATGATTACCTCGTATTTGCCACCGGTACCGAAACCAATTATTTCGGGATGGAAAATGTTAAAAAGAATGCGGTACCGATGAAAACGGTAAAGGATGCGCTGGCCCTGCGCAATACGATCCTGGCAAACAAAGAAAAGGCGGCCCGAATTAACGACCTGGCAGAGCGGAGAAAACTCTTATCGATCGTAGTCGCCGGCGCTGGCCCTACTGGCGTGGAAGTATCGGGGATGTTGGCAGAAATGCACAAGGGAATTTTTAAAAAGGATTATCCAGAGCTCGGAAGCGACGAGGTTGAAATCTATCTGGTCGACGCACTGCCGGTTGTTTTGAACCCGATGAGCAAAAAATCACAGGAAGAAACGCTGGCTGAACTGAAAGGTCTGGGTATTAAAGTACTGCTGGATCACGCGGTAAAGGATTATGAAAATGATGTGGTGACTTTTGCGAATGGAAAAACCATTGAGACTAAAACGCTGATCTGGACTTCCGGCGTTACCGCGGTAGAGTTGCCCGGCCTCCCAAAAGAAGTTCTTGGCCGAGGAAAGCGCGTGCTGGTGGATCGCTACAATAGGGTAAAGGGATTCGAGAACGTTTTTGCGCTCGGCGACATTTGCATGATGGAAGGCGACGATGACTTTCCAAACGGTCACCCGCAGTTGGCGCAGGTCGCTATTCAGCAGGGTAAGAATCTGGCTAAAAATTTGAGTCTGATGTTGTCTGGTAAACCGCTCACAAAATTCAGTTATATTGATAAGGGGACAATGGCGATCATCGGTGTAAACAAGGCGGTGGCCGACCTGCCTCGCGGTTTGCATTTCAAGGGTTTTATCGCGTACTTTCTGTGGATGGTCGTACACTTGTTCTCATTGATCCGTTACCGTAATCAGGTTAAAACGTTTTACAACTGGATGGTCGCTTTCGTTACCCGGGACCAGTCGCTGCGTTTCATCCTTGATTCCAAACCGGATAAATGAAAGAAGCTGCCGCCATATTAAAACCTTACACTGTTAGTATTCATTTAATCTATTATGATTCAGAGTATTACTGATCGCAGCGAGCATCCGTTCGAATGGATCGATATCGTTGACCCCGATCAGCAAGAGCTTGATGAACTTACCAGGAAATATAATTTGCACAGCTCGTCTATCAATGACTGGCTTCAAGTTGACCATCTTCCGAAGTATGAAAATGTACATAATTACATCTTCATTATTTTCAGGTTGCACGCTGATAACGTGTCCGATGAAGCAGATACGGTAACAGAACTGACTGACAAAGTGGCAATATTCATGTTTGACGAACTTGTGATCACTTTGCACAAAAAAGAGTGGCTGGCTCCTCAGCATATCAAGGAAAACCAGATTAAGGAACATACCTGTGAAAATACGCATCAGCTTGTAAATGAGATCATTAAAAGCTGCATAGCGACTTACGAAGCGCCTTCTTCGAAGCTCACTTCGGATATTGAGTTCTATGAAGAGAATATGTTTCTCAAAAACAGAAAACCCTCTTTACTTAAAGGACTTTACTACCTGCGCCGGCAGGTGGAGGTGACCCGCCGCGTGCTCATGCTGTCCCACGATATTGTTGATAAAATCGATAGTAGCGAACTATCAAATACCTACACGCGCGACACACGCGACTTGTACGTAAAGCTTCACAACATTTACGATACGCTGTTTGAGAACATGAACCAGCTGGTAATGATCTATTTTTCAATATCCTCCCAGCGCACTAATGACATTGTGCGGGTATTAACGGTGTTTTCAGTATTCTTTATGCCACTTACATTCATTGTGGGGATATATGGGATGAATTTTGAGCACATGCCGGAATTAAAATGGCGACTTGGCTATCCCGGGGTAATGATATTAATGGGCGCAATTACCGTAGGTATTTATATCTGGTTCAAAAGGCGCGGCTGGTTGTAATCGCGTCCACCTCCCCTAAAACTTTATGAAAAAAGGCTACCTAAACCAATACCTCTTATTCCCACTTCTTGCTTGTTTTCTCAGTTTGTTTAGCCATCAAAAGGCGAATGCATTCCTGATCCCGAAGGCTCCATCCAACCTTAACATTGTTTCTGTAACTACCAGTTCAATTTCACTTTCTTGGACTGATAATGCGTTGGATGAAACGGGTTTTGAATTGGAAACCTCAACAGATGGGCTTAAATATGCTAAAATCGCTGATTTAAAATTGAACACCGTTAGTTATGTACATGATAGTTTAGCAGCCGGGAAGAAATTTTGGTACCGGATTCGCTCCAAAAACGCTTCTGGTTTTTCTGCGTATTCTAATATTGTTACTGCTACTTCGTTAACTCCAATCACGATTCCGAAACCGCCGACTACGCTGGTAGCAACCGCTATCTCGGCATCTCAGATTGCGCTGACTTGGGTAGACAATGCAACTGACGAAACCGCATTTGAAATCGAGCAATCTACCGACGGAGTTACTTTTGCAACGATTGCCGAAGTTTTAAAGGATATTGAAATTTATCAAAATGTGGGACTGGAACCGGCTACAAAGTACTGGTACCGGGTCGCGGCGAAGAATAGCGCGGGGAAATCGGCATACTCCAATATAGCTGCGGCGACTACCTTACAGGTTCCCCCGGCGGCTCCAACTGCGCTTTCGGGCGTTTCGGTGTCGCAAACGCAGATTAATCTTTCCTGGACTGATGCATCGGACAACGAAACAGGTTTTGAGGTGGAACGCTCGCTGAACGGTATTACCTACCTCAAAATAGCGGCCGTGAGCACGAATGTGACTACTTTTCAGAATACAGGGCTTGTAACGAATACATTGTACTATTATCGCGTGCGGGCTGTGAATGCGGCTGGCGCGTCGGCATATAGTAATGTGGGTTCATTCCGGACGCAGAATATTCCTGCGCCAAATCAGCCGGTGAATTTTACGGCTGTGCCAACTTCACCCGGCCTCATCCAGCTTCGATGGGCCGCTGTGACAGGCAATGCGACAGAAACGATTATAGAAAGGACGAAAGCCAGCGATGATAATTTCGTCGAAATTGGCCGCGTACCGGCTGCTACATTGCAATTCGAGGATCGGGAGGAGCTGGAAACTGTAGACTATTTTTACAGGATCAAGGCTGTCAATGCGGGTGGTAGTTCTCCATACAGCCTGCTCTCACTTGTGCGCGCGGCTTCGATTATCACATCAGTTGAGGATCCGGGGAATGGATACGAATTGTACCTCGCCGGGAAAACATTGATCGCAAACACTCCACCCGCAGGCGCGGGCGAATTGCTGATCTATAATATGAATGGAAAAAAAATTAAGGCAGTCATAATCCTGAAAGCATTGCGGCTGGATCTGAGTGGCTGGCAGGCGGGCATTTACATTGCAGTAATCCGAACAGAACGGGAAATAATATCACGCAAAATCGCCCTTTATTGAGAAAAGACTACTTACTATGAGACTATTATCCTACCTCGCGCTAGCAATTTAGCTCGCATGTTTCGCCGCTCCGGCAAAGGTTTTCGGACAAAAGAAAAAAGGATACCTGCTCGGTGAAATAATAAAAAGCTAGGCTGATTACCGTTGCGAAACCAGTCCGAGCAGATCAGATTTTGACAATGTTTTCAATACCGAATTGTCCGTCTTTACCAGGTCATTCGCCAGATCCTTTTTAGTCGATTGCAATTCCAGGATCTTCTCTTCAATCGTACCTGGACAAATCAGCCGCACTGCGATCACATTTTTTTTCTGCCCGATCCGGTAGCTTCTGTCAATTGCCTGATTCTCCACTGCCGGATTCCACCACGGGTCGATCAGGAATACATAATCTGCTTCGGTCAGATTCAATCCGGTTCCGCCTGCTTTGAGACTGATCAGGAATACGCGCACATCAGGATTGTTTTGAAAATTATTAACCCTCGCTTCCCGGTCTCTGGTCTGTCCGGTAAGGTATTCAAATGAAATATTTCGTTCGGTCAGTTCAGCTTTGATCAGGTCGAGCATGGTCACGAACTGGGAGAATACCAATATCTTATGCTGCGGCGATTTGCTTTCGATCTGCTCCATTAAAGCGTCGATCTTGGCCGACGAGTTTCCATAATAGGCGTCGTCATTGAGCAGCGCGGGTGAATTGCAGATCTGCCGTAGTTTCGTCAACCCTTGCAGAATATGCAGTGATTCGCGCGGGATATCCACTTCATTTTTTGTGTTCAGGAATGTGTAAAATTCAAGTTCATACGCATTGTATATCTTCCGCTGGTCGTCACCCATTTCGCAATACAGGATCATTTCGGTTTTGTCAGGAAGCTCGGTAGCAACCTGTTTTTTAGTCCGCCGGAGTACAAAAGGATTGATGCGTCGCTGCAATTCGCGCGCACGATCATTGTCCTTAAACCGGTCTATCGGTATGGAAAAGTGGTTTTTGAACTGCGTTTTGTTACCCAGCAAGCCCGGGCAGGCGAAGGATAATTGTCCGTACAGATCGAAAGTATTGTTTTCCACCGGAGTACCCGTAAGCACCAGCTTATTGCGCGATTGCAGCAGCCGCGCCGCTTTATAACGTTGCGATTCAGGATTTTTAATAGCCTGCGATTCGTCAAGTATAATATAGTTGAATACGTATTTTTTTAGAAAATTCACGTCGGAAAGCAGTGTACCATACGAAGTAAGCACGATATCAAAATAGTCGAAATCGGTAATTTCCCGCTGCCGCTCGGCGCCGTAAATAGTGAGCACTTTCAGCTCGGGCGCAAATTTTTCAATCTCGGCCTGCCAGTTGAATATCAGCGAAGTAGGCATAATGATCAGGCTGGTGCTTTTCCCGCGCTTCTCCTTTTGTGAAAGCAGAAATGCAATCACCTGAACCGTTTTTCCCAAACCCATATCGTCGGCCAGACAGCCCCCGAAGTCGAATTCGTCCAGAAAGTTGAGCCAGTTTAAACCTTCTTTCTGGTAATCACGGAGGGACGCGCGCAGGCTGGCGGGTACTGCAACCGGCTGTATCGTTTCGAAATTGGCCAGATTTGATTTAAAAAAGGTGATCTGCGCCTGCACTTCTTTGCTTAAAACTTCTGCCTCGTATAACTCGCTGATCGCCACAAAGCTGCTTTTCGGCATTCTGATCAGCTCGCCGCTGAGTTCGCCGGCCTCAAAGAATTTGGCAAATTTATCAATCCATTCTACGGGCAATATCCCCATCGTGCCATCGCCAAGCTCCACATATTTCGTCCGGTTTTTGACAGCTTTATGTAAATGTTTCAACGTAACCTGCTGTTTTCCAAACTTGACCTGAGCGACGGTATTGAACCAATTAATCCCACTTTCGACACTCACAGATATCGAAGCTTTGTTCAGGTTCAGTTTATTTTTTGTCAAAGTATTAAAACCTAAGATGCTGATTCCCTGGTGCTGCCATTCTTCAAATGCATTCAAAAACCAGTTTTCATCCAAAAACTGACCTTTGTGTAAATAGACAAAATCTTTGCCCAGCTGATCTTCAAAATCTGGATGTTGGCGGATCAATGCGGCGCTGAAACGGAGCTCCTCGCTGGTGTTGCGTAAAACCGTAAAAGGATGCCCGTGGTTATCGACCGAATAGATTTCCTTTCTAGAAAACAGCGGTACTTCCACCTTTCCATATTGCATAACCGGCGTGATCAGCACGTAGTTACCAAAATCTTCCAGGTACACCAGCTTCTTCGGCTCAGTATTGAATCCTGCTTCTTCCTTCTGATTTTCCGTGGCAGGTTTGAGAAATGAATAAGTGATTCTAATGCGGTTTTCGAGCTTCGAGAGCAGGTTTTGTCGAAACGATTCGAATTTGGATTCGTGGATGAAAATCTTTTGGTTATGCTGCCGGAAAAACTGGATCGTATTCAGAATATCCTCCCGGTCGATCAGGTAAAGAGAGTTGAGGTAGAGGACGAAATAATCGAATCGCTGCTGTACTTTTTCCAGATCGAGGTAAATGCCGTCGAGGATCAATTCCCCTGAAATATGATAGAAAGGCGGTTTATGATCAATATTCAGTTGAAGGTCGACCGGTGTTTGCTGCATTTTTACGGGAACCAGCGAGGCTGCATTCACATTCTCGGAAACTTCCGGGTCGTGGTAAAAGAAGTCAACTTTCAGAGGATTTTTGAGGATTGCCTTGAAGCCGCCAATATCATTATCTCGATGTTTTTTTCTGAAATTGTTTTGAAAACCGGCGATAGCTGTGAAAAACTTCACGGAGTCCGGATCTTCCGTTTTCCATACCTGTTCCATCGGGTTCAGCGCAGTGACCGGATTTTTGATCTTACCGTCGCGGGTCGTGGCTGCTTCGTATAGTTCGGTAAAAAAGTGCTCGTAGTACTTGTTCAGGCCGATTACGACGAGCTTTTTTGTTTGGGTTGAAGCATCTGTGTCCGCAGGCAAACCTTTACTCCGCGCCGGTACCAGGCTTTCTTGCAGCAGCGTAACTGATTTGTCGTCGATCGGAAGCAATTCTTTCAGTCGCGGCTTGATGTGCAGCTCACGGTTCGCGTAGCTCAGTTCGAAGAAATCGTCGAGGTAAATCTCATTTTGCAAACCATAGTCAGCAGCAACAGTCCTGATCTGCTCATATCTGAGCCGGTGGTCGAAAAATGCGCGTAGTTGTTTGTGTTTAAGCAGATTATAAAGAACCTGTGCCTGGTGCTCACATAATTTTCGTTTTGGCTGGCTGCATTCGCAATAGATCTGGACCGAGTTCTGATTTTGCCTGATTACTATTTTAAGCACATCACCCGTAATGCCGGAAATCCGGAACGCACCATATTGCAGGTCGATTTCATGCGGCTGAATATCAAAGTAGCCGCGTTTCTCCGTTTCCGGCATGGTAACACTGTTTTGCAGGATGTGCGTAGCGGTGAGATCGGCTATATTAAAATCGGGGAAAATGAAATTATGCAGGCTGGGAGTGGCAGTATCGTTCGGCTCAATCTTTCTCATAAGGCAAAATAAACAACTAATGTCAAATGCCGAAAACAAATGCATTGGTACGGATATTAAGGCGAAATTATCGAAATTGAGAATTGAATAGGAGTGTTGGTTTTTGGTTTAAAACAAAACTATAAGGAAATGGAAATAGGAATAGCAGCCGATCACGGCGGGTACGAGCTGAAAGAATTTTTGAAAAAGTATCTGGAAGAAAAGGGACATACGATCAAAGACTTCGGTGCATTTGCATTGGATAGCCAGGACGATTATCCGGACTATGTGATTCCGCTGGCGGAGGCAATTGTCTCGCAAAATGTGGAAAGAGGCATCGCCGTATGTGGCAGTGGGGTAGGCGCTTCCGTGGTTGCCAATAAGGTTTCAGGCGTTCGCGCGGCGCTGATCAACGATCACTTTTCGGCACACCAGGGCGTGGAAGACGATGATTTGAATTTGCTTTGTCTGGGCGGCAGGGTGACGGGTAATATGGCTGCGCAAGAGCTGGTTGAAGCTTTTCTGAATGCAGAATTCACCGGTGCAGAGCGTCACATGCGGCGGCTGGATAAGGTGAAGGCACTGGAAAAAAACGGTTAAAAATGTGTTCAGGACGCGGATTTGGCATTATTATTTTGCAAAATCGCGTAATGAAAAAACCGACACGCCCCCGTTTTGTAAAGCTTGCCGCTTTCTTTTTAGTTCTTTTTTCGAGTGCTGCATTTGCTCAGCAAACAGCCGATTCAATCAAAATCCTGCCCGCTGATTCGGTAGCGACTACCTGGCCGGACACTATGATCCGGCCGCGAAAGGCATTGATCGACACAGTCCGGTACCGTTTTATCGGCGATGGTAATTTTACGCGCGGGAATGTCAACCGGAGTTTAATGGTGCTGCGCGCGGAACTCATTTTCAGCGGCCCGCTGATCAATATCGCCTCGAATCCGAGATTTACTTATGGTAAACAAAGTGGGATCCTCGCCGAGCGCGACAGTTACGTCGATCTCTTTGTAGATATTTTCAAGAAAAGCCGGACTTACGTTTTTGGTCTGGGGGTTTTGGAAAACAGCAATTTGCGCCGCATTGATTTGCGGGAAATGGCGGGTGCCGGGGTTGGGTACCGACTGTTGAAAACCAAAACCAACGACCTGAGCCTGACTAATGCCATTCTATATGAATCGACCAATTTTATCGAGCGCAATACAGTAACTACAATCCGTAACTCTTTCAGGGTGAAAGGAAAACATTCGCTGATCCAGGACAAGATCCGATTTAACCACATCACATTCATACAGCCTGCGCTGAACGATATTTCCAATCTGCGGTGGAATACCATTATGTCGGTAGAGCTGCCGCTGAACAAATGGGTTACCCTGCGGACAAGCTTTGAAAACTCATTTGAAAGTGTGGTGGAGGCCAGCCGCAAGCGCAATGATTCCCGCATTACCTTCGGTGTTTCTGTGGGGAATAAATAATGCCGGGTTATTATAATAAGTAAGGGGAAAGGGTGAGAAAAGCTGTCTTTGTTACGGGCACATTATATCCGTGGAAAATGTGCCTTTACAGGTTAGTCACATCACCCAATCCAAGTAATGAAAGATACACAGGATAACCGTCGCCAGTTTCTCAAAAATTCTGTCAATACCGCCGCAGGTATGATCATGCTGCCGACCTTGTCGGAAAACCTGATCGCCAAGCCAGCAACAACAGTCGCGGAAGAAGTAAAACCTACTTATATGGCGTCCAGGATCAAGTTTTCAGTGATCGGAATGAACCACGGCCACATTTACGGCCAGGCAGAAGCGGTGATCCGCGGCGGGGGCGAACTGGTATCTTTTTATGCGAAAGAAGCAGATCTTGCCGCTGCATTTGCGAAAAAATACCCGAATGCAAAACAGGCCGCCAGTGAAGCGGAAATTTTGGAAGATAAAAGCATTCAGCTGATCCTGAGCGCGGCTATTCCCGACGAGCGCGCACCGCTGGGTATCCGCGTGATGAAAAGCGGAAAGGATTATATGGTTGACAAACCGGGTATTACTTCGCTGGAACAACTGGCGCAGGTCCGGAAAGTGCAGAAGGATACGAAGCGGATCTATTCGATTATGTATAGCGAGCGCCTGGAAAACCGGGCGACGATCAAAGCTGGCGAACTGATCAAGGAAGGTGCGATCGGAAAGGTCATCCAGACGATCGGGCTTGGGCCGCACCGGATGAATGCTAATACGCGCCCGGAATGGTTTTTCGATAAAAAGAGGTTTGGCGGGATTATCTGCGATATTGCTTCGCACCAGTTTGACCAATTTCTGTTCTTTACAGGCTCTACCAAAGCAGAAATTGTAGCCTCTCAGGTTGGGAATGTTGGCCACCCGCAATATCCGAAGTTTGAAGATTTCGGTGACGCGATGTTGAGAGGAAATGGTGGTGCCGGCTATATCCGCGTCGATTGGTTTACTCCCGACGGATTGAAATCCTGGGGCGACGGTAGACTTACGGTTTTAGGTACGGAAGGTTTTATCGAGATCCGTAAAAATGTAGATATAGGCGGTCGCGATGGTGGAAATCACCTTTTTTTGGTCAATAATAAAGAAACACAATATATAGATTCCAGCAAAACGGAGCTGCCTTACGGTCGCCAGCTGGTGGATGATGTTTTGAACCGCACAGAAACGGCGATGTCGCAGGAACATTGCTTTCTTGCAACCGAACTGGCATTAAAAGCGCAAAAGATGGCGCAGAATGTTCCTGCATTAAGCTAGGAGCAGATTTTCAAACCCCATAAAAAAACCGGTGCAAGCGCATCGGTTTTTTTATGGATAAGATTTAGTTTATTCTGAAAGTGCTTTGAATTCGTCATCTGAAAGCTCAATATCTCCTGCTTTCAGGTTTTCGTGTAAATGTTCGATAGAGCTGGTACCCGGTATCAGGAGGATATTCGGCGCACGTTTCAGCAGCCAGGCCAGCGCGATCTGCGCAGTAGTTGCATTGTGCCCAGCGGCTATTTTCTCAATCTTCGACTTTAATTTATCCGGCCCCGAAGCGAGCGGGTACCACGGGATAAATGCCATTCCCTGCTCAATGGTATAGTCAAGCACGTATTCCCACTTTCTGTCTCCCAGGTTGTACAGATTTTGAACCGAAACAATAGGGAGCATTTTGCTTGCACGCTCAATCTGCTCGATATCTACCTCCGAAAGGCCCACATGCCGGATCTTACCTGCGGCAACAGCATCGGCTACCGGCCCGAGTGTTTCTTCAATCGGGAAGCGGGAGTCAAAACGGTGCAGCTGCCAAAGATCAATTACGTCCAGTTTCAGTCGCTGTAAACTTCCGTCGATCGTTTCCCTAATATGTTTCGGGTCGCCATTTACCGGCCATTGATTCGGGCCCGTCCGGTCGAGACCGCCTTTGGTTGCGATCAGCAGGTTTTTCGGATAGGGGTGAAGTGCGTCGGCGATCAGCACCTCATTCGTGTGCGGGCCGTAAGAGTCGGCAGTATCGATGAAATTGACGCCGGCCTCGACTGCTGCCTGTAGTACTTTCTTTGCATTCTCCCGGTCCGGCGCGTCGCCCCAGACACCTTTTCCTGTCAGCTGCATTCCTCCGTAACCCAGCCTGTTGATCTCAATTTCCCCGCCAATCTTAAATGTGCGGAGGCTTTCGGTTGTGCTCATTTTTGTTGATGTTAAAGTTTGTTGGGCATAACAATGTTTTACTGACATTGGTTACGCCGATAGTAATATGATCAGGCAAATTGCGCGCCAGTGACCTAGGAGGGCCAATTGGCATAATTTTAGTCCCTCCGAATTGAATCAAAACCTATATAATATGGAAACCACCGTGTATGAATCCCGCGCAAGAGAACTGATCAGCGAGATTAAAAAGATTATTGAAGTAAAAGGCTTGAACCTGGATACCGCATTGGAAGACGCCGGCATATCTCCGGATAATGCGGACAATATACTCAACCAGAACACTATCCCTTCTCTTTCTGAATTTCTGGCACTTTGTGAAATTTCCGGCATTACCATTCATTTACCCTCTATCGAAACGCCAAATACACCTATGTAAGTGGTCGCTATCCTTAGGTACCTGGCTCAGTTCCAGCGCATTTTTGCTTAAAAACTGACCGAATAATCAATTCACGAAAAATATTTTAAATTATTTTCAAATTTTTTTTCGGGTGAGGACCGAGTTAACGGAGATTTTTTGGCAAAAAAGGCTAGTGGTAAAATCCACTCGGAAGATTATTTTGATTTTTCAGCATAATGCAGAAGTTTCTACCTGTGTTAACGTTGCGGTAATATTGCATTAGTGACTCTTACATTCCAGCCAAATGTTCCTTGGCAGAAAATCGAGGATAATGAGAAATTTCAAGAGAGGAGTCTTTGAATAGTACCATTTTTACGAATCGAATATAGCTATTTTCCGCAGTCATTATTGGTATTTCAACCGAAGATTATTTTGTCGAGAGTGTTGCGCATTACTTGCATTCGGAATATTGTGGTATATTTGTACCTGTAAATGATACACAAAAACACAAGAACAAGTAAACCACTATTACCAATGAAAAATGCAAAAACAATGATAGCTACTGCCATGATGGTCATGTCTATCGCAACTTATGCCAACGCAAACAATACGACATATACTTTCGAAGAGAAAACAAGAGTTGCAGTATTGGACAAAGCGTTACCAGCTTCACTTCCTGTTCTGGACAGCCCTGCTCCACAGAAAGATAAATTGACAGTTGACACCAATAAACACAATGCTGACCAAAAAGCAGCAATCGTAGGGCTTCAATTAAAAGGCAGTTCTGCTAAGTAAATTGAATTGATCCTGGAAACAGGATCCGTTGAGTTTGATTTAAAAAAGGGGAGAATATTTCTTCCCTTTTTTTTGTGCCTATCCTATAAAGTTTGCTTCAAATGAGAAATCCGTGCGTGCTCAAAGCATTTGCACTCGCTTTTTTTATACCTTGACAGTATCAATATGATTGAGGAGCATAAAAAATGCCAATGAAGATTTTGCTTATTGAAGACGATCCGGGCGTCATTTCCGTCATCCAGCGCGGACTTTCAGCTTCCGGCTATGAGATTACGATTGCTATGGACGGGCAGTCGGGACTGGAAATGGCGTTTCAGCATAGTTTCGATATTGTGGTACTTGATCTGATGATCCCGATGATCAACGGAATGGAAGTTTGCCGCAGGTTGAGGAATGCGCAGTTCGCGAAACCGATCCTGATGCTTACCGCGCTGGGCACTACCGAGAACATTGTGTCAGGCCTCGACGCCGGTGCGGACGATTATATGACCAAACCTTTCAAACTCGCCGAACTGGAAGCGCGGCTACGGACGTTGACGCGCCGAGGAAAGGAGGTAGAGAAAAAGGAGGGTATTCTCAGCCTTGGAGATCTCACGCTTGATAAGATCACAAAAAGCGTCAAAAGGGGGTCGACAACGATCGATCTGACAGCCACGGAATTCCGTTTGCTCGAATATCTGCTTTCAAATACCAACCGGGTACTCAACAGGATCGAGATTCTTGAAAATGTATGGGACATTAATTTCAATCTCGGCACAAATGTGGTCGACGTATACATCAACTATCTGAGGAAAAAAATCGATAAAAACCACGAAGTGAAGCTGATACATACCGTTTTCGGAATGGGCTACGTCGTGCGTCAGGCTTATGAAGATTCAAAATAAGATTGCGCTGCTATTTACATTACTGTCGGCCAGCATTATTGTCGCGCTGAGCATTTTCGTTTACATCTTCGCCACCGAGAGCATTCGGTCCAGCTTTTACCACCGGCTGGAAGTGCGTGGCGACATTATCGGACACGCGGTTTTGGAGGAAAATGAATCCAGAAAGCCAATCTATTACGATATCAAAAAGCGCCACCTGGGCGATCTGCCTATTGAGAGGCACAAGGTATTGTTGTCTTCGGTGGATATAAAGGAGAAAGCGAAGCTGCCTTTGCCAGACGATTTTTACGAGGATCTGCTCAAAAATAATGAAGCAAGATTTATCAGCAGTGACACTTCCTACGTGGGGCGGACAATCGTAAATGATGACAAGAAGATCATTGTGATCTCTTCAGCGGTGGATCTTTACGGGCTGGCAGAAATGGAGAACCTTAAAAATCTGCTCGTGATCGGATTTCTGATCGCCTTCGTTTTCATATTCACTTTTGGTAAGATCTTTTCTGACGCGATCTTCAAGCCGATCCGCCGCATTATCCGCAATGTAAAAGGGATCAATGCACATAACCTGCACCAGCGGCTGGTTATCGATAATAGTGACGACGATATTGAAGACCTGTCGCGCACATTCAACGATATGCTCGACCGGCTCGAAGTTACCTTTGAAATACAGAACAACTTTGTAAGTAATGCCTCCCACGAATTTAAAACGCCACTTACAGTAATCAGCGGCGAAGCTGAACTCGGGCTGAGCGTTCCTGAGCTCCCGGAGAATGTGCGCCAATCTTTTACTAATATTTACAAAGAATCCGAAAAGCTTGAACACTTGACAAACAGCATGTTAAGTCTCGCCCAAACGGGTTTTGACGGTAAAAAAGAAGAATGGGGCTGGCTTCGTATCGATGAACTGATCCTTTCAGTCAAAGAGGCAGCTGACAAAATCAGCGCTGAAAATAAGGTTAGCATCAACTTTGACCATTTACCAGAAAATGAAGAAATGCTGGTTGTCAATGGAAATAAGGTATTGCTCAAAGCTGCATTTACGAATATCGTTCTCAATAGCTGCAAATACTCGGATAACAAACCGGTAGAAATCATCATCAGTTCGGACCAGCAATATGCGATCGTTGAGATCGTGGATGAAGGTATCGGGATCCCTGACCGCGAGATAGGGCAGATATTCGTCCCGTTTTTCCGCGCCTCCAATACGGAGCGCTACAAAGGTTACGGGATTGGTCTCCCGCTGGCGCACAATATCATCAGAATGCACCAGGGAAAAGTGGATGTTCAAAGTAAAGTTGACACCGGTACCCGCTTCAAAACCTTCCTTCCGTTCAAATAGGGCACATTTTTAATCCGGTTTTAATATTCTCATCCCATTCTAATAAGTCTCACACTGTATTATAATTTGCCTCTTAAGACAGCCTAATAACTCTGCCGTAACATTGTATCACTGATTCAATCAGGGAAAATCATTGTTAATCAAACCGATAGAGTTGTATGAAAACTGTAATGATTCCGACAGATTTTACAAATGAGAGCATTCAGGTTGCCGAAGCGATTGTGAGAGATAGTAATGAACAGGTGAAAATTGTGTTCACGCACCTTTTCCACGTTGCAGATGATATTCAGGATTTATTGTTCTCGGGCTACCGCGAAAAAGAGTTTGAATTTGTGTCTGAGGATTTTTGGGCAGATTGTAAATCGCTCAAAGAGGAATATTCCGATACGCTGAAAAGTATAAAGATCGATTTCTTCTACGGGAATAAGCTCGCTGCACTCCGAAATTTCATGGAATACCACGAGGTCGAGAGTATCGCCTATTCGGAGAGCTATGGTTTTCCAAAACTAAATAAAAGCAGTCTGGATGCATTTCCGGTATTGAAGAAGAGTGGCGTTAAGATGATCAATGCAGATTTGATCAGCGTTTCGGCACTTGCCTAGTCGACGGAAATGCATTGATAGTGTGAGTGAATTCGTGAAAATGATAACATGATTAATATGCTGCTCAAAAAGAACATTCCGATCCGATATATTTTCGGCAAAATAAAATATGAGATATTTTTTGTGACTATTTATGGTGTGGCGATAGAAATCATTTACCAAAACTTTCACATCACCAATATCTCGATTCCAATGACGGTTCCCACGGTGCTTGGGACGATCATATCCCTGCTTCTAGCATTCCGATCTAACCAAGCTTACGATCGCTGGTGGGAAGCGCGGATCATCTGGGGCGCAATCGTGAACGATTCACGAACGCTGGCCCGGCAGATTATCGCGTTGATGGACGAACCTTACGATTCCGAGAGTATCGACGGTTTCAAGCACCGGATGATCAAAAGGCAGATCGCCTGGTGTTACGCGCTCGGAAAAGGGTTGCGCAAAGACGATCCCCTGCCGCTGATCAGCAAATTCGTGACCGAGGAGGAATATGAATATGTGAAAGATTATGATAACAAGCACGTTGGCTTACTTCAGCTGCACGCCCGCGACCTGAAAAATGCGTTGAAGCAGGGTTGGGTAAATCCATATCAGCAGATCGAAATCGACGGTACTTTAACCCGCCTTTGCGATTCAATGGGTAAATGCGAACGTATCAAGAACACCGTATTTCCGTCGACTTATAGTTTGTATATCCATCTTGCATTGCACTTCTTCATCTTACTATTGCCTTTCGGGCTGGTGCAATTGTTTGGCTTTCTGATGGTTCCGGTACTGATCGTGATCACTGCCTGCTTTTTCCTGATCGAAAAAATGGCGATTCACTTGCAGGATCCATTCGAAAACAAGCCTACCGACACGCCCGTCATGACGATTTCAAGAAACATCGAGCGCGACCTGAAACAAATGATGCGCGACGAGCAGGTACCAATGGTTTACACGCCCGATAAATTTTACATTCTGTAAACCGTCCTCAAATAGAGTAAGCGCGGGGTCCAGGCTCCGCGTTTTTTTTACCCCTAAATCCCCTGTTGGGGACTTTCGTTGTTGCGTGTAAATCGCGATCCCCCTTCAGGGGCTGGGGGTAAGGGTTAATGTTACCCCTAAATCCCCTGTGGGGGACTTTCGTTGTTGCGTGTAAATATCGCGATCTCCCCTTCAGGGGCTGGGGGTACTCAGAGGTATCGGCTCCCCTTCAGGGGCCGGGGGTTTTTATCCCATTTCTAATATCAGTCAAAATCTGATTATTCTGCTCTACCCAGTTCCCCTTGCCGCTGCCCTTGAATTTCGATTTTTTCATGAAGTCCTCGAACATGTTGAAAGCTTCGCGCGCATTTTGTTCGGAGTAAAACGCATTGATCCATGGCGCCGGGACCTGGCTAGGTTTTACTACGCCGATTCCCGGATTGTATATTCGCAGAATACCCTCAGAAAATTCCCACGAAACGCGGTTTTGCTCCCGCGTTTTGGCAGCTTTCAATAAGTAAATATTGTGCAGCAAATAGTTGCTCAGCCTTTTTTGCAGCTGCCCTTTGTTCTCCGGTTTCTCAGGTTTGATCCGCCATTCATTATTTCCTGCAAAAAAAGGGTCCTCCCGATAGTTACTGAGCGGTTTTCCATACTCCATCAACAGCATACTTTCTTTGGGATTAAATTCAAAATGCATGACGCGAAGGCCATTCTCCGCTATTTCGAATGAGATACCTACTTCCTGGGTTACCCTTTCAGATGTTAAGAATACAGATTGTGACGTGCTATCGAAGGCCCATTTTCCGGTACTATATGCATTGTTATCCCGGACCTGGGTAAAACTGCCGTCGGGAAAAAAGGAAATGAATAGCTCCTTCTTGCTCATTGGGGTGTTTTCCAGCGTGTTACCTTCCGGCCCGGTGGCAATCGGATCGACTTCATTGACTCCGTACATCCGCCAGGAGCCGAGGACATTACTACTTTTGGGCAAAGTGGATTCACCTAATTCCCGCAGTTCTCTTCGCACAGCCGCTTCCTTGCTGGCCCGGTAAATGATACCGCGGTGTTGCAGCATAATGATCAGAATGAGCAGGAAGACGAGTTTGTAAAAAGCCATAAAAACTTAGCGATAGTGGCAGATGACGATCCTGCGAGTAATTTTTGCGCAAAATCTTCTTATCCTGCTAACAATCGGGAGCAAAAATCAATCCGGTTAGTATCCTAAAATCCTGAATTTTTTATGAATATTATGCGGTCAGTGCCACTTTTTTTAATTTTTATCTTACTCAATTTCGGCTATGATTTCAGGAAGCCAGCAGACAAGTCCCACGAAATCAATGCAGAAGATACCCAGCTGAGAGCTGTCGCAAGCGGTGATGGTGAAACAATCAGCATTTCGAAAGGCACTGGCGGTCAGCCTATATTGGTTCAAAATGCAAAAAAAGATTTCCGTCCCTACCTGCACCCAATAGTAGCACCCGACGGAAAAGGCATCCTCACTGAATACAGCCCCGGACACCACAAACATCAAACCGGCATTTACTGGGGCTATACCCGCGTAAACGGCCGTGACTATTTTCATCATCCCGAAGCTTCGTATTGGAGAAAAGTATCCTCGCAAATCATCGAAAAAGAAGGTGTTGAGGTAAAGTGGCAGACGGTTTATGATTTGCTGGATTCTACTGGCACCGCCGTGCTGACGGAGACGCAAAACTGGTCAATGCGCGTGAAAAATGGCAAATATTTTCTGGACCTGGAATGGAATGGGGAGGCTAAGACAGATGTGACATTTGGTAAATATGATTACGGCGGGCTGTTTGTGAGAATGCCCTGGAAACAAGGCATTAAAGGCGAAGTAGTGAATGCCGCGCGGCAGAAAAATGAAAAAGCAGAAGGCCAGGCTGCCATGTGGGTGGATATTGGCATGCAGGTAGCCGGTCGAGATGACCTGGCGCACATTGCAATTTTTGACCACCCCGAAAACAACGGTTACCCGCAAACCTGGCGTGTGGACCCGCAACTCGGCGCCGGCCCGGCGCGTGCAAGAAAAGGTGACTGGCATCTTAAAAAAGGCGAAACCGAAGTAATCAAGCACGAGCTGGTAGTATATACCGGCGAGTTGAATGACGTAGAATTGAACAAAACTTTCGGTGAGTTTATCGGAAATAATGGTACTTATAATACTGCTGCATTGTGGGCAATTGCGCAAAAAGAGGGTAGGGAGGCTAAGTTTCTGAGTGCGCAGGAGGCAGTGGCGGCGATGACGATAAAAGATGGTTTTCAGGTGAATGCCTGGGCTTCCGAACCGATGATGACGCAGCCGATGGCGTTTTGCTGGGATGACCGTGGGAGAATGTGGATCGCGGAAAATAAGGATTACGAGTCACGAGGAAAAGGGTTTTCGAATGCAGGAAACAGCCGCATTTTGATTTTGGAAGATACAGATCACGATGGCGTGGCAGATACGAAGAAAGTGTTCATGGAGGGTATTGCATTCCCTTCCGCACTTGCGGTCGGTTTCGATGGTGTGTTTGTCGGTGCGCCGCCAAATTTGCTTTTTGTCCCCGATAAAAATGGCGATGATAAGGCTGATATGGAGGATATTGAGGTTCGCCTGACCGGCTGGGGAATCCGCGACCGGCACGAAACATTGAATAGTTTTCACTGGGGACCAGATGGTTGGCTGTACGGTTTGCAAGGTTTTGCAACACCTTCGAAAGTCGGCAAGCCAGTTGGAAAAGGCCAACTTTTCAAGCACAAAGATCCTTTCCCGGAGGATATGCAGGTCGAAAATGGCGTAGATATCAATGGCGGTGTGTGGCGCTATCATCCTACCAAAAAGATCTTCGAAGTGGTCGCACACGGTTTCAGCAATCCATGGGGAGTTGATTTTGATGCAAAGGGTCAAATGCTTATAACTGCCTGTGTAATACCGCATTTATGGCACGTAATTCCTGGTGGGATTTACCATCGCCAGGGCGGACAGCATTTCAATCCTTATGTTTATAATGATATCAAAACCATCGCTGACCATACCCACCGATCTGCGCATGGTGGCGCGCGTGTGTATCAGTCGGATGCATTTCCTGACAATGAAAAGGGTAAGATCTTCATGGCCAATATTCATGAACACGGTATTTTGTCGGACATCCTTAAACCGAAAGGTTCCGGCTTTTCAGGCAAGCACGGAGACGATTTTATGATGGCCAACAATGCGCAGTGGGTAGGTTTTAGTATGGAAATCGGGCCCGAAGGTGCGATGTACGTGCTGGACTGGCATGATGCGGATATTTGTGGCTCTGATGTACTCAATTCTGAAACCGGTCGTATTTTTAGAATTACTCCTAAAAAATCGCTCGCAGAGGATTGGAAAGGAAGGTATTCGGATTTAAACAAAATGAAGGATACTGAACTCGCCGATTTGCAGACTAGCAAAAGCGACTGGCACGCGCGCCGGGCGAGAATCATTTTACAGAACAGAGCTGGAAAAGGGAAAATGGATCCCGCTGCATTAAAAAAGTTGAGTGAAACCTACCAATCCGCAACTGACGCCGACCATCGCCTCAGAGCAATGTGGACACTAAATATTACTGGTAACCTTGATGAAAATGTATTGACAAAGGCACTCGGAGATCAGGATCCTTACATTCGAAGCTGGGCTGTGCAGTTTTTGACAGAAGAAAGCAAGCCTTCGATAAATGCGATCGTGAAATTCACGAAAATGGCAGTTGAGGAAAAGTCGGCCGTGGTGAGGCTTTACCTCGCGGCGGCATTGCAGCGAATGGACGATGCTGCAAAGTGGAGTGTAGCAGCTGGGTTGCTCACACATCCAGAAGATTCGGAAGACCATAACCTGCCTAAAATGATCTGGTTTGGCATTGAGCCGCTGGTGAAAGCAAATCCGGTAAAGGCACTTGCGATGGCAGAAAAGTCAAAAATTCCGATGGTAACGCAGTTTATTGCACGCCGGACTGTTGATGCGGATCAGATTGAAATGCTCGTAAACACAATTGGCAAGGCGCCGGTAAACCGGACCAATTTGCTGGAAGGAATGCGCGACGGGCTGGATGGCAGAACTGATATTAAAACGCCGGGAAACTGGAATGCGGTTTTTGCCAAACTTAAACAAGCCGACAACACAACTGCAAAACTGGCGACCGAATTGTCGAGACAGTTTGGAGATACGGAAGCTTCGAAAACCGATCTGGCAATCTTGAAAAACAAAACTGCGCCGATAGAACAGCGAAGCAAGGCTTTGCAATCGCTCACAAACCGGCAGAGACCCGAGTTGCTGAAAGAACTGCCTGCATTGCTGGACGACAATAAATTGCGTCTGGATGTCATCAGGAGTATTGCCGCATTTGACAACGAGCCTCTGGCCAAGTCTTTGATCGAGCGTTACCCGAAATTGAACAATGCAGAAAAGTCAGAGGCGGTACAAACGCTGGCTTCGCGACCTAAGTCTGGCTGGTTGCTGACCCAGGCGATTTCGAAAAACGCGATACCCAAAAAAGACGTTCCGACTTTCGTCGCGCGGCAGTTGCGACGGGTAGTTGGAAGTGGTTTTGTAGAAGTGTGGGGGCCGATCGATCACGTTGCTTTTGATGAAAAGGCTTATAAAAAATACAAGAATATGCTTACTGATCAGTCAGTTGCCGCGGCAAGCAAAGCAAATGGGCGGATGGTTTTTCAAAACACCTGTGCGCCTTGCCACAAATTGTATGGCGAAGGTGGTATTATCGGCCCCGAATTAACAGGCTCTAACCGCGCCAATCTCGATTATTTGCTTGGCAATATCCTCGATCCAAGCGGTGAAATCCAGGACGATTATAAGATGGTAGTAGTAACCACCCGTGACGGCCGGACTTATGTCGGGAATATCGCGAAGGAAACCGAACGGCAAGTTACTTTGCGAATTGTCGGTCAGGATGCGGTAAATATCAATAAATCAGATATTCAAACGCGCGAAGTAACCCCGGCGTCTATGATGCCAACCGGCTTATTAGAAAACCTGAGCGACAAAGAAGTAAAAGAGTTGATAGCGTATTTGAAAACGAGCGCACAGGTAGCATTGCCGGGGAAATGATGAAAAGGTGCAGCGCGCTGGGGGACATACGTTTAAGAATTACCGCTCGCCAAAAACCTCTGCGTTGATTTCTTGGTGCGATGAGGCATATTGTAGGACTGATTTTACAAAATCATTTAGCGTTACGTCGTATTGAGAGGCAAGCAGTGCTATCTTTTTATGAAGGTCTGAGGAAACACGAATATTAAATACACCTTTGTAGGTTCTGTCCGGGGACTTACCTAACTCTTTACAGGTTTCAATATAATCTTCAACTGCTTCCTTCATTCCCTGTTTTAGTGCTTCAACCGACGTGCCTTCGAAAGTAACCAGATCATTGATACCGATCACTTTACCAAAAAACACCTCATCCGCGGGACTATAATGAATGCTGGCAGTATATCCCTGGTAAACGAGTGAATTAATCATTTTTGATTTTTCCATTTTCTTTAAAATTTGCTATCAACTGTTCTATCACATATACTTTCACAATTTGCCCCGGGTGCGGCTTGTGAAGACTAATGATCCGTTTTTCTGAGTCAGCAAATTTCCGTCTGGAGCCTCCGGTTTTTCCAGAGGGCAATTCGCGATAGCCAAATGATTCCAAAACAGATATAAGCTCCTTCCAGGTAAAATCCCTAGGCTTAGTAAAAAACCGCCCGAGCAGTTTTTCTATTTGACTCATGTGTGTGTAGTGTTTTTTTTGTAACTGAATATTAGTTACAAATTTTGGTGTATTCTTTTACATTTCAAACAGGTTTCGCAATATTTTTTTGTGATCACTATTTCAACCAACCTTCAAATTCTCCGCCGCCTTTTCAACCGTTTCCCTAATCCGCTTCTCCCTAGTTTCCGGCCGTTTTGCGGCGTATATCCATTGCAGGATGAATTTTCGGGCGGAGGGGGCGAAGGCCGTGAAGTTTTCGAATGCTTTTTTGTTTTTGGCAAATGCGTGTTTGAGGTCGTCTGCAAGTACTTCGTTTTCCACGTCGGTGAGCTTTTCCCAGGAGCCGTTTTGTTTGGCGAGGTCGATTATGGCCTGGCCTTGCGGGCGCATTAACCCTAACTCTGTCATGCGGACTACGCGTTCTTTGTTGCTTTTCGCCCAGTTGCTGACGGGTTTGCGTTTCGTAAAGGTCTGGTAAACACTTTGTTCGTCACGTTTCATCGTCTTGCTATCGATCCATCCGTAACAAAGCGCGTGCTCCACAGATTCGGCATATCCGACGCTGGGAACACCGCTGTTTTTGTTGTAGATAACAAGGTATACAACGCTCGCCGTATCTGCATTTTTGTCAAGCCACTCCCGCCATTCATTGGCGGAAGCGGCTTGGATCACTTCTTTTCCGTCCTTAGTTTCCATTTTCTCCAAGAATTTCCAGATAATGCGGATTAGTCATAATACCCAGGATATTGCCGAACGGATCCACTACTGCGGCTGTCACGAATCCTTCACCTCGCTCTATAATTGGTTGGTATTCAGTTGCTCCGAGTGAAAGCAGCCTTTCCAATGTGCCGGAAAGGTCGTCAACATGCCAGGAAGTGATCGCGCCTGCGGGCTTGCCGGCAGCACCGGGCGGGGCGTACTGAGCGTCGATGATGCCAATTTCATTTTGATAATCACCGATCCGAAACTCGGAATAGCCTGGTTTGTTGTAATAAGGCTCAATGCCAAAAACCTTTGTGTACCAATCGATTGCAGCCTTGTGGTCGGCGGCATAAATAGTCATTGTTCCAAATCCCCGAAATCCGTTTGATCCAGCCATCTTGTTTTTGTTTAGTTGATCAGTTATTGATATTCAAATTAAGGAACGCGGTATGACAACAGTCTGTCAGGAGTATGTTGATCTTTTAAAAAATTGCAACAATCTTTTTTCAGCCATCCGAAATTTTATCAAAAAACGGAAAAACTTAATCGTTAACTGTAAATTTTGGTACAAAAACAGTATTTTGTTGAAGCATTGCAATTTTCGCTTTATTAATTCCTGAATCAAACTGCCGGACTTATGCGCTTACGTTTCCGAATTTCAGTCTTGTTGCTCATCATCTTTGCTGCGGCGTTCGGTAATGCAGGTGGCGCAATGCGTGCAGATCAGCCCGAAACCTTAAAAATCGGCGCGACTACTCCCGATTTCAATTTGTTGGGTACAGATGGAAAGCGTTATTCTCTCAAAAGTTTTGCGACCGCAGATGTTCTGGCAATCGTCTTTACCTGCAACCACTGTCCCACCGCACAGGCCTACGAGGAGCGCATTAAAAAATTGACCTCGGATTTTAAAGCAAAAAAAGTGGCGGTAATTGCGATTTCATCCAACGACCCCAAAGCAATCCGGCTCGATGAGCTGGGGTATACGGATCTGAGTGATACTTACGACGATATGAAGATCCGGGCGAAAGATATGTCCTACAATTTTCCTTATCTATATGATGGGGACGATCAGAAAACGGCGCTCGCATACGGCCCGGTCGCAACGCCACACATTTTTATCTTTGACAAAAACCGCAAACTACAATATCACGGAAGGATCGATGATGTGGAAAAACCGACGGGTACGCCGAAAAATTTAGACGCCAGAAATGCAATAGAAGCGTTGGTTGCAGGAAAGCCGGTTCCGGTTGCTTCTACAAAAACATTCGGCTGCTCGATGAAATGGGCGGAGAAAGAATCGGGAGCGCAAAGCGAGCAGGCAGGCTGGGCCAAAGAGCCGGTAAAGCTGGAAACGATCGATGAAGCGGGTTTAAAGGAATTGATTCAAAATAAAACTGATAAGCTCCGGCTGATCAACGTTTGGGCGACGTGGTGCGGACCTTGCGTTACCGAATTTCCGGATTTTATGACAATGCATCACATGTACCGCGGCC
Organism: Dyadobacter linearis; assembly: GCF_907165045.1. Lineage (GTDB taxonomy): Bacteria > Bacteroidota > Bacteroidia > Cytophagales > Spirosomataceae > Dyadobacter > Dyadobacter linearis. The sequence goes on from NZ_CAJRAU010000002.1 coordinate 261,825, forward strand.
GCGATTTCGAGTTTGTGTCCATCAGCGCAGATAGCCCGGACAAGAAGGCAAAAGCGTTGAAATTTTTGCAGGGAAAATACGCTTCCAACCCTAATTACATTTTTAATGTGGAAGATAAATATAAGCTGATTGAGGCAGTAGACCCGAAATGGCAGGGCGCTTTACCTTATACATTGCTTGTGGAGCCGGGTGGCAAGATCGTGTATTCGCAGCAAGGGCCGATTGATCCGGCGAAAATGAAGAAAATGATTGTCGAGAATAAATATGTAGGCAGATTTTACTAACTAAACTATTTCAAATTTATATAGATTCATGGAAGATCAAGACTTATCCAGACGTCGGTTTTTAGGCACGTCGGCGCTGGCAGCCGCAGGTTTTGCGCTGCTTCGTACACCTGTTATCGGCGCGCCGGCTTATATCAAGAACCTAGGCAAACCCAATTCACTCTTCAATGGCGTGCAGATTGGCGCGATCACCTACTCGTGGCGCAGTATGCCGCAGGATGCGGAAAGTATATTGAAATACTGCATTGATTGCAATATCAGCGCGATTGAAATGATGGGTAACACGCCAGAGCAATTTGCCGGTGCGCCCGAAGCACCGCCTCGTCCGAACATGGCACCCGGCCCTGACGGCAAGCGCCCGGAAATGACTGAGGAGCAAAAATCGGCTATGAAAGAATATGGTACAAAAATGGCAGAGTGGCGTGCAAAGGTTTCAATGGATAAATTCACGCAGCTGCGTAAGATGTACAATGATGCCGGCGTGAGTATTTATGCTTACAAACCCAATGCACTAGGCACTAATAATACGGATGCAGAAGTGGATTACGCATTGCGTGCCGCACGGGCGCTGGGTGCGAACCAGGCGACGGTTGAACTTCCGAATGATTCTGCTCAAACCAAGCGTTTAGGAGATATTGCTGCCAAAAACAAAACTTTCATCGCCTACCACGGTCACACCCAGCAAACACCGACGTGGTGGGATACTGCATTGAGGCAGTCGAAATTCAATGCGATGAATCTGGATATGGGGCATTACGTAGCCGCAGGCTTCGACCCGATCGATCTGATCAATGCGAAACATGAGCATATCAAAAGCATGCACATCAAAGACCGGAAATCGAAAGCAAACGGTGGCGCGAATCTGGTTTGGGGCACCGGCGATACACCAATTATCCCTGTGCTGGAACTGATGCGGACCAAGAAATACAAGTTCCCGGCAACTATTGAGCTGGAATATGAAATTCCGGCGGGCTCGGACGCAGTAAAGGAAACTGCGAAATGCGTAGAGTTCGCACGAAAGGCTTTGATGGCCTAAGATATTATGTTAAAAAATCAAATCGGCGGCCAAAGGAGTGGTCGCCGGTTTTTTATATCAACCATTATTTATGTGGTCACCAAACACACTCTGGTTTGAAGTAGCTGTTATCAGCGCGATCTTCGCAATTGGAAATATCTTGATGGGGCATTTCGAAGAACAGACTCCAAAATTGAGAAGATTGGGAAAATATATTCTTGTTCTAATTATTGTAACTACAGTATCAAGTTTTTTCGGACGATTCTTCGCGTTCGCATGTCTTTTGGGAATCTTCGTGCCCATGTTTCTCTACGTCCATTTATACTACCTGCCTCGAAGAAAAGGTATCAACGGAATTACTGGTGAGCCGAAACGTAAGTACTACGAATATAGAGGTTGGAATACAAACATATTTGATAAAGACTAATGATGGTGTTGATGTTTCCGCCTTCGTTGGTGTTGTCACCGACGCAACATGCACAAGAGCCCCTAAGCATATAATGTGACCAAAATCCCTGATTAACGTCTTAATAATAAAAGGGAAATGGAAACACATTATATTCAATTCTGCACCGCTACGATCCTTGATTGGAAGAATATCCTGGCGTCAGACAAATACAAGGACATCATCATTGAAAGCATGCGATTTTTGGTAGACAAAGGTCGGGCACAAATTCATGGATTCGTGATTATGCCAAATCACATGCATGTTATATGGAGAATCCACAAAGATCTACTCTTGCAGGATGTACAGCGCAACTTCCTGAAATACACAGCTCAGCAGATTAAATTTGATCTCCTTGATAGTGAGAGTCTCTTGCTATTTGATTTTGAAGTACGTTCGAAAGATCGGAGGCATCAATTTTGGCGGAGAAATCCGTTGAGCATTGACCTTTACTCACCGAAAGTATTGGAACAAAAGCTCAATTACATTCATCGAAACCCGGTGCAAAAGGTTGGAAGCTAGCTGCTCACGAATCGGAGTATTTTTACAGTTTGTATCAGTTTTATCATTAGGGGGCGAATGCTTTTGATTTTCTGACGCATTATATGGATTGACGGTGGATTTGCTTTCGTTTTGCTTATTGTTCGTGACAACACCAACAATGGCGGCGGCTTTCTGACGCATTACAAGGATTGACGGTGGGCTTGCTTTCGTTTTGCTTGTTGTTGGTGACAACACCAACAATGGCGGCAACTTTGTGACGCATGATATGGATTGAAGGTGAGCTTGCTTTCGTTTTGCTTGTTGTTGGTGACAACACCAACAATAGCGAACGAAGAGTACGAAAAGGAGCGGAGCAGCCGGATCAAATGATTCTCTGAAAATCGTAGCTGACAATATCAGCTAAGTAAAAGATCCGAGCGCCTGTATTTTAATGAAAGTAACAACGATACCCATTTTACGATGCATCGCAGGACTTTCATTAAAAATACAGGCGCATTTGTTGCTACCGGGGCCGCAATAACGCCCGGGTTCGCGTTCCAAACGCCAAATGCCAAGAATAAGCTGCCCAAATGGAAGGGTTTTAATTTACTCGATTTCTTCTCGCCCGATCCGGCATCCGCCCGCAAGCCTACCACCGAAGATCATTTCAAATGGATGAGCGACTGGGGTTTTGATTTTGTGAGAGTTCCGATGGCTTATCCTGCCTATGTGAAATTTGACAGAACTAAAAATATTACGCCGGAGGAAGTATATCAAATTGACCAGCAGGCTGTTGATAAAATAGATAGGTTGGTAATGATGGCGCACAAATACAAAATGCACGTGAGTCTGAACCTTCACCGCGCGCCGGGCTATTGCATTAATGCAGGCTTTCATGAACCTTATAACCTCTGGACGGATCAAAAAGCACAGGACGCATTTTGCTATCACTGGAATATGTGGGCCAAACGTTATAAAAATGTTTCTTCCCAGCTGATCAGTTTTGACCTGCTCAATGAACCGAGTATGCGGGAGGATATGAATGATCAGCATTCAAAAAGATCTTCGGTTCCTGGCGCGACTTATAGAAAAGTCGCACTCGCAGCCCAGGAGGCGATCAGAAAGGAAAATCCGAATCATTTGATCATCGCCGATGGAAACGATGTGGGCAACTCGGTCATTCCGGAGATTGCAGATCTGGATATTGGGCAAAGTTGCAGAGGCTATCACCCGGGCATTATCTCGCATTACAAAGCGCCCTGGGCGATGAAAGAAACGGATAACCTGCCCGAAGTAAAGTGGCCGGGACAGGTAGGAGAGCAATACCTCAGCCGCGAAATGCTCGAAAAATACTACAAACCCTGGATCGAACTGGTCGCGAAAGGGGTGGGGGTACATTGCGGGGAATGCGGCTGTTGGAACAAAACGCCGCATGCAGTGTTCCTGGCGTGGTTTTCGGACGTATTGGATATTCTATCTTCTAACGGGATCGGTTTTTCGCTTTGGGAATTCTCAGGAGATTTTGGCGTACTGAACTCTCGCCGCGACGATGTGGCTTACGAAGACTGGCACGGACAAAAGCTGGACAGAAAGCTCCTTAATTTGCTAATGAAATACTAAAGAGCATGTTACTGGTTCAGCTCCCCGAGCAAGCCGCGCAGATTGAGGGATTTGGTGAACATTTCGATAGAACCGTCGGGCAGGTACGTCCAGAGTTCTTTCGGTCTGTCCCAATATAATTCCACGCCATTATTATCAGGATCATTGAGATAAAGCGCCTCTGAAACACCGTGATCGCTGGCGCCGGAAAGCGGGTATTCTGCTTTTAAAAGTCTGTCCAGGATCGCTGCCAGGTCTTTTCTGGTAGGGTATAAAATGGCAGTGTGAAAAAGCCCGACACTGTGCTGCGGAGCAGGCGGAGCGTCTTTGCTGTACCAGGTATTCAAACCAATATGATGGTGGTAACCGCCAGCGGAAATGAAAACCGCCTGGTCGCCGTAGCGTGTCGTAATTTCAAAACCCAACAAGCCACAATAAAAGTCAATAGCACGATCCAGGTCGGCCACTTTTAGGTGCACGTGACCAATACGGGTAAGGGTCGGGAGCTTATAATCCTGAGGTTCCATGATAGAGTTTTGAGGTTAGCTTTGTAAACCAAATTACATTTAGTTGCGGTAAAAAATTCCCCCGCAGCCCTTTAACCCATAGACCAATTACCTCACATTCCTATTTTATGAACCGTCGAGAAGCAATGTCCTCTATGCTGGCCGTCAGTGGTACGGGACTTTTACCAGCCGAAACTTTGAAAGCCAAACAAGATCCGTTTATATATTCGCTCAATATGAGCACGTTGCGTGGCCACAAGCTGGGTTTTCGCAAAGAGCTGGAAGTAGCGTCAAAAGCAGGTTATCGCTCAGTGGAAATATGGGTTAATACCTTGCAGGACTATCTTAAAAACGGCGGTAACCTGAAAGAGGCGAAATCTATGATCGATGATCTCGGCCTGAAAGTAGAGGATGCGATCGGGTTTGCTCCCTGGATTGTAGACGATAGTGCCACCAGGACAAAAGCTTCGGAACAATTAAAACTGGAAATGGATCAGCTTGCCGCAATAGGTTGTCCGCGCATAGCCGCGCCACCGATGGGCGCAACAACCGGAGATTCGCTCGATCTGAAAAGAGTAGCGGAACGTTATCGGGCGATATTGGAGCTGGGAGATACCACAAAAGTGACTCCGCACCTTGAAATGTGGGGATTTTCAAAAAACCTTAGCCGGGTGGGTGAGATACTGTATGTCGCGGTAGAAGCGGATCATCCCTCGGCAAAAGTGTTGATGGACGTCTACCATTTGCATAAAGGCGGATCAGGAATGGATAGTGTGAAGGATGTCGGGAAGCCGCTGGTCGAGATTTTTCATATTAACGATTACCCCAAAACACCGCCACGGGAAACTATTACCGACGCGGATCGGGTTTATGCAGGAGACGGCGTAGCGCCTTTGAAAGAACTTTTGAAAAATCTGAAAAATCCCGAAAAACCGGTGATCCTTTCTTTCGAAGTATTCAATCAGGGATATTATGCACAGGATGCATTGCTGGTAGCGAAAACCGGTCTGGAAAAAATGAAAAAAGTAGCACAGGGAGTTTAAAATTGCGTTTATGAGCGAAGTAAAGATGAAGCTTGACAATAGAAAGCGCGGCGCTTTCTATATAGAGGAAGAAGGAAAGCAGATCGGGGAAATGGTGATCGGGGTGAGTGATACCACACTCACGGTGTACCACACGGAAGTTGACCCTGACAAAGAGGGTAAGGGTTTCGCGAAACAAATGTTTGATAAAATGGTGGCTTACGCGCGCCAGGAACATTTGCAGGTTTTGCCGCTTTGCCAGTATGTACACCTGCAATTCAAGCGGCATCCTGAAAATTTTGAGGATATCTGGAAAAAATAGAGCTGCACAACGCAGCTCTATTTTTTATTGGCAAGTGGAAGAAAAACAATAAAATCGGATCCTTCACCCACTGTACTCCTGGCTGTAATATGCCCGTGGTGATTCTGTACCACTTTTTTGCAAAGCGCCAGCCCGATTCCCGAACCCGAGAATTCGCTGCGTCCGTGCAGTCGCTGGAACATCTGGAATATCCTGTCCAGATATATTTCATCAAAGCCAATTCCATTATCGGAAACTACAATGCGTGCGTAGGAAAATCCTTCCAGCGGTTTGGCAATGGACAATACCTCTTCGGCAGTGGCTTCTCTCGATAAAAGTCTGATCTCAGAAGGCGCGTCGGGTTTACGGTATTTGATCGCATTGCTGAGCAGATTTTGCATTAACTGGGTCAACTGCGGCCGGTTTCCGTGAATTTCCGGCAGATCTTCAACGATGACGGAAGTTTTCTGTTCCTGAATCGCGATTTCCAAATCCGCCAGAATGTGACTCACCATTTCTTTCAAACCAACCGGCTGAAAATCAGTATCCCGAGTCGCCAATCTTGAATATGCCAGCAGGTCATCGATCATCAGCGACATTCTTTTGGATGCATCCTGGATCCGGTTGAGCATAAATACCCCGTTCTCATCGAGTTGTTTCGAGTAAAGCGACTGCAACCGTGAACCAAACGACTGGATCTTCCGGAGCGGCTCCTGCATATCGTGACTTGCCGCATAAGCAAATTGTTGCAAGTTATTATTTGAATTGATCAGCTCCGCATTTGTCTGGTTCAGTTCCGCAGTGCGCTGCTGTACCCTTCTTTCCAGGTCGTTGACAAGCTGCCGGTATTTTTCTTCACTCTTTTCAAGCGCATGCCGCGATTTCACCTGCTCAGTTACATCCACGGCCATATCCAGGATCGCATAGATCTGGCCCTCGCTGTTGCGAAGCGGTTTGTAGGTATAATCGTAATAAAATGTCTGTAATTCACCATCGATCACAATATCTCCCCGGGCACCTTGTTCCGAATGTGCGTCACCAGTTTCATAAATGCGTTTCAGGATTTCCACAAATGGCTGTTCTCTGAGTTCAGGCAAAGCTTCCAGAAGCGGTTTTCCGATCACAGAGTCCCCTTTTCCCCAAAGCTTCAACATAGCTGCATTTGGAATATCAATCACAAAATCCCTGCCTACAAACAATGCAGTAGCGACAGGCGCCTGCTGGATCAATGTCCGCAGGTGTTCTTCGCTGGTCTTAATGCGCTGTTCCGAGTGGACCCGGTCAGTAATATCCATGACGATCCCCGACAAAGAAGTGGCTTCTCCGTGGCTGTCGAACATATATTGCCCTATCACCCTGACCCAGTGGATCGACGCATCGTCCCACACGAAGCGGGCTTCATAGCGAAGTTCTCCTGTTTCAGCGGCCACTTCGTAAGCCTTTTCGCGGATCGGCAGATCTTCCGGGTGAACGTGTTCGATGAATATGTGCCTTGTCACGTGCCTGTCTTCATGGCCGGTCAGGATCTTCGCCATGGTAGGCGAATAGATGATCTCGTCGGTTTTTGAATTAACCAGAAACGAACCTGCGCCCGACCCTTCTATGGTCATAGCAGCCTGTTTGTCAGCCCATTCTACTTTTTCACGATTAATTACTTCATCTGTTATATCCCTGGAAATACCTGCGAAACGGTAGGGCATTCCTCCATCGGTAAAATAAGCCTGGCCGGAGCAATGCAGCCAGCGGAGTACCCTGTCTTTTGCACCTATCGTGCGGTATCTGATATCATAGGGTGCCCTGATCTTAGGATCGAGCGAAGCGATAGTGGCGTCCCTGGCCCGTTCCTTATCATCAGGGTGGATATATCTGGAAACAATTTCGTAGTCCAGCACCTCTTCGTCCGGGTTTCCGTACAGTTCCCGGCAGCGCTGGTTGGTAATTATTTTTTTGGTAAAAGGGTCAAAATTCCAGGTGCCTAGCTGGGCGGCTTCCATAGCGAATTTCAGGCTCGCTTCACTTTCCGCCCGCTCTTTTTCAAGTCGGAGCTGCTCGGTAATATCCAGCATGGAACCGACCATCCGGACCGGTTTTCCGTCTACGATAATGGTGTAGCCGCGGTCATGAACGTGGGCATATTCGCCGTTTGCACGACGGAAGCGGTAAAAATCCGACCAATGCGGCTCTCCCTGCTCGATGACCTGGTGGATTTTCTGAACAACCCGTTCCTGATCGTCCGGATGAATATGGTCGTACCAGGACTGGGGGCCCTTTTGCAGATCTTGGGGAGAATGCCCAAAATTCTGCTGAATTCCTTCGTTCCACCAAACTGTGCTGTTCACAAGATCCCAATCCCAGATCACGTCACGCGTCGCTTTTGCAACAAGCTGGAACCTTTCAATGGCAACTAAAAGATCGTCTTTCCGATCGTCAAGAGAGTTAATCATACGAATTGAGGATGCTGTAAAATGCGGGATTTTTGCATTTGAAGCATAAACACTTTATAAAAAAATCACATTAGAAGAATTCAACGAATGCTGGTTTCCCAACCGGGATCGGGCACTTATTGTTCCGGAATTATTGTGAAAAAACTGCACCCGACTTCTATTAGCGGCAATTTAAAGTAAAAGAACAACACAGGTCAGCTTTTAATACAATTAGAGAAACTACATCGTCGGACTGCTAAAATACAAAATCTTATGCTGAGAATTACACATTATCCACTCGCATTGGCGCTTCTGATCCTGACGGGTTGCATGATATTGCCAGAGAAGAAACCGGTCCCGCTATTCGACGGCAAGACCTTTAATGGCTGGGAAGGTGATACCGTAAAAACCTGGAAGATCGAGGACGGTGCGATCACGGGAGGATCTCTGACCGAAACTGTGCCGCACAATGAATTTTTACGCACAAAGAAAAGCTATTCCAATTTCATATTGAAAGTGAAGTTTAAGCTTACCGGAAGTGAGGGTTTTATTAATACCGGCGTGCAGTTCCACAGCGTCAGGGCCAAAGACCCGGCTTACGAAATGATTGGTTATCAGGCAGATTTGGGAGATAAGTTCTGGGCCAGCCTTTATGATGAATCCAGAAGAAACAAAACACTGATCGCACCGGATTCGGCATTGGTTGAGAAGATAGTGAAAAGGAATGAATGGAATGATTACGAAGTGCACAGCCAGAACGGGCGGATACGAATATTACTAAATGGGACGCAGACCGTCGACTATACCGAGCCGGACAAATCGATACCGCAAAATGGGATCATCGGTTTGCAGATTCACGGCGGCGGCAAGGCGAAGGTCTACTTTAAAGATTTGTGGATAGAAGAAATTTAGCCCGGCGTCACTTCCAGGCGTTTAATAATCTTCGTATTACTACAATTTCTGCCGTGTGGTAAGAATTGTGATCGGCGATCAGCAGTGCTTCACGCAGCAGGGTCTGACCATCGCCCCAGGGAAATGCGGCAAAAAGGTCATTTGTTTCTGTCTTCAGCAATGCGAAAAATTGTTTTTGATCGTCGCGGATCTCGTTTAATGCATTTTCCCATTCCTCGTCACTTACCTGTTCATGCGCCGGTGTCCAATAGTCTTTCGGCCACTCTTTTTCCTTGTATTCACTTGAAACGGAAAATTCCAGAATGTCCTTTTGCGCAATCCTTAAATGCTCAACCAGCTGCCAGATGCTGTAAGGCAGACTTTCGGGAACAACTCCTCTTAAATCGGCAGGCAGCTTTGCCGTGGCATCCCATAATGAGACGTGTGCATTTCCTTTTTCTATCAGCGTTATCAGCTCGTTGACCAGCTTATTTATTTGGTTTTTTTCCATCATGATTATCAATAGTCAGTCTTTTAAGAAAGCATTATTTGTTTATTTTTAGCAAAAACAACCTGTCACTATTTTCTTCTTCAAAATGAATCCTACACGTCGTAAGTTCCTCAAAAATGTGACTGCTGCCTCGGCACTCGTAGCGAGTCAGTCTGTGGCCAAGCCATTTAATATTATCAAAGACCTCAAAAAAATCAGTCCGAACGACAAAATACGTTTTGCGACGATCGGAATGGGTATTCAGGGTCACAGCGACACGAAGGCCGCTTTGCGCAGCGGGACAGGAGCCGAGTTCGTAGCGGCAGCTGACCTGTACGACGGCAGGCTCACCCGGGTCAAGGAACTCTACGGAAAAGATATTTTCACAACCCGCGATCATCGGGAGATACTGGAAAGAAAGGATATCGACGCAGTTTTGGTAGTAACCTCCGACCATTGGCACGACCATATTACCAAAGCATCACTCGCTGCCGGAAAGCACGTTTACTGTGAAAAGCCGATGGTACACCATATTAATGAAGGTCTTTCGGTGATCGATGCGTGGAAAAAATCGGGTAAAACGATGCAGGTAGGCAGTCAGCGGATCAGCTCCTCCGCATTCAAAGAGGCGAAACGGCTGTTTCAAGCCGGTGAGATTGGCGAAATCAATTATGTGGAATCAAACAACGACCGGTTCAACTCGATAGGAGCCTGGAACTACTCCATCCCGACAGACGCTTCCGTGAATTCAGTCGACTGGGATACTTTTCTCGGAGACGCACCCAAGGTACCTTTTGATGCCAAACGCTTCTTCCGGTGGCGCAACTACCGCGATTATGGTACCGGTGTCGCGGGTGATTTGTTTGTCCATTTGATTACGGGAGTACATTTTGTAACTGCTTCAAATGGACCTGAGCGGATTTTTTCTTCGGGAGAATTGAGTTATTGGAAAGATGGTCGGGACGTGCCGGATGTACTGGTTTCCATTCTTGACTACCCTAAAACCGATATTCATGCCAACTTCCAGATGGTACTGCGTGTGAACTTCGCAAATGCCGGCGCGATCGCCAACAATACCCGCATTATCGGAACAGAAGGTCAGATCGAATTTACAGAAGATAACCTTATTTTGACCAAAAAGAAACTGCCGAAAGCACCAGGATTTGGCGGGTACGATAGCTATAATACATTTTCTGAGAGTGAGCAAAAGGAATTCAAGAAGCAGTATGATGCACAATATCCAGCCGAGATGCGCAAAGCGGATCCTGTAAAAGAAGTACGTTTTGACGCTCCAAAGGACGAAGATGAGCATGCAGACCATTTCAGGGATTTCTTTGATAATATCAAAAAAGGCAGTGTTGCGACCATTGAAGATCCAATCTTTGCATTCCGCGCGGCTGCGCCGGTTCTGGCTTGTAATGAGAGTTATTTCAGCAAAAAGGTGATCAAATGGGATCCGGTTGCGATGAAAATTAAGAAAAAGTAACTACAACTATTATTTCCTAAATCCATGAAAGTTTCAGGTTTATTTTTTCTTTTGATTGTGATTACCAATTCATTAACTGCTCAGACCAGCAAAGTTTATGATCAGCTTACACTGCCGTCTAAGCTTTTGAAGTCTGATAGAAAATTTGCGATTTACCTCCCGCCGGACTATGCGACTTCGGAACGTAGCTACCCTGTACTATATCTGCTTCACGGGGCGGGCGACGATCAGACTGGCTGGGTACAGTTTGGTATGGTACAACATATTGCAGATAAAGCGATTGCTGACGGAACTGCGGCCCCGATGATCATCGTAATGCCAGACGCAAATACAGGCAGAAGGGGTTATTTTAATGATGTAAAAGGAGACTGGCCTTATGAAGATTTCTTTTTCAAAGAGCTTATTCCCTTTATTGAGAAGAAGTATCGGGTAAAAACAGAAAAAGAATTCCGCGCTGTTGCCGGTTTATCGATGGGCGGCGGAGGTACATTTATGTATGCATTGCACCATCCCGAGCTGTTTGCGGCGGCCTGTCCGCTGAGCGCGTCGACCGGCCCGATCACGTTGGAAGATGCAAAAAAGAACCTTGTGCGTAACAATCCGAATATCGCGGACTCAACTGTCGCCCGCTATTACGAAAGGCACAGTGCACTGGCGTTGATCAACAACATTCCCGACGACCAGAAAAAGGCGGTGAAATGGTATATTGACTGTGGAGACGATGATTTTTTGTATGAAGGTAACGCGCTGGTCCACATTGCACTGCGTAAAAAAGAGGTTCCTCATGAATTTCGTGTGAGAGAAGGTGCGCATAACTGGAAATACTGGCGGGAATCGCTGCCTGCTGTTCTTGACTTCGTTTCGCAATCCTTTCACCGGTAACTATGCTGCAAGACGTTTTACCCGGAATCAAACAGTTTGATCTGACCGGAAAAGTCGCTATTGTGACCGGCGGCTCAAAAGGGCTTGGCTTTGCGATGGCAGCGGGCCTTGCTTCCGCCGGCGCAGATATCGTGCTGGTAAGCAGAGATGCATTGGAAGGGGAGCGGGCTGCTGCTGAACTTTGCATTGCATTCAAAACGAGGGTGTTATCTTACTCGGCGGACATTACCCGGGAGTTGGACGCGGCCGCAATGGCGGAATTTACATTCAGCAGCCTGGGCACAATCGACATATTAATCAATAGCGCCGGTATCAACATCCGCGGCGCGATCGACGAACTTAGCCTGACGGATTTCAACAAAGTAATGGAGGTAAATGTAAATGGAACGTGGATTTCGTCACGTGCAGTCACGCCCTACATGAAAGAGCAAAAAAGCGGAAGGATTATCAATGTGGCCAGTACGCTCGGTTTGGTTGGCCTGGCAAACCGTACGCCTTACACAGCCAGCAAGGGAGCAGTAGTGCAGATGACGCGCGCGCTTGCCCTTGAACTTGCACCATTTGGAATTCGCGTGAATGCAATATGTCCGGGTCCTTTCCTTACAGAAATGAACATTCCTATTGCCGAAAGCGAGGATGCAAAGAACATTATTCTTGGTGCAACAGCACTTCAACGCTGGGGTAATTTAAAGGAAATTCAAGGCGCCGCGATCTTCCTGGCGAGTGAGGCTGCCAGTTATATGGTAGGTTCAATTTTACCGGTCGATGGCGGCTGGACTGCGCGGTAAAACGTACTTTTAATGTCGATTTAGTTTACAGTTATTGCTAATAGTAACTGCTAGCGTATATAGGTAACGATTTAAAAGAAGTGTTGCATTGCTGGTTGTTATTCGTGCTATTCAAAACATTAGTTTGAGCAATTCGCTTCAACTATTTTTCACTGCAATCCGATCAATAATTGAAGCAATGCCTTTGGTTAGTTTTGCCAAATGGTATGCCTGATTCGGGATATTATCGTGCTGTTTTTCACGATTAATATCTCAATCTATGTTCAAAAATGTACATGTATGCAGGCATGCAAAATGTGAGATGCTACGATCAGGCAGGAGGGCAAGTTACCTGTTGCTGATCCTGCTTACGCATTTCTCTGCTAATCTCGCCTTTGCCCAGGACCAAACAGAAGATCCGCCTTCTTATCCAAAGGCTAATTACGATCCGCTCCAACCTCCGCCGGATAACAAGTTTGGCGTGCTGTACAATTGGCAAACGCGCGGGGTACAGGTTCCTACATTGTATCATGACATTCAGACCGTTTGGCTAACTGCTTACCTGCCTTATATCGAAAATGAGTACGACCCGAGCCAGCCTGCGGTTCCTTTTGGCGGCTACTATACAACGGCTTATGCGCTCAGCTCGCCACGAAGTCCGAATATTGGCTTATTTGCACCTATTGAAATTACGGCAGTCGCGGAACCCGGAGACCTGGCGATTTCTCAGGAATTTCCATTCTCCTCAGTACTCCCGGCTGGTGTGCCTACCGTTTCATATAATGGGTCTTTTGACAAGCTCCATCACTTGAATGAGCAGGAGGACCCAAGTTCGATTTATCCGATATTGTCTAAACATGGAGTTACCGCTCTCTACGCCGCCCAAAGCTTCACGCGATTTACACAGCATTTTTTCGGTCACTCAGGAATTGATAAAGAAGGGTTGATACCCATTAAGATTATATTGAGGAAGTCGGATCCAACCGTCCCCTTTGGTGCCCATGAACAATATTTTACAGTTCAAAATTCGGACGGATTGCCAATTACATGCCGGTCCAGCATAGCGTCCCTAATAGGTTACTGGGTCGCAGGGTTTGATAGCCCTGACCCATTGCCATACGGGAAGGAAGTGTTTGCAATCCAAACTGGTTTTAGTGATATAATGAGCCTTTCTTTTAGTAATTGGGAAGATCCAACCGCCAAGTTTACCAATCCCAAATGGACGCAGTGGCCTGAACTTGGTGTTTTACCCCTAAATAAATATGGATTACCATTTGACGATCCCAAGGCGACCGGTTATCCCAGTACTTACAAAGGTGAGTTATGGAATGACGAACCAAGTGAAGTTTCCCGGAACTCTTCCGTCATTAATTACTGGTTTTATCTGCTCAATACACAAAAGTCAGGTCATATTGATGACGACGATGAGAAAGGCTTTTTTCTCACCGAACCATTGATACCGAATGACAAGCACGCTACTTATGAACTGGCATTGAAGATTTTGTACGATGCCGTTGTCGGCAAAATCAACCCGAACACAACTTTCCAAGATTTTCGTGAACTGACCTTGCAAGCTGCAGTTAAGAACAATCACCCAGTAGGTTCAGATGTTTATAAACGCATCATGACAGCCTGGTATGCAGTGAATGTAGGACCAGCGCCGTATACAAGCAATCCAAATTGTGCTGTGACTGCACAGGCGGAGTCGTGGTTCAATGGAGAGCTCAGCTTTGCAGCTATGGAAACATCACTTACACCCGATCCTCAGAGTGCAAAATCATTGCAGTTGAAAGATTGCATGTCACCCGGCACCATAGAAACGCTTGAATATGATGAACAGGATGTGACAACACCCATTGTGTTCATGAATAAAAATCCTTTGGAAAGTAAAATTTATGGTAAAACTTTGGACCCGCTGAAATCAAAGGCAGCAGTAAGTATTCACAAATTCACTATCGAGGCCAGGAATTGGTTCAGAGATAAGTTTGGGCACAATGGGGTGGATGGGAATGGGAAGGTGTACATTTTTAACATTTTGGCAGATCCGGAGTTTCCAGAAACGGATTTGGCAGCATTGGGCAATTTTGCAAACTTCTATTACAATTATAATAAGAAATCCGCCTGTCGGGATGAGGTGAGTCGTACTTACTCGCTTGCCGTTAGTCTTTTCAAAAACTTTCCGGCTCCAACCTTCAGTAACTTCAATGAGGATAACAGGATTTGGAAGGCTGGAATTGCCAACATATTCGCTTTGGCGATCAAAAGGGATTACGAACGAGCACTTCAAAATGCCAATGCAGATAATATTTGGACACTGTATGAGGAAACAGCCGATCCGGCGCTGATCATGAATTTTACCAACCCAAAGTTATCGGGACAGCCGGCTAAGTTATTTGGGGAAAACTGGAAGCCGGGGAAGATCAAAAATAACAGCGGATTTCTCAATCTGTTTTACTATCTGCTGGTGCACGGAACTGAGGACGAAAATGGGCAGGACGTAGGGTATACCAACAATGAACCGGGCAGCAAGACTTACTTTGTAAATCCCGTGAAAGAAGACCTCGTTTTGAAGGTAATCTTCGAAGCTTCCAGATCAATCGACATCTATGCTTCTTCAGAACAATTCCGTCAGGCAACAATGACTACACTCCACGACCTGGATCCTATACATTACCACGCTAAATCCAAGGAGCACATTGCCTTTTACGATGCATGGGCAGCGGTGCTGGGTTTGCCCGAATACGCTTCGACATTGGCGCATTCTCCAGAAGACGGAACGAGTGTCTACCCCTGGCCAGTCAAGGTTGGGGTTGAAGTCGAATATCCTCTGAATGAAAGCTACCGGTTGTTTGAGGTTAGCAAAAGCAGCACTTTTAATGAAAACGAGTTTCCAGTCCATCGCTTTGTCAGCAATGCGTCGCCAGACCACCAGACCAGTATGAGTTATGGCGAAGTAAATCTTGAAGCAGAACAAACTTATTATGTTCGTTCCCACCTTGCGAATGGCCCGGAATCTCGTCAGCACTGCTCCACCACGGATGATCCTGCCTTTTGTGAGTCGCTGCTCAACAAAAAGAAGTGGACACTTACTTACGAACTTCATACAGAATCTGTATTAGCGCCTGTGAGTATGAGCCCGCTGAATAACAAATTGGTAGCAGCGTGGGCTACTCCATTTAACTGGGGCAGCGTTCCTGGCGCGCGCGGCTATGATATACATGTAATAGACCATACCGGAACCGTTTCGGAGCAAGATGTTGCCATAGATATTGCCTTCGACGAAGACAATTCCAGCAATCCTGCTCATACCGAGCTGGCTTTATCTAAGGATACACCGTATAGTTATGCCATTGCTGCGCGTCAGCGGCTGGGTTCCGAGAACGCTGTGCATGTGTTGCCGCAAGGTTCGATCATATTGCTAAGCGAAGAGGAAAAGGAGGCGTTTCCAAATGTCTATGGCCATTGGACAGAGACACGCAATTTCAAGACAGACATTCCAAAGATCAAGCTACATTCACCTGCTGATGGTACGCACGTGCCTCTATTTGGTGAGGAAATTATGGTACGTGCCAAAAAGGAGTTTCTTCAGCGCGCCGACTACTATCAATACAGTTTCCGTGAGCCCTTGTATGAGGACAAGGCGTTAGAAATTGATTCGAGCTTTGCACATTACCCCATTGGAATCCAGGGGCTGATAGGTCTGGAAGACAAAAAGTCATATGAGTGGACATTTATCCAGCGCAAAAAAGCCACACCTCCTTTCATTTTGCAAGAAGAGGAGGGAGCCTCACCTGGCTGGTTTAGCTTTATCGTAGACAAGGATCTGGCTCCCAAGCCTGAGGTTGAACATATTGATTGTGTAAAGGCAGATAGTCAGCTAGCATTGCATTGGAAGGAAGTGCCAGGTGCCCAGAGTTATAGGGTGAAGGTGACCAATGCAGCGACCCAAGGAGTAGTTGCGAATTTTCAAACAGGGTTTACTGGGGCCAACATAAATGGCGCCTCGGAGTTTCCTAACAAATATGTATTTACAGTGGAGGCTGGTGTCATGGGTGGTAATGGTGAGTGGATTTTTGGTCCCCAATTCGTTGGCGATTATGCTGTTTTGCCACCATCTCCATTCAACTTAAGTCCGAACAACGTAGATGGCGTGAAGCTCGGACCGAATAACTCGGTCGTATTGAGCTGGGAGCTACCAGCCGGGGTTACTACGGTTCAACTAATGGCCAAAGTTGATGGTGCGCCTTCGAAGCTAGTAGACCAGCCGGTTACAGGCACAAGCTTTACATTGAACAACCTCGATTTCAACAGTCCGATTTTCTGGACTGTCACCCCGTTGGCAGAGAATTCATGTATGGCTGAAAAAATAACTGGATTCTTTAATACTGAAAAAGAGCCGATGGAATTTGATCTTGGCTTTGAGCTGAGGGTTGACAATAATGATCCACATATCACCGGTGGATTTTATCATTATCTGATTACCGTGCAGAGGCCTGATGGACAAACTGGATTTTCCGGCATTGGGACAGTCGATGCAGATACCTGGTTACAAGTTGGTTTCGTCCCGGGCGAGGGCCAACTGATCAATGGTAACGAGCTGAATGGACAATTACTGGATCAAGCTGGGGACTATGTCATCGAGCTGGAAATCTTGGATATGGCGCAATGTGATGGCTGTGCAGATCCGAAAGCCCACCCTGCCATCACTGTTTCAGGCGTAGAGTATAAACGTAAAATAGGAGAGGACGATTGGTCATTCAGTCGGGAGTTCCATCCCGAACCATCCAACCCCGTCTTCCCAAGCCGGACTATCGGTGCCAAAAAGATTATTAAGTTCCACTACGAATTCCCAAACTAAAAAGCTATGAACAAGACCTCTTTATTGAAATTTTATATTTTGACAACTGTATTTACTTGCGGAAAAGTATTAGCACAACAACCGGCGGAAGAGGTTGGAGCCAAACATGAAAGCAAGATTTTCTTCTATCCTGACCAGCAGGAAGCTACTCTACTTTTTAGGTCAGAACTTGTATTCTTTCCAAATCCGGCCAGTAACGACGTCGCAATTACTGTGAAAGGCGTAGCTGAAAGAGTATTGGGAGAAGGATTTGAAATGAAGATTTATAACCAGGCGGGCTTGTTGATGAATAAACGAAACTGGTCAGCCGGGCAAAAGTTGAATGTTTCGCAATTCACCAGCGGAACTTATGTCATTGTTATCACAAGAGAAAATCAAATATATTCCCAAAAGTTGGTTGTCAAAAAATAGTAGTAAGAACGGTAATCATAACAAACGAGCTGCCGGATTTCCGGCAGCTCGTTTGTTATGTCTAAAATAAATCATGCCATAACCCAACATCACTTCACCTGCGCCTCAGGCGAGCGTTTTTCACCGGCAATTTTCAGCAACTCACCCATGCTCGCTTCCAGCTGTGCAACCCTGCCGAGCGTTTTTTTTAGTTCTTCATTCTCCGCTTTAAGATCCTTCACAGATTCGATCAGATGCGGGATCAGGCCGATGTAATTTACTGCTTTGTAACCTTCTGCATTCGTACTGACCAGTTCCGGGAAGATCGCTTCGATTTCCTGAGCAATGACACCGGTCTGGATATTCTCACTCAGTTTCTTGTTCGTCCAGCGGTAATGGTATCCGGTTACTTTGGAAATCTTGTCCAGGCTATTTGTAAGCTGGCTGAAATCCTTTTTGAGCCGGCGGTCCGAAACCTGGTCGAGGGCGCCGACCAGCGTTGCGCCTCCGCCTGCATTTACATAGAACCGCCAATCTTGCCCCAGGTAAAAACCCACTTCGCTGTTATTTCTCATACCGACAAATGCATTGGGGTTATGTTCCGAATCATCGAAGAAAATCCCTGCTGTTTCAGCACCGTGCCTGACGCGGGGGCGCCCGCCTATATCGAGGATAAATTGTGGTATCAATACGCCATTTCCCACACCAATATTGCCGCTCCTTAGTACAGTCAATGCATTTGATAAATCCGCTGGCCCTCCTCCGTTGCCGATCTGAAAAATTCTGTCAGCATCGCGTGCGTCGGCACTAGTAGCTCCGACGGGATTATCCTGCAAATTGTTATACGCCCCGAAAGTCGCTGAGCCAAAAGCTTTTGCAAAAGTGTTTTGGCCCGAACTGAAAGAACCATCACCGGAAGCCTGGGTGCTATTTCCAGTGGCAATGGAGCCCACTGCGTGAGCTATATTCTGAATCCCGATCGTGGCCGATCCGTTGCCTTTTGAATTATTGTGACTGCCGACAGAAAATGCCGACTCTCCGTTGGCCTGGTTCTGTAATCCACCCACCATCGAGTTGGTTGCATTTGCTGCGCTGCCATTTCCGGCTGCAAAAGAAGCTTCTCCACCCGCTAAACTCCATGCGCCAACCGCAAATGCATATTGGCCCGAAGCCTGCGTATTGTATCCAAAAGCCGTCGTGTATTCACCAATGTTAACATTGTTCCAGGCATTGCCAGTGATTAGTCCCGCGCGGAAAGCGGCCTTTTTAGGATACCAGATCAGTCTGGTGCCCGGTAGCTGATCTGGAAGCGGCGGCCCGAATTGAAAATCGCCGCTTTGGACGATGGCATCGTAATCCTTCCATCCGTCTGCCTGTTTTGCATGAATAGCGTAAGGTACACTCAGCAATTGTGTCGACCCGAGGCTGACATAGTTCTCGCCTCCTGTTATATCAATCTCAATGTTTATCTGGTAGGAGCCCGATTGCCAGTTGATGGTGAAGAAATTTCCACTTATCAGTTCCCCCGATCCAACCTGCAAAGTGAAAATACCGTGCGCATTTGTCTGTACACTATGCTTTTCACGGAAAACGTAAGGGTTCAAAAGCGGATGAATGCCCAGCCTTACAGAGACATTTTGATTAGCGACGACCTTTCCGGCCGCATCTCTGGCTACTCCCTGAAAATTAAAATAGTTGCGCGGAAGTTGTGCATGACATGTAAATGCGAGGCAAATGCACAGCAGCGCCAATGTGAAATAGGTTTTTCTCATAGTACCTTAAAAATTAGTGTGAACTGAAAGCGTTCCGGCATGTCCGGTCGCGAAAGGTCAATAGCGCTCAATGTAGGGGCGCTCCGCGATAAGAAGAGAATGCAATTACTCAGAGTCCACGCTGAGTGAAGCAACGGTGACGGCGCCGGGAGAAGGCGCGGATACGAAATAGGATTACGGCATTATAAACCTGCAATTATCTAAACTGTACCCGGTATACGTCAAGTAACCTATGGTTAATTTCCAAGAAATCATAGTCAGATAGCTGGAATCCTTGTTTATGTGAATAATTTCATATCTTTTTGTACCCGCAGTTACGTTCTTGGATAATACGAAGAACCGATAGTTTGAAATGAGTATCCCTTTCTTTTTGCATTTACCCACCTCAAAAATTTCTTGACCAATAATCCTGACAACGATTTCGTTCTTGGGAAATAAACAGTATGTAACTTTTTGTTGAATTAATTGTGTATAAAAGACACAGACAAAGGAGGTGAATGACGGAGCAGTGTGACAGCAGAATTTAATGTTTTACCTATTTTTTTTACTATCTACCAAATTTTACTTAATCTATGAGAATTTCTAAAAGAAGGGACCGGAACCTGACACGGTACTTTTATTCTCTTGTCCTGACCTTTCTGGTCAGCGTAGGCGCATTCGCACAGGATGTGGCACTCAAGGGAAAAGTTAATGATGAACAGGGGCAGGGCCTGCCCGGTGTGAGTGTGGTTGTGAAGGGGACTACGGTCGGTACAGTGACTGACCTGGAAGGAAATTATACGGTAAATGTACCGGGATCTGCGACACTGGTTTTTTCTTTTATCGGTTATATCACCCAGGAAATTCCGCTGGGAAACAGGGCGAGCCTGGATGTTAAAATGCTTGCAGATACCAAAGCACTCGACGAAGTAGTTGTTGTAGGTTATGGTACTGCGAAAAAAGCAACCCTAACAGGTTCAGTTACAGCAGTAAAAGGAGCTGAGCTTCAAAAAGCACCAGCAGCCAACCTTTCCAATACACTGGGCGGTCGCTTACCGGGTGTTTCTACTGTGCAGGCGAGTGGCGAGCCGGGTTATGACGGGTCTGCAATTCGTATCCGCGGTACCAACTCCCTGGGTAACAGCAATGCATTGATCGTTGTGGATGGAGTACCTAACCGTAGTGGTGGTCTCGACCGTTTGAATCCTGCCGATATCGAAAGTATCTCTGTTTTGAAAGATGCGGCGGCCGCGATTTACGGTTCACGCGCTGGTAACGGGGTTATTTTGATCACAACGAAAAGAGGAAAAACGGGCAAACCACAGCTGGCTTACGATTTGAATATGGGTATCGCACAACCAACGCGCCTGCCTGAAATGTCAAATGCAGCTGAATATGCGACGATCCGTAACGAGTTGCAGATCTATGATAACCTGCCTGTGGGACAGTGGGGCGGTGCTTTGCAGGGATTTAATACAAACGGGGCTTACACACGTACCGACAACGGAAATGTGCTGAGCGCGGTGTACACTCCTGCTGATCTTCAAGCTTTTAGAAACGGAAGCGATCCTTTGATCCACCCGAATACAGACTGGTATAGCGAGGTGATCCGGAAATGGTCACCGCAGCAGCGCCACAACCTGCAATTGACTGGTGGTAGCGAGAATATAAAGTACCTGGCTTCCCTTGGTTATATCAATCAGGAGGGTAACTATGTGAACTCTGCGACCGGTTACAAGCAATATGATATGCGTATCAATCTTGATACCAAAATCAATAAATATGTTAGTGCGAATCTGGGTGTTGCATTGCGTGAAGAATTCCGTCACTTCCCGAATGGTGGTGGTGCAGGCGATATCTTCCGGATGTTGATGCGCGGAAAGCCTACTGAAATCGCAATCTGGCCAGACGGTCGCCCGGGACGTGATATTGAAAATGGTCAGAACCCTGCGATCATTACAACCAATGCAACTGGTTATAATAACGACAAGAGAGACTATATTCAGACAAACGGTACGATCGAGGCGCTTATTCCAGGTGTGGAAGGTTTGAAAGTAACAGCGATGGCCGCTTTGGACAAGCAGCTGCGCCGCCAGAAATCTTTCCAAAAACCATGGACGCTTTACAACTGGGATAAAACGACTTACGAGGCTGATGGTGTTACGCCGGTTCTGGTAGGATCAGTTCGTTCTACATTCAGTGATCCAAGGTTGACCGAGAATGCTTCTCAGGAGCTTTCGATCCAGCTGACAGGTCAGGTTTCGTACGAAAAGACCATTAACAATCACAACTTCAATATAATGGCTGGTATCCAGCGTGAGACTGTTGATGCGGATGGATTTTTTGCTTTCCGTCGCTACTTCATTTCACCTGTGGTTGACCAGTTGTTCGCCGGTGGTGCAGCTGAGCAGAATATCGACAATTTTGATCTGTTTAAGCGTGCACGTTTGAGCTACTTCGGTCGCGCGGGTTACAATTACAAGGAGAAGTATCTTGCTGAATTCCTTTGGCGCGTCGATGGTTCTTATGTATTCCCGAAAGAAGGTCGTTTCGGATTTTTCCCGGGCGTATCTGCGGGTTGGAGGATTTCAGAAGAGGATTTCTGGAAGAACAATATCCGTTTCATGAACAACGTGAAAATCCGCGGATCGTGGGGACAAATGGGTGCTGAGCCTTATTTGATCGGTACAGAAACACTTGCTGAATACCAGTACCTGTCTACAATGGGCTTCGGATCGTACATTATCAACGATCAGGTTGCTAAAACGCTGCTTGAAACGCGTGTTGCGAACCAGAACTTTACCTGGGAGGTTGCCAACAACTCCAACTTCGGTATCGAGGGTACGTTGTTCCGTGACCGCGTTGCTTTTGAATTCGATTACTTTGTGAACAACCGTTCCAACATCCTGATCCCGAAAGCAGGTTCAACGCCATCTTCGGCAGGTATCGACGGAAAACTTCCTCCTCAAAACCTGGGTAAGCTGCAAAACAAAGGATGGGAATTCAAAGTGAGCTACGACGGAAATGCGGGTGACTTTACCTATTCTGTTGGTGTAAATGGAGGTTATGCTAAAAATAAGATCAAATACTGGGATGAAACACCCGGCGCGCCGACTTATCAGCAAACTACTGGAAGACCATACACTGCATTTCTTGCATACCAATATGATGGTGTGTTCCGCGACCAGGCTGAAATTGATGCCAACCCATTGGATTACTCAGGTATCACAGGTTCTATTCGTCCCGGTGACATGAAATTCCAGGATGTGAACGGAGATAAAAGGATCACTGCTGACGATAAAGTTCGCTCTGATAAAACAAACCGTCCACAGTTTACAGGTGGTATGAATATGAATTTTGGTTACAAAGCGTTCGATTTATCGCTATTGTTCCAGGGAACATTGGGCGGGCTTCAATACATTGGTCAGACAGAATCGGGTGATATTGGTAACTACCTGAAATATGCCTACGACAACCGCTGGACAATTGATAATCCAAGCTCAACTGAGCCGCGTCTTGCCAACAGGAACAATACCTATTATACCAACTTCGACAATGCCGGTGCCAATACGTATTTCCTGAGAAGCAACAATTATTTGCGTCTGAAAAACATCGAGCTTGGCTACAACCTTCCTTCCGAAGTGGGCAGCAAGCTTGGTTTGGGTAACCTGAGAGTTTATGTTAACGGATTGAATTTGTTCACCATTGATAAAATTAAGATCTGGGATCCTGAGGCGACTTCTTCAAACGGTCAGTATTACCCTCAATCCCGCATTCTGAATGCTGGTGTACGTGTAACTTTTTAAGAAACAATCATGAAATTGAGTTATAAAAATTGGATATTTCTAGCAGCACTTGCCACAACCGGGCTCGTGTCCTGCGATACTGAATTCCTGGATGTGACCCCACCGACCGAGATTCCGAGTGAGGAAGTTTGGAAGGAAGGGCCGCTTGCGGAAGGATTTGTTACTGGTATTTACCAGGGGCTGCAACAGGGAGGATTTAGTGAGCAAATGCTCGCATCCCTGACCGACGAAGCCGTTTTTACCCACACCGGTAGAAACATTAATACAGTGAACGAAGGAAGTTTGAGTCCGTCCAATTTGGGTTGGGTTGACGATACTTATGGCTGGGGACCTATGTACACGCGGATCCGCGCTACCAACTTGGCTATTCAAAACCTGCAAACTGCGACTTTCACAGATGAAACGCTGAAAGCGCGCCTGATGGGGGAATCGTACTTCCTGAGAGCCTATTACTACCAGCAATTGCTGCGTTACTACGGAGCTGTCCCTATTATCACAAGGGTTTACAACCTGAATGAGGACTACTCAGTGGCACGGAATACCTACGATGAATGCATTAAGTTCGTGGTGACCAACCTGGATAGCGCCGCAATGTTGCTGAAAGGAAAAGTGGAGGTAAAAGGCCGCGCTACTGAAACTGCTGCTCTGGCATTGAAATCACGCGTATTGCTTTATGCAGCGAGTGATCTGCACGATATCACTACTGCCAAGACAAAATCTGCGGTGATATCTTCCTATCCGAATCCTGAATTTTTGGGATACGTAAGCGGCGATCGCAAAGCACGCTGGCAAGCAGCACAAACGGCTGCAAAAGTGGCATTGGATGCAAGCACAGGCGGATACAAGTTGAATCTGACCGCGCCTGTAACTCCCGAGCAAGGCAAACAGAACTACGTGTCCATTTCAATGGGTGGTGGTAGTCTGGATAAAAGTGTGGACGGATCTGCTGCGAGCGAGATCATTTTCGGGCGCTATTTTGTAGCCAGTTTGAATGAAGCTGCGCGTCAGATGGGATTGAACAACGGACCAAACGGATACCATAACTGGGCTGGCAATACGCCGATTGGCTTGCTGGTAGACGATTACCAAATGATGGACGGAACCCCGTTCTCATGGACCAACCCGACGCACAAGGCAAGTCCTTATACAAACCGTGACCCACGTCTTTACGCGACTGTGCTTTACGACGGAGCGCCCTGGAAACCACGGCCATCCGATGCAAATGATCCTGCCAACCAGATCCAGACAGGTTCCTACGACCTGCTCGACGACAAAGGCACATTGTTCAACCGCAAAGGTCTGGACACGCGCAGCAGTTCTATTGAAGACTGGAATGGTAGCCGCACAGGTTACTATATGCGCAAATTCGTTGATCCTAACCCTGCGTTGTACGATAATACCGACAGACAGAATATTCCGTGGCCGTTCCTCCGCGTAACCGAGGTTGTGTTCAACTACATCGAGGCGAGCATTGAACTGGGACAGGAAGCGGAGGCTTTGACCTGGCTGAACCGGATTCGTTTCCGCGCTGGTATGCCTGCTATTAAAGCCACAGGAACTGCATTGAGAGACGCTTACCGTCATGAAAGACGCGTTGAAATGGCTTACGAAGAGCAACGTTACCACGATGCAAGACGCTGGATGATCGCACAGGCTACATTGGGCCGCCCACTTCAATACATTACGGTATTGGGTAAATTCAAAGCGGGACAGTCGATGAAAGAGCCTTACCGCTACAACCCGACCGTGTACAATTATACTTACACGCCGGTGGAAGAGAAGTCTCACGAAAACAGGACCTGGCTTGACAAAATGTATTTCCGCCCATTCAGTAGGGATGAAATCAACAGAAACGCCAAGTTGATACAGAATCCAGGTTACGACAAGTAATAGTGTTTTGGATTAAAATAGGCAAACCCCGCGTCTGAGAAAGCGCGGGGTTTGTCGTTTAAAACCGGATTTTGAAGAAAATTCCTACAAAACGTAGAGATATGTAACCACTCAGCACTTAAATGCTTTTTTGTAAATTATTTTAAATCAGACAGTTAATCATTTTGGCACAAAGCTATTATTAAAAAAAGCGAGTGCGGATGCACAGGAGTCAAATATCAATTGTCTAAAAAACATAGATTATGAAAAAGCTAATAGTATCGGCATTTGCCTTAACGCTTATTTCTTTTACCTCAGTGCAGGCACAAACTGCTGAAAAAGACGCAGCTCAACAAACTGAGACAACGACGTCGACAACTAAGAAAAGTGCGAAGGAAGATAAGGTCGCGGTAAAGCCGGAAGATCTGCCGGAAGGAATTAAGAAAACCATTAAAAGCGACGATTTCGCGGGTTGGACTGTAAAGAAAGCCTTTCTGGTAACTGACCAAAAAAATACGCAATACTATGAATTGCAAGTAGCCAAAGGCAGTGAAAGTGCCAGGGTGAAATTAGATAAAGACGGAAATAATGTAGGGTAAGCGTGAAATAATAACCTTACATTCAAATGGGAAAGCCGGAAGTTCATTCCGGCTTTTTTTGTGCCTTATCGTGCATATTAGGATGATCTGCCTTCCGATCATTCAAACCAACCTTCAAATAAATGGATATGCCTGATCCATTTATCCCTATCTACTTTGGGCCAGTTCAATCAAAAAAATCCTGAATATGGCAAATCAAAAGACAGTTATCGATCAATGGTCTGTCAAAGATCTTGAAGATAATACTGCAATTAATGTCACAGTAGAGCATAATACAGAACTCGGCAATGCCGGTCTGCCCGGTATCCAGTTTTTAAGTATGGGGCAATTTGTCACTTTCGAGCCTAATATCGTAGAGCAATGGGCTTACCAAGCTGGAAAACTTGGCACCGAAGCATATTATCTCGAAGACAAATCTTGGGCGCGAAGTGAAGAGGAATATATCAAATATTACCTGCTAACCGGCAGTCCGCTCAAAGCGAGAATCACAGTCAAAACACGCAGTTCCAAACCTGTTACCAAAGAATATGAGCTTCCATTTTAATCTATATATCCATGAGAAAAGTAATTCTATTAGCATTGATCTGCATGAGTGTGATCGCCTGCGACAAAAAAGACGCAGCAGTACCGCAAAATGAAGTTCAATCAGCAAGCATACCTTACCGGAAGGCCGCGACAATGAGCATAGCCGGAGCAGATTTGAAAGTTGATGTTCGCGAGATTGTTGATACCCGCTGCCCCAAAGATGTGCTATGCATTACCCTGGGGGATGTTAAGATCAACTTTAATATCTCCGACGGAGCGAACCAGACAGACTTAGACTTTACAGTGAAAGGAGACAAAAAAGCAGATTTTCAGGTATTCAAGTTGGGTGATAAGGAATTCATTTTGCGGGTAAGCGAAGTATCTCCTTATCCTATTTCTAATCTCGCACCGAAGCTGGAAGATTACAAAGTTGACCTCAGTATTGAAAGAAAGTGATTGTTGGAGTTTTGGTGTATAGTGTAGTAAAAGGGGCCAGACTGTCTGGCTCCTTTTCTGTTTGTGATGGTTTTGGGTTTGCTAAATCGTTTTGTTGTGTAAATTGATAATTGAAAATGTTTGCCGAATGAAAACGATACTATCAAGAAGAAAGGCGCTGCAAGGATTGGGAGCGACGGGTGCTGCCATGCTACTGGATCCATTTGCTGCCGCCGCAACCAACGTACCTGCTATGCTGATCAATCGTAAGATACCATCGACGGGTGAAAAACTCCCGGTTGTAGGACTGGGTTCCTGGCAACAATTCGATGTGGGGACATCAAAAGAAGATCGGAGTGAACTTCGCGACGTACTTTCAAAAATGAATGAGTTGGGAGGAAAAGTGATCGACGCTTCTCCCATGTACGGTCGCGCCGAGCAGGTGATCGGCGATCTGACGAGCGAGCTCAAACTCAACGACCAGTTTTTCTTCGCCACCAAAGTCTGGACCAGCGGCCGGCAGGCAGGTATTGATCAAATGAATGATTCGCTGAAAAAAATGAAACGCTCCAAACTGGATCTCATGCAAATACATAATTTGCTTGATTGGGAAACGCATTTGAAAACGCTCAAAGACTGGAAGGCGCAGGGAAAGATCAGGTACATCGGAATCACGCATTACACGGATTCCGCGCATTCGAAACTGGAACAGATCGTGAAATCGAAGGCGGTGGATTTCGTGCAGTTTAACTATTCGATAAGGTCCAGAAACGCGGAAACGAGCCTGCTGAATGTAGCGAAAGACAATAACGTGGCCGTCTTAATCAACGAACCGTTTGAGCAAGGCGCTTTATTCAGGGCGGTGAAAGGCAAGCAGTTGCCCGATTGGGCTTCGGAATACGATATTAAAACGTGGGCGCAATTCTTCCTGAAATATATAGTCAGTCACGAAGCGGTAACCTGCGTGATTCCCGGTACATCCGATGTGAAGCATCTGGCAGATAACCTGGGCGCCGCCGCGGGAAAATTACCAGACAGTAATGCACGGAAAATGATGGTGAAATTCGTGGAAGCTCTATAATAATCCAACTGCTCATTTAGTGATCTTCGTGGTAATATAGCCAAGAAATGCAGTTGCTGCCTGCAAAGCCGGAGCCGCCAGCGCGTCGCTGAACAGCGTATCGGCTTCTGCTTCACCAAAGTATAATCCGTTGGAAGCCATTAAAGTGATTCGCGCGAATCCTGGTTTTGGAGGATTTAGTCTTCCGTATTCCCAGGGTCCAAGGTGTGCGATCATTTTTTCACTTTCGTCAAATATCCTGTCTGTTAGCTCCTTAGAATGGGGATTAACCGAATCCCAGAAAACGATCTTGCCGGTGTGATTAATATATCTCGCTGTACCATCACGGTAGCAGGCCAGCGTGTCCTGACCTTTCTGCAAACCGACTTCAACTATTACAGCTAATATCTCCCGCCGTAATACAGGATGATGACCTTGAAGCAACTTGTTGTAAGCGAGTAGCTTGACGCGGGAATTATCGTCCGAATTGTCGATAACTTCGTATAAATCCGGTGCCGTGGCGGCGGGGTTAAACAGCACCGACCAGGGATATGGGGTCAGATCTTCGAGTGTTTGTGCGTAAAAAGATAGCTCGTCGCAGAAAAGCATTTCGTAGATGAAAGTCAATTCCCGCTTGGTAGCAGCGACAGATTTATTGAAAACCTCAGACATATCAGACCAGATTTGAAGTGTGCAAACTCAAACATCGCCTATTGTCCCGAGATATGTTAAAAAAATGATTTAATGGTAAGAATGAATTCGCCAACGTATTGGCCAAGAAGCATCAGGGTAAAGCAAAAGCCACATACTGATTCCCTTTTTTAGTCCCCAGCTTCGTACCTCCGCAAGCGATCACAACGAATTGTTTTCCGTTGACCTCATAAGTAGAAGGTGTCGCAAAACCTGCGGCGGGCAGCGTTGTTTGCCAGAGCAGCCTGCCATTTTTCTTATCATAAACCCTAAACTTTCCGTCTTTGGTCGCGGCGATAAAAAGCAGTCCGCTCGCTGTGACCACCGGGCCGCCGTAATTTTCACTACCGGTCATAGGTGCGCCTTTTGCTTTGAGCGACTCAGTTTCGCCGAACGGAATTTTCCAGAGATATTTCCCTGTATTCAGATCAATCGCATTGAGTGTTCCCCACGGCGGTGCGATCGCGGGGAGGCCGTTTTTGTCCAGAAATTTGTTGTAACCGGTGCTTTGATAAGGCAGATAAGTTTTGTCCGAAGCCGCTACCTCCGACGCTGCTTCCACTTTTTCATCACCGAATAGAAACGCAACCAAAGCCTGTTTTTCGTCGGCCGTCAGCATTGGGAAACCTGGCATCATTCCCTTTCCTGAACTTACGATCTGGCTCACAAATGCGCGGTCGCGTCTTGTACCAATGTCAACGAGGGATGGATATCCGCTTTTCGCATTTCCTTGCCGCTGCGGCCCGTGGCAGGTGGTGCAGTAAGTAGTATACACCTTTTCACCCGGACTCAGACTGGACATTTCACTTGCTTTGGGCGTGTCTTTCATCGTCAGTATCCACGCCATTTCATTGCTGTTCACATATAATATGCCTTCATTCGGATCAGCTGCGGCGCCGCCCCATTCAGCTCCGCCGTCGAAACCAGGCATAATGATCGTACCTTCTTTGGAAGGCGGGGCGAAAAGGGCTTTTTTATACGTTTTAAACTTCATCTTCAAGGAATCGCGGTCGGGCGCGTACGGACTGATGTCATTTTCAGTCAGCGTGTAGGCTTGTCTCGCAAAGGAGGCAGGCTTGGTCGGTACGGGCTGGGTGGGCCATGGAAATTCTCCCGGAAGTGCTGTGCCAGGGGCGGTTACTTCACGAATCGGGTAGATAGGCTTTCCGGTAACACGATCGAAAATGAATACATAACCTTGCTTGCTGACCTGTGCGACCGCGTCAATTTTTTGTCCGTCCTTCGTAATGGTGATCAGGTTCGGCGGCGCTGGAAGATCGCGATCCCACATATCATGGTGCATTGTCTGAAAGTGCCACAGCCGCTTGCCAGTTTTCGCATCAAGCGCGATCAGACAGTTTGCGAACAGATTTGCACCTTTTCTTTTTCCCCCATAAAAATCATAACCTGCCGAGCCGGTCGGGACATACAGGATACCACGTTCCCGATCAATGGCGGTACCTGCCCAGTTATTGGCCGCGCCAGTATAGGTATTTTTGTACGCATCGGGCGGGAAAGTTTCGTAGCCAAATTCGCCGGGATAGGGGATAGTATGAAATGTCCAGACCAGCTTTCCGGTGCGCACATCAAATGCCCGGAGGTCGCCCGGCGCCGCGTCTGAATCTTCCGACAAACGCAGCGGCATGATGATCAGATCCTGGTAAATAGTCCCTGGCGTGTTGGAAACCATATATTTTTTTGCGGCGATCTCAGGCAAGCCGGTATGTAAGTCTATCTTTCCATTGTCGCCAAAACTCTCGATCGGCTTTCCGGTTTTAGCGTCGAGCGCATAAAGGAAAGAGCCCATTGCGTGCAGTATCCGCTTGTCGTCGCCGTCGCTCCAATAGGTGAGACCGCGGCTGGTATTTGATCCGTTTTTAGATTTATCTCCAAAAATCCACTTCTGTTTTCCTGTAAATGCGTCGAGTGCAAAAGCCTGTACAGTGGAGGTAACACCATACAAAGTACCGTTGACAATAATCGGATTCACCTGCGTCTGTCCTGAATCCGGCATTGAATATGTCCACGCAACTTTCAGGTTTTTGACATTTTCGGGATTGATCTGTGTCAGCGGGGAGTAGTGATTCCTACCCGGGCCGCCGAGATATTCAGGCCATTCTTTGCTGTCAGTGTCCCCATTTCGAGACATATTAGTAGCTCCGAAAAGGATCGCTGAGGCGAGTACAGCACCCAAAAAAGGCTTTAACATAAAACTGATTTTACAGGAGAATTTTTAATTAAAACAAAATAACGGGTAGCAGTTATTTGAATTTGACCTGATCCGTGAGTCCGGGCCAGTTATCACTTCGGAACGCGCTTGCCGGGAAGCCGGCAGTATTATACAAGTTCGCATCTTCGGGCGCGTCCGACCAGCCGTACCTTACCGTCACAGGAGCTGGCACTTTCGGGTGAGAAACCACCACTTTATTATCAACGATCTGCGCCATCGCGTAGTAGAAAACCTTATCAGCACCCGCCAGTTCAAAACCTTTCAGGTAGCCATATTTATCTTTAACGGTCAGGCCAGTTTCCACGTTATTGAATGTCACAATGGCTTTTCCATCAGTAAATTCAGCTTTTTCAAACAGTGGCGATGCGTAGGGGATATTTTGACCGTAGTCCAGTTTCAGCGCCGTGGCGGCGAGTCTGTTGGCTACGTCCTGTTTGTTGGTCGGGTGAATATCTTTCGGGTTGCCGATATCGGTGGTTACCGCCATTCCTGTTTTTGGAAGTTGCAAAGTCATATTCTGGGCTTCGCGCAATTCGCTCCATCCGCTGCCCTGGTTGCTGTTATTTTCACTGCCAAAGCTGGAAAGCTGCACCCAATAGAATGAAAATTCATCGTTCCATAATCTGCGCCAGTCATTAATGAGCAGCGGGAAGGATTTACGGTATTGAAACGCCCGCGGCGCATTGGTTTCGCCCTGGTACCAGAGCGTACCGCGGATCGCGAACGGAATGAGCGGAACGATCATCGCATTATAAATGGTAGTTCCCACATTATTCATCAAATGCGCGTATTCGTGCTTTTCTGCGAATGAGGGCATCAGGTACCAGTCTTTCGAAATGCTGATTTTATTACCGCCTTCTTCCACAAAAAGATCATTTGCAGAACCGAGGAAGCCAGGACCAAACCATGAATGGGCTACCATATTACCGAGCTTAATCACCAAATGATTTTTTCCAGCTTTCCAGGTATTTTCCGGGATCGTGATTTTTCTGACACCTTTTAAAGCGCCTTCGTGAACCAGCTTTCCGTTAATGTAGATCTGATTCGGACTGTCATTCTCAGGGAGCGACAATACCGTTGATTTTGACACGATATCAGCGGCCAGCTCCACTTCCTTCGCCATATAGCCGGCCCCACGAAAGCCCATCAAACCTTTCCAATCCCACTGTCCGATCGGATCGGCTACTTTTTGCCAGGTTCCAAAGTCTGCATTTCCGGAGACATATTTCTTTTCGTCCTCACCAGTTGGCGTCGCAGAAGCACTTTTAAATAGCTGCTGGCGCAATTTTTCATCCATTACCACATCCGCTTCTTCCCAGGTTTTCGGCATGGTTTGCGCATATTCTTTCAGCTCGTCGCTAGCCAGCATTCCTTCTTTGCTTATCCATCCCTCGATCTGCGAGCCGCCCCAGGACGAATGCAGGATGCCGACGGGTATATTCAGTTTTTGGTTTAATTCTCTTGCAAAAAAGAACCCGATCGCCGTAAAATCTCCGACCGTCTCGCTAGAAGCGATCTCCCATTCGCCCTTTTTCAGATCCTGCTCAGGCGTGAGTGAAACCTGCCGGTCGACATGGAAGTGACGTATCTGAGGAAAATTGGCGTTGTTTCGTTCCTTTTCATAGTCTTTTGCGGCAGCTACTTCCCATTGCATATTAGACTGCCCGGAGCAAAGCCAGACTTCACCGACCAGGACATCATTAATCGTCACATTCCCCGATTTCGCCGAAACTGTCAGCGAATGCGGGCCGCCAGCTTCCAGTGGCTTGAAACTGACCAGCCACTTCCCCGATTTATCTGCCTTTGCTTCCACCGACTGTCCTGCCAGGGTAACTTTCACCTTTTCACCCGCCTTCGCCCAGCCCCAGACCGGAATCGGTTTTTGTCGCTGCAAAACCACGTGATCAGAGAATAGCCGCGCGAGCTTAACCTGCGCAAAAGCCGAAGTTTGAATCAATACTAAAAGAACAAAAAACAGACGCTTCATAATTAAGGGACAAAGATGGAATGCTAATAAATGCGTTCAGGGGGCGGTTTCTACTTAATATGTTAATTTTACCCACTGCGAAATCACTTCCGCAGGATAAATCGGGCAACCGGAAAATATGATCTCAGTTATAATATGTTCAATAGATCCCGCGGAACTGGAAATGGTCAGCAAGAACATCGCCGCCACGATCGGCGTGCCGCATGAGATCATTGGGATTGACAACCGGGAATCAGGAAAGGGGATATGTGCGGTTTATAACGAAGGCACCCGCCTCGCGAAGTTTCCTGTGCTTTGCTTTATGCACGAGGATATGGAAATGAAAACGGCGAACTGGGGCGCCAAAGTGCTGGAATTGTTTGGTCAAAATGAGAAGTTGGGGTTGATAGGTATTGCGGGCGGCGGATACAAGTCGCTAGCGCCTTCCAGCTGGTATAACTACTATTTACAGGAAAATGGCGGCTTTTACTGCAACCTGATCCAGGGTTACAAGCACAGCGGAAAACCAGATATGCATGATTACCGCAATCCCAAAAGTGAGAGTTTCTCAAAAGTGGCCTGCGTGGACGGATGCTGGTTTTGTACCAAAAAAGAGATTGCCTTAAAATACCCGTTTGACAGCAAGCTGCTCACGAAATTCCACGGCTACGACCTCGATTTCTCAATCGCAATAAGCAGGGAATATGAAGCGATTGTGACTTTTAATATCCTGCTGAAACATTTTTCAGAGGGAAATTTCAATAAATCGTGGATGGACGAAATCCTGAAAGTACACCGTAAATGGAGCAAAGTACTGCCGGTTAATGTGGACGCCATTCCGGAACAGCATTTGAAGAGAATAGAGCGCGATGCCCTTGAAGTGTTTTTGCAGCAGCGCGTTAATGCAGAAGATTATCCAAGATCTGAAATGCTGAAACTGATCTGGAGTACCCGGAGATCGCGGGTTGCGACCTTTTCTTTCCCTTTTAAATTAATGCGGAAATTCCTGAAAATGCAAAAGCAATAAGCTGCTTATCTGATCTTTTTCAGCTCTTTATAAAATTTCCTCAGTCGGTTGAGATAAGAAAAGTAGCTTCTTCCTTCCCATTTATATTCATAATAAAAGCGCTCGCGGCTCGTCAGTTCCAGGCGCTCTTTCACATTCTTAGTATTAAGCGTCCGGCTTTCCAGGTGTTCTACGATCGATGAAGTGACCAGTGCGTGTTTCAGTTTGTGTTTTTGCAGCGTATTACTGTAATCATTATCCGCATACCAGAATTTGAATGCCGGATCCAGCTTGCCGGTGATTTTAAGCATTTCCCTTTTAAACAAAATACACCAGCCGACCAGCTCTTTCCGAACCTCATAACCATAATGATTGCCGCTATTCAATGCGATTCCCTGCTCGGGATGATGCACATTGCACGCTGGCGAAACGCTGTAGAGTTCCGGATCCTGCTTAAAAGCAGCCAGTATCTCGCTCGCCCAGCCGGGATAGTAGATCAGGTCATTATTGCTGATACAAATGAATGGACTTTTGGTCATTTTGATACCAATGTTCATATAGCGATGGTACCCAAACCGCTGCCACGGATATACGGTTTTTGTATTTGGATACTGAAAAGGTCTCAGCGTTTTGTTCGATTCAAGCACGACTATATTGAATTTGATCCTGGCAGGATCCTCGGATGCGACCAGACTTTCGACACTGTCGAGTGTTACTTTTTGAAGCGCCTCAGTATTTGCGTAGCTGAGGATAATCACATCTATTTCCGTAGGTAAGGCGGCAGGTACCTGGGTCATCTTTTTTTCTTTTTAAACAACTCCTTGCGCTTGAAATTCAGCGACTTGAAGTAATAGGATATAAAAGTCTTCCGATCGACGAGATTATACAGGATTTTCAGCTGGGGAAGGCTGCCCAGATCGGCGTGGTACATCATGTATTTGTACAGCTTCTGGGTGCTGGCTGCATTGCGCTGCAACAAAATGTCCTTCTCCTCGGCATTCAGCACCTGCGAATCCCGCAGCTGCGCTACGATCCTTTTCCGGAACTGAAGTTCTCCCGCCTGCATGATCTGGATGTTCCTGCTGGTATTACGCTGGTGGATCCTGATGAGCGTTTTGGCCCGGTCGTCATCGAGGAAAGTGTATCTCGCGCCCATAATGGCGCATTGAAACCAGAATTCCCAATCCTCCGTATAGTTACTGAACTCAGGGAAACCCTTCACTTTTTCGACGACCGCCCGGCGCAGCATCGGACTGCTTACCACCGCGATATTAGAGTAGATCAGTGTATTGATCGCATCGTAACCTTTGGCGTCAATCTTTGGAAGCCAGTTATGATTGTTCATTTCATAATCTGGATACATAATTTCCGGCCGGTCGTGCTCGAAATACAGGTGATCGGTGTACGAAATATCAGTTCCAGGATGTGTTTCCAGATATTCAACCTGAACGGCAAGTTTATCTTTACTGAGCAGATCGTCCGCATCGAGGAATTGGATATAGCTTCCTTTCGAATGCGCAAAGCCAAGGTTACGGGCGACTGATACTCCTTTATTTTTTTGGGTAAAAAAGTGTATCCTGCTATCCTGAGCCACAAATTTCCGAACTACCTCCGCTGTATTGTCAGAGGAACCGTCGTCGACAATCAGTGCTTCCCAGTTCGTATAGGATTGCTCCTGGAGATTCCGGAGGGTTTCTTCAATGATAAATCCGTAATTATAGGAGGGAATAATGATGCTTACTAATGGATTCATAAGAACTTTTTGGCCCAGATTCCCCACATCTTGCGCAGGGTAAAGAAAAACTTGCTCAGCTCCGGCTTTTTTAGCAGATATAACAAAAGGTCCCGGTCTTTCCAGATGATCATCGCATAGGAAATGCTCAACAAAGATGCATTTCTTTTCCTGCAGGCCGCGTAAAGTTCGGCGATAAGCTGGTTTGGTTTATCCCTCGTTTTGTTCAGGCAAAGGCGAAGCCACTCTTTTTCGCGTTCCAGCTCCTCCACCTTTTGTTCCCGCGACTTGGGCACTGCGTGCATTGCAAGAATGTCGGTATTGTTTTTCCGGTGCTGCCGGTATTGTACAAGTGGCTGTTCGAGGAAATCGATAGAACCACTGTCTGCCGCTACAAATGCAAGCCACTGATCGTAATGGAAATTTTCCGGAAACGGAATTGCATTGGCTACCACCTCACTGCGCAGCATAATACTATGTCCCGATGCGCAATTCAGAAAAATGAAAGGTTCGGGACGGTTGCCCCGGTAAAAATTGAATTTATCAGAGATCCTGATATTCATTTTCTCCCCGGTATGGGCGATGAATTCCGAGTCGTGGTAAATCAGTTTGTGATCCTGAATAGCCGCTAGCTGTATTTTTAACTTGTCGGGATGCCAGAGATCGTCCTGATCACAAATAGCAATAAACTCAGCCCGGCAATGCGTCAGCGCCTTCTCGAAATTCTTATTATAACCCAGGTTATGATCATTCCGGTAAAGCCTGAACCGCTTGTCAGCAGCTGCATATCGTTCCAGTACCGACCAGGTCTGGTCGGAAGAGCAATCGTCGACAACGACAATTTCCCAGTCTGAAATACTTTGATTAAGAATTGAATCGAGCTGTTCGGGCAAGAATTCCTGACCGTTGTAAGTGCACAACGCGATTGATATTTCTGGCATTTTATTCATTAAGCCTCCGAAAATTGCTGCATATCGACCAGCCGGCGATAAAGTCTTTCATTTGCAATGAGCTCAGGATGGTTACCCTGCTCCACAATGCGGCCGTCTTCCAGCACCACAATAATGTCTGCATTCTGGATTGTGCTGAGCCTGTGCGCGATGACGAGCGAAGTCCTGTTTTTCATCAGGTTGTTCAATGCATCCTGCACCAGTTTTTCCGATTCAGTATCCAGTGCAGATGTAGCCTCGTCGAGGAGCATAATAGGCGGGTTTTTCAGCACGGCGCGGGCAATGCAGATCCGCTGTTTCTGTCCACCCGAAAGTTTCACGCCGCGGTCACCGATATTGCTATCGTAACCTTCCTCGGTTTGCATGATAAAATCGTGTGCATTGGCAATGCGGGCAGCGGCTTCCACTTCTTCAATGGTCGCATTCGGTACCCCAAAAGCTATATTGTTGAAAATCGTATCGTTAAATAGCACGGATTCCTGGTTCACCACGCCGATCTTCGACCAAAGCGATTCGAGTTTAAGGTTGCGGATATCCACCCCGTCGATGGTCACATTTCCTTCGTGGGCTTCGATAAACCTTGGAATCAGGTCCATTAAGGTAGATTTCCCGCCTCCCGACGGCCCTACCAATGCGACCGTTTTTCCCTTCGGGATGGTCAGGTTAATAGATTGCAAAACCGGTCGGCCAGGGTAGGAGAACGACAAGTCATTGAGCCTGATCGCGTCGTTGAAAGTGTTAATTTCAACTGCATCCGGGCTGTCTTTAATTGCGGGCCGCTCGTCTATCAATTCCAAAACGCGCTCACCTGCGGCAATACCGGCGTGGATCGTACTGAAAGAATCCGTAATAGCCTTGGCCGGACGCATTACCTGAGAGAAAATACCAATGTAGGCGACAAATTTCGAAACGGTCAGATCTGACTGATTATCAAGGATCAGCGAGCCTCCGTACAGCACAATGATCGCAACCATCGTCACGCCCAGAAACTCAGAAACCGGGGCGCCCAGCTGCTGGCGTTTGGCCATTTTTTTGCCAAGATCCGAGTACCGCACATTCTCCTGGTGAAATTTATCCTTAATGTCATTCGTCGCATTAAAAGCCTTGATAATCTTGATCCCCGACAAAGCTTCGTCCAGGTAACTGATCATCAACCCGAACATCTGCTGCGCCTGTGTAGCCTGCTCTTTCAGTCTTTTTACAATTTTAGAGATCAGAAACGCGGAGATTGGGATTACCAGGATCGCAAAAAGGGTCAGCTTTACCGACGTCGCGAAAAGCATGAAAATATAGGCGATCAGCTGTAAAGGTTCTTTGAATACAACTTGCAAGGTACCCGTCACTGAAAACTGCACAACCTGCACGTCAGAAGCGATTTTTGAAATAATATCCCCTTTACGCTGGTTACTGAAATAGCCCACGTGCAGGTTCATTACATTATTAAAAACCGTTTTTCTGAGGTTAAGCAAAGTGTGGATCCGGAGATTTTCCATGACCCGCTGAGAGAAATATTTGAATACATTCGAAAGCAACACCGATACGACAATAATGCCGCACACGATTTGAAGCGCTCCGTGCGGCCCGTAAATGATGTTGGCCTGCTGTGCATAATAATTCAAAAGTTCTGGTACGTCAAATGCACTTTCCGGCTTAGGTATCAGCGTAGTACCTTCTTTGCTATTGTTGAAAAGAGTACTTAAAAGCGGAGCGAGCAGTGCCAGGTTAAGGGTATTGAAAACAACGCCAAGCACTGTGAAAAGGACATATGGAAATGCAAATCGTGAGATTGGCTGGGCAAAAGATAATAATCGAAAGTAAGTCTTCATTTGTTAAAATGGCATTCACGCTAGCTATGCCTGAAAGTAAAATGGCCGGAAATCATGACAATTTCCGGTCCAGGATGCAAATTAATGTTATTAGATGAAAATAGCGCTACGATTACAATTTAACAACCTGCTTGTATTTAAGCATGATCTGGATGTTCTCGATAATATCGTTGATACCGAGGTTGGATTTGTAAGTTCTCATCTGGCGTTTGAATGCAGTTTTTCGCTGCTTCAATTCATTCATATTGCGAAGAAAATCCAGATAAGCTTCTGCCTTGTAAAATTGAAGCGTAAGAATGCTTGGCAGCACATCGCTTAAAATAACCTGCAAGTGGTACAGATTGAGATCCGACCCGTGAAGGTGCAGGTGGTGCATATAATATCTGTTTCGGAAATAAATCCTTTTTACCGAATAGTTATCCTTATGTCCCTTTGTCGTAGCCGATACCTCGTGCCGGCACACTGCGTTGTGCTCGTAATAGCACTTCCAGCCCAGGCGCCACGCGCGGATCGACATTTCCTGGTCTTCACCGTAATATGGATTGAACATTTCGTTGAAACCGTTGATCGCTTTCAGCTTGCGCGTATCCATCAATGCGATCGCGCCCGACAGATAGAAAGTGGGGGTCAGCGTATCGGCGTCTTGCAGGTAAAAGAAATTACTTGGCTTGATCTTCCTGCCCAGGATCTTCGGCGAGCGGGCCGCATCGAGAATGTTGTCATCCTCCATTCCGATAATCCGCCCCATCACACCAAACGTATCTTCCAGCTCGAAATATTTGTATAACTTCTCGAAATACCCTTCTTCCAGCGTCACGTCGGTGTTGAGCAAAAAGATCAGGTCGTTGTTGGCCTTTCTGATCCCGAGGTTACAGGTATTGGCAAATCCGGAGTTTTTTTCCTTGCGGATGATAGTGATTTCGCTACCATAGTGATTTTCGAGGTATGATACCGAATCATCTGTGGAAGCATCGTCAACAACGATGATCTGTACATCTGGCCCCAATCCCTTCAATATTTTGTAGTTGCTCTCAAAATACTTTTCGAACAGATGTTTCCCGTTATAATTCGGAATAACTACGGAAATGCTTCTCATTAATCTTTCAGTTTTTGTGTAGGGTAAATTGTGTTTCCGATAGCTATATCATTAATGGTTATAGATTTAATCAGGAAAGCGGGGTGTTTCTCAAACGCACCCTGTCTTATTTCATTGCCTTCGGTAATAATCACTGCCTTTGTTAAATAATTGAACCATTAGAAAAAACGATACGGCCGCTTACGAAAAGCATATACGCCGCATTGTTCGGCTCGCTTTCCAGGACTGAAAAATTCAGATAGAGTTTTTTAAACAGCCCGGAAAACTAAACTTGTTAAGAGAGAAGGAAGGAGGTAGGTAAAGGATGCAGACGCTGCTGAGCTTTCAGAAAATTGATTTGCGGTATTATTCAAACACATAACTTCATTTTTTTTGTTTTGATCTCTATTAAGAGAAAAGTCGGGCGTTTGGAGCAGGCAAGATCTGAAATATCGATCGTTATTCATACTGTTAAAATTGAAACAAAATTTTCATGGCTAATATTCTGACTTGTATATGCTAGGATACAAGCCGGCGAAAAATGGTTGGAAAACAGGAGCTGAATTTGTCACAATTATGACGCTGATAATCTTCGGCTAGTGTGAAACGCTTCATTATCAGGCGGTAAAAACTTACATTTTGGGCAAATCTTTTTCTGGAATGTGTGAAAAAAAATACTCAACAATCTGCCGGTGCCGGAAGGAGAATTTTTAATCAGATAATCCTCCAACTTTTTCACGATTGCGTTTGTTTACCGAAATAACCAGCATATTCCTGGAAAGCTGCACCTTCATTTGAATGCCAAACCACCTGAAAAATGGTCAATCCTGAATTGAGTTACCAAGCGAGTGAGATTCCTTCTTTTACTACATATAATGCGGCGCGTTCTGTCGCAGATCTGGTGGCCCAGCATTTTGAAAGCCACCACCAGGCTGTAAGCCGCTATTACGAACACGACCTGGCGCCGAAGCCCGACGCCCGTACGATTGAGTCTATTATTGATACTACATTCTGGGCAAGCCTGCGGAAAGAGGAGGGAAGGTCGCCCAAAGTTTCTATTGCATTCCTGCCTCCCGAAGACGCGGAGCACCCACTCATATTTGCCGAAAAATTACCGCTTACTGCCAATACACTCACCAAGCTGGCCCCGGCTGTCGAACGTTCCGGGATACATTTGGGCGTTTGGCCCACGTCGGAAGGTTTGTGCATCTGGGGAACAACCAGGGTAATTCCGGGTTTGTGTTTTGTGCTCGAAGTAATCGAGCCGGGCATGCTGGTGATCAAACACAGGCGCGTCGATGGTTTCGGAAAATTCGTTAATGTGGCTGTATTGAAAGGCGACCAGATAAAGGTTGTGAACGAGGAAAGCGTGAAGGAAAGGGACTGTCCGTCGGTGATTAACTCGATGATCGGTTTCAAATCACCGAAACTCTGGAACAACTCGCCTAATCTACTCGTGCAGCTCGCGGTTTCCATGCGCAGCCACGAACGCGGCGGTATTCTTCTCGTGGTACCGACTGGCCTGGAAAAGTGGAGAAAATCGATCATTCATCCGATTACTTATCAGGTTGAGCCTGCGTTTTCAGAGCTCGCGCACCTTTATAGAGGATATCTCGACGAACCCAATCCGCTCACCTGGCAGACGCAATTTGCCGCGGCGGTGAACAATCTGGCCGGATTAACAGCGGTCGATGGTGCTACTATCATTAATGATCAGTATGAACTCCTGGCATTCGGAGCCAAGATCGGCCGGTCCGCGGACGGAGTTCCGGTGGAGGAAATCATTATGACAGAGCCGGTGATCGGCAACGTGGGCATGGTGGTACATCCTGTCCAAACCGGTGGTACGAGGCATTTATCCGCAGCGCAATTTGTTTATGATCAGCGCGATGCGATCGCTCTCGTTGCGTCGCAGGACGGACGTTTTACGATCTTTTCGTGGTCTCCGTGCGAGAAAAAAGTACAGGCGCATCGCGTCGATGCATTGCTGCTTTAAGTACTAAGTGAACAATTCGAGCTGTCCCGGGTATTTGGGCTTGCGGCTGGGAATTTCGGGTTCATGAAAATTGGAAAGCGAGATCCCAAGCAGCCTGACCGGCTTTTCATTCATTTCAACTTTGTCCAGCAGACTCTTCGCTGTATCAATAATCGCGTCAATATCAGTGACGGCGGAGTTGAATGACTGATTTCTGGTGATTTGAGTAAAATCGCTGAACTTCACTTTCAGGGTCACGGTCCGGCCTTGTAACTGCTTTTTTTGTAGTCTGTTAAAAACAATCTCACCGATCCTGTCGAGTTCTTTGTGCATTTCCTCGGGCGTGGTCAGGTCGTAAGTAAAAGTATCCTCAGCGCCCAGCGACTTCGTTTCTCTGTGCGTTTGTACGAGCCGGTCGTCGAGGCCCCGGACGATTTGGTAGTAGAAATAACCCGTTTTCCCAAACCGCTTTACCAGCTCCTCTTCACTCAGCTTTTTAAGGTCTGCGCCAGTGAATATGCCCATTCCTTTCATTTTATCGGCAGTTACTTTTCCGACGCCGTGAAATTTTTCTACCGGCAAACTGCTCATGAAACTTTCGATTTTTGAAGGTCCGATGAAAGTCAGCCCGTCGGGTTTATTGATATCCGAGGCAATTTTAGCTACAAATTTATTGATAGAAACACCTGCGGAAGCAGTCAGGTTAAGCTCGGAACGGATCGCGTTTTTGATCTGACCTGCAATTTCCATGGCCGATCCTATATTCAGTTTGTCCTCGGTAACGTCCAGGTAAGCTTCATCCAGGGAAAGCGGCTCGATCAGATCGGTATAGCGCGAAAAAATTTCACGGATCTTGTTGGAAACTGCTTTATAAACCTCAAATCTTGGATACACAAAAATAATATCCGGACAAAGCTGAATAGCCTTGCGCGACGACATGGCCGAGCGTACGCCAAACTTCCTGGCCTCGTAGCTCGCGGTAGCCACTACGCCGCGGCCGGTAGGAGAGCCGCCCACGGCCAGCGGTTTTCCCCGGTATTCAGGGAAATCACGTTGCTCCACAGAAGCATAAAAAGCATCCATATCAATATGAATGATCTTTCTCAGCGGCGCTGACATAGTGAGAGATTTGATTATTTAATAGAGTACTGTTGGTTAAAAACAAATTAAATAACTTTCAATTCGCATCATTTGGTAATTTTTTTTCGTAATCTCTATTGAATTTAGATTTACCAAGATACGCGCCTGACTATTAGTAACTGTTCTGACCTAACTAATGCAACAAACTATACAATTTGCTAAATACCTACTCCTGTTTTTTTGCTTTTGCTTTTCTATTTCTCCCCTGGCCGCTCAGGACAAATGCGGTACAATGGGGCTACTTGATAAAAGATTCGAAGCGCAGCCGGCGCTGAAAAACATCTTTGAGCAGCGAAATGCGCGTTTGAAAGAGATCATCAATGAAAGGTTAAGAACCGGAAAATCGCTCAGAACCGCCGAGGACAATGTAATTCCCGTCGTTTTCCATGTGGTGCTCAGCGGCAGGATGGAGGTAACCGACGAACAGATCCGGGCTCAGCTCGATACGATCAACAAAGACTATTTTGGTGCCGCTGATCATCTGGCACAAGTACCTTCCTATTTTAAGTCACTCTTCGGACAGTCAGGTATTCAGTTCTGTTTAGCGCAAAGGACGCCAGACGACAGACCGACGACCGGTATTGAAATAGTGACCACCACAAGAAATTCATTTGATTACACTACAAATCTTGTGAAACACGCCGAATCGGGCGGTTTGGATGCCTGGGACCCTGATAAGTATCTCAATATCTGGATCTGTGATCTTTCGGGTGGTGTGCTTGGTTACGCTACTTTCCCCGACGACGGCGTTCCCGACGAGCAAGGTGTGGTGGTGGATTATTCGTGTCTGCCAGGCGGAAGTTTTACCGCATATAATGGTGGAAAAACACTTACGCATGAATTAGGGCACTATTTCAACCTGTTTCACATCTGGGGCGACGACAACGATAGCTGTACCCGCGACGATGGGATTAGCGACACACCGCGCCAGCAAGGCAGCACCGGGACCTGTCCAACCGGCATTGTGCGTGACCAATGCACACCGACAGGAAATGGGATCATGTATCAAAATTATATGGATTACACCCCGGACGATTGTCTGCTGATGTTTACCCGGGAGCAGGTCGCCGTGATGGAGGCGACTTTACTGGGGAATCGATTGTCGCTGCTATCTTCCAATGCCTGCACGCCGGTCAATCTTAAAAACAAGGATGCTTCTATTCAATCGATCACGCAGCCGGAGCAGCGTATTTGTACCAACACATTTATCCCGCAGATCATACTCGAAAACCGGGGTGCCGAAACCCTGACTTCTGTGCGCATTCGCGCGGTAATTGACGATGGGACCGAGCAGAATTACACCTGGACAGGTTCGCTGGCTACTTACCAAAGGGTAACAGTAACTTTGGCAGAACTGCAAACCACGGAGGGTAACCACATTCTGAATATCTCCACTTTTAATCCGAACGGCGCGGCGGATGAAGATCCTTCCAACGATGCGCTTTCGATGGATTTCATTTATTATGAACCAATAGACCCGCCTGTGGTCGAGAGTTTCGAAAGCCTGTTTCCACCGCGGGGCTGGGATATTGTGAATGAAGATGGCGGCACAACTTGGGAAAAGACGAGTATTGCCTCTAAAACAGGCAGTTCGTCTGTACGCATTTCGAATTTCAACAACCAGGTGATCGGCCAGCGGGATTACCTCCGTTTGCCGACAGTGAATATCGCCGGAACGGATTCTGCATTTGTTTCTTTCGAGGTTGCAGCAGCTACAAATACGAGTTCTTCGGCGCAGGGCAACGTTTGGGATAGTTTGCAGGTACTGATCAGTACAGACTGCGGGTTGTCTTATACAAGTGTCTACAAAAAATGGGGATCAACGCTGGTTACGCGGCGGGGAGCTACCCGCGTGGCATTTACTCCTAATGCAAGTGAATGGAGGCGGGAAGAGATCGATATCAGTGAATTTATCGGTCAGGGAGAAATCCTGGTTGCATTTCTCAATTCAAGTGGAACAGAAAATGATATTTTCCTCGACGATATCAATCTGCGGACCGTCACGATCAATCCTAATCTGAAAGAAGCTGGCTTTCTGGTCACGCCGAATCCGACGAGCGGGCGGGTATCTGTGCAGTTTTACCCGCATCCGGAACGGCTGCGTTCAGTCTCTATTCTGACGGTAGGAGGTAAGAAGATCGCTGAAAAATTAGTTACGGGCGAAGTGAGTACCAATGTATATGAGTTCGATCTGACGAACTATGCTTCCGGGCTCTACATTGTAAAGGCAGAATTTGAGGACCGGGTCCTGACCAAAAAGATCATCAAGAATTAGACATAAAAATAGCCGGAAAGAGATTCCG
This sequence comes from Dyadobacter linearis, assembly GCF_907165045.1. Classification (GTDB taxonomy): domain Bacteria; phylum Bacteroidota; class Bacteroidia; order Cytophagales; family Spirosomataceae; genus Dyadobacter; species Dyadobacter linearis. The sequence continues at coordinate 306,605 of NZ_CAJRAU010000002.1, forward strand.
GCTATTTTATTTTTGATTAATATATCCTTTTAACGATCACTTTACTATTTGTCTGCGAAACTGCGAATTCTTTTGCATTCTCGTTCTCAGGCGCTATAAAGATCTGTTTTTTCTTTTTTCCATCGGTACTGACCCAGTTGGCAGAGTAAATATCAGGGAGGCTGCCGGCGTAGATCGGGTGGTTGTCTGAAATCATAAATACCTCTTCTTCTTCGTAGGCAAGTTCGAGGTCGCTGCCTTCGATAATGTCGCAAATGATCTTTAAACCGCCGGAATCGCCGTCAACAAGTCCTTTAATCCTCGCCTTTCCGTAGAAAGGATCTTCTTCAAATTCCCATCGAATGTAATACTCAATTACATTTCCTATCTGAGAATCAATATAGTCGGCGGTAAGCAGTTGTTCCTGGCGCATGTGGAATTTGTTTTCTTATACTCCTTTATAAAAGAGCAATGTTGTCCCAAAAGAAATAGGGGAGTTTAGCAAATGTAATCGGAACCTTATTGTTTCCAAAAATTATGACGTGCGTTTCGTCAATATTTATCAAACTACAAAACATATACCGGCACGCGGATAAACCCCGGAGCATCCTGCATATAGTTGCCACAGTTAGTGCCGGCACAGGTTTGCCCCGCATTGTTGAAAAATCGGTGCTTGCAGCCTGAAACGTGCTTTTTATCACCGATAGAAACATAGCGGTACGATTTTTGTCTTCCGGGGAGTAACTCATAATTATTTCGGGACAATAGTCCTTTCACCTAGCCAAAAATCTATATGCAAGAAACTCGACGATTAAGCGGGCGTAGAGCCTATTCAGGCACGCTCACTTTTCTGAGGATTGGTTTGGTTCTCCTGCTGCTATTCTTTTTTGTCAAAACAAACGTTTACGCACAACAGGTGATTCCAGATTCAAGCCGCAAAGCAAAACCGGACACTACTATTGCACCGGTCGTCAAACCCGCAACTGATACCCTCCCCAAAACGAAAATACCGGCTGATTCAATCAAAACTCCCGCAGATTCAGCCAATAAACCAGCAACCGGCGCAGTTCCCGGAAAAAGTACTCAGAATTTTGATCCGCTGGTAAAACCTACAACTCCTCCCGATACGACCAAGAAACCAGCTGTCGCAGCCGATACCACCGCCACGCCGGCGGAGCGTCCCGACAGCCTTAATGCAAAACCTCAAACCGGCAATGCGGCTCCCGGCCAACCGGCAGGTCAGCCAACTCAACCTGCTGCACAACCAGCACAGCCCGCAGACAGTGCAATAGGGCAGCAATCGCCCGAGCTGGGACCGGATGCGAAATCAATCAAAGGAAAAGTGGTTGACGAAAAGAATTCCGGATTGCCGGGAGTAAGTGTTTTAGTGAAAAATACGACAATTCAGGCGATTACAGAGCCCGACGGTACTTTCCAGATGAAGGTACCCGCTCAGGGAGCAATACTCGTTTACAGTTTTGTAGGTTTTACAACCAAAGAAATACCCGTAGGCAGCCAGACGCAATTTAATGTACAACTGCTTCCCGAATCGAAAGCGCTGAAAGAAGTGGTGGTAGTAGGCTACGGAGCGCAAAGCAAGCGGGATCTGGCAAGCTCTACTTCGCGTGTTTCTGCAACCGAATATAAGTCGGCGGTGATCAATACGGTCGATCAGGCGATCCAGGGCCGGACCACCGGTGTGCAGGTGACCGAAACCTCGGGCGAGCCGGGTGCAGCTGCTGTTGTCAGGATCAGGGGTAATAACTCGCTGAGCGGAAACAACGAGCCACTTTACGTGATCGACGGGTTTCCGATGCCGCCGTATAGGGAAGCGGGTGCCAACTTCACCGGCGCGTATCAGCAGAACGGATTGTACGGGATCAACCCCAACGATATTGAAAGCATGGAAATCCTTAAAGACGCCTCGGCGACTGCAATTTACGGTTCTCGCGGTGCAAACGGGGTCGTATTGATCACCACCAAATCCGGAAAACGCGGTGAGGGCAGGGTAGAGCTGGTAAACAAAACGTCATTTGGTACGGTCTCCAACCCGATCAAAATGATGAATTCCAGACAATATGCGGAGATTATCAATGAAAGTTATGCTTTAAGCGACCGTACTCCGCCATTTGGAAACCTCGATAGCGCATTCACAAATACCGACTGGGTCGCGGCGATCACGCAACCAAGTTTCCGGCAGGATGTAACGCTCAGCATATCGGGCGGCAGTGAAAAATCTTCCTATTATATCTCGGGAAACTATTTACAGGAAAAGGGTACGATCGTGAATTCGGATAACAACAGGGCTAGTTTGCGCGTCAACCTCAACAATGAAGTAAATAACTGGTACAATGTAAAAGGGCAGTTTTCTTTCAGCCGGCAGAAGTCAAACAGGGCTGTAACTGCTTCCCGTGCGTGGCCAAGTTCGGGCGGGTTAATGGACGGACTTCGCGCCGCGCCGACGCTGGAACTCGATTATCTTGGTAACAACAGTATGGGTATTCCCAATTATTCAGGGTTCTATTTTTCAAATCCCTTGAATGAGCTGATGGCGAAAACCGACGTGACGCAGAGTGACTATTCTATTCTGAATGTCGAGAATTACTTTAAGCTGGCGGAAGGGTTGCAACTGGTTGTTAGTCTTGCCGGAAATCAAAACCTGAGCAGACGGAAAGTATTTTTACCACCATCCACGGCAGAGGGAAATCAGGTGAGAGGAAAAGGAAGTAACAATACTTCCAATACGTACAGCTACAACGTCAATGCGTACCTGCAATATGAAAAAACCTTCAACAAAGACCATTATCTGAATTCGACGCTGGGTGTGGAATATAACGACCAGACTGTTGAAATCGTCAACACCAACGCTTCTGGTTATGATGTGCCGTTTTTTGGAATAGATAATATCGGAAGTGCACAATCTCAGGCGATCGGTTCCTTCAAGGAAAAGCGGATTCTTCAATCCGGATTTTTAAGAGCAAATTACTCTTACAAGGGTAAATATGTTCTCAACAGCTCGGTGCGTATAGACGGAGCTTCTGCATTCGCTGCAAATAATAAATACGGAATTTTCCCTTCTGTGGCGCTCGCCTGGAACCTGGATCAGGAAGAATTTATGAAGGGGGTTACCTTTATTTCCAATACCAAATTCAGAGGATCGTGGGGAGAAACGGGTAGCCAGGCGATCGGACCTTACTCTTCGCTTTCGCAATATGGTTCCGGGTTTTATGAAATGGGGCCGCAGGGTGATGGCGCGGTGATCGGTACGGGTATCTTCCCGAATACGATCGCGAATCCGAACCTTTCCTGGGAAAGAACGCGGCAGCTGAATCTGGGTATGGATTTCAATACCGCCAAAGACCGTCTGGTATTCAGTTTTGACTACTACAATAAGGTAACATCGGATCTGCTCCAACCAAGGAGAGTTCCTACACAGGCCGGCGTAAGTACCATTATCGACAACTATGGTACGATGCGTAACCGGGGATTTGAGTTGAGTATTCAGGGAAATATCATTCAGAAAAAGAATGTAACTTTTTCTTCGAGAGTCAACCTTAGCCGGAACATCAATACACTGGTCGATCTAGGCGAAAGAACGCAATCTGACTTTGTATCTCTCAATGGAAACCTGCTCGGCGGAGTAATGGGTATATTGACACCGGGAGAAGAAGTTGGCCGGTTCTTCGGCTTTAAAGTGCCTGGACTGACCCAGACAACCGATTTCGACGCTGATGGAAATCCCACATTCGCCACTTTTGAAGGTCCCAGACCTGCGGGCAGCAAGGGTACCCCGATCTACGGCGCGTGGATTTATGAAGATGTGAATGGCGATAATATCATCACTGCCGACGACCGGACCGTTTTAGGGAAATCCACACCCGATTTTACATTCGGATGGAGTAATGACCTGACCTGGAAAAACTTCTCACTGAATGCGCTGTTCACGGGATCTGTCGGAAACGATGTACTGAACCTGACCAATTTTTACATTATGAATGGCGTGGTGGAATACAGCGGCGTTGGTTTTAATCAGTCGGAAGAGTGGTACAACAAGCGTTATACCGAATCCAACGTGCACAACGATCCGAAATATCCGGGGATCCAGCGCGGTATTCCTTCGGGTGATATTAATTCGACGATGCTGGAAGACGGTAGCTTTATGCGCCTTAAAATGCTGAGCTTGTCTTACACATTTCCGCGCCTCGGCCCGGTTCAGAACCCACGACTTTTCGTGACGGGAACAAACCTGTGGACCCTGACCAAATATACCGGCTTCGACCCCGAGGTGAGCTCTTATGCGCAGTCGCTGTTGCAGCAGGGTATTGATTATGGCGCGTATCCGACGCAGCGTTCGTACACCATTGGTTTCTCGTGTAATTTCTAATTCCGACCTACGAAAATGAAAAGTCATATAAAAATAGCTGCACTGCTCCTGCTGACGGGAATGTTTTCCTGCAAGGACAATCTGGAAGAATCGCCTTATTCTTCTTTGAGCAAAGAGGTCGTTTTCAAAGATGAAGACGGGCTTAACCAGGCTACGATCGGCGTTTATCATGCTTATACCGCGCCGGATTTCGGCGATATCAGCAACCGGTTCTCACTGACTGAAACGGGCCACCGTTATGCCACGGCGGGTATCCTGGGTTCGGGGGCCGATCCTTACTATCGTTTTGGACACAATGCCACTTCGCCTGCATTCGAATCGGTTTGGAGCCGGTTTTACAAGATTATTTTCAGGGCCAATGTGGTGATTGACAATGCGACGAGGGCTGTTCCCGGTGAAGAAGAGGAAGCTGATCCGTACATTGCCGAGGCCCGCGTGCTCAGGGCTTACGCTTACTTCAACCTCGTCAGATTTTTCGGTGGCGTGCCGCTTATCCTGAAAGAGATCAACTCGCTCGCGGATGAAGATCTGATATTTGCGCCGCGTGCGACCGATGTGGAAGTGTACGACGCGATCATAGCGGACCTGATATTTGCGGAAACAAGATTACCCGATTCACGCGGTGGCGCAGAGTTGGGCAGGGTCTCCGCCGGAACAGTGAAAGCATTGCTGGGTAAAGTGTACCTGCAAATGGCCGGCAAACCATTGAACCGCACTGAGAATTACCAGAAAGCGATAGATGTGTTCAGCCAGCTGGTGGGACCTGTAAATGAAGAGAAATATGATTTTGAGCTGCTTCCTGATTTTACAGATGTATTTTCTCTTGATAATGAAAGGAACCGCGAGATCGTACTTTCCTTCGGTTATTTCATCAACTCTTCGCAACCGAATGGAAACATCCTGCCATTTAATCTTTTTCCTTCTGGTTTGGTAAATGGAGATGAGCAAACCAACTACGGGCTGCTTTATAGTTTTTACCAACTGTATGAAAAGACGGATCAGAGAAGGGATTTTACGCTCGTTCCGAGATATGTTTTCCAGGGCACCGCTCGCGGGAATGCACAGACTGGCGACAGTATTATCTATAATCCCACGATCGGAAACTACGTGATCAAACGCACGAATGCATCCTTCGCCCACGATGATTTTAAATATGGTATTGCGTATGGAAAACTGGCGCGGGTACCTCGTCCGGCGGGAGCTGCGGTGCAGGGATATAGCGCAGATATGATAGAAATGCGCTTTCCGGATGTACTGTTAAGTCTGGCTGAAGCATTGAACGAGACGGGCAAAAGTGCCGAAGCATTGCCACTCGTGAACCGTGTGCGGGCACGTGCGAAGGCCACTCCTTACCGTGCCGCCACCGTCGCCGACATGCGCGCCGCGATCCGCAAGGAAAGGAGACTGGAATTGACCGGTGAATTCAATACCGTATTCGATATCCGCCGCTGGGGTACATTGAAGGAAGAAATCGCCGCCATGAGCGAGGACCAGATCGTCGACAATATCCTGATCCCCTACACCGAAAGGCTGGAAATTTACCCGATCCCACAATCGCAGATCGACGCGAACCCGAATCTGAGACAGAATGACGGTTGGTAGAATTGAATGAATGCATTCTTTACAGACGCCGGGCTATTCTAGCCGGGTCTTCCGTATTGGAAGGCCCGGCGTTTTTGTAGCGTCTTATCTAAAAATTAGGAGTTTAGTAGCCGATTTTTCAATCTTCCTGTCAATTATAATGGTATAGAGCCCACTGTCGAGAGAACTGATATCGACAAAATTATCAGGAGATTTTACCAAGCTGAATTTTTTTCCCACACTATTGAGAAAGGTGACTTTTTCGGGCAAATTAAAATCGCTCTTTATAAAAATTTGATCAGATGCTGGATTAGGATAAATTAAAATTTGTCCTGCAAGTTCACTATGAAGAATACTCCTTATTGCACTGTACGCAAAGGTATTGTCAGAATCCACCATTTTTAGGCGATAATATAGCCTTCCTTGACCTGCCTCACGATCAATGAATTCGTATGTTGCAGTTGAATCCAAAGTTGAGGCAGCTGCCTGCGTTCCGACATCGACCCAGGTTTTTGCGTCACGACTTTTTTGAATATCGAAATGATCGAAATTTTCCTCGAAGGTTGTCTTCCAATTTAATGATATTTCATTATCAGCCTTACTTACTTCAAAATATTGAAGTTTCACAGGCAGGGCCACGTCATTCAATAATCTGACTAGTGAGATATCATAGTCATTTCCGATTTTTGAATAGCCGCCAAGTATTATTTTACCATTTTTTTGCAAAACCACGAGTGAACCAAAGTCGAGGTCACCAGAGATATCGATAGACACTTTTCCAGTTGTTCCAAAAGAAACATCAAGGGTTCCATTAGGGTGAAATCTGGCAATTGCGAAGTCTGTAGTTGAACCGTTGTTTTTAGCTGTAAAACCAGCGGCAAGAATCTTGTCGTCGCTTTGTAGGGCGAGCGCATAACCTTCGTCGTCGCTGTTTTCAAAGGTTGTAATTACAATCCCGGAAGTTCCAAAGCTATTATCAAGGTTACCATTCGAATCATACCTTAACAGAGCCATGTCAGGGTAGCCTGAAATTTTAACTTTCTGGGTTTTTCCCAAAATCAAAATCTTATTATCCTTCTGAATTGCGACAGAGGTGCCGACATCCCGCTTACCAATGGCGGTTTTAACGAATCCAGATTCTCCAAAACTATTGTCCAATAAACCGGATCCATTTAACCGTCCAACCAGAATAACATCATTTAATTCTTGGAAATTGTTTACCCAAACCTCTGAGTAGCCGGCTAATACTAGTTTTCCGTCATTTTGAAGAGCGGCGGCTCGAACCGATTGCCACAGACCAACATCCCCAGTCTTAATTACAGAGACTCCGTTCACTCCGAAGTCGATATCCAGATTTCCATTAGCTTCATACTGTGCGACCACCATATCCTTATCAAATGTAGCAGCCTCGTCTATAACACCGGCGAGTAGAATTTTTCCATCAGGTCTCAAAAGGATAACGTTGGCCTTCTCATTACGGCCATCGAAATCGGAAGTAACAATCCCACCAGATCCAAATGTTAAATCTTTCGTACCGTCGCGGGTATAGCGAACCATAGCAAAATCATAGCTTGTACCACTCCAAGAATAGCCAGCGGCGATAATTTTACCGTCTGGTTGAAGTACAGCCGCATAGGCCCAATCCTCGTCCGGCCCTAAGATAGTTCGTACAATGCCATCTTGTCCGAAGGATAAGTCGAGGCTGCCGTCGACATTATATCTCATGATACAGAAGTAACCGGTTTGTGGAAATTCAGAGGAATAACCGACAACGACAAGTTTTCCATCAGGTTGAATCACGGCCGAGTTTGTCGCGTTTCTAAAGTGATCAATATCGGTAATAACTTTGCCGCCATTACCAAAAGTTGGGTCAAGGGTGCCAGACTGCGCAAGTACTCTCGCGGATATTACAAATATGCAGTGCAAAACTAGAAGTGGTCTCATATGAAATAGTTTTCGTGTGGATCAATATAAATTACCAGTCTCAAACATTTGGGAATTAATGTGCCATCGACATTGCTGAGTTATTTGTCGGTCTGCACTTTAAATATTTTTTATAGTTTATTCTGACCTGTGATTGTATGGTACTGCATAACTTAATTTTATTGTATATTTCGTATTCATTATGACTAATTCTAAACTTCTTCGAGAAACGCGGCTCCTGATTCTCGCAACTGCATTAACTTTCACCTCCTGCCAAAAGCATCTCACCGTTTCTAAAAGCGAATACACGCAATATAGCATTGATCAGCAGGTTGGGGAGGACTCGGCGGCGTTGCGGTATTATTCTCCTTATAAGGAAAAAATGCAGGCTGAAATGAGCCGCGTGATCGGGCAGACCGAGGAGGAATTGACCAAACCCAGCGAGCCGGAAACGTTACTTGGTAACTTCTTTGCCGATGCAATCCTGAAAGAAGGTTTGAAAAAGGATCCCTCGATTCAATTCACATTATCTACAAAAGGCGGCCTGCGCACCACATTTCCCAAGGGAGATATTACCGTTTCCAAAGTTTTTGAACTGATGCCATTTGAAAATGAACTGGTGGTATTAAAAATGAAGGGTGAAAATGTGCAGCAGCTCATCGATTTTATTGCTCGAAAAGAAGGTGAGCCCGTTTCAGGAATGCAGATGAAGATCCGGGACAAAAAGGCATTTGACGTCACGATAGCCGGCCAGCCTTTTGACATTAACAAAACCTATACATTACTAACCTACGATTACCTCGCCGACGGTGGCGATCAGCTGAGTTTCCTGAAAAATACATTGGAAAGAAGGGACCTGGGCCAACGGGTAAGAGAAGCAATATTAGAAAATATCAACGATCTGACCCGCGAGGGCAAAAAAATCACGGCGCAACTCGATGGAAGAATTACGATTGTCCAGTAACAGCAGAAGGGAATTTTTACGCAAGGGTCTGGGCGCGACGGCAATGCTGGGACTGGCTGCCTCGCCACTCGCTGCTTTTGCGAAAGACCGGACAGTGCAGTTGACGATTCTGCATACCAACGACGTGCATAGCCGGGTGGAGCCTTTCCCGATGGACGGTTCGCGAAACCAGGGATTGGGCGGCGTAGCCAGACGTGCCGCTTTGGTTAAAAAAATCAGGGCAGAACAGCCAAATGTGCTTTTACTGGACGCAGGCGACATTTTTCAGGGAACACCTTACTTCAACTTGTACGGAGGAGAAGTGGAAATGACGCTCATGAGCCAAATGGGTTACGACGCGGCAACGATGGGAAACCACGATTTTGACAATGGATTGGCAGGTTTTAATAAACAACTCATACACGCTCAATTTCCTTTTCTGGTAAGTAACTATAACTTCGATAATACGGAGCTAAAAGGCAAAACGCAGGCATTTAAAGTATTTAAAAAGCAGGGTATTAAAGTCGGCATATTTGGGCTGGGTATTGAGCTGCAAGGTTTGGTGAATAAGAAAAACTATGGCGAAACGGTTTACCAGGACCCGATCGCGAAGGCGAACGAAGTGGCTTCCATTTTGAAAAATGACTTGAAATGTGACCTGGTTGTGTGCCTGTCGCATTTGGGGTACAAATACCAGAGCGATAAAGGATCTGATCAGACGCTTGCCAAATCAACCCGGAATATCGACCTGATCATCGGCGGGCATACCCACACTTTTATGAAAGCCCCGGAAACGATTATGAACCTCGACGGAAAGCCTGCTACGATCAACCAGGTCGGTTTTGCAGGTATTAATCTGGGGCGGCTGGATTATTTTTTCGACCGCGATTCGGGCAAACATACCATGGTATCGGCGGTTTATCCGGTTCACGAATATGGTTTAGTTTAGAAAAATCCGGCGGCTATTCCATGTGCAGGAATCGTTGCCGCACTTTTTCTTCTTCCAGGTCGAGCTGTGCGAGGTGCTGGCGGATTACCTCTTCTTCGAACATTTCTTCTTTGTTGTATTGAAGTAAAAGCGCGCGCTTGTGAGCGAGTAGCTCTCTGGTAATATCTTGGAATTCAGCTATATAATTGCGTCCGCGGGTTTCGTGTTCGTCTTCATTGACGTGATCCAGGAAGCCGATATCACTTTCCAGCTTGTATTTCAGACTTTGCAGCAGCTCATTTTTAGGTATTTCCGCAGCAAATTTTCATTGATCACGGCCAGGGAAGCTTCCGCCAGTTTTCTCCTGATCAAGATATCCTGCTCCTGTGAAGGTACCTCATAATCCAGTTCCTCTACTTTCAGCCATTTGATCACCAGCGGAAGGGTTAACCCCTGGAAAACCAGCGTCACCAATATCACCACAAAAGTGATAAACAGGATCAGGTTGCGCTGTGGAAATGGCTGGCCACCATGGATCACCAGCGGAATGGAAAGCGCCGCGGCTAGTGACACCACCCCGCGCATTCCTGTCCAGCCAAACACCAGCGGCGCACGCCAGCCCGGTCGGCTATCTGCTGTTTTGATGAACTTGCTCACAAAAACCGTGAATACCGACGCGCCGAGGGTACTCGCAATGCGAGTCACGATCACGACCAGCGAAATAATCAGTCCGTAACCGATCGCAGTAAGCAAGGAAATGTCGCCCAGCTGGTTTACGATCACAGGAAGTTCAAGGCCAATGAGCATGAATACCAGTCCGTTTAACACAAAACCAACCGTAGCCCAGACATTAAACCCCTGAATGCGGCTGAGGTGGCTGAGGATACTGTGACTTCTTTCCGAAAGAAAAAGGCCGCCCGTAACCACCGCGATCACGCCGGAATAGTGGAATTCTTCTGCCGCAATATACATCGTGTAAGGCGCCACAAAAGTGAGAATCGTGTCAATGCTGGGCGTGGTAGGCAACCAGCGGTGTATCGCGTAGAATATCAGCGCGACGCCCATTCCGATCGCAAATCCCATTAAAATCACCATGAAAAAACTGGTAACGGCCTGGGAAAGAACGAATGTGCCGGAAATTACGGCCGTTACCGCAAACCGGAAAACGATCAAGCTGGAAGCATCGTTCAGCAAACTTTCACCTTCGACGATCGTGATCAGCCTCTTGGAAACTTTTACATCCTTTAATATGGAAGTAGCTGCAACCGCATCTGGCGGCGAAATGATTCCGCCGAGCAAAAAGCCCAGTGCAAGCGTAAATCCCGGGATTAATGCGTTGGAAACGAATGCGATCACGCAGGAAGTGAAGATCACGATCCCAAACGCGAAAGAGCCGATCACGCGCCGCCATTTCCAGAATTCTTTCCAGGAAGTTTGCCAGGCAGCCTCGAAAAGCAGTGGCGGCAGGAAGATCAGAAAGATCAGTTCGGGGTCGATCTCAACGGTGGGCGTACCCGGTATAAAGCTCAATGCAAGCCCGCCAAGAACCAGCACAATAGGGTAGGATACCTTGATCCGCTGCGCGAGCATTACCAGGAATAAGATAATGAGGATCAGCGATATATATAAAATAATGTTGTTGTGCATCGCGGCTTATTTTACATATAATTTGATACCGTTCGTCGATTTCAGCACGATCTGCGGATGCATTCCTACCTCGTGCGCGGGGTCGTTTTCGAAAGTAAATCTTTTGAGTAATGCAGAAAGTATAAGCTGCATTTCCATCATCGCAAATTGCAGCCCGATGCAGATCCTGGGGCCCGCCCCAAAAGGCAGATAGTTGAACTTAGCCCGGTTCTTCACATGCTCAGCACTGAAATTCCCGGGATTGAAAACGAACGGATTTTCCCAGAGATGCGGGTTTCTGTGCAGTTCGAAAACCGATAAAAACACGGAAGTGCCTTTTGGAACGTGGTAACCTTCAATTTCTTGATCGACTGTCGCCTCGCGCGTCATTGTCCAGGCGGGCGGGTACAAACGCAATCCTTCCTCTACAACCTGCCTTGTGTATGGCATTCGCATCAGTTGCTCAAATGAAGGTACCGTTTCAAAAACCGCACATTCCTGCCTGATCCGCGCCACGATTTCGGGCTGTTTAGAAAGCTCCCAAAGCAGCCAGCTCAATGCAGTCGCCGAAGTTTCGTGGCCGGCTGCAAACATCGTGATCGCCTCGTCCCGGATTTGCAGGTCGTTCATTTGCTCGCCGGTATCTTCGTCGGTACTGTCCAGCAGCAGTTGCAGCAGATCATTCGGCGCTTCTCCGGAGAGGCGGCGCTGTTCTATAAAATCAAAAATGAGCTTATTAAAATAGGTGATGTCGGTTTTAAAATGCCTGTTTTCCCCGTTGATCGCCATCAGAGGCCGCCGGTAAGGTCGGCGAACCCGGGTGACAAGGTATTTTTGCGTGCGCGATACCTGCTTGTAAATCTGCGCCTTATCCTCGCTGGTCATATTGCCAAACAGGGTTTTGAGTGCGATATCAGAAGTGACGCCCATCATTTTCGCGTCAATATCGATCGCTTCCTTGCCGCGGTGTTGCTCCATTTCATCCAGGAAACTTCTGGTCAGTTCGCCCATTGTGAGGAACAATTCCTGCAACCGCTCGCGATGGAACGCCGGTTGTACCAGTCGCCGCTGACGGAGCCAGAAGTCGCCCTCGCTCGTCACCAGCCCGTTTCCCAATACCGGCTGCAACATTTTGGACGAGCTGCCTTTCTTGAAATTTTTATTATGCTGTTGTAAAATATGCCGGAAAAATCCTGGCTCGCGGCTGATCACAAATTCGCGGAAAAGCTTGATTTTGAAAGTATCTCCACAAGTTTCAAAACCCTGATGAAGAAAATGAAGCGGGTCGCGCGCAAATTTGATCGCACCGACCAAACTGAAACTGCTGATCCGGAATTCTGGTATTGGGCGCATGCTTCCCGTTAAATTTTAGAGCTACACAAATAAGTCATTTACAAACAAAAAACCACCCGCAGTACGGATGGTTTTGACAAATTAATGTGGGTAATGCTATTTCTTATCTGCGAAAGAACGCAGCATCCAGGTATTCTTTTCCTTGAATTGCATAAAACGGTTCACCATATCATTGGAACCATCGTCACCTGCTTGCGAAGTCGCTTCCAGCAGCTCCCTTTCCAGCCCGATCAGCGTCGCCATATCTTCCAGGATCGCGTCCACCATATCCAGGTCTTTCATACCGATGGTGTTGATTTCTTTCAGTTGAGATTCATTGATATAGTCTGCAAAGCGGCTGTGCGGCGGCTTTCCAAGTGTCAATACACGTTCTGCTATCTCATCGATCGTAAGCTGGGCATTGGTATAAAGTTCTTCGAATTTGACATGAAGGGTGAAAAAGCTCTGACCTTTTACATTCCAGTGACATCCCCTCAGTTTCTGATAGTGAATGTGATAGTTGGCAAGATAGTCGTTCAACAAATCTACAACAGGCTTAACTTCCTGTTCATTGAGGCTGATTTCGTTAGCATCCATAATAATAGCTGGGAAAATTGAAAATCGTGTTTCAGGTTATTGAAACAACAAAATCATACCAAAATATCATACTTCCAAACTCTATACGTTAATCTCCTCGAAAACTGTCAAAGTATCGTAATTCCGCTTGCCTGCACCGGTTAAAAAAGCTGAAATGCAGCGTTTCGGGCACGACAATTTACAGTCAGATACTCAAATCCACTAATTATTTAAACCATGTTGATCGCGAAGTTGAAAGGGAGTTTTTTCGGAGTAATGTTATTGATAGGTCTGTGCTCAGCTGCCAATGTTTCGGCGCAGGTAAAAGAGGAAGAAAAGGTGAAAGCGGCGACGGCTGTACTGAATGATTTTAACGAAATGCAGGAGAATATCCCTGCCCAGCTTCTGAATATGTCAAAAGGGATCATCATCGTCCCTAAAATGATCAATGCAGGATTGATGCTCGGCGGCAAATACGGCCGGGGCCTGGCGATGGTAAAAAAGGAGAACGGCGAGTGGAGCGACCCGGTATTTATCACGATCACCGGCGGAAGCATCGGCGCGCAGATCGGCGTCCAATCAGTTGATCTGGTATTGGTTTTCAAGAACAGCAAAACGCTGATGGAAATCGGAAAAGGCAGCTTCACACTGGGCGGCGACCTCTCAGTTGCAGCCGGACCAATGGGCAGAAGTTCCTCTGCACAAACAGATTACAAACTTGAAGCAGAAGTGTATTCCTATTCAAGAAGCAAAGGTTTATTCGCCGGTATCACATTGAACGGAGCCGCATTGGCAGTTGATAACAAGGCTAATAATGACTTTTACGACGACTGGACCGACGCGAATACGACATTCAAAAAGTCAAAAATAGCTTCAAAGCCAGTTGACGACCTGAGAACCAGATTAGACGAATTTAACTGATCACCACAATGCCATCCTCAGTAATTTCCTATTTCAATTATGATGGAGACACTGAAACGTTACGCGTAGTGTACGTGTCAGGGATGGTTTACGACTACAAAAAAGTGCCTCTGGAAGTATACCAGGCCATGAAAGCCTCGTTTTCCAAAGGCACTTTTTTGAATAAGTATGTGAAGGGGAATTTTGAGTTTGAGAAGGTGGATTGATCAAATCCCTCCCTTCCGCATTTCCTTCACCGCGTAATCTACTGCTCTTGCCGTGAGTGCCATGTAGGTTAGTGAGGGGTTTTGGGTGGCGGTTGAGACCATGCTGCCTCCGTCGGTGACGAATACATTGGGGCAGTGGTGCATTTGGTTCCACTCATTTAGCATCGATGTCTTTGGGTCTTTACCCATTTTAATGCCGCCCATTTCGTGATTTTCGCTGCCGGGGTTTCTTTTCGTGTCCGAGGTTTTGATGTTGATAAAACCAGCTTTCGACAGCATTTCGCTCAGCTCTGTATAAAAATCTTCAACCATTTTCATATCGTTGTCGTCAAATGCGACGGACATTTTCAGCTGCGGAATGTCCCACTGATCTTTGAGGGTAGGGTGCAAGCTGATCATATTGGATTCTTTCATCAGAGTTTCGCCCATCATCTGCGCGGCAATGGACCAGCCGCTGTTATCCGGCGCGAAAAGGCTGTTTTTCAGGTCTTCACCAATGCCCGCATTCTGGTTACCGAGTTTTGAAGTATTCATAGAAACTGCGTAGCCGCGGAGGAAATCGGTTTCCTGCTTGGCTACGTTCCTGAATCTTGGAATGTAAGAACCATTTGGCCGGCGACCGTCGGTGGTGCGGTCGTGAAACCCGTCAAACTCTGCGCTTACGCGGCCGCGGTAATTGTGGAAACCAATGAATTTACCCAGCACGCCGCTGTCGTTACCAAGTCCGTTAGGAAAGCGGTTGGATTTGGAATTAAGCAAAATCAGATTGGAATTGATCGCCGACGCATTTACGAAAATGATCCTGGCGTAATATTCTGTCATCTCCCTGGTCAGTGTATCTACCACCCGCACACCGGTCGCCCGCTTCTTTTTCTCGTCATAAATCACTGAATGCACAACAGAATGCGGTCTTAATGTCAGATTTCCCGTTTTTTCAGCCCAGGGTAAGGTAGAAGAATTGGTGCTGAAATACCCGCCAAACGGACAACCGCGCTGGCACATATTCCGGTGCTGGCACTTGGCGCGGCCCTGTTCCAGGTGAACCGGCTGCGGATCGGTAATATGCGCCGCCCGACCAATGATAATCGGTCGCGTATTGTTATAGTTTTTAGCAGTCTGTTCGCTGAAATGCTTTTCCACACACGTTAATTCGTGTGGCGGAAGGAACTCACCATCAGGAAGTTGGGGTAGGCCGTCTTTATTTCCAGATATACCCGCAAACTTTTCGACGTAGCTGTACCAGGGCGCAATATCCTTGTACCTGATCGGCCAGTCGGTAGCGAATCCGTCGCGCGCCGGACCTTCGAAATCAAACTCTGACCACCGCTGTGTTTGCCGCGCCCAGAGTAACGAGCGCCCGCCTACCTGGTACCCGCGCATCCAGTCGAAAGGCTTTTCCTGCACATAGGGATGTTCCGCGTCTTTGACCACAAAATGCATGGCATCCTCTTTGAAAATATAATGCTTGCTCGCCATCGGATTTGCCTCGCGGATTGCCAGAGAAGGCTGGCCACGGTGCTCAAATTCCCAGGGGAACATATTGGTAGTCGGGTAATCTACAATGTGTTTTACATCTTTCCCACGTTCCAAAACCAGCGTTTTCAGGCCTTTTTCTGTCAGTTCTTTCGCTGCCCAGCCGCCGCTTATCCCGGTTCCTACCACAATTGCATCAAAGGTTTGTGCCCTTTTTGCATCGATATTAAAATTTGCCATTTGGTTGTTTACACGGTCAGGGTTTCTTTTTCCATAAATTAGGCAGGAGCTTATCGTGCAATAAAAGCCGCCAGGTACCCCAGTCATGTGCACCTTCTCCGCCTATGAAATAGTCATGTTTCACGCCGATTTTGTCCAGTGCCTCGTGCGTTGCGGCCGATCTTTTACCTACAAAGTCCAGCTCGCCGCTACCCAGCCCGATGAGCAGATAATCTACCTTGTCTTTGATTTTAGGATCATTAAAAAAAGCAGGATTGAGCTTTTCCGGTTCAAGATCGCCGGCGCTCAGTATCCCAAAAGAACTGAACAAGTCTATTGCATTGAAACCCACCGCCTCTGTGTGCCGCCCGCCCATCGAAAGTCCGGAAATGGCACGTGATTTGCGGTCTTTGATCGTACTGTAATGCGAGTCGATATAGGGTACAATATGCTTTCTGAGCTCGCTTTCGAACAATTTATAAGTCTGTTCAAGATGTTTGGGATCGTTCCGGTGCAGTACCTGATTGTTGGGCATTGCGATGATCATCGGTACTATTTTGCTTTCCGCAAGCAGATTATCAGCGATCAGGTTAGCCTTTCCATCCAGCTCCCAGCCATTTGCCAGCTCGCCGCTGCCGCCGAGGAGATAGAGGACCGGATATTTCTTTTTCGGATCGTAGCCCGGCGGCGTGTACACAAACATTTCGCGCTCCCCATTCAAAACATCAGAGTGGTAAATATGTCGCGTCACACTTCCGTGCGGGACGGGTTTTGCATCATAATAGGATGGCTGATTATCGTGAACAACCAAATTGCTGTAACCTGGTTGATTCGATGCGCCGGTTAATGTATTGGCAGGATCAACAACAGCCACGCCGTCGATAAGCAGGCGGTACACATAAATATTAGGCTTTACCGGCCCCACGGTCAACGTCCATATTCCGTCTGCATTTTTGGTAAATGGGATCGCGTTTTTGGATTTCAATGCAAGCAAAATTGGCCCGCCAGTCAGTTCCACTTTCTGCACGTCCGGTGCCTTCACGCGGAACGTAACAGTATGATCATCATGTACTTCGGGTGAAACTACATTGCCTCCGTAAGGCACCAGGTTCTGGGTGTTTTTCTGGGGATTATAGTCCAGATTTACATTCGCCTGCTGCGCCGCAACCATTCCCGAAGTATTTAAAACGATAGTGGAAATCAGTAGCAGCGTTTTGATTTTTTTCATTTTGTATAAATAAATAAGAAACGTTTGTCAGGCCAGAATATCTTTCACCAGGTTCCCATGCACGTCTGTAAGCCGGAACCGTCTGCCCTGGAACTTGTAGGTAAGGCGCTCGTGATCCACACCCATTAAATGCATTAAAGTCGCGTGAAAATCGTGGACGTGGACCGGATCTTTGACGATATTATAACTGAAATCGTCCGTTTCGCCGTAACTGATGCCAGCCTTCACACCCGCGCCCGCCATCCACATCGTAAAGCACCGGGGGTGATGATCGCGGCCATAATCGTCGGCTGTCAGCTTGCCTTGTGAATACACGGTGCGGCCAAATTCGCCGCCCCAAACTACGAGCGTATCATCCAGCAAACCACGTCTTTTCAAATCCATAATCAATGCCGCCGTCGCCTGGTCGGTATCCTTGCATTGCCTTGCGATACCCTTCGGTAACCCGCCGTGCTGGTCCCAGCCCTGGTGATAAAGCTGCACGAATTTCACATCCTTTTCAAGTAACTTTCTTGCCAGTAAGCAATTAGCTGCATAAGTTCCAGCGTCGCGACTATCTGGCCCGTACAAATCAAATACTTCGTCGGGTTCGCCTGCGGTATCCATTACTTCCGGCACCGAAGTTTGCATCCGAAATGCCATTTCATACTGCGCAATGCGGTTATTGATCTCAGGATCGCCGTACGAATCGTTTTGCAGCTGATTCAGTTTGGACAGATATTGCAACATTTCCTTCCTATCGGTACCATCGTAGCCTTCGGGATTATTCAAGAACAAAACCGGGTCTTTTCCCGAACGAAACTGCACGCCCTGGTGACGGGATTCCAGAAAACCGTTTCCCCATAACCGCGCGTAAAGGGGCTGATCTTTGGGGGCGTTTTTGGAAACCAATACAATGAATGTAGGCAGATTATTATTATCCGAGCCCAGCCCATAACTCACCCAGCTGCCGATCGAAGGCCGACCGGGAAGCTGATTTCCCGTTTGAAAAAACGTAATAGCCGGGTCATGATTAATCGCCTCCGAGTAAATGGATTTGACAATGCAAAGGTCATCGACCACCCTGGCGGTGTGGGGCAGCAGCTCGCTTACCCACGTATCGTTTTTTCCGTGCTGGCTGAAATTGTAGATCGAAGGGACCATCGGCAATGCGCTCTGGCTGGCGCTCATGCCCGTCAGTCGCTGGCCTTTTCGTACCGAATCAGGCAGGTTTTGTCCCGCCAGATTTGCCAGTTTGGGTTTGTAGTCAAACGTCTCAAACTGCGAAGGTCCGCCCGCCATAAACAGATACACAACCCGCTTTGCTTTCGGGGCAATATGGGGTAATGCCTTCAAGATATCTGCCTCCACATCGCCGGCAGAAGGTTGCTGCCTCGAAGCCGAACCATATATCTTATCAAGCCCGAATAGCGATCCAACCGCCAGAGCGCCCATTCCGAGCGAGGTTCTGGTTAGAAACCGGCGCCTGTCCAGCTTTTTATGCAGCTCATTGAAGTCCGGCGAATGCATTCTGAACTCCTCGTCGTGATGATGTGACATAGCCTATCTTTTGGTTAAACTGGCGTCAGAATTAAGAATTGTACTGGCCACTACACTATTGGCTGCCGCAAGCGCCGGATCCAGTTTTAAAGTCATTTTGTATTGACCACTATTCAGCCAGCCAAATGCCTTTTCCGGGTATTTCTCAAATTTCTCCTTCTCTGACTTTTGAAGCGCTACCAGCAGATCCAGCTCTTTTAAAGGAGGCTTTTTACCGGTCAACTTTCGATATGCCACGCTGATAGCTGCTTTCGGGTCGGATATTCTAGTCATTTGTTGTCCTAAAACCTTGGAAGCTTCCACAAATGTCGGGTCGTTTAAAGTCACCAGCGCTTGCAGCGGCGTATTCGTTTTTTGTCTCCTTACCACACAAAAACTGCGGGTCGTGGCATCGAATGTTGACAAAGTCGGGTGCGGTACCGAACGTTTGACGATCACATACAAGCTTCTCCTGTACACAGCGTCGCCCGAATCGGGAACATAATTGCTACTGTTGATCGACCACAAACCCTCAGGCTGGTAAGGTTTAATGCTTTTTCCGCCTATCTTTTTGTTTAATAAACCGCTTGCAACCAATGCATTATCGCGGATCATTTCAGCTGACATTCTGTTTGCCGGGCCCCTTGCCAGCATTCGGTTTTCCGGGTCGCGTTCCCGCGTTTCCCTAGTGGCTCGGGAATCTTGCCGGTAAGTTGCCGACATCACGATCAGCTTGTTCATTTTCTTCATATCCCAGCCCGATTCACGGAAGGTAACCGCCAGCCAGTCAAGCAATTCCGGGTGCGTGGGCATTTCTCCCTGATTGCCGAAATCTTCCGTCGTTTTCACCAGTCCGGTACCGAAGAAGTTCTGCCAGAGGCGATTCACTTCCACGCGGGCAGTGAGCGGGTGGTCGGGCTGAGTGAGCCACCGGGCAAGACCCAGGCGGTTTTTAGGTAAATTTTTTGGAAAAGCCAATATGGAAGAAGGGGTAGCAGGATACACTTTCTCGCCCGGCGCATCATAATTTCCGCGGAGAAGAATGTGCGCCTGTTTGGGTTTCGGCATTTCCTGCATCACCATCAGTTCCTGGATCTTTTCGGTAGAGTCCGTCAGCTCGCTGCGTTTTTGCTGCAATGCAAGCCGGGCGGCGGCGGTTTCTTTACTCGCTGCCGACAGGTAATAGGTCTTTAATATCTGCGTTTCCGGGCCGGTAAGTTCGGAAGGTTGTTTGCCGGCAATAGCCGCCCAGTTTGTTTTTTTAGCCAGAATCTGAACTTCAAATGGCGAGAGTTCCCGGTTATAGACCAATATATCATCCACCTGGCCGCCCGTAAGTCCAAATCCCCGCCACCACGCGCCGATCTGCAAGCCGGGCTGTACCTGTGATTTGAACAGAATTTCTTTCCGAAGCTGGTCCATCGTCGTTTCCATCGCCAGCTCCGCGCCATCCTGAAACAATCTGAAACCTTTCGCTTGTGAAGATCCGTCATAAGTGATCGTCAGCTGGATCCATTTATCCCTCGGCACAGGTGACGTAGAAATGCGCGTAATTGCATCGGCGGGAGCTGTGTGGGCCATATTCAATTCCAGCCGGTCGTTTTTTAAATACAAATGATAACCCCGGAAATTGTAAAGCCGCTCCGCCTGACTCTTGTGCAAAATCACACCTTCCTTTAAGTTTTTAGGAATATTTACATGGATACCAATACTGAAAGGTTCTGATTTTTTAAAAACCCCCGCCTGGTTCAAATCCAGAAAAACGTCGCCATTCAGCTTCAATGCCTTTCCATTTTTAGTATCCGTAAATTCCGGATCGCCGCCTGCGCCGCCAGATTCACGTTTCATTACGCCAATATCCTTTGGATTGATAGCATTTTTAAGCGAACCATTTTCAAATGTAAACCGCGCCTGCAAGCCGTTTTGGGAGATTTCCTGTTTGGCCAAAACCTTATATCCACCGGTTGTAAGCCACTTCTGGAATCCCGGCTCTGCATTTTGCTTTACTTTATCGAGATTACTTTCTTCTGTTTTAATTTGGTTCTTTATAAAAGCGAGCGTTTTTTCCTGATCGCCGGTAGGCAGCAGCATGGTAGGTGTGGGCATTGCGTCGTCCCACGAGATTTGCCCGGCTTCTTTTACATTATTGAAAAAACTGAAAAGCTCGTAGTAATTTTTCTGCGAAATCGGGTCGTACTTGTGATCGTGGCATTTGGCGCAGCCTACGGAAAGTCCGAGAAACGCGTCGCCGAATGTATTGGTCCGGTCGACCACATATTCCGCCTGAAATTCCTCCTCGATGATCCCGCCCTCCATATTTTGCTGGTGGTTTCGGTTAAATGCAGTCGCAATCATCATATCTCGGGTAGGCTTCGGCATTAAGTCGCCCGCGAGCTGCCACGCGATAAACTGATCATAATGCATATTCTTGTTGAATGCGCCAATTACCCAATCGCGGTAAGGCGACATATCCCGCAGTCGATCGACCGTATAGCCATGAGAGTCGGCAAAGCGCGCGAGGTCGAGCCAGTCGACTGCCATTTTTTCACCATAATGTGGTGAGGCAAGCAGCCGGTCAACCTGCTTTTCGTACGCATTTGTGCTGTTATCCTTTAAAAATGCGTCAGTTTCATCGAGAGTAGGGGGCAGGCCGGTCAGGTCGAGGGAAACGCGCCTGAGCAATATTTCCTTTTCAGCCTGCGCCGCGGGTTGTAGCTTCTGGTCTTCCAGTTTTTTAAATACAAAATGGTCAATCGGATTAACGGCCAGGTTCGTGTGATGAATTTCAGGTACTTCTGCTTTTTCCGGCTTTACAAATGCCCAGTGCGGCTTGTACTCAGCGCCTTCGTCGATCCACCGGATCAAAATGGCTTTTTCAGCCGCGGAAAGCGACAAATGAGATTCGGGGGTTGGCATTACATATTCCGGATCGGAAGAAATAATGCGGTGAAAAAACTCACTGTCAGCCAGATCGCCGGGAGAAATTGCCACACGGTCGGAATTTTTGGAAAGCTTGGCAAACGCAGATTCGCCCAGATCCAGCCGGAGACCGCCTTTTTGTTTGGCTTTGTCGGGTCCGTGGCAGGCGAAACATTTATCCGAAAGAACCGGCTTTACATGCTGGTTATAGTCGAGCTTTTCAGGAAGTGCCTCCATCGCGACTTCCACATCATCAGGCAGTTGCGGCGAGCAGGCATAAAAAATACCTGAAATGGAGATCGCCAGAAAAATTTTTGCAGCTTTTTTCATCAGTGGGTAAAGGACTTCTACATATAAATATAATTTAAGATTCGCTTTAAATTGCCATATTCCTATTTTTACAGTGGCACATAATTAGCATACATTGCAATAAACGTCTTCAATTTAACCGATCTGTAAAATGCGTTGGCAGGATTTACGAAGAAGCAGTAATGTAGAAGACCGCCGCGGCATGTCCGGTGGCGGCAAAGTTGCGATCGGCGGGATCGGGATGATCATCGTGCTCGCGATCGGACTTTTGACGGGGCAGGATCCCAGCGAAATCCTGGGTAACCTGCAAGGTACCGGGCAAAGCGAGCAGGTACAAAGCCGCCCGCCTGGACCCCGTCCCGACGACCGGACAGCCGATTTCGTAACTGCGGTACTGGGCAGCACCGAGGATGTCTGGACGAATATCTATGCGGCAAACGACGCGCAATACGTGAAGCCTAAGTTGCAGATTTTTGAAGATGCGACCCAAAGCGGCTGCGGAGGCGCATCGTCGGCAATGGGACCATTCTACTGTCCGGCCGATCAGAAGGTTTACATTGATCTTTCTTTTTGTGACCTGCTGCGCGACCGTTTTAAAGCGCCGGGCGATTTCGCAGTGGCTTACGTAGTAGCGCACGAAGTTGGTCACCATGTACAGAACCTGATGGGAATTTCGGATCAGTTGCAGCAACAACGCGGCAGGATCAGTGAAACGGAGTACAACAAACTTTCGGTCAAGCTGGAATTGCAGGCAGATTTTCTGGCTGGTGTGTGGGCAAATCACGCGCAGGAAATGGCGAATATTCTCGAACCGGGCGATCTGGAATCGGCTTTAAAAGCAGCTAATGCGATCGGCGACGATAAGTTGCAGCAGGAATCGCAAGGGCGCGTAGTACCCGACGCATTTACCCACGGTACTTCCGAGCAGCGGATGTATTGGTTCAAAAAAGGCTTCGAAACGGGCGATTTGAATCAGGGTAAGTTTGACGATATACAATAATATTTGAGGGGAGGAATGGTTTTTCCTCCCCAAAATGCTAGTCGCTGTTCTCGTTTTTCAAACCTTTCAGCAGTGCATAAATCGCCATCGCGTGACCCTGGCCAAGCTCGAAATCCTCTTTCAGCCATTTCGTTATTTCTCCTGCTTTAACTTCGGGTTTAAGCTCCCCACCGGCCGTAAAGCCCTTTTCTTCTGCTATTCTGCGAAAATCTGCGGGCTCTTTACCTGTTTTTGATTTGATCGTTTTCAAATATCCCTGGAAAGACATATTCAGTTAGTTTTTGGTGATAGTTTCGCGATATTAGTAATTTCGTTAAAGATTTATAATCTGTACCGATGCCTTATCAAAACATACTTCTCATTGACGACGATGAGGATGATCAGGAAATATTTTTGAGTGCGCTGGAAAACGTCTCCAATTCAGTCAATTGCGTGACGATAAGTAATGCAGTCACCGCTCTGGAAAAGCTTTCCCGGCGTGAGCTGGAAACCGACCTTATTTTCCTGGACCTGAATATGCCTTTGATGAACGGGCAGGAGTTTCTTATTGAGCTCAAAAACAGGCAGGAACTGCGGGATATACCTGTAATCATACTTTCTACTTCATCCAATGTAAGTACCATTCAGCATAGCAAGCAGCTCGGCGCCGCCGATTTTATCAAAAAACCGGACAGTTTCGACGAGCTCGTCCATATTCTTAAATCGGTGCTGATCTAGCCTTTTAATACTGCCTCACATATTCAATTCGGCACCTGAACGGACACTACCTCCCCAATTCCTTTTTCTTTCAAAGACATCGCAGTGCTTTCTTCCAGCCGGTTATCTGTAATCAGAAATGAAATATCAGTGAGTGCTGCAAATTTGATGTAGCTGTCACGGCCGATCTTCGACGAATCGCATAGGAGGTACACGTTTTCGCAATTTTGTATAAATGCGGATGTAATGGAAGATTCGGTCTCACTGTGTGCGCTAAGGCCATTTTCCGGGGAGATACCATCCACGCCAATGAATGCTTTTGCCGCGTGATAGCTGTTTACATGTTCCACTGCCTTTGCACCGTGCACCGCTTTTCGCGAACTGTCCAGCTCACCGCCGATCAGATTGATAGTGACAGTAGGGTTGTCGATCAGCTCTGCTACAATTGGCAATGAGTTGGTGATCACGCGGATATTGTTCTTTTTTTTCAAATACAGGCACATTTGAAAAACGGTGCTGCCGCAATCCATAAAAATGGTATCTCCATCCTGCACATAGGATGCTGCCGCCTCGCCGATTTTCTCCTTTTGAATACTGTCGGCAGCTTTCTTTCCGGTGAAGCTGGTCACGACAGCACTTTCGGTTCTCATTGCGCCGCCGTGCGTCCTGATCAGTAATCCTTCCTGTGTGATCTCGTGTAAATCGCGCCGAATCGTGGCAGGAGAGGCGGCAAGCTGATCTGCAAGCTGGAATACAGATAAGCTGCCGGTTTCAAAAACAGCAGCGATTATTTTCTTCTTTCTTTCCTGAAAAGTCATTTTCAATCAATATTTGATCAAAAATAATCAAATGTGCGAAAGTAAGGTTACGCGCGAAGACGAATATCGCTGGTCAGGTCGGGCGCAATTGTATCTGCAGCATTGGAGGTGGGAATGCTGATATAAAAGCAAGTACCATTGCCCGGCTCGCTTTCGAACCAGATACGGCCATTTTGTGCCTTTACAAATTCAATGCAAAGCAGCAGCCCAAGCCCAACTCCTTTTTCGTTTTTGGTACCATAAGTAGATTCTACGTTCAGCGAAAATATACTCTCACTTTTTTCCGCCGACATTCCGATTCCATCATCCTGAACACTGATCACGCATTGGTTATGCTCTGAATTAGCCCTCACCGTGATCCTGCCGCCACTTTTTGTAAACTTAGTCGCGTTGCCGATGATATTCCGGACCACGATCTGCATCATATCCCCATCCGCGAAAACAGACATGGAGGGGCTGAGCTGGTAGTCGAGCGTGATCCCTTTACGGAAAGCAATATCCGCTTCCAGTTCAAGTGTGGATTGTAGTAACTTGCTCAGATTCAGCATTTCTGGTCTGGCAGAAACGCCATATAGCTGTGATTTGGACCAGTCCAGTAACTTGCTGAGCATTGCCAGCGTATTCTTGGTCGCATTCAGCAGGTCGTTCTCAATGTCGAGTTTCTGCTGCTCTTCCAGATCGTGTTGCGTGAGCAGTTCCAGGAAATTCTGAATGCTGCCCAGTGGCGAACGGAGGTCGTGGGCTACGATAGACATTAGTTTGTTTTTCTCGGCATTAATGCCTTCCAGCTCCCTGTTCTTTTCAATGATCTGCTCATTCTGCTTCTCAATCGCCTCCGACTTTTCGGCCGTAATCAGTTTTTCGTTTTCATAGCTCCGCCGGATGTAGTAGGTACAAAAGAAAGTGATCGCGGCCACAACCAGGTAAGAAGACAAATGGTCGATGAACTTGCTGAACCGGTCGTCGTAAGTATTCGGGAAAGTTTCCGGAGACAGGTATTCAGCTATGCCCAGAATCAGGAACATGCCGACATTGACCGGGATCCAGAATTTGTATTCATTAGTTGGACTAATAACAATACTCAACAGCAGGAAGAGCAGGAAATACAGGTCGGTAGGCCCGCTGATCCCGGAGTTCATGAAGTAATTGAATGTAAAAAGAAGCAGCCCGGAAATGTTCACAATGGGAATGCTGATTTCGGGCCGGTTCTTAAATCTGGAAATATAGTAAACCGCGCAGGCTACCACCAAGCCGAAAAAGCTTGCCAGCGCAATGTTGGGAAGTCCGATTATGTAGTTAAAAGGGACATTATAGCTGAGCGCGAATATGGAGATCAGACATACCGAATGAAATATACGCGCATGGAGAGGGAACTTGGAAGGATCCCCGGAAAGCCTGGCCCAAACTTGATAAAAATATTGCTGAGGAAGCAAAACGGGAATCTTTTCGTTCTCACAAATATAGGTGCGCGTACGATCAAAACGAAGTAGAATTAGTATTAATAACGCACCGACTTTTATCCACCCTTAATGCGATTCAATTCGTCTTCGGAGCCGGATCTTCTGCTGCGTGCTGCCTTGATTTCCTTGCTGCCGAATCGGTAGTTGAAATTCAGTTTCGCCATTCTCCCTTCAAACCGGAAACGCAGCCTGGTTTCGATGCCGGCATAATTGGACGTGTAGCCGCCGCGGGAGGTTCCTAAAACGTCGCTGAATGAAAGCTTGGCGGTAGCATTATCTTTCCAGAATTTCTTCTGGACACCTGCGTCCAGCATGCCCATCGCCCAGTTGTAGTCGATTCTCCGGTAAGGTGAATTGTACCAGCCGCTCAGTTCGAGCGTCCAGTTGTTTTTGAGCTTAAATGTGTTTTGTCCGTTGAAGTTAACGGCAGTAGTATTGTTATTGATGATCAGCCCATTGTCCAGCGCCGCTTTCCAGATATTATGGTAGCCGCTCACATTGAAGTAGATCTCCCACCATTTAGTGATCGGCGTGGTAATGCTCACGTCGAGACTGTATCCCTGTGAGTAATCCAGATTTTGTGTGATAAAATAGGTCCGGCTGCTGTCGTAAGGAATGCGCAGGCCAACAACAGGAAAGCGCGTGCGCCGGTATCCGAGCGCCGTTGTCAGCATTGATTTATACACGTGGGTGAGTTTAAAACTGTTGGCATATTCGGGTTTGAGAAAAGGGTTACCTTTTGAATACACCAGTTCATCTACCCGGTATTCAAACGGGTTCAGGTTCTGGTAGCTCGGGCGGTTGATCCGCCGGCTGTAATTGATATTCCAGTTGTGATTTTTGGAAGCTTTATAAGAAATAGCCCCGCTGGGGAAGAAATTCAGGTAAGTCGTGTCTACCCGGTCGAGATCATTGTGCTTGAAACTGGTCAGGTCGCCGAGCGATTTGGTATGTTCCGCCCGGACGCCGACCTGCAAATCCCACTTTTTACCAAATGTAACGTTGTAGTTGGCATAAGCTGCATACACGCGCTCGGTATATTTGAAGCGGTTACTCCGGTTGGTATCAATCACTTCCGTATTACCCAATACATTAAAAAAATCAAAGGTATTGTCGGATTTTACATCGGAGAGCTTAAAACCGTAACCTAGTTTTCCCTTAAACGCATTCTGTTCATAATCTGCCTTTAAAGACCTGATCGTAATATCCACCGGAGTTTTGGTTACGTAGTTCCTTTCAAGCGGCGACTCTTCGGTCAGCTGAAAAAAGTACATATTCGGCTGGTAACTGATCCCGCGTGATGAAAACCGGCCATAATCTGCATCAATGTTCAGCTCGTGGCCGGTCGTGTCTGTATAATGGTAGTTGAGGTTGAGATTGAGGTTTTTGTTGTTTTCCGGGTTGGAAGTACGTGAAAAAAGCATCAGCGAATCGGCGGTAGTCTGTCCTTTTCTGCTAATGAAAGTCTCGCTGGAACCGCCTCCATTATGGTCACTGATCCGCCCGTTTGCACTAAAACCAAGTGTGTTTTTTGAATTAATAAAATAATCCGCGCCTATTTTCGCGCTGTGTGTCGTGTCGCGCCAGATCCCCTGCCACACTTTGTTGTAAGCTACCCTGTTCAGGATCTGGTCATCATAAGTTGTATTGCGCCACTCGCCCTGGCTGAATCCGTATGCGCCGAAAATATTGACTTTCTTATCGCGGTGATTGAGGTTGAGCGTCGCATTATACTTGGGCGTTTTTCCGTACATCGCACCGAGGCTCACATTTCCGTTCGTCCCGAGCTTGACGTTCTTTTTCAGCCGGATATTGATAATCCCCAGATCGCCGGCCGCATCGTACTTAGCCGAAGGGTTTGTGATAATTTCAATGGCTTCAATATCAGCCGAGTTCATACTCTTCAAGGTCGAAGCCAGGTCTTTTCCGCTCATAGGCGAAGGCCGCCCGTCGATGTAGATCCGCACGCCTGTTTTTCCTTTTACCAAAATATTCTCGTCTTTGTCCACCTGCACGCCGGGCGATTTTTGAAGTAGTTCCAATGCATTGGAGCCGGTGGAATTAATGCTCGCTTCCACATTGAATACAAGCCGGTCATTTTTCACCTCGATCAGAGGTTTGGCAGCGGTAACCTTCACTTCATTGAGCTGTTTGGTGTCAGAAGTAAGCTTGTAGGTGGATAGGGTAACGTCAGAATCCACTACACCGAATTCGGGCGATTGAAAAGTTTTGACCCCGACTGCGGAGATTTTCAGGAAGTATGTACCCTGCGGGATGTCCGCAATTTTGAATACCCCATTCTCGTCGGCTACGTCGGCTTTCACCAGACTGGAATCTTTGGATTGATTGATAGAAACCGCAGCAAATGGGATCGGTTCGTCCTGCTGGTTTTTTACAGAACCACCTACATGGAAACTTTGTGAGAAAGCGCAGGTAGCGTTTATAAGAAGTAATGTGATCGATAAAATTTTTTTCATGGCTGATTTTTATTGCAAACTGGCGTAAAGGGACTGAAAACCGCCTTGACGTTGCATCTAGGCTATAAAAAAAAGCAGCTTTTTTGAGATTTAATCAAGTGTTTTAAAATCTTCGTTCACGAGCACGCAAAGGATTATTATATTTGGTAAAAGCTGATACCGGTGCCTGTATTGTGTCGTAGTTTTAGTAATATTCAAAATAAAGAGTCGACTATATCCTGATCTTTTACCAAAAAATAAATGAAACGAAGAGCTGCATTGAAAGACCTCTCCATGCTT
The DNA here is from genome assembly GCF_907165045.1 of Dyadobacter linearis. Taxonomy (GTDB): domain Bacteria; phylum Bacteroidota; class Bacteroidia; order Cytophagales; family Spirosomataceae; genus Dyadobacter; species Dyadobacter linearis. Next base: position 335,400 of record NZ_CAJRAU010000002.1, read on the forward strand.
CCGCTGGCGGGTGGAATTGTACTTCCCTCTAAAACTGTAAAAAAATTCCCTGCGGAAATGGACGCAGAGGCGGGCAAACAGGCTTACCAGGCTATTGGCGTGGAGCCGATCATCAACTGCCGGGGCACGTTCACGATCATCGGCGGCTCGGTGGAAAGGCCGGAGGTACGCGCTGCTATGGACGCCGCTGCACAGGTTTTTGTTCAATATGATGAGCTGGCGTTTGGTGCGGGAAAACGCCTCGCTGAACTCACAGGCGCAGAATGGGGACTCGTTTCAGCTGGCTGTGCCGCCGGTATGAAGCACGTAACCGCAGCCTGCGTCACCGGCGGAAATCCCGAAAAATTGATCCGTATTCCTGACCTTTCCGGCTTTGAGAAAACAGAAGTCATTATCCCCCGGTATTCCCGGAATGTATACGATCACGCGTTGCGCAATGTAGGCGTGAGGCTGATCACAGTTGATTCGATCGAGGAATTAACGAATGCAATCAGCTCGCGCACTGCGATGATTTACTTAATGGCGGGACGCGAATCCATGAGCGGACCTATGTCGCTGGAAGCAATCTCTAAAATCGCGAAACCTAAGGATATTCCGGTCATGATCGACGCCGCCGCAGAGGATCTGACTATCCCGAACGTGCATCTAAAAATGGGCGCGGATGTGGTGATATATAGTGGAGGAAAAGCATTGTGCGGCCCGCAATGCGCTGGTCTGGTGCTGGGAAGGAAAGATCTGCTCATGTCGGCCTGGCAGGCGAGCGCGCCGCACCACGGGCCGGGCCGCGATAATAAGGTAGGTCGGGAAGAAACGATGGGCATGATCGCCGCCGTGGAAGCGTGGACAAAACGCGATCACAAAAGCGAATGGAAACGGTGGCTTTCGTGGCTTGACAGCATTTCAAAACGCGTTTCTGTGATCGATACGGTGAAAACTACGGTTATTGAGCCCAAAGACCTGTCGAACAGAACGCCGGTATTGCGCGTTACCTGGGACTCGTCCAAACTTCATATTACAGGGGAGGAGGTCGCCGAACTGTTTGGTCGCACCAAGCCGCGCATTGCGCTGGGAGGCGGTACGCGCGAAGGCGAGACTTATGTGACGATCACAACCGGACAAATGCAGCCGGGCGATGAAAAGACCGTTTCCGATCGGTTGGTAGAGGTTTTATCCCAAAAACGAACTGCTCCAAAAACTGAAATGGCAGCGGCGGAAGTTTCTCTAAATGGACATTGGGAAGCTGATATCGAATTTTTTTCCAGCACCAGCAAGCATTCGCTGATCATCGAACAAGACGGTAACTGGCTGAATGGTTCTCATAAAGGTGAGTTCAGCGTTCGGGAATTGCAGGGTACCGTGGAGGGCAACGAATTCAAGATCCGCAGCACCGACCGCCAGCCCGCGGACGCAATCACTTTCCTGTTTTCAGGAACAGTGAAGGACGATGTGATGACGGGGTCGATCTACATGGGCGAATATATGACAGCCAAATTCACTGCAAAAAAATACAAGTTCAAATACAAGCGCGAGAAGATTTTTATCCCTTCCGGACCACCGCTTGCCACCTGATCGTGCGTAAAAAAAGAGCAGCATTAAGCTGCTCTTTTGCGTTTGTTATGAATGAAGTGTTAGTAAGTCTGTTTTTGTCGCTCTACCACTGCTGGCAAATCGCCGCCCGATGCATTCAGCTCTTTGATGAATGTTCTTGCATCATAATCCAGTAATTCTTTGAAATGCTTTGCGTGCAGCTCGTCGTAATACCATAACCAAACCATTTCTTCCGAGACGATCGTGTAGTGCAGCGTTTTCATATCCGTTGATGTAAGTGGGTACGCAAATTTATGGAATATTTCCACTAATAAGGATTTATTCCATATAAATATACCAAAAAATTGAGCAAGTGATCAAATCTCACTTGCTCTGAACAGGTTAGCTCACGTACTTCAAAGTGTCTTGCAGGGAAACGTTTTCGTGAGAAGCGTCATACAGGCATTGTCCGTCCTTCACGATCAGTATTTGCGGTGACTGGTGCTGTACCTGAAACGTCTCCGCAACTGCCATTGATTCTCTTCGGTTGCTGATCACATCTACGATATAAATCGGTAGTGAAATATGTGCGGCGTTGCTTACATCTGTTTTAAGTTGCCGGTAAGCCATCAGGCTGGTCATGCAGCGCGGACTATGCTTGTAAATGATAGCGTATTCTCCGGATTTAGATATTTTAGCTACTTCCTCCTCCGTATTGATTGCAATCCAATTCATAATTTTTTCGAAACGTTGTGTTTTCTGGATGTTCAACAACTGTTGCTACTATTTTCATTCCATCCGTTCCGAAAAAAGCGGTTACAAACAGAAAAGAGCATATCGTTTTCAATCGTTTTATGGGATCATTTGAATGAATTAGTGCACATTTTCAACAGTTTAAATAGTTGGTAGAAGTGTTACCGGGCAAATTATTATATTTAGGTATCGCAGATATTCAGAATAATATTTGTACTAATTATTGAAATGCAATTTGGTAGCCGCACTGCCTTCGATGAGCAGCCCAGATCAATCTGGTCAGCATTGAAACACATTCTTTCTTTAACCACTAACAAACTTTTATGGTACAGAAAATCAATCGTCGTAGTTTACTCAAATCGGGTTTTGCGACTATCGGTGCAATGGCGGCGGCGCCATTTTTAGCGGAAGGTGCATTTGCGGGAACTCCGCTGAGGCTCGATAAAGCGAGCCGGGTATTTTACAGTCCGATGGTAAGAGGCCATTTCCTTGAAACTGAGCCCGATCTTTCCAAAATGGTAGCACGGATCGGCTCCAACGAAAATCCATACGGCCCGCCTCCGAAAGCGCGACAGGCTATATCGGATTCCATTGAGAAAGGCAACCGATACGCGAGGACAGAGTTGAAAGAGCTGACAGAGAAAATCGCAGTAAAAGAAGGAGTAGCGCCGGACCACATCATGATGGGTAACGGTTCCGGTGATCTTTTGGAAAAAACGGCTTTGGCTTTGTTTAAAAATGGCGGAAACGTCGTTTCTGCTGATCCTACTTATATGTCGCTGATTCGCGTTGCAGAAGGCGCAGGTGCAACCTGGAAGGCAATTCCCTGCAAGTCCGACTGGTCGCATGATCTGGACGCGATGGAAAAAGCGATTGATAAGGACACGAAACTGGTCTATATATGTAACCCGAACAATCCGGTAGGGGCCGTGACTTCCACCAAAGCGCTGACAGATTTCTGCTCGCGCGTGTCAGAAAAAGTGCCTATCTTCATCGATGAGGCCTATATTGAGCTGGTTGAAGGAGCCGATAATATAAGTATGGTTGGTCTTTTGAAAGACAAAAAGAATGTGATCATTGCTCGCACTTTTTCGAAAATCATGGGTATGGCGGGATTGCGTGTCGGCTATATTGCTGCATTGCCGGCAACTTTGGACGCTATTAAAAAGGAAGTAAGAGGCGGCGGTTCGGGAATTGCGTGTACGTCGGTGTATGCAGCATCAGCGGCAATGGACGATATTGATTTCCAGAACAGTACGCGCAAAATGAATACGGAAGCGAAGACTTATTTGTACGACAATCTGAAAACAATGGGATATAAATATGTACCCTCATTTACCAATTTCGTGATTTTCCCGATCAATATGCCTGGCAAGGAATTCCTGAAAAAGATGGTCGACAAAGGGATTATTATCAAAGCGATGGACATAAAAGAAAAACCCTATTGCCGCGTGAGTATCGGTACTATGGATGAAATGAAGCTGTTTGTAAGTGCATTGCAGCAAATGAGTTAGGCTGGTAATTTTTACTTTAAGTGAGAGGACAGGCGCACAGCCTGTCCTCTTTTTTTTAAATACGGTGTTACCAAATTGCGAAATCGACGTCTAAAAGGAAATAAATAAAAATAAACTTATAGGTTGATTTATGAAAATTTGTAATATCTTTGCGTTGGTTCCATATAGTCTTTTTGTCGTTCAGTACAAGTCGGAGGAGACCCATGAATTTGGGAGATTATTCGCCTGCTGGAACGATGCAGTTTTTCTGGAAGATTTTTTTGAAAAGCACCAGGATGACTTAGCTGCTTTTTGGCCGGAGATCACTTTGGAAGAAGCTGTGATCAGGACGAGGAATGAGGCGAGGGTATTGGAAAGTCGGTTGCTGGCAGTGGCTAGAAAGGGTAGGCATAGCCAGTTTGAAAACCTTTCAACCATGTTCAAGCCTTTGCATAATTACACATATTCGGTTTCTGAATTTGAGAAAAGTAAGGCAACGGGTGGTCAGGCGAAGAGCTGGTTGAGAATTTATGCGGTCCGCATTGACGTCAACCTTTTCATCATCTCGGGCGGAGCTATTAAGCTTTCAAGAACAATGAATGAGCGGGCTCATTTGCTGGCTGAGCTCAGGAAAATGGAGGTAGTGTGTGATTATCTGAGAACGGATCGGGAAGATGAATTTGGCATATTTGAATTATTTTAACATAAACAATATGAGCATCCAGAAAATGAAGGAAAAAATTGTCGGAGCGGCAATTATTGATACGGAATGGCAGGAGGCCGCGGCTTTTCGCGAGGCAAATGCAGCTTGGCTGGACGTCTCGTTCAGGATCGGTCTGGCGATTCTTCGCACGTTGCGTGAGCGCAAAATGAGCCAGAAGGATTTGGCGGGGAAAATGAAGTGTTCGCCTCAGTATGTAAACAAAATTGTGAAGGGATCAGAGAATATGACCCTGGAAACGCTCTGCAAGCTCGAAAAAATTCTTGATATCAAGCTGATCGAAGTATTGCCTGCAAAGGCGGCTCACGTTGCCTGATCCGATTTGAAGTGTAATATGTAATGTGCCCTTCGGCGTACTGCAAATCCAGCACGCCGAAGGGCACAAACGCTATTTTACAATCTTGATACTCTTTCCATTCATTAAAATGGTGTAAAGACCGTTGGGGAAGCTCTTCATACTGATTTCCAGCTTCGTTGCTGAGGTTTTGGCAGCATGCAACCGAACTCCGGCGGCGTTGATGATTTCTACATCACCTAGCGGGAATGCGGATTGAATGGTTATAAAATCGGTAACCGGATTCGGGTAAGCTCTGATCGTTTCCGTACCATCGATCTTCACCGGCAGGATGCGGGTATAGTCAAAAGCGCCGTCGGCATCAACCTGCTTTAATCTGTAATAGTACGTTCCGGGCATCAAAAACTCGTCTTCATATTGGTATGAGACATTTGTTTTCGAATATCCTGCCGCATTCACAGATTTAATTTTGGTGAAAACCATCGCATCGTCGCTCCGTTCCACTTCGAAGTGGGAAGTATTCATTTCTGTCGCGGTAGCCCATTGTAACTGCACGCGACCCGCTTCATTCGTTTTTGCCGTAAATGTTTTCCAGGTCACAGGCAGCGCTGATCCGGATACATATAATTGTGGTGAAAAAACGGTGTTGCGGTTTGCATCAATAACTTTCAACTTAAAGGTACCCGGTCCGACTGTCCATTGCTGGGAAGTGTTCTGAACCTGATTGCAGTCAATTCCCAACCAGTTGTATTGCCCTCCGGATCCGATAGACGGGCCTGTGAAAGTAATTTGTGAGCCGCCGGATGAATAAGCCGCCGAAACCGCCGGTGGTGCCATGGCTGAATAGGGTTCCGACTGGGTAAGGAATTCAGGCGTAACCTTATCTGCCCAAAAGCCTGCCAGCGAGATCAATCCGGAATATACATTTCCATCAGGAGACTGCGTGACGCCGTCGCCGCGGAAATGTATCTGATCGCCACGATAGTTTATATCAAAATAAGGATCCGTTTCCGGGCCCTGATATACGTGGGGATAAGATGCGTTGTTGTTGATCAATTCGTTTTGTGCATTCACAACATTGGCAGAAACGCGCGTTGCGCCTGCGACTGTAAACCGGGAAGCCCTGGCAACCAGCCACGCAAGGTCACTTTTACCGGTAAGCGACCGGCTCGCGCCAATCACATCCCACAAATTGGAGATATAGCGATTGAATGTATTGTCGCCGGGCTGCTCAATATAGTTATCGGTTTCGCCCTGATGCCACAAAACCGCACGTACGCCCATCTGGGCAATATAATAGTTGAGGGCGATCCTGAGGTGACCAAAGGGCATACCGGCGGGAAATGTGTAACCGAATGCGCTCGTCGGCGTAGCATTGGGATCGATCGACTGCTGCCAGTTTCCGACTCCAGTGCTTGACCAACCAGCGTTGAATATCATGACCGGCACGCGGAACTTCTCATAGATCTTGTCGCCAAACGATCCCCAACACCAGGCATAATTCCCAAAAGGCGCTGTTTTTACACCGGCATCCAGATGTACAAACTCGGGACAGGGGAGTTCCAGCGAAGGGTAGGGGGAAATAGTACCGCCATTGATATTCTGATAGTTGACACTATTAACCTGGTCGTTTTTAGCGCCCGGACCATTTGGGTTATCATCGCCACCGGTTGCATTAGACTGGCCGGCCACGACAAATACCTCGCCGACGCCCACGTGCTGAACAGCCACCGCAACAGGGTCGGTGCCTGTACGGATCGCGCGGACTTCCAGCCGGTACCAGCCGCCTTTTACCGGCATTGATCCGTAGAACTGTGCCGCTTCAATCGTATTATCGATGATTTGCCAGGCATCGCCGCCGGGTGCAGCTTCGCCCTCGTTGGCGACCCAGGGCACGAAGCGCGCTTCAATCCGTTCAAATCCTTGCGTCACATATCCGCCGATGTATATGGTGGCGGCATTGTCCTTATTGCGCTGGAATACAGCCCTTTCTGTCGGGAAAGTTACCACAACCTGCGCGATGGCCGAGCAGGGGATTTGTAGTAAGAGGATAGTGATAATTGCGAGTAAATTTTTCTTCATGTACAAATTGTTTAGTTAATTAATGATTTGTTTTAGCACCTAATTGTTCCTGACGGCACATAGTAATACACTGGTCTGGCTGCATTGAAAACCTCCTGACTTCAAATGAATTGTATGAAAATGGGAAGAGAACTTCTGCGAAGATATTAAAGTTGCCAACATATATGTGGTTGCCGCGACCATATTTATTATGCGGAACGTTAGGGGAAAGTTTGTACAATAAAGAATTTCCGAGCATCAATTCAGGCGATTTTAACTGACAAAATATCCTGAAACGCCGCGTTTTCTTGTCCTAGTTCAATGCTTTGCCCCTGCCCGGCAGGGTACATTTGTATCATTAAAACGAAGCAGATCTAAACAAACAAGAAAATGGAAAATACAATCAACGGCATCCACCACATTACTGCAATTGCTAGCGACGCCAAAAAGAACTATGATTTTTACACCCGGATACTAGGATTGAGGATGGTAAAAAAGACCGTCAATTTCGATGATCCTAACACATACCACTTTTATTACGGTGATGAAAACGGCACGCCTGGTACCATTCTGACATTTTTTCCTTGGGGCAGTCAAATCCCAGCGGGCAGAAGGGGAACGCGGCAGGTGACCGAAATTGGTTACTCGGTACCTGAGGGCAGTCTGGATTTTTGGCTTAAAAGATTTGAAGCAAACGGTGTTACATATAATAAGACCGCTGAGAAATTCGGAGAAGAATATGTGACTTTCCTGGATCGCGACGGTCTGAAATTTGAGTTGACGGTTCCTAAAACACCTGATGTTCGGGCACCATGGGAAACCAGCGAAGTGAAAGCCGAGCATGCAACCCGCGGATTTCACCATATTACGATCACCAGCAACAAAATAGAGGATACCGCCAAAATCCTGACGGATATTTTTGGTTACCGTTTGCTCGAACAACACGTTAACAGATACCGGTTTATCACCGACGCAGTTGAGAATGCGGCGATTGTTGACCTGGTGGAAGCGCCGGGCGAAAGAGCCGGACATGTGGCAGCAGGTTCCGTTCACCACGTGGCATTCCGAGTTGCCAATGATGATATTCTGATGGAATTCCGTAAAAAAGTGTTGGAAGCCGGTCACCAGATCACCGATAAGATTGACAGAAATTATTTCTATTCACTCTACTTCCGTGAACCAGGCGGCGTACTATTTGAGATTGCCAGCGATAATCCAGGGTTTGCAACGGATGAAACTGTGGAAGAACTGGGATCAGGATTGATGCTGCCTCCGCAATACGAACCAAGAAGGGCGAAAATTGAAGCTGTACTTCCAAAACTGACCTAATATGTACACCCATAGTTTGAATATAATCCAGGAAGGAATTCCGCTTGGCGAGGCCAAAAAAGCGATCATATTGTTACACGGAAGGGGCGGCTCGGCGCAGGATATTGTTTCCCTGCGCAGGAGCCTGAACCTCGACGAAATGGCGATCCTGGCTCCTCAGGCTTCGCGTAACAGCTGGTACCCTTTCAGTTTTATGGCTCCGGTCTTGCAAAACCAGCCGGCACTGGATTCGGCGCTGGATACGGTTGCCGGCGTTGTGGAGCAGATTGAAAAAAGTGGAATATCGCCCGAGAATATCTTTTTCGCAGGATTTTCGCAGGGAGCGTGTCTGACTCTGGAATATGTAGCGCGCAATGCAAAAAGGTACGGTGGGGTAATTGCTTTCACCGGCGGACTGATCGGTGAAACGCTGGACGAGCATAATTACGGCGGGGATTTCGCGAACACACCTGTATTCATTTCTACCGGTGATCCTGATCCGCACGTACCGGTTTCGAGGGTGAAGGAAAGTATCGCTATCCTGGAACGGATGAATGCATTTGTTACATTCAACATTTACCCAGGGCGGCCGCACACAATCCTTCCCGGAGAGATCAAGCTGGCCAACCAGCATATTCTGGCTTAAACTGCATGTCTTCATTTGCCGGTTTTCGCAACCCGGTTTTCGCAACCCGATTTTCGCAACCCGGTTTTCGCAACCCGGTTTTCGTAACCCGGTTTTCGCAACCCGGCCTTTTGATTAAGGGCCGGGTTTTTTACTTTTGGGATAATACCTCAACTGAAAATGCACGCGCCTGCCCGGCGATAAATGAACAGCATGTTTGAACGGATCAACAACTACGCATTGCGGTGCATGCACTTTTCCAGCCACGACCTAGATTTTTTCGACTCTTTACTTCAACACAAAAAATTTAACAAAAAGACCTTCCTTCTGCTGGAAGGCGAGGTTTGCCAGTTTGAAGCTTATATTCTGAAAGGATGTATCCGGACTTACTATATCGACAGCGCCGGCTCGGAGGTGACGCTCCAATTCGCGATTGAGGACTGGTGGGTGAGTGATATTACCAGTTTCCAGAACCAGACTCCGAGCCACATGTATATTGAAACGCTCGAAGACTGCGAAGTGCTGCTGCTTACCCCGGAGGATAAAGAAAAGCTGCTGACCAATATCCCTGGCTTTGAAAGGATGTTCAGATTAATGGTACAGCGGAATCTCGCGCAAACGCAGGAGAGATTGTTCCGTACCATTTCAACCAGCGCGGTGGAGAAATACCTCGACTTTCTTAACCGTTACCCTACCATTCCCCAACGTGTAGCCCAACATTATATCGCTTCATATCTCGGATTTTCGCCCGAATTCCTGAGTAAGGTCAGGAAGAAGCTAAGTGCAAATTAAATTTTTACCAGAAAGGAATCCAGGCGCTGTATATACGGCGCAAAAAGCTCCACAAATTTGCTGTAAACAACCCTGATAACGCCCTTCCAGGCAATTGGAATAGTTATTTCAGAATGCATTTCAGAACCAATCATGAAATTGTCATGGCACAAAATTCAGAAATTGTAGAGGTACTGAACGATTTGATTCTTATCAATAACGACCGTATTGAAGGTTATAAAAAAGCATCGGAAGAAACTAATTCTTCTGACTCTGACTTGAAATCTCTATTTAGTAACCTTTCCGAACATAGTGCAGAACATGTACGTGAGTTGTCATCGGAGGTAACTTCCCTGGGCGGCGAACCGGCGACCGGCACAATGGTATCTGGTAAAATATACCGCGCATGGATGGATGTAAAATCCGTATTCACCAGCGAAAACAGATTGACTGCGCTTGAAAATTCAGAGTTTGGAGAAGACGCAGCTCAGAAAGCATACGAAACTGCATTAAAATCGGACGCGCTCACTCCTGATCTGCGTTCATTGATAACCAAGCAAAAAGCCACACTAAAATCGGGTCACGATACTGTAAAGAGATTGCGTGACATGGAAAAAGTGCATTAACATTATATCTTCATCATCAGACAAGAAAACAGCCGGCTTACGTCGGCTGTTTTCTTTTTATGTGGTTCTACCGGTTCCCGATTATCTCTTTTGCTCAGCCGGCACTTTATCATCGTGTTTGCTTCTGGTAGAGTCACTATTCAGGTTAGACTGGTTTGATGGAAATCCCAGCGAGTCATCCTGATTATCTTCTCCTATTCCCATTGCTTTTCTGCTTTCAGCTCCGCTGCTGTCGTTAGGAGTAGTCTGCGTTGCGCTTCCCGAGCCTTCACTTCCTTCGGTATCGTCATTTTCTTTGCTGCAAGATGCAAAGCAAAGACACAATGCCAATCCCAATAATGCGCCGGTTGTTTTTAATTTCTTCATGATTTTGGTTGTTAGTTATGCAAATAAGATTTTGTCAAAAAAGCTATTGTAGTTTGATTGTTAAAGAGAGGCTGCACCGTCCGCTTTCCCGGCATGAACCGGAAGCTCAGCAAGGATCGCCTGTGCCGCCCTGTCGATTGCCTGCAAAACGATTTCTTCCGCCTCACCTTCGAAAACTTCGCGGATCGCTATGGATTTCTCTTTAAAATAGATGTGCAGAAATATTGTGCCCACCGGTTTTTCCTCAGTTTCACTACCGCCCGGACAGGTAAGCCCGGTAACAGCTAAATGAATATCAGCCGGCATGAAAGTCTGCAACCGCTGCGCGAGCTCCTGGGTAACCTCTGCACTTTCGGGCGTAAATCTTTTGATCATATCCGCGGGCACGTGCAGGATTGTCTGTTTCAATAATGCATCGTAACAAACCAGGCCGCCTTTTAATACTTTACCTGACTCTTCGCAGAGCGAAAATTCGGCGGCCAGGCGCCCGGCAGTGGCACTTTCGGCAAAAGCAACGCTCAGGCCCCGCTCTGCCAAAGCTTTACTGCATTCGTTTACAATTTGTGAAGGCATATATTTTGGCTTGTAAGAGATGAATTAATTAAGTTTAATAAGCAATCCTTCATCACCACCCATTGCAATAATTCCCGACACGCTCATTCCAACCCGCTCTATCTCAGTACATAATATGACAATTCCCGAGTAGCTGCCAGTGCGTGGCCTGAAATATCCCGGGCGGTGAGTCAGATTCAAAATAACCAGGAAACGCTCGTCCCCAAACTGCCGGATGTAGGATATCAGTTGCTGGTCCGAATAGACGGGAATGTATGCGCCGATATTCAAAGCTGCATATTGCTTGCGCGCCGCTATCAGTTTGTGGTAAAACGCCAGCATGGAATGCGGATCTTTTTTTTGCATTTCAACATTGACCCTTCCGGAGTTATAAGGCAACCGCAGCCAAGGTTTATGTTGTGAAAACCCACTGTGGATTTCGTTGCTCCACTGCATTGGCGTGCGCGCGGGATCCCGGCTTACATTCAGCTCGGGCATATTCAATCCCTGCGGATCCACAATCTCATCCATTGGAATGGGCACGTCCCGCATTGCAATCTCATCGCCATAATAAATCGTAGGGGTACCGCGCAGTGTAAGCAGCATCATCGCCGCTACCTTCGCTTGTGACCGTCCCACGCGACTCGCGATACGCGGCTTATCATGGTTACCTAATACCCAATTTGGCCAGCCGTTCATCGGCAATGCACCTTCATATTCATCGATGGAAGACGCAATCCTGGCAGCATCCCAGGGTAATGTAAGCAGCTGAAAGTTAAATGGTAAATGTGCCTCTGAGCCTCCCTGGCCGTAATAAGTCACCAATTTATGAATAGGAAGATAGATCTCGCCGATCAGCACGCGCTCCTCATATTCGTCTGTTAATGCCCGCATCATTCGCACAATTTCGTGCACCTCGGGCTGGTCGGTGGAGTAGGTGGGAATATAATGATCGTAAATAAGGTCGTCGGCATGGAACGGGGAATCCGGTGCTACGGGATTATCCCGCAGCTGGCTGTCTTTGATCATGTGCCACATTACATCCACGCGAAAACCATCAATTCCTTTATCCAGCCAGAATCGCATAACGTCCAGCATTGCCTGCTGAACGTCCGGGTTTCGCCAGTTCAGGTCGGGTTGCTCTTTCAAAAATGCGTGATAGTAATATTGTCCGGTAGTCTCATCCCATTCCCAGGCGTGACCGCCGAAAACGCTCAGCCAGTTATTTGGGAGTTCACCGTTTTCGCCGCCGTCGTGCCAGATATACCAGTCACGTTTTGGGTTATTCCGGGAAGATCTGCTTTCCAGAAACCAGGGATGCTGGTTGGAAGTGTGGTTTGGAACCAGATCGAGCAGCACTTTCATGCCGCGGCTGTGGGTCTCTTCCAACAGCTCGTCGAAATCCGCCATCGTACCAAAAAGTGGGTGGACACCGCAGTAATCGGAAATATCATAACCAAAATCCGCCATAGGCGACGAGAAAATCGGTGACAGCCAGATGCAATCGATTCCAAGCCATTTAAGATAGTCCAGCCTGCTGACGATACCTTTCAGATCCCCAACTCCATCCCCATTCGAATCCTGAAAAGAGCGCGGGTAAATCTGATAAATAACCCCGTGCTGCCACCAAAGATATTTTGTCGGAGCAATCGGCTCTCTCAATGTTTGTTCCAAATTCATGGTTAATCAGTTTGATCAATGATCGGTTGCGTACTCAAAAATCGCGCCTGAGTCGTTTTTTGCGGTTTTTTAGTGATCAAATGAAAGCAAGATGTGCATTTTCGCGACTGATTCAGGTTGAGCTGCACAAGGATTGTTGCATGGCATGGTTTTTAACTTAGCGAGAACAATCTGGTACATAACTACTATTGAAATGGAAAAAAACGCGATTGGACAGGAAAAATCATACTTTGAAGTAGCGGACGGAATATGGGGGCTTACTGACATTTTTGCCAATGTATTTGTTGTAAAAAACGAGTCGGACGGATCGTGGGTATTGATCGACGGCGGTTTAAAGACAGGCTATTCCAAAATCAAGAAAATGGTCGCCAGCCTGTTTGGTGAAGGATCCAGGCCCGCAGCGATACTACTTACCCACGGGCATTTCGATCATATTGGTGCTGTAAAACGCCTGGCTACGGAATGGGAAGTGCCGGTATTTGCGCATTACCTGGAATTACCGTATTTGACAGGAAAATCGGCTTATCCACCAGCTGATCCGTCTGTTGGTGGTGGATTAATGACCTATCTATCAGAATTTTACCCCAAACAATCCGAAGATCTAACGGGCATAGTGGAAGCATTTCCGGGAATAGATGCATCCGTTCCTTTTTTGCCTGATTGGAGTTACATTCATACTCCAGGGCACTCTCCGGGGCATGTAAGTTTTTGGAGGGAAAGAGATAAGGTTCTGATTGCGGGAGATGCTTTTGTGACCACGGCTGCTGAATCGGCTTTTTCAACGTTAACCCAAAGCAAGATCGTTTCGGGACCACCTAAGTATTTCACCTGCGACTGGCTCAGGGCCGAAAGTTCGGTGGAGACACTCGCCTCGTTAATGCCAAATATTGTTGCGGCGGGGCACGGCAAGCCTATGAGTGGACAGGAAATGCAGCAGGACTTGCTCGAACTGGCCTACTATTTCCAGGATCTCGCCGTTCCCAAAAAGGGCAGGTATGTGATGTCTCCTGCAATTACAGATAGTTCAGGCGTGGTTTCGCTTCCAAAAGAAGGCTCGAATCCGGTAGAAATGTTTTTGACAATAAGCGCAGTAGCGGCCCTGTCTGCACTCGGCTTGGCACTTTACGCAAGATATCGAACACAAAAAAGCTTGTTTTAACCCTTATACAGTTGAATGCGGTGAAAGATTTCACCGCATTCAGCTTCATCGCCATTATTTTAAATAAATCCGAAGCCGGAAGTTTTGTTGTGACTACGCCATAATTTGTGTATGTGGTCTAATTTTTGCATGTCACTCATGAGCAAGGATTAAAGTAATCAACTAAACTGTTCATGGAAAAAAAAGAAATTTACCTGGTCGACGATTCAGCGGATCACAGACTACTGATCCGTACAATATTCAATGAATTTTTACCCAATTACCGTGTGCGCTTTTTTCAGGGAGCAGCTGAGCTTTACCAGTTTATGGTTCTGCAGTCTGCTCCTGAATTTTCCGGCAGCCGTCCCGGCCTGATCATCCTCGATCTAAAAATGCCAAATATCGACGGTTCCGATCTGCTGCGGCTAATCAGAAAGACGCCTGATAATTTCGTTACGAAGTGGTCAACGCTGCCGATTATTATCCTCACAAGCAGTTCATCCGACGAGGACATTCAAAAATGCTACGCCGCAGGAGCAAACTCGTTCATTGTCAAGCCAGTCGAATTTGAAGAACTTCGGTTTCTGATCGAAACCATTTGCCATTACTGGATGGATTACAATACACTTCCCGTGCCTACGCGCAAAGAAAATTCAATCTGAACGACCGGCACCGTCAGATTGGTAGTATTTCCTGGTAGCTTTGTGCACTGACGGTACCTATTAGTAAGATCGTATACCGTTCGATAACTGAAAAAGTCGAATTAAAAGATTACATCCTTTAATTTGACTTAAATCATAATTTTTCAAAGTCGTGGAAAACTCCGACAGGGCAATTGGTGCCACCATTATACTGATCTTCATGATCGCTTATTCCGTCTACACGTCTGTCCGCAAACGCCAGCGGGAAGAAAGAAAAAGGAAAGTGCTCAGAGAGGGCATCGAAGCCAGTGCGACTGTACTGAATATCGAACCCACAGGCGAGTATCTCAACAACCAACCCGAATTTCAGGTAAAGGTAAAAGTGGAACCCGAGCAGGGAAACGAATTCGTGGCCGAGATGACGGAAGTGTTATCTTATTCTAAATATGAAGTAATACGTGAGGGAAGCAAGGTTCTTGTAAAATACGATCCAGCTTACGATAGAAGAGCGATATTCTTACACCACTCGGAAACCCTTCTTCAATAGGTTGGATAGCAGCTGCTCCAAAGTGTCCGCATCAATATAATGGCATCGCGGACCGGAAAAGAGGATAGAAGAAGTAAGTGTGTGTATAGATTAAAGTTATAGTGTGTGGTACCCACTTTCATTAAGCCGTTACAAACAAAATAGTTATAGCCTGTTTTCGCAAAGGTTGTTGACTGACTGGTCAAGTTCACTTAACTATCGGTACAAATACTTTAAAATCCGACCTTTTGGCAGCCATAATAGCTATTTTTCCATATCGATTTTTCCAATCACAGCTTCCAGATCAATCCCTTTGCCAAGTACGGGTTTGAACAGATCACCTTCCTGCTGCACGCGCTCCATTGCATTGTGAATCGTAAAATCCCGCAACTGCAATCCTTCCTTTACTTCGTCCCAATGCAAAGGCATGGACACGGTCGCACCTGGCTTTGGCCTCACGGAGTACGGTGCAGCCAGCGTCGCTTTCGGCCGGTTTTGCAGATAGTCAATGTACAATTTCCCCTTCCTGTTCTTAGTCATTCTCTCTATACTCGTGAACTTGGGCAGTTCGTGCTGCACTTGCGACGCAACCCAATTGGCGAACATCTGGCATTGGTCATAGGTATATTTCGCGCCAAGGGGAATATAAATATGCAGGCCCGTGGAGCCGGACGTTTTGCAATAGCTTTCCACCTGTATCGAGTCGAGAAGCTGCTTGATAGTTTGAGCAGTCAATATCACTTGTTCGAATGTATTGGTCGTGTCCGGGTCCAGGTCCAGCAGGCACCAGTCAGGATTATCGGGCGCTTCAATGCGGCTGTTCCACGGATTTACGTCGATACATCCGAGGTTGATCATGTATAGCAAACTAGCCTCGTTGTTGCTGAGCATGAAGTTTTTCTTCTCATTATCAGCTTCATACGGAAAAGTCTCAATCCAGGACGGAACCTTGCCGGTCACATCTTTTTGGTAAAAACTTTTTCCTTTAATACCATTCGGAAAACGGTTAAGTGACATCGGCCGGTTTTCCAGATACGGCATCATAACAGGCGCAACCTGGTAGTAATAATTGATCAGCTCGCGTTTTGTGATTTTGTCGTCGGGCCAGAATAGTTTGCTCAGGTTAGAGAATTTCAAGTCCTGCCCATTAAGTTTGCGTGTCTGCGTTTCATCTTTTGGGTTAAGAAGTGTTTTTCGTTCCGCCTTGGCTGGTTTCTTAATCACTTCATGATGAGCCTCTTGCTTTTCGGTTTCCCCGATAACTTCCTCAGTCGGTTCTTCGATTTCCCGCACCACATCTTTGGCCGACTTATCTTCCCGCATTCCTTCAAAAGAGGGATGCCGGAAAACACCGTCGGACGTGATTTCAGCAAAACTTACTTCACATACCAGCTCGGGTTTGAGCCAGGTAGCGTCGGCTTTTGGTGGATTTGGTCTGAACCGTGAAGGCTTATTGTAATCAGGGGTTTCTGCAAAAGGGCTATTTTCGGTAATGAGTGGTTTGAATTGTTCCAACATTTCCTTCTGTTGCTTGTCTTTAAAGCCGGTACCCACCTTACCGACATATTGCAGGTGACCATTTTCGTACGCGCCAAGCAGCAATGAACTGAATAGTTTTGAAGACCCGGCGTTCTGCGTATAACCGGCAATGATCACTTCCTGCCGCTTGTTAACCTTAATCTTCAACCATTCTTTTGTCCTGATTCCCGGCGAATAAGTACTGTCCGATTTTTTGGCAATAATACCTTCCAACCCCATATTCTGCGCGGCCTCGAAAAACGCGGTACCTTCGGCAGCAATGCTGTAACCGAGCTTGGCAGGAACATCGTCTGTCACTATGCTTTGTAAAATGGCTTTTCTTTCTGAAAGTGGAAGCCCCGTCAGATCCTTGCCATCGAGCCACAGGATATCGAAAACGTAGTAAACAAGCTGACCGTCGGCTTCACTGCGCCAGTTCTGTAATGCATTGAAATCCGATTGTCCGTTGTCCTTGATCACTACGATCTCACCGTCCAGAACCGCATTTATTTTCCAATCTTTCAGATCATCATAAACGGGATAGAACTTTTCGTTAAACGATTTTTTGTTCCGCGATTTCAGGTCTATTTCGCCTTTATTCATGTACGCAATTGCGCGGTAACCGTCCCATTTTACTTCATATTCCCAGCCCGGATCGTCGAAAGGCCCGTCGACCAGTGTGGCCAGCATCGGCATTAATGTTTCTGGAAACTTACTTTTCGGAGCGCTTTTCAGGAAGTCCGCTGTTTTTTTTTTAGTCTTGCCAGAATCTTTTTCCTCGCTTGTTTCCTCTAAAACCTCATTTGCTTTTGCTGTACTTTTCTTAGCCGGCTTAGCTTTCTTTTCGTCCTTGTTGTCAGCATCTTCCTCTCCATACACGTGCTGGGGCGATTTTTCAATGCCTTCCAGTGTTTTTTTAGATAAAACTGACCTGTCTTTTTCGGTTATATCCGCTTCATCTGCGTACTTATCGCGGTGTTTGATCAGCAGCCAGGAATTTTCCTCCATAGAGGTTTTCACCAACGCGAACTCGCCTTGCAGCTTTTTACCTTTCAGTTTGATCTTGATAGAGCCCGACTTCAATTCTTTCAGGAGCAGTTTCTCCATTTCCTTTTTCGATCTGGCTTTTTCCAGCGGCTCGTAAGTCCCAAAATCCCAGACCATTACAGTGCCGGCTCCATAATTTCCCTTTGGGATAATGCCTTCAAAATCTTTGTAATCGTAGGGATGATCCTCCACCATCATCGCCAGCCGTTTCACCGACGGATCGGTTGACGGGCCTTTCGGCACCGCCCAGCTTTTGAGTACTCCATCCATTTCAAGCCTGAAATCGTAATGAAGCCGGGAAGCGTCGTGCTTCTGGATCACGAAAATCAGCTTTTCAGATTCAGCTTCGCCACCTTTCGGTTCTGGTGTTTTGTCAAACTTTCTCTTTTCATTGTATTTGGAAAGGCTCATGATCTTCAACATTGAGGTTAAAAAGATTCAGGTCATAGCGTCAACAAAGCGTTGCAGCATAGCCGCATTTCTAAAAGCATGCCCGTTGACGTCATTATTATAGAATGCCCAAATATTATGCCCCTGACTTCGCCAATGCACAAACTTTTCGGCATAACCCTGTATCGCGGCTTCGGAATAAGAGGAACTGTATAATTCCTTTGGACCGTGAAAGCGCACAAAAATATCCTTGGCAGTCACTTCTTCGTGGTACGGAAACGCTTCCGACTCGGCAATTGCAAGCGTCACTCCAAAATCCTTCATCAGTTGAATGCTCTCACCCGAGAACCACGATTCGTGCCTGACCTCTATTGCAAACCGGTAGTCTGAATATTTCTGTTTGAGTAATTCGAAAAAAGCAGTAACCAGCTCCTCTTTAAATCTGACGACGGCGGGAAGTTGGATCAGAATCGGGCCGAGATGATCTTTGAAAGGATCAAAAACATCGAAAAACCGGCGTAGAGGTTCTTCCGGATCGTTCAGTTTTTTCAGGTGCGACAGGTAGCGGCTCATTTTCGGGCAAAACAAAAAATGCGCCGGTACCGATTCTACCCACTTCTGAACCGTTTCTCTTTTAGGGATTTTATAGAAACTGTTATTGATCTCCGAAACCTGGAATTGTGTCGAGTAGTAGGACAAATAGTCTTTGGATTTTACCTCGGGCGGATAGAATATTTTGGCCCAGTGCTTGTAGCTCCACCCTGACGTACCAATATGAATGTGAGGTTGTTGTTCCATATTGGCTTCAAATAAATAATCATTCCGTTTTCACGAACATACTAAAACCGTCCGTCAGGAATGGTTTTTGCGTCTCGGATCTCGGAGCATTAAAAAAACCGCTGAATATGGGAGTAATAGATATTTTGGGCGAGCAGGAAGAAACGCTGGGTACTGCCGAGGATTTGCGTGAGGAGATTGTAGTAGAGGTAATGCAGCCGGAACTGTCAGGTAGTCTGGTTAAAATCGAGTTCGAAACTTCGGTAGGGCTTTGTAAAGGCTTTTACTATGTAAGTGAAGTCGGACACGAAGAAATCAACCTGGAACCAGATTCTGTTGACATACTAAAAATGTTGTTTCCGACTTGCAATGGCGTTTTTGTTCATCAAAATAACCGCGACTGGGTGGAAATAAGTGTGGCGGAACCGATTCAGGGCATTCCTGAATATAAGATATACAACCGGATCGTATCTCCGGGGGCGATTTAATGACGCTCCCACGCTTTACCACCGCATTCGTCAGGCTCAGCGAAAATTTTTCCTGACCTGGCGATTTTATCGCGTAATTAGTGACTGGCATCACGACAATACTTACGTTCAATGAAAAATATTACTGTCGAAGACCTTCGAGCTATTGAGGTTTTCAAAGAAGTCCCTGAGGATCAGCTGCAATGGATGATCGATAACAGCCGGCACTACGAATTGCAGGAAGGCGAATATATGACGCGACCCGGCGAGGAGCTGGAAGGTACCCACATTTTGTTTTCGGGTAAAATTGAGCTCTACCGCATTCAAAACAATACCAAACACACGATTTCAGAATTACTGCCCGGTACTATTACCGGTAGCCTGCCTTTTTCAAGGGGCAAAATCGGCGTTGCATTCGGTCAATGCGTGGAGCTGACGCAGATTATGACTTTGCCGAAAGATTTGCTGCGACATCTGATCGTTTCATTTTACGAACTCACTCAGGCGCTGGTGATCGTGATGACTTCCCGCGTCCGGGAATTTACAGAACTGGAACAGCAGAATGAGAAAATGATGGCGCTGGGCAAATTGTCGGCAGGATTGGCGCACGAGCTGAACAATCCGGCCGCCGCGATCGTGCGTGGATCGGTTTCTCTCAAAAACCATTTGTTAATGCAGCCAGGTGATTTCAAAAAGCTGATTTCCATTCACTTGTCTCCCGAGGAAGTGGACGTGATCAACAATAAAATGGAGGCGATATTACAGTCGACCGACAGGCCGGTGCTGAGTATGATGAAGCGCTCCGAAAAGGAGGATGAAATCCTTGATTGGCTCGATGATAACAGTATTACCGGCTGCTCGGATATTGCCGAAAACCTGGTGGAATTCGGCATAACTGAGGAGGATCTGGAAGAGCTGAAAAGTAAGATCAATAAGAACGATCTTTCGCCTATCTTGCTGTGGATCAATAATAATCTGACTACGGAAAGAATGGTGGCGGATATTCAGGAAGCTTCCAAACGGATCGCTGACCTGGTAGGTTCTGTCAAAACTTTTACGCACATGGACCGTGGCGGCGAGCGCGAGGTGGTGGATATTCACGTCGGTATCCGCAACACGATCATTATGCTGAACTACAAGATCAAAAAGGCAAATGTGAAGGTGATCGAGGAATTTGACACCACTTTACCCAAGATAAAAGCAATGGTGGGCGAGCTTAATCAGGTATGGACAAACCTGATTGACAATGCGATAGATGCACTGGAAGGGCAGGAGGGAGCAGAACTTAAGATTGTGACTTTCCGTGAAAAGGATTTCGTGAAGGTGGCGATCTGCGATAACGGGCCGGGCATTCCAAAGGAAATCCGCTCCAAGATCTTCGATCCGTTCTTTACCACCAAATCAGTAGGAAAAGGTACGGGGCTCGGGCTGGATGTGGTGATGCGGATCGTGCGGCAACATCATGGCTCAGTAACCCTGCAAACAGAGCCCGGGAAAACTGAATTTCTGGTTTGTTTCCCGATTAATGGATAAATTAGTTTCTGCATCTTAAAAACGTTTCCTACTATGGGTTTGCCCATTATATTTTCAATTGACGACGATCCTCAGGTTTTAAGGGCTATCAGCCGCGATCTAAAATCACATTACAGAGATAAGTACAAGGTACTCAGCACCACATCCGTCGCTGAGGCAATGGAAAGCCTGCTCGAATTGCAGAATAAAGGGGAGGAGGTAGCTATTTTTATTTCCGACCAGCGTATGCCGGAGATGGAGGGAGTGGAATTTTTAGAAAAAGCCAAAGTACTGTTTCCTTTTGCCAAAAAAGTTTTACTAACCGCCTATTCAGATACCGAAGCCGCGATCAAAGCGATCAATGATGTCCAGCTGGATTATTATCTGATGAAACCCTGGGACCCGCCGGAAGAAAAGCTTTACCCGGCCATCGATGAACTGTTGAACGACTGGCAAGGAGACTACCGGCCGGACTTTAAAGGTATTAAAGTGTTAGGTTATCAATTCTCACCTAAGTCTCACGAAATCAAGGACTTTCTTGCTGGGAATTTAATGCCTTATACTTGGCTGGACGCCGAGTCAAACGAAGTTGGAAAACAGATCAGCGCGACGAATAGTCTCTGTCCGGTAGATTTTCCGGTTGTGATATTTGAGGATGGTACTTTGTTAAAAACGCCTTCGCTGATTGATATTGCGGGTCGGATCGGCTTGAATGCCAAGACCAAACAGCAGATTTATGACGTAATCATAATCGGTGCCGGTCCGGCAGGTCTTGCCGCGTCGGTATATGGTGCGTCGGAAGGTTTAAGTACTTTATTGATCGAGCGCAAAGCGCCTGGGGGACAGGCTGGTACAAGTTCAAGAATTGAGAATTACCTAGGCTTTCCAACTGGCTTGAGCGGCGCGGAACTTACCCGCCGGGCAGTTACGCAGGCTACGCGTTTCGGTACCGAAATGCTTTCTCCACAATATGTGAAGGAGATTAAATTAAAGGATAAATACAAAACGATCGTTCTTGGCGATGATACGGAGATCAACGCAAAAGCTGTGGTAATCACGACCGGCGTAGATTATAGGAAGCTGGAAACGAAAGGGATTGAAGACTTTACAGGAAAAGGCATTTACTATGGAGCTGCCAGTACCGAGGCTGCTTCCTGCGGTAATAAGGACGTTTATGTGCTCGGTGGAGGTAATTCGGCGGGCCAGGCTGCGATGTACCTGTCCAAATTCGCGCGCAACGTTTTTATTTTAATCCGTAAAAATGACCTTACCTCATCGATGTCGTCCTACCTGATCGACCAGATCAAGGGAACTGAGAATATCACTATTTTAGGGTGTACAGAAATCGTGGAAGCCACGGGAAGCGATCGGCTGGAATCGTTAAAGCTGGTTGACCTGAATACCAGTGAAGAGCGTACCGTGCCTTCCGATGCACTTTTTATATTCATCGGCGCCCGGCCTTACACAGATTGGGTTGGTCTTGAAATTATTAAAAACAAGAAAGGGTTCATCGAAACGGGCCGCGAAATGAAGGGTTACGGTAATTTCAAACAGATCTGGCGCTCTGCCCGCGACCCTTATTTGCTCGAAACGAGCTCACCGGGGATATTTGCAGCCGGCGATGTGAGGGCCGGTGCTATGAACCGGGTTACCTCGGCAGTAGGCGAAGGATCGATGGCCATCAGTTTTGTTCACCAATATTTAAGCGAAGTATAATGGATCAGACTTGTCAGCATATTACCGAAATAACCGACTTAAAGCTGCCGAAAGAGCTCGTTTGTGAAGAATGTGTGAAAACCGGCGGACGCTGGATGCACCTGCGAACCTGCCAGACCTGCGGCATAACACTCTGCTGCGACAGCTCACCTGCTACGCACATGACGAAGCACTTCCATGCCACAGCGCACCCGGTGGTAATATCCGCGGAGCCGGACGAAAAATGGCTTTGGTGTTATCAGGATGAAGCATTTGTAGAGTACGAGTAAGCAGGATTGAATTTCGTAACTTTCACGCATGCAAAAAGCAACGTCAGTCCCGGAGTTTTATAAGGAAATCGAACAGTTGATCCCTGAGCCTTTTCAGAAGGAGATCGGTCATTTTAATGTATTCAAGACCGAAGAGCTGTACCGTGCAGGAAAGGCTCAGGTAATGCCTTATAACCGGCGGGCTTACTATAAGATCAGTCTGATAATTGGCAAGAACCGGGCGGAATATGCGGATAAAGTAATTGATATTGAGGATAATGCGTTGCTTTTTGCAACGCCGCAGATTCCTTACAATTACATACCGCAAAACGAAAACCAGTCCGGGATGTTCTGTATTTTTTCAGAGGACTTTCTTACGCAGGATAATAGCGGCGTGAAGCTTCGGGAGTTGCCTGTTTTCAAGCCCGGCGGCGACCCGATATTTTTCCTTTCCGATAATCAGATCCAAGAGATCAGTCAAATCTTTGCAAAAATGTTTAGGGAGGTGGAGTCAGATTACATTTATAAGTATGATCTGCTCCGCAATTATGTGATCGAGCTGATTCATTTTGGTCAGAAATTGCAACCTGTTTCAGCTGCGGGCGTTGAGACAAACGCGTATCGCCGGGTTTCTTCATTATTCATCGAGCTGCTGGAAAGGCAGTTTCCAATAGAACCTCCGCATCAGAAGCTTGCTTTCCGTTCCGCCCGGGACTTTGCAGATCAGCTCTCGATCCACGTGAACTACCTGAATAAAGTGTTGAAGGAAATAACCGGCAAAACGACTACTGAACTGATCACCGAGCGCATTGTCAAAGAATCCAAAATCTTGTTAAAGCATACAGACTGGAATGTATCCGAAATCGCTTACAGCCTGGGCTTTGAGGAAACTTCTCATTTTAACAACCTTTTCAAGAAACACACTTCCCTGAATCCCCGCGCTTTTCGCCTCTGATTTGAATTTCGCAAGTTTTGGTTTGAAACCGACAAATTGATTTTCTTGGCAGGAGATACCTTTGTTCCATCAACTTTAACAAATAAAATGATGGAATCGAATAGCAAAATTGCATTGGTAACGGGAGCAAGTCGCGGCCTGGGAAAAAACATGGCGCTCGCACTGGCTGGTAAAGGAAATGATGTAATTGTGATTTACAACAGCAGCGAGAAGGAGGCTACGGAGGTCGTCTCAGAGATCGAATCACTCGGTCGGAAAGCGGTAGCTGTTCAGCTCAATACAGCGGATACAAAATCGTTTGGAGCTTTCTTCGGCACATTATCGGGCATTCTGAAAACGCATTGGAACCGGGATACCTTCGATTTCCTGATCAATAATGCAGGTATAGATCGGTTTTCAGCTTTTGCCGACACTACGGAAGAAGCATTCGACGAGTTGCTGAATGTACATTTCAAAGGTGTTTACTTTCTAACCCAAAAAGCACTGCCTTATATTGCCGATCAGGGCCGCATTGTCAACTTGTCTACCGGACTCACCCGTTTTGCCACACCTGGCTACGCAGCTTATGCTTCAATGAAAGGTGCAATGGAGGTAACAACCAAGTATCTGGCCAAGGAGCTGGGCGGTCGGGGAATTACAGTCAATATCGTCGCTCCTGGTATCATACACACCGATTTTACAAAACGTGCATTTGAAGCTCACCCCGGCCTGGAAGCGCACATGAACAGCATTACCGCACTCGGCCGGGTGGGTCAGCCTGATGATATCGGTGGGGTGGTTGCATTCCTATGCTCACCGGAAGCTGGCTGGGTGAATGCGCAGCGGATAGAGGTATCGGGCGGGATGAATTTGTAGTGGGTGTTTGGTATCTGCGCAAAACGGGCGAATAAATGCGCAGGAAGGATTCCTGCGCAGACCGGATTGGTATTGGAGTGAATTAATCCGATATTTGCGCCTGAATAATTCGCCTTAATACACAGATAATGTCAATAAAAGGTCCGATCATTTCCATTGAAGACGACACAGACGATCAATTCTTAATCCAGAGTGTCATTGAAGAATTGATGATTCCCAACAAGCTGATCTTCTTTGCAAATGGCCTCGAAGCGCTGCTGTATCTCGAAACGACTCAGGAACAGCCTTTTTTAATCATTTGCGATATCAATATGCCGGTTATGAACGGACTCGAACTGAGGGAGAGGATAGACCGGAACGAATACCTGAGAAAAAAGGCAATTCCATTTATCTTTCTGAGCACCGCCGACAATCCGCTCGTTATTGAAACCGCCTACGATTCTACTATTCAGGGTTTCTTCAAAAAGGAAAACAGCTTTCACGAGCTGAAAAGCCGGCTGAAAATTATTTACGATTATTGGCAATGCTGCCTCCATCCCAACCTTCACGTGTGATCGCACGCGGCTCATGAAGAGAATTCTGATCATTGACGACGAGGCGAAACTGAGAGGCCTGATTGCCCGTATTGTCAGGCTAGAAGGCTTTGAAGTGGCGGAAGCAGCAGATTTGAAATCGGGCCTCCGCGAATTGGGGCAGTCGGATACCGATGTACTTTTATGTGATGTCAAACTGCCGGACGGTAACGGCGTGGACTTTATTCAAACAGTAAGAGAAAAGTTTCCACTGTTAGAAACCGTCCTCATGACCGCCTACGGCAATATTCCCGACGGCGTGCAGGCTATCAAAAATGGTGCATTCGATTATATTACCAAAGGCGACGACAACAATCGGATCATTCCGCTGATCTATCGGGCGCTCGAAAAAGCCGAACTCAACAGGCGCGTGCACCAGCTCGAAAAGCAGGTTAGAGAAAAATATTCGTTCGATGCCATTATTGGCAAATCTAAAAAACTGCTGGCAAGCGTCGATCTGGCCAGAAAAGTAGCGCCGACGGATACTTCGGTGTTGCTGCTCGGAGAAACAGGGACCGGAAAAGAGGTTTTTGCGCAGTCGATCCACCAGGCCAGCGGCAGATCGAAAAAGCCTTTCGTAGCGATCAACTGTTCGGCATTCGGAAAGGAACTGCTTGAAAGCGAAATGTTCGGTTACCGGGCGGGCGCATTTACAAATGCAGTGCGCGATAAGAAAGGATTATTTGAGGAAGCAAATAACGGTACCATTTTCCTCGACGAAATTGGTGAACTGGCGCTGGAGTTACAGGCAAAATTGCTGCGTGTACTCGAATCGGGCGAGTTTCTGAAAATCGGCGATACCCAGCCCACCAAGGTAAATGTGCGCGTCGTAGCGGCTACGAACCGTGATCTCACGAAGGAAATAGAAGCGGGCCATTTCAGGAGCGATCTGTATTACAGGCTGTCGGTGTTCGAAATCGTCATTCCGGCACTGCGGGAGCGGGCAGGGGATATTGAAGCGCTTGCAACCACTTTTGCCAAAACATTTGCCTTCAAAGCGAATAAAAAAGTGAATGCATTATCGCCAGCCTATATTGAGCTGCTGGAACAAAATCGCTGGAACGGAAATATCCGCGAGCTTAAAAACGTCATAGAGAGAAGCGTAATCCTGACTGACGGACCAATTCTGGACGTGGAAAGCCTGCCATTTGAATTGGTGCAGGCGCGAAACGATAGTAATTCCAGCTTATCCGCATTCTCCTTAGCCAGTGCCGAAAAGCTCCATTTAAGAAAGGTTTTAAATCATACCAACGGAAACAAGGCGGAAGCCGCGCGGCTTCTGGAAATTGGAATTGCCACTTTATACCGCAAAGTCGAAGAGTATAAACTGTAAGCATACATTTTCATTTTGAGAACGAGCCTATCATTTTGATAGGCTTTTTTTATTGGTTAAAGTGGCTGTTTTTTGTAATTGACTGGTAATTAGCTCTCTATATAGTTTTCAATGATAGCGGAACAATTTTGGCAGAAGTATTCCCGAACATTTAACAATACGCATATCATGACAACAATCCTTCTTCTGCTTACCGGCGCACTTTGCTTCGCGCTGTTTTACAAATCCATCGGTTTTTTCGAAAAAATCTGAATTATGCTGGCGCTATTCATCATCTCCATCCTGGTCTTCTGCTACATGGGTTACGTGCTCGTCAGACCTGAAAAATTTTAACCTAGAAAATATGAATACTGAGATTCTGGGTATCGTTTTCGTTTTCGCAACCACTATTGCGCTCGCGATACCATTCGGAAAATACATTGCAAAAATTTACGCTGGCGAGCGGACTTTGCTCGACCTGATTCTGGGACCAGTTGAAAAGCTTTTTTACAAACTCAGCGGTATCCGCGTCCAGTCAGAAATGAACTGGAAACAGCACCTTTCGGCTCTTCTCACGATCAATATGGTCTGGTTTTTCCTGGGTATGTTCGTGCTGATGAACCAGGGCTGGCTGCCGCTAAACCCGGACGGAAACCCGTCTCAATCTGCGGAACTGGCGTTTAATACCACTATTTCTTTCGTGGTCAATTGTAACCTGCAACACTATTCCGGTGAAACGGGCGTGAGTTACCTGGGACAGTTGTTCCTGATGTTCCTGCAATTTGTGAGTGCAGGCACAGGTATGGCGGCTGCCGCTGTGGTGATCATTGCTTTCCGGGAGCGTAGCGCAGATAAGCTGGGGAATTTTTATGAATTGATGATCAAATCGTGCACTAGAATATTGCTGCCTGTTTCGCTGGTGGTGGCGGTGATCCTGTTGCTGAATGGCGTTCCTATGACGTTCGAAGGCAAGGATAGTTTCGTCTCCATGCAGGGTGACACCGTACAAGTTTCTACCGGGCCGGTGGCTGCTTTTGTACCGATTAAGCACGTGGGAACAAATGGAGGTGGTTTTTTCGGAGCGAACTCTGCGCACCCATTTGAGAATCCGAACTATGTAACCAATATGGTCGAGATGTTTGCGCAAATGTTTATCCCGATCGCAATGGTTTTTGCACTGGGTTTTTATCTCAAAAAACGCAAACTCTCCTGGGTGATCTTCGGCGTGATGACGATCGGCTTTTTGCTGCTCGTCGTTCCAACGGTATTTTCAGAACTAAAAGGTAACCCCGCAATCGCCGAAATGGGTATTGACGTTTCCAGTGGCGCTACGGAGGGGAAGGAAATCAGGTTCGGAACTGCATTCTCCGCATTCTGGAGTATAGCCACTACCGTCATTTCAACGGGTTCCATAAATGCGATGCACGACAGCTTTATGCCGATGTCCGGTCTCGCACAGATGCTCGCAATGATGACGAATGCATTTTACGGCGGAGTAGGAGCGGGCATCCTCAATTTCTACATATTTATCATTCTGGCAGTGTTTATGAGTGGCTTAATGGTGGGCCGCACGCCGGAATTGATGGGGAAAAAGATAGAAGCGAGGGAAATGAAGATCGCGATGATCGTCGCTTTGCTGCATCCTTTGCTGATTCTGGCTGCGACTGCATTAGGCACAACCTTACCCCAATATACAGCCGGAACGCTCAATAATCCAGGTTTTCACGGTTTTAGCGAAATGTTGTACGAGTATACTTCTTCTTCGGCCAACAATGGAAGCGGCTTTGAGGGGCTGGGAGATAACACACCGTGGTGGAATATCAGCTGCGGTATCGTACTGATCCTGTCGCGCTTTCTTCCCATTATCGGCCCGGTCGCAATAGCGGGGATCCTGGCTTCCAAAAAACACATTCCCGAAAGTGCCGGCACGCTCAAAACGGACACAGGAACATTCGGTATTATGATCTTCGCCGTCATCGCTATCATCACCGCCCTGTCGTTTTTTCCTGCACTTACGCTCGGACCGATCGCGGAATATTTTTCAATGAAATAATTGATAATCAATATGAAAGCTCAAAATACATCCCTATTTCAAGGGGATTTAATACGGGAAGCGCTGGTGCAATCTTTTGTTAAGCTCAACCCAAAGATCATGTTCCGCAACCCTGTGATGTTCACGGTCTGGATCGGTACATTCGTCATGCTCATCGTGAATATCTGGATACTCACGGGCGAGCGTTCGCAGGGCAGTTTGTTGTATAATCTGATTGTCCTCGTGGTTTTGTTGCTCACTTTGTTGTTTGCCAACTTTGCCGAAGCGATTGCCGAAGCGAGGGGAAAGGCGCAGGCGAATAGTTTGCGGAAGACCAGGGAGGAAACGCCGGCCAAATGGATACGGACAGTAGGTGAAATGTATCTGGATGAAGTTCAGGTAGTTCCATCATCGCAACTTCAAAAAGGACAGTTCTTTCTGTGCGAAACTGGCGATATTATCCCAACCGATGGCGAGATCGTGGAAGGTTTGGCGACGATAGATGAAAGCGCGATCACGGGCGAATCTGCGCCGGTGATCAGGGAGGCTGGTGGTGATAAAAGCAGTGTGACGGGCGGTACCAAAGTGCTTTCCGATCGGATAAAAGTAAAAGTTACGACCGAGCCTGGTGAAAGCTTTCTGGACAAAATGATCGCGCTGGTAGAAGGCGCCAGTCGCCAGAAAACACCTAATGAAATTGCATTGACGATACTGCTGGCCGGTTTTACACTCGTTTTTATTATCGTTTGCATTACTCTAAAACCTTTCGCTGACTTCGCCAATACCCCCATTACCATCGCCGCCTTCATTTCGCTGTTCGTTTGCCTGATCCCTACTACCATTGGTGGGCTGCTTTCGGCGATTGGTATTGCGGGAATGGACCGTGCGCTGCGGGCCAATGTGATCACTAAAAGTGGAAAAGCGGTCGAAACGGCGGGGGATATTGACACTTTGCTTTTGGATAAAACCGGCACGATCACGATCGGTAACCGGAAAGCCACGCATTTCTGGGCGGCCAACGGAATTGAACCGGATGAATTCATTAAAAGTGCTGCATTAAGTTCAATCGCCGACGAAACGCCTGAAGGGAAATCGATCCTCGAACTAGCCGCCCTGGCCCCGGAAAAGCTGCGTGTTGAAAACCCTGTATTCATCGAATTCACGGCTGAAACGCGCAGTTCAGGCGTCGATTTCAGGGAAACGAGGATTCGTAAAGGAGCTTCCGACGCAATTCGCCGGCTGACTGAAAATGCCGGAAATGCATTCCCGGAAGAAACTGCCGCAAAAGTCCGTGACATATCCAGTAACGGCGGTACTCCTCTGGTTGTGTCTGAAAATGAGCGGGTTATTGGTGTAATTGAATTACAGGATGTGATCAAGCCGGGTATTCAGGAACGGTTTGAAAGGTTGCGCAAAATGGGCGTAAAAACGGTTATGGTAACGGGAGATAATCCATTGACGGCCAAGTATATTGCCGAAAAAGCCGGCGTGGACGATTACATTGCCGAAGCCAGGCCGGAGGATAAAATGAACTATATCAAAGCCGAGCAGCAAAAAGGAAAGCTCGTGGCGATGATGGGCGACGGGACCAACGATGCGCCGGCTCTGGCGCAGGCCGACGTGGGGGTGGCGATGAACAGCGGTACGCAGGCCGCCAAAGAAGCGGGCAATATGGTCGATTTGGATAACGACCCAACCAAGCTGATCGAGATCGTAGAAATCGGAAAACAGCTTTTAATGACCCGCGGAACGCTCACTACTTTCAGTATTGCTAATGACGTAGCGAAGTATTTTGCGATCGTGCCCGCGCTCTTTATTGCTTCGATACCGGCGTTGCAGGGGTTGAATATCATGGGGCTGCATTCACCGGAAAGCGCGATCCTGTCGGCGGTCATTTTCAATGCGATCATTATCCCGCTGCTGATCCCGCTTGCATTAAAAGGAGTAGCCTACAAACCAATTGGTGCGAGTGCATTGCTGCGAAGAAACCTGCTCATCTACGGTCTGGGAGGTATTCTGGTGCCTTTTGCGGGGATCAAGGTAATTGATATGGTGGTTGGTTTGTGGTTTTGAGAACTATTGCTCATAGTGACCATGCACACTATAGAATCAAAAATAGTATTGCTCATCTGCCCTGTTCGAGGTGTTTTGTGAAGAGTTCAAGTGAATCTCCGCTAAACGTCACCATATTTCTCTCTTCAAGATTCTTTAAAGATTTTTCGAGACGATCGAAGTATTCGCTACTGCTCTCTTTCCTTAAAATGCCAGACGAAGGACGTTCAGAAATGCTGATGGTGATTTCAGAATCTTCACGTCCGCGCAGGAGCAACCTGATCTTCTCGATCAGTTCGTCCGTGAATTCGGCGGGATGAACCTTCAAAATAGCTTCCATAATTTTTTTTAGATAAATATAACAACAAAATCATGAAACAACATATTCTTCCAGCGGTCAGGTTGACGCTTGTTACGCTGGTATTTTTCTCCGGAATTTATACTATTATCATTTTTGGTATTGCGCAGATAACGCCTTTTAAGGGTCGGGGTGAAGTTATTGAAGCTGGCGGACAAAAATACTATGCGAATATCGGACAAAAATTTACCGAGGACAAATACTTCAGCTCCCGGCCTTCTGCGGTGGATTACAATGCTGCGGGCAGCGGCGGAAGCAATAAAGGTCCTTCAAATGCAGAATACCTGGCGGTCGTTCAGGCGCGTATTGATACGTTTCTGGTACATAATGCGGGCATAAAAAAGACACAAATTCCCGTGGAGCTGGTGACTGCGAGTGGCAGCGGACTGGATCCGGATATTTCGCCAAAAGCAGCGCTGGTTCAGGTTGAAAGAATTGCCAAAATGCGCAATCTGCCGGCCGGAAAGGTGGGGGATCTGGTTGAAAGCAATATCCAGGGGCCGCTGCTCGGACTTTTCGGTCCATCCAAAATCAATGTATTAAAACTTAATATCGCTCTCGATCAATTGAAATGAAAACCGCACTTTTTTTCTTAACAATATCATTATCAGGCTTATGTAGTCGGGTTGAAGCGCAGGATTCAACTGGGAAGGACAATCCATTCAGCATCAATGCATATCTCGAAACCTATTACACACAGGATCTGACGAACAGTAAGAGCCACTCGTTGCCCGGGTTTATATATAATTTTAACAGGACGAGCGAAGTCAATTTGAACCTGGCTTTTCTCAGGGCAGCTTATCAAACTGACAACGTGCGCGCCAATCTTGCATTCGCGGCAGGTACTTATATGAACGCGAATTACGCCGTCGAGCCGGGCGTCTTGAAGAATGTATTTGAAGCGAATGCGGGATTCAGGCTCTCAAAAAGCAAGAATTTCTGGATCGATGCGGGGGTCATGCCGTCTCATATTGGTTTTGAAAGTGCTGTCGGAAAAGATAACTGGGCACTTTCGCGCAGTCTGGTAGCAGAGAATACGCCTTATTTCGAAACCGGGGCGCGGTTAAGTTTAACGAGCGAAAACGAAAAGTGGTACCTGGCGGCGCTCTATCTCAATGGTTGGCAACGCATTCAGAGAGTCGAAGGAAACAAGACGCCAGCTTTGGGAACGCAGGTGACTTTTAAACCAAATACTTCTATTACGCTAAATTACAGTACGTTTATTGGTAGCGATAAGCCTGACAGCGTGCGGCAGATGCGGTACCACCATAATTTTTATGGAGTTTTCCAATTATCAGAAAAAGTGGGTCTTACGGCCGGTTTTGATATTGGAACAGAACAAAAAGCGAAGGGTGCAAGCACTTATAATACCTGGTTTGTGCCCGTAGTTATAGCTCGATTTACACTCACACCCAAGCTGAATCTTGCTGCGAGGGGAGAATATTTTAGTGATAAAAAGGGCGTAATTATCTCGTCACAAGCATCTGAGGGATTCCAAACCTACGGTTTTTCCCTTAATCTTGACTACCAGATCAGTCCGCAGGTTATTTGGCGGATCGAGGCCCGGAATCTGCATAGTAAGGCTGCGATGTTCGATTCGGGTGCTGATTTTCAGCGGAATAAAAGCTATCTGACCACCTCACTTTCATTTAATCTCAGCACTCTCTAAATGGAAAGCAGCGCAGCACATTTTCTGGATCTTATCAAAAGGTCGAGACGTGGAAAGTTCAAGATCTATATCGGGATGAGTGCGGGTGTGGGCAAGACCTACCGCATGTTGCAGGAAGCGCACGCGCTGCTCCGGACGGGGATCGACGTAAAGATCGGCTACATCGAAACGCATCAGCGGAAAGAAACGCACGAATTGCTAGCCGGGCTGCCTGTGATTCCACGAAGGAAATTGTTTTACAAAGGGAAAGAGCTGGAAGAGCTTGATGTCCAGGCAGTAATCAGTCTGCGGCCCGAGGTGGTGGTGGTCGACGAATTGGCGCATACCAATATTGACGGCAGCAAAAATGCAAAGCGCTGGCAGGATGTGCTGGATATTCTCGAAGCCGGCATTAACGTGATCTCGGCCGTGAATATCCAGCATATTGAAAGCCTGAACAACGAAGTTCGGCAGATTACGGGCATTGAAGTGGCGGAACGTATCCCGGATAAAGTGCTCGCGCTCGCCGACGAAGTGGTCAATATCGATCTTACCGCCGACGAGCTGATTAACCGGCTGAAAGAAGGGAAAATTTACAAGGATGAGAAGATTCAGGCCGCGTTACAGCATTTTTTCAAGCCGCAGCATATTCTGCAACTGCGGGAGCTGGCTTTGAAAGAAGTAGCCTCGCAGGTAGAACGGAAAGTGGAAAATGAAGTACAGCCGGGCCTGGTTTTGAAGCACGAACGTTTTCTGGCGTGCATCAGCAGCAATGAAAAAACGGCAAAGATTGTGATCCGAAAAACTGCGCGGCTCGCTAATTATTACCATAGCAGCTGGTATTTGCTGTATGTGCAAACGCCGGCAGAATCGGCAAATAGGATCGGGCTGGCCAAACAGCGGCATTTGATCAACAATTTCAAACTCGCCACGGAACTCGGTGGGAATGTGATCCGGATCGAAAGCAGCAGTATTGCGAAAACGATCGTGGAGGTGGCCGAGCAGAACAAGATCACGACGATTTGCGTGGGTAAGCCGCATTTGAACCTTCTGAAAGTGATCCTCGCGACGAATGTCTTCAACGGACTTTTAAAAAAGATGTCTTCTTCCGACATTGACCTCGTTATTCTCTCCTGAAATGAAAATCAAAACGAAACTGAGATTAGGTACCGGTGTATTATTTGCGATGGTTACCATTCTCGCGGTACTCGGCGTGCGGCAGGTCAATATATTGTCTTCCGGCTCGCGCGATTTACTCAAAGCCAACTACAACTCACTTGAATACAGCAGGTTGATGTTGAATGCGTTGGAAGAAATGCCCACCGATCGCAGTGCATTGCAGCTGTTTGAGAAAAGTCTCGCCGATCAGCAAAAGAATATCACCGAGGCCGGCGA
The DNA here is from genome assembly GCF_907165045.1 of Dyadobacter linearis. Taxonomy (GTDB): domain Bacteria; phylum Bacteroidota; class Bacteroidia; order Cytophagales; family Spirosomataceae; genus Dyadobacter; species Dyadobacter linearis. The sequence continues at coordinate 369,337 of NZ_CAJRAU010000002.1, forward strand.
AAAAGAGCTGACCGAAGAGCTTTCTCGCCATTTTTCTGAACTAAAAACCAATTTCTCCGATGCTGCGGCTGTTTCTAATGTCCGGGAAGATATTACCGAAATTATGAGTTTAAACCTGAATGCGATCAATGCGAAGAGCCTTGCCGCTGCGGAAACTGCGCGGGAATCGACGCTCTGGATAGCAATTGCAGGTACGATATGTTTTCTGATTGCGTTCACATTGTTTCTTAACCTTCCCGGAAATATCGCAAATCCGATTCATGAGCTTACTGAAAGTATCGGCCAGATTGCCAATGAAAATTATCGTGAGCGCGTTCATTTTGGCAGTAAAGACGAGTACGGGCAGCTCGCGCAGTCTTTCAATATCATGGCGGAGAAATTGGAAGAATACAATAATAGTAATCTGGCCAAGGTGATGATGGAGAAGAAGCGCGTGGAAACACTGATCGACAATATGCACGATCCTGTGATCGGACTGGATGAACACAGGACAATTATTTTTGCAAATGAAGAAGCCAGAAAAGTCACTGGGTTGAGTGCCGGCGAAATGATCGGGGCGAATGCGGCCGAAATTGCGTTGCGAAATGATCTGGTGAGATCGCTGGTGAAAGATTCGTTCGGGCCGGCTAGCCAGCAAGAACAGCAACCGTTAAAAATATACGCTGACGGAAAAGAAAGTTATTTCGAGAAGGAGAATGTGAATATCGCCATTTTGCCAACTGGTGAAAAGGAAGTCAGGTCGATCGGTAATGTGATCATTCTCAGGAATGTAACACCGTATAAAGAGTTGGATTTTGCCAAAACGAACTTCATCGCGAATATTTCCCACGAACTAAAAACGCCTATTTCTTCGATCAAAATTACGCTCGATCTGCTTCGGAACGAATCTGTCGGGACTACCAATGAGGAACAGCGGCAGCTGATCGAAGGTATCCGAGACGATGCAGACCGGTTACTGAAAATCACTGGTGAATTGCTGAACATAACCCAGGTAGAAAGCGGACAGATCCAGCTGAATATCGCCGGTTCACCCGTTTCGGAAATGCTGGGCTATGCAATTGCGGCAAATGAAATGCAGGCGGAGAGTCGGCACATTCAGCTGATCGCACCAGAAACTGAGTTGAGCGTTTTGGCCGATGCCGAGAAAACTGCCTGGGTGCTCACTAACCTGATTTCCAATGCGATCCGATATTCTTACGATCATTCCAATATCTCGATCAGCGTAATTGAATCGCAAGGGATTGTCCAAATCGCCATAAAGGACTCCGGTCAGGGTATTTCTCAGGAATACAAAAACCGCATTTTCGACCGATATTTCCGCATTCCCGGCTCCACCCGCGAGGGTACCGGCCTCGGTCTGGCGATCAGCCGCGAGTTTATGGAAGCCCAGGAAGGGACGCTCAGGGTTGAAAGTGAGCTAGGGGCGGGGAGTACTTTTACGATCGGGTTGAAAAAGGCTTAATAACAGTCGCTATTCGAGAACCCTTACTCCAACATACGAAGAGCTGCTCCCCGACAAATAGACCCGATGCTGCGCCTTTTGAAAATCGTCCGCCGATGCTTTGTAAATGTTCACAAATTTCTGCGGATTTCGGTCAACCAGCGGAAACCATGAGCTTTGTACCTGCACCATGATTTTGTGGCCTTTTTTGAAGCAGTGCGCCGCATCCTGCATATCGAATTTGACGTGTTCTACTTTGCCAGGTACCATTGGTTCAGGTTTTGAAAAGCTGTTCCTGAACTTGGATCGCATTACTTCACCGCGTATCAAAAGCTGAAAACCGCCCATTTTCATATTTGGATTGATCGGACTATCATTGGGCGCATCGCCAGGATACACGTCGATCAGTTTCACCACAAAATCAGCGTCGGTACCGGTTGTGGAGACAAAAAGATCTGCAAATACATTACCGGAAATCGTCACATCCTGATCTAGCACAGCCGATTTGTAAACGAGTACATCAGGCCTGGTTGAAGCAAAACGCTGGTCTTCATACATGAAATCACTCCCTCTAATGATGCGAATTTCGGAAGTATAGGGTACCGGTTTGTCGGGGTCACTGGTATACTCGTGGAACACAGGCTTTGCTGGATATTGCATGGTGGTCATCGTCGGCGTGAAGGAAAGCGTACCGTCCGGGTGGAAATACAGCTTTTTCTCAATCGTATTCTTCGGTGGCCACTGATCGTATTTTTTCCATTCATTAGAGCCGGTTTCAAATATGTATGCTTTTGGCAATGCAGGATCAGGCTGGTCTTTCAAGAAATGATTGAAGTACGGCAGCTCAATTTCTTTCTGGTAAAATTCGCTCGTTTTAGATCCGAAACGAATATTCCCAAGCGACTCGCCCGTACCTCGCGCCCAGCCGCCGTGGATCCACGGGCCCATGACGAGTAGGTTAGGGGACTTCGGTTTGTTGTTTTCTATTCCCTGGTATGTTTTAAGCGGACCATATAAATCCTCCTGATCGAACCAGCCGCCGACTACCATCACGGCGGGTTTGATGTTCTTCAAATGTGGCACCGGCGTTCTCGCTTTCCAAAAATCGTTATACGTCTCATTCTCCATCATTTGAATCCAAATTCGGTTTTCGCCTTGAAAGATCTTCTCGTTCACGTTTTTAAGCGGCCCCAGCTTTTTGTAAAATTCATAAGAGTCAGGTGTTCCGTAAGCAGCAAACCCGGGTGCTCCTTTGGGAGTGGGCGTAGGTCTCGGCGCGCCGTAAGATGAAAGAAATGCGAAGGTCCCCATCAGAAAAAATGCGCCGTTATGATGCCGGTCGTCGCCCATAAACCAGTCGGTCACCGGCGCCTGGGGCGATGCTACTTTCAATGCAGGATGCGCGTCGATCGCTGTCATGGTGGTATAAAACCCAGGAGCAGATATGCCCCACGTTCCTACTTTTCCATTGTTATTTTCAAGATTTTTCAGCAGCCAGTCAATGGTATCAAAAGTATCCGAACTTTCATCAATGTCAGATTTGCTTTTTTTGACAGGAACAAACGGCCGGTTTGCTTCAAACTCACCCTCAGACATATATTTTCCCCGCACATCCTGATAAACGAAAATATACCCGTCCCGAGCAAAATGCATACTCGGCCCAATCGACAATTTGAACAACTGCTCACCATAAGGCGCGACGCTGTAAGGTGTGCGATTAAGCAGAATAGGATATTGATTCGCCGCCGAAATAGCCTTTGGAATATAAATCGAAGTAAACAATTTCGCCCCATCCCGCATAGGCACCATCCGCTCTATCTTGGTATAATTCTGCCGGATGTAGAGGGAATCCTGGGTGAGAGGAGTTTGTGCAAAGGCAGCAGACCAGGTCAGGAGCAGTGAAGTGAGAAGTGCTGGGATGTTGAATATTTTCAAGGTTGAGGAGCTTGGTGATTGATAGCCCAATTTAAGCAGAAAAGACCCTGGTGTTGTATGCCAGGGTCCTTTTTATTGATAGAAAATTACGGTTTAAGGTTGAACGACTTTAACCGTCTTATTTCCTGCCGCTGATTCAATACTGATTAAATAATTGCCCGATCCAGGCAGGCGGATCTGCTCCTGCGTTTGCGGATTGTCAATCTGTTTAAGAAGCCTCCCTGCCGTATCGTACAGGCTCAGCTTGAAACTTCTTTCCGGAAGTGTTGCAGTAACCTTGCCATCTTTGGCGGGATTTGGATACGCGGTAAACCGGTCCAGACTTTCGTGATGGGGAATTACTCGAATGATCTTACTGAATGAAAACTGTCCATCCGCGTCCACCTGTTTCAATCGATAATAGCTGGCGGTGGTTAGCTGTTTATCCAGAAATTGATAAACGTTTCTGGTCTTAGCATTGCCAGCACCGTCAATCCAGCCGATATTCTCAAAGTTGACTGCGTCGGTTGCTTTCTGCACTTCGAAGCCCTGGTTGTTATACTCTTCCGCAGTTTCCCATTCCAGTTTTGCAGAACCGTCGGCTGTCAGCGTTCCTTCAAAGCGGATAAGCTTCACTGGCAACGTAGATAAATTCACAAATGCATTAATATCCCCGAGCACCCATTCCAGGCTCACACCATTGCCTGTGCTCACATTAGCCGCAGCATATATGCCGCCGGGAGAAATAGACTGCGCCTGACTAGCAACCGCAAATGCTGATCCCAGAACTGTTAAATAAAGCTTTTTCATTTTGTTTGCGTGGTTTGGTTAGTGGAATTACCAGAAGCTGCCTGTTTAGAAAGTTCAGCTTTCAATTCATCAATTTGATTTTGCAGGCTTTTATAGCCAACAAGCTCCTTTTGCAATGCAGCAAATTCTTCATCTTTTGCTTTTAATGCTTTTACTGATTCAATCAGGTGAGGAATTAAGCCGATGTAGTTGACTGATTTGAATCCTTTTTCATCTGTACTAACTAATTCAGGGAAATATTGCTCAACATCCTGTGCAATAAGGCCGGTTTGAAGTTGTTGCGTTCTTGTTGTGTCCTTCCAGTAATAGTGCTGGCCTTTTAGGTTATTGATACTACCTAGGCTATTGCACAATGGAGCGAAGTCACGTTTAAGCCTTCGATCAGATGAATGATGAGTTCCTACTAGAAAGCCTTCTCCGCCACTATTAACCCAAAATTTCCAATCTCCTCCAATAAAAAAGCCTACTTCACTATCTTGTTTCATACCCACGAATGCAGCTTCCTTGGTTGTATTGCCATCTAGAAAGATACCAGCTGTCTGATTATTAGCATACTTTATTCTCATGCGCCCGCCAAGATCAAGTAGATGTTCAGGTTCAAGTACATTATTACCTATTCCTACATTTCCATTTTTTAATATTGTGAGTGCATTTTTCCGACTATTGCTAGCCGACCCATTACCTATCTGGAACAGACGCTGAAATTCCGCTCCTTGGAATAGGTTGTTGCTTAGATCATTGAATCGACCAAGCGCTGTTCCATCAGATACATTTGCTAAGACACCTGTACCAAGTGCAACTGAGTTTTCTGCGAATGAATCCTCATTTGCTGCGCCAGTACCTACCTTGAATGCATTTCTTTTAGGATACCAGATGAAGCTGGGCGCTGAGGAATTTAAAGACTCAGGAATTATTGATTTACCAGCGCCTATCTGCCCTATCTGAGCTATCGGATCCAGATTCGGAAGTTTGTTGGCAACTAGGGAAAAGGGAACACTTTCCAGTTTGGTTATACCTAGGAATATGCCGTTTATTTTTGTTTCAACGTAAAAGTCTCCCTCGCTAAGATTTTCAGAATTGAGGGATCCTGCGTACGCGCCAGATAAAGTTGTTGTGAATACACCTGAGGAATTCGTTAAAAGAACGAGTTGATCGGTAGTGACCGGAATACCTACATCTGGCAAGCCCTTAAATATTGTTGCCTTGAATATGATTTCAGTGTTAGCCAAGACCTTCCCATTCGCATCCCGCGCCACTCCCTGAAACGTAAAAGCATTCGGCGCCTGCGCAAATGTGCTAAATGAAAGCAGCACGAAAGCTGCAAGCCCAAAGGCCAGTTCTCTCCTCCAAAACGTTTTTTCAAAAATACGTTTGAGCATACTAATTGATAATAATGTGTTTTTCATAATTGTTACTGATTTGTTGTGTATGGTTGATTTACAATAGGAAAGCACTTTTGATGTTTGTTTGGATCAGCAGCCGGGCCGATGACGGTATACCATATATTTTTCATTTGGACATCTGTTTTAGATTATCAGAATTCACAGTTTTGATACTATTCACTTCCGCACGGAGCGCTTGCATTTGCTTTTCCAGCGCGACAATCACCTCCGTCTGCGCTTTCAATGTTTTGACAGATTCGATCAAATGCGGGATCAGGCCGATGTAGTTGACTGCTTTGAAACCCTTCTCATCCGTGGTGACCAGCTCAGGGAAGTATTGTTCCACTTCCTGGGCAACCAACCCGGTTTGCAGCGCTTGACTTTTGGTACTGTCTTTCCAGAAGTAATGCTGGCCGGTAAGGTTGGTTAATTTGGAAAGGCTGTTTACAACAGGGGAAAAGTTACGTTTTAAGCGGCGGTCGGAGGTTTGGATGATGTTGCCGTTTAGGAATCCATTTCCTTGTTCATTTACCCAGAAGCGCCAGTCTCCTCCTATAAAGAAACCCATGTCTTCATTGTTTTTCATTCCAACAAACCCAGCCTCAATGCCATTAGAATCATCAAAATGAATTCCCGCAGTTCTCGCATTATACTTTACTCTTATTCGACCACCAACATCCAGAAGATATTTAGGATTAAGTACGTTTGTTCCTATACCTATTTTTCCATCACCCATCATCGTAAGTGCATTGCTTCGCTTATCATCTGCGGTGCCGTTGCCGATTTGCAGGAGTCGATCGTCTTGATTTCCCTCGGAATCTATTTCGGGTACGTTGTTATATCTCCCCAATACCGTTCCTCCTTCGACATTTGCGAAAGCATTGACACCTATGGCGATAGCTTTTTTAGCCCTTGCAGTACTGGAATTCCCTAATGCCACAGAATGTTCTCCCAAAGAAATATCGCCTGCAACACCAGTTCCAACTTTAAAAGCGTCTTTCCTAGGATACCAGATCAGGCTTGGCCCATTTGAAAACGCAATAATCGACTGGCCCGATCCGAATACTCCCTTTTGATTTATAGGATCCAGATTAGGCAATTTGTTTGCCGTCAGAGCGTAAGGAACACTCAGTATTTGTGTAGTTCCAAGATCAATATAATCGGCTGGGTTATTCCCTCCCGAAGGATCCATATTGATGTTTAGAAAGTAGGGACCCTGACTCCAATCGATGGCGGCAAAATCTCCGCTCAGTGGGTTTCCAATTTGAATTGTGAACACGCCAACACTATTGGTGGCGGCTTCATGGACTTGTTCATACACCACATCTGGATTTGCAGTTGAATTTATCTTGGTAATTAGACTAACACTCGCATTCGCAATCACCTTCCCGCTTGCGTCCCTTGCCACCCCTTGAAAGCTGAACTGATTCGGTGCCTGAGCGTTTGCAATGGGGGAGAGTAAATACGCCAGCCAAAACAGGCAGCATAGTTTCCAGTGGAGTTTGAATCGCTTTTTTCGCATAAATGTGTATTGATCTTTCATTTGGATTGTTGGTTTGAGTTGTTGGCGGCTTTGATGTTGCTTAGTTCCGAGCGGAGTTCACGGAGCAGACTTGCTTTTATTTCATCACGCATTTGGGTTTCCCTGGCTGTGACACTTTCAAGCTTCTTTTCCAGCGCGCCGATCACCTCCGTCTGCGCTTTCAATGTTTTGACAGACTCGATCAAATGCGGGATCAGGCCGATGTAGTTGACTGCTTTGAAACCCTTATCGTCCGTGGTGACCAGCTCAGGGAAGTATTGCTCCACTTCCTGGGCGATCAGCCCCGTTTGCAGCTCCTGGCTTTTGGTAGTGTCTTTCCAGAAATAATGCTGGCCGGTGATGTTGCTTAATTTGGAAAGGCTGTTTGTAACAGGAGAGAAGTTGCGTTTCAGGCGGCGGTCAGAGGTTTGCATTATACTTCCATTGAGGTAGCCCTCACCAGCACCATTCACATAGAAGCTCCATTTTCCTCCAATGAAGAACCCAATGTGATCATCGTTCCTCATTCCCACAAACCCGCTCTCAACGTTAGCAGAATTATTGAAGTGAATTCCTGCGGTTTCATTTGTATGCTTGATCCGTGCCCTACCGCCGATGTCTAGGAGATACTTTGGGTTGAGTACGTTTGTTCCAATTCCTGTCTTTCCATCTTTCATCATGGTAAGTGCATTGGAGCGATTTTCATCATTCATTCCGTTCCCAATTTGTAAGAGACGGTTATCTTGATTTCCTTCTAAGTCTATTAAGGGAATGTTATTGAATTTGCCGAGCACGGTCCCACCCTCGACGTTTGCAATGGTTTCGAGTCCTATTGCCGTGGAATAATTTGCCGATGCGATGCTCCTATCTCCCAATGCAACCGAATGAGCTCCAAAGGAATTTTCGTTCACCGCGCCCTGTCCCACTTTGAAAGCATCTTTTCTCGGATACCAGATCAAGCTTGGCGCCGTTGAAATGGTATTTAGCGTCTTTCCTTGTCCAAAAACTCCAACTTGTGAAATGGGATCAAGTTCCGGCAGTTTAGCTGCCACATTGGCCATCAATGCATATGGGACACTTAATAATTGCGTAGAGCCAAGATCGATGTAATCAGAGAGATCATTTCCTCCCGAGGGATCTATCTTAACATTCAAAAATTTTGGGCCTGCATCCCAATTGACGTCTGCTAAGTTTCCACCTCCGCTGCCAATTTGGATAGTGAATACCCCAGTCCCGGTTGTTAAGGCATCGTGAATCTCCTCGACTATGGTGCCTCCATTTGGAGACAATTTTATTTCGATCGCCACCGTCACATTCCCATTCGCAATCACCTTCCCGCTCGCATCCCGCGCTACACCCTGAAAACTGAATTGATTCGGCGCCTGCGCCTGGGCAGTTAGTGAGATTAAGCTCACAAGACATATCAGGCAGCATATTTTCCATTGAAGTTTGAATAGCCTCTTTCGCATAAACGTGTATTGATTTTTCATTTGGATTGTTGGTTTGAATTGTTGGCAGCTTTGATAATGCTGAGTTCTGATCTTAGATCGCGGATTACATTGGCTACTTCCTTTTGCATCTGGTCTTCTCTTGCTGTGAAACTTTCCAACTTCTTTTCCAGCACGCCAATCAATTTGACAGACTCGATCAAATGCGGGATCAGGCCGATGTAGTTGACTGCTTTGAAACCCTTATCGTCCGTGGTGACCAGCTCAGGGAAGTATTGCTCCACTTCCTGAGCGACCAGTCCCGTTTGCAGCTCCTGGCTTTTGGTAGTGTCTTTCCAGAAATAATGCTGGCCAGTAAGGTTGGTTAATTTGGAAAGGCTGTTTGTAACAGGAGAGAAGTTGCGCTTCAGGCGCCGGTCGGAGGTTTGGATGATGTTGCCGTTGAGGTAACCGTTACCCTGGCCATTTACCCAAAAGCGCCAGTCACCGCCAATGAAAAAACCAACTTCGTTGTCAGCTTTCATTCCGACAAAACTTGATTCTTTTGTAAGAGGCCCGTCGAGAAAAATTCCCGCAGTCTGATTCGCCGAATGACGAATACGAGCACGTCCACCGAGATCTAGCAAATGCTCAGGCACGAGAACGGCGCCTCCAATTCCAACTTTTCCGCTATTAAGTATTGTGAGTGCATTGCTTCGGCTCCCTGGTCCGCCGCCATTTCCAACTTGTAATAGTCTTCCTTGCGGGCTGCCAAATAAGTCGGTAGTTGGAATGTCATTATACTTACCAAGTGCGATGCCGTTTAGTGCATTGGCGGTTGTTCCGTTTCCTAGTGCGATTGATTGTGCACCGGAAGCAAGAACATCTAACCCGGCAGCGAAGGAGTTATCGCCAATTTGAGCTTCTTCCCATTGATTTCCGGTTATCTGACCAACTCTGAATGATGCCTTCTTCGGATACCAAATTAGCTTATTCCCTACACCGACAGTAGATAATGCAGGTCCACTAGCAGTGCCGGTTTGAATAATTGGGAGATCATGAGTTAAACTATTTACGCTACCTGCTTTTTCTGCAAATGCAGAATGATCAGAAACGAATGCGTAGGGAACGCTCAATAATGGCTCACTTTCAAGTTCAACATATTGGCCGCCGATACCTTCAATATTTAAGAAAAGCCTTAATGAAAAATTTTTATGTATCCAGTCTTTGGCCGACATATCTCCGGCATTACCCGCAGATAAACCGATGTCACCCACCGCTATTGTAAATATGCCTTGTGAATTGGTGGTAGGTTGATAAGTTTCGCCGTAAACAGCCTGTCCATCATCAGGATTTACGATGTTCACTTCTACCAATATAGATTTGTTAGCAACAATCTTCCCGCTTGCGTCCCGTGCTATTCCTTGAAAGCTGAACATTTTCGGCACCTGCCCGCGCACGTCCACCGCGCCGCACAGTAAAATCAACGCCAGCAAATACGTGCGTGATAACTTCCACTTCTTCCATATTGTGAGTGAATCACAGCGTGTGTCTTCATAAAATTCCGGTCTCATAGTCAGTTATGTTTAAATTTTGACTTTAATGCAGACCGAATATGCACATTGGATTTTAAGACTGGCAAACGGATAGGCAAGCGGTGGGTGTGAACAATTTAGCGGTAGTTTTAGGGGAGGATGGAGGAAAGGGAGGAAGGAGGAAAGGGAGGAAGGGAGGAAGGAGGAATTGAGTTTAGATATTTTTAGATTTGGGGTCGTTACTTTTTTCTTTTTTATGCGTTCTACTTTTCCAAGACTGGATATCGGGCCGCTTTCGGAGTATCGGGCGGAGGATTTTATGATCAGCCGGTTTTCGGAGTACCTGAGAGAACACCAGAATCTCGTTTTCCCGCACCGCCACAGTTTCTATCACCTGGTACTTTTCACCGAAGGCGCAGGGTCGCATATCATTGATTTCAATCATTTCCCCGTGGCGGAGCGGCAGATGTATTTCATGGTGCCCGGACAGGTGCACGACTGGCGTTTCGAAGGCGAACCGGAAGGGTATGTAGTTAATTTTTCCGAGTCATTTTTCAAGTCTTTCCTGCTGCAACCCGATTACCTCGATTACTTTTCGTTCCTGACCAGCGATAGCCGGAATAACGTTTTGGAGCTCGGCAAGGCCACTTTTGCCAAAGTGCAAGGCATTTTCGAAGAGCTGCTCGTGCAGGAGAAAGGGGAGCTGCTGTTTCGCAAGGATATGATACGCGCCCTGCTCTTGCAGCTGCTTTTTACAGTCGCCAGGAACGGGCCGGCGGGGCAGTCAGGCAAGCCGGATCAAATTTTGAATGGACGAAAAATTGAGTTGAGAAACCCGGTGATCAGACAATTCCAGAGGCTGGTCGACAAGCATTTTGCAACGATGAAGCAACCCGGTGCATACGCAGCGCTTTTGAATATCACCCCCAATCATTTGAATGCATTATGCAAAGCCGACCTCGGGATGCAGGCCGGAGAAGTAGTGCGCGCACGTATCGTATTGGAAGCGAAGCGTTTACTTGTGAGTCGAAAACTGACAATCTCACAAGTTTCCGACCAGCTCCAATTCGCAGACAATTCCTATTTCAGCAAGTTTTTCAAGAAGGAAACGGGCCTTGGGCCGGAGGGGTGGAAGGAAGGAGTTTTGAATGATTGAATGATTGAATGATTGAATGACCTTATTAGTGAGTAAAAGAGGAAGGTAGGATGAAAGGAAAACAAGGGCATTCTCATCGTGACTTAAAATAACTTTTCTAAATCTACTTTATTCACTCATCCACTAACTCACTCATTCAATCATTCACTCATTCACTAATTCAATCATTCAATCATTCAATCATTCAAAATTAAACCTCCCCCGCAGCTGGCTTGATAAAAATCGCCAGCCAGGCGCGTCTTGCCAGGCGGTAGAACCAGGGGGTTAGGATAATTAGTATGGGGATGATTCCGAAGAGGAAATAGTCGAGATATTGCTCGAAAAAGTTGACTACGATCAGGAAAACGATCACCATGAAGGCTACGTAAAATGCATAGCTCATGTACAGGGCACCCTGGTAAAAGCCGGGCTCTGGTACCAGGTTCTCGCCGCAATGCGGACAGTGTTTGTGCATTTTTTCAAAATTCCTGAGGTCGTAAGCGCTTTTGCTCACAAAAAAATCACCTTCCCCGCATCGCGGGCATTTATTAAATAATACGCTGTATATTCTGCTGTGCTTGGCCATGATCAATCCGTTTATGTGAGAGGCGGTGCCTTTTATTAGGATCTGGACAAATCTCCTCAAAAAAGCGGTTAGGAAAAATGACAAAAGATACCTTTTATGGTAAAAATCAACGATTATAAAATCTATTCCAGCGTATTGAAGAAATGCGCCATTCCCGGAATATCCAGCACTAGACCGGCGGCGTCGGAAGTGATAGCGTGCTGCGGCATAAAGGGCATTTGCGCAGTAGCCGGAAGTTGTGCAACTGTGCGCCCGCCTGCTTTCTGAATAGCCATAAGTCCCCTGGTACCGTCTTCATTCGCACCCGATAAAAGCGCGGCTACGACCGAACATCCGTAAATGTTCGCTGCTGATTCAAATGTGACGTCAATACTCGGGCGGCTGTAATTAATTTTCTCAGAGTAGTCCAGGGAGAATGAACGGTCGTTTTCAATTAGTAAGTGGTAGTCGGCAGGAGCGAGGTAGATATTGCCTGCCAGGATCGGATCCTTGTCTTCCACTTCGGAAGTAAACAGCGAACTTTTGCTCGCCAGCAGTTCCGTCAGTGAAGAATCACCGGAATTTCGACGGTGCAGCACCAATACTACCGGAAAGGGGAGGTCGGCTTTCAGCAGCGGCAGGAGTTTGAAAAGTACTTCCAGGCTACCCGCCGACCCGCCGATCAGCAACAGTTCACAATGCGGCGTTATTCTATTTTCTTCCATATTTTTTCTCGGTTCAATTGCTTGAACTTATTCTGGACGACAGAAAATTTCAGCGTTTCCTTCGTGCCCAGCGCCAGGTAGCTTAGTGTGCCCAGGCTGGCGTCGAAAAGCTGCAATACCCTGTCCTGCAATTTTTTATCAAAATAAATAAGCACATTCCGACAGAGTATCAGGTCAAATTCATTAAAGGAGCTGTCGGAAACGAGGTTATGTGTCGAGATAATAATTTTCTCTGAAAGTTCACTGTCAAATTTCGCCTGACCGTAATTTGCAGTGTAATAACTCGAAAAGTCGCGCGTCCCGCCGGAGGCAATATAGCTTTCGGAGTACTGCTTCATCTGGGTAAGTGGAAAAATTCCTTTTCGTACTTTTTCCAGCACAGTAGGGTTCAGATCTGTTGCGTATAAAAGCGATTTGCGAAGCAGGTTAGCCTCTTTCAGCAAGATTGCCATCGAATATACCTCCTCGCCTGTCGAGCAGCCCGCGTGCCAGATCCGGATAAAAGGCTTGGTGCCCAAAACGGGCAGAATATCATCGCGAAGGGATTTGTAAAATGAAGGATCACGGAACATTTCCGTCACATTCACCGTAATTTCTTCCACAAACCTTTTCAGGTATTCAGGATCATTCCGTACGCGATACCTCAGCTCGGCGAAGCTCGGAAACTTGTCGAGCATGCACAGCCGCTCGATCCGCCTTTGGAGCGACGCCCGGGAATAGCTCGTGAAATCATATCCGTATAAATCGAATAAGTCATTCAGCAGCAGGTCGATATCTTCATCTTCAATCATTTTTCACACTTAAATACCCGCCAGCAATCCCAGCAACTTATCCACGTCGATCGGTTTTGAAATATAACCATCGGCACCAGCCTGCAAACATTTCTCCCGGTCGCCCACCATCGCCTGCGCGGTGACAGCGATTACAGGGATACCAGCCCGGTGCTCGATAGCCTTCATGATCGGAATCGCCTCATAACCATCCATTTCCGGCATCATCATGTCAATCAGCACTGCATCTATTGCTTCATTGGTCCGCAACAGATCCAAAGCATCCAGCGCACCGGAACTCGAAACGCAATCAAATCCTTTCGCCTTCAAAGTAGCTTTCAGCGCAAAAATATTCCGCGAATCATCATCAATAATCAAAACCCGTTTCTTACTCATAGTATTTTTAATGTTGAATGATTGAATGATTGAATGATTGAATGACTGAATGATTGAATGATTGAATGATTGAATGATTGAATAGTCCTTATTCCTAACCATTAATTCTATTCACTTATTCAAAATTCACTAACTCACTCATTCATTCATTAACTCACACATTCACTAACTCACCGTTCCACGGCGGCTCATTGAAAATTCAATCATTCAGTCATTCAATCATTCAATCATTGAAAATTCAATACCTCTCATAAAGCCAAACCCGCAGCAGCGACATCAACTGGTCGATATCCACCGGCTTGGTAATGTAATCCGATGCGCCTGCGTTGATGCACTTCTCGCGGTCGCCGGTCATCGCTTTGGCCGTTACTGCAATTACGGGCAGGTTCCGCCATTTGATATTCTCCCGAATGCGTCGCGCCGTTTCGTAACCGTCCATCTGAGGCATCATCATATCCAGCAGCACCACGTCCACCGAAGGATTTTCTTCCAGCTTGGCCAACGCTTCTTTACCGTCGAGCGCCGTGATCACATTCATTTTATAGTTTTCAAGCGACTTGGATAGTGAGAATATATTCCGCACATCATCGTCGGCGATCAATACCGTTTTATTGCTCAATATCTCGCTCAGGCCGCCTAGCTTCTTCTGATCGATCAGTTTCTGAGGATTCTTTTTATTTTCCTCCACCACATGCAGGAACAGCGAAACTTCATCGAGCATCCGCTGGTAAGAATGCGCCGTTTTGACGATGATAGAATCTGCATATTGCTTGATCCTGAGCTCCTCGGACATCGACAGACTTTTTCCCGTAAAAATAATAATAGGAATATTCTCAAAACCAGGGTTCTTTTTCGCCTCTTCCAGCGCCTCGTAAGCCTTTTTATCGGGGATACCCATATCCAGGATCACACAATCCACCTGATTTTCTTTCAACGCCTGTATTCCTTCGGCGAGGTCACTTTTCAATTCTGAATTAATATGGAATGTGGCCAGGAAATAAGCCAACGCCTTGGCATGCATTGAGTTATCTTCCAGGATCAGTACTTTCTTAGATTTTTTACTGATCACATATTCAATCTTTTTAAACACTTCCTGCATCTTGTCGATCGCGACGGGCTTGTCGATAAAATCAACCGCGCCTTTCATCAGACTCTCGTTTTTCAGTCGGTGGGATGACATAATATGCACCGGAATATGCCTCGTTTCAGGATCGGATTTCAGTTGGTCCATTACCTCCCAGCCGCTTACCACAGGCAGCTGAATATCGAGCAATATCCCCATCGGCTTAAAGGTTTTGGCCAGTTGCAGCCCCTCATCGCCACGTACCGAAACGATCCCCTTGTAACCTTGCCGACGCGTGTATTCGAGCAGCGATTTGGCAAAATAAGTATCGTCCTCTACGATCAATATGGTCTTATCCGTGCTGATGATCGTATTGCGGTCGTCGGGAATACTTTCGGGGATTACAGTACTGATAAACCGGTAGTCGGGCTCAGCTTTACGTACCACAGGTTCATCGGGCGTACTTTTGAAGAAATTCTGGTTTTCGGGTTGTTCAACAGTATCTTTTGCATCAATCGGAATGAATAGGGTAAACTCACTTCCCTTGTTAACAATGCTGGTCAGCGATATTTCCCCACCCAGCAGTTTCACCAACTCCCGGCTGATCGACAGCCCCAAGCCGGTTCCGCCATATTTGCGTTTGGTAGATCCGTCGGCTTGCTGAAATGCTTCGAAAATATGCTGCTGTTTTTCAGGAGCTACGCCAATTCCGGTATCGCGCACAGAGAAGCAAAGCATGCGATCGTTTCCTTCCTGCAACTTGATATTCACCTGCACGGAGCCAACGGAAGTAAACTTTAATGCATTCGAGATCAGGTTTTTAAGGATCTGTTCCAAACGCATTTTGTCCGTTTCAATGACCGCCGGCACGTCTGGGGAAATGTTAATCTCAAATTCCAGATTCTTCTCGCGGGCAACAGGGGAGAACAGACCTTTCAAATCCTCGGTGATCTCCTTCACAGCCACATTCACATAATCGAGCTCCATCTTGCCCGCCTCAATTTTGGAAAGGTCAAGTATCTCGTCGATCAGCCCCAGCAAACCGTTGCCGGAAGACTGGATAACCGTCGCATATTCAATTTGCTCATCCGTTAGATTCTGATCATCATTTTCTGATAATAGCCTGCTAAGCAGTAAGATAGAGTTCAATGGAGTTCGCAGTTCGTGCGACATATTGGCCAGGAATTCAGATTTGTACCGCGTTGTCAGTTCAAGTTCTTCGGCTTTTTTAACGATCTCGATATTCTTCTCTTCCAGCAACCCGCTTCTTTCTTCCAGCTCTTCATTGGTTTGCTGCAATTCTTCCTGCTGTACCCGCAGCTCTTCTTCCGATGCCTGCAATTTCTGCGACTGCGCTTCCAATTCCGCATTCAGGTTTTCGAGCTCATTATGTTGCGTTTGCAGTTCTTCCGACTGCGCCTGCGTTTCTTCCAGGAAGTTTTGAAGTTTGAGGTAATCCAATGCAGAATTTACGCCCGTCGCCATCGATTCCAGGTTTTCCTGTAAAAAGCGAATTTGCAATTCGTCGGGTTCTTTCAGGAATGCGAGTTCTATTACCCCGATACATTCGTAGGAATAGGTAAGCGGCAGAATAGCAAGTGCCGCCGGATTACTTTCGCCCAGAGAAGACGAAACCCGCAGGTAGTTATCAGGTATGTTATTGACAATCAGCGGTTTTTTATTTGCAATAACCTGTCCCGCCAACCCTTCGCCCGAAACCAGGAACTCCGACGGATTCCGGACTGCGTGGCTGCTGCTCAGTCTGAAATTCCAGTCACTATCCAAAATATATATGGTACCCAACTGCGCGCCGGTATATTCGATCACGGTATTGAGGAGGTTACTGGTCAGTTTTTTCAGGATCCGCTCGCCTCTGATCGCGTCGCTCACCCGCACTGCACCGGCCTGCAACCAGTTTTTACTGTTCAAATCATTAAAGGTCTGTTCGAGCGAGCCCGCCATTTTATTGAGCGCAATTGCAATTCGGCCCAATTCATCCTCACTATCTTCCACTGCCCTTACAGAATAGTCGCCGTCGGAAACGTCCTGGGTAACTTCCTCAATATGAGCGATTCTTCGCTGTGTTTCTGCATATTTATCAGTCTCAATCTGCTGCTGGACGATCCTTTTGTCCATATCATTTTTGATCCTCAAATAGGCGAAAAGCGTGATCAGGATCGAGATCAATGCCGCTAATATGAGCAGGATGGGGGTATATTGAATGTAGATCTGCTGCTGTTCCAGGCGGGTTGCCAGGATCGCTTTTTCCTGTTCCTTGATTTGCTTCACCGCCAGCCGAAGATCGTCCATTACCTTCTTGCCTCTCACCATTTCCCGAAGTCTGGCCTCGGTATCCTCCACCATATTCTGACTTTTCCGCGCCATATCGATGATATTTTGCATCTGCCCGAATTTGGCTTCATACAAAGCCTTAACTTCCCGCAGGTACCGTTGCTGCTCCGGGTTGTCGGCAGTCAGTTCGGTAAGACGGTTGTAGCTATTCGTCGTTTTTTCGTAAGCTCCGTTATACGGTGTAAGAAATTCAGGATCGTGCGTCACCAGGAAGCCGCGCTGCCCGGTTTCGGCGTCTTTCATGTGTGAAATGATCGCTTCTGCTTCCAGGAGCACTTCGTTGGTGTGATTAACCAGCTCCGAGTTCCTGATCAGCTTTTGGGTGCTGTAATAGGAGGCCAGCAAACTGAAAATGAGAAGGAGGACTGAAAAAGAGAATACAATCTGAAGTTGCTGTATAATTGAGTTAGAGGTTTTTTTCATAGAAGCTTCTTACCTTATATGTCTGATGTCGTTTCCTGGGAAATCTGGTCCTGCACGAGCGGCATTACCAGCATGAATTTAGCGCCTTCATTCTCAATGCTTTGCGCAGAGATCAGCCCGTTATGTTTGTCCATGATCTTCTTGGCAATAGCCAGTCCGATACCTGTGCCTTCATAATTACTGAGGTTATTGAGCCGCTGAAAAATAACAAAGATCCGGTCGAGGAATTTTTCGTTGAAGCCGATCCCGTTGTCTGCGATCGTAATCCTGCAAAATTTTCCGTCAGGTGAAATATCTGCGGAAACGTCTTTACTATCGATCAGATCGGCAGTGATATGGATAATTGGCGGTACATCCTTTTTCGAAAATTTCAGCGCATTACTGATCAGGTTCTGAAACACCTGCCTGATCTGGCTAGGAATGGTGTCGATGATCGGCAGCTTTCCTACCTGCACCGTAGCATTCTTTTCGAGGATACTTTCATCAAAATCAGAAAGCAGCTCGGAAATCAGCTGGTTCAAATCGGTGGGTTGGAAAAATGCCTTGACAGACAACCGCGAATAGTCGAGCAGATCGCTTATCAGGCGCGACATTCTGGCGGATGAGTTGATGGAGCGGTTCAGATAAGAAGTCGCTTCCAAATTATCACTCAGGTACTTATCTTTAATTAAATGACTGAATGTCTGGATCTTGCGGAGCGGCTCTTTCAAATCGTGAGAAACCACCCAGGCGAATTGCTGTAATTCGTGATTGGTGATTTCAAGTTCCGAATTTTTGTCAAGAAGCTCGCGGGTGCGCAGTTCCACCTTATGTTCGAGCAGCTCGTTGACTATTTTTTGCTGGTGAATATCTGTGAATGTACCTACCCAGCGGACAATTTCGCTATTCTGAAATATCGGGATGATCTTCAACAGAAAGTACCGGTAATCGTTGGTTTCAAGATGTTTAAGCCTCGCCTCGCTGGTAAACTCACTGCCGCTATTAAAATGCGCTTCCCAGCGTTCGTGAAAATCGTCTTCGGGGTGGGTTTCGGGAAAAACACCCGAGTCGGTTGAAAACTGGAACCAGTGTTCGTTCACAAATTCTATTTTGCCGTCAGTTTTGATCGTAAATGCGATCTGCGGCAACGATTCGAGGATAAACCGGAGTTCCTGCATTCTCAGCGCCAGTTCTTCCTGCGCATGTTTCCTGGTATCAATTTCCTGCCGCAGCGATTCCTGGATCGCTTTCAGCTGCTGCTGCTGCTCGTAGAGGCGAATGAACGTTTTGACTTTAAGCAGCAGAATATCAGCATCAACCGGCTTGGTCAGGTAATCGATCCCGCCTGAGGTATAACCCTTGGTAATGAAGCGCTTATCGGTGTTAACAGCCGAAAGGAAAATGATCGGCGTGTCTTTCGCGCGGCTGAACCCTGCGATTGCTTCGGCTACTTCAAATCCATCCATACCGGGCATTTGCACGTCCAGGATAATGACGGAATAGCTTGTATTCAGAACTTTCTTCAATGCCTCTTCACCGGACTCAGCAGTGTCCGTTTTAAAACCGTGTAATTCCAGGATTTTTTTTAGAGGTAGAATGTTTTCCGGCCTGTCGTCGACAATCAGGATCATAAGCGTTGGTAAAGGAACAAAAAGGAGTGTGTGTATGATTTTTTACCTATAAAAATCATACCAAAAACCCGTTTATTTGCGCAAATAAGGCATTTTCTTACTCTGAACCAACACTTTCGTCCCGCAGCTTTCCGGCAACCAGCAATTTCAGCTCTTCCACCCATTTCTGCACCGTGAGCATGGGATGAAGATAAGGTGTATCAAAATCCTCAACAATAGAAGTTTTCTCTTCTTCGCGCACCAGCGTGATCAGCGCCTCCACCAGGTAATCTTTGTCGGGATCGAAAGTAGTATCCTCGTTCGTAACGGATACCTCTTCCAAAAACTGTTGCATTTCCAATAAGAGCTGTTGATCTGTCATCGCATTAAGGTTGTGTTAAATATGGCAAATGGGGAAATATTTCCCGTCTGCGGGCGAGCCCGGTTGGCATAATTTTATAGCAAATGGCGTACTAACGAACCGGCAGGCCTTTTTTTTATGCTGTAATGCATTCCGCAAAAGCTGTACAGTTGGCCTGTCAGAGGAATTTTAGCGGGAAAATAAATTTTGCAAGATGAGAAAAATTGCCAATCAAAAATTAGTCGACCAGTCGAAATTGGATAACGTTGTCGTGTATCCGGGGGAACCTTATCCCCTTGGCGCAACGTGGGATGGAAAAGGGGTGAATTTTGCACTGTACTCCGAGCATGCGACTGGCGTTGAACTGTGTTTGTTTGATTCACCAGAGAGTCTTACTGAAAACGTTAAGATCCGTATAAGGGAAGTTTCCCATTACGTATGGCATGTATACGTTCCCGATCTGAAACCCGGACAGCTTTACGGCTACCGCGTACACGGTCCATACGAGCCGACAGTCGGGCTGCGATTTAACCCAAACAAACTTTTGATAGATCCTTACGCCAAAGCTATTTCGGGAACGATCCAGTGGCACGATGCGCTTTTCGGTTACAAGATAGGAGACCCTGAGGAAGACCTGAGTTTCAGTGATCTGGACAGCGCCTGCTATATTCCGAAGTCTGTTGTTATAGACCATACTTTCGACTGGGAAGATGTGAAAGCGCCTGAAATTCCGTATCACGATACTATTATTTACGAAGCGCACGTAAAGGGTTTCACCAATCTGCATCCTGATATTCCCGAAGATATTCGGGGAACCTACGCAGGTTTGGCGCACCCGGCAAGTATCAACTATCTGAAAAAGTTGGGTATTAATGCGCTTGAATTGATGCCTGTGCACCATTTCGTATCCGACAGACATTTGAAGGAAAGAAGTCTGACCAATTACTGGGGATACAACTCAGTCGGTTTTTTCGCGCCGGATGTGCGTTACAGCAGTTCAGGTACCCACGGCGAGCAGGTACTCGAATTTAAGAATATGGTGAAGGAAATGCATAAGGCGGGAATCGAAGTGATACTCGATGTGGTGTACAATCACACCGGCGAGGGCAATCAAATGGGGCCGACGCTTTCTTTCAGGGGTATTGATAATATGGCATACTACCGGTTAATGGACGGTCGCTATTATATGGATTACACCGGTACCGGTAATACGTTGAATGCGCGCCTGCCGAATGTATTGCGGTTGATCATGGACAGTTTACGCTACTGGATCACAGAAATGCACGTCGATGGTTTCCGTTTTGACCTCGCCTCCACACTGGCGCGCGAGTTACACGAAGTGGACCGTTTGAGCGCGTTTTTTGATATTATCCACCAGGATCCTATTATTTCACAGGTTAAGCTGATCGCCGAGCCTTGGGATATTGGTCAGGATGGATATCAGGTAGGTAAGTTTCCAATAGGCTGGGCAGAATGGAATGGCCGCTACCGGGATTGTATGCGCGATTACTGGCGGGGTGCAGATAGTATGCTGGCCGAATTCGCTGAACGCTTTACGGGAAGTTCCGATTTATACAAAGGGGAAGATCGTCATCCGACAGCAAGTATCAACTTCATCACTGCGCACGATGGCTTCACTTTGAATGACCTCGTATCGTATAATGAGAAGCGTAACTTCGAAAACGGTGAAAACAATATGGATGGCGAAAGCCACAACCAATCGTGGAACTGTGGCGACGAAGGGCCTTCCGAAGATCCCGAGGTTATCAAGCTCAGAAACCGCCAGAAGCGAAATTTCCTGACTACACTTTTTCTTTCGCAAGGTGTACCCATGCTGGTAGCAGGCGATGAGTGGGGCAGAACGCAGCAAGGGAATAACAATGCGTATTGCCAGGATAATGAGATTTCGTGGCTTAACTGGGACAAAGCCGATCAGGAGCTGCTGGATTTTACCCAAAAGCTGATCGCATTCTGTAAAGCCCACCCTACATTCCGCCGGAAACACTGGTTCCGAGGTATGCCAATTAAGGGAATAGGGCTGGAAGATATTGCCTGGTTTTTGCCCGACGGACAAGAAATGCCCGAGGAAAACTGGAACCACGATTATGCCAAATCGCTGGGTATCTTCCTGAATGGTAAGGGGATACGTCACATGAATCCGAAAGGCGAGCCGATTTACGACGATAGCTTTTATATGATTTTTAATGCGCATTACGAACCGGTACAATACATGCTGCCGCCCGAAAAATATGGCAGTGAGTGGCGGAAAGTGATAGATACCAGCGAAAGCTACGTCAGCGAAAACGGCGAGATATTCAAGCCTGATACAGCTGTAACTGTCGATAGCCGGTCAGTCATCGTTTTTAAACATGCTTTGGAAGAACAAAAAATATGAAGCTCATCAACACAAAACCAGGAATTCCTGGTATCAGATTTAATCATCAGGGAGAAGCCGAAGTTCTGGTCTGGGCGCCAGAGGCGAACGAGGTGACTTTGTCAATTGAAAGTTCTGGCAAAAAAATCAGTCTGGAAAAGCTGGAATACGGATATTGGCATTCCGAAACGACAGAAGTAAAGCCGGGCGATTCTTACCAGTTTGATTTGGGCAATGGAAAACTGTTGCCTGATCCCGCCTCACTTTTTCAGTCACAAGGCGTGCACGGCGCGTCGGAGACGGTTGACCTGAATGCTTTTCAGTGGACCGACGCGCAGTGGGTAAATCCTTCCCTTCCCGATTATATCATCTACGAAGCGCATATCGGGACATTTACTTCCGAAGGAACGCTCGCTGCTATGGAAACGCGCCTGGAATATCTGGTGGAACTGGGCATAACTGCTATTGAACTAATGCCCGTTTCGCAGTTTGCCGGTCCGCGCAACTGGGGCTACGACGGCGTTTTTCCTTATAGTGTTCAGGATTCGTATGGCGGGCCGCAGGCAATGCAAAGCTTTGTAAATGCCTGCCACGCCAAAGGAATAGCGGTAATCCTTGACATGGTTTACAACCACATGGGACCGGAAGGTAATATATTCGGGCAGTTCGGGCCATATTTTACCAATAAATACAATACCCCCTGGGGAGAGGCGATTAATTTCGACGACGCTTGGAGCGATGCGGTGAGGCATTATTTTATCGAAAATGCATTGATGTGGTTCCGCGATTTCCATATCGACGGTTTGCGCCTCGATGCGGTTCATGCGATCAAGGATTTCAGTCCGGTGCATTTGTTGGCAGAGATGAAAATGCGCACGGAAGAACTGAGCAAATCCACAGGAAAGCAGCATTACCTGATCGTGGAAATGGATCTGAACGATACCCGCTATATCAAACCGGGCTCAGAAAATGGTTACGGAATGGATGCGCAATGGGTGGATGAATTTCACCACGCGTTAAGGGTATCTTCCGGCCAGGAAAAAAGCGGCTATTATTCCGACTTCGACCCGATTACCTCGCTTGCTAAGTCATTCCGCGACGCTTATGTCTTCGACGGTATTTATTCCGAGCATCGCAAACGCACATTTGGGGTGAAGGCTGAGGGTTTCCCCGGACACCAGTTTATCGTTTTCTCCCAAAATCACGACCACGTTGGAAACCGTATGCTCGGCGAGCGGACGAGCCAGCTGGTGAGTTTTGAAATGCAGAAGCTGCTGGCCGGAACTGTTATCGTGAGCCCGTTTTTGCCGCTGCTGTTTATGGGGGAAGAATATAGCGAAAGTAACCCGTTCCAATATTTCGTGAGCCACACAGATCCCGAGCTTGCCGAGGCGGTAAGAAAAGGCCGGAAGAGTGAGTTTGCCGCATTTCATATTGAGGGCGACGCGCCTGATCCGGTTGGAGAGGAGACATTTAATAACTCGACACTGCAGTGGAACCTGCTCGAACAAGAGCCGCACCAGACGATGTTCCGCTTTTACAAAGCGCTGATCAAATTAAGGAAAGAGCAGCCTGCATTACGGTCTGCTGACAGGTCAGGCCTGGAAGTCACCGTGCCGGAAGGTTCCGAAACTATCATTTTGGAGCGGAATACCGGCGGGCAGCGCATTTTAGGTATTCTTAATTTTTCCAAAAACACGGAGGATATTACTTTGCCTGCGGGTCAAAACTGGCAGAAGCTGATTGCTTCGTCGGATGAAGAATGGAATGGGGAACAAACTTTACCTGAAAAAACGGACGGTAAGCTGACTGTTGCGGCTGAATCGTTTTCACTATTCGCAGCCTTATAAATTGCGGATTTTGATCCTGATATCCTGAGGTGCAGGCTCGTCCCCGCCGAAGTAGGGCAGCAGTTTATAAGCAACGCCGACCCCGCCCGTGCAGTGTCGCGGCATACTGGTTTCCATTCCGCGGAATGTAAATAGATAAGAATTGTCGCGCAGTGCGATCTTGAAGCTGGCCGGCTCATTTAGTTCGGCGGTACCGAGTTCTTTTTCCTGCCGCGTCCCGTTCACATATACATAAGCATAAATACGCAGTGCCCCTTCGCGCCAGTTCCAGCCGAAGCGGGCACTGTTGCTTTGGTGCCCTGAGCTGCAATCCGAAAACCCGTACAACTTATTGATATCGTTCTGATTCTCAGGTATTGCATTCTGATAAACGCAGCTGCTGTCGAATACCGCCTGAAAATTCATGGAAGAGGAAGTGAAGGGCGTATTCAGATTATTCTCCACCTCGTGCCGGCCTTCGCGGATCGTATAAGTAACGAAATCGTCACCAAAACTAGGCGCATTGCCGATCCACTCGCAGGAGCTCAGGCCGATGATGATCAGTAAGAAAGCGATATATTTCATCGGTAACATTTTAAAACCTCCATATCAACGAAAGTACGGTTCTTAAATTACCTTTTCTGCTATCCTTCCCTGTAAGAAGTAGGAGGTACGGTCATTTTTTTCTTGAATATCCGGGAAAAATAGAACTCGGATTCAAAGCCGGTCTTGAATGCAATTTCGGAAACTGATAAAGAAGATTCCCGCAGCATCTGACAAGCTTTTTCTATTTTTAAATTCAAATGATATTGACCCGGAGAAGTGCCTATCACTTCTTTAAACGCTTTTCTAAACCAGCCGTAACTCACTCCGTGCTGGGCAGCCAATTTCTCCATATCGATGATATCCGTACTGTGCTCGTGGATCTGGTAGCGCATCCGGTGAACTAGCTTTTCTTTATGGGACCGCGACCGGTCGGTCATTAACGCCGACGCATAAACGAGCCCGAGCAGCTGGATCACCAGGCAGGACGATATTTGTTTGAATGCTATTCCTTCGAATTTGAGCGTTTGAACGAGCCTGATAAATACATTGAGCAGCTCAGAATTAAAACCGATGCGGATAAGCGGACTGTCAGGTTTGAAGCATTCCTGGCGCATTAAATATTCGGAATAATGTCCGCCGAAACCCACCCAGAATTCCTCCCAGCCTGTTTCCTGAGAAGGCTTGTATCGGTGCCAAACATTCGGGAAAAGCAGAAATGCGGTACCGGCTTCTACGAGGGTCGGAGGGATGGTCTCGGTTTCAAATACGCCGCTGCCACTTGAAATATAAACGAGCTGAAATTCCTGGATCACCCTGCCTTTTTCCCAGTCAAAATAATAACTGTCCGGGTGGTTATTGTCGGGGTACAGTTTTCCCGCCGGGTGCAGGTTGTGACCAACATTCAAGATCGAGACACCCCAGTTCGGTTCCGAGTCAGCCAGCTCTTCAAGTTGTTCGGTGCTGAAATACTTTCTGTACAGTTCCATATCAATATGTGCAAATAATGAATCACTTTATTCATTGACTGCGATCTTATTTATGTCCTACTTTTGCGAACCAAAGTTTCATTTAGCGGGCTCAAATCTACTAAATGCAGTTTTTAAATCAAACAAGCTGAGCTGCGGAATCTACCTTTATTATTTCGAATTTGTATTTTTTGATATGGTAAGTCACAGCAGCTACCGGCTTAAAGTCGGGCTTTTCGGCATCGGATTACAAGCCTATTGGGAACAGTTTGACGGGCTGGAAGAAAGGCTCAAAGGCTACCTGGAAACCGTTTCCGAAAAGCTGGGCAGTTTTGGCGCTGAGATCGTCAACCTCGGGTTGATCGATTCGCCCGAAAAAGCGCTCGACGCCGGGCACGAGTTCCGGCGCGCCGACGTGGACCTGCTGTTTTTGTATGTTACCACCTACGCACTTTCCGCCACTGTACTTCCGGTAGTCCGCCGCGCAAAAGTGCCGGTGATCGTATTGAACCTGGCGCCCGAAGCAGCTATCGACTACAAATGGTTTAACCAACTCGGCGACAGGACCAAAATGACTGGCGAGTGGCTGGCTTACTGCTCCGCGTGCCCCGTGCCCGAGATTGCGAACGTATTCAACCGCGCAAAAATCCCGTTTAGCCAGATTACCGGAATGCTCCACGACGATCCGCTTGCCTGGGATGAGGCGAGGGAATGGATCGAAGCGGCGCAGGTAGCCCATATTATGACGCACAATCGGCTGGGGGTAATGGGCAATTATTATGGAGGAATGCTCGATATTTATTCTGACCTCACTTTGCAAACTGCCACTTTCGGCGGACATATTGAAGTGATTGAGGTAGACGAACTTTCTGCATTGCGTGAGCAGGTAAGTGAACCAGAAGTCAAACAGATGCTGGCGACATTTCACTCGACCTTTGAGATCAAGGAAGATTGCGCTGAAATTGAGCTGGATAGAGCTGCAAAAACAGCTGTGGCCTTGGACAAGCTCGTTGAAAAATATCAGCTGGGTTCGATGGCATATTATCATAAAGGTACCGGCAATGCATGGAATGAAAATACCATGAGCTCTGTGATATTAGGCAACTCACTGCTCACAGCCCGCGGTATTCCAGTCGCCGGCGAATATGAAATCAAGAATGCGCAGGCGATGAAAATTATGGATAGTTTCGGCGCAGGCGGTTCATTTACAGAATATTATGCAATGGATTTTAACGATGATATTGTATTAATGGGCCACGACGGACCGGGACATATTGCGATTGCGGAAGGAAAAACAAAAGTCCGGCCGCTGTATGTGTATCATGGAAAAGTCGGGAATGGGCTGTCTGTGGAAATGAGCGTGAAGCACGGGCCGGTTACATTGCTTTCGGTGGTAGAAACGGTGGATGGAAAGGTGATTTTGCTCGTCGCAGAGGGAGAATCAGTCGCCGGTCCGGTCCTTGAAATTGGTAATACCAACAGCCGCTACCGTTTCTCTTTGGGCGCGCGGAAATTTGTAGCATGCTGGAACGGTCACGGTCCGGCTCACCATTGTGCAGTAGGAATAGGGCATATCAGCTCCAAAATCAGCAAGTTGGGTCAGTTATTGGGTATTGAGACAAGGATAGTTTGCTAGCTAAACCCACACTTCCATTTTTACCCACATTGCTGCAAAAAGAAAGCCGGATTCAGAAATTCTGAACCCGGCTCTCGGTCTAATCACAATAAACACAAAGACTTACACTCTAATTTTCACTTTGCTTATTAAGGCTATGGTGATCCTTCTGATTATTGGTAATGTGATTACCTTTCACCATTTCCTCTTCCTTGTGCCTACTGTCCAAATTGTCTTTGTTTTCAGGCCTTGCCCGGGGATTCTGGCTTTGACTCATCGTCCCCGAATTCTGTGACTGTCTCATGACAACTGTTTGTTTGATTATGGTCTTAATAATCTAATTATCGTGCCAAAGATTCCAGTCAAAAGACTATAATGCTTTTATTCAGTCGGCGTAATTGTGCGTCTGGTACCTTCATAAAGCTCGTATTCCAGTAAACGACAGTCGATTTTACCAGAATAAAACTCAATTCTGCGCTTGGCTTTCAAGCCGATCTTCTTGGCCAGATCCAGGTTTCCAGTGAAGATGTAACCGGAATATCCTCCACACTTTTGTTTCATAAAATCACCAATTCGTCCATAAGTCTCTTCAAGTTCCTGCTCTTCGCCCAACCGCTCGCCGTATTCCGGATTGACAAAAAAGACACCCTTATTTTCCTGTGGAATCTCTGTATCAGCAAAATCGCAAACCGAAAACTCAATCATATTTGCTACTCCGGCAGCAATTGCGTTCTTCTTCGCATTCTCAATCGCTTTCTCGCTATGGTCGGTTGCGATGATCCTCAAACCGGGAGCCTCGGTAATCTGGGCTTCCACTTTGTCCTGTTCTGCATAATAAAACTCTTCGTCGTAACCGTGGAAATACATGAAAGAGTAATTATTCCTGAAAAGGCCGGGTTTGCTGTTGGTCGCGATCAATGCAGCCTCGATCGCCAGCGTGCCCGCGCCGCACATTGGATTAATGAATGCAGATTTCCTGTCCCACTTACTCGCCAGGATAGTAGCTGAGGCGAGCGATTCGAGCATAGGCGCCTGTCCCGGGATTTTGCGGTAACCGTGGCGCGCGATCGTTTCTCCCGATGTATCAATAAAGATCTCAGCCTGGTCTTCTTTCCAGAAAAGATGTATCACAGCCCGGTCCATTTCAGAGCCGGAAGAAGGCCGAATGCCCTTTTTAGCCCTGATCCGGTCAACAATCGCATCTTTTACCTTCACATTCACGAACATCGAGTTGTTGACAGTTTCATTGTGAACGTTGCTGGTTACGGAGAAAAAACCGTCTTCCGGCAAAAGATCTTCCCAAGGTATTTCAGATAAAAAGCGGTACACGTCGGTCGCATTCCGGGAAGTGAATTTACCCAGACTATACAACACCTGACTTGCGCAGTATAGGTTTATATTCAATCTGATACAGTCATTTGCTGTACCTGTAATGCGGAGGCCGGTCGCAAACGTTTCTTCTACCTCATAGCCGAGTTCCTTTACTTCCTGTTCCAGAAAAGGAGCCAGGCGACGGTAGCACGTAATGATGATATTGGCCGGGGTATTATATATTGACATCGGAAATTATGAGCGTTAATGGCCTGCAAACATACTAAGAATATTGCTGGCTGATCAACTCGTGACAGATCCTGGCGCCCGCCATACCGCCCGCAGCAACTGCGCCGGAGACGGATCTTGCCATTGCGGTATTATCACCAGCTGCAAAAATGCCGGCTATATTGGTCTTCTGAGTTGGATCTACCACAATATGACCTTGCGGGCTTAACATGCAGCCGAGCTGTTCCGGGAGCTGGCAATGCTGTATAAACGGCGGTCGCGAATACAGCGCTTTCAACCTGTGTGTTTCCTGATCGGCGAATACGAGCTGGCTGATGTACCCGTTTTTATGCTCGATTTCAGTGATTATTTTCTCGTTGAGACCGACACCGATTTGGGTTAAGGTTGCTCTGATAAGATCGTCAAATGTTGCAGGACCGTTTGTGAAAATGGTCAGTTTCGGTGTCCAGTTGCGGATCAGTTTTGCAAAGTCAAGCGTCATTTCACCGTTTGTCATAATGCCTGTTTCCTCGTCGCGGTATTCGTATCCGTGGCAAAACGGGCAATGTATCACACTGATTCCCCAGCATTCGGAATGGCCGGGCAGGTCGGGCATCAGATCTTTCACACCGGTCGCGAAGAGCAATTTTTTGGCTTTCAGCTGCTGGCCATTTTGTGTGTTGATCGTAAAATCATTGTCCGTGCCGGAAGCATTTACAGCCAGATCTTCTATAAAATGCACGGTCGGGTAGGCGAGTACCTGCTCCTTTGCAGAGGCAGCAATGGCCGCTGGCGTGTCGCCGTCGTGGGTGATAAAATTGTGTGAATGCGGGGTTTGTGCATTGCAGGGTTTACCGCTGTCGATAATTGCAACTTTCCACATCGAGCGGCCGAGCGCCATGCCGGCCGATAATCCGGCATAGCTGCCGCCGATGATCACTACATCAAAATCGTGTTCAGATATCATTTGTTTTTTGTTTAAAATGTCTCAAATGTGAGACATGTATGGGTAAAAAATTTTACAGCCCTATTCCTCGACTGAATGAAAACCAGCCTAGCTTCTTAACCACTTCTAAATCATTTTGCGGATTATTTCTGGAAGAAACGGAAGCGCCTACAATACCCTGGAACAGTTGGTGCATCCATTCCACCGTCATCATTGAGCTGATCAGCCCTTCCTTTTGAAGATATTGCAAATGCGATTTCCAGACAGAGAAAGTGTCATCATATTCGGCACATTCCTTGTCATGTGCACGATGATCGTGGTCGTGTAAAGTGTGTAGTTTGTGCAAAAAAGTGTCCTTTGTGCCGCATTCTATTCCTGCATAGAACATGTATTCAAGTCGCTTTACAGGGTCTTCGGTACTGTCATACGCTTTCTGCATAGCCTTGTGACAAGCTTTTCTGATCTCCGTTTTGCATTTCTGCATCAGCTCGTTTCTGTCTTTGAAATACCTGTGGAGCGTCCGCCGCGTCGTCTGCGCCTTTTCCGCCACCTTTTCCAAAGGCGCAGAAAGATCCTCATTGAATATAAGGATCGCTGCTTCGATGATGCTTTGTTCGGTGTCTTTCAAGGAGAAATTATGTTTTATGCAAATGTAAGTGTTTTGTCTCAAATGTGAGACATACTGCTTTTTATTGTAAAAATTAATGTGACCGAATCGGAAGACTGACGTCTAAACAAAAAATCAATTTGTTTAGCCAGACTTTCTGATGAAGAAACTATTACTGCTTTTTGTCTTTTGTGTAAATCAGCTTTTCGCCCAGCCTACCAGCACCCAAAACTACATCCTGACGCGCACCTACAAACAAACCGGCGCGGCGGCGGGCGATGTGAGCAAAGTATCGACCCAGGTCCAGTACTTCGACGGGTTGGGAAGACCGGTTCAGACGGTCGATGTGGGCCAAAGTCCGTCAGGTTCCGATTTGATAGGCGGTTCCAGCTACGACGTTTTGGGACGGCTATCTCAAAAGCATTTGCCTTACCCGGCAGCGGGCAGCGGTTCTTTTCAGCCGAATGCAGCGAATTCTTCTGCAAGCTTTTATCAATCGGCACCGGCTGGGCTGGATGCTTCGGATTTGGGCAAACCCTACCAGCAGACCTTCTACGAAAAATCCCCGCTCGGTAGGGTTACCGGTCAGCAGGCGCCTGGCAACAAAAGCGCAGCTTCGGTTATCAAACACAAGGTCAATGCAGCCAATCAGGTCAAACGCTACGATTTCGACCTAAGTAACAATACTTTATCGCAGGCCGGCCACTACGCAGCAGGGAGTTTATCCTGGATCAATGAAACCGACGAGGCTGGGAATGTTACCAATACCTTTACCGATAAGCTGGGCCAAATCGTCTGCGAGCAGATCGTCGCCTCGGCCCAGCAAACCCTTTCGACTTACTATGTGTACGATGATCTGGGGCTATTGCGAGCAGTTTTGCAGCCGGGCTACCAGGACAACCCTTCGCTTTCCGAGCAGGCATTTACTTACAGCTACGACGAGCGCGGCAGGAACATTTCCAAAACCATCCCCAGTGCTGGGACAACCGAGCTGGTCTACGACCGTTTCAACCGGCCGGCGCTTTCACGCAATGCGGGCCAGGCCGCGCGCGGCGTTTGGGGTTTTACCAAATACGACGGAAGAAACCGGCCAATTGCCACTGGCGAAGTCGCCTCGGACCAAAGCCGGGCAGACTGGTCAGCAGCAGTAGATGTCAACACACTTCACCACGAAGAGCGCAGCAATGGGCAAATAGCGGGCTATACCCTGGACAAAACAGCGCCGAAAACAGCTACGGAAGCCAATCTTCTAAATATCACTTTTTACGATGATTACGCTTTTTCCAAAGCAGCCAATCTGGCTTACAGTTCAGTCTACTACCCTGCAAATAACGCCAATGTAAAAGGCTACCCAACCGGCACCCGCGCCCGGGTATTGCCCGCGGCAGGCGGCACCGGCGCCTGGCTGACCACTGTCAATTACTATGATGCCGAATACCGCCCGCTGCAAACCAACCGCGAATTATACGGACTAGCCGCAGGCGCAATCGAAAGGGTATCTAGCCAATACTTGTACGATCTGGCGCCGGTAATATCAGCGCAGAAAACCGAGCAGATTCTAGGTGGTAACAATACCAACACGCACGTTGCTACCTATACCTACGATCACGCAGACCGCCTTTTGAGCACGCATGAAACGGTAAGCGCGCCAACTGGTTCACACGAAGCTTACACGACCGCGCAGCGATACAATCCGCTAGGGAAGCTGTACACGAAGTGGCTGCAGTCGAAAGACGGCAATTACTTTCTGAGAAAAACGACTTATACCCAAAACATCCGCAGCTGGCAAACCTCAGCAAAAACTGTCTACAAAAAACAAAACGATGGCCCCGAGCTTGCATTCTTTGGCTACGGGCTGGCCTACCTGAAAGGAAACAGCTATACAAATGGCAACATCAGTCAAATGGACTGGCAGGACAAAACCCTGCCTGCAAAAGGGCTAAGTTTCACCTACGACGGCGCAAGCCGGCTGACCGCCTCGACCGGGATCAATGGCTACACCGACACCGAGCAGTCAATCACTTACGACCCGAACGGCAACCTGAAAACGCTCACCCGCGCCGGCTCAGCCCAGGACCAGCTGGTTTATGCCTACTCCGGCAACAGGCTTACCTCAGTCACCGACAATTCGGCCAGCAACACCGGAATAAAAGCCGGTCTAAGCAGCTACGCCTACGACGCAAACGGCAATATGACCACTGACGGCGGGCGAAATGCCACCATCACCTACAACCAGCTGGACCTTGCCAAAACCGTCAAGATCGGGGCAAAGACATTTACTTATGATTATGATGCATCAGGGCGGAAGCTGCAATATGTTGCCGACACGATCACGCTTCAATACGCAGGGATCTTCGAGTACCGGAAGGTGGGAAATGTCAGCAGCTTGTACCGGGTGCAGCTGGCGGCGGGCGAAGCAGCCTTAATAGCCGGCAAACCCGTTTTTCATTATGCATTGAAAGATCATCTGGGCAGCACCAGGCTGGTCTTTGACGAAAAGGGCAGCACGCTGCAACGGACGGATTACTATCCGTTTGGGCTATGTATTAACCGCGACGGGGCGGTACCGAAAGTGCAGGATTGGGCCAACCGGTATTTGTATAATGGCAAGGAGCGGCAGGTTGGAGCAGGGTATGTGGACTATGGGGCAAGGATGTACATGCCCGAGATCGGCCGGTGGGGCACAACCGACCCGATGAGCGAGGTAGCAAGACGTTTTAGTCCCTACACTTACGGCAACGATAATCCGCTTATCTTCATTGATCCGGACGGAATGCAAAGCTGGCACTTCGAAGGCAAAGCCGCCGAGGAAATGTTCCGGCAGGAGCAGCGGGAGCAAGAAGATAGAGAGAAGAAACGGGCTGAGAAGGACAAACCCTTTGGGCTGCTGGCGCGAATGAAGGCGACCGGCTGGGAGCCGGGGCAGCAGCTGCCGGTGGTGGATGGGATTGAGGTGGATCATACGATTGATTTTACGATCATTCCGATTGCTAAGCCATTAGAATGGTTATTTAAGCCGCTTGTTGGGTTGGTGCGGGCGCAGTGGTTGGGCAGGGTTGGGGCTAAGGAAGGAACCCAGTCTGCTCAATATACTTTTACTAAATCAGCCGGAAAGCATTTAACGGAAACCGTTTCTAGGGGAGCGAACAAAGGGCAATTGGCAAGACCTTACATGAATTCGCCTTTAATTATTCAAGAAATTATGTCTACCGGCAAGGGTATCCCAGATGCTTATTTTAAGGGTGGTGTGAATTGGAAAGTTCCAGGAACATTTAATGGTTCAAAAGGTTTTTATGAATTGGGAATTAATCCTACAACGAATGTTATTTATCATTTTAATTATGTTCATTGATCATGGAATTTTTGATAGAATACACTGATATTATTGAACAAAAGGAGCTATTATACGATATTGAAGAATGGTCTTTTAATACAGAGCCACGAGTTCAGGAGATTAATTTTGATATCTCAATAAACAAATTAAATCTTACTGCAATTAATGATGATAATAGAATTGTTCAAGTATCGGGATTTTGTGGGTTAGATAAAAAAATGAAATCGGAGTTTAATGTTCCGTATAGACAAAAGGGAATGTTAAAAATTTTGGATGACTTACCATCAGGCTTGGGCTCCTACCAAGTTGGTGAAATTGATTTTCCTGTATTTCTCAATATGAAAACTGGGTGGGTATGTATAGGTAACCCTAAGAAAAAGGGCAAGGCAGTCGAATTTATCAAAGATTGTGTTGCAGTAATAGGCCATAATCGAGAATTTATATCGCTTTGGCTAAAACCTCAAACACTACCTGAAATTTAAAATCCATATGCTGCATGTTAGTGCCCGTGCCTTGTCTTTCCGATTTTTATTAGATTTCACGGCATACGCAGCTGGCATTTCGAAGGCAAAGCCGCCGAAGATATGTTCCGGCAGGAGCAGCGCGAGCAGGAGGATAGAGAGAAGAAACGGGCAGAGAAGGATAAGCCGTTTGGGTTGTTAGCCAGAATGAAAGCCAGCGGCTTGGAGCCGGGGCAGCAGCTGCCAGCGGTGGATGGGATTGAGTCGGATCATACGATTGAATCGTTTGCAATGCCGCTGGGCAAGCCAGTTGAGTGGGCTGCGAAGTTGATCAGGGCAAGTTGGTTGTGGAGGGGTATTGGGAAGGTTGCCACAAAAGGAGAGACGATCGTCTATCGAGTATTTGGAGGAGATGCCAGAGCACAAGGATTCTCATGGACAACAGTAAATCCCACATCCATCAGCGATTTTAGGAATCTTGCAGGTTTGCCTTCTGGCGGAGCAAGTGGAGCAATTAATACTGCAGAATTTATGATAAAAGGTAAGACGAGTATTAACAGCATCATAAAATCTCGTCCAGCACTACCGTTAGACGGAAACATCGGAGGATTACCAGAACTTATTATAGATCCGAAGAATATTAAAATAATTGATTTCAAAGTACTCAAACCATAATCATCAGAGATGGATCAAAAATATAAAGGTATGACTGTTAATGAGCGACTCTATATAAGTGGCCTAATGGATGAATTTGACTTGGCAGTCAAAGAGAATAATACGGCAAAGATTATAGAAATTCTCAAGAAAGTCGAGATAACAGACTTCGATGCACTATATCAGATATTGAAAGAACTAAGACTCGATCAAATTTAAGATGAGCCGGGCTTACAGTTATAACGCAGAGTTGAAATACACTACGTCGGACAGTGGTCTAATGGCGTTTTAAAAGCAGTTGATGATTTTAAATTTAAGTAAGTATGAAAATAACTTGTAAAGCAACGACATGGGAGAGATCTGATCAAAACAATATGGACACGGTTCACTTAAATATTGTCGATTATACTTTCGGAGGTTATGGATTAGAATTAGGTAATAAACATCTCGTAATGGGAGTCGTATCTTACAAAGATTCCAATACAATATATTATTTAATTGATACTTATGGAAAACCATTTTGGTTTCCGTCCCAGTTGTTTGAAATATTAGACCACTCTGTACCACAAAACTGGTTTATAAATGTTTATTGTGGAAACGAAACTAGTAACGTGAATACTTTGCTTGGATTTGATGAGTTGGTGAAAGATGAGGATTTTCACGATCAATTAATAGAACGAGATGAGGAGGTATTACGCCTTTATTTCAAAAGAAAAATTGAATTAGAGCAAAGCTGTTGATAATTGCAATTCCATAAAAGTGGTATAAATATTATGGCGAACAAAAATATGGACTTTCAAAAGTGCGATGTTTATGAAATATAACGGGCTTAATTAATCAAATCACGATAACTGGTATTGCGAGCCATTACCCGGAAAAGTTGAGAGTCGTTTTGTAGAAACGGAGCATAAAGAAGGCGAAAGCTTACATCAAAGAATGCAAGGCTGAGTAATTGGAAAAAATATTCTTTGTTTTTGTTCCCAAAAATTTAACATGAATTAACGCATTTAGCACAAAAAACCAGCACGTCCGGGCTTGTAACTTAGCCTACAAATCTTAGTATTCCGGACTGCATGCAAAGCTGGCACTTCGAAGGCAAAGCCGCCGAAGAAATGTTTCGCCAGGAGCAGCGCCAGCAGGAAGACCGGGAAAAGAAGAGGGCGGAGAAGGATAAACCGTTTGGTCTGCTGGCGAGAATGAAGGCAACCGGCTGGGAGCCGGGGCAGCAGTTGCCGGCGGTGGATGGGATCGAGAGTGATCATACGATTGACTTCAAGATCATTCCGATTGCTAAGCCATTGGAATGGCTGGTTAAGCCACTTGTTGGGTTGGTTAGGGCACAGTGGTTGGGGAGGGCCTCTATTCAGGAAGCACAGTACACTGTAGAAACATTAGCGGGATTCTATATAAGACGCAATTCCACAATTTCAAAAGGAACATATACGAGAACTATTCAGGCTCTCGCTAGTTTGGATGAAGGGACCAGCATTACAAAACTTTAAAAAACATTCGAAGCCGAAGCAAGACTTGGCGGAGCTAATAGAATCATATTGAATGGCGTTGACATAATCGAAAAAAAGCTCCTGAACGCTGGAGCTGCTAAGCATCTTGGCTACAAATTTTCACAAACAAGCTCAAATAGCATTCAATTAACTAAAACTTTGAAGTAGTCATGAAGAGTATTTCCACAATAAGGGCAAAATTTTTATGACTGAAAATGCAAGCACGTTATACAAAGTTGTTTGAGGATTTGCATGAAGAAGATCAAATCAATATTGCTGAAATGGTTAAATTAGCCGATGATGAGGAGATTATGTTATCCTTTTACCCCGATAATATGTATTGGTGGATTCTAACAAACTTCAGAATAATTATAAACGATAATATTCGTCTGCGATCTATATCTAACTTACTTTGACATTAAAAATGTTGATTTAAAAGAGATATTTAATAATAAGGGAGCTAATCGTAACTGTTCCAGTGTTAATTTGATACTTCAAAGTAGTGAGAACTTTATTCTAAGAATCGAGCAGAATACATGGCCCGGCATTTACAGCATTCTGAGATATTTAATTTACAAATGACTCTTCAAATTAGGTCGATTACAGATCAATCCTAACGTGATTTTGAATGCAAAGAATCTTTTGAAAACTGGAAATATTTTAACTGACCCGTTAGGACGACAGAGTCAACGCTTTATCGGCCAATTTTGCGAGGTAGTTGTCAATCCTCAAACAGGGAAAATTATATCCACCAATCCAACATCTTCATCTAGATCGGCAACTTCTTAAAAAATTAAAGGAATGAAAGTTAAATTAGGTAAAAATCACATAAGTTATCTTGTTAATAATCTCTATCAAGAACAAGAATCGTTCAAGAATATACTAATACAGATTAGTGACGAAATTCCTTCTGTCATTATTGAAGTTGATGATGATTCGGCAGATGCGATAAGAGACTGGGCAGGCGAACAATTACAGAAAATCGGATTTGATATCAACTACGAATTGGATTACGAAGGTAAAATATTTCAAGCGAACAGATTTCTCAAAAAATGGTGGCTTCGTTTTATGCGGAATGTCACTGTTACTGATAGTCTTTGGCTATGTATTATGGAAGGCGAAAAAAATTAGCTTTAGATAATCTTCTTCGGGTCTTGGCACTATTTCATACAATTAGCATATTTAAACAGTAATCAAATGAAGAACACACTAACCATATTTCTCATCCTATCCATTTGCACCGCACAAACTTGCTCTGCCCAAGACCAACCAAAACCAACTAGCCAGGAATACGAATCCTGTTGCGGTACACAGCCGGTTGAATTTTCTTACGAAAAGAAGCGAATTTATGTCTCCAATGTTTTCACTCCTAATAAAGACGGCGTGAATGATTATTTCGTGCCATTTGTGAATGATATCGTTACCGATGTGTGGGGCTTTACCATATACAGTGCTGTCGGTGATACAATACTTTATCAGAAGCCTTATTTCAATTTAAAAATGGAAATTGCTGAGTATGGTTGGGACGGATTAAGGCCCGACGGTTCGCGGTATAGAGGGCTGTTTAGATATAAAATGCGCGTGGATGACATAGAAGCAACGAAACACATTGTGGAAGGTCAGGCATGTGCTATCATCTGTGGAAGTGAATCGGAGGTTTTTAAAACAAAAACCGGATGTTACTACCCCATTCAGGCAGGCAAGGACGGTACATTAGATAGATCAATTGCCAATGCGGAAAAGGAGTGCTTCTAGTATCTATAAGTCTCTCAAATCCCATTCAACTCCGCCTCCGTAAACGCCTTCTCACGGCCGGTAAGTTTTTGTCTTACGCGGGTAACTTCTTCCGTTGTTACGTTGTCTGCATTGTTGCGCCATGATTTGCGGATAAAGCTCAGGAGCTGCGAGATGTCTTCGTTGGGCATATCCTTGTCGTAGCCTATTCCCGGCATGTCGCCGCTTACTTCCGGCGTTTGGTAAATGTGGCCATTTACCCGCACCGGGCCAGTCAGACCGAACAGGATGATGGAGATCAGCTTGTCTTTGCTGCCAGTGACCCATTCCGATTGGTTCAGCGGAGGCGCCAGGGATTTCACGCCGCCTCCATCTGCGCCGTGGCAGGTCTGGCAAATGGACGTAAACAATGCTTCTCCCTTTGGAAACTGCCTTTTCAGCATAGCAGGATCACGATTACCCTGGGCACTCCTCACTCCGGTGATGACTTTTTGAAGCTGTTTAT
This sequence comes from Dyadobacter linearis, assembly GCF_907165045.1. Classification (GTDB taxonomy): domain Bacteria; phylum Bacteroidota; class Bacteroidia; order Cytophagales; family Spirosomataceae; genus Dyadobacter; species Dyadobacter linearis. The sequence continues at coordinate 407,358 of NZ_CAJRAU010000002.1, forward strand.
TAATGACCAGATTCTGGTCGCTCAGTGAAGCCGTTAATTCCGTTTGGAACATTTCTTCCTGACCTTCCAGATTACTGATTACCGCGTCTGCGACGAAGCGGTTGTTCGGGTACTTGGTAGCCAGCTTAGTCAGCATATTCTTTGATGCTACCGTGTCGAATTTTGAAATGTTTTTACACAAAAATGCCACGTAAGGAGCGGAAAGCGTATCGTTGTTATTAATCAGATCATCAAATACCGTAGTCAGCTGCTGGTAAGAACTTGGCGTCATTATTGCCGGGGCTACTGCCAGCGCCTGCATTCTGTAAGTCCAGTCCGGGCGTCTCAGCCAGGCAAGTACCTCTTCGGTTTTGAGTGAATTTAATCCTTCCAAAGTCCATAGTGCATGAATCGCGAGCAGTGGATTCGCAGTTTGCTTCACAGCGTCGCGTAGTGCAGAAACCGTCTGGTTGTATTTCCCGTCGACCAGTTTTTGCTGCGCCCGGTCGCGTACCCAGCCGTTTGCGTGACCCAGTAACTTCACCAGCTCGCCCGCCTCATTCGGGATCATGACCGGTTTCGCCGACGATTTTTTCGGGACAACCTTATAAATCCGTCCGCTTGAAAGTGGTTGCGTCAGCTCCCTTTTGCCGATCTGCTCTTTCAGGTAAGGGGTCAAATACGTTTTGTGCTGGATAATACCGCGGTACATATCCAGAATATACATCGCACCGTCGGGCGCATTGTAAAGACTTACAGGCCGAAAACGCTCGTCGGTGCTCGCCAGAAATTCCTTTCCTTTATACGCCTGCTCGCCTTTAACTACATATCCTTTTTGAGCCAGAATATTGCGTTTGATCAAATTCGCCGACGGTTCAGGAACAAATGCATTGAATTCATAAGCCTGACCAAAAAGGTCTCCCCGGTACACAACGGGACCAGCTGCGGCGGTGAAATCGTTCAGTCTCAGGCTATCGTCAAGGATATTTTTCATGTAGCCTCTGTTCACGCCCGGAGTGGGGTGAAGCGGGTATACCTTGTTATTGGCCACCGATTTTTCATTGTAGCCAGCCACACCTTTCTGGTTTTTGTTAGAAGCGCCCACACCCGCCGGGAAATAGTCTCCGATCAGGTTTTGAGAGTTATTGTTGTAGTAAAGTCTGCCGTAATTATCCTGACAAATACCCCATTGGCCACGAAAATGCGTCCGTTCGATCAGCCATTTGTTACCTTGTTTGCGATAACGTTTGTCTGATTTCGCATTGTATATCCAGTTGTCCATCGCGCGGAGCAGTCCGTTTGGCTGGTGTTCCACATTGCCGCCTTCTGTGTATTTGGGATCAACCAATACCCGTTTTCCGGCTTTGTCATTTTTTAATTCATAAAACCAAAGATTGGTCGGCTCAGCTACCAGAATACCGTTTTCGATCAGGCAAATCGCTCTCGGTAGTACCAGGGAATCGATGATTACTTTTCGATCGTCATAAACCCCGTCCCTATTTTTATCTTCAAGAATAACAATATTACCATTCGGAATATCCTCACCGGTACCGATGGTATCGGGCATGTAGCCGGTCATTTCCACCACCCACATTCTCGCCTGATCGTCAAACTGCATGGCGACCGGCGCACTTACCAGCGGCTCGGCTGCAACTAGCTTCACTTCAAAACCTTCCTCAATCTGCATCAGACCAATGGTTTTCTCGGGCGCGATGAATGGAGATCCTGCCGGTTTTTTAGCCGGAGTTTCCTCTTTCGCTGTTTCAACGGTATTACTTGCAGTAGTTCCGGTTGCGGTCTGCTTGTTGGTTTTGCAGTAGACCAGCGAAAACGAAAGGGCCAGGAAGAGGAACGGATAGCGGTACTTTTTCATTTCAAGAAGTTATTCCTGCGGTTCAATGGTGTTTTATCTAAAAATCAATCTTTTAACGCTTCTTCGACGGGTTTCATATTCTTGGTCAGAAAATGTATGATGATCCAGGCAAGAAAGTATGCCAGTCCGCAGATCACGAACAGTACATTATAGCCCGCCCCGATATTGCCGACTCCTTTATAATAGTCAAGCAATGCACCCACCACGAGCGGGAAGAAAGTGGATCCCAACGATCCCGCCATTCCACCAATACCCACCACCGAGCTAACCGCACGTTTAGGGAACATATCCGAAACGACGGTAAAAATATTCGCGCTCCACGCCTGGTGCGCTGCCGCTGCAATACTGATAATTCCAACCACAACCCACACATTGCTGGCAAACTGCGCCAAAATAATAGGCAACACAGCGAATGCAACGATCAATAGTGCCATTTTACGTGCTCTCAGCGGCTGCCAGCCTTTTTTGATCAGATAAGAAGAAAGATAACCTCCGCCGATACTTCCAAATGTTGTTGCTGTGTAAACGATCGCGAGATGGAGACTTGGCTTTTTAAGGTCCAGGTCGAATGTAGTGGCGAAATAGGAGGGTAGCCAGAAAAGGAAAAACCACCAGATCGGATCGGTCAGGAATTTACCTACAATAAAAACCCACGACTGACGCAGTTTCAGCAATTTTGTCCAGTGAATAGGGGATTGATCTTCGCCTTCAACTACTTCATTATCAATGTGTATATACGCATATTCTTCGGGAGATACTTTTTTGTGGCGGGACGGGATTTCGTAGAATAACCACCAGAATATCAGCCAGACAAAACCCAGGGCACCCGTGATCAGAAACGCTTCCTGCCAGCCGTAAGCGCCGAGTAGCCAGGGTACTAGAATAGGAGCAGCAACTGCCCCGATGCTTGTACCGGAGTTGAATATACCGGTGGCTAATGCACGCTCGCGTTTAGGAAACCATTCGGCAGTCGCTTTTACTGCGGCCGGAAAGTTACCCGATTCGCCAAGCCCCAAAAGTGCCCTTACAGCGCCGAAACCAAACGTGGTTTTCACAAATGCATGCAGGATCGCAGCAATACTCCACACTACAATTGAAACTGCGTAGCCCATTTTCGAGCCGATCTTATCAATGATATTCCCGAAAACAATATAACCCAGCGCGTAGCAGGCCGCAAAGATCATGACAATATTGGCGTAGTCCGATTCGGTCCAGTTGAACTCGACTTCCAGTGTGGGTTTTAAAAGCCCCAGGATCTGTCTGTCTATATAGTTAATGGTAGTTGCAAAAAATAGGAGCGCACAAATAATCCAGCGGTAATTGCCAATTTTGGGTTGTTCCATAATAAGGTACTTGTTCTTGGATTCGGGAATGGTTTAAAAACTATTGTCTCGGATAAGACTGTTGTTTCTGCATTCTACCCCTTACCGGAACGGCAAAGACTTCAAAAAAAGAATCCCGCCAGGTATCCGGCAGGATTCGTATAAATGCTTATTCTGGGGCAGATCAGGTAATAGGATAAGCGAGTTGCGCTTTGATCAGCTCGGCTTCGTTCGTCAGGTCCAGGCGTAACGGGGTGATAGATACGAAGTGATTTTCAATCGCCCAGCGGTCGGTGCCTTCTTCGGCGGGTTCGAGCGGAACAACCGTGAACCAGTAATGCTTCCGGCCCATTGGATCCAGTCCGGGGACAATATTGTTGTCATACAACCGCACCGATTGTCTGGTCCAGCGCACGCCTTGCGGTTTGTGCGGGAAATTTACGTTAACCAGATTAAGGTGAGGATTCTTAAATAAAAGGTCCAGTGCTCTTTCGACAAAAGGATCCAGCGCATCGAAATCGGGCTCGATATCGGTTGGAGTACTCAATGCAATTCCCTTAATCCCGAATAGTACCGCTTGCTTGGCTGCTGCAAGTGTACCTGAATGCCACATCGCATTACCCAGGTTGGGACCAAGATTGATTCCGGAAAGGACCACGTCAGGCTTATCCCACAAATGCTGGCCGAGCGCCACACAGTCTGCCGGGGTACCATTCACACGATAAGCTTCGATTCCGCCAAAATCGATTGGCGACTTTTTATAAGATAGTGGACGTGATGCAGTTATCGCGTGGCCCATAGAAGATTGCTCTACATCGGGGGCTACTATTTTGACTTCTCCAAATCTCGCTGCTATTTTCGCTAGTGCTGCGATTCCGGGGCTGTAAATTCCATCGTCGTTTGTTACCAGGATTTTCATACGTATATCATTTTTACGTTTGTTTTAATAAAATTGTGCCTGGTATGTTTTTTGAACATTCCGTATAGTCCTAAATTGATCATATGAAAAAAACCACTCTTTTGCATAACCCCACCGCAGGGGACAACGATTTCAGCAAAAAAGAACTGACCAAGTTGATTAAAAAAGAAGGTTTTGAGTGCGCTTACGCTTCCGTGAAGGAAGATGACTGGGATAACTTTCAGGCAGATTCGGATTTTCTGACCATTGCGGGAGGGGACGGAACTGTGCGGCGCGTGGCAAAAGCATTGATGAACAGAACGCGACTTCAGAAGGAATTCCCGCTCGCGCTACTCCCTCACGGAACCGCCAACAATGTGGCCTGTGCGCTGGGTATTGAAGGCGACGCAAAGGATATTATCCGGCAGTGGCATCACCAGAGCCTGAAACCGTTCGATATCGGCAAAGTGGAGGGTTTTGGGGAAGAGGTATTCTTTCTTGAAGCTTTCGGGCTGGGGATTTTTCCAAAGCTGATGAAAGTGATGAGTAAGCTGGAACCCGAACTTGGAGACAGCGCTGAGGAAAAGCTGGATGCAGCGAAGCGGGTGATGCTTGAAATTATTCAGACCTATGAGGCACGTCACTGCCAGATCATAGCCGATGAAAAGGAGTATTCCGGGCACTATATCATGATAGAAGTAATGAATATCCGCTCCATCGGCCCCAATCTGATTCTCGCGCCAGACGCGGACCCCGGCGATGGGATATTGGAACTGGTGCTGGTAGAAGATGTGGACCGGAAAAAACTGGAATCGCGCCTAAAAAATGAGATAGACGAAGCCGGACAGGAATTTAAATTCAAAACGATCCGCGCCAGGCGGGTGCAGATCACGTGTGACTGGAAAGATGCGCACGTTGACGATGAGCGGATCAAGGCAGATAAGCCTGCGAAAATCAATATACAGGTAATGCCGTCAATGCTCGAATTTATCCTAGCCGAGAAGTAGTCCGAACCGCTAGAACCGGAATTTGGTGTTTTTGAAAACTTCATCTACCCAGAGCTGATGCATTTTTCCTGAAAAATGAAGGTTATCCCGCGCAATTAGTGTGGGATCATTCAATGCGCGGCGGGAAATGGAAGTAATATCAATGAACAGCACTTTTTCCTTGTCACATTCTGCCTTCGCAACAGCATTCAGCTCGTCGATTTCCTTTTCAACGGTTTCGCGATTTTCGATCCCAAACGGAGTAACGCCCCAATCTGGCGTGGAAAGCACGAAAACCTGACCAGGTTCTCCTCCGGCATAAGCGATACTTTTAAGCAGTAACTCCCGAAATTCTACGCGGTACTCTTCGAGACTGCGTCCCTGATATTGGTTATTGACGCCAATCAGGAGTGAGACAATATCGTAGTTTTCCTTTGGGTTAAAATTAGTAAGTGCAAGAAGCAGATCGCCCGTTGTCCAGCCTGTGCGGGCAATGATGTAGGGATTCTGTACGGGCCTGCCTCGGTTATTCATAGCTTGGGCAAACAGGACCGGCCACCTGTCTCTTTCCTCCACACTTTCCCCGATCGTATAGGAATCGCCCAATGCAAGGTATCTCCTGCCTTTCTGTTCGCTACCCGGATCTACGGTCAACGGAGTTTTGTCCCCGCAGCCGGCAAGCAGCAGCACAATGCATATTATGGTTGTGATCGATCTCATACCTTATATACTTCAAGAAGTACCTTCCGGATCAACAATCGTAACTTCTACCAGTGTTAAATTTTCTTTTCATTGAAGATTTTGTTCCGAATCTTGCTGCCTGGATGCGCTGTCTAGTTTCAATAATCGTATGCATAAGTGCCTTTTCTGGATGTAAAAGGTGGTAGTGCTTCAACTGCAATTTTCAAAAATTGTCACGAAAAAACGTATTTTATGTCTGGTTCATCCGTCAATTTGGTACTTTTGACGCCGGTTTAAGGTTCTGCCGGACGAATTAACCAGTTATCACGACACCAAGTGTCCGGCCCATTTAAGCAAATTGAAATGACTTATTGTTTAGGAATAAAAGTAAAGGAAGGACTTGTCGCACTGGCGGATACGCGGATTACCGCAGGCACGAATACGACGGTCAAAAAGAAAATGTATGTCACTCAGCACGACAACTATTCGATGTTCATCATGACGAGCGGGCTGCGGTCGGTGCGGGATAAGGCGGTGCATTACTTTGAGGAGCTGATTAATGAAGGTGTGGTTTACAATAAGCTTTATAAAGCTGTAAATGCATTCGGAGAGCAGATTAAGCGCGTTGCCGAAGAGGATAGGGCCAATCTTGAAAAGTCTGGCTTCAAATTCAACCTCAATACCATCGTAGGCGGGCAGCTGAAAGACGATAAGGAGCACAAGTTGTTTTTATTGTATTCAGAAGGCAATTGGGTAGAGCTCGATGAGGGTTCGCCTTACGTGATCATTGGCAATTCCGGCCAGGGAAAGGCTATATTGAACAGGGTACTGAACCAGGAATCGACCATGAAACAGGCGCTGAAAGCCGGGTTTCTTTCATTCGATTCTACGCGTGTCAGCAACAATGATGTGGACTTCCCAATTGATGTGGTTTTGTATAAAAAAGACAGTTTCGCAATTGTGGAGCACCGATACGAGCAAAAAGACTTGCAGGTGATCTCCGAAATGTGGGCTGATAAATTGAAAGATGCGCTTGACGACATTCCGGAAGAATGGATGGACCAAAGCTTTGAAAAAATACCAAGCCCCGGAACCGTTTAACGATCCCGGGGCTTCGGCCTAATCTATATATTATGGTCGGCTCAGAATGCTTCATGCATCCTGAGCCGATCTTTTTATATCAGCTTGGCATTACATCTTTGCCCTGCCTCTTCGCGATGGACAATAGTAGTGCAGGCAGCAAAATCAGGTTGGTACACATTGCCACAAGCAGGGTAATAGACACCATCACACCCATAGCAGCAGTTCCCCCAAAGCTAGAAGCAGCAAATATCGAAAAGCCGCAAAACAAGATTACCGCCGTGTAGATCATGCTCAGTCCGGTTCCAAAAATCGACTTTGTGACTGCATTCGAAGGTGATAATCCGTTCATTAGCTCTTCCCGATAGCGGGTAAGAAAGTACACGGTACCGTCCGATGCAATTCCGAAGGTGATACTGAAAATCAGGATCGTAGTCGGTTTGAAATAGATATCAAAGTAACCCATAATTCCGGCCGTCAATGCCAGCGGAATGAGACAGGGTAGTTTTGACAATAAGATAATAGGGATCGACCGAAACAGTACCATACCAACAATCGCGATCAGCACGATTGCGATCAGAAGGCTTTCATAGAGGTTACTGAGCAAATAATCGTTGCTTTTCAGGAATACCAGACTGTGTCCGGTCAGACTTACCTTGTATTTCTCGGAACTAAAAATAGAGTCCACTTTCGGGCGGATTTGGTTCATCAATTCTTTGATCCGCTCCGAACCTACGTCGGCCATTTGAAAGCTTACCCGGGTCACGCTCTTGTCCTCGTTCAGAAAAGAGTTCAGCTGCTTGGCCGCTCCCTGCTGTCCCTGGACGTAGTTGGTCAGTTTATTTAATTCCAAAACGCCCGGCAATGCAAAGTATTTAGCATCTCCGCCGCGGTAAGCCTGGTACAAAAAGCGGGACGCTTCCACAATGGAAAGTGGTTTCGAAAACTCCGGAAACTTAGCCATTTCGTTTTGAAATGCCTTAATCTTATAAAGTGCCTCTGCCTGGTCGCCGAAAACGCCATTGGGCTGCTTCGTATTGATCATTACTTCGAAAGGAAGCACACCATTGAAGTTTTTCTCGAAAAACCGAAGGTCGGTATATACCACATCTTTTTTAGGAAGATCGTCGACCACATAACCGATGGTTTTGATTTTCTGCATTCCAAAAACCGAAACGATGATCATCACGACCATCGCCATGTAAATCTCTTTACGGCGATTGTGAACCAGATAATCGATTTTACGCAAAAAACCGATAGCCCATCTGCCTTCCAGATGTTTGAGGTGGCGCGCTTTCGGCGTGCTCATGTAATGCAGCGTAATAGGCAGCAGCAGCAGGCAAAGCACATAAGTAACCATAACGCTGATCGCAGCGACGATGCCAAATTCAACTAAAAGACTGCTATTGGTAAAGTAAAATACCCCGAATCCGATCGCGGTAGTCATGTTGGCCAGAAAGGTGGAAAGTCCGATCTGCCGGATCATTTGCATCAGCGCTTCATCCTTGTTGTTGTGCGAGATCAGCTCTGACTGGTATTTGTTGATCAGGAAAACACAATTCGGCACACCGATCACAATCAGCAGCGGCGGGATCAATCCGGTAAGCGCAGTGATCTTGTAATTAAATAAATGCAATATCCCCACGGAGAAGACAACACCTATCAGTACTACTACAATGGAAAGTAATGTGAGCCGGAGAGAACGGAAAAACGCCCACAGAATAAGTAAGGTCACGAAAACTGCCAGTCCCATGAACAGCTGCATTTCGCCCGATATCTTCTTCATATTCACCGTCCTGATGTAGGGCATCCCCGAATAATGCAGGTCGGTATTATATTTCGTAGCGAAAGTTTCCGCCATTTGCTCTATATCATCTACGATCGTCAGGCGGCGCTTCGAATTCAGTTCTTTATCATTGAAAGTTACGACGATCAAAGTCGCATTCGTCTTGCTATTGATCACAAGTCCCTCATAGATAGGCAGATTTATGATTTCCTTTTTAAGACTATCCGCCTCTGCCTGCGTTTCGGGCATTTGCCGGATCACCGGCGCGAAGTCAAACCTTGTCAGACTATCATTCCGAACGACTTTGTAAACGTTCGCGAGCGAGAGCACACTCTTGATACCTGCGGAAGCCTTGATCTCTTCCGAAAGCTTGTACCAATCGCGAAATTTATCGATGTTAAATAGCTCCGGATCTTGCCAACCGATTACCATTACGCTGCCATCTTCCCCGAATAATTTTCGGAAATCCTGATATTCCTTTTCTACGGGATCGTTGGAAGGGAGAATTCTTGCAAAGTTGTAGGAGAGTTCAATTTTACTGGCCTCGAAAGCCATGAAGACTGTTGACACCAGCACGAGCGCAACCCACATAAACCGGTAACGGATAATGTAAGTCGCTATTTTATTCCACATATTTATTTCGTCAGGTTAAAAAAAAGTCGCAATATAGGCACAGGGAAGTAAATGAGGGCATTTTTATCGTTCTATACCAGCTATTCTTTCGAGGTGATGGTAGCTGATACCGAAGTAATCTTTGGCCTCTTTTATCTTTTTTAAGATCAGTTCTTCGTCGGATTTGTTCCGGGTGTCCCTGATTCCCACGATCATAACATTCTTGGGAGTATGCGCATCGGAAATAAATTCGAACACTTTCGTTTTGTATCCGAAATATTCCAGGATCAGCGCGCGTAGTCCGTCGGTTACCATCTCCGCCTGTCTTTCCAGAAAAATACCGTACCGGGTAAGAAACTGGACATCATTGCTCGCTTTGTGCGCTTCCATTTCCCGGCGTATCTGCTTGTGGCAGCAGGGCGCAACCACGATCAGGCTGGCCTCAGAAGAAATCCCTTTCCATATTGCATCGTCTGTGGCGGTGTCGCATGCGTGCAGGGCGATCAATATATCAATGGCTTCGGTACTAAAGCCTTCGATCGTCCCTTCCTCAAATTGAAGCTGCTCAAAACCCGATTTTCGTGCGATCGAATTGCATAGTTCAACCAGATCCTCGCGAAATTCGACGCCGGTCACCGCTGCCTGCTGGTGAAGTACATTGTGCAGATAATCGTAAAGCGCGAATGTAAGATACCCTTTTCCTGATCCCATATCGGCCACTTTCAGCTGGTCCTTTTTAGGGATTTCCCTGATCAGGCCGCTCAGAAGCTCGATGTAATGATTAATCTGCCGGTACTTGTCCTGGGCATTTTTTAGCACGTTTCCCTGCTCGTCGGTGATGCCCAACTCATGCAGATACGGTTTTTCCGCCGCCTGGATCAGCCTTTTTTTCGATTTATCATGTTCGAGCGAAGGCACCTCGCGCAATGCAGTTTCCTTCTTCCGGACTTGCACTTTGCCATTTTTCTGAATATCCAGTTGCAGGTCGAAGCTCGTGGTTTGGAGGGTAGCTGCTTGAAAATCAGTCCCTATTACGTTTCTCAGTATTTCCAGTGCCTCGGGAAAGCTGAAATTTTTAGTGATATCCCGGGTTTTGTACCGGTAGGTGAAGCTCAGTTTTTCTTCTTGTTTGATCAAAACCCTTTTGAGGTAGATATTTTTGAGGTTTTCTTCCGCTCCGCGATAATTCCCCAGTGACAGTTTGCTGAAATTCTGTTCAGCGATACTTTTCTCTATTTCGTTCGTAAATTCTGTTACCTTTTCAGGATTAGTCATACACACTCTTTTTACTTGGTATCTCAATCTCTATGCTCGTTCCCTTGGAGGCTTCATTATGTATATTAATCTTGCCATGAAGGCTCTCGACACGACTTTTTACATTCCGCAAGCCCGTTCCCTGGCGGCCCGGCTCTATCATTCCACTGCCATTGTCCCGGACCCTTAAAGATATGCTCCTGGTATTTTCAGTCAATTCAATCGTTGCCGCAGTCGCGCCTGAATGCTTGATAATATTGTTGGTCAATTCAAGTACAATGCTGTAAAGTTCAAACTCGATCTTGTTGTTCAGCCGGTCGCTCAAACCGGTCAGATTGAACTCGAACTGAATGTTTTTGTTTTCGTTCAACTTGCTGATCAGCCTGTCGAGCGCCGTGATCAATCCGTGTTCTTCCAGTTCCGCGGGCATCAGATTGTGCGAAAGGCTGCGCACTTCCCGGTAAGCCGATCCCACCATTTGATGAACACTATCATATATTTTTTGCTCTTCCAGCGAGAGCAGTTTTTTATCAATACCATACATATACCAGTTCAGCGACGCCAGCGTGCCTCCCAAATGATCGTGTAGTTCAGCTGCAACTCGCTTGCGTTCAATAGTTTGTCCTTTTATCAGGGCTTCCTGAATCGCCGCATTCTTGCGACGGAGCTTTTTGTTATTGAACCAGAGAAATGCAGCAAATGCGATGATCAAAGCTGAAAAGCCAATCAAAAACCGCTGAATACTCCGCTGCTGATTAATAATCCGCTGCTGGATTTCTGAGCCCATTATCTGGTTATCGTACATCAGCTGGTACATGGTATACTGGCGTTTCACCGTTTCATCGTGCACCATCCGCCGGTTGTTGTTCACTTGTTCATTGTAAAATAGCGCGCTATCGGGCATATTTTTAGCTTTATAAGCCCGGGAAAGCGTAGTAAGCGCCCAATTCGTTTGCTGGGTAGAATGATAGATCTTGGAATGTTCCAGCGCTTTCAGGCAGGTCTGAACGGATTTGTCGTATTCTTTCCGATGATAATATGCGTTGCTCAGGTCGTTCAGCGTGTTTAGCTCACCGTATCTGTTTTTGTTTTTTTGTGAAAGTGCGAGACTTCTTTGGAAGTACTTTACTGCGGCTGTAAAGTTGAGCTCCCTGACATTCAAGTACCCCTCTTCCTGCAAAACCACAGCTCTGCCCCAATCGGAATTAAGCTTATCAAATACTTCATAAGCCCGCTTATAATGCTGCTTGGCCTGATCGTTCAGCTCTTTTTCGCGATAGCAGTTGCCCAGGTTTACCATGGTCAATGCTCTTGCGCTATCGGCTCCGAGCCGCGCAAATACCTGAATAGCCTGATTGTAATTGATCCTCGCCGAATCCCACTGCCGGAACTCTGAATAGCTTTCAGCCATAAAACGCTGCGCATGCGCCGTGTAGAATGGAAGTCCCAGCTGTTTGGACAGGATCATCGTTTCATTTGAAAGCTCCCGGAGCACATCATAACTTCCATCGAGCAGGTAATAGGTGCTTAATAAATTGTAAGCGAGTATTTTACCTTTTTTCCAATCGTGTTTTTGAGAGAGGCGCAAGACGTGCTTTGCGTAAAGCATTGATTTGTCGGCGTCGAGGAATAAATAGGAGGCACCGAGTTTGTGATATTTTAGTATTAAAGCAGTGTCTTCCGCAAAATCTTCTTTTTCTAAAATGGTCCCTTCGGCCAGCGAAACTATACTCTTATCCCGGCTGCATTGACTTCCCGCAAGTAATAGTATAACGGAAAGAAAGGGAAGCAATTTAAAGATTACCCTCATAACGTTGTAATACCATGCCGGCAAGGCTTCCAGGGAATCAGGAAAGAGTGAGAGAATTTCATGGTATTCGTTGAGAAACGGGGTTGCGCAACTCAAAGATAAAAAATCAATTGTAAAGTCTGGGGATGTAGATCCGTCAAAGTAGAATTTTATAATCTTTTATTTGCATTTTATCCTACCCTTTACTAACAAAAGGATTGTTTTTGATAAAAAACCGATAGGGCAGAGCAGCGCCGACGTTGATTCCAATGCGGGTAGTAATTGTAACCTCAAAATCGGTTGTGGCGGGAGCTGTCAGGTAAATGGGACCGTCGGTTAAAGTAAGATTATTATGCAATGTCCGATCAATTCCCATTGCTTTCACCAACTTTCCGGGGCCGCGACAGAGCTCTTTCACTGCAAATTCCTTTTGAGGCTTTGCGGGCAATACCGGAATTTTTGGGATTACCTGGCGTCTTAGCTGCATTAGGTCCAGCCCGGCTGTTGGCTGCAAAGCGCGGATCAAAACAGCCTCTCCCACGCCGGCGACATTACTTACTATATTGAAACACTGATACATACCATAAATCAGATACACATAAATGGTACCTGGCTCTCCATACATTGGCTCAGTTCGGGGAGTACGGCGGTTGAATGCGTGGCAGGCGGGATCGTCACGCAGGTAAGCCTCGGTTTCCACGATAATCCCGGAGGTAATTCCTTCGGGACTTTCGTGAACGAGCTCACAGCCCAGCAATTTTTCGGCAAGCGTGAGCGTATCGTGTGACTGGTAAAAAGAAAGCGGAAGTTTGCTTTCCTGCATATTGCTAAATGATATTCATCGTTTGTTCCTTGATCTTTTCGAGCTCATCCTTCATTTGCACAACCAAATGCTGGATCGCCACATCGTTCGCTTTCGAACCGATCGTATTGATCTCGCGTCCGATTTCCTGCGCGATGAAATTGAGCTTCTTACCATTGCTTTCGGAGGCTTTCATAGTTTCGATGAAATAGGTTAGGTGATTGGCCAAACGTATTTTTTCTTCGGAAATATCAAATTTCTCTACATAATAGATCAATTCCTGCTCAAACCGGTTCGAATCAAAATTATCGTCCGACAGCAACTCGCGCACCTGCTTTTCAAGCCGCTCACGCACATTTGGAATGCGTTGCTTATCCTGCTCGGTCACGCCGGCAAGCAGATTTTCGATATTCTTAATATAGTCGGTAAACTTGTCAGAAGTCATTTTCCCTTCCTGCTCCCTGAAAACGGTACATTTGTGCAACGCATTCATTACCGCTACTTTAATCTGCGTCCAGTCATTTTCACGGCTCGTTTCGTCAACCGTTTCATTGTTGTACGCATTCGGCATTTGCAGCGCAATGCGGAAAAGCTCGGTAAGGTCGGGTGCAAATTGCAGTTCGCTCGCAGTTGCAATCAGATCCTGGTAATATGCATTGATCAGCGGCCTGTTAACCGACGTAGAAGCGATCGTTTTACCCACCGGCTGCACTGTCAGCGTGAATTCAACTTTTCCTCTCTCCATCGATTGTGTGATCAGGTTTCTGATCTCGATTTCTTTCTCCGAGTAATTTCTGGGAATCCTGCAATAGATATCCAGAAATTTAGAATTAAGCGTCTTTATTTCGACGGTTACATTAATTGAGTCGGACTCGATGTTGGATACACCATATCCGGTCATGGATTTTAGCATTTCTGTATATTTAGTAACGTGTTATCAACTTCCCATTTGAATAGCTAATAGCTAACAGCTAACAGCTAACAGCTAATTAAACCTCTGCTTACCTCCCGATTTCGCCGGATGCTGGCTTTCGGATTGTTGTGGTTTGGATATCAGTGCATTCTTCTCCATTTCACCATTAAAGGCCCGGAAACGTGAGATATCGCACGCCAGGTAAATTGCCTGTAATAGCGAGCCGGGTTCCGCGAGGTTTTTTCCTGCGATATTATAAGCGGTTCCGTGATCTGGAGAAGTACGCACAGCCGAGAGCCCGGCCGTGAAGTTCACACCTTCATTGAATGCAAGCGTTTTGAACGGTATCAATCCCTGATCGTGGTACATTGCCAGCACAGCGTCATATTGTTTGTAAGTGCCTGCGGCGAAAAAACCGTCGGCGGGGAAAGGGCCCACTACCAGGTTTCCTTTCTCTTTAAATGCCTTGATCACCGGCTGTATCACTTCCTGCTCTTCTGTGCCCAGCAAACCATTTTCTCCTGCGTGCGGATTGAGGCCGAGAACAGCCAGTTTTGGTTTTTTAATACCAAAATCGCCTTTCAGTGACTGCAATATCTGCTCGATCTTGGCGGTCAGCTTTTCTGCGGTGATCTGCGATTTCACTTTGTCAAGCGGGATATGTCCGGTCAAAACGCCCACGCGCAGCTCGCCGGCTACCATAAACATCAGCGCATCTTCTTTTTCAAAAGCCTGCGCCAGAAACTCGGTGTGACCCGGGAATTTGAATTCCTCACTTTGAATATTATCCTTATTGATCGGGCCGGTAACCAGCGCATGTATTCTGCCTTCCTTCAGATCTTCGACGGCGCGTTTTAAAGCAGCCAGCGAACCTTGTCCGGCTTCCGCAGTTACCTGTCCCGGCTGCGCCTCTGTCTGGTTATCCTGCCAGCAGGTGATCACATTGGTCAGTTTGGGATTGACCTGATCCACTTTTTGAATCCCGTGCAATGCCCATTCTTTCATATCGAGCAGGTTGCGGTATTGATTCAAAACTTTCAGTGAACCGTAAATGACCGGCGTACATAATTTGGCTAACTGATTTCCTTCTAATGCTTTAAGTATTACTTCTGGTCCAATTCCGTTATAATCCCCGATTGTGATTCCTATGACGGGTTTATCGCTGTGTTGATCGCTCATGTACGTTTAATGCGGTTGAATCTATTCTGCTGACCAAATCTCTGTTATTTTTGCCAGCGGCTTAAACCGCCAAGTTACAAAAAATCCTTTGCTCCTATGAAAATCCTCATTGCAGACTCCATGCACCCGTCTCTTTTTAATATGCTCGAAACGCGTGGCTGGGAATATGCGTACCATCCTGAATACCGTCGGGAGGATATTAAAGCCGCGTTGCAAGAGTATGAAGGGCTGTTTATCCGAAGCAAAACACTCCTCGATCAGGAACTGCTTGCTGCTGGTAAAAAGCTGCGTTTCATCGCCCGGGCCGGCGCCGGACTCGATCTGATCGACCTGAAAGTAGTCGAAGACATGCAGGTAGAGGTTTTTCATGCCGGAAAAGGCAATCGCGACGCAGTAGCTGAGCAGGCGCTGGGAATGCTGTTAAGCTTGTTTAATAATTTGCTGAAAGCCGATAGGGAAGTGCGGCAGGGGATTTGGGATCGCGAAGGGAACCGGGGTATTGAATTAATGGGTAAAACTGTCGGACTGATCGGCTACGGCAACAATGGAAGCGCGACTGCGAAGCGACTGAGCGGGTTTGGCTGCGAAGTGCTTGCGTATGATAAGTACCGTGATCACTATGGCGATCAATATGCTGCTGAATCCTCTATGGAAGAGATCATGGAAAAGGCAGATATTATCAGCCTGCACGTTCCGTTGACTGACCTGAGCAGGTATTTAATTGATGATGATTTTATAGAGAAATGCGCTAAACCTTTTTTTCTAATGAATTTGTCGAGGGGAGAGATCGTGAAACTGGATTCAGTCGTGAAAGGCTTGCAAAGCGGCAAGATCCGCGGCGCGTGTCTGGATGTGCTGGAAAATGAGAAGATCAACAAACTAACCCCATCGCAGCAAGATGCATTCGATTATCTAAGGACTTCGAACAATGTCGTACTCACGCCGCACATTGGAGGCTGGACGCACGAAAGCTACGTTCGGATCAATGAAGTGCTGGTGCAGCAAATTGAGGAATGGTTATAAACAAATATGCCGACCAATGGTCGGCACGTTTGCATCTATTAGCCATGAAAAATAAAATACTTATTTAAGCGTACCGCGAAGCGCACGTGGTATCTCTACTGAGGCGATCGGGTTGCTTGCAGCTGTCAATATAACAAAATTTTCAGCTTTTACTGCACCAACCTTAACAGATTTTCCTAAATCCAGCTCGGTCACGTCTACATCTACATAGTCAGGAATATTTTCAGCCAGACCTTGTACGCGCAATTTACGCAATTTTTGGTTCATTTTCCCACCCTTCATTACTCCGGTGGATGTACCTGTCAATTTAACCGGTACGTCTACTTTAATTTCCTTGCCGTCAACAATTTGTAAGAAATCCGCATGGATCAACGAATCGTTAACAGGGTGGAATTGCTTTTCCTGAAGAATCGCATTGTATATAGTTCCCTCAATATTGAGAGTCACATCAAAAATATCCGGTGTGAAAAGCAATTCGCGGAACAACATCGCCGGCGCGTAAAAATGTACCTGCTCGTTTCCTCCGTACAGCACTGACGGAACATAACCTTGTGAACGTAGTTCCTGGGCTTCCGTCTTGCCGAGATTCGCTCTTTTAAACCCTACAATCTCATGCTTTTTCATAAGAATATTAATTAAGAAAGTTAAAAAAAATAAAATTTACTGATAATTTATAAATAATGAACTAATAGATTCATGATCTCTGATCCGCCCGATCGCCTTTGCAAATATCTCTGCAACCGATAACACGCGGATTTTTTCATTCTGCTGTTTTAAAGGAATAGTGTCGGTGATGATCAATTCCTCAAGAACAGAATTTGCAATATTTTCGTGCGCCTTACCCGACATAATAGCGTGGGTACTGATCGCTCTCACAGAACTAGCACCTTTATCCAGGATTAGTTCGGCAGCTTTACAGAGCGTGCCGCCGGTATCGATCAAGTCATCGACGAGCACTACGTCCATTCCTTCCACATCACCGATCACCTGCATGCTGGCGATTTCGTTGGCCCGTTTACGATGTTTATCGCAAAGGATCATATCTACATTCAGAAATTTGGCAAAATTTCTGGCGCGAGCGGCTCCGCCCATATCGGGGGAAGCGATCAACAGGTTTTTCAAGCCAAGTGATTTAATGTAGGGAACGAAAATCGATGTTCCTTCAAGGTGATCAACGGGCAAATCGAAAAATCCCTGAATCTGTCCCGCGTGCAGATCAATCGTCATCAAGCGATCTACACCAACAGATGTGAGTAAATTGGCAACCACTTTCGCTGCAATAGCGACCCTGGGTTTGTCTTTTCTGTCCTGGCGCGCGTATCCGAAATAAGGAATAACGACGGTAACGTAATGCGCTGAGGCCCTGCGTGCAGCGTCGACCATCAGGAGGAGCTCCATCAGGTTATCAGCCGGAGGAAAAGTGGATTGAATTAAAAAAACATCACAACCTCTGACGGATTCCTCGAAGCTTGGCGACAATTCACCATCCGCGAACTTCCGTAAATTATATCCGCCAAGTTCTTTCCCGTAATATCTGGCAATGTCTTTTGCCAAGTATTCTGACTGACTTCCTGAGAATATTTTTACCGTATTGAATGAACCCATGGATGGACTAAAATTTGCGCAAAATTAAACAAAATCAATTAATTAAGATAGAATTTATTCGAAAAAATGTAATACAACCTGACACAAAGCCAGCCGACCAGCAACCCGACCAGTGCGCCAATGAATATATCGGCAGGGTAGTGGACACCTACGTAAATGCGGCTGTAAGCATATAAACCGGCCCATGCAAACAGCAGGCCGGCATACTTCACTTTGGTTCTTAAAAACGTAAACCAGCTAATTGCCAGTGCGAAACTGGTAGAAGCGTGCGAAGACGCAAACCCATAAAGTCCGCCGCAACCTGTTACTTCATGCACCATTCCATCCAGGGCAGGTTCGTGGCATGGACGGAAACGAATAAAGTAGGGTTTCATCAGTCCGGATGTAATCTGATCAGCGATCACGACTGCGAGTAAAACAAAGATCAACTCCGCCAAACCTTTTTTCCTGTCAGAGGCCAGCGTGAATGCGATCAGAACTACATACATCGGGAACCAGGTGTATTTGTAGGTAATCCACGCCATAAGCGTATCAAGCCAGGGTGTATGCCAGCCATTAAGCCAGAGGAAAAGTTCCTGGTCGGACCGAATGAGCATCTCTACTGTTTCCGTCATGAGCTGAAACCTAGAACTTTACGCACTTTTACGATCGTCTCCTGTGCAATAGCGCGTGCTTTTTCTTCACCTTCTACCAGGATGGATTCGAGTTCTGGATCATTCTCCATATAATAATTGAATATCCGTCTTGGCTCCGCAAATTTTTCCAGCATGCATTCCAGCAAAGCCTGTTTGGCATGGCCGTAACCGTAGCCACCATTCAGGTAATTGGCACGCATCGTTTCGATTTCGGCGGGCGATGCGATCAGGCTATACAATTTGAAAGTAATATCTGAGTCCGGGTCCTTGGGTTCTTCCAGCGGGGTCGAATCAGAAACGATTTTTTTGATCACCTTCTTTAATTCATTCTCCGGCAGAAAAATGTCAATATAATTATGGTAAGATTTGCTCATTTTCTGACCGTCGAGCCCGGGTATTGTCATGATCCGCTCGTCGATCTGCGGCTCGGGCAACACTAATATGTCCTCACCGGCCAGTTGATTGAAGCGACTGGCAATATCCTTGGTCATTTCCAGATGTTGCTTCTGGTCCTTTCCTACGGGGATAATATTTGCATTATAAAGTAAGATATCGGCTGCTTGTAATACCGGATAAGTGAATAGTCCGGCGTTTACATCGGCGAGTTTCTCAGATTTTTCTTTAAAAGAAGTGGCATTTGCCAGCATTGGAAACGGCGTGAAGCAGCTTAGGTACCAGGCCAGTTCGGTGTGTTCCTGCACCCTGGATTGTCTCCAAAACACATTTTTCTTATAATCAAAACCGAAAGCGAGCCAGGTCGCCGCAATCGCTCTTACGAAGGCCCGACGTTCGCCTCCGTCCTTTAATGAAGTAAGAGAATGCAGGTCGGCTATGAAAAAGAACGACTCGTTTTTTGGGTCTTTTGAAAGTTCAATAGCAGGGGCAATAGCTCCCAGTATGTTACCTAAATGCGGTCTTCCGCTACTTTGAATGCCTGTGAGGATTCTAGCCATTTAATACTCAGTTGCTTGTATTATCTTATTGATTGAATTATTGATCGAAGTTCTTTGATTGAGATCGTTTCTCTTTCGGATTTGTCATAAATATCCAACAGATAAAGTTCGTTGTTAATAACCTTGAAATAGGTGATTACTCTGACTCCTCCGCTTTTGCCTTTCCCTTTGCTCGTTACCGGCCATCTGATTTTGAAGAGCTGCGATCCCAGCGGCGTTCCTGCCATAGGGTTTGTCAATAATGTTTCGACAAGTCCCTTGATATCCGATTCCAGGGATGAGTACTTTCTCGACAATCTTTTATATTCTCTCTGAAATTCATGTGTGTAAGTGATTTCAATCATTAGTGCGGGGCTATTAATCTTTGAAAAGATCGTTGATGTTAGGTTTGGGCATCTTTCCTTCTTCCATTAACCTCACTTCATTCAAAGCCCGGGTCAAAGAATCAATCACCTTTTGTTTCTCCGCCTCTGCTTTTAATCGTTCCCGGTCGTCGTTTGGAACTGTGACAGTAGTCTTTTTCTTATTTTCTTTGGACAAATATGGGCGGTTCATAGCTTTCTCCGGGTTACCAGTTTTAAGAAGTTTTCCGTTTTCTAATCTGTAAAATTCGTTAAATTGGATCAGAAATCGCAGTAAAGTTGAATAATATACCTTCAAAAACAGATAATGGAATCCGCAACGCTTCACTTTCTCAGTCAATTAGCAGCAAACAATAACAGGGATTGGTTTCAGGAAAACAGAAAGCATTATGATGCTGCGAAGGCGGATATGGAGAAGCTCGTGGGTTATCTGATCGAAGAAGTCGGAAAATTTCAGGATCTGGGCAATTTGCAGGTGAAAGAGTGTTTGCTCCGGATTAACAGGGATATTCGATTCTCGAAAAATAAGGCTCCTTATAAAAATAACCTTTCAGCCGGCATTGGCCCGGGCGGTAAAAGTGCAGGCAAGATCGACTACTACTTACAGATCCAGCCCGGCGACCAGACCTTCCTGGGTGGCGGAATGTGGGAGACTACTTCTGAGCAGCTCGCCCGGTACCGACAGGAAATCGATTATAATGCCGACGAGCTGAAAGCGATCATTGAAGATGAAAAATTCAAGGCGTATTTCCCGGAAATCCAGGGCGACGCTTTGAAGACTGTACCGAAAGGTTACTCCAAAGACCACCCGGAAATTGAGCTGCTCAAACGCAAGCAACTTTTTTTTGTCCATCGCTTTACGGATAAAGAAGTGGCTTCCAGGGATTTCGGCAAGCACGTATTAAAAGGTATCGAACTCCTTAAACCTTTTGCCGATTATATGAATTATGTATTGTATGAACAGCCCACGGAGCATTGACCGTTTACTGATTTCATGCACAGCCAATCCGACCTAATACAACCCATTCCAGATGCAATTTTCCCACTTACACTGCCACACCCAGTTTTCACTTCTCGATGGTGCGGCCGATATTAAGAAGCTTTTCAAAAAGGCCAAAGAAGACAATATGCCCGCCGTCGCGATTACCGACCACGGTAATATGTTCGGTGTTTTCGAGTTTGTGGCCGAGGGAAACAAGCAGGGGATCAAACCGATTGTCGGCTGTGAATTTTATGTTGTTGAAGACCGGCATATCAGGCAATTTACCAAGGATAAAAAGGACGTACGCTTTCACCAATTGCTGCTTGCAAAAGATGAGATAGGGTATAAAAACCTCGTTAAAATGTGTTCGCTCGGCTTTATTGAAGGGATGTATGGTAAATATCCGAGGATCGATAAAGAGCTGATCGTTAAATACCACAAGGGGTTGATCGCGACGACCTGCTGCATTGGGGCGATTATTCCAAAAACTATTTTAAGGCAGGGAGAAGAAGCGGCTGAAAAGGAATTTAAATGGTGGCTGGATCTTTTCGGTGATGATTTTTACGTCGAATTGCAACGCCATGAAATCCGCGATCAATATATTGTCAATGAAGCACTTCTGAAATTTGCCAAGAAGTATAATGTAAAAGTGATCTGCTCAAACGATTCGCATTATGTGGATCAGGAAGATTGGAACGCGCACGATATCTTGCTGTGTATCAATACCGGAGACAAGCAAAGTACACCTTCGGCAAAGGATTTTGACGATGAAAAAGGTATTCCTAAAGGCTCCCGTTTTGCATTCTTCAATGATCAGTTTTATTTCAAGAAAACGAGCGAAATGATGCAGCTGTTCAACGACTTACCCGAGTCGCTGGACAATACGAATGAGATCGTTGACAAGATAAAAACACTTGATCTCAGAAAAGATATTCTGCTCCCCAACTTCCCGATTCCCGACGAATTCAAGACACATACTTTGTCGGAAATGGCTGGGAAAAAAGAGCTTACAGCTGATGTGCTCAATCAATGGGAATACTTAAAACACCTTACTTTCGAAGGGGCGAAGTTTAAATACGGTACCATTACGCCTGAGATCGAGGATCGCCTGAACTTCGAATTGAACACGATCCGGAATATGGGCTTTCCGGGTTACTTCCTGATCGTGGCCGATTTTATTGATGCCGGACGAAAAATGGGCGTTTTTATCGGTCCTGGCCGTGGTTCTGCGGCTGGCTCCGTAGTGGCTTATGCAACGGGTATCACCAATATCGACCCTATTAAGTACGATCTTCTTTTTGAGCGTTTCCTGAATCCTGACCGTATTTCACTTCCTGATATTGATACGGACTTTGATGATGAAGGCCGGCAGAAAGTGATCGATTATGTGGTTAAAAAATATGGTTACAACCAGGTAGCGCAAATTGTTACTTATGGTACAATGGCCGCGAAATCCGCTATAAAAGACGTGGCCCGCGTGATGGATCTTCCTCTGGCAGATGCGAATGCACTGGCCAAGCTGGTTCCGGATAAGCCTACCTATAATATGACGCTAAACCGGATCTTTACAGCGCCGCTGGAAGGAGAAGGTAGTTTGACCAAGAAAGAAGGTATTGCGCCTGAAGAACTTGATAATGTCAAGAAAATGCGGCAGATCGCACTAGGTAAAGATTTGCAAGCCAGCGTTTTACAGGAAGCCCGTCGACTCGAAGGGACAGTCCGGAATACAGGTATTCACGCAGCCGGTATCATCATCGCGCCAAGTGATTTGACAGAAATTATCCCGGTTAGTACTTCCAAAGACTCCGACTTTTTGATCACCCAATATCAGGGAAAGATCATTGAGGATGCGGGTGTTATTAAAATGGACTTTCTGGGGCTGCGAAACCTTACTATTATCAAGGAAGCGCTGCGCCTCATCAAACAAAACCATAATATTGAGATCGTTATCGACGATGTGCCGCTCGACGATCCCAAAGTTTTTGAATTGTTTCAAAGAGGAGAAACCAATGCGATTTTCCAGTTTGAATCCGACGGGATGAAAAAGCACATGCGCGACCTCATTCCCGACCGTTTTGAGCACTTAATCGCGATGAATGCATTGTACCGGCCGGGCCCGATCGCATACATTCCGAACTTTATCCGTCGTAAAAACGGGCACGAGGAAATTACCTACGATTTGCCTGAGCTGGAAGAGTATTTGTCTGATACTTACGGGATTACAGTTTACCAGGAGCAGGTAATGCTTCTTTCGCAAAAACTCGCCGGTTTTACAAAAGGCCAGGCGGATACTTTGCGGAAAGCGATGGGTAAGAAGCAGATTGAGACGCTGAACAAAATGAAAGGCGATTTCATGAAAGGCGGTGCAGAAAGGGGATTGGATACCAAGAAGCTCGAAAAGATCTGGACCGACTGGGAAGCATTTGCATCGTACGCGTTTAACAAGTCACACTCAACGTGTTACGCATTTGTCGCGTATCAGACCGCCTATCTCAAAGCGCATTATCCAGCCGAATATATGGCGGCGGTATTGACAAGCTCGCTTGGTAACATTGATAAGATCACATTCTTTATGGAAGAATGTAAAGCTTTGGGAATAACCGTTTTAGGCCCGGATATAAATGAGTCGGATCGGCAGTTTAACGTAAACAGCCGAGGCGAGATTCGTTTTGGTTTGGCGGGTGTAAAAGGCAGCGGCGATGCCGCTGTTGAGTCGATTATAGAAGAACGTGGAGCGGGCGGTCCATTTGCTGATATTTTTGATTTTATCACCCGGGTCAATTTAAGAACCGTCAATAAAAAAACGATTGAAAGTCTGGCTTATGCGGGCGGCTTTGACTGTTTTGCTGAATATCATCGCGCACATTATTTTGCGGTTGAGTCTGGTGAAAACGGCACTTTTATTGAGAAATTAATTCGTTACGCCAATAACTACCACGCAGAAAAATCGTCGGCGCAGGCTTCACTTTTTGGAATGCTGGGCGATGGAGGGTCATTGCTGGCAAAGCCGAAAGCGGCAGATGTCGGTCCGTGGGACGATCTGGCCAAATTGCGTTACGAGCAGGAAGTGGTTGGATTCTACATCTCCGGGCACCCGCTTGATACTTTCCGTGTTGAGCTGGACAATTTTTGTAATTGTACCGTGGATAAATTAATGGAAATTGCTGAGGGTGAGCGGTCGCCGAGGTATTTCGGGAAGGAAGTTTGTGTGGCCGGTATTGTGACGAGCGCCCAGGAAAGAATGTCGAAAAATGGAAGCCTTTTTATGATTTTCAAGTTGGAAGATTACAAAGGTTCAATTGAAATGCTTCTGGGTGGCGAGGACTATATTCGCTTTAAGAACTATCTGCAGACAGGGCAGTTTTTATATATAAAAGGTAAGGTTCAAAATCGCTGGAAACAGGAAGACCAATTTGAATTTAAGATTTCTCAAATACAACTGCTACCTGAGATTATGGGGAAAATGTGCAGAAAGATTCGCATTAACCTTACTCTGGATCAGATTGACGCGCAGTTTATCCATTTGCTTAATGATACTTTCAGTCATCACCCTGGCCAATGTGCTGTGAATATGACAGTTGTGGACCCAGAAACCCGGCTGGAAGTGGAGATGCTTTCACGTGGTTACCGCGTTGCGCCTACCAACGATCTGTTCAAAGTTTTACGCGGATTTCACGGGGTACAATTCTTTTTGAACTGAGTTTTATTGAAAATAAATGAGGAACTTTTAGATACTAAAAATCCTTATTATATCAGATTTATAAAAAACATTAGACATTTTGTAACATGGGAAAAGCACTTGAAATTACCGATAGCACCTTTGAAGAATTGATCCAAAGCGACAAGCCAGTACTTGTTGATTTCTGGGCAGAGTGGTGCGGACCTTGTAAAATGATCGGGCCGGTTGTAGAGCAACTTGCCGGAGAATACGAAGGAAAAGCAGTTATCGGTAAAATGGATGTGGATATGAATTCTTCGGTACCTGCAAAATTTGGTATCCGTAGTATCCCGACCTTGATGATCTTCAAAAACGGACAATTGGTTGATAAAGTTGTTGGTGTTGTACCTAAGACAACGCTTGAAGACAAATTGAATGCACAAATCGAAGCTACTGTATAAACAGCCTTCTACCGATAGATAAATGAAAGCTCCCGATTGGGGGCTTTTTTTGTGAGTGCTTGTAGAAAGGTATATTATTGTATACTTTTATACTTGACCACACACTATGAAATATTCAGAATTTCATCGGATTATCCGACGCAACGGTTGGTTACATGTTAGAACACGAGGGAGCCACTACATTTATAAAAAGGGTAACAAAACCTTTTCTGTTGCCAATCATGGTTCCAAGGAAATGGCAGAACCTACGCGTTTGGAAGCTATCAAGATTATGGGCCTAGACTTAGAGAAGAAATGAAAATCATTAAAGTAATCATAGCGCGGAGCAAAGACTTTTTTGGCGCTCATTCCGAAAATGTTAAGGGAATAAACGGTGGTGGGGCTACCATTGAGGAAGTGAAAAAGTCAGTGTTTGAATGCATAGAGATCATAAAATCATTCGATGATAAAAATATTCCCGCCGCACTAAAAGGCGAATATGAGATCGAATGGAAGCTGGACGTTGGCAGCTTTTTACAATACTATAAAGGGATATTCAGCCAGACTGGGATTGCGAAAATTACGGGAATTAACGAGAAGTTATTAAACCACTATGCATCCGGCTTGAAGAAGCCGCGACCTGCACAGGTGAAGAAAATAGAAGCAGCTTTGCATAAATTGGGAAGTGAACTTTTGGCAGTAAAACTTTGAGTTATACTGCCAAAATTCAGCCTATTCGTTTATCTCGATAGTGAAACTCGCCTTAAAATCTTGTCCAGCCGGCAAGATTAATATTCCCTCTTTCGTTTCAAAATTCTGATCAGAATCCGCACTATCTGCTATGCCAAGCCACGGTTCTATGCAGATGAAATTTCCGTTTGGCTTGGCCCAGATGCCGAGATAGGGGAAGTCTTGGTAGTGGACGGTTATTACCTGTGGGGATTTGGTACTTCGAAAACTTACCTGTTTAGATACTAAATGCTTGAATATCAATGCATCATTGTCAAACAAATGGTGATTCAAATGAAGAATATTGGTGTTATCAAATATCTTCCGAGTTTCAGTTCCTACCAGTCCGTCTTTGGTTAGTAACCAGGTAGAATCATTTTCAATGGCTTCAAATTCAAGGTAATAGTCTTCATAAGTTTCGCCAGCATTCATCGGGCATTTAAACGCTGGGTGGCCGCCTAGGGAAAAAAGCATTTCTCCGGTTCCGTGATTTGTGATTTCGTGATTTACAATTAGTTTATGCGCTGACAAACTATAAGTTATTCTGAACTCAAATTCGAAAGGATAGATAGCAAGCGTTTCATCTGAATATTTCAATCCAAAAGTGAGACTAGTTTCAGAGCGGTCGACAAGCTTCACATTCGCATTATTGCGAACAATCCCGTGCCGCGGCACTGCATACTCCTGACCCCGATATTTAACAAAACCGTTTTTAATAGCACCTATTACCGGAAATAGAACCGGCGCATAGCTTGACCAAACGGCTGGATCGGCGTCCCACAAAAAATCCTTTCCCGTAACTTTTGACTGAATGCGGCACAGTTCAGCGCCGGTCTCTTTCACGCTGATTTTAAGACTGTCATTTTCTATCGAATATTCCATAAGTCAAGGTTTAGTTGTTCAAAACATCAATGATTACTGCACAGGCTTCCCGAATCTGCTCCTCGCTAATGGTGAGCGGAGGGGCGATTCGCATTGCGTTGTCGCAGAAAAGAAACCAGTCGGTGACCACCCCGTTTTCAATGCAGCGGTCAATTGTATTTTTTAGTTTTTCGAAAGATTCCATCTGCGCTGCAAGCATCAATCCTTTTCCCCTCACTTCGCTGATTTCTGAATGGTTCAACAAAGATTTAAATAGCTTACCCTTCTCTATTGCCGAGGAATGCAAGTTTTCCTCCAAAACGACTTCTAACGCCGCAAGCGAGGAGGCGCAGCTAACCGGGTGACCGCCGAAAGTCGTGATATGACCGAGAATTGGATTGTTCTTAAAAACGCTCATTACTTCCTGTGATGCCATGAAAGCGCCGATCGGCATTCCGCCGCCCATTCCTTTGGCGCTCAGTAAAATATCCGGGTAAATATCGAATTGTTCAAAAGCCCAGAAAGTACCCGTGCGGCCGAAGCCAGTTTGAATCTCGTCCAGGATTAACAGTGCGCCAACTTCCGAGCAGCGCTTGCGAAGCTGGATCAAATATTCAACTTCCGGTATGCTGACGCCCGATTCCCCTCCGATCACTTCAATCACAACAGCTGCGGTTTTGCTGGTAATCTGTTCAAGATCAGCCAGTAAACCGTGTTGAATATGTTTAATGCCCGGCAAAAGCGGGCGGAAATTTTGCTTGAAAAAATCAGCACCTGCCAAACTTAAAGCGCCTTGAGTAGCGCCGTGATATGCATTGAAGCAGGAAACAAATTCGCTACGTCCGGTAAATCGCTTCGCCAGTTTCATCGCTCCCTCTGTCGCTTCGGTTCCCGAATTCGTGAAGTAAACGTTGTCAATTTTGCCAAAAGGCGAGGGGTTAGGAGGGGACAAATCGAGTGTTTTAGTCAATGCGCTCGCCAATCTCACCTGCGTACTCTGCACGAATTCGCCATATACCAGCAGATGCATATGTTTTTCCAACTGCTCGTGAATCGCAGCGATAACCTTCGGGTGCCGGTGACCGACATTACTAACCGCAATACCTGAAATCAGATCAATATATTTTTTTCCGTCTGCGCCAAACATGTATACTCCCTCCGCTTTCTCTATTTCAAGTGCTAATGGATAGTCAGAAGTTTGGGCCAGATTGTCAAAGAATTGCTGCCTATGTGTAATATACATTATATACTATTAATACTTTTTTACAGTATTTTACTTTTGGAATTAACTGACTATTCAAAAAAAGTAGCGCTGCTTCCGACCCAGGTAAAATCCTTGTTGAACCGCACACCGATCATTTCGCCACGGCTTAGCCGGCTCAGACTAATTAGCAGTTCCGGCTTTTCGGATTCATCATTCCAGGCATACATCATTCTGATCTCACATTTTACCAGACCGTCGGGCGCCTGAATCACAGGTTCGTAATTGACTTTGCGCTGTAAAATATAGTTCTCAGGATCAGCAAGTTCTTCCAGATCAGCTTGGGTAATATGCAATTTCACGCCAGAGCCTGCAAACGAGAAAAGCGGTTTTAAAACGAAATTTTCCAGATCCGCCGGAAATTTTCCCAGGTAATCACTTACAAATCGCGTCTCAGGAATGTAAGGACCCTGCAAAAATGGCATTGAGAACTTACTGATCCGAAAAAACCAATTAGGATGTCCGACCCAGTTAACGTCCACTTGGTCCGTGAAATGATAATTTGTGATAAGATCCGGATAATTCAGCAGATCGTCGAAAATGAGCCGGTTATAGATTCTTTTAATCCTGATCTTTCTCCCGTCCTTTTCGTAAAACAGTTCTCGTCCTTCCCGAATCAATTTGGTGTAGCAAACCGCTTTAATGCCGAGCATTTGCTCCGTAACTGCGAAATCAATCCTTGTCTTTTGTTTATCAGGAAAAATTTCAAGAAGGATAACCGATTCTGGATCTTCACCGGCGAGAATAAGCGATTTCAATTTCGCAGTGTATTCATTATAATTTGCCGAACCGAAAAGATATTCAAGATTTTGTGGAATATCAAAATGCGTCTTGAAAGCTTCCGACAAAAATGCCTGATAGCCAAATACCGACGGAAATCCTTGTAATTCAATTAATTGAGGTTCGAGTTCTCCGTTCTCATTTTTGCAAATTGCGTAGTCGATCGCGAGAAAGGAAGTATGTGCGTTTTCACCCGGAACATATTGATTACCAGGAACCGCGCGATCCGTTTTAGCCACAAAATCCGGCGAACGGAGTGTTTCAATGATTTGGTCGGAGGTTCGCAATATCTTTTCTTTCAGGTCCGCAGGCACAAAAACGGGTGTTTCAGCTATGCGAAATTCCAGTTGGCCAGGATAAGAGGATTCGATGTAAGTCGCAAATTCCTGGTATTTCTTTTCCGAAAATGACTGATTGAATGCTTCCCGGGCTACCTTATGCATATGCGAGAGCGAAAGATTTGTTCAGCGCATTTTTCAAAAACGCCGGAAGAATAACGGATTCTGTCATCGATATTTTGTCAGGATCATTTAAATGCGCGATCATATCGTTGTATTTCGTTTCCCCGTGTGCGGCGATAATGCTTGTCTTTTTATCTTCTCTTAAAAAATATCTCAGCATTCCTTCCGCGTCTGCCTCGGGATGAAATTGTGTCCCGATGATTTCGTTTGAAAAGCGAATTGCCATTATAGCCCTTTCCAGTGGCACGTGCGGGCGCATTTTTTCCAGACAAAGTAATTTCGCCCCCATACTATCAAATGCATATTGATTAGGTTGCGTCACTTGGAAATCGCGTGAATCCACGATCCAGAAGGGATCAGCGAGCGCGTTCAGCATTGGATCTTTGCGACCTAAACTTGTTTTATGAACAGGAAAAGTCCCGAATGAAGTCTTTCGTCTCTTACTAACACCAGCCAGCTGCCAGTGAATGCACGCCATCTGAAATGAGTGGCAGATCAGAAAAAGGTGCTTTTTAACCCGGTTCTGGCGTTTTAAGTTATATTGAAACAGCTGATCCAGGAAGGTGAAAAATTTCTTCTCCCATAAGTCTCCGACAGGTGAAGGATTACCCGGGCCGCCCGTTGAAATGTAAGCGTCGAAACTCATATCCGGCACTTCGAGATTTTGTCTCACGTTGAAAACCGTGTAAGTAACAGGCACAGTTTCCTGCTCACCAAAATTGGTGACGATTTTCTTAATGCAACGCATTCCTTCGTTTTCGAAACCGTCGTACATATCCAGGATAGCAATCCGGAAATGTCTTGTATTGTCGTTCATTTTTATGAGGGCTTGCAGCTTAGCGTAAGGTTGCCTGCTGGCAGCGTTTAACCTGGTTAATTTATTTTTCGGTAAAATATTTAAACAAAACCAACCCGTATAAGTTCGGTTTCAGGCATTAAATGCGAATCGGAACCTGCTAGTCCAGTCCGATCTTTGTTTCAGCTACGATATAATCTACAACTGCATTCATGCTTCCGGTTTCCTCGAAAACAGCGAGTTGCCTGTCCGCGCCGGTTCCCATTTCCATGATCTTGTGAATGTATTCAATCTCCTTGCGGCTCCCCAGCTCGTCGACTACATCGTCTATAAATTCAAGCAGCTCGCCGGCCAGCAGTTTATATTCCACTTCTTCCTGTTTTCCAAAATCAATCAGTTTTCCTGAGATACCATACCTTGCCGCGCGCCACTTATTTTCATTGATCAGCATTCGGTCGTAAATACGGAAACTCAGGTTCATCCGGTGCAGCTTGTAAATTTTCGCTACCAAAGCCTGCATGATCGCCGCCAGACAGATCGTTTCGTCCGTTCGCATCGGCACATCGCACATCCTGAACTCGATCGTATTAAAAAACGGATGCACGCGAATATCCCACCAGATCTTCTTTCCATTGTCAATGCACTTCGTTTTGACGAGCAGATTTACATATTCATCATATTCCGACGCGCTCGAAAAAAAATCCGGGATACCCGTCCTCGGAAATTTATCAAAAACCTTTGACCGATAAGATTTGAAACCTGTATTCCGGCCACACCAGAATGGCGAGTTCGTAGACAATGCGTAAATATGCGGGAGGAAATACCTGACAGCATTCATAATCTGAATTCCCTCGTTCCGATCTTCCAGTCCGACGTGCACGTGGAGCCCGAATATAAGGTTGCCACGTGCGACATCGCGCATTTCATCAATAATTTCATCGTATCTCGGATCATCGGTAATCAGCTGATCGACCCAGTCTGCAAATGGGTGGGTACCTGCCGCTGCGACCTGCAAATCCTGTTTTTGGGCCAGGTCCAGGATCATTTTGCGGAGGTAAGTCACTTCCTCACGCGCTTCCTGGATATTGTGGCAGATGTTAGTCCCAACTTCTACCACCGCCTGGTGCATCTCCGCCTTTACCCGCTCCTTTAAGGTGATTTTTCCGTCCTCAACCAGTTTGGACATGTGTGACCGCAAGTTGCGCGTCACGGGATCTATTGTCTGAAATTCTTCTTCAATTCCAAGTGTGAAGTTGGGCATAAGGATACTATAAATGCTTGGATCAGGATTTTTTCAACTTGGAATTTTTAGCAGGCGCTTTTGTTACAGCTGCTCGCTGCGTAGGCATTTGCGGATCTGGTTCTGCAATGGGTTCATCCCCGCCCGCTTTCGGCGGCTTTACCGATTTTTTCGGGGTAACCGCCTTCACATTCACTTCTTTGGCCGAAGGAATAGGTTCCGGCGTCGGCTCGGAAGCTTTTTGGGACGGAGCAGTTTGAATTGCGTCTTTCATGAAAGTGCCCCAGGTAAGGTTCACTTGACCGGGTACCTGCTGTTTTGCGCGCTCGATCGCCATATTAGCGGCGGCTTCCACAACCCATTCAAAATTGTCGGGGCCAACAGAGTAAATGTCGGCGTCGGGTGCCGGGTTACAGAAATCGATTGCGTAAGGTATGCCGTCGCGCACTGCAAACTCGACGGTATTGAAGTCGTAACCAAGCGCCTGGTTTAATCTCAATGTATAGTCTTTGATTGTTTCCAGCAACTTTTCCCTCTCTTCGCCAGTCGCTTTTAATTCGGAAGCATACCTCAAATGATGCGGATTGCGCGGTTCGTAGGGCATGATCAGTACGTCTTTCTGGCCAATGCAATAGCAGCGAACGTAATCTGTAAATTCGATTTCCTCCTGCAACATCATGACCAACTGGCCCGTTTCCTCGTGTTTGAACCACATATCGTGTGGATTTACAACCTTATATACACTTTTCCAGCCGCCGCCGTCGTGGGGTTTCATGTAAGCCGGGAAGCCCACATATTCAAATATTTCCTCCCAGGCCATTGGGAATGCCAGGTTACGGAAAGACGTTTCAGAAGTACCATCAGGGCGCTCCTTCGAAGGAAGCAACACCGTTTTTGGAACCGGAACACCTATTTTCTCAGCCAATGCATTATTAAAGAACTTCTCGTCGGCACTCCACCAGAAAGGGTTATTGATCACTGCTGTACCAGAAATCGCAGCATTTTTAAGATAAGCCCTGTAAAATGGCACATCCTGTGAAATCCGGTCGATGATTACTGCATATTCGGTTGGCGCTGCCTGCGCTACTTTATCTATGGTCACTGCCTCGGCAATGATATCTGGTTCACCTTTACTGTTAACTCTTTCGATAAATGCATTTGGAAAAGTATTTTCCATTCCAAATAGTATTCCTATTTTTTTCATACTCAAAATTCTGGTTTTGTTATTGATATAGTCTGCTTACATGATCCTGGAAAGATAGTCCGGGAACATTTTGTTCCAGAGCGGCCAGTCGTGTTTTTCCCAGCCCCTAATATCGAGCCAGTGATCAATACCACTGGCATTCAATATACCGGACATCTTCACATTGCTTTCCAGACAGATGTCCCACTCAGAGGTACCGAGCACAATTTTCATATGACCAAACCGCCAGCCCTGCTCGTTCGGCATGAAATCTACCGGGTTGTTGAAATACACAGTATCGTCATAAAATCCGTCGGTAAAGCTGCGGATATCGAATGCGCCGCTCATACTGATGACATAAGCAACTTGCTCGGGATGCCTGAATGCGAAATTAGCCGCGTGAAACCCACCGAAACTACATCCCGCGACACCTACCTTTTCTACATTGCATGCATTCCGTATATGCGGGACTAACTCGTTATTCAAAAATTGGTCGTACTGATTGTGGTTCAAAACGCGGTATTGCGGATTGAGGTGCTTGGCGTACCAGGAATCCGCATCAATAGAATCCACACAATATACCTTGTATTTTCCCGACTCGACCAGCGGCCGGATCGACTCTATCAGCCCCATATCCTTGGCCTGGTAATATCGGCCGAGAGTTGTGGGGAAGACGAGGATAGGGTAGCCCCAGTTTCCGTAAATGAGCAGGTCAACATCCCTTTCGAGGTGGTGGGAATAGTATTTCAGGTGCTGCTCTTCCAATTGGTTAGGTCGGATTATTGATAAATGAAATATACAAAACAAATCATAGGAAGCAAATTAATAACTTGCGCGTTCTTTTTGTCTCTGTCAACAGTTCCACAGGTTTGAGTTCTTCCCTTTCTTTCGTCCACGCCCATATTTATTCCAACTTTTTGAAGCGGGAGGTGGATGTTACTATTCTGCTTCCGCTTGATTTCGATAAATCTTCCGTTTACCCTTTGCTGCTATTTAACGATGGACAAGATTTTCCTGCACTGAACTTGTCTGAAACGGCGGCTCGCATACAGCATGCACAGGAAATGCGGCCGATGATCATTGCGGGGATCCACGCGAATCATAGGCGGATCGATGAATATGGAACCGCAATACGCGCCGATTATGCAGGTCGGGGCGCAGAGGCGGGGGCGACGACAAGTTTTGTGATCA
Organism: Dyadobacter linearis; assembly: GCF_907165045.1. Classification (GTDB taxonomy): domain Bacteria; phylum Bacteroidota; class Bacteroidia; order Cytophagales; family Spirosomataceae; genus Dyadobacter; species Dyadobacter linearis. Next base: position 440,672 of record NZ_CAJRAU010000002.1, read on the forward strand.
GCGAACTGCTACCGTTTCTCAATGAACAATATAATGTAAGGTTACTGGGAAATGCATATGCGGGTTTTTCGCTTGGCGGACTTATGGCGCTGGATATTGCCTGGAACCACTCTGAACAGTTTTCCGTCGCGGGTATATTCTCCGGTTCACTTTGGTGGCGACAAAAGGCAATTGGTGACGGATACGAGGATTTTGATCGCATTATGCACGCGCAAATCAGAGAAACTGCCGCGCCTCCCAGACTCAAATGCTGGTTTCAATGCGGCTCAAATGACGAAAACGACGACCGAGATGGCGATGGTGTGATCGATTCCGTGCAGGATACACTGGAATGCATCGGCGAAATGGAGCGTAAAGGATTTGTCTGGAACAAGGACGTTTTCTATACCGAAGTGGCAGGCGGCGAGCATAATCCCTCCACCTGGGGACAGGTTATGCCGCAGTTTTTAAGATGGGTTTCAAAGGTTTTGGATTAAATATCAAAGCTGACTCAGGAATGCCATCGTATCCACACCGTCGGCATAATCGAAAAGGCCGGGCTCCTGAGACTTTCCAAATGGAAGGATACCATGCAAATCAGCATGCCCGATCACGCACTGGACTTTTTCTTCTGCTTCTTTCAGTGCTGATTTCACAGCTTCCAAATCGTCGTATGTTTCAAAATGCAAAACGCTGATCGGCGAAACTAGCGCCTTGTTTTCTGTGATCATCAAAAACCCGTTATCTACGTGCGGGACTCTGTTAATCAGGAAAATCGACTTGTTGTATTCGTAGTTATTGAAGTATTTGTGATTATGTAAAAACAGCGAATCCATGTGCTGGATAGATTCATAAAACTTGGTAAAATCATATCCTGAGGGAACAAACACTTTCGACACATTGCGGCAGCCTAACCCGAAATATTGAAGTATATCTTTGCCCAGAGCTTCGAGTTCCTGCGAAGTTTCGTCACCGGTGAGTATCGCGACAGACGTGCGGTTTCTACGGATTATATTAGGTTTTTTAGCAAAATAATAATGAAAGTAGCGCGCTGTATTATCGCTGCCCGTGGCAATATAAGCGTCGGAATCATTGAGTCTGTCCACAAATACAATGGATTCTGTCAGTTCCGGCTCAATTTCCACCAGCTTATTCAAAAGCGCAGTGATCAGGATGGTATCGTCGGAACTTAGTTTTACCAATAGAATATGTCCGCTGATGAGCACACTTAGCGCATCGTGAAAACCTACCGCAGGAATATTGCCGGCCATTACAACACCGACTTTTTTTGGAGAAACGGGCTCGGGATATTGTGCTGCCCATTTTTCAAGGTGCTCGCGGGATAAATATTCCCGGGCAATCGCTTCCAGTGACCGGGTAACGTTTTCGGGAGTAAACCAATTGTTTCTGCTCTTGGCATAAGCTACCCAATCTTCAACGATTTCCTGGTTTTCCGTGCTTGTAATGAATTTTCCAAGATTTGCAAAAGCATTTATTCTCTGGACTCTCGATAGCATTCTGACTGAATTATAAAAAGTTTTATTCACCTACCGTTTTATTTTTTCCGATTGTTGGGAAACTATAAATAGTTATATTTGTTATTCTAAACAGTAGAAATAGCAACAAATATAAACAATCCGGCGACTATGGCTATAATGATAACCGATGAATGCATAAATTGTGGGGCGTGCGAGCCAGAGTGCCCCAATACAGCGATTTATGAAGGCGGTGTAGAATGGACCTGGGGCGATGGTACCAATTTAGACGAAGTGGATTTTGGCGATGGTACCGTGGTAAGCGGAAAAGAAAAACAGTCACCAGTTTCTGACGAATTCTATTATATAGTAACAGATAAGTGTACCGAGTGTGTCGGATTTCATGAAGAGCCGCAATGTGCTGCTGTTTGCCCTGTTGACTGCTGCGTGCCCGATCCTGAGAATGAAGAAGAAGAAGATACGCTGCTGGCTAAGAAAGCCTGGATGCACGGCGAATAAGCTTACCCATACTGATATTTGCCAGCCCCGCTTACTGCGGGGCTTTTTTTGTGCCTATTGTATTCCTAAATGGCATTATAATAATAAAATTTCTTAATAAGTATGCGACGTGTCGGTAAATAATATTCTGTATATCATCACTAACACAGAATATTAGTTTAGGACAAGAAATAGGTATAAATGGCATTATTATGTTTCAAAAACTTTAAAAAACTGTAAAAAAACATGATAATTGTATTTTTCCAGATAAAATCTTGTGTCTTTATTTGAAAAATATAATTAATAGATAATATTTGATCTACAATTACAGCCGGAAAGTAGTCCTCACTTAAACAGAATATAATTATGAAAAAAGTCTATTGTACAGTATTATCTTTGATGATCTCGTTTTTGGGTTTTGCGAAGTCGGGAGAAGACAAGACGATTATGAAAGCTGATACAATTGTTGCCGTTGAAGTGGACGAGGAAGAAGGAAAAGGAGCATTTGCCTTTTCCGGGTATCTGGATTCATATTATATGGCCAACTTCAACAAGCCTGCGTCACGGTCCAACATGGGCGCAACCAATGCAAGGGTTTTTGATCAGAGATCAGGACAATTCTCGCTGGGACTCGTGCAGGCGAAAGTAGCTTACACTAATGCAAAGTCTGAGGCGGTAGTCGATCTTTCGTTCGGACCTAATGCGAATATGGGTAACTACGGAAATGCATTGTTCAGCACCGCACTTGCTATCAAACAAGCTTATTTCACCTACAAATTCACAGACAAATTTTCGATGACCGCGGGGCAGTTCGGAACGCACATTGGATATGAAGTGATCGACGCACCGGCCAACTTCAACTACTCCCTCTCGAACCTGTTCAACAATGGTCCATTTTACCACGCCGGTTTGAAAGCAACCTATGCTTTTTCCGACAGGGCTTCTTTAATGGTTGGGGTCGTTAACAATGTGGATGGACTCGGTGATAACAACCGCAAAAAAGGATTTATCAGCCAGCTGTACTTCAAGCCGGTCGACAACTGGAACGTGTACATCAACTACATCGGAAGTAACGAAGCAAATCCTGACACCGTCACATTCGAAGAACCGAAAGCTTTTTACCAGGTACTTGACCTTGCCACCAGCTTCCAGGTAAGTGACAATTTCCTTCTTGGTCTAAATGCCGCATACGGAAGCCAGAAGGGTGATTTCCAGGGTTTTGGCGGTCCTGAGGCTGCAAAAACCTGGGGTGGTGTAGCCGTTTATGCCAACTCTGCTATCACTGATAACTTCGGTATCGGCGCTCGTTACGAATATTTCACCAATGACAGCGGCGTACGTGGTTTGCTAACCAGAGCTGGAATGGGAACAAGTGTGAATTCAGTAACATTGACAGGTAACATCAGCCTGGCTGACGGACACATTCTTGTTAAACCTGAGTTCCGTCTTGATGCTTATCCGAAAGTGGCAGGTTCAGGAGAAGAGCAGCAGTTTGAAGATTCTGACGGCAACTTCACGAAAAACAGCCAGACAACATTCGGTCTAGCTTTCATTTACAAATTCTAATATTCTACAACATACCTTCTTAATCAATATCATAACAATTTACTAAAATGGAAAAACGTAATTTCGTCCCATTAATCATTCTATTGGCAATCAGCATCTTAGGTGTTTTTGTGCCAAATGTACCGACCCAAATTGTCACCGAAGGGGTAAACGGCGGTGATACAGCGTGGCTGCTTGTTTCTGCGGCGCTGGTACTATTAATGACGCCAGGTCTTGCTTATTTCTACGGCGGGATGGTGAATAACAAAAACGTGATCTCGACAATGCTTCAAAGCTTCATAGCAATGGGCGTAATCAGTGTTCTTTGGGTTGTAGTTGGTTTTAGTCTTGCATTTGGTGACGATATGGGCGGGTTTATCGGTAATCCGATGACTCACTTTATGTTCAAAGGAGTATTGGACGGGCCGATCTGGGGAACGATTCCTTTCGGATTGTTCGCAATGTTCCAAATGAAGTTTGCGGTGATCACACCTGCATTAGTAACTGGTTCAATGGCTGAGCGTGTCAATTTCCGTTCTTACGTATTATTTATTATCCTTTTCTGTCTTTTTATCTACTCTCCATTGGCTCACATGACGTGGCACGCAGATGGTATCCTATTCAAAATGGGTGTGCTTGACTTTGCAGGTGGAACTGTGGTACACATGTCTGCTGGCTGGGCTGCTTTGGCAGGTGCGCTTTATCTGAAAAGACGTAAATCGTTGCTGGAAGATCACGTATTGCCTCCTGCTAACATTCCTTTCGTTCTTTTGGGAACTGGTTTGCTTTGGTTCGGATGGTTTGGATTCAATGCAGGATCTGCGCTTGCAGCAAGTCCGCTGGCTGTTTCGGCTTTCGCTACTACAAATACTGCTGCTGGTGCGGCTGGCTTGTCATGGGTACTTTTTGATGCTGCAAAAGGCAAGAAGGTTTCAGCGCTTGGATTTTGTATCGGTGCGGTTGTAGGTTTGGTTGCGATCACCCCTGCAGCGGGTTTTGTAACTGTTCCGGCAGCACTTTTCATCGGTACCGTCGCTTCGATCATCAGTAACTATGTAGCTCACCTGCGCACCCGTTCTACTTTGGACGATACACTGGATGTATTTCCTTGCCACGGTGTTGGTGGTATGGTTGGTATGTTGATGACCGGGATTTTCGCAACGAGCGGCATTAACCCGCTGGTTACCGATCAAGGTCTTGCTTTCGGTGAAACGAAATTGTTTATCAACCACGTGATTGCATTGGTAGGTGTTTCCGCATTCGCATTTGCAGGTTCATTCCTTCTTTTGAAAATTACCGATCTCATTCTGCCGCTACGTGTTTCTGAACAGGATGAAAAAACTGGTCTTGATGTTAGTCAGCACGATGAGTTCTTGGTGGAAGCTTAATAAAGTTAACAACATTAACAAAAGCAGCCCGGCCAGATGGTCGGGCTGTTTTTGTTAGAAAGTGTTCATAGTCGGTGTCCAGTATGTTGGCAAGATTAGGATCCGGTCAAACTCGCGACAAACGTTGATCGAATCGCATTGATTGGGAGAGAACCGATTATTAGATATTGTTTGCTTAAATGTGAATGAATTAGTAAAGAATGTTAGTTTGGGTGACAAACCAATTATTATATCATGTTGGTGTGAGTAACTACCGTTGACTGAAGTCAACGGGTATTGATTTTAATATCGAAACATTCCCCTAAAACCAACGCACGCCGACCAAAGTCGGCTATCCCAGTCAATACCCGTCGACTTCAGTCGACGGCGAAGAATAATGCGAATGGATTGATTATTATTTGGGAGCATTCTGAGAGCGACAAATGCAGGCAAAGTCAGCCGTTTTCGGTCACCGTTTGATGATTGAATTTCTTGGGGGTTGGGTAACTACCGTTGACTGAAGTCAACGGGCATTGATTGTAATATCGAAACATTCCCCTAAAAACCTACAAACGCCGACCAAAGTCGGCTATCCCAGTCAATACCCGTCGACTTCAGTCGACGGAAAAGAATAATGCGAATGGATTGGTTTTTTATTGCGGAGCATTCTCAGAGCGACAAATGCACACAAAGCCGGCCGTTCTCAGTCACCGTTAATGATTGAATTCGTACAAGCGCGAGTACCTACCGTTGACTGAAGTCAACGGGTATTGACTCTAGTATCGAAACATTCCCCTAAAAACATGCAAACGCCGACCAAAGTCGGCCGTTCCCATCAATACCCGTCGACTTCAGTCGACGGAAAAGACATAAAGGGATGCTAATGCACCAATATCTCCTCTGCAATTTCCGTGACCTCCATAAGTCCCTCGCTATTAATATGATCGTAGCGAATTTCCTTGGTCTCATTAATAAGCAGCGGGTCATATTTCACCGCAACTCTCACATAATTTTCAGTGAAGCCGAGCATCTGGCCGTTCTGAATCTCATCTTCAAAAAGGACGGTTCCCGTTTTTCCGATCTGGCTGTCGTAGAATGCCCTTCTTTTTTTGTCAGATAAAATATGCAGCATCTTTGAACGGTCGGCTCTGATGTTTTTAGGAACGATCGGTCTGATTTCCAGCGCAGCTGTATTCTCTCTTTCAGAATAAGTAAAAACGTGAAGGTAGGAAATATCTAGTTCGTTTAGAAAGCGGTACGACTCTTCAAACAGCTCCTGCGTTTCTCCGGGGTGACCAACAATCACGTCGACACCGATGCAGCAATTCGGCATCAGCGCCTTGATCGCAGCGACGCGCTCGGTATAAAGTTCTCTTTTGTAGCGACGTTTCATCAGCCCCAAAACCCTATTGGAACCGGATTGTAACGGGATATGGAAATGTGGTACAAATCGTTTGGATTGCGCTACAAAAGAAATTATCTCGTCAGTGAGCAGGTTTGGTTCAATAGAAGAAATCCTGAAACGCTCGATACCTTCCACCTCGTCCAGCGCTTTAACCAAATCAAGGAAAGTCTCTTTCTTTACGCCATTCTGAATACCAAAATCGCCGATATTCACGCCGGTTAACACAATCTCTTTCACATCGCGCGCGGCAATATCCCGGGCTGCATTGATAATATTTTCAATCGTATCCGACCGGCTTTTCCCTCTTGCAAGCGGGATTGTGCAATAGGAGCAAGGGTAGTCGCAACCGTCCTGCACTTTCAGGAAAGTGCGTGTGCGGTCATTTAATGAATAGGAAGTATGGTATTCGACCGCCTGGTCAATGTGCGAGGCTAGTACTCTGGCAGGTTGTCCGGCTGGTGTTTTCTCGAAGGTATCTACCAGATCGGCGAGACGGAATTTTTCAGCCGCTCCCAACACTGCATCTACACCTGGAATTTCTGAAATTTCCTGCGGTTTAAGCTGGGCATAGCAACCAATTATCGCCACAAACCCATCCGGATTGATCTTTTGCGCCTCCCGAACGATCTTGCGACACTTCTTATCCGCATTCTCGGTTACCGAGCAGGTATTGATTATAAAAACATCGGGATTTTCATTGAATTCTACCCGTGAATGCCCCTTCGCCTCAAATAAACGCGCTATCGAAGAACTTTCAGAATAGTTGAGCTTACAGCCCAGTGTATAAAATGCAACTTTTTTCATTTCCTAAAAATATCCGGCAAAAATACGGCTTTTATCCTCAACGCCTGATATAATCCCCAAAAGATGCTTGCAAATAAGCCTTAGCGAGTTTTTCTTCTTCTGCATTCAATGCGCCTTCCCGTTCCGTAATATTGCCGCCCAGGTTGTCCCTGACCAGAAATCCGCCCGGCCGCACCCAGCCCAATCCATTATTAAATGCGAAATACGCAAACGATTTGCGGTCTTTGTTGAATATGTCGCTGGTCCATTGAAACGCATTGGGGTCTAATTTTAGCTGGCCCAGCAACGTAGCGGCCAGGTCGGTTTGCGAACATAGTGCATTCACTTTTATCTTATGTGAAGTAAGCGCGCCGCCCAGCCAGAGCATAGGTATATGAAATTCGCCTGTTTTGGCTTTTTGAGTGTATGGAAGCGGGTGACCATGATCGGCGACAATTACTATTAATGTATTGTCCCACCACGGTTTTGTCTTGGCAGTTTTAATAAAATCACCAATCGCCGAATCGGTATAATGGTGTGCATTGAGAAACAGATGTTCGGGATCATTTCCGGGTATAACCGTTTTCGCTGGTACCTCAAACGGTTCGTGGCTGCTCAATGTAAAAATCGTTGAAAAGAATGGTTGTTTTTCTTTATCCAAATCCTGCATTAACTTGTTCAGTACCACGTGGTCGTGGGCTCCCCATTTGGAATTCATATCTTCTTTTGCAAAATCACCTTTGTCAATAATCCTGTCAAAATTCTCTTGCAACAAATACGATTTCATATTGGCAAACTCGGTTTCACCTCCATAATAAAAGGAAGTTTTCCAGCCGTTCTTGCGAAATTCCTTCGGTAAGGAAGGTAGTGTAAGTGTTTTTTTAGGGGTTTTGATGATAGAATGCGTGGGCTGTGCGGGGTAACCGCTGAGAATTGCGACAATACCTTTATCGCTCCTATTTCCGCTGGCGTACATATTTGTGAACAAGATACCCTCTTTCGAAAGCGAATCGAACTGCGGCGTGACGTTCTCCAACCCATTTAAACCCGACACTACCTTTGCTGTTAAACTCTCCCAGATAATAACAATCACGTTAATTTTGCCCGTAGTATCGACAAGCTGCTGGCGATCTCCCGACGTAGTATACAAGTCTCTAATCAGCGAATCTGCTTCGCTATCATTATAATAGACAAAAGGATTTTTATTCGAATAGCCCGCGTTGATCATGGAGCTCATATAATTCCAGGGCACATTCACGGCGGCATAATTGGCAAAACTTTTATCCGAAAAAAACACTGCACTTTCATTCATGGGCGCGAGCTGAAATCCGCCACGGATCGGAATGATCAAGCTAACTGTCAAAATCAAGAATGCCGGAATGGTATAAACGAACGCCGTTTTCTGAAAAAGTGGAACTGTGCGGCGAATAATTGTGCGGAGTACGGCAAGTGTTAAACCGATCAATACAATCATCAATAGCAGCAGCGGAAGTACGGGAGCCGCACCCATTGAGGCGATTGCTTCGGCAGGTGTTTCGAGATAATGTAGAGAAGTAGTGTCAATGCGGAAACCCCATGCTTTGAATAATTCCAGGTCAATAACTACTAGAACTGAAATTATAGCGCCTAATGTGTAACTATAAAACGTTAAAAACTTTTGGTACCAGGCTGATTTGTTAGCAGTAAATACCAGCAGCAGCGTAGGTATCAAAAGAATATATCCGGCAAAGGAAATGTCCATTTGCAAACCATGCATTGCGCTCTGTACCCATAGGAACGGAGGAAGCTCGGCAGCTTTCTGGTAATGGTAAATGAAAAATATGACACGGAAAAGCTGGAAAAGTATGATCCAGCTAATCCCGTAAAGGGCAAAAAATTCTAATCTCTTACGCATTGGTGTCGGTCAAAAACTATCGCAAAGTTCCGAAAAATGGCGGAGAACTATCCTGCGGCGCAAAACTTAAATGCGAAAATGTAAACGTATATTGTCATCGCTATCCTTAAATATTTTATTTTGAGGAGATTTTGTATAACTGATTGAATAAAGATGACTTTTCGTTCCAAGGCATTTGAAATTGCACAGGGCCGCGTTGCTCCGATATTGACCCCTCCGGCTGAAAGAGTTGCCGACTTGTATGGCATAAATACTTTTAGTGATGACGTTATGAAAACGCTGCTCTCTGCTGAGGCGTACGCGAAAGTTTCTAACGCAATCCGCTCAGGATCAACGATTGACAGGGAGGTGGCTGACGAGGTTTCCGCTGCTATGAAAAGCTGGGCAATATCGAAAGGCGCAACGCATTATACCCACTGGTTTCAGCCTTTGACAGGTACTACTGCCGAAAAGCACGACTCGTTTTTTGACCTCACCATCGATGGAAAAGCCGTCGAAAAGTTCAAAGGGAGTGCATTGGTGCAGCAGGAACCTGACGCTTCTTCTTTTCCGAGCGGCGGTTTGCGGGCTACTTTTGAGGCCCGTGGCTACACAGGCTGGGACCCAAGCTCGCCTGCGTTTTTAATGGACAATGGGGCCGGAGGAAAGACTTTGTGTATTCCTTCTGTTTTCATTTCCTACACCGGCGAGGCGCTCGATTATAAGGCTCCGTTGCTCAAATCGCTGGTTATGCTGGATAAAGCCGCTACTTCGGTTTGCCAGTTTTTTAACAGGGATGTAGATAAAGTGACGCCGACGCTGGGTATCGAACAGGAATATTTCTTGGTTGATAAAGCGTTATACTATGCCCGTCCCGACCTGTTAATGGCGGGAAGGACAGTTTTTGGACACAGTCCCGCACGCGGGCAGCAACTCGACGATCACTATTTTGGATCAATTTCTCCCCGCGTAAATGCATTTATGGTGGATTTTGAGTTCGAAGCGTTGAAACTGGGTATTCCGGTTCGCACGCGACATAATGAAGTGGCCCCGGGACAATTTGAATGCGCGCCGACTTTTGAGGAAGTAAACCTCGCGATCGACCATAATGCATTGCTGATGGACTTAATGCAGAAAATCGGCGACAAGCATAATTTCCAGGTACTTTTTCATGAAAAACCTTTTGCAGGTATTAATGGAAGCGGAAAGCACAATAACTGGTCCTTGTCCACAGATACCGGTATTAATTTGCTTGCGCCGACTTCAAAACCCAAAGAAAACCTGCGATTCCTCACCTTTTTGATGAATGTAGTTAAAGCAGTTCACGACCACGCCGATTTACTCCGCGCTTCTATTTCTTCTGCTGGTAATGAGCACAGGCTGGGTGCCAACGAAGCGCCGCCGTCAATTGTGTCGGTATTTTTAGGAAATGAACTGACCAATATGCTCGAAGAGCTGGTTAGTAAAGGTGAGATTACGCTCGAAAAAGGTGAGAATTTTTACTATAAATTAGGTATAACCCGCATTCCGAACCTCCAAAGGGATAATACGGACAGAAACCGGACCTCGCCTTTTTGTTTTACAGGAAATAAATTCGAATACCGCGCAGTAGGAAGCGCGCAAAACAGTGCCTCGCCTATGATCGTATTGAATACGATCGTTGCAAACCAGTTACTCGATTTCAAAAAGGAAATGGACGAGCGACTTGCCGGTGGGGAAGAGAAAAAAGTAGCGACGGTTGAAATTCTGAAAAGGTACTTTACGGAATCGAAAGACATTCTGTTCGAAGGAAATGGTTATTCCGATGAATGGATTCAAATGGCCAAGGAGCGCGGACTTAGCAATATCAAGGAAACATACGATGCGCTTTTTGCCTACAAAACCGACAAAACAATCGGCGTTTTTGAAAGGACCGGCGTTTTGAGTTCGAGGGAATTGCACGCGCGTTATGAGATCGAGCTTGAAAATTATGTTAAGAAATTACAGATCGAGTCGCGCGTAATAGGCGATCTGGCACTGAATCACATTGTTTCTACTGTTGTAAAATATCAGTTCAAACTGGCCCAAACTGCTCGCTCGCTGACCGACCTGGAAATGCTTGAAGAGGCGGCGCCGATTAAAGAGATTATCCGGGACATTTCCACGCATATTGTGATTATCAAACGTCTGGTGCACGAAATGACCGAGGGTAGAAAAAAAGCGAACAATATTGAAGATCTGTATGAAAGAGCAAAATGCTACGGTTCCGAGGTAAAAGGCTTTTTTGAGGAGATACGTTATCACGCAGACAAACTTGAATTACTGATCGATGATGAAGATTGGCCTTTGGCAAAATACCGCGAAATGCTATTTTTGGAATAAATTAGAATCAAATAAATTAATAAACTGAAACTATGAATCCGGGATTCGATCCAGAAGAAATTGCTCAACTTAGAAATGAGTGCAAGGCGGAAAACTCAAACTTCATACATGTAGACGATGAATTTGAAGATGAGGAGGAGAACAACGAACACGCGCATGTTCAGTTTGTGGGAATGTATAAAGACGCTGAGGTGATCTATGACGCCTTGATCTATACACTTCGCCTGCATCATTCCACCCTCGTTTACGATGAGGCTTTGGAACGGTTGAAGAAAGAAATGCCGAACTATATCTCTCAGGATGAGCGCCCTGAAAACTATAAGATCTCCGCGGAAGAAGAGGAGGATGCAGAAATGCTGCTTACTGAGTTCATCGAGGAGATAGAGGAAAATGAAGAGATCACAGTACGCGAGCACGTGGAAGTTGACGATTCATTCGAGTACGGCGTCGGACTGGAAGTGGGCTTGAATAAAACCGAAATTACAGATAAGGTGATTGACGATTTTATCGCTCGTTTCAATGCAGGCAGCGTTGAGCTGGATCCAACTTTGTATTCGTTCACAGGAAGCGAAGAGCAGGATTGATCTGAAAAATTAGCTTATAAACGAAAAAGCCACCGATCTGGTGGCTTTTTCGCTTTCTTATATTTCTATTAAAATCAAAGAGCAGATTTAACTGTTTTGATGATACGTGCAGCAACTTTGTAAGGATCAGCAGCCGAGTTAGGACGACGATCTTCCAGATATCCGCTCCATCCTTTTTGAGGAACCAAAACAGGGATACGGATAGATGCACCGCGGTCAGAAACACCGTAGCTGAAATCGTGGATAGAAGCAGTTTCGTGCTTTCCAGTCAAACGAAGGTGGTTATCAGCACCGTAAACATCAATGTGTTCTTTCACAACCGGGCGGAAAGATTCGCAAACTTTATCGAATACTTCCTTGCTGCCTGCATTTCTCAAAGCGGAGTTTGAGAAGTTAGCGTGCATTCCGCTTCCGTTCCAGTCAAGCGCGCCCAAAGGCTTGCAATGCCAGTTGATAGCAACACCATATTTTTCACCAATTCTTTCCAACAAATAACGGCCCAACCAGATCTGGTCGCCAGCTTCTTTCGCGCCTTTTGCGAAAATCTGGAATTCCCACTGTCCTGCCGCAACCTCTGCATTGATACCTTCAACATTCAGTCCCGCATCAAGACAAGCATCCAAATGCTCCTCGATAATTTCGCGACCGTATGCATTTTGTGCACCTACTGAGCAATAGTAAGGTCCTTGTGGTGCAGGGTATCCGTTTGCCGGGAAGCCCAATGGTTTGTTTGTATCAATATCCCAAAGGAAATATTCCTGCTCAAAACCGAACCAGAAATCATTGTCATCATCTTCAATTGTTGCACGACCGTTAGATACGTGAGCTGTACCGTCTGCATTAAGAACTTCGCACATAACAAGATATGCATCTCTGCGCAATGGATCTGGAATGATGTAAACGGGTTTCAGTAAACAGTCAGAAGAACCGCCAAGCGCTTGTTCAGTAGATGAACCATCAAATGACCAGTTGCTGCAATCTTCCAATTTTCCACTAAAATCGTTTTCAATTTTGGTTTTGCTGCGTAGACTTTGGGTCGGCTTGTAGCCATCCAACCAAATATATTCCAGCTTGGATTTTGACATAATAGTACTAGATAAAGTGGTGACGAATTATTATAACGACACAATATTAATGCAAAAATGTATTTCCAAAAAATAAAAAATAAGAAAAATTAAACTTAGACAGAATAATATTGTGTTGATGGTAGTATTGTCAGTAAAAAATGCACTTTTCCTATAATTTACCGAAGATTCAATTTCAAGCGTAATGGCAGCAAAATATGTAAATTCTTGAAAAATTGGTTTTAAAACTGCTATTTCTCTGTGCAAATCATAGTGATTTTACATAAAAACAATTTTACCGAAACTGCTTCAAGTCGTTCCTGCATTGTCTTCTTTCAATGTGGTTTTGTCAATTAATTCCCTATTTTTGAGCTTATCAGAACACTTTTTTTGAACAGCCAATATTAGAAATGCACATTTTTTATCAACCCGAAGACAACGTTTTTGAACTGGAAGAAGAGGAAGCCCGACACAGCTCCAAAGTACTTCGTTTAGGCTCAGGTGATATGATATTCGTTACTAATGGCAGGGGGCTGCTGCAAACGTGCAGGCTCAATGTTCAGGGGCGTAAGGTGGGATACGAAGTTGTGGAATCCGAATTGATCGAACCCAGATCTTTTTCCGTAAATATGGCGATTGCACCGACCAGGAAAGCAGAACGAAATGAGTGGATGGTTGAAAAAATGACCGAGATAGGAGTGGAGCGCATTGACTTTATTACCACTGAGCATACAAATCCCGAGACGTTGAACCGCGTGGTGAACCTGGGCAGGCTCAACCGCATTGCCGCAAGCGCGATGAAACAGTCGCAACAATTTTATAAGCCAATCATTACAGTAAACAATAAGTATGAATCGTTTATTAAAAGTGCATCCTCCGATACCAAACTAATCGCTTACGTGCCTGACCAAAACCGGGTGGACCATGTTTTTACCAAAATTGAAAAAGGCACTGGTACGACTTTGTTAATTGGTCCAGAGGGTGATTTCAGTGAAAGGGAAGTAGCGCTGGCGATCGAAAATGGATATACAACGGTATCGCTTGGACCTACACGACTAAGAACCGAAACCGCAGCAGTAGCCGCCTGCCACGCGATTAACCTGGCGCAGATCCTTTAAAATTTCAGTGTGACCTCGATATATGAGATATTTAAAAATAGTCACTGTTGGTTTGCTGGTCAGTTTACTGGCTCATAGTGGAGCCTTATTTGCACAATCGTCGCTCAAAATCGCCAAGCTTAAATATGGCGGCGGAGGTGATTGGTATGCAAATAAAACGTCGCTCCCAAACCTGATCAAGTTTTGCAATTCGGAACTGAAAATGAACATAAATCCGGTTGAAGACGTAGTAGAGGTAGGCAGCCCGGACATTTTTACGTACCCTTTTGTGCACATGACCGGTCATGGAAACGTCGTTTTTTCGGATGCTGAGGCGCAGAATCTGAGAAATTATCTGCTTTCAGGCGGTTTCCTGCATATCGATGATAACTACGGGCTGGACCAGTTTGTCCGCCGCGAAATGAAAAAAGTCTTTCCCGAACTGAGCTTTGTGGAATTACCTTTCGATCATCAGATTTATCGCGTCAAGTATGTATTTCCCGAAGGCTTACCGAAGGTACACGAGCACGACGGAAAGCAGCCGCAGGGATTCGGGCTGATCTGGCAGGGCCGGCTTATCTGTTATTATAGTTATGAAACTGATTTAGGAAATGGCTGGGAAGATCAGAGCGTTTATAATGATCCCGAAGAAATGCGCCGGAAAGCATTGCAAATGGGCGCAAATCTGTTAAGCTATGCATTCATGATCCAGTAATTTTATGCCTTTTTAAATTTAATTCTGTAAACGGAAATTAACGTTATATTCCAAATTTCATCGTGCAAATTTCGTTTTTCTAACGTTTGACCCTTACTTTTGTACAACATTTAAGTTCTTAATCCCGCAAGCTTTCCATGTATATTGTTCTTATAGTATTTGTTTTACACTGGTACTTATCACTCTTCTGTCAAACCTTCTTTTTACACCGTTATTCCGCGCATAAAATGTTCATTATGAGCAAGCCGTGGGAGCGTTTTTTCTATCTGCTGACCTATCTTTCACAGGGCTCTTCCTATTTGAGTCCGCGCGCATACGCGATCTTGCACAGAATGCACCACGCTTTCAGCGACACGGAAAAAGACCCGCATTCACCGCATCATACCAAAAACGTATTTACGATGATGTGGGAGACAAAGCACATTTACAATGCAGTACTGCACCGTAAGAGAGCGATTGAAAATCGTTTTGAAAGAAATTATCCGGAATGGAGAATTGTCGAAAAATTGGGTGATTCCTGGTTCTCGCGCATTGGCTGGGTATTGATCTACGTCGCATTTTACGTGCTGGCTTATCTGTATCTGGATATGCACTGGGCGTTTTTCTTTCTGCTGCCGATCCACTTTTTGATGGGACCAATTCATGGCGCGATCGTAAATTGGAGTGGTCACAAATACGGCTATCAGAATTTTGATAACGAAGACAAATCTAAAAACTCGCTTGTATTTGACTTTTTAATGATGGGCGAGCTTTTCCAGAACAATCACCACAAAAGACCAAATTCGATCAACTTCGGAAGCAAATGGTTTGAAGTGGATCCTACCTATCCGGTTATCAAGTTGCTCAACCGATTGAAGATCATCGAAATTCGCAAGAAGCACTAAAAAAACTTTGGCAGACGTGAGATACGCCTGCCAAGTTTGCTTATTAACACCACAAAAAATGAAATTCGATAGAATGTCGGTCAAAGGATTAACTTAATCTATGCCTTTGTTTCTTCCGACAATACAAATTAATCACCTAATACTTAAGATGGCGTTAATAGCGCGTTAGAATTTGCTTAGAGGTGCGAGAAAGTTAAGCGGAACGTGGTTCCCTTGGGTTGGTTGGGCTGAATGGATATGTTCCCGTTATGCAACTTCACGATCCGATCTACCAGCGACAAGCCTATTCCATAACCTTTAATATTCGCCGTATTGTCACTCCTGAAAAACGGTTGAAACACCAATCCCTGATCTACTGCCGGAATTCCTTTTCCCTGATCTGAAAATCCGATCGTTAGATTTTTGCGCGACGGTTGCAGATATACATTGACTGCGTGATTATCCGAAAATTTGCACGCATTGTCCATTAAATTCAGGAATGCAGTTTTAAGTAAAGTCGAATTTCCCGTTACTTCCAGCCAGGTATCATCTTCGGGTAACTCGTCAAAATTGAGTAGGATATTGTAAATCGGATTCGCTTCGGCCAGATTGAGGCGACAATCCAGCAGCAACTCATCCACCCGCACTACCTCAGTTAAAAGTTCTCGCTGGTGTTCGCTCACTTTCGCCAGTTCAAGTAATGTATTGGACAGCTGTGCGAGTTCTTCAATATCTTCTAATACAGATGCGATCGTGAGCCTGTATTCCTGCGGGTTTCGCTCTTTCAGCATACTCACCTCCAGCTGTGACCGGATCTTGGTCAGCGGATTTTTCAATTCGTGCGACACGTTGGCGACAAAGATCTTCTGCATCTGAAATGCAGTTTCAATGCGATCAAGTAACTTATTAAATGTAGTCGTAAGCCGCCCTATTTCGTCTTTTTGGTTTGGGACTTCCAGCCGCATATCAAGCTTTTGAGGCAGGATTCCTTCCACTGAGTTCATTACTTTTGAGATCGGTCGCAAAGCGCGTTTCGAAAAAATCCACCCGACAATTGTCACGATAAAGGTGACGATGAAGAAAAGAACTGTGAGTAATGTGCTGAGATTGGACAAGTTAGCTTGTCCGTATAAATCTTTGGCACCCAGCATAACCACCGCGCGACCGAAGGGATAATTGTAATATAAACCCACCACTTTGAAATCTCCATCGGTATACCGGATCTGGCCGGCCTTCCGTATTTCGTCCAGCCAATAGTTGGATACGTGCAGCGATTTGGATTGCGGAATGGTGGGGTTGCTATAAATCAGGCGATTCTTTTCGTCGAAAATAAAGGTATTCTCGTCATAGATCAGGTCGCGGTTCGTTTCATCCAGCGCCTTTAAAACTTCGGTATTCACCTGAGGTACTTTGAGTAACAGCTCCGCCTGAGACTTGGCTTTTGAGCGCAGGCGATCGTAGAAATCCTCAGTTACGTTGTAATACGAGAAGAAATAGATTGCCAGAAAAGTGATCAGCAGGATACCGCTTACCAGCAGCGAGAACTGAACCGTAAGTCGGGTGCGGATCTGCATAACTTATTCTACTTTAAGCACATAACCCATTCCGAACAGGGTGTGAATGAGTTTCACCGGGTAATCCTTGTCGATCTTTTTACGCAGATAGTTGACGTAAACTTCGATCACATTTGTGCCGGTATCAAAGCCAATATCCCAAACCTGCTCCGCAATTTCAACTTTTGAAATCACCCTTCCCTGATTCCGTATTAAATATACGAGCAGGTTAAATTCACGAGCGGTAAGGTTGATCTTATTGCCTGCGCGATGCACTGTTTTCGCATCAATAGAAATTTCCAGATCAGCGAAACGCAATACCTGCGCCGTGTGGCCCACATTGCCGCCTCGCTTGGTCAGCGCCCGAACCCTGGCTAGCAGCTCTTTGAATTCGAATGGTTTAACAAGGTAATCGTCAGCTCCCGCATCCAGCCCCGTCACTTTATCGTCGGTACTTCCCAGAGCGGTCAGCATTAAAATCGGCGTCTCATCGCCCCAGCTGCGGATTTCCCGGCAAAGCTCGATCCCATTGATTCCGGGGATGATAATGTCGCTGATAATCAGCTGGTAGGAGTTGCTTTTAGCCAGTTGTTTACCGATCAGACCGTCATAAGCAATATCTACTTCGTAACCATTTTCTTCCAATCCCTGCTTAATGGATTGCAGCGTTTTCGGTTCATCTTCAATCAATAATAGCTTCATGAGATCGGTAAAAATAGCTCAGACACCTCGTTCCAGTTTGAAACGCGTTTGTATGCAGTTTCCTTCAAATTATGCGGCGCAGAAAATAGTATACCCTGACCTTTGAATGCAACCAGGTTTTTGACGTGGTCGTCGATGAGATAGTCAGACTGAATAATGCTCTTATAACCGCAGAACACAATATTTGTCCACGGAATAAAAGAAAAATGCTTTTTAAGCCAGTCAAATTTATCCCTGAAAGAATTCGGAAATTCCATACAGGCAGTAGCGACGAAAAGCTCGTAAAACTTAGACAATTGGTATACAGTTTCCCCCGCGCCTTCCTTCACTTTGATATCAGCAAAAAATCCCGGCGAGTCCATAATGCGGTGCAGCTTGGTAAGTTGCTTCGGGTGAAGTACTTCCCGCAACGCCTTGGACATCAAGTCTTTTTCGGTGAAATTGGTATCAAAATCGTTGAGCACCACATTCACCAGCTTCTCGTGGGTATTGGCCAGCACATCGTCCATATCCAGTGTAAGACGCAGCATTATATCAGGATTCGGTGTGTGTCAAAATTTTCAAGATAATCGTTAACGCGTTTCAGGAACAACCCGCCCAAAGAACCGTCGACTACGCGGTGATCGTAGGAATGAGATATGAACATCAGGCTTCGGATTCCCAGCAGATCACCCTGCGGCGTTTCGATCACAGCCGGCTTTTTCTTGATCGCGCCAAATGCCATAATCGCCACCTGAGGCTGAACAATAATAGGAGTTCCCATTAAATTGGCGAATGCTCCGATGTTGGAAACCGTATAGGTACCGCCCGCAAGATCGTCAGCTTTGAGCTTGTTCTCGCGTGCTCTCTTGGCCAGCTCATTCACCTTCCGCGCCAGGCCAGGCAAGTCGTATTGGTCGGCTCGGTGAATGACCGGCACGATCAGGTTACCGTCCGGCAATGCAACCGCCATTCCGATATTAATATCTTTCTTTTTAACGATCTTATCGCCGTCGACAGAAATATTGATCAGCGGATAATCTTTGATCGCCTTCACAACAGCTTCAATGAGAATAGGCGTGAACGTAATGCTGTCACCCGACTTTTTCCGGTATTCATTTTTCACATGCTCGCGCCACTGCACCACCGGCGTCATATCCGTTTCTATAAAGGAAGTAACGTGAGCTGAAATCCGCTTGGAATCCACCATCCGCTGCGCGATCATCTTGCGCATTCGGTCCATTTCGATGATATCGCTGCTGCCGTTCATCGAGGTGGCGACCGGAGCTGGCTGCGGTTTAGCCTTCCTGTTTTCCAGGAATGCGATAATATCGTTTTTAGTAACGCGGCTTTCCAGCCCGGAACCATGTATTTCGGCCAGTTCCGCCGCGCTGATATCTTCTTCTTTCGCAATGCTCAATACCAATGGAGAGTAAAACTGGCTGTTGCCTGATGCATTCGGGGTATTATCGCGTTTTTTACTGATTACCTGTTCGAACTCATTTTCAAGTTGCTCGGCGATTGCAACCTCTTCCACTGGCTCACTTTTCGGCTCGGTGGCTGGCTCAGCCGGCGAAATGCGAGATTCGCCCGGCGTATCGTCGTCTACTTCAATATGCGCCACCGGATTTCCAACCGGCACTACATCATTTTCCTTGACAAGCCATTTTGAAATTTTGCCCACATAAGGACAAGGTACTTCGGTATCCACCTTATCCGTAGCAACTTCAAGAATAGAATCATCGATTGCAACGCTGTCACCCTCTTTTTTGAGCAGGTGCAAAACCGTACATTCCATGATACTTTCGCCCATTGAAGGCATTACCATTTCTAATATTTTCATACTGATTATATTAACCGGCAACAAATGCCGCCTGCAATGAATCTTATCCCTGAACGATCAGATTACCTTTCAGGATCGTTTTCCGCAAAAGGTTGAGGGCATAAGAAGATGTCAATTCAATATTTATCTTTCTGTCGTTTCTGAGGCTGAGAAGCTGGGTAAAGGTTTCATTCGGCGTCGCGCAGGCGATCCAAACTGTCCCTACCGGTTTATCAGGAGTGCCACCATCTGGACCGGCGATTCCCGTTGTGGCTATTGCAAATGTAGTATTGAGTACTTTTCGCGCACCTTCGGCCATTTCGCGGGCAGTTTGCTCACTTACCGCCCCAAATTCGAGAAGTGTCTCCTTTTTCACTCCCAACACGTTCGTTTTAACGGCATTACTATAACTCACCACCGATCCTTCAAAATACTGAGATGAGCCCGACACGCTTGTGATCCTACTGGCTACATAGCCTCCCGTGCAGCTTTCGGCGGTGCCCAGCGTTGCATTGTTTTCTTTCAACAAAGACCCTACCACCGTTTCAAGTTCGTCGAGATCGTAGCCGAATATGAACTCTTCGATCAGGGGCGTGACTGCGGAAACCTGTGCTTGCAAGTCCCTGTCGAGTATTCCCTGATCTGTTCCGGTTCCCGTAAGCCGCAGCCGGACCTGGCCAAAATGCGGCAGGTAAGCCAGCTTAATATGTTCAGGAAGAGCAGTTTCCCAGTCTGCAATTTTTTCTGCAAGAAAGGATTCCCCGATACCAATCGTTCGTATTGATTTATGCTGGATGATGGTTGTCGAAAATCTTGCTTTCAGTCTGGGCAGGATTTCATGCTCCATCAGATTCTTCATCTCATAAGGAACCCCCGGAAGCGAAACATACACTACATTATCTTTTTCGAACCACATTCCAGGCGCCGTTCCCCAAAGATTTGGTATGTAGGTACAGTTTTTTGGAAGTGCCGCCTGTTGGATATTTAATTCGGTCATCACGCGGCCGCGCTTTGCAAAGAAGGAAGTTACAAGAGCAAGTGCGTCCTGATTGATTTCCAGCTCGGTATGAAAATATTCGCAGAATGTGTGTTTTGTAATATCATCGCGGGTAGGGCCGAGTCCGCCGGTTACAATGATCACGCTGGCCCGTTGGCTCGCTTCGGTAAATGCACTCAGGATATCCTGCTTATTGTCGCCGACCGATGTTTTGCGCGTCGGGCGAATGCCAATGTCAGTTAATTGAGTGCCAATCCATTGGGTATTGGTGTCGATAATCTGACCAAAAAGAATTTCGTCGCCGATGGTAATTATTTCAGCCCTGGTAGAAGAAATCATCTTGTTGAAATGGATTGTTAAGAACCGTTAATTCCCAAAAATAAGTAAAATTAATCGTTATTGAGTACGTTTGAGGCTTAGTACAATGTCAACCAATTCTTTTGTAATGAAACATAAAATTATAGTTATAACGTTGCTTTCGCTGCTTTGCGGCCCCGTTTCGATGGCGCAGTTCAACCTTGGCAAAGCACTTGACAAGCTCAGTGGAAAAGAGACCGGGCTGGGTGAGAACGAGATCGTGCAGGGTTTGAAACAGGCTTTGAATGTCGGTATCAGTAACGGGTCGGCCGAGGCTTCCAAAGTGGATGGATTTTTTAAAAATGAGTTGATCAAAATTGCAGTGCCGCCCGAGGCTCAGAAAGTCGCAGAAACTTTGCGGAAAATGGGGTTGAGCGATCAGGTTGATAAATTTACGCTTTCACTTAACCGTGCAGCCGAAGATGCCGCTAAGAAATCAAAGCCGATTTTTGTGAAAGCAATTACTTCTATGACCGTTCCCGATGCACTTGGGATTTTGAAAGGTCAGGATGATGCTGCGACTCAATACCTTAGAAAAAGTACGAATGATGAGTTGTTCAAAACCTTCTTTCCGGTTGTAGATAGTACATTGAATCTGAATAAAGCGACTGAATACTACACGGATATCGTCAATACTTACAACCAAATACCATTAGTGAAAAAAGTAAACCCGAACTTGAAGGAATATGCAACCCAAAAAACGATCGACGGGCTGTACGTACTGATAGCGCAGGAGGAAAAGAAAATTCGTGAAGACCCGGGAGCGCGCGTGACGGACCTGTTGAAAAAGGTTTTCAGTAAATCGGGAAAATAGCATCAACAGGCTTTCGTAAAGGCTTAATGCTTACTTTTGCTGAAAATTAACACCGTTATGAAAAAATCAGAAATCCATTTCACCGTTGAACTTGACGATAAAAATATACCGGAAAAAATATTCTGGGAGGCTACCGATAATCCGAACGAAGGGATCAACGATACCCGCGCGATCGCAATAGCAGTTTGGGACCATTACCACAGAGGTACGCTCAAAATCGACCTTTGGACAAAGGATATGGAGGTTTTCGAAATGAAAAGATTCTATATTGAATTGATGAGCGGGATCGCAGATACAATGCTGACGGCAACGAGCGACCGCGTTATGGCGGAGGCTATTGAAGGTTTGTGCGAAACGCTTAGCAGAAATCTGGACGAGGAAATGAAGGCTGCGAAATAGTTAGCTTTTCAGTGCTTCCCGGTCTTTCTTAGGCAAACTCGCCACTACGAGATCGTACGAATCTTTTACCCAAGCAAACAAAGTTTCACTTGGAATACTGCCAGTAACATTCACAGTATTCCAGTGTTTCTTATTCATATGCCAACCAGGGACTACGTCCGGATATTCTTCTCTCAACTCTACTGCTTTTTCAGGATTACACTTTGCATTAAAGCCAAAGGTCGGTGAGTCCAGCGAGGTTAGCAAAAATACCTTTCCCTTTATTTTAAATACCAGTGTGTCAGGCCCGAAGGGTAACTCTTCGGTCACTTCCGGTAATTGTAAGCAATAGTCGCGGAGCGTTTCTAAATTCATCTTGTAAGTGCTCTGATAATCATCACAATCACGCAGATCAGGAACATTACAATTGAAATGCGATTGATACCGTGCATCATGCGCAGGTTAAAAGAGTCTGGCGAATTGGGGTCTTTTTTCTTGAATACACGTACGAAATAATAAAATACGTCACCCAGCTGAAAGTACTTTTTCATAATTTTTTCTGATTGTTGCTTTTTATTAAACCAAAACTTCACGCTCGCTGGGTTCTATCCAGCGGCCATCCTCCCGAATAAGCTCAATCAGTTCCTCCACCGCTTTCGCAGCTGTAACCGATCTTTTAATCACTTCCTGGCCACGGTAAAGGGCAATTTTGTCTTTTCCCATTCCCACATACCCATAATCTGCATCTGCCATTTCTCCGGGTCCATTCACAATGCAACCCATGATACCGATTTTTACGCCTTTTAAATGCTCAGTATGCTTGCGGATCATCGCGGTTGTTTCCTGTAAATCAAAAAGTGTTCTCCCACACGAAGGACAAGAAATATATTCTGTTTTTGACATCCTTGTCCGAGCAGCCTGCAAAATACCGAATGCGATATTATTGTAGGCAGCTGCTGCCACGAGCTTATCATCGTGCAGCGTTTCCGCCGGAAAACGAGGGGATACCATCGCGCCGTCACCGAATCCGTCGACGAGCAGGCCGCCGATATCGGTAGCTGAATATAAGGTAAGCTTGTCGCCCAGATCGGTTTCGTAGCCGCGCTGGATAATCACCGGAAGCTTAATTTTCAAAGTCACGAGTTTGTAAAAAAACCGCCGCAATTCTGGCATTGCGTGCTTATTTTCACTCAAAATAACCAGTACTACATTACTGCGCTCGCGAATGCCTTCGAGGAAGTTCAGGTCAAGAGAATGAATATTACCTACTATAAAATTGAGCTGTTCTGAGATCAACCCGCCCGCTTTGGCAGTCCATTCTGTTGCTTCAAATAGCGGGAACTTGTTGTTTTTTTCCGGATGCAGCGCCCATTGTTCGTAATCCAGGATTTCTTTTAATCCATTCGGTAACATGAACGGAACGGGATTTTTGCCGGTGTAAATGTAGTCGGCGCCCAGATCGTTCATCGCCCATTTGTCGGGAACTGGGAGAAAAAAGTGGCCAATGCTTTTCAGATCGGCCAGGTTCTGAACCGGAATAGCCGAATAGTCGGCGATCACGCGGGGTACATTCAGATGCCCGATATTATTTACTTCTCTTGTTTCTCTTCTGGTGTATTGAAATGGGTTGATCGGACAAGTCTCGACGGGCTCGATCGGCTGGTGCGGCACGCGGTTTGTGTATCTTTCTATCAATGCACGCGCCACAGGTGCTTCTTTTTCAGGCGCTTCGGTTAGCGATACTCTCACAGTATCTCCCAGTCCATCTTCCAGTAAAGTACCAATACCAACCGCAGACTTAATGCGGCCGTCTTCCGCTTCGCCAGCTTCGGTCACGCCTAAATGCAACGGATAAGGTTTCAAACCTTCCTGATCGAGGCGCTGCACCAGCAGGCGGTACGCTTCCACCATGACCTGGGTATTGCTGGATTTCATCGACAACGCGATATTGAAATAGCCTAGCTCTTCGCAGATCCGCAAAAATTCCAGTGCGGATTCGACCATTCCCAGCGGCGTATCTCCATACCGGCTCAAAATCCTGTCGGACAAAGAACCGTGATTGGTGCCAATCCGCATCGCAGTGCCGTATTCTTTGCAAATTTTCACCAGCGGAATAAATTTTTCCCTGATCCTTTCCAGCTCCGCGGCGTACGAAGCGTCCGTATAATCTATAATTTCAAAACGTTTCTTATCAGCGTAGTTACCAGGGTTGATCCGTACCTTTTCCACGATCCTGGCCGCGAGCTCGGCCGCATTTGGCGTAAAGTGAATATCAGCGATCAGCGGGACGTGAATTCCCATTTTATGTAAACCGTTCCTGATATTTTCTAGATTCTGCGCTTCCTTCACGCTTGGCGCGGTGATCCTCACGTATTCGCAGCCTGAATCAACCATTCTAACTACTTCATCAATAGAGCCTTGCGTGTCCATTGTGTCCACGGTTGTCATCGACTGCACGCGAATAGGGTAGTCGGAGCCCATTGGCAGGTCTCCGATGTGAATGGTGATTGTTTTTCTGCGTTCGTATGCTGTCAGTGACGGACAGTAGAGATTGGTTTTCGTTTCAGAAGGTGTGATGATCATGGGATTTTTAATGAGATCCAGCGGCCACAAAGGTCTGAAAAGAATAACAGAAACGGAATTACAATCGTGCGTTTTTACACATTTGCATCTTCGATCACAGTACCGGAATCTACGGTTATAATGTAGCTCTTACCGCCTTGTTGCTCAATTGCTTCCGCAACTTCTTCTGCTTTTTGCGGAGCATATACAAACATACAACCGCCTCCGCCAGAGCCATTTATTTTTCCTCCCAATGCGCCAGCGTGTAAAGCTGCGTCCATCATGCGTTCGATTTTGGGAGTGGAAGTGCGTTTGTAATCGCGCAGATTTTTGTAATGCTTGTAAAGAAGGTCGCCGAAGGTCATGTCAAATGCAGGGTCAGCTGTTTCATCGGGACTCTTGCTGAGGAGTTTTTTACCTTGCAGCAGAATATCTCTGTCTTCAATATTTGCTTTTAAAAGCCCCAATTCGTCTTCCGAAAGAATATTTCGATAGTCCTTCAAATCCTCAGACGGAGCATTGAATATCGAAAAATGCGGATTTGATAAAGTTATTTTTCTGATCACCTCTTCCATTCCAAACCTGCATCTGGCCAGGATCCCGAGTGTATCTTTTGGTTCAAGAGAGTCGCCCAGGACAAATGTGCCGAGCTTTGGGGTCAGCGTTTCAACCTTAATCTCCGGCGTAGATTCCAGATAAATCACGTTTCCGATCGCCGTAGAGTAATGATCCATCATACCGCCGGGTTCACCGAATTCGAGCACCTCGGCTGCATTCGCAATCTCACCCAGCTCTTTTTGTGAAAAATTCACAGGGTTATCGCTCATTTTATCCAGAAAATGAGCCCAGGAAACGATTAGAGCAGAAGAGCTGGAAGTGCCTGAATTGATCGGGATATTACCTGAAATGTTGCATTCAAATCCTTTCGAAAACCTTAAACCTTTACGCTTTAATACATTAATCGTACTGCGGAAATAGTCCCGCTGCATCACGTATGGGAATGTAGTCAGGAGCGAAAATTCCTGCCTCAAACCTAAATCAGGTAAATTGAGAATGACCTTGTCGTCGTTCCTGTAAGTGCCTTCAATGCCTATTCTGCGCGAAATCGCCGCTGCTATAACTGGCAGTCCAAGATAATCCTGATGTTCACCAAAAAGACAAATGCGGCCGGGAGTGGATATCCTCATCAATTACCAGCTTTTCTTTTTGTGACCAAACAGGCCGAAATAAAGGATAAAAAGATAAAGCGGAAGCATGATCCAGTAAGCCTGCTGCGTGCTGCCGATAGAGTCAGCAATGCCGCCGTAGACCAGCGGAAGAATAGCCCCGCCGGAAATACCCATCACCAATAGGGCGGAAGCAGTTTTTGTAAATTTACCCAAACCACTCAGCGACAAAGGCCACAACGCAGGCCAAATCACCGCATTTGCGAAACCCAGTACTGCAATACAAAGTACCGAAGTGAAACCGGTTGAGTTTACCGCAACCAGCGTCACGATCACACCGAGTATCGCACAAAATTTAAGATAAGCCTGCTGTGAAACGTATTTCGGGATCAGTACCACGCCCAGAATATATCCGAACATCATACCATATAATGTATAGGTACCAAAAAGGCGGGCCTCTTCTTCGGCAAAACCAAGGTCAATACCATAGCTGATAATCGTATCACCCGCAATTACTTCCACACCCACATAACAGAACAAGGCAATTACGCCCATTACCAGGTTTGGAAATTGAAGTACACTCGTCTTATTTACAACCACTTGCGACGAAGTAATATCTGCCGGCTCCTCTTCCTCTTCACTCACTTCCACTAAGCCTTTCGACATCCGGATCATAATCGCAGTTATAACCAGAACTACCGTGAGCACAATGTAGGGAGTCACTACCTTATCCAGTTCGTCTTTTGGATCAACAGACGAGGCGCCTGCGAGCAGCAACTGACCGAATATCAGCTGACTGATCACACCGGCCGTTTTGTTGGCAATACCCATGATACTGATACGTTGGGCTGCACTATTGCGCGGGCCAAGGATTGTAACATACGGATTGGAAGCAGTTTGCAGCACAGTTAAACCGATACCGATCGTAAAAAGACCTACCAGAAAAAGTCCGTAAGACGCCATCGAGGCAGCCGGAATGAATATCAAAGTACCCGCTGCCATCACAAGGAGAGCCAGCGACATACCGTTTTTAAATCCCGTCTTTTTGAGAACGATCGAGGACGGGATCGCCATCAATGTATAAGAAATAAAGAATGCGAAAGTGACCAGGTAGGAACTGGTATTGTCAAGAGAAAATGCCTTTTTGAAGAAACTGATCAGTGTTCCATTTACCCAGGTCACAAAACCCATGATGAAGAAAATGACGCCAATGATTAAGAGGGGAACCAGGTAGCTATTTTTTTTGCTCATTTAAATGTTTGTTAATGGGTTGTCCGGGGTTTATACGTGGGGAAATTTAACTTTTTGTATACAATACTGCATAATCGCAATTAAGGGTATCCTTTATTCTGCGTTTGGCCGCAATTTACACGCAATAAGCAGTTTTTTATTTTTTTTACGAATTAAAAAAATCTGTTGCAAGCCGCTTATTCACTGCCGGATTTTCAAGTGACGTGAACATTTTATTCAGAAACGTCGTTTACCCAAAGCAAGTGACTCCGATGAGCATTTCACGCAGGCTCGAAGCTTTAAATGTGTTGGACACAAACTTTGTTACGACATTTAAAGTATTTAACATTTTAAGTGATTTACAATATGGTTCAAAAGGTGGCTGTGTTCCGAAAGGAGCATTTCAATGCGGCGCATCGTCTTCACAACCCTGGGTGGTCGGAAGAGAAAAACGAAGCAGTATTTGGTAAATGCAACAACCCCAATTTTCACGGGCATAATTACGAGCTGATTATTCAGGTGACGGGTGAAGTCAATCCCGACACCGGCTATGTGATTGATATGAAGATCCTTAGCGACATTGTGAAAGAATCTGTGTTAGACAGGTTTGATCATAAGAATTTGAATCTTGACGTACCCGAATTCCATTCCCTCAACCCCTCCGCTGAAAATATAGCGATCGTTATACATTCTATTTTAAGACCTAAAATTGATTCGGGGCTAGACCTGAAAATCAGACTATATGAAACCGAACGGAACTTTGTCGAATATCCCGCCAGCTGATCTTTTGGATTTGGAAGAGATTGGTGACGATCACGTATTTAACTCCATCGAAACGCCACTCCGGAAGGATGCTTTCGCTATGGAGGATGAGGTGAAAATCGAGCTGATCGAGAAGCATTTCAGGCACATTATGGAAATAATGGGGCTTGATCTGACCGACGACAGCTTGAAAGGAACTCCAAAAAGGGTTGCTAAAATGTACATTAAGGAGGTTTTCAGTGGGTTGGATCCCAAGAATAAACCTGCTGTCACGCTTTTTGACAATAAATATAAATACGATCAGATGCTGGTCGAAAAGGATATTGCGGTATTCTCCAACTGCGAGCACCATTTCGTACCTATCTATGGAAAAGCGCACGTAGCGTACATTTCGAGCGGAAAAGTGATCGGTCTTTCGAAACTGAACCGGATTGTCGAATACTATTCAAAGCGCCCGCAAGTCCAGGAAAGATTAACTGTTCAGATCGCCAACGAACTGAAACAAGCTTTGCAAACCGAAGATGTAGCAGTCGTGATCGACGCGCAGCACATGTGCGTTCAATCCCGAGGAATCCGTGACTCCGGCAGCTCGACAGTCACTGCTTTTTATGGCGGCAAGTTTGAGAATGAGGGTACTAAGAAGGAATTTTTGAGTTATTTGGGGATGTGACGCCAAGTCCTTGACCCCCTGGGAGCGTTATACCCCCAACCCCCTGAGAGGGGGCTTAGCTTCTGGGATGTTGGTATCGAATGAGAGAAGGCATTTTGCAATTTGCAAAATGCCTTCTCTTTTAAGTAGTTCCGTAGCCCCCTCCCAGGGGGTTGGGGGTAAAAAACCAGATTAAGCAAAGCCCCCTCTCAGGGGGTTGGGGGTAAGATGCCGAACGTCGGCAACAAATTTAAACCATCGGCCCAACCCGCTCCAACAACGCTTTCGTCGCTTTGATACCTTCGCGTTCGGAAAGCTTGCTTCCTTCGTATTCAATACCTGCAATGCCCTTGAAGCCAGCGTCTTTCACGATTTTCAGGATCTTGGTGTAATCGGTTTCGATGCAGTTTCCTTTTTCGTCAAAATCGTAAGTTTTTGCACTTACTCCTTTTGCGAAAGGCATTAATTCTTTTGTGCCCTGATATCTGTCGTAAGATTCTTCGCAGCCGCTGGCGCTTCTTTTGATACAGAAATTGCCAAAATCAGGCAGTGTACCTACGTTTTTCAAATTCACCTGCTTCATCACGCCCGAAAGCCACTGGCCGTTTGAAGATGAACCACCGTGGTTTTCAACGATTACATTGATACCCGTTTTTTTAGCGAACTCTCCCAATTTACCCAAACCTTCAACCGCTGCTTTGGCGATTTCCTCGTTTGAACCTTTTCCGAATGCATTGACGCGGATCGTTTTGCAACCAAGGTATTTCGCAGCTTCAACCCATTTGTAGTGGTTTTCAACAGCTTTGTTACGCACTGCGGCATCGAGTTCACCCAACCCGCCTTCGCCGTCGATCATGATCAAATGCGCAGTAACGCCATTGTCTTTTTGTCTTTTGATCAGGTCGTTCAGGTAAGTTTTGTCTTCCGCTTTGTCTTTGAAAAACTGGTTTACGTACTCGACAATCGATATTCCGAACTCTTTTTTAGCCAGTTCAGGGAAGTCCATGTTTGTCAGTTTTTTGGCAAACAATTCTTTATGGAGCGACCATTCAGCGAGGGAAATGTCAAACCAAAGCTTTTTTGCAGGCTCAGCTGCAAAAAGATCGGTAAAAGCGGTTGCAGCAAGCGCAGTTGCTCCTGCCTGTTTAAGAAAATCGCGTCGTGAAACGTACATTTTAGGTAGAATTTAGATTAAAAGTTTATTCTTGGATATTGATCTTGGCCTCCGTATAGAGCTTTTCATTCTTCACCAGCTTCGCCGAATCCCACTCGATATCCTGCACAAAAGCGTGTTGACGTACCGGGCAATCGTCGATCCTGCAAAAATAGCAGCATTGGAAAAGACAGGGATCGGCGTGAACGAAAATCTCCGTTTCGCCTGTGTGGTTGTCTTTCAGGGTGTTTTCAAAGTTATGAATTGTTTCGTGGACTTTTTGAAGTTCCCAATAATAGGGAAGCGTCAAATGGCAGTCAATGTGCAGGTCGGAACCGTATTGCTGCACGCGCAGGTTATGAACGTCAATCCAATCCTTCTTCTTGTTCTTTTTCAAGGTTTGCACCACTTTTTCAAGCAGAATTTCATCCGTAGCATCCATTAAACCGGCGACCGACTTACTCGCGAGCTGAAAACCGTTGTAAGCCAGAAAAGCACCGAAGAAGAGCGATGCAACGCTGTCGATCCAGTCGTAACCTGTCAAAATGATCAGGCCAACACTCACAATAAGTATCGCGCTACTCACACTGTCCGACATCAAATGCCTTCCATCGGCGATCAGTGCCAGCGAGTTAGCCTTTTTGCCCTCGGTCAGCAATTTGTATCCGATTACGGTATTGACCAGAATCGTAAACAATATAAATCCCGAACCTTGCAGCAGATTTTGAATAGGAGCGGGGTTCATCAGCCGCTGCACTGCTTCAATAATAATGAAGAGCGAGGCTATTACGATTAGCGCGCCTTCGAAACCGGCGGAGAAAAACTCGATTTTACCGTGTCCGTAAGGGTGGTTGCGATCTTTGGGCTGGGCTGAAAGGTAGATGCTGTAAAAGGCAAAACCACTGGCAATTACATTGATAATGGATTCCAGTGCGTCGCTTAAAATCGCATTCGAAGAGGTCAGATAATAGGCGAAAAATTTCAGTCCTGTCAGCAGAATGCTGGCTACAAAAGACAGCAGTATGAGACGTTGTTTTCGCTTATTTTGGTTTATTTGCATCTGGGATCTGAAATTCCGGTCCTAAAATTACTAAGAAATTGCGGGTTATGTCCACAGAAAATAACTGGAAAACACTTTCGTCCCAAACTGTATATGAAAACGCCTGGCTGGAATTAAGTCACCGGGATGTGATCAATCCATCGGGCAACAAAGGCATTTACGGACTGGTAAAATTTAAGAATCAGGCGATTGGCGTCATACCTGTAGACACGGACGGGAACATTTACCTGGTAGGACAATACCGTTACGCGATCGATGAATATTCCTGGGAAATTCCCGAAGGCGGCGGCGTTTTAGGTGCCGACGGACTCGATGCCGCCAAGCGAGAGCTCAAAGAAGAAACCGGTTTGGTCGCCGCGAAATGGACCAAGCTGGCCCGCATTCACACTTCCAATTCTGCCACAAACGAAGAAGGTTTCCTATATATAGCGGAAGAGTTGTCCCAGCAGGAAGCGGAGCCGGAAGAGACAGAAGTGTTGCAGGTAAAAAAAGTGCCTCTGGCGCAGGCTGTGGAAATGGTAATGCGTTCCGAAATCACAGATTCACTGTCTGTCTGCGCGATTCTGATGACAGCCAGGTTGAAGGGAATCTGATATGCTGGAATCGCTATTTTACGGCACGCTCACCGGCATTGCATTGTGCCTTACCTTCGGGACCGTATTTTTTTCGCTCGTTCAAAATAGCGTAGACAATGGATTCTGGGCAGGTGTGAAGATTTCATTCGGCGTTTTCGTCTGCGATATTATATTCGTCTTTTTCGCCATTTTCGGCACCGCGCTTTTACCTGATATACCCAATTTTAAACAGTATATGGCAGGTGCCGGTGTGATTTTCCTGATTATTCTTGGATTAAGCAATCTCATTAAAGGCCAACCCAGGATCGCTTATCCGCAAACCAGCCTGGGGAATCTGGTCTATTATTTCACGACCGGGTTTTTGTTAAATGGCCTGAATCCCGTGAACTTCATCAGTTGGGTTACGATCGCTTCCTATATCAGGACCAACCTGCATTACGATATGAACCAGGTGTTACTTTTTTTCGGGGCGAGTGTAGTGGCAGTATTTCTGGTAGAATGCGGGATTGCATTTTCGGCGCAGCGGCTCAAAAGACTATTTACGCCGCGGGTGGTGACCGTATTTAACAAAGTGACAGGCGTGGTTTTTATTCTCATCGCCTGTCAGATCGCTTATACCAATTTTATTAAATAGCTATTCAGCTAAATATCCCTGACTTTTCAGAAAGCTTTTCCAATCGTCGATCAGGAAGTTTTTGAATACGCGCGGAAACTTGTGCTGGCCGCCCATTTTCCCTTTTGATTTCATCCAATCGTAAAAAACCTGATTCGGCAGCACAGTGACAAATATCTCCTGCAATGCATGCCGCCGCTCCACCGCGTAATCGTCGTTTAGCTCCGATAATTTTGCGTCCAGTTTTTTCTTCAAAACCTCAGTGTCCACATCTTTTTCCTCTACACCAATATACCACTGGTGCGCAAACATAGTACCGTGCTCCACGCCGCTTACCGTAAACTCCTTGACAGTCAGTCCCATTTCATCAGAAACCAGATCGATCGCCTTGTTCATATTATCCACCGAAAGGTGTTCCCCACAAAGGCTCAGGTAATGCTTGGTTCGCCCTGTAATGACGATTTCACCCTTTGTTTTATCAATAAACTTCACCGTATCGCCGATCAGGTATCTCCATGCACCAGCACAGGTTGAGAGCAGCAATGCATATTCCTTTCCTTCCTCCACCTGATCGATCATCAGCGTTTCAGGATTCGCCTGCATCGTACCTTCGGAGTCGAAGTTTTCCTGCGTGAATGGGATAAATTCAAAAAATAGCCCGTTATCGCAAACTAGCTCCATTCCCTGCGCATTGGGGCGGGTTTGATAAGCTATAAATCCCTCGGAAGCGAGGTAAGTATTAATGTAGATCAGCGGGCGGGCGAGCAGCTTTTCAAATCCTTTTCGGTAGGGTTCAAAAGAGACGCCGCCGTGACCAAAAACGCGCAGGTTCGGCCAGATATCGTGAATGGTTTTTACTTTATAATGGTCAATGATCTTTTCCATTAAAAGCTGGATCCACGCGGGAACGCCCACTATAAAGCCAATATCCCATTCGTGCGCCTGCTTGGTAATTTCTTCAAGCTTTAATGCCCAGTCTTTCTGCGCAGCAATTTTTTCGCCGGGCTTGTAATAGGGACGAAACCAATATGGGATCTGTTTGGCCTGAATTCCGCTCAAATCGCCTTCGAAATGCTTGTCCTGGTCGTTGAGATTTGTGCTCCCGCCGAGCATCAAGAAACCTTTTTCGTACAGATCGTCGGGAAGGTCTTTGTAATTGCCGAGTGACAGGATCTGGCGGATACTCGTTTTTTGCATCGCCCGGGACATTGCTTTCGTCACCGGAATATGCTTGGTAGACGCTTCGGAAGTGCCAGAGCTTAATGCGTAATACTTGATCTGGCCCGGCCAGCAAACGTCCTTTTCTCCCTCAATAGACTTATGCCACCATTCGTTGAATATCTTATTATAGTCGTACACAGGCACCGAACGTTTGTATAGTTCGTAAAAAGCCCCTTTTTCACCAAATAAAATAGAAGATAGCAGCTCGTCAAAATTGTATTTCTCACCAAATTCAGTGTAGCGCGCCTTCGCCAGCAACTTGGCCAGTGTCTTTTTTTGCTGTTGTTGCAGCGTAGCCTTTCTTCTGTTGGCGAAAATATTGCTGTAATGAATGCCTCTCTTTAATATGCTCCCTACTAATGCCATAGTTGATTGATGATTACAGATCCCAGGACGAAAGCTGATTCAGCGCTTCGTAGCCTGTGAGATCATATTGACAAGGGACAACCGAAACATAATTGTTATCGAGCGCCCAAACATCCGTATCTTCTTTTTCTGTGTCAAAATTCACGAATTCGCCCGCCATCCAGAAATAACCCCGTCCATTCGGGTCGACGCGGTAGTCGAATTTTTCCTGCCATTTTGCGTGCGCCTGTCTGCATACTTTGACTCCTTTCAAAGGCAGGTCGCTTTTTGCCGGGATATTCACATTCAATGCGATCCCATTCGGGATCCCGTTTTTAATAGCCTCTTCGGTAATAGATTTCACAAACGGTACCGCGTGACTGAAATCGGCATCTTCCCGAAAATCACACAATGAAAATCCAATCGCCGGGATACCTTCAATCGCCGCCTCGATTGCCGCCGACATCGTCCCCGAATAAAGCACATTGATCGAATTGTTGCTTCCGTGGTTGATCCCGCTTACGACCAGGTCCGGTTTCCGGTTGAGGAGAATATGGTGCTTTGCGATCTTAACGCAGTCCGCCGGTGTGCCGGAGCATTCATATTCATCTACATTCTCAAAAATATGCGTGGAGTATAATCTCAAAGGTTCACCGATCGTAATGGCGTGTCCCATTCCTGACTGAGGGCTATTCGGCGCGACAACTACTACTTCGCCAAGCTCCTGCATGATCTCTACCAGTGTCCGGATCCCTTTGGAAGTAATCCCGTCGTCATTAGTAACTAAAATGAGGGGTTTCATATATTTCTACTTATCAAAAACGGGCATATTGAAGCGCCGTTGCTGCGATGAAGTAATGCTGGTTTTTAAGGTTAATAAATATTTATTTGCAGTTTTAAGCGCCAAATTTAAGCATTATGCCTGCATTCTCAATAAAGCACGCTAACGTAGCCGATATACCGGAGATCATTTCCATCCAGGAAAAAACCTGGGAACCTACTTATGGTGAAATCCTTACGAAGGAACAGATCGACTATATGTTTGATAAAATATATTCTCCGGGGGCACTTAAAGAACAGATGCTGGGAGGCCAGCATTTCCTGCTATTGCTGAATGAAACCCGGCCGGAAGGCTTTGCATCCGTAGCCGAAGAAGAACCTGAAAAGTTTAAGTTACATAAAATATACGTACTTCCTTCCACGCAGGGGACAGGCGCGGGCAAATTCCTGTTGCAGGAAGCCGAAAACTTCGTGAGAGGCGCCGGTGGAAAAGTTTTAGCATTGAATGTAAACCGATTCAATAAGGCCAGGCACTTTTACGAAAAGCAGGGATATACCGTCACCGGCGAAAAAGATATTCCGATCGGCCCGTACTGGATGAATGATTTTATTCTGGAAAAAACACTTTAAAGCGGCTGTGTCTGTTGCGCCAGCTTCATTTTCTTAATGTTCTTCTTCTGACTTTTCAATCCCTGCAAAGGATGATAATGGTTGCTCTGGCTCACATAATAGCCAGTCCCGTCATAAATACGCTTTCCGGGATGCGCCTTGCATTCGGCTGAACAGGCGCCTTCCATTTCCTCCCCGCATTTCTCGCAAACCGGCACGTGCGTGTTGCATTCCGCGTTTGCGCAGTTGATCATCCGGTCGCAGGGTTCGTTGCAAATGTGGCATTTGGAGATCACAGTCGGGTTAATGCTGTTTACATCCACTGTAATCCGGTTGTCGAAAACGTAGCATTTTCCGTCGAAATTTTCTCCGCCTTCTTCCAGTCCGTAGCGGATAATGCCGCCGTGAAGCTGGTACACATCCGTAAATCCCTGGTCTAGCAGGTAGGCGCTCGCTTTCTCACATTTGATCCCGCCCGTGCAGTAAGTGACGATTTTTTTATCCTTCAAATGCTCAATTTCATGGATATGATCGGGTAGCTCGCGGAGGTTATGCATATCAAATGTGATCGCACCCTTGAACTTGCCGACTTCATGCTCGTAATCAGAACGCATATCCACCAATACTACATCCGGATCATTGATCAGCTTCTTGAATTCAGCCGGTTCAAGGTGTTTTCCGGTTTTTTCCAGCGGATTAACAGGCAGGTCGGAGTTGACGATCTCGTCTTTCACGCGTACGTGCAGCTTTTGAAAAGCCACTTTATCGTGCTCCTCAATCTTAAACTGAACGTGACTGAAACGCTCGTCGGAGCGCACGTAATTCATATATGTTTCACAATCCTCAGGCGTACCCGAAACAGTTCCGTTCAATCCCTCAGGCGCCACGATAATGCGGCCCAGCAGGTTGTGTTGCACGCAAAATACGTGATGTTCGTCCCGGTAAGTTTCGGTGTCTGCAATAGAAGAGTAGCAATAATATAGGATTACCCTGTACGGCTTCATTTCAATGGTATTGGTAAAATAATAAGCGGAAATCGAGTGCAAATATACGAATCCCACAACTTCAACGAAAATCAAAAAGCAGCAGTTCGAACTCTGACCGAAATACATACTTTTGCAAATCGCACCCAATCTTAAATCTCAACATAAACAGTTATGCACATTGCAATCATCGGGAATATCGGTGCCGGAAAAACCACGCTGACCCAGATGCTGGGCGAATATTATAAGTGGGATGTGATGTACGAGGCCGTGGAAGGTAATCCATATCTCGCTGATTTTTACCAGGATATGGATCGCTGGGCATTCAATTTGCAGATATTTTTCCTGAACAGCCGTTTCGCGCAGGTGCAGCAGATCCGCGCTACCACTTACGCCACGATCATCCAGGACCGCACTATTTACGAGGACGCGTACATTTTTGCAAGAAATTTATATGAATCGGGTGTGATGACCGAGCGCGATTATCAGACTTACCAGCTTCTTTTTAAGTCTATTATCAACACCGTTTCCCAGCCAGACCTACTGATTTATCTCAAAGCAGATATTCCAAAACTTGTTTCGCAGATCAAAAAACGCGGAAGGAAGTTCGAAGAAGATATTTCAACAGAATACCTATCTAACCTCAACCACTACTACGAGGATTTTGCGAAGCATTACGACCACGGGAAGATCATAGAAATTGATGTGAACCAAATGGATTTTGCCGCCAATCCGGAAGATTTCAATGCAATTGTCGCGTTGCTGAATAAGGAGCTTTTTTATATTTAATGGCTATTTCAGACAGCCCAATGCTTTACGGATCAGGTTGTTGCTGGATGCGCTGACAATAAAAATGCGTTTTTCCTCCGGCAGAATGATCTCTATTTTTTCCGTTCCCCGCATTTTTAGTATTTCTTTCGGCGTAAGTGGCGAAGTGAGTGTGAATGCAGTAAACCAGCGGCTGCGGTCGGAGGAAGTGGTGAAAAGTGAAAAGTTGCCCGTGCTGGAAATAAAGCGTATTTCTGTGAACATCCTGGCGTGAAATACCAGATCAAGGTCCGTGTTATGGTAACTAAAAAGCCGCTCTTCGCCTGTGCGTGAAAGTGTCAGGTATTCGCTTTTTCCCTTCAAAGGAATTTCGTGGTAATGCACTTTCTGATCGTTGGACTCACTGATTTTCTCTTTGCACTGTCCGGAAGCAGAAAAACAGACAAAAATCAGCAGAAAGGCAGTGAAAAAGGGTAGGATCTTGTTGAGGTAAAATTGTCTTTTCAAACGATTCAGTGTTGAGTAGAATTTGCAAACAGGATTTAAATATAGACCCTAAACTCGACCCAAGCAACTAATGCTAAGCTTTTTACGGCAGGGAATTTCTACAAGAAATGAAAATAAAAAAAAGTGCGTTGATCGCTCAAACGCACTTTATCGACTGTGACCAGAAGGAGAGTCGAACTCCTATACCCAAACGGGCACTACCCCCTCAAAGTAGCGTGTCTACCAATTCCACCACCTGGCCGCTATTTGGTTGCAAAAGTAATATTTAAATAATACCTCGCAAGCACGATTTTGAGGTTTTTTGGGAAAGATCTTAATTCTTCACGGCTGGCCGCGGCAAA
Source organism: Dyadobacter linearis (assembly GCF_907165045.1). Lineage (GTDB taxonomy): Bacteria > Bacteroidota > Bacteroidia > Cytophagales > Spirosomataceae > Dyadobacter > Dyadobacter linearis. The sequence continues at coordinate 478,207 of NZ_CAJRAU010000002.1, forward strand.
TTAATCGGCTCCACCAATGCATTCAGCGTATAAACAATATTGCCGCCTTTGATTGTCGCCTCAGTTTCAAACCGTTGCTTCCCTTCTATCTTTCCATCGCGCGCATAAAATCCAAATTTCCCCTTCCGCAGGTTCAGCACAGCAATATCAGCAACAGCGCCGACCGACAAATGCCCGAGATCCTCCCGTTTGATCTCCTTCGCCGGGTTCCAGGTACTCGCGCCGATCACACTTTTCAGGTCCATTCCCATCGCCATGAAAAAAGACATGATATTGTTCATATCCTTCATCGGGCCATTCATGCTGGTAATATGGTGATCGCTGCTGATGGAATTGGGGTAAAATCCCTGCTTGATCGCAGGCTGTCCCTGAGCCAGCAGAAAGCTGGCGCCGCCGAAACCAACGTCGAAAATCACGCCTTTTTTCTGCGCCTCGATCACGTAAGGCTTTACTTTGTTAGTCGAAATGTCAACAAGTGATTCCCTTCCCTTCGGACTATTACTGCTGTTTCCACCAAAACAATGCGTGTAAATATCTCCTTTACGGAATTTTTTCAGAAACAATTCTTCCAATGGCAGATAGGGATCCGAACTGCCGAAATCGACCATAACCGGAATGTTTGCCGGCGATGCAGCCTCAATCGCGCGATCGGTTGGAGTCCAGTCGTGCCCGCTGAAATGCGCCAGTTTTACGCCTACTATCTGCTCGGGATACTTTTTGGCCATTTCCGCTGTTTTCGCAGCGTCCATTTCTTCCAGGCTATTTTCAAATTTCCCGCCCGCCATTCCTTCGCCAACGATATTCAGCATAGCCAGCACGCGCGTTTTCGATAAGTCGATAGTTTGCGCCTTGAAAGTTTCGAAAGTTTTCCACCCCGAGCTGCCCGCATCCACCACGGTAGTAACGCCCGACCTGAATGTAAATCCGTCAGGCTGCAACCCGGCCGGGCCATTTCGGTAAGTACCTTTCAAATCCGTTCCCCAGAAATAATGGACGTGAATATCGATCAGGCCGGGCGTCACATACATTCCTTTCGCATCGACTACCTGGACAGCCAGCTTCGGGTCAATATCTTTTGCAACCAGCGCAATCTTTCCGTCAGTTCCGCCCAGAGTACCTTCCACAGCGATATCCAAAATACCGTCAATATTATTTTTAGGATCGATCACGTGGCCGCCTTTGATAATAATGCTGTATTTAGGTTGCTGCTGCGCCTGCAAGGGTTCGCAGAAAAAGAAAAGTAAAATGAGATATCGTAGACAATTCAGATTCATAGTTTTTAATAGGTTTAGGAATATAAAAATGCGGCATTAGCGCTGAATGCGCAATTTAATGGATGTGAAGATTAAAATGAGAGAAATATTTTACTGCTGAAATGCTGAATCTTTAATTTCTTTTTTCAACTCGTGTCCTGTTTTGTGAATCTCGTTTGTATTAGGTTTAACCAGTGCGGTTAGTGCTGGTCTACAAAACACTACAGTTTCATCTCTAACAAAATGAACATGGAAGAATACCTGATTTTAATGCGCCTCGACCTGTTGACCAAGGAAGCACAACCTTCGCCCGAACAATTGCAGGAATTTATGAAAATGTACAATGACTGGGTCGGCGGAATCGCCGCGCAGGACAAATTTATCGGCGGGAAGGGACTTTCGACCGAAGGTAAAGTGCTCAAATCCGGCGGTATAGAAACTGACGGACCCTTCGTGGAGATCAAGGAATCGCTGGCCGGCTTCATTATGGTCAAAGCAGAAAGTCTGGAAGAAGCAACAAAAATGGCTGCCGCGTGTCCTATCTTATTCGGAGAAGGAAACAGTGTGGAAGTAAGAAAGATCACGTCCGTGCATGAAAAGTAGCAACCTGATCCCGCATTTGTTCCGAACCGAATACCGCAAAATCGTCTCGGTACTTTGCCGGCGGTTCGGGTTTCGACAAATTGAAATTGCGGAGGATATTGCAAGCGAAACTTTTCTGGTAGCGGCGCAGGCCTGGGGCATTGAGGGAGTACCGCCGAATCCAGTGGGCTGGCTTTATCAGGTTGCTAAAAACAAATCAAAGAACTACCTGCAACGAGGCGCAACTTTCGACATGAAAGTTGCGCCAGTTCTTGACATTAACATCCAGGACGATTCTCAAACCGAGATAGATTTGTCGCCCAACAACATCAATGACAGCCAGTTGCAAATGATTTTTGCGATTTGTAAGCCTGTCATTTCTTCCGAAGCGCAAATCGGATTGTCGCTGCGAATATTATGCGGTTTCGGAATAGGCGAGATCGCCGATGCGTTCAATACGAGCAAAGACGTGATCAACAAACGTCTGACGCGCGCCAAAGAGAAGCTCAGGGAGCACAATATTCAGATCGAAATGCCCGAACCAGAATTGATCGAGGGCCGGCTCGATTCGGTTTTGCTGACCATTTATCTGGTTTTTAATGAAGGATATTATTCTCAAAGTCAGAACAAAATATTGCGGAAGGAGCTTTGTCTGGAAGCTATGCGGCTTTGCACGATGCTGATCGAAAGTACGCTGACCAATACGCCCAAAGTAAACGCGCTACTCGCATTGATGTGTTTTCACGCTTCCCGGTTTGATGCGCGCACCGATGAAACCGGAGAGCTTATTTTGTATGATGAACAGGATACTCAACTCTGGAACAGTGACTTAATCAGTAAAGGAGCCTATTTTTTAAACCAAGCAAAAGGCGGAACCCATTTGTCGCGCTATCACCTTGAAGCCGGTATCGCTTTCTTGCACACACAAAAAGAAGATACACAGGAAAAATGGGAACAGATCCTGCAATACTATAACCTGTTGCTGCAAATCCAATATTCACCTGCCGCCGCCCTCAACCGCACGTACGCACTTTACAAAGCCCGGGGCGCCGACCCCGCTATCGGGGAAGCTGAAAAGCTTAAATTGACCGGTAACCGTTTCTATTATTTGTTATTGGCAGAACTACACAAAGAAGCCGATCCGGCCAAATCCACTCAATATCTGGAAAACGCACTTTCTCTGGCCAGTACCGAGGCAGAAAAGCGCGCAATCGGCCGACGTCGGTAATGTGGTCCGAAATATTGCCATAATCCAATTTTCCTAAAAGTTTCAGGTCTCTTTCTTCTCTTTGCGATAGCGTAAGATTGTGTCCATTAAACACTTTCTTATTTTTTCGAATATTTGTTTTTATACACTGCAATCGTTCCCGGTATCGTTTGCAAAAATAAAAATTAGAAAGTACTTGCTTACTAGAACCGCCTCAAATAGACTTGAACATGGTTTAAATTGTATTTTATCAATTTACAACTGACATATTATTTAAATAATGATATTTTAAATAGCTCAGTTACATGTCAAGGAAATTTCTACTTACCTTATTCCTGCTGTGCATTGCACTGTGCGGGAAAGCGCAGACGAGACAGCTCAGCGGTACAGTAACTGACGGAGGATCGAAAGAGCCGCTGCCGGGCGTGTCGGTGCTGGTAGCTGGTTCTAACACGGGTACAATTACGAATGCCGAAGGGAAATTTACCCTGAATGTACCTGCACAGGGCCGCTCAGTCGTGATCAGTTACGTAGGTTTCACCAGTCAGACCATCGAAATTGGAAAGCAAACCGCGCTTAATATTACCCTGGAACCAGACGTGAAAGCGCTGGAAGATGTGGTGGTAGTAGGTTATGGCGAGCAGAAAAGGTCGCACCTCACGGGCGCTGTCGGTACGGTGCGGGTAAAGGAAATTGACGAGCTGCCGGTAGGGGATATCTCTTCCGCATTGGTGGGGAAATTGCCCGGTGTAAATATAACAGGCGGTACTTCTCGGCCTGGAAATCAGGCGTCTATCGTAATCCGTAACCCGCCGGCTGCCTCCAAGGATGGTGGTTCAAGTGCTCCGTTATATGTAATCGACGATGTGGTACGGACAGAAGCCGATTTCAGGCTGCTGGATGCATCCGAGATCGAAAGCTTTTCGGTTTTGAAAGACGGAGCGGCCGCCGTATATGGTGCGCGGGCAGCACTTGGTGTGATTGTCGTTCGTACCAAGAGAGGAAAATCCGGGAAACCGCAGATCAGTTACAGCGGTACTGTGGGTTCTTCCGATGCGGCTTATGAATCGAAAATGATGAACGGTGTGCAGCTCGCTACTTACCTCAACGATTATAATACAACCCGCGGTTTACAGCCCGACAATGCGGAATTCTATTCGCCGGATGAGCTGGAACATTTTCGTAAAAACAACTATAACTGGTATGATATGGCGTGGAAACCGTCGCTCAATATGCGGCACACGGTCAATATCAGCGGCGGTTCCGAAAAAGCCACTTTCTACGCGGGCGCGGCCTATTATTACCAGAATGGAAATGTAGAAAAGATCGACTACAAAAAATGGAATTTCCGGGCAAGTACCGATGTGAATGTGACCAAAAATATCAAAGCTGGGCTGGGCGTGAGTGGTAATCTGTCTGATAATAAGCTATTTTACCTCAAACAAGGCGGCGAGAATGCAGAAAAGGATGTTACCAATTTGCTCAATACTCCCCAGTTTATCCCGCCTTATGTAGACGGTCTGCCGGTATTGCTGCCGGGCGGATCGGGCACGACGGGCTTTCATTTCTTTGAAGCGCAGCGACTGAATAACTACACGCGGGCCAGAAATGTAGTTTTAAATATTAATGCATATCTCGAAGTGAATATCCCTTTCATCCCCGGACTGAAAGCGAAAGCGATTTACAACCGGAACCTAGGTAATGATTGGGGAAAGCAATATGGTACGTTTTATAAAGGGTACGGATTCTCGATGCAGGGTGAGAACAGGCACATTTACGGCGGTACACCCAACCCGCCAACGATGATCAAAAATGCTGATCTGCTGCGCTTTAACCCAGGCTATACCGACGCTTATCAGTTCAATTTCAACCTGAACTACAACCGGGATTTCGGCCGCCATTCCATAGGGGTTCTGGCGCTGATCGAGCAGTCTGAGACTTATGCCGAGAGTATTGCTGCTTCCAAGGAAGGGATTTTTGATGGGGGAAATGATTACCTGATGTCGGCACTCGGTGTCAAGGATATTGGGCCCAATCTGGCGAATGAAGGCGGTGTTCAGTCTTATGTAGGTCGGGTCAATTATAGTTTTGCGGATAAATATCTCTTCGAATTCTCCTTCCGCCGCGACGCTTCTACCAAGTTTGCACCCGAATATCGCTGGGGTACTTTTCCAAGTTTTTCTGCGGGCTGGGTGATTTCGGAAGAGGGTTTTTTCAAAAGTAAAGTACCTTTTGTTGATTTTCTGAAACTGCGCGCTTCAATAGGTTTTCTCGGTGGCGACCGCACAGCGGCCTGGCAATGGATGCAGCGTTATACCCCGCAGGCTTCAAATGGAGCTGTTTTTGGTGGAAACAGTGGCCGCGCTGTCGGTATTAAACTGGAAAAGCTACCCAACTACATGGGCCGCTGGGACGACGTGACAAAGAAAAATATCGGGCTCGACGCTTCATTTCTGAACAGCAGGTTATCAGCCGGATTTGACATTTACCACGATCACGGTTACAACTTATTGACCACACTTTCGGCCTCCGTTCCGCTCACGATCGGCTCGGCAATGCCCGCTGAAAACTATGCGACCATTAACACATTCGGAACCGAAATCTCATTGGGCTGGAAAGATAAGATCGGTAAAGACCTTGCATACAATGTGGGCGGTTTCCTCGCCTGGAACGATAACAAGAATATAGTAGTCGACGTAGAGCCTTTGAACGTGGGCACCTGGCGCGACCCGACCGGCCGTTCCAGTGACATGGGCGTGCAGGGTTATCATTATCTGGGCATGTTCCGTTCCCAGCAGGAAGTGGATGCGTTTCTGGAAACGGCACCGGACTATACCATTTTTGGAACAGCTCCAAAACCCGGAATGCTTTACTACAAGGATATTCGCGGACCGCGCCAGGCAGACGGAACGTACAGCGGCCCCGACGGGAAAATCACGGAAGAGGACCTGGATTGGCTCACGCATAAAGAAAGCAATCACTACAATTTCGGATTTTCGCTCGGTTTCAATTACCGCGGATTCAGTCTGGATATGGTCACTGCGGGTTCATTTGGCGGCCAGGCTGTCGTAGAAGGCGACGCCCGCAAACGTGCGACCACGCAGGTTTCTAGGCCCGTTTTCTGGAACGACCATTACGCTGCGAATAATACCGATGCTGCTTACCCCGATCCTTTTTATGAAGATTCCTACACCGTAGTATCGTCATTCTGGTTCAGGAATTCATTTTCTTTCCGCATGAGAAGTATCAATCTGGCATATTCGCTCGGACAGAATATCACTAAAAAACTGGGTGTTTCCAATCTGAAAATCTACGCTGTGGGTATGAATCCGGTGAATTTTTATAATCCCTACGATTACAAGGATGCGGTGGGAGCCTACAATACTTATCCGGTGCTGCGGACATTCTCACTCGGTTTGAACCTCACGCTTTAACAGAGAAATTATGAAAATGCGTCATATTCCTATCCTATTGACTGTTTTGGCACTTTCTTCCTGTCAGGATGTGCTTGAAAAAACGGACTTATCTGCTTTCAACGAGGAGCAGGTATTCAACGATTCGCTGCTCGCGCGGGCGTACGTCGATTATGTGTACGACCAGAATCTGCCCGTTTGGCCGACTGGCGATTTCCTTAAATGCTCGGATGAAATAGCAGGCGAAACGCGCTTTTTTGAAGGTACCGTGCAGCTGAATACCGTTGTGGACTTTGGTACTGTAGTCAATGCGACCAATAATTACGGTAAGATCCGTTCTATCAACCAGTTTTTGCTCAAAACGCCCGAAGGCACATTAAGTCAGGCTTATAAAAATGAGCTCATGGCGCAGGTGACGTTCTTCCGCGCACACCGGTATTACGAACTGGTGAGATTGTACGGCGGTGTTCCGCTGGTGCTGGAACCGCTGGAAGGGGTAGGTCAGGAAGCGAAAGATGAAGCCGCTATTCCCAGGAGTTCGACCTCCGAAAGCATTGCGCAGATTGTGAAAGATCTCGATTTTAGTATTGCCGGTTTGCCCGGAAGATGGGCCAATTCAAATGACTGGGGCCGCATTACAAATGGCGCCGCAGCGGCTTACAAAGGGAGGATATTGCTCAACTGGGCAAGTCCGCAGTTTAACCCGCAAGATCTGCCGGAACGCTGGCAGGGTGCTTATGATGCTAATAAACAGGCGATTGAGCTGCTTTCTGCAAATGGGTTCAGGCTGCACGATAATTTCCAAAAGTTGTGGTTTGAAGAGGCGAATAACCCGGAAGCAGTGTGGGTTACCAGCTATAATAATCTGGTCGGCGATCAGGTGAGCAAAAATCAGGGTTATGATAACAGTACCCGACCCTCTTACCTCGGCACGGCAGGTGGTTCCAATCAGCCGACCTGGGAGATCGTACAGGCTTTTCCAATGAAAAACGGAAAGAAGATTACGGAAGCAGGCTCAGGTTACAATCCACAGCTTTTTTACAAGAACCGCGATCCAAGATTCGACCAGACCATCGCATTCAACGGCGCGACCTGGCATATTAACGGAAATGCAAATTACCGTTTGTGGACCTATCTGGTTGATAATAAAACGGTTGAACAAAAAGCGACTACCACCGGATTTTACGCCAGAAAAGCGATTGACCCAAACCTGGCAACCGGAGCAGTGGTAAACAGCGGCGGCGACTGGATTGAAATAAGGTACGCCGAGGTGTTGCTCAACTTTGCAGAAGCTGCGTGCGGGATCAACAAGTTGCAAGAAGCTTACGACCAGCTCATTGCAGTCAGAAAAAGGGCAGGAATTGACGCAGGCGTCGACGGATTGTATGGTTTAAAACCAAAAATGACCCGCCCGGAAATGTTCGACGCGATTTTGTACGAAAGACAAATAGAGTTTGCATTCGAAGGAAAACGTTTCTGGGATTTGAGAAGATGGAAAAAATTCGAAACTGTTTTAAATGGCAAAACAAGAACCGGCATTGATATAAAGCTAAAAACCAACGCCATTACAGCCCCTGATTTCGCAACCCGCCGCGACGCAATGCCACTGGATTCAGCCTACCTGCGCTATTTCGAGATTGTACCAAGAGTTTTAGACACCAAATACAAAATCAACTGGCTACCCGAGTACTACTATTTCCCAATCCCGCCCGCAGCCCTCGCCAACAATCCAAAGCTGGAACAAACAGCCGGCTGGCCCTCGGGAACGTTTGATCCTTTGAAGTAGGGGGAGGAAAGGGAGGAGGGAGGAAGGAGGAAGGGAGGAAAAATTCGCTCATTCGCTCATTCAATCATTCAGTCATTCAATCATTAAAATTCCCAAAAATGACATTCAGCAAAAAACATATTCCACTCATCGTACTACTTGCAGGAATCGCTTCGCCGGGTTTTGCGCAGTATCCTAAAATACCGGCGGCGGCGCAGAAGACCAGCGATTCTTTGCTGGCGGAGGCGGGCAGGAGGTCGGAAATAGCCTGGCAGAAAGCGTTGCCGATCATTGAGGCGGAGGCGAAGGCGGGAAAACCTTATATTCCGTGGGCAGCCCGGCCGGTTGATCTGCCGCAGTCTGAAATCCCCGCGTTTCCTGGCGCGCAGGGCGGAGGTGCATTCAGTTTTGGCGGTCGCGGTGGGAAAGTGTACGTGGTTACAAGCCTGGAAGACAGTGGCCCAGGAACGCTACGCGATGCCTGCGAGCAGGGCGGGGCGCGCATTATCGTATTCAATGTCGCAGGTATTATCCGGATCAAAACGCCGCTTATTATCCGCGCGCCGTACATTACCATCGCCGGGCAGACTGCTCCGGGCGACGGCGTTTGTGTGGCGGGCGAGACGGTTTGGATCAATACGCACGATGTCGTGATCCGTCACATGCGTTTCCGCCGTGGCGAAACATTTGTCGGCCGCCGCGACGATTCGATTGGAGGTAATCCGATCGGAAACATCATGATCGACCACGTGTCGGCGAGTTGGGGGCTGGATGAAAATATGTCGATGTACCGGCACATGTATAATGATAGCACGGGCGCGCAGGAACAGAAACTGCCGACCGTCAATATCACGATCCAGAATTCCATTTTTTCAGAAACACTTGATACCTGGAACCACTCTTTCGGCAGTACGCTGGGTGGCGAGAACTGTACTTTTATGCGCAACCTGTGGGCTAATAATGCAGGTCGGAATCCTTCGATTGGTTGGTATGGGATATTCAATTTTGCCAATAACGTCGTTTTCAACTGGGTTCACCGCTCGATCGACGGCGGAGATTACCGGGCGATGTACAACATCATCAACAACTATTTTAAACCCGGCCCGGAAACGCCTAAAAATTCTCCGATCGGCCACCGGATCCTGAAACCGGAAGCGGGCAGAAGCAAGCTCGACCACCTCGTTTTCGGTCGTGCCTATGTGGAGGGGAATATCATGGAAGGCAATGAAAAAGTGACGAAAAACAACTGGGCAGGTGGCGTGCAGGTGGAAGATCTTCCGGATACAGACAAGTACACGGAAGCAATGAAGTGGAACAAACCGCTTCCAATGCCCGAATTTCCGATCATGTCGGCCAGGGAATCTTTCGATTATGTGCTGGCCAATGCCGGAGCCACATTGCCCCGCCGCGACCCGGTTGATACGCGCGTAACCACGCAGGTACGCACGGGGAAAATCAATCCGCTGCCCAATGTGAAGCTGCCTGAAACGCAATTTGAGCACCGCCGGTTGCCGATCGATTCTTATAAAAACGGTATCATTACGGACATATCCCAGGTGGGAGGCTACCCGGAATACAAAGGAACGCCCTACAAGGATTCGGACAAGGACGGAATGCCGGACGAATGGGAGTTGAGATACAGCCTGAATCCGAAAGATCCCGCTGATGCACAGAAAGATATGAGCGGCGACGGCTATTCAAACATTGAAAAATTCATCAATGGTATTGACCCAAAGAAAAAAGTAGACTGGTCGGACCCGAAAAATAACCATGATACCCTGGCTGCTGCACCCGTAAATTCTTCCAAAAAAGAAAGCAAGCAAGGCCGATAGGTAACTCAAACGCGCAACTTGAATCAGCAAACTTACATATCAAAGGTGATTGGATTGAATACAGCCCTGTTTATAACGGGGTTGTATTTCCTTTTGGTAACCTGTTGTTTGGGTCAAAAAAAGGAACAACCTGTATCCCCGCTCAGTCTTGGCCAGGATAACCGCCTCATTTACAAACCCGACTCGCTCGGGAACCGGATCGTCGATTTCTCGCATTGCGGTTATCAGGGCGGCAACTCGGCTATTCCAGAGGTTGGTGCCAAGGTTTTTGTAAAAAATGAACCCGGCGACGCGACGCTGCGCATTCAGGAAGCGATCGATTTTGTGGGTAATCTGCCTGTGGATAAGGAAGGTTTTCGGGGAGCTGTTTTGCTGGAAAAGGGAGTGTATCAGATCAATGGAAGTTTGACGATACGTCAGTCTGGCGTGGTTTTGCGTGGCAGCGGGGCTGGAAAAGAAGGCACTGTTCTGCTGGGAACGGGCACCACGCGTGAAACGGTGATCCGTGTTTTTGGTAAAAACGATGCGCAGCCGGGTGTGAAAAGTGAAGTGGCCAACGAATATGTGCCCGTCAATGCGACCGTTTTTCATATTAAAAATGCAAGCGGAATAAAGACGGGAGACCGCATTCGAATTCGGCGACCGTCTACCAAAGAATGGATTAAGTTGCTGAAAATGGAGGAGTTTGGAGGTGAAACCGGCTGGCTGGGCTGGAAGCCCGGGCAGCGGGATATTGTCTGGGACAGGATCGTGAAGTCGGTTTCGGGAAATGAAATTACCATCGACGCGCCAATAACAACTGCGCTGGATGCAAAACTTGGGATCGCGAGCGTAGAAACTTACAAATGGAATGGGAGGATCAGTCAAATAGGCATTGAAAACTTGACGATCGACTCAGAATTTGACCCGCAAAACCCTAAGGATGAGGATCATCGCTGGATGGGGATTACTTTTGAAAATACTGAAAATGCATGGGTAAGGCAGGTGAATTTTAAACATTTGGCTGGCTCAGCAGTTGCATTGTTCGAAACAACATCAAAAATCACGGTTGAGGATTGCCAGTCTACCGAACCTGTTTCGGAAATCGGCGGGCAGCGGCGCTACACATTTTTTACCCAGGGGCAGCAAACACTTTTCCAGCGGTGTTATGCAGAATTTGGTTATCACGATTTTTCCGTAGGTTTTGTTTCGCCGGGGCCCAATGCATTCGTACAATGCGAGTCGCATTTGCCGCACAGTTTCAGCGGTGCAATCGACAGCTGGGCATCCGGGGTATTGTTTGATAATGTTAATATCGACGGAAATGCATTGCGTTTAAGTAACCGCGGCCAAGATGGACAGGGGGCAGGCTGGACAGCAGCGAACAGCGTTTTGTGGCAATGCAGCGCATCCCGGGTTGAGAATTTCAGTCCGCCGGGAGCTGTTAACTACGCTTTCGGAATCTGGTCGCAATTTGCAGGCGACGGATATTGGGAGAACAACAATGAACACATTCAGCCGCGAAGTTTATACTATGCACAATTATCGGAACGAATTGGCAAAGAAGCACTTACACGCGCATTCTTAATCCCAAAAGAATCAGAAGCATCCAGCCCGACAATTGAACAGGCGGCAAAGTTGGCGGCCAATTCATTTAAACCCGCATTGCAGCTGAAAGATTGGATTGATTTCTTGGGAAAAAGGGAGGAAGGGAGGAAGGAGGAAGGGAGGAAGGAGGAAAGGGAGGAAAGGGAGGAAAGGGAGGAAGGGAGGAAAGGGAGGAAGGAGGAAAGGGAGGAAAAGGAGAAAGGGAGGAAAAATGGTCCCCTTCGTCCCCTTACTCCCTTTCCTCCCCTTACTTCCCCCCTCACAATAAAAAACGGCCTTCTCGTTCGGGACGGGACGCTGGTTACTGGTGCTCGGCAGGAGGTTCCGTGGTGGCGTGGGAGTACGCGTGCGTATGATGTTAAATCGGCTAAACCGCACATTACCAGATTTGTACCGGGCCGATATGGGGCTGGTTTGACTGATGTTCTGGATGAGATGACGGACTCGCTGGTGGCAAAAAATGTTTCGGTTCTCGACCACAATTATGGACTCTGGTACGATCGGAGGCGCGATGATCACGAGCGGACGCGGCGCATGGACGCCGAAGTTTGGGCCCCTTTTTATGAGCAACCTTTTGCAAGAGGTGGACAGGGAAGTGCGTGGGATAATTTGAGCAAATATGACCTGACGAAGTACAACGCCTGGTATTGGGACCGCCTGCAACAATTTGCAACCCTTGCCGATCAGAAAGGTTTGATACTGTTTCACCAGAATTATTTCCAGCACAATATCCTCGAAGCCGGCGCACATTATGCCGATTTTCCGTGGCGGTCTGCCAATAATATCAACAATACCGGTTTCCCCGAGCCGCCGCCTTATGCGGGCGACAAAAGGATTTTCATGGCCGATCAGTTCTACGATATTGCCGATCCGGCGCGCCGGGAATTACACCGCGCGTACATCCGAAAATGCCTGGATAACTTCTCCGAAAACAACAGTGTAATTCAGTTTGTGAGCGCGGAATATACTGGTCCTCTGGACTTTGTAAAATTCTGGCTGGACGTGATCGCTGAGTGGGAGCGAGAAAAGGGACGGAATGTATTAGTTGCTTTGAGTACTACCAAAGATGTGCAGGATGCAATATTAGCCGAAAACAAATACCGGAATATCGTCGATATCATTGATATCCGCTATTGGCAAATGCGGGAAGACGGCACTTTTTATGCTCCGGAAGGCGGCAAAAACCTCGCTCCGAGGCAGCACGCAAGAATTCAGAAATCAGGTAAAGTTTCGTTTGAATCAGTTTACCAAAGTGTTTTGGAATACCGGAAAAAATACCCGGAAAAACCTGTGCTCTACAATGCGGACGGAGCTGATCGTTTTGGCTGGGCGGTAATGCTGGCCGGAGGTTCAATAAGTGCATTTCCTAAAACAATTGACGTCAAAATGCTGGCTCAAATAGCTGATATGCGACCCGTCGAGCATTCGGGTCAGATGATTTTTGAACTGGAAATAAAAGGAGATAGTAAGGTCATTTACACTGAAAAACCTGCGCCGCTGCAAATTAATCTGTCCGACTTCAAAGGCAATTTTAAACTAAGGAAAATCGATCCTGTTTCCGGTCAATATCTTGGAAAAGAAGAGATTATTAAGGGCGGAAAGGTTATTCTGGTCGCATTATCGGGCAACGCGCCGGTAGTTTTGTGGATTTCAAAAAAATAGGTTTTCAGGCATGAAGTATACTCTTGTTTTACTGCTGATTTTTGTTGCATTTACCACTTCCTGTTCGAAACGGACGCATTCAAATGCTGTTTTGAATGCGGAAAGTTTCAGGCACCATGTCGAGCGCTTTAATGCGATGGAGGATGAAAATAAGGTGAATGCGATCTCCAACGCGCAATCGTGGGATTGGATGAAGGCGAATATTCCCCTTTTCGAATGTCCGCAGTACAATTTTCAGGAGATCTACTACTATCGGTGGTGGACGTTTCGGAAGCATTTGCACCAAACGCCGCAAGGCTATATTATCACCGAATTCCTGGTCGACCGCAATTACGCCGATAAGTATAATATGATTAGTTGCGCGCTCGGACACCATATTTACGAAGGCCGCTGGCTGCGTAACCCTCAGTATCTCAACGATTATGTACACGTTTGGTTTCGGGGAAATGAGGGTGGAAGGATGAAGAAACTGCTCACGTTCAGCAGCTGGACGGCCGATGCATTATTGAACCGGTACAAGGTAAATCTGGATCAAAAATACCTGACAAACCTGCTGCCCGATTTACAGGACGAATACAAAACGTGGGAAAAAGACCGCCGCACACCGAGCGGGTTGTTCTGGCAGACGGACGTGAAAGATGGAATGGAAGAGTCGCTCAGCGGGGGCAGGCGCGAGCAAAATGCGCGGCCGACGATCAATAGTTATATGTATGGCAATGCAAAAGCCCTCGCCGAAATCGCTGCGCTTGATGGAAAGCCGGAAGTGGCAAGTCTTTACAGTGCAAAGGCGGATACATTAAAAAGATTGATAGAAAATAAGCTCTGGAACGCGGAAAGCCAGTTTTTTGAAACGGTTAAAAAGCAAGGGACAGGAGATTTTGCGGGAGTAAGAGAGGCGATCGGCTACATTCCCTGGTACTTCAATTTACCCGAAAAGAAACACGACGAAGCCTGGAAACAGGTATCCGATCCAAAAGGTTTTCTGGCGCCGTTCGGCCTCACGACAGCCGAGCGCCGCCACCCTGAATTCCGCACCCACGGCTGCTGCAAATGTGAATGGGACGGCGCGGTGTGGCCGTTTGCAACTTCACAGACGCTCACCGGAATGGCCAACCGAATGAACCAGCCCGACCACGAAAACCTGGCGGATACCACCTATTTCAGGTTGATGGAGCTGTATGTGGAGTCGCAATATTACCGGGGCAAGCCTTATATTGGCGAGTACCTGGACGAAACGACGGGCTACTGGCTGAAAGGAGACCAGGAGCGGAGCCGGTACTACAATCACTCGACTTTCAACGACCTGATCATCACCGGACTGGTCGGTTTGCGGCCCCGGACAGATAATATAATTGAAGTGAATCCGCTGATCCCCCAAGAGAAATGGGACTGGTTTTGCCTCGATAATGTGCTGTATCACGGAAATATTCTGACGATCATCTGGGACAAAACCGGCGAACATTATAAGAAAGGAAAAGGTCTGACCCTTTTCTCAAATGGAAAGAAGATCGGTTCTTCTCCAAATTTAGAAAGATTACTCATTCAAAATTCCAATCATAACCCGGAGAATAAACTATGAAAAATATGAAAAACTGGCTCGGAACTGCATTTCTGACACTTACTGTGCTTTCGGCAGCCAATGCGCAAAGCTGGAAAGACGGGATTGTCGTCGATGAGTTCATCTACGAAAAAGCGCCTTTTCCCGAATGCCACGCTTCCACGATTGCAGAAACACCCGACGGATTGGTTGCAGCATTCTTTGGCGGCACAAAAGAACGAAATCCGGATGTGGAAATCTGGGTGACGCGCCTTGAAAAGGACAAATGGAGTGCGCCGGTTTCCGTAGCGAATGGAATTCAGGATGAAAAACTGCGGTATGCTTGCTGGAACCCGGTTTTATACCAGGTACCAAATGGCGAGCTGATGCTTTTTTACAAAGTCGGGCCGAATGTGGCTGCATGGAAAGGGTATCTGATCACTTCGAAAGACAATGGAAAAAGCTGGTCGAAGCCGCAGGCGTTGAAAGAGGATTATCTCGGGCCGGTCAAGAACAAGCCGGTCATGCTGAAAAACGGGGAACTATGGTGCCCGACAAGTACCGAAGGTAAAAATGGTTGGCGTGTGCATTTCGAGGTAACGCCTGATCTCGGAAAAACGTGGCGGAAAGTTGGTCCCATAAACGACGGCAAAACGATCAATGCAATACAGCCCAGCATTCTGACGCACCCAAATGGTGATTTGCAGATACTGGCACGTAGTAAAAACCGCGCGATTATGGAATCGTGGTCAAAGGACAATGGCAAAACATGGTCTGAAATGAAGGCTTCCAACTTACCGAATAATAATTCCGGGACAGATGCTGTGACTTTACAGGATGGTAGGCAACTGCTGGTTTATAACCACGTGCTACCTCCGGGCACTGAGGTGAAGGGGCCTCGGACACCTTTAAATGTCTCGGTTTCAAAGGACGGTAAAAACTGGGATGCGGTGCTCGTTTTGGAAGATTCGCCAATCAGTCAATACTCGTATCCCTCTGTGATCCAGTCTGCGGACGGCATGGTGCATATTGTGTACACTTGGCGGCGGGAAAAGATCAAATATATAAAAATCGATCCTTCCAAATTGAAGGGTAAGTCAATCGAAAACGGTACTTGGCCGGCTGGAATTTGATATGAAAAGAAGACATTTCATCAACATCATAGCCGCCGGGACTGTCTCGGCGGCTTATTTAAAGCTGGACAACGCATTTGCCCAGCCTCTAAAAACTCAACGGTATCAGATCGCAGTAATTGACCTCATGATCCTCAAAAGGCAGAAAATCAGTGCATTGCCACTTGCCCGCGAGATCGGGGCCGATGGTTTAGAGATTGATATGGGCGGCCTGGGAAATCGGGAAACGTTCGATAACAAACTTGCAGACCCGCAGGTCAGGCAGCAATATCTCGACAAAGCCAAAGAACTGAACCTGACTTTTTGCTCGCTGGCGATGACGGGCTTTTATGCGCAGTCATTTGCGAAACGCGAAGGTGTCGAAAAGATGGTTGGCGACTGTATTCAAACAATGCAGCAAATGAATATCAAAGTCGCTTTTCTGCCGCTGGGTATTCAGGGTGATTTAACCAAAAATCCTGAATTGCGGCCCCTGATCGTTGAAAGGCTGAAATCAATTGCTCCACTGGCGGAAAAAGCTGGCGTTATTATCGGAATAGAAACGGCGCTGAGCGCTGCGGAGGAAGTGAAACTCTTAAAGGATGTGGGTTCGAAAGCCATTCAGATCTACTTCAACTTCTCAAATGCATTAGAAGCAGGTCGGGATGTGAGCGAAGAGTTGCGGATTTTGGGTAAAAATCGCATTTGCCAGATTCATTGTACAGATAAAGACGGCGTTTGGCTGGAAAATAGCACCCGGCTCGATATGCATAAAGTCAGAAAAACGCTGGACCAAATGGGCTGGAAAGGCTGGCTGGTCATTGAACGTTCACGCGACGCAACTCAGCCCCAAAATGTGAAAGGTAACTATGGTGCTAATACTGCCTACATGAAATCTGTTTTTCAAACAAAATAAGATCAAGATGAATACAAGAAATTCCATTGTTTATTTGGTAATGCTTTTTGTGAGTTTGAAGGCATATTCACAGAATTCTGCGCAGGAGGAATTGAATTATGCCAAAACGCTCGATCAGCGCGCCTCGAAGATTGTGAATACATTGGAAATTGCGGACTCAGCAAAATACAACCGCGTCAAGTCGTTGATCGTGAATCAATATCGTGAACTCAACGCGATTCACGAAGGCAAGAAAGCCAAAGTGGGGACTGAGGAAACTGCGGCAAGTCGGCTTACATTGCTTCATAGCGAATATCTGAAAAAACTGTCAGCCGAGTTGACCAGTGAGCAGGTCGATGCGGTAAAAAATGGCATGACCTTCAATGTGTTAGCTGTCACAAATAAAGCTTATCAGGATATGATCCCATCGCTTCAGCCAGATGAAAAAACGCAGATCAATACCTGGCTGGTTGAGGCCCGTGAATTGGCGATGGACGCCGGCTCGTCGGAGGAAAAGCATCAGATTTTTGGCAAATACAAAGGTCGGATCAACAACTATCTCGCCAAGCGCGGGTACGATCTGCAAAAGGAAAGGGCAGCCTGGAATGCGCGTTTAAAGCGGTAAAATTGTCACATCCGCGGCGCGTGACGCTGGCGTAACTTTCAGATTTTCAACCTTCCCGTCTTTAATATCTCCCTCCAAAATCGTTTGGTAAGGTGCGTGCAGCTTGAATTTTCCATTCCATTCTTTGGGCCAGGCGGGCAGGAGAAATAGTTTGCGATCGTCCGTTTGCAGGAGCATTTCCTGTAAGCCGATCATCGCCGAGCCACCCCAGTTGTGGTCGGGTGTCCAGTCGAAACCCGGGCCCCAGAATGTCGGGAAGCGGTGATTGGAATCTTTGAATTTTTCGCGCGTGAGCGCAGCGGCTTCTTCGGTCAAACCTAGTCGGGCCGCAAAAATGCTGTATTGCCGCCAGCCGACGTGACTCCTGAACTTCACCGCATGCGGGTCATATTTGTAGGTATTGATCGCGATTTCCAACCCCGGCTTCCCGACGCCGTAAATGCCCCACGGAAAAACAGGATACAATTGAGGAGTCTCGGAATTTTGCACCCGCGCCCACGCTAAGGCCGGCGCCAGCGTTTTATGTCCTTCAAATTCGGCGAATGGAATCGGCGGGACTTTCTTCAACATCGTCGACCACTGCTCGCGTTGCGGTTTTTCCAGGTATTTTTCGGGTAGTGCGAGCAGCCTTTCCAGGATCACTTTCAGAGCGGAAATGACGGTCGTGGAATTGTAGGTCATCTTGAAAGTTTCCGCGGCTGTGGTCGGGTAGAGGATATAATGCCCATTTTCGTCCAGCGTTTTTGCCCCGCGCTGTCTGGCCAGCATTTGGTAATGTTCATCGTAAAATGTCAGGCAGCTTTCTATAAATGGAATGTAAGCACTGATATCCCGCCCTTCATATCGCTCGGTTTCCAGCATCATAAGGCAAAATTCAAACACCGTTTCCCATTGGTATTCTAGCCAGGCATTGTGTTCCATACCCGGGTCATAACCGGCGGGTCGCTTCATTCCGTATTCGGTCACATTCGGTAAGCCAAAATTTTCAATCTGTTCGGTAAAACTTGCGCCTTTGTGCTTCCAGTAATGCTCGCTGCGGAGTTCTGCATTCCGAAGATTATTTAAGTAAAAATCAAATTGTGGCTTCAATAGGTCAAAATCGCCATTTTTGCACATCGGGAAATAAACGAGACGCTGATTCTGGGCAGTGAAGGTACCGCCGCCCCAAAGCAGGAAGTCTGGCGAATAGCTGTATTTCTTATCTACATATTCAGGGTCAAATGCGAATAAACCTCCATTAAATTTGGTAGGCCACTTTCCGAATGCATTGCACGCCAGCTGATATCTAAAAAGCTGGTAGTTCCGTGAAATGGTATTGTCCTTTCCTTCGATTGTAATGTAACTCCTGTCCCAGAATTGTTTCCACCAAGCCTGAGTTTTTACAAGTGCTGTTTTTTTGTTCAGATCTGCATCCCTGAAAACCGCTGCCAAGCCCGCTTTCCATTCTACCAAAGTCTCAGACTGTGCCACATGCAACCCAATTTCGATTTCATGCGACCGTGCGTTTTTCATGCTTTCCAACTTCCACGCCCTGAATTTTGAACTCGCATAAACACCTTCGGCGTTCCCGGCTGCGCGCAAATTTCTGCCTCTCACAATCCCTCCGAAAGTGTTGTTTTTTACAGGGTTAAATAGCTGATCCTTAACTGCTTCCATTTGTTCTTTCCTGACTGTAAAGTCAAATATATTCTCCTGGTCTGCCCGATTTTTATGGTAGAAAAGAATCTCATTTCCCTGAAATGCAACTTCATCTTTCAAGGTCTTTACCTCAAAAGTCTGCGGTGCCTTGTACGAATTGGCGCGGAGCTCGGTGCCCGTTACAACATGATCGTCAATACGCCAGGATTCGTAAAATGCATTCAGTTGCGTCGGTTGGGCGCTTTTGATTGCTACGTGGATCACCGGACGGAATACATCAACCCAAATATCCAATACCGTCCCGCCTGCCGAGATGCGCACGCTACCTTCGGAAAGGCGCAGTTCCTGTTTGAAATCGTTTGCTGTGAACGGGTTAGGGGAGAGGCGCAATCGCATTCGGCCAGGTTTGAGCATCTGATTGTTCTCGTCAAATGTTCCGCTTCGTGCCATATAGAATAGTACGTCGCCATTTTCAACCCACACATTTAAACCAATATCTCCGCCACCGCAAGGCATAGATTCGCCCGAATTCTTGCTTTGGGTTGTCCAGATTACGTTATACCTGTCAATTTCACTCGATTGTGCGAGCGCGTTTGAGCAAATTATAGACAGTAGAAGGGATTTAATGATCGTCTCCCCAAAACGAAATTGGCCCATGTAGGTAAGCATAACAGCAACTGGAAAATGATACTTTGTAAAGTTTAAATTAGAGGAAATAAATGATATCTTTCTTTGTTTTCGTTTATTTTTCTTTTCTTTGTTTTAATAAGGTCCGACTCATTATTTACTCGTTATTCTTCATATAAGCTATGCAAGGTCCATTTGTTTTAGCGATCGATCAGGGCACAAGTAGCACCAAATCGGTCATATTCAATAGCTTGGGAGAACCGGTCGCAAGAGGGGTTGAGCCGCTTAAAACCTTTTATCTAAAAGGTGGATTTGTGGAACAGGAGCCGCAAGAGATTTATGCAAATGTGCTCGTTTCTGTAAAAAAGTGTTTGGAAGATTTCGCTGAAAAAGGCGGGTCGCCTGGGGATATTGTCTCTTGTGGCATTTCCAACCAGCGGGAGACTTTCGTGATCTGGGGCGAATCAGGCAAACCGATCTATAATGCGGTCGTGTGGCAATGCAAGCGGTCGACAGGGATTTGTGAAAAGCTGATTTCGGAAGGGTATTCCGATCTGATCAGATCTAAAACGGGTTTGCTGATCGATCCCTATTTTTCAGGAACCAAGGTTTGCTGGCTTTATGAAAACAACAACAGGGTTAGGGATGCGATTCAGGCCGGACAAGCCTATTTCGGGACCATCGATACCTGGCTGCTTTATAAACTGACGGGCGGAAAGCGCTATCTGACAGACCATACCAACGCTTCCCGCACGCTCTTTTTTAATCTGGAATCGCTGAATTGGGACGGAGAAATTTTGAATGAACTTGGCCTTTCTGGCTTGCATCTGCCCGCTATTCAGCCTTCTGCAAGCCAATTCGGCGAATCTTATTTCGGCGGATTGTTTGAAAAACCCCTGCCTATTACAGCGATGATCGGCGACTCGCACGCGGCTGCTTTTGGAGAAGGTTGTTTTGAACCGGGTATTGCCAAGGCGACGCTGGGGACGGGATCGTCGATATTGATGAACATTGGAAATGCGCCCAAAATATCCTCGCAAGGCATGGTCACGACGATGGGGTACAGCACCGGTTCGCACGTGGAATATGCACTGGAAGGCGTGATCGTAACCTGCGGAGCGACAATCGAGTGGTTGAAAAATAACCTGGGATTGTTTGAAAACAGCCGGGAAACCGAAGAAATGGCGAAAAGCGTGAGCGATAACGGCGGCGTTTACCTCGTTCCGGCTTTCAGCGGATTAGGCGCGCCACATTGGGATATGAACCGCAAAGCGTCGATTACAGGACTGACTTTTGACCATACCAAAAACCATATTGTACGCGCCGCGCTGGAATCGGTGGCTTTTCAGATCAAGGATGTGATCACGGCGATGGAGGCTGATTCGGATATTGTTTTGGAGCAACTGATGGTCGACGGCGGGCTTACTACCAATGGTTTTGTAATACAATTCCTCGCCGATCTGCTCGAAAAGCCAGTTGTGAATCCCGCCTTGCAGGAAGTGTCCGCATTGGGTGCAGCTTTTCTTTCTGGTTTACAATCAGGAGTTTACGCCAGTGTAGATCATTTGACACAACTTAAAAAAAGCAACGCAACAACGGTACCTTCCCCACAAAATGGTCTTGTAAAAAAGAGCTACCAGGGTTGGCAGGAGGCTGTTGGTTCGCGCCCGGTACTGATTCCATCTGAACAAAACTGAACCACTTAAATGCCTTTCATGAAATCCATTCTGCTGTTTACTTTACTTTTTACCGCTACTTTTCATCAAGTATTCTCCCAAACGAAAATTGAACGCTGGGACCGGTTTGAGATCAGTCTGAAAGGCCCTGAAAATGGAAATCCATTCGAAGATATTACGCTGGGCGCGGAGTTTAGTAATGGAAAAGAGAAGATAAAAGCTGCTGGATTTTATGATGGAAAAGGGGTTTATAAAGTACGTTTTATGCCGCAGTCTGTCGGGGAGTGGAAATATAGAACGTTCAGTAATAGTAAGGTATTGAGCGGCAAGTCTGGGAGTTTTACCTGCGTCGACCCCACCGGTGAAAACCACGGACCTGTGAAAGTGGCTGATACTTACCACTTTAAATATGCAGACGGTAAACGGTACTATCCTTTCGGGACAACTTTGTATGCATGGACGCACCAGCCGACAGCATTGGAGGAGATTACTTTAAAGACTTTGTCGACCGCGCCATTCAACAAAGTGCGCATGTGCGTTTTTCCGAAATACTACGCTAATGTCGAAAACGAGCCGCTTTTTTATCCGTATGTGAAAAAAGGCGAAGGTAAAACGAGTACCGGAAGAGTGAAATTAGAATGGGACTTCACCCGCTTTGAACCTGCTTTTTTTGAGCACCTGGAAAAGAGGATCGATGACCTGAAAGCGCTTGGGATTGAGGCTGATGTGATCATTTTTCACCCTTACGATAAAGGTCGCTGGGGTTTCGATAGCATGGGCCGGGACAATGATCTTAAATATATTAAGTACCTCACAGCCAGGCTTTCATCTTTTAGAAACGTATGGTGGTCGCTGGCAAATGAGTTTGATTATATTAAAACGAAGCCCCGCGCGGATTGGGATATTTATACAAAAGCTGTGGTTGATTCGGATCCATATCAGCATTTGTGTTCCATTCATAATGGGAGTGTTTATTACGACAACTGGAAGCCGGAATTCACGCACGTGAGCATTCAAAATGGTTCGACGGTTGAAGATTTCGGGCGCGCTGTACTGCTGCGTGACGTGTTTCTTAAGCCGATGGTTTACGATGAAGTTTGTTACGAAGGCGATTTGCCGCAGCGCTGGGGACATTTGAGTGGCGAAGAAATGACGGAAGCATTCTGGCAGGGTACCATTACGGGTACGTATGTGACGCACGGTGAAACTTACAAAAATGCGGGCGATACCATTAATTGGGCCAAAGGCGGCCGGCTGATCGGAAGCAGCCCGGCGCGTATCGCTTTTTTGAAAAAGATATTAGAAGAAGCTCCCGGCCCGCTCGAACTGGCCGATCCCTGGAAAGACCATCATACCGCCACTACCGCTGACAGCAGCTATTATTTAATTTATTTTGGTAAAAAAATGCAGCAGGAATGGGCATTTAATCTGCCTAAAAAAGCCGGTCCGGCTGCAAAAACAAAATTCCAAGTAGAAGTGATCGATACCTGGAACATGACAATCACAAAACTTCCGGAAATATTCGAAGCCGGCGCCCCGGTAGAATATCGCATTTTCGACAAAGACCGCAAATCAATCAGGCTGCCGATGAAACCTTATCTCGCATTGCGGATTCGGGCGGTAAATTGATTTGGCCTAACTGCCTCTACACTATCTATTCGGACTCGTACTTTACGAAGTTGTTTTCATAAAACGCCGACTCGCGCTTCATTCTTTTACTTTTTAAAGAATTCCCTTCCCTGTAAGCGTCTATTTTACAAATTTTTATAGGAAAAGACATAAAATTTCTTCGAATTATTTTTTCTGTTTCTTTTTATTCATAATTTTCGTAAAAAATAGAATATAAAAGAAAAATAAGGAAAATCCTGTCACCATGTTCAACGCTGCTTCTAAACTATGAAACACATCTTACCAATTATTCTGGCATTCCTTGTGGCGGTTACGGCTGCTGATGCGCAGACGATTAAAGTCAAAGGCAGGGTCACGGGAATCAGCGATACGGACCCCCTTCCGGGCGTGAGCGTGATCATTAAAGGAACACAAAGAGGTACGACTACCGACGCAGATGGAGCTTACAGTATTGACGTTCCTGATGGAAATACGGTTTTGGTTTTCAGTTTTGTAGGTTATAAAACGGTTGAAGAGCCGGTAGGTTCCCGAAACGAAGTGGCTGTAAAATTGTCGGCTGAAAACAAGGCGCTCGAAGAAGTGGTAGTGGTAGGTTATGGAACGCAGAGCAAGCGTGCGGTGACGGGTTCGGTGATTTCGGTTAATTATGACAAGTTTAAGGACAGGTCGTTCAGCAACGTGACGCAGTCGCTGGCAGGTACTATGCCGGGTGTGAATATTTCGCAATCGCAGGGTGCGCCGGGTGCTTCGCCGGTGATCAAGATCCGGGGCGTGAGCTCCATTACTGCGGGTACTAATCCGCTTATCGTAGTAGACGGCGTTCCGCTGGAAAATTTCAATCTGAACCTGATCAATCCGCAGGATATCGAATCTATTGAGGTATTGAAAGATGCTTCTTCTGCTGCTATTTATGGTTCAAGAGGGTCGAGCGGGGTGATTTTAGTTACTACTAAAATGGGTAAGGCTGGTAAAGTGAATGTTAGCGCAAATATTGAATACGGAACGCAAAAAGTAGTTCGCCGGGTGAAAATGATGGATGCGCAGCAATTTATCGAAACCTATAAGGATGCAAAAAACAACGCATGGATCGCTCAGGGTGGAAATGCGAGTGATTTGAATGATGTCAGACCTGCTACGTTGCGAATACCCGACGATTTTAGAAACAATCCGGAACAATTCGGAAAAGGGACCGACTGGCAGGATGTGATGTTCCGTACTGCCCCTTCGTTCAATGCGCAGTTCAGCGTGTCGGGCGGGACAGAGAAAACGCAGTATTTATTCTCGGCGGCATACCTGGATCAGACTGCTGTTTTAGACGAGAATTACTATAAAAGACTGTCGATCAGATCGAATGTGAAAACTGCGATCAATAGCCGGCTGACGGTTGGGCTGAATTTGGGTATTACTTCGATCTTCGACCGTACGGAAGGTACACAGGGCAAAAGCGACGTGATCAGCCTTGGTTTACAAAGCAACCCGCACTTTCCAGTTTACAACGAAAACGGCAATCTCGGCTTCCGAGACCCGAATTCTACCTGGTTCCGGTTTACTTCTTTTGCTGATATGAACCTTTGGCATCCCTATTCCCTGACCAGGGAGGTTGATAAAGCGAGAAAGTCATTCAACACGCTAGCAACCGGGTTTTTGGAATATGAAGTAGTGAAAGACCTGCGTTTCCGCACGAGTCTGAGCGGCAATTTATACAACACCAGAAACAGTTTTTACTGGAATGATAAACAGAAATACGGCTACTCAGCTGTACTTGCTGCACAGGGAAATGCAGGAGATGCATATATGATCAACTGGCTGAGCGAGAATACATTGAACTATGATAAGAAGATTGGTGAGCACGCATTCACGGGTTTATTAGGCTACACAATTCAGAAGCAGCGCGATGAAACGATGTACGTGGCTTCGAATAATTTCCCCAATGATCTCGTACATACATTGAATGCAGGAACGGTGACGGCGGGTAACACGACTGCGAGTGAATGGTCGCTGCTGTCGTACCTGGCGCGGGTCCAGTATAATTTCAAAAACAAATACTTCCTGGCTGGCGCGATTCGCCGAGATGGAATGTCGCGATTTGGTAGCGATAATAAATGGGGCTATTTCCCTTCTGTATCAGCGGGTTGGCTAATCTCTGATGAAAGCTTCCTGAGCTCGGTACCGGCGATCAATAATCTAAAACTACGTGCGAGTTACGGTGTGACCGGAAACAACCAGATACCAAATTACGGCCCGATCAGTTTGCTCGCCGGAGCGCCTTATGTAAATGGTGCGACGCTTGCCAATGGTTTGAAAGTGAGTGGTTTGGCTAATCCCGGATTGAAGTGGGAGAAAACTAATCAGTTTAATATCGGTGTGGATCTCGGTCTGTTTAATAATAGGATCAACCTCTCAGCTGAGTATTACAATTCGATTACGCGCGATATGCTGCTTTTTGTGCCGATTCCCGATATTACCGGCTTTTCTTCTCAGCTGACAAACATTGGTAAAATGCGTAACCGAGGCGTGGAGTTGAATATTTCTACCAAAAACTTTGCAGGGGATTTCTATTGGAATACGGATTTCAACATTTCCCGCAACCGTAACAAAGTTTTGCAACTCGGGCCGGGCAATGCACCTATTCAATACGTAGATAATGTGGTGACGGTGCGCACGGAAGTGGGCCAGCCGGTTTCGAATTTCTTCGGTTATATTTTCGATGGAGTTTTCAAAAATCAGGCAGAAATAGATGCTTACCCGCATCACGTAAGTACAACTCCGGGTGACCCAAAAGCGCGTGACGTGAATGGTGACGGTAAAATTTCAGACGCGGACCGCACTATTCTCGGAAACTATCAACCCGATTTCATTGCCGGAATTACGAACACAGTTGGGTACAAAGGATTTGAATTCTCGTTTTTGCTGCAAGGTTCTTTTGGTGGTGAGATTGCAAATAACAATGTCAGATACCTCGGTACCTGGGATAATGGACGCAATTTTTACGAAAGTATGTACAACTACTGGCGGTCGGAAAGCCAGCCGGGCGACGGGAAACACTTTAAGCCTTCGGTCAATTACCTGGGTTTGCAGAAGCAGTTTTCGTCCTATTGGGTAGAGGATGCGAGTTTTATCCGGGTGAAAAATATCCGCGTTTCCTATGCATTACCATCGTCGGTGACGAGCAAGTTGAAGATTCGTGACGCGCGGGTTTATATCAATGCTGAAAATGTGCATTTGTTTAGCAAATACACTGGCTACGATCCTGAAAACACAACTTACGGCACTACGTCTTACAGCAGCAGCATGGAAACTGCGGGTTCTTACACGAGCGGAAACGCGCCGGTACCGGGTGCTTTTTCGGGGGTAGATTATGGATCTTATCCACTGCCGAGAGTAATCACAGTAGGTATTAAAGCTGATTTTTAATCCATTCGCCAAATCTGTTATGAAAAAGAACATATTCATTTTTACACTGATCACCCTGGTCGCCACATTGTCGGGCTGCAAGGAATCGTTTCTCGAACTCGCGCCGATTTCAAATCCTAACGCGGAGAATTTTTACAGGACCCGCTCGGATTTCGACCTGGCTGTGAATGCGGCTTACAATACACTTTACACCGTTTATCACCCGCAGGGGCCGGTTTCTTATACCGGGGAACTGATGGCGGACAATGTAACGATCCTGAATATTTCGGGAAATCAGGCTGATAAATGGCAGTTCCGCGACTATTCACTTGCACCTGCAAATACGATGGTTTACCAGTTCTGGCAGGATTTCTACAAGTCGCTATACAATATCAATGTCATATTGAGCAAGATCGAAACTGCTGATATTGACCCGGCTTACAAGGCGCAGACGCAGGGAGAAATGCTTTTTCTCCGCTCGCTTTACTATTATAATATGGTACAGATCTGGGGCGATGTGCCGCTGGTACTGACGCCACTTTCTGCCGCTGAAGCCTACGATATACTACGGTCGCCGGCTGCTGAAATCCATGCACAGATCATCAAGGACCTGGCTGATGCGAAGACAAAACTGCCTGCTACTGCCGCTATTGCGGGCCGTACTACCAAAAGCGCAGCGCAAATGCTGCTCGGGAAAGTGTACCTGCTCGCAGGAGACAAAGCGAATGCAACGAAAGAGCTGAAAGAGATTTATGACAGCAAAAAATTTGAGCTTCTTCATTCTTATGCTGCTTTGTGGGACGTGAAAAATAAAAATACGAAAGAGTCGATTTTCGAAATTCAATACCTCGGCGGCGCTGCGACGAATCCTTACAGCAATTATTACCTCGAATTTTTTCCTAATTCCAATGCATTGGGCTTTTACGGGGCAGGGATGAACCAGGTAGTAAATGATGTATTGGCTGAATACGAGCAGGGTGACACGCGCAGATTGGCGTCAGTAGATACGGGATACACGGATGCGAAAGGTGTATTTACGCCCGCATTTTTTCCTAAGAAATGGGCTGATAAAACAGCGCCGCTGATCAATCAGAGCATTGCTGCAAATAACAATTTTATCGTTTTCCGCTACGCTGACCTGCTTTTGTTGCTGACAGAAGCGACCGGCGACGTGACTTATCTGAATGAAGTGCGTAAAAGATCTAACCTGCCTTTGTATGGTGCGGCGGGATATCCGGCCAAATACAATACGGTTGCGCTGGCAGTCGAGCACGAGCGGCGCGTTGAGCTGGCATTTGAATTTCACCGATGGTTTGATTTAAAAAGAACGGGACGGGCAATTCCTGTTTTGACACAAAAAGGAAAGCCGGTGACCGAGGCGAAACTGCTCCTGCCGATCCCGAATATCGTGCGCGACCAGAATGCCAAAATCACGCAGAATGCCGGGTACTAAACAATTTGGAATGAACAAGTTATTATTGAGTTTATTAATGTTAACATCCTCGTATCCTGGGCTTTTGGCGCAGGATACGATTCGTTATACAGGCAAAATGCTTTCGAATATTGACTATCACCACGGTCAGTTGCGGCCGGTGATTGGGGCGCATTCTTATCAGACTTTTCGGGCAAACCGGACAGACTTTGGAGGTGATGCTGCATTAAGCTGGACTTACAACCACGCGCCGATGCTGGCTTATTGGAAGGGTAGTTTTTACCTAAATTATCTGAGTAATCCGGTCGGCGAGCATATTCCGCCGGGGCAGACTTTATTGCAAACCTCCAAAGACGGCGTGAGCTGGACGACGCCAAAAGTCATTTTTCCGCCGTACAAAATCCCCGACGGAACTACGAAAAAGGAATATCCCGGTGTTGCTAAAAACCTGTATGCAGTAATGCATCAGCGGATGGGTTTTTATGTATCTAAAAACGGTAAGTTGCTGACGCTGGGCTACTACGGCATTGCGCTTGATGCGAAAGATGACCCGAATGATGGGAACGGAATAGGGCGGGTCGTGCGTGAAATCAAGGAAGACGGGTCGCTTGGACCTATCTATTTCATCCGCAACAATGCTTCCTGGAAACAGAAATCGGATTATCCGTTTTATGAAACGAGCAAGGATAAAGCCTTCGTGGCGGCTTGTAATGAGCTGCTTGCCAATAAGTTGGCGGTGCAACAATGGGTGGAAGAAGCTGATCGCGACGATCCGTTGATTTCGCTGAAAGGGGAATATAAAGCGTTCAGTTCATATCATTTGCCGGATGGGAGGGTAGTTGGGTTATGGAAGAATGCGCTAACCAGCATGAGCAAAGATGATGGCAAGACCTGGCTTTATAAGCCAAAAAGGGCGCCTGGATTTGTGAATAGTAATGCCAAGATATGGGGGCAGAAAACGTCGGACGGGAAATACGCGACGGTCTATAATCCCGCCGAATTTCGCTGGCCGCTGGCAGTTTCTGTCAGTGACGATGGTATTGATTACAAAAATTTGTTGCTTGTGAATGGTGAGATTACGGCGATGCGGTACGGCGGCAACTATAAATCGTATGGTCCGCAATATGTGAGGGGCATTTCAGAAGGCAATGGTATGTCGGGTGACGGGAAGATGTGGGTCACGTACAGCATGAATAAGGAGGATATCTGGGTGTCATCGGTTCCGGTACCACTTACTGAAAAAGCTGTTTCTCATGTTAAAGCGGACTTTAACGAGATAAAGTCAGGTGTAGAATTGAGCGAGTGGAATATTTATAGTCCATTATGGGCTCCGGTAAAAATAGAAAAGGGTCAGAAAGGCGACAAGGCTCTCGTTTTGAGGGATTTCGATCCGTTTGACTATGCAAAAGCAGAGCGAATTATTCCTGCCACAAAGAAGTTGATGGTCGAGTTTACGGTAACCCCAGGGCAGGACAAAAATGGGTTGTTGGATATTGAGTTACAAAATGCGCTGGGCAATCCAGGCATGCGGCTTTCGTTTGATTCGACAGGACATATTCGTGTGAAGGCTGGATATCGGAATAAGAATTTGATCGAATATAAAACCGATGAACTATACAGGATTACGATCAAACTGAACACTGAAACGAGATTGTACACTGTTAGAATTAATGATAAAGAGCTTGGTAATCAGATACTTTTCGCTCCAATGGAAGCGGTAGAACGTATTACCTTCCGAACTGGTGATACAAGAAGATTTCCGAATGCAGACACCCCGACTGACCAGATGTACGACCTGCCGGATGCAGGTAGCAAAGACAGAGAGGCAGTTTTCAGAATCCATAATTTGACCACAAGCATTCTTTGAAAGTGATAAAAATGAAGAATTTCAGAAGGTTACTATTTATTCCATTTGCAGGACTGGCACTGACGCAGGCTGTATTTGCCCAGGAAAATGCGCTGGTTAACACTTCCCGAAGCACTCACGCGAAACTTCACGGTACGGATATGAATGCGGTTGAATGGACTACCGGGTTTTGGGCTGATCGTTTTAAGGTTTGCCGGGAAACGATGGTGCCTAACCTCTGGAAAGTATATACTGATCCTGAATTGAGCCATTCTTTCCGGAATTTCGAGATTGCCGCGGGTTTAAAAGAAGGCAATTTCAAGGGTCCTTCATTTCATGACGGGGATTTTTACAAAACATTTGAAGCCGTCGCCGGCATGTATGCCGCGACCAAAGATCCGAAGCTGGATGCATTAATGGATCATGCGATCGAGGTCATGGCGAAAGCGCAACGGGCTGATGGATACATATATACCAAAGCGATCATCCAGCAAAAGCAGAAAGGCGAAGCAAAAATGTTCGATGATCGGCTGAGTTTTGAAGCTTATAATTTCGGTCACCTGATGACCGCAGCCTGTGTACATTACCGCGCAACGGGAAAGTCTACCCTGATGAATGTTGCCAAAAAAGCTTCTGACTTTCTGATCGGTTTTTACGCAAATGCGACGCCGGAACAGTCCAGAAATGCAATTTGTCCGTCGCATTATATGGGTTTGTCGGAAATGTACCGCACCACGCGGGATGAGAAATATCTTAAACTGGTCAAGCACCTGATCGCGATCAAAGGAGCTACGGAAGGTACTGACGACAACCAGGACCGGATTCCGTTTTTGAAACAGACCAAAGTAATGGGCCACGCGGTACGTGCCAATTACCTGTACGCAGGAGTTGCGGACGTGTACGCAGAAACAGGCGACCAGGCTTTGATGGATCAGCTGAATGTAATGTGGGACGATGTAACGAATCACAAAATGTACGTCACAGGCGGTTGCGGGGCACTTTACGACGGTGTTTCGCCCGACGGCACTTCCTATAAACCAGACGAGGTGCAGAAAATCCATCAGTCTTACGGGCGCGATTACCAGCTGCCCAACTTCACTGCTCACAACGAAACCTGCGCGAATATCGGCAATGTGCTGTGGAACTGGCGGATGCTGCAAATCACAGGCGACGCCAAGTATGCGGATATTGTCGAGCTGGCGCTTTATAACAGTGTTTTATCTGGTATTAATTTGCAGGGAGATAAGTTTTTGTATACTAATCCCTTAGCCTATTCGGACGCACTTCCTTTCAAGCAGCGCTGGGAGAAGGAGCGCCTGCGTTACATCTCCAAGTCGAACTGCTGTCCGCCTAATACGGTTCGGACGGTTTCTGAGGTGAATCAATACGTTTACAGCGTGTCCGATGCGGGTGTTTTCTTTAATTTGTATGGAGGAAATGAACTGGATACGCGATTTAAAAATGGTGTATTAAGGCTTTCACAGACAACTGATTACCCGTGGGACGGTAAAGTATCGGTTCAAGTTGAAGAAGCCCCTTCAAATGCATTCGCGATGTTTTTCAGGATTCCAGGCTGGTGCTCAGGTGCTACGTTAGCTGTGAACGGGAAAAAGCAAACCGTTTCTTTGAACGCTGGCACTTATGCGGAAGTAGAAAGAGCCTGGAAAAAGGGTGACAAAGTGGAATTGCTGCTTCCTATGCCGGTTAAATTGATCGAATCGAATCCGCTGGTAGAGGAAACGCGGAATCAGGTTGCGGTAAAACGCGGGCCGATTGTGTACTGCGTCGAATCTATGGATCTTCCAAAAGGAAAAACGATTTTCGATGTCGCGGTTTCGGTTAATAATAATTTTAAACCCACACCGATCACAATCGAAAACAGCCCCATCACTGCATTGCAAGGCGACGCCGTTTTGCTTGACAATACCAATTGGAGCAAAAAGCTATACCGCGAAGTAAGTATCGCCGCACCAAAAACCATCCCCGTAAAACTCGTCCCATATTACGCCTGGGGCAATCGCGGCCACGGTGAAATGTCGGTGTGGCTGCCGTTGGTGCGGTAAATGTTTCTATCGTGCTGGAAGCTGTGGTCGATGACCCGGTGCTTTCGGACGGTTTTTAGGTATTGGAAAGGGGTAGTGGATCTTTTCGTACGCCTGGATCGCTAGTCCGAGCATTTCGATTTCATGAGCCTCCTCATCTGATATTTTGTCCTCACCTATTTTCATCAATAAGTGAAGATCTTCGAGCGCTGCTTCATATTGATTTTCCGATGTGATAGTCTCCATGCTTATAATTTTGAGAGGTTAATCTTATCGTATTGATCGTGGGTGCCGATAAATCGTATGTAGATCATCTGTGACTTAAAGATTATTCGAGCAATTAGTCTACACTTATTTCCACCAATATTAAAAACGTAAAGGTCATTTCCAACTGCATCCACGGATCCAAAGCTTTGTCGCATTTGCCCAAAATGCTTCCAATCGGCCTTTAACGCGACATTGTACCATTTGTCCAGCGCGGTTTCATAAATTGGATATTTACCACTAAATAATCTAATTGCTTTGTGCGAAACAATAACCAAGACAATCTAATTGAAGTTATGACTTCAATCTTTAAAATTGTCTTGTAACTGCTCACATTTCGTTTTTAATCGGTAGCTACCATTTCCTTAGCGGTAAATACACCTCCGAACCCAAATATTCTAAAACTGCGCGAGACAAGTGTCCGTATGGCTACCGCTGATGCGGTTGGGCTAGCCTTGATCTAACGAAACCCCGGGATCGATGCCCAGTTTGTGATAAACGGCCCTAAGGAAGGTTACATCCGGTTCCTTTTTACCATTTAGGATCTGCGAGAGCTTTGCTTTCCCGAGTCCTAGCATATTAGCAAGGCCTGTAACAGATAGATTGAGTTCGAAGCGTTTCTGCTCGACTTTTTCGGTAATCGTTAGGGGAGGAGGAAAAGGGAAGTGAAGCTCCTCATATTGTTCGGCTGCGATAGCCATGACTCGCAACTTCTCAGTCTCTACCTCCGAGAGATTTTGTTCGCCCCGGGACATCAATCCGTAGATTTCTTCCATAGCGGAATCATATTCCGCTTCTGTGTTATACTTCAATTGTTCGTTTTCCATCATTAGCGTTTGTATTTGACAATGGAAGCGTCTATGAAGATATCACGACAGCCAATATCCGACAGTATATTTCATCGAGAAAATCTCTTGTCCGAAATACCCCGATGGGTTATCCTAAGGCAAAAGCATCACAACTCCCTAACCCAAATATTCCGGAAACTTACTCTGCTGCCGTGTTCCTGCAAGCGCAGAGGAAGTTTGCTTTCGTGGTATTTGTATTCCGGGTAGCCCTGGTATACCATAGGCCCACTGAGTTCTACGTGATTGAGGATGAGTACGTTGTTGTGGAAAACGGTCATGTAAGCGGGGGTTTTCAGGGTTTTGTCGGGGTTGAAAACGGGGGCTTCAAAAACGATATCGTAGGTTTGCCAGGTCTGCGGTGCGTTGGCCACATTCACCAGCGGCGCGTGTTGCTTGTAAATGCTCCCGGCCTGACCGTTGTAATAGATTTTGGTGAGATATTGATAAGATTCGTAGATCTGCAATTCATAAAGCCCCATTAACAGTACCCCACTATTGCCGCGGTTCATTCCTTTGTCCTGCGCAGGATCAGGCGTTTTCCATTCCAAATGCAGCTGAATGCTACCGAACTTTTGTTTTGTTTCAATATCTGTCGCCTTCGGCACAATCGTCATCTCTCCGTTTCCGACCTTCCATTTTATAGCTGAACCATCGGCGTGCTGCCATTTCCCGGCATCGTCATCACTTCCCAAGAGCACAATAGCGTCGGAAGGCGGCGCTTCAAGCTGGCCGGGCGTGACCAGCGGCGGTTTTATAGACCAATCTTCGGTTGCCGAAGGGGGCGGGACGGTATCTTTTTTAGCAGTCTGAGCAAAAGCTTCCGTACCTGCACCCAGGACGAAAGGAAACAACAGGTATCTGGAAAGGATTTTGTATTTCATAACGGCATAATTGATTATTCACAATTTAAGAATTAGTAGCATAATTGTATTGTTATATTTTCAATTATTACTTTTTAGTTTCTTTTATTTTCGTAAATTTGCTTTTGCGAGTTTAATGAGCGGTGGCAATAGTTGTAAAAAGTAAATTTTCCTTTTATATCGGATAAGTGTTTGTTTTCCTTCTATTTTAGCTAAAAAAGGAAACCAAAATAACAATGGGAACAATGCTTGCGAATCAGAGAAGGGATAAGATACTCGAATTGTTGAAGGAGGACGGCTCCGCAAAAGTGATCAACCTGGCCAAGCTATTCAAAGTTACGGAAGTGACGATCCGGCAGGACCTGGATAAGCTCGAAAAGGACGGTCTGGTGATCAAGGAACACGGGGGCGCGTTTTTGAAAAATGTGGAAGATCAGGTCCGGAATTTCTCGCTGGGTAATCAGGAGAACCTGGATAAAAAGGAACTGATCGCATCAAAATGCCTGGAATACATTGATAATGGAGATACGATTATTCTGGATTCCGGCTCGACGACGACTGAAATAGCTAAAAAGCTGAGAGGCAGCAACCGGCATTTGACCGTCATCACCAATGCGCTGAATATCGCATTGCTGCTCGGCGCAGAAACCGGGATTGAGGTGATCATGACGGGAGGCGAATTCAAGCCGCCAACCTTGTCGCTCACCGGACAAAAAGCCGCCGACTTTTTTAAAGGTCTGAACGTGCAGAAACTGTTTCTGGCTACCGCGGGATTATCCCTGAAATCGGGACTTACTTATCCTAGTATCAGTGATTTAGTAGTAAAAAAGGCGATGATAGATGCGGCAGACACCACTTACCTCGTGGCCGATTCTACAAAAGTGGGAAAAAGCGCATTTGCGAGTCTGGGCGCACTTTCATTGATAGATTATATCATCACCGACGCCGGCGTGGAAGATAAGCATAAGCAGCTTTTTCATGATAATGAGATTGAGTTGATTGTTGCGGGGTGAGTGATTGAATGATTGAATGATTGAATGAATGAATGAATGAATGAATGAATGAATAAGCCGCTGTGGAACGAGCCACCGTGGAACGAGCCGCCGTGGAACGAGCCGCCGTAAAGTGGGATAAGTAAACAATCTGTTTTGATATTTATTGAAGGCTAAAAGCTAAAAGCTAAAAGCTAATAGCCAACAGCCAATTGCTAAAAGCCAATAGCCATAAAAACCATGAAGATGAAATCAAGTATTGGAGTGATTATTGGGAACCGGGATTTTTTTCCGGATCGGCTGGTTGCGGAGGCCCGTGTTGAGATTATTGATCTTTTTAAAAAGCTTGCAATCCCGGCGGTGATGCTGGATACGGAGGCTACCAAGCTCGGCGGCGTTGAGACTTTTCAGGATGCACAAAAATGTGCTGCTTTATTCCGGGCGCATCGCGACGAAATAATAGGCGTGCTCGTCGTATTGCCCAATTTCGGCGACGAACGCGGGATTGCTGAAACTCTCAAATTATCTGAACTGAATGTGCCGGTATTGGTCCAGGGCTACCCCGACGATCTGAATAAACTCGACGTGGCACGCAGGAGGGATTCGTGGTGCGGGAAAATATCGGCCTGTAACAACCTTTACCAATTTGGGATCAAGTACACGCTCACGACCAAGCACGTCGTACACCCGCAAGACCCCACTTTTATCAAGGATTTACAGGATTTCGTGGCGGTTTGTCGCGTTACAAAAGGTCTGCGAAATGTCAGGATTGGCGCAATAGGAGCCAGGCCGGGCGGATTTAACACGGTTCGGTACAGTGAAAAGATATTGCAACGGAACGGGATTTCAGTGGTCACTGTCGATCTCTCGGAAATTCTCGGCAGAGCCAATAAACTCACCCAGCACGATACCAGCGTGCAGCAGCATTTACAAAAAATAAGGGACTACGCTTCCGTTGGCCGCACGCCGGACGAGGCTTTGTTTCAAATGGCCAAACTCGACGTAGTACTAGCCGAATTTGTTCAGGAAAATGCGCTCGACGCGACTGCGATCCAGTGCTGGACTTCGATTCAGCAGAATTACGGCTGCAATGTGTGTACTTCCATGAGCATTATGAGTGAAAGTATGTCGCCGAGCGGCTGCGAGGTGGATGTGACGGGTACGCTGAGTATGTACGCGCTGCAACTCGCCTCCGGGACGCCGAGTGCGCTCGTGGATTGGAATAACAATTATGCCGACGACGACAATAAATGCGTGCTTTTCCATTGCGGAAACTGGGCTAAGTCCTTTTTACCAGATATAGAAATCAGCACCGCGCCGATCCTCGGCACCTCGGTGGGAGAGGAAAATACGTACGGTGCATTATCCGGCCGCACGCCGGCAATGCCGCTGACTTTCGGCCGAATCAGTACCGACGATCCGAAAGGGATTATGAAAGCTTATGTAGGCGAGGGCAGACTGACCGACGATTCGCTGAAAACGTTTGGAAACCGCGCAGTAGCGGAAATCCCGAACCTTCAAAAATTGATGCATTATATCTGTAACAATGGTTTTGAACACCACGTGGTGATGAATGCATCCAAAACGGCCAGCATATTGAAAGAGGCGCTGGGTAACTATATGGGCTGGGAAGTGCAGGTTTTCGACGAGCCTATCCGTGATTCAGTGCCAAACGGCCATTCAAGCAGAGAATTGGTTTCTCAATATTAATAACAATGTCAGAAAAGGAGCTTGCACGGAAGTCGGTGGAGTACCGGCGTAAAATACTCAAGTACATCTACCAGGCGAAGGCAGGCCATACCGGGGGAAGTCTCTCTTGTATCGATATTCTGAATGTACTTTATAACCACGTTCTGAATGTGGATTCGGCGGATTTTTCGTCGCCCGATCGGGATCGTTATATTCAAAGTAAGGGACATACCGTGGAGGCGCTTTATGTGGTTTTAGCCTCAAAAGGTTTTTTTCCTGAGTCGGATCTTGAAACTCTGTGCACGTATCAATCGCACTATATTGGGCACCCGACACGTAAGGTGCGTGGCGTGGAGCAAAATACAGGTGCGTTGGGCCACGGACTCTCGCTGAGTGTGGGTACCGCGATTGCGGGCAAGCTCGATAAAAAGGATTATCGCGTTTTTACATTGCTGGGCGACGGCGAGTTGCCCGAAGGTTCCAACTGGGAAGCCGCATTATCGGCCGCTCATTACAAGCTAGACAATCTTTGCGCGATCATTGACAAAAATAGCTTACAGATCAGCGGCGCAACGAGCGACGTCTGCAATACTGATCCCGTAGATGCGAAATTTGAAGCATTCGGCTGGGCTGTGCGGCACGTAGACGGTCACGATTTTGAACAGTTGAAAGCAGCTTTTGACGCAATACCTTTTGAAAAAGGAAAACCTAGCCTGGTAATCGCGCATACCATTAAAGGTAAGGGAGTTAGCTACATGGAAAGTCAGTTGAAATGGCACCACGGCGTGCCCAGCGAGGAACAATATTCAGACGCACTGCAGGAGCTGGGCGTAGCAGAAGAAAGTCTTGCGTAACCATATTCCGGGAAACCCGGGACACTAAAAGAACAAGGAGTGGAAGCGACAATTGAAAACATTGCTTTAAAACACCAGGCCAATCTGGAAGTTTTTTCCCAAACATTACAAACGCTGGCCGAGCACGACCGGGATATTATCGTGGTCACAAGCGACTCGCGCGGCTCGGGGAAGCTCGTTCCGTTTGGCCAGAAATTCCCTGATCAGATCGTGGAAGTAGGTATTGCCGAGCAAAACCTGGTCGGTGTTTCGGCTGGACTGGCATCTGCCGGTAAAAAAGTTTTCGCCGTTTCTCCCGCTTGTTTTTTGACTGCGCGTGCATTGGAGCAGATCAAAAACGATGTGGCTTACTCGGATAATCCGGTCAAACTGATTGGTATCAGTGCCGGCGTGAGCTACGGTGCATTGGGTTCCACGCACCATAGTTTACACGATTTCGCGGTTTTAAGAACAATTAATAACCTCTTGATCGTGGCACCGGCGGATAATTTTGAAACAGAACAGGCGATCAGGCTCGCGGCAGAGGCAGATTTTCCGGTTTATTTAAGATTTGGAAAAAAAGTAATGGAGCTGCTTTCAGAGGATGAAAAGACATTTGAATTTGGCAAAGGACGCATTGTCCGCGAGGGTGCGGATCTGACTATTATTGCAACCGGAGAAACCGTCGCGCCCGCATTGCAGGCTGCTGAAAAGCTGGAAAAAGAGTCTGGCTTATCGGCTACGGTAGTGAGTATGCACACGATCAAGCCTTTGGATTACAATCTTTTGGATGAAATTGCATTGTCAGGCAAGCCGATTTTAACTGTTGAAGAACATAGCATTTACGGCGGCCTCGGAGAAGCGTGTGCATCGTATTTATTACAGGCCGGCCACAGGAATGCATTTAAAATTATCGCTATACCTGATGAATATACTGTCACCGGTTCTCAGCAGGAAATATTTACGCATTACGGCATTTCCGAAGCAGGTATTGCAGCGACCGCTCACAAACTTTGTCAGGGTTAATCGTTCCTGGTGTTGTCTGAAATCTAACAGTCCAATCTTTCACCGTTTTCCTGTCCTATGAAACGGATCAAAAAGCTTTTCATCTTTTCGCTGCTCGCATTGTCGGTTCCGGGTTTTGCTCAGGGGCCTGCTGTTAAATCGCGCATTCTTGTATTGACGGATATTGAAAATGAACCCGATGATACTCAGTCGCTTGTCCGTTTTCTAACTTATTCCAATCAATGGGATATTGAAGGCCTGGTCGCGACTACCTCGATTCACCAGCCCAATCGCGTCGCGCCGGAGAAGATCAAGCAGCTGATACAGGCTTATGGAAAAGTAAGGAACAACCTCTTGTTGCATGAAAAAGGATATCCTACTACCGAATACCTGCTGAGTATTACCAAGCCGAGCATTCCCGAATTTGGTATGCAGGCGATCGGTGATGGAAAAGATTCCGAAGGGTCAGAATGGATTATCAAAGTGATTGATAAAAAGGACGACCGGCCGGTTTGGATTCCCGTGTGGGGAGGAGCGAACTGTCTGGCGCAGGCATTATGGAAAGTACGCAAAACGCGGGCTCCGGAAGATGTAAAGCAATTTGTTTCCAAGATCCGCATGTACACGATCTCTGACCAGGACGATACCAGCCCGTGGATCCGCAAGAATTTCCCTGACCTTTTCTATGTGGGCAGTCCGGGCTACCACGCTGCGGGCGCTTACCATTATGCGACCTGGTCGGGCATAAGCGGGGATAAATTCCATGGTCGGTTTGTGGGCGCTAATTTTGAGATAGTGGATAATCCATGGCTTGATGAGCACGTAAGAAGTCACGGGCCGCTGGGAGCTGAATATCCTTTTACCAAATTTTTAATGGAGGGCGACACGCCGTCTTTTTTAGGTTTGATAGAAAATGGCCTGAATGTACCCGAGCATCCCGAATATGGCGGCTGGGGCGGCAGGTACGAACTCTATAAACCCAGGACCTTAAAATATTTCTACGAGCCGGAAACCCGACCGATTTATACCGACGCGATGGACGAGGTAAAAGGGGTGGACGGGAATTTTCACACCAGCAACAAAGCCACGCTATGGCGCTGGCGGGAAGCATTTCAGAACGATTTTGCTGCGCGTATGGACTGGACGGTCAAGCCTTTTAAAGAAGCCAATCACCCGCCGAAAGCTGTTTCAAAGAATGGAAATGCAATCAAGGCGAAAACTGGCGAGAAGGTGACGCTGAGCGCCGAAGGTTCGCAGGATCCCGACGGAAATGCGCTGAGCTATGAATGGATTTACTACCCAGAGCCGGGTAGCTACAATGTAAAAGAGCCTTTAGGGATCGTTGACGCCAAAGCGGTTACGACTTCGTTTACGGCCCCGAAAGTAATGCAGCCAGAGACGATCCATGTTATTCTGGCGGTAACAGACAATGGAAAACCTGCACTCACGCGGTACCAGCGGGTGATCGTTACGGTGTACCCGTAAAACCAATTCCTATGAAATTATTGAATACATATAGACCCCTGTTGATCTGCGCCCTTTTTGGACTTGGATTAATTGGTTGTAAAACAAGACAAAGCGAAGAGGAGCCCAAGAAAATGGCGATTGTCGTTTCCACGCTTAATAATCCGTGGTTCGTTTTTCTGGCCGAGCAGGCGCAGGCCAAGGCGAAAGAGCTAGGTTATGAATCGAAAGTGTTTGATTCCCAAAACAATACATCACAGGAAACCGACCATTTCGAGAATGCGATCGCTTCGGGCTACGATGCCATTTTATTTAACCCTACTGACGCCGACGGTTCGATCGTGAATGTAAAAAATGCTACTGCCGTCGGTGTGCCGGTTTTTTGTATGGATAGGGAAGTGAATGCAAATGGAGCTGCCACGTCGCAGATCCTGTCCGACAGCTATTCCGGCTGCGTGGCGATTGGAAAGTATTTTGTGGAGACTTTAAATAAGAAGGGTAAATACGTCGAGATACTTGGGATGGTGGGAGACAACAATACATGGAACCGTTCCAAAGGGTTTCACAGCGTGGTCGACCAGTATGCTGATCTGAAAATGGTTGCTCAGCAAAGCGCTGATTTTGACCGTAATAAAGCAATGGAAGTCCTCGAATCGATCTTGCAGGCGCAGCCCGATATTGATGCCGTTTTTTGCGGAAATGATGCGATGGCAATGGGCGCTTACCAGGCTTTGGTGGCTGCGGGAAAGGCGGATCATGTGAAGGTATTTGGCTTTGATGGCGCCGAGGATGTGGTGAAGTCGATCCAGGATGGAAAAATTGTGGCGACTGGCATGCAGTTTCCGATTGTCATGGCACAAACTGCCGCCACTTTTGCCGACCAATATTTCAAAGGCGAGCGGAAATTTCCTAAAAAAATGCCTGTGGCGGTGGAGCTGGTGAAGCGCGATAATATCAAGAACTACGCCGCTTACGGGAAAGAGGATTGACTATGAAAAAGACGCTCAGATACCTGCTTTTTTTGCTGGTGATTGCATTCGTAGCCTATAATTCGGTTTATTTCAAAAAACTGGATGAGGTAAAGGCGGGCACCGATTTATTTAATGGCAGAAAGTTCGCTGCTAATTTCTGGTCTCAAAAGCTGACGCCAGCACTTGCTACTGCTCCTGATGCAGCGCTGCTTTTTGATCTTTTAAAAACGGATCCGGAGCAGGCATTTTCCAAATATGGGAAGTCGATGAGCATTGGAAATATCAAATATTTTCTGGTAAATGGGCGGGGTATCGTTCAGTCGGTGGAGGAAAACCAGGTGATCGTTGATGTAAATACAAAGGCTGGGAGCAAACGTGTGCTTTTAGCTACGGAGTACATTTTTGGGAATGCAGTCCGCGACGCTTCGGGGCAGATCGATATTAATGATTTCGGCAATTCTTCGGATCTCAATGCCATTTCCGCGGAACTGAACCAGATTATCCGCGATAAAGTGCTTCCATCGTTTCTTGCCAAAGTAAAAAAGGGAGATGAGATTACCTTTTCCGGCGCACTCGAACTCAACCAGAAATACCCTGATCTTGCCAAAATTGAGATTATCCCGATCCGACTTTCGATAGACGATTCATCAGAAACCAAACCGGAATAATCATGCTGACCGCAGAGAATATTACCAAAAGATTTCCGGGAGTAGTGGCTCTGGAAAACGTGAACCTGACGCTTGAAGCCGGAAAAGTCACTGCCTTAATAGGGGAAAATGGTGCGGGTAAATCGACGCTGATGAAGATATTGTCGGGCGTTTATGCAGACTACGAGGGACAGATTTTCTGGAAAGACAATCTTGTCAAATTCAATAACCCCAAAGAAGCGCAGCAACACGGCATCGCGATTATTCACCAGGAACTCAATCTGATACCTTACCTGACGATCACCGAAAATATATTCCTCGGTCGCGAAATGCTGAGCCAATATGGCACGCTGGATAAAAATAAAATGCGCCGCAAAACGCAGGAGCTGCTGGATAGATTAAAACTGAAAGTCTCCCCGGAAACGCGTGTGGTGAACCTGAAAGTGGGCCAGCAGCAGATCGTGGAAATAGCGAAAGCGTTACTCACAGAGGCGGAGCTGATCATTATGGACGAGCCTACTTCGGCGATTACCGGCAGCGAGGTGGAGGTATTGTTCGGGATAATTGAGGAACTGAAAGCTGAGAACAAAGCGATCGTGTACGTGTCGCACAAGCTAGACGAGCTCTTCCGGATCGCAGATCATTTTGTGGTTTTGAGGGACGGAAAGTCTGTTGATTCGGGTAAAATGCAGGATATTGATCAAGACCAGCTGATTACGAAAATGGTGGGGCGGAAGATTGAAGTGAT
The DNA here is from genome assembly GCF_907165045.1 of Dyadobacter linearis. Taxonomy (GTDB): domain Bacteria; phylum Bacteroidota; class Bacteroidia; order Cytophagales; family Spirosomataceae; genus Dyadobacter; species Dyadobacter linearis. The sequence goes on from NZ_CAJRAU010000002.1 coordinate 520,281, forward strand.
GCGGAAAAAGCTGTCACAAGGCGCCACTGAGGTTTTACTACAAATTGAAAATCTCACTTTGCAGCACGCATTGCGCAAGAATGAGTGGATATTGAAGGATATTAATTTTGAAGTGCGCCGGGGCGAAATCGTGGGGATTTTCGGGTTAATGGGCGCGGGGCGGACGGAGTTATTAGAAACAATTTTCGGTTTGCACGCGGCGCGGTCGCAGGGTACTATTCGGGTGGAAGGAAAAGCATTGTCTATCTCGAAACCCGCACAGGCAATCGCCGCGGGCCTGGCGCTGGTGCCGGAAGACAGGAAAAAGGACGGGCTGGTTTTGGGAATGGATGTGAAAACGAATATCTGCCTGACCACGCTGTCAGACCTGGAAAATATGGGCATTTCGAGTGAAAACAAGGAAGCTGCGCTGGCCGAAAAGTATATTAGCGAGCTTAAAATCAAGACACCTTCCGGAAAACAGCAAGCCAAGAATCTTAGCGGAGGTAACCAGCAGAAAATTGTCCTGGCAAAATGGCTGGCGACGAAACCGAAGCTTCTCCTGCTCGACGAACCTACGCGTGGAATTGATATTCACGCAAAAAGTGAGATTTATAAACTAATCATTCAACTGGCAGATAACGGTCTGGGAATCATCGTGGTATCTTCCGAATTGCCCGAAATACTGGCCGTTTCGGATCGTGTTCTGGTAATGGCGGAAGGTGAGCTCACAGCCGAATTTACTGCTGCCGAAGCAACCGAGGATCTGATCCTGAAAGCAGCGATCCCTCAATCGATTTATGAAAAGCAATTATGAACCTGGCATTAGATAAAGATAAATTACTTCGTTTTCAGTCGCTTATCGCGCTTTTTTTACTCTGTGTTGGCCTGAGTATCCTGTCGGACAAGTTTCTCAGCGTTTCCAATTTATGGAATGTAATGCGGCAGATCTCAGTCAATATCTGCATTTCGACTGGGATGACTTTGATTGTATTAACGGCAGGGATCGACTTATCTGTCGGCTCGGTATTGGCGCTTTGCGGCGCGATCACAGCCGGGCTGCTCAAAAGTGGCATTGAGATTCCGAGCGATAATTTGTACATCGGTTTCACAGTTCTGGGCGCTTCCCTGGCCGGGATATTAACGGGCTCTGCGCTTGGGGCATTGAATGGCTGGACGATTACGAAATTCAAAGTTCCACCATTTGTAGCGACGCTGGCTATGCTCACTGTCGCACGCGGCTTCACGATGCTCTGGACGAAGGGTTTTCCGATCAGCGGATTGGGCGATACGTTTTTGTACCTGGGTACCGGCTGGTTTTTGGGAGTTCCCGTGCCAGTTTGGATTTCTGTGCTGATCGTGCTGCTCGCTGTTTTTATCACTACCAAAACCAGGTTAGGCAAGTACATTTATGCGATTGGAGGGAATGAAAGTGCTTCGCGACTATCTGGTATTCAGGTGAATAAGGTTAAGATTATCGTGTATACCATCGGCGGGGCGCTCGCAGCGGTAGGCGGGCTTTTGGTTACGTCCAGACTTGATTCGGCGCAGCCCAATGCAGGTGTCAGCTACGAACTCGATTCGATCGCGGCCGTGGTAATAGGAGGGACGTCGCTGTCAGGAGGTCGGGGCAGCGTGCTCGGTACCGTTCAGGGCGCACTGATTATTGGGGTCTTAAATAACGGACTGGTGCTGCTGAATGTGTCGCCTTTTTGGCAGCAGGTTGTAAAAGGGCTGGTGATATTGCTCGCAGTGATTATTGATAAGGCTAACTCCAAAAACGACTAGGACGTTTTCTTAGTTTTCAATCGGTTTAGCCATTTTTTGCCTTCAAATTTCCTGAATAGATAGCTGTTGATACGGACGAAAATCAGCAATGCGATCAATATGAAAACGGCATTCAATTTATACGAGAAACCTACAAATTTCTCTGTTCCGTCCATGGCCAGCTCGTACCGCAGCCACGTGCGCTCGGCCGTTGTTGTGGTTTTGTCAAACGGTAATGCCTCGTCGTATATAACCTCCGTTATGAACTTTCCGGTCGTGTCAATGTACCCATATTTATCGTCCACCCGCACCATCGAAATGCCGTGGTTATAGTAGGAAGCGAAATCGTATTTCAGTGGCGTTCGAATCCTGCCTTTCTTGTCAATATGCCCGAATTTTCCATTAATGGCTACTGCGGAGCGGTCTTCGGCAGTGAAACCTGTGGCTTCGTCGTAAAGAAAATCGATCCTTACTTTGCCCGTTTTGTCAATGCAACCCCATTTATTATTCTTTTTTACCCAAAATAAACCGGCAGTCGGCTTGCGCGTATCGGTGTACTCAAACGGCACGATCAGGTCGCCGGTGTAGGGACTGACATAGCCGAACTTATCGCCATATTGAACGCGCTCCATCCCCTGGCCAGAAAATTTGTAGGTAGGGTCAATATCATCCAGCGCAACCGGCACGCGCAGGATCATATTCTTGTCAATAATCCCATATTTGCCCCCAAAGTTGAAATGATAAATGTACTTCGACTTCTTAATCTCGCGCTCGTTGAACTTGCTGAAATTCCAGTTGAGGATAAACATATCCCTGTTTTTCCACCAGATAATATCCTCACGCGTGTCGCGGTTGCATACGTGATTTTGCTCTGCGGCGGCGATCAGGAAGTCATTTTTATAGTTTTCAATCGGGATCTTGTACAGCGTATTTCCTTTTGTATCAATATAAGAAAGTCCAAATTGCTTGCCCACTGGATAAATAACCCAGGTTTTTCCATTGATAAACTTATCCGTGCCCGCGTAAATCGGCTGCACAACTATTTCGCCTTGCTTATTAATAAATCCGTGTAATCCATTTCCATCAGGACCCAGTTCCATCGGCACAAATTCAGCCAGCCCGTCAGAAAAATCGCCGATATCCCGGAATGCAGGCGTCAGTTTCCGCCCATTCTGATCGGTGAGATAGGTTTCATAAGTCCGGCAGGGCACAGACACTTTCTTGACCACATACACCCCGTCGTATTCACGATGTTCGGTATACGCATCAAGCCAGGACTTTGCATTGCCTGGTTCGGTTTGCGCCAGCAGATGATTAAAATTCAGTATGAAAAAGAGAGAAATGAAACACCTAGCAGCCAGAGCAAACATTCAGAAAAGCGGTTTTAAGTCAGTATCGGGTTGAATCCTTTTCAGCTAATATAGCCAATAGGTACTTTTCAGGCTAATTTTATGCCAATTGCATTCAGTTCGCGACTTATTTATCGCCCTGCAAACAATAAATCAGAACTGAGCGGAAGCAGCTTGAAAAAATAAATCGATTTTCCGTTTCCATTAATTCCCACGGAAACAAGCGCTTACCTAAAATCTTAATAATTTCTTCATAAATCTATTTTGAAAAATTTGTTTCGTACAATTTTACTAATACTTTTGCACCACAATCAACGACAAGTCTTGGGTTTGTACAAGAAATAGAGTGGGTTGTGTAACGGGAGATAGTTTGTAAGATCATACTTGAAAATCCCAAATTGATTCCGTAGCTCAGCTGGTAGAGCAATACACCGCGCGGCGTCCGCTTTTAATGTATGGGTCCTGGGTTCGCAAGGTAATAGCAGCAAAAAATAAGATTCCGTAGCTCAGCTGGTAGAGCAATACACTTTTAATGTATGGGTCCTGGGTTCGAATCCCAGCGGGATCACTGAAAGCGCCTCAAAGGGCGCTTTTCTTGTTTCTCACCTCTTGGGTAACTCAGCTGATAGAGCAATACCCCGGAGCGCCGGCCGCTTTTAATGTATGGGTCCTGGCCGGGGCCGCGATCGGCTTCGAATCCCAGCGACCGTCGCGCGGCGGGATCACTGAAAGCGCCTCAAAGGGCGCTTTTCTTGTTTAAAATGATCTAAGAATCAGCTTCTTCGAAGATTTGTGAAATTTCTCTCGGAAAAAAGGTGCACCCGGACGACTGGTGTTCCAAGACAAAAAAGTGACCTCGCCAGGCATGGAAGCCAAATTGATCAACATCGCTATTGATCAGGCGCGGACTGCGCTTACCTCCCAATTCATGGTGCTGCAATCCCAGTTTGACAGCATTACACCAAACATGCTAAAAACATCTTCAAAGGAAAGCCGGTCGAGGACACGCCTGACGCCTGCAAACAAATTTTGAAGAAAGAGCAGACGCTGCTCGAAGCATTTGACCAGCATATCGAAAAATTTGAGCTGATGGTTGGACGCGGGATGCGTTCAGACAATACGCTTCGCCACTGGCGAAAACTGAAAAGGCATGTCACCGCCTTTATTAAATACCAGTACAAATTGTCCGACCTCAAATTTTCGCAGCTGTCAGGCCTTTTTGCAGAAGAGCTCTATGACTACCTGATCGGTGTTAAAAAGGATTTCATTACCCGGAACCCCATGGAGGGCTTTACCGGATTTGCCTATCAGGATATTTACAATCTTACCCGCGATAGTATTGTGCTAGTTGGTACAACTAAGGAGCGTTGGCTGGTTCGCAAGCGGGGAAAGACCCAGGTCGGCGAAATGGTGCCGATCCTGCCGATTGTAGACGAGCTGATCCAGAAATACATGGGCACCCTTATTGTATCGCATTTGATAAATTAAGCTTTATACCAGATCCATGTCCATGCCAGCTTTTTCCAGTTTTTAATTGGCTTACCGCGATCGCTGAGCCACCTTCGGCACCTATAGTACTTGAAAAAGGCTATTGCCTGTCTATTCGAAGCGGCCTGTTGAGAGAAGTAAACAACGACTTGATGCCAAATTGGCGGGATTTGTCTTCCAAATCCATTCGTAGTGACTATGCGTGATTTTTCATTTAGACATCGGGGTTTTGAAACGTTCAACATCTTTTCTATGTCTTCATGGTCATAGTAGATCACCCCGACAATTCGCATAAAGCCTAACTGGCGATTTGCCCGGAGCAAATAAAGCTTCCCTGGGGAGATATCAAGCATTTTTCGGACTTCCCTGGATTTAAGCCATTTCTTGGTTGTGTCCCGATTGATAGGCCTTAATAACTTGTGTATTTCCTGCAAAATGTCTTGCTTGAATTCTTCCAAGTCCTTCCTGGTCACAATCTGGCCTCCTGTCAGAATATGCTGGTTACCCTTCTCATTTGCTTTTTTTTCTACCATGGAATCATAGTTTTGTGGATCATAGTTGAGCTGAGGTTCAAACTTATATGTCTCGACTAAACTCTTCAAGTACAACTTTTCCAATAGCGACACCACAGTCACCGCGGGACTGGATCCTCTGGCACTTGGAATTTCAGCAAACATCTACAAAACTCATGGAGACGTGTCAACAAATCCGGGTGTTGGTGTTGGATGGGGCGGTTGGAATTATAGCTGGGGCGTTTCTTATAATCCTAGTAAATTCAACATCAGCATTGGCGGTGGCGGTGGTAAGAATCACTATGCAATGGGCGGTGGTATTAAGTATAGCGGATATGGACTTAGCTATTACCAAACGTATTATGGAGCCAAACCTGGTCTCGCGGGCCCGGCTGCGCAAACGGTTGGCGGAGTCACAGTGTCGGCAGGTAAACTTTCATTTAGAATTGAAAATGATTTCCTTGCCTTCGATGACCACGACCGCTGGCATTCTAATGCTGTCGAGATCAGTTACGGAAACCTCACAGTAGGTACAAGACTTTATAACAATGATCCACGAGGGGAAAAGTCAACTGTAGATCCAACCGCTACCGACCGGCTGGGTAACAAGAACACGAATGGCTTTGGTAGCTGGATGAATGGATTGATATATGAAAGTCCGCTCTGGGCTGGAGTCAAAGTTGGAAATACAATTGACCGAGTGGGTTACAGCCATCCGAGGGTTCAAGACAGAACACAAAATTGGGTGCACCGCAACGGCTTTTTCTATTTGCCATTTGGACATCAAAATTACTACACAAGAGATAGCGAATTTCAAAAAGGATTTTTCTTCGGAACTGGTTATTATAATCGTTATTCGTTATGGGGAAAATAAGAGTATTTGGCTGCTTAGTTTGCACGGCCTTATTACTTTCAGATTGTCTCCCTTCCCGCAAAGTAAGGAGTAGCTTTCGCAAATATGGCTTTTGCTTTCATGGTACGAAACAGTTAACAGAAACGTCAGGTCTTCGTTTTGATGGTTACTATTCCTTTAATTATACCCGGCTTGAATCAGATCCAAATGGATCAGCATCATTTCCAGTTGATATTGCATTTTTTGGAAACGGAATGTTTATCTATGGTTACCGGCAAGACTATTTCAAATCAGTTGAAAATAAGTCATTTGGTTTTTACAATCGAGGGACGCAATGGGGCACTTATAAAATTGATGGAGATAGAATTAAATGCCAGTTTATGGAGTCACCAGGAGGGATGTCTATGAATCTAGGTTATGTATGGCTGAAATTGATTAGCCCGGCAGCCTTGGACTTTTTAATACTGAAATATTATGATCCGGTTATTGAAACTGATCTTGCTTCCGAACTGACTGTAAAGCAAGCCAAACAAATAGGGAAGGGGAAGTTCGTTTCACAAAATAAAATGCCTGACCCTGAGCGCAGCTGGATTATCAGAAAGTCCTGGTTTTGGTGTGATAAAAATGAATTTAGAAAATGGGAAGCAAGCCGGAAGTAATCATTTAGTCAAATTTTAACTCAGCTACATTATGAAATTTCAAGCCTTCCTACTTTTGGCATCGCTTGTTTGTATTTCACAAAATTGCACTTCTCAGGAGAGCCCTGAGGCAATTTCAAAGGAATATGAATCCTGCTGCGGAACACAGCCTGTTGAATACACTCTTGATAAGAAACACGTCTATGTGCCTAATGTATTCTCTCCCAACAAAGATGGAGTGAATGATTTTTTTCAGCCATTTATCAACGATGTAATTACAGATGTTTGGGGATTTTCCATATACAGTGCCGAGGGTGATACAATGTTTTACCAAAAGCCATACTTCAATTCTAAGATGAATGTGAAGGAGTATGGATGGGACGGACTTCGGCCAGATGGAAGCCGGTACAAGGGCGCTTTCAAGTATAAAATGGGTATTACGTTGCTTTAAGAAGGTCGGAAATAACTGGACGGCTTGAGCAAGGATTACCATTGGGCCAAGTACCTTTTGCACCTCGTGTTGGGAAAACTCAGAGGAATTCGCCCAAACAGAAGAAGAACTGCCCAAAACGGCGGATTATATCTCGACGGTCAACTGACGGCTTATCCAAACCTTGTGGCAAAGCAGCTGGGCATGGCCAATTTTAATACCCCCGGCATTCGGGCCAGAATACATGAACGGCAATGGGTTTGATGTAAAGCAAGATGATTTGTCCCCAAAAAAAGTAACCAACAATTTGGGGACACTAAACGAGGAAATAAACGAATATCCACCTGTCTTCAGCCCTTATAATGCGAGAGTGCAGAAACGATGCTTCAACCAGGTATCGGCCACTTATGAAGCATTATTGTTCCCAGTTGATTCAGCTTGCGAGAAGCTTTGAGTGTACGAATTGACTTGAAAGATATGAGAGGTAATATCGTGACCAACTCTGGAGACCTATCTTTTAACTCCGGTAGAAGTCAGCACTCATTAAATGTAAAAGATCTACCTCGTGGATCGTACGTTTGTAGAATGAAGACTGGGGATTATTTTGTGAGCAGAATGGTGGTGCTAGTTGACTAGATTTCATAGTTTGCGAAGTCGGAAACTTCCGGCTTCGCATCCATACTCGCTATAATTTGAAGCATCTTACTTTTATATCAATCGTCATGTTCTCTTTGATTAACTGCAAGGAGAGTGATAAGCCGTTACCATTAACCCACATGGAGGCTAATGGTATCTTTGAATTTAAGGTCTATGGCGTTCCTCAAGAAAACATCTCCACTCTGGCGGGGGGGAGTATTATCATTAAATTACCAGCTGATTATCAGGGTGGTAATAAGATAAAAGTTTCATTTAAAAATTGGGAGAAAAAGTTGTCCGAGCCCTGGCCCGTTCAAATGGGTTGGAAAAATGGTTCGATCAATTATGAAGGTAATGAGTTTGCAATACCGCCAATGGAAGTAAGGGTAATTCCTAATAAGCCTTTGGAAATCCTATCTAACGGTAAGCCTTACGTGTTTCCTATTAGTGGGATGGATTTAGAGATGAAGATTTTCGTCAAGTACTGGGGTACTAAACTTGGAACGGACGAGAGCGACAATCAAGTACGCTTTTCCCATAACACCTCGGGTAAATTAATACTTTCGCAAATGAAGGCCTCTCCACCTGATACTGAAAATTCGGCAACGCCAGTATCAATTACTATTCCCCGATATCTTGAAGTAGGTGATTATACGGTGGAGTTCCTCAGAGGAGGAAAAGCATTTAAATTATCAGACGTCCTAACCATAGAATATGGCGAGCCTTTGATGGCACAAGACTATTGGCCAAACATTGTAACGGATAGCAGTAGAACAGTTTCGTTTGCTGGATATAATTTTTTAAGTAATCATACTTATGAACTTGTACTCAGTAACGATTTCAGCGAGAGCAGAAGGCTCAAATTATCTCGTCATGGGACAAATATATTATCAGTCAATATACCGGAAAATCTTATAGACGGAAACTACGTGAAAGAAATTTTGATCGACGGGCGACCCACGCCTTTGGACAATTTGATAAAAGCTGAGAACATCGTGATAGTCCAAAACTCGTTTATGCAACCCCGGCTGATGTCTCTCACCCACATGTCACAAAAATACACAACACCCAACAATTTGGATGTTGTGTATTTTTGTGACACCCGGGGCAGTTTTTTGGAAGGATCAAAAGCTATTGCTGTCAAATATAGAGACGGGTAAAAATTTTGTACTTGTTAACGATTATGTTAAGGGCTTTTTGCCTCATCCTATTTTCCAGCATCCTTATTTTTCAATTCCAATAGATATTCCTACTGGACGTTACGAAGTACTCTACAGTTGTGTACCGGATGGTATGAACACTTATTTAAGCGAACGATATCATCGCATAATTACGATAGAGTAGTAAGCGGCTAGAAGGAACGGCAAGACAGAACAACACCCGAGATCATTCCATTTCCGGAAGGCGAGATCCGGAGCAAAGAGAATCTCTAAATTCCCTTACCCTGGGAAGAAGCATTTACTTATAGTTTCTGGTCGGGCAACGAGGAAGTAGCTGGGATTTATATTCAATGCCCTTAAACCATTTTCTATTGAGATAACCTGCAGAGTAATGGATATTTGGTTAGAATCAATGTCGCTTGCGCCAAAACCAGCCCTATCTTACGTGGTTAATATAGCACCAGTGGATTTATAGAGTGAATCAAGTATTCCATCCTATACTGTCAAATTATCACTACCACCATTTTTAAATACAATCGCTGGATATTTTCCCCGCTCACGTTAAAATGGAGGCGGTGTCCTCCAACATCTATTAATGTGTAGATTACTCGCGATTCTTTGACTTGCTTCGCTGAATTTTTGTCCTTGGTGACAATCAAAATATCGAAATCGCTTACATACTCGTACTTCTTCTGATAATCCTCAACTCAGTCACCCCTCGCATAGCTGCCGAAGAGAATGATCATTCCAGCCGCTACTTTGTCGAAAACAATTTGGGTTTGCGCTCTTAACTGGTCTTGCTTGTTTTCTGGGAGATGAGATAGGGAGGTCTTCATTGGTGTGTGGGGTTTTTAAATTTTTTTGGTAAGATATAAAATTTCAAAAACCTGTTTATGCGGCAAGCTAATGTTCAATAATGTCCTTAGGGTTTTCCCTAATATTTGCAAAATGGAAACTGTTTGATTTATGTTCACGGCTGATTCGTCGTACTTTCGATAGATATAAATTTCTACTGTATATATATAAATGATACGAGTCCTCATCGCGGATGACCATAATGTCTTTGTTGAAGGCATCGAGTCGCTTATTTCAGGCTCATTGGATATTGAAGTGACGGAGCGCTGTTACACGGTACCCTCTGCCATGGAGCGATTAAGCCTGACCGCCATCGACGTCGTGCTTCTGGATATTTCCTTTCCCCACATTGAAGACGGCCTCGGCCTTTGTGAATATATAGTCCGGACATATCCGCAAACGAACGTGATAGCACTAACTATGCACGACGATGCGAGCCTCATTAAGCGGATGGTGAAAAAAGGGGCCAAAGGCTATTTGTTGAAGAATACTACAAAAACGGAATTGTTACAGGCTATCCAGGCAGTTTACCACGATAAACAGTATTTCAATGAATCCATCACGCAGATTCTCCTGAACGATAGTCCCAAGACCAGAAGGTCAACAGCTGGTATTGGCGTAAAACCACACCTCAGCCCTCGCGAATCGGAAGTGCTTACCCGCATTGCGCAGGGATTAACAACGCAGCAAATGGCCGCTCAGTTATTTGTGAGCGCCAAAGCCATTGAATTTCACCGAAGCAGTCTGCTTATGAAGTTCGGCGTTCCCAATACAGCCCTGCTGATCAAGACGGCAATGGAGATGCAAATGATCGATTAGTTTTATTTTGTTATTATAGATAATGCTCGTGAAATCCTGTTCTCCCCGGCCTGATTGGCGAATCATCCTCCTTTTCTTAAGTATCCTGACCGGCGCATTTCAATCTGCGAAGGCGGTAATGGACACGACGTCTGTTGTTAGCTTAAAAAAACAGATCAATCTGTTGGTTCAGGATAATGATTACAGTCAGGCGGCAAAGGCTTATGATTCCCTGGGTAAACTTTACCATCGGCAGTACGGATACAATAAATACACGATGGACTCTTATTTGAGCAGTTTGAAATATTACAGCCTGATGGGCGATTCGTTGGGGTATTACAATCAGTATCTGGTAATCGGAGACTACTATTCTCAGGATTATTTCATGCATGCTTACGCCCAACAATACCTGAAAAAAGCCCAGCAATATTTCGAGCGGACCCATAACATGCCCAAAGTCATCGAGGCTCGATTGGGGTTGGATAATATCGCCCAACATCAAGAATCTATGCCGCCCGGTTTGAAAACGCACTTGCGCGAGACCGAGCGGCTTAGCGTAAAATACAACCAGCCCTATTCTCAGGCGTATGCCCTTAGTTTGCTGGCCAATACATATTCACGCGCCAAGCAACCCGATTCTGCGTACTATTTTGCCAGCCGAAGTCTGATCATTTCAAATCAATTAAAAGTGAACTGGTTAATTGCCTTAAATCACTTTTACCTGGGCCTGGTTGAGCAGTTCAGAGAACATAGTCTGGCTGCTATTGAAGAATACCAGAAGAGCTACGACTTGTCGAAGGTTGAAAATAGTCTGGGCATGCTGCGGGAATTGTCGCGGCATACAGCAGATAGCTATTCGCGTATGGGCGACTATCAAAACGCATACGAGTGGTCAATGAAAATGCAAGATTATACGGTCCAGTTTTACGCATCCGAGCAAACAAAAAGTATTCGTTTGCAGGAACTGGATAGTCAGATCGAAACATTGGCAGTCGAAAAACAACTGATTGAAGAACAAAGCCGCAATCAGAATGTACTAAATTCAGCGCTATTCATTGGCTTCATAATCAGCGTGATAGGTGTATTCACACTAGCGTATCTAAGGCGTCAGCAAAAATTGATTGATCATCAGCACACGGTCATTGCCCAGCAGCAAATTCGACAATTGGAGCTTAAATCGCTGCGTGCCATGATCGAAGGCCAGGAAGGCGAAAGGAGCCGGATCGCGCGTGATTTGCACGACGGTCTGGGAATTCAACTTTCACGTATCAAACTTTTCATTGAAGCGCATCAGGAAGAATTGCCTTCATCCGTCAAGGAACCCTTAAACCAGTTTCTGGATGAAGCCTGCACCGAAACCCGGCTGATCTCAAATGATCTGCGACCGTATGCGCTGTCAACCTTCGGCCTCGTTCCGGCGCTGGAAGACCTGGTGCAAAAACTAAATCTGGTTAACAAGACGAAGCTGATTTTAGACCATTATGGCGAAATGCCGCCTTTGGGCGATGAGGCTGCCGTCATGATCTACCGGGTAGTGCAAGAGCTGCTGAATAACGCGCTGAAACACGCACATGCCCAGGTGGTGACGGTCCAGCTGATGGTCAATGAAGAAACAACTTTGATAAGTGTAGATGACGATGGCCTGGGGGCTGATTTCGATCATCTGCTATCAAAAGGAAATGGCATCGCCAACATTCAGTCGCGTATTGCCTACCTCGGCGGGCACGTCATGTGGCAAAGTGAAGTCGGAAATGGAACATCCGTTATGATTTCATTGCCCATGCAAAAGCTACAAAAATCGGAAGTCGTCGCCTGACACAGTCCGCGCGTATCTGCTTTTCCTGCCTCGGGTTTTCCCTAAGTTTTAAAAAAGTAGGGTTTTCCTTATTCTATGACCATGTCGGTTCGTCCTATTTTTGCTGGATAAAATTCTATTTCGGCTATTCCTAAATTTTATTTCACCCGGCATGCAAGCACCTGTACAAACCCATTGTATGTCAGCAATTCGAAAGCTGACAGCCATTCACGCCTTTACTCTGATTGCTTTACTTAGCATTAGCACCTCGCTATTGGGCGCTGATCCGATTAAACTGGAAGCCGAAGCTGCTCAGGGCGTAACGCTGAATGGCGTACAGATTGTGCAGGATCAACCCGGATATTCCGGTACGGGCTATGCCTGGGGTTTTGATGATGATAGCAATGGGGGCGATAACATGGTTTTCACGTTTTCAGCTCCGGCCGGAAGTTATCAGCTCACCGTTGGCTATTACTCACCTTACGGCGATAAAAAGACCCAGGTGACTGTCAACGGTGCCAGCAGCGAGCAGGATTTAAAATTAACCAATACCGACTTTGGAGCTGCGGTAATCGGTTCGTTTCAACTGTTGAACGGACAGAACACCATTACAATCAACAAAAACTGGGGCTATTACGGCATTGACTTCATCGTGCTGACACCCGCGTCGGTAAAGCCACCCACCATTGTTCGGCTGGTCAATGGGCGGGCAGAAGCTGAGGCTGGCGATCTGACGGGCGTGGATGTGTCAAGCGCCAATACTGGATTTTCAGGAACGGGCTATGTAACAGGCTTCGATAACGCGACAGATCAGGTAAGTATTACGGTCAACGCCATGGCGGGGCTGTATGATTTGTCTTTCGGCTACGCCTCACCCAATGGCGACAAAGGAGTTGACTTTCAGGTAAATGATGAAAAAGGAAGCAGTACATTAAAACAAACAATTGGAGGGTTTACCAGTTCCGGTGCCGGAAAGTTTTTGTTGAAAGCCGGACTAAATACCATCACCATATACAGAGGTTGGGGATACTTCGATATCGACTACATTCAACTGACGCCAACCACGGCCTCGCTGCCAATCAAACCTTCAAAAATGCTGGTCGATGCGCAGGCTACATTGTCAACGAAGGGATTGTTTTCGTATCTGGTTGACCAATATGGCAGTAAGGTACTTTCAGGTCAACAGGATGATGTTGAATATGTCCTGGAAAAAACGGGCAAAGAACCAGCCATTGGTTCGTTCGATCTCATGGACTATTCGCCTAGCCGGGTTCAGTTTGGCACGAATCCCATGCGTAGCAGCGAAGCCATTATTGATTGGGCCAAGAAAGGCGAAGGTCGGGGAATTATTAGTTTGCTGTGGCACTGGAATGCGCCGACCGATCTGATCAATCAGGCACCCGATCAACTCTGGTGGCGGGGATTTTATACCGAGGCAACAACTTTTGATCTTGCTGCCGCGCTGGCCGACAAAAACGGCACCCGTTACCAACTGTTGCTTAGTGACATTGACGCCATTGCCCTGCAACTCAAAAAATTTCAGGCGGCTGACGTGCCGGTTCTCTGGCGCCCGCTGCACGAAGCTCCCGGCGGCTGGTTCTGGTGGGGAGCGAAAGGAGCGGGCCCGTTCAAAGAACTCTGGCAATTGATGTACAATCGACTGACCAATTACCACCAGTTGCATAACCTGATCTGGGTATATACAGGCACTGACACGATTAACCCCGCCTGGTATCCTGGCGATCAATACGTGGACGTAGTTGGCGAAGACATTTATGCAGACCCAACTGCCAACCTGAGTGGCAACTGGGCTAATGCACAAGCGCAGTTCAACGGCAGAAAACTGGTAGCATTAACCGAAACGGGCAATTTGCCAAACGCCGACAAAGTTCGTGGATTTGCTACATGGTGGTCGTGGTTTGCGGTGTGGACCGGATCGGATTATATCAAAAAACAGCCCATTGATCAGTTACAAGCAGTGTATGCAGATAATGATGTGATCACGCGGGATGAGCTTCCAAACTGGCGGCCACCCGTTACGCTGAAAGTGCAATATCAGGACGCTGACAAAGGCAATGCCAGCAACTCGGCGATCCGGCCGAATCTAATGCTGGTTAATGAGGGTTCAACGCCAGTTCCATATAGTGAGCTTACAGTTCGGTATTGGTTTACGGCTGAAAATTCCGCGGGTATCAATGCTTATATTGATTACGCCCAACTCGGTGGCAATAAAATCAAAACCAAATATGTGTCCCTGCCTAATCCACGAAATGGTGCTACCGGATATCTGGAATACAGTTTTGATCCATCGGCGGGCAATCTGGCGGTTGGAAATTCAGGCATAATCCAATCGCGAATTGTCAACAGCGATTATACGAACCTGAGCGAGCAAGACGACTATTCATATCAGGCAGCAACGAATTTTACCCTCAACAACCACATCACATTATACCGTACCGGTTCAGATGGTGTAGCGCAATTGATCTGGGGTATTGAACCCGATGTGGTTCCGTCGGTCGTGAAACTGAAAGCATTGACCCAAAACCGGAACAATGCAACGAATAACAGCTCGATCAACACATTCATGAGCATCGTTAACGAGGGGAATGTGCCCGTTTCATACGGGGATCTATCGGTACGCTACTGGTTTACTGCCGAAGGAACGCAGAATCTAAATTTTTTCACGGACTATGCTAAGCTCGGCAACGCCAATGTAACGGGTCAGTTCGTGCGGGTAGGGGAGCGAAGCAAAAGCGATACCTATTTGCAGCTCAATATCAAGCCAACCGTGGGCATGTTATACCCGGCAAGCAATACCGGTAATATCCAGTACCGAATCGCGAAGGCCGACTGGTCTAAATTTAACGAAAGCAATGACCATTCATTCAAGCCAGCGGCAGCAATGGATACGAATAATCACGTAACGATCTATTACAAAGGTCAATTGATATTCGGGACCGAACCAGCTGTGTTGAGCAGTGCGCGTCTGGCGGCTGAGGAAAAAACGAGTGCTTTCCAGGTTTCAGTGTTGGGAAATCCTGTTGTTGGAGAAAGTGCACAAGTGGAAATTCGGGGTGCCGCGGGAGCTGCGGTGTGGATGTCGCTGACTACGGTGAACGGCAGAACAGTGCTTGAAAAAAAGATTGAGCAAGCTGCTGAAATCGAGCGTCAGATACTGCCCTTGGGCAAAAGCACCGGCATTTATTTGCTACGTATCCGTACGCTGAATGAGTCTTCAACCGTAAAAATTATCAAACCTTAACCAGTCATCCCGACGCATGGGTCGGGGTAAAGAATCTTATCCAATTGTATCAATAAATTCTAAATATAAATATGAAAGAAACTGTATTATTTGACAGAATCAATCAGTACAAAACGCTGACGTTGAGTTCACTTATTCTGGTAGTGCTGACAGTCTGCTCGGCTATTGCGCAAGACAGGCAGGTTACGGGTAAGGTCACCGAGAGCCAGGGCACAGGTGTTGTGCCCGGCACTAACATTACTATTAAAGGCACCACGACTGGTACGGTCTCGAATGCAGATGGTACGTATACGATCACCGTTCGCGACAATACGGCAACGCTGGTATTTAGTAGCGTCGGCTACACCAGCCAGGATATTGCGGTGGGTACGAAGTCGGTTATTGATGTTGATTTGGTGCCGGACATTAAGGCCTTGAACGAAGTTGTCGTGGTCGGTTATGGTACGCAACAGCGGAAAGACATTACCGGGGCCATCAGTTCAGTAAGTGCGGCGCAAATTGAGAAAGTGCCGGTCACCACGCTGGATCAGGCACTTCAGGGCCGCTCGGCGGGTGTTCAGGTGACCAATAACGATGGTTCGCCGGGCGGTGGCGTTTCCGTTCAAATTCGCGGAACGGGTACGTTTGGTGACAACTCGCCCCTCTATGTTGTGGATGGTTATCCTATCTCTGGCGGCCTCAATACATTGAATCCCAATGATATTGCCTCGATGGAAATACTCAAAGACGCGTCGGCAACAGCCATTTATGGCAACCGGGCTTCTAACGGGGTCGTTATCGTTACGACCAAGCGCGGCAAGCAAGGCGCATTGCAGGTGTCCTTCGATGCTTACGGATCGATGCAGGCAATTCCCAAATTATATAAAGTACTGAATGCACAGGATTTTGCTTCGTTTGCAACAGAGATCGCTGACAAGGAGTCTTATCCGGTTTTGCCGGAATGGCGCAATCCGTCCACATTAAAAAACATCGATTGGCAGAAGGAGGTATACCAAACAGGCTACCGCCAAAACTATAATTTAGCATTGCGCGGTGGCAGCGACAAAGTACAGACCTCGCTTTCGCTGGGTTATTTTGATCAGCGCGGAACAATTAAATTTTCGAATTTTAGACGTTACAATGGAAGCTTGAACCTGGATTATACGCCTGCCAAATGGATCAAAGTTTCAACGAGCATGAAGTATACCCGCACGGGTGGTTTCGTCGGTTTCGGCTCGGGCCAGAATGGCGTTGGTAACCTTACCAAACTTGTACCCACCATGACCGGTAATCCATTGACGGATCAGGTAAAAGATGCCAATGAAAATTACGGCTACTATACCAAAGGCGCTACGGCGGTTTCGGGAAGTACCAACGTGATCGCCGATCTGGAAACCACCGACCGGCAGCAGGAATCCAATAACCTGCTGACCACTACTTATCTGGAAATTACGCCTGTTACTGGTTTGCGCCTGAAAACAAACTTTGGCTGGAACACCAGCGATGGATCGGGTTATTATTTCACGCCGACAAACGACCGGTTAATCACGCCGCCACTCGCTTTTTATTCTCAGAATGCCAGCAACACGGCTGAGTGGTTGTGGGAAAATACAATTGCTTACAGCAAAATATTCGGCATTCATTCCATTGATTTTGTGGGCGGGGTATCAGCCCAGGAAAACAGGTTTCGCCAGAGTGGCGCAAGTGGCTCCGGACTAATCAGCGATGAACTGCGCAATGTTGGGTCCATCCAGACTGTAACGCCGTATGGAAATCAGCAGACCTGGTCGCTGGCCTCCCAGTTTGGGCGTTTGACCTATAAATTGCTGGATCGCTACATCATCACTGGTACTGTACGTCGGGACGGCTCTTCGCGTTTTGGGCCGGGTAACAAATACGGTGTATTCCCATCTTTGTCGGTAGCGTGGCGTCTGAAAGATGAACCTCTCCTTGCGTCAGTGAATGCGCTAAGCGATTTAAAGTTGCGCGGTAGTTGGGGAAAAGCTGGCAACCAGAATATCGGACTGTTTCAGTATCAGGGCATTTATAGTTCAGGGAGCAGCCGGATCGATAACCGCGGCTATGTATTTGGGCAAACCAAAACATATTACGATGGCCTTGTCCTGAGCGCGTTGCCTAATCCGAATTTAACGTGGGAAAATCAAACGCAGTCGAACATTGGTCTGGACGCGTCATTCCTTAATGGTCGTATCAATTTCACAGCTGATTACTACGTGCGCTCATCGAGCGGCTTCCTGCTGAACGTGAATGTACCTAGCCAAACAGGTTTCAGCACGGCCACCCGTAACGTGGGTAGCATTCGCAATAGTGGTCTGGAACTGGGGTTGGAATACCGTGAATCGAGTAAACCATTTAAATGGGGTATCAGTGCAAATGTTACGACCGTTAGCAACAAGATTCTAAGCTTTGCCGACGGACTTACCTCGGTGGGTAACTTCTCCGATCTGGGATTCCCAACTTTTGGCGGCAACCTTTGGACTACATTCTCACAGTCACAAGTGGGTGGTCAGGTAGGTGCTTTCTACGGCTTCAAATCAGCCGGGATTTTCCAGGCGCAGGACGAAATTAATGCATTGAATGCGGCCGCAGCTGCTAAACATGGTGCTGGTACGTTTTACCAGGCATCATCTACCGCACCCGGTGACCGCCAGTTCGTCGATACTGACGGGGATGAGCGTATTACCGACAATGACCGGGTAATCATTGGCAGCCCGATTCCGAAATTCTTCGGGGGTGTAAACTTTGATGGTT
The DNA here is from genome assembly GCF_907165045.1 of Dyadobacter linearis. GTDB lineage: Bacteria > Bacteroidota > Bacteroidia > Cytophagales > Spirosomataceae > Dyadobacter > Dyadobacter linearis. The sequence goes on from NZ_CAJRAU010000002.1 coordinate 538,554, forward strand.
CATACGGCCAGTTCGACGTTTCCATGTTTTGGTATGCATCGGTCGGCAACGACATTCTGAATTATGCAAAGCGGAATCTGCAAAGTCTGGCCACCAACGGGGGCGTGGGCGTGGAGAATGTCAGCGAAGAGTTTTATCTGAACCGCTGGACGGAGACCAATCCCTCGACCACCTACGCTCGTGCCGTTCGGGATGATAAAAGCGGTAACACGCGCGTTTCGGATGCCTACGTAGAGGACGGCTCGTTTCTGCGGTTGCGGAACCTGCAAATCGGATACACATTGCCAGCTGCATTGGTTCGCAAAATTACTTCCACCCGCGTTCGGGTGTATGTAAGCGGGCAGAACCTGATTACGTTCACCAAATACACGGGCTTAGATCCTGAAATCGGGCAGGTTAGCGATCCAAACAACGGCAGCACTAGTGCGACTGTGAAAGGTGTTGATGTGGGCAATTACCCAACCTCACGCTTCTTTACACTCGGCCTGAGTGTACAGTTTTAATCTTTATCAAAATACATAAACTGAATATGAAATTATATAAAACAATAGGTCTGCTCGGTTTTCTGGCAGTGGTGCTGTTGCCGATCAGCTGCAAGGAATCGTTTCTGGAACAAAAAAATACGCAGGGCATCACCGAAGATGCGCTGTTTAAAAAACCCGAAGACGGCATTGCCTTGGTAACAGGTATTTACGATACGTTCCACGATGTCGATTTTACGCTGAAAGCATTGTGGTACCAGGCCAATTTCCTCTCGCAGGATTTCAAAAACTTTGGAGCAGATACATTCTTTGAAACGTATGAAGTGCCCACCGGTTTTGATGCGTTGAATATTTTCTGGTCGAGAGCGTATCAGGGTGTTGCGCGTGCTAACTCGGCCATCCCGATCATTGAAACAATGAAAACCAATAAGGTTATTTCGGACACGCTGGCCAATCGGCTGACGGGTGAGACGTTGTTTCTGAGAGGTGTTTTTTACTATTACCTGGCATCCAATTTCGGGGGCGTTCCATTGGAGTTGCAGACCGTAACCGACGACGGCCGTCATCCCCGAAATACGCAGGATGAGGTTTTCACCGCGGTTGCCGCTGATATGCAAGCAGCTGCTAACCTATTGCCCTGGCAGCAGGATTTGGCCGCTGCTGATATTGGCCGCGCCACTAAAGGAGCCGCCCTGGCTTACCTCGGTGATGCGCAGATGTGGTTGAAGAAATATGCCGAGGCTGCCGCTACGTATGAGCAATTGACCGGCAAATACCAGCTGGAAGATAAGTTTGTCAACATCCATGAGTTCAATAATCAAAACGGGAAAGAGTCCATTTTTGAGATTCAGTACATTGCAGGCAGCGATATGTCCTGGGGCCATGCCAACGACTCTCATTGGCTGGCGACCTTTGGAATGCCGGAAGAAGTGTCACAATTTGGCTACTCTTTCGCGGATAAGAAGCTGTATGATTCATTTGAAGCGGGTGATACCCGGAAATTACCAACCGTCCTTGGGCCCGGCGATGTGCATCCCAGCCCGGCGATCAAAATCAGTGATTACCCATTGGTAAAACAAAACTACCCGGGCATGAACACATTGGGAACCGTAGCGAAACCGTGGAAAGGATCGGACGGATTGCGTTCGGGTTACTATGGCGTGAAAACCTGGCGTGACCCTGCTGCGACGGGGAATTCAGGCAACCCGGCTTATATATTCAGTGGTCAAAACCTGATCCTCATGCGTTACGGGCAAGTGCTGCTCAGTAAAGCCGAAGCCCTGTTTAAAAGCGGTAATTCTGCTGGTGCATTGGCCATCATTAACGGACAAATTCGCAAACGCGCTGGTCTTGGTGCAGCCGCCGGATCAGATGTAATGAAAATTTTGCTGGAAGAATACCGGCATGAGCTGGCAGGTGAATTCTCGCTCTGGTTTTTGCTCCGCCGGTCGGGTGAGCAAGCCAAGTATGTAAAAGAACGGTATGGCATCACTGTGCCCCCTGGAAAAGACCTGATGCCGATCCCGCAACGACAAATTGCCACCAACCAGGAACTGGCGCAAAACCCAGGTTACTGATCCGCTATGTCCCTTGACGTGCCCCACTTCCCGGAAGCTGACTGCTTTCGGGAAGTTTGACATTTGTCGTGTTGAATATACAAACCCATGAAATTTCACTACGTTCTTTATTTGGCATTTGCGCTGGCATCCTGCAAGGAAGATACATTATTTGAAGCCATTTCGTCGTCGAAGTCGGGCATTGATTTTAACAATCGTATTGCTGAAAATGACTCGATTAACCCATTGGATATGGTCAATATCTATAACGGTGGGGGCGTGGGAATCGGCGATTTCAATAAAGATGGCTGGCCGGATATTTACTTCGTGGGCAACCGGGTTTCGAGTCGGTTATATCTTAATAAAGGGGCGCAGGGAGCAACGTTTGAGTTTAGTGACGTAACCGAAAAGGCTGGGGTCGAGGGTAAAGGTCGATGGGGGAGAGGAGTGGCCGTGGTCGATATCAACAATGATGGGTGGGAAGATATTTATGTCTGTAATACGCTTTCAAAAGACTCACTGCAGCGTCGTAATTTATTGTATGTCAATCAAAAAGAAACAAATGACGGCATTCCCATTTTTAAAGAACTGGCCGCTGAGTATGGGTTAGACATCCATGTGCAGTCAACGATGGCGAACTTTTTTGATTATGATAATGATGGTGATCTGGATATGTACCTCACCGTTAATGAAGCTTCACCGGAACAGAATCCGAACCAGTTTGGATTGATCCGTTTTGAAGGCCGGCGCAGTACAGGACGTTTATTTCGTAACGATTGGAATGCTACGGTTAAACATGCCCGGTATAAAGATGTATCCTCGCAGTCCGGCATGTCGCTGGATGGCTTCGGGCACACGGCCACGGTGGTTGATCTGAATCAGGATGGCTGGAAAGATATATCGGTGGCAAATGATTTTTTGTCCAGCAATATTCTTTACATCAACAACCAAAACGGGAGTTTTACCGACCGCTCGCGTGAGTATTTCAAGCATACGTCGCTCAATGCGATGGGGCAGGACATTGGCGATATTAACAACGATGGACTGGCCGATCTGGTGGAGCTGGACATGAATCCGAAAGATAATTACCGGAAGAAAATGATGATGATGGCTAACAATTACGCGAGTCATCTCAACTTTGATCTGTACGGGTATCAGTATCAATACGTTCGGAATACACTGCAACTCAATCAGGGACCGCGCGTTGGGGCCGGGGATTCAATTGGTAGTCCGGCTTTCAGCGAAATAGGTTTTATGAGCGGCATAGCGCAGACAGATTGGAGCTGGACGCCTTTGCTGACTGATTTTAATAACGACGGTTTCCGGGATCTGATCGTCACCAACGGCTATCCCAAAGACGTAACCGATCATGATTTCATCGCTTACCGGGATCACCCTAATGAAACGACCATAAAAGCGCAGCTTTTAGCCCAGATCCCGGTCGTCAAGATTCACAATTACGCCTACCAAAATACGGGTGAGCTGACCTTTCGGGATGTTACCTCGGATTGGGGCTTTGATAAGCCGACGTTTTCAAATGGCGCGGTTTATGCCGATCTGGATAACGACGGTGCGCTGGATATCGTCATCAACAACATCAATGATAAAGCGCTGATTTACAAGAACAACGCCCGCGAACGGAATAAAGAAAGCGCACATTATATGCAACTTAACATAGTCGGCGATAGCCTGAACATTGCGGGCTTGGGGACGTTTGTATCCATTCACTACGCTGGCAACAAACAGCAGGTTTATGAGCATACGCCCTATCGCGGTTATTTGTCTACAAACCAGTGTATTGCTCATTTCGGTCTGGGCAATGTTTCAAAGCTTGACTCTGTCGTTATCAAATGGCCAAACGGAAAAAAGCAAATCCTGCAAAATATCAAAGCCGATCAGCGGTTGACTGTGTACAGTAAAAATGCTTCTGTAAATTATGATTGGTCAAAGCCAAAACTGGCAGTGAACGCTATTTTTACCGATGTCACAAAAGAAATCGGTTTAACATACCGGCACAAAGAATTTGACTTCATTGATTTTAACATTCAAAAACTGCTGCCGCATAAATTATCGGAATACAGTCCGGGTCTGGCGGTGGGGGATGTGGATGGCAATGGTACGGATGATCTGGTAATCGGAGGAAATGCGCACGACCCCGCCCAAGTTTTTTTTCAGCAACAAAACGGAAAGTTCTCACAGCGAAATGTTGTGCCGCAACAAGCTGTTCAAGGCGATTATAAAGACGAAGGCATCCTGCTCTTTGATGCCAATGGCGATTCGGCGTTGGATCTGTACATTGCACGGGGCGGTTACAAACATGCGTCTAACACGCCGGCTTATCAGGACAAGCTGTACATTAATGATGGAATGGGGAATTTCCAAGAAGCACCGAATGCCTTACCAATCAACCTGACCAGCAAATTGTGTGTTCGTGCTTTGGATTTCAACCGCGACGGGAAATTGGATCTATTTGTCTCTGGCCGCGTCGAACCCTGGCATTATCCCAAACCAGTGTCGAGCATTATTCTTCGAAATGATAGCCGGAATGGACAAGCCAAATTTACAGACGTTACCAAAGACATAGTCCCCGCCCTGACAAATATTGGCCTGGTTTGCGACGCCTTAGTCACTGATTTTGATAATGATACCTGGCCCGATCTGATTTTGGTCGGCGAGTGGATGCCCATTACATTTTTAAAGAATAAGCACGGTCGATTTGATTCCATCACCGGAACAACCGGCGTTGGTGACAAAACCGGCTGGTGGAATAGCATTGTCGCAGGTGATTTTCGGCACACGGGCCGGATGGATTACATTGTAGGCAATGCAGGCCTGAACACATTGTTTCAGGCGAGTGAACAGTACCCGGTGTACATAACGGCCAAAGATTTTGACAATAGCGGCAACTACTCAGCGATTCCTTCGCTTTTCTTACCAAACCAGAATGGAGCATTGAACGAGTTCCCCATGCACGGCCGGGAGGATTTGATCAAGCAAATGAACAGTTTCAAAAAGAAGTATGGCAGCTTCAAATCTTACGCCGGAGCCACGATGGAGGAGCTGCTCTCTGCCGAACAACGCAGAGGGGCTATCCGCCTGAAAGCGAACATGCTGCAATCCTGTTTCCTGCGAAACGATGGCAATGGAAAATTCACACTGATTCCGCTTGCCAAACAGGCGCAAATATCTATACTGAACGGAATGGTGGTCGATGACTATGACGGAGACGGAAATCTGGACGTAGCCATAACGGGCAACGATTACGGAACCGACGTTTCGATAGGCCGGTATGATGCGCTAAACGGGCTGGTATTACTAGGCGACGGGCAGGGCAATTTCAATGCGCAGACGATTTTACAAAGCGGCCTTTACATTCCAGGCAACGGAAAAGCGCTGGTCAAATTACGAAGTAGCCAGGGACGCTACATGATGATTGCCAGCCAAAACCGGGACGTCGTAAAGGCATTTGAATTGAAACGTAATGTCAATAACATTCTCTTAGAATCGACGGACATGAGTGCCCGCGTGCAGTATAAAAATGGAAAAATTCTGAACCACGAATTTACCTATGGATCCTCATTTCTGTCGCAATCCGGCCGTTTTCTCACGATTGATAAAGACGTAGTGAATGTCATTATTACAGACGTGAGGGGTCAGCAACGGCAGGTGAAGAACTATCACCCAAAATAGCGCTTTTATCCTGGCAACTATGACAAAAATCAGGTTATAATCTTATTATTAGCATAATTTTGCTAGCTTTGAAAACTAGTAGTTAGTCTGTACACGCATTAGCAAGCCGCAAAGTACGGCAGTTTCCATGAAGATTGTTGAGCTTACACGCATTGTTCCCGAAACGCTTTGGGCGGCGCGGTTTGAAGGAATTAAGGAAAACGAATTTGACCGAACACAGAAGATTCGGGATACATTGATTTTGAATGACTATGCAAACGAGAGAAGATATATTACAAAAATTGGAGTCGGTCACAGCTACCGAATCCAGCAAATGGAAAGAGCGCGCAGCCCGCAAAGCCGAAAATCCCAAAGCACTTGAAAAATCGAGGGTTATTGCGATTAATATATTAGCCCAATTGCGAAAACTTGGAATGAGCCAAAAGGACTTGGCGGAGAAATTGCAGGTAACTCCTCAGACTGTTAATTCCTGGGTGAAAGGGAGTAGCAATTTTACGATTGATACGATTGTGCGGATTGAGGAGGTTTTGGGGGTGGAGTTGATTGAGGTTAGGGTGGGGTGATTTTTAATGCAAGAATCAACTCTCGTTGGCAACGTCTTGATTCTTCAAAGCTCCAAGTTCTTTTTCAATTTCTTCAATGGTGGGAAGTTTCCCTTTTAAATTTTCCGGGATTGATTCAGTCAGCTTGTAGGACGAGATACCAATTGGTTTAGTAATATCTTTCAGCGCATACTCAGCTACAACCTTGTCTTTTGACTGACATATCAGTATTCCAATGCTCGGCTGATCTAATTCTGATTTCAGCTTATCGTCAATCACAGACAAATAGAACCGGGTCGCCGGAGCGATTTAATTTCCCTGCATACTCAGGCATGAATTTTCCTCTTTTCAATTCTATTACTACGAACGCATGCAGCTTCACATGATAAAATAGCAGATCAATGAAGAAGTCTTGCTCACCAACTTCCAAGAGATATTGCCTGCCGACGTACGCGAAACCGGCACCTAGTTCCAATAAGAATTTCGTAATGTGGTCAGTTAATGCATCTTCAAGATCTTTTTCATTGTGTTCATCCGTCAGTGACAAAAAATCAAACACATATGGATCTTTTGTAATGTACTTAGCCAAATCCGACATAGCGTCAGGCAATGTCTTGTTGAAGTTGGTGAGCGCATGACCTTTTCTTCGGAAATATCCCGTCTCGATCTGAGCGACCATCACGTCCCGGGACCAACCCTGCGTCGCTGTTTCTTGAATGTAAAAATGCCTTTCCTCCGGCTCTTTGACTTTGGTCAGCAGTGTGATATGATGGTACCATGTAATTTGTGCAAGTGCCGCTTGCACAATTGCCCGGTCAGGATATGCGGTAGCGAATTGGCGCATGTATTTCAGGTTTCTGGGCGAAAGTCCTCGCATATCAGGAAATTCTTTTCGAAGGTCTGAGGCGAGCTGATCGATGATCTTCGCTCCCCAACTTGCAGCCTGCTGCTGCTCAATGATTGTTTTCCCGATTTGCCAGTAAAGCATCAACATTTCTGCATTGGCCGAAAGGGAAGCTTTAAGGCGACTTTGACGGATGGTAACTTTTAGTTCTGCGAGAATTTGCGGGTACTGGTTGGTAGTTAGCTGCATTCAGATTAAGTGTGTTTTTTGAATGCGGTAATTTACAAACGGCGACTGAAAATGTCTTACTATTAGTTGCGTCCTAGGATAAGTGATATGAGCCGGTTGCTATTTGGATGAAATTAATTTAAAGAAAGGGTTACGCTATCCTTTTACAGTATTGGTCTGATCGACCACACGTAGGCGCATTAGCTTTTTATCCTTAAAGCATCGGTAGATGTTTATGTAAATTGACGTGTCTTCTTCATTATACAGATAAGGCTGGATTGATATGCAGTTTTTATGCTCAAACAATGTGTTTAAGAGCGTCCTATCTGTATTGGAGCACGAGTGACCGTAAATAACAATGTCAAATTCATCCGCTTCCGAGAAATCAATGACTTCTCTATAATAGGGACTACGAGTATATAACACAGACTTTATATGCTTCAAAAACTCATTACCAAGTGTTTCGAGAATTGACTGATGTTCATCAAGTTCGTCACCATATCCGAAGATGAGCGAGCTTGGCACCCCATCATCAAGATCACCATGTATATACCTAAGAGAGGTTGTGACCCTGTTAGTGCTATTATACTCTCCATTGCAACTATTTATGGCATTAAAATTTTCGCTCTTAAATAAGTAGTTTTGAATGGTCGAAGTGTAGTTAAAGCTTAGAAATAACACATTTTCTAAGCTGTCCGTTTGGCTGTCCTCAATGTTTGCCTTTTTCTCACTTAATTGTGTAAGACCATATCTGGACATATTTCGGTCACTATCTTTCCAGGTTCTAAGTGGCTTGGTTAACAACGGGAAAAATATTTTTCTATCTAAAACTTTTGGGACCGGTATTTTTTTTAAATAGTCATAGAGCAATTCGATAATTTGCTTCAGGTCTAAATTTAGAGATTCAACAGAGTAGTTAGCTATTATGGGAGCTTCCTTTTGCTTCTTAATATTTATGATATTGACAAGAAGATTTCTATAATCGTTTTCGAACCCTCCCCAAGTTTTACTTTGCAATTCATTAAATGCGTATTCAATCAACTTGTTATGTGAAGATACCTGTGCCTTGTATTTTGAGGAAGTGCGCCACCCAGTTCCTACTTCCTCATGCCCATACATTATAAACACATGTTTTTTCAAAGCTTCCCAAGATTGAAGAGGTTCTGACGTCTCGATAACAATCTTATATAGCTGTGCATTTGGAGGAATGGATTCGGCATCTGCAGTTGTGAAAAAAAATAGAGAGTTTCTGTCAATTATTCGATCATGTTGCTCCGGGTCATTTACTAATGTAATGAAGTCGTTCTGCAGGGAATTGATAAAATCCCTGTAACCCGTAGGAAGACCATGAGCAATGTCAAATCCATTGCCAAGAATGACTATTCGGTTCATTTGGAGCTTTTAAAAGATGTTTGTGAATGCCGCAGAGCGGCTCCCTGTTTATAGAAAAGTAGATGTCAAGTTTGTCGAAAGGCCCCAGCGGGGCCTCCTGATTTATCGCCAATTCACAGGAGGCCCCGCTGGGGCCAAATATTTATGATCATTGATTTTTTCTATAAACAGGTAGCTCCGCCGGAGCTAAGGTTTGCCCTTTTCATTTCCCCCCAATCAACCGCTCCAACCGCCCCATCATCTCATCCTTCTCCTTCAACATTCTCTCATAAAGTGCCATCTTTTCTTCATGAAGTTTTAAGACTGCATCAATAGGATTGTTGTAATTATTGATCAGGGTACTTAGCTGAGAGTTGTCGTTGAAAGTGCTGGAAATTACAGTGATCGCCTGCTGTTCATCAAAATTCCTAATCGCCTCAGCAGGAATTTTCAGAATTGCCGAAACTTGATCCAAAATGTCCGAATCGATCTTTTCCCTCTGTTCGAGCAATGAAATCTTCTGCTGGTTCCATTCTTCGCCGAGCTCGAACGCAAGGAAATCTTGTTTTATCCCGAGCATCTCTCGAAATCTTTTAAGGTTACGGCCTTCGTGGATCTTTGGATTGGAGGTAGTATGTGCCATGTGGAAAGGGTGTTTGGTTAAAAAAAGCAATTTATATAAATCTGCCGGGAAGTGCTCGGATATCTTACGGGCGGCCCGCGTAGGGATCGCAATGTATGTTACCGATCAATTGTGTTGCAAACAGACGCAGTCAGTTATACTGACTCCAAGGGAAAACCCTAAATTTTAAAAAAGTAGGGTTTTCCTTAACCGGTCCGCATGCTGATCTATCCTATTTTTGCAGGAAAAAATTCCATTTTTTACGATCGCCAGCCATTTCTTCATTTAAAGTACTCCTAAGCTAGAAGCTATTTATGAATAGAAAAAACACATTCGGCCTGTTAATAGCTGCATCTTTGAAACTAGCCATAGGCATTTGCGATATTTCATGATCAGCAAGTCTTGACCGCTCTATTTAAAACTTTCAAACAACGTTCCGTACAGCTTTATTTAAAATGAATAAAATAGTAATCGCTTATACTGCACTTTTAATTGCATCATCCTCGCTTTCATGGGCGCAAAAACTAATTGATCCAAAGGCGACACCGGAAACCGTCGCACTTTATAATAATATGCATAAGCTAGCCAAAAAGCATACACTTTTTGGACATCAGGACGCAACAGATTACGGACACGGCTGGCGTGACGAGCCGGGAAGATCGGACGTAAAATCTGTCGTTGGCTCACACCCGGCAGTAATTGGGGTTGACATTGCGCCGCTAACGGGCCGATCTGCGGAATTCACCAAAAAGAGTGAAGACCGTCTAAGAAAGTTGGTCACCGACACCTACGCACGTGGTGGAATTACAACCATATCCTGGCATTTCTCTAACCCGGTATCGGGCGGTGGATTCTATTGGAAGGATTCTGTTTCATTGCCGGCGGTGAAATACATTGTTCCGGGAGGCAAAAACCATGAGGATTACAAACTCATTTTACAGGGTCTGGCTGGCTGGTTCAAAAGTCTGAAAGGTGCCGATGGAGAGGCTATTCCGCTTATTTTCAGACCTTATCATGAGTTTGACGGAGACTGGTTCTGGTGGGGCAAATCACATTGTACTCCGGCAGAGTTCAAGTCATTGTGGCAATTTACGGCGGGTTATCTCAGGGATAGCATGGATGTTCACAACCTGATTTACGCCTTTTCTCCTGACAATAAGTTCAATAGCGTTGCAGAATTCACGGAGCGCTATCCAGGCAACGAATGGGTTGATCTTGTTGGAATGGATAACTACGGAGATATGGGCCGCGATGGCAAGTACAATTTGGATCAGGTGGTAAAAAAACTTAAAATCGTAAATGATTTTGCACTGGAAAATAAGAAACTGGCTGCTATGATCGAGACAGGTCTGGAATCCATTGTAAATCCTGTTTGGTATACCGATGTTTTGCTTAAAGTCTTACAAACCAACAAATTAAATCTCGCCTATGTACTCGTCTGGCGTAACGATACCAAAAGTGAAACGCATTATTACGCACCTTTCCCCGGGCATCCTGCCGTTCCGGATTTTAAGAAGTTTTATGATGACAAATACACACTTTTTGAAGGCGATTTGAAAAATATTTATGGCAGATAGCGCTTTGATGGCTTAGCCCTTATCAATCTAAAATTAAGAGTAATGAAAAAAATCTATTTAAGCATTGCGCTTTTAGCTGCATTCAACAGCACAATAGCGCAGCAAAAATCTCCCGCGCCGCAAACATTAAACTACAAAGCTGACCTCAGAGCTACCGGCACGAGCGAAGACAAAACAAAACGCATTGACTCGCTGCTGCAAAGTTTTATCGATCAGAAAAAGGCGAGTAGCATAGTAGGTTTTGTTGCCAAAGGCGGGAATGTAATTTACAACAAAGCATTTGGGTATAAAGACGTTGAAAACAAGGTTCCGGCCGCTGTGGACGATTACTATATCCTGTTTTCTCAAACCAAAGCAGTGACAACCGTAGCTTTTATGACCTTGGTAGAAAAGGGATTGGTTTCGGTTGATGATCCGGTTTCTAAATATTTCCCCGGGATATCCGATAAAGTAGCCACGGCCATTAAAGAGGATGGAACATTTGAGACAAGGCCGGTGAAAACGCCGATGACATTCGCGCACCTGATGTCGCATTCGTCGGGCATCAGCGCCGGACTGGTGGGAAAGGCACGTCGCGCCGAAATGGAGAACAAAAGTGCCGCTGAAACCTCAGGTACAACGCCACCGGCAGGCCCGGGACAGCGGACCGGCGGCGCTGGCACTTCGAAATATCTCAAAGATGAGATGATCGCGCTGGCAAAATACCCACTGGGTTTCGATCCCGGCAGCGAGTGGAGTTACCATATCAGCACCAATATGCTGGCTTATATGGTGGAGCTTATATCAGGAAAAAGTCTGCGTGAATATGTCAAATCAACGATTTTGGATCCATTGGGCATGACCGAAACAGACTGGTATTATGAGCCCTCGAAAATGAGCCGGTTCGTAAAGGCTTACAGTGACATTGATGGTAAACTGGTGCCGGAATCCAACAAGTATAGCGAGACGACAATCAGTCCGGTACAAACTTATGCGGAGGGAGCTATCGGTCTGAACGGACCTATTGGCGACTATGCCAAATTTTGTCAAATGCTGCTCAATAAAGGTGAGTACAACGGCAAGCGTATCCTTAAACCCGAGACAATTGAGCTGATGACCAAAGTGAACCGCCTTCCTGAGGTGAATTCCGGTGGAAAAGGCTTTCAGTTCGGGCTAGGATTTGAGCTCTACAATGCAGAAAAGAAACCGGTTCCGGAAGTTTCCAACACCGCATTTGCCTGGGGCGGATTGTACGGCACAGATTACATTATCGATCCGGAAAACAATATGATTGTGCTGTTTTACCTGAACATGCCCAAGCACGAGCCGATGTATAAGCCATTTTTGAGCAAAGCCTATCAGCTCTTCAAGTAATATTATTAGCTGTTCAGACTTATATAATTGAAATTTATTTAAGTATTTTCCTAATGTCAAAGTCAGACAATTTCTGCAAAAGATACGCAGTGCTGAAACCTTCACTGCTCTTTTCTGCATTGCTAAGCTTGCTTTTAACTACTGAAAGTTTACTCGCCCAAACCGCTAAAAAACCGGAAGCTAACCGCTTTACCAAAGTCGTTCTTGCGCAAAGGCTTGAAGAGCCCATGCAGTTTCAGATCCTGAAAGACGGCCGGGTACTTTATGCGGAGCGGAAAGGTAAGTTGAAGGTGTACGATCCGAAATCGCAAGCAATGGAAACGGTGGCTGAGTTTGCCGTGAGTACAAAATATGTAAATAAAGCGGGCGAAGTTACCGAAGGGGAAGATGGCATGCAGGGCGTGATCCTGGATCCGGATTATGAGAAAAACCACTGGATTTACATTTACTATTCGCTGGCTGGCGACGAGGCGAAAAACGTGCTTGTTCGCTACGAGTGGCATGGTAAGGAGTTGTTGGAAAGCTCGCGAAAGGTGGTTTTGGAAGTGCCGGTCCAGCGTGAAGAATGCTGCCACGTAGGCGGAGGCATGCTTTTCGACAAAGATAAAAACCTGTATCTGACGACGGGTGATAACACATTTTCCCGCGCTTCCGATGGTTTTGCTCCGCTGGATGAAAGGCCGGGAGAATCGCCCCGCGATTCCCAGAAGTCATCTCCGAATACGAATGATTTGAGAGGGAAAATCTTGCGCATTCATCCTGAACCCAATGGAAGTTACACCATTCCAAAAGGCAACCTTTTCCCTCAGGGAACACCGCAAACCAAACCTGAGATTTACACGATGGGCAACAGAAACCCGTGGCGGCCAACGATCGATTCGAAAACCGGCTGGCTTTACTGGGGAGAAGTAGGCCCCGATGGTTCCCGCGATGACCTGGAAAAACGCGGACCGCAATCCTATGATGAATTCAACCGCGCCAAAGGACCTGGATTTTACGGATGGCCATATTTTGTTGCCAATAACAAGGCTTATGTGAAATATGACTTCGCTACCAAAGTTTCCGGCGCGCCTTTTGACCCTGCCCATCCGGTCAACAATTCTCCCAACAGCACTGGTTTAAAGGAGCTTCCGGCTGCGCAGCCTGCTTTTATCTGGTATTCAAAAGCGCAAAGCCAGGAGTTCCCGCTCATGGAAAGTGGCGGTAACAGCGCAGTAGGCGGCCCGGTTTTCAGAAAAGATGATTTCAAAAATGCATCGCGACTATTTCCAGCATATTACGAAGGCAAATGGTTCATCACCGACTGGGTTAGGGGATGGATCAATGTAGTAGAAATGGATGAAAACGGCGAATACCAATCCATGGAGCGCTTCCTTCCTGATTTGAAATTAAAGGGGCCGATCGATATGAAATTCGGGCCTGACGGTGATCTGTATGTGCTCGAATATGGAAATGGATATTTCAAAGATAACCCGGAAGCAGAACTGATCAGGATCGAGTACAACAGCGGAAACAGAAAGCCATTGGTAGAAGCATCAGCCAGCAAAACGGCGGGCGCGCTTCCCATGCAAGTCACGCTGTCATCGGAAGGCACCAAAGATTTTGATGAAGACGACGCGCTGCAATATGAATGGGTTGTCAGCAAAAACAAAGCCGTTTTCAAGACGCTGAAAGAGGCTAATCCGTCGATCACTTTTACCACGCCGGGCACTTATCAGGCAACATTGACGGTAACAGATAAAGCGGGAGAAAAAAATACAAAATCGGTTGAAATTAAGGCTGGCAACGAACCGCCGGTGGTTGAATTTAAGATAACCAAAGGAAATTCCACCTTCTATTTTCCTGGAAAAAGCATCGACTATGAGGTGCGTGTGAGCGATAAGGAAGACGGCAGTCTTGCGAACAAGAAGATCGCGCCTTCCCAGGTTTCTGTCAGTACGAACTATCTTTCCGAGGGTTTTAACTTAACTCGCATCGCGCAAAAACAAATGAGCGTGGATGCTTCGGCGCAATACGCAACAGCCATTTCACTGATCAATAATGGCGATTGCAAGGCTTGTCATGCCATTAAAGAAAAGGTGCTGGGGCCATCTTTTACGGCTATATCTGCCAAATACAAGGGTGATCCCGCCGCCGTAGCAGGTTTGTCCAAGAAGATATTGAATGGTGGTTCGGGCGTTTGGGGAGATGCATTCATGCCCGCGCACCCGACCATGGCGGAAAGCGATGTGAAAGGGATTGTCCGCTACATTATGAGCTTGTCGGACGCGCCGAAACCAGCCAAAACATTGCCTGTGAAAGGCACTTATACAACCGTTGTTCCCAAGGGCGATATGGAAGGCAGCTTCATATTCCGCGCTGCATATGCCGATCGGGGCACCAAAACAGCGTCCTCGCAATCCTCGGAAGCAACGCTTGTCCTTCGAAATCCAGTGGTCCCGGTCACATTGGCCGATCAGGTTAAAGATATCAGTTTCAACAATGACAGTACTATGGCATTTGTTAGAAATTCCGGCGCATCGTTCAGGTTTAAGGGCACTGATCTGACGGGCATCAAGCACATTGAAATCGTCCGGGCATCCGGGCGGAATGCGCCGACAACTCCCTCTGGAACCATAGAGGCGCATTCAGGCAGCGCCGATGGAGTTCTTTTAGGAAAATTTTCGGGTGAATACAGTGATAAAATGATTCTTGACATTGCTGCCGGTGCGGCTTCTGGTGTAAAAGATGTTTATTTTGTCTTTACAGGAGCGCCGATCCGAATCAAAGCTGTTCGTTTCGGCGCAGGCGATTAAAATCAATCCATATCAAATAGTATAGTTGTGTATAAGCATATTTTCAACAGCGTTTTACTGGCGGTAACCGCAGCCAGCTCTTTTGCCCAGAATGCGCCAACCATTATCCCGATTGAAACCAGACAGAATGTGCTGGTGCTGCAAACAGACAAGGATAATCATCTTGAAATAACCTATTTCGGAAAGAAATTAAGTCAGCCCGCAGAGTACAAACTCATCCCATCGCAGAGCCGTCAACGGGACGGAAATGCGGGGATTTACAACTCGGCTTATACGCCTGCTGGAACCTGGAATGTCTCAGAGCCCGCCCTGCAATTGACGCATGGCGACGGAAATAAATCATTGGATCTTGTATATGTAAGCCACAACATGGCGAAGGAAAACGACAATGTTAGTCTTACAAGCATTGTTCTGAAAGATCCGGTGTATGCGGTGGAAGTGACACTTTTTTACAAAACCTATTTCCAAGAAAATGTCGTGGAGCAATGGAGTGTGATCAAAAGTGAAGAGAAGAAACCCGTTACGCTTCAAAAATACGCCTCCGCCAATCTCTATTTCATTGCAAAAGATTATTATCTGACGCATTACAATGGCACCTGGGCAAAAGAAATGAACCCGGAAGAAGAGCAATTGACTGCTGGAATCCGGGTGCTGGATTCTAAATTGGGAACGCGCGCCAATCTTTATCAGCCACCGAGTTTCTCCTTGTCTTTTGATAAACCGGCAACAGAAACGGAGGGGAAAGTTTTGCTGGGAACATTAGCCTGGTCAGGCAATTTCAAAATGGAATTTGAGGTGGATTCGTATCATAATCTGCGCTTAATCGCGGGTATAAATCCTTATTCCTCAGAATATCCGCTCGCCTCGAAACAGGAATTTAAAACACCTTCTTTTATCTACACATTCTCAGAAAACGGAAAAGGAGAAGCCAGCCGCAACCTGCATAACTGGGCCCGAAAATATCGGATTCTCGATGGGGAAGGCACCAGAATGACGCTTCTGAACAATTGGGAGGCCACTTATTTTGATTTTAATGAAAGTAAACTTTCTGAGCTTTTCAAAGATGGCAAGAAGCTGGGCGTCGATCTGTTTTTATTGGACGACGGCTGGTTTGCCAACAAATATCCAAGAAATGGCGACGGGGCGGGCTTGGGAGATTGGCAGGAAAATGTAAAGAAATTGCCAAACGGGATCGGTTATCTGGTGAAGGAAGCGCAGAAAACCGGAATCAAATTCGGGATCTGGGTGGAGCCGGAAATGGTAAATCCAAAGAGTGAGTTGTATGAAAAACATCCGGACTGGGTGATCAAACAACCGCAGCGGCCCGAACATTACATGCGCAACCAGCTTCCGCTGGATTTGTCAAACCCGGAAGTTCAGGATTTTGTCTATGGCATTCTGGATAAGCTTTTTACCGAAAATCCGGAGATCGCCTACATCAAATGGGACTGCAACGCAACCACATTCAACCCTTACTCGGCTTACCTCGAAAAAAGCAAGCAAAGTCAGGGCAAGCTTTATGTGGATTATGTAAAAGGATTGTATAAAGTGTTGGAAAAGCTGCGTGCAAAATATCCGAAAGTGCCCATGATGCTTTGCTCGGGCGGCGGTGGCCGGGTCGATTATGAAGCGCTGAAATATTTCACAGAATTCTGGCCCAGCGACAACACCGATCCTTTGGAGCGCGTGTTCATGCAATGGGAATATTCCTACTTTTTTCCCTCGATCGCGCAAAGCGCACACGTAACGGATTGGGGAAAACAGCCTTTGAAATTCCGCACGGATGTGGCCATGATGGGCCGGCTAGGTTATGACATTGTGGTAAGTCATTTGGATGAAAAAGATCTGCAATTCAGCCAACAGGCCGTTGTTAATTATAATGCGGTGAAAGATGTCATTTTCCAGGGCGATCTTTCCCGGTTGGTTGATCCTAAGAAAAACGATTACGCTGCGTTGATGTACGCGGCGAAAAACAAATCCAAAGCCATTCTATTCTCCTATTTGGTCGGAAACAGAAATGGCGACGGCTCGGATACGCCGATCCGGCTGGAAGGTTTGGATGCAGCAAAAAACTATAAAGTGAGAGAATTGAATCTCTATCCTGGGACCAAATCTGCCATCAAAGAAGATCAGGTTTATTCAGGAGAATATTTGATGACGGCCGGGTTTAATCCGGTTGTGAATGCGAGAAGAACGAGTGTAGTGTTGGAGATTGAGGCGATGTAGGGTGCTGTTTTTTGAAGAGTTTATGATCATAAATCTTGCGCTATGAACCTGAAATACTTATCGATAACGCTTTTGAGCCTCGGTCTTTCGCTTACCCTGCGATTTACCGCTGATGCCCAAACATCCGAAGAAAAACCGCTATGGCCATCGGGTATCACAGACAATCCCGTGAAATATGCTACTGGCGAAGAGGTGGTAAATTTCGATGTAAATCCCCAGTCGCTTTCAAAAAAGAACCGCGTCTTTCGCAAAGTGTCCGTTCCAAATTACGTCCTGCATTTACCACCGCCGGGAAAGGAAACGGGCGTTGCGGTTGTGATATGTCCCGGAGGCGGTTTTGTAGATAATTGGTTCGATCGGGAAGGAACAGACCTTGCGCTTTGGCTGAAAGAACGGGGCGTGGCATCGATGGTGTTGAAGTATCGCCTGAATACCAGGGATAGCACCAAAAATTTTGTAATTCCCAGAGAAACCTATTTCGCAGCTGCATTCGATGACGCAAAGCAGGCCATTATCACTTTGCGAAAAGATGCATCTAAACTGAAGATTGATCCCAATAAAATTGGCATAGCAGGTTTTTCGGCTGGCGGAACATTGGCGGTAGAACTCGCCGCAACCGACGAAATAAATAAAGAACCAGGCAAGGTTAGCTGGAAACCCAATTTCGCAGGTCTTTTTTATGCCGCATTTCTTAAAACCTACACGGTTCGAAAGGAAAGTTGTCCCCCGGTTTTTCTCATCAATGCCCACGACGATAAGCTGACAACAGCCGCCAAATGTGTTGATTTTTATTCATCATTGCTGAAAGCAGAAATTCCGGCCGAAATGCATATTTACAACAAAGGCTCTCATGGATTTGCAATGGATTTTACAAAAGGAGAAACCCTTAAATACTGGCCTGAAAGCTTTTTAGGGTGGTTAACGGACATTGGAATGGTTCAGAAAAAGTAGGCACTCATTAGAAGCAGCGCAAAACTTAAATCAGATATTCCGGTGCGAAAACGATATGAACTGGCTTTTTAGACGCTAAATTGCGTCCATCATGGATCTAAGTTCTTTCACCACAGATTATTCGTTTGCCTTGCTCGTCGCATTAAGCTCACTGGCTTTTGTTGCCGGGTTTATTGACGCTGTGGTAGGAGGGGGCGGGCTGATACAGATCCCAGCGCTCCTGATCGCATTTCCGGATAAGGCTGTTGCGACCCTTTTCGGCACCAACAAGATCGCGGCTATTTCCGGAACATCTGTGGCCGCTTACAATTATAGCAAGCGGATTAGGTTTGACTATCGTCTCCTCATCGTCGTTAGTCTGGCTGCTTTTACGGCCTCTTTTCTAGGCGCCAAAGTGGTAAGCATGGTCAGGGCAGAAGTTTTACGACCGGTGATTTTGATCATTTTGGTTATAATGCTGATTTACGTTTACACAAATAAAAACCTCGGAGCAGCACAAAACAAGGGACTTCCTTTGGCTAAACAGTTGGTGCTGGGCTCTTTGATCGGTCTGGTAGTTGGCTTTTATGACGGATTCTTTGGCCCGGGAACAGGAAGTTTTCTGATCCTGGGTTTTGTTGTTTTGCTACGGTTCGATTTCGTAACAGCTTCGGGATATGCAAAGCTCATTAATTGTGTCACTAATATTTCGGCATTGCTTGTTTTTATACGGAATGGGAATTTCCTGTTAGGCATCGGCATCACAATGGCTGTTTTTAACATTGCCGGCAACATTATCGGCAGCAGAATGGCATTGCGCGAAGGAAATGGATTCGTCCGGAAAATATTTCTGGTCGTCGTTTCACTGATGATCCTGCGCTATGGCTATGATGTTTTTCAGCAATTTTTGCCAAATTCTATGTGACATTGATAATGCAATGTAGGGTGCACCATTAATCCAATTTCAATGGTGGCCCTATCACCTTCATTTCGTTTTGTTCAAATATTTTGGCAATTTCCTGTGGCGAAGGATCATGTGTCAGCGCTGCCATTTGCAAGAAAAAATCTTCCAATTTTCCAGCCGGCTGCAAGGTTACCAGCATTTTCCCTTTGGCCGATGCCTGGGTCCAGGCGTGGGGAACTGCCCGCGGCAGAAAGATACTCTCACCGGCAGTCAGGCTAAATCTTTCCTTATCAACAAGAAATTCATACGCGCCTTCAAGCACATAAAAAACTTCATCCTGGCCCGGGTGCACATGCAGCGGCGTTCCGCGGCCCTCACTGAGTGAAGTTTGCTCAAAAATTGCAAAACCACCATTCGTATCACTACCCGAAACCTTAACATCCAATACATTCGCATTGACGCCCTTTAACTGAATGTGCCCATGCTTACGCCCTTCACCAGCCTTCGTTTTAAACACTTTTTCGATCATTCCCCTAAATGCCGCTGCCTTCGCAAATACAATGGCAGGAAGTGAACTAATGACAGCCATACTGCCAATGAATGCGTTTCTTTTCATAGGATAAGGAATGTTGAAAGTTGATTTGTTCAGGTTAAAAGGCATTTGGAAAAGTCAAATGTGCGCATTCCGATAGATGGACGCGTAGCGTTTGCGTTGATTATTTAAGCTGAAATTTTAGAGGAGAAGCGCAACTAATGTAAGCATGTAGGAGGTGCGGAGCGCTACCTTTAAATAAGTTGGAAATAGCGCGAATGGAAGTCACTCTTCCAGTATTCAGGCTTGTTCGTTGAATTTTTCCTGTAAACATTGTATTTTCGATGAAATGATCAATACTATGCAGCAGACATTTCAGATAAATCCCGCCAACATCAATGCGCAAGTGATCGAGAATATTCTCGCTACTGCCAAAGCCAAATTTGGAAGTCGTACATTTCGACTCATCATTGATGACGAGCCTATTGCCGCACCGGTTGATCAAAAAGAGCTTTATAAAAAGACGCTGGAACTGCGCGAGCTGTTTAAAGATGTAAGTGTCCCACCTAATTTAAATTTGTCAGACTTGGCAAATGAAATGCTGGGCGAATGAACAAAGTCTATTTTGATACCGATGTTTTGATCCATCTGCTTATTTCGCAAGAACCTGATAAAGCAGAGCTAGCTTACCCACTCTATAAGGCAGCCACAGACAATAACCGTTTTTTTGTTTCATTACTTTGTCTGCAAGAGGTGGCTTATGTACTGCATCGTTTGGGGCAACAACCAGACAACATTGAGCGGATGCTAAACACCTTTTTGCCCTCAGAACCGGTATCTTATGATTTAAACCAAATGATGCGCGGCATTCAACTAGCTAAATTGGTTGGTTTTCAAAATATTAGTGATTGCATTCATACAGCCATAGCCGAAGATCACTGTACAGAGCTAATCACCTTCAACAAATCCGATTTCAAGCGGATCCAAAAGTTCTCCAAGCTTAAAATCACAATCCTGTAATTTCAAGCTACGCGACTACGCCTTGGTACATTGTGATATCAATAACTTCTTGATGCTGACTACTGGTGAAGTAATCGCAGTATACTGGTAATACATTGATTTTGAATGACTATACAAACGAGAGAAAACATATTACAGAACTAGGAATTCGTCACCGCTTCTGAATCCAGCAAATGGAAAGAGCACGAAACACGCAAACTCTGGAACCCGAAAGCTCTTGAAAAGTCAAGGATTATGGCGATTAATGCCCTTGCTGAATTGCGAAAACTTACAACGTGACCGAAGGATTTGCCGGAGAATTTGTAGGTAAGATCTCAGACTGTGAATCACTGGGTGAAGAGAATAGTAATTTCGCAATTGATACGATTGTGCGGAACGCGGAGGTGGGAGGAGTGGAGTTAATTCGAGTTTAAGGGGTTTGATTCCCCGTGAGTGTCTATAAGTCTAGCCGTTGAAAGGCCAGATGAGTAACTTTGATAATATTAATACCTTATATTTAGTTTTTATCTGATCCCATTGCCCGAAATCCACAATATCTAAGTTAACATTGATATGAGCGAGAATGTAAAGTTTAAATGCTTAGAGTGTACTCAGAATGAAAAGACTTTCTATGTATCAGTTCTTCCAAACGACGTCCTTAAGGCAGTCTGTTTCGTTTCGCGAAGAGATGATGATTCGGAAAAGGGATTCCAAAGGATGCTTAATGAATCTAGGGCGCGCGATATAGCCAGACATTTGGATGACCTTAAAGGCGTTATCCCCTCGGCACTTATATTGAGTGCTCAGGATAATGCTAAGTTTCACATAGATCAGACAAAAAGCGAAATTTCGTTTTTTACTGCTAAAAATAGTTTCATGGTATTGGATGGTCAACACCGGTTATATGGATTGCTAAAATCCACTAAAAAATATGTTATCCCAGTCATCATTTTTAATAAATTAAATACTAATCAAGAAGTAAATCTTTTTATTGATATTAATACAACCCAGCGAGGTGTACCAACTACTCTTCTTCTAGATATCAAGAATATGTCCGGGAGAGAATCAAAAAAAGAGGAGAGACAGCGTCAACTGTTTGATAGGCTCAACACAGACAGTGTCCTGGCCGGCCTTCTATCTCCATCAAAAAGCCAAGTTGGAAAGATTACAAGAGTGTCATTTAATCAATCAACAAATGATATCTTCGAAAGTGGCTTTTTTGAAGATAAAGATAATGATATAATATTCAAGGGTGTAAAGAACTATTTAGAAGCGTCTGAAAGAGTATTAAAGCTGAGCAAATCCGAAAAAGCTAAATTGACAAACGCTACTTTTTTTAGATCTCTATTCGCTATTTTTCACGAAGTAGTTGATAAAACATTAAAAGAGCACAGTGATTTGAAGATAGAATCGATATCTAATGTGCTAGAACCCATATCGAAATTAAATTTCGATTCCTACACTGGGACGGGCAATGCAACCTTCAATAAGGTGGTTTCCGATATGAGAAAAGAATTAAATGAGTACGAAAGGCGATATAGCAACATCACTGGGGAACATTTATTTTGAGCATGAATCTTTTCGGTAAAAACTATCTAAGTGTTCGAAATGAGAACGTTCTGCCATTAATATCATATGGAGTTAAAAGAGCAAAATATCAACATTGGTCATTTAAAGATGTAATAACATCCAATATCGTTTCCCTTAACAAGCTTTCAGGCAAATCAGTGGAAATCGAAATTCGAAAAGAAGATTACTATCGGGCACTTCATTGTGACATTGAGCTCTTTATGAATAAGTCAGCCGTACAATATGCGGATTTTTTAAAGTCGAAATCGAATTCTCCTTGCTGGTCTTTTGTGACATTCTACTATTTGACCTTTTTCGCCGTCACATGTTTTTTTCGATTTTTAAACAGAGGATTTATTTTTTTGAGTCGCGAGCAAAAGGATCGATTGGAACAATTTTCACTTGCCGTCTACTCATCTCCAATAACATTAGACAGCGGAAATTATTATTTTAAATTAAAAGAAGTGAACGCTGTTGGAAACATAATTCTTACCCTAAGCTTTAAAGGAGAAAGCGTTCATAAACTTAACTGGATTCAATTAGAAGCAACTTTCAGAGAATTTATTCCAAACTGTGATCACAATGAAAGGACTATGTTTAATTGCTTCTTGTCTCATTTTTCGGCATTTAGGAATGATTTCCCATCAAGCCTAAGAAATGCTCTCAACTATAATGGTGAATCGACAATTTTGGATTTAGAGAATTCAATTCCATACATTGAGATGAAGAATCTTGATAGTGACTTTTTAAAGACCCTTTTTAGTATTGGAATGCAAGATCTCAGAATAAACCATACTAGTAGTCTTGCTCATCTGACCTCTTATTTAATTGAATTTAACAACGAACTATATAATGAGTATATGGTGAGAAGCGGTTTTGGCAAAGATTTCGCTAGGGAGCGGAATCAATATTTGGAAGCAGCAAAGAGGTAAGTTTTTCGTGACATTTTTTTACATTTTATTTATAGTAGTTCTACATGAAATCAGTCAACCTTTAGTTTAGCATACAAGCCGACATTTCACAGGAGGCCCCGCCGGGGCCCAACAAATTATTATCATTCATTTCTAGAAACAGGTTGCTCCTCCGGAGCTTTGCAGTTTACCTATTTACCTCCCCCCAATCAACCGCTCCAACCTTTCCATCATCTCATCCTTCTCCTTCAACATCCGCTCATAAAGCTCCATTTTTTCGTGATGTAACTTCCTGATCTCTTCAATCGGATTTACATTGAATGTTGGAGTATCTCCATTGTTGACGAATGCGCTATCCTTAAAGTCGTGGTAAGTATTCGTGATGATATTAATCGCTTGATTTTCATCAAAATTCCGAATCGCCTCCGCCGGAATTTTCAAAATTGCCGCCACCTGCTCCAAAATATCCGAATCGATCTTTTCCCTCTGTTCTAGCAGGGAGACTTTTTGCTGGTTCCAATCTTCGCCTAATTCGAATGCGAGAGCGTCTTGTTTGATCGCGAGCATTTCGCGAAACCTTTTGAGATTACGGCCTTCGTGGATCTTGGGATTGGAGGTAGTATGTGTCATCTGGAAAGGGTGTTTGGTTAAAATGGCAATTTATGTAAATCTCCCGGGAAGTTTCCGGATAATTTACACGGACCGAAATGTAAGTTACCGGACGGTTAGGTCATTCCAGCGTTACTTTTTGAATCGCGATGCCAGCAAGTGGTTTTTTAGCCTGATCGGTGGCTTGTGTTGGGATAATGGCGATTTGTAGAGTTTCGACATTTATTAAATCAACATTTCCAGCTTTTGGTGTGGTGTCTAGTGAATAGGGTAGAAATCCGGGGTAAGGGCGTGGGAGACTGACGAAGTTTACTTTTTGCATATCGTCCGTCGATACAGCATACGAGCTGATATCCGGTTTTAGATCCAATGTAGCGCCGTAAACGGAACCATCCTTGCCGATAAGTGCAAGCTGAATGGTGCAAGGTTTTTGATCGAGCGAGTGGCCTTGAAAAACCAACTTGTTTTTCGATGATAAATCCGAAGTGCGGCCTGCTACATTGTTTTTGAAATTATAACGCATTGCATATTCTTCTGCTTTTTCCGGGCTTATATTCAGCTCGGAAGTTCCCTTTTCGGGCAAGGGTGTCAAGCGCGAAGTTTTCAGATATGGTCTCAATAATTGCTCGTGATCCAATGCTGCATTAAAAATGGTAATTGGTGAAGATTTTGCCTGAATGTGCGTTTCGAAAGGCTTTTCCTGATCGGAGGGATAGAAGCTTTCTGCTCCGTTTTCTTTGATTACAATGCTGTATTTCAAGACGTTGCCTTTCAAGAGGTCTTCTGGTACAATTGCAGAGTAATGATAGCCACGCTCGTGTGCCAATGCCAGGTCCACAGGCTTTGCACCTTGGGTAAAAATTCTGATACGCGCCGCTTCAGGCTTTTTTAAAGAAACAATCTGCACTTTGAAAGGCAGGCTTTCGCCTGCGGAAACCTGATTAACTGGCGTGTGAAGCACGTAGGTTTTTGTCAGCGTTGTTGCCGGTGCTACGAATTCGTTTAATGTGATATTCTTCCATTTGCTGGTTGCATTTAACTTGCTTGAAGCCCCTTTTTTAACGAGCATATAAGTGCCGGGCGTAATGTCAAATGTCTGATTTTTGGTGAAAACACTTTTGGCATTATTTTCCTGGTTCAATGGCATAATCTCAAAATCATTTCCCAGATCCGGCAGTTGGATCGACATTGGCCACGGGCGCCAGTTGATAACAGCAAGGACTTTGTCCAGACTATTGTATCCAAATGGATCCTGCACCCAGATTGCATCAGGCAAAACTTCCAATCGCCACACGCCGTTTTCAAGCTTATCCAGAAAGTAAGCGCCCGTTCCTTCGTATTTTACAACTGCCGAGTTGCCTGAGCCACTAATATGTTCCAATGCTGCTGCATTGGGTGGAATCGTGGCTGTATTGTTGGTATAAATAAATTTTTCCTTCGTGACCATCTCCGCCAGATCCTGCCCATAACTTACCCTGAAATCGCCAAAAGAAGTATCTGCCGGGAATTTGCCGAAATCTTTATATAGCGGAACATTGTGAAAAACTTCCGACGCTATTTTCAGGCTCAATGCTTTCTGCGGCGTGTAAATCAGGTTCATATAATGCGTGTCATACTCCGTATTGGCATAGGCAAAAAAAGTTGGGTCGTAAGCAAAGTGCGTGGCTAGCTGCATGCCGGCGGTGCGGAAACTGCGCGCCATAGCGGGATAAATATAAGAGCGGCCCACATCGGCAGCATCGAATTCATAGACAATCTTGGCCATTTGTTTAAACCTGGGATTGGTTGCGAAGGGGATTTTGTAGTCGTCCACATTTGGCAGCAAATTGCCCATGATCTCGTGTTTGGCTTGCAATCCCGTGGGATACCACTGGAATGTTCCGCCTTGAATGTCGGCATCGAAATAGCCCTGGGCCAGATGAATGCTGTGGCTGATGTTATAAAAGACCGGCTTTTTAGAGCCGGTCTTCCGCATGGAACTCGTCATACCATTGATAAATGCAGTCACGTCACTGGCTTTCCCGCCGTGCTGAGGCTCGTTGCTGATCTCAAAAGCAATCAAATCGGGCTCGTTCTTGTAAGCCACGCCGGTGTAAGGATTGACGTGGTTGAGAAACTGATACAAATAATTTTGCTGTGCTTTAATCGCATCGGGATTGGTCAGGCAAGCTGCTTTGCCATATTTCCGCGAAAATCCCGGCGTTTTTTCATCCTTTTCCGGCCAGCCATTTCCCCAGTAAGCAATGGGCGTGAGCACAAACCGGATGCCGCGGTCTTTCATCTTTTTCAATGCATAATCCAGCAGTTTCAAATGCTCATTCTCTAGCAGATTTCCCAGCGTATCGCTGATCTCTGTATCCCAGACGTGGACGCGGTAAAGATCAAAACCAAGTCGTGAAAAGTGGTATACATCATTGTCAATGGCTTTTTCGGGCGAAACGCCAAGTTGTTTTGCCACCCGGTAAGCATAGGCAAATGGAACCGTGTAATTTACCCCAAACCCTTTCACTTCCTCTTTTGTCGTGCCCCAGCGCATAACGCCATCTTTGTCCACATAAACATCATTCGTTTGCTGACCAAAAGTCATTTGAACTGCAAAAAGGAAGAAGAAAAAAAAGGCACCGACAAGTTTCATTGAAAAAAGGTTAAAAAGTAAATGCTCCAAAAAAATCGCACACAATAAAAGGCGATGGCCGACTGCTGAAAGCCGACCACCAAAATCAATATCCAGCTGTCTGCTCAATCTTTCCCTCCCCAACATTAATCACATATTGCGGCAAAGGAAATAGTTCAGACGGCCCGTGGTTCACTTTTCCGGCTGCTTCCAGCGCGGAAGCCCATTTTCCATGACGAACCAGATCAATCTTGCGGACGCCTTCAAAATAGAATTCAAAGCCCCTTTCCCGAAGAATAGCGTCATTGAATGCAGCTTTGGAAGCCGTAGCCGTCGCCGGTAAGACGGCAACCCCGCCGTGTTTCGTCCTTACTTCGTTGACCAAAGCGATGGCCTCAGCCGTCGGGCCGGATAACTGGTTAATAGACTCGGCCAGCATTAGTAACACATCGGCATACCTCAAAACTGGCATGTCATTTCCCTGAACGTCAGCACCCGGTGAAGATTCGTCAGGATATTTTCTCAGAACAGGACCACGCATGTTGGTGCGGTTGCGTACTTTTCCGGCTTTGTCGGTGTAGGTTGGAATGAGCAGGTTTCTGCGTTTATCTGCCGGATCAAAAGTGTCGTAAAATGCCCAGGTAGGGCAGAAGACGCCGCTCGGATTGGCCCAGCCACCTCCGAGTTTGATGCTTTTGAAATCGTTTGGCAAACAATAAAGTGCCATTGCGTTGAAATTGCCGCCACCCTCGCCATTAGTGGGCGCCACCGGGTCGCAGTTCACCGCCCAGATGGTTTCAGTATTCACTTCCGTCGATTCGCGGAACAAGCCGGCATAGTCAGAAACCAAGCTGTATTTGCCCAATGCAATCGTTGCCCGCGCTGCTTTTTCGGCCTCCGCCCATTTTTTTTCATTGAGATACAACCGCGTCAACATGCCCAGTGCCAATCCTTTGTTAAACCTGCCATATTCCGAAGGGCTTAGTTCCAGATTTTCAGCCGCAAAATTAAGATCAGCCGCAATCATGGAAACGTACGTTTCTCGCGATGGGCGGGTGAGGTCGCTTTCGGCATTGGTGTTGATTTTGGCGGCGTCGAGGATTACGGGAACCGGGCCGTACATGTGCAGCAGATAGTACATCGTCCAGGCGCGTCCCATTCTGGCCTCGGCGATGAATTTGTTTTTGGCGGCATCGCTGATGGTTGCTTTTTCAATATCGGCAATCACCTGGGTCATTCGGGTAACGTAACGCACTTTTTCAAAATGGCTTTGCTTTCCTTGCGTTCTGAGAAATGTGAAATCTCCTTTGCTGAAAAATTCCCAGAAACCACCCCATTCCGTAAACACATTCATCTGATCGGTGGGCAGGTCAAACATTGCTAAATGTCCGTATTCCGGGCTAAAAAACATGTTTTGGTATTCCACATCGCTGTAACCCCATTTCGAGCCAAAGGGCTTGTAAGCCTGCAATGTGTAAAGTTTAAAGTCAGCCTCGGTTTTAGGAAAGTTGGCAGGGGAGAGCACGCCGGTGAGCACCGGGTCAAAATTTTTCTCGCAGCTGGTGACGGTTAAGCTGGCCGCCACTATACCGGCAATGATGATCTTTTTCATATGATTTTGAATGTCGAATGTTAAAAATTAGCCCGCAGACCAAGGGATACGGTTCTCACCATCGGGTAAGGAGCCGGTCCGCCTTTGATCGAGCTCGCCTGGATCTCTGGGTCAACACCTTTGAAACCTGTCAGAATGAATGCGTTTTGTACATCGGCGAAAACCCGGAGGCTCTTCACATATTTGGTCAAACCACCTGAATTGATGGTGTAGCCCAATGTAATGTTCCGGCAGCGAAGAAAATCCCTTTTGACAAGCCTTGTATCGAGTCCGGCGTCCAATGCGATCGCGCCTTCATTATAGGCTGCGCCAGGTAGCGTTCCGTCTGGATTGGACGTGCTCCAAGCATCTTTGATCCGCTCTGTTCCGCTTTGGTTGCTGGATAGCAAGCTCACCGGGTCACCCCAAAGCGTGGTGAAGTCATTGCCCCACGCGCCATATTGTCCGTAGAAAAACACGCTCAAATCAAACTTGCCGTAAGTGAAGTTGTTACCAAATCCGACGATCGCTTTGGGAATGCCGGAGTAGCTTTTTACATCATTGAAATCCAGCTTTCCATCACCGTTGTTATCGACAAAAATGGGGTTACCAGGCTTACTTGCCGAAGCTGGCTGCCAGGCAGGCACTTCCTGACCTGCTTGCAAAATGCCATTCGTTTGATATACATAAATGATATCGCCGCCCACCGGATCATTCACACGGCCATATTGCGCCGGAGGATCATTTGGGAAGCGCTCCACCCAGCGGTTTGTAAAATGCGTGACATTCAATGTCGTGTTCCAGCTAAAATTCTTGGTTTTCAAATTCTCCGTATTAATGCTGAACTCAAAACCTTTTCGTCGCTGATGACCGCCGTTGATAGGAGAAGTTGAAATAATGGACAGCTGCTGGGTGGTAGCGCTGCTTAACAAACGCGTGCGGTTTTCTGTAAAAACATCCACAGAACCCGTAATACGCTCTTTGAACAAACCAAAATCCAGACCTGCGTTAAAGGTCTTCGTGATCGGCCAGCGAAGGTTGGGGTTATCAAATGCTGTGAGGCGATATGGGAAGTAAACCGCCGAGCCATTGTTGAATGTAACAGCATTAGGATCAGCGCCATAAGCACCATAAGCGACACTGCCCGGGCGCTCGCCTGTCATCCCATAGCTGGCGCGCAGTTTCAAAGTGCTGATCGTAGGGATACCCTGCATAAATGCCTCATTATTGATCTTCCAGCCCGCCGACACAGAAGGGAAATACTGGTATTTATTGTCGGGAAAAAACTTGTCTGCACCATCGCGGCGCACGGTCAGCGAAAGCAGGTAACGATCCAGAAAATCAAAGTTGCTACGGATAAAGAACGAGCGTAGCTTGTTAACCCCTCTGTATGAGCCAATTACTTTCGGGCCGGTAGCAGAGGCCAGGTTGTCGGTGTTGATCGCATCCTGCATATCCGAAGTTTCTACGCTGAAACCTGAGAAATCTTCCAGATACTGACCTACACCCGTCACGACATCCAGATTAAGCCAGTCGCCAAATGATTTTTTGTAGGAAACGGTTGCTTCCATCGTCTGATTCTGTCTGCGTGTTTCGGCCAGTGAAGCCCTTGCTTTGTAGAGTTGCCCCCAGAAAACCGTGATAGGAATGTAGAAATCACGAATTGAATTTTCGCTGTTGTTACCATATAGGAGCTTGGCTGTCAATGTGTTTGGGATAATGTCGATGTCAAGGGATGTATTGGCCAGCAAGCCCTGCGCTTTGGTTTTATCCTTTATATCGAGCAGCGAAACCGGGTTGCCCGTGATTGCAAACTGGCTGTAAGTGCCATCTGCATTGTAAACCGGAACAGAGGAAGGATAGGCCAATGCGGCCTGTAATGCGTTAAAGCCCTGCGTTCCCGAGCCACCCGTTTGCCAGCCTGCCTGTGGATTGGAATATGCATTGCGGTTTGCATTCACATTCACATTCAGCCTGAATATCTTGCTCAAAACAAAATTTACATTTAGCCTGCCCGAGAAACGTGTCAGATCGGACTTTTTCATGGACCCGACCTGGTTGAAATAGTTGCCGGAAAAGAAGTAAGTCGCTTTTTCGGTGCCGCCATTGACGCTCACATTGTGGTTGTCAATGCTTCCCGGCCGCAAAACCTGTCCGAGCCAGTCCGTTCCTTCTCCCGCGTTGCGTATTTGCTCATCGGTAAACTTCTCTGTGTAACCGCTCAAATCCGCAGGCACATTTCCAAACGGTGCCATATTGCGGTCTGCCTGGTATTTGTCTTTGCTTAACTGGTTGAAATACAGCATGTAATCCGACGCGCTCAATGGTTTCAGATACGGCATATTCCTTGAAAAAGAACGGTTGCCATCGTAGCTTACACTCATGCGGCCCGCTTTTCCTTTTTTGGTGGTAATGATCATAACACCATTGGCCGCCGAAACGCCGTAAATTGCCGCACTCGCATCTTTCAGAAATTCGATGGATTCAATGTCGTTTGGGTTCAGGCCAGCCAGTCCACCCCGGTTAACACCCTGCATTTCAACGGAACCATTTCCCGGCTCCATGCTATTTCCCGGATACACCACGCCGTCAATGACCAGCAAGGGGTTGCCTTTTCCACGGATCGAAACCGTAATGTTACCGCCCGGCTGCGAGCTTTGCTGTGTAACCTGCAAACCAGCCGCACGACCAAAGAGCAGCTCCGATACATTGTTATTGGCCGATGTTGGAATTTTTGTAGGATCAACTTTCGAGATGGCCGTAGTCAGGTTTTTCTTGGCAGTCGTTCCATATCCGACAACGACGACTTCGTCCAGGTTTTGCGTGTCTACCAGCAATTTTACATCAATTACAGTCCGGTTCGCGATGGCGATTTCCTGTTTGATATACCCTATAAAAGAAAAAACGAGCGTTTGCTCCCCGGTCGCGCCGTTGGGTAGGGCCAGCGAATAATCGCCATTCTGGTCAGTGGACGTTCCGCTCGTGTTTCCTTTCAAAACCACATTCACGCCGGGCAGGCCGCCTCCCGTGTTGTCAGTCACTTTTCCTTTGATGACCGTCTGCTGCGCTAAGAGCACTGTGCAGGAAGTCATTAGGAAAATCTGCAAAAGCAGTAATATTTTCTTCATGGAATTGATGGATTAAGTTTATATTTTACATTATAATTCATGGTTGCAAGGTAGATCCACCGCCTAAATTCGATTAGAAATAATCTGACGGAAAGCGATAATTTTCTGATATTTGTCTGGTATTTATTATATTTTTTGTTCAAAAAGTCAGTTTTCACGCCAAAAGCGAATGTGTCGGGTCGGTCGGATAAGCAGAACGTGGGGGATTATTTTCTTTTTAATGCTGGCGTGCCTTTCTTCGCATGGGCAGGAGAAATTTTTCAGTACACTCTCAGTCAGCGAGGGCTTGCCCACCAACCTGATCAATGCCGTTGCGCAGGACCGCAATCACTTCATCTGGATCGCCACCGGCGACGGCCTGGCCCGGTACGACGGCTATCATTTCAGGATTTTCAAGAAAGACGGAACACCAAACTCCATTCCCAGCAACGGCGTCCAGAGTGTTTACGCGGACGGCGACGATCTCTGGATCGGGACAGTGAACGGATTGAGCAAGATCAACACGATCACATTTAAAATCACCCGCATTCCCACTGGAACGCATACGAACATACGTTGCTTTTCAAAAGGCGCAGACGGCAATCTCTGGATCGGGACCATGACTGGGCTGATCAAATACAACCCGAATAATGGGACGTTCACAACATTAACCACGCAAAACAGCGACCTCAGCCATAACACCGTCCGCACGATATTTCAAGACAAAAAAGGCATGTTATGGATCGGCACTTACGACCAGCTTAACAGACTGGATCCCAAAACAAGCACATTCACAGCCTTCAATCTGAAAAGAAAAGGCGCTCCAAATGCTCAGAACAACCTCATTTGCGACATTAAACCCATCGCAGGAAATGATGCCCTGCTCTGGGTAGGCACGGAAACCGGCCTTTGCCGCTTCAATATGCTTACCGGCGCGCATGAAAACCTGAACAAACAAACGAAACTGAGTAATCAGGTTGTCAAAGCCATTTATACGGGAAATGACAATAAAATCTGGCTCGGCACCGATTTCGGTTTAAACATTTATAATCTCGTCAATAACACCACTGAGCGCTATTTTCACAATCCGCAATCGCCTTACTCGATTGCCAACAATGTGATCTGGCAGATATTTGAAGACCGGGCGGGTGTGGTTTGGTTTGTAACGTCCAACGGGATCAGCAAGGTTAACCAAATGGATAATCTGTACCAATATCATCATGTGATGCAGCAGGTTGGCGGGCAGACGATTGGAAGTCAGGTGAAGTCTTTTCTGGTCAGCAAGAAAGGAATTTACTGGATCGGCACGCTGCACGGCGTTATCCGTTTTGATCCAAAGACTGGTCAGAGCCGCAAATTCAGCATAGAGTCGCCCGGGCCAGGCCGTCTGATGATCAATAATGTGACCGTCTTGCATGAAGACCGCGATGAGCGCATCTGGATCGGCACTGTTGCGGGCATTCACGTTTGGGATGATGCAAAGCAGATCATGGAGACCATTACCGCCGGGCAAAACAATGGCTTGGCTTCCAATTACATTAACAATTTTGTAGAAACGCCTGACGGGACATTGCTGGTCGGAACCTGGGAAGGCGGCATTTTCAAATCGACGAAAAGGTTGGAGAATGTTAAAGACCTGCATTTCCAGCTGGTATCAAAAGCCGAGACCGATCAGTTCCTATCAGACAAAGAATCGCTCTGGCTGATTGAGTTTGACGAGCTGTTCAGGCTGGATTTGAACACTGGTGTAAAGAAAAAAATCCTTCCTTTTGCCCGGGTAGCGGATCGCAAAACGGTTAGCAGCTTTTTCAAATCCAAAAGCGGAAGCATCTGGGCTGCCACAGAGAATGGACTGGTTGAATATGTCCCTTCCACAAAAAAGGCGTCTTTTCACGCCATCCCGAACCATAACATGGCCAGGGCCACCATTACGGAAGATCAAAAGGGCAATATTTGGGTTGCGACCAATACGGCACTGGAAAAATTTACGCCTGCAAGTCGAAAAGTAGAATTCTACCCACTCAATAAAAATCTCCCCATTAAGAGTTTCTACGCCGGTTGCGTGGGCAAATCCGCTTCCGGCGAGCTGTTTTTTGGCGGAGACAATGGTTATATCTCATTCTCACCAGAGAAGGCGATCCCAAATGGTTATCAGCCCAGGGTGATTCTGACCGATTTGTTACTCAACAACAAGGAAGTGGAAATCGGTGAAAAACTAGATAACCGCGTGATTCTGGATCGGGATATTTCCTATATGCCCAAAATAGAGCTCGACTATGGACAACGCTCGCTGGAATTGAAATTTGCATCATTGCATTTCTGGCAACCGGAAATGAACACGTATTCCTATAAGCTCGAAGGTGCCGACGAAAACTGGACGACGACTTCGGGCAATAAAAACTTTGCAGTATACTCGAACCTCTCGCCCGGAACGTACACTTTTAAGGTGAGGGGCACCAACAATAACGGGATTTGGAGCAAGGAAATAAGCGTAACGGAAATTACCATTAATCCGCCATTGCTGTTAAGCAAAGGGTTTTTGGCTTTGTACGTGATATTAATTGCGGCGGGCGTTTACGTTGCATTGAAAATCTATTCAGGTAGAATCAAACTGGAAAATGAGCTGAAAATTAGTAAGCTGGAAATTGCCCATGCCGAAGAAATAGAGCAAACCAAGGAGCAGTTTTTTACCAATATTTCCCACGAGCTGCGCACGCCGATTAGCCTCATACTGCCTCCCATTCACCAGATCATGCGAAATGGGAAGCTGGATGCTGATAATTTCAAGCTGATCTCGCTGGCCGAAAAGAATTCGCACCGCTTGCTTCGGGTTGTGAACCAGGTCCTGGATTTCAAGAAAATGCAGGAAGATAAACTGTATCTTAATACGTCTAAAATTGAGATTATCGGGTTGCTGCGAGAGCTCTACTCACATTTTGCCGACAAAGCAGCCAGGCACGAGGTTGATTACACATTCACCATCAGCACAGCGGAATTTGAGCTTTTTGCCGATGCAGAAAAGATCGAAACGATCGTATTAAATCTTTTGTCAAATGCTTTTAAGTTCACGCCAAAGGGCGGTTCAATCGCGGTGAATGTTGAAATTATAAATGAAGAAGATCCTGACGATTTTGCGGTGCAAATAGCCATTTCGGACACTGGGATTGGTATTTCAGCCGACGATCAAAAACGCATTTTCGAACGCTTTTACCAGACCGCCGAATCCAGAAAAAGGGAAATGGGTTCGGGGATTGGGCTTGCGCTGACGTTGGAATATGTAAAAATGCACAGTGGAGAAATAAAGCTCGAAAGCGAGCCAGGGGAAGGAAGCGTTTTTACAATTTTGCTTCCAAAAGGGAATGCCGAGCAATTGGTATTGGAACACAGTGATCCGGATTCATTTCCCATTTTCCAGGCACCATTGTCAAATACGGAAGCGTATGAAACGGTCAATTCTGGCCGTAATAAGCCGCTGCTAATGATCGTGGAAGACAACCCGGATATGGTTGATTTTATACGACTAACACTTCATGATAAATACCGCTTTGTGATTGCGGGCGATGGAGAAGAAGGATTGCTGAAAGCTGGTCAATATCTACCAGATCTGATAATTTCAGACGTTATGATGCCAATTATGGATGGTTTGAAGTTTTGTAAAATGCTCAAAAGCGATCCTAAAACCAGCCGGATCGCGGTAATATTGCTCACTGCGCGGAGCCTGACTTCCCAGAAAATCGAAGGGATCAGGGTTGGCGCCGACGCTTATATTACCAAACCATTTGACATTGAACTGCTTGATGCGCAGATTAGTAATCTTTTGCAGCGTAAGGAAGAAATGAGCACCTATGTCCGTCAAAACCTGATCATAACACCGGAAGTGAAAGACGGCAAAGAGAATGTCGATGAGAAGTTTGTCAAAAAAGTGATGAGTATCGTTGAAGTGCACATCTCCGATCCCGAATTCAATGTAGAAGTGCTTGCCTCGGAAATGGGCATGAGCTCGGCGCATTTGTCCCGAAAGCTTAAAACTTTGACGCAGTTTTCTGCCAATGAGATTATTAAGAAATACCGCATCAAAAAGGCATCCCTGCTGCTGGGAAATAATGAGGGGAATGTGTCTGAGGTAATGTATGATGTGGGCTTTTCAAATCTGTCTTATTTCTCCAAATGTTTTAGGGAAGAATTTGGGGTCTCGCCTAAGGAATATGGCAAGAAGGCTTCTGGTAAGTATAGGGCAGATTCGCTGGATAGCTCGGTTTGGTCAGCCTGACCGGAGTCTGACTATCAACCAATGAAGTAAGGTTGTAACCGGGTTTTTGGAATCTGCCAAAAGCAAAAAGCCCGTCAACATGCGTTGAAGGGCTTCTGTACTTGTACTGGAACAAATGTCGGACCAATTACTGGATCACTGGAAATTAGTGTCGCACTTAATCAATTGAAAATCAGAGTATAGTTTTCATTCCTTGCTCAGTTCTCCAATTCTCCCTATCTAAAAAAGATTATCGGTGACGAAATTTCCGTTCAGATAGCACCCGTACTAGAACTTTTTCGTGCGGCAATAGCGGATTAGCAGATCGCTGATATCGATGTTAATCTATTGTACACTCTGATCTGTAATCAGGCATTCGGTGTAAATCAATACCTTTCTTCAATAAATTTTCGGGAAGAGAACAGCGTGAGATCATTGAAAATACGTTCTCCATGTTTTGGACGCTGAAATAGTGTTGTAGAAACCGAAAGTGAAAATAATACTAACAGGAGCCACAGGAATGATCGGGGAAGGTGTTTTGCTATATGTCCTTGATCATCCCAATATTACAGGGGTGTTGAAGTAATTACCAAGCATATCATTGGAATGTTTATGGATTTAACTATTCATTTCGAAGCGACTGGACCGGGTTCATCAGCGCGGCTTTTAGGCTTTGGAAGCCGACAGTGAGAATTGCAATGACGATGACAAGTCCGCCTGCGCCCGCAAACATCCACCAGGCAATGTCGGTTTGGTAGGCGAAATCCTGTAACCATTTTTTCATCAGATAACCGGCAATAGGGCACGCGATGAGAATGGAAATGATGACAAGCCGTAAAAAGTCCTTTGACACCAATGCAAGAATGCTGGCAATGCTTGCGCCCAGCACTTTCCGGACGCCGATTTCCTTGGTACGCTGCTCGGTCATGTAACTCGCCAGGCCAAACAAACCCAGACAGGCAATGAATATGGCCAGCATCGAGGCCAGCGCGAAAACTTGGCTGTATTGCTTTTCATCATTGTATTGCTCGTTGTATTTCTGGTCCACAAAGTAATATTCGAATGGATTGCCCGGGTAGGCAGCCTTGTAAAGCGCTTCCAATTCTTTGAGTTGCCGCTGCATATTGGTCGTAGCGAGTTGCAAAACGAGCTTTCCACCCGAGCGGCGCGGCATGAAAATGATCGGATCAACCGCCTTTTGCAACCCCTGGTGATTGTAATCTTTTACCACGCCGACAATCTCAAAAGACTGTCCCCAGCTGATCATTGCCCCCGCCGCTTTCTGCGGCGATTCAAATCCAAGCTGCCGCGCTGCGGATTCATTGATCATGAGCTTTCCACTTTTTTCCCAACCTTGTTCCGCTTCGTGGACCGTAAAATTCCGGCCAGTTACCAGCCCGATTTGAAAGACAGATAAATAGCGATCATCAATGATGCCCATCGCATAGCCTTTTTTAGCGTCGTCGGATTTTTCGCCTTGCTTGACAATGCCTGCTGCATTGAATGAATAGTAATTGCCCGGCACGATGCCTGTGTGACAAAGGTTGTTGACATAGGGAAGCGCACTGACCTGATTGTCTAGCAATGCCGAGCTTGTGCCGAGCGCTTTGTCGTCTTCAAGCTGCGGGCCGTTGATCACCAGCCTTTGCTCGGCTTTGAAGCCCAGGTCTTTATTTTGCATGTATTGAAGCTGCTTGTACAAGACCAGCGTGGCAATGATCAGGATGATAGAAACACTGAACTGCGCGATCACCAGCACTTTCCGAAGCCAGTTTTCTTTACCTGCATTCAGTTTTAAGCCCGAAGTGCCTTTCAGTATTTGGATAGGTTGCAAAGAAGTGATCGAAAATGCAACGTAGCTGCCTGACAGAAATGCACCCAAGACCAGCAAGATCGCCGCAGCAATCCACGAAGGGTCAGCAAGCAACCTTTCGATTGAGAAGTTTTTCTGCGTAAAATCATTAAAAGGCTTTTGAAACGAATAAACCAGCAGTACTGCCACCACGAAGCCAATGATGTTCAGCAGAAAAGACTCGCCTAAAAATTGGTTAACCAACTGAAACCGGCCTGCGCCTACAACTTTTCTGACGCCCACTTCTTTGGCCCGTTTGAGCGACGCAGCCGTTGAAAGATTAATGTAATTGAACCAGGCAATGACCAAAATCAGAATAGCAATGCCACCCAGGAGGTAGACGAACGACAAGCTGCCACTTGTTTGGTAAGGGTCATCCATGGAAGAGCCCAAGTGAATCTGAGACATAGGTTGAAGCACAAATTTGCTTTTATCCTGCGGGTCGAGCTTGGTTTTTAATGTGTTAATCTTGCTTTCAAGAGTAGCTGAATTGGCTTTGCCGGTTAGTTGGAAATAGTTGGTGACGTAGGAGCCATCAAAACCATCGAGCCGCGCCCAGCCGTTGCCATTC
The DNA here is from genome assembly GCF_907165045.1 of Dyadobacter linearis. Taxonomy (GTDB): domain Bacteria; phylum Bacteroidota; class Bacteroidia; order Cytophagales; family Spirosomataceae; genus Dyadobacter; species Dyadobacter linearis. The sequence goes on from NZ_CAJRAU010000002.1 coordinate 576,278, forward strand.
AAGTTAGCTGGGTTGGCGAGCGTTTGCAGCGAAAGAATTGCATCAAATTGAATGTCCGAATTTTCGGGCATGTCTGCGTACACAGCCGTGACATTGTATAATGTTTTTCCAAACTGATTATTGACTACCAATGTTTTGCCAAGAGCGTTCTCCAAACCAAAATATTTTTTAGCCCGTGAAGCTGATATTACAATGGTATTTGTCTCAGAAAGAGCGGATTGAATATTTCCAGAAATAAGTGGAAATGTGAATAGTGTAAGAAAGCTCCCATCGGCATAGGCAAGCCTGTCTTACTGATACAATTGAACGGACTTCTTTTTGTCTTGACTTTCAATGGTAATGATCCCATTCGCCGAGCCTTCGGCAACACGGCAAAACGCCTTAATATCGCTAAATTCTTTCTTAACCAAAGGCGCAATGGCTGGTGCCATTTGGACAAAAACATCGCCGGTGGGCCGGCTATCCAGCATCCGGTATAAGGTTGGCAGATTCTTATGGAACGTGTTGACGCTTTTTTCAAAGGCAACATATTCAAAGATCAATATAAATGCAGCGATGCCCAGCCCAAGGCCAGCCACATTGATGATCGAGAACAACCTGTTTTTTAGTAGGCTGCGAAAGGCGATTTTAAGGTAGGATTGCAGCATGTAAGTTGAGTTAGTTCAGGTTCGTTTATACCAGTACGTCAACTATTGTACCATGAGCTAAAAAATAAATCAGCCCACTTGAAATGGCCTTTTGTGCTTTTTATTGTTGTTCAATTTCGGACATCTAGCTAGTCTAATGTACGCCGCCAAGTAATCACTAGGATAGGGAAGGTAGACTGAATTTAGTGTCGAAATAGGAGATCTGATTCTAGGCCCATCAGGTATGTAATAAAACGAACCAATTTTTACACCGTCTACAATCACGCCAATCTCTTTATGCACAGCTGGTTCATTCAAACGGCGATATTACTGTATGCTAAGGTCTATAACTTTATTTTCCCGTTTATATAAACGATGCAAATACATCTAAGACAATGTGTTATACCTGTTTTTTGTACCTTGGGAATACAACGATAATTATTGCTAGACCTGCACGTTAAATGGAAGTAAAAACACACCTGTTGCACCCGGCGCTCCATGAATATGTACTTAACATATTGACGGTAGATTTGACGCTGATGGATGGAGTTAGTGAGGTGGTAACACCCTTTCCGCCTTCGCCTTTTCAATCATTGATGTTTTATTGCAATGATCCTGTATCGATGGGCCGTCTCGGGTTAGCGAGTTTTGAAGTGCAGCCACTTGTTTTGCTTACCGGTCCCCAGCTTTCCCGTGTAAATGTCAAAGTGCACAAACGTCTCAGGTCGGTACGCGTTGACTTTCTGCCGGGCGCCATGTACCGCATCTTGAACGTTCCTATGCACAGGTTGGCTGATAGCGGGTTTGATGCACTGGATTTTTTTGATGCCGAAATGCGAAGCGTCAATGAGCGCTTACAAAATATAGGCAACGTACAGGAAGGTAAAAATATAGTCGAAGAATTCCTTTTAAAAAGGGTAGTCGGTCTCAGAAAGGCGTTGCCCTTTGATGCTGCCATTCGCGCGCTTCTGGCAACTAATGGTGCAATGTCTATTGAGAAGACGGCGTCACTTTCCTGTCTGAGCTTAAAACAATTTGAAAGGACATGTAAAGAAAGAATAGGCATGAACCCGAAATTCTATGCCCGCATTTTAAAATTTTCCAAAGCATACAGGCTTCGGGAAGATTTCCCCCAAATCAGCTGGTTACAAATAGCGCACGAAGCAGGATACTTTGATCAAATGCACATGATCAGGGACTTCAAGATCTTTGCCGGGGTAAATCCTTCTAGGATAGAACAAGAACTGCTTTCAACGCCGCTACGTATGCAAAAGGACATTCGTTACTGAGAAAATGTCGATTTTATACTAGGCACAGGGTCAACTTGTAAGATAGTTTTGTGATAAAAAGATCATGAAAACATCTCATCTGGCATTATTTATCGCGTGCTTTCTTCTCATTTGCAATCCTGTAAATGCACAGTCTTATGAAGGATTGACGCATTTGAAGGGACTTAAAACAGATACTTATTACAGTAGCGGGTCGGAAGCAAAGGCCAGGCGCATGGCCCAGCAACTCGATAACGTGCAAGCATTCTACACCGAGCTGTTACAATTTACGCCAACAGTAACCCTTCTGATACTCTCGCCGGGTGATTGGAAAAACTTCACCAAATTTCCTTTTTACGGTATGCCTCATTATACCAGCAATAAAACGCTGATAGTGGCTGCCGAAAACAATGATCACTGGAAAAGCATGGTTCCAGCTACTGACAAAATTCCAGCCATATATGCCGGGCCCGTTAAGGAAGCCTATACAGATAAGAATGGCGGACTGAATATGGAGCCATTCTTTGACTTGCTGGCAATTCATGAACTAGGTCATGCTTATCATAACCAGGGCGGTTTGGTCATGCAGCGCAGGTGGATGGGCGAGTTATTTCCAAACATTTTGCTTCATACTTACATTGCTGAAAAGGAGCCTGAGCTTTTGAATGCGCTGACTACATTTCCTAAAATGGCCGTTGCAACCACTGACAGGTCTACATTAAAATATAACACACTGCAAGAGCTGGAAAAAAATTATAGTCAGATAGGGCCAAATTACCCGCAAAACTACGGTTGGTACCAGTGCCGCTGGCATATTGCCGCAGGCGAAATCTATGACGCGAGCAGTACTGATGGCCTTAAAAACTTATGGAACGCACTAAAAACCCAAAGAGAGATTTTAGGTGATCCCGAATTGGCTGAGTTACTTGGTAAAAAGGCGCATAAAAGCGTTGCAGATGTCCAGCTGAATTGGGATAAATGACATTCCAGGCCATAGATGGGTAGGTTAGTTGCCCCTGTAAGTAGAATAACCGTAAGCCGAGAGTGTGATTGGTACATGATAATGCTTGCTGTCTTTAATTTCGAAGACCACTTCGATGAATGGATAAAAACTATTTGTGTTTTGGCTCTTAAAATAATCAGCTGTTAAAAAAGTCAATTTGTAAATGCCTTTATTATCGGCTTTTTCTGAACTTAGAAAGTCTGAGATCCGGCCATTGGCATCCGTCACTTTCTCGTCAATGACCGACCAAGTTTTTTTATCAGAGTCCATTTTTTCAAGTCGAATAGGTACACCTGATGCCGGCGTGCCCTTAGATATGTCAAGGATATGACTTGATAACTGAAACGTTTTTGCCTGCGAGTGAGCCAGTGTAGTGCTCAGGATAAGACCCAGCGTAAGAAGTAAGTTCCTCATTTTTAAGGTTGGTTAAGTTCTGTAAAAATTCCCGCCTGCTGAATGCTGGCGGATTTTGCAATCAAATCATCATTCTCAGGGCTACCGCCACCTGCAACGCCAATGGGGCCTGCGCAATCAAAGCAGTTGGAAGTAGAAGAAGTAATATTAACAGTCTGATTGTCATTATTTTTTTTTGCAAAACTACAACTTCAATCTTCCCTGAATGTTGACCTATGTCAACGTTTTAAAGCCTTGATTTTGCACGGCTCAGCGTAGATGGAGAAATTCCCAGGTAGGAAGCGGCCATTTTGTTGGATACCCGAAGCAAGAAGTTAGGCTGAGACGCGATGACCCACCTTACTTTTTCAAGCGCATCAAACCCCTGGAAGCCATAAATACGTTTTTGAGCATTCACAAATCCAATTTCAAGTATTTCCCTGTAAATGTTGCTGAACTCGCTGGTGGTGTCTACAAGTTGGAAAAAGTCTTTACGGGATATAGCGAGCAGTTCTGATTTTTCAATTGCCTGCAAATACTCTAATGCAGGCTTCTGATCTATGAAACTTGGAAGAGCAGTGGCAAACATGCCTTCAAAGGCAAAATAACGGGAAGTTTCAATTCCCGCATTGTTTACCGTAAAGAGCCGAAGACAGCCGGAATTTATAAAGTAGTGCGTCTTGCAAACCTCATCATAACTGATAAGTATCTCGTTGCGGGAAACTTTTACCGCCTTAAAACATGACAGAATGCTTTGTAATCTTTCTTCGTCAATTTCATATTTACGCACCAGATAAGTCGCAAGAGGCTGATAAATGGCGGGTAATGAATTTATAGGCTGCATGATTACAAGGCTAGCTTAATACCAGATACCGACGGGTAGTGAGATATAAATTAGATTGGAAGGAATTTGGTCATAGTTTACTGTATTTGGTTTGGTAGGTATATGTTCCTTCCAATTTATATTGCCAGCTTAGGCGAGAGTTTGGATTTTGGCGGGCAGGCAGTGTATGCAGGGGAGACCGGAGAGGTTTTGCTCACCAGAATCGCTTTAACTTATTGTATAACAACCTGTTTACGTCGTAAACATCTTGTGCTGTAACGGCTTGCAAGACTACTTTTGTTCGACTTCATCTGCGGCAATGAATTTCTTTGCTGCTTCGAAGTCAACGGCTTTAATTACGCCGGCTTTATCCACAAGGAGTAAGTAAGGAACTGATGAAATACTAAAATGCCGTGCAGCAGGTCCTTTAGAACCTTTTAGATCGGAAAGTTGGGTCCATAAAAGTCCATCTTTTTTTATTGCCGCTAGCCAAGCTGCTTTGTCAGTATCAATAGAGACGCTAAAAAAATCGACTTTATTGAGATCAATATTCTTGTATACTTTAACAAGATCTTTGTGTTCCAACCTACATGGGCCACACCAGGAAGCCCAGAAATTGATCAGGCTATATTGCTTGGTCTGACTTGGAATAATTGTTGCTTTTCCACCTGTGTTAGAAATACTTATTTTATTGATTTTCTTTCCAATTGCGTTTGCTTCATTTCGTTCAAGTGCTTTCTTTAAACTCTTTCCTTCATCTGAACTCTTCAACTCAGCTGACAATGCATTAAATAGAGTTTTGCTGCTACCAATTCCCAAGTAATCGTTATGTAATTGGAGCAGAGTAAGTGATAAGTAACTGCTTGTATGAGTTGAAACATACCCGCGCACAAAGTCTGCCTTTTTTTGGTTGATCATGGACTCGGACAACCCAAGTTTACTGTAACCGTTCATGGTATTCACTGCCATTAAATAATCCTCAGATTCTCTGTTGCCGGAAACAGCGGTTGGCTGGATAAGCCTTTTGTCGATATCCTCATATTTCCTTCGTTCAAATTCAGCTCGAATCGTATCAGCTGTTAACCACATTCCTAACCCAGCATGGGATTGTGAGGTGCTGACAACAGCCAAAACAGGGTGCGCCAGACTCTCCGAAAGCTTAAATACACCATCTTTTAGAGGAACGTTAAAAACACGGCCATCGTAAATCATCACCCGTGCTGTCCGGCAAGTGTCAGGGTTGGAAATCCGTCCGATTACAGTGAAGCGACCAGACTGTGCAAAAAGACTTTGTACTGAGAGAATATAAAAAATGATATACCAGTGTTTCATAGTTGTATCGTTTTGTTTACAAGATACTTAATACGCAATTATACATTGATATGTGACAGTCGCATGTGATATCCTCCCAATTCTCGGCATAACAGGTGGTGGGATCGATGGAGAACGCCCGACAATCTAGGGTAGAATTTTAATGCTTCCTAAGTCTGCAACGGGAACTTCGTAATTGGATGATACACGGAATGAATAAAACTTTTCTTTTAGCATAAATTGGGTTTGCGACCAAGATTTACTTATTTAGTGATCTTTTCACTCAATTATGAAATCAGCGTCCACTAATCCCGAAGACCTTTTGCTTTGGCAGGATTTCTTGGACGGTGACGTACAAGCGTTCGAACGGCTGATGTCAGGTAATTTCCGCCTGCTATTCAGATATGGATGCAAATTTTCCAAAGACCAGGAGTTTGTAAAAGATAGCATTCAGGACCTTTTCATGGCTTTATGGGAGAGGAGAGCTAATCTGAATCCCGATGCTGCGGTCAAGCCGTATCTGATGGCGTCGCTTCGACGACTGATGTTCAGGACGCGGCTTTCTGCCCGCAGCTGCGACGGGGAAACTTTACAGGAAGTAGACTATGATTTTTGCGTAGAATTCTCGGTAGAGGAACAGTTTATCGCCGAGGAAACGACGATCGCCAGGACCCGGCACATACAGGATCTGATTGGCAAACTTCCCCAGCGTCAGAAAGAAGTGGTTTACCTCAAATTTTTCCAGGAGCTGAGCCGCGAGCAGATTGCCAAAGTAATGGCGATAACCCCCCAAACAGTTTCGAATCTTCTTCAAATTGCAATCCGGCAATTGAAACAGGGCAGGAAAGTAGCGTACATGCTGGCTGGCCTTCTGCATTTGCTCCTAATGCGCTGATTATTACCCGATCTGGTATTTCTCTTCCTTTTTTTTAGAAATAATTCAAAATTTATTGGTATCCAGCCATGAAAATCGTCTATACTCATTTAGAGACAATCAACTTGCATGGACCAATACTCCGATTTTTCTATTGATGACTTCGTCTGGGACGACTATTTTCGTCAATGGATCTTGTCGCCTGATAAAGACAACACCCTTTTTTGGAATAACTGGATCAACGCCCATCCTGACATGGCGGAGAAGGTGGAAAGGGCCAGGGCTATTTTGCTTTTTATGCAGATCGAAGAGCCCGAAATCAGCGATGAGGAGATCAGTAAAATTGTAAAAAGAACTATTGCCCACTATAACGGAGAAAATTCCCATATTCAAAAACTGCCCCGTCGAAGTATATCAGCGCCTTTCACGACCTGGATGCGATTTGCGGCATCTATTATTCTTATCACATTACTAGGCTGGACGGCCTATTCTATATTGGTCAACAAAAAGGAAAAGTCACAACTTGTACAACAGGAAACCACGAAGGGAAAAAGCTATTCTGTTGTTGAAAAAATCAATAGAACTGCCCGCACCATGGAGCTTATCCTGAGTGACGGCAGCCATATTAGTCTTGCCCCAAAAGGTCGCGTGCGGTACAGCGAACCCTTCAACGAGGAAAGACGGGAGGTTTATCTTACGGGCGAAGCTTTCTTTGATATCAGGAAAAATCCCGATCAGCCGTTTCTGGTATTTGCGAATGGACTGATAACGAAGGTATTAGGTACCAGCTTTCGGGTAAATGCGTCCGGAGATAAGGGCGAGGTTACCGTTGAGGTCAAAACGGGTAAGGTGGCCGTATTTGCGCAAGCCGACCCGCACGTATTCAAGAAATTGGAAGACAAATCACTGCACGGGATGATATTGAAGCCCAACCAGAAGATCATTTACGCCGGCAATGAGGTTAAAATGGTAAAAACATTGGTCGAAAAGCCCGAAATAGTCGTCTCCGTATCTGAAACTCCAAAATTTGTCTTTGAAGATACCCCGGCAAGTGACGTTTTGAACACCCTGGGAAAGGCTTATGGCATTGATATCATTTATGATACCACGCTGTTGAAACACTGCCTGCTCACAGCTGTTCTTGAAGGGCTGACATTACACGACAAGCTGGACATCATTTGCAAGGCAGTCGAATCCAGTTATGAGATCGTCGACGGACAGGTGCTCATTCACAGCAACGGGTGCAAGAATTAACCTATTTTATCACGCAATAACCTCTTAACGAACAGAAAACAGAAAGGTTAAACATAAAAAAAGAGCCGGTAATGTTCGAGCATCACCGGCTCCGAAATATCCCGATTGGTTCGTCGCCATTTCCTCCCTGAAAGGAGGCAGGGATTATTTTGCCGGATTTTTCAATCTAACAAAACAATCAAATCTATGAAAAAACCCTTTAAATACCGCCGGGTATTACTTTGGACGATGCGAATAACAATAACACAGCTGATGCTTGCGATCTTGTTCATGGGTGCAGGGTATGCGCACAATAGTCTTGGGCAATCTCTTCTTTCTGAAAAAATTACGGTTTCCGCCAACGGCAGTGAAATCAGGAAAGTACTCACTCAGCTGGAAAAGCAGGTCGACGTCCGATTTGTATTCAGCTCGACGATCATTAAATCTACACGGAGAGTAACTGTTAATGCCAATGACAGACCACTTTACGAAGTACTGGATCAAATTCTGACACCGCTTGACCTGCAATATGAGATCTCGGGTAAAATCATTATCCTAAAAAGGCTAGAAGGCCCGGGAATGGAAGCGCCGGCTGAGCCAAAAGGCGTCAAAAGGCAGGTTTCGGGGAAAATATCGGATGAAAACAACCAGCCGCTACCCGGCGTAAGCGTAGTGATTAAAGGCACTCAAACCGGCACAACCACCAATGTGGAAGGCGTTTTTCAACTGAATGTTGAAAGCGACGATGCGGTACTGGTGCTCAGTTTCGTGGGTTATGTGACCAAAGAAGTGCCTGTGGGCAGCCAGAGTGCAATCAATGTAACGATGGCACCGGAAGATCAGTCCCTTCAGGAAGTCGTGGTCGTAGGTTATGGTCAGGTAAAGAAAAGTGACCTTACCGGCTCCGTATCGACCATTCCGGTCGACGAGATCAAAAAAGTAGCGGTGACTTCCATGGACCAGGCTTTGCAGGGTCGGGCAGCCGGCGTGCAGATCACGCAGAATTCAGGCGCGCCGGGCGGTGCAACGACGATCCGTATACGCGGAGGAAACTCGATCCAGGGGGACAATGAGCCGCTTTATGTGATCGATGGTATCCCATTTAAAAATGACGTGTCCAACAGCGGCTCGAACTTCAACGTTCTGAGTACGCTCAACCCCAGCGACATTGAGTCGATGACAATCTTAAAGGATGCCTCTTCTACGGCCATTTACGGTTCAAGAGGGGCAAATGGTGTGGTCATTATCACTACAAAAAGAGGGAAAGCAGGCCGATCGACAGTGACCCTGGATGCTTTCTACGGTGTGCAAACAGTCCGTCGCAAGTATCCTGTACTGAATGCGCGGGAGTACGCACAGTTCGTGAACGACGCCAATACGAATGAAGGACGCAATCCGGTTTATACGCCCCAGCAAGTCGAAGCATTCGGCGAAGGTACCGACTGGCAGGAAGAGATTTTCCGCAGCGCACCGACCTACAACTACCAGCTTTCGATGAGTGGTGGTGATGACAAAACGCAGTACGCGCTTTCAGGGGGCTATTATAAACAGGAAGGCATCGTTACCAACTCGGACTTCGATCGTTACTCTTTCCGCGTGAACCTGGACCGGAAGCTTACCAACAAAATCAAGGTGGGTAACAGCCTCACGGTCAACCGTACTGTTACTAACCAGTCGCGCACAGATGGTGACCTGGGCAGTGCGGGCCTTGTTACGATGGCCGCCCTGCAGTTTCCTTCGATCCTGCCCGTTTACAATCCGGACGGAAGCTATCTGATGAACCATCCGGCCCTTACTTTTACCGCAGATAACCCGGCTGCATTGGCGCGGGAAAGCAAGAATACAAATACAGCCTACCGTGTATTCGGAAATATTTTCGGTGAATATCAGATCATCGAGGGACTGAACCTGAGAGTTGTTCTCGGTATCGATGGAATTATGCAGAAGCAGGATAGCTACCTTCCAAGAAGTGTTTCGAGTGGCTTGTCGCAGGGTGGGGTGGGTAGAGTTAATAACGGACAGTCGATTACCTGGCTGAACGAGAACCTGTTGACCTACACCAAAAATTTCAACAAACTGCATAATCTGACTTTGCTGGTAGGATATACGCAACAGGCCAACCGTACTGAGAACAGTTCTGCGGCCTCGCGTAATTTTGTGAATGATAATCTGGGTACAGGCAACATCGGTTCCGGTTCTGTCGCATTGATACCGTCGTCGGGCATTGGTACCTGGGGGCTGGAATCTTATCTGGGGCGTGTGAATTATGAGTTTAATGAAAAATACCTTTTAACCGCATCCTTCCGTGCAGACGGTTCTTCCCGCTTCGGTGCTAACAAGCGCTACGGTTTCTTCCCGTCTCTTGCATTGGCATGGCGTGCTTCGGAGGAACCCTTCATTAAGAACATTCAGTCAATCAGTGAATTGAAAGTAAGGGCCACGATCGGTTCGACAGGAAACCAGGATGGGATCGGTAATTATCCGGCTTACTCGCTACTGGGAACACAGAACTATGTATTTGGAAACAACGTATCGACGGGTATAGGGCCTAACCAGATCGCGAATCCGGACCTTTCGTGGGAAACAACTACGCAATCCGATATTGGTATCGACATAAGCCTTTTCAGAAACCGCCTGAGCTTCACGGCCGACGCTTACATCAAACGCACCCGCGACTTGCTCCTGAGTGTGACGATCCCGAGTACTTCCGGCTTTTCCAGCGCGATCCAAAATCTTGGAAAAGTTGAAAACAGGGGAATTGAACTGACTATCACTTCTTACAATATCGATGGCGCGTTCAAATGGAAAACCGATTTTAACTATGCACTGAACCGCAACAAGGTACTTGACATTGGTGGCGCGCCGCAGATTTTCGCAGGTGGAGTGGCCAACATCGCGCAGAATGTTAATTCCGGCGTTATCCGGGTAGGGGAGCCGCTCGGGTCGTTTTTTGGGTACGAAACCGATGGACTTTATCAGACCGACGAAGAACTGAAAGTCCTCGTAGATGCGAATGCACGCAAAATCGGCGACCGCAAATACAAGGACCTGAAAGCTGACGGCCGGATCGACGACAATGACCGTACCATCATCGGTCGCGCGCAGCCGAAATTCATCGGTGGTATCAACAATACATTTTCGTACAAAGGCATTGACCTGACTGTCTTCTTCCAGGGTGTTTATGGAAATCAGATCCTGAATGCAAATCGCTTCGAGCTCGAATACCTGAATGGAACCAACAACCAAAGCCGCGATATGCTCAACCGCTGGACACCGGAAAATACCAATACGGACATTCCGAGAGCTTCGACTACGCGCCCTGCCAACCGCATTTCGACGCGCCAGATCGAGGACGGTTCATACCTGCGCCTGAAAAATATCCAGCTTGCCTACACACTGCCGGCAACTGCGACGAAAGCATTGCATTTGCAAGGCGTGCGTTTCTACGTTTCCGCGCAGAACTATTTGACCTGGACGAAATATTCGGGTTATGATCCGGAGGTGAACCGCTTTGGCCAGGACAGCCGCAGCCAGGGCTTCGACTATGCGAGTTATCCGGCAGCCAAAACACTGATTTTTGGTTTGAATGTAGGTTTTTAAAAGTTCAAAGCATTTTAAAGCAGAATCCACATGAAAAAAATATTAGCATTTCTGGTAACACTTTCGGTCGCATCGTCGTGCAACGTACTTGACCAGGTACCTGAATCCGCCTTTACGCCAACCAATTTCTATAAAAATTCAGATGACGCCATTGCTGCGATAAGCTCGGTATATGATCAGCTGAATACCCAGGATCTGTATAACCAGGTAATGTGGATTGTACAGGACCAGGCCACGGACGACGCGGAATGGGGCGGCGGGAGATCTACTGCGAACCAGGCCAAAAACGATCTCGACAAATACACATTTACGCCGGCTACCAGCACATTCCAGTCGACGTGGAGCGCGCAGTACAGAGCTATCAACCGGGCCAATGCAGCCATCGAGCGCATTCCGGCGATTACTATGGACGCTGCATTGCAGGGCCGCCTGATCGCCGAAGCCAAATTCATGCGCGCGTTTTACTATTTCACATTGGTACGGTTCTTCGGCGATGTGCCGCTGGTTTTGAAAGAAACCACTTCGCTGACCGACCTGCAAATTTCAAGAACGCCAAAGGAGGAAGTGTATGCGCAAATCATCAAGGATTTCACCGAAGCGGAAGCGGTACTTCCGGCCAGCTACTCAGGTGCAGACCGCGGACGTGCGACCAAGGGAGCAGCGACAGCTTTTCTTGCAAAAGTGCACCTTACCCGTCAGGACTGGACAAATGCAGTTGCAAAAGCAAAACAGGTAATCGATTCTGGCCTTTATGATCTGTGGGCTACTTATCCCGAAGCATTCGCGATTGCCAATAAAAATGGAAAAGAAGCTGTTTTTGAAGTACAGGCACTCGGTGGCGGGTTCGTTGAAGGAAGCTGGATGCAGGGTTACATGCGTCCGAACTTTGACCGTGTCAATAACATTTCCGGTTTTGGCGACGATCCGGTTACCAAAAACCTGTACGAAACCTACACCGCTGCTGACAAGCGCCGGGACGTGAACATCCGCATTTATTCGGCCACATCTACTCCGGCTGCTCCCGCCAGCGTCGATTTTCCGGGATATGTTTATAAATATCTTGATCCGTCGGCAACCGGCAACAATGAAGGCAGCAACAATTTCCCGGTGATCCGCTATGCCGACGTGCTACTGATGTATGCAGAGGCGCTCAACGAGCTGGGAGCCGGAAATGCCGAAGCTTTTGCGGCCGTGAACAAAATCCGGGCGCGGGCCGGGCTGGCGGCGCTTCCAACATCTCTCAGCCAGGCTGCGTTCCGCGATGCGATTTTGCTGGAACGAAGGCTGGAACTGGCTTTCGAAGGCCACCGTTGGTATGACCTTGTTCGCACCGGCAAGCTGGTGCAGGCGATCAAAGCGCAAAACCCGACGATCCAGGTTACGGAGAACCACCAGCTTTTGCCGATCCCGCAAACGGAGCGCGACGTGAATCCAAACCTGACACAGAACCCCGGGTACTGATATGCACCGCAGACATTTTTTGCACACCGCACTTGCATTACCGGCCGCAGCTTGGGCCGGTAATGCGATGCCGGTGCAACCAGCGGCCGAGGAGCCGTTCATTATCAATGCGGGAGTTGGCGGGAACAATACCGTTGACCTGCTTGCCCGAATCGAAAAAGACTGCCTCTCGCACAAGCCTGACTTCACGATCCTGATGATCGGTACCAACGATATGAATAGCCGTAAACACATTCCACTGCCGGAGTTCGAACAAAACCTGCGCAAGATTATCAGGATGATCACCGGCTCGGGCAGCCAGGTGCTGCTGATGACCATTTTGCCCGGGTATGAACCCTACCTTTTCACACGTCACCCCAAGGAGTTTTACGAACCCGAGGGTTATCAATCCCGATTGATGAAGGTAAATGCGACGATTAAACATGTAGCAGAAGAATTAAAGCTGCATTTTCTGGACTTGCATCACATCTTCGACAAAGTGGGCAATGTGGGCGAAGAGGCCGGCAGCCTGATCCAGAATGTTGCCAACAGCAATAAAAACGACGGTATTCACCCTACGCCCGATGGTTACCGGACCATTGCTGTGGCAGTTTACGAAAAGCTGATCTCGGTCAATGCGCCTTACAGGAGGCTCGTATGCTTTGGTGACAGCATTACGAATGGCGGTGGCGGCGTGGAAGGCAATAGTTATCCTGCCCAACTGAAAAAGCTGCTTGGTTACTAATCCGGGTACTCATTAAGTATTTACCAAAAATCACAATTTATGTTTTCGAAAATAAAAATGATGCGACTGCTGGCATTGGTAAGCATCCTTTTCACGGTAATGCCGACCCTCACTTTTTCACAATCTTTTGAGGCTGATGTGATCGTTTACGGCGGCACTTCTGCGGCTGTCACGGCGGCTATGCAGGTGGTTCAATCAGGAAAAACCGTCTTGGTCGTTTCGCCCGACAAGCATTTGGGCGGCCTCTCCTCCGGCGGGCTGGGCTTCACCGACACTGGCGATAAGTCGGTTATCGGCGGATTCGCGCGCGAGTTTTATCATCGCGTATACATGCGCTACGACAAGCCTGAAACCTGGAAGTGGCAGAAAAAAGACGAATACGGCAACAAAGGCCAGGGAACACCCGCGATGGACGGAGCAGAGCGTACCATGTGGATTTTTGAACCACACGTGGCCGAACAGGTTTTTGAGGATTTTGTGAAAGAAAATAATATAAAGATCTACCGCGACGAGTGGCTTGACCGCAGCCGAACAGGTGTTCAGAAAAACAATGGGCGCATCACATCCCTGAAAACGTTAAGCGGCAAGACTTTCAAGGGTAAAATGTTCATCGACGCCACCTATGAAGGGGATTTGATGGCTGCTGCCGGAGTAAAATACCACGTGGGCCGCGAAGCGAACAGTGTTTACAATGAAGAATGGAATGGTATTCAGGCGGGTGTGTTTCAGCACAATCACTATTTTCAGAAAAACATCAGTCCATATAAGATCGAAGGTGATCCGAAGAGCGGCCTGCTACCTTATGTTTCGAATGAAAAAATAGGCAAAAACGGCGATGGTGATAACAAAATCCAGGCCTATTGCTTCCGTATGTGCCTGTCGTCGCACCCTGATAACCGCATTGCTTTCACCAAGCCGGCAGGTTACGACCCTGCTAAATATGAGCTGCTGGCGCGCGTTTACAAAGCAGGCTGGACAGAGACTTTTCAAAAATACGATCCTATTCCCAACCGGAAGACAGATACTAACAACCACGGCCCGTTCAGCACCGACTTTATTGGTCAGAACTACGATTATCCCGAGGCAACTTACGAGCGTCGCAAAGAAATTATCAGAGAGCACGAGCTTTACCAGAAAGGCCTGATGTACTTTATCGCCAACGATCCGGCTGTTCCGGCTGACGTGCGTGCGGAAGCCAGTGAATGGGGATTGCCAAAAGATGAATTCAAGGATAATGGCGGCTGGCCACACCAGATTTATGTCCGCGAAGCGAGGCGCATGATTGGCCACGGCGTAATGACTGAAAATGAAACATTAGGCAAAAAAGCGGTATCAGAACCCATCGGTATGGGCTCGTATGCGCTGGACGCCCACAATGCGCAGCGTTATATTAAGGAAGATGGTTTTGTACAGAATGAAGGCGATATCGGCGTGCATCCAAAGCAACCTTACAGCATTTCCTATGCATCCATTATCCCGAAAAAAGCTGAATGTGAAAATTTACTCGTGCCGGTTTGTTTGTCAAGCTCACACATTGCCTATGGTTCGATCCGGATGGAGCCAGTGTTCATGATTTTGGGCCAGAGTGCGGCCGCGGCTGCCGTGCAGGCGATCGATCGCAAAGTAGCGGTGCAGGACGTAGATTACCCCAAGCTAAAAACGCAACTATTGAAGGACAAACAAAAGCTGGAATTGTAATTGAATATTGCAAAGGACAGCATTTTGTCGGGCAGTGCCAGCTTGATGAAGTATTAGCGACAATTAAAAAACAGAAAAATGAACAGTAATTTATTGGTAGAGCGAGATTCTATGCAATGGTAAGCCCCTACCTTCTTGTTACCTTATCGCAGAAATCGTAAAAGCTAAACAATAAATATAAAATCATGAAAGCAATTAATCCCTGGATCAATTTCAATGGAAATGCCGAAGAAGCATTTAATTTTTATAAATCAGTTTTTGGTGGAGAATTTGCGAAAATTATTCGCTTTAAAGACATAGCAAGCGACGCATTTCCAGTGTCAGAAAATGAAGCAGATAAGATCATGCACATTTCTTTACCACTAGGAAAAAACAATGTATTAATAGCGAATGATGTTCCCGAAATGATGGGACCAACCAACGAAAATGAGAACAGATCAAAAATAGTAGTAAGTGCGGAAAGCCGCGAAGAAGCGGATAAAATATTCAACGGACTGTCCGAAGGCGGAGCTATTGAAGGTCCTATTGGCGATAGTCCGTGGGGTTCATACGGTGGCATGTTCAGAGACAAGTACGGCATTGAATGGATCGTGGAATTCAACCCAAATGACAACCCCCGGATCTAAGCCTTATTATCTCACAACTCCTTCACGTCCGCCGCAACTACTTTCAAACCATCACTAAACTGGTGGCCGCCGGTTTGAACTTCGCGGAAGGTGGCGTGGGGGAGATTTTGCTTATAAATTTCGAAATGCGAGAAGGCTACTTCTTCGTCGTCTTTGCAGTGATAAAAGAAAAGTGGAACATTTTTGTCAATGCGCGTGGCGAAATCGGATTGGAGCTTGAAGGCATTTACCCAGTCTTCCTTTCCTTCCCAAAAGGGTGTTGCAAGAAGGAAAATGCCCTCAATTTGCTTTTCCACTTCATTTTCAGATACGTAAGCCAGCAGCATCGAAGCGCCGAGTGAGTGCGCGACCAGAATTACACCATCCGCACTTGCCGAAATCTCTTTCCCGATCTGTTCGCGACGGCCCAGGTCCGGCGTTCCGTTATTGGGCAAATAGTGATAATGGACCGAATAATCCACTCCGAGTTCAGACAGGAGCGAAACGACGAGCTTTTCATCCGCTTTAAAATCCTCTCTCGACCCGCCCCCGTGAAAAAATATGACGTTTTTTGACATAACTAATAGATTTGAAATGAAGAAAAATCTTGAATACCAATGATTTAAGCTTCAAATTTACCAGTTACGCCCGCCACTTACGGAGGGGAATCGAGCCAAATGATGGGGGTTAATGCGAAGAATTGTTGATTGCGGATTTGCCCCGGACGTTAGTCAAACTACTTTTCCCTAGCAAGCGTCAGGAAAAGCCCTGTGCAGGGTTCGATCAGCAGATTTTCTGCAACCGGCCGGGTGATCTTGATCTGCGGACAAGGCATACAATCCACAACCATACAACTTGGGTCAGATTTTACAGGTGCCAGAGGCTTTGGCACAAACACTTGACCGTCTATGACCAGCTTTTGAGACATGCAGCAAGGCAAAAAGCCCTTTTCATTCAGGAACATTCCATCAAACCGGATTTCGTAAATCTCCTTATCGCCTGCGGCAGCCGGGGTTGTGACCAGAGAATCACCAACAGTCCGGCCGTATGCAATCACGCGCCATTTACCGACGATCGAGGCAACCTCGGGAAGCGGCTCGGGTGCGGGATTATCTTTCTTGCACTGTGAGAAGGCAAATAGTACCAGTAAAATAAGAAGTAGTTTGTTCATAGCTGAGCGAGTTTATTGTTCAGACTCGGAACAGCGCCAATCGGTTGGAAAGAAAAGTTGGTTTTAGACCCTCGCAACACCCGTCGCGTCGAGCATGAAGTTGTGCAGGTCCGTATTTTTGACAAAAGGGTCTAGTTTTTCACTGCCTGGCCCGAACATAGCCAGTTCTACGTAGTCGGAAGAATGGTCCATTCCTGCCCAGCCAATACCTGTATATTTAGTTTGAATTGATCCAAACTCTTTAAAAAGTGGCTTATTGGTGATGTAAAGTCCCTTTTCATTTTTCAGACCAAACAGTTTCAGCAGTTTCTCAGCTTCCTCAGTCCGGATTGCGTAACCCTGTGCGAACTCGATCCGCTCGATCAATTGTGCGGGCGAGAGCATTTCTTTCAGTCCGCCCATGATCCAGTTGTTGGTATGCCTGAATTTTTGCAGCATATCAAAATTCTTATCCGAACCGAAAAGTCCGGGATTCGCATTGCCGTGGTCGGTGGTGATGATCACCAGCGTTTCTTTATCCTTCGCCGCAAAATCGAGTGCTACCTGAACTGCCTCGTCGAAAGCGATCTGATCGTAGAGAAGTCCGCCCGCGTCGTTGGAATGCGCCGCCCAGTCCACTTTTCCGCCTTCGATCTGAACAACAAATCCTTTCGGGTTTTTGGATAAAAGTTCAAGCGTTTTCCCCGTCATTTCTGCGAGTGTAGGTACGCTGCTTTGAAGGGTTTTATCCTCAAATGTATCCAGCGAATAGGGGAGGGCGCCTTCGCAGAATACCCCGAGTACCGGTTTTCGGGCACTATTTAACGCGAGCAGATCATCGCGGTTTCTGGCCAGATTGTAGCCTGCCGAAGTATAGGCAGCGAAAAGGTCCTTCTTATCTTTCCTGGTTTCAGGACTAAAAAACTCGGAACCGCCGCCCATCATTACGTCGAATTTCAGGTCAAGGTATTGGTCGGCGATCTCCGACTCGTCGCCGCGTGATTTGTTATTAATGCAAAATCCGGCGGGTGTCGCGTGGGTGATCGTCACCGAAGTAACGCAGCCTACCGATTTTCCTGCCTCTTTATATTTTTGTAAAATAGGTTTGTTGAAGCTACCGTCTGCATTTACATTCAGATTTCCGTTTGGTACCTTTTTTCCGCCGCCCCAGGCCGAGCTTCCAGCTGCCGAATCGGTGACAAGCGCGCTGGAAGACGATGTTTCCATAAATGCCCGTCGACCGGTTTTTTCCGAATACAATTTCATCCACGCGCTTTCACGACCTTCTTTCCGTGTCAAGAGCAGATCGGCCATATTCAGCGTGCCGGTACTCATGCCGTCGCTAACCATGAAAATGATGTTTTTGGCTGAGTCCCTGGTTTTGACAGGATGTATATTTTCAGGCTTTCCTGAGAACGTAATCGGGCCGAGCAGTAAGCCTGCCGCGCTATTGGTAAAAAAGTCCCTTCTTTTCATTTATCGGATCAAATGCGGTAATCAGTTTTGTCAACTGGCGCAAAACTACGTACACGTATTTTACCCGAATGTTAAGTTGTGCTTGGTGATGATATCTTAACAGCTATTTAATATAGCAGAGAAGGATTGAATGCTAGATCTAAACCAAATATGTGCCTGAATATGCCCCGGTATGGTTTTTTACTAGTTTCTATATCAACAAACTTCAATCAAAATGGCTGACGACAAAACCAAACGGGGGCCGGCAGACAGTAGCCGGATCAACGTAAACGAAGATTATGAAGTGGCATACTGGACAGAGGCACTGGGTGTATCCCAGGACAAACTAACAGAGGCAGTCAACTCCGTAGGAACATCCGCAAATGCAGTACGGGAATACCTGAACAAGTAATTTGCACACACACGAAAAAACCCTTGCACCTATCCCGGTAGATGCAAGGGTTTCTTGATTTTAATGCACAAACGCATTCGTGCCTATTCGTGCATTCGTGGCCAACAATAATAGACTAAGCCTATCAATTCATAGAATTAATCGATTGTGATTATACGTAACAAACGTATATATTGCCGACCTCACGATAAGAAGTGCAGTTTATTATTGATTTAATCATGAACATATAACAATGGAAAACGAATCAGGCGACATTTCAAAATGCCCGTTCCACAACGGCTCAATGAATACCAGCAATGTAGGCGGTGGCGGTACAAGGAACCGCGACTGGTGGCCTAACCAACTCAAACTGAATATCCTGCGCCAACACTCCAACAAGACCAATCCGCTCGGCGCAGATTTTGATTACGCGGAGGCTTTCAAAAGCCTTGACTTGCAGGCAGTAAAGGCGGACCTGCATGCATTAATGACGGATTCCCAGGATTGGTGGCCGGCAGATTTCGGTCATTATGGGCCGCTTTTTATTCGTATGGCGTGGCATAGTGCAGGTACTTACCGCGTGTTTGATGGTCGCGGTGGTGCAGGTTCAGGTCAGCAAAGATTTGCGCCGCTGAACAGCTGGCCGGATAACGTGAGCCTTGATAAAGCGCGCAGGTTGCTTTGGCCTATCAAACAAAAATATGGTAATAAAATTTCGTGGGCGGATCTACTGATCCTGACCGGAAATGTGGCTCTTGAATCAATGGGCTTCAAAACTTTCGGTTTCGCCGGCGGACGTGCCGATGTATGGGAGCCGGATGAAGATGTGTATTGGGGAGCTGAAACCACCTGGCTTGGTAATGACCGTCGCTATGCACATGGTGTAGCCGGCGTCGCTGGGCACGGCGTAGTATCGTCAGACGAAGATCCGGGTGAAGGAATTCACTCCCGTACCCTGGAAAAGCCGCTTGCAGCTGCGCACATGGGCCTCATTTATGTGAATCCCGAAGGGCCAGACGGAAACCCGGACCCGATCGCGTCTGCGAAGGATATTCGTGACACTTTCGGAAGAATGGCGATGGACGATGAAGAAACCGTTGCGCTCATTGCGGGTGGACACAGTTTCGGAAAAACCCACGGTGCCGCGCCTTCCGAACACGTTGGAAACGAGCCAGAAGCTGCTGATGTAGAGTCGCAGGGTTTTGGGTGGAGTAACAGTTTTGGCTCCGGAAAAGGCGCTGACACGATTACCAGCGGACTGGAAGTGATCTGGACCACAACGCCCACGCAGTGGAGCAATAACTTTTTTGAAAACCTGTTCGCATTTGATTGGGAGCTGACAAAGAGCCCGGGCGGTGCGCATCAGTGGGTTGCTAAAAATGCAGGGGAAATTATCCCGGATGCATACGATAGCTCCAAAAAGCACGCGCCGAGAATGCTTACTACCGACGTAGCATTGAAATTTGATCCGGCTTATGAAAAGATATCAAGACGTTTCCTCGAAAACCCGGATGCATTTGCCGATGCTTTTGCGCGTGCATGGTTTAAGCTGACGCACAGGGATATGGGCCCGCGCGAACGTTACCTCGGTCCGGAAGTACCGCAGGAAGTGTTGATCTGGCAAGATCCAATCCCGGCAGTTGATCACGCTTTGATCGACGAAAATGATATCAATGCATTGAAATCCAATATCATGGCCTCTGGCCTGAGCGTGTCGGAATTGGTATCGGCTGCATGGGCTTCGGCTTCGACGTTCCGCGGTTCCGACAAACGTGGAGGTGCTAATGGTGCGCGCGTTCGTCTTTTGCCTCAGAAGGACTGGAAAGTGAATAACCCTGCGCAATTGCAAAAGGTATTAAATGTACTTGAAAGTATTCAGGGTGAGTTCAATGCAATTCAGGTAACAGGGAAAAAGGTATCACTGGCCGACCTGATCGTTTTGGCGGGTTGTGCTGCTGTTGAGAAAGCCGCGAAAGATGCTGGACATTTTGTCACCGTTCCCTTCACACCGGGCAGAATGGACGCTTCGCAGGATCAGACCGACATTGAATCAATGGGTTACCTGGAACCTGCCGCGGACGGTTTCCGCAATTACAGCAGAGGAAAGTTGTCGGTATCTACCGAAGAGGTGCTGATCGACAAAGCACAATTGCTGACCCTGACCGCGCCCGAACTGACCGTATTGGTAGGTGGCATGCGCGCATTGAATGCAAATTTCGATGGTTCTAAAAATGGTGTATTTACTTCACGACCAGGCGCGTTGACCAATGATTTCTTTGTTAACCTGCTGGATATGAATACCGCCTGGAAAGCAATGGGCGATGATAAAGAAGTTTATCTGGGAACTGATCGCGCAAGTGGCCAGCCAAAATGGACTGCAACCCGCGCCGATCTTGTGTTCGGTTCTAACGCGGAGCTGAGAGCGATCGCCGAGGTTTACGCGAGCTCGGATGCCAGCGAGAAATTTGTGACAGACTTCATTGCAGCCTGGAACAAAGTGATGAACCTCGATAGGTTTGATCTCGCATAATCTGATTTGAAATAAATATAAATGGGGTGCCCGATCAGTTCGGGCGCCCCATTTTTTGTGTAATGCAAATGACTAGCTGTCCAGCGGCATAGCCGGCAGCTCAACGAAAAATGCGGTCCCGATTCCGCTTTCTGATTCAAACCAGATCCTTCCACCGTGCGCTTCCACGATTTGTTTGCAGATTGACAATCCGATACCAAAAGATTGCTCACCCGCCGTTCCCGAGCGTTTCGCATTGTCGGAAGGCAGGAAAATCTCGCCTTTCAATTCGTCGGGAATACCGATGCCATGGTCTCGGACCGTCAGCAATACCTGCGCGCCTTGCTTCTGTAAATTAACCAGTACGGTACTGCCCGGCGGCGAGAATTTGATCGCATTACTGAGGAGGTTGCAGAATACCCGCCATATTTTTTCCCTGTCTACCGGCGCGGTGACTTCCTCAAATTGAAAGTCGAGGGTTTGTTGCTTTTCGCCGGCTTTGTGTCTCAACATATCCACGCACGATTGCACGATCTCCGGCAACGCAATGTTGCTGGTAGAGATCTTCTCTCGATCAGCACTTGACTGCAAAATCTGACTGATCAGCGCATTCGCCATTTCACCCGACTGCTGCATCGCAGTTACTATTTCAAGCTGATCTTTGGAAGGGGTATGTTCCCAGAAAATGAGATGAGAGGCGGAGATCATCGCGGCGATAGGGCTGCGCAAATCGTGCGCTACAATCCTTAAAACTGTCTGATTTTCAGCTTCTGCATGTTCCAGCGCATTCACGGTATCCTGCAATACGATATTACTTTGTGTCACAGCCTTATTGAGTTCGGTGACGGCGCGCAAATTGGCCGCACTTCTCCGGGCGCTGCGCCAGATCTGGTACGCGATCACACACAATGTGATCGAGATCAGGATAACAAAACGTAGGATCAGCTCCTTCTGAGCGTCCTTTTCGGCAACTAGCTCCACTTCGTGTTCGCGCTGTACCTGCTGCAAAAGCACACTCACGTCACTCTTATTTTCTATGTTCTTTTTCAGTTTGTTGTTACGGTCGGTTTCCTGACTGGCCAGCATTAACCTGCCCGCTTCTTCAAATCTGCCCTGCCCGAACAGAACTGAACCCTGCAATTTTTGGTGCAAACTGGCGGTAGCCGCATCGTTCGCACTGCCGGTCACACTCTTTAATATGCGCAGCTGTTCATCTGCTTTGCTGAACTCCTTTGTTTCGATATAAATCCTGGCTAGTAATTGACGGGAATCCCGCTCTACTTCCATTGACCAGTCAATCTCCGGATCGTGTTGCAGGCATTTTTTCAGCAGCCTCTCGGCGATCTTCATTTCCTTTTTTAGTACATGAGCTTCCGCCTGGTTCAGTAAAATGACGATGCGCGCAAACTTGATAAAGTTCTTTTCGCGCGGAAATTTCGATTCATTTTTGTCAATGAAATCCATAGCCTTGCGAAACTGGTCCGAGGCAATATCCGGCTGATTCAAATGAATATATGCCATTCCGATATTGCGGATACTACCTTGTTTTTCAATGAATTGTAACTGGAAATTGTCTGCTTCGCGGCATTTGGCAAGTTCCTTCAGTTCCTGCTGCCAATATTCGATCGCCTGATAGTAGTTTTCTTCTTTGTAAGAAATATTCGCGATCCGGCTGCTGTACCTGGCACATTCGCAAATCTCGCCCAGGCCTGTCAGAAAGGATTTGCCGTGGTAGTAATTCCGGTAAGCCCGGTAATATTCTTTTTGTTTCAAAAGATCATCACCTTTTAAAAGTAACGCTTTCGAATATTCAGCCGGATACATTTCACGCACCTGCACGGACGAAAATAATAGCAGCAGACTATCCGTATAGCTCAATGCTTCTTCACTCAGCGTGGAATCGCGGTGACACAACACTTTCATGAATTTGTAATATTGCATCCGGTCGGCGAAAGTCTTTTTCGGGCGGGTCGCCATGATGGAGTCGAGGGTGTGGATCGCATTTTTGATCCCGATTTTTCTGGAATGGCGGTCCAGGCTGTCGATCCACATTTCAAGCTGGTCTTCCTGCGCCGGTTTGATTGACTTTTGGCATTCTGTGAAAAACCAGAGGGCGGCAAAACAAAGTAGGAAAGTTTTTAAGGTATATGCAGGTACCGGCGAACCGAAATATTTCTTCATCAGTAAAGTTGTCAATGCGCACCCGAACTATTTACCTCAGGTAAGGTGTGTAGAAAAGCCCCGCGTTGCTAAGGCGGAGTAATGACATGTACGATGGAGGGCAATAGATAGTTTAGCCACCAGACTAACCGAAAGGCAATTTTACGGAAAATTTATAAAACACCTTTGTAGCGAAATAGCTACGCGGCTATTAATACACGCCCCCAGGTGGTGCAATCGACGAACTTTTACTAAAAAGTTTGCATTGCCGGGCAAATAATCAGAAATTGCGCGCCCAATTTTCCAGACCAATGACACCTCCTGTTTTTTGCGGTATTGATTTCGGCACTTCCAATTCCAGTTTGGCGGTCGCGGATCAAAACGATGTTTTTCTGATCCCGGTCGAAAACGACCATACTACCATTCCCAGCGCAATGTTCTTTGCGCGTAAAGACAATCACGCTTATTTCGGGCGCGAGGCGACAGAACGGTTTCTGACACGCCAGCCCGGCCGGCTGATGCGCAGCCTCAAACGGGTACTAGGCACACCTGCGATGCGCCAGGGAACGATGGTAAACGGTGAGTTGATGAAGTTCCACCAGATCATCGCCGCCTTTTTGGACCAGATGAAGCGGAAAGCCGAGGCCGATTGCGGGACCGAACTCCGGCACGTGGTAATGGGGCGGCCCGTACATTTTGTAGACAACGATCCTGCCGCCGATCAGCGCGCCGAGAGCGAATTGAAAGCGGTTGCAACGAGCCTTGGTTTTGAGCACGTCGGTTTTCAATATGAACCAATTGCAGCTGCATTCGCCCACGAGCGCAGGCTTTCCGGCGAGAAACTGGCAATCGTGGTAGACCTGGGCGGCGGAACTTCTGATTTTACGATCATCCGCCTTTCGAAGGAAAATGCACGCAAGTCCGACCGGAACAGCGATATTCTTGCCAATACCGGTGTGCGCTTGGGTGGAAATGATTTTGATAAAGACCTGAGTCTGGCTGAAATGATGCCCGAACTGGGATTCAGGACCAGATATGGTGCCAAAAACCTGGAAGTTCCGTCTTACCATTATTTCGATTTGTCGGAATGGAGCAAAGTAAACTTCCTGTATACAAACCGGATCGTTTTTCAGGCAAAACAATTACTGCGGGAAACGCATGACCCTGTACGTTACGGCAGGCTGATCAACGTGCTGGAACAGGAAACCGGGCACGCGGTACTGGCGGAAACGGAGAAGATCAAGATCGGGCTGGCCAGCAGGGAGCGTTTCGCCGCGGCACTGGATTTTATCGACGAGGATCTCCGCATTGATGTGGCCAGAGAAGATTTCAATGCTGCTATTACATCCAAAACTGAGAAGATCGTGAGCGCGGCGCGGGAATGCCTGCAAGCCGCCGGGATATTGCCCGAAGCGATAAGCCTGGTGATCATGACCGGCGGCTCTACCGAGATCCCGCTCATTCAGGAACAATTCCGCAAGCTATTCCCTGCGGCTGAATGGTCAGAAGAAAACAAGCTTTCCAGCGTCGGACTCGGCCTTGCTTACGATGCCCGAAGCCGTTTTTCCTGAAAGCAGAAAAAGTCTCCGATAGCTCTTCGTTTTTTTTGCAGCGCGCCTCGTAACAGGCGCGCTTTCTTGTTAGGCCCGGGCAGGAACTGTTTTCAGATGCGTATCAATACTGACGCAATCAGAACAATACGGAACCATTAATATGTACTGTTTCAAGAAATTCAAATACAGAGTAACTGAGCAGCGACAAATTTTACGCGCCAAATTCTACACTGAAACTTCCGTGAATAATATTCTGAATGCATGAATTTGTGTAGTAGGATCCGATGCTTTTTTTGCAGGCCATATAGAACAATTAGCAGCTGCGTAGTAGGAGTGAGGACAATTGACGATATGTTGTAAATAATTGATAATTAGAGCATTAAAAATGATACCGTTAAATAATTGACGGCTTGCCCGTTGGTAAATCTGATACAATTATTCTAAATTTTAACTGTATCATTTCCTCCGAATCATGAAATATTTACAACTTTCAATTTGGATGCTGGCCAGCCTGGTCTTTCCCAAATGCAACGCACAATCTGTTTTTATTAACGAATTAATGGCTTCCAATTCCAACGCCTATCAGGATCAGGTAGGTGAGGACGAAGATTGGATAGAACTGTATAATGCAGGTGGCACCACGGTGGATCTTGGTGGCTACTATGTTTCCGATGATCCCGGAGAGCTCAAAAAATTTCAGCTGCCATCAGGCACCGGTGACTACGTAATGCCGGCCGGTTCCTACCTGATACTCTGGGCGAGCGGTAAAACCCACCTGGCCCGTCACCTGAGCTTCAACCTGAGCGGGGACGGAGAGGAATTTTTCTTGTCGACACCGGGTGAGGTTATCGTAGATCACCTTGGGTTTCCAAAGCAGCGGACGGATATTTCTTATGGACGAAAGACAAACGGAGGTCCGGATATCGTTTTTTTCTCACCTTCTTCGCCCAATGCAGGCAATGTAGCGGCCAATTCCTTCACTGGCATTTCGGAGCCGCCTGCCATGAGCGCGGCAAGTGGTTTTTTCCAAAATCCTTTTACACTTACCATCACTTCTGCTGTTCCGGGAGCAGAGATCTATTACACGACCGACGGTTCCGAGCCGAACAAGAACAACACGGTCGCACCCGGCACCGCCTACCAGTTCAAAAACCAGTATCCGCAAAACCCCGGACAGTCTGCCGGGCCAACGCTGACCCGAAATTTTCTGACCTTAAAGCAAAATTCCCCGTTAAATCTGTCCATCACCGACAAGTCTTCTCAACCCGACGTTTATGCCTCCATCTCTACGACCAACGACTTCACGCCCACTTATGCAGCTGTCC
Organism: Dyadobacter linearis; assembly: GCF_907165045.1. GTDB lineage: Bacteria > Bacteroidota > Bacteroidia > Cytophagales > Spirosomataceae > Dyadobacter > Dyadobacter linearis. The sequence goes on from NZ_CAJRAU010000002.1 coordinate 602,440, forward strand.
CTGTCAAGCCGGTTTACAAGGGGATGGTGGTGAGGGCCAAAGTGTATGAGACGGGCAAGTTGCCCAGCGAGACCATTTCCAGGTCGTACTGGTTTACACCAAACGGTCAGCCGAAATCAAACCTGCCTGTATTTTCAATTAAGACTAATCCGGATCATATGTTCGATTACGTGAAAGGGATTGGTGTGGCTGGCAAAGATTTCGTCGACTGGCGCAATGCAAATCCTGCTGCTGGTTCATTCGGTGTACCCGCTGGCAACTATTACAGAAGCGACGAGATACCCGTGAATGTGGAAATGCTGGTAGATGGTGTGCCAGTGATGAACCAGGAACTGGGGCTGCGTATTCATGGTGCAGGTTCGCGAACGCACGACAAAAAGAGTTTCCGGCTCTACTCGACCGGTCAGAACGCGTCGCAGAGCAATATCGATTACCCTATCTTTCCATCGCTTAATTTCCATACGTTCAAACGGTTGTTACTCAGGAATTCCGGAAATGATTATGAGAGAATGTTGCTAAAAGACGCCTACATTCATCAGATTGCGAAGGGACTTGATATGGAATTGCAGGATTACCGGCCGGCAGTGACCTATCTGAACGGAGAATATTGGGGAATTCACGACGTAAGGGAGCGTCTCGACGAATACTATTACGCAAGTCACTACGCGCTGGAACCGGATCACATCGAGTTCTTCGCCGATCCCGATATTTCCGGGAATTCGGGGCATTATGGTGATCTCTCCAATTACATTAAAACCCATAATATGGCCGACGCCGGCAGCTATAATTATGCGCTGGAACGAATGGACATGGATAATTTTATCGACTATTGCGTGCTCGAACTATACGCTGCCAACTGGGACTGGCCCTATGGAAACGTCACTTACTGGCGGCACAAAGTCCCCTACAACCCGGCGGCGGGTAAAGGTAAGGACGGGCGGTGGAGATGGTCGCTGTTCGACGTTGACCTGAGTTTTGAAGAGGTCGATGCCAATCAATTCGGAAAAGCATTGGGTGCGCCCGATTTTCTATTGCAATACCTTTTGCCAAATCCAACATTCAAAAAGAAATTCATCAACAGGTATGCAGATCTGATCAACTCCTATTTTCAGCCGCAACGACTGCTGGCGGAGATTGAATCCTGTAAAAATGCGATCAGCGGCGAGATCCCTGAAAATATCAAACGCTGGAACCGGCCTGCCAGCGTGGACGCCTGGGAAGCAAATATCCAACTCATGGTCAACTTTGCAACCAACCGCCCGAACATTGCGCGCAGCCACATTCAAAGCCAGTTTGGTCTGAACGAAGGGACCCGGCAGATCACAGTAAATGTCTCTAATGCAGCACACGGGTTTGTCCGCGTGAACACCATCGATATCCTGCCAACAACACCGGGATTAACAGGAAATCCGTATCCGTGGAAGGGAACCTATTTTAAAGATGTATCAATAGCGCTTACCGCAATTCCCAAGCCGGGTTTTAAATTTTTACAATGGGAAAATATTACCAACGGCGATGTGCTAATTACACCCACGATCGAGTTTGTTCCGTCTTCGGGCTCCAATTACCGGGCGGTTTTCGGGACAGACGTAGCGCCGACGAAATTTCCGGAACCGCTCGATGAAAGCGCCTGCGTGTACCTTCTCACTTCCTGGGCGGCCAATGCCGCCGCCGGGACGTTTCCCGCGCATATGGGATTTGTATATATGGCCAACGATGATCCGGAATTGAGTTCGGAAGTAGTTGGGTTTACAAGTGGCGCGTATGATCTTACTAGCCGGACGAGGATCAGCGGGCTTGGCGACGAAGGAATATCGTTTATCAATACCGGAAATGCCGCTGGCAACCCGGGCTATGCAGGGATGAAGCTGGGAGGGGCTATTCTTGCACTCAACACAACCGGCAAAACGCAGGTGAGTGTGAAGTGGACAGGCGGTACGGTTACGCCCAATTTCCGCCCTTACGCGATCCGGTTGCAATACCGGCTCTCCGAAACGGGCCCTTTCACCGATGTACTTAACACCAGCAGCCAGCCTGTGGAATATGTGAGGTCAGCCACTGCCGGGCATTCGCAAATGATGCCTTGGGTAAAATTGCCCGCCGCTGCCCTGAACCAGCCTTACGTGCAGCTTTTATGGAGATACTATTGCATTGATCCAACGATTGGCGGCGCCCGGGACGAACTGCGGCTGGACGATATTGCAATACAATCCTGCTCGGACCCGCTGCCTGTCACATTGGTACGGTTTGATGCCAAACCCGTTGAGAATCAGGTATCAATAACGTGGGAAACGAGCAGTGAGCTGAATAACCATCATTTTGAAGTGGAGCGGTCGGCTGATGCTAAAAAATGGCTTTTGCTTAAATCCGTACCCGGAAATGGAACGAGCTCTCAGCCGAACTGGTACAGGATTGCCGACGAGCTGCCGCTGGGTGGCAGGAGCTATTACCGCCTCAAACAGATCGACTACGATCAGACCTATATGTATTCAAATCTGGTCTCTGTGAATCGCCCCCAGCCGGAAGCCGCAATGCTCTACCCGAATCCGGTCAAAAGCGTACTTCGTATCATTTTGCCGCAGCCCTGCGACGCAAGTTCCTATTTGATCACAGATATAGCCGGGAGGAAACGAAAAGCGGGTAAGATATCTAATTGTGATGCGCTGGCGATACCGGTTGAAACGCTGGGCTCAGGCTTGTACATGGTGCAGATTACAATGAAAACCGGGACAATCTTGCGTCTGAAATTTTTGAAAGAATAGCAGCATCGTATTTTCAGTAAGCCGGGATGCTTTTTGGCAAGAGTATCCCGGCTATAAAAAAGTCAGGCAGGTATTGCCCGCCTGATCTCTGGTATGATTGTTTTTTGTAGTGTGGGCTTGGTAATATCACCATTGACCAACACTATAATATGCAACGCATCAAGTTTATTATCACGCTGATCAAGGATAGTTTTGCCGAATTTATGGAGGATAATGTGCTCAAACTTTCCGCGGCCTTATCCTACTATACCATATTTTCACTGGCCCCGATGCTGCTCCTGATCATTTCTATCGTCAGCATTTTTTTCGGAAGAGAGGCTTTTCAGGGTGAATTGTATGCCCAGATTAGCGGATTAGTGGGAAAGCAGGCGGCTGTGCAGGTACAGGAACTGATTAAGAATGCCGCGATCACCGACAAGTCCAAACTGGCCGCTGCAATAGGAGGGGTAACGCTGCTGATCGGTGCGACGGGGGTTTTTGCTGAAATCCAGGATTCTATTAATTACATCTGGGCGATAAAGTCCAAGCCGCAACGCAGCTGGCTGCAATACCTCAAAAACAGGCTGTTGTCTTTCTCGATAATCCTCACGCTAGGCTTTCTCCTGATCGTCTCGCTCGGCGTGAATGCAGCGGTGGATTTGCTTAGTAACAGATTGGAAAGGTACTTTTCGGAAGTTTCAGTGGTCATATTTTCAATTCTGAATGTCGGGCTTGTATTGGTGATCATAACTGCCTTGTTTACAGTGATATTCAAGATCCTGCCCGACGGACACGTGCGTTGGAAGGAGTGTCTGGTGGGTGCTACTTTCACCTCCATCATGTTCGCGATCGGGAAATTCGCGATCAGCTTCTACCTCGGTCAGTCCGATCTTGGCGCCGCCTACGGAACTTCGGCGTCTATTGTAATCCTGCTTACCTGGATCTATTATTCATCTATTATTCTGTATTTCGGTGCGGAGTTTACCAAGGTTTATGCCAGATCTGATGGTATCGCGATTTCGCCCAACGAACACGCGGTTCTTATATCGAGGCACGAAGTTGTGGTGGATCACGGACCAGGTACACCTGCGCCGGAAGAGACCAAGAATGCGGAAAAAGGTGCGAAAAAAAGTCCCTTTGCTATTTTTACCAAATTCATTGATGATAAGCTCGACCAGATCAAGGCAGAATTTAATGCATTCGTTGCCAAAATAGCTTCGCCGGTAACCTACTACGGAATTATGGCGCTGATCGCATTAACGATTGGTATCACGATCATCCTGATCCTCGGGCAACTGCTCAACCGAGCGCTCGACAGCTATTTCCTGGGATATGTGATCCTGATCGGGTCCACATTGGTTTTCCTGGCTTTGAGTATCATTTACGGTAAAGGCCTGAGGGAATTTATTGCGCGAATGATGACCAAAATAAATAAAGAAGATTAACAAAAAAGATCGTAGAAGCTCCCGGCTTTCCGATTCTCAGGAATGCCGGGAGCTATTTTTTTATGCAATTATAATTTCACTATTTTCCGCTCAACTCCGTCGATGAGGACGATGTAAATGCCCGGTTTCCAGCCGATTATGTCCATTTCAAATGAGGATTTATCAGTCTTAAAAGTATACAATTTGCGACCGCTCGCATTGAGAATATCAATCTGTCCGATTTTCCCCGCAGACTTGATTTTCAGAGAAGAGGAGGTAGGATTTGGATAAATACTTACCTCAATAGCTCCCGCAATCTCAGCAGTAACAATATTACTGTAAGCATAAGTACCATCCCGATCTGTCATTTTCAGGCGGTAGTAATACTGCCCGCCCGGCAAGCCAGAGTCCGGATATCCGTAGTTTGTGGTATTGGTCGCATTGCCCTGCGCATTAATCCTGGCGATTTCCCTGAAAGTCCGCGCGTCGCTGCTGCGCTGTATCTCAAAATGTGAGCTGTTGGATTCCTGAGAAGTCTGCCACTCGATCTGTACCTGGTTTTCCCGGTTTACGGCACTCAGACTGATGAGCGTTACCGGTAGCGGACTTCCAGCGGTAGTCGACAGTGCATTGGGGTAAAGCGGCACCGACAAGCTGTTGGTCGCTTTTCCGGCTAAAACCTTCTTCGTGTAGCCGCCCAGCGCCATATACCAGTCGGGCGTCAGGTCGTAACCGTCGGCGTCGAGCGACAGGAACCAGGTATCGCCTCCCTTTGGTGTGTGGTTAGAGAACTTCTCCATTTTAAAAAATGAAGTCGCCTCATCCACTTCATCAAACATCGCCAGGTAAATCATATTAGCTCCCTCATTGATCACATTCTGAGACTGTTGCCACAAAAAGCTGCCACCATTGCGCGGAATAGAATTTTTGACAGCGGCTGACGGATTGTCGCGGACATTTTGAAGATTGAACCAGGAAAAGCCGGGAAATATAACGGGCATATAGTCGATGTTCTTAGGTGCGAGATATGCCATATCGGGTCTTACACTATTGATTGCGAATGCATTCGCGCCACTTTCGGTATTGTACCTCCCCACCGACCACGGACTGATCACATCGAGCAGATCATAAACCGCCAGCCACGCTGCCGAATGCTCGCGCCAGTTGTCATTTAATCCGCCCATTACATTAGCCCGGTATTTCGGATCGTCGGTTGGGTCGGCTGGATCGCCTTCTTTAAACCACCTCACCAGCTTTTCCGAACGCTCCGCTGTCGCTTCCGGGTTGGAGGCAAGTCCCAGTCCCCACAATGCGACCAGCGGTTCTTGCTTATGCCATAAATAGTTACTTTCCGTGGTCACGCCCATTTCGTCCACCAGCCGCTTCCAGTCCGCAATAACCTCCTCGGTAGAAGTTGCATCAGCGCCGGAGAGGTCGTACATGATCGAATAAACGCGCCCATACTTATAGCTCGCGGTCTGCACGTTTTCAAGCACTTTGTCAAAATGCCGGTGCACGCGGGTATCGGTAGTCCGGAAATAATCCAGGAAACGCTGCTGGAAAACGCCGTCGACCTCATGTTCGCGCATCCATTTGAAATGCTCGTCTACAGTATTGTAGTTGTAACTTGAAAACAGTTTCGCGGGCGTTCCGTTACTGTAAGTCATATTCGTAGCCACGAGCTCGTTTTGCGGATAATTGCCCATGTAAGGCCACATATCGATCGTCGCATTCGCATGTTCGGGTGTGCCGCCAAACCAGTGCAGCCACCAGTTATGCGCAGGAGGTCCGTCGGTAGGAAGTCCAAACCAGCCCTGGTATCCAAACATCACCTTTCCGTTCAGCGTGTTCGCAGTAGGATCAGCCGTAGTCGCCACGGCGGGTTCGTAAAATTCGATCTCATCGATCTTGACCGTGACCGGCGCTCCGACAGGCTGCCTTATCCTAAAATAGTTGATCGCGCTCAGGTTTGGATTTCCTTGCCTGGTTGCTTCGGAAAGATGCAGGATCAGGTGATTCCAGCCATTTTGTATTTTTTGAGATGCCAGGTTCCAGCGATATTCGTCGGTGCCAGCCTGCCCGGCTGAGGAAAAAACGATATTGCCTGCTCCCGAAAGAGCGCCCGCTTCGGATACATACAGCCAGAACTTAACAATACCTTGCTCACTGACTCCCGTATTGAACGGTGCGCGGTTATGGATAAACCAGTCCTGGCCCGATCCCGTTTTGGTCAGAGAGCCGTTGCCCAATATTTTATTCCCCGGGTCCACAGTTATTGCGTCACTTCCCGACCAGCCTGCATTGTCGTCGGCAGCACTGAAAATCTTCGCGCCGATCAGCTCACTTCCCTGATAACCTTTTGTAAAACGCAAATCATCGATCTTGACAATCACAGATTCGCCTGCATTAATCGGTTTATAATACCTGAAAAAATTGATCGCTGCCAGGTTCGGGTTACCCTGCTTGCCCGCCGCACTGAGGCGCAGCACTACATTGTTCCATCCGTTACGCAGGTTCACGCTGGCGGTTCCCCAGTTGAATTCGTCGGTGTCGGGATTGCCTGAGCTGGTAATTTCAAACTGTCCGTCCGAACTGCTGAACTTGGTAATATCTGAAACAAAAAGGGAGAATTGCAGATAGGAAATATTCAGCTCACTTGCTGCGATACCTGTATTGATCGGGGTCGAAAAATGCCTTGTGAAACGCTCGGTATTGCCGCCTTCCGATTGAATGGAGGAACTTCCCTGCGCAGGTGCGTCGCTGCTCAGACTTAGTACATTTCCGCCGCCGCCCCAGCCGGTAAGCGATTCGCAATCGTCTGCGGGTATGACCTGCGCATATCCGGGCAGGACAAAAAACAGCGAGATAAACAATAGTAGACAGTTCTTTTTCATGTGTATCAATAATTGGTTAAAGGTGAAACAGTGCCGCTGCAAGAGCCTGGCGATCTGTTCCAAAACTATGTTTACACCAATAATTTTTACTTAACTATAAATTAACAAAGAATTAATAGGAGAAAATTTTTTGAAAATATTTATTGTCTAGCTTTAAGACAATAAGGAGAATAAGGCTAGATTTGTTTACGGATCAAAAATTAACCGATGAGAACAAAACCTATACTTATACGCGTATTGACTGTGAGCCTATGGCTGATATCCAGTCTGGCAATCGCTCAGTCACCGGCTTTCAAAGTGCTGGTATTTAGTAAAACCGCTTCTTTCAGGCACGAATCAATCAAAGCGGGCAATGCGGCGATTGAAAAAATGTCGAAGGAAAAAGGTTTCAGCGCCACTTTTACGGAAGACGCTGCCCAGTTCAATGAGAAGAACCTGCAAAAATTCAATACTGTAATTTTCCTGAACACGACCGGAAACGTGCTCGACGATGCGCAGCAAGTTGCATTTGAAAGATACATTCAGGCAGGCGGCGGCTATGTGGGTATTCATGCAGCCACAGATACCGAATATGAATGGCCGTGGTACGGCAATCTTGCAGGCGCTTACTTTCTCGATCACCCGATGACGCCGAGTAATGTGCAGAAAGGCAAGTTTATCGTAACCGAAAAAAACCACTGGGCTACGCAGGGAATGCCCGATGAATTTGAAAGGACCGATGAATTTTACAGTTTCAAAAATATCTCCCCGAATATCAAGGTCGTTCTTAAAATAGACGAAAAGAGCTATATAGGAGGCAAAAACCCTGATTTTCATCCAATGGGTTGGTATCAGGAATTCGACGGCGGCCGCTCGTTTTACACTGCAATGGGGCACACCGACGAAACTTTCTCGGAGCCGCTTTTCCTGAACCATCTCTGGGCAGGTATTCAGTATACTGCGGGGCTGCCATCAGCGGGGCTGCCATCAGCGGGAGGCGACATGCCCAAAGCGATCGATTTCTCCAAATCCAGACCAGAGGAAAACCGTTTTACCAAGGTTGTGCTTGAAGAGAAACTTGACGAGCCGATGGAACTGAGCGTGTTGAACGACGGACGTATCCTATTCATCCAGCGGAAGGGCCAGGTGAGGCTTTTTAATATTAAAACAAATGAACTGAAAACCATCGCCGAAATTCCGGTAAGTACAAAATATGTGAACAAGGAAGGTAAGGAATCGATGGGTGAGGATGGTTTGCTGGGTTTGAATAAAGATCCTGATTTTGCGAAAAACCACTGGATATACCTGTATTACTCCGTCCCGGAAGCGCCCAAAAATGTGCTGGCACGCTTCGAGCTGAAAGGTGACGAGCTCGATTTGAATTCTAAAAAAGTATTGCTTGAAGTTCCGACGCAGCGCGAAGAATGCTGTCATACAGGCGGTTCCATTGCCTGGGATAAGTCTGGTAACCTGTATTTGTCGACCGGCGATAACACTAATCCGCACGGTTCAAACGGGTACAGTCCGAGCGACGAGCGTGAAGGAAGAATGGCGTGGGATGCGCAGAAATCTTCGGCGAATACCAACGATTTGCGTGGCAAGATCATCCGCATCAAGCCACAACCCGACGGAGGATACACGATTCCCGAGGGTAACCTGTTTGCCAAAGGCACGCCGGATACCCGGCCGGAGATTTACACAATGGGCCACCGTAACCCGTTCCGCATTTCGGTAGATCAGAAAAAGAACTACGTATATTGGGGAGAGGTTGGCCCGGATGCGGCCAAGCCCGATTCAAGCCGCGGACCGGCTGGTTACGACGAGGTAGGGCAGGCACGCAAGGCTGGCAACTTTGGCTGGCCGCATTTTGTAGGGGATAATAAGGCTTATAACAAATATGATTTTGCCGGCCAGAAATCGATGGAGAAGTGGGACGTGAATGCGCCAAGCAATACTTCACCGAACAATACCGGGCTGAAAGTACTCCCACCGGCTCAGAAAGCATTTATCTGGTATCCTTACGGCGCTTCTCCTGAGTTTCCGTTAACCGGAACAGGCGGTCGGAATGCGATGGCAGGCTCCGTTTTTTACTCGGATGCATTCAAAAATGCTGCGCGCGCATTTCCTGATTACTATAATGGAAAGATCCTGACCTACGATTGGATGCGCGGCTGGATCATGTCGGTGACGATGGATAAAGAGGGTAATTACAAGGCGATGGAACGTTTCATGCCGAGCTATAAATTCTCTAATCCGATGGATATGGAGTTCGCTGAAAACGGCGATCTGTACATGCTGGAATATGGTACCGGCTGGTTTTCAGCCAACGACGATGCCCGCCTGATCCGGATTGAATACAATGGCGGAAACCGGAAACCAATGCTGCAAATGGTCGCCAATAAAATGGGCGGAGCTGCGCCGCTTGCACTTAAACTCAGCGCAAAAGGTACTTCCGATGCCGACGGAGATGCATTGACCTATTCCTGGAAAATCACTTCGAAAAACGGATTTGCCAAAACCATCAATACCCAGGATGCAGCACTGAGCCTGGCGAAAGTGGGCGTTTACAAAGCTACGCTCACCGCAAACGACGGAAAAGGAGGGGTGAGCACGCAAGCGATGGAAATTACCGTTGGAAACGAACCGCCCGTGCTGACCCTGGATATGCCGGCGAGCAACAAGTCTTTTTACACGCCCGATAAACCCTTTAATTACGATATCAAGGTATCTGACAAAGAAGACGGAACATTAGGTAAAGGGATTGATGCTGAACGTGTTGCAGTGAATATAAATTATTTGCCGGAAGGATATGACAAGATCGCAATTGCGCAGGGCCACCGCTCGGCGGATGCAGGCGCAGCATTCAGTTCGGGTAAAAGGTTGATCGAAGCGAGCGATTGCAAGGCTTGTCACGCAGTTGATAAAAAGTCGATCGGGCCGGCTTACCGGGAGGTTTCGGCGAAATATAAAGACGATAAATCGGCGGTGGAGCGACTGACGAAAAAGGTGATCGCTGGCGGTGGCGGTGTTTGGGGAGAGACTGCAATGGCAGCGCACCCGCAGCTTTCAACGGCCGACGCTTCCGAAATGGTGAAGTATATTTTGAATGTAGTGAATGAAAAGCCGAAGGAAAAGTCGCTGCCGCTGAAAGGTACTTACCAGGCAAAATTGCCGGCTGGGGACAAAGGAAAAGGGATTTTCATCGTGCGGGCAGCTTATGAAGATGCAGGCGCGAGCGGATTATCTTCTTTGAGATCGGAAGAGTCGGTTATCCTGCGGAATGCGAAAGTTGATATGCACAATTTTGACGTTTACGAGAACATCATGAAAATATCAAACGGTGGAATCAATCTCGCAATCGCTTCCAAATCAGGTTCTTACATGGTTTTGAAACAAGTCGACCTTAATGCGGTGACCGAATTGGAGTTACAAGCGCTGGCTCCCAAGCCACAACTGAATTCGGCCGGCGGAAAAGTGGAATTGCGGCTCGACAGTCCGACCGGAAAACTCTTAGGCGAGTCGATTGTTCTGGAACCTGCTGAGAAACTGGATTTTAAACCCACATCCTTAAATATCCCTATCAAAAATGCGGGTAGCGCCGACGGGAAACTGCACGATTTGTACGTCGTTTTTGTGAATCCGAAAGCCGAAGAAAGTTCGTTAATGGTTGTTATGGGCGCGGAGTTCAAGATGGGGCCCGCAGCGCAGTAAAGCTGCTGAAAAGTAAAAACGGGGTCGGAGCAAATGTGCTCCGACCCCGTCTTTTTCTTGTATGCAAATGAGATTACAACTTGAAACCCAGTGTCGCTCTCAGCACATTGTTTTTCTGATCATTCGCTTTCAGGAAAGGGCTCATTCCCCATTCATGCGAAAGATCAAGCGTTACAAAGCCGAATTCAAGGCCAACTCCGGCATTCAAACCATAAGAAAACTCTTCAATATTGTCCTTGTTAAAGCGTGAATTTTCGGTATCGTCCACACTCAATACATAATTTCCGACCACACCGCCCTTGATATTGAACCGGAAAAAACCGCCTTTGGCCTTCGTCAGGTACACGCCAAGCATTAAGGGAGCTTTCAATGAATGTATCCTCGGACCTGTCAGGAGCGGAGCAGTTGAAACACTATCCTCGCTGGTCACGTCCATCGAAGAGCTCAGATAATGTACACCCGGCTGAATGAAAAATTTCTTCATCCTGAAACGGAAATCTAGTCCCGCATTCCAGCCCGATCGGCCCTCATACTTGCCATCATCGAAGTTTGCATTGAAGTTAGAAGCATGGATACCCACCAATGGGATCACCCATAGGCCAGAGTTGCGGGCAGGTTTTTCACCAAATCGTTCTCTGAAAGTCAACCTTTCTTCCCGCGTCATCGGTTCGCTGTATGCCGCGTCGGCAGGGCTGGCAGGCGCTGCATAAACGCGTTGTTGCCCGGGCGCGGCAGATTCGCCACGTTTGAATCTCAGCCACGCTTTGTAATCTTCATAATCCTGCTGATCCTGGCTATTGGAAAAACGGCTTCCAGCATTTCCGGCGGCTAGTTCCTGCTGGTTGTAGTTCGGTGGAACAATGATATTGTTGATAATAATAGCAGGCTGGCCCTGTTGCTGCGGGTAATTTTTGTAGGTAGATTCCACGAGCCGCTGCGCGAACGCATTCGCGTTGTTTGCATTGGCCGAATCCAAAGTGATATTCCTTTGGATCACATTCGGGTTGCCGCTATTGGTTGCAGGAGCCGGCATTGCATTCTGCCCGCCCGAAGTATTCCCCGCATAACCCGAGCTGTTCGTAATCTGACCGTTATTTTGCGTCGACTGGCTGCTGATTACCGGTGTGGTAACCGTTGCAGCAGAAGCCGGCGAAACGAGCTGTCCCATTCCAGCCAGCTTCTGCTCGCCTTCCTGAATATCTTTCTGGAGCTCGGCAATATCCTTGTTAAGCTTTTCGATGCCCTCGCTATCTTTTCGGGCATTTTTAGCATCACGCTGGGCATCCTTCGCGGCACTGTTGGCTTTCCCCGACAGTTTCTTATCCTGCGGATTGGCAGTCAGATCAGCCGCCGCCTGTCTGTTTGCGTCCGCTGAGGCCTGCGCTTTTTGTGCGCTTTTCTGCATTTCCTGTTCTTTTTCCAGAAGGTCTTTCTGTTTTTCAGCCAGCTTTATTTTTTTGTCATTAATATCCTGACTGATCTTGATCGCTTCCTTTTGATTGTCAAGGGCCTTCAAAGAGTCCTGGGAGACAATCTGGGCCAGGACAGGCTGCGAAAACAGCATGGCAGCCAGCGCGTAGTAGGTTAGTTTTGTTTTCATTGTGTTGGAATGTTGATGAATTGAAAAATTAAAAATTGTTGAGAAAGCGGATCTGTGAAGCTTTAAAAATTGATTGGTCAAGCGAAGCGCTTCCATCCAGCCTACTTCGAAGTTTCAAAATAGCATGCCGTGGAGAGTTGGTACGCCAGCCGGGTCTGGGTAAACAGGCACGATTATAATTCTTTGTTATTGCCCGTACATTTTTCGGGAAATAGTTGAGTTTACGATGGAAATAGAGGATTTCAGACAGAATAAGACGATCCCGCGGGTGATTGAAGCGGAGGTATTGAAAGCACTCTCTTTTTACCCCGAATTGAAAGAGACTGAAATACATTTTTTGTTTAAAAAGAAGATCAAAGGATCGGTTATGCAGGCGCAGCCGAGGATTGGTACCATGTTCGGGGGCAAGCGGGCTTACCAAATCAATATCAGCGCGTTATTCCAGCTCACTAACTCGGCAATCCCCATTCACCAGATCCCGCCGGACATTATGGTCGGCTGGATCGGGCATGAACTGGGGCATGTAATGGATTATGAAAACCGGGATACGTTCGGCATGATCCGGTTTGGAATAGGGTACCTTTTTTCAACCAGGTTTGTAAAGAAAGCCGAGCGCGTGGCCGATACATTTGCTGTAAGTCATGGTTTGGGTAAATACATTCTCAGCACCAAACACTTCATCCTCGACCACACTTTCCTTCCCGAAAAATACAAGCAGAAAATTGCCCGCCTGTATCTTTCGCCGGATGATATCGTAGAGCAGGTCCGGAAACTGGAAGCGAAGGAACAGGGGTTAACCTAGGTTTTTCTCCACAAATGCAGCGAATTCAAGGAAATCTTCCTCTTTCATCACGCGCGGGATTTTCACCTGCCCGCCTTTCTTTTTTGTTTCCTCACTCCATTTGTAAAAGATCTCCTCAGGTATCAGTTCCACCTCCACGCCTTTCAATGCGCGGCTGCGGGCTACCTTATAGTTTTTATTGTTTTCAGATAAAGTCGCATCCAGCGACTCCGCGACTTTCACCTTGTCGGGACTTTTATCACAACTTAAAAACCACTTGTGAATATACTCATCGCCCCTGTGCACGGCTGCAACGATGAATTCTTTTATTACAACATCATATTCCTGCTCGATCACACGCAAGCCGTCATTCATCTGGTTCACAGAAAGTTGTGAGCCGACCACATTGAGAAAATGCTTGGTCCGGCCGGTGATTTTGATCTCCGCCCGCGCTTTGTCGGTAATTGTTACCGTGTCGCCGATCATATAGCGCCACGCGCCGGAAACGGTCGATAGCAGCAATACATACTCGACGTTTTCTTCGGCTTCGGCTAGGGATAACACCGTGCCGCCCGGTTTTACCAATCCATTTTCATCCACATTGTCGCCGTTAAAAGGGACGAATTCGTAAAAGATCCCATTGTTCGGGAAAAGCGCCATCGAAGAAGTTTCAGGCCGCTTTTGAATCGCTATAAAACCCTCGGAAGCGAGGTAGGTATCTATGTAAATAAGCGGTCGGGCGAACAGTTTCGCAAGACTTTTCCGGTATGGTTCGAAAGCCACGCCGCCCGTCGTGTACACCATCAGATTCGGCCAGATTTCGTGAATACTGTTGAGTTTGTGATAGCTGATAATCTCTTTCAACATTAGCTCAATCCATGACGGAATGCCCGAAAGGCAGCCAATATCCCAGTTAGGCGCTTCTTCCGCGATCCTTTTTACCTTTTCATCCCAATCCGAAATGGCTGCGATTTCAGGTCCGGGTTTATAGAATCCGCCAAACCAAGTCGGCAGGTTACTCGCGCTGATCCCGCTGATCTCGCCTTCCTGGTGATCGTCTTTCTGGATCAGGTTGGTGCTGCTGCCAAGCATTAAGATTTGTTTGGTGAAAAAATCACCGGGTAAATTAAATGCACCGATTGTGGCGATTTCTGAAATACCTGCTTTACGAATGCAGCCGAGCATTTCGTCCGTTACTGGAATGTATTTACTATTGCTGGTCGTGCCGCTGCTGAGTGCGAAGTAGCTCTGTCCGCCCGGCCAGGTCACATTCTGGTGTCCTTCGAGCAGGAAGTGCCACCATTCGCCGAATATTTTGTCGTAATCGTGAACAGGTACGCGGTTTTGGAATTCCGAGATGATATCGTCGCTTTCGAGGATTTCGGAGAATTGATATTGCTTTCCGAAAGCGGTAAGTTTTGCCGTTTCCAGCAGGGTTTTCAGAACGTTTTTTTGCGCTTCCACCGGGTCCGGATCGCTGATGATCCTGCCCGTGAAATCAAGCGCTTTTTTGATAAGCTCGCCGATTACAGCCATATATGCACGAATTTCTTTCTAGGTGATGTAATCGCAACATCAAAAAGTCGTGCCATTTGAACTGTAACCGGCTTTGCTTTCTATCTGAGATTAATGCTTTTGAAGTCGCGCGTCAAATCCGTGAGCGATTGTTCTATCCCCATTCTTTCGAGCGAAGAGGCGCCGACAAATCCGTGAACGTCGGTTCTGCTAAGTATTTCGCGCACATCGTCGGGAGTATTCACCGGTCCGCCGTGGGCGAGGAAAAAGATATCAGGGTTCACTTCCCGGCCCGCATCGGCGATCGCCTGGGTACGTTCGATCGCATAGTCCATGGAAACAGCCGCGCCCGTAACACCGATTGAGCCGCCGACGGTCGTGCCTACATGCGCTACAATTGCGTCCGCGCCCACTTCCGCCATTTGCCGCGCTTCTTCCGGCGTAGCTACATATACGATAGAGAACAGGTCCATCATCGTGGCCAGTCTTACCATTTCAACTTCTTTGGCAAAGCCCATTCCCGTTTCTTCCAAAACCTGCCTGAAATGCCCATCAACAATACAGTGGGTAGGAAAGTTATTGACTCCCGAAAATCCCATTTCCTTTACTTTCAGCAAATGGTGCCACATTCTGCGCCTGGGATCTGAGCCATGCACACCGCATATCACCGGAATTTCCTCGACTACCGGCAATACCTCAAACTCACCGATTTCCATCGCTACCGCATTCGCATCGCCGTAAGCCATTAAGCCCGCAGTAGAGCCGTGGCCCGCCATTCTGAATCTTCCTGAGTTGTAAATAATAATGAGGTCCGCGCCGCCTTTTTCGATGAATTTGGCACTGATCCCCGTTCCCGCGCCCGCCGCGATGATCGCTTTTCCCTCGTCTAGAGTCTTTTTCAGGCGGTCTCTAACTTCCTGTTTTGTGTAAGGATTCCCCTTACCGGTCCATTGGTTCGGCATATTAGATGGTATTAATACTTAATTTTTAAGCTTTCTCTTTTTTGCAAAAGTAACAGCAGATTGTTAACCAGCGTCTCCGCAAATGCAGGATCGTTGATATGCAGGTCAGATTCGATTACTTCCACATGGTCGGCCGCGTGTTCTTTTATCGAATCAAATAATGCGGCATCTGCGTGTGGCTGGTAAAATATCCCGCCTTCCGAGTCTACCTGCGAAATACCGCGCAATGGGATAATGATCGAAGCCGGTGCCAGCGAGGCGCTTACCCTTTCCGCAAGCCGCTGGCCAAGTATCAAATTCTCCTCCACATTGGTCCGCATCAGCGTCACATCAGGCGCCCAGCTGTAAAGCTGCCGGTTTTTGTATTGGGTAGGTATGGTATCCAAATGGGCGAAATTGACCATATCCAGACAGCCCGGCACGACTATCTGCGGCAAACCCATTTCGGTAGCGGCCGTGAGCCGGGTAGGACCGGCGCTGCAAATGCCGCCGCAGAGATCATCCGCGAGCTCGGTCGTCGTAACATCGAGTATTGCATCAAAACTCCCTTCGCGGATCAGTGCCTCCATTGTTTTGCCACCCACGCCTGTTGCGTGAAATGCCAGCACTTCGTACCCTTTTTTGGTCAGTAATTCCGTGCATTTGTCCACGCAGGCGGTCGTATTTCCAAACATACTGATCGCAATGCAGCCTGCGGTTTCGGTGTTTTCGGTCGCGGGCACATTTGCCATAGAACAAATAGCCGCGGCCGCCTGTGCTACCAGCCTTTTCAGAATATGGTTGGTGCCGGCCACATCCACGACCGACGGCATTAATGTAATATCCTTGTCACCGATCTGCCGGGAAAGGTCTTTGGAAGCGACGGTACTCAGGCAGAGTTTGGGAATACCAAACGGAATTTGCTGCATTGCGGCGAGCGTAATATAAGTACCGCCGCCGCCGCCCATTCCAATTGCCGCCTTCACTTTTCCTTCTTCCACGAGCCGGGCGACGATCTGTGCCGCGCCGCGCCCCATGATATCCATCGCCTTTCCACGGTCGCGCTCCGAACGGAGCAGTGCGAGATCATAACCTCCTTCGATCGCGACAGCCTCGGCTTCAAAGTCAACATGAAATGCGTCGGTTGTACCGAAAATGCCCGTATTGATCGTAATGATCTGTTCTTTTTGGGCAAGGATCTGTTGGCGCAGAAAGGTGAAAACGTCGCCTTTTGTATCAAAACAGCCTAGTAACAAAATGTACTTTTCGTTCGAAAACATATTCATGCATCAATTTTTTACCTCAAAATCAAAAACTACCACCCGTTCCAGATTCGGTACTACCACATCTTTCGCATGTTCGTGCACGGGGTGGGGCAGGTAGGCGTCGCGGGAAGCCGGACTGTCGAAAGTCATCACAAAACCGTGCGTAAACCCATCGTTCATGCCTTCCGGACTTTCGTAAGGTCCGTGTTCCATGTCGAGAAGCCCTGGGATCTGCCCGACCATTTCCATCATAGTTTTAAAACAATGTACGATTTGTTCGTCCGTAACCGAATTTTTAAACTGAAAAACCCCGAAATGCCTGACCATAATTGCTATTTTAATGTTTTAATATAGGAAAGTAAATCAGCTACCTGCTTGTCTGAATAGCTGTCGATCAGCCCTTTGACCATAAAAGAGCGACCGCCGAGGAAACTCTGGCTTTTGATCGCCGCCGCTTCCACAAAAACCTTGGCGCCGCCCATGAATGCGAGCGTAGTACCCTGGTTATCGCGGTTCACGAGATAGCCTTCCACACTGGTTCCATCCTTCTTATTTACCCGATATACTGCATAACCCGACTCCACAGCCGCATCGGGATCGAGGATTGCGGTAAGCAGCGCCTCGTTTTCGCGGTTCGCCGATCCGTCCAGCGCGGGCGCAATATTCTGGCCTTTGCTACCTACCTGGTGACACGCGAGGCAAGTCTGGAACAATACCTTCCCGGCCTCCGCATTCCCGCCGTTCTTCTCCGCCACGGTCATATATTTCGTCAGCTTACCTTTGAACTCTTTCTTCTTTTCCTCGTCGCGTTTCTTCACACCTTCCATAATCGCGACGCTTCGTTTGTCATTTTTGTTAGCATTCAAAATGCGCTCGGCCGCTGGAAGATCGAAGGCGGACAGGTCGAGCAGTTTCTTTTCGTGCATCGAAACCAGCAACTCTGCGCCCTGGCTGGAAGCCGACAGGATCGAGGCGAGTTCTGTTTTTTCATTCTGGTTCAATTCAGGTACCCATTTCAGCGAAGCCTGCTTGCCTGCGGCGGGGTCGGTTTTGGATAAACTGTTCAATGCGGCTGCGCGAATATCGAAGCTCATTTTCTTGTCCTGCACGACCTTCGCAAATACGGGCTGGTTCTGCTTTGGACTTACTTCCATGGCTTTCAAGGCGAGGCGCAAAGTATTGTCAGGCAGCTGGTCGCTGATCATACCGGCCACTGCTGCGCTCGATTGCTCGATCTTAAACCGGCCGATCGCGTCGAGTGCCAGGTCTTTATCCGTTTGCGTATTGCTGGTGAGTAAAGTTTTCACCGGAGCGGCCAGTATCGCAGCCATTTCCGGTGATTGTACCTGCGATTGGTTCTGCAAAGCGAACGTAATGTACGTTTTCGCATTCGCCGGATCAGCGGTCAACTGCTTCATAGTCTCGTTAATGTCGCTGTTTTTGAGCATTCCCGCCATACTCACAAAAGTAGATTCATCCAGTACCGACATTTCTGCCTTTGGCCAAAATTTAAGGAACGCAGTTTCGCGCTGACCTTCCGGTAAAGCCTGTACCGCCCAAAGCATATTGACAGCCGGCACATTGGCCGCCGCTGGCGAATTGATAAATTCCTGTAATGCCGCCGGAGATTGTTCCAATGCTTTTCTTGCCAAAAACCTTTCAAAACGCCGCTCGTAACTGCCGCCCATTGCATTGCCGGGCAATTCGGGTTTTGATGCTTTCACGAGAATTTCAATGACACTCTGATCCGCATTACCCGCGTCGGTGAGCGTCCGGAGCACCTGCGAGCGCACTGCCGGATTTTTGTCTTCGATAAGATTTTTCGTTAATGCAGCAATCTCGGTCGGTTGCAATGAAAAGCTATTCAGCGAGCGGAGCGCCTCGCGGCGGATATCGGAGGAAGAAGCCTGCAAAAGTTTCGTTACCAGTGCAGCATCGTATTTTTTAATGCCTTCCAAAGACCATAACGCGTGAATGCGCGCGACGGGATCGGCCGCTTCGTCTGCCGCGATAGCGATCAGCTCGGGCGCGAGCTTCGAGGTTTCGGCAATAGGACGATCAGATATCTGGTGCCAGGCCGCGCGTTTCTGCCAGAGTGAAGGCGATTTAAGGTAACCCGTCAGGTCCTCAGTTTTTATTTTGTAAAAGTCAGGTACCTCGCGCGGCTGCTGACTCACGTGCCTGATCCGCCAAATGCGCCCGTGCGATTTATCACGATCCGGGTGGGTGGTAGGGAGCTCGTTATGAGATACGATTTTGTTATACCAGTCAGCAATATACAGACAGCCGTCGGGGCCAAACTCCATATTCACGGGCCTGAACCAATCATCTTCCGAGGTCAATAAGTCGGGTAAGTGGCTGGAAGTGACGGTACCATCTTCATTACGGACCATTTTCACCGCGTTGATCGAGCTGGTAATTGGATTTGCCAAAAAGGCTACATCCTTGTATTCAGCTGGAAAAGTGCCCGAAGCATCGTCGGGAAAAGCGGTACCCGAAATCCCCGTTCCGCCCACTCTGAAAGTGTGCAGCGGCGGCATAAATGGCTGGTAGGGACGCAAACGGTCATTTCCAATACCTGGAAAACCAACGCCCGGTTCGAGCTGCACGACCGAGTAGCCGAGGTCATTCGCCTCCGAACCATACCATTGTCCATTGTGCCGCAACTGGAAACCCCAGATATTATTGAGCCCCGAACTCACCAGCTCTACCTTTTTTCCATCCAGTGAAAACCGCGCGATCTTACTGAAATCGATCTTGGCTTTTGCGTCGCTTTTGAGCGAAGTTACCTCGCCTTTATTCAATCCGCCGTGACTGAAATGAATCCAGTCGCCCGGCCCGCGCACCAGCGTATGCGCCATGGTATGCGTATCAGTGAAGCCAAATCCGGTTAGCAGCGGGTCGCGTTCGTCAGCTTTTCCGTCGCCGTTTTTATCATCCAAAAAGAACATTTCTGAACCTTGCGCCACATACACACCCGATTTGTAAGGCAGGATGCTCATCGGGATCGTCAGTCCGTCCGCCCAGATCGTGGCTTTCGCCGGTGTCTTTTTATAGAGGTCAGAAATGACGATTATCTTGTCGTTACCCTTTGTTTTTCCCTGATACAGGTCGAGAATGCGCCTGAAACTGGGGTGTGTTTTCTGCTCTTCCTGGTTGTCCATCAGCCGCAGCAGGTCGTTCCACTGGATATCGGCGATAGGGTCGAGCGGGTACATTCTGGCCGTTTGGGTCCAGAGCCGACCCGCGTCGTCGAAGGTCAGGTCCACGGGGTTGACAATACTGTCACGCTCGCTGGCAACCAGCTCGATCACAAAACCGGGGGCAAGCTTGAAGCCGGCCAGCTCCTGTTCGGGCGTGTTTACTTTGGTCCGTACCGATTGCGTTTTATCTTTTTTCTGCGCTTGACTGCTGTCGGGCAGGCAAAGCGCTATTATAACCGCGAATGCCGCAGTGAATTTTTGTAGCCTCATAAATAAATGGATTTGCTGTTACCGGATCAAATGTTTTTACAGCTCGGTGAGCACCAGGTCGCGAAATTCGACCTGGGCTACTCCGCCGCTGTGTATTTGCACTGCTATCACTCCCTTTTGAGGCATTTTCTGGTCTGTTTCCATATAGTCGCAGGTCTTTACGCCATTGATATACAGCTCGTGCCGGTTGCCTTTGCAGCGGATCATGTACGTGTTCCAGTCGTTTTCTTTCAAAACGTGGCTAAGCGTTTTCAGGTCGCCGCCGATCAGTTTGCCGCGACGGTGCTCATCGTAAATATCGCCCCAATAGCCCGTACCGATATCTGCCTGATACCCCACCATTTTACCACCCTCAACTACCGATCTGTACTGAATACCACTGTTGATCATGCCCGTTTTTGCATCGCCGGTGAGCCGGAAAAGGCATCGGAATTCGAAATCGCCGTATTCTTTGGTTGTAAAAAGGTATCTGTTCGCATCGATCTTGTTTTTGCCGTCGCCGCTTTTCAGGGAGCTGTCGGCCGCTGTCCAAAGCTTCATTTCAGCGGGTTCGATCGTTTTCCATCCCGTCAGGGTTTTTCCGTCAAAAAGAGAAACCGTTTTCGGAGCTGACTGACCGGATACATTCCAGCAAATGCAGGCAAATACGATTTGCAGCAGCAGTGTTTTATTTTTAAATAAGCTCATTTTTAAAAATTTAATTTGTTGTTACCACTTTGGATGCTGCACCAATGTGCCGCCAGACTTGTCTATCTCGGATTGCGGGATCGGGAAAAAGTCATGCTTTCCGTCCACATATTTGAAGAAATTGCCTCCCCACTGCGGGTTTATCTTCGTATCGTTCTGCCAGCGGTCCTTCGATCTTAAAAAGCTCCCTGCAATACCCCACCTGCGCAGATCGAATGCAATTTTACCCTCGAAAGTAAATTCAACCCTTCTTTCGTGACGGATCGCCTCGAAAACCTGCGCTTTGTTCAGGCTGGTAGCCAGCGCCGGCATATTCACCGACGGACGCGCCCGGACCTGATTAATATAAGGTACCGCCGCGGCCGGACTACCCGTTTCATTTAAAACCTCAGCATACATAAGCAGTACCTCGGCGTAGCGGTACAATGCGAAATTTGCAGAGGTATGCCATGGATAATTCTGCTCTATCTCAGCGCCGGTTTTCCCGGAGATCACCCATTTTTTCAAAGCAAAGCCGGTTCCGTTCACTACGTCTTTAAAAATCTGCCCTTCGAAATTGTCGCCTTTGCGAAAGATCGAATAGTTGAGGCGCGGATCTTCCTTGGGTGTTTTTTCATATTCATTCACCAGATCCTGGGTCGGTCGGATCCAGCCCCAGCCTCCGCCGGGCACATATCCCTCTCCGTTTGGCGCACTGTACGTGGTGGAGAAGTTACCCAGGTTTTTACCCGTATTCGCCTTGTATTGTATTTCAAAAATGGATTCACTGTGGTTTTCAACCGAACCGTCGAACAATGCGGAATAGGAATTCAGTAGTTCGAATTTGCCCGAGTTGATCACGGTTTCCAGGAGCGGCTTGGCCTGCGCCCATTTTTTCTCCCACAAATAAAGCTCTGCCAATACCGTTTTGGCCGCATAGGAAGTGGCGCGGCCCAAGTTTGCATCGTCGTAAGTATCGGGCAGGGTGGAAGCTTCGAGCAGGTCTTTTTCAGCCTGGTCAAACAGCTCCTGCTGCGTTGATTTCGGTATCAGTAAATCGTCGATACCCAGCGTTTTGGTTACCAATGGCGCGTCACCGTACATTTTGGCAAGGCGCAGCATCCACCAGCCACGCAGAAAATATGCTTCCTTGATCAGCCGGCCTTTCAGGGCTTCGTCCATTTCGATCCCGGGGATTTTTTCCATGGCCTGATTGGAGCGGTAGATACCTTCGTAGATCTGAAACCACTGATTGGACAATTCCCCGTTATTGGGCTGCAATGTATATTGGTAGATCTGGTTCCAGGCCACACCGTCGGGATGAGGCTCGGCGTCGGAACTTTGAATATCTCCCCACATATCCATTCCCGTTGTATTGCTGGTACTTCCGCCGGTATGGTAGGCCAGAATTGCATTATAGCAAGCCACCACAGCCGCATTTGCATCATCGGCGGTGGTATAAAATCCGTCCTGCGACACCGAGCCGATCGGTTCCAGGTTCAGTTTGTCGTTGCAGCCGCCCGCCAGCACAGCCAGCAGCGCGATCGTAAAAGTTAGTTTTTTCATTCGTATAAATTGGATACGTAGCTGATATTGATTTTTTTAAAAACCGAGGTTCAATCCCATGTAAAGTGAGCGCGCAATAGGGTAGGAGGTTGCTGGCGTTTCGGGGTCAAAACCTGGGTATTTGGTGAATGTGAGCAGATTTTGTCCGGCAATAAAAAGTCTGATCTTGCCTAATCCCGCCTTTTTGATCGCCTCGCCTGAAAAGTCGTAACCCAGCTGTACATTCTGAATGCGGATGTAATCCTGACTTCTCACCCAAAAATCCGAAGAGCGGGAATTGTTGTTCGGATCACCACCGATAATCCGCGGCACATAGTTGCTCGTTCCCGGCCCGGTCCAGCGATCGGCCCACATGATATTCGTCGATTCTGCTGCGCGCGCGGCTGCAAACCCGCTGGCGAAGATGTTCTGGTATCTTCCAAAATCTCCGGTCACCGAAAGGGCAAGGTCGAAGTTTTTGTAGCGTGCGCTGCCATTGAAACCAATGATCTGCTTCGCCAGGAAATCGCCGATATAGGTCCGGTCTTTGTCATCTATAACATTGTCTCCATTCAAATCCTTGAACTTAATATCACCGGGCTGCGCGTTGGGCTGCAAGGGTGAGGCCGCGATTTCGTCGGTGGTCTGGAAGATACCGTTGTGCACATAACCGTAAAATGAGTTGATCCCGTGACCTTGCGAAGTGCGCGTTTCAACACCGCCCTGGCCGCCGCCCGCCTGGATAATGTCCAGCCCCTTGTCCAGTTTGGTCACCTCGTTTTTATTGATCGTGATATTGAAACCCAGGTTGTAAGTGAAATTCTGGTCAAATGCGCTGCCACGGTAATCGACTGTAAATTCCATCCCGCTGTTACGCACGCTGCCTATGTTCTGGTAAGGATAGGTGGCCAGTCCCGAAATGCTCGGAAGCGGCACTCGAACGAGTACGTCGGAAGTTCGGCGGTCGTAATAATCGATGATAAAGCCCAGCCTGTCCTGGAAAAGGTTGAATTCGAGTCCGGCGCCGGTCGTTGTTGTTTTTTCCCAGGATATATTGCGGTTGGCCAGGGCAGTCGGGCCTGCTCCTGAAACTACATTTTGAGAAGAACCAAAATTGTAGAAAAGACTGTAATCGATCAGCGACTGGTAAGGGTAGATCCCCACATCCTGATTGCCGAGTACGCCATAACCCGCCCGGAGCTTCACGTAGCTGACGGGCCCAAGTTTTCCTGATATGAATTCTTCATTTGAAAGCACCCAGCCGGCTGATACAGAAGGGAATATCCCCGTCCGGTTGCTCTTTTCAAAGCGGGAGGACTGGTCGATCCGGATGCTCGAAGACAGCAGGTATTTTTCTTTAAATGCATAATTAAGACGTCCGAGATAAGATTGCAATGCCCATTCCGTGTAGTTGCCGCGCGCCAGATCGTTGGAAGTGGCGGCGTCCAATACTTGCAGGTTCTCATCATTTCTGCTGAATGTATTCCTGAATGCCCGCACAAATTCATACCGCTCATTCTGGAAAGTATAACCCGCCATCAGATCCACGTGGTGATTGGTGCCGAACGTTTTGCCATAGGTCAGGATGTTATCGATAATGTAGTTTTTCGTGCTGTTCACCTGCCTGTTCAGCGTAGCGATCCCGTTGGAATTACCCAGTCCGAAGTTGTAGGAAGGCACGAAGTTCTTGATATCCAGATTGATATATTCGGCCCCGATACTGGTTTTGAATTTCAGCCCCGGAACGATCTCATATTCAGCATACAGATTACCCAATAAGCCAAGTCTGTTATCGACGTTTGTCCGCTCGAATGCGTACACCAGCGGCGCGGTCATGGTAGTCGGCTGACCTGCGCGGTCGGCGATTCCGTAGCTTCCGTCGGGATTGTAAGGCAGCACATTCGGGGCGTAGATAAGCGCCGCATTCACGGCACCCTGCGGGTCGCCTTGCTTCAATGCGCCGTAACTGAACCCGAAGCTGCTTCCGATTTTCAGTCCTTTCAGTGGCTGAATGTCATTATTTACACGAAAGTTAGCGCGACTGTATCTGGAATTAAGTACAATACCGTCGCCTTTGTAGTAGCTCATCGTGATCGCGTGCAGGTTCTTTTCCGTACCGCCGCTGAAAGAAAGCGAGTAATTCTGTTTTCCTCCCGTGCGAAAGATTTCGTCCTGCCAGTTAGTACCTTTTCCGAGTGAAGCCGGATCAGCATAAGGCGCTTCTTTGCCCTGATTGACATAAAAATCATTCACCATCGCACCATAAGTAGCCGCGTCCACGGTACCAATTTTGTTGATCGGCCGGTCGAAGCTGTACATGGATTGAAAGCTGATCACTTCCTTGCCAATAGCCCCTCTTTTGGTAGTGACCAACACTACACCATTCGCGCCGCGCGAACCGTAGATGGCCGCCGAAGAAGCGTCTTTCAGTACGGTTACCGATTCAATACTGTTCGGGTCGAGGTCGGTCAGGCCGCCGCTTGTGATAATACCGTCGACTACCACCAGCGGGGAAGCACTTGCTCCGAAACTGCCCATTCCACGGATCCGGATCTCGGCACCTGCACCGGGGCCGCCGTTCGTCTGGCGTACATTCAAGCCCGCTACTTTTCCCTGCAATGCTTGCGCCAGGTTCGGTACCGCTTGATTTTCAGTTTGTTTGCTCGATACCAATCCCACCGCGCCGGTCAGGTCCGTTTTCTTGATCGTACCATATCCGATTACGACTACTTCGCTCAGCGCCTTGATATCACCCAGCAGCTGCACGTTCACTTCCGTGCGGCTGCCTGCCACTATTTCCTGACTGATATAACCTACGAAGCTGAAAATCAGCGTGGTATTTTCGTCACTCACATCCAGACTATACCTTCCCTGAGCGTCGGTAGTGGTACCGCTTTGCGTACCTTTCAGCAGTACGCTCACCCCTGGAAGACCGTCGCCCCGATCGTCAGACACCTTTCCCGCGATGGTATGCAGTACTTTGACTTTCACAGCCGGAATCAGCAGGCTTTCTTCCTTCGCCCGGACTTCTTTTCTGATCACAATGCTTTTGTTGAATATCTTGTAGGACAGCGGCAAGTCTTTCAGCAGCTGGTTCATAGTCTGATCAATAGACGCATTTCTGATATTCAGACTGACTTTTAATCCTTTCGGAATATCGAGTTTATCGTATAGGAACAGGTATTCTGTCTGCTTTTCAATAGCAGTGAGCGCGACTTCCAGCGGAACGTTTTTCTCGTTCAGCGAAATTTTCTGACTAAATCCATTGGCCGCTACCTGAGATAACGTCGCCACCAGCAGAAACGTGATTAGTTTCATTGTCAAGATCAGTCTGGGAGGCACGGATATGATGCTGCATCCCCCTTTCTGTGGTAAAAGGTTTAATTGCATATATTTGTAAGGTTTAGATATACTGTAATAGACTTTGTCACAAAGGTTTTTTCGCACGATCTGGACTTTCCGGGAAGATGTTCGCAGCATCTTCCCTTTTTTGATGTCCGGCAGCGCAGGTGGAGCAATTACGAAGGTGCTTTTCTCTTGGCTTTCATAGTTTTTAGATTTAGGAATAGAATAAATCACTATTAACGATATACTGTATACGCAGCATTGCTATCACATCTTTACAACCACTTTATTCTGCTCTACCCTGGCGTTCACTCCGGCATACCTGAGCATATTCAGCAGTTCGGAGATATTTACGTTTCTGGAAACCTTGCCGGTAAACTGCCGCTTTGGAATTTTACCCTCATAGTTCACATCGATGTCGTACCACCGGGCCGCCTGCCGCATAATCTCCTGAATACCAGAATCTTTAAAGTAGAATAAGCCATTTTTCCAGGCAATTTCCCGATCAATATCAACCGCGGCTGTCTGGATTGCACCGTTGGCCGAAATCGTCGCCTGCTGGCCGGGTGTGAGCTTTTTCGAACCTTTTTTATTCCGCAATTTCACCGAACCTTCAACAAGCGTAGTCTTCGATGCACTTTCGTCCCGGTAAGCCATGATATTGAAGCTGGTACCCAGTACTTCTACCTCCGAAGTGCCGAATCTGACTCTAAATGGTCTTTTCCTGTCTTTCGTTACCTCAAAATAGGCTTCACCCGATATCTCGACTGTGCGGTTATTGTTCGCGAAAACCGTCGGGAAGCGGATCGAGGAAGATGCATTCAGCCACACTTTACTTCCGTCGTGGAGGGTAACCTGGTATTGCCCGCCTTTGGGTGTGGAAAGTCTATTGCTCTGATTATTAGTTTCTTGTAAATTTTCCGAAACTGCGACCCGAAGTTTTCCGTCGCCGGTTTTCGTGAAACTGGCTGCGCCGTGACTGCCCAGCAGCCCGTTGGCGGCACTGTCAAGCGGAATTTGACGACCGTCTGACAAAGAGAGCATTGCCCTGTTGCCACCGGGTGGAATGTCAGTGACCTGCCGCCCGGTGACCGAAACCTCCGGGACTTTTTCGGGCCGGTTTTTCAGCCAGTAAAGCGAAAATCCGGCGATGATCAGCAGTGAAGCTGCTGCATAGCGCAGCCACCGCATCGGACGTACTTTTTCTTGTTCCTCCTCTTCCTCGCGCTGGTTTTCAGCTGTTTGTAAAATGGAGTGGAGCATTTTGCCGCTCTCTTCTTCCGAAAATTCCTTTTCATCCGGATGCAAACTTTCCCAGGCGTTTCTAATCAGCGCGGCGAGCGTCTCGTCGTTTTCTGACATCCTGATCAGGTGCATCAGCTCATTCGTTTCCGGATCCGTTGCCAGCCCGGAATAGTATCGACTGAATAGCAGCGCCAGCCTGGAAGAGGATGTTTCCATACTAAAAAGCATTTAGGATTTGTAAGAAAGCGTTCTTGTATCTAAGACAGGAAAAATTGAATAAAAGGGGGTATTGTCCTGCAAATATTTTTAAAATAAAAACATAGAGCAGATAAATATGCTCACAATCAGCTTTTTACGAACATAAGAAGTGATTGACTCGGACGAGATCTGCAAATATCTTTTCACAGTTTCCCGGGACAGGCTGAGGCGCGCGGCTATTTCTGTGTACTTCAATCGCTCGTGGCGGCTCATTAAATAAACCTGTCGCTGTTGGGGCGGAAGGCGGTCGATCGCTTCGTCGAGCAGGAGGTATTGGGTACTTTCCTCGTAATTGTCCTCAGTAGCGAAATCCTGATTATCGTCCAGCTCGCTGGTCAGTTCGTTTTCCAGTGCGTTCCTTTTCAGGCAGTTGAGTGCATGGTTTTTAGATATTACGTACAAATACCCTTTGAAATTACGGACAGAGAAGAGCTCCTCGCGGTTTATCCAGATCTTTAAAAATATATCCTGCACCACTTCCTGTGCCAGTTCGTGTGACCTGGTAATGCGGAATAAGTGGGAGCCGAGCCGGTTGTGGTATTTGTTGAAAATGGTACTGAAAGCTTTTTCATCCCCCCGCGCAACCAGCAGAAGCAACTCACTGTCTTCGTCTATGATGGGTAAGTCAGACATATTGAAGCAGATAAACCAATGGGACTATACTCTGCAAACGCACAATAATGGAAATTCTACTAGAACAAATGTAATTTATTTAATGGTTTTGTAACCAGACATTAAGTTTAATCCCCGAATTGCTTTTGTGAAAGAACTGCCGCTGGTGAGGCAGGCTACTTTCAATATACCATGGAAAACTGGAAAGCAATTGCATTCTTACTAGCTGCTGGGCAGGGGTTTATTTTGAGCCTGTCACTGATCGTGCGGGGGGCGAGAGGTCCGAAAGCCAGTTTTTTCCTTGGGTTAATCCTTTTTGTCCTTTCGCAGGAGCTGCTGAATGCGTGGGGGATGCAGGTGCGTTACCACCAGCAAGCCGGCGCGTTTCGTTTCTGGAACTATCAGAGTTATCTGGTGCTGCCTCTTGCGCTGTGGTTTTTCGCGCGGCTTACCACCTTGCCCGATTATCACTTCAAAAAAAAATACTGGCTATTCTTTCTTCCCATTGCCGCGGAGATCGGTTTTCGCTGTTTCTGGCAGGCATATGCCAGCTCCTTGCAACTGAAGCGGACATCTTTGCTCGATAATAATTTCTGGTTTTTATGGACTGAAATACTGCCAATAGTCGGGATGATTCTTGTTTTATGGATCTACGCAAAGAAGCTTTCGCGGTTCCGTATTGCCTGGCAGAGGCAGCTGGCCAGGTTGAAACCGATTCAATACCTGCGTTTATATGGGTTATTTGGCTTTATGATTTTGCTGACTGTGCTCTGGTTCTCGGGTGTGATATTAGCTTGGCCGATTTTCTCGTGGGTGAATTTTCTGCTCACAGTGTGCCTGTTTGGAATGGGTTATCTAGGCTACCTGAACCCCGACTTTTTTATCCTGCCCACACTTCAGGCACCAAAATCAACTGAGAAACCTGAGTTTTTTCAGTACAATGATCTGGCCGAATTGCAGCGGCTGCACGCCGCTTTCACAACCGACGCGCTGCATACCCGATCGCGCCTTACGCTCGAAGATGTCGCTGCGCATTTGAATTTGCCTGCCCGTTACGTGTCGTACCTGGTGAATACGCATTGCGCTTCCAATTTTACCAGTTTCGTAAATGGGTTCCGGGTGAACGAGGTGATATGCAAACTGGGGGATCCGAAAGAGCAGCATAAGACCGTACTGGCGCTGGCTTTTGAGGCGGGTTTTAATTCGAAATCTACTTTCAATCAGGTATTTCGTCAGCGTACCGGTAAGTCGCCTTCACAGTACCTGCCGGCTCAGAAGTAGCTGTCCGGAAACGCGATTCTGGACGTCCCAAAATGCATTGCAGGGCGCTTTAAGCGTTTTTGTGCGCTTTTTTTGTGTTTTGGTCAAACACTAATGCTTTCGAAAATGAATGCAAAATTTGCGCTGCTGCTAATTATTTTATGGACTTCTTCCACTGTTAGTAAATCTCAGGTTCCTTCTGAAAAGAAGCGCTGGTTTGAAATCCAAGTAAATAAAAATGTGGAGCTGCTGGGCTTCGTTTATTTCCTTGGCTACGAAGGCGCGCAGGCCGAAACGAGCGATTATTCGCCCCGCACGAAAGCGCGTTATGCATACGGACTGGATTTGTATCGCCAATATAAAGCTTTCGAAAACAGCAAAAATCTGGCCGTCGCGATCGGTTTTGCGCAGGATATCTGGCTGGATTATTTCATTAATCTCCTTGTTCAGCTCGACGATTTTCCTAATGCGAAGCTGCGAGACGATATTGATCCCACCTATTATCTCCGGTTTTCTTCAAAAAAAGATACAACAGAAGCGAAAACGAATGCAGTAGCTTTTATTGACGCGATGAACGGGTTATGGCGGGAAGTTGATTTTGACACTTACCTTACACAAAACCAACCGAAATACGCGAATGCGATAGCACAGGTAAAAAGCGGCTTGCCTGACAGCAGCTTCATACCGACCATGGAAAAGTTTTACCAGGCTCACCTTGACGCTTACAAGCTGGTTCCAAGCCTTACTATCCCGCCGGGAATGGGTTTCGGGGTCAAATACGGGGCGCAGGATAAGACCTTTGCTTTCCATGTTTTTGGCGCATTTCACATCCCAAATTTTAAAGATTCGCTAACACTTGATATGGGTTTCAACGATCAAAAACATCTCCTGGAACTTAGTACACATGAATTCGGGCATTCATTTGTGAACCCGGTGGTCGATGAGCTTCCGGGAAATATGTTTTCCGAAACGGAAAGTCTTTTTGAGCCAATTAAAAAAGTAATGTCCAACCAGGGCTATACAGCCTGGAAAGCCTGCGTTTACGAACATTTCGTTCGTGCAGGGGAGATCATTATTTCCCAAAATAGGGGTAATGCAGGTGATACGCAACGATTGCGGACGCATTATGAACAAGACCGGAAGTTCATTTACCTGCCACTTATACTGGAAGAATTTTCGAAATATAACAAATCGGCCAGCATAAGTTACAGGCAAGCTGTCCGCGCCGCGATGGCGGGGCTGATCGACGAGGCTCGAAAAAAATAGGCCCAAAGTCGAAACTTATACTACTCAGTAAATTGTCGGTTTCATTCTAATTTCAACTCTCCTGTTGAACCTACGGTTGCGCTCGCTGTCGTTTGGCGCGACTGGCATTGTGCTGCCAAATGCTTTGCTTTTGATCCGGGATGGGGAAACATTCCTGGAAATAAGATATTGCCTGATCACACTTGCCCGATCGACGGACAGAACATAGTTTTTATCCGCATCGCCGACATTGTCGGTGTGGCCGGCCAATTCGATTTGAAGATCCTCGTGCCTGATCATATAATCAACGACCTGTTCCAGTTCCGGGCGCGACCTGCCGGCCATGTTTGTATTGCTTTGGATGAAATACAATGTTGATGTAATATCCTCCCGAAGTACGGGTCTGGTAAATTCTGAGTTGGTATTAGCCTCCGTATTTTCTGCAACCTTCTCATTTCCAGCTGCTTTCGGCGTCAGATAAAACACTTCGGTAGCATTGATCTCGTCGGCAAGAATGGATTCATTCAATGTCTCATAACCCGGAGCATAAATGGAAAATGTGGTGGTATCTGTGACTGGAATTTTGTATTGATAATTATTGTCCTGAATGAGCGGCACAATCTGCTTTCCCGCATTCTGGCTTACGATGAGAATGTTAGCGTTGATTGGTCTGAAAGTTTCCCTATCCAAAACCCGGATCGTGACTTTCGACCTGGAAGCCGCAGTTTTTTTACTTTGTTGCTCCTGACATAAAGCAGTTGCACAGGTGGCGAGAAACAGAATTGTAGCTAAAACAGGCGTTTTCATAGCATCTCATATTTAAGCTGTTAACAGATCATATCTCGATTAATTGTAAAGATTACTAATATATGGAAGTTACTGGTTAAAGACTAAGACGGCAAAGATGCCCGTCTTAATTTTGCAAAAACAAATTTTGATAACCGGTATTTTCAAATAGCTTTGTCGAAACTTTAGGGGTGTCCCGATATGCGGACTGAGATAATACCCTTTGAACCTGATGCAGTTAGTACTGCCGAAGGGAAAAGTAAGAGATACTGCTATTGTATCTCAATGAATCTTTCCATAAGGTCCATTCCTGAAGTTTTTCTCACAAAACGTTTTTCAGAATGGAAATTACCGTCAACGATCAATCCCGAGAAATTCCCGAAGCATATTCGGTGCAGCAACTTTTGTCCGGCCTTTTCCCGGATACTTCCACAGGTATTGCTGTCGCGATCAACCAATCTGTGCTCGCAAGATCAGAATGGGAGCGACACTTGCTCCAACCCAACGACCGCATTACGCTGATCAAAGCCACACAGGGCGGCTAACAGTCACTTTTCCAACTCCCGACTTCAATTATTCACCGGTGAGTACCGTCTTCCCGGCGGTATTTACCTCAATCCTGTATCCTGATGAAAATCGAAAAAACTCCTGAGAGCAGCGTGATCACGAGAACACCTTTTCCTGCCTCCCGGAAAATATACGTGCCTGGAAAGCTGCACAATATCTCTGTCGCAATGCGTGAAGTGTCTCTTCACGATACTAAAATCCACGGGCGAAACGGAGCTGCCGAGCCCAATGCGCCCGTCACTATTTACGATACCAGCGGCCCGTTTACAGATCCTGATCTGGAAATCGATGTAAAAAAAGGGTTGCCGCAATTGCGTTCGGAATGGATCAGAGCGCGGCAGGATGTGGAGCAGCTGGATATGATCTCATCGCAATATGGACAGCAAAGGTTGTCGGACAGCAAGCTCGATGAACTGCGTTTTGCGCATATCAGCAAGCCACTCCGTGCCAAGCCGGGACAGAACGTTTCGCAGCTGCATTATGCTAAAAAGGGGATTATTACGGCGGAAATGGAGTACATCGCAATTCGTGAAAATCAGCGCATTGAGCAGCATATCGGCGAATTGAATGGGAAAGCAAATGCACTGTCGCACCAGCACGCCGGTCATAGCTTTGGCGCAAATACCCCTAAAACATTCATTACGCCCGAATTTGTACGGCAGGAAGTGGCGGCCGGGCGGGCAGTAATTCCCGTTAATATCAATCACCCCGAAAGCGAGCCGATGATTATCGGGCGGAATTTCCTTGTCAAGATCAATGCCAATATCGGTAACTCGGCGGTTTCGTCGAGCATTGAAGAGGAAGTAGAGAAGGCGGTTTGGGCTTGTCGCTGGGGCGCAGATACGATCATGGATTTGTCGACCGGCAAGAATATCCATGAAACGCGCGAGTGGATCATCCGTAACTCGCCGGTGCCGATCGGTACCGTGCCGATTTATCAGGCTTTGGAAAAAGTGAATGGCAAAGCCGAAGACCTGACGTGGGAACTGTTTCGCGACACGCTGATCGAGCAGGCGGAGCAGGGTGTGGATTACTTCACAATTCACGCGGGGGTTTTGCTGAGATACATTCCGCTCACTGCCAAAAGGCTCACTGGAATTGTGTCGCGCGGCGGCTCGATCATGGCGAAATGGTGTCTGGCGCATCACAAAGAGAACTTTCTGTACACGCATTTCGAGGATATCTGCGAGATTATGAAAGCCTATGATGTGGCGTTTTCGTTGGGCGACGGACTGAGACCGGGCTGCATTGCGGACGCAAATGATGCCGCGCAGTTTTCGGAACTGGAAACGCTAGGCGAGCTCACGAAAATCGCCTGGAAACACGATGTACAGACTATTATCGAAGGTCCGGGGCACGTGCCGATGCATTTGATCAAGGAGAATATGGAAAAGCAGCTGGAACATTGCCAGGAAGCGCCGTTCTATACTCTAGGGCCGCTTACTACGGACATTGCGCCTGGTTATGACCACATTACGTCGGCGATCGGTGCTGCGATGATCGGCTGGTTCGGTACTGCAATGCTTTGCTATGTTACTCCAAAGGAGCATTTAGGATTGCCGAATAAAAAGGATGTGAAAGACGGCGTGATCACGTACAAGATCGCGGCCCACGCGGCCGACCTCGCCAAAGGACACCCCGGCGCGCAATACCGCGACAATGCATTGAGCAAAGCCAGGTTCGAGTTTCGGTGGGAAGACCAGTTCAACCTATCGCTCGATCCGGACACTGCGCGGGAATTTCACGATGAAACTTTACCTGGGGAAGGAGCCAAGATCGCGCACTTCTGTTCCATGTGCGGACCCAATTTCTGTTCGATGAAAATTACGCAGGATGTGCGCGACTATGCCGAGGAAAACGGGCTCATGGAAGAGTCGGCGCTGGTGGAAGGTATGCAGGAAAAGGCGCGTGAGTTTGCGGATAGAGGCAGTGAAATTTATCTATAACTAAATGAAAATCATTATTATATCCCGTCCTGACTTCTTTCCAGGCGAGGGGAATGCAATCAACCGGCTTTTTCAGGATGGAATGGTAAATCTGCATTTGCGGAAGCCGGAGTGTTCAAGAGAAGACTTGTGTGAGTTGATCAAGTCCATTGATCCGGACTATCACAGCAGGCTTTCGTTGCACCAGCACCACGATCTCGCAGCGGAATTTGGTATAAAAGGATTGCATTTTCCCGAAAAGCAGCGTGAAGCAACCGGTGAGGAGATTTGGCGAGATCTGGTCGCAAAAGGTTACCGGCTCAGCACTTCTATTCATGACCTGGCGGAGCTGGAAAGATTATCCGATGCATTCAGCTACACCTTTTTCGGGCCGGTTTTCGATAGTATTTCAAAAGCAGGTTACAAAGGTGTCTTGGATGAAGATTTCGTTTTAGCAAAAAATAGAAACGCACCGAAAGTGATCGCACTGGGCGGGATCAATGCATCTAATATTCAAAAAATCCAAGGAATGAACTTCGATGGAGCGGCTCTGCTTGGCGCAGTCTGGCAAGAAAATCAATCATTAAAATCAATTGAATCAATTAAATCAATTGATCCAATTGATTCATTTAATCTGGGAACCGGGGGCTTAAGCCCCCGGCAATTGATTGGGGCTGAGCTGCGCCAGCAGTTTCCTGCTGCAATTGAGACAAGCCCGGAGCAATTTATTGCAAAAGGGCAAAGCCCAAAAAAATCAATTGCCGGCGGCTTCAGCCGCCGGATAACAAGAGATGGAAGGCTGCAATTTGTGTCAAATGAGAATGGTGAAATTTCTCATGTTCAGAGCATTTTATTGGCATTGGAGGCTGGTTGTAAATGGATTCAGCTGCGGGTGAAAGGCAGGCCGGAAGATGAGGTTTTAGAACTGGCGGAAAAGGCTAAGTTTCTGTGTGACAGCTTTGATGCAAAACTAATCATCAATGATTTTCCTCATGTAGCGAAAAGTGTAAATGCTTACGGTTTGCATCTGGGGCTGGATGATATGCCTTTGCGCGAAGCCCGGAAAATTGTGGGCGAGGAAATGATCCTCGGTGGCACTGCCAATACACTGCAACACGTAATTCAGCGAATTGAAGAAGGCGCTGATTATGTGGGTCTGGGACCGTATCGTTTCACGACGACCAAGCAAAATCTCAGCCCGATCCTTGGTTTGGAAGGTTACCAGCGCATTTTACATGAACTCTCTTTACGTAAGTGCTACATTCCGATCATCGCGATCGGCGGCATTCGACAAGAAGATATTGCAGGTTTGAAAGCGGCGGGCTTGTATGGCGTGGCGATGTCTTCGGCATTGATTAACTCAGAAAATACAAAGAAAACAATACAGAATATCCAGCAAATACTATGTTAACGATAGCAGATAAAATATTCACTTCCAGGCTGTTCACCGGCACGGGTAAGTTTAGTTCTTCGGTTTTGATGGAAAAAGCATTGGTTGCTTCCGGCTCGGAGCTGGTGACGGTGGCACTCAGGCGTGTCGATATGCAGGATCGGCAGGATGATCTTTTGCTGCATTTAAATCATCCCCAAATTATTTTACTACCTAATACTTCCGGCGTCAGGAATGCTAAGGAGGCGGTTTTTGCTGCGCAGCTTGCGCGGGAGGCACTGGAAACGAACTGGCTCAAACTGGAAATTCACCCGGATCCCAAATACCTGATGCCCGACCCTATTGAAACCCTGAAAGCAACGGAGGAACTGGCCAGGCTGGGCTTTGTGATATTGCCCTACATTCACGCAGATCCGGTTTTGTGTAAACGACTGGAAGAGGCAGGCGCGGCCGCAGTGATGCCGCTTGGGTCGCCGATTGGCAGTAATAAGGGGTTGAAAACGATCGATTTTCTGGAAATTATCATCGAGCAAAGTAAGGTACCTGTGATCGTCGACGCAGGAATCGGTGCGCCTTCCGACGCTGCAAAGGCTATGGAAATCGGTGCCGATGCGGTGCTGGTCAATACCGCCATTGCAGTCGCAGGTGATCCGGTGGCGATGGCGATCGCATTCAAAATGGCCGTCGAGGCCGGGAGAATGGCATTTGAAGCGAAGCTGGGTGACCAGAAAAACAGGGCAGTCGCGAGCAGCCCCTTAACCGCGTTTTTAGATGAGCTTTAAGGAGATATTCGAGCAGCATAAGTGGGACGAGGTGAAAGAAAGCATTTACCAAAAAACCGCCGCTGACGTGGAAAATGCGCTATTTAAACAAAAGCGAACACTGGAAGATTTCAAAGCGCTGATATCCCCGGCTGCCGCTGCCTATCTCGAACCGATGGCGCAGCTAAGTCAGAAAGTGACGCAAAAGCGGTTTGGTAAAACCGTCCAGATGTATATCCCGCTGTATTTGTCCAATGAATGCACGAATATCTGTACTTATTGCGGTTTTAGTCTGGATAATAAGGTGCGCAGACGCACGCTGAGCGAAGACGAGATTTTGCAAGAAATTGCTGTGATCAAAGCGCTGGGTTATGATCACGTTTTGCTGGTAACCGGCGAAGCGAACCAGACGGTTCATGTTGATTATTTTAAAAAAGTGCTGAAACTGATCCGGCCGCATTTTTCGATGATTTCCCTGGAAGTGCAGCCACTGGATACCGATGAATATGAGGAGCTTATCCCGCTTGGGTTGAACACAGTGCTGGTTTATCAGGAAACTTATCACCAGGAAGATTATAGAAAACATCACCCGAAAGGGAAAAAGTCAAACTTCAATTACCGCCTGGAAACGCCCGACCGGTTGGGAAAAGCCGGTATTCACAAAATGGGCCTGGGTGTGCTGATCGGCCTCGAAGATTGGAGAACGGACAGTTTTTTTACCGCATTGCACCTCGACTATCTTGAAAAAACCTACTGGCAAACGCGTTACAGTCTCTCATTTCCCCGATTACGCCCTTTCTCGGGAGGTTTGGAACCTAAAGTAGAGATGACCGACAGGGAATTGGTACAACTTATTTGCGCCTATCGCATTATGAATGAGGAGGTTGAGCTCTCGCTTTCTACACGGGAATCTGAAAAGTTCAGAGATCATTGCATTGCATTGGGAATCACTTCTATCAGTGCGGGCAGCAAAACCAACCCCGGCGGCTATGCGGTTGCTCCCGAGTCGCTGGAACAGTTTGAAATATCGGACGAGAGGACGCCCGCACAGATTGCGCAACTGATCAGAAGCAAGGGTTATGAGCCGGTTTGGAAGGATTGGGACAGGTTTATGTGAAATTTTCAAAAACTAGCTTAACACCTAAAATGGCAATTGATATGATTCAACCATTGAAAACCACAATTCAGACCTAATACCATTTTACCTGATGTGCCCATTTGAGATATTTGACATACAAAATAACACCTATTAGCTACGTCAAATAAACCACTTTCAAATGAGAACATCTATTAGCCATGATTATTTCGCTGACCAGCGTCAGCCCAATGAATTCCAGGGATCGAATGCAATCGTAGTGTACCACCTGGGAAGAGCCTTGTCCGTTGCGGGCCGCGATGTCGCGTACCTTGAAGGCGTGGGCAACTATACTTTTGTATGTACGAAATCCAACCGCTACCTCGTGGCCAAATGCCTCAAAACGGTTCAGGAAGTATTGGGCGGCGACTTTGTGCGGGTCCACAAATCGTATTCTGTCAACCGCTACCATATCAGGCAGCGCTGGTTTGACAACATCCAGTTGCACTGCGGCAAAAACATTCCGATCGCCCGCAGGCGCCTGAGCAGCACACACGAGGCACTCTCGGCTGCGGCTATTTCCCCATCCAGTTTTTAAAATCGTTCACCCGCTCCCTGCTCACGATCGCTTCTTTTTCGAAGGCAGGCTTGAGTGTCAGAGCCAGGCGGTTATTGTAGTAAGGCTGCATTTGAGTAACCGCCTGGTGGGTAACGATAATCCCTCTGTTGATGCGGAAAAAGCGGGCAGGGTCAAGAAATTCATCGAGTTCTTCCATTTTGTAGTCGACCACGAATTTCTGACCCTGGTGGTTTTTGAAAAAACACAAACCTTCATCAATGTAGAAAAAAGCGATTTCGGAAGTTTCCACCGAAAGCATGCGCGCTCCTTGTTTCACGAGGAAGCGCTTTCTGTATTCCACCGGCGCCTGGTGCAGCTTTCTTAATATCGTTTCAATGTCGGTCGGGAGCGCGGAAGGAGAGGGGGCTAAGCGGGCGCTCGTGAGGTCGTAGTATTTGTTTATACTTCTTAATAAATCCTCCTTTTGAACCGGTTTAAGCAGATAATCGACACTTTTTACCTTGAATGCCTGCAATGCATATTCATCATAAGAAGTGGTGAAAATGACCGTGCTTTTGATCTCGATCCGGTTGAATATTTCAAAGCTCTGCCCGTCGGCCAGTTCGATATCCAGGAAAATAATATCCGGCTCGCTTTCTCCGGCCGCACGGTTTTCGCTGATCCATTCCACCGTCGCTTCAATGCTCGGCGTGGCGCCTTTGATCACAAAATCCGGCGCTACTTCTTCCAACAGCTTGGTCAATTTCCGGACAGCGAGTTTCTCATCCTCGACAATTAAGATATTCATTGGTTCTCTGATTTGGCGGTAAGTAAGGGAAGTTGGACTATGAAGAAGTCGGGACCGGCATCGATCGCGGGCTGATTTTCTGAAAGCAATTCATACTTGGCTTTGATATTGGCGAGACCGAGCCGGGTCGACATGACCGGTGTCGACTTCTCCAAAAGGTTATTTTTTACTTCCAGCAGATTTTTCCCGAGCGAGCGGATCTCGATATAAAGTGGTTTTTTTTCCAAAATAGTATTGTGTTTCACCGCATTCTCAACCAAAAGCTGCAAAGTGAGCGGCGGAATGAACTTCTCCATATCCGCTTCGTCAATGTCGATGATCAGTTCCAGCCCTTTGTCATGCCGGGTTCTTAAAAGGTGGTAGTAGGATTTGATAAAAAGCACTTCGGTAGCCAGCGTAGTCAGTTCTTCCTGATTGGTTTGCAGGAGATACCGGTATACTTTCGCCATTTCATCCACAAATTGCTCGGCCCGCTCAGGTTCGTCGACGATCAATGCGGAAAGGGTATTTAAGCTATTGAACAAAAAATGGGGACTTACCTGACTTTTTAAACTTTGCAACTGCCCCTGCAACCCCGCCTTTTTAATCGCTTCCTTATTGGTTTTAATCTCTTTCCATTTGGCCAGCGAGTAATTGACCTCATACAGACAGGTAAGCAAAATGACCGCCCCGAGCTCAAAAAGATACACGTTTACCATTTTGCCGGCGTCGAGCTGTGCATTTAAGGGGCGGTAATAAATGATCAGCGCACCATAAACGGTAATGTAAATTCCCGTCAGGACCAGGAACGCCAAAGCGGTGTAAGCCGCCCGCATGAGCGATGAGTTGAACGACGGAAACCGGCGCGTGATGTACTGCGCGGCCCAATCGTGAGGTATAAATGCCAGCGTTGTCATCACCAGCACCATGAATGTCCCTTTCAAAAAATTAGAAACGCTGGCGAGGTAAGGCGGACCAATCAGCAGGTAACTGATCGTTGGGACAAACCAGGGTACCAGCAATACAAACATCCACCGGCCGAACAAACTCAGCCAGATCAGCCGCCCCAGACTACTGAAATTCAACGTAGCTTTCATGTGTAGACCAAAGGCAGGGTGACTATGAAAAAACCGCCTTCTTCCCGTACCTGAATGGTGCCCGCCTGGTTGAAAAGCAACTTGTAACGCGACATCAGGGTAGCGAGGCCGGCATTTCCGAAAGGAATACCGACCACGCGTTTTTGTATATTATTAAAAACTTCCAGCTGCCCCGTCGGCGTGGTTTTGATCGTGATACGCAGCGGAGTGGAGGTAGAAACGATGTTATGCCGGATTGCATTGTCGAGCAAACTTTGCAGTGCCAGCGGCGCCAGCTGGCCGGAAATATAAACGTCGGCGATCTGCAACTGCACATGAATGCCGCTCTCAAAACGCGTTTTCAGAAGATATATATAGGATTTGATAAAACGAACCTCGCTTTCCAGCGTCACCAAACTTTCCTCTTTTTCCGGTGCATTTACTTGCAGCAGGTACCGGTAAACCTGTGACATTTCATCAACAAATTTTTCGGCAACATCCGGCGATTCGTAAATCAATACCGAAAGTGAGTTGAGGCAATTGAAAAGAAAATGCGGGTTGACCTGTTGTTTTACTATTTCCAGCTCTGTTTGTAACTGCTTGTGTTCCAGTTGTTGCAGTTCGTGCTGGTTTGTTTTCCATTGTTCAAATGCAAAAAATAGCTCTGTGAGCCCGGCTGTGAGCAGCGAGCCGCCCAGTAGGGAAAGCGCCAGCCACGACGCTATGAATTTTTGAAACTGATAGCCAAAAATGTGAAGCCAGTGATAAAGCGCCAGACTGACGCTCAGCAGGAAAACATTCACCACCACATAAAGCCCAAACCAGACTGCAACCCGGTGGATCGATTGGTGCGTATCAGGGTATATCGTCGGGACAAGGCGCGAGCCGCTGAGATTGAGCAGATATGCGGTGAGGCAGAACAGTAGATTCAGCAGACTGCCGCCAACCAGCACAGCTGGATCGGAAAAATACCGGTTACCCCATAATGCAAATCCCCAAGCGGGAATGAGGCAAAGCAATAAGCCGCTTAATACAATGTAATGCAGCCGGTTGCGCCGGAGTGAATCCGAATATTTTTCAATAAGGCCAAACCGTCTGTTCATTCCCGGGCGCTGTGGATGCTGGTCGCACTTTTTTTGCTCTCAAATTTACACGGCGCCTTCATTTTTCCATTTCCTTTCGCTGCGAACTGTCACGATTTTACTTTCAATCAACATATTGATCCATTGAAGTGTGACCGGCGGTGAGGTCCAGATCAATCGTGCGGGTTATTCCAATTTCGTTGAGAAAAATAACATCGTGCGAAATCACGAGCAGCGTTCCTTCATATCCGTGAAAAGCGTTCGTAAGAATTTCTGTATTTTGAATATCCAGATTATTAGTAGGCTCGTCGAGGATGATCATATCCGGCGCCTGGTTGGCAATGGCGAGTAAACAGAGTACAAGGCGCATTTTTTCGCCGCCACTCAATGCGCTGCAAGGTTTTGTCCACTCCGTTTGCCCAAACAAATAGCGATTAAGCCGGATCTTGATCTCGTGTTCCTGCAATGCGCCGGAATTGAAGTGTTGTACCTGTTGATAAACTGTCAGCGAATTATCAATCAGCGAATATTCCTGGTCAATATAAATGGTTTTAATATTTGCTGAATCTATCGCTCCCTCAGTCGGTTGCGACTGCCCTAGGATCAGCTTGATAAGGGTCGTTTTACCCGAGCCATTTCTCCCTTTGATCGCAATTCTCTCGCCGCTGGTAATTTGGCAATTGAGAGGTGTTGTCCAAAGATTTCGTTCCAAATAGCTGAAATTGACCTGTTCGGCTTTCACGAGTATCTTACCTTTATGCAAGCCAGAATGATCAAAATCGATCTTCATTTTACCGGCGTCCAACCTCTCACTGCGCAACTGGCTCACTTCCCGTGCGATCGCCCCCGTCTTTTCCGTGTGAATATCTTTTATTCTGGCAGTGCTTTTTTCTGCATCGTTGCGCATCGAATTCATTAAAATTCGCGGCAGACCTGCTTTTTCCTGTTTCCTTTTGCCTCGCGCGTCCAGTTTTTGCTGCCGCTCCATCGTTTCCTTTTCAAGCTCTTTCGCCTTGCGCAATGCTTTTTCCTTACTTCGGATATCGTGACTCAGCGCCTCGTTTTCAATGTGTTTTTGTTCAAAATAAAAGTCATAGTTGCCGCCGTAAAGCTTGATTCCGTGCTGGCTCAGTTCGTAAACAGTCTGTGGAATGTTGAGTAATTGCTTGTCGTGGCTCACGATAACGAGTGTATTTGAGGTATTTTCAACGTATTCGTAAAGCATTTGTCGAGCAACCTGATCTAGGTGATTGCTCGGCTCGTCCATGAGCACGATTGCCGGGCTATGAATCAAAATTCCCGCCAGGTACACCTTCGTTTTCTGGCCGCCGCTCAATGTGTCCATTGCTTGTTCCAAATCCAGTTCCGGGATCTGCCAATGTGAGAAAGCCTTCTGATAGCGCTCTTCAATGCCCCAGTCGTCACCAATTATTGCGAGATTTTTTTCGGTGACGTTTCCTGCGAGGATATCTTTTAATGAATTGATTTTGTGGTCAATACCTAATGCTTGCGCTACGGTCAAGTCGTGCAGTCTACCGGTGATTTGTGGAACATAATACGGCTTAGAATCCGATTTTACATTGCCCGACGTCGGCTGCAAAATGCCCGCCATAAGTTTCAGCAATGTGGATTTTCCCGAACCGTTGTGCCCGATCAGGGATACTTTGTCATTTTTATGGATGGATAGATCGATCTGCGCAAACAGCAGATCTCCATTGGGATGCGCGTAAGCGACATCTTGCAGAAAAAGCATAATTCTTTCTTAAAATGAGTGAATAATTGCGGGCGCAAATGAAGATCTGCCCGTTTTATTTAGTCTGAAAGAAATTGCTTATCACATGAAGTCGCCTTGTTATTGAAGGTTACAAAATTAGGAAAAACATATTGAGGGAGCTAGCTATTCCTCCGATAATTCGATCCAGGTAGGCGCGTGGTCGCTGGATTTTTCCCACCCTCTTACTTCCTTGTCCACGCCGGCATTGAGCAGTCGTTTTTTGAGGTGCGGACTTAGGAGAAAATGGTCGATGCGTAGCCCGGCGTTTCGGCCGTATGCATTTCGGAAATAGTCCCAGAAAGTATAGATCACTTCGTTAGGATAAATTTTGCGCAATGCGTCTGTCCAGCCCTGGTCAACCAAATTCTTGAAAGCTTCCCTGACCTCGGGTCTGAAAAGCGCGTCATCGACCCAGCGCTCTGGCTTGTACACGTCAAGTTCGGTCGGCATTACATTGTAGTCACCCGCCAGGATCACGGGCACATCGTGGGTGAGCAGTTCGGCGGCGTGGGCATGGAGCCGCTCAAACCAGCCCAGTTTATATTCAAGCTTCGGGCCAGGCGCCGGGTTTCCGTTCGGCAGGTACAGGCAGCCGATGACCATATTGTTGATGATTGCCTCGATGTACCGGCTATGTGTATCTTCTTCATCACCAGGAAGTTCTCGCCGCAATTCCTGGATCTCGTGACCGCGTGACAGGATCGCGACGCCATTCCAGCTTTTCTGTCCGTGCCAGATCGCCTGGTAACCTGCATCTTCGATCGCTTTCAGGGGAAACTTTTCCTGAGGGGCTTTCAGTTCTTGCAGGCACACCACATCGGGCGCAGTTTCATGGAGCCAGCGAAGCAATACCGGCAACCTGCCATTCACGCCATTCACATTGTAAGTAGCTATTTTCATTTTAGTTGTTGATTCAAATTCTGGCTGTAACTGAGCAGTCTTTCGAGGTCTTCTTCTACGGTGAAATTGACCGGGTGTTCTTTCAGATATTCGCCGATCTGTTCTTTATATTTCGGGAAAAGGCGGGTAATGCTGGTCTTACCCGGAATCATGTACCGGTCATTTTTATCCACAAAAAAGTAAAGTATGCGGTGCCCGAAAATCGCTTCCGTATCCATCTTAAGTTTCCTCCCGCCCGGCGCATTCGCATTTGCATAGGAGCTGTAAGTAGTTACAGATGAGGCAGTATAGGATATTCCGTAAGGCCCGCCCTTTTCGTTACCGATCCGCGCGAGCAGATGTTTTTTGGCTAGTTTAATATCCCCGTAATTAGACACCATTTCACAAAACCCATATTGTTTTTCATTATAAAAAATTGCGCCCTGCATGTCGACTACCTTGATCATTTTCTTGTCGAGCAGTTCCAGTGTATCTTTTTGATCTTTTAAAAAGAGTATCTCACCGCTCAGGTAAGAATAGTTCAGCATAGCCTCCACCATCCGGCCACCGTAAAAAAGAACCTTACCCTTCTGAAAAGTCGGATATTGGAACTGGTCTGCAACAGGAATGATCTTGTCGGGATAATCTCCTGCCTTCACCTTGAAAGTAGGCCGGCTCTGACTGTAAGTGACCTGAAATGCGCCCGTAATGCAGTACAGAAGCAGACTTGCCGATATGAATATTTTCACTTGCGGAGATTTAATAGTGAATGCAGACTAATTGTAACAAGACCTGAACGACACTTACTTCATAAAAACAGAGCCGGCAGGCAGTTCGTCGGCG
Organism: Dyadobacter linearis; assembly: GCF_907165045.1. Lineage (GTDB taxonomy): Bacteria > Bacteroidota > Bacteroidia > Cytophagales > Spirosomataceae > Dyadobacter > Dyadobacter linearis. The sequence continues at coordinate 646,444 of NZ_CAJRAU010000002.1, forward strand.
TGCGCGAAAGGTGCTTTGTATTGCCCGGTATATTTCGCTGCCAGCTGTGTTTTTCCCTGCGCTTTGGCACTCTGGTACAAGCCCATCAGCGACCATCCGTTCCCCGGGTTTTTTACCAGATCTGCTTTGTAAACCTGATCAGCTAATGCAGTCTGGCCACTTTTAATCAAAATATTACCTAAAAACTGCCTGCTCGGGATTGGCCAGTCTTTGGGTTCTGTGTATATCAGATTATCTTCCAGTTTCACCGCCGCTTGCAGACTGGCGATTGCTTTTGCCTGGTCTTTCTGTGCGTAAGAAATTACTCCGGTCAGGATCTTCTCGGCGATCCGCGCCATTTCAACCGGCGAATTGAAGGGTATCCTGCGTTTGGTGAGAATCGGGTCGTTGATCTTTTCACGAAGACTATTTAGTTCCTGCGCTGCAAGTTCTGTCTTGCCGGTATTCACGAGCGCGACCCCTTTCGCGAAGTTGGACAAAATGCCGGCGTAAGTCCATTTAGGGTCCAGTTTTACGGTATCGTTCAGTATCTGCTCCCATTTGCCCATTCTCACATTCACCATTACCGGCAGCATGAAAAGGTACTGATCGTAAGTCGTCTCGTAGGCAGGCGCAACACTTTTCCGGGCTCGCTGGCCGTAACGTAGCGCGTCTTTGTACATGCCGCCCGTCAGCGCGCAGTAGGTTTGAACCGCAAAATAATGAGGTGAATGCTTGTTCAGACCAAGATTTTTGGCGACCATATCGTAGCGCAAAAGGTTGTCGTCGGCGAGGTTGTTTACTTCCACGCCTTTGTAATACAGTCCGTTACGCTCATATTCGTGGCTCGCCATATGTACCATGTGCGCTACGCCGGGAAGCAGGTCGCGCAGCGTTTCGGCACTGCCCAATGCTACGCCCGGGTTCCGGGAAGCTTCCGTCAGGTGAATATGGTAATGCAGGGCTGCGGGGTGTTTTGGGCTTTCTTTCAATACTTTCTGGCAAAGTGCTACCAGTTCCGGTGTCCATGATTTGGCCAGGCCGTCGCGGTTCCAGAAGTCCCACGCGTGGAGCAGCATCACGGCATCAATATATAATACCTTAAATTCTTTCTCCTCCGGATGCTCAGCTACCAGCGATTTCATGCTTTTTGCATAAGCAGTATTCAGTTTTTGCCGCTCGGCGTCACCCGGCCCGTCGGAATACCGCGTGTTCATTGCCTTGATCAGCTTTTGTTCTTTCACGCCCGCGCTTGCAGCTGCCGCATTCATTTTAGCCAAAACTTCTGTAATCTCAGCCGGTTTCTGATAGCTGTGCGCCGCATTATAGTACGGTCCCATTGCAAGCGCCTGTCCCCAATATGCCATCGCGTTTTGCGGGTCGAGCCGAGCTGCTTCCTTGAAAGATGCCACGGATTCGCGCACGTGGTAGCTATAATACATATTCAAGCCCTGATCGAAATAGAACTGGGAACTGTCGACGGTAGTGGTGACCGGAAACGAATAGGAGCCCCAGCCGGGAAGTACCCCCACAAATTTTCCGTTTTCATCGAGGCCCGATTGCCGGGTATAAGCCGGCCCGCACATCGTTATATTTTCACTTGTATCCGAAGGAGTTGTATCGGACACAGTCAATTTCAGGGAAACCAGGCCGATGCAGTAGGCGGCGAGTAAAATAAGCGGGTTGAAAATATTCATCGGGTTGAATTTCGGTATTTTTTTAAAAGCAGGCCCAGGTTGCTGTAAGGCGATTATATTCTGAAATATAAGCATAAATGCCGCAAGTAATGTGCCGATCTCAGGCAGATAAATTATGCTCATTGCGCTTTGAGCTCATCATTATTTGGAATCATACCTAATTAGTTCTATAAAATATCGATATTTCAGTGTGATTTGAATATGGGCATGGTGAATATTGATTTTCATGTAGTGTTTGATATGTTACCCGCGCCGGCAGTGGTGCTGGAAGCTGATTCACCTGTTTTTACAGTCGTAGCTGTCAATCGCAAATGGCAGAAAGTGAGCGGATTATCTGCGGCTGATATGGTCGGCAAAGGGTTTTTTGAACACTTTAATCTTATGCCGGAGCAAAGCCGGCAGGAATGGAGCAGGCTGTTGGAAGATGTGAAACGTTCCGGTAACCCGCAACAGCTCGGCCCCGACGTTTTTTTTCAAAACAAACTTCACACCGGGGAGCAGGAAAGCAGCATATTTTCCTTGGATATAGTGCCCCTCGATCAAGGCCGGTTGCTGCTTGTTACTTCTACGGACGTAACGGAAACAAGCAAAGCCACACAAAGCGAAAATCTGATCCAAACCATAGACGGTATCGTCTGGGAGGCCGATGCTACCACTTTACAGTTTCGTTTTGTGAGTGATCAGGTAGAGAAGATCCTCGGTTTTACAGCAGCGCAGTGGCTTTCCGAACCCGATTTCTGGAAAAACCACATGCACGTTGCTGACCGAGCGGCGTTACCAGAGTTCTGTCCTTTGCTCTCGGAGCCGGGCGCCAGTCACCGGTTTGATTACAGAATGATCCGTGCAGACGGAGAAGTGGTCTGGATCCGGGATATTGTTACCATCGTGGGTCAGGAATCCGGCGCGTTGTTATGCGGTTTTATGGTTGACATTACCGAAACCAAGCGCCTGGAAGATGTGGAACGTTTGGAAAAAGTAGTGCTCGAGCTGAGCGCACAGAAAGACTCGTTGCTGACCGACGTACTCGATCGGTACCTGTTGGGGATCGAGCAGATCTTCCCGGATATGAAGTGTTCGATTCTGGCTATTAAAGACAATAAGCTGAAAAACTGGTCGTCGCCTTCTTTGCCGGAATCCTATATCCGGGGAATCGAAGATTTAGCGATCGGCCCATTTACAGGTTCATGCGGGACTGCGGCCTTTACCCGCGAACTGGTGATTGTAGATGATATTGCTACCGACCTCCGCTGGGAGCGCTACAAGGATATTGCCCTGGATGAGGGCCTGCTCGCATGCTGGTCACATCCTATTATCCTGTCAGATGGTACTGTAATCGCAACATTTGCAGCATATTATGACAAAATAAGGTTGCCGGACGCAGACGAGTTGAAACTTATCGATAAAGCGGTCGCGCTTCTGACTGTAATCCTGGAAAGCCGCCGCAATGCATCGCTTATTGCCGACGCGGCGATGCTCATTTCACAGGGGCAGGAGCTTGCGCGGCTGGGTACCTGGCAATGGGATACCGGTACGAACGAAATCGTGTGGTCGGATACGCTGTACACCATCTACGGACTGGATCGCGGCAGTTTTAAACCTTCTATGGACAACTACCTTGGGCTCGTGCATCCGTTGGATATGCAGCGGGTCCATGACAATATCCTGCATGCAATAGCCACTAAAAGCGAAGTCGAGTTTGAAGAACGAATTGTGCATTCCTCGGGAGAATACCGTTACCTGAAAACGTGGACAAAGACCAAGCTGGATGAGAACGGAAAGGTGATCATGTTGATCGGCGCGTGCCTCGATACGACGGCCAGCAAGAATATCCAGGATAAGCTGCTCGCGAGCGAGTCAAGACTGAGGAGCCTCGTCGATTCGCAAACCAACTACGTGGTACGAACCGACCTGTCGGGAAAGTACACTTATTACAACAGTACTTTCAACGAAGATTTCCGCTGGTTTTATAATAGTGACGATTTTCTCGGGATAAACTGCCTGATGGTCGTCTGCCAATATCATCGCGCCGACGCAATCAATGCGGTTAAGAAATGCCTACACAACCCGGGACATATGTGTACCGTTGAGCTGGATCACGTACAGCAAAGTGAAAAAGCACGGACAGTTTTCTGGCACTTCATCGCATTGACGGATTCCACTGGCGAGCCAACGGAAATTCAATGTATCGGCATCGACATTTCGGAGCGGAAGCAGGCCATTGACGACCTGCGGAAAAGTAACGAGCGTTACGAACTCTTGAATATGGCTACCAACGATGCGATCTACGATTGGGATATTATCAACGACCATGTGAAATGGGGCGACGGGTATGTAAGGTTATTCGGATTGAAGATCGGCACCGAAAAAATGAAGCTGGAAGAGTGGGCGAGCCACCTGCACCCGGACGATCGCGTTGCTACCGTACAGAGTCTGGAACTGCGGCTCGCCGATAAAGACCAGCAAAAATGGGTAGCTGATTATCGTTTTGAAAGGTTCGACGGGACTTATGCATTCGTGGAAGAGATCGGTTATATCCGGCGAAACCGGTCGGGGAGGGCAGTGCGTATGATCGGCGTGCTGCGCGATATTTCCCAGCAAAAACAGGAAGAGTATGAATTGAAATTGCTCGGGTCCGTGATCACCAATACAAATGACGCGGTACTGATCGCGCAATCGGAACCCGGCGATATTGCGCAGCTTCGGATACTTTATGTGAATGGCGCATTTACCCGTCTCACAGGCTACACGCCCGCCCACGTCATCGGTCAGAATCCAATGTTATTGAAGGGGTTCAACTTGCCTGAGAACGATTTTGCCAGACTTGCAGAAGCGATTACCAATGTAAAATCGCTGAAAGCGGAGACGCTGCACTACCAGCGTGACGGGCAGCACTATTTTATCAACCTCTCCATTCACCCCGTTGTAGATGCGGCTGGTACGCTTACGCACTGGATTTCGATCGGCCGCGACGTTACGGAAAAGCGCCGGTATGTATTTGAGATTGAAGAACGGAACAAGAAATTGCAGGAAATAGCGTGGATGCAATCGCACGTGATCCGGGCGCCGCTTGCCAGAATGATGTCACTGATCGACCTTCTCAGGAACTACGAGAATTCAGAAACAGAAAAAGACGAATTGCTCGAACATATCCTGCATTCAGCCCATTCACTCGACGATATTATCAGGGATATTTCATCAAAAACAGAAGATCTGGCCTAGAATGCGAACTTCAATCCGATAGCCAGATTTAAAATATCGCCCGGCGTAAGAAACCCTGTGTTCTGCACATAGCTGATCAGCATCAGATCGTATGTGCCGATCTCATAATACAATTCCAGTCCCCGCCTGCGCGAATGCATCGTCACTTCCCGACCGATTTTTCCGCCCGCGTAAATGCCCGGCCTGAATGCAGTCGCCCACCAATAGTAACCTTTCGGATAGTAGGCCGGCCACTTCGAGTCAAACTGTGGCCCGAACGTATAGCTCAGGTACATGCCAATTGAAACGGGCGCCAGGTAGTAGTCGTTTTTGAGCGCGACCCGCCAGGGCGAATAGGTCGTTTTTCCGGTAATGGTGATCAATGCGTCCCCGCCGAATTCTTCGGGCAGATAGCCGAAAAGGAAGTCGGTTTCGAGTTTTTTGTTCCTTGAATTATACCCAGGCCCGCCCGATAAAAAGCCTGTGCCGCCCGCGAATTGCAGCTTCATGTGATCGGGCAGGTACCAGCGCTTTGCCTTCGGACCTTCCTGCGCTTCCGCGGCAAAGGACAGCGAAGCAAGTATTAAAAGCAGATATTTACTCATTTCCTTAAAAATTAATACGTTCAACTTCTTGCCCGCCTTTCCATACCTTAATCTTCAAATAACCCCTGGCACCCATGCTCGTCGTGACCACGTAGCGAACACCGTCTTTGTAATATTCCCCGTCGTTGAATGAATGCTGGTGACCGTACAGACTCATGTGCACATTCGGGTTATTGCCGAGCAGCTCACCGTACTCTTTTTCAAGGTTCTTGTCAAAATCGTTGTCGTAAGGCGGAATGTGCGCGATCACGATCATATCCTTGTTTTCGGGGTTATCCGCCAGCTCCTTCCGCAGCCAGTTCACATCCGGTACAGTTCCGTCGAATGCGTATTCACGGGAATTGGTATTGATGAAAATGAATTTGTGGCTGCCGTATTCAAAGGAATAGTTCATCGGCCCGAACATTTTGCGGTAAGCATCGGGGCCGTTGGCGACAATATCGTGGTTGCCGATCACCGTCATATAAGGCACATGCAGCTTGGAAAGAATGCGGTTGACCCATTTAAATTCCTGTGAAAGACCAAAATCCGAAATGTCGCCTGCGTGGAGTACGAATGAAATATCCCGATGCTTGTTGGCACTTTTTACAAACTCTTCGGATTCGTCGTACCAGCGCTGCGAGTCACCCATCAATATGAATCTGAGGGTATCCGGCGGCGGCTGGGAAACGAGCGCGGCGACGTTCCGTGCATTGAGATTGGATTCTCCGTTATGAAGCGTGACCTGGTTGGGGTTGTATAAAAACAGGCTGTCGCAGGAAGAAAAGAAGAGCAGACTGACAAAGGGCAAAAAACGTAAAACGGGCTTCACTTTTGATAGGTTTTTAGAGGTATCACCTTACGCGAATTCGGCTAGGAGAGTCAGTAAATAACCGTTTCCCGGCGATTAAAATTCCTTAATACCGCGCTGAAACGTCATTCTAATAAATTTCTAAAATCAGAAAAGTGAGTAAAGGCATGACTTATTCGCCGGTACGGTTTTTGCACTTGTAACTGCATTACCTCATTTAAATAAGAAAGCAATGAAAATCAGAAATGTAGTAGGAACCCTGGTGTTAGCAATAATGACTTGCTCGCTATCGGCGCAAGTGGTTTCGAAAGACTCTATCAATCTATTGAAGGACCAAAAAGAGGCTCTTGAACTGAGCAAGAAATTAAATGACCGCAAACTGGAACTTGCGAAGCTGGAAAATGAGCTTCAAAGCAAAACCGACGAAGCAGCGAAAAGTGCAGAGGCCGCGCAAAAATCAGCAGACGCCAACAGGGAAGCTGCTGACAAGCTGGGGAATGATCCGCAAGACAAAAGGGCAGCACGACGGGCAAGCAAAAGTGCCGGCTCAGCCAACAAAGAGGCTAAGCGGGCAAGAAGAGCAGCCGATCAGCTCGATCGCCTGACAAAAGATATTGAAGAGCTGAAAAGAGATATCAGCAAAGACGAAGAAAAATTATCATCCTTGCCTGCGGGCACAGGAAAGTAAGGTAGCTTATTGCTTAATAACCTGATCCGGCCACGGGACCAGCTTTCCCGTGGTTTTAAAAGTGGGCCACTGTGCGTCCCACTTTTTTAGTTTTTGGGTAAATAGCTTCGCCAGTTCTTTCACTTTCGCAGGATTGGAGTCAGCCAGGTTATTTTCTTCACCAATGTCGGATTTCAGGTTATACAGTTCGAGACTGGCTTTCTTGTAATCATAGATCAGTTTCCAATGCCCTTTCCGCATTGCGCTCGCATAATGGATATTCGGACCTTCGTCGGGCGTCCAGCGATTGGGATGATGCCACACAAGCTCGCGCTGGTCGTTTTTGAGAGACGGGTTTTTAAGTATTTTTACAAAGCTTTCCCCGTCCGTTTCCTGTATCAGTTCAGGATTTTTTACACCCGCAATGTCTAGTATTGTTGGAAAGAAATCTTCGATAATCACATATTGCCCGGCCACGGTGCCCGGCTTCGTTACCTCTGGCCAGCGCACCAGCATCGGCTCGCGAATGCCGCCTTCGTATACGGAACCTTTGCCGGCTTTCAGCGGCAGGTTGTGCGTCCACGCTTTCCCTCCACGCGGTGGCGTGCGGCTCAATCCGCCATTGTCTGACATAAAAATGACTACCGTATTCTTCGCAATGTTCTTGTTATCAAGGTAGTCGAGCACATCACCCAGACTTTTATCCATTCCTTCCACAAGCGTTGCGTATTTCGCTTCAACGCTGTCGAGGCCCATTTTTAAATACCTGGCAAGATACCGCTGATCTGCATTGATCGGCGTATGCACCGCGTAATGCGAGAGATAAAGGAAAAAAGGTTGCTTTTCGTTAATTGGTTTTTCCAAAGCTTTCAGCGCCTCTATCGTAATCGCGTCACTCAAAAAAGTGTCTGTTCCGTGATAAGCTTCCAGGCCGGGCACTGCATTCCGGCTGGGCTTACCTTTCGCTGGCGCATCATAATTTTTCTTGCCGAGGTAACTCGCAGGATGCCCGATGGAGCTGCCGGCGATATTCACATCAAAACCCAGATTTGTAGGATCTGCACCTGGGGTACCGGAAGAGCCGAAATGCGCTTTTCCGCTTAAAATGGTGAAGTAGCCGTTATTCCGCAAAACCGCAGGTAGCGGAGTGGCGTGAAAAGTATGCGGAATGCCAGCCTCCGGGCTCAAACCATTGATATTCCAGTCAACCGCGTTGAAAACCGAGTCTGGATGATCCGTATTCTTATTCTGATCCGGCGAAGTCCAGTGCGTGACGCGGTGGTGCGCGGCATTCACGCCCGTCAGCAGGCTCACGCGGGTAGGGGTACAAACCGGCATCGCATAAGCATTGGTAAACTTGGTACCTGCTTTCGCCAGCCGCTCCATATTCGGGGTATTATATCTTTGGTTAAAAGAAGTTGTCTTGTTCCAAAAAGGCACCGAAGTATCCTGCCAGCCCATATCGTCGACCAGAAAAATGATGATATTAGGTTTCTGAGCAACTTGTGAGAAGGTATTCAGGCAGGTGATAATTACCAGTACAACAGGAGCAAACAGTTTCTTCATTTGATAATACAGGAAAGATTCACGAAGATAAGTGTGGCAAATTAAGTGAAAGAGACCTCCGTTCAAGTATAATATCCTGCCTTTTATCCTTTTTTGAAAAATTAATGTACATTTGCTAAACACTGTTTAGTATATTCACAGCGTATTGTAGAATCTATGGCAATCAAGGAGAGGAAAGAGCGGGAGAAGCAGGATATGAGGAACCTGATCATTGAATCGGCAACTCAGCTATTTTTGAAGCATGGTTACGACAAGACGTCAATCCGTAACATTGCTGAGGATATAGAATACAGTCCGGCTACTATCTATCTGTATTTCAAGGACAAAGATGAAATTTTCTATGTAATTCACGAAAATGCATTCGATCTCCTTGTCAAGCTTTTCCGCGAGCACGACACGATCAGTAACCCTTATGAACGCCTGGGCGCGATCGGTCGTACTTACATTAATTTTGCTTTTGAAAACCCCGATTACTACGATCTGATGTTTATCATGCGTGCGCCTTTATCGCAGATCAAGCATGAGGAAAGGTGGAATGCCGGCGAATGCGCATTCGGTTACGTGCTGGATACCCTGACTCAATGTCTGGATCAAAAACTGATCAGGCCCGCCGATAAATACATCACAGCCGTTTCTGTGTGGTCCTTCGTTCACGGACTAGTTTCCCTTTATATCCGGGAAAGAATGTGTATTCTGGAAATGCCCGACGATGTGGTACGGGATATTGTTAATGCCTCATTTGAAAATTTCTTTCAAAGTCTGAAAACGTAAAAAAATTTACCATTTGATGAACACTGTTTAGTAAATAAACATCACTTATTATGAATGCAATCTTTAAGGTGCCCTTGCGGCGGCTGTTGGGCTACGCTATTGTCTTTTCCTGTCTGTTTGGTCCGGTTGCGGCGCAGGATACAGTGCTTCAAAATTATATTGAGCAAGGTTTAAAAAACAACCAGGGTATCAGGCAGCAGGGTTTTTTGCTCGAAAGAAATATGTATGCGCTGAAAGAAGCCAGGAGTTTCTTTTTGCCGGAAGTTAATTTCAATACATCTTACCTTGACTCCCGCGGGGGCAGGAAGATCAGTATTCCGATCGGGGACCTGCTTAATCCGGTTTATAGCTCACTTAACCAGCTCACCAATTCGTCGGTTTTTCCTCAAGTCGATAATGTAAACCAGACTTTCAACCCGAATAATTATTACGACGCCAAGTTTAGGACCTCGCTCCCGATCTATAATGCGGAGATCATCTACAATTCCCGGATCCGGAAAGAACAGATCAATTTTCAGCAGGCGGAGCTCGACGTATATAAGAGGGAGTTGGTGAAAGAGATCAAGTTAAGCTACTATGCTTTTGTGCAGGCGAGGGAGGGCGTTAGTATCCTGGAAAATGCGGTGAAACTGGCTCGGGAGAACCTTCGCTTCAATCAGGCGCTGGTCAAAAACGACAAGGCGATCAGGACGGTGGTAAGCCGGTCGGAAAACGAGCTGATCGGTTTGGAGGCGCGGCTGGAAGATGCCAGGAATCAGTCACGCAGCGCAGTTGCCTATTTCAATTTTTTACTGAATAATCCGTTGGATACGCCAATGGAACTGACTGAAATGCAGGTCGATACTGTGCAAAACGGTAACGCAGAGCCAGGCCGGCGCGAGGAGCTTTTAAAGCTGGAATCCCTTTCCAAAATCAATTCGCTATCCGAGCAACTGGCCAAAGCGGCGGCGCTGCCGAGACTTTCCACATTCATCGACCTCGGCTCGCAGGGTGATTTTATCAAATTCAATAACGATACCCGCTATTATCTGTTCGGCCTCACGCTTGACTGGCGGGTATTTGCCGGAAACCGGGTTCAATATAAAGCCAAACAGGCGGCGTTGGAAAGCAAGGCAACCGGCCAGCAGATCGATCAGGTAGAGCAACAACTTGCATTACAGGTAGAAACCGCAGGTAACCGGCTCCGTTCGGCTTCTCAATTTTTCGAGGCTTCCAAAAGTCAGACTGCATTATCCCAGCAATATTACAACGATCAGCAAAAGCTTTACCGCGAAGGCCAGCTGCTGTATATCGAGCTTCTCGACGCGCAGAACCGCCTGATTGGTGATCAGCTGCAACAAAGTATTGCCTATCTCAACGTTCAAACCCGCTCCGCAGAATTGGAACGGGCGAGGGCCAGCTATGTATTTTCAAACTAAATCAATATGAAAACGACTACTCAAATTAACCTCATACTGCTGCTCAGCGCGGGAATCCTGCTGGCGGGCTGCAAGGAAGAAAAGAAGCCGGAAGAAACCGATCCGACAATTCCGGTAAAAATCATCAGTTCCACGTCGCTCGATCAGGCGCAGGCGGTGGAAACATCGGGGCTGCTAGGCTCGGATAACGAGGCGAGACTTTCATTTAAAGTTGGCGGGATTATCCAAAGTGTTTTGGTTAAAGAGGGCGACCGGGTTCGGAAAGGACAGGTGCTCGCTACATTGAATACTACTGAAATTGCGGCGCAGGTGAGTCAGGCGGAAGAGAATTTCCTGAAAGCGCAACGTGACGCGCAGCGGATTGGCAATTTGTACAGGGATAGTGTAAGTACGAAAGAACAGCTTGAAAATAGTCAGACAACTATGTTACTGGCTGAAAAACAGCTTGATATCGCCAGATTCAATATGTCGCAAACCAGGATCATTTCTACGACCGACGGTGTAGTGATCCAGAAAATCCAGAATGCGGGCGAACAGGTACAGGGCGGCGCGCCGGTGCTTTTCGTAAGCAGTACGAGCAACAAGGATTGGGTTGTTAAATGCGGCCTTACGGACAAGGATTGGGCGAGATTGAAGGGTGGCGAAAAAGCAGAGATCACTTTTGACGCTTACCCGCAAACTTTTACCGGAAAAGTAACTTCCCTCGCGCAGGGAAGCGAAGCGGGGTCGGGATTATATCAGGCTGAGATACAAGTGGATAAGCAGGCTTCCAAGCTGGCGAGCGGACTTTTTGCGAAAGTGAGCATTTACCCGAAAGAAAAAACCACCATGATTTCCGTTCCCCTGGATGCATTGATCGAGGGTGAAGACGATAGCGCTTACGTATTCGTGGCTGGCTCGGGGAAAGCACTGAGAAAGCAGGTGAAAATTGCTTACCTGTCTGGCGATAAGGCATTTATATTATCTGGTCTTGAAGCCGGGACTCAGGTGATCAGGGAAGGTTCCGCCTACCTCACAGACGGTTCGGCGATTAAAATTGTACAGTAAACGCAACGGACGAAATCATGAAATTACCTGAATTTGCTGTCAAAAATTACCAGTTTACGCTGGTTGTATTCCTGGCCGTACTGGCGCTGGGCATTTACTCGCTTTTCACGATGCCGAGGAGCGAAGATCCGGATATTCACCCGCCGCAATTTACAGTGGTAGTGATTTACCCGGGCGCGAGTCCGAAAGATATGGAGCAGCTCGTAGTCGATCCGATGGAAAAGAAGATCAACGAGCTTGACGATATGAAGCATATTATCACGGATATCAAGGACGGACTGGCTGTCATGCAGATCCAGTACAAATACAGTTCCGATCCCGACGATAAATACCAGGAAGTGGTGCGCGAGATCAATAGTCTGCGCGGGCAATTACCTGCCGATATTGCCGATATCCGAATTAATAAGCAGATACCGTCGGACGTAAGCATTTACCAATATGCGCTGATCAGTGAAAATGCCACTTATGCGCAGCTGAAAAAGCATTCGAAGGATTTTAAAGAGCAGCTTGAAAAGATTAAAAGTCTCAAAAAAGTTGACTACTCGGGCGTTCCGGAAAGGCAGGTGAATGTGAACCTGAACCTGCAAAAGATCGCCAATCAGCAGCTTACCCAGAACCAGGTGATCGCCGCACTACAAAGTGAAAACGTGAATGTGCCGGGTGGGAGCATTAGTATGTCGACCAAAAAGCTGAATATCAAAACCAGTGGAAATTACCGCACGCTGGATGAGATCGCCAATACGGTGGTTTCTACTGCCAATGGAAAAATAGTTTACGTAAAAGACGTGGCCGAGGTGAAGTTGGGTTATGAAGACGAAACGCACCTTACCCGGCTGAACGGTTACCGGTGCAGCTTCGTGAACGTGAGCCAGAAAGAGGGTGAGAATATCATTGCAGTGCAGGATCAGGTGATTCCCGTGGTAGAGAAATTTAAAGCTACTTTGCCCCCGAATATAGACCTGATCAAGGTTTTTGACCAGGCTAAAAGTGTCGACACGCGGCTTTCCCACTTTGCGCGTGACTTTGGTATCGCAATCATACTGGTACTGCTCACATTGCTGCCGCTGGGCACGCGGGCATCGCTGGTGGTGATGATCTCCATTCCGTTGTCGCTTGCTATCGGGTTGACTATCATGAACTTATTGGGATATAATATCAACCAGCTGAGCATTGTCGGGATGATCGTGGCGCTGGGTATATTGGTCGACGACAGTATTGTGGTGGTTGAAAATATAGAACGGTACCTGCGAATGGGCTATAACCGGGTGGAGGCTTCGATCAAGGCTTCGTCGCAGATCGGAATGGCGGTGGTCGGTTGTACGATATTGCTGATTTTCGCATTTCTGCCGCTGGTGTTTCTGCCCGAAGGCGCGGGCGACTTTATCCGCAGCCTGCCGCTTTCTGTGATCACGACGGTATTTGCATCCATGCTCGTTTCACTCACAGTAGTACCTTTTTTATCAAGTGTAATCCTGAAACCACACGCGAGCGAAGAGGGTAACTTCTTGCTCCGCGGAATGAAAAGGCTCATTCACGGCACTTACGGAAGTATTCTCGACAAGGCATTGAAGCGGCCTGCATTAACCCTGATAGTGGCCGGGCTGATCTTCGCCGGCTCGCTCGCCCTTATTCCGATGATTGGAAACAGCCTTTTTCCCAAGTCTGAAAAGCCGATGTTTCTGGTGGATATTGAGCTGCCGCAGGGTACCAACCTGAAGAAGACCAATCAGGTTGCCAAATATGTTGAAGGCGTTCTGAAACAGGAACCTTTGATCACATCTTTTGCGACGAATGTTGGTAAAGGAAATCCGCGGGTCTATTACAATGTGATCCAACGTAATGAAAGTGAGAACTTTGCGGAAATTTTTGTGCAGGTGGAAGGGCTGGAAACCGAACAGAAAGTGGAGGTGATCGAGCGGCTGCGGAAAAAACTGGAACGTTATCCCGGAGCCGAGATCAAGGTGAAGGATTTTGAGCAGGGGCCGCTGATAGAAGCGCCGCTCGCGTACCGTATCTATGGTGAAAATCTCGATCAGCTGCGCAAAACAGCATTCCGCGTCGCCGATCTGCTTGCCAAAACCGAGGGTACCATTTACGTAAATAATCCTTTGCTTGTGCAGCCGACTGATCTGAGGGTGAATATCAATAAGCAAAAGGCAGGTACCCTGGGTATTTCGTCCGCTGAGATTGATCGTACGGTCAGGCTTGGTGCGGCGGGCCTGAATGTTGCTACTTACCGGGAGGATGTGGGAAAAGCCGATAATTACAATGTGAACGTGTCGGTACCCCGAAATGCGTCGGTCCAGGATTACAGCGTTTTTGACAAACTATATGTGACCTCTGCAACCGGCGCGAGTATTCCCTTGAAAAATGTCGCGACGATCGAGCTGGAAAGTTCACCCAACCAGATCCGGCATTACGACAAAGATCGATACGTAACGGTTTCGGCATTCGTGAAGCCCGGCTTCAATGTGCAGCGGCTGAATGATGCGATTACTTTGAAGCTTAATGCATTCAAGTTTGAAAAAGGGCAGACTTTCACGGTGGCCGGCGAAAAGGAAAGTCAGCAGGAAAGTTTTGGCGGGCTGGGCCTGATCATTCTCGTGACGATATTCGGTTTTCTGGGTGTATTGATATTGGAATTCAAGACCTTCAAAAGCATCCTGATCGTACTCTCCGTGATCCCGCTGGGGATAGTGGGAGGTCTGGCGATGTTGTTTCTCACCGGCGAGACGCTTTCATTCACTGCTACCATTGGTTTCATCGCATTGGTGGGTATTGAAGTGAAAAATTCATTGTTGGTCGTAGACTTCACCAATCAACTGCGCGAGCAGGGAAAAGGGATCGAAGAAGCGATCATTGAGGCCGGTGAAATCCGTTTTGTACCGATTTTGCTGACTTCGCTCACGGCAATAGGGGGTCTGCTGCCACTCGTGATCGAGTACAGTGCGTTATATTCCCCGCTGGCGCTCGTGCTGATCGGCGGATTGATCAGTTCCACTTTGTTATCCCGGCTGGTTACGCCGGTGATGTACAAATTGCTGCCGCCGGAAATCGAGAGTAAAGTGCCTGTGAAAGAACCAGTTGAGGAATTGCAATGGTCGGTTACAAGCTAGCGGTTCCGCTGCCCGGCGCATTTCGTTTGGCTATCTTCTCAACCATTCTGCTGATGCGGATTTGAATGAGGCAGGAAGTTTCAACGAGCGGTACAGGTTTGCTGACGAGCTTGCGGCTCATCGGATCGTAACACCAGCGGGCGGCGGTGGCGTGGATCGCCTGCTCACGGTTAACCGGGCGCTCGGAACATTTGACAGATCTCGACAGCATGAATGCGCCGAATACCAAAAGCGTGGTGGAAGCGAACAGGATCGGTCGCCCGTAATGGGGCGCGTTGAGGCGTCGGCTGCGTGCGGACGCAGACCTGGTGGAGGTAGAAATTTTCAGGAACATGGCTAAGTTTTAACAGGGTATTGAATTGTTTTTCAAAATGCGCTGAAAACCGCCATTCTTGAAGCAGAACTATTTAAGCTGAGGGTTATATTATTTAAAATGCATATTGGGCTGATCAGCTTCCGGGCAGGTCAGCCCATTTTAGTCAAAAAAGCTTTTATATTATCCCGGTACCCCCGCGTCCATTTTATTTTGTCGCCAGTGGTCAGATGAATGATATACTCTCCGTTGAAGTAGGTTTCCAGCTCTGATATGTAGTTCATATTCACGATATTGGAGCGCCCCACGCGAATCATCACTTCGGGATCGAGGCGGCCTTCGAGACTGCTCAGACTTTCGTAGATCGTGTAGGTTTTAGCTGTGGTAAATAAGGAAATGTAGTTGCCGTCGGCTGAAAAATGGCTGATATCCTGGGTCTTGACCAGGTACATTTTACCCGCTTCCTTGACCAAAATTCTTTGCAGATAGTTGCCTGTCTTGTCCCGCTGATCCCGGAGCAAGTTACTGACGAGCTCCTCGATACGCGGCTGCGCTTTCTGGCCGAGCCGCTCTTTCGCCCGCCCGAGCGACTGGTGAAAACGCACCTCGTCAAAAGGTTTGAGCAGGTAATCGATCGCATTTACTTCAAATGCCCTGAGCGCATATTGATCGTAAGCAGTAGTGAAAACGACGAAAGGCTGGTGGTGTGACCATATTTCCTTCAATACCCCGAATCCGTCCAGTTCCGGCATTTGAATATCTATAAAAACGAGGTCTGGCCGGTGCTGCAATATTTTCACAACCGCTTCGGAACCATTCGAAGCCTCGCCGATCACTTCTATCGTGAGATCATCCTGCAAAAAAGTACGGATCACATCCCGGGCCAGGATCTCGTCATCAATAATCAGACAGGTATGTTTCATTTGGTTTCTTGATTGTGGTTTTGGGTTCACCTTCAAATGAAAGTGTTACTAGCGTGCCGCCTTCGGGTGGCCGCTCGAAGGTGAGTCCTGCTTCTTCGCCGTAAGCTTGCTGGAGTCTGGAAGTTGTGTTTTTTAGTCCGAGTCCCATTCCTTCGGTAGAAATTTTTGTGCCGATACCATTGTCATAAACCCTGATAATCAGTCCTTTTGCGCCCACTGAGCTGGTAATACGGATCAATGCATTGGTAGTCAGGTCGGAAATGCCGTGGGTGATCGAGTTCTCGACGAGCGGCTGCAAAATAAGCTGCGGAACCGGATACAATTCTGAGGCCGGGTCGATTTCGTATTCCACTTTCAGCCTATCCTGAAACCGGATCTGCTGAATACCTAGGTATTGCCGGGTGAGTTTCAGTTCTTCCTGCAAAGGTATAAAATCGGCTTTTTGGTTGATCAGCACCGCGCGGAGCAGGTCGCTTAGGGTAGTGACCATCACGATCGCTTTCCGGTTATCATTTTTAACCATCAAACTTACCACTGCATGTAAGGTATTGAACAAAAAATGAGGATTAAGCTGCATTTTGAGCGATTGCAGCTGGGCTGTGGCGAGCTGGCTACGGAGCTGTTCGTTATTAAGTTCCGTTTCGAAATGTTGCTGTTTCAGCGCCTGGTAACGATAAATGTAAGAAACTGTGTTGAAACCCACAACCAGCAGCAGGTACTGTGCAAAGCTTCCCGTGAATCCGAAATAGAAGGAAAACAGATAGCTTTCCATCGGAATTGACTGGCCTACCAGACTGAACATGAGTGGGTTGGTAATATAGTAATGCACCAGGTTCACAAATACATTTAAAAACGTGACGATGAGCAGGTGAATGAGCGTCGCTTTGAGCAGCGAGCCAGGCGTACCTTTAAACGCGAGCGGAAATTTGAGAGAAGCCCAGAGTACGAGCGGCGAAGTAGACCACCAGAAAAGCCCGTCGAGCAGCCAGATAAACGTTTCGTGCGGCCTGAATTCGTAACCTTCCCGCATGGGCCACAGCATCGTCAGCTGCCACAAAGTGATCAGGGCGAACAGACCCCAGTAATAGAAGGAATATTGCCAGAAATCTTTTTCAGACAGGGGCAACTGCGACTGATCGAGCAGTCGCCGCAAGAAATTTTTGTCTTTTAGGGACACTTTTATGAATAGAGGATGCGTGAGACAAATTTATATTCAGGGAAAGCATAGATAACAGGCATTTTACGTAAAGCGTGGGCATTGTTATTTAAAATGATTTCCCGGTTGCTAATTCTTACGGATATTTGCCGGATAGAACACAAGAATTGACTTTGGACCAACTACACAATGAGTAAAGGAAAATTTTCAGAAACGATGTTTGAAAAAGCGCCTATTGTCGGGATTATCCGCAATGTGGCACTGGAAGATGTGAAGCAGATCCTGCCGATCTTCCGGGAAGCCGGGCTCACGACCGTTGAGATCACGATGAATAAGCCCGATGCTGCCGAAATGATCAGCTGGGCGATTGCAAATGAAAGCGAGGGACTGAATATCGGCGCCGGCACGGTTTGTACAAAAGACGATCTGGAAGCTGCACTCGAAGCCGGAGCTCAGTTTATTGTGACCCCGGTGATCAACAAAAAAGTGATTAAATCCTGCGTAAAAAAGGGCATTCCGATATTTCCCGGCGCATTTACACCTACTGAAATTTACAACGCCTGGACGCTCGGCGCGACAATGGTCAAGATATACCCCGCCACTTCCCTGGGCCCCGAGTACATCAAAGACCTGAAAGCCCCGATGAACCAGCTCAAATTGCTGCCAACCGGCGGAGTAGGGCTCGAAAACATGACCGCTTTCTTAAACGCCGGCGCAAACGGCCTGGGAATCGGCGGGCAACTTTTTGACAAAAAATTAATTGAAGCCAAAGATTGGAACGGATTAAAAGCTCATTTTATGCAGTTTGTAGAGAAGTTGGGTTGATGCGTAATGCTCAATTGCGAGGCAAACTTTCGTCAAGCAAAATTTTCATGGAGGACCTTTTCGGTAGATAGTGTTTGCTTTGCCATTTCGAGAACGGCCAAAGCGGCTTCTTTTGAAACTGACGGGAAATCGTCCAGGAATTCGGAGAGATTTTCTCCTCCTTCAATATAATCAAACAAGTTCCTGATGGGAACCCGCGTTCCGGAAAACACGGGCGTGCCACTCATAATGTCCGGATCGATGCTTACTTGTCCAAAATTCATAGTTCGGTTTTCTTGATCTTCAAATCAATATACAAAAAATGGTGCAAACACGGATTCTCCGTTCGGCACTCATTCAAACAAATCCTCCGTCATTCTCTTCAAAACTGTGTTTTGATTTTGGTTTGAATCTGTTTTTTAATGAGTCCCAGAAGGTTTCCTGCTTCTTTTCCATTTGTACGTAAGGCGTGATCGTCATATTGCCGACTTGTTTGTGAAATGGCTTTTTCCGCTTTTCCTTGTCGAAAACAACAACGCTGTCATAAAAGGAGATACAGCTGATATTTCTGGTTATATCATTGTAAGTTAACTGGTTAGCTTCGTGAAGGTGGCTTTCGTAAAGCGGGTCGATGAGGCTTTTGGAATACTCTATAAATGTACCCGGCTTGCGCAATCCGCCGTAAAACTCCGTCCAGTATGAAGTGTGGGTATCTTCAACCAGATACACGCCGCCTTCCTTTACTTTCCCGAAAAGCGTTTCGAATGAGGTCAGCTGCTGGTCCATCAGGTGGCCGCCGTCGTCGATGATAATATCCAGATCGGGAATCTGCGCTGCAACACTTTCAAGAAAAGCTTTGTCACTTTGAGACCCGATGAAAATGGTCGTATTCTCCTCTTCTAATTTTTTGCAGTCCTGGTTGATATCAATAGCATAAATGTGTGCGCCGTCGCCAAAGTATTTCTTCCAGAGCTGCATGGAACCTCCGTGCGAAATCCCTATTTCCAGGATATTGACTTTTTGTCCGCGGTATTTGGCAAAGTGCTTTTCGTAAACATCAAAATAATGGTCCCACTTATGGACGAGATTTCCTTTGTGGCTGTAAAACAATTCTCTTAACGTCATCATTTTTTATGTTGGGTAAGGTAAAAACAGTAATATAGTTTTCAAACTTACTTTATCGATTGGATTAAACAGCATTTGAATATGGCTGACAGGGAATTTTACGGAGACCGGACCGTGAATCGGCTTGAAAAAGTAACTACGATCGTGTCGCGCATACTGTATATCGGTGGAACTGCTTTTGCCTTTTTGCTCTCCTTCGCAAGAATTGCGCACTGGCAGCAAATAAATGATCTCAACGACGAAAAGAAAACGGGAATACCCACATTTCAGTTTTTTCTTTTGCTGACAACTCCACTGGTACTCTCTTATTTGATCAAGAAAATTCCAGCTTTCGTCGGCAGAATGCGTAAAGCAAGGTTATATCCCCGGGAAACATTTATCCGGAAAGGTCACGGAACGATCCGGGATACGAAAACTAAAAAAGGCAATTACGAAACTCGGAGGCACTTTCTTCACATTGTTCATGCTCTGGATCCTGTTGGGGTGTGGGTGGAAGTTGACGAGGATATTTATCTGCGGGCGCGTAGCAACAATACCTTGCCCATTAGCTATCACCCAGAAAAACCCGGCATGATGTACGTTAATGTAGAAAAAGTAGAAACAGTTTAGTAAGTTTGGTAAAAATAATACTTTTAATATATTCGAAAAGAATAGTACTTATTTTCCATTCTTTTCGAACCATGCTACGATTTGCGGGTAAAGGTCAGCCAATACCTGCCCCTTTTTCCGATTTTTATAAAGCGGGACCAGAAACTGGTCAAATGCGGCAAACTTCCGGAAACCGCGCATTTCTACCAACATTTTTTCAGTATCACTAACCAATCTCTGTTGTTCGCTTTTCGGCGCATAATCTGCGTAGCGCAGGCAGACGAGCGCCCAGTTCATGTATTCATTGAAGGATTCCGACGGGCTTTCATAATATTTAGCGGGCTTGTCAGGATCATTCCAAATGCTGAGGTCGGTAAATGCTTTTTGGATTCGCGTCACGTACTCAGGTTTTTCGCTTTCGGGATTGATGAATGCGTGGTTCAATTCGGTGAACAGAATGCTGCCGGCGGCGACTAATTGTGCTTCATTTGAAAGTATGTGTGGCACTTTCCTGTTCCTGAATGGAAAGTTGACGTGCGCCTGCGCTTCTTTGAAGCCGTCGTAATTAAACCAGGTAGCTGACTGATTTCCGGCCACCAGCGGCGAGAAAATGATTTTGAAAGATTCGTATCGGGTCGACGGAAAGTTGGTATTCAGCCACTTCTGCATTTCGGGCACGCCGATCGAGTCGCGATAGGTGACGATCAGTTCATTGTAGTAGGGTTGGTGTTTAGCGAAGAACTCAGGGAAGTTACTTTTGACCAGAAAATCCTGTAAACCAGCGACCTGGTGTTGCAGATTATTGGAATTTGAAAATCCTATCCGATCGTAAACGGGGCTTTTTACCACTTTGTTACCTTCAAGCCCGAAAGAATATGCGTCCATTTTGAGGGCGGAATATGCATCCGATTCACTCAGTTCAGCATTGATACTTTTCACAACCGGCTCGTCGCTGAACTTGTCAAACCACTGCATGACGTCGGTGTAGTAGGGGGTGTTCTTCATAATCAGCCCGTTATCTTTCCGGCCTTCTGCGGTGAGGGCGAACACAATATTGATCAGCTCGTAAAAAGCAGGGATCTCAACCGAAGTTTTGCCGGAATGTGACTTTTTATATTCCTCAGAATAATGTGCACGCGGTACTATTGGAATGCCTTTGATCGCGGTACGGGCGCTGTCTTTTCCATTTACAAGGATCACAAATTCCTGAAAGCTGTTGGGTTTTACCTGGAATTGGATCGAATCCTGGTCGGTAATAAAGGTGACGGGAATGTTTGCCGCAGGTACATATACATCCAATATATCCGGTTTTACGCTAGCATCGATCCCCCAGGAACCTTCCTGAATATGCGTTCCGATCCTGATCTTGGCTTTTGGAGTGTTGGCTTTGATCACAGGCAATTGCTGGCCAAGCGCAGGGACAAATGTGAATAGCAGGAAAGTAGCCGTCGCAAATTGTTTGAAGGGTAATTGTAGCAGCATAAGTCACCGGGGTTTAAGTATTGGTCAATAAAATGCAGGTATCGTTATTTTCTATCCTTGTTTCGGTAAAATAACTTACGTAACTGCTTTTTTACTAATGAGAAAGCTAGCTGCATTTACCTCCCTGTACCTATTTGTAACCACCACGATTTTTGCCCAGAATAGCGCGCTGATTTCCGGCGCAGATATGGATTTTCTGAGAAAAATGACCCGGGATGTGCTCGACAGTTCGCGCATTCGCCCCGGGCAAAGCCTGCCGGCGCCTTATGGGAAAAACAATACCGGTGGAACGCTCATCCGTCCCGGCGGCCGGAGCACTTACCCTTCGTTCTGGATACGCGATTATGCGATGTCACTGGAAACAGGAATGGTTACCGCAGCCGAACAAAAACACATGCTGATACTCACCGCAGCCACTCAATGCGACCAAACGTGGATTACGAAAGGCGGAAGTATGGTGCCGTTTGGCGCGATTGCAGACCATATTCGCGTCGATGATAATAGGCCGATCTACTTTCCCGGCACCTACGATTACATCGGGCAGGGAACGGAAGAGTACGGAATGACGCCGCCGTATTGCGATCAGTTTTACTTTATAGAAATGGGTTATCACTATTTCAAAACGACATCTGATACGCAGTTTTTTCAACATAAAACCAATGGAAGCACAATACTGGAAAGACTTGAAATCGCATTTCGAGTTCCGCCAGCAGATCTGACGGATCAGCTCGTTTTTACAAATGAAACTTTCAGAGGCGTGGATTTCGGATTCCGCGACGCGATCCGGATTACCGGGAAGCTGGTATATCCTTCCCTATTGAAATATCGCGCGGCAAAGCAGCTCGCAGCGCTTTTTGAGAAAACGGGTAACAGAGAAAAAGGGGCATCCTATTTGAAGATTGCAGAAACGATCAAGCGAGCTATTCCTGCAACGTTTCTGGATAAAAATGGAATGCTGCTGGCTTCGACAGGCAAAAGTGCCCAGCCTGATGTGTGGGCTACTGCATTGGCTTCCTATTGGGGTATTTTGGATAAAAAGCAGGTCGAGATCGCGAGTTCTTTTCTTGCCGCCGCATTTAAAAAAGGAACATTATCCTACAAAGGAAGTGTGCGGCACGTATTGACCGACCAGGATTTTAATGAAAAAACGGCCTGGGAAAGTGCGATCGTTCCAAAAAACACGTATCAGAATGGATCGTATTGGGGCACTCCCGTGGGCTGGGTGGCATTGCTGATTGCTCAAACCGAACCGGAGTCTGCCAGGAAGTTGCTTGCCGAGTACATTGCCGAGCTGCGCGAAAATGATTACAGAAAAGGGCCAACCTTCAATTCTCCGGTTGAATGCTTTACGGCGGAAGGTATTCGAGGTCCGGTGTACCTGACTACCGTGAGCTGCCCGCTGATCGCATTGACCACCAACCAGCAGTAGGTTACAAGCCAGCTCAGGTTGTAGCGAAATACGATTTGTTGGCTTTCCGGCAAGTATAGTTGAGCCGCCTGGTATTTTTAACAGCAAGATTTGATATAAAACTAAAAATATGACTTACCTGAAACTAAGATCCAAGTTGTTCGGCGGAATGGCCGTTTTGTTGTTAACCCTAATTTTTTCACAAAAAAGCATGGCCCAAAGTAAAGAAGAAGCGGAAGTTGCAAAAGCGGTCGAGGCGCTGAAAGCATTGCTGGTAGAACCAAACCAAAAGGGTCTGGAAGAAATTTCTTCAAAGGATCTGAGCTACGGACATTCGAATGGTCTGGTGGAAGATCAGAAGACTTTTGTGGAATCGCTGATCAGCAAAAAGTATGATTTCGTCACCATGGACCTGACTGAACAAACGATCACAATTACCGGCAATGCAGCGATTGTGCGGCATATTCTTACTGCTAAAACGAACGACGCGGGAAAAGGTCCGGGAACGGCCAACATTAAAGTTTTGCAGGTCTGGCAAAAACAATCGAATGGAAAATGGTTGATGATCGCGCGCCAGGCTGTGAAGATTTTGTCTTAGCGCCCGAGTTTGATCCCAAAAGAAGCGAACCCAAGTTTCCCGGTTTTCCCAGGTGAAAAGCCGGGATTTTTTGTGTCTGTTCCGTTCAGCGGGCTCGTTTTCAACTCCACATAATTCGGGTAATAGAGCACGAAAAGTCCGATCCATTTATAGCCGATCTCGGCGACATAGCTCAGTCCGAGCGTGTGTCTTTCACTATAAACACCATACCCGCCGCCTGTGATGATCGGCCCCTTATCGTCCACCACTGTGGTTCCGGAAGGGTTATTGATAATTACGGCATTCGAATACAACGATGGGCTGGCGTTTTGGAAATTTCTGTTGTAGTTGATTCTGGCTCCTGCATTGAGGTAAAAGGTCGACTGGCCCTTTTTATTCTTCATCGCAAAACGAGGCGCCACCTGTATGTAGGTCTGTAAAGCATTAAAATCCGACTTCAATGGCGTGATCTGATTTTCTTTCATTACTTGCTTCGCCCGGTCGGTTACCTGTTTCAAATCTTTAAACAGCACGGGCTCCACCAGGTTCCAATGCAGGTACCGCTGGATATTCAGTCCGATTCCTGCTCCATAACGCAGTGAAACAATGTGCCGGGGCCGGTCGATGAACTTCATATCGTGCACGACGGACAGGCTGCTCGTCAGTAAATTTTGCATCACAATGTCGCATGTCAGCGTGCCGGTAGGGTGGTTCATCACAGCCGGAGAAGCCTGGAAAAATGTATATCGGTTGATATTATACCCGGCCCCGACGTGCAAATTCAGGAAGGTATTTGCGAGATATTGCTGGGACTTTGAAAGTTTTGCAGGTTCGCTGATGAAATCTGTGTTGGTTAGTGTAACGTGTTGTCTTTGAGCTTCTTCTGTGCCGGCCTGAGTGCCATTTAACTCTTTCAGGATTTTATTTAAATCCAGCATTTCCAGCTTTTTAAGATCTTCCGGAGACTGTCCGTAAAATATCACTTTGCTGTTTTTACCTGCATTCAAAATGATGGTGTCGGGTGGCGTGGGGTTAGGGTGGGAGGATAGGAGTGTTCCGAGGGTCAAAAGGATTGTGTTCATGGCTAATAGATTGGTTATTAAGTAATTCAATGCTTCATTTCCAGATTTTTTTGCGGCGGGGATGGTTTAACAACTGTCGGATATTCGACGAAACTTTGCTGTACAAAAGACCAGAATGTTGGCTTACCCACATTTCTGTCAAATTGCAGGCGCATTTTCCTTGCTTTCCTGTCTTTTTTTACCTGATCGAATATGCGCTGCAAAGCGGAAAGCTGGACGGTGTTTTCTTCCGGTAGGTCAATATCTGCGATGAGCACTTTCTCAGCTCGCGGCTTCGCGGTAACTGAATCGGCAACTGTATTCGCGATGTTAATGCTGCTTTCAATTGGTTGTGTAACAGTGGGAATATCAGCAACCTGAGGCGCGGCCACCTCCGTATTTTCATTGACGGATATTTGATTTTCAGGTTTGAAGTCCTCTTGATCGGGCTGGTTTTTTATTGGCTTTGTAACTATCTCAAAACCCGGATTTATTTTTCCAACCAGCTTATTATCAGTCTGTAACTTATCGGCGTGTAATTTTGGGGAAATAGCTGGGGTTATACTTTTGTTTGCCAGTACTTGCTGTTTTTCCGGTTTTAATACCGAAATAGTAATTACAATCAACAACAGAACTGACGCAGCTGCATAAGGCCACCAAAGCCACACGGTTTTGGGTTTTTGCTTCTCTTTTACACTAGCCCAGATTTTCTCCGGGTTAAAGTCTTCGCTTCCGGCATTATTGGTCTGCGAAGCTTCCCTTATTTTATCAAACAATCTTTCGTTTTGCATAAGCCGGATCCAATTCGATAACTTTTCTTTGTAGCATATTCTTCGCTTTGCTGAGCTGCGATTTCGAGGTACCTGCGCTGATTCCAAGCATTTGAGCGATCTCAGCGTGTGGGTACCCTTCTATTTCGTATAAATTAAACACAGTCCGGTAGCCTGCGGGTAAGCTTTCTATGAGTTTGAAAATCTCTTCTGCCGTTAAGTGTTCAATAGTGTCGGTGTCGATTGCATAGTTTTCCTGATCTTGTTCGGTCAGCAATTCCATTCGCTTTTCTTTCCTGAGAATATGCAGGCATTCATTTACGACAATTTTTTTAATCCATAATTCAAATGGCGGCACCGCTTCGAACTGGCAGTTTCCCAGCTTTTTGAAAATGATATAGAAAGATTCGGAAACTGCGTCTTCTGTTTTGGGCACATCGGCGAGATATCTTTTCGCCAGCCGGAACAGGATCCTTCCGTAGCAATCAAAGATCTGCCGCTGCGCATACGCATCTTGTTGCTGGGCTGCGTAAATGATTGCGAGGGTGATCAAAGGCGGTCGGGATGAATCACGATAATAAGGAACTCACCCGGCAAACGGTTGCCTGTAAGCAGGATTATTTTTGAAAAAGATCGGGAGTAGCTGCGGCAGGGAAAATGCATATTGGTGAGGGCATAAAAAATGGCGGCCATTTCTGACCGCCGGCAACCCACAACAAAGAGTGGCACAGCATTAATCTGCGATTACATGATTGTAGTCCTGGACTAATCTGAGGTTTATTAAAAACCTGCATTTGTGTTCAGTTATCATATTATTCTGCGGAAAACAGCAATTTTCATTGCTAGCAATCAACTCTCGCCGATTTGCATCACTAGAAGCGTTCCTGTAATATGATAACAGAGGTTGCGTAGCTAAGCTAATGCAAATCCACGCAAAGGCAAAATTTCGGGAGTGAAAACATCATAAAACCGGACATGGAATATGTCGGGCAGGTGTCGTTGTCAGGGCTGTCATTTAGTAGTCTTTCAGGCACAAATTGAATTCATCTGGGCTATTTACGTCAATTCTACGCTTCTGGCACAGGTTTTGCCGATTAGAAACCGCGTATGGAAAATTTAACAAATTCAGGTAGCTCCGGACGATTAATCATAGTTGCTTATCGATTACCCTTCAAATTAGTCCGGGAAAATGATCAGGTCCGTCTGTTCCAAAATTCAGGAGGACTGGTATCGGCAGTTTTGTCTCTTGTAAAGGACACCCGGATGCCAAAATTCAATACCAGTGAGAAGATCCAGTGGGTAGGCTTTTCGGAGAACACGAGAGAAGAACTGGAAGGGCAATCGCTTGCAAATGAAGAGTTTCAGGCACACCCTGTCTTTATTCCCGAGGAGGTAAATGAGAATTATTACGAAGGTTTTTGCAATAACTTGATCTGGCCGCTTTGCCATTATTTTCCTTCCCTTGCCCGATTTAATGATGAATATTTCGAAGCTTATCAGACTGCCAACAGGCTCTTTTTTGAAAAACTAGATGAAATACTGGAACCGGACGACACGATCTGGGTGCAGGATTATCAGTTAATGCTGCTGCCGGGCATGATCCGCGAGAAGTATCCTTCGAACAAAATCGGGTTCTTTTTTCACATTCCGTTTCCGTCCTATGAGCTTTTCAGAATGCTGCCGGTAAGGTGGCGGAAAGCGCTGGTCGATGGGATACTTGGTGCCGATGTGGTTGGATTTCATACCAATGATTATGTTGAATATTTCCTGAAAGCTGCGCGGCTCGTTTCTGAATATGGAAACAAGCTGCACTACATTAATATGAGTAACCGGATAGTCAAAGTCGATTCGTTTCCGATCAGTATTGATTTTGAGAAGTTCAATGCGGCATTTGACGAACCGGAAGTGATGCAGGCGCGAAACGATGCGCGGCAGTCGCTTAAAGAAAAAGTGATCTTTTCGGTTGACAGGCTTGATTACTCAAAAGGTATTATCCACCGGTTGAAAGGTTATCAGCGATTCTTGGAAAGATATCCTGAGTGGCATGAAAAGGTATCTTTTGTGATGGTAGTAGTGCCTTCGCGTGACACGATTGAGCAATACCAGCAGATGAAATCAGATATTGACCAGACCGTGGGCAAGATCAATGCAGACTTTGGCAATATATACTGGCAGCCGATCATTTATCAATATCGCTCAATGCCTTACCACGAGTTGGTGGGCATGTATACAGCCAGCGACGTGGCGCTTATTACACCCGTGCGCGACGGGATGAACCTCGTGTGTAAAGAATATGTAGCCAGTCGCAAGGATCGGAAAGGGGTGCTGATACTCAGTGAAATGGCGGGAGCGGCGGCGGAGTTGGGAGAGGCGATCATTATTAATCCGCTTGACAGCCAGGATATTGCCGATGCGATCAAGCAGGCATTTGAAATGCCCGTCGAAGAGCAAACCAAACGAATGGATGCGATGCGCGAGCGTATTAAGGATTACGACGTTTTCGCGTGGACCAATGACTTTTTTACCCAAATGACAATGCTAGAACAAGAACACGATAGATTGCGCCAGGTATTTCTGAACACCAGTGGTATCGACGCGATCAGACAAGCTTACGAAGCTTCAACTGACAGGATTCTGTTTTTCGATTACGATGGTACGCTTGCGCCGATCGTGGCGGACCCGGCGAAGGCTATTATTTCCGAAGATGTAAAGAAACTGATCGGTGAAATTGCGAAGCGGGATACCGTCGTGATTGTGAGTGGCCGTGATAAACAATTTCTGGGCGATCTGTTCAATGATTTGCCGGTACATATTATCGCAGAGCACGGCGCACTCGTGAAAACGAAAGGTTCGGAAGAGTGGATGCTCAATGCCGATTATGAGGAGGGATGGAAAGAGAGTATCCGCCCGATTATGGATATGTACGCGAAAAGGTGCCCCGGCGCTTTTGTTGAGGAGAAAGAAACTTCGCTGGCGTGGCATTACCGTACTGCCGATGAAAAGGAATATGCGACCAGGCGAGCGCAGGAGCTTTTGTGGCAACTCAAAAATTACATTCAGCCGGAGCTTAATTTGCAGGTGATTGACGGAAATAAGGTGGTGGAAGTCAAAAAAACCGCATTCAATAAAGGTACAGCGACGCGGATGTTTGTGGATAATGGCAGTTACGACTTTGTACTCGCGATTGGAGATGATACCACCGATGAGGATATGTTCGAAGCATTGCCGGACACTTCATTTACGATCAAGATTGGTGACGATCTGTCTGCCGCGCGCAATCATATCAGAAGTCAGGATGAAGTCTTTCATTTCCTGACGTTTATGGTTTCTTCGGTTTCGGAGTAGCTCTCAGTTAGTGTAAGGAGGCGGATCGCAATCTGCCAAAATCGACCGTTAAAAAATCGGATAACTTTATTTATGATTTTAAGGGGCATATTGCCAGGAACATTTGTAAACCTGCGTGAGAAAGCTCTATTATCTGCTTGTCGCCATGGCGACTGTTGTTACACAAGCGTGTACTTCAAATTATAATCATGTTATTGTGTCCGGTAGAGTAAGAAACGGGCTTACTGGATTACCGTTACAGAATGCCGATGTGTTGATATTTTGTAGGCAAGAAAGCGGAATCGACGATATGTCGCTGGTTGAGCAAAGTGTTAGAACTGACTCGGCCGGATACTTCGTAGCTGAATTTAACAAGGGAGTTAAGTTTGAAATAGCGATTAAAAAGAAGGGATTTGTACCAGTGAAGTTGTCGCGTTGGCTAGATTCCAATACTATTAAACTAAATATCAGTCTATTAGAAATTGCCTTCAATTCTTCAACGATTGCTTCATTTGATATAAATGAGTGCAGGAACATTCAAATCTATAACAGATACCTTACCAAACATAAATCGACATCACCAATACCAGCGGTGAATTTATTCGGCCTTGATATAGCAACTTTATGTGTCAAAGATGATACTTCCAAATGCGACATCTGGCTTGAAGCTAATTCCAATTTTGAACACCCGTTGCGAATTATAAGTAAATATGGAGTGCATCCCATTTACCGAAGCGAGGTGAAGTCATCCTTGCTATATGAACGTTGTGTAGCACCGACTAGTGGCTACAAATATAACTTGACATTGGAACCTGAGATAGTAGGTTTTTTTGTAAAATGTTCAAAAGGAAATTCTTACGCAAAAGTGCTGCTTGAATTTGAAGAAACAACTGGTGAGTGGGATGAAAATGAAACTAAAATAGCAGAGAAAGGCATTTCGTTAAATTATTTATTTCAGCCCAATGGTACAACCAACCTGCATTATACTAATGATAGTCTCGATCTTGACTTTTTTTTACGAAGGCAATACTAATTAGCCAATTAACAATCGGTGATGTCTCTCAATTTTCTACCGCTCGAAATAAATACATATAAAACAAGCGAAAAGAAATCTTCACATCACCGATCTGAAAGTATCAGGCAGCGCTGGCTGACGAGAAGTCACCAGCCTCGTTCAGGTTTTCCAACTTGATAAAGTGACAAACATAACCCGCCGACCGTAAAGTGGCCTGGATCAGGGTAAAATCCGATAATTCCGAGGTAAGGGTCAACATAAAGTCCTGGAAATCGTAAGCCCAATGTTTCACATTAAGCTGTTTAAGGCAATCGTGCAGTCTTTGGAAAGACTTGTTATTTTGTATTCGTGTTCTGAATGATATCTTGTACTTACGGGCCATTTTTTTGATGAAGGATATTATTTGATAAAACCGGCATTCGCCGCTGCTCCGAACTGTGAGTAAATATCGTACTTATTTATAATTAATCCAAATAAGTATGATTACAAGGACGCTTTAATAAAAAAGCTTCGCAACCGGAATTCTTTTCCAAAGTTGCGAAGCTTTTTTGATAATACTTTTATTATAATATTAAGAAAGTATTAGATTTTATAAATTCAGTCTAATCGAAACTTAACACTGTCAGTTCCAGGCGGAACGCAGGAATTCTACCCAATTTTTCCACATAATTTTCTCAATATCAGCTTCCGAATAGCCACGTGCAGCGAGCAGGGAAGTGATCGACTGTAAATCGGCGATTGAATCCAGATCACCCGGCGACTGCTCTTTTCCGTAGGCACCGTCGAGATCCGAACCGATACCTACATGATTTGCATTACCGGCGATCTGGCAGATGTGATCAATATGCTGAACGATATGCTCGATTTTCAGTCCCGTACTTTCGGGCGTCGATTTTCCCCGTACCCAGCCAGGAATCATCATCCAGGCATCAAACGCCATTCCGATCACCGCATTTCTTTCCAGAAGCGTTTTGATCATCTCGTCTGAAAACTGCCTGTTGTGCGGGGTGATCGCACGAACGAGATTGTGGCTAGCCCACACAGGCCCTTTGTAAATATCCATCGCTTCCCAAAATGCAGTGTCGCACAAATGCGTCGCATCGAGGATCATGTTCAGGTTATCCATTTCGCGCAGCAGGTCTTTTCCTTTTTGTGCCAAAGGAGCATCAGAATCTGTACCATACGCATATACGCCGGGTCCGTAATGCGCCGGACCGATCGCCCGCAGCCCGTATCCGTACGCAATTTCCAGGTTTTTCAAACTGATCAAAGAATCGGCACCTTCCAGGCTCAGTATGTAGCCGATCGGCAGATTTTCTGTCGACGCAGCATTTTCCCAAAGCGCGAGGTGTTTGGAAAGCTGTTCGAAAGTAGTAATCTGGAACATTTCACCAGCTTCTTCCATCGCCTTATACCAGGCAATCTGCGCCTGGCTTTGCGCCCAGGCCTGCGCCTGCGAATGCCAGCCGGGAATTTTACTGTCGGGCTTCACGTACCGGGCAATTTGCGTAGCCACGCAAACACCGATATTGCCTTTCCGCATTTCCGGAAAACTCACAACACCTTTGGCGCGGTCGGGTTTGTCGGTCAAATTTTTCTCTCTGTCCCTTATTGTGTAAAGGTCCTGGGTCAGGTCACGGTTCCACTCCACGGCGTTCATGGAAAGGTCAAGGTGTGCGTCAAATAAAAACATCTTTGTAATAATCTGGGTTAAATACTCAGTCTTCTGTTACGGGCTACTATTTTCCATTCCGCCTTCACAGCGCCGTCTTCAATTATGGTAGCAAAATCATGCAATGCAACGCTCGGGCAAATATGGTAAGGCAATGCATACAGCACGTCGCCAATATTGACCGTATCCCAAACTTCCGCAGATACCTGCAAAACGCCGTGCTCCTCACTTTGTCCGACGACGGTATAACCGCTGAGATTTAGCAGTCGAAAGCGATTTTCTATTGGATTTTCGGCGGCGATTGCTTTGTGTCCGAGGTCGATCGTAACAGTTCCGGTTGTGGGTTTAGATACTACGCGGGTCAATATCAACGCCGCATGTTCAAAAGGTTGCCCATCGAAACGGTCGCCGTAACCATAGTCCCAAAGAACGTTTGTGCCCGGACTAAGGAAAACATTGTCGCGCAATGCATGCACAGTAAAGGAAGGCGAGCCGCCTGTAATAATCATCGGGTCGCGACCAATATCGTTTTTAACAAGGTCTATCAGTGGAAGAACGGAATTAAATGCTTCGTCCGCCGCTGCTTTACGCTCGGAAAACTCGGGATTACGGATGTGACCATCGTATATATGAAGTCCGCCAAACTCTACATGCGAAAGCGTCGTGAGATACCTGTACAGTGACAGCAACGTGACATCGGTAGGGTGCCCCGAGCGGTTCATACCATTATTTACATCCAGAAAAACGGAAACTTTCAAATCCTGGTCCAATGCAGCCGCATTCAGTTGATCAGCCGACTTTTCGTTGTCTACCAGCGAAGAAAACGTAACGTAAGGAAACGCATTCTTCAATTTAAAGAGCCGGTCAATATTTGGCCCAACCATTTGGTAGGAGATCAGAATCCATTTCGCGCCAACATTTGCCAGCATTTCCGCTTCCGCAATCGTAGCGCATTTGAACTTACTGATTCCCTGTTCGAGTTGGATAGCAACAATTTCGGCGCATTTGTGCGTCTTAATATGCGGTACCAACCTGTCGGCGCCACCTGCGATACTAATCATACTCCGCACATTATGCCGGATCCTGTCTTCATAAAATAGGAGCGAAGGCGAAATGACTTCGTCGGGCTTGTTAAGTTGATACCACATATTAATGATTGAATGATCGAATGATCGAATGACTGAATGACTGAATGACTGAATGTTTAATATTCAATCATTCAGTCATTCAATCATTCAAAATTAAACTACTTCTCTTCCAGCTCAAACATCGCCTCGATCTCCACAGGGATATTATCCGGCAAGCTGCCCATTCCAACCGCGCTTCTTACTCCGATTCCGTTTTCCTCGCCCCAAACCTTCGCAAAAAGCTCGCTGGCTCCGTTGATGATAAATGGATGTTTTTCAAAATCCGGCGTGCAGTTAACCATACCTAGCACTTTAACTACTCTTTTCACGCGGTTAAGGCTGCCCAGATTGGCTTTCAATGTCGACAAAATCGCCAGTCCTACCTGACGAGAGGCCAGCTTTCCTTGCTCTGCATCCATGTCTTTGCCAATGCGACCAATGATCAGGGATCCGTCGTCCTGCACAGTTCCATGACCGGAGACGTAAACCCAGCGTTTATCAACGATCAATAATGGTTTGTAAACGCCGACCGGTTTCGGGGCGGGAGGTAGGTTCAGGCCAAGGGCCGCGAAATTTGCTTCTGGTGTATTTTCCATCATGGTTGTATTTATCCGTTCGTTGAAACGAACGGGTATTGATTTTGAATTTTAATAGATAAGGCAATCAATTTCCGTTCTTTTCAAAGAACGGTTATGGGTTTATTGCAACACGCCACCGCCATCAATTTCCGTTCTTTTCAAAGAACGGTTATAGGTCTATCGCAACGCGCCGCCGCAATCAATTTCCGTTCTCTTCAAAGAACGGTTATAGGTTTATTGCAACGCGCCACCGCCATCAATTTCCGTTCTTTTCAAAGAACGGTTACGGGTCTATCGCAACGCGCCGCCGCAATCAATTACCGTCCGTTTCAACGGGCGGCCTGCGGCTTACAGGAACAAATTTAGCACCAAAACCCCCAGCAATCCCATTACGGACACGATTGTTTCCATTACGGACCAGGTGAGAAGCGTGTCTTTAATGCTGAGGTTGAAGTATTCTTTGAAGAGCCAGAAGCCACCGTCGTTGAGGTGAGAGAACATCAAACTTCCTGATCCAATGGCCAGTACGATCAGTTCAGGTTCCACATTCGCATTCACCAGAAGGGGTGAAAGGATGCCAACTGTGGTTAATCCCGCAACAGTTGCCGAACCCACACAAACCCGGATTACAGCCGCAATCGACCAGCTTAATATCAGTGGAGAAATATCGATTCCTGCCAGACTTTCGGCAATGTAGGTACTTACGCCGCTGGCAGTCATGATTTCTTTGAACACACCCGCACCTGCAATGATTAGCAGAATTACCGACACACCCTTGAAGGCTTCCTCCATCGATTTGCTGATCTTTTTCATATTCATGCCGCGCGCAATGCCGAGCGTATAGGCAGCAAAAAGTACGGAAACGAGCATTCCGAAGTAGGGCTCAGCGAGCAGACCGATGATCTTGTTGTCGGGATAATAGCGCTTGATTGCGGACATGGCCGTCAGCAAAAAGACGGGAAGCAGGGCAGTAATAACGCTGATCCCGAGTCCCGGTAGCTCGGCGGCCGGTCTTGGTTTTACATTAAAAAGATCTTCGTCGGGCTTGGGCTGAAACCTTTTTAAAGTACTCCCAAAAATGGGCCCCGCTACTGCGATGGCGGGAATGGAAACGAGGATACCATATAATAACGTCTGTCCCAGATCCGCATTGAGCTGACTGGCTATCGCCGCAGGCGACGGGTGAGGGGGAAGGTAACCGTGCGCAACCGATAATGCGGAAAGCATCGGGATACCAACATAAAGTAGCGGAAGCCGGGCAGTAGCGCTGATCATGAAGATCAATGGAATCACGATCACGAAACCTGCATTATAGAACAGCGGGATACCGATCACAAAACCGGCCAGCGCCATTCCCCATTGAATGTATTTTTGACCAAAGAGACCAATCAGTGCGTCGGTTATCCTTTGCGCCGCGCCGCTGTCGGCTACCATTTTACCCAGCATTGCCCCAAAACCGACGATCAGCACCAGGTCGCCGAGTGTGCCACCGACACCTTTTTGAATCGCCGTACTTACAGTCGCTACACTCAGCCCGCTCGCCAGTCCCAGTCCGATGGAGACGAGCAGAAAGGAAATGAAGGTGTCGATTTTTAGCCAGGCGATCAGGAGGATCAATGCCAGGATCGCAAAGAATGTAAGTAATAAGGGCATAATTGAAATGGTAGGAAAGTAAGCTTGATGTAATAAGTTGGAAGAAAGAGATTTTTAATGATAGATGCCAATTTAGTTTTAATTGAAGCGGTTTTTGGCCTAAATGGCGGCAGATCATCGATATAGGGCGGGCCGCTCCAAATAGCATAAAAGATAGTTGCTAGAATGCTTTAAAATCGCGAAATTTGACTTTTTACAAAGGGTATTATTGCATTAATTCACTGAGCAGTTGAATATTTTCAATCTCTCATTTTAACAAATTTCGATTCTTTTCTAACACTTTATGGCAGAATCTTCTGGTGAAAACATTATCCCAATTAATATTGAGGATGAAATGCGTGGGGCTTACATCGATTATTCGATGTCCGTCATTATCTCCCGCGCGTTGCCCGACGTTCGCGATGGCTTGAAACCGGTTCACAGGCGGGTTCTCTACGGAATGTCGGACCTGGGCGTGAATTACAATAGGTCCCATAAAAAATCAGCTCGTATAGTAGGGGAGGTTTTAGGTAAATATCACCCTCACGGTGATTCTTCGGTATATAACACAATGGTGCGTATGGCCCAGCCGTGGTCGCTGCGCTACCCGTTGGTTGACGGTCAGGGTAACTTCGGATCTGTCGATGGGGATAACCCGGCGGCGATGCGATATACGGAAGCCCGACTGAAAAGGATCGCAGACGAATTGCTGAATGACCTTGGAAAAGATACAGTTGATTTCCAGCCTAACTTCGACGATTCTTTAAGCGAACCTTCTGTTTTGCCAGCCAAATTCCCGAACCTGCTTGTAAATGGTTCGTCCGGTATTGCGGTAGGTATGGCCACGAATATGGCGCCTCACAATCTTTCGGAGGTAATCGACGGGGTTCTAGCTTATATTGACGACAACGAGATCACTATCCCGCAATTGATGGAGCACGTAAAAGCTCCTGATTTCCCGACTGGGGGTATTATATATGGTTACAGCGGTGTTCGTTCTGCGATGGAAACCGGCCGGGGCAGCATTATTATGCGCTCGAAGGCGAGTTTTGAAGTTTCGAGAACCGGACGCGAGCAGATCATTATTACTGAAATTCCTTACATGACCAACAAAGCTGCGATGATCGAAAGGATCGCGGGTTTGATCAATGATAAGAAACTGGACGGGATTTCTGATATCCGCGACGAATCTGACAGGGACGGAATGCGCATTGTTTTCGATCTGAAAAAAGATGCGATCCCTAATATCGTACTGAACCATTTGTTCAAGTATACACCTTTACAAAGCTCTTTCGGGGTAAATAACGTGGCGCTTGTAAAAGGCCGCCCGGTATTGCTGAACCTGAAAGACCTGATCAAACATTACGTAGATCACCGCGTTGTTGTGATCACCCGCCGCACGGAATATGAACTGAGAGAAGCTGAAAAGCGAGCGCATATTCTGGAAGGTTTGATCATCGCATTGGATAATCTGGATGCGGTAATTACCCTGATCCGCAGTTCGCGCGATCCGGAAGCTGCGAAAAGCGGTTTGATGGAGCAATTTGCACTGAGCGAGATCCAGGCGAAAGCGATTCTGGAAATGCGTCTGCAAAGGTTGACCGGTCTGGAAAGAGATAAGATCGTTAAAGAATATGACGAGATCATGCTTCTGATCACAGATTTGCGCGACATTCTTGCAAACGAATACCGCAAATTTGAAATCATCAAAACAGAGCTTGGTGAGATCAAAGACCGTTACGGCGACGAACGCAGAACGAAAATCGAATTTGCAGCAGAGGAATTCAGTGACGAGGATATGATTCCTGATGACGAAATGCTCATTACGATTTCAAATGCCGGTTATATTAAAAGAACACCTTTGTCGGAATATCGTACGCAAACAAGGGGAGGAGTTGGCTCACGCGGTGTTAAAACAAAAGACACTGACTTTACGGAGCACCTTTTCTCGGCGACGATGCTCAACTATCTGCTGATCTTTACAGAATATGGTAAGTTGTTCTGGATGAAAGTATATGAAGTGCCGGAAGGAAGCAAAACTTCAAAAGGGCGGCCTATTCAAAACTTGATCAGTCTGGAAAACGGCGACTCTATCCGTTCTGTAATAAATGTGCGGACTTTGTCGGATGAGGATTATATCAACAATAATTATCTCATTATGTGTACCCAGCAGGGCACAATCAAGAAAACTTTGCTGCAGGCATATTCACGTCCGAGAGCAAATGGTATCATTGCGATCTCTATCAATGAAGGTGATAGGCTGCTCAATGTAGCTTTGACCAACGGAGACAACGATATTGTCATTGCGTCTAGTGCCGGCCGTGCAGTTCGTTTTAATGAAAAAGGGGTTCGCCCGATGGGAAGGACCGCAGCCGGTGTGCGGGGTATTAACCTGAACGATCCTGACAACAAGGTGATCGGTATGGTTTGTATCAATCGCGAGGATGCGCAACTGTTGGTTGTTTCTGAAAACGGTTTTGGAAAGCGCTCGGATATAGATAGTTACCGCATTACGAACCGCGGCGGAAAGGGAGTTTCAACCATGAACGCAACTGATAAGGTAGGTAAGCTGGTAGCAATTCGCGAAGTAACGGAGCAGGACGACCTGATGATCATTACCAGAAATGGTATTGCGATCAGAATGAGCGTGTTGGATATTCGTTTGGCTGGAAGAAATACGCAAGGGGTGAAGCTGATCAGGCTGAACAATTCTGATGAAATCACCTCGGTAACGCGCATTCTTAAAGATCCTGACGAGAAGGCTGAAGAGCTGGACGAAGAGGGTAATGTAATCGTAATGCCTCTGTCGGAAGCGATCGCGGCGGGTGAAATAGTTCTGACTGACGAGGAGGATGAAGAGCTGGATGAAGATGTGATCGAAGACGATGAGGAAGACGAAAATGACGCTCCTGAGGAACCAGAGGCATGATTTTTGTAAAAATTATATTAATTGATTTATATTTAGCATTCGAACAACCAATCACAATCAAAGTAAATATTTATGAAAAGACTGATTTTTGTATCTGCACTAAGCCTTTTCAGCTTCGCAGCATTTTCGCAAGACGACGCTGTTAGCAAGGCTCTGGTAGACGGATTTCGAAAGGAAAAAGAGAAAAGTGATAAAGATGTGACCGATCCAAAGGCTAGTGCGAAAGCATCTTTTTGGATGGAGCGTGCAAAACTTTATGAAAACATCGCTTCTCAGGCTTCCGGAGTTGACTCAAGTGCAGCAAAAACTGCGATGGAGGCTTACAAAAAAGTAGTAGAACTTGATGTAACCAAAAAAGGAGAGCCTGGAAAATCTTCAAAAGAAGCGACCAGCGCACTTACAGCAGGAGAGGGTACTCAGTTGTTCAATGCTTTTGTAAAACAAGGTGCTGAAAAATACCAGGCTAAAAACCTGAACGGTGCATTGGAAATGTTCACGCTTGCTCAGGATATCAACAAAAAAGATACTTTGGCATCTTTGTACGGTGGTATCGCGGCGCA
Organism: Dyadobacter linearis; assembly: GCF_907165045.1. Lineage (GTDB taxonomy): Bacteria > Bacteroidota > Bacteroidia > Cytophagales > Spirosomataceae > Dyadobacter > Dyadobacter linearis. Next base: position 684,342 of record NZ_CAJRAU010000002.1, read on the forward strand.
GCAGTTGGATAAGAAAGAAGAAGCTAAAAAATCTTTCGAAGCTTATGCTGCAAATGGTGGAAAAGATCCAAGCGTATTTTATGGTCTGGCTCAACTATACCGTGCTGAAAATAACTTCGACAAGGCGATCGAAACCCTGAATACAGGTTTGAAACAAGCTCCTAACAATAAGGACTTGAAAGCAGAGATCGTGAACATTCTGTTGGCTTCGGGTAAAGAAGATAAGGCTATCCAGGAACTAGAAGCTTTGGCACAATCTGACCCAAAAAACACGCAGAACCTCGTTAACCTCGCTATTTTGTATGACAACATGCAACGTACAGCTAACGATTCGATCAAGCAAATGTCAAGCAAAATGGGCACTGGAAACAAATCAGCTGCTGCTATGACGAAAAACCTGGAAAGCGAAAAAGGTAAGATCGAAGTCTATGACGGAGAGGTAAAACGTATCAGCGGGCTGATCAAAAAACAGCCAAAAAATGCTGATTTGAAACGCCAGCTTGCTGATGTGAACGCAAAAAAGAAAGAAACACTTGAAGCGATCGCGAAAATGGAGGGTGAAGTTAGCGCAGCCAAAGCATCAGCAGCAAGCAGCGACAACGCCGGAATGGAAAAACAACTTGCTGACCTGAAAGCCAAACAAGCAGATGCAAGCAGTAAAGCAATGACCAACTACAAAAAAGTGTTGGAAATTGACGCTGCTAACTACGATGCACTTTACAACCTGGGAGTATTCTACTTCAACGAAGCGGTTATCCTGAAAGGCGAAGTGGATAACATGAACATGACTGAATATCAGGCAAAAGGTAAAGAAATTGAAGGTCGTGTTTGTGGTAAATTCAAGAAAGCGAAACCATACTTCGAAAAAGCTATTCAAGCAAAAGACGAGGCTGAGGCGAAAGAAACCTTGGGAATCGTTAACGGAGTGTTGGAGCAATTTGCCAGCAAAAACGTAGCCTGTGTAGAGGAGTAATCCTTTCAGGTTTTAATATTTTAGGGGAGGGCGCTGATATCAGCGCCCTCTTTTTTTGTGGCTTTGATTTTTTACCATTTAATAAATACTATTTAAACCTTGAATAATTAAAAGGCCAATCTGTTACTTTTAATTGGTTTCAGCGTCCGACTGATACCATATTGTCTTCGCCTTTTCCAACACTAAACGCTGCTGTTATGATCTGTCGATTTCTACTTATCACACTTTCACTGCTGGCATTTGGCCGCCCTTCATTTTCTCAATCGCTTTCTACGAATCTCCCGATTGTGGTCATTACCTCGGATGGCGAGATTTTAGATGACCCGAAGGTAGGAGCGGGGATGAAGATTATTTACAATGGTGCGGGGCAGACGAATAATTATTCGGACATTACGAATCCGGCCAGCTTAAATTATGATGGGAGAATTGCGATTGAAATCCGCGGTTCGAGTTCTCAGAATTCGCCCAAAAAGTCCTACGGTTTTGAGACGCGACAAGATGATAATGTAGATAACAGAAATGTTTCTTTGCTCGGACTGCCAAGTGAAAACGACTGGATCTTAAACGGTTTGATATTCGACCCGAGCCTGATGCGCGACTAGCTGGCATATTCCATGTCTCGTGCGGCTGGACATTATGCGTCGCGCACGATCTACTGCGAATTATTTGTCAATGCAGATTACCGCGGCGTGTATATGTTACAGGAAAAAATCAAGGTTGACGGCAATAGGGTAGATCTGGTAGATTTGGAAAATAGTGATAATGCTGTGCCCGAGATTACCGGGGGCTATATAATCAAAGCTGACAAGACCACAGGCGGAGATCCTGTAGCGTTTGTCATGAATGGGAATAACATGAATGGGTATGACGAAACAATTGATTTTATTCACGATACTCCTGAGCCAGAAGTGATTACCGGCCAGCAGGCTGCCTACATTGAATATGTTTTTCGGGATTTGGAAAATAAGACCAATGCTAACAACTCCTCAGTCACGAACGGATTTCCCGCGATCATTGACGTTCCCACATTTCTGGATTACATGCTGGTAAGTGAGCTAGGCAGTAGCGTTGATGCTTATAAATTCAGTACATTTTTCCATAAAGACCGTGGTGGGAAACTAAGAGCAGGGCCGGTCTGGGATTTCAATTATGGATTTGGGATGGTAGGAGGGCAGACTGACCCGCGCTCCAAGACAACTGACTGGCAGTTTGAAAATGGTAATAACGAAGGCCCGCGGTTTTTCAGACAAATGTTTTATAATCCTGAATACCGATGTTACCTGGCGAAACGTTGGAACTCGCTCACACAAGCTGGTATGCCATTGAATGTCAGCAGCATACAAAATGATATTGAATCTGTCAAAAGTCAATTAATAGCTGCTGCTGCACGGGACGAAGAACGCTGGCATACGATAGGGAACTTCGACGATCAGATCACATTTGTGAAACAATTCATCCAGGATAGGAGTACGTGGATGACCAATAATCTCGGTTCATTTAGCGGTTGCGCGAATCCGGTCATTCCGCAGTTAGTTATAAATGAAATTATGTATAACGCTCCGGCAGGTCCGGCGGGAAGCAGTAATGATCTTGAATTTATAGAGATCAAGAATCAGGGAAGTAGTCCGGTTAATCTGTCGGGTCTTTATTTTGCGGGCTTAGGTCTAAGTTACCAGTTTCCCCCAAATACTTCTGTCGACGCGGGCGGTTTCCTGGTGATCGCAAGTAACCCCACAGCATTTGCTGCGAAATATGGATTTCAACCTTTCGGCCAATTCACCAGAAACTTGTCTAACAGATCACAGCGATTGTTGCTTTCAGATGCATTTGGAAATATAATCGACGATGTAACTTATTCTGATTCAGCTCCGTGGCCGACGTCTGCGGACGGTGGGGGGAAATCTCTTGAATTGAAAACTCCGTTAGCTGACAACAACAGTGCCGCCAATTGGGCGGTGCGAGCGTTGGAGGGAGGAAGCCCGGGAGCTGACAACTTCGGTTCGTTGCCGGTGACATTGATTCATTTCAATGCGATCGCTGAAAAGTCAGGGGTGACTTTGCTATGGAGAGTAGCAGACGAAATCGATGTCGACAGGTATGTGGTTGAAGCAGCACAAGATGGTAAAAACTTTGTCACGATTGGCGAGGTTGCTGCGATGGGAAAAGCCGAATATATATTCTTAGATCCCGAATCCGCAGCCGGCCGAATTTACTATCAACTGAAATCGATTGATATGGACGGAACATTCGCATATAGCAAAATCGTTGTAATCCGCCGGGACCTGGCTGACAAGACAAATATTTTTCCAAATCCTGCGAGCGACAAAGTGATGTTTAACCTGAGCGGAAGCTGGCGCGGCGGCGTGTCGGTAAGTGTCATTTCTTTAAATGGACAAGTGCTGCGATCCGGAGAGCTGATCCAGAAATCCACTGGACACATAAATATCTCAGAGCTGCCGGCGGGTAAATATATCTTGCAATTCCGCGGACAGGAAGATATAGTATCAAAACTGATCAATATAGTAAGGTAGAGGAACAAAGAGCTCATATGAGCTCACCCAAATATCTATTTAACATAATATAAATTATACAACAATTGATTATATTATAACAGCGGCTTAGATTAAACTATTTCGGTCTATGGTGCAGCTCGACTGCGTCTAGTCAATTCTAAGCGAATAAAATGTTGTCAATAACAAGCAGAATCGACTGAATATCAGTGCAAATTCGTGCATTCGTGGCATTTAAAAACATATCTCAACTTTTCCAATCTGATCAAATTATCGTCTAGAAATTACCGCCAGCTAGTTATCACGCCCGATAGAAAGAAACATTCAGCCATTCAAAGACAACTTTGACTACTTGTTTGTAAAGTCAATCCCTAATGTCCATTGCAAATCTAAATATGCCAGTCACGCAAATCCTTTTTATAATGAGCTTACTCGGAATTTTATCCGGCATATTCTCGTGCTCAGATCGCAAGTCTGGATTTAAGCCCGGTGTCCTGACTCCCCGCGGCTACTATGTTTACGCTGGAAAAGCTTATTTCTACGGCGGGTTCAGCAATGCGTCGCTTATTGAACTTACCGAAGCTGATGCAACAGAGTTCGAAGTTTTCGATCAGCGGTTCCCGGGAAACGAGTATGCAGCCGAATACGCTGGTGATAATAAGGCGGTATACTTTGCAGGTCGGTTAATCAACGGCGCAGATTCAAAAACGTTTGTGATTCTGGATTATGGTTTAGGCAAAGATTCGAATTCAGTCTTTTACCGGCATTCCGTTCTTTCCGACGATCCTGCAAACTTCGTCAAAATTGAAGGCGGCTTTTACAAAGACAGCAGACACGTTTACCGGGGCAGCTATATTGTTTCCGATGATCCGGTAAATTTGAAATATCTTGGTCAGCACGGCTACATCGAATATTTCAGTGATTCAAAAGGAATTATAGCAAATGACATTCGGATTGACTCAGTAGATGTAAATTCGTTTGTCCCGCTCGCTCACGGATATTCAAAAGACAAATCACAGGTATTCGTGATCCGAGAAGCCAGGTTAGAAAAAGTCACGAATGCAGACGCCGGATCCTTTCAGGTTGTTTCAAAATATTTCACCAAGGATTCTTCCAATGTATTTTGGCGCGGTACTGAAATGCAGGAAGCAAGTCCCCAAACATTCAAAATTATCAGCGAAGAATTTCATTGTAGCTGTGATGACCGCCAAATTTACTTTCGTAACAAAAAAATTCCCGGCGCTGATCCTGGAAAGATCCGCGCCGGGAAACGATTGAAGTATTGTAATGAAAACGAGATCGTTTTCGAAGATTAATCCACTACAACCCTGCCTTACCTCAGGCAATATCGCAGATCTCAACACATTGTTTCAAACTTGCAATCGGCTCACGCTTTGGTATAAACTCCTGAGCAACAAAGCCTTTGAACCCGGTGTCGGCAATCGCCTTCATGATTGCGGGATAATATAATTCCTGACCTTCGTCAATCTCGTTCCTTCCTGGTACCCCTCCTGTGTGATAATGCCCGATGTATTTGTGGTACCGATTGATCGTTGCAATCACATCACCTTCCATGATCGACATGTGATAAATATCATAAAGCAACTTAAAGTGTTCAGAACCAATCATTTCGCAAAGTCCCGCACCCCAGGCTGTGTGATCGCACATGTAATCCTTGTGATTCACCTTACTATTAAGCAGTTCCATGATCATCGTAATCCCATACTTTTCAGCCGAAGGCATTAGCCTTCTCAATCCGATCGCACAATTCCGCATTCCATCATAGTCGGACATGCCGCGGCGGTTACCCGAAAAACAAATGACTGTCGAGTAGCCTGCTTCTTTCAGTTTTGGGAAAAGGTCTTCGTAACTTTTGACCAACTCGTCATGCAATGCCAGGTCGTTGAAACCTTTTTCAATTCCCATCCCTGCGCCGTTTGGCAACGCACAGGTCAGTCCGTACTTTTTCAAAGTCGGCCAATCTTCCGGGCCAAGCAGTTCAATAGAGGTAATCCCAATTTTTTTGCATTCCTGCGCAAATGTGTCCAGCGGGATTTTTCCGTAGCACCATTTACAAACTGAATGCCTGATCTTACCTTTCAGATTCGGCCCTAGTGCTTTTTCTGTCGCTGCAAAAACGTCGGTAATAGATAGCACACCGGCGGTTCCGGCTGCAATATTTTTCAATGCATTACGTCTGGTTGACATATTGATTTTAGTATTTGAATTAAATCAGGCGATATCACAAATGGTAACTCCCTGTTTCAGAGAAGCAAGATCATCGTTTCTGCTTGGGATAAACTCCTGACCTACAAAGCCTTTGTATCCTGTTTCGACGATTGCTTTCATGATCATCGGGTAATACAGCTCCTGCGTTTCGTCGATTTCGTGTCTGCCGGGCACGCCGCCGGTGTGGTAATGCGCAATGTATTTATGGTATTTTTTGATCGTCGCAATTACGTCACCTTCCTGGATCTGCATGTGATAAATATCATACAGCAACTTGAATTTTTCAGAACCGATCATATCGCAAAGGCCAGCCCCCCACTCTGTCCGGTCGCACATATAGTCCCGGTGATTCACCTTGCTGTTCAGCAATTCCATGACGAGCGTCACATTGTGTTTTTCAGCAATCGGGATCAACCTTTTGATACCCACGGCGCAATTCCGCATTCCGTCTACATCCGACATCCCGCGCCTGTTTCCTGAAAAGCAGATAATCTTGTCGTAACCTGCGGCTTGCACTTTTGGAATCACATCTTCAAAACCTTTCACAAGCTCGTCGTGGTTGGCCGGATCGTTAAATCCTTTTTCAATATTTCTGGTCAACCCTTCTCCCCAGGGCAACGCGCAGGTAAGTCCATACTTTTTAATTACCGGCCACTCCTTTGGTCCGAGCAGTTCAATGGAAGTGATCCCTATTTTCTTACAGTCTTCTGCAAATGTTTCCAGCGGAATTTTGCTGTAACACCATTTGCAAACGGAGTGATTTATCTTTCCGTTTAATGCTGGTCCGAGCGCATTTTTGGAAGCTGTAAATGCATTTGAAAGCGACGAAGAAAACGGTACGATTCCAGCTCCAAGCGCCAGGTTCCTCAATACTTTCCTTCTGCCAGAAATTTTAGTCATTACAATTTGGCTATGTGTTTGGTCAAAAAAAGTAGTGATGCTACCGGCCCGTTTTGCTTTTTACAGCTCACAGAACAACACGCAGCACCACTATCTTAAGCTTAATAAATTATATTCTACTCAAAAAAAACGAGATCTACTTTCCTGATTTCGGCGCACCGTTTTCAGTGTAAATCGGGTTGTTTTTGTTGCCACCCGACATCAGATACGCAACTAAATCGCGTAGTTCGTTCGGGTTCAAACCGTTGATCAGTCCTGGCAACATGATTGAAACCGATGATATTTTACTGGAAGTAACCTCCTTTTTAGAGAGCTTGCGGATCGTTTTTGAATCAAATGGATTTTGGGCGATATAGTAGAAGTTCGCATCTTCATTCATTTGGCGACCCAATACTGACTGTCCGTCTTTCATCGTGTAAATCGTCGAAGCATATTGATCAGAAACCGCTTTGTCAGGAATGATGATTGCTTCTAGCATATCCTTCACCCCGAAACGGGTTCCAAGTTGCGTCAATTCCGGACCTACATCTGCGCCCTCTCCCTGGATTGTGTGACATTTGTCGCAGATCACCGCAGAAAAGATCATTTTACCTCTCTCAAAATCACGGTTCTGCAAACTATCCTGTACCATCGCCACAGCTTCTTCTACTTTCCACCCACGACCCGGACCTTTTGGACTGTACGCGTTAGCGATATCATTCCCGCTGGCTGTGAGCAACTTAGCACCTGACAAATCATTGTAATACTCAAATTTGTCTTTCGGAACATATTGCAATGCACGTTGGCGGGCTTTGTCGAGAAATCCAATGTAGCTGCGGCCACCTTTATAACCAAACGCATTGGTGTACCATTTGAAATACTCATCACGCAAAGCCGGCGTCCAGTCCGTTTTGTCGCTGCTCAATACCATTGCGTAAAATGTTTGCTGCGCGGGAGGAAGCTTGGCAAGCAGACCCGCAATGTCCAGACCATATTGCGGATTTCTCAGGATAAGGTCGGAAGATGCCGTGGCAGGAATGTTATCGACATCCTCAAATTTCTCGTTCTTCAAAAGCGCCAGCGTTCTTTCAGCAGTTTTCGGTACTTCCAGAAAAACCAGCAGTTTGCTGTATAATCTGTTTGTAGTAGCAGATTTTGCAGGATAATGCGGGTTCAGGTAACTCACAACAGCAGTCTTGGTTGCCGCATCCGGTTGTCCGAAACGGAAGAATGCTACTTCAAAAGTTCTGAGCAGATCTTGCTGTTTGGTCTCCGGTAACTTGTTGTAGTCAATTTTGATCAGTGCTTTATAAAGCTCGTCCTTCACACTCACATCACCTTGACGCGCCAGCGCCAGTGCACCATATATCAGTTTTTGTGGATCTTTTTCTGTCAAAACTTTCGACTTCCACTGATCTACCGGCTGATGCTCAACCGCGATCCGGGCTGCATAGCGAACAAAACGATCCGCATGATTCAGGTTCGGCCAGGCCGCTGCAACTGCTTTCGGGTCTTTTTTAGCGTGGAACTGTTCAAGTTCAGTGCGAAGTTTGTGCTCAGGCGTAATGGTCGGCTTGGTAACATTTGTACCTGCGGCAATCTTATCGTGGTCTTTGTGATATACCCGATAAAGATCTGATTCTAGGCGGCGTCCACCTGTCAAAAAGTAAAGCGCACCGTCAGGACCGATCTGTCCATCTGTCAAAGGCAGCGGAGAACCGGAAATAAACTCCTCATGCTCAGCTGTGTATGTTGCGCCATTTGGTTTCAGGTGCAATGCATGCATGATGCCGAAACTCCAGTCGAATGCAAGCAGTGTGTTTTTGTATTTAGCTGGGAAACGTGCGTCTTTCAAATAGATCAGGTTGGTTGGTGATCCCTGACCAATGTTCTGCAATGCAGGAAGATTGTCCGGGAAAGATGGGTGCCATTTTCCTGAACCTGTCCGCCAGCCAAATTCGCCGCCGCTCGTCACGTGACAAACTCTCGTCGGCCGGTACCAGGGCTGGCCGAAATCCCATTCCATATCTGAGTCATAGGTGAACAAATCACCCGCTTCATTGAATGTGATATCATACGGGTTCCTGAAACCCGCCGCAACGAGCTCCCATTTTTTTCCTTCTGGATCTGTTTCAACAATCCATCCGCCTGGCGCCATACGGTCATTTGCGTGACCGCGTGGATCTTTGATCAGAGGAAAAAGGTTATCGTCTTTCCAGTTTGGTGTCAATCTGTATGAATCCATTGCAGGCAGATCCGTGTGGTTACCAGCTACGACGTAAAGCGATTTTTTGTCCGGAGAAAGGATAATGCTATGCGGGCCGTGTTCCCCCTCTCCTTTTGTCGCTTTCAGCAAAGTCACTTTATCAAACTGATCGTCATTGTCGGTATCCTGCAAACGGTACACACCGCTGCTCGTTGGGATTTTGTCTGTTGACCGGTTATTAACAACCACATAAAGGCTATTGAATGCATACAGCAAACCTTGCGCAGCGCCCATATTGACTTTGGCAGTGTCAGTTTTACTTCCAACAATCAGCTTTTCAACTTTTGGCGCCGCAGTAGAACCGATCGGAGGAAGTTCAAGCCGGTAAAGAAACCCGTACTGATCGGAGGTGATCATCCTGCCTTTGTCGTCAAATGCCATCGATACCCACGAGCCATTTTTGGCTTCCGACGGACTGTACAAATGCTCGGCTTTAAAACCTTCGGGCAGTTTCAGTTTGTCGACTTTCGAGCCCGGTGGTCGGTGTTTCGCGGTTCGGTTACTCAGCATTACTCCGCAAAAAACACCCACAGCAATCAGCACTGCAAGTGTCATTGGAAGCTTCAACCATTGTTTTTTGGTGTACATTTTACAGCTCAGTGGTTTGATAAATAATATGTTAAGAATTGATTACTCGTTATGTTAATATCTAAAATAAAACTAACTAAAACTTCAAATAATCTGATTATCGCAATATTATATGTTATGTTTCACGCGACCATCCTGTTGTGTCGGGGGAATGAATTATGAATGATTGAATGATTGAATGATTGAATGATTGAATGATTGAGCCGCCGTGGAATTGGGAGTGAGTTAGTGAGTTTGTGAATGAGTGAATATTAGGGGGAATATGGAGTGTTTGGTACGAATATGATTTGGTTGGTTCAAGAGCTTTGGCTTTAGATAAAAAAAGTGCAACAGGTGTTTCTCCTATTGCACTTCTTAAACCTAATAATAACCTATTCAAACACAACTTTCTTATTCAATCATTCAATCATTCAAAATTAAAAATGCGGCGTCAAAGCTGCTTCCACTGCCGGGAGACCATAATAATCGTCTAAAACCGTGAATGCATTCGGCGGGGGAACTGCTCCTTTTGGGAAATAGTAAGCTGCCGGATTCGCCTTTACTTTCGCACCATAAGCACCGATAATCTCCTTCACGCGACCGGTTCTGGTCAGGTCAAACCAGCGTTTGTTTTCGAAAGCCAGCTCAACGCGCCTTTCCTTGAATATCGCTTCCCGCATTGTTGCCTGTGAAGAGGCTGTGGTGGCTGCCAGCCCGGCCCGATTACGGACTTGGTTCAGGTAAGTGGCTGCATCTGCCGTTTTGCCCTGCTCGTTCAACGATTCTGCCATGAAAAGCAGCACTTCTGCATACCGGTACACCGGCCAATTCTGACCTGTATTGTTATGCAGCGCATGCGTTTTCGCGTACTTCTTAATATAAGGATAAACCTTATTTTCAACCTGACTTGAACTTAGCGTCACGAAACCGATGGAAGCTTCCTTTCTTTTATCACCAGTCTCATAAGCTGCGATCAGGTCGGGCGTAGGAATGTTATTACTTTCCTGTGAAGTTCCCTGCGGATTGGCAGTACCCGTGATCGGCGCAATTTCAGCAGCAGTGATTGGTGACGGCAGGAAGCGATAGATCTGGTTACCATTATATCCGGCCGAGCCTTCCATATATTGGATTTCAAATACCGATTCCTGGTTGTTCTTATTTCCCGTTGTTGTGGAAAATGCATTGGCATAATCCGGCATGAGCGTGTAACCGTCGTTTGTGATCACATCTTTCATCAACGGCTCCACCTGCGCCCATTTTTTCTGGGTCAGATAAAGGTTAGCTAAAAGCGTTTTTGCTGCGCCGGAAGTAGCGCGTCCCGGTTCCTGTTTTGCTTTATTGGGCAAAAGCGTACTGGCTTCGGTTGCATCTTTCTCGATCTGGGCATACACTTCTTCCGCAGTTGATAGCTTCAATGCTGCATCTTCCCTGCTTGTTACAGGTTCAAGGTGAAGGGGCACTTTTCCGAAAAGACGGATCAAATCAAAGTATGCGAATGCACGAAGGAACAGAGCCTGTCCTTTCAAATTGTTCTTCGCTACTTCATCAAACTCCACGTCGTCGATCAATACCAATATCTGGTTGGCGCGCGAGATAATCTGATAGTTGAGCCTGTATTGAACCAATACGTTATCATTCGCGGTCACGCCGGCGGCAGTAGGTATTGCAAAATCCGCCACGTTTTCCGTAGCATCCACCGCTCCGTAAAGTACGTTACGTGCGTAGTAAGTATTGTCGGAATGCATTTCTTCCAGAATCCAAGCCCGTTCATTAAACATTTGACGGAGAGGAACATAAGCTGCATTCACGGCCTGCTGAAAGTCATTTTGCGACGTGAAGAAGATGCCGGAGCTCAATGCGGTTTCCGGGATCACGCGCAGAAATTTATCGCCGCAACCCGTCAGGGCCGTAGCCAGGAACCAAGCTGCTATATATCTTATTTTCATTTCGTTTCAGATTAAATTGTCTGTTACTGATCTTACTTAGAAGTTGAGGTTGACACCCAAAGTCCAGGTACGTGGTACAGGATAGTTGGAAAAATCGACACCCTGGCTCAGGTTTCCACCGTCACCATTACCTTCTCCATTTGCGCTCGTTTCCGGATTTGGTCCACCCCAATATTTGGTAAATACATACAATTGCTGCACAGAAGCGTACAAACGAGCAGACTTGAAAAATTTATTCACAGCGCCGATATTGTATCCCAATGTTACGTTCTTGATCGTGAAGTAAGAGGCATCAGCCACGAAATGCGAGCTGTTCCAGTCGCGCTCGATACCGGTGAAATTTCCTCCATTGTTTGTCGCGCCGTACATTCCGTTTCCTTTTGAGATTACGGTAGTAGCAATACCTACACCTTTGTCATTTGTTACGTTTTTCACACGGAAGCGGTCTTTTACACCAGCTACCATATTGAAAACGCCATCAAGATTAGCAGTACTGTACAAGTGGCGAACCCAAAGCTGGTTACCCTGCGAGCCGGATCCGACAATCGACAGATCCCAGTTTTTGTAGCTCAAATTGTTGGTGATACCATAAGTGAACTTTGGAAATGGGTTACCAATAATCGTCCGGTCGTCTGCATCGCCTCCGTAGGTAATCTCACCGTTGCCATTTACGTCACGCATTCTGATAGTACCGATTGCAGAGCGGCCGGGAATGACAGGATATTTTGCCAGATCTTCTGCGCTTTCGTAGAAACCTTCCTTTACCATACCATAAAACTGCCCAAAAGGCTGCCCTACCTGCGTAATGTGGAATGTTCCGTATACGCGGTCGATGCCGGGAGCCAGTTCCATTACCTTGTTTCGGTTGAAAGAAATGTTCGCATTTGTTGTCCATTTCAGCTTTCCGTCAAGGTTGCGGGAAGTGATCGCAAACTCGTGACCCCAGAATTTGATCTCGCCGATATTGTCATTGAAATTGGTAAATCCTGCCTCTTGTGGCACCTGTACTGCATAAAGCAAGTTTGTTGTCCGCTTGGTGTAAAAATCGTAGATAAACTGGATCCGGTCGTTGAATAAGCCCAGATCCAGTCCCAAATCAAACTGCTTGGTAGTTTCCCAGCCCAGGTTAGGGTTTGCCAGCGAAGTCACGTTCGCTCCTGTGGCAACGGTATTTCCAAAAACCGCATTGGTAGTATTGTTAACCAGTGCATATTGGGTGTAGTTACCGATGTTGTTGTTACCGATCACCCCATAGCTTGCGCGTACCTTGGCAAATGAAACCTTATTAACAGTTTGCATAAAATTCTCGTCGGATAATACCCAACCTGCTGATAACGAAGGGAATGTACCCCATCTGTTCTCAGATCCAAAACGGGACGAACCATCTGCACGAACCGCTGCTGTGAAAAGGTATTTGCCTTTGAAATTGTAAGTCAGCCGGGAAATATACGAAAGCAGCGACCATTCATTCACACCGTTAAAAGTGTTCGAACCTGAAATCCCATTCACATTAAAGCTACCGCCACGGTCGATATTCAATGCGCCCTGGATAGTTGGCAGCCTGTCGTCGGTATAGGTATTAGTAGTTATCCGGTCAAATTCCTGACGGAACCTTTGCTGTGAAAAGCCTCCCAGAAGCTCAAAATTGTGTTTTCCACCAAAGCTCTGGTTAAAAGTTGCAAGGTTCTCGTTGAGCCAGGAAAAATTCTGGTAATTCTGACGGATCGCAGCGGCCGTTGTCGGAATAGGCACGTTGATCTGGCTGGTTGCGGTCGACGGGTTGAAGAAAAAGAACTTATTCTGTTCCATTTCAATGTTCAGTGTCGATTTCAGCGTAAGACCTTTAATCGGCTGATATTGCAGGTAAGTATTGCCGAGTAACTTCGTGATCTTGGTCTCGTTGGTAAGTTCGTCTGCGGCGCGTACCCAGTTCGGATAAGCGTAAATGTTTCCGGTGTTGTCGGGGAAACGATTGAACTTGGTTAACTCGCCGGCCGCATCACGAATTGGCATCACCGGCCAGGTATGCAGTGCATTAAAAAGAATACCTGTTCCGCGGTCGCCGTCGGTTCTGGGTGTATTGTCGTACACATACTGCGGTGCGATATTAAATCCGATCTTCACCTTGCTGGAAATATCGTACTCCGTATTCATCCGAAGCGAAAAGCGCTTGTAGTTGTTGTTGATCACAACTCCCTGCTGATTGAAAACACCCGCTACGAGTGATGTGCGCATGTTTTCCTTGTTCGAGCTAACTGTCAGGTTATAGCTTTGAATCGGCGCAGTGCGCAGCAGCGCGTCGTACCAGTCGTTATTTTGATTCGCGAATAGCTCCGGTTTATCAAAAGGCGCAGGTACCGTTCTGTTCTCATCTTCAAACAGTTCTTTCTTGAATTGCGCAAACTCCTGCGCGGTCAGCATCTCGATCCGGCCTTTCTGAGGTACTTTTTGGAAACCGTAAAATGCATTGAATCCCACATTGGTCTGACCGGATTTGCCTCGTTTGGTAGTGATCAGCACAACGCCGTTCGCAGCCCGGGAACCGTAAAGTGACGTCGAGGCAGCATCTTTCAATACTGTAATATCTTCGATCTCGTCCGGGTTCATTTGTGCGATCGTCCCTGTAATCGGAAATCCATCCACTACATATAAAGGATCGCTGCCCGCGGTTACCGAAACCTGCCCCCGTATACGAACGGACATTCCCTGCCCGGGCTTACCAGTAGTTTGGTTGATCTGTACGCCGGCCAGTCGCCCCTGCAACTTCTGTGTTACCTGTGAAACGGGGATATCTTTCAATTCTTCTGCTTTAACAGTCTGAACGGCGCCCGTAATCTCTTTCTTCAACTGGCTACCGTAGCCCACGACCACCACTTCGGACAGGGCTTTTGAATCTGCAAGCAGCTTAATATCAATGTTATTGCTACTGCCTACCGGCACTTCCTGAGATACAAACCCAACCGAAGAAAAGATCAATACAGCGCCTTGATCGGGCACATTGATGGAAAAAGCACCATCGGCATCTGACACCGTACCGGTCGTAGTTCCCTTCACGAGAACACTCACGCCAGGCACATTCGCACCAGTTTCATCAGTCACCTTACCCTTGATATTCTTGTCTATTGCATACTTACCATTCTCGGTATATGCGTTCGGAACCACGTAGTTACTGCCGGCATATGCATTCAATCCACAAGCTGCCCCTATAAGCACCTGGCTCAAAGAGAGCTTGATGAATGAATTGAATCCGGAACAATATGGGAATTGTCGAATTTGATTCATAAAATCTAGCTTTAAATGTTGTTTTGTCGAGGTTTTATTGCGGGAGGGCTTTCAGTACGTCTTTTTAGGCAGGAGAATTCAATGGTCGGTTTTCTGCATAGTCGCTCGGGTTAGGTGAATAATGTGGCAGGGTTAGGTTAGGAATAGTCAGTGCAAATGATGAATACTTAAAAAAGACAAATTTTAATTTGCAAAGTGTTATTTATCGCAATACTAGAATGAATAGAAGTTTCGACTGTCCTGTTCTGTCTGGTTTTGAGGAATATTTAATTACAAAGACTTTTTAGGATAATGGGCATAAAAAAAGCACCTGACTTGTCTATCAGGTGCTTCATTAAAAAATTGTGATCGTTATGCCAGCAGGTCGAGAACCGCTTTTCCCTTGCCATCGGGTGTTGTGTAAAACGGTCTTTTCTCTACTTCATATTGGGTATCTTCTGCAATTCCGAGCGCGTGGTAGATCGTCTGGTGAACCCCGTCGATCTTGATCGGATTCTCAATGGTTTTGCAGGGCCTTTCGTCTGCTGTTTTTCCATAAACAAACCCTTTCTTGATCCCGCCTCCAAACATCAGCATCGAGCCTCCGTCGGTGAAATGGCGGTGCATGCCGTAGAATTTAAGGTCTGAAAGAATATCCGGCTGAGCTACCTGTTCCAGCACTTTCGCATCGGGCTTGCCTTCCACCATCATATCCCGGCTAAATTCGCTTGCCAAAACGACCATTGTACGATCGAGCAAGCCTTTTTCATCCAGGTCTTTGATCAGCTGGGCAATAGGTCCGTCGATCTGTTTTTTCATTTCCTGCAACCTGGTATGTCCGTTTTCGTGGGTATCCCAACCTTTAAACGGTTCATATTCAGTAGTAACGCTGATAAACCGTGCACCTTGTTCAGTCAATCTCCTTGCAAGCAGACAGCCGAGGCCGAACTTGCCGGTATTATACACATCGTAGCTCGCTTTTGGCTCGGTGCTCAGGTCAAATGCTTTCGATTCCGGGGAGTTCAACAATGCATAAGCTTGCTCCATCGAACGTTTCAGCGACTCGCGCTGGTAGTCAGAGCCAAACTCTCCTACCGGGCTGTTGTTGATCAATTCGTTGTAAAGCTGGTTGCGGCGCTCAAACCTTTTTGCGTCCATTCCAACGGGCGGACGAACACTTTCCAAACCCTGGCTCGGATCCGGAATGAAGAACGGACCAAACTCGTTGCCAAGAAAACCGGCTGTGTGAAATGCTTTCAGCTCTTCTGCTTCTCCGACTGTAAAACGCTGACCAATGTCGACGAATGCAGGGATAACCGGATTTTTAGGTCCCAATTCCTTCGCGATCCACGAACCCATATGCGGCGCGGCGACGGTTTGCGGCGGCTCGTAGCAGGTATGCCAATGGTACTGGTGCCGCGAATGCAGGATGTGTCCCATATCAGCCGCCACGTAGGAGCGGATCAAAGTTCCTTTGTCCAATACGTTACCGATTGATTGCAGACCGTCGGAAAAATGAATGCCGTCGAGCTTGGTCGGTAACGATTTGAAAGTGCTCAATACGCGATTGCCTTCCATGTCTTTTTCGAAAGGCGTATATAGCTTGGGATCGAATGTTTCGGTATGCGCCATTCCCCCTGCCATCCACAAAAGGATGACAGTATCGGCGGAAGAATTGGATCCCGACTTGCCCTTACAAGAAGAAAGCAGGCTTGAAACGGGAGCGCCCGCGGCCAGAGCTGCCATAGTAGCTGCGCTGGCATGCTGCAAAAACTCCCTCCTATTCCATTTACTTCTCATTTTGATAATGGGTTTAAAATATTGATATGCAATATATTAACTGAAATTTATTCTAACAAAAGATATATACTTTTAATACTAAAAATAATAATCGTTTGTGTAATACATACTAAATGCTGGTAGCTATCTAATATGTATTCTAAGTTTAATACTTTTGATAATATCGATCTGGTTGTGCCAGTTTTTACATTAATAGATCAACTGAAATTCCGGCACAAGTGCGATCGCCCAGACCAGATCCTGAATACCTTCTTCATTAGGAGTTGGACCAAGGATTTTTTTGGCAGCGGCCAGCTCTTTCGGCAAAGGTTCGCGCCCGAGTGATTTTCGGTAAAGTGCGGTAACCAGTGAGTCGGTCGTGGGATATTTCGCCTTCCATTCCTTTGATCCCAATTTCAGGGTATGCGTGAATTTGTTTCCGTTCGTCAGTTCAAGCGCCTGCAAAAGATTCGCCTGCGAGGTACGGCTGGTGCTGACGGTTTCCCGGTTCGGTCTTCCCAGCGAGGTCAGGAACGGATCGTTTTTCACGAAGGCTGCGCGGGCAAATGGCATCCGGGATTTAATATCTTCCGGCAGTCGCTTGTACATAATCGCCGAGTCGGCATACATCGGTTTAAAGGCAACACTGATCGCATCCGAGAATTGCTCAGCAGAAAGTCTCTTTCTCACCATTCCCGTAAATTTGAAATCGTTGGCCATGATATCATTTGCCTCCTTCACCGAAGTGGAAGGCAGCTGATAGGTTTTGGAAGTGACGATCGTGTAGATCAGCTTTTTCATATCATACCCATTTGCAACGAAATCCGATGACAGCCAATCGAGCAGATCTTCACTCCACGGCATATTGTCCATCACGTCCACCGGCTCAATGATCCCGCGGCCAAGCAGCTGCGCCCAAATCCTATTCGTTACGGTACGGTAAAGTCTTCCGTCTTTCGGCTGCACCAGGAAGTCGGCCAGCTGGCGGAGGCGCGTTTCGGTATTTGCATCTACACTGATCTCGCCCAGTTCAGGGAACAGCATCTTCGTGCCTGCAATTTTTCCGGTCGGTTTATCACAACGGTTAATTTCCAGTAGTGTATCAGCAAAGATATTGGCGAATGCATAAGCGTCGGCAAGTTTCCAGTCGCTTACAAAACTGTCGTGGCAGGAAGCGCATTTCAGGTTCAGTCCCAAGAATACCTGCGATACGTTTTGTGCCGCCTGCATTTCGGTACGCTGACTCGAATTGATCGTGCCCCGCCATTTAATTCCTTTTATAAATCCTTCCGACTCTTTATTCGGACTGATCAGCTCTTTCACAAACCAGTTATAAGGCTTGTTGACCTGTAAAGAACTGTACAGCCATTTCGTAATATCGAACCGGCCACCGGTAATGTAGCCCGTTCCCGAGTAATCGTTACGGAGCGCATCGTTCCAGAACGACATCCAATGCTGCGCGTAGTCGTCATTGCGGTTCAGGAGTTCTCTCGCCAGCACTTCGCGTTTATCAGGGCGGGTATCTGCTATGAATGCGTCTACTTTTTCGGGTGGAGGAAGCAGGCCGATAATATCAAGGTAAACGCGGCGAATGTAAATGCGGTCGTCAACCACCGGTTTCCAGGAAATGTTATTTTTCTTGAAATAGGCATTCACAAACAGGTCGACCGGTTTGTTCAACTCTGCGGTGGGTGAAGGAACAGTCGGCATTCTTGGTTCCAGTGCAGCTACGCGGTAAATGCTTTTCTGCTCACCTTCCGGCCACAATGCACCTTTTTCAATCCAGAATTTCAATACGTTTACTTCCCGTTCGGTCAGTCTTTTGCCTTTTGTCGGCATTGCCTCTTTATCGCCTTTCGGCAGACTGATCCGTCTGATCATTTCGCTTTTGTCGGGGTGATTCGGGACAACCACCGGGCCGCCTTCGCCGCCTTTCATGATCGCGTCTTTGCTGTCGAGCCGAAGATCACCTTTCGTTTTGGTTTCGCTGTGGCAGCTGTAACAGTTATGCGCCAGTATTGACCGCACTTCGACATTCAGGTCCTGTACCTGCTGTGGGTTCAATGCGCCTGTATTGGTAAGTACAAAATCAGCTTCGTCTGTTCCGGCCGGCTCTTGTGGTTCTCCGGAGGAAGGCAATGTACTTGAAAGATAATCGTCGCCGTGGGTAAGCATGGCGCCGTAATGTCCCGCAAACGTAACGCCGAATACGGTTACGAAAAGCAGAGAGCGGAAAACAGCGCGGTTTCGAGCGCGCAATGCAAATGATGCCGCAACGGCGAGCGCCATCGTGGCTATACCCGACCATTTATGGATTTCAAAACTGGTACCGGAAGCATCTTCGGCTTCTGCGAGCAAGAGACCGAAGATCACTGCTGTGAGCGCGCTTCCTGCTCCGATCCATGTTACGATCCGGGTTGCTTCACGTAGTCCGGCAGACTTGCGTTTCCAATCCAGTATTTCCAGTAAAAGGGCCACCAGCAAAAGGCCGATCGGAAAATGCACCATTAACGGGTGCAATCGACCTAAAAATTGCCAAAGCCAGAATGTTTCGTTTGCTTGAAGTAACACAATGAAAAAAATTAGGGGTTTAGGAATATTCAGTATCGGGGATGCTGAAATATTTTACAAATTAAAAAGGAAAGGAGCCGCATGCTGTCCTGTTCTGTCTTGCACTGATCAAGCATCACACACCGGGTCTTTGTAGATTTTTGGAATAATAATTCGGAGATAGTGAAAATTGGCAAAGATAATATTAGTGTAGTAACGAACCGCTGCTTGTAATAGTTACAGGGTTTATCAGAATGTGTATAAAAGAGACATTAAGGTAAAAGAGAAAAAATGCCGGACTAACCGGACTGGTGACCCAGCCTGATCAGTCCGGCAAATGCATTAATAACCTGGATTCTGCGTCAATTTCGGATTAATCAGAATTTGAGGCGCCGGGATCGGGAGCACGTATTCGTTTTCGGTGAATACATAATCCGTAGAGTTAAAAGGAACATTTCCTCTGTCGATGGTCGGTTTCGCTCTTTCGCGCGCACCGTGCGCATTCATGAAAGCAGCCCATTGTGCGGGTGTCATTGTTCTTTTCAAGTCAAACCAGCGGTGGTTTTCGAATGCGAGTTCAAGCCTGCGTTCGTTCAACACAGCTGTTCTGAATGCAGCTTTGTCCAACGTAGGTAACGCAGCAAGTCCAACACGTTTACGAACCTGGTTCACATAATCGGCAGCTTCGCCAGTCGGGCCGGCTTGCTCATTGATCGCTTCTGCAAGCATCAGCAAAACGTCGGCGTAGCGCAGGATCGGCCAGTTGGTATTGGTACGTCCCAAAATGGTATGCGGGTAGTTGTATTTAGCCACATAAGGTACCGGATACTCTTTTCCATCCAGCGTAAAGCTCGTTTTAAGAGAGATATCTTTACGCAGATCGCCTTTTTCATAAGCCATAATGATATCGTTGCTGGGAGAATTTCTTCCACCATTACCACCGGCCGCATAACCTGTAACCGCGCCTCTTGAAACCCTCGGAGCGAATACATACTGGAAATTGCTCCATTCGCCAAGGTCATTATCACCCTGGTACTGAATTTCGAAAAGAGACTCCGGCCCATTCTTTTTAGCCGGCGACGGATCGAAGTTATCCGCATAGTTGGCATTCAGCGAATAGCCCAGCGTCGTTACTTCTTTCAAAGTGGTCACCGCATCTGCATATCTTTTCAATGTCAGATATGATTTACCCAAAAGACCCAGCGCCGCACTTTTTGTCACGCGGCCTTTGTCGGCAGCATTCGTGTATTTGGCAGGCAATAAAGCCGCAGCCTCTTTCAGGTCTTTTTCAACCTGCGCCCAAACTTCCGCCTGAGGCGCTCTGATCAGATCAAATGCCGGATCAGGTGTAGCAAGTGTGGAAGTAACGATCACCACATCACCGAAATATTGAACCAGATTAAAATACAGGTAACCTCTTAAAAATTTAAGCTGACCTTCGATTTCCTTTCTCGGTCCGTCTTCCATGGTCGCGTCGACCATTTTTTCCAGCGTGAGGTTGAGGTTATAAAGCGTCGCATAGTAGTTGTTCCACAGCGTCGCTATTTCACCGTTACCCGAGTTCACAGTACCATATTCAAACGCTTCCCAGCCACCCGCACCACCGCGGTCCGACGGGTTAAGGTCGATCGTGGTATTGTCAGTCTGGAACTCGCCGAAGAGATAGCCGGTGTTGGTAATGCTCTGAACCTGTCCGTAAACCCCGTTCAATGCCTGCTTCACCTGCGCTTCGTTCTTGTAGAACACACCTACGCCTACTTTGGTCGGGTCCGTCTGGTTGAGGAAGTCCTCACTGCAGGAAGACTGCATGAGCCCAAGTGCGATTATTCCTATTATTATTTTGCTTTTCATTTCCAAAGTTTTTAGAAGTTCACTTTTAATCCGGCTGAGAATGTTCTTGGGACAGGATAAGACTCATCGTCATTGTTGAGCTCAGTCCCGCCGCGTACGCCGGCATCAGGGTTATTTCCAGGATATTTCGTGATCAGGAATAGGTTGGCAGCATTGACGAATATGCGCGCGTCAGACAAAATTCCTTTTACTTTCGGGATCGTGTAGCCGATTGTTACGTTTTTGATCCAGGTATGTGTTCCATCGTACACATAACGCTCGCTGCTTTCACGTGACCATTTGAAATAGTCGGTACCACCTTGTGAATTCTTCGCGCCAGGATTTGAACCAGGATTTTGTGGAGATCTCCAACGATCTTTCGCTTTTTCCAATACATTGAACACACCGTCCATATTCATGGTAGATGCTTCAATGTTCCGGTAGATATCGAAATCATAAGCGCCCATGAACAATACGCTCACATCGAAACGCTTGTAGTCAGCAGCAACGGTCCACGCCCAGTTGAATTTAGGGTTCGGGTTACCGATAATGGTCATATCCTTTGTATCGTAAGAAACGATTCCGTCAGGACCGCCATCGGCAGCTCCGTGCAAATCGGCGAATATCATTGCTCCCGGTACTGCACCTTCCTGCAATGGCGCTTTTTTGATCTCTTCCTCTGTATTGAAAATACCCAGTTTACGATATCCGAAGATCATCCCGATTGGCTGTCCAACCTGCTGAATGTTGTAACCGCCGTACTGACTACCTTGAAGAATAAAGTCGTTCTGTCCTCTGATCGCAAGTACCTTGTTTCTGTTCACAGTTACGTTCGCATTGGTACGCAGGTTAACTTTTCCGAGTTTAATGCGGTAGTTAGCTGCAAATTCAACTCCCTGGTTCTGGACTTTACCTAGGTTTTTCAGGGTTGAGGTAAATCCTGAGATCGCTGGAATGCTGTAACCGAGCAACATATCGTCGGTGATCTTTTTGTAGTATTCCAAAGTAAACACAAGGCTGTTATTGAAAGTAGCAAGGTCAAGACCAATGTTCAGCTGGTTTGACTTTTCCCACGACAGCTCTGAGTTAGCGAAACGCGTAACCGTTTTACCGGAAGCGAGTGAGTTACCCAGTACGTAGTTGTTAATTCCAAGGAATGCAAGGCTCGCGTAGTTTCCATCGTCACCCGCATTTTGACCCACACCAAAGTTATTGTTGGCACTAACCGCATAACTGTTGTTACCCGTCATACCCCAGCTTGCGCGCAGTTTCAGATCTGACAACCATGCAGCTTTTGGAATGAAACTCTCTTCCGAGATCCTCCAACCCACAGAAGCCGCAGGGAAGTTACCGAACTGGTGACCTTCGCTGAAACGTGAGCTACCTTCCCGACGGATAGATGCAGAAAGCAAATATTTGTCTTTGAAAGAGTAGTTGGCACGCGCCATGTAACCGATCATCGTCCACGTTCTTTCGATAGAGTTGGAAGAACGGATCGTTGCATTACCCAGGTAAGGGGTCAAATCGTCGGGGAATGTGTTACCACTTCCGTACAGACCTTTCACAGTTTCCTGTTGAGCAGTGTAACCTAATAATGCGTCAAAATGGTGGTTTTCTCCAATGTTCAGATCGTAGGTCAGCAACTGGTCAGTTGCGTAGTTGCGCAATTCCTCAGAATCATCACGAGCTGTGGCGATACGCGGAGGCGCTCCGTTCGCACCTGTCGCAACCGGAAGTCCGATTGTCGACGGAATGTATTCCTTGTACCTGTTATAATTGATCTTGGTATTCAAAGAAGATCTGAATTTCAAACCGGGAAGTATACTCAATTCCACATAACCATTAGCCAGTACATCAGCGATATTCCGGTCGCGGTTGATGTTTTTCAGCATATACAATGGATTAGGGAATCCGAATACATCACCTACACCATTGTAATACGGAATGAGTTCACCTTTTTCATCGTACGCAGGGTAACGCGGATCGGCGATCAGTGTTAACCCAACCTGTGCATTACGTCCGTCCGTACTTGCAAGGCTGGATCTTGAATAGCTACCAGCGATATTCACACCCATTTTAATGAACTTGTTTACATCACCCATCAGGTTAGTACGAAGAGAAGCACGGTCATAATCCGTGTGCTGCAATGCACCCGCTTCTTTGTAATAACCCGCCGAGATCACCGATTTGATCGGGCCTGTACCGGACGAAAGTGTTACGTTCACATCCGTGTAGGGCGCATTGTTATGGAGGATCAGGTCAAACCAGTTGGTAGAATACTTTGTTTGTTCCGGGTTACGGAAGTCAATGGGTATCTCTTCCAATGTCGGGTTCCTTTTGTTGGCCAGCAAGAAGCGACCTTCAAAAACTTCCTTTTTAAACTGGGCGAAATCCTGTCCGTTCAAAACCTTGGTTTTTCTAGATTCAGGCACATTTTGCACACCATAATCAACAGAAACGTTGAGGGAAGTCTTACCTTCTTTTGCGGATTTGGTCGTGATGAGAACAACACCGTTCGAGCCGCGCGCACCATAGATCGCCGTTGATGCTGCATCTTTTAATACAGAAATCGTTTCGATGTCATTTGGGTTGAGGTTTTGACCTACTGAAATACCCACTGGAAAACCGTCGATAACATACAAAGGATCGCTGCCAGCTCCCAAAGAACTGATACCGCGCACCTTCACTTCAAACTGCTGACCAGGGGCACCGCTTTTTTGCTTGATAATCACACCGGCAGCCTGTCCCTGGATCATCCGCGTTACGTTGGACTTCGGTACTTCGCCGATGTCGTCAATATTGATTACAGAAAGCGCCGAGGTAATATCCCGCTTGCGCTGTGTACCATAACCAACTACTACTACTTCTTCAAGCGCCTTGGTATCAACCGCGAGCTGAATGTCGATCGTCGATTGATTTCCGACGGTCACTTCTTTGCTCAGGTAACCCACAAATGAGAACACAAGCACGTTGCTTCCAGATTCCGGAATGTCCAGAGAATACGTTCCATCGGTCGTCGTTACCGTACCCGAGCTGGAACCTTTAAGAATCACACTAACACCCGGAAGTGCAAGCCCCTTATCGTCATTAACCTGGCCTTTCACGGTACGGTCAACGGTAGCATGGGTTGCTGCAATGCGACCAGGCTGGTCAGGTCCGGCGAATGTCGGGCCAGTAAATAAGATACCTACAAACACCTGTGCGAGTACCACTTTCGGGAGTACTTTGAGGCAGGGTTTGTAATTCATTAGTCGAGGTAAATTCATAAGTCTAGGATTTGATTTTAGTTAAACACAGGTCATGACTAACAGGGATTGGTGGTTTTGTCCTTTCTGGCATAGATTGGTGGGTTTGATGGAAAAAAAATGACGCGCTGTATGCATCGGCTGTGGTGCAGAGGAGTTTTGACAAATGCATGATACAGAAGGGATACATATTAGCGCTTACTAAAATAAGTACAATTTTTGATTTGAATTGTACTTATTCTCGAAAAGTATAGTGAAATGCAAAGGGTACTGTCCTGTTCTGTCCGGTAAAAACCAAAAAGTGTATGAAAGGAACAATTAATATAATTTGCCCACGAAATATGTTTACAGGCACTCATAGATGCCGTTTTGATTGACTAACTTTAACGGGTCTAAAGCCCTGTATCAGACGCCTATGAATTGCTCTCTACTCCGAAACCTCTTAATTCTAACACTGTTAATTAACCTGTCATTTCATGCTGTCGGCAATCACATTGTCGGAGGCGAGTTGCAGATGAATAAGACGAGTGTGGCTAATACCTTCGAGATCCGGCTTATTCAGTTTTGGGATACCAATGGACTGGTTATTCCTAGCCCCAATAATGGCGGTAACAGGGACGACAACGCTGATATTTATATTTATCAGAAAAGCAATAACCGGTTGATGGGCAACTTGCGGGTCGGTTTTCGTTCCTCGGAACTCGTCGCATTTCAAAACAGGGCCTGTGCTACGAGCCGGGCGCTTAGTGTGTCAGTCGGTGTCTACACAGGTACACTAAGACTAGATCCCACGGAATATTCAGATGCGGGAGGCTATTATATGGTATGGGAAAGGTGCTGCCGCAATGCGGATATTGATAACATAATAGGCCCCGGAGAAAACGGGACTGTTTTTTATCTTGAATTTCCTCCCCTTTCGCTACCCAATTCTTCCCCTTCTTTTGTTGTTCCCAACGGTCAATACATTTGTGCGAACCGCCCATTTTCGATGAATATGAGCGCGACCGATGCAGATGGAGACGAATTACGCTATTCGCTGGTGAACCCGATGCGCGGTTCAACAACACCGGAAGAACCCTTTGGAACGATCGCGCCAGTAAGGCCCTACCCGCTCGTGACCTGGACGAATTCAATATCTCTCACGAACGTGATTCCCGGACCAAGTCCGTTGCGTATTTCCAATGCCGGTATATTAACCGTCACTGCGGGCAGTATTGGGCTGTATGTTTTTGCGATCCAGGTGGAAGAATTTCGGAATGGTAAACTGATTGGTTTCGTCCGGCGGGACTTTCAGCTACTCGTGATCGATTGCAATGGCGACCAGCCTGCCCAGCCTATCATCATGCACAACGATCTGCCCGCAGGTGAAATTACATTCTGTCCGGAAAGTCCGATACAACTGAAAACTGAGGCTTCGCAGGATTGGTCTTATCAGTGGCAGCTGAATGGTTTGAATATTCCCGGCGCTACCGGTGCAAGTATCATGGTTAAAGATTCAGGAACGTATTCCGTTATCAAGAGCTATACTAAAAAATGCTCCCGGGATACAACTTCTCAAATGGTAAAAGCCGGCTTTTCGAAACCGATCGAAGCAATCATTTCTTCGGATCAGGATGTATTGTGTGCTGGACAAACGATGATCCTGCTGGCGAATGGCGGATCTATATTGAACGGAGAGAAACTCACCTGGGCGAAAGACAATGCAAACCTTGCGGCTACGGACCCGGCTTTGGAGATATCAGAACCGGGCACTTATAAAATCGTCATTACGAATGAAAATGCGGGCTGTCAGGGAATCGATACACTTGCGATCAGTGAGGAAGACCTGCTGGTTTCGCTGCCGGAAAGAAAGGGGCTCCTGGAAGGTTCGCGGACTACGCTTGCACCGATATTATTGCCGCCTAATGGAAACCATAGCTTTGAATGGTCGCCGCCTTACGGATTACTGTCTGACCCAACTGGTAAGGATGCGACTGTCGGGCCGTTTTTAGATACTACGTATGTCCTGACGGTCACCACTGCGAATGGGTGCGTTTTTCAGGATTCTACCCACGTTTACGTGATTGACAAGATGCATATTCCAACTGCCTTCTCGCCTGATAACGATGGGCGCAACGATACTTTCGAAATATTCAATGCAAAGGATCAGATCGTCGAAGTACGGATTTATAATCGCTGGGGTACGTTGATCTATCTCTCCTCTGGCTACACTACACCGTGGAATGGTACTTATAAAGAAGCGCCGCTGCCCGCTGGTAGCTATCCTTATGTGATAAAAACAGTCGATCGAGATCTAACCGGAACAGTGATGCTTCTCAAGTGACATTTGTAATGCCTGCCTAAGCTTCGTTGAATTCCTTAAAAGTACCGTCGGTATAAAAGACTATGATCTTCGCAACCTTCTGTTCAGGTGTGATGATTGTTGCCGGCCGGGACTGCGCTACTTCTTTACTGGCGTTTGTTGCGACTATTTTTCTCGCTGCTGTGGGCGTTGGTGTAGTTGCCAATTCTGGCAGGTCATTTTCGTCCAGTATCCAGTCCAATCCTAATTCCGGAAAACGTTTCACAATTTTTTGCACCATTTCCAGACTAGGCTTATTTCGCCCCGCCAATATATGTGACATACTCGATCGCTGTACACCAATCTCATCAGCGAATATCGAGGGCGAAATCGCTTTATCCGTCAGTATTTGCTTTATTTTATCGCTTAAATTCATAATTGTAAATTTAATACACAAACGTAAATTAACATATAATATACAAATGTAACATTGTCGCTTCTGTCTAACAAGTACAAATGTAAATTACCCAAAAGAACGAAAAAAATGCGGCACCTGGGCACCGCATTTAGTTGATTAGATTAAATAAGCTTTTTAGATAGCGACCTGATTGTCTCTCAGGGCGTCATTTAGCGACGTTTTCAAATCGGTACTTGGTTTACGCTTACCAATGATTAATGCGCAAGGAACGTGATAAGTACCAGCAGCGAATTCCTTTGGAAGCATTCCTGGAATCACAACAGAGTCTTCTGGAACAAAACCTTTGTATTCAACTGGTTCAGAACCAGTAACATCGATAATCTTAGAACTGCCGGTTATTGTCACGCCAGCTCCGAGCACAGCTCTCTTACCCACGTGAGCACCTTCCACTACAATACATCTTGAACCTATAAATGCACCGTCTTCAATTATAACAGGCGCAGCTTGTACTGGTTCCAGCACCCCTCCTATTCCTACTCCGCCACTTAAATGTACGTTTTTCCCGATCTGCGCACAGCTTCCCACAGTCGCCCAGGTGTCGACCATTGTTCCTTCATCTATGTACGCGCCAATGTTGACATACGACGGCATTAATATTACACCCTTGGAAATATAGGCACCGTATCTCGCCACAGCCGGAGGTACTACACGAACGCCCAATTGCTCGTACCCCGTTTTTAGTTTCATCTTGTCGTGATACTCGAAAATGCCCAATTCAGTAGTTTTCATTTGCTGAATTGGGAAATAGAGAATGATCGCTTTTTTTAGCGCTTGGTTAACTAACCAAGTCCCGTCAGGCTGCGGCTCAGCTACCCGAAGTCTGCCTTTGTCAACTTCTTCAATAAGATCTGAGATATAGCTTTTTGCCTTCTCTTCTTTCAAAAGCTCTCTGTTGTTCCAGTAGTTTTCAATTGTTTCCTCAATACTCATGTTAAAGCAATAGATTAATGTATATTATTTAAAGTACTTATTTTCAGTCTGTTAGGTGAATTAATAAAATAAAATTCGTTAAACAAAACCAGGTGTGAGAAATACGCGGACGGAACCGAGAAAAGCCTCACAGCAACAGACGATGACGCAATATAAGACATGGATAACGAAACAAACAATAGATTAAATAAGATATTCGCCAATAATTGGTACTATCAATATTAGTAAAAAAATAGAAATACTAATCAATTTGGCGTGCAGGAATTTAACTAAAATTAGTAGTATATCTCTTGGGAGCCGTTTAAACCGCATTATTACCGTCTATTTCGTGCAAATACCCTCATTTTTGTTATTTTTGCATTGAATTAACCAATCAAATAAGATATGTCTACAGTTAAAGTCGCAATCAATGGTTTCGGCCGCATCGGTCGCCTTGTATATCGCCAGATATACAATATGGAAGGTATTGAGATAGTTGCCATAAATGATCTAACGAGCCCAAAGGTGCTTGCTCACCTTCTTAAATATGATACCGCACAAGGTCGTTTCGACGCCGAAGTTAAATCAACTGAAAACTCAGTAACCGTCAACGGCGAAAATATTGTGATCTACGCACAGCGTGACCCATCACAAATTCCCTGGGGCTCACATGATGTTGATGTTGTTCTTGAATGTACAGGATTTTTCACAAGCCAGGAATCAGCAAGCGCTCACATCAAAGCTGGCGCGAAGAAAGTAGTTATCTCTGCTCCTGCAACCGGCGATTTGAAAACTATCGTTTTCAACGTTAACCATAATATTCTTGATGGCTCTGAAACAATCATCAGCGGCGCGTCTTGTACTACCAACTGTCTTGCTCCAATGGCGCAGGTTTTGGAAGAAAAATTCGGTATTGTGAACGGTTTGATGACGACGATTCACGCATACACCAACGATCAGAATACACAGGATTCTCCTCACGCAAAAGGCGATTTGAGAAGAGCTCGTGCAGCTGCACAGAACATCGTTCCAAACAGTACTGGTGCCGCAAAAGCGATTGGTCTTGTGTTGCCTTCTTTGAAAGGTAAATTGGACGGTTCTGCCCAACGCGTACCTACCTTGACAGGTTCATTGACTGAATTGACTGTAATTCTTGGCAAAGAAACTTCTGTTGAAGAGATTAATGCAGCCATGAAAGCAGCTTCAAACGAAAGTTACGGATATACAGAAGATGAGATCGTAAGCAGCGATATTATCGGTATCAGCTACGGCTCATTGTTTGACGCAACGCAAACAAGAGTTCAGAAAGTTGGTGATACACAACTAGTTAGGACTGTAAGCTGGTACGACAATGAGATGTCATACGTTTCACAGCTGGTAAGAACAGTGTATTACTTTGCGAGCCTGATCGGAAAATAATATATTGAAGTACTTGAAATTGATGGAAAGCCGCTGGTCGAAAGACCGGCGGCTTTTATATTAGCTGGGTTTTTATGTATTTAATACTGTAACCCTTTTTCGTGAATATTGACTCATAGTGCGTCTTCACGCCATAATGCTCGTCGAGCAACGGCGACTGATAAAGATCGTCGGTATGTTCAAGTATCTTGTACCGGCTTGTATTACTGATTGTTTCCAGGGTGTATTCATACAAGAAAGTACTATCCGTTTTTAAACAGAACAGCCCGCCTGGCCGGATGAATTCAGCGTACTTACACAGAAAGTTGGGATTTGTCAGTCTTTTATTCTCGTCCCTTTCACGAACTTGCGGATCTGGGTGAATAAGCCAGATCTCATCCAGCTCGTTTTCAGCAAAGAATTCGTGCGAATATTGAATGCCGCCTCTCAGAAAAGCTACGTTATTCAAACCATATTCAGTAGCAACCGCGCTTCCTCTTGCAATTCGGTCGCCTTTGATGTCCATTCCGATGAAATTCTTTTCCGGAAACTTCTGACCAAGGCCAACTGTATATTCTCCTTTTCCACAAGCCAGCTCAACCACGATCGGGTTACTATTTTGAAAATAGACCTCGTTCCATTTTCCTTTAATTTGCTCGTAGAGCGGCTTTCCTGCTTCGATTACATTCGCTGCCTGCGCACTGAAATTGTAATGATGTAATTTTCTCCTTGTCATTCAAATAAACACTATAATTGGTCGAGGTCAGCCACAATGAATGTACTGCCTCCTACGTAAATAATATCTGTTGGGTCTGAATCATTCACTGCTTGCTTCAACGCCACATTTACATCTAAAAACACCTCTCCTTGTAAACCGTGCTCCAATGCCGCAAAGGCTAGTTCCGACGCATCGAGAGCTCTCAAATTGCCAGGTTGACAAAAGTAATAAACCGCTTCGAGCGGAAGAAGCTTCAGTATCGCACTGATATCCTTATCCTTTACAAATCCGATAACGAACCGAAGATTCTTATGTGGGAGACTTGTAAACTGCGCGATCGTCTCGCTTAAACCACCTACATTATGAGCAGTATCACACACTACTAAAGGCTGATCGCCTATTTTTTGCCAGCGACCTTTCAACCCGGTAAGAGGAACAACTTGGCTGAGTGCAGCACGAACTGCCTCCGGTGGGATATTCCAACCCTCTGATTTTAAGACATCCCGCGCTGTCAAGACCCCTGCCAAATTTCGTAACTGATACGAACCGGTCAGGTCTAAACGTAAGTCCTCACGCTCAGTGATTTCGGAACCCAGTCTCTCTGCGTTGACGATCATTTTACCGTCATCCACCCAAATGCTTTCAGTAAGATATTGCTGAGAGCCGAATGTAATCGGGGCTTCGAGAGAAGATGCTTTATTGATGAACACATTGGCAATATTCTCCTCTTGGTATTCGCTGATCACTACCGGGACTTTTTCCTTGATAATACCCGCTTTCTCTGCCGCTATCTCCGGAAGGGTATTACCCAGAAATTGGGTGTGATCCAAACTTACATTGGTGATTACCGATAAAATTGGCGTGATTACATTAGTAGAATCAAGACGTCCGCCCATCCCAACCTCAACCACAGCGATATCAACCTGATGATCTCTGAAATAGCTAAATGCCATTGCAACTGTTACTTCAAAGAAAGAAGGATCTAATCTATCAATGTTAGATTCTATATCGTTGGTAAATTCAACTACGAATTCTTCGGTGATGGGCGCTCCGTTTATCCTGATCCTTTCTCTAAAATCCTTTAAATGGGGGGAAGTATAAAGCCCGACCTTGTAGCCGGATTGTTGTAAAATAGCCGCAAGCATATGCGAGGTGCTCCCCTTCCCGTTTGTTCCGCCAACATGAATAATGGGGTAAGCTTTCTCAGGATTTCCAAGTGATTTGCACAGCTCCTGGGTAGTAAAAAGGCCCGGCTTAAAGGCACGGGCTCCAATGTTCTGAAATACGGGCAATCTGCTGTACAGATATTCCAGCGTCTCCTGGTAAGTCATTTGCTTATTTAGACCGGATTTTAAAGGTAAGCGTTCCAACAGATTCGTCCGGAACATTCGCCGATTTTGGAATAAAGGTCAATTCTCTCACGGCACTTTTATATTTGTTCACCACTGCATAATCCGTGACAGTAGTGCTCGCCGTGACTATGTTCTTGACGCGACCGTTTTTATCCACTGTAATCTTGAAAGTAATATCACCGGTAGCATCCGAATTATCGTCTACAACTGGTCTTCTTGACCAGCTCCACCCAGATAGGCTTAACCCTACCGCAGTGCCGCCACCGCCTCCTTCTCCTTTATAAGTTTTTGCAAACAGGCTTCCTGTTTTAGAACCTTTGTCACCTACACCTTCCGCATCGTCCCCATTATTGTTCCCGCCTACTCCGCTTTGCGTTCCATTTGTTCCATTACTGCCTGACTTACTGCCTGAGGATTTGGTAAACAATGCATCTCTATTAACGGGCTTCTCAGGAGCTGGCTTCGAAACAGGTGCAGAAGCGCTTTCCGCTCCGGTTGATTTTTTAACGTCAGCCTTTTCCGGCGCTTCTACCGGGCTCTCCTGCTTTGAAGCAATAACGGGCTTCTCTGCAACCGTTTTTGTAGGCTTAGGCGACTCTATTTTAGGTGGCGTCGGAGGTGTTGGTTTTGGAGTTGATACCGATTTCACCTTTTTAACTTCATCTGCATCGGCACGCATATTCTGCGCGACCTTACTATCATTTGGCTTATTGAAAGTTTGAATATCTCCTTTTCCAACCTTGTCGGTCCCGTAGTTGACCTCCACAAAAAGCTCCATCGGCTCTACCTTGGGCATTGAGCTGCTCAGGCGGATAAAAAAGAATATCGCGAGCATAGCCGCCGTGATCCCAAAGGACCAGGCCCAGGAAACAGCAATTCTTTGGCGATCTTCTGCTTGTAATGTGACCATTTTACGCTATTTATAATTTCCTCGAAAACGTAAATTTAACAAATTTCGTATGCAACGAAAAAGGAAGCTTTCGCTTCCTCTCGGTATTACAGATTCTTTTTCTTTGACTTATAAACCCAGCCAGGCTGGCCGATAACCGATTTCAGTTTGGCCGAAGCGCGATAGGCTTCTTTTTCAGTATTATAGACGCTAGTGGCAACTTTAACTTTCGTGCTGTACTTATCGCCGGGGATGATCAGTGCTTCTTCGAATCCTTTCGCCTTTAAATCTTCCAGCAGAACCTTTGCCTGTCTCGGCCCTTTAAATGCGCCTGCAACAACATAAAATTTCGACGTCGTGGCAACTATCGGAGCAGCTGCAATTGGTTCAGGTGCTGCGGTAGTTGCAGCAGTACCAGCTGAGTCGGTTGTCGGAGTTAGTATTTTTACGGCAGCTTCGGGAACAACGTTAGTCGGTTCAACTACGATAGTCTCAGCTTCTTTTACCGGCGCTTTCTCTACTTTTTCAGTTTTGGCAAAAAGCTCTGTAAACGGATTCAATGTACTTTGAATATCCCGGTTATCTGAATTGACCATAAAAAAGCTCAGTCCGCAAAGCAAGCCGGTAACTACCGCAGCGGCTACCCAGCGAACCCAATTCACCGAACGCACATTGTCTTCGTCACCTGCAAGTACCTCCACTTCCTCCTCGACTGCATATTGATCTGCAATAGCTTTGGCCGCAACTACTTTGTTAAAGTGCTTTACCTTGATTTTCTCGAAACCGTACCATTCGTCTTTGAAGTACTTCTCTGTCTTCGGTTCAAAAACAAGCTTTCCCTCTATATTCTTCTCAAATTCACCAACTCCCGGAATTGTAGCTTGTCCATTTGCTTCCAATGTCGAACGCAACTGATCAGTAAATCGCTTTACAAAATCGACCGCTTCTGTATGTGACCATTTT
Source organism: Dyadobacter linearis (assembly GCF_907165045.1). Taxonomy (GTDB): domain Bacteria; phylum Bacteroidota; class Bacteroidia; order Cytophagales; family Spirosomataceae; genus Dyadobacter; species Dyadobacter linearis. The sequence goes on from NZ_CAJRAU010000002.1 coordinate 717,365, forward strand.
TCCTGCCTTGAAATGTAATTTGCCAACAGGCCGTCATCCAATTTAAGATATTCATTAAAGGCCAGCTTCTTCGCAGGAGGCGAGAAGAGACCCGAGCTTTTGTCGTAAGTAGCCGGAATGTGATGGGAAATAAGGGCCCCGAATCCCGGAATAATTACAAACTCGTATTCAGTAATGAGTTTTCTTAAAACGTTTTCAACGGCGATCATGAAGCACTTTTTGAAGTTAACTCGACGAAGTTAAAAAGAAAATGACAATCCTCCAATAAAGTTCAGACCCTGCTGCGGGTAGTACTGATAGCGTTGATATTGCTTGCCAAACACATTGTTCAGTGACACAAATGCAGAGAAGTTCTTGGTTAACAGGTAGTCTATCTTGAAATTCAGGTCAGCGATCACCGGTAATTTCGTCACTACTCCGCTCTGGAAATTTTTCGCTTTTAATCCCCTCAGCATATAAAAATCGGCAGTTACAAATAGCTTTTTGCTGATCGTAAGTGCATTGAACCAGTTAATCGTTAAGTCCGGCCGGTGCCAGGCTTCCTCCACACTTCCCATTGCGTAATCAAAGAAATTCGCTTTCAGAGAAGTTTTAAATGCATCGTTGAAGTTATAGCCAGCCTGTGCCGAAATGGTTAATACCTTTGTTTTCCCAGTATCGTAAATGATCGAAAACCTTGACGTATCCACCAATGAATTGTTGAAATTGTAAAAGTTGCGGTAGCTCGTATAAGCTACTTTACCCTCGTAATTAAATCCGCCGGCAACTTCTCCCTTCACACCACCGCTAATCTCTGAGGTCTTTTCTGAGTTTACGATCAAAGCATTCGGTCCCAACCACTGATTTTCACTCAACATACTTCTCAACGTATTTCTTACGATATCACCATTCCAGCCAGCAAAGATATGCAGGCCAGGCAAGGGAGTTACATCCACATTCAATGCAGGAAATGCCTTTGTTTTATTGATTTTTAATTCACTATCCGTGTCATTAACAACGTTAAGTCCGGCCGAAACCGTGAATGCCTCTGTTACATATTTGAATGTGGGCTTCACCCGAAAAAGATTCCGTTGGTAAGTAAACATATCAATGCGCTGCGAAAGAAACGCATCGGCTTCAAGCAAAGCATAGAAACTTTCAGAAATGGGCACGGAGGCCATTAATTTTGTGCCCCAATCCAATTCCGAGGCGCTATAACGGTCACGCAGCGAGTTCAGGCTGGTTTTAACAGAATAATCGACGAGTACCGATGCATCCGTATTTTCGAAGCCAAGATTTACACCAAACTGATTGACCGTCTGTCTGATCGTGTCGCGGTCAACCATAACGCCCTCAGGTTGCGGCTGATATCCGTAGAAATAGTAATTCTTCCGGTCATATTCCAGATTCGCCTCAACCTTGTAGGTACTGCGAATGTATTTGCCACCCAATTTAATATTGGTAGCAGCATTTGCCGAGTTCTTTCCGTCAACCGGCCCATTTGCAGCAGATAAGTGCTTTAACTGAGTAGTAAACGCGAGGTCTTCCGAAGGACGCCCACCTACAAACGCTTCTCCCAGAAACCGGCCGTAATTACCGCCTCCCAGCTTTACATAGTTATTAAGCACATCTTTCTCCTCATTCTTTTTCTCATCGGTCGAAGCCGCTACTGACGGTGTTAGCTTCGGCGAGGATATATTAATCTTTGGATCAATAATCTCATAGTTAACCTTGGTTTTGCCGGTCTCGCCCTTAATAGGCTGCACTTTATCAAAAACGCGATTAGCCGGAGCAAACTCAATGCTCTTTTCTTTAACGATCTCGTAAGTTTGGCTTTCAATTTCTCCTCTTTGCGCAAATGCATATTTTGCAACAAATACAGAGGCAAGAGAAAGCAGGGCAATTTTTGATGCTTGGATTCTAATCATCAGTATGAATATTTTCTGTTAATCGACGGGGTGAATTACTTTAACTTCTCGATCTGCGTCAGCTTTTCCTTCGCCAGCTCAACTGCTTCTTTATCATCTGAATTTTCGATGATCGAATTGAGCGTAGCCTTTGCCTGTCCGATCTCATTTAAACCTGCATACACATCAGCCAGCAGGATGAAAGATCTGGCGCGCCAGAAATCAAAACCTTCAAATGCTTTTCCCAGCTCAATAATCGCTGTTTCCGCCTCCTTGTATTTCTTTTGTTTAAAAAGCACCATCGCATTCCAGTAGCTGGCCTCAGCTCCAAATTCATCTTTGGAAGAGTTGGCTACCTTCTTAAATTCCTCCGCCGCTTTACCAAGATCACCTTTTTCATAAGGAACTTTGCCTAAATACAACTGCGCTTTACCGACCCCACCAGGAACCACATTACCTACATTGATAACCTCTTTGGCGTAATACAAAGTGGAATCGTAGCTTTTCAATGTATAATAAGTGTCCATCAAGCCGATCCAAGCTTGCGTCTGTTCCTTTTTGTTTTCGGAATTACGGAGCAGTACGCGGAAATTGGTAACTGCATTATTAAAGTTGCCTCGTCCAATTTCGAGCTCCGCCGAGCGCTGTGCGGAAGCGGCTACAAACGTGGACCGGTTTTCCTGCACAACCAGACTATAAGCCTGCAATGCTTCATTTACCCGACCCAACTTATCGTAAGACGATGCGATGAAGTAACTAGCGTCATACTTATGCTTGCTCGCAGGATAACTGGATTGAAATGCCTGCAATGCCTGAATCGCATTTTCATATTTCTCGGCATAATAGAGGTTCCTGACATTGTCAAATTCCACCTCTTCCAGTTTCTCGTTCCCTGGATTGTTCTTGCGGACCACACCGAGCACTTGCGTAAATTCCTCCGGCCGCCCAACCGCAGTATAGCTTTCCTGGATACCTTCCAGCGCGCTGCTAGCAGAAGGAGAATCTGAATATTCTGTCAGGATCTTTCTAAAATCGACAATCGCCTGTTCGTACACTTGTAAGTTGTAATACGACTGCGCGCGACGTAGCAACGCTGCCGGGATCATAAAGCTCTTCGGTGCCTCATTGATCATCCTGGTAAATCCTTTTACAGCTGCCGAGTAGCTCTGATTTTGAAAATCAATATCGGCCATCTGAAAATACGCATCGTCGATATAGCGGGAATTCTTGTATTGAGTTACTACCATCTCAAACTGCTTACGTGCTTCCGCCTCGCGGTTCATATAAACGTAAGCCCGGCCTTTTTGGAAGATCGCGTAATCCTTATCCACTTTTCCCTTCGACGCAACCTGCTCGTAGGTCCGGATCGCTTCGTTGTAATTTTTCGCCGCCAGGTAACAGTCCGCCAGACGTGAATGCGCATCTTCGATCATTTGCGCATCCATTCCTTCTATATTGTTTGTGAATTCCTTGAAGTAAGGCAATGCTTGAGCATATTTCTTTTGGTTGTAATAAATGTAGCCCAATGCGTACAAGCTCTTCTTAGCATAAATCCCTGCTTTCGGGTTTTTGGAGATTTGCTGGTAAAGCGCCGCCGCCTCGTCAATCTTTTTCAAACCATACACTGACTCCGCCTTGTAATAAGTTGCCGACGTATGAATTTCCGGGTCGATCGGGACTTTAAGTGATTTGTCAAACATCACAACTGCCTCTGCAAACTTCTCCTGATTGAAATCCGCTACTCCTTGGTTGAATGTCAAGCGCTGGTAGGTACCATTTATTTTAGTATTCCTTGTTTGGAGCCCCTCAACATATTTTATCGCTCCTGCGCTATTGCTCGAATTTGCATAACCTTCGGCAATAAGTTCAGTCGCCTCTTCCTTGTGCTTGCTCTGAGGGAATTTAGCAATGAATCCGGTAAACTCCTTTACTGCCTCCTGGTTGTTGCCTGTTTCCAACTGCACTTTTGCGTGGTTGTAAGACGCTTCTTCCTGCACTACATCGTTGAAGTCTAACCGTGATGCATTGTCGAATGATGTTAAAGCATTACTTAAAGCATTAGTCTTTAAGTAGCTGATTCCTAGCAGATAAGATGCGTACTGCGAAACAGAATCCTTGCCTGTTGCAACTGGCTTTAATGTCGTTATTGTAGCTTCATAATTATTGCTTCGGAACTGCGAATGTCCGTAATGCAATGCAACTGCGGGCGGCATCGTGCCTGGCCGCATACGCTTATATCTATCGTATGCTTTAACTGCCGCTGCGTAATCCCCTTTTTCATAATATACCTCTGCCACGTAGAGTGCAACGTCATCCAACTTAGTATTGCCGCGCTGCTGTCCCAGGATCTTCTCTCCATACTGTGTCAACTGGTCAAACTCTTTCAGCTGATACATGGATGAAATGATCCAGTTAGGCGCTTCATTTTTATAGTAAGGATGCTCCTCCACCCGCCGGAAATCTTCCAGTGCTGCACTGAAATTATTTTTTTGGTAATTGATAACACCAGCATAAAAAGATGCATCCCCTGAATTAGTAAAGGACACATCATTCTTAACCTGATTAAATAACGGCAAAGCCAGGTCCGGCTGCTGCGTGTTGTAATAGGACATTGCTAGCTGGTACGCGCTCTCCGACCGGGAACTTCCCGAAGCAGGTGTCTGCACCGCCTTTTCCAGGTAGGTAATCGCTTTTTCGTGGTTACCGGCATTGTAATAATAACGGCCGAGATCACCATAAACCTGTTGCGCTTTGGGATGCTCTGCGTGATTCTTTACAAAGCGATCTACCTGAACCTCTGCCTCAGGGTAATTCAGGTATAAACCCGTGACGGCCACATAATATTCAGCTGTCACCTTATTATAGTCGCTTGTACTCAGCAACTTATCCTGTGTATTTAAGAACTCGCCGAATTCCTGCCTGGCCGCGACGTAGTTAGACTTCTCATAATATTCAAGCCCGTTCCTGAAATGAGCTTCGGGCTCGGTGATACTGAGCGTGTTTTGAGCTGATACATAAGTTGTACCCGCACTTAAAAGCAATCCGAGCGCCGAAGCGCTGCATTTTAATACCATAGAAGCTGAGTTGGTGGATTTTTGAATTATTATACTGCGATGGACCATATCCTTTTATATAAGATTACCTCTGCGCACAATTACCGCCTGAAATGGTTTGATAACTAACGAAATGTGCATTAAAACCGTATACGTTGACTCAAAAGCCGATTTTTACATTTAGAACAATACGTTATTCCGATGTAAGGTCTCTTGGAAATCACGCTGCATTTCAGTGAATTTGACTAGTACGGAATTGAGAAAGGCCTCATCTAAACAACCTTCTAACTCGGCGATATCCTGTATTTCGTACTCTTCAATTTTGTAAGTCTGTTCAAGCAGACCCAGCTCGATTTTAATAATGTATTTGTTGTTCCACCGATAAACACCAATTTTGAGATCTTGATGAGGTATATCCTTTATGTATCTCATATTAAAATAAATAATCTAACATCATGAATATCAATACAATACTAACCGTTATACTAATTTTATTAGCTAATATAATTTTTAGCTGTGGAGGTCAGGAAAAGGAAGACGCTGCCGATTTTTTCCTGAAAGCCAATGTTTCTCTTACGCAAAACAATTATGCCGAAGCACTTCGGTTGTACGACGAAGCAATTGCCAAAAATGCAGATTTTTCGGACGCCTATCTTAACAAAGGGATAACTTTATTAAAAATGAATCGGGCGGAAGAAGCCTATGAGATTTTAACAGAAGCGATCACAATTGACCCTACACTCGTACAAGCAAATCTCGTAAGGGCGGAAGCTGGGTTAAATATCGGGAAGATCAATGAATCCCTTGAAGATCTGGCACAAATTGAAAAGGAATATAAAGACTCCTCCCGGTTTTATTTGATCAAAGGTGACCTCCTGAGTACAAGGGGAACGGATCAGCTTGCCATTGCAGAGTACGACAAAGCAATCAGCCTGGACAAATCAAATGTTGAAGCCTACGTAAACCGGGGAGCATTATATTATCGAATGAAATCCTACCCTGCCGCCAAATCCGATTTCGAGAAAGCGTTAGCCTTAGACTCCAGCCATCCGCAGGCACTGAACAATCTTGGGTTAATATTATCCAAAGAAAAGGATTGGCAGCGGGCGCTGGCCTGCTTCGACAAAGTGCTGAGCACTCAGCCAGACGATGCCTATTCCCTGAATAACAAAGGTTATGTGCTGCTCATGACGGGAGCTATGGAAGAAGGAAAGAGGCTGGTGGAGCGTGCACTTGATAAGCAGCCCCGCAATGGATATGCATGGAGAAACCTTGGTATATACTACACTCAGAAAAAAATGCCAGCGGAGGCACTCAAAAACTATTTGAAAGCTATCGACAAAGCCGAGCCGGTGGATCAGCTCTACGGACTTACAGGACAAGCGTATCTTGATAACAAGCAGATCGATGAGGCTTGCAAAATATGGAACCAGGGAGTTATTTTGAAGGATTCACTGGCGATTGACCTGGTTGCTAAGCATTGCCGATAAGGTCGCTTTTTACCGTCGCCTTCAATCCCTTCCACACCCTTTCATTTTCGTAAGGATCGGTAAAAATTTCAATCAGGCTTATTTTCGGAGCTTGCAGGAACTGTTTGAGAGTTTCTTCGAGCGACGACAAATCGGTAACGCTCAAATAGGTAATTCCTGAGTCCTCGCATGTGCGGCGGGCAGTATACGAATGTCTAGTTTCGAAAAATTCCTCCATTTCGGGCAAGGCACCTGGTCCGTCGATCATGCGGAATATGTTTCCCCCACCATTGTTCAGTACAACGATTTTGAGATTGTCAGGAAGTGGCGCTGCAAGCAGACCGTTTCGATCATATAGGAAGGCGACGTCTCCCACAATGAGCATCGTCGGTTTACTGTTCACGCGCGCAGCACCAATGGCCGTACTTACACATCCGTCAATTCCGCTCGTTCCCCTGTTGGCAAAGAGCTCGCTAGTTACAGATTCAGTAAGTAATACATTAACATAACGCACTGCCATGCTATTTGCTACATGTAACTGATATTCACTTTTTATATACCTAAATAGTAAATCTACCGATGTTAAATCATTTAACGATCTAAGATCATCCAGGTACTTGGCTACGCCGGTAGTACTGCGCGCTTCGAAGGCATCCCATTTTCCTATATTGGAACAGACATTATCAAAGTCCGTATTTTGAACAAACTGCTGATAATCAACCTGCTCAAATAATTCTTTAAAAAAATATGCAGGCTTTACAGGGATACTTTTTGTCAAAACCTGCATTGGATCTGACAAAACAGCAGTTTCTCCAATATGCCAATGTTGCTTCGGTGGATTTCGCCGAATGAATTGCTTAAATTCCTTTGAAAGGAATGACAAACCGAACGTAATCAGTAAATCTGGCCGTAACTCTGCGGCATTTTCCATTCCTAGAAACAGATCGTGCCGGCTGATTAAATGGGTTTTTAAATTTAGGTTAGATATACAATCACCCAAAACGGGAATCCCCCACTCTTCCGATATCTTCTCTAAACTTTCACTCAGTTCCGGATCATATCTCGCCTGCCCGCCTGCTATCAGCACGCTGCCACCATCCTCTAATTCTTCAATCATCTGGTGCCACAATTCAGTGGATAGCGTCGCATTCGTTTGTATCTTCTCAAAGACCCGAATATGCTCTGAGGGCTGAAATGCATCCGTTTCCTGCGGGTAAAATGGCTCTCTAATCGGAATGTTAATATGAACAGGTCCCCACGGCTGAGAGGAAGCAGATATGAGCGCCTCATTTGCAATGCGATTAATCGCCCACTGCACATCCTTGTGCCCATAGTCAGGCGAAATCTCAAACGATCGCTTTACGTGCCGTCCGTAAATATCAGCTTGATAAATAGTTTGCCCGTCGAGTTGGTGCTGCCATTCTTTGGGTCGGTCGGCAGTGAGAACGAGTAGCGGAATATGCTGGAAAAATGCCTCCGCTACTGCGGGCGCGAAGTTATACGCCGCACTGCCTGAGGTACATATTAATACCGTGGGCATATTCAGTTGTTGCGCGATTCCCAAGCCTATAAACGCTGCCGAGCGTTCATCCATACAGGTGTGCATTTGAAAGCCCCTGTGGCGAACAAAGGCCAGTGTTAACGCGGCACTGCGAGAGCCGGGAGAAACGATTACATGCCGCACACCATGCGCGAAGCATACCGAAGCTAAATCAATCAGAGGTTGTAAAATGGCCATATCAGAAACAAAAATAGCCTCTTATGAGGCTATTTTATCATTATAAATATTCAATATCTAAACTTACAATTAACCAAGGTAAGTTTTTAAAGCTTTGCTTCTCGAAACGTGACGCAATCTTCTGATCGCTTTTTCCTTGATTTGACGAACGCGTTCACGTGTAAGGTTAAACTTCTCGCCAATCTCCTCCAAAGTCATCGCATGCTCGCCATTCAAGCCGAAATACAATGCAATCACATCAGCTTCGCGTTGGGTAAGCGTACAAAGTGCCCTTTGTACCTCTTTGCGTAAAGATTCGTTAACCAAACCTGAATCCGGCTTGTCTTCCAGATCATTTTCTAAAACATCCAGCAATGAGTTTTCCTCACCCTGAACGAAAGGCGCGTCCATAGAAACGTGGCGACCTGAGATCTTCATGGTATCAACTACCTCAGAAGAAGAAATTTCAAGTACTTCCGCCAGTTCTTCTGGTGAAGGTTCGCGCTCGAAACGCTGCTCCAGTTCTGAAAACGTCTTGGATATTTTATTCAAAGAACCTACCCGGTTCAAAGGCAAACGTACAATACGTGATTGTTCTGCCAGTGCCTGTAAAATAGACTGACGGATCCACCAAACTGCGTATGAAATGAATTTAAAACCTCTTGTCTCATCAAAACGCTGAGCTGCCTTGATCAATCCTAAGTTTCCTTCATTGATCAAATCACCCAACGACAAACCTTGATTCTGATATTGCTTTGCAACGGATACCACAAACCTAAGATTCGCTTTTGTCAATCTTTCTAAGGCCAGCTGATCTCCATCCCTGATTTTTTGCGCTAATGTCACCTCCTCATCCGGCGTCAACAAATCCACCTTACCGATCTCCTGCAGATATTTGTCTAGCGACTGACTTTCACGGTTGGTAATTTGCTTACTGATCTTTAGCTGTCTCATCTATATCTCTTATTAAGTATGTTATATAACGACGTCAATAGTGTCTTAAAGAACCAACACTATTTTATGCATTTTTGTTCTCTGGCTTTGGCAACAATACCTTGCGTGAAAGGCGATATTTACCCGTTTTCTTATCGATTTCAACCAGCTTAACCTGAATCTCTTCGCCTACCTCAAGTACACCGTCCATAGTCTCCAGACGCTCCCACTTAACCTCGGAAATATGCAATAAACCGTCTTTACCAGGCAGGAATTCAACAAATGCACCAAACGGCATAATAGACTTCACTTTACCAGTGTATAGTTCGCCGATTTCAGGTACCAGAATGATGCCTTTAATACGGGAAACAGCCTTATCCATTGAAGTCTTGTCTGCTGAGAATATACTTACAAAGCCAGCGCCATCTTTTTCCTCAATAGAAACGGTAGCACCCGACTCTTTCTGAATATCCTGAACAACTTTTCCACCAGGCCCGATCACCGCACCGATCATATCACGGTCGATTTTGATCACAATGGCACGTGGTGTATGTGGTTTCAGATCCGCGCGGCTTTCTGTCATCGTCTTGTTCATTTCGCCAAGAATATGCAGTCTGCCCGCTTTTGCCTGCATTAACGCTTCTGTCAATACCTCAAATGAAAGTCCATTCACTTTCATATCCATCTGGCAGGCAGTAATACCAGCCTCGGTTCCGGTTACTTTAAAGTCCATATCCCCTAGGTGATCTTCATCTCCAAGAATATCAGAAAGAACCGCGTATTTTCCAGTTGCTTCATCTGAGATAAGTCCCATCGCAATACCTGAAACCGGCGCTTTGATCTTCAAGCCTGAATCCATCAATGCAAGTGAACCTGCGCAAACGGTAGCCATAGACGAAGAACCATTTGACTCCAGAATGTCAGAAACGATACGGATTGTGTAAGGATTGTCTTCTGCCACCGGCAATACTTTTTTCAATGCGCGCAGTGCCAGGTTTCCGTGACCAACTTCACGACGGCCAGGTCCGCGGTTAGGTTTTACTTCGCCGGTAGAAAATCCAGGAAAGTTATAGTGAAGCATAAACTTGCTGTACCCGTATTTCAAGGTAGTATCAACAATTTGCTCATCATTTTTAGTACCCAGTGTTACCGTAGTAAGGGATTGTGTTTCACCTCTCGTAAAAAGGGCCGAACCGTGTGCATTTGGAAGGAAATCAACTTCTGATGCGATCGGACGAACTTCATCCAGACGACGACCGTCCAGGCGAACTCTTTCGTCCAGAACCAGGCGACGGGATGCTTCCCAAACCAGGTCATTGAAATAACGTTTCGCAAGACCCTCTTTAAATTCAGGTGCTTCTTCTTCCGTTATTGTAGTTTTAAATTCTTCCCAAACCGCCTTAAATCCGTCTTTACGGGCATTTTTATTAGCAGAACCCAGCTTAGTTACTGCATATATTTTATCATAAGCAAATGACCGCATACGTGCTTCAACTGTTGCATCCGCATCGTCACCTACATATTCTCTTTTTTCAGTTTTGCCAACTGCCGCTTCGAATTCTTTCAAAGCAAGGCATTGTGCTTTAATAACTTCGTGTGCGATTTTGAGCGCTTCGATTACTTCTTCTTCCGAAACCTCGCTCATCTCACCTTCAACCATGGCGATATCGTTGTAAGTCGCACCGACCATCAGTTCCATCGTCGCCCTTTCAAGCTCGGCAGATCCCGGGTTGATTACGTACTCTCCGTCGATTTTAGCAACACGTACTTCCGATACCGGACCATTGAATGGGATATCAGATGCAGCCAGTGCAGCAGATGCAGCCAAAGCAGCTAATGCGTCAGGTAATGCAGTGTGATCCGCAGATATTAAAAGGATATTCACCTGAACTTCTGCATGATAATCGTCCGGAAATAACGGACGAAGTACACGGTCAACCAGGCGGCTTGTCAATACTTCGTGGTCCGACAGTTTACCTTCGCGTCTCTGGAAGCTTCCTGGGATACGGCCGGCAGAAGCAAATTTCTCCTGATAGTCAACCGATAATGGCAAAAAGTCCAGTCCTTCTCTGATATCTTTGTTAGCTACAACTGTGGCCAGCAACATGGTATTCCCCAGTCTGACAACTACCGAACCGTCGGCTTGCTTCGCTAATTTTCCTGTTTCGATAGTGATTTCCCTGCCATCAGGTAAGGGTATAGTCTTAGTAACTATATTAAAAAGCATAGAATTTTGATTTTTGTAGCTGTGAAACGCCGTCCTGACGTTCCGATGATTTTCTAAAGTCCGCAAAAAATCAGGGAACTTACATGTTACTGAAGTTCCCTGATTTTGAATTACTTACGTATGTTCAATTCGACGATAATCGCACGGTAGCGATTGATGTCATTTTTGTAAAGATAGTCTAGCAATCTTCTGCGCTTTCCTACCATTTTAAGAAGACCAAGACGCGTATCATTGTCTTTCTTGTGCGTCTTTAAGTGCTCGTTCAAATAGTTGATGCGGTACGTAAATAAAGCAATTTGTGATTCAGCCGAGCCGGTGTCTCCGCTCTCTTTTTTAAAACCTTTTGATTCGAAGATCTCGCTCTTCTTTTCCGCGGTTAAATACATGATTGTAACAACAGATTAAATAAATATGAAGTAATTGACAGCGCCTTGCCGCAAATAAGGTTGCAAAAGTACGATTTTGCAGTGATATTAAAAATATAATTTTACTATGATTGGATAAGTTCCTTTTTGCCGAATCTACTTGCCCACTGTTCTTTAATTCTTTTCACGAACATCAGATACACATCTTTATCAAACAAACTGGAGTCGCTTCGGGCACGGTCAATGAAATATAATCCGGCTAATAAAAGAATAGTATTGGCCATCCATGCTCCTAGTGGGACTGCCAGCAAACCTTCCTTCACCCACTTATCTCCCTGGTTCGTCAAAACGTACAATAGGATAAAAAACAAGATTGAAACCAATACAGGTACACCAAATCCACCTTTTTTGATGATTGCTCCCAGCGGTGCGCCGATCAGGAACATGATCAGACAGGAAATTGCATTGGTATACTTATGGTGCTTTTCCAGTTCGTACCGGTTTGCGTCTTTCAGTTTCGTTTGAAGGTAATCGTATTGTGTCTTCGTATAGCTTAGCATACTGCCGGAGGCACTTTTCGCATTCTGAAGGATATCTTTTTTCAGACTATCAGATACCGGTTTCACCAGCAAGGAATCAATCCACGCGCCTTTCTTAATTGTTTTATCTGTTCCCTCCCTGTAATTATAGGAGTAATATTGCTGGCTGCCTGAAACCAGATTCTTCTTTGTTTCTACATAAGAATTCCGAAGTGAATCCGCCGTACTGGTAAGATCTGTGATATTCTTCATGAATTCGTGGTACTTGAATTGCCCTTCATCGGTACGTTTCATGCCGAATGAAGCCAGACTTTCCGTAAGCCGGTAATGCTTGAACGAATTCCTGCTGAAATTGGAAAAAGCTTTGGTTGAACCAGTTGGGGCAGAAATGTATACCGGCCTGGCATTTCCCGAAGCGGCTTCATCCGTATACCTGGTCCCGTTATAAAGTTCGATAACCAGGTAACGGTTATCATTAATGGAATACATTCTTCCGGAGTCGGCAAGGATAATTTCGGTATTACCGAATTCATAAGAACGGTTACTGTGCTTATAAATGACCATTCCTTTTAACCGGCCGTTCTCTTCCTTTTTATCTACTTTAATGCTATATCCGGGCAGATCATTATAAAATATCCCGTCCTTGATTTTGAGCGTCGCTTTTGTAGTTTTAATATCATACAAAAGACTATATCCCTTCAAATTTGCCCATGGAGACACCCGGTCGTTGAAAAAGAAGGAAAACACACTGATCCCGAAAGTCACGATAAAAAGTGGCAACATCGTGCGTACAACCGAAATCCCTGCACTCTTAATGGCTGTAAGCTCAAAGAATTCACCCAGGTTACCGAATGCCATTAATGAAGATAGCAACGTAGCCAGCGGCAATGCAGTGGGTACGGTGATCAGACTAAAAAAGAAGAATAACTGGGCGTAATCTGTAATTCCCAGGTCTTTGGAGACGAAATCATCAATGTAAAAAATCATGATCCGCATTAGAAAAACGAAAACCACGACCGACATTGTAATTACAAATGGCCCCCAAAACGACATTAAAACAAGCTTATCAAGCTTTTTCATCAACTACCTACTATATCTCTAAGATTATGCATAAATCCATCCCACAACGAAGCAAGCTCATCCCGGTCCCGGTTGGGCGAATAGTCGCTTACGCGCAGGAACGTTGCCTGAGTTAACTCACTTACCTCCAATTTCAGTTCCAGGTAGTTGTTATCAAGATTGTCGTCACTTGTATTTTCAAAATCAAAACGAACCGATTTATTAATTCTAAGACTGGTTTGTCTGGCAATATGGCTATCACCGTCCCACTGGAAATCAAAGCGATGATCGGGTAAAACGGTGACTTTTTCGGCAAACCACTGTTCCAATCCGGAAGGGGTCGAGATATATGGAAAGAGCACTTTGGGAGAGGAACGCAATTCAAACTCAGTAATAAATTTATATTTTTCCATATGAACTACTATTAAAAAGGGTGTCCCAGTCAGTTCCTGCCGCATCGCTGACTTAAAAGTTGTAATATAGCATAAATCAAGAATAAAAGCCTGTAAAGATAAATTTTGAGCAACGCAGAATTCAGAATTTCTTCGTCATTTTTAAAGAAAACGTATTGTGTCATTAAATTATTTAACATACTTTTGCACCACGTTAAACGGCGGGGTAGCTCAGATGGTTAGAGCGTAGGATTCATAACCCTAAGGTCGGCAGTTCGATTCTGCTCCCCGCTACTTCGATTTTCAGACATCCTTCCAGGGTGTCTTTTTTATTTTCTGCCTGCTCCGAGAATTAAAATCCCAACGTTTCAGTTTAACCATCTAGGTAAACCACCTATTCACCCGAACTGTATGAAATTATTGTTACAATATCTCAGCCGCTATAAATGGCTGATATTGCTCGCTTTGCTGATGGCGTCAATCAATCAGGTTTTTTCCCTTTTGAACCCATATATCCTAGGTAACCTGCTCATAGATCCGTACGCGAATAAGGCAGACTATTTTCGTAAAAACGGCCTCGACGACGCGTTTTTCAAAGGTGTCCTAACAGGCTTGCTGCTGATCATCGGAACCGCGATGGTCTCCCGGATCGCAAAAGCCTTTCAGGATTATCTGGTTAATGTTGTGATTCAAAAGTTTGGGGCTAACCTCTATACCGACGGGCTCCGGCATGCGTTGCGACTTCCTTTCCAGGATTTCGAAGATCAGCGCAGCGGCGAAACATTATCCGTTCTTCAAAAAGTACGGGCCGACTGTGAGAAGTTCATTATGAATTTCGTTAATGTGCTCTTTACTACATTGATAGGAATCGTATTTGTAGTTATCGTTGCATTCAAGCTGAGCCCGATGCTGCCGCTGATCTACCTCGTAGGATCCATTGTGCTGGCTATACTGACGAGCGTTTTAAGCCGCAAGATTAAGTCCATTCAAAAGAATATCGTCACCGAAACCACCGCGCTTGCCGGTTCAACCACCGAATCGCTGAGGAATATTGAGTTGGTAAAAAGCCTTGGACTTACCCAGCAGGAGATCGGCAGACTCAATACTACTACCTTCAAAATCCTCAAACTTGAACTTAAAAAGGTAAAAAGCATTCGTTCAATCAGCTTTATACAGGGTACGTTCGTGAATTTCCTGCAGCAATGCATCATGTTTGCGCTGCTGTTTTTCGTCTTCCGCGACCAGATTACCGTCGGACAAATGATGATGATGCAATTCTATTCCTTCTTCATTTTCGGTCCTTTGCAGGAGTTGGGGAATGTAATAATGTCCTACCGCGAGGCCGAAGCGTCTTTGAATAACCTGCAAACGTTACTGGCCCGGCCCATCGAGCAGAAACCTTTGCATCCCGAGACGATCGGAGAAATTGAGGTTCTGGAGTTCAGTAATGTCAGATTTCAGCACCAGTCGGCAAACAGGCCCGCATTAGAAAATATCTCTTTCAGGGTTAAACGTGGTGAAACGATCGCATTTGTAGGACCGTCGGGCTCTGGTAAAACGACGCTGGTAAAGCTCCTGGTTGGACTTTATCCGCCTATTGAAGGAAGTGTTTTCTACAATAATCACAACGGTAATGCCATTGATTTTGACGAGATCAGAAACAAGATAGGCTTTGTGACGCAGGATACGCAGCTTTTCTCCGGTACTATCAGAGAAAACCTGCTTTTCGTTAATCCGACTGCGACCGACGAAATGATCCAGGATGTGTTATTGAAATCGGCTTGCTATAATCTTTTGTCAAGAGCTGAAAATGGCATTGAAACCGTGATCGGTGAAGGTGGTTTGAAACTCTCAGGCGGTGAGCGTCAGCGACTTTCAATCGCGCGTGCTTTGCTGCGGAACCCCAACCTGATCATATTCGACGAAGCAACTTCCGCCCTGGATTCACTGACCGAAGAAGAAATTTCCAATACGATCCGCAGCATTACCGATCAGCGGCAGCATATTACCGTCATGATCGCGCACCGGCTCTCGACAATCCTTCACGCCGATCGCATTTACGTATTAGAAAAAGGAAAGATCATTGAAACCGGCACGCATTCATCGCTTCTGGATGAGAAAGGTTTGTATTATGCTATGTGGCGGCAGCAGATCGGTGAGCGTAAAGACGAGCAGGTGGTACACGCATAGTCGCATTTCACTGCGCATTCCGCAAGTTTCAGGTTTTAGCAAAATAGCGGTCAGGGTAATTTTGTCAAAATAAATATTGGCGACAAAACATTCTGCCCGTGGAAAATCCTGAAACTATTGACTGGAAAACTATTGAAAATGAGCTGAACACAAAAGGTTACGCTCGTATAGAGCGCGTCCTGACCAGTGACGAATGCGATACGCTTTCCGGCGACTATGAGCATGCGGCATTGTACCGCAAAACCATTTCCATGGAACGGTATCGTTTTGGGTTAGGTGAATATAAATATTTCAATTATCCCCTACCCGGCCTCATTCAGCAGCTCCGGCAAAGCTTTTACCCCAGGCTCGCACCAGTTGCAAATCTATGGATGCAGCAACTGAACCTGCCCCACCAGTACCCGGCGGATTTTCATACTTTTCAGGAAACGTGTCACGCACGGGGACAGGATAAACCGACCGCGCTCATCCTCAAATATGGCGCAAGCGGACATAATACATTGCATCAGGATCTTTACGGAGAAGTATTTTTCCCTATTCAGATGGTAATTTTTCTGAATCAGGCTGGCGAAGATTACACAGGCGGCGAGTTCGTACTGACACAGCAAACGCCGCGCGCGCAGTCAAAAGCGATCGTGTTGAGACCAAATAAAGGTGATATTCTTTTATTCACGACCAATTTCAGACCAGTAAGCGGCAGTCGCGGATATTATCGTGTTAATATGAAACACGGAGTAAGTGAAGTGCTGTCGGGCGAGCGATTTACATTAGGTATCATTTTTCACGACGCTTTAAGCTGATATGATAACCCATTCCCAAATCGGCACCGAATCCTTTGCTACGAGCAGAAAACTGTACCGCCTCATCGCAGACGGTGCTATTGCCTTTGGCGGTAACAAAAATTTGAAAATATACGGGCTGCTAAACTGCAAATCGGGAAGGAGAATGACGCAACGAAACAGGAATTTCTTCCAGTCCGAACAGGAGGCGCTGCGAAATGGCTACCGGCCTTGCGGACATTGTTTGCGGGACAAATACCTCAAATGGAAGAACTCAGGCAGGTTCGCGGACAGTCAGACTTCGCCATAAATAAAAGACCAGGTAACTTTCCCAGCCCGCATACTGCGCAAAAAGTGCATTGATCTTCTCAATCTCTTTTCTGTCCTGAATGATATTGTGGTTGGCCAATGCATTCAAAAGCCCGATATCACCAAACGGAATACCCTGCGGCTCGCGCAGGCATTTCATCAATGCGTAGTTTGCAGTCCAGATCCCGATTCCTTTATGGGCCGTCAACGCCTTCTTCCTTGACTCGAAGTCGGGTAGATCGATAATCATCTCTTTGCTGAGTGCGCCGGAAGCAAATGCCTTCGCAATCCCGATCATATAGTCCGCTTTCTGGCTCGAAAACTGGATCGCTTTCAGGTCTTCTTTACTCACCTCAGCTAATATTGCAGCCTCTGGAAATACATAATAGCTCACACCGTCCCGTGTAATGCTTTTTCCAAATCGCTCTACCAGCGCGCGTTTGACCTTATAAGCAAAGGAAAGATTGATCTGCTGACCGATGATCGACCAGCAAATCGCTTCAAAAAGGTTAGAAATGCCGATCAGGCGCAGCCCTTTGTAACGGTCAGTCATGTAGGCGAGCCGGCCGTCGGTTTTAAGCAGGTCGTAAAAGGGTTGAATAGCATTGTCCATATCAAACCAATCTTTCACATAAGCGACCAGATATTCTTTTCCATCTGCATCAATATCCCCTTCCAGCACGTCCAGTTCAAGAAAAGCGCCGTTTTCAGTGACTTTGATCAAAACCATTTCACCTTTCACTTCCAGTGCTTTGTAAATGCTATCCTGCCTGATCTCGTGCAGACAGTCGTCGTAATTTCGGTTGAGGAACCAGAGACATTCCTGAAAACTAAAAAGCGCAGGAATAGGAATTAAAATCGTATCAGTTTTTAGCATTGTCGAAGATAAAGTAGTGCCAGCGCACGTAAAAGCCGTTTCTTGCTGAATTTATCAATGCACGATCTTGAATACCAGCTCTCTCAAAAGCTCTCCTTCCGGGATCGTCACACCGTCCAAACCCTTCATCCGGCCATCGCATTCGCGCAGATAATGAATGATATTGGCGACTTTTGGCAAGGGATAATTTCTGCAAGCGGTAACGTAATCTTTCACGAAATACGGATTTACACCCAGCTCGGCCGCAAGTCCTTTTTCCGACTTATCCGCGCTTTTGTGTACCAGTAGCAATTTGGAGTAAAAATTATATAGAATAATAAGAATAGGCGCCAGCGGGTTATCCTTTGAATTTGCAGAAAAATAACTGGCTATCTGATTGGCTTTCAACACATCACGGACCATTAATGCTTTCTGGAATTCAAAAACATTATATTCCTTGCTAATCCCTACAAATCGCTCCACCGCCGCCGCATCGATTCCCTCGCCGGCTTTCAGATTCACCATTACCTTCCTGATCTCGTTCGAAAGTCGTTTCAGATCGTTGCCGATATTGTCGACCAGCATTAAAACCGCTTTCGGACTGATTTTCACGCCTTCATGCTGACAAAATGAGGTAACCCAGTCCGGCAGCTTGTTATCATACATTTTCTTGGAAGGTACCACCGCGCCATTTGCATGGATCGCCTTGATATAAGCACGCCGCTCGTCGGCATTTGCATGGAAGCAAAACACCAGCACAGTGCTGGGAGCCGGATTTTTAGCATAGTCTTCCAACCGGGCGAGCTGATCCTTTTGCTCGATACCGCCCAGTTTGTTTGCATCTTTAACTAAAACAAGCTGCTTTTCCGACATAAACGGAAATCTCCGAGCGTAGCTCAAAACGCCGGTCACGTCGGTATCTTTTCCATACAATACAAACTGATTAAAACCCTTTTCCGACTCCGGCACAATGCGTTTTTCGAGTTCCTCGGCAATCGAGTCGATATAATAGGGTTCGTCACCGTGAAGAAAATAGATAGGAAGGTATTTTTTCTGTTTGATATCTTTGAGAATACTATCGGGAGTATGTGCCATTTGTGTAATAAAATCTGAATAAAAGTAGCTTTAATGCGATTGTCAGGCAGCCTGCTCCTCGATGAATCTTGCTGCACCTTTCTGTAATTGTGGAAAGAACAGCAAAAACTTCTCGTAGTAAAATGCTTCGTTCTCCCGTAAATCCAGGCCAGCCAGCCGGATCGGTTCCAGGTAAGCAGCGCGGCGGGACAGGCGCTGAAATGTGGTATCAATCCCTTCAAAGGTCGCGTACCCAGTCAGCCAGTCCTGCCGGATCATTGCTCTCACCATCGGGATCATTTCCCCGGGGATCAGGTATTCGTTTTTCTCAATGGTGGAATAGGTCGCGTGCGCATAAACGAATAGCGGATCCGGGTGATAATCAGCGAAATGCTTCGCCAGAAAGTAGTCAAAGTAGATATCTGTCACGATTCCCGCCAGCCGGCCCATTGCCTTCGCCGCTACAACTTTTGCCGCACGTACCTCTTCGTGCGTGTCTGTGAAAGAATCAATAAAGCGATGCAATTTGAGGCCAAGCACGTATTCCGAATTCCAGTTTTCTGTCTTGGATTCGGTCAGACGCCCTTTCACAAAATCGCCCACATAATTTCCCATCATAGTCCCCTCACGCTCCCCAGACAGCAAAATATGGGCTAAAAAATTCATATCAATTAATTTTTGAAGAAAATTGCCGTAGGTTTGCTACTACTCCTTTTATGGAACAATTATTTTACAACAACATTCATTTTAATCAAACGAACAAATGAAAGTCGAAAAAAATAACGTCGTCGCGTTAACATATAACTTACAAATTCCTGATTCCGACGGAGAAATGGATGTTGTTGAAGTCGTTAACGAAACCGACCCCATGTATTTTATCCACGGCATCAGCGGATTGCCGGAGGGATTTGAAAATCAGATAGAAGGTTTGTCCGCCGGAGATACCTTCGATTTCACCGTAGAAGCAGAAGAAGGCTATGGTGAATACGACGAAGAAGCGATTGTAGAGCTTCCAAAAGCGGTTTTCCAAATGGAAGATGTGAATCAGGACGAATTACTTCAGATCGGGAACATCATTCCTATGACCAACGAAGATGGTGAAAGAATGCATGGACAGGTTGTAGAAATTAAAGGCGACCTGGTTGTAATGAACTTCAACCACCCGCTCGCAGGTAAGGATATGCATTTCTCCGGCCAGATCCTCTCAGTACGCGAAGCAACACCAGAAGAAATCAGCCACGGACACGTACATGGAGCTGGTGGTGTGCATCATCATTAATTTTGAATGATTGAATGATTGAATGATTGAATATTTTTAATGAATAAACATTCATTCATTCAATCATTCGGTCATTCAATCATTAATACTGCTCCACCTCTACGCCAAACCTCCTCAAAAACTCCACTCCTTCCTCTATTGCGATCCCCTTATAGGCTGCGTAGGAATGTAGGAAAATTACTTTTTTGATCTTCATTGTATAGATTACCCTGGCGCAGGCAATGCAGGGGGCTAATGTTACGAATAAGGTCGATCCCTCGATATTTGAACCGTTTTTTACTGCAAACAAAATTGCATTCTGTTCGGCATGCAAGGCCAGCGAGCAGCTTCCTTTTGCGTCTCTCGGACAACCTACTCCCGGAAATTCTTCGTCGCAATTGTGCGTTCCCGCCGGCGGACCGTTGTATCCTATTGAAATAATTCTCGTATCTTTTGTAAGCACGGCGCCGACCTGGGCTTTGATGCAATGGGAACGTTTGGCCAGATTTTTTGCCAATTCCATGAAAATGTCATCAAATTCCGGCCGCAAATTCGTTGTAGGTAATGTCATTCGGTTTACTGTAAATAATTTATACAAACTTAGATAAATGACCGCTTGTTTCAACACAGACCAATACTATGATACGCCGGTTTTTGCTTTCCATATTACTTTTTACCAATCTGCTGGCAGCCCAGGCGCAGCAGAACCGGATCACGCTGAACCTGTCCCGGGATCCTGCGGGTTTGTTCAAATCGTATAAATTTTACATTCAGGAAGTGGAAGATAAAAGGCTACTACCGGGCGCAGGGCTGGGAAAAGTGATCGCCTTAGGGAAAGAGGTACCCGTTTCACTGCCGGCAACTGCGGAAAAGGAATTGTTCAGTTACTGGACTTTCCTGGCCCCCAAAAAAGATCCTTCTCACCTGCCGCTTTACGTCACTATAAAAGAGCTGTCGCTTAATGAAAAAAGGGTTGGTCCGAATAAAGTGACGGGCGAGGTGAAGCTGAATGTAAAATTTCGCTGGTACCGCGATATGGAGCCTGTTGAGCTTACTGGCTACCTTACTTCCGCGACTTACACCCGCCCCGAACAGGATTATGATTATCAAAAGCTCGTCAAGCAGCTGCTCGACCAGTCGTTGGCGCATTTTCAGAAATGGATGGTGAGCAATACGGGCAAGAATCCGGCTCTTGCGAGAAATTTGGTGTTGGTTTTCAAAGAGATAGTGAATGCATCCAGCGAGGATACCGTTTTCTATTCTCCTAAAAGACCACTGATCTGGGACGATTTCAAAGTACGGACCGGAAAACCGGGCAGCAGATACGCGGCTGCCGTTTTTACAAGTTTCGGCTACGAGGGTCGCTCCTACCCGAAGGAAAACGATCTGGTTGTAGAGATTGGGTTGAAAACTTTTATGGTCAAAAGTATGTCCTGGGGCCGACCGGAATCGCGGAATGCGGGAACATTACGCCACGAACAGATCCATTTTGACATTACGCGGCTGGTAGTCGAAAAATTTAAGGAGCGGCTTCGGAAGGCGGATCTTACCATTCAGGATTACGACAGCGAAATCCAATACCAGTTTTTGGAAGCATTCCGGGAAATGAACCGCGACCAGGAACAATACGATGGCGAAACCGGCCACGGGCTGAATGCAGGCGCACAAGCTGCATGGGACAAGAAAGTTGCGGCGCAAATCGCGGCAGTCTACGAAGTTCAGTGAGGTTTTGTGGAAATAAATATGGTCTCGCCGATCTCCCGCGTAACCGCATAGTTTTTGACATAAAAATCAAATGCGTGCGTGTCAGATTTGAAAGTTTCGTCACTTACCAGGTACAACTTATTTCCGTACTTATAGCTTCCTACGGTATGTTTGGGGATATTAAATGAAATAGTTTCGGTTATTAAATAAGACTGTATGCTAGTCGAAACAGAGAGCGTAATGAAAGCAAAAGTCAATGCAAAACCGTATTTCAAATACTGATATTCCCTTTTCTCATAAGCTACCCAGATCATCAGAAAAACAGCATAAAGCAATACTGTTTCGATAAATCCAAGATTAACGTTCTCAATCAGATAACCTGGCAGGTTTTTCGGAATGCTGGCCGAGATATTAGTCAGGTACGCAGACCAGTCGACGACTTGATTAACAAGCCATTGCAGCCAATCCAGATTTGTAAAGGAAACTAAAAGCAAAACAAGCGCAGCAGGCAAAAGTATATTGGTAAATGCGATCACGAAAGGATTGACCAGCCAGAAATAGGTTGGAAACTGGTGGAAATAGAAGATACTGAGCGGAAAAGTTGTCAGCTGAGCCGCAAATGCGAGCGCAGAAATTTGCCAGATGATCTTAGTACATCGGTTCGCAGGGCTAAAAATTGAATAGATCGGCTCGTAGAACAGAAATATCCCCGTCATCGCCAGGTAAGACAGCTGAAAACCAACATCAAACAATGCAGACGGATCGAAAAGCAAGATGAGCAGCGCAGAAATGCCCAGCGTATTCATCGAATAATGCTTTCTGCCCGAAACCTCAGCCAGCACGAACACAATGCACATAATCATCGCCCGCTGCACGGAAGGAGAAAAACCGGTTGCCAGCGCGTAGAAAACCAATAGCAGCGTAATCATGCTAACGTACAAGAACTTCCCGTAGCGCCACTTTTTAAGCCAGCCAAGCACCGTCGTGATCATCAAAAAGATAATAGCGACGTGCATGCCGGATACCGACAGAATATGGACTGAACCCGAGGCAATGTAATCGTCAGTCTGCTCCGCCTGCAAATCGTCTCGCCGGCCCAATAGCATTGCTTTCACCAAACCATA
The DNA here is from genome assembly GCF_907165045.1 of Dyadobacter linearis. Classification (GTDB taxonomy): domain Bacteria; phylum Bacteroidota; class Bacteroidia; order Cytophagales; family Spirosomataceae; genus Dyadobacter; species Dyadobacter linearis. Next base: position 740,299 of record NZ_CAJRAU010000002.1, read on the forward strand.
AGAACGATCGTCGGGCAGATTTTCGCGGAAACGCCTATCAGCCCAGTCCGATATACCAGTGAGCCAAAGTCGGAGCGATGGTGCACTGGAAGATGCGTGATTTACAGCAAACGATCCTTGCCTTAACTGATCAGTCCACAAAATACCCTTGTTCCGCAGATACTTTCGGTAATCAAACTGTTCAGGATTCATAGCAAGGAAAGGTCGTTCGAGCCTTCCCTTCACAACGATTTTGTCGCCGGGTCGTGGAATTTGTTCAGCGTGGGCCGGGATATTGATAAGCCCTCTCGCCGGCATTGAAATCCATAATTCGTTTTCAAGAACCCTTGTGATCTCCACTTCAAAACGTACCGTTTTCTGGCGTTTTTCAGGCAGACTCGCGATAACCGCTTCATAAGCAGTGTAATGTGAATTTTCAAAAGAGTCAATAATAGCATTGCGACTCTCCTCCGCAGCAACACGGCAAAAGGCGCCAAGGCAGATCAGAGAGAACCATATTGAAACGCTCGTTCCTCCTTTGAGCTGAAACCGGTAGCAAAGAATGGACGAAATAACTGCAATAGTGAGCAGTACAAGCGACGATATCTCCGAGAAAATTTCACACGAAAAGAAAAAACCGCCCAGCAGGATACCGGCGATAAAGAGCAGCACAAAGCCGACAAACGGCACTTTTGAAAACATATTACCTCACGTAAAATTTCTTGGTCAGCGACTTTGAGGCTGTCTCGACTTTATAGAAATAAAGCCCGCTGGGGAGATTTTTTACGTTGAGCGATGTTCTGTTAACTGTGTCTTGAATGACTTTTTGGCCTCTCTGGTTAAAAACGCTGACTGTGAATACTTCATAGCCGGGCGTGAAAATGCTTGAAAAAAGTGTTTCCTGTACCGGATTTGGATAAATATTCACCAATAGGTCTTCGGTAGTGATCTTGGAAAATTCAACCAGCTGTGCCCTTCTCGGACTTAGTTCGAGTATTGCGTGCATCCGCTCCATCTGGCCATTTGTGAAAACGCTCATGCACGCATCGGGAGAATAATCCATGTAATTTTCGATCATATTGCGGGTTGTGACACCGCGACATTGAGAAAATACCGGGGTGCATTCCACGTCGGTAGTTTCATTTTTAGTAAAAGCAGTTGGCGTGTCTGCAATATGATCCGTTCCGCAATCCCGGTCGCCCCAGATATGGATCAGTCCGAGCCAGTGACCGACCTCGTGGGTAGTTGTTCTCCCCAGATTATAAATGCGGCTCGTAATCGCTGGTGCATTTCTACCAAAATACCTGTAATCAATGATCACACCGTCCGTAAGCGCGTCTGTTACTTCGTCTTCCGTGGTCGCCAAACCGCGCGTCAGGTCATTCAGCTCCGTAACTACCGGAAACTGGGAAGTGCCTAAGTATCTGTCATTCAATTTACAAACCCATATATTCAAATAACGGTTGGTAGACCACGCAGGCGAAATTTCGGCTAATTGCTCCGCGTCAGCGATCGGACTGAACTGAGCTTTTGCATTATAAGTCCGTACAACGGTCACCAGTTTGAACCGGATCCGTGTATCAACGGCCAGTGAATCCGTATAAAATCCTTTGTAGCCGGAGGTATTGCTGTAATCCTCGTTCAGAACTTCAATCTGGCTCTGCACCTGCTGGTCCGTAATATTCGCATTACCAGCCCCACCGAGGCTGTTATTTTCTTGTGCGTGTATAACGTGAACAACGACGGGAATCGTGATGATCTCATCCGCATTGCTCCGACTATTAACCCTGCTGCGGCTGATATGCTGCTGGATTACTGTTTCCGATTGTTGTCTCAATTTCAAAAGAGCGGGATTTCGGGACATTCTCACAGAATCCTGCTCAGTGGTCGCGCAGCGGATCAATGCAGCATCAGGTAACTGCGCCACTGAAAGTGAGGCAGTACCTAATACCAGCAGTAAAATGATGAGCCAACTATTGCTCTGATTTTTCATAAGCAGCCAAAATATCCTTAACCAGGCGGTGCCTTACCACATCGGAACCATCGAGTTCAACAAAACTGATGCCCTTTATCCCCTTCAAAACTGTCAGCGAATCGATCAGACCCGATTTGAGGTTCTTGGGAAGGTCGATTTGTGATTTGTCACCGGTGATAATGGCCTTTGAACTCGGCCCCATACGCGTCAGAAACATTTTCATCTGCATTGGCGTCGTATTCTGGGCTTCATCCAGCAATATAAAAGCATTATTTAAAGTCCGCCCGCGCATGTAAGCAAGTGGCGCAATTTCGATCGTGCGGCTTTCCAGATAGAGTTTCAGCTTTTCAGGCGGGATCATATCGTCGAGCGCGTCGTAGATCGGCCGAAGGTAAGGATCTATCTTTTCTTTCAGGTCTCCGGGCAAAAATCCCAGGTTCTCGCCAGCCTCTACGGCCGGACGTGTAATAATGATCTTCTTGACTTCCTTATTTTTCAGCGCCCGCACAGCGATTGCGACCGCGGTATAGGTTTTCCCCGTTCCCGCAGGACCTACTGCATATACGAGGTCATATTTAGCAGCCTGCTCGACTAGGAGCCGCTGATTTGTGGTTTTGGCTTTGATAACCAGCCCTTTATTCCCGTAAACGATTACATCATCGTCATCCTCGCCACCGGCTACCGGCGTTTTCGAAATCCCATTCAGATACCCTTTTACGTTATCATTCGTGATTTTACCGTACTTCTGATAGTGCGCAAGCAGTGAATCCATTACATCCGTAATTCTGATGATCTCCGGCGCTGTGCCCTGGATACGGATTTCGTTGCCACGTGAAATGATCTTGCTTTCCGGGAAAGCTGCGGCAACTTCCTTAATATTCACATTATGAATACCCAAAAAGTCCACCATTGAAACGTCTTCGAGCGTGATGATTTTTTCCAGCAAATGAATCAAAGTTTAGTGTTTACCTATTTGTTCTAAAATTTAGTAATAATACCAACATTTATAAAACGCATAAAGAGAATTTCCAATTTCAAGATGGAAAAAACTTTGCAAAAAACACCATTTCCCGGGCAACTCTTTCATTATCAGAGTAGCTGAAAAAATAACCTTTTTGAGAAAAAAATATTGAGCGAACTTCCCGGCTCTTTCTTTCGAACGCGCCCCGCATTGCGTAACTTTGTTTTCCTATGGAAAACGAAAAAAGCCCCAATAACCAGTCGAGACAAGGCTCCAAATCCGGTGCATTCGCAAAGAAACCGTACGGCGCCCGAACCCCGTCTATGGATCAGAATATCAGCAAGTTACCACCACAGGCTGTGGATATGGAAGAGGCTGTACTGGGTGCTTTGATGATCGAAAAAGATGCGTTGACAGCAGTAGCTGACATCCTCCGGCCCGACAGTTTTTACAAAGAGTCGCATATCCGCATTTACAGCGCGATCATTACGCTTTTCGCTGATTCAGAACCGATTGATATGCTTACCGTTACTGCCAAACTGCGCAGTACCGGAGAACTCGAAATGATCGGCGGCGCGACTTATATTATGCAGCTGACGAGTAAGGTTAACTCGGCGGCCAACATCGAATTCCATGCAAGGATCATTTCCCAGGCTTATATTAAAAGGGAGCTGATCAAAATCGCCTCCGAGATCCAGCGCGACGCGTTCGAAGAAACTACGGACGTTTTTATGCTGCTGGATAAAATGGAACAGAACCTGTTTCAGATCTCGGAATCCAATATCAAGAAAAACTACGCTGACATGGGCGCGCTGATGCGGCAGGCATTGGCTGAACTTGATCAGAAAAAGAATAATAAAGACGGTTTGACGGGCGTTCCGTCGGGTTTCAGTGCATTGGACAGACTTACTTCCGGCTGGCAGAAAACTGAATTGATGATCCTCGCGGCTCGTCCGGGTATGGGAAAAACGGCATTCGTCGTTTCCTCACTCCGGAATGCAGCGGTGGAATTTAATATGCCGGTCGCGATATTCTCCCTCGAAATGTCCTCGGTACAGCTTGTAAACAGGCTTATTTCGGCCGAAGCGGAGATTGACAGTGACAAGATCAGAAAAGGCAGCCTTGCCCCGCACGAGTGGGAGCAGCTTCACCACCGCATTCACCGCCTTACCAATGCCCCTATTTTTATCGACGACACCCCTGCCCTCTCCATTTTGGAATTACGGGCAAAATGTCGCCGTTTGAAAGCGCAGCACGATATTCAAATGATCGTGATTGACTATTTGCAGCTGATGACAGGAGATACTGGCGGCAAGGGTGCGGGTAACAGGGAGCAGGAAATTGCGATGATCTCACGGTCGCTCAAGAACCTTGCAAAAGAATTGGATGTACCGGTAATCGCACTTTCGCAGCTAAGCCGGGCAGTTGAAACGCGTGGAGGAGAAAAGAGGCCCCAGCTTTCAGATTTAAGGGAATCCGGTTCGATCGAGCAGGATGCAGATATGGTATTGTTCTTGTACCGTCCTGAATATTATGGCATTACAGAGGACGAAGCTGGAAATTCGGTTGCGGGAATTGGTGAAGTAATTGTCGCTAAAAACCGGGCTGGATCGCTGGATACAGTTCAACTGCGATTCATCGGAAAATATACCAAGTTTACGGATCTGGATTCAGGCTACACGCCAGCCCCGTTCACAGTCGACCGCCCCATCCAGACCAGTAACCCAATCGGCTCATTCGAAAGCCAGGCCAATCCATCATCAGCGGGCGGCACATTAAGGAGCCGCGCAAATGACCTGAGTAACTTTGATTACAAAGGGCCGGATAGCGAACCGCCGTTTTAATGCCCCTGAATCTATTGTATTAAATACCCCTAAATCCCCTGAACGGGACTTTTTGCAGATCGCAAAAGAATCGTTCCTTGCGGGACTGATCATATTATGCGCCCGTAGTTCTTCCCTTAAATCCCCTAAAAGGGACTTTGCAGATCGCAAAAAGTCCCCTTTAGGGGATTTAGGGGTCTAGATGTCTACGAGTACCTCCTCACCAGCAGCGCCACATTCTCCACGTGGTGCGTGTTTGGGAACATATCTACCGGCTGCACTTTGGTAACCTCATAATCTTCCGACATCAACGCCAGATCTCGCGCCTGCGTGGCTGTGTTGCAGCTTACATATACGACGCGATCGGGTGCGGCTTTCAGGATTGTTTCTACAACAGGCTGGTCCATTCCGGCGCGTGGCGGGTCGGTAATAATCACGTCGGGCCTGCCATGGGTTTCCAGGAAGCTTTCATTCATGATATTGCGCATATCACCCGCGAAAAATGACGTATTCGTAATCCCGTTCAGTTCGGAGTTCCGGCGCGCGTCCTGCACCGCAGCTTCCACGTATTCCACTCCGACTACTTTTTTCGCTCTTCTCGCTACGAAATTCGCAATGGTCCCGGTTCCTGTATACAAGTCGTAAACCGACTCATTTCCCGTCAGACCCGCATATTCTCTTGCTACGCTGAAAAGCTGGTAAGCCTGGTCAGAGTTGGTCTGATAGAAAGATTTTGGCCCGACCAGAAACGTGAGGTCTTCCATGGTTTCGCGGATAAAAGTCTCGCCCGAATAATGGATTACTTCCTGGTCCTGGTAGGAATCGTTTCCCTTCAAATTGATAATATAGTTCAGCGAAGTGATCTCAGGGTGCGTTTTGTGCATATATTCCATCACCTCGGCGATCACCTCTTCATTATTCGCCCCAAACTGTACGATCACCATCACGTCGCCGGTATTGGCCGTTCTCACAACCAAATTCCGCATAATCCCAACGTTGAAACGCACGTCGTAATAAGGAATGTTTTTCAGGTTTGCGAAATGATGCAGAGAGTTGCGGATCGTGTTCGAAGGGTCGGGCTGTAAATGGCAGTGATCGACTGTGAAAATCTTGTCAAAACGCTTCGGAACGTGAAAGCCGAGCGCGTTTTTCGAGAATGTCTGCCCCGAATCCATTTGTTCTTTCGTCAGCCAGCGCCAGTTTGAGAAAGTGAATTCCAACTTATTACGGTAATATTCAGTCCTCGGAGCAGCCACGATCTGGTTACTCTCAACATTTCTGATCTTTCCAATCCTTTCAAAATGGTCGATAACCTGCTGTCTCTTGAATTTCAGCTGATGCTGATAGTCGATATGCTGCCACCTGCAGCCGCCGCAAACGCCGTGGTGAATACAATATGGGTCAGTTCTTAATGGTGATAATTTGTGTGTTTTTGTAACGATCGCTTCCTTTAATTTCTTCTTTGTTTTGACTACCTGCAAATCAACGATGTCACCCGGAGCCACATTTCCTTCTACAAAAATTACACCGTCCTCCGATTTAAATATACATTTGCCTTCTGCCGCAAAATCGGTAATTTCAACGTATTCATAAGTGTTGTTTTTGAGCATACTCCTTTTTTTAATTACTAAATCCAAAGCCTTATAGGATCAATTTTACAGTTCAACAAACCATGAAAAAACGGTTTATCTGGTCAATAATTTTACTATTCTTCTTCTTCCAGGCCAAAGCGACACACATTGTAGGCGGACAGCTTTTTATTACTGAAAACAAGGACAGCTACTACAACTATAACATCGGGCTTACTATGTATTTCGATGCGCTGAATGGTAACCCCGGAGCGGAAGATCCCGCAGTTGTCATTTATGTTTTTCGAAAACGCGATAATGCGGCCGTCGGTTGGCTTGAAGCTCCAAAAATAGAACGAAAATCGGTCACCTACGCAAATCCATTGTGCGGAATATCTACGTTGCAGACTTATCAGATCACGTACAGTTCCACTTTGCGGCTCAATCCGACGGATTTTAATGATCCGCAGGGCTATTACATGGTTTGGGACAGGTGCTGCCGAAACGGGACAATCACCAACATCAAGAATCCCGGAGACGCAGGAAGTCTGTTTTACCTCGAATTTCCGCCTCTGTTCAAGAACAATGCGAATTTCAAAAACTCCTCACCCCTCTTTCCCACGATAAATGGTGATTATGCTTGCGTGAACTCGCCTTTTTTCTTTGATTTTGGTGGAAAAGATGCTGACGGGGACAGCCTCGTTTATAGCCTGATCACGCCGATGCAGGGATATTCCGATAAGACTAACCCCAGTATTCCCGCGCGCGGATCTTCCGCCTACCCGCGGCTGGACTGGATCGATGGTATCACCGTCGACAATGTCATTCCCGGCCCGGACCCGCTCAAAGTGAACCGGGCCACGGGAATGCTCACTGTCACGCCCGGAAGTGTGGGTTTGTATGTATTTGCAGTGCAGGTGGATGAATATCGAAAAGGAGCCAAAATCGGGACGGTAACCCGCGATTTTCAGTTAAAGGTCGTCGATTGTCCGAAAATGGATCCGCCAAAATTGTTGTACAAACCCAAAGGTAAAACCACCTGGTACAATGAAAATGAGATTATTACAGTTAAAAAAGATGATCCCAACTGCTTCGAAGTGATCGTTACAGACCCTACTATCAATCAAATGATCAGGGTAAATGGGCTGGTTGTGAATAATAGCAAGAACTATTTCACCATCCTACCCGCCCAGTTCCGGACTACTGTCGCGAACGATACGCTGAAATTTGAAGTCTGCCTGGAAGATTGCTTCGTCACCTACGACAACCGCCCGATCCGGATCGATCTCATAGCGGAAGACGAAAGCTGCCCCTTTCCTCTCACCGATACCCTCAGCATCTATATTAAACGGGAAAGCGCCGGTAACAATGCGCCTAAGGTGACCACGTCGCTCGCCGCAGATTATGTGCATGTGACCGCTGGCGTGCCGGTTACCTTTACGGTTTTTGGTAAAGATCCTGACAAGGATAAGCTGGCACTTTCCGGCCGCGGGCGGGACTTTAATATGACAGATCTGGGAATGACATTCGCTGCGACTTCCGGTACTGAGAATGTCCAGCAGAATTTTACCTGGACCCCACCCTGCCAGGCAAAGAAAGGCGATACGCTGACTGTCGATTTCAAGCTGGAAGATATGCGCTGCGAGGGAAATCCAATGCCCGTTTCCAAGCCGGTATTTTTTATCGTCGACGAATCGCCTAACAATCCACCTGCTGTAAAAACTTCGCTGGACATTCCGGAGATCACTTATCTGATCGGCGGGCCGGAAGCGATCTTGTTCGATGTGATTGGAACCGACCCGGACACGAACAGGATCAGTCTCGTAGCAGCTGGCCGCGGGTTTGACCTGAGCGCATTGGGTATGATCTTCGAAGGAAAGACGGGCGTAAAGTCAGTCACGTCGCCCTATTCGTGGAGCCCGGAATGTACATTACTGGCTGGCGAAGCGGAGCAAACTTTTTTAGTTGACTTCATAACTCAGGACAAAAGTTGCGCTGCGGCAAGCGACACGACAACCGTCAGGATAATTCTGAAAGATAACGAAGAGCAACCCTTTCCGGAATTCCCGAATGTGATCACACCAAACGCAGATTCCAAAAATGATTGCTTTGTATTTCAGGAACTGCCGGATGATAAATGCGATGACCAGTTCAAAGATGTGACGATCTATAACCGCTGGGGAAAGCAAGTTTTCTATTCCAACATCCGCCCCAACGACTGGTGCCCGACCGACATTTCCGGTGGCTATTATTACTACCTGATACAATACACAAAACGCTCCTACAAAGGCGGTTTAACCATCTTGAAATAAATACAAAACGGCACTACGAATGAAAAATCTTTCAGTAGGTAAATATCAAAAATTCAGTCTGGCCGGAACGTAACGCGTCTTACAATATGTTTATAACTAATGGAGCTTACGATATGTTAGGTATTTTACGTAAGGTTAAAAAGTATTTAATTTAAAGAAAGAATGAAACTAATAAAAAGATATTTATATATTAACCTTTTTAAAAGTAAATGACTTAAAAAGCTGAAAGTCAAGGGCTGTGAATGGAAGATGAAAATAGATACTACAAAATCCCTCCTCCTTTCTTCCATTTTCCCTTCCGCCATTCAACCATTACCCATCACTAACATTAACCAAAATGAAAATAGCATTAATAGGAGCAACAGGATTTGTTGGCTCACATGTATTGAATGAATTGATCGACAGAGGACATGAGGTGGTCGCCATAGCACGGAATGTCGACAAGATTCCGGCTGATAACCTTGTCACTGCGGTCGCCGCGAATGTTCTTGATCCAACAGAAGTGACGGCGGCAGTTGCCGGCGTGGATGCAGTGATCAGCGCCTACAACCCAGGCTGGTCCAATCCGAATATCTACAATGAATTCCTTGCCGGCGCACGGTCTATTCAGCAAGGCGTAAAGGATTCCGGCGTGGGCAGGATTCTTGTAATCGGCGGTGCGGGAAGTCTGGAAATCAAGCCGGGCCTGCAACTGATCGACACGCCAAAGTTTCCGGAGGAGTTCAAGCCCGGTGCCGGCGCTGCCCGTGAATATCTTAATATTATCAGACAGGAAACGGAACTCGACTGGACCTACCTCAGCCCGGCCATCGAAATGGGCCCCGGCGCTCCGGGTGGACGGACAGGAAGTTACCGCACCGATTTGAACAAACCGGTATTCAACGAATCGGGCCGGAGTACGATTTCCGTAGAAGATCTTGCGGTTGCAATTGCAGACGAGATAGAGCATTCAAACCACATTAAAGAACGTTTTACAGTCGGGTACTAACTGCATTTTTGATACTTAAAGTATTAATATAAAGTATTGACTGATCTATTCAGTCAATACTTTTTCATTTTATAGTTAATACAGAAAGTTTCCCATTATTGAATCAAATAGAACATTTACAAAGTATTAACAGCAAAATACTTTTTATTATAAATAATACATTTAATATTTTTTGAAAGTTACTTACGTTAAATACTAATGTAAGTTTTGAAACTGAAAGTTAGCACGAGATTTAAGTATTGATTATCAGTAAGTTACTTAATATTATATGAGGTTTGTTTTTATAATAAGTCACTTTATAGAAAAGGTCAAAAAACAGTGAGTCGGAAAAGTTAGCCGATTTAGGCAAGATATATAAGGGAAATTGAGGTTCTTTGCAGCCTCAAACACCAATTATAAAAGCTTAATGAAACTCCGCATAACCGGTCTAACCGTTACATTACTATGTCTGACAGCCAGTCACGGCTTCTCTCAGCGGTTTCTAATGGATCTGGTTGATACTACCAACCAAATGGGAAAGGGAATGCTTTCCATTTATGAAAGGTACAATCGCGTGCGGATCAGCGGGTATATCCAGCCACAATTTCAGGTCATTTCTAAGAAAGGTGCAGAGACCTTTGCAGGCGGAAATTTCAGTCCCGCATCCAATAACAGGTTCATGCTGCGCCGCGGACGCTTACGTGTGGACTATGCGCATTTGAATAAAAACAATGACCCGACATCCTATTTTGTGTTTCAATTCGACGGGACAGAAAGAGGTGTCGCGATCCGCGATTTCTGGGGGCGCTTTTATGAAAACAAATTCCGGCTTTTCGCACTGACCACAGGAATGTTCGCCCGGCCGTTCGGTTACGAAGTGAACCTATCTTCCGCCAACCGCGAAAGTCCGGAGCGCGGACGCATGTCGCAGCTGCTTATGAAAACCGAGCGCGACATTGGCGCAATGCTTACTGTTACCAGTCGGCAGTCCGATCTCTGGTGGCAAAAGGCGAAGTTTGACGTAGGCGTTTTCAATGGTCAGGGAATGGCGGGGCCGGTGGACTACGACAGCCACAAAGATGTAGTAAGCCGGCTGAGTATGAAGCCGAGCAAAATACGGGCACTCGGAGGAGCTACCGTATCAGTCGCGGTTTCTCAATATCTGGGAGGTATCACCCACCAATCACCCGTTTTTTACAGTACACAAAATAAAGGCAACGAGTTTGTCATGCTGCGCGATTCTTCAACGAATAATTTGGGTAAAAAATCACCCAGAAATTACTCCGGCGCCGATTTTCAGATCAGTTTCCCAAACAGAAAAGGAGAAACGGAATTTCGAGCTGAGTACGTGCGGGGAAAGCAGACCGGAACCTTCGCCAGCAGTGAAACGCCGGGCGTGTATCCCATCGCGAATGGCCTAAAAAGTCCACTCTATGCCCGGAGCTTCGACGGTGCCTACTTTTACTTTCTTCAAAATCTGGGCAGCATTGACCATCAGATTCTGTTTAAATACGATTGGTACGATCCCAATACACGCGTAGCGGGTCAGCAGCTACGGAATTCGGAAGGGTTCAGCAGTGCGGATCTGCGCTACTATACATTTGGAATGGGGTACGTTTACATCGCTAATGAATCGCTGAAATTCACTTTCTACTATGATATCGTACGAAATGAAAAATCGGCAATATCTGGTTTTGAGACCGATATTTCTGACGATGTATTCACCTGCCGCGTGCAATACAATTTCTAGCTCCCAAACCTCTCAGTCAATATTTTGTGCCGGTAAGTGAAGATCTTCCGGACTTCATTCCGAACGAACAATGCATTTACGATGTCGCCGATAAACCCCAGCGGCACTTTATAATTCAGGATATCTTCCATAAGAACACCATCGGCCGTTTCCGTAAACCGGTGCTGGTGATGCCAGAATGCATACGGGCCAAATCGCTGTTCGTCAACAAAGTACTGTTTATCAGCCACGTGCGTGATCTCGGTACACCATTTTAGCGGGATACCCAGCACCGGCTTGACAATATACCGGATGATCTGCCCGGCGTACATCTGCTCGCCGTGATGTTTGGAGGTGACGATAAATCCCATGTGAGCCGGGGTAATGTCTTTCAGGTTCGCAGGGTTTGAAAAGAAATTCCAGGCTTCGTCCAGCGACACGGGCAATTTTTGCGTAAAATATAACTCCTGCATAAAAGATTTTGATTTAAAAACATACATCAATAGTCAGACCAGCGCAAAAAATGGCTGATAGTGGCATGATTTTAGCCCTTTCGAATTATGACTAAAATCTGAGCAAAATGAACAGAAAACTCATTGCAACAACTTCAACGTCCATTTACGCCAGTCCATCCAAAGTCTGGAAGGCGCTGATCGACCCTGAGATCGTCAGAAAATATATGTACGGCGCCGAAGTGTATTCGGATTGGCAGGTTGGCAGTCCGATCACTTTTACCGGCGAATGGGAAGGCCAGCAGTATGTAGACAAAGGCACTATTTTAGAAATAATTCCGGAGCGCGTACTGAGCTATTCCTATTGGAGCCCGCTATCCGGGGTAGAGGATTTTGAAGATAATTACATGCACGTGACGTATCACGTATCCGAATATGATGACGAAACGACGCTGACTATTACGCAGGATAACCTCGACTCTGACGAAGCGGTTGTCAAAGCCGAGGAAAACTGGATGAATGTTTCCAAGCAAATCAAGCACCTGCTCGAAGAAGACCGCAAGCATGTGTTGTAATAGATCCTGACCTTTCCAGGTAAAGCCTGGAAAGGTTACATTTTCATACTTAATGCAATGCGCTTGCGACCGAGATCTACTTCGGTAACTTTCACCTGAACTACCTGCTGTAACTTCACTACTTCATTAGGATCTTTGATGAAACGATCCGCCATTTGCGAAACGTGGACCAAACCATCCTGTTTTACGCCCACATCCACGAACGCGCCAAATGCAGTAATGTTCGTAACAATACCCGGTAATATCATTCCAACTTTCAGATCTTCCGGCTTTCTGACTGAGCTGTCAAATTCAAATTTCTTAATTTCCGAACGTGGGTCGCGGGCAGGCTTTTCGAGTTCTGCCAGTATATCCTTCAATGTAGGCAGCCCGACCGAATCCGAAATATACTTTTCCGGCTTGATCTGTTTCCGAATTTCTGTTTTTGCTATTAGATCCTGAATCGTGGCACCCGCATCTTTGGCCATTTGTTCGACCAATGCATATCTTTCTGGATGTACTGCACTGCTATCCAATGGATTAGCCGCATCATCAATGCGCAAAAATCCGGCAGCCTGCTCAAATGCTTTCGACCCGAGGCGGGGAACTTTTAACAATTGTTGCCTCGATTTAAAATTTCCGTTTTTAGCCCGAAAATCGACGATATTCTGCGCCAGAGCAGGTCCGAGGCCGGAAATGTACCTCAATAAATGCTTGCTGGCCGTGTTGAGATTTACGCCTACGGAATTCACGCAACTTTCTACGACTGTATCCAAGGCATTTCGCAATGAATTCTGGTCTACATCGTGCTGGTACTGACCAACTCCTATTGATTTTGGATCGATCTTGACAAGCTCTGCCAGCGGATCCATGAGTCTGCGTCCAATAGAAACCGAGCCTCTCACGGTCACATCTTTATCCGGAAATTCCTCGCGCGCTACTTCGGAAGCCGAGTAAATCGACGCGCCCTGTTCACTCACGGAGAACAAACCAATTTCGCTGCTGCCAGAAGTATCGAGTAGCTTTTTAACAAAATCCTCCGTCTCCCGGCCTGCGGTTCCATTACCGACAGCGATAGCCTGGATTGTGTATCTTTTGATTAGATCGAGCAGCTTGGTCTGTGCATCCCCCGGGCGATCGAATGGATAAATCACCTGGTCGGAAACCAGATTTCCCTGCTGATCGAGCACCACGACTTTGCAACCGGTACGATAGCCCGGATCAATGGCGAGAACGTTCTTCTGCCCAAGCGGCGAGGCGAGCAGTAATTGCCGCAGGTTTTCCGTAAATACCTGAATAGCCGCGATGTCCGCCTTTTCCTTTGACAGGTTTGTGAACTCGGTTTCAATTGACGGTTTAAGCAACCTTTTATAGCTGTCGGTAATAGCCGCCTCAATCTGGTCTTTGCAAGCATTTGATCCCCTTAAAAAAAGCCTGTCAAGAGATTCCAGTGCCAGTTTTTCGTCCGGGGAGATATCTACATTCAATATCCCCTCTTCTTCTCCCCGCCGGATCGCAAGCAGCCGGTGCGACGGAATGCGGGAAAGTGGCTCACTGAAATCAAAATAATCGCGGTACTTGGCTCCTTCCTCTTCCTTTTTCTTCTTCACTTTGGATGTGATCACAGCACCGCGCTGGAATGTCTGACGGATCTTGCCCCGCGCATCCTGATTTTCATTGATCCACTCCGCCATAATATCCCTTGCCCCCTGCAATGCATCCTCAACTTTCGGTACTTCGTCATTCAAAAATCCCAGCGCTTTGTTCTCTGGGTCACTTTCTTTGCCTGTAAAAATAAGCTGTGCCAAAGGTTCTAATCCTTTTTCAATCGCAGCAATGGCCCGCGTTTTGCGCTTTTGTTTATATGGTAAATAAATGTCTTCCAGCTCAGTAAGCGAAAAGACGCTTTCGATTTTCTTCTTCAAATCGGCAGTCAGCTTACCTTGTTCTCCGATACTTTTCAGAATAGCCTCCCGCCGCTTTTCCACGTCCTGCTGCTTCTGCCAGGCATCCCGGATCGCGCCGATCTGCACTTCGTCTAACCCGCCCGTCGCTTCTTTACGGTAGCGGGCGATAAAAGGCAGCGTCGCGCCTTCCTCGAATAATTGAATGGTACTTCTTACTTGTTTATCAGCAATATTGGTCTGCTGGGCAATCAGTGTATAATTCATTTGGTAGACGTTCATTGGTAACGACAAATAAAACTGGTTTTTGTAGCTTTAAAAACTAAAATCCAGTTAACCCCGCCCATTTCGATGAAATTCAGGTTTGTTATCCATTTCGTTCTGCTGCTCATTTTCTGGTCTTTTAATATTAAAGCTCTTGCCCAACAAAAACCGGCCTTCAAAGTGATTGCATTTTTCACCGGAAAAAATGATAAAGCGCATATTAGCTTCGTAAAAGAGGCGCATCGGTTTTTTCCTGAAACGGGAAAGCAAATGGGTTTCACCTACGATTCAACGAGCAATTGGAACAATATGAATGATCAGTTTCTGGCTAAATATCAAGTGGTTATATTTCTGGATACCCGGCCAGAAAAGCCTGAACAGCGGGCTGCATTTCAAAGGTATATGGAAAAAGGCGGCGGCTGGATCGGGTTTCACTTCGCCGCATTCGCGTTGACTCCTTCTGCCTATCCACAAAATTGGGACTGGTACCACGACCAGTTTCTGGGATCGGGCCAATATAAAAGCAATACGTGGCGACCCACTTCTGCCATATTAAAGGTTGAAAACAAGGCGAGTGCAATTACTCAAAACCTGCCTGATACATTCCGAACAGCGCCCAATGAATGGTATTGTTGGGAGAAAGACCTGAAAAACAATCCGGATATTGAGGTATTGCTCTCCGTAGATAATGCTAGTTTCCCGCTAGGAACGGGACCGAAACAACACGAAATTTGGCATAGCGGCTATTATCCTGTGGCATGGACAAACAAGAAATACCGGATGCTGTATATTAATATGGGGCACAACGATATTGACTACGACAATAAAACGGACAAAGAACTGTCTTTTACCTTTGCCAATAAAACGCAAAACCAGTTTGTTATTCAGTCATTGATGTTTCTGGGAGCAAAATAAAAAAGGAGACTTTTGCCGGGTTACGGAAAAAGTCTCCTTTTAAATATAGTGATAATAAGCTGACAGTCAGACAATCAGGGATTCTGAGACTCAATCACACCTACGTCATTTTCATCAATATCCTCCGTAGATGCATTTTCTTCGGTCTTGTTACCTGTGTACACTTCCGGAGCATCCGTTCCTGGAACATCCGGCTGCGGATTCATTGGAGCAGTCTGGCCCGGTTCCGGGTAACTGGTCGCCGGCGGTTGTTTGTCGGGCATTTCATTAGTAAAACTCGCGTATGAATATCCTGTCATAAAATCCATGGTTTTAACATTTTGATGAAATCAAAACAAAACAAAAAACCATGCCCCACAATCATTGTCAGTTGACTGAAGTCAGCGGCAATTGATTGCTTTCGCTGGAAAGGCATCATACAATTCATCAACATTCAATACCCGTTGACTTCAGCCAACGGAAAGACATCACTTGCGCTGCAAAAGCAAATTCATAAAAATCAATAGTCAGTTGACTGAAGTCAACGGCAATTGATTGCTATCGCTGGAAAGGCATCATACAATTCATCAACATTCAATACCCGTTGACTTCAGTCAACGGCAAGACATCTCTTGCGCTGCAAAGCAAATTCATAAAAATCAATAGTCAGTTGACTGAAGTCAACGGCAATTGATTGCTTTCGCTGTAAAAGCCTCACGCAAATTCATCAACATTCAATACCCGTTGACTTCAGTCAACGGCAAGACATCACTTGCGCTGCAAAATACAAATTCATCAACATCAATACCCGTTGACTTCAGTCAACGGCAAAACATCACTTGCGCTACAAAAGCAAAATACAATTTCATAAAAAATCAATACCCGTTGACTGAAGTCAGCGGCAATTGATTGCTTTCGCTGTAAAGCCTCACGCAAATTCATGAACATTCAATACCCGTTGACTTCAGTCAACGGCATGTTACAATTTGCGTTGCAAAAGGGCCATATAAAATCCGTCGAAACCATCCGTGGCGGGCGACGTTCGCTGCTGGGAAATCAGCTCCCATTCCTTGCGGTTCGTTTTCATAAAGCGTTTCACCTGATCCTCCGACTCAGAAGGCAGAATGCTGCAAGTCGCATACACCATTTTCCCGCCTTTTTTGACCATTTGCGAATAAGTACTGAGGATATGCCACTGAACGTGGCGTATCTGATCCAGGAATTCCGGCTTCAATTTCCATTTAGAATCCGGATTTCTCCTCAAAACCCCTAACCCTGAGCACGGAACGTCCAACAAAAGGCGGTCGGCGGTTCTGGAAAGCTTCTCAATGTCCGAGTCGAACTGGATCGTCATTGTTTCCAGATTTGTCACGCCATTGCGCTCGGCACGCTTCTTCAATTCGTTCAGTTTAAGTCCTGCAATGTCCATTGCCAGTATCGACCCGGTATTTTGCAGCAATGCCGCCAAGTGCAGACTTTTTCCACCAGCGCCGGCACATGCATCTATCACCGACAATCCGGGCTGAATATCCAGATAAGGTGCAATAAGCTGAGAACCAGCATCCTGAACTTCTAAGTATCCATTTTTGAAAGCCTCGGTATTATTGATATTCTGCCTTTTTTTGAGCAGAATTGCGTTGGGCACGTTTGCAATCGGTGCTGCATTATCTTCACCAAACAATTCCAGTACCGCCTGAACATCACTTTTTAAAGTATTAACGCGCAAATTCAGCTGCGCCTGCTCGTTTAGGGCTTTCAGCTCCTTATCCCAAGATTTTTTAAGCTCTTTTTCTCCGAGCTCGTCGATCCAGTCAGGAATAGATTGAGCGATCTTCCGTATTTCCATCGCCTCTGCATATCGTGCAGCAACATGCTCCGTACTGATTTCTGCAAATTCCGGCCATTCCGGCAGCGCAATTACTTCCCCTGAGTGCAAATGCAGCGGTTTGATCAGTTGCCATACGCCAGTCAGTTTGACGAAGTCAGCTTCTTCCTTCGCCTTTTCAACCTGCGAGACGTATTTGACAAGCCGCCACCAGCGTACAATCTCATATATATTCTCGGCGATGAAAGAGCGGTCCCGAGCGCCCCATTTTTTATTAGATTTTAACAGCTGCTCGACAACCTGATCAGCCTGCCTGTTTCTGACAAAAATGTGTTGCAGACCTTCAACGATAGCGAATATTAAACCACGGTGAATTTTCAAAATGTAATATGTTAAGGTATTTGTTGCTGGCGAAGGTGCACATTAGCGCCGGCGCAGCAATGCAAATTACCTGTAAGGCGCGGTTTTTACCAACTTTGCCTACTTTTTAAAAGCACACCAAATGAGAACTGCTGGTTTTTTTAATAGATCTTTTGTGGCAGCTCAACCACGAAGCTCGTCCCTGCTCCCCGTTCCGAAACAACATTTAACTGCCCGTCGAGGCTTGTAACAAGATGTTTTACCAAAGCAAGTCCAAATCCATAACCCTGTTCGCCCGCGGTTCCATCCGTAGAAGTGGAAGTACCTGCTAGAATCGCGTCGATGCCCGCCGCATCCATTCCCACACCTTCGTCTTTTACAACAATCTGGAGTGTAGGTTTGTCAATATGCAGCAGCAGCCCCAGATCCACGGTCACGTGCTTTAAAGCAGGCGTAAATTTGATCGCATTAGAGATAAGGTTGCCTGTAATTTGCAGCAGTTTATTCTTTGGGAATGATATGTTTGAGGTCAGAGGAGTTGTATTCACAGTGAATACAATCTGCTTGTGCCGGGCCTGGGGGCCGTATAATTTTTCAAGCTTATCTTTAAAAACTGTGAGGTCAAATCGAGTGTTATCGCCTCCACTTGCAGCCACCGCTACACGTTTGTCTTTGTTAGAATCAAGAATTTCTTCCGCGAGATCAAGTATCGAGTTTCCGCTTTTATAAATCAGGTTGATAAATTCAAGAACCTCGTCCATTTGATTGGTATCTCCCTGATCCTTAATGATCTGGGCCAATCCAACTATTCCGCCAAGTGGCCCGCGGATATCGTGCGCAACTTTTCTTTGTGTCTGTTTGGCTTCTAGTAATCTCGATTTTAACGCTTCCATGACCTTAATCGTTTTGAGGCGACTTACGATCTCGTCGGCGATAATCTTTAAAAGCTCTATTTTTTCAGGATCGAGATAAACGCGTTCCCGATCCAATACACAAAGCGCACCTATCGGAACGCCAGCGCTCGTTTTTAGGGGAACACCGTAATAGTAGCGAACATTTGGCTTGCCCGTCACATAGTCTTTGTCCTTGAATCGATCGTCGGCAGAAAGATCGGTGACCTCAAAGGATTCAACGTTCATGATGGTGTACTGGCAGACAGAATCTTCCCGAAGCATCTGGTCGATATCCAGACCATAATTGGAAATCGTCCACTGCGTAAGTGAGTCAATCAGGTTGACAAGGGAGATACTGGTTCCGGCGACCTTCGCCGCAAGCCGGGCGAGGTCACTGAATGCATTTTTATGATCGCCATAGTCGATATCAAGATCCGACAAGCCAATAAGGCGTTCCATCTCATTGGCTGGGACAGGCGCATTGAAGAGATTCGATGGTACAGAGTCTGAATGCATTGATGATCGGGTATACGAATAACAAAAATAGAACTAATTCGAATGTTCACAATGTGTACTACAAACTTTCCGTTTTTGGACATACGATTATGAAACTGCCTTCTTAGAATAGTACTGAATTGCATTTTTAGGAAACTGTTGTATATTAGTTTTACATTCATTGAAGATTTAGTATTAATCAGCGAGCTCCTCCAATCATATTCTCAATCTTACAGTGTTAGATAGAACTTTGAATTAAGTTAATTTAATTAACAGTGAAAGATTATTTGGTTTACGCGTCTCAGTTAACGTTTTAACCAATACGGCAATCTCAGCTACTTAGTGATGAGCACATCGGGTTTTTGAATATTTTAAAGTTAATTCATCGACATCAATTCCAATTTTTAGGTATTCTATTAATGTATCGAATCATTTTTACAACATTTTTACTTTGCGCTTCAATTGCTGTAAATGCGCAAACCGGCGCTGCTGATAAGGTTATCGGGGAATGGCTGAGTGAGGAAAAAGACCGGAGAATAGAGATCTATAAATCAGGGTCTGAATATTTCGGGAGACTGATCTGGTCAACTGAATTATTTGAATCTGATGGTAAGACTTCGAGAAAAGATATTCGCAATAATGATGAAAAGCTCCGTGACAGAAATCTGCAAAATGTAAATGTGCTATCAAACTTTATCTACGACTCAGGAATGTGGGACAACGGGAAAATGTACGATCCCCAGAGCGGCAAAACCTATAATTGCCTGATGAAATTGCGAAGTGAACTGCTCGAAATACGCAGTTATATCGGATTCCCGCTTTTGGGAAAGTCTACCTATTGGAAACGAACCGAAAACCCGCTTTAAAACTACCCTACTATCTTCAAGGAAAGTCCTGATTTGCCTGTAACTGGAATATAATGCAGTCGGCGTTTGTTGTCCAATAAACAGCATGACGTCATGAATAATATTAAACTGGGAGTCCTGGATCAGTCTGTGGTTCGCGCGGGAACCACGGTGCAGGAAGCAATTCAGGAAACAATACATACTGCAAAAGTTGCCGAAGAGCTGGGATACAGCCGTTTTTGGGTCTCCGAACATCATAATTCTACATTCATCGCCGGCTCGACGCCCGAAGTTTTAATGGTCAAACTGGCTGATGCAACCCAACATATCCGCATCGGTTCTGGCGGGATTATGCTTCCGAATCACAGTGCATTGAAAGTTGCGGAGAACTTTCGAATGCTGGAAACACTTTTCCCGGGCCGCATAGACCTGGGAATGGGGCGCGCACCAGGCACAGACAGACTCACTTCTACTCTATTGAATCCCTCCAACGATTTTAGCGAGAGCAGCTATTTGCGGCAGCTCGAACATTTACAGCATTTTTTCCGAGATACCGCCGGCACAGACCGTGGTTTTATCTACGCAACACCTCAGTCTGACACCATCCCGCAGCAGTGGATTCTGAGTTCCAGCGGCGGAAGCAGCAATATTGCCGCACGTTTTGGCCTGGGACTGGCAGTTGCAAAGTTTATCAACGGATTTGTCAGGCCGGATGTAGTGGAAACCTACCGGAGGAATTTCCGTCCATCGGACCAATATCCCGAGCCTCATGCGATTCTTTCCACTTTTGTTTTGTGCGGAGAAACGGAGGAAAAGGCTGCTGAAATGCGGAAAATGATGGATTATGTATTGATCGAATTTGAAAAGGGAAAATTCGGCCCTTTCCCGGATCCTGAGACTGTCCGCAAATATCGCTTTACACCAGGTGAGCTGGAACGCCTTCAATACAATAGCGGCAGGGTGATTTCGGGAACGAAGGATTCAGTAAAAGAACAGCTGACTAAGCTGGCCAACGATTTTGAAGTGGATGAAATCATCATTTCTACGATGGCGGATACGGTCGAAACCAGGCTGAAATCTTTCGCATTGATTTCGGAAGCTTTTAATTTGAGGGAAGCAGTAGTTTAAGCATATTTGCGGCGACCAATCCAAACCGACGCGAATGAACCGTTTTGACCGCATAACTGCCATTCTGATCCAGTTGCAATCCCGAAAAATTGTGAAGGCCCAGGATTTGGCAGAGCGCTTTGAGATCAGTTTGCGAACGGTTTACAGAGACATCAGCTCGCTCGCAGAGGCGGGCGTACCTATTATAGGCGAGGCAGGCGTAGGCTATTCGATCATGGATGGTTACCGTCTGCCTCCTGTTATGTTTACGAAGGAAGAAGCGCGGACTTTCATTACGGCGGAAAAGCTGATGGAAAAATTCACGGATTTCTCAACGCAGTCCCAGTACCAATCGGCCATGTTTAAGGTCAAGGCGGTATTGAGAAGCAGCGAAAAGTCGGTGGTCGAAAGCCTGGAAGACCATATCGCGGTGCGGAGAATGAATAGTGCATTTTACAAACCAACCAGCAATACCTTTGATATTTTACTCAAAAGCATTTCTGAAAAAAAGATTGCAAAGATCCACTACAAGGCGATTAACAGCGAAGAACAACTCGAAAGGGTTATTGAGCCCGTAGGTCTTTACCACGAAAATAATTACTGGTACGCGATCGCTTATTGCCACCTCCGAAGCGATTACCGAAACTTCCGTTCCGACCGGATCCTGCATTCCGAAATGACCGACCAGCCTTTTGAACATAAGCATGCTCCATTAAAAGAGTTTCTTGAAAATGGTCACGAAGGGCAGAATCTCCGTCTGGTGAGGATCAAAATGGATAAAAGGATTGCGCGCTATGTGGGCGAGCAGCGGATCTACTACGGGTTTGTTTCTGAGATCATTCGCGAAGACCACGTCGAAATGAGTTTTCTGACTGTTAGTCTGGAAGGTTTTGCGCGGTGGTTCCTGATGATCGCGCCAAATGCACAAATTCTTGAACCGGTTTCGCTTAAAACCATCATTAAGAGGCTTTTGACGCAAATTTCAGAAAATCTGGATCTTGATACGGGCTCCTGAAATTTGATTTCGCAGGCATTTATAGTACGCCAGGATTTCAATACACACCAGAAATATTTTTTTCGCAGCTCAGGCAGCAATCTCAGGGGCAGTCGCAGTCCCAAAATCGCTCTCATTGCGGTCGCAGTAGGTGATAAACCTTGATTCACTCCTGCCGACGGTTTATATTGAGCTATGAAAAAGATCAATATCCTCGGGATCTCCGGCAGCCTTCGCAGCGATTCAACCAACGCAATTATTCTTCGGGCAATCGAATCACTCCTTCCCGAAAACGTCACATTTCAGATTTTCAATGGACTCGACGAAATGCCGCATTTCAGTCCGGGCCTGGAAGAGCCTGATGCTGTGATGAAATTCAAACGAGCTCTTCAACTTGCAGACGCCGTGATTATATCCACCCCGGAATACGCATTCGGAGTGCCCGGCACGTTGAAAAATGCATTGGACTGGACCGTCGCTACCGGGGAGTTCAACGAAAAGCCGGTTGCTGCGATCAGCGCCTCGCCGTTAAACACCGGGGGCGACAAGGCGCTGGCCTCCCTTCTCCTTACACTTACTGCGTTAGGAACAGTACGTAATGAAAATTCGTACCTCTCCATTCCAAATGTAAAATCCAAGATTGTCGAAGGTAAAATTGCGGACCAAAATACAATTGAGCTGCTTAAAATTCAGGTCGCTAATTTACTCTCCCTGATATATATACGTTCCTGAACTTCTATCGGAATTGTGCAAGTTAATATCTGGCAAACAAAAGACTACCAATTTGATATACTATCTATCGTTATTTTAATACATTTGGGCTTCGTCCACATTAACTTATTCAGCAAATGAAGTTTGAAACCTTGCAACTCCATGCCGGTCAGGAGCCCGACCCGGTAACCAATTCCCGCGCAGTTCCCCTTTATCAAACCACTTCGTACGTATTCAATAATGCCGAACATGCGTCTAACCTGTTCGCATTGAAGGAGTTTGGAAATATTTACACCCGGATCATGAATCCGACCAGCGACGTTTTCGAAAAGCGTGTTGCTGCGCTGGAAGGCGGCGTGGCGGCATTAGCTACTGCTTCCGGACATTCCGCCCAGTTCATTGCGATCAATAATATCACAACTGTCGGCGATAATTTTGTGACCACTTCCTTCTTGTACGGTGGGTCTTACAACCAGTTCAAAAATTCGTTTAAGAACATTGGCGTTGAGGCGCGCTTTGCAGATGGCGACAGTGTCAGTAGCTTTGAGGCGCTGATCGACGACAAAACGAAGTTTATCTACCTGGAAACGATCGGTAACCCCAGTTACAGCGTTCCCGACTTTGAAGCTTTCGCAGCACTTGCCAATAAATATGATCTCCCGTTGATCGTAGACAATACTTTTGGTGCGGCCGGGGCAATTTGCCAGCCTATTAAATACGGTGCACACATCGTTGTACAATCAGCTACAAAATGGATCGGCGGTCACGGAACTTCTATTGGCGGTGTCATCGTAGATGCGGGTACTTACAACTGGGGCAATGGGAAATTTCCGCAATTCACAGAACCATCGCCAAGCTATCATGGACTCGTGATGAACGACGTTTTCGGCATTGGCGGCCCATTTGGCAATATTCAATTTATCATCCGCGCGCGCGTGGAAGGACTGCGTGATTGGGGCCCTTCCCTATCTCCTTTCAACTCGTTTCTCTTCCTGCAAGGTTTGGAAACGCTGACACTCCGGGTAGAACGCATCGCTGAAAACGCGCTTAAACTGGCGCAGTGGCTGGAAAATCATCCGGCAGTGGAAAGCGTAAACTACATTGGATTGGAAGGTAACAGATACCACACGCTCGCGAAAAAGTACCTGACCAGGGGCTTTGGCGGCGTTTTATCTTTTGCCTTGAAAGGAGAAAAGCAAACTGCTGAAAAATTTGTAGACAATCTCAAATTGATCAGTAACGTAGCAAACGTAGGTGACGTGAAAACGCTGATCATTCACCCCGCTTCTACCACGCATTCCCAGCTTTCTGAACTGGAACAAACATCGGCAGGCGTACTGCCCACGATGCTCCGCATTTCCGTTGGTATCGAACATATCGACGACATTATAGGCGATATAGAGCAGTCTATCAGTCAGTTATAAAAACGAAAACCCAGAGCGAACATTCCGCTCTGGGTTTTTTCTTACCGGTCAGGAGGTTTTATTTATTGATCCCTTCCAGCGCAAACATGAATGCATATTCGGTCGCGATCTCTTTCAGGTAATCAAACCTGCCGGAAGCCCCGCCGTGACCCGCTTCCATATTCGTCTTCAAAAGCAGTACATTCTTATCCGTTTTATGCGTTCTCAACCGCGCTACCCATTTGGCCGGCTCGAAATATTGTACCTGACTATCGTGCAATCCCGTCATCACGAGCATATTCGGATACGCTTTTTTAGCAACATTATCGTAAGGTGAATACGATTTCATGTAGTTGTAAGATTCCTTATTTTTTGGATTACCCCACTCATCAAATTCATTGGTAGTCAGCGGAATACTCTCGTCCAGCATGGTCGTAACCACATCCACAAACGGCACGACTGCAACGATTCCATTCCAGAGGTCGGGGCGCAGATTGGCAACAGCGCCCATCAGTAAACCACCCGCACTGCCGCCCATTGCGTACAAATGAGACGTGGAAGTGTAGTTTTCTTTGACCAGATGTTCCGCGCAATCGATGAAATCGTTGAACGTATTTTTCTTCTTGAACATTTTTCCGTCTTCATACCACTGCCTGCCCATTTCCTGCCCGCCGCGAATATGTGCGATCGCAAATACAAAACCGCGATTAAGCAAACTCAACCTGGTACTGCTGAAACTCGGGTCCGTGCTGTAACCGTAAGAACCATACGCATACAATAGAAGTGGCGACTCGGGGCTCCGGCCGGTTGTTTTTTTGTAAACAAGTGAAATCGGTACCTGTACTCCGTCCCGCGCAGTCGCATAAAGCCGCTCTGTTACGTACTCCGTCGGATCGTAGCCGCCCACAACCTCCTGGCGCTTTTTCAGCTCCTTTTTCTTCGATTCCATATTGTAATCGTAGACAGAATTCGGCGTTGTCAGCGAAGTATAGTTGTAGCGAAGGTTATCGGTATCATATTCAGGATTGCCCGAAGGATGCGCCATGTAAGCCGCCTCGCCGAAATCCACATAATGCTCTGCATTGGTTTTTGTGTTCCGGATCCGGATTTGCAACAAACCTTTCTTCCGCTCACTCACTACCAGGAAGTTCTTAAAAACCTCGATTCCTTCCAGCAAAACGTCTTTTCTTGTCGCTATCACCTCTTTCCAGTTCTCAACGCCCGTTTTATTTACCGGCGTTTCCATCAATTTGAAGTTCAGCGCATCCTTGTTGGTAACGATCAGGAATTTGTCTTCGTGGTGGTCAATATCGTAGATCACGTCCTTCATGCGCGGCTGGAATACGGCAAATTCTCCCTCAGGCTTGTCTGCATCCAATATCCTGTATTCCGACGACATCGTCGCGGAAGATGCGATCACAATGTATTTTTCCGATTTGGTCTTGCCGACACCTATATAATTGCTCTTATCGTTTTCCGCGTACACAACCGGATCTTTTTTCGAATCCGTTCCGATCGTATGCCGCTTGATTTTCTCGCTGAGCAGCGTCTTTGCATTCTTGGAAGTGTAAAAGAGTGTTTTGTTGTCATTCCCCCACTCATAGCCCGGATCAGTACGATACACCGCGTCACTCAAAAGCTCGCCACTTTCCAGATCCTTTATTTTCATGATATATTCCCTGCGGGAAACGGTATCGACGCCGTATGCCAGCAGCTTGTTGTCCGGACTAATACTAAATCCATCCGCCGAATAATAAGTATGTCCTTCGGCCATTTGGTCTATGTCGAGCAGGATTTCTTCTTTCGCTTCCAGCGTCGCTTTTTTCCGGCAATACTTGAAATACTGTTTGCCTTCCTCGCTCCGTGTGTAGTACCAATATCCGTTGTTGAACACTGGAACAGACTCGTCCTTTTCTTTAATGCGGCCCTTCATTTCTGCAAACAGATCCTTCTGTAACTGGTCAGTTCCTCCAAGGAGTTTGGCGGTATATTCGTTCTCAGCTTTGAGGTATTCGACTACCTTGTTGCTGTCCGGGCCTTTGCTGAAAAAGTCGGCCATCCAATAATATTCGTCATTCCTTTTGTCGCCATGCATTCCGGTTTCATGGTCTTTTTTCTCTGCTACGGGAGGCGTCGCTTCCGGCCATTGATATGCTTCTCTTTCCAACTTTCGATTCTGATTACATGAAAAAACGATAACAGCTAAAATCGGTAAAATAATTCTCATTGGCGTTATAATATTAAATGGTTTTAATGTATAATACTTTTATAATGTATAGATTTAACTATATGTTGATAGTAATTGATTAATATTAAGTTAATTGGACATTTAAAATTATCAAATAGTTTTAAAAGTATATTAAGTATTAAATACGCAAAACTAATATTAGCGAATTAAAAGACTATAAATGTTATACTTATTATACATTAAATATATTTGAATTATATAAAAAGTATGATAAGTTATTTATTTAAGATATTAATTTACAATACATAACTTATATCACTTATTGAAAGAACTAAAACGCTACTTGCTTCGTGCTGAGCAATCTACAAAAATCCGTTGGTAATCGGCTTCAGTCTTTTTACATACATTATATTTGAGTTCTGTAACCAGTCTTACCTCATGGATAAACCCATTCACAAGCTTTTCCTCCTCGACGCGATGGCGTTGATCTACCGCGCACACTTCGCTTTTATCAAGGCGCCGAGGATAACTTCGAGAGGCTTGAATACCAGCGCCGTGTTTGGTTTCACCAATACGCTGCTGGAAGTTTTGCAAAAAGAAAAGCCAACACACATCGGCGTCGCCTTCGATACAGCCGCTCCTACCTTCCGCCACGTACAGTTTGAAGCGTACAAAGCGCAACGTCAGGAACAGCCCGAGGATATTACCGTCGCAATTCCGCTCGTCAAAAGGTTGCTGCGCGCTATGTGCATTCCCATACTCGAACTCGACGGTTACGAGGCCGATGACATTATTGGTACCATTGCCAAGGAAGCTTCCAATGCCGGATTCGAGGTATACATGATGACGCCTGACAAGGATTACGGCCAGCTTGTGGAGCAGCATGTACATATTTATAAACCTGCGTTTTTGGGAAAAGGTGCAGAGGTATTGGGCGTAGATGAGATCCTGGCCCGCTGGCAGATCAAGCGGATTGATCAGGTGATTGATATCCTCGGACTCATGGGCGACGCGGTCGACAATATCCCGGGCGTTCCGGGTGTAGGTGAAAAAACAGCCCAGAAACTCATTGAAGAATACGGCACGATTGAAAACCTGATCACCCACGCCGACGAGATCAAAGGCAAGCTAGGCGAAAAGATCAGGGATAATTTTGATAAAGCAATCCTGAGCAAACAGCTGGCGACTATCGACATTAAAGTACCCGTCCCATTCGACGCCGAGGACCTGACCATTTGTCCGGCGAATGCGGATCAGATCGTCGAGCTGTTTGACGAACTTGAATTCAAGACATTAAAACAGCGTGTACTCGGAGTTGGCCAGCCAATACAAACCACGCAGGTATCCCGGCCGGCCGCCAAGCCACAAAAGGCCCAGCTCGACCTGTTTGGTAATCCGACGGAAGAAGTAGGTAAGCAGCCTGCGATCCTGAGCGAAAGCATCGCCGACGACGACGCGCCGGAACAAGCTTACGAAGACCTGCGAATTCCGACCACGCGGCGAACGATCGACAATACATTTCACCGGTACCATACCGTGGATACGCCGGAATTAATGACAAGTCTGGCCTATTACCTGGGTTTGCAGGACGCTTTTTGCTTTGATACAGAAACCACTTCCCTCGACGCGGTTGACGCTGAACTGGTGGGACTTTCTTTCTCATATCTGGCGGGTGAGGCTTTTTATATCCCGGTTCCCGCCGATCGCGAGCAGGCGCAGGAAATTGTGGAGCATTTCAGGGAAGTTTTTGAAAACGAATCCATTGAAAAGATCGGGCAGAATATCAAATATGACCTGCTGATACTGAAAAATTACGGTATCGAAGTAAAAGGAAAACTGAGCGACACGATGCTCGCCCACTATATCCTCGAACCCGATAAACGGCACGGAATGGATATTCTGGCAGCTTCCTACCTCAACTACGACCCGGTTTCGATCACTTCGCTGATTGGCAAAAAGGGCGTAAAGCAGGGTACCATGCGCGATGTTGCTATCCCCGAAATCACGCAATATGCCGGCGAGGATGCCGACATTACTTTGCAGCTCAATACGATCTTCGCCAGGGAATTACCCAAGGTAGGCGCATCGAAACTGTATTATGATGTAGAGATGCCGCTTTTGAAAGTGCTCGCGTCCATGGAGAATACAGGCGTGCGGCTGGATATTCATGCATTGAAAGAAATGTCAGCGGTACTGGAAACGGACCTGCGTATCACCGAATCTGAAATTTACGAAGCGGCCGGCCAGTCATTCAATATCAGCTCACCGAAGCAACTTGGGGAGGTTTTATTTGAAAAAATGAAACTGATCGAAAAGCCGAAAAAGACGAAGACAGGGCAATATGCGACAGGCGAAGATATTCTTTCAGACCTGGAAAACAATCACATGATCGCACGCAAGATCCTGGATTACCGTGAATTGCAAAAACTGAAA
This sequence comes from Dyadobacter linearis, assembly GCF_907165045.1. Lineage (GTDB taxonomy): Bacteria > Bacteroidota > Bacteroidia > Cytophagales > Spirosomataceae > Dyadobacter > Dyadobacter linearis. Next base: position 768,935 of record NZ_CAJRAU010000002.1, read on the forward strand.
TCAACTTATGTAGACGCGTTGCCGCTGTTGGTCAGCAAAAAGAGCGGGCGTATCCATACGTCTTACAATCAGGCTGTTGCGGCAACGGGAAGACTTAGTTCAACCAATCCTAACCTGCAAAATATTCCGATTCGCACGCCGCGGGGGCGCGAGATCAGGAAAGCATTTGTGCCGGATAACGACGATTTCCAGATACTTTCCGCCGATTATTCGCAGATCGAACTTCGTATTATGGCCGCATTCAGTCAGGATGCGAGTATGACCGAGGCATTTAATCAGGGAAGGGATATTCACGCCACCACAGCCAGCAAGGTATTCAGCGTGCCGCTTGAAGAAGTTACTTCCGATATGCGGAGGAAATCCAAGATGGTGAATTTTGGTATCATCTACGGCATTTCCGCGTTCGGTCTGGCGCAGCGGCTGGGTATTCCGCGCGGCGAGGCGAGTGAAATTATCAGGGCCTATTTTGAGGAATTTCCTGCGGTAAAAGGTTACATGGACCGCGTCGTGAACGATGCACGCGAAAAGAAATACGTCGAGACCATTTTGGGCAGAAGACGGTACCTGCCGGATATTACCTCAGGAAACCAAACCAACCGGGGATATGCCGAACGAAACGCGATTAATGCGCCGATCCAGGGTTCGGCGGCAGATATGATCAAAGTGGCGATGATCAATATCCACGATTTTATGCAAAAGGAAAAGCTGAAATCGCGCATGATCCTGCAAGTGCATGATGAACTTGTATTTGACGTGCACCGGGATGAGATCGACTTCTTGAAAGAGCGGGTAGATGATCTGATGCGGAATGCGATTCCGATGGCCGTGCGCATGGAAACGGGCATTGGTGTGGGAGCCAACTGGCTGGAAGCGCATTGAGCTGCATTAAAACAAGAACGGAGCGAGAATATCGCTCCGTTCTTGTTTATTACTTCTAACCCCGACTTACTTCGAAAGCCAGATCAGATCGTTGATATCATCTTTTCCCGAAAACTGACTTTGAATTGCTGCTTTATAGTTCGTCTCATTCGTAGTCCTTTCCGTCAGCGGATATTGCCACCTTACGGCGATCCTGCCTGAATTTCCCGTTCCCACGCCGGTCATAAACTTAGGAAATCCGGTCCTGCGGTAATTGAAATACGCTTCCATTCCCGAATTCATGAAAAACGCCAGGTATTTCTGCGTAACGATTTGTTCCAGACCGGCTACTGAATTGCCCGCATACTTAACAAGCGGCTGCGCGTAATACGCGTCGAAATCGAAATTAATGGTATAGTTGACAAAGTCTGTCGCTGCCCGGCCGCCCGTTTTGGAATAGGTCATAGTCAGCGCGCCCGTTTTTACACCATAAAATTCCTGCGAAGCTTTGATACCTTTTTTGTACCAATCTTCTGCACTGCCGGTTGCCCAGCCGCGGTTGATACCCTCGGCAATATTAAAGCACATTTCAGGATAGCCGACGATGAACGTATTCTCGCCAGTATAGTTGGAATAGTACCGCGACCGGCTTTGGAAAGAATACTCTCCCGGAGCAAACCCGGCTCCATTGTTCTTCCCGGCCTTGTTGGACATATCCGAAAGATCTTCGCCGGAACTAGCTGCCACAAATGCTGTAAAGTCCGACGGCTGCTTGCCTGCTTTCAGCTGAGAACCCGCCGGCTCGGTAGTAACCATTACCCGCGGATCTTTGCGGGCAGTGAGCAACCCCACGTAAGTCTGCGCCATATTCTGTCTGGTCGCGTCGAAACCAAAATTGTCAGGATTGGAAGGATATTTGTTGAAATTATTAAACTTAAATTCCAGATTATCAGCCATTCCGTCCATTAAAGGGTATTTAGTCGGATTGGCGAGCATTTCTGAAAACCGGGCTTTTACATTCATTCCCGCTTCGTTTTCCTTTTTGCTTAAACGGATCAATATGCGGAGTTTGAGACCGTTTACCACTTTCTGCCACTTTTTCAGATCTTCTCCCAGGTAAAAATCACCCGTTACCTTCGTGTCGCCCGCTGCGATCAGCGCAGTCATATCCGCATTCGATTGATCAAGCCACGTCAGGATCTGCATGTACACATCCTTTTGCGAGTCGTATTTGGGAGCTACCTCTTCCAGGCCGAGCAGTGCCTGGCTCATCGGCAGGTCACCGGCCCTTACCGACATCTGATCGAAGAAAAAGGCACGGAAAAATTTGCCTAGTGCTGAATATACATTCACATCAGCAGCACCGGCCCGCTTGGCCTCTTCTTCCATTTTGATCACGTTTTTCAACGTAGGGTAATGGTCTTCAAAGGCTGACCACTGATATTCGTTATTTCCGTAGTAATTGTAATTGATCGCGTAAAACTGGTTCCAACGCATTTCGTCGCTGAAAGGTGTGCCCGTTTTGCTGTACATATCCATTTCAATACCCTTCAAAACGAGAGAGGCCGGGGCAGTAACGGGACGGTTTGGATCTTTTTCCAGGTCCTCAAAGCTCCGCTCGCAACCTGAAAGCATCAGGGCAAAAACAGTGCTGAATCCTATGAGTTTATAATTGAATTTCATTGTTTTCAAGATTTTTGATGACAGATTAAACTAAGCGGCTGATCAGAAAGTAAGGCTAACATTTACCCCATAGCGGCGCACCGAAGGAGTTTGTAGGTCGGAGCTGCCGCCAGATACGAACTGGTTAAGGTCGATATCTTTTTTCTCAGCGAAATACAGCAGGTTACGGCCAACCAGGGAAACCGACGCATTGCGGATGAACTTGCTTCTTGTCAGCCAGGTTTGTGGCAAAGTATAACCGATAACTACCTCACGAAGCATTCCGAACGAGCGGCTCATCAGGTTGCCTTCGTCGCTATTGTAATAGCGGCTTACCCAGTCCTGAACATTCTGAGCGGTCGCATTTTGTTTGAAACGCAGTTCGGAAAGGTTTGTGATCTTGCCGTCAGCGTCGAAATTCAATGCAGTTCCACCCTCAACCTGAACACCAGGACCTACGTAGGTTTTGTTTTCTGTATTGTTCTTGAAAGCCTGATAATCCGTCTCTCTGGAAGCGCCCAGCTGACCTTGTACCAGCTCGATATGGCGACCGCCGCGGAAAGTCTGCTTTTGAATGTAATTAGAGATCACACCGCCAAAACGACCGTCAAACTGGAAGCTGAAATTGACGTTTTTGTAGTTGAATTTATTATTGATACCCAATACAAACTTAGGATTCACGTAGCCAAGGAACTGGTTGACAGGTGAATATACCGGCCGGCCTGAGTCGTCATTAATGATCTGACCATCAGCAGTTTTGGCAAATGCGCGACCGTAGTATTTATCCATTCTGTCGCCCACGCGAAAGAAGGTATTCAATGCATCCTGACCAGGGTAAATCTCTGTCAAAACTTCCTTGAAAGTAGAGTAATTAGCCACTACATCCCAGTTGAAACCATTCTCAGTCTTGATCGGAGAACCCGTTAGAGAAGCTTCCCAGCCGGTTTTCTTGGTTTCAATACCATTTACCAGCGCCGAGCTATATCCGCTTGTGCTTGATACCGGAAGTGCAAAGATCCTAGGACCGTCGTTTGACACAAAATACGCTACGTCAAGTCCCAGCCTGTTTTTCATCACGCGCAGGTCGACACCAACTTCCGTTTGTGACGAAGTGTTGGGAACGAGCGCCGGGTTATTCAGCTGGTTGGTAAAATAGGCCGCAGGTGTATTATTGTAGGCAAATGGCGTTGAATAAACCGCCGCATTCTGATAGGAAGGTCCGTCGTAAGGTGAAAAATACTGGTCACCATATTCAAGCGGGTTGGAACCTGTCGGGTTGGTACCGATCGTCGACATGGTCAAACCATCCTTCACATTGGCATAAGAACCGCGCAGTTTCAGAAAGGAAATGACTTCCGGCAGCGCTACGTAATCCGAAATGACCGTCGATAATGCCACTGAGGGATAGAAGAATGCATTGTTGCCTTTTGGAAGCGTGGAAAGCTTGTCCATCCGGCCCGTCGTCGAAACTGTGAAATAGTCTTTGTAAGTAAAATCCGCAGAATAATAAGCCGAAGCTACCCGCATTGCTGAATTGAAATTGGCACTTTTCACCGGGTTTGCCGAGTTATTGAAGTTGTACAATCCCGGTACGTTCAGATAGTCAGTAGATCCGTAAGCCGCATTGTATTCAAAACTTCTGATATTCCCTCCTGCCCAGATCTTCGCATTTAGGCCCGGCAAAACGTCTTTATCAAACTTAACGAGCACATCCGTATTGTTTTCAAACAAATTCCGGCGGTCTTCCCGGTAATCGCCCCGCCTCTCGTCACGACCATAAGCGCCGGCGGAGTAAGGCATTTTTTCATTTCTGAACAAACTCCACGTCGTGATCTGTGAGCGCAATGTAGCTTCCAGGAAGTCGGTGAACTGATAGGTCATTCCCACCTGACCGATGATATCCGATTTCTGGTGACCTCTCAGCCACTCGTAGCTCATGAAATACGGGTTATTGTAACGCTGGTATTCGGCGTAGATCTGTTGCAGACCTTCTTTGCCCGGCTGCCAGTAATTGCGCATCTGATCCACATCCCAGTCGGCTCCTGCCCACAGTACAATGTTGTAAATGATGGAGTTAGGTCCGTAATTAACATCCGGAATATTCGGCGTATACTGACGGTTGTATTGCAGCGAAGAGTTGAATTTCAGTTTTTTCGAGAAATTATAGTCCGCTACCATATTGAAGTTCGTGATATTCAGCTTGGTATTCGGCACAATTCCCTTCTGATGCGTATGCGAGGTCGAAAAGCGAAGATTATATTTCTCGCCTGACGCTGACACCGAAATGTTGTTTGTCGAAAGCAAGCCCGGGCGCAGGAAGCGCGTTAAGTTGTCTTTTCCGCGTGCTACCCACGGAGTTCCCTGGCGCTGGCCCGTAACCGGATCCACCGGACTATCGTATTGCGGAATAAGTTGTCCTTCAAATTTAGGTCCCCAGCCACCGTCATAATCTCCGTCGTTCAATCCACCGCCTTTTCCGTCACCGAATGCATAGCGGCCGTGATCGCCCGGGCCGTACAGATCCTGCACTTTTGGAATAGCATAAAATCCATTGTCAACCATTGTGGAGGAATTGAAATCCACAGAAAAGCCTCTCTTATCCTTTGTACCGCGTTTTGTAGTGATCAGGATCGCGCCGTTTTTTCCGCGAAAACCGTACAATGCTGATGCAGATGCACCTTTCAGAACGGAATAAGTATCAATATCATCAGGACTCACATTCCAGGTATCCGAATTGACCGGCACGCCGTCCACAACGAAAAGAACGTCTGAATTCCCTCTCAGCTGAATGTTCGGTCTGCGGAGTAATTCCGATTGAATACCCACCGTCAAGCCTGCTACCTTACCTGCCAGCGCATTGATCGCATTCGGCTCGCGAGCTTTTACCACCGAATTTCCGTCAACCGTCTGAATAGCTACCCCGATTCTCCTGACGTCTTTTTTGATACCCAAAGCAGTGATTACCACCTCGGTAAGCTGACGCTGGTCGGCCGCCATTGCAATGTCAATATTACTGCGCCCATCAACGCTAATTTCCTGAGAAGCAAATCCTAAGAAAGAGAATGAAAGCTTTGGCGCATCGCCGCGCACTTCGATTTTGTAGTTTCCTTCCGAGTCCGTAATGGTACCGGTCGTAGTTCCTTTCAGCACAATGCTGACACCGGGAACGGGCGTATTATCCTCTTTGGCAGTTACCTTTCCGGTAACTTCTGTCTGGGCGCTCACTACCTGGGACAGCAGCGAGAAAGCCACCAGGAAAATGGCTTGCCTGCTTCGCCCAAGGAGCCCAAGCCGCAAGTGAGAGTAGAGTTGTTTAATCATCTGAGCAGTCGTTTAGTTGTTTTTATTTAGAAAAAGATGGTGGTGCTGAGACCGTTATTTCCAAATACAAACTTCCGGCTTTGAGGACTGATTTGTGTTAAGTATTTATTAACATACTATCAACAAATCAGGTATAGCAGCACAAACCCTGCCCAGACGAAACCGCTCCCCAGTCGGTTTATTCACCAGCATTACACTATTACGAAAGTTTAATGAGAGGCGCTACTCGCAGACAAATATTCAATGCAGCTAAACTTTCAGCAGGAACTAATTCGTCAAATATTCAACGATCCGTTACTTTTTGTGTAGAGCGACGTCTCAATGGTAATTGAGACCACCTAAAACCAAAAAATATGTTTACCAAAAGGGAACACGAGGTCCTGATGCTTATCGGGAAAGGATACAACTCCGCAGTGATCGCTGAAAAGTTGTTTATCAGTCTAGAAACGATCCGAAAACACCGGGCGAACATCAACAAAAAGCTCCGGCAGCTTGGCGCGGAAGATGTAAAACTCAATGTATTTGCGATCCGCTACGCCAATTTGAACAGGAGTACTACGTAAAAAATACTCCTTTTTGGGGTATTGTATCCTGTTTAAAAGGCATTTAGCTTTGAGCACATTCTAACTTTCTATACACTATCATGAAAGATGCCCTGAATTTCACACTATTAGCATCCACACTGGTTTTCACATTATTCTCTTGTGACAAAACGAGCAATGAACCAAAGCAAAATCCGGTTTTGCTCGAAAACGCAGAGCAGATTGCACACGATACAAAAGGATTTTATATCCCGACTTGTGATATTAAAGTGACCAAGGATACTGAAAACGACCAGAAACGGCTCCACCTCATTTTGAATAACAGCAAGCTTAAACCTTACATGATCAATATATTTTTGCAAGAAGAAAACTGGCAGAATTTGGATATTGAGTCGGGTTCTTTTGAACTACTATTTGTAAAGCAGGCGCTGATTTTGCGAAATCCTATATCGGACAAACGCTATACTTTCACAGTAAAGAATGAGGCATATAGTGCATTGGAAGCATCGCTACCCGAAGGTTATCTCTCAAAATCAGAGATTGAAGCGATTGGTATCGCCGTCTATGGGCAGCCTTTGCAACAAACCAAAAATTGATCCGCACATCGTGCCAAATGCTATTTTCCGGCGTAAAAATAAATCCTAATATTTCCGGGTATATTAGTAGAAAAATTTGCGAACTTCGCTTTTTAATTGTAAACAATACACTTAATAAAGCCGATGCACCATTTTTTCCGGAAAGTCTCCCTCCTATTGCTCGCTTGTCCCGCGGTAGTCTGGGGCCAGTCGGGCAAGGGAAATTACTCACCCCTACCCTTAAAAGACCTCACTTCATTTGAGAAAAGTAGCCCTAACTGGACCATTCAGGGAAATATCGCCATTCATCCTGCCGGACTTACCAAAGTCAAAACCCAGTCCGGCGAGGGAATTTTGGTTGGAAATCCTGGCGCAGCTATCGCCACCAAATTAAAAGCCAGCGACCTCCGCTTTTATGCAGAATTCAATTTATCCCCCGGCGCGGAAGGGTTTTTGATATTACCGGGCGGTCAGAAAGTGCGGATCTCCGACAGCAGCAAGCTGAAAGGTGAAAGTACACTCACTTCGGGCTACGTAGGCCAGTTTCCAACCCAGAACGCAGCCAAAGCGCCGGGCCTCTGGCAGACCATCGAGCTGTCCTATGATGCAGCTATTCCAGCATTGCCTGGTTCAGCTCGGTTGAATACCTTGTCGCTAAATGGTGTGACGGTATTGGAAACCATCTACCTGCCAAGCTCCAAACCGGCTGCCGACGGTCAGCCGCTTTCGCTGGAAGTAACAAAAGGCACCATCGCATTCCGCAATATCGGTTACCAGTTGCTGGCAAGCCGCAAACCGCTGACGTTGACTGGCCTCAATTATAAAGTCTATTCCGACAAATGGGATAGCAAAACGTACAGCAAACTCGACCACGAAGGCACTGGCACTACCCTCACACAGGAAGTAACCAACGGAATGCGCGAATTTCACCTCGTTTACGAAGGCGAAATGGACGTAACAGAAGCCGGCGACTACATTTTTACAACGATCTACTCAGGTCCGATGTTCGACCTTGACATTGATGGTAAAAGCATTATCGCAACAGGTGAAGCGACTTCGCAGGAATCGCATCAAGGCACTGCGAATCTGACTCAGGGAAAACATAAGTTCAAAATACATTATTCGCGGTTTCCGTGGCGGCAGCCTGCTTTGGGTTTGCGTGTTGAAAAAGCAGGCATTCGTCCGTACGATCTGCATACGCTTTCATCACTTCCGGAACCTGAACCGAAACCATACATCAGCGTAAATCCTGATATGCGCCCGGAAATGGTACGCTCTTTCGTTTTGATCGACGGTGAAAAATCCAAACGCACACATTGTATATCGGTAGGTAGTGCTGACGGATGGAACTATACGATTGACCTTAACCGCGGCGCGTTGATCCAGGCCTGGAAAGGACAATTTGCTGACGTAACAGAAATGTGGTACGAGCGTGGCGAGCCGCAATTATTGTTCCCCGCTGGTTTGAAAGTGCACGTTTCGGGCAGAAGCAGCCTTGCAGCCCTGGAAACAAACGCCACTGCCTGGCCGGATTCATCGAATATCAATTTCCTTGGCTACAATATCAATCCACAGGGCTACCCGGTTTTTCGCTACGCATTGGGCGCTGCTACTGTAACTGACCAGCTGGTTTCCGGCGGGAATACATTGTCGCGTACGTTTGAGGTGCAGGGAAAATCAGACAAGCCGCTTTTTGCATTGCTGGCAAGTGGTAAGCAGGTCGTGGAGATCGAAAAAGGACTTTACCAGATCGACGATAAGTATTATGTGCAGACAGACAAGAAATCAAAGCCGCTGATCCGGCCGGCTGGCGAGGTACAGGAGCTGATATTACCTGTATCAGCGACCACCAGCTATTCCATGTTTTGGTAAAATCAATCCAACCGCATTCTTTTTAAATGAAAAATATACTTTTAACAACACTGATTTCCTTCGGCTGCCTGAGCGCGTATTCGCAATCAAAGCCAAATAAGGAAGACGATTTTTACCGCATTGTTACCATACCCATTCCCGAAAACATTAAAATGGAAGTGGGCGGCATGCAGGTGCTCCCCGATGGGCGACTGGCTACTTCTACACGCCGCGGGGAAGTGTGGATGATAGGTAACCCCTATTTGAAAGGCGACGGAAAACCTTCTTTCCATAAGTTTGCAACGGGTCTCCACGAGCCGCTTGGACTGTTGTACAGGGGCAAAGATTTTCTGATTTCCCAACGTGGAGAAGTAACACGGCTGGCAGATACCGACAATGATGGAATAGCCGATGTGTACGATTCTTTCGCAAAATGGCCGCTTTCAGGTAATTACCACCAGTATTCGTACGGGCCGGTGGCCATGCCAAACGGAGAACTTCTGGTAACGCTCAACCTCGACTGGGTAGGCCGCGGCGCAAGTGGTTCCAAATGGAGGGGCTGGATGCTGAAACTGGGAGAAGACGGAAAACTGACGCCCTATGCGACGGGACTTCGCTCGCCTTCGGGTTTTGGTTCTTATAAAGGAGATATTTTTTATACTGAAAACCAGGGCGACTGGGTCGGCTCAGGCCGCATGACGCATCTTGAAAAAGGCGATTTCGCAGGTAACCCTGCTGGATTGAAATGGGGCAAGGAAGAAGGTTCACCGGTTAAGATCACAGCTGCCGAGGTTCCTAATACCGGCGAGCCACTTTATGATGTTGCCAAAAAAGTGCCCGGGATCAAGCCGCCGGCGGTTTGGTTTCCTCATACACTGGTCGGAATTTCTACTTCCGATTTCAAAGAAGACGTTACTAATGGCGCATTCGGGCCGTTTGCGGGACAAATGTTCGTAGGTGATCAGGGACATAGTATTATCACCCGGGTTGATCTCGAAAAAGTGAATGGCGTGTGGCAGGGAACCGTTTTTCCCTTCCGAGAAGGTTTTATGTCGGGTATTCTGAGAATGGAATGGGGACTGGACGGTTCAATGTTTGTAGGACAAACGAGCCGCGGCTGGTCTGCTACCGGTAAATCGGAGTTCGGTATTCAGCGACTCGTCTGGACGGGAAAAATGCCTTTTGAAATGAAAACGGTACGCTCTACGCCGGACGGGTTCGAGATCACATTCACCAGCCCGATAGACAAGGCGGCCGCTGCGAGCCAGGATGCGTATAAGCTCAACAGTTTTACTTACAAATATCACTCAACCTACGGCAGCCCGATTATCAATACGCAGGAAGTGCCGCTGAAAGGTATTATCGTGTCCGAGGACGGAATGCGCGTGAGGCTGGTCGTTGATCCTGCTACACTACGGAAGGGTTATATTCATGAGATCAAGGCGGATGGTGTGAAAGGTGCGGACGGAAATGCATTGCTGCATACCACCGGATACTATACCCTCAACGAAATCGCGGCGGGAAATCCTGCCAGCAGCGCGCAGTTTACAACTACTGTAAAAGTCACTCCGGTTGACCACAGTGCGCACAATATGCCTGCGGCTGAAACCAATGCGGCCAACACTGCTGCTTCTGCAAAAAGAGTGACTGAAATGCCGGCCAGCTGGACAAAAGGACCAGATCAGACCATCACGATCGGAACTGTGCCGGGCCTGAAATTCGATATTTCTGAAATACAGGTGAAAGCTGGTTCACGCGTGCGCATTGTCTTCAACAACAACGATGATATGCTGCATAACCTGGTGATTACCAAGCCGGGAACTGCCAATGCAGTTGGTGAAGCAGGGCTTAACCTTGGTTTGGAAGGTTCAGAAATGAATTACGTTCCGAAGACAAACGACGTTCTGTTTCACAGCAATATCGTTGAGCCGGAGAAGTCAGAATCCATCTTTTTTGTCGCGCCGAAACAGGCGGGCACCTACCAATACGTTTGCACCTTCCCCGGGCATTATACCATGATGCAGGGTAAAATGAAGGTAGTCAAATAACACCCGAAATCTTCCGCAGGATCTGGTAATCAGAGGGTTCTGCGGAAGTAATTTTCTTTTATTTTTCAGAATGATTGAATAGGTTGATACAAGGAGATTAAAATTTTGCCCCGCTTTCAGTAGCATGATTCTTTGAATAAATTAAACAAACCCCACAAAAACTGAGATTTGAGCAAAGAAGAAAGCAAATATTATCCCTCCGACCTGAGCGTTCGCCTCTGGCAAAAATTCAAAGCCGGCGACTCTGAGGCTATGGGAAAACTTGCCCAGATCCACTACCGGTCACTTTATAACTACGCCACCAAATTCTCCTCTGATCCCGATTTCATCCGGGACGCTATTCAGGAACTTTACATGGATTTGTGGGAACGCAGGTCGTTTTTAAATGAGACTGCATTTGTTAAATCCTACCTGCTCAAAGCGCTGAGGCACAGACTTATCAAGGAAAGTGTTCGGCTGAAAAGATTCCAGCAACCGGAATCTGCTTTTTTTGACGGAAATGAATCCGATCCTTCCGTGGAAGTCCATATTATTGAAGATGAACACAATAGACACCAGCAGGGGCGATTAAAACAGATCATCTCACTCCTCTCTAAAAGACAACAGGAAATCATTTACCTGCGCTTTTACCAAAACCTCGACCACGAAGATATTTCAAATGTAATGGGACTTGGCCGGCAAAGTGTCGCCAATCTGCTCTATCGTACATTAAAAGAGATCAAGGAAATCTGGACTCCCGCCGAGTTTTTCTGGCTGGTTATGCTGGGTTTTTGGTACTTTAAGACCGGCGCCTGATCCCTTCCCGCCCTAATTTTATCATTATTTCAAATTTATTTTGATTTTTTTGGTTATAAACTGCCGAAAAGCTGACATACCTATTTAAAAGGCATTTTCCTCGTCAGCCAGTTATGATAACAACTTTTACGCGATGATTAATTACCGGTCGCTTTCGGTGGAGGAACTTGCCACAGACGAAATGTTCCGTCGCTGGGTCCTGGAACCTACGCCTGAAATTTCGTTTTTCTGGAACCGCTGGACGGACGAAAATCCGGATAAGGTCCCAATGGTCAATCTGGCCAGGGAACTTGTGCTTTCGGTGCACAGCATTTACAGCGACGACCTTACGGACGAAATGCTGCATCAGGAGATTGCAGAGATCACCCGCATGGCAGAAGAAAGAAAATACAATCGCCGCCTGCGTTCTTTCCTGCCGGCGATTTGGAAAGCGGCTGCGGCGATCGTGCTAATCTCTGGTCTCGGGGTACTTTATTTTACTTCAAAACAATCCGAAGAACAGCCTGCCAGCAGCGCAAATGCTATTAATATTAAGTCTGAGCTGGAAATACGTACCAATACCACGCAGCAGGAAATGACGATTCTGCTTAGCGACAATAGCGTGGCTACCCTGGCGAAGGGAAGCAGTATCAGCTACCCGAAAACTTTCGCTGAAAACGAAAGGCGCGTCTATCTGAAAGGCGAGGCGTTTTTTGACGTAAGCAAAAATGAAAACAAGCCATTTCTCGTGTACACGAATGAAACAGTGACGAAAGTGCTCGGTACAAGTTTTCGCGTGAAAGCGTTTGACGATGAGAATACGGTGCTGGTGGCTGTGAAAACCGGCCGCGTCTCCGTATTTCCGAAAACCGAATATGAACACACCGAGGAAAAACGCGCCCCGCAATCAGGCGTAATCCTGAGTCCCAACGAGCAGGCGGTTTTTAACCGAAAAGAAAACCGGCTGGAAAGAGGCAATGTGCAAAGTCCCGAAATCCTAGTCGAGTCGATTGTACAGCGCAACCAGGTATTCGATGATAAGCCTGTCGCGGAGGTTTTGAATACGCTGCAAAAGATATATGGCATTCAGATTCAATATAATGCAGACTTGCTGGCGCAATGCAGGATTAGTGCGCAGTTCGACGATGAAACCCTGAAACAACGGATGAACGCAATATGCCAGGCAATCGGAGCTTCTTACGAAATGATGGATGGAGAAGTAGTGATCAGTTCAAGAGGTTGTAATTAAGCCAAATAGCAGACCCAATACCCCAGTTTTTCCCGACAATTCATTCATAACAATAGTCCGCGTGTGCCTATGAGAATATAGCTATGCCATCTCATTTTTAAATCAGAACAAAACTTTTAAAACATGAAAAAACACCGATACCAGATAAGGCTGATTTACAGCGCTTTCAGAATGTCATTTTACCAACTAATAATTGCCTTCATCTTCGCCAACATTTCCCTGGCGGGCCCGGTTGGCGCACAGGATATTCTAAATCAGCGTATTACGATCCAGGTTACGAATCAGGATATGAAGTCTGTTCTGACCAGGCTAAATAAGCTGACGCAAGTGAAATTTACCTACAATTCGTCGCTGATCAGAACGCAGCAGAAGGTTTCCATTAATGCAGTTGAAAAGCCGCTGGCAGATGTGCTGAACGAGCTTTTCAAACCGATCAATATAACCTATAAGATTGATGGTAAGCAGGTTATACTGATCAAAAACGAACCTGATCAGGGTATTAATCTGATTGATATCCGAAATCCATCCAATATCGACCGCACGATCACTGGTAAGGTCCTGGACGAAAAAGGCCAGCCGTTGCCGGGGGTTAGTATTGTGGTAAAAGGACTCAAAACCGGTACTTCAACCAATACGGAAGGTAGTTTCGAAATCGGCGTACCCGATGCGGGCGGCGCACTCATACTATCTTATGTGGGTTACACAGTTCAGGAAGTGGCGCTCGGCAGTCAGTCTGTGTACGAAGTAACCATGCAGCCGGACGTGCGGAACCTGGAAATGGTAGTCGTCACTGCCCTGGGTATTAAAAAGGATGCCAAAAAGCTGGGTTATTCAACCGCGACTATTAATACAGAGGAACTTACCACGAACAGAACGACTAATTTAGGAAACAGTTTGCAGGGAAAAGTAGCAGGTTTGAATGTAACTCCACCAGCGAGCGGCCCAGGCGGATCGACCAAGATCCGTATCCGCGGCCAGTCTTCATTTGGCGGCAACAACTCGCCCCTAATCATTGTAAACGGCGTTCCGATCAATAATAGCAGCGTTTCAGCGGGTGGATCGAATGGAAATGGCACAGGTAACCCTACCGGCGGCTCGTCGGATGCAGGCGACGGGTTGCAGAGTATTAATCAGGATGATATTGAGTCGATGACGGTCCTGAAAGGTGCGGCTGCGGCGGCCCTATATGGTTTTCGGGCGAAAGATGGGGCGATTATTATCACGACCAAAAGCGGAAGCCGGACTACCGGTATCGGCGTGGAGGTCAACTCCAATTTCCAGGCTCAGGAAGCGCTCGATTATACCGATTTTCAATATGAATATGGCCAGGGAGAATTTGGGAAACGGCCAACCAACGTTGCGGAGGCACAAAGTTCTGGTGTTTTTGCTTTTGGTGAAAAATTCGATAATGCCCCTACCCCGCAGTTTGACGGGAGTATCCAGCCTTATTCACCTCACAAAGACCGCATTAAAAAGTTTTACCGCACAGGTACCAGCTTCACCAATTCCATTGCGCTTTCGGGTGGAAATGAGAAGGGAAATTTCAGGCTTTCGTTTGCCAATACCGACGCGAATGCGATCATGCCGAATTCTGATTACCACAAAAGAATCTTTAACCTCGGCCTGAACTACAAGTTCTCTAAAAAACTATCTGCACAGGTTAATGCTAACTATTCAAACGAATACAACAAAAACCCGCCGCAGATCGGTATCCAGGATATGAATGCCAATACGACCATCTACACGCTGGCAACGAGTATCGATACGGACTGGCTCAAAAACCGCAAAGATGCAAATGGTAACGAAATGCCGCTGGCTCGATTTACGAACCGAAATAACCCCTATTGGGTCGCCTACGACCGTTTCGAGAACGTGCGCCGCGACCGGATTTTCGGAAATACGTCGGTACGTTATGATTTTACAGACTGGCTTTTCGTTCAGGGCCGCATTGGTCAGGATTACTTCACGCGTCCGTATAACTATAACCGTCCTACCGGTACCCGCTCTATCAGCGCTGTGACAACAGGTTTCAACGGATATTACTACCAGGATGTATCCACTTTCCGCGAGCGTAACCTGGATGTTCTGATTGGTGCCAACCGCAGTTTTAGTGATTTTGGGATAGATATTACATTGGGTGGCAACCAGATGCTGCAGGTAAGTGACAACGTGTCCACGGCTGTGACCAACTTCTATGTTCGCGATCTGTATACCATTGCAAACGGGCAAGTGAAGACGCCGAATTACGGGTACAGCAAAAAGAAAGTAAACTCGATTTACGGTGCGGCCGAAATCTCCTACAAAGGCTTCCTCTTTGTGAACGTAACTGGTAGGAATGACTGGTTCTCGACCTTAAATCCGCAGTCCAACAGCTATTTGTACCCATCGGTGAGCGGTAGCTTTGTATTCAGTCAGGCATTTGCAAATGCACCCAACTGGCTTAACTATGGTAAACTTCGCGCAGCTTACGCCGAAGTAGGTGGTGATACGGATCCCTATTCCAATAATCTCTATTACGGTATCAATGCAAATCCATTTAACGGAACTGCATTGGGGAACCTGCCTTCGACCGTCAGCCCGAATGCGAACCTGAGACCATTGAAAGTAAAAGAAACAGAAGTTGGTCTTGAAATAAAAACCTTTGACAGTCGCCTGAACCTTGACATTTCCTTATACCGCAAAAATACGATCGACGAGATTCTCAACGTGGATATTTCCAATGCTTCCGGTTTCAGCCAGACCAAGGTCAACGTTGGTAAGCTGCGTAACAAGGGGGTTGAATTTCTGTTGACTATCGTACCAACCAGAACAGACGGATTTACCTGGGAAACCAGCTTCAACGGAAGCTACAACATCAGCAAGGTAATCGAACTGGCACCAGGGCCGCCGCCACAACCGCGGTTTGATGTGGGTACAGGCGAGTTTTTCGGTATTGTTTCGCATGAAGTCGGCAAACCGCTTGCTTCGCTGCGCGGATTTGACTACAAAAAAGATGCGCAGGGCCGGATCGTTACTTCGGGAGGTTTGCCTCAGCAAGGTGAGCTCAAAACCTTTGGCAGTGCGATCCCCAAATGGGTTGGTGCATGGGTAAACTCCTTTAACGTGAGAGGAATACGCATCGGCACTCAGATCGATTTCAAGGCTGGAAATAAGATCCTCTCCAATTCTAACCTGAACTTCCTTCGGGAAGGATTGTCCAAAACTTCTCTGGTGGGTCGTGAAGGTGGCGTATTGCTGGAAGGCGTGAAAGCCGATGGGTCTGCCAATGATACCAGGGTGGAAGCGGAACAGTTTTACACCGCATACCGCAGCACCAACCTGGCTTCGCCTTTTGTTTACAATGGCGCTTTTGTAAGGTGGAGAACCATTTCGATCGGATATGATCTCTCCCGGTTCCTAAGAGAAAAAACCTTTATCAAGGGTCTGACCATTTCCGCCATGTGTAATAATGTGCTGATGATCAAAAAATACATCGATAACCTTGACCCGGAAGCACAGGTATCCGCATCGGACAACCTGCAAGGCATCGAAACCCACACCCTTCCAACGACAAGGAGTTATGGGATTAATTTGAATTTGAAGCTATAATAAGGGAGGAAAGGGAGGAAAGGGAGGAAGGGAGGAAGGGAGAATACTCATTTAATTATTCAATCATTCAATCATTCATCGCACCGGCGACCCGGTCATTCAACATTAGATATGAAAAGAACACTTATATACATTTCGGCGGTTTTGCTTTTGGCGGGGGTTAGTTCCTGCGACGAGGGTTTTGAAGATGTTAATAAAAATCCGGTACAGGCCACCAGCATTGATCCGATCTATCTTTTCTCCAATGCGGAGTTCTCTTCGGCCATTGCGACACAGCATTATCAGATGCAGATCGTCCAGCAGATTAATACGCCTTTTACGGGTGTAGTTGAAGGTGGAAACCACAATGTTGTGACGGATCCTAATTCCAATGCCAATTTCAATTCACTGTACCTGCAAAACGGACCGGTAAATGTGCTCACTACTGTGATCGCACAGACCAAAGACAATGCAGACCGATCCAATCTGTATAACATGTCGCGGATCTGGAAGGCATATGTATTTATGGTTTTGGTAGATACCTATGGCGATGTGCCTTACTTCCAGGCCGGAAAAGCATTTCTGGAAGGTATTTATTTGCCCAAATACGATGACCAGAAGCTGATTTACGATGATATCCTCAAAGAACTGGTTGAAGGAACCAAAGGATTGGACGCATCGAAAGCGATCGAGAGCGGTGACCTGTTTTTCAAAGGAAATATCGCGCAATGGAAAAAGCTGGGCAATTCACTCTTGCTGCGCGCTGCCATGCGTTACTCGAAAATTGATCAGGCGAAAGCAAAACAGTATGTTGCGATTGCAGTTGACGCGGCGAATGGGGGCCTCCAAAGTAGCAATGCCGACAATGCATTTATCGCATTTAACAGCACATTCAATCACCCCCTTGCCGGTTATTTCCAGGGAACAGAACGCGGCAACGTTTATATGGGCAAAGCGTTTATTGATTATCTGAAAACCACTGCTGATCCGCGCCTGAAAGTAATTGCTGTGAAGTATGAAGCGCCGGGAAATCCGCTCGCCACAGTGGGTGCCGAGGACACAAACCCCGCCAATCAGGAGGGAATGCCTTATGGCTATAACGAGTCAACCATCACTGCTATACCTGGCTTTCCAGGTAAAATTGGTTCTGCTTTCAAATATTCGCAAATCAATCGCAGAACAGTTGGGAAGATCGATGCGCCGGAATTTTTTATCACTTATTCCCAAACTTCTTTGCTGCTGGCAGAGGCTGTGCAGCGCGGCTGGGCAACCGGCGATGTAAAAGCACTGTACGAGGCCGGTGTGAAAGCACATATGGCGCAAATGACCACTTACGATGTTTCTGCCGCCATTCCCGAGGCAACGCAAACCGCCTACCTGGCTACAAACCCGTTTGTTGCTGCAAAAGCACTGGAACAGATCAATAACCAATACTGGGTATCCTCCTTCCTGAACGGTTCGGAAGCCTGGGCAAACTTCCGAAGAAGCGGATTTCCGGTGCTGCCTGTCAACAATTATCCGGGGAAAGATCCTTCCGTTAAAGATTTTATCAAAAGGCTGGTTTACCCGGTCCGCGAAAGATCTGTGAACGAAGCCAACTATAAAGAAGCAATAGCAAGAATGGGCCCTGATGAGCTCGGAACGCCTATTTTTTGGGACAAATAAGCATTACTAACCCTTAATTTTTCATTTATGCTAAAACAAAATTTGCTGGTGGGAGCGCTTGTGCTGCTGGGATTTACCGCCACAGCACAATCGATCTCCCCTACACCCGACCAGATCAAAGCCTACACCGCCGCGTGGAAAGGCGAGCGGATGCCCGACGGCCGCCCGAAAGTCTCCGACGCGATCCTAGCCCGGCTGAAAGACATTTCCATGGAAGAAGCCTGGGGTGTGCTGCGGAACAAAGGATACCATAACCAATTCGAGGGCGACTGGCAGCTGATCCACACAGACAGTACTATGACCGGCCGCGTGGTAACCGCCCAATATGTGCCCTCCCGCCCCGATTTGCAGGACTTAGTCAAAGAAACTGGTAAAAAAGAAGGTCGCGTGCAGACCGGCGGGACCAACTCCTGGCCAATTGATGTATTGAAAGAAGGCGACGTGTATGTGGCCGACGGTTACGGGAAAGTGGCCGACGGTACATTGATAGGCGACAACCTCGGCAACTCCATTTATGCCAAATCAAAGCGCGGTGTTGTGTTTTACGGCTCAGTCCGCGATGTGGAAGGGTTGAGTGAGATCAAGGGTTTCAATGCGTGGATGAAAGGCCAGGATCCTTCGTATATCCAGCAAATGATGCTCGTCAATATCAATACACCGATCCGGATTGGCCGCGCGATCGTGCTGCCGGGTGATGTGGTACTGGCCAAGAAGTACGGTACCATTTTCATCCCCGCCCATTTGGTTGAAGAACTCGTACTAACGTCGGAAGTGACAGCATTACGTGACGAATTTGGTCACCTGCGCCTGCGCGAAGGCAAATATACGCCGGGAGAAATCGATACGAAATGGTCGGACGCGATTCAAAAAGATTTCCTTAACTGGGTAAATAACTACCCCGGCAAGCTGCCGATGACGAAGAAGGAATTAGATGATTATTTAAAAGAGCGTAACTACTGATCCTTCACGTTCGCCCAACTAACTGTTTTCTTAAACCATTCAGAAACTATGAAAAGCATTTTAAACGAAATCATTGCGGGTAACAAAAAAGTGGAACAGGCTGAGAAGCAGGCGGCCATTGCGGAAATCAACAACCCCGCAACAAAACCAAGCAGGCGCAACTTTTTGCGTAACTCTGCCCTCGGCGGGATTGCGCTGGGTGGATTTATGTCCATGTCGACCGAGGATACCATTGCGCAAACAACCTCGAAAGTGAGCCGCGCCTCGAAGCCTTCGGATTTAAAAATAACCGATCTCAGGTATTGCATTGTTCAGAATGTGGGCCGCACGCCCATTATCCGCATTGATACCAACCAGGGAATATACGGTCTCGGAGAAGTGCGCGACGGCGCCGACGAGCGTTATGCATTGAGTTTGAAAGCACATTTGCTTGGCCACAATCCCTGTAACGTTGAACAGCTTTTTAGATCGATCAAGCAGTTTGGCTTCCACGGAAGACAGGCCGGTGGCGTTTGCGCTGTTGAAATGGCACTTTGGGACCTCTGCGGAAAAGCTTACGGCGTTCCCTGCTGGCAGTTGCTGGGCGGCAGGTATCGTGATAAAGTAAGGCTGTACGCAGATACCCCCGAGTCGAACGATCTGAATGAGTTTAAAGAGAAGATCAAATTCCGTACGCAGGACCAGGGCTACACCTGGCTGAAAATGGACGTTTCGATCGGTATGCTGCGCAACAGTGAAAATGCGGTCGTCAACAATAAATTCTGGGGCGGCGGCTTCTCGCAGTGGGCGGGCGATTACCATTCCTACGCGAATACCAAACACCCTTTCACCGCCATTCAGATCACTCAAAAAGGACTGGATGAAATGGCGAGGGTTGTGGAAGATGTGCGTAGTGTGATCGGTTACGAAATCCCATTATCCACTGACCATTACGGGCATTTTGATATCAATAACGGCATTCGGCTCGGAAAGGCGCTGGATAAATACCGCCTCGCGTGGCTGGAAGATATGGTACCCTGGGAATATACCGATCAGTGGAAAACCATTTCCGACGCGCTGGAAACGCCCACGCTGACCGGCGAGGATATTTATCTCCGGGAAGGTTTTAAAGCCCTGATCGAAAAACGGGCGGTTGATATTGTGCACCCGGACCTGGCTTCGTCGGGCGGTTTGCTGGAAACCAAACGTATCGGCGACTACGCGGAAGAGCACGGTATCGCGATGGCGATGCACTTTGCGGGAACGCCGGTAAGTTTTATGGCCAATGTGCATTGCGCGGCGGCAACCCAGAATTTTCTTGCACTGGAACACCATTCTGTGGATGTTCCGTGGTGGGAAAGTCTGGTGAAAACGACCGACGGACGCAAGCTGATCGACAAAGGTTATGCGCCCGTGCCGCTGGAAGCGCCGGGATTGGGGATCGAACTCGTTGACGAAGAGGTCAAAAAGCATTTGAATCCGAAAGACAAAAGCTTCTTCGCCCCCACTCCCGACTGGAACGACAAACGCTCGCACGACCGGCTTTGGAGCTGATCAACATGGTAGCCGGACATTCAGGTCCGGCTATATCAAATTCCTCATTTCTGACAGCTGTTCGCTGTATTCAACAATACCAACCTGTTTTTTAAAGAAGAATTAGTGTTTACTTTACATAAGCGATGTTAGCTTTTTCGACTTATGATCTCTTATTTAAAGAAAACCTTTCCCAATTCTTTCAATCCGCAGACGATACTTTTCTTCTTTCATAATTTTTTCATCAACGTCGGCACTACACTGGTTTATGTTTCTGCCAATGTCCTGCTGCTTGAAAATCATCCTGAATACTCACTTCCGATTGCATATATAGCGGCTGCGCTGGCGGTGATGGCGGCCGGGAAAATTTATGAATATTTTGAACATCACCTGCTGCTCAAACGACTGAGCCTGGGCACGATGGTTTCGTCCCTGTTCATGGTTTTGGTGGTCATGGTATTGCTCTGGCTGGGCCACGGAATCGCGACTGCTATTGCTGTCATGGTCGGTTACCGGATCATTTATCTGCTGATCAATCTTGAATTCTGGGGACTTTCGGCGCTTGTTTTTGATGTACGCCAAAGTAAGAGGCTGTTCAGCGTTATCGGTTCGGGGGATATGCCTGCAAAGGCGCTGGGTGCCGTACTGGCCGTGCTGATCCACTCCCCTTCTGTGCTCATGATCCTGCTTGTTATTTCGCTGATTTTCTTTGCATTAGCTTTCTATACACAGTTACTTACATTCAGATTTACTGATATTCCGAATCCGCATCATGCACGTCCGCGGCAGGTTTCCGAGTCCGATTCCAGGATCATTCAGAAATACTTTGGCGGCAACAAATTGCTGACTTCGCTCTGTTTGGGAATGGTAGCGATCGCGGCGGCTGCGACGTGGATCGAGTACCATTTTTTTGTGAATGTCAAATACAAATTTCACAGCCAGCACGATGTGATCGTGTTCGTGGGCACATTGCTGGCGGCTACTTACGGTATTTCGACGGTCGTTAAATTGCTGTTTTCGGGTAAAACCGTCGAGCGTTTTGGCGTGAAGCTGACGCTATATCTGTTGCCTCTCACTACTATTTTCATCTCACTCGGACTGCTGATTTCTTCCTATTTCCGCAAGGATGAGCCTTCGTTACTTTTCTACTATTGCGCGGCTTACTTACTATTCGAGCTCGTCAGACGAACCATTTTTGACCCGGTTTTCCTCGTGCTTTTCCAGCCGCTTTCTACCAAAACCCGCTTGAAAGGGCATACTTTGGCGAAAGGATTATTTGAGCCAATGGGAATGCTGATCGCCGGTCTGCTGCTTTGGATCGTGTATTCTCAGCACCTGAGCAATATCAGCCTGACCTTCGACCTTTCGCTTTTGTTCGCGATCGTTGCCCTTTCCATATTCCGGAAAGCCTACGGACACTACATTCAGGAGTTGAAATCGGCGATTGGGAAGCGATTTATCAGAAGTGGCGAGATGCCTTCACCCGCCGAAGCTTTGCCAATTATTACCGAAAATCTCAAAAGCGAGCGTAAGGAAGAAGTATTGAATGCGATTGAGTGGCTGGCTAAAAACAAGGTTTCACTGTTTCGCAAGAATGTGGATCTGCTGCTTCAAAATCCTGCGATACAAGTTCGGTTGAAAACTTTGCAGACGCTGGCCACACTTGAAAAGCCGGAGTTATCTGCCTCTTTTATTCATTACATCGAAGCCGAACCGGACACGGCCTGCCAGACGTTGGCTGTTCGCATTGCCTGCTCTACCTCCCGAATTTCCGACGAGCAACTCGCCGGATTCCTCGCTCACCCGGATCTTGATATCGTCAAAGGCTGCATCATCGGCTGCTGGGAAGCTGGAAAAGCATTGCCGCTCGTACATGGGACACTGCGTAAAATGTTCCTTTCGGGATCGGACACTCAGCAGATCGCGGCGCTCGAATGTGTGAGAATAATCGGTATTCATTCCCACGAAGAGCATATTAAGAACTGCACAAAAAACGGTAGTCCGCAAGTACGTAATCTGGCCTTGGAAGTTGCAGCAGGCTCGGGATCTGCGCAATTATTACGCGAATTGAAACCGATGCTGAGCGGCTCACTGTCGCGCCCAACCGTTATCGCCCTGATCAAATCGGGCGATTCCGGGATAAGAATTGTGGAAGAATGGTTGCGTAATGACGAGTCAGGCGAGCATATCAGTATACTCATTAAAGTGGCTGAACGCACCAAACACGAATTTATACTTCAAATACTTTTTGACCTAATTAAAAATATATACCTTAATAAAAGTTCAAATAGTCAAATAAGTACAGATACGCGTTATAAGATCGATACTTTTATAAAGCTAGACGCATTAAAGGTCCTGACAAACTATTTGTTGGTCGCTGATTATAAAGAAGTTGTAGCCACTTTCGTTGAGCAGGAACTGGTACATGCGTCACTTCTTCTATCTGGCATCGATGATACCAATGCTGACAAATCCTGGAATGAGTCGCTGGAATATGAACTGGAACTGACCGGTCAGCGGCTTTTTTACCTCTTCATGATGCAATATGATAAGGATTCGGTGCAGAATGCGTGGCGCGGGATCCGGCATGCGAGTAAGGAAAAAAGGGCTAATTCGCTCGAAATGATCGAGAGCTTACTGCCACGCACACTGTACCCGGCTTTGCACGCGATATTTGAAAATATACCTGTGCAGAGAAAACGTGACGCACTGCGGCAATACGTCGGAAATCAGGAAGCTGTCGTTTCGATCATCCCCTATATATTAACCCACGCTGATCACACTTTTACAAGCTGGACAGTCGCATTGGCGATCCGGCAGTTTGATCCGCAACAACACGATCCGGTGAGTTTGCAGCTTCTTGCCAACCACCCGTCCCGCCTGATCAGGGATGCAGTCCGTGAAAAATATGCGCAGCTGACACTTGATCCGAACCTGAAATTCAGCACTAACATTCCTATGAAACATACAGAAAGCACGCAGACTATCTCCGAAATGGAGCGCGTGATCGTACTAAAAAGCACGCAGCTATTTTCTCAAACTCCCGAAAATGTGCTGAGCTCGATCGCACCGATTATGAAAGAGGTAACGTACAGCGAAGGCCAGCAAATCTTCGCAAAAGGCGATCTGGGCGATTCCATGTATATTATTTACACCGGTACGGTCGGGATTTACGATGGTAAAAAGCAACTCGCATTGTTCGATAAAGGAGAGATATTCGGGGAGCTGGCATTGCTGGATACCGAGCCAAGATCGGCAACTACAATCGCGGAAACCGACGTGTTGATCTTCCGCATTGATCAGGAAGATTTCTTTGAATTAATGGAAGAACGCGACGAGATACTGCGAAATGTTCTGCGGATTTTGTGCCAACGGATCCGGGTTCAGAATGAGAAAATGCGGTTGCAGGGTTAATTTGTAACCTTTAAGCCTGCAATTTCTTTTTTATCAAATTGAGGTGAACAGCTTTTTGCTGATCTCGTCTTTCCCGTTGAGAACTGGTCCAATAGCAATGTGATTCGAAAAACCGGACCTGGGTTTGATTCCAGTCCGTGACGCTGCTCACCATTTCGCGCGCTTTCAGTTCTTCGAAAAGACTGGCGGAAACAGGCTCAAAATCCGCCCGACCGAGATAGTCAAGGTCCGCGTCACATAGTATGTATTCCAGCTGATTTTGAGGGATTTGCGGAACTTTCGTAGCAAGAATCAGACCGCAGATCCTATCTATCTCCGCATTTGAATAGTCAAAGTTCGGAAGCACTTTCCGAGCGATCACGCAACTTTTCTCTTCGTGACCTTTATACACATTCATAAAACCGCTATCATGGTAGAGCGCGGCGGTTTCGAGTATTTGTAAACTTTCCTGATCGGCAACCCCTTCCAGCTCTGCGATTTCCAATGCAGCATTCACCACGTCGAGCGTATGGTGCAAACCGTGGTAGTAAAGCTCCGGCGCCAACCGGTCCCGCATTTGTTCAATGATAAATTCTCTGGCTTTTTCAACATCCATATTATTCCAGAACTTCGTAGATCATAACCGGATTTTCCTTGTTTTTGAGATTCATTTCGCCAACCGGATTACATTGAAATGCCTCTTTAATCAGCTGATAGGCCGCTTCCGCAACCACTACCTGCCCGGGCTTGGCAATAGATTGCAGCCGCTGCGCCACGTTCACCACATCGCCGATCACCGTGTAATCCAGCCTTTTTAATGCAGCCGAGCCAATATTGCCTGAAACCATTTCGCCCGAATTGATACCGATGGAAACTTTCGGCAGGTACCCGGACTGATCCGATAATTCTTCCTTGAAACCATTAATATGATTACGCACCGCGAGTGACGATTCAACCGCTCTGTCCAGGTGATAATCGCCCCGAAAAACGGCCATTACAGCGTCTCCCATGAATTTATCGACCAGCCCACCCTGCGCGATGATCTCTTTTACCATCACATCGAAGTACTTATTGATCAACTTCACCACCCTGTCGGGCGGCTCTTTTTCAGAGATCGAAGTGAAGCCGCACATATCCATAAATACGACCGTACCGTTGATAGTCTCGCTCGTCATCAGCGACTTTTCAAAGGTATCCTGGGTCATAAATTGCAGCACAGAAGAATCGACGTACATGCGCAGAATGTCATTTTCACGTACTGCTTTCAGCGTTTCTTTCAACTGGGCCACATAATGGAGCGTTTTCTCCATCGTCACTTCCAGGTCTTTGAAATCGATAGGTTTGGTCAGGAAATCGAATGCGCCGCGGTTCATCGCCGTGCGGATATTATCCATATCCCCGTAAGCCGACACGATCACCGATTTGAGGATCGGACTGATCTCTCCAAGTCGGATTAGGAGCGTCAAACCGTCCATTTCGGGCATATTGATATCGCTGAGTACCATATCAATATCCGGATTTACGGCGAGCACTTCGAGGGCCCTGAATCCATTTTCAGCAAACAAAAACTCATATTCCTGTTCCCGGATCTGCCTCCTGAACTTTTGCTTGATCAGCAGCTGTAAATCCGCCTCATCGTCCACTACCAGTATTTTGGCTTTCATAAAATGCTGAGCAATTTCTCTTTTAATTCAACAAAATTGACGGGTTTCGTCAGGAAATCGTCCGCGCCGAGTTGCATCGCCTGATCGTGGTTTGCGCTATCTCCGTAGGCTGTGATCATCATCACCTGGGGCGGGGCCGCAGGATGGTCAGTCCGTATTTTTCTGAGCAACTCAATCCCACTCATGCCGGGCATATTGATATCCGAAAGGATCATGACCACTTCGGAAGGATGCGCTTGCAGATAGGAAAGCGCTTCTTCGCCCGAAAAAGAGAACGAAAACTGGAATTGACCGCTGCGTATTTCCTTCCTGAATTTCTGTTCAAAAAGTGACTTCACGTCTTCTTCGTCGTCTACAACCAGGATTTTCATAGTATTCAGTTTTAAACTGCAAGTGCAAATTATGCCTCCTGCGTTTCGTTAATAGGGATCGTGATGCGAAATTCCGTCCTTTCACCCGGAACAGATTCTACATCGAGCACGCCGCCGTGGCCATTTGTGATAATATCGTAGCTCATGGACAGCCCAAGTCCGGTTCCCTGCCCCGTGGGTTTGGTTGTAAAAAAAGGCTGGAATATCTTGGCTTTGACGTGCTCGGGCATTCCCGTACCATTGTCGGTTACACGGATATACAGTTTGTTGGCAAATTTTTTGGTACTGATCTTCACTTCCGGCCGGTATTCACCTAGATTTCCTTCCTCGATCAACTTCCTTTTCTTATCCGCCACTGCGTAAAATGCATTGGTGAAAAGATTAAGGAAAACCCGGCCCAGATCCTGTGGCAGCACATTTATCTTTCCTATCGTGGGGTCAAAATCAGAAACCAGCGCCGCATTGAATTCCTTGTCCTTCGCCCGTAGCCCGTGGTAAGCCAGGCGCATATATTCGTCAGCCAGCGAGTTGATCTCCACCGGCTCCTTCTGCCCCGAAGATGCCCTTGAATGCTGTAACATCCCTTTTACGATCGAATCTGCGCGCTTTCCGTGGTGCGTGATCTTCTGCTGGTTCTGGCTCAGATCGGCAATTATCTCTTTAATATATTCCTTGTCCGAGTCGCCCAGCGCAGACTTATCAATTTCCTCTTCCAACTCCTGACAAAGCTCCACCGATACCTCCGAAAAATTATTGACAAAATTGAGCGGGTTCTGTATTTCGTGCGCAATTCCAGCTGTCAGCTCTCCCAGTGATGCCATTTTTTCGCTCTGTATCAGCTGGTTCTGGGTTGATTTGAGTTCTTCGATCGTCTTTTGAAGCTCCTCCTTTTGTAAAGTCAGCTCATAAGTGCGCTCACTCACCAGGTATTCGAGCGACTCTTTCTGCGCCTTGCTCGCCTGCTCCTCCCGCAGCCTGTCTTCACGTTCCTTTTGGAGTACCTTCATTTGCTTCCTGGCATAAAACCAGATAAAAAAACACAGCACGAAGGCGAATGCGACGGCTATATCGAAACCGCTGTCATATTTTTTATAGAAATCAGGAGATAATGCGCGGGTAGCATCCCGGATCATGCATAGCCCTATAAATGGCAATATGGTCTGCGCAGTTGCGCGCAATGTTTTGAAAAAATCGTCGGTGAATATGACGACTATGATCAATACCAGGAACGCGTTCCAGATCCAGTTGAACCAGTGCGGTGTTTCGGTAGCGTAGAAAACTGCCACCAAAGCGATGCTGGTGTACCTGCCGATCACCAGTCGCTTGTCCCATTCAGGATGTTGCGTGGCGGTTTGTAAAGAAGTCCGGATGTATTGGATCAGGAAAAAGGAAACGAGGAAATAATCCATGCAAGGCAGGGTGACTGTTTATTCTTTCGGAATAAAATGATTGTGCAGCAAAGTAAATATTTTCCGTTAAATAACCCATTCAGCTGCAATTACCCTAAATCCCTAAAGGGACTTCTGCGATATACATGCAAGATGCAAAATCCCCTCCCAGGGGTTTGGGGTGGGGTCACGCTTTGGCGTAGACTTCGTTCTTTATCAGTTTCATATTGTTCAGCTGAGGGATCGCCAATACCTTACTTCTTGGCACAACTCCGCGGGTGATCCAGTTTTGCACTCTGCTTACTTTGAGATGATGAATTCGGGAATATTCGGAAATGGTGATCCATTCGTGAAGATCGTATTCTGCTCCTTCAACAACTATTTTCACGTTTTGCAGTTGCTGTAATTCATTTAGAGCCTCTTTGATTTCTGCGATTTTTTGCCTGGCGCTGTCCTTAATATCTTGCCAGAATGGTGTCAACTCACTCTTCTCAGAATCTGTTAAGGCATGATACCAAGCAGCAAATTCAGATCTGATGACCGGAACTTCTTCTTTCCCGGCACTTTTCAGCGCAGCCACATATTGGTCTACCTTAGTTTTGAAATTTTCTCTCATAATATCCTATTCAAAATCACTCAATGACCGTAACATTTCTCTCAGTCTGATCGCTTCTTTTATCAAGTCATTAAACTCTTCATCAGGCAAATCTTCCAGCGGGATCAATAAATCGATTTCTAGCTCGGCTAATCTGATAGTGATGATTTCAATTAATTCCTCTTGCCTGGACTTTTTTGCCATATATAGTGTGTAATTATTCTCAAACATAAAGACTGTAAAGTTTATATACAATAATTACTGTATACAAACTTTACATTGTCGTGCCACATGCACAATGCGTACTTTCGTACAAATGTGTCCGAATACGAACGAAAATCAGCAGCTCACTACATTTAATCAGCTAATAAACAAGATTTTACAAAACTGGCATATATTTTATACCTAGAACTATGTAATGCATTGTACTATCTGTTAGCCATAAAATTTCAATCCTACCGATTCAAACGTCTGCCCTATGTTCCAAAATTATTTCAAAATCGCCTGGCGCAACCTGCTCCGCAACCGCGCGTTTTCTGCTATTAATATCGTAGGACTGGCGATCGGGCTCTCCTCCTGTATGCTGATCAGCCTGTACGTGATCGACGAACTTAGCTACGACCGTTTTAATGAAAAGGCAGACCAGATCGTTCGCGTTGTTTTCAAAGGCTCGATGATGGGTGGAAAATTCAATGAGGCGCACGTCATGCCGCCGACCGCAGCTGCATTAAAGGCCGATTACCCCGAGGTACTGGAATCGACACGCCTCCGCCAGGGCGGCTCACCGGTTATTTCCATGCACGATAAACTGTACACTGACAACAGGTTAGCATACGTTGACAACAATTTCTTCCAGGTTTTCACGCTGCCCTTTTTATCCGGAAACAGCAAAGCTGCCCTCTCAGACCCGAATGCTATCGTAATCAGCGAATCGCTGGCGAGGAAGTTTTTCGGAAATGCGGATGCGGTTGGCAAGTTGCTGACATTCAAGGGATCGAGTGACAAAGCCAGAGTTGCCGGCGTTTTCAAGGATATACCCCGCAATTCACATTTCCGGTTCGATATTTTTGCCTCACTCGTCAACTCGGCAGATGCGAAATCAACTTCGTGGATGCAATCCGAGTTCTACACTTACCTGGTTTTGCCAAAAGATTATGATTACAAAAAGCTGGAAGCCAAACTGCCGGCGACAGTGGAAAAATACATGGGGCTGCAGGTTCAGGTTGCGTTTGGAATGAGTTTCAACGAGTTCCGTAAAAAAGGAAACCTGATCGGACTGTACTTGCAGCCGCTTACCGATATTCATTTGAAGTCAGATTTTCAGTACGATCTGGGCGATAACGGGGATGTCCGCTACGTGTATATATTCGGGGCGGTTGCGACGATCATGCTGCTGATCGCCTGCATCAATTTCATGAACCTTTCGACAGCCAGCTCTTCCAAGCGAGCCAAGGAAATCGGCGTCCGTAAGGTAATGGGTTCGGCAAAACGCGAACTGGTTTTGCAATTCCTTACCGAGTCGGTTCTGATCACATTCCTGGCGATGACGATCGCGATCTTAATAGGAGTTGCAACACTTCCATTGTTTAATACACTGGCAGATAAAGAACTGGCAATCAATATGGAAACCATTCCTGCAGTTGTTGCTTACTTCATTTTGTTCGGTTTATTTGTCGGCTTTTTTGCGGGAAGTTACCCGGCGTTTTTTCTTTCCTCCTTCAAACCAATATCTGTTTTAAAAGGCAATATCGCCGGCAGCCTTTCAACCGGGTCAAAAGGGTTTAGTATGCGTAGCGGGCTCGTTGTATTCCAATTTGGTATCTCTATTGTGCTGATCATCGGTACATTGGTGGTTTACAATCAATTGAGGTTTATCCAAAACAAAAAGCTCGGCTACGATAAGGAACAGGTGCTGGTACTGCCCGAGACCTGGGCATTGGGCAAAAATCAGGAGGCTTTCAAAAATGAGCTGCTCTCCGACAGCCGCATTGCAAAGGTAAGCTTGTCGGGTTACCTGCCGGCCGGCCCTTCTTACAACAACAACTTCTCCATTTACCCCGAATCGCGGTCAACCGAGCTGGTTAAATCGCTGCGTTATGATATTGACTATGATTATATACCGACGCTGGGTATGAAGCTGGTGGAAGGGCGGAATTTTTCGAGAGAATTTGGGACGGATTCTTCGGCTATCATTATCAACCAAACCGCCGCCCGAACCATGGGCTGGAAAGGCAATGCGGTAAATCACACCATCCATAATACGCTCAACGGAGGGAAAAATCTGACTTATGTGGTGATCGGGGTTGTTGAAGATTTCCACTTTCGATCATTCCACGAGCCGATTGCGCCGCTGGTAATGATATTGGGCAAAGGCTCCGGCACAATGATCGCCAAGGTGAAGACCGACGATATCCCCAGCCTGGTTTCCAGTCTTGAAAAAAAGTGGAATGCATTCAAGCCCGATCTTCCTTTTACCTATTCTTTTCTCGACGACCGTTTTAACGAAACTTACAAAGCGGAGCAGAAAACGGGCAAGATCCTGGGAATATTTGCTGGTCTGACCATTTTCGTGGCTTGTCTGGGACTTTTCGGCCTGGCTACTTTTACGGCCGAGCAACGGACGAAGGAGATCGGCGTCCGCAAAGTATTGGGCGCCTCGGTACCAGGCATTGTGGTATTGTTGTCGCGTGACTTTATGAAGCTGATCTGCATTGCAATGCTAATCGCCGCACCGGTCGCTTGGTGGGTTATGAACAAATGGTTGCAGGGTTTTGCTTATAAAATTGAGATTACCTGGTGGATGTTTGGCCTGGCTGGCATTTTATCCCTGGCAGTGGCATTACTTACCGTTTCTTTCCAGTCTGTGAAGGCGGCGCTGATGAACCCCGTGAAATCACTGCGCGCCGAGTAACCGGCGCCGATCTGAAAGTTGTATTTGGGTGTGGAATAATTATTTAAAGGCATTTTTTCATCACTAAACCAACAACTGAAATGGCACAAAATGCGGAGATAATCGAAGTGCTCAACGATCTCATCGTGATCAATAATGACCGACTTGCGGGATATGAAAAAGCTTATGACGAAACCAACGAAATAGAGAATGACCTGCGGGCGCTTTTCAATACACTGGGAGACCAGAGCCGCGTGCACGTGATCGAGCTGAGCGACGAGGTAGTAAGCCTGGGAGGCGAGCCGGAGACGGGAACGATGACCTCGGGCAAATTATATCGGGTTTGGATGGATATCCGGGCTGTATTCGCTATCGATAACCGACGTGCGGTACTTGAAAATGCCGAAGGAATTGAGGATGCCGCACGAAAAGCTTACGAGGAGGCGCTCAAATCCATGGAATTCCCTGCTGACATCAACCAAATGCTTTTAAGGCAGCAAAATGCGATCACCTCCACGCACGAAACCATCATGAAAGAAAGGGATCGCCAGCGGGACATTCCGAAATATCCTTTAACTACGTAGAAAAGCCGGTTTATCCGGCTTTTTTTTAGGCTTTAAGTTGATTGATAATCTTGCCTGGTTCCCAAAATCTGCGGACTTTACTCGTATCGATTTTTCTTCTTGCAATAGCCAGGTCGTATTGTTCCTGAACGGTAAGCCAGAATTCAGCACTGGTATTGGCAAATGCAGTGGAGAGTCGGAGCGCCATTTCAGGAGTAACGCTTTGCTTTCCGTTGATAATGGCCGACAATGTTTTGCGGGTCACGCCAAGTCCGTCTGCAACTTCCCCGATGGTCAGTTTCTGATTAGTCTCCTCCCTAAGTCCTTCAATTGTTTCCCGTATCAGTTCGCCCGGGTGAGCAGGGTCAAATAGTGCCATGATTTCTAATTAATGATAGTCTACATAATCTACGTCAAAGACGTTTTCACCATCAAATCGAAAGATAATCCGGTAGTTTCCTGTAACTCGTACGGAATAAAACTTTCGCAGGTTGCCGCTCAGCTGATGAAAATGATAGCCCGGCTGATTCATTTCAACAGGACTTTTGGCGCTGTCTAAACGCGTCAAAATGAGCCTGATCCTGGCAATTTGCTGATTTGGCAGTTTGGATCTGTCTCCTTTTTGTGCGTATAGTTCCAGCCCTTTATGTTTGAAAGTAACAATCATAAACGCTGTATAACATGTAACGTTCCAAGTTACAGTAAACATTTCAAAAATAAACTTTTAATTTCCTGTAACCTTTCCCGATTCCCTCAGTTATCACGTCAGAATCACCACAAATAGAACCGACTGCTTGAATACGCTC
Organism: Dyadobacter linearis; assembly: GCF_907165045.1. Taxonomy (GTDB): domain Bacteria; phylum Bacteroidota; class Bacteroidia; order Cytophagales; family Spirosomataceae; genus Dyadobacter; species Dyadobacter linearis. Next base: position 801,189 of record NZ_CAJRAU010000002.1, read on the forward strand.
ACCGATAATTCACTGATGTTACGGGTAAAGGCCGGCGATCTGGATAAGATGGGCTTGCTGTTTGAGCGGTACAACCGGCCTCTGTTCGCGTTTTTTTATCACATGACACATAAAGCCGACGCGAGCGAAGACCTGGTTCAGAATGTGTTTTACCGAATGCTGAAATACAAGCATACGTTTACAGGAGAAGGTGAATTCAGGTCGTGGATGTATTATTTGGCAAGAAACGTGCTGAATGATTCGGTTAAGCAGAAGAAAGGGCTGAATCACGCTGATATCAACGATTATGCCGACAGTCTGGGTGGCGGGATATTGGCCGATGAAGGGTTTGAAAAACAGCAGGACAAGGATATGCTGCACCAGGCTATGGGCGGCCTTTCTGCTGAGCACCGCGAAGTACTCATTTTGAGCAGGTTCCAGGAATTGAAATACGATGAAATAGCCAAAGTGCTGAATATCAATGAAGGTACAGTGAAAGTGCGGGTTCACAGGGCTTTGGGAGAATTAAAAAAACGGTTTTTCACTAATGAAAGCAGATAAAAAAATGCATTGCGAGCAATCTAAGGAGCGATTGACGGACTGGCTTCATAACCGGCTCAGCAAACCGGAACAGATGGAAATCAACAGCCACCTGGCCGAATGCGTGAGCTGCCAGGAAGAGTTTGCGGCTGACAAGCAGCTTTGGAATAGTTTGGGGAAAATCAATGTTCCCGAGCCGCGCGAGTCGATGCGGGCCAACTTTTACACGATGCTGGATGAATTTAAAGAAGCAGAAAAAAGCGAAGTTGGTTTTTCATGGCAAGATTTGGTAGATAGGATACGGAACTGGGCATTACCGCAATGGACTGTACAACTGGCATTTAGCTTACTATTGGTGGGGCTCGGCTGGGCGATCGGGTATAAAACCACGCAGAAGAAAAATCAGTCTGCGGCTTATCAGCAGCAAATAGAAACACTCGCGGCGCAGGTGCAGGATATGAAAAGCACGATGATGTTGTCGCTGATCGAAAATCCTTCTGCTACCGAGCGGCTGCGGGCGGTTGGCTATACGAGCGATATTGCGCAAGCCGACGAACGCGTAATCGATGCGCTTTTTGCCACACTTAATAACGACGACAATGTGAACGTACGGCTGGTAACGCTGGAAGCACTGACCCAATATGCCGACAATCCACTGGTGAGGAGCGGGCTGGTGAAGTCGCTTTCAAAGCAGGATTCGCCGATGGTACAGGCCGCGCTGGCTGATGTGATGGTGAAATTGCAGGAAAAACGCTCTATCAAGGCTTTGAAAACCCTTTTGAAAAAAGAAGGACTCGATAATCTGGTCAAGAATAAAATCGAGCAGTCGATCAGGGATTTATCTTAAATAACCATAATCAATCTGTTAGCCATGAAAATTTTTGCAATCCCTCTGCTGGCGGGAGCGGTACTTTCCTGTACCCAATCCCCGGCCCAAAAGCTGGAATTCAGCGACCACGTGAAGAAAGAGTTCACACTTTCGCAGAACGCAGCCACAAGTACGCTGGCCATTTACAATATCAACGGTTTTATCAAAGTAGAAGGTTACGATGGAGATAAGGTGATCCTGGAAATCGATAAAAAGATTACTGCGAAATCCAAAGAAGTGCTGGAAGAAGGTAAGAACCAGTTCAAACTCGAATTTGACCAAAAGGCAGACAGTATCATCGCTTACATTGCCGATCCTTTCGATTCCCGGCCAAACAGAGGCCGCAAGAACTGGAATGGTCCGAAGATCGAGTACCATTTCGAGCTGAATTTTACCGTAAAAGTCCCCTATTCGCTCAACCTGCATGTTTCAACTGTCAACGGCGGCGATGTGACTATCGACAATGTGACGGGCGCGCTGGGTGTAAACAATGTGAACGGGGCGATTAAAGTTGCGAATGCAAAGGGCGCGGCGAGGGTGAGTACGGTAAATGGAGATGTGGAAGCCAACTTCGTGACTTTGCCTCCCGGCGAATCGGATTTCAAAACTTTAAACGGGGATATTAAGATTACCTATCCCGCTGCACTCTCGGCAGATTGCCAGTTTAAAAGTTTTAACGGTAAGTTCTATACAGATTTTCCGGATGCCGAACCGCTGCCTGCCCGCGTGGTGAAGAACCAGGAAACAAGCAATAGCAAGACGGTTTACAAACTGAATACGGAGACGTATATCCGCATTGGTAAGGGCGGCCCGACTCACAAGTTTGAAACATTTAACGGCAACATTTATCTTAAAGAGCAATCATAAATAAAATGAAAACGAAGCAAATTTTAGCCCTCGCACTATCGATTTCCCTGTCACTTGGAAGCACTGCACTACTGGCGCAAACCGATCCAAAAGAGACGATCACAGTCCCTCTCTCCGACCCTTCCAAAGCCGGCTCGCTGAAAGTAAATTTGCTGAACGGATCGATCCGGATCAGTGGCTATGCGGGGAAAGATGTGGTGATCGAAGCGACTTTCAAAGGCTCGGATAATTCAGATAAACCGAAGGACGAACAAGCCTCCGGAATGCGGCGGATCGTGGCGAGCAACGGTATCCAACTGACCGCGACGGAGGAAAATAATGCGATCACCGTGAGCACCAAATTCGTCAACAAAACAATGAACCTGCACATCAAAGTACCGCAGAAATTTGGCCTGAAAGCAACGACGGTCAACGACGGAAATATCATCGTCGAGAACGTTTCGGGCGAGCTTGAAATCGCGAATGTAAACGGGGATATTACGCTCACCAACGTGGCGGGATCAGCCGTTGCCAATACCATAAACGGTGCCCTCAAAGCTACCTTCAAGACGATAGATTCAAACTCGCCGATGGCATTTTCCACCCTCAATGGAAACGTTGATGTGACCCTGCCGGCCACGGCCAAATTTGATGTGAAGATCAAATCTGACCGCGGGGAAATTTACAGCGACTTTGATATCAGCATAGACAAAAGCCAGCCCCAGGCGACGCGCTCCAAGCAAGACGGAATGTTTCAGGTGTCGGTGGAAGACTGGGTGAAGGGCAAGGTAAATGGCGGTGGCAGTGAGATCATGATTAAGAATATGAATGGCAATATTTACGTCAGAAAAGCCAAATAACATCGGCTGAGATTTTGCCAGAAGAACGGGCCTTTCGCTGAGCCCAACGCTATTCAATCGTAGCGCCCAACTCGAAGAGCATTTTCGACAGCTCTTCGAGTTTTTTTGTTTTAACAGAAGCCAGAATCTGCTCTGAGGTCGCCTCCGCGGAAGCAATAGCTTCGGTCAAAATCTTCTTCCCCGCATTGGCCAGCTTCACATAACTCACCCGCGCGTCGCGGCTATTCGCCTCTCTTTTTACCATACCAAGCTTTTCCAAAGGCGACAAAAGCCGGGTAATTCCAGAGGCAGTGAGCCCCACTTTTTCGGCCAGATCGGTGCGTCTCAGCTTCTCGTCGGGCGCTTCTCCGAGGTGGTACAGGATCATAAATTCGTTCAGACTAATACCCAGCGAACTCAGTTTTGAGTCGAACTTCTTGATAGTCAGCGTCTGCGCGGTAGTGAGGTTTAGAAAGAACTTCAATGATTGAGATATAGCTGCCATATATTTGAAGTGTACTTGATAAAAGGTTGATATATACTTGATAACTCAAATATATATCAAATAAATAGAATCGTTATCTTCTTATTAAACAATTATTTACGATTTGGAGAAATAAAAAGAATGTTTCACGTGGCACTTCTAGCCTGAATGTGCACGCAGCAGCTGGCGGTAGCTGTTTAGGACGCTGGATTTGGAAATAAACCCTAAAAATTCGCCGTTTGCCTTCACTACCGGAAGGTTCCAGGCACCGGTTTCGTCAAACTTTTTGACCACACTCACCACACTGTCGAAGTCACTGATCACAGCTGCCGGTACCTTCATCAGGCTCTCGACTTCCAGCATATCGGCGGCTTCGGGATTGAAGAAAAGCGGACGGATATCGTCAAGGGAAATGATGCCGGCCAGCCGCTTGCCCGAGTCGATCACGGAGATCATATTGCGATGCCCTGTCCGAACTACTTCCGCTAGTTCCTCCGGGGAAGCGTCGCGCCGGATCACCTGCACATCCTTGTCGATGAGGTCGAGGATTTGGAGCAGCGACAGCAGGTTCCGGTCGTGTTCGCGCGTAAATATCTTTCCCTGGTCGGCCAGTTTTTCGAGATCGGGCGAGACGGACGAGAACCATTTTGCCATAGAAAAAGAGATCACAGACACGACCATGAGCGGGATGAAAAGGTCGTAGCCGGAGGTTGATTCTGCGATCAGGAATATGGCTGTCAGCGGCGCGTACAATACCCCGCTCATCACACCTGCCATTCCTACTATCACGAGGTTATTGGTGGGCACTTCGGTCATGCCGAGCTGTACACAGAGTAGCGCAAACACATACCCCAGCGAGCCGCCGGCGAAGAGCGAGGGCGCAAAGTTTCCCCCGTTTCCGCCGCTGAAAATCGTGATGGAAGCAGAGAATGCTTTGAGCAGACAGATCACCGCGACGAACACCAGAATCACCCACTCGCGGTACCCGATAAACCGGAAAAGACTATTCTGCATTACCTCGTGCATTTGCCCGTTCGTGATCGCTTTGATGGTGTCGTAACCCTCGCCAAAGAGCGGCGGATAGAGCACACAAAGCACCGAGAGAATTGCCCCGCCGAGCATCGCTTTTTTGATGCGTGACATTTTAAGATTCTGGAAAAAATGGTCCATTGCTTTTGCGATCAACACGTAATACCGTGCGTACAATCCACACAGAATGCCGAGTGCCAGGTAGTATGGAATGTTGTGGTAATCGAATGCATTTCGGGTCTTGAACTGGAACAAAACTTCTTCCTCTAAAAGTATCTTTGAGACCAAACTTCCGCACACTGCCGCTAGGACGAGCGGGATAAAATCTGAGAAAACGACGCCGGTCAGCAGTATCTCAAAAGCGAACATCATACCCGCAATCGGTGCATTGAATGCGGACGCAATTCCGGCCGTCGCACCTGCGGCGAGCAGCAATGTGCGCTCCCGGTAATCGAGCTTGTAGGTACGCGCAAAGTTGGAACCAATGGCGGCGCCGGTTACCGCGATCGGACTCTCTAACCCGGCCGATCCGCCGAGCCCTACTGTGATCGCACTTTGCACGATCTGGGAATACATTTTTACAGAAGAAACAATACTGGAATTCTGCGCGATCTCATAAAGTATCGCCGCAATGCCTTTTCTGTCCTGCCCCTTAAATACGAAGATGACGACGAGTGTGGTGATTACAATACCAAGGAAAGGGAAGAGCAGATAGAAGAGAATCTGGCGCTCAAAATGGACCTTGTAGGTGATAATATAGTGAATGTAATGGACCAGCTCTTTCAATAATACCCCGGCCAACCCGCAGGTTATCCCCACAAGCATACCCGAGAGGATCAGGAACTGCGTACGGTTCATGACACTTTTCAGCCAGAACAACAGGATCTCGTAACTCCTCGCTTTTTTCAGGCTGTACCTGGTGAAGTCTCTTCGGTATCTTAAAAAGTTATAGAATTTCTTAATATTGATCTTATTCACCAGCTCAATGTTTTGGGGTCAGTGCGCACGTCTAGTAGCGTCGGATTCAGGATTGGGAAAAGTAACAGCTCGTCCTAAGTGGCTGCAAAACATGTTCCCGGGCGAGGCGAAATAGGGTGATTCAAGACAAATATCAAGAAGAAATGAAATATCTGTTTAAGAAAGAAAATTTAACGACGTTCAATTAACTGAATATCAGTAATATTTCAGATTGTAACAAAACAAAAAAGCCCACCACTTCCAGGGCAGGCTTTTCTGTGTTTAAAAGATTTGGACTCAATTAGCTCTTGCAAGCTGCACTTCCAGTCTGATATCGACGTTCTTTTCGTTGTTGTTATACCTGGAACCGTAGCCACCGTTACCAATTCCAACGCCCATTCCTCCACCCATTCCGATACCGCCGCCGAGACCGATGCCGATCCGGGGACTGAATCCTGATTGTGAAGATTGACCGTCAACCTTAATGCTTACACCCAGCATGGAAGTTTCCCGCGCATTCACTGCCATTAAAGCGAAAGGAATCACAATTTGCTCGGTCAACTCTCCGTCACGGTCCATGGTAATGGTAGATTTGATACTGCCGTCAGGAGCGACAAGATTGATAAAATGCTGCCCGCTTTTATCTTTCCATACTGCTTCTTTGTTATAAGAATCCAGAAGCAAACCCAGTCCCAGGCTATTTGGAAGATCGGTATCGATCCTTTTCAGCGCCTTCCTGTCCTCCTTCATTACCACCGGAAACAACAGCGAATAGGCTTCTTTTTTCTGTCCTTCCGGGCTGAATGCGATCTTCAATCCGCTGCTCAGGATGTTCTGGATCGTAGACGGGTCTTTTGTCTTTAATGTGATATAAACAAACTGATCGTCATTGATAATCCCGTAACGCAGCCTCGAACGCTGGTCCTGCTGGTCAGGCTTTACCCCATCCACGTATGAAAAAGGTGCATTCCACTTGGATTCATAAGTCATTGTTTTGGATGAACTGCATCCGAAAAGGGCCACTAACAGCAGGATAATTGCACTGTTTTTTATATTTCTCATTTTGTTGGTTGAAACGATTTTGAATATACCTGATAAACGAATTCCTGCAAATAATCATTACGATTACAGGAAACAAATCGTTGCAAAAAGGTTGTCAGACCAGTTGTGGTAACAGCATGCTTATTTTCTGGTGCAGTTTTTCAGGTTCAAATGGCTTGGAAAGTGTATCGTTCATTCCTGCTTCGTAGGCTTGCTGTATTTCCTCCGGCAATACTGTGGCTGAGAGCGATAATATCGGGGTAGTGATCTTCAATTCATTTCTGGCTAGACGAGCTGCCTGGAAACCGTCCATTTCCGGCATTCTTGTATCCATAATAATGAGGTCAAAAATCTGCTTTCGCAGCGTCTCGACTGCTTCCCGGCCATTTACTACCACAGTCGTTTCAAGCATCCAGGCTTTCAGGTATTTCTTTAAAAGCAGTGCATTAATAGGATTATCTTCTGCTACGAGCACTTTTCTGCCGGTAAATGGAGGTAGATTTTGAAACGATATCTGCGTTTTTACCTCCTTATTTTTCGGCTTGGCATCGTTGAGGATCATCGTGAAAAAAAACTGGCTGCCGCTGCCCGTGCGGCTATTGACTTCGAGCTCGCTACCCATTAAACGCGCGAGTTTCTGCGAGATAGTCAGGCCTAAACCGGTACCCCCGTATTGATGCGAGATGTTTTCGGAAGCCTGCCCGTATTCAGAAAAGATGTTTGCGAGTTGCTCACCGGACATGCCAATGCCGGTATCTTCCACCATAAACCTGATCTTATGACCGGAGCTAACCGTCGCCAGATAGTCGATTTTCAGCCTTACCTCGCCTTTTTCGGTAAATTTCAATGCGTTCCCGACAAGGTTCAGCAGGATCTGGTTGAGTCGCATTCCATCGACAAGTACACATTCGGGCACAGCGCTGTCAATCTGGAATGTGAGACTCAGCTTCTTCTCGTCCGCCTTGAATTTCATCAGATCAACTATTGCTTTGGCGCTATCGCGCAGGTCGGTTGACGTTGGGATGACCGAAAACTTGCCTTCGTCGATTTTAGAAATGTCAAGAATATCGTTTAATATATTCAGCAACGAACCGGAGGATTGTTGCAACATATCAATCAATTCCTTCTGCCCGACGGTCATCTCGGTAGCGGCAAGCAGATTTCCCAAGCCAATAATACCGTTTAGCGGTGTGCGTATTTCGTGGCTCATATTAGCCAGAAACGCTTCTTTGCCCTTTCTTGCCTTGTCAGCTTGCTGCTGAGCGTTTATCAGGGCACGTTCGTGCGCCTTTCGCTTTTCAATATCATGCAGGTTAACAAACAGAAGTCTGTTTTTGAACATAATGCGCAATTCGAGCCAAACCGGTTGACGCAGCAGTCCATAAAACTGATCCTCGATTACCATGGTTTGCCCGCCAATGTAAGTCTTCTTCACCAGCACATCCCGCAGGGAAGAATTGAGCGGGTCGACGAGCAGATCCAGGATGGATACGCCCACCAGGCCAGTTGGCGAAATGCCGAGAATGGTTTCAACAGACGGATTAATCGAGAAGATCTTGCCACTGTCCGCCTCCACAGTTGCGATGATATCAGGGGAATTAGTTACGATCGTCGCGTAATTTTCGAGTAGTTTGTTCTTGTCCCTGATCTCCTTCTGGCTCCGCGCCAGCCTGATCAGCGAGTCGACTTTTGCATTGGTAATAAACGGATCGAGCGGCTTGTAGAGGTAATCAATTGCGCCGGTTTTCAATCCGCGCACAGCATAAGTAGTCTCTTTTGAAATAGCAGTGACAAATACGATCAGAATTTCTTTCGTCTTCGGGTTGGAAAGCAGGGTTTCGGCAAATTCAAATCCGTCCATTCCCGGCATTTGTACGTCCACCAGTGCTACCGCAATATCATTTTCCCAAACAATCCGTAAAGCTTCGTTCGGCGAGGTAGTCGCGAAAACCTCAATATCGGTCCTGTTCAAGATCGCTTTGAGTGAGATCAGATTTTCCTCCCGGTCGTCAAGCAGTAGTAATTTGGTATTTTCCATGGCTACACTCCGTTTGAATATATAATATCGTTGATTGTTCTTGTAAAATTCGCCCTGCTGATAAGACGGTGGCCATGATACAGCTTGATCGCTTCTTCGGGCATCCGCGAGGATTCGGCTTCGGCGGGATCCAGTACGTAGGTCGCAAAACCTTTTTCAGCCAAAACCCGCATTCCGAATGCACCGTCGGGACTGGAACCGGAGAAAAGGAAAGCAGCCTTCACCGGAATACCTGAGACTGCCGCGGACACGAACGCAGCGTCAATGGAGGGTCTGGAAAAAAAATCTTTATCAGATAGATCGTAATAGAAGCGGCGATCGGGCCCTATCAGCAAATGGCAATCGGGCAATGCAAAGTAAACGTGCGCCGATCTGATCTCTTCAAGATGGTCCGGTTCGATCATTACCACTCCCGTTTTACGCCTGAACAAATCAGGAAGCAAGGCTGTACTGGACTTGCCGCGATGCAATATGAATATGAGCGCACAGTCGGGCGGACTTGTCAATAGCTTCAAAACCTCCTCAAAAATCACCATACTCCCGGTGGAACCTCCGAGAAGCACCAGACTGAGCGGCTGTGATTTTGAAGATGTCCTCATTTAATTTTCTGGTAAATATTAAGCACGGTATCTACCACCCTGAAATTCTGTTCAATACCTGAATAGCGCAGCGTTTCCCTTTTTCCCAGACAAAGAAACCCCAGCATACTCAGACTTTCGTACAATAACCTGAATACGCGCTGCCTCAATTCGAGTGTAAAATAGATCATTACATTCCGGCAACTGATAAATTGGAATTCATTAAATACCCCGTCACCAGTCAGGTCGTGTAGTGAAAAGACTATGTTTTTGCGTATTTCCCGGGAGATAACCGCCTTATTGTAGGAAACGTGGTAGTAGTCAGAGAGCGAATTTTGTCCGTGGGCAAGCAGGTAGTTTTCCGAGAACGTCCGGACATTGCTGAGTGTAAAAACACCCTCACGCGCCGCTGTAAGCACTTTGTTATTCAGGTCCGTGGCGTAGATTAGAGACCTGTCGAGATACCCGCATTCTTTGAGCAAAATGGCCAGCGAAAAGGCTTCCTCTCCCGAAGCGCAGCCGGCTACCCAGAAACGCAGCCCCGGATAAGATTCGAGGTAGGTAAAAACTTCACTTTTAACCCCAATAAAGAAATCGGGATCGCGGAACATTTCAGAGTAATTGACCGTCATTTCCTGCATCAGATCAAATACTATATCGCTTTCGGGCTCCAAATGCGAGATCAACTGCGGCAATGTCAGTTTATTCTTTGTCAGATAGCGGCTTGCGCGCCGCAGCAGCGACGGTCTGGCATAACCCGAGAAATCAAATCCGGAAGCATTTCTGATTTGCATGATCAATACTTCCAGATCCGGATATTCAAGTAAATTCATAATCAGGCGGAATGTAGCCAGACTTTGATGAGCGAAAGCAGCTTGTCAATATCGACTGGCTTCGAAATATAATCATTGGCACCGGCGGCCAGGCACTGTTCCCGGTCGCCCTGCATCGCCTTGGCGGTTACTGCAATAATCGGAAGCGAGGCCCAGCGACTGTGTGTCCGGATAATCTTCGTCGCCTCGATCCCGTCCATTTCCGGCATCATCACGTCCATCAGCACCAGCTCGATATCCGCATTTTCTTCCAGCTTTTCAATCGCTTCCCTGCCGTTTGTAGCAATCTCAATTTTGAAACCAGAATCCTCCAATACTGCGCTCAATGCAAATATATTCCGCATATCATCGTCGGCAACCAGTATTTTCCGGCCCACGAAAGCATGTTCCGAATATACCGCATTGGCTCCCAGTTCTCCCCTTTTCTTGTCGGGCGCAGCAGGCACACGTGGCTGGAACTTTTTCAGAAACAGCTTCACCTCATCCAGCAGCCGCTCATTGGATTTTTTAGTTTTAATTACAACAGGATGCGAATACTTCATTACCCGGCTCAGATCAGCCTGTGAAAGATCTTCGGCTGTATTCACAACCACCGGCAGGTTACTCAGATCCGGGTTTTGCTTGATCTCGTCGAGCAGGTCAAGCCCGTTCATATCCGACAACCTCACATCCAGGATGATCCCGTCGACAGATTCCCTGCCCAGTATACCGAGCGCCTCTTCACCTGAATAGGCATACAGAACAAAAATGTTATTACTCGTCAAGAAATCGCCCAGGTACTTGCTTTGATACGCATCGTCTTCAATCAACAGAATTCTTTGCTTTTCAAGATCCTTGCCTTCCAGTTTGAGGAGATTAAATATGTTCACGGCCGACTTTTGGTCGACCGGTTTTTGCATAAAACCAATCGCGCCGCCTTTCAGCATATCTGTGTCAAAATAATCGCCGGAAGAGATCGTATGGACTGGAATAAGCCGCGCGCGGGAATCTGCTTTCAATACTTTCAACACTTCATCGCCCGACATATCCGGCAGGTTCATATCAAGAATGATCGCGGTCGGGTTAAATGTTTTCACCAGTTCCAGCGCGCTTTTTCCGTCGATGGCCAGTTTTACTTCAAAACCTGCGTCAATTGCTTTTGCCGACATATCTGCCGCGAAAACCTCGTCGTCTTCGATCAATAGCAACCTGTTTTCTTTCAGCTGAGGAACAGCCTCGGGCGCTGCTGCGATTGGAGCTGCCGCAAGTGCCGGAGCTTCTTCCTGCGCAGATTGGACCGGAATTCTGAGCGTGAATACGGAACCCTCGCCCGGCTCGCTTTTCAAAGAGATCGATCCCTTAAACAGGTTTGCCAGCTCGCGGCTTATTGAAAGTCCCAGCCCGGTACCGCCGTACTTCCGGCTGGTTGAACCGTCGGCCTGCTGAAATGCTTCAAAAATTGCTTTCTGTTTTTCGTAGGGAATACCAATGCCCGAATCAGCCACTTCAAACACATAATGCGTGGAATCCATTCCGATTGTAAGCGACACTGTACCCGGCGCGGATGTGAATTTGATCGCATTCGACAACAGGTTTCGCACGATCTGCAACAGGCGCACCTGGTCTACGAACAGAACGTCGGGGCAGGAAGCATTTTGCTCTATTTTTAAAGTAAGCCCCTTATTTTCAGCCACTTTATGAAAAGTATTGGTCAGTTCCGCAAGAATCAGGCCGGTATTAACTTCCTCATTATACAGTTCAATTTTGCCCGACTCCACTTTGGCAAGATCCAGAATATCGTTGATCAACGTCAGCAGATCGTTGCCCGAGTTATAGATCACGGAAGCGTAACGCTGCTCTTCGTCATTCAATCGCAGTCCTTTATTTTCACCTAAAATCCTCGATAAGATCAGAATACTGTTCAGCGGTGTGCGCAACTCGTGGCTCATATTGGCCAGGAATTCACTCTTGAATCTGCCGCTTTTTTCGAGTTCGTCGGCTTTGATCTGTATCTGGTCGCGCGCGGCTTCAATCGTTCCTTTCTGTTCTTCAAGCAAAAAGGCTTTTTCTTCCAGTTCTGTATTGATCTGCTTCAATTCCTCCTGCTGTACCCGAAGTTCCTCCTCCGAAACCTGCAAAAGCGACGTTTGCCGCGTGAGCTCTTCGTTGGTCACCCGCAGTTCCTCCTGCTGACTTTCCAGCTCCTCGGCCTGCAACTGCGTTTTTTCGAGCAATTCATTGGCCACTTCGCGCGCGCGCGCCGCCATAATAGCAACAGCAACACTGTCAGAGATCATTTCCAGTATCCTCACAACCTTGTGCCCTGGATCCTGCACATACCCGATCTCCAATACCGCTTTCACCTGCCCCTGAAACGAGATCGTTTTGATGAGAACCGCGCCCGGTCCTACCCTTCCCGACGAAGTTTTTAGTGCAAAATATTCCGGCGCAACGTCCAGTTTTTTAAGATCAACCTTATCTGCTACCAGCTGACCGAGGAATCCTTCCCCTATTTTGAATGATTTAATAAGCGAATCCTGCTCGGAAATGCCGTAAGTCGCAGCCAGTTCCATGGTATTTCCGGCGCGGGTTTGCAGGTACATCATGCCCACATGTGCGCCAGTCAGCTCGGCTAGCCTGGCGACCAGTTTCCGGGAGAGCGCTACCAGAGTTGGCTCGCCGCGCACAGTTTCCGCCGACTTTACGGCCGCATCGAGTATCCAGTTCTTTTCCTGATCTTCGAGAGACAACAATTCCAGCTGCTTGTTCGCTTCCAGGGTAAGCTTTTCCGAAGCTATCTGCGCATTGTAGGTGCGCCGGATAAAATAATAGAGGAGTACGACCACAAAGAGGAATATGGACGATCCGATCAAGATGTATTGCTTTGCATCTGAGGAACTTACGGCCGCATTCTGCTCTCGCTCTGCCAGTAATCCTTCCTCCATATTCTCGATCCGGCGGAAGTTGAAATCCAGTAGTGACGAGACGTTCTTCCCAGCCAGTACCAGTTTTCGGATTGTATCCTGGTCAAAATTTCCGCCCTTTAAAATGTCGTATTGCCTTCCCATCAGATCCATCCGGGTATGCAGCAATATCGAAAGCGAATCTACCCGCGTTGCCTGTGTCTTATTGTCCCGCACCAGTTTTCGCAAAACATCCAGCTCCGTCCAAACCTTCGTCACCGACTGCACATAACTGGTTTCGAAGGAACCGTGGCGTGTGAGTGCAAATCCGCGAACATTGGCTTCGGACGTCAGCAGCTGATTTTTAAGTGAACTGGAAATGCGCATTACCTCCCTGGTATGGTACACCCAGCGAGTGTTTTCAAGTTGAATTTTAATCGCATTATAAGAGGTAACGCCGACAACCAGCACAAGAATTATGGAGAAAGCTGTCCCGAGGAAAACTTGTCGCTGAAAGGATAATCTCATAGAAATCTGAGGTCGTAGAATTGAGCCAGAGCTGTAATATTTTTGTGAATATCAGCAAAAAATATTCATTTCCAGCCTATTGGCCGCACCTAATCGGGAATTTGTCCCAGATTTAACTACAATATACGCCAAAAGTATTTCGACTTGGGTTAACAGATATTCTGGTGTTAAAAAATTAACAATAATATCATAAAACGTCTACCCATTCTACCAACTCCATATCCGGATCTACGATCACCCCCCGCGATTTTTTGCCTAATGTTTTGAATGCATTCATTACTTTGCGAAGATTACGCCCAGGCTCGCTCAGGTCTTTTGCGCCCGAAAAGAGCATGAACACAAAGGTACCGTCGGGCATTTGAACGGCTCGGTCAATATGCAATAAGGTTCCTCCCGGGATCAGCATTTCTTTGCCAAATTGTACCCGGTTTTCATTGCTATACAGCGACTTAATCTCTGTGCCTTCCATTAAGCGACTGGCGGCAGCACGCATTTCAGGTGTTTCTTTTTGGGTTAAAATACCTTCGCGTACCAGCTTTTCGAGCGTAATATCCAAATCAGCCGCGGTCTTCATCCTTGTAAAAAGGTACTTCATTTTCTGGATCCGGTCGCGCTTGGCTTCGAATGTATTGACGTCGAAAATACGGTCGGCCATTCTGCGGAGCCGCATGGAGTCCGACCGGTCGTTACTCAATATTTGCTGCATTACGAACGGCCGCGCGTCCGACTTTGTATGCGCGTGGCTAGGCGGCGCATTGCCTTCCGCAATGGTATATACTGATATGCTTTCGTCCCATTCCGGCGTAAAATCCTGCCGGCAGAAAAATTCCTTCAACCAATTATTCACCTGCTGGCCCGTATTCCAGTTTCGCTCCCGTTTCGCGAGGATATACAAACGCTGCACCGGCCGCGTCAATGCGACATAAAGCAGGTTCAGATTTTCGACCAGTACCCTTGTCTTTTCATCCTGATACTGCTGTGCGGCAACCGTATTTTCAAGTTCTTTCACCACCGAAACGAGCGAAGTTTTCAGACTTTTACCGGCGTAAGTCGGGCTGTCAGGCACTTTAAATTCTTCATAATCAATACCTTCCAGATCCACCCAAAGCTTATCAAGTCTTGCATTGGGAGTTACTTTCCAGTTGGCATAAGGAATGATCACCACCGGATATTCCAGACCTTTCGACTTGTGTATCGTCGTGATCCTGATCGCGTCCGTGCCTTCCGGAATAGTGATCGAAAGCTTGTGCCTGGCGGTGTCCCAATAAGTCAGGAAATCGCCCAGGTGATTCGTTTTCCGGTTTCCGAACTCGTGCACAACGTCCAGAAAACGGAACAGGTATTCTGTCTCAAATTTACTTTCCAGCAAGCCGAACTGCTTCATCAGCTGCTCGCTCAGTTCGAAAACCGATAGCTGGCGCAGCCGGAACGAGGTAAGATTTATGTTCCATTTTTTGAAGTAGGTCAAAAAAGAATCCAGTCCCCGCTCTTCGCATAAAAGGCGGATTTCCTCATAATCAGCCGGCGCCGGACTTTCCTTTTTGACAACATGATGAAACAAATAAGCCGCTTCATAACGCGCCAGCCGGTGATCCGAACTGTGCAATACCTTCATAAAAGAGACAATAAAATGCACCGATCGCGAATAGCTCATCGACAATGCATCGTCAGAAATCAGCGGATAACCGGCTTCATTCATATAATTGGCCAGCGCCGCCGCCTCTTTCTTCCGCCGACACAGTACCGCAATATCGCGCCAGTCAAAACCCTGCGTGCGCAAGTCCGCGACGAGCTCGATCGACCTTCTTATCATTCCGTCAGCTGCATGGTCTATCTCGGCTCCTTCGTCATAAGGATCTTTCATTTCCAAAAATTCCACTTCCACGTGGCCGCCGATAGCTGCATTATCAGGTATCTCCTGCTGAAAATTCTGATCGTAAACTTCTTTGATCAACGGATATTCGTTTCCCAGCAGGTCGGCTACAAAGCCGAAAAACTCGTTATTGAAAGCAGTTACTTCCCTAAAACTGCGCCTGTTTACCTTTAAATGGTTGATATGCAGATAATTACTTACCGTGTTCAACCGCTCGGCATGAAACGAATCGGCACCGAAAACCGTCGCCATTCGCTCCATCTGATTTTGCGCCAGATTGAGGATCAAATCCATATCTCCGCCGCGAAACCGGTAAATGGACTGTTTGGCGTCGCCGACCACGAGGTTGAAAAACCCGCCGGACAATGCATTTTCGATCAGCGGCAACAGGTTGGCAAACTGTAACTTAGAGGTATCCTGAAATTCGTCGACCAGAATATGATTGTATTTTTCCCCCAGTCTCTCAAAAATAAAAGGTACCGGCTCCCTGGCGACGATCTCGACGATCTTGCGGTTAAAGTCCGAAATGTGCACCTGATTATTCTGCCTGAGTAATGCATCAAATTCTTTCCTGATCTCTCCCAGAAGCGATAACTGATAAATATGGCGGTCGAGCTGGTTGTAAAGCATCACTTTCCCTGACTCGGCCAGCCGGGTATTTTCGATCTGATGAAAGTAATTTTCCAGGTCTGTCCTGATCCCGTCGATCTCATCCCGAATCAGAAGCGCGGCTTTCCCTCCGTACCAAACTCCCTCACCGATTGTCTTGTAAACGTAGGAATTAGGCTCCCCCCAGAGTTTTTTATTTTCTGATCTGTCTTTAAAATACCCAAAAATCCCTCTTCCGCTTTGATGGAAATCCTTTTCTGTTAAATGAGCTGATTGGATCAAATCAAATGCATTGCGTGAAAGTTTCAGCATCGCGGCTTCCTGATCACGCACATAAGTCCGCATTCTGTTACGAATGCTGATCCAATCCTCCATTTTCAGATCTTCCACACGCTTCATCTGGAGGTAGCTCTGCTCATTCAGGAGGGTACCTGAAGTATCACGGATCTGCATGGGGAGCGTACCCCAGCTTTTGCCTTCCTCGGCACTCTCCCGATAAAATTTCTCAACAATATCCGTCAAAACCTCTTCCCCTTCCTGCCCAATCCTGGATAACAGCCGGTCCACAGCATCGTCGAGCAGGTCGGCATCGAGCTGCGTTTCAAATACAAAAGGAATTCCCAGTTCGTCTGTAAAACTGCTGATAAGCCGCTGCGTGAATTTGTCGATCGTCATCACCGAAAAATCCGAGTAGCGGTGCATGATCTGGCCAAAAACGTTCTGCGCGCGCTCACCGAGCAGTTGCACAGCCGCCTCGAAAAGCTCTGGGTCTGTTTCCGTATCTGGAAATAGCTCGGTAATGATATCCTTCATCATCGGATGAACAGCTTCCCCGGCAGCTTGTGGTTCCGAGAAAATCCGCAGCATCAGCAGAATGCGATCCTTCATTTCGTTCGCCGCCGCATTGGTGAATGTGACTGCCAGTATATGCTTGAAATAGCTCTCAGAAGTAGCGCTGAGTGCCAGTTTCAGGTATTCTTTGGTAAGCGTATAAGTCTTACCAGATCCAGCCGACGAACTATAAACTTTAAACACTTTCGGAAATTTTAGTAGAAAACAGAACTGAGCGCTGACCAATTTACACAAAAAAAGCAGGCTTACACCTGCCTTCCTGAACCAGTAAATGGGGAGTTCTTACAAATTGAAACGGATACCTGCCGAAAGGTTCGGGCTGAGATAAAACGGCCTTGGCAGCAATTCAAGGTAGGTTCCGCCTTCGAAAAATACGGACATACGGTTATCGGGAATGTAATATTCCAACCCCGCCAGCGCCGAACCGCCTAGTGAAATATCCTTCTCATGATTTCCATTCAACCTTTTTGGATACGATCTGCGGCTATTGATCTGCCCGCCCAAACCGTAGTAAACATGAACCGCCTCCGAATTGAACAGCGGCGTGTGCCACAAATAATGCACCTGAACCGAAACGCCGGTGTTTTTGTAAATTCCTTCGTCGCCTCTGTACTTGCGGTCCTTGGACAGAATCCCACCGTAAGTCCCGATCGTCACGTCGAGCGCGTGTATATTATTGAAGTATTTCCGGATATTCACCCCGGTAGGTTCACCCAGCTTGAAACCAACTGCCCAGTTATCATATTGGGCCTGGGCAATTCCAAACGAGAGGATGCAGATAAACGTTAAGGCTAATTTCTTCATAATTTTAGTTGGATCGGGGAAGTTTGATGTGCTGAATATGCTATACTGTAACGTTTTTCTGTTGGTATTTCTTTAAAGAATCGATCAAAACTTCATTTTCTTTATTTGTACCAACCGTAATTCTCAGGCAGCCTTCACAAAGGTGCACCCTGGACCTGTCCCTCACAATGATCGTTTCGTTGATCAGGTAATCCATCACAGCTTTGGCGTCTTCAAACTGTACCAGTAAGAAATTCGCGTCGGACGGGTGAATTTTCACAACGATCGGCAAGTCAAGCAGGCTAGTTTCAAGTGACGCTCTTTCTTGAAGAATGTCGGCAACCATATTGTCCTTCGCGGTAATATGCTCCAAACCTGCCAGAAGTGCCTGCTGAGCCGGCAAACTGATATTGTAAGGTGGTTTTATTTTGTTTAAAATCCGTACCAGCTCGACTGATGCAAAGCACATTCCCACTCTGAGACCAGCCAATCCCCACGCTTTGGAGAAGGTTTGCAGCACAACCAAATTTGGAAATTCGTCCAGGCGGCTCACCCATGAAGGTTTATCAGTGAAATCAATATAAGCTTCATCCACCACGACCAGACCGTTGAAACTATTCAAAATCGTCTCAATCGCGCTGTCCTGCATATTATTTCCCGTCGGGTTATTCGGCGAGCAGATCCAGATGATTTTGGTATTATCCTTTACAGCATTTAAAACCGCATCCACGTCGATCTGATAATCAGTCGTCAGGGAAGCTTTATCAATGCGAACATCATGGATGGATGCGCTCACTTCGTACATACCGTAAGTGGGCGGCATGATGATCACGTGGTCGGTTCCGGGGCTACATGTTGCACGCGTGAGCAGGTCGATAGGCTCGTCGCTGCCGTTTCCTAAAAAGATCCGGTCAGCACTAACTTGCTTGATTACAGTAATTTTTTGTTTGATCTCAGCCTGATAAGGATCCGGGTAGCGGTTGTAATCTGCCTCAGTAACAGACCCGTACGGATTCTCATTTGCATCCAGAAAAATGCCGACGTGACCTGTATATTCGTCCCTTGCAGATGAATAAGGCGCCAGCGTCAGGATGTGCGGCCGAAGTATTTTTTTCAGGTCAAAAGTATTGTTCATTCCATTTTTGCAGCAATCGGCTGCATTTATTTATTTACAAAAGACGTAAAAAGCCTGGTATCAAACTCAAAAGGTTCTTTATCTACAACCTTTATGGCACCGGCGTTTTCGTGCGCGGGATTGATCAGGTAATTGTATTCCGATTTCACTACTATCGAAGGAACCCGACATAACAATGAGGTTTTTTCCCGCAACCATTCATCTCCCAGATCTTTGCTCCACTGCTGCTCATATTCCCAATCGGCAACCACATAAGGCGCATTAACTGTCACCATCGCGTCCGGAACATATAATACCACGATCACATAATCCGGCGGAGGTATTGATTTATTCAAATGCACCAGCACTTCAAGCATCGCGAGTGAGCGGTGAGATGCCGTGTACAACATATGATGCCCGGGAGAATTCCACCTGCCGCCATGCCGGAACGCGCCTATTCCCGTCAGATCGTCCTGATATTGAACCCGCGATATCCTGAACAGCTCCATTAAGCAAAAATACCATGCTCAATACGTCCCAACTCAGTTTTGATCAGCTCGATTCCTGCGTGTGTTTTGAGAAAATAGATCGGGCTTTCGTTACCGAGCGAAGGAATCGGGCCGGTAAGCCAGCTTTGAAAATAATCTTTGCTAAGCGCAGTAACCCCTACCGAGAAAAGATCAGCTAGTGCGATCAGATGATCTGAAACGACATTGCTAAGGAGATCAGAATCATTATAGCGTTGCAGGTTGCGAGCAGTTACGGGTAACAAATCGACGATAACCTTGCTATCCATACCAATTGAATCGGCAAGATGCTGAATGGAAGCTTTGGGAACTCCGTTGGAGGCGAGCCGTGCAAGGTCGAAATCATTGTTGATCCGATGTTTTAAGACTCCATAGCCGCCCAGGCGATCATTAACCATACGAACTGTCATAAGCTCAAAGTTTAACTGGAAAAATGTCTCCTAATCTACGACATTTTTCCGGATCTTTAATTTATTCCAGGCTTTTCAATCTCAAACTTACCGCTTTCCGGTGCGCTTCCAGCGATTCGGCTTCGGCCATCGCTTCCACAGTTGGTCCCAGAATTCGTATTCCTTCTTCGCTGATATGCTGTACTGTGATCTTTTTAACAAAACTATCCACCGAAACACCACTATAAGCTCTTGCGTAACCATTTGTGGGCAAGGTGTGGTTCGTTCCCGACGCATAATCGCCGCAGGATTCTGGTGTATAGTTTCCTAGAAAAATAGAACCTGCATTAATAATTTTTTCTGAAACCGCTTCTGCATTCGCTACACTCAATATCAAATGCTCGGCTGCATATTGGTTTAGCAGATCAATCGCATCAGCCTCCGATTCCAACAGAATAGCTTTACTATTGGCGATCGCCTGTGCCGCCAGCTCTTTGCGTGGCAATCTTTCCAGTTGCGAGGGAAGCGCCAGATTGACGGTAGAAAGCAGTTTTTTACTCGTCGAAACCAACAATACCTGACTATCAGGCCCGTGCTCAGCCTGAGAAAGCAAATCGGCAGCAACGAATGCCGGTACCGCGGTATCGTCGGCATAAACAGCCACTTCCGACGGTCCGGCTGGCATGTCAATTGCGATACCTTCGCTGCTTACCAGCATTTTTGCAGCAGTAACATATTGATTTCCAGGGCCAAATATTTTGTAAACCTTTGGGATCGACTCGGTTCCGTAAGCTAGCGCAGCAATTGCCTGCGCACCTCCTACCCTGAAAGCTTTCGTCACGCCAACCAGCCCGGCTGCATATAATATAGCTGGATGGTCTGACGGAGTGCAAAGAATTATCTCCTTGCAACCTGCGATTTGCGCCGGTATCCCCAGCATTAAAACCGTACTGAACAAAGGTGCCGAGCCGCCGGGAATATAGATACCAACTTTTTCAATACCGACACTTTTGCGCCAGCAGGTTACGCCGGGCATCGTCTCGATCTTCTCAGGAGCTTGCAGCTGACCTTTGTGAAATTTGTAAATATTCTTGTAAGCCTGCCCGATCGCAGCTTTGAGTTCTTCATCCAGCAGGTCGCCCGCAGCTGATATTGCTTCCTCAGAGAAAGCGATCTCGCCCAAATGCACGTTGTCAAACTTCAAAGCCAGTTCCCGCAGTGCCTTATCTCCCTCATTCCTAACCTGTTCGAGAATCGGGAATACTCGTTTTTCAATATCCTTGGTTTCCTGAACCGGCCGGGTAAGCAGCGCGCTCCACTGCGACCTGTCTGGAAATGAAATAATATTCATATCGGTATAACGAATGCCGGTTTCGAGGCGGCTATTTATTGGATCATTTTCTCAATAGGTATTACCAGAATACCCTCTGCACCTGCCTGGCGAATCTTCTCGATATTCTCCCAGAACTCATTTTCATTGATCACCGAATGCAGCGAGCACCAGCCTTCCGTAGCAAGCGGCAAAATCGTTGGAGCACGCATTCCCGGCAGGAATCTTGAAATATTTTCCACCGCGTCGGTTGGACAGTTTAGCAAAATGTATTTGTTATTCTTCGCTTCCTGAACCGATTTAATACGGAACAAAAGCTGATCCAGTAACCCTTGCTGCGTCTGCGAAAGCTGCTTGCTGGCGATCATTACCGCTTCGGAACGGAAAATCGTTTCCACTTCTTTCAGTCCGTTGCTCAATAGCGTGCTACCGGAGCTGACGATATCACAAACCGCGTCGGCCAGCCCGATACTTGGTGCAATTTCGACAGAACCGCTGATCTCGTGGATCTGCGCTTTCACGCCATTTGCTTCCAGATATTTACCCAATAAGCGCGGATAAGTAGTTGCAATACTTTTGCCTTCCAGATCGTGAACTCCATCATATTGATGCTCGCTCAAAACGCCGATCGACAACCTGCATTTAGAAAAACCCAGTTTATGAACCGTATCAACGTTTTTATCAGATTCTTCTGAAACATTTCCGCCGACAATACCGAGGTGAGCAACGCCGTCTTCCACATAACCCGGAATATCATCGTCGCGTAAAAACAGGATCTGCGCGGGGAAATTAGTCGCGTCGGTTTTAAGCTTACCGGCGCCGTTATCAAAACGGATACCGCATTCTTTGATCAGTTTTAAAGAATCTTCACTTAGTCTTCCCGATTTCTGGATTGCAATTCTTAGTATATCGTCATTCATTGTATTTCCCTATTAAATTTCTTTCGTTAATGCATTGATGATCTCGTCGGCGCTTAGCTTCTGCTGTTCGCCGGATCTCATATTCTTCAAAGTCAATAGTCCCGACTGCATTTCATCGGAGCCTATTAATATGACATAAGGTATATTTTTACGGTCTGCGTAATCCAGCTGTTTCTTCAATTTCACTGAATCCGGATAGATCTCGGCGTTTATTCCTGCTTTTCTGAGTTTAGGCAAAATGGCCAGACCAAATGTAAATGCATCTGCATCAAAATTGGATATCATCACCTTCGTACTCGCATTCTGACTTTCCGGAAAAAGATTCAGCTCCTCCATCACATCATAAATACGGTCGACGCCGAGCGAAATTCCTACGCCCGAAATTCCAGGAACACCAAATGTACCCGTAAGGTTATCGTAGCGACCACCGCCCGAAATGCTGCCGATCTGCACGTTTTTAGCTTTCACTTCAAAGATCGCCCCTGTATAATAAGAAAGGCCGCGCGCGAGTGTAACGTCAAATTCGATCTGCGGGTTTTCGATGCCCAGCACTTTCACCATCGCCCACACTTCTTCCAGTTCCTGAATACCTTTCAATGCAATCTCAGAATCGGCGAGCCACGTTTTCAGTTCGGCAAACGGTTCCTTTTCATTGGAAAGAACAAATATAGGTTCGAGTTTCTGAACGCTTAATTCTGAAAATCCGCGTTCAAGTAGTTCTTCCACTACCTTCTCTTTCCCAATTTTATCAAGCTTATCAATCGCCACGCAAAGCGGACCTTCCATGCCCGAAGCTCCAACCATCTCGGCTATTCCTGTGAGTATCTTTCTGTTATTGATTTTCACCACAAAATCCTTGATCCCCAATGCAGGCAGAATATCATGCAATAACATGACGATCTCGGCTTCGCAGAGCAGCGAATCCGTACCAACTACATCTGCATCGCACTGATAAAACTCGCGGTACCGGCCTTTCTGAGGGCGATCTGCGCGCCACACCGGCTGGATCTGGTACCTCTTAAAAGGCATTGCCAGCGTTCCGCGGTTCATCACCACATATCTTGCAAAAGGAACTGTGAGATCGTACCTGAGCCCCTTTTCAGAAATTTTACTGGTAAGTGGTTTGTAACCTTCTTGCCAGTCCTGATCGGAAAGCTTGCCGCTGAAATCACCGGAATTCAATATTTTGAAAAGCAGCTGATCTCCTTCGTCACCGTACTTGCCCATTAAAACCGAAAGATTTTCAAAAGCAGGCGTTTCCAGCGGAAGGAAACCGTATCGTTGAAAGGAACGACGAATGGTATCAAAAATAAAAGTCCGCTTCACCATTTGTTCGGGACCGAAGTCACGGGTTCCGCGGGCTAGGGATGGTTTACTCATTATATGTATTGGGTTCAAAAAAATGCGCCTTATTCAGCTGGCTGAGGGGCAAAGTTAGCCAGCTTATGCAATAATTGTGATTATGGACTGCATTATTTCATATAAAATGATTAATTTTGCGGCTCTTTCACAAAACAATATTTTACAATGGGAGTTACGGAATTGAAACGTAAAGGACGCAGAAACAAAGCGGTAGCAAACAACCGCACTGCCAAGATCAAAGATCTTTTACGTAAACCAGAGGTTCGCAATGTCGATGTGGAGGCTATAAAGGCGCAGTTTGAAGCTAACAAAAAATAAATTGGCCTCTCCGAAAAATTATTCAACTAGTCCTGTCAATCTGCTTTGATAGGGCTTTTTGCTTTTTTAGCCGATTTCGATTTGCCCGAAGATTTGGTATTGACCTTGCGAACAAGCTGACGCATACTCCGGCGCGTTTCGCGGCGAACGTGAAGTAATATCCTAAAACGGATCGCCTCGCCAAACATGATCAGTCCGCCGTTGATAAGCGCCAGACTGTACAGACCCAGCACCACCCACACCTGAGTAGGCTCTCCAATGCGCCGCTCGTGGGCCGCCTGGCTGAGTACGGCAAGACCAAAACTGAACAGCAACAGGCCGCATGGAGCAAGGATCATCCACTTGGTGCGTGTTGACATCTGCTTTATCAGCCTCTTACCCGGCGGTTTTGGATCAATCGAAGGAATCATTCGTAGGTTTTTTCAATACTTATAATCCTAAAATTATTAATTTTTAGTTAATTGACTTAATGAAATCGATCATTAGTTTAGTCTTAAGATATATACCGCGTCCTTATCTGCAACTGGTCGGACACTGGGCAGCGCGGTTTTTGAGCATATTTTACATTGGTAACAAAGTGCAGTGCCCTGTTTGCGAAAGCAAATACAGAAAATTTCTCCCTTACGGACGCAATACTTCGAGCCGCGAAAACGCATTATGCCCGGGCTGTCTTTCACTGGAACGCCACCGGTTAATGGGATTGTATCTAAAACAAAAAACCAACTTCTTCACTGCCGATCTGAAAGTGCTGCACGTAGCGCCGGAATACTGCTTCATCGACCGTTTTGAGAAGATGAAAAACCTCGATTACATTACCGCCGACATTGAATCGCCACTTGCAAAGGTGAAAATGGATATTCACCAGATCCCGTTTCCAGCGAACACATTCGACGTCGCTTTCTGTAACCACGTCATGGAGCACGTGGATGATTATATATTGGCCATGAGCGAGTTACACCGCGTTTTGAAGCCGGGAGGCTGGGCATTGATCCAATCCCCGCAAGACCTGAAATATGCAACCACCTACGAAGACGTAACTATCACAGATCCCAAAGAAAGAGAAAAGCATTTCCTTCAAAATGACCACTTGCGGCTATTCGGAAGAGACTATGGAAGAGAGTTGGAAAAAGGCGGATTCACCGTGAAAGAAGACCGTTTTGTGATGGACGAATTGACAAAAGCAGAAGTGAAACGCTACGCTTTGCCCGAAGAAGAGATCGTCTATTTCTGCCAGAAACTGGCTTAACGAACCGAAATTCAGGAAGGATATTCGATAGCGGCCCCGGTTTCGCGGTGTGATTTTTTCTCCCAGATCCGTTTCCAGCCTTCCTGTAAAAAACCGGTACCATATCCAAAAAGCTGCACAAAAGCAGCCGCAACAGCCAGAAAAGCCACATTAAGTTGTTTGGTTTTCACCAGCGCGTCGCCGAATAAGACTAGAATATAGAGTACCAGAAAGCCGGCTCCCAGGTAGAAGAAAGGTTTAAATACAAAAAACCAGACTGGAATGCTGCAAACCGCAAGCGTGAAAAGCAGTGGGAATGCGTGAACCAGTTTCAGTTCGTCGGGATAAAAGCGGGCGATATTGATACGTGCGCGGCCGAAGAATTTCAGCTGGCGGAAAAACGGTAAAAACTTGGTCCTTCGCTTGTGGTAAATGAATGCTTCTGGGATCAACGCCGACTTGAATCCCAGCCTGATCGCGGCGATACTGAACAGGATATCCTCCCCCATTCTGCTCGTCAGAAACCCGCCCGTTTTTTCCCAAACCTGTCTTGAAAGCCCCATATTGAAGCTTCTGGGATGGAATGTACCGCCCATATTGTTCTTCTTTCCCCTGATCCCGCCGGTTGTAAACAGGGAAGTCATCGAGTAACTGATCGCTTTCTGGATCGGTGTGAATGAAGGGTGATCGGTGTCGGGGCCGCCGTAAAGATCGACGTAAGCAGCGTTTAATTTTTGGTCAACAATAGCGAGATAATCCGGCTCGACGAGCGCGTCAGAGTCCAGCAGGATAAAATAATCGCCGGAAGCTCGCTCAAATCCGTGGTTTCTTGCAAAACCCTGACCGCCATTTTCTTTAAAGAAATACTTGATATCGAGCCGCTCCGCGAACGTCGCAACTACATGATCAGCTTTTACTTTTGACCCGTCCTCCACAACTACAACCTCGAAATGCTGCAAAGTTTGGCGGGCAAGGCATTCCAATAATTCCTGCAACTCGTCGGGACGATTGTAAACAGGAATTATGAAGGAATAGAAGCGCATTTTGTCGAATTGAATGGTTGTTAATGAAGGTTTAATACCTCTTTTAAGGACTCTTCATTTGCCTGGATGACCATATCCAAATGCTTGTCTGTAAGCGCAGTAGACAGGAACATACTTTCAAATTGCGAAGGTCCCAGGTAAATGCCTTTATTGAGCATTGCGTGGAAATATTTACCAAAAAGAACCAGATCCGAAGATTTCGCAGAAGGAAAATCCGTTACCTGCTGATTGGTAAAAAATAAGGTATACATCGAACCGATTTGATTCAATGTGTAGTTCAGGCTCAGTTTCTGTAAAGACGCTTTGAAACCGTCCGCCAGCCTTTTACCCGATTCTTCCAATTGTGTGTACACTCCCGGATGGTCGTTCAAATAGTTCAGCATTGTCAAGCCCGCCGCCGTCGCGATCGGATTACCGGAAAGCGTGCCTGCCTGGTAAACGGGTCCCGCCGGAGATACCCAGTTCATAATATCGGCGCGACCGCCGTAAGCGCCAACAGGCATTCCGCCGCCTATAATTTTCCCAAGTGTAGTCAGGTCGGGCTTAATGCCGAACCTTTCCTGCGCGCCGCCTTTCGCGAGACGAAAACCGGTCATTACTTCATCCAAAATCAATACAATACCTTCCTCATCACAAATCTTGCGCAGTCCTTCAAGAAATCCTTCAGCCGGTAAAACGCAGCCCATATTTCCTACGACAGGTTCCAGGATCAATGCGGCAACTTTATTTTTATTGGAATCAATCAACTGTCTTACCGCATCCAGATCGTTGAAAGGCGCGGTCAGTGTATCATTTGCGACGCCTTTGGTCACACCCGGACTATCCGGCGTACCAAAAGTAGCAGCCCCGCTTCCGGCAGCGATCAGAAAACTGTCGCCGTGGCCATGGTAGCAGCCTTCGAACTTGATGATCTTATCCCTTCCTGTAAAACCACGAGCTACACGAATCGCTGACATGGTGGCCTCGGTACCTGAATTAACCATCCTTACCTTCTCAATCGAAGGTACCATTTCCACGATCAGCTCAGCCACTTCCACCTCACGCCGCGTAGGCGCGCCAAATGAAAAAGAATGCTGTATCGCGTCGGAAACCGCCTTTTGAATCAGTTCGTGCGCGTGTCCGAGGATCATCGGCCCCCAGGAATTGATCAGTTCTATATATTCATTTCCGTCCTCATCGTAAACATAAGGTCCTTTTGCGGATTTGATAAAAATCGGGGTGCCTCCTACTGCCCGGAATGCTCTCACCGGAGAATTTACGCCGCCGGGAATGAATTGCTGCGCCTTTTCAAAAAGTGCCTGACTGGTTGAAGTATTCATTATAGAATCGTTGAATTATCTGTCGACGGGAACCCACTTGGACCCGTTGTATTTTAAAATGGGTGTAATCTGATTTTCGTTAGACTTCGTGTAATCGAAGCCTGCAAGCAGGTATTCGCTGTCACCGTGACGCTTCGCCTGAATTCCCGACGCCAGCTTATCCTTGTGCTGATTGAGCATTCTTGCAAAAAACGTGAGTTGGTCGTAGCCCAGGTAAGAATATACCGATGGAAATGTGCTGGTTTTGTTCCAGTAGTTCCGCTGAAACTGACGGATACTTTCCTTTTCACGGTCCACATAATCCGGATCTATTAAAGCTAATCTGGAACCGTATCGTGAGATCCTGGACTGTTGTGGATTAAAGCTTGTAGAAGTCGCCACTACCGGGGTTACCGTCAATTTTCGGTTATTCAACACTTCCAGTAAGTTCGGCCCCGACGATCCGTCGGAAGAAAACAAAGCGATATGTGCTGGTTTTGCTGTTTCGAAGGAAGGAATGTTATTTTCCAGCCACTCGCGGTCCGGTTGGATCTTCACCATCGCCGTAACCCGCCCGCCTTTGCTCTTCCACTCATTCGAATAGGAAGCTGCCATGGCGGAGTCTTTTGAGGTATTTCCGTAATAAATAATGGAAGAAAGTCCAGGCGACTGCGTTTTCATATATTGTGCAGCCTGCTGCGTCTGGTAATTGATCGACGGGTGTCCGAGGTAAATATTCGAAGCAGATTTTAATAAGCTAGCGTCGGTAGAAAGCGGATTCAGCATCAATGTGCCGCTTTGCGAAACATAGTTGGCAGTCACGTCAAATGTGTTCGCATAAAGCGGCCCGATCACAATATCCGATTGCTGAAAATTCTTGTTACTTACAATATCTTCCATCGGCCCGGCTTCATTATTAACATCGTAAGCCCACAAATTCACCTGAATTCCCTCAGTAGCCAGTTGCTCTTTCGCCATCGTAAGCCCAAGATAATAATCGTAGGCAAACTGGTTCGATCTGCGTCTGGTACTGTTAAATTCATCCAGGCGGAATGGAAGCAATACCGCTACATCCAGGTATCCTTTTGTCCATTGTCCCTCACTTCTGGGCGCGCTGCGTTTCGGAGTTTCCGCCGCTACTGCCGCTACTTTTTCTTTATTGCTAAATTTAAATTGCTTTTGAAGCGACGCAGCGTACGATTTGTCAACCTGGGAGGCAGTCGGGGCTTTTTCGATGAATTGAATCAGGATCAATGCAAGATCGCGGTCGGTCGGATATTGTTTTTGCAGACTAACCAGCGTAGGCAGATCGCCCACAGTTGCCAGGTGATGCTGTTTCAAACCCTGTACGTCCTTCGCAAAAGAGCTGTCCTTGATTTTCAGTAAACTCTCCAAACCTTCATTGATCTGCCCGGATTCCAGCCCGATCGCGCCTAAAAGGTAATATACATCATTGATCCTGTTCCAGCCCGGGTAGCTGCTCTGCAATTGAACAAGCATTTGCCGGCTTTCACGGTACCGTTTCTGCTGGTAAGCCGATAATGCATAATAGTATTGTGCGTAGGGAGTATAAGATGCCTTAACAGTCGATTTGGCGATCGGCGCCAGCTTTTGCATGGCGACCGCGTATTTACCCTGCTTATAATCGTTGACGGCAGACCTGTAAATACCCTCGTTCTGCGGGTTTACCTGCGCTAAGGTTGATTGTGGGGAGCTGAAAAAGGCCGCCAAAATCAATAAAATGAAAAGTCTCATCAGAGTTAGTGGTCAGGTTGTGTTGAGAGCGAACAAGTTAGGAAACTTGTATGAAGAGAAAAAAACAGGCAACATTCCCTTTTGGAAATATTGCCCATATATTACGATTCAAAAAAGCTTTTATTTCTTTTTAGCGCGTTTCTCTAGTTCGGCCTGCTTTTTCTTCGCTTCGTCCGCAGCTTGAAGAGACTTCTCAAGATACTTCTGGAATTTAGTCTGTTTCTTCTCTCCATTCGCGTTTTTGCGTCTGTTTTCGTCCAGGATCGCGCGGATCTTGTCTTCATTTACAAAACGTTTGATCAGCAGCTGCTGCGCGATGGTAACGATGTTGGAAACGAAGTAGTAGAATGTCAAACCAGCCGGGAAAGAGTTCAATACGAACATGAACATCAGCGGCATAATGTAACCTAACACCTTCATATTCACCGGGCCTGGCTGCGTCGGCGTGATCTGGTTATTGTAATAAGCATAACCAATACTCGAAGCCGTCATCAGCACTGTGAAAAGACTGATGTGATTACCTACTCCAAAAGGAACTGTGAATGGAAGTCTTATAAATGAATCGTAAGTCGAAAGATCGGGTGCCCAAAGGAACGATTGCTGCCTCAACTCAATCAAATTCGGAAAAAGGAAGAAGAGCGAGAACAGGATCGGCATCGTCGCTAGCACAGGAATACAGCCACTCAGCGGACTTACCCCTACCTGCTGGTAAAGCTTCATCTGGTCCTGCTGCTGCTTCGCCATATCGTCCGGGTTCTGGTTTCTGATCTGCTCCAGTTCCGGTGCGAGCAGCTTCATTTTCGCCATACTGATGTACGATTTGTAGGTCAGCGGCGTAAGCAGTGTTTTTACAAATAATACCAGCAGAATGATCAGCAAGCCATAATTGCTCACAAATTTTTCAAGGAAATTAAATAGAGGAACCAGGAAAAATTTGTTGATCGGTTTCAGGAACGCATATCCCAGATACACATTCTGATCAAAATTCTCAGCCTGAACCTTGTCTACAAGGTGATAATCGTTCGGCCCAAGGAAAAACTGAAAATTAGCCTCTCCTTTTTGAATAGCAGCCATTGGAATACCCGCAGTGACACCCATCGTTTTCACGATCACAGAATCATTCGGATTCACATCCGCAGAAAGTGCTACGTTATTAAAAGGATGTTTTTCGGAAATAAGTCCGGCAAGAAAGTACTTGTGTTTGATTGTAAACCATTTTACCGGGTCAGCTGTCTTGTCGGCTTCCGGTGAAGTTGCGCTGGTCGGCAGGCTTAGGAGTTCGTCCGTGTAGTAGTTGATAGTCACCACTTCCCGGTTCTTCGCCATATCATTTTCAAGCTGCAACAGGTCATTTTTCCAATTGATGATCGCCGACTTATCGCCCAGCGCTGCTCCGTTGGATTTAATGCTGTAATCGATCACATAACCAGAACCGTGTACTACATAAGTTTGCTCTACAAACTGGTTGTTTTTCAGATTGGTACGGTAAGTAATCACTGCCGAATCTTTCGCACTCAGCTGCTGATCTTTCGAATCTGTTGAAAAATAAGCATTTGTCAGCCTTACATCGCCGGTTTGTGTAGGGAAATCAATCTGAAACTTATTATGGTTTTCAGCGATCAGATAAAGCGGCTTCTGGTCGTAGGTTTTATATTTTTTCAGCAATACCTCCTTTAATACACCGCCTTTATTAGTAAAAACAACACGGGTATCCTGCGTTTCAATAACCAGGTCCTGCGGGGTTACGCGGGCAACGGTATCACTGATTTGGGATGCAATGTCACTGGAATCTGTCGCTGCCGATAGAGTAGCTGTCGCTTTGGGGGTATTTGTTGTAGTTGTTTGCTCCACAGGCGTTGGTTCCACAGGCTTTGGAATCAGGATCTGGTAGCCAATCAGCATTAGCATGATAAGTACTAAGCCGATGATAAAATTTTTATCCATTATTTACTTAAATTGTTAAAAGACACGTCCCTAAGGGACGGCAAAGGTAATAAGATTTTCCTTTAAAGGATTTTCCGACTAGTTCATCGACGGATTTAGCGTTTCCACAGACCTTCTTTGAAGCGAGTAAGCAAGCGCCGCCTTCACAAAGTGAACAAAAAGCGGATGCGGGTTCATAACTGTACTTTTCAACTCAGGGTGGAATTGTACGCCTATGTAAAATGGGTGGCTTGGAAGCTCTACCATTTCAACCAGATCGTTTTCGGGATTAATTCCCGTCGCCATCAGTCCGTTGCCTTCAAAATCTTTCAGGTATTTGCTATTGAACTCATACCGGTGACGGTGGCGCTCGCTGATATTGGTTTTGCCATAAATGCGGGAAGCCAGCGTGTCTTTCTTAATGCGGCAGGAATATGCTCCCAAACGCATTGTTCCCCCTTTATTGGAAATATCTTTCTGATCTTCCATTAAGTGGATCACCGGGTGGTCCGTGGTGTTATCCATTTCTACCGAATGCGCACCTTCCCAGCCGATCACATTGCGGGCGTATTCAATCACTGCCATTTGCATGCCCAGACAGATCCCGAAGAATGGAATGTTATTTTCCCGAACAAACTGGATCGCAGCGATTTTACCCTCAATACCTCTTTCACCAAACCCTGGTGCAACTAATACTCCGTCCAGATTTTCCAGTTTCTCCGCGATATTATCCGCAGTCAGACTTTCAGAGTGGATCCACTCGATATGTACTTTGCATTCATTCGTCGCACCAGCGTGGATAAACGATTCCACAATCGACTTGTACGCATCGTGAAGCTCGACATATTTACCAACCAACCCAATCCGAACCGAATCGACCGGATTTTTCAGTCTTGACAAAAACGTTTTCCATGAATCCAGGTCTACGTCCTTATCATTATAAATGTCCAGCATATAAAGCGCACGCTGATCCAGCCGCTCTTTGAGCATTAATAGTGGAACCGCATAAATGGTATCCGCATCCATCGCCTCGATCACCGAATTCACCTGCACGTTACAGAACAATGCGATTTTCTTACGGATATCGTAAGGAAGCGGATGTTCGCTGCGGCAGACGAGAATGTCCGGCTGAATACCCGATTCCTGCAACATTCTCACCGAGTGCTGGGTAGGTTTCGTTTTCAGCTCGCCGGCCGAATTTAGATATGGAATGAGGGTAAGATGGATCACCAGCGTGTCGTGCTCGTTCATTTCGAACTTTACCTGACGCACTGCTTCCAGGAATGGAAGTGACTCAATATCTCCGACGCAGCCACCAATCTCGGTAATTACGATATCGTAATCGCCGGTTTGGCCGAGCAGCATCATATTGCGTTTGAGCTCGTCGGTAATGTGCGGAACAACCTGAACAGTTTTACCAAGGAAATCGCCACGGCGCTCGGCTGTGATGACATTGTGATAAATTCGTCCGGTCGTGACATTATTGGCCTGGGAAGTACGAACGTTCAGAAAACGCTCATAATGGCCCAGATCGAGGTCAGTTTCGGCACCATCGTCCGTTACGTAACACTCACCGTGTTCGTAGGGATTCATAGTTCCGGGATCAATATTGAGATAAGGATCGAACTTTTGGATCGTAACTGAGAGCCCGCGGGCTTGCAGTAATTTTGCTAATGAAGAGGCAATTATTCCTTTGCCTAAAGAAGATGTAACACCGCCCGTAACGAAAATGTACTTCGCGGTCTTTTGTGCTTTAGCAGCCATAAGACGTTGCTGTTTTTCTATGATTACGGGATACAAAGATACACGATTACGGGAAGAATCTTAGTGGAGGTGGTTAATTAGTTGGACGGCAAGGACTAATCGTTTGTCAGTCTGATGAGTTACGAAATATAAATATTTTACTTCGACATGCGGATAGATGACCGGAGGCGCACTCCGGTTTATAATTTTTTCAAAACAGACTTCAAAATGAATCTTTATAAACTAAATTGAAATATTTCCGGATCCGCATTTCCGGCCGTTTTCCTCAAACCTTTCACCAATTTATTTAAATGAAAAAAAAATTATTGCTCGCTGCCCTGCTCCTTGCGGGTCCCTTCACATTCGCGCAAAATGCGGCTGACAGTAAAACGCCGCTCAACATCATCGTCTTCGGCGCCCACCCTGACGACTGCGACCTCGGGGCAGGAGGTATTGCTTCCATTTACTCTTCTATGGGTCACAAAGTCAAATTCGTTTCGCTCACGAATGGAGACGCGGGGCACCAGGATATTGGCGGCGGCGAGCTCGCGAGAAGGCGGCTGGCCGAAACGAAAGAGGTTGCGAAGCGCCTGGGCATTTCTTACGACGTACTGGACAACCACGACGGGAAGCTGATGCCGACGATCGAAAACAGACTAGCCGTGATACGCAAGATCCGCGAATGGAATGCTGACGTAGTTATTGCGCCGCGCACGAACGATTATCACCCTGATCACCGCAATACGGGTGTAGTTGTTCAGGATGCAGCTTATTTGGTAATCGTGCCAAATATCCTTAGCAGTGTGCCTCCATTAACCAAGAACCCGGTTTTCCTCTATTTCCGTGACCGTTTTCAACGACCAAATCCATTCCGCCCAGATATTGCTATTGACATCACCAATATTCTTGCTAAAAAGGTGGACGGACTCGATGCGCATGTTTCCCAATTTTACGAGTGGCTGCCGTGGACAAACCAGGATCTTGCTAATGTTCCGAAAGATGTAGTCGAGCGAAAAAAATGGTTGCTTAATGCGATGGAAAAACGGTCGGCGGTGAACCCTGAAATTAAAGTTTCACTCGAAAAATGGTACGGCGCACAGAAGGCAAAAGACATTAAATATGTCGAAGTCTTTGAGATTTGCGAGTATGGTAAACAGCCGGACGAAGCCGAAATTAAACGCCTGTTTCCAATGCTCCCGAGATAGGCAATTTCAAAAAGACGCACCATAAAAAGTCCCGTTTCAAAAAATCGAAATTGCATGATTTTTTGAAACGGGACTTTACATTTTCACTCGAATATCTATCAAAACAGGAGGTTTACTACGATAGCCTATCCTTGAAACTCTCATAACCGAAACTCCGCACTAGCTTAAAATTGCCATTTGAATTCCAAAAACCAATGGAAGGTAAGTTAACACCGTTAAATGTGGTGGTTTTGACCATAGTGTAGTGGATCATGTCCTCAAATATGATTTTATCTCCAATAGCCAGCGGTGCATCGAATGAATAATCTCCCATGAAGTCTCCTGCCAGACAGGTCATTCCGCCCATTCGATAGGTAGGTTTACCTGCCACCGGCTCCTGGTGCGCGCCGATAATTGCGGGCTGGTAGGGCATTTCTAAAGTGTCCGGCATGTGGGCTGCGAATGACGTATCCAGTATTGCAACATCTATACCCTGACTGTCCATTACATCCAATACGGTAGTCACCAAAACGCCGGTCCGCCAGGCTATTGCAGAGCCAGGTTCCAGGATCACTTCGAGGTTATATTTAGCTCTGATATTACTAACTAACTTGATTAGCTTCTCAATATCATATCCTTTTCTGGTCATCAAATGTCCGCCACCCATATTCAACCACTTGGCTTGATGCAGCAAATCACCAAATTTCTCCTCCAAAGCGGCCAGCGTGCGCTCCAACGTGTCGGATCCGTTCTCGCATAATGTATGAAAGTGAATTCCATCAACTCCCTCAGGCAAAATATCGGGCAGCTTATCTCGCGTCACGCCCAGCCGTGAGCCTGGTACACATGGATTATACATTTCGGTAGCTACTTCGGAATATTGCGGATTTACGCGTATCCCGCAGGATAATGAATGGTCAGGGTTTTCACTTTTAAATGCCTCTACCCTATCTTTAAACCGCTCCCACTGGCTCAGTGAGTTGAATGTAATGTGGCTGCTGCGTTCCAGGATTTCGGAAAATTCACTGTCCAGGTACGCTGGCATGTACGTATGCGACTGTACACCCATGAAATCGTTGATCAGCTTTACCTCGTTCAGCGAACTTGCCGTAGCGCCGCTCAGATATTCCTTTACGATCGGAAATGCGCTGTACATCGAAAATCCTTTGAGTGCGAGAATGATCTTGCAACCCGCCGCTTTCTGCACAGAATCGATCAGTTCAAGGTTTTTTCGCAGCAACTCTTCTTCGAGGACAAAGCACGGCGAAGGTATTTGTTGATAATCTATTGGCATTTTGTAAATGAATGAGGTATCGAAACCGGTAAAATGTAATGTTTACATAATTTTGTACGCAAATTAACAGGTTTGAGTTTCCGCGACCGCAATCAATTTAATATTAAGCTCTCCTCAATACTATGTCTTTTCTCGTACTTGATATTGAAATGACCGGCCCTGAGCCCGGTTGGAACGAAATCATCCAGATCGGAGCCGAGTTCTTCGATGACAACTGGAACGCCCGCGGGACTTACCTTCAAAATGTATATCCTGAAAATGAGGAGGCTTTTTCGGTAAAATCAGAGGAGGTACACGGACTCTCCCTCTCCGATCTTGCTGATGCCCCGATGATTTATGATGTGCTGCCGGAATTTGAAAAGTGGATCAAGAAAATGAATGCGGGTAAGCCGGGACTATCCAATGTGATCATTTGCGGGCAAAGCGTGATCAACGATATCAACTTCCTGAGGTTTGCGTACAGGAACGAAAAAATGAAATGGTCGTTCTCTAACAAAATGTTGGACCTCCACACTGTCTCCTACCTTTTCTTTCAGATCATGGAAAAAAATGGGAAAACCGTCCCGCGCTCGCTGAGCCTGGGTTCGGTGGCAGGATATTTTGGTTTTGAACGGGAAGAAGATACCCACAATGCCCTGGAAGATGCGCGGCTCACGGCCAAATGCTTTAAAGAATTTTTCAAACTCATCGACCGAGTTAAGTTTATATGATCGATTACAATCCCAAGGAGTGGTTTCGCTATATCTTCTATTTCCAAAAAGCGGATACTGTTCGCAAGCTGACTCCGCTGATTTTGACGATTGGTGTTTATTCAGCCATCGTCGCCTATCTCCTCCTGATCCATTTCAGACTCGGCGAGAATAATGATCTGAAAAATATCTCGCTGATGCATTCCCTGCTCGGCTTCGTGATTTCCATGTTACTGGTTTTCCGGACCAATACCGCCTACGATCGGTGGTGGGAAGGGCGAAAAAAGTGGGGTTCTTTATTGAATGATAGTCGGAACCTTGCATTGAAATTGAATGGTCTGCTCGACAGGCAAATGAAAGATGAAAGGGCGTTTTTCGAAAAAATGATCACGAACTATGCTTTTTCATTAAAAAACCACCTGCGAAATCAGTTCATTATCGAGGAGTTTGAAGACACTGCTTTTTTTATAAGATCCGACCTCAAAACGGACGAGCATATTCCCAATCAGATTGCCTCAGCGATGTTTCATAAGGTGATCGAATTACAGCGGGCGGGTATCATATTGCCGGAGCATACGATATTACTGAATACGCAGCTCGAATCTTTCACCGATATCTGCGGCGCCTGCGAGCGGATCAGGAATACGCCCATTCCACTGTCTTACAGTTCTTTTATTAAAAAATTCATTTTCACTTACTGCCTAACCCTGCCGATCGGCTACGCATTTAGTCTTCATTTTCTTGTTATTCCTTTCGTGATGTTCGTCTTTTACATTCTTGCGAGTTTGGAAGTGATAGCCGAGGAGATTGAAGATCCTTTCGGCGTAGATAGCAATGACCTGCCGATCGAGCGCATTTGTAATAGTGTCAAAACTTCCGCAAAGGCACTGCTCTCGTGACAGATTTCCACAAAGCTGTCAGTAACTTATTAGAAGTTTGTTAGAAACTTGTTAAAATTTAACTTTTTTTAAAAAAAACTGAAACGCGCGATTAACACCAGTTTTTCTCCAATTTCAATTTTTATCTTAAATCAAAGGTTTGATCAAAACGAGCTTTTTAAAAATTTTCAATAATCCGGTAAAATCCGACGATTTTTGAACTCAAGATTTTGAAATACTGCATTTTTGATACTATTAGAGGCATTTACAAACATCATTAAACGGTACTATATTAGAAGTATCTCTTAAAACGAGGTATTAATAGTTACCCTTTAAATGTATTTGTAAAATGAAAAAATATAAATTAATAATCGCTGTCTTGGCTGCGACCGCCATATTTACAGTCGAATCCAATGCCCAATCTATCGTTGATCCGGGCGTTTCGGTTCACAATTACAAACATCCCAACAAGGCAGCTCAGGCCAAGACCAAGCAACCCAAAGTACAGGTTGCAACAATCAACACGGTTGAGCGAAACGGTAAATTTCAACGTGGCAAATACATGAGCACCACGCCCAAGTACGCGCCAAGACCCGCGACGCTGGTGGTAGTCAGGGATTACAAAGTGGAGGGAATTGAGATTAACCCGCTGTTGTCCCCACGTAACTACAAAACGCCAAATTTGAATACGGAAAATAATCGCAACGCCGATCAGATGGCGGATTACGTGGACCAATCAAAAGACTCAGTGTATCCGACGACGGATTAGCCGCAATATCCGGACTCGAGAGCCGGTCCCTTGGGACCGGCATTTACTAGAAACCTATTTCTTAACCCATAAAAAATCCAGCCGGATACCCAGCTGGATTTTTTGTGCTTATTAGTTTCTGAGAATATGATCGGCTCTTCTAAGACTATAATCTCTTCTCATTCAGGACAATGCGCAACTTAAAGCCTGCAAGATCCGTTTTTACTTCCTGACAAAGCCCGTTTTTATAGGAATAAATTCCCTGTTTCCCGTCGGGCAGCGATACGCCGTATTTTCCGTCAGACAGCTTTTTAACGCTGCACATTTTGCCATAACGCTCTGAATAAACTTCACTCACGTTAACAGGCTCTTTATAGTAAAGTCCGGTGATCGTGCTGCTGATCGGCGAGTTGAACACCATTTTAGGTTTATCCTCTGCATCTTCTCCCGAAAACATAATCTCATAGAGCGATTTGGTGCTACTTTTGGTGAGCGTTTTCTCTTTCAGATCGCCATTCACATGGTGCGAACAAGTAGCGGAAACCAGCTTACCCTGCACGTAATCGGTCTGCGTCGCATATTTACCTTTGTAGAACATCACCTTGAAATCAGATTCGATCCGGTGCGTTTCCTTGTTATCAATTCCCTTATCATCAAAAACCTTCAAAGAGCCGATCGTTCTTCCTGCCACGATCACATCATAGACATTCTGCGCCTTTGCTGACAATCCTGAAAGGAACAAAATCCCGAAAACCGTAATACTCAAAACTTTCATCCCTCTGTGGTTTAGACCTGAAATTGCATGCAACTTGTATATAACTGTATAAATTTTGTTCCTATTGCTTGCCGATGAATAAATCAGGTCAACCGGATCTTGTCTATCACATTAAAAGAAACCGAATTTCAGGGTCAGGTTATAGGAGATATTGCTGAGATCTTTGTCACTCAGCCCATTTCCCTTTGCATTAAAAGTCTGCCTGTACGATACACCCGGGCTGAAACGCATCCATTTCAAAAGGTTAAATTCCACTTGCACACCGGGTTCTATAACAAAGAAGAAGTTCGCGTTTTCATCGTCGTCATATTCGTCCCAATCATCAAAATCCCAGTCGTCGAACTCGCGTCGATCATATTGCAATGTAAATCCTGAGCCTGTGAGGAGGTTTACATTGAAATGTACCTTTTTGGTAGAAGCAACCACATATTCGGTCATTAAACCAAACTGGCCGTACATATAGGTCATTTTATTGCCAGGGTAAGTTTGGTTCACTAGCGGGACAGGAATGAAATTGGTTGTAGCTGCACCTTCCACTCCGATCATTAGCCGGCGATTTATAAACCAGCCACCATAAAGCTCCGACATATTCGCATAGCTCCCGTTGATCTTGGTAAACTTGCTCGATAATGCGGCATATCCCCCCGATTTGCGGATTCCCGTATTTCGAAAGATCGTCTCATTTGCCTGCGCCTGCGCAACATTCATTGCCGCGGCAGATAGCAGAAGTGTAAATAGTAGTAGTCGCTTTTTCATAATTGCTGGATGTTTTCTTACCAGACAATCGAAAAAAACGTCCCCCCTATTCCTTTTTTAAATTTTCATTTGATTTTATTCCTTTAATGAAAAGTCGAGGTACTGGATCAGCGCCGGATTTTCGGGAGTAAGCGTAAAATATACTTCAATATCCCCTTTCTCTCCTTTCAGCAAAAATGTGCCCCTCAACTGATTTTCAGCGCGCATTTCGGAAGTTTCTTTGATTGCGCCTACTTTGGCGAGCAATACGTCCAGCGCTTTCTTACGATGCGGCAAAGAATGATCAGGAAAGAAATTTTCTGCAAAAATCCCGCTCTGTTCGGCATTTTTCCATTCAGGCAGAAGCTTTGTGATCTGGTCTTTTCGTTGTTTTAATATAGCCGAAACGGGCAATGGAAGCGGCTTCAAGCCAGCTAACTTAATAATCGTATCCAACACAGCGGTATTAACCGAGGACAACCCTGCATAAGTACGGTTGGCATGTGCAATGATCCCGACCCCGTATTGAGGCAAGATCTGCCACTGACTACCGAAGCCAGGTAAACCGCCCGTGTGCCCCACTCCCGTCCTTCCTTCACAATCCCGGCTCCACCGTAGCCCATAACCATAACCCGACGTGAGCGCGCAAGGCCGGCCGCTCGGATATTTATAGTCTGCTACCAAACCGCTGAAACTCCACGGCATTTGCATCTCACGCACATCGCTCCGGGAAACCGGGCCCTTTTCCGGGCCTGAGCTCGCAGGCCAGGCAGACAAATGAAACGCGACATATTTACTAAAATCCTCAATCGAAGTGATCAGCCCTCCTATTGCGCCGTAAGCGCCGTCGTGCAAAAGCTCTTCTTCCTTCCACACATCATCTTCATAACGGTATCCGTGCGCCAGCAGGTTTTTGGGAGATTTTGTGTATTCCCAAATCGTACTGTTCATGCCAAGCGGCTTAAATATCTTTTCATCAATATATTGCTGATAAGGTTTTCCCGAAACCACACTGATAATCCGGCCGAGCAAAGCGAATCCCAGATTGCTGTATTCATAAAAAATACCAGGCGCATTGGAAAATGAAATGCCGCTTTTGATAAGTGCTATCAGGTCTTCATCCTTATCATTCAGCTGCCGGTCGCCCCAGGGATTGTCTTCCGGAAACCCTGCCGCGTGTGTCAGTAAGTGCCTGATCGTGATCGGTGGCGAGTCGGTGGTGGTCGCAGGCATATCTTTCAGTTCGGGAATATAGAGATAGGCCGGGTCGTCGAGTTTCAGTTTACCTTCCTTCCGCAGCGCCAGTATCCCCATTGCCGTGACACTTTTGGACATAGAGGCAATGCGGAACAGTGATTTTTCAGATGCCTTCGTTTTAGTCGCGACCTCGGTGAATCCCTGGCCACCAGCCATTACAAGCTGCCCGTCCACTACTATACCAAATGCCAGCCCCGGCAAGTGATGTTTGGCAGCCTGATTTCGGTACAGTTGCTCGATCACAGGCAGAGTCGCCTTGATCCTCGCGATCCGGTCGGGTTGTGCCTGGATTTTTCCTGTCAGTACTAAAATGATAAATAAAGAGGTAAAAATGCACCTTTTCATAAGCCGCCGGAGAGTTTGGTAGAATGGCCAATTTAAGAAATCAGTAAGCGGACTGCAACAATTTAAAGGTAAATCACTAAATCTTTCTTTTGTACAACAGTTACTTTTTAATATTATTTAAATAATACCATCATACTGAATCTAAATTGTTGTATATACGTTAATTTTGCGGTGATTAAAAAGTATCGAATTGGTACAGTGCAATTTCAGACCATTTGCACACTCACAGAATACTTGAAATAATTATATAGCAGACAATTTAAAAGTACACAACTTCACACTCCGAAAAGAAAAAAAGCAAGTCATGAATTTATCAATTTTCGCCCCCTCCGATTCCAGAAAATACCTGCGCCTTGCGGTGGCAGCCTTTTTCTTTGTTCAGGGACTCAGTTTTGCAGCTTGGGCAAGCCGTATTCCTGATATCAAAAATATGCTACACCTGACAGAAGGTGGCCTGG
Source organism: Dyadobacter linearis (assembly GCF_907165045.1). Classification (GTDB taxonomy): domain Bacteria; phylum Bacteroidota; class Bacteroidia; order Cytophagales; family Spirosomataceae; genus Dyadobacter; species Dyadobacter linearis. The sequence goes on from NZ_CAJRAU010000002.1 coordinate 842,058, forward strand.
GTACCGTATTGCTCGCATTACCGATCGGTTTAATGGCAAGTTTGCCCATTTCCGGCTGGATGGTAACACATTACGGAAGCCGCAAAATGGTATTGATCGGCGCTGTCCTATACGCGACGACACTCGCATTTATTGGTTTCGTAAGTCGCACGGAGCAGCTGGTTATCGTTTTATTTGCATTCGGATTATGGGGTAACCTTACCAATATTGCAATTAATACGCAGGCAGTTGCAGTGGAGCAGCTTTGGGGGAAATCTATTATGGCATCCTTCCACGGACTTTGGAGCCTTGCCGGATTCGTGAGCGCGATGATCGGCTCGCTGTTTATCTCGGTAAATATCCCCCCGCACATTCATTTCATTTTCATTGCGATCGCTGCATTTGCGATCATCTTAATGGCGTACAAACACACGATGCCAGAAAGTGACAAAAACGATGGGCAGGCTCAGCCGCTATTTGTAAAACCAGACCGCGACCTGCTTACTTTGGGACTCATTGGATTTTGTGCGATGGTATGCGAAGGCGCGATGTTCGACTGGAGCGGCGTATATTTCCAGGAGGCAGTGCACGTGCCGGCTTCCATGACCACATTGGGTTATGTAGCGTTTATGGGCACAATGACCGGCGGCCGTTTTGCCGGAGACTGGCTCGCCAACAAACTTGGAAGAAGGAAGATGTTGCAGATCAGCGGTATCTTAATGGGTACAGGGTTGGCTATTTCGGTGCTTTTCCCTTTCCTCGTTCCAGCTACTTTCGGTTTCCTGTTGGTTGGTTTTGGAGTTTCATCCGTGGTTCCATTAGTGTATAGCGCAGCCGGAAAATCTACAACCATGTCGCCCGGAATGGCGCTTGCGGCGGTCTCTTCAATTAGTTTCATCGGCTTCCTGATCGGCCCTCCGCTGATCGGTATCGTTGCGCAATTCGCGGATCTTCGCTGGTCCTTTGCGATCGTTGGTGTGCTGGCTTCCATGACAGCCTATTTGTCGACCAAAGCGAAACTGATCAGCTGAGTTCGTTTGGTATAAGATTTGAGTGAGAGGGATACCGGCACCGGTATCCCTTTTTTCATTTTAATATACTCCAATGAAAATCAAATCCCTGCTTTTCGTCGCTACCCTGGCCCTATTCAGCGAGGCTGCAACTGCCCAGAAAGACACGCTTCGGAGTCTTGATATGAACCTTGAAAACTATGAATATCCTTTTCCGGTATCCTTCATTGAATTCGATTCGCAGGCCGAGAAACTAAAAATGGCATATATGGTTGTCAAGCCTTCGAAAAGCAATGGCAAAACCATCATGCTGCTGCACGGGAAAAATTTCAACGGAGCTTACTGGGAGCAGACAGCGAAAGCACTATCGGAGAAAGGTTATCAGGTTATCATTCCTGATCAGATTGGTTTCGGAAAATCAACCAAACCGCTGCATTTCCAATACTCTTTCCAGGAACTTGCGGCTGGCACGAAACGGATTTTGGATAAGCTGAATGTGAATAAAACGATCGTTTTGGGCCACTCAATGGGTGGAATGGTGGCCACCAGGTTTACATTAATGTACCCGGAACTGGTCGAAAAGCTGGTACTCGAAAACCCGCTCGGACTGGAAGATTACAAGGTGAAAGTGCCTTATCAATCCATTGACAAATGGTATATGAGCGAATTGAAAAGTGATTTTAACAGCATCAAAAACTACCAGCTGAACAGTTACTACGACGGAAAATGGAAAGATAGTTATGACAAATGGGTAAATCTGCTTGCTGGCTGGACGCTGAACAAGGATTATCCGCGTATCGCCTGGAATTCGGCGCTCACTTATGATATGATCTATTCCCAGCCGGTTTGCTACGAGCTCAACCAGATCAAGGTGCCTACGCTGCTGATCATCGGTCAGCGCGACCGTAGTGCAGTTGGCAAAAACCTGGCCTCTGAGGATGTCAGAAAGACACTGGGAAATTATCCTGCACTGGGCCGGCAGACGAAAGCTTTGATAAACAAAAGTGAGCTGGCCGAATTAAACGACATCGGCCACTCACCTCATATTGAAAACTTCGACAGGTTTATTCAACCTCTGATGAAGTTCATTGACAAACCTTAATCTCAGGCAAACCTATTATGAATGTAAATCAGCCAAAGAATTGTCTCACGTAATTTCGGCTGGTCAAAATTGCACTTTGTACATCCTTGATACTGCCTTCGTAAGCTTTGTCCTCGACTTCGATCACAACCGGCCCGCGGTAACGAACGTCAGTTAGTGCAGCGAAAAATGCTCTCCAATTTACATCACCAAGTCCCGGCAGTTTGGGAGAATGATATTCAAGCGGGTTTGCCATGATACCAACACGATCTAATTTATTTTTGTAAACTTTCGCATCCTTCAAATGTACATGATGCAATCGTGATTTATAATTGTAAATCGGATAAGTTTCATCCATCATCTGCCAGATCATGTGCGACGGATCGTAGTTGAGTCCCAACGTCGGGCTGGGAATGATCTCGAACATTCTATCCCACACCGCCGGACTGATCGCGAGGTTTTTCCCGCCCGGCCATTCGTCATCGGTAAAGAACATCGGACAGTTCTCGATTGCGATTTTGATATTATTCTCTTCTGCCACCTTCACAATGGCTGGCCAAACGTCCGCAAAGCGGGCCAGGTTATCCTTGATACTTTTTGACGGATCGCGGCCGATGAAAGTAGTAACCACAGGTATGTCGAGCTTCGCAGCTCCCCTGATCACTTCCTTTATGTGTTCAATAAAGTATTCGGAACGGTTTGGGTCCGGATCCAGGGGATTGGGATAGTAACCGAGTGCGGAGATAAAAACGTTTGCTTCCTTTAATGTATGTCTGATTTGCGACACCCTGGCTGGCGTGAGGTCCAGCACATTGATGTGTGTCACGCCCGCGTACCGCCTGCTGTCCGCATTGTCGCTCGGCCAGCACATCATTTCGACGCAGGAAAACCCGTGATTTGAAGCAAACTGAACTACATGTTCGAATCCGAAATCGGCTAAAATCGCGCTATTAAAACCTAATTGGAGCATAATACAGAGTTTTTGGGGTAAACTTCAGTAAAAAAGCAGCCCGGTTCAAGATTTACATCACAATCCCATCCAAAAATTCCGAGGCTTCATCAATTCAGGGCACCACTGGTAACTATCCCCACACCTTAAATCCTTTTCTTTTTAGTAATATTGACCTGGTAAAACCAATGAATTCTAACACTTTATACACTTATGGCAGACTCTGAACCGGGTATCGGAAAGAAAATACTCAGCTTTTTTATCAAAGAGAGCGAAGAACCAGCTAAAACTGCTGCGGTCACTAAACCTGCGGTTGGCCAGCCGGAGCCACAACCGGCGCCGACAGTGTCTAATGTAGCCGGGACGATGCAGATCGACAGAAAATTTGTCGATCACTTTGTGAGCCTTCTTGAAAAGGCCAATCTACCCGGACCTGATTATTTCGAATACAAGCAGGCACTCCAAAGCATGGAAGGGCTTGGGCTGGGAGAAGAAAAGCAATTCCAGGCGGCCTGGGCGAGTTTTAAGGCAATGGGCGGCCCGAAAGACCCGGCCATTTTGAAGTCTTCCGCAGACCAGTACCTGAATATCCTTGACAAAGACCGGTCTTCGTTTTTGAAAGATGTAGAAAAAGCGATCAAAGACAGAGTCGGTGCATTGCAGGAGGAACAGAAAAAGTTGGAAGAGTCAAATACCGCCATTTCACAGCAGATCCTCGATTTACAAAAGAAAATAGAGGAAAACAGAAACAGGCTTGGACAGATTTCCGGAGAGGTAACCGAGCAAAGCGCGAAAATCAATGCGAACAAAGACAGTTTTGAGGCAACTCACCTGAGCTTTGTTGAACAAATTAAATCCGACTTGAATAAAATAAACCAATATCTCAAATAACCTGACTTATTATACAAATGGCAACACCAGATTTCTCACAGATAGGCGGATCGCAGGAAGACATTTCCAAGCGGTCGTACTGGAGTAAGCCGGAGGGCATTGCTTCGCTCCTTTTCCTTGGCGGACTCGGTGCCGCTGCATTATACTATTGGAACAAGATCGCCGGTTTCCTGATAGAAGTGACGCAAAACACTTTGTATCTCGGCTTTTTGCTGGCGGTTTTGGCGCTCGTTATATTCCTTTTTACCAGCAGGGATGTACGTACAGCCGTATTTTTTCTTTTCAAAACATTAATGCGTAAGATAACGGGACTTGTTATCAAGCTCGATCCTATTGCCATTATGAAGATCTATATCGACGATCTGAAAGAGAAAAGAGAGAAAATGCAGGGCCAGATCAATACGCTGGCGGGTCAGCTTGTGAAGCTGAACAAGAATATCAATCAGAATAATGAGCAGATCAAACAGAAATTCGCGGAGGCCAACAAAGCCAGTACCATGCTTGACAGGCCGGGAATGAAGGAAACTGCTTCACTGGCAACCATCGAAGGCGCCGGATTGCAGGAAATGAATGAGAAACTTTTCCCCTTGCAGCGTAATATGAAGACGGTGCTGGAATTCATGGAAAAAGTGAACAAAAGCGCTGATTACATTATCAAGGAAACCGAGATCAAGGTTAAACTGAAAGAGGCTGAGTACCGAATTGTAAAGGAAAGCTCTAATGCATTGCGTACGGCAGTGAGCATTTTCAAAGGTAACCCTGACAAGAAGTTCTATTTCGACGAGTCGATGGAATATATCCAGGATGATATGAGCCAGAAACTGGGTGAAATGAAACGCGCGATGGATTTGTCGCTTGACTTTATCAATGGCGTGGACGTTCAAAACGGGTTGCTTTCCGACAAAGGTCAGGCGATGCTGGAAGCTTACAACTCCGGCCAGTTCAAATTCATCCAGCTTGACGCGCAACCTCAGACAACCCGACCTCTGGAAGCGCCCAAGGATTCCAGCTATAAAGGACTTTTAGACTAAACTATTTTCGTTCACTTATTTAACATCGTTCAATTTACCGCACAAAACAATGAAAAGACTTACTGTCGCAGGCCGCCTGATTATCACGGCACTTATTATAGGAGCATTATTTGTAGGGTATAAATACTTTGGAGGCGAAAAAGCGCTGAACCAAATGGCCGAAGACCGGGCGCAGAACCCTGAAACCGAGGCATCCAACGCAAGTGAAACGGAGGCGACACCTTCGGAAAGTACACCTGAGAATTCGGAAGCTACGACTTCTGACAACTCTGCATTCACTTATACCCCGCCAGCCCCGGTCGATGGGAAATTGAAAGGAGTTGTAGAACTCGGTGCTAGCGGTTTCAACTCATTTATTATCAAAGTAGACGATCAAAAACGCTGGGCGCTTGAAAAGTCGGAGTTTGGGAACAGCCTTGTGACCGAGAATATGGCCACCGACGAGGATATTCGCATTGGTCTAAAAAAGTATATCGGTGGCATGCTCGATTTTGGGGTTAGCAGCAAGGATATTCACTTTGTAGTAAGTTCAGGAGCTGCGAAGGCTGATGTTACACCAAAGATTACCAGGGTTTTGAAGTCGATCGGATACGTGGTGAACCAGGTTACAGCCGAGCAGGAAGGTCAGCTTGCATTGAGGTCGGTTTTACCGGCTGAATATGCGAACAAGGCTTTTGTAGTGGATATTGGTTCTGGAAATACAAAAATGTCGTGGATGGAAGGTACCAAAGTGTCGGCCCTGGAATCTTACGGCGCAAAGTACTATCAGGAAGGCTCAGACGATTCGAAAGTATATGAAGAAGTATCGTCGAAAGCCAAGCAAGTCCCGGCCGACAAACGTAAAACGTGCTTCATCATCGGAGGCGTACCGTTCGAAATGGCTAAGGAAGTACGGAAAGGCAAAGAGCGCTTCACAACGCTGAGCGAGCCACTAGCCTATTCAAAACTAACAAACGCCAAATCCAAAGCCGGCGTCAACATCTACAAAGCAGTAAAAGACGCCACCGGCTGCGATCAGTTCGTATTCGACTGGGACGCGAATTTCACGATCGGGTTTTTATTGGGGTTGTAAGGGGGAGGAAAGGGAGGAGGGAAGAAAGGGAGGAAGTGTTTTTCTTCATTCTCCCTTCCTCCTTCCTCCTTCCTCCTTCCTCCTTCCTCCTTCCTCCTTCCTCCTTCCTCCCTTTCCTCCCCTTCCTCCCTCTCCTCCCCAAAAAAAATGACACTATCACAACTATTCGCCTACATTTCCGCTAATCCCTGGCCGGCGGCTATTTACTTTTGTATACTTCCTGTTCTTGCGTGGGGTATTGGAGAGGTTGCGCATGGAAGTCGGGATGTTAAATTGTGGAGTTACATTTATGCAGTACTTGTTTATGCGACTTGCATTCCTGGAATCTTTGCAATTACATTAAATATCTATTTGTTCCTCTTCGAAAGGCAGAGCATCTGGCAGGCGAATATCATTTTGCAATTTCTTCCTGTCATTTCACTTGCTCTGACGCTGATGCTTATCAAAAGCAAGATACCTTTCTCACTAATTCCCGGTTTTGGCAAGATTTCCGGTTTCCTGACTCTCATTACCGCATTGATCGGGGTGATGTGGTTTATGGACAGAATCAACTTAGTAGCATGGACTTACGTCCCATTCTCTGTCATATTAATAGGCTTCGTACTCACTTTGCTTGCTATTAGATTTGCATGGAGCAAACTGTTTTGAAATCCGGTACATATATTCAAATCTCCGTGGGCGACGAGCAGAGGCTGGAAGCGCGGGAATTGGTCGAATATTCTTTGCGTCACCATCACGTGTCAAATATCTGGGACGGTAAGCCGGGCGCCGGTGCGCCGGGCGCCGGTGCGCCGGGCGCCGGAACGTCCGCTACTTTGGCGAGCACGAGAATGCTGCGATTTACGGGAACCCTAGGCGAGATCGTCTTCGCCGATTGCTACCACCTTCCCAGACCCACCAGATCTTTCGGCGCAACCGACGGACAGGATTGGGGACAAGATTTTTTGATCCGATCTGAAAGTGAGAATTTTTCCGTCGATATCAAATCCATGAAACGCAAGTCGGGCACATTGGCTGGCGATTATGTTTTGAATATTCCCGCCTCTCAGTTGCACAAAAAGGGATCTAAGACCACGCATTACTTTTGCATTTCCTTCCACCAATCCGACACGGACGGAACAATCGCCTCCTTACTAGGCTTTATCGACAAATATGCGCTTGAAAGTGGCTCAATCGGACAATTGTACAAGTCGGGCACGAGGCGAACCAGAACAGACGGGAGCACATTCACTTTCCATGAAAGCACTTACGAAATCGATTTCAAGGACATTGCGCCGCCGGTACTGACAGATTCACTCAGAAAGCTGGCTGGCTTTCGCATTTGCGAGCTGAAATGACTATTTTAGCGGCAGTTGCAGGTGGTGCTTTCGTGCATTGAAAACCGGGCTCCTATCGCAGAATGGCATCACAAACACGCTCTTATGAAAAGAAAAAGCTACTTGGGCAAATCTACACGCCGCTTCATATAGTCGAAAAAATCCTGCGCCTCTGCGGTTTTTACAATACCGATTTTTCCAACAAAAAAATACTCGATCCCGCTTGCGGTGACGGACGTTTTCTGGTTCCGGTCGTTGAATTTCTGATTAAAAACGTTCCTCCCGCACAGTTGCCGGGGCTACTTCAAAATGTGCATGGCTGGGATATTGATCCGCTGGCTATTGCGAAGTGCCGCGCAAACCTGGATCAGCTCGTGGCGCCGCTTGGACTTACTGTGAAGTGGAAACTGCGTAAATGCGATGCGCTCTTTCAGCGGAACAATGCGACAAAATTTGACCTGATTATTGGAAATCCGCCCTATATCCGGATCCAGCATTTACCCGAAAAACAGCGACAATTCATTCGCCAGGAATACACATTCTGCCGGTCGGGTTCTACCGATGCTTACGTGGCATTTTTTGAACTCGCCAGTGTTTTATTAACTAAAAATGGAGTTTGCGGGTTTATTACACCCAATTCCTTCTTCATTTCTGAAACGGGAAAATTGCTCCGCTCCTATTTCGAGCAGAATCAAAATCTCAGACACATTACCAATTACGGTAAAATTCCGGTATTTGAAAATGCTTCCACCTACTCTGCTGTCACGGTTTTTGGAAACAAAAAGGAGCTACATTTTACATTTGAACAATGCATTGATAAGCAATTCAACTGCCAGTCGAGGGATTTTTATTTTACGGAACTGAGCAGCCCCTGGAAGCTTTCCGTGCCTGAATCACAACTGATCGAGGGGACGAGATTGGGGGACATTTGCAGGATTTCAGTTGGGATAACAACGCTTGCTGACAGGTATTATCTGTTCCAGATTCTGGAAGAGAGCGACGGGATTTGCTTTGCTAAAAATAAAAACGGTGATCTCGTTTATCTGGAAACCGGGCTGCTGAAACCGGTCATAAAGGGTTCCAAACTTAAATCTCCGGCGGATCCGGTGGCCGAATATATCCTTTTTCCATACCAGAAAAGTGAGGCTGGAAAGCATCAGATCATTCCGGAAAAGGAGCTGGAACACAGATACCCGAAAACATATTCGTATTTTCTTAAAGTAAAACCTGCGCTCGATCGTCGTGATAATGGGAAGGTTAATCCTGTCGCCTGGTACGCATTCGGGCGGTCGCAGGGGCTGGATAGTTCTTTTGGCAAAAAAATCATTTTTTCGCCGATGAACCGGGAGCCGAATTTCGTGTTGTATGAAAACCCGGAAGTGACGGTGTATTCCGGTTATTTTATCAAATATGATGGTGACATCTCAGCGCTTTTGGAGCAGCTTAACTCGGCAAGAATGGCAGATTTCATCTCTGTCGCCGGCCGGGATTTTCAGGGAGGTTATAAGGGTTACAATAAGAAAGTGATCGAGAATTATATCATAACCAATATACCCGAAGCAACTCCGCAGCTGATTACAGACAAGCCGCTTTCCTAAGTCAATGCGAATGCACAATTGTCAACTCAATAGCTATGAATGAAGAAAAGTTTACACAGGAATTTGTCCTGATTTTCAGGACTAACATCAACAGCAAGAGGCACGTAAGATCCATTTCACACTTGCTCGACGGACAGACCGAAATATTAAAATGGAATATTGACCTGTCGGATATCGACAAAGTATTGCGCATAGAGGCCCGGCAGCCCGATTGCAGGCCGGTGATCGCACTTGTGCAGCAGGCCGGTTATGCGTGCGAGGAATTAACAGACTAAACCAAGATATATGTCAGAACAAAAGACTGGTGCATTCACCGGTTACGAAAAATTTATTATTGCCCTGCTGGCAATCCTGCAATTCACAGTCGTGCTGGATTTCATGGTACTCTCGCCGCTGGGTTACATTTTACTCGACAAGCTTTCGATCAGTACGAGCCAGTTTGGGCTGGTTGTTTCAGCTTACGCATTCAGTGCCGGAGCGGCCGGGCTGCTCACTGCGGGTTTTGCCGACAAATTTGACCGCAAAAAATTACTGCTCTTCTTTTATACCGGCTTTGTGATCGGCACATTTTTGTGCGGCATCGCACCTACCTACCATTTTCCATTATTTGCGCGGATCTTCACGGGGCTATTCGGAGGCGTGATCGGTTCTATTGGTTTCGCGATTATCACTGATCTTTTCCCGATCCAGGTCCGCGGCCGCGTGATGGGATTTGTTCAAATGGCGTTTGCGAGCAGTCAGGTACTTGGCATTCCGATCGGACTTTACCTCGCGAAAGAATTCAGCTGGCACGCGCCGTTTCTGATGATCGTCGGTGTGAGCATTATAGTTGGTATTCTGATCGTCGCTTATATGAAGCCGATCAATGCCCATTTGAAATTCCAGTCGCAGGGCAATGCATTCCAGCATTTGGGCAGGACGATTTCCAAGCCGCAGTATCTGCAAGGTTTCGCGGCGACGACGATGCTCGCAACCGGCGGCTTTATGTTAATGCCTTTTGGAACTGCTTATGGTGTGAACAACCTGGGGATCCAGGAAGCACAATTACCAACTTTATATATGGTAACCGGACTTTGTATGCTTGCATTCAGTCCGCTCATCGGGAAGCTAAGCGACAAAGTCGGCAAGTATCAGGTGTTCCTTTGGGGCTCGGTAATTGCCTGTGTAATGACGTTGATCTATTGCAATCTCAGTGTAACCCCGCTTTGGATTATTATCATATTGAACATTTTGCTATTCGTAGGTATTACTGCCAGAATGATCTCAGCTTCTGCATTAATGAGCGCCGTTCCCGAACCTCACGACCGCGGCGCATTCATGGGAATTAACTCTTCGGTACAGCAGATATCCGGTGGAATCGCTTCTCTGATCGCAGGCTATATTGTTTCCGAAACTGCGACAGGTTACCTGGAAAACTATCCATTGCTCGGAAACGTGGTCGTGGTTGCTATTATAATAACCGGATTCTTAATGTATCGTATCCACAAGTACGTTACTCACAAAACAGCTCAGGTAATTGAACCAAAAGCTGTGATCTAGAATTCCTGACCAGATCGACGGTTCGAAAATTCAGAACACAAGTATTATGTCAGCCCGCTCATTCAAAATGGCGGGCTTTTTTATTTCGCAATACAACATATCAAACGGCTTGAATTCAGATAGTTACAGAAGATGAATGAAATTCTTCAAAAATAAATCTTTTTATACTAATTATTCTTTTAAAAAGATTTATACATTTACGGCAGATAAAAACTTATGAGACTTTTTATTTGGAAGGAATAGTGGTAAAAATATTTTCTGTTTATTTACATATCAGACTTGGAATATACAGATAACATTTTATACTAATAATACTTTTAAATGAAAATCATCAGTATTGTCAACAACAAAGGTGGTGTAGGAAAAACTACTTCCGCTCAAAGCATTGCTGCCGGTCTCAGCAAATTTGCAAATGCGAGAGTGCTCGTCATTGACCTTGATGCGCAAGCCAGTTTGACCAAAAGCTTCGGAATTACACACGCAGGCTTGAAGAAAGACAGTGGCGCGTTCATCACCGGAGAATATGAATTTGACGAGATTGTAAAGCGTGTTGGGGATATTGATGTTTTGCCGGGATCGGCCGAAATGATACACAGGGAAGAAACGATCAGGTCGGCTCCTGTTTTTCCTTTTAACCTGAAAATTGCACTGGAAAAAGTAAAGGATCTGTACGATTTTGTGATCATCGACTGTCCGCCTGCGCTTTACGGAAATACAAGACTTGCGCTGGTTTCGTGCCACCAATATTATGTTCCGTTGCAGGCCGAATTTTTAAGTTATGAAGGTTTGAGAAACTTTCTGGTTTACTCGGCAGAGATCAAGAAAATTAGTCCAAGCACCAACCTGGGCGGCGTATTTGCGACACGCTATAACCCGAAGATCAGGAAAAAGATCAGCCACGAACTGATCAATGCAACGAGGGATCAACTTGGTGAAGTATTTATGGATTCGTACATTCGCGATAACATCGCACTGTCGGAAGCTCAGGCAAACGGCATGACCATATTCGATTACGCTCCCGCCAGCAACGGAGCCGAAGATTATTATAAGCTAACTAAAGAAATACTGGAACGAATTAATAACTGACACTTATGGCAAAAGATAGGAAATTTGAGTTTGCGCCACTTCCATTGGTAAATGATATTCAGGAAGAGCCAAACCAACCCGAAGAGGTGATTGCGGGCGCGCCAACCAAAGTAACATTTGATTGTGATTACATTTTAATGGAAAACATGAAAGATTATGGATACTGGGAAGGGCTTACCCAAAAAGATATCATCCTTGAATCTTTGAAGCTGTATTTCCAGGATAAAGAGATCCGTCCCCGCCCCGACAAGATCCGCAACCGGACGAAAGTCGGAAGGAAACCTAAATCACTTGCAGATTAAAGCAAAAAGTCTCCACACCGGAGACTTTTTGCATTCAGTGCCCGCGTCACTGCAACGGCTATTTAATGAGCAATTTTCCTGAAATCTCTTTCCTCGCATTCCTGAGTCGGTACACGTACATTCCCGCCGCAACGTTTAGCTTAATTTCCGTTTTGGAACTGAATACCTTGGTACGGACTTTCTTTCCAGCAATATCGTAAATTTTCAGTTCCGATTCACCCGCAAGGCTGGTCACGACTTCTATGTGATCGCTGGCGGGATTAGGCGAGACGCGCACCCATTCCTTCGGATCCCCGTTCACAGCCAGAATTGGCTCCACCAAAACCGTCGTGCTTGCTGTGTCGCTGCATCCAAACTGGTCGGTGACATTGACAATATAGGTACCACCCTGCGAAACCTTTGCATCCGGAATAGTCACTTTCGCCTCCGCGGAAGCGAAATTACCCGGCCCCGACCAGGCGTAGTTAGTCCCACCCGCAGCATTTAATTCAATAGCCGCACCTTCGAAATACGGTCCGGTATTGCTGGCATTCGCGTCAGGTAAGGGCAATATTGTAATAGTTGCCGTGGCCAACCGCCCGGTTGCCAGACAGGTGGCAGTGTAGATTGTGGACGTCTTTGGCCCTATTTCAATGCTATTTCCACTCCCACCGGTTGACCAGCTGATCTCTCCGTTACAACCTGAAGCCGTCAACATAGTCGAACCGCCAGCACAGAGGGTGTCGGTTAAAGTCGTTATTTTAAACACAGCAGGCGAATTGGATTGTACCCGCCACTCGATCGTTCTTACCCGCGATATTTGCAACGTTTCCGACCTGCTTAAATGCGTGGAGTCGAATACCGTGGCGGTCAGCCTGCCCACACCGGCAATATCCTCTGGTGTCAATACGATTTCGTTTTGAGTATTATCGAGCACTTGACCATCCAGCTTCCATTGTATGTACATAGAATTCGGCTCCGGTTTCAGCAAATCAAATTTGAAAGTAGCTGGTTCTTTCACGAGAAAAGTCGCACTCGTATCGGGCTGAATGTTGCTGGTCGGATCTACGATAGCCAGTATCCTTTCCGTAGTCGCTTCCCTGCAAACGACACAAAATTCCTGATTCAGATATTCCATCAGACACTTTCCATTTGCGGGTTTATGCCACCTGGCTGCCTCGCTGTCGCTTCCATGTTTGTAAACGCCTATTCCTTCCGAGTCGAGCCAGTTTTTCCATTTCACTTCTGCCGGGTTGGAAACCTCCGTCATATTAGCTGCCTCCCAGCCGTACTGCGGGCCGGCCCAGTATTCATCATTTAACGAAGTAAATGTGTGCCCAATCTCGTGTGCGCCGATGGTATTGGCGCTTTCGTTCAGGGTATGTACCGCAATGGAGCCGCCTGACCCGCCGTAATAGGTTGTATTGATAAGTACGACAATCAGATCGTAGGTCGGGAGATTGGCTGCGAGCACATTGTATGCAGCAGTAAAATTAATCGTGACCAGCCTATGGATCGTCGAGCCAAAAGTGCCGCTATAATACGTTTTCTTCGTTCCGACAGGCTGATCAGGATAAGTATCCGGCGCGGTTCCCGGGTTACTCACCCCGCTTTCTTCGGAAGGAGTCGGGATAGCGAAAAAATTGAAATACGACTTATACCTGTTGTAAGGCTGATATTCCAGTAAAAAATCGGCGAACTTCTTCGCTTCCGTTCTGAATTTTGGCATTTCGGCCTCTGTAAACCCATCGCCCAGAATGACTACATTAATCCTGCTGTCCAGCGGACCGGATTTGTATAAAGTGTCGACCGGAAACTCCTGAGCAAATGCCCGGGCTGCGCATAAAATGAAACATAGTGCGGTAGAGATTCTCTTCATTGTTTTAGTTTAAGGGTGTATATTTTAATCTTTCCTCTTTCTGGCGTAACGCTGTAAATATCCAGTTTCTCAATATTGTGATCCGCCTGCATCCGCATCGTGAATGCTCCCTCCTTTTGATAGTTTTTTTTCCGGGTAATAACACCAGACGGATCGTGAACTTCAACCTCCTGGAACAGCGGGTGCTGATAAACCATCGCCGTTTCAAGCGCACTCACGCTATACCTAGGCACAACTTCAATTTTATAAGGCGACTCCACCGGCGCGCGAAACGGTTTTAATTTCCCGTTTCCAGCCACCGCACTGACCAGCTCCACTTCCTCCTGCCCACCCTTTTTACCAAAATTCACCCTGAATTGCAGGAACAGAATCTGTTCGGCAACGGTCGCATCAAACCGCAATACATCATTTAAGTCAAGTGCGGACTGGCGCGGCGTGCAGCTTCCTAAATGCATGAATAGTAAACAAAAAGTAATGTAAGTGAATAGTCTAAAATTCATGAAAAGGGATAAAATGGGGCATTGGTAAAATTAAATCTTTAAGCGGCAAAAACATATAGCTACTACTGCCGGTGGTGCCAGAATTCTATACCGTTAAATAACTCACGCACAAACCGGAAAATTTTGACGCGTATTTGGTTGGAGTTCAGTCTAAAAACATTGCAACAATAGTGCAATTGATTGATTTACAGCACCTGAAACCCTGTTGCACGGTTATCAGGCCTATCTTTGCAACGTAATTCAACGACAATGAAAGTTCAGGAAACCAATCCCACTCACCACGATACCGACCACTGCTGCTCTGGCCACGACGACCACAAGCAGAAGGCAGCAAACAATCATAACCACGACCATGATCACGATCACGACCATGATCACGGGGATAGTGGTGAAGCAAGCATTTTGAAAACCCGGTGGATGCTCTGGCTGAGCCTGCTGATCCTGCTGACCACACTTGCAATTACGTTTATTTTCAAGATGGAAATAGACCGGACAGTCGAGATCGCTCTGATGCTCGCGGCCTATTTATTAGCCGGTAACAAAACGATTGCAATCGCCTTTCGTCGGATAGCACGCGGTGATTTTTTCAATGAATTTACATTAATGACGATTGCAACACTGGGCGCATTCTATATCGGCGAATTCAGCGAGGGCGTTGCGGTCATGATATTTTATGAAATTGGCGAATTGTTCCAGGATATCGCGGTAAGCAGATCCAAAAACTCGATCAAAGCATTGCTCGATATTCGCCCAGACACGGTTACCGTAATCCGCGATCATCAGAACAGCCTCGTAAGTCCTCATAATGTGGCGATTGGCGAAATAATTTTGGTAAAAGCGGGTGAAAAAGTTGCGCTCGACGGAAAGCTCAGTTCAGAATCGGGCACATTCAATACAGCCGCGTTAACCGGCGAGCCGCGGCCGGATGTGATCTCAAAAGGCAACACGGTACTGGCAGGGATGATCAATACCGAGCAAGCTGTGGAGGTTACAGTGACTACTTTGTTTAAAGATTCAAAACTGTCCCGCATCCTGGAAATGGTACAGGAAGCCACTGCCAGAAAAGCACCGACACAATTACTTATCAGCAGGTTGGCAAAAATATATACGCCGATCGTTTTCTTGCTATCCGTACTGATCATTCTACTGCCCTACTTTTTTGTAAACAATTACGATTTCGATCAGTGGCTTTACCGGGGTATGGTTTTCCTTGTTATCGCTTGTCCCTGTGCGCTTACAATCTCCATTCCGCTGGGTTATTTCGGTGGAATTGGCCTGGCTTCGCGAAATGGTATTTTGGTGAAAGGCGCTAATTTTCTGGATGTTATCACAAAAATCGATACGGTCGTTTCTGACAAAACGGGTACACTTACCAAAGGAGTTTTTGCAGTTCAGCACGTGGAAACAACGCTTGATAAACAGGAATTTATTCAGCTGGCGGCTTCTCTCGAAAACTATTCCACCCACCCGGTCGCCAAAGCTGTTGTCAGTTATGCAAATGCTGCGGAGCTTCAAAAACCGCTGGAAGTCAGGGAAATAGCCGGACATGGATTGGCCGGGATCGTAGGTACGAAAAAGGTTTTGGCAGGAAATTTAAAACTACTTGATAAATACCTGATCCAATATCCCGCAAACCTTACGGATATCCCTGAAACGATCGTCGCAGTCGCTGTTGACGGCGCTTATGCAGGCCATTTCCTGATTGCCGATCAAATTAAAGATGACGCCGCACAAGCTGTGGCTGACCTGAAATCGCTTGGTATCGAGACGATAATGCTTTCAGGAGACAAAACCGCGGTGGTGTCGCACATTGCCCAAACACTCCAAATCGCACAAAGTTATGGCGACTTACTCCCCGAAGACAAGGTCGCGATCGTGCAAAAACTGAAAGACCAGGGCAAGCGAATTGCCTTTGTTGGCGACGGTGTAAACGACGCGCCTGTGATTGCACTGGCGGATGCAGGTATCGCAATGGGCGCACTCGGCTCCGATGCGGCTATTGAAACAGCCGATATCGTGATCCAGAATGACCAACCGTCGAAAATCGTATCTGCGATCCGCGCCGGCAAAGTAACCAAAAGCGTCGTTTACCAGAATATTTCGCTGGCAATGGGTGTAAAAGTGGCAGTAATGCTACTAGGCGCCGGCGGAATCGCCACACTCTGGGAAGCGGTTTTCGCCGACGTCGGTGTCGCTTTGCTCGCGATCCTCAATGCATTCAGGATCCAGGGCAAAAAAATCTAAAACCCAAACTACCTCTCACCTGCTAAACAATTGGTACTGAGCGGATACCTGCCACCTTTTCGAGCGCAATAGTAACCCGCTCGATCCGGTCCACATTTCCGCGACTGCTGTCTGATACAGCTTGCGCAACGGAAGTAAGGTAATCCCCGCCTAGCTTGGTGTTAAAAAACGGATCCCGGGCAGCGAGGACACCCCGCCAGTTCTTCCCGACAATGTTTCTGGATCTTACGAACCTCACCAAAAGACGCTCTTTGATGGACAATCCACCCTGTTCGGAAACTCGTGCTTGCAGCTCCTCCATTTGATGTAATGTTGTGTGTGTTAATTTTGTATTTTGCGTAATACGATAATTGCTATATACAAAAGTATAACATTATCGATACAAAGTCAAGAAATCATATAAGTTTAGCGAAAATAATGTCGGTAACAGGCGATAGAATTAGGAAATACCGGGAATTGATGGGATGGAACCAGGACGAGTTGGCCGAAAAAATTGACAGACGCGGCAAGCAGACTATCTCGCACTGGGAAACTGGTAAGAGTGACCCGTCTTTAAAGGAAACCATCAAACTCGCAGAAGTTTTTAACGCGACCGTCGCCCAGCTTGTGGGTGAAGCACCGATGTTTGAAGAGCCGAGGGAGAACTATGTGATGGTCAAAAAAGATGATCTCATCGAACTGCAAAGAAAGGCGCTTGAAATGGAAGAAGAGCGGATCAAAGATCTGAAAGAGCAGCTCGACAAAGCGCTCGGGCAGGCTGAATCCGGCGAATCAACCGACCCTGGCTTCCCTGAGGAATAAAACCCGGAAACCGAAAGCGCAACACACACTAACGACTATCAGCCCCGCCCACAGCGGCTGATAGCCCCATTGCGCGGCCACAATACCGCCGGTTGCAGGACCTACGATTTGCGCAACCGCCTGAGCCACAGAGTAAGCAGCAGAATACTTGCCCCGGTTGCTATCCATTGCCCTATTCATTACAAAAGTAGTTATGTAGGGAATTGCGAGCATTTCACCGATTGTGAAAAGCAGTACTGCAAAGCCGGCAAGTACAATTGGCAAAACAAACGGGACTACAAGCGCAAGGAAAGAAAGGGCACTGAAAACCACGCCCGCTACGATATATACGGAATCAGGCCACCGGTCCCGCAAATTCTGAATGAGCACCATTTCAAATAGTGCGATGATCAACCCATTCATTCCCAGCAGCATACCGATAGTTGCCTCGCCAATATGCATTTCCTCTTTCCAATATACAGGGACCAGCCTGAACAGGATTGAGAAGCAGACCATATAAAGTGTGACCATTGTCAAAAACCTCAGAAAAAATCCGTCTTTCCATGGCGATTTTCCCATGTATTCGTCAACCTCATCCTTCTGTCGTTCCCGGTTGACCTTCGCTTTGGGTAAAAGAATGACTATCAGTATCCCGGCTATCATATATACAGCACCGTCAACCCAAAACAGGAGATGATAATTGATCGCGGCCAGTATTCCTCCAACCGACGTTCCGAAACCAAATCCAACGTTAGTCGCGAGCCGGTTCAAAGCATATGAACGCGTAAGGTTTGCAGTCGTCGAATAGGCTGCAATGGCTGTACTATTTGCCGGTTTAAATGCTTCTACAAAAAAACTTAATACGATTACGAGTCCGCAAAGAGCTGTAAAGTCGGTCACTAAACTGAACAGAATAAAAAATACGCCGCTCATAATGAGGCTGATAACCTGCACCTGACGGAATCCCCATTTATCCGTGAAATATCCACCCGCCATTGCGCCCACCACCGACCCAACTCCAAATAGTGTGATGATCAATCCAGCATCGGCGACACTTCGGTGAAGATTTTGAGTAACATACATACTCATAAAAGGTACGGCCATATAACCGCAGCGGTTCACGAGAATCACAATGCTGAGTAGCCAGGTTTCCCTGCTCAGCCCGGTGAATGCAATACGATAGCTCTGTAAAATCCCGTTGGGCATTTGTCATGAATTAAGGCTGCAAATCTCACAACAATTTCTTGATGATCGCAACACTTTCTTCCAGTTCATTCAAATCCGATGAAGCAAATCCAAGTCTGATCGCATTATTCCGCATTTCTATCTCACTGGTCGCACCAGAAAAGTACAGATCTTCCCGCAGCGCTCGCGAGGCGAGGTGCGTCAGATTAATAGTTGTGTCAAATCGAGTCCACACTGCCATACCTCCATCCGGCACTTCAAAATTGACCGAATCTCCAAGCTGAGATTTTAAAAGGTCGCAAAAGTGATCACGTCGCTGCTTGTAAACCCGCATTGACTTTCGCAGATGCCGCTGAATGACACCGGTTTGCAGTAACTCGGCAATTGCATTTTCGAGCATCTGGTCCCCCTGCCGGTCGATGATCCGGCGCAAAAGTGCCAGTTCGGTAATCACATCTTCCGGCCCCACCAGGTACCCGACTCGGAAAGCTGGCGATATCGTTTTGGTAAAAGAACCGCAATACAGCACCATCTGATGCGAATCCGCCCCCGCCAGCGGGAGCAGCGGCTTGCTGAGGTAGTGAAAATCATAGTCATAATCGTCTTCGAAAACAGCGAATTTATATTTGGCCGCCAGCTGCAACAAGGCAATACGCCTGTCGGCACGAAGTGCAACTGTGGTTGGATAATGATGGTGTGAAGTCACATAAACCATTCTTACCGGCTTTTGCTCGCACAATCTTTCTAATGCTGACACATCCATTCCATATTCATCGACCGGGATTTCTGTCACAGTTGCACCTGCATGCACAAAATTCATTGTTGCGCTAAACCACCCCGGTGAATCGACCGCAACATGATCGCCGGGTTTAATAAGTAGTGTACTTACCAAATGCACTCCCATAATTACACCCCTCGTAATCAAGATGTTATCCGTAGTAGTCGTCAATCCGCGGGTCTCATTCAAATGGGAGGAAAGCTCCTGGCGCAGCCAGGCAGAACCCTTCGTTTCACCATATCCCAACCGTGAATATGCATTGCCCTGCAACAATTGGCTTCGGTAAGCCCTCGCCAGCTCGGCTCTCGGCGCGAGCCTGGGATCAGGAAATCCATCGTCGAGATGAAGTCGGTTGACTGGTTTTAAAACAGGTCGATTTAAATGGGAAAGCTTTTCGAATGTAAATCCGGCTTCTTTTTGGGATTTTGGTAAAACTGTTGAACGCGTTCCGCCAGACGCAGGCTGCATAGTAGGTAAATGCTTTGTAACAAATGTACCACGGCCGGTGTGACTTTCGAGCCAGCCTTGCGCCAGGAGCTCATCATAAGCCTGCACAACTGTCCGACGATGCACTTTCAAATTTGCTGCAAGCTCCCTGGTGCTGAGCAGCTTATGTCCCGGCTGTAACGTACCTGCCCTCACCAATGCAACCAACTGATTCGCAATTTGCAAATAGACCGCTCCTTTTCCGGATTTCTCAATGGTGATCAGGGAAGATAAAACACGCATAATTGGACTATCATAAGTTTATAAATCGGATCATTTATATCGTCCAATTAGGTGAGATTTTTGGAGAAAAAAAATGTCATGAAAAATATACCTCCCCATCTTATTCCGAGCCGGCTTCCTAAAAGAGCGCATTACGATTACGAAACGATCTACTCCATTTTGGACGAAGCGCTTTTTTGCACAATCAGCTTTGTCGTGGACGATCGTCCATTCGCAATTCCCACGGCTTTTGTGCGGTACGAGGACAAAATTTACATTCACGGATCCGTCGGAAGCCATTTCATCCGGGAAATCGAAAAAGGTATTCCGGTATGTATTTCCGTCATGTTGACCGACGCTTTGGTCGTCGCTAAATCTGCATTTAGTCACTCAGTGAATTACAGGTCCGTCACGATATTTTCGAATGCTGAAAAGATCGAAGACTTTGAAACGAAGGCTGCTGCTTTTGAGTGGCTTACAAACAAAATTGTCCCGAATCGCTGGTCATATTTGCGACCAATGAAGAAAAACGAAGTATTAAAGACAACCGCGCTTGCATTTTCTATTGAAGAGGCTTCGGCAAAGGTCAGAAGCGGAATGCCAAAAGATGAAGAAGAAGATCTGGAACTTCCCATCTGGTCGGGGTTGATACCGATTCCTGTGCAGCGGCTACAAGCAATTCCTGATGATACAAGTAAAGACATTCAACTTCCTGCACATCTACAATAGTGCATGCAACCTTCTGGGTGAACCTGACATCTATTCGACAAAAATGAGATGCCGGATTTAAGTCAAATGTTGCACGCCATGACAGGAAAGGAAATTTTTGATCGTTATCAACTGATTGCCTTGGCAAAAGGACTTGGTTCGCAGGAATTCCACTACGGTAACATATTGTACCAGGCGCTGCGGATAGAAGGAGAAGAAAGACTTTTTGAAATGCTGGAGCTGGCTGAGAATACCGGAAAACGAATCGCACTGTCCTATTCCGCGTCGCCGGACGACAATCAATACGAACCTGATACTGCGGTTTTAATTTAAATGAAGAATGCTGCATTCCGTGTCGAATGCAGCATTCTTCATTTTTCGAACCGCCTTATCTTTTCACCGCAATCCGGTGCGTACTCTGCGAGCCATCGGTATATTTTAGGATCAGTATGTAAACACCCGGACTGAATCCGCTCACGTCAATTTCACTTTCTGCATTATTTGACTTGTATAGCGACCGTCCTAAGTTCGAAACAATTTGAACGTTCGCCACTTTACTCTTGTCAAGCTCGGTAATTAGCAGTCTATCTGACACGGGATTAGGATAAATTATAACCTTTACTCCCAACCCTTCTACTGACGTTGCTTTTCTTGAAACGGTTTCCTGCATTCGCTCGTCAGGTACGGGCGCGGTACCGTTTCCAGTTAAGTAAGAAGGCAGGTAACGCCACGGACCATACGTCTGACCAGTAAGCGCCAATACAGGATCATATTTTACCCTGACCCGCACCTTCGTAGCCGGTCCTTGTTTCGGGATAACATTCTTCAACTCCGTACCCATCAGTCCCAGATTCGCATAAATGTTCTGCGAGCCGGAGGATTGTGTGCTATTCGTAATTACATTATTCGCTCCCTTTGAAAACCCCTGCCCAGCCGCCTTCGTTTCCCAAACCAGCTTGCCTTTATTACTGCCTAGGAAGGATTTTGAATATAATCCAGCACCAAAGTTGTTTTGAGCGAATTGGGTTTGGTTGATTGGGGAAAGCAAATTACTGTTGTACAATTGTACTGTATTTTTTATATTGACACCCTTGTTCCCGTAAAATATAAAGGCTGAACCCTCATCGTTCTGACCGTGATCGTATATTTCGGCTCCAACAATAAGATCTCCGTAGCCGTCACCATTTAAATCCCCAGCAGCCGATACCGACGAACCAAGCTGCGCCGATTCTTGATTACTTTCATAAATCTTCAAGGTATTGATATTGATTCCAAATTTTGAGCCGAGGTATACAGCGAAAGCTCCTTCCCTCTGTTGGCCTTTTTCCCAATAGAAAGCCCCTATAACCACATCACTATATCCGTCGCCGTTGATGTCTCCTGCACTTCCCACATCGTTGCCCATTTCTGCACCTTGAAGATCGCTTTCTAGAATAGAGGCAGGATTCTCCTCAATCCCAATCGGTGAGCCATGAAATATAAATGCAGCTCCCTCGGCAATCTGCCCATTTCTGTAACTGCTGCTCCCAATAATGATATCGTCAAAACCGTCTGCATTCACGTCTCCGGCACTTGATACTGAACATCCAAATTTTATATTCTGGCTAGTTTCTAATTTTTTTGAAAGATTAAGTGCAATTCCGGATTTAGATCCATAGTAAATGAAGGTGGCACCCAGGCCATTTCCGTTATTATACCATGGACTCCCAATTAAGACATCGTCGAAACCGTCACCATTTACGTCACCGGCATTCGAGACCGCCTTTCCTAGCCACGCATCTTCGACATTACTTTCCACGATGGTTTTAACAGAACTTTTAATTCCTGCCTGAGAACCCAAATAAATAAACGCCGCTCCTTCACCAACTTGGAGATCGCTGTAATTTTCAACACCAACTATAATATCTGAAAAGCCATCACCATTAATATCACCTGCTTTCGACACCGAACCTCCCATCAGACCATTTACCTGGTTGCTCTCCAAAGTAAGTTTCGATGCTTGTTGTACGCCGACTAGTGATCCAAAATAAATGAATGCGGCTCCTTCATGATCTTCTACATTGGAATAATAAATCGAACCTATTAAAATGTCGTCGAATCCATCGCCATTAACGTCTCCAGCGCTTGAAACAGAATACCCGAACAAGGCATCTTCGTTATCACCTTCCAACATCTGGGCTGGAGTATTTTTAATTCCTGCGGCAGATCCGTGGTAGATTAAAACAATACCTTCATCCGTCTGCCCATTATCATAGGCAGCTGCTGCAACCATTAAATCGCTATAACCATCGCCATTGATATCACCCGCACCCGCGACAGCACTACCCATATATGATTTAATCTGGTTAGACTCGAGGTTTGTCAATGGCCAATCAAGCAATTCACTAACCCCACCCAACCAAATAAACGCCCCACCTTCATCAGTTTGCCCATTATCGTAAGAACTCGCCCCAACTATCACATCACTATATCCATCCCCATTCACATCCCCTGCGCTGGCGACATTGCTGCCAAATTGCGCCCCAGCTTGATTACTTTCCAGCGTTGAAATTGCAGTTGCCGAAATGCCGGTTTGGCTGCCTGGATAAACAAACGCAGCCCCTTCGTTACTTTGACCATTATCGTAGTACATCGCCCCGACGATCACATCGGCATATCCGTCGCCATTCACATCTCCAGCGCTAGCTACTGAATAGCCGAACTGGGCTTCTGCCTGGTTTGATTCAAGCGTCGTTGCAGCAACAATGTTGATACCCTGCGCGGAACCATAATGCACAAAAGCCGCCCCTTCATTGGTTTGGCCTTTGTCGTACATGTTCGCACCAATGATGATGTCACTGTAACCGTCGCCATTCACATCGCCCGCAGTCGCTGCCGTGTGGCCCAGATATGCTGTTGCCTGGTTGCTTTCCAAAGTAGTAGCCGCATTTGCAGGATTGATACCCAGCGCGGAGCCGTGATAGACGAAGACAGCACCTTCATCTGTCTGGCCTTTGTCGTAAAGTCTGGCACCAACCAGGATATCGCTGTAACCATCCCCGTTCACGTCGCCGGCACCAGAGGCGCAAAAGCCCATCATCGCTTCGGCCTGATTGGCTTCAATGATCATAGGGTTATTCGTATTTAGTCCTGCTGCTGAACCGTGATAAAGGAAAACGACCCCTTCATTGGTCTGCCCTTTGTCATAAGCCCGCGCACAGACCAGCACATCGCTGTAACCGTCCCCGTTCACATCACCGGCCAAGCCGACGGTATTGCCCATATTGGCCTCAGCCTGATTACTTTCCAATACCAGCGACGCAACTTTGCTGATTCCCTGCGCAGACCCGTAATAGACAAATGCTGCACCCTCATTGGTCTGGCCTTTATCGTACATATGCGCGCCGACGATGATATCGCTGAAACCATCCTTATTGATATCTCCTGCCGAGGAAGCGAAGGCGCCGAAACGTGCTTCTTTCTGATCAGATTCGAGCATCACACCACCGGCCATATTGATACCAGCCGAATTGCCATAATAAACAAAAACTGCCCCTTCGTCAATTTGCCCGTTATCATATTTGGAAGCGCCCACGAGCACATCGCTGTATCCGTCCCCATTCACATCACCCGCGCTGGACACTACCCCGCCCATCCATGCCTGGTTCTGATTCGCTTCCGGGACTTTGATCGCATTGCCCGGATTTCCATTCGATATGATCGGATCAATCGTGACAGGATAAGTTGCGCCGCGGACATCGACATTGATCTCAATATCACCTTCGCTCAGTGCCAGGGTCGCCTGAAGAGGCTCGCCGGATGCGTCCCAGCATTTCAGGCCGCTGTAAACCAACTCGTCGTTTGTCCCTTTTTCACTATAAAAAGCAAGTGTATTGTTACCAATTTCTCTGGCTTTGAAACCCTTCAATTGCAGTTTAACAGACAAATCATCCGTCCCTGATGGCGCTTTTTCAATGATAAAATTCTGGCGGATACCTTCCGGACTATTGATGTACTGCTCGGTAAACGTACTGTGCCTGATCTCAGCGGTGTTGTTTTTGTTTTCGACAATGGTTTCTGGATCAATAAGATCGATTCGCTTGTTGTCTGCATAAATCCCTCGATTAACCAGCTTGAATTCGAAGTTGTGGCCCGCGGAATCCTTTCGGTTACGGACTGTGAGCACACCCGGTTCGTAGAATGCACGGAGATTATGTTCCCGGTTGGGACTTTGATACCGGCCGCTCTGTGTGTCGAAGGTAATATGGTATTCGCGTTGACTAATGCTTTTTTCAATGTCCGCAGGGACAGATTTGCCAATCGAAACAGCCGTAGTATCACTTTGAATGACAGTAGCGGCTGCTTCATTCTCGCCATCTTGGAAAATATACCCCAGACCTGCGAAAGTCAAGGTAATCATCAATACCAAGATAAGATAGTAGGTGTGTTTCATAAGCCAGACCAGTAAAGTGAATGAAGAGGTTTGTCAATTATTATTGAGACAAATCTTAATCATTACAGTGGATACCGGTCGAATGGATTATTCAACGGCAGCGAAATGTGCAAGTTGCCGTGTTCAGTTATTTAACGTAACGATCTAAACCGTTGGCTTGGTTTTTTGGGAAACCAGAGAAACATGATTTCAAAAAAATGGCAGCAGACAATCAGAAGGAGAAAGAACTTAGAGAGCAAATACTGTCTAAGCGTCAGCAAATAGAATTTGACAGAAATAATCTGGAAGCAGAACAGGAATTATCCCCAGAAAACCGGGAAATTCCTGACGTGGCGGAAGAGGCAAAGAACTTTGACGATTCTACTGAGAATGTAGTAGATACCGCCGATTTAAAAGCATTGAAGTCAGCGGAAAACGAGCTGAACGACCTCTTGAAACAACTGGAAGACCTAAGAAAGACCTAAATAGAACAAACTTCCTTTTCGAGGGCCTGCTTGGTTTCAACCAACTGAGACACTACATCATTCCATTTCCCCTGATCGGGAATAAACGGGTCGTAATTGACCGGCAGACGCCCGACTACATTAAATGACTGGCCTGATTTCAGCCTGATCCTCGAAACCAGTCCCAGAAAATTAAACACATCCAATATCTTGTGTGCAGTGGCGTATGTGTAAGAATTTGTGGTGCAAAAGACCAATGATCCGTCTTTATAGTGGCACTCGATATTTTTCATAGCTAACATTAAAATTGGGTTAAAGCCAGTGACAAAATATCGTACCACAACCGGTCTACTGTTGAAAGACCGGGACATAAATTTCCACTTAATTGTTTCCAATCGCAATCGGTTTATCATTTCGCGACCATTCACTCCACGATCCTACGTAAAGTGCGGCACCCTCGAAACCTGCTTCGTTGAGCGCAAGTAATGTGTGACAGGCAGTTACGCCTGATCCGCAATGCACCACCACCTGTTCAGGCGTGCGGCCGGCCAATGCAGCCTGGTATTTAGAGGTAAGTTCTTCCTTCGTCAAAAACTCACCGTTTTCGTTCAAATTAGAAGTATAAGGTATATTGACCGCGCCCGGAATGTGACCAGCTACTAAGTCAATCGGCTCACTTTCACCTGCATAGCGGTAATGCTCCCGCACATCGATCACCATTAATTCCGGGTCCGTGGAAATTTCTGAAACACGGGATATGTCGGCCAGCGGCCAGCGCCAGCTATTTGCGGGATACTGCTTCAACTGTGGTTTTGCAGGAATCTCCGATGTAATTGGAATGCCGGCCTTTATAATGGCGTCAAGTCCGCCGCTTACAACGTACACTTTTTCGTGTCCGATCGCTTTGAGCATCCACCAAAACCGGGAGGCTGCATTTGCTCCGTTTTTATCATCATAAACCACAACGGTGCTTTCGGGCGAAATGCCTGCGCTGCCCAAAAGCTGCCCGAAATCCTGTGGCTCGGGCAGAGGATGTCTTCCACCATTTGCCGCATTATCCGTTTTGTCAGACAGTTGCGTTTCCAGATCCAGAAAAAGCGCATTTTCAAGATGGCCGGCCTGATATCGCTGGAATGCATCCGGCCCGCCTCTTGCGTCAATCAGCACCAATTCGCCCTGGGAAAGCAATTTTTTAAGATCTTCGGCTACAATGATATTCATATAGAAGTCTGGTTTTAGATTTAGTAAAGAAAGTGACTTTTCGGGAAAAGTGAGAATTCGCGAGCGGTATCCAACCGAATACTTTTTATCATTATGTTTGGCATTCGGGGACGCGCTGAGGGAATCGGCAATATATTCCGGCAATTTTTGAATAAAATACAAATGACTATAAGCACTTTTCAGGAAGCTGATCTTGTCCAGCTGCCAGCATTGCAACCTCCCGACTGGGGAGATCTGATTCCCAGGTTCCGGTTTTTTATCAGATCAGACTTTTGCTCTCCTATTAAGATTTCTGAAAATGGGCAATTAATGGCGATTGGAACGAATATGTACCATACCAATTCGGTGTGGCTCGCCTGCATTGTTGTACATCCTGCGCACCGGAATAAGGGCTTAGGAAAAATCATCACCCAGGAACTGATCAAACAGATAGACCGTCGAAGGTTTCCTAGTATCTACCTCGATGCCACTGAGTTTGGCTACCCGGTTTATAGAAAATTAGGATTTGAAATCGAAAACTGTTATTCGCATTTTACCCGCGAAGATGCGTTGCCGCCCCATACCATCTCACCGCAAATCGTGCCGTTCGAAGCGCAATTCCGAACACAGGTATACAAGATCGACAGCGAGATCAGTGGAGAAAACCGGGCGGGTATCCTCGATGATTTTCTGAATTCTTCAATGCTATATGTTACTGATGATATTGTATTGGGTTATTATATTCCCAATTGGGGCGACGCGCCTGTTATCGCGATCGACGATCAGGCAGGTATTGAGCTGATGAAATTGAGATTTCAGACGCAGGATAAAGCAATATTACCGCAGGAAAACTCGCTGGCAATCCAGTTTTTAATTCAAAATAATTTTGCCGAATACCGCTTTTCAAGAAGAATGTTTTTGGGGTTGAAAAAAGAATGGATGCCGGAAAAAATATTCAACCGAGTCAGCGGGTCGCTGGGATAACTATCTCAATACCAACTCGCTGATCCTGGAAAATTCCGTATGCGGTGCCATTGCTTTTACAATACCCTTTTTGTCAACTAATATAAAAAACGGCGTTTCGCTGATCTTGTACCTGTGGTTGAAACCATATGATTCGGGAACCGGGATAAAACCGCAATTGCGCTTCGGGATCGCTTCCATGCATTCTTCCCTCGTGTTCAAGGTAGTCCCGAGTGAAACGATATCAATGCCTCTCTTCTTATTCTCTTCAATGAAGTTAGAAATGACCTTGGTACTGGCCAGCGTATAAAGCGGTTTTTCATATTTTACCCAAAACCCCAACAGGATATACTTGCCGCGCAGCTTGTCCGAATTGTATTCTTTTCCGTCCAAACCTTCCATTATAAATGAAGAAAGCGGCTCCCCTACTTCCGGCATAAGATCCGGATTATTCATCACAGAACCGTCTGACTGTACGTCAACCTGATTTCTTTTAATCACTTCAAAAGAAGACGCTTTTCCATATTTATCGAAAACGGGCAGTGTTTTATACAGTCCCGGATTCCGCTTCAATTTCTCATCATACTCGGCATAACTCAGCCTTTTACCTGTCGCGCGATCAATAATGACCGATTCGCGGTTCATCACGAATTGCTGGCTCACCTTGCCATTATAACGGGTAACCTTCGGCTCCTCCTGTGCCGAACAAACCGTACTGTTGAATACCAGGAAAAGAAGAAGATAAAAATTGACCTGCTTACTGCACATGCAAATAAAAAGAAAATATTATGATTTTAAAAATATCAAAAGCTTGATATTGTCAGAATCATTGCCGAAATTTATACTTCTATAACTGCCGAACCCGCCACAATATTTCAGGCAAAATTAACTTTATTGGAGATTTTATGTACGAGAGGATCCGTGAGAAATTGGGAATATTGGCAGATGCAGCGAAATATGACGTTTCGTGTTCGTCCAGCGGAAGTAATAGGAAAAATGAAAATAAAGGCTTGGGAGATGCCGAAGGAACCGGGATTTGCCACACTTATACGGAGGACGGGCGCTGCGTTTCACTTCTGAAAGTACTCCTGACCAATCACTGCATCTTTGATTGTGCGTTTTGCGTATCGAGACGGAGCAACGATATCAAGCGAGCCGCATTTAGTGTTGAAGAAGTAGTCGAACTGACGATCAATTTCTATCGACGCAACTATATAGAGGGACTTTTCCTGAGTTCCGGCATTTTTAAGAATGCAGATTATACGATGGAAAGGCTGGTCCGGATCGTGAAAAAGTTGCGTACCGAAGAGCGCTTTAATGGATATATCCATTTGAAAACGATCCCCGGCGCGAGTGAGGAATTGCTGAAAGAGGCTGGCATGTACGCCGACCGGATGAGCATCAATCTGGAAATGCCGACCGAAGCCGGATTAAAAATTCTGGCTCCCGAGAAATCGCACGAAGAAGTCAAAAAGCCGCTTGGCTTTATTCAGAAAAGCATTACCCAGTTTTCGGATGAAAAAGCGCTGATCAAGCATGTTCCCAAGTTTGTTCCGGCCGGTCAAAGCACGCAGATTGTAATCGGTGCGACGCCGGATACCGACAAGGAAATTATGCATACCGCTAATGCATTCTATAAGAATTTCTCGCTGAAACGGGTCTATTATTCGGGCTATATCCCGATCAGCAATGATAGCCGCCTGCCTGTAATTGGCTCACAACCACCATTGATCCGCGAAAACCGGCTTTATCAGGCCGACTGGCTGATGCGTTTTTATGGATTCAATGTGCAGGAAATACTAAATGACGCCCATCCTAATTTGGACGTAGATGTAGACCCGAAGTTAAGCTGGGCGCTGCGGCATTTAGAGCAGTTTCCAGTCGATGTGAATACGGCTGATTATCGGATGATACTGCGGGTACCTGGAATTGGTGTGACTTCTGCATTGAAGATCGTACAGGCGAGGAAATTTGGCAGGCTATATAAAGATCATTTGAAAAAAATTGGAATTTCCTTCAACAAGGCGCGCCATTTTATCAGGTACGGAGATAGCCCGATGCAGTTGAAAGAATATGAAGCGGGACATATTAAGGGTATCATTTTGGCTGAAAGTCATAGCAAATACCAAAAGAATCCGCACAACCAGCTTTCGCTTTTCTGATGGAAACCTTTGTATTCGATGGGACGCTGGAAGGTTTGCTTACGGCCGTGTTTTATTGTTACCAGAAAAAGAGCGAAAAGGTGAAAGTCGTGAGCTCTGCACACTTTCATCCGGATGTATTTCACCAGCATTTCACGGTGGTAAGTGAGGACGATAAGGCGAAACGGGTTTGGGCAGGATTGCGCAAAAAGTTGGATCCCGGCTGGATGTTGAATATATATAAAGCCTTCCTCTCTGAGCAGCCGCAAGCTTTTCAGCATTTGCTGGATTTTGCAAGATATATCATTGATCACGAGCAAGGAGCGGAGACAAATTTTGGGAATTCTGATGTGCTCGCGATTTCCCAGTTAGAGCACAAAGTGCATCGCGAAAAGCACAGAATGGAAGCATTTATACGGTTTCAGAAAACGGGTGATGATATTTTCTATGCGCATATCGAACCGGATTTCAATGTCCTGCCGCTGTTGATCAAACATTTCAAAAACAGGTATGCCGATCAGAAATGGATTATTTATGATCTGAAAAGAAAATACGGGCTGTTTTATGATCTTGAAAAAGTGGAGGAAATCGTGTTTGACTTTACAGAGGAAATGTCACCAAGCCTCAATGCGTTGCCCGCGAGATTATTAGATGAAAAAGAAGAACTGTATACGATTCTATGGAAAGATTATTTCAAAAATGTCAACATTCCGGCACGGAAGAATATGAAGTTGCATATTCGTCACGTGCCGAAACGATATTGGAAATATTTGTCTGAAAAGCAGGGCTAACCTTATTTGATCCGGCTATCCAGCCAGGCTGAGCGGAATTTTTGCATTTCAGGGGTAAGTGCTTGTCCCAAAGTTTCACTCGGAACGACGAGCAGCCTAGGGTTTTCAATCAATGCGATCGTTGCCAGTTTGGTTTCTTCGCGGTGCTTGTATTCAACGGTTATTTTGTCTCCGGGTTTGTGTGATTTTAAAATTGTGTTCAGGTCATTTTGTGAACCAATGGCTTTTCCCTCTACTCTCAGGATCTGATCATCTACGTCGAGGCCAGCGGCATAGAGTGGAGAACCGATCAATGTGTTGTTTAGTATTGTTAGTTCAGAACCTTCTTTAAACCTTAGGTCGCCAATCCACGCCTGACCTTCCGATTGTTTTTTGAGCGTAAGTCCGGCTTTTGCCAGGAGCGGTTTGTAGTCAAAAGATTCATGTCCGTTTACATACTTAGTAAAAAAGCTGGCTGCGAAATCGGCATCCTTTGAATAATCCGCAAGTACAGTCTGCAAGTCAGAAACCGAATAAGGAATCTCAGGTTTCCCGTGTTTCAGCCAGAGCATTTTCATAAAATCATCCAGATTTAAACCTTTGGACCTGAGTTCCAGATCGAGTGCCAGGGCGATTGAAGCTCCGTAGGGATAGTAGGATGTGTAGAAATTGGGATAGTTCGTTTTATCAACCGCCACGCCAGCATCCACAAAAACAGCCATATTGCTTGCCTGGACGGGGGAAACGCGTTTTGCACCCGGCGTGTTTTCTTTTGTATTTACCAGAAATGTGAGTGCTTGGCAATAGTCTGCCAGTGGATCGAACCCTGCTCTTTCCAAAATCAGGTCACCGTAATATTGAGTGAAACCTTCTGCAAACCAAAGCTCGAAGCTCATATTGCTTTTTTCGAAATTGAAAGGTTCGAGCGATTTGGGACGGATCCGTTCCACATTCCACGTATGGAAAAATTCATGTGAAAACACACCGAGCAGATTATCCGAGCCATTAAATGCGACCGGAATACTGATCATCGTACTGTTCCGGTGCTCCATTCCGTCACCTTTAACGTAAGGATTGATGCTAGCAAGAAAAGTATATTCAGGAGAATCAAACACAGGATATTCACCGAAAATCGTCTTTGCTTCCTGCGTAACCTTTTTCACTTTGTCTGCAAAACTGCTTGATAGTGAATCACTTGCATTCGCTTCGAGTGCCAGTTTGAACTTCGATTGTTTTCCATCGACATTCTCCAAAGTCCATTCCTTCCAGATGAGCTTGCCTATTTTAGTGGGAGAATCCATAAAGTACTGCAAACCCGGCGCAGTGAAAGTATTCGGTTCTTTACCTTTAAGCAGCTGTGTCGCGATTGTCCATTTCGATTCTTTGGGTAGATTAAATTTCACTTCCATCGGTGCATTCTGCAATTCTTTCACCCACATGAAAGTTGCGGGCATATTGAGCTGAATGCTCGACGCATCTATTCCCGCGTAGGTACCGTCGGCGTGGTTTGCATAAAGTGTATATTCCACT
This sequence comes from Dyadobacter linearis, assembly GCF_907165045.1. Classification (GTDB taxonomy): domain Bacteria; phylum Bacteroidota; class Bacteroidia; order Cytophagales; family Spirosomataceae; genus Dyadobacter; species Dyadobacter linearis. Next base: position 874,152 of record NZ_CAJRAU010000002.1, read on the forward strand.
TTTACAAAACCATTGATACCTAAAACCCTGTACATATCACCATCAATGTGCTGAATATCAAGCTTTTTGCCGGACTTATCAGAGGCGGAGACTTCATACACGTTCTTGCCGTATTCATGCGTCGCATAACGCCCGGGGGACGACCGGCTCATCCGGAAAGTCAGTTCCTTTTGAGGCACATCAGAGACATTTACCTTAATATTTGCCTCGTGATGAACCAGATTCGGGAAGGAAACATCATAGCTGATTTTTTGCGCGAGTGCATGGAATGCGATCGCTTGCAAAGCGATGAGGGATAGTATTTTTTTAGTCATGAATATGAAAGAAGTAGCAAAAATTAAATATAACTTAACCCCATGAAAAAATTATTACTTCCGATCGTTTCGGTATTTCTTTTTGCCCAAACTTCTTTCAGTCAGTCGAAAGCATTATTGAACGGGAAAGACCTGCAAGGCTGGCATGTGGACGTGCCGGAAATGGACAAAGATCCAAATGTAAAATCGCCTTTTATCATCAAAAATGGAATGCTGACCAGTCTGGGGACACCGGGTGGCCATTTAATCACAGACGATCAATATGAAAACTTTCGTTTAACCTTTCAGTATCGTTTTGCCGGAAAGCCGGGTAACTGCGGTGCGCTGGTATTCGTTTCTACTCCGCGTGACTTGTACGAAATGTTCCCGAAATCGATCGAAGTCCAGATGATGCATCAAAATGCAGGTGATTTCTGGTGTATTCAGGAAGATATTACAGTACCTGATATGGAAAAACGACGCGGCCCAAAAGAAAAATGGGGAGTTAACGGAGATAAGTTGCGCCGTATTCCAAACCTGACGGACGGAACCGAAAAACCGCTGGGTGAATGGAATTCAATGCATATTGAATGTGTTAAAAATTCGATCAAAGTGTGGCTGAATGGCGTGCTGGTCAATTATGGCTACAACGCTACGGCCCAGAAAGGACAGATCGCCTTGCAGTCGGAAGGCTCAGAAGTGGAATTCAAGGAAGTGATGGTCACTCCTATCAAAACATTGTCAAAATAATGTCAAAACTAAAATCCAGCAGGGTTTTCAGAAATGCAGTAGTATTGAGCATTCTGGTTGCAAATATCGGATGTGACCAGATATCTAAGCAGATTGTCCGAAAACATGTAGGGTTTTATGAATCGATCAGCGTTATAAAGGATTACTTCACAATCATTTACGTAGAAAATACAGGCGCGTTTCTAAGTATAGGAAGCAATTTACCCGATACTTTAAAAATATTGATTCTCTCGGTTATTCCGCTTATCGCGCTCATTTTCGGAGTATTTTATATTCTGGTGAAAAGAAACTTAACACTCCTCAGCTCACTTGCATTGAGCTTTGCGATTGGTGGTGGAATAGGCAACATTTACGACAGGCTTATGCACGGTTCAGTCACGGATTTTATGCACATTAACCTCGGCTTTTTCCAAACAGGCATTTTTAATATGGCCGATGTTTCAATCATGACCGGCATGTTCATTTTTCTTTACCAGTCATTCAGCAGGCAAAAAGAACGGATGCTGGGATAAGCGATCAGCTGTTGGCCATTAGCTGTTAGGGTAAGAATACCGGCTAACAGCTAATAGCTAACGGCTAATACCTACACAGCTCCTACTGAACGACGAATGATATTCAATGCTGATCCAGCTTTGAACCACTCAATCTGCTGATCATTGTATGTATGATTCACAGGAAATTCGTCGGTTGAACCGTCGTTGTGATGCAAAACAATTGTCAGTGGCTGTCCTTCGGAAAAGGTTTGCAGCCCTAAAATATCGATTGTATCGTCTTCCTGGATCTTATCGTAGTCGGCTGTGTTAGCGAAAGTCAACGCGAGCATACCCTGCTTTTTCAGGTTAGTTTCGTGGATACGGGCAAAAGATTTGGTCAGAATCGCGCGTACTCCAAGGAACCGTGGCTCCATGGCGGCGTGCTCGCGGGATGATCCTTCTCCATAATTTTCATCACCTACCACGATCGTCCCGATGCCGTGCGCTTTGTAATCACGCTGAACGGCTGGCACTTCGCTATATTGATTATTTAGCTGATTTTTGACAGTGTTGGTTTTCTCATTGTAATAATTGACCGCACCAATCAGCATATTATTCGAAATATTATCGAGGTGGCCACGGTATTTCAACCAGGGACCTGCCATTGAAATATGGTCAGTTGTACACTTTCCTTTCGCCTTAATAAGCAATTTCAAACCTATCAGATCTGTTCCTTCCCATGCTGCAAATGGTTCCAGCAATTGGAGACGGTCAGAAGTAGGGCTCACAAGTACCTGAACCTGACTCGGATCTTCTGCCGGAGCCTGGTAACCTGCATCTTCGACAGCAAAACCGTGTATCGGCAATTCAATGCCGCTCGGTTCGTCGAGCATTACTTCGTCACCATCTATATTCACCAATTTATCGGTGCGAGGATCAAATGTAAGGCGACCGGCGATTGCCAATGCAGTTACAATTTCAGGCGAAGCTACGAATGAGTGCGTGTTCGGATTACCGTCGGCACGTTTCGAAAAGTTACGGTTGAAGGAAGTGATAATAGAGTTTTTCTCCCCTTTCTCAGCTCCGTGACGTGCCCACTGACCGATACAAGGTCCGCAAGCATTCGCCAGTACTACGCCTCCTATTTGTGCAAATGTATCCAGGTAACCATCGCGGTCAACCGTATACCTAACCAGCTCAGAACCAGGTGTAATGGTATATTCAGAGCTTACTTTCAGCTTTTTATCAACAGCCTGCTGCGCCAGGGAGGCCGCGCGGCTTACGTCTTCATAAGAAGAGTTGGTACAAGATCCGATCAAACCAACCGAAAGAACTTCCGGCCAGCCATTTTCTCTTACCGCAGTAGCGAACTTAGAAAGTGGCCACGCCAGATCCGGGGTAAATGGTCCGTTAATTTGTGGTTCTAATAACGAAAGGTCAAGTTCTACCAGCTGGTCATAATATTGTGCCGGATCGGCGTAAACCTCGTCATCTGAGCGCAATAAGTGTTTTACCGCGTCAGCAGCATCGGCAACATCTGCTCTTTCCGTCGCTCTCAGGTAGGCAGCACTTCTATGATCATATGCGAAAATGGAAGTAGTAGCTCCTACTTCAGCACCCATATTACAGATCGTCGCTTTCCCGGTTGCGGAGATGCTTTCAGCACCTTCTCCAAAATACTCAACGATGTAACCTGTTCCGCCTTTTACAGTTAATTGGCCCGCTACCCATAGGATAACGTCTTTTGCAGCAGTCCAGCCGCTTAACTTTCCGGTCAGCTTCACACCGATCAAACGAGGCATTTTCAATTCCCACGCAAGTCCCGACATTACATCACTGGCATCAGCACCGCCGACACCAATCGCGATCATACCTAAACCACCCGCATTTGGCGTGTGTGAATCGGTACCGATCATCATTCCGCCCGGAAATGCATAATTTTCAAGCACAACCTGGTGAATAATACCCGCACCAGCGCGCCAAAATCCCAGACCATATTTATTAGAAACAGATGAAAGAAAATCGTAAACCTCTTTATTCTTATCAACTGCATTTTTCAAATCCTGCGTTGCGCCTACTTCCGCCTGGATCAGGTGATCGCAGTGCACTGTGGAAGGAACCGCAACCTGTGGCCTTCCCGCCTGCATAAATTGCAACAATGCCATTTGGGCGGTTGCGTCCTGCATGGCCACGCGGTCGGGAGCAAAATCTACATATGATTTACCCCTTTCGTAACGTTGCGAAGGTGAGCCTTCCCACAAATGAGAATATAAAATCTTCTCAGCCAGGGTTAAAGGGCGCCCTTCTACCTTGCGGGCAGCTTCTACCCTCTCTTCCATGCGGGCGTAAACGCCCTTTATCATATCTAAGTCAAATGCCATATCTCTTTGATTATTGCTTATACATCACAGTTCTCAACAATTGTACCACAAATGCTATTTAGCTAACTGCTTCACCGGAGGTGCGAATTTGGTGAGGTCAATACCCACCACTGCGGCTTTGTATTCCGCCATATTAGGAATGCGGCCCAGGATCGCAGAAAGCACAACTACCGGAGTGGACGCGAGCAAAGACTCTCCTTTTTTACGCTCCGAATCTTCCACAACTCTTCCCTGGAATAGTCGGGTTGAAGTGGCCAGAACTGTATCTCCTTTCGCTGCTTTTTCCTGGTTACCCATGCAAAGGTTGCAGCCGGGACGTTCCAGGTACATCATATTCTCGTATTCGGTACGTGCCGCCACTTTCGGAGCGTTATCGTCGAATTCGAAGCCGGAGTATTTCTGCAAAACATCCCAGTCACCTTCTACTTTCAATTCTTCAATAATATTATAGGTAGGTGCTGCCACAACCAGCGGGGCGTGGAACTGAACCTTGCCTTGCTGATCTTCCAGGTTACGGAGCATTTGAGAAACAATTTTCAAATCTCCTTTGTGAACCATGCAGGAACCGACAAAACCAAGATCCACCTTTTTATCTTCCCCATAATAAGAAAGCGGGCGAATGGTATCGTGGGTGTAACGTTTGGAAACTTCCTTATTATTTACATCCGGATCCGCAATCATTGGCTCTACGATCACGTCAAGGTCGATCACAACCTCAGCGTAATACTTTGCATTGGCATCAGGCACCAAAGCGGGCTTTTCGCCTGATTTTATTTCAGCGATCCGCTTATCTGCTTTGTTGATCAATCCCTGCAAAACCTGCTTGTGGTTCTCCATTCCCTTATCGATCATGATCTGGATCCGCTTTTTCGCAATTTCCAGTGATTCGATCAGCGTATCATCTTCTGAAATGCAGATAGAGGCTTTTGCCTTCATTTCCGCAGTCCAGTCAGTAAATGTAAATGCCTGGTCGGCAGGCAGCGTGCCAAGGTGAACCTCGATAATTCTGCCCTGAAATACATTTTCCCCACCGAATTTCTGCAACATCTGAGCCTGCGTAGCATGAACCACATCACGGAAATCCATATGCTCCTTCATGTCGCCCTTAAACGTCACTTTCACCGATTCAGGAATTGGCATCGATACTTCGCCCGTGGCCAATGCAATGGCTACAGTTCCGGAATCAGCACCGAAAGCAACACCTTTCGACATTCTGGTATGAGAATCGCCGCCGATAATGATCGCCCACTCGTCAATCGTAATGTCATTCAATACCTTATGAATTACATCGGTCATGGCGTGATATTCGCCTTTCGGGTCACGCGCCGTGATCAGACCGAAATCGTTCATGAACTTCATCAGTTTCGGAATATTAGCCTGCGCTTTTTTATCCCAAACCGAGGCTGTGTGACAACCCGACTGATACGCACCGTCAACAATAGGCGAAATCGTAGTAGCTGCCATTGATTCCAGTTCCTGAGCGGTCATTAAACCAGTCGTATCCTGCGAGCCGACAATATTAACTTCCACACGAACATCGGAACCGGCGTGTAAAACTTTACCCGGTGTGACACCTACCGCATTTCTGTTGAATATCTTCTCAACTGCTGTCAGACCTTGTCCTTCATTTGAAATCTCTTTGGATGGAGCGAATACCAGCGTCGGCTCAATACCTAAAATTTTCGCAGCTACCGTTTGTATCTTTTTACCAAAAACAATTGCGTAAGATCCGCCTGCCCTGATAAATTCCTTTTTCTGCGGAGTAAGCGCCTTGGAAATGTCAATCAGTTCCCGGTCGCCATTATATAGCTTCTTTGTTTGGGTATTAATGGTCAAAACGGTGCCCGTAGCAACGGAATACACCTCTTCTAAAACCGGGTCGCCACTTTCATTGCGGACAACGTTTCCGTTTTCGTCTACTTTCTTGACCCAGTTTTTGAGGTCAATACCGATACCGCCTGTTACGTCAACAGTAGTAAGGAAAATCGGTGAAATACCATTCGTTCCGCCCACGATCGGCGCAATATTAACGTAAGGAATATACGGACTCGCCTGTTTACCGGTCCAAAGCGCCACATTGTTCACACCTGACATTCTGGACGAACCTACTCCCATTGTCCCTTTTTCTGCGATCAGCATGACGCTCTTGTCAGGATGTTCTTCCTGCAATGCTTTGATTTGCTTTTGTGCAGCCGTTGTAATCATGCATTGACCATGCAATTCACGGTCTGAGCGCGAGTGTGCCTGATTACCCGGAGATAGTAAATCCGTTGAGATATCACCCTCACCGGCGATAAATGTTACGATCTTGATTTCTTCCGGTATTTCGGGCAACAATGTAAAGAATTCACCGCGGGCATAACTTTCAAGGATTTCCCTCGCAATTTCGTTGCCGTTTTTGAATGCTTCTTTCAGACGATCTGTGTCCGCATCATACAGGTAAACCTGTGTTTTGAGAACCTGGGCAGCTTGTTTGGCAATCGAGTAATCCTCACCCAAAGCAAGATCGAGCAATACGCCGATCGATGGGCCGCCTTTCATGTGCGACAGCAATTCAAATGCAAAAGCGGGTGATATTTCTTCCAATACGGATTCCCCGAGAATGATCTCTTTCAAAAACCTGGCCTTCACGCCGGCAGCACTTGTGGTACCTGGTAATGTATTGTAAATGAAAAATTTAAGAGAGTCTTCGCGGTACTCATTTTGCGTATCCTTGATCTGTGCGATGATTTCTCCTAATAACTCGGCACCGTCAATTGGTTTTGGGTGAAGCCCCTGGGTTTCTCTTTCTTCGATCTCCCGGATGTAATCCTTATAAATGTTCATGTTTGAATTTTTTCAATTTTTTAAAGGGTAGCCTACGATTTTATAAGCTTTTTGAAACGCGCGAAATTACGAATTTAGCCAATATACGCAGGATTTGAAGCCTATTTTCAGCACTATTTAGCATCATTATATTCTAATGGTACATATAGATAACCCACCCCCATTTCTTTTTGTTCTCGTTGCAGGTTGATTTAATTCGTTATTTAAATCCTCAGACAGATCTGGCGGCGTTCTACCCCTATATTTCCCGCTCCTTTTGCAGCAACTTTGATTTTTTGTTCGATTGTGCCCTATATTTGGACATTCAAAGTGCTACCAGATTCCTTAAATCCAAAATTATGTCGAAAAATCTGGTGATCGTAGAGTCACCGGCGAAGGCCAAAACCATTGAAAGTTATTTAGGGCAGGACTTCACCGTTAAGTCAAGTTTCGGACACGTCCGCGACCTGCCGGAACATGATATGGGCGTGGATGTTGAACATGATTTTCAACCTTCTTATGAAATCTCGTCGGACAAGGTCAAAGTCATTTCTGAACTTAAAAAACTGGCAAAAGGAGCAGAAGTCTGGCTCGCAACGGATGATGACCGCGAAGGAGAAGCTATTTCGTGGCACCTGAAAGAGGCTCTCGGGCTTCCTGATGATACCAAAAGGATCGTATTCAGGGAAATCACAAAAACTGCCCTTCAAAATGCAATCACCAAACCGCGCGTCATCGACACCGACCTGGTTGACGCACAGCAAGCCAGAAGAATCTTGGACCGACTGGTTGGATACGAGCTATCTCCGGTACTTTGGAAGAAAATTAGGATTGGAAAATCAAACCTTTCAGCCGGTCGCGTGCAGTCTGTGGCAGTGCGGATCATCGTCGAAAGGGAAAGAGAAATAGATGCTTTCAGAACCAAAAACAGTTTCAAGGTAACTGCACAGTTCAACCTCGGCAACGGTAAGGTATTGAATGCTGAACTTGCAAAGAACTTTGCGACCGAAGAAGACGCAGTTCGTTTTCTTGAAAAATGCATTGGAGCGGAGTTCTCTATTAAAAATCTCGAAGTAAAACCTGCTAAAAAAACACCTGCACCGCCATTTACAACTTCTACATTACAACAGGAAGCTTCCCGCAAGCTTAGCTTTTCAGTAGCCCAGACCATGACAGTCGCGCAACGATTGTATGAAGCTGGTAAAATTTCCTACATGCGTACCGACTCTACCAATTTGTCGGAAGAAGCATTGGAGAAAGCACGGCAGCAGATTACGAAGGAATACGGTCAGGAATATTATAATAAAAGGATATTCAAAACTAAATCAGAATCGGCGCAGGAAGCTCACGAAGCTATTCGCCCGACTGATTTCTCGACCTTATCAGCCAGCAGCGACCGCAATGAACAGCGTTTGTATGAGCTGATCTGGAAACGTGCGATCGCATCCCAAATGTCTGACGCACAGCTGGAAAGAACAACCGCGACGATTGGAATATCCACCGCGTCAGAAGAACTGGTAGCGCAAGGTGAAGTGATCAAATTCGAAGGATTTTTGAAGGTATATCTCGAATCCAGTGATGAGGAAGGCGATGAAGAGCAAAAAGGAATGCTGCCGCCACTAAATATCGGGCAGATTCTGAACTTGTCGGATATGAAAGCCACCGAGCGTTTTACGCGAAATCCGCCCAGATATACGGAAGCTAGTTTGGTTAAGAAACTGGAAGAAATGGGCATAGGCCGACCATCGACTTATGCACCGACCATTTCTACGATCCTGAAAAGAGAATATATTGTAAAAGAAGACCGGCTTGGAACTGAAAGAGAGTTTAAAGAATTTACGCTCTCCAACGACGAGATTAAAGCCAAGGTAAATAAAGAAATATACGGTACTGAAAAGGCGAAACTATTCCCTACGAGTACCGGAATGGTTGTCAATGATTTTTTGGTAAGTCATTTTCAGGATATCATCGACTATTCCTTTACTGCGAGTGTAGAGAAAGATTTTGACAATATTGCTGACGGGCAACTTGCCTGGCGGACTATGATCAAGGATTTTTATACCCCATTTCAAAAGAAAGTAGCTGAGGCGAAGGAAGAAGCGATTGATAGAAGTCTGACTTCCAGAGATTTGGGAGAAGATCCGGCTACCGGCAAGAAAATGTCGGTACGCATTGGAAAATACGGACCATATGTGCAGATCGGCGATGTGGAGGATGAAGAAAAGCCGAAATTCGCGAGCTTGCAGAAGGGCCAGCTGATGGAAACGATCACTATTGAAGAAGCATTTGAATTGTTCAAATTACCGCGGACAGTGGGTTTGTTTGAAGAAAAAGAAATGGTCGTTAATATTGGAAAATTCGGGCCTTATGTGAAACACGACGGGAAATATTTCTCGCTGGCACGCACCGACGATCCGATGGCAGTTACCGAGGAAAGACTGGTTGAAATCATTGCTGACAAGCGCTTGCAGGACAGTAACAGAACGATCAAAGAATTCGCTGAGGACGCTGACGCAAAGGTTTTAAATGGAAAGTACGGGCCGTATATTGCTTTTGGTAAAAAGAATGTAAAGATCCCTAAGGGAACCAATCCGGCAGATCTGACTTACGAGGAGGTTGTAAAACTGGCAGCAGAAACGCCCGACAGGCCCTCGAGCAGAGGCGCGAAGAAGCCAGCGGCTAAGGCACCGGCAGCAAAAGCTCCCGCGGCGAAAGCTCCGGCAGCGAAGAAACCGGCGGCGGCCAAGAAAACAGTTGCAGCAAAGAAACCGGCGGCAAAGAAACCGGCTGCGAAGAAGGCATGAAGTGATAGCAAGCACGGCCGATAATGACAACTATTTGTGTATCAGTCGTGGCAAAAATAAACACACATTAAAATGAAAAAACTAGTAGTACTCTCAGGAGCGGGAATCAGCGCCGAAAGTGGCATCAGTACATTTCGCGACAACGGCGGTTTGTGGGACAATTATCGCATTGAAGATGTGGCAACGCCGGAAGCCTGGGCCCGAAATCAGGAACTGGTGTTGGATTTCTATAACCAGCGAAGAAAGCAGGCTTACGAAGTAAAACCCAACGCCGCACACTATGCGCTGGCAGATTTGGAAAAGCATTTCGACGTGACGATCATTACGCAAAACGTTGATAATCTGCATGAAGTAGCCGGTTCTTCCAAAGTACTTCACTTGCACGGCGAGCTTTTTAAATCACGCAGTACCAAAAATCCCGCGCTCGTTTACAAAATGGATTCCTGGGAGCTGAAAACGGGCGATTTGTGTGAGGAGGGAAGCCAGCTGCGCCCGCATATTGTCTGGTTTGGGGAAGAAGTTCCGATGATGGAGGTGGCGATGGATGTCACTGAACAAGCAGATATCTTTCTCGTAATCGGCACTTCCCTCGCAGTATACCCGGCCGCTGGCCTCGTGCACTATGTTCCGGCAGGCAGGCCCATTTACCTGATTGATCCAGCCCAACCTGATATTCGCCTGAAACCCAATATGACCTTCATTCAGGAAAAAGCTTCCACAGGAATGGAAATTTTGACCAACAAATATTTACTATCAGAAAATTAGAGAATGCAACTACTAGACGGGAAGGCTATTTCTTCTCAAATCAAATCTGAAATAAAGGAAGAAGTTGAAAAATGGGTCGCTGGCGGTGGCAAGAAACCACATTTGGCGGCTATCCTGGTTGGCAGCGACGGCGCGAGCGAAACGTATGTGGCTTCAAAGATCAGAAGCTGCGAAGAGATCGGGTTCTCTTCTACCCTGCTCCGGTTCGAGCCGACGGTTTCCGAGGCCGAAGTGCTGGAAGCTGTTGAACAGCTAAATAACGATCCCGACGTGGACGGATTTATCGTACAACTTCCCCTTCCTGCGCATATTTCTGAAAATACGATCATGGAGGCCGTAAACCCTGCGAAAGATGTGGACGGTTTCCACCCGGTGAATGTGGGTAAAATGTGCAAGGGGCTTCCGGCTTATATTTCTGCGACACCCTTCGGTATTCTTGAAATGCTGATCCGCGCGAAAATTGATACCAGCGGTAAACACTGCGTGGTAGTAGGTCGCAGCCAGATCGTTGGGTTGCCGATGAGTATTCTGATGCAGCGAAACGACTACCCTGGCAATTGCACAGTAACCATTACGCACAGTAAAACGCAAAACCTGAAAGAGATCTGCCAGAGTGCCGACATTCTGATCGCAGCATTGGGCCGGGCTGATTTCATCAAAGCTGATTACGTAAAAGAAGGTGCGGTGGTGATTGACGTGGGCATTACCCGAGTGGTTGACCCCACGAAAAAGAGCGGATATTCGATCAAAGGTGACGTTGACTTCAATGATGTTGCCCCCAAAACGAGCTATATTACGCCCGTTCCCGGAGGTGTTGGTTTGATGACGATCTGTGGTTTACTTACCAATACTTTCAAGGCTGCCAAGAAAGAAATTTATCAATAAAAGCAATTTTAATAGCTGAGCTTCTTGCTCAAAAACACTGGCCAGCTGAGCTGCATTCAATATGCAGTTCAGCTGGTTTTTTGTTGCCCTGTTTGATATTTGCTAAAAGATTTGTCAATTAGTAGCAGATTTCAAATCTATCGGTTTATGAGTATTGTAAGTAATAATATCAAATACCTGCGCAGGCTGAATGGGCTGACGCAGGAACAGTTTGCCAGAAAAATAGCGATCAAACGCTCTCTGTTAGGAGCTTACGAAGAGGCACGCGCCAATCCGAATTTGACGAACCTCAAAAATATGGCGTCTGCGTTTGGCATTACGGTCGATAATTTGCTAAAAAATGATCTCAGAAAACTAAGGGAAACGCCTGATATGTCGCTTCCGCTGTCGCCAGCTAAGCCAATGACAGTTTCACATTCAGGAAATATCCCTCCTGCTGCTCCTTCAAGAGTACCGACTTACGCCGAGCCCCAGCCGCTGGCAAAGATCATGGAGAAGTATCAGCAGCCGGAACAGCCGCTCAGAATGGTGTCAAGGCAGGTTAACCTCAAACCGGTCAGTGGTGAAGCACCGGCACCAGCCGTACAGCAACCGCCGCGGGCGATGAATTATGCTAATCCTGAGCCGCCACAGGCAGCTAATTACGCCCCTAACCAGCTGCCAGTATTCAATAATCAGTTTCAAACTAACCAGTTCAATGCGGCTGCCGAAGAGCGGCCGAATATTTACCAGACTGTCCAGTGGGTTGCATTTAATATGCAAGGCCACTATCTGGCCAACTTTCAGAATCCCGCTTATTTGACTAACCTGCCGTCATTCCAGCTTCCAAATCTGGCAACCGGCTATTACCGGGCGTTTGAAGCCGGAGAAGATTATACATATCCCGGCTCGCTGCTGGTCGGTACTTTCGTGCGCAACTGGTACGATATCCACGACGGAATGCAGTATGTTTTTGTGCTAAAAAGTCAGGGAATTATTTGCAGGACTGCATTCAACCACGTTAAAACATCGGGATTTCTATTACTGACCTCCGATAATCCGGAAGTAGCTGAGCTGGAAATTCCTCTACAGGACGTATTGGAAGTATGGGAGATCAAAGCTTTTATCAGCCTGCAAATGCCCGCGCCGCAACCTTCGCTCGATCGCATTATGCAGCTAGTGGATGAATTGCAAATGGAGCTTAGTCAATACCGGCAGCAGGGCATTTAGCAATGCGCTAAACTTTTTTGCCCAGTGTACTAAACAGGTTTTCTATTTTAGAAAGGTCTTTACTTTTCGATGTCGTTTCTAAAACTGCGACGCCCATTTGATACCACAAACCATCACCGGCAGTAAGGTACTTACCTTGTTTTGAGGGCTTTACTTCAGATGCATTGTCCGATACAAACTCTGCGCGGTAAACCGTGTCCATAATTTGTTGCAGCTGCGTCCATTCAAGCTGCTGCGGCGTTCCGTTGTTCTTGCTAATGGTAAATGATTTGTTAGCAAATGAAGCTTTCAGGTCCAGGCGGGTGGTTTTATCCTGGTCTATCTCAACAAATGATAGTTCAAAAGGATTTTCCCGGCCGCTGGTTTCGAAGATCGCCTGCATGAATTCCTGCAAAAAATACGACCAGCGTTCTTTGTCAACCGGGTATATGGTCACCCGCTTTTCATTTTCTTCCAACTCGATCTCAACAAAATCTTCATATTCATTTTCCTCCCGTTTTCTGATCGTTTTCGAGGATGAAAATATTTGCTCAAACTCGCTGATCCACTTTTCAGGAACTGGACCTTTCCATTTATAATCGTCTTCGGTCGTGAAACCCTCGTCGTAAATTTCGTCTTCCGAAAGTTCGTCCCGGTCTTTGTATTTAATCTCGAAATCTACCTCTAACTCCTTTTCGGCGAGCAGGTTAAGTTTCAGCGCATAGTAGTGTGCAAAGGGCGCAGGGACAACAGGCGCAGTTTCGAACCGGATGATGTATAGACCTGGTATTTGAAGATTCTTATCCATTTAAATTTGGGAAAACTGTTGAAATGAGCTGCGTTTGTCCACTTTGCCTGTCGGCGTTTTTGTGAACTGCGCTGCAAAGTAAATATGTTTCGGAGTTTCATAAGCCGAACTCCGCTTCCTAATTTCATCTAAAATCAATTCCTGATCAATTAAAAGATGCGCACCTTCGACGACCAGCACGAGTTTTTGCCCCAATTTCTCGTCAGGCAGATACCATGAAAAAAACGAGTTGGCTATACCAAGATGAAAGAAAGTCTGAGCTACTATCTGGTCGACCTGATCGAGTACGATCTTAACTCCTCCCGAATTAATTACATTATCCGCTCTTCCTATCCATTTAAAAGTATTGCCGCTAATTTCCACCAGATCGTTCGTCTGCACAGTTTCTCCATTCGTCACAGCTCCTGAAACGAACAAGCAGCTTCTTGGATCAGTACCAAACTGAATGCCAGGAAGGAAGGTGTAATTGTCTTCGGGAACTGGTGCATTTAATTTGCGCAATGCAATATGTGATACCGTTTCTGTCATTCCATAGCTTTGAAAAACGGGCTGCTCTATATTTAGTATTTCGTTTTGCAAATGCGTATTCACGGGCGCGCCGCCCAATAGGATCTTACCGAGGCTGTTAGCCCGGTTTCTTGTCGAAGGATTTTCCAGAATATTGGCTAACTGCATTGGTACCAGCGCAGTAAAATCGAAAGCAACGCTTGCACCGATGTCAAGCAGCGGATTGGATGAAGGTTCAATAACCGTCAGTTGCCAATCCAGCTCCATTCCTCGTACCAGCATCATTAGTCCGGCAATGTAATTGATATTGAGGCACACTAATGCACGTGTTCCTTTATCCAAAATCAGCGCCTTTCCTGTTGCTAATGCACTGCTTATCAATTGGTTTCGAGATATTGAAATTGGCTTAGGAACACCTGTTGATCCGGAAGTGTGCAGCACGAATTCCTCCTGACCCGTTTTCCAGGCACGCATAAAATCATGTGCTTTCGCGAGATATGGATCTTCCGGCCGGGGTTTTTCCCAAAAATCATTTGCTAAAAACATCTTATTCATTTGCTTTTTGAAGGATACCCAAACAATCAGTAATTTCGCACATTCGGCGCACGGACCTGCTTCTTCGGATTCCCCTGCCCTATTGTTTCAAATTTCAATTCAGATTATGTCCAGTTCAATTCAATGGGAAACCATTAAAGAATACGAGGAAATCCTTTTCACGCTGCACGAAGGAATTGCAAAAATAAGCATTAACCGCCCGCATAAACACAATGCATTCACGCCGCTTACAGTAACGGAAATGATCGACGCGATGCATATCTGCCGCGAAGACACGAGAATTGACGTGATTATTTTAACCGGCGAAGGCGGAAAAGCGTTCTGCTCCGGCGGCGACCAGTCAGTGCGCGGCCACGGCGGCTATATTGGCGAAGACCATGTGCCGAGGCTGAATGTACTGGATCTTCAAAGAATGATCAGGTCGATCCCAAAGGCAGTTATTGCGATGGTGGCCGGCTGGGCGATCGGCGGCGGGCACGTGCTTCACGTGATCTGCGACTTATCTATTGCGGCTGAAAATGCCCGGTTCGGACAAACCGGCCCGAAAGTCGGCAGTTTTGACGGCGGCTTCGGCGCATCTTACCTGGCGCGCGTAGTAGGTCAGAAAAAAGCGCGTGAGATCTGGTTCCTGTGCGATCAATATGACGCGAAAGAAGCGCTTGATATGGGTTTGGTGAACAAGGTTGTGCCGCTGGAAGAACTCGAAGAAACGACGGTGGCCTGGTGTAAAAAGATCCAGGAGAAAAGCCCGCTTTCAATCAGGATGCTGAAAAGCTCGTTCAATGCGGAATTGGACGGTCAGGCGGGAATTCAGGAATTAGCAGGGAATGCGACTTTGCTTTATTATCTGAGTGAGGAAGCGAAAGAGGGTCAGAAATCGTTTCTTGAAAAAAGAAAACCTGATTTTAGTAAATACCCGAAATTCCCCTGATTTTAAACAACACATTCAATACAAAAGCCTAACTGAATCATGAATTATTGGCTCGTCAAATCCGAACCCAGCACATACCCCTGGGATCAGCTTGTAAAAGAAAAAGAGGGAATGTGGGACGGCGTGCGTAATTATGCGGCACGGAACAACTTAATGGCTATGAAAAAAGGCGATCAGGTACTTTTTTACCATAGCAATGAGGGAAAAGAAGTAGTGGGCCTCGCGGAAGTTTCCAAAGAACATTATCCCGATCCTACCGCCAAAGAAGGTGACTGGGTAGTTGTAAATGTGGTTCCTGTTGAAAAATTCCCAAAAACAGTAACGCTGGCGCAGATTAAGGGCGATTCCCGGTTAAAGGAAATGGCTTTGGTGAAATTGTCAAGATTGTCGGTATCACCTGTGCGGCGCGAGGAATTTGATATTATTGTTGGACTCGCGCATGATTAAGCGTATTCTCCCAGGGCTCAGGCTGGCGTTTTTTGCAGTTTTGCTGCTTTGCATTCCGGTACTAGCCGGGGCGCAGAGTGTGAAGCGCGTGGAGCTTCCACTCTCGGGCAACACGGCTTACCAGACCGTTCCGCTCGGCGAGCAAGGAGTATTGCTGATCTCAAAACCTGACCGCGGTACATTTAATGTCCAGAAATTTGACAGTAACCTCGATCGCATCTGGTCCATTGATGGTCCTATCGAATCCAATCTGGACTATATAACCTCTTCGTACGACGGGCAGGCTGTTTTTTTGTTATTCAGCAAATACCGCAGCTCGCTTTATCAGATTGTAAAAGTGAATGTGGGCCCCGGCTTTGTCGAGACTTTCACTATCAATACCGTCGACCGTTTCGAGATCACGGATTTTAAAACGCTGGGCTATTCTGTTTTTATGGCAGGAATGGTGCGGAATGAGCCGGTACTGATTTTTACGCAGCTTACAACTGCGCAAACGAGAGTGCTGCCTTCCGCTATTAAAGGCTCAAATGCGATTCAGACTGTGGAAGTGGATACCGCGCATCATTTGGTAAATGTTTGTTTTGCGGTAAAAAAAGGAAGACAAACCAAGATAGTAGCGCGTTCCTATGAAGAAACCGGCGAGCTTTACACGCAGGTTTCGGTGGATCCTGAAGATGATTTTTCATTGCTGAGTGGCCGGTTGCAGGTATTGAACGATTCGGTCAGGATTTTGATCGGGACATATGGGTACCGCAATATGCAGAGCAGCAGCACGGCGGCTTCTCAGGGTTTGTATATTAGTAAAATTGTGGGTGAAGAGACCGTTTTTACGAAATACCACAGTTTTACTGATTTCAAAAATTTCTTTAATTTCATGAATGAGCGCCAGCAGGAAAAGATCGAAAGGCGCATCAAGAAGAAAAAAGAAAGCGGCGACGATTTAAAACTGAATTACAGGCTTTTAGTACACGATA
Organism: Dyadobacter linearis; assembly: GCF_907165045.1. Taxonomy (GTDB): domain Bacteria; phylum Bacteroidota; class Bacteroidia; order Cytophagales; family Spirosomataceae; genus Dyadobacter; species Dyadobacter linearis. Next base: position 890,718 of record NZ_CAJRAU010000002.1, read on the forward strand.
TCGTACCGAAGGATAACCACTATCTTCTTGTCGCTGAGGCATTCTACCCGGAATATCGCTACAATAACAATGCGATGATGGGTGGAATGGGTTATGGTGGATTTGGCGGCTACCCCTTTGGAATGGGACTTTATAACCCTTACTTATGGAACCCGATGTACGGCGGCCGTGGCTACAACCAGCAGGTTTTCGATGGATTTACATACACCCACGCCATTGTGACCGATGTGGATCAGAATGGAAATCTTGTCTGGGACAACAGCATTAACTTTGATAATGTGAAGAGTATGGAGCTGCGGGAAAAAATCCGCGTTCAGACTTTTGCGAATGGAAATTCCAGATTGGTTTACAGCCATAACGGCGCGATCCGCAGCAAGATTATCAAAGGCAATCAGGTAGTAGACAGCGACCGGGTAATCCCTAACGAAACCAATGTAGAAGGCGACAAGGTGAGAAAGACCAGTACCGATGATATTGACTATTGGTACGGTAACTTTTACCTCGCGTGGGGCGAACAACGCATCGTAAACGCAGCCGGCGACCCGCAGACCAGGGGAAGAAGAAATGTGTTTTATATGAATAAGATTGCATATTGAGCGTATCTCAATGGCGAACAGCATCAGCCCGTGGGGCCGTTGGCTGAAGCCAACGGAAATTGATGAATGATCGTCGGCTTTGGCCGAAGGGTAATGAAATCAATACCAATCAGCATCAGCCCGTGGGCCGTTGGCTGAAGCCAACGGAAATTGATGAATGATCGTCGGCTTTGGCCGAAGGATAATGAAATCAATACCAATCAGCATCAGCCCGTGGGCCGTTGGCTGAAGCCAACGGAAATTGATGCATGATCGTATGCTTTGGCCGAAGGATAATGAAATCAATACCAATCTGCATCAGCCCCGAAACCGTTGGCTGAAGCCAACGGAAATTAAAATCAATGCCCGTCGGCTTCAGCCGACGGAATGTACCATAAATAGAAAAAATAAAACGTGATATTACTTACTCCAGATCAGCATACTGACTACCAATTGATCGATTCGGGTGGCTTTGAAAAACTTGAACGATTCGGGCCATATATTCTGACGCGGCCGGAGCCGCAGGCGATCTGGGATAAGTCGCTTCCCGAAAGTGAATGGGAGGAACGGTCTAATGCAGTTTTCAAAAAAGATAAGAACTCCCAGGAAAAAGGACAGTGGGTTTCGAAGGCGGATATGCCTGAAAAATGGGTTTTTCAGTATCGCACCAATTCTATGCATTTGCGGAGCAAGCTCATATTATCTTCATTCAAGCACGTAGGCGTGTTTCCGGAGCAGGCGACGAACTGGGATTACATTTACAAAAAGGTTAAAAAAATTCCTGAGGAGAAGCTGAATGTACTGAACCTGTTTGCCTACACGGGCATTGCTTCGCTTGCGGCGAAAGCTGCGGGGGCAGACGTTACGCACGTCGACTCTATTAAGCAGGTGATCAGCTGGTCACGTGAGAATATGCAGCTGAGCGGACTTGACAATATCCGCTGGGTTGTGGAAGATGCATTGAAATTTGTGCAGCGGGAAGTGCGTCGGGGTAATCAATACAATGGTATTATACTGGATCCGCCAGCCTATGGACGGGGTCCTGATGGTGAAAAGTGGCTTTTGGAAGAAAGCTTGAACGAGATTTTGCGGCTATGTGCGCTTCTATTGAAGAAGGAAAATAATTTCTTTATCATCAACTTGTACTCACTCGGGTTCTCGGCGCTGATCGTGGAAAATTTGATCAATGCGCACTTTGGAGACGCAACAAATCATGAATTCGGCGAATTGTATGTTGCCGATTCTTTTGGTAAAAAATTGCCGCTGGGTGTGTTTTCACGTTTTTCAGATCAAAACGATTGACATATAGCAAGCCTATTCTATTAATGAAATCAGCTGTTTCTGGCTACGTTATTTTCCTGATAACCATTGCTTTGGGTGGATTACTTCAATCCTGCCAGAGCGATGCGAGAAATGCTACGCGCATTCCGCCGGTCGTGAAAAAGTCGCGGGCGCAGTGGCAGAATGATGCTTTGCTTTCACTGACAGAGCTCATTAACAGAGGTATTGATTCCGATATCAATTACTTCAAGAGGGCGAGGATTTATTTTGAAAGAGAACAATTTAACGAGGCACTGGATGATATTAACGAGTCGATTTACGAGCAGGACAATGTAAGCGACTATTTTTTGCTTCGCGGAAAAATCAACCGGGAGTTGGGCAAGATCGACAATGCGCTCGAAGATGCACAACGCGCGGAAGCATTGCAGCAAAGCAGTCCGGAATTGTATGTGCTGCTAGCTGACATTTTACAGGCAAAAAATCGCTTCGGTGAGTCGGTCGGCTACCTCAACCAGGCGCTGAAAATGGCTCCTTATGATGGGCCTGCTTATTACGTAAAAGGAATGTTGCAAGCCCGACAAGGCGATTCGCTTTCTGCATTGGCGAGTCTGGACTACGCAATCAATGTAAATCCCAGAATGCTCCGTGCATATCAACAGAGTATTTTATTATTGAGAAAACTTAAAAATGTTGATAAGGCACTGCAAGTGAACCAAAAAGCGATAGAGCGCTTTCCGAATGACCCTAATCTGCATTATGAGCAGGGCCAGATTTTCGTTGCAATGGCCCGGCCAGATACCGCGCTGTTCAGTTTTCAGAAAGCCGCTTCGCTAAGTCCCGACTATGAAGATGCGCTTTTACAGATTGCGAACATTGGAATACAATCAAAAGCATATCCAAAGGCAATTCCTGCTCTTTTAAAACTAGTAAAGAAGAAGCCGCAGTCGAAAGAAATCAACAATATGCTCGGCCTTTGTTACGAGAAAAACTACGATTACGAGAACGCGAAAATGTATTATAGTACCGCATTGGCACTAGCGCCGGGTGACCAGGATGCCAGGTATGGGTTGTACAGGATCAGGCTGAGGGAAAATGAAGAGAACAGCTACCAATCGTATTACCCGGACGAAAATCCGGCAGCCGGCTACAAACTGCTCGACACGGCGCGTGTCAAAATCAATGTATTGAAACCGCGGGGTACTACAAATATCCGCGTCGACTCAACGCGAAAAGCTAAAATTGAATAGCTTTGTACTTTGCCGGTTTTTGAGAAAACCTTTGAATTAAATCCACAGAATAGATTTTTGAATGAAAGACGAGTCTCAAGTAAAAATTACCCTGCCCGACGGTAGCGAACGCTTTTACCCAAAAGGAGTTACTGCCTTCGAAATTGCACTCAGTATCAGCGAAGGACTTGCGCGCAATGTGATCGCTGCGAAGGTCAACAATGAAGTTTGGGATCCTACGCGTCAGATCACGCAGGATTCACTTGTGAAGTTACTGACATGGAATGACGAAGATGGTAAATCGACGTTCTGGCATTCATCGGCTCATTTGCTTGCCGAGGCGCTTGAAGCATTGTATCCGGGTGTAAAATTCGGTACAGGACCTTCTATTGAAAAGGGGTTTTACTATGACGTCGACCTGGGTGACAAGACACTTTCTCAGGAGGATTTCCCTAAGATCGAGGCGAAAATGCTCGAACTGGCGCGGCAGAAAAATGAATATGTCCGTAAACCGATCAGCAAGGCCGAGGCAGTTGAGTTCTTTACACAAAAAGGAGACGAATATAAACTGGAACTGATCGACGGTCTTGAAGACGGTTCGATTACATTATATGAGCAAGGCGGTTTTACTGACCTTTGCCGAGGCCCCCATATTCCCAACACAGGAATTATCAAGGCTGTCAAATTGACCAATATTGCAGGCGCCTACTGGCGTAATAAGCAGGAAAATAAGATGCTTACCCGCATTTACGGTATTACTTTTCCAAAGCAAAAAGAGCTGGAAGAATATGTAACGCTGATTGAGGAAGCTAAAAAACGTGACCACAGAAAGCTGGGCAAAGAGCTGGAATTGTTTGCTTTTTCTGAAAAAGTAGGTCAGGGACTTCCATTGTGGCTTCCGAAAGGTGCGATGCTGCGTGAAAGACTCCAGTCATTTTTGAGCAAAGCACAATCCCGCGCAGGTTATCTGCCTGTGATCACGCCCAATATTGGAAGTAAGGAATTGTATGTGACTTCCGGGCACTGGGATAAGTATGGTAAAGATTCATTTCAGCCGATCAAAACACCGAATCCGGGTGAAGAATATTTGCTGAAACCGATGAACTGCCCGCACCACTGCGAGATCTACAAAACTTCTCCCCGCTCCTACAAAGACCTGCCTTTGCGGTTTTCGGAGTTTGGAACGGTTTACAGGTATGAGCAGAGCGGCGAGCTCCACGGGCTGACTCGTGTGCGTGGATTTACACAAGACGATGCGCACATATTCTGCCGCCCCGATCAGGTGAAAGAAGAGTTCGTGCGCGTGATAGATCTGGTATTATACGTATTCAAAACCCTTGGATTCGACGATTACAGCGCGCAAATATCGCTGCGTGACCCAAATGACAAGGTTAAGTATATTGGGAAGGATGAAGATTGGGAACGCGCTGAAAATGCGATCATCGAAGCAGCTTCCGAGCGTGGCTTGAATACCGTAACTGAATTGGGAGAAGCTGCATTCTACGGCCCCAAGCTGGACTTTATGGTAAGAGACGCTTTGGGCAGAAAGTGGCAGCTGGGTACGATCCAGGTGGATTACCAAATGCCAAAACGCTTCGGCCTGGAATATACCGGCTCTGATAACCAAAAGCACCAGCCCGTGATGATCCACCGCGCGCCTTTCGGTTCGATGGAAAGATTTATCGCTATTTTGATCGAAAACACTGCCGGACAGTTCCCATTGTGGCTTTCACCTGACCAGGTCGCGATCCTGCCGATTTCTGAAAAGTTTGCGGATTACGCGGAAGAGGTATTTTTCCAGTTGCAGGATGATGATATCAGAGGCTTCGTGGATCACCGGGATGAAAAAATTGGCCGGAAGATCCGTGATGCGGAAGTTTCAAAGGTACCTTTTATGCTGATAGTCGGTGAAAAAGAAATGGCTGAGGGGAAATTGTCGATTCGTCGTAAAGGAGAAGGTGACCTGGGCAGCATGACAGTGGCGGAATTTGCGGCTTTCTTCAAGAAAGAATCAGCGGTAATTTGATGTTTTCCTAACTTTTTGTTATAATTCCATCAGGAAGGCACTATTTTTGCTGCCTCACTGTTAGCAATTTTGATTTTCACCGAAAAATAAAACAACACCAAACCAAGTTATATGGCATTAAGACCCCCTAGTGGACGGTTAAGAGTTCCCGAAGAACCTTATAAAATTAACGAACGAATTACAGCGAAAGAAGTACGTCTGGTTGGAGAGAATATTGAGCCAGGCATAGTGGATATCATCACAGCCCGAGCACTTGCGAAGGCGCAAAGTCTTGATTTGGTTGAGATTGCACCAACAGCAGTACCTCCGGTTTGCAAAGTAGTCGATTACTCCAAGTTCAAGTACGAGCAGAAGAAAAAGCAAAAGGAGATCAAGGCGAAAGCAATGAAAGTTGTGATCAAGGAGATCCGTTTCGGCCCGAATACCGATGACCATGATTTCGATTTCAAATTGAAACACGCGATCAACTTCCTCAAAGAAGGTTCAAAAGTGAAGGCTTATGTCCATTTTGTTGGTCGGACTATTGTATTTAAAGAAAGAGGTGTAAATCTTTTGAATAAATTTTCTGAGGCACTGAGTGAATTCGGCAAGCTGGAAATGGAACCGAAACTGGAAGGGAAAAGGATGACAATTATCCTTGCGCCGATTGTTAAAAGCAAGTGATCTTTACATATATAGAAATCGTGGCTTCGGTATTCCGGGGCCACGATTTTCATTTTATAAACATTTTGGCTAATTTTGCGCGCTGTTTTATATTTTATCAACTATTATTTTTTGAATCATGCCTAAAATGAAAAGCATTTCAGGAGCTAAAAAGCGATTCTCGCTGACCGGCACTGGAAAAATTAAGCGTAAACACGCTTTCCACAGTCACATTCTGACTAAAAAATCTAAAAAACGCAAGCGTGGATTGGTGAAGACGGGTCTTATCGACGTGTCTAACCACAAGCAAGTGTTGGCAATGCTTGGTTAATAAGCAAAGCCATTTAAGTACAATACCATTTCGGTTTCTTAGTTCAACCCGGTAAAAGGCTTTCAAGACTCAACAGAGCGCCCGTTATCAAAAACAGTTAAAACATGCCACGTTCAGTAAATCACGTTGCGTCACGTGCAAGACGTAAAAAAGTAATGAAGCTTGCGAAAGGCTATTTCGGCCGTCGTAAGAATGTATGGACCGTAGCTAAAAACGCAGTAGAGCGCGGTTTGGCTTACGCATATACAGGTCGTAAACAGAAAAAGCGTAATTTCCGCGCATTGTGGATCCAACGTATCAACGCTGGTACCCGCGAGCACGGATTGTCTTATTCTGCTTTTATCGGCAAAATGAATGCAAAAGGCATCGAGCTGAACAGAAAAGTTCTCGCTGACTTAGCGATGAATCATCCGGAAGCTTTCAAAGCGATCGTTGATCAAGTAAAATAAAACAGCAATCCCGCCTCTCCGGCGGGATTTTTTTTACCCCTACAAATTCTTCTTTACAATTAAATAATGCGCCATAATTGGGAAAGCTTGGTACTTTAGTAGCCTTGTCAGGTATTACAAAAAAGTGTCAAACGCTATTACCCTGTAAATGGAATCAAGAAGAGAATTTATAAAAAAGGCCGGCATGCTCACTGGCGCCGCCGGACTATTCAGTACCCTACCTGCTTCCATTCAGAAAGCATTGGCCATAGATCCGCAGAAAGGGAGTACTTACCTTGATGCTGAACATGTGGTGATCCTGATGCAGGAAAATCGCTCATTCGATCACGCTTACGGAACATTGAGAGGTGTCCGGGGTTTTAATGACCCGCGTGCTATCACGCTTCCAAATCAAAACCTTGTCTGGCTGCAAACGAATGCATTCGGTGAGACGCACGTTCCGTTCCGGCTGAATATGCGGGAAACAAATGCAACCTGGATGGGCTCTCTGCCGCATTCCTGGACCAATCAGGTGGATGCGCGGAATGAGGGTAAGTATGATAAATGGCTGACCGCCAAGCAGCCAGGGCATAAGGACTATACTAAAATGCCTTTGACCCAGGGGTTTTACAACCGAGAGGATATTCCTTTTTACTACGCAATGGCGGACGCATTTACGGTCTGCGATCAAAATTTCTGTTCTTCACTCACTGGTACTACCCCAAACCGACTGTATTTATGGACCGGCACGATCCGCGAAAATCCTGACCCGAAAAATTATGCAAATGTCAGAAACGAAAACGTATCGGATGATGCAGAAGCATCGTGGACAACTTTTCCGGAGAGACTGGAAGACCACGGCGTATCGTGGAAAATATATCAGAATGAACTGAGTATTTCAACCGGTTTGACAGGAGAAGAAGAGTCGTGGCTCGCGAATTTCACGGACAACCCTATTGAATGGTTCTCTCAATACCAGGTCCGCTTTCACACCGGCTATCAGGAATATTTGAAAAATCAGATCAAAAAACTGCCGGGCGAGATTGAGGAAGGACAAGCTAAATTGAAAGTAATGCAGCCGGGGAAGGAAACGGATCTGCTCGCGAAAAAACTAAGCGAAAAGAAAGCCAGTCTTGCGATTGCCCGGGAAGAAGTGGTAAGATGGAGCGCCGAGAATTTTGAAAAACTTTCTCAACGTGCTAAAAATATCCATCAGAAAGCATTTACAATTAATAAAAATGACCCCGAATACAGGAAGATAACCACCGTCAAATACCAGGACGGGGATATTGAAAATGAGGCGAAGGCACCGCTGGGAGATATTCTTCACCAATTCCGGTCTGATGTAAAGACCGGAAATCTGCCGACAGTTTCGTGGCTGGTGGCTCCCGAGAATTTTTCGGACCACCCTACCTCGCCGTGGTACGGAGCCTGGTATGTGTCGGAAGTAATGGATATTCTGACGGCTGACCCGGAAGTTTGGAAGAAGACGATATTCATTCTTTGTTACGACGAAAATGACGGTTATTTCGATCACGTACCTCCATTTTCTGTTCCCAATCCTTATAAAGAAGATACCGGCGCCGTTTCAGAAGGCATTGACTGTAAAACTGAATATGTGACATTAAAAGAGGATATGACCAAAAAACCTGAAAAGGAAAGTCGGGAAAGCCCTATTGGCTTGGGTTACCGGGTTCCCCTTGTGGTTGCTTCTCCCTGGAACCGCGGCGGAAACGTTTGCTCGGAAGTTTTTGACCATACTTCTATACTTCAATTTCTTGAAAAGTTTGTGAGTCACAAATCCGGAAAAGAGATTAAAGAAACCAATATCAGCGAGTGGAGGCGGACTATTTGTGGTGATCTTACTTCTACATTCTTACCGTACGAAGGCGAGCAGTTTAAGTTGCCGACGTTTTTAGAAAGGGACGAATTCATGGAAGGCATATTTAATGCAAAATTTAAAAGGCTGCCAAACGGTTACAAAGCATTGACCAAGTCAGAAATTGACGAAGTGAATAAAGATCCCATTGCTTCATCCATTTTACCGAATCAGGAGAAAGGAACCCGCTCAGCCTGCCCTATTCCCTACGAACTATCGGCGGATGGTGCTTTAAAATCTGACAAAAGTGCATTCGAGATTACACTGGAAGCCCAAAATGACATGTTTAAAGAAAAGGCTGCCGGCTCTCCTTTCATGATTTATGCACCTGGAAAATATAAAAATGAACTGTCCAGGGTATGGAATTATGCGGTGAAAGCAGGGGACGCATTAAAAGGTTCCTGGAAAATAAGCGATTTTGAAGGTGGTAAATATCATTTGAGGGTATATGGTCCGAATGGATTTTACAGAGAATATACCGGCACAAAGGATTCTGGTTCTGTAAAAGTAGGCCTGCAATACAAGTTAGATAAAAGCAAAAAATCGCACGCTTTCGCCATATTTACATTAAGTGACCTGAATGTTACTAACAACACAGTGATAACTATTACTGACAACACCTACGGTGCTGGAAGTAAGCAAATTAATAGCAGGGTACTCTCTTCCCAAAATGGTTTAAGTATTTCATTCGATCTCAAAAACAGCGCGAACTGGTACGATTTCTCGGTTACTATTGAAAACGATCCTGATTTCCTGCAACGCTACGCAGGCCACATAGAAACTGGCCAGCTGAGCCAGAGCGACCCTTATATGGGACAAGTCCTCGCATAATATCTCTTCGTCAGGCCGAGATCCCGGCCTGACAGTTTGTCACTTCCCACCTTGCATGTATAATCTGGTACGGGCTTTTTAGAAAGTCTTGGAGCGACCGAAACACTGGTCAACGCTCAAAACGCACAGAATCAAATTATACTTAACTTTTAATATAGAACAATGGGAAAAATTATTGGCATAGACTTAGGAACTACGAACTCCTGCGTGGCTGTCATGGAGGGTAACGAGCCGGTTGTAATTGCAAACAGCGAAGGAGCCCGCACTACTCCATCCGTGGTTGCATTCATGGACAATGGTGAACGCAAAATCGGAGCACCGGCCAAACGTCAGGCGATCACTAATCCCAAGCATACTATCAGCTCCATAAAAAGATTTATGGGTAAAAAATACGATGATGTAACCAGTGAGCAAAAAACTGTTGCATACACCGTAGACAAAGGCCCGAACAACACGCCGCGTATACCTATCGGTGACAGGCTATATACTCCACAGGAGGTTTCTGCATTTATTTTGCAGAAAATGAGACAAACAGCAGAAGATTATCTTGGTCAGGAAGTGACGGAGGCGGTTATTACTGTTCCTGCTTACTTTAATGATGCAGAACGTCAGGCTACGAAAGAAGCTGGTCAGATTGCAGGTTTGGATGTGAAACGTATCATCAACGAACCTACTGCTGCTGCGCTTGCCTACGGTCTTGACAAGCAGCACATGGACATGAAAATCGCTGTTTTCGACTTAGGCGGCGGTACTTTCGACGTATCGATCCTTGAATTGGGTGATGGTGTTTTTGAAGTAAAATCTACCGACGGTGATACACACTTAGGTGGTGACGACTTTGACCAGGTGATCATTAACTGGCTTGCAGACGAATTCCAGAAAGACGAAGCTGTTGATCTTCGCAAAGATCCAATGGCACTTCAACGTCTGAAAGAAGCCGCTGAAAAAGCGAAGGTTGAATTGTCCAGCGGAACGCAGACTGAGATTAACCTACCCTATATATTCCCGGTTGACGGAATTCCAAAACACTTGGTTCGCACATTGACCCGCGCGAAATTCGAGCAGCTTGCAGATTCATTGTTCCAGAGAATGATGGAGCCTTGCAAGAGAGCGATGAAAAATGCAGGTTATTCCAACAGCGATATCAGTGAAGTAATTCTGGTGGGTGGTTCAACACGTATTCCACGCGTGCAGGAAGAAGTTGAAAAATTCTTTGGCAGAAAACCTTCTAAAAACGTTAACCCGGACGAAGCAGTTGCAGTTGGTGCAGCGATTCAGGGTGGTGTTTTGACAGGCGAAGTAAAAGATGTATTGCTGCTTGACGTGATTCCACTTTCATTGGGCATTGAAACCCTGGGCGGTGTATTTACAAAACTGATCGACGCAAATACAACTATTCCTTCGAAAAAAACGGAGACATTCTCGACTGCTGCTGATAACCAGCCTTCTGTTGAGATCCACGTATTGCAGGGAGAGCGCCCGATGGCGACTCAGAACCGTACACTTGGCCGTTTCCACTTGTCGGATATTCCACCAGCACAGCGCGGTACCCCTCAAATCGAGGTGACTTTCGATGTAGATGCGAATGGTATCCTGCACGTCTCGGCGAAAGATAAGGGAACCGGTAAAGAGCAGAAAATCCGCATTGAGGCTTCCAGTGGTCTTACCGACGCTGAAATCAACAGAATGCGTGAGGAAGCAAAAGCGAACGAAGCTGCTGATAAAGCAGAACGTGAGAAAATTGAGAAAATCAATGCTGCAGACAGCCTGATCTTCTCGACTGATAAACAGTTGAAAGAATTCGGGGACAAATTGTCTGAGGGCAATAAATCAAATATCGAAGGCGCATTGGCTGAACTGAGAACAGCTCATCAAAGCCAGGATCTGACAGGTATTGACTCTGCAATGGAGAAATTGAACGCTGCGTGGCAGGCTGCTTCACAGGAAATGTACGCACAGGGTGGCGAAGGCCAGCCGGCTGGTGCTAATCCGGGAGCCGGTTTTGCAGGCGGCGCGAATCCTGGAAATCCGGGCGCGGCGGAAGGCGGAAATGCTACCGACGATGTGACGGATGTAAATTTTGAAGAAGTTAAATAAGACTTCCTTTGAAAATCCCCGTCTGAAAAGATGGGGATTTTTTTTACACGCAAGACCAAAAACTGGGGTGCAGGAAACCCGAAAAATATATAATTAATGCGGCTGCCAACTGGCACCGAATTTTATCAAGTCAGTTACACAAATCATCAAATTAAAACCTGTTACTAAAATTCACGTTAATCTATGGACGCAAGAATCCCACTGCCTGAATTGATGTATTTATCTCCTACCACCCGTGAAAAGGCGGTTGCGATTGCACAAGAGCTTCTTCGCTCCAACAACATTTCTCCCCGGGAGGCTGTCGCGAAAGCCATTTTGATCGCCAAAAACTGGGCTGTCAAAAAGGTTAATCGTAGTGTCTGGCAAAAATTGAAATCAATCGAAAAAGAAATCATATGATAAGTCCTGAACAGAAATTTAAAGATCAGGTTGTTATTGTGACGGGATCTAGTTCCGGGATCGGTAAAGCCTGCGCAATTCATTTCGCCGGCCAGGGCGCAAAAGTCGTCGTCAATTACAGCTCCAACGAAGAGGAAGGCAAGAAAACGGTGGATGAGATCCATGAACGAGGCGGTGAGGCTATTCTGATCCAGGCTGATGTAAGCAAGGAAGAAGATGTGCTGGCGATGTTCCGAGAAACGGTCGATAAGTTTGGCAGGCTAGATGTACTTGTGAGCAATGCCGGGTTACAGAAAGACGCCCCTTTCCTCGAAATGACTTTGCAGGAATGGCAGAAAGTGATCGATGTGAACCTGACTGGCATGTTTCTCTGCTGCCGCGCTGCTTCCAGGCAGTTTTTAGCTCAGGTAAATAATGAAGAAGCTCCTAATCACAGCGAACTTTCTATCGGTAAGATCGTCTTGATGAGTTCAGTACACGATATTATCCCCTGGGCAGGTCACGTGAACTACGCTGCTTCAAAAGGTGGTATTATGATGTTCATGAAATCGATCGCACAGGAACTGGCGCCGCATAAGATCAGAGTGAATTCAGTAAGTCCGGGTGCGATCAAAACGCCTATCAATAAGGAGGTATGGTCGGATCCCGATAAGTATGAGGGTTTAATGAACCTGATTCCATATAAGAGAATCGGTACGCCGCAGGATGTCGCCAAAGCTGTTGCATGGCTTTCATCCGACGATTCCGATTACGTAAATGGCGAAACATTATATATAGATGGCGGAATGACGCTGTATCCGGAATTTTCGGACAACGGTTAACAAGGTCAAATTACAATTACTTCATCATAGCAACGCAAAACGTCCGGTACATGCCGGACGTTTTGCGTTGCCGTTTATCGCCAATTTTAGCTCGTAAAATTCTAATTATAAGTGAGACTGATTAAATTATAAGTGTGACCAATAGACTTATAAGCGTAGCTTGTTGGATCGTAAAAATATAATGCGGCACTTTGCATTGCACCACGAAGTTGTACACCAAAGTATGCCGGGAGGGTGAGATCAAACATGCTATATGATGAAATTGAAAATTCTTCTTCCCTCCCTATTCGCATTTTCGGCTGCATGGATTTTATTAACCGGGTGTTCGAAAAATGATCTGTCAGAGCCTTCTTCAAATGAGCATAAATCTGAAAAAAATCAATTCTTCCTTGATCAGGAGGAGGCTATTGAGTTAATGTCCGGCGAGCCTGTTGCGAAGATTACTTCAAATGCCCGCATCGGCGAAAACAAAGTCCGCGTAGTGAAAGAGGCCAGGAAGTTTTACGGCGAACGTGCCGAGCTACTATTTTACATTATTGAATATGCAAATAATGAGGGCTTCACGCTTCTGTCTGCGGACAAACGGATGAAGCCGATTCTGGCCTTTTCGGAAACCGGCTCTTTTAATGAAAAGACAGATAATCCCGGAATTCAATTGTGGTTTGATATCATCAGGGAAAACTTTGAAGGCGCCCAAACCCAGAAGGAAGCGCACATTGATGTCGTAAATATGTGGCGTCAGTTAAGACAAGCTCCGGACGGCCGCCGAACCAGCGACCAGCCAGTACACTCTCCCGAATCCAGCTGCGAATGGTTTGTAAACCACCCAATTCCGGCTAATTCGACGATCGCGCATTTGACACACAATATGTCAAGATGGCGTCAGGGAACCGGGTACAATGCCTTCTGTCCGGCGGGGATCAACACATTGAATTGCAAAGGAGACTACAATTGCGGTAAGGCACCCACAGGCTGCGGGCCAGTTGCAGTATCGCAGGTTCTCAGGTTTCATCGGAAACCAATAACTACTAACGGTCATGGCTATTCAACTGCTATGTTTAACGCGATGCCAGTAAATGTGCCTGGCGACTGCATTCCTGTCAATGCAAACAACATAAATATTGCGCAACTTTTGCGGGATACAGGGAAGGATCTGGACGCAGTATATAATACCCTTGTCCCCGGGCTCGGTATTCCGCTCTCAGGATCTGGATGCCAAACGTGGAATATACCTGGCCACATTGACAATTTCTTTTCAAATCGTGGATACACTTCTTTTGATAAAGAATTCTTTTCGAACATCGAGATGATTAACAACGAACTACGAGCGCATAGACCAGTTATTGTATTCGGTTCTAACTGCACTCTATGCGCCGCCAAGCAACACATTTGGGTAATAGATGGAATTAGAGATTTATACGCGATTTTCAATGATCAAAGTGGATATTGCTACGAAAATCATTCGACTTACTTCCAAATGAACTGGGGATGGGGAAATGATCCAGAAAACGATATCTGGTTTGCCTACAACGGCATTGTCGGTGGCGGGACATTGTACAATAGTTCGAATATGAGAGCTTACATTGTTCATCCTTAATACAGCTTTATATGAAAACTGTTATAACTGGTTTGATTGCTGCGGTGATGGCCGGATGTTTTCCGGAACGATATTCTCCGGAACCGACGGGTGATCTGGTATATGGCGAGAAGCCCGGATATTGGACCTTAGTTGGTTACCAAAAAAAGGGTAAGAATCAGAACTTAAATCAGATCTCAGGTAAGGCTTTACTTGAAGTTGAATACGCGCTTTCAATAAAAGATAGCCTGCAAGAGCCTCAATATCACATGGGAGCGCCGTACTATATCTTTTCATTTTTCGATTCTACGATACAAAGGACTAACTCGTTACAAGCGGTGATTTACGGTAGTAGGTACGACAGAAAGCGCAAGCGAAGCCAATATTGGTATCACATTAACAAGGAATACGGTTTCGCTGCTTTCCTGGATGTTGAACTGGGAAAAGAAACGATAACCCACCGGGTCGAACTCAGCAACGTCATGAAAAGCGCCACTTACAAGCCGGAGCTGGATTCTTTGCGGTATATCTATGAGCCGACTGCAAAGTTTAAATAGCTTGATAGTAAAACTGTTATAAGTCAGCCCTAATCTTAACTCAGATATGAAAGCTCTATTATTATTCTTTTTCGCAGCTTGCCTGGTAGGATGTTTTCCCGAAAGATTCACCAAAGCACTTGTAGGTAGTCTTACCAATCACGGGGAGCCGGGGTATTGGAGGCTGGTTGAATATCAGAGAAAAGGCAAACTGGAAAATGGTGGGATGCCAGAAAAAACATTGCTGGAAGTAGAAGAATTTCTTTCCGAAAAGGACAGCCTGCTTGGGCCTGTATATAGTAAGGGAGTGCCCTATCAGAAATTTTCCTTCTATGACAGCTCGCTCAATAAGAAAGACTCGATACAAGCTGTGAGAAGAGATCATAGATACGACAGAAAATATAAAACAAGCCAATACTGGTATCAGATCAATGCAGAATCGGGCTTCGCTGCATTCCTTGATGCAATTCCTGACGGTGACGGAGAAACATACCGGGTCGAACTCAGCAACGTCATGAAAAGCGCCACTTACAGGCCGGAGCTGGATTCTTTACGGTATATCTATGAGCCGACTGCAAAGTTTCGGTGAGTTGGATTCTGATAATGTCGATTTCGGCCTAAATTTAAGCTTCTAACTTTACAGTTGCTCAATGAAGGCTTTGATTAACATTTTTAAAACACCCTGGCTGGCGTGGATATGGACGATTTTGATATTGATCGCCTGCACTTGGCCCGGAAAAGATATCCCCTCAGCGCCCGTAGCCGGCTTTGACAAAATCGTGCACGCGGGGTTATTTATAGTCTGGATAGTCCTTTGGATGGTTGCCTATCCGCGGAAAGGAAAGCAGCTTGTTTTCCTGGGAATGGCTTATGGGTTGGCGCTGGAAGTGTACCAGCAGCTTCTGCCCTTCGACCGCACCTTTGACTGGTGGGACGCAGTGGCAGATGCTACTGGTGTTTTAGTCGGTTACGTGATCACATCGCTAATCCTGAACCGTTACCTCCAACGTTTGTATTGATTGATCAAACCGTTCGTCGAGCTGTCGTGGTTGCTCACCGGCCAGTCGTTTTGTAATTCGGGATATATTTTATTTGCAAGCTGCTTGCCGAGCTCCACGCCCCATTGGTCGAAGCTGTAAATGTTCCAGATAATTCCCTGAACGAATATCTTGTGCTCGTACATCGCGATCAGGCTTCCCAGTACTTTCGGTGTTATTTTTTTCACCAAAATAGAATTCGTAGGTCGGTTGCCGGAGAACACTTTAAAAGGTGCGATCGCGTCGATTTCTTCTTTGGATTTCCCCGAGCCACTCAGTTCTGCACGCACTTCTTCGTCCGTTTTCCCATTCATCAAAGCCTCGGTTTGCGCAAAGAAGTTAGATAACAGCATTTTATGATGGTCTCCAAGCGGATTGTGACTGATCGCAGGAGCAATAAAATCGCAAGGGATAAGCTTCGTGCCCTGGTGGATCAGCTGATAAAATGCATGCTGACCATTGGTACCCGGCTCGCCCCAGATCACCGGCCCCGTTTGGTAACCCAC
The DNA here is from genome assembly GCF_907165045.1 of Dyadobacter linearis. Classification (GTDB taxonomy): domain Bacteria; phylum Bacteroidota; class Bacteroidia; order Cytophagales; family Spirosomataceae; genus Dyadobacter; species Dyadobacter linearis. The sequence goes on from NZ_CAJRAU010000002.1 coordinate 906,909, forward strand.
AGGCTGGCCGTCGCGACCGGTACTTTTTCCATTGCTTTCCATATCACCTTGCTGGAAATATGCTGCAAAACGATGGAGATATTGGTCATAAGGCAGAATTGCCTGCGTTTGAGCATCGAAGAAATCATTGTACCAAACACCCAACAGACCCAGAATCACGGGAATATTCCGCTCAAATTTCGCTGTCCTGAAATGTTTGTCCATTTCGTGCGCGCCGGCCAGCAGCTGCTCAAAATTCTGGAATCCAATATAGACCGCGATCGAAAGCCCGATAGCAGACCATAGTGAATACCTGCCGCCTACCCAATCCCAGAATCCGAACATATTGTCGGGATCAATACCGAATTTCTCAACTTCACTGCGGTTGGTCGAAATGGCAACGAAGTGCTTTTTAACAAATTTCTCGTCTTTCGCTTTGTCCAAAAACCATTTCCGGGCGCTGTGCGCATTCGCCATCGTTTCCTGGGTCGTGAAAGTTTTGGAAGCGATCATAAACAAGGTCGTTTCCGGATCCAGCTTTTTCAGGGTTTCGGCAATGTGGGTACCGTCCACATTCGAGACGAAATGCACTTCGAGGCCGGGCTTGCTGTAAGCTTTCAGCGCCTCTGTTACCATCACAGGCCCCAGATCACTTCCTCCGATGCCGATATTCACCACATCCGTGATCTCTTTTCCCGAATATCCTTTCCACGAACCCGAGCGCACCTTGCCCGAAAACTCCTTCATTTTATCCAGCACCTCATTCACGTCAGGCATTACATCCTTCCCGTCGACCAAAACCGGCTCGTTGGACCGGTTGCGCAATGCAGTATGCAGTACCGCCCGGTCTTCGGTCGCATTGATCTTTTCGCCGGTGAACATTTGTTCGATCGCATCAGCCAGGCCGGCTTCCTCCGCAAGTTGCGTAAGATAGGATCTTGTACGTGTTGTAATGCGGTTTTTGGAATAATCCACCAGGATATCACCGAAGCGGATCGTAAACTTTTTACCGCGGTCCGCATCTTCCTCGAAAAGCGATTTGAGATGTTTCTGTGAGATCGATTTATGGTGCGTTTTTAGTTTTTTATACGCAGGAAGTTTATCAAAGGGCACGTTTTGGAGCATCACTATCTTATTTATATGATGAAAATAATCTACTTGGTACGCAAAAATACGGTTTTGAACCACTTTAAGCGATTTTCAGCAGTTAAACTGCATCGCACACTCCTTTGAAATAGCCCACCGACTCGGCGATTCCTGCCAGCGGATCCTTCATATCTTTCTCATATTCAAGACTGCACACGCCATTGTACTTGCTTTTTCTCAGCATTTTAACAAAAGCAGGAATATCGATCACGCCCCTGCCAAGCTCACACGCTTTTCCGTCTTTGGAAGCCGCAGTCACATTTTTAAGGTGAAGGTCGAAGATACGTTTGGCATATTTACCCAAATCCGCAACCGAATCCTGATTATCCCTTTTGTTGTGCCCCATATCAAAACAAATCCCGACCCGGGGATCAAGGTTTTTGACAAGTTCATGGATCGACGCCGCATTCGGGTACAGTTTGTCTTCCGGACCGTGGTTGTGAATCGCGTATTTTATATCGTATTCCTTCACTTTCTGATCTACATAAGCAAGATCTTCATGGTTCGGGATACCGACGATCAGCTTCACGCCTACCCGTTTTGCATAATCAAATGCATTGTCGATATCCTTGTGAGTTTTGGTGTAAATCGGCCCGACCGCGTAACCAGTTACGCCCGATTCTTTCAGTTTTTCATGGAATGCAGTGATCTGCTCGGCGGTGCTGTTATAAGGAAGGTGAAAATCTTTGATGCAAAGGTGATGTACGTCGGTCCGCTTCATCATCGCGAGTGCCTCGTCAAGCTTGAAATTGACGAAGCTGAATCCGGCTATTCCGAGTTTGAAACTATCTTCTTTCTTTTCGAAAACTACATCCGCATTCGTTTCCTGCATCGATAGCACGCTTCCTGCTACCAGTCCTGCAAACCCTTTCTTTACAAAAGATCTTCTTGAAGTCATTGAGATTCCTGTTTAAAATTTACGCTATTGTATAAAGACGAAACTGCGCCAATATACCACTGACGTCATATTTTAAGCCGGATACCTACCCTATTCAGCAGCCCCGTCACGACGATGACCAGCAGGGAAAAGCAAAGTGATTTGACCAGCCCGACAATTCCTGTCCGCAGGAACAGCGGCAGACTGAAACCCACCAGTGTGATAATCGCATACCACAAATACGGAACGAGATAACAAGTCAGCGTGGAAGTTCCGGCGGGCTTCAATACCTCCGCCCAGCTTTTCGATCGTTTCAAATCAACCAGCCAGTACATGAATGCAAATGCAAAAAAACTGATACCACTGCAAATTCCTACCCAGGCCGGAGTGGCGCGGATCTTGGAAATACCCCAAAACGGCCGGGTGCCGAAACCGTAGGCAAATGCTAATATCCCTAGAATGAGGAGGATCCAGAGGTAGGTTTGACTTGCGGCCGATCTGCTGGTCATATTGCGGTAGATCACCGACGCCGTCACGCCCGCCATGGTGAATGCAGGCATTGAGCCGCTTCCCACAATCCATATCTTCGCTCTGACAGGATCCAGAAATTGCAGCATACCCGCGAAATCTGCGAGATTGAATAGTACCAGGAATAGCCACGCGCCGACAATCAGCCCAAGGTTGTCCTTCATAAAAAAGTAAATGAGCGCACAGATCAGGTACGCCCAGCCGATCAAACCTAATATCCCGTACCAATGCGTTTCCATTGAAGAAGGATTTGCCGGGTCGCCGCCCTTGTAGATCACCGCGAGCGCCGCCAGGGTTAAATAGCCCAGGATTTTCATGCTCGTGAACTTCACATTAGTCCCCTTATACACATTCCATATCAGGAAGAAAGCTACCACCATCGCGATCTGCCACACATATTTGCTCACCACCATCCCCTCACTGACGGCACTTTCCAGGTTGACAATATAAATACCCATTAATAGCAGGGCGAACGTTCGTTCCAGAATGTGGAATAATATGATACCGTTTCCATCCCCTTTCATGCGGCGGTTAGCAATCGCAAAAGGGATCGAAAGTCCGACGATAAAGAGAAAACAGGGAAATACGACATCCGAAAGCCCCATTGCATCATCACTTCCTTTACTGTGCTGCATCCACTGCGGCACGCCCTCTAATGTCCAGAAATCGTTTACAAAAATCATCAGAAACATGGTCAGGGCCCGGAATATATCAATGGACTCGACACGAAACGAAGCTGATTTCTTGCTCATTTATAAAAAGGAAAAGGGGTTAGGGTTCCGAATATAGATTTATTTGGACAAAACTTCGCTTCCAGCACGTAATAATTATGAGCTCACCAGCAGATTTATCGGCTTCACTTCCAGTTTTTTCTGCTTAAAATGGTATGTCTGGTATCGACTTTGTAGAGTGATTATTTTTGTTTGAATTATCCTGCTAGCTGTGGGAAATTTTACTCAACTACCCCCTTTACAATTTGAAACCGGACACCTATCTCTTTGAGATTTCGTGGGAAGTTTGTAACCAGATCGGCGGACTTTTCACTTACATCAGGTCGAAGATACCGACCATGCTGGACACCTATGGCGACCGGTACCTGCTCATTGGCCCCTATTTTTCAGACAAGTCCAATAAGCATTTTCGTCCGTTACGGGATATCGAAAATCCTGCGCTTGCTGAGGCTGTGCGGTTTGCCAGAGAACTTGGGTTTAAGGTTCATTATGGTTACTGGATGCTGGAAGATGCGCGTCCAAAAGTGCTGCTGATCGAGCCGGTTTTACAGAAAGAACGCTCTCACGAAGTAAAGGCCAGGTTGTGGTCACGTTACGGGATATCGTCGCTGCGGGCAGATTCCTTTCGGGATGAAGTGATCGCTTTTGGGGAGATTACAAGGATGATTTTGGAGAAAACGGTTAGTTCCATGACCATCGAGCAGGATCTGATCACGCACTTTCACGAGTGGGTTTCCGCTGGCGCACTGCCCGATCTGCATTATGATAAAGTCAGGATAGCAACTATTTTCAATGCACACGCCACTTTGCTGGGCAGGTATCTGGCCGCAAATGAAGACAATTATTTCCAGCATATTCCCGAATACGACTGGCAGCAAAAAGCCTATGAATATGGCATTGAAGGTAGAGTTGGTATCGAGCGGGCGGCTGCGCGGGAAGCTAACGTACTGGTAACTAACAGCGATGTAACATCACAGGAGTGCGAATTTTTCTTCCATAGGGTACCGGACTATATTATACGGAACGGGATCCATAAGAAGCCGGGCGCAGGTCACGAGGTTTTCGAAAAACATCTGCTCCACCGCCAGAAGATCGACGCATTCGTTAAATCTCTGATCACGCCGAGCTATTCATTTCAGACAGATAAGGTCCTGTATTTCTTCACTTCGGGAAGATATGAGTACTATAATAAAGGTTTTGACATTACACTTCGGGCAATCGCAAAGCTGAACGAACAGCTGATCGCTTCGGGCTCCGACATTTCGGTCGTGTTTTTTATTATTTCAAAACGTCCGTTCATTCACATTAAACCGGAAATTCTGGAATCCAAAAAGCGGTTTCAGGATTTGCAGAAGATATGCAAGGAAATCAGCAAAAATTTAGGCCCACAGCTGTATTCCAATGTAATCGGATTGAAAAGCAATGCATTACCAGATCTGAACAATCTTCTTGACGAAGAACTTTACCTGACCTGGCGGCAAGCCAAGGCACAGTTTCAGCGGGAAGAGCTGCCGCCGGCTGTGACACATTTGTTAGAAGAACCAGACCATATTGTCGATTTCATTCACGATTCGGGACTGGATAATAGCGAAAGCAGCAAAGTAAAAATCGTCTATCATCCCGATTTCATCGACCAGACCACCTCGCCGCTTTCCATGGACTATCTGGAATTCGTGAGAGGTTGCCACCTCGGGATCTTCCCCTCGCTTTACGAACCCTGGGGGTATGCGCCCATGGAAGCTGCGATGCACGGTACCCCAGTAATTACCAGCGATTTATCGGGTTTTGGAAGGTATATTCAATCTATAATCCTGCCTGAAAATGAGGAAGGTATCCAAATGCTGCACCGCCGCTACCACTCAGACGAAGAAGCAGTGAATAACCTGACCTATTTACTGTCCCAATTTGTAGACACTTTTGAAAAGGAACACTACGTCCCGCGTGTGAATCTGCCCAAAAGCATTTCCGACACGCTCTGCTGGACCGAGCTGATGCGCTACTATCGCGACGTATATCGCCTCGCGCTCATCCGCCACCAGCCGATCGCTAATTTGTATTGAATTTGATTTGCGTGTGTTTTGCAAAATCCAAGAGATACCTTATATTCGTCTCGGGATTGGGGTTACCCGGTCGGCAAAAGAGTTTAGCAGGTAACCTGTTAAACTCTTTTGTTTTTTAATGAGTTTGGTTCTCTCGTCAGCCAAAATCCGAAACTCCTTCTCACATTTCCTGATTTCTCTGGAATGAAAGATTAATTCATTGGAGTTAAAAAAATGCACTTTCAGGGTATTGAATTGCTCATTGAATAAAGCATAGCCTTTTTCATGAAACAAAACGCCGCATAAAACAAAGACCGGAAAACTGGGATCAATTCTGTTTAGACCGTGATCTCCACTTTCGTCCAGATATAATGTAAAATCCATTAAACAAAAAAGTAGCCGAAACCGGCTACGTTTAATTACAATTCAGATATTACACTTAGACGGACAAACTGCTTTCAGGTCACAATTTTTTTTCAATTCCCCAAATACCGCAGCGATAGCATCGTAATATCGTCAAACTGATTAGCTGCGCCGATGAATTCGATCAGACTTTCGAGTGTCGATTCATTCATTTCCTTTGCACTTTCTTTTGTGGAACCTTCGCCGGTAGTGAAGAAATCCTGCAAAAAGTGCAGCCCGTAGCGGGAGCCGGCCAGGTTGTTTGCGTCGGTTACGCCGTCTGTGTAGAGTACAAATTTGTCGTCCTTATTGAGTGTAAAGGAATGTGATTCATATTCAAAAGAGGGATCGAAGCAAAGCGCCATTCCGCCCAGCTTCGGGATCAGCTCCGTGCTGCCGTCGGCTCTGATAACGATCGGCGGCTCGTGACCTGCGTCTACATATTCAACTACGCCCGTTTTTACATTCATAATACAAACAAACGCAGTAACGAACATATAAGTGGAATTATCTTCACTCAGAAACTGATTCACGATCTTCACCTTTTCACAGATACTATCGCCATTCCGGTTTGAAAACTGACTTTTAAAAATCGCTTTACAGATCGCCATAAACAGCGCAGCGGGAACACCCTTGTCCGAAACGTCGCCGATCATGAAAAACAAATGCTCGGAGTCCATCATGAAATAATCATAAAGATCCCCTCCCACTGCCTTGGCCGGATGTATGAATGCGTGCAGATCCACCCCAGCTTTGCCGATATTGGCAGGTACCGTTTTCGGCAGCATCGACATCTGAATTTCGCGCGCCACACTTAGGTCATTTTGGATCGCGATCAACTGTTCTCTCCCTCTTTCCAGGCTAGTCAGCATTTCAATATGCTCGACCGTTTTAGAGATCGTGATTTCCAGATCTTCAAAATTCACCGGCTTGGTCACAAAATCGAAAGCGCCGCGGTTCATCGCCGTGCGGATATTGTCCATATCACCGTAAGCGGAAACCATGATCGCTTTTAACAGCGGATTTTGTTTCTCGTTAATCTTGGAAAGAAAGGTAAGACCGTCCATTCCCGGCATATTAATGTCCGACAAAATGAGCGTGATATCGTCCGATTCTTCCAGCTTCTGCAAAGCCTCCACCCCATTATTCGCGAACACAAATTCGTATTTCTTATCTCTGATCTGCTTGCGGAACAATTGAAGAATGAGCATTTCCATATCCTGCTCATCATCTACGCTTAATATCCTGATCGCCATTGTTATTTGATTTTTTTGTAAAAGTCCTCATTAAGCAGGAATAAGTATCTTAAATTCTGTTCTTTCTCCGGGAATCGAAGTCACGCTGATTTTCCCTTTGTGCGTGTCGACAACACTTGTATAAGTAAGTGAAAGTCCCAGTCCCGTCCCTTTTCCAATCGGTTTGGTCGTGAAAAACGGCTGGAACAATTTAGCCACACTATCTTCGGGAATGCCGATCCCATTATCGCAGATCGTGATTTGAATGGTGTCCGCCAGCCGTTTCGTCGTGATTTCGATGATCGGTTCAAAATCCGCCGGGGCTGTTTTCCGCTTTTCATTAATCGCATAGCACCCGTTGTTCACCAGGTTCACGACCACACGACCGAATTCACCCCGCGACAAGTTCACCTGGCCCACTTCCGGATCCAGCTCATAATTGAACGTCAGATTAAATTCCCTGTCCTCGGCCCGCACGCTGTAATAGGCCAGCTTACTGTATTCTTCCAGCAGCTGGTTCAGGTCAGTAGGCTCGAAAACGGCACTGTCCGAGCGCGCCTGGGCGAGCATTCCCTGAATAATCCGCTCAATGCGCTTTCCGTTCTCGCTGATTTTCATCAGGTTTTGCGAAAGTGTATTCAAAATCTCCTTCTCGCCTTCCACATCTGCCTCACTAAGCTCCGAAAGCGGTTTTGCCGCAATTTCACGGATCTCTTCAACCAGCTCGTTCGCCAGTCGGGAAAAATTGTTGACAAAACTGACCGGATTTTTTATTTCATGTAAAATACCCGCGCTTAACTGACCAAGTTCAGCCAGCCGGTTCAGCTCAATGATCTTTTGCTGATATTTTTCAATTTCCTTATCAATAATAGCGGGCTCCATAAAACTGGCTTTTGGGGTAATGTACTGACTCAGATTACTTGACAATCGGAAGGAAAATTTCAATTTCAGTAAACTCACCCTCCTTTGAAGTTACCGACATGCTGCCCTTATGGTATTCAATTATATCCTTGCTCATATACAGTCCGAGTCCCGTGCCTTTTGATGTAGGTTTGGTGGTGAAAAACGGATTAAAAAGTTGCTCTGTTTCTTTCAACGGAATACCTTTCCCATTGTCCCGCAGGAATATAGAAACGCCCGCGCCCGTCACTTTCGTCGAAATGCTGATCTCCGGTTCAAACGTCTTATCCAGTTTTGTCTTCTCAATAACCGCGTAACACGCATTGCTGATCAGGTTTGTGAGCACCTGCGCAAATTCATAAGGCAGCACACTTACCCGCACCGGCTGCGTAGCAAGCGAGAAAGTCAACTTCACCTGGGCACCTTTATATTCATTCAAAACCTCCTGAATCGCCGACTTTGCTTTCGGTTCAAGGAAATAATTCAGGTCTGTTACTAAAAATTCTGTCGACTTCCCTTTCAGCAGCTTCTGCATATCCTTCACGATCCGCGTGGTACTGTTGCCGTGTTCGTATATTTTTTCAAGGTTTTTCTGAAGCATTTCAAATCCGCTTTCCAGATCGTCCTTTTCATCTTCCGACAATCCGTCCTGGTGCTTGTCAGTCACTTCCGTGATCTCTTTCAGCAGTTTACCAGACGATTGCGAGAAGTTATTAATGTAATTCAATGGATTCAGAATGCGGTCGACAATCCCTTTGGTGAGACTTCCCACCGATGCCAGCCGCTCCTGGCGGATCAGTTCTTCCTGGGTCGATTTCAGGTTGGAGAGCGTATTTTCGAGGTTTTCAAGGATATTGGTTTTAATATAAGCACCGATCAAATGCTCTTTCAGGTTTTTAACCATATTAAAATCTCGCTCCTGAAATGCGTGCTCGCGCTCCATATTTTCGAGCATGATATAGCTTCTCACCTCTCCATCAACCCGTATCAGAATGCTGATCAGTGATTTAGGAGAATAGCTTTCGCCAATCGAATTGTTGGTATTCTGGTTTTTAAAATCGTTTTTCAGGAACACATCTTCGTAAACCTCCTCCGAATTTTCCACATAACGCTCGTCCGCTTCCGCTGCGCTCATTCTCAGGTCATCCACATTGGCGTTTCCTGCCGAGCCGGACACCGCGATGAACTGATAGTTGTCCGCCGACTTGTTATAAATCAATGCAGAAGCCCCGTCCACATTCTGGAAACCGCATAACCGGTCCAGCACGAGCTGAAACAGTTTCCCGGTATTCACTTCTCCATTGATCGATTTCACAAATTCGTCAATACGTTCCAGCTGATCGTTCGTCGCCGAAAGTTCGTCTGACTGTTGTTCGAGTTCTTCTTTTTGGTTAACCACTTCTTCCGTCCGCTCCCTGATCAGATTTTCCAGCGCCTGCTTCTCACGGATGATCCGCCGAAGCCGCCAGCGAACCACATAATAGATCATAACCGCGAATGCGAGTACGTACAAAACGATCATATACCATTGCCTGAACCACGGCGTGAGGATCGAAACGGCAAATGTGGCTTCCTTCGAAATGTTACCGTAAATATCCCTCGCCTTCACTTTGAAAGTATATTTTCCCGGCGGCAGCCCGCTGTATTCTTTTCGGGTCAAAGTGTTCCAGTCCGACCAGTTCTTGTCGTAATTTTCCAGAATATGCTGGTATTCAACCTCCTCGTTACTATGAAAACTCGGCAATGCGAATTCGATCATCAGCGTATTTTGCCGGTGACTCAGTTTGACCGGCGAGCTGCTTTTACTATCAACAGGCAACTTTCCCTCCCGGGTCGCCACTTGCCGGAGCAGCACCGGGTAACTATGCGCATACCGCCCGCTCACATTCATATCCAGCCGGAAAAGCCCCTGGTCGCCGCCTAGCCACGCCACACCGTTCTGATCCGGATATATAACCTGAAAAGGCACTTTGGAAATAGGTGCGAAAGGCGTTTCAAGTTGCTCGAACCCGACAGCTGATTTGATTTTCCTGAAATAAGTAACCGATTTCTTGTCTCCGCGGGTGGTCCAGATATTGCCCTGCCGATCTCCCTGCACGCGGTCGAACCAGGCTTTGCGACCTTTGAGCCAGTCGGCGGTTACAAACCGGTCGCTGCTTTGCTGGTATTCAAATAGTCCGTCTTTGTTCGAGACAACCAGTTTTTCACCAAACACAGCCAGTTTGTTATAAAGCGGACTGCTGATACCCTGTGTGGCTGAGAATTTCTTCAAAGCGCCAGTCGACGGATCCAGCTTTGCAATACCATTCGAAAGCGTTTCCAGCCAAAATGTGCCCGCCGGGTATTCTGTGATACCGGTGATCTGCTCCGTCACTGAGTTTACACGCTCTTTTTTCCAGCCATTATTATTTTTAGTATAAATAGCCAATCCGTCCTGCAAACCGACAAAAAGCCGGTTACCAGAAGCCGAAGCGGTTACAGTGAGTGAGAATTCGCTCCCTATTGCAGTCAATGCCCCGTTTTTTGTTAATTGGAACAGACCTTTATTCGAAGCGATATATAGATTTTCACCCGCTACATCAAAACCCAGACAGCTTCCGGGGAATGCATTTACCCGCATTACCTTGTTATTATCAATATAAAAAAGGCCGTAAAGAGTCCCTACATACAGTTTTCCCACGAACCGGGTAATGGAAGTGACAGAGCCTTTTAAGCCAGACTCACTATCAAATACCGAAATCGGAGAAGGCAAATCCAGCCTGGCGAGTCCATCATTCAGGGCGAGCCAGAGGTGGTTGTCGCGGTCAAAGAACATTGCCGCCACCTGGCTATCTCGCAGATCTTCGGCTGGATACACCGGAAACGCAACATTTCCCTCGGCGCTGATAACGACCAGTCCCTGCGAGCTCGTACTAACTGCAATCTGTCCGCCGGGCAGCTTAACCGCCGCCATAGCTTTCTGTCTGATCAGCGCCGCATTTGCATTCCCGCCCCTGTTTTCAATCTGGTTGTTTTTAAGAAAAAATATCCCCTGACCACTTGTTACCAGCATTGCCGATCGATCCGGAAGCGGTATTACTGCCACAAGATCGAGCAGGACCGGAACCTTATCGCCGCGCGTAATGGCCGACGTTTTCCCATTTTCCAGCAGCACAATACCCTTTCCTCTCGCATAAACGAGGATATTCTCATCCAAAGGAAATGCAGACTGAATCGAAAGCTGATGTTTGAACGCACTGACCGTTTTCCCATTCCAAAAGAAATTCAGCCCGTCGCCGACAAACCACGCACCATTTTTAACCGGAACGATCTGCACGATCTGTGCCGGTTTTTCTTTCAGTTTCGCGGAGAGACTTACAAACCGGTGCACGCCCGCCGAATCGTACGCGAGGTACCCAAATTCCCCATTCGCACCGGCTAGTATCCTGCCTTTCCGGTCTGTCGCCAATGCGGATACGCGCGTCACATTCGCAGTCTGTATCGTTTTCCAGGAAACGCCGTCGAATTCAAGTATACCCGCAAAATTTGCGAAATACATGACGCCGGAACTGTCCTGCGCGATCGCAAAGTTCTGGTCGTGCGCGTGGTACTCGGAAGATTGATAGAAGCCGGACATCGGCCTGCCTGTTTCGCGCTGGCCAACATTGGACATTTGCGCCACGGCGGGCACAAGTCCGATGCAAAAAATCCAGATAAACACGCGTAATGCATTCATATTTTCAATCGGGTTTCGATTCAGTAACTTCCTGATTTTCTTCTTTTAACACTCTCAGATCCCGCAGCAGATAATCTTCTACAATATAGAACTCGGTCTCTTCCAGCACATTCGGGATCATCGCTACGCCCAGTTCTTTAAGCTCATTCACACTCCTGATCTCGCCCGCACTCACAATACCCGCTTTTGAAAATAGCAGCTTTCCATAAGTGACGAGAATAGAAATATCAGCACGTCCGGTCGCTTTCCGCAGGTCGGGCACGTCACCTTCCCGGGCTTTGAAATACTCGGAATTGAGCAGGATCTTTTGCAGTTCTCCGTTCAGCAATCTGGCCAGCCCGGCTGTCGCGCGCAGTCGCCGGAGCTTGCATACCATCAGATCTTCTTCGCTCGCCAGCCATTCGAGCGGTTGCATGATCTGCAAATGAAACACGTCTTTTTCCCTCGTCATTACTTCCAGAACAGACCTGAACCGCGCCGGATTGACAATCCGCAGCACATAAAATGCAGTTTCAGATATTACTTTGGAACGCGACACCCCATTCGAAACCAGTATCGGCGTAACGCTTTCCGCCGGAAAACGCTTCAATTCCTTGATCGCAACTGCCTTTGTCCACCTGGAAATGCGCGTGTAATCTTTGTTCACAATATCTTTCAGCCGCTCGTCTACCGGAAGTTTTACCTGGGGGAAAATGTCATTGTAGCGCCGGTACATTTCCTCCGGCGAATCGCTGTCAAGATAAGGCAGCACCTTTGTTTTTACATTTTCGGGCAAAAGCAGGTCTGTGATTTCGGTGAGGTAATCGCGCGCATCGGTCGCCTGCTCGCCCCGCAATAGGGTCACAGCGTGGAACCGGTTGCCGAAAACGATTTCCAGTACTGTAAATGCTTTGAATATGATCCGCTGCTTTTCTTTTTCCAGATTTTGCATGAGCGGCGTTTCGGGCTCGTAGTCCGCACTGAGATCGGATTGCGCGGCAAGCAGCCAGGCAAACGTTTTCAAATGTTCTTCCAGCTCGTTGAGCAAATAGCTGCGCTCGGTACTGTTGCAGGTATATTGCAGGTTCCGCAATGCATCAAGTACCTTTTCTTTTACAAACCGGTTAGGGTTTTCGATATTTCTCCGCAAGAATCGGATCGCGTCTGCATTGCCAATCTCTTCCACGATTTTCAGCAAATGCAGCTGTCGGTCGCGGTTCTCATTGTTACTCAGAAACGACTTTTCGATGTACTTCAATAAGGGAACACCTGACTTTACAAGTGCGCGGAACGATACTGAAAAGTACCGGTCGATCTCCATTTGCTCCATTAAAAACGGCCAGAGTTCAGGCCGCTTCAATTCGCCGGCCGTGTAAATAGCTGCTTTTCTGACCACCGGACTTTCATCCTGCAACAGTGGGATCAGGTATTTATAAGACAAAAACCGGCTGGAACCGCCCAGCCCGTAAGCCGCCTCAACGCGCTCCCTTTCATCATTTGAAAATACCTGACTGACCAGCGTATCAAAAGGCTTTTCGGAAGCGACGTGCGAAAGGATCCCTTCCTCCGATTTCTTCTTCCGAACAGGAAAGTGAAACTCCTTTTCACGCACTATCTTTTTATAAGAACGCTGGCTGAGAATCGAAACCAATGTCCAGATCAATGCAACTCCCAGAAACAATGCCGAGAGCGGCAATGCATTCAGATCCAATACATTAACAAGCACTAGTAGCAACGCGCCCGCGATCAGCCCGCCCATCGCCTTCGCCCGGCCCTCGATCCTGCCCTGGATATTCAGTCGGAAGCGGGCAGGTATGGGCTGGTACAAAGTCTGGTAGGCTGGCTCACTGATCGCCTTCCGGATCGCACTCATAAAAAACCGCGAAAGCGCAACGCAGGCAAAGAATATGGCCGCGGTATCGTAGCCCAGTCCATAAATGACAGATACTGAGAAACTGAAAACCAGGCTGAGCGGGAGGATCAATATCCCGAGTCGCACGCCAAACCTGGCGATCAACTTATTGTAAAAGAAGGTTTTGATGAAAAATTCAAGAATGGCAGATATCCCAAAAAAGAAGCCGAGAAAAGTTGCAAGTGATTCTTTATCAGGAAAAATAATGCGGGACTCGGCGAAGAAAATGTACTCGACATAAAACAATGCAAACACCGGCAGCAGCGCCAGCAGGAAGATATTCCGATAGTAAGTCGGATCTACCTGCGGCTCCGCCTGCTTTTCCAGCGTGTCGCTTTTGGTTTCTGTTTTAACAGCTTCCGGCGTAACGAAATTCTGGTGGATCTTTTTCAGGAATACCCCGCAAATGATCAGAAACACGACTGCCACGATCAATAGTGAGTCAGTAGGCACGATCTTCACCAATGCAGGAACCGCCAGGTACATGATCACCGACGAAAATACTTCCCCCGTATTGATCAGCGATGACAATCTTTTCGACTGCTGAAAATTAAATAGCTTAACCACAACAGCCCAGAACGTAACGCCATTTACCAGCACAAAAACCCGGTTCCAGATAAACAGAACAAAGAAAACCCACTTACTGCCGGTGAGGTGATAGGTAACCAGGAAAACCGAAATGGACACAAAGAGAAACAGAAGCATCCGCTCCGCGAGCTTGTTGAATGCCATTCTTTTTTGCAGTCGCGTCACGCCCAGCCCGACCAGATAAATGAAAACCCCGCCCACAATGTAAACCTGCGGAAGGATCAGCCGGTCGAAACTGACGAGGAAAGAAGAGGCGACTACCGTGTAAAATAATGCGGTTGCCCCACCCATAAAGAACGAGTAAGCCATCAGCAAAGACACGAGCTTTTCCTCGCCTTTCCTGATATTGAGCATTCGCGATATGTTACCGGCTATTTTCAATTTTTATTTACTTAAATCCTTGATCATGAAATAGATCTGACGCTCTGGCATTTGGTATAGCGGCTTGATTTTTCCTAAATACACAAACCCCAGATCTTCCAGCGGTTTGATCCGCGACGCGATCGGCTGGGCGATAATAGACCTCGCACCCTGCGATTGTGCAAACTGAATTCTCGCCTGATCCAGAACTCCTGAAAATCCTTTTCCACGAAATCCCGGCAATACCACCAGGCGATTCAGCGAGGCGAAAGGCCCCTCTGCAAACTGGCCCAGCAACGTTTCATCGAACAGATTGGCGTGAGGTACTGAGCTGTATTCCTGATGAAAACTCATTCTGGCGGCTGCTACGATCACTTTATTGTGCGTAATCACCCAGTGATGAGCGAGCAGATCCTCGTCGTCGAGCCAGAGTTTATGTGAGAAAAAATCTTTGCTGATACCCTGCTCCTCCTTCCAGGCTGCCACACGCAGCGCGCCCATTTCGTCGAGACGCTCGGGGTAATCCAGCTTGGTGAGAAGGAATTCCGAGTTTTCGATTTCAAATTTTGATTTCATGAATAGAGGAGTGTTTAGCGTCGCATTCATTTTTATGTCATTTTCGATTTGTATCAATGAGCAAGCCGACAGAGAATACGCGTCTTTCCTGGGGATATCTGGAAGCGGAGGTGATACCTTCCGCAGCCCGGATGCCGGGGACGAAATATTCATTGTTCAAAATGTTGGAAATCTGTAACTGCAAGCTGACCTTGCTAAGGATATTCTGGTAAGTGATCGTCGAGCCGAGCAGGTAAATGGGTTTGAAATGCGTGATCGGATTGCTGCTACCCGAGGTACCTGCGCCCGATTTCCTGGCACTTATATAGTTGTTAGTAATGCTGATGCTGAGATTTTTAACCGGCTCATAAACCGCGCCCAGGTTTGCAGACCAGGGTGCAACGTCACTCACCGGGATCTTCTGACCCTCGATCCGGCTCAGGTCGCGCGGGTTGCTGTAAGTGAAATTTCCCCAGACATTCAATTTCTTCATATCATAACGCGCCTCCGATTGCAACCCGATAATGCGCTGCTTTCCGAGCGCCTGAAACTGCGTCGTGTTTCCGCCTGCGGGTAAAGTCGCCGTCGCAAGTCCTACTGCATTGCTGTAATTAGCCACATAAGCCGCCACATTCAGGGAAAGCGCCTTGCTGAACCGCACTGAGACGCTCGCTTCCACATTTTTCACACGCTCGGGCTGCAAGGTTGGGTTATTGAGGAGGCGCTCCCGGGTAGTCGCGTATTTTTGCAGGTATGAAGCGTCTTTAAATGCTTCTGCGTAAATGCCTTTGAACACAAACATACCGCTGGTATAGATCAGGCTGAGGCGCGGATTGAATACAAAACCGTAACCACCTTTGGAACGAATCTGGTTGTAATCCAGCCGGGAAGCCAGTACCATTTTTAAATTATCCGTCCAGTTGTATGTTCCCTGACTGAATATGCCAATGTCAAAAACGCGGAAGTTATCCCCGCCCGCCAAAGTTGAATCGGGCCGCCCGGTTTCGTCTGCGCCTTCAAATGCCGAGGTAATGTAGTTGGCCTGAATGATACTGTTGCGAATCTCGATCCCGCTGTTGATATCCAGCTTCGGAAGCGGTGTCCAGAGTACCCGGAATTCATTTCGCAGCTGATTGGAAACGCGGTACCAGTATGGGACAGAAACGGTTGGTTTTCTCTGGTTCAAAAGGTCGACAATACCGTAGCTGCCGTTGAAATATCCCCTGTAAGTCGGAAGATTCGTCTCCCCGCTCAGCTCGTGGAGCCGGTACGAAGTGAGATTCATGATCTGTACCTTGTCGGTCAGATATTTGTTGTAAGTCAGTGAAAATGCCTTATTATTCGCAACCCAGCGCGAAAGATCCTGCGTCACGATCCGCGAGCGGTTGGTATACCAGGGTGTAGCGCCTTCGTCGGTTTTCCAGCTCATCAGCGAGATCATAAAATCCTTAAACTCTACTTTGGCACGGATATAAAAATTTCTGGAATCGTCATTGAATTCCACTGGGTTCCCATTGATATTGGTCTGGAACAAATGCTGGTTGTCCAGCTCCGCCGCTTTTGCTTTTCCGGCTGCTGTGAGGCTCAATGCATTCACAATTCCGGCACCGTCGTAGCCGATCTGGTACAGGTTGCTGTTCGGGAAAAGCGTGGTAAGTTTATTATTGGTCAGATATTGCTGCGCCGCATTGCCGCTCAGATTTTGCTGTGTGGCATAACTATTCGCAGTTCTTGGAGAATAATCCCATTCACCATATTTACTGTAATCCAATTCATTAGAGAGAAAATAGCGGGAAGTTACCGACACCGCCACATCTTTTGAACGTAGTGTAACTGTACCGTCAACCATCTTTGTGTTCATTGATCCGTACCTGATCTGCCCGTTTCCTGAAACGTCGATTTTCTTTCCTTCGGGCATTTCTTTATCCAGGTGTCGCCTGGTTATCAGGTTGATCACACCCATAAATGCATTCGCTCCGTACATGGTGGAGGCCGGCCCGTAGATCACTTCCACGCGCTCGATATCCGATAATGCATATTGGCGCGAAATAGGAATATTATCAGAATTCAAGTCGTTTTCTTCGACTCCGTCCACAAGTAATATCGTGCGGTCATTAGAAGTGGAGCGGTATCCGCGCTGGTAGAAAGTAACATAAGAAGGCCCGTTCCCGCGGATCACATCAAAGCCCGGAATATCGCTCAGCATTTGCGTCAGGTCTTTGTACCCTCTTTTCAAGATATCATCACTTGTCAGAACAGTCACCGTAGCAGGTACCTGCAACAGGTTTTCTGCTTTCTTGGAAACCGAAGTGATCTGGACGATCCGGTCCATCATATTCTTTTGCTGCGCAACCAGTTCTTTGAATTGAGGCAAAGCAGAGAATTCCGGTTCGTAGTTCTGGTTGGCTATCAGCAGATTACGTACCGCCTGCGCTGCCTCGGGAAGCGAGTCGAGGGCGAGGTAGGTCAATGCGATAATCTTGTAACCCTGTACCTGCGCATTCGGAGAGAATTTAGTTTTCAGGCAGGGATTCAATATTTGAAATACCTCATCAAAATTACCAGTACGGTATTTGCGATCCGCTTCCGGCACGATCACGGACGCGTCGCAATCATTTTGCGCAAAAGTGTATTGGCTCAATGCCGGAATCGTCAATAAAAACAGGAATACAAATCTTCTCATCTCGCGCTATCGGATATTTCGGGAAAGCTTTTCGTAAGGAATGTCCTTTCCGATGTACTGGTCCCATTCTTCTTCTGTCAAATCCCTTGAAACTTTCTTGGCAACTTCTGCGAAAAGTGCAGCAGAGTTAATGTCCCACAGCCGCACCGTTTTATCCGCACCGGTCGCCAGCAGCTTATTCCCGTCGTTTGTAAACCGGATATCCATTACCCAGTAATCAAAATCGCTCAATACAACCGGCTGCTGTTTAGACAGATCGTCCTGCGTACTCCATATCCTGATCTTCCAGTCGTAACAGGCTGTGGCAATGCGGCTTCCGTCGGGCGTGAATGCAATTTTGGTAATACCGGAAGTATGTGTTCCCTGTGTGCCGGTCAGAGAATTAGGCACCGGCTCACCGCGCTGCATTTTTACTGAATACAGCATTCCTGAGCTTGTACCGAAATAAAGCTGCTTCTGGTCGGGCGACAGTGTCATTGAAATCACCCTCCCGCGGATATTTCCAAGATTGTATTCGGTCGGTTTTGCTTCCGGCTTGTCCAGGTCTGCGCGCAGCATTTTACCGGTTCCGGTTCCGAAGAAAAGATAGGAGGTGCCCGCCATTGCCTCCACGCAGGATATTTCGGTTCCGAGATCCAGGTTTTTGCGCACGTCCAGCTTTTTGTCACTAATATCCCAAACCCTCACCTGCCCCGGCGAACTCACCGAAATCAGCTGCTGCTTGTTGTCCCGGATCTCCATCGACAAAATGATCCCGTCGTGCGCGACCAGTGTTTTCGTAGGCGTACTTCCTGCCGAAAAGTTGTCCCAGCGAACGATCTGTCCGTTTGAAGAACCTGTAAACGCCGTTTTTCCGTCGGGTGTAAATGCCAGCGAACGGATACTTTTAAATGTCTGTTTCGGATTTCTGAATGCGACCGGCCTGGTTGCCGGCACGAGGTAGTTCCACAAATTCACTACCCCATCGTCACCCGCACTTGCAAATACCGCATTGCCTGCCTGCGGCTCGGCCACTACGCGCACTATATCATTGTGTCCCAACAAAGTAGCTTTCGCCCCGGCAGCTTTGGACAGTGCATTGAATATGTCGGGATTTTCTTTTTCTCCGCCGTTTTTTAGGTTAAAATCGTACGCTTTCAAAGCCAGCAATGCAGCGAGATCGTCGCCTGCCGGCATTTGAAAAGATTGGATCGCAATAAACCGCGCGACTGCTTTTGAGCGTTGTTTCAATGCATCGTTCCGAGAACTTTCTGCTTCTTTTTGTGCGCTTTGTGCGTATAGTTTTTGTCTTTCGGATTCTTTTTGCGCGCTTACCGCAAATTCCTTCTGCACCTCCGTCTCTCTCTGTGATTGCACAGCGGCCTTTCTTGCATTTTCCGCCTGCACTCTTTGGTCCTCGGCTACTTCCCGTGCCAATTTCGCAGCAATGCTTTCATTCACCGCTTTTTCCTGTTCCCTTACCGCAATCGACTTTTGTTCCTCGGTTAATTCTTTTTGCAGCTCGGCAAAAGTACCCTGCTGCTCTGCTATTTTCTTTTGGGAAACTGCCTCGCGCGTCTGGTCCTCTGCACGTTTTCTCTCTTCCAAGGCCAAACTTTCCTTTTCCAGAGCCGTTTTCTCACTCTGCTGCGCCTGCGTCCTCAACACAAGCGCGACGATCAGGAATAATAATGATACTAATGAACTGATACCGAGCACCGAAGCAAATACCCTGGCCTTGCGCAGCTCTCTCTTCTGGCGGTCTTCCTTCTGCCTTACATCAAGTTCAAATTGTTTTTTACTATAATCCAGAAAATTGATCGCACGCTCGAAAAACGGATCGTAGCGTTGCGCCCATTCGAGTGTCGGCTCGCATTCTCTCAGCCACTTCAACCCCAAAGCGAGTTCAGGATTTACCCACAAACCGCTGCGACCTTCCTGATAAAGGAGGGCCGAGTAGCTGATCTGTTTGTACAATTTAGCCGATTCCAGTTCCTCCTCTATCCACTTCCTGCATCGGTCCCAAAACAGAAGTATTTTTTCAACCGAAACATCAATAATGGAATCGTGATCAATTTTTACACCTGGTTTTGGAGTTAAAAAGGAAACCCCGTGCTCACGGAAAACGAGCACTACATCGATCAGCAAATAATCGGGAATGCCCGTAATCTGAATGATTTCGCGCAGAGCTGTCGGGTGGAGCGAAGAAGTGTCACTCGGGCCCAGCACGATCAGCGCCTTGAAAAGTTTCGCCGCTGCATTCCTCCTTTTATCGTCAAGCCGCTGGGTGAAAATTTCCTCGGCGTGCTGGGAAATCGACTGCTGCATGGTACCTATCGCCTCGTAATCTGCGCGTGAAACGGGCACAGCGAATGTTTTCGTGGCTTTCCAGCGATCCCAGGTTCGCATCAGCGCGTGTTGCAGGATCGGCAGATAATCCGGATTTTCGGCAAGCTCTTTCAAAAGTCCGTCGACCAGTTCAGGCTCGATATTCGCACCGAAAGCTGCTACCGGACCCTCGATCACCTGCCTTACTTCCGCCGGGTTCATTTTTGGCAAAAGATAATAGCCCCTGTTGATCACCTCCGTCAGCCCATTGAATTCCGTGCAGTGATCGAGGTAATCCGAACGCATCGTGATCACCGCGTGAATAGGAAATTGCCGTTGGTTGATCAACGCCAGCAGTAAGTGCACAAATTTGTTTGTATTGTTTTTACCCGAAAAATCCTCGGCAAGCTCGTACCGGAAAAGCTCTTCAAACTGATCGATGACGAGCAGGATATTCCGGTCGCGGATCTCAGAAAGCAAGTCGAGGGCGCGCTGCGGATTGGCCGAGAATTCTTCTTCCAGCACCGTCGGATCGCGGCTTTCCCAGGCAGGATTGTCAGGCCGCAAAGCAGCTTTCAATGCAATAGCAAAGTTCCGGACGGGATTTCCACCCGGCCGGAACATGATCACTTTCCAGGAGTTATTGTCTTCGTCTTTTTCAAGAGAAGGAACAAGCCCCGCTTTGATCAAGGAGGATTTTCCGCTTCCGGAAGAACCGATTAATGCCAAAAAACGACCATCCAATAACTTGCTTTTCAGCTGCCGTATATGCGAGTCGCGGCCAAAAAACAGGGCATGATCTTCCCGGTCATAACTGCGCAGGCCGGGAAAAGGATTGGATAGCGTAGATTTTTCAACCATCATACTCAGGTTGAGGCGATTTTCATTACAAACTTATTTCTGTTTTTCCCATTCAAATACTCATAGGAAAATTCATCTACTCCATTGATCGTCAGATAGATACCCAATCCTCCAATCTCCCTGTCTTCCAGTGATTTTGTAAGATCGCCGGAATCGGGCAGTTCTCTGGCGAGCGGGTCAAATGGCGCGGCGATATCTTCCAGGATCACCATGAGTGCCTGTTCTGTTATCTCGCTCAAAACAGTAAAATCCGCCACTAACCCAGCCTCCTGATATCCGTACAAAATGATATTCGTGGCTATTTCATCAACAGCCAGTTTGAGGGCATAGGTCGGTTTTTTAGCCAACCCGGCCTGCTGCGCACGCTCACCAACGTATTCCCGCAGCGAATCCAGGGAATCCACATTGCCGGGAAAACTTTTCGATTCCATCATGACGGAGGTTAAACAGGATATTGATCAACAATCGTAACGCTGTGTTGCAGACCTGTTTTTGTCAGGGTATCTACGATCAGTTCCTGTGGTTTCACAATGTAAATGGCCAGTTTCGGGCCGATTTTTTGCTTTGAATAAATGAGAACGCGAAGGCCTGCGGAAGACATAAAACTAAGGTCTTCCATATCCAATACCAATGCCTCGATCGGCTGGTTCGCAATCTTTTCAATCTCGGTCTGAAATACCCGCGCCGAAAGCGAATCCAGCTCCCCATGCAAAGTCAACCGCGCAACCTGCTCTCCTACAACTGATTCTATTTGAAATGCCATGATTTATTTGGTTAATGATTTTTGGTTAAAGTAAATTGATTTGTGTGTGGCAGGACGCGCTGATGGTTACTTGATGGTCATTGGTTGTCATTGGTTGTCATTGGTTGTCATTAATTGTCATTAATTGTCATTAATTGTCATTCGTTGTCATTACTTGTCATTGGTTGTCATTAATGGTGATTGTCGTGACTTGTGTTCTTGCTGTTCATTCTGATTTATTGTCAATATTCGGCAGCCTGTCTTACAGAATCGCGGACAGTTGACAACACCTAACTATAATGACCACAAATGACAACCAATGACTAAAATGACCACAAATGACAACCAATGACTAAAAATGACCACAAGTGACTAAAACTGACCACCAATGACAACCAATGACTAAAATCGACCACAAATGACTAAAATCCCCCCTCTACTTCCCCACCAACACCACCGTAGCCCTTCCCCCTACCAGAAACCTTCCCTGATCGTCCAGCCGGGGTTCTTTTCCGATTTCGAAGAAGTCCTGACCTGCTGGCATGTCCGTGTTCACGGAAAGGTGCCAGCTGCGGCCGTTGGGTAATGCTGGGAGTTCGTAGTACAGTGCGTCCCAATAGGAGTTTAGTGCTACGTAAATGGTATCATCCACGATGGTACCGCCTTTTGCGTGGGCGCCGTCGAGCATGAATGCGAGGCAGCGGCTGGACTCGGAAAAGTCGGGCTGCCAGGCTTGCGTACCGTGGAAACTGATATCCGGATAACCGCTGCCTACATAGTCGCGGTGCTGGAAATGCGTGCGGCTGCGTAGTACAGGGTGCGCGCGGCGGAAATGCGTGATGTGTTTTGAGAAATTAAACAGATCCGAATTCTTTTCCAGCAAGCCCCAGTCCACCCAATTCAGCTCGTTATCGTGGCAATAGGTATTGTTGTTACCATTTTTGGTCACACCCATTTCATCACCCGAAAGGATCATCGGCACACCTTGGCTGACAAACAAAATAGACAATGCATTTTTTATTTGCTTGTGTCTGAGTTGATTAATGAATACATCATCTGTTTCACCTTCCACCCCACAATTCCATGAATGGTTGTCATTCCCGCCATCGTTGTTATTTTCTCCATTCGCCTCGTTGTGCTTTTCATTGTAGGCGAAAAGGTCGTAAAGGGTAAAACCATCGTGACAGGAAATGAAGTTAATGCTGGCAGTTGGGCCGCGGTAATAGTACAGATCCGGCCAGCCCTGAATGCTCTGCGCAATATCACCGACCAGACCTTCGTCACCTTTCAGGAATTTGCGTACACCGTCGCGGTACTTTCCATTCCACTCGGCCCAGCGACCGTAAGCGGGAAAAGAACCTACCTGGTACAATCCGCCAGCATCCCAGGCTTCGGCCACGAGCTTGCATTTCGCAAGGATCGGATCGTAAGCTAGCGATTCCAGCAAAGGCGGGTTGCTCAGTGGTGCGCCGTTCTGGTCGCGGCCGAGAATGGCGGCAAGGTCAAAACGGAAACCGTCGATGTGGTAATCGGCTGCCCAATAGCGCAGACAGTCCAGTACCATGTTCCTGACCACCGGATTGTTACAGTTCAGCGTATTTCCAGTCCCCGAAAAATTGAAATAATAACCCTCAGGCGTGAGCATGTAATAGGTTTTATTATCAATGCCACGGAAAGAAATGGTATGCCCGCGGTGATCTCCTTCGGCAGTATGGTTAAATACTACGTCCAGCATGACTTCAATGCCGTTTTTGTGCAGCTCTTTTACCAGCGTTTTCAGCTCGTCGACCTGCATTCCAAACTTACCGGTAGCGGCATAACCCGCCTTTGGCGAAAAGAAATTGACGGTACTGTAACCCCAGAAATTGACGATCAGGCCACCTGTAACCGGGTTTTCCTTACTGTTTTCCCATTCGTCGAATTCATAGATCGGCATCAGCTCCACGCAATTAATGCCCAGTTCTTTCAGATAGGCAATCTTACTGCGGATCGCTGCGAATGTACCCGGGTTTTTGACATTCGAAGAAGGGTGCTGCGTAAAGCCGCGTAGGTGCATTTCGTAGATCACCAGATCCTCGATCGGCGTTTCCAGCGGGTGATCATTTTCCCAATCGAAATCCTCGAAAACGAGTCGCGAACGATAAGGATAAATATTGTCCCAGTTTGGTTTGGCCAGCCAGCTGTCGCGGCCGCCTATTGCTTTGGCGTAAGGATCACTGAGTATGATGCTTTTGTCAAAACGATGCCCTTCTTCCGGTTTGAACGGTCCGTCCATCCTGTAACCATATTCCAGCCGCTCGTAATCGAGTTCGAAAACGATCATGGAATACACGTTACCTGTTCTGAACTCTTCCGGAAAACGGATCTCTGCAAAGGGTTCAGCTTCCCCTCTTTCGAACAAAACCAATGTACAATCGATCGCTTCGCTGGAATAAATGCTGAAATTGATTCCGTTTGGCACCATTGTCGCCCCGAAAGGCAAAACGTGCCCTCGCCGGAACTTGATACCCTGCTGCTCGTGGGTCGGGTAATAGTCGATCCTGATATCTGTCGCCATGGATTAGTCTTGTTTTAAAAATGCAACTCCATCTTCCGGCTTTTCAACAATCGTAAAAAAGTTGATAAAACCGGTGGTCGACATCACGTCCTGAATTTCTTCCGAAACACCCACAAGTACTACTTTGCCTTCCTGCGACCGGATATTCCGGTACACCATCAGCAATACGCGCAGCCCGGCGCTGGACATGAAACCCACGTCCGTCAGATCAATGACAATGTGCTTGCTCTTGTCCATCGCCACTTTGGCATTCCGTTCAAATTCGGGCGCTGTTTTGCTGTCAATATCGCCGGAAACCTCAACAACAGTAATTTCGTCCTGATCCGTAATGGTAACTTTCATAGTTTGTATTGGTTTAGATCGGCCTTTTTTACTTGCTCGGACTGATCAATACTCTCACTTTGACCCGCTCCTCTGTTTCAGGTAGTTTCACAGTAAGTCCCTGTGCGTCGAAATCGTAGTGAGGCTGCTCGTCGATAAATACTTCACTGATGTAAATGCTGCCCGGCGGAAGGATATCCGGAGATACGCGCAGGATATTGTCTTTCCAGCCGTTTGGATAAGGTTTAAAGTAAAACCAGGTAGGCTGTTTTGTGATCAGTAAATTGATATAAACCGCTGACAGATAGCACAATTCGGTACTGTGATAGGCGCTCATCGAGTGACTTCCCTTGAAACGCTCGGTACCGAGCAGGTAAGGCATCCCATTTGAAAGCACATTGAAATAAACACCGCCATCGTCGTTATCCAGGAAGAATGCATTGTAGAATGCAGCAGCTTCGCGGGCTTGTTTTTCGTATTCTTTATCACCCAAAACACCGTACATGATCAGGTAAGCCAGAATAGCCTGCTCCTGTTGCCACCACGCCTTGCGATCGTGCCACACGAATTGGTGCTTTCCACCCGTTTTCTTAACCCTTTCGACCACATCATACCAACCTCCGCGCTGCTGATCAGAACCAGCTTCGGGCATCAGGGATGCAATTTTTTTAGCAAAATCAAGGTATTCGTCTTTCGGTGTCAGAGATTGCTGACGCATCAGATTCCAGGCGATTTTCAGGTTGTGACCAACTACCGCGCGGTTTTGCTGCCAGCCCCAGGTCTGGTCTTTGCTCCAATCTTCAAAGAATTTCTCCTGAACGAACGGGCTGTTTTCGTAATCTGGGAAATACTTTGTAATAGTATCAAAAGTATATTCCAGAAAGTCCGCATGAGCCTTTTCGCCCGTAGCGAGGTATAGGTTGATCAGGTAAGCCGGCGCGTGGTCACCCACGGAGTTCCAGTTTTTACGCGCCTTGTTATGCGCCAGCGATTCCTCGTGCGCATCCAGCGTAATCGGGTGTAAGTGAGAGTAATACCCTACGCCATTCGGATCTTTGAAGTATTTTTCAAAAAGGTCAATGGTCTTGTCAATATCGTCACGAATCCGCTGATCTCCTGTTATGCGGTAGGTTTGTGTTGGCCCGGCCAAAGCGTAGATCTGCTCGTACATCGGCAGCGAATCGAGGTCATCGCCGAATTCAGAAGTAAGCAATTTCGTTTCCTTCTGACCTTCTACTTTTAGTCCGTGGTACCAGTAAACCAGATCGTCGTCGGTATCAAAAAACCGCATGTGGTCGCGTAGGTATTCGGTCCCCAGCTCTGCGCCTTCGAGGTATTCGTCTTTTCCGGTCAAAAGGTAAGCCGATGCAAATCCGTACACCATCCGCGAGATCGTGTCGGTTTCCTGCAGGTAGTCCCCTTTTTTGGAGCCTCCCAAATGCAGCATTGTGCGGTAATTCTTATAGTTGATCTCCTCTTTGGGATAATCAAACTGCCATTTCAAATAGCTGGAAGCGATCGAGCTGATCTGCGTGATCCACCAGTTTTGCTCTTCGTGGCGGTATACTTTCGGTTCTTTACCAGGAAAGATCAGCTGCTGTGCTTCAAATGCAACTTCGCTCTCGCCTGCGTTCGGGTAAAATGTTCCGTAAGCAAAAACGTATTGTCCGTTGGTCGACAGAAACGGGCCGAAATCGCCGGGATCTTGCCAGCCCTCGGTCAGGTTTTGCACGCTGCGGGCGTAAGTAGACGGGATCAGGTTGAGCTTGAAGGGTCTTTTATCGGAAGTTTCCAATGTAAACCAGCGCTCTTTCGCGTCATATCCCGTGATATAACCTGCGATGGTATCTGAAAAAGTGAAATCTATATTCATGCTTTAAACGTTAAGGTGTTCTGTTTTGAATTACTGGTCCCGGTAGCCCTGCGTGATCTCGATGATATTGCCTTCCGGGTCTTTCAGCCAGACGGTTTTCCAGCCTTCAATCACATCGTCGAAATGCAGCGGACCGAGCGTGATCACGGCGTCCTCGCCCATTGATTTCACTTTCTCATCAATATCGTCGACCGAAAAGGCAATGTGACGCAAGCCGGGATAATGCG
Source organism: Dyadobacter linearis (assembly GCF_907165045.1). Taxonomy (GTDB): domain Bacteria; phylum Bacteroidota; class Bacteroidia; order Cytophagales; family Spirosomataceae; genus Dyadobacter; species Dyadobacter linearis. The sequence continues at coordinate 933,426 of NZ_CAJRAU010000002.1, forward strand.
GCCCGTCAGCTTCCGACATCGCATAAGGACGATCTTCTTCCGGCGGGAAAATTTCGAGGTAGATATTCTTGTCGTTTTTGAGAAAAACCAGCTCCGCGTCGTCGCCGAGATTGATGGTTCTGGCGCGAAAAAAGCCGAAATGCTTGGCATAAAAAGCCTCGAACTCAGGGAGGTTTTTCACGGTAAGGGCAAGGTGAAAAAATGAGGGATCCATAGTGGTAGTTAGTTTACGGAGAGCGTTTCGATGATCTTTTTGGCAAATAAATGGGCATGCCCGCCCGAACGCCCGGTAATCAGGTCGCCGTCAACTACCACGTCCTCATTGGTGTAAATAGCCCCGTAAGCCTTCGCGTCGCCGATCAGGTTGTTGTGACAAACCAATTTCCTGCCTCTTACCAGCTCGGTAGCAGGCGCGACAAGCCATAATCCGTGACAGATAATGCCTTTGATAATGCCCGGCTCGGCAAAAACGCGTTTCAGAAATTCAGTGGCAGGCGGTATTTTTTCTACATCCTCAGTATAACGAAGCCGGTCGGAAACCATTCCCGAAGGAACGATGATCGCATCGTAACTCCGGAGTTCCTCGTCGCTCATATTCTCGAAAGTTTCCCAGCAGTCCATCGGAGCGCGGTATTCGTGACCAAGAAAAGTCAGCTTATCCTGCCCCCAGAGCCTTGACAGAAAGTGTATTTCCGCTCCTTCTTCGGGAAATCGGAATTTGTAGTAAAAAATTTCATTCTCGAAGAAATCGGCTTCAAACAGGACTCCGATCTTCTTTCCGGCAAGTTTCATGGGCAAATACATTAAGGAGGATTTACTTATTTAGCTGCTATTTGACGCCCGAATAGTGCTTGACGATCTTTCCGTCTCTCAGCAACATCGCGTCATAGATTCTCACCGGCCCGGTCACCGTATCGATCGTCGCCTCGAACATGATGCTGTCGTCGGTTGAAGCGAATTTTTCGGTAGAGATAAAACCGCGGTATACATGTTCCAGGTAGCCGGAGAACATCGTCTTCAAGGCTTCACTTCCTTTGACAATAATGGGCTCGTCGCCGCTCAGTACGACCATTTCCGCGTCGGCCGCGTAGTGCTTGTCAATCAGCGCATCTGCATTTCTCTCGGCCAGCAGCGCCACCTGTTCGTCATAGAAATCTTTCATAATTGTAGAAGGTTGAGAATAGTTATGGGACTCGTTTTTTAAGCAAGTGTTCCGTCAGGATGCTGCACCATTCCAGCGAAATGGATCGCGATCCTGCCATTTTCCAGCACCCAGCTATCTGCGAAGCGCATTTCACTTTTTTCACCGCCAACAGTCATCGTGATCTGCTCGGTGATCATTAATGTTTCAGGATTCTCTGTTTCAGCCCAGAAAACGATCTCCGTTTCCAGTCCGTCAATTCCCAGGATTCCCTGCATGTGCTCATTCACCTGGTCGCGGCCTTTATAGATAACCGGCGATTTGGAAAAGCTGCTGATCAGCGTTGCATCGTCAGTATATTGGTCTAAAAGCGCATTGATATTCTTGTCCAGAATATGCTGAATATGCTCTTTGTACATTTTACCAAGCTTGGTATCGGGTACGTTTTTCATAATTTTTAAGAGATAAGGGGGTTGAGAAAATCGATATTAAAGCGTCGCCGAACCTTCGTGGTATTCCAGCCCGTCCACTATATATTTGGTAATGATCACTTTACCTGCTTCATTCAATTTAACCTCCCAGGTCTGGAAAGCGTCGCACTTAATGCGTTTGCTGAAAGGTTCCGGTGCATTCCAGACACTCGCTTCCCATTGTACCACCACTTTTACAGTTGCCTTGTCACCATCGATCTGAGATTCAACCAGTTTCACAGTATGTACTTCGTCAAAAAAGATGCGGATTACGCGCTGAAACCAGCCTTCGAAACCTGCGTAACCATATATAGTTGCCTCCGGAAATACCATTTCCAGCTCGGCGTCTGCCAATAGCGGTAATACCTCAACCATCGGTACGTGTACGTCCAGTTTCTTGTACCAGTCGATCGCCAGTTCTTTTATTGCTTCTTGTGTCAACATGCTTTTTGTAGATTAAGGATTGGGTACTGTGTTCAAAATCATATCAGCCGCTTTTTCGCCGATCATAAAACAGGCTGCGACTGTATTTCCGCTGGTTACCGTCGGCATTACGGAAGCGTCGGCTACCCGGAGGTTCGCTATTCCATGAACCCTCAGTTCCGGATCCACGACCGACATTCCGTCCACACCCATTTTGCAGGTACCCGCTGGGTGCCAGAGTGTTGAAGCCTGGCTGCGAATATATCCTTCCAGATCGGCGCCTTCTCCCGGCATCATTTCGCCACCATTCAATTCGAGGAATTTTGTGGTATTTGCCAGTTTTCTGACCAGTTCGATCGCTTTGAAAAACACTTCCAGGTCTGCCGGGGCAGTGAGGTAAGCGGGGTTTATCAAAGGCGGATCAACCGAATTTTTCGACCTTAACTTCACCTCTCCCCTGCTTTCGCCCTGTACCAGAATAGGAAGAAATATGCAGATCGGCCCGCCCATATCTGGTAATAGCGGCGCGAGCGGTCGCGGCATACTTGGGGTAAAGTTGATCTGTAAATCAACCGGTTCGCCGTTTTCTTTTGTATTGATAAACAGTGCATTACCAGTCAGTAAAGTCGTTTCCGGCATCGGGATTTTAGACCGAAAAATCATCGGAAGCTGCAAATGGTCCTGCAAATTCTTTCCCACGCCCGGTAAATCTGCTACTACCGGAATATCCAGCGCCTGTAAATCTGCCGCCGGACCGATTCCCGAGAGCATTAACAACTTCGGCGAAGCCAGCGCACCTGCGGAAACAATTACTTCCTTTTCAGCTAATGCGTGCCATTCCAGCTCATTAGCCACAAATTCCACTCCAAAAGCCTTGCCGTCCTGGATCAGAATTTTGGTAACCCGCGCATCGGTCAGGATCGAGAGGTTTTTTCTATTTTCAATAGGGTCTAAAAAGGCAGATACGCCGCTGTCACGCTGGTTGTTTTTGTCAATATGAAATTGAAGCAAACCTGCCCCATTCTCCTGACGTTCACCATTATAGTCCCAGTTGGGACCGTCGTAACCAAGCTGCATTGCACCTTCCAGAAAATGCTCCGAACGCATTACTTCATCCGGACAATCACGAATACTAAGCTCCCCATCCGTCGAATGGAATTCGGAAGCGCCGTTTTCGAAATTTTCTGATCTTTTAAAATAGGTTAATATATCCTGGTATGCCCAGCCTTTTGCGCCCATTTCGGCCCACTGGTCAAAATTCTTTGGGTTGCCGCGCACGTACATCATGGCATTGATGGAGGTACTTCCGCCCAGGACCTTACCCTGGTTCAGCGTGATACTCCGTCCGCCTAAGCCTTCCTGCGGGGTGGTTTCCAATTTCCAGTCCATCTCCGATCCCCAGAGGCTCACAAATCCACCCGGATCGTGGATAGCAGGAATATGATCTTTACACCCAGCTTCTATCAAAAGGACTCGGTTCATTTCATTGGCGCTCAGCCGGTTAGCCAAAACGCTACCTGCTGCACCAGCGCCTACTATAATGTAATCGTAAATCTGATTATTCAACATTTCAATGGTGGAGGTTGGTATTCACTACTGTGAACAATTCACTTTGATCCATTCGGAATGGTGGTCGCCTTCGAGTACGAGATCAATCAGAAATGGCTTGTCATCAGCCAGCATCCGCTCGATCGCAGGCAATATATCTTCCTCTTTTTCCACCCTCACCGCCTCTACGCCCATTGACTGAGCCATGATATCAAAGCGGATAGCAGGGTAAGAAAGGTCAAAAGGAAGCGGGAAATTGTGTTTTTCAATCTCGCGTTCTTTCCAGTACTGGTCGATATTGAGCTGCAACAATTTGTAGGAACCGTTGTTACAAACTACAAATTTCGCCCCCGCATTGTGTCTCACTGCCGACCACAACGTTTGTATCGTATACATACTGCCGCCGTCGCCCGAGAAACCGATCACGGTCTTTTCAGGATTCGCCAGCTTCGCTCCTATTGCGCCCGGAAACCCTACACCCAGCGAACCGCCGCGGGTCGTGAAGTATTGTCCTGCTTTTTTCGGTGGAATATACCTGCTGACAGCCGGGGAGCTTGTTAATGCTTCGTCAAATATGATCGTTTCGTCCAGATCAAGCTTTTCAGCAAGTACTTTGGAAAACTGCGCCATAGTCAGCGGCGACTTTCCTTTCCGTTGTTCATCGGCTTCTTTTTCCTTCCTGATCCGCTCGGTTTTCGCATTACCGATGTCCTCTATACGTTGGATCACATCCGCCATTTGCTCAGGCGAAATCATTGCTTCGATCACTTCTGCAAGTTCAATCAGCGAAAGTTTAGGGTCGCACACAATGCCCAGGTCTACCCGGTGGTTCTTGGCGATTTCGTACGCATTCAGATCGTAGTGGATCACTTTGGCATCAGGCGCGTAAATATCCCCCAGCTCAGGAAAAACCTCGGGCACCATATAGGTCCCGACGATCAGGTTTACATCGCCTTTTGTCGTGATCGGGTGACTGTATGAGCCAAACATGTGGCCCGTCGTTCCCTGGTAAAGCGGGTGGGTATTGTCCATCACCACGTCACCAAATTCAACCCCGTACACTTCGGCACCCAGCAGCTCAGCTACTTTGGTCAGTTCGGGTATTGCATCAGAATAAGCCACGCCGTCACCGACGAATATCATCGGCTTTTCAGCGCTCAAAAGCATTTCCGCCGACTGTCTGATCAAATCAGAAGAAGGTATTACGCGGGTGGAAGGAATGCAGCTTGGAAATACCGGCTCGTCGTTGATCTCGTCGAGCACGTCCATGGGCAAACACACATAAACCGGCCCCATTGGCGCAGTAGTAGCTATTTTCACCGCGCGGCGCAAAGTCCGCAAAAGCGATTTTGACGAAGTGGCCATGGTCGCATACTTGGTTACCGGCGCCATCATCGCTACCAGATCGTTCGCCATTTGCGCATCCATATTCATGTACTGCACCCCTGCGTCGGAGCCGATGATCACCAGCGGCGCGTGTCCGCGCTTGGCCTGGTACACCGCACCCACCGCATTACCGATTCCCGGCGAGCTGTGCAGCTGTACCAAGGTGGGTTTCTGAGTGGCCCGCGCATAACCGTCGCCCATCATTACCGCAATGGTTTCCTGCAAGGTCAATATGTATTTCATGTCCGGGTACTCAGCCAGCGCGTCGAGGAAACCTTGTTCCACGGTGCCGGGATTGCCAAACATGAAGTCCATTCCGTCGGCCAGAAACTGTTCGACGATCTTCTGATTCCCGGTTTTACCAGCCATAACGCGTGAGACCTTTGTCCAGCACATTCACAAACTGTTCACCAAACTCAAATGAACATTGAAGCGAACGGGCCGTAATGAACGGGTAGTCAACAATAACAGAAGTTTCTTTTCCAAAATTGCCGTGGTACTGACCTTCGGGGCCAACTGCATCGGCAAGCAAGTATTCCAACACATATGGAGGAGGGCCCATATTCAGATCTGTGTGCAGGAAGCCGGTACCGTCCTGGTAATCGTACTCGATACAGTGACCGGTCACGTGCTTTCCCTTAATAATTGAATTTCTTTCATTGAAATCTCTTGCAAAAACAAGGGGCGCAACGCCGTAACAGATTCCGGCAACGGGCATTTGTTTGTTGTAAAACGCAAGGATCAAATCGTGAACGCGCTGGTTGTTGACCATATCAATGATCGGGCCGCTGCCGCCTACAAGGAGTAATGCAGCATATTCTTCTGTTACACTTTCCTGGGCGATTTTGAGGTCGCTGTAATACTTTTCAAATGCGCGCAGGAAGTCGGGCGTCGAGAAATACGGGCGTTGCGGAATCACTTCCGACAAATTACGCCTTGTTTCCAGTCTGTTAGACACTTCAAACGCTTTCACTTTTTCCGCTGCGAGCGGGGTGGTAACACAAACACCGAGAGGAGGATCTACATAAGTAGTATCGTAACTGGGGGGCAGGGCTTCGGCTTTTTTGCCGTTTGGGGTAATGAATTCAACCGTGTAGCCTGCTTCTTCAAGCTTTTCGAGGGGACCTACGAGCTCAATGCCCCAGTATCCATACTCAGAAAGAACAGCCAGTATTTTTTTAGACATAATGAGAGCGGTTTTTAATGGAATAAAGAGTGGAAATGATTAAGGGTAAGGTTTAGAAATTTAAGTTAACGTTGAGTAAGAATATCGTCTGGCCGGACCGGGAATGAGCGGCGCCTATCGCCCTTTTCAGCACTTTGTTTGCGTTTCGTTTCATAAATATCTCTACAAGAAGGGCCGCAGGGTTCCAAATAGTTATTGAAACTGAAAAAACTTAGGTTGAACCGGTTGATTCCTGACCTCAAACCGACGATGTTTCTGTGAAGTTGCCAAAACGCATTATGAAATTTCACATTCAGCGGCCGAAGCTTCCACAAATGTGGCAAAACCGGCTTTTTGGCAATAAAGCATTGTAGAACAGGCTGCTACGTACGATGTTGAATCCGTAGTCAATTCACATTATATTCCTGTAAAGTGTATTTTCACTTTTTTGCCCATTTTTGCAGATTTCTCTTAGTATTATTTCTACTATTATCAGTATTATTGTAATTGCACATGCTAAGTCTTTCCCTTACCCATTTCCACCTAAAAATCCCTTCTAAATGAAACCGTTGAAGCTTCTGATTGTAGCGATGAATGAACAATGGCTCAATCTTCTGGAAGAATCCCTCACGAACGCGGGCTATCATTTTCAAATCAGGCAGGTTAATTCAAAACAAGCTGCGATCAAGGCATTCCGCGAGTCGAAATACGACCTGCTCATTTCAAATTATGCATTGCCCGACGGCGCGATCAGCGACCTGGCGACTGTGCTGGGCAGCCAGCTTCCCTGCATGGTGGTTTCGGAAGGACAATGCCCGGTAAGCTCTGAAAAAGTGCTCGCTATTCAGGACAGTAACTACTACATTAATTGTTATAGCCGGCTCGACTGGATACCTGCATTGGAAAATACGATCGAAAAGTGGCAGAGTAATGCGCGCCAGGATATCAATGCACATCTTAGAAATCACGATAGTTTATATAAAAAATCCCTGAACCGCTGTATGGAGCTGCTTTCGGGGGCAAGTACCCAGAAAGAAGCGGACGCGCTCACGACAGAAGCGTTTGAAATGCTGCTGGAAGTAATGGACCTGAGCAGGATCTACCTGTGCTCCGCCCTGCATGCGCCCGACAATACCTTTGTGATCCGTCAAATGATCGAGGTATCCGCAGCGGGTGTGGCTGCGAAAATGCTTTTCACTGAAAATCCTAAAGAAATACCCTTTTTCGATCACTGGACAAAATCATTTGAACAGGGCCATACAGTTGCTGAACGGCTGGACGCTTTTCCAGCAACCGAGCGACAGTGGCTGGGGCGTCACGGAATCCAGTCTTTAATGGCGGCACCGATCGGAAGAGGCACGAAATGGCTGGGCTATATGGCCATTGAAGACAATCTGAACATCAGAGAATGGACTCCTGCCGAGACTGAACTCATCGTGGCCGTAGCCAATCTCCTTCCCCAACATTATTTCCTCACTTCGAAATCATCCCGGATAGAAACTGAACTCTTCGCCAGTCCGGTATGAACCAGGATTTGAATTACAAAAACGGGATGTCATTAGGTTGGCGTCTCTGTTTTATCTTAAGTCTCTTTGCCACCATTCCCAGGCTGATCTTCACCTGGCCCAACCTGGTCGACCGCGCCCGTATCTGGTCGGGACTCCTGGATATTTGCATTCAGTTCGTTATCAGTTTCGAGTTTTCCTGGATATTTATCTATATCTGCCTGCACTACACTTACCGGGTTCCGAGCTGGTTCAACAGGCAGCGTACCTGGGTGCAGATCCTGAGTATGGTTTTCCTTTATTTTTCGATTAATGAAATCCTTTTTCAGCTTAAACTCGCACTGGATGATAATAACTCGGATATCCTCATTTTTCGGGTCGTTTATTACCTGTACCATCTGCTCTTACTGCTCGCGATCCTTGCATTTCGCAATTTTTTATTGACCACCCAGGAAAATCACAGGATCGGACTGGAAAACGAGCAGTTAAAGCGGGAGCAGCTCAAAGCGCAACTGGAAGCCCTTCGTAATCAGCTTAATCCGCATTTTTTATTCAATGCGTTAAATATCCTTAATATCTCAATCGCGACGAACCCTGACCTCGCGCAGCGCATTGTGCTCGATCTTTCTGACATTTTGAGGTACAACCTGAAAGTACAAAACCAGAGTTTGATCCTTTTAAGTGATGAGCTGGCCGCAGCGAAAGCTTATCTGGACCTTCATAAGGCGCGTTTTGGGGAAAAACTGGCCTTCGAATTTGTGGGTACCGAAACCACCAAACAGTGGTACGTGATCCCACTTTCGTTGCAGATCCTGATCGAGAATGCGATCAAACACAACGTGATCACTTCTTCCCAGATCCTGTTTATTGAGGTCAGACTTAATGAGCAGGCCAAACAGGTGATCGTAATGAACACACTCAACAAGAAAGCCAACTCGGGCGGGACGGGTATTGGGTTGCAAAACCTCGACAAACGTTACAAGATACAGACCGGGCAAAAACCTTCCCTCACGGAAGACGAACAACAATTTACAGTAAAAGTACCTTTGATTGAAGCTCCATGACTAGAATCCTGATCGTAGAAGACGAACAGCCGGCAGGGCAATATTTGACGCAGCTTATCCAGAAGATCGACCCGAAAACTGAAATACTGGACGTTATTGAAAGTGTGGAAACGGCGGTAGCCTGGCTTGAAAACAATGTAGTACCCGACCTGATCTTTCTCGATGTGCAGCTTGGCGACGGCACCTGTTTTCAGATATTTGAACAAATCTCGATCGGCTGTCCCGTCATTTTCACGACCGCCCACGACGAATATGCATTGCGTGCTTTCAAGCTCAATAGCATCGATTATCTGTTGAAACCGATCCGCCCGGAAGCTCTGAAATTCGGTCTGGACAAGTATTACCAGCTTAATGAAGAGAATGCGATCACGAAAGTGAAATACCTCGAAGAGCTGATGCACACGCAGATTTTGAACCAACGAAGTCCGCGGCGCAGCTTTCTGGTCCCTTATCGCGACAAGCTGATCCCGCTGCGTGACCTGGACTTTGCGTGGCTGACGATCCGAAATGGACTAGTAGTCGCAACGCTGCACGACGACCGGAATTTTGTGATAGATAAGTCTCTGGAAGAGCTCGAAAATCAGCTTGACACAAACAATTTCTTCCGCGCCAACCGCCAGTTCATTATTTCACGGCAATGTATTACCGAGATAGAACTGTACTTCAACGGCAGGTTGCTGATCCGCACATCGCCGGCTTCTGCCAATCAGATCCTGATCAGCAAGGAAAGGGTGCCGGTTTTCAAGAAGTGGTTTGAAGAACTGGCATAGCGAAGTAGCAGCCCGATTTTTCTGTTTTATCCGCATTATTTTCCGGTTCACGGAAATAGTTGGCTCCGCATGTCCTATATTCTGACAGATTACATTCCTATTCGTTTTTTACCATACCTATTATGTATACCGCACGTGAGATAAAGCTCCGGATCGTACTTTCCTTCTCCTGGAAAATGCTCTTATTTTTCTTCTTCTATTCGGCTGTCCTTTGCTGGATCAGCGTTTGGACCGGAGTACCACTTGGTTTTTCATTTGTTCCTATCGGGTTAATTGGTACGGCGGTTGCTTTTTATGTCGGCTTTAAAAATAATTCTTCCTACGAAAGGTTATGGGAGGCCAGGAAAGTGTGGGGAGCGATCGTGAATGCGAGCCGAACCTGGGGTGCGTTCACATGTACCTACATTCAATCGGAGGAAACGGGCGAAGGCTCGGTGAAAGCCAGGTTGATCCACCGGCATATTGCCTATATCAACGCAGTCCGCATTCAGCTTCGCTCAAAAAGTGTGTGGAATGATCTGAATACGGTGGAGCATCACGTGGTGGAAGCGCAACATATTGATCCGGACCAATCCATGCAGGACATGCTTGCCCGGTTTTTGCCCGAAAACGAAGCTGCCTATTACCTGCAACGCAAGAACCCCGCGACTCATATCATGAAGGCGCAGGCTAGCGAACTGGATGTAGAATTCAAGGCCGGGAGGATCAGAGAGCGATTCTTTTTCCATATGATGAATGTGCTGCAGGAATTTTATAACCAGCAGGGTGCAGCCGAACGAATCAAGAATTTTCCTTTTCCACGGCAATATGCCTACTTCAGTAAGGTTTTCGTGTGGCTGTTCATTATTGCATTGCCTTTTGGATTGATCAACGAATTTGCCAAGCTGGGAAACATATTTATCTGGCTCGCTATTCCCAGTTATATGGTTATTTCCTGGGTTTTTTATACGATGGAAATTGTAGGCGATACCAGCGAAAATCCATTTGAAAACGCGCTAAATGATGTTCCGATGACGTCCATCTGCCGCACGATCGAGATAGACCTGCGTGAGATGCTGAAAGAAACAAATATCCCCGCTCCTATTACACCTGTCAATAACATTTTAATGTAAACCCTTATGCTGGAAAAGCTCGCGGGCAGCGAACTTAAACCAACCGTAGCAGTCAAAGAGTACTGCAAAATTCAAGTGTTTTTTCAAGATCCGGCTCAACTTCCAGATTGATCTCGTTATCCCTCAAAAACCTGCTGATCGCACTTTTCTGCGAAGGGAATATTTTCAATAGATTGGCCCGGTTAGCCAGATAGAAACGCTGGTTTTTATCTATCAGAAAATACACAGCCCTTCTTTTCATCAACACTTTCTCATTTGTATCCAGATACCTGAATTCTCCTTGCTTATTCATAAAAGTGGAATAGCTGGAAATGGCAGCAGTACTCGAATACTGTCCATAAGCAGCATATTTTTCGTGTCCCAGTTGCGAAAGAAATTGCTTTTTACCCAGCTTAAGATCGCCGTAATCTCCTGCGATCTCAATGTGTCCGTGGCCGGGATTGTAATAATACACGCTGTTTCCGATTTGCACGCGGTCGACAAAATTGTTGTCAGCGAATAGCAGAGTGTCCCTGAGTAAACTGATGAACATCACCTCGCCGTGCACCAGATTGTAGTTCATTTTTGCATTAGAAGTCTTCCCGTTCCTGAAATGCACCTGCCCATCGGTAAATGCAGGATTTTGATAGCGCCCGGCATACGGAATTACCTTATTCACATCAGTCGCGGAGCCTACCTGATACGATTCTCTGCCTTTCTGCGCCGACAAAACTTGCGGTAAAAAAAAGAATAGCACAAAAATCAGTAATATTTTCATCGGGCGGGTGATTTAAAGTTGCTATCAATATTCCATTTTAAATTTAGACAATTCCCGCACAAATCCCTTTTTTCTTGTTAGCTCATATTGATTGATCTCGAAGTACTATCTACTCTTCCCAGGTTTCAATCGCAGAACCTTCTTCTGTTTTGACCGAATCCGCAATCGCCGCATTGATCTGCTCCATCTCCGTTTCGGTCAGATCGCGCCATTTTCCGATTTGCAGGTTTTCAAGCTTCACATTCATAATACGCACTCTTCTCAGTTTGGTCACCTGATAACCCAGAAATTCGCACATCCGACGGATCTGGCGGTTGAGTCCCTGGGTTAGTACGATCGTAAAAACGTGCGTTCCATCTTTTCGCACAGCGCATTTTCTTGTAACTGTTCCCAGGATCGGAACTCCGGAGCTCATTCTCCTGATAAATTCTTCGGTAACAGGTTTGTTTACAGTTACCACATATTCCTTCTCATGATTATTGCCCGCGCGCAGGATCTTGTTGACGATATCCCCGTCGCTGGTTAGAAAGATCAGTCCTTCCGAAGGCTTGTCCAGCCGGCCGATCGGGAATATCCGTTCCTTGTGCCTGATATAGTCAATGATGTTACCTTTTATGTTCCGCTCCGTAGTACAGGTAATTCCCACTGGTTTGTTGAACGCAATGTAAACCGCCGGCTTCCTAGATTTCAATGGTTTCCCATTCACGCGCACATCGTCTTCTGTGGAAGCCTTATCACCTAAGACCGCCACTTTTCCGTTCAGTGTCACTTTTCCCTGCTCCACCAGCCTGTCCGCTTCACGGCGGGAACAGAAACCCGTTTCGCTGATGAACTTGTTGATTCTTGTTAATTCCAATGCATTCTTATTTTTTGAGGCAAAACAATTCCAGTTCAAGGAAGCAAATTACTCTGTTTTGGAAAAATTATCGGCCACCGGACAAAGATTTGGCGGTTTGGTCACTTTACCTGTCAACGTTAAATTTATCTATAAAACAAGACAGATCAATTCCTGCCCTATGAGAAATCGCTTGCTGCTCCTCCAATTTTTGCTTTGGATCACGATCATATCCGTACACGCACAGCCTGTCCGCCGGCCCATCGAAGTGATCGTCACCGCCGACCGGGAAGACTGGACTTATAAAACGGGTGAAAAAGTACAGTTCTCCGTACAAGTGCTCAGAAATGGGTATCCCGTCAAAAATGCGCAGTTACGATATGAAATTGGGCTGGAAAAGCTGGAACCAACAATTAAGGAAACCAAAACTGCCGCCGATGGAAAACTCACAATCGACGGTGGGACATTGAAAACGCCTGGATTTCTCAGATGTATTGTTTGGGCAAATGTAGATGGAGGCGAATACCGCGGCCTGGCAACAGCTGCTTTTGATCCATTGAAAATACAACCTACCGTTTCAAATCCGGAAGATTTCGACGCGTTTTGGGCTAATGCAAAAAAGGAACTGGCGGCCGTGCCAATGGATGCGAAAATGACCCTCATCCCCGAACGTTGTACTGAAAAGACGAACGTTTACCATCTGAATCTGCAAAACAGCAGACCGGGTACCCGCGTTTACGGTATTTTGAGCATACCTAAAAAAGAAGGAAAATATCCGGCGTTACTTCGCGTGCCAGGTGCGGGAGTGCGGGCCTATTATGGCGATGTATCCACTGCGGACAAAGATATTATTACACTTGAAATTGGTATTCACGGCATTCCCGTAACGATGGACCCGTCGGTTTATACAGATCTCGGACAAGGCATTTTGAATGGTTATCCTGCCTATAATATGGATGATAAGGATAAATTTTTCTACAAAAGAGTTTACCTCGGCTGCGTGCGGGCGAATGATTTCTTAGTAAGCCTGCCTCAATTTGACGGTACCAATCTGGCTGTCACCGGCGGTAGTCAGGGCGGTGCATTATCGATCATCACAGCAGGATTGGACTCACGTGTAAAATGGCTGGGCGCGTTCTACCCCGCACTAAGTGACGTGACTGGCTACCTGCACGGACGGGCCGGCGGCTGGCCGCATTATTTTGACAAAAACGGGATTAAAACAAATAATACAAAAGAAAAACTGGCGACAGTAGGCTATTATGATGTGGTAAATTTCGCAAGAAGAGTGAAAGTACCCGGACTTTACATCTGGGGTTTCAACGACGAAACCTGCCCTCCCACTTCCATGTACTCTGCATACAATGTGACCACAGCCCCAAAAGAGCTCAAACTGTATCAAGACACCGGCCACTGGACTTACCAGGAAGAAAAAGATGTGATGAATAACTGGTTGGTCGAGAAGCTAAAAGGTAAATAGGTTAGGAGTTGCTAGAAGCAAATAAGAACAATACCTAACAACACCGAACCACCCGAACCAAAACCGAACCAAAAACACCCCCATGAACCGTAGAACATTTATAGAACAATCGACCTTGGCGGGGGCTGCTTTTTCTGCGCTGCCTCTATTGACGGCTTTGCGACGAGCCGCACCTTATAAAACCGCCCTGATCGGCGCCGGCTGGTGGGGTACCAATATCCTCCGCTGTGCTATTCAGGCGGGAGAATCCAAACTCGTCGCGCTTTGCGATGTGGACCAGAACCAGCTGAAAACCTGCGCGGAAGTTTTTTCTAAACTGACTCCTGACAAACCGAAACTATACGGCGACTACCGTGAAATGCTCCTGAAAGAAAAGCCGGAGATCGTGATCGTCGCCACGCCGGACCATTGGCACGCGCTCTGCTGCATTGCCGCGATCGAATCCGGCGCGCATGTTTATGTCGAAAAACCTATTTCGCATACCATTAAAGAAGGTCGCGCGATGGTGAATGCTACGCGGAAGCACGGAAAGATCGTACAGGTGGGCACGCACCGGCGTGTTTCGCCTCACAATGTTTCGGGAATGGAATTTCTTAAATCCGGCAAAGCAGGCAAGATTGGAATGGCGCGTGCATTTGTGCATTACGGTGGCGGACCAGGCCAGAAAACGCCCGATCAGGAACCGCCGAAAGGTTTGGATTGGGATTTCTACTGCGGGCCCGCGCCGCTGGTACCTTATAACAAGACGATCACGCCAAGAGGTTTTCGCAATTACCTGAATTTTGCAAACGGTACGCTCGGCGACTGGGGCATTCACTGGCTTGATCAGGTATTATGGTGGTCGGAGCAAAAGTATCCTAAGAAAGTATACTCCACCGGCGGCCGCGCGATCCGCCAGGACAGTACCGACGCGCCCGACCATCAGGTCGCAGTTTACGATTTTGACGGATTTACATTAGAATGGGAACATCGCAATTTTGCGGCTAACAATGCAGAGAAAACGCACCCCCAGCAGGCAGTAGGCGTTTATTTCTACGGAACGGAAGGTACATTCCACATGGGCTGGCTCGACGGCTGGACGTTTTACCCAACCAATCCAAACAAACCAATTATACATGAAGACGCAAAATTAAATAAGCCCGACGATCAGAATATTCAGGAATTATGGGCGAATTTTCTGGATTCGATTAAAACCAACAAGCCGCCGGTTTGCGAAATAGAAATAGGTCAGCGCTCGACAAACGTCGCATTGCTGGGAATGCTTTCTTATAAACTAGGAAGAAGTATTGTCTGGGACGGAGAGAAAGAGGTAATCGAAGGAGACACTGAGGCTAATAAATTGCTCAGCAGGGATTATCGTGGGGAGTGGAAGTATCCGGGATGAGAGCTGGACGGTGGCAGTTGGCATTGTTCGTGGTCATTAGTTGTCATTTTTAGTGGTCATTTGTTGTCATTGATTGTCATTTTTCGTCATTTGTGGTTACCAAATAATAAAGCAACAAATGACTACGAATGACAATTAATGACCCATAACAACAGTGACAATTAATGACCAACGCCTACCAGTGACAATTAATCACAACTAGTGACACTCAAAACCAAGTTGCGTTCTGCAAAATGTCAGTCAATCTTCACCACCTCAGCGGGAATATTGTACTGTTCGATGATCTCGCGGGTGAAACGGACGTGACCTCTTGGGGCCATGAGATATAGCTTTGCGCCTTTCATGCCTGCCAATTCGCTCAACAGTTTCCACTTGGAGATACTTCCCCGCAGCTGATCTGTTTTCATCGAAACTTCCAGATAATGGCGGTTGAACATGTTCACCCCTGTAACGTCAGGTGTAAACTTTGCGTTGTCGGCTGCTCTTTCGTACGATTTCGGGGTTTCGTATCCTTCCATGTTTGCCTGGATTTCCTTAAACCCGTGAGCCTTGGCCCACTTTACCACTTGTGGTATGAATAACTCCTTTTCCATAATGCTGTGCATGAATAAATGTCTTTCCGAGCTGTAACAAGGAAAGGTTTGTAAAAAATCGGGCTAAATTGTGATGAGGAAGATTTTATAAATGCCGTAAGATAGCTGGCAAAATATAGAACTAGGTGCTAATATACGGATTTTTGGCCCTCTGATCCAAATTTCGCTGCAAATAAAGTCAGTCGTCCAGCTCGTCCAGAAAATTATTATAGGCTCTCTGCAGCTCAGACAGGGCCTTCATATTCCCCTGCTTGCGCGCCAGTTCCACACCCTTTTGATAAATTTCCTCAGCTTTTTCGGACTGTTCCATTTCAGCAAAAAATGCGCCTGCGTGGTAATAGGTCGGAAGGTACTCCGGATGCTCCGACAACAAAATATCGAAAAATCGGGAAGCCTGCGTGCTGTCCGATTTCGTGTACTCTATCGCCAGTGCATATATATTGAACGGATCGTTTGGATCTTCTTCGTAAAACGTCAGTAAATTGGCTAGTAAGGTATCGTTCATTGCAAAGTATTATGCTTGCATACTATTTTGATTTCTTTTAATTTGCCCGCCGAAGCTTTTGTCACAAACTTAATACAGGTAACCAAATACTCATGAAAATTCTCGTTTGTATTACGAATGTACCGGATACTACTTCTAAAATAACATTCACAGATAACGATACCAAACTGAACAAAAACGGTGTGCAGTTTATCATCGGGCCTTATGACGATTACGCACTGGCTCGCGGCGTTGAGCTGAAAGAGCAAACCGGCGGCACGCTCACCGTACTTCACGTTGGGGAAGCCGACGCAGAGCCGCAGATCCGTAAAGCACTGGCCATCGGAGCAGATGACGCAATTAGGGTTAATGCAGAGCCAATGGATTCGTACTTTACTGCCGTTCAGATCGCGGATATCGCCAGGCAGGAAAATTACGACCTGATATTAATGGGCCGGGAATCGATCGACTATAACAGTGGCGTAGTACACGGATTGGTGGCCGAAATGCTGGGCATCAGCTCCTATTCGCCTGTTATGAAACTGGACATTTCAGGAAACACTGTAACGATTGCGCGGGAAATCGACGGTGGAAAAGAGATACTTACAGCGAATTTGCCACTTGTTCTGGGATGTCAGGAGCCGATTGCTGAATGGAAGATCCCGAATATGCGGGGTATCATGACTGCAAGGACCAAACCGCTAAAAGTAGTAGAACCGGTCTCGGTAATTGAAATGACGGAGCCTCAGCACTATTCACTGCCAGCCCCGAAAGGTGCCTGCAAGATGATCCCTGCAAGCGAGGCGGGCACGCTGATCCGGCTTTTGCAAACGGAGGCGAAAGTGCTTTAACCTTCCTTTCAAACCATTGACCATTAAATTTAGAAATCATGTCAGTATTGATATATATAGAACTGGACAACGGTTCGATCAAAAAAACATCACTGGAAACAGTCGCTTATGGAGCCAAAGTCGCTGCCCAAACGGGCGGACAGGCTATTGTGCTGGCTATTGGAAAATCCGATAGTGACGAGCTGGAAAAAGCAGGCGATTTCGGAGCGGAAAAGGTACTCCACGCGTCTGACGAAAAGCTTTCTCACGAAAATAGTATGGCGTATGCTGATATTCTCGTGCAGGCCGCCGAATCTACCCAAAGCAAGATCATCATATTGCCAAAGTCGGGCCTGGGCGATGCGATGGCGGCGCGCGCAGCGGCTAAGTTGAAAGCAGGGATTGTGTCGGGTGTAACTGCATTGCCGGAAACAGAAGGCGGTTTCAAGGTTACGAGAAGTATTTTTACCGGAAAAGCATTTTCGACGGTTGAGATCAAATCTGATATTAAAATCCTGGTTGTAAAAAAGAATGCGATTGAACTGGATGAATCGTCGGTAGGTACTGTAAAAGCGACGGTTGAGACATTTAGTCCCCAACTCCGCGACGCTGATTTTCAGGCCACTGTGGTAGAAGTCGAGAAAGCGAGCGGCGAAGTTTCGCTTACCGAGGCGCAGGTGATCGTTTCAGGCGGTCGCGGCATGAAGGGACCGGAAAACTGGCAGCCGCTGGTCGATCTGGCGAATGCACTGGGTGCGGCCACGGGCTGCTCCAAGCCCGTTTCTGATCTCGACTGGCGGCCTCACCACGAGCATATTGGCCAAACGGGCATCAAAGTAGCGCCAAACCTTTATATCGCCTGCGGTATCTCCGGCGCTATTCAGCACCTGGCTGGGGTCAACGGTTCCAAATGCATTGTAGTGATCAATAAGGATCCGGAAGCTCCGTTTTTCAAAGCGGCGGACTATGGAATAGTGGGCGACGTTTTTGAAATTCTGCCGAAGCTGACGGAAGCGGCGAGGGCTATTAAGTAGCATTTCTAGTGATTTTCAATCGAAATGGAATATTTGATGAAATAAAACATTTAAAATACGTTAGAAATCAGACCATTACCCGCTGATATTTCCGGCGAGGCCGTTTGTAACCCGTTCTTAACCCGTGCATGATTTTTTTATGCAGCACGGGTTATTTATTTTTGCATGAAATTTCCGCCCAGAAGTAATTCACCAACTGTTTATCATTCTTGCGCATTTAGTTTTAACGTGAAAAAAATCAAGTTAGAAATTCTGGGTCTTTCCCCGAGCCAATCACAGGCCGGCTCTTTCGCTCTCGTACTCGGAGAGGAACTGGGCAACCGTCGCCTGCCTATTATCATTGGAGTTTTCGAGGCCCAGGCAATCGCTGTGCAGATAGAAAATATAGTCCCAAACCGCCCGATGACACACGACCTGTTCAAGTCTTTCGCCGATGGGATGAATTATACGCTCAAAGAAATCGTCATTTCCGATCTGAAAGAAGGCATTTTCTACGCCAAGATCATTTGTACTGATAGTTTGCGGGAAGTTGAAATCGATGCCAGGCCCTCTGACGCCATTGCAATCGGCCTCCGTTTCGACATTCCTATCTTCACTTACGAAGCGATTCTATCCGAAGCCGGTATTGTTTCAAGCTCGCTGACCGATGAAGAAGACGAGGATGAGGATGCTATAAAAGAGACCATAAAGGCAACCGGATCGAAAGACGTAATCCGCGATTTGTCGCTCGACGAATTGCAGCGAATGCTGGACGAGGCACTTTCTAAGGAAGACTACGAAAAAGCTGCGAAGATCCGCGATGAAATGGGCCGGAGGAACTGAGCCTCTCACAACAGAAAGTTAAAAATAGTTAAGCGTACAGTCGGATCAGGCTCTTTTGAATATTAAATCCTTACTTTTGCCACTGTCCGTTTCTGATAGATCCCATCTAAAATAAGCGAAATCCAGAGCCGATATGCCTAAAAAGAAGAAGATTGGAAGTTACCCGAATGCGATGATCGTGATGAGCCTCACGGCTGCCCTTTTCCTCATCGGATTTTGCGGACTTCTTGTTATCCAATCTAAAAAACTGGTTTCCATTATTCGTCAGAACATCGAAGTCCGCATTTTCCTAGACAAACAGCTGACCAAAGCGGGTGAAGATTCGATTTTGAATGTAGTGAAAGTAAAACCTTTCGTGCTGAATGCGCCTGATGTAAAGCCTATCGTTTACGTATCCAAAGAAGAAGCCGCAAAGGAATTTATAGAAGGTACCAAGGAAGATTTTGCTACTTTTTTGGGTGAAAATCCGCTTCGAAACAGTTTACGCGTGAAGATCCACGAAGACTATTTTGAAGAAGCGAAATTATCGCAGATCAAAAAAGACCTTGAAAAGATCGGCGGCGTGTATGAGGTAGTTTACCAGGAAGATCTGGCCGACAATATCAACCGGAATGTTACCAAAATCTACGTGGTGCTGGCCAGCTTTGCACTGATCATGCTGATAATCATTGTGTTGCTTGTCAACAATACCATTAAGCTCGCCATTTATTCCCAACGTTTCCTGATTCGCAGTATGCAGCTGGTAGGCGCCACCAACGGATTTATCCAGCGGCCCTACGTAGTTCGCGGCGCTGTGCAGGGGCTGGTTGGCGGTGTTTTAGCAGGTTTGATGCTGATTGGATTGCAGCAGGTTGCAGTGAGGAATGTGGAGGGGCTGGCGATGTTGCAGGAATATGACAAGATCGTTATTCTGGTAGCAGTGGTACTTTCACTCGGCGTATTAATTGGTGTGTCAAGCACTTACCAGTCACTTGCACGCTACCTTCGCATGGCGCTGGACGATTTATATTGATAATAACCAAGACAAAAAGATACCGTTATGAACAGCAAAAAAAGTGAATTGCCTTTCGCTTCTTCCAATTATGTGATGATGCTCACAGGAATTGCCGTAATACTGGCAGGCTTCCTGATCATGAGTTTTGACTCGACGGAATTTGGTTTCGGCTTCCTGGGACTGACATTGGGCCCGATCGTGACGATCATCGGCTTTGTTATAGAGTTCTGGGCGATCTTACGTAAACCATCTGATTCATGAGTATTTGGCAGGCCATTATTTTAGCTATTGTTGAAGGGATAACAGAATTTCTACCCGTTTCCTCCACCGGGCACATGATCATCGCCTCCTCTTTCATGGGGATCAGTCACCTGGAATTCACCAAAATGTTCACGGTCAATATCCAGTTTGGCGCCATTCTATCAGTGCTTGTACTCTACTGGAAACGCTTTTTCCAAACTGCTGATTTTTATTTCAAACTTTTCGTAGCCTTTCTTCCGGCTGCCGTGATCGGTTTCCTGTTAAATGATTTTATCGACGCGCTTCTTGAAAATGTGGTCGTTGTTGCCGTTTCGCTACTAGTAGGCGGTATTATCCTGATATTCATTGACCGTATCGCCAATGATACGCGCGAGAAACCGGTCACTTACTGGACTGCATTGAAAATCGGTTTTTTTCAGTGTATTGCGATGATCCCGGGCGTTTCCCGCTCCGCTTCCACCATTATTGGGGGAATGTTGCAGGGGCTTTCGAGGAAGCAGGCGGCTGAGTTCTCATTTTTCCTTGCAGTTCCAACTATGGCTGCGGCGGGCGGATATAAGTTGTTGAAAACTTACGATACTATCAAAGCAGAGGATATTCAAACGCTATTGATTGGTAATCTGGTGGCTTTCGTAGTCGCAATGATAGCTATCAAGTTCTTTATCAGCTTTTTAACCAAATATGGCTTTAAAGTTTTCGGTTATTACCGTATTATTCTGGGTCTGATATTGCTAGGCCTGCTGGCGTCCGGCTATAAGCTCGATGTAGTTTAAGTCACGCCATTTATCTCATCAACATTCCATTTTACCTTGCAAAGTGATCCCAATATTCCTGACGAAGGAGAAGTCATTTTAATTGACAAACCTTTGACCTGGACTTCGTTTGACGTTGCCAACAAACTAAAAAGAGCCTGCAAATTCAAGAAAATCGGTCACGCAGGCACATTAGACCCACTCGCGACCGGCTTGCTGATCTTATGCACGGGCAAAAAAACGAAGCAGATTGACACTTACCAGGCGCAGGAAAAAGAATACACCGGTACTTTCGTTTTAGGAAAAACAACCCCTTCTGTCGACCTGGAAACTGAGTTCGACGCCGAATATACAACCGACCATATTACACAGGAAGTTCTGGAAAGTGCCCGCATTCAATTGACAGGGCATATTGAGCAGGTACCTCCTATTTACTCCGCAGTTCGTGTAGATGGCGAGCGGCTTTATAAAAAAGCGCGTCGCGGCGAAGTGGCTGAAATCAAAAAGCGTAATGTGGAAGTCTCACTTTTTGAAATCGACGCTGCCCGCTTTCCTGAAATCGATTTTAGGATCATTTGTTCAAAAGGTACTTATATTCGTAGTATGGTTCGGGATTTCGGTGAACTGGCCGGAAGCGGCGCCTATCTGAGTGCATTGTGCAGAACGAGAATAGGCGCATTCGAACTTAAAAATGCATGGAGCCTCACCGATTTCATTCATCAGAAACGGGTCGCCCTGAACTTAGAAGTGGACGAATGAAAATTTATCACAGCCTGGATTCCTTTTCCAAACTGGAATATGGCGTAGTAACAAGCGGCACCTTCGATGGCGTGCACCTTGGACATCATAAAATACTTTCACGATTGCTAGAAATCAGCAGGCAATCGGGCGGAGAATCGGTGGTGCTAACCTTCTGGCCGCATCCCCGCACCGTAGTTTCCGAAGATAGTCAGGGACTCCAAATGCTGTCGACGATCGATGAGAAAATCGAGTTGTTTGCAAAGCTGGGCATTCACCACTTATTGATAATCCCTTTTACCAGAGCCTTTTCCGAACTGTCTTCCGACGAATTTATTCAACAAATACTCGTGGACAGGATTGGTACAAAAAAGCTGGTAATTGGTTATGACCACCGTTTTGGAAGGAACCGCGAAGGCAGTTTCGAATTCTTGCAAAAGAACTGCGCAAACTACGGTTTTGAGGTCGAAGAGATTCCCCGGGAAGATATTGAAGACACCGCGATCAGCTCCTCCCGCATTCGGAAAGCATTAGTTACCGGGCATATTGAAGAGGCAAATGGCCTGCTGGGCCGCCCTTATACATTATCAGGAACTGTTGTAAAAGGAAAACAGTTGGGCCGGACGATCGGCTTTCCTACTGCCAATCTGTTTCTGCACGAATCTTACAAGCTGGTACCGATGAATGGCGTATATGTTATTTACGCGACGCACCAGGGCACCCGTTACGAAGGAATGCTCAATATTGGCGTGCGCCCCACAGTAGATGGTACCATAAGAACCATTGAAGCACATTTATTTGATTTTGACAAAGAGATATACGGCGAAGACCTGACGCTGGAATTGCTGCATTACCTCCGACCCGAACAGAAATTCGACGGGCTGGATTTACTGGTAAAGCAGATTCAGATAGACAGGGAAAGTACAGCCGCCTATTTCGCCAGCTAGTCGTTATTTATATTAGATTGCATGGAAGCGCGTCGTAACGGCACGCTTTTATTGTTTTTAGTGTAAAAGAAAACCCAGATCTATGAAGCACTACGACGCAGTTGTGATCGGCTCCGGCCAGGCAGGAACTCCTCTATCTAGAAAATTGGCACAATCGGGTAAGAAAACCGCACTTATTGAAAGGAGATTTGCAGGTGGTACCTGCGTAAACGACGGCTGTTCCCCAACCAAAGCGATGATTGCATCCGCCAAAGCGGCCTGGGTAGCGCGCAATAGCAGCAAGCTGGGTGTTTCTGCAAGTGATATTAAAATAGACTTCGAAACGATCCGCGATCGGAAAGACGAGATTGTCAAAAGCATGCGGGGAAGTTTAGAAAAGGGATTTGCGGGAACGGAAAATTTGGAGGTGATATATGGTGACGCACATTTTTCGGGAGAAAAAGAGATCACGATTTCACTTAACGACGGAGGCAGCGAAGTAGTCAGCGGCGAGCTTATCTTCATCAATACCGGCCTGAGTCCGGTTATTCCGGATATCCCCGGGATACAAGAAATCCATTATCTGACCTCAACCAGCATTCTGGATATTGAAGATATTCCCGAACATTTACTGATTTTGGGCAGCGGCTATATTGGTTTGGAATTCGGGCAAATGTTTAGTCGCTTTGGCTCGAAGGTAACTATTATAGAACCTTCCGAGCGGATCATGAAGCATGAAGATGAAGATATCGCAGCAGAGATCACCAAGATTTTAGCTGAGGAGAATATTGAAATCCTCATAAATTCAAAGGTAACCGCTTTTACTAGGAACGAGGAAAAAATTCTGGCAAAAATTAAAAAACACGACCAGGAGCATTCTTTCGAGTATTCTCATATTTTGATTGCGACAGGAAGAAAACCTAACACCGATAGATTGTCCCTGGATGTAGCCGGCGTCGAATTGGATGATAAAGGTTTCATTGTTGTAAATGATTCGCTTGAAACTTCCGCCAAAGGAATCTACGCATTGGGCGATATAAAAGGCGGAATGGCCTTCACACATATTTCCTATGATGATTACCGCGTAGTTGCGGCTAATGTGATTGACAAGAAGCAAAGTACAATCAAAGGCCGGCAGCAACCTTACTGTATGTTTATCGACCCGCAGCTGGGACGTATCGGCATGACCGAACAGGACGCACGCGACGAAGGGTTAGACATCGACGTTTACACAATCAAGAACGACAGCGTCGCGCGTTCCATCGAGACGGGTAACACCCGGGGAATGATGAAGGCGGTCGTAGACAAAAAATCAGGTAAAATACTTGGTGCGGCGGTACTGGCCGAGCAGGGTGGCGAAGTGGTGACGATTTTGGAACTCGCAATAATGGGTGGGATTACTTTCGACAAGCTGCGTGACGGTATATTCGCCCACCCAACTTATGCCGAGTCTTTGAATAACCTGTTCATGTCGAAGCCGCACTAAAACGTGCATTTACTGGTAAAAACGAGCATTTTTTCGCTTCTTGAATAACCAATCCTACCATTTTACGAGAACCGCTTTACAAAAAATATGATCCGGGCAAGCCACATTAGCAAGCAGTATGGAGATGTTGAGGCGGTCAGGGATATTTCTTTTGAGGTAAAAGAAGGAGAAACACTGGTACTGCTTGGTACCAGCGGCTGCGGGAAAACGACGACCCTGAAAATGATGAACCGCCTGATCGAGGCAAGTTCGGGGACGATCGAAATTGACGGGAAGGATATATTTACAGAAAATCCCGAACAGCTCCGGCGGACGATCGGCTACGTTTCTCAGAACAACGGACTTTTTCCGCATTTTACAGTACGTGAAAACATAGGTATTGTGCCCAAACTGCTGAAATGGGAACAATCCGAAATTACCCGGCACACCGACAGGCTGCTCGAACAGTTGCGGTTGCCGGTCCGTGAATTCGCTTCCAAATATCCCGATGAACTAAGCGGCGGACAAAAACAGCGAGTTGCAGTGGCTAGGGCATTGATTGCCAACCCACCGGTGCTATTAATGGACGAACCTTTTGGCGCGCTCGATCCGGTAACCCGTGCCAATCTGCGTCAGGAATTCCGCGAATTACCCGAGTTAAAGCGTAAAACGATCGTGCTCGTGACGCACGATGTGCAGGAAGCGTTTGAGCTGGGCGACCATATTGCGGTAATGGATAAAGGCCGGATCGTCCAATCCGGTACTGCCCGGCAGTTGCTTTTTAATCCTGCCAACAGCTTCGTCAGTTCATTTTTCGATCACCAGCGCCTGTTTCTCGAACTCAATGCATTTACATTTCATGATATCTGGGATAGTTTGCCACCGGAGAAAGTGATTGGCAGCGGCGCGGTTTCGGCAGACCTGAGTTTGTGGGAGGGAATGCAGCAACTTGGTGCGGGACAAACTGAATTGTCGGTAAAGAGAGAAAACGAGATACGATTGGTGAGCCAAACACTTATATTTCAGTCATTTAATAACTATAAAAACACCAGATGACCAGGCAGCAAAGTCTTTGGGAATTCGTGGTGCAGCAGTCTGACAAGCTGTGGAGCCAGACGGTGGCGCATGTCGGGTTGACCTGCGTTTCGCTTGTGATTGCGGTCATGATCGGGTTGCCGCTGGGCATATGGATCGCCCGGAAAGACAGACTGGCCTGGGCCGTGCTCGGTATTGCGGGGGTATTGCAAACAATCCCCAGCATTGCGCTGCTGGGTTTTTTAATTCCCGCTTTGGGCATTGGCTCGCTCCCTGCGATCACAGCTTTGTTCCTTTACGCACTTTTGCCCATTATCCGAAATACGTATACCGGGATTCGCCAGGTCGATCCTGCTGTTACCGAGGCGGCGCGCGCTTTGGGAATGAACTACTGGCAGGTGCTTTTTGGCGTAGAATTGCCGCTTGCATTGCCGGTGATCCTGGCCGGGGTTCGAACGGCGGCTGTGATCAATGTGGGTGTGGCTACCCTGGCTGCCTACATTGCAGCGGGCGGACTGGGGGAATTTATCTTCGGTGGAATTGCCCTCAACAATACCAATATGATTCTCGCCGGCGCTATTCCGGCTGCATTACTGGCCATTCTGATCGATCAGCTGCTCGCATTAGTTCAAAAAATAAACCTGCGCAAAGCCAGGCTGTTACTGGTGGTAATGCCGGTATTAATGCTCACACTTTCAGGATTTTATCTTATTCCAATTGCCGATGTGAAGCTTCTGGGCGGCTTTACGCCGGAGTTTATGGGGCGTGAAGACGGTTACCTGGGTTTAAAATCAAAGTACAAACTGAATATCCCGACTGTGGTTATCAGCGATGCGGTGATGTACAAGGCTGCATTTGAGAAAAAACTCGACGTGATCAGCGGGTACAGTACCGACGGCCGGCTGAAAGCGTACGACCTTATCACGCTCAAAGACGATCAGCACATTTTCCCACCCTATTACGCTTCTCCGTTGATCCGCAGGGAAATACTGGAAAAATATCCCGAACTGCAACCGGCCATCGACCAGCTGGCGGGCCAGATTACTGATTCGGTGATGACGGAATTGAACTACAAAGTCGACTACCTGAAAGCGTCGCCGGAAAAAGTGGCTGCGGATTTTCTGCGTTCCAGGGGGCTTTTCAAGGAGCCGCGAAATGGAAATAAGGGTCAGGTAAGGCTGGGATCGAAGATTTTTGCGGAACAATATATCCTGATCAGTATGTATAAAATATTGATTGAAGGAAATACGGAGCTAAAAACCGTGAGCCGGACAGGACTTGGCGGAACAAAAATCTGCTTTGATGCATTGGCTAATAATGAAATTGATATGTACCCGGAATATACCGGTACCGGCCTGCTGGTGATCCTGAAACCTACGCCAAGGCAAATTCAGGAAGTGAGCAGCGACCCGGAAAAAGCTTTTGCTTTTGTACAAAAAGAGTTTGAAAAAGAATACCGGATGCAATGGCTGAAACCGATCGGCTTCAATAATGCGTACGCGCTGATGATGCGGAAAGAGCAGGCACAATCATTGCATATCAATACCATTACCGATTTAAAAAATTATCTGGCTAATGACCAACCACCGCATTAGGGACGATTACCAAAGTGTCAGAAAATACAGCGAAGACCTCTGCGCTCCGCTCGAAACAGAAGATTACATTCCGCAGCCCGTCCCGTTCGTAAGTCCC
The DNA here is from genome assembly GCF_907165045.1 of Dyadobacter linearis. Taxonomy (GTDB): domain Bacteria; phylum Bacteroidota; class Bacteroidia; order Cytophagales; family Spirosomataceae; genus Dyadobacter; species Dyadobacter linearis. Next base: position 960,092 of record NZ_CAJRAU010000002.1, read on the forward strand.
CCGAAATGGCACCTGGCGCACTCTACCTGGTTTTTTGAGACTTTTATATTAAAGCAATTCAAGCCCGGCTACCAGGAATACGATCCCGATTTCAACTACCTTTTTAACAGCTATTACAACAATATCGGCGAGCGAACCCTGCGCACTGACCGGGGAAATGTGACCCGACCGACTACCAAGGCTGTTTACGCTTACCGCCAGCATGTAGACCGTTGTATGGTTGAGTTGCTCGAATCGGAGCAGGACGAACACACTTTGTCGCTGGTTACGCTAGGCTTGCACCACGAGCAGCAGCATCAGGAATTACTGGTTACGGATATTAAATACATTCTTGGCCACAATCCGCTTTTCCCCGTTTACAAAGAGAACCACAATTTGCTTTCGGGCAAAAACACGGACACTGGCTTTTTGAAAATCAGTGAGGGGGTTTATGATATCGGTTTTGCAGGCGACGGATTCTGTTTTGACAATGAACTGGGCAGACACAAGGTTTTTCTGCACGAATTCGAGATCAGCAAATCCCCGGTCACAACCGGGGAATATATTGAATTTATGAATGCAGGCGGATACTCGGATTTCAACCTTTGGCTGGATGAGGGATGGTCGTGGGTAAATGAAAATAGTATTCAGTCCCCCATGTACTGGCACAAGGTTAAAGGTGAGTGGCATTATTATACGCTGGCCGGGCTGCAAAAAGTAGATCCTTATGCAATACTAGGACACGTAAGCTATTACGAAGCCGCTGCATTCGCACAATGGAAACAAATGCGGCTGCCGACAGAATTCGAGTGGGAGATCGCATCTGTCAATCTCGACTGGGGCCAGCGGTGGGAATGGACCAATAGCGCCTACCTTCCCTACCCCGGATTTTCCAAGGCACCCGGCGCTGTCGGTGAGTATAACGGGAAATTTATGATCAATCAAATGGTATTGCGCGGCGCTTCCGTAGCCACTTCACCAAACCACGCGCGCAGGACCTACCGCAACTTTTTTCACGCCCCTGAACGCTGGCAGTATACCGGAATCAGGCTGGCTAAATAATCGTCTTTATCCATTTTATGTCAGACACTTCATTTGCAACAGATATACATATTGGCTTAACTGCCCCATTAAAGCACATTTCCTCCAAATATTTTTACGACGATATTGGCAGCGGGATTTTTCAGGATATTATGAAAATGCCTGAATACTACCCTACTGCCTGCGAATTTGAGATTTTGTCTTTGCAGGGAGAAGGGATTTTTAAAATGCTGGATTTTGATAAGCCTTTCAGTGTCGTCGAATTTGGCGCGGGCGATGGTGTAAAAACCAGACAGCTGCTCAAAACACTGATCGAGAAAGGCGCTGAGTTTTCCTACGTGCCGATCGATATTTCTAAAAAAGCGATTGACGAGCTGGTGGTCAACATGCAGCAGCATTTACCCGGACTTCATATTGAACCGAAAATCGGAAACTACTTTTCGATGATGGAAGAACTGTCTGGTTCGAGTATTCCGTGTTTATTTTTGTTTTTGGGTGGAAATATAGGAAACTATGAACCCGCAGATGTGGATGGGCTTCTGGCCGATTTCAGAAAAAACATGAAGGCTGGCGATAAGTTGCTCACCGGTTTTGACTTGAAGAAAAATCCAGCGACGATCCGCTGCGCCTACGACGATCCTGCTGGAATTACCAAAGCTTTCAATATGAACCTGTTAAATAGGATCAATCGCGAATTGGGCGGCACATTTAAAACGAATCATTTCGATTTCTATTCACACTATAATCCGCTGAACGGCGAAGTGAGAAGTTATCTGGTAAGCCTTGTTCCCCAGCAGGTTTTTGTAAAAGAAACGGGTGAAGTTTACACCTTTGAACGGAATGAACTGATCTGGACGGAGCTTTCGAAGAAATATTCTTTACAGGAAATTGAAAATGTTGCTGCGAAAAACGGCTTTACTGTCATGGAGCATTTTCTGGACTGCAAACACTATTTTACCGATAGTCTCTGGACTGTCGTATAAAAAAGCAGGCTCTGTAAAAAGGGCCTGCTTTTTCTGATCTATTCCACTCCGATCATTTCGATACGAATTTGTTGAACCGGCTTTCCTTGCCGTCGCTCGTTTCTTCCTGATACAGAAATTGAAGACCGCTTTCGTCGAACTTCTCGAAGAAATCTTCCCAGGAGATTTCTTCGAGAGAATCCCCGCCGCTGTAACCGGGGAAATCGATGCGTAGAATACCGGTATCGTCATTTTTACTGCCTGTTCCCTTCACGGTTGCAGGCTTTCCTCCTCTTTTTTCTACCCAGGCGCGGATTTCATCATGATCCGTCGTACTGGATGTTGAACTGGTTTTTTCAGCCATGATTTCTGGTTTTTAGTTTGATAAAAGGTCAAAAAAATTGTGCCTTTCGGCAACCGGAAAAGTTTTTGGTTTTTTTAAACAACAGAAAAAACCTGCTGACATACTGCTGTCATAAGGCTGCATTTAGTTTGTGAGGTAATCAAAACTAAAACAACCTTTGACATGGAAACGAACAGCATTCAAGCCACCGACACCGAAATTAGCGCAACTGTTATCAGTCCCGCGGAGTTACTGGAACATTGGCAGGGCCATCGTAAACTCAGCCGCAAGGTTATTGAAGCATTTCCTGAGGAACAGCTCTATGCTTTTTCGATTGGTGGTATGCGTCCTTTTGCTCAGCTGGCGATGGAAATGATCGGCCTCGCGGCGCCGGGTATCCGGGGAGTCGCATTTGGCGACTGGACTTTCGGCGAGCCGCAGCTGGATTCGCAAACGCCCCCGCCAGCAACTAAAAAGGAGCTTTTGGATCTTTGGGACCTTGTAACAGAATACATTGATCACATTTGGCCGCAAATTCCGGCTGCAAGATTTCATGAGCACGACAACGCCTACGGCATGTACGAAGGCCCGATCTACTCGCTGTTTTTGTATCTGGTCGATAACGAGATTCACCACCGGGGACAAGGATATGTGTACCTGCGAGCACTCGGCATTGAGCCGCCGGCATTCTGGGACCGTTAGTAAATAGTAATCAGCATCGGCCTGGGGAATCAGTTTGTGATAAGCGCAAATCTGATTTCTCCGGCCAAAGCCGGTATATTAAGCATCAGATATTTTTCTGGAATAATTTTAGTAGGTACCTTCGCAGACAGTAACAGTCTGACACATTTCAATTTAAATCCAGAAAAAATGAAATTCACACACATTGCTGCGGTCACTTGCATTGCGCTGGGCACCGTAACAACACAAGGATTTGCCCAGAACAGGCCCGCTCCTACCGGCCAGGTACCGAAAGCGTATAGCGGCCAGCAAGGTGGCGCACATACCGGCTATCAACCCAAGCCTACGGGCCAGATTGCGCCGGCAGCAGCGGGACAGTCTCCCGCGAATCTGCCGAGGCAGGCAGGCGCTCCTCAGGTACAAAACTTAGGGTTCGAGCCTTCCAGAGGAGATATTACTGCGGAGGGACAGGTTCCAAAGGTAAATTCCAACCAGGATCCAAGAACATTTCCGGAAAGATATCAGTCAACCACCACTGCGCCGGTTGAACAAACTATTACAGTACAGGGCGGACAAATGTTACCTGCTCAAAACGGCCAGCCGGGCACTTATCCCGCTCAGACCACGGAGACCAGCGTTACCACTCAGACGAATACGACTACGGCACCCGGAACTCAGACTAACTCACAACAGGCACCAAACGGGCAGCCTGCTCAAACGGGGCAGCAGGTTCCTATGAATGGTCAGCCTCAGCAAAAATCTCCTTCTCAGTTATCAACGCAGCCACAATCTGCAACTCCGGCTGCACCAGCGGCGGCCCCGGGCGCGCCGAAACGAATGGATCCCTGATCTGACAATATTTGCATCATAATACCGGCCCGGCTGAAATCGCTTTCAGTCGGGTTTTTAATGCTTCTCCGTGAATGTTCCTATCAATAACACGACCGTCGGGACCAAGTAATATGGTTGTTGGATAACCGGTTATCTTATAAGTTTCGATCAGCTTGTTGACACTGTCAGACAGGATTTGCGGCCATTCAAGGTTGTTTTTGGTCAAATATTTATCAAGCCGCTCTTCTGTATCCTTGACTATCCCGATAAATTGTACCTGGTTTTTGTTGGTCTCCTTATAAATCTCGCGAAGCCCGGGAAGCTGCTGTACGCAAGGGCCGCACCACGTTCCCCAAAAATCAATGAATACATATTTACCCCGAAAATCAGCCAGCGCGATATCTTTGCCAGTTTTAAAATCCTTCGCTTTGAAAGGCCGCATTGCGTAGCCTTTTTGTAGGGAATATTCATCCAGATCCGCCGATTCTGCCTGCAATAGCAGGGAGCCTGTACGGGGATCGACGCCCAGATTTCTGAATTTACTCTTGTCCAGTAAGCCGCCTACCTCGATCAGTTCGCCCTTCTCAACGCCGTCCATTACAGCCAGCCTTTTCTTTGAGTCGAGATCCTTTTCTACAAAAATGTTTGATTCTTCAAAACCTGCATTTGTGAAAAAATTGTTTACCACAATCTCGTGTTCCTTGCCTTTCCAGTCGAACCTGGCTTTTTCGTAGCGGGGAAATGCATACCAGAAACGCTTCCATTCCTCATCGTCTGGCGCATATTTGATAATCATCAGAATACTGTCTTTCACTACTTCTCCTCTCAATACATGCTCCCGCTGCACCATGAAAACCTTTTTATAAACCCCCGCCGAGTCCCAGTCATATTTGCCTTCTTTGAGATAAATTCGTTCGGGATAAAATGCGGTTTCATCGCTAAAATCCAGGTTATTGTTGGTGTCGACCATCACCGCGATCTTCCCGGTTTCATCTCTACCCCTAACCGTGTAAACGAAGCATTTGAGAGGCTTTTTCGATAGCACAGTTTCATCCGGAACCCAGTCCCACGATTTTTGTAGTTGTTCATACATTTCCTTACCGATCTTTCCCTCATGGAAATTTTGGTAAACGAGCTGATAACCGTCCAGCCAGATCATACTTTTCACCACACCTTCCCATTTCGGTACGCCGCGCACAGGGCGATACGTAGGTATCCAACCAGCTCCATCCGCATTATCAGCGGTGTATTCTGCGTTGAATATGGAAAAATTAGCACTAAACGGTCCGAAACCATCTTCAATTTCGATAGGAACTTCAATGACCGAACCTACCTCTTCCCGGGCCTTTTTACAGCAAAGCAGAACAGGTACAATCAGAAAGAGCAGGATTTTATTCATGGAGACGTCTTGTTTAATTTAAAACAGAACTATTTGAATAAATTTAAGAAAAATTCTGGTTGATTTTCTGAAATGTAACCTCATGGACGCTTAAAACTGTCACGTCTGCCCCCGAATTTGTCCCGTACCGCCTCCCGCACGAAACCTGTCGATCACTACTTTTGTATTATCAGCATGAAATAACTGACATGAAGTAATATGAAGACGTTTTACGCTGTTCTGGTTAATTCTCTCGCCGCTTCCCTGACCAATAATTTCGTTTGGTTCGCGGTTACTTTCTGGGTTTATCTTGAAACAAAATCTGTCATCGCTACTTCGGTGATGGCGGGCGTTTACCTGGCTACGGTCGCATTCTCAGGGTTTTTTCTGGGGTCTTTGGTTGATCGCTACAAGAAAAAAACATCGATGATGTTATCGGGCGTTTTGACATTGATCCTGTATGTGCTGGCGATGATCATTTATGCCAGCACTCCCGACGAAGTGTTTAAAAGTGACACGAGTGTTAATCTGTGGGCGTTTATTATACTGACACTTTTTGGCGCAATCACCGGCAATATCCGCTCCATCGCATTGTCGACGGTAGTAACGATACTGATTCCGGAAGACGGGCGCGACAAAGCGAACGGAATGGTAGGTACCGCAAACGGCGTTTCATTTCTGGTCGCTTCCATTTTTAGCGGACTAGTAATTGGCTTCCTGGGGATTTTCTGGATGCTCGCCATCGCAATCGGGTTGACGATACTTGTAATCCTGCATTTGCTCACCATACATATTCACGAACCAGGGATCGTACATGCAGGGCCACATACGCAAAGTGTTGATATTAAAGGTACTATCCGCGTAGTGGGACTTGTTCCAGGATTATTTGGGCTGATATTTTTCAATACTTTCAACAACTTCCTGGGCGGCGTATTTATGTCGCTGATGGACGCTTACGGTCTGGCGCTGGTATCCGTGCAAACGTGGGGAATTCTCTGGGGTGTGCTCAGCCTCGGCTTTATTGTCGGCGGGCTGGTGGTTGCAAAAAAGGGTTTGGGTAAAAAGCCGCTAAAAACCCTTTTCCTGGCCAATATCGTCATGTGGGTTGTCACGATCCTGTTTCCTATACAAGCCTCTATTGAGTTGCTGACCGTCGGAATGTTCGTTTATCTCTGCCTCATTCCTGTCGTGGAAGCGACCGAACAGACGATACTTCAAAAAGTAATACCGCCGGAAAGGCAGGGTCGCGTTTTTGGGTTTGCGCAGAGTATTGAGCAAGCCGCCTCTCCGGTCACTGCATTCATGATAGGCCCGATCGCCAAATTTGTATTCAACCCCTTTATGACAACCGGCGCCGGCGCGAACCTGATCGGGCCGTGGTTTGGAACCGGGCAAGACCGTGGACTCGGACTTTTATTCATAGTAACCGGAGTTATCGGGCTGTTTGTCACGCTGTTTGCAATGCGGTCGGCAGCTTACCACGAACTTTCAAAAGTGTACGTAAAACCAGAGCCCGATGCCGAAAAAGTGACGGTGCCGGGTTCCTGAAATGTATTTCATTTTATCAATAACTAAAAAACAGGATTATGTTTAAACCAACAAAAGCATTCGGCGGGTTTTCGGTGAATAATCTGCAAGAGGCAAAAGCATTTTATGAAAACGTGCTGGGCTTGCAGGTGCAAGAATCAGAAATGGGCACGCTGGACATTGCAGCGCCGGGGGCTAATCATTTTATGATCTACGAAAAGCCAAACCATACTCCTGCAACTTATACAGTACTTAATTTCCTGGTTCCGGATATTGAAGCGGCGGTGGCAGATTTGAAAAGCAAGGGTACGAAATTCGAAAGCTACGACTTTCCGGGACTAAAAACGGACGCAGATAATATCTCCCGGGGAGAAGGGCCAGTCGTCGCGTGGTTTACGGACCCTGCCGGAAATATCCTTTCTGTCATTCAGGAGTCTTAATCCTGCGCTGAATTAAATGTAATTTTGCCGCAAACCGACTTTAAAAAAGCATGAAGATATTTCAAACCGAGCTCCGCTTGCGGGAAAAGCGCCGGGGATTTCACCTGATCACCAATGAGATTCTTCATGCTTTTCCAGAGATCGCGCAGCTCAATACGGGTATTTGCCAGGTCTTTATCCAGCACACTTCCGCCTCGTTGACTATCAATGAAAACGCCGATCCGACCGTCAGAATTGATTTTGAGATGTATTTCAATAAATCTGTACCAGAAAATGACCCGGATTACGAACATGATTATGAGGGGTCGGATGATATGCCCGCCCATTTGAAAGCTGCGCTCCTTGGCAGCTCGGTGACGATCCCTATTCGTCGTGGTAAGCTGGCGCTCGGTACCTGGCAGGGAATATACCTTTGCGAGCACCGCGATTCGGGCGGATCGCGAAGTCTGGTAATTACTGCATGGGGTGAATAATATTTTTGCCAAAGCCGAAAAGTCGCTTTTTGCGGCCAATTGTCACAATTACCCCCTTTTTATGTCGCAAAACACATCTTTAATTCAGGGTGTTTCGTGTTTAGTTTGTATTGTTGATCAAAGCGGTTTTTCGAAAGTTCAAAATTGGATAATGCGATGGAAAATGGTACCAATGCGGCTGAGTTGTCATTACTAGACAGATTTGCAGGAAACTGGGATACAACCGGTACCTTAATTACAAAGTCAGGCACCGTAAATATTGCAGGAACAGATCATTATGCGTGGCTCCCCGGCGGGCATTTTCTTATGCATACCGTGGATGTGATGATGGGCGAAGATCGCAAGCAGAGTGTTGAGATCATCGGATTCGATACGCTTTCAGGGACTTACCCAATGCATTTTTATGATGACGCAGGCGAATCCGGCGTCATGCACGGCGGTTTTGACGAAGATAACTGGTTAATAACTTCCTCCGAACTTCGGTTCAAAGGCGCTTTTAGCGATAGCGACAAAACTTTAACCGGGAGCTGGGAGCAGTATAGCGAAGGTAGCTGGCGGAAACTGATGGACATTCGACTGATCAGGGCCACACATTAACTTAACGAACTTGAATATGGTAGAAGTCTTCAAAACCAATGTATCAAAACGTCACCAGGCAAACCTCCTTGTGGCGCTCATCAGCCGCTCTTTTCCCGACTACCGCGCCACGTTTGATCTGGAAGATTGTGACAGGATCATGCGGATCACATCAAAAGACTGCGTTATCTGCGCTACAAGTATGATCAGGCTTATGCAGGATTTCGGTTATAGTGCGGAGGTACTTAAAGACGAGGTCTACTACCTGCCCTCTATCATGGAACTGGGTTTCCAGCCATTCCAAACACACGAAGGCTAGTTTTTGTCAACATATATATTACTCTACAAAGCGCAATCCTAAGCAGACATTGCGCTTTTGTTGTATTTATTGCGATACTCGATCGGCGACAGACCCGTGATTTTCTTGAATGTGCTGCGAAATGCTTTGGTATCTGTGTAACCTACTTCGTACATCAGTTCGGTCACATTTTTGCGCGTTACCTCAAAGCTCTTTTTCACCGCTTCTATTTTCACGCGCTGAATATATTCCATCACAGAATTGGAAGTCGCTTTTTTAAACCGTCTCTCAAAACTCCTGCGTCCGATCGCGAACATTTCAGAAAGCTGGTCAACCGTTATCTTCTCCTGAAAGCTCTTTTCAATGAATTCCTGCGCTTTTCTGATCACCTCGTCTTCGTGTTCTTTCTGGCCGGTAAACATCATAAATGACGATTGCGTATTGCGGTCGATCTCGATCATGAAAAATTTAGTCGTGTAGATCGCCATTTCACGGTCAATATATTTCTCAATCAGATAAACGAGCAGATTCCAGAATGTATTTGCGCCGCCGCTTGTGTAAACGCGGTTTTCGTCGGTGATCACGCGATTGTCCATGAGATTTACATCCGGGAACATTCTTCTGAAATCCGGCGCTGACATCCAGTGCGTCGTACAACTCCGGCCGGCAAGTAAACCCGTCGCTGCCAGCAGAAATGCACCCACGCACAAGCTGGCCACTTCCGCTCCCTGCTTATGCTGAGCGGCTATCCAGGGAAAAAACTCCTGGTTCAATTCAATCACACTTTCCCGATCGCCATTCACGGCGGGGATAATGATCAGGTCTGTCTGGTTGAGGCTTTTAATAGTTGCCTCCGGACTTACTGAAAATACCCCGCCGTACTTTTGCACATCATTATTAATGCCCACCGTTTGCACGAGAAAAGCGGGCTCCCTGCCCATTGCGGTCAGGAAATCATTTACAAAAGAGAAAAATTTAAACGGACCTTCGATCGTTCCGAGCGCAACGTCGCCTCTTGGAACAAGTACAGATATGTGCTTCATAATTCAAATATCAGAAAAAAAACCTGTCGCGTTCAACCCTAAATTTGACAGTTTCACCCCCCTTTTATTCCTACTAATTCATCTAAGTTTGCAATATAACTTATAACAAACGCAATTTATATGGAAACCAAGCTCATTGAAAAATCAATATTGATCCAGGCACCCGCTGCAAAAATCTGGGAAGTGATCACGGAAGAACGGCTCAACCGAATTTGGCTGGCCGAATTTGGAGCGGGCAATATCGCCGATACGGACTGGCGGGAAGGCAGTAAAGCACTTTTTACGGACGGGTCGAAAAGCGGGTTGGTCGGTGTGATCGAGGTAAGCCGCCCGTTTGAACAAATCACAATTGAATATACGGGAATCGTTACCGACGGCGTGGAAGATTACGATAGCGAGATAGCCAAGCAAATGATTGGTTACCAGGAGACTTACATCCTGAAAGAAGAAGAAGGCGGTGCGAGAATGAGTATGACCTGTGCGATGGGTGTGGACTACTACGACGACATGGCGGCAGCCTGGGATAAGGCTTTGGACAAGATAAAAGAACTGGCTGAAAATTAATGCATTAACCGCGCGGATTATGAATAATCAACAACTTGCAGCCGAGCTGGAAAAAGCGACGGCCGACTATTTATCCGTACTTGCCTCGTTCGCGCCCGATCAGGTGAACGATATTCCATTTACCGGCAGCTGGACAGCCGGGCAGGTAACGGAGCATTTGTTAAAGTCTGAAACTGGCCTGCCGGATGTCCTGATGGGCAAAACCGCTCCTACTTCGCGTTCGCCACAACAGATGGTACCGGTGATTGAAGATATTTTCCTGGATTTTTCTACCAAACTCCAAGCACCCGAGTTCAATATCCCATCGAATGGTCCGCACGATCCGGAAGAAATTACGAGAGATTTTGAAACTGAAAGGGCTGCCATTAAGGCGATTGCAATTTCGGAAGATCTATCAGTTACCTGTATGGAGTTTCCTTTTCCGGAGGTTGGCGAACTGACGCGTTACGAGTGGATTTACTTCGTGATTTGTCATTCGAAAAGACACGCACACCAGCTGCGTAACATTCTTGAAAAAGTAACGGAAAAAGTTGCGGGCTAGACGATCAAAAGATTAATATCTTGCAGATTCTTACGAAAAGAATCCAGACAATGATCCAAAAATTGACTTCTAGTTTACTAATGCTCGTAGCTGCGACGGCAGTTTACGCACAATCAATTCCCAACAAAATAGCTCCGTTCCAGATCCGGCTTACCAACGGTCAGCAATATACTTCGAGCCAGCTCGCGAAAGGCCCGACCGTACTGATCTATTTTTCACCTGACTGCGACCATTGCCAGGATTTCACAAAAGACCTGATCAAAAATTACAGTGTCGTGGCCAACAAGCAGGTCGTAATGGTCACTTTCCAGGCGATGGATATGCTTAAACCGTTTGTGAAACAGTATAATCTGACGAATTATCCGAATTTCAAAGTCGGCACGGAAGGTACCTCCTATCTTGTGCAGCGCTACTACCAGATCCGTTCATTCCCATATATTGCCATTTATGATAAATCGGGCAACCTGGTGAAAACGTACGAAGGCGAGCAGCCGCATTCAGAGATATTCAAAACGTTGAAACAGACTTTATAAACCGAAAAACGCAACGAACGGGTATTATCCGTTCGTTGCGAATAATGCGTCATAATGCGCCGAGGGTGCGAGAATACCACCGCTTTCCGCATAAAAAGAAGCGTCAGTCAGGTATACTCCTTTATTTGTTCGCGTCCAGCTGCTATTCGCTTTCGGGTGGTAGCTCATCAATCTCTCCCAATTTTTATAATATTGATGCCCGTTGGTTTCCTGCAAACCGACCGTCATTCCCGGAAACGGCTGCAACCGGGCGGCAACATTCTTGTTCCAGTCTACCAAAATCGGACTCACGGTGAGGTCTGCGCAAAAGCAGGGCACCTTCTTTTCATAAGCCAGCTGGGTAATTTTCATAGTCATACTCAGCGTTTTAGCGATCGCTTTCACGGCGATTGCGGTATAGCCGAGTTCGATCCTTTTCGCTGCATCTTCCACCGTATGCGCACTTTCGTCGGCCGCCAAGCGCACGCCCATATCTCCCACAAATGCCTCGTTACTCTCTTCGAAAGGCTCTTCGATCACCGCAATCTGGTCGAATGCGCCGATCTTTTTTGCATGGTCGAGAAATTTGAGCAGCGTTTCTTTCTTTTCATATCTGCCATTAGCGTCGAAATAGTAAGGTATCTTACCGTTTTTGGTATAAGGTGTTTCAAAATGCCCGACTGCCTTGTGAACCGCGGTAAGGAATGCAATATCCTTTTCGATCATTTCCTGCTGGGTTCCGGCGGCTCCTGTTTTTAATTTCATGATAAAATAACCTTCCTCCGCCGCCTGTTTGATCCTTTCTGCGGTGGTACCTACGCTGAACGACGGGATACTCGCCACTTTCTCATGTCTGTATGACAGGCCAGGCTTATAGGCGGTCGGCACCAATTCATCAAATTGCTTCAAACCGTTTTCCTGCGCGTACAGCAGCCACGCGGCATTATCGACACTAACCAATGCATTTAAAGCGAACGTTTTACGCAGGTCAGGATTGCCTGTGATTTTCTTGCCGTATTCCAAAACTTCGGGTAAAATATCATCCAGTAAACTCACCGGGTCGGTGAAGGTGGTGCCTTTCAGCATTTGCAGTGCTCTCTCGCTCATTGCATACATTAATGCATTGCCGGCACTTTCGGAATGCCCGGCGAAAACTTTGGAGTCAGACCACAAAACTCCCTGCGTACCCAGCCCGACTTTGCGAATACCCGACTCCGATTCCAGCATAGAAATCGCCTGCCAGCTGTCGGTGATCGCGCTTCCTTTGAATCTGTACGGGTTTAGAGGCTCCCTTTCAAAATTTGAATCTACGCGCGTGATCTTGATCTTCTGTGGTTGCAAAGGCATTGAGTAAATGGAACCCGGCACTGCACCGGCCACCGCCAGCGCAGCCGAACTCTTCACAAAGTCCCGCCGGTTTAGTAACTGCTTATCGTTTTCAGGCATAATTAGGCTGGCTGATTTCTAAAACAAAAGACGATTTCGGTGCATTGTTACCCTGGTAAACGAAATCATAAGCGCTCGCAAAGCCCGTGACGAACGCCTGCCTCTTGGTCAAACCTATCTGCAATTATCTTAAAAAACTGATCATCACCACGTTCATAATGTCTGAAAATAGCATAGGATACTAAATCAGCCAGTTGTATCAGTCGCGACGCTTTTGAATTAAGGAATAGCGGAACCTCCGAGAGATTGCGCAACAAGCCCCACCGATGCCCTAATGTTCGGAAATTCGTCGTCAATCCCTGTAATGCAGTCTCATAGGTTGATTTGTCAAAAATGATGATACCTCTCTGTGGGTCTCCATTCTTGTGTAAACGGGCCAGGTAATGGTCAAACCTGCTGGATACCTGCTCGAACGCAATCTCTACCGGGTCGAAGGGACTTACTTTGGCCTTGTTTACCACGCATGCGAAAATACGATTAGAGGGATGTGATTTAGCCAATGCATGCAGAGCATCCTCAATCGCCTTAATACGGTCGGCTTTGGTAAAAGGCTGCCAGATCCCGCGGCCGCCCATCATTGGACTTCCGTGTAACTCAACATCAGGTATTTCGGCAGGATCAAACCTTTCCGCGATTCTGTCCAGTTCATTAGAAAGCCAAAATACCTGCCTTTCGAAGAGCGATATTCCACTCAGAACAAAATGATTTTGATTGGGGTCGGGCGCGCTTCCGGATTCGTCGCAGTATAGCAGGTGCATAAAAAAAACAGTTAAGGAGAAACCATGTTCTCGCGGTCCATCAGGCAGGACCTCTCAACTGCATAGGCAATGTATCTAATTAGGAATTCACTTCCAAAAATATATTTCCACCGGCGTCGCGAACCTTATTCATCTCCGCCAGTTGGTCGATTTTCCCAAATTACTAAAAGCGCAGGCCGGAGCAAATTCCGGTTCTCTTTCATCTGCGGATATCCTGCATCTATCCCACTTATTTTAGCCTTTATCATAATTTATACTCCGCCCAGTAAATTGTGTCGCATTTTTATGCTGTTAAAAACAATATCATGAAAATGACGAAATTTCTCCTAGCATTTGCCATTCTACTGGCTACACTTCAATCACCAGCTTTTGCACAATTTCCCGTCGGGGGCGCAGCGGCACCCAAAGCACTTCCGGGCACGGCCGGAGATCAGACCCCAAAAGGATCAGCGAAAATCAGCGGCTCTGTTGCAGATTCCACTTCTTCGCAACCTATTGAATTTGTGAGCATTGCGCTTTACAACAAAACGACCAACCAGGCAGTGGACGGAACCGTCGCAGACGAAAAGGGTAAGTTTAGCCTGACCAAAATTATGGAAGGTGAATACAAGATCCTGGTTTCATTTATCGGATATGGCGAAAAAACGATAAGCAATATCAAGCTTACCAAAGGTCAGGAGTTGGATCTGGGTACCATTAAACTGAGTTCAACTACGAAAACGCTGAATGAAGTTACAGTTACCGGACAAGCCGCATTGATCGAGGAAAAGGTGGACAGGCTGGTTTATAATGCAGAAAAAGACATTACTGCGAAAGGCGGCGACGCAACTGATATTTTACGTAAAGTACCTTTACTGACCGTCGATCTGGATGGAAATGTTTCGCTGCGCGGAAGTCAGAATATCCGGGTATTGATCAACAACAAACCGAGTACGATCATCGCGAATAGCGTAGCCGATGCATTGAAACAGATCCCCGCAGATCAGATCAAGAGCGTGGAGGTAATCACCAGTCCGTCAGCAAAATACGACGCAGAAGGATCAGGCGGGATCATCAATATCATCACCAAAAAGAACAGTTTGCAGGGACTCAACCTGAATGTGGACGCGGGCGTAGGTAACAGGGGCTCGATGCTTTCGCTGAATGGCGGCTACCGCAAGGGAAAAGCTGGGTTTACGATCGGCGGATTTGGTCGCGGAATGTATAATACGATCACAAAAACCTCTTTAGAGCAAACCAGTACCGTTGAAAATGTGTCGACCGTTACCCGCCAGACCGGCGACGGAAGCAGCCGTGGTTTGTTCGGGAACTATAATCTGGGCTTTGATTATGATATTGCTAAAAACCAGAGCCTGACAGCGGGCGTTAAATATGGTGTCCGCAATTTCAGTAATCAGCAGGACCTGATGACCCGGCTGTCGAAAACGGGATCAAGTGACATTACTACGAGCCGCGACGTGGATGCGAGGAATTTGTCGGGAACTGTCGATGTGAACCTGGACTACCTGCACACATTCAAACCGCAGCAGGAATGGAGCGTTTCGACACTTTACAGCCGGAACGACCTGACCAACGATTTCGACGCAAACATTCTAAACGGAAACAGCGAACTGACTTCCCGCCAGCGGAATTTGAACAAGAACCTGAATCAGGAGTTTACTTTTCAGAGCGATTATCAGACCCCGATCAAAAAGAACCAATTGCTGGAATTTGGGGCAAAAGGCATTTTCCGCGAGGTAAATAGTGATTATAGCTTCCTGGTTGCAGAGGCAGTCGGCGACTTTCGTCCTGAAACTGATCAGCCGGCAGGTGAGTTGACGTACCACCAGAACATTGCGGCCGGATATACTTCCTATACTTATACAACGAAAAGTCGCTATACATTTAAAGGAGGTGCCCGTTACGAGCATACATTTATAGACGCGAGTACGAATGAAGGTTCGGTTGGTGTGGGAAATTACGGCGTGCTTGTTCCGAGCTTTAATGCATCCAAAACCTTTAAGGGAACCACGGTGAAACTTGCCTACAACCGCAGGATCCAGCGGCCGGGCTTGCAGCAGCTGAACCCCAACTTCAACTCGGCTAATCCGCAGAATATCACGATCGGTAACCCCGAGCTGCGTCCTGAACTGACGAACAATTTTGAAGTAGGTTTGTCCAAAAACATCAAGAAAACGTTTGTAAATGCTACTTTCTTTGGCCGGGTAACTAACAATGCAATTTCGCAGGTCCGGGCACCTTCCGATACCCTCGCCGGCGCGATCGTCACTACGTACGAGAACATAGGAAAGCAGCACGCTTATGGTACAAACATTTTTGCCAATATTGCAGCTACTTCCAAGATCAACTTCGGGGTATTCCTGAATGCATTTTATACTAAACTGGCCGGACAGACACTCGGACAGGACAGAAAGACAATTGAACTGACCAATACCGGGTTTAATGTGAGCGGGGGTGTTTTTTCTCAGGCTACTTTCAAAAATGGCTGGGGAGCGCAGGCTTTCGGCTTCATGCAGGGTAACCAGGTACAATTGCAGGGAATGCAGGGCGGTTTCGGATTTTACACTGTGGGTGTGAAAAAAGAGTTTAACAATAAGAAAGGAAGTGTAGGTCTTGCGGCTGAAAACTTCCTGAGCAAACGTTTCAGAATGCACACAGAGCTGAATTCGATTCAATTCAATCAGGTAAGTGACATATATATGTACAATCGCGGCGTGCGCCTGACTTTCACTTACAAGATCGGCAAAATGACGATGGACGCTCCGAAACGGAAAGCCAAGTCGGTGAACAACGACGATGTGAAGAGTGATGGAAGTGGCGGCGGACAATCAGGCGGCGGCGCACCGGCAGGCGGAGGCGGTACTCCGAGGTAACCTATATTCGAACTTTTTCACCTAATTAACCAACTATAAAGCTTCAATATGAAAACGAACAAACTAATACTGGCTTTTGCCGCAACGCTGATCTCGGCAGGAACCTTCGCCCAGACTGTCGATGAGATCGTAGACAAGCACGTCGCTGCCCTCGGGGGACTTGACAAAATCAAGTCGATCAATACATTGGTAGTAGAGCGTTCCCTGGCGGTTCAGGGCATGGAAATCCCGAATAAGACCATCCTGGTTGTTGGAAAATCTTTCCGGAACGAATCTACGGTAATGGGCAATTCGATGGTACAGGTGGTCGACGATTCCAAAGGCTGGATGATCCGGCCGACTATGATGGGCGGCACCGGCGAACCTGAGGATATGCCGGCAGATGTTGTGAAACAGCAACTTAGCTCACTGGATCCTTTCGGAGGATTGGTTAATTACAAAGAAAAAGGCAACAAAGTTGAGTTGGTAGGCAAAGAGCAGATTGATAAAAAGGATGTTTTCCATTTGAAAATGACCACCGCAGAAGGACAGACTATGGACGAATACGTTGACGCAAATACGTACCTGATCACCAAGATCAAAACTTCGATGAATGGTCAGGAAGGAGAAATCGATCTTTCCGATTATAAGGAAGTAGATGGAGTTAAATTTCCAAATACTATGGACGTTTCGAATGCACAAATGGGCACGATGTCATTCATCACCAACAAAATAGCGGTGAACCCGCCGGTAGATCAGGCGATATTCAAAAAGCCCGTGAAGTAGTCGGGGCTGCTGCATTGAAAAGCGTTGTCTCGGCAGCGCTTTTTTTGTGTTTAGGGTAGTAAATAATTTGTATACTTGCGAAAATATTGACTAATTATTACGTAGTTTATGAAGAAATACTACGTAGCTTCTGGTTTTATTAAAGCTACTCTGATTCTCTTCCGGCTTGCCTTTTATTCTAGCAGATGAAGCATATTTTACTTGTTGAAGACCATGCGATAGTGAGGTTGGCTACGAAGTACCTGGTCACCGACTTGTTGCAGCCTGTGGTAGTGCACGAAGCTGCCTCGTTCCGCGAGGCGATGATCCACGCAGGGGCCCACCCGATCGACCTCGTTTTACTGGATATCAGTATTCCCGATGGTGAGGGCTTTAATATGATGCCCAAACTGCGGGATGCGAATCCTAAGCTGCTGATCCTCGTATTTTCGAGCCTCGAAGAGCAGATATATGCGCTGCACTATATAAAATCAGGCGCAAACGGGTTTCTTTCCAAGAGCTCGTCGCAAAACGAGATAAAAAAGGCGATTCTTTCCATGCTGGACACCGGCCACTACCTGAGCGCCGCAGTACAGCAGCAACTGCTCAAAAACACCCTGGAAAGCAAAACAATCAGCGAAAATCCCCTTGAAAACCTTTCCCAGCGGGAACTGGAAGTAATGGATATGCTCATTGAGGGATATTGGACCAAGGAAATCGCGATCTATCTCGGCCTTACTGAAAGCTCTGTGAGCACTTATAAGGCAAGGATCTTTGAAAAACTGCAAGTGAGCACGCTGATCGAGATGTTCAAAAAAGTACAGTATTATAAAGGCGAGCACGCGGATTAGTGATTTAATTAAATTTTTTCCTGAAAAGCTTCCACTATTACGAAACATTCGTAGATTTACGAAAACATCGTAACAATGGAAAAGTTAACCCAGCAGGAAGAAGACGCAATGCAGGCTATCTGGAAATCCGGAGAAGGCAGCATTAAGTCTTTCATGGCAGTAATGAGCGAGCCGCTTCCACCCTACACCACCGTGGCCTCTACGGTAAAAAACCTCGAAAAGAAAGGATTCGTAGCCAGCCGGCTGATCGGAAATGCATACCTGTACGCCCCGGCTATCAGCGAAGAAGCTTATAAACAGAAGTTTATGGGAAATGTGGTGAAAGACTATTTCGAAAATTCATATAAGGAACTGGTCAGCTTTTTCGTACAGAAGAACAAGATTTCGGCTGACGAGCTTAAAGAAATCATCGGATTGATTGAGGGTAAAAAATAACGCATATAACGTTTTCCGCCATGTCTCCTGTACTAGACTATCTCATCAAACTATCTGTCAGTCTGGCATTTACCAGCCTGTTCTACCAGCTCTTCCTCCGTCGCCTGACGTTTTATAACTGGAACCGGCTGTATTTGCTTAAATTTTCGGCGCTCAGTTTTCTGGTACCGTTTATTGATATCAATCACACAATTGAAACGATCTCACATGCAGATAGCACCGCTATGTTCAGCGCAGTGCCCACTATCTCGCAGATCCAGCCGCAGGTTACTGTCAGTCAGGCGGGTACACCTCAGGCGCAGTTCGGGATGGAAAGCTGGATACTGGTTGTGCTTGCAATCGGTTCGGGGATAATGCTGTTGAGAATGCTATTTCACTGGTACTCGTTCCGAAGGATCGTGCGCAAGGCGGAGCTGGTTTCGGAGGATGATATTAAGATTTATCACGTGAAGCGGAATATCAGTCCGTTTTCATTTGGCCGCTCGATTTTCTATAACCCGGAAATGCATGGGGAAGATGAATTGAAGGACATTATTTTACATGAGTATATCCATGTCCGGCAGCGGCATACGCTTGATGTGATCTGGGCGGAAATCCTCTGCGTGCTCAACTGGTACAATCCGTTTGCCTGGATGATCCGCCACGCGATCCGTCAGAACCTGGAATACATTGCCGACGATCAGGTGCTGCAAAATGAGGTAGACCCGCGAGATTATCAGTATTTGTTATTAAAAGTTGCCGGTGTACCCGAATTCCGGATCGCCAACCGCTTCAACTTTTCGTCGCTGAAAGAACGTATCATCATGATGAATAAGAAGCGGACGCCCAGATTTTTCCTGATCAGTTTCTTGTTCGCTATGCCGCTGCTCGTCGTGTTACTGCTGTTTTTCAGGAATGATATTGCGAAGGAAAAGGAACAGGATCCCTTCGTTGTGTTTTGGGAAAACGGCGGACCTCAGATCTATCAGAAGAATATTTACATTGCAGGCCTGCTGTTGGAACAAAAAACCGGTAAGCCGCTCGCTAATGTGCCACTCAACATTTCCTTTGAAGATGAAATAGTCAAGACAATCAGAACAGACGCGGACGGTTATTATTATGAATCACTTCCCGTACGGAAACCGACGGGCAAAATAGATCATAAAAAGCACATTTATCCAAGTTACAATTATTCGCTTAGCTATGACGGCGACGGTTATAACCCTTTTATCCGTACGGAAACACCCGTTTTTGACAGCCTGTTTTTTGGTGGATTTGGTGTGACTTTTCAGAAACCCAATGCGAAAGATGCGCTGGGGAGAACGGATATGTATGGTGTAGATAAACGCGAATTTTTCATTAACTATAAAGGTTCTGATAACGATGAAAAAGCTGCTGTAAAAGAATATCTGCTCACTCATTTACCGCCACTTTTAGCCGAGCATAAACTCAAAATGGATTTTCTGGCGCAGGTAAGATTTCCAAAAAATGTGATCAACAAATTCAAAAACGGGTATTTCGACCGTAAAAAGGAGCTGATGGGGTACGAGGGAGAAACGAAACTGCTCCTGGACGGGAAGCCGGCTACACATCAGGAAATCAATGATGCGTTTGCTAATTATCCATATGAGCTCAGCGAGGATAAGGTGCGAAAAAACTGGGCAAGGCTCGGCGTTTGCAAAGAGATTTCCTACCTCACATTCGACCTGTACAAGTCGCCTCCGCCGGCTGCGATACTTTCTGGAAATGTAGAATGGGTTGATATTTCCGATTTTGATCTTGCAAAGCTGACTGAAACCCCTTATTTCCTTGACGGGTTCCGACAAACTTCTGCTGCCGGCAGTAATCTGATGCCTGCAAAAAAAGATATTCTTAGGGTTGCACTGTTCAAAGGTCGGCTCGCCCGCTATTACGATCCCAAATGTGAGAAGATCTGGTGGGTGGAGACCCGCCCCGAGAATGAAGTATTCGAGCGGCCCGACCTGGCACTTGTAAGATGATATTGCCAAACTGGCTCCCGATGCGACAATTGATCATATCAGGAGCCAGCTACTAACCTAGTCCGGGCAATTTCAAGCCCGAACCGCGGAGCGCCTCCATCATCTTCTCCTGAATCTCCATTTTTGTATCAATGAATCCGTGCGCATCGAGCCACACATTTACCATTACTTTGTAGCCGTCGGCCTCGATCGATGAGATACCAATGCGCCTTTCGGGGATTTTAAGGGCATTTTGGGCACCATCGAGCACATTTTCAATCGTACTTTTAACAGTCTGATAGTCGATACTGTTACTGAATTTCATCTCCACATCAAGCCTTCTCGTACCAGATCGGCTGATATTGATAATCACTTCATTAGACAACTTACTGTTCGGGATCACGACTGTGCGGTTGTCAAATGTCTGCACGATCGTATAAAAAATCTTGATCGCGGTCACAGTGCCTTCCTGTCCCTGCGCGAGGATATTATCGCCTACTTCAAATGGTTTCAATAGCAATATCAGGATCCCACTTGTAAAATTCTGTAAAGTCCCCGACAGCGCCAGGCCCGCAGCTACACCGATCGCCCCGATGATCGCCGCAAAAACGGTCATCTGTATACCGATGATCTGCATGACCGAAATGATCAGCAGCACGCGTAAAGTTGTGATACTCAGGCTAAGCAGAAATGGTGTGAGCGACGGGTCAATTTTCCTTTTATATAAATGATTGGTAAGCCAGCGGGACAGTATTCTGATGAGCCAGAACCCGACAATGAGCACACCGATTCCTAGCAAAAACGATGGACCGGTCCTGAGAAGCCAGGCGTAAACCTGGTTATAGAATTGCTGCAGTTTCATTATTTCAAATGGGGTGTTGATTGAAAGATATCCGATAGCCCGAAAAATCCGTTCCAGTTCGGCTGCGTATAGCTTAAGTATTTATGCTAAAAATCAATATACCTGCGCGCAGCTAGTGGCTTTTCATATGCGAATGGCATATTTTTTGAAATGCAGTACAAAATGCACCGGCCTGATCGGGCGCAAACCTTTCCTGAAAACGAACTTTACTTCAAACCAAAATTAAAATGGAACCCGAAAACTATAAGAATAGAAAAGTTGGAAAATACATTGTTTATATTTTGCTGATCGGTGCAGCAGCGGGTATTGCCTGGCATTTTTTAAAACCCAAACCAGTTGACACTGCTTCACACGATAATATGGCTTTGTTTATTGAGAACAAGATCATCGACATTGACCAAAAACTGAATAAAGGCGAAGATGAAACCGATATTGCAACCCGGCTTTCCTGGCACAAATCGAATACCGCACTTTACAACGAGGTAAAAAATAGTCCCGATAAAACGATTGACGCGCAGCGTAAAGAGCTGGAACAAAAGATCGTAAAAGTGCAGACCAAAGAATTTCCGGCACTAAGAGGCGCTTATGTAGAGTCTAAAAAAGAAATATTAGGACAGGAACATATCGACATTTCGCTTTCCGGTGAGAAACAGGATGTACTCACTTTCAGCGGCCAGATGTTTGAACCTAAAAAAATGCAGAAGGATTTTATGAAGAATATTCACGAAATCGTATATGATCTTCGATTTAAAAAAATCGTTTATAAATGGTCAGATAACCAGAAAGATTTTGCGGATTATGAAATTGATTCGAAGCAAGACGCGGAAATTTAAAGATATTGAATTGACAAAGTCGGCACGCGCTAACCAGCGGTGCCGACTTTTTTTTCGGCAGGAGGATCTCCAAATTCAGTTTTATATATTTTTATAAAAAGCAATAAAAGACTGATCATCAGCGGTCCGAAAATAAATCCCCAGAAACCAAACAACCTGAGGCCGACTATTAATCCAAGGATCGTGGTGACCGGATGCACATTACCTACTTTTTTAAGTAACGTTACCCTGGCGAGATAATCAATATTACCTACCGCCACCAAACAATAAATAGCCAAACCGATCGCCTTGCCGCTATCGCCTTTTGAAAACATAAATATCACGATCGGCAACCAGATCACCGCAGTTCCCACTACCGGAAAGAAGGCGAAAAAACCGGTGATTAATCCTAATAATATAAAATCCTTCACGCCAAAAATCCAGTAACCTATCACAGCAACAAGTCCTTGGATCAGCGAAACGAGCGGAATACCGATTGCATTTGCACGCACCATACTCACGGTTTCGTCGGCCAGAAGATCGATATTCCGCGAGTTAAGTGGGATTAACCGGTGCAATACCCGCTCGATCGTCTGTCCGTTCAGAAACATAAAATAAGCCAGGAAAAGGATCATCAATAAATTCCCCAACATCATAGCTGAGCTATTAAGGACACCGGGAATGAAGCCTCCCGCTTTTTTACCAATATTGGATGTAGCCTCTTTGGTAAGCAAATCCTGACCGGTCCATTCTCTCAATTGTTTTGAAACCGCGTCGATTGCGTGATTGATCTGGTCCGGATCTTTCAGGATCATTTCGACCTTTGAAAAGATCATTTGCAGTGAAACATATATTGGCGCAACAATACAGGCCATGAACAATACCATGAATAACAGCGCGGTCAGGCTTTTATTCCAATTCTTTTTCTGAGTAAGTATGACGTAGTATTTCCTGCAAAGAATGTAAAGTGTCAGTGCACCAAGAAAGCCGGGGAAGAATACATAAAGCTGATGAAAAATAGTTATAGCAAAAGCAATTACTACAATCAGGAAGAATACTTGTCGGAGGCGAAAATTGAAATCTGTTTGCATAGACGGTAAATTATCAGATGAATTGCAGCTAACGCCTCACCCTATACCCACTGCCATTCGATTTACAAATATTATTCGAAAAATAACAAGAACGCAGGAAATGTAACTGAGAAGTTAGCGACCATTGTTGGTTCGCAAAACTTCTCAGCTATCCTCAGTTTTACATTAATTCAACCCTTTTTTACAACAGCATATCGAAATGAATTGGTAGTTGATTAATGCGTTTGCCGGTCGCATTAAAAATCGCGTTGGTAATCGCCGGGGGCATTCCCACGATACCAATCTCCCCTACCCCTTTGGTTCCCAGCTCATTCACTACTGTATCTTTTTCGTCCACAAAAATGACGTCCAGCTCGTGAATATCCGCGTGAACGGGAATATGGTATTCAGACAAATTCTGGTTCATATATTTCCCCAATCCATCATCCTGGATCGTTTCTTCGCGCAACGCTTTACTGATACCCCAGATCATGCCGCCGAGAATCTGGCTGCGGGCTGTTTTAGGATTGATGATTTTGCCCGCTGCGACAGCAGTCACAGCCCTGGTCACATTAATGACTCCCAGCTCTTCGTCCACTTCTACCTCCACAAATACAGCGCTGTGCGCCGCCCGGGAGTACTTTTTCAGCTTCAATATAGACGGAACTGAAAACTTCGAAAGCTTGACCGGCTTGTTGTCATTAGCGGCTATAATTTCCTGGAATGAAACCGATCGGGAGCGATCATTTGTAATGAAAACTCTCCCGCCTTCAAAGCTTACATCTTTCAGATCCGCGCCGTCGAATACGCCGCCTTTCATCTTTTTAGCAATGGAAAATAACTTCTTGCGCATTGCCGCGCCGACTGCCTTTACCGCAGAGCCTACCGTAGAAACAGTAAATGAACCTCCCTGAATAGGCGCAAAAGGCTTTTTACTATCTCCATAAGCAAACTCTACATCCTCCACAGGCAAGCCCAGCTCGTCGGCCGCGATCTGCGTCATGACGGTCAAAGTACCCGTTCCAATATCGGTTACGGCGCTATTAATCTTCAATTTCCCGTCGCCCGTCAGGATCGCCTCGGCTTTGGCCGGCAGCTGATTTGCCTCCCAGATCCCCGTGGCCATACCATAACCCACCAGCTTATTTCCGCGCCGCATGCTGCGCGGCTCGGGATTGCGCTTGTCCCAGCCAAACTTTTCAGCACCCTGTAAATAGCATTCACGCAGCTCTTTACTACTGTAAGGGCGGTTCAGGCTCACATCAATTTCAGTATAATTGGTTAAGCGAAGCTGTAAAGGATCAATTTTGGATTTATGGGCCAGCTCATCGATCGTACTTTCAATCGCGTGCATACCAGTTACACCGCCAGGGGCGCGCATATCAAGCGGGCTGTAAACGTCCAGTTCCACGAGCTTATATTGCATTAAAGTATTGGCAGCCGGATATAACATGTGCGACCAGTTTACCACCACCTCGGTGTAATCTTCAAACCGCGAGGTTTCCCCTATTGCCAGGTGATTCAATGCCGTTATAATACCATTGTTATCCGCACTGAAACGCGTGCGCTGAACGGTAGGCGGCCGGTGCCCGAAGGTAAACATCTGATGCCGGTCCAGCGTCACAAGAACCGATCTCTCCAACTTCAATGCCGCCATAACTGACAGAAACAGCTGATATTGCGGTCGCAGTGCCGAGCCAAAAGCGCCGCCAACGTACGGAGAAATCACACGCACGTTCTTGAATTTCAACCCAAATATATTAGCCACATACATTTGACTATTAATAGTCCCCTGCGTTTTGTCATAAATCGTGAGCTTTCCTTTTCCTTCGTAAACGGTGGTCGTTGCGAAGAGTTCGAGCGGGTTGTGGTGCTCGGTTCCGTGAAAAAACTCGGCGCTTACCTGATTGGGTGATGCATTGAATGCTTTTTCAAAATTACCTTTCGGCTTCGGCGGAAGCGGTTTCAGCATAGTCGCCATACCTATTTTCGGCGAGCGGGCAAGATGCTGCTGGCTGCGCAGATCGGTGTCGAATGCTTCTTCTTCGTATTCAATATCCATCAGCGTGGCCGCATAACGTGCCAGCTCAAACGTTTCAGCCACGACCAGCCCGATCGGCTGTCCGTTATACAGAATATCGGCGTCCTGCAATGGTCGGAAGGGCGAACCCGGAGGAGCGTCCATATCGGCATATTGCAAATCGAACCAGGCAAGCGACGGGCGGTTTTCGTGGGTAAAAACTTCCAGCACGCCCGGCAGCGCTTTTGCGCGGGAGGTATCAAAACTGATGATCTTTCCCTTGGTGATCGTGCTATTGATCACATAACCGTAAAGCAACCCCGGCACACTGTAATCGCCTGCATATCTGGCCGTACCAGTCACTTTCAAATGACCTTCCAGCCGGCTGACCGGCTGGCCTATTTGTGATTTATATGGTTCCATAATGTTGATGAAGTGTTAAACAGAAGGCTGTGCACCAGGCAATTGCGATTCGGGATCGAGTGCCATCATACAGTTACGAACGATCGCTCTTTTCGCCAGTTCTATTTTAAAAGCATTGTGCGGAAAGCCTACGGCACCTCTTAATATAATCTCGGCCGCCTGACCGAAACTCGCCGCGTCAGCAGTTTTGCCTGCAAGGAATTCCTCCGCCTCCCGCACGCGCCAGGGCTTGTGCGCAACGCCGCCCAATGCAATGCGCGCCTCCCGGATCACATTACCGTCCAATTCAAGCCCGGTGGCAACAGAGACAAGTGCGAAAGCGTAGGAATTGCGATCACGCAATTTGAGATAAGAATAATTCTTTGAAAAACCGTTGGCAGGGAGCTCGATGCCGGTGATGATCTCGCCCGGCAGCAGCGTGTTGTCGATCTCTGGCGTATCTCCGGGCAACCGGTGGAAATCGGCAAATGGAATACTTCGGCTACCAGTTGGGCCTTCCACATGTACAGTAGCATCCAAAGCCGCCAACCCTACGCACATATCCGAAGGGAAAACCGCAATGCAACTCTCGCTTGTACCCAAAATGGCCATAATCCGGTTGTACCCTGGTATTGCTGAACAACCCGAACCAGGCTCGCGCTTGTTGCACGGCACATTGGCATCGTAGAAGTAATAGCAGCGTGTACGTTGGAGCAGATTCCCTCCATTCGTCGCCATATTGCGGATTTGTGCAGAAGCCCCGGCAAGTATTGCTTTCGAAAGCAGCGGGTAACGCTCTTCCACGATCGGATGCCAGGCGGTGTCTGCATTGGTAACAAAAGCGCCGAGCAGAAGTCCGCCCTCCGGTGTTTCGTAAATTTCGTGGTGACCGTCGACTCTGTTTAGGTCAACAAGCGAATCCGGGCGCGTGAGATCATATTTCATCAGATCGACCAGATTGGTCCCGCCGGCCAGGTAGCTGCTGTTGCCGCCTGAGTTATTTTGAGCAAGTGCATCCTCGATACTCTCCGCTCTTTTGTAGGTGAAATTATTCATGGACCGACTGGTTTTGAACTTCCATGATCGCGTCAATGATATTGGTGTTGGCCCCGCAGCGACATAGGTTGCCGCTCATCAGCTCTTTCACCTCGGCCCGTGTTTTGGCCTTTCCCTCCTTCATCATACCAATCGCGCTGCATATCTGGCCGGGCGTACAATACCCGCATTGAAATGCATCGTGTTCGATAAATGCTTTTTGGAGTGGGTGAAGATCGCCTTCCGGGGCAATTCCTTCAATGGTAGTAATTTCAGATCCGTCTTTGGAAACTGCCAGGCTCAGGCAGCTCAGTACACGTTTTCCGTCACAGATCACGGTACAGGCGCCGCATTGTCCGTGGTCGCAGCCTTTTTTCGTGCCGGTTAGCCCGGAATAATCGCGCAGTGCGTCCAGGAGGCTCACCCATGGTAGCAGGTTGAGTTGAAGAGGAGTTCCGTTGACCACGAGGTTTACCGGTTGGCTCGCCTTTAAAGTAGTAGGTTCGGTTAATTCTGTTAGCATGGTGATGAAGTAAATTGATACTTGCGCATGCAGACATAAGAACTATGCCACTTTAACAAAAAAGGAGTTTCGTTTCCGAAACTCCTTTTGCTTATCCTTCTATCACATCTTTTTTGGGCTTCCGTCCCCGCGGCTTGCCGGTGTATTCCGGCTTCGGCTCGGAGCTTCCGAGTGCGAGTTCGTAGCCTACTACGCCTTCTTCATAATTAAAAAGAGTGATCTCAAATGTGTATTTCGTTTTTTCAAAATCCACTCCGCCTTTTCTCAAAATTACGTCAAGTGGAATTGAGAATCCGCGGCCGCTTTTGGTCATTGCGAAAGTGCCTTCGGTGTCAGAACTTGGAATTAAATAAAGATATTTCAAGTTTCTCTTTCCTTCCTGGGTTCCAATTTTAAAACGGCTGGTGAGCGGCTCGATATCCAGCTCTTCCAGCGTTTTTGGAGGCAGTACCAATTTACCTGTACCGGAAATATAGCCCGTAGGTTTGTTCTCCGCCTTTGCTTTTTTCGTTACCTGAACATTCTCTTCGGGAGAAAAGAACTTGATAGTGTTTGCTTTCATCTTCAAATTATGGGTTACTTTTTTGATTGTATAATTACAAAAATAGAAAGGATATCGTCTTATTAAAATCTTTCGCAGAATTTCTACAAAATGCGGTTGATAGATATACTTGTATATACTAATTAAATTAAAAATCTATTTAAATATGACATTCATTTACTGTACAACCGGGCTCATTTTTTTACCGGTATTAAATGTTATTTAATTCACGAACCTGACTGCAATATCAATTCAAGTTCGTCGAGAAAAGCTGCCTGTTTCTCATTGATTTTCTGCCTCGCTTCATCAAGCGGGAACCAGCCTGCTTTATCTACTTCGGGAAAAACCTGCTTCCTGCCCGAGCGGGGCGGCCATTCTATTTCGAAAGTATTACTGACAATTTGCGAGTGATCAATATCTCCTTCAATCGCCCAGGCTTTTACTTCTTTTCCTCCTTTCTGCCTGATCGCTGTTAAGACCAAAAATTCACCGCTTACTTCGCTGCCCGTTTCTTCCTGAAATTCCCGCCTTGCAGCCGCGAGCGGATCTTCACCCGCCACATATTCCCCTTTCGGTATTGACCAGCTGCCCAAGTCCTTTTTAGCGAAGAACGGGCCTCCGGGATGAACCAGTAGCACTTCTGTTTCCGGCGATTTCCGGTACATTAATATCCCTGCACTTTGACTCCCCATTTTATATCGCTTTTGTTGAACCGGATTTAATATTACTTGAAGTAAATTATTCAGGTTTATTATTTTTGAATAAATCTCCTACTCGGACCTAAATTTCATGAAACCGCAGTTTTTTTCCAAATACGAATGGTGGTACCACCTTGCAATGATGCCGGTACTTTTTGCGGTAGGTAACTATTATTTTATTGGCCCCTCGTATTTTACGGATTTGAATTCATTTCTGATAGGAACGCTGATCGTTACTATACTTTACTGGATTTCTATTATCACGCTCACGATCATAGTACGCTGGGTGATTGCACGTTACCCGCATTTTGATCAGACTGTCCGGCGCCTGTCCGTCATGATCCTGATCGTCGGAAGTGTTACAATGACGCTGGCGGTTTTCGACGTTTGGATTTACAGTATTATGCCCGGAATTCAGGTTGCATTTGCCTGGGAAAATATCTGGCCAATTATGATTTTGGGAGGTTTCTTTGACGTTTTCCTGGTAGCAATGCTGGGGCTGTTTTATTCATTGGAACAATGGAAAAAGAACCAGGCGGAGAGTGAAAAGCTGGAAAGACTCGCATTGCAGCATCAGTTTGATTCACTTAAAGGGCAGGTAAATCCGCACTTTCTATTTAATAGCCTCAACACCCTTTCATCACTGATTGGCGAAGATCAGGACAAGGCTGAAAACTTTGTAGAAGATCTGGCAAAAATTTACCGATATACCTTGCAGGCTGCAAAAACGGAGCTCGTAACATTACAAGCAGAAATCGGATTTATGAGAACGTACCATCGCTTGCTGTCAGTCAGGTACGGCGAAAGTTTGCAATTGCAGCTGCCGGAAAATGTGCCTGCCGATCTGCATATTCCGCCGCTTTCGCTGCAAATTCTGATCGACAATTCGATTAAATACAATATAATGTCCGCATTAAAACCGCTCAAAATCAGTATCCATATCTCCCACCACCGGATTAGTGTACAAAATAATATCCAGGCCAAAATACGCCCGATGGGCACCAATCAGGGGGGACTAACCGAATTGAAAGCAAAATATGCGCCTGTCAGCGACCGGCAGATCAGTATCGAACAAGATATCAACCACTATGCAGTTTCCCTTCCCTTACTTACTGCGCCTTACCGCGTGAATGCGTAAGTTGTGCGGATACAATTCATGCATTCAAAATGACAATTGGCACAGCGCGTATCTATGTATTGTTTTACTTTCTCCTATTTTTGAAATACGTACAAGTCAGTTTTCCCCCGAACCGGAACCCGGCCAGGCAGCCATGAAAAAATCGCTTTTTGAAAAAATAACAGGAGCGTTCAGCTCGCCGAGCCGCTGGTCATTCGTGTTGACCATGCCGGTATTCCTGCTGTTTTTCAATTATCTGATGATCGGCCCGGCTGTATTCGCCGACTGGAAAACATTTGCCGCCGCTACGCTCCTGAACCTCGCGCTCTTGTCCGTGACTTTTTCGATCCAGCAAAAATTACATGCACGCATCGCAACCCGATATTCCGGTCTGGAACATACTGTTCGGCGGATCTTCATTTTGATCTGCGGCCACGCGCTTCTCTCTGCTATCTTTCTTTCAATTATTGCCGCACTTTACATTCAATACCAGCTCTTTGGTTCTACGCTCAAAATCAGCACGATTTTGCTGGTTTACTTTTTTAATCTGGGCGCGATCACCCTGGTAATCGGTATTCAGGAATCGTTTTATGCATTCAGCCGCTGGAAACAGCAGGAGATAAATAAAGAGCGGTTGATGAAAGAAAATGTAAACGGGCAACTGGAAAGTTTGAAGGCGCAGATCAGTCCGCATTTTTTATTCAATACATTAAATTCACTATCGACACTGATTGCCGAAGATCCTGAAAAAGCCGAACAATTTGTGGACGAAATGGCGCGAGTTTACCGGTATCTGCTGCAAACAAACCACGCTTCGCTCGACGAGGAAGCATTCGGGCAACTTACTACATTGCAGCGCGAGCTTTCCTTTATAGAATCCTACGGGCATTTGCTCAAAACGCGTTATGGCGAAGGAATGAAGCTATATATTCATGTGGAGCCGGATTACCTGAGCTACCGCATTCCGCCCATGACATTGCAGCTGCTGGTTGAGAATGCGGTGAAGCATAATGTGATCCGTGCGAGTAAGCCGCTGACCATATTCATCCTCAGCACGCAGGAAGGCCAGCTCATGGTCCGAAATAATTTGCAGAAAAAGACCTTCACAGCCGGCACCGAAAACCTCGAATCGACCCGCGTTGGACTGACTAATATCATAACCAAATACAAACTTTTGAACACATACAAACCCGGTCTGTCCGAGCCGGAGATAGAAAGCAACCACGAATTTTTTACAGTAACCTTGCCATTAATATCCTAAAATCCATCAATGAACGCATTAATTGTAGAAGACGAAGATCTATCCGTAAGAAGACTGAGAAAGTTGCTGACCGAAACTGCGCCGCAGCTTTCAATAACCGGTGTGACTGATAGTATTCAGGAAACAGTGGAGTGGCTTCAAAATAACCGAAAAGCAAACAACCCCGACCCGGATCTGATCTTTTTAGATATAGAATTATCTGATGGTCAAAGCTTTGAGATATTCAACCAAACCGACGTAACCAGTACGATCATTTTCACGACTTCCTACGACGAATACGCTTTGCAGGCATTCAGGCTCAATAGTATTGACTATCTGCTCAAACCCGTGCACCGGGAAGATTTGCAACGGAGTCTTCAAAAATTTGAGAGATTGAAGGCGCAGCCGGAGGTTGATTCGCTTGCGGGTATTAAAAAGTTGCTGGAAGATTTTCGCCAGACGACGGCTGTGGAATACAGGCAGCGGTTTTTGGTCAAACAAGGACAGAAAATGCTATCGATCGAAGTGGGCGAAATCGCGTATTTCTTCACCGACGACCGGTACACCTTTTTCATGACCGACACCAATCAGAAACTGCTCGTGGACTATACCCTCGACGAGTTGTCCGAGGCGCTCGACCCGGCCCGGTTTTTCAGAATTAACCGGAGTATGATGGTGAGTCACAGGGCAGTTGACAAAATAGACCCATATTTCGGCAACCGGCTTGCGCTCACATTGCGGCCGGCACATAACAAAGAAGCATTAGTAAGCAGGGAGAAAGTAGGCGACTTTAAGTACTGGATGGGGAAATAGGATCGTGTCATTTTTTATCAAAATATTGCTATATTTCCAGTATACTCTTTTATACTGGAATATGACAAAATTTCTCCTGTTCAATGCCGGCTCAACACGGCTTTTCAAGAATACTTTTAAAGTAATAACCCTGCTCGGACTAGCCGCCTTTACACAGGAAGACGGTCCCAAAAAACCTGACGACAGCCGCTTCACGCCGATCGTGGTTTCCGATAACCTCGACGAGCCAATGGTTTTTGAGGTACTTGCCGACGGATCCGTTTTCATCGCCGAAAGAAAGGGTGCACTGAAAAAATACAATCCCGCAACGAAAGCGACTGACCTGATCGCGACCATTCCGGTCAATACCAAATACACCAGTGCGGAAGGTGTGAGCCGCGAGGCGGAAGAAGGTTTAATGGGACTGACAATGGATCCGAATTATGCCAAAAATCACTGGATATACCTCTACTACGCACATCCTACCGAGAAGAAACATATCCTGGCACGCTGGGAAATGAAGGAAGATCAGTTGGTTGAAAGTTCTAAAAAAGTGGTGCTGGAAGTGGAAACGCAACGCGAAGTTTGCTGCCACACCGGCGGCGGGATGACCTGGGACAAAGCCGGTAACCTGTACCTGACAGTAGGTAACAACACCGGGAACCAGAAAGCCGCGCAAACCGACGAGCGCCCGGGCAGAAGCAGCTGGGACGACCAGGGCCACGCCGGCAATACCAATGATCTCCGCGGGAAAATCCTGAAAATACACCCTGAACCGGACGGTACTTATACAATTCCGGAAGGCAATCTTTACCCGAAAGGAACCGCTAAAACGCGGCCGGAAATCTATTCAATGGGTCACCGGAACCCGTGGCGGATTTCGGTAGACAGTAAAACAGGCTACTTATATTGGGGCGAAGTGGGCCCCGATGCGGCCGAAGATTCGGAGATCGGGCCAATGGGTTACGACGAGCTGAACCAGTCGCGTAAGCCGGGCAATTTTGGCTGGCCGTGGTTTGTCGGAAATGATCAGGCATTCCCGGTTTATGACTATGCAACCAACAAGCCGCTTGCGAAGAAAGACCCGAAAAATCTGGTCAATAACTCGCCGAACAATACGGGTTTGACCGATCTGATGCCGACTGCGCCAAGTTTCATCTATTACCCTTATGGCATTTCCGAGAAATTTCCGCTGGTAGGTTCAGGCTCTCGCAGCGCCACGGGCGGGCCTGTTTTTCACCGGTCTGATTTCAAAGCTCCAAAACGTCCCTGGCCGGCTTATTACGAAGGAAAATGGATCGCGGCTGATTTCTCACGCGGCTGGATCATGGCGATTTCAATGAATGCAGAGGGCGATTATCAGTCTATGGAACGCGTTGCGCCTAACTATCACCCGGTGCAGCCGATCGATATTAAATTTGGTCCGAACGGCGACCTTTATGTGCTGGAATACGGCAGTAACTGGTTCAAAAAGAGTGAGAATTCCCGGCTGATCCGGCTTGAATATAATGGTGGGAACAGGAAGCCGGTTGTTCAGGTTGCAGTGGACAAAAAGGGAGGTACCGTACCTTTTCAGGCAAAATTATCCGCTGTGGGCACCAAAGATTATGATGGTGATGCATTGAAATACAGCTGGAAAGTAATGGGACCGGGCCGTACGATCAAAACTTACACTACCGAGAATGCGACGGCCAGCTTCGATAAACCCGGCATATATACAGCAAATCTTTTAGTGACTGATTCAAAAGGCGCGAGCAACAGCCAGTCGCTGAAAATCATCGCAGGTAACGAGCCGCCGAAGGTTGCAGTGAATATAGGCGGAAATCAGACTTTCTTTTTCGCAGATAAACCTATTGAATACAATATCGATGTAACTGACAAGGAAGATGGCAGCCTTGCAGATGGAAAAATAAGCCCCGATCAGGTTGCGGTCAGTATTGATTACGCTTCGGAAGGGTTTGACTATGCAGAAGTGATCCAGGGTCAGCGCAGTGTGGATGCTTCCACGCAGTTTGCAGTTGCACAAGTTTTAATTGGCAAAAGTGATTGCAAAGTCTGCCACCAGCCTAATACCAAATCGGTTGGCCCTTCATTTGCGGACATTTCAAACAAATACAAAGGCAAACCCGGCGTGACCGAAATGCTGGTTAAAAAGGTACTCGAAGGCGGCTCGGGCGTTTGGGGAGAAGTAGCGATGGCGGCCCACCCTGCCCTGCCCGTGGCAGACGCCGAGGTGATCGTGAAATACATTTTGAACAGCACCGACAAAACGCTGAGTACATTACCGGTAAAAGGCGAATACACGCCAAAGATCCCGGCACGTGACAATGGAAAAGGCACATTGCTGATCCGCGCCGCATTTACTGATCGTGCTGTGAGCGGCACCAAAGCGGTTCCCGCGCAAACGAGCGAAGAAATGATCATTTTGAGAAGTCCGGAACTGACCGTGTCGGATGCAGCTGTGGTGAAAGGCGCTGAAATGAAAGCGATCGGGTCGCAAGGCGCGGGTTTTCTGGCAATGCCATTTGCAAACAGCTTCCTGACATTCAACGAAATCGACCTTACAAGCATTGAAAAACTGGAAATCGCAGGGGCCGCACAGAAACGGGAAGGCGCAGTAGGCGGCATCATCGAAGTACACCTCGATAGTCCGACAGGCACTTTGATCGGCAAACAGGAAGTGGAAGTCGCGCCGGAATTGGATATGGCCAAGATTATGGCAGATCTGGAAAATCAGAACAAAAATCTGCAACCCGGTGAAAAACCGAAGACTTTCACCCGTCCCGTTCGTAAGCCGATCGTGATCAAAGTCGAGCCAACCAAAGGCAAGCACGACCTCTATTTTGTATTTAAAAATGACAATGCAAAGCCGATCGAACCATTAATGTCGGTCACAAAAATCAAATTCCTGCAATAAACCGTAGCTCACACCATCAGAGAAAAGTGGTCAGCCAGGTCGGCGTTTATCCCCGGCCTGCTGCGCTTTTCGTGCGGGAGGGTATAAAAATTGACCCTGATCTCCAATCCTTTCGTCTTTCTCTCGATCGAAACTTTCAGAAAACCGTGCTTGGTATCGCAATGATTTTCGAGGGTTACACCCGCAAATAGTTTGTGTTCGCTCGTAAAGCGCGTGTCATAGTTAGTGGCCACCGGGTGCAGTTCGTCATATCCGCCACCACCCGCCACGACAAACGGCACATTCTTTCCATCGGGATATTTTTTGTTAAATCGCTGATAGTTATGCACATGCCCGCTAAAAACGAGATCAGGCCGCACACCTGCTTCCGCAAAAGCCTTATCCAGAAAATCAATCATATACAGACTTGATCCGTGATTTACATCCGCTGAGTAAGGCGCATGGTGCACGCAGAGAATAACCGCTTTCTCCGGCCGCTGCTTGCCGGCTGTTTTCAGTTCTTCGATCAGCCAGGCGCGCTGCTCCGGCGTGATCAGGCCGAACTTGGTCACATTTCCATACATCCCGATGATATTTGCGAGCGGCGTTTCGAGGGTCCAGTATACATTCGGCTGCACCATACTCTTTCGCGCCGCATTGTTACTGAACGAAACTGTCTGCGATTTCGGAGTGCAAAAAACGGCAGAAAATGGTTCCAGACTCTTATAACGCACATTTCCGTAAGGATTTACGTCGCTGTCGTGGTTACCGGGAATTGCGAAAATTGGGCCGGGATACTTTTGAAAAGGCTCAAAAAACTGCCTTGAATACTGGCTCGCCTCGCCGAAGTTGTAAACAATATCCCCCAGATGATATAAAAAACGCGGTTTATCCTCGGTATCATCCTGCGCCTCGTACTGCTTCACCATTTCGGCTACAACCAACTTCTGAAATTCAGGGTTATGGACGCTGCCGGTATCTCCCAGCATGTGAAAAACCAGCTTGTCGGAATCGACTTCCGGCAATACATTTTCAAGCGGAAGGTGGTAGGGATATTCGCCGGAAGGGGCCGGGAGCGGCTGAAATTTGTAAGAATCGTCGGGTTGGTTTTTCTTTAAAACCGGTGTGGTGTGCTTTTGAGGCCAGTAAGATTTCATCATAAGTAACGTAGTTCACTGCCAATTTCAACACCAATTATTTGGTTTTAGTTGGCAGCGCTGCGTTTCTATTGCTCAAAATACATCCAGTCAATATGAAATAAGGGCGATTTGGCTGATTCATTTTTAAAAATCAGGAACAGATCGTGCAGTCCACCGGCACCTTCGACAGGCACTACTATTTCTTTCCAACCCGTTTTCAAATCGTCCAGAAAGCCTCCGCTCAGCTTTGTGTTCCCTACCAGCGGCCCCGTTTTTGAATCTTGCCTGAACTCAATCGTCCCGCCTGCGCCATGCTCCTGAACCCGAAGCCGGATCGTGCGCACATTTTTCAGATCAATATCCTTAAAGCGTACAAATTTCCCGTTGGTAATATTGGAGATATAAGAATTAAAACCCGTATTCAAAGTAGCTACGACCACTCCCGCATTTCCCTCGAAATAGTCCTCCATTTGAATAAGCGGATTTTTGAGTACGATATAATCGGAGGATTTAAGCGGCTCGATACCATTTGCACCTTTGTCGGTGTAGCTCGCCAGCAGTACGTACGCGCCCTCGTTACCTTTTCCTTTGTGTTCTTCCAGTTCGATATTCCCGGTAAGCGGCCTGGTTTTCTGTGTTTTGGTTAAAGATAAAATATACGCAGCGAGTTGTTTGGCATCTTCTTTCGGCAGATCAGCGTGCGGCGGCATTGGATACGAACCCCAGTTGCCGCTCCCGCCTTTGATAATTTTTCCGGCAAGCATTTCTTCCGCAGTTTCGTCGGCCGCATATTTCTTTGAAATCTCCGTCAAAGCCGGGCCAACCGACTTGGTATTCATCGTGTGACAGGCTTTACAATCGAGCGACGCGTATAGTTTTTCGGTTGCAGCAAACTGCATATTCCCGGCCGGAGTACTCAATGCACCTGCTAGATCTTTCCCGAATGGCAGATAACTGAACGAAACGGCCACTTTCGGCGGGCTGATCTTCCCGTCTTCCTTGTCGGCCACTTTTACCTGGTAATCCAATGTGGTATTGTCCCAGTAAAAGCTCCGGTTGGCCGCTGTCTCCACTTGCACCGAGGGCGGGGTATTGCCAACTTTGATTTCCGTAGTTGCCGTTCCCTTTGCGCCCTGCGAATCCGTCACTGTTAGAACTACATTGTAAATGCCCGGTTTGGTAAAAGTGTGCTTCAATTCCTGGCCCGACACTTTTTTCTCTCCAATCTTCCATTCAAATCTCAATTGATCGCCAGGGTCGTAATCCTTTGATTCCTTGGCAGATAATGAAACTGCGAACGGAGCCGCGCCGATCCGCCGGCCGCCACTTACCACAGCCACCGGTTTACGGTTTCCTTCCGAATATTCGACCCGGATAATGCCTGAATTCGTATTGCGCGCAAACCAATTGGTACCATAAGCGAGCAGATAAATAGACCCGTCGGGGGCAAACTGCATATCAATGGGCGCGACCACTTTAAGTTGCGGCAAAAACGGCTCCATACCTACATAATCACCGGCCGCATTCATCGTCACCGCCATGATCCATTTCCGGATCCAATCGAAAATAAAGAGCTTCCCATTATAGTAATCCGGCAGCTTGTAAGGCGCGTTCGGGAATTGATCACTGTAAAATATCGGCCCTGCCATCGCGCTGGCGCCACCTTTACCTACCAGTGGCCATTTTTTCGACGGGCCTTTTCCGTACCAGATAAACGCAGGCTGTGCGGGTGGCAGCTCCTGAATACCTGTATTGTTAGGCGAATCGTTGATCGGTTTCTTCGGATCTTTTCCCGGCCCTTCTTTTTTAGTTTCAAAATCATAATCAGGAAAACCTTCATTGTCCCCCAGGAAATAGGGATACCCGAAAAAGCCCGGTTTCCGGGCCTGATTTATCTCGTCATAACTCAATTTTCCTTCGCTGGCTGGCACCTCTGTATCCGGCCCGACATCGCCCCAGTACACATATTTGGTCTTTGGGTCAATGGAAACGCGGAAAGGATTGCGAAGCCCCATTGCAAAAATCTCCGGCTTCCCTTTCGATCCGTCTTTGGGGAACAAATTGCCGTCCGGAATACTATAAGGTGCAGCTCCCGGCGTATCGTCTGATGTTGGTTTAATTCGCAAGATCTTCCCTCTGAAATCCTGACTATTCGCAGTGGAAGCCTGTCCGTCGGCGAGCTCGCGACCAGGGCGTTCGTCGGTTGGATTGTGGCCCTCAATCTCCTCTGCATTCGTGTTGTCGCCGATGGTCAGGTACAGCAGTCCGTCCACGTCGAATGTAATGTAACCGGCTGAATGGCAGCAGTATTTTCGCTGCGTCGGTATTTCCAGCAGTACTTTTTTGGAACCTTCCACCAGCTTTTTATCCTTCAATTCAAAACGTACCAGCTGGCTTACGTGCTTGTCGCCGGCCACGCCGTAATAGAAATAAAGCCAGTTATTGCGCGCGAAACCGGGATCAGCCGCCACGCCCAGCAGCCCATCTTCAATCCCGCTGAAAACATTGAACTGAGCAATGGTCGAAAGCTCTTTGGTTGCATTGTTAAAATAGCGCACAGCCCCTTTTCGCTCGGCCACTACAATATCATAAGTTGGCAGAATTGCCATTTCCATCGGCTCATCCAGCCCCGAAACCAAAGTATTGTAGCTGAACCTGCTCGAATCCGGAGCGGCTTTTGAGATGCTATCCGGCCGGGTTACAAAGGTGGCGGAATTGTCGATCTCACGGAATAATGCCCTTTCCGGGCTGGAAACTGAACTTATGCAGCACAGGCCGGTCAAAACGAGACCGGCGAAGGAGTAGGTATTTTTCAATTCAAGGTGATTAGGAATATGTGCCAATTTAACATTTTTTAACCTGACACGATAACTAAAAATACCGTTATTGCTTTCTGTTCCATCTTTTCACCAATCAACTCAATAATAATGAGAGCATTAACTGTACTTTCCGTCTGCCTGCTCCTTTGCCTGACAGGAGCCTTAGCACAGACCAGCGAACAAAAAATTGGTTATTTTGACCAGCAGCATATTCTTGAAAACATGCCGGAATTCAAAAAGCTGAACCAGGAAATCGTTGTAAAAGGAGAGCAATATGACAAGATCCTGAAAGGTAAATACGAAGAATTCAGGCTGAAATCGGATGCTTTGGAAAAGTTGGCCGCATCCAAAGCCGACGCGGCGATCCTGCGTGACAAGGCGGTCGAACTTGAAAATCTTAAAAAATCCTACGAAGATTTTGAAGCCAGTTCGATGAATGAGCTACGGAATTATTACGCCAGCCTGTTTGAGCCAATCAAGCAAAAAGTGAACGAAGCGATCATTTTCGCGGGGCGGCAAAAAGGCTACGCATTCCTGCTCAGAATGGATTTAAACCCGAATGGAGGCGATATCTGGCCGGTAGTTTTATACGCCAAGGATTCCACCAATAACCTCACCTCCGACATTATGAAAAACCTGGGCATCAACGCCGCCGCCGCATCGACCCGCAAAACAGGCTTACCGCAAGTACTGCAACGAAAATAAAAACCACTGGATACGCGAAACGGCCTTCTTGAAAATCAAGAAGGCCGTTTTG
This sequence comes from Dyadobacter linearis, assembly GCF_907165045.1. Classification (GTDB taxonomy): domain Bacteria; phylum Bacteroidota; class Bacteroidia; order Cytophagales; family Spirosomataceae; genus Dyadobacter; species Dyadobacter linearis. The sequence continues at coordinate 999,069 of NZ_CAJRAU010000002.1, forward strand.
GTTAATAAGCCCCGTAAAACGTGCGTTGGCTAAATTGTACGAGTTCAAAAAGTATTAATTTAGTACTTCATTTCAACATCTATACACCGTCACTTTATGAATCTACGACAGCAAATACAGCGGGATATCAACCTGATTTCAGAAAATGACCTGATGCAATCTCAACTGTTTGCATTTCTGCAAAGTCTCAAAGTCAATCTTCGAGCTCCCGGAAATATCGAACAGGTACTATCACACGCGGGAACAATAGACAATTGTTCCGCCGCAGAAGTAATGCAGATCATCAATGCTGAATTCGGTAAAATAACGCACTAATCCAACACCGGCTCGGGACCGTGCAGTGCTTTGTTGTCAGCCAGCGCGGTGATTTTTACGGGTTTACCTTCTTTGGCGGATTGGTAGATCGCCTCCATGAGCATATGATCTTGCAAACCTTCTTCACCCGGCGTGAACGGACGTTTGTTTTTGATGATGCAATCGGAGAAATGATCCATTTCCAGTGCGAACTGGTTCTTTTCAGCTAAGCCGATATTCTGGTGCAGCTCCATTTTCCCGTCAGCTTTTGCACTCGACAAGTCCTGCCCTTTGTAAGCATAGGCTTTATCCATACTCAGCCAGCCACGTTCACAAAGTACACGGTAGCGACGGCTTTCATGTACATTATAATGCGTTGCGCAGCTCGCGACGACACCCGAAGGGAAACGCATTTGCCAGGATACCATTTCTTCCACTTCCTTGAACAATGGATTTCCAGGCGTACTATACTGGTAAGCAAAAACCTCAACCGGCTCCTCGCCCAATACAAAGCGCGTCGTATTCAAACAATATAAACCGATATCCGGTAATGCGCCGCCGCCAGCGAGTGCTTTTTTATGTCTCCAATGATCCGGGTTTGCGCTGCTTTGACAGTTATGTGCATCGACAAACTTGACATCGCCAAACTCCTTTTTCTGCACCAGCTCACGCAGTTTTCGATTATGAGGCTGATATTGGATGCGGTAAGCCACCATTAATTTTACTTTTGCTTTGTTGCAGGCATCGATCATTTCCCTGCATTCCGCCTGAGAATTCGCCATCGGCTTTTCACACAGGATGTGCTTCCCTGCCGCTGCGCCCCGCACCGTGAACTCCCGGTGCATACTGTTCGGCAGCACAATGTAGATCACGTCCACTTCCTTATTGTTCTTGATCTGATCGTAAGTTTCGTAGCTGTAACAGTTGGCGGAAGCGACACCATATTGTGCGGCGACTTTTTTCATTTTGTCGGGACTGCCACTGACCAGCGCAACCAGCTTTGACTTTTTGCAGGAACCGAGCGCAGGCAATATCTCCTCCAAAGACAAATGGCCCAAACCGACTACCGCATAACCAACCCGACGATCGGGAGGAAGCGGTGTGGGGGTTGGGCCACTTTGCTGGTCATATTCTGATTTCCACTTTTCGAGCACGATCGGCTCTTCCACATCTTTCGGCACCTCCTCGGGCTTCCCCGGAGTTTGTGCCTGCGCCCGATCCGATCTCATCGAGCCGATCAGTCCGCCTAGCGTGGCGACGGCGAATGTTTTGCCGCTCGAAGCCAGAAAATTCTTTCTCGAAAGGTTATTTAAATTTTGAATTCCAAAAAATGAAGACGATTGCATTTCCTTCTCAGTTTGTTGATGTGATAACAGTTGAGCAGGTGTCAAGCAATTATTATGCCTTCACTTTACTTGACCGAATACCAGTCGCGGAGCCGCACATCGATCGATTTACTCCCGTCGTTCACTAGTTTTTTGAATGCTTCGGTATCGCTCAAACCATTCTGGCCGCGGTAGTGATACGGATAAACGATCTTTGGTTTAAATTCCAGCACAGCCGCAGAAGCTTCCTTGATATCCATCGTGTAAGGCAGGTTCATGCAAACGAATGCGACGTCGATATTTTTCAGTGCGCGCATTTCAGGGATACCCGAAGTATCGCCGCTGATATACAGCGTTTTATCGCCGAATTTGAGTACATATCCATTTCCTCTGCCTTTCGGATGCCGCGATTCGGCCGATTCGGGCAGGTTATACATCGGAACACCCGTGATAGCAATATCGAGTTTTGTTACCGTCTGCCCGTTCGCTACGGCCACGGCTTTTGCTTTCATTTTCTCTGACATTTTATCAATAACCGCTTGTGGCGCTACGATAATCGCCTTGCTCAGGTCAAGCGTTCCCAGTGTAGTCGTATCAAAATGGTCGCCGTGAATGTCGGTGATCAGGATCAGATCGGGCGCTGCGATTCCCTGAAACGTTTTGGCACCACCGTAAGGATCCGCGTAAATCGTCTTTCCATTCCAGGTCATTGAAAGCGTCGCGTGGTTAAGTGGCTGAATACTCAACGGCCCTTTTGAAGTTTGCACCGCATCGGCAGCGGGTAGTTGCGCCCGGCAGATAGTCACTGCCAGCAGGAGTAAAAGTGTAAGTTTTGTTTTCATTCCTTAGTTTGTTTTGTTTTGATAAATCCGTAGAAACATGATATTAGGCATTTTTTCATCAAACTAATCGGGCAATCGGGTGAAATCTGATAAAAGTCATTTTTGAAACCCTCCGGGCTCATCTCTTAACCTTCCCTATTGCCCCAATTTTGGAGAAGGATTAATAGATTCTGACGATGAGTACCTTTTCATATTCCAAAAACGATACCCAGACTTCACACACTTGCTACCACTGCGGCGAGGATTGCAAGGATGAAGTTTTACATACTGACAACCACACTTTTTGCTGCGAAGGCTGCGTACTGGTTTACGACCTATTGAAAGAGAGCGACTTATGCCGATACTATACCATCGACGGCGCGCAGGGTATCTCACCCGACCCAGGGTTTTTCAATGGAAAATTCGACTATCTGGACTTACCGGAAGTGGCTTCAAAACTGATCGAATTTACAGATGGAAAATTGACCGCCGTGAACTGGTACCTGCCCAAAATGCATTGCAGCTCGTGTATCTGGCTACTTGAACATTTGTACCGGCTCAATGCCGCCGTGCGAAGTTCGGTCGTAAATTTTCCCGAAAAGAAAGTCAGGATCACATTTGAATCCAGTCAGATCCCGCTCAGCGCGCTCGCGACCCTGCTTACCCGCATTGGTTACGAGCCTTACCTTAGCCTCGACGATCTCGAAGGAAAGCAAAAACAGAAGTGGAACCGCGTACGTATATACAAGATCGGCATTGCCGGATTTGCATTCGGGAATATTATGATGCTGAGCTTTCCGGAGTATTTTAATCTGGGTCAAAATACTACTGACCAGGATCTGCGGCTGCTTTTTGGTGCATTAAATTTTGCATTGAGCCTGCCGGTACTGTTTTACTGCGCGGCCGATTTTTTCAAATCTGCCTGGTCGGCGCTGAAAGGACGTTACCTGAACATTGACGCGCCTATTGCGCTGGCTTTACTTTGCGTTTTTCTGCTCAGCCTCTACCAGTTCATTTTCCAAACCGACCCCGGCTATTTTGATTCCTTCGCAGGCGCAGTGTTTTTTATGCTGATTGGCCGGTATTTTCAGGATAAAACTTACGCGGGAATTGCATTTGACCGGGACTATAAATCCTATTTCCCCGTCGCAGTTTCTGTTTTGAATGTGGATACCGAAACCAGAAAACCGATCACAGAGCTCCAAAAGGGTGACCAAATTCTGGTCAGGAACGAGGAACTGATACCCGCCGATGCCGTGCTGAAAAGTGCAAAAGCATTGATCGATTACAGTTTTGTGACAGGCGAAGCCGAGCCAGTGGAACGTACGAAGGGAGATACCATTTACGCCGGCGGCAAGCAGAAAGGAACAGCTATTGAGCTGGAAGTTTTGCAAAGAGTTTCGCAAAGTTATCTTACACAACTATGGAACAATGAGGCATTTAGCAAAGAGAAAGATGACCCGAACCAGACGCTGGCCGGCCGGATCAACCGCTATTTTTCCCTTACCGTGCTCGGTATCGCAGTCGTTACTTTTCTTGTATGGTTTTTTGTGTTAAACAACCCTGAAACTGCCTTTCTCGCATTCACTACTACCCTTTTGGTAGCTTGTCCGTGTGCATTGTTGCTGTCTTCCACATTTACAAATGGTAACCTTTTAAGTCTTTTTGGTAAAAATCGTTTTTATCCTAAAAATGCCCACACCATTGAAAGGCTATCCCATATTGACACGGTTGTTTTTGACAAAACCGGGACTATTACTTTGTCAGATGACGCAGTGATCGATTACGTCGGCCGCGACCTAGATATGGATGAACTGACGATCATTAAAACGCTGGCTGTACAGTCTTCCCACCCGCTAAGCCGGCTGATCGTCAAGCATTTGCCGGGAATTGCTGTAAGCCGCCGAGCGTTGACGGGCTTTACCGAAGTGGCAGGCAAAGGGATGCGCGCACTCTGGGGAAAAACCGAAGTAAAGATCGGCTCCGCAAGCTGGGTCGGGGCTAAATTGGACGAAGGCGAAGTGAACCGTAATTCAGAGGTTTTTGTGTCGATAAATGAGCAGGTAACCGGTCAGTTTACGATCAAAAGCAAGTACCGCCCGGAGTTGGCCGAAACGATTGTCGCATTGAAAAAGGCAGGTATTCAAACTTTCCTGCTTTCAGGCGATAAACCAACCGACCAGGAATACCTGACCGGCATTTTCGGAGACGCCAGTGCTATTTATTTTGAACAAAAACCCCAGGAGAAGCTCGATTTTATCAGGGACCTGCAAAACTGGGGAGGTAACGTACTAATGGTTGGCGACGGATTGAATGACGCAGGCGCACTCCGGCAAAGCAACGTCGGGCTGGCGGTTTCAGACGATATTAACAACTTTTCTCCCGCCTGCGACGCGATCGTGGAAGGCGTACAATTGTCGCTGCTGCCCGCTTATATCCGGCTCGCAAAATCCGGCCAACGCATTATCAAACAGAGCTTTGCGATTTCGCTGCTGTATAATATCGCCGGACTATCCTTTGCGGTAACCGGCGCGTTATCGCCCGTTATCGCCGCAATCCTGATGCCGCTCAGTTCTATTACCATCGTTGCTTTCACAACAGCCGCCAGCAATATCGCGGCGGGCAGGGCGACTCGAAAGGTGACGAATGTCATAAACGCGCAGGTTTGAAAGTCAGGGTTTACGAAACGGCACGCCCGTAGTTTTGACCCATTAATACACCAAGCAGCTGACCGATGAGCGCGTTATATCTTTTAATTTTTGCCAGTTTAATAGTCGCCCTGGGCTTTTTGGGGGCATTTATCTGGTCGGTACGCAGGGGCCATTTCGACGACGATTACACGCCCTCAGTCCGGATCCTGCTCGACGATAATCCCGAGGACACAAACTAGTTATCCGATCCAACTGAACAATATTTTACTACCAATTCCTTCCAAATCATGTCAAACGTTCCCCATCCGGACCTGGCCCAAGTTGAACTGGACGAATTTCAGTACGACAACAAGATCGTCCGTGACTTCGCCTTTGCTACTATACTTTTCGGCCTGGTCGGTATGCTGGTCGGCCTGCTGGCCGCATTTCAGCTCGTATTTCCGAACCTGAATATGGACCTGCCATTCCTTACATTCAGCCGCATTCGCCCGCTGCATACCAATGCAGTGATTTTTGCATTTGTCGGAAATGGCTTTTTTACTGGACTTTACTATTCCGCGCCCCGGGTTTTGCGCACGCCGATGTGGAGCCCGGTACTGAGCCGCTTTCACTTTTGGGCCTGGCAGGCGATCATCGTCGGCGCGGCAATCACGCTGCCGATGGGTATTACGACTTCCAAAGAATACGCTGAACTTGAATGGCCTTTCGATATCGCGATCGCGGTGGTGTGGGTTTCTGCATTGGTGAACCTGATCATGACCACGATCAACCGCCGGACCGAGCATATTTACGCGGCAGTGTGGTTCTACCTCGCCTCTTTCGTGACCGTGGCGATGCTGCACGTGGTGAACAGTATTGCATTGCCGATCTCACTTTTTAAAAGTTACTCTGTATATGCCGGTGTGCAGGATGCGCTGGTGCAGTGGTGGTACGGACACAATGCGGTCGCCTTTTTCCTGACCACGCCGTACCTGGGTTTGATGTATTATTTTTTACCAAAAGCGGCCAACCGGCCTATTTATTCGTACCGGTTATCGATCGTCCACTTCTGGGCGCTGATCTTCCTGTACATCTGGGCGGGCCCGCACCATTTACTTTACACATCATTACCCGAATGGGCACAAACGCTCGGAACCGTTTTCTCAATCATGCTCATCGCACCTTCGTGGGGCGGGATGATGAACGGGCTGATGACGCTGCGCGGTGCGTGGGACAAAGTAAGGGAAGATGTGGTGCTGAAATTCATGGTGGTAGCGATCACAGCTTATGGAATGGCTACTTTCGAAGGCCCGATGCTTTCTTTAAAAAATGTAAATGCCATCGCACATTATACCGACTGGATCGTGGCGCACGTGCACGTAGGCGCACTCGGCTGGAACGGATTTCTGACTTTTGGTATCCTCTACTGGCTCTTCCCGCGCATTTACAACAGACCGTTATATTCTCAGAAAGCCGCCAATTTCCACTTCTGGATCGGGACGCTCGGGATCATTTTCTATACGGTTCCGATGTACTGGGCTGGCTGGGTACAGAGTGCAATGTGGAAGGAATTTACGCAGGAAGGTTTGCTCAAATACCCTAATTTTCTCGAAACCGTAACCCAGCTTGCACCGCTGTATTTCCTGAGAAGTGTGGGCGGCACCTTATATATCATCGGATTTATCGTGATGATCTACAACTTGTGGATGACCGCGCTGAAAGGAAATCTTTCTGCAACTGAAACTGCCAAAGCCATGCCGCTCAATGCGATCTGGCACGCGCCGAAAAGCGAATACTGGCACCGCCGGATCTTTGAACGCAAACCAATGGCACTGACAATATTCTCCCTGATCGCCGTCGCAATAGGCGGGATGATTGAAATGATACCTACGTTTCTGATCAAGTCCAATGTGCCCACGATCGCCAGCGTGAAGCCTTATACCCCGCTGGAATTGCAGGGAAGGGATATTTACGTCCGCGAAGGCTGCTATGTTTGTCACACGCAGATGATCCGTCCGTTCCGGTCCGAGATTGAAAGGTTTGGTGAATATTCTAAATCCGGCGAGTTCGTTTACGACTATCCGCACCAGTGGGGCTCCAAACGTACCGGGCCCGATTTGCACCGGATCGGCGGCAAGTATCCCGATTCCTGGCATTACAATCACATGGAAGACCCTACCAGCATGTCGCCGGGTTCTATTATGCCTAGATATGGCTGGCTGCTGGAAAATGACCTCGATACCAGCAACACCAAAGCGAAGATCGAAGCGATGCAGCAGCTGGGTGTACCTTATGCAAAAGGGTTTGAAAACGAGGCAAATGCAAACCTGCACCAGCAATCAAAACAGATCCAGGAACGTCTGAAACAAAGTGGTATCAAAACCAGCGAAAACAAGGAAATCATCGCATTGATCGCCTACATGCAGCGACTGGGGACGGATATTAGAAGGGAGTAAGGGAGTAAGGGAGGATGGAGGAAAGGCGGCCCAAGCAGGGAGGAAGGGGGATTGTGTAGTTGGATATTGTTCGGAGTGGTTTGGGGTAGTTCCGGCTTGATGTTTAGTTTAAAGTTTAAGTTCTTCCTCCTTCCTCCTTCCTCCTTCCTCCCTTTCCTCCTTCCTCCCTCCTCCCTCCTCCCTCATTCAATCATTCAATCATTCAATCATTCAAAATTGAAACATGAAATTCCGGACTTATCTTGAAACGATCGCTGGTGTGGGGATTTTCCCGCTTATCTCGCTGATCATATTCTTTGTGTTCTTTGTTGGGCTGCTGATTTATGTGTTCAGCATTGACAAAAAATCGCTTAACAAAATGCGTAGCCTGCCGCTGAATGATGGTATTGTTAAAAAAACAATACTGTCGGTCACATTCTTGTGCTGCACGGGGCTGTCTGCATTTGCCCAGGAAACAGAAAAAGTGAGGGCTATTACCGGCACCGACCTGCTGTTTTACGTCGTACTCGCCGGGTTGTTTTTCATTTCCATTCAGCTGGTGATCCTGCTGGTGAATGCGTGGTCGCTGATGCAGAAGGTTTCAGTTCAAAATGGCAAACCAACCGTTTCGTTTACGGAATGGTGGCGGAAGTTCAGAGGTATCGGCGTCGCTTTGGGCGATGAAAAGAAGATCCTGATCGACGGCCACGATTACGACGGTATCCAGGAGCTCGACAACAGGATGCCGCCCTGGCTGCAATCCCTATTCATTGCTACGATCATTATTGCGATCGGTTATTCAGCCTATTATTTTGGTGGATTTGGTGACTTGCAACTCGCCGAGCTGGAAAACGAGATCGCGCAGGCGGAAGTAGACAAAAAAGCCTATATGGCCAAAGTAGGTGCAAGTTTGGACGAAAATTCAGTGACCTTACTCACAGAAGCAGCGGTAATGGAACAAGGAAAAACGATTTTTCAGGAAAAATGCACAGCCTGCCACGGCGCCGACGGTGGTGGTACAGTTGGCCCCAACCTGACCGACGATTACTGGCTCCACGGCGCGGGTATTCAGAATATTTTCAAAGTGATCAAATATGGTGTTCCTGAAAAAGGGATGATCTCCTGGGAAAAACAGCTCTCTCCTACCGACATTCAAAAGGTGGCCAGCTACGTCATTTCTCTAAAAGGCACCAAACCCGCCAGCCCAAAAGAGCCGCAAGGCGAGCTGTTGAGTACGGATTTGGCCGTTAGCTATTAGGTGTTAGCTATTAGGTATTAGGTTTCAGCTATTAGGTTTTAGCTAACAGGCAACAGCCAAAACTCAAAACCCCATGAGCATCCCCAATTATATTCCACAAGGTCAAAAACCGGCAGCCAAAGGCCAACAGCTAAAAGCTAACAGCCAACAGCTAAAAGCCGACAGCAAACTTCATCCCCAAAAACCGAAAGGCAAGTGGCATAACCGACGCGTCGTATTTTCTGTGGTCGTGCTTAGCATTTTATTCATTACCCCATTTGTCAAGATCGGTGGTCAGCCTATCCTGCTTTTGAATGTTTTGGAAAGGAAATTCATCATTTTCGGACTCTTCATCGGGCCGCAGGATTACTGGCTTTTTGGGGTAATGATGCTGACTTTCATGGTGATGATCGTGCTGTTTACGGTCGTTTTTGGCAGGTTATGGTGCGGCTGGGCTTGTCCGCAAACGGTTTTTATGGAGATGGTTTTCAGGAAGATCGAATATGCGATTGAAGGGGATGCGGGAAAACAGAAGCTGCTGGACAAAGCACCCTGGACTGCTGACAAACTATTCAAGAAAGCATTGAAATACAGCATATTCCTCGCTGTTTCCTTTGTGATCGCCAATTTGCTGCTAGCCTATATTGTGGGGGTTGATGAACTTTCCAGGATCGTCCATGAACCTTTGGAAGACCATATTCCACTGTTTTCGGGGATCGTCGCATTTACCGCAATATTCTATTTCAATTTTGCGTGGCTGCGCGAAAAAGCCTGTACAGTTGTTTGTCCGTACGGGAGATTACAAAGCGTTTTGATCGACAGGAACACGATTACAGTCGCCTACGACCACGAAAGGGGCGAAATGCGGGGGAAACTTCATAAAAATGAAATCCGCACAAATGGCGATTGCATCGATTGTTTCCAGTGCGTGGCAGTTTGCCCGACTGGCATTGATATCCGGAATGGAAACCAGATGGAATGCGTGAACTGCACCGCCTGCATTGATGCCTGCGACGCGATCATGGAAAAGATTGATTTCAAAAAAGGGCTGATCCGCTACACTTCCGAGAATGAGATCGAGCGGAAAAGCGGCAAATCCTTTGGTCCGCGGGTGTGGAGATATGCGGCTGTGTTGCTGCTGCTATGCGGCGGGCTTGTGGGGATGATCGCCACCAGGAGCGACACGCAAACGTCGTTTCTGCGCACGCCCGGTAGCCGGTATATCGAGAATAAAGACAACACTGTCAGCAACTTATACACATTTAAGATATTTAATAAAACAAACAGGACGATCACACCGACGATCCGCCTAAATGCGCCGGAGGGTACGTTGCTTTTCGCCGGCTCACCCGACCTTACCATGCAGCCGGCGGGAATGGCGGAGGGAACGGTGTTCGTCACGATACCAAAAACCAGTTTACCCAACAGAAAAACAGTGATCAAAATGTCTGTTTACCAGGGTGATACATTCCTCGAAGACTTTGAAACCACATTTATGGCACCACAGGATTAATTGAAAATGTTTATGAAAAAGTTGAAAATGAATTGGGGAACGGGAATTGCGGCGGTTTATCTCGGGTTTGTGATCATGATCCTGGTACTCGTAGGGATGAGCGCAAGTCAGAAAATCGACCTGGCTACTGATAAATATTACGATGCAGAACTGAAATTTCAGGAGAAGATCGATAAGACGAAGCGCGCATTGTTACTGCCGCAGCCCCTGTCGTGGGAACTGACAGGCGACCAGATCCGCATTCATTTTCCCGAAGGTTTTAAAGACCATTCGATCTCAGGCAAACTGAATTTATATTGTCCTTCCAATAACCAAAACGACCGGACATTCAAGCTCGAACCGGTTCATAACGAACAGCTTATCTCGCTAAAAGACACTCCGGCCGGCAGGTATATCCTGCAATTTGACTGGCAAGCCGGCCCGGAAACCTATTGGAACGAAGGTGTGCTGACATTGGAACAAACTAAAAATCAACCCCAAAAATGACCACAGCCCTGCCCCTGCTGGCTTTGACAATGGGACTCGTGAGCAGCCTGCATTGCATCGGAATGTGCGGCCCGATTGCACTCGCAATGCCCGTACACAGGGGTAGCAGGTGGCGGCAGGCGGCGGGGTTGCTTACCTATAACTTTGGTCGGGCAGGCGGGTATGTTCTGCTGGGCTTGCTCGTCGGATCTATCGGCGCTTCGCTAGCCTGGATCGGGTTACTTAAATACCTTTCAATTGCTGTGGGTTTCACAATGCTTTTGTACGTTTTCTGGCCTGGTTCGTTCAATAGCCACTTTCGTCCGCCGGTTTTTTGGGTAAAAATAGTAAGTGATTTAAAAAAGAAAATGGCGCTGTTACTGCAAAGCGGTGATCTGGAAAAATCCGCATTGCTCGGTTTTCTGAATGGATTACTGCCTTGCGGAATGGTATATATGGCGCTGCTGAGCTCGGTCGCAACGGGCTCGATAGCAGGGAGCGGCGTTTATATGCTGCTGTTCGGACTGGGCACATTTCCGGCTATGCTCGCGGTGGGTTTCGCACGGCAAAAGATAACCCCGGCGATCCGATCCAAGATCAACTATTTCACTCCTTTCGTGCTGGCGCTGGCTGGAATCTGGCTGGTCGCCCGTGGGTTTCTGACAGAGCTACCGCAGCCTCAGTCAGGTAAAGCCACGTCGGTTACCGTTTGCAAATAGCATTTCAGCAACCCATTAAAGTATGTTTTTTTCATGACGTGCATCATGTTTTGAAAATGACAGCCTGGCTAGTTTTGATAGAAGATCATTTACATTCAAATACTACGATGGATAAGGATTTGTTATTCAAATACAATACCCCCGGCCCCAGATATACCAGCTACCCCACTGTACCTTACTGGCAAAAAACGCCTCCCGGTGAAGGAAAATGGAAAGAACTCGTTCACGACGCCTTTACATTTTCCAATCTGGCAGAGGGTATCAGCTTGTATGTACACCTTCCTTTTTGCGAAAGTTTGTGTACTTATTGCGGCTGCAATACACGGATTACGATTAATCACGCGGTAGAAAACAAATATATCGATGCGGTTCTGAAAGAGTGGGAAATGTATTTTTCCGTGTTTGGTGAAAATACACCCGTGATCCGCGAACTGCATCTGGGCGGCGGGACACCCACTTTTTTCAGCCCCAAAAACCTCACGCGATTAATTGAAGGTTTGCTCAAAAAAGCAATCGTGCACCCGAAAGCCAGTTTCAGCTTTGAAGCACATCCCGGAAATACGACGGACGAACATCTGGTCGCGCTATTTAATGTAGGTTTCAGGCGGATCAGTATTGGTGTCCAGGATTTTAACCCGCTCGTGCTGGCTGTGATCAATCGCCACCAGACCTACGAACAGGTCCGTCACCTCACCGAAAAAGCGCGGGAGATCGGCTATACTTCTGTGAATTACGACATTGTTTACGGGCTGCCCGAACAGAGATTGTGCTCGATGATGCAGACGATGATGCGCGTGATCCAGCTTAAACCGGATCGCATTGCGTTTTACAGCTACGCCCACATCCCGTGGATCAAACCCGGCCAGCGCAATTTTACCGAACTTGACCTTCCCGATGCCGACAAGAAAATGGCAATTTACGAAACAGGCAGAAATGCGTTGGAACTCGCAGGTTATCAGGATATTGGCATGGACCATTTTGCATTGGAAACAGACGAACTCTACATTGCCCAGCAGGAAAGCCGCCTCCATCGTAATTTCATGGGCTACACCGACACCCGCACGCAGCTGCTGATCGGCCTCGGTGCCTCTTCCATCAGTGACTCCTGGTGGGGCTATGTTCAAAATGAGAAGAAAGTGGAGGATTACTATAAAAGGATCGCCGCGAATGAGCTGCCGATTACCAAAGGCCACCTGCTCAGCCGCGAAGACCTGATCCTCCGCAAACATATACTGAACTTGATGACGCGTTTTGAAACTTCCTGGCATTCTCCGTCCGAAACGAGTGAAGAAGTGTACCAGGCGCTGGACAGACTATCGGAACTGGAAGCAGACGAACTGATCGAAATAGAACCTTTTCTTCTCCGCGTTACTGAAAAAGGGAAGGCATTTGTCCGTAATATATGCATGGCATTCGATGCCAGATTGTGGGCAGATCTGCCGCAAACTAATCTTTTTAGCCAAACTATTTAACCGGCGCTTCCTTGCGCCATTCACATGAGTCAAGTACCTTGGTATGTTTGATACAGATATTCTAATCCATACCCAGGTGATTACACGGCACATCGAAATGCTGGACGCACTGTTTAAACACGCGACGGAAGGAATCGTCGTGGTGGATAAAAGCGCCAGTATTGTAATGTTGAACCCCAAGGCCAGGGAGCTTTTTGGTTACCACGATCAGGAATTGATAGGCAAAAAGATCGAGACGCTGATCCCGCAACGCTATTCAAAAAACCACGTCGGCTACCGCGATACCTACCTCGAAATGCCCCGGGCAAGAGGTATGGGGCACATGATGGACCTATTTGCGCGGCGCCGTGATGGTTCCGAGTTTCCGGTTGAAGTAAGTCTGAGCCCGTTTAAAACCTCCGACGGAGAGTTTGTAGTGAGTTTTGTTATTGATATAACAGAAAGAAAAAAGCAGGAAAACCGCATTATCGAGGCAAATCTTGAAATACAAAAACTGAATGCGGAACTCGAAGAGCGCGTGGAACAACGCACGAGGGAGCTGGCTTTGGCTATTCAGCGTGTGGAGCAATCGCAGGAGGAAGTGATCAGGGCTCTGAAAAAGGAGCGCGAGCTGAACAATATGAAGAGCCAGTTCGTGACCATCGCTTCCCACGAATTTCGCACGCCGCTCGCTACCATCCTGTCCTCGGCATCGCTGATCGGGCGATATCCGAAAACGGAAGATGAAGAAAAACGCCAGAAACATGTACAGCGTATCAAGTCGACCGTCGCTAACCTGACGGAGATCTTAAACGATTTTTTGTCCATTGGAAAACTGGAAGAAGGCCGCGTGAAAAGTATTCCTGTGCAGACGAACCTGCGCGAATTTTCTCAGAACCTCATTGAGGAGATCAGAAATCAATGTAAAGAGGGGCAAATTATATATTTTGATTATAAAGGCGCTGAGGAAGTGTGGCTGGACAAGCAACTTCTGCGCAACGTACTTTTCAATCTGCTTTCCAATGCGATTAAATATTCAGAGGCAGGAAAATCTATCTATTTAAGAATAAAAACCGGGGAACAATCGATTGATATTCAGGTAGAAGACCAGGGAATCGGTATTCCGCAAACGGACCAGCTGCATATTTTCGACCGCTTTTTTCGCGCTCAGAATGCGGGAAATACGCAGGGTACCGGGCTGGGGCTCAATATCGTTCAAAACTACATGGACCTGATGGGCGGCAAAGTCGACTTTACAAGCGACACCGGTAAAGGCACTATTTTCAATCTCTTCCTACCCAATCACGCACCCGCTGGCCCGGTTATAGAAACAGACATTTAAAACGCATTCACTTGGAAACCAAGAAGATACTATTGATCGAAGACAACCCCGAAATGCGGGAGAATACGGCTGAAATTCTGGAACTGGCCAATTACGAGGTAGTTACCGCGCAAAACGGAAAAGAAGGTGTACAGCTGGCGACCAGCTACGAGCCCGACCTTATCATTTGCGATATCATGATGCCCGAGCTCGACGGTTACGGAGTATTGCACATGCTCGGAAAAGACGAGCGTACCGCCCACGTTCCGTTCGTGTTTTTGACTGCCAAAGCTGAAAAAGACGATTACCGGAAAGGTATGACGATGGGCGCCGACGACTACCTGACCAAGCCTTACGATGACGTGGAACTGTTGAATGCGGTTGAGATGCGGCTAAAAAAAAGCGATCGCCTCAAAAAACAATTCGACCGCTCGGCCGACGGACTGGACAGATTCATTGAAGAGGCAAAATCCTTCGACTTGTTCGCGAAACTCGCTGAGGACAAGAAGGTTAAGCATTTAAAAAAGAAAGAAACGGTATATACCGAAGGCAGCTACCCCTCCCACGTTTATTTCCTTCAAACGGGAAAGGTAAAGGCTTATAAATCCAACGATCACGGAAAAGAATACATTACTGACCTTTATAAGGAGGGCGATTTTTTCGGGTACCTCGATCTTTTACAGGGCGAGCCTTATCAGGAATCGACGATCGCGCTGGAAAAAGCGGAAGTGGCGATGATTCCCAAAGACGATTTTTTTCAGCTATTGCAGGGGAACCGTGAAGTGGCTTCGAAGTTTATCAAAATGCTTTCGAACGAAATCAAGGAACGGGAGGAGCGTTTGCTGCAACTCGCTTACAATTCTGTACGAAAAAGGGTGGCACAGGCGCTGGTGATGCTGGTCCAACGTTACCAGGAGGATCGTACCAAGCCGTTTTCGATGTCGATTACGCGTGAGGATATTGCTTCCATTGTGGGTACGGCCACTGAAACTGTGATCCGTACCCTCTCTGATTTCAAGGATGAAAAGCTGGTCGATATGAAAGGCAGCCTGATCACCGTTTTGGAATATGACAAGCTGCTTCGGATGCGGAACTAACCGGTACTAACTCATTTTCAATGCTGGCCAATTGTGTCAGCATTTCTTTTTGAATAGCCTCAGGTTCGTTTAATAGCGGGATCAGCTCTCGGTAATAAGCAATTCCGTTGAGGAGCTGATCTTTGAATTTTGCAAAATATTTTTCCTTCTTAACATCTGCGGAACCTGCAAATCGCTGCATATCTTTTTTCAGATAATCGACGTAAAGCCGCAGTTCGTTGATGAACATGTGCGGCCGCGGCTTTCTTGAAAGCAGATCGATTTTTCCATAAATGTGGCCTACCAATTCGTCGAGTGTCAGTATGCCCGAAAACCAGGCAAGATTTGGCCCGGGACAAATTGCTACCGCTTTGTTTTCGCGTGGATTGAGCAGGTTATTTTTTAGTAATGCGGCCGTAGTTAGCCCATCACAAAGGCACAGTTTTTCGGTTACTTTGTCAATTTGCTCTTCCAGATTGACTGGGTTTAAAGCACGTAATTCCCTGATCTTTAAATTCTGAAACTGCCGCGACGCAGTGCAAATAGGCTCTTTTGTGAATGTTGTATCCGAAACGAGGTAACGTTTGTGGCATGGACTTCCCGGCCGGCCTTTTGCAATGCGGTCAAGCCGCTGGCGCTCGGCGCTGCTTTTCCTGAAGTTGTTGAATAGTACTCCGAGGGGTGACGAATCGCTGACATAATAGTCCTCACTTTCCGAAGTCGCCAGCGCATCCAGCGTTTCCTGATCCACGTTTGTAACCTCCGGCACGAGCAGAAAGGGACTCCCCCAGCCCGTAGCGTCGAGTTGATAATGTTGTATTAAAAAATCATTTTCGGCGGCTGTACCGATGCCTCCCTGCACGGTCACTTTTACCTTGGGAGCCTGCGAAATCTCGCATCCTTTGCTAGCAATGGAGTCACGGTAAAGTTCAAAAAGCTCGGAACGCATTTCTTCTCGTTTCACTTTGAATTCTTCCAGCACAGGTCCCAGCAAGTAACCTTCCGTGGCAAATGCATGCCCGCCGCAATTCAGCCCGGATTCAACCCTGAATTCAGAAACCCAGATTCCCTTTTTTGCCAAAAACTTCGCTTGAATAAGTGCAGATCTGAATTCACTCACTTTGAGGATCAGCTTTTTCTTAAACCCGCCTTTCGAATCCGGGAAAAAGTCGGGGAAATTTTCGAGATAACTATATAGCCTGGGATTCATTCCGGCTGACAAAACGAGCGAAGATCGCAGGTTACTTTCCGCAAAACCACGCATAGCAGCCAGCGCGTCGGTATACATATCTCCCAGACTTTCGCCTTCCCCATCCCTATTCACCTTATCGACCTTCGACATGATATTCACATCAATTTCCCCCTGCGTGAGCTGCGCCCGCAACCTTGCCTCGGCAGCAGTCCGCGAAGTGCCAGGCAGGCGGCGAAGCTTTTCATATTCAGCTTTCAGAGACGACGACGCCGGAAGCAGCTGAAAGTAACGGTCGATCTCAGAATTATTTTGGAATGGTGACTGGATCAAGCTTTTAAAACGCTGGTCGGCAATGCGCCTGATCAGGTTAAGGTAATCTGTGATCCGCCGGGCGCGGTAATCTTCTGTTGATTTTGAAATTGGCTCGAAATCCTCGTCCAGCTGTTTATAATAGTATCTGCGCATTCGTTCGATCAGCTCATCATCGACAATCGAGATAACGGAAGAAATACCGAAGTGAGCAACTTTTACGGGCGTATCAATGGAATATCCCAGCCCGAGAACCGGAATATGGAAGGTATGCGACATATTTTATTGGATTAGATTTAACAATCTGCATCCAAAAGTATCGCTGCCCGAATTCAAAAAAACTGACAGAATCTGCTGTGACAACTGAGAAATGTCATCATTTATCCAAAAACTCCGCGATCGCCGCCGCTGTGAATTCCGGCATTTTACTACCCGGCCGGGCTGCGCATATTTCCCCGATACAAGCACCGTGAATACCCGGCAGTATGAGCAGCTCCGCACGGGGAATAAGCTTCGCCGTTTCCACCGCGTGATCGATCGTGATCACATCCTGATTACCCGAAATAATGAGAGCAGGCACGTCGAGATTAGTGAGAATTTCCTCCGGCCAGTCTTGAAATGCGCGCATTCTGTCGCGGTCTTTGTCGTGCATCACTTGCAGGCCTTCCTTATTCTCAGCCACTTCGAGGTAGGCACTTTGTAGCGGCAGAGGCATATTGTCCAGCGTAGCAGTTTCCATAAATTCGAAAAATCCGGAGATCAGGCCTGCCCTTTTCCAGGTCGCTGCAACGGTTACCAATTTCCTGACCAAATGCGGGTGGCGACTCGCAATTTGCAATACCGTACTGCCACCGTTGCTAAATCCCAGAAAATCAGCTTTTTCGAAATTCAGGTTTTTGAGAAGACCTGCTACATCGTCTGCATCCTGCTCGAAACTAACGCCTGCTTCCCGATCACCGGTGCGGCCGTGCGCTTGCAGGTCAACAGCGATCACTTTTCTGGTTTTTGTGAAAAAAGGTATAATGTTACCAAATGTCGTTTCGATCGTAGAGCCGCCTCCGTGCACGAGAACGAGCGGAACGTCGCCGGCACCGTGGATCTGGTAGTACATTTTAATGCCGTTAACCTGCTCGTAACCAGATTGAAATCCAAATTCGTTTTGCATAATCATTCCTATTTTAATACACCCCAGCAAAATAATCCTTATATTTTCACAGGATAATTGAATCGCTTCAATACCATGTTTACAATCATCAGAACCTTTCACGGCTGATTTTGTACCGTTGGATAAGTCGAATTGCACCGGTCTGCGGACGGTCTCAATTTTGCGAATCTGATAAACATGTTAAAAGCCTTCAAAATGTTAAAACTATCCTTCTTCATTATCTGTTTCTCTGTTATGATCACACAGGCAAGTCCGGTTCTTTCTCCACCACAAAACGAGAAAATATTTATTTCAGAAACGGTTGATTGCGGCTCAGTCGCTGAAATCGACCTTTTTCGCCGCGCAAGACTTTGGGTAGCACAGGCTCATCCTGATGGAAAAGTCCTCGTTTCTGACAAAGAAACCGGCGATCTTGTCGTGCAGGCTATGACCAGCATTAATATCCCCCGCTCCGAATTGACTTCGGGTGGGTTGTACCAGTTCAGATATGCGCTTGTAATAGAATGTGTTAACCGCAAATATCGGGCGACTATTTACAATGTGGAACTGCTGGATGTCGGAAACGGCAAATTCAATGCGATCCGCACCATTTTAAAATCAGAAAAAGAGTTACTGGCATTTAATACGCATCTCAGTGTCAAGTTCAATAGTATACTTCATGAGCTGCGAGGGCATGTAAAAGATTACGAAGCGTTTTAAAGAAAATGGCCGGATCCAATGCGAATCCGGCCATTTTTTTGTTCTGAAGTGAAATTTATGCCAGGATCGGCTTAACTACTTTTCCATGCACGTCCGTCAGGCGGTACCTGCGGCCCTGGTGCTTGAAGATCAGCTGCTCGTGATCGACACCCATTAAATGCATGACAGTCGCCTGAAAATCATGCACATGAACAGGATCTTTGATCACATTATATCCAAAATCATCGGTCTGCCCGTACACAAAACCCTTTTTTACCCCGGCACCCGCCATCCAGATTGTAAAGCTGCGCGGGTGGTGATCGCGACCGTAATTATCGCGTGTAAGTTTTCCTTGCGAATAAGCGCCGCGCCCGAATTCTCCTCCCCACACTACCAGCGTTTCATCCAGTAACCCGCGCTGTTTCAGATCGGTGATCAATGCGGCAGAAGCCTGGTCGACGCTTTTCGCCATTGTTTTGATATCGTTCGGCAAATTTCCGTGCTGGTCCCAGCCCTGGTGATAGAGCTGCACAAACTTCACATCCTTTTCGATCAGCTTGCGCGCGAGCAGACAGTTGGCCGCGAATGTGCCCGGCTTGCGCGATTCTTCTCCGTATAAATTAAAAATATAGTCTGGTTCTTTGGAGATATCCATCGTTTCCGGCACGGCCGTCTGCATCCGGTAAGCCATTTCATATTGCGCCATGCGGTAATTGATCTCCGGATCAAGGATTTTTTCAAACTGTCCCTGCTGCAATTTGGCAAGTGAATTCAGCATGCGCCGACGGCTAGTACGGTCGATACCTTCGGGATTATTGAGGTAAAAAACAGGATCAGGTCCCGAGCGAAAAACCACGCCCTGGTGCACAGAAGGCAGAAATCCGTTACTCCACAACTTGGCGTAAAGCGGCTGGTCACCCGGCCGGCCTTTGGACAACAATACCACAAACGACGGCATATTCTGGTTGTCCGAGCCAAGCCCGTAACTGATCCACGAACCCCACGAAGGCCGCCCGCCCTGCTGACTGCCCGTCTGGAAAAACGTCACCGCGGGATCGTGGTTGATGGCCTCGGTAAACATCGAGCGGATGAAAGTCACATCATTGACAATGCTCGAAGTATAAGGCATTAACTCGCTGATCATCATATCATGATCACCGTGCTGCGCAAACTTATACTTGGACGCCGCAAGCGGAAAGCTGCTCTGCCCGGCTGTCATTCCAGTGAGCCGCTGCCCTTTCCTGACGGATTCGGGAAGGTCCTTGCCCCACATTTCTTCCAGTTTCGGCTTATAATCGAAGAGTTCCAGCTGCGAGGGAGCTCCGCTTTGAAACAGATAAATGACCCGCTTGGCTTTCGGGGCGAAGTGCGGGTGGCCGAGCGGCAAACCTGCGGCTTCTCCTGCTGCCTGCACCGGCTTTTTCGCCATACTATTATCGGCGTTCAACAGGGAAGCCATCGCCGCTGCGCCTAGTCCAAGGCTCGTTTTTGAGAGGAAATTTCTCCTGCTCAGTTGCTCGTGGACATGGTTTTCAAGTTCGTTGTAAAAGCTCATGCTGCTGATTTTTATCTCTTTATCAAAAATTCGTCAAAGTTCATAACCGTGCTCGCCACGATGGTACTTGCGGCAACCTGAGCCGGGTTCAGCGATTTGTCAACCGGATATTCCCCTGCCGCCAATATCGATTTCACCTTGGCCGGATGCTTGCTGAAATCGCTGTATTCTTCTTCGTACAATTCTTTCAAAACCTGCCTTTCCTTTGCATCCGGGGCGCGGCCGGTCAATGCAGTAAATGCGTAGGTAATCTGCTCGTCGAGCGTTTTCCCCTTTTTTAGCATTTGCTGCGCTAATACGCGGGAAGCTTCCACAAACTGCGGGTCATTCATGACGACCAATGCCTGCAAAGGCGTACTCGTTTTTTGTCTTTTTGTGACACAGAAATGCCTTTCAGCTGCATCGAAATTCAGCATCATAGGAGGCGGCGAGCTTCTTTTCCAGATCGTGTACAAGCTTCTCCGGTACAAACTATCGCCGTGCTGCTGCTTGTAAGTAACCTCGTTCCGGGTAGCGAGCGCCTCCCAAAGTCCGGCCGGCTGGTACGGATAGGCGCTCCTGCCCCCTACTTCACGCGTAAGTAACCCACTCGATGCCAACGCATTATCCCGAATCTGCTCGGCGCTCATCCGGTAGCTTGGCCCGTGGGTATACAACCGGTTTTCAGGATCAGCTTCGGTCGACTTCGCATTCGTTTTGGAAGACTGGCGGTAAGTCGCAGATGTTACGATCAGTTTTTGCATTGCCTTCACATCCCAGCCCGATTCGCGGAACGTAGCAGCCAGGTAGTCAAGCAATTCCGGGTGTGTAGGCAGCTCGCCCTGGTTGCCAAAATCGTCACTTGAAACCACTAATCCCTTCCCGAAATACATCATCCAGAACCGGTTTACAGAAACTCTTGTAAATAGCGGATGATCCTCATGAAGCAGCCATTTGGCCAAACCCAGCCTGTTTTTTGGGAATTCTTTGGGTATTTTGAAGAAGCTGTCCGGCGTGTCGGTCGTCACTGGTTTTCCCGGCGCATCGTAGGCTCCACGGTTAAGGATGAAAGTTTTACGCGGATATTTTCTTTCCCGCATTACCATTACGTCAATTTCCTTATCCAGAATTTCGGTTTCGTTCGCTATTAGCTCTTGGCTTTTAGCTCTTAGCTTTTTGTATTCTTCGTCGATGTTAACAAGATAATATTCTTTTAATGCATTGAGCTGCTCCGGTTTGAGCTGAGCGGCCGGTGTTTTCAATGCATTTACCACCTCGTTTTTGAAACTATACATGCCCAGCATTTCCAGCGGCGTCAATGCTTTAGTATAGATCTTAAATTCATCCACTTCAAAATTCTTCGTCCGCTGGTCTGAAAGGCGGCCGATATTCAGCCTGTCGACGTACCAGTTTGTTTTGTTTTTTCCGTAAAGAATACTTTCAGTGAGCTGGTCATTGTGCACAGTGATTTTCGCCGGGCGGCCATTTACGTACAGTTTCAGTCCGGCAGCTTTACTCAGACCGTCATAAGAAAAACCGATCTGCGTCCATTTATTGAGTGGAAATTTATCAACCGTCTGAATCTCGATCGCATTTTCCGGCCACACGTGGCTCATTATCAGCTTAATGCGGCCGTCTGCTTCGCGAAACACATTCCAGCCGCGGTAACCGTTCATTACGCCATTCGATTTATGGAACAAAGAACCAGTTACGCCAGGATCGTGCAGATTAAGCCAGATACTGACGCTGAAAGGTTGATTTCTCTCAAAAAAGGCAAACTTATCTCCGAACGAGACTGCATTCTCACCAAAAATATATCTTGCTTTCCCGAGCTTGCCATTTCTGGAAGCCACATTAGACAAACTATCGTCACCTTCCGCTGTCGCCTTGTGCTTCGGATCAGCCAGATTTTGGAACTCCTTACCCTGCGGTTCGTCGAAAGTGAAATGTCCGACCAGGTCTGATTTTTCAGAAACCAAAGCTTTTTCCGGTTCAGCGCGTGCTGTCACGAGCCATTTTTGAAAGTTCTGATCGGCCACTTTTGTATGCGCATTCAATGCGGCTTTCTCTCTGGATAAGTTCTGGTGAATGAACTTCAGTTTTGCATCAGCTTCGGGAGTCGGCAAAGTGATCGTCGGGCTCGCTTCTCCATTGTAAGGGATCTGCCCGTTTTCATTATTATTATTAAAAAACGCATAAAGCGAATAGTAGTCTTTGTGACTGATCGGGTCATATTTATGATCGTGGCAGCGTGCGCATTCAACCGTAATACCCAGGAAAGTTTTGCCAAAAGTATCGGTCCGGTCGGCTACATAGGCTACGCGGTATTCCTCGGGCACAATGCCGCCTTCCTGACTTTGCTGGTGCATTCTGTTAAAACCGGTCGCCACCAGCTGGTCGCGGGTTGGATTCGGGAGCATATCCCCGGCCAGCTGCCAGGTCACAAACTGATCATAAGGCTGGTTCTGATTGTATGATTTGATGACCCAGTCGCGGAAGGGCCAGGCAGTTCGCAAGCCGTCGTCCTGGTAGCCGTGGGTATCTGCGTAGCGTGCCGCATCGAGCCAGGGAACGGCCATGTGCTCGCCATAATGCGGGGATGCCAGCAGTTTGTCAACTACTTTTTCGTATGCATTCGGCGATTTGTCGTTAAGATAAGCTGTCACTTCCTCGGGCGTCGGCGGCAGGCCGGTGAGATCCAGGTACACGCGGCGCAGCAATGTGGTTTTGTCCGCCTCTCGGGCAGGGATCATCCCCTTGTCTTCCAGCTTTTTAAGAATAAAATTATCAATATCGTTCTTTACAAATTTCTTGTTTTTGACCGCAGGTACTTTTGGTTTTTCAACTTTGGTAAATGCCCAGTGCGGCTTGTATTCGGCCCCTTCTTCCACCCACTTAATCAATATCGCCTTCTCCCGCGCTGTCAGCGAAAGATGCGATTCGGGCGTCGGCATGCGGATTTCGGGATCTTTGGAAAGGATCCGCTGCACCAGTTCACTGCTGCCAGGCTTGCCAGGATTAATCGCTTTCAGCCCGCTTTCCGCTTCTTTTTTATAAGCTACCTCCGCCACATCGAGCCGAAGGTCGCCTTTCTGGTGGTTAGCGTCCGGGCCGTGACAGGCAAAACATCTGTCCGACAAAATCGGCTTCACATCATAAGTATAGTCAACAGGCTGCACGAGCAGGGACATTTCCTGCGCTACGTCGTCGGGCAGCTCTACCTTTTTATCACAGGAAGTGAAAACCAACCCCGCAACCGAAAATATCAGACTGTATTTTAAAAAGGACTTAGGCATGAATGGTGAATGTTGTATGGGTATTCTTTCGGGCAATCGTATATGAAATTAACGGATTAATACCAATCCGCAAAGTAAGAACCCGACGGATTGGTATTCAGTTCGCTAGTAACCAGGGTTTTGCACCAAACTGGCCTGTCCGCCTTTTGTACTGTACACAATCGCCTGCTGCGGGATCGGGTAGTATTGATGTTTCTCTTCGAACCGCGCGCCGCTGAGATAGGTACGTTTTGTTTTCTCTTTATCAAGATATGCATTCAGAACGGGCACCGCAATTCCCCATCGAACCAGATCAAAAAAGCGGTGACCTTCCATGGCGAATTCAAGGCGCGTTTCAAATCTGACGGCATCGCGGGCGCTGGTTACATCGGCCCAGGGCGCAGTGTAGAGCCCCACTACATAATTGGCGGCTGGCTTTCCGTCATCGGTCAGCACAAAACCGTCTGGCCGGGCGGCGCGGGCGCGGATCTGGTTCACATATTTCCTTGCTTCTTCCAGGTTACCCAATTCCACTTCGCATTCGGCCAGCCAAAGCAGCACATGGTCGTAGCGCATTAACCGATAATTGTTGGTGGTTTGGCGAGGGTTACCGGTCTTACCAGATTCAGCTTTGCTTACAATTTGTTTCTTGGAAGAATACGGCCCCGCATAAGATTGGTCACGGATCCAGAACCGGCCCGGATGCACGCCCCAGTCAATATAAGGAATGCCCCTGCGGCCCACTGTCCAGTCCACCCGAGAGTCAAGCGGCCCGGTATAAGGTTCGTAAGGCGCGGAAGAAAGCAGCCCTTCGTCGTTTTTCACGTCTGAATCGTTAAAAGTTTTAGTCAGCGGCAAACCTTTCGCGTCAGTCTTGAATGCGTTGACCAGATTTTGCGAACCCTGATAAAATCCGCAGCAGCCGCCGGGACCGTTCGGGTACATATAAGTAAGCTCATCCCCCTGATTTCCACTCGAACCATCGGCCGCAGTCACACTGTATTGTATTTCAAAAACAGACTCCGCATTGTTGCGCGTTTCGGCCGCGAAATTGTCGTGAAAATGCTCCATGAGTTTGTATTTACCACTATTAACCACCTGAATCAAAGCCGCTTTCGCCGCTGCAAGGTGTGTTACATTGGGTACTCCTTTTGGGAATCCCTGGTACATGTGGCACTTGCCCAGATACGCCAGTGCAGCCCATTTGGTGGGGCGGCCCGGCTGTGCCTGGCTTGCAGGAAGATTTTCAGCAGCGAATTGAAAATCAGCCTCAATTTTTGGCCAAGCATCTTCTGTATTCGGTATTTGTACACTTTCCGGATTTTCAGTATCCCAGGTCGCGTCGTCAATGTAAGAGATATTCCCCCACATTTTTTTTGCTTCAAAATGATAATGCGCACGCAGGAACCGCGCTTCCGCCTGAATTTGCAGTTTGCGTGCATCGTCCAGCCCGGTCACTTTCGGGAGCGATTTCAAAACGTCGTTTGCGCGTGCAACACCATCGTAAAGTGTCCGCCATTTCCCGTAAACGTGGGTATTGGTTGACAGCCAGACGTAGCGTTCCAGAAAGGTCTGCTCCGGCTGGTCACCTGCGTCTGAACCTTTATAGGCGTCGTCGGAAACGACGCTGCCGAAAATCCAGTTAGAAACCGCTCCGTGCCAGGCAGTTACGCCGCTGGTACCAATTCCGTCAAGTAATCCGTAAGCACCAACCAATGCGCCTTCGATTCCGGCGGTAGTCAATATAATATCGGGACTGTATTGTCCCTGAGGTCTTTTTTCCAGAAAACTGTCCCCGCAGGAAGAGGCCAGGATAACAATTGCGAGTATGATGATTTTTTTCATAATGGGTCGATTTTAAAAACCTAAACTAAGTCCTACAATGATCGCTTTCGGAGTTGGGTACACCCCTTCATCCACACCGATCTGGCGATCGGAACCGCTGTTGAAATTGCGCAGGTTGATTTCCGGATCGAGGCCGGAATACTTGGTGAATGTGAACAGATTTTGTCCCTGCACATAAAACCGCAGCTGGTCTGCACCGATTTTATTCAATACCGATTTTGGCAATGAATAGCCCAGCTGGATGTTTTTAAAGCGCAGATAAGATCCGTCCTCAACAAAGTAAGTGGAAGGCTCGCCGCTTTGCGCATCGTTTGCATCCAGGATAGGCAGCTTCGCATTCGGATTATCCGGCCGCCACGATTCGTACAACATTCTCGTAGAGCGATTTCCCTGAAATACCTCAAAATCAGTCCAGTACCGCACGTGATTGAAGATATCATTTCCCTGTACACCCTGCGCGAATATGGTCAGGTCAAAGTTTTTGTAGCCTACATTGGCATTGATCCCGTAAGTGAAATCCGGGTGCGGGCTGCCGATATAAGTCTGATCCTGCGCATTGATCACACCGTCAGCATTCACGTCGCGGTATTTGAATTTACCAACACCCTGCGTCCGCACGCCGTTGATATTGATATTGGAATCGTAGTATCCCGGAAACTTCGCATGCGACTGCACTTCCTCTTCATTCTGCATAATCCCATCGATGATGTACCCATAAAATGAAGAGATCGGCCGGCCGGCAATGGAGCGGGTCACCGGCGGTGTCCGCAGTGAAAAGCCCGGCAGAAAGTCGTTTGGATTTTGCGGATCCAATGCGATGATCTTGTTGCGGTAAGTCGAGAAATTAACCCCGAGACTGTAAGTAAGCTCGCCGTTCATGACCGCATCATTGTAATTCAAACCAAGATCAAGCCCCTTGTTTTCGAGAGAAGCGATGTTTTGAGCGGGAATGGCGGCGTCGCCAAGTCGCGGATCGTAGGCTTTTGTGTAAAGGAGATCTTTCGTTTGGCGATCAAAAATATCCAGGCTGAGGTCAAATTTGCCTTTGAACAAATTGGCATCAACACCAAAATTCCAGGTAGTAGTCGTTTCCCATTTTGCTTTCGGGTTACCGAATCTGCCGAGGTCAAAACCCTGCACGTAGCCGATCGGGTTGCCGCCAATGCCGTAGCCGCTGCTCCCCGGATTACTTTGGTAAGTGGAATAGGCATTGAAATCGCCGATCTCCTGGTTTCCGGTTTGTCCCCAGCCTGCACGCAATTTAAGGTCGGTGATAAATTCAGCGCCCGCCATAAAACGCTCTTTCGAAATCCGCCAGCCCACACTCGCCGCAGGGAAAGTTGCGTAGCGCGAAGCCGCCTGAAAGCGGGAAGAAGCGTCGCGGCGGAGGGTTGCTTGCAACAGGTATTTATCCGAAAACGCATAGTCCAACCGACCAAAATAGGAAAACAACGACCACATCGAAGACGCATAGCCGCTATTCGTCGAAGTCGCCGGATTACCTGCATCAATATATCTCAGATCGATATTATCAGCAAAGTAACCCTGCCGGTATGCATTCAAAAAGTTACCGTAAGAATCGATCGATTCAATTCCTGCGAATACATTCAAATGGTGGTTTTCGCCAAAATGCTTGTCATAAGTCAGCGAGTTGGTCCACGTCCAGGAATAGCTGTAACTGCGGTTTTCACTCAAACTATTTACATTGGTACCATGTGCCAGCTCAATCTCGACCGGCGTGTAGTACTTCCCTGCATTAGCCGTCAAATCGACCCCGAAACTGGTTTTAGCGGTAAGGTCTTTCAGTATATCCACTTCGGCGTACGCATTTCCGAACAACCTGAGATCTTGATAACCGTTGTCTTTGTTCCTGACCAGCTGACCGACCGGGTTATTTGCATTACCCAGATTACTTCCCAGCGTACCTGCAAAATTCCCTCCGATATCGTAAACGGGAATGATCGGCTGGGCGCGGTAGGTGTTGGATACCTGGCTGGTTTCGGAATTGTTGCCGTAGTTGCCCTGGCGCTTTCCATAAGCGACCTGCAAATTCTCGCCAATGCGCAGCTTCTTTTTAATAGTGAATTCAGTATTCGCACGGACGGAATAGCGCTTGTATCCATTGTGGATCAGGATACCCGTCTGGTCGAAGTAATTGGCTGAAAAAGAATAGCGGCTCACCTCTGATCCTCCCGAAACGCCCATTTGATAGTTCTGAATAGGCCCGGCATCGAAAACCTCCTCCATCCAGTCTGTACCCTGCTTGTTGGCTTTGGTGATCGAGAATTTGGTTTTGCCAAACTGCGGATCGTTGTACCTGTTGAAACTATAATTGGCGGGATTCACGCGCGGGTCACCTTCGGGCGCGCCGTCGGGGATAATGTAATCGGGAATTACTGGCTCGGCGCCTTTTCCATACTGCGCATGCTCGGGATTTCCGGTGGTCGGATTCACCACACCTGCGTTTTTCTTACTCTGCCACAGGTACTGACCATATTCGGCGGTATTCAGCAGATCCATTTTTTTGCCCAGCTTCTGAACACCATAATAGGCGTCGAAAGTGAACTTTGGTGCGCCGGATTTCCCTCTTTTTGTGGTAATGATAACAACCCCGTTTGCAGCCCGCGAACCGTAAATGGAAGCGGAGGAAGCATCTTTCAGGATTTGAATGGATTCAATATCGTTCTGGTTAATGGTATTGAGATTACCTTTTGTGGGAACGCCGTCGATCACATACAGCGGATCATTGTTACCCAGCGTACCATAACCCCGCACCCGGACAGAAACGCCTCCGCCGGGTGTATTGTCAACACCGACAGTTACTCCCGCCGCGCGGCCCTGCAACTGCTGCGCCAGATTGGTAGCAGGCACTTCCAGCAACTTTTGCGCATCAATTACACTCACGGAACCCGTAATGTCACGCCGCGATTGGGCAGTATAACCCGTTACCACCACCTCACTCAGCGCCTTGATGTCAGAAACCAGCGTTACATTGATCACCGAGCGGTTGGAAACCTGAAATTCCTGCGATATATAACCGACGAAACTGAATACCAAAACGGCTTTTTCGTCTGGCACCACGATGCTGTAACTTCCGTCGCCGCCCGTGATCGCGCCTTGCTGCGACCCTTTTATGACCACGCTCACGCCAGGAAGCGGCTCATTGTTGTCGCCGCCGACTACCTTTCCCTTAACCGTAATATCCACCGGATGCAGATAAGGTAACGGGACCGGATTCAATGCATTGGGCGTAGCAAATGCCTCATCGGGCTTTTTTACCAGAATAATATATTTACCTGAAACAGAATAACTGATTTCCAGCGGGACCAGCAGATCTTTCAATACCCGGCTGAGCTTTTGTTTGGAAGCGTCAACCGAAACCTTCTGGTCCCGGACAAGCGACGGGATATAGGAAAACTTGACTTTCGTGGTTTTTTCAAGCGTGGCCAGGACTTGTATCAAATCCTGCTGCTGCACCTGTAAAGTAACTTCGCGGTTCAATAGCTCCTGCGCCAACCCGTCGTTTGCAATGGCCAGATTTTGAAAAAACAGGGACACAAGAAACGGTATGCACGTAACTTTCATCACAGTTACCAGATATTTAAATGGTACACAATTTTTTTTCATAAGGTATTGATGGATTTAGGTGAAAAGGTGCTGTTTTAATTACATCCCTCACTGGTTACGATCACCTGCCCGTCGCTTACCCGGTAAGCAGCGCCGATTGTTTGGGTGATTACGTCCAGCTTTACAAAAAATGGCTCGTGGCTGAGCTCGACCCGGAGCGAGCAATTTTCCATGACGGAGGCGTCGTAGATGATCGGTATTCCGTAAACTTTTTCAAGTGCTGAGAAGATCTTGCTGACCGGCTGGTTTTCGAACACAAATCCATCTTCCGGGTCAGGTTTGATTAGTTCCAGCGGCATATTGGTGATTGATTTGGAGATCAAATGGTCTTTCACCGAGAATATCGCCTGCTGATTGGGGGTCAGCAAAAGTTCGGCATTATGATCGCCGGGGTGATCTATATCCTTGATAGGCAACACCGAAACCCGCCCGCTGCTGACCAGTACCTCTACGTTTGTGCTGGTCGTTTTTACGCGAAAACTAGTTCCTAAAACCCTGGTAACAAGCCCGTTGGCATATACAAAAAATGGATTCTGCGCATCTTTCACCACATCGAAAAAAGCTTCTCCCGACAGGTACACTTCCCGCTTTTTATCGTGCACAAACTGAGCCGGATAACTAATCCTGCCTTTTGGGTGGAGCTTTACTTTGCTTCCCTCCGGCAGTGTCAGCAGCATTATATTGTTGCTGGTATTGATCATTTCCTTCATGGGAAGGGAAGTTTTGGCAACATAGTCGGAGTAGGCGACGGCGGTGTGCTTCTCGGGGCTCCCGGTCCATGCATACCAGCCTATTCCGAACCCGACAACCGCAACTGCCGCCGCCATTGCAAACCATCGGCTTAGCATTGTAACAGGCTTCTGCTCAGGTTGTTTCGAAGTTGTAGTTTCGAGGATCCGCTGCACCTGCTCTTCCAGCTCTGAGTCACTTACTCCCGCCGAATGCGCTTTCCACGAACGGATCAGATCGCCCGCCTGCTGCATAATGACCTTTTTATCAGGATATTCCCTCGCAATCCGTTCCCACAAATCACTCGTGGATCCATCTTGCCGGGTAATCCAAAGCCGGAAACTGTCGTCGAGCAGAAAGTCTTCCAGATTGTAATCCTTATAATTTTTCATAATAAAACACCAAGCTTCACGATTTACAGGAGGATAATCAGCGAACAGGCGAAACATCATGGAAAAACTGAAAAAATATTTTCCAGTAACACCTGAATGATATATAACTAACTCTAAATCAGAAAGTTAATAGAAAAAATAATGTAGAAATAGTCGCTTGCCATTTGTCGCGGAATAGCCTTAAAGCTTGCGAAAGCAGGTTGGACACGGCGGGACGGGAGATTTCGAGCACGTCGGAGATTTGCTCGTTGGAGAGATTTTCAAAGAATTTTAAATGGATGATCTCGCGCTGACGTGGCGTAAGGGAGCCGAGCACAGAACTGATCCTGCGTTCTCGAAGTGCGGAAGTTTCCGAAGTAATAATCCTTGATTCGGCATTGTCCTCAGGCTCTGTTTGTTCCTGCCAGCTATCGAAGCCGGTCAGGTGGTTGGCGCGTTCCTTTTCTTTAAGCAGCCTGTTCCTCAGACTTTTAAGTAAATAGGGGCGGATCTGGTCGGTGTCTGCCAGAAATTTTTTCCGGTCCCAGAGTGAGGTAAAAAGATCGTAAATACAATCGTTGAGCGTGTCGCGATCGTGTATGAAGCGGGTACCATATTCAAACAAGGCACGGAATTCGTCCCTGATAATCGACTCAAAAGCAGCTACGTCGCCATCCTTAAATCTTTTCCAGCGTATCAAATCCTCTTGCATCGCGTCGGAACCGGGCAAAATGTTTAATAAAGAGTTTAGTATTTCTTTATTAAGTCAAAGATAACCACGAATTACTGCAATGTTTTTGGTCATTGGGGGTCATTGGTGGTCATTGGTGGTCACTGGTGGTCATTTAGTTGTCATTGAATTGTCATTAGTGGTCATTGATTGTTAATAGTTGTCATTGATTGTCATTGAATTGTCATTGAATTGTCATTAGTGGTCATTGATTGTCAATAGTTGTCATTGATTGTCATTGAATTGTCATTAGTGGTCATTGATTGTCAATAGTTGTCATTGGTTGTCATTGTGGTCATTGATTGTTGAATTTTGTTTGAGAGAAAGAATTGTAAGTAATAAGAACGACCACTAGTTACTATTAATGACTACCAGTGACTATAAATGACATCAATGACTACCAATGACAACAAATGACTACCAGTGACTACCAATGACAACAAATGACTACCAATGACAACAAATGACAATCAGTGACTACCAATGACAATAAATGACAATCAGTGACTACTAATGACCGGATAGTTCCTCGAAGCATCGTCGATCACGAGTACCCAATCTTTTCCATAACCTGAATCGGGCGGGGTGAATTTGTTCAATACTTTGTTATCGACTTGTCCCGCGTCTTTTGTCTTTCCGTTTTTTGGATCAAACCAGAATGCATTCAGCTGGTTTCCAGATATTTTACCTGGATTTACAGAAAACGGTTTGCCTTTTGAACTGTAAATGAAAATGTAATCCTTACCCCGCGTGGCCTGAATGCGTTCGTGCGAGGCGAGGTCATTTTCCACGATGATCGTCTGATCGGGCACGCGGTCGAGCATTGGGCGGGATTCCATTAACCCGCGTACAAATTTCATTTCTAATGCGCCGGGCAGATCCATCGCCTGCTGCCAGAAAAAGTGCGGCCCGTTGACAGCCTCGCGGTTTGGCGCATGCATTTGCCAAATATCGTGACAGCCGTACGTGTGCCCGAAAGCACCTGCAAAGAGATCGAGATAAGCCGCTCTGCGAACATCGTATGCATTGGAAGTGCCGAGCTCTTTCGCATTGAAGCAAACCGGGTGGTCTTCATAAATCGGCTCGCCGTCGATCACGGGCTTAACTGGTTGCCGGTCGTAAGCGCCCTTGATATTGTCGTAAACGGCAGCGTCGCGACAGTGTCCGTTCTGGAACATATTGAAATCGAACCAGTTGTCATTGTGAAACCATTCACTTGCGCCTTCTTTGTTGGGTTGCGGGTGGTAGGTCATCATCACTTTATCCGCCCCGCCAGCACCTGCGGTAATACCCGCTGCCATGGAGCGCCATATCTCCACGTCGCGTGTACCTGCGCGCGGGTTACGGTCGCCGCCGATGATCCAGATGATATTTTTGCGGTTTTTGTAGCGGTTACCCAGCCATTTTCCGTAAGCTTCCGCATTTGCTTCATTAAATACCTCCGGCCCTTTTCCCCAGGTTGATTTAAAAACTTTATCGCCCCAGGTCGGGAGGAAACCGATATTCAGCCCAACTTCGGCCGCTTTGTCGATGACGAAATCTACGTGCCTGAAATACGCTTCGTTTGGAGTAGTCGGGTCGTTGTTTAAAAGTGGTTTATCTCCGTAGGGATTAGGCACTTCTAGGCCGTCGAACTCGGCAAGTGCCACGGCCTGGATTACCGTGAAACCCTGCGCGGCCCGTTTTTTCAGATAATACTCAGCATCCTCGCGATCGAGCCGGTGAAACAGCTCCCACGCCGTATCGCCCAGCCAGAAAAACGGCTTGCCTTCCTTCAATATATAGCGCTTGTTATCGCTGACTGTGAAAGTTTGCGCGAATGCATTTACACAAAAAAGAACCGAAAACAGCGTAGAGCAAATCCCGAATAGCCTCATGTTGGTACCTGATTTTTGAATTAAAGAAGAAATCGCAAGTGAAGTATAAGCCGAATCTCACTCAGACCAGGGAATATCCTGGATATTGTGCCAGGTATAACCGTTTGATTACAAGCCAATTATAAACGGGAATATAGCCGCAGCAAGCCAGGAGCACCAAAAAAACCGTTTCCAGCCAACCGTGATCTCGAAATCAGATCTTGGTGTACGTCCGGTTTCCTTGCAGACTTCATATACATTGAAAAGGAAATAATACAGAAAAAATGCAGGAATGAACCCGGTTGCCACGACAAGAAAGCCGTTTCCGCCTTTAACCGAATCCACCTTATCGAGCAGAACCGAAATGGATATGAGCAATCCGAAATAAAGA
Source organism: Dyadobacter linearis (assembly GCF_907165045.1). Classification (GTDB taxonomy): domain Bacteria; phylum Bacteroidota; class Bacteroidia; order Cytophagales; family Spirosomataceae; genus Dyadobacter; species Dyadobacter linearis. Next base: position 1,032,058 of record NZ_CAJRAU010000002.1, read on the forward strand.
CACCATAATCCGGCGGCTATCTGCTGTAATGCCCTCGCCCACGCAAGATCTGGCGGCATACCTTTGGTTTTCTGATGCAGATAGAAACAGGTATAGTAATATCTATAAACAAATTCCATCGTCGGCTCGGATTTTGGGAGATACTGTCAAACTCATCGTGTAAAGACCAAAGACTGAGATTCTCCTTTTTTCACTATGTTTAAACAAAATAGAACCCCAAAGACGGTTTGTTAAAATAATATATATGAAAACTACTTTTTTACTAGCTGTTTCTTTCTTCGCAGCGACGTTTCAGCCTCTTTCTTCGAGGTTAGAGGAAAAAGATTTTAAAGAAAATAAGGCAGAGATCAGCTCAAAAAACAAGGCGCTGCCCCGCATTGCCATCGCCGGACTTGGTATCGAATCCAGCACTTTTTCACCCGCATTGACTACCGAAGAAGCTTTTCACGCCAGATACGGCGATCAGGTTTATGCGGCTTATCCTTTTATGTCGGCCGATTCCGGTATTCGCGCGAAAGCTACGTGGCTGCCTGCATTGGTGGGAAAATCGCTGCCCGGCGGTGCAGTTACCCGCGAAGCTTACGAATCGCTGGTGAAGCAAACGCTGGATTTGTTGAAGAAAAACGGACCTTACGACGGTATGTTTTTTGATATTCACGGGGCAATGAGCGTGGTAGGGCTGGATGATCCGGAGGGAGATTTCATTGTCAGGATCAGGGAAGTGGTGGGTAAAAAAACGGTGATCTCGACCTCGATGGACCTGCACGGAAACGTTTCCTGGCGGCTTGCTCAAAACACCGACCTGATCACGTGCTACCGCATGGCACCGCACGAAGATGCCATGCAAACCAAGAAACGCGCGGTGACGAATTTGCTTTCAAGACTGGAAAGTGGAAAAGGAAAACCCGCTTACAAAGCCTGGATCCCAATTCCGGTGCTGCTTCCGGGTGAAAAGACGAGCACGAGAATTGAACCGGGCAAACGCATTTATGCAGCTGTAACTCCGGCTTCCCTGCAAAAAGGAGTGATCGACGCGGCGATGTGGGTAGGTTATGCCTGGGCGGATGAGCCCCGGAACCACGCAGTTGTAATGGTGACTGGCGACGACAAAAAAGCAGTTACGTCAACGGCTGAAAAGCTGGCCAAAAGCTTCTGGGACGTAAGGCGCGAATTTGAGTTTGTGGCTCCTACCGGCACATTGAAAGAGGCGCTTGACAAAGCTGTTACCAGCGACAAAACGCCGTTTTTTATCAGTGACTCAGGCGATAATCCAACCGCAGGGGGTGCGGGAGACGTAACCTGGACCATTACGGAAATATTGAAACGGCCAGAATTTCAGGGCGAAAAGGGTAAATCGCTCATTTATGCTTCCATTCCCGGACCTGAACTAGTTGCAAAAGCAGTGGAAATGGGTGTAGGTGGAAAAATTGATGCACTCGCTGGCGCCAAAGTCGATTCCCGTTTTGCGCCTCCGATCAGGCTGGTCGGAACTGTTACGGCGATCGAGCATGGAGACAGGAATGCGGAAACTGAGGTGGTGGTGAAAGTAGGTAATGTAAGTGTGATCGTCACCAAAAAGCGCAAGCCGTATCACAAGGAAGCGGATTTTACAAGGTTGGGATTAGCTCCGCGGAAATCGGATGTGGTAGTGGTCAAGATCGGCTATCTGGAACCGGAACTGTACAATATGCGCGCTGACTGGATATTGTCGCTGACGCCCGGCGGCGTGGACCAGAATCTGGAAGGGCTGGATTATAAAAGGGTAAAAAGACCTATTTTCCCACTCGACAAGGACATGAAAGATCCCGACCTTAAAGCCAGGATCGTTCCATCTTCGGATAGTATTTAATATAAAATTACTGAACAGGAGAATCAGGCGGCGGAATGGTCGCCTGTTTCTCTTCAGTTAATGAAATTACCTCTTTGTGGTCGCGTAGCTTGCCCAAAATTTCTTCGTCTGCGTGGCCGGTTATCACACCAAATTCAAACAGATTGGTAATGGTAAGCCCCTCTTCACACAGCTCGTCGGCAACAGTGCGCAAGTTGCTCAGGTAGGTTTCTGAAATGGTTATGACAATGCTTTTCATACGATCTGTTCAACAGGTGCCTGTGATAAGCCCACTCCTACATCCATATTTGAAACAGGCAGCCTTTTGGCCAGCTTACGTAACTCGCTCATAATCTGGTGCGGCGTGCCGTTCGGGTACTTTTCCCAAAGCAAGGCAGTCAGCCCGGCCACGTGCGGCGTCGCCATACTTGTACCGGAAATGGTGCGGTATTGCATTGGCATCGGCCAGCTCGAATAGATCTCCACGCCCGGACCAGCAATATCCACTTCGCCACCCGGGTTGATACCGCGGTTTGAAAATTCGGCTACATTCAGATTAGAATCCACAGCCGCAACCGCGAGAATCGACGGACAATCCGCCGGACTTCCTACCGGACTAAACTGATTTTGGGACCGCCGACTTTCATTCCCCGCCGCCGCTATCACCACAGCACCTTTGGAATTGGCATATTGCGCAGCCCTTTCGTAGGCTACATCATAGCTCTGGCCGGGAAAAACGCGTGAGCCCAGCGACATCGATATTACCTGACAACCATTGTCGGCAGCCCAGGTTATCCCGTTCAATATCCACGCTTGCGCGCCGCTGCCCTCGTTGCTCAATACTTTTCCGGCATAGATTGAAGCATTTGTCGCGACGCCGTAGCGCATTCCGTTCACATCCAGATTGCCTGCCGCGCTACCAATGCAATGCGTTCCGTGACCGTGCATATCTTCGGCGGTTTCATCAGGAACGAATGAATTGGTTACCACATTGCGAGACGCGAAGTCCGGGTGGGTAGCGTCAAAACCGGTGTCCAAAACGGCTATTTTAATACCCTGGCCGGTATATCGGGATACCATTGCCTGCGTCGCATCAATTCCCCAGGTGGAAGGCACATTCAAAACTGCCGGCATTTCGTCCGGCACGTACACGATCTTTTCAGGCTCAATAATATAACCTGCCCCGGCATTTTCGAGTATCCTGATCTGCTCCTCATTTCCACCGACGAGCGCAATGCCCAGGTCTTCATAAATCAATGCGTCCGCATCGCCAATCTGCGTTTCGTCGATCGGGGTACTTACAAATTCCCTGGTATTCGCGACCGAGAGGCCGCATTCGGACTTGAAAAAGCTCATCGCGCGGGGTGAACCGGAAATTCCGTCACGGAATATGACGAAATAGCGACCGGTATAAAGCGGCTTTTCGTCCTTATTCTTGTCGTAAACTTCTTTTACAAATTTCTCAAAAGACAACACGCGCTCGGTATTGTCGGGAAGGAATGTTTGTTTTCCTAAAATCGGCTTCTTCATGCTCACATCGTTAAGGTTCCTACATTCAAATTTGAGGGTCGAGCCTATGGTTTTTGCATTACTACCTACTGGATTTCATTGCCTTAACCTTTTTCAATGTGCTGTCATTGAGCATTTCTTCATATTCCTGAGACTCCCGGGCGATCACTGCGACCTTACCCTTTTCATCATTATGAATGCCCCAGCCGTAACGTTTCGGCAGTGGTGAAGCGCGCATGCAGGCCTGGCCTTTGGAAAAATATTGTTTGCGGGCGCCTTCCATTTCTGCCTCTGTCAAGTCGTTTTTTTCAGCGTAAATCTGGAACAGTACATCGTCGGATGTGAACTTGTAAGGATTTTTGCTGATCAGATCGAACGCAATATTCGCCACCGTTTTCTTGTCGCCTTTCACCGGCGGCTTCTCAGCAGCAGTCACCGGACAGTCGACAGCCACTTCGATCAATGTGTTTTCGTAGTTTGTTGTGTGCTCTTTCATTGTGTTAAAGGTCTTTTACCAAAACTAAAAAGCGCGGGTGACAACCGTGTGTCAGCAGCTTCCAACTTTTTTATCAATATTCCCAAAAACCGCTACTCTTTCCTAAAATCAAAAACGCCTCCACCCTGCCGCAGGATCATTTTCTTTTCGGGCGGGTTAAATTCCATAACCAGTCCGGCTGCGTCGAATTTGAATTTGTGTCTTTCCGTAGCTTCCAGCGTGAACGAAGGCTGGCTGGTCGCTTGTGCGGTGAGAGAATTTCCGGAACGGGTGACGGTAATCTTGATCGGGATCTGGTTGCTCGCATAAACGCCTGCATATTGATCCAGATCAGCTGGCGCCGGGTTGTAAACTTTAAATTCCAGTATCTCGACGGGCTTCCCGAATGCTGCATTGAGCAAAGTGATCGTGATACTGTTGATCGCAAGCGTATTGCCGTTGCAGGTTATCGCGTATGCAATTTTCTGGTCGGGAAAGTAGCCGAAAATAGATTGAAATGCGTCTATGCTCCCGTTATGCCCAAAGCTTATTTTATCGTAGAAAGGAATCGGCAGCAGTCCCATTCCGAAATTATCTTTCAGCGTTTTCATCTGCGTCAGGCTTTTTTCAGAGACCAGCTTGCCGCCAAAAAGCGCCTCGGCAAATTTCGTGAGGTCTTCCGGCGTGGAAATTACCGCCCCGGCGCCCATCGGAAGCGACATATCCGTTTCCGTCTGCCGGATCCACTTGTCCTGGTATTTGTACGAATAACTCTGGTTGTCAGCTACTAAAATTTTCCCGCCTAATGAGGTATTTTTCAAACCGGCAGGCTTGACAATGTGCTCGTTAAGTAGCGTAGCAAGCGGTTTTTTATAGAGCTTTTCCAGTATAAAGGACAGCAGTACATAGTTAGAGTTGCTGTAAGCCGTTTTGGTGTCGGGCTCAAAATCGGAACCTGATTTGGCGATCAGGTCTATCATTTCCTGCTCACTCTTTTTGATCGTATTCCATTTCTCGTAGTCGGGGGAATTGGTGAAATTGTGAATCCCGCTGCGGTGGTTTAAAAGTTGCGCTACCGTGATCTTTTCGGCGTTTTTGACAGTAGGGAAATACTTTTCTATGGTTTGCGTCAATGCGATTTTATTTTCCTCCACTGCCTTGAAAACGAGCACTGCTGTAAATGTTTTCGAGATTGAGCCAATGCGATATTTGGTAGTCGCATTCGCTTTCTTTTGGGTTTCAACTTCCGCATATCCCACTGTTTTGCTATAAATAAGCTGGCCGCTTTGTGATATCGCCACGCTGCCCATAAACTTATTATTCGTTTCCAGCGCCTGGAAATATGCGTCGAGCTTCGCTTTGTCAATAGTCTGCGAATAGACGGTATTGATTGTTAATACTGTGATAATGAGGTAGTAGATCTTTGAAATCATCAGTTGTCGGCGGTTTTCAATAGTTCGGTTAATATCGCTTTGAGGTATTGTTCCTTCGCTTTTACATCTTCGGCGCTACTAAATAGCGCCATTTTCCGTCCATCTTTAAAATCACCTTCCAGCAGTCCGCCGGCATTTGTTACGCTGGTTCCGCGCAGAAATATCAGCCGCACCGAATCCTGCTTGAAAAGGTTGAAATTCACGAGATAGCGCTTGTAATCTTTGGGATTAAAAGGCTGCATCGGACCGGTATAATAAAAGGTTGGGGTATTCCAGTAAATGCCCTCTCCTATTGCGTCACTCGTGCCCAGGATTACTTCACGGAGATAGTGGACGGTAGATGCAAGCGGATGCTCCAAATTCTGCATAAACTCGGCTACTTGTTCGGGCTCGGACACGCCGGCTGTCAAACCATTTTCCTTTTTCATTCAATCAGTTTTTTAACTGCATAATAGCTGCCCACATTTTGATATTAGACTATTCAGCACGGCGACCAATACTCCATTTTTACGAGCCTGCCCCGCTCAAAAGTGAACATCAGCCCGTCGTCGCTATCTTTACTTTGCAGGAGAACGGTATTGCCGTTCTGGCCGTTTTCGAAAAGTCTTTCAACCTCGCTGCCGAAAATAGTGATGAACTGTGCCTTTGTTGTAAATCCATTCAAAATCTCTTTCTGATAAATGACGACCGTTTTACCTGCTGCATCAAATACCACATTTTCGAGCATAAAATCTTCCTTGTCGCTGCCAATAAAATTGAAGTTTTTATACGCAAGTTGATAATAGGGCCCTTTTTCCTGCTCTGCTGAATAGGCGCCGCATTCATAATCTGTTTGAACAATTTTGCCCTGGCCAAATTTTCGGATGATCGCCTCCTTGTTTACAGGAAAATAAAGTCCGTTGAAGGTGATATTCCTGGTAGAAAAATCTGAAACAGAGAAATCTGACTTTGAGGTGAAGCCAGAAAACGAGAGCAGCAGTGCAAGGATCAACCCTATTCTTTTCATGGCTAACTAAATTACAGATCAGTAAATGAGTATTTGCCAAATATAGAGGCTATCGGTTACACACGCAACATCACAGGGAAGCTTCTAATATTATCCTTTTGAAGGGGTAGAATACAGGGGATTTTGGAAATCTGGCGGCTAACCTGTTTTTGTATTCGGCAGTGAAACTTTCGCGCAGGTCACCTTCCAGTTTTTCAACGTAGGGAATCATGGCAGTACCTGATACCCAATCGTATAACGCGCTCGCATCCTGCAAAATAAGGGGATATATCTTTTCAAGAACCGTCATATTGCGGCACCGGCCTTCGAAAAGCAGCTGCGCATATTCTTCAATATCCAATACAGGTGAAGTTCTCGTCCAGCCGTTTAATGCCGAGCGGAAAGGTTCTTCCAACGCCAGTTCATTCAGCATCTGGTTGGAGGTATTGTGGTGTTGTGCAGGCAATTGAATCACCAGCTGACCACCGCTTCTTACCTTGGAAATAATAGCCGGAATCAGCTCGTGGTGGTTGTCAACCCACTGAATAGCAGCATTTGAAAATACGAGGTCCCATTGCTGGGGAATTTCAAGTTGCGCTTCAATAGACCTTTGTGCGAAGTTGAGGTGGGTTCTTTTAAATGCTTCCGAATCGATGAGCATTTCAGGAGAAGAATCGATCCCGAATACGCGACTGTTGGGCAGCTTATCGGCCAGTTTCCTGGTCAGCTCCCCTGTCCCGCATCCGAGATCGATCACGTGCAAGCCCGGTTTTACCTTAACCAAATCGAGCAAATCATAAAAAGGAGTAAATCGCTCCGACTTGAATTTGTTATAGGTCTCCGGGTTCCACGCCATTTATTATTGTTGTTTTTGTTTCTTTTTTACTTGCTGATCCACAATTGCGCCGGTACCTACACCTACGCCAGCTCCGATCAGACTACCTACCAACGCACCTTCCGCTCGGTTTTTATTGATAATAGCACCGGTAACAGCGCCTGTACCTGCACCAACGACGGCTCCTTTTGCTTTATGATTCCATCTGGATTTCTTTTGCGCCGGAGCTGCCTGAGAGGCATAAACGGTTTGTGTCGCCTGCTTTTCTTCGCGGACTTCTTCTTTTTCCCGCTGCGCCATTACAGTGTTCATCGAGTCCACGATTGCCTTTTTTTCCATAGCAACCTTCATAGAATCGATCGTCGCCTGCTGCGCTTTCAATACAGCTTCCTGTTTCTTCGAACTGTTGTCACACGCGGTAAATACACATGCCGCGAGCAACATTGAAACTGGTAATTTCATTTTTTTATTGGATGGTTCTGTGAGGATATGATCTAAAACTATGCCAAGTCCCGACGAGCCGCTCTGACGCTTCCAGCACAAGAAATCCTAATATTTTTCCAACCATATCCCCCAAAATCGGTTCCTGACCAGTGAAACGTGATGAAAATCTCTACAACTGCGAGCTGAATTGAAACCAGCTGTTTTTAACGTAACCTCATTTACTTCACGACGAAAAATAGTATTTTAGAGGGAATAAACTGCTTCTTTATAACTTTCATCAAGACCCTTTGCTATGAAAAACATCTCCCTGCTCCTCACATTTGCGCTTTTAGTGTTTTCCTGTAAAAAGGATGATGTAAACCCGTCTGCACCGCATGACGCGCTGATCAGGATTACGGCGGGTGATCAGCTGTACCAAAGTTTTGAATATGCAGACGGAATGCTCGCAAAAGAAAACCTGTTCGGCTCCTGCGACACGCCCTATTCGATCGTGAATTACAAATACCAATCAGGCCGGCTGAAATCTGTGGAAGCATCCGCCCGCGGCACCTATTCGTCATATTCCGGCGCGATGTGCGATCCAAACGGAACTTTTGAAAGCTATAAAAGTGAGGTTGAATATGATAGTCAGGGCCGCGTAAGTAAAGTAATCCGCGACAGATCCACAACTGAGTTTGAGTACAAAGGACGGGATGTGACCGAGAAAATTTCCTATGACCACGGCACCGGAGCCAGGATCCATCACCTTAAATTCGATGAGAGGGGCAATTTAACAGAAGCAAGAACGCCCGATCCCGTCAACGGCGGTATTATTCGCTATGAATATGACGACAAAATCAACCCACTTCACGAGCGCAATATGGCCAGCGGCTCCGGCTACGCATTCAGCGGCCCCAACAACCCGATCAAAGCATTCGACGCCGCGGGTAATATGTTGTGGGAAAGGAAATTTGAATACAATACTAAGCAACTGCCTACGACTTGCCAGGAGAGTAACGGGGTGACTTATAGTTATCATTATCAGTAACCTACTTCATTTCACTAGTTCTTACTCCGCAAGTCGTCCAGCTTTTTCCGCGTGTCTTCGTTTTCTTCCATGGTAAGCGACTTCTCAAACTGTGCTATTGCGCCAGCTTTGTCGTTTTGGGCTGATAAATAATCACCGTAGGAATCGAATACATTCCAGCTCGTGGGATAGTTGATAGTATTCAACTTGAACAGACTGCCAGCGGTAACCAAGTGTCTGCGCTGCATCGCCTCGTATCCCATTGAATTGACCATTTCCTCGGGCGGCAGCACTTTGTAGCCCATTTGCTTGGAGACATTGGCGTAATGTTTTACGATTTTGTCGGCTAGTTTGGGGGAATTGCTTTCGAGATCGGGTTCGGTCAGCTTCATTTGGAAAGCGTCGAAAATAAAGCGCAGGCCGTCGTATTCAGTAATGAAAGGGGCTGAACTGTGGGTATCGTCGGAGTAGAACTTGCTCTTGTAGCGCAGCCCATTTTGTGGAGTTGCCTTAATATGTTTGTCGAGCGAAATGATGGAACGAATATGTTTGGACGCAACACTTGTATCCGCCGAAACGGTCGCAAAACGCATGGTTTCGCTCATCGTATTTGCAATGCCCAGGTAAAGTGAAACGCCGACATATTGCTGCGCAGAAAAAGCGGTTTTTGTTGTTTTTAAAAAATTCATGTGATCATACCACATACTCGGGTCAATGCAGATATATGAATTGAAAAGCTTCGGCCGCGTATTTAATGCATTCATCACCACAAGACCGCCAAACGAGTGACCTATCAGCATTTTATAAGGTGCAGTCGGGTAAAGTGAGTCAATATGCGGAATCAGTTCCTTTTCGATAAAAGAAAGAAAAGCATTCCCGCCGCCCGTATTCCTGGAATATGCGCTATCCATGAAAGGAAGATCGTCGACAATGCGCGTGGGGGTCATATCCCGTTTGCGTTGTGTATTTCGGATCCCCACAATGATCATTTGTGGTACCACCGAGTTTCCATTCACTGCACTCAGCTGCTGAATCATGCCGGTCACCGAATTAAAATGTGACTCGCCATCGAGTACATACACAACCGGGTAGCGCTTTTTGGAATACAGTCCATCACCACCGTCGGGCACATGCACGAGGATATTGCGGTTTTCACCCAAAATGTTGGAATGAATGCTATCAACTTTGCCGATAACAACAAGGTTTTTGTCTTGTGAAAAAGCCCAAAAAGGGGCAAATGCTGGAAATAAAAGAAAGAGATATTTCATAAAAGAAAACAAACATATATCAGATTCTTATATAAGTCAATACAGATAAGATTTACTCTTGAACAGCCGGCATTTAGCGGATTCTTTATGCAATTCGCCAATATGCCGTAAGAACGCCGCTATCAATTCGCTTCACTGAAACCTAGATTTGCCTAAAACATTTTCATTATGAGTCAGATAATTATCTCGGATCAAATCAGGACCTTACGGAAAAATAAAGGTCTGTCGCAGGAAGCGCTGGCAGCAAATGCCGGGATCAACCTGCGCACTTTGCAGCGCATTGAAAAAGGAAATGTGGAGCCCCGCGGCGAAACGTTGCGCATGCTGGCGCAGGCGCTGGAAGTTTCCATAGAAGAGCTCTCTGCCACACCTTTGAGCGCGCCTGTTCCGGTTCAGGAAGATTCAGGCTATTTGAAATTGATGAATCTCTCCGCGCTGACATTATGGTTTATCCCACTCGGCAATATCCTGATACCCCTCGGTTTTTGGATTTACCGGAAAAATAAAATCCGCGGTGTCAGGGATTTGGGAAAACGTATTATTAATTTCCAGGTCGCCTGGACGGTGATCACCTACGGCCTCGTTTACCTGAGCATTTTTTCTGCATTCACCGACTCTTTTATGCTGAACCCATTTACGATGCTGCCGGTTATGATGTCCCTTTTCGTCGCCAACTCTGTTTTTGTATTAATTACACACAGAAAGATTGTGCGCGACGAAAAAGCGGATTCCAATGAGGTAACACAAAGTCCAGCGTCCGCCTGGTAGTGCACCTCAAAAGATCGAACTCCGACCTATATACGTACTCGACCTTCTATTGAATTTTTCATCAAAGGCTGCTATTCCCCGGCGTTACCGATCTGCAATTCTCTATCGGTCTCGTAAGTGGCAAGGATTACGCCGGTGGTCGAAACGGTATGCTTTATGAGTTTATAATTCCCAGGAATTGCGCCGTCCTGAAAGAGCTTTTTACCTTTTCCCAAAATGACCGGGTGGATGAAGATATTCATTTGGTCGATCAGCCTTTCGCGTAATAGGGAATGTATAAAGTCAGAACTGCCCCACATATGCAGGTCTATTCCGTCGCTCGCTTTCAGTGCTTTAACCTGTTGAATGGTATCCCCGTTTAATAAAACGGTGTTTTTCCAGCTCGCTTCTTTCAGGGTCCGGCTAGCGACGTATTTGTTTACCTGATTAAATTTTTCGGCGATCGGGCCGGTCTGGTTGGGCCAGTAAGGCTCCCAGATCTGATAGGTAAATCGCCCCAGCAGCAGATCATAAGATTGTTCCATGATGTCACCCAAAACCTGATCCGTAATATCGTCGGATTTTTTGGCGACCCAGCCACCTACATTAAAGCCGCCTGTTGTATCCTCGTCCGGCCCGCCGGGGCTTTGAATGACGCCATCGAGACTGATAAACTCATTGATGATGATCCTTCTCATAATGTTTCAGGTTGGTGATTTAAAAATGTTTTTACAATGCAAGTTCGGAAAAACACGCGCTTTGAAAGCGGTGTAAATCCGTCACTTGCAAGGGGCGTTTGCGACAACCTGAATACGTTGTCGCTCACCAAGAAACGCTTCATCTCCTTCCCTATCAATGCATTGCGAAGAAATCCCGGCTGTGTTCCGGCTCAATAAAAGAACTGCTCAGAAATGATTTTGCCGTTCTTGACTTCGTACATCATGATCTGGTTCATCTGTACCCTTCCAAAATCCTGCAAAGTAATATCCGTTTCCCGCGCCACCGCAAAATGGTTGCCCGATACGATCGGTGCGGAAGTATAAGCCCGGTGCCCCGCCGTAATTTTTGCGATAAACTCCTCCCCCTTCTTACGCACATTCGCCCGCCCCTCGGCATAACCCAAATACGGCGAATGCGCCGGATCGGTACTCTTCACATCATCCGAAAAAAACTCATCCTGAATCTGAAACCATTTCTCCTCCTGCGCCAGCTCGTGATAACGCGCCGCAACTTCCTGTGTAGTCATTGTTTTTGAATTTTAGTTTTAGGTTAAAAAGCAGCGAAAAGTCTCTCACAGAGGCGTAAGTAACATAATCAACAGCTGACTAGGGAAAGCGGAAATGATGTGGGTTTTACTTTTGCAGGTGGCATTCGACAAAAGAACAAAACGCGCGCGCAGGCCCGGCAAAAAAGCGGGGTGTGCGTGAGCCTAGCGCGCAGAAGCATTTTTTTGCCTTGATTTTTTGTTACTTTTTGTATCAAGACAAAAAGTAAGAGAACCGTAGGCAGGCGCCTCAATAATCCAAAAACCTAAATCAAACCAAACAACATTTAAGAAACCATCGCTTTGCAAGAAGAACGCCGCTTCCGAACCGGCGCTGGTTCGGCCTCCTCTACCGGATTCAAAGTAATCTCCAATTTATCCTCAAAACACCTCACAGTAACTTCATCCCCACAAGCAAACCCGGCATCAAGCAGCCACTTCCCGCAAAGCCTGATTTCCGGCATCACCACATATTCATCCCAAGCTCGCGGCAGGTATTTGGCGTAAACTGTTAAGTGTCTTTCGGAGGGTTAGAGAGATTTTTTTTCGTTTGTCATGGTACGTGGTTTGCTATACGTTATTAAATAAAAGAGCTATTTTGAACAAGTCAAGTGCGCGGGCCAGCGGAACAAGCAAATTCAAAACCCAAATCTTGCAGCCACTTACCGGCAAGCCCGATCTCCGGGAAAAATACGGCCCTGAAATTTTCCCGCTGGTAGTACTTTGAGCAGATTTTTAGCTGCTTTTCGCCGGATTTTGAAATTATTTCTTTGTGTGTCATGGTGATAGTAATTATTCCGTAGCAATAAATGTTTATCGCAATAACGTAAATGTAACGCATCGAACCATAAACTTCATCTTATTTTGTCGATTTTAAGCGTGTAGGATAATTCTTGAAATTGCATTAGATAGCAAGAAATAAGCTTCTGGTGCTCAAAAATGCGTCTAAATAGGATCAAACTTGTCTTGGTAGAAAAGGAGAAAACTAGCAGGGATTTGGCTAAGCATCTCAACAAGACTGAGTCTACCGTGTCACGCTGGTGCACAAACGAAGTCCAACCTTCGGTAGAGATACTTTATCAGATTTCAGTTTTTCTGAAGGTTGATATTCGGGAGTTGCTGGTTAGTACGGCTTGATTGTAGATAAACGAACAAGATATTGTTTTATACAACACATTATGGCTAATTTCAGCAGTTTTACGAACGAACATACAGTAGAGTACATCTTGATCCCTCATCTCGTTAAAGCCTTAGAAGCATACTACGAGACAATTATCCCTCTCTATTTTTGGTCAACAAGAGAAGGAGGAAGGACAGCACTAGACATGATGGGTAGAAAAAAATTTAAGGTAATAGCGATTTATCCAAGACGACCAAAATTAGATTATACATCTCATGAGCATATCTATGTAAAACTCAATTTCCTTTTATTCGAAAGGGCAAAAGAGCTTCTAAAACATAGAATTCCAGTCTTTGCTGGAGTCCCTCTTGTTAATTGTCTAAGCAACCTTCGAATGAGCAGCAAATGTGAGCTATTTTATCTAAAAGCTCATGGAACAGAAAGTGTCTATTGTCTTTCACTTAAAGATGCTAATATCTTCGATGACGGAAACATAAAAAGTGTATCTGTATCCAGTGTTCAAGATCTAATTGATGGATTGTGCCAGTCGATGACTTGGGAAGAGTCCACATCAGTTATTAAAAATATTAAGTACACTTCAAACCATTATGCAAGGTTTTATGGAGACTTGTATAAACCCGTCTACCTGCTTATAAAATAAAGGTGTGCGCCAAAGACAACAATTGAGTCTAAACTCTGGGTGGCAATTATAAGGATTACAAAATACTTAATAATCTTTTCTACTAGTCGCGATGTATTGTGATGGTAACCAACAATAGTGTTATCGATATAGGTTAAGCTGAACTTAACCTATTGCAAACACAAAGGTCGCGCGCACTCCGGCATTTGAATGCTGTTTTAGAATTTCATTGTGGGCAGTATGATGCGAAAATTTCTTCTATGAAGATTCGGTGTGACGAGTTGACCGGAGCTGAGGGGGCGGTTTTATAAACGTGCTTAGCATCTTTTAATTTATTTGCAACTTTTCAATTACTTACATCAAGGGCTTCTTCAATAAAATTAAAAACTTTGCTAAATCTGTCTACTGTCTTTTTCAAAAGCCTTTCCTGAGTTATTTCTCCATTTCTCACTTTCTCATAGAATAATCTAGAATACAGTTCCTTTCCTCCGTATTCGGAAACTACAGAAGAATTCTTTCGCCCTGCCGGGAACTCTGCAAGTGGGTTCACAAGTTTTAAATCTCGGGCACCAAACACGTCTTCAATACCGTCGCAATCTGCAAGTCTAAATATTTTACTATCTGCATCTGCGTCACGATTGTCAAAGAATTGCTTTTTGATTCTTTTGTATTCATTTTCCGCACCCTTATCATCAAAAATTATTACCCATTCTAAACCCCATCCAATACACAACTCCATCAGCAAATGACAATTTGCTGAACCCATTGAAGGCATTAAGCCAATATCATAATTCTTACCTAAGATAAGTTTCATTGATTGCATATAATGAAAGTCCGAAATCCCCTCTAATATTACGTTCTTTTTCTTGGTAGATATTCCTGTGAAAGTACTCCAGTGTTCCTGGGCAAAAGACGCCGTTAATTCCTGCGCAAACTACGCCACCTAAAAGTGGCTAACGGCACTGAGCGAGAGTGATAATTTAAACTTAATGATTTT
>NZ_CAJRAU010000003.1 GCF_907165045.1 Dyadobacter linearis
GAATATATTGAATACTACAACAATGAAAGGATCAGGCTGAACTTAAATGGAATGAGCCCGGCACAATACCGGGCTCATCACACTAATCGCTAAATTTTAAACCGTCCAACTTTTGGGGTTCAGTCCATCGGAAACGGCTCTAAATTATAACAGCATTCAGCTATTCGTGCTGAATATCAGCTGTTCAATAGAATGAATGCTTGTAATCTTCAACAGAGGTCATGATCACTTCGTGCGCCTCTTCCTTGCCATAAACATTGGTAATTTCGATATGCGCCTTTTCGCCCGGCAGGTTTTTGTAAGTCAGGAAGTAGTGTTTCAAACGCTCCACGATACCTTCTGGCAGCTGGCTCAAATCTGAAAATCCACCATAAACCTCATCTCCTTTCAAAACCGCGATAATTTTATCATCAGCTTCACCACCATCGATCAGACGAATGCCGCCGATTGGCTTGGCCTGGCAAAGGATATCTCCGTGCGAAATGATCTTCTCGCAAAGTACCAGAATATCAAGTGCATCGCCATCACCCTCCGTTACATCCCGGCCCGAACGTTCACGCGCCAATGCAGCGATTTTATCAGCGCAGTATGTTTTAGGGATAAAACCGTAAAGTGCCGGAACAATATTGGAATATTTCTGTGGCCGGTCGATGATCAGATAGCCCGACGCCTTGTCAATTTCGTATTTAACGGTATCAGTAGGAACAATCTCAATAAATGCGGTTACAAGCTCGGGTGCGTTGTCACCCATTGGAATTCCATGCCAGGGATGTGCTTTGTGTACGTTAGCGATCATTATTTGTATTAGTAACTTATTTTATATTTTAAAGAATTAACAATTGAGTAATTAAATACCGGCACGCTCGGAGATATTGTAATCGCCTGTTTTCGAAACAGATTGCTTCACAAAAAGTTCGCCCAAAAACCCCGCAAGAAATAACTGAGAACCGACCATGATGGCCACCAGCGCAAGAAAAAACAGTGGGTTGTCTGTAACGTTACGGTAAGGAAGCAAATGGTAAATATTATAGATTTTCTTACCAAGAAGCCAAAAAGCTATAATGCTTCCCAGAAAAAACATAAGAGTTCCCAGACTACCGAATAAATGCATCGGCCGACGTCCAAACTTATTCACAAAGGCAATCGAAAGCAAATCCAGAAAGCCAAAAATAAACCTTTCCAAACCGAATTTTGTGTGTCCGTATTTGCGCGCGCGGTGCTGCACAACCTTCTCCCCGATCTTGACAAAACCATTCCATTTGGCGATAACCGGAATATAACGGTGCATTTCGCCGTAGATCGTAATGTTTTTCACGACTTCTTTCCGGTAAGCTTTCAGCCCGCAATTGAAATCATGGAGCGAAACGCCGGAAATACTGCGCGTGGCCGCATTGAATATTTTGGTAGGAATAGTCTTGGTAATCGGGTCGAAACGTTTCTTTTTCCAGCCTGAGATCAAATCGTATTTGTCTTCGGCGATCAGGCGGTATAATTCCGGAATTTCGTCGGGGCTATCCTGCAAATCGGCGTCCATCGTGATGATCACGTCGCCTCTTGCGGCTTGAAAACCTGTTTGCAAAGCGGCAGTTTTACCATAATTGCGGACAAAACGAAATCCTCTTACGTGCGGATTTTCAAGTGATAACCTTGAAATTAATTCCCAGGAACGGTCTTTACTTCCGTCGTCAATAAACAAAACTTCGTAAGTAAATGCATTCTCATTCATCACCCGCGTGATCCATTCGCAAAGTTCGGGCAGCGACTCGTCTTCATTATAAAGCGGAATAACAACGGATATCTGGATAGCTGAATGGGTCATGAAATGTTCTGCAATGGCGCGGCCGGATTGTATTATGCCGCAAAGTTCGCTTTTTTCCCGATCAAAATTTCAAATAAAAGTCTTCGAGCAGTTCCTTGAACTTCGCATCGTAAGTAACACCGTCGGCTTCGTAAATATGCAAAGTCTCCTCAGTTACCTCCTGCGCGGGCAAAGCCTGGTCCTGAAATTCCATCAGCGACCTGAATGCTTTCTTTTCCGGTTTGTGAAAAAGGGTCATTTCACGCCGCAATTGCCAGCCCTGCTCACTTGCCATTTTCTTGAACTGAATGCCTTCTTCAATCGGCAAAAGAATTGAAAACCTGCCCTCGGGCTTCAACAGCTTTCTTACTGCGTTCAACAAGTCAGCAAAATCCAGCGTTTCGGCGTGATGCGCCTGATTGATCTTCTCTGCCGGCGAGCGCAGGTCAGACTGAAAAAATGGCGGATTTGTGATGATCAGGTCATATTGGTACTCCGATTCAAAATCCTGCACTGCTTCATGATAAAGCTGGATCCGCCCCTGGAATGGACTTTCATGCACGTTTTCGCCAGCCTGAAAAAAAGCTTCCGCCTCCATTTCGACGGCATCAATCGCCGCATAGGTATTCCGCTGGGCGATCATCAAGGACAATAAGCCTGTGCCGGTACCAATATCGAGAATGCGGTCGGCATTATCCACGTCGGTCCACGCCCCGAGTACGCACGCATCGGTGCAGACCTTCATTGCGCATTGGTCCTGCTGAATGGTAAATTGCTTGAACTGAAAGTGTGAATTTTTGCCCATATATTTATTTTCGTCCAAAGTCTGCCGGATTTTCACCCCAATATTCTGTTTCCCATTTCAATATCTTATTCGGATAGGTATTGCTCGCGAGCCACCTTTCGGCGCGTTGCAGCATTTCGAAAACGGGTTTGTTTCTTGGGGTAAGTGCCAGTTTTGTATTTGCGTGTTTCTTTTTAATCCAGCTGATCGCAGTGCGGGAATCGCTGTAAATCGGCAAACTGCTTTCGTTTTTTTGCAAATAAGCGAGTGCATGCACGATCGCCAGAAACTCGCCGATATTATTGGTACCATCCTGAAATGGTCCTTGCAAAAAGATCCGTTTACCGGTTTGGTAGTAAATGCCCTGGTATTCCATATCGCCCGTCGCCGTATTCCAGGCGGCATCGACGATGATGCTGTTTTTAATCGGCTTACCCACCGAAGCAGGTGCTTCTTTCAATACCGGCTTTGCATCTTTTTTGGTAACAAACTCCCAATAATCCCGCTGAATCGCCTTTTCAGCTTCCTCCACTGACTCGAAAGACTTGTAACGGGCATCCTCAAAACCTTTGATCTGGGCCTCACACTCCTTCCAATCCGTAAAAATCCCAGTCTTCCTCCCCTGCCACACTACATAATATTTCGTCTTCTTAGACATTTATTTTAATGATTGACCGGGTCGCCGGTGCGATGACTGAATGATTGACCGGGTCGCCGGTGCGATGATTGAATGATTGACCGGGTCGCCGGTGCGATGATTGAATGATTGAATGATTGAATTCCTCCCTTCCTTCCTCCTTCCTCCCTTCCTCCCTTTCCTCCCTTTCCTCCCAAACTAAGCCTTCTCCTCCCAAACCCTCGCCAAATTAACAATCACTTCCACCGCCTTTTCCATATCCTGCACGGATACCCATTCCAGTTTGGAGTGAAATGCGTGTTCGCCGGCGAAGATATTCGGGCAGGGTAAGCCCATGAATGATAGTCGGGAACCGTCGGTGCCGCCGCGAATGCTGCGACAAACCGGATCAAGACCGGCGCGCTGCATTGCTTCTTCTGCATTTTCGATGATCTGGGGATATTTGTCCAGCACTTCTTTCATATTCCGGTACTGCTCCTGGACTTTGAAATCGGCAGTAGAATTAGGGTATTGTTTTAAAACTTCATCCAATATCCCCTTCAAAAAAGCTTCCTTTTCGTGAAGTCCGGCTGTTGTGAAATCCCTTATAATGAAGCTGATTGTGACCTTTTCCTGAATACCCTCCACTTGAACGGGATGAATAAAACCTTCTTTGTCGGAAGTGGTTTCAGGGGATAGCGTGTCTTTCGGGAGTTTTGCGAGAATATCTGCTGCTATTTTTACCGCATTTTCCAGCTTTCCCAACCCGTAACCTGGGTGCGTACTTACGCCGCTGATCGTGATCCTGACGCTGTCGGCAGAGAACGTTTCGTTTTCCAAAGTACCCACTGCTTCTCCATCCACAGTATATCCATAATCCGCTCCGAGCTTTGCCAGATCCACTTTTTCAGTGCCGCGACCTACTTCTTCATCGGGGGTGAAAAGTATTTTAATATCCCCGTGACGGATCTCGGGATGATTTACAAGGTATTCAGCGGCAGCCATAATTTCGGCTACTCCGGCTTTGTTGTCAGCCCCCAGCAAGGTTTTTCCGCTTGCAGTAATAATATCATTACCTATCTGCTGGTCCAGATCGTGGAGTTCGCCGATGCGCAAAACCTGCGTGTGATCGTCGGGCAATGCAATGTCACTTCCGTCCCAATTTTTGTGGATCACCGGCTTCACATTCGCGCCGGAAACGTCCGGAGAAGTATCGACGTGCGAACAAAAGCAGATCACAGGAATCTGCGTTTTGTTTGAATTTGAAGGAATTGTGGCGTAAACGTAACCGTGTTCATCCACGTGCGCATCAGAAATGCCGATTTCCAGCAGCTCCACAGCCAGCAAATTACTCAGGTCGCGCTGCTTGGCCGTACTCGGGAAACTTTCCGAGCCGGGATCCGACTGCGTGTCGATCTGCACGTAACGCAGGAACCTGTCGAGCACTGATGTTTTCATAAGAAAAAATGAATTGACTTAGCCGATAATGGAAGTGAGATCGGCAGGAGAATAGTTGATATTTTTCAGCGTCTTGTCATCAGAAGTTCTGTAAACCAGGTATTTACCATTATCTTCCTTGAAATAGCATTCCGTACCTTTTGCCTGATAATGCGCTACGGTCGCCTCTGCTTCCTCCACCGTTTCACAGGCTTTTGACATATTCGAACGCTGCACTTCGTCAAACAGCTCCCTGAATTTTTCACCCAAACCAAATTCCAAAACTGCCCCTGACAATACATATTGCAGATCACAAAGCGCGTCGGCCACCTCCACGATATCCTTTTCAAGAATAGCCACTTCCAGCTCTTTCAGCTCCTCTGCCAGCAATGCAACGCGCAGTCTGCTGCGGTCCTCGGAAGGTATTGCAGGCGAAGCCACGATCGGGTGTTTAAACGTTTTATGAAATTCGGCTACTTGATTGAGGCTGTCCAGTTGTTGCATTTTTATATTTTGTATTGATTTGAATATTCAGTTTTTGCCCCGTCGCGTCACAAAACCAGATTCGTCTTGAATAGCTTGATCGCGATCGCCAGCAGGATAATCCCGAATATTTTTCTGAGAATATCCGTACCGCCCTGCCCCAGTTTCTTTTCGATCCAGTTCGACGATTTCAATACCAGATACACAAAAAACAGGTTGAGCAGGATTCCGACAAGTATATTTTCAGTTTGATAAGCAGAGCGGAGCGAAAGCAATGTGGTCATCGTGGCTGCGCCGGCGATAATCGGAAATGCGATCGGGACAATGGATGCGACGCCGACAGAGATATTATCGTGCTTAAAAATGTTTCTCCCCAGAATCATTTCCAGTCCGAGTAAAAAAAGGATAATAGCGCCCGCAATCGCGAAAGAAGCCACATCTACCCCGAAAAGACTTAGTAATCTTTCCCCCAAAAACAAAAAGACCACCATGATAATACCGGCGGTCAGTGTCGCTTTCTCAGATTCTATTTTACCCAGCCTTTTTCTGAAATCCACAATTACCGGCAGCGAGCCGAGCACATCGATCACGGAGAAGAGAATGAGGGTTACTGAAACGATTTCTTTGAAATTGAACATGCGGTCCGCATTGAGGTCAGAACGCAAAGTTGCTAAAATCGCGGGATTCAGGAGGTACTTCCCGGCAAAAAATTCAGGAAAGTATTAAACTGCTTTTTGTATTTCTCCTCATCGATTTTATAAAAGAATGCCCCCTTTTTAGAGTAACCCTTCTGTTTCTCATCGAGTTTGATCAGTAAATTGGTAGAAAGCAGCTTCCGGCTGAAATTTCGTTTGTCGAGTTCTGTACCAAAAATCGCTTCGTACAACTTCTGTAACTGCGGAATTGTGAATTTTTCGGGTAGCAATTCGAAGCCGATCGGGTGCTGCGAGGCTTTGTACCGCAAATGCTCGATCGCCATTTCAACCATCGAACTGTGGTCAAAAAGCAGCTTAGGAAGTTCCTGGACCGAAAACCACTGCGCTTCATAGCTTTTAGAAAGCTTGTGCGCGTAATCTTCCACATTGATTAATGCAAAATAGGCAACCGAAACGGTCCGCTCCACCGGGTCACGCTGCGGGCTTCCAAAAGTGTGAAGTTGTTCGAGGTAAATATCGGTCAGGCTGGTAAGTTCAAACAGAATACGGGAGGAAGCGCCTTCGAGACTTTCATCGGGCTGCACCCAGCCGCCCATTAAAGACCAGGTGCGGTCTTCATCTTCAATGCCTCTTTTGACGAGCAGTAATTTCAATTCCTCCCCATCAAATCCAAAAATGATGGAGTCCAGTGCTACGAGACATTTGGTTTGCGCCTGGTATTGCTTTAAGATATCTAATCGCACAACTTACTATTGCAGGGATTGGTGTTGAATTTATTAGTAAATACAAACCTCCCTCTTTACTACTCATCGCCTATTTTCCGGCAAACGAAACAAGGAATTGCTGCAACATAGCGATTTCCTGGCTGGAAATAGCGGGAAAATTGGCGATCCGGAAGCTGGTATCTTTCTGAGTTCCATAACCGTTACCGAGGACGATACCTGCCTTTTTCGCGGCTTCCTTGATCTGCGCGGTCTTTTCTCTGGTACCAGCCACTGCGATCACAGTTTCCGAGCGCGCAGCTTCGTTTGTTACCACTAACGGGTATCTGTATTTCGTTAAAAACTGATACCATTCGCGGCTTCTCAAAGCAGTTTGTTCCGCTACTTCTTCAATAGGCTTAACCTGCTGCATAATCCTGTTCAACAGGTAAATACCTAAGATATTAGGTGTAAAGGGTGTCTGGTTTTTGAGGAAATTTTCGCGGATAAAAAGGAGGCTGTTATAATGCTTGCGCTCGCCCAGTTCAATGGCGCGTTCCACGGCTCTTGGAGAAAGAATCAGGACGCCCATTCCAGCCGGCAAGCCAAAGCATTTTTGCACGGAAGCATACCAGATATCCGCCGATTCCCACGGAAGTTCGACGCCCGCCATCGAGGAAGTCGCATCGACAGCAATTAAGTTGTCGCTCTCTGATCGCAGCGACTCCAGAAAAGATGCGGGGAGAGCGGTACCGTTTGAAGTTTCGTTGTGGGTTAGACAGATCAGTTCGCTGCCTGACAATTTGCTGGCAAACGGCAGCTCGGGTAATGCATTGTGATCGAAATAAAAACTGCTGGCGCCTGAGGTGATCTTCTGGGTATATTCCATCCATTTCTCACCAAATGCACCATTGTAAATATGGAGACTTGGTACCGAAATAAGCGACTGGGCGATAATTTCCCAGCATTCCGTTGCGGAAGACACGAAATAGACCTCGTAATCAGCCGGAACGTCCAGTTTCAATTTGAGATTGCTGATCGTTTCCGCCAGCATTTCCATGAATGCCGCGCTACGGTGGTTGGCACTGATCACGCCGCTTTCGAACGCTTCCTGCAAATATTGACCGACCTCAGGATAAACTTTGGACGGCCCTGGATAAAAAGTAATCATTATATAAAACCTTCGCGAATCATTGCCTTTTCGAGCTTTTCACCCAATTCCTGGGAAGCCCTTAATAAAGGCAAACGAACGTCCGAGCTGCATATTCCCTTAATTTCCAAACATTTTTTAATACCCACCGGGTTAGACTCGATATAAAGCAGGGTGTCAAATTCAAGAAACGCGAGCTGTAATCTGGCTGCTTCCTTAAACCTTCCTTCCAGCGCGTGCCAGGTCAGTTCACCGAATTCTTTTGGAAATGCATTGGCGATCACGGAGATAACCCCATGCCAGCCGACGCTGATCATCGTGGTAACCAGGTTATCATCGCCGGAAAGCAGCAGAAAATCGTCCGGCACTCGGGAAGCCAGCTCCATACTTTGCTCGATGCTTCCGCCTGCGTCTTTAATACCAATAATATTCGGGTGCGCCGAAAGTTTCACGATGGTATCCGCCTTCATATTGATCACGGTGCGGCCGGGTACATTATATAGGAGCACAGGTACCGGCGAAGCATCGGCGATCGCATTGAAATGCGCGATAATACCGTCCTGAGTTGGTTTATTATAATAGGGACAAACGGAAAGAATCGCATCCACGCCTGTCAGATCCGTGTCGCGAATACAATCCAGAACGGATTTGGTATCATTACCCCCGATTCCGTAGACGATCGGGAGCGATTTGTAGTTGTTCTTTATCGTAAATGCCAGGATCTCACGCTTTTCCTCCGAAGATACCGTTGGTGACTCTCCTGTTGTTCCCTGCACAACCAGATAGTCACTTCCTCCCTCACTTACCAGGTCGATCAGTCTTTTCAAACCTGCGTAATCTATTTCATTCTGCTGATCAAAAGGAGTGATCAAAGCTGCACCTACCCCTTTGAAACGTTGGTCCAATGGCATTATTAAATCTATATAATTGGTTGACTTATCGAAAACGCAAAGTTAGCTTTCTAAGTCATTTTACCTTACTTATTATCAATCATTGCCAAAAATTCTTCCTCAGACAAAATCGTCACGCCTAGTTTCCTGGCCTTTTCCAGCTTCGACGGGCCCATATTGGCGCCTGCCAGCAGATAATTCAGTTTGCCCGAAACGCCACTCAATATCCTGCCGCCATTTACCTCTATCTTGTCTTTCAGTTCGTCTCGGTCGTAATTTTCAAAAACTCCGGAGATCACAAAGGTCTTTCCATCCAAAACATCACTTTCCTTTTCAACAGGCTTTTCGTCGCTTTCCATTTGCAGTCCGGCCGCTTGCAATCGCGCCACCAGCTGCTGATTTTCAGGAACGCTGAAATACGATTCAATACTCATCGCAATCCGGCCGCCAATCTCGGGCACAGCTACGAGCTGATCGTAACTGGCACTGCGCAATGCTTCGATGGATTTGAAATAATTAGCCAGTTTTTCGGCCACCGTCGCGCCTACAAACCTGATTCCCAATGCAAAAAGCACATTTTTAAACGGGACAGTTTTGGATAGCTCAATGCCTTTCAGAATATTTTCGACCGTTTTTTCCCTGAAACTGATCTTCTTCACTTTGCCGGTTTCTTCATTCAAGATACTTTTTTCAATTCCCAGCAAATTTCCTTCATTAAGATCGTACAGGTCTGCGGGTGTATTTACTAATCCAAGGTCAAAAAGTGTTTCTATTTTACCTTCCCCCAGACTTTCGATATTCATTGCTTTCCGGTGGATAAAATGCTCGATCCGGCCTTTCAGCTGCGGCGGGCAGTGACTATCGTTCGGGCAAAAGAATGCGACTTCTCCCTCATTCCGCTGTAACTCGGAGCCGCATTCGGGGCATTTGGTAGGGAAAGTAATAGGCTCGGTGGGAAACAATTCGCGCTGGGTTACATCTACGCCCGTGATTTTTGGAATGATTTCTCCGCTCTTTTCAACAAAAACGGTATCCCCAAGTTCGAGGCCAAGTCTGAGTAGTTCGTTCGCATTATGCAGCGTCGCCCTTTTCACCCGCGTACCCGACAAATGCACGCCTTTAACATCTTTATATGGAAGCGCGCGCTCGGTCAGGTCGCAAAGATTGGCAACCGGCGTAATCGCGCCAGTGCGACCGACCTGGTAAGTGACCATGCGCAGGATAGCCGGTTTGTTTTCGGCTTTATATTTAAATGAAATAGCCCAGCGAGGGCTTTTCGCAGTGAAACCTAACTCACGCTGCTGCTCGAATGAATTTACTTTAATAACAATACCGTCGGTCGCGAGCGGCAACGTTGATCGCTTTTCCTCCCACTCGTGAATATAGGCGATCACATCGTCGATGTTCGAAACCTTTTTCCAGCCCGGAGATACATTGAAACCCCACGATTTCAGCGCCAGCAAACTTTCTTCGTGGCTTTTGAAGAATTCGGTGTCGGTTAAAAAAGAATAGATATAACAGTCGAGCTGTCGGCGCGCAGTTTCTCCGGAATCCTGTAATTTAAAGGAACCCGAAGCTGCATTTCTGGGATTCGCATATTGATTTTCACCCAGCGTCTCCATTTCTTCATTCAATTTTTGAAATGAACTGAGCGGCATAAAACCTTCGCCGCGAATTTCAAAAACGGGCGGCAATTTGTCGGATTTCACACGAAGGGGCAAAGTCCTGATCGTCTTGATATTGGTCGTGATTTCATCGCCACGCGTTCCGTCCCCGCGGGTTACCCCTCTCACCAGAACGCCATTTTCGTAGGTGAAGCTGAGCGATATTCCGTCAAATTTCAGCTCGCAGATATATTCAAATTCCTCACCATCCAATCCGCGGCGGACGCGGTCGTCGAAATTCCGCAGCTCCTGCTCATTATAGGTATTGTCGAGCGACAGCATGGGATACCGGTGGTAGACGGTATTGAACGATTTCGTAATCGTACCTCCCACCCGCTGGGTCGGCGAATCTGCCTGCCTGAATTCGGGATATACGTCTTCCAGTGCCTTCAATTCCTTCAAAAGCTGATCGAACTCGAAATCCGATATTTCGGACACGCTATCCTGGTAGTAGCGGTAGTTATAGTGGTTCAGCTTGTCGGTAAGCTCCTGGATCTGCTGTTCGGGATTCATTCGGAATGGCGTTAATGATTCGGGCCAAATTTAAGATTTATTTAAAATTTTGAGAATCTTAAAAAAATCTTGTTACCTCCTGCTCAATGTTACGTCTAAATGCAAAAGTCTACCAAACAGCAAAATGAATATTGTTTCGATTTTATGTATTTTCGTTAACAGCACTGAACATGAAGACAATGGAAACGACCATTTATTACAATCCCGATCTTACGCAGATCATCAACGGAGAGGAAGTAATGTCTCCTAGCCCGAAACTTTCCCACCAGCGGATTCTGATGCAACTTTTGCTGGAATTAGCTGAACATATTAAAGTGAACGCGCTCGGCGAAATTTTCACAGCGCCGCTTGACACCATTCTGGAAGAGAAATTCAATGTATTGCAGCCCGACATTCTTTTCGTTTCAAACGAGCGGGCGGCGATCATGCAGGATTGGATTCGCGGTGCACCTGATATGGTATTAGAAATCGTGTCTAAGGGATCGCGAAAGTTGGATATGGTTATCAAAAAGGAAATTTATGAACGCTATGGAGTAAAGGAATACTGGCTGGTATTTCCAGAAAAAGCGCTTATCGAGGTTCATACCTTGCATTTAGGGCAATATCAGCTTCACGGCAGCTTCACAGGCGAGCACCTGGTACAAACGCCCGTTTTCCCGGATCTGAATCTTGAAGCAAAGTCTGTTTTTCCTTTTTAAACAAGTAATTCCCTAATTTCGCCATATATCGTTTTTCAATAATTTGAGATTTTCATGGCCGAAATTGCCCCTTCGATACTAGCCGCCGACTTCGGTAATCTGCAACGCGACGTCGAATTACTGAATGCCAGCGCTGCCGATTATATCCACGTAGATATTATGGACGGAGTTTTTGTCCCCAATATCTCATTTGGAATACCTGTTTGCGAAGCGATTCACAAACACGCAAAAAAACCGCTCGATGTGCATTTGATGATCGAAAAGCCGGAGCGTTATTTCGAGGCGTTTAAAAAAGCAGGCGCCTGGGGGATCACCATGCATTATGAAGCTTGTACCCACCTGCACCGGAATATAGAAAACCTGAAAGAACTTGGACTTTCGGCAGGAGTTGCATTGAACCCGCACACGCCGGTAGAATTGCTCACAGACGTGCTGGGAGACGTTTCTCTCGTATTGATCATGTCAGTAAACCCGGGTTTTGGCGGACAGAAATTCATTGATAACACCTATAAAAAGATCGCGAGGTTACATAGCCTGCGCGAAAAATTTGGCTATTCATTCAAGATTGAAGTGGATGGCGGCGTTAATCTGGATAATGCGCCACTGCTGGTGCGTGAAGGGGTTGATATCCTCGTCGCCGGCAGTTTCGTATTTAGTTCGTCTGACCCGAAGGGGATCATCGAGCAATTGAAAGTAGCTAGTTAGACCCAGGCTTTCCAAAACACTCAACTTGAACCTATTACCAGAAAAAAGGAACCGTCGCGCCCGTTTTACACTGCTCGCCTTCGGCGCATTTGCGTGCATTTGCCTCAGCTTTATAAGCATTACCCGGCCAGCACAAACAGCGGCGTCGAAGTTCCCATTGAAGATCAGTCCGAACGGAAGACATATTATTGATAATAACGGGGTCCCCTTTCTGATGGTCGCCGATGTGGCCTGGCAGTTGCTCAGGCGCCTTAGCTACACCGAAGCGGTACATTATATGGATATCAGAAAAGCCCAGTCTTTCAATACTTTCCTGGTGCAGCTGCTTCCGATGCTCCCCACCCAGAAAAACTATCAGAAGGTCGCGCCATTCGTTAATAACGATATCAGCAAACCCAATAAGGCTTATTTTGACTATTTTGATAAAATTATAGCCGCTGCCAAAGAGCGTAATCTGGTTGTAGGGGTGGTTGTTTCCAGAAAAAGCTGGAATGCAGTATTCGACGCGCACAACGAGGCCGCCTGGAAAGAATATGGTACTTACGTAGGAAAAGCTTTTGCAAAACATTCCAATATCATCTGGATCGTGAGCGAGGAGGAATATCAGAGTGCGGCGCAGTTTTCAGCTATTTCAGAAGGAATAAGGTCCGTTTCGGATGGGCAGATACTGGCCTCGCTGAATACCTGTTCGCCGACTAATATCAATGATCAGGCTCCAAACCATTCCAATCTCAAATTCATTATTCCCGATTCAACAGTGACTCCGTCGGAATATGCGGCGCTGGCCAACTGGCAGAAAAACTCTGCGGAGGCTGCATTGAGGCCATTTTTGATCGCGAACTCTGAATTTCCACGAGAAATGACCGACCAGTCGGTAATGATCCGGAATCAGGCTTACCAGTCGATTATGAGCTCTGCCGCAGGTTTTTGTCACATGAGCACGATCAAGAATTTCAATCCTACCTGGAAAGTGAATATCGGGAAAGATGGTGCGGAATACATTCACGAACTGGTGAAGATCCTGAAAGGAATTCCCTGGGAATATATGCAGCCCGACAAACCTGATCTGCTGACTGATTCGGTCGATAAAGCAGAAATCGGGATCGTTTCTTTGTCGAATAAAAGAATGTCCATGCTTTACCTGCCTTCGTCAAAGCCAGTCAGACTGGACCTCAACCACTTGCAGGGAACCGAATTTGGCGCCGTGTGGTATAGTCCGCGCACGGGCAAACGCTGGGACGGAGGTAAATTCACCAACAAACAACAGGCAGTTGTTCAGCCGCCGGACTCTCAACCGGGCTGGGATTGGATCTTACTGATCGGCTCCAAACAGTAAGTTTGACATTCACCGGTATTCTTAATAATATTACTTAATACTGATTTGCCCCCGCCGGGAATAGTTTGCCCATGATTTTATTGAAAAGAATTCTAACATTTTTCCTGCTATTAATTTTTCCGGCTACCGGTTTTGCCCAGGGAGTACTATGGGCCAGTAAGGTACTTGGCTATTCTTCCGAATATCGGCCAGAAGCTTATGGACACGCTTTTCGGGCGAAGCAGATCCTGGGAGAACCTAATAAACTACCCTCTTTTGGCAACAGCCGGTCGGCCTGGTCACCGGCCGAAGCGGATAGCCGGAATGAGGAATGGATCAAGGTCGGTTTTGCAAAAGCTATTCAGGCGAAGCAGATCGCGATCGCCGAAAATTTTAATCCTGGCGCAATTGTGCGGGTATATGCTTACGATCCTTCCGGCAAAGAATATCTGGTATCCGAGGCTCTGCCGGGCCAGCAGGCGGTTGTTGGCAGGATGTTGCGCGTTTTTCTGACACAGGATATTCAGGTCAGTGCGGTAAAGATCGTACTTCGGCCCGATAGAGTGTCGGGCTTTAATCAGGTTGACGCAATCGGAATCTCTGAAAGTACCGAGCCTATTGAAGCAAAAATCCGCTTTGCTGCCAAGATGGACCTGAAAACCCAGAAAGAAAATATGGGCAGCGCCATTAATACCAAAGCACAGGAAGTTGCTCCGGTCATTTCGCCCGACGGCAAGACGCTCTTTTTTACACGAAGTAACTTTGAAGGAAATATTGGTGCTCCTAAACCGCAGGATGTCTGGATTTCCAGTTCAAATGATAAAGGTCAGTGGTCGAATGCAGTTAATATGGGCCCGCCAATTAATACGCCCGGTGATAATGCAGTTGTAAGTATTTCGTCCGATGGGAAAACGATATACCTGCTCAATGAATACCAGCCTGACGGAAGCATGCATCTCGGTTTCTCAAAATCATTTAAAACAAAAACAGGCTGGTCATTTCCTAAACAATCCAAGATCTCGAATCTGGCCAAAATCGCATTCAAAGAAGGCGCTACCTCGCTTGAAATTGCAGTTTCCCCTTATGAAAATGTCTTGATTTTATCCCTTGAAAGAGCCGATACCGAGGGTTCCAGGGACCTGTATATTTCATTTCTCCAAAAAGACGAAACCTGGTCGGAGCCGCAGAATATCGGCGCGACAGTGAATACCGCCGACGACGAAGGCACGCCGTTTCTGGCCCTCGACAACAAGACGCTGTATTTTTCATCCCACGGTCACAGCGGCTTCGGGTCAGCAGATATTTTTCTAACAAGAAGACTGGACGATACCTGGCTGAACTGGTCAAAGCCTGAGAACCTTGGGCCGGCAGTCAACTCGCCGCTTTGGGATGCTTATCTCAATGTGCCCGCTGTGGGCGACTATGCCTATTTCAGCGCCAGCGACAAAATTCAAGGGCAGGAAGATATTTTCAGGATCCGGCTGGACCCTGAGATCAGGCCCGAGCCCGTCGCGATCGTTTCCGGAAATGTGTATGAAGCAGAAACCACAAAGCCAATCAGATCGGATGTTTCGGCTGAGCTCAAAAAGGATAACAGCCTGTTTGCCAAGGCTTCTTTTGACCCGGAAACGGGGGAATACAAATTTGTTCTGCCTTTGAAAGATGCTTATAAAATGTCTGCGGCTTCGGAAGGATATTTCCCTATTTCCGAAGAAATTGATCTTTCCACAGACTCGACGGTAAAATCGATCCGGCGAAACCTGTACCTGGTACCGCTGAAATCCGGTCAGCAGATCCGGTTGAACAATACGATGTTCGCACAAAGCAGCGCCGAGGTTGTCAAGTCTTCCTATGCGGAACTGGATAAAATCGCAAATGCGATGGCGAGCTACCCGGCGATGGAAATCCTGTTGGAAGGGCACACGGACAATCAGGGGGAAGTTCAGAAAAATGTAAAGCTTTCCTCCGACCGCGTAGAGCAGGTTAAAAAATACCTTTTATCCAAAGGAATTGCGGCAAAACGCATTCAGACAAAGGCCTGGGGACCAGCCAGACCTATTGCCAGCAACTCAACGGAACAGACGCGCCAGCGGAACCGGAGAGTTGAATTTACGATTCTTAAAATCTAAAAAATATCCTATAAAAGGAAATTTGCTTATTTTCGCGGCAACTGGATATGTTACTTCCGCTGATTTTTGAAAGCGGAATACAGAAATCATCAGCTAATATCTAATGTCCCAAAACACCAAAAGCGAAAATCTGCGTCCCTGGCTTATTTTCTTCATCATTTTAGTAGCAGGTCTCGCTTTAAGATTTTACCGTCTCGATCGGTTCAGCATTTTTTTCGACGAGAAAAGTACAATGGTGGTCAGCCAGGGTATTGTGCTCGAAGGGGCAAATCAAAAAGAAGTTTATTCCACACAAAGGCTGGCGGTTAAAGAATTCTGGGAAGCGCCGAAGCTGGATTACAAGCCGCCTGTCGGCGTGATCAGATCATTCACCTACGAAGAGATACCGACACTGCGCCCATTCACGCCGGCCGAATTTTGGGCGCCCAAAAGTATTCAGGATTATTACGACGCAATCACCCGCAGCGATATCGGCAATAGCCCCTTTTACTATATTCTCCTGCATTTGTGGATGGACATTTTTGGTCTGTCTGATTTTTCCGCGCGTGCGCTTTCGGTGGTTTTCAGTACGATGATCATCGCGCTCACTTTTCTGTTTGGGAAAAGATTTTTTAGTGTAAATACTGGTTTGATCGCCGCTGGTATTGTGGCAGTTGAGCCGTTTTTTGTAGCATATAGTCACCAGGCGCGCAACTACTCGCTTACCTTCTTTCTGACATTGCTCGCTACTTATTTCTTTTTACAAATTATTGAGAATAAGTATGATAAACGAAAAACCTTCTGGTTTTACCTCGGCTATATTCTGTCCGCAGGGCTAGGATTACTTTCCCACTTTCTAACCATTTCCGTACTGATTGCGCACGCTGCTTATGCATTGTTTTTCCTGCGCAGCATCAAAGGCTGGATCAGAATGGCGATTGCAGCGGTTTTATCACTTTCCGGATTGGCCTGGTGGCTCACTTTCGGAGGCGGGTACTACACTTTATATACGCTGAAAGACCAGGCGGATCTTTACAAAAGAATGGCCGAAACCGCCCCTTACAACAATCCCTACGGACTGATATTGCCGGCAACGCTCCCCAACGTTTTCGAAAGAGCACTGCCTATTTTTACTGATTTAGTGATATTTACGAATGGACTTACCGATGCATTATCCGGAAGAAGGAATGTAGTATTAGCACTCGCAGTAGGGATTTTACTAATACTGTGGTTCAGATTTAAACACAAAATCAATACACCAGGCTGGCTGATCCACAGGTTGCCTTTTCTTGTGATTATCGCGGCCGGCTTTTTCTATAATCACCACAAATTACAATTCACGATTTTGTCAATCAGCATTTTTGCGCTTTCATTTATTCCTGATATTCATAAACAGGCAAGTCCAGAAAAGCGTAAGAGATTGTGGATGTTGTATTTAATGGGCCTTATCCCAACGTTTTTCCTGATTTTCATGGCATTCCGGGGAGGGCATACTTATGGTCTTAACCAACGGTACCCGGGTTTCTCTTTTCCTTATGTGATCATATTGCTCAGCCTACTTTTGCAATATTTCCGCAAGCTGGATATTGAGTTCAAAGTTCTGATTTACGTGTTTCTGCTTATCCAGCTTGGTTTTGTTGGGTTGCGATTACGGGAGTTTTACCAGGATAGGTCGACCAAATACGGCTATTTTGCAAATCCGCGAGAACCGAATCCTTACTATGCTGCGGCTCAGAAGATCAAAAGCACTTACCAGCCCGGCGACACGATCTATTATCCTGCTGCAAAACTAGTCGCGATGCGTGAGATGGATAAGACTTTCCTGCCCGTTTCCGTTCAGGATGCTCAGCTGACCAACATTTATCTTCCCAAAGATGCACAATATGTGCAGGTGCTTGACACGTTGCAGGTTGACCGTATCTGGATCAAAAGGTCCGGTCAGGCTGAGCCTGTTGAAATCGAAAATCTGAAAGGTGTCCGCTATTGACCGGCGCTTTCAATAGCGGGTCTTTACAAAGCCGTCCAATAAGATTTCGTATATTGCGCACTTAAAACACAAGATTTGACCGTTATTTTGTGAGCAGGTACTTACATTGACATACACAGCACGCATGACCGCAGAAGACATATTCAACGACCCGAGGCAAATAAGCGGGGAGCTTCGCCTGAAAGTTCTGGGTTTATACCATAAAGCAAATGCGGGGCACATCGGCTGCTCACTCAGCTGCATCGACCTGATGGTCGCAGTTCTTTTCCTTCAAAAGTCGGCTGACGATACATTTATTCTATCGAAAGGACACGCGGCAGCTGCATTATACGCCTGTCTGAATACCTTGGGAGAAATTACCGACGAAGAGCTTGATACCTTTTATCTTGACGGTACCACACTTCCAGCCCACCCTGCACCAAGACAATATAAAGGAATTCCATTTGCGACCGGCTCGCTTGGCCACGGCCTTCCTATTGCGACCGGAATCGCGCACGCTGCAAAAGTAAGCGGCGAGGATACTTATTCTTTTGCATTACTTTCTGATGGCGAAACAAATGAAGGAACTACCTGGGAAGCAGCGCATTATGCGATTCAAAACCAGTTGGATAACCTGATTATGATCATTGATAAAAATGGTTTGCAGGGTTTTGGATTTACGGATCAGGTTTTGGGAGAAACGGCTTCTGTTGAAAAATGGAATGCGATTGGTTTTGAAACGATTGAAATCGACGGTCACGATGTGGCTTCTATCAGTATGGCCATCGACGAATTGAAAACGCATAAAAACGGCCTACCAAAGGCTATCATTGCAAATACAGTGAAAGGAAAGGGCGTCTCCTACATGGAAAACAAGTTGGAGTGGCACTATTTGCCAATGAATAAGGATCAATATGAGCAGGCAACCCTTGAAGTGAAGGAGCGCTATTTTAATGAATTAACGAATGCTTGATCATTTACCGGTTTACCGCGAGAAAATTGAGAGTTTAAAAGGTCCAATTTTCGTCTTCGGGGCCAGCGGCTTTATCGGCGCTAATCTATTTAATGATATTTTCAAGATCCGCAAGGATTGCTATGCATTAACTCACGATGCAACCAAAGCTTGGAGATTGAAATTACTCAATGTCCCTTTTGAAAATATTATCCACTGCGATATCCTTTCCAATAACTCCGTTCAGGAGATCTTTGAAAAATATAAACCGCAAACCATATTCAATCTGGCAGCTTACGGCGCTTACAGCAAGCAAAGTAACGTCAACCTGACTTATGAAACGAATGTGATCGGGACGGTGAATATCCTGCAAAACTGTACGCCGGAAATGGTTTACATTCACGCAGGAAGCAGCTCCGAATATGGTTTCAATTGTACAGCCCCGAAAGAAACCGACCGCGTCGAGCCGAACAGCCACTATGCAGTTTCGAAGGTTTCGGCGGCCTATTTGCTGGAATATTATGCCAAAGTAGCTAACCTCAAAACACTGAATCTTAGGTTATATTCCATTTACGGATATTGGGAAGAGCCGGACAGGCTGATCCCTAAACTGATTGAAAACGCCCGAAAAAAGCAGCTTCCTTCTCTGGTCTCACCTGATATCAGCCGGGATTTTGTTTTTATTGAGGATTGCGTGGAGGCGTTTATTGATGCTGCATTGAATATCAGCACAGAAACTGCTGGCAGATCTTATAATATCGCCACAGGCAAGAAAACGACGATGGGCGATCTGGTAGAGACCACGCGTTCTACAT
The DNA here is from genome assembly GCF_907165045.1 of Dyadobacter linearis. Taxonomy (GTDB): domain Bacteria; phylum Bacteroidota; class Bacteroidia; order Cytophagales; family Spirosomataceae; genus Dyadobacter; species Dyadobacter linearis. The sequence goes on from NZ_CAJRAU010000003.1 coordinate 19,252, forward strand.
TCGCTATTTCTCTCCAACCGAAGTGGGGCAGCATGTCTAACCGGAAATGGGACCTGGCAGAATGGTTTGGCGACCCAAATTCGTTCGAGCAGGATTTTGGCTGGAAGGCGCGAACTTCTCTCGAAACCGGGCTCTCGAAATACAGTCAGTGGCAGGAAGAAATCCAGTACGAATACAAGGTTATCCCGGCTTTCGAAAACCCAAAACTGAATCCTGTTATCACCGCCATTATTGCGTGTTATAAGGATGCACAGGCGATACCCTTCATGTACGAGCGCCTTGTGAAAACATTTAACGACCTGAAAGTTCGATACGAGATCATTTTCGTAAACGATAGCTCGCCTGACAACCAGGAGGAAGTAATTAATAAAATTTGTGACAAAGACCCGAATGTGGTGGGGATAAGTCACTCGCGGAATTTCGGTTCGCAGTCTGCCTTTTTGAGCGGAATGGAAATCTCTACGGGTGATTGTGTGGTGCTGATGGATGGAGATTTACAGGATCCGCCGGAAATCATACCTGCATTCTATGAAAAATGGATGGAAGGAAATGATGTGGTTTACGGCGTGCGGGTGCAGCGTGAAATGAAGCCGCACATTCACTTTTTCTACAAGACATTTTACAAAGTGTTCCAGGGACTCAGCTACATTCCAATCCCCCGCGACGCTGGTGATTTCTCAATGATCGACAGGAAAGTTGTGAAGGAATTGGTTGATCTGCCTGAAACTGAGCAGTTTTTAAGAGGTCTTCGCGCCTGGGTTGGTTTCAAGCAGACAGGAGTACCTTATGTGAGACCGGAGCGGATGTTTGGAATTTCCACCAATAACTGGACGAAAAATATCTGGTGGGCGAAAAAGGCGATTTTCTCATTCAGTTTCGCCCCGCTGGAATTGATGAGCTATGCAGGATTTGCATTAACGGGACTTTCTATTTTAGGAATTATCTGGCAGATTTTAGCCAAATTCTTCTTCTTCCGGGACACGCCGCACGGAGTGACGACAATTATTGTTCTGATCGTATTCTTTGGCGGATTAACGATCCTCGGCATTTCGTTTTTAGGAGAATACATTACCAAGATATTTGAAGAAACTAAAAAGCGACCGAAATACATTCGCACCAGAATCCGCCGCGGCGCCAAATCATACAAAACCGCAGATGAGATTCGGGCATTAGTGAAGCAATTGAGGAAATAGTATAATTGCTAGCCAGCAGTTTAAATTAGCAGTTTGATTCATCATCAACAATGAGAAAAGAATTTTCAAATGCCATGGAACAGTTAGCAGTGGAAGACGATTCTATCGTTTTTATCACTGGCGACCTTGGCTATAATGCACTGGAAAACTTACAGGCAAAACTCGGTAAACGTTTTATCAATGCAGGCGTTGCCGAGCAGAATATGGTTGGCGTGGCCGCAGGTTTTGCGCATAAAGGTTATAAGGTTTTTTGTTACAGCATTGCGCCTTTTATCGTGTACCGATGCCTTGAACAATTCCGGAATGACGTTTGCTTCAATAACTTACCCGTTTTCCTGGTCGGAAACGGCGGTGGTTACGGATACGGGATCATGGGCAGCAGCCACCATACCATTGAAGATATCGCTTGCCTGAGCGGACAACAGAATGCAAACGTCTGGGTACCTGCGTTTTCCGATGAAGTAGAGCAAATTGTTCGACAGATCTCGACAGATGCACGCCCGGCTTATCTGCGTTTGGGCGCTGGAAAAACTACTCCCGAAAACAGCATCGCATCAGGTTCTTTCAAGATCATTCACAAACCTGAAAATGCGGATATTACCGTTTTCGCATTGGGCCCAATTGCTAACAATGTACTGTCCGCACTTGCGCTTTCCGAAGAACTTTCGGCTAAAGTAAACGTGGTAACTGCACTGCATTTCCCGTTACATATCACTGACGAACTAGCGGAGCTTATCAAAAATGCACCGGCTATCCTGGTCGCGGAAGAGCATATCAGCACGGGCGGACTTGCGCAGCAATTGTCTGTTCAGCTGCTGGAAAAAGGTATTCTGCCTCGCGCTTTCAAAAGTCTCAAAGCAGAAGGTTACCCAAATGCGCGCTACGGAAGCCAAAGTTATCATCAGAAAATCTCGGGCCTTGATCCGGATTCCATTTTGGCACATTTAGGCCAGCTAATGATACCGGCATGACAAAAAAGGCTTTAACGATCATTCTGAGCCTGATCCTTTTGTTACCGGTCCTCATTTATTTTACGGTCTGGAACTACTACGCTATCAATATCCCCAAGTGGGACGACCATACTTTCAAGGCGTTCATCATTGAATTCAGCCAGGCAGCTGACTGGAAAGGTGAATTGCGTGCATTAATGCGGCAGCACAACGAACACCGTATCGCACTCACCCGGCTGATCAGCTGGCTCGACTTCAAAATTTTCGGTGCATTGAATTACCGGCATTTGATGATCGCAGGAAATGTACTGCTGCTTGCTGTGATCCCGCTTTGGTATGAGCTGCTGAAAAAGAACAAAAAGCCGCTTTTTGCACTTGTACCCGTTCCGTTTTTATGGCTCACGCTCGCATTCCATGAGAATATGTTCTGGGGTATGTCGGCGATCCAGAACTTTGGGGTCGTAACATTGACGCTCTGGACGCTTTTTCTTTGTGTAAAACCAAATTCGGCGGCATTCATAGCATCGCTCGGCCTGGCTATTGTCACGATCCTGACCAGCGGAAATGGACTGCTGGTACTTCCGCTGGGCGCTTTGCTCCTGTTTCTTTCAGGAAATCGTAAAAGATTTGCGCTTTGGCTCGCGTGGAGTATTGCGGCAGTTGTCGGTTACTTCTTTACATACCAAAAACCAGAATATAACCCTGAATCCAAGGCGACGATTTTCCAGCTTTTCAAAGGGTATATGTCCTTTTTGGGTTCGTTTGCGGAATCCTTCCCGGTCCTCGACCATTCTGGGGTTTGCTTCTTCCTGGGTATTGTCCTGTTTTTAGTCGCGATTTCGATCGTTTCTACTACCCTATTCAGAATAATCAGGAATAAATACACCAATAAATTTGAGCGCGTAACCGACCTGTTTTGTCTGGGTACGGTGCTTTTTATTCTCGGGACAGCACTGATCGTTGTCTATTCGAGAGCCGGTTTTGGCATAGAAACGCTGATTACCAGCAGGTACAAGATCTATTCGGTGCTCCTTTTGCTCGTAGCATATCTGTATGTAGTGATCCCGATCCGCGGTAGTTTCCTGTCTCCTTATATTACGGCAATCGTATTTCTGGCGGTTACATTTAATATTTTCAGCTACCATTATCATTTAGTAGAAGCCTACAATCTGAGAAAAATGCTGATCACAGATCAGTTTAACTGGACTTTCAAGGACAAAGCGCTGACCTATCCTGCCGACACATCCTTTGCCGCAAATATCATTGAAAAAACACCAGTAATTTATGATAAGTGGCTCTCGCTCATTTCAATAGCAGATCGGCAAACCTACGCAGGAAGCTCGCGTGGCCTGGTCGAGCTTTTTGATCAGACAACATTTAAAAAATCACCAAACCAACTTTCGGTTGAAAACAGCGTTTTCAGCAGTCAGCGTTTGCAGGATAGCGGCGTATATATACTATTGAGTTCCAAAAAACGGTTCTACATTTTCCCTGCCTACCGCAGCCGGAACAAGAGCCGCAAGGAATTATTTCTTAAACAGTATTATTTTTCAAGAGGCTTTTACGTCGATATTCCTTTCACAGAACCTTTGGAAAAAGGCACTTACGACATTGCATTAATCCGGCAGGATGGTGATCGGACAGGTATTCTTTTTAAAAATCAGAAAGTTACCATTGACGGAATTAAGGATAACAACGTTCGGGTAAACTGGTAATCATGCGTACAAATTCGTCGGGACATATTATTCAGCTGGACGGAATCCGTTTCATTGCGATTGCGCTGGTCCTTGTTGAGCATCTTTTTGTAGAAATTAACTCCGTGCCGGTGGGCGCAACGGGCGTTACCATATTCTTTGTACTGAGTGGATTTTTGATCTCAAGAATTCTCTTAAAAAGCAGGGATAAGAACATAAATGTACCCGGCGGCTTTGGAAAATATTTGAGTAAGTTCCTCATTAGAAGAACAATACGGATCTTTCCTGTATACTATCTCGTGATCCTGCTGCTATTCATTTTCAATGTGTCTCCGGTGCGTGAGCAGGTGGGCTGGCTGGCTTTGTACGGGACTAATATCTACATGGCGGTCAACAAGACCTGGATGGGCTCTATGGACCATTTGTGGTCACTTGCCGTGGAAGAGCAGGTTTATCTGTTTTTCCCTTTCCTGATTTTCTTTGTCCCGAAAAACAAGCTCATTCCCGTATTGGGAATTATGGGCGTATTGAGCATTCTGTTTCGGCTGTATTATTTCAATGCAAACCAGGAATTTAGTATTGACGATTGGATCGTTACTTACGTAAGTACGCCTGCGTGCCTGGATTCTTTTGCATTAGGCGGGTTAATGGCGTGGCTGCAGGTTTACAAGAACGATTTTTTTAGTAAGCTTTTTGGAAGAACGTGGCCCGTCGTATTGGCATTGCTGGCCTGGATTTTGTTACAGGTATGGTCTAAATCGTTCGATAATCGCTTCAATATTTCGTTTGTCGTTTTTGACAGAACAATATCGTCCATTTTTGGGTTTTTCCTGATAGGACGGGCGGTGATGGGATATAATGGATTAATGGCCGCTTTTCTGGAAAATCCGGTGAGTATTTACCTCGGAAAGATCAGTTACGGTTTATACCTCTATCATAATTTCGTCTACAACCATTTCCATAGTGGTCCAATGCATCCAACGGTGCGTTTATTTAACAAGATATATCAATATGTACCCGATTTAAAAGGCTCAGTGGCTTTTGAAGCCCTGGTTGTCATGGCCTTAACTGTGGCAGTAGCGTCCCTATCCTGGCATTTTTTTGAAAAGCCGATCAATGCATTGAAGGACAGGTACGCAAAGTAAATAATCAATCGGCGTATACCGGTTACAGGCTTTATTTATTAATTTCGCACAACCATACCAAATAAAATTCTGCATGTCATACCGTCTCAGTATAGTAATGCCCGCATACAATGAACAGGATTGTATAGAAAAAGTAGTTTATAATTGGACAGATTTCCTCAAAAAGACTTTTCCAAACGACAATACAACCCTGATTGTAATCAACGACGGTTCCAAAGACAATACAAAAGTACTTTTGGATAAACTGGAAAAAGAAGTTTCCAACCTGACTGTGATCAACCAGAAAAACGGCGGACACGGTAATGCAGTGGTAAATGGTTATCGTAAAGCATTGGAACTGAACTCTGAATATGTTTTTCAGACTGATAGCGACGATCAGTTCGTGTCCGACGATTTTAAAAAGTTATGGGAAAAACGCGAGCAATCGCAGTTTATTCTGGGATATCGGGAAGTGCGTCACGATGCAGGTGTGCGCCTTTTTATTACCAAATTCCTTCGCGGAACGATATCAACGGTGTATGGTACTTTCATTATGGACAGCAATATCCCTTTCCGTCTCATCAAAGGAAGCTTCCTGCAAAAACTGATGAACCAGTTGCCCAACCCTGAGCCTTTTGCACCCAATATTTTTCTTTCGGTAATGGCGAAAAAGTCGGGTCAGGAATTATTTGATATCCCTATTACGCACAAGGACCGAGAAACCGGAACCGTTTCGATCGTGAAATGGAACCTGTGGAAAGTTTGTATCCGAAGCTTCAAGGAACTGTTGCGTTTTCGTCTCGAACTGAACAAAAAAGTTAGGGCGATACGTGCTTAACAAATAAGCTGGTGTCAAAAAAGAACTTTATAATAGTCCTGTTGATTGTCGTCATAGCGTCAGCAGGATATTTCTTATATAAATGGACCCGCGGGTCTACGGCTGCGTGGAAGTTTATTCCTACCAATGCGGTCGTGGTGATTACGAGTGAGCATTTACAGGATTCCACTTATGTGGCTACCGAGGCGGGAATGGACATTAAGCGCCTGCCGCTACTCGATGTAGCCAGTGATAATCTTTCACTGCTGAACCTGTTCGCTACTGATAAGAAAAGGCTGCATAATTTTCTCAAAGCAAAAACAGTTTCCTATTCCTATCACCCGCGCACCAGCACGGAATGGGGTGTATTGATGTATATTCCGGTAACTGAGGAGGAAAAAACGTGGCTATCGAGCCCACAGAATCCAAATATCCGGGCGCTGCACCACAACTTCCAGAACCGCCGCATTACCGATATCGTCGACCGCAATTCACGGCCACTGTTCTCCTATCTGGTAGAAGATAATTTGCTGATCGTCAGTTACTATGGTGATCTGATCGAGGATGCAATACGCGCTTCTTCACTCAGTATTCAGTCTTTTAGGCTAAGGTCAAAATTCTCGGGTATCGACGATTCTGACTTCGGTACCAGCATTTATCTGCGCAACGACGCCTGGAAATCGGTTGTTTCGCCTGACAATGCGATAGGTATCTACACAGAATTCGCCCGAAATTTTCCGAGCTACCAGGATTTTCATATTGAATCAAAACTGGGTAAAAAAGGGAATTTGACATTAAAATCGCTGGGCGCAGATGTGCCTGACTATTATATGGCCAATATCCTCAAAGATATTCCCGGCATTCCATTTGCTGGCCACAAGCATATTTCACAGCAAACTTCCTTTCTGTATCGCTCAGCGGTGGTTGATAAAGATGCTTTTAAAAAGGAATTTTTAAAGTGGCACAAAAAGCACAAGTCGCCGGCATGGGACAAGTTGAAATATTACATTTCTGCCGAAAGCAACCTGCTGATCGACAACCTGGGTTCTGAGCTCATTTTGTGTCAACTCGAAGAGAATAACAGTATCAGTGACGGGAAGATATTGCTGGCTGAATTTTCAAATTATGACAAACTGAGACCTGTTCTTCAAAAGCTTGCGCGGCTGTCAAATTCTGAGAGCAATGCTTCCGTGGATCAGTACCAGGGTTATGATATTTACTCGGTGCCTATTCCTGAGCTTCCTTCGGGTCTTTATGGACCGATGTTTCCTGGGTTTCCGAGAAGTTACTTTACTTATATCGCGCCTTATCTGGTGATCAGTAACAACTCACAGGTTTTGCAGAATTATATAGTTGATTATGAAAACCAGATCACCTGGAAACAGTCGCCGGAATACGATAGTATTTTAACCAAAACCAATAGCGAAGCGCAACTTTCGGTGATCGTCAACCTGAGAAAAGCGCAGACCAGAGCTGGAAACGAGGGTTTTAAAAAGTATTCCGATCTGATCTCAAAAATGGAATCGGTCACCTTTCAATGCAGATATAACGGTGATAACGCATTTCCGGAAATCACTTTTACGCCAAAAAAACGCCAGACAGCCAGCAAAGTACTTAACCGGACTTTCCTGAATATCGATATTGAGTGGCCGGATCTGTTTGACACAGAATTGACTGCGCTGCAAAATCCGGTGGATGGAAGTTCCGAGATACTTTTAACCGACAAACAAAATAACCTGCACAGAACCAATAATTTACGAGAAGGAAAAACCGAAGTAATTGCGAAACTGGACGGGCCGATCGTGACGAATTCCTATAAAGTCGATTTCCTGAACATTGGCAGGCAGCAACGGATATTTGCAACTGCCAGAACGGTTTATGCGCTGGACGAAGACGATTCTACGGTTGTGACTACTTTCAAAGGCATACTTCCTTCGTCGGCAGACATTAATGCATTGTACGCGATTGACGGTGGCGATGATGGCAGTAACAGGTTCATTATCAAGACTACCGCGGAAGAACTATTCATTTGGGAGAGTGTCGGTAAACCAGTAAGAAGGCTTAACAGTTCGGTGGCATTTCAGAATATCCAGGGGCCGGTGATCGCATTGAACCAGATTGGGAACAAGGGATTTATCGTTACCCAAAAGAACGGTAAGATTTATGTACTGAGGGAAAATGGCAGTGTGCGGCAAAATTTCCCGGTCGACATTCTGACGAGGTCCGAAAGTGCATTTACCTGGACACAGGACCCAACAACCGGGCAGCCGGAGATCGTGGGCGTGAGCGTATCGGGCGAGCTGATCAGCATTAATATGGACGGGAAAGTCACGTCGCGCAGGCAGCTCCTGCGGCCAGAACCAGGCTCTTCGTTCAAGATCGTGGCTGACCGCAACTCGCTCGACTGGATTTTGGTGAGATCAGTAAATTCGAAAATTGCGATTATCAACAAAGACGGAAAAGAGCTTTTTGAGATTAAGGATATATTGCCGAATTCTGTCATTCAATACCATTTCTTCGGAGTAGATAACCGGTTTATCACGATTAAGTCGGGCAACTATACTACGGTTTTCGATATGAGCGGCAAGAGACTGGGCGACAAAGCGATTCCTTCGGAAATGCCGGTGCGCCTTACTTATCAACCAGGATATTATAAATTATTGATATTCAGCAGATCGGAGAAGAAAATTCAGGTTTGGTCTGTAAAGTTGCGATGACAGGAATGAAGCTATTGAAATATGTCGTATTGGTTGTTGGGTGCCTGATCTGGGCAGTTGGCCAGAGTCAATACCTGCTTACCAAGGTGGGTGAATGGCATTTGATCAAAGACGGATATCAATATGGAGATCTTTACAGGCTGGCCAATTTGTCAAAATTTAAGGATCAGAAAGATACTTGCAGAGGCTACACGCCACCGGCCCGCCCTCCGCATTCAAAAAAAGTCCACCTATATATCATCGGCGACAGTTTTTCGGAAAAAGAGCGCGTAGGCCCGAAGGATTTTGTTGCAGATAAATATACTCGCGTACATTGGGCTGATTACCTGCACATTAAGCTCGATACTACTGAGACGAATATACTTTTGATCGAGTCGGTCGAGCGCCATTTCCGCCAAAAAATGGTGGCGCCTATCCAAGTCCTGATCCCGGACACTGCTACTTTCATTTCCGTGGTAGATCCGCCGGGTTATATGACGCAGCTGGACAATGCTTTCAACGGTACTTTTACTCGCGATCGTCTCGATGCATTTTTGTTTCAAAATGACTTTTTCCTGACTTTTAAAGAATGGAAGGCTGATCTGCAATACAAGCTTTTTCGTCGCGTCAACGAATCTGTCACGCTGGTGAATGATGATCAGGATATGGTGTTTTATATGGATACCGACACTTCCGGGATCACTTCTTCATTTACGCCAGCAGAGGATAGTGAAATTGATTCGATCGTCCGCCATCTTAATACTTCTGCCCAATTCGCCGATTCGCTGGGCTTTGAGCATGTATTTCTCTCAATAATTCCCAATAAGGTTTCTGTATTGCAGCCGGAATATGGTGTTTACAACCGCCTGATCGAGCGCATTTATAAGCACCCGGAATTAAAAATGCCGACCATTGATGTATTGGCTGATTTTCGCCAAATGGGCCGGCATTCTTATTTGAAAGGAGATTCGCACTGGACTTGCGAGGGACAGTTTCTCTGGCTCAACAAAGTAAATACGGAGATTAACCGAATGGTAGCAACTACTCCTTAGCCGCAGCTGCCTCTTCTGCATTGCTCATTCTCGCAGTCAATTTCCCGACTGTCAAACCTTGTACGATAATAGAGAACAATACGACGAAATAGGTGATCGCGAGCAGGATTTCTTTGTTCAGCTCATTGTCGATCGATAGTGCCAACGCAATGGATACACCTCCCCGCAAGCCACCCCAAACCAGGATTGTGATCGATTTCCTTCCAAACTTCGTCCGGAACGGGATCAGTTTGACAGGAATATAAATGGAGATAAACCTGGAAAGCAGCACGACTACAATCGCGATAATACCCGCCCAACCATATTGTTTCAAATCGGGGATTAGAAGGAGTTCAAAACCTATGATCAGGAACAAAATAGCGTTTAATATCTCATCCACCAGCTCCCAGAACTTATCGATATAGTCGCGCTCGATATCCGAAACGCCACCCAGATTTTTACCATAATTACCCACAACCAAACCGGCCGCGACCATCGCCAGCGGACCTGACATGTGCATAGCCTGCGCAACCAGGTGCCCGCCCATTACGATCGCGAGTGTGATCAAAACGTGCACATTATAGCCGTCGACGCGGTAGATCATTTGAGATCCGATAAATCCGAGTACCACGCCCAGTGCGATCCCACCGAGCGCTTCTTTGATCAGTAACATGGAAATTCCGCTGAAAGATGTGTTCACTTCCTCCCCTCTCGCCATTGCGAGCATTAAAATGAAAACCACAACCGCCATCCCGTCATTAAAAAGGGATTCGCCGGCGATTTTTGTTTCGAGTGATTTGGGTACGCCCGCCTGTTTCAAAATCCCCAAAACGGCGATCGGGTCGGTGGGAGAAATCAGCGCGCCGAATACGAGACACTGGATCAGAGGAATTTGAATACCTGTAAAAGGCAGTAGATAAAACATCAGAAATCCGATCACAAACGTGGAAATCGCCACGCTGACAGTCGAGAATACGATTACCGGAAGTCGCTGCTCGCGGAGATCTTCCAGGTGAATATGGATAGCGCCGGCGAACAGCAGAAAATTCAGCATTGCGCCCATTAAAATTTCGGTTAAGTCGACGCTGGCAATGAGCGTCGAAATGCGCAGAAATATGCGCGGAAACATACTATCAGTCGCAATCAGCCCGATTGAAACGAGTAACGCGATGACCATTACACCAATTGACGCAGGCAGTTTTAGGAACCTTGCATTGATGTAGGAGAAGATTGCTGAAAGAACGATGAGAACTGAAAATGAATAATATAACTCCATGAAATATTTTTAGGCTAGTCAAAAATAGCGAATTGACAAAGGGTATTCCAAGCAAAACATCGCCGTGAACACGATTCTAAAGGTATTCTAATGTCTTTAGAAAGATCTGATTTGGGCACTTTGTGTAACCTGAATGAGCTGAGAATACCATTTCACCCGATTCTTTCCTACATTTAAGATTGCTAATTGGCAGGAGTTTTGACCTCAATGCACTTCATGAAAAACCATCTACTTTTCATTTTATTCAGGTATCTGCGCAGGTCGCAAATGTGTCTCGTCATTTGTCTGTTACTTCTCAGCCCGGCAATGGCGCAGCAAAAATTGAGCCCCGCACTCCGCCCCGGCTTTGACAAAGCGGAGTACAAGGAGCTTTTCTACATGCACGTGCTCCTGTACGATTCGACTAAAACGGACACAACACGCCCGAAATTTATAACGCCGAAACCAGCGCAGTTCCAGCAGGTGTATCAGTCGGCGGTAATGGGGCTTGATAATAAATGGGGCTTGTGGCGGAAGAATGCGACAACTGCGGCGATCAATGTGCGGGGTACTACCCAGGAGCCGGTGGGCTGGCTTGAAAATTTTTACGCCGCGATGGTACCTGCCAAAGGAGAGTTGAAAATGAGCAATTCCTTTACATTTCAATACGATCTGGCAGATCACCCGAAAGCGGCTGTCCATATTGGCTGGCTGGCAGGAACTGCGTTTCTGGCCAGGGATATTGTTCCGAAAATCGACTCTTCCTATAAAACAGGCACACGTGAATTTCTGATCATGGGCCACAGCCAGGGCGGCGCGATCGCATTTCTGCTTACTTCACATTTATATTCACTTCAAAAACAGGGAAAACTTCCAAAGGATATTCGTTTCAAAACCTATTGCAGCGCGGCTCCGAAGGCGGGCAATACGTACTATGCCTATGAATACGAGCATTTGGTCGACGGAGGTTGGGGATATACGGTAATCAATGCAGCCGACTGGATCCCGGAAGTTCCGTTCTCGGTGCAAACGCTGGACGATTTTAATGAAACAAATCCTTTTCAGAATATTGACGCGGTGGTGAAAAAGCAGAAGCTGATTGCCAGAATTGCGTTGAAACACGCCTATAAGAAAATGCGGAATCCGAGCATGAAGGCGCAGCGGAACTATGTAAAGTATCTTGGGAATTACGCTTCCAAGTCGGTTCAAAAGATACTTCCTGAATTTCAGCCGCCGGTTTATGCGAAGACCAGCAACTATGTCAGGATCGGGCCCACAATTATGTTAATGCCTGATGCTGAGTATTATAAGAAATTTCCTGACTCAAAGAAAACCATTTTCGTTCACCATCTTACAGAGCCTTATCTATATTTGATGGATAGATACAAATACTAATTCAGCCTATATCAATGCGCTTTTTTGCTTTTGCTCTAACTTTATTTCTCTATTTTCCAGCGACCGCTCAGTATCAAACCCGCTTTGAGCTAAGTGGCGGGAAGCAAACTCCGACATATCAGGAGGGTATTGCTTTTTATCAAAAGCTGGCTAAAAATTTCCCGCAAATCCAGATCACTGAAAAAGGTCCTACTGACAGCGGCCTGCCTCTTCATTTGGTATTGTATTCAAAAAATAAGGAATTTGATATTAGGAAATTAAAAAGCCAGGGCAAGGCTATTTTGCTGATCAACAATGCGATACACGCCGGAGAGTCGGATGGTGTCGACGCGTCGATGTTGCTGCTCAGGGATATTGCTACCAATCCTCAGAAGTTTCCTGAACTGGAAAATGTGGTGCTGGCAATAATTCCATTTTACAATATCGGCGGCGCATTGAACCGGAACAGTACCACACGTACCAATCAGGACGGGCCGGAAGAATATGGCTTTCGGGGAAACGCCAGAAATTATGACCTGAACCGCGATTTTATCAAAAGTGATACCCGGAATGCGCGAAGCTTTGCCGCTATTTTTCACGAGCTGGATCCTGATCTTTTTGCCGATACCCACGTGAGCAACGGAGCTGATTATCAATACGTAATGACGCTGGATTATGCTCAGAAAGACAAGCTGGGCGGCCAGCTCGGAACGTTTAATGAGGAAGTTTTTCTGCCTTATATGTACAAGCACCTCAAAGAAGCCGGCTATGAAGCGACGCCTTATGTGAATTCATGGGGACAAACTCCGGATAAAGGATTCGTTCAGTTTCCGGACTGGCCGAGGTACTCAACAGGTTACGCGGCCTTGTTTCACACAATCGGTGTAATGACTGAGACGCACATGTTGAAGCCTTACGATCAGCGTGTCAAGTCTACTTATGCATATCTGCACGGAAACATAAAATTCCTGGCTGCGCATCGGGAGCAGCTATTGAAACTGCGGAAAGAGACCAAGGAATCGGTGAAAACGCAGGAAAAATTTGCGATTACCTGGCAGGTTAACAAAGAAAAGAATACGCAGATAGAGTTTAAAGGTTACGAACCTGAATATGTGACAAGCGAGGTAAGTGGTGAAAAAAGACTGCATTACGACCGTACAAAGCCTTTTACCAAAACAATTCCGTTTTACGATACTTACGTGCCGCTCGACGAAGTGACCAAACCAGCGGCTTATATTATCCCGCAAGGCTGGCACAATGTGATCGCATTGCTGAAATTGAATAAAGTCGAAATGAAGCAGCTGGAAAATGATACTGAAATGGCTGTTGAGACCTATTATATTGAAAATTATGAATCGCCGAAAACACCTTTTGAGGGACATTACTGGCACACAAGTGTATCTCTGAGAAAGGAAAATCAGTCACTTACTTTCAAAAAAGGCGATTGGTATATTCCTGTCAATCAATGGACTAACAGATATATTATCGAAACGCTCGAACCAAAAGCGGTCGATTCGTTTTTCAAATGGAATTTCTTCGATACCATTTTGCAGGCGAAGGAACATTATTCGGGCTATGTGTTTGAAGACCTGGCTGCGGAGCTGCTCAAAAAATCGCCGGAGCTCAAAGCAAAACTGGATGCGAAAAGAAAAGCCGAGCCGGAATTCGTAAAAGATGCAAATGCCCAGCTCGACTTTATTTACGATCAATCGGCGTACAGAGAGAAAGAATATCTGCGTTATCCCGTTTTCAGGGTAATGAAATAGGGTTTGTCAAAAGCGAAAACCGAGGCTGAAATTAAATTCGCCCGTGATTTGCAAACCCCTGGTATAAGAAATTCTGGAAGAATACGCTTCCCTGTCAACAAACCTGGAACCGAGCCCGCCATTCAAACCGATCTGGAACTTGGGGGTAACCTGGAAATTCACATAGTTATTTACGATCAGGCCCATTCTCGTCATCGTATTGGATCGCCCGCCATTAATATACGTTCCGGTTGTGGGATCGTAAGTGCCGCTATTGTCCCACCTTTCGCCTCTTCCGAAAAACAAGCTGGGCCCAACTGCGTATGTCACTTTCCTTTGCCCAAAAGGATAGATTTTTAGTCCGGGCGACACGTAAAACATGAATGAACCGTTTGTGTCGCTTACATCCATGTAGGAGTAGGTTCCCGGAATCGTTATCGTTAAAGGTAATAACAAACCGAAATAACCCTTTTTGTCCAATAAGACTTCGTAGCTCACGCCAAATCCCGGCCCGCTGTCCAATGCTTTAAAAGGCGATATATTGATCATATTCCCGCCCAAAGGCTCAGAATCCTGCGGGCTGACGGGTTTTTCCTGTGGGCCCAGGCCTCTCCTCCGGCCGCGGTCGAGCTTGTCGCTGATGAAAACGGTCTGCCCGTTGTCAAACTCAATCCGCGAAACTTCACTTTTAAGGATCACGAAATTGGCGCTGCTCTCGGAATTACTGATTTTGTAAGTGATCCTGTCAATGCCAACTTCTGTCACTTTTCCTTCAACGGTCTTGCCGTCTTTTTTGACGATCACATCCTGGGCGCTCGCGGCAAGAATTCCCAGGGAAAGCAGCAATGTTAATGTAGCGTTTTTGATCATGGCTGAAATTAGTTGTTCGTTCTTTTGAAATTTATACAAAGTAGGAAAAACCGATTGATTTTTTTGAATGAACGTTAAAACCCGAAGTTCTGTTATACCGACGGCTATAAGCCGATTAGTATGATCCTGGCCGCAAGTCACAACCCGGCCGCTAAAAAACACAAATGACATTTCAGGAATTAAACCTCATTGAGCCAATTACAAAGGCTCTCAAAGAAGAAGGCTACGACACCCCTACCCCCATTCAGGCAAAAGCAATCCCCATTATTTTAGACCAAAAAGACTTGCTGGGCTGCGCGCAGACCGGTACAGGAAAAACGGCAGCTTTTGCAATACCAATGCTTCAATTGCTTCATAATAAGCCGGTTGGAAATTCGGAAAGACAGCGAATTCGGGCATTGATATTAACTCCGACGCGTGAACTGGCGATCCAGATCGGCGAGAGTTTTGCTGCGTATGGTCGCTATACCGGCTTGAAACACACCGTGGTTTTCGGAGGTGTTGGTCAAAAACCACAAACTGATGCATTGCGAAAGGGTATTGATATCCTCGTAGCGACGCCTGGTCGATTGCTTGACCTTATTACTCAGGGTTTTATAAAGTTAAATCAACTTGAATTTTTTGTACTGGATGAAGCCGATCGCATGCTCGACATGGGATTTGTTCACGATGTTAAAAAAGTGATCAAGCTTCTCCCACAGCAAAGGCAGTCGCTGTTTTTCTCGGCTACGATGCCGCCGGCAATTGTTGCGCTGGCCAATACGATCCTTATTCAGCCGGTTAAAGTGGAGGTTACCCCGGTTTCTTCTACGGCCGATACGATCAGGCAATCGGTATTCTTTGTTGATAAATCGGATAAAAACAATCTGCTTCTGCACATTTTGAAAGACCAGTCTATCTCGACTGCGCTTGTCTTTACCCGTACCAAACACGGTGCTGATAAAGTTGTAAAAGTGCTGAGAAAAGCGGGCGTTACTTCGGAGGCTATTCATGGTAATAAGTCCCAGAATGCGCGTCAGAATGCATTAAAGAACTTCAAAAGCCAGACTACCAGGGTTTTGGTTGCGACCGATATTGCCGCGAGAGGAATTGATGTAGACGATCTTACGCATGTGATCAACTACGAAATCCCTAACGTACCAGAAACTTATGTGCATAGAATAGGCAGAACGGGCCGGGCGGGAGCGAAAGGAATTGCGTTTTCGTTTTGCGACCGGGAAGAGAAACTGTTTTTGCGTGATATCCACAAATTGATCGCGAAAAACATCCCTGTTGAAAGCAATCATCCCTACGCATTATAGAAATAAATGCGCCGCAGTTACTCGGATATACCATTATCAGAAGCACTGGAACTACTAAAAGAATCTGGTTCGGTACTCGTTGATGTGCGTGAACCCTGGGAATTTGAGGAGTTCAATGAAGGGGGGATTAATATCCCGCTGGCGGAAATACGCGAAAAACGAATACTACTAGATAGCTATAATACAATAGTTGTGATTTGCACAAATGGCGTGCGCAGCAAAGTGGCTGCCATGGATTATTGCCGGGTACCGGAATGGTCTGAGAAAAGCATTCTGCACGTTCACGGAGGTATATTAGGAGATTAACTTGCCAGGTTTTACGACCCGGCAGGTAAATCTCCTTCAAATACTTTCACAGCAGGGCCAATCAAATATATGTCGCTGAACCCGGATTCGGAGTTTTTGGAATACGCTACTTCCAGCGATCCGCCGATCGTTTCTACTTTGATTGGACTTACCCAACCTTTTCTTAAATGAGCTGACAATGCGCAGGCAGTAACGCCGGTTCCGCAACTGTAAGTTTCGTCTTCCACGCCCCGCTCGTAAGTTCTCACGCTGAGGTGATTACCTTCGATTACTTCTACAAAATTCACATTAGTGCCGCCTTTCGGGCCATAAACGGAACCGTAACGTATTTCGCTACCGATATTCACGACATCGACTTCTGTAACATCGTCCACATACGTCACATAATGTGGCGAGCCGGTGTTCATAAAATCAAACTCATCGTAGCGCTCCAAATCCTTCACGCCAGACATTTTCAACCTAACAATATCTCCGTCAACGCTGGCTTCATGCTCGCCGTCGACTGCGATAAATCTGGTTGTATCAGTAAATAAACCCAGATCTTTCGCAAACTGAACAACGCAGCGGCCGCCGTTACCGCACATACTTCCTTCTCCCCCATCTGCATTGAAATAGACCATTCTGAAATCGTAGCCTTCGGCATTTTGCAACAAAATCAACCCGTCGGCGCCTACCCCAAACCTGCGATGACAAATGGAGGCGATGAATTCCTTTGAAACCGGAAATTGTAGGTTTCTATCGTCCACCATCACAAAGTCGTTTCCAGTGCCCTGGTATTTGTAAAAAGGAATTTTCATAGTTCTGTTCTGCGGCTTTTTCCGTCGGTTGAAACCAACGAAAATTAAAAAAATAGGGATTTCTTAATTACCGCCGGTTAAAACCGGCAGTCTATTTAAAAACAAAACCCTGCAAGAAAAAATCACCTGCAGGGTTTTAAATTTTTAGAGAGAAGTTATTACTTCGCTACTTTAAGCTCTTTGATACGAGCAGCTTTACCCTGACGTCCACGCAGATAGAACAAACGTGAGCGACGCACCTTACCGCGACGAATCAATTCGATTTTTGCGATACTTGGTGAAAGAATTGGGAAAACGCGTTCAACAGCTATGCCGTTTGATATTTTACGTACTGTAAAGGTTTCACCACTTGAATTAAGATTGCGGCGTTGCATAACAGTACCTTGGAACTGCTGTACACGCTCTTTGTTACCTTCACGAATCTTAACGTGTACGTTAATTGTGTCGCCTGATCCAAAATCAGGATACTCGGATTTACGATTTTCAATCGTAGCTTCTACGAGTTTAATAAGTTCACTCATGACGAATGCTTTATAGATTTAAAGTAATAGCTTGTTCTCAGCGGATGGGGTGACGCCCCTTCATTCAAAACAACCCAGGGAAAAACGAGTGCAAAGCTAAGATTATTTACGCTTATCTAAAAGCTTTGAAAAGCATTAATTGCAAATATTCCATGAAGGTTTGCAGGACCGATTCGTGAAAGTCAACCGGTTGGCACAGACATTTAACACACAAACTTAAATAGACGCTATCAGAATTATGAAAATATTGACCTCCGCACAGATCCGGTCGCTCGACCAATTCACCATACAAAATGAACCAATATCCTCTCTCGACTTGATGGAACGGGCTTCCAATGCATTTGTGGGTTGGTTTTGTAACCAGTTTGTGAATACGCGCCCGGTATGTGTTTTCTGCGGAAAAGGAAATAATGGTGGCGACGGACTGGCTATCGCGCGGCTGCTGAGCCAGTTGAGTTACGATGTGCAGGTTGTAGTTGCAGATTATACGCCAAATGCTTCCGACGATTTTACGCAAAACCTTGATCGGCTTAAAACGCACTTGAATCTCGCATTTATAAGCTCAGCTGATCAATTCCCGACACTTTCGTCTCAGGTAGTGTGTATTGATACATTGCTGGGATCGGGTTTGTCTCGGCCGGCTGAGGGTTTGCTTGCCGGCATTATTCACAAAATCAATGCGCTGCCTAACAAGGTTGTGTCGGTAGATATTGCGAGTGGCTTATATATGGATAAGGCAAATGGGGAAAATGACCCGATTATTGAGCCAGATCATACAGTGACTTTTCAACTTCCGAAACTAGCTTTTTTACTTCCTCAAAATGTTCGCTTTACCGGCGAGTGGCATGTTGTGGATATTGGGCTGAGCGGGAAATATATTCAGGAGTTGCCTACACCCTATTGGTTTACAGATAAAAAAGCAGCTGAAAAACTTATTCAGCCACGTGGCAAATTCTCGCATAAAGGGACTTTCGGTCACGCATTACTGCTGGCTGGTAGTTTTGGTAAAATGGGTGCGGCAGTTTTATCGGGGCGAGCCTGTCTTCGATCGGGAGTGGGGCTGCTCACAATGCATGCTCCGGTCTGCGGATATGACATTATACAGATCTCATCACCGGAAGCAATGGTTTCAATTGACAAAAATGACAGACATATCAGCCAGTTTCCCGACCTGGAACCTTATTCGGCAGTGGGAATTGGGCCGGGCGTAGGGCAGGAGCCGGTTACAATTGCATTGCTGGAAGAGTTGCTGGATCAGGTCAAAGTGCCCCTTATTATTGATGCAGATGCATTGAATATCCTTTCCAGCAACAGAAGTTTGCTTGATAAGTTACCTCCGAATACTATTCTCACTCCACACCCAAAAGAATTCCAGCGCCTGGCCGGAGAAAGCGGCGATGAATATGAAAGACTGGAACTGGCCAGGGATTTTGCGGGAAAATATCAGGTGATAATTTGCTTAAAAGGCGCGAATACGGCGGTAATCCTCCCAAATGGCGAAGTACATTTCAACTCCACCGGAAACCCGGGAATGGCAACCGGCGGTACCGGCGACGTATTAACCGGCATTATCACCAGCTTATTAGCTCAAAAATACAAACCCGCCGAAGCCGCTATCCTGGGCGTTTACCAGCACGGCCTAGCCGGCGACCGCGCCGCCGAACAAAAAGGACAAATCGCCCTGATCGCGTCGGATGTTGTTGAGAATTTGGGTTGGTAAACATTTTTTGCTTTTTAGCGTTACCAGTTAAAGGATCGGGCGTCTAAAGGAGGAACTCCTAACATAGCTCGATCACATATTGGCACCACTGAAATTTTTTTGGGATACCGGCAACGAAAGTAAGTCTGAAAAAAAGCACGGCATTAGTAATTTGGAAGCCGAAAGTATTTTCAAAGATCCCGTTAAACTGGTCATGATTAGTAACAGATCAAAGGAAGTTCGTTTTCTTTGTATTGGTCGAAGCTATCTTGAAAGAATACTAACTTCTTATTTTATTATTAGAGATGGAAAAGTCAGGATCATCGGGACAAGAATTGCCCGGCAAAAAGAAAAGGAATTTTACAACAAAGAGCGCTAAAACTTTCTTTGTCCAAGACATTCCCAAAAATGTCAGACTAAGAGATTTCGATCAGATCTTGCAAAGTGATCTATCAGCATTATGTCTCCTGTCACGTCATAAAAAGATCGAGTTAAAGGATATGCAAACCACTTAACTCATCAACTAATCATTTGACAATATAATCTTGATATGCAACATCTGGAAAGAATCACAATAGACCCTAATATATGTCACGGCAAACCGGTTATTAGAGGAATGCGGTGGCCGGTTGAAGTAATTATGGACATGCTGGGTTCGGGAATGTCAATAGATGAAATCATTGAAGATCACCCCGAACTGGTCAGGGAAGACATTCTGGCAAGTTTGAACTACGCCAAAATGCTTGTTTCGGGAAGATTGATTAGTCAGGCTGCGTAATGGACTTCATCTGCGACGTGCATATTTCGATCAAACTTGTCAAATATCTGAGCTTGGAGAAGCTCCGGTCATTTATACTTTCTAAATGCGCTCAACTCATTAACTGATAAACCACAAACGCAGACCCATACGCGAGTACCATTAAGTATGCCAGCTGGATCAACGGCCATTTCCATCCGTGGGTTTCGCGCTGTACGACTGCGATCGTACTCATACACATCATTGCGAAAACGTAGAACATCAACAGCGAGAAGCAAACAGCAGGCGTAAACATAGGCTGGCCTGTTTCTGCATTTTTTTCCTGCATCAGCCGCTCCTTCACCGTCGGTACATCTTCCGAATCTCCGCTGATACTATATATAGTCGCCATCGTACCCACAAAAACTTCCCGCGCGGCGAAAGACGCCAGCAATGCAATACCGATTTTCCAGTCATACCCCAAAGGCCGGATCGCGGGCTCGATGAAGCGGCCGAAATGTCCCGCGTAAGAATGTTCCAGGCGGGCAGACGATACTGCCGCGTCGATCTGCTCCTGAGGTGCATTTTGCATTTTCGCAATAGTTTGTTGTTCAGCAACTTCCATGCGATCACCAGGACCATAACTCGCTAATACCCAAAGCACAATGGAAATCGCCATAATCACCTTCCCAGCCTCAACCACGAAAGATTTTACACTATCATACATCGTATAAGCGACGTGGCCCCAGCGCGGCAATTTATAGGAAGGCATTTCCAGCATAAAATAGCTGGTTTCTTTTCTAGGAATAAAAAGAGAGAGCAGCCAGGCCGAGAACAGCGCGCCTATTAATCCTAATGCATATAAACCAAGTAAAACCAGTCCCTGCAAATTAAGGAAACCGAAAACGGTTGTTGAAGGAATGACAAGCGCGATCAAAATCGTGTAAATAGGAAGCCGCGCTGAGCAGCTCATTAAAGGTGTCACCAGGATTGTGAGCAACCTTTCATATCTGCTCGTAATACTCCGTGTGGTCATAATCGCCGGCACTGCGCAAGCTGCGCCGGATATAAGTGGAACAACACTTCTTCCGTTCAATCCAAATGGGCGCATTAGCTTGTCCATGATCACCATCACCCGCGCCATATATCCCGATTCTTCCAACAGGGATACCAATGCAAAAAGTATCGCAATCGGTGGAATAAAGACAATTATCCCAGCAATACCAGCCAATATCCCGTCAGTAATAAGGTCATTCAAAACTCCCTCTGGCAGAGCAGCTTTTGTCCATTCGATCACCTGCGCAATGCCCGCGTCTAGCATATCACTCGGGTAAGTAGCCCACGCGAAAATCGCCTGAAAAACGATGACCAATACTATTAAAAAGCACACATAACCCCAGAACGGATGCAACAGGAAACTATCCAGCTTCCTCGTCCAGTAAGGTTGTTCGGTCTGACCCTGCGATTTGACCGCTTTGGAAACAATCGGTTTGATCTTCTCGTAGCGAGCAATTGTTTCAGTCGCGAGAAAGTTATTTTCGTCAAAACCATATTTCTCGATCAGCTTGTCAAGTCGCGTCCTCGCTGGTTGTTCGAGGAAGGAAAAATTATCGTGCTGACAAACATATTGTAGCGCAACGTAATCATTATCAAGCTGATATATCTCGCGAACTTCTCCTATGAGACTAACTTCACTTTCCTTCGGCTCGTAAAAATTGGCAAGAACCGGCTGCTCTTCTTTCTGGTAAACCTGATGAACTGCCTCTTTCAACTTATCAACACCTTTCCCCGTACGCGCATTGATATTCACCACCGGCACCTGCAATTGCATGGCAAGCTGTACTGCATTCACAGTCAGGCTCATACTCTCCGCCACATCCAACATATTCAATGCAACCACCGACGGTATCCCGAGGTCGCGGATCTCCGTGAAGAGCAATAAATTCCTTTGAAGATTTGACGCGTCGATCACGACGATCACCACATCCGGGAAATCTGGATGTTTGGGATTTGCGAGGATATCCATGACGATCGCCTCGTCTTTGGATTTGGGATAAATGCTATAAAGTCCGGGAAGATCGACGAGCACGACGTTTTTGTCAGCAAGTCCGTCGGTAGCAGGGATTCGGAAAGTACCCGATTTCTTAGAAACTGTAACGCCCGGAAAGTTGCCTGTTTTCTGACGTAAACCGGTTAATGCATTAAATAATGTCGATTTGCCAGCATTCGGGTTACCTACCAGCGCAACTTTTATATTTCCTTGTTTCAATGGAGAATTTAATAAACAACTTGTAAATCTACTCTAACACAATCACGGATGCCTCATTCAGGCGCAGAGACAAGCTATACTGACCACTTACACTAATGCAAATCGGATCGCCCAGCGGAGCAATAGCGTCAAGCCGCACCTCCGAGCCGGGCAGACAACCCATTTCCAGCAACTTTAACGACAATGCACTATCTGTAAAGGATTTTATAATTCCTGTCTCACCTTTACGAAGCTGCGATACCGTTTTCAGTTGCATTTATTCTTATTTAGATTCATTTTATTTAAACCACAAATTAAGCACTATCCGCCCGGAATTCAAATATTTTAGGCTGGAATATGCCGCGTTTCTGCTTCCGATCACCCAAAATCATGACCGTTTTATTATTTCCCTCGGCCTTTATGTCGTATTTTTGCAGTTTGAAACAGGGAATCTTTTATCAGGATTTTAATTGAAAAAAGCTGCCCGCTGATAGCCGATTGCGAGATTTGAACGAGATCAAAACCCTTATCTGGAAAGAAGTAACGCTGGAATGGCGGCAGAAATATGCACTCAGCGGCATGTTGCTGTACGTGGTCAGTACCGTTTTCGTGGCTTATCTCAGTTTTAGTCTACGCCGCAACCAGCTCACTCCGATCGTCTGGAATACCCTTTTCTGGATCATTATTCTCTTCACGGCGGTGAATGCGGTTGCAAAAAGCTTTTCCCAGGAACGTTACGGTCGACTGATCTACTATTACAGCCTTTGCAGTCCACAGGCAATCATCATTTCCAAAATCATCTACAACTCACTCATTATGTTGACGTTGTCGGGTATTGGATTTGGAATTTACTCGCTCGTAATGGGGAATCCGGTCGGTGACATTGGTCTTTACCTGCTGAGTATCCTGCTCGCTGCGATTGGATTTGCATCGGTGTTGACATTGGTAGCCGGTATTGCTTCCAAAGCTGACAACAGTGCGACTTTGATGGCCGTATTGAGTTTCCCACTTATCCTGCCTATGCTTCTGATGACCATCAAGCTGGCAAAAAATGCGCTCGACGGACTGGACTGGTCGGTCAGTACAGACGAAATCACCACACTATTATCTATTGATCTCATAGTAATAACGCTCAGCTATCTGCTTTTTCCTTATTTGTGGAGAAGTTGATTTTCGAAAAAAGGCTGGGTTAAAATTTTAGTAAAAAGACTCAAAATGAGAAAGATCTGGTGGAAAATCCTTTGTATCGTGATCATATTTTATGTGATCGTGATGGGATTAATGGGCGAGGTGCCGCATCTGGCGATCATCAACGAAAGCATCCGCAATACCTACTATCACGTGGCGCTCTGGCTTGCAATGACCACCCTGTTGTTTGCTTCCATGGTATTTTCGGTCCGCTACCTGATCAAAGGGCGGATCAACGACGATGATATTGCGAGTGAGCTGGCTAAATCTGCGATCTTCTTCGGCATTCTCGGTTGCTTAACCGGCTCTATCTGGGCCAATTACACCTGGGGCGATCCCTGGCCAAATGATCCTAAATTGAATGGCGCCGCGGTCGGAATACTAATTTATCTGGCTTACCTGTTGCTGAGAAGCTCTTTTGAAGACGAGCAGCGTAAAGCCCGGATATCGTCTGTTTACAACATTTTCGCATTTGCGGTGTTTATCCCGATCATTTACATTCTTCCCCGCCTCACCGACTCGCTGCACCCTGGAAGCGGCGGCAACAGTACTTTCGGCTCCTATGATTTCGACAACAGCATCCGCAGGGTTTTTTACCCGGCCGTGATCGGTTACATATTGCTCGGATTGTGGCTCGCCGAACTGCGGATCCGGATGAAACGCATTAACCGGGTAAGGGAAGAAATCCCCGATTCAGCTGGCCACGTAACGCATTGAGCCTTTTTAAAGATTTTATAAACATTTCAAATCAAAATTTCGTTAAGATTTTGAGCAATTCAAGAATTACCATGAAACGGATCTTTCCCCTCCTGCTGACCCTGCTTCTTATTACTGATAAATTGTTTGCGCAAGCTTCGGAACAAGCTGTTCCTATGGCCGACAAGCTGCGCGAAGATGGTAAGATCTGGGTCGTGGTGGCTGTGATTGCGGTCGTTTTTGCCGGAATAGCAGTCAATATGCTGCGGATCGATAGTAAGCTTAGGAAAATTGAAAAGGAATTAAATATCAAGTAGTATAACCGATGAAAAAGATACAGATTTTCGGGCTTATCATTATAGCCGTCGCAATAGGAATTATTGTCTCAACTGCCGGGGACGCAAGCACTTACGTCGATTTTACCAAAGCCAAAACCATGGCGCAGGATGGTGACGATGAAAGCATTCACGTGGTAGGAAAACTGAAAAAAGATGCGGTGGGCCAGATCCTGGAAATGGAATATCAGCCTGAAATTGATCCAAACCTGTTCGTATTTACATTGGTAGATAATAATAATGTAGAGCAGCGGGTGGTTTACAAAAACTCAAAACCGCAGGATTTCGACAAATCAGAACAGGTGGTTGTGGTTGGAAAAATGAAAGATGGCACATTCTCAGCCGAAAAAATTCTGATGAAATGCCCGTCCAAATATGAAAACGGGAAAATGGAAACCACTGAACATACTGCTGCAAAATCATGATCCACAGTACAATAGGAAGTGCAGGTCACCTGCTGGTTATTGTTGCATTTGTTAGTGCGCTCTTTGCAACCTTTGCTTATTTTAAATCCGGGACTTCTTCTGCTACTATCGAAGAAACGATAACCTGGAAACGATTTGCACGTATGATATTTTACGTGCACGTTGCGGCGGTTGTCGGTGTGGTATTCTCGCTTTACTGGATCATTGGTAACCATTATTTTGAGTACCATTACGCCTGGAAAAACTCTTCGCTTTCGCTCCCGACTGGTTACACCATTTCCAGTTTCTGGCAGGATCAGGAAGGCAGTTTCCTTCTCTGGATCTTCTGGAATGTGGTTTTAGGCTGTATTCTGATATTCTCAAACAGATCGTGGGAAGCGCCGGTGATGACCGTTTTTGCATTGGTTCAGGCATTTCTTACTTCCATGATCCTGGGTGTTGTTATTCCCGGGCTTGATGTAAAGATTGGTTCTACGCCGTTCTTGCTGCTTAAAGAAGTAATGCCGGATCTGCCGGTTTACAAAATGGACGCCAATTTCATTCCCAAAGACGGAAATGGATTGAATCCGTTGTTGCAGAACTACTGGATGGTGATTCACCCTCCTACCCTGTTCCTCGGCTTTGCTTCTACATTGATCCCATTCTCCTTCGCTATCGCCGGACTCTGGACCAAGAAAATCCAGGATTGGGTTCGACCTGCATTGCCGTGGGCACTTTTTTCAGCATTGGTTTTAGGAGTTGGTATTTTAATGGGCGCTTATTGGGCTTACGAAACGCTCAACTTTGGTAGCTATTGGAACTGGGATCCCGTGGAAAATTCGTCTATCGTTCCCTGGATCGTATTGGTGGCGGCTGTGCATACGATGATCATTGCAAGAAGGAATGCGACTGCATTGAAAACTTCTTTCATACTGACGATTGCCACATTTATCCTGATCCTCTACTCTACATTCATGACGAGAAGCGGGGTTTTGGGAAATGCATCGGTTCACTCGTTTACCGATCTGGGTCTATCCGGCCAGCTGCTGATTTATCTGCTCACATTCACCATCGTTTCGATCGGATTATTGATATACCGCTGGAAATCGCTGCCAAGTGACGAAGAAGAAGTTTCCACTTACTCACAGGAATTCTGGATATTCATCGGAGCGACTTTATTGTGTTTGTCTGGTTTTCAAATACTTGCAACCACTTCAATCCCGGTTTACAACAAGATCGCAGAAGCATTTGGTACTGTATTGAATATGGCATTACCCGCCGATCAGATCGCGCATTATAACAAGTTCCAGCTCTGGTTCTTCTCGCTGATCATCGCATTAACGGGTATCGGACAGTTTTTCTGGTGGAAACGAACCGGAAAAGGAAACTTGCAGGCGCTCTATAACCCACTACTGATCGCACTTTTGATCAGTGCGGCGGTGATCACTTTCAAGGGTGTAAAAGACATTCAGTACATCGTCCTGCTCACAACCGCCATTTTTGCGATTGTTGCAAACGGTACTATTCTGCTCAATATCATGAGAGGTAACTACGGATTATCTGGCGGCGCGGTTACGCACATTGGCGTTGCGTTAATGCTTGTCGGTATCCTCTTTTCTTCTGCCTACACAAGGGTTGTTTCGATCAATAATTCGGGTTTAATGATCTCCCGGAGTGAAGAGTTTACGAGCAACGACAACAAGGAGAACAAGGAAAATATTACGCTCTGGCTTAATAAGGCAGAGAAAATGGGCGATTATATGCTCACCTGGCGCGATGTCCGCGTGGAGCCGCGCCACATTCCGGGCTACATTCCAAAAAGCTGGGTTGATATCGTAGAAGGCGATTTCCACGCTGTTGCATTACGCGACATTGAAGTCGATGGCAAGAAATACAATTCAAAGGGTGACACGATCGAGATTTTCCCTGAGAACTTCTACTATGAAATCGAATACCGCGAGCCTTCCGGCAGGATATTCACCTTGTTCCCCCGCGTACAAATCAACCCACGCATGGGCGGCATTGTTTCATCGCCGGATATCCAGCGCAAGGTTGATAAGGATTTGTATACCTACGTTTCGATGGTTACTAACCCGACTGCCGAGCCCGTTTGGAGCCAGACTGAGAACTTTACCGTCAATCTTCGGGATACTTTCTTTGTTAATGATTATGTCGCAATCCTTGATAACGTAGTCAGGACTGAGGAAGTGGAAGGTGTGACTTTGGGCCAGGGCGACGCGGCTGTGAAAGCGATTGTCCGCATTCTGGATAAAGACAAAGAATTTGTAATCACGCCATCGTTCGTGATCCGCGACAGAATGGTAGCCCGCAAGCCCGAGACCAGCAATGAGCTGGGTATGCGTTTGCAATTCCAGGAAATCAACCCGCAAACCGGTCAGTTTACCTTCGGTGTCAATACCACCCAACGTGATTTTATCGTCATGAAGGCCACCGAGAAACCGCTCATTAATATCCTTTGGCTCGGTACATTCGTACTGGTGATCGGCTTTGTGATGGCGACGATCCGGAGGTTTAAGGATTTCATCAAAATGAGAAACAGGGAATCGGCTTCGGCTGCTACGCCCAAGACAAAATCAAAAGTGGTTACGGCCTGAGATTAGATATATGATAAAAAGGGTTCAGTGATACGCTGAACCCTTTTTTTATGCCCTGAGTGCAAAATAGAAACGCACCCAAAAGCTTCTGTATGTATCTTTACGTAAAAATGTACTATTTTCAATAATCCACTAATATATGGTTACTGAACTGATTAAATCGCCTTTGGGCCGACTGCGGATCATCGCATTTATAGAAGGAATCTCCTATCTCGTGCTATTAGGCATTGCTATGCCATTGAAATATTTTGCTGGTCTCCCTCAGGCTGTAAAAACGGTCGGTATGGCGCATGGAGTGCTATTTGTCATGTTCGTGATCCTGCTTATCCAGGTCGCAATAGAAAGAGAATGGTCGTTTAAAAAATCCTTTTTATCATTTTTATCATCGATCATTCCCTTCGGGACATTTTACGCTGACGCCAAGTGGTTCAGAGAATAGCTTGCCCCCAACATTCCTAAATCCTAAACCTGAAAAGTGCTAACCAAAGCTAACCTAACCTGCCTTTTTTTCTGTTTAATCGTATTTAAAAGCGTTGCTCAGAAACCCAATGAAAATTACCAGTACCACATTCACTCCGCTGTATCCGATCTGAAAGTCGACGGTGTTGCCGATGATATTGCATGGTCGTCGGCGGAAACTGCCAATAATTTCTTCATGATCACGCCGATGGATACCAGTTTTTCCAGGGCGCAAACGGATGTGAAGATGTGCTACGATAAGGACAATCTGTACATTCTGGTAATTAACTACAAGCCCGTAAAAGGCTCGATCGTGGTAGAATCGCTGAAAAGGGATTTTTCTTTTGGTAAAAATGACAACTTCCTGTTGTTCATGGATACATTCGACGATCGTACCAACGGATTCTCATTTGGCGCCAATGCAGCCGGCGCACCCTGGGACGGACAACAGGGCGACGGCGGAACTGTGGACCTCAGCTGGGATAATAAGTGGGTCAGCGCAGTAAAAAACGACGATGATAAATGGGTTTGGGAAGCTGCAATACCTTTTAAAAGTATTCGGTACAAACCTGGTATCACACGCTGGGGTATCAATTTTAGCCGGCAGGACCTTACTATCTCTGAAAAATCGGCCTGGGCGCCGGTACCAAGGCAGTTTCCCTCCGCCTCACTAGCCTACACAGGCGTGCTGGTTTGGGATACCCCGCCACCCAATCCGGGACCTAATATTTCAGTAATCCCCTACGCCGCGACGCGGCTGACGAAAGATTACCGGACTGACTCACGTCCCAATTACAAGCCCGCAATAGGTGGTGATGTAAAAATTGGATTAACTCCTTCGCTGAACCTCGACCTGACCGTCAACCCCGATTTTTCACAGGTAGACGTGGACGTGCAGCAAACCAATCTCGACCGTTTTGAGCTGTTCTTCCCCGAGCGCCGGCAGTTCTTCCTTGAAAACGCCGACCTGTTTGCCAACTTCGGTTATGCAAGTATCCGGCCGTTCTTCTCTCGGCGCATTGGTTTGGGCGTGCCGATTCAGTTTGGAGCGCGGGTAAGTGGAAAGATCAACAAAAATTGGCGCGTGGGGCTCCTCGACGTGCAAACCGGCTCAAACGACACGCTTACCCCGCATAACAACTATGCAGTGCTTGCATTGCAGCGCCAGGTACTCGCGAGATCCAATGTAAGGTTCATTTTTGTAAATAAAGATGCGACCAATTTTGCGGCTGAACAGCATGTAGGTACAAATCGCTATAACCGGAATGTGGGCGCGGAGTTTAACCTCGCAAGTGCCAAAAACCTCTGGACTGGTAAGGTAATGGTCCTCAAATCTTTCACGCCGGGAAAAACAGGTAACGATTTCACGCACGCGGCAGATTTAAAATTTAACAAAGCAAACTTCTTCTGGCAGTGGCAGCACGAATATGTGGGTGCAAACTACAATGCAGAAGTAGGTTACGTGCCCAATGCAGTGCGAATGGGATACTACAAGATCAGCCCGAATGTGGGTTATCTGTTTTTTATAAAATCCCCCAAAATCATCAGCCACGGCCCGAAGTTGGTCAGCAATGTGTATTGGGACAAAAAATTTAATGTCAGCGACAAAGAATTTACGCTCTCCTATAATATCAATTTTATCAACCGCGCGACGATTTCTGTGTGGGGTGGAAGTTACAACATCCGCTTACTACGCCCGTTCGACCCGACTAACCTGGGCAGCTTTACGTTACCAACCGGAGGCATTCACAGCTGGAAAGCAACCGGTTTCGATATTGTTTCAGGACCACAAAACCGGCTTACATTCCTAACATCGGGCATATTTGGTGGCTATTATCAAAACGGGCACCGGAACAACCTACGCGCTGAGATCGGTTACCGCGTGCAACCTTACGTAGCGATTACGATGGCTGGAAATTATAACGATATCCGCCTGCCGGAACCCTGGAATCGGACGCAGCTCTGGCTCGTCGGGCCTCGGGTTGATGTGACATTTACCAACAAACTGTTTTTCACCACATTCATGCAGTACAACAATCAGGCTGACAATATCAACCTGAATGCGCGTCTGCAATGGAGATACAAGCCCGCTTCCGATTTATTTATCGTATACACGGACAACTACCTTCCTGAAAATTTCCGCGTTAAAAACCGCGCTGTGGTTCTCAAACTTACCTATTGGTGGAATTGGTAGGATTTAATAGAAAACCTCTATGTTCCGGCTTTTCAGTAAACTGAATTGCTGCTCGTATTTTATTTCCCTGTTTTCACCCAAGAACGGATTTCCGCGAAGGTAAAGCTTGTCCAGTTTTTTGATTTGTAGCAGCTGCTGCGGAAAATCCGGGAAGTTATTTCCCGACAGATCAAGTTCCTGTAATTTCGTAAAAGCGGTCAGCTGCTCGGGGAAATTTGTGAGCCAGTTATAGCCCAGATCCAGGATTTGAAGGTTCTGCATTTCTACCATTCGAGGAGGCAGCTTGCTCAGGTGATTGTGATGCGCGTAAAGAGTGTGCACTTTTTTCAGCTTGTAAATTTTCTCCGGCAATGCACCGAGATCGTTATGGGAAACCGCCAGATGCGTCAGTCTCCTGAGCTTACAAATGGTTTTAGGCAAGGTTTCGATCTTGTTATAATACAGATCGAGCACTTCCAGTTTCCTGAGTTTCTTCACCCCTTTTGGCAGCGAAGTAAGTTCTGCTTTGTACAAATTAAGATCCCTGACAGGTTTTGCTCTTCTGAAACTGGTGTTTGTTAAATTTGTGATCTGGTTACTGCCCAGCCAGAGCGTCTGCAATTTCTTACATTTTTTAACCGCCGGTGGAATATCGTCTATCTGGTTTTTCAGCAGGTTCAGCGAAATCAGTGTTTTGTTTTTTGTCAACTCAATAGCGTCGGTTTTCAATATATTTCCGCTCAGGTCAATCTGCTGCAATTTCGGCAGGCGGGCAAGGTTGATGTTCACATTTTCAATATCATTATCGGCCAGGAATAGCCTTTCCAGATTTGGAAAACGGTAAATAACGTCGGGCATGGAAGTGAGCAGCGCGCGGTTGAGTGAGAGTTCTTTCACCTTCAATGTGTCCCGCACCTCGATCGCCGCAGCAACGGATTTCACTACACTATCGCGCGGCGCAGACACTTCCCTAGTAGATTTTTGTGAAGGATTTATATAAGCAAATAAGCCAAGAATAGCCTTTTGGCCCAAAGTCCTTTTGGAAACAAGATCGGCGAGAAAAGGCTGTATACCTTCTTTGAAAATGACCGATAATGAATCGTTTCCTTCCACTTTGATCGGACCTTTTTGTTCCGGCTGAACCCGATAAAACTGATTTGAAAAAGAAAAAATGAAATAATCGACTTTGCCCTGCTCATTCACATAAGCGGAAGCTCTCACGTTCAGCTCCGGCTGCGCTTCATTTCCGAAAAGGCGCAAACAAACGTCATGAAAGCGTTTTTGAATACTGTATGGCGTTTCAACGGTTTGCTCGGTGTTCGCTTTGTACCGCGTTCCCAGATCAGCAGGGAGCGATTTGAAGGCCGGATCATATTGGTTGATTATAACCGGCTGAGCAATCAGGATTTGTCCACATGCTAGCAGCAGACACAGGAGAAAAGTTTTCATCGGCAGCGGAGTTAAGTGAGGTTTCAAATATAACTAAGTTATTAGTCATATTATTATACTTACTTATATACTAAATAAAATAAGTATCCTCACTTCCACCCTCTTACTTACTGCGCTCGATCGTAAACTGAACTAATTGCTCCATCGACCGGCGATGCGGAGAGTCGGCAAACTGACTTAAAATTACCTGGGCTTCTTCTACATACCGCTGCATTACTTCCTGCGCATAGCGCAATCCGCCGGAATTTTTGACGAAATCGATCACTTCTTTCACCTTCCTCGGCTTGTGACTTTCGTTGCGGATGATATTGATAATGCTCCGTTTTTCGAGCCACGACGATTTGTTCAATGCATAAATAAGTGGCAGAGTCATTTTCTTTTCCTTGATATCGATCCCAAGCGGTTTACCGATTTCCTCCTCGCCGTAGTCAAACAAATCGTCTTTAATCTGAAATGCCATTCCGACTTTTTCCCCGAAAGCGTGCATTTGCTTCACAATATCTTCACTCGCACCTACGGAACTCGCGCCTACTGCACAGCACGAAGCGATCAGTGACGCAGTTTTCTGACGGATGATCTGGTAGTAAACTTCTTCGTTGATATCGAGCCGCCGGGCCTTTTCTATTTGCAATAATTCTCCCTCGCTCAGCTCACGCACGGCGGTAGAAACGATTTTTAACAGGTCAAATTCTCCGTGATCCACAGAAAGCAGCAATCCCCTCGAAAGCAGGTAGTCACCAACGAGCACTGCGATCTTGTTCTTCCACAATGCATTGACAGAAAAAAAACTGCGGCGGTAGTTGGAATCGTCCACCACATCATCATGAACCAGCGTGGCAGTATGCAGCAATTCGATCAGCGCCCCGCCCCTGTAAGTCGATTCGGTAATATTGCCGCAGACTCCCGCAGACAGAAAAACGAACATCGGACGAAGCTGCTTACCTTTTCGCCTCACGATGTAGTTCATAATCTGATCAAGGAGCATTACATCGCTTTTCATAAATTGACGGAATTTGTGCTCGAAAGCCTTCATTTCGTCTGCAATAGGAAGCTGGATTTCCTTTATTGAAAGGGTCATATGCTTGAAAAAGGGACCATGTTCCCCTGGAAATTGAAAGGATGTTCAACGGACTTTCCAGACAGGCTGAAAGTCAAATTTACTCCCGAACACTAATCTTCAAATTTGGAATAAAATCTTCTGTTTATATCAATTTAAGTGTGAAAATGTTTAGAATTGGAGGGAAGGGAGGAAGGGAGGAAGGAGGAAAGGAGGAAGGAGGAAGGAGGAAAGGTGATAGGAAACACCGTCACTCATAAACTCTAAACTAATAAACTCATAAACTTAAATGAAAGCACTTGTCCTCGGGGGAGGTTCTATGAAGGGAGCGTTTCAGGTGGGCGTTATCCAGGCGGTATTGGAAAAGGGATTTGAACCGGATATGATCTACGGGATCTCGGTTGGCGCATTGAATACTACTTTTCTGGCCAATGAGGCGGGCAGGCAATTCAGCGAGAAGAATGCGGTAAACTGGTCTTTTGCAAGCCGGAAGCTGCTCGAATTCTGGATCAAGAATATCACACAGCCCCAGGATATCTCTACCCTGCGTTCCAGGGTTATGCTCGGAATGAATACCCTGATGAGCCGGTTTGACGGAATCGTGGATCCTGTTCCGCTGCATAATATGATCAGAAAGTACGTGAACAAGGATTTTCTTGAAAACACGCCTGTGAAAGTGAAAGTAGGCGCAGTGAATATAGACAGCGGGGAGATCAAATATGTATCGCCCAGCGACCGGCATTACCTTGACTTTGTCTTCGCAAGTTCGTCCATTCCGATGCTGATGCCGGCGGTAGAGATTGAGCAGCAGCTTTTTCTCGACGGCGGAATGCGGGAAGTAGCGCCCGTGCGGCAGGCAATTGAAGACGGCGCCACGGAAATCGTGCTCATCGCCTGTCATTCACCCCTATTGTACCAGCCGGAGGATATTAACTCAAGAAATTTAATCACGCTGATCGAAAGGGTAAGAGATATCACCGTCAACCAGATCGTGAACAGCAATATCGCCTGGGCCGAATCTTATGTGGACAGGTCTATTTTGCGGGGCAAGCAAATGAAACTGACCGTGATCCGCCCATTGACCCCATTGTTCCTGGATTTACAGCATTTCACTTCCGACGATATATCGAGATTGATCGTGGAAGGTTACCGCGCAGGTATGGAAGTACTTTTAAAAAAAGAGAAAATAGCTGAATAACAATTCCAGCAAAGGACTGAATACAAAAAGGCCGGGAGACAAACGCTGCTCCCGGCCTTTCTTATATTGTAATTCCTGATTTTAGAACAAATACCTAACACCTACCAACATGCTCCATGTAGTGGAAGTGGTCGTGTTATTACGGAAGATCTGGTCTGTCGGCAGAACCGTTTTTCCATCGATCTGAATCGTGTTCATCGTAAATACCGGTACACCATTTGCATCTACGCTTTTGCGGCGCAATGGCATATTAGCTCCTGTGATAAGCTCCTGGCGAACTCCCCATTTCGAGCTAAGCAGGTTACCAGCATTGATCACGTCCACACTCAGTTGCAATGTATTTTTAGTTTTGCCAATATTCGTGAAGATATCCTGCAAGAATTTGAAATCAACGCGGTTCAGCCAAGGCATTACACCACCGTTACGATCTGCATATCCGCCCCTTTTGCTTTTCAGGAACTCGTTGCTCTCGATATACTTATCAAAAGCTGCCCGCTGCTCCTCGGCTGTGAAAGTCACTCCGCCTACGGTATTGTTATCAAAAGTAAGCTCAGAAGCGCTGCGAGGCACATATAACATATCCGCACCGATCGCATCTCCGTTCAAGTCACCATTATAGGTGTACGAAAATCTGCCCTGGGTAACATTACCGTAGTTTCCAAGGTTAGATCCGTTGTAGAACAATGAAAACGTAGAAGCAAGGTGATTTGCATATTCAACCCGGTAAGACAATGTACCGATCACGCGGTTTGGCAGTGCATCCACAGAACTGAAAAGGCTCAGGTCATTCGGGTTGTTGATATTCGGCGTAGCACCCCAGGCCGAACTTGCATTAGATCCGCTGTTGTCTGTTGTTCCTTTGGCGGTAGTATGCGAGTAGAATACCGATCCGTAAAAGCCGCGGCGCGCAGCCATCGTCAAACCGATCGTAGCATTCACCGAGTAACCTTTTGAAGTATTGCTCAAAACACTCACAGAGTTTGCTCCGATTCTGCTGTTATACTGGTAAGAAGCCGTATTTGGGTAAAATTCACGATCGTCTCCGCTGTAATTCAAGCGCTGTGTAGCTGCTTTTCTGTTTGCACCAAATTGGTAAACAGCCTGAATATCTTTGGTATAGATCACATCTCCTGTCAAAGAAAATGGCGTTCCCGGGATTTTGTAATCCACACCGAAGCTTGATCTCCAAATTTGCGGCATCTTGAATTCAGGGTCAACCAGGGCCAATGTACTTGGCAGACCAGCTCTTGGGTTTTTGATAAATACATTCTCTGCGCTGGCAGGCGTATTGTTCAGCCAGTAATATTTCTCAGGCTGAAAACGAATATCCTTGATCCACGGCGCAGAAGCTGCATAGCTACCCGGCTCAACCACATTCTGGATCACACCCAGTCCGGTTGGCATATTGGTAAGCCAAACAAACGGCACGCGACCAGCGAAAATACCTGTACCTCCCCGGAAGATCAGTGACTTATCGCCTTTTGCATCCCATCTGAAACCAACACGCGGAGATAACATCACGCGCGTTTTAGGCCACGAACCTGTGTCGTAAGTACGCTCAGCGCCATTCAATCCCAATAATCTCAAAGTATCTACTGCCGAGTTTCTTGTCAGATCATTCAGGAATACCGGCATTTCAGCGCGAAGTCCCGCTGTAATGGTCAGTCTTTCGTTTACGTCAAATTTGTCTTGAATATAGATCGAAGGAAGACCGTATTTTACAGGAGCGTAAGGATCCTGTCCTTCGTAAGGGTAAGTCAATGCAAACTGCAAAGGAGCAATTTCACTCGGTGTACCAGTTGCCAGGAATTCCTCAACCGAAGCATAACGGTAATAAGAAGTACCGTTTCTCAGGTATCTGTTACCAAATTTCTGCATTTCAAAACTGATACCTCCCGTAAAAGTGTGCTTGCCTGTTACGTAGGTAAGGTTATTGATAAAGCTGAAATTATCATTCAAAACGTCGTTACCGTAAGTAAACAGCTCGTAACCTGCTGTAATGTAGTTCTGATAAGTAGTAGTAGCCGGGTCTCTCAGATTGTCTCCTGCAAAACCGATATCGATCATCGGGAACTCAGCACTTGGCGAACTGCGGGTCGCCTGAATGCGACTGTAAGTAGCAAGGAACTGGTTCGATAGTTTCGGGGTGATCTCGCTGTTCAATTCAGCTGTAATTGAGCGTACAATGTTTTTAGTTGAATACATTGTATTTGCAAATGCCATTGAAAGCGCGCTCACACGACCACTTTCGAAAGGTGTACGCGGGTTAGCACCTGAGTTTGCATTCACCAAAGAAGGAGCTGAACTCTCTACCTGATTATAGCGAACTGCCAATTTGTTCTTGTTATTAATGTTCCAGTCGATCCTGGCCAATATGCTCGTCGTTTTTTCGCTGTTGTCATTTGCATAACCCTCATAAGCGCCCGGATCGTAACCCCAGCGGTTGATCAGGTGATTGCGAACTGCTTCCAGGTCTGCTCTTGTTGTACGCGAGATATTCTGTGTCTGGTCAGCAATACCATTTTCCGACGGTCTCCACAAGTTCACTGCGCCTACACCTGAGCCTGTTTTCTTGATCTGCTCTGCATTCACGAAGAAAAACAATTTGTTTTTCACCAACGCACCACCTAATCTCAAACCGATCGTCTGGCTGGTCGCGTCTGGTCTGGTAATCTCACTTCCATCGACTTTCTTGCCCTGTAAATCCTGATTGTTGTAAAATCCGTAAGCAGAACCTGTCAGCTTGTTCGTTCCGCTGCGGGTTACCGCGTTAATACCTGCTCCTGAAAAACCGCTCTGACGAACGTCAAACGGTGCGATATTCACCTGAATTTCTTCGATCGCATCCAAAGACAGACCTCCGCCGCCCGGAAGCGGGTTATCATTCAAACCAAAACCATTATTGAAATTTGCTCCGTCAACCTGGAAGTTGTTATAACGACCGTCGCGGCCACCGAAGCTGTTACCGTTTGCCTGAGGTGTCAACCGTGTGAAATCACTGATGCTCCTGGATACGGTCGGTAAAGTTCTCAGCTGCTCGCTGTTCACCGAAGTCGCGGCGCCTGTTCTTTCCCCATTGAAAACCTGGCCTGCACCTGAAGTAACTACTACTTCCTGTAACTCGGTCCCGCCTTCTGTGAGTACGATATTGATATTGCTGGCTGTACCGAGTTCAGCAAAAATGTTGGATTTGCTTTGCTCCGAGAAGCCTACAAATGTAACGGTCACTTTATAAGGTCCCCCAATCCGGACCGATGGAAAACTGTACCTGCCTGCATCGGTGGTTACGGTACCATATTGCGTTCCCGACGGTTCGTGCACTGCTACCACCGTGGCTCCCGGGAGCGCTTCCCCTTTGGAGTCCGTGATCGTTCCGTTAATTGCGGAAGTAGTTACCTGCGCCTGTAGTTGCCCTCCGAGTAAAAACAATGAAGTAGCAACCAGTGCGGTAAACACTGCCCTGAAAAGTAAACTTTTCCTTCTCATAAACTTTGGTGATTAGGTTTGTACTATTAGTGGTTCACTTCTGGTGACAAGCACCATTAACTGCAAAATAATACCTTTTTAGATTGAGAAACAAAAATCAAAATCCTACTAAAATGCAATACTAATATACGTAACTACCTGATTTATTGGAATAATGAATTTTATTAAAGCAATAATTAAACATTTACCAAAACGCCGGTTATTATAATTTTATAACCTTTTCGAATGTCTGATAATCATTATCCACAGCCTAAAATGGGCTTTTTATGTAGAATTACCTTGTACGGACGTATAAGCCATAATTCAATATGTTAAGATTTTGTTAAGTTTTCAATACTTAGCGTGCCGAACGAAAGAAGCTCGGCAGAAAAGGCATTTGAAAAAAATATTCCAAAAATTTTCCTGCTGAACAATTGTAGCCTTCTTTTGTTACTATCTAGTACCACCACTTTTATTGAACTCAAAGAGCAAATGCAACTCAACTATAAAAAGATCGGAGATAGCGGGAAACCATTGCTGATTCTTCACGGCGTTTTTGGATTTCTGGACAACTGGCTCACGATCAGTAAAGCAATCGCAGATCACGGGTATCAGCTATATCTGGTAGACCAGCGAAACCACGGCCGCTCTCCGCACGAAGCGCCGCTCGATTTTCCTACACTTGCGAAAGATCTGGAAGGGTTTATCAAAGAGCACAATATCGAAAACCCGATCCTGCTCGGCCACTCAATGGGCGGAAAAACGGTGATGGAATATGCAGTTACTTACCCAGGTACTTTTGAAAAACTGGTTATTGTGGATATTGGCCCAAAGGGTTACCCTATTCATCACACCAAAATATTGGAAGGATTGAATGCAATTCCGATTGATCAGATCGAATCGCGGAATGAAGCTGATGAAATTCTGAGTCGGTATGAACCTATTCTGGCGGTGCGCCAATTTTTGCTAAAAAACCTTTACAGAAGCGATGAAGGCGGTTTTGCGTGGCGGTTTAACCTGCCGGTACTCACATCGGATATGCCGAAAGTGGGGGCAGAAATAAAGTCTGAAAAGCAGGTAGAGGCGCCGGCACTATTTATCCGCGGCGCCAATTCGCATTACATTCAGGATGAAGATATGGTGGGAATTAAAGAACTGTTTCCCCAGGCAAAGCTTGAAACGATCCAGGATGCGGGGCACTGGGTACAGGCCGAACAGCCGAAAGCTTTTGTGTCAGTACTGATGAATTTTCTCAACGAAACTATCTGACGAATTTCCTTCTGAAATTGTTGCAGGAAGAAATGATCATTTCGTCTTGATTGACCGTCAGTTCCCAGAGCGGGCAGAATGCGCAGTTAACCTTCGCACAGAAATCGTTTGCCGGTAATGCAAATTGTGGTTTGATATCGATGAGGCGGCCATTGATGAGGAGCGATTTGGGGGAACAGCACATGGGAAGTCCGTCTGCGTAAAGGATCACGCCGTCGCTGCGGAACATCAGCGTATCTGTCGCCGCGGCAGGCACTTTTTCCCATACATTCTTATTATCGATCGACACTCTTTCAACTTCGGTAAGGTACCATTTTCCGCCAAGAGAGTTGATCTCAGCCATGCTAGGCATGTAGTCGAAACTGTCTTTTTTACAGGAAATCAGAACGGATAAGAACAGGGTGATATATAAAAGCCTTCTCATTGTATTTAAGTTTGTATAGTTCTAATGATTCAAATACTGTTTGATTGGTTGGAAAGAAGCAACATTTACAAATCGCTATGACCGATTCCCCTATAAAACTTTTTATGATTCCCACGGTTCTGGCGGAAGGTACGCAGGAAGCGGTACTAAGTCCGCAGATCCTGCGGGTAATCGGCGAGCTTGATGTGTTTTTTGTCGAAAATACACGGACTGCCCGGCGTTTTATCAGCAGCCTCAAACTGGGAAAAGTAATAGATAACCTGACATTTATCGAGCTGACCAAAGATACACCGGAAAGTGAAACTGCCGGTGCGCTCAAAAGTTTGAAAACCAATGCAGGTATTATATCAGAAGCAGGCTGTCCCGGCGTGGCCGACCCGGGCGCAGTGGCAGTTCATATTGCACACCAGCTTGGTTTCCATGTTGTTCCGCTTGTGGGTCCCTCTTCTATTTTGCTTGCATTAATGGCCTCGGGAATGAGCGGGCAGTCTTTTGCATTTCACGGATATCTGCCGATTGACAAAGTTTTGCGAAAAAAGACGATCCAAACGCTGGAAAGGGAAGGCAGGCAGCGCCAGCAGACGCAGATTTTCATGGAAACGCCATTCAGAAATAACCAGTTGCTGGAAACGATATTGGAAGCCTGCATGCCAGATACCTTTCTTTGTATTGCCGCGGAAGTAACCGGGCCGGAAGAATTTATCAAAACAATGCCTGTCAAAAACTGGAAATCGAACAAACCGGACCTGCATAAACGACCTACTATTTTTTTAATAGGCTAGCCATTTGTTTCCAACCATCGCGCATGCATACCGCTCCATGGAGAAGCAATCGTTTCCTCAACATCAACAGCAATCGAAATTAAAATATGAAAAAATGGATCTCAGGCGCAGGACTTTTATTTGCATTGACCCTATGGGGATGCAGCGACGAAGGTCTGGACGCTATTTCAACGATCGATTCCAATTTTGAAACGGGTGTAGACGGCTGGGCTCCCGGCCTGGCGGAATTTGATACGAAAATTGACACTGCCAGTATTGCCTTTCGTTTTGGCCGCACGCGGCTCCCATTCGGTCTCGATACCTCGCAGTATGCATTTATGATGCAGAGCAATAACCGCAGTGACGATATGTTTATGTATCTGAAAAAGAAAGTTACCGGGTTTGAGCCTAATGAAACGTATTCAGTAGTTTTTGATATTGACCTGGGAACGAAGGCCCCGGAGGGCAGTATTGGAGCAGGCGGCTCAACTGCAAATGCGGTGTATGTAAAGGCTGGCGTAACACTGGTGGAGCCTATTACCCGGCTTCAAGGTATTAACTATGTATTCAATCTGGATAAAGGCATACAATCGCAAAGCGGTGTCGACGGAATTGTGTTGGGCGACGTTTCAAATGGGACTTCGGATACCACTTATGTTTTGGTAAACAGGAACAATACAGACAAACCATTTCTGATCAAAACGAATGCAAGCGGAGAGCTTTGGTTTTATGTGGGGACTGATTCGGGATTTGAGGGGCTCACGAGACTTTATTATAATAGAATTAGAATTACAGCCACGGAGCAAAACCTTAACTAGGAAAAGCTGCCAAAAGCCGCGCTGCAATCACATGCAGCGCGGCTTTTGTATTTACCAACATACAATTGGAGAAACGCGGCAAACGGGTTTGCAAAGTCTTTTGTAACTTCGCCGCTTATCAATATGTGACAAACCGACGAGTATGGTACAGGTAAAGAGCTTTGTTTTTAACCCGTTTTCTGAAAATACATATCTTATCCACGACGCGACAGGCGAGGCTGTGATCATCGATCCGGGTTGTTCGGATAAAGCCGAGCTGGCTGCTGTTGAGAGCTACGTGGAAGCCAATTCATTGAAACCGGTTTATGTGATCAATACTCACGCACATATCGACCATGTTTTGGGCATTGCGGCGCTGAAACGTAAATATGACATACCATTTGCATTGCATCAGCTCGACGAGCCGCTTTTGAAAGCAGTGAAAACTTACGCTTCCAACTATGGTTTTCACGGCTTCGATGAACCCGAAATTGATTCTTATTTAAAAGAAGGTGAAGTTTTTCAGTTTGGTGAAACAGCGCTTGAAATCATTTTTGTACCCGGCCACGCGCCCGGCCACGTTGCATTTGTAAACCATGCGCAGCGTTTTGTGATCGGCGGCGATGTATTGTTTCGGCTCAGTATCGGGAGAACCGATCTGCCGGGAGGAAACCATGCCACACTTTTAGAAAGTATACGCACAAAAATATTCACACTACCAGACGATTACACGGTTTACGCCGGTCACATGGAACCTACAACGGTGGGTTTTGAAAAGAAAAACAATCCTTTTTTCAGATAAACATACCTTACCCGCCGCCTCATGATCCGGAGAAATATACCCAATGCGCTCACTTGCGGAAACCTCCTCTGCGGCTGCGTCGGTGTGGTTGAAGCGTTTCACAATAACCTGATCATCTCATGCATGCTGATCGGCGTCGCATTGATTTTCGATTTTTTTGATGGATTTGTTGCAAGAATACTGAAAGTGAGCTCGGCAATAGGAAGAGACCTTGACTCACTTGCGGATATGGTCACCT
Source organism: Dyadobacter linearis (assembly GCF_907165045.1). Classification (GTDB taxonomy): domain Bacteria; phylum Bacteroidota; class Bacteroidia; order Cytophagales; family Spirosomataceae; genus Dyadobacter; species Dyadobacter linearis. The sequence goes on from NZ_CAJRAU010000003.1 coordinate 60,939, forward strand.
TTGGACTACTCCCCTCCATTATTCTTTACCAGCTCCTCATGCAGAGCATTCCCGATCTGATGGGCATCTGGAAAGCTTACCCCGCATTTATAATCGCTATTTTTTCCGCGATTCGGCTTGCGAAATTCAACAACGATACCCGGCAAAGTGATTCGTTTATTGGCGTACCGACCCCAGCCAATGCAATGCTTATTGCCTCCCTGCCGGTTATACTGCTCACGGAAGATGCATTCTGGAAAGATATCATCATCAATACTACTAACCTGCTGATACTCGCGGTTGTAATGTCCTATTTGCTCGTGATGGAGCTGCCGCTTATTGCATTGAAATTCAAAAGTTTTGGGTGGAAGGGAAATGAGGCACGATTTGTTTTGATCATCACATCAGTCGTGCTGTTAGTGACTTTAAAAATATTGGCAGTACCCTTAATACTGATCGTCTACATTCTGCTATCCGTTTTTGAAAATGTGCGGAAGCGCAGTGGTGTGTGATCATTGCAATTGATATAAGAATTTAAACAAAATATGACATACTCGCGCATAACTGGCCTGGGTTACTACGTCCCTGAAAACGTGGTAACGAACGACGATCTTAGCAAGTGGATGGAAACTTCGGACGCCTGGATCCAGGAAAGAACGGGCATTCGCGAGCGCCGGTATTTTGAATATGGCAAGGATACCAATTACAGTATGGCCACAGCAGCCTCCCGCCAGGCTCTCGACCGTGCAGGACTGACCGCCAACGAGATCGACGTGATCGTGTATGCAACCATTACTCCCGACTATTTTTTCCCGGGCTCGGCCTTTTTAATGCAACGAGAGCTGGGAATGGATGGAAAACCGGTAATCGATATCAGGCAGCAATGCTCGGGCTTTGTCTATGCGCTTTCCATCGCTGACCAGTTTATCAAATCGGGTATGTATAAAAACGCGCTCGTAGTGGGTTCGGAAATACAATCCTCATGGATCGATAAAAGTACTGCAGGGCGGAACACAGCAGTCATTTTTGGAGACGGCGCCGGCGCGGCAGTCCTTACCGCAACGAACGATCCCCAACACTGTATATTATCTACACACCTGCACGCAGACGGGCGTTATGCAGAAGAACTTTACGTTCGCGATCCCGGCAGCAGCCGGCCCGACCGCCCTGTAACCAAGGAATTGCTGGAAGAAGGTGGATTTAATGTATTTATGAATGGAAATGCGGTATTCAAACACGCAATTGTGCGGTTTGGGGAGGTAATAGGAGAAGCGCTGCAGGCTAACGGATACACGGCGGCGGATTTGGACCTGCTGGTGCCACATCAGGCTAATATCCGGATCAGCGATTACGTGAGGCAGCAACTGGGCCTGAACGAGTCGCAGGTGATCAACAACCTGCAAAGGTTTGGAAATACAACAGCCGCTTCCATACCTATCGCATTGTCGGAGGCTTGGGAGGAAGGAAAGTTGAAGGAAGGCGACCTGCTTTGCCTGGCTGCGTTCGGAAGCGGGTTCACGTGGGCTTCGGCTCTGATTAAGTGGTAATTCTCAATATTGCCCTATTGAAAGCATTACCAGCGTACAACCCTCTATTGGTATGATATTTTTAGCCAACAAGATGTTTTTAAAATCAGGGTTCTCAGTACCGGGGTTGAAAATGACGCGTTTGGGATTTAAAGAGACAATGTAATCGTAATATTCAGGTTGGTGGCTGGGGTTGATATAAAGTGTTACGGTATCTACATCCTCCCAATTTGTTTTTTCAAGATGAATCTCTTCGCCCAGTGCAGACCCTTTTTTCCGGCCTACGAGTATGATCGGGTGACCGTAGTTCCTGAGTTTTTGAGCAGCCAGATAAGCATAGCGGGAAGGATTGGAAGTGGCACCTATAATCAGCGTACGTTTCATGGTATTTAGTTTTGATGAAAAACAGGAACGCGAAAAAATGCATTCCAGGACACCCCAAGAACACACAACAAGATGGATTTCGTTTCAAAGCCTATTAACCTAATAATATCTTTATAAAATGAATGAGTTAAATGTAAGTCGGAGTTTCTGGAACGAAAAGTGGGCTAAAATTAAATTCGACGAGATTGAGAACGCTCCTCATTACGAAGTATCTAATTATGGCAGGCTAAAAAGTTTTCAAAACAACCCAAAGGAAGGGGTAGTTATAAAAGGATCGGTAATTCAGGGATACAGATCGCTGAATATCAGGGTAGCGGGTGGAAAAACGATCAACAGGTACGTGCACAAACTGGTAGCGGAATATTTTCTGGACAGGCCGGATGCGGATCATAATTTTGTGATTCACGTTGATTTCGAGAAGCAGAACAATTACTTTGAAAATCTGAAATGGGTGACAAAGGCTGAAATGATCGAACATAACCGTGAAAATCCAGCCTTCATAAACCGGGTAATCCCACGGCGCACCAAGAATTACAAGCTTACCGAAAGTAAGGTTCGGATTATCAAAAAGTTGCTTAAAAACGACAATAACCGCCTTAAAATGATCGCAAAACAGTTTGGTATCACACACACCCAGCTGAACAGGATCCGGTCAGGAGAGAACTGGAAACATGTAACTATTGAAGAATAAAATCAGAAGTTATTCTACGTTTTTATCAGCTGCGGAAACCGTATAACCGCTGCCGTTCAAACCTTCTTCGTAGTCAACAGATACTCCGATCACGTACATCAGGTGACGCTTATCTATGATCACTTTGATCCCTTCGACCAGATAAGTCTGATCAAAATCGGTTGCTGTATCGAAACCCAATAAAAAAGTACCGCTGCACGCGCCGCCTTTAAGCCCGACGCGCAACCCATAAGTATCCGGGATCTTGTTTGCTTTCAGCGTAGATATAATTTCCAGCTTTGCGTTCTCCGTAAGTTGGACAGGACTTTCCATAATTGCTATTCTTGTTCAGACAAATATCCTAACACACTTCCCTCCTATTGCATTCGCTATTTCAAATAAATTATAGCTAATTCTGGCAATCCGCTAGTTTTGCATTTCGTTTTGGCATGAAACTCAATTTTATATGGAATACCAAATGATACTGATCGTGCTGCTCCTCGGAGCGATCGTCACCTTCGGAATATACATGACGATCACCACGGTAGCAGACAAGATTTTTAAAAAGCAGAAATGGGATATCAGGGGAAAGAATATCGAGATTACGCTGCCGCTGCGGTTACAGGCTTATGAACGCATGTGTCTGTTTCTGGAACGCATTACACCCAGCAATTTGTTGCTCAGGCTGGTACCATCGGCCATGAGCGCGCTGGAATTGCAGCAGACCCTCTTGCAGGAAATTCGGGATGAATATAATCACAATGTGGCCCAGCAGCTCTATATGAGCACTAATGCCTGGGAACAGATCACGAATGCGATGAATGAAACCGTAGCAGCGATCAACCAGGCGGCAACCGACGTACCCGGCGAAGCTCCACCTGCTGAACTGGCCAAAAAGATATTTTCACAAGTGATCGAAAAGGAAGTCCAGCCCGCCGCACATGCACTGAAGGTATTGAAAGAGGAGATCAGGTTGGTTTTTTAAGTACAGACAAATGCTCTACCCAAATACATTAGAACAAAAACTAGGTTTTGACAAACTCAGGGAGCGGTTAAAAGAGGCTTGTATCAGCACGCTTGGACAGGCTTTTGTTGAAAAAATTAAGTTTTCGGAGAATTTTACGCTGGTTGAAAAGCTGGTGAGCCAGACCGCCGAAATGCAGCGGATCCTTGAAATGGGTGAAAATTTCCCTTCACAAAACTATATTGATGCGACGCCGTATCTGAAAAGGGCCGCTATTGAAGGAATGCTACTGACCCAGGCAGAATTCTCGGACCTGAAAGCTTCCTTGCAGACTATCAAGCTGTGTATCAGATTCTTCGAAAACCAGGAACCCGAATCCTACCCTATTCTGGGCGAATATTCCAGAAATATCCGTGTTGACAAAGCTATCACTGACGCGATTGACCGCATTATCGACGACCGCGGGCAGATCCGCGACTCGGCTTCTTCGGAATTGTCGCGAATTAGAAAACGGCTGATTTCCGAGCAGGCGGGTATTCGCAAAAAACTTGATACGATATTGAAATCGGCCCGGAGCAGTGGCTGGATCGGCGACGATGTTTCGCTCACGGTGAGAAATGGTCGCATGGTTATTCCGGTCGCAGCGGAGCACAAACGCAAGGTGAAAGGTTTTATTCACGATGAATCAGCGACGGGGCAAACGGTTTTCATCGAACCAACTGACGTTTTTGAATCGAATAATGAAATCCGTGAACTGGAATATGAGGAAAGGCGCGAGATCAACCGGATATTGCTTGAACTGACGAGTCAGCTCCGGCCTTATGTTCCTGATCTGCAAAAAGCGTATGGATTCCTGGGATTAATGGATTTTCTGCGCGCCAAAGCTAAACTGGCTGCGGAAATGAATGCGATCAACCCACCATTTACCAACCGACAGTTTATAGACTGGCGCAATGCGCGGCACCCGCTGCTGCATTTGTCTTTCCAGAAACAGGGCAAGAAAGTTGTCCCGCTCAATATTGAACTGAACGAAAAACAGAGGATACTGATCGTTTCCGGGCCGAATGCGGGTGGTAAATCGGTTTCGCTCAAAACGGTGGGATTGATCCAGTATATGTTTCAATGCGGGCTGCTGGTGCCGGTGGAGGAAGGTTCTTCCATGGGTTTTTTCCAGAATATATTCATTGATATCGGCGACGAGCAATCACTTGAAAATGACCTGAGTACGTACAGTTCACACCTAACCAATATGCGCCATTTTCTGACGGTATCGAACCGGCGCACATTGTTTCTGATAGACGAATTCGGGACAGGTACTGAGCCGGGTCTGGGCGGGGCGATCGCGGAATCTATATTGGAGAATTTGGTCAAATCGGGCGCTTATGGTGTGATCAATACGCATTATACGAACCTGAAAGTACTTGCAGACAAGACGGACGGGCTTGTAAATGGCGCGATGCGATTTGACGGGGAACACCTGGAACCCTTGTACCAGCTGGAAATAGGCCGACCGGGCAGCTCTTTTGCATTTGAGATTGCATCGAAGATCGGCTTGCCTGAGGCTGTGGTCAACAGGGCGAAGGAAAAGCTTGGTAAGCAGCAGGTTAACTTTGAAAAACTACTGAAAGAGCTCGATATTGAGCGGCGCGTTTTTGCTGAGAAGAATATTGAAGTGGGTATTAAAGAAAGGAAGCTAGCCAAGCAGCTTTCTGATTATACCGCATTAAAAGAGAATCTTGAAAACAATGAAAAGAAGATCGTCAACGAAGCAAAACAGAAAGCCAAAAACTTGATTTCTGACGCTAACCAGTTGATTGAAAACACAATTCGCGAGATCAAGGAGAATAAGGCAGAAAAGGAAAAAACGAAAACCGTAAGAACTACGCTCGAAACTTTTGGCAAGAAAAACCTGGCATTAGAGGAAGTGGTAGAAACTGCACCCGCCGAGGAAATCTATGAGCCGGAAGGCGGCGATATCGTTCCTGGAAGTTACGTGCGTATTTTGGGACAAACTGCTATTGGCGAGGTACTTGCGATAAGAGGAAAAGATATCGAGATACGGATTGGTGACCTGAAATCAACCGTGAAATTGAACCGGCTTGAAAAGGTTTCCAACAAAACATACAGAGCCGCTACCGGCGAGAAGAAAGTAAAAACCGTTGCCAAAGGTGTGGACCTGAACGAGCGAATGCTCAATTTCAGCTTCAACCTCGATATGCGCGGCAAGCGGGGCGAAGAAGCACTGGGGCTGGTAGATCAGTTTATGGACAATGCGATTATGCTGGGTTATGATGAACTCAGGATCGTCCACGGAAAAGGCGACGGGATATTGAGAACGCTTGTCAGGAATCACCTTAGAGGGTATTCCCAAGTTCGCGACATGCAGGATGAACATTCAGATCGCGGCGGCGCAGGCGTGACGATCGTGAAATTGAAATAGATTTTTAAATAGCTTAAAACAGAAAATGGGCAGGTGATTGATTCACCTGCCCATTTTCTGTTTTAATATAAAATCTTACAGCTGAGGTTGCTCTGCGACTTTCATTTCTTCCACTGCACCTGGCTTTGGATTTCCAGCCCAGAACCACAATACTGCAAATGCAACGATCAGAATGATCGGAAAAGTGAGCATAGTAGCCAGTGTAGCTTGTCCAGAAGCCAGCTCCAATGCAGGGCCGGTAAGACCTTGCGCCGAGTATTCAGCATGCGATGAATCGATCCAGCGACCGATAATCGGCTGGAATATCGAAGTGGACAACATACCTACTCCACCGATAATCGACATTCCCAAAGCGCCGCTCAACGGTACGCGCTGTGCTACGAAACCGATAACCGTTGGCCAGTTGAAACATACTCCCAGACCAAAAATAACAGCCGCAAAATAAGCGATCGGGCCAGTTACAGTGCTAAACATATAAATACCTATTGCTGCCAGAACCGCTCCGAAAAGCAGGATACCTGTTTGACCCACCATATCCACAACCGGGCCAGTGAAAAGTCTTCCTACTGTCATCACACCGAAAGTCAATGCCAATACCAACATTGGATCTGCTCCGCTGCTGCTCAAAACTACATTCACCCACTGGTTAGGACCGAATTCTGTGATCGCTGTAAGCGCCATGCAGCAGAATATGAAGATATAAAGCGGCGTAAGCATCGCCTGGAAGTTTTTAGCAAGCGAAGTAACACCTTCCACTTTTGGTCTTGGGAAAGGCTGTCCGAAGAAAAGGAATGCATAAACGATCGTAGGAAGCATTAATACCCAGATCTGAGTCTGCCATGAGAACCCGCCGTCGGTCATGAATTTTGAGATCAAACTTCCCAATACAATACCGCCCGGGAACCACATGTGAAAGCGACCGAGCATTTTGTTCAGCTTGTTGCTGCTGTACATATCCGCGATCATCGGGTTACAAGCTGCTTCTGTGCAACCGTTACCAAATCCAATAAAGAATGTAGAGATCAGTAAACCCATGTATCCGCCGGCATAGATGGTAAGCAGGATACCGAGTGTGTGCGCCACAACTGCTACTTGCATGATGATTTTAGGACCCACCGAGTGATAAACGATCCCGCCTATAACCATCGAAATAGGGAAACCAAAGAAGAACATGGAGTTGATAAAACCCAGCTGCTCGGCAGAAAGGTTGAACTCCGATCCCAGCTGAGGAAGAATACCCGCCCTGATACTGAAGGAAAAAGCCGTCGTAATGATCGCTAGACAACTGGCATTGAAAAGCCTGTTGGCATTAACTGTTTGAGTCATAAGACTTAAAGGGTTTAATTATTTAAATTAGATGATTTTGAAAGTGATTCAGCGCAATGTTTTAACCTTGGAATTTCACAGAAAAAACAAATTCAATTCGATTCTACTGCTTTTAATGGCGTTTTAGGGGTGTATTTTAAGTGTTAAAATTATATTTGTAAGAAGTAAGAGTCATCTATACTACTCTTTATACTTTTAAAATCTTTTCAAAACTTTAAACCAACTGGAATGTCAAGAAAGATCAGAATGGGCATGGTAGGTGGTTCCCTGGACGCATTTATTGGCGGGGTTCATCGTCGTGCAGCGATCATGGATGGAGAAATTGAACTTGTTTGCGGCGCTTTCAGCTCCGATCCGGCGAAGTCAAAAGAGACAGGAAAAGCATTATACCTACCGGAGCACCGCGTTTATAATGACTTTGAGGAGATGATCGCGAAAGAGAAGCAGTTGCCGGAAGGCGAGCGGATGGATTTTGTAGCGATTGTAACCCCAAATCACGTTCACCACGCTCCTACCAAACTTGCCCTTGAAAACGGTTTCCATGTCGTTTGCGATAAACCAATCACTTTAAATACCGAAGAAGCAGAAGAAATAGTGGCTCTGGTTGAAAAAACGGGGTTGATTTTCTGTCTTACGCATAATTACACGGGTTACCCGATGGTGAAAGAAGCGCGCGAGCTGATCGCTTCTGGAGCGATCGGCAAAGTCCGCAAAGTGATCGTTGAATATCCGCAGGGCTGGCTTGCTACGCTCGTGGAGGTAACTGGTAACAAGCAGGCTGCCTGGCGCACAGATCCCAAGCGTTCCGGCGCGGCAGGTGGGCTGGGCGACATTGGTACTCACGCAGAAAACCTTGCTGAATACATTACCGGCCTCAAAATCACGCAAATCTGTGCCGATCTGACCATTTTCGTAGAAGGTCGCCTGTTAGACGATGACGCGCACATTTTGCTTCGTTTTGACAATGGTGCGAAAGGTATCCTTCAAAACAGTCAGATTGCAAACGGGGAAGAAAACGACCTGAATATCCGCGTTTACGGAGAAACTGGCGGACTTCAATGGAAGCAGCTGGATCCAAATACGCTAATCCACAAGACCAACCAGGGAGCGCGCATTATCCGTACCGGAGTTGGTAATCTTTCAAAAGCTGCGCAGGTGCACACCCGCATTCCAGCCGGGCACCCTGAGGGTTACTTCGAGGCATTTGCCAATCTTTACCGCAATTTCGCACTTCATGTAAGAGCCTCCTGGGAAGGCCGGAAAGTAGATCCTGTTTACGATTTCCCTACTGCTCAGGACGGTTTGAGAGGCATGAAGTTCATCGATGCTGTGATCGCCTCGGACAAGACAGAAACGAAGTGGACCAATTTCTGACCTCCTAGTTACTCAATTCAAATTCAACCCGCCCCGGCGGCCTTTTTCACCTAATATCTATTCCCATTTATGAATAAAATTAAAGTTGGCGTTGTCGGCACAGGTTTCATCGGCCCCGCGCACATTGAAGCGTTGAGACGCCTTCCTAATGTTGAAGTAGCTGCACTTTGCGAAGTAACTCCCGAATTAGCGAGAAGTAAAGCCGATTCACTTGGCATTGCCCGCTCTTACACTTTCGATGAGCTGCTGCAACAAGATGATATTCAGGCTATTCACATTTGTACGCCAAACTTCCTGCATTACTCTCAGTCGAAAGCTGCTCTGCTGGCTGGCAAGCACGTTATTTGCGAAAAACCTTTGGCAAAAGACCTGGCAGAAGCGGAAGAGCTGGTGGAGTTGGCTGCAAAAACCGGACTGGTGAATGCAGTGCACTTTAATCTTCGCTACTATCCGCTGGCGCGCCAGATGAAATCGATGCGCGAAAAAGGTGAGTTGGGTGAGATCTATTCTTTCATCGGTTCTTACCTGCAAGACTGGCTTTTCTACGAAACGGATTATAACTGGCGTTTGGAGCCGGACAAATCTGGTGACTCCCGCGCGATCGCCGATATTGGTTCGCACTTAATGGATATCCTCGAATACATTACGGGCCTGAAAACAGTAGCTGTAATGGCGGATTTCAATACCATTCACAAAACGCGTAAAAAGCCGCTGAAACCGGTTGAAACGTATTCGGGTAAGATGTTGCAGCCGGAAGATTATGCTGATGTACCTATTACCACAGAAGATCACGCGAACGTATTGCTGCGTTTTGATAATGGAAATAAAGGGGTGATCACAGTTTCCCAGGTTTCTGCCGGTCGTAAAAACCGCATGACACTTGAAATTGCCGGTTCTAAAAAGACTTTCAACTGGTGCTCAGAGTCGCCAAATGAAATGTGGATTGGTAACAGAGATAAGAGTAATGAAATATTGCTGCGCGATCCTTCACTGGTTAATGAAGATGTTCGCTCTACGATTACTTTTCCAGGCGGGCACAACGAAGGCTTCCCGGACACTTCGAAGCAAATGTTCAAGGAAGTGTACGCCGCCATTGCCGAAGGCAAACAACCAGAAAATCCAACATTCCCAACCTTTGCAGACGGATACCGTGAGTTGCTGATCTGTGAAAAGATCCTGGAAAGCAACAGAGCGCAGGCTTGGGTTAGTATTTAATTTTGAATGCTTGAATGATTGAATGACCGAATACTGGCTCATGAATGCTCTTGCTTATACGCACACTGACTTATGGAAGGAATTGAGAAAAACCAGTTTGTTTCTTCACTGCAAGACCGAACCAAGAGTTTTGTATTAAGAAGTATCAAAGTTTTCAAAGCTTTACCCTCAACTGAGGAGGCGAGAATAATTGGCAAACAATTTCTTCGGTCAGCATCGTCAGTCGGAGCTAATTATCGCGCTGTTTGCAGATCAAGAAGTCAGAACGAATTTTTTGCAAAGTTGAGTGTCACAATTGAAGAAGCCGATGAATCGCTCTTTTGGTTAGAAATAATCGCAGAAGCAGGCATACTTCCGATTGAAAAGCTAAACTCATTAATGACAGAAGCAGAAGAACTTGTGAAGATTCTCTCGAAAGCACGCAAGAACACCAGATAAGCGTCATTCAATCATTCAATCATTCAGTCATTCAATCATTGAAACTATGAAAACAATCAAAGGGCCGGGGATCTTCCTGGCGCAATTCCTCGGCGACGAGGCTCCGTTCAATTCTTTGGATACGATTGCTGATTACATGGCGGGGTTGGGCTATAAAGGCCTTCAACTTCCTACCTGGGATCCGCGGGTGATCGATGTGAAGCAATGCGCTGATTCGCAGACTTATTCAGACGAACTGAAAGGCAAATTGAAAGATAAAGGTCTTGAAATTACCGAACTGGCTTCTCATATTATCGGCCAGCTGGTGGCTTCGCATCCTGTTTACGACGAAATGTATGACGGATTCGCAGTACCGGAAGTCCGCAATAACCCAAAAGCTCGCGCTGAGTGGGCGACTGAGCATTTGAAACTGGTTGCAAAAGCAAGTCAGAGGTTGGGGTTAAAAGCGAGTGCTACTTTCTCAGGCGCATTGGCGTGGCCTTTCCTGTACCCCTGGCCTCAGCGCCCCGCCGGACTGGTTGAAACTGCATTCAAAGAACTGGCTGCCCGTTGGAAGCCGATTCTGGATGTATACGACGAAAACGGCGTGGATGTAGCTTACGAGCTGCACCCCGGCGAAGACGTTTTTGACGGTAGCACTTTCGAAATGTTCGTGGATTACCTGGACGGTCATACCCGAGCGAATATTAACTACGATCCTAGTCACTTTGTATTGCAGCAACTTGATTATCTGCAATTTATAGATCTGTACCACGATCGTATCAAAGCATTTCACGTAAAAGACGCCGAGTTCAATCCTACCGGAAAGCAGGGCGTTTACAGCGGATTTGCAGGTTGGGCTGACCGGGCTGGTCGGTTCCGTTCGCTTGGAGACGGGCAGGTTGATTTCGGAGGTATTTTCTCTAAACTATCTCAATATAATTACGATAGCTGGGCGGTTCTGGAATGGGAATGCTGCATTAAGTCGCCAGTACAAGGCGCCGCCGAAGGTGCTCCATTCATCGAGAGCCATATTATAGAGGTTACTACCAAAGCATTTGATGACTTTGCAGGAACGGGAGCTGACGAAGCTTTCAACCGCAAAGTTTTAGGGTTATAACTGTCGAACGTACAAGTATAAAAAAAACCTGTCTTCCTTATGGAAGGGAGGTTTTTTTTATACCGTCAGTCAGTTGATCTTCGTTTTAATAAGTATCATTTTTAATTGTTTCGAATACCAAAAATTAACCGTTTACCTGTTCTGTAATGCTTGATAAACTCTATTCAAACTTGGGAAATCACATCAGATCAATCGGCATTGCCGCATTTATCTGCCTTGGTTTCGCTTCATTCGCGCAAACTGTCACGCCCGAAAAGCGGGTGCTCGTTTTTTCTAAAACCGCCGGATTCCGGCATTCTTCCATTCCCGCCGGTAAAGCTGCTATTATGAAGCTGGGTAAAGAGAATGGATTTTCTGTTGACACAACCGAAAACGCAGTGGCGTTTTCGGAGAAAAATCTTCAAAAATACAGCGCAATCATTTTCCTGAATACCACAGGCAATATCCTGAATGACAAACAGCAAGATGCTTTCGAGCGTTATATTCAAGCTGGCGGTGGCTATGTGGGCGTTCACGCTGCGACGGACACTGAATATGAATGGCCGTGGTATAACAAATTATCCGGCGCTTATTTTGCGAGCCACCCAGGCAACCCGAATGTACAGGAAGGCGAGGCTTATGTAGTTGATGATCAGCATCCTTCAATGGAAGGTTTTCCGAAAAAATGGAAGATCAAGGATGAATTTTATGATTTCAAAGATTTCAACAAGAATGTAAAAGTGCTCGTTAAGATCGACGAAAAAACCTATAAAGATGGAAAAATGGGCGACGACCACCCGATGTCGTGGTACCATGAATATGACGGCGGAAAGGCATTTTACACCAATTTCGGTCACGAAGACGCGACTTATGTGGATCCTGTTTTTGTAAAACACTTTATTGGCGGCTTGAAATGGGCGATGGCTGCTAAGCTGGATTATTCCAAGGCCCGCCCGGAAGAAAACAGGTTCAGCAAAAAAGTATTGGCTACCAAGCTGGACGAGCCGACTGAGCTGGTTGTACTGGATGATCAACGGGTTCTGCTGGCAGAGCGGAAAGGCAAATTGAAGTTATACAATCCAAAAACAGGCAAGATCAAGGTAGCGGGTGAAGTGCCTGTTTACACGAAGCAGGAATATGGATTAATGGGTTTGAATATCGACCCGAACTTTAAAACCAATAAGCTGATCTATATGTACTATTCGCCGCTTTCGTCGGCTGCGGATACCGCCCAGCATTTGTCGCGCTTTAAATATGATGACGTTAAAGACACGTTGCTGCTGGATACGGAGGAAGTATTATTGACGGTTCCCGTTAAAAGGACCGATTGCTGCCACACTGGCGGGTCTATTGCCTGGGATGCAAAAGGAAATCTGTACCTATCGACTGGCGATGACGTGAATCCTTTCCAATCAAACGGTTTTGGCCCGATTGACGAACGTCCGGGCCGGGAAGGATTTGACGGTCAGCATACTTCTTCCAATACTAACTCTTTGAGAGGAAAAGTGTTGCGCATCAAGCCGCGGTATGGAGATCGTCGTGCGAATATGCCTGGCGGAACAAACCTCTACGATATTCCAGAAGGCAATCTTTTTCCAGCTGGAAACCCTAAAGCCCGTCCCGAAATATATGTAATGGGAACCCGGAATCCATACCGTATTTCAGTTGATCAGCGCACCGGATTTTTATACTGGGGAGATGTAGGTCCTGACGCTTCGCTCGACGATCCGAAGCGTGGGCCGCGAGGTTATGATGAAGTAAATCAGGCCAAAAAAGCAGGCTATTACGGTTATCCGTTATTTATTGCTGATAATAAACCTTATATCGACTTCAACTTCGCGGACAGTACTTCGGGAAAACCCTTTGACGCTGCGAAACCGATTAATAACTCGCCTCATAACACTGGCTTGCAGGAACTACCGCCAGCTAATCCGGCATTCATTTTCTATCCTTATGCAGATTCGCCGGAGTTTAGCGCGATTGTAGGAAAAGGCGGGAGAAATGCGATGGCTGGGCCGGTTTATTACGCTGAGGATTTCCAACCGAGCAAAGGCAAGTTTCCGGAGTATTACAGTGGTAAGTTCTTCGCCTACGATTGGATCCGCGATTATATCAATATCGTAACCATGAACGAGCAGGGAGATTTGAAGAGTATTGAACGGTTTATGCCAAATACTAAATTCAGTCACCCGATTGATATGCAGTTTGCAAATGACGGGTCGCTTTATACACTGGAATACGGACCTAACTGGTTTGCTCAAAATGACGAGGCAAGTTTGTCTCACATCACATTCAATGCAGGAAACCGCGTGCCGGTGGCAATTGCCTCGGCTACTAATACCACGGGCGCCACGCCTCTGAAAGTGAATTTCTCATCAAAAGGATCAATGGATCACGATGGAGACGCAATTAAATATGAATGGTCGTTTGGTAAAGGCTTGCCAAAGAGCACATTGCCCAATCCAAGTTACACCTACGCGAAAGCTGGTGAATACACGGCTGTACTGAAAGTGACGGACAAAGTAGGTAATTCCAATACTTCGGAAGTGGTTATCAGAGTGGGTAATGCGATCCCAAAGGTGGATCTGGCTATTAAGGGAAACAAGACTTTTTACTGGAACGAAAAACCAGTGAACTATGAAGTTTCTGTTTCGGATAAGGAAGACGGAAGTATCGCCGACAAGAAGATCCCCGAAGAGGAAGTTACATTGACGATCAACTACCTGGAAGGTTTTGATAAAACGATGCTTGCGCAGGGTCACCAGGCAAATACAGGTTTCGAAACTGGAAAACGGCTGATTGAGCTGAGTGACTGCAAAGCTTGTCACTCCGTGGATAAAAAATCCATCGGACCTGCTTACCGCGAAGTAGCCAAGAAATATGCAAGCGAACGCAACTCACTTAAAATGCTTAGTGACAAAGTATTGAAAGGCGGTAGCGGCGTTTGGGGCGAGCAGGCAATGCCAGGGCACCCTCAGCACAAAACGGAGGAAATCGATGAAATGGTTAAATATATTCTGTCACTTGCAAATGATAAGGCAGTGGACAAAAAGCCGCTGAAAAGCAGCTATGTAACACAGGCCAAAAAGAAGGACGGATCTTATATTTTCACGGCCAGCTACACCGACAAAGGAAACGGAACGGTGGGCCCGCTTACAGGCTCGAAAACGGTTGCATTGCGTCCTGCGACACTTTTAGCTGCTACGGCCGACAGTACCAGAAGTACTGCCAGTTTTAAAACTGAAAACGGAGAGATTGTTTTGGGATTGAAAGACGGAAGTTTCATCGCATTCCACGATATCGACCTGACGGAGATCACAAATCTGGCCGTAGCTGTGGGTGGCCGCGAAGGACAAACAGCCGGAGGAATGCTGGAAATTCGCCTTGACTCACCAGCCGGAACAAAGATCGGCGAGGGGAAGGTTGATAAATCCGAAACACTTAACATTCCTGTTAAAGCTGCTGCCAACGGAAAAATGCACAAACTGTTTTTCGTCTTCAAAAATCCAACCGCCGGTCAAAAACCACTTTTCTCGATCGGAACTGTGCGGTTTGACAATGCGGTTTTGTAAGAGTTAATATGTTTGAATCTAAAAGTGCGGGCTTCGTTACGGAGGTCCGCACTTTTTTTATGCTACTTCGCAAAACCTTCAATACCTAATCCGAAGAGCGCGAAATCGTATTTGACAGGGTCAGTACTATCCAGTAGTTTGAGTGAGGCAGTTAGTTCGAGGGCGGTTTGCCAGTCGGTGACGGGACGTTTGATAAGGCCGAGCAGGCGGGAAACGCGGTCTACGTGTACGTCGCAGGGACATACCAACTGCGAAGGTGAAATGTTATTCCAGATCCCGAAATCTACTCCCTTATCATCTTTTCGAACCATCCAACGCAGGAACATATTCAGTCTTTTGCAGGAAGACTTACGCACAGGGGTCGCGATGTGTTTTTTGGTGCGGGCAGGGAAGTTTTCTGAATCACTAAATTGGTCATGAAAGCCTATTAATGCGTTTTCAATGGTCTCGGTACCATTTGCTAAATGGCTGCTGAATGCGTATTCCAGCGAATCGTGACTGTTGTAGTAGTTTTGGAAGAAATGCAGGAAATAGAGCGTATCCGTCGCGTTAAAGGTCCGGTGCTTGAAGTTGAGAAAGGGCTTTAAATCACTGTCCGTATGGTTTTTCACAAAATCATAGGGTGCATTGTCCATGAACGAGGCGAGCTCAATACACTTATTGATGATCGTCTTGCGCTGGCCCCAGGCTAAAATAGCTGCCCAGAATCCCATTATCTCAATATCTTGCTTGACGGAAAATCGGTGGGGAATGCTGATCGGGTCGAAAGGAATGAAGTCGGGCTTGTTGTATTGCGCTACTTTTTCCTCCAACAGATCAAAAATATAGGAAGGAACAGGGGAATCAGCGCTCGGCATGGCTACCTCCAAACAGGTAAGCCACAACTCTTGAGATACCCGAAAAAAACATGACAATTGCTGAGAATACGAATGTAAAAACGGCGACGAAAGGATAAAGTATCGTGAACATCACACTCCAAACCTTGTAGCCGGCGGTTTTTTTCAGTGCAGCTCTCTCCTCTTCTCTTTTAGAACGAAATTCTGGTGAATGTTTCATAGCAATCTTACTAACAAAATTATTCCAGGTAACTCACAACCGCCCGGAAACGCTTACTATTGGGGGAAACCTTTTCGAATGCGCGCGACGACAACTTGATTACAATATCGTCATTCACGCTCGTATCAGGGATCCGTCCGATGATTCTAACGATAATTTTTTCCTGATTATATTCATTCAAAACTTCTACCAATGCTCCTACTGGTGCAGTGCGGTGAAGCCCTAAAAACTTGCTGGTACTTTCGTCTGTTTCGATAACTTCCGCCAAGCCGGATTCCGATTTTTTCTTACCCCTTATCACTTTCGGCGCTTCCACAACCTCTTCAACGGGCTTCACAACCTTCTCAGGCACAACAGCTTTGGCTTTTACCGAGTCTTTAACAACAGTGGTCGTGGTAACTTTTGGTGCAACCGGCGCGGTTACCGCAGGAGCTGGCTTTTCTGTACCTTTTTCACCTACGATCAGTTCCTGACCATCTTTCAAATTATCATCTGCCAAATTATTCCACTTACGCAAATCGGCCATTAAAACACCGTATTTGACTGCAACGCGGTACAAAGTTTCTCCCGGCGCTACGATATGTTTTCCATTTGTGGACACCGAAACGGCAGCTCCGGCAGTGGGGGCGGAAGTGGTAGCAGGCGTCGGCGTAGAAACAGGCGCAGGATCGGCTGGTTTCGTTTCTTTTGCCTCAGCCGCCTGAGCTTCTTTCTTTTCTTCCCTTTTCGCTTCGCGTTCTTCTTTTTTGACTTCCTTTTTTGTCATTTTCGTGTAGGGAACACGAATCGTCTGACCGGATTGGATCTGATCACTCATTCCGGGGTTGGCTTCACGAAGCGCCTGGATTGTAGTACCATACTGGCGAACCACCGCAAACATAGTCTGCCCCGGATTGACCTGGTGTATGACAAAAATCTTCCCTCCCGCTCTCTCAATACCCACCGAATCCACTGTATTAAATCCCGTTGCCCGGGCACCGACCATTCCAGATAAGATACCTGCCACCAAAGTCAGGCAAAAAATGTATTTCATTTATTATGAAAGCGTTAAACTCGAAAACTCATTGTTGTTTCTCAGATAAACCAGCGTTGAAGCTTTTAATAGCATGGTGGAACGACCTATGCCGGCGCGTTCTTCAGATAGCTTTTCGTGAAGAACAGATTCCCCCTGATCTGTCACGATCAGAAGATATTGCGCTGTTTTATCCTGATGGTAAATATAATAAGAAAAGATAATATAGGGTCTCTTCTCCAAATAATCAATACTTATGGCTTCGTGCCCTCCGGTTTCCTTGCTGATAAAAGAAGCCAGCCTATCAAAAAAGCTGTTTCCTTTCTTGTAACGAACAGGTTCTGTCAAAATTATTTGGTTTTCCTGCTGCGGCTGACTTTCAGGCTGTGCAGAAAGTGAGCCCGAGCGGACATCGCAATGCTTATAGGTAAACAGCACAGCCGTTTTGGTAGCAACTTCAATAGTATGATCATCAATTACCCTTACCATTAAATAGTTTGGCAAACTCCACATAATCTCTCCCGTTTGGGCCGAGAAAGCAGATAAATCGGTCGGCTCCGGCAAGTCAGGGTAGCGGTAATGATGCAGGAAGAAGGTACCGTTTGAAAATGCGGTCACGGATGCCCACCAGTCCATTCCTTCCGGTATTCCCTGCCAAATGACCTCTTTTTTTGATAGATCCAGAATAGCGACTGACGCAATTTTATTCTCCGTATCACGCAGCTCAATAGCCCACTGGTCACTATCCGGATTTGCATCAGGGATAATTCGCCAGATGTGCTGGGAAAAGGTATATGAAAAGAGTTTTTGCAATTTTTAGCTTTATTTTGGGTCAAAATAGAAAGTTACCAAACAAACAACGACCTCGTGCGAATATTAGGAATAATCCCTGCCCGCTACGCTTCTACCCGTTTTCCGGCAAAGGCGCTCGTGGATATCGGGGGTAAAAGTATGATCCAGAGAGTTTACGAACAATCATCGAAAGCTACAAAACTTGATCAGGTGGTGGTAGCTACCGACGACGAGCGGATACAGGAGCACGTAAAAGCTTTCGGTGGAATGGTGGTAATGACGTCTCCCGACCACCAGAGCGGCACCGACAGATGCTACGAAGCTTTGTTGAAAATAGAAGGAACATTTGACTATGTGATTAATATTCAGGGAGATGAACCTTTTATCAGCCCTGAACCTATCGATCACCTTGCACAGGTACTTGATCAGAAAACGGAGCTGGCTACGCTGGTAAAAGTTATTGATCAGAAAGATATTCTCTTTAACCCCAATGTGCCGAAAGCAGTTTTAAACAAAAAAAATGAGGTCATGTATTTCAGCCGGCAGACAATTCCATATTTACGAAATGCGGAAAAAGAGCAGTGGCTGGACACACATACTTTCTACAAACATATCGGCATTTACGCCTACCGGACAGATGTTCTTGCAGAAATAACGAAGCTACCCGTATCTGCTCTCGAAAAGGCCGAAGCGCTTGAACAACTGCGCTGGCTTGAAAACGGTTACGCGATTAAAGCGGTAATTACTTCTGACGATTCACACGGTGTGGACACGCCCGACGACCTTGACCGGGTGACTAAAAAGTTCTTGTAACCAAGTCAAATCGACATAAGTGGTATGCATTTTTTAGCTTTCTGAGGCAACGTATAGGGTAAGGTGTGATTGTCTTAAAAAGTGTTAAAACAGGTATTTTTATACCACACTTCGAAAATGCCGCGTTACCCTTACAGGCATTTCCATTTAACCATCAATGAAAAAACAAGCTTATGCAATATAACATTCTCTGGGCCGACGATGAAATAGATCTTCTTAAACCACATATCATGTTCCTTACGAACAAGGGTTACAATGTAACTCCTGTCAACAGTGGTGCCGACGCACTGGATCGTATTGAAAATGATCGTTTTGACATTGTTTTCCTGGATGAAATGATGCCCGGAATGACGGGTCTTGAAACGCTCGCGCAGATCAAGCAACAGCAACCAAACCTTCCGGTGGTGATGATTACCAAAAGTGAGGAAGAGCATATTATGGAAGATGCAATCGGCTCTAAAATAGACGATTACCTGATCAAGCCTTTGAATCCAAACCAGATACTACTATCTGTTAAAAAGATACTTGACAATAAAAGGCTGGTGACTGAAAAAACGACTTTGAGTTACCAGCAGGAATTCAGAAGTCTGGCAATGCAATATCAGGACCGCATTGGTCACGAAGAATGGGCGGATATCTACAAAAAACTGATCTACTGGGAGTTGGAGCTGGAAAGTTCTGAGGATCAGGGAATGTCAGAGGTTTTCAGTATGCAGAAAAGTGAAGCTAATGCTAATTTCTGCAAGTTTATTGAAGAGGAATACGAAGACTGGTTGAACGATCCGAGATCAGATAAGCCAATTCTTTCTCATCAGTTGATGAAACAGAAAGTGTTCCCACATCTGAAAGGCTCTGATGATCCTGTGTTTTTCCTTTTGATAGATAATTTCCGTTATGATCAGTGGAAAATGATCCAGCCGATCTTGCAAGAGTATTTTAATATTGAAGAAGAATCTTCCTACTACTCTATTTTGCCTACTACAACTGGCTATGCAAGGAATGCAATATTCTCAGGCTTAATGCCGAGCGAAATGGAGCGGAAACATCCGCAGTGGTGGGTTAGTGATGAAAATACGCCGGAAGGTGAAGAAGGTTTGAACAACCACGAACAGGATTTCCTGCAAAAACAGCTGGAAATGAACCACTTCAATATCAAGTTTTCTTACCACAAGATATTGAATACCAATCAGGGAAAGGCGCTGATTGACAATTTCAGCAATATGCTGAACAACCAGTTGAATGTGGTGGTCTACAATTTCGTGGATATGCTTTCACACGCCAGAACCGATGTTCAGATGATCAAGGAGCTTGCGCCGGACGAAGCCGCTTACCGGTCTATTACGAAGTCCTGGTTCCAGCATTCGCCGCTCCTGGATTTTATCAAGAAGGTATCAGAAAAGAAATGTCGGCTGATATTAACAACTGACCACGGTATGATCCGTGTGCAAAAACCGGTGAAAATTATTGGCTACCGGGAAACAAATACGAACCTGCGCTATAAGCATGGAAAAAACCTGGGTTTTGATGATAACCACTTAATGGTTTGTCGCAAGCCTGAGCGTATTTTCCTTCCTAAACCGCACGTTTCGACCTCTTACGTATTTACCAAGGAAGATTACTTCTTTGCCTATCCCAATAACTATAACCAATACGTGAACCTTTACCGAGATACCTTCCAGCATGGAGGCGTTTCGCTGGAAGAGATGATCATTCCTGTGATTGATATGACTTCGAAATAGATTGATCCAGTTCAAAACAAAAAGCGAGCGCATCACTGCACTCGCTTTTTTGTTTTATAAAATATCGATTAACTGATCGTTACGCTACCATTTTCGCATTTCAGGACGCGGGCAGGAAACCTCTTGATAAAATCGTGGTTGTGAGTCGCCATTAAAATTGCTGTGCCGGCATTGTTGATCGTCCGGAAAACATTAATGATCTGGTCGCCAACTTCGGGGTCGAGGTTACCCGTAGGTTCGTCCGCTATGAGGATCTTCGGCTCGTTCAGCATTGCACGGGCTATTACCACGCGCTGCTGCTCTCCGCCGGAAAGCTGATGCGGCATCCGCTTGTGGGCGGTTCCTAAACCAACCTGCATTAGTACCTCAGCAATTCTCTTCGAAATTTTCGCCTGCTGATCCCAGCCCGTTGCACGAAGTACAAACGCGAGGTTATCTTCAACCGAACGATCAGAGAGAAGCTGAAAATCCTGAAACACAATACCAATCTTGCGTCTGAGAAAGGGAATATCAGCTCTTTTGATATGATGGAGCTCGTAGCCGGCCACCTTTGCAGAGCCGGTATGCAGCCACAAATCCGCATAAAGCGTTTTTAACAGAGAACTTTTTCCACTGCCGGTACGACCGATCAGGTAGACAAACTCTCCCTTTTTGATTTCGAAATTCACATCATTTAAAACAGGACGGTCACCCTGATAAATATCCGCCTGTTCCAGTGCGATAATCGGCTCCGACGACTCAGTCATAGATTCTATTTAGTAGCAATAATCTTAAGAATTCCCTTTTTTGTAATCAGCAAGAAACTTCTCAAGACCAATATCTGTCAGCGGGTGTTTCAACAATGCTTCCATTGCGCTCAACGGCCCTGTCATTACATCAGCACCAACTTCTGCGCACTGAATAATGTGCATTGGGTGACGAACGGATGCCGCAAGTACTTGTGTATCAAACCCGTAATTTCTATATATAGTAAGAATTTGTTCAATCAATCCAATACCGTCAGTTGAGATATCGTCCAGACGGCCAATGAACGGTGAAACGTAAGTTGCACCTGCCTTAGCTGCAAGCAGCGCCTGACCGGCAGAGAAGATCAGCGTACAGTTGGTACGCACACCTTTTCCTGAAAAATATTTCAGAGCTTTAACACCCTCTTTGGTCATTGGAATTTTAACCACAATCTTATCGTCGATCTCAACAAGTTCCTCACCTTCACGAATCATTCCTTCCAAATCGATCGAGATTACTTCTGCACTTACGTCTCCATCTACAATATCGCAGATAGCCTTATAGTGACGCATGATATTATCCTTACCGGTAATTCCTTCTTTTGCCATCAACGATGGGTTTGTAGTAACGCCATCTAAAACGCCAAGCGCCTGTGCCTCCTGGATTTCATGCAGGTTGGCAGTGTCAATAAAAAATTTCATAACGGGAATTTATTGGTTAGAATATTCCACAAAAGTAGAAAACGCTGGTCAAATGCAAAAAGAAAAGAAGGGGGAACACCAGGGGGGCGGAAATAAAAAAAGGCAAACCGAGAATCTCACCGCATCGACCACCTACCCTTGCTTCCGTCAGGACCTGGGGGATTCGGAAGGAGCTGGTAGTTCCGATTTGCCGGGTGCAAAGATAAAGACATTTTATTGACAAAAAGAAAACATTCATTTCGCGTTTCGGGCTACTTTTGTGCGAATCATCTAGAAATGAACCAGTATGCCCCGCTTATTTTCTTTAATTTTTTTATTTGTCTTTTACGCGTGCTCCCAATCTTCCGATACTTACCTCAAAAAAGGGAAAGAATTAATGCAGGAAGGGAAAACCAGGGAGGCGATCGAGTTTATCAACACTGCGATTGAAAAGAATACATCCAGTGCCGAAGCCTTTAATCTCCGGGCAGTTGCCTATTACGAATTGAAAGAATTCCCGAATGCATTGCTTGACTTCGGGCAGGCTATCAAATTAGAGCCTCAATCCTACCGTCCCTATTTCAACCGTGCATTGCTTTACACCGACGAAAACAAGCTCGACTCCGCATATGCCGATTACAACAAAGCAGCCGCCCTCGCCCCTGATACAGCTGATGTTTTCTTAAACCGCGGACAGGTGCTGGTGCTCATGGAAAAACCAGCTGAGGCGATTGCCGATTTTGAAAAGGCCACGAAACTGGATGCTAATAACAAACAAGCCTGGTATAATCTCGGCAACACCTACTATCGCCAGAAGGATTTTAAAAAAGCAACATTGGCATTTCGTCAGACTGTCAAACTGGACGGCCAATATGGAAAAGCCTTTTATGGCCTTGGGCTTGCTCAATGGTATGACGGCGAGAAAGAGCTTGGATGTACGAACCTGAAACAAGCTTCCAATCTGGGCTATAATGATGCGGCTACCGCGCTGGCCCAATTTTGTCAGCAATAGTATCGCTGTCGGTAGGTAAATAATGCATTTACCTGCGCTTATAAATGAAATTCTGATCTTGTATTTCGATTAAATCTAATGAGACTCTTCACCATATTTTTCGGTATTATCTTTGTCATTTTTGCCTATTTCCAGCTGGATGATCCGGATTCCGGTGTCTGGATTGGGATTTACAGTTTTGCTGCGCTGGCTTGCTTTATGAGCCTCCGCAATCTATGGCCTAGCTGGGTGTTCTATCTGCTGGCTGCGGGCTATATTGTCGGCGCGGTACTTCAATGGCCGCCCGAGTTTGAAGGTATATTTTTTGGAGAAGCGCAAATGCGGAGCCTGAATATCGAACTTGCCAGAGAATCGCTCGGGCTTTTGATCTGCTCGGTGGTAATGGTTGTGATCGGCAAGTGGGGTACTCCTAGGATTTGATCCAGACTATTTCTTTCAGTCCCAGATCCGCGATTTCTTCTCCGGTTGACAATCTGACAGACAGCTTACCTTGTTTCGATACCGCGCTTACTCTGCCGGAGTAAATTCGTTCCTGATAAGAGAACTTAACGTCGTTTGAATACCCGTAAAGATTGTTCAAATATTCGTCACGCAGCTCTTTATCCTGTTTTCGCGATCTTAGACGCAGGTAGTATGCATCAATGTGTCTGGCCAGTTTTTGAAATTCATCCGAGAGAACAAATGCCTCTTCTGTCTCCGTTGAAAGCGAAGTAGCAAAACTATTTTCGAAACTTAACTGATTAACATTCAAACCGATACCGACAATCGAACTTTTCAGGTTTGCACCTTGGATTGAATTCTCGATTAGTATTCCACAAATCTTTTTCCCGTTAACCTGAATGTCATTCGGCCACTTCACCTGGGTTTCCGCTAAATAGCTTGCTACGTAAGATCGAATGCCCAGCGCGATAGTCTGACTTATCAGAAACTGATTGTCTATTTCGAGAAACTGGGGGGCGAGAATAATAGAAAACGTCAGATTTTCACCTGGATTGGCAACCCATTTCGTTCCTCTCTGGCCTCTTCCTGACAGCTGATCGTCAGTTATGACAATCGTCCCTTCGCTGAATAACCCGGCATGTACTATTTCAGCCGCAATGTCGTTTGTAGAATGACAAGTTGGCAGATAGATCACTTTTTTACCAATTATTAGGGTATCCGGTAACGAGTTGTACAATTTTTTTGCTTTACTTTAGGGTTTAGAAAGGAATCCATTACGCATGAAAGAACGCAAAAATAAAGAACTATCTTCAAAAGATCTCTCCGACCTGGTTGTAAGAGGAATGACAGAAAAGAAAGGCCAGGATATTGCAATTCTCGACCTCCGAAAAGTTAAAAATTCAATAACTGATTTTTTTGTTATTTGTTCGGGAAACTCCGATACACAGATAGATGCTTTGGCCACTTCGGTCGAAGACGAGGTTTACAAACTGTCCAAGACGGAACCCTGGCAGAAAGAAGGGAAGGCTAATGGAGAGTGGATTTTAATTGATTATGTGGACGTTGTAGCCCATATATTCAACAAAGATCGCCGTAAGCATTATGATCTGGAAGAACTTTGGGGAGATGCAGAGGTGACATACCTGGAAGATTCCGTGGTATAAAGAGCGGCAGGCGAACATTCGACCTGCCGCAAATGTTGTTAAATAAATTTCCTCTTAATTAGAAACAAAAGAATGTCCGAAAACGATAACAAAAGAGGGCCTCTCAGTCCTAAAAGTCCCCAAAAAGGATATCAGGGCTGGATCATAGCCGCTCTTATAGCCACGATACTCGGGATAACCTACCTGAACCGCACATCAACCATTCGCGAGACTACTCAGAAGCGTTTTGAAAAGATGATGGCGGATAAGGAGGTTGAAAGAGTAACCATCGTGAACGATAAGTCTGTGGAGGTTACCTTGAAGCCAGAGGCTCTAAAATCTGACAAATACAAGGTTGTTGCAAAGGAAAATAACTACTTCGGCGGCGAAACTGCTTCGCATTACCAATTTCAGGTAACGTCGGCAGAAACTTTCAAGAAGGACTTTGACAAGATTCAGGAGAAAGTGCCTGATGATGACAAAGTGCCTTTTGTGGTAGATACCCGTAATGACTGGACCAGCTTCCTCGGAACCTGGGGCTTTTTTATTGTAATGATATTGGTGATGTACTTCATCCTGGGCAGAATGTCCGGAGGAGTTGGTCCCGGCGGCCAGATCTTCAATATAGGGAGATCACGCGCTACACTTTTCGATGCCGAAAACAAGGTTAAGATTACATTTAATGATGTAGCCGGACTTGATGAAGCGAAAGAGGAGATTAAAGAGATCGTAGAATATCTGCAGAGCCCTGATAAGTTTAAGAAACTGGGTGCAAAAATACCAAAAGGTGCATTGCTAGTAGGACCTCCGGGAACTGGTAAAACTTTGCTTGCAAAGGCAGTAGCCGGTGAAGCTGGTGTTCCGTTCTTCTCCCTGTCAGGTTCTGACTTTGTAGAAATGTTTGTTGGTGTGGGTGCGGCGCGTGTTCGTGATCTTTTCAAGCAAGCCAAAGAAAAAGCGCCTTGTATCATCTTTATCGATGAGATCGATGCAGTAGGCCGTTCACGTGGACGTGGCGCAATGCCAGGTTCAAATGACGAACGTGAGAATACATTGAACTCGCTGTTGGTTGAAATGGATGGTTTTGCTACCGATTCTGGTATCATTATCGTAGCAGCAACCAACCGTCCTGATGTACTGGATCCGGCATTACTTCGCCCAGGCCGTTTTGACAGACAAATTTCTGTTGATAAGCCGGATGTAATTGGCCGCGAGGCTATTTTCAAAGTGCATTTGAAACCTTTGAAACTGGCTACTGACGTTAATATTCAGAAGTTGTCTTCACAAACCCCTGGTTTTGCTGGTGCTGAAATTGCGAACGTTTGTAATGAGGCTGCATTGATCGCAGCTCGTAGAAATCGCGACGAAGTTACTATGCAGGATTTCCAGGATGCAATGGACCGTGTGATCGGTGGTTTGGAGAAAAAGAATAAATTGATCTCACCGGAAGAAAAGCAGATCGTTGCCTACCACGAAGCAGGTCACGCAGTAGCAGGCTGGTTCCTGGAACATGCTGATCCGTTGGTTAAGGTGTCGATCGTTCCGCGCGGTGTAGCCGCGCTAGGTTATGCACAATATCTCCCGCGTGAACAGTATCTGTATCGTACGGAGCAGTTGTTTGACGAAATGTGCATGACACTTGGCGGAAGAGCTGCCGAAGATGTTGTGTTCGGTAAAATTTCTACCGGCGCATTGAGTGACCTGGAAAGAGTTACGAAAGTGGCTTACAGCATGGTTACGATGTACGGGATGAATGAAAGAATCGGAAATATTTCGTTTTATGATTCAAAACAATCCGATTATGCATTTACCAAGCCATATTCAGAAGCCACATCACAGGCTATCGATGAAGAGGTAAGAACGTTGGTTGACAAAGCCTATCAGTTTGTTAAAAACCTTTTGAGCGAGAAACGTGAAGCTTTGGAAGTACTTGCAAAAGAGCTTCTTGAGAAAGAAATTCTGTTCCAGAGTGACCTTGAAAAGCTGATCGGCAAACGCCCTTACGAAAAGGAAACGAGCTACCAGGCTTACATCAATCGTCGCTCTAATGAAGAAGCTGCTATTCACGAAGAAGTTGTGAAGCACACTTTGGAGAAAGAGAAGGATGATCAGAAGAAAGAGGAAGAATTGGCAGAAGCTGAAAAAGGTGCTTCAAATGACTAGAAATTGAAATAAATAACATAAAATAGTAGCCGGGCAGTAAATCGCCCGGCTATTTTTTTGACCTCGTGGCAACACATAAACTTCATAATATGTCTTTCGAAATTTTCAAGCAGCAATTCGGTGATCTGGATGAATATGTTATTCAGGAAAGCACTACGGGTAACAGGTGTGTGATTGTTCCTGAGCTGGGAGCAATAGTACGTCAGCTTTCCCTGCGCAAAGAGTTAACCCTTTTCTCTATCCTCAAAACGCCTCCAACTCCTGAAATGCTGAGGGAAGATTCCAAAAGCGCCAGTGAGTTACTATTTCCGTTCGCCAGTCGCATTCCACAAGGGAAATACCGGTTTCTCGGAAAGGAATATCAATTGGAAAAGAACGAAACCGGAAACCAGAATGCAATTCACGGATTAGTTAGAAAGCAGCATTTTCAGCTGGAAGAACAAGCGGTGCATTCAGATCATGCATTGCTGAAATTGTCCTACCAACTCGACTCGCCTGATGGTTATCCTTTTCAGGTAAAATTCCAGGTTCAATATGCATTGCATTCGGATGGACGATTTACTGTCGACTACGACGCCGTGAACCAGGGCACTCAGCCCTGCCCGGTCATGTTTGGCTGGCACCCGTATTTTGTGCTTGGAAATGAAGATGTAGATGCCTGGAAGATCAATATACCATCCAATACCGTCGTAACTTTTGACGATAATCAGATTCCAACGGGTACAGCGAATCTGGCGCTTGACAAGCCAACCCTATTGTACAAAAAAGCATTTGACAATGCTTTCGTGGTAAGCAGCGACGGTGCCGCTGCGACAACGGAATTGATTTCGGAAAATCAGCACATTACATTAAAAATCACACAGCAAACGGGCGAAGGCAAATTCAATTATCTGGTGATTTATACACCACCTGCACGAGATTGCATTGCGATAGAGCCACTTACAGCGAATGTAGATAGTTTCAACTCGGGTGACGGACTGAATATTTTGGCTCCGGGTCACACGATTGAGGGACGGATCACTTTGAAGCTTGACTAGTCTGACGATTGTACCAAACCCATTTATTCCAGATCAGTCGCCAATGTGTGGCGTAACCCACATGAGCGGCGAGAATGGCTGACTTCGTTTCTAAATCATCCCGATAACGCATATTGTAAGATAGTATCCGTAGAGACTTCGTTTTTACGGATACTCTTTCATCTTCCCAATGTTGCAGAATTTCCGTCAGGAAAGCTTTGGAAGGGTAGCTTTTCATGTGAGCTGCATCAGCGAGCTTTGTGTAATTTCCCCCGGTAAATGCGGCTGCAACTCCTAGCGACTCCATCATCAGATTATAGAAACCTTTCCGGCGGGCGACTTCGGTAACATATTGCCAGTCCATTGAATGGGCGAAACGTTGTAGAAGCCGAACGAAATCTGCCATATATTTCAACTTATCCCACTGTTCAACACCCGCGTGATGTACCAGCATCATAAGGAACTGGTTTTCAATTCTGGGTATTTTGACCGCCTTTCCCATGATGGTAAATTCCATCATATCCTGACTTAGCTCTTCCCAGGAGAAGTTGAATAAATACCTCGGATAGCTGCAATTCCATTGAATTTCAAGCGATTGTAATGTATTTTCTTCAATGGGAGTTAACGGGAGCTGATAATCGGTATTTAGGTATTCCTCCGAAGTATCCTTTTCATTGAGCAGATACTGCCGATAGCTGTCAGGTTCGAAGCCATTTTTAGAAAAAACGGCAAGACTGTTCTTGATATCATGCTTGGCTACAAAAAAATCAATATCTCCAAATTCCCTCAAACCCGGTTTTTCATAAAGCATCCAGGCCCACAACGCGCCTTTCATTAAAAATGCCGAGATACCGCGATCTGTAAGTTGTTGGTATAAGTCGACAGAAATACCGGAAAAGGCCATATTGGTAACCGCCTGACCAACGCTGAAATCTTTCAGATAAGCGACTACCCGATCAGCACGATCGCCTGCAGCAGGCTCCGGTAGATTTTCAAAAAGTAGTGGCCGAACCTGATTCCACCTGGCTTGCCTTTGTAATTTGACCCAATCAATTTCCCTTTGTTCGACCGGAAATGGCAGCGTACATGCATCACCCAAAGATGCCTTTATCAGTAAGCTCATCTCGGGTGTTAGAATCATTTTTCGTCAGTACTTAATGCGAGGCTTTCTTCTACCCATTTTTCCAAGTTACCAAAACCCTCAGGGCGTCGCTTTTTCAACGTTTCCGCAACCTTTGCGCAAACGATTGTCTGCATGAAATGTCTCTTTAAATAATCGCCGGTGAGCAATTCGACGGGCAGTGGAAAGTGCTTTATCAGTTCCCCAGGCAACTCGGTAATACTTAAATGCTCAGTGGCAGCCCTGTTTTTTGCTTTGTGTAAAAAGAAAAGCTTACCCAATGCGACCGGCTGATCAGGAAAAGTGGATTTGGGCTGATAGGCAAACTTATTAACTCCCTCACTCACCGGACTCAAATCCGCCATTTCGTAGTGAAGACCTTCAACAGTCTTGTTCCAGATTTTCAGTTGCGGGTAAGCCGGGATGACGTTGACCTTTCCATTCTCTTCAATTTTAATAGCAGTAAGATCATCACTTAAAAGCTGACAACCTGCTTTGATAAACGCAGCGGCAGTTGTTGATTTACCTGTCCCGGGAGCGCCCATAAAGCACCAGGCTTCATCCCCTACCATTACCGAGCTGGAATGAAGCAGAAACAACCCTCTCTGGAATAAAATCAGGCCCAATGCTTCACTGATCGTAAAAAGGCTTAGCAGGTTGGCGTCGTCGGAGAATGTATCTACGATCAAAATATTGCCGTTTCTGGCCTGGAAAGCTGCGATATTCTCCCAAAAAAGATACAGATTATCTTCACTTTGACCGAAAGATGCGCGGGCAGCCCGGCGGTATATTTGAGTTTTTGTCAGCGTGGGAAGTACTACCCCGCCAATCTTAATGTGCAGATCCACCGAGGCGTTGGCGTCGCCGGTTAGGAGTTCGGACAGGGGAATTTCAGATCGGATATTCAGCCCGAAGGCCTTATAATAATGCATGTATATCAATCAATTAAATCATTCCCAAACCCAGAGGCGCTTATAGGAAACACTGTCGGGCCAATCGCCAATGATAATATTTCCATTCTTTTCTATCCACGCGTGCGCTTCAAACGATTTGGCCGGGTTCACTTCAATCCCTATTTCAAGCGTCATCGAAGGTACTTTTCTCAGCAAATACTTCGTCGCCAACGCCCGGGGCAAACATAGCAACTCGAAAGGCAGCAAATTTGCAGCAGTATCGACTGCCCACACGGTTTGGTCGATTTGCGCCTGCGGTAATTCTTCGACAGATTTCGTTTTGGTAAACCAGTGAAAAACCTTGCGAAACGATGAAAACGGTAACAATGCGAGCCCAAGCTTTACTAAAAGCAAACTGGTCGCGGCTTTGATGAAAGTCAGCTTAGCTGAGCCGGACAATTCATTCCATTTACCGATAAACCTGCGCAAGTTCGTCACATCTATTTAACTATTTCAACCAATTTCTCTGCCATCAGATCTTTAAGTAAAACTTCCAGGTCACTTTTGCAAGTTTCCCCGTCGACTTCATATTCACTCTCCACAACTTCACAAAGCGATTCAAGAGTCTGCGGGCCTTTTTCAAGCAAATCCCAGATCAATACACCTACCTCATCGAGACCATAATATGCTCCTTTTTTGTGATTCAGAATAACTGTTTCACCTGCTACTTTCGAAGAAATCTGATCTGAGGTTAACTGGTATTTCATTTAGAGAAGCTTGAAATGATTGCTATGCCACTTCTACAAAGTTAAAAATTTTACTCAGTCAATCTCAAACTTTATTCCCTGCGCCAGCGGCAGCGTATTTCCGAAATTGATCGTGTTCGTCTGTCTTCTCATATACGCTTTCCACGCATCTGAACCCGATTCTCTTCCTCCGCCCGTTTCCTTCTCACCTCCGAAAGCCCCTCCTATCTCTGCACCCGACGTGCCTATATTGACATTCGCAATGCCACAATCGGAGCCAGCTTGCGACAGAAATTGTTCCGACTCCCTGATATTCAGCGTAAAGATTGCGGAAGACAGCCCCTGCGGCACACTGTTCTGAATTTCGATCGCCTCTTCCAGCGAGCTGTATTTGATTAAATATAAAATCGGGGCAAAGGTTTCGTGCTGTACAATTTCAAACTGACTTTCAACCTCAGCAATGCATGGCGCGACGTAGCAGCCGGACGAAAACGCATCGCCTGTCAGCACCCGCGGCTCCACCAGAAATTTTCCACCGGCGTCTTTCACCTTTTGAACGGTTTTCTCATATTCCTTCACAGCATCAATATCGATCAAAGGCCCTACATGAATTTCCGGGTCGAGCGGATTGCCTATTCTCAGCTGCGAATAGGCTCGAACTAATTTATCCTTAACGTCTTCAAAAATACTTTCATGCAAAATTACCCTGCGCGTAGAAGTGCAGCGCTGACCGGCTGTGCCTACTGCCCCGAAAACAATACCCGGAATCGCAACTGCCAGATCGGCGTGCTGCGAAACGATTATTGCATTGTTTCCGCCCAGTTCCAGCAAGCTGCGTCCCAGTCTTTTCGCGACTGCCTCCGCAACTGCCCGGCCCATTCGGGTACTGCCTGTTGCGGATACCAACGCAATGCGCGGATCGCCTGCCAGCCACTCACCTGCGTCGCGTCCGCCAGTAACCACACACGAAACACCTTCCGGGATCTTATTGTTTTGAAGTACTGTTTTGATAATATTTTGACAAGCCAGCGCAGTAAGCGGCGTTTTTTCCGAAGGCTTCCAGATACAAACATCCCCGCAAACCCACGCAAGCATCGCATTCCAAGACCATACTGCAACCGGAAAATTGAATGCAGAAATAATCCCGACAATACCCAGCGGGTGCCATTGTTCGTACATTCTGTGCTGTGGGCGCTCGCTGTGCATACTTAGTCCATAAAGCTGGCGCGACAGCCCCACTGCAAAATCGGCGATATCGATCATTTCCTGAACCTCCCCCAGCCCTTCCTGCAAACTTTTGCCCATTTCATAACTTACCAGCGTACCTAGTTCGGACTTGAATTTCCTGAGCTCTTCGCCCATTTGCCGAACAATTTCACCTCTTTTAGGAGCCGGCATTTCCCGCCAGGACTTGAATGCGCTGGCTGCTTTGTTCACCACAGCATCATAATCACTTCGCTCTGCCTGATTAGCGCCACCGATCTTTCGTCCGTTCACCGGTGAAAAAGATTCGATCACATCCCCGTCACCAATCCAGCTTTTCTGCCCGGTACTGATCCCATTATTAAGATCCTGAATACCCAGCTTGCTTAAAACGATTTTTATATCAGTCATTTTAATAAGATTTTATTTGAAAAACTGACCATTCTCTGTGCTCATGAAGTCGGCCAGTAATATGTCTTCTTGTCTGATAAAACCCTTTTGCTGCAACTTTCCGTCTGCCACCAGTTCCACAACTGAGGCAATAGAAGCAGCAGTTGTCCAGGAAATAGCGCGCCAATGCATGCCGTCGATCTCGACAGGATGATAGGCTTTATAAAACTCCTCGCGTTCCAGCCGGTTTTCCTTCCAGCCTTCCACAACCGCATATACGTACACAACATCCTGCTGGACAGGCGGTTTGGCTTCGGTTAATATCTGCTCCACCAGCTCCCGTTTGTCTTTTAAACACAATTCATACAGCATAAAACGCATCAGGCTGCAATGTCCCGGGTAGCGGATCGTCTTGTAATTGAGCGTATCCAGCTTTCCTTCCAGCGTCTCGCACATTGTTCCGAGTCCGCCCGAAGTAATAAATGCTTCGAATTCCTGGCCTTCGATATTAATCATTTCAATGCCTTCCAGCGACGGCACCATTTTGCGGACACCATTGTGGATCACTTCTGCATCATTAATGTATTCATTCACGACACCTGCCGGCGACCAAGTGAACGAATAGCCCATTAATCCGTTCGGGTAGCGTGGTAATGCGCCTACCCGGAGCTCAATATCCCGAAGTTTGGTAAATCGCTTTGCCAAATCCATCCCTACTATTCCTATAAAACCTGGCGCAAGTCCGCATTGCGGCGCAAAAACATTGTTACTGTCTTTGGCAAGCTCGCGGATCGCGGCGGTGGTGCCTACATCTTCGGTAAGATCGAAATAGTGAATGCTGTGTTCGTAAGCTTTTTGGGCAATAGGAAGGTTGAGATTATAAGGCATACAGGAAACGACAGCATCCTGCCCAGCCAGCATCTGGTCGAGTGTGGCCGGATCATTTACATCACCAGCATGTACTGTGAATGGTAGTTTGGAAGATGGCGATGCCTTATCCAGGCCTGTAACTGTAAATCTTTTGCTTAAAAGCGTTCCCACGAGGGAGCCGACTTTGCCTAAACCGATAACGAGGATTTTTTGCATGTATAGTTTTTGCTGGTTTTAGTTAAATTTTTTCAAGGGGTTTGAAAGATATGAAAAGAAATACCAGATTTTAAAACTTACATTTCATTTTTGCATGATCAAATCAATACCTATGCACATCGCAATTATCGGAGGCGGCGCTTCCGGCTTTATGGCTGCCATCACCGCCGCCGAGACATTTCCAGGAGCCAGAATCGTTGTTCTGGAAAAAAACAGGACAGTTTTGAATAAAGTCCGCATTTCGGGCGGTGGGCGCTGTAATGTGACCAATAACCCTACTGACCTGCGTTTTTTCATTAAAAATTACCCACGGGGAGAAAAATTGATGCGGAAGCTGCTGCCCAGATTTGACGCTAATGCAACCGTATCCTGGTTTGAAAGACGCGGGGTAAAATTGAAAACGGAGCCCGACGGCAGAATGTTTCCGATCTCCGATTCATCGCATACGGTGATCGAATGTATGCTCCGGACCGCAAAACTGCTAAACATCGAGATCCGCACCAGTACCACCGTGGACTCTTTTGTTCCAAAGGAAAACGGAGGTTTTGTATTAAATATAGGCGAAAATGAAAGTATGGAGACCGATCGGCTCCTGATTGCTACCGGCGGTTATCCCCGATTAAGCAGTTTCGACTGGATCGAAAAGCACCAGCACCAGATCATTTCGCCGGTTCCGTCGCTTTTCACATTTAATACTCCTGAAAACTACCTGCTGCCGCTCGCCGGCGTGTCTGTTCAGGATACGATGGTGAAAATTATGGGTACCAAATTTGAATGGCGCGGGCCGCTGTTGATCACGCACTGGGGTTTGAGCGGGCCGGCAGTATTAAAACTATCAGCCTGGGGAGCGCGCGAACTGGCTGAAAATGACTACAATTTCAATTGCAAAGTAAACTGGCTGCCGGAATTAAACGAGCAGCAGGTCAGGGAATTTCTGACCGGCGAGCGAAATAAAACGCCCAAACAGCAGATCGCTTCCAATGCACGGTTTGGTCTGCCGCTAAGGCTTTGGAAGGCATTTACAGATATTGTCGAAATTCCGGAGAACCTGAAATGGGTTGATGCAAGCAACAAATCGTTGAACAGGTTGGCCGAGGTATTAACGAACAGTCAGTTTAAGGTAAGTGGTAAAACTACCTTTAAAGAAGAGTTCGTGACATGTGGCGGCATTGCGTTGGCAGATATTGACCTCGACACATTGCAAAGCCGCTCGGTTCCTGGTTTGTACTTTGCCGGAGAAGTAATGGACGTGGATGGCATTACCGGCGGCTTCAACTTCCAGAATGCCTGGACGACGGGTTATATTGCGGGTAAAAATATTGGCATTACTCAGCCATAGCATCGAAATAGGCACGTACTTTTTTCGCACGGTCCAGCCCTACCAGATCTGTAAGCGTTTCGAGTGAACTTTCACGAATACCACGCACCGAGCCAAAATGTTTCAGCAACTTGGTAGCCGTCACTTTACCGACACCTACTACTCCTTCAAGCTCGCTTACCAGACTTCCTTTGCTACGTTTATCGCGGTGGAATGTGATCGCAAAACGGTGAGCCTCATCTCTGATTTGCTGAATCAATTTCAGTGATTCTGATTTTTTATCAATATAAAGCGGCAGAGAATCCTCTGGAAAATAGATTTCTTCCAACCTTTTCGCAATACCTATTATCGGAATCTGTCCGTAAATACCCAGACTTTTTAATGCGTCGCACGCAGCGCCGAGCTGCCCTTTTCCACCATCTATCACGATCAGATCGGGTAGCGGCTGCTCTTCGGCAATCACCCTGAGATATCGCCGACCCACAATCTCGTTCATGGAGGCGAAGTCATTGGGCCCGATCACGGTTTTGATATTGAAATGCCGGTAATCCTTTTTCGAGGGTTTTCCTTCTTTAAAACAAACCATTGCGGCCACCGGGTTAGTACCCTGGATATTGGAGTTATCAAAGCATTCAATATGCCTTGGAAGCGATTTCAGCTGCAAATCCGACTTTAACCTGATCAGTATGCGGTCTTTTTTTGAAGAAGTCGCCGAAGCTTCCACCTCTCGCCGCTCCGCTTTTTCGCGCCTGAAATACATCACATTTTTCATGGACATATCCAGCAGCTTTTTCTTATCACCAATTTGCGGAACAGTTACTTCGAGCCGCATTTCAAGGTCTGGTTTGATATTAGAAATCAATTCTTTCGCTTCTGAACCATAAGTGGAACGCATTTCAATGATCATCATCGCGAGAATCTCGTGATCCGTTTCGTCGAGCTTTTTCTTCACCTCAATCGTCTGCGTCGCGACCATATATCCCTGTTTTATTTTCATAAAATTGAGATAAGCCGATTCTTCATCCGACACGATCGTGAGTACATCGATATTGCCGATTCTTGGGTTGATTACCGTTGCTTTACTTTGGAAATTGGAAAGATGTTCGATCTTGGTTTTCCAGGAATGCGCCTTTTCAAAGGCCATTTGTTCAGCCGCAGCCAGCATTTTCTCTTTAAAATACTGCTGGGGAGAAGACAGGTTACCTTTCAGGATATTATGAACCTGCTCGATCTCGGCATTGTATTCCGGCTCAGTTTGCAATCCCTCGCACGGACCTTTGCAATTGCCAATATGGTATTCCAGACAAACTTTAAATTTTCTTGCTTCAATATTCTGCTTGGTCAGCGGAAGCTGGCAGGACCTGATCTGGTACAGCGATTTGAACATATCCAGCAAGGTGTGCATGGACCTCAGATTAGCGAAAGGGCCATAAAAAGTACCTTTGCCGCGCTCCATATTCCGGGTTGGGAATACCCTTGGAAAAGGCTCGTCGGTAATGCAAATGAAGGGATATGTTTTATCGTCTTTTAGTAGAATATTGAATTTGGGCTGCAACTGCTTGATCAGCTGGTTTTCCAGCAAAAGTGCGTCCCACTCGCTCAAAACGATGGTATATTCAATCCGCCTGATCTGACTGACCAGCCTTCTTGTCTTTCTGTCGTGCTGATTATTTTTCAGGAAATAACTCGAAACGCGGTTCCGCAGGCTTTTGGCTTTGCCCACATAGATAACTTCCCCCGTTTCGTCGAAATAACGATAAACTCCGGGATCCATTGGGATTTTTGAAATCTCCTCTTTGTAATTGAATTCAGACATTTAATGTAAATAAGCTCAGGAATTATCAGACCGGGTCTTTTGAAAAAACAAGCGTACCAGTTGAAAAGTTGCGTCACGGACTAACCCGAAAGCTTCCGTTTGCGCGGTTTCCAGGTCCATTGGCCGGTTTAAAACTGATACTGCGTAAGTAATACCCGCCTCCCGGCTCTGCTCAGAAGTAATTTGTAGTGTTCCGCACACAGCCGCAAGCGGAACATCATATTGTTGACAATGGTCCGCAAGTCCTTTCACGACCTTTCCGCTCAATGTCTGTTCATCAATTTTACCTTCACCTGTAATTACCAGATCGGCGTTTTTGATCAACTCCTTAATATTACTTTGCTCGATTACGATACTGACCCCGTCTTTTAATGTTGCATTCAAAAACCACATACAACCTGCCCCAAGCCCGCCAGATGCACCAGCGCCCGGAATTTCGCTATAATCTTCATAGAAAGTTTCAGCGGCTATTCTCGCCAGATTTCTCAGTCCATTATCCAGCGTTTCTACCATTTCAGGCGTTGCGCCCTTTTGCGGACCATAAATATAAGCAGCGCCATTTTGACCAAATAATGGATTGGTAACATCGCAAGCTACTTCAATAGAAATATCCTTTAGTCGTGGATCCGCATTGGTAGTGTCAATGTAGGTTATCAAACCGAGCGACTCGCCAGTTGGCGCAAGCTGTGCATTGTTTTTATCTAAAAACCGGTAACCCAGCGCCGCCGCTACGCCAATACCTCCGTCGGTTGTGGCACTGCCGCCGATTCCCAGGATGATCTTAGTTACGCCTCTATTCAAAGCATCTAATATCAGCTCACCGGTTCCAAAAGTAGTGGTCAATGCAGGATTTCGCTCTGATGTTTTTAAGAGCTTCAAACCAGAAGCGGCGGCCATTTCTATAAATGCCACTTTGTGATCCGAAGATAAACCGTAGGAAGCGTCCATTTCGCGGCCAAGCGGGTCTGTTGCTCTTGTGGTGACCGAGATTCCACCTGCCTGCTTTGTCAAAATCTGAGCTGTACCCTCGCCTCCGTCTGCCAGCGGTACCGTTGTCACATTCGCCTTAGGAAATGCAAGCAAAATCCCTTCCCTGATCGCATCACAAACTTCGTTCGCTTCCAGCGAACCGCGGAATTTATCGGGTGCAACGAGAATATTCACAAGGCGGTTTGAAAAAAATTAGAACAACACACCTTCATCGTTGGAGCGCGAAGGCGGTACATAAGTGTCGGTACTGTCGCCGGCAGGCACATTTCCGCATTCACGTACGTAGTTTTCTGGCTTATTAAATGGCCCTTTACGGTATTGGACCAAAGTCTGGTCTGCATATACTTTTTGCATGAACATCCCCCAGGCCGGCATCGCCACGCGACCTCCCTGACCCAGCGCAATCGTACGGAAGTGAATCGCGCGATCCTCACCGCCTACCCAGATTCCGGAAACCAGATTTTGAGTAATACCCATAAACCAGCCGTCGGAATAGTTGGAAGTTGTTCCCGTTTTGGCAGCAATTTCATTACCGTCGGTTACGCCCCACTGTCTCAATCTGCCTGCCGTGCCACCCGGATCTTCCACGGCACCACGCATTAGATAGAGCATATTATATGCCATATTAGCGCTGATCTCCTGATTTTGCTTCTGGAAAAACTCCTGCAATACATTCCCATAACGGTCTTCAATGCGCAGAATGGTCATAGGTTCTGTGCGGTGTCCTCCATTTGCAAATGCGCAATAGGCTCCCACCATTTCATAAACCGACACGTCACTGATTCCCAGACAAAGGGAAGGTACCGCTTGCAAATTACTTGTAATACCAAGCTTATGTGCATATTCAACAACCGTCTTAGGCCGCACCATTTTCATCAGGTGTGCACTCACTGTGTTGATAGATTTTCCAAGTGCCTGTCGCAGGGATAGTGACTGATAGGAGTATTTGTTATTCGAGTTGCTAGGCGACCAGCCTCCCGGCACGCCGTCAGACGGACCAAAGTAAACCGGCTGATCAGTAACGTGGTCGCATGGAGTAAGAAAGCTTTTATCCAATGCTGACACATATACAAACGGCTTAAACGTGGAGCCCGGTTGGCGTGAACCCTGTTTCACGTGATCGTATTTGAAATATCTGAAATTAATACCTCCCACCCAGGCTTTCACATGACCGTTTCTCGGATCCATGGACATCATCCCGGCACGTAAGAAACGTTTGTAATAGGCGATCGAATCGATCGGGCTCATCATCATTTCCTTCTCTCCATCCCAAGTAAAAACCTTCATTTTGTAAGGTTTTTTCATAATTTTCCACGCCGCTTCTTCTCCCAGATC
This sequence comes from Dyadobacter linearis, assembly GCF_907165045.1. Classification (GTDB taxonomy): domain Bacteria; phylum Bacteroidota; class Bacteroidia; order Cytophagales; family Spirosomataceae; genus Dyadobacter; species Dyadobacter linearis. Next base: position 99,394 of record NZ_CAJRAU010000003.1, read on the forward strand.
TCTTTTCAGCGAGATAAAATGCGGTGATTTTTTAGCCGCGGCGGTCAGGAAGCCGGGTATTTCCTTTCCATTGTCGAAAGTCCAGGGATTTCTGCCTTTCCAATGCGCGTCAAAAAGTCTCTGCTGCTCTTTCATGTGCTCTTTCAAAGCATCTTCCTGATAGCGCTGCATTCTCGAATCAATGGTAGTATAAATGCGTAAGCCACTGGTATAGAGATCGTAATCTTTGTCGTGTTCTTCATTATAGATCTTCACCCAGCTTTTGAGGTAATTCCGCATGGATTCCCGGAAGTAAGGCGCCAGTCCGGTATTGTGACTATCGACCGTGAAGTTCATTCCGAGTGGCTTTTCCTTGTATACCAGAAAATCCTCTTCGGGAATGTAATCGTATTTCATCATTTGCGCCAGTACCGTATTCCGCCGGTTTGTCGCATTATTGGGAAAGCGTAATGGATTAAACAGCGTCGGATTTTGCAACATACCTACCAGCAATGCGGCTTCGGTCACATTCAGGTCCCAGGCTTCTTTATCGAAATACGTTTTCGCAGCAACCTTAATACCGTAAGTGTTATTACCAAAGGATACGGTGTTCAGGTACATTTGCATGATTTCCTGCTTCGTATATTTTCTTTCCAGGATCACCGCCAGCACCCATTCCTTTGTTTTAGCGATCACAATCCGAACCACCGGTATTTTACCCAATAACCCTTCATATTCTTCCGATCGGGTATTAAAAAGGTTTTTAGCTACCTGCTGCGTGAGCGTACTTCCACCTCCCGAACTTGCATTTCCTGAAACAACTCCTTTAAAAACACGCAGCAAGCTTCTCGCATCAATACCGGAATGGTTTACAAAACGGGCATCTTCTGTCGCCACCAGTGCGTCGATAAGGTTGGGAGATATTTGCGAAATATCGATTTGCGTCCTGTTTTCGAAGAAATACTTGCCCAGCGATTTTCCGTCTTCACTAATCAGCTCGGAGGCTAGCTCACTTTTTGGGTTTTCAAGAATTTTCAGATCTGGCATTCCTCCAAATAGCCAAAAGAAATTAAAGCTAACCGCAACTATATATAGGATAACCAGACCGACTCCAAGTCCCACATACTTCCATAGACGTATGATGGTACGACGATACTTTCCGGGTTGCAATTCAATCATCAGGATGTGGATTATTTATTGAAGTTTAACAAAGATAGGATTTAAGGAAATTACCTTTTACCCATAGACAGGGAATTGAATTCCTGCATTTCTTTTAACCGAGGCAGATATACGCTGGCCGGATATAGCCGCATAAATTCCGTTATCGCCTGACCGTAAGCATCTTTGCCTCTTACTTTGCCGATCAGGAAAACGCGGAGCAATGCAAATTTATCCTCCATTGAACCACCTTTGTACGCGGGTAAATTCCGCTCGATATCTTCCAGTGCCTTTACATATTCGCCTTTTGAATAAAGCATGTAAACCGCCTCATATTCTTTAATAGGGTTGCCGGAGTTACCAGCAGCATCGGTTGATTTACTGACCAGCCGGGCATAAGTTGAGTTTGGAAATTCGCTCAGAAGCTTGGATTTCCAGGAAGCCTTGTTCTGGTTTTCTTCTTCGTAGCTCAGGTATAAAAGGTAATATATCTCGTCCTTGTACTGCGTTTGGGGATATTCGCTCAGCATTCTATTAAAAGTCGCGATCGCGCGCTGTGACTCCTTCAGGTCAAATCTGTAAATTTTTCCAAGTCCGTACAATGCGGTTTCCTTTCTTAATTGTGAGTCCGCAAACTGGGCGTCGGTCAGCGGAACGTTCTTTTTGAGCAGATCGTGGGCCTGATCCCATTCTGGCGTCCCTTTTTTCATTCCCTCGTCGGCTGCAAGCGTATTTACCGCAGTTGTACTATCAGTACCTGCCGGGTTATTGCCGGAAGCTGCCTGCAAAGGCCGGCTGCTTCTGCGCCAGTCATCTTCCAGCGGCCGGTTTCCCCATATTCTTTTGAAATCCAGTTTTGCCTGATTGATCAAAGCAGGATCATACAGTTCCCAGCGACGCTCATTTCCATTTGCAAGCGGATTTGGAATGCCCTGCTTATTGGCATTCTGCGCTGCCAATGCTGCTTTTCGCTCGTTTGCCTCCGCTTCCAGTCTGCGCTTCTCCTGATCCTCAATGATTGCGTCAATTTTATTATCCAGCGCGGCCGGATTCATTTTAGCAAGATTTTGCAGACTGTCTTCAGTTGTGACAATGGTATATTCAGCTACAAAGCTATCCAGAGCGCGTTTTCTTTCTGAAACCAGTAAATATTCCGGTGCTTCCCGTGGGAGAATGGTCAATGCACTATCATAATACGCTTTCGAAACCTCAAAATTTTCAAGTGATTCGTAATTGATCCTGGCCAGTTGCAGGTAAGTATATGCTTTTTGCTGTAAATTCCCTTTTGATGCTACTGCGGCTTTTTGCAAATATCCTACTGCTTCCGGTATCTGTTTTCTGTGTTCAGCCAGCAAACCCATTGTGAAATAGATCCTGTCGCGCAAATCGTCATTTTTTCTATCCCGCAGCATCTTATCAAAACCGATCGAGTTCAGGTCTTTATTTGGATTCAATACCACTTCATTTTGCAATGAATTCATGGCAGAATAGAATCCAAGGTCGTAGGAAGGCCGGTTCTTGGAAACGCTCCGGTAATGTTTATTTGCAAGCCCATATTGGCCCAACCTGTCATACATCTGCGCCGCAGCAAAATGAATGCGGGCAGTTTCAATAGATTTTTTCAACAATGGAAAAGTCTCTTCCAGGATCGCGACAGAAGTGAGGTATTCACCGTTTTGCTGGTGGAGATATGCTTTGGTAAGATAAAAATCCCGAATGGAAGACTTGTCGAGCGGCTGCTGGCTAAGGTGTTCGGCCACGCCAAGCGCATTGGAATAATCCTTTCTGACAATGTAGGCACGCATTAAAAGGATCAATGCGTCATTTTTATCATTCTCGTCGCGACCATTGGCATATACATATCGCAATGCTTCCAAACCATCCGCCCACTGTCCCAAATAAAGTCTGGATTTACCCAAAACAATATAACTGTTATCCAGCCACTTGCTGTTCTGGTGCTTTTCTGCGACGATCGAAGCTTTTCGAATTGCATTGTCCAGCTGCGGTTTCACAGGTTGCGCCAGGATAGAATCCATCGGCAGCAATATGGGCAGAAGCTGATTATAATCTTCCTTGAACGCTTTTTTCATCGCGAACTCTGCTTCCAGCATATCCTGCTCCGCCATAAAATACGCATTGTATCTGGCAGAAATATTGTGAAAATTCACTGCTCCCGGCCTCGTACTGAACTGCGAACAAGCTGTCAGCAAGATAGAAAGCGCAAGGTAAGGTGTGATTCTTCTGATATGAGAGGCAAAACTTTCGATCACAAGGATGGTATTAGTGATGGTGCTTTTCTTCTTCTTACTAGAAAACTAAAACGGCATTTTAAATAAAACCGTATCGAAGATAATGGCATTTGTGAAATTTGGAGCAATTTTACCTTAATATTATCAACCTTCACCATGGACAGCGAAAGCACAGGGAACGGAAAGGAAAACGGGAAGCTGGTGGTTAAAAATCAGTCTTCCAAGTTTTTAAAATATTCCGGGCTGGCCACTCAGATGCTCGGCACAATTCTGCTCTTTACTTATGGAGGGTATTGGCTTGACAATCACCAGCAAAATGGGGTGCCCGTTTGGACCCTTATACTGTCGCTCACATCTATCGCCGGCTCGCTTTATATGCTGATCCGGAGTTTTTCAAAACCGTAAACCGGTCTATCCTATTATTACAAATGTTACGTACGATTTTAGCGACAGTCTTTTTGGGAATTGTATTATTCCTTGTTCAATACTTTTACCCGGGATCCATTCTTCACTCCTATATATGGTACATTCTGATCTTCTTTGTTGGATTGTCTTTTTTAGGTCACCGGCTGATGGAAATAGGATTACGAAACAACCGGGAGAAATTTGTCACTTTTTACCTTTCCTTCACCGTTGCGCGTATCATACTCAGCTTGGTATTCATCGCTGCATTTTTATATCAGGGGCTAACTGATTCATTCCTATTTGTTATCAACTTTTTTGCACTCTATTTATTTTATACATGTTTTGAAATATATGGTTTGTATCGTAACTTGCGCCGCGATTGACAAAGCATAGTATTTCAAGCATTTATGTATATCTATATCAAACGTTTTTTTGCAGTTGCCCTGGTAGCTACTACCTGCCTTTTCAGCGTTCCGGCAAGTGCCGACGAACCTACTCAGCATGAGCACGAAAAGGTGACTGAAAGCATTAATGAGGAGGAGCATAAAATTGAACATAAGCTTGAAGAGTCAGAAGCGAAGTTCGATATCGGCAGCATGATCATGCACCATATTGCTGACTCTCACGAATGGGAAATCACCCACGGTGTAGTAATACCACTTCCGGTTATCCTTTATTCAGCAGACCGGGGACTTGAAGTTTTTTCTTCTTCTAACTTCCACAACGAGCACCACGAATACAACGGTTACCACCTGGTTCACGGTGATTCCGAGCAGATTGTTCCCGTTGACGAATCCCGCAAGATCTACGATTTCTCCATTACCAAGAATGTAGCGTCAATGCTGATCAGCGCAGTTATTCTGATACTTGTTTTCACAAGCATTGCCCGTTTTTATAAAAACAACAAGAATAAGGCTCCCAAAGGGTTTCAGTCCGCGATGGAGGTTATCATCCTTTTTATCCGCGACGAAGTTGTGAAACCAAACGTGGGTCCGAAATACGAAAAATACCTTCCTTACCTGCTCACATTGTTCTTCTTTATTCTGATCAACAATATCATGGGCTTGCTTCCGGGATCGGCTAACCTGACAGGTAATATCGCAGTAACAATGACGCTGGCGGTTTTAACCTTCATCATCGTTCACCTGAATGCAAACGGACACTACTATAAGCACCTTGTAAAACCAACCGGCGTACCAGTTCCATTGTTGCTGATTATGATCCCGGTTGAGATCGTAGGTGTATTTATGAAGCCTTTCTCATTAATGGTTCGGCTTTTTGCCAACATTACTGCGGGCCACATTATCCTTTTAAGTCTTTTCGGTCTGATCTTTATATTCCAAAGTTTCGTGATCGCGCCTGTTATTTCGCTTTTCGCCCTGTTCCTCAACTTTATCGAGATCATGGTCGCATTTATCCAGGCATTTATCTTTACCCTTTTATCGTCCATGTACATCGGCAGCGCTATTGAAGAACATAGCCATGCTGACCACGGACATTGATTCTGAATCTCTTTTTATCAATTATATTTTAAACAAACACAATTATGTTGCTTCAAATTTTGCTTCAAGCTGCTGAGCAGAGCGGTGCTGGTCTTGCTGTTTTCGGTGCTGCAATCGGTGCTGGTCTTGCTGCAATCGGTGCTGGTCTTGGTATCGGTAAAATCGGTGGAAGTGCTGTTGAAGGTATCGCTCGTCAGCCAGAAGCTGCTGGTGCTATTCAGACTGCAATGCTTATCATCGCGGCTCTTATTGAAGCGGTAGCGTTGTTCGCGGCGGTTATCTGTCTGCTGATCTCGTTCAAGCTTTAATCGACACTGGACTTAGTCCTTACTTCAAATGCATTAGGCTGAGAAGTAAAATGAAACTCTTCGTGGAAGCATTAGGCTTCCACGATTTTTGAAAAAAGAGAGCTACTTACACTTAAACTCATTATTCTATGTCATTGCTTACTCCAAACCCAGGTCTTATATTCTGGATGCTTGTAGTATTCTTATTGGTGGTTTTTATCCTTGCCAAATTCGCCTGGAAACCAATCATCAAAGGACTTAAAGACCGTGAAAACGAAATTCAGGGTGCATTGGACCTGGCTGAAAAGACCAGAGCTGAAATGATCCAGTTGAAATCTGACAACGAAAAACTGATAGCTGAGGCGAATGCAGTTCGTGATCAGATCCTTCGCGAAGCAAAAGATGCGGCCGACCGTACCATTGCTGAATCGAAAGATAAGGCGGCTGTGGAAGCGCAGAAAATGATCGAAAATGCCCAAGCTGCAATCCGTAACGAACAGCAGCTGGCAGTATCAAAAATCAGAAAAGAAGTAGCTACACTTTCTCTTGAAATCGCTGAAAAAGTATTGCAGCGTGAATTGAAAGATAAGGAAGCTCAGGAAAATTTGATCGCGGAACTTGCTTCTTCTGCACGTCTTAATTAAAACATTTGATTTACGATGTCAGTAAGTATAGTAGCTGCCAGATATGCAAAATCGCTGATTGAACTCGCCAAAGAGCAGAATGTGCTTGAAGCAGTTTACCAGGATATGATTTTGTTCAAAGACACTGCCGACAAAAACAGAGGTTTGATGCTTGCATTGAAAAGCCCTGTTGTTCGTCACGAGAAGAAATCAGGTATTCTGAAAGCCCTGTTCGAAGCGCGCGTTAACCCGGTGTCTTATGCGATCTTCAAGATCATCACCAAAAAGAACCGTGAGTCGATCCTGGATGAAATTGCCAACGAATTCATAAAAGCATATAACCTGAACCAGGGAATCCAGAAAGCGACCGTAGTGACTACTACCCCGCTCACTGAGGAACTGCGTCAGCAATTCAAAGAAATCGTTAAATCCGCAACAGGAAGAACGGTACAACTTGCCGAGAAGATCAATCCAGCCATTATCGGTGGCTATGTATTGACTATTGAAGACCGTCAGATTGACGCATCTTTGAGGACCAGGTTGAATGAACTTAAATTACAGTTAACAAACTGAAATTTTTATCTGCATAATTTGGAAGACCCGGCTGCTATGCGGCCGGGTCTTTTTTTGTTCCTATACTTTCATTTTTGTAACATTCTGAAAACTGATCTCGATCGCTTCAAGTGGAGGTCTCTTGGCTACATCCTGCTCTACAAAGAAATGCGTCAGTCCAGCTGTCTTTCTGGCCGCAAATATCTTTTTGAAATCAATTGAGCCGGTACCGACCTCAGCAAATGATTGGTCACCTTTATCCATGTCTTTCACGTGCCAAAGTGGGAAACGGCCTGGATATTTCTTGAAAAGATCAACAGGATCCATGCCTGCTTTCACGATCCAGTAAAGATCCAGTTCCAGCTTTACAAGATTAGGATCAGTAGAAGCGATCAGGTCGTAAGGAAGCTGACCGTCGATTTTCTTGAATTCAAAATCGTGATTGTGATAACCGAATTGCAGACCCGCTTTTTTGGCCACTTCTCCCGACTTATTGAACAGATCTACATAGCTCTTGTATTGATCTATAGTCTTGCGCTCACCTTCCGTCAAATAAGCACATACTGCATACTTTTGACCGATTTCAGCCGCATCGTCGATAGCTTGCTGCCAGTTGTTGCTCAAACTGCCGATCGCTTTTTTATTCTCAACACCAGCACCATAATGCCCACTTACCGGATCTAAACCAAGATCGCCCAGGATCGTTTTGAATTCTTTCGGCGTCTTACCAAAGAATTTACCATCGTTGTATCCAAAAAGCTCAACTTCCTTGTACCCTATCGATGACACTTTTTTAAGTGTTCCGAGCAGGTCTTTGGACAGTTCGTTGCGGAGCGTATAAAGCTGCAAGCCAATTTTGGAAGCCGCCTTTTGCTCCCAGTTTATTTTGGAAAGCATCGGAGTCGCCAGCAGCATTGCGCCGGCCTTCATGAAGGATTTCCTCGAAATCTTTTCGTCGTAGTTCATCGGTTATTTATAAAAAGTAATGTTTCTATTTGGTAAAATTCACAGCACCTGAGGCTGACAGCTTTGTCTTAATATCCTCAGGAAGCTTCCATTCAGGCGTAAAATAGCCGTCTGTCACGATGTTTTTCGCGCTGTCTTTAAATAAGAGGAAGTCTTTGTATTCAGATAACTTGCGGTGCATTACTGGCACAAAAGGATAACCCTGATCTTCGGTCCCGATCCACCACGGCAAGCCGGAATTGACCGCAACATAATGCTTATCCATTGGAAAAACGTAAAACAGGCCGTGCGTTTTGTCAGCCGGACTCAAATGCATTGGAAGCTTGTCGGCGAATTTTGCGATGTAGGAGTTAGTTTCCTTTGTACCGAAAAGTATCAGGTTGCTGCTTTCCACGTCGCTGGGCCGCACTTCCTTGTCCGACAGCACACGAGGGAAAAACATGATCCTGCCCAAAAACGGTCCGCGGTATTGGGACCAGTTCGCGGCAGTATTTGCAATTTCCAGACGTTTCGTCAGTTCCTCCGGTGAAGGATTGTCGGCAGTTCCGTACACATACACGTGCCGCGCAGAGAATGCGTCGAGAATAGGTCCCTCCGCTCCTTTCCTTTTACCCGAAGCAGTTGCAACCGCATTAGGCGCGACTGCCCAGGTTCCGCCATTCTTTGAAAATGAAGCTGTGCTGTCGGTCTTTACTGATAGAGTAACTCCATCCAGCTTCACAGTCAATGTCCCTGGTTTGAACTTCGGATGGTTTTTTAGGTTCAATGTGAATGCGTCCAGATTTTTGGTCGTGATTTCCAGCGCATTCGGCTTAGCCAGATTAGCATCGATCTCAGCCAATGTACCATGCTGAATTTTATCAAAAGTCACCCAAAAAGACTTGTTATACTTGTAAAGCTTGCTCACAAACCGCACACGATCGGGATAAGGAACTCGTTCCGCATGACTGAACCATTCGAATATGAACTGATTATCGTAGGCACTCACCCAGCTATCGTGCTTCACGTCAACAAACTCTTTATAGCTTACCTCCACACCAATATCCTGCAAATGACTTACCCACTTGCGCGTACCTTCAACAGGTACAACCGGATCTGCATCGCCATGAAAAAAGTGGATAGGGAAATTTAATGCATTAGTTGCCAGGTCAAAGGTACCAGCTGGCGGCGCAGGGCAAACAGGCGCAATCGCTGCCCAGATATCAGGTCGGGTCAGTCCAATCCAGAGCGTTCCACCACCACCCATCGAAAGACCGGTCAGGTATGTTTTATTTTCATCGATTTTGAATCGCTTTTTGACATCATCCAGCATGTCGTAAACATCCTGCTCGGGAATGCCCTGGTAACCCGCAGTACCGCGCGCATAAACCGACGCTACGATAAAGTCTACATCGTCCCATTTCGGAAACGACCGGCTTGCCTCTACATCAGTCTCATCTTCTCCGTTGGTTTTCCCGAAAACCCGGCGCAATGCAAGTCTGTGATTAGAACCTGCGCCGTGCAGCATAACTACGAGCGGGTACTTTTTATTTTCATCGTAATTGGGAGGAAGATATAGTCCGTAAGGCTGATCAGTATCGTCTGCATCGGAGAAGAAAGATAGCACCTGCGGCCCACTTGCATATTTTTGAGCACTTAAAGTAGAGATCGTCGATACTAACCCGAAAATGAGAAGAAATACAGCCTTTATAAAATGAACCTTCATCTGCTATTTAATTATTTGTTGGTTAAATATAAACGAATTCATCATGTGAACGCAGAAATCCGGCAAATGCTTTGAAAGGCCGGTGTTAATATTTGTCAACAAAAAAGGCAGATCTTTCGACCTGCCTTTTTGCACTTCTATATTTTACTATTAATCAGCCGCTTAATTAGCCAATTCTTCTTCTTTTTTCCTTACTGTAATTACGAGCTGCTCACTGTTTTCTTCGTGGTTCGCAACCAGCACGTCGCCTTCACGCAAGTCACCTTTAAGGATTTCCTCTGCTACGGGATCTTCGAGGTATTTCTGGATCGCTCGGTTAAGAGGACGGGCTCCATACTGAGGATCGTATCCTTTTTCAGAAAGAAAATCTTTGGCCGGAATAGTCAGCTCGATTTCATAACCCAACCCTTTCACACGGTTAAACAACTTGCCGAGAGAAATATCGATGATCCTGTGCAGGTCCTCACGTTGTAGCGAGTTGAACACGATCACATCATCCAAACGGTTTAGGAACTCAGGAGAGAATGCCTTACGAAGGGCGCTTTGGATTGTCCCTTTCATAATCTCATCCTGATTCTCAGATTTCGCTTTGGTAGAGAAACCGATACCCGATCCGAAATCTTTCAAATCACGCGCTCCGATATTGGAAGTCATGATAATGATCGTATTTCTGAAATCGACCCTTCTTCCCAGTCCGTCCGTCAGAATCCCATCGTCCAACACTTGTAACAGGATATTGAAAACATCAGGGTGCGCCTTTTCGATCTCATCCAAAAGAACGACACTATATGGTTTTCTTCTGATTTTCTCAGTCAGCTGACCACCTTCTTCGTAGCCCACATATCCCGGAGGCGCTCCGACTAGACGAGATACGCTGAATTTCTCCATGTACTCGCTCATATCGATACGAACCAGTGAATCGTCTTTGTCAAACAAATAAGTCGACAATACCTTCGCAAGCTCCGTCTTACCTACACCGGTTGGTCCAAGGAAGATGAACGAACCGATTGGTTTTTTAGGATCTTTCAATCCGACACGGGTACGCTGGATCGCTTTGGTAAGCTTTTCGATTGGCGGATCTTGTCCGATAACCTTGCTTTTCAGCTCCTCAGCCATATTCAGCAATTTCTTGCCTTCATCCATAGATACGTTTGTTACCGGGATACCAGTCATCATCGCCACTACCTCAGCCACATTGTGCTCGGTAACTGTGTAGCGTTTCTGTTTGGTTTCTTCTTCCCAGGCAAGTTTCGCACGGTCAAGCTGATCAATCAATTTTTTCTCACGATCTCTAAGCTGAGCTGCTTCCTCGTATTTCTGGCTTTTAACAACCCGATTTTTCTCCTGCTTGATATTTTCGATCTGCTCTTCCAGAACCAAGATATCTTCCGGAACCGTGATATTGCTGATGTGAACTCTTGCGCCCACTTCATCCAATACGTCAATCGCTTTATCCGGCAGGAAACGGTCGGTAATATATCTTTCCGAAAGTTTTACAGCAGTACTGATCGATTCCGGCGTGTAATTTACGTGGTGGTGATCTTCGTACTTATCTTTGATGTTTTCAAGGATCTGGATCGTTTCTTCGATCGAAGTCGCATCCACCATTACCATTTGGAACCGACGTGCCAATGCACCGTCTTTCTCAATATACTGGCGATATTCATCTAAGGTGGTAGCACCGATACACTGGATTTCTCCGCGTGACAATGCCGGCTTGAACATATTAGAAGCATCCAGCGAACCGGAAGCGCCACCTGCGCCGACAATCGTATGCAGCTCATCAATGAAAAGGATCACGTCCGGAGACTTTTCCAATTCATTCATCACCGCTTTCATTCTTTCTTCAAACTGACCGCGGTATTTGGTACCTGCTACCAGCGAAGCCAGATCCAGCGTTACAACACGTTTGCCAAAAAGCACACGCGATACTTTTTTCTGAACGATCCGCAATGCAAGTCCTTCTGCAATAGCAGTTTTACCTACACCCGGCTCACCGATCAAAATGGGGTTATTCTTTTTACGACGGCTAAGGATCTGCGCAACGCGCTCGATTTCCTTTTCACGACCTACAATAGGGTCTAACTTGCCGACTTCGGCCATCTTAGTCAAATCTCGTCCGAAATTATCCAATACTGGCGTGCGCGATTTCTCTGCACCTTTTGATTCTTTTCCGGATGAAGATCCGCCGCCTCCAAACATTCCGCCTCTTGCTTCGTCGTCTCCGTCCTCGGTCTCCGGCCCCATATGAGGTCTGGATCCAGATGATTGATATTCTAACATTTCCTTAATGACTTCGTAGTTAACATTAAATTTATGTAAGATCTGCGTCCCTACATTATCTTCATCCCGCAGGATCGACAACAATAAATGTTCAGTTCCAATCAGCGTACTTTTGAAAATTTTGGCTTCCAGATAAGTGATTTTAAGTACTTTTTCCGACTGCCTTGTCAAAGGTATATTTTGAAGATTCTTGACATTATTTGTTGCGGCACCCTTGGTTGCCTGCTCGATCGTTTGACGTACATCGTCCAACGAAACGCCGAGTTTTTTAAGTAATCCAATCGCTACACCGTCACCCTCACGTATCATCCCTAGTAATAAGTGTTCTGCTCCAATGTAATCATGGCCAAGGCGGAGGGCTTCTTCCCGGCTCATAGAAATTACTTCTTTCACTCTATTCGAAAATTTTGCTTCCATCGTGTAGCAATAAAAAGTGTTTAAAGTCATTAACGCTACTTGAGCTCTCTTTGTTCAAATAGCTTTATCGAGATTTACAGGATCTTAACAAAACACTTTTTGCTTCCGGCCCCATGTTAAAGAGTAAATCAATTATGCTAAGATTACCTACAAAATCATTCCCAAAAGTCTGATAATAAGGTAGTGGCTGATAGTAAATCGAAGAATTTTGGCTTTTCTTGTTGTTTATGAGCGATATAACGTTATCGACACCCTTTTCTTCTTCCCGTTCACCTGACAAAATGTACCTGATCTCCTTTTTGATTCCTACCAATCTAAGACAAATTGTCAATAATTCATAATTCAAATCCGCCAGAAATCGTGGCTTTTTTTCGTAAGTGTGGGTAAATTCAGATATGTAAAATTCGTAAAACGGAGATTTTCCGTATGCTGATTTCAGGCAGCCCAGGTGGCGTCTTAACCAATCCTGGTTGTAATCGATCAATATATCTTTTGTGGGGGCGACTGCATCGTATCCTTTCACCGGGACCGTCAGTACATCGATTTTGTTGGCAGTAAGCACACTGCACCGGTTCCGGAACGTCTGCTTCACATATCTTTCCTCGATATCAATTAAAATCCGGTCGTACTGAAGAATGCAGGTAAAGTATTCCAGGCAGGGCAAATACTGTAATTCTATCCTCGCTGCACTTGTTTTCGCACTATTCACTGATATTTCCGACACTACCAAATATGCTAAAGGCTAGCGATATTATCAAAAAATTTATAATAATTATTTTCCGTAGTCGGCAATCTTCAATACCGGCTTGGATCTTTACAATTCAGGTCACGAAAAAATACTGATATCGCCCAACCCTTCCCGGATTACCTCGAACTCCTCTGCATCCGCTTTCACAATGGTCGAAGGGATATTGCCACCATAACCGCCATCGACAACGATATCGACCTGATGCTGGAATTTCTCGTAGATCAGCTCAGGATCAGTTGAATACTCAATCACTTCGTCGTCATCTTTGATAGAAGTTGTCACAATCGGATTCCCAAGATCCCGTACGATCAGCCTTGGGATAAGATTGTCGGGTACCCGGATACCGACCGTCTTTTTGTTTGTATTTAAAAGCTTGGGTACGTTACTGGTGGCTTCCAGAATGAAAGTATAGGGACCAGGCAGCACGCGCTTCATCATTTTGAAAGCTGTATTGCCAACTCTTGCATAATCCGAAATGTGGCTCAGATCGTAGCAAATGAATGAAAAATCGTTTTTCTGAGGCTTGATCCCTTTTATACGTGCGATCTTTTCAACCGCTCTTGAATTGTAGATATCACAACCGAGACCATAGATCGTGTCAGTTGGATAAATGACCAATCCTCCCCCGCGCAGGCAATCAACAACTTGTCTGATTCGACGCTCGTCGGGGTTTTGGGGATATATTTTGATGAATTCAGCAGGCATAGGAACTTGTAACTTTTTATTAACTAACAATGCTAAAAGCTAAATCCTTCCTGACCAAATGCTTTTTTTAAGTTTTTAATATAAAATCGGTAAGCAAAATTGACCGGAAGATGTAATCTGCACAACAATATAATCACCTCCGTCTGCCACCCTGGGTTTTCGATGTAATTCAGCAAACGACGAAAACGCATTGCCAATTCAAACTCCTGCGCGTACAAACATTTGCGGATAAATGTACGAATACGTGCCGCCAGGAGATCAAATTCCTGCTGGTCACGGTTCAAGTCGTAAGCTTTGTTGCAGACAGCATAATAGGAGTTTAGCAAGCCGCTGTTTTTTTGGTAAACCAGGCTGGAAAGTGAAGCGGGCAGCAGTCTTTTTTTGGTTAAAACCTCATCCTGATACTGATACTTAAACCGAACTGCCGACCTGATCCAGAAATCGAAGTCCTCAAAAAGCAGATCTTCATCATAACCTCCAAGCAAATGCAGCGCCTCTCTGCGCATCATCATCGTGGGCGTGCAGATAAAATAATTTTCAAGCACTTTTTTGTACACATCGCCCGAAGGTACCGGCATTAAAGCTCTCCCCCACTCGTCAACCGGATAATGGTAATTCAGCTCGTGGCCCGATTTATCAATATAAATAGCATTGGAAAAAAGAACCGCATATTCCTCCGATAGTGCCTCAAAAGCTGTTACCTGCTTTGCAATACGGTCAGCAAGCATGATATCGTCGCCAGAAAGGTCAATCACATATTTCCCTTCCGCAACGCGCAAACCCTGGTTAAAACGCGCGGCACAAGCCGAGATTTCTATGGTTCTTGATGAGTTGAAATGCAGGACCTTTTTCGTAAAAACGATCGATAATGCGGAGAGAATCGTCTGAACTGGCATTATCAATAACGATAAGCTGTAAGGAAGGATAAGTCTGGCTGAATACCGAATTGAGTGTCTCCTCTAAATATTTTTCCTGATTAAATACGGTCAGGATTACCGTAACCAGTGGCAGTTCCAATTGTTTCATTTGTACACGCACATGTGCTGTCTAGCTCACAACGGCGCGGAAGTTGTTGATGAATTGCGCCTTTCCTGACAAAACTAGTAAGTATCCGAACAACCAACGGAGTTTGTTATTTTACGGCAGATGAACGCCTTGAATAGCCTTTGCTCCTTCGCGCAGTCGCGATGCTGTCGTTGATCTCGAAGCCCAAAATAATTACAAATGCAAGCAGGTACAGCCAGATCATCAATGCGATCATCGTACCAATAGAGCCGTACAATTTGTTATACGAGCTGAATTTGGAGAGATAAAACGAGAATCCGTAAGTAGAAGCGAGGATCAGAACAGAAGCGATAATCGACCCCACATTCAAGAAAGCGGTTTGACGACCGTGAGAAGGCGCGAACCGGTAAATAATTGAAATCGTCAGCATAAGTGAACCGAAACTGACCAGGTACCTCGTCACATTCAGCATGGTCAGTAGCAGGCTGTCCATTACGATATTCCATTCAGAAAGCAAGTTCATCACAGCGTCACCGACGATCAGCAAAATCACAGACACGCACAAAACCAGGATCAGCAGCAAAGTAAGCAGGATAGCAATGCCGCGTGTCAGCAAAAAACCCCTGATCTCGTCGTCTTCATACACCATATCAAATGACCGCATCAGCGACATCATACCGTTGGTAGAAGCAATCATCGCGAAAATAAAACCGAAAGAAAGTACGCCGCTGCGAGGCCTGCTGATAATATCCATGATCGTCTGGTCGGCGTCCTCATAGATCCCGCGCGGCATATTTTCGCGCAACAGTTCCATGATCTGCTGATCCAGATTTTCGATTGGAATATAAGGTATTAGTGTAAAAAGGAAGATAATGGCCGGGAATGCGGCTAGTGTGAGACTGTAAGCAACAGCCGAAGCGCGCTGGTCGATATCGTACTTTCGGTTGCTCTGTACCAGGTTCAGGATGATCTCGTAAGGTGATACCGTCCCCTTCCATAGCATCGACTTCTGTAACCACGTAATAAGTCGCTTGATTTGGCGGTTTCGCAACAGTTTTTCAAGCATATTTTCCATAGTTACTTATTCAAAATAGGCAAGAAGCTTTGCTTTGAGCTTCTCCGGAGCTGTACACAACTTCCCGTTATCGCGCCTTTGAAAAACGAGTGTCGTGTCTCCTGTGTTGAGTAAAATATCGTCCTGGTTTCGAATTTCATAAAAAAAACGAACCCGAACACCCGGCATATCCTGAATCGTAACGCGGATACTCAGCAGATCGTCGTAGCGGGCAGGTTTTAAATAGCGGAAGTGACTTTCGTAAACGGGCATCATAACTCCCTCATCTTCCATTGCTTTGTAATGAAAATCAAGGCTGCGCAGCGATTCCACCCGGCCAATCTCGTAGTACCGGGCATAATTTCCGTAATACACATACCCCATCTGATCCGTGTCAGCATACCTGACGCGAATGCCTTTTACTTCATAAACAAACATGCTATTTCAGGATTTTAAGCCGGTTCAATTCAGCCTGGTAAAGACGGGCGTTCTTGAGATGGTCATCATAATTGGTCGCAAATGCGTGGTAACCAGACAAATCCGCTTTTGCACACATATAAATATAATCGTGCTTATCGTAATTCAGGACTGCATCCAGCGAGTTGAAATCGGCTACACGGATCGGGCCGGGAGGCAGGCCGGTGTTGAGATAGGTATTGTAAGGCGACTGGATCATCAGCTGACCATTCAATATCCGTTTGATCGCAAAATCCTGCAATGCAAATTTGATAGTAGGATCAGCCTGCAACGGCATTTCAGCCTTTAAACGGTTGAGATACAGACCCGCCACACGTGGACGCTCGTCCACTTTCCTGGCTTGCTCCTCTTCGACAATGGAAGCTAAAATAGAAACCTGAACTGGTGTAAGCCCGATTTCCTTTGCTTTCGCCACCTTTTCATCCGTCCAGAATTTCTTGTATTCACTATGCATTCTGTCCAAAAACTTCTCAGTACCCGTTGTCCAGAATATTTCATAGGTATTGGGTAAAAACATAGACACGATCGTGAGCGTATCCAGTCCGTATTTGTTACAAACTGCGGGATCGTTCAATGCTTTGCGAAAATTGGCTTCTCCAAATTCAAACCTGCTGCCAATGCGTTTGATCAGATCTTCTTTCAGCCTGATATTATTGAAAGTGAGCTTCACCGCATCCTGGTTTCCCGAGCTCAGTTTTTTGACTACCGTATAATTGCTGCTACCGGGCTTGATCACGTAGCGGCCTGGTTTCACTTCCTCCGGATAGTCCAGCAATTTTGCCAGGAAACGGAATGAAATGTGGTCATTGATCACATCGTGCTTGTTCAGCGTATCCAAAACAGATTGATAAGTCCCGCCTTCCGGGATCAGCAATACGAAACTCGTTTGCTTATCAACTTGCAGATTCGGCGTTTTGAATATCTGCCAGAAATAAAATGAAAATGTGGTGGCCAGAATGGCGATGGTTACAAATAACCCTACTTTGAAATTCCGCGACATAGTGATAAGTCTGTCAGCTTCGGCAGTCGGCGCCCGGCGCCCGGCTTCTGCTGTTTTCTTTTTGTTTATAAATTAGCTTCAAATGGGATCCCGAACCTTTTCGCCAGCTCGGCCAGCGACAAAACAACAGGTTCCAGCAATTGGATTCCATTCACACTTCGATCTGCCTCCATTTCCCGCTCAGGATCGCCCGGGATCAATACTTTTTCTCCTTCCACCGCCCGCGCGCCTCTGAATGCACGGATCCATTTATCCATATCTTTCTTAAAATCATCGGCCGGCCTGAAACCATCCACCCGCATTGCGCCAAGGAAATGCCCCGTACCCAACCCCACTCCTTCCTGCGCCGACATAAACCCTGCCGTAGCAAAAGGCGGTACCCACGGGCCAAAATTTGCACCCGAAAGCACACCCGAGAATATATCTATAATAGCACCCAAACCATAACCTTTGTGGCTTCCGTGCTCTCTGTCCGAACCCAGCGGCAATAACCCGCCGCCGCTTTTTACAGCATTAGAATCCGTCGTAGGATTTCCTTCCGAATCCTGGGCCCAGCCTAGTGGAGCTGGCAAATTTTTGCGTTGCAATATCTCAAACTTCCCGTAAGCGACAGCGGTCGAAGCAAAATCTGCTACAAATGCAGGCTCCTCGTTCGCCGGAACTGCCACCGCTATTGGATTGGTTCCCAGTAATTTATCCAGTGAAAAAGTAGGCGTGACCAGCGGGGCCGCATTGGTCATCGTCCAACCGATCATATCCCTTTGAAGCGCCAGCATCGCGTGGTATCCCGCAATCCCGAAGTGATTCGAGTTACGCACTGAAACCCAGCCTGAACCAACTTTCTCCGCTTTTTCCATCGCAATTTCCATCGCCTGAGGCGCTACTACCAGTCCCAACCCGCGGTCTCCGTCAACCACCGCCGTACTTGGCGTTTCATAAACTACCTTCACCTGCGGCGTGGAATTCAGCCTTCCATTGTCATATAACCGCACATAACCCGCCAAACGCGCAATTCCGTGCGAATCGACGCCGCGAAGATCTGCGCTGATCAATACGGTCGAAGCCAGTTCCGCTTCCTCGGCCGGACAGCCGATTGCGCGAAAAACTTCTTCTGTAAAATGTTTCAAATAACTGGCCTGATACATATACGTCAAATGAGTGAACTTCTCTTTATTTTTACGGAGATTACAGCTAAAAGTTGCTGTCGGGGTGCAAATATCAAAATTCAATCGGCATCGTCCAATATTTCATTCGCCGTATCTGTCCGCATACTACCTACCTTTTCGCCGCAAAGGCTTCAAACTAAATGGAAATTAAGAATTCGATCCTGAAAAGGATCATCAGCTATTTTATACGTGGGCTCGTGCTCGTTGCGCCGCTTTATGCCACCGGGCTGATTATCTGGAGTGGCGTGGAATATCTCGATAATATTATCCGGATCGACATTCCGATCTCCGATCAGCAGTCCATTTACCTGCCCGGGCTGGGTGTGCTGATCATCCTTTCCGGGATCATATTACTTGGGTTCCTGTTTTCGACGATCATTCCCCAGTCCTTTTTCAAGTTTACTGAAAAGCTGATGCGCCGCATTCCGCTTGTAAGCCTGATCTACTATTCCATTAAAGACCTCATACTTGCATTTGTCGGTGACAAAAAGAAATTCAACCAACCCGTACTGGTCACCATTTACAAAGATGCTGAGATTAAAAAGATCGGTTTCATCACACAAAATGATCTGACCCACCTCAAAATTTCAGATCACGTCGCAGTTTATATGCCATTCTCCTATTCACTTTCCGGCGAGCTCCTCATTGTCCCTACCGCCCTGGTAGTACCAGTCGATGCGCCTTCTACCGACGTCATGAAAATGATCGTTTCGGGTGGTGTTTCGGTTAAAGTTCCCAAGGAAGAAACGGCGGAAGCTGACTGATCCGACGTGGCTAAAATCAGCAACATTGCAACAGATCTGCCCGTTTAAGAGAATGATTCCCTATATTTGAAACATTCATTTTGTGCTATGAGACAGCTGCTGCTTATCTTTTTTGTGTTAATTTTTGGGAATCTTACAGCTTGGTCGCAGGACCATTACGAAGCTCAGAAAGCCCTTTCCAGTGAAGAATTGTTTATCAAACAAGGCGGTTCGAACAGGGTTATCGCAAACCCCGGACAAAAATACCTCGTACTCGACGCCTCTCCGACCATCGGCGGATTTCATCGCTACCGCTTTTTTCCCGGCGACAATATCAAG
Organism: Dyadobacter linearis; assembly: GCF_907165045.1. Taxonomy (GTDB): domain Bacteria; phylum Bacteroidota; class Bacteroidia; order Cytophagales; family Spirosomataceae; genus Dyadobacter; species Dyadobacter linearis. The sequence goes on from NZ_CAJRAU010000003.1 coordinate 118,757, forward strand.
TTTAGAATGCATAATGAAACGATCCGTTTCAACGAAACCATTGCCAGTGTTTCAGACTCTTCCTTTACGATCGGGATATTGAATGAAGCAGTAGGAAGAATGGATTATCAGGAAATTTTATTGAAAGATATCCGCCTGATGAAAGTGTCGCGCCGCATTCCTTTTATATCTCAGCTGGCCCCTATCCTTCCGCTTGCAGGGCTGCTTTTTGTGGGTGCCGATTTTTTCAACCGCGGCGTAGACGGTAAACGTTTCACCACCGATACTGCTTCGCTCGTAGTAGGCGGCTCCATGGTCGTCGCCGGCTATATCTGTTACAGGCTCACATTTTCTTCTCTGAAAATCAATGGTCGTAACAAGCTGAAAGTACTCGAAACATATTAAGTTACTAACCGGCGCATTCCCGTTGCCAACTCAAAATCTGACCTTTTCAAAGTGAAATCGATTGTCGTTTACCCACCGAAACAACCTGTAAAAGCCGAAATCAAACTGGTAGCATCTAAAAGTGAGTGCAACCGCGCGCTGATTATCAATGCATTGACCGGATTTCAATGCGAACTTTCCAACGTATCCGAAGCCAGGGATTCACAAACCATGATGCGTTTACTGGATTCAAAGGACGAAGTTGCCGACGTGATCGACGCAGGTACTACTATGCGGTTTTTGACTGCCTATTACTCGGTGACCAATCAAACCAAGATCATGACAGGTACGCCGCGCATGTGCGAGCGGCCGATCGGGATATTGGTGGATGCATTGCGGATTTTGGGTGCAGATATTGAATATCAGAAAGAGGAAGGTTACCCACCGTTGAAACTGAACGGTTTCAACTATTCAGGTGAACACAAGCTCGTTATGCGCGGTGACGTGAGCAGTCAGTACATTTCAGCTTTGCTGATGATCGCGCCCGAGCTGCCAAGCGGGTTGACTATTCAACTCGAAGGTGAAGTTGGCTCGCGGCCCTATATTGAAATGACGCTCAACCAGATGGCGTATTTTGGTATTGATTACAAAGCCGACTGGCAAGCCAATACCATTACTGTTCCCCCATTAAAATACCAGCCAAAACCTTACGCCATCGAATCCGATTGGTCAGGCGCGAGCTATTGGTACAGCATCGTGGCGTTATCTGAAAATGCAGAAGTGGAATTGCTGGGATTGAAACAAAACTCTTTACAAGGAGATAGTGCTATTGTGAAGATTATGAGGCACTTGGGAGTAGAGAGCGAATTTACCGACCGCGGAGTTTTACTAACCAAAATACCCGCAGCTGCATCCATTGGCTGGGATTTCACTGATTGCCCCGATCTGGCTCAAACCGTTGCTGTGTGTTGCGCAGTGAAAGATATTCGCCTGTCAATGACGGGCATAGAAAGTTTAAAGATCAAGGAAACAGACCGCGTATTCGCATTGCAGCAGGAATTGAAAAAGCTGGGCGCAGAATTGACGGAGATTGAGAAAGACCATTTGTATGAAGTTTCCAGGATCAGCAATTTCCAACCGCTTGAATTGCCTTCTATCCACACTTACGACGACCACCGCATGGCAATGGCATTTGCGCCGGCCGGAATGGTAGCACCGATTAGAATTGAAGAACCCGGTGTAGTTGTAAAATCTTATCCCGGCTATTGGAAAGACCTCAGCAAAGTGACTGTCTGGGAAGAAAAAGAAATTTAAAACCACTTTCATGGACAGTACCCTCTCGTTTTTGGCCGCGATCCCTATCTGGGCTTATATATTGATATTGATCGTCCTGATTGCGCTGAGGGATATTTTGCAGAGAAAACATACGATCCAGCACAACTTTCCGCTGGTTGGGCATTTCCGTTATATGCTCGAAACGATCGGGCCCGAGCTTCGGCAGTATATTGTTGCCAATAACCGAGAAGAACTTCCATTCAACCGCCGGCAGCGATCGTGGATTTATGCTTCTGCCAAAAAAGAAAATAACTACCAGGGTTTCGGTACTGATCAGGACATGCACGCGCCGGGTTATGTGCTCGTAAAACCTTCAATGCTGCCCAAAAGACTCGATTCCACCCACAATCACCACGTCAAAAACGGCAACGATCCGCACCATTATACGATTCCCGCGGCGAAAGTGATCGGGCAATATCATAACCGCAAAAGACCTTACCGGCCCCGTTCGATCATTAATGTGAGCGCGATGAGCTTCGGTTCGCTATCTTCCAGGGCCGTCGAAGCATTGAACAAAGGCTCCTTTCGTTTTGGAAATTACCATAATACAGGCGAAGGCGGGCTGTCGCCTTACCACCGTTACGGAGCCGACGTGGTATTCAATATGGGAACCTCCTATTTCGGCGTGCGTGATCATGAAGGGAATTTTGTGATGGAAAAACTGGTGAAAATGACGAGCCAAAATCCATTTGTCAGAATGATCGAACTGAAATTGTCGCAGGGGGCCAAACCGGGTAAAGGCGGCGTACTTCCGGCGAGCAAAATCAGTGCGGAAATTGCAGAGATTAGACAGGTACCCATGGGCGTGGACGTTGTTTCGCCCCCTTACCACAGCGCGTTTTCGGATGTGCGCGGAATGATCGATTTTATTGAAGAAATGGCCGCCGCAACCGGCTTGCCAGTCGGTATTAAATCCGCGGTAGGAAAAACGGAAATGTGGGAGGAGCTGGCCGACTTGATGGTGGAAACGGGAAAAGGCCCTGATTTTATCGCTATTGATGGCGGTGAAGGCGGTACCGGAGCAGCGCCGCCCTCGTTTGCGGACCATGTTTCGCTTCCGCTGGTATTTGCTTTTAGTACTGTTTATAAAATTTTCCAGAAAAGAAACCTGAATGATAAGCTCACTTTTATTGCTTCCGGCAAACTGGGACTGCCTGCACAGGCTGTAATGGCGTTTTCCATGGGTGCGGATGTGATCAATGTAGCAAGAGAAGCAATGATGTCGATCGGCTGCATTCAGGCGCAGATCTGTCACACCAACCGCTGCCCTACCGGCATTACTACGAATAATAAGTGGCTCGAATCGGGTATTGATCCGGCATTGAAAAGCGTGCGTTTTGCGAATTATATGACCACGCTCGCCAAGGAGATCATTGAAATTACACACGCATCGGGTTATGAACATCCGTGCCAGTTTGGTATGAATGATGTGGATATTTCAATGGGCGATCACAACCGGACGATCACACTGGCCGAAAATTATGGATATCTCAAAACCATCGTGCCATTTTCAGGCATTCATGATTTGCTTGAATGTCCGCATTTAGGCGGGCGCGATATTCCCGGAGAGAAAGTCGCCTGATATTTAACCAGATACACATGCTAAAAACCACTACCACACTATTTTCCTTATTACTATTTATCTCCTGCCAACATACCCCCGGGCCGGATTCGCCCGGAAAGAGCTACTACCCATTGGAAGCGGGCACTTATTCTGAGTTTAGGGTTGAGAAAACTGTTTATTCTGAGAATCAGCCGACTAAGAAAACAGATTCACAAGTTCGCCGACTACTGGGCGAGGCCATGAATACCGACGGTCAACTCATTTATCCTATTCATTTCAGTACAAGAAATGCAGCAAATGAATGGAAAACCGATTCTGTAAGCGCGGCTTGGACAAATGTAAATCAGGCATTTGAACAGGAAAATGGTAAACCTATTGCCAAAATGTATTTTCCATTAACAGAAGGTTTAAAATGGGATGGTAGCACTTACAACAGCTCAAACGTTTCCGAAAGCATTGCCCGGGATGTAGATCGACCGTTGGAGATCAATGGCAAATATTATCCAAAAACAGTAACGATTATCCGCCAAGACGATTCAACACTTTTGTCGCGAAATAAGTATATTGAAATATATGCCGAAAACGTTGGACTGGTAATGCGCGAGCGGCTTAACTTGCAGTACTGTCATTCAGGCGACTGCATTGGAAAAGGCGTAATTGAATCGGGCTGGAAGGAAGTTTTTATTCTTGAAAAATTCGGAAAACAATGAGCAAATCTTTATTCACTGTCATTTTCATAATAGCTGCCATTTCAAATGCAGCATTTGCGCAAAGCAACCCCCGGTATCTCGTGCTTTTTAAAGACAAAGCCGGCTCGCCCTATTCCGTCGACAAGCCCGCAGACTTCCTTTCCGAAAGAGCAGTAGCAAGGAGAATGCGGCAAAATATCTCGGTCACAAACGCCGACTTGCCTGTAAATCCTGCCTATATCACTGCATTGAAACAAACCGGCGCCCAATTAATTTTTCCGTCCCGCTGGTTCAATGGGGTTTTGGTTGAAGCCTCGGCCACGCAACTCGACGCGATCAAAAAACTGGCTTTTTTTAAAGGTATTGAACTGAATCTGCCGGTTGCTAACGTCTCCGAAAAATCTCCGGGTATTCAGCGCGTTGCGAAAACGAATGAAAAGTTCGAAGCAGCAGAAGACCTGGACTACGGAAATATGAATGCCCAGCTCGCATTAATGGAAGTCCCAGAGTTACATAAAAAAGGCTTTCAGGGCGAGAATATGCTGATTGCAGTCATGGATAATGGTTTTGTAAACGGAAATACGCTGGGCTTTTTAAATCAGCTGCGCACCGAGAACAGGATCCTGGATACTTACGATTTCCTTAACCGTGAAACCAACGTTTACAATTCAGGTTCTCACGGTATCAATGTGCTTTCCACAATGGCCGCCTACCAGCCGGGCACTATGATCGGCGCGGCATTCAAGGCTTCTTATGCATTGTATCACACCGAAAATGACTTTGGCGAATCTCCTTACGAAGAGATTACGTGGCTTTTGGCAGCGGAGCGCGCGGATAGTCTTGGTGCGGATGTGATCAATACTTCGCTGGGCTACTATTCATTTGATGATGATTTCGCGAGTGACGCCTATAACTACACTTACGAGGATATGGACGGAAAAACGACCATTATCAGCCGTGCGGCCCGTTATGCGACGCGTACCGGAATGCTGGTCGTGAACTCGGCTGGTAACGAAGGCAATAATTCGTGGCGTTATATTACTGCCCCGGCTGACGTGGATTCTGTGCTTACGGTGGGCGCTTCCAACTATGATCGCAGCTATGCAGCCCTGAGTTCGATCGGGCCCAATGCGGCAGGCCAGCAAAAGCCAGATTTAGCAGCTGTTGGCGTAGGAACTGTGGTCGGTACCATTTCAGGATCTGCGGCAAGCGGCAACGGTACTTCCTTCTCATCTCCATTGATCGCCGGGCTTGCTGCAATACTCTGGCAGGCGCACCCGAGCCTGACAGCCCAGCAGATTATTTACGTGCTCAAAAAATCAGGTCACCAGGCCGCTGCGCCGGACAATTTGCTGGGTTATGGCGTGCCTAGCGCGGTAAAAGCGGAGCAGATCATAGCCGATGAGTTCACTCCGCTTGGCACTGAGAAAGAGCTCGTTAGCGCAATTGTATTGGCTCCTAACCCGGTCACTTCCAATGTTACCCTCACTATTCCTCCTGCATTAATCGGCAAGCATGCGCGACTGAATTTGCTCGGGATCAATGGTGTTTCCCGCTACGATAAAAATGAGCGACTGACTGAAAGCCACACCATTTTTGCCGGCGATCTTCCCGCAGGCTTGTATCTCATCAGCATTCAAGTTGATAATCAGGAGCGTATTTTAAAGTTTATAAAGAAATAGTCTTCCTAACCATTCGCATAATAGACTCGGAATCATTGTACTTCGCTACTTCCGAAACCGGGATCCATTTTACGTCAAGAGATTCGCTATTGACCGCAATCTGCTGATCCTTATCAGATTGGAATGCAAATCTTACGTCGTAATGCAAATGCTCGGGAATGTCTTTCCGGGCAGGTATTGTATGAATATCAATATCGAAAATTCCTTCTTTGGCTAAAATCAGATCCTTGATTCCCGTTTCCTCCCACACTTCTTTAAGCGCAACACTTTTCACGTCAGGATCTCCGTCGCAATGTCCGCCGGGCTGGAACCAGCGGTTCAGTTTGAAGTGATGCATCAACAGTACCGACTTTTTATCAGCCGATAAAACCCAACCAGATGCGGTAATATGTCCTTCTAAAAGGGTTCTTTTGAAACAATCCGGGTTTTTTCTGATAAATTCAATCATGTCCAAATACATATTTTCCTCCTCTCCGTTTTCGGGTGTGTACGCGTCGAGGAGTGCAAGCAAGCTGTGTCGTTTCATCTAGGCTATCTGATTTTTTAATTCTAAATTCACCGCAAGTTTAACATATCACGTCAAAACCACCTTACTCGGATGAAAAAGCATTTACTTACTGTTTCGCTTGCTGTTTTGCTTACCACTTATGCAATCGGGCAGCGCACGCCGGCTCCAAGCCAGGGCGCGCAGGTTATGCAGACTATCGGTGTGACTGATTTTACGGTTAAATATTCCAGGCCAACACTCAAAAAGCGGAAAGTTTTCGCCGATAGCTCTGCGCTGGCACCGTACAACCAGATTTGGCGTACAGGCGCAAATAGCCCCACTACCTTCGAAGCCAGTACAGAATTCAGCTTTGGCGGCAGAACGGTACCTGCCGGGAAATATGCATTGCTTTCCATTCCGTCTGGCGCTGCGTGGACATTGATTTTAAACAAAAAATATGACCAGGGAACCGAGGCTTACCAGGAATCCGAAGATGTAGCCCGTATTCAGGTTGCGCCTACTTCGGGTGAGTTCAATGAAGCATTCAAGATTGATATTGAGCCTGTTACCGACAGCACTGGTTATATGATTCTATCCTGGTCTTCGGTAAAAGTGCCTGTGCCGGTAGCGGTTCGCACGGAAACGCTGACGATGAATGCGCTCAATAAAATAATCGCTGAGAAGCCGGAGGATACTGCTGCCTTGGAAGGCGCAGCGGGCTATTTACTTACAAAAGGAAAAGATCTGCCGCTGGCACTTTCCTGGGCCGACAAAGCGATCGGACTCAAAGAATCGTATTACAATATGTGGCTGAAAGCTTCAATACTGGCTAAGTTGGGGAAACACAACGAGGCATTACCGGTAGCTCAGAAAGCATTGACACTCGGCACTGCGTCAGATCAGGCTTTTACAGGTTTCTTTAAAGGAGAAATTGAGAAAACGATCGCGGCGATTCAACCGAAAGTGACTCCAAAAACAGCCACAGCGAGCGTAAAAAGCAAGAAAAAGAAGAAATAGCCTGCTGATTTTTACCGAAAGAACCGGGGTATACTCCATTCAAATTTTACAGCGAGAAGCCTGATCACGATGATCACGAGTGAAGCGGAGATAAATGCGGTATTCCGCTCCATGCCCAGGTCGTTAAATATTAAATAACTGCAAGCTCCTGCGAGACAGGCGGTTGCATTCACTTCTTTTCTGTAAATGATGGGGATTTCATTCGTCATTACATCCCGGATCACGCCACCCATAGTAGCTGAGAAAACGCCCATAATAACCGCTATTTCAGGTTTTACTCCCAAATGGAGCGCTTTCTCAGTTCCTACAATCGTAAAAAGAGCAATTCCGAAAGTATCAAAAAGGAATAGCGTTTTCCTTAATCTCAACAGAAACTTAAAGAATACAAAAGTAGCCAGCACACCAGCCAATATCGCGTAGATAATGGTAATGTCGCTGATCCAGACGAGCGGGTAGCTGCCAAGCAGAATGTCCCGTAAAGTTCCGCCGCCGATCGAGGAAATGAATGCGGTAAATAAGGCCGCAAACCAATCCGGATTTTGTAAGTCCTTCACAGCCAATGCGCCGGAGATCGCAAAGGCAAAAGTCCCGATGATTTCAAGAATGTATTGAATACTCATTTCTGAAATGCTAAACTGCTACCGGCGCCTTGATGCCTGGCCACGGATTGTAATCACGAAGCTCAAAATCTTCAAATTCAAAATCCAGTACACTTTTCACGTCAGGATTGATCGCCATTGTCGGCAATGCACGCGGCTCGCGGCTTAACTGCGTTTCTACTTGTTCAAGGTGGTTGAGGTAAATGTGGGTATCCCCGCCCGTCCACACAAAATCGCCCAGATCCAAGTCGCATTCCTGCGCGATCATCATCGTAAGCAACGCATAACTCGCAATATTAAAGGGTACGCCCAGAAAAACATCCGCGCTGCGCTGGTAAAGCTGGCAGGATAGTTTCCCTTTCGTTTCTCCTTTTTCCGTATCAGGCGGTGCCACGTAAAACTGGAACAATGCGTGACAAGGTTGCAATTTCATTTTCGACAATTCCGACGGGTTCCACGCTGAAACCATGATCCGGCGGGAATCCGGCGTATTTTTCAGTTGTTTCAAAACCTCCTGCAACTGGTCAACCGACTTTCCATCTGCACCTTCCCAGCTTCTCCATTGCTTTCCATAAACGGGCCCCAGATCGCCATTTTCATCCGCCCACTCATTCCAGATCGAAACGCCGTGATCGGTCAGGTATTTAATATTGGTATCCCCTTTCAAGAACCACAACAGCTCATAGATAATCGACTTGGTATGCACCTTTTTAGTGGTCACCAAAGGAAATCCGTCTTTCAGATTGAACCGCATTTGATAGCCGAAAACGCTGATCGTTCCGGTCCCGGTGCGGTCTGTTTTGCGGACTCCATGGTCGAGGATATGGCGGAGTAAGTCGTGGTATTGTTGCATCTGGCAGTGATAAAAAGTCAATAATGAGGGTTAAACGTTTGCAATTTCCACGTCGTAAGTGATCGTCGCAAGTGCTTCAAGCTGTGCGGTGGCAGAGCAATACTTTTCCATGGAAAGACCGATCGCGCGGTTTATTTTCTTCTCATCCAGTTGATTACCGGCAAATTTGAAAGTCAAATGAATCTTGCGGAAAGGCTTGCGCTCGGTATTTTCTTCCTGCTCCCGGTCACCATCGGCGGTCACGCGGAAGTCGGTAATATCCTGCCGCTGCTTTTTGAGGATCATGACCACATCGATCGCGCTGCAACTGGCCAATCCCATGAGCAGCAGCTCCATAGGTCTGACACCCTGGTTTTTACCTCCTATTTCAGGAGAACCGTCGGTATGTACTTTTACTTCTGATGAACCCGAACCTTCGAAATGGAAGGCATCATCGACGCGGACTAGTTCTATTTTCATAACAATTTTAAAAGCTGCAAATATACTTATCAAATGCGATTCGGGTGTTTAACCCGATCATTTAAAAACAACGATAATCCTCGTATATTCGTTTGAATAAGTGTTAACCGCGCCATGAAATGTTAAAAACCTGCATAGCAATGCTGCTTTCGCTGTTTTTGCTCGTCAATTGCAAAAAAGCTGACGACAATACACAGCCAACTGAAAGGCTCAATGCAGACAGTGAGCCGAGCGGGACCTACCAGGGGTACAAGTTTTTTAACAAGTCAAAAAAGGATTCGCTGGCTGTCACGATCAAGGTAAGTAAAGTGACGGACAAGCAATATAATCTCGAAGAAGTCACGCCTTTTAACCACATTAAGCAGCTGGAAATGAATGGAATGGAGTTCAGTTTCGACAGAGGGACCGGCGAGGATGGTTGCGGCAGAATATCCATGAAAGGCACCGGGAATTTCAAGGGCAATAGTCTGTATGTGATCGAAACGATCACCTGCATCAAAGGAAATGCGCCCGACAAGTTCGTGGAGTACCACGCTACTAAAAACTAAGAGCAACAAACCAACAGGATTATGTGGATTGAGAAAGATAACAAGCTGAACAAGAGCTTCACTTTCAAGGATTTCCGGGAAGCTTTTGCATTCATGACCGAGGTTTCGGAGGTAGTCAACGAAATGGACCATCACCCTTTTTGGACCAATACTTACAACAAAGTGAGCTTCGAGCTGAATACGCACAGCGAAGGGGATATTGTCACCGAAAAAGACCAAAAACTGGCAGCAGCTATTGACACGATCTTTGAAAAAAGAAAATAAACCGATCGGCCGGCTTCACGCGAGTGATTGTCCGGCTATTTTTAAATGAAACTCTACATCGTACCTACCCCCATCGGAAACCTGGAAGATATCACTTTGCGTGCTATCAATGTTTTAAAAAGCGTCGACGCCGTACTGGCCGAAGATACCCGCACATCGGGCTCGCTGCTCAAACATCTGGGGATTTCCAAACCTTTGCATAGCTATCACATTCATAATGAGCACCAAACGGTAACGCGAATCGTCGATCGGATTTTGAAAGGCGAAACAATGGCGCTCGTTTCAGACGCCGGAACACCTGCCATTTCGGATCCCGGTTTTTTGCTGGTACGGGAATGTATCAAACATGGCGTTGACGTTGAATGTCTGCCCGGCCCGACGGCATTCGTGCCTGCGCTCGTGAATTCGGGCTTACCGTGCGACCGTTTTACTTTCGAAGGATTTTTACCTCATAAAAAAGGTCGGCAAACGCGGCTGCAAAATCTGGTTGGCGAAGAGCGGACGATGATCTTTTACGAATCCCCACACAGGTTACTGAAAGCCTTGCAGCAGTTCGTGGAATACTTTGGCGCCGACCGGCAGGTTTGCGTTTCCAGGGAACTGACCAAGATTTTTGAAGAAAATGTAAAAGGTACTTTGCAAGAAGTAATTGACTATTTTACCCTAAAAACCGTAAAAGGCGAGATTGTGATCGTACTTGCCGGCAAAGCAGAAGAAAAAAAGAAAACTGATAAATATGAGGATTAACATCCCCCGCCGTTTCCGGAGTATTGCTATATTCCTGTTTGTGTTTTTGTTAAAAATAGCAACTGCCAGCGCGCAGGTGCCATTGCTGAGCGCCGAGTCGAAGGCCAGTCTGGTTACCGTCGGTCCCGGCCAGGAATTGTATTCTGGTTTCGGGCACAGTGTACTCTGGATTTACGATCCCGTCACAGGCGTCGACCGCGCTTATAATTATGGTACGTTCAGTTTCGGGGAAGGTAACTTCTATATCAAATTTTTACGCGGCACGCTTCCCTATTCACTATCCGTTTCCGAGCTTTCCTTGCAGGCTGCGCATTGGCAAATGGAGAACCGCTCGATATCCGAGCAGATATTAAACCTCTCAAACAGCCAGAAACAGAAGCTTTTTGAGTTTTTGGAAAAAAATTATCTGCCTGAAAACCGCGAGTATCAATACAAATTCTTTTACGACAATTGCTCCACGCGCATGTCGGGCGCATTGCAGGCGGCTTGCGGCGATAGCTTGATTTATAACGGTTATACCAAAGAAAAGCTAAGTTTCCGGCAGTGGATCGATCGGTATGCCTACAAGCAAAAGCCCTGGGCCGATTTTGGAATGGACCTCGCAATAGGCGCGCCTTCGGACGAGATCGCAACTGCCGATCAGGCTACTTTTTTGCCGGATAATATGGCAAAAGCATTTGCGGATGCGAAGGTGAAAACCGCCAAAGGTACCGAGCCGCTGGTCTTGACCACACAACCTATTTTTACCGCTGCGCCAACTCCGCCGCCCGGATTTTTCACGCCTGCAGTCTGCTTCTGGACACTCGCTGTGCTGGTACTTGCATTCACTTACTGGCAGATCAGGAAAGAGAAGATTAATTTTCTTCTGGATAAAATTCTGTTCTCCATTGTCGGGCTTGCAGGCTGGATATTGCTTTTACTCTGGTTTGGGACCAACCACGGTGTTACAACGTGGAACTACGATATCCTCTGGGCATTTCCGCTCTGGCTTCCGGTGATATTTGTGATTTCTGAAAAGAAGAAACCTTACTGGTTCCAGTTTTTCTTGATTTTTTATGGATTTCTCTTACTTTGCGCAACAGGTAATGCTACCAAGCACAACTTTGTAGTTATCCCTATTCTGCTCATATTGATCGTAAGGGTATATTACATTAATAATTCACTTTCAAAAATCCCCTCGGGGGAAAAGGAGTATGGATCTGGAATTGCTAACACAAAAAACGATTGAGATCGTAAAGCAGGCTTCTACCTTTATTCAACAGGAAGCAGCGCTGTTTTCGCGGGATAAAATTGAATATAAGGATTTGAACAATCTGGTTTCTTATGTAGATAAGGAGGCCGAAAAGCTGCTTGTAGCAGGATTAAGCGACCTTTTACCCGAAGCCAGCTATATTACCGAAGAAGGTACAACCGGCATTGAACCGGACCCGACTGCACTTAACTGGATTATTGATCCACTTGACGGAACGACCAATTTCATTCATGGAATACCGGTCTACTGCGTCAGCGTGGGGCTGGCAAGAGGAAAAGAGCTTTTGCTGGGTGTTATCCACGAGCCTAATCTTGATGAAATGTTTTATGCGTGGAAAGAGGGTGGTGCCTGGTGCAACGGAAAGCCGATGAAAGTGTCGAGCGTGCCGATTCTGCAGGATAGTCTTATTGCGACTGGCTTTCCCTATTATAAGTTCGAAAAACAAAAACGCTATATGTACATTCTTGAGTTACTAATGCAGAAAACGCATGGTATCCGCAGAATGGGCGCAGCCGCAGTCGACCTCGCGTACGTAGCAGCGGGCAGATTTGATGGTTTTTACGAATATAACCTCAACTCCTGGGATATGGCAGCGGGTGTTTTGATGATCAAAGAAGCAGGCGGAACGGTTACCGATTTCAATGGCGGTGACAATTACCTCTTCGGCGGCGACATCATCGCCACCGCCGGCCCCGCACACCATGAATTGGTGGCGGTAATTAGGGAGAATTTTTAGAAGGGGAGGAAGGAGGAAAGGAGGAAAGGGAGGAAGGAGGAAAGGGAGGAAGGAGGAAAGGGAGGAAAGGGAATAGATAAAGGAAAAGGAAAGAATAGCCGAAAAATTTTACTTCATCCCTTTCCTCCCTTCTCCCTTTCCTCCCCGAATTTAATTATTCCCCTTCCACCGCGGCTCATTCAGTCATTCAATCATTCAACATTAAAAAATGGACATCGATCAATTACGTTATCCTATCGGCTTGTTTCAATCTCAGGAAAGTTATTCTGCTGCTGAGGTGAAGTCGAATATTCAGATTATTAGTGCTTTGCCTTCTAAGTTTATCAACCTTTTGGGAAGCTGGGAAGACGATAGGCTAAATACACCTTACCGGCCAGATGGCTGGACAGTTCGCCAGTTGGTACACCACGTTGCGGATAGTCACATTAATGCATATACCCGCTGTCGACTCGCTTTGACAGAAGATAATCCGGTGATCAAACCTTATGAAGAGCAACTCTGGGCAGAGCTGCCCGATGCGAAGACGGCGCAGATCGATTTGTCCATTCAACTGATGCGCTATGTGCATTTGCGCTGGGTTCTGCTTCTGAATTCGATGGATGAAAAAGACCTGGCCAGAACTTACACGCATCCTGCGACGGGCCGGGTTTTCCGCCTCGACGAAGTGATTGCCAATTACGCCTGGCACAGCGAGCATCATTATCAACATGCATTTCAACTTGCGGCGAGGAACAATTGGAGGTAGGTGAACGTTTTTGATTTATGGACGCGCAACAGATTATCATATTAGTGCTTTTTCTTGCAGCCGCCGGATATATCGCCTGGCGCGCCTGGAAGGCCTTTGACAGCAAGAATAGCGGAGGATGTGCGAAGGGTTGCGGCTGCGCGGCAGATAAGGCGGCGGTGAATGTAAAAAGGTAAAACGACTTTGCATTGATATTTATACAGGAGGCCCCGCTGGGGCCTTTTCTTGTTTACGATGTTTCCTATAAACAGGGAGCCCCGCCGGGGCTAAATTGGTCCGGGTCGAACCCTGTTTATAACCCCGCCAGGGCTATATTGGTCTGGGTGAAGCTCCACCGGTAGGCAGTTACTACGCAGCAAAATTTCTCTACTTAAAATAATGCCGGAGGCATTCCCTGTTTATAGCCCGCGACCTCTATATACGACAAAAAGCCCCGGCGGGGCTTCCTGACATTCATGACGTTTTATTCTAATCTATAATGCACCTTTCTTAATATCCTCCACAACCGCCGGATCTAGCAATGTGGACGTGTCGCCCAGATTGTTGACATCGCCTTCTGAGATCTTTCTTAAAATTCTCCGCATAATCTTCCCTGAACGCGTTTTCGGCAAACCTGTCACAAACTGCACTTTATCGGGCTTCGCAATCGGTCCGATAATACGCGCAACAGTTGCGGCAATATCTTTGCGGAACATTTCCTCATCGTCAACTTCATTTTCCGCGATGACGTACGCATAAATGCCCTGCCCTTTGATATCGTGCGCATAACCCACAACAGCGGATTCGACCACACCCAAATGCATATTGATCGCATTCTCCACTTCCGCCGTCCCGATCCGGTGACCTGATACATTCAATACATCGTCAACGCGGCCGGTAATGCGGTAGTAACCATCTTCGTCACGGAGGCAACCGTCACCGGTAAAATACATGCCCGGGTAAGTAGAGAAATAGGTCTGACGCGCGCGTTCGTGGTCGCCGTACGTTGTTCTTACAATACCCGGCCACGGAAATTTAATACAAAGATTTCCACTCACACCATTTCCCTCAATCTCATTCCCTGACTCGTCGACCAGCACGGGTTGAATGCCGGGCAGCGGCAAAGTAGCGTAAGTCGGCTTTTCAGGCGTAATTCCTGCTAGCGGGGATATCATAATACCTCCCGTTTCAGTCTGCCACCAGGTATCTACAAGCGGACATTGATCGCCGCCGATATTGGTTTTATACCAATGCCAGGCCTCTTCATTGATAGGCTCACCTACGGAACCCAATTTGGTAAGAGACGAAAGATCATGTCCGTTTACATAGTCAAGCCCAAAGCTCATCAGCGAACGTATTGCCGTAGGTGCAGTGTAAAGGATATTAACCTTATGTTTTTCAACTATTTGCCACAACCGGCTTGCATCGGGAAAAGTAGGAACTCCTTCAAAAACAACGGACGTTGCTCCACAGCAAAGTGGCCCGTACACAATATAGCTGTGACCGGTAATCCAGCCAATATCGGCCGTACAGAAATGTATCTCGCCTTTTTCATATTGAAATACATTGGCAAAAGTATAAGCAGCAAACACCATATAGCCGCCGCAGGTATGTACAACACCCTTCGGCTTGCCCGTTGACCCCGAGGTATAGAGGATAAACAACATATCCTCCGCGTCCATTGGCTCGGCCGGACAAACAGAATCGACGTGTTTAACTTCCTCTTCCCACCACAGATCACGCCCTTTGAGCATAGAAACCGGTGTGCGGGTGCGGGTCATTACAATTACATTCTTAACCGTATTGCATTGCACAAGCGCCTCATCGACAGTCGCTTTCATAGGAATTACCTTATTTCCCCGGAATGCTCCGTCGGAGGTAATTACCATCGTGCACGCAGCATCATTGATCCTGTCGGCGATAGATTTGGCGGAAAAACCTCCGAATACAACGGAGTGTACCGCGCCGATACGGGCACAGGCCAGCACAGCGACAGTCAGCTCGGGAACCATCGGGAGATATATACAAACCCGGTCGCCTTTTTTGACCCCGTGCTTTTTCAGCACATTAGCAAACCGGCAAACGCGGTCGTAAAGCACATAATAACTGATAGAAACGGCTGCATCTTCGGGATCATTCGGCTCCCAGATCATGGCAATCTGGTCTCCCTGCGTTTCTAAATGTCTGTCGAGCGCGTTTTCGGTGATGTTCATAGCACCACCTTCAAACCATTTCACATTAGCCTGTGTAAAATCCCAGCTCAGGACTTTTTTCCAGGGTTTTCTCCATTGAAATTGTTGGGCTACTTCCGCCCAGAAACCTTCGGGATCGTCTACACTGTGTTTGTAGGCAACCTGATACTCTTCAAAGGTCTTAATTCTCATGATTTATAAAGGTTAACTTAGGGAAATAGGATATTGGGCGACAAGTTATAATTTTGGTTTGGATAAAAGAATTGAAATGGAAGAAACCGGCCTCTCCGATTCGGAGATCGCATTTATCAATACGCACAAACACGAAAATGCAAGTCAGCTCATCCTGAGAGCCGGGCAGTTCAAGGGATTGGATATCAAGAAACTAGCAGCGCAGATCATATCCCGGCAAAAAGCAGCCAAAAAGCTGCCGGAATGGTATGCGAATGAAAAATTGATCTTCCCTCCTGCCCTCTCCGTGGAGCAATGTTCGTCGGAGGCTACTGCGCGTTTCAAGGCGAGCCTCGTCTCTGGCAAAACGCTCGTGGATATTACCGGTGGAATGGGCGTGGATTGTTTCTATATGAGCCGGAAGTTCGGGAATGCGCATTATTTTGAGATGCAGGAAACCGTCGCTGCTACTGCGGAATATAACTTTCAGCAACTTGGAGCAGCGAATATAAAAGTCCATGCTGCCGATTCTCTTGCTGCATTAGAGGCTGAAAATATCCCCGCCGACTGGATTTACGCAGATCCGGCGAGGCGAAATGAGCAGCGGGAAAAAGTAGTTTTGCTTTCTGACTGCACGCCGGATATTGTTTCAAATCAGGAAATACTATTCGAGAATACTCCTAATATTCTGCTCAAAACCTCCCCGCTGCTCGATATTGATCTTGCCGCCCGAGAGTTACAAAATCTCAAAGAAGTCTATACAATTGGTTACGAGCAGGAATGCAAGGAGCTGCTTTTTGTATTGGATAAAAATCACAATTCAGCAGAGTTTACAATTAAAGTCCGCATTTTAGATGATCAGGGATATCCCTTGAAATCGCTTGACTTTGACCGGGAAATGGAGCGGAATGCAAAGGTAACATACTCTGCACCAGCAAGCTATCTGTACGAACCACACGCCGCAGTTTTGAAGGCAGGAGCATTTAAGACAAGCTGTGAAAGGTATGCTTTGAACAAAATCGCGGCGAATAGCCAGCTGTACACTTCTGAAAGTCTGGTAGCTGATTTCCCAGGCCGATCGTTTAAAATTACCGCAATCTGCAAGCCTGATATGCGCGAAATCTCGAAACATATTGGCGGCGATAAAGCGAATTTGACCACCCGGAATTTTCCCGCGAAAACAGAAGAATTGAGAAAGAAATGGAAATTGAAAGAAGGCGGCGATTATTACCTTTTCGCCACCACGCTTTCGGACAATACAAGGGTTGTGATCGTGACGACGAAAGCTGCTACTTAAGAAAAGTCTCTTCGTAAATCTTCTCTGAAAAACCGAGTGTAACTGCTTTCCCGCTGGCATCTTCTATTACCGGCCTCTTAATAACAGTAGTATGTGCAGCAGCTAGTTTTGCGGCCGATTTTTCATCCGTAATAGCCAGCTTCTCTTCCGCAGGGAGCTCTTTCCAGGTCGTCGACGCTTTATTAATCACTTTTTCCCAGGGAAAAACCTGAAACCATTTCTCGACTTTGTCGGTCGTGATCGGCTCTTTCCGGTAGTCATAAAAAGTGTAAGCTATGTTGTTCTTTTCCAGCCAGGTGCGGGCTTTTTTAATGGTATCGCAGTTGGGTATTCCGTACAGGGTCAGCATTATTTTACTAATTCTTTATTCAAAATAAATCAAATCTGGGTTGCAGCCGGCTCGTCTGGGATCAGATCGGAGTTATGCATTTTCTCGTCGTCCAGCTCCCCTTCCCAGCGTGCGATAACCGCAGTAGCGAGACAGTTTCCGGTAACATTGACCGAAGTCCGCGCCATATCCATTAATTCGTCAATGCCCATAATCAGTAAAACCGGCCACTCGGGCATTCCGAAATTCGCGATCGCGCCAAGTAAAATAACGAGCGTTGCACGCGGAATACCTGCTACTCCTTTGCTGGTTAGCATCAATAGCAACACCATCGTAAGCTGCTGCCCGATCGACATTTCGGTACCGGTTGCCTGCGCCACGAAAACCGTTGCGAGTGCGAGATATAATGTGGAACCATCGAGGTTAAAGCTGTACCCGGTGGGCATTACAAATGAAACGATCTGCCTCGGCACACCGAATTTCTCCATTTTCTCCATCGCTTTGGGCAATGCGGATTCTGAGCTTGTAGTTGCAAATGCAATGGAAACGGGCTCAAAAATGGTTTTAGCGAACTTGATAATTGGTATCCGTGCAAACAATGCGATCGGAACAAAAACGATCAGGATGAATACGATCAATGCACAATATAAGGTAGCCAGCAGCAATGCAAGGTTTCTCAAAACGTCGATCCCCATGTGACCGACCGTTTCTGCAATCGCAGCTCCTACCCCGATCGGCGCGAAATACATGATGATCTTGGTAAACTTAAACATCACCTCAGCCAGTAACTCCACGCCATGTACAAATTTTTCCTTTTTCGCAGCAGGTAACAATGCAAGACTAATCCCGAAAAGAACGCTAAAAACAACGATCTGCAATACTTCTCCGTGGTAGATCGACTTGGCTACGTTTTCAGGAAATGAATGCAAAACGATATCCTGCCAGCTTTGCTCGGCTACTTTCGGCAAGGTTGCATTCAAACTTTCGGGTGGAATAATGCCCTCGCCAGGCTTGAACCAGTTGGCAAAAAACAAGCCGATCAGCAATGCAAAAGTGGTAACTACTTCAAAATAAAGCAGTGATTTCCAGCCCATTCTCCCAACTTGTTTCAGGTCGGAATGTCCGGCAATACCTGTTACGAGCGTTGCAAAAAGGAGCGGCGCAATGACGGTTTTGATCATCTGCAAAAATATCTGCCGCAGGAAATGCAGATCGGTACCCATTTTTGGAAAATCGTAACCGATCTCCGTTCCCACCAGCATAGAGATCAGGATAGAAGTGGTCAGGTTTTTCTTGATTATCGCAAATACGATCAGCCCGGCGAGCGCGAGCCACCGCAGTGTGATCAGAATGTTATCAGAGAGGGAAATAATATCATAAGCACTTAAAACTGAGGCGAGCGCCGCGATTGTGATCAGTGCAATGTTGATGATTGTAATTTTACTCTTCATATGGAGAATCGAAATGGAAGATCTTTTGTAATGGTAAACTTATAAAAAATCAATTTAAGACCAACTATATGCATATTGGAATAAGTAGTCAAACGCAGAATAAAAACTCGCTTGAACCTTCATTAGCATATTTTTTATATTAATTTTTGTTATAAAAATAAAATATAAAACTGTTTTACTACTGACTAATTGGCTGGGATAAATGCAAAACAGAAGTCCTGGTAAGCCCGTTGAGCGCAAGCCAAACGCGTTACTCAATTTGGCACTAAATTTTTAATGCGCCCCTTTAATAGTACATCAAATTTGCAGACAATCCGCTAGATATATGCATTTCAGGTCCTGAATTTCTGAAAACATGAGCTAAATCCTTTGATCCAGCGTCTAAAATGAATATGTTCGGACCGAGCATTTCTAACTTCAACGCTTATCCAAATGAACCGTATACTTATCCCTATCGACTTTTCTGAAAATGCGAAACGCGCACTCTCGGCGGCAAAAACAATTTCCGAAAAAGAGGTTACCGAGCTCCTGATACTGCACGCTTACCAACCGTATATTGCAGACGTCAATCTCACTCCGGGCGGCGTTTTGCCGGGTATCGGCGGGTCGGACTTTCTGAATATGACGACCGAGCTCGAAGACGAATTTCATAAAAAGCTGGAAGATTATGCGGACGAGTTAAGGGCAGAAGGGTACAAAGTCCGGCCGCTGTGGATTCTCGGAAGCGTGCATTCGGCTGTGGAAGAAGCAATTGAAGAATATAACCCTAATCTGATCGTGATTGGCAGAACAGGTACAGGTGGATTTCTGGATAAACTGATCGGAAGTTCTGCGACTCAGATCGCGCTGCATTCCAAATGCCCGGTCCTGGTCATTCCGCCGCAAAGTACGCCCGGCAAATTCAGTAAAGTGGTATATGCAACTCAGTTTGAATATGATGAGAATGATATTCTGAGAGAGGTTTTTGTATTGCTGAACCACCTGGGCGGGAATCTTACTTTACTCAAAATACAGTCTGACACGCAACCGAATATCCAGTCTGACAACCAATATATCTCCGAAATCAAGGAAAACTTCGCGATCACCGACGATCAGATCGTTTTCCGCAAGTCGAACCACGTTCTGGACGGTATTGAAGAATATTGCGACGAAGTGGGCGCTGATCTGCTGATTATGTCGTCGCGCGAACGTTCGTTTATTGAAGAATTTCTGATCAACCCAAGCGTGACCAGGAAACTGATCATCGATACCCACGTGCCCCTGCTTGTTTTCCACCTAAAGTCTTAATCAGCATTGGATAAAGAAGAAAGTGCTCCCGGCCCGGAACTGCGCCCTTTGATACAAAAAACAAAGCGCTACAAACGGCGAAACCTGCTTACTTCTCCTGGTACATTGACCTATATCGGTCCCGAAATTGCCTTGAAAACCAAGGTCAGGCGGATCCAGTATAACGAGCAAATGATCCGGGACGAGGCGGTGAAATCGCTGAACGAATGCGCGCCCGCGCCCGTCGGCGAGCCGATAATCACGTGGCTGGACGTAGACGGAATCCACGAAACAGGGCTGATCGAAAAGCTGGGAAAGCTATATCAGCTGCACCCGCTGCTGCTGGAAGATGTAGTAAATACCGAGCACAAGCCAAAATTAGAATTCTACGATTCAGGACATTTGTTCCTGACATTGAAGATGTTACACGTAGAATCCGAAAATCCGGTATGCCTATCGGCGGAACACGTAAGTTTCGTGTTGGGGACGAATTACGTGATCTCATTCCAGGAAGAACGCAATAGTGACATTTTCACGCCGGTACTCGCGCGGTTGGAAGCTTCCGTGGGGAAAACGCGGCGGAATGGGCCGGATTACCTGCTTTTTGCTTTGCTTGATATCGTGGTCGATAATTATTTCCTGGTTCTGGAAAAGCTGGGCGATAATCTGGATGTTACCGAAGACCGTGTGATCGCGGGCTCCGACGATTTGTCACTGAACGAATTGTATGCACTAAAACGGGAGCTTTCCGTAGCGAGACGCCAGATCTGGCCGCTGCGAGATATGCTCAGCCAGCTGATCCGGGAGGAAAATTCGCAGATCGCCAAAGAAGTGGTTCCCTATTACCGCGACCTTTACGACCACGTGATGCAGGTGCTCGATACGATAGATTCTTACCGCGAACTCGTAGCCAGCCTCGTGGATGTACATTTATCGACGATCAGCAACCGGATGAACTCCGTGATGAAAACGCTCACGATCTTTTCAGCGATATTCATGCCGCTTACCTTCATAGTTGGTGTGTACGGAATGAATTTCGAATATATGCCCGAGCTGAAAATGCGCTACGGCTACTATTATGTGTGGGGGATCATGGCGATGGTTACAGTGGGGATGATATTTTATTTCAGGACTAAAAAATGGATGTAGGATTGATACCTTTGTGGCCTGAAAAACCGCATTGGAATGAGCTTTACCGGAAATACTTCACTACCCATCTCCACAAACGCCGCTTACATCCTTACCGACAGCCGCCAGGTTTCTTTTCCTGAACAAAGCATTTTTTTCGCGATAAAAGGCGAAAGGCATGACGGTCACCAATTTATCCCGGACCTGTATGCAATGGGAGTGCGCGAGTTCGTAGTAGAAGAAGCGCATTTGCCCGAACATATTAAAGAGGTAGTTGCAGTCTGGAAAGACGCCAGAGTATGGTCAGTACCGTCGGCGATCCGCGCATTGCAAAAGCTTGTTTCTGAGAAGCGCGGGCAGCTTGATATTCCAGTTGTGGGTATCGCGGGAAGTAACGGAAAAACGATCGTGAAAGAGTGGCTGGTACAGTTACTTTCTCCCGGAAACCGCATTGCAGCGAGCCCAAAAAGCTATAATTCGCAGATCGGTGTCCCGCTTTCAGTATGGAACCTGGGGGCCGAAAATACGCTGGGTATTTTTGAAGCGGGTATTTCGCAGGCGCACGAAATGGAATATCTGCAACCTGTAATGCAGCCTACGATCGGCATTTTTACCAATATCGGCTCTGCGCACGACCATGGTTTCAGGAGCCGGAAGCAGAAGATCACCGAGAAACTACGCCTTTTTACCAAAGTCAAAAAACTCTTTTACCGGAAAGATTACACGGATATTGACGAGGAGATCAGGCTGATATTGAAGCCGGTCAATGCGTTTTTACAAACTGTGAGCTGGGGAAGTCCGCGCTCGGGGGCTGATATTCAGGTAATTTTTGAAGATCGGAAAGACAAAACGCTTATTTCACTTCAGGGAAAATCGGGCGCCTATACATTTGAAACCAGTTTCCGCGATGAAGCTTCCCTTGAAAACCTGACGCATTGTATTGTTTTCATGCTCGATTTCGGCATTCCGGCGACAAGTATCCAGGACCGGATCAGGCATTTGAAGCCCGTTTCAATGCGACTGGAACTGAAAGAGGGTATCAATCATAATTATGTGATTGACGATGCCTATAACAATGATATTCAGGGACTTTCGATGGCGCTCAACTTTCTGGGCCAGCAGGAGCAGCGGCAAAAGAAGGCAGTTATTCTTTCAGATGTTTTACAAACCGGACAAACCCCTTCCGAGATTTACGGTTCGGTTTCAAAACTATTAAAGGAAAAAGGTATTCAGCAACTGATCGGAATTGGGCCGAATATCAGCGGACAATCGCAGCTGTTTGACTTCCCGGATCAGGCATTTTTCCCTGACACAGATACATTTCTAAAAACATTTCCTTTCCAGTCGCTATCAGATAGTCTTATCCTGGTGAAAGGTGCGCGGCCTTTTTCGTTTGAGAAAATCGTGCACCGCTTGCAGCAAAAGGCACATGGTACCGTGCTTGAAATCAACCTCGACGCACTTTCACACAACCTCAACTACTATCGTTCGCGGGTGGGAAAAGAGACTAAAATAATGGCGATGGTGAAAGCATTTGCGTATGGAAGCGGGAGTTCAGAGGTAGCTTCTCTGCTGCAATTTCACCGCGTAGACTACCTGGGAGTCGCTTATGCCGATGAAGGAGTGGTTTTGAGGCAAAATGGCATTACGCTGCCAATCATGGTAATGAGCCCGGCTACGCCCACTTTTGATCTGCTTTTACAATACAAACTGGAACCCGAGATTTATAGCCATCGCGTGCTGGAAGACTGGATTTCTTATATTGATAAAAAAGAAAAAGGCACTTATATTCCTTCCATTCACCTGAAACTGGATACAGGAATGCACCGGCTGGGATTTGTAGCGGATGATCTTCCCTGGCTGATTGGAAAATTGAAGCAGAATTCGTCGATCAAAGTCGCCAGCATATTCTCGCATTTGGTGGGAGCCGACGATGGTGTTCACAATGAGTTTTCAAAACACCAATATGATTTATTTACCGGCGGTGCTGCGCAAATAGAAGAGGCACTCGGTTATGAAACGATAAAGCATATCCTCAATTCTGCCGGAATCGTGCGTTTCCAAGACTTCAAGCTGGATATGGTTCGGCTTGGAATTGGATTATACGGCGTAGAAGCGACCGGACAAGATCAGAATGCATTGCAGCCTGCGGGCACATTAAAGACAGTTATATCTCAAATTAAATACCTAACCACGGGCGAAACCGTCGGTTATAGCAGGAAAGGCCAGATCGACCACGATTCGGCGATCGCTACCCTTGCAATCGGTTACGCCGACGGCTACGACAGGCGGCTTGGGAATGGTGTCGGGCAGGTGTTCGTAAATGGAACCCTTTGCCCGACAATCGGTAATATCTGCATGGATATGACCATGGTGGATGTAACCAATGCAAATGCTGCGGAAGGTGACGAAGTGATCATTTTTGGCAAAGAAGTAACCATTATCGACCTTGCCAAAAAGATCGGCACTATTCCCTATGAGATCCTGACGGGAATAGGCGACCGGGTAAAACGTGTTTTTTATAAAGAATAGCTTACTGCCCGGTTGTTTCTTCCTGAACTTCCGGCGTAGTCAATTCCGCTTCTACTTCTTTGATTTCGAGCTGTTTGTCTTCTGTTTCAAACAGATGTGTGCGCAGTACTTCGTCCAGGGTCACATTGTAAAATGCCTTGTGCACGTTCAGCGGCTCCACACCGTCCTCGATCTCGCATTTGATGTAAGAACCATCTTCCTGCAATTCGTAAGAATTCACATTGTCCATGAGGCTGTATGCCAGAATATGGATCGCCTCCTGGCGCACACGCGGGTCAACAAGCTTGAAAAGTGACTCAATGCGTCTATCGAAACTTCGCACCATCGCGTCCGCGCTACCTCCGTACACCAGCGGATTACCGTCCTGGTGGAAGTAAAATATCCGCGAATGTTCCAGAAAGTCCCCTACCAGAGATCTCACCGTTATATTCTCGCTAAGTCCCTGACGTTTCGGCCGCAAGCAGCACATTCCCCTCACAATCAGACGAATAGGCACACCAGCTTCCGAAGCTTTGTACAGTTCCAAAATCGTATCCTTGTCTTCCAGCGAGTTGATTTTAATACAAATACCACTTTTCAGTCCCGCTCTTGCATTGTCGGCCTCCTGCTGGATCAACTCAATAAGCTTGGCCCGCATATAACGCGGCGCTGTGATCAGGTTTTGGTATTCAGTGGGAATTGAATGTCCTGTGATTACATTGAAAAACTCGGAGATATCGTGGGTGTATTCTTCATTGGAAGTCAGCAGCCCGGTATCCGTGTAAAGTCTCGACGTATCTTCATTGTAGTTTCCGCTCGAAAGGTGCGCGTATCGCAATACCCTGTTTCCTTCATTACGGACGATCAGGAGCAATTTTGTGTGTGTTTTTAACAAACCTATTCCGTAAATAACAAAGCAGCCCGCTTTTTGCAGCCGCTGTGCTTCGCGAATATTGTTCTCTTCGTCAAATCGGGCTTTCACCTCGAACAAAACGGCCACGTGCTTTCCGTTTTCTGCTGCATGCAAAAGTGCTTCCGTAACGCGGGAGTTCTTGGCCAGCCGGTAAATGGTCAGCTTGATTGACAACACTTTGGGATCTTCTGCGGCCTGTTCCAGCAATTGCAAAACGGGCTCAAAGTTGTTATAGGGGTGATGCAGGAGGATATCCCGCTCGCGCATGGTTTCGAAAATATCCGGAATACGTTCCCTGTCCAGTCCAAGCGGCGGTACCGGCGGGTGGATCGGAGGAATCTGGTCTTTAAATTCCGGGTGTTTGATAATGTTCCAGAATGCGGTATAATCGATCAGTCCCTGCGTCGGAAAAACGTTGTAATCATCTATCTCCCAGCGCTTTTTGATCAGGCTCAATAGGTCGGGATTAATATCCGGCTCGACTGAAACCTGCACGACGCGGCCTAATCTCCGGCTTTTTATCTTTTGTTTGATCTCATCAATAAAATCTGCTTCAATATCATCGCTTTCTTCCAATGTAAAATCACCGTTTCGAAGGATGCGGAAGAGGTTCGTGGAAACGATGTCCACATTTCTATAAAGCTTATTGATATACTTTCTGACAATATTCTCGATCGGCAGGAACAGCAGCTCATCTTCGCGCTCGATTACATAAAAACGCGGTAAATTAAGCGGCAGCTGTACAAATGACAGTTTCCTGTCTTCCTCCGAGGTGGTACCTTTCACCTGCGTAATTACGCCCAGCACAAGCACTTTTGCGAGCAGGACCGGGAAAGCGTGCGTGTAGTCGAAGAGCATTGGTGTGAGCATCGGGTAAACCGTCCGCTCAAAATATTCTTCGACAGCAATTTTTTCTTCGTCCACCACTTCATCCAGACCTACTATCCTGAAACCGTGTTTGGTAAATAGCGGCTCCAACTGGCTGGTATAGCATTCATTTTGCCGGCGCACGAACTCATGGATCTCACGCATCATTACCTTCCGGAAAGGTATCTCCCGCAATCCGGAATAGTCGAGACGCTCTTTGCCAAAATCGAGGTAATTATACAGGCTACCAACCCGGATAGTGAAAAATTCATCGAGATTGGAAGAGGTAATAGCTAGGAATTTAAGCCTGTCGAACAGGTTTCTCTCTTCATCAAGCGCCTGATCCAGCACCCGGTCGTTGAATTTAAGCCAGCTCAGGTCGCGACTGATCATATCGCTTTGCTGCACCTGGGTATGTACCTTTTCCGTCGAGCTGACGATCTTGTGCTCTTCCGTCGGGGCTATCTGTTTGGTGCTTTTGAAAAAGGCAAGCAGGTTATTCAGTTTGCCTTTCTTTTCACTGCTATATGTATGGTCGGCTGAATCGGACATAAAATCTGTATTGATAATGTAAAAAACTTACTAAAATTCCAACGAATGTAAATAATCTATTGTTTCCACCCGGATGAAGTTTCTGTTAAATTTTGGAACAAAAAGAAACGGATGACTGCCATTGACAGCCACCCGTTTCAAGAAATCCGGTATGAAATCAAAGGCTATACGTCTACACGTGCATACTTTGCGTTTTTCTCAATAAAATCGCGCCGTGGAGCTACTTCATCTCCCATCAGCATCGAGAACAGGTGATCCGCCTCAGCCGCCGATTCGATCGAAACCTGCTTTAAGCTTCTTCTTTCAGGATTCATGGTTGTTTCCCAAAGCTGCTCTGCATTCATTTCACCCAAACCTTTATACCGCTGCACATGGACCGATTCTTCGCGACCGGCAGCAATTGCCCTTACCGCTTCTTCACGCTGCAGTTCTGTCCAGCAGTATCTTTCTTCTTTTCCTTTTTTGACCAGATACAAAGGTGGCTGAGCAATGTAGATATAGCCGTGATCAATCAAAATCTTCATATACCTGAAAAAGAATGTGAGGATCAGGGTACGAATGTGACTACCGTCAATATCCGCATCCGTCATGATCACGATCTTGTGATACCTCAGTTTGTCGATATTCAAAGCACGCTCGTCACCGTCTTTTCCGATCTGCACGCCCATCGCAGTGAACATGTTCTTGATCTCTTCGTTTTCGTAAATGCGGTATTCCTGTGCTTTTTCCACATTCAGGATCTTACCACGCAGCGGCAATATCGCCTGGTAAGCTCGGTTACGGCCCTGTTTTGCAGTTCCACCCGCCGAGTCCCCTTCGACCAGATACAATTCGCATATGTTAGGGTCGGTTTCTGAGCAGTCGGAGAGCTTTCCTGGTAAGCCGGTGCCTGTCAGCACGTTTTTACGCTGCACCATCTCACGTGCCTTTTTCGCGGCAATACGTGCTTTGGCGGCCAGGATTACTTTTTCAATAATTACCCTCGCTTCCTTTGGGTGTTCGTCGAGGTAAGTATCCAGCATTTCAGAAACCACCTGACTTACTACTCCGGTAACTTCCGAGTTACCCAGCTTGGTTTTGGTCTGACCTTCGAACTGCGGCTCCTGCACTTTAATAGAAATGACAGCAGTAAGTCCCTCCCGGAAATCGTCCCCGCTGATCTCTATCTTTTCTTTGGCAAGAACGCCGGATTTCTCCGCATAATTTTTCAAAGTTCTCGTCAACGCAGCCCGGAAGCCCGATACGTGCGTTCCGCCTTCGATCGTATTGATGTTATTGACATACGAAAACACGTTCTCACTGTAAGAAGTGTTGTACATCATCGCTACTTCAACCGGTACTGTTCCTTTCAGCGTTTCCATGTGGATCGGCTCGGGAATAAGCGGCGTGCGTGTTGCGTCCAGGTAGGTTACAAACTCGTTCAGACCGATTTCCGAATAGAATTCTTCCCCACGGAATTTGCCATCTTCATCCTCCTCACGCTTGTCTTCCAACGTAATGCGGATGCGTTTGTTCAAATAGGACAATTCCCGCAAACGTGTCGCGATGGTTTCGTACTTGAATTCGGTTACCGTGAATATGGTTGCATCCGGCAAAAAGTGGATAAATGTCCCTGTTTTTTCAGAGTCACCAATTACCCTGGCTGCATACAAAGGTTTCCCTTCGCTAAACTCCTGTTCAAATATTTTTCCTTCCCGGTGAACTTCGGCGCGAAGGTGTATAGAAAGTGCATTTACGCAGGAAACCCCTACTCCGTGCAAACCTCCTGAAACTTTGTAAGTGTCTTTATCAAATTTACCCCCCGCGTGCAAAACGGTCAGTACGACCTCCAATGCGGATCTTTTCTCTTTCGGGTGCATTCCGGTTGGAATCCCGCGACCATTATCCTGAACTGTAATAGAATTATTTTTCTCAACCGTCACATTGATCGTGTCGCAATAGCCGGCCATTGCCTCATCAATGGAGTTATCGACAACCTCCCAAATTAAATGGTGAACCCCTTTGAAGCCGGTATCACCGATGTACATCGCCGGACGTTTCCGAACCGCCTCTAAACCTTCAAGAACCTGGATATTTTCAGCTGAATAGCTGTTCACTTCAAGCACTGTTTCGTTTGACATATTGTTTGTTTTTCACCTGAATAAAAAGTGCCAATTTTCGGCCTTTTAAGCATGCAAAGATACGATTTTTTTCGCAGGATTCCAGCCTTCGGACGCGATTTAATGCGCGTCGCAGGAGCATCTGGAAATATTAAATAACCAATATTGCAGCTGAGTAATCAAACGGTAAATTAAGACGGGAAATATCGCCGCGCCACCTACTGTAGAGTAAGTCCCGCGGTAGTTACCAGCAACGATTTATCAAGCAGAAAAAACGCTTTTTCACCCTCGTCGCTCACATCCAGGATACCGAGATCGTAAGCTCCGGCAGCGAGATCATCTTTCCGGAAAAATGAGTGAAACCCCGGTTTATAGTAGGTCCCGTTCGCGACGATCTTCTCCCTGGCCTCCACTTTCGGATTAGCATTCGCCAGGTGCAGCTGCCCGTTCTGCCGGTCTTTTAAAACCAGGAAACGGTCTCCCAAAAGTCCTTTACGTGCAGGAAGCTCAGTGCTGGAAATGAAATAGTGGGTCAATATCTCTACCTTCTCTCTCGAAAGCCGCTCCATATCCCACTTCTCCATATAGATTTGGTAATCCACTTCTGAGCGCCGGGCGGCGGCAAACATGGAATCCAACTGCGGCTTTTCAACGACAGGATCCGGTAAATGGAAAAAGCCCTTTTCGTAGCCCGGCGTGAGATAAAAATCTGCATTGCGCGTGATCGATTTCTCGACCGAAAACATATTGCGGTTAGTCTTCCAGTTATATACATCTGCCAGATAAGTCGTTTTCTGCCCGGCCACCATACCCGTGAATTTGTAGTACGAATAGGCGCAGTAAAAAATACTCAGTCCGATCACCACCGTGAGTACTGATTTTTTCCTGAAAAAAGCGGCGTAATCGATCAGCATCAGGTAGAAGATTACTGTCGCCAGCGACGCATAGATCTGGAAGCGACTGGCGATAGTGCTGCCGGCCCACGACCGGAAAATCGCGATCACGGTGCTCGTGATAAAAATGAAAGCGAAGAGTGCCAGTAATTCGACAGTGCCCGGCTTTACAGTCACAGGTTCATTGAAGTAAGTGCGCGCAATTTTGAACACAATAAATACCATGAATGCCACCATAACGATACCCCAAACAGCCGACCATAATACCGGCTGTGACCAAAGCGACATGCTCGATCCGATAAAACCAAAAAGTGAGGACAGGAAGCTGATCACATCATTCGGTAACTTTCCTGCCTGCCCGGATTCGTAGCCTATGATGTAAATCAGAAAGCAGGTGATCATGAACACAGTCGTCAGGATCGCACGTTTGAAATCCTTTAAACACAGAAAATAGAAAATGATGGCGGGAAAGGATAATATGCCATTTCCGTGCGTAAAAGTGGCCAGGAAACAGCAAAACATTGCTCCGTAAAATGCGGGGTTACTGCGGCGGGAAACCAGGATAATTGCAGTGACTGTGAACGCAGTAAGGTAAGAATGCTGCATTCCTGTCAGCGCCCAATTGGAAATTTCGTGGTAAAGCGGCTGAAGAAACAAGAACGGCGCCGGCAGAAAATAAATGAGCGGCAGCCTCGACTTTTTGAACTCTAAGTATAGAAAATAGAAGATGTAAATAAGGTTGACCGAGACCAGGACAATGTAAAACCGGAAATTGAGCCGGCCCGTCGCGTAATATTCCATTAGTGAAATAAAACGCGGAACAGCTGCCTTATGATCGTTAAACGTCCTGAACATTTCTTTCAATACGCCGGCGACACCTAATCCCCCCTGGGAGATCGTTTCGATAAACTGGATTAGAAGAAAGTCGTCCTGATATGGAAAATTGACTGCGTAGTAGTAGTTATAAATAACAAAAATGAATGCTACAAAGAAAATAACCGCCACCGCTAGGATTCGCTGCATAAACCGTACAAATAGATGAGGAGTATTCCGGTCCTTGAAGAAATAAACATCAGCTGGCCGGTATCAGGCAAAAATAACCCATTAGTAGTTATTCTCAAATTTTCCCGCATTTCTTAAAGCGCCGGTTACTAAACACTACAAATGAGAACGAGCCGCCTTCCGGCAGCTCGTTTTCGTTAAATCCTGTTCTTTTATTCTATTACATCTTCTCCATCGGATGCTCTTTCAAAAGCTGCTCAGGGGAGTAAAAATCCTTTTTGCTCTCGGTAGCAGCACGTACCTGCTTCACTTTTTCGGGTGAAATTGCCGCCCCCTTGTTGCCAAATGAATTTCTGACGTAAGTAAGTACCGCCGCGATCTCGTCGTCTTTCAGTAGTCCACCGAAAGGCGTCATTGGAACCTGCCCGGGATACTTTTTACCACTCACTTCTATCGGCCCCAGCAGACCTTTCAGTGCCAGCTTGATGAGCCTTTCATCGCTTCCCAATACCCAGTTAGTATTGTTAAGCGGCGGGAATCCGGCTGCGGCCAACCCTTTTCCATCGGGCTGGTGACAGGTTGCGCAATAGCCTTCTTTGGCATAAATCTGCCTTCCCTGATTAAAAAGGATCAGATCGTTTCCTTTCAGAGAGGTTTTGGCAACGTCCTCTTTTTCTTTTTTAACATTCTCTCCTTTTAAATGTGCCTCTGCTGCCTCAAAAGCGCGGATTGTCCAATCATCAAGCGGCATTTTCTTCGCTTCTGCAAGGATAGGTAATCCTTTTTCCTTGCCGATCCACGAAGCAGCCACAATCGCAACGAGCCGCACCCGGCTATTCTCGTCTTTTACAGCCTGCATTAGTAACTCGGCCTGATCAGGCACCTGGTGTCCCGTGTAACGCACCACTTCCACCGCCGCAGCACGTGCGTGGTAATCTTTGGCTTTCAGGAGTTGTTTCAGCAGTTTCTGATCCACTTTATTCAATCCCCAGCTTACCCACAAACCTTCCAGCAAATGGTGCTCATACCTTGGATCGTTTTTGTCCAGGCCGGCGATCCAGGTATTCATTTTCGTCAAAACTTCTGTCGCGTTACGACCTCGAAGCTCTCTTCTCGTGCGGTATCTGGTTCGGTATTCAGGCAGTTTCAAATTATCCAAAAGCACCTCAATACTCGCCCCGTCCACTTTTGCCGGCGTAACCAGCGGGCGGGAAGGGTAAGTAATACGGTAAACCCGGCCATGTGAATGGTCACGCAAAGGATCGCGCGCATTGTGCTGCATGTGGCCGATCAGGATATTGTGCCAGTCGATCACATACAGCGATCCGTCCGGCGCAAACTCCATATCCACAGGTCGGAAGTTGCGATCCTCACTTACTACCAGATCCTGACGGTGGCGGCTTTTGTACCCCGTCCCGTCGTCGACCAAAGTATGTTCTTTTGTTCCTAAAAATCCGATCGTGTTATTGATCAGGAAATCTCCCTGTAATTCGTCGGGAAAATGGCGGCTGGATACGAATTCCAGGCCGGAAGTAGGACGCACGCGATGTTTTTCTTCAATCAATTGCACTGACTTGTGCGTAGACTCGCCATATCTCGGCAATACAGAGCCCGGCATCATCCACCTTACATCGGGACTGGATGTTTCCGCAAAAAACGGCTGGCCCCAATCGTCGAATGCAATACCCCAAGGATTGGGAATTGAGAGCTGCGCAGTACGTTCCAGTTTTTTTAATTGCGGCGCGTACCTGTAAAAACCGCCATTGGTCGCACGCACCGGGCCGTAAGAAGTTTCCACATTGGTATGCAGGAAAACACCCTCGCCGGAGTAAATAGCCCCAGATGGATCAACTGTAAATGCGTGGCTGTTGTGGTGCGTATCATGGTCGTCGAATCCGCTCAGCAGGATCTCCATTTTATCCGCCTTATCATCGCCATTCGTATCGGTGAAAAATTTCAGATTGGTACCGGCCGAAACGTAGACGCCTTCCGGCGCTATCTCGAAACCCAGCGGTAAGTGCAGACCGTCGGCAAAAACCGTTTGCTTGTCTGCCCTACCATCGTTATTGGTATCTTCAAGGATGATAATCTTGTCGTCAGGCTTGGTATCACCCGGCTTATAGTGCGGGTAGCTCGGCATGGTCGCAACCCACAGGCGACCTTTGTTATCGAAAGACATTTGCATAGGCTTAGCAAGGTCCGGGAACTCCTCTTCCGAAGCGAAAAGCTCGATTTTATAACCTTCCGGCACTTTTAATTTACCTAATGCATCCTTGCCGTAGAGGTATTCAAGACTGCCATTTTTTTCCGGGTTAAAATTCGTCTTAACCGGAGGAAGCGGCTTTGTATTTTTATCCGCAGCGGCCAGATCCGTTTTCTGTCCTTTTGAAGCTGCCAGCCACACCGCCTTGTCGCGGATATCCGTCATTTCCCGGATCTTTTCTATTTCCGCAGGATAATTGTCAGGCCCAAACGGATTGTACCTTCTGCCATAAACGTGCACGCCGTTCGGGACCTTGATATCGTTGTGCCACATCCAGTTTTTCTCGTCTACCGCATCATGGATCAGCTTTCTGTTCGCCTCTGCTTTTGGCGCAGCTTTTCCGAATACCTGATCGGCCAGCAATACGCCCAACTTCTTGTAACCTTCGGCGTTCAGCTGCGAACCGTCGATCGTAAGTGGCTCCTGGGTATCTGCATACCATTTTTGAGACGGGGTAAATGCATCCACGAACAATACTTTATTCTGGTCCGCGACCTCTTTCATTGCCTTCGAATAGAGGGACAGGTTCTCATTCTCCTTTTTACCGTTAGGTAAATCATAAGTACCAGACAGATCTTCGAATGCAATAGGAGAAACGATCGCCAGCTTGGGTGCCGTAGAGCCGTTGTATTTCTGGGTTAATGTGTATTTGATGAATGCATCCAGCTCAGCCTTGTAGTTGGCCAGCCCTTCTTTACCCTGAAAAGATTCATTATAACCAAAAAAAGCAATGATCACGTCGGCTTTGAGGCGGGTTAACCATTGATCGGGCGTATCGAAATGACCTTCACTTTGTGACGGATTAGCCAGCTCTGTCTGAAATTTTTCAGCTCCCGGAAAAGCCCAGGGAGAATTGCGGCTCGAATGCGGCCTGAAACCCGGCGTGTCGCCACCGTCGCACATATTGCGGATAAAAAGCTCGTTCTGCGGATAACGCACGTGGAGCTCCGTCTCAAAGTTGTCGTAATTCATCATTCTGGAACCCAGATTGTTTCCTAGCAAAACAATGTGAGAGCCTTTCTGAATAGCAATGGAAGCGGTTTGATTGAATTTGAATGCACTGAATGCGATCAACGCCAATCCAAATGCAATAAGCGATACGTGAACGCTGATTTTCCTGGGTTTAGACATTTTAATTCGTAATTCTTAGGTTGGGATTAGGAAGTATGCGGTACTAATTTGCGGTGCGGTAGGTCACGTCGATATTCATTTTGCCTTTCCATTTCGGGATCGGCTTACCGAGCTCCCAGTGTATTGCATTGATAATCAGTCGCTGGAAAGGTTCGAGTTTAAAATCGTCTGGATGCCCGAGGGTCGTCATGAAAATTTTGGCCCCAAATGAATT
Source organism: Dyadobacter linearis (assembly GCF_907165045.1). Classification (GTDB taxonomy): domain Bacteria; phylum Bacteroidota; class Bacteroidia; order Cytophagales; family Spirosomataceae; genus Dyadobacter; species Dyadobacter linearis. The sequence goes on from NZ_CAJRAU010000003.1 coordinate 152,354, forward strand.
GGTACCTGTCCACGCAACCGGATTTTCAATCGCTTCTTTGTCTGCATTCACGGCTTTACCTGTCAAAAGTAAAGTAGAGCCCTTGGTAGGATAATCCGGCAGGACGCGATACAGCCACGATCTGGCATGAAACGGGCCGGTTACGCCGGTCAATATAGGGTTGCTGGCCTGGTCCGGATTTACGGTTACATCCGTGCTGCTTTCGTGTCCATAGTGCGTGTGCTTGGCTGCGCCGCCCCATCCCGGAGGCGAATTCAGTGCAAACTCTCCGAATGCATTCCACTTTTCACTTTCGTGTCCTTTTGGAAAATTGAATGCATGCGTAGTTGTCCGGAAGCCCATTAACGGTTTCCCGGATTTCAAGTAAGCATCAATATGAGCAAGCTGCTCCTTGGGTAACTGTCTCCATCTGAGATAGAAAATGGCAAGATCCGCATCCTTTAATGCTTCCAGCCCCGGGATATTTTTTTCATCATTAGGACCGTCTTTTGCTTTCAGGAAAATCGTTTTCATCCCGTAATTTTTTTCCAGCTCGGCTGCTACGATCGGCAACGTTTCTTCTCCGCTATATTCATGATCGCCGGTAACGAACACAACTACCGGTTTCTTTTTCTGCGCCTGAGCGCCGCTGTTTGTGAAGATATTTATTGATAATGCACAGATCAGAAGCCATATAAGGCGGCAGGTACGAAATTTATTCATGTCAGGCTATTAAGAGTTTAGAATTATAAATCCAAAATAACGGAATACTACCCGGGTTGCGGCACACCTTTCATGTAATTTTAAGATTGTCCAACTCCGCAGCCTCCCTACATCAGACTCGCAAATCCAATTTTTCCCTTACTTAGTGATAATATTGATTAGAAATACGCATGCAAGTTATTGCTGGTTAAAAGCAAAAACAGGATAGTGCCTCAGCGTATTTCGAATTCCGACAGTAATTGAGAAAGTTCGGAAGTAGTGATCGTATGTTCGTACCCCTTGTCGCGAAGCCCTTCGATCAGCACTTTATCGCCGGTCCATAGTTTGCAATCGAGGTAATTGGTGAGGGCAACAAACGGAGTATCGTTGATATCTATATCCATTAAAAGTGTCTCAGCCCTCAGCATTTCTACCGGCGGAATGAGTTGCTCATTTATGAATATAATGTTTGCGGTAACGAGTTTTTGTAGTTCGGCTAACTCGTAAGGTTCCAGTTTAGTAAGCTTTAATAGCTTTCCCTGATGCTTTGATATTTCAGCTTCCAGAAAATTGCAGGTAAAAAATTCGAAATGCTTCTTCGAATTAATCAAAATATGGTCAATCCGGCTTGAAGAGTTTAATATTCCGCTGAAAACAATATTAGTGTCTACGACGATCCTCATTTGCTGTGCTGGCTGCCGTGCTCTTTCCACCAGCCTGCATTGATACTGCTCGCCATCTCATCAACCTCCTCCTGGTCTACCCGGAATTTGGAAGTAAGTTCTTTATAGCGCGCGAAATGAACGAACTCCTGAAGATCTTCAATGTCAACAGTAGCCGGCAGCCTGATTATTACTTCTTTGTCAGTTCTTTCAATTACCATGATGAATCTGTTTTAATCAAATTTAACAAAATAACTCAAAAGAACCGCAGCCCCAATGTCAGTGACGCTCTGGATAAATCTACGTGATCATCTTTCGATAAATGCAGGACTGTTGTGTGAAGAGGGGTTTCTTTTTTCATTCGGTAAATAGCCCCCATCATGGCGCTGCCGGTCAGGTTTAATGCGAGGCGATTACCCAGCCTGCGCTCAATGCCAACACTCAGTCCCCACCCCATCGTATTTCCGGAAAATGTGAGCTGCTCCGCATTTGCTACCGCCTTGTTCCGATAAGGCTGGTAACCCAGCATAAAGGAACTGATCACGGAAGTTTTTAAGCTTTTCAAAACACTTCTGTAACTCACCGCGCCGCTTAAATGCTGGATCAGTACACTTTCCGTCAGGCCGTCTTCCGAAGTAGCCTTACTCTGATACCGATCAAAAACCAATCCGAAACCGATCTGCTTCCAATAAAAGTAGGAGGCATTTGCGCCAAAGGAAATACCCGATTTCAGATCATCAATGTATTTTTCCTCTGCCGAAGTTGGGATTATTCCCGACCTGAAAAGTCGTTTTGCCAACCCGCCATTCAACCCGAATTGCCAAGTGGGCACATAATGCTTTTCAGCGTCCTTTTCCTTGACCGTAACCGTATCTTCAACCCTATCTTTTTTCCACTCCGCACCCGCCCGATTTTGCGCATAAGTATGCAAAACAGGCAGCATAAGGGTCAAAATCAGCAGGATCAGTGCTTTTGTCATCGTTGAGCGCATCAGGAATTGTGTTGCCAAAACTATCCAATTTTAGGTCAATATCGATTACCAGGTAGCATAATAATACAAAAGCGGCAAGGGAAGTTGGATCCCCTGCCGCTTTTTAAGCATATTAAAAAATGAGTTAAATACTGAGTTGCTGCGTGTCAGAAGTTGGCAACTTTGCCGGTATCCCACCACAAACGCGTTGCAATATCATCTTTTGCGCCCGTGCCCATTTTGGTTACCGCATCTGCAACGGCAGCAGTATTGCCATTTCTTTCCGCATTCACAAAAGGCATTCTTTTGATCCATTCATTCGCCGGAATAATACCCCAATCTCCATTGCTGTCATTTTTGGCCACATGTGGGATTTTAGGATAACCGGTTCTTCTGAAATCCACCCACGCTTCCATTGTATTGGTGAAAGTATTAATGTATTTCTGGGTTATGATCTTTTCCAGTTTCAATTCATTCGAATCTGCATTGTTCCAGGCCACGGTAATGGTGGAAGAGGCAGTGAAGTTGTTACGGGCATCGATCGGATCAACGTAATTGATCGGCTTGCTCGTTGCGTCCGCGAGGTAAGCATCTACGCCGCCTGCACCCCAGTCAGCGAATGACAATCTAACGCCATTTTCATAATTGGTCTTCGGATCGCCTGCACCTGCCCAGCCTCTGAGTCCAGCCTCTGCTTTCAGAAAAGCAACTTCGGCGGCCGTAAAATTCCTTCTGGTTTGCACAGTCTGAAAGCTTTCAGCCACTTTCGAAAAAGGTACGTGATCTGCTTTCGCCTTGATAAAAGCACCATTGCGGATCCCTTTGTAAGGTACAGTTGGGTGATCTTTATACAACGCAGCGTTCGCCGCAGACATAGGTGCATAGAATTGCGAGATTCGCCCATCTTTTAAACCCACCAGGAAAGATTCCATCGGCGCACCCATGCGGGTATCATCCCATTCATAAGAAATCTGAGCCACGGGGATTTTTGCACCGTTCAGGGAATTAATAAAATTGTCAGCATTGGTCGTGATCAAGCCGGCAGGATCAGCCATAGCCTTTTCACCCTCGGTTTTCGCCAGCGCAGGATCTACTTTTGAAAGGCGCATTGCCAATCTCAAACGAAGCGAGTTAACCACTTTCTGCCACCGGGGAATACTGCCTGCGTAAGCTGTCGGATCAAATTTCCTGAACCCGGTGTACTCTTTATTTGCTGCAAGATCAACCTGGATAGAATCGAGCTGCTTGAAAAACATCGGGTACAATTCGGATTCTTTATCGTACAAAATCGAATTGGCAGTAGTACCATATTGAGAATAAATGACCGGCCCGTGCGCTGCTGTTAACTTGGACATTGCAGCAATACGGATCAATTTAGCCCATGTAGCAAACAGCGGCAGGTTATTGTCAGCCGCTAGCTGGATCACCTGTTTTGCTGGGGACATTACACTACCATATACCCGGTCCCAATAGGTGTTCCAGCGAATGTAGTAAGTGGTATTGTTTACATTACCAACAAAATCCGTAGGTGTTCCCATGAATCCCATCCAGTTGTCAGCCCAAAGATCCTCTTCGATCTGGTGACCGTTGAGATTGAAGATCATGTTGGAAAACGGTGAACCTACCAGGTTGAAATCCTGCTTCAGCAACTCGTCTGAAATCTGGTTCGGGTTTTTATTTATCTCTTCAAAATTGTCTGTACACGCCGCGAACGCGATCAGTGATACCAGGGCAATGAATATTTTTTTCATATCAATGATTTTAGAGTTTTTAGAATGTAACCTTTAGGTTCAAGCCGTAAGACCTTGTTGCGGGCAAACCGAACACGTCGGTAGACTGCATCGCATTGTTGGTAGTCATCGCCTGTTCCGGATCGAAAGGTGCTTTTTTGTAGAAGAAGAACAAGTTCCTGCCTACGAATGAGATAGAAGCATCTCTAAATACAGGGTTTGCAGCTTTGCTTTTCAGGTTGTAGCCGATTACAAATTGTCCCAGTCTGACATTGGTTCTTGAAAACACATAAGGTTCCATGATCTTGTTTCTGTCACCGATCGCAGAATAGTACGTGTACGGAGCAATGGAAGTAACTGCCGCACCCTCAGGTGTAACTGCATTAATGGCCATTGTTCCCGCATCTCTCGCCTCGGCAGATTTTTCACTTACACCGTAAGAATCCAGGAATGCCTCAGTTTTGGAGAATGCGACACCACCAAATTTACCATTCACGAGAACGCTTGCGAAGAAGTTGCGATAGCTCACATTGTTCGTCCATCCCAAAAGAAGCTTAGGGTTTACATTACCCACCAGTTCCTGCTTGGCAGCTTTGGTAGGAACGCCATTTTTGTCCAGAATGATCGCTCCTGCATCGTTTCTTGCAAACTTGAAAATGTATACATCATTGAAAGAACCACCTGCTTTGATGATCGACGCAAAACCTTCATCGTCGCCACCCACCTGATAGTTAGGGTTTGAAGTGATCAGTTCTACGATCTTGTTTTTGTTTTGAGAAGCATTTACTGTCGTGTTCCAGCTAAAATTGTCGGTGCGGAAAGGCTCAGCATTCAGCGTAAACTCAAATCCATGGTTTTCGATCCTTCCTGCATTCACAAAATAGGTCGTATATCCTGAACCCGACGGCGCTGCAAGCGAAAGGAACTGATTGGTACTCGCGCCATTGTAGTAAGTGAAATCAGCGCCTAACCGGTTTTTGAAAAATTTCATTTCAAGACCATATTCATTCGCTACGATTTTTTCAGGTTTCAGGTTGGTAAACGGAACCTGCGTAGGTCTGTTGATACCACCAATACCCGTTGGTCCGCCCGCTCCGCCGATGGTGCTCAATGGAAGCACCCTGTTATATGGTACTTCGTTGGCAGTTTGCGAGAACGAAGCCCTTACTTTCAGCAATGAAATCGCCTGAGGCAGATCAATCATCTGACTGATTACTGCTGATCCACCGATAGATGGGTAAAAGTAAGATTGGTTACCGGTAAGCGCCAGCGTAGAAGCCCAGTCATTACGTCCGGCCAGATCCAGAAAGAGGAAATCCTTGAACCCAAGTGACAAGTTAGCGAATGCGCCTTGCTTAACGGTTTTGCTGTAATCCGGGTGATTATTGAAAATCACATTGTAAGGCATGTTCGCAAATGTGAATACGTTCGGATATTGAAGCGACACCGTACCGTTTGCAACGCTCAGCCCATCGAAGTACGTATTTTTCTGGAAGCTGAGACCAGCCAATGCATTCACACTGAAATCCCCAAAGTTAGTATTGTAGCTCAGGATACCATCTGTGTAAATTGCCTGATCTGTGTATTTGTTATAAGCCCAGGTACCGTTCGGGCTCACACTCACTGAGTTACCACCCGCCGCGTAACGCTTATCGTCCAGTACATTATTATAATCGATATTACCCCTTACCTCGAATTTCAGGTTTTCCAGAATGTCGTACGACAGCTTCATATTGGCGATGATCCTTCTGTACGTTTGCAGCTTCGGGTTTTTGTTCAATTCCCAGTAAGGATTGTTCTGCTTCTCTTCGGTCGAATACCAGTTCATTTTATCCATATTCCGTTCTTCGTTGAATAAGGAGTACCCGTTTTTGAAGCTATTGAAGTCACGATCTCTGGCAAACAGGTACAGCCCCGTCAGCGGGTTGTTGTAGTAACCTGCACCCGGACGGTTTTTAGATGTTTCCGCAGATAAAATCACCCCTGAACTGATCGTGATCTTGTCTTTCAGCAGCCTGGTGCTTTGTCTGAACGAGAAGTTGTTCTTATTGTAGGTGTTTGTTGGCATTACACCTTTGGACGAAATATTGGCGTAAGAAAAATAAACGTTCGTCTTCGCATTCCCTCCGGTGATTGATACCGAGTTGGTAAATGTAGCCCCGGTCTGGAAGAAATCTTTGATATAATCTTTCTGGTAACTGTCTGATTTAACCTCAGGAGTTCCCACCGGAGTCCAGCTGTAATCTCCACCCACCGTACCATAACGATACTGGAAATCAGGAAGACCGGATACTTGCTCCAAAACTGCGCTGGAATTGAAATCCACAGACAATTTTCCTTCCTGTCCCTTTTTGGTTGTAATCAAAATCACACCATTTGCACCCTGGCTACCATAAAGAATAGCCGCATTCGCTCCTCTCAAAATGCTGATACTTTCGATATCCGCAGGGTTGATAGCAGAAAGTCCGTCTCCTCCATCTGTTCCGCCGTAAGAACCCGGCTGCCCGCCTTTGTTATTCACCATAGGAATACCATCAATTACATAAAGCGCCTCACTGGAACCCTGCAACGATTTATTTCCCCGAAGAACAGCGCGCGTAGAACCACCTGCACCTGAGCTACTTACCTTGATATCAATACCCGCTGCCTTACCGTTAAGGGCATCAACAAAGTTGGTATTGGCAGCCTGGCGCAATTCGGTACCGCCTATTTGCTGGGTTGCATAAGTCAGTGCTTTTTTATCGCGCTGGATACCAAGTGCTGTTACCACTACTTCTTCAAGCACAGCAGAGGATGTTTCGAGAACCACATCCAAGGTACTTTGCGCCCCAACTGTAACTTCTTTGCTATTGAAACCTATTGACGAAAACACCAGAATCGTCCCGTCGTTCGGAACGTCGAGCGTGTATTTACCCTCGGCATCGGTGATTGTACCTGTTTCGCTTCCTTTGATCAAAACAGTAGTCCCCGGCACAGCCTCGCCTTTGCTGTCGGTTACTCTACCTGTAACAGGTTTTACATTCAGGCGTGGTTTGACGGTTACTTTCAAATTGTTCCCCAGCGTCATAGGTGCAGCAAACGATGCGCCCACGGAAGCTGAAAGAAGGACCATTTGGTAAAAAGTAAGTTTCATCCACATGGGACACTTTACTTCTTGCTTTCTTTTCATAATGATTGTTGTTAAATGTTAAGAAAAATTTGGCATGGAGGCTCCATACATCCGGAAGGATGATCAAAGCGTTGAAAGCCTTAAAGTGGTTAGCTATAAAGCACTTATTCTGTTAGGGGACGTAGAGTATTAAATCATAGGCAAGCGGTACTTTGGCAAATTAGAGGTTAAACAATCGATTAAATAAGATCTTCACCTGCAATGCGCAGCGCAATATTTTAAAATATTTTAATTTCTTCCTCTACCGAATTCTTGGACGGAATATTATTCGGTGTAAGTGAATTTTGCTCTGTTTAACCTTCGTAGTGAGCTACCCGTGCCGGGATACTGGAAGGTTATGTAATATTCTTGTTGAGAGAATCCGGGTTTATTATCAAGTATACCGACCTTATAGAATATTCGGCATTCTTTAATTCGGTGAAATTTAAATGTATTTCACAACACTAACAATTTATTTCGAAAAATTTAATTGCACTAAACTAATATTCCGGCTGAAATGCAATTTCAGGTATCAAAAGCTGAACTTTTCCATTGCCGTAAAATATTATTTGTCGAAGAAACATTTATAAGTACGGAATATTTTGACTGCGTGCTCGAAGACGCTGCTCCATAATCTATGGTTTGTATAGATTATGTGATAATAAGGCAATGTTAGCACAAAGTCCACCTAAAACAGCATAGATTAAGCTGTCGGATTAATGCGGTGATTACCAGAACTAGTATTAAAAGAAGATAAAGCTAAGAGACAGAGTCGCTGCCTACTCGTATTTGCGCCAGCCACCAAGGATGCTACCGGTAATACCATAAACGATAGCACTTACACCGCCGTCGATCAGTGATAATAGCAGAGGTTTGAAAGAAAACATATCCTTCACGACGGTTTCCAGCAAGACGAAGACTACCCCAAAGAGCAGCCCGATCAGGAGACCGGCGAATGACGATTTAACAGGGATTTTGGTAAAAACCCAGGCGATCGTATACGCCGTGAAAGAAGAAGAAACGATACTTGCGAGATAAGGAGCCGGGCTTGTAGCTGCTTTGATCTGCTCCGGTGTGAATCCGTTCAACGCTATCCAGGTATCAGAAAATGCGCCATACCATAAAGCCGGAATCACTTGCCCTATCACTACGCACACCAGCACGGCCCAAAGATTGACAGATTGTTTTCTCATAATATTGAGTGTGTTTTTCAGTCATCGAAAGGAACTCCCGAGCCCAAATATAAAAGGATTACCTATTAGTTGTGCTTTTTATTTAGAGGATATAACAAAATCTATATTCCGCCTCAAACCATCAAATTTGGCCCTTTTTATGGGCGACCGTTTGAAAATTTCTTTAAACACTTCCTCCGTAATTTCCAGCCAATCGCTCATTTGATAGCCTGCCACCGTTTCCTGCAGGTTGAATTCTGGTGTGGTATGCGGCTTCGAAAACCGGTTCCAAGGACACACATCCTGACAGATATCACAGCCAAAAATCCAATTGTCGAACTTCCCGCGCACGTCCTCCGGTATTGCCTCTTTCAGTTCGATCGTGTAGTAGCTGATGCACTTACTACCGTCCACCACGAACGGTTCCGTGATCGCATCGGTCGGGCAGGCATCGATGCAGCGGGTGCAGGTTCCGCAATAATCCTGGACCGGACCGTCGGGTGCCAGTTCAAGGTCGCAAATGATTTCTCCTATAAAAAAGAAACTGCCCATGTCGCGGTTCAGCAGGTTCGAATGCTTGCCCACCCAGCCCAGTCCGCTTTTTGCAGCCCACACTTTGTCCATCACCGGCGCCGAATCGGTAAACACGCGTCCATTTACTTCGCCCACCTCTTCGCTGATCGCAAGCATTAATGCGGCCAGCTTCTCTTTCAGTACAACATGGTAATCTGTCCCGTAAGCGTATTTGGAGATTTTGAGGTCTTCGTCTCCTTCGGGCAGGCGTTTTTCGGGATAATAATTGAGGAGTACGGAAATAACGCTTTTAGCGCCCTCCACCAATTTGGTCGGATCAAGGCGCTTGTCAAAATGGTTGGCCATATAGCCCATCGCGCCATTCTGCCCTTTTTTCAGCCAGTTTTCCAGCCTCGGCGCTTCGTCTTTCAGAAATTCGGCTTTGGAGATCCCGCAGAAGTCGAAACCTACTTCCGTCGCCTTCCTCTTCACGAACTCACTCCTTTCCTGGCTTACTAGATCTGCGGTCGTCATCTTGCAAATTTACAAATTGATTGTAAAATGCCATCTTGTCAGTAATTTAGCTCTGGCAAAATAATTTACTCTTAATGGGGCATTGCATAAGTCACGTTAATGCTAAGAATTATGGCTGAAAACAAAGAATTTAATATAGATCAAGACAAAAATTACGAAATGAACGAGGAAAATGCGCCATTAGAAACTGACAACACGGCAACAGGTGAAAACAATGAAATTTCCAATTCCGTCCCGCTGGACAATGCAGGACAGGAAATAACAGGCGAAGTACCTTCCGAAATTGCTGACACCGATCCGTTGGCAGCTGCTAAGACCGAGATCGCCGAGTTGAAGGATAAATACATTCGCCTTTATGCCGATTTTGAAAATTTCCGTAGAAGAACTGCAAAGGAAAAACTGGAAATGATCTCCGGCGCAGGCGCAGACACGGTGAAGCTGATCCTCCCGATCGTGGATGATTTTGAAAGAGCAAAGGTTTCATTCGATTCTTCAACGGATGTGGAAGCATTGAAAGAAGGTGTTGATCTGATCTACAATAAGTTATTCAAAGCACTGGAATCCAAAGGATTAAAACCAATGGAATCTAAGGGTGCAACCTTTGATGCTGAAATTCACGAGTCGATCGCACAGTTCCCTGCTCCTTCTGAGGATTTAAAAGGCAAAGTGATTGATGAAATTGAGAAAGGATACTATTTAAATGATAAGGTGATCCGCTACGCGAAAGTGATCGTGGGCGCCTGATACAAGATTGCACAGCCGCTTTACATGTTACATTACAAAAAATAATGGCAAAGAAAAGAGATTATTACGAGGTACTGGGCGTAGACCGGAAGGCAGCGGCAGAGGACATTAAGAAAGCTTACCGAAAGCTTGCAATCAAGTTTCACCCGGATAAAAATCCGGAGGACCCTACCGCGGAGGATAAATTTAAGGAAGCAGCGGAGGCTTACAGCATTCTTAGCGACGAAAATAAACGTGCACGCTATGATCAGTTTGGTCACGCGGGTGTGGGTGGAGCGAGTGGAGGCGGCGCAGGCGGATTCAGCGGCGGCGGTTTCACGATGGATGATATTTTCTCTCAATTCGGAGATATATTCGGTGATAGCAGCCCGTTTGGGGACATATTCGGTCGCCAGGGCGGAGGCGGCGGTCGCCGGGTTCGTAAAGGTTCAGATCTGCGGATCAAGCTGAAACTGAACCTGGAAGAAGTTGCCAATGGTGTTGAAAAGAAAATTAAAGTAAAACGTCACGTTACCTGCAATACCTGCGGTGGAAATGGCGCGAAACACGGTACTTCCCTGACGAACTGTAACAGCTGCAACGGTACCGGACAGGTTCGCAAAGTAGTGAGCACGATGCTGGGCCAGATGGTTTCGACGAGCACTTGCCCGACCTGTAACGGCGACGGCAAGATCATCAGCGAACGTTGCGACTCCTGTGCAGGCGAAGGCAGATTGTTGCAGGACGATCTGATCACCCTCAATATCCCTGGTGGCGTAGCAGAAGGAATGCAGCTATCGATGTCGGGCAAAGGTAATGTACCTACGCGTGGCGGAATGGCAGGCGACCTGCTGATCGTGATCGAAGAGGAAGAGGATCCATTATTGAAACGCGACGGAAACAACGTCATATTCGACATGCACCTCAGCTTTATTGACGCAGCTTTGGGTACTTCTGTTGAGATACCGACGATCGACGGAAAAGCGCGTATTACCGTTGAATCGGGCACGCAGGCTGGGAAAATCCTTCGTTTGAAAGGCAAGGGCGTTAAAGATCTGAATGGTTACGGAAAAGGCGACCAGCTGGTTCATATTAATGTGTGGACACCGCAGCAATTGTCTTCTGACGAGCGTGAAACTTTGGAAGCATTGCGTCACTCACCAAACTTCCAGCCTAAGCCGGGCAAGAATGAAAAAGGCTTTTTTGACAAAATGAAAGACTTTTTTCATTGATATCATACAAAAAATACGAAGCCGCCTCTGAACCTGAGGCGGCTTTTTTTGTTTCCAGATTCATAAAGCAGTTATTAACGCTTCGTTGACAATCATTACGTTTTTTAAATAAATGAAAAATTCACTCCTTTCACTTTTGCTTACTACCAGCCCGATTATCATGCAGGCGCAGTCCGCCGACATTACTTTCGCTACGTACAATGTGAGTATGGAAGCTGAAAATTATTATCCAAGAGGTACAAAAGGACTTTCCGAGCAGGTTTTGGTAAAAGAACTTGCGTCAGGCACCAATCAGCAGATCAGGAATATCGCGAAGATCATTAAGATTGTCAGACCGGATGTAATTCTGCTAAACGAATTTGACTATATCCAGGACGGCAATGCGGGCGCAGGCGCATTTATCAGGAACTACCTGAAAAACGATTCCGAAGGCGTAAAAGGAATCGACTATCCTTATTATTACTATTCAACCGTCAATACCGGCCAGCCGAGTCCGTTCGATCTGGACCGGAATGGAAAAGCCGAGCAATATGGTGCCGATGCGTGGGGCTTTGGGAATTATCCCGGACAATACGGAATGGTGTTACTTTCGCGCTTTCCAATTGACACTGCGAACGTCAGAACTTTCCAACATTTTAAATGGAAAGATATGCCCGGCGCGCTGAAAACGACGAATGCCGATGGTTCCGACTGGTATACTCCCGAAGCCTGGGCTCTTTTCCCGCTTTCTTCCAAATCGCATTGGGATATCCCGGTACAAGTTGGAGGAAAGACGATCCATTTCCTGGCCAGCCACCCTACCCCGCCTTCCTTCGACGGCGCGGAAGATCGGAACGGGAAGCGGAACCACGATGAGATCCGTTTCTGGAAAGATTACATCAGCGACGGCGCTTATATTTATGATGATAAGGGTAAAAAAGGCGGCCTGGCTACCGATGCCGCATTCGTAATTCTGGGAGATCAGAATGCTTCTCCCGACGAAGGCAATGCGATTGGTGAGGGAATTCGTGCTTTATTAGCACATCCGAAAGTCAACAATGAAATGCCGCCAGCAAGCAGCGGCGGGGCGCAGCATAGCAGTTCCAATGTATTTGCTAAAAACCACACAGCATTCTGGCGCATGCGTGCCGACTATGTGCTTCCTTCCAAAAAAGGCTTTAAGGTTATTAAGAGCGGCGTTTTCTGGCCCGCAGTGGGAGAACCGTTGGCTGAGCTGGTAGAAAAAAGAGAATCCAGCTCTGATCACCGTTTAGTTTGGGTGAAAGTAGAGCTGGATTAACTCTTCGGCCGACCAGCGGCCCCGGTGCGCTCAGACCGAGCGTGTCAGTCTGAGCGAAGTCGAAGATTACTGCCCGCCACCGTACATATTGAATGCGGCCAGGTGTTTCTGGAATATCGTTTCGTATTTTTTAGCAGCCACTTCCTGTTTCGCTTCGCGGCATTCCTGCACGATGATTTGCAGGATATACAGATACACATTGCTGTCACGGCGTTTGGTGGTGCCGTTTTCTTTGGCCCAGGTCAGTACCTCGTCAGCGCGAAGTGCCATCGTATCCGCGATTTTCAATGCACGTGCAGCTTCACCTAGATCAAATAACGGTCCGATAAAGTTGGCTGAGAACTGATCATAAGGAATGCTCTTGTCCGGCATGGTCGCCAGTGACTTGTCGATCGCTTTCTTAGCTTCATCTTTGCGACCATCTGCCAAAAGCTGGCCGGCCAATCTCAAAAAGGCAATTCTAGCGGTTGCTACCGGCGAACCCAGGTATGTATTATCGTAATACGTATTCGGATTATCTAGCTCACGCCATGACATTTTCGTCATCAGATTATTGTACATCACATCTGCATTCACGTAACCGTCGGTTGCACCCGGCACTTTTACGGGCAGTAAACGGTATGCGTAACCTTCCAGTTGCATGTATTCTTTCAGGTTCAGATAACTCGATCCGCCCAAAGTAGAAGAGAAGTAAATCGGACGCTGCCAGTCGTTGGTTGCGATGATATCCAGCATGATCAGGTCAGATTTATATAAATCACCTTTCCCGATCGTCCAGCTGATAGAGTCACTTACAAATGGTATCAGGTCAGATTTGATGATATTCATCTTCTTCACCGCCTCCGCATTCACGGGCAGGAACAATACCGAAGAAGGCAGGATCGAAGTCATATCCCCGCTGGTCAACGGAACCTGGATCGCTTTGTTTTCCTGCTTCACCAACCCAAGATATTCTTTCAGGTTAATGCCATTTTTTACGCTGGGAATCTCGTAAAAAGGCACGATATCATTTTTACCGAACGCATAATTGTTTTTATCCAAAGAAATAGGAAGCGCCTCCGATAGATATGTCTTACGCTTCATCTGGTCAATATACCAGTCGGTACCGAGTAAGCTGAGGTTACAAACCCGCACATCAGTACGGAAACCTTCCACTTCCTGAACATACCATAAAGGGAAAGTATCGTTATCCCCGCCCGTAAATAGGATCGCATTCGGTGCGCAGGAATTGAGGAGATTTTTGGCAAAATCAACAGAATGGTATCGGTGGCTACGGTTATGATTATCCCAACCTTTTACGCCCATAATCACCGGCACTACCAGCGCAACGCCCGTTGCGATCGCAGCTCTTGAAGATGCGTTTGAAACAAACTTGCTGATCGCATCGGCAATAGCCAATACGCCAAATCCGATCCAGATACAGAAAATATAGAATGATCCTACATAAATATAATCACGCTCACGCGGCTCAGTCGGCGGGGAATTGAGGTACACTACAAGTGCCACGCCGGTCAGGACAAACAGTAGTCCCAATACAAGCAGGTCGCGTTTTTGCCTGAAATACATCATCACCACGCCAAAAAGACCAAGCAAAAATGGCAGCATGAAGAAGTTGTCGTGTGCCTTATTGTTCGCGATCGGCTCGGGATATTTCTTGCCGGCATCCCACGGCAGCATATTGCCCGCGCCTTCCTCGTCACTTTCCCGGCCTACAAAATTCCAGAGGAAATAGCGCCAGTACATGTGCCCGATCTGATAGGAGAACATGAACGAGAGGTTATGCCCCATCGTCGGTTTTTGCCCTTCGGCTAGGCCGGTCATTTGCTGGTATAGCTGCGGGTGGCCGGGCTGGGTGCTGTACATACGCGGCAGGAGCATGCTACTGCCCGGCTCGTACTCGTATTCCGGTCGGTAATCGTAGATGACGTACTTTCCGTCCTGCTTCCGGTACATAGGTGCACCGCGTTTCTGACTTACCGGCCGGGAAACGAAAGACGGACCAAATAGCAAAGGCCGGCTTCCGTATTGCTCCCTTTTCAGGTAAGAAACAAAGCTCAGTACGTCATTCGGATTGTTTTCATTAATAGGCGGATTGTATTCTGCACGAACCAGTACCATCAGATAACTGGCGTAGCCGATCAATACAAAAGCAAGTGAAAGCAAGCCGGTATTCAGCAACACATTTCCTTTCTGGTGCGAATAGCGGATCCCCCAGATCAGGGCGCCGATAAAGATAATGATGAAGAATATCACGCCCGATTTATAGGGCATTCCAAGTGAGTTGACAAAGAAAATCTCAAATTTACCCGCAATACTCGGTAAGCCGGGAATGATACCAGAGTTGATAATACCCAGGATAACCAATCCGCCCGCAAATGCCATAATACCACCAAAAACGCTCGTTTTAGGGTATTTCTTGAAATAATAAACCAATGCAAGCGCCGGGATAGTAACCAGGTTCAGCAAATGGACACCGATTGAAAGTCCTACCAGGTATGCAATCAGGATCAGCCAGCGGTTTTCAGCAGCAGGATCTTCCACACGCTCCCATTTGAATACGGCCCAAATTACGATAGCCGTGAAAAACGACGACATTCCGTAT
Source organism: Dyadobacter linearis (assembly GCF_907165045.1). Classification (GTDB taxonomy): domain Bacteria; phylum Bacteroidota; class Bacteroidia; order Cytophagales; family Spirosomataceae; genus Dyadobacter; species Dyadobacter linearis. The sequence continues at coordinate 167,600 of NZ_CAJRAU010000003.1, forward strand.
ACTTCCGCTTCAACCGCAGAAAACCAGAACGAGTCAGACCAGGTATAAGCCAGCGCGCCGATCAAACCAGCACCGATCACCAGGATCGTATCGGCATTGGTCATTTCAATTTCAGTTTTCGCAACAAACTTGCGGGCAAGCAGCGTAATGGTCCAGAACAGGAAAAGGATCGTGAATGCACTGCTCAGTACAGATACCATATTGACCCAATACGCGACATTGGACAGATCACCAAATGCGAAAAGTGAGAACAGCCTGCCTATTAAAAGGAAAAATGGTGCTCCTGGAGGATGGGGCACCTGTAATTTAAATGCACAGGCAATGAACTCGCCGCAGTCCCAAAAACTGGCGGTTCGTTCAACTGTAAGTGCGTATGTGATGAATGCTATTGCGAATACAATCCAACCCGCAAGGTTGTTGGAACGGTTAAAACGGGTCATCTGAAAGACGGTAAATTTGAAAAGGTTATATGCAAAATATGCAAAGATGGTAACTCTTTTGGAGCAGTTTTATCAATGATCGGCCAAAATTAGCAAATTTACCACAAGGTCAAGATTTTCCGTCTCTTAAAAAGTGTTAAGAACTATTTGTAAAAAATCCACTTGGCGAGCTCTTTATAAGTCACTTTTTTTCCGTACATCAGGATACCAACCCGGTAAATACGCGCCGCAAGCCAGGTGGTGCCCATAAAACCGATCACGAGTAAAACCATCGACAAGGCGATCTCCCAGGCGGGCACCCCGAATGGTATCCGTACCATCATGATGATCGGCGATGTGAATGGGATAATGGAAGTCCAGAAGGCGAGGCTGCCGTCAGGATCGCGGAGTACAAACTGGGCGAATACGAATGAGAATATGATCGGGAGCGTGATAGGAAGCATAAATTGCTGGGTATCCGCGTCATTATCCACGGCCGCCCCCACCGCGCCAAACAATGCACTGTACAATAAATAGCCTCCCAGATAGTAAAAAAGGAAGCAGCCCAGGATCAGCGGGATATTCAGGCTATTGACAGCACCAAGGATCTCAGCCATCGGATTTTCAACCGCATTTCCCGGCATTCCCCTTCCCGGCATTCCGTTCTGCATTTTCTCAATTTCCTGCTGTACCTGAGGCGATTCCTTTGACATTTGACTGCTCACGATCGCCGAAGTGGCGCTGGTCAATCCGACGGTTAATATGATCCAGAGTAAAAATTGGGTCAGTCCCACCAGTGCGACACCGATGATTTTACCTAGCATTAATTGAAAAGGTTTTACGGAAGAAATGATCACCTCGACAATGCGGCTCGTTTTTTCTTCGGTAATCCCGCGCATTACCTGTGTTCCATAGATGAAAACCGACATATAGATCAGAAACGCACAAACGCCGCCAATCGCCGTAGCCGCGGCCGAGCTGCTGTTTTTCTCCCCTTCCTCACTCAGACTGATCGTCTCGGAGCTTACATTAACCCGCGAATCTTCGAGGATCTTGTGCGTAATCCCAGCTTCTGAAAGCTTAATATCTTCAATCTGCTTCTCAATCACCTTTTCGATCTCCGATTTCAAGTCGAGACTTACGTTTTTAGAAGCGTATATCCGCACCGTTTTAGGTTCCCTGATCACGTTTTTGGGAATGTATACCAATGCACTCGCCTCCGTCTTGCGAAAATCCGTTTTGGCAGAATCTATATTGCCATTGATAAAATCGAAATGGAGCGTTTCAGAATCTTTGAATTCGTTACGAAACAGCCCGCTTTCGTCGAGGACCTGCACCGTTTTGGTATCCACCGAACCTATCGCAACCCAGATCACCGTGGCGTAAAAGCCCACAAACAGCAAAGGGCCGAGCAGGGTCATGATCAGAAACGACTTTTTCTTGACCCTAACCAGGTATTCTCTTTTGATAACAAGGAAAATATTTCGCATTGTGAAGGTTTTTAGATGATAAAGCAACGGTCAGGCCTCGGGTATTTCGTTGACGGAACGCATGAAGATTTCGCTCATACTCGGGATATTTTCCCCGAAAGACCGGATCTCGACATAAGGTAATAGACTGGCGAGCAGCTCGTTCGGGCTCCTGTTTTCTTCCAGGTGAATGGTAGCGCGCCGGTACTCGTTTTCCAGCTCTTTTTCAGCAGAGACTTCGTAAAAACCATTCTGGCCGGTAAGTGAACCGCGGTATTCTACAAAATAGGTATGTGTCTTGAATTGCTCCTTAATCACGTTTTTCGGTCCGTCGAGCACTTTCTTCGACTTATGTATCAATGCAATATGGTCACAAAGTTCCTCCACGGTTTCCATTCTGTGGGTTGAAAAAATGATCGTACTGCCTTTTTGTTTTAGTTCTAAAATCTCGTCGCGGATCAGGTTCGCATTAATAGGATCGAAACCGGAGAAAGGCTCGTCGAGAATGATCAGATCGGGCTCGTGCAGCACGGTTGAAACGAACTGCACCTTTTGCTGCATTCCTTTGGAGAGATCGGAAACACTTTTATCCCACCAGGTTTTAATGTCGAATTTAACAAACCAGACTTTCAGCTTTTCAAGTGCTTCTTTTTGGGATAATCCTTTTAGTTGGGCCAGATAGAGCAACTGGTCTCCTACTTTCATTTTTTTATAAAGTCCTCGTTCTTCCGGCAGGTAGCCGATCCTGGAAATATGACTGTCGTTCAACCTTTGTCCATCAAATAATATTTCGCCTTTATCCGGACCTGTGATTTGGTTGATAATACGGATCAGCGAAGTTTTGCCGGCACCGTTTGGCCCGAGAAGACCAAAAATCTGTCCTCTGGGAATAGAAATGCTGACGTCGTCGAGGGCAATATGGTTGGAATATTCCTTCGTGACATTCCTGACTTCAATAATATTCATAAGTTGAGAAATCCGTGATTAGGCCCCAAATATGCAAAGTAGAGGGGTATGATTAAAGTTACAAGTAAGAAAGCGCATTTTGACTGATTAGTGGCAAAATAAAAAAGCGGGCGGAAAACCGCTCGCTCGATGAAATGTACCTCCGGATATTGTCAGTATATGTATTTCTCCCTGATTTGAAATAAAACCCAAAACCCAAGTACCGCTCCGATCAACGCACCCAGGATACTGAGCTGGATCAGGTTACTCACTATTCCTATTAATAATGCATAATAAAGCAGGTTCCAGCCCGCGCGCTTCCTCGCCCGCAGCGGAGAAAACGACATCAGATACATGATCAGGGTGACAATCCCTAAGGCAATACTCAGGTAAAAGTTGAACCCAATGCCGGGAGCCACCGCGCCCATTCCAAGCGCCGCGCCGCTTACACCGAAAGCGACAAGCAAGCCGAAAACCGCGATGACGGATAGAACAAGAATGAAATAAGGACCGTACTGTACCAGAAACTCTTTAACAGATTCTGAGAAAGGGGGAAATTTGACAAGGAAGATAGGTTCCAGTTCTTTTTCCAGGGGTAGTTTTGATTCCATAGGGTAATATCTGAAATGGTTATTTAAACAACAGTGACTAAAACTAATCATATTATTCCCAAACCAACTGCCACATTCTGCAACCTACCGCTATTGTTTACTTAGCGGCGTAAAACCGGGATAAAGTACAGGAAACCGCTAATCAGTCTTCGGGATAAGGAACAAATACGAAACCGGAAAACTCGCCGATCAATGCAAAAAGGCAGCAGTATTCGTCGGGGTTTTTGAAGTTTTCGGTAAATAATGGCACCGACTCCTCCCCGATCAGTTTCCTGTCTACAAACTCCTGCATAAAGGAAGCGCGGTACGAAAAAACGTTCGATAGCTCCTGCGAATCGATCAGTAATGCGCCGAGCTCCACTTCATTATTGGTAACTGCAAAAATCGGATGTTCGGAAAATCCGCGTTTGCGGATCTGGTAAGAAGCCTCTTTAAGTTGATCGGCCACTTTAATAAAATCCTGAGATATATTCCCCATCAACTTCCGATTCAATTCCGGAGAATTGGCATCATCCATCAGGGAGTTTTCGTTACTGTTGTTGATCATTGTTGGTTAGCTGTTGGCCTTTAGCTGTTAGCTATCAGCCTTTTATTGTACATTAAATTCTATTCAATTAGTATTCCCCCAAAACCTAATAGCTAACAGCTAACAGCCAACAGCTAATAGCCAATAACTAACTACATCCTCGCTGCCAGCAGTAATGTCAGATCCTTGTACCTCATATTGAAGCTCCGGGCTATGTGGGAATTGGTCAGGGTGCCTTTGTGACAGTATACCCCCTTCATAAACCAACGGTTTGCATAAATCATTTCCTCAATCCCGCCTATTGTGCCGGTCTGGAGTAAAAATGGAAGAAAAACGTTGCTTAATGCATTGCTGGCAGTATGCGCCACGCGCGACGGAATATTCGGGACGCAATAGTGGATCACATCGTTATACCGGAAAATCGGGTTTTTGTGCGTGGTCATTCTGGAAGTTTCAAAAGATCCTCCCTGGTCAATGCTCACGTCGATAATCACCGAACCCGGCTTCATTTTCGACACCATTTCCTTGGTTACCACGAGCGGACTAAGTCCATTTTCGGCACGCATCGTGCCGATCACAACATCTGCCCTGGCAATCGCTTCAGCCAGAATATCCGAGTCAATAATAGAAGTGTAAAGATTTTGCCCGATCGCATATTTCAGTCTCTGGAGCCTGTATATATGTTTGTCAAAAACCTTGATATCTGCCCCGACACTGATCGCAGCGCGCGTCGCATATTCGGAAACGGTACCTGCGCCCAGGATCACAATCTTGGTCGGCGGCACGCCGGTAATACCACCCAGGATAATGCCTCTCCCGCCATTTGGAGTGGATAAATACTCCGCGGCGATCAACAGAACAGTACTTCCTGCGATCTCGCCCATTGCACGGATAATAGGCTTGCCACCCACTTTATCCTCAATAAGCTCGTAGCCTATTCCGGTTATTTTAAGTTCATTCAGTTTTTCAAAATATTTCTTTTCAAGAACCGGCAGATTCAAAACTGATATTAATGTAGTACCCGATTTTACATACCGGAATTCATCTTCTACCAGAGGCTCCACTTTAAGGATAACCTTCGCCTGGTACACTTCCTCGGGCGTTTGGACGATCTTGGCACCCGCTTCGCTGTATTCATGATCCGACAAATTAGCCCCTTTGCCCGCGTCCCGCTCCACCCACACTTCATGCCCGTTCCTGACCAGGATACCCACCGCGTCTGGCGTCAGCGCAATCCTGTTTTCCTGTAAAGAAACTTCCTTCGGCAAGCCGATATGCAATGAATTCTGATCCTTTTTAACAGCCATTAACGATTCCTGGGGATACAAAATCGACTGCTTGGCTAGCTCTTCAAAGCCGGTAATCTGTGGTTGCGCCATTGAATGAAGAAAGTGAATCTATATATAACCTTCTATGCCTTTAATACTTCTAATATTCTGGTGCCGCTTTCTTCTGCACGCAGGTTGAGATGCAGGTATCTGGCCGGCCAGAGCGACTCAATCTTTCCCGGCCACTCCACGAAGCAATAGGATCCGGAATCGAAATACTCTTCTACGCCCATATCCAGCGCTTCGGTTTCGTCTTTGATACGGTAAAAATCAAAATGATAAATCGTGTCCTTGCCCGCTGCATATTCATTTACAAGTGAAAAAGTCGGGCTTTGCACATGGGAAGTGACGCCCAGGTACCGGCAAAGTGCTTTGATCAAAGTGGTCTTTCCTGCGCCCATATGTCCGTCAAACAGCCAGACAGGAATATCCCTGCCCAATTTCATCAACTCGGAGGCTACTTGGTCCAGCTCGTCGAGGGTACTGAATTGGATCGTGACAGGCAGTTTGCTCATTTTACAAAAATACACATTTTGAAAGAACCGGGGCACATTCGGAAATGTGTTGTTGTGTTAAAACAAAAAAACCGGAGCCCCAAGGAGTCTCCGGTTTTTCAATATCTACGGTGCAGCTACACTTTCCACTCTTTCTGCATTGGTCTCCCCAAAAGCTGATCCGCCTCTTTATCTTTTATAAAATTTTCCTTAGCAGGATCCCATTTTAAGGAGCGACCCAGCTTGTAAGCGATGTTTCCGATATTGCAGACCGACGCAGTCCGATGCCCCACCTCCACGTCGCAGATCGGTGGCTTGCGGCTGCGGATTGCATTGATAAAGTCCTGATAGTGGCTGGTACTGACATACACATTGGAATCACCCTCTGCAAAAGTCTTGTCTTTCAGCGTTTCCGGCGTAGTTTTCAGCTCTCCTCTCGCCACGAATACCTCACCTTCCGATCCTACAAAATGACAATGCTGCTTTCCTTCCATCGGCCTATGGATCATTTCGGCGCCATTTGCATATTTAAATATCATTCCCTTCTGAGGGTCTGAGTAAATGAGCTCGACTGGTCCGCTGTTGTCCATATCTAATCCCCACTGCGCAATATCAAACATGTGCGCGCCCCAGTCGGTCATACCGCCGCCGCCGAATTCTTCATAATTCCGCCACGCTGGCCAAAATTTCGCATCCATTGCAGGCGCAAGCTGGTTATTATACGGGCGCTCGATGGTATTCGGCCCCATCCACATTTTCCAGTCAAGACCAGCCGGCACAGTTTCCGGTTGCAAATCCCAGACTTTTGGCGGCCCGCCTACATTAATATATACTTTCTCGATTTTGCCGATCGCCCCGCTTCTCACGAGCTGAACTGCTTTTGTAAATTCCGGCGCAGACCGCTGCATACTGCCTGTTTGAAATACGCGCTTGTTCTTGCGGGTCGCGTCCACCATTGCCCTACCCTCTCTGACGGTCAGCGACAGCGGTTTTTCACAATATATATCCTTACCCGCTTTTGCCGCCATTACTGACATCGACGCATGCCAGTGATCGGGCGAAGCGATTACGACCGCGTCAATATCCTTTTTGTTTAATATCTCCCTGAAATCAGCAAAACCCTGCATGGCATTATAATCCGCTTTCCCGGTTTTCTCTGCATAGCTTTTATTAGCCTGAGCCACAAACGTTTCCAATTTGACCGGGTACACATCCGAAGCCGCCACGACCTGCACATCGGGCAATGCCATGAAACGGTTCCTCAACCCGCCCGCCTGCCGGCCGCATCCGATGAATCCGAAAACGATCTTGTCGCTCGGAGCTGTAAAACCTTTTCCTAAAACGTGCCGCGGCACGATCATGAAAGACGAAATGACCGCGCCCGCCTTTAAGAAATCTCTCCGGTTTATACTTTCTGCATCCATATTTTTTAGTCGAAATGTCCTCATACCAAGTAAAATAAAGCTAAAAGTCAGTATTTCTACTGAAAAGCGCGTCTTTGTAAAGTGCCAGCAGTTTTATGTTGTTTTGTTAATCCAAAAAATCCATGATCCCATCTATTTCCCGCCGTGAATTTTTGATAAAAACGGCTGTTGCAGGTGCAGCAGCGCCATTGATACTGAATGAAACCATAGCCGCGCCACTGAGCCGGCCAGCGGAAAATCTTAAAATCAATATCTTCTCAAAACACCTGCAATTCCTGAATTTCCAGGATATGTCGGAAGTGGCGAAGGAAATCGGGTTTGATGGAATTGACCTCACTGTACGCCCGAAAGGTCACGTATTGCCTGAAAAAGTGGAAACCGACCTTCCGCTGGCTGTCGAAGCGATGAAAAAAGTGGGGTTTTCTCCATCGATGTTTTGCACAGCAGTAGAAGATGCGACCAACCCGATTGACAAAAAATTGCTGGAAACTGCGTCCAAACTGGGTTTTAAATACTACCGGATGAACTGGTACAAATACAACGAGCAGCAAAACATTCCGCAGCTTTTGGAACAATACCAGGGAAAAATGACGGGATTAGGGAAATTGAATGAGACGCTGAACCTCGTTGGATGCTACCAGAACCACGCAGGAAGGCTAGTAGGCGCGTCGATGTTTGAGATCTGGCAAATCCTTCAAAAAGCCAACCCCAAAACTATGGGCGCGCAATATGATATTCGGCACGCCACGCTCGAAGGCGGTTTATCCTGGCAAACCGGCTTTAATCTGATCAAACCAAGTATCAGGACGATTGTACTCAAAGATTTTATTTGGGAGAAAAACAATGGAAAATGGGGGCCGAAAAGTGTACCGCTAGGAGAAGGAATGGTAGATTTTAAAACCTACTTCAAATTACTGAAAGACAATCAGATAGATGTACCTATCTGCCTGCACCTCGAATATCCGCTCGGCGGCGCAGATCAGGGCGCATTCAATATTACGGTTGATAAAAAAGTCGTTTTTGACGCGATGAAAAGGGATCTTCAAAAAGCAAAAGACCTGTGGGCGGAGGCTTAGCCTGTGTTTTATCGTCACCAGCGTTACATTTGCATTCAGTCTAAAATAATTAAATACAACTATGTCTTCAAAAATCCTGAATGTCGGTTTAATTGGTTTCGGATTGTCGGGAAGGTATTTCCACGCCCCTTTCCTGAGTACCAATCCCGGCTTTAAAATCAAAACGGTTGTTGAAAGAACTAAAAACGATGCGCAGGCATTTGATCCCGAGATCGGTAATGCAAGATCCGTTGACGAGCTGCTGAGCGACGAATCAATTGACCTCGTTTTCATTTGCACTCCCAACGAAACCCACTTTCCCTACGCGATGGATGCGCTGGAAAACGGGAAGCATGTAGTAATAGAAAAACCGTTTGCAGCCACGGAAGAAGAAGCCCGGCAACTTTTTGCCAAGGCAGAAGAGAAAGGATTGGTATTGACCGCATACCAGAACAGACGCTGGGATTCTGATTTTTTGACACTTAAAAAACTACTTGCCGAAGGTAAACTCGGTGATATTGTCGAATACGAAAGCCGCTACGACCGGTTCCGTGAAGTGGTACCCACCGAATCCTGGAAAGAAAAGAAGGTTCCGGTGGGTGGTAACCTCTACAATCTCGGCCCGCATTTGATCGACCAGGCGCTGGTTTTGTTCGGCGAGCCCGAAACCGTTACCGCCGATGTGAGAGCAGTGCGCCCGAATAGCGAGATCGACGATTATTTTGACATCAGATTAGGCTACAAAGACAAACTGGTGATCGTCAAATCAAGTCTGATGGTCTATGAAAACAAGTTGCGTTACGTGCTCCACGGAACGAAAGGATCTTTTATAAAAGGTGGCCTGGATCCGCAGGAAGAGACTTTACGGAAAGATATTTTACCGGATACCCAACCCTGGGGCGTTGAACCCGAAGACCGCTGGGGTACATTGTATAGCGAGGGAGCATCTGCGATCATTGAAAGTGAGGCCGGAGATTATGCTTCATTTTACCAAAACGTTTACGACGCGATCGTTAACAATGCAGAGCTGGCCGTGAAACCGGAAGAAATTCTTCGCACAACGCGGGTAATCGATCTTGCGATTCAGAGCAGTGACGAGAAAAAGGTGCTCAATTACTGATAACAAGCATTAAACGAAAAAAGGCAGCCTCAAACCGGGCTGCCTTTTCAATAACTTGATCAACAAATCTTAATATTATTTTACTACCGCTGTAACCTGACGTTTGGTTTCAGTCGAGATAGAGAAAGGTTTTGTAGAAACTTCGCTTCCGTTGCTGATCACAAAGCTGTAAGATCCGTCAGCAAGGTTAGACAGGTCAAAAATTTTCGTGTAGCTTTCAGACTTAGGGATTGAAGTGCTGTAAACTGTTGTTCCACTGAAATCTTTGATAGATACCGTAGATCTTTCTTTAACGCCGTCTAATTTCAATTTGAATTTAAGCTCACCAGCAGCAACAACTTCAATAGATGCATTTGCTTCTTTTGCTTTGTCAGCAGCTACCGAAAAATTTGCAGTTGATACTCCCACCAAAACTGCGATTGCCAAAATTGTCTTTTTCATTTTTTTGAATGTTTAATGTGATAGTAAATTGTACTATTTATATTTTCAATGTTTTTACTCTACTCTGACTTTCAAAACTAATTCCGATTGCTCTTATTTTCTGTTTTGATGATTCAAAGGTACACTACAATGCTATCCAATGTCAACAGGCTGGTTTTGAGTTATTAAAAGTTCTTTTTGTAGTTATCTATAAACATTAGAATAATCCTATGATTATAACAAAAGTGCAACAAGTCGTTTGAAATTTGACAGATAGATTTAAATAGTACAATTCTTATTCGTTGTATTTTTTCTAGAAATAGAATAAACTTAAATCTTTATCAATGCCACGAATGCACGAATGCGCACGAATATTCGTGGACATTCGTGCATTCGTGGCAAAAACATTAAAGTAATTCCGCCAGCTATCCGTCTGTATATCCATATATCCAAAGTCTTGTCGCAGAAAAAGCCAAATATCATTCAAACCGTCACCGCGTACAGCAAGCAGCTGTTGGGTTTCATTCGTCAGCGGGTGAATACGGACGAGGATGCGGAGGATATTTTGCAGGATGTGTGGTACCAGCTGAGCAGTGTACCCGAGATCGAGGCGATTGAGCAGGTAGGAAGCTGGTTGTACCGCGTGGCGCGCAACCGGATCATTGATAAATACCGGAAACAAAAGCCCGATTTCCTGGAAGATTATGGTTACGAAGATGAAGACGGCGAGTTCAGCTTCAAGGAGATTCTGCTTGCAGACGATAACTCACCTGAAACCGCCTACCTGAAAGAGCTGTTTTGGGAGCAGTTTACCATTGCATTGGAAGAACTTCCCGAGAACCAGCGCCAGGTATTTGTCTGGAATGAGCTGGAAGACGAGACTTTTCAGCAAATCGCCGACCGTACAGGCGAAAATATCAAAACATTAATTTCCCGGAAAAGATATGCCGTCAAGCATTTGCGTGAGCGGCTCGAAACGGTTTACCGGGAGTTTGTAAATTATTAAATTTGTCAATCATGAACCAGCGAGGTATGAACCGGAGGCGACTTGCATTTTTCTTTCCCTTATTCGCGCTTCTTGCAGCACTCCTGCTCGGGGCGGTGGTGAGGTGGCTCTGGAATGCCATTTTGCCCGCGCTTTTGGACGTTAACTATATCACTTACTGGCAGGCGGTTGGTCTGCTGGTGCTTTGCCGCATTCTTTTCGGAAATTTCGGGCGGCCGGGCGGAGGCCCGCGCAACTGGGGAAACTGGAAAAATGGCAGCGCGGAAATGCCGGGCGGCGGGGCGCGGTTTGGCTATTGGCGAAACAAATGGAAGGAAATGACGCCGGAAGACAGAATCCGCTTCAAACAGGAAATGCGGCGGCGTTGCGGAAAGCCGCCAGAGAATATGTAAGTACAGCCCGGCCCGACAGCCGGGTTTTTTATTTCAAAAGTTTTAAAGTAAAAACCAGATCCCCACGTCAGCGACTGTATACACCAATTTGTATATCAATTCAAGTTTCAACTAAAATTAGCTGGCCATGTTCGTATCCGTTTTAAAAGTCATTTTATCAGGTATCCTCGCAGGTTTCCTACTTTTCGCGATCCCGTTTCTGCTTATTAAAGCACTCTTTCTCTTTCTGTTTATCGGGTTGATATTCCGTCTGGCCGGTCGGAGACGTCATTTTGGACAATGGCGCAGGTATGAGTATCCCCGGCAATTTCAGGAGAGTTACAGTCCGTATCCCGACAAGGAAACGCTGAGCGATCATTTTAATCAACAACCAAAACAAATCTAAACCATGAACAGACGAAGCAGAATATTACTCGGCGCCAGCGTCGCATTGCTCACGGCGGGCAGCCTGCATTTTGCATTGGGCGACCGTTTTCACCACCGCGCATTCGGGCGTTTCAATGCCGGTCGCTGTGACGGGCATTGGGGAAATAGAAATCAGGATCAAAAACAGGAAGCGCCGCTACCGGAGCCTGAGCGCCAATTTTAAATAAATCAGACACTTTAAAACAAACCAAAATATGTGTAACAGACATGGAAATCGCGGCTTTGGAATGCGCCACGATCAGTACAGCCGGTTTACAGGTGAGAATCGCGGGTATCGCGTTCCTGTGAATATTGTTAAAAATGAAGGCAGCTACGAACTGCACGTTTTTGCGCCCGACCGGGAAAAGGAGGATTTCAAGATCAATATCAAAGGACACGAACTAAGTATTGCGTATCAGCTGAAAGAAAATGCCAGCGAAAAGCGCAACTGGATCCGCCACGAATTTGGGAAAGCTTCCTTTGAGCGAACATTCCTGATCGACGAAACCGTAGACTCAGAAAATATTCGTGCAGAATATTTGGGCGGGATCCTGCAACTTACGCTCCCGATTATTCCGGGTTCTGAAAAGCCTGAGAAAGAAATCCGAGTGGGTTAATTATAAAGAGCCTCAATGCATTTCGCAAAGAGGCTTTTTAATGTGATGCCAATCAAATATCCTTTGAGATAATATTACCTCACTACCCGCTGCGCTCCTTTTGAATCCACGATAACCGCTTCTTTCACATAAGGCGGCAATGCAAGCGAGTGGGCCGATTGCGACAAAAACGAGGAACCAAAATTCAGCTCTTCTTTCCGGGTTTTTCCATTTTTAAGTTTCAAAATAGCGGAAATTTCGGATGCAGAAATCGGTACGATCCGGGAAGTCAGCATATTCTGATGGAAACGGATCGAATCGCGGTTCTGCGACGTGGCGGTGATCTGTCTTCCGTTTCCGGCATTCAAACGTACCAGTGCCTTTGCATTACCTTTCGTTAAATATCCGCTCTGAGCGTGGCTGAGAGGCTCAAATTGACCATTCCCTTTTCCTATCAATACCAATCCATAAAACGCATCGTAACGTCCGACAGACACTTCGGAACCATAATCGTTACCCGAAATCATCAGATCAAGATAACCGTCCTGGTCAAAATCGTCGGCTACCATACCGAAAATGGGTGCAAACTGTGCTCTCAGCGGCAGTTCGCGGATGATAAACTTTCCATTTCCCTGATTTTCAACGTAGCTGCTTTTCATCCAGTTAGCGGTTACGTGCAGCGCGTCCTTTAATTCTTCCGGTTTTAAAATATCGGAAAGTGAAGATTGTGCAAACTTGCTGTATTCCTGAAACCGCTGGCGAACCTGGATGATCTGCTTGCCAAGATCGTCACGGGTGTTGTATGGAAATTCCTTGTAGGTTTGGTCTTCGGCTTTGTAAAAAACGGTTGGTATCGCATCAAAGTAACCGTCATTGTTAAAGTCTTTGGCAAACATACTTACCGGTCGCGTTTCAGAAGCCCGGCTCAGTGAATTCAGCCCCAGGTTTCCGGCGATATAATCCATATCTCCGTCGTTGTCAAAGTCGCCGGCGACCAGACTTCCCCACCAGCCTTTCTTATTTTCCAGTCCAGAAATCACTTTCTTCAATTTACCTTTTTCGTTTTTGAGAAAAGTCAGGGGCATCCATTCACCCGCCACCAGTAAGTCAACCCAACCGTCATTGTCAAAATCTGTCCAGAGCGCGTCACATACCAGGCCCATATTCACCAGTTCGGGAGCTACTGCGGCGGTCGCATCTGAAAATTTCACAACATTATTCTTCGTATCATTCCTTAAAATATAGCTGGAAACGGGTTTTGGATACATGCCCGATTCAACCCGACCGCCTATGAACAGGTCAAGATCACCGTCCTTATCGAAGTCCACCGCCTTTACGCACGAACCATTTATCGAAAGCTGCGGCAAAGCCGGCGTGTCCAGCCTGAATTTCCCTTTTCCGTCATTGATATATAAAGTGCTCCGCAGGCCCGGCGAATCCCGGTTGAGCTCATAACTTCCGCTCACAATAAACAGATCCAGATCTTTGTCGTTGTCCGCGTCAAAAAGCAGCACGCCCATATCCTCGGTATCCTTCGATAATCCGTCCATTCCTGGCAGCAGGTCAGTCACTTTAAACTTGCCGCCCGGCTGCTGGATCAGAAAACGACCTTTGTGTTGCACGGCCCCACCGATAAAAATATCGTCCAGTCCATCACCATTCACGTCGCCCGCTGCGAGCGACGGGCCGAATTGGGATAACTTATGCGGGATCAGCTTTTGTACATTGAAATCGATCACGTCGTTTTCCTCGTGCACAAAAGGTACATTCAGCACGCTGGTAATGTCCTGAAACAGCGTTTTCCCAGTTGGCGCCCCGCCTGTTTCAGCGGGTGTTTTCGCATCTTTTTCATTTAATACCAAAACCCTATTGGCTGCGATATTCTTCAAAATCTGCGTATTGCCGCCCGGCCAGGTCACTTTCAGTTCGATGACGGTTTTAAATTTGCCTAACCCCAAATGCACAACCGGCTCGACAGTAGATAAATACCCGCGGTAAGGCGAATTTTCGGCTATTTGCTTCTGCCCATTTGCATAAGTGATCTCGACGATCGCACCAATACCTTTTTGATTATACCGGTCACCCTTGAAACCTACCCGCAAATAATTGCTTTCCCCCGCTTTGATCTGGATACTATTGTTTCGAAAAACAGCCGCAGAATCATTGATATTATTTACAACATAATCCAGATCGCCGTCATTGTCCAGATCCGCATAAGCGGCCCCATTGGAAAAGCCCGGCGTTTCAATCCCCCAGGCATCGGTCACGTCCTTGAAACCCAGGTTACCCTCATTCTTGAATGCAAAATTTTTCATTTTCACCGCCGGAATATAGTCCAGCATCATCATCGGCTCCATCACACTTGAAACTTCATTCCGGTAGGCGATGAAATCCAGGTCAGTAATGTCGCGCGGAAAACCATTGGTAATAATCATATCCCGCAAACCGTCATTATCGAAATCCGTCACCATCGGCGTCCAGCTCCAATCCGTTTCGGCAATGCCGCTCAGTAAACCTATCTCACTGAATACCGGGTCTTTGCTAGTCCCCGCCGCTCCCTGATTCAGTTGCAGCGTATTCCGCGCTACCTGATATTGGTAACCAAATAATTCGTTATTCTGGTAAGTGACGTAGCTATTCGCGGGCGTCATCATTTTCTTCCGCTTGTTGGTTGCAGGCATCATATCCACCGCGATCACATCCACGAGCCCGTCATTGTTAATGTCGGCAATATCGTTTCCCATCGCAGAATGGGATGTATGTTTGAAGTAAGTGGCCGCTTTGTCGGTAAATGTGCCGTCGCCGTTATTGATATATAGCAGATCGTTGGTCAAGTAGTCGTTGGTCACATAAATATCCTTCCAGCCGTCCTGATTCACGTCCGTTACATTAACTCCGAGTCCATAACCTTCGATCAGGATACCTGCTTCTTTGGAGACATTTGTAAAAACAGGGTGTTTCAAACCGGCATTCCAATCATTCCGATACAACCTGTCCGTCCGGCGCGACGAGCCGTCGACGATCTTTTTGTGGTATTTGTTGGGAAAGTTATTATCGTCCATTTCATTGACCAGCAGGAAAAGGTCAAGATCTCCGTCATTATCATAATCGAAGAAAGCGGAATTGGTGGTGTGTGTAGTGTCGGCAATGCCATATTCTTTTCCCATTTCTTTAAAAACGGGCACTTTGTTTTTATCCAGTCCCTGATTGACATAAAGCAGATTTTCCCGCTCACCAGCCACTTCCCTCACAGAGGCGCAAACGTAAATATCCAGCAGGTTATCGTTATTAATATCCACCAGTGCCACTCCGGTAGACCATTTATTTTTCGGTGCGACGCCCGCCTGTTTAGTAATATCTTCAAATTTAAAATCCCCCTTATTGAGGTAAAGGCGGTTTTCAACGGTATTCCCGGTGAAGTATACGTCGGTCAGGCTATCATTATTAAAATCTCCCAAAGCTACGCCGCCGCCATTATACACATACTCAAAAGCAAGTATGTTCATTGTATCATTTTCGGCGATGCGGTTAGCAAATGAAATGCCGGTCTCATCAGGGTCGAGCTGGGTAAACGTTTTGACCTCTTTTTTGCAAGCGAACAGAAGGAATGAAAAGAGGATTGCCAGGAGGAAATGTTTCACGGACATTAAGCGAGGTAAAAATTGTTGCAAGGGATTACTCGAAATTAATAAAGGAGATGGCAAATGAATACCATCTCCTTTAATTTATAAACTAATTACTGCTAGTAGCCGGGATTCTGGATAAGAACATCCTTCCCGACCAAATCTATCTGTTCCTGCGGCAATGGAAGATACTCGTTTTTGTTAGGAGTAAATTTCGCACCGCCGAGCGCGCCGCTCAACTTTTTACCTTCATAAGTAAGATAAGCATTGATTTCGGTTGCAGCAGTTCCCCAGCGAACCAGGTCGAAAAAGCGGTGGCCTTCGCCTGAAAGCTCCAACTTACGTTCAAACCGCACTGCCTTACGCGCCTCGTCCTTAGAAGCCCAAGGCGTTTTGTAAAGCCCGATCACGTAGTTTGCAGCGTTTAATGTATCTATTTTCACAAAGCTTGAAGGAAGTGATGCTCTTTCACGAACGGTATTGGTATACTCGCGCGCTTTTTCAAGTGATCCAGCCTCGATCTCAGCTTCTGCCGCCATTAACAGCACATCAGCAAAACGGATGATATTCACGTTGATCGCTGTATAACCTGGTGTCCATGAGCTGTTGTCTTGCAAGGAACCTACATCTGCTTTGTAATACGCATATTTTTTAGGCGAATAAGGTCCGGCATTAGCCTGGTTACGAATCCAGTCAGCACCCGGGTGTTTGATCCAGTCCAGGTAAGGAATACCGCGGCGACCTACTGAATGGTCCAAACGTGGGTCAAGGCGACCAGCGTCTGGCACGAATGTAGCATTGCTTTTGATACCCATATCAGATTTCACTTCATTCGCTCCCACGTTGTAAGAACCGTCCAGCAATGGAAGCCCGTTCGCATCGGTACGGAATGAGTTAACCAGCTCGAAACTTGGAGAGAAGAAACTGCAGCAGTTTCCCGGACCATTCGGGCCTGTGTTATAAGGCCAGTTTAAGTCGAAATCAGGGTTCGCATTGTTAACACTTCCCGTATTCGCAGCAGCCTGGATCGCAAAAACAGACTCCGGACTATTATCGTTTGAAGCTTTAAATGCATCCTGAAAACGAGGAACCAGCGCATATTTCTTTCCGTTGGTCGTTTTTCCACTAGCCATGATCAGGTCGTAAAGTGCTTTTGCCTCGGCAAATTTTTTCTGATACATATACACTTTCGCGAGATATGCAGCAGCACCCCATTTATTGATCCTTCCCGCAGCAGTCTGTGTTTCAGGCAGGTTCTCGTAAGCAAATTTCATATCCGCTTCGATCATCGGCCACAGTTCAGATGTATTTGAAACCTTCTCAATTCCGGTTCCATAATCCATCGTTTCATCTACATAAGGCGTATTATTGAAACCGCGTTTGAGTTCGAAGTAATAGTGGCCGCGCAAAAATCTTGCTTCGCCGCCAATTCTCTTCTTATCCTCCTCCGTAACGTCGGCCTGCGCAATACCCAACAATTTCATAACCAGGTTTGCACGGGCTACACCTTCATAGTTACCCTTCCACTTGTCAACAATAACACCCTGCGTCGTCTGATATTCAAAACGCTGGATCGGGTTGATATCACTGAAATCGCCTGGGTCAGTTCCTTTGTTTGCGTCGCCGCCGCGGATACTTCCCCACACCCAGTTACTTGCGCTCGCCATCCTGTTTGCACGGCCGTTCAACTGTCCGTACACGGAAACAAGCACTCCTTCTATTCCCTTTTTGGTAGACAACTGGCCCTCATCAAGCTGACCGGTAGCTGGTATTTCCAAAAAGCTTTCTTTGCAGGAATAGCCAATCAGCATCACTAGCGCCAACAGAACTATACCTCCCTTTGATTTTAATTTTTCCATATTTTCAGAAATGTTATTCATGTGTCTAAACTGGTCTGAATCTGCTTTCACTGTTTCTTAAAAGCCTAAATTGATTCCAACTGTATAGCTTCTTGTAATCGGATAGTTACCAAGGTCAATACCGAAGTTGGTATCTGCACTTCCGCCTACACCTGGATCAAGTCCCTGATATTTGGTCACTGTGAACAGGTTATTGGTCGAAGCGAAAATCCTAACTTTTTGCATGCGGATCTTGCTCAGGAGGTTACCTGGCAGCGTATAGCCGAGTGTCACGTTCTGCATTCTGAAGAAAGTACCGTCCTCTACATAAAATGAGTTCGACTGGGTGTTGGTACTGAAATTAGAAGTGCTTTCGAAGATCGGCGTTTCAGTATTGGTACGGTCTGGCAACCATGAATCTTTCACACGTGAGCTAACAGCCGCTCCTGTAAATGAAGGATAGAAATCAGTAAACCATTTCGATACGTTGAAAATCTTGTTACCAACCGAAGTGTACATGTAGGTTTCAAGATCGAAACCTTTGAATGTAAACCGCAGATTGATACCGCCCGTAAATTTAGGAACCGGGCTGCCAAGATAAGTACGGTCGTCAGCATTGATCGCACCGTCGCCATTGATATCTTCATAACGGAAACGGCCCGGAGCTGCACCTTCCTGAGTTGCGGCAGCATCTACCTCAGCTCTATCCTTGAACAGACCAACCACATTGTAACCGTAGAAAGAAGAAATCGCATATCCGATCTGGTTTCTGATCGGCTTAATGCCGCGGAAATCCGGGTTAACCGTCAGATAGTCAATTCCAGGAGCCAGGGATTCAATGTTGTTTTTAAGAATACCAGCCGTGAAATTCACTTCGTAACCAAGGTCATTTGTAATGCGGCCACGTGTAATGATCTGCAAGTCAATACCTTTGTTAGACATTTTACCCACATTCACAGAAGGAACAGCGGCATCATACCCGGCAGTGGCAGTTACCGGAACCTGGAATAACAGGTCTTTGGTATCTTTTTGCCAGAAATCGAGGATAATGTCCAGCTTGCCTTTCAGCAAAGTCGCGTCGATACCGATATTCTTGGTGATACTGGTTTCCCATTTCGCATCCTTGTTTCCGATACGGGTCCGGTAATATCCTTCCAGCGCGCTGGAGTTGGTACCATTCAAATCGTAGGAAGATTGCCCAAGGCTCGCACCGTAAAGGCTGTACTGATTGTTTGGATCCACGTTATTCGAGTTACCCATCAAACCATATCCACCCCTAACTTTCAGCTCGGTAACGAAAGGAACGCTTTTCATGAAGTTCTCAGAAGATACTCTCCACGCTGCCGAAAATGCAGGGAATACACCAAAGCGGCTGTTAGATCCAAATCTGGAAGATCCGTCACGGCGAACAACCCCTGTCAGGATATACTTATCGTTGAACGTATAGTTAGCTCTTGCAAAAAGGGAATAGAAATTAACCCCTTTATAGAAATCGCTGCCTACGATCCTCGACCCTACATTGTTCATATTAATGTAGTTGATATCCGTGGAAAAAGGATTCAAACCAGATGAATTCTGATTTTTACCAACTCCGCTGTTCAACGCTTCCTGACCTAACAAAACCTCTACATTGTGCAGTCCAAGCTGCTTTTTGAAGTTAAGTGTATTTGTGAAAGTCCAGGAAAAGCGGTGTCCGGATCCTTCGTTGTAGCCGAATGCGGAGTTGTTCTCAGAGTTTTCGTATTGTAACCTGTTAAATCCGCGGTTGGCGTAATTGCTGTATTGTCCGCCAATGCTGGACCTCAATGTCAATCCCGGGATCACATCCAGTTCTGCATAGAAGTTACCGAAACCATTTCCTGCGAATGCATTATTGTCTTTCAGACCGTCACGGCTCGCAACCGGGTTTCTCGGGTTGTTAAAACCTTTTGCAGCAGTACCTGCATATCCGCCAAATTCGTCGTAAACAGGAATAATGGAAGGCATACGGAATGCAGAAAGAATGTCATTTTCTTCCGAAGCAACTCCTCTACCGCCACTTCCACCGTTCAAGCCAAGTACCTGCAAGTAAGTAAACTGTGCATTCTGACCGAACCGTAAGTTTTTCAACACATCGAATTCGGAGTTGATACGGAAAGCGTAACGTTTGAAGCTGTTATTTTCCAGGATACCTTTTTGATCCTGAATACTAAAACCTGCATAAACGCGGCTGTTGTCGCCACCACCTGAAAAACCAAGCGTGTGACGTTGAAGCGGCGCGTTGCGGGTGATCGCATCGTACCAGTCAGTACCTTGCTTATTTGCCTTAACTACCTGGTAGATAGTACCTGCCGCTGGATTTACGTTGTATTTCTTTCTTTCAGCTTCCAGGTCCAAAGTACCACGTACGCCGGTCGCGCCGCCTACGTTAATATAGTCTGGCAATACCGGGGTATCTCCCGAACCGTACTGGCCGCTCGCTACATTGTTAAATTTCGGAAGTGAATCACCTTGAAATGCATCATTTCTGATCGCCTGCCAAGTCCAGTCAGCCTGTTCCTGCGGGTTAAGCATTGGCTGGCCTTTTCCAGGAGTTGTGATACCAAAAAGTCCATCGTAAGTGACAGATAATTTTTTCGCTTTCTTGGTTCCTTTTTTGGTAGTGTAAACAATTACACCGTTCGCAGCACGGGCTCCGTAAATGGAGGCAGCAGCAGCGTCTTTCAACACAGTGGTCGACTCGATGTCGTCCGGGTTAAGAAAATCTGTGGAACCTGTCGGGACTCCATCAACTACATACAAAGGCTCATTACCCCCGAAAGCACCAAAACCACGCACACGGATCTGGCTGGTCGTACCAGGCTGTCCGTTTGTGATTACGGTAACCCCGGCCACACGACCCTGAAGCTGCTGTTCCACGTTACCCGAAGGCGACGCGGTCAAATCTTTCGATTTAACGGTTGAAACCGCCCCTGTTGTTTCACGACGGCTGTCAACAGAGTAACCTGTTACGATCACCTCTTCCAGTGCTGAAACGTCGTCACTCATTTTAATGTCCAGTGTTGTCTGATTTCCAACCTGTACTTCCATAGTCTTGTACCCTACGAAGCTGATGATCAGCGTGGCATTTGACGAGGCGACGTTCATCGAGAATTCACCGTCTGCATTTGTGTTGGTGCCGCTCTGTGTACCTTTGACGACTACGGTTGCGCCGGGTATGCCAACCCCTGCGACATCTGTGACTTTACCGGTAACTTTTCGATCTTGTGCAACTGCAAGTGTTGCAAAACTTAGCATGAAGCAGAATAAGACACCCCATGCGGAGCTCTTGTAGATTCTTTTCATAGTTTCCTTTTAGGTTAATAATTTATTAAGCAATCAAATCTATCATTATTCGGACAAATTATTGACCCATTTTCATTGATATTTTTATTTTGATATATAATAGTATTAGAAACGGATAAAATAGTGTTAGTTCAGCCGATTTTGGACCAGTTCAAGACGCTCTTTCTTTCCTATCTTCACAAAAATCATTGTACGATATTGATATAAAAAGTTATGACGCTTTTTACCCTGAATACAAGATGTTACCGATCCGCTGTTAATCTGAAAATCGCTTTGGGCTGTCTGATAATGGTGATTTCACTTATTTCCTGCGGGCCTGGCAAAGACGAAACATTGCTGGCTGAGGGGCAGCAACTTGCTACTAAATATTGCGGAAATTGTCATCTCACACCCGGACCTGAGCTGCTTGACAAAATTACCTGGCGGGAAAATGTTCTTCCGGCGATGGCGGAGCGGCTGGGCATCGAGGTTTTGGAAGGAAATATGTACCTCCACAGCCAGCAATCGACCATTTCCTCGCCCGATTGGCAAAAGCTCCTGAAATATTACGAAACCCTGGCTCCCGATTCCCTTACCAAACCCGGACAAAAAGCACCGAATGCACTACAAAACGAGCTTTTCGAATTGGTAAAACCAGCGGAAGATTCTGTGACAGCTAGTACGATGGTCGTTAAATTCGATACTACGGTAAATGAATTACTTGTTGGCCCAGCCATTGAGCCAGCACTTTATAGTTATAATCAGAAATTGCAGAAGACCTTCCTGGAAAAGTTGCTTTCGCCGCCTGTCAACATCAGTTTTTCAGTCGAAAAGGGCGGAAAATACATTGTAACAGCAATGGGCGGAATGCGAGCACTCGACGAAACCAGGGGCCAGATTTCACTGATAGGCAAAGACAAGCAAGCCGGAATAGTTCAAATATCCAGAGAACTGATCCGCCCTATTGAAACGACACCAATAGATTTTAACAAAGACAACCTCACCGATTATCTGGTGTGTGCATTTGGCCATAACCTGGGCGGATTGTATTTACTCAAACAATTACCTGATCACACGTTTCAGAAAGTGGTCGTCAAAGAAGTACCCGGCGCAACGCATACCACTATACGCGACTTCAACAGTGACGGCTGGCCGGATATTATGGCACTCTTTGCTCACGGCGACGAGGGAATATGGGTGTTTTTAAATAACAAAAAAGGCGGATTCGAAGAACGTAATATCCTTCGGTTTCCGCCGGTTTACGGATCCAGCAGCTTTCAATTGATAGATATGAATGCCGACGGACACGAAGATATTCTATACACAGCAGGCGATAACAGCGATTATTCGAGGATTTTGAAACCTTACCACGGAGTTTATGTCTACACCAATACCGGGAATCTGACTTTCAAACAAACATTTTTCTACCCGATCAACGGTTGCACCAAAGCTGTTGCCGCCGACTTCGACCAAGACGGAAAAGTGGATATTGCCACCATCGCATTCTTCGCCGATCTTAAAAATAAACCTTACGAGAAATTCCTTTACTTTAAAAGTGATCCGTCAAAACCACTGAACTTTACGCCATTTATTGCGTTGCCGGACAAAATGGGCCGGTGGATTTGTATGGACGCAGGTGACTGGGACGGAGATGGGGATATGGATATTGCATTAGGAAATTTTTCCAGAGGTTTCCTGAACCAGGAGCGCGTACAGCCAGACTGGAATGTGAAAATGCCTTTTGTGATCCTCCAAAATAATACGATCATTAAACCGAAGTAGCTAATCTTCCCGTTTCCAATCGGCTGGAAGCAGGTTCGCAAATCGATCCTTACCTAGCTCGCCCGAGATCTGATAGCCCATCGGCATGACCACCCAACCCTGCGGCGTCACCACCATATACCCGCTCGGAAAGCTGATTTGCGTGTAAGAATAGCCCATATCCGAATACGGCGAACGTCCTTTTTTCTGCATATTAAATATTTCAAGCCGGGTACCCGACACGATCAGCCGCTCCGTTTCCAGCTCGCCGGGTTGTACCAGCCGCATTCCTCTCACTTGCTCAATGCGCGTGTGCAGATGATTCTTGATCGTGTTATACCCATTCTGACTTCTTACATTCTTGAAAATGCGGAGCGAGTCAGGGATCTCCTGGAAAACCTTGAAGCCATGCTCCTGCAAGCTATCCGAAACCATACTCGCAATCAAATGTTTCAGCGAACCCTGGTAAGCAGCTTTCTGATTGGCGCGCCACAGCTTTTTCTGCGCATTATCTTTTGGCACAAGTAATTCAAATCTGGTGCTGCCGCCGTAATAAAGCGTGGAAGCGAAATAGTCGAAATCGTCGAGGTCCTGGTGAATGCGGTAACCGAGTGCATGGTTTTCGATGATCAGCGGGCTCTTGGTCTGTGCCGTCAAATGCCCGTCATCGTCCATTGAAATGCGCAATACCTCCGGATTAATCAGCTTGCATTGCTTACTGAACTGGTTGGTACCCAGGAGCTCACGTGTCACAATTTTGAGGTACCGCTCACGTTTTTTATCTTTTTTAGCGAAAATAGTAACCCCTTGCAGCTCCATTCCTTCCTTCAATTTGAACAGTACCGTTTTGGTACCCGGCTGTTCAAAACGCAGCGTTTGCTTGATCGTTTCATAGCCAAGAAACGAAACCGCCATTTCCAGATTACCGATTGTCAGATTAGCCAGTTTGTAGTTTCCGTTTTCGTCGGCATTGGTTCCTATGGAAGAATTATTGATAAAAACGTTGGCAAATGGCAGCGGCTTGCCCGTTTTTTCATCTGTAACCTTCCCAACCAGCGTAACTGTACCCGTTTGCGCAGTCGCATGAAATGTGATCAGCAGCAGTAACAGGCAGGGTAAACCAAACCTTTTCCACACATTCAAATATTCAACACAGAAGATCAGCCGCATTTATAGTTTTATTCTTTTGGTCAAATATAAAGTGAAGCACTCAAAGATCGGCTTCAAATCATACTGCTTTCTAATTTGAACAGCAACAAAACCGCCTGCGCTTACCCGACAAGTCAGTTACGCGCAGGCGGCATGCAATCGAAATATTAAGGATTTGTTTTCAAGGTTACGTTCCGCTGTGAAGAAGGCAGGTTATTCTCGGCAATCACTTCGGCAAAGAGTACCACACTTGCATTTCGGGTCAAAGGCGCTTTTACCGGCACTGTTATCACATAATTACGTAATTCAGCGTCGTACTTCTGAGTACCGGCCGGCAGCGTCGTCACGAGTGTCTGCGCGCCGGTTGTAGTCGGAGCAGAATAGATCCTGAACTCTTTCACCGCTATTTCAGAGGTATATTCGATATTGACATTCACAGTAGTCGCAGAGTCCACCGTAATCCCAGGCTGCAAGACGCCCGCCGCAGAATAAACCTTGGTATCACCCAGCCAGAGCACCGCGATCTGTGCTACTTTCCCGTTGCTGGTCAGCAGATCGTCAAATAAGTCCGGCTCTTCGTAACAGCCGGTGAGCAGGAATATACTTGCAAACGATAGCAAGATGAATTTTATATTTTTAGTCATGACAGTCAATTTTTGATAAAACATTGATTATTTGGACATCCACCACATAGGTACTTCCGGATCTTTCTGATTCGCCTGAACCGTTTTAGAGTTACGCGTGATCTCCGAATCGGGGTAACGCATTCGCTGAATACGGTTCCCGGCCAGATCGGGATTTACATTCGATGGCATCGGAAAATCCAGGTAATTATATTTCCTCACGTCCGTCCAGATATCCCCGATCAGCAGCATGGATTTGAATTTTTCGATAATAATATGCTTTGCGGTCAGCTTGGCGGCACCTACATTCACCGGCGCAGAAGCTAGATATTTGGCGATGTCCGCATCTGCAACGCCCACCTTTTTCATATTCGAAGAGATCATTTCCAGATAGGCGCCGTAACCTGCCGCTGACGTTCCCGCAGAAGTGGCAGTGCCTCCGTTCAATAAGAAAAGGGCTTCCGCCTTGATAGCCGCAGTCTCCGAATAGGTCATCATCACCAAAGGAGAGTTAACGTTCGAATGCCAGGCTTTGGCCGTCAGATCAACAGTAGAGCCGCTGCCAGACCCGGGAATCACGCCGGAATATACCGTCTGGTTATTTTTCAAAGAAATTACTTTTGACAACCTTGGATCTGTAATACCCTGCGCGGTTCCATTCATTAGATCAACAAATGTATTCGTGAAGGTGACGGACAAATTACTCGTCGTATTCGGTATCGCGACCCGGCTGTACCAGGGGTTCAGGTTTTTGGAATTGTATTGAAGCTGAAAATCGTCCGAATTGTCTTTCATTCCTTTTTCCAAAGCTGTAATAGCGGCCTGCGCAGCCTGTTGCGGGTTTTTGAGTGACAAATGCATTGCGTAACGCGCTTTCAGTGAATATGCCAACCGGGTCCATTTTCCGGCATCACCATTATAGATCAGATCATCAGTCGTGGGCAGCACTCCCGTATTTTTGCCAAGCTCTGCAATTCCTTCGTCCAGCAGCTTTTGAATAGTCGCATAAATCTGCTCCTGGGTGTCGTAGGCGGGAGAAAAGTTCTTTTGGTCAGCTTGTGAATACGGCACATTTTCCCAGTTCACTGTGGCAATACCCAAATTGTACGCCATCAAAACCTTCGCAATTCCGGTATAAACCGGCGCATTTTCGGCCTGCCCTTTTGAAATGATCGCATTCAGCTGCGGAACCACATACAGGTACATATTCGACCAGCCCAGCGTATTGTCCGTTTCAGCGTAGGTATCAATCCCATTCTCGCCAATTGCATTCCCTATTTGCTGTGCATATTGACAAGCCACGTAAGCCTGCTGGTAACTCGCCTCACCGGTGTAGAACTGGGCCGTCGGCAGCAGCTCCGGCATGGTCGCGTCCGCCTTTAAAGTCGGATCCACATTGACATCGAGGAAGTTATTGCAACCCGCGAGCAGCAGCATCGGGATGCAGACCGACAGAAGTCTTTTTATATTTTTCATAAAATCAGAAGTTAACATTGACGCCAAATTGAAAACTCTTCGTGGCCGGGTTATTCCGCCCCACAAAACCGATCAGGTTGGTACCCGAACCAAACGTAAGTGCCTCAGGATCATACCCGCGGAAAGGAGTATTCAGGAAAAGGTTTGTACCTGTCAAAGTAAAACGGACGCCGCCCGCGAAGACAGAATTGGCCAGCAAACTTTTCGGCAATGCATAATTCAGACTTACCGTCCGCAGCCTGATCCACGAACCGTCCTGGATATTAAAGTCAGCCGCATTTCCCATGTAGCGCGCCGTGGAAGGATTGTAAAATGCATCGTCGAGCACCACTGCCTTGGTATTAGGCACATAAGTAGTCGGGCCATCCTCCGATGTCTGCTCTACAACGCCTTTGAAAACCACCTGCTCGTACCTCCTTTCGGTGATCTTGATCGAGCCCGCACGAAATGCATTCCTTTCTCCCAGATCGACCACATCCCCGCCTTTCCGCCATTCCATCAGGAACGATAAGCCAATACCTTTATAGTTGAAAGAGTTGGTCAAACCGGCTGTCCAGTCGGGCAACGCATTTCCGTATTGGGTTGTGATCAAGCTGGTTAATGGAAATCCGTTTGCCTGGATCAATTTCTGACCATCGGGCGCTCGCATATAATCGAGCCCCCACAGATCTCCGACCTTGCTTCCTTCCCTCACTTTCAATACACCCCGGCTACCATTGTCGAAATAGGAAATCTCTTCCAGTTCATCAGGCATTTCCACGACCCTGCCCGACATTTTGGTGAAATTCAGTGAGATATCCCAATTGAAAGCCGACGTCTGAACCGGTTTCAACGAAAGCAAAAGCTCGACGCCTTTATTCCGGATCAGCCCGATATTGGTATAATAGAAAGAGTAGCCGGACACATTGGAAACAGGCGCCCGCACGATCTGATCTTTACTATCCATCGTAAAATAAGTTGCGTCGACCATCAGGCGGTTTTTGAAAAAACGAAGCTCAGTGCCGAACTCAATGGAAGTGGTCCTTTCGGGTTTCAAATTATCTGCGGCTGTTGTAGAGCGGCGGATAAAGCCGGGTACCGTATTTCCGTAGGGAAAATTATCGGCGATTTCATAATAAGCTCCTATTACATAAGGATCCGTCCCTTTTCCGACCTGCGCCCAGGAAGCACGCAGTTTCCCGTAGGAAAGCACATTGTTTTTAGGGAGGTTTTCGGTAAAAATATAGCCTGCATTAAATGAAGGATAAAAGAAAGAGTTGCTGGCGACCGGCAGCGTTGAAACAATGTCATTTCTGCCAGTTGCATTCAGGTACAGCACATCTTTATAACTCAACTTCGCGTCTGCGAAAAAGCTGACAATCCGGTATTGCAGTGGTGAATAGGGTCGCGTTTGCTGGTTTCTGTAACTGCTGATATCATCTGTAAACGGCGCCCGCCAGCCTTCGCCGCGTTCATAATAGCTATCAGGCCGCTTGCTGTCTACCACCGAGTTACCGACCATCAGCGAGCCGGTCCAGCTTTCGCTAAAGGCCTTTGTTGCAGTAACATACAAGTTTGAATTGATCTCGCGATAATTAATATATTCTTTGATCAAAAAACCCTTCACAGCTGTACCTACGTCGAAAGTGCTGTCGACCTGCCGGAACCGGCGCTCATTAAATGCATCGTAAGTAAGCTGGTACTTGGCTGTCAGCCAGGGCGCTATGTCGTAGTTTAAGGTCAGATCCGCAATGTAGCGGTTGACCTTATCTACCCGCGGACTTTTCTCGACGAGGTATCGTGGATTATCAGTAAAGCCGGGCAACAGGTTTTTATAGGAACCGTCAGGATTCAGATAATCATTTACATCATAAGTATTTGGCCAATAGGACAATGCGCTAAAAATAGACTTATCGCCCGCCGGTGGCCTTTTCCCTCCCGACCGAATGTAATTAAAGGATCCTGACACCGAGAAGTTCTTAGTCAGCTTGTACATACCTGCCAGCTTTCCCGAAGTCCTCGAAAAATCAGTAGTCGGCACAATGCCCTGCTGATAATTGTTACCAGCCGAAAAGTAAATGTTCCCTTTTTCAGTTCCTTTTGAGATCGTGACTGTATTATTAGTACGAAAGCCGGTTTGATAAAATCCCCGGAAATTGTCAATGATCTCATCCGTAGAATTATCGATGATCGAAGGCCCGAAAGACTGGTAGGGAGTCCGCTGCCTGACTTCGGTGGGCGAGATAAATTCACCAAACCTTCCCTGAACAAAGCGCTCTTGAATATCAGGCGACTTCCCCAGCACATCTACCCCGCCCGAAAGCGAGACGGATACATTCATTTTTCCCGTTTTGGCCCTTTTTGTAGTGATAATAATAGCTCCGTTTGAAGCGCGCAATCCATAAAGTGCCGTCGCGGCCGGACCTTTTAATACTGAAATACTCTCAATATCGTCGGGATTGATGTCGGCCGCCCGGTTGGTATTTGCAAATTGCTCGGAAGCACCCGGAGAAGCCGAGCCTGCACTTGGCAGCGGATTACCGGCTGTGGTGGCGTTACTGATAATAATCCCGTCGATTACGAAGAGCGGCTGGTTATCAGCACTTCCGCTCAGTGAGGTAATACCGC
The DNA here is from genome assembly GCF_907165045.1 of Dyadobacter linearis. Taxonomy (GTDB): domain Bacteria; phylum Bacteroidota; class Bacteroidia; order Cytophagales; family Spirosomataceae; genus Dyadobacter; species Dyadobacter linearis. The sequence continues at coordinate 196,190 of NZ_CAJRAU010000003.1, forward strand.
GCAAAATGATATTGACACCCGCTCCCGGCGCGCCGCCCGAGCCTGTGATCACGGCCCCGGCCACTTTTCCCTGCAATGCCCCGATCATATTCGGGTTGCCCGACTCTTTGATCTCGTCCGATTTAATGGATTGCACCGAATAACCAATTGCCCGTTTCTCCTGCGTTTGCCCGAGTGCGGTCACCACGACTTCATCCAAAACAGAGGCTTCGGATTGTAATGTCACATTGATAACCGGCTGGCTGGTCACATTCACCTCGGTCCGTTTGAAGCCGATAAAGCTAAAAACGAGCGTTCCTCCCGACGCGACGGAGATACCATATTCGCCCTTTTCGTTGGTGGAAGTACCGACCGAAGTACCTTTTACACTCACGCTCACTCCCGGAATCTCGGAGCCGTCCTGATCGGTTACCCTGCCCGTGACCATTCCGTTCTGCGCATTTACCATTCGCACGGAAAGCGAAACGAAGAGCAGGAAGACGCTCAAAGAATTGTGAAGTAACTTTTTCATCATAATAGGTTTGTTATGTAGATACGTGTAATTTAATATTCTCTCTTTAAAAATTAACATTAAATACCCAGTAAATAATCCTGCGGTCACTTATGGGGGATGAAATGGTATGAATTGTTTAAAAGAAATCCTCGAAAATTTTACTCACTAGAAAAATAGTTTGCTAACTATAAAAATAGTTTATACTTTGGACACATGGAATTTCAAAAGTTGACCAATAAGGAAGAACAGGTAATGCAGGTACTCTGGAACCTGGAAAGTGCATTTGTGAAAGATATGCTCCCGCTGTTCACTGAGCCTAAGCTGCATTACAATACCCTTTCGACCATTATCCGGAATTTGGAAGAAAAAGGGTATGTAAACCACCGGCAGTTTGGGAATACCTATGAATATTTCCCGGTCGTAAAAAAGGATGATTATCAAAACCATTTTGTGCTGAACAAAGTGGTTGGCAGCTATTTCAATGATTCCTACAAAGATCTGGTCGCCTATTTTGCAAAGAATGAAAAAGTGAGTCCCGATGAGCTTCGGGAGATTATTAAAATGATTGAAGAAGGAGAGTAAAGAATTGATGCACCACCATTAATCCGCAGCTTATGTTATTTCCCTACCTTTTGAAAGTCAGCTTGTTGCTGGCCGTACTCACCCTAGGCTATCGCTGGATGGTGCAGTTCGAGACGTTCTCCAAACTGAACCGGGCATTGCTTTGGTTAAATGTAATCGCAGCCTGGACATTGCCTCTGATCCCGATGCCGGACTGGGGCCCTGTTAAAGTGCAGACTGAATTTCATCAGACTATTCCAAAGCTAGCGGAGGTAATTCCTGCCGTGAAGCAGCAGATAGCAGCATATAATCCCACGCAGGTTGCACTTACCAGACAGAACCTTTCCAGTCCGGACATCATGGAATGCATGCTGCTTGTCTACCTTGCTGGCGTTACTGCTCTCACAATTTTCTTTCTTTTTCAAGTTGGTGGAATATTCCGTTTGCTCTCACAATCGGATATTGAACGTGACCAGAAGCTCCTTTTTGTCAGAAATAAGCATATTAAGTCGCCCTATTCTTTCTTCCGATGGATAGTTATCAATCCTGAAAATCATTCAAAGGAGGAACTCCAACATATTGTGGCCCACGAAACCGAGCATGCGCTTCAATGGCACAGCATAGACCTGTTAGCCGCAGAATTGCAACGTATTGTACTCTGGTTCAATCCATTCGCATGGTATCATCAGAAACAGGTGCAGGCTAATCTTGAATACCTCGCCGATCGGGCAGTATTAGAGGGCGGAATTGGGAAAAAGCAATATCAATACAGTTTGCTCACTGCCGCAATGCAGGGCAGGTAGTTGCCACTGACTACTTCATTTGCACAATCACTACTCAAAAACCGCATTAAAATGATGAACCGCAAACCTTCGCATTACTTAGCCTGGGGTAAATATGGCGCGCTGATCGCCGTACTTTATTTATCCTCCGCATTTGTGGCACCCTTCAAACACAAGCTGGTTACGCTGGTGCCAAAGGCTGTTAAACCCATCGTCGCAAGTCTGATCCAGGAGAAATTCCAGGAGACGGCACCCGCCGAAAAGGTGGCTGCGAAAGCGCCGGCGAAGATTAATGAGCCTGTAATTCCTGCTTCTGAAACCGTTATAGAAGATCAGGGAACAAAACGTGTAAGAGGTATTTTGATCCGGAATGACACACTTTTCTGGTCGGTTTCGCCTATGATGGCACTGGAAGATTTCGTCCAGATGCGTAAAGCGGCTAATCAGTTTGGTGGTGAATTTGTGGTCAACAAAGTTGAGTATGATCCGTTGCAGCAGTTCATTACTTCGGTTGGCATTGTCGTGACCGCGAAGGGTTCAAGGGGGGAAGGCTCTACGGGCGGACAAGGTTTTATGCCAATTCAAGGCTATTCAGGCCATATGATCAAAAACGGGATTGGGGTCGGATCATTATCAATCCCTGCACAGCTGCAACGAGAAACTGACGCAGACTATCAAAGAGCGCTGGGATTATTCAGGCAAAATGAAATGAAGTACTTTAAAGTCAGACTTAGCAAGGAAATTGGAATGAATTCAAGTACTTCGTACAAACCACATTCCTTCGACGGCCAATATGCTCCTGCTATTCTTAAAAGGTCGGGCATAGGGAAATCCGAACAAGGCACATTCGTGATCCGCGAATCGGATTACCAGGGAGCCGATTTATACCTCGACGCCCAGCGAACCACATTAGAAGACCTCAACGCCCTTCCCTTCAAAAGTATCACCGAAGTAGAGATCATCGAAGACGAACAGAAGAAAAAGTATGTATTGGTTTCGACGAAGTGATAACGTCAGGTCGGACACTACTAAACGCGGCCGCCAGGAATCTGGCGGCCGCGTTACTTTTATAGAAATCAGATAAGCTATTTCAGATTCAGCTCTTCTCCTATTGCTTTTACTTTCTGCTGCAAAGAAGCATACACGTTGTCAAAATCTTCATTTTTCTCCAAAGCAGCGCGTACACCAACGTAGAATTTAATCTTCGGCTCGGTACCCGACGGGCGGCACGTAAACTTTGTACCATCCTCAGTGAAGAATTGAAGTACATTCGAAGATTCAATACCCATCTCGCCCGAAGGAATTGAATGCGAAGTGCCGCTCGTGAAGTCAACGGTTGTGAGCGCTTTGTAATCGTCCATCCTGATCACAGGCGAGCCGGCAATCGTTTTTGGAGGATTTGCACGAAAATCCGCCATCATCTGCTGGATTTCATCAGCTCCCGTTTTTCCTTTTTTGGTTAAAGAAATCAAGCCTTCGTAATAAAAACCGAATTGCTTGTATATCTCCATTAACATATCAAAAAGGCTCAGACCTTTGTCTTTCGCATAAGCAGTCAGCTCGGCGATCATCGCGCAGGAAGCGATCGCGTCCTTGTCACGAACCGCGTCACCAATCAGGTAACCGTAGCTTTCCTCGCCACCACCAATAAACTGCTCCTGACCCTCTTTCTCCCTGATTACCTGGGCAATATATTTAAAACCGGTTAATGTGTTATAACATTTAACATCGTAAGCTTCCGCCATTTTATCGATCAGGTCGGTGGTCACGATCGTTTTGCAAACAAACTGGGTTCCGGTCAACTTACCCGCATCTTTCCATGCATTCAGAAGGTAATAGATCAGCACACTGGCTGTCTGGTTTCCATTCAAAAGCTGGATTTCGCCGTGGTGATTTTTAACAGCAATACCAACCCTGTCAGCATCCGGATCAGTTCCTAAAACCAGGTCTGCATCGATTTCTTTCGCTTTTTCAACCGCTTTCGACATTGCTTCCGCTTCCTCAGGATTTGGGTAAACCACCGTCGGGAACTGACCGTTACCTTTCGGTTCAGCCTGCTCTTCAATCACAGTCACAGCTTCAAAACCCATTTTCGCCAGCAGCGCAGGAACTAGCGTAACACCGGTACCGTGAAGTGGCGTGTAAACTATTTTCAGGTCTTTCTGACGAGCCAACGCATCTTTTGAAATTGAGAGAGACAGAATATGATCCATATATTTCTCATCTACCTCCACCCCTATTTTAGTAATTTTTGAAGCGTCGCCATCGAATTTCACATCATCGATCGACTGGATCGCATTCACCTCGCCGATAATGTTGGTATCGTGCGGAGCAACCACCTGCGAACCATCGTCCCAATATGCTTTATAACCATTATATTCTTTGGGATTGTGCGAGGCAGTTACCACAACACCACTTTTGCAGCCGAGCAAACGAATTGCAAAAGAAAGCTCAGGAGTAGGTCTCAGCGCTTCAAAAAGGTACACGCTGATCCCGTTTGCCGAGAAAATATCTGCAATGATCTTCGCGAATTCGTCCGATTTAATGCGACTGTCGTAAGCAATCGCCACTTTTACTTCTTCACCCGGAAACGCTTTGTTCAGGTAATTCGCAAGTCCCTGCGTGGCAGTACCTACCGTGTAGCGGTTCATCCTGTTTGAGCCAATACCGATCAGCCCGCGCAAACCGCCGGTTCCGAATTCAAGGTCCTTGTAGAATGCGTCTGTCAGTTCAGTATCATTTCCTTCATCAATCAGTTGCTGAATGGATTGTTTGGTATCAATATCATAATCACCGTCTAGCCAGGTGGTTATTTTGGCCTTGACGTTCGGTTCCAGATTTGCAGTCATAAGTAGTTGAAGTATATTTAATTTAGATTTTATTTAATGATCTCAGCTTCCTGCGTTTCGCTCTTGCGCACCGTTTCTTTTGCTGTTTTCAAGATCAGCTCGGCTACAAGTCCGGTCCAGCCCGTTTGGTGACTTGCTCCGCAGCCGCGCCCGTTATCACCGTGGAAATACTCGTAAAAGAGCACGTGATCGTTGAAATTATCGTCCTTCTGCATTTTCTGATCGTGCCCGTATACTGCGCGGTTGCCTTCTGTATCCTTCTTGAAAATGTCGATCAGGCGGCAGGCAATACCCACGGCCGCTTCCTTGATCGTAACCAGATTGCCGGAGTTGGTCGGATATTCCACCATAAAATCCTCGCCATAATAAGCATGGAACTTCATCAGCGAATCGAATATGAGGTAATTCAATGGAAACCAGATCGGCCCGCGCCAGTTTGAATTTCCACCCATAATATCTGTAAGAGCTTCCGCAGGCGTATAATCTACCTGTAAAACCTCCCCGTTGATATAAAATTTATACGGATTCTCTTCGTGGTATTTGGACAATGCGCGCACGCCGTAATCCGACAGGAATTCGCTTTCATCCAGCATTCTTTTCAGGATCATTTTCATCCGGTGACCGCGCAGAATTGAGAGCAGCCTGTTTTCACCTTTCCCTGATTCAAACCATCGCGATATCAACCGCGCCAGATCCGGCCTGTTGGCCAAAACCCACTCAACACGCCTTTTGAATACAGGCAGTTTATCCAAATTCTGAGGATCTAAAATTTCAACCGCAAAAAGCGGAATCAAACCGACTATCGATCGAACTTTCAACAGAATGCTCTGACCGTTCGGAATATGGATCACATCATAGTAAAACTGGTCTTCTTCATCCCAGAGACTGATCGAAGAATTCTTCCCGCCGATCGATTCCATGGCACCGGCAATATGCAGGAAGTGCTCAAAGAATTTCGACGCCATATCCTGATACACAGGATGTACCAGAGCAATTTCTACCGAGATACGAAGCATATTTAAAGTATACATCGCCATCCAGCCCGTCGCATCGGCCTGCTGCAACTTTCCACCGAAAGGCATTGGTGTAGACCGGTCGAATACACCGATATTATCCAGCCCCAGGAACCCGCCGCTGAATATGTTATTTCCGGTATCATCCTTCTGGTTAACCCACCAGGTGAAGTTTAATAGCAGTTTATGAAATATTTTTTCAAGAAACTGAATATCCCCTACCCCGTTATTTTGTTCGCGGTCAATCTCATAGACTTTCCACGTAGCCCACCCGTGAACCGGTGGGTTTACATCTGAGAAATTCCATTCGTAAGCCGGAATCTGCCCGTTCGGGTGCATATAATACTCTCGGAGCAGAATTTCGAGTTGCCTTTTCGCAAAATCCGCGTCGACCCTGGCCAGCGGTACGCAGTGAAAAGCCAGGTCCCAGGCTGCAAACCAGGGATATTCCCATTTATCGGGCATCGAAATGATATTGGCTGCATATAAATGCTTCCAGCCCGAGTTCCTGCCCCACTTTCTACCCTGATTCGGACCCGGCTGGGCAGGGTCGCCTTTGAGCCACTCGTATACATTATAGTAGTAAAACTGCTTGCTCCAAAGCATTCCCGCATAAGCCTGGCGCTGAATAGACCGCAGATCTGCATCGGAAACGTCGCGTTGCAGGTCGTCATAAAATTCGTCCGCTTCCCGGATCCTTTTGGCAAAAAGATCCTCAAAACCACCGAAAGGCTCTGAAATCGCGTGATTTACGTAGCGCAAACGAAAAACCTCACTGGTCCCCGCCTTCACTGTGCGTGTAAATCGCGCCGAAGCCTTGGTACCAATATGATTAGGATTGACCGTATTGGATTTACCTCCCGACACGATAAAATCGTTGATACCGTCTTTCGGGTAGCTGGTATTGTTGGCTGTACCGTAAAGCTTTTTGAAATTCGTTTCGTTTTCACAAAACAACAATTCGTCGGCATTATCCAGGTAAAGGTTGTATTTACCGTGTTTGCGGTGAGTTACTTCTATCAAACGGTTCGAGATACCGTTCATAATAGGCTTGTAATTGAATGCTTCGTAACCCCACGACCAGGTATTGCGGAACATGATCGTCGGCAGCACGGTGATTGGCGCATCCTCAGGGCCGCGGTTAAAAACCGTTACTTTCATGAGAATATCTTCCTCGTCGGCTTTCGCGTGCTCAATGAAAATGTCAAAATATTCATCGTTTTCGAAAACCCCGGTGTCCATGATCTCATATTCCTGGTCTTCTTTTCCGCGACGGCCGTTTTCCTGACGCAGCTTATCGTATGGAAAAAGCTGCTGAGGGTATTTGTAAAGCATCTTGGTGTACGAATGCGTGGGCGTACTATCAAGGTAATAGTACATTTCCTTCACATCCTCGCCGTGATTGGATTCGCGGTTTGTAAGCCCGAAAATCCTTTCTTTCAAGATTTTATCCTTGTGATTCCAGAATCCAAAGGAAAGGCATATATGCTGCTTGTTGTCCGAAAATCCACCAATCCCGTCTTCGCCCCAGCGATAGGCTTTGGAAAGCGCCATTTCGTGGGTAATATAGTTCCAGGCATCGCCATTGCCGCTATAATCCTCTCGTACTGTACCCCACTGGCGTTCAGACAGATAAGGCCCCCACTTTTTCCAACCCTTGTTATCTTTTTGAAGGCTTAATCTTACTTTTTCCGCGCCGTTTGCCATTAATATGTTGATTATCGAAAGGAATGAATTTCACTTTAAAATCTACCCAATTTAAAAAACCGGTTTCCAAAAACAGCAAAAACCGGTTAAAAATTGAAAATCAGGAATGTGTCAGGCGGTCACTTGCAATGCAGCCAGATCGGAATAGGCGGTTACATTAAAGGAAACGTTACCTGCATAAAATCTGGTCAGCTTGTCCGCCTTTTCCGAGGTCTCAGTCAGCAGCGGGTGACGCTCAGAACTAAGCAGCACTTCTACATCCGCCACATATTCCTTGAACATCAGCGGATTAGTGAGTTTATAGAATTGTCCGTCCCTACCTTTTAAAACGGGCACCGGCTGAATTTTCCCTTCTGCATTTAACCGACCGTAACGCAGGCGGGCATCAATATACTCCTCATCGGTTGCGCCAAAAACAATATATTCCACCGGTTTTGCGATGGCATTATTTGCATTGATCCGCTGATCCAGCTCATCCAGCAAAGTTCTGAGCGCCCAGGTATTTTTCCCACTCCTGATACGCTCGCGGATTGACTGGCGGACCAGGTAAGTAAGCGCATGCGTCACATTCAGACCGATCTCGGCCATTTGTTTGAAAATAAATGAAGTCGGGGACATACCTGGAATCGTGTTCGGATCGTGCAGAATAATGCGGCCTTCTTCTGTCAGAAACCCGTCAATACGCACACAAACATTGATGCCCAGCTGTTCAAAAACTTCGGCGATCACTTTCTGGATAGCCTGGTTGTTTTCTAATGAAGTATCTACGGGAATGCGTTTTCGGCTGGCTCCTGGCTTATATTTTGCATTAAAATCAAAAACCTGAACCATTTTGATCACCTCGCTTGGCGGTAATGCAAGCGGTTTTCCATCGTCAAACTGAATGCAGCCGCAGGAGAATTCCTGCCCGGTTGTAAATTCCTCTACCAGGACCTGATCTTCTGAATTCGAGCTGCTTAAAACAGCTATTGTATGCCCGGCAACAAAGTGGTTATCCAGTTCAGGAAGAAGATCTGCCGGGTGATAAATGGTCTTTCCTGACAGCACAACCGGAAAGCCGATACCCTCATCAAGATTCGCAACTTTCTGTCCCCATGCCTGTTTTTCGGCAGTATCAAGCGATTTCCAGGTTTCAGCTTCCAATTCGATCCGGAAAAAGCATTGGTTTACTGCTGAAATAAACGCTTCAAGCGAATCGTCTTTCACAATAGCTACACCGATTGAGGAGCCCTGATGCGGCGCTTTGATTACCAGAGGAAGGCCAAGGTGTTTTTTAAGTACCTGAAAAAGAAGCGCATATTCTTCCGGAACCCAATTCTTATAAGTCAGCGTCCAGCTTTTTTTCTCCTGCCCATTAACCAGGGCGATCATATCATTTTGCAGGATCTTATCGATTCCGACAGCAGACCCCATTAAGCCAGGTCCGCTGTAAGGTATTTTGTACCATTCCAGCAAACCTTGTATTGCACCGTCCTCACAATCAGGCCCGTGCATCGCCAGGAATGCAAAGTCAAAATAATCTTTAAATTGCTCCGGTGTGATCAGTGTGCCCGTTTCATTGTCGACAGGTTCGCTAGCCAGCTCGGGATAAGATTCTATATATGTTTTAAAACCAGCTTTCTGGATATTTTTCGCAGGATAAAATTCGCGGATCTCGCTGGAATACATCAGTTGTTTTTCTAATAATATAAACCTGCCAAAGCTGTCTACAAAGACAGGTACCGGCTCGAAAAGAGATTTGTCCAGGTACTCAAATGCTGTTTTTCCACCTGCAAATGATATTTCTCTTTCACGTGAAGGGCCTCCAAAAAATATTCCGATACGCATAGTAATTCCGGTTTTCATTCAAAGATCGCAAGATAAGGGACTAATCGGGATGAAGCAAAAAAGGCAGCTCTCCTCACGAAGAACTGCCTTTTTTAAGTTTTATATGATCCGAAACTAAGCCAGCGCCGGAACGTTCACTGCTACCACTTTACTAACATGCGGAACCGCTTTACGGATCGACTCTTCCAGTCCTGCACGGAACGTCATCGCGCTCATCGGGCAGCTTTGGCAGGATCCCTGCAATTCCAGCTTGACAATGTTATCGTCAGTCAACTCCACCAGCTTCACATCACCACCATCAGCATGCAAATACGGCCGCACTGATTCCAGTGCCTGCTCGATCAATTCTATTGTTTTTTCTTTGGAATCCATTGTTTCAATTATGTATTTGCTAAGATGCAAGATAATATTCAAAAAATCAAATCCTGATCAGCCCCGAAATCAAACCTGGATCTCGACGGTCTGCGTCTTGTTTTTGCTCGCATTCCGGATCGCAACCTGCTGTGCAAGCGACTCTGCTGCATCCCGGAAAGCATCGTTTACGATCGGATTCGTATCCATTACAGCGGGCCTTCCTTCATCCCCTGCTTCCCTAATGCTCTGTACAAGAGGGATCTGCCCTATTAAAGGCACATCAAATTTATCCGCCAAAGATTGCCCGCCTCCTTTTCCAAAAATGAAATACTGGGAATCAGGAAGCTCCTCTGGCGTAAACCATGCCATATTCTCAATAATACCTAAAATCGGCACATTGATCTGCGGCTGCCGGAACATGGATAAACCCTTTACAGCATCCGCCAGTGCCACTTTTTGAGGCGTGGTAACCACCACTGCGCCGGTTACGGGCACCGTTTGCACGAGGGTAAGGTGAATATCGCTGGTACCAGGCGGTAAATCTATCAGCAGGTAATCCAGATCGCCCCAGTCTGTATCCGCAAAAAACTGCTTCAATGCCTGGCTCGCCATCGGTCCGCGCCACACTACCGCACTATCAGGCGGCGTAAGGAAACCGATCGACATCATTTTAATACCAAACTGACGGATCGGATTAATGAAATTTTTCCCGTCTTTCGGCGTAATCGTCGGCTGCATATGCTCCACACCAAACATCACAGGGATGGACGGGCCAAAGATATCTGCATCGATAATACCAACTTTCGCTCCCGAACGGTGCAATGCCATCGCGAGGTTGGCCGTAACTGTCGACTTCCCAACTCCGCCTTTTCCAGAGGAAATAGCGATTACATTTTTAACGCCAGGAATGAGTGGGCCGGTTTGACGCGCCGTAGTGACGTTTGCAGTAAGCTTGATAATCACTTCAACATCAGGACTTAAATGCTCATGAATCGCAGTCTCGCAACTTCTCCTGATCAACTCTTTAAGTGGGCACGCGGGGGTAGTAAGAACAACTGTAAAACGCACCTGATTCACTCCGATCTCAATATCCTGGATCATTCCAAGGGTCACAAGATCTTTTTTCAGGTCTGGCTCTTCCACAGTGCTCAGTGCCTGTAATACTTTTTCTTTATTGATTGTAAATTCTCCCATTATACTGGCTGAGGACCTTGACTAATACTATGCAACGCAAAAATCCCCTGATGAGTTTGTTACAAAACCGGAAATTCTCCGATTCGCCTTTCTATCTCTTCCATTTCGTCGGCTACGTTCATTTTTCGCGAAATTTCATTCAGCTTGCTCCACACCGATTTCAGGAATTTTAAATGACTTTTCGTAAATCCGTGCAATGGCCGATGATTGATTGTAGACAGGATTTTGTCCCATTCTTCCATTAATTCAACAGAACCCTGCGAAATGAACGATCTAGCGAAAATCTGGAAGATATGTTCCTCAGCGAGTTCGTTCGGGTGGATCAGGTCACTTTTATAGAACCTATAATCCCTTAACTCGTCGATCATGATCTCGTAGGAAGGGAAATAGGTAATATGCTTGTATTTTTCGGCAAGCCGGTGGCAGGCCAGCCGTAACGTCGACTTACTGACCTGGTTTAGCGGCAAAGTATCTTTCGTGTGGCGAACCGGGCTGATGGTCAATACCACCCGAAGGTTCCGCCGGAACATCAGCAGCTTCTGGATCAATTGCTCCATCGCCATACTGATCTGGTCGGGATGCAATAATTCGCGGATGAAATGCTCCGCAGGGAGCTTATGACAGTTCCCAATCACCATATTTGTTGCCTTGTGACGGTACCCGTAGGCCGTGCCCAGGGTGATCACGAGCACATCGGCTTCGGTGATGAATGCGCGTAAATTCTCTAATTTCCCTGAAAGCTGAACTTCCAGATCCTTCCGGCTATTGCTCCAGATGGACGAATGAAAATCGTGGTGCAGCCAGATATCGTCTGGGGTTTTCAGAAAAAGCTCAGGTGCCGGCCCTCTCTCATCCAGCGCCAGATCCAGCGTTTTGCAAATGGTGAGCGGATTGAAAATAGTACCCAGCGGATTGTTCAGTACGTCAAATTTATAGCCTTCCAGCTGCGTCCCGAGTACTTCGGCAAAGCACGAGCCGACAGTCAGAATTTTGGAATGGTGATCCATTTTCCAGTCGGAAGGGGTGATGGCAACTTCTGTACTAAGCTTTATTTCTCTCATGATAAGTCAAATGCGGTATACAAAGGTAATATCCAGCCGCTGGAGAATTGCATAGTGGTCGTAATTGTAGAAAGGATTAGGTTTGAGGATATCAAGAACACACAGCAAATATGAACGAGGACATCTATGAGTATTCACTTTCTAAAAGTTACGAATATGAATTTCTAAGTATTGGGAAGGAAAAGAATGTAAGGAAGCTTGTCGCATTCACAGAGACGGGCAGTGAAAATGTATTTAATCTCGCGCTATTCGATATTTTGGATTCCGGAGAATGCAGCAACATTACTGAAACAAGAAATCAGGATATGATAACCGTTTTGGCAACTATGTTTCGTATCGTGGCAAATTTTCTGGAAAGAGATAAAGACTATTCTGTCGTTTTCCGGGGGAATGATTCAAGAAGACACCGATTGTATAGAATCGCAATCTCGAGAGAACTTCAACAACTATCAGAAAAATATGTTATTTTAGGAATTAATGAGAAGGGAATAGTGCATTTTCAAAAAGATGAATGTTACGAACTATACATAATCACAAATAAGCTATGAGACCTTTAAACAAAGAAAACGCAACGACAATACTATCCGCCGAGAAGTTGGTGCAACAGGAATTGAAAATAGTGAATGCAATCTTGAAAAAGGTTGATTTGTCTAAAATCAGAAGCCTCGCTAAGGCAGAAGCCAACAGTTAATATGCGCCAGAAGGTAATTTTTATATTCCTGATTACAACTTTGGCAGCTTGCTCACAACCTGCTGTAATCGCGCAAAACGAAGGTAACTTCTTCGCCTCAACTCCTTCCTGGCAGGACGAATTTAACTATTCCGGCAAGCCTGACGCTGCAAAATGGTCTTACGCGCTTGGAGAGAATGGGTGGGGGAATAATGAGCTGCAAAACTATACAGATGAGATCGGGAACGCGAAAGTTGAAAATGGCCACCTGATCATCACAGCTATAAAGGAGAAATCCGGGAAAGCCGAATACAGTTCAGCGCGGCTGGTATCGAAGGGAAAGGGGGATTTTTTGTATGGTAAGATAGAAGTAAAGGCAAAACTGCCTGCCGGAACAGGTACCTGGCCTGCTATTTGGATGCTTTACAGTGAAAATAATTACGGCAACAAAAGCTGGCCCGACAATGGAGAGATAGACATCATGGAGCATGTGGGTTTCGACCAGAACCGGGTTCACGGGAATGTGCATACCAAAGCTTTTAATCACGTCTTGAAAACCAATAAAGGCAATAACGTGATCGTCGACAAAGCTTCGGAGGAATTTCACATTTACACCTGCGAGTGGACACCCGAGTCGGTTACCATTCTTGTTGACGGCAAAGCTTACTTCACATTTCCCAAAGAAGCAGAATACAAATGGGCGGAATGGCCATTTGACAAACCTTTTCACCTGATTTTGAATATTGCGGTCGGAGGCAATTGGGGCGGTCAAAAGGGCGTGGATGACAGCGTTTTCCCTCAAAAAATGGAGATCGATTACGTGCGCTATTACCCCCTCAGCGAGAAAAAGTAGCTTTGAAAATCCAGTGCACAGGGTTATCTTGCATCATGGATAATTTTGTTGTTTCCGCCAGAAAATACCGCCCGGTTACATTTGATTCGGTGGTTGGGCAATCACACATTACAACTACATTAAAAAACGCAATCCGCACAAATCACCTGGCGCAGGCCTTTTTATTCTGTGGCCCAAGAGGTGTTGGAAAAACGACATGTGCGCGAATTCTGGCGAAAACTATCAATTGTCAAAATCTTGGAGATGATGTGGAAGCGTGCGGAGAATGCGAATCCTGCGTCAGTTTTCAGAATAATGCATCTTTCAATATCCATGAACTCGATGCAGCTTCCAACAACTCCGTCGAGGATATTCGTAACCTGATCGACCAGGTACGCTACCCGCCCCAAACAGGTAAGTACAAGATCTATATCATCGATGAGGTGCACATGCTCTCGCAGGCTGCTTTCAATGCATTCTTAAAAACATTGGAAGAACCGCCGGGCTACGCGATATTCATTCTCGCTACAACCGAAAAACATAAGATATTACCGACGATTCTGTCAAGGTGCCAGATCTTCGACTTCAATCGCATTCAGTCGAAAGATATCGCTTACCACTTGGCTGATATAGCTCAGAAAGAGGGGATAGAAACTGAAAAAGAGGCACTGGAACTGATCGGTCAAAAAGCCGACGGCGGTTTGCGGGACGCACTTTCGATGTTCGACCTCAATGTGACATTTTCAACCGACAACCGACTTACTTACGAGGCGGTACTCGAAAATCTGCATATTCTGGATTATGATTATTATTTCAAAATCACAGATGCATTGCTCGCTGGCAGCATTTCAAAATCGCTGATCTTATTTGATGAAATTCTGAGAAAGGGTTTTGACGGGCATTTATTCGTAGTTGGCCTTCTGGAACACTTTCGTAACCTGCTGGTTTGCAAGGATCCAGCAACAGTCACGCTATTACAGGTTTCAGAATCGGCAGAGCGCAAGTATGTTGAACAGTCAGCCGCGGCGGATATGAGCTTTTTGTTATCTGCGTTGAGTATCACAGGTCAATGCGATATCAATTATAAAGCAGCAAAAAACCAGCGGCTGCATGCGGAACTTTGTCTGATCAAACTGGCAAATCTGCCACATATTCTTCAATTAAGTTCGCTGGGAGCCGTTGATGAAACGGCAAAAAAAAAAGTTGAGCCTGAACCCGAGCCTGTAAAAAACGAGCTTCCCCCCGCTCCTGAACCGACGTCTCCTGCTTATTCAAACGGGAATGCAGCAGCTCCCGCGCAGCAACCTTCGACGCCTACCGTTGTTTCGTCGAAATTAAAGAACACGATTCCCCTGGCAATGACCCGCCCCGTGGGGGCCGTCGCTGAAAGTGTTACTACGAACAGGCAGGAAATTGAACCTGCTACGCAAATTCGCAAAGAAGCTTTGACGCTGGAAAACTTACAGCGGCTGTGGTATGAATTTGCAGAAAAAAGAAAAGAAGAAGGTAACTCAACAACTGAGGAAATTTCACTGAAAAAGGAATTTCGACTTGAAGGCTCAACGATTGAAATCCCGCTGAACAATGCCCACCAACTGGAAGCGATCCAGAATGCACGTTATGATCTGCTCGGATTTTTGAAAAGCAGGCTCGATGCGCCGAAACTGGATATTAATGCAAGAGTAGCACCTCAGGAAGTGAACCGGTTACCCTACACACCGGCGGAGAAATTCAATTATATGGCTGAGAAAAACCCGTATCTCCTTGAACTCAAACAAGCACTTGGACTTGACGTAGATTTTTAATTTTTATCAATACTCAAAAACTTCTTGTGCAGTTGCACTACCTGCGGGATCAAAGTGGAGTTTGTATTATTCGTGATCACAAAATCAGCAACCTGCCGCCTTGCTTCATCCGACACCTGCCGCTCAATGATTGCCCTGATCTCTGACTCACTGCGACGATCCCTCTTTAATATCCGGGCAACGCGCAAAGCGATATCTGACTCTACCACAATCACAAAATCAAGCGTATTCTTATCACCTGCCTTATTCATAATCGCAGCTTCTTTGATCACATAGTGCACGTTTTTTTGTCTTCCTACCCAATCTTCCGTATCCTTCAACACAGCCGGATGAACGATTGAATTTAACTTTTTTAACAAATTTCCATCCTTAAAAACAACGGAAGCCACGAATGCAGTATCGTATTTACCTTCGCTGTTATACGCGCGCGCGCCAAGTAGCTGAGTAATATCAGCTTTAACCTGCTGGTTATTGTTAGTCAACCACTTAGCACGAGAATCCGCGTTGTAAACCGGAATACCCAGACAGGAGAACAACTCACAAACCACGCTCTTTCCTGACCCTATTCCACCGGTAACGCCTATCTGAAGAGGAGCTGACATGGGTCGAAATTAGGGTATACTATAAAGGAACATTTAGGAATTGCGCCACCTCGAAACTGACGAATACGTCGCGGTGGCTGACATCCACAAGAGGGGAAACGGGAAGCGGAATGGGCAGACTTTCGTCGTAATTCCCTTGGATTTTCGGAGTCGGAACGGAAATGCGGATTGTATCGGGATACGTTTTCACCAGCGAAACGGGCCCGTCGATGGAAATGAGCGACGGCGACACATTGATAACACTGGAAATAACGTATCCCGGCTTAATATCAATACCGACGCTGTCGATACGGATCGGGATTATTTTCCTGATCTTGGGTTCGAAACTCAGCTCGAACGTATCAGCTACCACGTAGTTAACGTGCAGGTTTGGGAATAGCTCCGTTACCTGGTCTGTGAGGGTAGTAGAATTGATAAAGCTGGCCTCGTTTGGATTTAAAACCTTGTATACCACAGGGTTAGCATTGAAATTCAGCCATGATTTTTGGAGCAAGCTCCATCCGTCACCCGATACATTGACTGAAATTCTCCTGGGCAGCGGCTGCATAGGAACGTAAGACGAATTATCGTATTCGATTTCAAGCGGATAATTGAGCTTGATCGAATAATTCTCCGTGTTCAGCACATTCATCAGCCAAAAGAAAGACGCAGCCAGCAAGCATCCAATAAAAGTTTTGATTCTGTTTTGGTTTTGTGGTACGTGATTCACGGCCTGTTAGTTTTATCCGGCTATGGTGCGTGCGATTGCCGACTTATCGACAGTTAATTTTACTCCTTTATCCAATTCAAGAGTTACAGTTGCATCTTCAACGGTGTAAATTTTGGCATGAACTCCACCGATCGTTACAACCTGATCGCCTTTTTTAAGATTGGTAAGAAGCTCTTTTTGTTCTTTTTGTTTCTTTTGCTGCGGGCGGATCATAAAAAAGTAAAATACGCCGATAATACCGACCCACATTACAACCTGATAAATCATGGTTTGTGAACCGTCGGATGCCGCTTGGGCTAAGAGAGAAAGCTTCATATTAAGAGGTTGATTAGTAAAATTTAAACCGGATTCCGGTCATTCCAAGATAGTCGGCTATTTGCCTGTTGCTGGTTTTGAAGCAGCATTCACAATCCCTTTCAACCTGAGTTCGGAATATGCCGGCTCGGTGTTGGCGTAAACTGTGATCGTTTTCACTTGCGGGCCCGTTTTGTTTTTTGTGTCAAAACGAACTTTGATACTCGAAGTTTCATTCGGTCCGATCGGCTCTTTTGGCCATTCCGGAGTGGTACAGCCGCAGGAAGAAGAAATGTTGTTCAGGATCAAAGGATATTCTCCCTCATTCTTAAACTTAAAATCATGCTCTACCACCGCACCTTCCTGAACTGTCCCGAAATCGTGGGAAGCACTGTCAAGCAATGCAAAAACAGGCATTTTTGAAGATGCCTGTTTTTCACTGTCTCCTTTTTCATTTGAACAATTAAAAAAGGAAAGCGTAATTCCCAATAGTATGCAAGCGGATATTTTTTTCATGTTGGTAGCTTAGCTGGCCTGACCTTTGATCTGGGCCATCAGGCGGTCAACATCTTCCAGTAGTTTTTCCGCCTTTTCACGGGCATCGTTCACTACTCTTTCGCCTTCGGAACGGGTGAAATTTTCAGGCTGGTCTTTTTTATCAACTAAGTCCTGAATTACTTCCTGAAGTCTTTCGCGGTATTTAGACAAACGAAAAGTTAATTGTGTTCTGAGTACCTCTCCCTTATCGGGTGCATAAAGAATTCCCAATGCAGCACCTGTGACACAACCGGTCAAAAATGCTATCAGACTGTTACTGGTTTTACTCATGATTTCTTTGTTTTAGCTGTTGGTCGCCATAAAGCTTCCTATGGTTTAACAGCTCCAAAAACTATTCCATTTAAAACCCCGGGGCTATTTCCGGGTCTATTTATTGTCAATCAATCCCCTTCCGCTTTTCCGTATCACGCCTTCTTTGGCAAGTTTAACGGACAACACGTCGAGGACGCCATTCACAAACTTACCACTTTTTGGGGTACTGTACCTTTTTGCAATTTCGATAAACTCGTTGATCGTAACTTTCACGGGTATACCGGGGAAATGAATGAGCTCAGCCAAAGCGGTTTTCAGAATAATCAGATCCACGAGAGCTACCCTTTCCAATTCCCAGTTTTTCAATTGATCTTCGAGATAAACACCATATTGGTCGTTTTCAGCCACCACGATCCGACAAAGTTCTTCCACAAATTCCCTATCCTCTTCCCAATCCTTTGTCAACGGAGCGAGTTGAAAAGTATCTGCGCTGTCTGCGGATTTGAGGGTTTTGATAGCCAATCCGCGGATCAGTTCGCTGTGATCGGCCCAGTAGAGATCACGTTGTTCAAGATATTCGAGCGGAACTTCGTGTTTTAGAATGATCTGTCTTAAAATATGCTGGATCAGCGCCTGATCTTCTTCGGGCGTATGTTCCGCGACACGACAGTAAGCTTCGTAGGTTTCATCTTTCCGTAAGGCTTCTTTGTAAGTTTTACGGATCACACCCATTTCATTGCTCCAATTGATCCCGCTGCGAATAATTTCTTCTGCGAGCGCTTTGTCCTCGGTCAACACCTGGATAACGCGGTTTGAATTAAGGCCAGAACTTTTCGGAAAAGGTGCTTCCGGATCTTCATATCTTCTCTCGCGGTCGATCTTCGACTGGTGCGACAGTTCAATCAGCATGGAAAGTATCCGGATAAAATCGGTGTAAATCAGCTCAGTTTCATTTAAAACCCGCCGCACCAGCTTTTCTCCATCACCCTTAGTTTGCCTGTCGTAAGCCTGATAGGCACTTCGGGCGACTCTCACTACTTGTTCGGGAAGATCCTTATCCGCACTCAGCTCGCCGTTTTTGATAAATTCGTCGAGTGCCAAATTTGCCATCTTGTTCAAGCTGGCCAGCTTCGGCTTATCCTGAAACTCCATCGAATTCAAATTCGGCAGAAAAGCCTCTTCAATGTGATCCAGCGCCAGCAGGCGGTTTGCCTCGGCAGTCAATTGCCGGGCGTAAAGTGCCTGAACAGCCTTGGTCCTTAGTAATCTCCTATTCAGCATAAGCCGGGGTAACAATTGAAAAAAAAGTACAGTAATTCAAAGAACGTTTCTTCATATAAAGCAAGGCTACATCTTTAACCCTTGCGAGAATGTCTAAAATTTAGCGCAAAATTAGACTATTTTGTTCAGAATCGAAAAAATGAAATGCGTTCATCTAGTTTTGCAACGTTTTGAATAAATAGGATGTTGCCTATTGCAAGACCACTTTTTCTTACCCAAAATTTACCCTGTGAAGGCATTAAAGTACCTCAATAAGTACTTGTGGAAATATAAATGGTATCTCATTCTCGGGATACTTTTTACGATTATATCGAACCTCTTCGGGATTATTCCCGCTCAGTTGGTCAGATATGCGCTCGACCTGGTTATTGAAACCCTCGATATATATTACCTCTTCAATGGCGTTTCGCTGCAAAGTGAAATCTATGATATTTTTGCTTTCAGCATTCTGCTCTACGGCTTGCTAATCCTTTTAATGGCGCTTTTAAAAGGAATTTTCCTGTTCCTCGTGCGACAGACTATCATAGTCATGTCGCGGCATATTGAATTCGCGCTCAAAAACGATATTTACCAGCATTACCAGACACTACCGGCCAGCTTTTTTAGGAAACACAGTACCGGGGATCTCATGGCGCGGATCTCGGAAGATGTGAGCAACGTGCGGATCTATGTAGGTCCGGCGCTGATGTACGGGATCAACCTCCTCGTGCTTTTCGTGCTTGTGATTACTTATATGGTTTCGGTGAGTCCGCAGCTTACCTTTTATGTACTGTTACCGCTGCCTGTGCTTTCTATCAGTGTTTATGTGGTCAATAGTATGATCATGAAACGCTCGCAGGAAATCCAGAAGCAACTTTCGGCATTGTCGACTTATGTTCAGGAAGCTTTTTCAGGAATCAGGGTTATTAAATCTTTCGTTCAGGAAAAACACTCTTTTGAAAATTTCGAAAAAGAAGCGGAGATTTTTAAAGATAAGTCGCTGAATCTGACAAAGGTTGATGCATTTTTCTATCCTGTGATCATCATGCTGATCGGTTTCAGTAACATACTGATCATTTATGTGGGTGGCCAGGAGATCATCAGCGGCCGGTTAACTCCCGGCAATATCACAGAGTTTATTCTGTATGTCAATATGCTCACGTGGCCGGTGATGGCGCTCGGCTGGACTACCAGTCAAATCCAGCGCGCAGCTTCTTCCCAAACCAGGATCAATGAATTTTTGAACGAAAAAACTACCCTTGTATCCGAGAAAAACCTGGTTACACAGCTCGAAGGCGGGATCAGATTTCAGAATGTAAATTTCGTCTACCCCGATTCCGGCATTCAGGCGCTTCAAAATTTTGATCTCGAAATAAAACCGGGAGAAACGGTTGCGATCCTGGGCACCACAGGTTCCGGAAAAAGTACGCTGGCGCATTTGCTTTGTCGGTTGTATGATCCTACCGGCGGCCAGATACTTGTCGATAATGTGCCGATGAAAGATTACGATGTGCACGCGTATCGGCGTCAGATAGGTTACGTTCCGCAGGATGTTTTCCTTTTTTCTGATTCAATTCAAAACAATGTGCGTTTCGGAACCGTGGATATGCCTTTCGAGCGGATCGAGCAGGCGGTTAAGGATGCGGATCTCTACAATAATGTCAAAGATTTCCCGCAAGGATACGATACCGTTTTGGGGGAAAGGGGAATTACACTTTCAGGAGGACAAAAACAGCGACTTTCAATAGCCCGCGCTATCGCACGTGATCCGAAGATTCTCGTGCTCGACGATTGCTTGTCGGCCGTCGATACCAATACTGAGAATATCATACTCAATAATATGAAGCGGATTATGGATCAGCGCACGTCCGTGATCATTTCACACCGCGTTTCTTCTGCCAAACTGGCTGATAAAATTGTGGTACTGGATGAAGGAAAGATCATCGAACAAGGTACCCACGCCGCTTTAATGGAGTTGAACGGAGCTTATAAAGAACTTTACGAAAAACAGCTCATCGCAGAAGAAGTGTAACCTATTTGGTCAGCTTCTTCATTTCTTCTTTCAATTCCCTCATATCATTGTGCAGACTTTGCAGACTTACCTGCTGTGCATTCGCTTCCAGGTTGAAAGATAACTTGCTGCTTACCAGCCACATTTCCCGGATCTCATTCTGATCGATGCGGATTGGGGCATAATCGGGATTAAGGGAGACAAGATTGACGTAACCGGACTGGTTTTCTTTCTGCACTTTCTTGACTAATACACTGTCGGCTGTCACGACCACATACATTCGCCGGTTGCTCAGATTTTCCATATCTTCCACCGCCTTACCCACGATCCATTCTCCCGATTCCAATACCGGCGACATACTATCCCCATCGACCTGAAATCCTCTGAAAGTGGCATTGCGATATTCAGGAAGCGGAATTCCAAATGCAGGCAGACTCTCAAACCACTGCGCATCCCCGATATTGCTCGGGTAACCCGCGGCAGCTTTTGCATTCACCAGCACGATATTCTCCTTTCCCTCATTATCCACCGTCACCACTTTCGGGTTCACCGATAGTTTGTCCGAATGCAAAAACTTCTGGGTACTCTCGCCAAAAAGCCAGAGCGGGTTAATATGGTATTTTTTCAGCAGCTCTTTCACAACCTGCCCTGGAATGCGGGTCCGCCCCCTTTCAATATCAGCCGTAGTGGCACTGATACCCAGTTCCTCGGCAAAAGCAGCCTGTGTCAGGTTGAGCTCTTCCCGTACTTGCTTAAACCGTTTGAATTCTTCGTCTGCTGGCATTTTCTGCTTGTCAAATTGCACAATATCAATCCTTTTCCAAATCTACATTTTTTTTGGAATATTTCCTTTTTTATACTGGAACCAATCCATATATTTGGAATAAATCCAGTAACCCGTAAATATTCCAAGCGATGGACCGTACGATACTACACCTTGACCTTGATACTTTCTTCGTATCAGTCGAGAGAAAGCACGATAGCAGGCTTGAAAAAAAGCCGGTGATGGTAGGCGGAACGGGCGATCGGGGTGTGGTGGCGGCTTGTAGTTACGAGACGCGGGCATTCGGCGTGCATTCAGGTATGCCGATGAAAACGGCGCGGATGCTTTGTCCCGAAGCGATCGTGATCCGTGGCGAGGCGGGTATTTATTCGAAGGAATCCAAAATTGTGTCTGAGATTATCAGTGAAACAGTTCCGGTTTTCGAAAAAGCGAGTATTGATGAATTCTACGCGGATTTGTCTGGAATGGACAAATTTCTCGGCTCCTACCAGCTTTCGAAAAACCTGGGCGAGCGGATCCGAAAGGAAAGTGGGCTGCCTATTTCACTGGGACTTTCTACCAATAAAATAGTAGCAAAAGTGGCTACCGAAGAAGCTAAGCCAAATAATTACAGGAAAGTGGATGCGGGAATGGAGAAGTCGTTTCTGGCGCCGATGCTTGTGAATAAAATTCCGATGGTCGGTGAGAAAACGGACAAGATCCTGCAAAATATGGGGATACGTTATGTGAAAACCATTCAGGAAATGCCTGTGCAGGTAATGAGTCAGGTTTTGGGTAAAAATGGCGTTGTGCTCTGGAACCGGGCAAATGGGCTTGACAACTCTCCTATTGTACCTTTCCACGAACGCAAATCCATTTCTAATGAGCGGACATTCGGGAAAGATACCGGCGATATTAAGCGGATGCGGGAAATGATCCGGGCTATGGGGGAAAATCTGGCATACCAGCTGCGGACCGGCAACAAGCTTACCTCTTGTATTTCAGTCAAGATCCGCTATTCCGACTTTAATACCTTTTCCAAACAGGCGAAAATTCCGTACACTTCGGCGGACCATATTCTGATCCCGCACATCGAGCGGCTTTTCGACCAGCTGCATAACCGGCGGATGATGGTGCGGCTGGTCGGCGTCAATTTCAGCGACCTCGTAACCGGCAATCATCAGATCAATATGTTCGACGACTCGGAAGAGCGCCTGAATCTCTACCTCGCCATGGATCATATCCGTAATAAATACGGGATCGACGACCGCGGCAACTCAATACTCAGCTGGGCCACCACCCTTGGCATCCCCAATATATCCAGTATGGGAAACCCATTCAACGGAGATCCGCCAATCATTCCAGCGCACCGGAATGCCTGAATGCGGAATCAGGCAATATTCTGTTCCAACGCTTTTATGTTACTCAACTCATTGAAAATCAGATGCTGTTCCTTTTCCAAATCGTAATCGTCCTGCAAACCGAGCCAAAATTTTGGTGTGGTACCAAAATACTTGCTGAGCCTCAACGCAGTATCCGCAGTAATCCGCCGCCTGCCTTTAATGATCTCGCTCACCCTGGTTTGAGGAATAGCAGTGTCTTTCGCGAGCTTGTATGCAGTAATGCCCATCGGAACCAAAAATTCTTCCGACAAAATCTCCCCTGGATGTATGTTAGCTAGTCTTTCCATTGAGTATTAATGATAATCGATGATACTGACTTCAAATGCATTACCGTCTTGCCACCTAAAAACTATGCGCCATTGGATATTGATACGAATACTATAAAAGTCTTTCATATTGCCCGACAACTTTTCCAATCTGTTTGATGGTGGTATCCTGAGATCAGCGACGAGATGATGTGAGTTATTCAACATCTAATGGAAGCTTGGCGACACGCTCGCCAAACCATATTCTTTCAGTATCCTTTGAGCCAAAACTGACAATCATAACGTAGTGCGTTAGTAACGCCGAAAGTAAGTAAATAGTTTATCATTTTCAAACCATGCTACTCAACTGTCACTCTTATTTCAGCTTGCGCTACGGGACGATACCGGAGGAGGAGCTATTGAGCCTGGGCAGGGAGAATGGGTACGGATGCATGGCGCTGACGGATATTAACAATACATCCGGCTGCCTTAACTTTATCCGGCTCGCCCCGAAATACGATATGAAACCTGTCGTAGGGATCGATTTCAGGAATGGGATCGTGCAGCAATATGTAGGATTAGCCAAAAACAATGCGGGTTTCCAGGTTCTGAACGCATTTTTATCGCAGCACCTGAATGCAAAAACCGACTTTCCTGCAAATGCACCGTGGCTGGAAAACACTGTTTTTATTTACCCCTTTGAACGGGTTCGTCTGGAAAAGAAGGAGATATTTTTACCAAACGAATACATCGGGATTTCAGTAAAAGACCTGAGCAGATTACAGTTTTCACCTTTATTTAAACACAAAGACAAACTGGTTATCCAGCAGCCGGTCAGTTTCAGGCATAAAAAGGATTTTAATGCGCACCGGCTGCTCCGCGCGATCGATCAGAATACGATGCTTAGTAAACTTTCAACGGACGAGACTGCCGAGGAAGCTGCTCAAATGATGCCCAAGAAAGTCCTGACGTATCATTTTAACCAAAAGGATTTCGACCGGATCATTTACAATACCGAAAAGCTGATGGATGAATGCAGCATTCACTTCCGGTTTGGTGACGACCGCGAGCACCAGAACCTGCAAGTATTCGGCGAAAGTAAACAAGACGATTATCAGCGTATTTTTCAGCTTGGCTGTGACGGGCTGCGGCACCGTTACGGGTCCAATGTAAATGACGTGATCCTCGACCGGTTCAATATGGAACTCGAACTGATCGAAAAACAAAACTTCATTCCCTTTTTCCTTGTCAACCATTCAATAACCAGTTATGCCCGGCAGAAAGGTTATTACTACGTTGGGCGAGGGAGCGGCGCGAATAGCATTATCGCATATCTGCTCAATATAACGAATGTAGATCCGATCGAGCTCGATCTGTATTTCGAGCGTTTCATGAACCTTTACCGGAAAAATCCGCCTGATTTCGACATTGATTTTTCATGGCGCGACCGAGAGGATGTTACCCAGTACATTTTTGACACTTTTGGTAAAAAAGGGCAGGCCGCACTTTTGGCAACTTACAGCACATTCCAACATAGTGCCGCAGTACGGGAACTGGGGAAGGTTTTTGGCCTGCCTGCGTATGAAATTGAAGCACTGAGTAATGGTAAATACGATCCGAAAAAGCTCGATCAGTATGCAGGTCTGGTCATTCGTTATGCCGATTATTTTCAAAAAAACAACCAGCCGAATCACCTCAGTATTCATGCGGGCGGCATATTGATTTCGGAGCGACCTATTCACCATTTTTCGGCAACCGACCTGCCGCCGAAAGGCTTTCCAACTACGCAGTTTGATATGGTCATCGCGGAGGATGTTGGTTTGAACAAATACGATATCCTCGGTCAGCGCGGACTTGCGAAGATCAAGGAAACGCTGGAAGTGATCCGCTACAACCGGCCGGACGCACCGGAATTTGATATTGACGATGTAAAAAAATTCAAGAAAGACCCGAATATCAACAACCTGATCCGGCAGGCGCAATGCATCGGGTGTTTTTATGTGGAATCGCCCGCGATGCGAATGTTATTGAAAAAGCTCGAAGTCGACAACTACCTCGGGCTTGTGGCCGCAAGTTCGATCATCCGGCCGGGCGTAGCGAAAAGCGGGATGATGCGGGAGTATATTCTGCGCCACCGCAATCCCGAGCGCCGCGGCGAGGCGCATCCCAGGTTGCTCGAACTGATGGAGGATACTTACGGGATTATGGTGTATCAGGAGGACGTGATCAAGGTCGCGCATTATTTTGCAGGTCTCGATCTGGGTGAAGCTGATGTAATCCGGCGGGGAATGAGCGGAAAATTTCGCGGTCGGGACGAATTTGAGCGGGTCAAAAAAAAGTATTTCACGAACTGTCGCGAGAAGGGCTACGATGAGACCATGACGCAGGAGATCTGGAATCAGATTGCCAGTTTTGCCGGATATGCATTCGCAAAGGGGCATTCTGCCTCTTATGCGGTGGAAAGTTACCAGACCCTTTTTCTGAAAGCCTATTTCCCGCTGGAATTTATGGTGGCGGTATTGAACAATGGCGGCGGCTTTTACGGCCAGGAATTATATATCCACGAAGCCAGGATGCTGGGTGGAAACGTGCTGCCTCCTTGCGTCAACCACAGTCTGGCGCAAACGGTGATCGAGGGAAAGGATATTTACATCGGAATGCAGTTTCTGAATGAAATGGAAGAAAAAACCATCGACCGGATCATCCAGGCACGACGGACCGACGGCCCTTTCACTTCACTTAACGATTTCCTGGACCGCGTAGTCATTTCCATTGAACAGCTCACGATCCTGATCCGGATAGATGCATTGCGGTTTACCGGGATTGACAAAAAGACATTACTTTGGAAAGCACATTTTCGACTCAGTACCACGCCAGTGAAAGTGCCGCAAAAGCAGCTTTTTGAGACCGAGATCAAAGATTACGAGCTTCCGGTTTTCCATTCCTCCCCCATTGACGACGCTTATGATCAGATCGAATTGCTGGGTTACCCGCTTTGCAGTCCATTTGACCTTGTGAAATATCCGTTGCCGCCGAGCGTGATGAGCAAGGATCTGCATAAGTATGTGAATCAGGAAATCGTGCAATATGGTTACCTGGTCGCGGTGAAAAATACGCGCACTGCCCGCGGTGAAACTATGCATTTCGGGACTTTTCTGGATCAGGAAGGTCAGTTTATTGACACGGTTCATTTTCCCTCCGTGAAAGTTAAATCCAACTTCTCAGTCAAAGGTGTTTATAAGATCAGGGGCATTGTAAGTGAAGAATTTGGCTTTCTCAGTGTCGATGTGACAGAGATTACAAGAATGGACTCGGCTACAAGAGAGAAATAGCAGATCAATTTTATCTGGGGACTGAAGTCCCCGGCAATTGATCTGTGGGACTGAAGTCCCGCGGCAATTGATTAGTGGCAGATCATTAATAGCTTGGCTTTGAATAATTACAATTGCGGTTTTTCGTTTCTCTTAGAGTTTGCCGGTTTTTGCCGCAAAACTATTAGTAGCAATCAACATCAACGTTATGACGAAACACACTTTCTTATTTCTGCTCTTTATTTTCTTTCTGGACTGCACACACGATTCAACTTCAATTACCGGCAACTGGGTGACTGAAATAACAGATCAACCTATTCACAAACAAGGATTTACATTGCACGACGATGGCCAGGCATCGTCTATCAACCTGAATGCAAAGCGGTATGATTCTTGGGAAAAGGTCGATAACCTCCTGATCCTGAAAGGAAGTGATGAAAGCAAAGAAGGTGGCAGCCAGGTGACTGACACGTTGAAAATAGTCTCTGCTGGCGACAGTTCACTGGTACTTGAAAACCGCGGCAAGCAGGTCCGCTATTCAAAAACGGCGAATCCAAGCAAGTATATTGCAGATTTTGAAACCCACGATTGCTTTGTTTACACCGCTGCCAAAGATTCTGCGTTCCTGCATATTGAAGTGGAAGGCCAGAAAGTGACGGGCGAACTCTTCTATGCTTTTTACGAAAAAGATAAAAATAAGGGGAAACTGGAAGGTGAAATGCGGGGCGACACTTTACTCGGACAATATAAGTTTATATCCGAAGGCTCTGAATCGACGCGGGAGGTGGTGTTTCTAAAAAATGGCTCGGGTTGGGTGGAAGGTTTTGGAGATATTAAACAGAAACGCGGGGTTACCGTTTTCAAGGATCGATCAAAGCTTGACTTCAAGAATGGACTTGCATTTAAAGGAATCAGATGTCCTTAAATCTGTAACTCTAAGCAATTTACTATTCAGCTCATACTTGCCGGGAATCGTCCCGGCTTTTTTGTTGAAGATTTGCAGCTTCTGCTTTGCAATCGCGATCTTTAACTATATATTTCGTTTATCCTTGATTTTATCAATTTTAAAATAAAAATAATGAAAAAGGCATTTTTGGCTTTGTACTTCGCCGCTCTGGGAATATACCTCATTCCCACTGTTTCGGCTCAGAACCTTGCCTCGCAGAAAGTTGTGCTTGATCCGAATGTCAAAACAGGCAAACTGAAAAACGGAATTACCTATTACATCCGAAGGAATAGCGAACCGAAAAACCGCGCCGAGTTCAGGCTTGCTGTTAAAGCCGGGTCGGTGCTGGAAACAGACGCGCAGCAGGGACTTGCCCACTTTATGGAGCACATGAACTTCAATGGAACAACCAATTTCCCTAAGAATGAACTGGTTAACTTCTTGCAAAAGACCGGCGTACGGTTTGGGGCGGATTTGAATGCATACACCGGATTTGACGAAACGGTATATATGCTGCCGATACCCACCGACTCGGCCGGGCTGCTTGAAAAGGGTATCCAGGTTCTGGAAGACTGGGCGCACGGCGCATTGCTGGACCCGGCTGAAATTGAAAAGGAGCGCGGGGTAGTGCTGGAAGAATCGCGCATGGGCCGCGGCGCGCAGCAACGTATGCGTGACAAGTTTTTGAAAGTGATATTGAACAATTCGCGTTATGCGGAGCGCCTTCCGATCGGTAAAGACAGTATCCTGAAATCCTTCAAACCGGAGACGATCAAGGCATTTTACCAGGATTGGTACCGCCCGGATTTGATGGCGGTGATCGCAGTTGGTGACTTCGATGTAGCCAAAGTGGAAGCGATCATCACTCAGAAATTTAGCTCGATCAAGCCGCCGGTTAATGCGAAAAAGAGAACGAAATACGAGATTCCGCTCGATGGCAGCACACAGGTTGCGATCGTGACAGATCCCGAATATCCCCAGAACCTGATCCAACTGATTTACAAACAACCTAATAGCAAGGAGAAAAACCTTCTAGATGTGCGAAATAACTTCGCGCAGGAATTGTATAATGCGATGATGGGCCAACGTATGCAGGAACTTACCCAGAAACCAAACCCGCCGTTTCTGTACGGGGGAAGTGAATATGGCGACTTCCTGGGTAACCTCGATTCCTACACTTCCATTGCACTTTCGAAAGATGCCGCTTCAATGAAAACTGCATTGACCGCGTTATTGGAAGAGAATGCTAGGGTTCAAAAATTCGGATTTACACAGCCTGAGCTGGATCGCGCGAAAAAGGACTTCCTGAATAGCATTGAACAATATTACAAGGAGCGCGATAAGACCAAATCTGCCAATTATGTACAGGAATACCTCAATCATTTCCTGCACGACAAGCCTTTCATGGGCATTGAAGCGTATTATGCATTTGTACAGAAAAATCTGGAAAGTGTAAATCTGGCGGAGATCAATGCGCTTGCTAAGAAATATATAACCGACCAAAACCGAGCAGTAGTGGTAATGGGGCCGGAACAAAGCAAGGGCGCATTGCCGACTGAGGCTGATATCCGCGCGTTGCTCAAAGATGCGGGCAAAGATGTGACGGCTTATGTGGATGATGTGCTTGATACGCCGCTGTTGAGCAGCGAACCGGTCGCAGGAAAGGTGACGGCTGAAAAATCCATTGAAAAACTGGGGGTGACGGAGCTTACATTGTCTAATGGGGTGAAGGTATTATTAAAACCGACCGAGTTCAAAAACGACGAAATCCTGCTTAAAGCGACCGGAAAAGGCGGATATTCATTATTTCCCGACGAGCGCGAAACGGGTGTTTTTAGTAGTTATCTGATCCAGTCAGGCGGCGTAGGACCTTATACGCAGACGCAGTTGCAGAAATTCCTTGCCGGAAAAACGGCCAGCGCGGGACCTTATATCAGCGAACTAACCGAAGGGTTCGGCGGTAGCACCAATCCAAAAGACCTGGAAACTACGCTGCAATTGATCTATGCCTATTTCACGGCGCCTAGAAAAGACGCGGAGCTGGTGAAAGGAATTCTGGCCAATCAGAAAGCTTACCTGGAAAATATGCAGAAGACTTTAACTCCGGAAAAAGTTTATTCTGACTCGCTGAATGCAGTTTTGACAAGCAATAACCCGAAACGTCAGCCTTTGAAACCCGAAAGTGTGGACAAGGTAAATCTGGATAGGGCCGCCGAAATGTATAAGGATCGCTTCTCCGACGCATCCGACTTCGTGTTCACATTTGTAGGTGCATTCAAGGTTGATGCGATCAAGCCGCTTTTGGAAAAATACCTGGGAAGCTTGCCTAGCACAGAGCGAAATGATGACTTCCAACATCCCAATATTTTCCCACCGAAAGGAAAAATAGAAAAGACTGTCTATAAAGGATTAGAACCAAAAAGCCGGGTTACATTGGTTTCAAGTGGAGAATATGAATATAATCCTGAAAATAATATCCAGATCGAAGCATTGCAGGAGGTACTTCAGATCAAGCTGATCGAGGCTTTGCGGGAAGAAGAAAGCGGCGTTTATGGGGTGGGCGTTTCAGAATCGACGGATAAATTCCCGACCGGACATTATCGGTTTAGCATTGGTTTTGGATGTGCTCCTGAAAACGTGGATAAGCTGGTAAAGCGGACGCAGGAAGAAATCGAGAAGATCAAAAAGAATGGCGCCGATCCGAAAGATATTGAAAAGTTTGTGGCTGAAACGCAGCGCAAAACAGAGTTGGCAGTTAAAACGAACAATTTCTGGCTGAATTACCTGGACGATAATACGTTCCTGGGCGACGATCTGGACGAAATTTTCCAGCAAGAAAAATTACTGAAATCGATCACGGTAGCCAGTACAAAGGCAGCCGCCGAAAAGTACTTCGACGACGGCAATTTTATCAAAGTGGTATTGATGCCTGAGAAGAAGTAATTGAAATATCAATTGTCAAGATCGAGCCCGGAGCACTTACAAAGCTTCGGGCTCTTTTTGTCTCAGCTTCATGATCAGCTCCGTTTTCATATCAAACAAATGCTTTTCCAGCCCAACCGGATAAGTATGCGGATTCACGAACCTTTTAATTCCTTTGTAAAAATGCGCGAGCTGATCCTGTACCCTCGCTTTCGCTTCATGAATCGAAGGCAGACTGTAAATCAATTTTCCATTTGCGAAAATAGGCACCAGCAGATCTTCAAAATGTGTATTCTCTGCGAATGAGCGGTTTTTTGTAAAATCATAAGGATCGATCATCGTCGACTTACCGATCAGCGGATTTTCGATATTAAATATCATATCTGACACAAAACCTTTATTATCGCTGAACCGCCGAACCTGCTGAATACCAGGCGTTGAAACCTTGATCGCCTGCTCAGATAATTTAAGTTTGTAATCCCACTCTCCGCCGGCGGATTTAATGGCAGCCAGCTTGTACACACCCCCCAAAGCCGGCTGGTCGTAGGCTGTCACCAGCTTGGTACCTATTCCCCACACATTGATTTTCGCACCCTGAATTTTCAGACTGTCCATAATGTATTCGTCGAGGTCGTTACTCGCAACGATATTCGTTTTTTCAAACCCGGCTTCGTCTAGTAGCTTTCTTGATTCGACACTTAAATAGGCCAGGTCACCGGAATCAAGCCGGATCCCGCCGAGATCGTAGCCCCGTGCCCGCAACGATTTCCCCGCTTCGATCGCATTGCGCACGCCATTCAGCGAATCGTAGGTATCTACCAGCAAAGTGACATTATTGGGCAGATGCTGCGAATAGGTTTCAAACGATTCCAGCTCGGTATCAAACGACATTACCCAGCTGTGCGCGTGTGTTCCTTTCACCGGAATATCATACAATTTGCCGGCAAGCAGATTGGAAGTTGCATCGAAACCGCCGATATAGGCAGCGCGGCTCGCAGTAACCCCACCGTCGGGGCCCTGGGCGCGTCGCAAACCGAATTCCAGCAACACATCATCTTTGGCCACCAGCCGCATTCGGGCCGCTTTTGTGGCGATCAGTGACTGAAAATTGACCAGGTTCAACAGCGGCGTTTCGAGTAACTGGCATTGCAGTATCGGCCCCTGAACTCTCAATAGCGGCTCATTTGGAAATACTACGGTCCCTTCGGGAATTGCGTCAATGTTGCATTGCATTTCCATTTTTTCGAGATAATCCAGAAAACCTGGCTCAAAAAGCTTGTTTCCGTCGTTTCCTTTTAGCGAACCTATATAAGCCAGGTCTTCGGGGCTGAACCGGAATTCCTGAATGTAATCGATCACACTATTGAGCCCGCAGGCAATTGTGAACCCGCCCTGAAAAGGATGTTTTCTGAAATAAAGGTTAAAAACAGCCTCTTGTTCTGCTTTTCCGGCCTTCCAATATCCGTATGCCATAGTGAGCTGGTACAGGTCGGTGAGCAGGCTCAGGGAAGTATCATATAATTTATTGATCATCAATGTCAGTGTTAGTTTGTAGTGAAGCGACTATCTGGTAGGTTGTGAAATTAATAAATAACTCCACTTTTCTACACAAATTGATCTTTCTGCCCGCTGTCAAACGTATGTTTCGAGAACAGACTTTCAACGACACTAAAAATGGAGTTTCATGGAGCAAACGATAGAGGCTAAGATCCGATCCGTGGCACTGAACATCCGAAAGATCAGGGAGTATAGGGATTACACTCAGGAATATCTCGCAATGAAATTAGGCATTTCACAAAATGCTTACAGTAAGATCGAGCTTGCTTACACGCGCATCACACTGGAACGACTGATCCAGATCGCGCAAATCCTGGAAGTTGACTCGGTAGACCTGATTAAAGGAAATTCAGAAGAACTGGTGAGATTACACACCTCCGACTAAACATCAACAAGTTAAAACTGAAAAGGGCCGATTCCATGTGAATCAGCCCTTTTTCATTTGTAATGCATTTACTTATATCGCTTCCAGAATACGCTCGATAGAAACCTGGTAGCCAATTTTTTCTTTCAATTCACTGATCTTAACCCGCTCCTGCTCCATCGTATCGCGGTGACGGATTGTAACGGTATCGTCTTCCATCGTCTGATAATCCACGGCAATGCAAAACGGCGTACCGATCAGATCCTGGCGGGTATAACGTTTTCCAATTGCGGCACCATCATCGTAAGTAGTTCTGAATGAAGATTTAAGCGAATTCGCAATAGTTTGCGCTTTTTCAGCCAGCCCGTCTTTTTTAACCAATGGAAGTACTGCCACTTTGAAAGGCGCCAGTGCCGGATGCAATTTCAGATAAGTACGTTCTTTCTGATTTTCGCCCTCGCCCACTGTTTCTACCGTGTACGCATTGCAGAAAGCAGCCAGGAAAAGGCGGTCCGCTCCTACCGAAGTTTCGACTACATAAGGAATGTAGTTTCCATAGGGTTTGCCATTTTCATCCAGGTCAGAGTCAAAGTACTGCTGCTTTTTCTTCGATAATTCCTGGTGGTTGCGCAGGTCGAAGTCGGTGCGCGAGTGAATACCTTCCATCTCGCGGAAACCGAATGGAAACTGATATTCAATATCTACGGCTGCATTTGCATAATGCGCCAGCTTCTCGTGATCGTGGAATTTCAGCTTTTCAGCAGGTAACCCGATCGCTTTATGAAATTTCATCCGGGCTTCTTTCCACGATTCGTACCAGGCCATTTCAGTGCCGGGGCGGATGAAAAATTGCATTTCCATTTGTTCAAATTCACGCATACGGAAGGTAAACTGCCGCGCTACGATCTCATTTCGGAATGCTTTTCCAATTTGCGCAATACCGAAAGGAATCTTCATCCTTCCGCTTTTCTGCACATTCAGAAAGTTGACGAATATACCCTGCGCAGTTTCAGGACGGAGGTAGATCAGGTTTGAATCCTCAGCCACCGAGCCTACCTGTGTACTGAACATCAGGTTGAACTGGCGCACTTCCGTCCAGTTAGCGGTACCTGAAACCGGACATTTGATATTTTCAGAAATGATCAGCTCGCGTACGCCATTCAGATCCTCGGCGCTGAGAAGCCGCCCCATTTCTGCCAGCAATTCCTGCGATTTTGCCTCATTACCTTCGGCCGCATATTGCTCAGCCTTACCTTCCAGCAGCTGATCTGCGCGGTACCTTTTTTTGGAATCCTTATTATCGATCATCGGATCATTAAATCCGTCGACGTGGCCGGAAGCTTTCCAGGTAAGCGGGTGCATGAAAATAGACGCGTCGATGCCCACGATATTATCGTGCAGCTGCGTCATCGCTTTCCACCAGGCTGCTTTGAGGTTATTTTTAAGCTCTACGCCATTTTGACCGTAATCATAAACGGCCTGTAAACCGTCGTATATTTCAGAAGAAGGAAAAACGAAGCCGTATTCTTTGGCATGCCCTACGATGTCTTGTAAAGAGGTAGCGGGTGATGGGTTCATTTAGTTAAAAATCAAAGGGAAAATACTGTTAATGCATCCAAAATATGGAAGTTGGTAAAATTAGGTATTTTGACCGGACATACGTAAACCCAATGTTCGAAACCGGACAAATTATCTATATTTATGAAGCTAACTAATTGATTATTAATAGCTACCGGAAATGGCATACGTTTTTAAACAGCGAGAACAAACAAACCTAAACTGCCATGCTGCTCAATTATATTAAAATCAGCTTCCGGAACTTCGGAAAACAAAGGCTTTTCAGCGGCCTCAATATCTTCGGACTGGGTATCGGAATGGCGGCGGTTTGGCTGATGGTGCTGTACGTGGCCGACGAGTTGAGCTACGACCGATTTCACGAAAAAGCTGACAGGATCGTCCGTGTGGTACATCGCGCTTCCTGGGACGAAAGCAGTTTTCACTTTCCGCTCACTTCTGCTGCCTTCGCCATAGCATTGCAAACGGATTATCCTGAAATTGAAAAAACAGTACGGATCAGCCAGGAAGGCGGCGGGAAAGTAAAATACGGCAAAAATGAAGTCGTCGCCAATGATATTTACTTTGCCGATGCTGCGATCCTTGACGTTTTTACATTTCCTGTATTATATGGTAATGCGAAAACTGCTTTAAGCGAACCTCAGAAAATTGTCCTCACTAAAACGCTGGCCGAGCGTCTGTTTAAAGACCCTGCGTCTGCGGTGGGTAAAACGGTATTTTTCAGTAACGATTATCCAAATGTAGTCACCGCGGTGATAGACGACGTACCTGCGAATTCACATTTGAAATTCAGCGCGATACGTTCTTTACCAAAGGATTACACAGCTGGCTGGCAGCAATTTGAGCTCTATACTTATATGTTGCTCAAAAACGGAACCGACCGTCAGAAGTTTGAAAAGAAACTCGCCGGCTTTTTCCCAAAATACCTGAAAAAAGAGATGGGTAATGTGGCCTATCAAATGGAGCTGCAACCTCTTACCTCCATTCACCTGCACTCGGACCTCGAATTTGAAATCAGCGCGAACGGTAATATCAATACCGTTTATGTATTCGGAGCAATAGCCGCGCTGATCCTCCTGATCGCCTGCATTAACTACGTAAACCTGTATACTGCCCGGTCAATGAAAAGGATCCGCGAGGTTGGCGTTCGCAAGGCAATAGGCTCGGAACGCTCACAGCTGGTTGCCCAGTTTCTGACCGAATCGATGATCATGACACTTTTTGCAGGTGCGGTGGCTTATATCCTGGTCGTCATTTCACTGCCGCTGTTTAATGCATTGGCCGAAAAATCACTGACGATCGGGTACCGGAACAATATGTTCAGCGCGCTCTTTGCAATCGCATTTATCAGCCTTGTTGGTATTTTGAGCGGCTTGTACCCGGCATTGCGCTTTTCAGGATTTCGCCCGGTCACTGCCCTGAAAGGACAGATCGGCAGCCAGACCAGCAGCAGCTATTTCCGCAAATCGCTGGTCGTATTCCAGTTTGCGGCGACTGTGGTTATGATTGCCTGCTCGGCGGTAGTTTACAGGCAAATGCATTATGTAAATAGTAAGGATCTCGGGTTTAACAAAAGCCAGGTACTGGTATTCCATATCGACAAAGACGAAGTTCGAACGCAGGTAAGTGCACTGAAACAAAAGCTGTTAACAAGTGCTTTGATAGAAAGTGCAGCATCTTCCGGCAATTCGATCGGAACTAACTATATCGGGTCTGCGGGCATGTTTCTTGAGAAAGAAAATGGGCAAATGGGCGAAAACACACAGAAAGTCCAAAGATTTACAGTCGATAGCGATTTCCTGAAAACGATGCAAATCAAGATGTCTTCCGGCAAAAATTTCAGCTCAGAATCCGAAGCCGACCGGTTTGGCTCAGTGCTGGTCAATGAAGCTCTGGTGAAAAAACAGGGTTGGGAAAATCCGGTGGGTAAAAGGCTAAAATATTTTATAGACGGACAGGGTAACACGAAGGAAGCCCGGATTGTGGGAGTTGTAAATGATTTTCACATCTATTCATTACAACATAAAATAGAGCCGCTGGTACTGCAACTGCCTGCCGCTTCGGACCGCGACAATATTTATGTCCGCATCAGCGCTGGCAAAACGAAAGAAGCCCTGGCATTTATGCAGGAGACTTACAGGGAATTTGACCCGGAAGCTACATTGGAATTCCAGTTTCTGGATGCGAATTTCGCTCAGCAATATAGGTCAGAGCAGCGACAGGGAAATGTAATGCTCTCATTCGCAGTACTGGCCGTTTTGATAGCGTGCCTCGGCTTATTCGGGCTCGCCGCATTTGCAGCCGAGTCTCGGACGAAGGAAATTGGGGTTCGTAAAGTTTTGGGAGCCAGCGTACAAAGTGTGGTTTTGTTGTTATCCAAAGACTTCATCAAATTGGTACTGGTAGCGATCGTGATTGGAACACCGGTCGCCATATTTGCGATGACGGAGTGGCTGAAAAATTTTGAATATAAAGAAACCCTCTCCTGGTGGATATTCGCCTCAGCCGGAATACTCGCGATTTTTATCGCGCTATTGACGGTTAGCGCGCAAGCATTAAGGTCGGCTATGATGAACCCGGTCAGAAGTTTGCGGAGCGAATAATATGCGCTCACTGTTCGGTTTAGGTTAAAAAAAGTTAAAGCGAAATCACCTCTATTAATCCCGGCTATTTTTGTCACACTGACTTAACACCGGGATTTGATGCTGCATAACTACTTCAAAATTGCATTACGCAACTTGCTAAAACGCAGGTTCTATTCACTACTGACCATATTTGGCCTTTCGGTCGGGATCACTTTCACCTATTTGGTGGGAAGTTACATTTATGGAGAGTTAAAGGTAAATGCTGACTTGCGGAATGCTGATAACCAGTACATTATCCGCAGTGACTGGAAAAATCCGGATATGGGGATCGACCTGGCGACCCTCGGCCCGCTCGGAAAAGCTTTGCGAGACGAATATCCCAATCTGGTTGCAGGCTATTATCGTTACGACGGAATCACGGTAGCGGTTTCCAAAGGCGACAAACATTTCCGTGAAGAGGTACAAACCGGCGACTCTACGCTGCTCACGATGTACGGTTTCCCGCTCCTTCACGGCGACGCAAAAACGGCGATGCAGCAGCCGAATGCGGTGGTGATTACGCGGGCAAAAGCACTTAAATATTTCGGCAGGACGGACGTTGTGGGTGAAAATCTCACTTTGCATAACTTCATCGGCGGTAAGCAGGAATATGAAGTAACTGCCGTGCTGGACGATCTTCCCAACAACTCTGTCAATCATTTGTTAGGAAATACCAGCGAAGTCTTCATTCCGCTGAGCTCGCTCGACGGCCGGAAAGGCGCAGAAAACGACTGGAATTTCCCGTACATGCTCACTTTTATTCAACTTCAAAAAGGCGTACAACCAGCGGATCTTGAAAAGCCGATCGCCAGATTGCTTGCCACAAATACCCCGCCGCAGCTGCGTAGCAACCTGCGCGCCTACCTTACTCCGCTAAAAAGCTATTATCGGGAAGCCAATAATGGTTTGGTTCAAAAAATGATCTACACCTTGTCGGCTATCACTGCATTTATATTACTGATGGCGGTTGTGAATTTTATTAATATCTCCGTAGCCAGTTCTGCATCGCGATTGAAGGAAATTGGTGTGAGAAAGGTATTAGGTAGTTTGAAAACGCAGATCATCGGTCAATTTCTGGCGGAGTCGGTATTGCTGGCCGCAGTTGCGAGTCTGTTATCTATTGGGTTTTATGTATTAGCCAGAGGTTATTTTGGGAACATTATCGGTACTGAACTTGCTTCGCTGATGCAACTTCCGGGCTGGTCGTTTGTGATTGCACCGCTAATTGCATTGCTGGTAGGCTTACTGGCCGGTTCTTATCCTGCATTTGTATTATCGGCGATACCTTCTGTGGAGTCGATGAAGGGAAAATTTAAGTCGGTAAAGGAAAATATTGGATTTCGGAGAATGCTGCTTGCGGTACAGTTCACGATCGCATTGTTCGTATTTGCTGCCGCGTCGATCGTTTCTCAGCAGGTGGATTATTTCTTTAATAAAAGTCTGGGTTTCAATAAAAATGCGCGCGTGACTGTCGCTGTGCCGCGCGACTGGACACCGGAGGGATTGGCTAAAATGGAGGCGATCCGGAGTGAATTCGGGCGAATGAAGGAAGTGAGCTCTGTAAGTCTTTCGTACGAAATACCAAATGGGAATTCAGGGGCCGAATATGGCGTATATCAGGCTGGCCAGGATTCTGCCAGCGCCACGCATACCAAATTTCTGGCCACAGATCAGCACTTTGCGAGCACTTACGGTATTCCGCTGCTTGCAGGAGATTTTTTCCAAAAATCAGATATCGCCCCACAAACCGACCGCATTGTGGTAAACGAATCACTGACAAAAGCATTGGGATACCAGAATCCTGGCGACGCAGTCGGCAGACAGATCAGGATCCATAATTTCCCTCAGCCTCTTACCATAAGCGGCGTTACAGCCAACTTTCATTTCGAATCGATGCATAACGCGATCAAGCCGCTGGCATTTCTTCACGTCCGCGGAGGTAATGCATACCGGTTCCTGACTTTCCACCTGGGCCCGGATATGGTGAGCTCAATGGCGGCGGTGGAACAGAAATGGCACGAAGTAATGCCCGACGCACCATTTGAATACAACTTTATTGACCAGACTTTACAGAAATTATATCAATCAGAAATTCAGCTAAAAAAGGCTTCGCAACTGGCTACTATTCTGGCGGCTATTATCGTGTTGCTTGGCATTTCAGGAATGGTATCGCTGAATGTGGCCAGAAGAACGCGGGAGCTGGGGATCCGCAAAGTGCTCGGCGCCTCGGAAATGAGTGTAGTGATGCTTTTCCTGAAAGAATTTCTGATCGTCATGCTGATCGGAGCTGTGATCTCCTTCCCGTCCGCATTTTTTATTATGAAAAACTGGCTAGAAAACTACGCCTACCGCATCACGCCAGGCTGGGTCACATTCGCAGCGATCGGCTTCGGCTTCGCAATATTAATTGGCTTGATGGTTTGTATTCAAACATATAAAGCTGCGCGAATGAATCCAGTGAAGAGCTTGAAGTTGGAGTGACTAACTCAGCAATTTCATGCTGCTACGTCGTAGAAAATCCGCTTTCGATTGCTTGCTGAAAATTCCAGA
Organism: Dyadobacter linearis; assembly: GCF_907165045.1. GTDB lineage: Bacteria > Bacteroidota > Bacteroidia > Cytophagales > Spirosomataceae > Dyadobacter > Dyadobacter linearis. The sequence goes on from NZ_CAJRAU010000003.1 coordinate 235,284, forward strand.
GCGACACTGATATCTTCTTTTGTGAGTTCAGGAAAATCGGAAATAATGTCATCGAAAGACATTCCTGAGGCGAGCCAAAGCAATATATCTTCAACTGTGATCCGCATTTCACGAATGCACGGCTTTCCGCTTCTCTTGCCAGTTTCGACACTGATGATATTCTTGTAGATGTACATAGCTTGATGTTAAGAATACGAAAATAGCCAATTTAACTATTAAACCAGAACACCTAACTCAACCTCACCGAAAACAGATCCTTCGAACGGAAATAGATCCAGGTGACTACTACAATCGTGAAAACGCCCCCTATTACTACCGAGGGGACAGTTCCGAATGCTTTGGCCATGACGCCGGATTCGAAGGCGCCGAGTTCGTTGGAGGAGCTGACGAACATTCCGTTGACGGCCGCGACTCGGCCCCGCATTTCATCTGGCGGGTAAATTTGAAGGATAGTTTGCCGCACAATCACACTTACACTATCAAAAACCCCCGTCGCGAAAAGTGCGCCGCAGGAGAGCAGGAAGTTTTCCGACAATGCAAAAACAATCGTAAATATCCCGAAACCGGCAACCGCAATGAGCATATTACGCCAGGCGTTGTGCGTGGGCGGATAGTAGGCCATCGCAAACATGGTAAGCAGCGAGCCGATCGAAGGCGCAGCCCGCAGTAACCCCAATCCTTCCGGCCCGACTTTCAGAATATCCTCGGCAAAAACGGGCAAAAGCGCGACTACGCCGCCGAATAACACAGAGAACAAATCCAATGAAATCGCGTAAAGCACGATCCTGGTACGGAATACGAACCGAAATCCTTCCTTCAAACTCTCCATGATAGGAGTAGTGATCCTGGCCATTTCAGGTCGCGTTTTGATCATTCCCAGCAAAATCCAGCAAACCACAAAGTTGGCGATCACGATCAGCAGCGTATTTGTAAGTCCCGCATACGCATACAGAAATCCGGCGATTGCAGGCCCCGTAATAGAGCCCGCCTGCCAAAAGGAACTGCTCCAAGTAGAAGAATTATGGTAAATTGCTCTTGGTACCAGAAACGGTTTGAGCGAGCTGGATGCCGGAGAGTAAAAGCCTTTTGCAAAACCAATCAAGGCAAAAACTGAATAGATCACAATCAAATGCTCCGTTTGCGAAAGCGAATTATAAATACCCGGCTGAAAAGCGGCATATAATATCACCGACCCTAGCAAAATAACGACCAGACTAATGTGCATGATCGTGATCTTGTTCTTCTGATCGGCAATATGCCCGCCAAACAGCGAAGTCATAACAAACGGGATCACCTCAGCCAGCCCAACCAGCCCCAGAGCCAGCGGATCGTGCGTCATTTTATACAATTCGTAGGCCACGATCACCTCCTGAATGAGGATCGATGCGGAAAAAAGAAATGTATTAGAGATATAAAAACGAAAATCAGAGTAACGCAGCGCTGCGTATGGATCTTGGGAAGAAACTGTTTTCAAATCGGACGTGGTGGTGTTATGCTGACCTAACACGCCAGCGTGGGTATTATGTTCTGTTTTAATGGAAAATTAATGAAGTTTGTGTCGTTAACGTGCTTTTACATTTCGTTAACAAGGTTTTACAGCGGTTTTACCTCAAAAACTCCATTGGCGGATACATTTGTTTCCTTCACTAAAACATCGGAAATTATGAAAAATGCATGGGGTTTTATTTGTGTGGTTTTGCTGGTTGTAACCACTTCTGCGGCGCTGCCTTCGGACGATGCGGATGATAAGAAGATCAGCAAACCGAAAGCAAAAAATGTAGTAATGCCCGCAAAGGCAGTTGAGCCGGCGAAAGCCGTAGACTCGGTTCAGACTAATATGATCGTTCCGACATTCCACTGGTTTGGGCCGTCTTTGAACAAGAAAAATCCATTAGGCAAAGACAAATGCTAATCGAATGCAGCTAATGGACATATCCGGCAACAGTTTCAACTTCCTGCGAAAACGCCTCTGCGTCTGCATCTGTGTGGCGGTTGTACTGTTGTCGGGTATAGAAAATGCTTTTGCAAATAATGAATCGATCCGTTTTGCAGAACACGTCAATCTGGCGTTGCGCCGCACTGCGCATCATTTATTGCTGCAAAATGGCGATTCGTCGACCAATATTCCTCCTGTAAACCAGATCGATGCCAACACCTTTTCTGTCCGCATTGAAAACCTTGCCGAGTACCGGAAGTTGCCGGAACTGCTGAAACAGTCACTTACTGTTCAAAAGATAGAGCGGAGTTATAATGTGATGGTCTTCAACTGCGAAACCGGCGCGCTGCAGCTGGGTTATAATATGCTCGACCTGAACCAGCCGGGCGGCGTGCCCTGCGAAAATCGCGACGGAAAAGCTGGCTGTTTTGTCGTACAGGTCAGTTTTGAACCTAATCTGCAAAAAGCAGCGGCCGAGCCTTTCAGCGCCTGGTGGATATTTCCCTTCGGCACCGGCCTCGCCGGGTTGGGGTTATTTGCCTGGAAACGATCCAGAAGCAGAAAAAGCAGCAACTTACCTGTTGAAGATAAACCGACTTCTGCATTTGAGACCAGCTTTGGGAATTCGGTTTTCAATAGCCAAAATCTCACATTGACAACCCTGGACAGCCAGCACCAGCTCACTTACCGCGAAGCCAAGTTGCTCGACCTCTTCGTGCGCCATCGCAACCAGGTACTCGAACGCGATTTTATCCTCAAATCGGTTTGGGAAGATGAAGGAATTACGGTTGGCCGGAGCGTGGATGTATTTGTGTCAAGACTAAGAAAACTGCTCGCCACCGACTCCAGTATCAAAATATCAGCCATTCACGGGGTGGGGTACAAAATGGAAATTCATTCCTGAACAATGTTCCAAACTTTTCTAAAAATCGGGCTACGCCACCTTTGGCGGACCAGGATTTATGCATTTATTAATATCTGCGGACTTGCAATCGGGCTAACCTGCGTACTGCTGGCTTCCATTTACATTACCGACGAGCGAAGCTTCGATAATTTTCATAAAAACAGTCCGAACCTGTACAGAATCACTACGCGAACGGAGACAAACGGAATAGCGGAAACAGTTGGTGGCACCGGCCAGGTGCAGGGCCCAGCATTTAAGGCGCAAGTGCCTGAGATACAATCTTATACTCGCATTATGGGAGGCGACATTTATGGTGACGTCAAAACTGCGGACAAGGTTTTTCAGTTGCAAATGCTATTTGTCGACAGCACCTTTTTCGATGTATTTTCTTTCAGAATGCGCTCTGGCAATCCAGCCACAGCACTATTAGGAAACGGTTCTGTCGTGGTTACGGAGAAAACAGCCCTCAAATTCTTCAACAGGACTGATGTGATTGGCGAAGTGTTGCAAATGGCGGGCGATCCGTCGGCGAAACGGTTGGGCAGGCCGCTTGTCATTACTGGTGTTGTAGAGAACCCTCCGTCAAACTCGTCCATTCAATTTGACCTGCTGTTTCCATTTCAATTTCTGCAATTGTCCTTTGAAGACAACAATTGGCTGAATGCCTATTTGGGCACATTCGTCGTGCTAAAGCCCGGCACCGATCTTCCGACAGTCGTCCGCAAATTCAATCAAATTGCAAAGATTTCCTCCAAAGACCAGCTTGCCGCCTTTGAAAAGGAACATGCTTCCATGCCAAAAATCAGCTATGATCTGCAGGCGATTACTGACATCCACCTTAATCCGCAGGATATCGCAGATCAGAACCGGGAAGCCGGCGTGATTAACGGAAGCAAGCCGATTTACTCAATCCTCTTTTTAACCGTGTCAGGTTTCATACTTTTCATGGCCAGCATTAATTTTATCAATATCAGCATCGCCGATTCTGCCCGCCGGGCCAAAGAAATAGGCATCAGAAAAGTAACGGGATCGAGGCGCCGCGACATTTTCCTGCAATTTATCGGCGAATCTGCCTTTATTAGCGCGATTGCTTTTGTATTCGCATTCCTGACAGCCCTGGTACTATTGCCTGTTTTCAATCAGTTATCGGGAAAGCAAATACTTCCGGAAAGCATTTTCCAACCCAGGATGCTGGTATGGTCTGCCGCTATTCTAGTATTCAACACCCTATTATCCGGCGCTTACCCGGCCTACCTTTTATCAGGTCTCACACCAATAAAGGTTTTATACGAAAAAGGCTATCTAACCGGTCGCTCTATTTCCGGGCGCGTCTTGGTTGTATTTCAGTTTGCGACGGCTATCACACTGGGCATTGCGGCGTTAGTATTTCGGGAACAAATGTATTTTATTCAAAATAAAGACCTGGGTTATAATCCGCAGGAAGTGGTCCAGGTTCACATCAATAATAATGGTGCGAATGACGTTCAAAGCGTTAAATCCGGTTTTGAATCTGAACTGAGAAATAAACCGCAGGTCCGGCAGCTTTCTCTTATCGGCGATTTCGGTTACCGACAAGCCAGGGTTGGCGATCGGAAGTTTAACAGCTACTACCTTACAATTGATGAGCATTACCTGGATATGCTTGAAATGAAGCTGAAAAGTGGCCGAAACTTCTCGACACTTTCGCAGTCCGACAAAAAGAAGGGGGTGATTGTGAATGAAGCATTTTTAAGGGCCGCAAACATTGAAAACCCAATCGGAGCCACGTTTTTTCCGGATTCGCATTTCGGCGCACAGCCTTTGACGATTATCGGAGTTGTCGGCAATTTCCACTACAATTCCCTGAAAGAGCGCATTGAACCGTTAGTAATGCCCATGAGCGACCAATTCGGCGGGGGTACTCTCCTATTCAAAACCGATCGCACCAACAGACAGGCGGCTGTTTCCGATATTCAGCACGCATTTCAGCAACTTTTGCCGGATGCCGCTTTTACTTACTATTTTTTAGATGACCTGAATTCTCAAAAATATCAGCAAGAAAAACGGTTGGAAAAAATGATCAGCTTTGCGACTTTTATTTCCGTGTTAATATGTTGTCTTGGCCTGTTCGGCCTCGCACATTTATCACTGATGCAGCGCAGAAAAGAGACAGGTATCCGGCTCGTGCTCGGTGCGACTGTATCAGAAATTGTTATCCTTTTTTCAAAGCATTTTATCCGGCTTATTGCAATTGCCCTAATGCTGGCCTGTCCGACTGCCTATTTCATAATGAATTTTTGGCTGTCTGATTTCGCATATCACATTCCGTTTCCCTGGTGGACGCTACCATGCAATGGAATCCTGGCGATCCTATTCACTTTTATAACAGTAGGTATCCAAAGTGCACGCGCGGCCGCTGCTAATCCGGTACTCGCGCTACGTTCAGAGTAATCATCACAAACCATTTTTCAGAGTTCCAATGCTTCGTCCGAAACCGTACACATTTGTACGTTTTTGAACGGTCACTACTTGGGAACAATAAATATCCTATTCAAAATCAACACCTTACATTCTTGGCAAGGCTTTTTAAAATAGGATTGGCATAAGAGATGCCGGGTGATCGGATTTTGTTTTTCAAACAGCTTGTCCGTAATTATAACCCGAAATCTCAAATCCAAAACTTTTATGATTAAGCTAGAAAAGATATCAAAGTATTACCCGGCAGGATTTGGCAAAACCTACGTTTTGCGTCACATTGATTTACATATTAAAGAAGGTGAATTCGTTTCGATCATGGGCCCGTCGGGTTCCGGAAAGTCTACCCTGCTACATATACTAGGTTTGCTGGAAGAACCTTCGGAAGGTGAATATCTTTTTCTCGACGAACCTGTTCAGAAGCTTTCTGAAAAGAAACGTACTGAGCTGCACCGTCACCATATCGGATTTGTGTTTCAGGCTTATCACCTGATCGACGAGCTGACGGTTTATGAAAACATCGAAACGCCGCTTTTGTATAAAGGAACCGGTTCTTCGGAGCGGAAAAGTCGGGTTGCAGAGCTGCTGGACCGTTTTAATATGGTCGCCAAAAAGGACCTTTTCCCTCACCAGTTATCGGGAGGCCAGCAACAGCTGGTAGGTGTAGCGCGGGCAATTGTGCATAATCCGAAAGTGATATTCGCCGACGAACCGACCGGTAACCTGCATTCGGAACAGTCGATCGAGATTATGGAATTATTTCAAAAACTCAATCAGGAAGATAAAGTAACAATTGTACAGGTAACTCATTCAGAAACGAATGCCGGGTACGGCAACAGGGTTGTCCGCCTGAAAGACGGCTGGTTAGCCTGAAAATACCTATTAGCCATGAAACGTATCATCATAATGCTCTGCCTGCTCCCGGCATTCGTCCAGGCGCAGAACACGCTCACTCTGTCCCAGTGCGTGGATCTTTTGATCAAAAACAACCTGACTTACCAGGCAGGAAACCTGCAAGCGGAGGCGGCACAGGCCCAGTTGCGGCAAACGCGGTCGCAAATCCTGCCGCAAATCTCCATCGGCGCAGACCAGAGTATCAATGTCGGCCGGAGTATCGACCAATATACCAATGCGTATATAGATGAGGTTTATGCTAACAATATCCTCGGAGTGGGTTTCCAGATGCCCGTTTTTCAGGGCTTTAAATTGCAGAATCAGATCCGCCAGGGTACACTTCTGAAAGAATCAGCACTCGCCAACCGCACTGCGATCCTGAATAATCAAACCATATTATTAATGCAGGGATACGTGAATATCCTGGCAACAAAAGCGCTGCTCGAAGCGGCGAGCCAGTTGGTAGTATCTTCCCAGGAACAGGTAGACCGGACTGAGAAGCAGGTCAATGCAGGTATGATCGGCGCTAACTTACTTTATGAAATCAAGGCTCAGCTGGCGAATGACAAATTTGCAGAAGTGACGGCACTGAACAATTATCGCACAGCCCGCCTTGCATTGTTTCAAAGGATCAATATCCCGCCAGACGACAATATTCAATTCGAGACGCTTATTTCCAAAGATGCTGTTGTTCCCGCCTCGGATGCATTGACACTTTATGAAGACGCACGCAAGGCATTTCCTGAAATCAAAAGTGCAGAATTATACCGGCAAAGTTTCGCTTATCAGGTGAAGTCAATCAAAGCAGACAATTTTCCCTCGCTTTCGTTGGGCGGCAATATGCGGGCATTTTATGCAACCTCTAACAAAGATCTGAGCTACTTTAACCAATTGAACGCAACCAGGAACGGTTACATCAGCCTCGGCCTGAATATCCCGATCATGGGTCGATGGGTAACCCGGCCGCGGGTGGAGCTGGCCAAAGTGCAGGAGCGGCAGGCCCAGAATACTTTGGACGTGACGAATCAGGCGCTGCGGCAGGCGATCGAAGTGGCGGTACTGAACCTGAGTGCAATGTCAGACAGGTATCTCGCAGCCCAGCAGCAGGTAGAATCGCTCACCGCCTCGTTCGCAATCGTCGAAAGCAAGCTGAACGCAGGCATAGCAAACAGTTTCGAATACACGCTGGCCAAAGCCAACCTGGGCAAAGCGCAGGCAAATGCCATTCAGGCTCAATATGATTTTCTAATGCAGCAGAAATTGCTAAAATATTACCGCCAGGGAAACTGGGAAGGGGTGTTTTGAGGGGCTGTTAGCTGTTAGCTATTAGCTGTTAATTTAAATATCAACAGGCATTAATCCTAATAGCTAACGGCTAATAGCCAACAGCAAAATAACATTCAAAATCTTGTTAGGTTAAATTTGGTATCGGTAATTTTTAAGAGGCGGTCTTCCTGGGGCCGCCTCTTTTTTTATGGTTTTTGTTAAAAAAAATTAAATAATTCGGGGGTTACTTATTGCGCTGTATATTGCCGCTGTCTAACTAAATACAACAGTCATGAAACAACTTCTTCTATTTGCCTTACTGGGGACCTGGCTCTCCTTAGGGAATGTTTATGGACAAATACAAAAGGGAACCGGGTATGTGGGCGGCACGATCAGTTTCGAAGGTCAAACCAAAAAGGACAAGGAAAAGGCCGAAGCACTGAATACTTCCAGCAACTGGGTGCAAAGCATTGCGCCAGAGATCCAGTTCGGAAAAATGATCGGCGAACGTACCATGCTTGGCCTGGGCGTACGATACAACCTGCAATATAATCGTTACAGGTATGAAGCCGCCGATCTCACAAATACACAGCTATCTCAGGGGATCGCATTGCTGCCATTTATCCGCCAGTATAAAACGCTGGGAAGCAGCAACTGGTCCGTATTTCTTCACGGCGAAATAGGGCCACAATTTCAATCTGTAGAAACGACTTCAACGCAGGGCAGCACGCCGGTTACGCAAAAAAGAGAGTATTGGCAGTATGGTTTGAGCATCAAGCCGGGTATTGCGTATGTTTCAAAGAGAAATGGCTGGGCTGTTGAAGGTTATGCGAATATTCTTTCGTTGAGCGCCAATTACGTTCCTTCCAAAGATGATGCGGGACGTGTGTTTATGCTTAATACCGGCATATCGACAAGCTTTCCAAACCTGATCACACTCCGTATCGCCAAATACATCTTCCCTAAAAACTGATAGCCATGAAAAATTCCATACTCACATTTCTGCTCATAATCTTCCTGACAAATATCGCAACGGCCCAATTTCAGTCAGGGGAATCGTTCGTCAGCGGAAGCTTTTTTAACAATTTAAATAGCGTAAGTCGGACCGATAACACGCCTCGTTTTAATGCATATAACCATTATATCAATCTCTCAGTCGGAAAGTTTGTCCGCGATAACCGGGCGCTTGGCTGGGGACTGACGCATTCGTTGTCGACGGCAAGCAATAGCGCGTTACAACCTGAGCCGACGCTATTGAGAGATATAAGCTTTGGGATTGAGCGTTTTGCAGAATATTACAAATCACTGAATGATAAGTTTGCATTATATGCACGCCCGGCCCTGAACCTGGGGTACGCATTCAAAAATAGCAATGCCGTCGAGCAAAATCTGGTGGTGTACGAAAGCAAAATCAATACTATCAGCATAAGTGCGGGCATTAGCGCCGGGGTTGTTTGGCGGGTATCACCAAAATGGGCGTTATACGGCGGATTTGCGTTTCTGAACCCTATTAGTATTGGCTACGAGTTCTCAAAAACAGAAAATTTTCAGAACAAATATCCGAATGGCGAGAACGTCAAATCGACGGGAAATGCGGTCACTTATGCTTTTTCTCCGAACCTTTCATCCGGTAGTATAGGGTTAGGGTTCCGTTATTTTTATGGAGGGAAATAAAAAAAGATAATTGCAGCAAATACATTAAAAACGCAGTGGATATGCCTTTTTTGGGCATATCCACTTTTTAGTTAGAATGAAAAAACACTTCCTGCTCCTTTTCATCGTCGGACTCTCGGCCTGCCACAAGCCCAACTATACCAGCCTTGGCGCTCCCTGGGAGCCTGATTACAAGGTAGACCGATCTGAAAATGCAATACTGAAATTTGAGAAAGAGGATGCCGAGAAAATGCCTGCCCCCGGTGGGATCGTATTTACAGGAAGTTCTTCGTTCACCAAATGGCAGGATGCCGCCAAGGATCTGGCGCCGCTTCCGATCATTAACCGCGGCTTTGGCGGTTCTACTTTGCCGGAAGTTATCCATTATGCCGACCGCGCAGTTACTAAATATCAGGCCAAAACGATCGTGATCTATTGTGAAAACGATATGTTCGGCAAGAAAAAGAAAACGCCGGAACAGGTGCGCGACGCTTATGTAACACTTACCAAAAAGATCCGCGACAAGCAGCCCGATGTATTGCTTTACGGCGTTTCCCTGAAACCATCGCCTTCCCGCTGGGACAAAAAAGACGAGGTGATCAGGGCCAATAAGCTGATTCAGGATTTTATCAGATCAGACAAAAATCATAAGTATATCGACGTGTGGCCGGTGATGCTGAAAAATGGCCGCCCCGATGGCAGTATTTTTACCAGCGACAGCCTGCACATGAACGAAGAAGGTTACCGCAGATGGACGCAGGTTTTTAAACCGATCCTTCAAAAAACAGCCTAGTTTGCGCATATTGAGGGATATGTCAAACATTTTACAAACAACAACTAAGGGTATTGGTTTTAACGTAAAGTCACTATATTAACCGAAAAAATACATTCCGGTAAAAAAGTGACACAACTTTGAATAATGAAAGTAACAGCGGTTTTTGACATTGGAAGGACTAACAAAAAGTACGTACTTTTCAATGAAAAGTACGAGATAGTAAAGGAATTTGCCGAATCGCTGCCGGAAACGACGGACGAGGACGGATTCCCGACAGAGGATTGCGACTTGCTGACTAAATGGGTCCAGGATCGCTGGGCCGAGCTGCTCGCTGATCCTGCTTACGATATCAAAGCTGTCAATGTAGCCGGTTACGGAGCGAGCCTCGTCCATCTCGACGCTTCCAATAAGCCGCTTACTCCGCTGTATTCCTATTTAAAGCCTTTCCCGGAAGACCTGCTGAAAGAGTTTTACAGTACTTACGGAGACCCGACGCGAATTTCGCTGCAAACAGGCTCACCGGCAATGGGAATGCTCAATTCGGGTATGCAGCTTTATTGGCTGAAACACACCCGCCCCGAGATTTACAAACAAATCGCGACAACGCTCCATCTTCCCCAATATATCCTTTACCTGCTAACCGGCCGCAAAGTGAGTGATTACACTTCTCTGGGCTGTCACACAGGTCTTTGGAGCTTTGAAATGTGGGATTATCACGAGTGGGTTAAAGCAGAAGGTATTCACAAAAAACTGGCGCCGGTACTGGCTTCGTCTTCCTTCATTTACCGTCACGGCGATAAAGGTATTCAGTCGGGATTCGGGTTGCACGACAGTTCATCCGCATTAATTCCTTACAGGATGGCGGTTAAAAAGCCTTTTGTGCTCTTGTCGACGGGCACCTGGTGTATTAACTTCAATTCTTTTGCATCCAAACCACTTACCTCCTACCAGCTGGAACGCGATTGCATGAACTATCTCACGCCGGAAGGAAGCGGGGTAACTGCTTCGAGGCTGTTCCTGGGTCGTGAACACGATTTTCAAACTGCAAGAATCGCGGAATATTTCCGGGTAGATACTGATTTTTATAAGAGAGTTGCCTACGATGAAAGCTTGCTGGCAATGGATACGCCGCCATTTTACACTGCCTGCATGACCGGAAATGGTCCATCCCCCGAACCGAATACGCAGGAATGGCAGGTGAGCGCATTTGCTTCGGCTGAGATTGCTTACCACCATTTACTGAAAGGACTTACAGAACTGCTGTTCATTTCACTCGACCTGGTTGCGGTGAACGATGTGCAGTCCATCTATATTGACGGCGGATTTGCGAGGAATGAGATTTTTTCTAAACTGATCGCGCGGCATTATCCTAAACACAAAGTGTACGCGACAGACCTGCCTTATGCGACTTCGCTGGGAGCAGCTTTGCACGTAACAAGACCACAGACTTTTGAGTTTTTAGAAGAAATTAGGGAAATAGCTGTCTAAGCCTGTTAACTGATCCTACTCCAGTTCGTTTCTTCCTTTTTCAGATTGTCGAGATGCAATTTGATGGGCTTATGAGCGGGCTGGAGTAAATCAGGATCTCTTCCCAGAATATCCTCCGCCGAAAGTCGCGCTGCTTTTAATATCTCCCCATCCTGTGCCAGATTAGCTACTAGCAAATCTACCAGACCGCTTTGCTGCGTGCCCGAAATATCCCCCGGCCCTCTCAATTGCAGATCAACTTCTGCTATTTCGAAACCATCATTGGTGCGGCACATCGTCTCGATCCGCAGCTTTGTATCTTTTGAGATTTTATAATCCGTCATCAAAATACAATACGATTGCTCGGCTCCCCGGCCTACCCTGCCTCGTAACTGGTGCAGCTGGGAAAGGCCAAATCTTTCTGCATTTTCAATGACCATCACCGAAGCATTAGGCACATTCACACCTACTTCAATAACCGTCGTGGCGACCAGGATCTTCGTTTCATGGCGCACAAAACGGCCCATTTCATAGTCTTTATCCTGCGACTTCATTTTCCCATGCAGGATACTGATCGGAACATCGGGAAAAGACCTTGAAACACTTTCATATCCGTCCATCAAATCTTTCAAATCCATTTTTTCGGATTCTTCTATTAATGGATAAACCATGTAGATCTGGCGGCCTTTCGCGATTTCTTCTTTTATAAAACCAAAAACAGAAGTCCGGTGCGCATCGTACCGATGTACTGTTTTGATTGGTTTCCTACCTGCGGGAAGTTCATCGATCGCAGAAATATCCAGGTCGCCGTAAAGCGTCATCGCTAGTGTTCTTGGTATTGGTGTAGCTGTCATAACCAGCATGTGCGGGTAAATGCGGCTGTTTTTGGCCCACAACCTGGCGCGTTGTGCTACGCCGAAACGGTGCTGTTCATCGATAATGCAAAGTCCCAGATTTTTGAACTGTACAATATCTTCCAGCAGCGCGTGCGTACCGACGATAATCTGCATGGAACCGTCGAGTAATTGCTTGTGAATAACCTCCCTTTCCTTCTTTTTGGTTGATCCGGTGAGTTTTCCAATGTTAACACCGAGTAGTTCTGCAAATTTCTTTAAACCCTGGTAATGCTGATCGGCGAGGATTTCCGTCGGCGCCATTAAGCAGGCTTGTGCGTCGTTATCCAATGCAAACAGCATACTGATAAATGCCACGATCGTTTTTCCAGAACCTACGTCGCCTTGCAACAGGCGGTTCATCTGCTTGCCCGTTTTTAGGTCTTCGTGAATTTCATGAAGTACCCGGATCTGCGCATTGGTAAGCTGGAAAGGCAGAAACTGATCGTAGAATATCTTGACCAGATTCGTGAGACTGAATACCATTCCCGGATATTCGGTCTTGTGCAAAAGCTTGTTCTTGATCAGCCGGAACTGATTGTAGAACAGCTCTTCAAATTTCAGCCTCCGCTGCGCCTGGTGCAGCGATTTCTGGCTTTCAGGTAAATGAAAATGCCAGAGTGCATCGGCCTTGGAAATGAGCCGGTACTTCCGGGTAAGATCTTCCGGAAGCGTCTCCCGGATATGCGATCGGGAGATTTCGAGCAGGCTCCGCATCATTTTACTGATCGCGCGGCTATCGACGAATTTCCGCCTTAGTTTCTCTGTAAGCGGGTAAATAGGTTGCCAGAATCCACCTCCCTGATTCTCATTCGTGAGCAGGTCAATATCGGGATGTGTAATGCTCCACCGCCCTCCGAAAGACAGCGGCTTGCCGTAGACGATATATTCCGTATTGGCCCGCAGACTTTTCTCGTACCAGTTAATACTCTGAAACCAAACGAGTTCCATCAAGCCCGTACCGTCAGAAAAGTAGGCTACCAAACGTTTCTTATTGCCCTCCCCAACGGTAGTGATTTCCCGCAGCCTGCCTTTGATCTGGGCGGCCGGAAGCTGTTCGTTCAGCTGCGAGATCTGATGAAAAACAGTACGGTCTTCGTGGCGGAAAGGATAATGCTGAATAAGATCGCCGAATGTAAAAATACCCAGTTCCTGATTCAGCAAGGCCGCTTTTTGCGGACCGACACCTTTTAAAAATTCGATCTTGGTGTCGAAGAAACGGGTTCTTACTGATGAGATAGTGTCTGGCGTCATTGTCCAAATATAACGCCAAAACTGTTAAAACGCGGATTAACAAGGCGCAATATGTTAATCAAAGTTAATGTCGCACGATGTCGCTACTTTCTCGACTGACCGGCTTGGTTAACAACATTTGATTTACGTATTTCGTTGAAATTTAAGTTTCCCAATCACCAAATTCAATTTAATAAAATCTAAGTTTATGAAAACAACATTCTTAGCACTTTTCGTATCCCTGATCGCATTGACGACAGCCTGCGCACAAAGCCCGAGAGTTACAGCCGAAGGCAAAAATGTGAGCGTCGCTTACGGTCAGCCATCTAAAAAGGGCCGCGTTCTGTTTGGAAAAGAAGGTAGCGAAAGCCTTGAAAAATATGACAAGATTTGGAGAACAGGAGCAAACAAATCCACTGAGATCACTTTCAAAAAAGACGGAATGTTTGCTGGTAAAAGTGTAAAAGCTGGTACTTACAGCCTGTTTACAATTCCTGGCGAAAAAGAATGGTCGATCATCCTGAACTCTGTTTTGGAACAATCAGGCGCTTATGATTACGAAAAAAACAAAGGCAAAGATGTTTTGAAAGTAACAGTACCTGCTAAGAAATACCCGACATCAGAAGAAAAACTGACATTCATGGTGAAAGACAATTCAGTTGATTTCCAGTGGGATAAAGAAGGATTTTCGGTTCCTGTGAAGTTCTGAGGATTTTAATACAAATAAAAAAACCGGAAGTTGGCCAGCCCAGCTTCCGGTTTTTTTTGCTATAAATTCTCTCGTATCATATTCTCCAAAACCTGCAAATGTTCAGAGAATGCTTTCTGTCCCTGGTCGGTGGCTTTGTAGGTGGTGAGTGGCTTCCGGCCGGAGAACTGCTTTTGGAATACTACATATTTAGCCTCCTCCAACGCTTTTAGGTGAGAGGCAAGGTTACCGTCGGTCAATTGTAAAAGGTCCTTCAATTCATTAAAACTGACAGAATCATTCACAACAAGTACCGACATCAGGCCAAGTCTGATTTTACTTTCAAAAACTTTATTAAACTTTTCTAACCAGTCCATATTTACAGTTTCCCTCCTCCGCTACTAATTAGCCTGCATAAATTGCATTGCATCGCGGTTTCGCGTCCATACTGCCTCGTCACGCAGACTATTCGCCTGTACTGTCATAATCGAGGACACAACTCCTGTCCCGACTGATACCCAAAAAAATGTCTTCCAGTTATCCCGGTTACCCGAAAGCAACGAAATAACCGAACCCGCCGAGCCGGCAAGCGATATTACCAGTCCGATACTACGGATACGACGAGATTTCAAATAAAGATTTAGCCCCCTTTCCGAAACCAGAAATTCCTTCGCCAGCGCCCGCTGTCCCGAGTACACTACATTATTTTTAACAAAACTATTTCCTCCCCGCAAATAAATGGTCTCTCTATCATACCATTTCACCGCCTGCCTGGTGACGCTGTCCTGCACGACCTGACTTTTTACCTGAGAAGCCGATCCAAACAAAATCAATATTAATAGGCATTTGACAAAAGTTTGTTTGCCGCCTGATTTCTCTCTATCATATTTATTATACATCGTTAATCCGTAAACGATATGCAGCACCCCAAAACCGATCGCCCAGAAGACAAGTGAATAGCCTGTCATAAATAGCGCAAGGCAACCAATTGCTATTTCCGACATGCCCAGATAAAATAGCTCCGGGTAAGTAAATCTGCTCGCATTCACGAGCGCAAGTCCGTAAAACAAGAGTGTAGCCGGGAATACCAGCCAGATAAACCCGTAATGCAGCATCGCCAGACAGAATACCCCGCCTGTACCTAATGGGATCAGCATACTGACGAGTAACCTCTTGGAACTGCCATTCCACAGCGTCAGGCCCCTTTTCTTGCCTTTTCTAACCGACATTACAATACCGACCGTCAGCGAAAGTATTAAAACGATCAGCCCGTCGGCGAACAGAAATCCGATCAGACCTTCTCTGGAAGTACCATGGTATGCGCCCAGAGGGCTTAAAATCTCTGCGAACCAATCCGTTTTGTAGCGCAGGTAAGCTGCGCCCGCTCCTATCAATGCGAAAATTCCGGCAAAAACGCCGCTTAATCCACTCAGCGACAGAAATTTGGAAGATCGCTCCATCAAATCGCGGATCTCGTGGAGCGTATGTAATGAGTCCTGGTTGGAGTTCATAAAGGCTTAGAAGTATAGAATACTAGGCTGATAGTCAGAACAATAATATGATTTTTGGCACGAAAATGATCCCGCCTGTTATTACTGCGGATATTGCCAGGATAAGTACCCCGGCCGCAGCAGTATCTTTTACAACTTTAATAACCGGATGATAATCAGCCGATACCAGGTCGGCTAACTTCTCGATGGAAGTGTTAAATGCTTCTGCGGCCCAAACCAGCGCAATCTGAATCACGATCACTATCCATTCCATCGGTGATATGTGAAAACCCACACCAGCGATCACTACTGCGATGCAGGCAATCAGGTGGATCCGCGCATTGTTCTCATACCTGAACAGATTAAAGATTCCAGCGCCAGCAAAAGTGAAGCTCCGCAACGCTTTACGGATATCTACGGGTCCTTTCATTTTGTTTTAATTCTGCAAAAATGTGGAACGCAAAGTACAATAACATCAGCACGAACGAAAACGAGAGGGTGTGTTTTATCGCAAGCGGATTCTGTGCACTCTCTAAAATACCGCGGAGCAGCGAGCCTGGCTGCGTCAGAATATCCCAACTGTTCCACCTTCCGTACCGGCCGAGGTATACGCCGAATCCACTCAAAATCATCGCGAACAGGATCCAGGCCCAGGCAAGTTGTTCATTCCAGCGTTTTGTTACAATGCGGTGCACAATCCTGATACTGTACAAGCCAGTCAGAAAACCGGCAACTGAAAACGTGAAGATCATCAGCGAATCGTACCAGATCATATTGTCGGCAATGCCGCGAAGGTGTTTCAAGTCGGTGATGATGTAGGGCGCATTGGGGAAGAATAATAGCCAGACAAACAAACAAATAATCAGCAGCCAGAACGGTGCGTTTTGCCTGCGTTCCATTTCCCAGACTGCTTTGATGAAGATCAGCGGTACCCAGGCAAGGAACAAATTCCAGGCGAGAAAAATGAAATCCCAGTCGTGGATCAGCATTCTGATGAGCAGGAGCGTCATCGCGGCGAATGAAACAAATGCAAGCAATGCGACTTTCTGATTGCTTTGAAGGTAGCGAGCCAGTTTCTCCATTGAAAAATGATTTTTATAAAGTACTTTGAGACACAAAGTAAGTTACAAAAAGTGAACTCTCCATGCATTACGCACGCAAACTCTTGAAATCCGTAAAATTATTTTTTGTTGTTCTGCTCAAAGGCTTTCATCATAGCCCATTCGCGGCCAGCAGTAGGCGCTTTGAAGGTTTCCAGGCAGCCACGATCCTGCAAAGTAATGTAGCAGGTTTTGCCATTTTTACCCCCGAAACAGATATTGGATACCTTTTTGCCGATTGTCTGAATAGTTTGGATAATCTTGCCTTCCGGTGAAAGTATCGCAACTTCTCCCTTTCCGTGTCTGGCAATATAGAGATTTCCGTTTACGTCGCAGCGCATTCCATCCATTCCACCGTCTGCGAACTGATGCACCAGCTTTTTGTTAGTCAAAGTACCGTCCGCGGCAAGGTCAAATGACCACACATTACGCTGTACACTCTCATTTACGTACAATTTCTTTTCGTCCGGACTGACCTCGATACCATTTGTGGTCCCCATATTTTTAGCCACAAGCCGGGTTTTTCCGTCGGGTGAAACGTGCCAGATTTGGCCGGTTCCGTCTTTCCAGTTAGGATCGGAGCAGAATATATGTCCGCCCGCCGTAATGGCCAGATCGTTTGGCTGGTTCATTTTCGGTTCATTCGCAAACACCGAAATGTCTTTGGTAATCAGGTCGACTTTGAGAATATTGTGGCCTGTAAAATCGGCTACGAAAAACGTATTCTTGTCGGCAAACCGGATTCCGTTGCCCGTACTGCCTTTCGGTAGTGTTACAAAAAAACTCGCGTTGCCTTTCTTGCTCATGATCGCAATGGTACCGTCGCGGGCGAAGTTGACAGCATATACATTTCCATCACTATCTACCGCCGGGCCTTCGCAATTACTGGTAAACTCGCCTTCATTAGAAAATTTCTTGCTTTTAGTTTGAGCAAAAGCTGATTGCAAAACTACCAGCGACACGAAAATGAGCAGAGGGAGAGATTTATTCATCGGAATATTTGAAAACAAACAGTTACTAGTTTTTCCACTTGATCGCGCAGCCCACCGGTTTGGTAATGGTAGTAACCACCGGTTTTCCACCGGTCAGATTACTTACTGCCTCGTCCACATAAAATTTGGTTGCCCCGCCAGCGTCCTGCGGATTATCGTCTATCATTCCAATATACCGGACCACAAATTTGGCGCCGGTTTTCTGGATCACGAAAACCTGCGGCATTCGGCTCGCACCAAATGCCTTTGCAACCTGCTGCGAATCATCAACAAGATATGGATAACTGTAATTTTTTGCCAGCGCCCGCTCTTTCATTTTCTCAAAAGCATCGTCAGGGTGCGTGCCAGGATCGCTCGGGTTGATGGCGACGACAGGAAATCCCTGCGAAGAGAATTTGTTATTTAATGCGATAATACGGTCCTCATAAGCTTTCGCAAAAGGACAATGGTTGCTGGTGAATACCACTATAATGCCCTTCACACTGCCGTAGTCCGCCAGGGAAACCATTCCGCCATTTGTATTCTTCAACCTGAAACTCGCAACCGCATCCCCTATCTGATACCCGCCCTGGCTTTGCAGCAGTTCATTTTTCTTAGGATCGGGCACTATTCCGGCATTTGAGATATTGACTAATCCTATACATAGAATCAGAGAAACCCATAAACAAATTTTCATATTGTTCGTTTTAGTATTCATTCTATGCTTAGACGCAATTTTGGCATGAAAGTAACAATCTGAGAAGTTAAAGTTTGTTAAGCTAATAAATCTTTGCTTTGACAAAACGTTTACCCACCCCGTAATTATATAATAGTACGATCTGTCGCACCGGGCGAGCCGTATTCCGGGCCGATCCACAGATTTAACATAAAGACAATCAATGCGTCCGTTTCCCTATTTAGCATTCAAATTAAACAGAAAAGAACCGGCATATCTGCCTAATAAACTCGCTAAAAGATTGTGTTTCTGTGATTAGCTGATTATCTTTGCACCTCATTTTAGAAAATCAGAATACTTAATTTATTAACATGTACGCAATCGTAGAAATCGCAGGTCAGCAATTTAAGGTTGAAAAGGGTCGCGAAATCTTCACGCATAGGCTTGAAGGTGACGTGAACGCTGCACTTGTATTTGACAAAGTCCTTCTCGTTGATAACGGAGGCACAGTACAGGTAGGACTGCCCCTGGTGGCAGGAGCCTCAGTAAAAGCAACTGTTCTTGAACACCTTAAAGGTGAAAAAGTGATCGTCTTTAAGAAAAAGAGACGTAAGGGTTACAGGGTTAAAAATGGTCACCGTCAGTATTTGACCAAAATCAGCATTGACGATATCGTAGCTTAATGCTTCGTTTCTTTTCGGCAACGAAATCAGTGTTTAATCAATCAGGAAATAACAATTAAAGTTAAGATATCATGGCACATAAGAAAGGTGTAGGTAGCTCGAGAAACGGACGTGAGTCAGAAAGCAAGCGTCTTGGAGTAAAATTATTCGGTGGTGAGGTTGCCAAAGCAGGGAACATTCTTGTTCGTCAGCGTGGCACCAAGCACAACCCAGGCAAAAACGTAGGTATCGGTCGTGACCATACTTTGTTTGCATTGGTTGCAGGTAATGTGGTTTTCCGCAAAACCCGTGAAAACAGATCTTACGTTCACATCGAACCGATCGCAGGTGCTGCTGCTCCTGTTGAAGCTACGGCGGAAGCATAATTTCAGCTGAAAGCATTTAAAAAGCCCGTTGGACCCAGTGTCTTACGGGTTTTTTCATTTATATAATCGGCGCCCGCAAAACCAAAAGCACACTTTGCTTGTTTGTCCATTATATCCCTTATTTCCATTATTTCAACTGACATGTTAACACGTCCTGTTTTTGTATATACCGAACTAAGCCCGAATCCAAACTCTATGAAGTTCGTTCTGAACTTTGAGCTTGTACCCGACGGACTTTCATTTGATTACCCTTCGCTGGAAGCTGCATTGGAAGAAGAAAAAGCGTCTCCACTCGCATCCGACCTGTTTCAGTTCCCACACGTGAAGCGCGTTTTCATAGCGAGCAATTTCATCACGATCACTAAGGATGAAAGTATTGCGTGGGAAGAGGTTTTGAGAGATACAAAGCAATTTATCAAGATCTATTTTGAAGAAAACCATCCTGTTTTTGAACAAAGAACTATTGATAAAAATACAGTAATCGTCGACTCTCGCGATTCAGACACGGTTCAGAAGATCAAAGCTGCGCTCGACCAATATGTTCGCCCGGCGGTAGAATCTGACGGAGGCGCTATTAATTTCCATTCATTTGATGAAGAATCAGGCAGGGTTAAGGTATTGCTACAAGGCTCTTGCAGCGGCTGCCCATCTTCTACATTGACATTGAAAGCAGGTATTGAAAACCTGCTCACCAGAATGGTTCCTGATGTAAAGGAAGTGGTTGCAGAAGGAGTTTAAGCGTTCAAATACGATAGTTATATAAACCCTGCCGAGAGACAGGGTTTTATTTTTTTATTAGTTTCGGGATATGAAGCCGCTGCTGCAACGATTTATTGAAAAGATAGAAAGCCTGCAATCCAAAGGCGACCAACTCTTTCCGCCCGGCATTTTTCCAGCAAAAAGAACTAACCCGCTGATCGGTTACCAGCGGCCGGATACGACGATATTCTTCTCGGCGATCAGCTGTTTTACACTCAAATCCATCCGGAAAAATGCAGACCGGCAAACCCAGGAGCTGATAGACAGCATTTGCAATAAAATCATTGCTAATTATCCTGATTTCCGGAACAAGGACGGTTTAGCCACCTATAATTTTTGGAAAACAAAACCTTCGAGGCACTTCCCCAACGGGCATATTTTCCACCGTTACGAGCACTTCCGCATTCCTGACGATATTGACGATACTGCATTCATTTACCTCACTACGGAGCGTTCGAAGGAGGAGCTGGTGTGGCTGAAAGAGAAGCTGGCAATGCATTCCAACGGGGCGAAACAGTGGATCCGCAATACCTACCCCGAGTACCGGCGACTGAAAGCGTATTCTACCTGGTTTGGGAAAAACATGTACGTGGAGTTCGATGTTTGTGTGCTGAGCAATATGCTATACTGTTTGTTTGACTCACAACTACCTTTGAATGAACACGATGAAGCCAGCCTGGAATATATCCGGTCTGTTATTGCGACTGATCGCTATCGTCAGGTACCTTTCCGTTGTGCGCACCAATATCCCCGCACGCCACTAATTATCTACCACGTCGCCCGCCTGATCGCTGCGTTTTCGCCGCCTGCATTGGAGTCTGTGAAAGCGAAACTGATCCGCGACACGCAGCATTTGCTGAGTACCACGACTTCTGACATGGACAAAGTGATCCTGAGTACCGCATTGCTCCGGCTGGGCGAAAAGCCCGCGCGCGTGCCGGTGGAAAATTTCACTGCCAAAAATTTCGACGGGTTCGTTTTTTTTATAGCAGGCCTGCTTACGGCCTACGAAAATCCGCTGCTTTACAAACTTTCGGTGCTTCCGCTTTTTCACATGTACTGGCTGTGTGAAGCCCATTGCTGGACCTTGCTGGCTGAATATGAAACGGTGTGGGCAATATCCGAAAATGTGAATGCAGTAACAGAAACAAAGCAGTATTGAAAATGGCAGATTCAACCATATCGTTACAGGTTCGACAAATTATCCCCGAGGTTAACGATGCGAAGACTTTTGTCTTTGAAAGAACCGACGGACAGCCGCTGGTGTACCAGGCCGGGCAGTTTTTGACCTTTCTGATCAACCTGCACGGTCACGAGGTGCGCCGCTCCTATTCCATGAGCTCCGCGCCCGGGGTGGATCAATATCCTGAAATTACCATAAAACGCGTCCCGAACGGAGAGATATCCAGGTTTTGGATTGATCTGGTTCAAGAAGGAGAGATTTTTACCGCACTGCAACCTTCCGGCCGGTTTGTGCTGGAAGACTCGCTTCCTGTTGAACGTGATATAGTTTTGATCGGAGCGGGAAGCGGCATTACGCCCCTTTTTTCTATTTTAAAACAGGCACTTACAAAAGACGAAAGATCGCACATCACGCTGATCTACGCCAGTCGGAATATCAGAGATACCCTCTTCTGGCATGAGATACTGAAATGGCAAGACAATTTCCCCACACGGTTCCATGTAATTCACGTGCACAGCCAGCCGACTGACGAATGGAATGGGATACGCGGCAGGATCAACAATACACGGTTGGAACAACTCGTCACAAAATCGCTGAAATTCGACAGAACGCACGCGCGATTTTTCATTTGCGGGCCATTTGACCTAATGCGCTCGGCAGAGATCACGCTGCATTTCATGGGATTCAGGAAAGATCAGATACGCAAGGAAAACTTTGTGATCACCTCACCTCCCCCGCCGCCACCCGATTCTCATCCGCACAATATCCTATTAAACTTTGGCGGGCAGCTGCACCGCCTGCACGTTCCAGCGCATTTCACTGTTCTCGACGCTGCGCTCAGCCAGGGTATTAAATTGCCTTACAGCTGCAAAGGAGGCCGCTGCTCGACTTGTGCGGGCATTTGCAAGAATGGCAAAGTGCACATGAGCGTAAACGAGGTACTTACTGACAAAGATCTTGCGGAAGGCTGGATATTGACCTGCTCGTCCTACGTGGACAGTGACGATGTAGTGATTGAGATCCCGTATCAGTAAAATCGAAAAAGCGCACACAGCAATGCGTACGCTTTTTCAGGATTTAGGATTAGTGGGTACTTTGAATTAAAAAAACTGGAAAAGGTTAAAGGTGGTTTTCGGACTGAAATTTCTACTGTGAAAGATTAAAAGACTAGAATAATCTTTCATTGCTTAAAGGTTTTACAAAATTAGTTGGAAAATTAAATTAACAAAGCAATTTTACACAAAAAGTGTTCGAACACGCATTAGAATTTGCTTAACGTTATCGTACACGATTTAATAAACAGAGCCAACATTCCTTTCACAAGAACAGATGTAGCTATCAACCAATATAAAATTTATTATAAATAAGCTTCGAATAGTATTGTCGCGACTATCCTTTCCGTAAGTATTATTCTGGCAAGTGATGGTAATTATTACTTTTGCTTGCTTTTGCAAAAAGCAATGACCTCCAAAAGATTGTGAAAAAGAAAATTGTAAGAATAAAAGACATAGCTGAAAAGGCACAAACCTCCAAAGGAACAGTTGACCGGGTACTTCATAACCGTGGGCGCGTGGCAGACGATGTTAGGGAGCGTATTTTGGGTATTATTAAAGAGCTGAATTACGAGCCGAATTTTATAGCGCAGTCCCTCAAATCGCAGAAAACCTACAATCTGGCTGTCCTCGTCCCTGATCCCGAGCTGGATCCGTATTGGCAGGCTCCCAAGATTGGACTTGAAAAGGCTGAGAAGGAGCTGCGGCAATATGGCGTGTCCATTACGCAATTCAATTTTGACCCGCACGACGACCAGTCGTTCATCGCCCGCGCGAAGGATGTGACAGCAGAAA
Source organism: Dyadobacter linearis (assembly GCF_907165045.1). Taxonomy (GTDB): domain Bacteria; phylum Bacteroidota; class Bacteroidia; order Cytophagales; family Spirosomataceae; genus Dyadobacter; species Dyadobacter linearis. The sequence goes on from NZ_CAJRAU010000003.1 coordinate 258,521, forward strand.
AGCCCGACGGATTACTTATCGCGCCGGTTTTCTATAAAGAGGCACTTCCGTTTTTTAAGGAGTGGTTTGAAATGGAAATTCCTTATGTGCTGTTCAATACGCAGATCGAACACGTGAATCCACTGTGCTATATTGGCCAGGATTCGTACAGGAGCGGGTCGCTTGTTGCGAAGATCCTGAGTTTTGGACTGCAATCGTCGGGTACTATTCTGGTTGCGCACATCAATGAGGATATCTCGAACTCAGCGCATTTGATCACGAAAGAAGAAGGTTTTAAAGACTATTTCAAGCACCATAGCGGCGAAAAGAACTTCAATATCGTCAGTCAGGAAATTCATTTCGCGGAAGGATCCAGCCCCGATGCTGGATTGGATGAAATCAGGAAGCAATATCCAGACCTTAATGCGATTTATGTTACTAATTCGAAAGCATTTGAAGTAGCTGCTTATCTCGAAAAGCGCAAGTTGAAGGATATTAAGCTGGTAGGATACGATCTGGTCGAGCGAAATTTGCATTTTCTCAACAAAGAGGTGATCCACTTCCTGATCAACCAAAACCCGCTGGGGCAGGGTTACTGGGGTATTCACCAGCTCGCCAATCATTTGGTATTCAAAAAAGAAGTGGCCGCGATCAAGTTTTTGCCTCTGGATATTATTACAAAGGAAAATCTGGACTACTACCTCGATCCGCAATAGGAATTGGTTTGCTACAAATCGCCAAACTGGCTGTACATTTCTTTCAGCTTAGGTTCGGTTTCTTTTGCGCGAATGTCTTTTCTAAGTGCAGATACGCCTTGAATGTCGGTCAGAAGGCCAAGTGCCTGGAATGCGCCGAAACGAACGAAATAAGAAGAATTGTCGCGGGCTAAACCTTCTAAAACAGGAATACTCTGCCGCTGGACATCCTGTTTGGATTTAATAAGGTACTTACCAAAAACCTGCAAGAAATTGTATTTGTCGGTCGGTTTCATCGCCTTCATTTTTTCCAGAAACCAGCTAAACCGCTCAGGCTGTGCCAGGCCGGCGTAATAGTTTGCAACAGAAGTTACGATCGCGTCGTTGGGTGAATTCTCAAATTCAGCTGCGATCTCGCTTGCATCATTTGGCTGCGACATCAGATATTTCTCGATCGCAACCGATACTACCTGGTAAGAACTGTCCGTCAAAGCCTCCTTAAAAATCGAGTCACTATTATTGTCCCCGAAAGAAGCAAGCGTAATAATTGCCTCTGACCTTACCTGCGGGTGCGGATCTTTTCGCGCCAGACTCTGAATTTTCTTCTCAATATCCACAAAACCCGCTCCTGCATATTCCGAGAAGTTACTTACTGCCATTTGACGGAATTTCCAGAACGGATCGTCCATTGCCTTTTCAAGGATATTCTTGACGGTAGTGTCCGTTAGAGCCCCTTCCAGCTGCGATAAAGCATCATATTTATGCAAGAACCGGTCGCTGTGCTGGTATTGATATTCCATCTCGACCCTGTTCTTTTCATGCTCAACCACAGCCAGTAACTGCGCGTCGGAATCGAATACTACCAGATCAGGTTTTTTTGTAGCCGGAAATTCAAGTGTCTGATTCACTTTATCGACCACGACATTGTATTGATTTTTCTTTCCGTTTACCCAGACATCCACTTTCACCGGCAACCGGTACACCGTGGTAGCCAATGTATCCTGCGCCTGTTTTATTTTTAAAACCACCTTACTTGCATTCGCAAGGTATTCCTGTTGTATTTTCAAAGAAGGATGGCCCGGCCGGTGAAACCACTGATCAAAAAACCAGTTAAGGTCTTCGCCGGTAACCTGCTCGAATGCAGTTCTCAGATCGTCGATCTCAGCCGTGCCGAATGCATTTTTACGCAGATAATGTTTCAGGGAAGCAAAAAAAGCGTCGTCGCCTACATAAGATCTGAGCATGTGCAGGATCCTGCCGCCTTTTGCATACGAGTGGCTATCGAACATATTTTCCCGATCCTTGTAAAAATAGCGGATCATAGGAACCTGTTTTGTTTCCGATTCGAGCAAATACGATTTCATTTCCTGCAAATTACCCCAGTCGGCTTCGTATTTCCCGTCGTTATATTCGCTCCACAGATATTCAGAATAGTTTGCAAAAGATTCATTCAAAGGTAGTTGACCCCATTCTTCACAGGTAACATAGTCACCAAACCAGTGATGCGCGAGCTCGTGTGCGATTATTGCATCCGAGTTTCCGTCCACCAGTGAGCGAGCATCATTCTGAACGCCCTCTTCGTGCACAGTAGCCGTAGTATTTTCCATTGCGCCAGCCACAAAGTCCCGCACAGCCACCTGCGCGTACTTTTCCCAGGGATATTCTACACCGAAGATATTGGAGAAAAAACCCATCATTTCGGGCGTGCGGCCAAAGATCGCGTGTGCGTCAGCGCCGTATTTGGGCTCCACATAATAGCTCAGCTCCATTCCGTTCGGCATCATATCTTTGGCAATCACAAAATCACCCACCGCCATCATCGTCAGGTATGGTGCGTGCGGCAGCGATTGTTTCCAATGATCCGTCCGCATTCCTTTTTTACCTTCTTTTTGCGAGATCAAAAGACCATTTGACAGCGTTTTGAATGTACTGTCAACAGTAATGTAAATGTCCTGCGTGAACTTTTGGTTAGGTGAGTCGATCGTCGGAAACCAGCAGGAACTGCCCTCGGTCTCGCCCTGCGTCCATATCTGGCGCGGCTTGCCTTCATCGAGACCATCTGCATTGATGAAATATAATCCTTTGTCGGTCTGACTATCGTCTGGCTTGTTACGCGGCACATCGTTTGGTTTGGCGACATAGTCGATTTTTACAAAAAGGGTATCATTTCTTGTAAAATCCTTGTCCAGCTTGATGATCAGCTTCCGTTTGTCTTCGTAGGTAAAATTGAGCTTTTTGGTAATCTTCGCTGCGATTTCTTCGGAGTTGAGTGAACCGTAGTCACCTACTGTATCGAGCAGTGAAACGCTTTTGATATCAAAACCTTTCGCGTCCAGTTCGAGGGTATTCTGGGGCTTGAAATGCGCCTTGAACATGACGATCGCAGAGGCGGGTACCTGCTGCTTCGCCCAGTCGAACTGCACATCCAGCCGCGTGTAGAGAATATCGGACTTTTTGGTACGCTCGGGGCGGTAAGGTCCTTTCTTGGTGACCGTGCCGGGATTTCGTCTGTAAAGGGTGTCGGATTGAAAAAAGCTGGCGGCAGATCCCGAGTTGAAGGGTAGTAAAAGTATTAATCCGAAAAAGGTGAAGACCAATCGGCGAAAAACATTGGTATTGTGACCGGCCATATCCGCTTTAAGGTTGTGTGCTAGTAAGTTAATCAAATTGTCAGGTTTAAATAAACGATGTCTGGCTGCCCCGCCTTTGGTTACACTTTCAGGATCAATCCCGCTTCTGCGGCGCGGCGGGCTGGAATGTAGGATACCACCATAGTTATCATAACGACGATAATGCCTGTGTAGAGTATATCTTCCCATATTAATTTGACGGGATATGCATCAACCAGCGAGGTTGTCATTCCCATTGAAACGAAACCATATTTTATCTGTAACCAGCAAATCAAAACTCCACCCAAAAGACCCACGACAGCACCGGAAAGGGCTACAATTGCACCCTCCGCAAGAAATATCCGTCTTATCAGAGCGGGTTGCGCACCGAGCGAATACAACATGGAAACATCCTTTTTCTTTTCAATGGCCAGCATACTCAGTGAAAAGAAGATATTGATTGCAGCAACTAAAATAATCAGCGAAAGGGTTACCGCCACAAAAAGCTTTTCCATTTTGATCGCCCGCAACAAATCCGCATTCAAAGAGTCGCGATCTCTGACTACAAATTTACTGCCAAGCACTTCGGCTAATTTTTTACTCACATCCTGTTCCCGAAATCCCGGCGCGATATTGATTTCCAGCGCCGACCGGTCGCCGCGGTATTGCATGAGCGAATCCACCAGCGCAACCGGCGCGATCACGTAATCGTCGTAGCGGGTTTCAATAAAAAAAACGCCGCCCGGCCGCAATGCAAGGTGATTGAATGCATCAGACGAAGCGAGATTCAGCTGCTTGGTGTCTGTTCTGGGGTATAAAAATTCGAGCGGGACGGTAATATCTTCCAATGCAATTGAAAGTGCATTCCTGATACCTTCCGAAACGATCGCATAGGGCGTTCCGTTGGCTCCGGTCAATCGCAGCGAACCTTCGATGAGCGCAGTATCCAGTCGGCCAAGTGCTTCAAAACTCCTGTCTACACCCTTCAAACGCACAATTGTCTGCTGATTTCCGTAGCGGGCCAATGCATTATCCTCGATGATCTGTGTCACACCCCGGATCCCATTTACCTTTTTTATGGTTGTGAGCATACCATCGGTCACATTGAATCGCTTACCTTCTGCCGGCGTTACTTTCACATCCGCATCGAAAGTCTTGAAGATCCGCCGGTTCAGCTCTTCCATTCCATTAAAAACCGACAATACAACCACCATCGACATCGTACCAACCGCTACTCCCGCCATCGCAATGCGGGCTATCAGACTAATAAAACTTCTTTTATTACGCGAGAAAAAGTATCGAACAGCGATTCGGTACGAAAGATCCATGACGGGAAGATTAGAAATTAATTTTCTTCATCCTCGTCCGGGGTCGGGGGAGGTATGACGATATCCGAGAATAGCAGCTCCATTTTGGCAGCATATTCAGCAGTATCGTCCATATAAAATTGCAGATGTGGAACAATGCGAAGCTGGTGACGAACGCGCTCAGCCAGTTTCTGACGGATAAAACGCGTATTCTCCTTGATCGTGTCCAGTAAAATGGTTTTGTTTTTTTCGGGCAGAAAGCTCAGGTAAGCCCTCGCAATACTCAGGTCGGGAGTGACGCGCACGGCGGTGATCGTCACGATCGACCCGCTGATCAGATGCTGCGCATCTTTCTGAAAAATTTCACCCAGGTCCTTTTGTATCTGCCTGCCTACTTTCTGTTGTCTTTTCGATTCCATGTGTTATTTCATTATCGGAGAAGGGTTCGCACGCTACTTATCGGCTTGTCTGCTTCTCAGTTTAGGATATGCAAACTTACATTCCCAAATCATCCTTCCACGTTTTCCAATAAATACAAATATCCGTACTTATTTTGTTTTTGTAGAATACAGCGTTGTAATTTCGTAAAAGTTATCCCGTAAGTTACATAATCCGCATACTTCTTGCTTAGTTTTTTCCGAGTCAACGCAAGGTATCAGACGATCAGCCTGGTCGTATTCTTCCTGCTGCTGCGCCTGCCGTTTTTCCTGGGAGGATCTCCCCTATTGATCCCCGAACTGAGCTGGATGCTGGTGGGCGAGCAAATGGGTCGCGGCTTTATGCTGTATAGGGACGTGTGGGACAACGTAAGCCCGTTTTCGGGACTTACCTACTGGCTGATCGACAGCCTTTTCGGCCGCACGCAATGGGTTTATCAGATCGCTGCTATCACTGTTTCCCTGGTCCAGATCCTTTATTTCAACTACGTAATACATTCACGGGAAGTTTTTCCGGAACGCACTTTCCTGCCTGGTGCGCTGTATGCGCTTTTTCTCAATATCTCCTTCGATATGGGAACGCTTTCGCCGATGCTGATGGCGAATACCTTTTTGCTATTTGCTTTTGGTTCAATCGTTAAAATCCTCGTGAGGCGCGAGGTTACTACGCAGGTTTTTGAAATGGGCTTGTATGTAGGTATTGCCACACTATTCTATCTACCTGCTTCCCTTTTTGTTGTCTGGGCGTTTCTGGCTTTGCTTTTTTACACCGGCTCTACATTCCGCCACCATTTACTGGGGCTTTTCGGTTCGATATTTCCTTTGATGATGGTCGTGCTTTTTTTCTATTTAAATAATGGAATGGAAAGTCTCAACAGAAACCTGCTCACTTCTGTATTTCAGGTAAAACAATATAACCTCAACGATTTCTCGTCGCTCCTGGCCTCGCTGCTTTTGCCGCTTGGGTTTGGGATCATGGGTTTTATGAGGATATTCACTACCCTGCGGTTTGTCAACTATCAGACTCGCATTCAGCAGGTTATGGCGCTGTGGTTTATAGTAGCAGTTTTTACAATACCCTTAATGCAGTTTTTGGCGCCAATGCAGTTTGTGATCTTCATACCGCCTGCCGCATTTTTTGCCACGCATTATTTTCAAAGTTTTAAGAAAAACAGCTGGGCCGATGAGCTGCAATTTACGCTGATGGGCGCAGTGATCATAATGATCCAATACCAGGGATTGAGGGGTATTATCCCTGGTCTTTCAATGGGTAAGCTGGAAAATTTGAGGACAAAACAGGCTAACCTTCCCGAGCAGATCAACGGGAAAAGGATACTGGTACTGGGCAGTCACAGCGGGGAATACATGAATAATTTCACCGCTACACCGTACCTCAACTGGGAGCTCGCCAGTTACGATTTAAGAAATCTCGACAATTTCGACAGCGTGATCCACGTGTACGACAACTTCAAGAAAGACCCGCCGGATTATGTGATCGACAAGGTCAATATGATGCCGAAATTGTTGAGCAGGGTGCCGGCTCTGAAAGAACAATACGAGCTCAGCCCCTGGAAAGGTATTTATCAGCGGATCAACTAGCAGGATATTTTATCAACCCGCGTCTGGTGGCGGCCGCCTTCAAATTCAGTCGCCAAAAATGCTTCCAGACTCGCCAATGCAGTTTCCAGCTCAATGAAACGTACAGGAAAACAGATCACATTCGAATCGTTATGCTGGCGCGCAAGTGCAGCGAGCGGCAAATCCCAAACCAGTGCGGCCCGGATTCCCTGATGCTTATTGGCGGTAATGCAAACGCCCTGACCGCTTCCGCACAGCAATACCCCTTTTTCATACTCCCCACTCTCGACAGCACTCGCAACCGGATGCGCGAAATCGGCGTAATCGGCAGAATCTGCACTGTAAGTCCCGAAATCCTTGGTTTCGAAACCGTTAGCATTCAGCCACTCAACAATAGGTTCTTTATATGGAAATCCGGCGTGATCTGAGCCGATAGCAATTTTTCTCATTACTTTTCTGTTAATTAAGGCCCGTCTGGTTTAGGACGGAAAGTTAGTAGAAAACGTTCTCTGTTTTGGACGTTAGTATTACAAAAATACCACTATCTCATTTAACAATTAAATGCAGCAAGAGAATATGAGTGAAGAAAATAAGCCAACCAATGCAGAATTAGTCGATGTATCCCTTCTCAATCCGGCTGTTCCGGAAGATGAAAAAAGGATTAAAGAAGCATTTGAAGATAGAAACTGGAGTGAGATAAAAAGTGCGGATTCATGGGTTATATTCAAGGTAATGGCCGAGTTTGTAGAAGGTTTCGACAAGCTTGCGAAAATCGGCCCCTGCGTTTCCCTTTTCGGTTCGGCGCGCACATTGCCTGATAATCCACATTATAAAACAGCCGAAGAAATCGCTGCCAAGCTGGTTCGTCACGGATATGGTGTGATCACAGGCGGCGGCCCCGGTATTATGGAAGCGGGTAATAAAGGTGCATTCGAGCAGGGCGGTAAATCCGTCGGATTGAATATCAAACTGCCTTTTGAACAGCATAGCAATATTTACATCGACCACGACAAGAGCATCAACTTCGATTTCTTCTTCGTGCGCAAAGTGATGTTCGTCAAATATTCACAGGGTTTTATCGTAATGCCCGGTGGTTTCGGTACACTCGACGAACTGTTCGAAGCGATGACGCTGATTCAAACCAAGAAAATCGGCCGCTTTCCTATTGTGCTCGTGGGCAGCTCGTATTGGACCGGCCTGCTCGATTGGATCAAAGGAACGATGCTGACAGAAAAAAACATCAATCCGGAAGATATGAAACTGATCAGCGTAGTAGATACGCCCGACGAGGCGGTGCAGGTAATTGACAATTTCTATTCAAAATATCTGCTGAAACCGAACTTTTGATTGGTATTAGTCAAACGAAAGGTAAGGTTCCAATTTCCGGAGCAACTCCTCGTCGATCGCTTTTACCTTTTTCAAATCGTCGCTATTCCGGTAGTTCCCATGTTGGTTTCGGTAATTAATAATGATCGAAACCAGCTTTTTATTTTTCAGATAGCTGTGTCTGCCCAGTTCCTCCGCCGTCGCGACATTGATATTGATTTTCGTAACCGGCACCGATATCGATGTGTATTTGTTCAGTTCCGCCAAAGCCAGCGAATCGAGGCCGAATATCTCAGAGAACTGATTTTGGGAGTGAAAACCGCCGAGTCCATCCCGGAATTTCAAAATTCTTAATGACAATTTTGTTCCAATACCTCTGAGTCTTACCAATTGCGTCGTGTCCGCAGTGTTAATATCAAACGCAGTTATTGTAGGTGTCCGGTACTTGGGTAACGCTCCGGTCGCATTTGGTCTTCTTGTACTTTCACCAAATTTTGTATTGGCTTGCGCATTTTCATAAGCCGGCAGTACTAGGTAACCTTCCAGCTTTTGGTACAGGTCGGATGGGAAATCGTAGATATTGAGCAGGTCTTCCTTCTTACGGAACTTGCCGCCCTTTGACCTGAACTTGTCAATCCTTTTTGCCAGAAAAGCTGGGATACCAAGTTCCGTCAGCTGTTCCACAGAGGCAGTATTTGGGTCAAAACGGAAAAGCCTGACCGGCTTTTTGCTTTTCGGTTCAAAGCCTCTTTTTGAAAATCCGCGGTCATTTTCACGCTTCAATGCATTTTCGGTCTCAATTCCCGCGACAATACTATCCAGCTTCTGCGCGGTCAGCGGCTCAGTGGAAGGCGGCATTAGTGGCAAAATGAAACGACGGAACACAAAAGGTGTCCAGATCAGCACCACACAAATTAGAATGAGCGCCAACGCGCCCCGCGCTTCTTTTTTGGAAACACCAAAGTAGTCCTGGAAAAGCGCTGTCAGTTTTTTGTACATGAGTCAAAAGAGTGAGAATTTCTCTTTTGACGTCACTTCCCCGATTTAGTATCAGATTTTTGCAAATAAAAAAAGCGTCACGCATGCACGCAACGCTTTCCCGGTACTCAAAAAACTTATTGATTGACGTAAACGCTGCCTGCGCTGGCTGAAAGAGTGACAGGAATTCCGCCGCCATTCATCGTTCCGCTTACATGTTCCTTTTCTGCGCGACCGTTGAAATTTCTCAAAGGGATATTCACCTTATTTCCTCTCAGATTCAAATCCATACCTGCGTCCATCGGCATCGTCACGCGCACACTGCCGGCCGAGCTTGAAATATCAACATACTTGCCCAGCTTCGTCAACTCCACTTCCACACTCCCTGCGCTCGTACTTGCCTTTATGCTGCCCGAAACGTTGGCCAGCCGCACAGAACCGCCCGAAGTGCCGGTATCCAATGCGCCGCTGATATTCTCGCCTTTCACACTTCCACCACTCGTATGCGCCATAATTTCCCCGTCGATATTATTCAAATGAATGCTGCCACCGGAGGTATTCAGCTCGATTTTCCCTTTCAATTCCAGCGCCTTGATACTTCCGCCGCTGGTTTCCAGGATAATTTCATCCCTGCAATTTGCGACGTCAATGCTCCCGCCAGATGTGCGGCCGCGGATCACCCCGCTCAGATCGTCCACCTTCAAGCTGCCGCCGCTGGTAGCAAAATTCTGCTCGCCCGTCAATGAAGCGATTTTAATGCTGCCGCCGCTCGTTTTAAGATTGGTAGCGATATTTCTTGGCGCAAAAACCTTGAAGCCGATAGAAACGCTTTTATCATTCCATTTCACCCCATTTTTACGCTTTGCGGTAGCCACTACCCTGTTCCCCTCTGTCCCGATCAGAATATCGAAATCTTCCAGCCTATCTTCTATTTCCTCTTTCGACAATTCTTTTTTTCCATTCCAGTTATTAGGCCGCACGTACATATCCACCCGAAAACCATCGTTTTGGCCGCCTGTTACAGCAATAGAGCCGCCCGATGTTTCAACTTTCAGTTCTTTTAAAGATGCATTTGTAAATTTCTTGCTAACGTAAGGCTTTTCATCGTCGGACTGGGCAATCACCGCCGTGTGCAACAGCAGGCTCAGTGCAGCTAATAGTAAAGTTCTTGTTTTCATGATCGGTCGAATTTGTTTTTTTAATGATGCTTAAATAAAAGCTTAGGTTGCGTGAAATAGTTAGAAAGAATAAAGCCAGAAGTTTTAATACTGATTATCAGCTATTTAAATATAACATCTTGTTCAATTACGGACATTTGGTACAAACCGCAAATAAGAACTGCTGTGACTACCGGGTACAGGTACGGTTTTTGAACTTCCATTATTCCAATTATTAACCCAATGAATATGTATCAGATTGAAGTAGTCGACCAGGCCGATAATGATCTTGTATGGAAAATCCTGCAAACACTCGAACAAAGGGGACTGATCACACTCAAAACCGGGGATCACGTCGATGCGGAAAAAGCGACACCTGCCACAGAAGAGCAGGTTCAGGAAATTATTGATGAAGCAGAACTGGCCCCCTATTATTCGGAAAAGGAAGCGAAGGACATTCTTAATTTGTAAGGTTAAAACTAATAATCACTTGTAGATGAGCCACTAGCATTTAAGATTTCAAAAATCGACTGAACCAACGACCGGAGCTTTTTACAATGCGTTGCTGGGTTTTGAAATCTACAAATACCAATCCGAATCGCGCAAGGTAACCTTCTGCCCATTCAAAATTGTCCATCAAAGTCCAGGCGAAATAGCCTTTTACTTTGATCCCTTCTTTCCGCGCTCTCAAAATAGCTTTTAAATACTGCTGAAAATAAACCGTGCGATCGGGATCATCGACTTTGTCCTCTCTCCGAATATCCTCAAAAGCAGCCCCGTTTTCAGAGACTATAATATCTCGTACACCCGGGTACGCAGCAAATTGTTTCAGGATTTTGAACATTCCGTCAGGATCAATTTCCCAGCCCATACTCGTCACAGGCACGTTCCGCAGAATTGCCGGTACTTCTTTCAGCCACAGAACCGGAGCGAGGTAAGAGTGCTTGACCACCACACTGAAATAGTTTTGTAAACCGATAAAGTCAAAATCAAATCTGAGCTTTTCCAGATCGCCGGGCTGCATATACCTTTTCACTTTGGCCAAAAAAGGAAATGCATCGACAGGATATCCCAGCCCCAATGCAGGTTCTACAAAAAGCCGGTTCATCAATGCGTCCGCCCGTTTTGCGGCCCGCACATCGGCGGCGCTGCTGCTGTTCGGATACACATACGAACACGAAACGGCTGTTCCAATATATGCATTGGTAACCTCCGCCCGCAAAATACGCCCGCTTTCCGCCTGACATAATGCAAGGTGGTGCATCACTGGGAGGAAATTCCAGATACCCTTTTTCCCCGGCGCGTGAAGGCCGGTTGTGTAACCGAGCCCTGCTACCGCCATCGGTTCATTTAATACGATCCAGCAGCGCACGCGGTCGCCGAATGCTTTGGCACAAACGGCAGTATATTCCGAAAACCAGCTCACAATATCCCTGTTCATCCAACCGCCCCGGTTTTCCAGCGCCTGCGGCAGATCCCAGTGATAAAGTGTGATCCAGGGTTCTATTCCAAGTTCAAGGCATTTATTAATGAGATTATTATAAAATAAAATCCCGGCCTCATTAACAGTGCCGGTGCCTTGCGGCAAAATGCGTGACCAGGAAATGGAAAACCTGAATTGCTTGAAGCCCAGTTCTTTGACGAGTTGCAGGTCACTTTCATATCGATGATAGAAATCGCAGGCTTCGGTCGCATTTTGTCCCAGCTTGATCTTGCCTTTTCTTTTTGCAAAAGTATCCCAGATACAGTCGCCCCGCCCGTCGGTATTCACAGCGCCTTCGATCTGGTAGGCAGCAGTAGCGACTCCCCACTTAAATTCGGCACCAAAATCGGCGCGGCAAAATTGACTTTCATCCTGCTCTGAAATACCGGAGATATGCGTTGTAGCTGCTGCCAAAATGTAACCCGTTTTACTAAAAGGTATAAACATATAATAAAAAACCCTTTGCCCGAGCAGGACAAAGGGTTTTTCAAATAAGAACCTTCGATTTTGACTATCTGACAACCAGGATTTTCCGGGTCACTGCGCCATCGTTCACTTTCACAAAGTAGGTTCCCTGAACCAGTCTGGTCAAATCCACTTCGTTGGCTGCATCCGGTTTGGTATTCAGGATCAACACACCGTTTTGGTTGTAAACCTTCACATTGTTGATCAGCTGGGCACCTTCAAACTTGATGCGATCCACCGCAGGATTTGGATAGATATTCATTTGCTCAGCTGCATCGAAATTCAGACTTTTTATCTCGCTGAAAGCGAACGTACCGTCTGCGTCCACCATTTTGAGTCTGTACAGATTGACAGCGAAAGGATTAGTGTGCGTATAGGTGTAAGTAACATCGTCGGCACTCTCGCCCTGGGCCTGGATAGAGGTAAGTACCGTCCAGTTTTTCCCGTCGCCGCTGTGCTGCACATCAAAGTGATCAGAATTGCTTTCAAATGTCGTTGTCCACACCAATGAAGCAGTATTTCCTTCTTTTTTAGCATTGAAAGAAGCCAATGTCACCGGAAGCGGAGGGCCTGCGAAAGTAAGACAGGTTCCGTCTATGGCCAGGTAATTATCCGACTGAGATCCCTGAACGCGCACAACCTCCGTGCCTTGCGGAACAGCGCCGCTCAAAGTGTAACGCTGTAATCCCCAGGGACTAGAATTGACCAGTTTGTCGATTTGCTGCGTCAGGGTACCCAATACTTTCGAAGAACCGTCCAGGAATACGATCTCAACTTTTTGGTCTCTGTCTTCAAGCACAGCTCCCCAGAAAATAAGCGTCACCGTATTGCCGTAAGTCGGCAGCATGGGTACATCCTGACGGAAAGTTGACGAGCCGGACAGGATCAGGCTTTTCTCCCCGCAGTTTGCGATCGCATTGTTTGCAATGACGTTACCAGTAGTTTCCCAGCCAGCTGCATCTTCTTCAAAACTTGCGTTCGTCAGCTTATTGTTGTTGCAAGTTTCGCAAACCGGCGTTGGAGGAGGCGTAATGCCCATACAAACACCATCAATTTTGAAGTAATTGCCGCCCGAAATCACCGAGAAACGAACTTTCACTGCACCAAGCGGCGCGGTAGCCGACAGGTTATATTCCTGCAACTTATGCAGCTGGGTCACGCGGTAATCCATTTGCCTGGTATTATCATCGTTAATTTCGATTGCAACCAATGCACCAGCGCTGTTGTAAAATTCAAGCTTAAACTGGTGGTTGAGACCAGTATCGTGCGTGCCGCCGAAAACTTTTACGTTCACCACGCTACCCTGCGTTACGTTCACTTCCTGAAAAATAGTACCGTGACCAGTGATCAAACCGTTTTTGTGACCACATACACTATAAGGAGGCTCGCTGATGAAGTTGGTACCCTCAGATTTAGACCAGTGGTCTGTGCCTGACTCGAAGCTTCCGTTTTTGACCGCATTCTGATCGTCGGGGCAGCCGCAATCCGATGGTTCGGGCGGCGTGATCGTTAGACAAGCCACATCGAATTTGAAATAATCACCACCTGATACGATAGAAAACACAACTTTCGCTGCATTGGCAGGCGCAGTGATCGAAGCATTGTATTGTCTGAGCCGGCTATCCGTCACCTGGTAATTCATATCAATCTCCACCCGGTTATCTCTTCCTTCTATCAAACGATTGTCACTTGTATAGAAATTGATTTTGAACTGGTGATTGCGAGCCGCGTTGTGCGTTCCTCCATATACGGACAGGTTCACCTGGCTGCCTCCTGCGAGATCAACAACCTGATAGACGATACCTGACCCGTTGATCACTCCGTTTTTGTCGCCACATACATTGTACGACCTATTAGTTTGAAAATCTGTCCCCTCGGTTTTACTCCAATTGTTAGTCCCGGACTCGAAACTTCCATTTTTCAGGCCATTTTCGGAATCCGTACAACCGCAGTCTCCCCCGGTCATAGCAAACCCGGGGCTTACTGCCGCCAGGTTTAGTAGGAATAACATAACCAGTACTGTAAAGTTTTTCATAACGTGATTGATTTTTAATCGGTTAGCTTGATACGTGAGTCAATAAAATGTCGACAAATGTACCATTGCTATCCTTTCAAAAATATCACTATTTTTATATTACAATGAAAATTCAACTAGGTTTACTTCAAAAATTGAATTATTATTACACAAATGATAGAAGTTATTATTATAAAGTTTAGAAAAATAAGTAGCTACAAATCAGCACTTTAACTAAATATAATTGCTCTTTAAGAGCTTACTTACTTCTATTCAATCTCTACAATTACCAATATAACTATTCAAATGTAATACTCAGACTGATCCGATATACTCAGCATTGAAAGGCAGTTATGATGAGAGTTAATTCACTGGATTTAAGAGCTCAACATACACAGTCACTGCCAGCTCGCCCCCATTGCAGATTCGGCAGTACAGTTTGCGAAGAATAAGTATGATAATTCGAAGTAAAATAATTTCAAGCGTGACTGGTTGAACCGGCCGAAGAACACAGGCTGGAAATACAAATCCGCATTGTAATTAACATGGATTTTTATGTACTATACGATGTGGAGAACCATAATTTAGCACTGAAGAATTTCGACAAATCTTTTTTTCGGAAAATCCCCACTTCTACAACTATTACACGGTTTTATTGTGCAATACCCGATTTAAATTTTAGTTTTTCAACTTTCTGATACACAGAATTTTGAACTCAATGAGAAGCGGATTGCGGGCTGGACGAAAAATTTGATACAAGATTATTTTAATCAGGCTGCATTCAGATTGAGATTCTGAACAGCGAAAACTTCCCGTAGTTCCTGCAATGCCTTGCGGATCCGGGATTTGACAGTGCCGAGCGGCAGGCAGAGATATTCTGCGGCTTCCTCATGCGTATATCCCTGAAAATAAACGAGATCAATCAGCGCCTGGCGCTCAGGAAGCAGCCCCTCTACAATGGTTTTGAGGTCCATCGTAATGTGTGCAGGAGAAAATGACAGGGATGCATATACTTCTTCGTCTATCGAATGCAACTTGACAAGCTTTTCCGATTTCACTTCAACCCGAAGCTTGTCGATTGCCGTATTGCGGGCTACATTCAGTATCCAGGTGAACAATGTGCCTTTTTCGGAATGGTAAGTGTCGATGTTTTTCCAGATTTTCAGAAATGTATCCTGCAAAACATCTGCCGCAGTTTCTTCACTTTTTACAACCTTAAGGATAACCCCGTACAGTGAAGGTGAATAATTATCGTACAAAAATTCGAATGCCTCGCGATTGTTACTTTTCAGCAGATGAACCAGTTGGTGCTCTGCATATTTAGCCTTCTTAAATACATTGGCTTTCTTCGTTGTCATAATTACCGCGCAGCGATTCGTTAGGGTTACAGCCTCTGAATATCAATTTCATTCCAGTATTTTGTGCTAAAAATTTTGTGTATTTTAAGCACATATTGGGGATTCCGCACTTTCGGATCTTCATCCCGTCAGAAGCTTTTCCACAACCTGGGACTGACTGAGAAACAATGTTTTAAGCACCAACCGGTTACAAGTATGTATTGCAAAAACGTGCTCCCCGTCCTTCTATCGCTATTTATGTTAGCATGTTCGACTGCCGACGAGCAAACTGAAAATACCCAAGCTATTGATAAAATAGCTGAGGATTATGTGCGACTTGGATTAGAAATCGGCGTTTACGACAGTGACTTTGTGGATGCATATTATGGTCCGGATTCACTCAAACCGGCCGCTTCCAAATCCGATTCTTTTCCCAAAAATGAGTTGCTCGCAAAAGCTGATAGCCTAAAAAAACAACTTGCAGCACTTTCCACCCGCCAGGTAAACGATACGACGAAAGCCCGCGCCGACTGGCTCAATTCCCAACTGACTGCATTTGAAAGGAGGATCAGGGTTTTTTCTGGGGAGAATGCGCCGTTTGAACAGGAATCGAAAGAACTTTTTGACGCTACCGCTCCTGTCTATACAGAGCAGCATTTCAAAGAACTGATAGCAAAACTGGAACATCTGCTTCCGGGAAAAGGACCATTGCCTGAACGTTATCAGCAGTTGGCGAGCCGGTTTATTATTCCTGAAAATAAGATTGACACCGTTTTCCAAACCGCGATCGCGGAGGCGCGCAAACGAACGCTGGCGCATTACCAGCTTCCGGCTAATGAAACTTTCAGGCTTGAATATGTGAAAGACAAACCCTGGTCGGGCTACAACTGGTACAAAGGAAACTATAACAGCCTGATCCAGATCAACATAAGCCAGCCGATATTCATCGAGCGCGCGATAGACCTCGCTTGTCATGAGGGGTACCCGGGCCACCACGTTTACAATGCAATGCTGGAAAAAACCCTTTTTCGCGATCGCGGCTGGGTGGAGATTTCACTTTATCCCCTATTTAGTCCGCAGTCGCTTATCGCGGAAGGCAGCGCAAATTACGGTATTTCGGTTGCTTTTCCGGGGAATGAACAGGAGGTGTTTTGTAAAGAAACGCTGCTGCCGCTGGCCAGACTGGATACAACCGGAACCAGCGCATATTTCAGGATATTAGCTATTAAATCCGGTCTTGGTTATGCCAGAAATGAAGTTGCGCGTGGTTTACTGAGCAGCAAAATGGATGATAAAGAGGCACTTCGCTGGCTTACGGATTACTGTCTGCTCACCAGCAAAGGCGCAAGCGACTATTTACGGTTTATCAAAAAATACCGCAGCTATGTGATCAACTACAATTATGGACAGGATCTGGTGAAGCAATATATTGAGTCGCAGGGAGGAACGGCCGACGCGCCGGAGCGCAGGTGGAAACTTTTTGAAGAGTTATTAAGTAAACAATCCAGAGCAAGCGAATTGCTGAAAAAGCATTAAACCAAAAGTATGTTTACTATTACCGAAGCCACCACAGAAGAAGATTACCGCGCCGGCGGACAGTTGTTTAACGAATATGCGTCCTCACTCGACTTTTCACTGTCTTTCCAGAGTTTTGAAGATGAATTAAAGATATTGCCTGAAATGTACGGCCCGCCCACCGGCGCGTTGCTACTGGTTGAAAAGGAAGGCAAATATATTGGTGTTGCAGGTCTGCGCAGGATCGAGGACGATGCTACCTGCGAAGTGAAGCGCATGTATATTCAGCCGGGATTTCAGGGAGCGGGAATAGGAAAAGCACTGTTGAATGCATTGATCGAAAAAGCGCGGGAGCTGGGTTACAAAACCGTTAAGCTGGATACGCTCGGCCCCAAAATGCCGGCTGCTGTGAAGCTTTACAAATCATTTGGCTTTGTGGAAACGGCCCCGTACAATTTTAATCCGCACGAAGGGATATTGTATTTCGAAAAGCAGCTTTGACAAACTTCAAGCACCTTCTTTTCGATTTTCGCAGGTTAGGGTTATATTGAGGATATTCAAAAAAAGCCCTTCCTGACCTTGAAAAATTATTATTCAATCCGATTTCAGCACATTTACGGCAGTTACAGTTTGCTTTTTTCAAGGTATCTGTTCCTGTTGCTTTTCATTTATTTTATTGCTTTTGGAAAAATTTCCGCACAAGCCCCGCCGCAGCCCAAAAGCTATATCTGCTATCAGCCCGATAAAAAAATAACCATCGACGGGAAACTGAGTGAGGCTTCCTGGAAAAAAGCTGCGTGGACTACTCCATTCGAAGATATTGAAGGCGATAAAAAACCAAAACCTACGCAGCTGACGCGCGCTAAAATGCTGTGGGACAGCGAATATCTCTACGTTGCCGCTGTGATCGAAGAGGAGCATATCTGGGCGTATCAGGACAAAAAAGACCAGATCGTGTACCTGGAAAATGATTTCGAAATTTTCATTGATCCCGATGGAGATACTGAAAATTATTACGAGCTGGAAATCAATGCACGCAATACGATCTTCGATCTTTTTTTACCAAAAACTTACAAAAAAGGTGGAAAAGCGCAGATCAAGTGGGATATCGCGGGGCTGAAATCGGCTGTAAGCATCGACGGTACCATCAACAATGCAGCAGATCGGGACAAGCGTTGGACCGTGGAGATCGCGATTCCTTTTACAAGTCTTTCAGCAGAAAACGTCCCTGCACTTATTCCTCAAAACGGCTCACAGTGGCGGATCAATTTCTCGCGTGTCAACTGGCAGCATACAGTTGCTACCGACGGAAAGTACGCGCGGAAACGTGATCCAGAAACGAATAGAGTGGTTCCTGAATACAACTGGGTGTGGTCGCCGCAGGGCATTATCAATATGCATTACCCTGAATACTGGGGCTATTTGCACTTTAAAGCAAAGCCGGTCGGCAAGTCAAAGGATTTTGAAACACTGCAAAACTGAGTCAATATGAAGCAAATTATCCTGTCTCTCCTACTTTTCCTCGCGCTGCCTGCTTTTGTAGCAGCACAACCCGGCGCTATCGGCAACACAAAAACCGACAAGAAGCTAACTGCGAAACTGGAAAAAGCGCTGGAAGGATTTAACGGCGATGTGGGTGTTTATGTGAGAAATCTGAAAACAAACCGTTCAGCTGCTGTCCATGCGGATTCCATATTCCCTACCGCCAGCATGATCAAAGTCCCTATCCTGTGCGGGCTGTTCAATAAGATCCATCAGGGAGACATCAGGTTTGACCAGGAACTTATCTACCGGGATTCGCTCAAATACGACAATGGTATAGTGGGCTCTTTCCGCGACAGCACCAAGATCGCCCTGCCAAAAATCGTACACCTGATGATCTCGATCAGCGACAACACGGGCAGCCTCTGGTTGCAGGCGATGGCTGGCGGCGGCGCGGCGATCAACGAGTGGCTTTCAAATAATGGATTTGCGATAACCCGCGTCAATTCGAGAACACCTGGACGAAAGGAGGGGCAAGCGAAATACGGCTGGGGACAGACCTCTCCGAGGGAAATGGCCGAACTGGTGGCGATGATCCGCGCCGGAAAAGCGATCGACCCGATTGTGAGCGCAAGAATGTACCGCTACCTGGGAATGCAGTTCTGGGACGGAGAGGCGCTTTCCCAAATCCCTCCATATATCAGTACCGCCGCGAAAAACGGGGCGGTAAACCAGTCGAGGTCGGAAGTAGTGGTTGTGCATGCACCGCACGGAGAATATGTTTTTTGCATTACTACCAAAAATCAAAAGGATGAGAGCTGGCAGCGGCAGAATGAAGGCTATTCGGTGATCAGGAAGGTTTCGGCGATTATCTGGGAGCATTTTGAACCGAAAAATAAATGGACGCCTGCCGCTGGCTCTGATAAGTACTGGTTTTGAACATTCTTTCCGGAAACAAGTCCCGGAAAGAATGCTGCGTGAATCAATGTCCCTCGCTGGATTCCAGACCCAATATTGCAAGCCGGTAAGGCGTCGCCGAAACTTTGATTGTTTGCTTTTTGGAAAGGTTTTGCGTGCTGATCTGTAATACTTCGCCCGATTTTGGTTGGGTAATGTAAATGTACCTGGCAGTCGCTTCCAGCTGCGGTTTCTGCGTTTCTTCTTTTGCTACCGCTGAAATCACCGAGCCTTTTGTGGTCACAGAATTACTTACCAGATCAATCACCTGTACCTCGCCGGAATGCATTAGCACGATCAGGTTTTTGCCTGCATAATCCACTTTTGCCTGCATAATATCCGTATTCTGCACAGCCGGAGTGACGGTACTTTTCTCAATATCAATCACATACGCTCCTTTGGCTGCTGTATACCCGACAAACTTCCCGGCTGCGCCAGCTTCCAGGATAGACCCGAACCACGCATCTCCAAAATCAGCCGGATGCGGGATCAGCTTCTGGGTCCCGCTCTGGTCGACCACTAAAATCCCGCTAGCTGAGCCGAAAACGGATACTTTTCCGTTCGTTGCATTTCCGTGAATTCCTTTGGTTTGAATGGTCGAGGCGTGGATTGTCTTGCCGGAAGCATCTATAATTTTAACACGCTCGGGCAGCGTACCAACAACAGAACCGTCTTTTTCGGTGATCGCGTAACTACCGTTATCAAATTTGGTCATCGCGCCGTGGTGCGCCACATTACCTGCATTGATCAGTTTCATTTTCGCGCCGGCAGTGTGAAAATCCGCCTGCACTGCTGTGCTCAAAGTTCCATCCCCATCATTGAATGTGATGATCTCGTCACCTTTGCTTTTGAAATGCGTCGGCCGGTTACCGTCGCCGATCAGCGCGCCGAACTTCGGGGTACCTTTCACGTCCACGTGGTCACCGTGTCCTTCCAGGCCGGTATCGAATAGCTGCAAATTATTATTTGCTCCGTTCACCAGCGCACCAAAACGACCGGCTTCAGTACCGTACAATGCAGATTTCGGAAATTTAGCTTCAAACTTTTCAGCGGAAAGCTTCTGCGGATCGATGAGTGAAAGTTCGTTGGTGAGCTCATCGTTCACCAGAATACGAATGAACGTGAACTCCTGCTCTGCTACCGGTTCAATGGGATTTTCTTTGTCCTTGTCGCAGGCTGTCACCGCAAAGGCGGTGATCAAAATTGTTTTTAATAAATACTTTTTCATAAAAAAATCTTTAAATGCATCAACGTTGCAAATATAATCCCGAAGATTAAAAATGCAACAATGATGCAAATAAAGATTTTAATAGATTTTCAGTAGTATAGTTGTCAGGCGATAGCTTCCCGTAAAAAGTTTCTGCTTTCTTTTTTTACAAATGTGATCGGAACAAACTCATCAGTAGGCGCTCCGATATAGTAAACTGTCCAATCCGGATCGTGGTGGGACAACATTTCGCTGATACAATCGGCGCGGTGAGCTACGGGGTTTGAGCAGTCTTCCCAATAAAACAGCTCGACCCGATAGAACAGGTTTTGTTTGATTCCATTAATAGTCACCTCAACTTTAATCTCCTGCTTACCTGGAAGCGGTGGAATAGGAATGGCAATGTGGCTCATGAGATCGTTTTATTAAAGTTTGTTACTAAAATTTCCGGCATACAGGAAAGGCCGCGACCGTCGGTGTTATTCTGATCGCAGCGATTTTACCGGGTTCATCAGCGCCGCCTTGATGCTTTGGAAGCTGATCGTAAGCAGCGCAACAGCGATAGCCAGCAAACCGGCGGTCAGGAAAATGCCCCACTCAATATCGATCCGGTAAGCAAAATCCCGCAGCCAGGTAGAAACTGCCCACCAGGCGATCGGCGAGGCGATTAGAATGGATATCACTACAAGCCGGATAAAATCTCTTGACAATAATGCGACAATACCGGCGATGGATGCGCCCATCACTTTTCTGACCCCAATCTCCTTAAACCTTCTTTCGGCAGAATAAGAGGCAAGTCCGAACAGTCCAAGACAGGATATAAAAATGGCCAAGCCAGCCAGGATACCCACTATTTCACTCACCTGACTATCGGCGCGGTAGAGATCTGCAAAATGCTCGTCGAGGAATGAATAGCTGAACGGCTGATCAGGGACGGTCTTTTCCCAGATAGATTTGATCAGGGCAACCGACTCTTTCGTCTGCGCGCCTTTGATTTTCACCGACATTTCCGAGTAACCCCAGTCTTTCTGATTGAACAGACAAAGCGTTTCGACCTTGTGGTGCAGCGAGTTGAAATTAAAATCCTCCGATATACCAATAATAGTCGACAGCGAATCCATGCCGGCAAATCCAAAACGCTTGCCGATCAGGGTTTGCATTGTTAAAGTCGGCTCTTCTTCAAGCAGTTTTTTAGCGAGCGATTGATTAATAATATACGTTTTTGCATTATCCGCTACACTATTTGTAAAGTTCCGCCCGGCTACCAGTTTGATTTTGTACAAAGTCAGGTAATCTGCATCCACCACGACCTGAGACGATGCAATCGACTTAACCGGGCCTGTTCCCTGAAAAAGTATTCCAGTCTGGTGAAAATTGTTTCCGAGCCGCTGCTGCGAGCCGGTCACGGCAGTGAATTGTTGTGTAGCCAGTAATTCCTGTTTCAGCGCATCGTATTTCTTATCCGATTTAGAATTCAGGGGAATGATCACCACCTGTTCTTTGTCGAACCCCGGATTTTTATCAATCATAAAACGTAACTGCCTCACCGCAAAGCCCGTCGCAATGATCAGGAACACCGCGCTTGTAAACTGCGTAATCACCAAAACATTCCTGAATGTGCCTTTTCCGGTGCGTAAAGTCCCTTTCAGTACTTTGATAGGCTCGAAAGAAGAAAGAAATGCGGCGGGATATAAGCCTGAGAAAATTCCGATGAGCACCGTGCCCGCCAGGATGACAAGAAACAGTAAGGGGTTGGAGAACAATGAAAATTCGAGCTTCCGCTGACTGAAATCGGCCACGGGCGAGATCAAGAGTTGTACCAGTACCAGCGCCAATATCAGAGAAATAAAACACAGCAAAATCGATTCGCCGATGAACTGGGCGGATAACTGGAACCGCTGCGCGCCAATAGATTTCCTGATCCCCACCTCTTTCGCTCTCCCGGCCGAGCGCGCGGTAGAAAGATTCATAAAATTAACGCAAGCGATCACCAGCACGATAATTGCGATAATGGAGAAGATATAAGTGTATTTCTGGTCGAATTTCTGATAGTTAATATAGTCGTGCGTAATGTCGGTGGAGCGGGCGTGAATATCCTTGATAGGTTGCAGGAACAATTCATAATACTTCCAGCCGTCGCCTTTCATGTGTTTTTTCAAAAACGAAGGAAATTTCTTTTCAAGGGCCGCCACGTTAGTCCCTTTCGCCAGTTCGAGGTAGGTCACCACCCAGTTTCCACCCCAGTTATTCATATAGTCGGGGCGGGTGATGGTACTGAAAGAGAATAGCGCGTCAAATTTCAGGTGAGAGTTGGCCGGCACATTTTCCATAATTCCGGTCACTTTGAGCGCGAGGGTATCAGTGCCGTAATGCATGATCGTTTTTCCCACAGGGTTTTGTTGCCCAAAAATACGCGTAGCACTTTCGCGTGATAAAACGACGCTGTTTGGTTCTTTAAGCACATTTGCTTTGTCGCCTTCGCTCAGCTCAAAGTCGAAAATGTTAAAAAAACTCTGATCTGCCCACAGGATCGTCGAAAGTTCTACCTTCTTATCCTCCTTTACGACCATCATATCGTTCCACGCATTGATACGAACGAAATTGAGTACTTCGGGATAATCCTGTTTCAAAGTCGGCCCCATCGGAAACATGGAAAGAGCCACTTTCTGCGGCGCTACCATGCCTTCGTAATTTTGCACTTCGTCGAGGCGATACACATTTTTAGTGTGTATTTTATCAAAACCCTTTTCGTAGGAAACAAAAAGCATAATGACAATGCAGGCGGCCATGCTCACGGCAAGCCCGACTATATTGATGGCTGAAAAAACCTTGTTTTTCCAGATGTTTCGAAAGGCGATTTTAAGGTAGTTTTTTAGCATAGGAGAAAGTAGAGAGGCTTGTCGAAACTCGAAATAACAAATTTATGCCACCCAGACGAACCATTTGATTCACAGGATATTAAGCTGGTGTAAAAACAAAAAATGTCCGAAAGCGGACAAGTTTTGTCCACCTTTGGACATTATCATTTAAAGGTATAAACGCACTATTACCAGCGCTTACTGATCCCAAGGTAACCTCCAAAATTTCCAGTGAAAACCTGGCCCTGATCGCCGCCCAGGCGAAGGATAATGCTCGTTTTTTGCAGCTTTGGCAACTGGTATTGTGAAGATGCCATTAATGACAGCTGGCTGCGGACTGGATTGAAGCGCGCGCCCGGCATTCCGAAATTCCGACTGAACGAACCTCTCAGCCCAAATTCCCAGCTTTTACCTAATTTTCCCAGTGCACCTGCATACCAAACGTTCACCCGTGTATTGGGATAGAACCGAGGATTTTTTAACTTACTCTGATCCATATCCGCAGCAGGAGCAATGAATGGGGTCCCTATTGCGCTGCCCTGGTAAGACCAGCCCTGAATGTATTGCGAATGGTTGAAGTAATTGTCAGCACCCTGGAATTTGCTGCCTGGAATGTAGAACGTTGGACCCGACTGATCTTTCGTCGTTAAAAATTCGAGTGTAAGATGTGTAAGTCTGAGACCGGTTGTGTTATTTGTACTTGCCGGCTTAAAGTTCACCCCATATAATCCGTCAGGAAGATTGAGGAAAATCATACTGGAAACATCTTCAAATGGGTGCTGGTGGTAAACAAAGAGTTTGTGTCCCCGGATTTTTGTCTCAAAACCAAAATCATAGCTCCCGAGGTGATTGCCGAGCCTGTAACTGTCAAATCCGCCGTAACCGTTTTTCTCGTACCAGTTTTTAGAAGTATAAGCGAGGACAACATTAGGAAAAAAGCGCCAGGAAGAAGGCAATTTACCATTGATCGCCAGCGTGGGATTTTCTCTTAAATACTCTCCCTCGCCCGCCCAGAGTACATTGTGATTTAAACCAAAATAAAACTTGCTGGCAGACTTAGGCTTGCCCAGCCTGATATAGATAAATTTCTGATGCAGGCGCACACCGTCGAGGTAATTGGTACCAAACCAGCCGTGAGAAAATGCTGCATGTATCGCGACGAAATTTTTGGTGAAACGGAGTGGCGTAAATCCGATGGTTCCGATCTGTATTTTGGGGATAGGCAATGCGTTTCCAGAACCCGAATAAAAGCCGGAAGTGAGCGTAGAATCGCCCAGGCCCATTAATTCCATTCGCCTGCCCGCATACAGTTCCACATTTTTGAACCGGACACTCGCGTAGGCTTCGGGAAGCAATACTCTTGCCGAGTTGGTTTTGTTGTAGGTAAGAACAGGATTTACCGACGCATTCCAGTCGAAATTGCGGCGTTTGTTGTTTAAGCTATCAAAGAAAACGTACCGTTTGCGAACTCCTGCCGATAAAATCCCAGCCGGCGATTCGGTGGGAATGATACCAAACTGATTGGTACGAAGCCAGAAAGGTGTGTCCTCATTGGATGAAAAAAGTCCTCCCACTTCTGCTTTCGCTTCCAGGCCGGAGATCAGTTTTTTCTGCGCGAAGGAAGGGGCGGAAGCTATACAGACAATTAGTAAAGCAAGAAACGTAAAGGTTTTGGGCAACGGCATTTCCGGAAGATGAAGTAAGATACTGCAAGATAAGACCTTGCGGCAGATAATTATCGCAGCATTTCGCAAAAACGCTAGCTTACTCCCTCAGGTTTTTAAATTGGTTGTTAGCTGTTGGCTTTTAGCCGTTAGCTGTCGTTCTTTCATTTATCAACGAAATCGAATTATTAGAAAAAGATAGCCAATTGTCAATAGTCGTAACTAACAGCCTATTGCTAATAGCTAACAGCCAATAGCTAAAAGCCATTCCCCTATTCGCTCTTCAAACTTTCTACCGGATCTTTCAATGCTGCTTTTACACTTTGAAAACTGATCGTGAGTAGGGCGATGGTTGCGGCTGTGAGGCCGGCGGAGGCAAATATCCACCATTGAATCTCCACTTTGTAAGCAAAATCCTGTAACCACTTATCCATAAAATAATAGGCGGCCGGAGTGGCAATTACCGCGGCGATGAGGACCAGTTTCAGGAAATCGGCAGACAACAGGCCAATGATCCCGGCCACGGAAGCGCCCAATACTTTGCGGATCCCGATCTCTTTGGTGCGTTGTTCAATAGAAAATATAGCTAAACCAAAAAGTCCAAGGCAAGACAAAAACACCGAAACGCCGGCAAATAAGGAAATCAGGCCCGAAGCCAGTTCCTCCCTTTTATAGAAACCGGCCAGCTCTTCATCGAAAAAACTATATTCAAATACATGGGCAGGGAACTGCCGCTGCCAGATCGCAGCGACGTTTTTGACAGTCGATTTATCCAGGTGATTTAGTTTGACTGCCGCATACCGGTAAAATGCTTTGCTTTGAAAAATCACAGTCGGTTCGATTGCGGAATAGAGATCGGTGTTATTGAAATCGGCCAAAACACCCACAATACGACCAGTTTTGCTTATTTCTCCAATCATTAGATTCTTATTCAGTGCCTCTTCCGCCGATTTCAATCCAAGTGCACGCACCATTTTCTGATTAATCAGCAGTTCGTGAACTGTATCCGATTGTGTAACATTCCTGCCCGCAACCAGCTTCAAACCATAAGTTGCAACGTAATTTTCATCTGCCACCTTCGATCTTGCCGCAAACTTTTCCCAATCCCGGTTTTCAAATTTCACACTACCACCGTAACCTTCCTGGGACGAAGGCGCGCCGCGTAAAAGGGCAAAATGTTCCGTTTCATTCAACGCGCCAATCTCGTTTCTGATCACTGCGATCTTATCGGTTTCCGCCGCCGGCAACCGCACGTGCATGATCAGGTCGCGGTTCATTCCAAGGTCCTTTTTACTGATGTAGTCGGATTGCAGCATGATCAGCAATGCGACCGCGATGAGCACGAACGAAATACTGAATTGTACCACGACCAGTCCCTTTCTCACAGAAAACAGGTTCCGGTTATTTTCTCTTAATAAACCCGTGATAGCCCGCAGCGGATTGAAATTCGATACGATCAATGCAGGATATACGCCCGCCAGTACGAGGATCAGCAGGATCAACAGAACACTAAAAACAGGAAGGCGATAGTCAGCCAGATAATTTACCTCGATCTGCAATCCAAGCCAGTTATTCAGAATTGAAGAGAACAGAATAGAAAGTACCAGCGCAAACAATGCGGATACCAGCGTCAGAACGGCCGTTTCGCGGATAAAAGACCAAAATACCTGCATTTGCGATACGCCCAGCACTTTGCGGATACCCACTTCCTTACTCCGCTTGAATGCCTGCGCGGTGGATAGATTGATAAAATTGAAGCAGGCGATCAGTACCATCAGCAGCGCCACCGTAGCCAGGATGGCGATCGTGGTATATTTGATCTTTCCATTGTAATCGATATTGAAATGGACGTCGGAGAGCGGCTGCAAATGATATTGGAAAATCTTTCCGTTGGCGCCATAGTATTTTTGGGCAAATGCGGGCATCTGCTTTTCAAAAGTTTCCCTGTCCTTTTCCGAGCGGAGCGTCACGTAAGTTTCGCGTCCCGAGTCGATCCAGCCCCAATCTTCGTAACCATATTCCGGAATGATTTTCCGGATGGTAGGAAGAGAAATAAACAGATCTTTCTTAAAATCCGTTTGTTGCGGATAATCGCGGATTACGCCCGCAATCCGTATATTTTCTTTGTTTTCAACGCGCAGGAATTGCCCGACCGGATTTGCATTTCCGAAATATTTCAGTGCATAACTTTCGGTGATTACCGCCTGGTTAGGCGCGTTCAGAGTAGCTGCATTTCCTTCAACCCATTGATAATCAAATATGTTGAAGAAATCAGAATTAGTAAATGCGACGTGCTCTTTTTCAAGATACTTGGTCGACTGGCTGGCGTTTTTGATGTCGATCGTGAGCTCCTTACCGGCCAGATACGCAGCATTTTCCACGTAGCTGAATTCTTTTTTCAAAGTCTGGTGGAGCACAAATGCAGAGCCTCGCTCCTTTTCAACCTGACCGTCTTCAAGATGCAGGTCCACCACAACGCGGTATGTCCTGTCTGCATTGCGATGGTACGTGTCTACACCGAGGTGAAACGAAACCAGCTGAAAAATAATGATCGCGCCCGCCATTCCCACGGCCAGGCCGGTGATATTGATAGCCGAATACACCCGCTGCCTGATCAGCTTCCGCAATGTTATTTTTAGAGACATATCACTGCTTATCAGCTTATTAAATCAATAATGATTGAAATTTCGTCATTCACTTTTAAGACTTTTCACCGGATCCGCCAATGCGGCTTTGATACTCTGAAAGCTGATCGTAAAGAGCGCAATACCCAGCGAAAGCACTCCCGCTAGCGCAAATACCCACCATCCGATCTCGATTTTGTAGGCATAGGTAGTCAGCCATTCATTCATCACAAACCATGAAACGGGCGTGGCGATCAGGATAGCGGCGCAAACGAGTTTGAGAAAATCACCCGAAAGCAATGCAACAATACTGGCTACCGACGCGCCCAACACTTTGCGGACCCCAATTTCCTTGATCCGCTGCTCGGCCGTGAATGCCGCCAGGCCGAAGAGACCCAGGCAGGCAATAAATATCGCGAGGCCGGAAAATATCGTTGAAAGCATTCCAACGATGTTTTCGCTCTTATACACGTACTCATAATCGCTGTCAACAAAACTGTATTTGAAGGGGAAATTCGGATTGATCTTTTTGTAAAGCCGCTCCACGCTTGCCAGTGCCTGGGTTGTCTGCCCCGGCTCGGTGCGGATCAGGATATTACCATAGGGGCCGGGGGCGAGCCGGATAATCAATGGGCGGATAGGTTCGTGCAGGGAATTGAAGTGAAAATCCTGCAACAACCCGACGATCTTACCGGGCCTGTCCCACATAGTCAGCGGCTGTCCAACCGGATTCTTGTACCCGATCCTCTTCGCAGCAGCTTCATTAATGAGGTAATTACTTGAATCAGAAGCAAATTCGGGAGAAAAGTCGCGACCATCGATCAACTTCACTTTCATGGTTTCCGCAAAATCATAACCTGCCGCCGTATTGTTGAAAGAAATCGCCGCCTGCGGATCCTTGCCTGGCCACTTGATACCTTCGGTCGTATTTCCATTGCCTACCGGATTGGTAAACATATTCGTAACAGACTGAATACCTGTCGTTTTCAATAATTCCTGCTTAAACGTCTGGTAATTTTTCGGCAGCTCACCGTCTGAGGTAAGAATGATCAGGTTTTCACGATTATATCCCAGATTTTTATTCCGGATAAATTCCAGCTGCTGGTACACGATCGTCGTGCCGACTATGAGTAACATGGACATTACAAATTGGAATACAACCAACCCACGCCTGAACAAATGCGCCCCGGAGTTGCTCCTGGGGACAGCCAACATACCTTTGAGCGTTTTGAGCGGATTGAGGGCAGATAGAAATAATGCCGGATAACTGCCCGCCAGAATGCCCGTAAAAAGAAGCATTCCCACCAAAATCACCCAGAAATAAGGCTGCTCAAAAGGCAATACCAATGCTTTGTCTGTCAATTGATTAAACGACGGGAGTACCAGTATGATCGTCAAAATAGCGAGCAGCATGGCGAGACAGGTGAGCAGCATTGCTTCTCCCATAAACTGACCGATCAGCGAAGGTCGCCCAGCGCCTACTACTTTTCGCACGCCCACTTCCCGTGCCCTGCGGCCCGCCCTTGCGGTTGCCAGGTTCATAAAATTGATCACGGCGATGAGCAGCAGAAAACCGGCTACAATGGCAAGCAGCCTTACGTGATCGATCCGGCCACCGTGCAGGTATCCGTCTTTAAAGTTCGAATAGAGGTAAGCCTCGGTCTCGGGTTGAAGGAAGAGATTAATATGAAATGTTTTACCAAAATCAGTATTCCTGCCTTTCAGAAACCATTTCAGCCCCGCATCCACCACAGATCTGTCTGATTCTTCACGCAACATTAATCTCGTTTTCGGTCCCGCATTGGTCCACTCTTTCAGCCAGGGTTCGCGCGCAATAAATTGGTCCCAGCTTAACAGGAAATCGTATTGGTCGGAAGAACTGGCTGGCAGGTTTTCGAAAACCGCAGTAACCTGGTAGTTCTTTGAATTATCAAATTGAATGGATTTTCCAAGTGCGGCAGCCGGCGTACCGAAGTAATGCTCAGCCACTTTTCGGGAAATAGAAAGACTTCCCGGCGCGCTCAATGCAGTTTTCGGAGTGCCGGCAAGCAGAGGCACACTATAAATATGGAACCAGTCGCTCCCTGCAAAACAACCGTTAAAACGTTCTGACTTTTCGTTCAGGCTCAGCAAATGCCCTTCCTGCCAGGAAAGTCCGGCGGCATATAATACCTCGGGAAACTGTCTTTTGAGTTCGTCAGCCAGGATTCCCGGCGTATCATCATCAGCCACCACCTTCCCGTCGGTGAACTCCCGCTCCATCACCCTGTAAATGCGCGACGCATTTGCATAACCCCTCCCAATGCTCCATTCATCGCTGATCCAGAGTAAAATAAGCAAACTCGCCGCCATCCCAAAAGCAAGTCCAAGCACATTAATAGCCGAAAATGCCTTGTTCCGCAGGAAATTCCGCAAAGCGATTTTAAAGTAGTTCCGGATCATATTTTCAGTATTAGTATTAATATCTAAGATCAGCTCGATTACCCCATATCGCAAAACTTTCCTCCCTACGCGGCCCCTGCTTCCTCCCTTCCTCTTTCCTCCCTACGCGGTCCCCCCTTTCCTCCTTCGTCCTTCCTCCTTCCTCCCTACGCGGGCCGCCCTTTCCTCCCTTCCGCCCTTTCCTCCCTCCCTTCCTCCTTCCTCCCTACGCGGGCCGCCCTACTCCGATTTCAAAGCCCTGACCGGATTCATCAACGCTGCTTTAATACTCTGGAAACTAACTGTGATAAATGCGATGATGATCGCCAGTACCGCGCCGGCGGCGAACATCCACCAGCTGATACCGATCTTGTACTGGAAGTTTTGCAGCCACTTATTCATGAAATACCAGGCGACCGGCGAGCCGACCACGATGGCGATGAAAACCAGTGTCAGAAAATCTTTTGACAATAATCCTACAATGCTGCCAACCGACGCGCCGAGCACTTTTCGTACGCCGATCTCTTTCATACGCTGCTGCGCCATGAATGTGGCGAGGCCAAACAATCCGAGGCAGGCGATGAAAATGGATAACCCGGCGAAGATCTGGTACAGCCGGCTCATTTGTTTTTCCTGTTTGTAAAAATCCTCGATCGTTTCGTCAAAGAACTTACTCTGAAATGCTACCTCGGGAAATATCTTTGCGTGCGCCTTCTCAATATAACTTACTGATTTTGAAAGGTTTTTGGTGCGAATTTTGATCCCGCCCTGCCAGTAAAACTCTTTCATCGGCATAATCACAATCGGCTGCAATGCCTCACGCGCGGAGCTGGACTTGAAATCTTTCACAACGCCCACGATCGGCCGCCAGTCGCTGCCGCCCGTTCTGATATTTTTTCCGATTACCGCATTTGCGTCGCGAATTCCCAGTTTCCGGAGCAACGTTTCGTTCACCACGCACGATTTGGTCGAGTCGCCAGCACGGAATCCGGTACCTGCTACCAGTTCTATACCGTAAGTTTCAAGATAGTCTTCATCGGCGAATTTCTGGAACAACTGGAATTCTTCATCTTTGCCACGGTTATCGAAAGCAAAGTTGCCCGACCATTTATCGTCAGACGAAGGAACGTCGGACGCGAAACTGACAGATTCAATTTCCGGGTTTTGTAATAATTCATTTTTAAATGCCTGATTCCGACTTGCATAAGCATCGTCCAAAACCAGTGTATAAACGCTTTCTTTGACAAAACCCAGGTCGAGACTTTGCACAAAATTCATCTGCGTAATCGTCACGATCGTGCCTACTATCAATATTTGCGACACGCCAAACTGAATGATGATCAATGCTTTTTGCAACGAAATCCCAGTCAGCGAGCGGGTTGTCACCTTACTTTTAATCGCCTCGATCGGCTTGAAGCCCGACATAATTAGCGCCGGGTAAGATCCCGCTATAAGGCTGATCAAGAGTGTGATACCAATTATAAACAGCCAGATTTGAGGATTAGAGATAACCGGCAGTTCCGCGGGTACCTGTGATATTTTACCAAGAAGCGGGACACACAGCATTGCGATCACAGCGCCCAGCACCACCGAAAAACTGACTATCAGGATCGTTTCGCTAAAAAACTGCCTGATCAGTTCGCGCCGGCTGCTGCCCAGTACTTTCCGCACACCTACCTCCATCGAGCGGCGGGCAGATTGCACCGTTGCGAGATTGACAAAGTTGACGCAGGCCATAAAAATGATCAGTACTCCGATCACGCCGAGGGTCCGCAATACGGTCCGGCTGGTTTGATGCCCCGAAAAGTTATTGAACCGGCTGTCGTGATGCTGGTCTGCGAGCGGGCTCAGTAAAAGGGAAATCTTCTTCTTATCGTCCTTATTGTTGTAATGTTTGCTCGAAAATTTCGCCAGCAGCTTATTTACAGTCTCGACCGTCATATTTTCGGGCAGTAGTACAAAAAGCTGATCGTTGCTGCTCGTCGAGCCCCAGTTTTCAAAATCCCCAAACCCAAAAAGCAAGGGATTTTGCCGCTTCGTCTCATAGGAAACAACCATATCGACCGGAAGATCAGTGTTGATCGGAGGATTGGCGACAATTCCGCCCACTTTCACTACCGTTTTGTTATTGATCTTCAAATACTGACCCACTGCATTTTCCCAGCTTCCAAAATACTTTTCCGCCCTGCGTTGCGAGAGAACTACCACATTCGGATCTTTCAAAACTGCTTTGGTACCGGTGAGCCACGGAAAATCGAAGAGTTCAAAGAATGCAGGCTCGGTCATCAGCCCATCGTCCTCTTCCCTGAATTTTTTATCGGCGGATTGATTGTTCGCATTTTTACCCAAAACCGTCACCTGTGCATCCATGGTACCATACACGGAAACGATCTGTTCCAGCTGCGGCAGGTCGACTTTCAACGCAGGCGCAAAAGGAAGCGGGTTTCCAGGCGTGTAATCGATCTGTCCGCCCGGATATTGCGTTTGCCGCACGATCCGGTGAATCCGGTTCTGTTTGGCGTGAAACCGGTCGAACCCGGATTCATAATTATATACAACATACAGCAGCAAACAAGCCGCCACCCCAATCGAAAGACCCATCACATTCAGGATCGTATAATTGCGGTACCGCAACAAAGTGCGAAAAGCGATTTTCAAATGTGTTGTGATCATGGCGTTCTTTGGCTATTAGCCATTAGCTTTTGGCTATTAACTATTGGTTCTAAAATCTTACTATTTACTTAACCCTTCCTCCCTAAGCGGGCCTTCCTCCTTGCTCCCTTTCCTCCTTCCTCCATTCCTCTTTCCTCCTTCCTCCCTTTCACTCACTCCTCAAAGATTTAACCGGATTCATCAATGCCGCCTTGATACTTTGGAAACTGACCGTAAACAGGGCGATTGCTACTGAAATGAGGCCGGCGAAGAGGAATACACTGATATTGACATTGGTATGATACGCGAATTCCTGCAACCAGGTCGTCATGGCGTACCAGGCGATCGGCGATGCGATTAGAATTGCGATAAGTACAAGTTTCAGGAAATCATTGGAGAGCATAATTACCAGGCTCGTTACCGAAGCGCCCAGCACTTTGCGCACGCCAATTTCTTTCGTGCGGATCTCGGCCATGAACATCGACAGACCTAGTAAACCGAGGCAGGAAATGAAAATCGCTATTCCTGCGAATATTCCGAAAAGCAGCTGCTGCGTTTGCTCGCGGGCATACAGGTTACCAAATCGCTGGTCGAGGAATTCGTAGGAAAAAGGGATTTCCGGAAACTGGCGAGTCCAAACGGATTCCACGTGCGCCAATGCATTTTTGAGATTTCCTCCTGAAATTTTCACTGACATCCAGCCCAGCTGCCCGTGCTGCGCAAACATTACCACCGGCGACACTTTCTGGTGCAGCGATTCAAAATGATAGTCTTTCGTAACCCCCACGATCTGGCCGCGAATTTCCCCGTAGCCAAACCTGGCGCCAATCGCGTCCGCGGGATTCTTCCAGCCCAGTAATTTGACAGCGGTTTCGTTAAGGATAAATCCATTCGTTTTGTCAGTAGGAAAATCACGCGAAAAATTGCGCCCAGCTGCCATTTCGATTTTATAAGTAGGAATAAAATCCTCGTCGATTCCCAGCGATTTGATATTGATATCTGCGGGAGCCAGCGAATCTCCTTTCATTACATAAGCCCCCCAGGAATCGAGCAGCCTGCCCGACGGAATGCGCGACGAGCGGCCTACTTCCATGATATTGCTGTTGGATTTGAGCTGCTGCCGGATACTTTCATAATTCACAGCAGAGTCACCGCCGGCCCTCAGCAACAACACCTGGTCTTTGGAATAACCCAGCTTGTAATTTTGCACATATTGCATTTGCTTGTAAACCACAGTCGTGCTCACGATCAATACGACGGCAATCGCAAATTGCGTCACGACCAATACCTGCCGCAGTTTTCCATTTTTTAATGCCGAAGAAACTTTCCCTTTGAAAACGCTGAGCGGGTGAAAGGAAGTCATAAAAAACGCCGGGTAGCTTCCTGCGATCAGACCTGTAAAAAGCGTGATACCTAGTAAAATGGAAAGGAAAATCGGGTCCAGCAATGCATTGAACGAAAGCTGTTTTTGGGTGAATTCATTCAAAAGCGGCAGACAAAGTGTGACCAGTACCACGGCAAAAAACAACGACACAATCACCAGCAGCATCGATTCACTCAGGAACTGGCGGACCAGCTGGTGACGCACCGCACCGATCACCTTCCGCATTCCGACTTCCTTGGCGCGTGTTGCAGATTTGGCAGTAGCGAGGTTCATATAATTGATGCAGGCGATGAGCAGGATAAACATCGCAATGGCCGAAAACAGGTACACATACTGAATATCCCCATTCGCTTCCAGTTCCGAATCCAAGTGCGAATGCAGGTGAATATCGGTCAGTTTCATCAGGTCCAGCCGCGAGTAACTCGACGCGTTTGCATCAATATGTTTGTTTTGGAAAGCCGGAAATGCTTTAACCAGCTTTTGCGCATAATAACCTTTCGGAAGCAGCAGAAAAGTAGAAAAAGAATTGTTGCCCCAGTTGCTCCGCAAACCTTCCGCGCCATAAACGCGGCTGTCGTTCAAAGTGGAAAATGAGACCAGAAATTGGGGATGAAAATGCGATTGTGCGGGCAGCGGCTCAAAAACCCCGGTAACTGTATAATCCAGCTGGTTGTCCATCCGGATAATCTTGCCCATCGGGTTTTCCTTTCCAAAATACTTTTCCGCCATTGGCCGGGAAAACATGATAGAAAATGGATTAGCAAGCGCAGTTTGCGGATTTCCCAACTTCACATCAAAGGAGAAAACCTTGAAAATGTTCTGCTCGGCTGCGAAGAGAGCATCTTCATTAAAATTCTTTTCCCCATACTTCAGATTCGCCCCGATATCGAGCATTCGCACGACTTCTTCCACCTCCTGAAAATCCTGTTTGATCAACGGCCCGAATGGCGGCGCAGCGTGTCCCAGCCGGAGTGACTCTGTACCATCTTTTGAAATGAAAGTTCTCGAAAGTCTGTAAATCCGGTCAGCATTCGTGTGGAACCTGTCGTAGCTCAGCTCATCTTTCACGTAAAGCGAAAGCAGCAAAAAGCAAGCAAGCCCGATCGCTACACCGGAAATATTGATCATACTGAAAGCCTTGTGTTTCAGCAGATTTCGAAGTGAGATTTTGAGATAGTTTTGAAGCATGGCTTTTTTTTGGGAGAATGGAGGAACGGAGGAAGGAGGAACGGAGGAAGGAGGAACGGAAGAAGGGAGGAACGGAGGAGGGAGAAATAAAAAATAAGTGCAAAAGTCCTTCCTCCTTCCTCCCTTTCCTCCTTCCTCCCTTAATCCGATCTCAACGATTGAACCGGATTCATTAACGCTGCTTTGATCGTTTGAAAACTGATTGTGATGAATGTGATTAGTATTGCGATGGCCCCGCCGGCTATGAAAACCCACAGGCTGATATCGATGCGGTAGGCGAAATCTTTCAGCCACTCATTCATGAAATACCAGGCAATGGGCGATGAGATGATGATGGCAATTATTATTAGTTTGACAAAATCCCTTGAAAGCAGCATTACGATACTTGTTACCGATGCGCCCAGCACTTTCCGCACACCGATTTCCTTGGTTCGTTGCTGCGCGATAAAGGCGATCAATGCGAAGAGCCCGAGGCAGCTGATGAGGATTGTTACGAATGAAAATATTTCGAGAACCGTGGAGACCTTGTTCTCGGCGTTGTACATTTCTTCAAATTCCTGATCCAGGAAATGGTATTCAAATGGCCGCAACGGGAAATTCGATTTCCAGCTCTTTTCCAGTATTTGCACTGCCTCAGAAGCCTCCCTGCCAGTCACTTTGACAAGCATTTTACCAAAAAAATCGTATTCAGGCATAATGGCGATCGGGCTGATCTTTTCGTGTAGCGACCGGAAATGAAAATCCTGCGCAACTCCCTTTACCTTACCCTGCCTGCCATTCATATTAACCATCTTACCGAGTGCGGTCGCAGGTGTCCAGCCAAGTCCTTTAACCGCAGATTCGTTCAGGATAAAAGCGTAGCTTCTCAGCTGAAAACTGTCTTGCGTGGCTTGTACAATGTCGGTTTCATTAAAATTCTCGCCTGTGACAAGCTTCATTCCCATGGTAGGCACAAAGTCTTTTTCGACTGGTATTGCGGTGATATTCATTCCAAAACCTGCCGGCTTGTCTGCCGCGGTAATGTTGTAGCCGCCCTGCACATTCAGCGGCGAATCGTAGGAAGCAGTCACCGATCTCACGGCTGAATTACTGAGCAGCTCGCCTTTCATCGCAGCCAGTTTGCTTTTGGAAATACCCGAATTGATATCCAGCACAATGATCTGGTCGGGATTCATGCCCAGGTTTTTATTCTGGATAAATCTCAACTGCTGACCGGCAATGAGCGTAGCGATAATGAAAAGCATGGAGATCGTAAATTGGAACACAACCAGAAAGTTGCGCAGCCCGCCGCCGCTATTGCTGGAAAGCGAAGTTCCTTTCAATACCTTAACTGGCTCGAAACCAGACAAAACCGCAGCCGGATATGCCCCGGACAAAAGTGTAATAACAAGAAAAAGAACAAATAGCGTGACTTCAAAAGAGAGCGCTGGCCAAACGCCCAGATCCAGCACTTTCCCGGTAAGGCTGCTGAGGCCGGGCAATGCAAGCATGGTGATCAGGAATCCGATAGCCGTAGCGACGAATGTGATCATCCCGCTTTCGAATATATGCTGACCGAAAAGCTGCATACGCAGTGCACCGATCACTTTCCGCACACCCACTTCCCGCGCCCGAACTGCTGAGCGGGCGGTTACCAGGTTGATAAAATTAATGCAGGCGATCAGCAGGATCAGTACCGCAATGCCGGATAAAATGTAAATGTATTTGTAGTTACCCGAAGCTTCGGTACCATTTGTAGCTTTGGAATAAAGGTGAATTGCATGAAACGGTTCGAGTTCCAGCCTCACTTTGAAACTCGGATTCCGTGGGTCTGCCAGGTTTTTGCTCACATATCTGTCTACCTTGGCCTGCAATGTTTTAAGATCCGCATTCGGTTTCAGCAGGACATAGGAAAAATCATTGGCTGAGTCAAAAGCTTCCGTTTTGGAGCGGGGTAAAGTACTATAACTACCGACCCAATTGAATTTAAGGTGAGAATAGGAAGGTACATCTTTAATAACGCCGGTTACCTGCAAGGTCAGGCGCTCATTCATTTTCACAGACTTACCGATCGCACTGCCTTTTCCGAAGATCTTGGCCGCCGTAGTCTGGTCGATCACCACCGAATTGGGCTGAGATAGTGCCGTAGCAGGGTTACCTTCTACAAAAGGATATTGAAAAACTTTGAAAAAGGAAGAATCCGCAAATACGACTTTCCGCTCACTAAACAACTGATCGTTATATTGAACAGAAACGGAACCGTCGGCGCTGTACGGATAAATGCGGGCTGCACTTTCTATCTCGCTGAATTCCCTTGAAAAAACCGGCGCGACCGCAGTCGGCGTCATCGCAATATAAACTGACTCTCCTTCCCCCGACTGATAAAACAGGTTCACCCGCGCAATTCTCTCAGAGCCAGGCTGAAAACGGTCATAACGCAGCTCATGCAGCACATAAGTAGCCAGCAGCAAAAAGCAACTGACACCGATTGCAAGTCCGGTTACGCTGATGAAAGTATTGGTTTTATATTTCCAAAGACTGCGGAAAGCGATTTTAAGATAGTTTTTTAGCATAGCGGCTGTCGGCTTATAGCTGTTAGCTTTTGGCTGTTAGGTTTTGATTGGAACCTGGCTCTAAATTTGTGCCATTAGCTTAACTATTAAGTTTTCAACTAGTTATGATATATAAAATGTTCGATTTCGGACATTTGTGTTCTGTGTTCGCTTGGTTATTTTTCATGTACTCCTAACCATACACAAACTTGTCCAATAGTAACGAACAACTTTGTTTGATACTAATGAACAAAAGTATATTTTTGTATCAAAAGATCTGTTATGATACTGCAATCTGTACTAGCGAATGTAATGGAAGCCCAGAAGTCCAACGTCCATGATCTCGACCTTGGGCTTCGGCGAAGTGCGCTGGCTATATTGCCGGATATAACATCCCATGCATTGATAGTCTCCGGAATCAGGCGCTCGGGGAAGAGTACATTGCTATATCAGTTACTGAAAGAAAAATACCCCGAAGCACTTTACCTGAATTTTGAAGATACCCGACTATACAATTTTGAGCCGAATGACTTTTCGCGGCTGGACGCGATCATAAAAGAATCAAAGACCAATGTTCTTTTTTTTGATGAAATACAGATCATCGATCGTTGGGAAACGTATGTCAGGCAAAAACTCGATGAAGGCTGCAAAGTGGTAATCACGGGCTCCAATGCATCGTTACTTAGCCGCGAGCTGGGCACAAAATTGACTGGCAGGCACATTACAAAAGAGCTTTTCCCTTTTTCTTTCACTGAATTTATAAATTACAGAAAGTGGCAGCCTTCCGAAGAAGCTGTGATGGCCTACCTGCACACTGGTGGGTTTCCTGAATATGTAAAATCGGGATTGGAAGAAGTGCTCCATCACCTTTTCGAAGACATATTAATCCGCGATATAGCGGTTCGTTACGGCGTTCGTGATGTTAAAACGCTGCAAAGACTTGCATTGTACCTGGTCTCAAATGTGGGCAAACTGGTTACCGGCAACCGGCTCAAAGGGCTTTTCGAAATCGGTTCCACCAGCACGATCATGGATTATTTGTCACATCTGGAATATACATATCTGTTCCATTTTATCCCAAAATTCAGTTACTCCACAAGAAAGCAGCTGGTTAATCCACGCAAAATATATGCAGCCGACACAGGTATGATCAATGCCAATTCAGGATCATTTACTGATGATTTTGGTCGAAAATTTGAGAATATGATATTCCTTCATTTACGCAGGGATTTTAAAGAAATATATTACTTCTCAGAAAAGAATGAATGTGATTTTGTGGTCTTTCAAAAAGGTGCAGCAAAGAAGCTGTTACAAGTTTGTTACGAACTCACACCCGATAATCTGGATCGCGAGATGAATGGTTTGTTTGAAGCAATGGATTTTTTCAAATTAAGTGAAGGTACCATTGTCACACTACACCAAACCGAAGAATTCGAAAGGGACGGAAAAGTTATAAAAGCAGTTCCGGCCTTTCAATTTCTCGCGGAGTAACTCCCTTTAACCTCCATTCTGCACATCGTCGTTGCGGATTCCTCTTTTGTTCTTTTTGATCGCCTCTTTCAGCTTACCGAATTTGTAGTTGAGGCTGAAATTGAATGTGCGGAAGTAATCTCTCCGGTAGTCAAGTTGATTAAAATCAGGGCCGTAAGTCTCTCTGCGCCAGTTTCTGAACTTCGTGAAAGGATTATTGGCGGCGGCAGAAAGTGACAATTTATCTTTCATAATATCCTTGCTAATACTAAATGAATAGCTGGTCATAGCATTATTGGTGCCTTGCAAATTGATATTCCGGCCATTTACATTCAGGTTCGCATTGAGCCGCCAGTCCTTTTCCAGACGATAACCCGTCGAAGCCGATACCTGCGACATAATACCCTGATTGGTAACCGGTATATTGTTCACCGTCCCTTTCACCTTTCCGTGCGCCACCCTCGCATTCAGACTGAAATTCCATTTTTTGGTGATCGGATAATTGGCATTCAGCATTCCGGTGATCAGCCGCGCGGTACCTGAATTTTCGAAAGAAGTCTGGGTGATATTGGTTTCAGGATTGTAAACAGCCACGCCGAAAATCAGATCGCGGAATGCGGTGAGGCCCACACCTACATTTACAGAAGCTTTTTTGTTCAAACTATAATTCAGAGAAATGTCATTGACGAAGGCAGGACGCAGATTGGGGTTGCCGGTCCTTTCAAAATTAGGATTAGATCGGTCGATAAAAGGGTTCAGCTGCCAGATACCCGGCCGCTGGATGCGCTGCGAATAGCCCAGGTTGAGCGCATTATTATTCTTCAATTTCCGGTTCACCGACACCGACGGGATCACATTAAAATAGTTCTGGCGCACCTTCGAATCGGTTGAAATAAAATCTGCATCCACGATCGTCTGCTCGATCCGCACGCCGGCTTTCAGTGACCATTTTTTAAGATTGTACTGATACGTATTGTAGGCGCCAAAAACGTTTTGAATGTTGCTGAACTTGTTGCTCATATCCTTATTGATCAGATACTGACCGCTTTCCGGATTGAACGTTTCATATTGAAAATCACTGCGGTTATCCCTCATTATTCCCTTCAAACCTGCTTCAATGCTCAGCTTTTTGACGGGATAAACGTAATCCACCTGAAACGTCTGCTCCGAAAATCCCTGATCATTTACCTGCCTGTAATCAGGAAGCTCAAAATTGATCTGGTCAGTAATATCCAGGTTGTTTTTTTGTTTATTATTAAATCCA
This sequence comes from Dyadobacter linearis, assembly GCF_907165045.1. GTDB lineage: Bacteria > Bacteroidota > Bacteroidia > Cytophagales > Spirosomataceae > Dyadobacter > Dyadobacter linearis. The sequence goes on from NZ_CAJRAU010000003.1 coordinate 299,103, forward strand.
AAATACCGGTAGGAAAGGGTCAGCAACCGGCCTTTATCCGCTTTGGAAGTCCGCTGAAAATTGACTGCCGCATCCATTCCGTTTCCATTTCCATTGTTGTCGTTATTGATCCGGTAAGCTTCCAGGATCTCGCCGTTTCCGCTTAAACGGGAGGTTTGATAACCCAAACCATCCGAATAGCTTCCATTGATATTGAACTGCGCGCTCAGCAGGTTCAGCGTATCGATCTCATAACTGATCTCGTAGCCCACATAGCCGCTGTTATTCTCCGACCGCGACGATCCTTCCTGAAACATAATGGTATTGCGCTCGCCGAAAGTGCTCCGGTTCACCCCATTCACGGTCGACGGCGTGCGATACTGGCTCCCGCCCAACAAAACCGTCATACCAACCTTACCGAGTTTGGCAGCAAATGTGCCTCCCACACCCGGGCCGCCTACCGGAAACCGCTCGCTGAGGGTGATCGTACCATTATAACCGTTGTCGATTTTGCGGTGGGTGATGATATTGATAATCCCGGCAAGCCCCTCAGCATCGTACTTGGCTGGCGGCGTAGTGATCACTTCAATGCGCTCAATAGACGAGGCCGGCATACTTCTGAGCACTTCCTTGTAGCTCCGCTCCATCATACTAGAAGGCTTTCCGTTGATCAGGATCTTGAAATCGGTATTCCCTTTCAGCTGGATATTATCGTCCCCGTCGAGCGCCAGGTAGGGTACTTTGCGCATCATATCCAGAACACTGTAAATCTTGCTTTCCGGATCAGCCTGCAAGTCGTAAGAAATCCGGTCGACTTCCTGTTGAACAATAGGTTTTACACTTGTTACCGTCACTTCCTTCAACCCAACGGTAGTCGGGCTTAACTTAATGCGGCCCAGATCGATCACGGATCGGGTACTGTCGCTCAGATCGGCGGTCAGCAATTTGGTGCCGTAGCCTACTCCCACGATCGCGACCGTGTGGTTGGCTGGTTTTAATTTGTCAAAAACAAAACTTCCATCTTCTTTGGTAAAATCGGCTTTTACAGCAGTAACCTTGTCTACCAGTAAATTTACTGTAATAAAATCCATCGGCTTGCCGCTCAGTGAATCGGTGACAACACCCCTGATCTGGCGGCCGGATAGTACAGATTGCCCTAAAGAATCCTGAATGCAAATCAATCCCGAGAGTAAGAGCGACAGCAGGAATAATAGTAACGATTTCATGGCTTTTTATTTTTATGGCTAATAGATGCAGCAACAAATGTATAGTAAGGTACTTTGTTATGCAAGGTACTATATGGAAATATCCTCGTTTCGTGATGAGCGGTGCATTAGCAGGTTTGAAAGGAAATTTGAAGAATAGAGAGGATTGCCTTAATGCCAAAAAATTAGCCAGATCTCTACGACCTGGCTAATGTATTTTTCATGGCTAAATTTTAATCCTTATCCTCTCCAATTACCTCTTCTGCTCGCATTCTGGTAAGCGAACAGGCGCTGGCGCTGCACCGGGTTAAGAACCGAAAGGATCTCTTTGTGTTTTTGTTGTTCCAATCTCATCGCACCCTGGTAGGTGTGGGCTCTCTGGTTACGCGGCGCCAGGCGGTCATATTTGTTCTCGATCCTTTTGATCTGATTTTCCTGTTTGCGGGTCAGCTTCACGATGTTGTCCAGCTTGTTGATCTGGAACTCCTCGTAAGCGTTCTCCATTCTGGCATTTTCGCGCGGAGACTGGTGGCCTCTGTAACTTTGTGCGAAGCTGTTTCCGATGGTCAATGTTACTATTGTTGCGATTGCTAAGATGGTCTTTTTCATGGTTTCTAATGTTTAATTTGTTCGTTTATGGTGGTTAGAGGGAGATTTCGCCCCTGCGTTTAAGGCGCTCTGACCGCCAATCTGCGAACTGCACCAATCAACAGACCGTCTGGTAATTTTTATCGACGAATGGGAAGTTCAACGCTGCCGTTAGTCCATTGCCGATGCTCGTATGAAATTTCAATTATCAGTATTTTGTATATTTGATTATCAGCAAACTAATAAAGCTATGCTAACCACTGTAAGAGGAATTTTCGAGAATGGAAAAGTGACCCTAATGGAAATCCCGCCTGTCAATAAAAAGACAGAGGTTGTGGTCACTTTTCTTGAAGACATAAAATTAGAGCAGCCACTGACGAAACGAGTGGCTGGCATATTGAGTGGAAAAATAATTATGTCAGATGATTTTGACGAACCTCTGGATGAATTCAAAGAATATATGTAAATGAAATATTTACTTGACACACACACATTATTGTGGTTTCTAGAAGATAATGCGAAGCTTTCGAGAAAGACAAAAAGTCTTATAGAGGCGGTTGATAACGATGTTTATGTTAGTGTGACAAGTTGGTTTGAGATTCAGTCAAACTTACAATCGGAAAGCTAATACTACCTGATTCACTTTCAGACACCATTGCTAAATCAACTTTTAATCGAATAACGACGGTTGGTATATCACAAGATCACACGATATTTTATCAGAAACTTCCAATATTTGGTAATCACAAAGACCCTTTTGACAGGATGATCCTAGCGACAGCAATCACCGAGGGATACCAATTAATTTCCGTAGACCCCAAATTTCGCTTTTACAGCACAATAGTCCAGGTTATCTGGTGAAATCACTCACTCCTCAGCGACTTCACAGGATTTGTCAAAGCTGCTTTAATAGCCTGGAAACTAACGGTTAACAACGTTATCAGGATTGCCGTGAAAGCGGAGATGGCGAATACGAACCAGCTGAGCTCAATATGATATTCATACCGTTTGAGCCAGTCACTGAGAAAATATAGGGCGATTGGTGAAGCAAGGACGCAGGATATCAGAACCAAGTAAATAAACTCCTTGGACAACATCGCCCACATTTGCGCCACACTGGCACCCAGCGCTTTGCGAATACCGATTTCCTTTGTGCGCTGCTCTGCTGTATATGCGGCAAGTCCGAACAAACCGAGACACGAAATAATGATCGCCAGCACTGCAAATACCCGCGCCAATTTCCCGATCCGCTCCTCCGCTCTGAACTTCGCATCGTATTCATCATCGGCAAATTTGAATGCGAAAGGCGAATCCTGATCGTGCTTGCGGAACACTGCTTTTACTTTTTTCAATGCCTGATCAGCCGGCTTGCCCGGCAGCAGCTTGACATTAATGAGACTAGCCCATTCATAATTAAGCATAAAAATAGTAGGCACAGCCGGTTCATAAGGAGACTGCATCACCATATCCTTGATCACACCCACTACCTGCATCGGTTTCTTATTGTAACGGATCGTCTTGCCGACAATATCCTTGATCCCAGTCAATTTTACGGCAGCTTCATTGAGTACAAACGCGGAAGTATCCGTGGAATAATCTCTCGAAAAGTCTCGTCCGTCAATGATCTTCCACCCTATTGTTTTTCCAAAATCGTGGGTGCAGGCGATCGTGCCGAAAAGCGGCATGGAGCCGGCTTCCATTCCGTCCCATTCGAAACCGATCTGATTGGAATTAATGCTGGTAGTAGGACTGGAAGACTCGCTCATTTCGTGCACGACGCCCGTTTTCATCAGATCGTCGCGCAGCGGGTAGTATTTTCCGAACAGGTTCGGCGACATATCGATCTGCAATAGTCCCTGCCGGTCGTACCCAACCGGTCTGCTTTTGGCGTGCTGTATTTGCTGAAAAACGATGATCGTACCAATAATCAAAGTAATAGAAACGGTAAACTGCATTACCACCATAACCTTCCGGGGAACAGCCGACCATTTCCCAACTTTAAACGTGCCTTTAAGTACAGCCAAAGGGTTGAAAGAAGACAGATAGAAGGCGGGGTAACTGCCCGAAATCAAACCTGTGAACAGCGAAAAAACGATAAGCGCGAGCCAGAACTGCGGAGAGAAGAATGGAAATTCGACCTGCTTTCCGGATAAGTCATTGAATGCGGGTAAACAAATGAGTACAAACAAAACGGCCAGGATCAATGCGAAACAAACCACCAGAAACGATTCGCTCAAAAACTGGAACACGAGCTGACTGCGTAACGAACCGATCGATTTGCGTATCCCCACTTCTTTCGCCCGCTTTTCCGACCGGGCAGTGCTCAGGTTCATAAAATTGATACATGCCAGCAGCAGTACAAAAACGCCTATGATCGTAAACAGCCACACAAACTGAATACCGCCGCCTATATTCAGGCCATTCTTGAAATCGGAATACAAATGCCAGCGGCTCATCGGATGCAAAAAATACTGCGGTTTATCCGTTTTGGAGAATGCATGCGGCATTTCTACATCCCTGATCTTCAACGAAGCCTTTGCAATATCAACGTTGTCGGCTACCTGTGCGAAAAACTGAAACGAATGGTTGCCCCACTCCTGCTGCGCCGATTTCACCCAATTCTCAGCTTGCAGGTAATCATTCCACGGCAGGATCAGGTTCAATTCGTGGAAGTTGGAGTTAAAGGGAATATCTTCATAAATCCCCGTTACCTTGACATTCTTCTTGATATCTAGTTGCAAGGTCTTATTGAGCGCCTCTTCGTTTCCAAAAAGTGATTTGGCGAGAGACTCGGAAATCATAATGGAACCGGGATTTTTGAGCGCATTATAATCCCCTTTGATCATTTTTAACGAAAGCATTTCCGGTAGCGAAGGCTCCGCGTACATTCCTGGTTTGTTGATCTTTTTATCTCCATTAGCCAGCAAATGCCCATAATTCCACGACGCAAGCGAAGTGAACTTGAAATTCGAACCGTATTTCGTAGCCATTTCTGTGACCGCCGGGATAGAAACCGCTGTCCCCGTGAACGTCTGGCCGTTGAAAGTCTGGTTGATCCACGCCTGGGTTACCCTGTCATAGTTTTTATGGTATTTATTGTACGACAATTCGTCCCAGACCCAAAGCCCGATCAGCATTGCAACTGCAATACCAACTGCCAGCCCGATGATATTGATAAAAGAGTAAACCTTGTTTTTGGAAAGGTTTCGGAGGGCAATTTTAAAGTAATTCCTGATCACAGCTAATAGGGTTTAATATCATATCCAAAAGATTGCTTTTCTTACCTGGAAGTTGCATGCACGAAGCCAGGCACAAAAACTTATTCGCTTCTCAGCGCAGTTACCGGATTAGTGAGCGCCGCTTTGATGCTCTGAAAGCTAATTGTGATCATCGCTATGATAATTGCAAATATGCCTGCCAATACATAAATCCACCAGCTCACATTGACTTTATAGGTAAAATCCTGCTGCCACTCGCTCATAAAGTACCACGCAACCGGCGACGCAATTACAAGCGCGACCACCACTAACCTGACAAAATCGAGGGAAAATAAACCGAAGATATTCAGTGCAGACGCGCCTACTGCCTTCCGGATTCCCATTTCCTTCGTACGCGATTCGGCCATGAATGCAACTACGCCGTACAGCCCGAGGCAGCCGATAAAAATGGCGATACCGGCCAGTATTTTAAAGAGTTCGAACAAACGTTCTTCTTTTTGATAAAAGCTATTGAGGGTCTGATCCAGGAAAGTGTATTTGAATAAATAATCCGGAAACGTGGCCGACCATACATTTTCGATCTTGCTGATCAGCGCCGGACTTGCTCCTGCTGCCAGCTTCATTCCTAAGGTGCTATAATTACTTCGCAGGCTCGTTAGTACACAGGGAATAATTTCACGATGCAGGCTATACGTATTGAAATTTTTCACTACACCTACAATAGGTAACTTGTGATCGGAGCCTCCGATCGTGAGTCTCTTCCCAAGGATATCTTCCGGATTTTTGAATCCTAGCTTTTGAACAAAAGCTTCATTGATCACATATTCCCGGATCGTATCTGCCGGCAGGTACATCCGACCGGCTATCAGCGTGAGGCCATAAGTTTTCACATAAGAAGTATCGGCGGGCCGCATTACCACTTCGAAATCAAGAAGTTCCTTGTCATTTTCAAAAGTAAAGGCAGTCTGCCAGTTACTACCGGACATCGGTGTAAATGAACTGAAACTCATACTCTTAATACCTGGCTCATTTTCAAGCTGGGCACGTAGCCTTTCCAGCTGGCCCGGATTCTGCTCGGGTACAGGCACATTCACGATTTCGTCTTTCACAAACCCAAGATCCATGGTCCGGAAATGCTTCATTTGCATGTAAGCGATCAGCGTACCCAGCAGCACAACCTGCGAAATTGTAAATTGAAGTACGATCAACCCTCTCCTCAAATTCGCCTGACCGCCACCCGAAGTCCTCATTTTGCCTTTTAATGCAAGAATAGGCTGGTATCCCGAAACCACGAGCGCAGGATAAAAACCAGCCAGAAAAGTTGTTACGACCGCCATAATCAGCAAAAACACGAGGATCGACGGATCAGCGAAAAACATAACGCCTTTCGAACTGATATTCAGGGTTTCTGCAACACCCGGCAGCGCGATCTGCGCCAGAATGAGTGCCAGCAATACCGAAACAAACGTCAGCACGCCTGTTTCCGAAAAATATTGACGCAGCAACTGCCCGCGCGTGCTTCCCAAAACCTTCCTCACTCCCACTTCTTTCGCGCGCCTCAAAGCCTGCGCCGTAGCCAGATTGATAAAGTTGACGCACGCAGTGATCAGGATAAATATGCCAACCAGTACCATCGACCAGATCATTCCTTTACTTATTGTGCGCCCCGCGTAATTCTGCATATTCGTCATGAAATGCATGTCTTTTACAGGCAGGAGCACCAGGTCAGTCTCGGCCGCAGCTTTCGGATCTCTGTATTTTTTACTCAAATCCGCCAGATTCCGCTCCATACGCTGCTCGGTCATATTCTCAGGGAGCCGCATATACATTTGTCCGCCGCCGTAGGTACTTATCCAATCGTCCCAGCTGGTAAAAGCGCCATACTCTTTGAGCGACGAAAAGGAAAGCATTGTCGTAAATGGAAAACTGCTTGTTACCGGCGGATCCTGGATGATACCGGTTACTACAAAGTTCATTTTGTTATCCACACGAATCGTTTTGCCCATTGCATTCCCGGGACCGAAATAAGTCACGGCCTGACTTTCCGTCAAAACCACAGAGCCGGGATTACTGAGCGAAGTCGCCGGCGAGCCTTTTAACCATTTATAATCCAGCAGGTTAAAATACTCGGGGCCGATAAAACCTAATGCATAAGAAGCCGAAGTGAGTTTCTTGAGATTCTTCCCCTCCCCGATCGTCACCAGTACTTCGCGAATACCATAAATGCAGGTTACCATGTTTTTTATCTCGGGATAATCACTCCTGAGTGCGGCGAGCACCGGCAGAGGCATCCCGGTCATATACCCTTTTTCCCCATTCGCCTTATTGTGGATCGATAGCCTGTAAACCTGGTCAATATGCTTGTTATGCGTATCAAAGCTGAGTTCATACCTGACCGTAAAGAAGATCAGCAGGCAGCACGTCAGCCCCAGCGTGAGGCCGGTAACATTAATAATTGTAAAATTCCAGTTCCGCCGCAGGTTTCGGAATGAAGTAATAAGATAGTTTTTGATCATGGCAAGATGAATTTATTATTTTTCGACTGGCTGGCTTTACTCACTTTTAAGCGACTTTACCGGATTCATCAATGCGGCTTTTATACTTTGAAAACTCACTGTTCCTACTGCCAGCACAATCGCCGCCAATCCTACAAAAACAAAAATCATCGGGTTGATCTCGATCCGGTAGGGATAATTGTCCAACCAGGCCTGCATAGCAAACCAGGCCAGAGGCGAGGCAATGACAATTGCTACTATAACGAGCTTTACGAAGTCTTTTGACAACACCAAAACCAGGCTCGAAATACTCGCTCCCAGCACTTTACGAACACCTATCTCCTTCGTCCGCTGTTCGATCACGATCAATGCGACTGCAAATAACCCGAGGCAGGACAGCATAATCGCCACGCCAGAAGCCAGACTAAAAACCTTCGAAAGCCGCTCTTCCTCGCGGTACCAGGAATTCGTATTTTCATCCACGAAACTGCCGGTAAACTCCGATTCAGGGGTAACTTCTCTCCATGCTTTCTTCAACTTTTCCATCGAAGTCCCCAGACTTTGCGGCGTCACCCGCACAAAAATATAGCTGATCGGTCCCGACGGTGAAATGTACATGGTAATCGGCTTCTTCTCGTTTTTGGAAGAATACAGATTGAAATCTGGAACAAGGCCAATGATCTGGTGTTTCATACCCGCCGTGTCAGTCCGGAAGAATTTACCCACCGGATCCTTCTCACCGATCATTTTTGCCATACTTTCGGTAATGATCACGCGACCAATCGAATCAGTGGAATACGTGGGATCAAACTCGCGGCCAGCCAGTAATTTTATATTGAGTGTTTTGAGATAATCATAATCAATGTGAAGCCAGTCCGTCGAAACCTCGCGGTCGTTGAATGTAAATCCGAGGACACTCCGGGACGAACTTCGATCCGCTCCTATTCCCAGATTGACGCCGCTGCCCGTCATGCTCAATATGCTGGGATCGTCTTTCAGCTGGTTTCGCAGCCGACGCAATGCCTGCTGACCGTCGACCTTATTTCCAACCGGAATACTGATCACTTCCTCTTTCTGGAATCCCAGTGGTTGTGTTTTCAAATGATCCACCTGCTGCACCGCGATAATCGTGCAGCAGATCAGCAGGCTTGATAATGTGAATTGAGCTACAATGAGCGAGTTACGCAACAAACCCGGCTTTTTCATGGAAACCTTTCCCTTCAAAACCTCCACTGCATTGAACCGCGACATCTGCCACGCAGGATACCCGCCTGCAATCAGCGCTACGAACAAAAAGAGGCTGAAAACGAGCAATATCGTACCCGGCTGCATGATATAGTCAAGGTTCAATTTCGACTGAAAGGTGCTGTTAAATGTGGGTAGAAGCAGAATTGTCAGCGTCATCCCTACTAGAAAACCGGCCAGACAAATAACGCCGGCTTCTCCCCAAATCTGAAAAAATAGCTGCTGCTTCAATGCACCAAGCGATTTACGCACCCCCACTTCACGGGCCCGGATAAATGAGCGCGCCACATTGAGATTGATGAAATTGAAACTCGCAATGAGCAAAATGAAAGTACCGATCGCCATCAATGCATATACCAGCCCGATCGGCGCTCCGCCAGACATATCTGAATCAAAATGAATGTCGGTCAGTTTCATGAGCCTTAGCGCAAAAATATCCCCCTTCTGGTCGGGCTTGGCGCCTTGCTTTTTAAGAGAGGCAAAGCTTTCGGCGAAGTATTTTTTGGTAAAAGGTCTAAGCTTTTGTTCGAATGCATCTTTGTCGATACCTGGTTTTAATTTCACAAAAACCGCGTGCGAATGCGCGTCCCACTGGTCTTTTTCACGCTGGTAGCCGCCTGCATTTTCAACCCGGATGAATGCGTCATATTTTATCGTAGAGTTTTCGGGAAAATCGGCCAGCACTCCGGTAACGATGTACTGTTTCTTATTGGCATCCATCCCCAGCTGAAGCGCCTTGCCCAGCGGATCTTCCTTACCGAAAATACTCTCAGCCATATTCCTGCTGATCACAATATTGCTCAGATCGCTGAGCGCAGAGCCTGCATTGCCTTTTAAAAGGGGAAAAGAGAATATTTTAAGAAAATCAGCGTCGGTGTATTTGATATCCTTATCGAAATATTTGCCTTTGTAAACCACCACATACTGGCCATTCAAGATTCGGGCGGCTCCCTCGATTTCAGGGAATTCTGCTTTCAAAGCGGGCGTAAGTGGGTGCGGCATGGAACCTGCTTTTCTAGCTTTCTGAGGCTCATTGGCGAAAAAATAGGTTTTAAAAATCCGGTCTTTATCCGCATGGAATTTATCAAATGAAAGCACAAAATAGGCTGTGAGAAACAGAAAGACACTAATGCAGAAAGCAACCGAAAGGCCAACGATATTGATCATAGCGTAACCCTTATTTTTCCAAAGGTTACGGAGCGCGATTTTAAGGTAGTTTTTGATCATGATTCTATTCACTTTTGAGTGACTTCACCGGATTTGTCATAGCGGCTTTGATAGCCTGGGTACTTACTGTGATCATGGCGACGACGACCGACAATATGCCCGCCAGCGCAAACATCCACCATTGAATACTGATTTTATAGACAAAATCCTGCAACCATTTGTCCATTACATACCAAGTGAGCGGCGTGGCGATTACGATTGAAATGCAGATCAGTTTAACAAAATCACCGGAAAGCAAACCGACAATACTACCGATAGAAGCCCCCAGCACCTTCCTGACCCCTATTTCCTTGATCCGCTGCTGCGCCGCAAATGCCGCCAGTCCGAAAAGACCGAGGCAGGAGATCAGAATTGAAATGACCGTGAATGAATTAACGATCCGCGAAGTGCGGGCGTCGGCTGTATAATTCCTTTGAAAATCCTCATTCAAAAAGCTGAAAGTAAAGGGCTCGTCCGGATTCAGCGCCTTCCATTTCGATTCGATAAAAGGCAGAACTTTGGCAACATCGTTGGTATTGACGTGCGCGATCACATAGTTGTGAACGGGTTCGTTTTGAAGGAAAAATGCATAAGGTTCAATGGCCTGGTGCAAATCCTGGAAGTGAAAATCTTTTACTACACCAATAATCTCAATACTCTTTGTCTGTTTATCGTACCGATCGTCGAAGCTCAGTTTCTGCCCGATCGCCTTTTCGAGCGGGATATTGAATTTCCTCAGCGTAGCCTCATTCACTACAATCTTCATATTGGTATCGGCAGGAAACTGGCTGGAAAACATCCTGCCCGCCGCGAGCTTGAAGCCCATCGTGCTCATAAATTCCGGCGCAACCCAGTTCGTTTTCACAAGTCCGTCTTCTTTCACCGGCCGGCCACTGACATACACGCTCATGTCGCTGGGATTGATGATTCCCGGGTAATATGAAGTGCCCGCCGCGGCCGTGATCTGGTTATTTTGTAAAAGTTCGTTACGCAATGCGGGATAAGTTTTCCTGGATTCGTCGCTGCGGAAAGGGATCACGATCTGCTGATCTTTATTAAATCCCAGTGGTTGCTCGTGCATAAAACGTATCTGTTCCTGAATCACCAAAGTGCCCACAACCAGACCGATTGAGATCACAAATTGAAAAACAACCAAACCCCGCCGCAAAGTTGTCGCCGAAACCGAATTGACGAACTTACCTTTCACCACATCCAGCGGATTGAAAAGTGAAAGGTAAAAGGCCGGGTAACTACCCGAAATAACGCCGGTCAGCAATGCGAGTGTCACAAACGCAAGAATGATTTTTGGATCCAGCAGGTCGCTGATCAATAGCGATTTATCTGCCAGCTGATTAAAAAACGGCAAAAAGAGCAGCACGAAAACGAATGCGAGCCCAAGCGCTACGAAGGTAAGTACCATCGATTCGCCCAGGAACTGGCCGATCAGCCCATTTCTACCTGCGCCCATCACTTTCCGGATCCCGACTTCCGCCGCCCGTTTCGCAGAGCGCGCAGTGGCCAGGTTCATGAAATTAATACAGGCAATCAACAGCGTGAATATAGCAATGGAAGCCAGCACGTACAGATAAGTTGTACTGGTGGTAGGCGTCACAATGTTGTCGATCAGGTTGAATAAATGGATGCCGGTTACCGGCAGTAACGCGAGTTTTTTATCATAACCCGCAAATTTCAGATCGGCGCGGGCATATTTGTCGATGAATGCAGGTAGCTTTTTGCTGAACTTGTCTGGATCTGTGCCCGGACGCAGCCGCAAGTAGCTGTAAAACATATTGTTATTGGTAAAATTCTGCTCCGACTCGCGCAGGTATGTCCCTACCCAGCCCGCCTGCATCGGGATAAAATATCGCGCGTCAATGTGCGAGCGCCTTGCCTCGTCACGGAAAACGCCGGTCACTTTGAAGTTCTCGTTATTGCCGGTTTTGCCTCCTACCTGAATGGTTTGGTTCAATGCAGACTTGTTACCAAAAAGCTTTTTTGCTACTTCCTCCGACAATGCGATCGAATGCGGGTCGCGCATCGAAGTTTTGGCATCGCCTTCGATGAAATCGTAAGTGAAGACATCAAAAAATGTAGAATCTACGTGAATACCTTTGGTTTCGTAAAATGCCCTGGCATTGTTCCCTTCGCCTTGAACTTTGAGTAAGGTCTTGTCTTCCAGAAAATTCTGCCACAACCGGGTTACCTGGACCACTTCGGGGAATTCCGCTTTTACGGCCTGTGCGTACGGCGAAGGTGCGCGGGGGTTATCCATTTTCTCACCATTAGGCTGCACATTTTCGCTGCGGAGCAGGTACAGATCTTTGGCGTGTTCGTGGTGCCTGTCAAAGGAAATTTCGCTGAGAATGTACAGCAGCAGCAGCATGCAGCACGTCATACCGACCGACAGGCCGAAAACGTTAATGCCGGAAAACATCTTGCTTTTCAGCAGATTTCTCCAAGCGATTTTCAAATAATTTTTAATCATGGCTAATAGATAGAGCGTCGTTTGCAAATCCAGTTAACCTGAATGAATTATTATACCAGCTCGATCCAATCCATCGCAACTAACTAATAATCAGCTTTTTACACTCATTTTTAAACCAAAAAAGTGTCCGCTTTCGGACACTTTTGTTCACAATTGGACTTGGGGTAGTGTAAGCTTCGTCTACCATTCCGCTGACTGCTTTTCAACTTCTTCCTGTGTCATGAAATTACCCTCATTTATTCTTGCCAGTGCCTCGTCCAGTTCTCTGTTATAATCTAATGTAAAAGCGGTTTCTGTCGACTTGCTATCTTTCTTCAAACTCAAAAAAGATTTGATCACACCCAACAAGGATTGCTTTTCGTCTTCCCCTAGCATCGGAAGATATTTCAGTATTTGCGAATCAATAGTTTGTGCCTCCATCTCTGGGTTATCTGTTAAAAACAACTCAATTTAACTAAAACCAATGTAAATCTCCAACGCCCAACCTCACTCACTCTTCAAACTATCAACCGGGTTCATCAGTGCGGTTTTGATGCTTTGGAAACCTACGGTTAGGGAGGTTAGTAACAATGCCGTACAGCCGACTAGTAGATATGTAAGCCAACCGAGGCGGGTGTGGTAGGTGAAGGTTTCCAGATAGCGGCTCTCGAAACTGTAAGCCACCGGCGCGCCGATCACAATACCGATCAGCACAAGGATCACGAAGTCTTTGGCAAGCAAAAACGTTACTTCCTGGACCGACGCACCGAGTACTTTCCGAATACCGACTTCTTTCATGCGCTGATTTGCAGCGAGCGTGATCAGGCCAAAAATTCCAGCCAGTGCAATCACAATCGCCAGCGTAGCAACGAAATTGACCATTTTCCAAATACCGTCGAGATGGTTATACTGCCTGCTAAGTTCATCGGTCATATAAAATGCGCCGAAGGGTTTTCTGGCGGGGATCTTCTTCATTTTACCTTCCAGTCCCGCCAATACGCTTTTGGCCTGTCCCATATCGTTCAGCCTGATACTGAGGTAACTGCTCAGTCCGGCCGGGCCATTGTACCAATGCAATAGCGGTTCTATTTTCTCTTTCAACTCCTGATAATGAAAATCCTGCATCACACCGATGATCGTGTACACTTCCGGGTTACTCTTTTGCCTGATACGCTTCCCGACAGCCGTTTTCCAGCCCAGCGCTTTCATAGCCGATTCATTGATAACTACCGGCAGATTCTTCCCGTCCTTGTCGATCTCTTCTGAAAAGTCGCGACCTTCCAGCATTTTAATTCCGTAGGTTTTAGAATAGCCCGGCCCCGTGCCCGAGTGTTTGATACGAACCTCTGCCCCAACGGCTCCATCGGCCATATAAGTGTTGTAATTACTCCAATACTTGGAAGGGACCACCGAAGAAGTGGCAATGCTTTGCACCCGCGAATCCTGACGCAGCTCATTCAAAATGGATTTGAACTGGATCGCGGCCGATTTTGTGTCCCTATATTCCAGATCCGACTGCACCACAACCACATTTTCTTTATCAAAACCGGTTTTCGCTTCGCGCATAAAACTCACCTGCTTACGCACCACGATCGCGCCGATCACCAGTGCGAAAGCGATCACAAACTGAGCCACGATCATCGTTCCCCTCGACCAGTTCCGGGAATGCGTTTTATTGGAAAGCTTGCCTTTGATCGTGTCGCGCAGATCCAGCCGATTGAGATAAACGGCCGGGTAAGTACCTGCGATGAGAGCGATAAACGTAATAATGCCGCCAAGCGCGATCACAGTCATATAATCCTGCTCCCAACTCAGCGTGAGCTGCATTCTGCCCTGCCTGAATTCGTTGAACTGGGGTACCAGGTAAGAGGCGGCCAGGACTACTGCAAACATGAGCGACGCGATCAGAACAATCGCCGACTCGGTCCAGAACTGCACTAAAATCTGCTTTAAATTGGAGCCGGTAACTTTCCTGACTGCAATTTCTTTTGCCCGCGTAAATGCGATTGCAGTATTCAGATTGATCAGATTAATGCTGATAATCAGCAGGATAAAAATAACAATCCCTATTGCTCCGTAAATCATCCATTTGAAACCCGGATTATCATAGTGAATGAAGTTCTCCAACTTTTCAATGCGAACTTGCCGCTCACCTCCGGCGGGATCAAAGTGGGTTTTCGCAAATGTGGGAAACTGAGCTTCCAGCTTTGCAATATCCGTCCCCTTTTTGATTTTCAGATACACCGAGGAAAAGGTATTATACCAGTCGGCGCCACTCCGAAAACCTGCATTAGCTTCCAAAAGCGAGATCGGGACTAATACTTCGAACTGCATGGAAGAGTTTTCGGGAACACGGTCCAGCACGCCCGCTACCGTGAAATTGAGTGTATCACTTACCGAAACCGTTTCACCCACAGGGTTCCTGTCGCCGAAAAGTGCCTGCGCTATTTTTTGGTTTATTATGATTGATTGTCTGCTCTTGAATGCAGTTTTCGGATCTCCGTATTTTAGTTTGAAAGAAAAAATATCGAAGAAACTGGAATCCACATATTTGGTATTACCCTGAATATTTTTGCCCCTGTAAGTAAGCCACACATCGTTCCAACCCTGGAAATGCGTGCCGGTTTCTATTTCCGGGAAAGTCCTGATAAGCTGCTGCATGATCGGGTGTACAGTCGCATTGTACCGCTCGCCCTTCGTTTCAGTCTGCACATAATAGATCTGATCATTATTTTCATGGAATGTATCAAAAGTGACCCCGCGCTGTATAAAAAGGATCAGCACCCCGGCACTGGCCAGCCCAAGCGACAGCCCCAGGAAATTAATAGCAGTAAACAACCGATTCTTCCAAAGCGTCCGAATCGCGATTTTTAGATAGTTTTTTAGCATTGGTTTTAAAATTTGGGGAGGAAAGGGAGGGAAAGGGAGGAAGGAGGAAGGAGGAAGGGAGGAAGGACAAAGAAGGAACGGACAAAGGAAGAAAAATTGAGACTAGGTAACTTTAAACAGAACAGCTTATTTCCTTAATTCCATCCTCCTTTCCTCCCTTTCCTCCTTCCTCCGTTTTCCCCTTCCTCCCTTCACTCCCTTTTCAAAGATTCCACCGGGCTCATCATTGCTGATCGGATACTCTGGTACGCTATAGTAAGTATTGCGACGGTCATCGCGAGGATTGCGGCGCTGGCGAAATAGATCCACGAAATACTGATCCGGTAAGGAAAATCCTGTAACCAGATGTTGGATGCAAAATAGGATATTGGCAATGCGATCACAATTGAGCTAATTACCAGTTTTACAAAATCAAGGGATAGTAATGCGGCGATGCCGGTAACTGATGCGCCCAGTACTTTCCTGATCCCGATCTCTTTAATCCGCGTTTCTGCATTGAATGTGGCTAGTCCGAACAAGCCGATACAGGAGACAAAAATAGACAGGATCGCCGCCAGCGTGATCATTTCACGCCATTTTGCCTCAGATTCGTATCTGTTCAAATTAGCGACATCTTCGAATTTGTACTCAAATGGCATAAATGGAATGTGCTTCCGGAAGAGATTTTCTATGGCTTTCATGGTCGCCGGAATATCTTTTGAGTCCAGCTTCGCGTAAATGGCGCCCAGCGCGTAGCTGGGATCCTGGGTTAGCAAAAGGGGCTTGATTGTATCTTTTAATGAGGCATAATGGTAATCGCGGATCACACCGATCACATGCAGTTTCTGTTTTTTCCACTCAAAATTAACCTCTTTCCCAATCGGATCTGTCCAGCCGGCCTCTTTCACAAAAGCTTCATTAACCACCACGGACTGAACGGGATCGGAAGGATAGGTTTTAGAAAAATTGCGCCCTTTTAGAACCGGAATTTGCAAAGTTTTCAGAAACTGATCGTCGACGCCAATGTAGCCGAAACTAATTTCTTTTTCTCCGATCTTAGCCCCGGTACCATTATAATTCCCATTAAATGCCGCGACGGTCCGGATACCCGCCATATTTTCCAGCTCCTGCCGGATCACATCCAGTTTCGAACTGCCACCTCTGCCCACACTAAAACTCACCAGATTTTCATCATTATAACCCAAATCTTTACTAGTCAGATATTTGAATTGCGAATAGACTATGATCGTGCCGATTACCAGACAAACAGACAAGGCAAATTGAAACACGACCAACCCTTTAGTCAGGTAGTTCTTGTTTGAAAAACGGGTGCGGTTATAGAGCGTTTGCACCGGACTGAAACCGGACAGGATTATCGCGGGATAGAATCCGGCGATCAGGCCGGTGGCTAATAGCAGGCTTAGATAACCTGCTACCAGCTTGGTATCCAGCAGGTAAGACAGTGACAGCTGCTTATTAGCCAGCTCGTTGAATGTAGGTAATGTCATCAGCGTTAATATAATAGCAAGCCCAAAAGCAACGACTGACAACAGGAACGATTCGCCCAGAAACTGGTATATCAGTTGTTTTCGCAACCCTCCAACTACTTTACGCACGCCAATTTCCTTCGCGCGGCTGAGCGACCTGGCCACTGTGAGATTTACGAAATTGATGCAAGCAATAATGAGAATAAAGATCGCGATACCTGACAATATGTAGGAATAAATAGGGCTGCTGCCATAGCCAAGGCCATTTCGTAGGTCTCCGGTTTCATTATCCATGTGAATTTTGAGAAACGGCTGCAAGCCGAATGTGATGTGTTTTGCATGATCATCAAACTTCCCTGCTTCGTTTAGCTTTCTGGTAAAAATCCGGTTCATTTTCGTGGCCACTACCTGATAATCAGCCTTATCGTGCAGAAGTAAAAAGGTATTCATATAGAAACCCAGCCACTCGCTATCTGTCCAGTTTCTAGCTTCCTGAAATTTAAAAGGCAGCACGGCTTTGAATTGTACTGACGAATTTTGCGGGCAATTTTTGGCAACACCCGAAACCACAAACGATTCAAATGCATCCTCGATCTTCAATTCCATCGTCTTCCCGACTGCATCTTTGGTGTTGAAATACTTTTCCGCCAGCTCCTCCGAAAGCACGATAGAATGAATATCGGTCAAAACCTTCTTCGGATCTCCGTACTGGAGGGGCATAGAAAACACCGAGAAAAAATTATCATCCGCAAAAAGAATATCCTCATTCAGTAATTCATTTCCTTTTTTTACCACAAAAGAAGAACTCTGAGCGCGTACCACGTCCTGAATTTCAGGTATTTCCTGCTTAAACCCCGGCCCGTGCACCGCATTGGAACTCCCGATCGTGCGCGTCCCTTTGTCTTCCGGCATTGTCACCTGAATCCGGTAAAGCGCATTTTTATGTTTCTGAAACTGATCGAAACTAACCTGATCCTTGGTATAAAGCACAATAAGCATGCAGCAGGTAAGCCCCAGGGACAACCCGGCAATATTGATCAGCGAGAAAACCTTGTTCCTCGTGAGGTTGCGAATGGCAATTTTCAGGTAGTTTTTTAGCATTGGTTTTAAGATTTGGGGGGGAAGGGGAGGAAGGGGAGGAAAGGGAGGAAGGGAGGAAGGAGGAAGGACAAAGGAGGAACGGACAAAGGAAGAAAAATAGAAACTAGGTAATTTTAAACAGAATAGCTTATTTCCTTAATTCCATCCTCCTTCTTCCCTTTCCTCCCTTTCCTCCGTTCCTCCGTTTCTCCATCCTCCCTTTCCTCCCCTCCCCCCTATTCACTCTTCAAACTCTTCACCGGATTCATTAGTGCGGCTTTGATGCTTTGGAAACTGACGGTTAGCAATGCGATGAGGATAGAGAGTAGGCCGGCTGCGGCGAACATCCACCAGGCAATGTCAACGTGATACGCAAAATCTTTTAGCCAGGCATTCATCGCGTACCAGGCGATCGGGCTGCCGATAATAATTGATAGCAGCACCAGTTTCAAAAAGTCTCTGGATAATAATGTGACAATGTTCGAAACGCTGGCGCCCAGCACTTTACGCACACCTATTTCCTTGGTTCGCCGCTCGGCGGTGTAGGCCGACAAGCCAAATAAGCCAAGACATCCGATGATTATCGAGATAATCGCAAATGTGATAAATATCTGCCCGACCCGCTGCTCGCTCCGGTACTCGTTATCAAAGTCTTCGTCCATAAAACGGTAGTTAAATGGCTGCCCGGGCGCCATTTGTTTCCACAATGCCTCTACCTGCGCGACGGTTTGTGGATAGTTTGCTGCTTTAAGTCGTATTGCTACCAGCCCGTAACTGCGGTCGAGCACCATACTTAATGCTCCGATATTCTTTCTGAGTGACTCAAAATGGAAGTCTTTTACAACACCCAGGACAGTATACGTTCTCTTTGAATTAGTAGAATCCATAAGCAGATCATAGATACGCTTGCCGACCGGATCTTTAAAACCAAGAATTTTAGCGGCAGCTTCATTAATGATGATCCCGGAAGAGTCGGATGGAAATTCCTTTTCAAAACTCCGGCCCGACTTCATGCTCAAATCAAGCGTTTTGATATAATCATAATCGACCGCCCACCGCTGCATACTTATACCCTTTTCCTGCTGCATTTCTCCTTCTGGAAAAAATGTATTGTCTGTGCGGGACGAAGGAGTAGGCAAAAAGCTCGTTAATGTGCTGCTTTGCACATTGGGTAACTGCGCTACTTCATCTTTGAATGCGCGGGCCTTGGTGTCAAGCGCATAAGCATTTTTGATGATCAGTACCTGGTCTTTGGAATAGCCTAGTTTCTTAGTTTGAATATAGTTCAGCTGGTTGTAAATGACGCCGGTTCCGATAATGAGCATGACCGAAACCATAAACTGAAATACGACCAGCGCATTTCGCAGATATCCCCCTTTTCCATCCTGCTCCACTGCGCCACGCAAAACTTTAAGCGGCGTGAAGGCAGACAGGAAAAAAGCAGGGTAACTGCCAGCCAGAACACCCACGACAACTGCTGTCACTAATGCAATACTCCAAAACATGACACTCTCAAATGGAAACCCGATCTGCTTATTAGCCAGATTATTGAACAAAGGAAGTGCCGCATAAGCCAGTATCATCGCAAAAAGCAGGGAGAAAAAGCTAAGCATGATCGCCTCGGTCAGGAACTGCCCCATCAGATACGACCGCTTGGATCCCAGCGCCTTGCGAACTCCCACTTCTTTGGCGCGGTTGGCAGAGCGCGCCGTGGCCAGGTTCATAAAATTAACACAGGCTATTCCCAAAAGGAAAATAGCCACAACTGCAAAAATGTATACATACTGAATATTGCTGTTCGCACTGATCTCAGCTTTACGGTCTGAATGCAGGTGAATGTCAGTCAGCGGAATGAGGGTATATTTAATGTAACTGCCCGACTTGCGCATTTCATTCAGCGTGGCTCCCATGATCTGTTTGACCCACGAGCCGGTATATTTTTGAAGAATGGTTTCAAAGTTCTTCTCAAACTGCGCGGCACTTACCCCCTTCCTCAATTTCAGGTAAGTCAGGAAGTTGTGGCTTCCCCAATTGTCTGCCCGGCTCTCGGAGTTTACAGTCATTGCCAGCAGCATATTCAGTTTCGACATATGTGAATGCTCGGGAATGTTCTCCATTACGCCCGCAACTGTATAGTTGAGGTTGTTGTCCAGCACCAGGATCTGGCCGATCGGATTCTCGGAGCCAAAATACTTTTTTGCCAGCCGCTCAGAAATAACCATCGTAAACGGTTCTCTGAGAATGCGTTTTGCATCGCCGGCAATAAGAGGAATTGAGAATACATCGAAAAACGTGGAATCGGCGTAGCTTACCACGTCTTCTCTGAGGTTTTCGGTCGAGCTTTTCCTGCGCACGAGGTAACTTCCATCTTCCCGCAATCTCGCAACAGCTTCCAGTTGCGGGTAATCCTTGAATAATGTAAAAGCCAGCGGATCTGGCGCAACGGCGAGCTTCATATCTGCCCCGCCAAAACGAATATCTGAATTTACCCGGTGAATGCGGTCGGCATCCGAAAAAGAGCGGTCGTAACTCAGTTCATCGATCACATAAAGTGTGATCAGAAGGCAGCTTGCCAGACCAAGCGATAGACCAAAAATGTTTAAAAATGAATAGAACTTATGTTTGCGAAGATTCCTCCACGCGATTTTTAGATAGTTCTGAAGCATAGTTTCTTCCGTTACATTTCCATCCCCTTACCCGGCAATTCTATTTCATTTTCAAAACGGTCAATAATGCGCTGACGCTCGGTATCTGACTTTTCAGCCGCATTGATAGTTTTTTCGTAAACGAATTCCTCATCATTCTTTTTGAAATGATATTGTAGAAACAGCTCACCCGTCTGCGGATTGTATTTCACGTGTTTGCGGTAGCCGGCAGAATCGAGTCCTTGAAAAGTCCTTCCGTGGCTATCTCCTGACTGCGTTATCTCCGGCGTCACATCTATCGAAACATACACTTCCGGTTCCAGCAGGAAAGGCGGAATTGGTGGTAACTCAGGTTTTGGCGACGCCATCGTAATGCGCTCCCCTTCGATACAGCGGCTCAGCGTACTTTTTTTCTGAGCAAAGGAAAATACGCTGGTGCAGGCCAGCACAAGGGTAAGGATTTTTTTCATGGTTAAATTTGGCTAACTGTAGTTGGGCATTGGCACGCTAAATATGCACTTTTTCGGTCACGATTTTTCCGTCGAACAGGTTGACAATTCTGTGTGCAAACCCGGCATCGTAAGGCGAGTGCGTTACCATAAGAATCGTTGTTCCTGCTGCATTGAGCTGGCTCAGCAGGTTCATTACTTCTTCCCCGTTTTTAGAATCGAGGTTACCTGTCGGCTCATCGGCAAGTATCGTTTTCGGCGTAGCCACCACCGCCCGGGCTATGGCAGTACGCTGCTGCTGTCCACCGGAAAGCTGCTGCGGAAAGTGGTTTCTGCGGTGCATCATATTCATGCGGGCCAATGCGGCTTCTACTTTTTCTTTACGCTCGGCAGGAGGCGTTTTCAGGTAAAGCAATGGCAGCTCAACGTTCTCATAAACAGTAAGTTCGTCGATCAGGTTGAAGCTTTGGAATACAAAACCGATGTTCCCCTTCCGGATCTGCGCACGCTGGCGTTCTGACATTTTTGCCACCTCTGTGCCATAAAATTCGTAAGACCCTTCACTCGGGTTATCGAGCAGGCCCAGGATATTCAGCAATGTGGATTTGCCACATCCCGAAGGTCCCATGATAGCCACAAACTCGCCATCTTTGACATCCATGTCAATCCCATTCAGGGCCGTAGTTTCCACCTCCTCCGTAGAGAAGATCTTATGCAGGTTGGTAATTTTGATCATTGGTTTTTTTTTAAGGAGGAAGGGAGGAAGGAGGAAGGGAGGAATTTTCGTAATTACCCTTTTCTTTCACCAATCCTTAGGTTTATGTCAAAAATTGAAAAATTCGAAGATTTAAAAATCTGGCAAGATGGGATCAACTTATCCATCCATATTTATCAGATCCTTGCCACCTGTCGCGATTTTAGTCTCAAGGATCAAATGTGTCGAGCTGCGGTATCGATTCCGTCTAATGTTGCTGAGGGTTTTGAGCGTCATTCTAACAAAGAGTTTATACGTTATTTACGAATTGCAAAAGGATCTTCCGGAGAACTCAGAACACAAATAGAGATTGCGATTGGAATAGGGTTAGTGAAAAAGGAAACTGGTGAAGATCTCATTTCAAAAACCCGCTACCTCTCCGCCATGCTTCAGAACCTAATCAAAATCCGAGAAACCAACTTCTAACCCAACCTCACCTAACCAACGTTCCTCATTCCTCCCTCCCTACACAGGCCGCCCTTCCTCCTTCCTCCTTCCTCCTTTCCTCCATCCTCCCTCGCTAAAACTCCAAAACCTCATTCTCCCCAAAGTTCTCATAAGAACTCGTGATCACTTTTTCGCCTGGTTTCAAGCCTTCCAGTACTTCGAAATATTCGGGGTTTTTGCGACCCAGGGTGATGCTGCGTTTGGCGGCGCGTTTGCCGTCTTCGCCGACTACGTATACCCAGTTACCGCCAGTTTCAGAGAAGAAGCCGCCAACAGGTAGTAATGTGGCCTGCGAAGGCTGGCCAAGTTGCAAGCGGATCGGTGCGGACTGGCCTCTTTTGATCAGCTCCGGCGCCCCTTTGTCAAACTGCATATCTACTTCAAAACGGCCGCTTAGCACCTCTGGAAATATTTTAATGATCTTCAATCCGTAATCTTTTCCATTGAATTCCATAGAACCCTGCAAGCCGGCGAAAATCCTTGAAATATAGTGTTCATCCACACTTACCCGCATTTTAAAACCGTTCAAATCATCGATCTGACCTATATTCTGACCCTGATTGATATTCGAGCCGACTTCAACATTCATGGAAGATAGCAAGCCCGAAACCGGCGCTTTCACAACCAGGTTATCCAAAGTTTGTCGCCACAAGCTCACGTTTTTCTGGGTATTTGCTAATGTTCCTTCCAGTTGCGTGATCGTCATTCTAGAGTTTTCTTCCTGATATTTCTGAGATTCTATCTCAATCTCGCGCTGACGTACCAGCTTTTCATAGTCCCTTTTTGTTTTAAGAAAATCAGCTTCCGGGATCACTTTGTCTTTGTACAATTTTACATTCCGATCGTGTGCATCTTTCGCCTGATCCAATTGAAAATCAAGATCACTTAATGCCTTTTGCAGGTTAAACCGGGCTATTTTTAATCCCTGACGTGTATTTTGAAGATCATTCACCAGTCGGCTAGCCTCTGTTTCTGATTGCAGGAAGCTGAGTTTCAGGTTTTGATTTTCCAGTCTTAAAAGAATATCCCCCTGCTTGACCATGTTACCGCCTTCGATCAGTTTCTCGGTCACATAACCACCCACGATCGCATCCAGCTGAATGGTTTTAAGTGGCTGAACCACACCGGTTACCACAATAAATTCATCGAAACGACCCGTTTTCACTGTTGATACGGTGAGTTTATCCTGTTCTACATTCAGCTTGCTGCGCTTGTCGGCGTAAAAAAACTGGTATACCAGAAAAGCGACCAGCAATGTGCTGCCTGCGATGATACCGATACGCTGGGTTGTCCAGAATTTCTTTGGTTTTATTTTATCCATTGATGAACCTCCGGAGAAACCGTTGTTATTGGTGCTTGTTGAGTTAGGTGTCCTGACTTCCATTATATGTGCTTTTGAAAAATTCGCCTTTATAGTTTCCTCTGATTATCCAATCCCTATGCCAAAGAAGATTTCTGCCTATAAAGTACTGATTACCAAATGCATTACATATTAAGAATAAGCTTTCAATGTTCGTTATCGGACATTTCTGTTCGGCGGCGGACAAGCCATTTTTTCATCGCTTTTGGGGAAAATACTCAGTTTTTGGCGGCTTAGAAAATGAATTTTTAAATTGTATCCGCTATCTTTCCAATCATTCAATTCCCAAAATTAGCCATGCAACTCTCCGAAGCTAAAATCTTGATCATAGATGATGATGTGGATGTATTGAGCGCCGCCAAGCTCCTGCTCAAACGCCACGCGAAAGCCGTCGACATCGAAAAAAATCCCCAAAAACTACCTTTTCTCGTAACCAACGGCGATTACAACCTGATCCTGCTGGATATGAACTTCACGCGTGACGTAAACAGCGGAAGAGAAGGTTTTCACTGGCTGGACCGTATTCTTGACATTAATCCTGCGGCCAAAGTGATCATGATCACAGCTTACGGAGATATTGAAATGGCGATCCGGGCAATCAAATCGGGGGCTATTGATTTTGTACTCAAACCCTGGGAAAACGACAAACTGCTTGAGACAATCGCTGTTGCACTGGAAAGCGGGAAAGATAAACCGGCGGTAGCGCAGGAGGAAAAGTCGAAGGAAGATCCTAAAAAAGTGAAAGCTTCGGGAGATACCATCGTGGCAACGAGCGAGATCATGCGCCAGTTGCTGGGGACTTCCGAAAGAGTGGCAGGTACCGATGCCAATGTGCTGATTTTGGGAGAAAACGGAACGGGTAAAACGCAGTTAGCCAAACATATTCACCAGCATTCCAAACGCGCCGACAAACCTTTTGTAGTAGTAGACCTGGGCGCATTGAGCGAATCACTTTTCGAAAGCGAACTTTTCGGGCACGTGAAAGGCGCATTCACGGATGCTAAAGAAGACCGTGCGGGCAGATTTGAAGAGGCAAAAGGTGGTACCATATTTCTCGACGAGATCGGGAACCTGACGCTGGCATTGCAAGCCAAACTGCTGACAGTAATTCAGGAACGCCGGGTAACGCGCGTGGGCTCCAACAAACCGATTGCACTGGACGTGCGGCTGGTTTGTGCTACCAATATGAATATCGAGAAAATGGTGGCCGAAAAAACATTCCGCCAGGATCTGCTTTACAGGATCAATACCATCGAGCTCGATCTGCCGCCACTGCGCGAGCGGCCCGAGGATATCAGCGCGCTGGCAGACTATTATCTCAAACAATATTCCAAAAAATACAACCGGCCGGTCAACGATATCAGCAGCGCATTGATCAAGAAAATGCAGCAATACAACTGGCCTGGCAATATCCGCGAGTTGCAGCATGCAGTGGAGCGGGCAGTAATTTTATCTCAGGAAAAAACCCTGCAACCCGATGATCTTTTCCTGAAAAGTTCGGCAGGACAGCCTACCACCGCAACCGGTTTCGACCTGGAAGACATGGAAAAAACGATGATCGTAAAAGCCATGAAACGGTTCAACGGCAATATCACCGACGCCGCACGTGAGCTCGGACTGAGCCGCGCCGCATTGTACAGAAGAATGGAAAAATACGGTTTATAGGTAAGAAATAAAGTAATTCGTGACAATGATCTGTACCAGTCCGCAGCCCGGGCTGGTATATTTATTTAAATACAAAAAGAAGATTTACCTTCAATAAGCATAAAAATGACAAAGTACGTTTCGATTTTTCTTCTTTCCATTTGCTCCATATCCATTTTCGCACAGACCGGAAAAATGACGCCGGTTCCTTTAAAAAACGTCAAAACGACCACAGGTTTCTGGCACGACAGAGTTGAAACCGCGCGTACCGTAACCCTGCCCCACGCCTTGCATCAATGCGAAGAATCGGGCCGGTTTGACAATTTCGCTGTTGCAGGCGGGTTGAAAGAAGGAAAATTCAGGGGCGCACGTTTTGATGATTCGGATGTTTTCAAAATCGTAGAAGGCGCATCTTACGTATTACAAAATCACCCCGATCCGAAACTGGACAAATATGTTGACAGCCTGATCACCCTTTTCGCTGCCGCCCAGGAGCCCGACGGCTATTTATATACAATCAGAACGATCAACAAAGACACGACCGGTTCCTACGACTGGATCGCGGGGCCTTACCGCTATTCTTTCGAGAACGGAAGCCACGAGCTCTACAATGTGGGGCACCTTTATGAAGCGGCTGTTGCACACTACCAGGCGACAGGAAAGAAAAATTTATTGAATGTAGCTATCAAAAACGCAGATCACCTCGTCAAAACCATTGGGCCAAATCCCGGACAACTGGTAGTAGTGCCCGGCCACGAGGAAACCGAAACCGCATTGATCCGCCTTTACCACGCGACAGGCAAAAAGGAATACCTCGAACTTTCGAAATTCTTCATCGCGATGCGCGGCCGCTCCGACAAGCGGACATTGTTTCTCGACGAGCACAAACTCGGCCCGGCCTATTTCCAGGATCAGGTACCTTTTGTGAGACAGCGCGAAGCAGTCGGTCACGCGGTGCGCGCACAGTACCTGTATGCCGCGGTCACAGATATGTTGATGGTCGAAAACGATGCGAAATACCAGACTGCACTCGATTCGATCTGGCAGGATGCTACTTACAAAAAGCAATATATCACCGGCGGAGTGGGCGCGCGGGAGGACGGAGAGGCATTTGACAAAGCATATGTGTTGCCCAACGATAATGCTTATCAGGAAACGTGCGCAGCGATTGCCAATATGCTCTGGAATCAGAAAATGTACCTGAATACAGGCGAGAGCAAATATCTGGACGTTTTTGAGCGGGTATTGTATAACGGTTTTCTAGGCGGAATGTCGGTAAAAGGGAATGAATTCTTTTACGTAAATCCAATGGCTTCCGATGGAAAAAATGACTTCGGAAAAGGAACCGGCGCTGTACGGAGTTCGTGGTTTGGTACTGCCTGCTGCCCCAGCAACGTATCACGATTCCTTCCTTCAATGCCGGGGTACATTTATGCTGTAAAAGATAAAGAGCTGTTTGTCAATCTGTTTGCAGGAAACGAAGCTACGCTGAATGTAAATGGCAATGCAGTAAAACTAACTCAGGAAACCAACTATCCCTGGGAAGGCAAAGTGAAAATATCGGTGTATCCTGAAAAAGCGGGCACCTTTCCAATATCTGTACGAATTCCAGGCTGGGCGACCGGACAGGCGATTCCCGGGGATCTGTATACCTACACTGCTGGCCAGCCAAAGCCGGTTACCTTGCTGGTAAATGGCAAGAAAATCGAATCGGCTGTTGATAAAGGCTACGTTCGCATTGAACGTAACTGGAAAAAGGGAGATGTGATTGAAGTTAACCTGGATATGCCTGTGCGTCAGGTTGTTTCGAGTAAAAATATTAAGACCAATCAGGGAAAAGTAGCGATTGAGCGCGGGCCGGTTTTGTATTGCGCCGAAGGTCACGATAACAAAGGAAAGGCATTGTCGATCGCTATTGCACCGGAACAGACGTTTACACCCGAGTTCAGGAAGGATTTTCTGGGCGGTATCAATGTATTGAAATCACAGGACAACGTTACGCTAATTCCCTATTACGCTTGGGCAAACCGTGGTGCCAACGAAATGACGGTTTGGTTCACCGCTGCGAAGTAAAACGGGCATTTACTTTGCCAGGTTCTTCTTCACAGTGTCGAGATCTTTCAGCTCTCCATCGACAATGACATTGACATCACTTTTCTTGAAAATGTCATTGTCGGACACCAGTTTGGTTTTGAAATATAGTGTAAATGGAATAGATTTTCCTTTCGTAACAACCTGTCCGGCAGCTTTCAGCAACTTACCCATTTCCACGGTAAGCGGGATCTGGTAAATTTCACTACTTTTTCCCTTCACCTTCGTGGTACCCTTTACGCTGCCTTCTGCAAGCCGCTCCTGCGTGCCCAGACTGACCACGTAAGATGGATCTTCGAACTGGACCGGGAAAGGATTTTGGTTAGAAAATTTCAACTGCAACATGACTTCCGACTTACCCAAACGGAATTTTGTGAGGTCAAAATCCACTATTTCCACCTTCGGCAGCCTGTATAACGGAAGCCTTTTATCCACATCGAGGGTGACTGTATCTTTACCTAAAAATGGTTTGTTCAATGTAAAACGACCTTCGAAGTGGTAGTTGGCACTGTCTTCACCCTGCTTTGCTTCTGCGTCTCCCTCCGCTTTTAATTTCTTGATTTTCAGCTGAGCAGGCATGCTTACTACTGTACTATCCTGCGACTTGATCAGCAGCGGTTTTGCATATTCATCCTCCACAATAGTAACCCCATTCATTTGGACAAAATAATCAAAGCGCTTGATATCCAGCTCAACCGGCAGGGGGTTGTGAACCAGTAATTTCAGGGAAAGATCGATCGTACTATCAGTGATATTGGAAATATGCCCGATACCCATTTCAACACGAGGTTTCAGGCCCGAAACAGGATTCGCATTGTCTTTTCTGTAAGCTTTCCACCCGATCCAACCAGCAGCAATAAGTATGATAACGACGACGAGAATAATGAGCGGTTTACGATTTTTCATAGAGCGGATTAGATTTCAATAAGCAATACTAAAACTATTCCGCCGATTACCCTATCGACTGTGGAATAGTTCCGGCAGTTTCGAAACGAAAAGTGGCGGCCCGCCAATGCGAGTCACCACTTTCATTACTATTATAAGTGATTGATCCTAAGAAAGATTCAGCTTTCCATGGTCACCTCCGTCGGGTGTAGTACCGGTCAGGGCGGCTTTTATCATAGAGAAGAAAACCACCATTTGCGAAGAAGTGGCATCCCAGTAAGCTGCATCCTCAGTTACGACCCGAATCATCACCAGATTGGGATCGTCTTTTCCTTCGGGATACCATGCTTTGGACATTACACTCCATAGTTCTTCTTTTTTCGCCTCATCATTCACCTGCTCCGCATTTCCGGAAATACTCAGGTAAGTGTTGTTTTTTGGCTCAGAATAAATCAAAGTAACCGTTTCTCCGTTGTTGGAAGCCGGCTCGGTGTTACGGCTGGCAAAAAACCAGACATTACCCTCATCATCAATCTGTTGTGTGGTCATCGGGCGCGATTCGATCCGGCCGTTTTTGTAAGTGGTATACATACAAAAACGAATGTCTTCAGCCAGCGATTTCAGTTTTTTTATCGCATCCTTATTTTCAAAGTCCTTTTCCATGATTGTCGTTAGTTTGTATTCAAATCAACTATATCAAGACTGCTAAAACAACCATTCCATCCCAATCTGAAAAACGGATATTGCCTCAAAAGCTGGTCTGATCCTGGCTAACTTCCCGCTACCATTCTAATTCCCCGGTTGCGAATTTATGCTAGAATTCGAGCCGGTAATTTAAAACTGGTATCAGTCCCGTTTGTGTGATCACTTTTATCCGATCTGTTTTTTTATCATAATATTTATCAAATGCATTCAGCCGGTTGGTTGCGTTTTGCAGGTCAAGCGAAATCGTTGATGCAGTTCGTTTTTTATTTCTGGTGTAGCTCACACGCAAATCTCCCCGAAAGTAATGCGGCAGCTGCTCCGAGTAACTTTTAGACCAATCGCGTTCGGTCCTTCCTTTTTCGCGCGATTTTTCCAGATCCACCGGCGTGGACATATTCCCTCCTGCCGCCAGCAATTTGATATTCGCAGCAAAAATATTCGTCTTATTTTTCCCGACCCGCCATTCTTTTCCCGCCAGGAAATTCTGAACAAACCTGCCGTTGAACCTGCTGTCGCGCTCAATTCCATCGCGGCCCGTGTATTTGGATTGATAAACAGAAGTAGTACTCATCAGATAAATGCCGGCAGTAAGTGATTTTTCAACGGTCAGCTCCAAACCGTAACTTCTCCCCGTGCCTGCACTGACCAGTGAATCGCTCACAAAACCTGATATTTCATTCATCAGCGAGTTGTGTAAGAGAAACGGGGTCGTCGTATTGGCCGGCCCGATCGGGATATGATAATGGTGCTGATAGTAAGTCTCCGCCAATATCCGCCAGCTCGAAGAAGGCCGGAACTCGTAACCTGTCACCAAATGCGCCGATTTCATGAGTTTCAGGTTTTTGTTGATCAGCTGATCTTTACCATCGCTCGCTTTTATTTGCGTAAAATAGGTTGAGATAGACTCCGTCTTACTATGCAGCCCTGCCCCGAAACTAACTGTCGACCTGGGCGCAACTGCCCATTTCAAACCAACACGCGGCTCAATGGAATGCTGGTTATTCAATCCCAAAAGCATCGCATGTAAACCTACATTCATGGTCACATCGGGCGACAGGCGCGATTTCAGTTGTGCATAAGCCTGAAAAAGCTGCGTATTTCCCTGCTGATCCACATTCTTAATCCAGGAACCGGCTTCGTTATCCTGATCGAAAAGATTGAAATCCAGGTGATTAATAATCGCCCCGACCCTGATCGTATTCCTTGCATTCAGTTTGTAATTGAGGAGGGTGGATAGGCGTAAAGTCTGGTTGATGAAGTTTTGCTGAAATGCGGTACCATCTTCTTTATCCAAAAA
The DNA here is from genome assembly GCF_907165045.1 of Dyadobacter linearis. Classification (GTDB taxonomy): domain Bacteria; phylum Bacteroidota; class Bacteroidia; order Cytophagales; family Spirosomataceae; genus Dyadobacter; species Dyadobacter linearis. Next base: position 329,215 of record NZ_CAJRAU010000003.1, read on the forward strand.
ATCCCCGCTTTGACTGGTCGCCGCGTAAGAAACGATCGTTTCCATGTACGCTTTGTTGCTGAGATAACGCAGGTAGTTTACGCCCACGATACCTCTATTGGAAGTGAATTTCTCCTTGGTATCCGCATTGTTGATCGTAGTAGTACTGATCCCGCCCATTCCCCAAACCGACACGACCGCTTTTTCGTCATAAGGCAAATAAACCTTGAATGCGCCATCCTGAAAGTCATTTACCGCGTCGCCGCTTACCTGCACGCCGATCTTGCTCAAAATCGACAAAGTTGAATACCTGTAATTGGCCAGGTAAGAAGCGCCGCCTTTGGCTCCGATCGGCCCCTCGGCAGCGAAATCAAGTCCTAAAACGCCCGCCTGCAATGCATATTCACGCTTTTCATTATTTCCTTTTCTGAGTTTCAGATCAAAAACACCCGAAGTAGCATTGCCATATTCGGCAGGGAATGCGCCGGTCAGAAAATCAGAGTTGCCGAGCACGTTCGCGCTCAATGCACTGATGCCCCCACCCGATGAACCTTCGGCGGCAAAGTGGTTCGGGTTGGGGATTTCGACACCTTCCATTCTCCACAATAACCCTTTGGGACTATTTCCGCGGATAATGATCTGATTACCACCATCATCATTCGTAGCAACGCCCGCAAACGAAAGCGCCATCCGCGCCGGATCGTTGACCGCAGCCGCGAAACGTTTGGTCTGATCCACAGTAAACGACCGCCCGCTTACGCTCACCATGTCGTTTAGCGGCGCGCCCGTTTCCTTTTGCGCTTTCACCACCACTTCGTCCAGTGCCCTGAAAGATTCGGTCAGTTTGAGATTCAGTTCCACCTCCTTACCCGAGCCTACGGAGATTTCCTGCAGGAATGCATTGTCGTACCCAATGGAAGTAATTTTGATTGCATGCCGACCAACTGGCACCTGCGGAATCCGGAAATACCCTTCAGTATCGGTGACTCCGCCCAGAATAGGGCTGAGAGAAGTAATGATTACATTCGCGCCGATCACCGGCTGCTGTGATTCAGTGTCCACTACCCGACCTTTTACAGTTTGCGTCGGCTGCTGACCAAAAGCCGCAACGCCCAATGCGGCGGCAATGAAAGTGAAGAATAAATTTTTCATAGCTAGTTGTTTCGATATTGACAACTTAGCTGAGGGTTACCCTATTTTTTTTTGGGAGGAGGGTTTTAGCTATTAGCTATTAGCTGTTGGCTGTTAGCTATTGGCTATTGGCTATTAACTACGGTCACGTGCTAACAGCTAAAAGCTAACGGCTAACGGCTAACAGCTAATAGCCAACCTATACGCTCCTTCCCAAAACAGGTATTCCATTTCCGTTGCTTTTATATAAGCTTCGGTCATTTTGTTTCTGGTTTGTTCGGAGGCGGATGCCGCTAGTTGGTCGCAGATATCGAGGGCTTTTTGGACGGAGCGGGCGAAATCTTCGCCGGCGTAGGCGTTGATCCAGTTTTGGTAAGGATTAGGAGTAGTTTGATCAGCGTAAATATAGTCGCCTACTTTTTTGTAAATCCAGAAACAGGGAAGCAATGCGGCTACCGACACTTCGTAGGATTCAAAGGCACTTGTAGCAAGCAGATAATTGGTGTAGGCAAAACAGCCGAGCCCTTTTCCTGAATCAAACTCAATTTCATATTCCTTAAAATAACCCAAATGCAAAGCTCTTTCGACGAGGATTGCGTTTTGAGCAAATTCCAGAAAATCAAGCAGTTCGTGGCTGTTACCTGCCTTTGTTCCGGTCATTGCGAGTGCGCGGGCAAAGTCGGCGAGGTAGAGTGAATCCTGGTAAATATAGTATTTGAATTTTTCGAGCGGCAGGGTACCTTCTTTAAGCTCCTGGTTGAAAGGGTGCTGCTTTATTTTTTCGTAAATGGGCAGTGCCTGCTCCCAGAGGTGGTCAGTGAACTTGGTCATATAGTTTGCATGGGAACTGGGGAAAATGAATGGTTCAGCGGCCCTGGCCCATTTCCTGTGGTGATATTCTTTCCGGCTTCAATAGCGCCTGAAATGTATTCCTTTGAAAAAATGATCGCTTCCGGCAGGGAATAGCCGGTCGCCATAAATGATGCGATCGCCGACGATAATGTGCAGCCGGTGCCATGCACATTCGGACTGTCAATGTATTCACTTTCGAAGATCAGGGTATCTTCATTTTTTCGCGCAAAGATATCGGACAACACCGGCCCTACCAGGTGTCCGCCTTTTAACAAAACTGCATTACAACCCCGGCGCACCATTTCTTCGGCGGCAGCTTTCATAGCTTCCACCGTTTCGATCTGTTTCGAGATCAGTATCTGCGCCTCGTCGAGATTGGGGGTTATTAAATTAACTTTCGAAAAAAGCGCCTCCCAAAGAACAGCAACTGTTTCTTCCTGGATCAGCCGGGACCCGCTCGTAGAAACCATTACCGGATCGAAAACCACGAAGCCCGGCTTATATTTTTCAATAATTTCCGAGATCACCAGCGCCACTTCAATCGTATTGACCATTCCGATCTTAACCGCATCCACCGTAATATCTTCGAATACCGCTTCCAGTTGCGCTTTCAGGAAAGCAGGCGGTACTGCGTGTATTGCACTCACACCCAGCGTATTCTGAGCAGTAAGTGCCGTAATAGCCGAAGCGCCATAAGCGCCCAAGGCAGCGATCGTCTTCAAATCGGCCTGAATGCCGGCGCCTCCTCCGCTATCGGAGCCTGCGATGGTAAGTACGGTTGGATATCGGGTCATAAAGGGTTTAGTGGTCAGAAGTTGTCACTTATTGTTAGGTGTTGTCACTTATTGCTTGGGATTGAAGCATGGATTTTAGGCGGAAGGCGGTTTCGTAGGGCGATGTGGCGCTGCAAATGGCAGATACTACCGCAATCCCGCTCGCACCGTATTGCATCACTGATCCTGCATTGGTCAGATTTATACCTCCTATTGCGATCAGCTGATGTTTACTTTGCTCGCTTATCCTGCGCAATCCTTCGAGGCCCCACGGCACTTTTGTATCTGTTTTGGTGGGAGTTTCAAACAGCGGACTTACGCCCAGATAGGATATGTCCCACTGCTCTGCTTCGAGCACATCCCGTTCATTTTCAACTGAAATACCTATAATTTTCTCCGGCGGCAGCATTTTATTCAATATCTCAAAAGGCATATCGCTTTGCCCCACATGCACGCCGTCGGCATCTGCTGCCAATGCTACATCTACCCGATCGTTGATAATCAATGGTACCTGATAAGGCAGCAGAATATCTTTCAGTCGTTTGGCCCGTTCTATGAATGCGCGGGTACCAAGCGTTTTTTCACGCAGCTGAACCATGGTAACGCCTCCCTGCACTGCTTCTTCAACGACCCAGAGCAAGTCGCGGCCCAGACAGGCGGCTTCGTCGGTTACCAGGTAAAGCTGAATATTCGTATCGGAAGTTGTCATATTCTATTCGTAATGTTTCAGGATATTCTGATTTTGGCCAGTTCGGCCAGGTGCGCCGGCGTAATTTCGGACAGGCAATCGAGAAATGCAATCTGAAAAGAGCCGGGAGATTTTGCATTCCGGTAAGCCAGTTCACCGCAAACGCCCATCATCGCCGCTGCCGATACCGCCGCTTCGAAAGGATCTGCCACCGTAGCGGCAAAAGCGCCGGCAATGGCTGTGGCTGTGCAGCCCATTCCGGTTACCTTGGTCATTAACGCCACGCCATTTGAAACAAAAGCAGTTTGATTTCCTTTCACGATCACGTCGATAGCGCCGCTTACACTTACTACACAATCAAATTTCTTGCTCAGCGCCCAGGCAGCTTCGAGACTCAGATCCGAAGCTGCCGTACTGTCCACGCCTTTCGTTTGTACGCTAGCCCCGGCCAGCGCCAGAATTTCGGACGCATTTCCACGGATAATTGTCGGCGAAGCCACATCGAGCAGCTCAGTCAGCGTTTCGTTACGGTAGGATGTTGCTCCTGCGCCTACCGGGTCGAGCACAATGGGCTTGCCAAGTTGCGCCGCCGTGACCATCGCCGCTTTCATTCCCGCTACCCAATGGGCCGAAAGTGTTCCTATATTCACTACCAACGCACCTGCGATCGACACCATTTCCTCTACCTCTTCCACCGCATGCGCCATTACAGGCGAAGCTCCTGCGGCCAGCAAAGCATTCGCCGTATAGTTCATCACCACGAAATTGGTGATATTATGCACCAGCGGGACAGTATTCCTAAGGTTTGAAAGATTTTGTTCTAAATGAAAATCCATATCAATTTTTTTAATCGGACTGATGGAACGGACAAACCAAGGCGCTTTTTGCGACTGATCTCTGGTTTTGCAATTGAGTAAAAGAACGGGTAGTATACTCCCGGCACGCTTTTTCCTCCAACAGTATCAACTGTGTCAGGTTCAAAGGGTATGAATCTCAGTCCGCATTTCGGACACCCCCAAAGCCATTCTTATTTGCGAAAGTAGTAGTTTTAGGGAGTTATTAAAAAACATTTCATTTAATCAAAAAGCGTAGATTTCTATTTACGGACAACATATAATGATCAAGGCAGCAATATTCGATATGGACGGATTACTTATCGACTCCGAGCCAATGTGGCACCAGGCGGCGAACGAAGTAATGCAAAAAGTGAATTTTAAACTGACAGAGGAACTGAAACTGCAAACAACGGGCTTGTCTATCAAGCTGTTCCTCGATTTTTGTCACCAGATCCAGCCGTGGAACACCCCAAGTTTTGAACAGCTGGAAAAAGAGATCCTTGAAAAAGCGCATAAGCTGATCCTGAACAACGCAACTGCTATGCCCGGCGCAATTGAAATACTGAAAACGCTGAAAGCCGAAGGTTTGAAGCTCGCAGTAGCTTCGGCGTCGCACATGGAGCTGATCGAAGGGGTATTGGAACGGTTGAATATCACTGAATATTTCGATACCTGGCATTCGGGCGAACTCGAAGAATTCACCAAGCCGCACCCGGCGGTGTATCTGACAACCGCCAAAAAGCTGGGTGTGAAACCGGAAGAATGCATTGCATTTGAAGATTCCCACGCCGGGTTACGGTCGGCGCACGCGGCGGGAATGGTGACAATATCGGTACCTGCGGCTGAAGTTTTCAAAGATCCCAAATTTGATATGGCGCATTACAAGATCAGTTCGCTGGAAAAATATATATTGAGCGAAATGTCGGGGGTACCTCAGAATATCCTCGAAAATTAATCCTCTCCTTATCTTCGTCACCCTCCCATGATCGGACTCCGGCATTTCAGTATTATGATCATGATCAGGATAGCTGTGATTATCCTGAGTGTGATCGCATTGGCGTGGCTGGCTGCCAGGCATACCAATGAAATGCTCGTGTATGTGCTCGGGACGGTATTCATTTTCGTGCAGGCGTCGCTGCTGTACCAGTATGTGACGAATGTAAACCGTAAACTGACCTACTTTCTTGAATCCGTCCGGTATTCTGATTTCACGATCAATTTCCGGTCGGACAACAAAATGGGGCGGACTTTTAAGGAATTGAACCAGCAGTTCAATGAAGTTTTGCATGCATTCAGGCAGGCGCGGGCGGAGAAAGAGGCGAATCTGCAATACCTGAATACCATCGTTCAGCATATCAGTACCGGGCTGATCACATTTGACAGTACCGGGCAGGTGAACCTGATCAATAATGCGGCTTTGCGTATGCTGGGCATTTACAGGCTGCACCAGCTGATCGAGCTGAAAGACAAACATCCAAGACTTTACGAGTTGCTTTCGAATCTCAACAGCGGCGTGCGCGAGCTGTACCGCACACCTTCGGACCAGCCACTTGCATTACAGGGCGCCGCGATCCAGCTGCGGGGAATGTGGGTCAGGATTGTGGTTTTACAGAATATTCAAACAGAATTACAGCAGCAGGAAGTAGAATCGTGGCAAAACCTGACGCGCGTTTTGCGGCACGAGATCATGAATTCCATGACGCCGATCGTTTCACTGGTAGGTACGATGCGGCTGATCGTGAATGAGGATATTGAAAAATCCACGACCGATCAGGAAGCGGTAAATGATTTGAAAGAAGCGTTATCAACCCTCGAAAAGCGGAGTAAGGGAATGATGCAGTTCGTGAATGCGTACCGCGATTTTACTACATTACCCAAGCCGGTTATAGCCAATAATCACGTGGCCGAGCTTTTACAGGAAGTATTACAGCTGCTGCAAACCGATCTGAACAGGTCGGGCGTGCTTTGGAAATTGTCCGTAAAACCGGAAAACCTGATCGTAAAAGCCGACGCCAGCCAGATCCAGCAGGTATTGATCAATCTTGTTAAAAATGCCGCCGAATCGTTTTCCACGCAAACCGAGCGACTCATTACGCTATCAGCCTATCAAACTGATAATGTAGTGATGATAGAGGTTGCAGACAATGGAGACGGTATTGAACCGGAGGCGATTGAGAATATTTTCATCCCATTTTACACTACTAAAAAAACGGGTTCAGGTATTGGATTAAGCCTTTCGCGCCAGATTTTACAACAGCATAACGGCCAGCTCAATGTGGTTTCGGAAGTTGGGAAAGGCACTACTTTCACGCTGGTTTTTTAGTTGATATTACTAAAATTCACTTCCAACCTTTTCCAGCCTTTGCAGGTCTTTCTAAGAAATTAAATCGATCTTATGAAAAAGCTTCTGTTGATCATTTCGGGTATATGCTGCGTGTTTTCGTGCAAGAATGGTTCGATTGATAAACGGGACGAAGGGCTCGCTTATAAGGAAACCATCGAAATCAATGCTTCGCCGAGAACTACCCTTACTTTCTTCGATTTCTCGGACGGCCGCTGCCCGGAAGATGTCAATTGTATCTGGGAGGGCCATACTTCGGTGGATTTGCTATTATCAAGCACGACAGAAGGCGGGATCACCGAACACGTCGAAATGTGCCTGGGTGGATGCAGCTTTTTTCGCAAAGATACCACCGAAGTCTTCCGCACGGTAAATGACACCGTCGTTAAATCCTTTGCAGGACAACAATACAGATTTATACTTTCGTCACTGACGCCAGCTAGAAAATCTACCGATATCCCCAAAAAAGAGAATCACAGAATCACGCTCACGATTGAGAAACAGTAAGTTACTGCGCCAGCTTGCTCCTTTTATAACCGTAGCTGAAATAAATCACCAGCCCGATCGCCAGCCAGATCGCGAAGATCAGCCAGTTGGAAGAGCCGAGTTCCGTCATCAGGTAAAGGTTTGTCAATATCCCGGCCACCGGTAATATCGAGAAGTTGTATTTAAAACTCATCACTGACAAAACTGCCCAGGTGATCCAGAAAATAATGGTAAGCAGCTTGTGTTCGATAATTTCTGCAGCAGATAATGCAGCCCAATCAGCCACCACTTCCTGACCGTATATGGACAGGCCAATAATCGCAACAACCAGCAATATCCCGACCAAATACTTTCCATTCAGATAAGGAACGCGAAATTTAGACTGTGCGGAAATCCCTTTGTGATCCAGGTAAAGTACACCAGCGCACACCAGGATGAATGCAAAGAAGGTACCTACGCTAGTTAGATCGACGAAGAAATCCATCTTGAAAAACAATGCGGGAATACCTACCACAAAGCCTGTGACGATGGTAGCGAAAGAGGGGGTCTGGTATTTGGGGTGGATTTTTGAGAAACGTTTCCACAGCAAACCGTCGCGGCTCATCGTCATCCAGATCCTCGGCTGCCCCAATTGGTAAACGAGCAATGCACTGGTAATCGCAATTACAGAACTTACAGAAATCACACCGGCCATGAAATCCAGGCCGTTTTGCTGGAAAACGAATGCGAGCGGGTCACTTACTTTCAATTCTGTATAATTGACCATTCCAGTCAATACAAGGGTGATCAGTACATATAGAACTGTACAGATGATCAGACAGTAGATCATCGCTTTGGGCATATCCCGCTGCGGATTTTTACATTCCTCAGCTGTTGTGGAAATGGAATCAAAACCTATAAATGCAAAGAAAACAGCCGCCACTCCGCTCAAAACACCTTTTGCTCCGTTTGGTGCAAATGGTGTCCAGTTTTCCGGTTTCACATAAAATGCTCCCGCAATGATCACTAACAACACCACGCCGATCTTTAAAACCACCATAATATTGCTTGCTGTCCTCGACTCGCGGATACCTATATATACCAATGCGGTGATCAGCAGGGTTACGATTCCGGCGGGCAGATTGAGCATAATCGCGAAATCCCCGATCCGTGGCGCAGTTTCATACGCATTCGCAGCGAATCTTTCGTAGGCAGAAAGCTCTGCCACGCCCAGAGACTGCATTTTAGCAAATGCTTCCGAGGCTGTTTCCTGGTTGATTGTGAGCCAGCCGGGTAATGTAATTCCGAAACCTTTGAGCATACTTACAAAGTACTCCGACCAGGAAATCGCGACGACCATATTGGAAACCGCATATTCGAGAATCAGCGCCCAGCCTATGATCCAGGCAAAAAGCTCTCCGAAGGCAACATAAGCATACGTGTAGGCACTACCGGAGACTGGCACTGTGCTCGCAAACTGTGCGTAGGACAATGCAGTGAATACGCAGGCGATCGCGGTGAAAACGAAAAGCAGTGACACAGCAGGACCACCATTGAAACTCGCCAGCCCGATCGTACTAAAAATTCCCGCTCCGACAATTGCAGCTATTCCAAGAGACACCAGATCCCGCACACCGAGTATCTTGGCCAGTCCGCCGTGCTCGCCGGAATTGGCATCTTTCAGAATTTGTTCAACTGTTTTTTTACGAAATAGAGAAGAATTTTGTTTCATGAAGGAGCTGATTTACCTTGTGCAGGAATGCGATAAGTTTGGCTAAAATAATGATATTCTCAACGCATCTCCGAGCCCGTTGCAAATTTGTTTGATTTGGGCTTCTATTTCCGAAGAAAATTCTTGCTTTATAAATGAAACCGAAGAAGATTGTGTTCTCAATCAGATTTGGGCTTACCTGTTCTGTAACAACGATATGAGATTGACCTTCACCACCCTGTTTGTATTACTTTTTGCGCCCCTTGCTTTTACACAAAATATCAAAGCATACACGACTGCTCAGGCGCATTCGCACAATGATTACACGAGAAAAAAGCCATTTTTTGATGCTTACGAGCAGCAGTTCGGCTCTATCGAAGCGGATCTATTTTTAGTAGACGACAGCCTGTACGTGGCGCATGACCAGAAAGAGATCAATCGCAAACGGACGTTTGCCGCATTGTACCTCCAACCGATCCTGGAACAAACTCAGAAAAACGGTGGCAATATCTACCCGCAGCAAAACGTGCCGCTACAATTGCTGATCGACCTGAAAACGTCGGGGCCTGAGACGCTGGCTGCATTGGTGAAATTACTGGACCCGCACAAGCAGATCTTTGCCCCGTCAGGTTCCGTGAAAATCGTGATCAGCGGTAACCTTCCCGCCCCGGCTCAGTTTGGCGAATATCCTTCCTACATTTTTTTCGATGGCCGCCCCGAAAATACCTACACGCCGGAGCAGCTGAAAAGGATCGGGCTGATCAGTCAGTCTTTTCAGAAGTATTCCAAATGGAACGGAGAAGGCCCTTTAACCGAAAAAGAAAAGAAAGTTTTGCAAAAAGTGATCGGCCAGGTTCACGATTCGGGCAAGAAAGTAAGGTTATGGGCGACTCCTGACAATATCAATTCGTGGCGCACACTCATGTCGATGGGCGTTGATTATCTGAATACAGACAAAGTGAGAGAAATGGGCGATTACCTGCGAACGGCGCCCCGCTAAGCATTATGTAACGCTAACCCAACCCTGCATGTCCTCCGAACAAAGTGCCTCGCTTAAAAAAGTTTTAAAGCCGATCCACCTCTGGGCAATTGCGGTCGGACTGGTTATTTCGGGTGAATATTTTGGCTGGAATTACGGCTGGGGTGTTTCGGGGACGATCGGCTTTCTGATCGCGACGTTGGTGGTAACGCTGATGTACGTCACTTTCATTTTCAGCTTTACTGAACTTACTACTTCCATTCCGCACGCTGGCGGGCCGTTTGCCTATGCGCACCGGGCATTCGGCTGGTGGGGCGGGCTGATCGCCGGTTATGCGACGCTCATTGAATTTCTCGTCACGCCGCCGGCTATTGCTTTTGCATTGGGCAGTTATGCCCATTTTTTGTACCCGTCGCTCGAAGTATTGCACGTTGCATTCGCTTGTTATGGTATTTTTATCCTGATCAATCTGCTGGGTATCAAGGAATCTGCGCTCTTTTCACTGGTCGTGACTTTGCTCGCTGTCGGAGAGTTACTAGTCTATATCGGTATCGTAGCGCCCAGCTTTTCCTATGCAACTTTCGTGACCGACCCGATGCCGTTTGGCTGGCCGGGCGTATTTGCGGCATTGCCTTTCGCGATCTGGTTTTACCTCGCGATCGAAGGCGTAGCGATGGTGGCTGAGGAAGTGGAAGATCCCAAAAGAACAATTTCTCGAGGCTATATATATGGTATTCTCACGCTCGTGGTGCTGGCACTTTCTGTGATGATCGTGACCGGCGGCATTGCGCCCTGGCAGTCGCTGAGCGAGATCGATTACCCGCTGCCGGCTGCATTGGGTATCGTGCTGGGGCGGGACAATAGCCTGACGCAGCTTTTTGCGAGCCTCGGACTTTTCGGACTGATCGCTTCTTTTCACGGAACGATCATCGGCTATTCCCGGCAGATTTATGCATTGGCAAGAAGCGGTTACCTGCCTGCGTTTCTCGGCATTGTAAACCGCCGTTTCCAAACCCCGCACTGGTCACTGATCGCCGGAGGAGTGGCGGGTTGTCTCGCGTTGGTCCTGGGCACGACCGATCAGGTTATTATACTGGCGGCACTGGGTGCGGTGGTGATGTACATGATCAGTATGGCGGCCCTATTTGCGCTCCGAAAAAAAGAACCGGAACTGGAACGTCCGTTCATCGTCCCCGCCTACCCTTTCTTCCCCGCCGTAGCACTTTTACTCTCGTCCGTGTGCCTGATTGCCATCGTCTACTACAATGTAGTATTAAGTCTATGGTTCTTCTCGGGGCTTATTATAGTTACAATTCTATTCCTGGCAACCGGGCGCCACAAAACGCATTGAGCAATGAAAAAAAGGGCGTTTTTATTGAAAAACTTATAAATTTTAACCTGCTATTCCTACATATTCATTGCATCTTTGTCTACCCTCAAAAGCGGAGATAGAATTTTTTGGTCAAAGCGCTCTATTAATTCGATAAATATCTGAGTACTAGCTATTTTTAAGACAGTTACCGTAAATCCTAATTAAGTTCACTGTCCAACGCCCGATAGCGGGCGCATTTTTAAAAAAATGAATATTCTAATTGTCGAAGACGATTTTATCATAGCCAGGCACCTTCAATTTCTTTTGAACGGATTCGGTTATGAAGCAAACGATATTGCTACCGATTACCCTACCGCTATCGAGTTGCTGAACAACAAGATTTTTCATCTTGCAGTACTTGATATCAACCTGAATGGCTATCAGACGGGAATAGACCTGGCCGACCATATCCGCGAGACCCTGGGTATTCCTTTCCTGTTCCTTTCCAGCCACGACGATATTGCGGTCGTCAATGCAGCGTTGCAATCCGCTCCGCACGCATTTTTACAAAAGCCTTTCCAAAAAATTACGGTTTATACAGCCGTGAAGCTGGCGCTGAAAAACTACCGGCTGGCCGCACTGGCAGGCGAGTCGAGCAGCAAGGAAAAGGAGGATACGACGGTGATCAAGGATTCGCTTTTTATCAAAGAGAAGCAAATGTTCACCAAGATCCAGCTTTCAGATATCCTCTACATACGCAGCGACGATAATTACCTGGAACTGCATACAAGAGGTAAAAAATACACCATCCGCGAGACTTTGAAAAACATGCTTCAGCAGTTGCCGGCGAATCTGTTTTTCCGGGTACACAAATCATTTATCATCAACCTGGAAGCGATCACAGCGATTGATTATGTACATGTAATGATCAATGACATTGAAATTCCTATTACAAATGATAACCGGAATGAGTTGCTGAGCAAAGTCAAAACGTTCTCCTAAGTCTGACTACCTGACTATTTTTGGTCTCTTACCCACAGATTTCTCCGTTTCACCCCTGAAAATCTGACTTTCGCCCCATTAATTTGGGAGAGTGGCGTTGTCGAACTATTTTTAGTTAAGGCAATTGCCTGTTTTCTGTCCTAAAAAATCAAGGAATCACAATTTATTTTTCAGGAATTTCACTTGGAGAAATCTATTTCGTTGCGCTATACGTACATCAGATAAAAATTGGCATTTGTGCATAAAAAATTGCATTATGCACACATTATATAACCTAAACTAAATCACTTTGCTTTAAATTAAATATCGTTGAGAATAATTAAACATCCCTGGGAAGCTATCCCCGGGATGTTTCGTTTTGATACAGGCCAGGTCCGGGCGCTGGAATAATTTTTTAACCGGGAAATCACTTACCTTAAAAATTGACACCAATATGCTTATCCAATCCGTCAGGCATACCTTAGGCGAAATAGATTCTTTTTTAAGTCAACTCACGCACGAGCAATATAACTTCCCGTGCCCCGAACTGAGCGGGTCCAGTATCGGGCAGCATACGCGCCATATTATTGAAGTATTTCAATGTCTGCTCATTCAGTACGATCGGGGCGAGATCAATTATGACAGCCGCCAGCGCAATGCTACTATCGAAACGCTGCCCTCTTATGCAAGAAGCTGCATTCAAATGATCCGCGAAACGGTTGACAAGCCTGATAAATTTTTGGCTTTATATCAAAAAGTAGCGGGTAGGGAGATCAAAATCGCTACTAACTATTACCGGGAGATACTATATAACCTTGAACATTGCATTCACCACCAGGCGCTGATCAGGGTCGCGGTCATGGATATGGATAATGTGGAGGTAGATGAAAATTTTGGACTCGCTCCTGCCACTATCGAATACAGACAATGTGCACAGTAACTTATGTAGCGAGGGGCAAAAAGGCGATTTTAACCTCGAACCGTGACGAACATCGCGACCGCCCGGCATCGCTGCCACCCGCGTCTTACCTGATCGGACAAAAGCACATTACATTTCCAAAAGACCCGAAAGCGGGCGGCACCTGGTTCGCAGCCGACGATTTGGGCAACGTAGCCGTTTTGTTGAATGGCGCATTATTCGCCCATCAGCCAGCATTACAATACCGAAAAAGCCGCGGGCTGGTCTTGCTGGATATAATAGCTGAAATTTCCCCGAGCTCCTGTTGGGAAAACTATGATTTGCAGGGTATTGAGCCTTTTACGATCATACTTTTGGAACAACACTCGCTTTTTCAGCTGCGCTGGGATGGAGAAAAAAAGGAATCTATCCAGTTACCTGCCGCTGAGGACCATATCTGGTCTTCCTGTACCTTATATGCGCCTGATATTCAACAGGAAAGAATACTTTGGTTTGATCATTTCCGAAAACAAAATCCTGAGGCCGATATGGAAGATATGAAGCATTTCCATTCTCAGACAGCCCGGGAAAACCCGGATAATGGTTTGATCATCAATAGAGATAGTGGTGTAAAAACATTCAGTATAACTCAGGCCGTTGTGGAGGATAATCAAGCTGAAATGTTTCACTACGACTTATTAAAGGAAAAGCAGTTGTCACATTCTATCATAACTGTTTAAAAGGCATCTTTTGAAAAAGTACTCGCTCCTGTTTCATAAATTGACACATTGGGAATACTGGCCTTTCGGGATCGTTTATATTCCGATGTACTTCGTTTGGTTCTTCTATTCGCTGCGCGCCAGGTCCTTTTTCTTTTTCAATGCTTCCAATCCTTCTATCAGGAATGGAGGATTTTTGATGGAATCCAAGAAAGAGATTTACGATCTGCTACCCGCCGGATTTTACCCTAAAACCATTCTCGCCACGCCCGGCGAACCGATTGCCTCTGTCCGGGAAAGATATATGGCAGCTAATATCTCATTTCCGATGATCGCCAAACCGGATATCGGAATGCGCGGAATGGCGGTTCAAAAGCTTGAAGACGAGCACGATCTGGCTGCGTATATTCGGAAAGTCGATTTTGATTACTTAATACAGGAGTACATTGAACTGCCCAATGAGATCGGTATTTTCTATGTACGTTTCCCGGATCAGAAAGCCGGCAAAATTACGGGAATAGTCGCCAAAGAGTTTCTGATCGTGACCGGAGACGGAAGTTCGACCATTCAACAACTGATCGAAAAAAATCCCCGTTACCATCTGCAAATGAATGCGTTGCAGAAAATGTACGGGACGAAGTTGATGGAAATTCCGGCAGCCGGCGAGCGGCTCAACCTGGTACCTTACGGAAATCACGCCCGGGGCTCGCGTTTCGTGAATGCGACTTGCTGGGCGAATGAGAAACTCACCGCTGTTCTGAACCGGATTTGCCTGCAAGTGCCGCACTTTTACTACGGTCGGCTTGACCTGAAATACAATACGATAGAGGAACTGGAAAACGGTCAGAATCTTTCAATTATCGAACTAAATGGCGCCGGAAGTGAGCCTACCCACATTTACGACCCGGGTCAGTCTATATTCACCGCCTGGAAAGAGATCGTCCGGCACTTTTCAATGCTTTTCAAAATCAGCAAACTCAACCATGCAAACGGACATCGATTCCTGACTTTTTTGGAAGGTCTGGACATGCTGAGACAAAATAAATTGCACGTAAAAAAGCTCGAAAGGTTTTAGCAAATGGTCCATTTGAAAAATTTGCTTGTCGGTTTTATAGTCAGTATGGTAGGTTCGCTGCCACTTGGTTATATCAATGTAATCGCATTAAAAATTTATGAAACGCAGGGAATGAGCAGCCTCACCCTGTTTTTGTTGGGTGTTGTGATCGTCGAGTTCCTGCTTATCCTGCTCACTTTGAAAGCCGCGAACTGGCTTCACCGACATAAGCGGTTTACAAAAGTCACCGAAATTTTGTCGATCCTGTTTATGCTGGTGCTGGCAGTTTCGTTTTACAATGGGCAGGAGGCAGTTGGAGATAGAGCAATACCTGATTATTTATCGGGCTATTCTCCTTTCCTGCTTGGCATTTTCCTGAATTGCATCAATCTGGTTCAAATACCGTTTTGGCTGGGCTGGAACCTGTATCTGGTTAATGCCGAGTTGATTGAAGTAAAAGACAGTAAGAAATATGCCTATATTTTCGGCACTTCGGCAGGCACATTTACAGGCGTTTTTCTTTTTGTAATGGTTTTTCAAAAGATATTACTGAAAACTTCCACGTTCAGTCCCTGGCTTTCGACACACATTTTTTCACTCATTTTCATCCTGCTCGCGCTCATGCAGTCGCTCAAATTTTTTAGGAAATATCGCATTCAGGGGTAGAGCAGGTACTTTTTACGCGTCTCTTTGTACTGAGAAAGTCCCGACTCCCAGCTTTTCCGTATCTCTTCTTCGGAAGTACCCGCGATGATCTGTTTCCTTAAATTTTCAGTTCCTGACAGCAAATCGAAATTGCCCATTTGCTTACTCTGCGATCTGTCGAAAAAGCGCTCTTTGTCAGGATAAGCCTTGTACATTTCAATCAGCCAAGCCAGATGCAGCTTCCCGGATTTGCGGATTTCTTTCATATCATATTCCCGGAGATCCAGGCCAAAACACGCTTTATCCTGGTGCAGTGGCGTTTCGCTCATTCCCTTTATGCTTTTTGGTGTAAATGAAAACGCGTATTTGTCTTTCAATAACGGTGCGCCCAATACTGTGAACGGCATGTAAGTACCTCGTCCCTGGCTCACGATCGTTCCTTCAAACATGCAGATATGCGGATAAAGCATGATCGACTGCTGCGTATTCAAGTTCGGCGAGGGCAGTACCGGCAAGGTGTAGGGAGTATCATGCGTGTAATTGTTGATTTTGATGATCTTTAATTTGCATTGCATCTTGTTTTTCAGCCAGCCTTCTCCATTGATCATCTGCGCCAATTCGGCAATCGTTAATCCGTGTGAAATAGGAATGCGGTACATACCAATGCCTGAATGCAGGTGATCCTCCAATAGCGGCCCGTCGACGAGGAAACCGTTGGGATTCGGTCGGTCGAGAATCAGCATTTCCTTATTATTCTCGGCGCAGGCTTCCATTACGTGGCCGAGGGTATTGATATAGGTGTAAAAACGCGCGCCCACATCCTGAATATCGAACAGCACAATATCCAGCCTGGCCATTTGTTCATTCGTAGGTCGCTTCAATTTTCCGTAAAGTGAAATTGCCGGAATGCCCGTTTTCTCGTCTACGCTGTCACTTACCTTATCCCCATTGCTCGCAGTTCCGCGGAAACCATGCTCAGGACCAAAAATCGCCACGACGTTTACGCCCAATGCCACCAGACTATCTACCATCGGTTTGCTGCCGATAATAGAGGTTTGGTTGATCACAATACCCACTTTTTTCCCTTTTAGATAAGGAATATATTCTGAAATTTGGTCCGCGCCGGTGATCGGTACATTCAAACCTGCATTTGCACCTGGTGTGCTGATCGTATCATTTCCTGTCAATACCGGATTTTTACTGGCGGAGGTATTGACGCAATTATTGAACAGCAGCATGTTGGCGACTAGGTAAAAAGCATATAATGACAGTTTCATAGTATCGGAATTGAAGTTTTCATTCGTGTTACATTCGTGTATTCGTGGCATTAAAAACATCAAAACAGCCGCATTTGCCCCGCCCGCATAAACTGCGTGGTATCCAGCTCTGGTATTTCCCCACCTTTGAAATGTTTCCGGCAAGCCAGATTGTGCAGCTGCCTGATATGCTCCGCAAAATTCCCTTCGCCCACCATTCGGTACCCGAAACGAGAATCGTTGACATTCCCGCCGTGACATTCCTTGATCTGGTTCAAAACCTTGGCAGCACGGTCAGGAAAATGGTGGTGCACCCATTCATCGAATATAGTACCGATCGCTCCATTCAATCTCACAACCGTATAATTAGCCCAAAGCGCGCCGTTTTCGGCAGCGGCTTCGATGATAGCAGGAATTTCGTGGTCGTTTAGTCCCGGAATGATCGGCGCCGTCATTACACCCATCGGCACCCCGACTTCGGTCAATGCTTTCACTACCTGCAACCGCCGTTTTCCGGTTACAGTCCTCGGTTCAAGCTTTTGCCGCAGGTCTTCATTTAATGAAGTAATGGAAATAGCGCCATGGACGAGATTGAGCTTTGCCAGCTTTTCAAAAAGGTCGAGATCACGCAGTATCAGTGCATTTTTGGTCAGTACACTCACCGGATTCCGGTAACGCAAACAAATTTCCAGCAGCTGCCGGGTAATGCGATATCTCTTTTCACCCGGCTGATAGCAATCCGTATTCCCTGAAATGTGAATGCTGGTAGGCTCCCACTTTTTAGAGTTAAAAAGCTTTTCAAGCAGCTGGGGTGCATTCTTTTTGACTACAATTTTTGTCTCAAAATCAAGTCCGGCTGAATAGCCAAGATACTCGTGAGAATTGCGCGCGTAACAGTAAATACAGCCATGCTCGCAGCCCCGGTAGGGATTTACGGAATGGAAGTTCCCGAGATCGGGACTGTCGGAAACGCTTAGTAAGGTTTTGGATTCCTCTTCAATAAACTGGGTTTTGGGATTTACCTCAGGGTCTTCCCATTGCTGCCAGTCCTCAGAAGTATACTCGGTGGATTGTTTGAAGAATTTGTTGTGGGGATTGATGGAGGCTCCCCTACCCCGCGCCCGGTTGTCCATTTTGTAGTGATTTTCATATTTGTTGATGTTAAGATGGGTTGTATGGGTCTTAAAAACTTCCCGGACTTGCATCCGGGAAGCGCAATCTAAATTACTTAATATATCTGAAATCTTCATCGCCTTTAAGCGACAAAAGCACGTCGTACATCAGCTGAATCACGTTTTTCACATCTTCTTTATGCACCATTTCTACCGTTGTGTGCATGTATTTCAATGGTAATGAGATCAATGCAGATGCAATTCCTTCTGTTGAATAGGCGAATGAATCGGTGTCAGTCCCGGTCGAGCGACTTACTGCCTGGCGCTGAAAAGGAATCTTCTTCTCGTCGGCCACGCTGATCAGCAGGTCACGCACATTATTCTGAACCGCCGGACCGTAGCATATTACAGGCCCGTTTCCAGCCTTCAAATCGCCCTGCTCCTTTTTATTGTACATCGGAGACTGTGTATCGTGGGTCACATCGGTTACAATCGCCAGGTCGGGTTTCAGTCGGCGAGCGATCATTTCCGCCCCGCGTAATCCAATTTCTTCCTGAACTGCATTCACTACATATAATGTAAAAGGCAAACGCACATTGTTCTCATGCAGCATACGCGCCACTTCCGCGATCATGTAGCCGCCCATTCTGTTATCCAGCGCGCGGCCTACATAGTATTTTTCGTTCAGCTCGTCAAGTCCGTCTGCAAATGTCACGACGGTCCCGACGTGAATGCCCATTTCCAGAACCTCATCCTTTTTCGCCGCGCCCACATCTATAAACAGCTCGTGCACTTTGGGAACCTGGTCTTTGGCCACCTCGCGTACGTGAATTGCCGGCCAACCGAAAACGCCTTTTACAATCCCTTTTGCAGTATGCAGATTAACGCGCATGGAAGGCGCGATCGCAGCATCGGATCCGCCATTTCGGCGCACGTGAATATAGCCGTCGTCAGAAATGTAATTTACAAACCAGGAAATTTCATCCGAATGCGCCTCGATCACCACTTTGTAATTTTGCCCAGCCGCGATAACGCCGACAGCGGTACCGTACGTGTCAATAATTTCCTCATCAATATAGGGCCTGACATAGTCCAGCCAGATCTGCTGACCCGTGGATTCGAAGCCGGTTGGGGACGCATTATTTAAATACTTATAAAGAAACTCTGTGTTCTTGTCTGCCATAAATCGATTTGAAAATGTATTGAAAGTGATTTGTCTGAAGAACTTCGCCCAATGCTCTTTTATCTTTTCAAATACCTCAAAAAAGCCCAAAATGGACGTTTGTTCAGGTATTCAAGATCAGACTGATGCTGAAAAGCTTCGCGTTCAAACGAAATATGAAGATAGGCTAAATAATGTTTTTTGTACTGGGCGAGCCGGATTAAATATTCGATGAAGTACCAGGCGTAAAAGAGGATCAGCCCGAGTTCGAGCTGCTGTTTCAAATGTATCCTTTCGTGGTTGATCAGGAAGCGGCCCGGGGTTTTGGTTTTGAGTAAAATAAAAGGAAATATCGCCATACCTTCCACCCAGAGAAACGAAATGCTGAGTATGAATCCTTTGATTTTCATTTTGCCGTTGTATGTACCATGAAACAAAAAAATTGGACCGTGAATGCCACTTCGGCCGCACGATCCAAATTTTTTATATACAATATCTATTCGCTGAAACGACTAATATCCAGAACCTCGAATTCCATCACGCCGGCAGGCACTTTGATTTCGGTTGTATCCCCTATCTTTTTACCCAGCAAACCTTTCCCGATCGGAGAACCTACCGATATTTTACCAGTTTTCAGGTCGGCTTCTTCTTCTGAAACCAATATATATGTTACTTCCATTCCGTTTTTCCGGTTTCTGATCTTCACTTTCGAGAGCACCGAAACCTGGGAGTTGTCAATAGACGATTCGTCGATCACCCGCGCCGTTGAAAGGATTTCTTCCAGCTTTGCAATTTTCATTTCATGCATTCCCTGCGCATCTTTTGCCGCGTCATATTCAGCATTCTCACTCAAATCTCCTTTATCACGGGCCTCTGCAATTTGGGCAGCAATGGCCGTGCGGCCTTTGGTTTTCATATCATTCAGCTCATTTTTCAGCTTGTTTAATCCTTCCTCCGTATAGTATGAAATTTTAGCCATGACCTTAATTGTTGGTTTTTTGTCTTAATGATTTTTTGATTTCCAGATAAAAAAAAAGAACGGCTCAAAGACCGCTCTACAAGAGTAACTACACTCGTAGAATCAGGCTAGAAGACCTTGTCTTTTGGGCTGCTATGTAACTTAGACTTCAACATAATTTGCGTTTAAGAACGACAAAAATAATAATATTTGCGAATGGTAACACCATATTTGTGAAAAGCAGTACAGTGACTATGTCAAATACATTCAGGATAATCTTCATGGGAACGCCCGAGTTTGCGGTCCCGAGTTTACAAAGTCTGGTCGAAAGCAATTCTAATGTTGTGGCGGTAGTAACCGTGCCAGACAAGCCTTCGGGAAGAGGTCAAAAGCAGACTGCTTCGCCGGTAAAAATCTACGCAGAATCTCAGGGAATTCCCGTTTTGCAGCCTGAAAAGCTACGCGATCCGGCATTTCTGGAACAACTAAGATCGTTCAAAGCCGACTTGCAGGTAGTAGTGGCATTCCGTATGCTGCCGGAGGTAGTATGGAATATGCCGCCGAAAGGTACATTCAACCTCCACAGCTCGCTACTCCCTCAATACCGTGGCGCTGCACCGATCAACTGGGCGGTGATCAATGGAGAAACCGAATCAGGCGTGACCACTTTTTTTATCGAAAAAGAGATCGACACCGGCAAGATCATTTTCCAGGATAAAGAGCCTATTTCTGAGGACGACGATGCGGGTACGCTGCACGACAGGCTAATGGAAAAAGGTGCGAGGCTAGTGGTGAAAACGGTGAGAGCAATTGAAGCAGGACAATATCCGCAGGAGCCGCAGGATGAATCCAAAAAGATAAAACTGGCCCCCAAGATCTTCCGTGAAACCTGTGAAATAGACTGGAACAAGACTTCCATCGAAATACATAATTTTGTACGAGGCTTATCTCCCTACCCCGCCGCCTGGACCACATTGAACGGACTTTCCTGCAAGGTTTTCAAAACGCAAGTGCTGGATCTGAGTGAAGCAGGCCCGCCGGGAGATTTTAATACAGACCAAAAATCATTTCTGCATTTCAAAACCGGTGACGGTTGGGTTGCCGTGGAAGTGTTACAATTAGAAGGGAAGAAAAAAATGGCGGTTGGGGATTTCCTGCGGGGATATAAGCTCTGAGACTGAGTCGAACGAAAATTTTTACACACTATAATTTTAAAAAAATGGCAAACACGTATTCGCAAGTCCACCTGCAGTTCGTTTTTACACCTAAATACCGCGCTGCATTGATTGATCCTGCGTGGGAAACAGAACTTTACAAGTATATCACGGGCATAGTGCAGAAGAACAAGCACAAAATGCTCGCGATCAACGGCACGGAGGATCACGTCCATATGTTTATAGGATTTCAGACCACACAAAGTATCGCAAGTTTGATGCAGGATGTAAAAGCCGATTCATCGCAATGGATCAATAGTCGCGAGTATTGCGGTTCAAGATTCGAGTGGCAGATTGGGTACGGGGTGTTTTCATACAGTAAATCGGCTGTAAACAACGTGATCCGCTATATTCAAAATCAAAAAGAACATCACAGGAAAGTAGAGTTTCTGGACGAATACATGAAAATCCTGGAAGAATTCGCAGTTGACTACAACGAGGCATACATTTTTGAAAAGCCTAAATAAAGGTATTTGATTAGAGCCATAGACGGGATGCCTACGGTATCCGGCAGTTACCCTAGTGTCGTGCCATCGCACTGCCGTCTTACCGATATTGCATCGCTACGCGATTTTGACATACGCTGTAGCCGACGCGTGTGTTACAGATATTACATCGCTACGCGATTTTAGAAAGGTTAGGTAGCATGCAGGTGGGGTACAGATCTCACATCGCTACGCGATTTATCAGGAATGTCATAATTTGTATATAATACGAATGTCGCAGAGCGACAATATATCGGCAGTAATAGGGGCCGCAAAAAAGCAAATCCCAGAGGGATGAAACATTTGTAGAAAAATGGAAATAGCGATCATAGTGGCGGTATCCGATAATGGGGTTATCGGGAAAGACAATCAGTTGTTATGGCGGTTGCCGGACGATTTGAAGCGGTTTAAGCAGTTGACGTTGAATCACCCGATGATTATGGGTAGGAAAACGTTTGAATCTATCGGAAAGCCGCTACCTGGCCGGACATCAATTGTGGTTACCCGAAATCCGGATTTTGATTATGAGGGAATTATTGTGGCTCATTCACTCGAAGCGGCTATTGCGCTGGCAGCGGAAACTGAGCGTGACGAAGTTTTTATTATCGGGGGCGGAGAATTATACAAACAGGCTCAGCCGCTCGCTGATCGATTATATGTTACGGAAGTACATACCGAAATTGACGGCGACACGTATTTTCAAATAGCTAAACCGGAGAGTTGGCAGGAGACCGAGCGCAGTGTGCACGAGCACGACGAAAGACATTCTTTAAAATTCGAATTTGTAAATTACGCTAGAAGAGCTGACAATTAAGTACTTTTGCATTGACGTAATCCAAATGTGACTCTACAAGTAATGCAAATTGAAGTTGAAACACTCACCATTGAATTAAGTACCACACCAGTTGACAAGCGCCCGGTTTACATCACCGGAAGTTTTTGCAAATGGCTTCCCGATCTGGAAGAATACCAGATGACATTAGTGGAACCAGGACAGTACATTTTTCAATTCCCTGAAGAAGCAGAACTCACCTTTCCCCTCGAATACAAATATACCCGTGGCGGATGGGACCAGGTAGAACTGGATGAATTTGGCAATCCTTACGCCAATCGAACTATTCCAGAAAAAGATAGCGTAATCCAGGATATTGTAAAACGCTGGCAGACAGGCATTTTGGAAAAAACCGATCTATCACCGATCGTAGAGCTGGTCTCCGAAAATTTCGAAATTCCTCAATTTGGAAGGACGAGAAAGATACAGGTGCTGCTACCGCATGATTATTACGACAGACCCGACCTGAGCTTTCCTGTGCTTTACATGACCGACGCCCAAAATCTTTTTGGCGAAGGATCGGAATATGGTAACTGGAATATTGACCAAAGCCTTGAAAAACTGGCGAAAGAAAGTAAATCGGGCGTTATCATTGTCGCGATTGATCATGCCGAGGAGGACAGGATCGAGGAATTTTCACCTTATGTCAATACCAAACTGGGCAAAGGCCGCGGCGAACATTTTTTGCGGTTTATCTCAGAAACGCTTAAACCGCAGATTGATAAAAAATATCGTACGAAAAGCGACCGGTTGAATACCGGAATAGGCGGAAGTTCAGTGGGTGGTTTGCTGAGCATTTATGCAGCATTGATGTTCCCGCAGGTATTTGGCAGGATCATGGCATTCTCACCTTCTCTCTGGATTTCCCAGCGCATTTATTTCGATGTAATACACTTTTTCGAACCATTCGAAACACGGATCTATTTATACGCCGGTGGAAAAGAAGGCCCGAATATGCTAGCGAACTTCACGAAATTGACCCAAACGCTCGAAACACAACGATTTGGCTACGACCGCGTACAGATCAAAACCAGCATCGACCCAAAAGGACAACACTCGGAAAATCAATGGAGCAAAGAATTTCCGATTGCTTTGAAGTGGTTGTTTTTTTGAAGGGGGAAAGGGATAGAGGGAGGAAAGGGAATAAAGGGAGGAAGGAGGAAGGAAAAAGAAGTAATCCCTTTCCTCCATCCTCCCTTTCCTCCCATCCTCCCTACAATATATACTGACTCAAATCCCGATTTTTAACGAGATGTGACAGTTTTTCGGTTACCATTTCTGCGGTGACGGTGATTTGGGAATCTGCGCCGATTACGTCGGGGATATCGAACATGAAATCGTTCAGTAACAGGCTCATGACCGTTTGCAAACGCCTTGCACCGATATTTTCAACTTCACTATTCACTTCAAACGCAATCTTTGCCATTTCGCGAAGCGCGCCGTCTTCGAAGATCAGCTCTACACCTTCCGATTCCATCATCGCCTCATATTGCTTGGTCAGCGCGTTTCTCGGGGTTTTCAGGATCTGGTAAAAATCTGATTCGGTAAGACTATTCAACTCAACACGGATCGGGAAACGTCCCTGTAACTCGGGAATCAGATCCGAAGGTTTCGAAACGTGGAATGCGCCGGCTGCTACGAAAAGAATGTGGTCTGTATTGATCACGCCGTGCTTGGTATTCACCGCGCTGCCTTCCACAATAGGAAGCAAATCGCGCTGCACACCTTCGCGGCTTACATCGGGGCCGCCGCCGCCGCCAGAGCGGCTTGATGCTACTTTATCAATTTCATCAATAAAAATAATCCCCAGGTTTTCTGCCTTTTTGATCGCCTCCACCTTTACCTCGTCCATATCGATCAGCTTGGAAGCCTCTTCATCAAGCAGGATCTTGCGCGCTTCCTCTACGGTCACTTTTCGCTTTTTACCACGTCTCGGCATCATATTACCGATCATTTCCTGGATATTCATCATCGAAACATCATCCACAGCACCACCGATCATACCCACATTCGGCGTCTGATTTTGCTGTACTTCAATCTCGATCTTGCGGCTATCCAACTCTCCATTCCTTATTTTCTCACGAAAACGCTCCCTCGTCCTTTGATTAAGCTCGCCGTCATCGTCAGGCATATCGTCATTTCCATTCTCGCTCTTCACACGCGGCGTACCTGATCCGTGAACCGGCGGGATCAATGCGTCAAGAATAATATCCTCCACCGCCTGCTCGGCCTTGATTTTAACTTCTTCCTTTTTCTGCATCCGCACCATGCCCACAGCCTGTTCAACCAGATCGCGTACCATGCTTTCCACGTCGCGGCCCACGTAACCTACCTCGGTAAACTTAGAAGCTTCCACCTTTACAAATGGAGCGTCAGCAATTTTGGCGAGGCGACGGGCTATTTCAGTTTTACCAACACCCGTGGCGCCGATCATTAATATATTGTTTGGAATAATTTCCTTCTGAATGTCCGCCGGGCTGTTCATTCTCCTCCACCTGTTCCGCAATGCGATCGCGACATTCCTTTTCGCGTCATTTTGTCCGATTATGTATTGGTCAAGCTCAAAAACGATTTGCCGGGGGGTCAGGCGATCTAAGTGTTCAGTCATCGTATTTATATCAATATGTAAGATAATATGTGTTTCAAACCAGTTCTGTTATAAGGAACGGTCCCGCTGATCTTTTAAGATATGATTAAGCCGGAAAGTATTGAACTCTGCCTCTGTACCGAAAAGAACTATGCCGGTACAAAATGTCATACCGAAACCGGTTGCAATTCTTGATTCAATTGATTCTTCTTCCGCCACCTTGCATTACATTTGTCGCGATCACGCATTTTCTGAATCATTTTATACCAGCTCAATGAAAAAAAGTTGCCTCTACCTGATACTTTTTCTTTTAAATACCTCCATTGCATTTGGACAAACGGCTGAAAAGCCAAAACTGGTCGATTACGTGAACCCGCTGATGGGGACGCAGTCGAAGTTCAGTCTCTCGGCAGGCAATACTTATCCGGCTATCGCATTACCCTGGGGCATGAATTTCTGGATGCCGCAGACTGGAAAAATGGGTGACGGATGGAGTTATATGTATGATGCTGAGAAGATTCGCGGCTTCAAACAAACGCACCAGCCGAGCCCATGGATAAATGATTACGGCCAGTTCTCCATTATGCCCGTCACAGGGAAATTGAAAATCGATGAAGAGAGCCGGGCCAGCTGGTTTTCGCACAAAGCCGAGACTGCCAGGCCACATTATTACAAGGTATACCTCGCGGATTATGACGTTACGACAGAGATCGCGCCAACAGAAAGAGCTGCACAATTCCGCTTCACGTTCCCCGAATCCGACAGCTCATTTGTGCTGGTTGATGCATTTGACAAAGGATCTTATGTAAAAATCATCCCCTCAGAACGTAAGATCATCGGATATACTACCAAAAACAGCGGCGGTGTTCCGGCTAATTTTAAGAACTATTTTGTACTGATTTTTGATAAAGCATTCACATTCAACTCCGCATTCCGGGGTAAGCAACTGGCGAAAGATACCCTTGAACTGAAAGCAAACCACGTTGGCGCGGTAATCGGTTTCAAGACAAAACGGGGTGAAAAAGTGGGTTTGAAAGTAGCATCTTCATTTATCAGCCCGGAACAGGCTGAACTGAACCTGCAACGCGAGCTGGGAAATGACAGTTTTGATGTGACCAAAGACAAAGGTGAAAAAGTCTGGGAGCAGGAGCTTTCACGTATTCAGGTGGAAGGCGATAATATCGACCAGATCCGCACTTTTTATTCCTGCCTTTACCGCGTGCTGCTATTTCCAAGGAAGTTTTATGAATTTGATAAAGCCAATAAAGTTGTGCATTACAGTCCCTACAATGGCGAGGTGCGGCCGGGATATATGTTTACAGACAATGGTTTCTGGGATACTTTCCGGGCAGTTTTCCCATTCTTTACCTTAATGTACCCTACCCTGAACGGGCAGATCATGGAAGGTTTGGCGAACGCATACGACGAAAGTGGCTTTCTGCCGGAATGGGCAAGTCCGGGTCACCGCGATTGTATGATCGGCTCCAATTCTGCCTCGCTCATCGCCGATTCTTATGTGAAGGGAATCCGTGGTTATGATATCAATAAACTGTACGAAGCGATCCTGAAAAATACAGAAAATGCAGGTCCGGTAAGTTCTGTGGGGCGTTTTGGTCATGAATATTATAACGAGCTGGGTTATGTTCCTTATGATGTGAAAGTGAATGAAAATGCGGCTAGAACGCTTGAATATGCCTACGCCGATTTTTGCATTGCACAGCTTGGGAAAGAATTGAAAAAGCCGCAGAAGGAAGTGGATCTGTACCTGAAAAGAAGCCAGAACTACCGCAACCTTTTTGACCCTGAAACCAAATGGATGCGCGGCAAAAACAAGGATGGACAGTTTCAGAAACCATTCAATCCATTCAAATGGGGCGATGCATTTACGGAAGGGAACAGCATACATTATACCTGGTCTGTATTTCAGGATGTAAAAGGACTGATCGGATTAATGGGCGGGCGCGAAGCTTTTGTCCAAAAACTTGATACGGTTTTCACACTACCACCGATTTTCGACGACAGCTATTACGGTTTCCCGATCCACGAGATCCGCGAAATGCAGATTATGAATATGGGAAATTACGCGCACGGAAACCAGCCGATCCAGCACATGATCTACCTATACAACTACGCCGGCGCGCCGGATAAGGCACAGTATTGGTCGCGGGAAGTAATGCGGAGATTGTACAAGCCAACGCCCGACGGTTACTGCGGCGACGAGGATAACGGGCAAACTTCCGCATGGTATGTATTCTCGTCACTCGGCTTTTACCCCGTCACGCCCGGCACTACTCAATACGTGATCGGCTCCCCACTTTTCAAGAATGCGACGCTGACGATGGAAAATGGCAAGAAATTTGTAGTGCAGGCAAATGAAAACAGCGACAAGAATATGTATATCCAGGCCGCGAACCTGAATGGAAAAAGCTACGGAAATACGTACCTCGAACACGCTGATATTCAAAAAGGCGGCACAGTGCAATTCAATATGAGCAGCAAACCATCCAAAACATGGGGAACCAAGCCAGAAGCAGCGCCGTTTTCGTTGAGCAAGTAGCGTAAAAATTATCATCAAACTAAAAGCCAAGAGCTAACAGCTAAAAGCAACCAAACCATGCAATATCGAAAAGTAGGCAATTCCGACCACCCTGAAAAAGCTGATCTTGAACTTTCTGTTATCACATTTGGCGCCTGGGCCGCCGGGGGATGGATGTGGGGAGGTCGGAGAGAAGTGATGCTGTGAAAGCGATCCGCGATTCGTACGATGCGGGCGTAACTTCCATTGATACCGCTCCGGTGTACGGCCAGGGATTGAGTGAAGAGATTGTGGGTGAGGCTATTAAAGATATACCCCGCGATAAAGTGCAGATTCTGACTAAATATGGAATGCGCTGGGATGTGACCACCGGCGATTTTGCAATGCACAGCAAAAACAACGAGGGCCAGGATATTGACATTTATAAATACGCTGCAAAAGACAGCATTATCAAAGAATGCGAAGACAGCCTGAAACGCCTGGGTACCGACTATATAGACCTTTACCAAATTCATTGGCACGACAAAACGACACCGATTCAGGAAACGATGGAAGCGGTAAGTCAGCTGATCCAGCAGGGAAAAGTGCGTTTCGCAGGTGTTTGTAACTACGACGCAAATCTAATGCGTGAAGCTTCTCAGTATATCAATCTGGTTTCAGATCAGGTTCCTTATAGTATGGTAAAAAGGGATATTGAAAAAGAACTGGTACCGTATTGCATTGAGCATGAGAAGTCTATCCTGGCTTATAGCCCGATGGAGCGTGGTCTACTTACGGGTAAAATGAAGCCGGGGCACCAGTTTGCGCCAGACGATCACCGTGCTTCTCTTTATTTTTTCAAAGATGAAAACCTGAAAAGGGTCAATGATTTTCTTGCAAAAATAAAACCTATCGCCGACGAAAAGAATGCGACGCTGGGCCAGCTGGTATTGCGCTGGACTGTGGAGCAACCAGGTATTACGATCGCCCTGGCGGGTGCAAGAGATTCGAAACAGGCACTTCAAAACGCTGCGGCAATTAATATTGCATTGAGTGCAGACGAAATCAATACGATCACAGCACACTTAAATGAGCTGGAATTAGTTAAATAATGGGCATTTCTAAATTTAAACCAAGCTTTATTCACCATAGTTTATGAACAAGAATTCTTCCGTTTTCAAGAAATACCTTCCGCTTGCGCTGGGAGGCATGTTATTAACTGCCTCCGTGGGTTTAATGAGTTACAATAATGGTCCGGGTAAAAGCTTTTTGGCCGAATCCGACCTGAAAGTTGACACAGTAGCAACCGGCCTGACAATGCCCTGGGCTTCTGCATTGCTTCCAAATGGCGATATCCTGGTAACTGAGCGCGGCGGCAAGTTGCGCCTGGTTTCACAAGGTAAGCTCGATGCGACCCCGGTTGCTGGTATTCCGGAAGTTTGGTACAAAGGTCAGGGTGGGTTGCTCGATATTGCCTTGCATCCCGATTACAAAACAAACGGTTGGATCTATATCAGCTATTCTTCTCCTAAAAAGGACGGTGAAGAAGGCGACGATGGCGGTGCAAATACTGCATTGATGCGCGCGAAACTGAAAGGTAAAGAGCTGACCGATATTCAGCAATTGTTTAAGGCGCTTCCTAATGTAAAAGGAAATGTCCATTTCGGTGGTCGCATTGTGTTTGATAAAAAAGGCTACGTATTTCTTTCACTGGGCGAAAGAGGCCAGAAAGAAAACTCGCAGAACCTGAGCAAAGACCAAGGAAAAGTGGTGCGGTTGTTTGAAGACGGAAAAATCCCTACTGACAATCCTTTCGTGAAAACGGCTGGCGCGAAACCTGAGATCTGGACTTATGGTCACCGTAACCCGCAGGGAATGGTAATTCACCCGACTACCGGCGTAATTTGGGAACACGAACACGGCCCACAAGGCGGAGACGAGCTTAATATCGTTGAAAAAGGTAAAAATTACGGCTGGCCGCTGATCACTTACGGTATCGATTATGACAATAGCATTATTTCAAAAGATACTGCAAAAGCAGGTTTGGAACAGCCGGTGATCTTCTGGAGACCGTCGATCGCACCTTGCGGAATGACTTTCGTGACCAGCGACAAATTCAAAGACTGGAAAGGCGACCTGATCGTAGGTTCGCTGAAATTTATGCAATTGCAACACCTTACCGTTAAGGGAAATAAGGTTACCAAGCGCGAAGTGATTTTCGACAAAATCGGTCGCGTTCGTGACGTACGCCAGGGCTGGGACGGTAACATTTATGTAGTACTTGAAAATTCGGGTAAAGTGGTGCGTATCAGCCCAAAAAGCTAATTAAATACATGAAACTAATAGTGTTGCTAC
Organism: Dyadobacter linearis; assembly: GCF_907165045.1. Taxonomy (GTDB): domain Bacteria; phylum Bacteroidota; class Bacteroidia; order Cytophagales; family Spirosomataceae; genus Dyadobacter; species Dyadobacter linearis. The sequence continues at coordinate 359,055 of NZ_CAJRAU010000003.1, forward strand.
TTTCCGGGATTGTCTTTTGCTCCGCCGTTTTCCCTACTCAGGACGACGAACTGGCGAAGAGCATTGAACGCGGAAAAATGGTTTATTCAGAAAATTGCATTAGCTGTCATATGGGCACTGGCGAAGGCGTAACCGCCACTTTTCCACCTTTGGCCAAATCTGATTACTTTATGGAAAACCCGGAAAACGGGATCAAAGCTGTCAAGTTCGGGTTGATGGGCAAAATTAAAGTAAATGGAGTTGAATACGACAATATGATGCCGAGTCCCGGGCTCGGAAATGACGAGATTGCCGATGTGATGAACTATATCATGAACTCCTGGGGTAATTCTTCTGAAAAGAAAATGATCACTGAGAAAATGGTCGAGGCTGTGGAAGAGAAAAAATAGCATAGCAACTCGCAAAATTTAAAAGCCGCGCAATCCTGGATTGTGCGGCTTTTCTTATGCCCTTGTAATAACCGGGAGCGATCGGTTGACCATCGTTATTTTAAATAAATCTAAATAAAAACTTGTATCGCAAAATTACCTGTTTCATATTTGCGCGCTTATTAACTCCAAAGTCCAATTCATAAGAAATGAAAAAAATTTACACGCTCCTTCTGTTGCTGCTGACAACTGCCGCCGCCTTTGCGCAAACCGGCAGAGTTACAGGGCAAATACTAAGTTCTGGCGGGCAGCCAGCCCAATCTGTTTCCGTGGGTATTAAAGGATCTTCGAAGGGTGACGTTTCCGACTCTCAAGGAAAATTCACAATTGAGCGACTGAAAGCCGGCGCATATACTTTGCTTATTAGCTTCGTTGGCTCCGAAACGCTGGAAAAACCGATCGACATTCTGGCTGGCGAAACTGCCGAAGTTTCTATTACTCTTTTAGAAAGCGCCAACCAATTGCAGGAAGTGATCGTAAAGGGTGGAAATGTGTATAGTAACGAAAACCTCTCCCCCAGCCTGAAACTGATGACACCTATTTTGGAAACACCTCAGAATGTACAGGTAGTAACTTCAAAAGCATTTGAAGACCAGCAGATTATCAGTATGAGCGATGGCTTGATCCGCAATGTAAGCGGCGCGACCCGCCTCGAACATTGGGGAGATATGTATGCCAATATCAGCATGCGCGGCTCACAGATCCAGGCTTTTCGTAACGGTTTTAATATCGTTAACTCATTCTGGGGACCATTGACCGAGGATATGAGTTTTGTAGATCACATTGAGTTTGTGAAAGGTCCGGCTGGATTTATGCTTGCAAATGGCGATCCAAGCGGCCTTTATAATGTAGTTACCAAAAAACCAACCGGTGAAACCAAAGGAGAAGCAAGTTTTACAATTGGCAGTTTCGACCTTTACCGTGCTACGCTCGACCTGGATGGTAAGCTCAGCAAAGACGGGAAATTCCTGTATCGCCTTAACCTGGCAGGACAGAATAAGGGCTCTTTCCGCCCGAATGAATATAATAACCGTTACAGCGTTGCGCCGGTGATCACTTACCAGATCGACGAAAAAACGAAACTGACCGCCGAATACGCGCTGCAATACGCCAAAATGTCGGATGTGGGTTCTTACTACGCTTTCTCGCCGGAGGGATATGCTACCCTGCCAAGAGATTACACCTCGACGCCTCCGGGACTTAGCCCGACCAAGATCACAGACCACAGTATTTTTGTTAATCTTCAACACCAAATCAATGCAGACTGGAAAATTACCGGTCAGCTGGCTTACCTGAATTACAAAATGGCTGGCAGCAGCCAGTGGCCGTGGCTGGTGAACCCGGACGCGACCATGCAGCGCGGTGTGGGTATCTGGGATGCAAGAAGCGAAATGACGCTTGGACAGGTGTTTGTGAATGGTAAAGTAACTACCGGAGGCGTCGTTCATCGTCTTTTGGGAGGTATTGATGTGGGTACTAAGGAATATCTTGCCGACTGGGCACAATCAGCTCCGTTGGACACACTGGGCGGCCTTTTCAATCCGAAGGACCCGTTCTACGGCAGACCAAATGCAGGTTACCCGGTATTTGATCGCACTCTCAACCTTGAAGCACGGGCTGTACAGGCAGGTGGTTTGATGGACCAGAAATACACAGGTCTGTATTTGCAGGATGAACTTGGATTTCTTGACAACAAGATTAGATTGACCATTGCAGGCCGTTATACCAGCCTGAGCCAGGCACAATGGGGCGCGGCACCCGACAAGGCGAACCATTTCACGCCACGCCTTGGTCTGAGCATTTCACTTACTAAAAACACTTCGGTATACGCTTTGTATGACCAGGCGTTCCTTCCGCAATCGGGACGTTTGAGCAGCGGCGAAAAAGTGCAGCCGATCACAGGTAACAATACAGAATTCGGTCTGAAAAGAGATTGGGCGGAAGGGCGCTGGAATACAACCCTGGCATTTTACCGCATTCTCAAAAACAACGAGCTTACCGGCGACCCAACCCGTCCTGCCAACTCAGGTTTCAGCGTAGAATTGGGCCAGAAAAGGGCGCAGGGAATTGAGTTCGATGTGCGTGGAACGATCCTGCCGGGCTTAAACCTTACTGCCAATTATGCCTATACCAATTCAGAAGTGACCAAGGTTACTGAGGGAGTGGAGGTAGCGAAAGTGGGCGATCCGGTTCCGGGTTTTGCAAAACATACTGCAAATGGGTGGCTGAGCTATAAAGCTCAGAAAGGTGCGCTGAAAGGTGCTGGAATATCCGGCGGTTTCACTTACCAGGGCGACCGCGCCACTTCTACGTGGAGCAATACCGATAACACTTACAACCTTCCTGATTACTTCAAACTGGATGGTGGTGTGTTCTGGGAAAAAGACAAAATTCGTCTGACACTCAATGTGTTCAATATTTTGGATAAATACCTGTACAGCGGTGGTACTTATAATTTCACGACCGATGCAGGCAACCCGATCACATCGTATTACTGGCAGGCTGAGCCTCCGAGAAATTACAGATTGAGCATTGCTTACAAGTTCTAGGTTCAATTGAATCAATACAAAAAATGCCCGGACTGATCAGTCGGGCATTTTTTTGTATTTAAATGTAAAAAATCAGATCGCGTGAGATAGCATAAGCTGCGCACCTCTGCTGAAACGCTCGTGCTGTGAATCATATATTTTGTGAACAGATGGGACCGGATCAAATTCTTGTCCTACCGTCGTGAAAGACGACATTTCGGAGAAGCTATTGTAGATTCCCAGCGCCTTCAATCCCATCATCGCCGCGCCTACCGCACCGGTTTCGACGGTTTCATTCAATTTTACCTCAATACCAAAAACATCCGCCAGCATTTGTACCCAGGCCGGGCTGCGGGCAAACCCGCCGTTTGCATAAATCGTCCGGATCTTTCCCATTTCCAGCAGGATCTTACCAATGCTGTACAGATTCAACATAATACCCTCCATCACAGCTCGGGCAAAATTCGCACGGGTATGCCGGATATCCAGTCCCGAGAAGCCGCCCCGGACCATCGAACTCCAAAGCGGCGCTCTTTCACCCAGTAAATAAGGATAGAAAAGCAGACCATCGGCGCCCGGTTCAATTTCAGAAGCTTCTTTGACAACTGCATCGAATTCTTCATTCGGAAAAAACGTATTGACAAGCCACTCGAAAATCACCGCCCCATTATTGGAAGGCCCGCCAACGATATAGGTTTGCTCGTCGAGTACGTAGCAAAAAGTTTGCATTAGCGGATCAGAATAAGGCTTATTGGAACAAATCCGCACAGCTGCACTGGTACCGATCGTGACGGCCATTGAACCGGGATGAATTGCGCCGCTGCCCAGGTTAGCCAGGCAACCATCGCTCGCGCCCATGATCAACGAAGTACCCGCCGGCAATTTCGCTTCGTTTCCCGCAGGTACCTTCTCAATATGATAGGGAGAAACGGCTCTGGAAAGCTTTTCAGATTTTAAGCCCAGCTTTTTTAAAGTATAAGTATCCCACTGCAACTCCCTGATATTGAACATCCCAGTGGCCGAAGCAATTGAATAATCCACGAGATATTGCCCGGTCAATCTATAAATCACATATTCTTTGATACCAATAAATTTGCTGGCTTTTTTGTAGAGCCCGGGTTCGTTTTCCTTGAACCAGAGTAGTTTACAAACTGGCGCCATCGCATGGATCGGTGTTCCATTGTTGTTGTATATTTTCTTGCCAACCTGAGACGCACGGAGTTTAACAGCAATCTTGGAACTGCGGTTATCGGCCCAAATTACCAGTTCTGTCAGCTTTTTTCCATTTTTATCCAATGCAAGCACTGCGTGCATAGCCGCGCTGAAACTCACGCCGAGCAGCTCGCTATCTTTTACCTCCTCGACTACTTTTTGCAGCGTTTTGCAAACCGCCTGAAATATCTCTTCGGGATCCTCCTCGCTCCAATCGGGCTGAGGATGGTTCATTTCATAACCTTCACTGTGGGAAGCCAGAATATCACCGGAAACGGAATCAAAAGCGACGGATTTTGCATTTGTTGTGCCGATATCACAACCGATCAAATAGGGCATTGGAACGAATTTTAGTCTTGGAAAAGGTGGATTACACTACCCTTTTTACCGCGAATTTTATTAAAACAAATGTATTGATTTTAGAATAAGCTGCAAGTCAGATTGCTATTCACTGCTTTTCACCTAAAAAAACGAGCCGAAAAACTGAAACCTGAGGAGTAATTATTATTTTCGCGAAGGAATCAATTACATTACCAATATAGAAATGTCTGAAACGCAACATACCGAATCAACCAAATTATCAAGCTTTGTTTACATTGCAGCATTCGTAATCTTATTTGCTATTCTTGCGATATTCGGCGATTTGTTCACATTTATATTAGGAACAATCGGGCTGATCGTCACATTTGCAGCGTTTTACCGCGATAATAGCCACGATGCCGATCACCATCACTAATTTGCTTGCCGGCCACGTGCCGGATATTACTGAATGGCCAGCTCCGGAATCACGTGATTGATTTTCCAGGAGAGCTGGCCATTTTGTTTATCAACCTCCCAGGCTTCTTCATACACGCAAGTATCTTCAATATCCCGGTATTCGATCTTCAACTCTTTCCCCTGGATCAATACCCTTGCAAATCCATTGTAACCCAGTGAATGCCTTTTAATTACAGTCCGCACGCGCGTATCGTAATATTTAATTTTCTTGATATCAGTCGCGTCGGGCAGCTTAATTTCAACCGGCAATCCACCGTGGCCGATACATCTTCCGTAGGCAACCGGCCCGTCGCCATTTTTGACCATATCATAAATCACAAGCCGGTGATCGTGCCCCCAGATCCAGACGATCGGCCTGTCGGCTTCGCCCAATAATTCCCTGATCTGAGCGCCTGGCTTGGGATATTCTTCCCGGAATGCGGACAGATAAGGATGGTGACTCAGAAAAACCAGTCCTCTTTTATCTTCTTTATCTCCCAACTTGACAACATCCCGAAGCCACTCTACCTGCTCCTTTTTTAAATGGCAATCAGGCGGTGAAATGATTTCAAGCAGCGGGCGGCCCACCGAAGTGTAGGCGGTATCTATCCCAATAATCCGCCAGTCGTCATTTTCCAGACAGAAAAAACCGGCTTGCTGCGTTTTCTTGATCTCACCCTCCATCGCATACATTGCGGGCAGCAAATGCTGGAAATAAGCATTTCCATTCGAATACATTTCATGATTACCCGACAATGCGAGACTGCCCGACGCACCGTAATACCAGGAAGCGTAAGGCGCTGTGAAATTTAACTCGATCTCCTTCGGCGTACCTACAAAGTAAATGTCGCCCATATGAATGGAATAATCGGGCGTATATTTGGAAACCAGGTTGGCTATCTTGTCAGACTCCTCCGTATCGCTGGCCCAGTCGGACAACAAAGCGAGGCTGATTTCGGTGCGGCTGGGAATGGAGGATTGCAGTTTATAAATGCCGGTATCGCCATTTCTTGGATAAGCCTGATAAGGGTGCCGGGGACCGAAGCGGCTGCGAAGGTAATGCCACGCAAAATCGATTAGGTTGGTTTTAAAAAACTCTGAAATCGCATTCGTGGCCGAAGCGGTATCTTTTACGCGTTTTTCATACAGTTCGAGCTGCGTTTTCGCGTGGTTCTCAGCTTCACTGTGACCAAGGTCAAGGTATTTTTCAGCTCGTTCTTTTGAAGATTCAGGCATAGGAATAAGCAAAGGGCCAGTAGCGGCCCTTTTAAGTTTTAAGCTTTCGCTTTCGATTTCAGATTGTAAAGGTTGAGAGCAAGAAAGCTGTAAATCTTCATTGCAAAGCCGGGAATAATGAAGTCCCTGATCACTTCTTTTCTTCGCTCCGGCGCGGGGTCGCCGAGGGAAAGATATTTAAGCGCAAATTTCAGTCGCGGCCAGTAAGTGTGACCGTACTCCCTGGAAAACAGCAACTTATAGTAATATACCGAGATATTTTTCTTGATCCGCTCATCGTATTTATACCCCAATTCCTTATTGATATTCGAATACATCTGAATACGGTTAAAAAGGAAATCAGCGCCGTAATGGTTGTCAGCAAAGCTCGCCCCACCCCTGTTTTTACGATAAACGGACATTTCTTCATTAATATAACCGATCGGTCCGCGTGTGGCGAGCATGATATTGCGTGGAATGTCGCCGCTGGTCGAGAGGTTAGTCCACTCAGGATCTGGATGTTTAGCAAAATCCTCTCTCCTGAACATCAGGCTGGAAGTAGCAATAAAGCACAATTCATCTTCGCCGATCAGATCGTCGACCGTTATTTCAGGTTTATCAAGCGAATTTACCAGGTAAGGAGGCGCGGCATTATCGTCGAAAATAACACGCGCATTATGATAGCAAGCCGAATAATGCGGATTTGCGTCGAGCATTTCCACTTGTTTTTGCAGCTTATGCGGGGAAGTCAGGTAATCGTCACCATCAAATTGCGCAATGTATTCACCCTTCGCGGCCGCAAATGTGGACAATGCATTGAATTTTCCGTTCAGCCCCATATTCTTGGGATGAAGCAACAGCCTGATCTTGTCGGGATAACGCTGCTGATATTCTTTCAGGATCGCGGCAGTATTGTCTTTGGAGTTGTCGTCGCCCACCACAATTTCAAAAGGAAATGTAGTTTGCTGCATCAATATAGAATCCAGCGTTTTAGCTACAAATTTCTCGTGGTTATAGGTAACTACGCAGACACTCACTTTTATCATATCACTCATGCATTGATTTTAAGCTGTTCGCCCGGGGCAAATTTATTCATTTATTACAAATATCGGGCTGTCCGCTTACTTGCGGCAATTACCGGCCCACGATCTTCCGGCCCAATCTTCAAACCACTGCCGCGTAAAATAAATTCAGCTGCTTTTCCGCTCCAAAGCTTATTAGCCTACTTTTGAATAAATACACGAATTAAGAAATGACCGATTTCAGTACAACAAATCAAAAACCACTTTTTCGCAAACCGTCAATATTTGCAGGTTTGGAACACGTGATAGCTGCCGAAAGTACGCGGCACGGCGGGGTAAGTCCGGCTCCATTCAACTCGCTTAACCTCGGCGGCTCGCAAGATTCGCAAACGCATATTCTGGCTAATAACCACCGGTTTTTCGCGGCGCTAGGCGTGCCTTTTGAGCAGGTCGCCAAATCCCACCAGGTGCATGGAAATGAGATTATCAATGTAAAAGCACCCGACAGATTTGAAGGTTTTGACGCATTGATAACAAATGTTCCGGGTATTCAACTAGCTGTAACGGTCGCTGATTGTACGCCTATTCTCGTGTTTGACACTGTCAATAAGGCTTCCGCAGCCATTCACGCGGGCTGGCGCGGAACTGTGAGTGGAATTGTGAGTAAAACGATAGCGGCTATGCAAAACTCCTTCGGCTCTGACCCGAAAAACTGTTTCGCGTACGTCGGTACCTGTATTGATGAATGTTCTTTTGAGGTAGGCGAAGACGTGGCGCAGCATTTCACCAGTGCATTCAAGCGCTGGGATGAGAATAAAGGAAAGTTTTTTGTGGATTTAAAAAACGCTAACCGAGAGCAGCTTCTCGCAGCCGGGCTATTGCAGGAGAATATCGAGGTATCTCCCTATTCCACGGTACTGCACAATGAAGACTACTTTTCCTACCGGCTGGAAAATGGCGTAACTGGCCGCCTGCTGGCGACGATCGGTTATTTCCCGGAGGTGTAAAACAATAAAGCCAGCTTGCGGGCTGGCTTTATGTCGATTGACTATTGTTCGGAGGAAACTGGTTCCGGCGTGATTGGTGCCAGTTTAGCAACCGCTGGTTTCGAAACTCTGGTTTTTGGAGCGACGGATTTTGAGGCAACTGCTTTGTTAACAACCGGCTTCGCAGGAGCTGCTACCGGTGCTTTGGAAGATGCAGCTGCAACGAGCGCCGCGATCTTTTCTGTTTTCTCCGCTTTACCTTTTTTGCTGTCTTTCTTGTCTTTTCCTTTTCCCTTTATCTTCTTTTCAGCATTCTTTGTGTCTTTCTCTTTCTTCTTCAAAGTTTCCTTTTCGAACTTAGCGACCTTCTTAGCAAGCTTCGCAGCCGCTTTTTCAATCGATTTCTTTATTTTTTTTGAACCGGCTGAAACGGCCTCAATTTTACCTGTGATCGTTTCGGCAATTTCGCTGGATAACTTTTTTGTAGCGGATTTCATAAGGTTATTTTCTTAGTACAAAGGATCGATGCTGTAACCTGCAATTACCGTTTATTAATCGGTAAAGACCAAATTTCCAATGTTATATTTATGTTATATTTTCCCGCACAAACTCCCAAAGTACGATTCCTGCCGAAACGGAAACATTAAATGAATGCTTCGTCCCGAATTGCGGTATCTCCACACAACCGTTACTTGCAGCGATCACCTGGTCGGCAACTCCTTCTACTTCATTTCCGAATACAAATGCGCAGGGTTTGCCACGCTCGGGCTTAAAATGCTGCAAAAGCACACTTCCCTCAGCTTGTTCCACGCACCATATCTGGTATCCGTCACTTTTTAATCGGATGATCAGGTCTGCGATATCTTCCACTTTTTCCCAGCTCACGGCCAGCTCCGCGCCGAGTGCGCTTCTTGTGATTTCGCGATGAGGTGGCTGCGGGGTGTAACCGCACAAGTAAATTTTTCCGGCCCGGAATGCATCCGCAGTCCGGAAAAATGAACCTACATTATTAAGACTTCTGATATTATCCAATACAATTACAAAAGGAAATTTTTCCGATTCCTTGAACTCCTCGATGCTGAGGCGGTTCATTTCTTCTACTTCTAATTTTCTCATATTCAAAAAAAGGCGATTTCCGGCTTGCATTCCGGACTACTATAAACTAAAAAAGCTCCTGAACTATATTCAGGAGCTTTTTTGACCATGCTAATTCTTTATTTGATCTTCGTGATCAGCTCAACAATGTTCTTTACACCAAGCTTTTCAAAAATCCGGGCTTTGTAGGTACTCACAGTCGAAAGCTGCAAATTCAGTTTTTCGGCGATTTTGGCAGTACCTAACCCTTCTTTCAGCAAGTTCATCACATCCGTTTCGCGTGGCGACAGGCTCACGATCGGATCCGGCAGGTATTCTTTTGGATTGATCAGGCGATTGATATTCATTTGCTGCATATCCTCGCTCATATATTTTTTATTGTTCAAAACGCTCATTACCGCTGTTTTGAACTCTTCTTCGGGAGCGTCTTTCGACAGATAACCATCGGCACCTGCTTGCAGGTACATGAGTCCGTAGAGCTGCTCGTCGTAACTTGAAAACATCAATATCCTGGTTCCCGGAGATTTCTGGCGGATTGTTTCAACCATTTTGGTTGTATTTCCGCCCGGAATATTAATATCCAGTATCAGCAGATCGTAAAATTTAACTTCAATCTCTTGCAAGATTTTATCAAAATCATCAACATCCGAAATTGTGGAATCCGGAATAAGGGATTTGAGGAGGTGCTTCGTACCAATTCTCACTACTGCGTGATCTTCGGCAATAAGTATGTGTTTCATGGATGGGCTGGGGCCAAAAAAATGTAAAAATCTGGTTAAATTAATGTTAAGCTTTCATCTTTGCGCGGCTGTTCGCGGGGCTCAAAGACTTGATTACCAACCAGTGCTATTCTCAACCTCTCAATCCGGACTGTTTGAATAATTAACAAAAATAGCAATCTGCATTGTATTAAACATAAAAAATATCAAATTAGTATACCGTTATATTCATAATTACAATTACACACACTTGATTATACGCGATTTACGGAAAAAGACCGTATTTTCTTTGGACGATGGTCGAAATACTGTCCTGATATTCGACAAGCACTTTCCAGAAGCAGCTAACTACCAACCGGGCCACTATCTATATTACACGCCCGAACACCTTGTTACGCAAACCAATCAGACCATTTTCTCCTGTTTTTTGCTTCAATGCGAATCTTCGGACGTTGTAGCAGAACTTCACTGTACGTCAGCGGATGGTGTTAACTGGGTCTGCCCGCCCAGGTCCCCGTTTGGCGGAATACAGTTGGGCAAAAGGTGTGCAAATAGCGATCTGTTTTTCTTCCTGAATACTATAAAGATGTGGATTGAAACCCAATCGGGAAAGAAGCTTACTATCAAAACCGCCCCTACTTGCTACGACCCCGGCATACACACGATACTACATGACGTATACAATAATACTGACAATTGCGAATTATGTACCATTTCAAATCAACATATTCCTATCACGCCCTCCAATTTTCTGAGCGGCATACATTTGTCGGAAAAGAGAAGACTTAAAAAGTGTTTAAATGCTGGCTTTGAGGCCGGTTTGACCAATCAGCTGACAGCTAAACAATGCTATGACTTTTTGCTCAAGTGCAGAACAACAAAAGGTTACCAAATTTCTGTGTCGAACAATGAGCTGGAAGTGTTGCTAACTCAATTCCCCAACGACTTTCTGATTTTTACAGCGACAAAAAACAATGAAATAATTGCGCTGGTTATCGTAGTGCGCGTTAATGAAAAAGTATTGTATACATTCCTCTCGTCCTACCTGCCGGATTTCGCCACATTCAGCCCGATCGTTTTCTTGACTCAAAAAATTTATGAATATGGTCAGCAGAATGGTTTTAAAATATTAGACCTCGGGACTTCCCTGGATCATTTAGGAACTCACAAGGAATCACTAAGCCGGTTCAAGCGAAACCTGGGGGCGGAGACTTCTGAGAAAGTGACCTACCATTTTACATGGTAAGTTATATTCCCAGACAATTTCCGTCTCTGTAAAAAACGCTCGTACACGTTTCAATACCAACAATCGGCGTCATTCCGATAAAATCCAGCCGCCTGAAACCTTTGGTCGCCAGGTACTCTTTGGCAGGTGTGTACCAGGTTCTTTCGGAATTATCAAGAATGATCACGCCGTCATTCGTCAGGAAATCAGAGGCAAAAATGGCGCATTTAACCCTGTTACGCCCATCTACAATCACAATTTGATATAAATCACCGGTCGATTGCACAGCTTTAATGTAGCTGTCGCCCAGCGGTTTTTCCAATAAGGTAGTATTTGCAGGTAATTTCGGCGCAATTTGCTTGATCCAGCCGGCTTCATGTTCCACTGCGGTAATGTAACGAACCTGCCCAGCATACCAGATCGTAGAATTCCCTGAACCATATTCAAAAACGGTGAATTCAGGCTTCAAACGTGGTTTCAGGAAAAGAATAAAAGGGTAAGTATACCAGGGAAGCGGGTTCCCATTGGCATCGACCGACTGTTTGGTATGGTAGCTTTTAAACCAGCCATATTGCTTCAAAGCGCCACCCATAAAAAGTTGGACGCTGCCGCCCAGGCCCATTTTATTAAGCAAACCCCAAGTACTGTTCTTTATTTGTTTCAACATTGATATTGCTGCTCGGATATTGTCAGCTACAAACCTACGAATTAATGTACTTTTCTCTCAGAATGCGCGAAATACGCTCCGCAGCTTTTCCGTCCCAATATTCAGGAATACCACTTCTTTTAGATTTACCGGACAAAATTTTCTCCGCTAGCTGCGCAACAGATTCCGCTGTAAAGTCGGGCAGCAGGTGATTGGTACCTTCCGAAATCGTCACTGGCCTTTCAGTATTATTTCGTAGCGTAATGCAGGGGATTTGTAAAAAGGTAGTTTCCTCCTGGATCCCGCCCGAGTCCGTAATCACCAGCGCCGCGTTTTTTATAAGCCTTATAAATTCAAAATAACCCAGAGAAGCAATCATAATTAAGTTCTCAATTGCTTGGAAATCCTGTTCCATTCCAAAAGCATTGATATTTTTCAGTGTTCTTGGGTGAACAGAAAAAACGACTTTCAAATGTCGGGAAAGACATTTTCCTACTTCGAGGAGGTTTGTTAACCCGCCCTGATTATCCACATTCGCGGGCCGGTGCATGGTAATTACTATATACGTATTTGCCGCGAGCCCAAGCTCGGCAACAATATCACACGCATTAATATGCGACTCACAGTGGACCAGCGAATCGATCATCGTATTTCCCACCAGGTGAATCCTCGCCGGATGCACATTTTCGAGCAATAGATTCTTCATCGCCGAATGCTCCGTCACAAAAAGCTGATCCGAAATTGCGTCAGTCAAAATGCGATTGATCTCTTCCGGCATATTCCGGTCGCCGCTCCTCAGCCCGGCCTCCACGTGCGCGACAGGAATATGCATTTTGACAGCGACCAGCCCACAAGCCAGCGTCGAATTCACGTCGCCCACTACCACAATCAGATCAGGATTTTCTGTCAAAACCACTTTTTCAAATGCGAGCATGATCCGCCCCGTCTGCTGCGCGTGCGTTCCGCCATTTACATTCAAAAAACAATCAGGCTTCGGAATTTGCAGCTGTTCAAAAAAAATCCCCGACATCATAAAATCATGATGCTGCCCCGTGTGGACGATTTTAGACTCCATATCAGGATAAGCCAAAAACGCCCGGTGAAGCGGGGCCACTTTCATGAAATTCGGACGTGCACCCACAATGCTCAGAATTTTCAAAACGTATTCTTTTAGGGTATCTAAACCTTTTTATCGTATTTCGTCCCGCCAATCAAGTTCACTCAATGGGGATTATTGTTCGTCAGGGTTTTAAAAGTTCTATTGTTTCCTACGTCGGGGTTATCATAGGAACTTTCAACATTCTGATCCTCTATAACCAGTTTATGACGCAGGAGCAGCTCGGTTTGTACGCTTCTACCCTGCTCACTTTTCCTGTGATTTACATGTCTTTCGCATTGCTCGGCGTACCGTCAGTGGCTGTGCGGTTTCATAGCCGGTTTCAGGACGATGCGTCGCGAAGGCAGCTTTTTACCTTCATTATCATCACGCCGCTGGTAGGGCTCGCTGCATTTATTTCCCTTTATCTTCTTTTCAAGCCCCTCTATTTAAAGTTTTACCTCGACCATTCTCCTTTGCTGGTCAAGTACTATTACGTTTTCATTCCCCTAACGGTAGGGATGGTTTATTTACTGGCATTGGAATCCTATTCGCGTATCAATTTGCGCATTGCAGTTCCTTCGCTGATCCGTGAGGTCGGTTTGCGTTTGCTGAATAGTTTGCTGGTTATTCTTTTTGGGTTTAAAATCATTTCGTTTGATACGCTGGTCTGGCTCACGGTGCTGAGTTATGCACTGGCGATCGCGGCAATGCTGATCTATTTATATTTCCAGAAAAGGCTTTATACTTCGCTGGATTTCGGTTTTATCAAACATCCCGCATTCCGGGAAATGTACCGTTACGGACTCTGGGTTTTGCTGGGCGGCGCAAGTGCAGCTTTACTTCCGCATATTGAAAAAGTGCTGCTTCCTGCATTTGAAGGGGGTTTGAGCAACACCGCGATTTTTGATATTGCTTCCCGTATCGCACTGGTTATTTCTATTCCGCGAAACAGCATTGTGATGATCAGCGCGCCGATTATTTCAGAAGCTTACGCAAAAAATGACATTGCTCACATTGACAATATTTACAAGAAATCCTCCCTTAACCTCTTCATTATCGGCACCTTTCTGTTCCTGGGTATCTGGTGTAATATTGATTCGATCTTCGGACTGATCCCAAAATCGGATATTTACTCGCAGGGAAAATGGGTCGTGTTTATGGTGGGAGTTTCGAAGATCTTTGATATGGCAACAGGACTAAATACGGAGATTTTGACCAACTCCAAATTTTATCGTTACGATATCGTATTCATGCTGTTTTTCACAATTATGCTACTGTTAAGCAACCAGTTACTGATCCCAATATACGGATACAACGGAGCAGCCGCGGCGGCGCTATTCTCTACGATCACTTACAATTTCCTGAAACTGTTTTTTATCAAAAACAAAATGGGCATTCAGCCATTTACGATTGGAACCGTAAAAGTGGCTTTCCTGGCTGCATTAGCCTATTTGTCCGTTTATTTTATTCCAGCACCCACAGACTCAAAAGTGCTGAGCACCGTATTGTTCGATATTTTGTTGAGATCCGTATTGGTAACCACCATTTTTGGCGGCGGAATTTTGGTCTGGAAGGTTTCGGAAGATATTTCAGCCGGCTTCAATCTGGGCTGGCAGTTTTTCAAAACCAGTCTGCTCAGACACAAATAAGGTGGATTGAAGCGGATATTCTAAGTTTATTATCTTTGGGTAAAAACGTCCTTTAATCCGGGCGTACCAATATATCAGCCTGATCAATGTCTTTAAAACAAAAAATAGTAGCCGGCCTTCTGAAAGAACCGTTTAGCCGGTTTCAGCTAACAACTTACGACCGCAGCAAGCCGATCAATATGGTGGTAGGCTCGATGTTTTCCGTTTACAAAGGCTGGATACATTCTGACATTGAGACCCTTAACTTATTGAAAGAGAGCGACTGGGCTAAGTATTTCGAAGAAAACAGCATTGACCGCGTTCTCGCCGAGCACGTTTGGGAACATTTGACTCCCGAAGAAGGAAAGCTGGCTTTCAAGCATTGCTACATGTACCTGAAACCCGGTGGCTTTCTGAGAGTTGCAGTGCCCGACGGCTACCATACAGACGAAAATTACATTAATTACGTCAAGCCAGGCGGCACCGGCGAAGGCGCCGATGACCATAAGATTCTGTACAACTACCAGATCATGTCAGGCTTCCTCGAAGAGATCGGTTTTACAGTAAAACCGCTTGAATATTTTGACGAAAATGGTCAGTTCCACAAAAATCCCTGGCGGACCGAAGACGGAATGGTAAGGCGCTCCGCCGATCACGACGACCGCAACAAAGGCGGTAAACTCGGCTACACCTCCCTGATCATTGACGCTTATAAAAACTGATGAATCAGTCGGAACCGCTAGCTCCTATCGTATTATTCTGTTACAATCGACCCGGACATTTGCGCCAGACACTGGAACATTTGCAGGCTAATATACTGGCTTCGGAAAGTGAATTATACATTTATTCCGACGGCCCAAAAAAGGAATCCGATCAAGCTGCGATTCAGGAAATACGCGCTTATATTTCTCAATTAGGCGGCTTTAAAAAAATCAATATTACGGAGTCGGAAACAAATCAGGGGCTTGCTTTTTCTGTAATAAAGGGCGTAAGCGAGGTAATTGCGCGATACGGGAAAGTGATTGTGCTGGAAGATGATATGCTTACTACGCCTGATTTCCTCGATTATATGAATGAGGCTCTGCAAGTGTACGGTTCCCGGAAAGATATTTTTACAGTAACTGCCTACACACCACCTATATCAATTCCAAAAAACTATAAAAACGACGTTTATCTCGCACCAAGAGCCAGCTCCTGGGGCTGGGGTACCTGGGCGGAAAAATGGAAAAAAGCCGATTGGAATGCGGAGGAATTGACAAATTCCGACAAAGTTGCTCCTATTCGTGAAAGGCTGGAAAAAGGTGGAAATGACCTTTGGCCGATGTTGATCAAGCAGCAACGGGGCATTATCGATTCCT
The DNA here is from genome assembly GCF_907165045.1 of Dyadobacter linearis. Taxonomy (GTDB): domain Bacteria; phylum Bacteroidota; class Bacteroidia; order Cytophagales; family Spirosomataceae; genus Dyadobacter; species Dyadobacter linearis. The sequence goes on from NZ_CAJRAU010000003.1 coordinate 374,972, forward strand.
GGGCGATCCGCTGGACGTTTACACAGTCGCAACAGCAGGCTTACGGTTTGTACCCGGTTCATTCCAAAATAAAAAACATTGGAACAGACGGTAGCGGCACTAATTTTACCTTCAAATCCGGGAGTTACGGGCACGAAATGAACACCGGCAAAGTTGAAATGAAACCCGATATTCAGCCCGACGAGCATGTAATCCGGCTTTTCCGGGAATATTATAATTTACCTTTTTCTGTCAAAATAAAAAATTGGGTCAAGTACCGAATCTGACCTCCACCGCTTATGTACTGGCTCCGATACCTGCTGAAAGAACCTTATAATGCGCTCAACACGGCTGCCGGCCGGGAGTTTGTGGGGTTATTGCTTAAATATGGAAATAGCCCCAGGTACAAACTAACTGACGTCGCATTCGGGAAATTCAAACTGTCGGTGCCAGATGTAATGTCTTTCCTATGGCAGCACAAGGAGATCTTTGCAGATGAATTTTATCATTTTGAGACCAGAAACCCGCAGCCAGTCATTTTTGATTGCGGGGCAAATGTGGGAATGAGTGTTTTGTATTTCAAAAATTTGTACCCGAATGCGCGGGTAATAGCATTTGAAGCGGAGCCGGACATTGCCGCATTGTTGAAGAAGAATCTGGCGGCAAACTCGATTCAGGGTGTTGAAGTAGTCGACAAAGCAGTTTGGAAAGATTCGGAAGGTATCTGGTTCGGCAGCGAGTCGGCGGATTCCTCTTCTATTTATTCGCAGTCAGAAAAAAAGAAAATTGCTTCGGTTCGTCTGAAAGATTTTTTGCTGGCCGAGAAACATATTGATTTCCTCAAAATAGATATTGAAGGCGCAGAAAAGGAAGTGCTCGATGATTGCCGGTATGATTTACAGCACGTGAGCAACCTTTTTGTTGAATTTCATTCCTATTTCAACAACCCACAGGGACTTGCAGATGTGATCCGGATCTTTGAAGAAAATGGGTTCAGATATTATTTAGATACCAATCAGCACCGCCAGAGACCATTTACCAATCGCCGCTACCGGGGGAACGACGTCATGGACCTGCAATTAAATATCTTCGGCTGGCGGGAATAAACACTACAACCTCGCATCGACCATTTCGCGCGGCAATACCGATTTCAAATCATAAATAACGGATTCGGGAAAAGTAAAGCTTTTGAAGTCCAGTTCACGGAACAGATCGTGCGCCACGGTCAACACTACTCCTTCATATTGACCTTTTGGCTCGGGAACCAATGTAATCCCGTATTCCGCCAGCGCCAGTTCGGGCGAGGCCCAGGGATCGTAAATATCGACCTGCAAACCAAAGTCGCGCAGTTCGCGATATACGTCAACAACCCGCGTGTTCCGCATATCCGCGCAGTTTTCCTTGAATGTAATGCCTAGAATCAGTACCCGGCCTTTATCCAGTCGATGCCCTTTTTTTGCTAGCAGCTTTGCTAATTTATTAGCCACAAAAACACCCATCGTATCATTCACATCCCGGCCGGAGAGGATAACCTGCGGATAATAACCCAGCGATTCGGCCTTGTAAGCAAGATAATAGGGATCGACACCAATACAATGCCCGCCAACGAGGCCAGGTTTGTATTGCAAGAAATTCCATTTGGTACCGGCAGCTTCCAGCACTTCGGTGGTATCAATATTCATCCGGTCGAAAATCAGCGCAAGTTCGTTAATGAATGAGATATTGACATCTCGCTGCGCATTTTCGATCGCCTTGGAGGCTTCGGCTACTTTTATGCTGGGCGCCAGGTGCGTGCCGGCGGTGATTACGGATGCATATAAACGGTCGACAAAGTTTGCAATTTCAGGTGTCGAGCCGGAGGTTACTTTTTTTATTTTGGTAAAAGTCCGCACCTTATCTCCGGGATTAATGCGTTCGGGTGAATAGCCACAAAAGAAATCTACATTATATTTCAATCCACTCACTTCTTCCAGCACTGGCACGCAATCCTCTTCCGTACAACCCGGATAAACCGTTGACTCATAGATCACAATATCGTTTTTGCGAAGATATTTACCAATCGTTCTGCTTGCATTGAGCAATGGTAACAAGTTCGGCTTTTTGCGCTGATCTACGGGCGTAGGTACTGTTACAATGTAAATGTTCGCAGATTCGAGGTCTGACTCCGTATTTGAAAACCGCAGATGAACAGCTGCTTCGAGCTCCCCGCTGGAAATTTCCCTGGTTGTATCCTCAAAACCGAGCAGATCCGAAATGCGCTGGCTGTTAATATCATATCCTAAAACATCATACTTATCGCTGAACGCCACTGCCAGCGGAAGCCCCACATACCCCAGCCCGATCACGGCAATTTTCTCTTGCAAATCCGGAAACATCTACGCTCAATTATTTTGTAGGGCATAAAACTATGCATATTTCACCCTACCAAAAAATTTCAGTTCTGACCGTTACCAATTTGCATTTGCTACGTATTGATTAAAGTAAAGCTGAGAAATTTTAAACAATACTATGGAACTGGATATCATACAAAACAAAGTTTTCACCCTACGCGGGTTCAAGGTAATACTCGATTTCGACCTGGCAGAAATGTATGGAGTGGAGACAAAAGCATTGAAGCAGGCTGTCAGAAGAAACACAGACCGGTTCCCAAGCGATTTCATGTTTGAACTCTCGCAGAATGAGTTCATCGGGTTGAGGTCACAATACGTGACCCCAACTCGGGGCGGTAACAGATACCTCCCATTTGCATTCACCGAACCTGGAATTGCTATGCTATCGAGTGTTTTAAGAAGTGAAAAGGCAGTGCAGATTAGTATAGAGATTATTAGAACCGTAATCTTACCGGGCCTACATGATTAAACTGTTATAAAAATTGAATGCAGAAAGATCACCGATCGGTTTTCGGCCGGGTGAATGATCAATATGCGTAAGGATTGGGTGGGAATGTGTGGATCTGGAAGCCGTCTTTTCGCATTGCTTCCAGCGTTTGCGGAGAAGGTATCTTCTTAAAAATCACTGCGCATAGTACCTGCGAAGGCATTAATGATGCCTTTACAAGGAAATTATGAAATGCGAGCTTGCGCTTGATCTTGCGGAATGCAACGGATGAATCGTCGGCCTTTTCCTGACTGTACGACGGGTGATAATAGTTGTTATTAATACCTTTGAAAGCAACCATAGGGAGCCCCATTCCATTGGCTAGCTTATCCATTTCCCGCTCTGAAAGCTTGAAAACATAATTCCCAACCTCTTCAAACGAATACCTGTTTTTCCAGTATTTCTGTAAAAGTGTAGTATCAAACCGATCAAAAATATTCCTTAACGCCAATAAAAAGGGCATTTTTGAGATCGGATCGTGTGGCTCGACCAATATCACACCTTCCCTCGCGACGCGAAGCATTTCGTAAACGCCCAGATATGGTCTTGGAAAATGGTGGTAAGCTTCCTTGCAGAACACATAATCGAAACTATTGTCATCAAAAGTGAGCTTCTCTACATTCTCAACCGAAAATTTATCAATAAAACCTCTTGCCTTTGACAAAGGCAGGAATGCTTCGGATATGTCAGTAGCGGTCGTTTCGAGCCCGTTTTTATAAAAATAATTGGCATCGAACCCATAACCGTCACCGACTGTCAGCCAGGATTTCGGCTCTTTCATGAATGGATTGGCCAGCGCCAGCATTCGTTGGTGGATCCAGTGATTGATCGTTTTGTGCTCATTATCATATTCCCACAACTCAATCGCCCGGTCCTTCGCTTCCTTCGTCGCGTACTGAACATCGTACCACTCCGAATGCGCTTCGTGGCTGCGCTTTTCATTAGACATGTTCGTCAGTTTACTTATTTCCCGATAAAGATAGATTAACGAATAAAATTTTTAACCCCGGAACTGTTTAAATTTACCACCTATAACACGATTGCCGCGGAACCGGATCAGCACAAAACATTTACATGGTACTTCATTTAAGTACATTTCATTTGGAAGGAGGCGCGGGAGTGGCGGCGGCGAGGTTACACAGAGCCTTGCAAAAATCGGGGATTGACTCACATTTGCTTACTCAGTTTTCGAGCCGGGAGAAGGAAAATGTAACAAGTTTGGCCGATACTAAATGGCAGACAAGAAAGGCGTGGAGCTACTTCATTGCCGAGCGCCTCGCCTTTTATCCGCACGAAAAAGATGCTTCCGTCCGGTTTGCATTTTCGCCCGCAGAAGCTGGTGTCGACATTTCGGAACATCCTTTGGTTCGTGAAGCTACCGTGATTCATTTGCATTGGGTCAATTTTGGTTTTTTGTCAATCAGTTCGCTGCAAAAGCTGTTTCTGCTTGGTAAACCGATCGTCTGGACTTTGCATGATATGTGGACTTTTACGGGCGGCTGCCATTATAGTCGCGGCTGTGACAAGTTTCTGACGCATTGCGGCTACTGTCCCTATCTCGCCAAACCCGACCGTTACGACATTTCATTTTCTCAGTTCGAGGCAAAAGAAGCATTGTACGCCAAGCCGGATCTGGCATTAATATCTCCCAGCAACTGGCTGGATCAAATGGTTAAAAATGCGCCGCTTACCGCTGGAAACAGCTCCAAATGCATTCCCAACTGCATTGATACCCAGTTTTTTACTCCGCTAGACCAGAATATCGTGCGAGTGAATCTGGGATTACCAGTTGATAAAACACTGATCCTTTTCACCGGCGCTAATATTCAGGATGTGAGAAAAGGATTCAGCTATTTTCAGGAAGCGCTGGCCTTGGCAAAAAGCCACTTTCCGCATATTGAAGTGATGATTTTTGGAAAAGCAGATAAGGATAACCTGGTCGATTTTCCGGTGCCGGTACATTATCTTGGAAAAATCACGGAGCCACAAGGAATGGTCGACGCTTACAATGCTGCCGACCTGATCGTGGTGCCTTCGCTGGAAGACAATTTACCCAATACTATTATGGAAGCAATGTCGTGCGGTACGCCGGCGGTGGGTTTTGCAACAGGTGGAATTCCTGAAATGATCGACCACAAAAAAAATGGTTATGTTGCAGAGCTCAGGTCAGTTTTGTCATTAACAGAAGGTATTAAGTGGGTTTTGGAAAATGATCAGGGCGGTAAAATAGCTGCACTTGCCCGGGAAAAAGTGCTGGAAAGCTATTCTGAGCATATTATTGCAGATCAGTATCAACAACTCTACCAGTCACTCCTGAATGGATAACCAGCCGCTATTGACCATTATCACGGTCACTTACAATGCCGGAACTGTCGTGGAACGGACGCTTAAAAGTGTGCAGGCGGCGCTCGCGCAAGTCGAGAAACCGGAGCTGGTAGAATACCTCATCATTGACGGGAAATCCAACGATGACACGCTTTCAATATGCGCACGCTACTCGGGACTAATTTCAAGGGTTGTTTCTGAAAAAGACCGGGGCATTTACGATGCAATGAACAAAGGAATGGCGCTGGCGACAGGAAAATACCTCTGGTTTCTGAATGCCGGTGACGAGATTTATAGTCCTGACATTCTCCAAAAATTGCTTCCTGTCTTGAATCAAGGTTTCGATATCGTTTACAGCGACGCAATGATGGTTACTGAGTCGGGGAAAGAGCAGGGTCTTCGGAGCAAGTTTACGCCGCACGACCTGCCGGAAAATATCAGCTGGAAAGACTTCAACCTGGGAATGAAAATCTGCCACCAGGCATTTATAGTAAAAAAAGAGATAGCGCCTGTTTACGAGGTGAATAACCTCAGTGCCGATATTGACTGGGAGATAAAATGTCTTAAACGAGCCAGTTCCACCCATTTCCTTTCACTTATACTCTGCCGTTACCTGCTGGGCGGTACTTCTGTCAAAAATCACCGTCGCTCGCTGACCGATCGCTTCATAGTTTTAAAACGACATTTCGGCTTGATTCCCACCATTTTAAGTCACGCGAAGATTATTTACCGTGGCATTAATTTTGCTGTTAAAAGAGGCAAATACTGGTAAATACCCCCACTCTTCTTTATTACTATTTTAAATTATTCTTCGAAATACGCAAATACAGCGCACCAAGTCGAAGATATCCTATTTTTTACAGGAATGTTAACAACTCATACTACATGCGTTTTCAAATATTTCGTAATATAATTTGGGCTAACTTTCATTAGACATATATTTGCTTTTGAAGAAAATCAACTCAACCAAACCAAATAATTATGAAAAAAACTCTGCTATTAGCACTTTTTTTCTTTGTGGTAACATGGATGTCGGCGAGCGGACAGGATGTGAGGATCACTGGAAAAGTATCAGGTGACGACGGCTCGACCCTTCCGGGAGCCTCTGTGCAGTTAAAAGGAACCTCAACCGGAACACAAACCAGTACGGACGGTAGTTACACGATCAACGTGCGGAACGCTGAATCCATACTAGTTTTCAGTTTCGTAGGTATGATAAGCCAGGAAATACCTGTGGGGAGCCAAAGCGTGATCGACGTGCAGTTATTGAGCGACAGCAGAAATCTCAGCGAAGTGGTCGTGACTGGTTTTGGCTCGCAGATCAAGCGGGATGTAACGGGGAACATTGCACAGGTAAAAGGTACCGAGATCCAGAATATGCCCGTGGCGAGTGTGGATGCGGCTTTACAGGGAAGAGCGGCCGGTGTGTATGTGAACAGTGGCAGTGGTAAACTGGGCCAGGCGATCAACGTGCGGATCCGTGGAAATTCCTCGATCAGTGCAAGCAGCCAGCCCTTATATGTAGTGGACGGAATGCCGATCACGACTGCGGACCTAAGCAATAGTACCGGCGGCGCGACCAACCCTTTGGCCGACATTAACTCCAACGATATTGAGTCGATCGAAATCCTGAAAGATGCATCTGCGGGTGCTATTTACGGTTCACGTGCAGCAAACGGGGTGGTATTGATCACGACGAAACGTGGGAAGGCAGGAAAAACGAATGTGAGCATTAATTACCAGCTGGGTTCTTCAGAAGCGACGCGCCGCGTGGATTTTCTGAATGCAGACCAATACGTGAAATTTTACACCCAGGCAGCTAATAACCGTGATCGCATCGACGGCACCGATCCAAATGACCCGGATTCTTATACGCAATACATGATCGGTGAAGGCGGCTTTTTGGACACTTATAGTCTTGGCACATTCGGTACACCGCAGCAGAAAGAGTATTTGTGGCAGGATGAGGCATTTCAGAAAGCGCCTATGCAGCAGCTCGATTTCCAGTTGAACGGCGGAACAGACAAGACTAAATTTTTCCTCTCGGGCCAATATCTTGACCAGAAAGGAACAATCATCGGCAACAAGCTCGACCGCGTTTCGGCTCGAATGAACCTGGATCACCAAGCTTACAAATGGTTGCAGATCGGACTTTCAATGGGGCTTGCCAGAACTATCAACAAACGTTTGCCTGGGGATAATGCGTTCTCAAACCCCCTCCAAATGGCCGCATTGACACCATTGACGCCATTTAATGATCCCGAAACGGGCTTACCTACGGGAACTCCTCCGGGAGAAGTGGGCGTGCCGCTTTACTTCAACCCGATGATCACAAGCCGGTATGCAAGTTTTATAGCGACTTCTTTCAGGAACCTGACCAATGCTTATGCGCAGATCAATATTACACCGGAGCTGAAATTCCGCAGTGAGCTGGGTATTGACCTTTTGAACCAGAATGAAGAAAGCTACTACCAGACTCAAAACGTACGTAACGTAAGTACTGCTAGCAGCGGGCTGGGCGAGAACTTTGCAACTTTTGTAACGAACTACAATACGAACAACTTTCTTTCTTACGACAAAACACTGAATAACCACACGATTGGGGGCACATTGGGTATGTCGTACCAGCAGTCGCAAAACAAGAGCAGTTTCATTGAGGGATCGCAGTTTCCTTCCAATTCTTATAAGAAGATCGCCAGTGCGGCTACCAAGTCGGGCGGAGGTTCTTCGGAAACCAATTTCCGTTTCCTTTCCTATTTCCTGCGGCTTAATTACAAATTCTCAGACAAGTACCTGCTTTCAGCCAGTGCACGTATTGACGGATCGTCGCGTTTCGGAGCTAATTCGCGCTACGGATTTTTCCCTTCCGTATCGGCAGGCTGGGTACTTACAGAGGAGAATTTCCTGAAAAATAACAATGTATTGAGCTTCCTGAAACTGAGAGGTAGCTACGGTTCGACCGGAAACTCGGAGATCGGCGACTTTCCTCAGCTTGGTTTGTTTTCGGGAGATGCGGGATACGCGGGAGCAGCGGGACAGCGGCCTTCGCAACTTGCTAATCCGGACCTGCGATGGGAAACGACCAAACAGGCGGATTTTGGTATTGATTTTGGTTTGTTCAATAACCGTATCAATGGGGAAATCGACTATTACGAGAAAAAGACGAATGGGTTGCTACTGGAAGTGAACGTGCCGGCTACCACAGGTTTTGCTATTAAAGTTGCGAATGTTGGTAAACTGGAAAATAAAGGTTTTGAATTTGTATTGAATACCCAAAACCTGATCGGCAAGTTCAAATGGAGCACTTCTTTGAACCTGGCCGCAAACAGGAACAAGGTTACTGATATTCAGGATCAGATCATCGAAGGTGGGTTGGCGAATATGAGCCGGGTAATGGAAGGTCAGCCGGTTGGTGTTTTTTATACCGTAGAATATGCAGGTGTTGATCCGGCGAACGGTAATGCGCTTTTTTACAAAAATACCCCTACCGAAGGGAGAACCACCGTTACAAATAATGGCTATAACACGGCCCAGCGCGTAGTGGCAGGTAACCCTAATCCCAAGGTGGTTGGCGGTATTACCAACACATTTTCCTTCGCAGGTTTCGACCTCAATGTATTCTTCAACGGAGTTGCGGGTAACAAGCTCAATTTCTACGGAGTGGGCCAGTATTCTTCTGCAAATGGTATTTATGAAGATAACCAAACCGTGGATCAGCTGGACGCATGGACGCCCGAGAATCCGAATACCGATGTCCCAGAGGCTCGCTTTTACCGCGGAAACGGGAATCAGGCTTCCAGCCGCTATATTATGGACGGATCATACCTGCGCCTGCGTACTTTGACACTGGGTTATAATCTGCCTTCAACAGTTACGAGTAAGATCAAAATGGACCGCGTGAGAGTTTACGTTTCAGGATTGAACCTGGCCACATTTACCAACTATAAAGGTTGGGACCCGGAAGTTAACACCGATGACCTGAGTGCGAGGGACCTGAAATTTGCGACAGGAACTGACTTCTACACGCCTCCTCAGCCGCGTACTATTCTGGTTGGTATCAATGTTGGCTTTTAATTCATTTCAGCTCTTAATTGCAAAATCATGAAAAAAAGAAAATACATATATTCCCTGGCCCTGGTAGCAGGCTTGTTTCTGGCCAATGGCTGCGCCAGTAAGCTCGATGTTGAGCCGACGCAGAGTATCGATGAAGAAGTGGCACTCAGCACTTCGCGTGACGTGGAAGTAACTTTGATCGGTGCTTACGACGGATTACAGGATGTGGACGTTTACGGCGGCGCTTTTCAGCTGGCTTCCGAGCTGCTCGGAAACAGCGACGAACTGGGTTTTGGAGGTACTTTTCAGAATCTGCTGGAAATGTACAACAAGGAAATTACGACACAGAATGTAACTGCGCTCGCGACGTGGAGAGATTCCTATGCGACGATCAACCGCTGCAACAATGTGCTGTCGGCGCTCGATATCCTGGAAGAAGACAAGCGCGAACGTGTGGAAGGCGAGGCTCGGTTTATCCGTGGTTCCGTGTACTTCGACCTGGTGCGGCTTTATGCAAAAACCTGGGGCGATGGCGATAACAATGCAAATCCGGGCGTCCCCCTTATTTTGACCCCGACCCGCGTTGTGACGGACGCAAATAATGTCCCGCGTAACTCAGTAGCAGAGGTGTACGCACAGGTTTTGGAAGATTTAACGGCTGCGAAAACACTTTTGCCGGAAGAAAACTCTATTTACGCCAACAAATATGCCGCATCTGCCCAGCTGTCGCGCGTGTACCTGATGCAATCCAATTTTGCACTGGCAAGAGACGAGGCTAATGAAGTGATCAATTCCGAAATGTATCCGCTGGAAGACAATTTTGCATCGCTCTTCTACACCTTTTTGCGCAATGGCGGTGACAACCCTGACGAGTACATCTTTGCGATGAAAGTAACGGCGCAAGACGGAGTAAATGACCTCAATACCTTCTTTGGCGCGACCATCGAGGATATTACAGGTACTGCGGGAAGAGGAGATATACGGATTTCGCCTAAACACCGAAGTTTGTATGAAGCCGGTGATACACGCGGTAGCTTTTTTATCACTACGATCAATACTTATACGCAAAAACATATTGATAACTTCGGTAACGTGCTGCAATTCCGGTCTGCTGAAATGTACCTGACCCGCGCAGAGGCGAATTTCCGTCTGGGCACGGCTGTGGGCGCAACGCCGGTGGCGGATATCAATCTGATCAGAACACGCGCAGGACTTAAACCGGCTGCTGCGGTTACACTGGAATCAATTTTGAAAGAGCGTCATCTGGAACTTGCATTCGAGGGTCACATGTTGCATGATATCAAGCGGAACAAAAAGAATGTGGGCACATTGCCCTACAACTCTCCGAAGCTGATCATGCCGATTCCGCAGCGCGAAATTGATGTGAACAAGGCGCTGGTACAGAATGAAGGTTACCAGTAGACGAAACTGAAAGCATAAAAAAACACTCCTCGTGCATTACGAGGAGTGTTTTTTTATGCCCTGAAAATATTAAAAGCCAGATTACTCCCAGCTGATCCACGCTTTCGCATCCTTCGCACTTACCATATCATAGGTTGTTTCTGAGGTCTGAATCAGGTAGTAGCCGCTTTTTTCGTATAATAAATTGACTGAATTAATCGCCGGGCCGCTCGTCGGTACTGCTCCAAATGTTCCGCGGGCGGTTAAGATAATCCTGCCGTCGGCTGTAAAGGTGGGCGGCTCTCCAAGGTGTCCGTATTCTTGGAACAAAGCATCCGCCGTAAAAAAAATGGGACTGAATACCTCGTAACGGGTATCTCCGCCAGGTACGTAACTGTAATAGGCATATTGCTTATCCTCATATTCCAAATCCTTCACACCAAACGCATCATCAACCCCATTGACATGAAATCCAAATTCCGTCCGCCAGTCACCGCCAGATTCAACCGGTTCCTGCCACCACCTTCTTACAGCGGCAATATCAACAGAAAGTGGTTTGATCGCTTCTTGTACAACCGTATTAGCCCCTCCTGCTGAAAACCGCAGCTGCGTCGGATTTGCATTCCACGTAAAATTGGTAAACCCGTTTATAGTTTGAGAACCGTTAACAAGCGGTTTCAAAAATATAAGACTGGCGCCGGCGAAGTAGTAGCCTGTTGTAAAATTCTTAGGTACATTCCCTTCCAGCCAGGTCAGTTTTATGGTTCTTGTCTGCTGATTGGGTGTAATTTCGTAAGTTATATTACCGACAGTGATCCGCTTGAAATAAGTCTGATACTTGGATATATTATTGAATAACACCGCTTTGGCCAGGTCTCCATTTGCATAAGCCGTCGCCTGTGCCTGCGTCGCTTTGGTGAGTACAAGCCTGCTCTGGTTTTTCCGTCCGACGAATGTCACAGTTTCTTCTTTTAGAGAATCCGGAAAAATGCTGAATTCAAAATCCGATTGTAGTCCCTCTCCAACTCCCCCGCCATTCACGTCCGGATTAGGATCCGAGAGTATATGAAGATAGGAATAGGTGTCGAAAATCAGGGACGGTGTTTGCATTGCTTTCAACCGGTAGCTGCTTTCTTTGGGTTTCGCGGCAGTTTCGGCCGAGAAGTCAGAATACATCACCACTCTGTTCTGATCATTGAACTTGAAGTGAAATCCATAAGTACCCCCGCCTTTTGGATAAATAATGGCATTCCAGCCGTAAGGCGCATCCACCAGCAGCTTTTCATAAGACGCCAATGCAGCATTCAAGCGCGTGTCGGCAGATTCTTCAAACAGGGTATCATCGCTATTCTCGCAGGAAAATAAAGCCGGAGCAACGAATAGCAGACAGAGAAAGAGTTTTTTCATTTGGTTAAAAAAGTTGGTTCATCGATCCCCTAACCCTTTTTTGAAGGCTATAAAAATCTATATTCCACGTGTTTTTGTAATAGGCAACCACAATCGCTTCTTTTTGCCGGAGCGACGCCTGCGCCTGCGCTTTGGTAACGCCCCTTGGACTAGTACCCTCCGGAATTGAATTTACGATCTTGTCGAACCCGGCTTTCCCTTCCGTCAGCATCATGGCGATCATTTCTACAAAATCTTCATCAAAATTCAGCGAGCTGTATGCAGTCACAAAACCATCACGCCGCGCGTCCTCATTAGACCAGTTGATCCAGTTCCCACCCTGGTAAAGCGATTTGGTAATGTTCTTATATTCAACCGGGTACAAAACTGTCTGATGCAAAATGTGACCAAATTCGTGGTGTATCGTATGCAGGAACCAGTCTTTCACAAAAGAAGAATCCTCAGCCGCATTATAGCCCTGCATTCCTTTGATCTTGAACAAATTAACCCCGAACAAAACCACTTTACGTCCGCCTTCGGCAGTACCGAGCGTCACCGAACCCTCAGCATTATACTCGTTACTGCCCGAAAGAATAAAGAACTTGGGTGAGAATTTGTTGTAAAAAACTTTCCCTGCTTCCTGCACGTAAGGTATCGTCCACGCTTTTGTAATCGTCCTCAATAGCGGGATTACCTGCGCTTCGTCAGGCGGTACCAGCGTTTTTGTGATGTTACCGAACTCAAACTGGTCCCATTTGTACTTGGCCGAAATGTTGTAAGGCGTTGTCATACTGTCAAGTATCCACTTATCGACGGGCCCGGGCACCCAGGTATCTCCACCCAAACCCGGAATATCTTCCACTTCGCCGATTTTCTCCTCTTTACACGAACTCAAAAGCGCGCTGGAAGCAAGCATTCCAAGAAAGAAAATTTTCGATATCGTTTTAGCTAGCATATTTCTTTTCGATTATCTGGTATTCTGTTCAATTCCTGCCAATGTTGCCGATTGTGGTATTTGCAAAACCCTCCTTGGGTCGCCGGCCGGCACCGAAATCACCTGCCCCGATGAAGTCTGGTGCTGTACCGGAATCGCGTAGCGCTGTATATCAAACCATCGCATTCCCTCCTGCACAAACTCAACCCTTTTGAAAAGCAGCACCGTATTCACAATTCCTGACCTGAGGTTACCACCAAAAAAGTTTGTAATACTTCTGGAAGTGATCACGTGCGTGGAAGGATTGTAGTTGGAAACCCTTTTGCTTGCAAACAGGTTAAGGTCCGCAATTGCCGCACTCGTATTGTTCAGGTAAGCATTTGCCTCAATTCTGTTGAACAAAACCTCTTCTGCTGTAAACAGAGGCACCATTACATAAGGAAATCCAATTTCTGCATTCACAGATTCCCGAACGAAATATTCATTCAATTTCGGGATCAGATAATTGTTATCACCCTGCGTGTACAAAGGATAAGCCCAGCTCGCACTGCCACCGATAATCCCCTCCCCTTGCGAAACTTCCTGCCATTTCCTGAAATTCATTCCGTAACGGTATTGCGCTACATACCTACCGTAAGTAGACGAAGTTTCGGCAAGGAGCAAGTTGGCATTCTGGCTCGCGCGGGAATAGGTGTTGTATAATTCCTGCGGGGATAAACTTTCATAGGTAGTGTTCCAGGGGCGAAGGTTATCTCTGATACTCTCACCCGGAAAAGCGGCATTCGCATATTGCACAACCTTGGCATAATCCCTTTTTACCAGATAAAAACGGCTGGCGAATGCATTTGCTGCTGCGCGGTTGAAGTGGTATTTAGGTACTGTATAGCTGCCGTCGGCGATCAGAGGAAGACCTTCGAGTAAATCCTTCTCGATCATACTGTAAACAAAATCTACCGTGCGGCGATCGTATTGTTTCAATACCACTTTTTCAGGAACTGTCACATACGGAACGCCCGGGCTCGGGTTCGTTTGTGTCGCGTCAAAAAATTGACTAAAAAAATTGACAAGCATAAAATGCGCGTAAGCACGTGCGACCAGCGCCTCTCCCCTTTGCGCAGAATACTGCTGTGGATCAGGGACTTTGCTGATAATGTCCAGCGCCTCGTTCGCTACCGAAATAGCGCGGTAACATTCCGCCCAGTACTGATCAGGCGAATCCTGTTCGTCTACCGTCGCTTCTACTTCCTCAAAAAGAAATGAAAAGCGGTTGGTCTTATCATCTTCCCCGGTACCCTTATCGGCCACATTATCGCTCATGGATTCGGCAAACAGCACATAACTGGCCTGCGGATAAGCGGTAGCGAGCAACTGAGATACTTTTTGAGGCGAGTTAATGGTTGCCCGGGTACTGTCAGGTTCGGTAGAAAGAAAATCCTCGCAGCCCGCCAGAACAAGCAGCAGCGGGATGATCAAAAGGCTTTTTATATTTCTTAGTCTGTTCATATTTAATATCTTAAATCAATGTACCGGTTTCACAATGCACTATAACGTCAGCTTGATCGCCACTGTAAATTGCTTTTGGATCGGCTGCGCGACACCGCCCGAATTGAAAAACTCGGGATCCTGTCCCTTCAACCTTTTATCCGCATAAATCAACCATGGATTAATAGAAGACAGCTGAATGCTCGCCGCTTTGAACCCGTATCTGCCCGCAAATACGACGGGCACTTTGTAAGAAAGTGACACGGATTTCAATCTAACAAAATCTCCTCTTGCTACCCTTTCGGTGGAATAATTGTAAATGCTGTAAGGATAAGTACCCGCCAGATATTGCGCTTCCAGCTTGTCGGGAATCGACGCGACCGGGGTAACCGCTTCTTCGCCGGAAATCAGCCATCTATCCAGAAACTCACGTGGAAGTGCGTCCAGATCGCTGAATACCCCTTTATAGAGTGGATTGAGGCGGATTTTGTTACCATATTGGTAAGTAAAGAAAACATTCAGTGACAGATCTTTGTATGTCAATGTATTGTTAAAACCTCCGGTCACAGGCGGATCAACTGGTCCTTCATATTTTAGAAAAGATACATTCTGATCCTGTAAATAAACGTCCGAGCTCACTTCTCCATTCTCGTTCAGGAAAATGGGTACGCCAGTTTTCGGATTCAATGCACGATAATCTATTGAAAATAAGCTTCGTACCGGTCTCCCCTTCACATTCGCCCCTTCCGCTTTGACCAAATCAAAAATGCCTGGGTTGTTGTCTACATTGGTAATGCGCGTCTGTGCGTAACCCACCGTGATCCGGGAACGGAAATCCCAGTCCTTGTTTTTAAAAAGCACGCCGTCGATCGAGAAGTCGACCCCGTAAGACTGCATATCTGCATAGTTGGCTACTTTATAAATTTGCCCGCCAATACCCGAAGTTTTGATCTGGTCGATCAGGTCAAAGCTGTTCCGGGTGTAACCGTCTACTGTCAGGTTAATCCGGTTGGCAAACAAACCCAGGTCAAGTCCTAGGTTTCCGCTATATAATTTCTCCCAGGTCAGCTGCGTGTTTTGCAGAGACGCCAATGCGATGGCCGATTCTTTTTCATCCGCGTAAGGTCTTCTGCTGATAATACTTTGGAATAAAACCGCTGAATTGGTTGCCGGCCCGGTGTCAGCGGAAAGCCCGTAACTGGCGCGAAGCCTGCCCATACTAAGCCATTTGAAATCTTTCAGGAAATTTTCCCGATCAAAATTCCATGATCCGGCCACTGTATACGTTGGCAGCCACCTTGCAATCGCCGATTTCCCAAAACTATTTGAACCATCATAGCGGATATAAGCGGTAAAATTGTACTTATCATCCAGCGTATATCCTGCGCTTCCGTAAAATGCCGCGAAACGTTCGTAGTCCATCCGCATTCCATAGTATTGGAAATTAGACTCAATGGTTTGCTTCAAAATCCGGTAATCGACGAAAGGTGTTCCTCCCTGATCATACTGAAATCCGTAACCTGTATTATTGGAATTTTTTCGGTTGGTATATTTAATTTCCTGACCTGCAAGAATATCGATCTGGTGCCTTTCTGCAAATTTTTTGTTGTACCTGAGGTTGTTACGAATGTTATAAAACAACATCTGATCCTCGTTGGTATTGTAAAAACCGCCGCTCGGCAATACTACAACCGGATATGCATTGGGCACGTCGGGATCGGTGTACAGGTATTTATTAGCCAAAGCAATCGTCGAATTATCTGCTGCGCGATACGCATTGGCCATATTACTGTTTTCGGTAATAATGTGCTCGCGACCGGTTTGAATGTACCTGAGTGCGCCCAGGAAATCGTAAGTGATGTTATCCGTGATTTTATAGGAAAGATTTCCCTGTAACTTAATATCCGCCAGATTCAGGTTAATGCGGTTGTTGGCCAGCTCGGAGACTACATTGAAAGGGGCAAAATTTCTTCTGAAATATTCCAGATCGCCATTTTCATCATAAGCTGTCAAAGTCCGGCTGGTATTTAATGCATAGCTGAACGGGTTAATATCAAAATCCCTGTCAAATTTCCCTTCCACGGGGTTGCTTCGGCGGCTGAGCGAGCCGGGAGCCTGCTGCCGGCGGACAGAAGCGAGGGTTGTCAGCCCAATGCTCAGCTTGTCGGAAAGCTGGTAGGTATTGTTGAAATTCAAGGTGTAACGTTTCACTTTATCAGCGATCGTCCAACCGTTATCATCGAGGTAACTTACAGACGCATAAGAACTTGACTTCTCACTTCCGAAAGAAACACTTAATGAATGTTCGTGAATGAAATTTTGCTTGAAGAGCACATCAAACCAGTCGGTATTGGAGCCAGCATAGCGGAGCAAATAGTTTTTCTTGGCTTCCTGTGTATTGGGTAATGGAAAGTTGCCTTCGTTATCACCGTTCAGCGAGTTGTAATATTTACCATAAACACCAAAATCCGGCCTTGAAAGAATATCAGAATTCAGATAACCTTTACGTTCCAGTTCGCCGAGCACAGACATTTGCTGCGCCGAATTCATAATGTTGAAATTCCGGTAAGATGGCGTAAGTTGGGTGCTAAAATTGCCGGAGTAAGTGATCACCGGCTTACCGCTTTTTCCTTTTTTGGTCGTAATTACGATTACCCCGTTCATCGCGCGTGCACCATATAATGCCGCGGCGGCTGCGTCTTTCAGAATATCAAAGGTTTCAATGTCGTTTGGATTCAACCCCGCCACCGCAGAACCCAGCAATGTAGTCGGGTCGCCGCTTGAAAGCTGATCGTTTGAAATATTCACAATATCCTCCTGAACAACCCCGTCGATCACCCAAAGCGGCTTATTATCACCGTTTAAGGAAGTTGCACCGCGGATCCTGATCTTTGGAGCAGCCCCGAAAGTACCGGAAACGTTTTGAATGGAAACCCCGGCAGCGCGGCCTTCGAGCATCCGGCTTACATCAGGAAGTCCGTCAATTTTAACATCGTCTGTTTTAAGGGTAACAGCCGATCCTGTGAACTTATCTTTATCAATGTTCTGAAAACCAGTCACTACCACATCCTGCAAGCCTACCGCATCTTCGGCCAGCTCGATACTCATGCTTCTTGCAGCGGGAAGTTCTTTGGGCAGAAATCCGATCATCGTCACCACCAGCGTCGCGCCTTCGTTGACGTCGGTGAGTACAAATTCGCCCTTTTCGTTGGTCACAGTTCCCTTTTGCGTACCCTTCACGCGCACGGTAGAACCGATCAGTATTTCCCCTGTATTGCTTTTAACAACACCCTTTATATCAATATTGATGATATTGGAAAAAGCGTGAATGGGGAGGATTGAGAAAGCAAAAAAAATGGCACCAAGAAGCAACAAAGAAAGCCTACCCTGGCCACTGTTCCGGTAAAAAAGATCCATATATGCTCGTGTATAAGTCTATCTCAAAAATGAATGGGTTTCCGAATTACCGGTTTGAATATTACTTATTTCAATAATACGTATTAAAGCAATAAAAAACGAACACAATTTTTTACTATCAGTTACATAGTAAAAATGCTGAAATAAAATTTTAGTACTAAGGTCAGTAGCTCAGGTATTCAGAGGTTACGACTGATGTGGAGGGGGCACGGGCGATATTCTGCAAATATCTTTATTAAAACAATTTACGCTGCGTTTTATTGTGAGATCTATGCCCGATTTTCAATCGATTTTATCAGCATTTTCCTGGGGGTTTACCGGGGCTGTCAGCACGGAAGTTATCCGGTTCAGCTCATCCACTTTATAAGCAAAATCTCCCTTCAACATATCCCGCACAGCTTTGAGCTGCTGCATAGCGGTTTCGAGGTTATCGGGTAATGCTTCGCCTAGTACTTCTTTTAATCGTTTCGCGAGCGTCGGCGACATTCCGTTGGTTGAAATCGCGACTTTCAGATTTCCTTTTCTTACAACAGAAGAAAGATAAAAGTCGCAAATAGCGGGTGTATCGGCCACATTTGTGAGAATATGTTTCGCTCTTGAAGTGGCGGCGATGCGCTTATTTTCTTCCTTATCATTTGTAGCCACGATCACCAGGTCCCTTCCGGTAAGATCTTCATCCACAAACCTCCTTTTTATCAAGAAGATACGATCATTATTTCCAGCCAACTCTACGATTTCCTGCCTGATCTCGGGGGACACCAATGTGATGTTGGCTTGCGGCGAATTATCAAGTACTGCGGTGATCTTTTCAAGGCCTACATATCCGCCTCCGACGATCAATGTTTGCAGGTTTTCAAGTTTGATAAAAATTGGAAAAAGCTCGTTCACGGCGCAGGTTTGGGATGAATGGTTTATAATCAAATTTACAGGAAAATATGTTTTGATTCTGTCTGTCAGGTTTCATTTATAACTATTCCAACAATCGGACTTTTACTATCTGCTTCTTCCGTGTAACTTTGTACTATGATCGCAATTACCAACCTCAGTTATTTTCTAGGCGACAGAGCACTTTATGACGGTGCGTCGCTTCATATAAAGCCTAAACAAAAGATCGGGCTGATCGGCTTGAACGGAACAGGAAAATCTACGCTGCTGCGCATGATTAACGGTGAATTCCAGCCGGACGGAGGCAATATTTCCAAATCCGGGGATTGTACTATCGGCTTTCTGAACCAGGATTTGCTTTCATACCAAAGCGACGATTCCATACTTTCAGTGGCTATGCAGGCTTTTGAAAGACAAAATATGCTGCAAGTGCAGATCGACAAGATCCTGCACGATATGGAGCACAATTATACAGATGCGCTGGTTGACAAACTTGCGCGCGTGCAGGATGAATTCGAGGCGCTTGACGGATACACGGTACAATCCAAAGCGGAAGCGATCCTGGAAGGTCTGGGATTCTCTACCGCCGACCTGAATCAGCCTTTGCGTCTGTTTTCGGGGGGATGGAGAATGCGGGTAATGCTGGCGAAACTGCTCTTGCAGAAACCGTCACTGCTCATGCTCGATGAGCCTACCAACCACCTTGACTTACCTTCTATTCAGTGGGTTGAGAAATACGTGCAGTCTTACGAAGGCGCAGTAATTGTGGTTTCTCACGACAGGCAATTCCTTGATAATACGATAGATACGACCGTAGAAGTGTCCGGTGGGAAACTGAATTATTACGCAGGAAACTATTCTTATTATTTAGAGGAAAAAGAAGAGCGTAACGAAATCCAGCGCGGCGCTTACGAAAATCAGCAGGCTAAGATCCGTCAGACAGAGCGTTTTATTGAACGATTCAAAGCCAAAGCGACCAAATCGAAGCAAGTTCAGAGCCGTGTAAAAGCATTGGACAGGATGGATGTTGTGGATGCGGTAGTAGATGAAAATGCAAAAGTGCATTTCCGCTTCCAGTTTACCACACAGCCCGGAAGACACGTTTTTCAGCTTGAAGAGGCTTCGAAAGCATACGGCGACAAGGTAATTCTTGACAGTACCAATATAAGTATGGAGCGCGGTGATAAAATCGCGTTGATAGGTGCGAACGGACGTGGAAAATCGACTGTACTTCGTGTGGTGGCGGGTACCGAGCCTATTGAGGGGAAAAGAAGACTGGGTCACAATGTGTCTTTTACATTCTATGCACAGCACCAGCTGGAATCGCTGAATGTCGCGCATAACCTGATAGAAGAGCTGAAATATGCCAATTCAAATAAGACAGAAACAGAGCTACGGACAGTTCTGGGCTGCTTTTTGTTCAGTGGTGACGATGTTTTCAAGAAGATCAAGGTTTTGTCAGGAGGTGAAAAATCACGGGTTGCATTAGCGAAAGTATTGCTTTCACAAGCGAACTTCCTGCTGCTCGATGAGCCTACCAACCACTTGGATATGCAGTCTGTGAACATTCTGATCCAGGCCTTGCAGCAATACGAAGGAAGCTACATCGTCGTGTCCCACGACCGGTATTTCGTTGAAAACATTGCAAACAAGATCTGGTATATCGAAGACCACCAGATCAAGGAATATCCCGGAACTTATCAGGAATATGAGATTTGGGTTGAAGAAAGAGGTTTGCAGTCTGCCGTGAGTGAAAAAGCCACTGTAAGCAGCGCGCCGCCTCAAAAATCAACGCAGCAAAATTCTGCTCCTAAAAGCGCACCGAAATCTACCTCGTCGGAAGATTCGGCGAAATTGAAAAAAGCGCAAAAGCAGATCGAGGAACTGGAATCGACCATTAATAATCTGGAAATTCGGAAAGCGGAAACCGAAACAAAGCTGGGCGACCCGAAGATTTACAATGATTCTGTGGCACTTGCGGAGATCAATCGCTTTTACGCAGATATCAAACAAAAGCTGGAAAAGACCACAGAGGATTGGGAAAACCTGATGATGGAAGTCGAAGAGCTGGCTGCTAAATAGGTATTAAAAGCAGAAGAAGGGAATCGAATGATTCATCTTCTGCTTTTAATAAAATCAGTTATATAATTTCTTCCGTTTGCGCATAGATATCAGCCATTTTCAAAGTGAGGCCAATGTGGCTGATTTCAATGGCCTCATCTATTGTATATGCTTCGGAAACAAGGGACCAGAGACCATCCTCGCCCTTGTGATACACTTCTGCCGCTAATCTTCGGGAGTCAATCAATACATATTCAACTAACGTGGGTATGCTCCGATACAAATGAAATTTCTCACCCCGGTCATACTCACCGGTGCTTGGAGACTGAACTTCAACAATAACTGACGGATTGAGTAAGTTATCAGTCTTATCACCCAGAAATTCCGGTTTCCCGCAGTGAATTAGCAAATCGGGATATGTATACAGACCATTTTCCGGAATATAAATTCTCATATCCTGAGTGAGGCTTCTACAAGTTTTCCGTTTAAGAAAAAAGCCGATTTCGGTAGACAAGCTTGCTACAATCGCGTTGTGGTTATAGCCGGCTCCGGCCATCGCGAAAATTTCCCCACGGTAGTACTCGCTTTTGTAATCCGCGGCTCTTTCTAGTTCGAGATACTCTTCTGCTGAATACATTTGAATAGGTTGTGCTGTCATACGTGTGTAAACAAAAATAGTTAATAATGTTCAAATGACCTTTTCCTGTTTAGACGTACCTTGGTTCGGGAAGTAACGTTATTATTTGAAAATATTTCTGATGCGCTTTATCCTCTCCATTTGTCTGTCACTTTGCATTACTGCCGCTTTTGCGCAGGCTCAGAATATCCGTCTGGAAGATTATATATATAATGAAAGGATCAGGACTGTGCTGCTTTATCCGGCAATTGAAGATCCTGAGAACCCTACCCGCCTGCTGACCCCGCCCGTAAAACCGCTCGCGAGCACTTCGCCGCTTGTTCTTGAATTCGACGATATGTCGGGAGAATTTGAAGGGTATCGTGCAAAAATCATCCATTGTAATGCAGATTGGACCAAATCGGGTTTGAACGATATTGAATTCACTTACGAATTCAATGAATATCCAATTACCATTTCAGAGCAGGCATTCAGCACCAAAGTCCCTTATTTTCACTACCGCCTCGAACTGCCGCGGCTGAAACTTTCAGGAAATTATGTGGTGTACGTTTATTCCGACAGAGACAGAAAGCCGGTTCTGAGCAGGCGGTTTATGTTGTTTGAGTCAAGAATAAACCTGAAAGCGGAGGCGCGTTTCTCGCAGGGTATTCAGCAACAGTTTTCGGATCAGCAGATTGATTTCGCAGTAGAATATAAAGGTTACCCGCTCAATGCGCCGCAAACTGATCTGAAAGTTTTCATCCGGAAAAATTTCAGGTTTGACCAGATGAAATCGGGATTTAAGCCCACGAATGTGAGACCGTTCGATCAGCTTCTGGAATACACGTTTTTTGATCTTGAAAATACATTTCCCGGTGGCAACGAATTCCGGTATTTCGACAGCCGCTCGCTAACCGGGCGCGGTTACGGGATAAATGAAATCCAGCGTACGGATGAATATACCAGCCTTTCACTTTTTCCAGACAAATCCAGGGCAGTCGGCGCTTACATTCAGATCGACGATTTTAATGGCCAGTATATTGTCGATCAGCGGGAGTCGGGAAGAGGAAGTGTGGAAGCGGATTACACGCCGGTATTGTTTACATTAAAAACACCTGAAAATCAGGATGTTACTTATTATGTAAATGGCGCATTCAATCTCTGGCAGCTGAACGATCGCAACCGAATGACCTACAATGCTGACACACAAGCTTATGAAGCAGAAATTGTGATCAAACAGGGCGTTATTAATTACGATTACACGGCAGTTTCAAAAGCAGATAATAAAGCGGACGAATCGATGATCGAGGGAAATTATGCCGCTACTGAAAACGATTATGATATCCTTATCTACCACCGTCCTCCCGCAGGCCGGGCTGATTTGCTGATAGGTTACCGGACCGTAGAATGGAACCGGCGCCGCTGATCCCGGTTATTTTATTACATAAAAGCAGCCCTAGAAATTGACCATATTTAACAGAAAATCATTCCACGCATACCTGCTTCTTTTATAAGGAGATTCATATCATGCACCCCTTTTTCAGTTGTTTTCATCACTTTAACAACTGACTATGAATTCCCGCCGAGACTTTTTACAAAAACTTTCATTAGGAATCGGAGCTGCCACGCTCACTGATCTTACTCCTGGCATAGCTGCTCCGGTTACATCAAATGTTCCGGCCGACAAGCAACTCCGGGTTGCATTAATGGGCCTCGGTGGCTATGCAGATATCGTCGCGCGTGGCATGAAAGAATGCAAAACGGCCAGACTCGTGGGCATTGTGACGGGTACTCCTTCTAAAATTCCCGTTTGGAAGCAGAAATATGGCATTGAAGATAAAAATGTATATAACTACGAAAACCTGCATGAGATCAAGAACAACCCTGATATTGATCTCGTATATGTAATCACACCTAACTCACTGCATCACAAGCATGTATTGCAAGTTGCGGCGGCTGGAAAACATGTGGTTTGTGAAAAACCGGTGGCTGACAATGCAAAGCAGGCAAGAGAAATGATTGCGGCTTGTGAAAAGGCTAATGTGAAATTCTATATTGGCTATCGTCTTCATTTTGAGCCGCATACCAAGGAGCTGGTCAGAATGCGCGAAGCTGGGGAATTTGGTAAAATTATGCACGTCAATAATTACGCGGGTTTCAAGATCGGCGATCCTACGCAATGGAGGCTGAAAAAATCACTGGCAGGCGGCGGCGCGATGATGGATGTTGGAGTGTATTCTACAAATGGCGCGCGCTATTGCACAGGCGAAGAGCCGATCTGGGTCACTGCGCAGGAGTCTAAAACGGATCCTGTGAAATTCAAGGATGTGGATGAAACGGTAACTTTTCAGTTAGGTTTCCCGAGCGGGATTATTGCTAACTGCGGCTGTACCTATAATTTCAATCATGTTGAAATGCTGCGGCTGATGGGCGAAAAAGGCTGGGCCGAGATGAACCCTGCATTTGGTTACGGCCCTATCAGAGGCACTACGCACAAAGCCGCGATTGACCAGCCCGATGTGAATCACCAGGCTTACCAAATGGACGGAATTGCGGATGCGATACTCAACGGAAAACCAGACCCAAATGTGACTGGCGAGGAAGGTTTAAAGGATATGCTGGTGATCGACGCAGTTTATGAGTCGCTTCGCAAAAACGGCGCGAAAGTATTTATCAAAAAATAATCACTCAATTACTATGGATTCACGTCGTGATTTTCTTCAAAAACTAACGTTGGGAATAGGCGCTACTGCATTGACCGACCTTCCCGCCACGGCCCGCGAGCTATATTCGGGCCCAAAAGCCGACAAGCAATTACGCGTCGCGATTATGGGTCTGGGCAGCTACGGTACCCGCGTGGCGGAAGCGATGAAAGATTGCAAAATGGCAACATTGGTCGGCGCTGTTTCCGGCACACCCGCTAAACTGGAAGATTGGAAAAAGAAATACAACATTCCGGCAAAGAACACTTATAACTACGAGACCGTCAGCAAGATCAAGGACAATCCTGACATTGACCTCGTGTATATTACCACACCTAACTCACTGCATTACAAGCATGTGCTGCAAATTGCAGCCGCTGGAAAGCATGTACTTTGCGAAAAACCCGTAGCTGACAATGCTAAACAAACTCGTGAAATGATCGCGGTTTGTGAGAAAGCCGGGGTGAAGTTTTACATTGGTTACCGCATGCATTTCGAGCCGCATACCCGCGAGCTGATCCGTATGCGCGAGGCTGGCGAGTTGGGCAAGATCATGCATGTGAACAATTATATGGGTTTCAAATCCGGCGATCCGAATCAATGGAGACTCAAAAAAGCATTGGCCGGCGGCGGCGCCATGATGGACGTGGGCATTTATGCGTTGAATGGCGCACGCTATGCAACAGGCGAAGAACCGATTTGGGTGACGGCGCAGGAAACCAAAACTGATCCGGTGAAATTCAAGGAAGTGGACGAAACGATTATGTTCCAACTTGGTTTCCCGAGTGGTGTGGTGGCAAGTTGCGGCACGACTTATAATTTCAATAACTACGAAAGACTGTATGTGATCGGCGAAAAAGGTTTTGTGGAACTTAGCCCCGCATTCAGCTATGGCCCGATCAAAGGCCGGACGCATAATGGGCCGATGAACCAGCCCGTAATTACGCATCAAACCCTGCAAATGGACGGAATCGCTGATATTATCCTCAACAACAAGCCCGATCCGAATGTAAGCGGCGCCGAAGGATTGAAGGATATGATCGTGGTAGATGCGCTTTATGAATCGATCCGCAAAGGTGGCGCGAAGATTATGTTGGCAGGCAAATAGCATTTCTAACCACAAAGAGTCACCATGAAACTCCCGAAGTTGTTCACAAAATGCATCTTCGCCTTCATGGTGATTTTTGCATTCAGTACCAGTTGCAGCAAAAAAAGCGTTACCGTTTCCAAAAAAGCTCGCACCGATAATCGCTTTAAAGTAATCGGTTATTTGCCCAACCGGATTGATTTGGTAGCAGCAGCTAATCAGGTGGATTTTGCCAAAATCACACATTTATATATTGCATTCATCAATCCGGATTCACTCGGCAACCTTACTGTAACTCAGAATCTCAAAGAAGTAGCTGCCCTGGCCCATTCTAAAAATGTGCAGATCATGGCGTCTATTGGCGGCGGCGGTGCTCCAAAATATTATCCTTCTTTTTTGGTTGGGGAAAAGAAAGCAAAATTGATCACCGATCTTGTAAATCTGGCAGTTGAAAACAATCTCGATGGCATTGACGTAGACCTGGAAGGCGACCTGATCGATGTTAACTACGAAAACTTTGTAATCGACCTCGCGACTGCATTAAGACAGAAAAACAAGCTGATCACAGCCGCAATAGCGACAGTTTACAAAAGCCAGTTTACCGACAAAGCATTAGCCCAGTTCGATTTCGTCAACATCATGTCCTACGACCGCACCGGCCCGTGGCGCCCCGACAAACCCGGTCCCCATTCCCCCTACTCCATGGCCGAAGAAGACCTCCAATACTGGCTCGAAACCCGCAAAATTCCAAAAGAAAAATTGACACTCGGCGTCCCATTCTACGGCTACGGCTTCGGCGGCACCGCGCCAGAAAGTATGTCTTACAAGAACATTCTCCGCCAATATCCTGACTCCGTTAACCAGGATCAGATGCATTTGAATGGCGGGATGGTATATTATAATGGGTTAGCGACCATTCGGAAGAAGACTGAGCTGGCGAAAGAGAAGGTTGGTGGGGTGATGATTTGGCAGTTGTTGCAGGATAGCACTGGGGTGAAGTCGTTGTTGGGTGAGATTGATGGGGTGGTGAAGGGGAAATGAATTTTTGCGATATTCGCAGCATTCTGACACACTAGCTATCTATTAATGAATCTTGACAAATACACACTGGAAAGAAGTTCCGACTCCAAAATATTTGAATTTACAAGCACAGGACCGAAAGGTGCTATTCCGAAAATTATTAAGTTTCAAAAAATCGATGACGCAGGACTTCATAATCTTGCGTTTGGGAATAGCAATAATGGCGGACGTCGTTTAGACGATCGTGCGGTATCAAATAATGGTGACACTGAAAAGATTCTTGCAACAGTTGTTTCGGCACTTTATTTCTTTTTTGACACATATCCAACTGCAAGTGTTTATGCAACTGGAAGTACGCCGACTCGAACCAGGCTTTACCGAATGGGTATATCACGTTTTTATTTTGAGATGGTGGAAGATTTTGAACTATATGGCATGAGAAATAAGGTTCTCCACCCGTTTATAATCAATGAGGATTATGATGCTTTTTTAGTTCAAAGAAAACTTTCTTAAATTGAATCATTATGAGAACAACACATGATAGCTGGAATAGAAAAGTGCCGAAGGTCAAGATCAATCCCGCGCTGAACAAATATGAGGATATGGATTTGTTTCCTGAGAAATTAGCCCACGTACAAGAAGAGCTAAAAAACGTGAAACTACCGCCAAGGCTAATGCCAGTTTCAGAGCCAAAACACTGAAAATGTCAATGGTCAGTGGCTATTGATACTAGATTTTCCAGCCTCACTTCCAGCGCCGAGGCAATTTCATACAAAGAATAAAGCGAAGGCGAAACCTTTCCATTCTCAATCCTTTCAATAGACTGCCTGTCCTTTTCACAAGCCCGGGCAAGATCCGACTGACTCCATCCCTTTTCAGTTCGGAGTTGAACAATCCTTTTCCCTACTAATTTTTGGAGTTCTATTTTTTCCACTAAGAAGGTAACTCAACACCTTTGAAAACTGCCCTTAGTAGATCACATGGATCGACATCCATCGCGAGGGCAATTAAATACAATTCTTTAGCTCTTAAATGAGAACCTTCTTTCAAAGTCAGTTCACTAAGTCTCGAAGCGCTAATTCCAGTTTTACGTGAAATTTCCGCCTTATTGATGGATTTTCTTCCCAGATATAGACCTAATTCTGTCATTATATTCCTGCTTTTCAGGATATAAATTTAGAATAGGCAATGATCTATATAGAATTTCCACATACTGCTTTGTAATTTCGACAGTATATCACTAGCTTTATCCAGAAAAACAATATAGATGTATCGAAAATCTGACCTACAAATTTTAATATGCGCAAGCCACGCCGTCTAAAAATTTATTCGAAATTCCAACAAACCTCACAATGGAACTCCAAATTCGTCCCCGAAATACGTCTCTGCGGAAAGTGGCTGGAAGATATGGGATTTGAATATGGAGCGCATATAACGGTGCGGTTGGAAGATAGCAGATTGATTATTGAACCTGTGGGAGAACTGAGAAAGACCCCTCAATTGGAGATTTGGCAAGAGTAGCTCACCGCTTGCTCATTGATTGAAAGCCTCGGGCTAAGTTAAAGTCGTTGTAATCCTTTGTCATACGTAAATTTTGCCATTTCGAATCAAATCGTTTTGAATGGCAGGAACGGCTAATGTTTATGAATTTGATGAAGAACAATCTTCGACGGAACTGAGATATGTCTTTCTCAGCGTTGGTAAAAAAATAGTCTCGAAGATCGTTGTTTATACATGCACGCATCAATTTGAAAATCGCGATGTGTACAATTTGGGTTTTGGAGATTATTTTGACGAGGATGATAACATAGAGGACCGGGTGCAGACCAACAATGGCGATGCATATGTCGTATTTAATACCGTTCTGGCAACAATCCCGCTATTTTTTGAAAAGTTTTCCGACTCAATGTTAATGGTCCAGGGAAGCGATAGCCGACAGGGTTTCGCCGCAGAGTGTAAAAGAACCTGCCTGAAAAACTGTAAAACATCGTGCAGAAAGTCAAACCAAAGGATTTCAATCTATCGAAATTTCGTTGAAAAACACTTCCTGACGCTAAGCCAAGACTATTGGTTCCTCGGCGGTTTCCGGGGATTGAGATACCAGATAATTACCGAAATCTACATTCCGGGGAGAAAATATGATGCAATTCTTATGTTCAGGAAATAATCGTAAATTAGAATATGGAAGAGAAAAAAGTGAAATTTCGTGGTATGCCTGAAATGACCGAATCGGAAGCCAGGCAATACGTGCTGGACAAGCTTCGTGGGCGGGAGATTTTTCCGGAAAAGACGGCGCGGGCTAAGGCATTTTTGATAGAGCTCGAAAAAAATCAGCAGCGCCTGATCCCATAGTTATCCCGGGTGCATTGAGAATCCAATAAGTAAGGAACAAGAATTTTACTGCTTTTAGAACAACCGGGGCTAACTTCTCCCGGCATTGTTTTGATATGAAAAAGACAGCAGGTATTTGTTCAATTTTATCCGGGCTGGCAGCCTTGCTACTCCCGGCCTTACTTTCAGCACAAATAATGGATTCGAAATCAATTGCAGCACCAGACGCAAAAGTTGAAAAACTGGGCGATGGGTACAAATTCACAGAAGGCCCCGTGGCAGATAAGGACGGTAACGTGTTCTTCACCGATCAACCCAATAACAAAATCATTCGCTGGGACGCCGAAACAGGCAAATTCTCTACTTTTTCGGATAATGCAGGTCGTGCAAACGGAATGTATTTTGACAAAAAAGGAAACCTCATTGCGTGTTCGGACGAGAACAATCAGGTTTGGTCTTTTGACAAAGATGGTAAGCCTACCGTTTTGGTAAAAGATTTTGAAGGTAAGCTGCTCAACGGCCCAAACGATCTATGGATTGACCCAAAAGGTGGAATTTACCTCACTGACCCACTTTACAAACGCGATTACTGGAAACGTGACCCGAAAATGCAACAGGACGGCGAACACGTATATTACCTCGACCCAAAAGGCAAAAATCTGATCCGCGTTGATGCCAATATTAAAAAGCCAAACGGCATCATCGGCACCAAAGACGGGAAAAAGCTCTACGTGGCGGATATTGGTGATAACAAAACCTACGTGTACGATATCGAAAAAGACGGAACATTAACCAACAGAGCACTTTTTGTTTCAAAAGGCTCCGACGGAATGATCCTCGACGCGGAAGGAAATCTCTACATTACCGGCGACGGCGTAACCGTATTTGATAAAAACGGCGAAAAAATCGCGCATTTCCCGGTGCATAAAGGCTGGACTGCCAACCTTTGTTTCGGCGGAAAAAATAACGATATGCTTTTCATTACTGCCGAGACTGCGGTTTACGGTTTGAAAATGAAAGTAAAAGGCGTGAAATAGACGGTGTAGTATAGGGCAATAGGGATTGTCCTATACTATATATTTTATCGGGTCGTTACACAAGCGAACCCCGCCTATGCCTATGCGTGCTTTTTTTACGAATCTGTTTCTTCTCCTATCAGGTGCGGCTTTTTGTCAGGAACGCATCACAATCAGCGGTTTTATTAAGGAAAACGGGAGTCAGGAGCAGCTGCCGGGCGTGAATGTATATATTGAAAATTCGCCGTACGGGACAGTAACCAATACGTACGGTTTTTACTCAATGACCGTACCTGTTGCGGACACTGCCACACTTTCGTTTTCATTTGTAGGCTACGAGAAGGTCAGCCGGCCGGTTGTTTTGAACAAGAATATTGAACTGAGCATATTCCTTTTTACGGTAAATCAACTCGAAGAAGTGCTCGTTTCGGCGCGCAAACAGGAGGATTACGTAAGCCGGAACGTGCAAATGAGCAAAATCGAAATCCCGATTCAGCAGATCAAAAAGATACCTGCTTTTTTTGGTGAAAAAGACGTTTTGCGTGTATTACAGCTTATGCCTGGTGTACAAAAAGGCACTGAGGGACAAACCGGACTGTACGTGCGCGGCGGTGGGCCGGACCAGAACCTGATTATATTGGACGACGCGGTGGTTTACAATGCAAATCACCTTTTCGGATTTTTCTCCATATTTAATAGTGACGCACTCAGAAGTGTAGAGCTAACCAAAGGCGGATTTCCGGCAAGATATGGAGGCCGACTTTCGTCGGTCCTCGAAATGAATATGAAAGAAGGCAGCAAAGAAAAGCTGCACGGCGAAGGCGGTATAGGGCTAATTTCTTCCAGACTCACGCTCGAAGGGCCGATTTCAAAAGGAAAATCGTCATTTCTGATCTCAGGGCGGCGCACTTATATTGATGTGCTGGCAGCTCCATTCATTGCCCAATCCCAGAAAGGGTCCGATAGCCAGGTTAAGCCGGGCTATTTTTTTTATGATCTAAACGCCAAGATGAACTACGATCTTGGCAGAAAAGACAAGCTTTATATCAGCGGCTATTTCGGCAGGGATAAGTTTCATGCAAACGAAAAAAGCTCCGATTCGGAAACCAGGGCGGGTTTGGCGTGGGGGAATGCGACCGCTACTATGCGCTGGAACCACCTGATCAACCAAAAACTTTTTGTAAATACTTCCTTCATTTACAGCAATTTCGACTTCGGCGTTTCGAGTTATTCCAATGATATCGGTTTCAATGGAAGCAACGGTGATGAGTTTAGTCTTGAATACAATTCCAAGATCCGCGATCTGGGGATTAAAACGGATTTTGACTTTTATCCCTCCACCAAACATGCGGTAAAATTTGGTGGCCAGGCTACTTTTCACAAATTCGTACCCTCCGCCCTCGCCATTGCCGGCTCATTTTTCGACAACCCTATCGAACGCTCCGTACAGCCGGTGAATACCCTCGAAGCGGGAATATATATTGAAGATACCTGGCAGGCGCTGGACGCATTGAAGATCAATGCAGGTCTCAGGCTGAGCTCATTTCAGACCAAATCCAAAAATTACATCCGGCCCGAACCACGCTTTTCTGCTGCACTCAGATTAGCCAAAGACCTGTCTTTCAAAGCTTCGTATGCGCAGATGAACCAATATGTGCATTTGCTCTCCAACACTGGCCTGGGTTTGCCTACCGATTTGTGGGTCCCTACCACAGACCGCATCGCGCCCCAACAATCCAGGCAGGTAGCATTTGGTTTTGCAAAGGACCTCGACCGGCCGGCGCTGACATTTACATTGGAAGGATATTATAAAGTGATGAACAATATCCTGAACTATAAGGAAGGCTCTTCTTTCCTGAGTTTCAATGGTGAAAATGCAAATGAACTGAGCTGGGAAGACAACGTAACTTCGGGTAAAGGCTGGTCTTACGGAGCTGAATTTCTGGTCCAGAAGAAGACGGGGCGCTTTTCGGGCTGGGTCGGTTATACCTTATCCTGGACATACTGGAAATTCCCCGAACTGAATTTCGGCAAAACATTTTTCCCCCGCTACGACCGCCGCCACGATCTTTCGGTAGTGGGTATTTACGAACTCAGCAAGCGGATCACGCTCAGCGCAACGTGGGTTTACGGTACCGGCAATGCACTTACCTTACCAATAGCAACTTATACCGGCCTGCGCGATAACTTCATTCCGCGCGTGACACCAAACGGCCAACCGATCATTGACTGGGGTGGCAGGGAAGTGAATGAATATGGAGAAAAAAACAGTTTCCGGTCCGAGCCGTTTCACCGTGGGGATGTTGCCATTCAATTTCACAAAAAGAAAAAACGGCACGAAAGAACCTTGGAATTTGGGTTTTATAATATCTATAATCGCCGCAACCCATTCTTCTATAATATTGATGACGAGACCGTTACCGAAGGTTCAGCAATCAGAAACAAGAAAACTTTGAAACGATACTCGCTCTTCCCTATCCTTCCGTCTTTCAGCTACAATTTCAAGTTTTGATGGCTATGAAAATGAATATCCGCATTTTACTGATCTGTATAAGTTGCTTCGGTATGGGCGCCTGTGAGTCGCTTGTGACAGAAATCGATGATGCAGATTTACCTAAAACAGAATCCAGGCTGGTTGTTCAATCCTTTATATCTCCCGAAAATCAGAAAACACTTGTAGTAGTGAGCCAGTCTGCGCCATTATTCGGACAGGATATTCCAGAGGCGCTTCTCATTTCAAATGCATTGGTTACCATTTCCAATGGCAGCCAGGAAGCGGTGGTACCCTACGATTCGGTCAATATGCTTTACGCAATTGATAAATCGAGGTTTCCGATCGAGGCGGGCAAAAAATATACAATCACTGCTTCTGACGGAAAAAGGTCGGTTAATGCTTTCTGCACGGTGCCGATAAAGATAGTCAGCGCAAAGAGCTTCGAGATAGATACAACGCTTTCCAGTAATTTCAGCAACGACACCTTGCTTACACTAAAAATGCAGTGGGACGATATTCCTGGCGAAAGAAACTTTTATCGCGTGAGAGCCTTTATCGACCTGGAATACAGCGTTCCGGATGATACTAACCCAGCAGAATTTAAGGAGCGCAGGGTTCGTAGCAGGTTCAATGTCAATTGGGAAGAGACTATTGGTCGGGATAACTTTCAGAGTGACGCCAGCCTGGACGGGACAGTATTTACTTCTCCGCGAGGCACATTGAGGTTACCCGGAATTACGGCGTACGATCTCGGAAATGGAAATGTATTTACTGTTTATCCAAAATCAAAGATCGTATCCGTGACAATGGAGGTATTTAATACGGATGAAGTTTATTATAGATATCACAAGTCGCTCGATAATGCGCGAAATTCTGACAATCCATTTGTGGAACCTTCTCTTGTTTTTACGAACATAAATGGCGGTTTGGGCTGTTTTGCCGCATATCATATCGGGCAGCTGGTTTATCGCGCGGAGTAAATTAAGGGTTACTTTCCTACTCAAATGCGTTCTACACGTGAAGACAAACTGAGGTTAAACTACCTCAAAATGTTTCCTCTATTTTAAAAGTTTTACAAGAAAATACATCACTTAACTAATCGTAAAAAGCTGTTGGCGAGTTTAAAGCGCAGTTTTCGGATTCCAGACCTTCTTAAATTCACCCGGCTTTTGAAATCTAAGTCACAAGTAACTTCAAGGCATACTTTTTTCTGAATCCCCTTCACACAGCACTATTTTATAAATACTGAATGGACTACCACGTCTGGAAAGAGTGGTTTTAAAATATATACATATCACCAGTATATGTGATCCTATTGATAACCTTAAACAGATTAATTATGGACTTGCAAGGAACTGATAAGGATAAAGAGAAAAAACCGAATCCTTCAAATAAGAATATGAGCGAGCCGGACACACTGGTTGAAACGCTCGAAAGCCTGAAAGAAGAAGGTTACACGTACGATTTCAACCTTACGGCGCACGCGCTGGAAGTCCACAAGGAAGACGGAATCTGTCTGAATCTCTCTCCCGAGGATTTCGATATCGTTCAGGTGTACCGCTTTGAAGGGATGACCGACCCGGCGGATATGTCGATACTTTATGCGATCGAGTCCAAGGACGGATTGAAAGGTACGATGGTCAGCAGCTACGGCGTATATGCTGACGCGATGTCAAATGAAATGATCAAAAAGCTGGATACGAGAAGTTCGCTGATCGTGCATAGTGACGATGACGATATTGCGCATTAATTGCGCTCTTATTCACACTATATTGTAAATTGAAGAGTGGAAAAGATGTTACGTTAGCCTTTTGGTGTAATGTGGCATCTTTTCATTTTGCCCGAACCTATCAACTAATCAACATATTGCATGAAAGACATTCTGGAATGGGAAAGGGTATTGCTTAATGAGCTTCCTCCCATTTTTCTTGTTGAAGTGCTGGTGCGCTCAACCGTCATGTTTGTCTTTTTGCTGATCGCACTTCGCATAACCGGAAAACGTGGTGTAAGGCAGCTTTCCATTTTTGAAACGGTTATTATTATCGCGCTGGGATCTGCCGCCGGTGATCCGATGTTTTATGAAGATGTGGGTATTTTGCCTGCATTGGTCGTTTTTGCAACTATTATCGCGTTATACCGGGTAGTAACCTGGCTTACAGGAAAGAGTAAATTTTTCGAGAAACTGATCGAAGGAAAAACGGTATGTTTGATTCACGAAGGCAAATTTTCAACTTCTGAATTCAAAAAAGAAACACTCGCTCAGGACGAATTTTTCTCGGAATTACGGTCAAAAAGTATTGAACATCTTGGACAGATCCGTAAAGCTTATCTGGAACCTTCGGGTGAAGTGAGTATCTTCTTTTATCAGGACGAGGAAGTAAAATATGGCTTGCCGCTCCTGCCAGAGTTGTATTACAAGAAAAGCAAGACGATATTGAATGCGGGTTACCATTCCTGTACCTTTTGCGGGCACACCGAGAAGTTGGAGCCAGGTACGCACAACTGTGAGGTATGCAGCAGAGACGAGTGGGTATGTTCGATCAATTCGTTGCGCATTGGATAGTATTTTAAGTTAAAAACATCGAAAAAACGCGCTGGCACAGCTATTTAACGGCTTTGCTTTAAAAATGACACAGCTATGGAAATGATAGAATTGACAGAAGAACTGATCAGGACAGCCGAGGAGCGGTCGAAAGGACAGCCTTATCCTCATTTTGCAAAAAACCTGAAAGCGATCGGGGTAGATAATTACGAAATCCGCGTGAGAGATCATGCGCGTACCTATACAGCCAAAAACGGAGACAAGCTCCATATCCCCGGCGACTATCCCGAGTTTGAATGCGCAGAAGCTTTCGAATTGGAAGAGGTAAAGAAAGCGATCAAGCGAAGCCAGGATGGCGAAATCGACTATCAGACTTTCCTCAGGGAGATCGGCGCAGCAGGTATTCACACCTACGTCGCCGACCTTACGGGTATGACGATTATTTATCAGGGACCCAACTCTGAATATGAATATGAGGAGAGCATTCCGGAAGTATAGCCTGGGGCGTTATCGCTCAGGCTAAACTTTTGCGAAGTTCTTCCAGATGTGAATCGTTGAAATCCAGGTGGGTTACAAAACGGACCAGTCCCCGCCCAAAAGTAACAGCAAGTATCCCGAGCTCCGCCAGTTTTTGCACATATTCAACTTCTGAGATCCCGTCCGCTAACCTGATGATTACGATATTGGTATCAACTGGGAATACAGCTTCCACTTCTGCTTTTGCTTCGAATATCTTCCCGATTTCTCTTGCGCGTGCATGGTCTTCCTTCAACCTTTCTACGTGGTGGTCCAATGCATAAATACCCGCCGCCGCCAAAAAGCCGGCCTGCCGCCAACCGCCGCCCATCGATTTCCGGAAACGGCGAGCCTTATTGATCGTTTCTTTTGATCCGAGCAACAGCGAACCTATCGGGCACCCAAGACCTTTGGACAAACAAATACTGATACTATCAAAAACTTCCCCAAACTGACGCGGCGTCTCGCCGGTTTCCACCAATGCATTAAACAATCTAGCTCCGTCCAGGTGCAGGGGAATACCCTTTTCGTTACAAACCTGCCTGATCGCCTTTATTTCCTCAAAATCATAGTAGCTCCCGCCACCCTTGTTCATGGTATTTTCGAGAGAAACCAGGCGGGTTACGGTGGAGTGAATATCGTGCTCGGGACTAATAGCAGCCGCTACCTGACTTGCAGTAAGCCTTCCTCTGTCACCATCCAGGAGCTTCACCGACGAAAGCGAATTGAGCATAATGCCGCCACCTTCATACAGATATATATGAGAATATTTGTCGCAGATCACATCGCTGCCGGGCTGGGTATGTACTTTGATCGCCAGCTGGTTAGTCATCGTTCCCGAAGCGCAAAACAGTGCATCTTCCATTCCAAAAAGCTCCGCAGCCTTTTCCTGCAATGCATTGACAGTAGGATCGTCGCCCATTACATCGTCGCCCACCGTGGCTTCCCACATCGCCTCCTGCATTTCCCGGGTCGGTTTCGTAACGGTATCACTGCGTAAGTCAATTTTCATTATGAATACATTTAAACAGATATATTGCATTCAAAATACGAAATATGGACTTCGAAGAGTATCTGATAACGAAAAAGATTGATGTAAATGCCTTCAAAAAGGCCGATGCGGCACGTTTTGAGGAATGGAGCAGCATTTTTCAAACGATGCATCCTGAAAGTTTTACGCAGCACAAAAAATTCCTGATCAACGAGATCAGGAGACGGTACCATCTGAAGGAAGACTAGGAAGCAAGCATTATCCTTTCATTTCTTCCATAATCTTCATCAGGATACCGACCGTTTTTTCAGTTTGCTCTTTGTTGGGCGTCGTGTCCCAATTGCCCACAATCCCGTTGCTGCCGATATAAATGCCGTCTTTTCTTGAAATAAAATTGGCTCCCTGGGTGTAAAGTTTATAGTTAATATCACTTTGGGGAATAAGGCACGAAAGCTGGCCGGAGACGGGAGTCAGCTCTTCATCATTGAAAACCGGCTTCGCTCCCAGCCCCATGCAATTGACCACCACTTTCTCCGGCAATGCGTCAATATCTTCCAGTTTTTTAATTTCCTGGATCTTCACTTTCCCGCCAAACATTGTGAAATCCTGCAACTGGTGACGAAGGTAAGTAGGGATATTGAACATGATATTGGAGCGCCGCGTCACATATTCCGCTTTGAATGGATGCTCTTTTTTATCCAGCCTCACGCGTTCCGGCAGCAAACCTTCTATCTCAAAATCCTCCCCGCCCGCGCCCGGCGTATACACAGGTACCTGATGAAAAACGCTGTATTCTTCTGCCCAGCAGGCAATATCATTCATACCCAACATAAACTGAAACCGCCGGTGCGAAAAGCGCGTCGCTTCTTCCCAAATCGTCTTGAATTCCGGCTTAGCCACATTTTTATCACAAACCCGCGATGCCGGGGACCACGTACCTGTCGCCAGGTTACTGGTAATATTAGGCGGAACATCTTTGGTATAAATAGTCACTTCGCATCCGCTTTCCTGCAAAAGTCTGGCAGTAGCAATTCCCACGGTTCCGCAGCCGATTACCGCCACTTTCTTTTCACCCGTTTTGAGCACATTGTTGCGCGCGATATTGCCGGTTCCCCACGAAAGCGACCAGCCGCTTCCGCCGTGCCCGTAGTTATGAACCAGCGTTTTGTTACCCAGCTGCTCCACGTCGAGCCTCGGCCCCGAAGCCCGAAAAGGCCGCAAGCCTACCGTTTCCTTCACGATCCTGTCCATCGAAAGCCGGAGCTTGGGAATCTGGTGGTAGCCCCGACTGATATGAAAATGTTTGTCGGGATATTGCAGCTGCGTTTTTGGCGCACAGGCAGACGCGATCGTGCCTAATGCAAAACTGGCGGGAATTGCTTTTTCGAAGAAGTTTCTGCGGTTCATCGGGTTAAGGTAAGTAAAGCTGGGTCAAATGAGATATTGTTATTTTTAATATTAAGAAATTATCTCTTGCCTACTGGTATTAACTCAAAAGAATATTTCCACACAAAGCATTTAATCCAATTATTACTTTACATTTTCCCAGTTGAGCAACATTTGTTTGTTACTGAATGCTGAAAGTGAAATTTATTGCATAGCGAGGCTTATTGGCTTTCGAAGTCGGAAGATCGAGAAAATAATGCTATGTTGGACGAATATCATATTCTGCCACTTATGAATATCCACATCATCGATACCGGCTTTTTCAAACTCGACGGAGGCGCTATGTTTGGCGTAGTCCCGAAATCACTCTGGAACAAACAAAATCCAGCTG
Source organism: Dyadobacter linearis (assembly GCF_907165045.1). Classification (GTDB taxonomy): domain Bacteria; phylum Bacteroidota; class Bacteroidia; order Cytophagales; family Spirosomataceae; genus Dyadobacter; species Dyadobacter linearis. The sequence goes on from NZ_CAJRAU010000003.1 coordinate 412,864, forward strand.
ACGAGAAGAACCTGTGCTCCTGGGCAATGCGCTGCCTGCTGATTGAGGACGGCGAAAAGCTGATTTTGATAGATACCGGGATGGGCGACAAGCAGGACGCGAAGTTCTTCGGGCACTACGACCTGCACGGCGACGCGACGCTGATTTCTTCTATTCAGGAAAAAGGATTTGCGCCGGAGGACATTACTGATGTACTCTTAACTCACCTGCACTTTGATCACGTGGGCGGAGCGGTGCGTTTTCAGGACCAATCCCGTCTGGTACCCACTTTCCCCAATGCAACTTACTGGTCGAATCAGGCGCATTGGGAATGGGCGGTCAATCCAAATCCGAGGGAAAAAGCTTCTTTCTTAAAGGAAAATATACTTCCACTGCAAGAATCGGGACAGCTGAAATTTATTCAGGACAATATTTCCCCTTTTGGTTCTATGGATTTTTTGTACGTAAATGGGCATACTGAGCAAATGATGCTGCCGGTGATCACATATAAAGATCAAAAGATCATTTACGTAGCTGATCTGCTGCCTTCCTCATTTCACATTCCGCTCCCCTGGATTATGAGCTACGATATGCGGCCGCTGCAAACGATGGACGAAAAACAGGCTGTACTTAAAGATGCGGCCGACGGAAATCACATTCTCCTTTTCGAACATGATCCTATATACGAAGCGGCGATCGTAGAACAGACAGAAAAGGGAGTACGGATAAAGGAACGGGGTAAATTAAGCGATTTTATTAAAAGTTGAAATGAAAATCGGTCTGGTATTATCGGGAGGCGGCGCGCGCGGAATTGCACATTTGGGGGTTATTCAGGCTTTGTTTGAAAAAGGTATCAAGCCCGATTTGATCAGTGCTACGAGCTCCGGCGCATTTGTCGGGGCGATGGTAGCATACGGATATCAGCCAAAAGAAGTGCTCGAAAAAATTACCCAGACCAGCTTTTACCCCTATTTAAGGCCAGGTTTCGGTGCGACTGGCTTGCTTCAAATGAAGCGCATTGAAACGGTGATCTGTCAATATATTCCTGAAAATTCCTTCGAATCCCTAAAAATCCCCCTGATACTGAATGCGACTGATATTGTGTCTGGGGAGACTGTACTTTACAGAAGCGGTGAACTCGCATTGCCTCTGCTGGCGTCCTGCTGCATTCCCGGACTTTTCAGTCCTATTCAGGTAAATGGCCGGGATATGGTCGACGGCGGGGTATTGAATAATCTGCCCGTCGAGCATATTGAGGGCGAGGCGGATCTTATTATCGGCAGCCACTGCAATCCATTCAGTCTCGACAAACCTTTAAAAACAACCACCGAGATCATATACCGAAGCCTGATCCTGGCCATGCACGCCAAAAACCGAGAGCGTTTCAAAAAATGCAACCTTATGATAGAACCGCCTGCTTTGAACCGGTTCGGAATTTTTGATTTCAAGAAAGCGAAAGCGCTTTTTGAGGTTGGGTATGTCTATACGACTAAGCTATTGGAAAACCCCGCAAACAGAAATCTAACAAATAATTAACCTAGTAAATCCAAAGTTACACTTTGGATTTACTAGGTTAATACTTACATTGCATTTATGATAAATCGCAATATCCAATCTATAATTGAGGAGCGGCTAGCGAAGACGCCGGCGGTCGCAATTCTTGGTCCTAGGCAGGTCGGAAAAACCACACTGGCAAAAAGCCTTGCGACTTCAAGTAAAAAATCCTTCACCTATCTTGATATAGAAAACCCAAGGGATCAGGTGAAACTAAGCGATCCCTACACTTTTCTTGAAAATCTGAGCGCAAACTGCGTAATCATTGATGAGATCCAATTACAACCAGAACTATTTTCACTACTACGGCCATTGATAGACGCCGAGCGAACGCCAGGAAGATTTATTATTTTGGGTTCTGCTTCACCTGCCCTGATCAAGGGCGTTTCGGAATCGCTTGCCGGCAGAATCTCCTATATTGAATTAACCCCAATCGGATTACCGGAACTGCCTGATGAAATCTCGATGCGTGACCATTGGTTCAGAGGCGGATTTCCGGAGGCTTTACTTTCCGGAAATGACAAGGAAGCCACCAAATGGCTTGACGATTTCATTCGAAGTTATGCGGAGAGAGACTTAGCGCACCTTTTTAGTGTGGAGCTGGTGCCGACAACCTTACGTAATTTCTGGAACATGCTTGCTCATTCGAATGGCAATCTATGGAATGCTGAAATCTTCGCGAGGTCTCTTGGGGTAAGTGCTCCAACTGTTTTGCGGTACGTAAGTTTTCTAGAGGGCGGATATATGGTCAAACGCCTTCAACCCTGGTTCGTAAACGCTAAAAAAAGATTGATTAAATCTCCCAAAGTATATGTTCGTGACACGGGCATTCTGCACCGGCTGCTGAATATCCCGAATCCAGAGGAGCTGTCAGGACATCCGGGAGTTGGTGCTTCCTGGGAAGGATATGTTATTGAGCAAATTTATCAACGAGCTCAACACGACATTAATATGTTTTTTTACAGGACCCAGACCGGAGCCGAGTGTGATCTGATTTTGGTCAGAGGAATTACGCCGGTCGCATGTATCGAGATTAAGTTGAGTAATGCTCCCACAGTCTCCCGAGGATTTATAAGTTGTACTGAGGATTTAAATCCTGCATATAAATTTATCATCACGCCGGGAAGTGACACTTACAATACAAGTCACAATGTCAAGATTATCAGCCTGATTGATTTTCTTGAAAAAGAGTTAAGTGAAATTTAATCGTGGCGTTCCAAAGTCCCGATCACCCAATCCCCAACTTGCTGCCCTTGCTTTTGCCCGTTGGTGATTGCGTCCATGAAGTGTATTCCACCATAAAATCTGGACATGCCGGATTCGAGCGCGGCGGCCATGAAAGACGGAAATTTGCGGGCTTTTAAATTGAACCGCTCTTCTACTGAATCGGTATAGGCAAAATTTTCGCCCAAATAATGCGTCAGGATAACTGCTGAGCAAGTCGAGATCACGGAATGTCCGCTGAGGTATTCAGGGAAAGGCGGGGTTTGTAGAAATGGGGTCCAGGTTGGGTCAATATACTTGCGGATCGCCGTTTCGGGACGAATGCGATTGCTTCTGTACTTTTCGTCCCAGCACGTCATAAAACTGTCCATTAACCCGATCGCGACCGAGGTATTAATGAGCAGCGTTTTCCCAAAATCGGCCTTCGCTTGCCGGCACGCAATATCCGTGATCCCCATCCAATGCGCGCCCGGCGAGATTTTCTTCATGCCTACCAATAAATGTCCTTTATTTTCCAGTGCAAACGGATTACAGTCCCAGAAAGCCGCAGTAACCCGGTGTTCCTGCTCCATTTTGTCATCGTAATTCTGCTGCATTAGTTTAAAGAATTCTGAATTCTTATTTTCCGAGAACGCTACCGGTGGAGGAGGCGGAAATTGCGAGGCGGAGTCGAGCGTAAATGGTCGAACAGTTGCGAAATAGGGCTCTACTGGCGGGAAATAGCCTGGTGGAGTCGGGTACCAGGTCCCTGGCGTCCTGCGCGGCTCGTATCTTGGGAAGTTGCTGATCAGATTGTATTTATCAGCTTTCGCGTATTTCAGGATCTGCTTGCTCATCTCTATTCCATAAGTTTTGGAACCAGCCAGAACCTCCTCGTCCCAGCCCAGCGTCCTGCATGAATCAACCAGTTTGTCCTGGTACTTCTGCAAAAGTGCGCCGGAGGGTTGCATTTTCTTGGCGGTTTCCAGCATCGCCATGATCGCCGCGAGCTGGTAGGAATAGGTTTCAACAGCCGGTTTCACGATTTCAGGAAAACCGTTTAAAACGCCGTTCATGCTTTTGAATGCGGTATCATGCTGCGCCACAACTTCGTATCCCGCCAGACAGGCATAGGAAAAAAAGCGGGCGCTCAGCGGCGGGTTTGTCACGTCGTGGACCATCACGTCGGTCATTTGCAGCGTCACCTGCCCTATCGCGTCCGGACTGACAAAATGCTCCTTCCGCTCTTTTGCGCAACCAAACCACAGACAAACGGAGGCGACTATTATAATGATCTTACTGAACTTTGCCAACCTGATATGCTTTGATTTCCTTTTGATTTATCCCAAACAACAACTTATTACCCACCGGCAAAACGCTTCTCACATCGCCTTTTAATATAAATCCCGAATCGTTCTGACGAATATAGCTGAACTGACCTTTGCCATTATTTTTTAGTAAAACACCATAATTGGCGTCATACTTTCCAAAACGCAGGCGCGCCTTGCTCACATTTCCGCAAAGCAAAAGGTCTTTTTTACCGTCGCCATCATAATCGAGGCTGGTGATGGTGTAAACTGGTGAATTTTGGACTTCCAACGGCAGCGCTTTTTCAACAAACTTCCCGGCTGCATTGCCTTCGAAATAAGCCGTTTTCAAATAATTGGATTCCAGCTCTTTCGCTCCTTCAAGTTCTTCCGGCGTGAATATCTCTTTAACAGAAGCATCCGCATAACTCTTGTAATCCTGAAAACGGGTACGCATAATGCTCATTTGATCCAGCATTTCGTCGCGCGTCACATAAGGGTAACTTTTCCCCTGAATATAAAAACTCATGATCGGATCGACGGACCCGTTGTCGTCAAAATCTTTGTAAAGCATTTGCACCGGCTCTTTGTCGCTGGCTTTGCATTGCGTATTCAGACCCAGATTCCCGATCACCAAATCCTGTTTTCCGTCCCCATTGAAATCATCCACGAGTATTTTATTCCACCAGCCTTTGTAAGGTTTGTCGAAATAATCGGTCGTTTTATTTTCCAGTTTGCCATTGGTATTGATCAGTACTGTCACCGGCATCCACTCTCCTACCAATACCAGATCAGGTTTTTTGTCATTATTAAGATCTGTCCAGGCCGCGTCGGTAACCAGTCCGATCCTTTCCAGGTCGGCATTCCAGTTTTTGGTTTGATCTGAAAAATTACCTTTTCCATCATTGATCAGAATATAACTTCTGGGCGCCTCGGGATACCTGCCGGGAATCACGCGACCGCCTACAAAAAGGTCCGGTTTAGAATCTCCGTTCAGATCGGCAACCCGCACGCAGCTGGTACTGGTGAGCATTTTAGGTAGTGCAGTAGTGTTTTTGGTTAAATTTCCTTTTCCGTCATTGATATACAGCCGGCTTTGCAGCAACGGATCCTCGGGCATGAAGCTCGCATAGCCGCCGCTGCACACAAACAAATCCTGAAAACCGTCACCATTTGCATCAAAAAAGGCTGCATCCGTATCTTCTGAATGCTTATCTGCCTCGAATGCACCGACCGGCTTATTAGTAAAAGCACCACCTCTCTGCTGAATGTATAATTTCGAAGGTTCCCCAGCCCCGCCGCCTGCAAAAACATCTTCCAGCCCGTCGCCATTGATATCGCCTTTTACCAAACAAGGTCCTGAAAATGAGATCGGATTGATCAACAGCGGCTGTCTTTTAAAATCATTTGTCTGGCTGGACGCACTTTTGAATGCGATCGGAGAAGTGACGGGAATGAATATCGGGTTGCTATTTTTCGTCGAGGGCCTGGTCGCTTTTGCATTGCTCTCGGCCAGTACCAGTTGCTGGTTGATTTTAGGCAAAATCAATTTTTGCTGCTTACCGCTCAGCCAGGTTATCGAAAGCGAATCAATGCTCGTTTCTTTTCCCAAACCGAAATGCAAAATCGGTGAAACGCTGGACTGGTAACCGCGTGTCGGCATTTGTTCGAGATATTGTTTCTGGCCTTTTTGGTAAATGGTAACCTTTGCGCCGGCGCCTAGTGTATTCTTTCCTTCGCCTTCGAGTTCTATTTTTAAATAGTTGTTTTTCAAGAGCTTATCTCCATCATTTTGGTAAATAAATGCTGGTTTATTGATGTTATTGACGATCAGATCCAGATCACCGTCGTTGTCCAGATCTGCATAAGCCGCTCCTCCGCTGTTTGACACTTCTCCCAGCCCCCAGCTGTCGGCTACATTGCTGAATGTGAGGTTTTTGCCATTTTTAAAAAGATAGTTTTTCATATTGGAAGAAGGCATTTGGTAGACCATTTGCAGCACATCTTCCCGCTTCACCTGACCCTCTATCCGCTTTAAATGGTCGCCCATGAATTTGACAAAATCCATATTAGTGAAGTCCCGGAGGTTACCATTTGTGATAAAAAGGTCTTTCCAGCCGTCATTATCATAATCGGCAAACAGCGATGCCCAGCTCCAATCGGTATTCGAAACGCCCGCAAGCTGACCTATTTCTGAAAAAACAGGGACCTTGGAACCTTTGCCCGCGCCCTCGTTCAGTTGCAGCATATTCCGCATATACTGGTGGTGAAAGCCGACTTTTACATTGAAATCAAACAATTCATAATTGTCGAGGCCCGCGAGGAGTTTCTGCCTTCTGTTATCTTCCGGCAGCATATCGAGTGTAAAAATATCCGGCAGCCCGTCGTTGTTGAAGTCGGCAATATCGTTTCCCATTGATGAATGTGAAGTATGCCCAATCCCTTCTCCGATCACATCCGTAAACGTCCCGTTTTTATTATTGATATACATAAAATCTGGCACCGAATAGTCGTTGGAAATGTACATATCCTGCCAGCCGTCCTGGTTAATATCGGCAATACCAATGCCCAGCCCATAAGTCAGCGGCGAGCTGAGAATGCCAGCCTTTTCGGTGATATCGGTAAAAATCGGTTCGCCGCCTTTCTGATCGTTACGAAATAATCTCACTCCTGTCACGGGATCATTCTTCTTTAAAATGTCCGCAGTACTGGCCTCGTCAAGGATCGGCAGCGACTTGGGATTATGATTGAGCAGGAACATATCCAGATCGCCATCTTTGTCAAAATCAAAAAAAGCGGCCTGGGTACTGTTGCTGGGATCGCCTAAACCATATTTATATGCCACCTCTTCAAACTGAGGAATTCCATTTGCGCCGTTTCCTTTATTTATAAAAAGCTGGTTCCTTAGACTTTCAGGAGATACATTTCCTGAGTAACAAACGTAGATATCCAACTTCCCGTCCCCATTTACATCGGCCATCGTCACGCCCGTTTTCCACGGTTTTTCTCTACCTCCTACCCCAGCCTGAGCTGTAATATCTTCAAAAACCATATTCCCTTTATTGAGGTATAGTTTGTTAGAAACCATATTGCCGGTGAAGTAAATATCTTCGAGCCCATCGCCATTTAAATCGCCGACAGCCACGCCGCCACCGTTATAGAAATATTCGTACATCAACACATTGGTATTCAAACCTTCTGTCAATGTATTGGCAAAATCGATCTTGGTTTTTTCCGGGGCGAGCAGTGTAAAAAGTGTCGGTCCGGTGTTCTCTTCCGGCTTTTCCGTCTCCGCGTCTTTTTTGCAGGAAGCGAGCGTCAAACCGAATAGCAATATCAAAATACCCGATTTCCAGGATCTGGCGCTCATCATAACAGCGAACTAGGATTATTAGTAGGGATAGAAAAAAGAAACTATGTCTCCTTTTCGAAGACATAGTTTCTGTAAAAATAATCAATAAAATAATACTATTTGTCGTATCCAGGGTTTTGAACCAACAACGCATTCCGATTGATCTCATCGCGGCTGAACGGACGGAAGTACATTTTATCCACCCATTTCCGATTTTCGTGAGACTTTTCCTCCACCGGCGTGTAAGTATAATCGTAAACCGTCGGATCGTAATGATAAGGCTCTTTCATCGACTTACCCGCCTTGAATTTACCGATCACGTTGATGTATTGAAGTGGCCGGCCCAATGTAGCCTCAGCGATCATCCACCGACGTGCATCGTGGTAGCGATGTTCCTCATAAGCCATTTCAACCCTTTTCTCGTGACGTAAAGCATCTTTTAATGCAGCTCCCGATACTTTCAATGCAGGCATACCGACGCGGAAACGGATTTTGTTCAACCATTCCAACGCAATTGCATCCTGACCCAATTCAATGCTTGCCTCTACGTAATTGAATACGTTTTCAGTAACGCGAATAAATGGCCACGGGATGTTCTGGCGGTCGGTATTGTCATATAAACCTGGATTTGGGTCGATAAATTTACGCATGTAATATCCTGTGCGGCTACCATTCCAGTCTTCTATTGAGCTGCTTCTGGTATCTAATCCTTTGCGGTTGATCAACGCACCTTTGTCATCAAGCAAATCATAAGCGCCTGTCTGAATTTGGTTGGCCGGATCTTTGGCATCGGAAGGACGTGGCTTCCAGGGTGCACCATCGTACATTACAGTTGCATAAAGACGCGGATCACGGTTTGTGTACGGGCTCACCTTGTGAACAGGGTTTGTCCATGAAAAAGGTGTTCCGTCCATCATCTGGTAATCGTCAACCAACGTACCGATCGGCGTATTACCTGCCCAGTTGTGGTATCCGTTAGGACCGTTGTTCAAACCTGTCTGGCGCGCGCCTTCGTTCATACTTGGCGAGAAATAACGGCCAAAAACGATCTCACTTCCGGCACTTGCATCAAGGGTTTTGTCAGCACTTGCGCCGCCCATTGCGATCGATACATAGTTAAGTTTACCTTGTTCCGGAGTTACGGGGGCAGCCAGGTTCAGCTTGAAACCTCCGCCTATTGTTGCGTCCAAAGCAGCTTTCGCAGCTACCTGCGCAGCCTGCCAGCGCGCTTTGCGGTCGCCGGTTGTGTATCCAAGGAATTCCGGATTAGGATAGCCTGCGATTACCGAAGATTTCGCTTTGGCAGTCGGGATATCGTGCAAATCACTTGCTGCGTAAAGGAGTACCCTCGCTTTCAGTGACAAAGCAGCTGCCTCAGTGGCGCGGCCTTTTGCAAGATTTTTCCCTTTCAATAACAATGCAGCACTGTCGCAGTCACTTACGATCGCCTTGATACATTCGTCAAAAGTGTTACGTGCCACCGAATAATCTTCATTCAGTTTGTACACTTTTTTGATGATAGGAACAGATCCATAGTAACGCACCAGCTGCTGATAGTAGTAAGCTCTCAGGAAGTAAGCTTCTCCGATCAGTCTGCTTTTAAGCGCCTCGTCAGTGAAAGTAGCGATAGGCAGGTTGTTCAGTGCAATATTTGCATTACGAACCTGCGTATACATCTGGCTCCATCCGTAAGTCGCGTCAACCCAGCCCAGATTGGACGGGCTTAAACTTCCTTCGGTCACTGTATTGATATTACGACCAGTGTGGGTAAAAACGGCTTCGTCCGTGAGGGAAGCGAGCATTTGCTCACTAAATCCACCCTGCTGAAGTCCTCCATAATTACCCGTTACAAAACCTTCTGCCAATGCCCCGTCTTTCCAAACCTCCTCGGTCGGGATTTCGGTCGGTGGCGTTACGTCGAGGAACTCGGTATCGCACGATGCCAAACCGCCCGCCAACAGCATTACGATAGCTAAACCTTTATATCTTAATTTCATATTTGTTTTCATTAAAATGCCAAACGTACACCAGCGCTCATAATTTTTGCCTGAGGATAATACTGACCATCATTTCTGGTCGCTTCCGGATCCCACACTTTGATCTTGTCGATCGTAAGCAGGTTCAGTCCGTTCACATAAATTCTCAGATTGCTCAACCCGACTTTCGATCCGATCTCAGAAGGCAGGTTATAACCCAGTTCGATGTTTTTCAAACGCAGGTAATTGCTGCTTTTCAGGAAGTAGTCGTTGATACCAGCCTGACCAGTGTTGGTGTAGTAACGGTTGTTACGGTTTGTCAAACGTGGGTACTCGCTAGTTGGGTTATCGATCGTCCAGCGGTGGTCGAAGTCATATTTCAGGTAGTTACCAATGTCGCCGGATTCTGTCAGACCGATGATCTGCAAACCGCCGGTAGCGCCCTGGAACAATACTGAAAGGTCAAATGCTTTGTAGCCAAGGTTGATAGAAGCACCGCCTGTAAACCATGGACGCTGCACTTTCTCGCTGCGCACGCGGTCATCCGCACTGATTTTCTTATCACCATTCACATCTTTGAACTTCATATCACCTGGTCTCAGGTTACCAGTGATCGGGCTGTAATCGATTTGATTGGCATCGATCTCAGCCTGGTCTCTGAATGCACCGTCAAACTGATAGACTAGGAATGAGTTGTAAGGCATTCCGGTAGATCTCTGATAAGAAGGAGCACCCGGCGTTTCATCCCAGTATTTAATCTCATTTTTAGCAAAACCACCATTTACACTGACAGAATACGTGAAATCACCCGCATTACCATCGTAGCTCACTTTAAATTCCCATCCTTTGTTTTGCAGCTTACCCAGGTTTTGAGGAGGAAGCTTTCCGTCGATACCGGCAGTTGAAGGTGTAGAACCAGCCTTAGGGATCAGGATATTAGAACGGTTGTTTACGAAATAATCAAATTCGAAAGCGACTTTATCACGGAACAGTGTACCCTCGATACCGAAGTTGGTATTGTTGGCAACCTCCCAGGTGAAGTTCTTGTTCGCAACGCGTGATTCGAGCAAAGTCTTAGCAACCTGATCGCCGATAATGTAGCTTCCGAAGCCCATTGTAGACAGATATTGGTATTCAGCCAATGTTTCTGTTCCAAGGAAATAAGGTTCAGCACCCATTTGGCCCCACGATCCGCGTACTTTCACATTGTTCAGGAAGCGGATATTGTTTTTCCAGAAATCTTCCTCCGAAACCCTCCATCCTGCCGAAACACCAGGGAAGAATCCGAAACGGCCTTCTTTTGGAAATACGTAAGAACCATCCACACGCCACAGGAATTCAGCCAGATATTTCTCTTTGTAGTTATAACCCGCACGACCGAAGTAGCTCAAACGCGCTCTTTTATACAAATCGAAGTTATTGATATCCTGCTCGGCAGTACCACCCGCGAAAAGCTGGTCAACTACCGGAGAGATGAAGTAGCGGCGGAATGCGAAGAATCCGTCTGCGTCCACTTTCTCATTCTGGATACCCGCCATCACATTGAAGTTATGCGCGCCAACAGATTTTTCGTAAGAAACCTGACCAGTAAGCTGGATTGAAAGCTCCTGAGAAGCACTTTCTCTCAAACGAGGATCTTTGAAAGTAGAGCGAACTGTTCCGCTAAGGAGCGGGCTTACGCCATCGGCTTCGAATTTAGATTTGTCAGGCCATGAATACAAAGTCCACGGCGTTTCGAAGTTTTTCTGACGACGCAGCTGCTTATCCAGAGCCGCCATCACGTTTACTTTCAGCCCGGATACGCCTGGAATCTGAATTTCAAGTCCACCGTTAGTCTGGATATAATCCCTTTTATCGTTGTTATAACCAGTTGTATTGGTTGTGATAACCGCAGGGTTCTGACCATTTTCAATATCAGGACCCGGGCGACCGTCTGGCCAGATTGCGATTTCAGTCGGCTTTCCACGCATTAACATACGGAAAATCGCCTGCGCGCTGTTTCCACCACTTGGGAAATGCCTGTGCTCTTCGCGCAGTGTAAGTCCCAGATTAGCAGTTACATATTTATTGATTTTTGTATCAAGATTGATACGCATATCATATTGCTTGTAACCGGTTGCAGAATTGATGTAATATCCGTCCTGCTTGATGTGCCCGATCGAGGCAAGGTATTTGATATTCTCGCTACCACCTGTCAATTGCAGGTTATGGCGCTGCTGAGGTGCCCATTTACGAAGTACCGAACCGTACCAGTCTGTATCAGGGTAAAGCAGAGGCGAAGATTGGTCTCTGAATTTTTGAATATCCTCCGGCTTGAAAACTGCATTAACCACATTTTGATTGTCGGTACGGGTATAGGATCCGTTTGAATTAAATCCTTGCAAAGCACCGCCCCATTGTCCCACAGGCAGGTTATCGTAAATCTGCAATTCGTTACGGATTGTCGCATATTCTTCTGCATTCGACATTTCCGGAGTACGCGTTGGTGCAGACAACCCCAGGTTCACATCGTACGAAATCATCGGCTTGCCGGTTTTTCCGCGTTTGGTAGTAATCAGGATAACCCCGTTACCGGCGCGTGAACCGTAAATCGCAGCCGCAGCATCTTTCAAAACCGAAATACTTTCAATATCAGCAGGGTTGATCCGGTCAAGACCACCGCTTCTGTTTGGTACCCCGTCGACAACGATCAGTGCATTGCTGTTACCCAGAGAGTTAGTACCCCGGATACGGATCGCCGATCCATCATAACCTGGTTCACCACTTGCCTGTACAGCAGAAACACCCGGAAGGCGGCCGCCCAATGTATTTGATAAGTTGGCTGCCGGTGCTTTTTGCAATTCGGCTCCCTTAACCGCTGTAACTGAACCGGTAAGCGTCGCTTTTTTGGCGGTACCGTAACCTACAACCACTACCTCTTCCAGTGCTTTGGTATCAGTTTGCAGCGTGATATCGACAGAATTCCTGTTCCCGATCGCAATTTCCTGGGTCAGGTAACCGATAAATGAATAGACGAGCGTGGCATTTCTTTCTGCATTCACAGTGTAGTTACCCTCGTTGTCGGTCACAGTCCCAGCGGTAGTCCCTTTTACGACTACACTTACACCCGGCAATGCCTGGCCTTGCTCATCCTTGATCTTACCTTTGATTGTGTTCTGCGCGTGGGCGGCTGTCACAAAAGCAAGCATGAGGAGAAGTGAAAAAATACCACGCGACACGACACGGGGTACCCAATCAGTAGAAAATCTCATAGATTAAAATTTAGAGTTAAAAGTGGTAATTGAAAGTTGCTTAACCGTATAAGCACGGAACGTAGAGCTGAAAAATTCTCCCAGTCACGGAAGTAGTCTACAAGTCAAAGAAGAGTTGGATCGGAAAGTTTTTACATACGCTTTTTTTAAGGGTGGTTGAAACGTTCAGTCATTAATTCAGAGGGTGTACTTTTAACACAATTCGATTTACAGCGCCTGCAAAATCCCTTCGATAAGTACATATCAGAATGATTTACTCATGCGATTGTACAAAAAGATATTAATTATTTAACAAAAGAAAGCGTTCACGGTTATAGTCTATAATTTATAAGAAAATAACAATATATATCACTTATTTAGCTGGAAATGCAGTTATTGTAATATATAAGTTACAATTATTCGTTCTTTAATCCAGAATTGGTAACCACTGATTGATTATTTATATTCGCATTCTTAACTGCTACTGTCTTTACCCACCTATCTACTTGTAATGAGATTAAGCTTACTCTCCCTGATCACTCTCGCCTTTTGTTTTAGTTGTAAAAAAGAGCTCACGCCAGCCGAATACAATGCAAAGGCGGCAGATCCAGCGCTTTTCCACGAAACCGCTACCTACCTGACGGACGTGATCATCCACGATATTTTCAAACCGCCGGTTGCAAGCCGCATTTACAGTTATTCGTTCCTGGCTGCTTACGAAGCACTAGTGCCCGGGTATCCTGAATATCAATCTCTTGCAGGCCAGCTGGTCAAGTTTACAGCACCGCCAAAGCCTGATTCCTCGCTTGCCTATTGCTTTCCCCTGGCTAGTATCCGGGCATTTACTTCCGTGGGCCGCACACTGACTTTCTCAGGTGATATGTGGGATAAGTATGAAAAAGGGCTTTTTGAGAAGTATCAAAACATGGGAATTCCGGAAGAAGTATACGAACGGTCACTAGCATACGGTGATTCGGTTGCGAAGCATGTGATGCAATATTCTTCCAAAGATCACTATAAGGAAATCCGTGGTTACAGGTATACGGTAACCCACGCGCCCGGCACCTGGGTACCGACGCCGCCCGCTTACGCCGATGCTTGTGAACCTATGTGGAATACGGTCCGGACTTTCACATTAGATTCGATCACACAGTTCCGTTGCCCGCCCCCGGCCAAGTACGATCTTGACAAAAACAGCAAGTTTATGAAGTTGGCGATGGAGGTTTACAATACCGGCAAAACGCTGACCGAAGAGCAAAAGGCAGCTGCCTATTTTTGGGATGATAATGCATTTGTTACCAATGTAGTCGGCCACGCAATGTTCGCAAACAAGAAAATGACTCCCGCCGGACACTGGCTCGCTATTATCAGAACGGTATCGACAGACAAAAAGCTGGATCTGATCCGCTCCACCGAAGCATATACATTGGGCGCATTGGCACTGTTTGACGCGTTTTCAGCATGCTGGGATGAAAAGTACAGGACTGTGAGAATCCGGCCCGAAACGGTGATCAATAATAACTGGGACCCAAACTGGCGACCATTCCTCGAAACACCGGCTTTCCCGGAATATGTAAGTGGGCACAGCACGATCTCGGCCGCGTGCGGAGTAGTATTAACGAACCTGATCGGCGACAATGTAGCTTTTACAGATTCGACTGAAAAGAAATACGGGCATGGTGTAAAATCCTTTAAATCGTTTAAAGAAGCCTATTGGGATGCTTCGATGAGTCGGGTTTATGGCGGAATACACTACCGCGACGGCGTGGAAGAAGGCACTTATCTGGGTGAAAAAATCGGTCAAAATGTCTGGCAACGCGCGGTTACCAAGAAAGGTCGTCACGCAATTGCCAGTAAGTGATTTTTTTACGCGACGCGATCTACGCGACTCGATCTACGCGACGCGATCCGCATTGTAGTGCAGGCCGATGTTTTCTCTTCGCGCCATAGCCATTTTAATGATCAGATACGAAACAGAGATCATATTCCGCAGCTCGCATATTGCTACGGAAATTTTGGATTCGCGATACAGATCTTCGTGCTCCTGATGCAGCAATTCAAGCCGGTCGTAGGCGCGTTTCATCCTTCGGTCGGTGCGGACGATACCTACGTAATTGGACATGATACTATTCAGCTCCCGCGTCATTTCTGTGACCAATACCTGCTCTTCGGGGTGCGTAGTGCCGGAATCGTCCCATTCTGGGATATTATCAGGAGTAAAGGCATTTTCAAAACTGGATATTGTGCTCTCATAAGCCCGGTGGCCAAAAACTACTGCTTCCAGCAATGAATTGGAAGCCAACCTGTTGGATCCGTGCAAACCTGTACAGGCACATTCCCCAACTGCGTATAAAAAGTCAATATTAGTTTTACCCCATTCATTCACCCGGATTCCTCCGCACATATAATGTTGCGCAGGCACCACCGGGATCATATCTTTCCGTACATCAATTCCCTCGTTCAGACAGTATTCTGTGATATTTGGAAAATGCTCAACGAACTTTTCATAATCGCAATGACGCACATCGAGGTAAACATGATCCACCCCGTTCTTCTTCATTTCTGAGTCAATAGCCCGGGCTACAATATCGCGCGGCGCAAGTGAAAGCCTGGAATCGTAATTTTCCATAAATGTACTTCCATCAGCTCTTTTCAATATCCCTCCAAAACCGCGAACTGCCTCGGAGATCAGGAATGAAGGTTTTTGACCCGGTTTATAGAAGCTGGTGGGGTGGAACTGAATAAATTCCATATTGTCGCAAATCCCTTTTGCCCGGTAAGCCATCGCGATTCCGTCGCCGGTCGCTATCGTCGGGTTGGTAGTACTTTGGTAGATATTCCCGATCCCGCCGGTCGCGAGCATCGTAGTTTTTGCTATGAATTTTTCCACATCTCCGGTCTGGCGGTTCAGAACATACGCGCCAAAACACTTGATATCCTCCTGGTAACGATAAACGGTCTCGCCCAAATGGTGCTGCGTGATCAGTTCGACAGCATAATAGTGGGTGAATATCTGAATGCTTTTGTGCCGGTTCACTTCTTCCAAAAGTGCCCGCTCGATTTCAGCGCCGGTAATATCCTTGAAATGTAAAATCCGGTTATCCGAGTGTCCGCCTTCTTTGGCCAGGTCATATTCTCCCCCGCTTTCCTTGTCGAACCGGGTACCATAATCAATCAGTTCCTGGATTCGCTCGGGCGCTTCGCGCACAACGATTTCGACGATATTCCGCTTGTTGACCTCGTCGCCCGCGTCCATCGTATCCTGAATATGCTTTTCAAATGAATCCGATTCTGCCCAAACGACCGCAATACCGCCTTGTGCATATTTAGTGTTCGTTTCGTCAGCCTGAACTTTCGTGATCACGGCAATGGACTTCTCCTGTTTCAGGGAATCAAAATGTCTGGCGAGTTTGGCCGCGTAACTGAGTCCGGCAATACCCGAACCAATAATCAGAAAATCAAACTGGGGCATAAATTGAGAGAAAAATACAAATTATAAGATTAGATACCTTTGCTCAGTTCCAGCATGCGGGCCACTGATTCGTAGGCTTTCAGCCTGATATCTTCCGGTACAAAAATCTCCGGCTGCTCATAATAAAGTGCATTATAAACTTTTTCTAACGTATTCATCTTCATGTATGGACATTCTGAGCATGCACAGGTATTGTTGTCCGAACCTGGCGCAGGGATCAGTTTTTTGTCCGGCACCGATTGCTTCATTTTGTGTAAAATGCCTGCTTCGGTCGCAACTATAAACTTGGTATGGTTAGATTCTTTAACAAACTTCAATAGCCCGGTCGTCGAACTAACATAATCCGCCTGCTTCAATATATCTTCCTTACACTCAGGGTGCGCAATCAGCAATGCATCCGGATTTTCATCCTGCAACTGCTTCAATTTTTCCCTCGAAATATCAATGTGAACAATGCAGGCGCCGTCCCACAAAACCATATCCCGACCTGTTTTATGCGCGACATATCTTCCTAAGTTTGCATCGGGAGCAAATATAATTTTCTGATCTTTCGGCAAACTCTCAACGATCTGCAATGCATTTGAGGACGTACAAACAATATCCGTCAAAGCCTTAATTTCTGCGGAACAGTTGATATAACTGATCACAATATGATCGGGATATTGCGCCTTGAATGCAGCAAATTTGTCGGCGGGTGCAGAATCCGCGAGCGAACATCCTGCGTTGAGATCAGGAATAACGACTTTTTTATTGGGGCTCAGAATTTTTGCAGTTTCGCCCATGAAATGTACGCCGCAGAAGATGATCATATCTGCCTCCGTCGCAGCCGCCTGCTGAGAAAGACCGAGACTGTCACCAATATAATCCGCAAGATCCTGAATTTCAGCGTCCACATAATAGTGTGCGAGGATCACTGCATTCTTTTCTTTCTTTAACCTCGTGATCTCGGCGATCAGATCGATATCTTCGGCAACAGCTTCGGTGACATACCCGTAACGGTTTACCTGCTCTTCAATAGTTGTCATTCTGGTGAATAATTGGCTCTAATTGATATTAAAACTCCTTTTCGAAATTACGATATTAAAACCAATCCAAAGCAAAGAAAGTGCGACGCGGTTTATAAATGGAAAAGCCGGAACGTTTCCGCCCCGGCTTCAATCCAACAAAATTTCTTACTTATAATATCCAGCGAAAAAACGCATATAACGTTCCTGAAAGCAGCATAGTGACCGGTAATGTTAATATCCAGGCAATTACGATATTCCGGACTGTTCCACCCTGTAAGTTTTTGACACCTTTACTGGCTACCATCGAACCCGCGATCCCGGAAGAAAGTACGTGCGTTGTACTCACCGGCAAGCCGAGGTAAGACGAAACACCGATCGTACTGGCTGCAACGAGCTCAGCAGAAGCACCTTGCGCATAAGTCAAATGTTGTTTCCCGATTTTTTCACCAATCGTCACCACAATACGTTTCCAGCCCACCATTGTACCCAGACCCAGCGAAAGTGAGATCATCAAAATAACCCAGTCCGGCGCGTAATCCGTGTAACGTCTGATACCCTGCTCACTTCCCGACTGCATTTTAAGGTAAGCAGCATCGGCCGGACCCAGGTTTGCATGTCCGTTATCAAGGATCGTTTTTGTATTGCGGCTGATCAAAAGCAATGAGCGACGGGCGTCCATTCTTTTTTCCAACGGTAATTTATGTTCCGGCAGCGAGTCGCTTACCTGTGCATTCAGGTTGGTAATTTCATGTTTAATTGTCGCCAGATTGTGGCGATCTGTAACTGAAAGTCTGGAAGAATCAATTTTTGAAACCGCCTGCTCGATACCGATCAGATCCGCTTTCATTTGAATAGGATCCTGGCTATTGTCCAATGCAAAATGTGCAGGCACAATTCCAATCAATATCAACATTACCAACCCTACTCCTTTTTGTCCGTCGTTGGAACCGTGGAAAAAGCTTACTAATGTACAGGTTGTGATCAAAATAGCGCGGATCCAGATTGGAGGCGGCTGATTTTTCTTGGGCTCACTGAAAACGATTTCACGTAAAGGCTTTGAAAGTGACCGCCTTAATATGAACATAATGATGATCGCCAATGCAAAACCGAAGATCGGAGAAGTCAGCAGCGACATGAACAATTCTTTTGCCTTCGACCAGTTTACACCCGCTGCATTGGAATTCTCGGGCATGAATGTAAATGCAAGACCTACCCCTAAAATAGAGCCGATCAATGTATGGGAGCTCGAACTAGGCAAGCCAAAATACCAGGTACCCAGGTTCCAGATGATCGCGCTGAAAAGCAGCGCGAAGACCATTGCGGCACTATGATAAACGTTTTGATCAATGAGCAATTCGACGGGAAGCAGGTTGACAATACCCATTGCTACTGCTATTCCACCAAAGAAAACACCGCAGAAATTCATAAAACCAGACCAAACTACGGCCACATTTGGTTTCAGGGAATTTGTATAAATCACAGTAGCGACCGCATTGGCAGTATCGTGAAAACCATTGACAAATTCGAATGCGCAGGCGGCTAAAAGGCTAAAAGCGAGGAGAATAAAGATGTCGGTTTCAAGACCAAACATAGAAGAAGTATATAAGTTTATTTATAAACAGCACAAAGCTACTTATTCTTGAGCGATGCAATATTAACAAATTGTTAAGCCAAAGTTTTATGCTGTCTCCTTATTTGCAAGCTGGCCGCACGCCGCGTCGATATCTTTCCCACGACTTCTGCGCACGTGCACAGATACGCCACGATCATCCAGAAACCCGGCAAACTTATCTAGCTTATCCCCTTCCGTATTCTTGAAATCGGCTTCTGCAATCGGATTATATTCGATGATATTCACCCTAGCAGGAACGCGTTTGGTAAACTCCCACAACTCTTTCGCGTCCTGCAAAGTATCATTGAAATTATTGAATACGATATATTCGAAGGTAATCCTGTTGCCCGTTTTTCTGTAAAAATGGTTCAGAGCCTCCGCCAGGTTATCGAGTGAATTGGATTCATTGATCGGCATGATCTGATTTCTTTTGGCATCATTTGCCGCGTGGAGCGACAATGCAAGCCGAAAACGCACTTCGTCGTCGCCCAGCTTTTTGATCATTTTCGCAATGCCCGCAGTAGAAACGGTAATGCGTTTTGGCGACATATTCAGTCCCTCCGGCGAGGTAATGTGCTCGATGGATTTCAGAACATTTGTATAGTTCAAAAGCGGCTCGCCCATTCCCATATACACAATATTGGTAAGCGGCGCATTGAAACTTCCTTCCGCCTGGCGCGCGATCGCCACTACCTGATCGTAAATTTCGCCAGCTTCCAGGTTGCGTTTGCGGTCCATATATCCGGTTGCGCAAAATTTGCAGGTAAGCGAGCAACCAACCTGGCTGCTCACGCAGGCGGTCATTCTGTCTGTGGCAGGGATTAAAACGCCTTCTACCAGATTTCCGTCAAATAATCTGAATGCAGATTTGATCGTACCGTCATTACTCTGCTGCTGTTTTGCCACTTCCATATTATGAATGACAAAATGCTCATCCATCAACTGGCGGGTAGGAAGGGAAAGATTGGTCATTTCGGCGAATGAATGGGAGGATTTTTTCCAGATCCATTCATATATCTGCTTCGCCCTGAAAGCTTTTTCTCCGTGCTCGGCCATCCAGCCTTTCAGCTGATCGACTGTCAATTTTCGGATATCCTGCTTGTCTTGTATTCCGGTCATTGTTATTTTTTTGGGTCAAATGCGTTTTGCATTCAGCCTGTTTGAGCTGCAAAGGTACTGAAAGTCAGCAACGAAAACTTAACCCGGCGCTGATTCTGAAAGTTCAATCGGTTAGATATTCACTTTTCCACTCGCGGATCAGGTCGGTACCTGCGGGCATAATGGACAATGCTTTGGTGATCAGATTGGGCGCAATAGGTACCACCAGCGGATAAAGATAAGTATCATCCGTGCGGTGCGCCGGAATTTTCACTCCGATCATATCGACCAGCCAGAAGAAAACGCTGATCCCGAAAACCCACGTAAAAACGCCCACCATCGCGCCAGCAAAACTGTCGAAAGTACCCAGAATAGAATACCTCAGCGAGCGCCGGATCATATATCCGAATTGATTTAATAAGAATATGGTAGGAAAGAAAATCACTGAAAACCCGATATATGGCAGGATCCGCTTTGCCATACTATCGCTGAAATAGGGTGTTAATACCTCCATTCCGAGCCCTAAAAATTTAAATCCTAAAACCATAGCGACCGCAAAACCTGCTATTCCGATAATTTCGATCAGCAAACCTTTGCGGTAACCATGTAATGCACCCCACAAAAGCGGAATGAGGATGATTACATCCAGTAATTTCATGCGAGCAATCCCTTCACCAATGCAGATACTACTTTTCCGTCGGCCTGGCCAGCCAGTTCCTTGGTCGCCACGCCCATTACTTTGCCCATATCAGAAGGCGCCGAAGCTCCTATGCGGGTAATAATTTCCTGCAATTTCGCCTTCACTTCGTCCTCCGTAAGTTGTTTTGGCAGGAATTGTTCGATGACCGCTAATTCTGCCTCCTCTTTTTGCAGAAGATCCTCACGGTTTTGCGTCTTGTAAATATCGGCTGATTCACGACGTTGCTTGGCAGCTTTGGTCAGCAATTTCAGCTCGTCATCAGAAGTCAGCTCACCGCTCGCGCCGCCTTTTGTTTCTTCCAATAAAATCAAGGACTTAATAGCGCGGAGTGCACGTAAAGTATCCTGGTCCTTGGCCCGCATTGCATCTTTTATACCCGACTCGACTTGTGTTTTTAAAGACATGTTTTTAATGTTGAATGATTGAATGATTGAATGACTGAATTGCCGGGTGCCGGCGCGATGAATATTTGATTAATTGTTTATAAAACGTATTTTGAACTAGTGAACACTAAATTTGCAATCGGCGAATTTAAGAGATTCGTCCCAAATAACCCGAATCAAAGCATTCATTGCACCCGATCGCTCATTAGCGCCTTCAACAAGTATTAGCTAAATCATTCACTCATTCAATCATTCAATCATTCAATCATTAAAAAATGACTCGCCTAAGCGTTAACATCAACAAAATTGCTACCCTGCGCAATTCCCGCGGCGGTGATAATCCTAATGTACTGAAAGTGGCGCTGGATTGTGAGCGATTTGGTGCACAAGGTATTACAGTTCACCCGCGGCCCGACGAGCGGCACATTCGTTACCAGGATGTGTATGATCTGAAAGAAGTGGTTACTACTGAATTCAATATCGAGGGTAATCCTTCCGAAAAAAAATTCGTCGAGCTGGTATTGGCCAACAAGCCCGACCAGGTTACGCTCGTGCCAGACGCATTGCACGCCATTACTTCAAATGCAGGCTGGGATACCATTAATAATAAGAGTGAACTGACAGATCTGATCAGCATTTTCAAGTCTGCCGGCATTCGTGTATCTGTTTTTGTGGATCCGGATCAAAAAATGGTAGAAGGAGCTAAAATATGCGGCGCCGATCGCGTGGAGCTTTATACAGAACCTTACGCCGCAGGCTATTTTGAGAACAGACAAAAAGCAGTGTTACCATTCGTAGCAGCCGCTGAAACTGCAAGAGAAGTAGGTTTGGGCTTAAATGCCGGCCACGATCTCAGCCTGGACAATCTGCGTTTCCTCAAACAAAGTATTCCCTGGATGGACGAAGTTTCTATCGGCCACGCACTGATCTCCGACGCACTTTACCTGGGTCTTGAAAATACGATACAAATGTATTTAAGAGAGTTGGTCTTGTAATCGTCGGGCTGGCGTGCTCGACGAACGAAGGCTACCAGCCCTTTCTATATTCCCTTTTGACAAACTGATTGGCGATATCGAAATTGGTGATCTTCATATTATCCCCGTCCCAGATCAGCTTTTGCCGGCCGGGGAAAGTGAATCCTTTTCCGTCGGCCTTGGCTTCGCGGTGCAGGTAACTTCTTACTGCCAGGTTTCCCATTAAAACGATTTCAGTGAGCGGGCCCGATTGATCGAATGAAGAGCTGGTGTAAGCGCCAAATCCTTTTTTGCAAGCCTGAACAAATTGCTGCTGGTGGCCTGCGGGGCCGCCGGGTACCAGTTCACGCGGATTGATATTCAGCCGCACATTCTCAAACTGCTTCTCCGGCCATAGTCTGGGATTTTCACCAAACATTTCTGCACTTAAAATGCCTTTGGTACCAATAAACAGCATTCCGCCGTCCACACTACCAAAAACAGTTTTGTAGTCACAACCATCGGGTAACTGCGGCCTGATTCCGCCGTCGTACCAAGAAAAGCTGATTTCCTTTCCGGGCGTTTTTGAAGCGAATTTTAAATGTATCGAGGAAGAAGGCGGGCAAACGTCATCGAAAAATGCCTGGCTGAAAAAATCGGAATATACCGAGCCTACGCTGCATTCGACGGAAGTAGGGTACCCGAGCTTCATCGCGCGAAAGGGTACATCTATAAAGTGACAACCCATATCACCAAGCGCGCCGGTACCGAAATCCCAGTAACCGCGCCACCGAAAAGGCATATAAGCTTCGTGATATGGTCGTTTTGGAGCATTACCAAGCCAGAGATCCCAGTCTACTTCTTTCGGGATTGGCTGAGATTCATTTTTATCTTTTGGAGATTTTACACCCTGCGGCCAAACCGGGCGGTCGGTCCATACTTCAATTTTATAAACATCACCGATAACGCCCGATTGAACAATAGCTTCCGTTTGCCGGGTACCGTCGCTACTGCTGCCCTGGTTGCCCATTTGAGTTACTACTTTGTACTTTTTAGCGGCCTGCGTCAGGTTCCTGGCTTCCCAGATATCCTTCGTCAGCGGTTTTTCAACATACACGTGCTTTCCTAACTCAATGCAAGACATTGCGATTGGGAAGTGCATGTGATCCGGGGTTGTGATCAGGACAGCGTCGATGTTTTTGGCTTCCTTTTCCAGCATTTTCCGGTAGTCCCTGTAATAGGGCGCTTTTGGAAACTGCTTTCTGTATTTTTCGGACTGGCGGTCGTCTACATCGCAGAGCGCGACCATATTATCTGCACCATTATTATATGCAAGCCTGATATTCACATCGGCTTTGCCGCCACAGCCCACGGCGGCGATATTAAGCTTGTCACTTGGAGGAATAAATCCCTTCCCCAGCACATGGCGAGGAACGATCATAAAGCTTGCAGCCGCTATTGCGCCGGCTTTGACGAATTTTCTGCGATTAATCTCCTGTACGGACTCTGCCTGCTGATTTTCCATTTTGAAGTGCAGGTTCTTTATAAAACAAACCCGTCTCGATGAAAAGCCAGCGCTATTCCAGCCCTACTATTTACCCCCGAAAGTTTCAGCGATTTTCATAGCCACGCCCATATCCCCGTCGATTTTCAGCTTGCCCGACATTAAAGCCATCATCGCATTTAAGTCCCCATCCATGAGTTTCAATGCATTTTTAGTCGAAACCTCAAAAGTGCAATCTGCTTCCTTATCTTCATTTGAAACTGAATTCGGCACCGATTTTCCATCGACGTATACAGTACCTTCTTCGGTTACAAATTTCGCGGTCGCATTCAGTCCGCTGTCTGTGCCGAGCATATTTGTTACGCGCTCGGTAAGTGTTTGAAGGCTCATGATAATGGTTTTTGTGTTGTTGAATATTAAGTCAAACCTGAACGACAAATGTATGTTGGACGTTAAGAATATTCAAATCGGCTTTGGTGTTTTCATCTAAATCCGCAAATTTTACATGGCAGGCTAAACTGACCTGCTGATTATCTTACTCAATGAGTGCTCCCGCAATACGTCCGACTTTCCTCACTATTCTGTGTTTTCTTACCTTTATGAGTGCCGTTTCCGGTCTTTGGACACATTCCGAAAAACTATGGAGTCCTGAGATCATGGCCGACAAAACCAGGGAGACTTTCGAGACTGTGCGTGAAAGTCTGGATACTCAGAAAGCAACCGCAGATACCGAAACAATGGACAAAATGTTCGAATCCGTGATCAAACAGACCACTGCTGATTCTGTCAGGACTGCGGCGATCATTATGCTGATCTTTGAATCTCTTGCGCTTTATGCAGCCTATTTAATGTGGAACCTGAATAAGAAAGGGTACTATCTCTATCTGGCTGGCATTGCGGTCGCATTTCTAGCGCCCCTTTTCCTGATAGGTGGCTGGCTTGGAGTGATCAATGCGATGGCGGGTATCTTCCTGAGTATTTTCATGGCCGTGCTGTATGCTTTGAACCTGAAACACATGTCTTAATATCAGTATATTACCTAATCCTATCTTAACCCTAACGCGCAGCGACTCACGTTGCATTCAATTCGTGAAATTGAGAATCTAAGGTCTTGCTTTCCACGAAGAAAAGATTTTATTTTGCGCACTAATTTTGAATCGAGAAAATGGCTTTAATTAACAAGATCAGAGAGAAATCCGGGATTGCCGTGACGGTAATCGCTATCAGTTTAATTCTTTTTATGATTGGCGGCGATCTTATGGGCCCCAATTCAATGCTTGGAGGAAACAATAACCAGGTTGTAGGCGAGATAGCCGGCAAAGAAATTAACATAAAAGATTTCCAGGGCAGGGTCGATGGATTCCGCCAGAACTACGAAGCGCAATCGGGACGCAGCCTTAATGAAGGCGAGCTTGCTTCTCTGAGAGATCAGGCCTGGAACCAGTTCGTAGTGGATATTGCTTATAAAAGCCAATTCGACAAGCTGGGACTGACTGTTACAGATGACGAACTATACGATATGGTTCAGGGAAACCACATCAGCCCATCGATTCTACAAGCATTTTCGGATCCTACCACCGGAAAATTTGATAAAAATGCAGTTATCAACTATCTGAAAAATCTTAAAACGCTTCCGATCGAACAACAAAAATCGTGGGAGAATTTCGAGAAAAGCCTTCGTGAAGAACGTACCCGCAGTAAATATGAAAACCTGCTGAGACTTTCTACTTATACTCCGAAAGCACAGGCTGAGAAAGAATATGTAGCGCAAAACACGAAAGCCAACTTACGTTACCTGTACGTACCTTATTTCTCGGTTGTAGATACAACGATCAAAGTTACCGACGCGCAGCTGGAAGATTACCTCAGCGCGCACCGCAAAGAATATAAGGGAACAGATACCCGCTCGATCGAGTACGTTACTTTCCCGGTACAACCTGCAAAGGATGACAGTGCTGCACTTTATGCAGAGATCAAAGAATTGGCGAGAGGTCTTGCAGCTGCACCCAACGATTCGGCTTTTGCGAGCATGAATTCAGATATTCCGCTTCCTATCAATATGTCTTTGGCAAATATGTCAGACCAATTGAAAGAAGCAGTTAAGACTTTCGTGCCAGGTGGTGTTTACGGACCTTACCGGGAAGAAAATACTTATTATATCTACAAATACGGCGGTACCCGCTCTGATACAGTCTCATCTGCAAGAGCCAGCCACATTCTGATCCGTGCAGAAAATCAGTCGGATTCAGCAAAAGCGGCTGCCCGTGTAAGAGCCGAAGGTATTCTTGCCCAGATTAAAGCAGGAGCAAATTTCGAAGCTTTGGCTGCTACTTCCAGCGCTGATCCGGGCTCGGCCCAGCGTGGTGGTGACCTTGACTATTTCCAGAACAACGGTGCAATGGTAAAGCCATTTGAAGATGCAGTTTTCTCTGCTACCGCACCTGGTTTGATCCCAAGACTTGTAGAAAGCCAGTTCGGTTTCCACATTATCAAGGTAACAGACACAAAATCGAATACGCTGTACCGCATTGCTGCAATAGGAAAAACGATCGCGCCAAGTCAGGCAACACGTGACGAAGCTTACAGAAAAGCGGATGAATTTGTTAATTCTATTAAAACAAAAGAACAGTTTGACGCGGAGGTTAAGAAAAATAAAAACCTGATCGTAGCGACAGCAAACCGTATTCCTGAGTCTTCAACCAATATCAATGCGATCAAAAATGGTCGTGAGATTGTAAGATGGGCTTTCAAAGACGATTCTAAAATCAACTCGGTATCTCCGGTATTTGAAACAGAAGAACAATATATCGTGGCTGTTCTTACCGGCAAATCGGATGCAAAAGATGTGAAAGTGAATGATTTCCGTGATGAGCTTACTACCAAGGTACGTAACCAGATCAAAGCGGAACAAATCACAGCCAAGCTGAAAGGCGCGACCGGCGATCTGGATGCAATTGCCAAGAAATATGGTGCAGGCGCATTGGTTGAATCAGCAAATGATATTTCACTGGCCACCGGTTTCCTTACCAGCGCAGGATTTGATCCGATCGCATTGGGAAAAGCATTTGGTCTGAAAGCTGGTCAGAAATCAGACGTATTCACAGGCGAGAACGGTGTTTTCATCGTAGAACTGCTGAACAAAACAGAAGCTCCTAAAATTGCAGATTTTACACAATACAAAACGCAGCTGACCCAATCACTGGAAGGCAGAACGTCTTACCTCGTGAATGAGGCGATCCGGGATAACGCGAAAATCGAAGATAACAGAGCTAAGTTTTTCTGAGATAAATAAAAATAATATTTCACTGAGAGGAGCAGAATTCATTTCTGCTCCTCTTTTTGTTTCAGGACTGCAAAAAATTCAGAAAAAAGTAATAGTATTGCACTATCAATTGTCAATCTTACACTTATAATCACAATGAGCATCTTACTCGGAGAACAGGAGTACTTTAAAGGAGTCGGGAAAATCGCTTTTGAAGGACCCGAAACAGATAACCCGTTGGCATATCGCTGGTACGATGAAAACCGTATCATCGGCGGCAAAAGCATGAAAGATCACTTGCGGTTCGCGGTTGCTTACTGGCATACATTCTGCGGATCAGGCTTGGATCCTTTCGGCGGACCTACTCTTTTTTACCCATGGGATAAAAAAGCAGACGCAGTTGACCGTGCGAAAGATAAAGCAGATGCAGCATTTGAATTAATCACCAAGTTGGGACTACCCTACTATTGCTTCCACGATGTGGACGTAGTGGATTATGACGACGATGTAAAAACGAACGAAAAGCGCCTGCAAACCCTGACTGAATACCTGGGTCAGAAACAAAAGGAATCTGGTGTAAAACTGCTTTGGGGAACAGCTAACCTGTTCGGTCACCACCGTTACATGAATGGCGCCTCCACAAACCCTGACTTTGCTGTGGTAACACACGCAGGTGCACAGGTGAAAATGGCGCTGGATGCGACGATCGCTCTGGGCGGAGAAAACTATGTATTCTGGGGAGGCCGTGAGGGATATATGACCCTTTTGAATACGGATATGAAGAGAGAGCAGGAGCACTTTGCGCAAATGCTTAAAATGTCGGTAGCGTATGCTCGTGCGAATGGTTTCAAAGGTAAGTTCTTTATCGAGCCAAAACCCTGCGAGCCTACCAAGCACCAATATGATTACGATGCAGCGACTGTGATCGGCTTCCTTCGCCACCACGATCTGTTGAACGATTTCGCATTAAACCTGGAAGTAAACCACGCTACATTGGCGGGACATACTTTCGAGCATGAATTGCAAGTGGCAGCAGACGCCGGTATCCTGGGATCAATCGACGCCAACCGCGGTGATTACCAAAATGGCTGGGACACCGACCAATTCCCGAACGATCTGGCAGAATGGACAAAAGCATTGCTTGTGATCCTGAAAGCAGGTGGCTTGCAGGGCGGCGGTATCAACTTTGACGCGAAACGTCGCCGTAACTCAACTGATATGGAGGATGTATTCCACGCACATATCGGCGGTATCGACACGGTGGCAAGAGCACTTGTTGTGGCTGACAAAATCATTCAGAACGGCGAATACGACAAGATCCGTACGAACAGATATGCAAGTTTCGACGGTGGAAAAGGTGCTGAATTTGAAAACGGTGCATTGAAACTGGAAGATCTTTTTGATCTGGCGGCAACAAACGGTGAACCGGCGATTATCTCCGGCAGACAGGAATACCTTGAAAACCTGATCAACAAGTTTATCTAAGCTGATCAGCAAATACATTATCCCATAAAAAATGGCCGGCGCATTGCCGGCCATTTTTGCTATTTGAAGATTTAGAATTTAGTCTTGCTGACTTAACTCCTTATCAATTGCAACCACACGTTGCTGTACTTCTTTCTGTACGGTTTCCAGTCGCTTATCCTCCATCGGTTTTTGCAATTCCAGAATATTGGCTTGCAGCAGATCGCGCTCTTTGGTGAATTTATCCCTTCTTTCCGTCAATCGCTTTTTAGAATTATCATTGGCCGATTGAAGTTTCTCGTCCAGCTTTTTAATACGATCCTGAATTGTCGTTTCACGTTCTTTGAGTGAAGTGAGGTATTCCTGCTGCTTTTCATTGAGCTTCGCATTTGCATCCAGCAATTCCTCTTTCGCCTTCGACATTTCTTCTTTGCTGGTATCATTGGATACTACCTCAGAGGTCTTTTCAGCCGCTTCCAGTGCCTCTTCCTCTGCATTCGCAAGTTCTTTTCTATCCTTATCTGCACCTGAATTACAGCTGAATGTCATCGAAGCCATTAAAATCATGGTCCCAGCGACCCATACGCTCATTGTCTTTTTCATATCTGTTGATGAATTTATTGGTTGAAAATTTAAACACCACTAAATTTTAATGCCAACGCGGTCTCTTAAATGAACAAACCCCTGAAAAGTTTCCAGGGGTTTGGCTATCAGATAATGAAACACCTACGTCAGGCGGCACCTTAATTGCCAATTTTTTCAAGCATTAATATCCTTCGTTTTGTTTCAAATTCGTATTGTTCCTCATTTCCGAAGTAGGTATCGGGAATAGCAGTTCACGCGCGGTAACTGTCGGTCCGTAAGAGAATTTGTGCCCTACATAGTTGTCAAATTTTTTGGTAGTCACATTGAATGCTTTTCGCAGACGTACCATATCAAACCAGGTTATATTCTCAAAACAAAGCTCATACCAGCGTTCCCGCCAGATCGCCTCGCGAAGTCCGTCCTTTGTCAGGCCGGCCAATGCAGGCAGTTCCGCCCGCGTGCGGACCGCATTTAAAGATTCATAAACCTTTACAGAAGGCCCGGTGGCTTCGTTCGCTGCCTCGGCATAAGTGAGCAACACATCGGCATACCTGATCACCGGCCAGTTCAGGTCACTGTTGGCAGTGCTTGTCTGTGCTGTAACATCAAAATGTTTGTAAATAAAATTCCCACCCAGATCTACCACTTTGTTCCTGTCGGCTTCATCTGTGAATTTGGTATAGAAAAACTGCTTTTCCTTCGCTCTCAAATCCGCCGAATCGTACGATTTTACAAAATCCGCAGTAGAATAAATCCCGCCGGTTTCATCCGAATACTGGGAGATATTCTTGTTGTAAGGAATGATAGACACCTGCCAGCCAGAAGGTAGTATCTGGGTTTTGAACTGGATCATGAAGATATTTTCCTCCACATTCTTTTTTGCAGGATTATGCAGATCGTTGTAGGTAGTAAACAACCTGAACTGTTTTGAATCGATCACCTCTTCCGCTTTTTTGGCTGCCAGCTCGTAATATGCAGCTCCTTTTTGCAGCGGGTAACCGGCCATTGTCAGGTAAACCTGAGCTAGCAACGATTTGATCGCTCCCATAGAAACCTTTCCGGAAGGATCTGCCCAGGGTAAGCCCGATGCTTCGGCGGCTTTCAGATCTGCCACAATATAATTGTAAACTTCTTCCACTGTCGCCTGAGAAGGTTTCAGTTGCGGCGATTGCAGGTTCACAGATTCCGTCACAAGGGGAATATTTCCGAACATCCGCACCAGGTTGAAATAATAAAATGCCCTCAGAAATTGCGCCTCGCCGACCAGCTTCGCCGCCTCTGCCGCATTCATAGCAGGAATACCCGGGATTTTTTCAATGGACAAATTTGCATTCGCAATCCCGCGGTAATAGGCTGCCCAGTACGTCTGGCCGTAACCATTATCCGATGTATTACGCAGATCTTTGACAAAATAGCTGTTTACAGCCTGCCCAAGGTCGGTATTTGCGAGGCCGGTTGCGAACTCTGTCATCATCCAGGCTCCTCCTCCAAACCCGCTGC
This sequence comes from Dyadobacter linearis, assembly GCF_907165045.1. GTDB lineage: Bacteria > Bacteroidota > Bacteroidia > Cytophagales > Spirosomataceae > Dyadobacter > Dyadobacter linearis. The sequence goes on from NZ_CAJRAU010000003.1 coordinate 443,005, forward strand.
CGAGCGGCTCCCGCAAACTTGCATAAATCGCATTGACCGCACTTCTGCCGTGGGCCGGCTGCGTAAAGTAGCTGTCCGTCGTGAAGTTGCTCGGGTCTGTCTCTTCCAGAAAATCGTTGCAACCTGTGGCGAAAAATATGCTCACCACTGTCGCGAGCAATCCTATTTTATTTGATATTCGATTCATATTGCTTCTGAATAAGAGTCCGTATTTTATAAACCAATGTTTAATCCCAGCATAAATACACGCGGCTTGGGATAATCATACAATCCCAAACCCTGGTCGAAAGGAGAGCCGGAATTGGAAACTTCGGGATCATAACCTTTGTATTTGGTGGCTACGAAGAAGTTTTGAACAGATACATAAGCTCTCAGCCTGTCCAGTTTCAGTTTCGATACAAGTTCAGGTGAAAATGAATAGGCGAGCAGCAGGTTGCGGCCCCTGATAAAGGAAGCATCTGTTACTTTATGGCTATCATTATTGGTATCATATCCAGCATTGATCGGCCTCACCTGGGCAATAGGCGTATTCTGGTTGGTTTCTGTCCAGGCATTCAAAACCGTTTTGTAGCTGTTTGCAATACCTTGTCTGTCTTCCGCCGAGTGAATACTTCTGTCAAGCACATCGTTTCCGTACATGTATTGCAGGTCAACTGTCAGCGACCAGGCTTTGTACTGGAATGTATTCAGGAATGTTCCAAATCCGTCCGGGATACCTTTTCCGATAATAGTGCGGTCGTTATCATTGATCGTTCCGTCATTGTTCAGATCCTGGTATTTCACATCGCCCGGCAGCTCGTTGTATTTTTTAGCCAGCTCAGCCTCTGCGGTTGAATACGTTCCCTGATGCACCCGGCCAAAAAATGAACCCACCGGCTCTCCTACCCTGATCACCGTAGCACCCGAGAAAATGTCGCTGCCGCCGGATAATGCGAGTACCTTATTTTTATTTACCGAAATATTAAAGGTTGTATTCCAGGAGAAATCACCGAGTTTGATATTGGTGGAATTCACCGCAAACTCCAAACCTTTATTTTCCATACTTCCGATATTCGTATAAATGCTGCTGTAACCGCTGCTCAAAGGAAGTGGCGCGTCCAATAGCATTTCATTGACTTTCCGACGGTAAAGATCCAGCTCGAAACTCAGTCTGTTAGAGAACAAACCCAGCTCTATACCCAGATCGACCTGCTGCGTTTTCTCCCATTGTAAATTCGAATTCGACATCCGGCTGATACCCGTACCGATATTCCGCTCGCCACTGAAAATAACGCTGTAATCGATCACATTGGCAATATTGTTGGTCATCCCAGCCAAAGCACGATAAGCAGGAATTTCGGAGTTACCAGTCGCTCCGTAGCTGGCGCGTATTTTCAGGTTTGATATGGTCGTACTTGTTTTCAGGAATTCTTCTTCCGAAACTCTCCACGCAACCGCAGCCGACGGGAAAAACGCATACCTGTTGGCTGCCCCGAATTTGGACGAACCATCAATACGACCCGTGAATGTAACAAGGTACTTATCGAGCAGACTGTAATTCAAACGCGCGAAATACGAGTTCAGACCGTAAGCAGATGCATTGGAACTTGGGGCAAGTGCAGTAGCGCCGGCACCCAGGTTATTGAACTGAAAGTAGGTATCTGTGAAATTCTGACTTCTCGCCAGATTCTCAAAACGATCCACATGCTGCCATGATAACCCCAGCATTGCATTCACAGAATGTATTTTACCAAAGTCCTTTACATAGGTCAGGTAATTCTCAAACTGCCAGGAATTGAACCGCCTGTTATTCACAGAAGCATCGCCATTGTTGGAAATGTATTGCAGCCCGGCGGCGGCAAAATAATCCTCCCGCTGGTTGATCACATTCGTTCCGATCGTAGAACGCAGATCGAGCCCGGGAGCCAGACTGATCGTCGCGTACATATTGCCGAGCATCGTCTGGGTACGCAGGTAAGAAAGTCGCTCCGCACCTACACGCAACGGGCTGTCGCCGCCTTCCATTCCCGGATAATCGCGGTTACTTGCCCAGCGGCCGTCAGGATATTTGACAGGAATAATAGGCAAAGCTTCCAAAACCTGGCGCATTGCCGTAATACCGCCGCCGCCAAGCTGATCGATCTGCTTTTCATTTTGGTCCGTGTAACCCAGGGTACCGCCAACTTTCAGCCAGCTTTTAATCTGACTATCAAATACAAACCGGCCTGCAAATCGCTTCTGCCACGATTCCCGCACAATACCGTTTTCATTCCGGTAGTTCAGGAATGCACCATAGCTTCCTTTTTCACTTCCACCCGTCATGCCGAGCTGGTGATTTTGGGTAAAAGCTTTTTGAAATGCTTCATCCTGCCAGTCAGTATCGTACAGCGGATTCCCATTCGAATCGAACAACAGCGGATTGGTGCGTTTCTTTTTCGGATCGGTGTATTTAGTACCGGTTGCCCAGCCTACCGGATCGTATTTTGCTGCATTGGTATAAGCCAGTTCTTCCACTGCCAGGAATTCCCTCGAATTCAAAACCGGCAGTTTCTTAGGTGCTACACCGATACTGAAATCGGAATCGTAAGTAATTTTGCCGCCTCCGGAAGTCCCGCGTTTTGTGGTTACCAGAATAACCCCGTTCGCGCCCCTCGCTCCGTAAATAGCCGTTGAAGAAGCATCTTTCAATACTTCGATCGAAGCAATATCATTCGGGTTAAGGTAATCGATCGGTGTACTTCCGTTGGCCAGGTCCACTGCATTCAGGATCACACCGTCGATCACATATAGCGGATTATTTGAAACGCTGATCGAGCTCGCGCCACGGATCCGGATATTCGCGCGCCCACCCGGCCGGCCCGAATTGGACGATACGTTCACTCCCGCAATGCGGCCGGAAAGTCCCTGGTTTAGTGAAGAAGCCGGACGCTCCTGCAACACCTCGCCCTTGATCGTACCTACTGCGCCGGTCAGGTCAGACTTTTTAACAGTACCGTAACCAACGACCACGATCTCGTCCAGAGAATTCTCGTCCGGTACCAGCGCCACATTAAAGTCGGACTGGTTCCCGACTGCAACTTCCTGAGATTTAAATCCCACAAAACTGAATACAAGCACATTAGAGCCGCCGTCGGGTATCTCCAATGTAAATTCGCCACTTCCGCCTGTGGATGTTCCGCGCTGCGTTCCTTTCAATACTACGCTCACGCCAGGCAAGCCCGCACCCGATTCGTCAGCTACTTTTCCTTTGATAGTCCGGTCAACCGCAGCCTGCTGTCCCGTGCCCGGCGCATCAAGATTTTCCGATCTCACCGACTGGTCGGGCAAGCCGGCCGATTCCTTTTTTTCTGACTTATCCTGAGAATCCTTTGCTCTGGCATCAATGATCACAAAAGTACTTTTCCGCGTTTTCTTGAATTTAAGACCGTGCTGGCCCAAAACCTGTTCGAGGTTTTTTTCAAGTGTCTGGGTCAGGTCAATATCGCCGGAAGGAACCTTCACCGAGCCAACGAGCCGATCTTCAAACACGATTTCAACTCCATAATGCTTTTGCATTTCTAGGAGGACATTTTTCAATTTCATCTCTTGCCCGAAACCGGTATGCTGCCGGGTAGGAACAGATGCAAATGCAATTACCTGGGACCGGGCATCGTGCGAGACCTGCGTCATCAAGACAAGTCCTATCGCCACCCATTGCTTAGCTGATAGCATTACATTCATAATAAAATGGTTAAGAATAATCAGTTGTTTGTCAAAAAGATAGTGCGGCCATCTTGCTCGATTTTCATATCGAGTACTTCGGAGATCGTCCGTAAAAGTTCTTCGGCATTTTTGGTTTTAAAATTCCCCGTAATCGTGCGCCTGGCGATAGCAGAATCTGAGAGGCTCACTTTCTGACCGAAATTCTCTTCGATCATTGAGATAATATCCTTTACCGGGGTCGCATTGAATACGTAGCGATGTTCTTTCCAGCTCGCAAAAGTTTTAACATCCTGCTTTTTTTCAAGCTGCACTTCGCCTACCGGATCAAGTATTGCCTGATCTCCGGGCTCCATCATGACTTTTTTATTCTGGTCGTTTTGGGAATAATCAATGCGGACACTTCCGCTGGTAAGAGAGACTTTCGTTCCGCGTGGCCGGGCGTACACTGAAAAAGTCGTCCCCAAAACCTCCACCTTGAACTTGTCAGATGTTTTTACCACAAAAAGTTTACTATCAACAGTGTGGCTCACCGAAAACTCAGCCTCACCTTCCAGCATTACCTGCCGCACTTTTTGGTCGAAGCCAAATCGCGGAATTTTTAATTTAGAATTTGCATTAAGCGCAACTTTGCTGCCGTCTTCCAGGTAGATATCAGTCGTTTTGCCGTAGCCCGTCTGGTAGGTTTTATACTGGATCGGCTCACGGAACAGCCAGCCACAACCCACCAGCAACAGGAGCGACGCCGCGATCAGCCAGGATCGGTTATTCAATGGTTTAGGTGAAATTCCGGCAGAACTGCTCAGCTTTTCGGGGCTTTTTTCGGTAACCTTATCGTCATCAAGTTTTTGCAGCAGGTTTTCCAGTGCTTTTTCCTGGTTTGGAGCGAACTGCGGGTGCCTGGATTCATATTCCATCAACCATTGATGAAACAGTTCGCTATTCTCTTTGCGGATAATCCAGTCCTCCACCAGCTGACGTTCGAGCGGGTTGGCGCGTCCGGCCAGATACTCGAAAAGAGTATATCTTGATATAAGTGTTTTCATTTTTAATGCATTTCGAAGTACAGCCTGAACAGGCGCTGATCAGTATTCTGAAAAACTCAAAAGCGTCAAACCAAGCGAGATCATCCATTCGCCGTGCAAGGCGGACCTCAGATGTTTTAGTGCTTTTGAGATATGTACTTCTACGGTTTTAGGGGAAATATGAAGCTCGTTGGCTATTTCGTTGTATTTCTTGTTTTCGAACCGGCTGAGCAGGAATACCCGCTGGCATTGCGTCGGCAGTCTTGCGATCACCTCGTTCACCTTTATAAAAAGGTTATTGTAGTGGATTTCAGCATCCGGCAGCTGCTGGTAGCAAGAAATGGAGTTTTCCTCTGTCGTTTCCAGCGTATCCATTTTCCCAAACTCCCGACGCATATACGTATAGCATTCGTTTCGCACGCATCGGAAGAGGTAGCTGGTGTAGGAAGAAGTGATATTCTCGTATGCTTTGGTGCGGTAAAACTGAAAAAAGACCTCGCTTACCAGATCTTCAGCCAGCTGTTTGGAATAAACGAACCTGACCGCGTGGCTGCAAAGTGGCGTATAAAAACGCCTGAACAGCAATTCCAGACCTTTTGAAGGGTTTTGCTCAAAAGTAGCTTTCAGGAAAGTGGCAGAATCAATTTCGTTTGCTTCCACCTTAACCTCCTGCGCAGGTGACACAAACGGACTTGAATGCTTCGTTTCGTTAGTAAGCAAAGGATCTTGCATTGAGTCTTTATTTATGTAATAATAGAAAGACTTTTTTGCACTTGAATCCCCTTAGTCTTAATTAAAAAAAACTGAAACTTTTGTTAATGCTATGCCGCAGGATTATTTGTGTCTGCCGGTTAATAACGCATCTGGTGTAATAAATTGAGTTGATATTACCTCGGCTATATTTGTCTTGTACGCTTAAACCTCGATATCCAGGCATCGCAAAGCCTTCCACCTCCGTGTTTTCTACCAAAAAAATCAAAGCAAATGCCTGACTTTACTGAATCTGAGGAGAATGCATCGTTGTCCGACTTCGCGGTTACGGAACTGACTTTCCGTGAATGGGAAATTTTGCTCCTGATATCGGAAGACAGGAGCAATAAGGATATTGCTGTTATTACAAACATGAAGATTGAAAGCATCAGGTCGATGCGCAACCGCATTGGCGACAAGCTGATATTGAAGGGACACAACACGCTGGCTAGATTTGCGAGACAGCATCGGCGGGCGCTCAAACAATTGTTCCGCGTTCTGTTTCCGCCTCGGCTCTCTAACTAATAAAAAAGCGCGAAGCATGCAAGTCACTTAAGTAGTCAATTTTTGATCACTCAAATGACTTTTTACGCGCATTCATTTGACTGAATTTTGGTGCACTATATCACCATCAAGTTCAAATTAAATGAAAAGACTTTTGTGCATTAAGCTAACAGATACCTTAACGTTTCTGAATGCTTTATTTATGATAGCTCTCACCAGTACGGTATTTAGCTGTAAAGAACAATTCCTACAAAAATCAGCTGAGCAACCTGATCCAATCGAACTGATCGACTTCAAAGGAGAAACAGTCATTGTACCTACCGGCTTCCCGAAAACGCTGTTTGATCAGTCACCAGAAGAGTTCGAAAGTTATTATCGTAGTCTTTTTGTAAGTGCCCGGACGAATACCACGGCGGAAATGAGCATATTATCCTTTGAGGAATTGCAACCGATATTGCAGAAGTGCGTTGAGAGATATCCGAAGATAACTTCGGACAATATTATATCTGAAAATGATCTTAAAAGAATTTTTCAAGACTTTCCGAGGCTCAGAACGGTAGAAGAAGTGAATAGCAAAAGGCCTGTCATCTTTGAGTACTACCAGGATTTATGTAAACGTGACGCCACATTGGAAGTTATTAACTACGGAAATAGTGATGAAAACCTGAGAACGCTATCTCCCGGCAAATTATCAGATCAGGAACAAGTGCATTTGCTCACCGTTCCGGCGTATGGTTTGGCATACGTAAATTCTGGGCTTGACGCAAATAGTTACACGCAGTCCATTTATGGGAATTTGGCCGACAGTAAAATTGGAAATGCCTTTAGACATGCTGTATGGAATGCATTCGCCATTAGAAATATACTAACGTCTGCCCCTGCGAGCGAAAATCAGGCAATAGACTTTGTTCAGGATGGTACTTCCAAGCATGAAATGAATAAAGACGGTCAAATACATTCAACAGCAGCTGCAATGGATCTACACAACAATATGTCTGCGCGAGTCTGGATGGAAAAGAAAACTTCTTGGGGAATAGGGCCATTTAGAAAAATGCCAGACTATGGCGAGATTATTGCAGAAATGAAAGGAAAAGCAGCAATAGCAATTTTCTATCAGCATTTGATTGATGCGAGTGGTACCATTAACGCGATACTAAATGCCCATGGAGGAAATAATGCTACTGGGTGGAATAATCTCTATAACAATATGTATGGGCCTTATGAACACCTTGTACACATCGAATGAAATCAATCATGAAAAAAGCAAATCAACTAGCTATAATTTTGAGCATTGCTGGCCTAGGAGCTTGCTTCAACAAAGTCGATCCGGCGGTAAGTACATTCTATTTTAGCACTGGTCATCCGGACACTTTAAGGAATCAAGCGCTTTTGAAACTTTACGAGCACTATTCTAATTCGGATAAAACCAGAGAGTACTACGAAGTGATCTCAAAAAGAACAGGTAACTATATTTTAAATTACTATCCTGCCGGCAAATTGTTGACAACCTGTACTAATCCTGGGAGTGGCTGGGGCAATCAGTATGAGAATGTAGACGAAGCCGAGTTGCGTAAGCTTGCAGATTTAAAGATCAAACTAGTTGACCTGCAATTATATGTATCCAAAGACAGCATAATTAGTGAGAACCCTAATAACGTTCTCGAGGTAAAAACGAACGGTCATCCGAATTAGCCAAAATAAAAAAACGCGTCCCAAACTTGTAGAGAAGGAATAGGCTAGATAAGTATTGTTATGAGACCTTGTAGGCATTTAATAAAATCAATCATGAAAAGAGCAAATCACCTACTTATCATTTTGAGCATTGCTGGTTTAGCAGCTTGCTTTAACAAGGTCGATCCGGCGGTAGATACACTGTATTTCAGCTCAGGCCGTACAGACACATTAAGGAGCCAGGCTATTTCGAAACTTTACGAACACTATTCTAATTCCGATAAAACAAAGGAATATTATGAGGTGGTCTCAAAACAAACGGGTGACTACATTATCAACTACTACCCGGCGGGCAAACTATTAACAACCTGTAATGATCCTGGTAGCGGCTGGGGCGGTCAATACAAAAATGTAGATGAAGCCACCTTACGTAGGCTTGCCGATTTGAAGATCAAACTGGACAATCTTCGGTCGTATGTAAACACGGACAGCATTATTGATGATAATGAACCGAGGATTGACGTAAAAACGAACGGTCATCCGAATTAGCCGAAGTTAAAAAAACGCGTCTCAAACTTGTAGAGAAGGAATATAGGCTAGATAAGTGTTGTTATGGGACTTTGTAGGCATTTAATAAAATCAATCATGAAAAAAGCAAATCAACTACTTATCATTTTGAGCATTGCTGTTTTAGCAGCTTGCTTTAACAAGGTCGATCCGGCGGTCGAAACTTTTTATTTAAAGTCTAAACATTCAGACTCGGTAAGAAGTGAGGCTTTTTCGAAATTTTACGAACATTACTCTAATTCCGATAATACCAAAGAGTATTTTGAGGTGATCTCAAAAGGCGATTACATTATTAATTACTACGCAGCTGGCAAGCTTATGACTATCTGCTATGATCCTGGCAGTGGATGGGGCGGTCAATATAATAATGTAGATGAGGCTGCCTTGCGTAGCCTTGCGAATTTAAGAATCAAGCTTGACGAACTGCAATCGTATGTAATCAAAGACAGTCTTATCGACAACAATGAGCCATTTGTTGAGGTGAAAACGAATGGTCATCCCAATTAAGTTTAAAAAAAATCCAGGAAAAGGTATCATCCGATACAAAAAGAGGCTGTCACACTTCGTGACAGCCTCTTGAACGTTTTTCAAATTATAATTACAAATTCTTCGCCTTCATTTCTTTCACCGCAAAGTCCACAGCCCGGGCAGAAAGCGCCATATAGGTTAACGACGGATTCTGAGTTGAGGTAGAAGTCATACAGGCACCGTCAGTTACAAATACGTTTTTACACGCGTGCAACTGGTTGAATTTGTTCAGCACAGACGTTTTAGGATCTTTACCCATCCGCGCGCCGCCCATTTCATGAATATCATTTCCCGGGTTACGCTTACCGTCATTTGATCTGATATTTTTGAAGCCCGCATTGGTGAACATTTCACTTACCTGCTCCACATAATCCTTGATCATTTTCTCGTCGTTGTCGTCGTAATCGACTGAGATATTTAATAGCGGAATACCCCACGCGTCCTTTTGCGTTTTGTCGAGCGAGACATAGTTGGATTCCTTTGGAATGGTTTCGCCCATCATGTGCGACCCTACACTCCAGTTGCCGTATTTTACCTGGAATAAACCATCCTTCAAAGATTCGCCGATCCCGCTTCGGTCGTTAGAAGTCTGCCGATTTGCACCGAAACCTGCCGCATATCCTCTTAAAAAGTCAGTTTCCTGCTTATACACATTCCGGAATCGTGGAATATACCCGCCATTTGGTCGGCGACCATCTGTTGTAGAATCCAGAAATCCTTCGTACTCACCGGAAACAGTTGCGCGGTAATTGTGGAAAGCCACATATTTACCCAGCACGCCGCTATCATTCCCAAGTCCGTTCGGGAACCGGCTCGAAGTGGAATTCATCAGGATCAGATTTGTATTCAATGCAGCTGCATTTACAAAAATGATATCAGCATAAAACTCGATCATCTGGTTCGTAGTCGCATCGATCACCTTTACGCCGGTAGCCTTTTGCTTTTTGTCGTCGTAAATAATAGAATGAACAACCGAATGCGGCCGCAGGGTAAGGTTACCCGTTTTCATTGCCCACGGAATCGTGGATGAGTTGCTACTAAAATAGCCTCCAAACGGGCACCCGCGTTCGCACAATGTCCGGTTCTGGCACTGCGCCCGGCCCTGATCCAGGTGAATTTGATTTGGCTGAGTGATATGCGCAGCGCGTCCAATGATAAAATGGCGGTCCTTATATTGTTTGGAAACCTGCTCTTTGAAATATTTTTCAACGCAGTTCAGCTCATGCGGAGGCAGGAACTCGCCGTCTGGCAGCGAATCCAGCCCGTCTTTATTACCGGTAATCCCGGCAAATTTTTCAACGTGGCTGTACCATGGTGCAATATCATCGTAACCGATCGGCCACTCGACTGCAAACTTGTCCCGCGCCGGACCTTCGAAATCGTATTTGCTCCAACGCTGCGTCTGTCTAGCCCACAGCAGCGATTTCCCCCCTACCTGGTAGCCACGCAGCCAGTCAAAAGGCTTTTCCTGCACGTAGGGATGCTCGTTATCTTTCACAAAAAAGTGAGCGGAAGATTCCTTGAAGTTATAACAGCGACTTGCGATCGGATTTGCGTCGGTAACCTCTTTGGGAAGCTTCTCACGGTGTGGAAATTCCCACGGCATCATATTCGTGGTAGGATAATCCTTAATATGCTGCACATCCCGGCCACGTTCAAGAACGAGGGTTTTCAAGCCCTTTTCAGTCAATTCCTTGGCAGACCAGCCGCCACTTATCCCCGACCCGATCACAATCGCATCATAAGTCCGGGCCTTTTTGCTATCTATATTAAAATTCGCCATAGTCGTTGTTTTTAAGGGAGGATGGAGAAACGGAGAATGGAGGAAAGGGATATTAAAGTGATATTTTCCTTCCTCCCTCCTCCCTTCCTCCTTCCTCCCTTTTTATACTTTCTTAACAGGAACGCAGCCGTGGTAGCGGGCTGGCACCAGTTCGTAGTGAGTTATGTTGGTCATTACGTATTCCGAAGTCAGGTATCCCTGAATGGTCAGGTTTTTTACCAGACTAAAAAATCCCTTTTGCGCCATATCTGAACTTGCTTCCAGGTCTTTCAGCAATTGCAGCCGCTGTTCTTTGCTGCTTTCAGCGAAGGATTTGCCAGATTTCTGGACACTTTGTTGGTCGAGATTGGAGATGCCGCTGGTAAAGCTGCTCTGCGTTTTTGCATCGTAGCAATCCGTTACCATTTTCTGTACAAAATCGCCTACTCCCAATTCACCCGCTCCCGGTGTATCGGTTTTAGGTATCATCGTTTCCACTATTGCTACCAGGTTTTTAGCCTGATCAGCCGAAAGAAATGCAGTGTTTGTGATCGTTTCCTTCGTCCACCCCGACGCCCATGCCGGTAAATTGGCCAAAGCACCCACAGCCAACGCCATGCTTTTAAGAGCTATGCGTCTTTCCATTACTTATAAAAATTTGATTGTGAACATTCAAAAACCTGTGGGGATCTTCCCTCCTATTCTTCCAAAAAGTCCAAGTCCCTGCCGTGTGTTTCAGGTATTGTCAAAATGCAGTAAATGCCTATTGCAAAGCAAATTACCCCTACCAATGCACCAGAGTTGACTACTGAAAAGGACTCTTTAAAAGTAGCAAATAAAGTCGTCATTAACACCACCGTCCCTCTTACCATATTAGGTACTGTTGTGGCCGCCGTCGCGCGCAGGTTAGTCCCAAATTGTTCCGCTCCGATTGTCACAAACATTGCCCAATAACCTATTCCGAAACCCAGCAAACCTGCCGTGGCGTAAAAAGAGGTTGAAGTTTTGAGTCCTGCGTAGAGGTAGACCAAACTTCCTATTAACGTAAAAATCATCAAATAAAATACAGCCTTCTTGCGCGATTCGAGCCAGTGACTGATAAATCCGCTCGCCAAGTCACCGATCGACAATCCGACATAGCACCACATAATGGATAAGCCAGGCTTGATTCCCTCCTCAATACCCAATGCCCGCCCGAATTCATTACTGAAAGTAGCCAGGATACCGATCACAAACCAGGTAGGCAAGCCGATCCCGATACAACGGAGATATCTGAATAATCTTTCCCTATTGGTGAACAAAGCAAAAAAGTTACCTTTTTCAACGTGTTTCTGATTCTTGATATCCTTGAAAATGCCCGATTCAAAAACACCGATGCGCAGCAAAAGTAGCGAGACCCCAAGTCCGCCGCCGATAAAGTAGGCATAACGCCAGTCGAAGAACTCAACCGTAAAATAGGCCACAACTGCGCCCAAAAGACCAATACCTGCTACCAGCGAAGTGCCGATAGCGCGCAGATGTTTGGGTAAAATTTCGGAAACGAGCGTGATACCAGCGCCCAGCTCCCCTGCCAAACCAACTCCTGCGATGAAACGCAGTACCTTGTAAACATCCGGATCCTGTACGAAACCGCAGGCAATATTAGCAAGCGAATAAGTGATAATTGAACCAAACAAAACGGAAAGCCTGCCTTTTTTATCTCCCAAAACACCCCACAAAATACCGCCAAGCAGTAATCCTGTCATTTGCCAGTTCAGAATACTGGCGCCGGTGATGGAAATTTCAGCCTCGGTTAAACCAAGCGAGACAAGGCTGGGAATGCGCACGATCCCGAAAAGGAGTAAATCGTAGATATCGACAAAGTAACCAAGCGCTGCAACAATGACGGGTGCACTAAAAAGGTGGGAAGCATCTGAACGAGGTGCTTGCGTAAGGGTATTCATTTCAAGTTATATGGGTTTCTTAGGAATGACTGCAATATTATGCAAATAGCCGGACATAAGACCGGCTATTTGTTTGATAATTTCTAAAATTTAAAGAGAAAGTTGTGTTCAGTCAACTATCCTTCGAGCACCCGCAGTGTTATGCTTTCTTGAAGACAAGCGTCATTTTGTAAGTAGCGCCGTCTTCCGTGACAGTATCCGACCATTTCATTTCGTTTCCTTTTACTTCCAGGTCGTATTCATCAACTTCGGTTCCATCCGTCATCTGGATTTTATTTCCTACAACTTTCCAGCCTCCATCTCCTTCAATAACAGGAGATTCGTCCACCGTGCAACCTGCCGGAACGTTTCCTGAAACGGTACCATCTCCTTTAAAAACAAAAGTAGTTTGCGAGAGACATTTCGTTCCGGTCAATGCTTCCAAATACGCGAGGTAATCCGAAATCCCATCCTGCGCAGGATCGACAGTAATTGCGGATAGTTTCCAGGATCCTTCCACGCCATTTCCATTGCCGCCGGGAGTAGGATCGTCTTTGTCTTTTTTACAGGATACAGCACCGGCCAGCAGCGCGATAGACAATAGAAGACTGGTTAATTTTTTCAGGGATAACATTTTCATGACTATGTTGTTTTTGTTAAATAATCACGAAAATAGATGTGTAAGTTGTTCTGCGGAAGTGATACCGAGTAACCGGTACCGATATTGAGCAAGTGGTTAAGCCTAAGATGAAATGAACCGCGGACAGTCCTTTACAACCGTATTTCTGCCTTCGCAATGTTGTCAGATGCAAATTTCTCAACCCCATCTACAAACACCCTGAACCCTTTACCCCTTCCGTATTTCTTCCCGGATCTATCGTAAAGTACAGTGAGTATCCTGTTGTGATATTTCACGCGATCGAGGCAGAAGTAGTCCCATTCGTTCTGTGGTACCAGCGGGTTTACAACCAGGATATTGCCTTGCTGCGGCCTGATGCCTATTAATCCGGAAATGATCAGGTCGCAGAAGGTAGAGTGATTGTAATCTTTGCCCCGTTCCTCGCCTCCCTTTCCGGCCGACCAGCTTCCATTATCCCAGCTTTTCAGCCGCGTTCTCGAAATCCAGTCACCTGTGAATGGATTCAGGTTTTCGTCTATCCAGGGTATCTTAGTTCCGTCTGCTTTTTCAAGACGATGGGCTCGGCTATAAGTACGCAGTGCCTTGAGGTAATCTGATCCGGTCAGGTATTTTTGTTGATAATTATTAAGCAGATTGGCAAGCGCCGCAAGTGTTATCGAAGTAGCAAAAGGCCAGCTGGGACCATTCCACTGGCATTCGTGCCCCTCATAACTGATCCGAAAGTCCGGATGCCGCCGCTCTACACTTGTCAATCCAAAAGGTGCCGAAAAGCCGGACGTATCTCTCAGCTGCTGCCAGGCGACCGCATATTTATTATCAGGCATATTGAAATACCAGGGTGTAAAACCGTGCAATTCCCTCGCATCAGATTGCGTAAGTTCCGGCTTACCGCGCGGGATTACCTTGAAAAACTGCGCCTTTTCGTCCCATAATTTCTCGGTTACATTCTTCCGAATAGCTGCTGCCTTTTGTTTGAAAGCATTTTCAGTGATTCTGTCATTTTTCAAACCGGCCAGATATGCAATAGCCTTCGCGTCGCCATATTGGTAGCTATTGATCGTAGCGCGATAGCCTAACTTACCTTCGCTCATCGCGCCCGAAACTGATACTTCCATTCCGTCCCGATCGTCTTTTTGCCAGTACAAACCCGTAGAATCCAGCTTTTCACTTTCCCACGCATTGTAGTTTGATATAAGGTCCGGCAGCAAATTTAAACCGACGGAAAAGTCACCCTGCACTTCGCAAAATCGCGTGATCGCATCAGCGGCCCAGAAGCTGTAAGATCTGGGATTTCCACCTTTTTTGAACCAGAACTGAGCATAATCCGACAAATAGGAGGCATTATGCAGCCACCTGCCTTCGTAAAAGTGGTGACCCGCCGGGCAACTAATCGTATTGTGTTTTCCTGCCCACGGGACATTCGGAAGAAACTCTGTGATCACATACCCATCCGGCGTTTCCCTGATGTGCTTCCTGTAAGTCCACCACCGGAAATAGTAGGTCTTTTCCAACTGTTTATCGGGACACTCAAAAAATGGAATATTCGCTTCCATAAATGCCCAGGCTTCGGAATTTGGAAATTTTTGCCGGTACAGTTCATGGTCCTTCTGGTTAAACTCGTCGACGTAATGCTTGAATTTCTTTGTATCCAAAACACCTTTCTGAGCAGAAACCAGGCAGGGCGCAATGCAGATCAGTAAAATAACGATGTATTTCATACTCCTTCCGGCAAAATTACTGTACCACTATTCTCAAATTCTTCCTCCGCCGTTGCAGATCTTTATAACACAAAATATAAAAACCCGGCACAAAATATTCAGGAACAAATATTCGTGAAAACCCTTTTTTCGATGGTTTAATATCAAAAGCTACCGGAATGCCTTTCAATGAAACAAGCTGTAATGTCGACATATCCATATTGTCTGTGTTAATGGAAAATGAATTTCCTGAGACTGGATTCGGCACTGCAATCGCTTCCGCAGGTAATTTTGGCACTTTACCTTCCCTGATCAATATATCATAGATCCGAATTTTCCCAAGTCCATTCCGAAACCTGAGTTCGAAATTGGAAAGCTTTGCGGTCGAGAATTCTGCATTTCCCGGATATGCGGTAGCACCTAAACAAACTGGCTCATTGTCAACCCACAAATCATAAGTACCGGAAGAAACTGCTCTTTCCTGCAAATCGCCCGGTATTTGATAGGTAAGCATTTCATTGGAATTATTTAATACCCAGGTGAGCGTAATGCGCTTTTTTATTGGAATAGACCTGCTCGTCCGCTGGGTTTCCGGGTCCTTGATGATCATTGAATCCTTTACAAAACTGACCGCACATTTCGAAAACATCAGGTCATTTCCGGGAAAAGAATTATTAACCGGATTGAAATTTTCGCCAACATATAAGTATAACGCATTCGCCGCGTCGGAGGGCAAATATTCTGCACTGAACGTAATTTGAATCATTAATGTCTGCGGACTGGGCTGAAAAGGCGTCGCGCGCATTGCCCTGATAATGCCTCCCGTCGCCGAATCCTGCTGCGAACGGACCAGCTCCAGGTATCCCTTGTGAAATTTGTGATAGGAAAGCTGCGGAGCTGTTAGGATCATGTGGCTAAACTGGCCGGTATCAGGCAACGGATTGACAAGCCAAGTCGTTTTCGCAAAATCCTGATGGAAATACACGGTTTGCGCGTGACTGACTGAAAACACGGAAAGCACTACAATGAGTGCTTTCCGGACAATTCGAAATACTGGGTAGCGTGTTTGCATAAACGATTTGTGTTTATGCATTTAGACGCAACTTCTTTGTAATAGTAACTTAGTATTAAGTCTCTTTTTTTCAGCTTCGCAGAATATCGAATCCTATTTGGATGCCGTTAGACTTTTTATCAGATCCGTTTCTTCCTTTTTGTACGGCGTTCCGTCTTTTCTGAAAATGTCATGAAACCAAAGTTCTGGCTCGCTGGTGTAGGTTTTCTTCCAGCTATCCCAGGGATAAATGGTTTGAGATTTCCCGCTCACCAGGCCCCAGTTGATCGCACCTACATTGTATTTCTTTGCGATCGGCAAAGAACCTTTGAAAAAGCTGCCGTTTCCACGAGACATATATTCTGTGCAGATCATCGGGCGGTCATATTGCTGTAATTGTTTAATGCGTTTTTCAAAGTCCGCAGCGTCCTCGTAGTTGTGAAAAGTAACGATATCCGATTGGTCGATCATTACTTTTTCAATAGGTTTCAAAGTTTCGTGCGAAGTCCAGTCTCCATTCCAAACGCCGGCTGTAAGTGGTTGCGAAGGATTAGCGGTACGCGCCCAGGCAAATGATTTTTCGAGCAAAGGCAATACATAGTCTACTTTATTTGGTATTTCGACTTTCCCGTAAGAGCTGGTGTTTGGGTTGTCCGGCTCGTTCCAAATGTCCCACGCTAGCACGCGGTCGTCGTTTGCAAATGCAGCTACTGTACCTTTTACGTATCTTTCCAGTCTTGCATATTGGGTACTGTCTTTCAATGCATTCAGCCCCGGACTTTGTACCCAGCCCGAATTATGAACACCCGGCTTCGGTGCGCGTTGCGTGCCCAATTTTGGAAAGGGGTCCCAGCAGGAGTCGAAGAGGACCAGCATTGGTTTGATATTATGCTTCTTAGCAATATCCAGGAATATGCCAACACGCTTTACAAAGCCCGCAGAATCCTGCTGGAAAAGCAGATCGTGGAGATAAACGCGCATCGTATTCATGCCAATATCTTCCGCCCAGCCCAGCTCACGATTGATTGTTGCGGTGTCAAAAGACGCTTCCTGGAACATTTCAAGCTGATTAATGGCGGTACTAGGCAAAAAATCGGCGCCTACCAGCCAGCCTTGTTTGGCATACCAGTCTTTCGCCTGCTCCTTGGTCCAGATCTCCCTGGCTTCCGAGGTAGCCGTGGAGTCGGTTGATGTTTGGTTATCTTCTTTTTTTGGAGAACAACTAAAAAACAGGAATGCGGCAAATACCGTGAGTACGGTCGATTTCAGTAGTTTCATTTGTATTAAGGTTGTTTTTCTTAACTCTAAAAAACAAAAAGCGCAGAATCGGTGATTCTACGCTTTGCGCTGATATATAAGTAGTGATTTTTCTAATATTCCGACCTCACTTGCTCCACAAATTCTAATGGAACGTCTGCAAGTCTAGCGATTGTAATGTGGTCAAATGAAGTTTCCCGTAGCAAGTTTTGAACGAGCTTCATCTTGGCAAGATGTTCACCTTCTGCCAGGCCCACTTCCCGACCTACCTTCTTCCCTTCCGCCAACCCCTTTTCTCTCGCCTCCTGTTTTCTTATCTGCAAATACAGTTCGTCGATTCCCATAGCTTTGTGCGTATTTATAGTGATGTTGATTATTTCGTTTTCGAACTTTTTCTCAAAATTCTTATCATTGAACTTCACATAAAGTTTCAGAAATTTCATCAACTTTCCAATTTTCCTCTTCGGAATTTGCATGGCCAGCAACCGCCTGGCTAAGGCTATTTTCAGTGAAAACAAATCCTCTTTTTGCAAGGATTTACCTCTCATCGCTAATTTCACAACCAAGATAACGTGTGCGAAAGGATTTGTGCTTTTAAGCAAATATTCTTCTGACTGATCGAGCACTTTGTATGAATTGAACTCAAAACTCAGCCGTGTTCCCAGAAAGTGCTGCTCAAATTTCGCAGGCAGAAAAGTGGCATGCTCGTCCGTTAAAATAGCAAATGCAGTGATCGGGCGGCGGTAGTTGTCCCAGATCCTGTAATAGTAGGTGAACATTCGCTCCGAGAAAGTTTTGTCCACATACCCTTGCACTTCAATATGTACTAATATCCATTGTTCCTGGCCGTCAAGCAAGTACACCTTTACCAACTTGTCTACAAACCTGACTTCATGATCACAATTGTCGACAGGAAAAAGTTGTTCGAGCTCTTTATCAAGGTATTGAAACCCCCTGCTAAAATCGAATAACGATTTTGAATCCGGGAAAAAGAACAAAAGAAAATCCTCGAAGATATCTTCCAGGATCGACTTCCAGAGTATGTCATTTATTTGCACAAAAAAAGAGGTTGTTTGAATTTAGACGTTCAAACAACCTCCCGGTCACAAAATATTTCTTACTATACCTTCCCTAACTCGAAAAGCAGCTTTTCGACTTCTTCCGCAGATGTAGCCGGGAAGTTGGCGATCCTTAGCTGGGAGTTTTTGAATTCCCCATAACCGCTCCCAATCATCATTCCCTTCTCTTTGATAGCCTTGATGATATCGGATGAAGGCTGCTCTATATCAGTAACGATCACAGTTTGCGAACGGAAAGCTTTTTCTTTTACAAACGGGGTAAATCCTGCTGTTCTGTCAATGAACTTGTAAATAGCTGCCGCTTTTTGCTCCGTTTGCTTACGGATAGTTTGCACCCCGATTGCATTGAAATCTTCCGCGATTTTTCCCAACAGATAAATCCCCATGACATTCGGGGTAGCAGGCGTTTCGTTGTTCAAAGCGTTTTTCCAAAGCGTCGGCAAATCGTTATGTGCGCCTATTGAATACTGTTTCTTGATTGTCTGCGCTTTCGCAAGGCATTTTTCACTCACAATCCAGACTCCCAGGCCAGCTGGCAGGCCAAACGCTTTTTGAACCGAAAAAAATGCAGTGTCAATAAGACTGTAATCCAGATCAGGATAAGGCGCTGCGGATACCATATCGACAGCGATCAGCTTATCAGGATTTTTCTGTTTGAGCTTATGTATTTCACTAACAGGCATTTGAACACCAGAACTCGTTTCGTTGTGCGTGACAGCGATCAGTTCGGCATATTCAGGAACGTCGATTTCCGAAGCAGAAAATCCCTGCCCCATTGGTTTTTCCAACTTGTGCGCGTACTTATTCAGCGCATTGGAATAGTCGTAAAACTTCTTCGAAAACGATCCATTTACCAAATGAAAGCTTTCCAGTTCCACGCAGCTGAAAAGAATGCGCTCCCATGCTTCCGAAGCCGATCCGAGAAAAAAAATCGCGTGTGTTTCTGGTACGTTCAGCAACGTACGCAGCTGGTCGACGGTGAATTTGTGTAGATTCCGGTATTGCTGACTTCTATGACTGATTGCTCCAAGCTGATCGGTCACGAAAGTCTGCAAATGCTTTTCAAATGTTGGGTAAAGCTGGGCCGGGCCCGGTGTAAAAAACGTAAGTGGCATATTCGCTAATAAATGAACTGGCTTGAATCCTAATAAAGCATTCTGAAACGGATCGTACCTTCCAGCTCTTTCACTTCCTGTATAAACTCCTCAGTATAACCCTTTTCAATATCCACGATCACATAACCGATATGCTCGTTGGTTTTCAGGTACTGACCGGTGATATTGATATTATTTTTGCCAAAAATATGGTTCAACTTCGCCAGAACGCCCGGTACATTAGCGTGAATATGAAGCAAGCGATGCGAATCTTTCAATTTCGGTAACTGTACTTCCGGAAAATTTACACTTCCGTAAGAGCTGCCGTTATTCATGAATTCAAGCAATTTCGCAGGCACGAAATGTCCGATATTCTCCTGTGCTTCCTCAGTACTTCCACCAATATGTGGGGTCAATATCACATTTGGCAAACCTAAAAGCTCGCTTTTAAACAATTCGTCATTCGTTTTTGGCTCTTTTGGGAAAACGTCCACACCTGCGCCGGCAACCTGACCGCTTTTCACAGCATCTGCCAAAGCCTGGATATCTACCACGTGACCGCGCGACAAATTCAGGAATATTACCCCTCTTTTCATCAGGTCAAACTCACGTTTACCAATCAAATTCGTGTTTTCCTTACGACCATCGACGTGCATACTGATCACATCTGCGATCGAAAGCAATTCTTCTAGCGAATTGAGTTTTTTAGCATTTCCGATTGAAAGTTTTTCAACCTCATCATAAAAATAAACCTCCATTCCCAAAGCCTCAGCCACAACAGAAAGCTGTGTTCCAATGCTTCCATAACCCACCATTCCAAGCTTCTTTCCCCGAATCTCAAAACTTCCGCTCGCAGATTTATCCCAAATACCCTGATGTAGCTGGTTACTCTTACCAACAATATTCCGGATCAGCAAAATCATCTCGCCCACAGCCAGCTCCACAACCGAACGTGTGTTACTATATGGTGCATTAAAAACCGCAATACCTTTTTTCGCAGCTTCTTCAAGATCGATCTGGTTGGTACCGATACAAAATGCACCGATCGCCATCAGCCGGTTTGCATTTTCAAGAACGCGTTTCGTGATATTCGTTTTTGAACGTATACCTATGATAGATACATCTTTAATGCGCTCGCAAAGTTCATCTTCATCCAATGCGCCTTTCACAAACTCAACATTAAAACCTTCTGATTCAAAGGCTCTTAATGCAGCCGGATGCACGTTTTCCAAAAGCAATACCTTAATGCGGCTTTTTGGATAACTCTGACTTCTGCTTAATTTATTATCGTATAAAAAATCGTCAAAAGAAGTAGCAATATGGTCTGCAACCGCAGTTACCCTCGGTCTGTCGACATTTTCAGTGAATGCATAAAAGCGACTTGCGAGGCCGGATGATTTCAATTCATAATCCGTATAACCATCTCCAATTGCAAAAATATCGCCCGCCAGGTTCAGGGAAGCAAGTACTTTGATCTTGCCGCCATCCATGGAAAGTGCGTTGTCCTCATCAATCCCTACTATATTATCCTCTTCGTCAAATAAAAATTCATTGGCATAAACATGGTCGGCGCGAATGCCAAATTCTGTCGCTACCGGCACGATAAACTCCTTAAATCCGCTCGAAACGATGTATATCTGATCCGAATTCTCAGTGAGAAACTGAATATTCCGCTTGAAAGAATCCGATACTTTTGTCTTTAAAAAGGTCACCAGCTCGCTGATATGCGAACGGTTTGCTTTCAAAAGCGCGATCCGCTGACGCAGTCCATCGGCAAATGACATTTCGCCATTCATTCCCTTATTGGTCAGATCAGCAATTTTTTGAACAACCTGATCTTGTTCAGGGTGCCCTTTCAAAGCGATCGCTGCAAGTTCGTCCAGTCCTTCTACTTTGGTAAAAGTGCTGTCAAAATCAATGATAATGTACGGTAACGGATTGAGTGTTAATGTGGACATGAAGCAGGAAATAACTGAATAATAATCGGGTCAAATGAAATAACGTCTGGCAGGGTCAGGATTTCTTTCGTGGCGCAAAATTACGAATCTGTTTAGATATGACCTCAACAAAATATACTTCGTATCAGTTTAAAATTCGGAGAGCAGGATTTGGAGGATGTTTGTGCCCCGAAAACTAAAATTTCAGAAACTCCGCTGCCCTTTTTTCTGACCAGTAAAATTCGTCCGTCAGTTTCGAAGGACGGAATCCGCAGTGACCGCCCTCTCCGGATGCTACTAATGTTACTGACTTGTGATTTTTCAGGGTTTCGAGCGGCAGGCTTGAAAACGGTACAATCGGGTCGTTTTTTGCATTGATAATCATTGTCGGCACTGTAATATCTTTCACAAAATGCATGGAGCTGCATTGCTCATAATAATCGTCGGCGCCGCTGAAACCGTGTAGTGGAGCAGTGTAAATATGGTCGAAGTCGTAAAGTGTCTTTACAAGCTTTTTATCGGACACTGATATTCTTTCCGGGTAAAGTGCGGCTTTGGCAGCTACTTTCGGGTTCAGTGTATTTAAAAATCGATGCATATAGACGCGGTTTTCACGCTTGATAATCGCAAGGCTGCAAGCTTTAAGGTCCATAGGAACACTAAAAACCAACGCTTTTTTGACACGCTGGTTAAGCTCAGGCCGGTTTTCACCCAGGTATTTCAATGTGAGATTTCCGCCAAGACTAAATCCTATCAAATTAATATTGTCATAGCCCCGATCTGCTGCATATTGAATCACCAGTTCCAGATCTTCGGTTGCGCCGCTGTGGTAAAATCTTGCGGCATTGTTCATCTCGCCTCCGCAGCTCCGAAAATTCCAGGCAAGACAATCATAACCGAGCTGGTTCAAAACCTTTACCATACCCAGCATATATTGCCGGTTACTGTCCCCTTCCAGCCCGTGGGTCAGGATCGCAAGATGCTTTGATGAAGTATTTTTCGAGTAAGACCAGTCCAGATTCAAGAAATCTTCATCAGGAGTTACAATTTTTTCACGGAAATATTTCACGCCATTTACCTTCCTGAAAAGAGCGGGGTAAATGCTCTGAAAATGCCCATTAGGCAGCCAATACGGGGAAATCAGACTATCAGTCTCTATTAAGGGCATGTGTCTTCTGGTAAATTATTAAGAACAATTCTAAGCAAATTTTCCATTTTATTCTTGTTTATATATTTTTTCTATATACATTTGATTTTTAAAAATATAAGATCAATTCTAATGGCAGAAGGCACAGTTAAGTTTTTCAATGACTCCAAAGGATTTGGATTCATCCAACCAGCATCAGGTGAAAAAGACATTTTCGTTCACGTTTCAGGTCTTCAAGACGATATCCGTGAAAACGACAAAGTGTCTTACGACGTGGAAAATGGAAGAAAAGGTCTAAACGCAGTTAACGTTCGCGTTATCTAAGTTTAGTCATAATAAGACATTTCGAAAGCATGCATCACTGCATGCTTTTTTTGTTTTTAGCCGCTTTCGTTTTCAGCCCGGGATTCTGTCTCTGCCCTGTCGCTCAAACATCCACTGCGGATATTCAGTTTTCAAAGCACTGATTGCATTCAGCTTTTCGAGATCTTCCGGCGTTAACGTAATCGAAGTGGCAGCGATATTTTCTTTCAGCTGCTCCGGTTTCTTTGCCCCGATAATCACACTGGTAACACTTTGCTGATGCAGGAGCCACGACAATGCGATCTGCGCCACCGAAACCGAATGTGCCTGAGCGATCGGCTCGATCACGTCAATAATATCATACGCTTTTTCTTTATCTATCGGCGGGAAGTCGAAGTTATCACGACGATTTTCACCAGTTGATTCATTGTTACGCGAGTATTTACCAGACAAAAAACCACCTGCCAGCGGGCTCCAAGGCATTAATGCCAGGTTTTGATCTTTCATCATCGGGACCAGCTCTCGCTCCAAATCTCTGCCTGCAATGGTGTAATAATGCTGACAAGCCACGAATTTTGTCCAGCCATTCTTTTCAGCAATTCCATTGGCTTTCATAATTTGCCAGGCTGCGTGGTTGCTTACGCCGAGATATCGCACTTTGCCCGACCGCACAATATCTTCCAGCCCGCGCATTGTTTCCTCCAGCGAAGTTTCAGCATCGACTCCATGCACGTAAAAAAGATCAATATGGTCAGTACCCAGCCTTTGCAGGCTTTCATTGACCGAATCCATGATATGCAGCCGCGATAAACCGATCTGGTTTGCACCGGGCGCCATTCTGCCTCGGGCTTTGGTCGCGATTACTACGTCGCTCCTTTTTACGCCCAGGTCTTTTAGCGCCTGCCCTAATATCGTTTCCGATTTTCCGTAGGAATAGACATTAGCAGTGTCAAAAAAGTTGATCCCGCTATCGAGCGCCGTTTTTACCAACGCACTCCCCTCCTCCTGCTGCAACCGACCGATCGCCTCCCAATATCCTTCGCCGCCAAAAGTCATAGTTCCGAAACAAAGCTCAGAAACCAGTACGCCGGTATTTCCTATGAATTTGTACTTCATTTTTTTTGAGTTTATGAGTTTGGAGTTTAAAGTTTATGAGTTTAGAGTCTATGAGTTTAAAGTCTCAAGCCAAAAATTCACTCATGA
Source organism: Dyadobacter linearis (assembly GCF_907165045.1). Lineage (GTDB taxonomy): Bacteria > Bacteroidota > Bacteroidia > Cytophagales > Spirosomataceae > Dyadobacter > Dyadobacter linearis. Next base: position 466,820 of record NZ_CAJRAU010000003.1, read on the forward strand.
ACTCATAGACTAATAAACTCATAAACTTTATTCAAACAGATCTTCCGAGCGTTCCAGCATTAATATCGACGACTGCGGCACGATGACGTATTTTTGGCCGTCGTATTCCAGGTCAATTGCATTGCGCTGTAAATAGATCGCCAGGTCGCCCTCCTTCGATTGAAGCGGCATATATTTCACTTTCTCCTCCGTTTCTTTCCAGGGTTCGTCCTCGGTAGCGGCCGGAATTGGGTAGCCGGGGCCAACTTTTATCACATAACCCGACTGTACCTGCTCCTTTTCGGTAATGGTCGGAGGTAAATACAAGCCACTATTTGTCCGGTCATTTGGACTTTTGGGACGTATCAAAACGCGGTCACCCACAACTATTAAACTTTTCAACCGGTTATCAGAAGTCACTTCGTACATTTTAAAAACTTTAATCTTATCCGGACGGAACTCGTCCTCTGAACTGGCTAACAAATATTCAAAAGCATTTGTTTGCGGTTATACGTTCCTTTTCAGAATTGGAAGTATATAAATTGCTTCTCCGTGACCACGCCGAGCAGATAGGTCAAAAATGAGAGCAGGGGAAACAAGACGAAAAACAGAACCGTATTTCTGGTCGGTATTTTCTCGTAGTAATGTTCCTTCACGAGTAGAAAAACAATCAGAAAGGCGCAAAACCACATTTCTGTCGGGTTCAGTGGCGTTAAGATCTGGTCTGAAAACGAGAGGTTACCTATCTCTTTCAATATTTCCAAAGAGCGGCTGATCGAATTCCGGAAGAAAACCCAGGTAAGTGTGACCAGCGCAAATGTGGTCAGTATATTGATTATTCTTGTAAATAAATTATCAGGAACGCTGATATTCGCTTTCTTCATCCATTTGTCACGCAGGGAGGCTGAAATTTGATAAAACCCGTGCAGCCCGCCCCAAACTACAAAACTCCAGCTGGTACCGTGCCACAAGCCGCTCACTAAAAATACGATGAGCTGATTGCGGTATTTAAAGAATTCACCTTTTCTATTTCCCCCCAAAGGAATGTACAAATAGTCTCTGAACCAGGTAGATAGCGAAATATGCCACCTTCCCCAAAACTCGGGAATGGACCTGGCTTCATAAGGCGAGCGGAAATTGTCCATCAACGTAAAACCCATTACCCTGGCCGCTCCGATCGCCATATCGGAATATCCTGAAAAGTCGCAATAGATCTGAAATGAATAGAATACTGTCGCTAAGAGCAATGTAAGTCCGTTGTGATCGGATCCTGGGTTATAAGCGTGATCTACAAATAAAGAAAGCCTGTCGGCGATCACGATTTTTTTGAATAGCCCGAATGCCATTTGCATTAAACCCGACTTAACCTGCTCGAAATCATATTTGAAATACGAATGGAACTGGAAAAGCATATTCTGCGGCCGCTCGATCGGGCCGGCTACCAGCTGCGGGTAAAACATCACGTACAATGCGTAAATCCCGAAATGCCGCTCCGCTTTTTGGTTTCCGCGGTACACTTCAATCGTGTAGCTCATCGCCTGGAAGGTATGAAATGACAAACCGATCGGAAGCAGGATTTTCCCTGAACCAGTTGTAATCCACTCCACAACCTGCGTAGGCATTAACCTTGTTAAAGGCGGCACGAGGGGTCGCAGATCCAGACCTGCCAATAAGCCATTTACCGAATCCTGCAAAAAATCGTAGTATTTAAAGAATGCAAGAATCCCGATATTGGAAATAAGACTGATGATCAGCAACAGTTTGCGCTGCTTCTGGTCTTTTGCTTTTTCAATCCAAATCCCTGCATAGTAATCAATTACAATAGTTCCAAACAGAATAAGGATAAATATCGGCTTGAAAACCATGTAGAAATAACAGCTCGCAACGAGCAGCAGGATCCAGCGGCCGCGCCACGACAGGCTGAAATACGCCAGCGTAATTACAATAAAAAATATAATAAACTGGATTGTGTTAAACAGCATCGGGCGAAGTGTACTCTCGGTTGACTATTTCCTCCTTAATAATAAATAAGGGGCGGTTTTTAGATTGAAAAAAGATGCGCAGCACATATTCCCCGATTATGCCGAGCGCAAGCAACTGCACTCCGCTGAACAAAATAATCACAAAAAGCAGGGAAGTAAAACCTTCTATGACCTGGGCGAAAAACAGTTTCTTGACAACAACTATAATGAAGTAAAGCAAAGAGATCAGGATCGCCAAAACGCCAACCCGGCTCATAAACTTGACAGGAAACTCACTAAAATTAAATATCCCGTTGTAAGCCAGACGGAAGAGCTGTTTGAAAGAATATTTGGACTCACCTGCGGCCCGCGCATCCCGCTCATACTGGAAACCGGTTTGCTGAAACCCAATCCAGGACCGCATTCCACGCAGATAGCGACTTTCTTCCGGCATTTTTTTCATCACGTCCACTACCCTCCTGCTGACCAATGCAAAATCACCGCTATCGAGCGGAATATCTACGTAGGAAATCGATCTTAATATCCTGTAAAACAGATGATAACCTGTCTTTTTAATAAAACTTTCTTTCCTCTTTTTTCGTACTGCGTATACCACATCGTTACCTTCCTTTAAAAGCCTGTAAAACTCGGGAAGGAGCTCCGGTGGATCCTGCAAATCACCGTCGATCACGAAAATTGCCTCGGTACCTTTAGCAGTCGAGATACCCGCCGTGAGCGCCAGCTGGTGACCGTGATTCCGGGAGAGGAATACGCCGTGGTAACGCTCGTCTGTAAGTGCCAGTTGCCTGATCTTCAAAGCTGTATCGTCCCTGCTCCCATCGTCAATCAATACAACTTCAATAGTGAGCTCACTGGAATCCATTACTGCATTGATACGCTGAACGAGCAGAGGAAACGTTTCTGATTCGTTGTAAAGTGGCGCAACAATAGATATCTGTGGAACTTTCAATCTTTTCTGGATTTCAAATTTGGCAGTGGTCGCAAAAATACACGTTTCAGGCTAACATAGAAAGCGCAATTACCAGGCGTTTTATGGAATCGTAACCAGTTGCTCAGTAAGCCAAACCGACAAATTGCCGGAAGAAATATCCCAGATACCCAGTTTGTACGCACCGGCCCGTATCGTTCCAACCGGACACAAAGTTTCGGTGCCGTCGATCGGAAATAGGAACAGGTAACGGTTATTCTCTGATTCCAGGAATGCATATCTGCGATGATCGGCAGGAGGGCCAGAAACTAAATTTATCTTCAAAATGTCGCCTGCGAGCTCAATATCCGCTTTTGCATTCAGCTGCGAAGTATTCCCGGTTAATCTGACCTGATCTCCTTCCGCATGAATAAGCGGACTTGGGAGTGAATAAATGCCCAGACTGTCGACCTTCCTGAGTGTGGTTGCAAGCATCGTTTCAAATGCGCTGTTCTTGGTCGCCCCGAGACCTACCCCGTTGTGTTTTTGGTTAAAAGCAAATGCAGTTCTGGCATTGCTGGTGTTTTTTACGATAGGTAAATAATTATGTATCGTCGACCACCAGAGCCCGGCAGAGACGAGGCACATTGTCCCGAAAAACCGGTAACGCGATCTGATATTGAGCGCCTGCAATACGATAATGAATATGACCGAGGTCATCACAGCGGGGTACATTTTGTAGGTACTCCAAAGTATAATGTGCGGATCAAAGCGGGTCCGAAAGAAAACCACCATTAACATTCCGATCAAAACATAGGCGAGTATAGCCAGCCAGAATGCATTCCACCGAATATCTGCTTCGCGCACATTGTAAATACGCGCCAGAGTCCGCCCCCATCTTTCGGGAACACACTTGCCCCAGAAAGGGGAAACAGAAAGGACAGCTACCGTCCACGTGATGAAAACCGCGAACAGAATGAAGCCTAAAATGGTAGGAATCACCATTCTCTTATTAAATTCGGCATTGGCCATCACATCAAAATCTCCACCCAGCATCGTGAAGAAAGCGACGAATGTGCGCATCGGATGTTCGAGTACGTAGGAGAACGCTTTGTCATTTCCCTGCACAAAATCAGGCCCCTGAAAATACAGATAGATCGAAGCTGCACCTGCGGCAAGCCAGATAAAAGACGATTTCCAGCGCATTTGCAGCAGCAGAATAGCCAAACCCGACGGCCACACTACCATTCCGTTACCCATACTGAATGTGTCCAGACAGGCAATTGCAATCGCGAATATGAATGCAGGAACGCTTTGTTTTACCAATAAATAAAAACTCGCTACCGAAAGCATAATCACCATTTGATACTGCATGGACATGATCGTCATGAAAGTACCGGCGTAGGCCTGGAAGTTGAAAATGAAGAATGCGACAGGCAGAATAAAGTACCATTTCCCACCCTGACGGAGGTAGCCGCGCACGATAAACAGGAACAACACGAGCACACTCAGGTTACCGCAGAAAAGAAGGTCTTTGAAATTAAGCTTGCTGGTCAGGTAGTATTGTGCTAAAACGATCAGGCGCGCCGTGAAAACCCGGTGCTCATTATTCGGTCGGATAAATGCTTCCCACTTTCCAGCAAAATCAGGCGCTTCGAGCCAGTTGACCAGGAAATAGGGAATGTTCTCGATATCATCGAACCAGGGGATATTGATACTGTTTTGAACAATGATATAGTAAAAAGTACCGATCACTAAGACGGTCAGGATACCGGCTGCATACTGAAAATACGTCTCCTGCTTTTTGGTCAAACTATTCATTCTTTTCCGACATTATGATCGCCTTCTTACCGTAATATCCCGCCATGCATTTATTCCACCAATGCTCCTGATTAGCAGTAATATCGTCCTCTACGTAAATGGAGAATGCTTTTGAGTAGATCGGAGGCAGATAAGTGACTTCCTCGGTACTGTTTTTCATCAACGCATAACGCTGGTACATTTCCTTGTCGTAAGCTGCTGCTTTGCCTTTCAGCCAGTCGGTATAAACCAGTCTAACATTTGGACTTCTGTAAAATGAGAGCGCTACAGACGCGAGCAGAATAATATATAGTCCCACAAATCTTGCCACTGTAAACTGGAAAAACCCGAACCTTTTTTGTTTAAAATAATGAAAAATAACTCCCCAGATATAGAACCACCCGATCAGGAAAAAGAAATAGGCACTATTAACAACCCGGTGCGTAGGCTCGATGCCAACCCCATAATAGGATGGAAAAAGCTGCGCTGAAAGCACGCCGATAAACAGCAATACCGCATACCAGACAGGTATTGAAAAATAATTTCGCGCACCGTCCGACAATCTCGACATCACTACCAGCCAAACTGCGGTAAAGAATATAAGCGGCGTCCTGAAAACCCAGTCAAAACCGAGTACTGCCAGTTTTTTCAAAGTTGAAATGGTGGAAAAAGGGATATTTCCACCCAGCGGATTTCCACCCATTCTTGCCTGATTACCAGGAGAACCTAAGAGCAGATAACATGATATTCCGGTTATCACCAGCATGGAAACCATAAATGCGTCCACTTTTCGGTAGTAAATAAGGCGGTAAACCCACCAGGCTCCTACCAGCAATACCATTGTCAGCATATTCTGCTCGCTGGCGCCGATTACCGCAAAAACCAGAAACCCGGCCAGAAAGCCCACCAAAAATTTCGCCGACTGCGTGTCCTGCCGGTACCAGCGCAATACCATCACAATCCAGAACAGGGTGAGCATATTGGGAACCGAGTACGTCACAAATGCCGCCATCCAGTAGAAAGCTTCCGCCAGACTCGCCATTTTCAATACAAAAAGAAAGAAAACAACACCCGCAAAACCCAGATGCGCGACACGCGATAAGGTAGGCGTAAGGTGCCGGAAAAGACTATAAAGCGCGAAAATAGTAGCCGCGATCAGAACGACAGGCAGCACTTTAAACCCTGTAATAGAATGAAATAGCAGCGGGTTACTGTGATTCAGGAAAATTCCTGAATACCTGCCTGTCCAGGTGGTGTAATATAATTTCATTGCCTCAAACCAGCCTATTTTGAAGACGGTATCGATATAGCAATAATCATCAGCGGCAGAGGGGTGATTGTAGTAAGCGAGCGCGAGCAAAGGCACCAGCACGGCGATCATTAATCCAATGTTGATCCAGTTGCCAACAGTCCGGTACTTTCTATAAAATCTATTCATTGACAATTTTTTCAATAATGTATCGGGGGCGGCCTTTTACTTCTTCGTAAATCTTTCCGATGTACTCCCCTATTAATCCCAGCGCCATCATATTAAACCCACTAAAAAATGTGAGCGGCAGCATGGTGGAAGTCCAGCCAGGGACGGTATGGCCTATTAAAAATGAGAAAAGAATATATACGACGATGAGCATCGCCACTATGAAATTGAACAAGCCAAAGTAAAGTACCAGCCGCATTGGAAAAGTAGAAAACGAAGTGATCCCGTTCCAGGCGAAAAGCAGCATTTTGTTCAAAGGATATTTGGTTTCTCCCGCCTGGCGTTCGAGGCGGCTGTAAAAGACCTTTTCATTTCTGAACCCAACCAAAGGCACAATGCCGCGCAGGAATAGGTTGATCTCTTTGAAATTTCCAAGCTCCTGCAATACCCGCCGGTCCATTAAACGGAAGTCGGCGTGGTTGAATACGACCGGTACGCCCATTTTTTGCATTAAAACATAAAATTGCTCGGCAGTAACCCGCTTGAACCAGCTATCCGAACTCCTGTCGCTCCTTACCCCGTACACCACCATCGCTCCTTCGCGGTGTTTTTCGATCATTCCGGTAATCGCATTGATATCGTCCTGCAAGTCGGCGTCGATGGTTATGAAGCAGTCAAAATCGTCCACATGCTTCTCCAAACCTGCCATGATCGCGCTCTGGTGACCAAAGTTGCGGGAAAGTCCTACGCCGATAATATTGGAATCGGTCCGGCAAAGTTCTTCGATGATATTCCACGTTCTGTCCCTGCTTCCGTCGTTCACAAAGCAAATCCGGCTGTTCTCAGCGATCAGTCCCTGCTGCTTGATCCCGTTGTAATACATGCTCAACTTGGAGTAGGTCAGGTTCAGAATGGCTTCCTCGTTGTAACATGGTATTACCAGGAGTAGTCTTGCTGGGTTCATATAATGCTGTTCGATTGAATCGACAAAAATAGCAGTAATAAGTTAATATGCTTCCTTTGACTTCCCGGCCGGCCCTATTCAGGTTCCTTTCCGGGCGTCGCTTACCTTGCGGTTACCCCTATCAAAAATACTACCCGAAAGCATCGGATAAAGCAGTACTGCAAGGAGAATCAGCGTGGTACCCCAGTAAAATGCCGTCGTCATCCGCTCTTTTTCCCCGAAAAACAGGAAAGCCAGCGCGATTCCATAAACAGGTTCGAGATTGATAGTCAGGTTGATCAGGTAGGCTGAAAACTGTTTCATCAACTGGGTCGCCATCGTACTTGCATAGACCGTGCAGATCCAGGCGAGGAAAAGTATCCAGACCCAATCCCCCGTTTCGGGCAGGTAAGGTGCATTGCCGGTCCAGCCGAAAGTTTCAGCAATAACCAATGCGATCAATGAAAACACCGTCGCGCCGATCATTTCATAAAATGTAATGGTATAAGCGTCAATTCGCTGCACGAGCCTGCTGTTTGCTACTGTAAACATCGCCGCCAATAATGCGGAAGCCAATGCAAGCAGCAGCCCGAGCGCGTGATCGAATTCAAACCGAAAGACCACATACAATCCTGCGAATGCAAGAATGCCCAACGCTACTTCCAGCGGCCGGATGCTTTTTTTGTTGACAAGTGGCTCGATAATGCTCGTCCAAAGTGAAGTGGTCGCCATTCCTGCCAGGCACACGGAAGCTGTGGAAACCCTCGCCGAAGCAAAGAAAAGCATCCAATGCGCCGATAATATGAAGCCTACCGCCAGCATTCGCCGCAGATCGGTTGCATTCGTTTTAAAGGATTTTTGCTTAAAAAAAATAACTGCGCCCAGCCCTATCGCTGCAAAGAGAGTTCGGTATAAGACAAGTGAAATTGGTGAAATAGTGACCAACAAGCCTACTATTGCCGTAAAACCCCAGATCAATACCAGAAAATGCAGGTGTAAATAGGAGCGCAATGTCGTCGATGAGAACATATTACCTGGGCAGCGTTTTATATAAAACCAACCCTATGCACGAAAACACGATATTAGGAAGCCAAACCGCGAAAAGTGTATTGATCGTCCCCGCCTCGGCAACGCCTTTTGACAAAAGAAAAAAGAGGATGTAAATAAACGCCAGCATAAATCCCAAAGCAATCTGCCAGCCGACTCCGCGCCTGCTTTTACGTGCAGAAACAATCACTCCGATCGCGGTAAGTATCAGAATAGCAAATGGTTGTGTAAACCGGATGTATTTTTCGATCAAATAAACTTCCAATCCATCCGAACCGCGACTTTTAAGAAGGCGAATATGTCCGTTCAGCTCCGGTAATGTGAAGGTTTCGAAGAGGTTATAGTCACTCTGGAAATCTTTCGGATAAAGGTTAATGGAAGTATCGATCTCCATGCCGCTGCTCAGCTTTTCACCCAGACTGTCCAACGTTCTGACCTGATAATTTTGAAGGGTCCACTTCTGCTTTTTTTCCTGCCAGACTATTTTATCAGCATAAAATTTCTGGATCAGCTGGTTACCCTTGATCGTCTCCATCGTGAATTTATTGCCGGTATTGGTTGAGCTATTGTAGCTTTCAAGATAGGCGTAAACATCGTCGGCGATGGTAATATGCACATTGTGCCCGCTGAAATAGAACTGGTCTTTGACGTAGGTCTTTTCGAAGTTGTTCCTGATCTTGTTCGCCTTCGGCAATATCCAGCCTACCTGCACAAAAGTCAATATACCCAATATCGTCGCGCCGATCATGTAAGGCAGCAATAATCGCCCAAAACTGATCCCGCTGCTCAGAATAGCGATAATTTCAGTCCGCGCGGCAATGCGGGAAGTGAAAAATACCGTTGCGATAAATACCATCAGCGGACTGATGTAATTGATCCAGTAAGGTATCAGGTTGAGGTAATAGTCGACCAGGATTTCCCGGAGCGGCGCTTTCTTTTCTAGAAAATCGTCCACTTTCTCGGTATAGTCAATCATGCAAATGATCAGCACGATCACGAATGCGACGAAAACGTAGGTAATCAGGAAGTTTTTGATCAGGTAGCGATCCAGTATTTTCAATCTCATGGCTGGTTAAGTCTCATCGGCGCTGAACCAGTAAATTTTTGGACACCTCAAGACTGATAAACAACGACTCGCCCCCGTCTATTTGTACAGACGCAGATTTATCATATTCATTAATTTCCTTCACCTGAATAATCGATCCCAGTTTGATACCAGACCGGTCCAGATGCTGTAAAAAGGAAGGTGCATGATCGAGTACGCCCATCATTCTCACTTTTTCCCCTATTTGGACATCGGTAAGTACTTTATAATCCGGCTCTGTCAGATTGCCTTTCGCGTCGGGAATAGGATCTCCGTGCGGGTCGAATTTGGGATGTCCGAGAAATGTGTCCAGCTTTTCAACCAGCACTTCGGAGGGGATATGTTCCAGCTCTTCGGCGATATCATGCACTTCGTCCCAGCCAAAACCCAATTTTTCGACCAAAAACACTTCCCAAAGTCTGTGTTTGCGGATTACCTTAATTGCAACTTTTTCGCCCTGCTCAGTGAGTGTGACGCCCTGGTATTTTTTATAATTAATTAACCCTTTTTCGGCCAGTTTCCGAAGCATATCTGTCACCGAAGCGGCGCGGGTAGCCGTACTTTCAGCCAATGCATTCGTACTCACCTCGCCCCCGTCCCTGCCCGAAAGAGCATGAATGATCTTCAAATAGTTTTCTTCTGTGAACGAATTCTGCATTTCAGGCAAACCGGGATTTTGATCTTAATATAAGCAAAAGTACAATTCTGAGCGCGTGATTAAAAAATTTAGACTAGGCTAAATTTTTTTTAAGATTTTTCTTATATTTGTTTTCGGTATTTTAACTAATATTCCGCAGGTAAACCAAATGATTGACGGCTCAAAGGTGAAGGCGTTTTTGCGCAAAGGAGCGATGGATAATGAAGGGCGGCTCGCTTCTTTATCAGAGGTTCATTCGAGTATTGCAGTTCCCGAGGGTGCCGGCTTCTGGAAAAAACTGATGGCATTCACCGGGCCGGGGCTAATGGTCGCAGTGGGCTACATTGATCCGGGAAACTGGGCTACCGATATTGAAGGCGGGTCGAGATTCGGATATGCATTGCTTTCAGTGATCCTGATCTCCAATCTGTTTGCCATGCTTTTGCAGCACCTTTCGCTCAAACTTGGTATCGCTTCGGGAATGGACCTTGCCCAGGCTTGCCGCGATTACTACTCCCGCCCCGTTTCATTTGTTTTGTGGGTTTTGTCAGAGATCGCTATCGCAGCTACCGACCTTGCCGAAGTAATCGGTTCTGCAATCGCGCTGAATCTGCTTTTCGGCCTGCCGCTGCCTGTCGGCGTGGTTTTCACTGCATTTGATGTGTTGCTTGTTCTTTATTTTCAGCAAAAAGGCTTTCGTATTATCGAGAGTATTGTGGCTGGATTAATGGGCGTGATCCTGCTTAGTTTTATTTATGAAATGATCGTTTCCCAGCCGTCGATGGCGGGCATAGCGGATGGTTTACTACCAAAAACAGAGATCATCACAAACCCGGGCATGCTTTATATCGCAATCGGGATCCTTGGCGCGACTGTCATGCCGCATAATCTTTACCTGCATTCCAGTATTGTACAAACGCGCGCTTTCCGGCGTGACGATGAAGGAAAACGTTCGGCTATCAAATTCGCCACGATCGATTCTACCTTATCTCTGGGCCTTGCATTCTTTATTAATGCATCCATTCTCATCCTGGCCGCCACCGCTTTTCATGCCAATGGTCACTTCGAGATCGCCGATATTACTGATGCTTACCATTTGCTGGATCCGGTACTTGGCGTAGGTTTGGCCAGTATCTTTTTTGCACTTGCATTGCTAGCTTCTGGTCAGAGTTCTACTTTAACCGGAACACTCGCGGGGCAGATCGTAATGGAAGGTTTTTTAAATATCAGATTAAAACCCTGGCTGCGCAGACTGATCACGCGCGGGATCGCTATAATCCCTGCCCTGATCGTTTCTATTATGTATGGAGAAAGAGGTACAGCCGAACTGCTCGTTTTCAGTCAGGTTATCCTGTCCCTTCAATTGAGCTTTGCCGTGGTGCCACTTGTGTTTTTTACATCAAAAAGCTCGATTATGGGTCGATTTGCCAATTCTGGAACGCTCAATGTTATAAGCTGGATCATTACATTGATCATTATCGCGCTGAACGGATACCTGCTTTGGAACACATTCATTTAGTTTCATTTCCTGCTTTTAGAATTCTCTTCAGCATATAAGTATCATTGACTTTCAGGCGACAAAAAAGCATTTTCCCCGTAACCGAATTAATTTCGCCACTCTGATATGTCCACTTTCCCTTCGCATGAGGATTATCAACGATAGTCTTAATAACCCCTCCTGACAAATCCACGATTTCCAGCTGCACGTGGCTGTTATCGTCCCTGACGTAGAATTCAATGGTTATCTCCTTCTGATACGGATTCGGGTAAGTTTTGAATTCTGGTATAAATTCGGGTTCATCAGCACCTTTTTCTTCCGCCGCAATGCGGTTTGAAGCGTAACAATGTATCCAGGTAGCCGCCGATACATGCCAATTGCCTTTACTATCCCTGATAAAACATTTGACATCCGGCCAGCAACTTTCAGTTGTAAATACATTTCCATTTGCTCCTGCTATCGGATTATTAATGCTTGAACCCCAACGGTACTCGGCATATCCGGCTGGCGCAGTTAGCGTGCGCTTGTTGCCGTTAGAAGAATAAGTCAGTTGAGGTACAAAGCCGGCCGAAATCTTATTTCCCAGATTGCCAATGGCATCAAACCATTTACCAGCAAGCCAGCTCAAGGCATTGCTTTTAGATTCTTCGAAATGGGTTAAATCTCTTCTATAACCGGCAACTGTTGTGGTTCCAGCACTTCCTGTTACATAATCTGAATCCGGCCCCGCATTTCCTGCGCCTGATCCCACCACATTTCCTTGCCCGGCCCGGATTGTATTGTTTAATGGACCAAACTCACTAATTGTAGCTTTTGCCACAATCCATGTCAGAATATTAGGATTCACTGTGGCGCCAAAATCAGCCCGGGATTTGTTTATCACAAACTGTAACTTGTTCTGATAGTCCTGCGCGCTTGTGGCCTTGTAGGCCGGCGCAATATTAATATTGGAGTCGGTTTCTCCCTGGTGCCACAGCACCGCTCGAACTCCGTACAGGGAAGCGTAGTAATTTAATGCAGAACGTAGCGGGGTGTAAGGTTGCCCATAGTAGTCTGCTGGATTTTGCGAACCTCCGGGAAAACCAAAGCAAAATTGATTGCCACCATTGTAAAAATTAGGGGCAGCCAATCCCTGAGCTCCCAAATACCATTGGGAAACTGAGCTTCCGCCAGAAGCCGCATTGAAGAAAGCTACCGGCATTCCACCATTAAGATCAGAGATTTTTTTCCCTAAAACTCCGTAGCACCAAACGTTATTTCCGGTAGGACCTAACTTTTTGTAATGATTCGCAACATCTGAAAGGGAATACATATTATCATAAGTCTCGGGTATATTTTTGGTGCAGTTATAATCTGAATTCATTCCAACTATCCACTCCGGGAATCCTGCTGTTATTGGTAATTTCCAGGCGCCCATCGGTTCATTGAGAGTGCCTATTCCTTGTGCGTTAGATTGACCTGCAACAATGAAAACATCTCCGATACCCACCTTAGATGAAGCATAAATCGCCCCATTCAGCATTACTTCGACCAAATACCAACCTTTACTTAGCGTTGTGCTGGTATAAAACGTGCCATTAGCCGCCATTGGCAGGTTAATTGTCGGTCCTTGAATGTTGGGACTTACGTGTAACGTCTTAATCTTATACGTAATGGCCGTACCAGGAGTGATGGCGCCGTTCGCACCCGTTCCCCAAACTAGTTGCCCTGCGATGGTCACCGTAGCTTTATTAGTCCCATCTCGTTGAAGCACAGACAAATGCTTTGGATAAGACAAACTTAAATATTGGGAGTGAACGGCTTCAATCCTGAAACAAAAAAGGGCAATAACACTGATGATTGTCAGATTTTTCATGCAAAACTGATTGTTTAAAGCACACGAATCTTTCCCCGGAAAACTTTCGGGTTAGATTCGACATGCTGGAGTGATGAATGTTAGTTGGAGGAAATTATCTCTCTGAATTTACTTACATCGATGAGTGGGATATGAGATCCATACTTCTCGTTAATGGCCTTAATTACCTCATTGGCAATAACAGCCTGACCCAACGGAGTAGGATAGATTCCATCGGATGAAAAGAAATTCCCATTAATAGAGCTATCGATTCGTAGCCCATCCTTGGTAATATACTCTCCACGATGGATTTTTTCGTAAATGGCCCGCAAATCAACAATTGCGAGGTTGTGTTTAATTGCAAATTTTTTGATGCTCGGATTAATAACTCTATCAGGATCTGCGGTCCAGCTTTCACCTTCATCAATAACATCCAAATCCTTTAATTGCGCCTGGATCGGCTTTTTATCCTCAGCTGTTAGAAAAGCTCCCTCCACATTTTTAGTAGGTTTTAGATAAAATGTTTGTGAAGAATTTAATGTGAACGCTTGGTTCCTTGCCCAGTAAACTACGGAAACTGATGAAGCCTTCTTCTTGAGCTTTTCGATATCATACCAATTCATGAACCCTAAGTCCCGAAAATGAGGAACTGTAAAGACAACTCCCTTTTGATTGGAACTTACAATTTCTTCCATAGCATAGGTTTGGCTGCTATAAGGAGCCACCAGTGAAAAACTTTCATCCATTCGGCCTTGATGGACAATCCAGTTTACAAAAGCATCGGTAAAATCTTCCATGATGACAAAATCGTAATCATGTTTCTCTCTGACCGCAAGTAGTAGATTTGAATAAGCTGGTACATTGTAGGAGCTAAAACGGGAAGGGTAGGCTTGTGTCTTGCACGTCGGGCAGTACTCATAAGTTGCACCAATGGTGCCCCCATTTGCAAATGCAAAATTGTGTATCAATCCTTCGTACGGCGTCATTTTGACGGGCTGTCCTGGTTCCAGTTTCGCGAGATTGTTGGTCACTTCTTTCCAGCGCGGGTACTCCGCTTTTGGGTCTTCATAGAGAAAGATCCCGGTCCCATTGGCTTCGTCCTCAGGCAGCAGAGGCGTTTTGAAATCACTGATGCCCATTTGCCGCGCCACCAGGTTGGGATAGGCAAATTGCTGTGCTTCCCGGTTCAAGCCGCCGTTACTTACACCCGCGGTCAGACCGCCGCCAAATGCGATCATATGCGGGACTTTACCTGAACCTGCAAGACTTCCGAGATCGGCCTTTTCTATTGGCCTGGCAAACCACGCTTCCGGTTTCAGTTTGGAATGGTGGGTGGTTGTTCCGGTGACAAACATCGGGTAAGCGATTGTCGGAAGCTGGGAAGGTAAAAGACGTTCCGGGTTGGTCTCGGCAGGAGTTTCCTCTTCGGTTGAGGGAATCCCGGGAATAGGACCAGGTTCTTGACTTGTTTTTTGAGCGCAGCTGAAAGCCAGGAAAAAGAGACTGACAAGGCAGGTAAAAAAGTACTTCTTCATAAACTTCAATTAGTTATGTGAAAAATTTAAGTGAAGAAGATTTTTATAACGTTTGGATGTACTGCTCAATGTAAGTGGAAAACAATTCGAGCGACTACAAACTGAGCGAAGTGACCATCCTGATTATCCTCCGGTGAATCCGGTCGCATTCGCCATAGTGTCCAACTTCCTGACAGCGCCAAAGCTTTTGAAATTAAAATTTATATTCACACATTTTCTTTGATTGCCGTTTCCTAACTTTCGCTGTTTTTTAACAAATGGATGGAATCAAAGCACAAAGTTGACAAGGTTACTGCAGCCGGGGTGCTGGTTGCATTCGGCATTATCTACGGGGATATTGGTACCTCCCCGCTCTACGTAATGCAGGCGATCATCATGAATGAACGCATTACCGAGGAAATCATTTACGGAGCGATATCCTGCATATTCTGGACACTCACGCTCCAAACCACAATCAAATACGTAATCCTGATCCTGCGAGCCGATAACAGAGGTGAAGGCGGGATTTTTGCATTATATGCATTGGTTCGAAAGCATGCGAAGTGGCTCACCGTCCCGGCCATTATTGGCGGTAGTACCCTGCTCGCCGACGGTATTATTACGCCACCTATTTCGGTTTCCTCCGCAGTTGAAGGTCTACAACTTATTTACCCCAACATCCAGACAATACCTATCGTAATTAGTATCCTGACGCTGATTTTCGTGATCCAGGCATTTGGTACGAAGGTTGTCGGGCGCGCATTCGGGCCGCTGATGGTGACCTGGTTTGTGATGCTGGGTGTACTGGGTTTGAACCAGATTTTGATTCATCCCGAAATATTAAAGGCGCTTAATCCTGTCTACGGATTCAATCTGATCACCGGCCACCCGGAGGGTTTCTGGATATTAGGCGCCGTTTTTCTGTGCACGACAGGTGCCGAGGCCCTGTATTCGGATCTGGGACATTGTGGTCGCGAGAATATCCGGATCAGTTGGATTTTTGTTAAAATATGCCTGCTGCTCAACTACTTCGGCCAGGGCGCGTGGCTGATCACAGAAATGGGAAACCTGCTCGCAGCAAGAAAACCGTTTTATGAAATCATGCCTGAATGGTGGCTGCTGCCAGGTGTGGTGATCGCTACATTAGCAGCGATTATCGCAAGCCAGGCTGTTATAACCGGCTCATTTACATTGATTTCCGAAGCGATCCGTCTGAATTTCTGGCCAAAAGTTAGGCTTAATTACCCAAGTGACCAGAAAGGCCAGCTTTATGTTCCGAGTATCAACTGGTTACTATGGCTCGGTTGCAGCGGCGTTGTTTTGTATTTCCGGCAATCATCCAATATGGAAGCGGCTTATGGTCTGGCGATTACACTGACCATGATCATGACAACCATATTATTCTCCTATTACCTCTATCTGAAAAGGGTAAACCTCTGGATTGTCATTGCGTTCATGCTGCTTTATCTGTGCATTGAGGGAATGTTCCTGGGTGCTAACCTTGCCAAATTCCTGCACGGAGGCTGGTTTACGATTATGGTGGGAACAATTGTAGCGGGTTTGATGACGGTCTGGTTAAGAGCTTTTTACATTAAATTAAGACTTACCGAATATACCAAACTGGAAAAATATCTGCCTGCACTCCATGAGCTCAGCCGCGATATCAGTATCCCAAAATATACCACGCATTTGGTCTTTATGACAAATGCCTCGCGGGCGACGGAAATTGAGACGAAAGTGATCTATTCTATTTTCCAGAAAAGACCAAAACGAGCCGACGTATATTGGTTCATTCACGTCGACATTACCGATGATCCGTACACAATGGAGTACAAAGTATTGTCCGACGACGACAATAACGATAATGTTATCAAAATCAATTTCCGGCTCGGTTTCAGGGTCGATCAGCGGATCAATATGTTTTTCCGTAAGGTTGTGGAAGATATGGTTATGAATAAGGAAGTGGATATTACCAGTCGCTACGAGTCTTTGAGCAAGCAGAATATTACGGGGGATTTCCGTTTTGTAGTATTAGAAAGATTTCTTTCGTTTGAAAACGACCTGCCGCTTTTTGAACAGCTGGTAATGAAAACTTACTTTTTTGTGAAAGATTTCACCACGCCGGAAGACAAATGGTTTGGTCTGGACAGCAGCTCAGTGAAAATTGAGAAAGTACCGCTGATTATCCGTCCGGTAGAAAATGTCAAATTGAGAAGGGTGTATACCTGAGATTTATTTCAGATATACACCTTCCTCGCCTTCTTTGCTGAGCACTACTTTTACGTGCTCAGTTAATGTAGTGCTCAGTGAATAGCCCACATAGTCGGCATGAATAGGAAATAAATGGTGGCTGCGGTTGACAATCACGGCCACCTGCAATTTTTTCATCGGTACTTTCAGAAAAGGCTCCAATGCAAAAGCAAGTGTCCGGCCAGTATTGAGTACATCGTCGGCGATGATGATCACTCGATTTTCGATTTGTATTTCTTTGTCAAAAAGGATCGGGCTCTGGTGGTGAAGGTGCTTATCAAAGCGCAATTCGATCAAATCAACCTGGAAAGGGGCAATCTCGCGTAATTCCCTTGCGAGGATTGCCGCGAATGCATAACCCTCTCCTGAAATTCCAGCGATAATTACGCCCGGCTCTTCAAAATTATTTTCATATATCTGAAAGGCAATCCTTCTGATTTTCTGGTTCGTTTGATGCGAACTAAGTATTTGCCGGGGAGAAACAGTGCTTTCAGTCATTGAGAAAAGTGATTCTTGAAATAATGTCGGGTTAAAAATAAGCATACATCCGACTACTTCATAGCGCAGCAAAATTCTTTATCCAGCCTGCAATCAGCAGTTCGTCGGTATGTAATGCAAGGCTGGCAATACCCAAATGGACTTTCCCCGCTCCTATTCTCTCGATCCGCAATTCCATTAACGCCTGGTTATAACGCTTAGGAAATTCCGGATGTGCTTGAATACCAATCATATTGCCGCCCACCTGGAACATTCCAACGGGACAATCGGGAGTTTGCGCCAGTAATACACTTCCTTCCGGCATCGTTACTACCTGATCCTGGCACATCATCAGCAGGTTAAAGTTATTTTTTTGTGGATCAATCCAATCTGCGGACCCGATTAGCGAAAATTCATGCACACCGACACACCAGCCCGGGCTTCCTTTTTCCACTTTACCACCCAATGCCTCCGCCAGCATTTGATGTCCAAAGCAGATTCCAGCGTACTTTTTTCCAGAATCGTAAATCTCCTTTAGGAAATCCTTTAACCGCAAAATCCACGGCTCCTCATCGTAAACTGAATATTTTGACCCCGTACAAATATACAGGTCGCATTCAGCCACAGATTTCGGGAAATTTCCATTGCAAACGTCATAGAAAGTAAACTCCCAATCCGGCGCAACCTGCGTGAACAATGCCGGGAACATTTGCCGGTAATCACCCGCAATATGCAGCAGATCGTCGCGCACATGATCACACTCCAGCAGCCCTACTTTCATTGTATATCAGCTATTTATCTTTAAATGGAAGGATTTGGGGCGGGTTAAGGCTTCATATCCAATCGTCGAAAGCGTGCAGCCACGTCCTGAATTTTTTACGCCCGTCCAAGCCAATGCAGGGTCAAGATAATCGCAGCGGTTCATGAAGAATGTACCGGTTTCAACCTGCTCACCCAGCACGAGGGCAGTATCAATATCTGAGGTCCAGATGGAAGCCGTAAGCCCGTATTGACTATCATTCATCAATCTAATCGCCTCATTATCATCACGCACAGACATAATTCCCACAACCGGCGCAAAGGTTTCTTCGGTCATGATCTCCATCGAATGGTCGACATTTACCAAAACCTGGGGCGCGAAATAAGGAGTGCCGGCCTGATGCGACGGGAAAAGATCCGTATCGATCAATGCAGTAGCTCCCTGCGCAACCGCTTCGTCAATTTGTTTTTTGGCAAAATCGGCAGCGGCAGTCCGTACCATTGGGCCCAAAGTAGTTTCCTGATCCAGCGGATCGCCCAGTTTGTAGGTCTGGGTCAACTTTACAAATTCAGCCACAAACTCTTTATATATATCCTTATGCACATAAATACGCTCAATACCGCAGCAGGATTGACCTGAATTAAAGAACGATCCATCGACCAGATTTTCGACTGCATCCGCAAGATTTGCATCTGCCCGCACATAAGCCGGATCTTTCCCGCCGAGCTCCAATCCTCCCACAATAAATCGCGCGTTAATCGCCTGCTGCACCGCGTGCCCACCCTCGACTGAACCCGTAAACGCGACATAATCAACACGTTGATCGCCGATGACCTGCGCCACCTGCTCGTGACTTAAATGCAGATATTGAAACACACCTTCCGGCAAGCCTGCATATTCAAATGCTGCCGCATAACGCTCGGCGCAAAGGGGTGTTTGCTGCGCATGTTTCAAAATCACCGCGTTACCCGACATAATCGCCGGAATGACGGAATTGACGGAGGTCAGATAGGGATAATTCCACGGAGCAACCACAAACACAACGCCCAGCGGATCACGGCGAATGAATCGTTTGAACCCCGGAATTTCTTCCACTTCCACATCCGAAAGCGCCGTTTCAGCGACGGAGATCATATATTTTGCGCGCTCCTGAAATCCTTTCCGGATCTCATTTGCAGTATACCGGACCGGCCGCCCCATCTGCCAGGTCAGCTCCAATCCGATCTCATCGGCATTATCGAGGAAGTACTCAACCGCTTTCAGGCAAACAGCCGCACGCTCAGCCAGCGAAGTTTTACGCCATTCCTTCTGAGCCACAACAGCCTTATTTAAAGCATTTTCCACAGCCACAGCATCAGCTAACATGCGTTCCACATATACCGAGCCGTCAATCGGACTTATCGTTTTTTGAAGTGTCATTATTTTTTAAAGGGAGAAATGGAGGAATGGAGGATGGAGGAAGGGATTGGGGAGGAAAGGGAGGAAGGGGATGAAAGGGAGGAAAAGAAATTGGTAGTAAAGGAAAATCCTTCCTCCTTCCTCCCTTTCCTCCTCCCTCACACCGGCGTTACGTAGGCGGAAGTAATTCCTCCGTCGACCAGAAAATCAGTGCCGGTTACGAAGGATGCTTCGTCGGAAGCGAGGAACAGGGCGGCGTAGGCCATTTCTTTGGCTTCGCCGAAGCGGCCCATCGGGATATGTACCAGGCGGCGTTGTTTCTTTTCTTCGGTATTTAGAAATTTCATCAAAAGCTCTGTCCGAAGCGGTCCTGGGCACAATGCATTTACGCGAATATTCTCCCGGGCGTGAATGATCGCGAGTTCCCTGGTTAATGCTAAAACAGCGCCTTTACTGGCTGTATAAGCTATTTGCGGAGTTGCTGCACCCAATATCGCAACGAAGGAAGCAGTATTGATAATCGAACCGCCGCCTGCTCTTTGCAATGCAGGAATACCATATTTACACCCCAAAAACACACCCTTTGCATTGATATTCATCGTCAGGTCCCAGACAGATTCTTCGGTCGTCATGGCATTGTCATCGTCGCTGTGCATAATCCCGGCGTTGTTGAAAATGACATTCAGCTTACCGAATTTCTCTTCCGTAAAAGCGACGGCAGCCTCACAGTCAGCAGCTTTTGAAACGTCGGAATGTAAGAAAAAAGCCTCTCCTCCGGCTTGCACGATTTCATCTGCCGTTTCCTGACCCGCAGCGTCATTTACATCTGTGACAACAATCTTCGCTCCTTCTTTTGCAAATAAAAGAGCCGTCTCGCGGCCGATCCCGCCGCTTCCGCCTGTAATGAGTGCGACCTTATTTTCTAACCGCATTGTGTTTGTTTTAATAGGGTGAAAATTATTTATGGTAATTGAGTATCAAATGGACCCGCGGAAATTGATTCAATGAATGATTTTTGAGCAATTATTTTTGGCAAATTTTCTAACATCACATTCCGAGCCAATGCAAATCAATAATGTTCGCGAACAGGAGGCCCCGCTGGGGCCAAAAACGACCAACATGCATTAGGCTGGTTCTAGAAACAGGAGGCCCCGCCGGGGCCGAAAACAAAAAATATCATCGCCGTTTCTAGAAACAGGAAGCCCCTCCGGGGCGATCCGTGGCTTCGGAGGAGCCCCCTGTTTCTAGAATAGCCCCGCTCCAAGTCACACCTGGCTCCGGAGGAACCCCCTGTTTCTAGAACAACCCCACACCAAATCAAGCCAGGCTCCGGAGGAGCCCCTGTTTCTAGAACAACCCGCACCAAATCAAGCCAGGCTCCGGAGGAGCCCCCTGTTTCTAGAACAACCCGCATCCGATCATGCCGGCTCCGGGGAGCCTCCTGTTTCTAGAACAACCCGCACCAAATCAAGCCTGGCTCCGGAGGAGCCCCCTGTTTCTAGAACAACCCGCATCCGATCAAGCCGGCTCCTGAGGAGCCCCCTGTTTCTAGAACAACCCCACACCAAATCAAGCCAGGCTCCGGAGGAGCCCCCTGTTTCTAGAATAACCCGCATCCGATCATGCCGGCTCCTGAGGAGCCCCCTGTTTCTAGAACAACCCGCATCCGATCAAGCCGGCTCCGGAGGAGCCCCCTGTTTCTAGAACAACCCGCATCCGATCATGCCGGCTCCTGAGGAGCCCCCTGTTTCTAGAACAACCCGTTCCAAATCAAGCCTGGCTCCGGAGGAGCCCCCTGTTTTCACTCCTAATGCTTTCAGCACCAAACCTCATCCCACATCACTCTAAAAATTCGAATAGATACTCACTTTTATGCGGGATCTGAAATTTTTCTAAAAACTCCTTGTATTCCTCTTGAAATGACTTTTTCCGATGGTGTTCTTCCTGGTTTAAAATATAATTCACCACTGAATTAATGTGTGAATGCGAATAGGAAAAAACTCCATAACCCTCCTGCCAGGCAAACTTAAACCTTGTCCAGCCTTTCGCATTAATGAATTCGTTGCTTTCTACCTTAATTTCCTTCACAAAGTCCGAAATCGAAATAACTGGTTTAAAACCAACAAAAATGTGCACATGATCGGGCATACAATGCACCGCCAACATTTTTGCCTTGCGATTCTGGACTAACCCTGTCAGATATTTGTGTAATTCCTCTTTGTTTTCCTTGGGTATCAAACTCTGTCTGCCTTTTACGCTAAAAACAAATTGAAGATAAATCTGTGAAAATGTATCTGCCATTATCTATTGTAGTGTGTGTAATCATTGCTTCCTCTATATCTGCTCAAAATACCGTTTCCGCTCCCAGTCCGTTACGGACGTATCGTACGCCTTTTGTTCGTTTCGGAAAAAGTGGGTGTAATGTTCTACTACTTCTTTGCCGAATGTGTTTTTGGCAAATTCGTTTTGCTCAAATATGTTGACTGCCTCTGATAATGTATATGGAACCCGTGGCAAATGGGCGGCTGCGTAAATATCGCCTTCGAAACATTCCGGCGGCTCGATCTTATTTTTGATACCGTTGAGCCCGGAAGCGAGCGACGCGGCAAAGGCGAGGTACGGATTACAATCGGCGCCGGGAATGCGGCATTCAATGCGCAGGCTTTTCCCACTTCCTACCACCCGGAAGCCGGCAGTGCGGTTATCGTAACTCCAGGCCAGCCGAGTGGGTGCCCAGGAGCCGTCGACGAACCTTTTGTAAGAATTTACAGTCGGGGCGTAAAAAGGCATTACATCGGGTACATGCCTGATCCAGCCGCCAAGAAACCAGCGAAACAGATCAGAGCCTTGTACCGGGCCGATCGCCTGATTACCTACAAATGCATTTTCACCATCTTTCCACAAACTCATGTGAATATGACTGCTGGAACCCGCCTGATCAGTGGCGAACTTGGCCATAAAAGTGACCGAAAGTCCCATTGCGTCAGCCACTTCTTTCATGCATTGCTTGTACACAACGTGGTTATCGGCCATCGAAAGTACGTCGGCATATTTCACATTCAGCTCATGCTGGCCCATTCCCCACTCACCTTTGGAAGTTTCGATTGGAATGCCTGACTTTTTCAAATGCTTCCTCGCCGCAGAAGTGAATTTCTCATTCCGCGTTCCCTGCATAATGTGGTAATCTTCAAGGTAATACCCAGCCGGCGAGAGATTTTGGTAGCCTTGTTCAAAAGCTTGTTTATAGGTATTTTCAAGAAGATAATATTCGAGTTCCGAAGCGGCGAAACAGTCCATTCCGTCTGACTGCAAGTTGTCCAGCTGCTTTTTGAGAATAGATCTGGGCGCGATCGATTCGAGCTGGTGCGATTTATCATTGTGAACATCACAGATCACAAGCGCCGTTTTTTCAAGCCAATCTGCTATTCGGAGCGTTTTCAGATCGGGTACCAGATGAAAATCGCCATAACCCAACTCCCAGTTTGCATATTTGTAACCAGGCACAGGTTCCATCGCAATATCCGTGGTTAACAGGTAGTTGCAGCCGTGCGTACCGTCTTCCAATACCGAATCCAGAAAATATTCCGAATCGACACGCTTTCCCATTAACCGGCCATAATGATCGGTAAAACCAACGACGATCGTATCAATCAACCCTTCCACTGTTTTACTTCTGAGTTCTTCTGTTGTAAGAAATCCTTTTCTGTCCATTGTAAAGGGTTTGTGGCGAAATAGTTAGCGCAATTTTTCGATCTCTGTATTCATTGGAAATTTCAATATCACTTTTTTCCCCGAAGCTTTTTCAAGAACAGGAGTCAGAATTTTACGTGCATTCACTTTGGTTTGTTCCAAAATCCCCATATCCTGGGCGGATTTCATAATCTGTTTTTCGGCCTGCTTGTAGGCTTCCTCCACCAGCTTTCCCTCTTCATTGAATGCATATTCGGTATTGTATATCTTGGATTTGCTATGGTCGATCTTAAAAACACAAAGCTCAGGCTCAGGCATATTGACCACCAGGTATTCGTCTTCCGAAGAAATATCCGCAATATCCACCAGTGTCAGATCAATGCAACCGATCGCTTCTCCCTGCACGATCAATACCGCTTTCGCATTGGGCAAAAACATCTTGACCTTTTCGCGCTCGACCACATCTTTGAAATTGTATTTAACCAGTTCCAGCTTGCCCATCGCGCTGATCTCCTGCAACACAATAGTATGGGTAGTCTGCGTTTTATCCTCCATCCCAAACCAGTCGGGCGCCCAGTTCCCGGTCCTGAAATTAGACCATAATGAATTTAACCCCGCTATCAACAGAATCAATACAAGCACGCGCACAAACCAGGAAATCAATCGCATTGAATAGGGTATTAAGTTAAAAACTCCTCTCTGTTTCCGCCTCCTGCGCCAGTCGCTGGGCGATAATACTGGCTGCGATCAGTTGTAATGCATGGTAAATCATAATCGGCAGCAACATTATACCCGCCTGCGGGCCTGCGAAAAGCACTTTTGACATAACCGCTCCCTGCACCAGCGACTTTTTCGAGCCACAAAAAACGGCTGTTACCTTATCTTCGTGACTGAATTTTAATAGATTACTGATAAATGTCAGCAGGAAATAAATGGCGAAAAACAGTGCCAGCATTCCCATTCCTAAAAATACAATATCTTTCAATCCAAGCGAGCTAAACAGGTTTTCGCCAAAAGACTCGCAAAAAGAAGTGTATACGATCAGCAAAATAGACGATTGGTCGAAATAGCGGATATACTTTTTGTTTTTTTCGGCAAAATATCCCCACCGCTTGTTCAACAGTATACCTGCAAATACCGGAAGTAGTACTTGCAAAGCCAGCTTTCCGACCACTGAAAGGAGGTCAAATTGCCCCGCGCCGGTTTCCAGTACCATTCCCATCCAAAGCGGCGTCAGGAAAACGCCGATCAGGCTCGATATGCTAGCGTTGAATATAGCCGCCGGAATATTGCCTTTTGCAATGGAAACCATCACCACAGAAGATGAAACCGTCGAAGGAAGTACTGTCAGAAAGAAAATGCCTAACCACAAAGTATGATTCTCTTCGCCTTGAAACAAAGGCTTGAAAGCCAGCGCGACAAGAGGAAAAAGCAAGAACGTAGACAGATGTACCATCACATGCAGCCGCCAGTTCGTCAGCCCTTCGCGCAGCTTATCCGGACTCAACCGCAAACCGTAAAAGAAGAAAATGACAGAAACCGCATAGGTGGAAATCTCGGAAAGCGGGACCGGACTTTCTTTCATCCCGGGCTCCGGCCAGAGCCAGGCCAGCAATATCATGCTGAGTAACGCAAGCATGAAACCATCCAATCCGGCTTTGCGGGCAGTATCTAATATTTTACTCATTTGAATCTACTTTTCGCTGCCAATCTGAGGAATCAGCAACTTTTTGCTTACTAACAAAAGAAGGGAAAGTTGGTTAAATAAAATCCGCTTTCGCCTTATTAGTTAATAGGTACACCCGTGCAAACGGTTCCAAATATCACTTCAAATATGAAAAATATCGTACTCGCCGCGCTGCTGACAGTATTTGCGGTTCCTTCTTTTGCGCAATGGAAATTGGTTTGGGCTGATGAATTTGACAGTGAAGGCGCACCCGATCCAAAGATCTGGGAGCCGGAAAAGGGTTTTGTCAGAAATGAAGAATTGCAGTGGTACCAGGCTGAAAACGCGTATTGCAAAGGCGGACTTTTAATTATTGAGGCTAAAAAAGAAAAGGTCAAAAACCCGGATTATAAAGCAGGAAGCAACAATTGGAAAGAAAATCGGGAATTCGCAGCATATACTTCGGCGAGTTTGACTACTAAAAAAAGCAAAAGCTGGCAATATGGAAGGTTTGAGATCCGGGCTAAAATCGATACCCGCGCCGGGCTCTGGCCTGCTTTCTGGACACTGGGAATAAAAGGTCGCTGGCCGGATAACGGAGAGATCGATATCATGGAATATTACCGGGATATGCTGCTGGCCAATGTTGCCTGGGGTTCTAATGAACAGTACAAGCCAATATGGAATTCGGTTAAAAAGCCTTTAAACACCTTCGAAGACCCGAAATGGGCGGATAAATTCCACGTTTGGAGAATGGATTGGGATGAAGATTCCATTAAGCTGTACGTCGACGATCTGCTCCTTACTTCACAGGATCTTTCCAAAGCCGTGAATGCTAAAAACAAGGATATCAAGCCATTTCACCAGCCGCATTATGTATTGCTGGACCTGGCTGTCGGTGGAGATAATGGAGGTGATCCGTCGGGAACTGATTTTCCTGCCAGGTTTGAAGTAGATTATGTACGTATTTATCAGAAAAAATAATCCGACTATCGCGTTACCAAATCGCGTCTGGCGCGACGCATACTTTTGCGAACCGGGCGTGGTGCTTTGTTCCTGCGTCCCCACCAGATCAGAAACCCGGTTACTGGCAAAGAAGCGCAGACCAGACTAGCCAGAAACATTAATATTTTACCCGGCAATCCCAATATAGCGCCAACGTGAATATCATAGTTCATCCGGCGCAAGGTTTGAGCCAGATTAGCCTCGCTGTATTTGCCACTGTAAGGCCCGGTCGCCTTGATCTTTTTAAGGGTATATTGGTCAAAATAATTGTAATCCACATTGTAATAAGTCCCTTCCCGGAAATTCACATAAGAGAAAATTGACTCGGAAGGCAGATTCGCGAACGAGATATTCAGTGTCGCATATTTAGGATATTCCTGCTGCAAAGCATACCAGGCGCGATCCGTCGCCTGCTTCGGCCCGGCGACTGCATTGACCAGCGTGGTATCCGAAGTTGGGTTATAGTAAACGTCGGAACCCTCTCCTCCTGTGGCTGTGTATACACCCTGAGAAAACCACTGAAATCCCCAGACTAGGCCCGTCAGCGAGAGAATTACGCCGATTGTCATAATATAAAAACCCAGCACATTGTGCAGGTCATAGTTTTTCCGACGCCAGGCTGCATTCCATTTGATCGAAAAACGCTGTTTGGATGCAGCTTTATTTTTAGGCCACCAGAGTACCAGCCCGCTGATCATCATCACAAAAAATATGAGCGTCGCCGAAGCCACCACCGGCTGGCCAATCTTTTCGGGTAACCAGAGATAATAGTGCCCGTGGAGTATAAAATGAAAGAAATCCCCATCCTCGTCCCAAACCTTCGCCACTTTCCCCGTGAATGGGTTCAGGTACGCTACATAATAGTATTCGGGATCAATATTATAAAAACCGACCTGCGCATTTCTGCCCGGCACATCGTAGAGAACCCCGTTTGCTTTCTTACCGGGAAGCAACTTTTCAGCCTCGGCCGCTAAAACAGAGGGCGGCAACAATTTGCCCTCTTTCTGGCCTTCAACAAACATATAAGGCTGCGTAACTGCCTTGATTTCCTGCTCAAATGCGAGAATGCAGCCTGTAATAGCTATTACGAAAACCAGCGCCCCGGAAATGAGCCCCAAGTAGAGGTGAAGTTTGCCAATCAGTTTTTTCATTAATCCCTCGCTTTCTTAATTAGACTGAATCAAGATACGAAAGTAATGCTAACTTTTTTCACCGGAAACAAATTGGTCAAATTCATATTTCTTAATCCCCGGGCTCACACTTCCCGGCTGCATGTGCATCACCGCATTTGTAATGTCCCACAACCAGAAGTTCCATTTGATTTTTTGCAGTGAGGTTGACGCTAAAATAATATAATAGTCAGCACATTCATTACAAGTACCGCGACCAATTTAGCAGAAAAAAATCCGTAATTTTGCACTCCAAAAAATTCAAAAAGCGGGAACGGAAACCGCTTATTACACGACTGGCTACTAGCCAAAGGCTAACAGCAAATTGCTATCATGAAATACAACGAATATAAGAACCTGAGTTATCCAAAGATCGGCGACGATATATTGCAGTTCTGGAAAGACAAAAAGATATTCGACGCTTCTGTTGAAACCCGCGAGGGCGCAAAGAGTTTTACTTTTTTCGAAGGTCCGCCTTCTGCAAACGGTACGCCGGGCATTCACCACGTGATGGCGCGCTCGATCAAGGATATTTTTTGCCGCTACAAAACGTTGCAGGGGTTTCAGGTAAAACGCAAAGGAGGCTGGGATACGCACGGTTTACCCGTTGAATTGCAGGTTGAAAAAGAACTAGGCATTACAAAAGAAGATATCGGGAAGACGATCTCGGTGGCAGAATATAACGAAAAATGCCGCCAGACCGTCATGAAATTTACCGATCAATGGAACGACCTGACCGAGAAAATGGGCTATTGGGTCGACCTGGAAGATCCTTACATTACTTATAAAAGTGAATATATAGAAAGCCTCTGGAACCTGCTTAAAAAGCTGTACGACAAAGGTTTGCTTTACAAAGGTTATACGATCCAACCATACTCCCCGGCCGCCGGAACCGGCCTTTCGTCCCACGAGCTGAATATGCCCGGGACTTATAAGGATGTGAAGGACACGACGATCGTGGCGATGTTCAAGGCTAAGCCTTCGGAAGTTTTGGCTGATTTCTCTGATCTGGATATCCGGATACTGGCCTGGACTACAACACCCTGGACTTTGCCGGCCAATTCGGCATTGACGGTCGGTGCGAATATTACCTATGCATTGGTTGAAACTTTCAATCCTTACACCCACGAGCCGGTTGCTGTGATATTGGCCAAGGATCTGTTGGGTAAATATTTTAGTGAAAAAGGTCAGAAAGGCGACTTCGAAGGCTACGCGGCGAGTGATAAAAAGCTGCTCCCGTGGCGCATTTTGAAAGAATTTAAAGGTCGTGAGCTGGAAGGTATTGAATACGAACAGTTAATGCCCTTTGTGCAGCCGACCGTTGGACCGTCGGAAAAACCCGCTTTCCGGGTTATCCTTGGCGATTTTGTTACGACCGAAGATGGTACCGGTGTAGTACATACCTCCCCTACTTTCGGTGCGGACGATTTCCGGGTAGCGCAGGCAAACGGTATCCCTGCGATCATGGTGAAAGATGAGAATGGCAAAGAAGTGCCGATCGTGGATCGTCGCGGCCGTTTTGTGAAAGAGATAACAGATTACGCGGGACGTTTTGTCAAACCTGAATATTATTCGGAAGAAGAGCAAAATGATCCTGAATTCCGTGCTACCGATGTATTGATCGCGATCAGGCTCAAAGAAGAAGGCAAAGCATTTAAGGTTGAGAAATACGAACACCCGTACCCACATTGCTGGCGGACAGATAAACCTGTGCTTTACTACCCGCTCGACAGCTGGTTTATCAAAACTACTGCCATGAAAGACAGGCTGGTAGAACTCAACAAAACTATTAACTGGAAACCGGAAAGTACGGGAACAGGCCGCTTTGGTAACTGGCTCGAAAATCTGGTTGACTGGAACCTGTCGCGCTCGCGCTATTGGGGTACCCCGCTGCCGATCTGGCGCAATGATTATGGCGACGAAGTTTGCGTAGGCTCGATTGAAGAGTTGAAAGACCTGCTCGAAGAGGCGATCATTTCAGGGCATCTGACACGTGAGCAGGCGTTTCACAATTCTGAATATCTGCAAAAACTGGAACACGGAGAATACGATCTGCACAGACCTTATGTAGACGATATTGTATTGGTTTCCAAAAAAGGTCACGTCATGCACCGTGAGCCGGACCTGATCGATGTGTGGTTTGATTCCGGCGCAATGCCTTACGCGCAGTGGCACTATCCTTTTGAAAATCAGGAGATATTTGACAAAAGTTATCCGGCCGATTTCATTTCCGAAGGTGTGGATCAGACGCGCGGCTGGTTCTTTACATTGCACGCGATCGCCGGAATGCTGTTCGATTCTGTTGCATTCAAAAATGTAGTTTCGACGGGTTTGGTTTTGGATAAAAACGGCAATAAAATGTCGAAACGCCTGGGCAATGCGGTGGATCCGTTCTCGACCCTGGCGCACTACGGCCCCGACGCGACACGCTGGTACATGATCACCAATGCGGAACCGTGGGATAATTTGAAGTTCAATATTGATGGTATTGGTGAAGTACAGCGCAAATTTTTCGGAACGCTGGTCAATACCTATAATTTCTTCGCGCTCTATGCGAATCTGGATGGTTATGAATTCCACGAAGCAACCTCTGTTCCTATTGAAAAACGTACGGAGCTGGACCGGTGGATCTTGTCCAAACTGAATACACTGATCAAGGAAGTAGGCGAGCAATTTGACGATTATAACCCGACAAAAGCCGGCCGTTTGGTTCAGGATTTTGTGACTGATCAGCTTTCCAACTGGTATATCCGGTTAAACCGTCGTCGTTTCTGGAATCCTTCGCAGGACCAGGGTACCGGCTTAACCGACGATAAAAGAGCTGCTTACGAAACTTTGCAGCATTGTTTGGTTACGGTATCCCAGCTAATGTCACCTATCGCGCCGTTTTTCGCGGAATGGTTGTATAAAAACCTGACCGATGGCGACCGCGAGCTGGCTGTTCAGCACGGTACTGATTACAAATACGAATCGGTGCACCTGACCTACTGGCCGAAAATCGAGACGGAATATGTGGATACCGATCTGGAACAGTCGATGGAACTGGCACAATCAATCAGTTCGCTGGTGCATTCGATCCGCAAGGGACATAAGCTGAAAGTTCGTCAGCCGCTTTCCAAGATATTGATCCCTGTTTTGAGTGACAACACAAAACGCCAGATCGAGCAGGTAACTGGCATTATCCTGACGGAAGTCAATGTGAAAACCGTTGAATTCGTGCACGATGACAGTGGTATCCTGAAAAAGAAGATCAAACCGAATTTCAAAACTTTGGGACCGAAGTTTGGGCCAAAAATGAAGGAAGTAGCAGCTGCTATTTCCGCTATGGATGAAGCTCAGATCAAGGATATTGAGAAAAACTCGACCATTAATCTGCAAGCAGCAAGCGGCCCGATCGCTATTGCGTTGACCGACGTCGAGATCATCGCCGAAGACGTTCCGGGCTGGCTTGTAGCGAGCGAAGGCGGCTTGACCGTCGCGCTGGATATTACCGTCACCGACGAACTTCGTCTCGAAGGAATAGCGCGCGATTTTGTCAACCGTGTTCAGAATCTGCGAAAAGACAGCGGCTTTGAGGTTACTGACAAGATCCGCATTACCTTACAAAATAACGACAGCCTGCTCGCAAGCGCCGTGACTGCCAACAAAGAATACATCTGCCAGGAAGTACAGGCGCTGGATCTCAATTTGGTCAGTGATCTAAATGGAGAAGCGAGTGAAATTGAAATGGATGAGTTTTTGTTGAAGGTGAAGATCGAGGTAGTGAGCTGATGAATAAAGACGGTTATGATCTGATTGTCAGTGCTGATGCGAAGCGCTTTTATTTTGAGAGTGTTGGAAAAAGAGGATGTTTTCAAAAACAGATTGCATTTGTGCCAATCGGACGGACATCATATAACCTTGCTTTACTCGACTATGATCCGAATATTTCGGATTATAGCGATCTGCCAGTTACCGATAATGGAGATATGGAACGTGTTATGGCGACTGTCATCAATGCGATCTACGAATTTTTTGAAATGAATCCAGTCGCAACGATCTATTTTGCCGGAAACACTCCCGCGAAAACGCGATTATATCAGGCTGTGATTAATAACTGCCTCGATATGGGCAGCAAAGAATTCGTTATTTATGGAAGGCAAGATGATGAATGGTTTCCTTTTACAAGGTCGGGCAGATACACCGGTTTTTTAATTAGGAAAAACGCTTAAATTCGACAAATAAAAAGTCATGTTATGAGGACGAGTGAAAAAGAAAAGCAGGGTTTATTTCGGGGGAAAATCACATATGATCCTTCATTGGATAACTTACCTCTTCCCAAAGCGGCTGTCGAGAAAGCAGCGCGCGCCCGCAAGTTCCTGGAAGAACATCCTATTCCAGAACATATTTTGAAAAGATAACATCATGCAATTAAAAAATGCTATTGCATTCATAACGGGCGGAGCCTCCGGATTGGGAGAGGCTACCGCCCGTTTGTTTGTGGAGGCTGGCGCAAATGCGGTGATCCTAGATCTGAATGAAGCGGCGGGCACTGCATTGGAAGAATCGTTTGATGGAAAAATCAAATTCATTAAAACCGATGTTTCCAGTGAAACTGAGGTAAAAACCGCCGTCGACTTTGCAATTGCTCAGTTTGGGAAAATTGATATTGTTGTGAACTGCGCTGGCGTTGCACCTGCCCGGAAAATAGTCGGTAAATCAGAGGGCATTTACGGCCCGCATTCTTTTGAATTATTCGAAAAAACCATCCGCACAAACCTGATCGGCACTTTTAACGTCATGCGCCTGGCGGCTTTTGCAATGGAACAAAATTCGCCAAATGAGGAAGGAGAGCGCGGCGTGATTATTAATACAGCCTCCGTAGCTGCTTACGATGGACAAATGGGGCAGGTCGCTTATGCGGCTAGTAAGGGTGGGATTGTTAGCATGACTTTGCCTGTCGCCCGTGATCTTGCCAAATCTGGCATTCGGGTTATGGCAATAGCCCCCGGCTTGTTTGAAACGCCGTTAATGATGGGATTACCCGAAGAGGCGCGCGTGTCACTAGGGCAGCAGATACCATTCCCCTCCCGCCTTGGAAGACCTTCCGAATATGCGTTGCTGGCCAAATCCATTGTAGAAAATCCAATGCTGAACGGTGAGGTGATCCGCCTCGACGGGGCAATCAGAATGGGACCGAGATAATGCATTCACATTCAAACATATTGCCCGCAAACAGAACCATTTTAAGGTGGTTATTCCTGGTTATTTTATCAACCGGATCCGGCTTCTTTCAGGGATATAATCGGGCCGCGGCTTGCCAGACAGAGCAGTTTTTTAATTCTCACCGAAGCAGAAATGCCGGTACAATTGTCGCGTTCAAGCAGCCTGCATCGAACAGTAAGGCCACAATTGAAGACTTCAAAGAATCTGCTGAGATCCATCTTGCGAGGCAGCGCAGCTTTGCAAACCTCAATGAGACCCGTTTTAATACAGCCTCGCGACAATTCGCTTCCTATTCATTTGAGTTACTGAAAATGAATAGGTTACAAGGAGGCACAAGTTCTTCTTACCAGTCTGATTCTTCATTTTCCTGATTCGGGGCAACTGCTTTGTCCCAAAATACTGCGAGCGTAATGCTTGTAGTCAACTTTTATGCTGTTTCTGTTTCAGGAAACGCAATTATTCATTTTAAAAAATCAGGAAATGGATATTGGTATAATATTCCGCAGCCTCATCAAGTGGCTGCGACGATTTGTTATCGCTTTTATGCTGGGCTTTTCCAATGTTATCTATCAGGAAACCAAAACGATAGACGATACTTTCTTTAAAACGGAACAGGTTTTGCCGGATAAAGAAGAATAGACTGGCTGGTCAAACCATTTGAATTCCAAGCTCAGAATACGTTTTAAATGCTTCCTGCCCGCCCGGCTGATCGGTGATAATGACAGACAACCGCTCAGTCGGGCAAATATAAAAGGCTTCGGCCGTTTCGAGTTTTTCTGCGGTAGCGAGTGCAATTATCTCGCGTGAAGACTGGATCATCGTCCTTTTCACTTCACTTTCTTCATAATCCGGCCCGGTTACTCCCAACTCTTTGTGAATACTGCAAATTCCAAGCAAGCAAATATCAGCCCTGAACTTTTTCAAAAATTGAATGGTATCGCTTCCGATTGTAACAAAGGAGTTTTTCAAAAGTCGCCCACCGGCAAAGAGTACTTCAACAAATTCATGTTCCTCTAACAAGGAAGCGATTGGAAAACTGTTCGTAACAACGGTGATCCTCAAATCCTTAGGCAATGCTTGTGCGATAAGCATAGCAGAAGTCCCTCCATCAAAAATGACAACCTGCCCGTCTTTTAGAAACGATAATGCTTTGTTTGCAATGATCTGCTTCTGGTCCTTATCGTGGGAAATCCGGTCACGAAAATGGTGCGGTCCCGGAGCATGCGGTACTGCACCTCCCCGAACAGATTTTAGTAGTCCCTGGTCTGCCAGCTCTTTAATATCCCGCCGGACAGTATCCTCAGATACATTCAACAGTGCACTTAGTCCGGCCAGATATACCTTTTGATCATTGACAAGACGATCGAGAATAACTTTAAATCGCTCTTCCTTTAACATAGCATCATCGAACTTTCTGCAAACTTAATATTTATTTAAAACAAACATTGCAAAATATTGCATCAATATTCTACTTTTGTTGCAATAAAACGCAAATTAAGATGAATAGAAAATCAATAGCGGTGGATATGGACAATGTCATTGTGGACATTGAAGTCAATTGGATCAATGCTTATGAAAAAGCATTCGGAGTAAAAGTAGCGCGCGAGGCAATGCTCGGAATACCTGAGGATCAGGCATTTCCGGATCCTGATGCAGCCAGAAGCCTGTTATATAAACCCGGCTTTTTTCGTGACGCACCGGTGATAGCCGGCGCACAGGAGGCGATCCTGAAGTTGCAGGAGCATTTTGATATTTTCATCGTTTCTGCCGCAATGGAATTCCCCAATTCGCTTCTGGAAAAACACGATTGGCTAAACGAACATTTCCCCTCAATCCACTGGAAAAACATCGTTTTTTGCGGAGATAAACGCGTGATCAACACTGACTACCTGATCGACGACCACCTGAAAAACCTTGATTACTGCCAGGGAACGCCGATTCTATTCTCGGCCGGTCACAATGCAGGGATCGAGAAATATCGGAGGGTTAATAATTGGGAAGAAGTGCTGAAATTGTTTTATACAGAAATGGTCAAATTTCCATCCTAAGATCTAATGCGAATTTGGCATCATAAAAAGTGAAACTTTGTATATTAGTAGAATAGAAATCAATCTATGTAAAAAAAGAAACAAATAATGGTTTCGCTAAATATCTCATTAAATCAACTGCTGGAAGTCATCAAGTCGCTTAATGAACTTGAAAAGATACAAGTCCGAAGTGCGCTTGAAAATGAAGTCGATGTCTCCGATCAAACAAACGAGGAATTGCTTCGCCGTAAAAAAGCATATGAAGATGGTAAGATAACTTCCCGCTCCTGGAACGATATCAAAGGCAAGTATGGGTCTTTATAACCTTGAGTTTCTAGAAAGTGCCGAGATAGAATTGTCAGAGACATTTGAATATTACGATGCCCAGCAGAGTGGACTGGGACAAAGATTCGTAAAAGAGCTTGCGCACTATTTGGACTCGATAGCAGACAATCCATTTAAATACGCAATGAAGTACAAGAATCCCTTCCGATTCGCCCCACTCAAAATCTTTCCCTATCTTATTGCCTACTGGCTAGATACAGAAGACAACACTATTTATGTTGCTTCCATATTTCACACAAGCAGAAATCCGAAGAAATTTGAAGATTTAAGATTCTAAATTACGCCTCCTGCTTCGCCCGATCCTTCAATTGCAGCAGCTCGTCGCGTAGTCTCGCTGCTTCTAGGAAGTCCATATCTTTCGCGGCGGATTCCATTTTCCGTTGCGTTTCGGCGATGAGTTTTTGCAGGTCGTTTTTACCCATATACTGCACAACAGGATCGGCAGCGATTCGGATTTCACTCGGTTCCACGTACACTTTACGCACTTTCGAGTCAGCGACGGAAGTTTGTTCCATGATCGCTTCTTTCGATTTCAGGATCGTTCTCGGCACAATACCGTTTTCAATATTATACTCCATTTGAATGCTGCGGCGACGATTCGTCTCGTCGATCGCGAGCTGCATGGAGCCCGTCATGACATCGGCGTACATGATTACTTTCCCACGATCATTACGCGCGGCGCGGCCTATTGTCTGGATCATCGAGCGGGTATCTCTCAAAAATCCTTCTTTATCAGCATCCATAATGGCCACAAGCGACACTTCGGGTAAATCGAGCCCCTCGCGCAGCAGGTTCACACCTACCAATACATCAAATACACCCAACCGAAGCTCCCGCAATATCTCCACGCGGTCCAAAGCCTTCACTTCCGAGTGAATGTAGCGGCATTTGACTCCGACGCGGTCAAGGTATTTGCTTAGCTCTTCGGCCATTCTTTTGGTCAAAGTGGTGATCAGTACACGGTCACCCATCGCGATCCTTTTGTTTGTTTCTTCCAAAAGGTCGTCAATCTGGTTGAGGCTTGGCCTTACTTCAATCTCCGGGTCCAAAAGTCCGGTTGGTCGGATAATCTGCTCAACAACAACACCTTCCGATTTTCTCAACTCATATTCAGCAGGCGTCGCACTCACAAAAATCGTTTGCGGCGTCATATCTTCGAATTCCTGGAAAGTAAGCGGCCGGTTATCCAATGCAGAAGGAAGCCTGAAACCATATTCAACAAGCGACTCTTTTCTCGAACGGTCACCGCCCCACATCGCGCGGATCTGCGGCATCGTCACGTGACTTTCATCCACTACCATTAAAAAATCGTCCGGGAAATAATCCAGCAGACAGAAAGGCCGCTGGCCCGGCAGGCGGCGATCGAAGTAGCGGGAGTAATTTTCGATCCCTGAGCAATAACCCAGTTCCCGCATCATTTCCATATCAAATTCCGTCCGCTCCTTCACACGCTCGGCCTCGGCCAATCTCCCCTCCGCAGTGAAATACTTGATCTGCGTCACCAGGTCATCCTGAATCTCTTTTATTGATTGGTTAAGTACATCGCGGCCCGTCACGAAAAGGTTAGCAGGGAAAATGGCAACCGCTTTCTCAGATGAAATTTTCTTTCCGGATTCCGGTTCTATGCGCTGGATTGCCTCAATTTCATCGCCAAAAAATATAAACCGGTAAGCGAAATCGGCGTAACCGGGATACACATCTACGGTATCACCTTTCACCCGGAACGTTCCGCGGTTAAATTCAAGCTCGGTGCGGCTATACAATATTTCTACCAACCGAAAAAGGAACTGGTTTCGACTTACAATATCGCCTAGCTTGGCGCTGACAATGCTTTTTTTGTATTCGTGCGGGTTTCCTGCGCCGTAAATACAGGAAACAGAAGCCACCACGATTACGTCCCGCCGCCCGCTCATGAGCGAAGACACGGTATGCAGTCGCAGTTTTTCAATTTCCTGATTGATCATCAGGTCCTTTTCAATATATGTATTGGTGGTGGAAATGAATGCTTCCGGCTGGTAGTAATCGTAGTAGCTGATAAAATACTCTACCGCATTACTTGGAAAAAATTGCTTGAATTCGCCGTAAAGCTGTGCAGCCAGTGTTTTGTTGTGGCTCAATACCAGGGTAGGTTTGTGAACGCGGTTGACTACGTTGGCAATGGTAAAGGTTTTACCCGAGCCGGTCACACCGAGCAGTGTCTGGGCCGGTTCGCCCGCTTCTATTCCCTGAACAAGTTGATCGATTGCAACGGGCTGATCGCCCGTAGGTTGGTATTCGGAAGTGAGTTCGAAATTCATAACAACAAATAAGGCCGTACCGGAAATAACGCATTTCAAAGATAGATTAGTTTCCTTGAAATGCGTCCGGGACTGCCTTATGCCTGTTGTCTCAGCACACTTTGCGCATTTTCAACTGCTTTTTTCTCTTTCCAGTGCTGCCAGTCGAGACCGAGCAACTTGGTCATGCTTCTGTCTACAAAGGCGTGGCGAACCAGGTTCATTCCACCTCTTACCGCTGTGAAAATCGAGTTATTCGCTCTCAAAGCAAGGCTGAAACCGCCGTCGACATAGCGGATATGGTGCCACCACAGAGAAGGAATAAAGATCGTCTCGCCGTGAAGCAACGTGGTTTCATGTCCTGTTGCGCCTTTCAAAGCAGGGAAACGTTCGTAATCTGGGTTCAAAGGATCCACTTTGCTCATCACCGTAAACGGGTGATGATATAACCTGCGGCTTTCTTCGGGAGAAAACAGGATTACCTGCTTGCGCGTCTGAAACTGCGTCAGGAACACATTGGAGCAATCCATATCGTAGTGGAGGCTGGTAATCGAATCCTGACCTCCGAAGAATACAAACTTGTAAGATTTCAAAAATCCATCCATAATCGTCGGAAAACGGATGTCGTTTGCAAGCTCAGGGATCTTCTTAAAAATATCAAAAAGAAAGATACGCAGGTCGGTAGGGCCTTTCTCAATCAGCGACAGATACTCGCCGAACTTCATGGTTTTCGCAATCTGAAAATATTTATCGGCGTCGTGCAGGTGCTTGTCAACCAGGGGTACATCCAGATCGCCGTGATTTTCCCTCAACCACTCAAATGTCCATTTCTGAACCGCAGGCCAATCTTTCGCCAGATCGGTAAAAACGACCGGCCGGCTTGGTTTCAGATAATTTTCAATAAACTCTTCACGGGTCAAACCGCTACGCTTTTCTATTGGCACTAATTTCATACAGAAACTGAGTATATAGGTAATCAATTAGACTATAATACTGATAAACTCAACGTTTTCAGTGGCATTGCCGATCATTTCCAAGTGGCAAATTACTGATCAAATGTATTAAAGAGATTTCAAAAATATAAATTTCAAATCATTTAATAATGATATTCTCTTAAATATATAGGAATAGTAGATTAACATAAAATTGCAGCAGCTCCCATGCAATACTACACCATTTTGCCCCCGCCAGACCTAGCTCCGTTCGTGAAGTGTTTCTGGGTGCTGGAACATGAGGTATCCGCAGAAAAACCCTATTTCCACAAAACACTGGCTGACGGATTTCCTGAGCTGGTATTCCATTACAAAGGCAGGTTCGACGAAATTGACCGGGCCGGGAATGCAGAATTATCTTTCATTGCCGGCTTGACTGGCCCAACCTCGCTTTACCGGCGGTTTCGTATCAGCGAGGATTTTGGCATTTTTGGTGTGTACCTCTACCCTTTTGCAGTGCCGGCGTTATTTGGAATGCCAACAATTGAAACCGTCAATGAAATGCCTGATCTGCATAGTATGCTGGGAAAGAAGGGCTTAGAGCTGGAAGAAAAAATAATGCTGGCGGAAAATAATCAGGTCAGGATTGCGATCATGTGCCAGTTTATGCGAGGGTGCCTGACCAGAAACGCGCAGCCGGAGCCCGCCGCATTTGCTATGATCAGCCAGATTATCCAAAGTAACGGACTGACGAGTGTTACCGAACTTGCGCAGCGGAATGCATTGTCTACGAGGCAGTTTGAAAGGAAATTTAAGGCTTTTTCAGGGTTCAGTCCCAAGCTTTTTTCCCGCATTATCAGGTTTCACGCCGCTATGAATGCGTACGGAGATAAAGAAAAGTCGCTGACCGAGATTGCCTACGAAGCTGGTTATTATGATCAATCGCATTTTATCCACGACTTCAAAACCTTCTCCGGCGAGCACCCGGACAGGTATTTTTCAGGCAATTCGGAGGCGACTGAATATCGTGATGTATGATGTCGTGTTTTTCCAATTTCAGCTTTAACAGCCATTTTACATTTGTCTCAAACTAACCATAAAAATAGCATGAGCACGATCAAAATTCCAAATGGCCACCAGACCGTAATGCCTTATTTAATGCTGGAAAAGGCATCCAGGTTCAAGGATTTCACCGAAACTGTATTTGGCGCGACGGTTTCTTCAGTCCATTTCCAGGACGACGATCCGAGCCTGATCAAGCATTCCGAAGTTTCAATCGGCGAGAGTACGATTATGTTTTGTGACAGCCGCGCGGAATGGGCTCCCAAACCTGCAC
The DNA here is from genome assembly GCF_907165045.1 of Dyadobacter linearis. Taxonomy (GTDB): domain Bacteria; phylum Bacteroidota; class Bacteroidia; order Cytophagales; family Spirosomataceae; genus Dyadobacter; species Dyadobacter linearis. The sequence continues at coordinate 505,998 of NZ_CAJRAU010000003.1, forward strand.
ATATGTTTGTGTACGTTGAAAATGCGGACGATACCTACAATAAAGCACTCGAATCGGGCGGCGAAAGTGTAATGGAACCGGCAGACCAGGATTATGGCCGGAGCTGCGGCGTAGCTGATCCTTGCGGAAATGTGTGGTGGATTACTGCGGTTATATGATCTGAAAATGGTCTTTATCGCTATATTAGGGATGATAAAGACCATTTTTTGAAATATGATCAATTACGACAATAAGGTTTTCTTCCCGTTATCTAATTCTGAAAATGGGGAAGTGGATCTGGAAATGCATTTCATTTATAAGCAAACCGGAAATATTGTGACGTCAACCTATTCGGGCGGGCGGATCAAAAGCGGGCATTTGATTGCAATTGTGGATGAACAGGGAAAGCTGGATATGCGCTATCACCAGGTGAACGACAAAGGCGAGATCACAACGGGCATCTGTAAATCTACTCCCGAGCAACTTCCGAATGGAAAATTACGTATGCATGAAAAATGGCAATGGACTTCGGGAGACCAGTCTTTTGGAGAATCTTTGCTGGAAGAAAAATAGTCGCACAACATCAACAACACTTGCATGCGCTCGCTCAAAAACGGACTTTTCTTACTTGCATTCTTTCTTGTTTCCAGTCTTGTGTCGGCACAGACTTCCAAAATCATTTCCGGCTCTACGAAATTCAGTGTGAAGTTTATCATGGGAACCTGTAACGGTACTTTCGCCGCGCCGACGGGGACTGCCGTTTTTAATGAAAAGAACCCCGAGAATGCTTCATTCGATATTAAAATTGCGGCAAATACCTTCGATACCAAGAGCAACACGCGGGATAAGGACATGAAAAGCGACAAGTATTTTTATGTCGAAAAGTATCCTAATATCCATTTCAAATCTTCCAAAGTCGAGAAGCGTGGAGCGAAATACCAGGCTACCGGCACCCTTTCCATCCGCGACGTTTCCAAGACCGTTACCCTGCCTTTTGAAGCAAAAAAGAATGCAGATGGCAGCTACCTGCTCGCAAGTACTTTCGAGGTCAACCGGCTTGATTACAAGATCGGTGAGAAAGACTGGAAACTGAAAGATATCGTGACCGTGAATCTCGAAGCTACCATTAAATAACCTTCTACCCGATTTTCTAATCACTACCCGTCATTTTAGACCTTTTAAAGGTCCGAATTTATTTCTTGTATGTTAATTTGTATTTAGTCTAAATAATACATTTACTTTGTATTCATAATTAGTCTAAATAATCTTTCAATGAGATCAATCTTTACCTTGGTATGTCTGGTGATCTGTACAGCAAGCGTTTGCGCGCAAACAGAAGAAGGTGTCATTGAAGAGAAAACAGCCGAGAACCCTATTCAGCTAATGGAAATGGTGGTTACCGGGCAATCTGAACCTCAATCACTTAGAAACTCCGTTTATCAGGTTCGCACGATCGACAGCGAGCGGATCCGGATGCGGGGCGCGACTAATCTGCAAACGGTTTTGAACACCGAATTGGGCATCCGCTTTTCCAATGACCTCACATTAGGTACCAGCGATATTCAGTTAATGGGCATGTCCGGGCGAAATGTCAAGATCCTGCTGGACGGAATTCCGATGGTAGATCGCGGCAGTACGCGGGAGAGTTTGGGGCAGATCGATATCAATAGCATTGAACGTATAGAGATCGTCGAAGGGCCCATGTCGGTGATGTACGGTACAGACGCGCTGGCCGGGGTAATCAATATTATTACTAAAAAAGGGCATTCCGGATCTAATCTGATCCTGAGTGCGCGGATGCAGGAAGAAACTGCGGGAAAAGAATACAATGCATTTGACAAAAAAGGTATTCATAATCAGAGTCTCGCCTTAACCTGGCAGAATCAGCGTCTGCAATTTTCAGGGAATGTTTCCAGAAATAATTTTGGCGGCTGGCAAGGGAAATCCGTCGGGCGCGAAAAGGACTGGATGCCCAAAGAACAAATGCTTTATACCGCCGGCGCGCGCTACCAGGGCAGCAGATGGAATATCTGGTACCGTTTCAATGGAGCCGACGAAACGATCCGGTACTTCGGCAAAAGGAATATTTATACACAGATCGCAGGCGATAAGGATTACACTTCCAAGCGATGGTTTCACCAGGTACAGTCTGAGTTGAAGGTGAATGAAAAGCTGAACCTGAATGGCGTACTTTCCTACACCGACTACTCGCGAAGAACGCTCAGCACGAACGTTGATGCAAACGACCGCCGCACTTTGTCGCTTGAACCCGGCTCGCAGGATAAGTCCATTTTTACAACCACTTTTCTCAGGGGAACTGCTTTTTATAAAGTGTCGAATGCATTTTCCATTATGTCGGGGATCGATTTTTCAGACAATGGAAGCTCGGGCGCGCGGATTTCCGGAACTCCTGGAATTGCCGAATATGCTGTGTTTATAGCTCCCGAAATCAAGGTGGGCGATGTGTTGCGACTTACTCCGGGACTACGTTTTCTCAAAAATTCAGTTTACGACGCGCCGCCGGCAATTCCTTCATTGAATGGTAAACTGACAATTTCCAAAACCCTGGACTTCCGTTTCGGCTATGCCCGTGGTTTTCGCTCGCCGGCATTGCGTGAGCTGTATTTCGACTTTGTGGACGCATCCCATTCGATTCACGGTAATACGAATCTCAAAGCGGAATACTCGAATAGCTTTAATTCATTCCTCGCGTGGCAGGCAGCTACTCGGCCGCATTTCCGCCTTACTTCTACGCTCGGCGGTTTTTACAACATTTTCAATGACCTGATCGACCTGGCGCTGGACCCGCAAAATGCCAGCAGGACAACTTACCTCAATGTGCATTTATTCAAAACCACGGGTTTCACGATTGATAATAAGCTGTTTACCAAACACATTCAGGCAAGTCTAGGGGGAAGTTATATTGGAAGATACAATCAGTTTTCTGCCGATCCGGAGCTATACGGCGAGCTGCCGCAATTTCAATGGTCGCCGGAAATCAATGCATACTTGCTTTATACTTTCACCAAAATCCGTGCAGGGGTTAACCTTTTTTACAAATATTCCGGCAAGCGGCCCAATTACGAATCTGCGGACCTGATCAACGTAAACCTGGCTGAGACAGAGGGCTTTCACACCGCAGATCTGACGGTTAATAAGTCTTTCGGTAAATACGTGAACCTGCTCGCCGGCGCGCGAAACCTCTTCAATGTTACTACCCTTAATAATACTTCAACCGATACCGGCGGGGCACACAGTACCGGCGGCGCAGTACCGATGTCCTACGGCCGGTCGTGGTTTCTCGGGTTAAATATCCAGTGGTCAAAAAATTAACAAATACCCTTTTTACATAAATCAAATCAAGATGAAGAAAATAGCCAAATCGTTGTTGCTGATTGCATTTCTGGGAAGTTTTAATGCGTGTACCGATGAAGAACCGCCGCTTCCTGACAACGTAGCCGGGTTTGAAAGTGCCGAAAAAGGTTTTGAAGGGGAAGAAACGGAAGTGAAAATTATCCTTTCGCGGGCCGTGGATGTGGTTACTCCTATTACCGTTTCGGTGACGCCTACGCAACTGACTTACAATACCGAATTTACCACCACGCCGGCTGTGGTCAACAATGCGATTGCATTATCAGTACCGGCGGGCCAGTCTTCTGTATCTTTTAAAGTGGCCAAGAAAGCGGGTGTATTGCTTGATGGTGACGAAAGCATTACATTCAAAGTCACTTCGGTGGGCGCGCCTGCAGCGGTAGGGACTGCTACGGATCTGAAACTGAGCTTTAAGGCGATCATTTCCGAAGGTACCAGTATTCAATTGAATGGAATCGCGGGCGCAGAGCCCGGCAGCAGTGCAGCCAATTCAGTTTTTCTTGATCTGAGTTCTAATGTGCAAACCGCCGTTTTCCGCGACAGCTGGGACCTCGGATTTTACAGCGGCGCCGATTTCCGTGTGACGATCAACGGAACAAATGGCGCTTCTGCATTGCTGATCAACAAAACGGATATTAATACAGTTACCGACAAAGATCTGGTCGCCGACTCACTTGCAGTGGGCCAGGGAATGGGGAAGCTGGCACTGGTTGATGATGCAAAAGGCGATTTAACCAAAACGGTTATTAAAGAAATTTCCGCAACTGACGCAGACAATAAAGTATATGTATTGAACCGCAAAGGAGGTTCAGCTACGGTTTTGCCTGCTGATCAGCTTTACAAAATCCGCGTTTTACGTAGAGGAACAGGGTACTCGGTCCAATATGCGAAGTTGAATGAAACCACATTCAAAACGCTTGATGTGACGAAAGATGCAACTTTGAATTTTGAATATGTATCGCTTGAAAAAGGCGCTACCGTGGATGTGGAGCCTGCCAAAGATCGCTGGGACCTGCAATGGGGATATAGTATGTATTACACCAATTTCGGCACCGGCCTGATTCCTTACGGATTCTCCGACCTGGTTTTTACCAACAAACAGGCTAATGTAGAAACTGCGGAAGTTTTGACTACTACTGCTACTTATGATGCATTCGCAGAAACCAATCTGACTGGCATCACTTTCTCAAAAGATGCGGATGCGATCGGTTCGAAATGGCGGGTAACTTCGGGTGGGACTGTGGGTGTGAAAACGGATCGTTTTTACCTGATCAAAGATCCTGCGGGCAACATTTATAAGCTGCGTTTTGTAAGCTTCCATCCAGGCGACGGCGGCGAGCGCGGCAAGCCGAAACTCGAATATAAGCTGATTAAAAAAGGCGTTTAAAACATTCAATAGGGGCGTTACTTTGCGTGCGCCCCTCTTTTTTTATAAATTCAAAAATCGTTTTCTATGAAGATTCTGATATTGTCCATTTCACTTCTCACTTCTGCCTTGTATATGCCCGACTCAAACCTGCATGCTCCTGATCATAATGCTGCTGCGGAAATTATAGTAGTAAAAGATCTCAATGCAAATGCGACGCCTTACAGCTATTTCAGTTTTGTTACCGGCAAAGAGGTACCGGCAAGTGAGGCTAAATCGACAAAATGGGATATTGCATTCAGCAAAACGACTATTGCGATAAATAGCGGCACCAGCGGCCCAGGCCAGGCTGGCGCAATCGTTGTTGAAAAACCTTTCGCATCGGTTACAGAAGCACCCAAAGATGGTTATAAATCTGACAGCGATGCAGGATTTGCTATTCAGGGCGGAAGCGGAAATTCGTGGTACAAATACGATATGAGCGTGCATGCAATTCTGCCGATTCTGGGAAGAACTATTTTGTTGAAGACAGCGGAAGGTAAATTTGTCAAGGTTGAAATTATCAGCTACTACAAAGGAGCGCCGGAAGATGTTCCGACCGAAGAATCCAGCTACTACACTTTCAGGTATTCCATGGCAGACGCTGAAGGGAAGTATTAATATTAGTAACTACCTAATTTTTAGAGTTGAACCACCTGAAAAAGCCGTGAAACGCTTTTCCAATCGCAGATTGTGGTTGGGTTGAATGAATAAATTTGTATTTGACCTCATCAATATCTTCAATGGTCTGCACATTTTTCATTCCCGCCTTTTCAAGCACGCGGATAGAAGGCGCATTATCAATATTCACAAAAGCGATCACTGTTTTTGCATTCAAAGTTCCTCTCGAGAACCTGATCAATCCTTCTGCAATCTCCGTCGCGATACCTTTGTGCCAATGCGCTTTTTGTATCCGGTACCCGATCTCAATTTCCGAACCGACCTGGTCGAGTTTCGCCGCTCCGATCAGTTCGCCGGTTACGACCTCCTCAATAAAATACCTGCCCAGATAAGTATCGTCACCATGCTCTGCCAGCATTACGCTCAGCATTTTGTCCGACTCCTCGCGGTTGAGTGCGTAGCCGGTTACGTACTTCATCACTTCCTCGTCATCGCTCAGCTGATGGTACTTTTCCCCGTCGGAGGCTGTCATTTTAGTTAGTAAAAACCGCCCGATGCGGATCGGCTTTATTTTCATGGCACGGACTTTATACTTTATCACCTTTTTCTCCTACCCATAACTTCTATGGTGAAATCATTAAAAGTTGATGATTTTTTTGGAGAAAACCAGTTTGGCATTCATTTTCTTTTAAATCTGAATTTGTTAACACTCGTTAACAGAACTTTAAATTTGGATTCTACATTTGAATTGTTACATTTGGACTATCAGGTAATGATATTAACATTCCGCATTAATAGTTCCAATCATTCTTGAATTCATTATAAAAGTATGAATTTTTTAATGTACTGATCTCAATCAGCATCATGATAAAAAGAACTTTTGTATTGTTTTTCTGCCTTGTGCACGTTCTCGTTTCTCCCGTTTTTGCGGAACGAACGGTATCGTCGTGCAAATTGGAAGCGGGTGCCGGAACCTTCTCGATACACGAGAATCAGGATACCAAGGAGAAGGATATCGTGCTTGAAGACGATACGATCCGGAAGAACTTAACGATCGTTCGTGCCGATGAATTTGAGTGGCAGGAAAGTCTGAACGACCTGCTTCGTCACCGGCATTCAAGTTTCCGGTTTCTCACAATCGTAGATCAGGCTTCTCCTGAATACAACATTACCATATTCCCTAAAACCGTCCGGGAATCGGTTACTCTGCCTATTATTTCAAGAAGTACTTTCGTGCTTCCCGGCTATTACAGCTTTTTGCACCGTCTGTGCCCATTCTAACAGCATCGCTGTTTTCCTTCATTCATTTTCTATAATTGATTGACCACCAGGATCAGTGTGCATTTACAACTGCACATTGCGCCCAGGATATTCATTTATACTGTGCCCTAACCGGCCGCAGGACTATTCCTTTTCACCCCGAAGCTCCATAATCATCCATTCAACTACTCATTATGAAAAATTTCAAATGGTCTCTCCTTTTGCTGGTAAGCGTTTTTGCTTACGGGTGCGCTTCCAGGAGTGAAACCACTTCCGGAGCTGCCGACAGCATCCGTACCATACCAGTTACCGAACTGAAACCTCAGAATACCAAACTCCACCGCGAATATGTGGGAGATATACATGCCGTCAGAAACGTAGAAATATACGCCCGGGTGAAAGGCTACCTGGAAGAAGTATATGTGGACGAGGGTAAAGAAGTGCGTAAAGGACAAACACTTTTCAGGATCAATAACGAAGAATATGAGGCGCAGCTGGCCAAAGCGAAGGCTAACCTTCAAAGTGCAATAGCAGAAGCGAAAGGCGCTGAACTTGAACTGAAAAGGGTCAAAATGCTCGTCGATAAAAATGTCATCTCCAAAACTGAGATCGATGTAGCCGACGCCAAGCTTGCAGCAGCGAATGCAAAAATTGAAGAAGCCAGGTCAGAAAAATCCAATGCAGCGATTCAGCTTGCCCGAACCGAGATCAAAGCGCCTTTCGACGGGGTTATCGACCGTATTCCGCATAAAATGGGAAGTCTGATCGACGAAGGAACGCTGCTCACGACGCTTTCCGACACCAAAAATGTATTCGCATATTTCAATGTATCTGAGAATGAATACCTGGAATATATCCGGGCAAGAGGCAAAGCTTCGAACGAGGAAGCGATCGTAGAACTGGAACTTGCCGACGGTTCTTTCTTCAAACACAAGGGAACTATTGAAACCATGGAAGGCGCATTCGACGAAGGTACCGGCTCGATCGCATTCCGTGCGCGCTTTTCAAATCCCGAAAAGTTGCTGAAACACGGTTCGACAGGTACGATCCGGCTGACGAATACAGTTGAGAATGCGATCCTTATTCCGCAAAAAGCTGCTTTTGAAATTCAGGATAAAAACTTTGTGTACGTGCTGGGTAAAGATAATAAGATCAAAACGCGCAGTTTTGTGCCAAGATCAAGATTATCAGGTTATTATGTAATAAAATCAGGATTAGAATCAGGGGAAACGATTGTTTGTGAGGGATTGCAGGGTTTGAAAGATGGTGCGACCATTAACCCGAAAGCAGTTTCACAAGACAGTCTGAATGTGCCGGGAAGCAAAATCGAGCTGACCGCACGATAAGACCTTTTTTTCTCACCTGAATTTAAAATCATGTTTCAAAAATTTATAGAGCGGCCAGTGCTGTCACTGGTTATCTCAATCTTTATAACCCTGCTCGGGATTTTGGCATTTACAGGACTGCCCGTTTCGCAGTTTCCTGACATTGTACCGCCCTCAGTTGTCGTAACTGCCACGTATACAGGCGCAAACTCAGAAGTGTGTGTGGATGCGGTGGCCGTTCCGCTTGAAAAGGCGATCAACGGGGTGCCGGGAATGACCTATATGACGTCGGTCTCCGGAAACGACGGGGTTACTACGATCACGATTTCATTTAATGTGGGCGTAGACCCGGATCTGGCGGCGGTGAACGTTCAAAACCGTGTGCAAACGGTGATTGACGAATTGCCGGAAGAGGTTATCAAAGCGGGTGTTACCACTGAAAAAGAGGTAAACAGTATGTTGATGTACCTCGATATCATGAGTTCCGATACCTCCGTGGCTGAGGATTTCGTGTACAATTTTGCGGATATTAATATCCTGAAAGAGCTCAAAAGGATCGACGGCGTAGGTCGCGCGCAAATTATGGGTAGTAAGGATTACTCGATGCGCGTGTGGCTGAAACCCGACCGAATGAACAGCTATAATGTGTCCGCCGACGAAGTTGTCCAGGCGATTCGTGACCAGAACGTGGTTGCGGCTCCGGGAAAAACGGGGGTTGCGTCGGGACGTGAAACGCAGGTTTTGCAGTATGTATTGAAATATACAGGAAAGCTTTTCGAACCGGTTCAATACGAAAATATTGTCCTGAGATCGAATCCTGACGGTTCCATGCTGAAACTGAAAGACGTAGCGGATATTGAATTCGGTACGCTGGAATATGATATGGCCTCGAAATCCAATGGAAAGCCTTCTGCTTCTATTATGATCAAGCAGCGGCCGGGCTCCAATGCGCAGGAAGTAATCAAAAATATCAAGGCGAAAGTTGCCGAGCTGAAAGGCACTACTTTTCCTCCGGGAATGGACTATTTCGTTTCCTATGACGTTTCCCGCTTCCTTGATGCGTCTATTGACGAGGTTGTGCGTACGCTGATCGAGGCATTTATCCTTGTAATCATCATCGTTTACCTCTTTTTGCAGGATTTCCGTTCTACGGTTATCCCGGCGCTCGCCGTGCCTGTCGCTTTGATCGGAACATTTGCTTTCATGCAGCTTTTCGGGTTTTCAATCAACTTGCTAACCTTGTTTGCATTGGTACTTGCGATCGGTATTGTGGTCGATAATGCGATTGTCGTCGTCGAGGCCGTGCACGCCAAGATGGCGGAAAAGCACCTCGACGCCCGGGAAGCGACGATTGAATCGATGAAAGAAATGAGCGGCGCGATCATTGCAATCACGCTGGTCATGTCGGCGGTATTCGTTCCGGTCGCATTTATGTCCGGCCCGGTAGGGATTTTCTACCGGCAATTCTCTATCACGCTGGCGATTTCCATCGTAATATCAGGGATCAACGCATTGACGCTGACACCTGCACTCTGCGCATTGATGCTGAAAAACACGCACGGGCAGCCTTCGAAAAATACCTTGCTCGATCGCTTTTTCAGAGGTTTTAACAATGGTTATAATGGCATTTCCAATAAATACAGAAAGCTGCTTTCCGTGATAGTAGGCAGAAGAATGGTCACTATCGGCTTGCTGGCGGCATTTTGCATTGGCACTTACGGCATTAATACGGTGCTCCCGACGGGCTTTATTCCCACAGAAGATCAGGGAGTTATCAACGTAAACGTGACTACCCCCGTGGCGGCTACCGTGGAAAGGACGGAAGCTGTACTCGATGAAATCCAGAAAGTAGCCCAGTCGCTGGAACCAGTGGAATCCGTTTCGTCGCTTTCAGGATATAGTTTGATCACCGAATCTGCGGGCTCTTCCTACGGTATGGCGATGATCAACCTGAAACCCTGGGATCAGCGGACTGCTTCTGTTCAGGATATTATCAAAGAAATGGAGCAGAAAACGAAGCATATTACTGATGCCGATATTCAGTTTTTCCCGCCTCCTACCGTGCCTGGTTTTGGTAACTCAAGTGGTTTTGAGCTTCGGGTTCAGGACCGTACGGGAAGCGAGGATTTGCAAAAAACGGCAGAAGTAACCAACCAGTTTGTGAAGGATTTAATGGCTTCGCCGGAGATCGCATCCGCATTCAGCAGCTTTGACGCAAGTTTCCCGCAATATATGATCCATGTTGATGCGGATATTGCTTCGAAAAAAGGCGTTTCGGTGGACGCAGCTATGAGTACGCTGCAAACGATGATAGGTAGTTTGTATGCTTCCAATTTCATTCGTTTTGGTCAGATGTATAAGGTGATGGTGCAGGCTGACCCGAGCTACCGTCGCACTCCGGAGGATCTTTTGAAACTCTATGTGAAAAACAACCGCGGCGAAATGGTACCATTCTCGACATTCATCAGACTCGAAAGAGTGTACGGACCCGAGCTATTGACGCGATATAATATGTACACTTCCGCGATGATCAATGGTGACGCCGCGCCGGGTTACAGTAGTGGTGATGCTATTAAGGCCGTGGAACGAATTGCGGCTACGAGCCTTCCGAAAGGATTTACCTACGATTGGTCGGGTATGACGCGCGAGGAGATATTGTCGGGAAACCAGGCGATTTACATTTTTGGTGTCTGTCTGATATTTGTGTACCTGCTGCTGGCGGCCCAATATGAGAGCTTCCTGCTCCCACTTCCGGTTATCTTGTCTCTTCCAACCGGTGTTTTCGGTGCATTTCTTGCATTGAAATTAATGGGGTTGGAAAACAACATTTACGCACAGGTTTCGCTCGTCATGCTGATTGGGTTGTTAGGTAAAAATGCGATCCTGATCGTGGAATACGCGATTATCAGGCAGAAAGAGGGCAGGTCCGTGATCGACGCCGTGCTCGAAGGGGCTACGGAAAGGTTACGTCCAATCTTAATGACCTCTCTCGCATTCGTAGCCGGACTGATCCCGCTGGTAATGGCATCGGGTGCAGGTGCGATCGGTAACCGGTCAATCGGTACAGCGGCTGCGGGTGGTATGCTCATCGGAACATTGTTCGGAATTATTATCATTCCGGGTCTGTATGTGCTGTTTGCCAGTATGATCCGTCCGAAGGTTGCGAAAAAGGCAAAAGCCGAGCACGAAGAACCTATTCTGGGTTAATGGTCAGACTTTCAGGCAGTCGGACATATTCCGGCTGCCTTCTTACATAAAATCTTATTTAATGAAAACTTATCAAAGGCGATATTCGCTGCTAGTAGTGGGCGCGCTGCTTTTTCTTTCAGGTTGCAAACTAATGCGGCCTGTCGAGCAGGCTTCCGGGATAAAAACACCTCCTGCATTCGCAGACCAATCCGATTCAACAGGAATAGGCTCTATTCAGTGGAGATCATTTTTCCAGGATCAGCAACTGGTAGCGCTGATAGACACTGCTTTACAGCAAAACCTGGATTTGAGAATGGCGGCTCAAAGGATTGAGCAAGCCAGAACGAACATTCTGATCGCGCAGGGTGCAATGCTGCCCGCTGTTACCGGCGAGATTTCAGGTGGAGGCAGGAAGTTCGGAGATTACACAATGGACGGAGTTGGTAACTATGATACTAATTTTTCCGATAACATAGATGCAGACAGAAGATTGCCGGCACCGTTCCTTCCCGACTATTTTGTGGGTTTGAGAAGCTCCTGGGAGATCGATATCTGGGGAAAATTAAAAACGCAGAAAAAAGCTGCATACACTCGGTTTTTAGCATCTGAAAAAGCCCGCCAGGCAATTGTGACGGGGCTGATCGCGCAAATAGCGTCTTCTTATTATGAGTTGATAGCATTGGATGCTGAATTGAATATTATCCGTAAAAACATCATCTTGCAACAATCCGCGGTCGAAACTGTGAAGATTCAAAAGGAAGGCGGACGGGCAAACGAGTTGGGTGTACGACAACTGACAGCACAGCTGCTGAATACGCAGAGTCTTGAATTCGAGATCCAGCAAAAGATCACTGAAACGGAAAATAACCTGAACCTGCTGCTCGGACGTTTTCCCCAACCAATAGCCCGCGGGACCGCGCAGCAGCAAACTTTCCCGCAAACCGTCGTGACGGGTATTCCAGCCAATATGCTAAAAAGAAGGCCGGATATTCAGCAGGCACAGCTCGATCTGCTCGCTAACTATTCTGAGCAACAGGCAGCTCAACTGGCGTTTTTGCCATCGCTTAATATCACTGCGTTTCTTGGTTTCAATGCTTTTAAGAGCAATCTGTTGTTTTCTCCGGGTTCGATCGCCTACAATGCACTGGGAGGTTTGGTCGGGCCGCTTGTAAATCGCAAGGCTTTAAAGGCGGGACAAAAAAGATCTGAGGCAGCCAGTCTGGAAGCGTTGTATGCTTATAACAAGTCGGTTCTTAACGGTTTTCAGGAAGTTAGCACAAGTTTGAAAAAGATTGAGAACACAAAAAGGATCAATGACTTCAAAACGCAGGAAGTGGAAGTTTTACAGCAAGCTGTCGCGACCTCAAAAGACCTTTTCCTGACCGGCTACGCATCTTACCTGGAAGTTATCACAGCCCAGCGAAGCGTACTCGAAGCCGAGCTTAATCTGACTGAAGTACAGAAACAGCAATTTTTAGGGCTAATTGAACTGTACAGATCGCTTGGCGGTGGCTGGGAGTAAGTTCAGTGAAATCAGTAAGGATAAACATTACTTTTCACCTGAACGTACGGAGAAGCGCTATTTCCGATAATGCTATCCTTAATTACATAAAGCTGCATGCTGTCCAGACTGATTTTCAACTGAGCCAAATTCTGTAATGCTGCTTCGTCGACATTAGTATATTGCCCACTCCAACCGCTGCCGGGATCTTCACAAACTGTCAGCAACTTGCCGGAGGGGTAGTAATTCAAGATGTAATTTCCCGGCTTCCTGGCCGCTACTTAATAATATTCCTTCGACTTGTCTGAGTTGGAATAGTGTTCATAAAACTTCCCGATAGCCTGGCTCTGCCAGGCTTCTCGCTTTTCTGTATTAAAATATATGGTTTCAACAGTTCGATCGATAGGATCAGAACATGCCAAAAGCAGTGCAAGACCAGCAAAAAAAGTAAATAGGAATATGTTTTTCATGGGGCTAAGGTTTTATGAAAAGGTCATTCATAAAACGCTCAATAGCGTCAAAAGTTAACGGGCCGTAATAAACACGATCGTTGATCAGCATTGTGGGCGTTGAAGTGATTCCTAATGAGCGCAAGTTATTCATGCTTAACGAAATTCGAGAAACTAGCTTTAGAGAATCCTTACAGGCCACATTTCTTAATCCCAGTTTATCATAAATCTGTGAGAAATCAATAGGGTCAACAGGCACGCTTTCGTACAGTAGATCATGCGCCTCCCAAAACCTCCCGTGTTGCGCCGCACATTCTGCTATCATAACGGATCTTTAAATGCTTTTGATAACTTGATTCTAGAATTTTCGCACCTTCATCAGTTTTCAAATCGACGAGATTCAATGGATTTGCTTCGTCGAATACTCCGTTCTGTAATCCGTTTACCTTGATATATTCTTTTAAACTAATCTTCTCTCCTATCCTCATAGTCCCAGCGGCTAATGCAGAATCAAACGAAATATTTCGCGCTTTTGCGTCAATTTCAATCAATTTCCTGGCGATAATCTCGGTAGTCGCTATCGACCGCGCGTCATAAATCGCAGAAAGGTATTCATGCAGCGAATTGCTGATCAGGTTGTCAACCTCTCTTAAATAGATTTTATTTCCCTCAACTTCTGCTGCAACTTCCCCAGCATTTTCACAACCAGGCACAAAGAAGATTAGCAACGTACATTTCAGCAGAAGCATTAAGCACTTTTTCAATACCATAATGAATCAGGCTACCGTGCTCTTCTGATATTAAAAGTTGTGTTTCCAGGGTCATTTGTGCGATTTACACCATATCCTTGAATATGGTCTGCATTGGTTGCCACGCTCGTAAGCCAGTCCACAGAATATAGTTGATTTACATCAGCAAAGAGAAATATTCTGACAGCCACGACAAAAATAAAATGGTTGTAGTAAACACTTTGATGAGTTGTATTTTACAACTTGATCGCAGGATCGTTTTATTATATTTTGCAGACTTTAACACGCACACTAACTCTATGAATAGATCTATGCCTGACTTTAGTGAAAAAATTAGGGCAATTAGAATGATGAAAGGAATCAAGCAGATTGAGATCGCACAATTGCTAAATGTTCGCCAGCAATCAATCAGTAAGCTTGAAAATGGCAAGATTCACATAGCCGATTGCGTTGCACTTAAAATTGCCAATTATCTAGGCTTCGAGTCGCCCGAAGAAATGGCGCTATTCTACGAAAAGCATATTGACCGCAAATAACGAAGCTTTCCACTCCTTTGGATAACGCGTTGTAAGCGTATAATCAATAGTTAACAAGTTCCTCTCAATTTCCATCACATTTGGAACTCCCAAAAACAGATAAAACCGTCCGGCCTTAAAGACCCGCCTATGCTTTTAAAAGCAAGAACCATGTATCTCGCATTTATCATTTTGCTACTGGCTCTTGCCATTCATCACACTGAAAAAGAACGTGCGGCAGCTGGTAAAATCGAATCAAGTCGTCGAGCCCGTTTGCATTTACTGATAAATAATTTACGGTCAGAGTGTCTGTCGGGCAGATTGGATCAGGCTGATAATACGATGATGGATATTAGGCTAGAATGGCCTACTCAACTGGAATTCAAACAGAATGCTTTCGATTACTTTCCGCCAGATAGCCTTCATAAGCTCGATTCATTGGTAAAACAGCTTCCCATTGCGTATAAGAATAAGCGGACAATTCAACTCTTGTTGCTAGAAATCAAGTATGTGGACGAGAAGCTGGACAGAATCCCTGAATAAACAAAAAAAGCAGCCCGAAACGAGCTGCTTTCATATTGACTGCTTTATTTAATTATTGTTTCTTCTTGTTCCCGGCGAAGCTTGGCTCTTTGGAAATTACGATCAGGTCGGCTAGCATTCTGCCGGTTTCTGTCAGGTAAATATCCTTTTTCTTTTTGGCCTCCTTTGGCGCTTCTGCTGCTTTTGGATCAGCATCTTCGTCCTCTTCTCCATCGGTAGTATCTTCACCAAGTTGCTTCATGGCAGCTCTTTTCTTCTCAGCTTCATCCCTTTCGATCTTCCTTTTGGATTCTTGCAAAGAGACAATCTTATTTTCGCGGGCTACTTTGAATTCTTCCAGCGTCTTAGCCAATGTTTTCAATTCTTCGTCCGACTTCAACCGTTGCTTGTATTTGTCGCGAAGCTGGTCGATCACTTTTGGATTGATGTTATTCGCCAGGTCATATCTTGATGACGGAATCTGATCCCAAGGCAATGCACTTGGCTGAGAACCTTCACCGTATTCATTTTCCTTAAATGCAGTAGGTAATTCCAGATCCGGCATCACACCTTTCAATTGCGTGCTGCTTCCGTTGATCCGGTAAAATTTCGCTACTGTCAACTTCACCTGTCCAAGCTGATCCGTTTCTTTCGGCACCCACTGGTTGAGATCAATCAGGGTTTGTACGGTACCTTTTCCGTAGGTCTGCTCGCCGACGATGATACCACGCTTATAATCCTGGATCGCCGCTGCGAAAATCTCCGATGCAGAAGCACTGAACCTATTAACCATAACAGCCATAGGACCATCATAAGCAATTGCAGGATCATTATCAGATTGAACTTCAATTTCACCCTGACCCTCTTTCACCTGAACAACCGGGCCTCTGTTGATAAATAATCCTGTCAAAGAAACCGCCTCAGTCAACGAACCACCGCCATTATTTCTCAGGTCGATCACAATACCATCGACATTTGAAGCCTGTAATTCAGTTATCAACTTTTGAACGTCACGAGTTGTGCTTGAAAATTCCTTTTCCTTGTGCTGCGCGCCTTCGAAGTCGCGGTAGAACAATGGAATATCAATCACTCCTATCTTAAAGGTTTTGTTTGAATTATTTACAGAAACAATCTCGCTTTTCGCACGCTGCTCTTCCAGCTTGATCTTTTCACGAACCAGACGATATTCCTTCGGCGTAGATCCGGGCAATGCATCTGCTGATATTACCTGCAAACGTACTACGGTCGATTTCGGGCCTTTGATCAGCTTTACAGCATCGTCAACAAACCAGCCTATGATATCAACCATTTTACCCTCGTCGCCTTGCGCAACTGCTACGATCTTATCTTCCTTTTTGAGTTGCTTTCCCTTAAATGCAGGTCCGCCCGGAATTACTTCAACGATCTTTATATAATTATCTTCTTCCCGAAGCAATGCACCAATACCTTCCAGAGACTGGCTCATTTCCTGCTTGAAACGGTCTGCGGAAGTAGGCGCCATGTAGCTGGTATGCGGGTCCATAGACTCTGCATAAGCATTCATAAACATTTGAAAAACTTGTTCAGTACGAATACGGCCCAATGCACGATCGCGGTTTTTGTAGCGATCACGAAGTGTTGAAATTACTGCTGTATCTGCTTTTCCTGAAAGTTTCAGATCCAGCGCTTCACTTTTTAGGTATTTGCGCCAGGTATCATTCAGCTCATCGGTATTTTTGGCCCAGGCAGCTTTTTCCCTATCCGTGTCCATAGATTCGTCAGCTGTGAAATCAAATGGTTTCGGCTGCCCCAGGAGATTTTGAATGTAATCACTTCTTTCTTTGTAGCGTTTTCTGAAAACGTTGTAGATCTGAAAGGGTACGTCCAGTTCGCGTTTCTGCAAATAGTCATCGAAGGAATTTTTGTATTGCTCAAAATTATTAAGATCCTCTGCCAGATAATACAGCTTTCCGTGATCTATTCCATCAATATACTTATCAAAAATCGCAGCTGACAGCGAGTCGTTTAATTTGGTCTTTCTATAATGATAACTTGACAAAATACGCGTAGTCAACTCCTCCGCTTTGTATTGAGCAGGGATTGGCTTGATATCGTCCTCCATGGAGGTACCAACAGCAGGCACTGTCGTCGCATGATCCTGAACAGGGCCCCATTGCCATCCGAGCAACACAACCGGAATAAGAGTGATTAGGTACTTTCTCATTGTTGATGTTTTCCTATTTAACAATTTCTAATAATTCGACCTCGAACACCAATGCGGAATAAGCGGGTATCTGAGGTCCTGCGGCGCGTTCGCCGTAAGCAAGGTCGTAGGGTATAAACAGTTTCCATTTCGAACCTACGGGCATTAACTGAAGCGCTTCTGTCCATCCTTTAATTACACCATTTACAGGAAACTCAACCGGCTCTCCACGGTCAACAGAACTGTCAAAAATCGTTCCATTTGTAAGCGTGCCGTGGTAATGCGTTTTCACCTTGTCGGTCGCCGCAGGTTTGGGCCCGTCGCCGGTTTTGATAACCTCATATTGCAAGCCGCTTTCAGTGGTGGTTACGCCAGTGCGCTTTTTATTTTCTTCCAAAAATTTTTGTCCTTCGGTACGAACTCCTGCTCCTTTTTCTTCCATGATTTTCTGAAAATAGCTACCTATAAATGCATTGGCTTCGTCTGCCGTGAATACCGTCTTGCCACCTTTCAACGCTGCGTTGATCGTTTTTGTAAGCACTTCTGTATTAATATTTTCCACACCCTGTGAGGCCAGCGAACCTGAAAAGCTTACTCCGATCGCGGCTGACAAAGAATCCATCTGATTTTTGAGTACTAATGGAGTTGCTGCTGCTTTTGTGGTTGCTGCCGGCGCTTTCTTTACCGGGGTGGTAGGTTTAGTTGTTTTCTTGATAGTCTGTGCATTGCTTTCCGCCGTTACAAAAAATCCTAGTACCAACGCTGCTAAAATGGTTTTTTCTAATTTGTACATTATACTGACTGGTGGACGATAAAATAATATTTTCTAGATATAAGTGACATTAACGAATTCAATTACAACAAAAACACAAATAGTACCTAAAAAAGTTTTAAAAATGTTCCCAAAGACTGACAAACGGTAAACAACGTTGCACAAGCCTTTGCGAGCAGCACACTTGGAAAAATCTAATTTATTTAAGGGCGTTTATTCCTAATTATAGTATCCAAAACATTCTGTTTTTACCAGAATTAAACACTACCTTTGCGGCAGTTTTCAAAAACTTACTACTATACTCTAAATAAGTCAATTATACTATGGTATCTGTTAGACCGGATGAAGTTTCGGCTATCCTGCGCGAACAACTCGCAGGCGCCAGATCAGAAGCAGAGCTCGAAGAAGTAGGCACAGTTCTCCAGATTGGTGACGGTGTAGCCCGCATTTACGGACTCTCCCAGGTACAGGCAGGTGAGCTGCTTGTTTTCGAGACAGGCCTTAAAGCCTTGGCTCTCAACCTGGAAGAAGACAATGTCGGAGCCGTTTTGCTTGGAGATTTCAGTGACATTAAGGAAGGCGCGACAGTAAAGCGTACGAAAGAAATTGCCTCTGTAAAGGTAGGTGATGGAGTGATCGGACGTGTTGTCAATACCCTTGCTGAACCCATTGACGGTAACGGCCCTATTCTTGGGGACCTTTACGAGATGCCTATCGAGCGTAAAGCTCCTGGTGTTATTTACCGCCAGCCGGTAACAGAGCCTCTTCAGACAGGTATTAAAGCAATCGATGCGATGATTCCTATCGGCCGTGGTCAGCGCGAGTTGATCATTGGTGACCGCCAGACTGGTAAAACAGCTGTGGCGATCGATACGATCATCAATCAGAAAGAATATTTCGACAAAGGCGAGCCGGTTTACTGTATTTATGTAGCCTGCGGCCAGAAAGCGTCGACTATTAAAGGAATTGAAGCAACACTTCGCAAGTACGGTGCAATGGATTACACTGTGATCGTAGCTGCAGGTGCTTCTGATCCTTCTCCAATGCAATTTTACGCGCCGTTTACAGGTGCTGCGATCGGAGAATTTTTCCGTGATACCGGCCGCCCTGCATTGGTTATCTATGATGACCTTTCAAAACAGGCGGTAGCTTATCGCGAAGTCTCTCTGCTGCTGCGTCGTCCTCCGGGCCGCGAAGCTTACCCAGGTGACGTATTTTATCTGCACAGCCGCCTTTTGGAACGTGCTGCAAAAATCATCGCGGATGATAGTATTGCAAGGAATATGAATGACCTTCCCCCATCATTGAAAGGTATCGTGAAAGGTGGTGGTTCATTAACTGCACTCCCGATCATTGAAACCCAGGCTGGTGACGTTTCGGCATATATTCCAACGAACGTAATTTCTATTACCGACGGACAGATCTTCCTTGAATCCAACCTCTTTAACTCAGGTATCCGTCCTGCGATCAACGTAGGTATCTCGGTATCCCGTGTGGGTGGTAATGCGCAGATCAAATCGATGAAAAAAGTATCTGGTACACTTAAACTGGATCAGGCGCAATTCCGCGAGCTAGAAGCTTTCGCGAAATTCGGTTCTGACCTGGATGCGGCTACCAAGCTTGCTATCGACCGTGGTCGTCGTAATCAGGAAGTTTTGAAACAACCTCAATATGCACCAGTTCCTGTTGAACAGCAGGTTGCTACGGTATATGCTTCTACAAAAGGTTTGCTTGATAAAGTAGATGTGAACCGTGTGAAGGAATTCGAAAAAGACTTCCTGACCGTTTTGAGCGGACAATACAAAGAGGCACTTGTTGCATTGCGTGCTGGTAAGCTGGATAACAGCGTTACAGACGTTATCGAAAAGGTTGCCAGAGAAGTTGCTGCTAAATATCAATAATTATTGAGGAGTCAGATTTTTCGTCTGGCTCCTTTCCCATTTATATCCACCGGTGTGGGCACCGGATATGTTTTAAACTTCCAAATAATGGCAAGCTTAAAAGAAGTACGTAGCCGAATTGTTTCGGTAAACTCTACGCAGCAGATCACAAAGGCGATGAAAATGGTCGCTGCTGCGAAACTGCGCAGGGCTCAGGACGGTATCATGCAAATGCGCCCCTACGCCCAGAAATTGAGTGAAATGCTTGCGACTGTCTCTGCCGGAGCAGAAACTTCTGGTGACAGTCCATTAAAGGCGATACGCCCGGTTGAGAAAGTTCTGATCGTAGTGATCACTTCTGACCGTGGGTTGTGCGGTGCTTTTAATACCAATATCATTAAAGCGACATTAGCACTGATCGATCAAAAATATGCTGAACAGGCTCGCAAGGGGAATGTTGAGATATTTGCAATCGGTAAAAAAGGCGCTGAGTCACTCACCCGTCGCGGAATGCTCGTGAATATCGGTTATACCGATTTGTTCGGAAGATTAAGTTTCGTTAATGTGAAACTTGCTGCCGAGGAAATCATGAAAGCATTTACAGACGGTCGCTATGATGCTGTGGATCTGGTTTATAACGAATTTAAAAACGTAGCAACGCAGATCATCCACGCAGACCGGTATTTGCCGATCCCGACTGAAGCAAGACCAGCGAACAGCAAGAAAGCAGAGGTTAACTATATTTTCGAACCCTCTGAGGAAGAAATTCTGACTGAATTGATTCCAAAATCACTTAAAATTCAATTGTACAGAGCGGTTCTGGATTCGAACGCATCAGAACAAGGTGCGCGGATGACCGCAATGGACAAGGCGACTGAAAATGCCCAGGAGCTTTTGAAAGATTTGAAACTGGTTTATAACCGTACCCGTCAGGCCGCAATTACCAAGGAAATCCTTGAAATTGTAGGTGGAGCCGAGGCGCTGAAAAACTAGAAATCAGGAAACTGATCCAATACAAAACGAGCGGACATAAATGTTCGCTCGTTTTTTTGTTGCTATATTTGGTTCATAACAACCATTTCAACAATGAGAAAAACAACCTATTTAAACATATTCTTCCTGCTACTTTCGGCCGGAGTTTTTCAGACGATTTCTGCGCAGAATGTCGATGAAATTGTGGCGAAGCATATTAAGGCAATGGGTGGGGAAGACAAACTTTCCAAACTGCAAAGCATGAAAATCACTGCCGAAATGGATGTGATGAATATGCAGGTACCTATTAATACTACGATCGTTCAAAATCAGGGTTTCAGAAGTGAGACCACTGTGCAGGGAGCAACAATCGTGCAGGCGATTAATGGCAATACCGGCTGGTCGATCAACCCGATGACCGGAAACAACAAAGCTACTGCTCTTCCAGAAGAAGCTGTGAAGTCGATGGCATCGGAGACGGATTTGACGGGATTATATAACTACAAGCAAAAAGGATATCAGCTGACGCTCGACGGTGAAGAAGATTTAGCTGGCGCCAAAGTTTACAAGGTTACTATGACACTGAAAAACGGTGTGAAACGCGTGAACTACATTTCAAAAGACACTTTTTATATCCTTAAAATAATTGCCAAAACCAATGTAAACGGACAGGATATTGAATCTGAAAATGTGCAGTCAGATTTTCGCCAGGTTGACGGCATCTATTATCCTTTTACTTCCGAAGTATCTACTTCTGCTATGCCCGGCACCAAAATGGCGCTTCATATTAAAACGCTTGAAGTCAATCCGAAGATTGATCCCGCCATTTTCGCAATGCCGAACTGATAATCAAGGAAGTTTATTCGATAGATCCCGTACATTTTGTGCGGGATTTTTTTGTTGTTAGGAAACTATTCCTCAAATTTACATGTATATACATTAAATGTTATTACATACATAAACAATACTTGCTATGGCTACTTCAACCTGGGTTATTGACCCGACACATTCAGAAATTCAATTCAAAGTGAAACACCTTGTAATCTCAACAGTTACAGGTGCATTCAAGACTTTCGAAGGATCGGTAGTGACCGAAACAGAAGATTTCGACGGCGCGACTGTTTCGTTTTCAGCTGATACAAACAGCATTGATACCAATCAGGCACAACGCGACGAACACCTTAAATCAGGTGACTTCTTTGAATCAGAAAAATATCCGAAAATTTCATTCACTGGTAAACTGGCAAAATCAGGCAGTGACAGCTATACATTAAAGGGCGATCTGACTATTAAAAGCACTACAAAACCATTCGAATTTGCAGTGGAATACGGTGGCAACATGACCGATTTCTATGGAAATAACAAGTCTGGCTTTGAAGTTGTGGGCAAAATCAACCGGAAAGAATTCGGTCTTGAATGGAGCGCTGTAACTGAAGCGGGCGGCGTAGTAGTTGGAGACGACGTAAAACTGATCGCTAACATTCAGGTAGCGAAGCAATAATATTAAAGTAAACCAGACTCTTCCAGAAAGCGCGGGCAAGCAATTGTCCCGCTTTTTTTGTTTAGCAAGGGTTGGCTTGCATTCTTTCGAGAATTTAAATGCTGTCCTGCTTGCAGGCGGGGGTAGAAATGGCTTTGTATCGTCAATAAGTTATTACTTTTAGCAAAAAAAGACTTTACCTTGATCATTGAAACACGCGCCTACGCCCGCGCAGGGTTACTAGGCAATCCTTCTGACGGATTTTTTGGGAAAACCATATCGATTTCCGTCAGGAACTTCGGCGCTTCCATTTCACTTTACGAGTCCCCGGAGCTACATATTGAGGCTCAGCCACAAGATTTAAGCACCTTCCGGAGCATTTTCCATTTGCGCGATACGGTTAGTATGCTGGGTTATAACGGCGGAATTCCGCTGATCAAAGCCGGTATCAAGAAGTTTGGCGATTATTGTGAGGATCAGGGTATCCGTCTGCCAAACAAAAACTTCACTGTCCGCTATCGCTCGTCCATTCCCCGGCAGGTGGGTATGTCAGGATCAAGTGCGATCGTAGTCGCCCTTTTTCGCGCATTAATGCAGTTTTACAAAGTTGAGATCCCGCTGGAAATCCTCCCGCAGCTTGTGATGGTCACCGAAACGGAAGAGCTTGGTATTACAGCCGGCTTGCAGGATCGCGTGATTCAATGCTACGAAGGCTGCGTGTACATGGATTTTGACAAGGATATGATCGAGCAAAAAGGTCACGGATTGTACGAACGCATTAATCCTGAGCTGCTTCCGAAGCTATATGTCGCTTATAATACCAATCTGAGTAAAGTTTCCGGAAAGGTTCACAGCGACGTGCGAACGAGATTCGACCGGGGCGAGGCGCACGTGATCGACGTACTTGGCAAGATCGCACAAAAAGCGGAAGACGGGAAAAAAGCACTGATGGAAGGCCGGGCGGACGATCTGCATCAGCTTATGAATGAAAATTTCGACCTACGCTGTCAGATTTATAATGTACCCGACTCAAACAAAAGGCTGATCAACGCAGCGCGCGCGTGCGGTGCCTCAGCCAAATTCGCAGGTTCCGGCGGTACGATCATCGGTATTTACCGCGACGACGATATGCTTAACCAACTTTTCGTGCAGCTGAAAAAGCACAATGCAAGGGTTATTAAGCCGTTTGTGGTTTGAGTTTTAGCTTTTAGCTTTTAGCTTTTAGCTTTTAGCTTTTAGCTTTTAGCTTTTAGCTTTTAGCTTTTAGCTTTTAGCGAGAAAACTTAAAACGAACCGATAGTTCAATACTAATACATTTTATTTATAAAAAGCTAACCGCTAAAAGCTAATAGCCAACAGCCAAAAAATACAACTTCAATATGATTCGCAAAGCCGTAATACCTGCTGCCGGACTTGGAACCCGGTTTTTACCAGCTACCAAATCGATGCCGAAGGAAATGCTTCCGATTATCGACATTCCTACTATCCAATATGTTGTACAAGAGGCAGTTGACTCGGGTATTGAAGATATTCTGATCATTTCGGGTAAAGGAAAAAGAGCTATTGAAGACCATTTTGACCGGAATGTGGAGCTGGAAAGCCGCCTGGAAGAGAAAGAAGATCTGCTTTGGTTCAATGAAATGCGCCGACTTGCAGATATGGCAAATGTTCATTTTGTTCGCCAGAAAGAAGCAAACGGACTGGGTGATGCAATTTATTACGCACGTCATCACGTTGGAAATGAACCGTTTGCAGTTTTACTGGGCGATACCATTATGGATTCGGTGATCCCGGTAACGCAGCAATTAATGGACACTTACGAGCAATATGGCGGATCGGTGATCGCGGTGGAGGAAGTGCCCGCCAACAAGGTCAACAGATATGGTATTGTGGGTGGCAAAACGCTTAGTGACTTCATTATGGAGCTTTCGACACTCGTCGAGAAACCTTCGATAGAATCTGCACCTTCGAATCTGGCGATTGCAGGAAGATATATTCTTACACCGGAAATTTTTAATACCATCGAGCAAACGCCAAAAGGAAAAAATAACGAGATCCAGCTGACAGATTCGCTGTTGCTGCTTTTGAAACGCGAGAACATTTACGCGCACCATATCGAAGGCAAGCGCCACGATATTGGCGACAAGCTGGATTATCTTAAAACTACCGTGGAATTTGCATTGAAAAGAAAAGAGTTTGCAGAGCCTTTCCGCAAATTCCTGATTGAAATTCTGGATAAATAGCTTTAATAGTAACCATAACCATGCAAAAACAGATCATTATCAGCGGGGCGACCGGTAATCTGGGCGGAGAGGTTTTGAAAAAACTGTCGGGGCTTGGTTATGGTTTACATATTAATATCAGAGATTCCGGAAAAGCGAAAGACTTTGACCAAAAAACAATTTCCACCTACCCTGCCGACCTTTCAGACGAAACGCAGGCTTTGGGTTTTGTTGAAGATGCTATTAAAAAAGCGGGCAGGATCAATGCGGGTATTTTCCTGGCCGGAGGTTTTGCACCAGGAAAGTTAGCCGACACAACGCCCGCCGATATTGAGAAGATGATCACAATGAACTTCTCGACGGCATTCAATCTGGTAAAACCTTTAAAAGCGCATTTTGAAGCAAATGGGGGTGGCCAGCTCATATTTATCGGCGCACGCCCGGCGCTTGTAGCCGCTCAGGGCGCTGGAAGTTTTGCTTATACCCTATCGAAATCGCTGCTGTTTCAAATGGCTGAGATGATCAATGCAGAAGGGAAAGCCAGCAATATCACTGCCTCGGTTGTTGTTCCGAGCATTATCGACACGCCCGACAACCGGGAAGCAATGCCGGATTCTGATTTTAGCAAGTGGATTTCGACTGCCGATATGGCCGAGGGTATTGCATTTATCCTCAGTGAAACAGGCGGCAAAATGAGAGAAACTGTCTTGAAGCTTTACAATCAGGCGTAGGCTAATTGTTCCCGATCTTTTTCGTTGACTGGAAAGTTTGGTTAAAATAATTCCTGGCTCTCCAGAACCGTAATCTTCACCTGGCTTATCATGCTACGCTGCTTTTTAAGCACGGTAAATTCAAAATGTTTAGTCTTGATTTTTTCACCGACAGCCGGAATGCGGCCGAATTTCCAGATCAGATATCCAGCCAGTGTTTCATAGTCGGCGTGCTTGCTCAGGTCGTGCGGCAACCGATCGTTCAAATCCTGAATTGAGATCGATCCTTGTACCGTAAAGCTGTTATCGCCTTCATTTTTAAGAACCGGCGCTTCGTTGTCATATTCATCCTGGATCTCCCCAACCAGTTCTTCCAAAATATCTTCCATTGTAATAATGCCATCAAAACCGCCATATTCATCCACAATTGCGGCCATTTGCTGACGGTTAACCTGAAAATCTCGCAACAAGGCACCAATAGGTTTTGACCCGTGAACAGTCGAAATCGGCCTGACGAGCTCCTGCAATACGATATCCTTTCCTTGCCGCATTTTTAATAGCAGATCCTTCAAATGCAGCACACCGACGATCTGGTCGAGGGTATCTTCATAAACCGGGATTCTTGAATATCCTTCCTCTATTATTTTTTCCAGTTTAACCTCATTGAAATCGTTGATATCCACACCTACCACCTGCGGTCGCGGGATCATAACCTGTCTGGCGAGACGCTCGGAGAAGTTGAATGCATTTTTAATCAAATCATAATCAGCAGCTTCAATCATTCCACTATCCTTTTGCTGCTGAACCAGATACCGAAGCTCGTCGCTGCTGTGCACTTCACTTCCGTGCGACGGACTGATACCGACAGCTTTCAATATGAAGTTGGCTATCCCATTGAGAATCCAAACAATTGGTCTGAAAACCAGGAAGAAAATATGGAGTGGGTAAGACAATACCAGCGTCGTGGCTTCCGGCCGTTGAATAGCGATTGATTTCGGCGCCAATTCGCCAAAAACAATATGCAAAACGGTGATAATCGCAAATGCAGTGGGTAATGCGATCTGGTGTGCGAGTTCCGGATCCAGGGAAATCCCGACTAATTCCATCGCACCAATCAATATCTTGGAAACAACCGGCTCCCCGATCCACCCAAGTCCAAGGCTCGCCAGCGTAATTCCAAACTGCGTCGCAGCGAGATATCCGTCGAGATTGGCGACAATTTTTTTAGATAAAATGGCCATCTTATTACCCTCCTGCGCCTTTTGCTCCAATTGGGATGCCCGGATTTTCACGATGGCAAACTCGGCAGCAACGAAAAAACCGTTCAGCAGAACGAGCACTAATGTAATTAAGACCTGGATAGCCATTCAAAAAGTTTATGAGTAACGAAATGCGCACTGAGCTGCATTCTAACAAAAAATTATACCATTGAGAAATCCTTCTGCTAACCGGGGGATTTCAGTGTGCCGCCAAGATGACTTTGATAGTAATGTACGGCTTAGTAAATTTATGCTAGCCTATTTGATCATTTGCAAAGTAACTATAACAACTCAGTCAGTTATGATACTTCGTTCCCCATCATCAGTTTTACCGCGCACCCTGGATGAATTTCAGGAGTGGGAATCCGTCGATGGCTTTAAATATGAATGGAACGACGGTAAAATTATTCGATTCGGGAAATTGAAAAAGAAGCATTTGTTTATCATCAGGCGTCTGCAGCAGTTATTTTACAGGACTGTCGCTTTTCAAAAAGGGTCTGCGCTAATTATGGAGCAGGATGTAATGCTTAGCGGCATTCAAATGCGGCGCCCGGACCTTGCCTATTTCAGCGGAACCCAAATTGATGCTTCTTTAACCTCGGAGAAAGAACCTATACCTGAATTTCTGATTGAGGTGATCTCCCCTACCGATGACGCTGAAAACGTTGAAGAAAAATTAGTCGAATATTTCAATGCAAATGTGAAAGTCGTCTGGCACATTTACCCTGAAAATGAGGTGGTGTACGTTTATACCTCCCGCAAAAACGTCTTCATTTGTACCGATTTGGATATATGCTCTGCCGCGCCGGTTATGCCGGACTTTGCGATCTCAGCCAGAGAACTCCTTTCAACTTCCGTTTAAATAAAATCCCCCGCCCTGCCAGTTCTATCTTAGAAAAAGCTCAATTTTTCGAGCTTTTTGATTACTTTGTATGCGTTTTCTCAATGAAAACACATTATTCCGCATAAGCAATTATCTCAATGATCCCCAAAATCCAACTTAAAAAACCTTTACTACTTCTTGCTGCGACCACGGTGGTTGTGGTGTCTTGTATGAAAATGGCGCCGACCGGCTCAACTTACAAGGCGGGCAAGACTTCTAAAACGAATAGCACCGCACTTGTTATCAAGGAAGATGCGGCGACCGGAAAAGCGAGGGCGAAAGAAATTCGTGAAAAAACTTCGATTAAACTGGCTGACGGGCTGAAACTCGACCTTTGGGCGTCGGATTCACTTGCACCCGATCCCGTTGCAATAGCGATGGATGACTGGGGTAATGTGTATCTGAACCGGACCAACCGTCAGAAAAACTCGGAATTCGACATTCGCGGTCACCAGAACTGGATGACAGCTTCTATCGGCCTGCAAACTGTGGAGGAGCGCCGTGCATTCCTGCGCAGCACTTTTGCACCAGAAAAAAGCAAGGAAAATAACTGGCTGAAAGACCTCAACGGCGACGGCTCGCACGATTGGAAAGACCTTGCAGTGGAAAAAGACGAGGTTTGGAAAATTCAGGATACGGACAATGACGGTATTGCCGATGTTTCGACAAGAATATTGGACGATTTCTTTGAAGAAGTAAGTGACGTAGCCGGTGGGCTGCTGATACGCGCGAAAGATGCATTTGTTGCGATCGCGCCGGACTTGTGGAGACTTAGAGATACAAATGGCGACGGTGTGCTTGACGAAAAAACGTCGATCAGCCACGGTTATGGCGTACATATTGGCTTCGGCGGACACGGTATGTCGAACCCGATCGAAGGTCCGGACGGAAAGATCTACTGGAACATCGGTGATATCGGTGCCAATATCACAACAGCCGAAGGTGTGAAACATGAACATCCTAATTCGGGTATCATCGCGCGTTCCAATCCAGATGGAAGCGATTTCGAGGTTTTTGCACACGGACTACGCAATACGCACGAGTTTGTTTTTGATGAATATGGAAACCTGATCAGCTCCGATAACGATGGGGATCATCCGGGAGAAAGCGAGCGTCTGGTACACGTGGTGGAAGGTTCTGATGCAGGCTGGCGGTCGAACTGGCAGTATGGAAAATATACAGATCCAAAGAACAACAATTATAAAGTGTGGATGGACGAACAGCTGTTCAAACCCCGCTGGGAAGGTCAGGCTGCATATATTATCCCGCCGATCCAGAATTTCAAAAATGGCCCGACCGGAATGCAATACAACCCGGGTACCGCGCTGGGTTCGGAATGGAAAAATAAATTCTTCCTCGTTGAATTCGTAGGTAACCCCGCCCGCTCGCCGATCTGGGCATTTGGACTGAAACCGAAAGGCGCTTCTTTTGTTTTAAATGGTGAAAAAAATATCCTCTCCGGCATTCTGCCAACCGGCATTCGCTTCGGCCCGGACGGTGCATTATATGTAGCCGACTGGATCAATGGCTGGGATACTAAAAACTACGGCCGCGTTTGGAAACTGGATGTTACCGAAGAAAAAAATGACCTGAAAGCGCTGCGTGCGGAGACTAAAAAACTAATGCAGCTTAACTATCCCGAGCAAAATGACGATATGCTGCTGAAATTGTTATCTAACCAAGATATGCGTATCCGGCAGAAAGCGCAGTTTGAGCTGGCTTCACGCGGCGCAAAAGGCGCTCCGGTATTGAGCAAGGCGATCGCACAAACTGCAAACCAATTCGGCCGGATCCACGGAATATGGGGAATGGGCCAACTGGCAAGCATAGATAAGTCTTACGCGAATGTTTTAATGACATTACTGAAAGATTCGGATGAAGAAATTGCAGTTCAAGCTGCCAAAGTTCTGGGCGATGCGCGCATTGCGGAAGCTGGCCCGATGCTGATCCCGATGCTTTCAAGTAAAAACCCACGTGCACAGTTCTTTGCGGCGCAGGCACTAGGTCGTATCAAGTCGAAAGAGGCAGTTACGCCGATATTGAATATGCTCAAAGCGAATAATGACCAGGACGTTTATATTCGTCATGCGGGCGTTTTGGCACTGTCACGTATCGGAGACGCCGAACCAATTCTGGCACTTTCAAACAGTCCCGAAAAATCGCTTCGTACAGCGGCTGTATTGGTTTTGCGCAGAATGAAAAATGACAAGATCAGCGTTTTCCTGAAAGACAAAGACGAATATATCGTAGCAGAAACGGCTCGTGCGATCAATGACGACCTTTCAATCCCAAATGCATTACCTGCACTTGCGGCTACTTTAAACAATAAGAACTTCAAATCCGAACCGTTACTTCGTCGCGCGATCAATGCTGCATTAAGAGTAGGCGGCGACGCGCAATTGAACGATCTGATTGCTTTTGCAAAACGCACGGACGTGGAAAAGGAGATCAGGGCTGAGGCACTTGCTACCCTCGGAACGTGGGCGAGCCCGTCTGTAATGGACCGTGTGGATGGACGCTACCGGGGTGTGGTGGAAAGAAATGCCGCTACGATCAAAGGTAAAGTTCAACCGATTGTTGCTGACCTTTTGCAGGATAGTGACCCGACTGTTTTGATCGCTACTGCGCAAATGTTGACGAATCTGGGTATAACCGACAGCAATGAATCTCTTGCTAAAATCCTGAATGACAACAAGGATCCGAAAGTGCGTGCGGCAATGCTTGTGGCGCTCAACAACCTGAAATATTCAGGAATGGAAACTGTTATGAAAAAGGGTATGACGGATCCCGACGCCGACGTGCGTACTGCTGCCCTGGGTATGGTTGGAAGTGTAACTATGTCAAAAGAAACACTTACTGATATTTCAAACGCGATTTTTGAAAAAGGCAGTGTGAGAGAACAACAGCAAATGCTGAAAGTGCTGGGAAGTTTGCCGGTAGCAAAAACGGAAACTATCCTGACCGATCTGATCGGAAGGATGACCGATAAAAAACTACCGCCAAGCCTTGCGCTGGATTTGGGAGAAGCGATTGATTCAACTAAGTCAACTTCACTGATCGCGAAACTGGCTCCCCTGCGCACAAGTGGCGCTTCTGTGGCTGACTACCAGGATGCATTGTACGGCGGGAATGCCCAGCTGGGTCGCCGTTACTTTCTGACCAGCTCGGCAGCCGAATGCTCCAGGTGTCACTCGATCGGCGGACAAGGCGGAGAAGTTGGACCTTCACTTTCGAACATTGGCAATGTACTTACCCGTGAACAAATTTTGCAGGCACTCGTAGAACCAAGCGCGCGGTTGTCGCCGGGTTACGGAATGGTCGTGCTGACGCTTAAAGACGGAACCAGCGCGGCGGGAATCCTGGCGCAGGAAAACGAACACGAGCTGGTACTGAAAACCTCGGAAGCCGAGCCGCTGAAAATTGCGACGGCGCGGATTGCGAAACGCGAAAACGTTCCTTCCAGCATGCCGCCGATGGGCTCGATCATGTCGAAGAGGGAAATCAGAGATGTAGTCGAGTTTTTATCAGGATTGAAAAAATAATTGATAGTTTTAGCCCGGATGAAAATCCGGGCTTTATTTTGCCTTTTCCGTGCGATTAGCAGGCATAGAAATTATATTCATCAACGCTAAAAATTGTAATGGAATTAGATAAAAAAGAGGCAGAAACCGTCAGCAAAGCCATTCAGTTTTGGGAAGAAACCAATAAGCTCTCGAAGGAACAGGCAGCCGATCTGCGGAGCAGCTACCAGCTCAGAAACTCCAATGTGGATGCTGTCGCGATCTATGCACTGATCTCTGCGATTTCCTGCGGCTTACTTGCATTCGGAGCGCTGGTTATTGATGAGAAATGGATTGAAACGCTGCGCACGAAGTGGGGTATTTCGGAAAATATATTCGGAATCGCATTCTCGCTGCTCTCCGCCTTTTTTGTATTTCTTGCAAAAAGAAGGCAAATCAAATATCCGCAGGCCCGTGCCAGCAATGAGGCTTACAATATCACGATTATCCTCACTGTCGCCATTGCGGTAACTTACTGGACAAGAAGCTTTTCTGATGAAAACAGCAACTATGCCGTGCCGCTGTTTATTACCGCGGTAGTGTACGGAGGAATCGCAGTTTTGCTGCATTCCACATTGCTTTGGACGGTAATGATCCTTTCCCTGGCCGGCTGGTGGGGCGCGCAGACTTACTTCTGGTCAGACGGCGGTTTTCGCTTTCTTGGAATGAATTACCCGCTGCGCATGACCGTTTTCGGGTTAGCGATCTGGGCCTCTTCCTGGATCGTGCAGCGCATTAATTCGTTGAAATTCGTCAGAGAAATTACCTATTCCATCGGGCTGTTTCTGTTTCTGCTCGCAGCGTGGACATTATCAATTTTTGGCAACTATGCCGACTGGGAAGGCTGGAAAATTTTAAAGCAGGGACATTTTTGGTATTGGGCAGTCGCATTTACCATTTTGCTCGCCGGGTTACTCTATTATGCTTTCAAAAACAGGCTGGATACGCTGCGTGATCTTTGCCTCATTTTCTTCCTCGTCAATATATATACCCGGTATTTCGAATACTTCTGGGATCGCACCAATAAAGGAATATTCTTCGCCATTCTTGCGCTTTCATTCTGGTTTGTGGGAAGAAAAGCAGAGCAGTGGCGGAACAAAACAGTTTCTCAATGAACAATATAAGACCTATCAGACAAAACGAAAAAGAACTGATCGACAGGCTATTAAAGCAGGTGAACCTCAATATCAATGATTTTCAGATCAACGAAAACGTAGATGAATATGAGGGTGGTAAAATGGGCAGCATTAGTCTGGGCGGAAATGTGGACGCTTATGCAGGCGATCTGATCCAGGCGGAATATGTCGACCAGGACGATGTGCCAGTTGTGATCACACTTACCAAAGATGAAAACGGCCAGCTACTCGACCTGGATTTCTGGAAAACGGATTTCTCAAAACTCATTGAATATCCTACCCCCGACAAGCTGATATTCGCCGGAGAATCAGGTCAGTAGGTCACTTAAACTTCTTCATAGTCGAGCTCTTTTCCATAAGTCTCTTCCATTTTTAATAAAGAAATTAATGCGAGTGCAAAACACAGAAACCCGACCAATGCACCGGCCTGCAATACACCGAGATCAGGTTTTAAGAACTGGAACAGAGGTAATGTAAGTAAAACAGTCGCGCGGACATTATTAGCGACAGAAGTTGTAACGGTTGCGCGCAGATTGGTACCGAACTGCTCGGCTGTGGTGGTCAGGAACATCGCAATATAGCCTATTGAAAACCCGAGCCACGCATAACAAATGTAAAGTGTGGAGGCCGAGGAAATTCCACCGAAGATCAACCAGATCACGCCGGCTAACGTCATTCCCATCATTAATAAAATCGCTTTCTTGCGTGAACGCAGCCATTGACTCAATATTCCGCTGAAAAAATCTCCCGTCACTACGCCAATGTAAGTGTACAGCACGCAAGTTCCTGCGGGCACTTCTTCGGCGATCCCGAGCGCTTTGGCAAACTCGTTCCCGAAAGTGGAGTAGATACCGATCACCATATACGTAGGAAGCCCGATCCCCATGCAGCGAATGTAACGCACGAAGCGCGACCAGTTGGTAAAGATCGTCCACCAGGGAACCGGTTTGTTACCGCGGTTTTCGAGACTTTTATTAAATACTATGGATTCCAGCACATTTACCCGCAATACCAAAAGTACCAATCCCATTCCACCTCCTATAAAATAAGCTGTCCGCCAGTCAGTTAGCTTCACTGCAAAGAATGCTGCTACTGCTCCTGCAAGTCCCACACTCGCTACCACCGACGCGCCATAACCCCGCAGTTCCTTGGGCAATATCTCAGCAATGAGCGTAATGCCCGCACCTAGTTCACCCGCGAGGCCAAGCCCGGCAATGAATCGGAGCAGCGAATAAAATTCGATATTGTGTGTAAAACCGCAAGCGATATTGGCTATTGAATAGGTTAGTATCGACCCGAAAAGTACCGAGCGCCGGCCCAGCTTATCACCCAGGATACCCCACAGAAACCCGCCGATCAGTAGCCCGGCTTGCTGCCAGTTGTAGATATTGGCGCCTATTCTTGAAATCTCTTCTTCACTCAATCCAAGATCTTTCAGACTCGGAACTCTTACAATATTGAAAAGTAGCAGGTCATAAACGTCGACAAAGTAGCCGAGTGAAACCACGATAACCGGTATTGTCAATACCGCGCTGAATTTTGGTTCGGGAGAAGTAACGGAGTGCATTTTAAGATTATTTGAAAAACTGAATTAGTCTTCGGAGGGCCTCCTGCGCATTGCCTTGACAGTCGCATTGCGCTGTTTGGTTTTTAACCGGTCTATTTTGGAGGCGGTCGTCGGGCGGGTTGGTCTTCGCTTTTTTGGGATAAAACTGCCTTGTTTGATAATCTGGTTGAACTTCTCGACCACTTTCTCCTTGTTCGCGAGCTGCGACCGCTCGGTTTGGTGGTATAATACCAATACCTGATCATTCGTTAATTTGGACGAAAGCTTTTCTACCAGCAATTCCTTTTCACTTTCAGTAAGTACTACCGAGTTTTTCACATCGAACCGCAACTCCACCTTGGTTTCAACTTTATTCACATTCTGCCCTCCCGCTCCGCCGCTGCGTGCAGTCTGAAACGTCAGTTCTCCATGTAGGGTCTCGGGATTTATCATTATTCGGGTAAGAGATATTGTTAACGCTTGTTAATTTTTTCTGCAAAAATAGGGCTTTAATAGAGCTCAGTTGTCTTTAAGGAAAGCATTTTTCAGCAACTACCCTACCTATACACAACTTAAATGACTGTTTTACAATTGATTGCTGAAATAATATCTCGCTTACTAGAAATAACGCCTTTGCAAAATGCTTTCAGGCAACCTAAACATACATTCCTGCATCCTGAGAGAGAATTAAACCCATCGTAAAAGTTTAAGTCCAATAAACGATTTTTAAAAACAGAAAACAATTTAAACACATAGCCATGAACACCATGCGCATTTTTCGGATCCTCGGCCTGTTCGTTATCTTATCAGGCGGTGTTTCGGTTTCAAACGAAACTCAGGCACAACCAGGGGTAAGTGTTTCATTCCAAACGTTTTACAATGAATTATCGCCTTACGGAAGGTGGGTACGCAACCCGCAATTCGGATCTGTCTGGGTTCCTGATGTGTCCAGGGAATTCCAACCCTATTCAACCAATGGATACTGGGAAGTAACTGAATATGGTAATACCTGGGTTTCAGATTACGACTGGGGCTGGGCACCTTTTCACTATGGTCGCTGGTCGTTTGACGATTTCAATGGCTGGTTCTGGATACCGGATTATGAGTGGGGACCTGCGTGGGTCAACTGGCGCTCGGGCGGCGGCTATTATGGCTGGGCTCCGTTGGGTCCGGGCATGAATGTGAATGTGTCTATCAATATCCCTTCGTTCTGGTGGGTTTTTGTACCACAACAATACGTTAGC
Organism: Dyadobacter linearis; assembly: GCF_907165045.1. Classification (GTDB taxonomy): domain Bacteria; phylum Bacteroidota; class Bacteroidia; order Cytophagales; family Spirosomataceae; genus Dyadobacter; species Dyadobacter linearis. The sequence continues at coordinate 540,731 of NZ_CAJRAU010000003.1, forward strand.
TACCGGAACTGGCATAGCTACTGCCCGCCCAGAAGGAGAGTGACGCACGTTTATAATCAGACCGTGATCATCAATAACTATTACCGCAGCAACAACCGGACCTACGTTTACGGACCGAGACGCGATGAGATTGAGCGTGTTACGAGAAGAAGTGTCCCGGTGCGTACGATCGATGCAACGCCAAGTGGCCGCGGTCGGGTGATCGTAGCTGGAAATAATAATGACGACAGAGGTGCACGAAGCAGATCGGATCGTACAGGATCGGTGATCGACGCCGACCGTGCAGGCCGGGGAAGTCGTGACAATAATGCCTACAACCGAAACGAGCGAATTGGTGGCGATGTCGATCGTAGTGACCGGACTGGAAATTCTAACAGGAACGAGCGTATAAACGGAAATACCGAACGCAATAACGGAGGTTTCGAGCGGGGCGAGCGGAATGGCAGAATAAACGAGAATTCCAATGAACGACGTGAAAATTCGCGCATTGAAAGTACTCCGAGAATTCCGTCGGAAGACCGCGAGAATATGAGAAACAGCCGGAACCGCGGTGGTTTGGAGCCTTCTGCACCAGTGGAGAACAGATATGAATCGCCGCGCCAGTCAGAACGTGGCAACCGTCAGCCGAGCAGTCCGGAATACAGCGCGCCGAGAAGTGAGCGATCGAATCGTTCCAATAATGCGCCTGCGAATCCAAGTCCGTCTCGGGGATCTTATGAAGCGCCGCAGCGTGAAACCCGCCAGGAAAGAAGCGCGCCGGAACCACGCAGCAATGGAAGATCGTCTCAGGAAAGCCCGGGTCGCGGGGCCAGCGAACGAAGCAGCCGCAGTCCCCGATAATAATATATTCTATCAGTTAAAACCGCTGTAAACGCAAGTTGCAGCGGGTTTTTTGCTATTATATGCAGGATAAAAGTGTTATTTTTAGGCTATTCTAAACCCACTTATTAATGGAAATACAGTTTGATATTGAGTTCAAAGAAAGTGCCCCCAAGTACATTCAGATCATTAAATCGCTCTTACAGGCTATCAGCAAAGGAAAGCTGAAAAGGGGCGACAAAATTCCTTCTATCAATCAACTAAGTGAAGAATACCTCCTGTCGCGTGATACCGTTGAAAAAGCATACAAACATCTGATCAAGGATGGTGTGTTGATATCAGTGCGCGGAAAGGGTTATTTTATAAATCGCGTAGATATTGAAACCTCGCTTCGTATTCTGCTCGTTTTCAACAAAATAAGTAACTACAAAAAGCAAATCTATAATGCATTTGTAGAGAATATCGGCAGGAATGTAAATGTCGATCTGCATATTCACCATTCCAATACCAACATTTTCAAGAACCTCATTAAGAATAGCCTGGGCGAATATGATTACTATGTGATCATGCCGCATTTCTACGAAAAGGCCGAAGACGCAATTGAGACGCTGAAACTGATCCCGGCCGAGAAGCTGATATTACTGGATAAAGACGTAGAGTTACCGAGTAAAAAGCATTCTTCCGTTTACCAGAACTTCGAAAAGGATATTGTTTTTGCACTCAATGAAGCGACTGATCTGCTGAAAGTGTATAAGCGGCTTGTCCTTATTTTCCCGACTATTATCCGCTACCCAAAAGAGATCATCAAAGGATTCCGAATTTTTTGCATCCAACACGAGTTTCAGCATGAGATCATGTACGATTTTCATGAAAACAGTGTGGCTGTGAAGGATACTGCTTATGTGGTTATTGAGGAGAATGACCTGGTAAATCTGATCAAAAAATGCCGCGAGCAGCAGCTGGTGATCGGCAAGGATATTGGTATTATATCGTACAATGAAACGCCGCTGAAAGAAATTTTGCTGGACGGGATTACTACTATCTCAACAGATCACGAGCAAATGGGAAGAACAGCCGCGGAGCTGATAAATGAAAACAAAAGGGCACTGATCAAAAACCCGTTTACACTGATCCGGAGAAAATCGCTTTAAAATATCAGGCTGAGCCGGGAAGGTTGGCTCAGCCTGATATTTTTATAACCCCGTCGCTACTGTTAGTCCGCCGCGTTCGTTCATTAATTCTGTTCTCACGCTCAGGTTTCTGAACAATGCAATAGGATCCAGCGCGCCGCCGGCCAAACGCATTGACTCGCGAACCAGTGGGCGTACATCCGTTCTGAATGCATTTTGTAATATCTGCTGGGCAAGTACCACGTCGTTTTCATTGCGCGCCTGTTCCAGTTTTTTGCGATCTACGATCAGCGATTGTGCGTAAGCCAGCAAAATGGCTTCTACCGATTGCAGCAAATCTTCCAAAGGATCTTTCACATTGTGGCTTGCATCGATCATCCAAGCGTACGTGTCGCTTGCGCGGCCGGCACGTTTCATACCTTCTACAAGCTCTACAAAAATCAAAAACAACATATACGGACGAATGCTGCCAACTGTCAGATCATCGTCTCCGTACTTGGAATCGTTGAAATGGAAACCGGCAAGGCGACCTTCCATCATCAACGTAGCGACGATCTGCTCGATATTCGCATTGGGCAAATGGTGGCCCAGATCAACAAGCACATCAGCTTTTGGCCCTAATTTTTGACAAAACAACAGCGAGCTGCCCCAGTCCTGAATTACCGTCGAATAGAAATTAGGCTCGTAAGCTTTGTATTCCACATACACCTTCCAATCTTCCGGCAGCGCAGCATATATTTCCTGTAAAGATTCAAGTGTATTCTGGAAAGATTTTACAAAATTAGATTGTCCCGGAAAGCAGGAACCGTCTGACAACCAGATCGATAATGCTTTTGAACCCAGCTCTTTTCCGTATTTGATCACTTCAATATTATGCTCCACAGCCTGTTTCCTGACTTTTGGATCAACGTGCGAAAGTGAGCCGAATTTGTAGGATTGCTCCTGGTCTTTCTGATCCTGGAAAGTGTTGGAGTTAACCGCGTCGAATTTCAGATTCACCGACGAAGCCAGATCCATGATCGACTGCGCCTGACCGGGAATATCCCACGGAATGTGCAGTGAAATAGAGCCGCTTGAACGGTTTAATGCGTGCAGCAAGCCTACATCTTCTATTTTCTCTTCCAACGAACGTGGCTCGCCCACACCCGAAAATCTCCCGAAACGGGTCCCGCCGGTTCCCAAAGCCCAGCTTGGAATAGCTACCTGAAAATCTGCCAATGCTTTTACAACATCGTCTGCATTGATCCCCTGCTCCGCCAGTTGTTCCTTGGCAAAAATAAAATGATTGTTATGTCTTGACAGCAGACTATCGTTGTGCTGGTCAATCTGATATTGTTCAATTCTCATCGGTAAATGGTTTTAAATGGAACAAAAAAACCGGGGCTTCTCGGCCCCGGCGTATTTCACTCAATGATTTTATCTCAGGAATGCCGCAGGAACTCCACCATCCACGTTGATCACGTTTCCTGTGCTTTTGTTCAGCAAGCCACTCACAAAAATGTAAACTCCGTTTGCGATATCTTCCGTGTGGATCTCCGCATTCAGAACAGTTCTTTTTGCATAGTAAGCAGGCAGTTCTTCAACTTTAATACCGTAAGCTTTGGCGCGGCCGGCAGCCCAGCCACTTTCCCATATCTTGCTTCCAGCAATTACTGCATCCGGATTGACCACATTTACGCGGATCCTGTCAGGACCTAGTTCAGCAGCCAAAAGCCTCGACATATGTTGCTGAGCGGCTTTTGCAGTTCCGTAAGCCACATTGTTCGGGCCGGAAACAATACCGTTTTTGCTCGCAATATTGATGATATCACCACCCAAACCTTGCTGACGCATGATCGCAACCGATTCCTGAGAAACCAGGAACTGACCTTTAACCAAAACATCCTGCAAAATATCGTAATCCTTAATCGTCGTTTCCGCTATTGGTTTCGAGATAGAAAGACCCGCGCAGTTCACTACGATATCCAGTCCGCCGTACTTCAATTTGGTGGCGTGCAATGCAGCTTTAATCTGGTCTGCATCCAGCACGTTTGCAATCGTTGTATCTGAAAAATCCTTTCCAAATTTTCCGTCAAACTCAGCTTTTGTTTCTGCAAGCGCCTTTTCGTCAATATCAGAAATCACAACGCAAGCGCCTTCCTGCAACAATTTTTGCGCGATCGCTTTTCCAATACCGCCAGAACCGCCGGTAACAAACGCAACCTTACGCGAAACCGACTTTTCCTTCGGCATACGCTGCAATTTCGCTTCTTCCAGCAACCAGTATTCAATATCGAAAGCCTCTTGTTCCGGCAACGAAACGTAAGAAGAGATCGCCTCCGCGCCTTTCATTACATTGATTGCATTGATATAGAATTCAGCTGCAACACGCGCAGTCTGCTTGTCTTTTGCAAATGAGAACATCCCAACGCCGGGCAGCAAAATGATAACCGGGTTCGGGTCACGTACTGCGGGGCTGTTATCGTGCTTACTGCGGTCATAATATGCCTGATAATCTGCACGATAGGCTTCAAACTGAGGCCGAATGTGGTCTAATATCTCCTGATCCGTAGCAGCCAGTTTTTCAAATGGAAGGTCGAGTACCAACGGGCGGATCTTCGTTCTCAAAAAGTGGTCAGGGCAGCTGGTACCGAGTGGCGCCAGTTTTTCCAGATCGTTACTTGCGATGTATTCCAAAACGCGCTCGTCGTCGGTAAAATGACCGATCATCGCCTGTTTGTCGGACGCCAGCCCGCGGAGGTAGGGTGCCAGTTTTCCGGCAATTTCCGTGCGACGTTCCTGCGGCTCGCTTTGCAGCTTTGCTCCTCCGAAAACCGGACGATTTTTGCCGTAGTTTGCATTCAGGTATTCCGAAGCCTTTTCAATAGTATCTAATGTATTGATGTAAGATTCGTAAGCAGTATCACCCCAGGTAAACAACCCGTGACCGCCTAACACGATGCCACGAATGCCGGGATTATCCGCGAGCGCCTGTTCCAGCTGCAATCCAAGATCGAAGCCGGGACGTTGCCAGGGCACCCACGCCAGTTCACCGTTAAATAATTCCTTTGTAATAGCCTCCCCTTCTTTTGAAGCTGCAATAGCGATCAGTGCGTCAGGATGCAGGTGATCAATATGTTTGAAAGGCAGCAAACCGTGCAGCGGCGTATCAATAGAAGGTGCTTTTGATTTAAGATCGTAAATGCAATGGTTGAAAAGCTCCACCATTTCATCTTCGAATTCCAGCCCGCGATAGATACTTTTTAAACTATGTAGTCTGTCAACATATAAACCAGCCAGTCCGCTTCTGGTTAGCGTACCGATATCGCCTCCTGAGCCTTTGATCCACATTACCTCCACAGGATTTCCTGTCAAAGGGTCTTTTTCGATCGTTTTACAGCTGGTGTTTCCACCTGCATAATTGGTCAGTCGGAGGTCGGCCCCTAACAGATTGGAACGGTAAAGAAGAAGTGCTACCTGATCGTCTCCGAGCGAAGCCGCTTTTTCATCATCCCACAAATAGCTTACATACCTATACTGGCTTACTTTAGAACTGCTCATATTCTTTTAGTTAAATATTTAATCGTTTTGTGGTAAAGGACCTTAGTTTGCAGAAAGGGCTTGCGGGAACAAATACTACTCTGGAAACAGCTCACAAGAATAGAAAACTTAGCTATACGCACCGTCCTGTTGTATCCTGCACGTAGAAATAAATTGAGAATTAATGTGAGAATTGATAGTTTTTCAGCAAAATGGTCTGCTCCTTTAAGAACAGACCATTTACACGAGAAATTACCTTAGTTACTATTTTGAAATAGCCACGCGTTTCGTTGTGCCGCCGATCTTTATTGTATAAATACCATTTGGCAACGTTCCGATATGGACTGGTTTTAAAGGTTCCACTTTTTGTTTCAAAACAACATCACCCATTTGATTTAATACAGACATATCCTTTTCACTATCAATTCCTGAAACAGTCAAAAAGCCACGGGCCGGATTTGGATAAATGATCACTTCCCGCTCGTTCTTTACTATAATAATTTTTGAGTGCTCAAAAGCTCCGTTGTGTTCGAGCTGTTTCAACCTGTAATAGGTGATGTTGAAGGGATTTAAATCTGAAAACCGGTATGATTCGGTTTGCTGTGCATCCCCCGCTCCTTCCACAAAACCAATTTTCTCAAACGTCCTCGCGTCCCTGCTTTTCTCGATTTCGAAACCTTTGTTATTAGTCTCTGAAGTAGTTTTCCAAGTTAGCTGATTGCGGCCATCCTGCGGCGTAGCTTCGAAATTGATAAGGGTTACGGGAAGGGGACTTCTGACCGTTTCGCTTACTAATCTGGCTCCCACTGCAATTGTGTTGGTAACCTCTACGCGATAATCTCTCAGATCTGTGGGAGTAAAAGTGTTGTCACCCGTTTTTGTAGCAACTAAAAGATTATCGTAATACCATCTGTATGTGTTTCTCGACATCGTTCCGCCTGCGTTAACAGACAACACGCCGTTTTCCCTCATCACAGGTATTTTTCGCTGATCACTATATTGGCTAAATCTATTCTCGTATGTCTCAAGGACATCAAAAGTAAAATTATTAATTCTTATGTCTATTTTCCGCGATCGCAATGAGGACAGCGTGGGGAGCGGTCCATTGAGATAATTGTCAAACAGAGCCAAATAATTGATTTTGGTCAATTTGTTAAAAGATGCAGGGATTGTGCCTGTGTGGCCATTACCATGCAAATCCAGGACGTCCAGATTGATCAAATTTCCTATTGTCGTTGGTATTGGACCTGCGTTACCTAATCCTGTAACTTCAAGGCGCGTCAGTTTAACAAGATTCCCAATCTCAGACGGAACGGTACCCGAATTTGGCATTTCAGAATAATAGAGTGAGGTGAGTTCCGCCAGGTTCCCTATTGAAGCAGGTATTGATCCTACCTGGACAGCGGCAGACATGTAGAGTGACTTTAGATTAATCAAATTTCCAATTTCAGTGGGAATCCCACTACGAAAGCGCGTATTGTGAATACGCAGGCTGGTTAGCTTAGTTAATTTACTGATTTCAACAGGAAATGCACCTAGGTTCTCAACCGGATTTATTGTACCACTATTATCGATAACGAGCGTTTCAAGATTAGATAAATTTCCAATGGCCGCAGGAATTTGCCAGCTAGCGGAAAAAGAAAGTGATTTTAATTTGGGAAGGCTGAAAAGGACGTGAGAATTTTCTTCGTCAAAAAAATTAGCGGACAGGTCAAGTGTTTCCAGATTAACAAGATTCGCAAATTCGAGTGGTAAGCTTCCATACAGCGTAGGACGTTGAAACTGAAAAAAGCCACCACCAGGTAGCACAAGTGTTTTTAAGGCGGTAAGATTTCCTATTTCCTTCGGTATCGTCCCTGACACATCTTCTCCTGAGAGAGCCAGCCCTACAACCCTGTTTCCTTCGCATGTCACGCCATTCCAGTTGCATGGGCTATCACCCGGCTGCCCTGGGACCTGCCATATGGGATAATCATCGGGTCGTGTGGAAGTATGCCAACTTTCGCCGTCTGCTGCATTATAAAAGGCAATCATCGCAAGCCGGTCATCCTCCAATGTCTGGGAATAACCGTTGGCACAAATTAATAGGAGAACAGCAACTAGAAGTTTTTTCATAAAGTCATGATAGAGTTAGAGGTATCAAGACTCTAAATAAAAACCAGTTACATATCTACTGTTACTAATTAGTATCTGCCGGGAAATAAAGGGAAGACAAAAGATTTAGCTCAGATCTGAATCTTACTGACTCTAACAACCCGCATATGCTTTTTAACTCGATCGGCTTTACACTGTTCCTGCCGACAGTATTTATCCTCTATTGGTTTGTCACAAAGAACTCTCTGCGGTTTCAGAACATCCTGCTTTTGACTGGCAGCTATTTCTTCTATGGGTGCTGGGATTGGAGATTTCTGTTTCTGTTAATGTTTTCCACGGCCCTCGATTTTTACAGCGGCCTCAAAATCCATCATTCTAAATCTGACAAACTTCGAAAAACCTGGCTTATCATCAGTGTAGCAATCAATCTAGGGTTTCTGGGCTTTTTCAAATATTACAATTTCTTCATTGGTTCGTTTGCAGAGTTGCTGCGGCTTGGAGGCCTGGGCTCAAATACACAAATGCTGAGTATCATTCTTCCGATTGGAATCTCCTTTTATACCTTTCACGGACTTTCCTATGTATTTGATATTTATAACCGGAAAATAGAGCCTTCCGTCAACATTGTCGAGTATTCTTTATTTGTAAGCTTTTTCCCGCTGCTCGTGGCTGGTCCCATTGAGAGAGCTACGCATTTGCTGCCGCAAATTGAAAGGCCCCGGCGATTCGTTTACATTCAGGCGGTAGACGGAATGAGGCAGATGCTCTGGGGTTTTTTCAAGAAAATCGTGATTGCCGATGGTTGTGCCGAATATGCGAATCTGGCGTTTTCAGATCCCTCGAACCATTCGGGAAGTACCTTGCTGGTGGGAGCTGTTTTCTTTGCTTTTCAGATTTACGGTGACTTTTCTGGCTATTCGGACATTGCCTTGGGTACTGCCAGGCTATTCGGGTTTGAGCTGCTTCGAAACTTCAACTATCCCTATTTTTCAAGAGATATCGCCGAGTTTTGGCGGAGGTGGCACATTTCACTTTCATCGTGGTTTAAGGATTACCTCTATTTTCCATTGGGCGGAAGCCGGAACGGCAAGCTTCAAAGTATACGCAATACACTGATCATATTCGCTGTAAGCGGACTTTGGCACGGGGCAAGCTGGAACTTTCTGATCTGGGGAGTTTATCACGGTTTACTGTTTCTCCCTTTGCTGATTTTTGGCAAAAACAGACAGCATACCGACACCGCAGCAAAAGATAAATTACTTCCCTCGATTGCCGAACTGTTGCAAATCACCTTCACATTCGCATTGGTACTGATCGGGTGGATATTCTTCCGAGCACCGAACCTTACAACTGCATTTCACTACCTCGACGGACTTTTTGACAAAACACTGCTAACTAAACCAGCTCCCGGTATTTATCTGTTTCAACTTGCTGCAATGGGCGCCTTAGTTACTATTGAATGGCTGCAAAGAGACAGACCACACGGGCTCGCCATGAAACCGACCTGGACTACCTCAGTAAAATGGGTTGCTTATATATCCATTTTCCTGATCTGCCTGGCGCATTTCAAGCAAAATCAGGAATTCATTTATTTTCAATTCTAATTCAAATGAAACAGTTTGTATCCAGGATAGCCATTTTCATAACTATAACAACTGGTATTCTTGGCTTTTCGTTATTTAATATACATAGCTATAAAGCCCGGGAAAGCATTTTAGGCGCGGTACCTGACAAGCATAAAATGCTTTCAGGCGCGCAATCACCAAAGATCATTTTTGTAGGAGGATCAAATCTGGCATTCGGATTGGACAGCCGGACTATTCAGAGAAGTTTAAAAATGCCGGTTATTAATGCTGGAGTACACGCCAGTATAGGCTTAAAATACCAGATACGTGATATTGAACGGTTTGTTAACAAAAGTGATATTGTGATTATATCACCAGAATACAGCCAGTTCTATACTGATTCTTTTTATGGTAAGGCGGAGTTACTATCAGTTCTCTTTGATATTTTTCCTGATGGAAGAAAACTGGTGAGTTTAGCACATTGGTACCGTTTATTTCCTCAAATTCCTCAATATGCAGCCTCTAAACTCAAATTCGAAAGCTCATCGGTTAGCCAAGGGAAAATAGGTGTTTATCACAGAGCTGCATTCAATGAGAATGGTGACGCTTTTATCCATTGGGACTTGCCAGCCAAGAAAGTAGAGGTCACCAAACCGGAAACGGGTGAAGAGGAGATTAATAATGAGTGCATTGCGCTTCTAAAAGACTTTGATAAGCTGGTGAAATCAAAATCGGCAAGCCTGTTTATCATTCCACCTGCTTATCAATCGAGCTCTTTTAAAAATCAAAAAAATCTGATTCAGAAAATTCATCATGGATTACTAAATAATGGGATTTCTTTGCTGGCGCCTCCCAAAGACTACAATTTCCACGATTCACTCTTTTTCGACACCAATTATCATTTAACTAAAACTGGTGTCGATCTCCGCACAAAAATGGTAATAGGCGATCTTAAAGCTGCATTGCCTCAGCTTGTTAGCAGAAGGTAAACTTACTTCCAGACCAACCCCATATTCGCAAACAAAAACGCGTAAATATCAGCCTGCGTTTCCAATGCTTTTTTGGTATTGCTGGCACCGTGACCGGAATTGGTGTCAATGCGGATCAGCAACGGGTTTTGGGAGGACGCACCTGCCTTAGCCTGTAACTCTGCTGCATATTTAAACGAATGCGCGGGAACTACGCGGTCGTCGTGATCGGCGGTGGTGATCATGGTTGCAGGATATTGTCCGCCTTCTTTGATATTATGAAGCGGCGAATAGGCACGCAATACCTTGAATTCCTCTGCATTATCGCTACTTCCGTAATCCGCAATCCAGTTCCAGCCGATGGTAAACTTGTGAAAACGAAGCATGTCCATCACTCCCACAGCCGGAAATGCCACTTTGAACAACTCAGGTCGCTGGTTCATTACCGCGCCGACCAATAAGCCGCCATTCGAGCCGCCTTGTATCGCCAGCCGCTCCGGTGAAGTATATTTTTCCTTGATCAGATATTCGGCTGCCGCAATGAAATCGTCAAATACATTCTGCTTTTTCAGCTTCATACCTTGTTCGTGCCACTTTTCGCCGTATTCACTTCCGCCGCGCAGGTTGGCCTGCACATACACGCCGCCTTGATCCAGGAAAGGAATGCGCGTGGGGCTGAAAGAAGGCGGCAGACTTACATTAAAGCCACCGTATCCATATAATATCGTCGGATTGGTACCGTCCAGTTTTAGTCCCTTTTTGAAAGTGATGAATGCAGGGATTTTGGTACCGTCTTTACTCGGGTAAAAAACCTGCCTGGTTTCATATTCCGCCGGCTTGAATGCCACCTCAGGCTCCCGGAAAACTTCGCTTTTTCCAGAACCGATCTCGTACCTGAAAATAGTCGGAGGATAATTGAATGAGGTGAATGTGTAAAAAACAAAACTATCACCCTTTTCCCCGCCAAAACCACTCGCAGAACCCAAAGCGGGCAATTTCACTTCTTTTTCAAGGTCGCCCGTAAGTTTATATACGTAAGCCCGCGTGGTAACGTCTTTGGAATAAGTGGCGAAAAGTTTGCCACCCGCCGTGCCCGCCCCCTGCAAAGGTTCCGGCTTTTCAGCCAGTACCGTTTTCCAGGTTCCGTTTTTGGTTTCAAACAGCATTACCTTGCTATTTGGCGCGTTTTCGTTGGTTTCTACCAGAAAGTTTTCACCCAGATTATCAATAATTCCGTAGCTAAAATCTGTGATCTCTTCTTTGATCGCTTTGAAATCCTTTTCGCCTCTTTTCAGGACCCAAATACTATTTCCGTCTTTCCCTTTACCCCTGTCACTCACGCTCAGCACGGCATATTGCTCGTCTTCGGTCGTACTTACAATATGGAAACGTTGCGGATTTGCAGCGTCTTCGAAGATGAGCTTATCATCTTTCTGCTCCGTTCCGACCGTGTGAAAATACACCTGGTGATTCTCGTTTTTAGCCGCCAATGCACTGCCGTCGGGCTTCGGGTAGCGGCTGTAATAAAATCCATTTCCCTGCCAGGCCGCGCCGGAAATTTTCACCCACTCGATCTTGTCCGGCAACATGGAGAGCGTTTTCATATCCATTACGCCATATTCCTGCCAGTCGGAGCCTCCCCTGGAAAGTCCGACCACTGCGTGCGCACCGTCTTTCGACAAGCTGAATGCAGATAAACGGGTAGTACCGTCTGTGGAGAGCTTATTTGGATCCAAAACTACCTCAGGAGCGCCTTTTAGCCCTTTTTGACGATAAAGTACCGCCTGGTTTTGCAGTCCGTCGTTTTTGTAGAAATAAAAGTATTCACCCTTTTTGCTGGGCGCTGAATATTTAGGGTAGTTGTAAGCTTTTTCAAGGTCAGTGAAAATCTTTCCTTTAAATGGAATTTTGTCCAGATAACCGAAAGTCACCTCGTTCTGCGCCTTCACCCACGCCGCCGTTTCCTCCGACCTGTCATCTTCGAGCCAGCGGTAAGGGTCCGAAACTTTGACGCCATGGTATTCGTCCGTGTGCTCAATTTTATTTGTTTGAGGATATTTAATTTCCTGCGCAAAAACGGTCGCTCCGTGCAAGCTGGCAGCGGTAATGCTCATTACTATTGATTTAAATTTCATAAAAAATCTCTGGCATTATTTGATCACGTCCACTTCAAGCGCACTGGCAGCGTCAGCCTGGTGATATACTGTTTGCTTGGCTGCGGTAAAGTCCGAATCCGCCGCTTTGTAAATGTTATCCACATACTTCTGTGGATTTCGATCAAATAGCGGGAATGCAGTGCTCTGAACCTGCACCATGATTTTGTGGCCTTTTTTGAAAGTATGCAACACATCCTGCAAACGAAACTGAATGTCCGTCAACTTCCCTGCAACCAGCGGCTCCGGCTTCTCGAAACTGTTACGGAACCTCGCCCGCATAATTTCGCTCCTGACCATTTGCTGATAACCCGCCAGCACCGTTTTGGGGTCTGCGAGGTAAGCGTGGTTTTTCTCGTCGCCCGGGTAAACGTCGATCAGTTTCACGAAGAAATCCGCGTCGGTTCCGGTAGTACTAATTTTAAGCAATGCAGAGATCTCGCCGCCCAGAGTAATATCCTGATCGAGCACATCGGTTTCAAAAACGAGCACATCCGGCCTTGCAGCGGCGAAACGCTGATCTTCCGACATATACTCAAAAGGAGTAAAACCCGACATTTGCTTGTAATTAGCTGTGTAAGGAACAGGTTTCAAAGGATCACTCACATATTCGCTGACCGATTTACCTTCTTTTGGAGCATTGAAATCCAGCTTGCCTTTTTCATGGAAATACAATTTCCTCTTCTCAACTGCCGCTACCGGCCATTTATCAAACGTCTTCCATTCCTTTTTACCGGTATCAAATAAATAAGCCTCCGGTAAGCCGGTTTTCCCGTCGCCCGCTTCTTTCAGGAAATGTTTAAAGAATTTAGCTTCGATGTTATTTTGATAAAAAGTGGCAATACTATCCCCGAAATAAATGTCATTGTGCAGCGTATGGCCGGTTTCACGGCTCCACCGCCCATGCCCGAAAGGACCGACTACCAGCGTGTTATAAGCAGACGGATTGTTCTTCTCGATCGTCTTGTAAGTATTCAGCGGACCGTACAGATCTTCTGCATCAAACCAGCCGCCTACCGTCATAAATGCAGGCTTAATATCCTTCAAATGCGGCAGAATATCCCTCTTCTTCCAAAATTCATCCTTATTAGGATGGTCAACCGTTTCCTGCCAGTACCAGTTTTTAGCATAGTACTTATCGAAATTTTTAAGCGAACCCATTTTCAGGTTAAAAGTATAGCCGTCAGGCTCCGGCTTGATCATTTCTCCGGCAAACCAGGAAGTGGTTGTAGGCTTTGGCGGCGTGATCCCGAAAACAGGAAATGTGAGGTAATATCCTTGCGTAAAAGCGCCGTTATGGTGAAAATCATCGAAAAAGAAATCTGCGATAGGCGCTTGCGGCGACGATGCTTTCAATGCAGGGTGCCCTGAAAGTGCGCTGGCAGTTGTGTAAAAACCGGGATAGGAAATGCCCCACTGCCCTACCCGACCATTGTTATTTGGGATGTTTTTGAGAAGCCACTCGATAGTATCGTAAGTGTCGGAAGCTTCGTCCACATCTGTCTTTTTCTTTTTCTGATCAATATGCGGGGTCATATTCGTCCATTGTCCCTCGCTCATATAGCGGCCACGCACATCCTGGTACACAAAAATAAACTTGTCCCGCATTAGCGCCGGGCTTGATCCCAGTCTTGGAGGATAATTGTCTACTCCATAGGGCGCGACGCTGTAACACGTTCGCTGCATTAAAAAAGGGTATTTCTTATCTCCGGCAGCATCTTTGGGTGAATAAACGATCGTGTGCAGCTTTATCCCGTCCCGCACAGGAATATCATATTCTGCTTTCGAATAATTGTCCCGGATCCACTTTTCGTAAGATTCAGTTTGGGCATTTGCTGCAAAAGCAAATAGTACCAGTGCTGCCGTCAATAGATTTTTTAGCATACCCTATTTTTTATTTTCTTTTGTAAAAATTCAAAGAAACACTGGTCGCACTGGACCTTTCACTAAGCGTATAAAAACCACTTCCTGTAATATCAAAACAAATAGCTTCGCCTTGTGGCTCCAATGCAACGGTCAGCTGCTTCGTCGCAGGCTTGGTGATCGTCTGCGCTACGGTCTGCCCCTCCTCTCTTCTCCAATAGTAGACTCCCAGGTAAGTTCGGACCATAATTTCCTTTCCATCCCTCGAAATCGTCGCGCCCGTTGCAATTGACACTGACGGCACATCGCCTATCTTTTCTGCTGTCATAGTTTCGCCGGTCGACTGAGGAAACGGAAGTCGGTATACACCTGAGGTCAGGCCTTTTGATATCACAAAAATATCCTTTGTCACCGGATCAACGATCAGCGACTCGGCATCTCTCGGACCATCGGGATAGGTAAAGCTGATCTTCTCAACCATTGACTCATTGAAAGAAGCATTTTGATCAGCGATCTCGCGCACACGGTAAATGGTACTTGTGGGAGCAGTCGGCGCATTGTTATTTCCAATGTCACCAATATAAAGGTAGCTGACACCATCAACAGGCCCGGGCCCGGATGCGATTTCCTCCCAATCCCTGTTAGCAGTGCCTGGTACTGTAAATTCTTTAATCGATTTCCCGTCTTTATTGATCAGATAGATCGAGTTGGGCGCCTGCGCATCCTGGTTGCTCCACAGAAAGCCAGCCATCGTATTGCTTTGCGCCAGACCCGAAGCTTCGTCGATAATTCCCGGCGCGATCGGGAATTGTTCAGGTACTGTTTCAAACTCGTCTGAGCTTCCGAGTGGTGGTTCAGGTTCCGGGTGGCAGGCAGTGGTCAAACAAAATAATAATGACGCCGCAGCCATTCCGAGCTGACCTCCAATACTTTTATATACACTCATAAAAAACGTTTGCATGTTAGATTTGCTAAAAATACGTACTTTTGCGCCATTTATTATCAGGCGCTTTCTATATATCAGTATTAAAATAGTTATATGTTACGTACACATACCTGTGGGGAATTAAGCTTAGAACATGTTAATCAGGAGGTTGTATTGTGCGGCTGGGTTCAGCGGGTTCGCGATAAGGGAGGCATGATCTGGCTTGATCTTCGTGATCGCTATGGCATTACCCAACTGCTTTTTGAAGAGGGTAAAACGCCTGCGAATGTGCTTGAAACCGCCCGCTCACTGGGCCGCGAATTTGTGGTTTCTACCAAAGGAACGGTCATAGAGCGCCTTTCTAAGAACGATAAAATCGCTACCGGTAACATTGAAATACGGGTGACTGAGCTGAGCGTTCTGAATCCTGCGAAACTTCCCCCATTCCTGATCGAAGACGAAACCGACGGTGGTGACGATATCAGAATGAAATACAGATATCTTGACCTGAGAAGAAATATCGTTCGCAAAAATTTACAATTGAGACACCAGGTTGCCCGGTACACACGCACCTATCTGGACAACCTTGATTTTATAGAGGTAGAAACGCCGGTGCTTATTAAATCCACACCGGAAGGCGCCAGGGATTTTGTTGTGCCGAGCAGAATGAACCCTGGTGAATTTTATGCATTGCCGCAGTCCCCGCAAACTTTCAAGCAACTGTTAATGGTAGCCGGTTTTGATCGTTACTATCAGATAGTGAAGTGTTTCCGGGATGAAGACCTTCGTGCAGACCGTCAGCCTGAGTTTACGCAAATAGACTGTGAAATGTCTTTTGTGACGCAGGAAGATGTGCTCAATACATTCGAAGGAATGATCCGTAACCTTTTCCAGAATGTAAAAGGTATTGATTTGCCGGAGGTGCCGCGTATGACTTATGCGGAAGCTATGCGCCAATACGGTTCCGACAAGCCTGATATTCGTTTTGAAATGAAATTTACTGAATTGAAAGGTGAAGATCAAGATCTTACGTCAGGAAAAGGCTTTGGTGTATTTGACGATGCCGGACTCGTGGTTGGTATTGCCGCTCCCGGTTGCGCTGAATATACTCGTAAGCAAATCGACGAACTGACAGACTGGATGAAGCGCCCGCAGATCGGAGCAAAAGGATTGATTTACGTGCGTTACAATGCCGATGGTTCAATCAAATCCTCCGTTGACAAATTCTATTCGGAAGAAGACATTAAGAAATGGATCATTGCGTTCAATGCTAAGCCCGGCGATTTAATATTGATAGTTTCGGGGCAGGCAGATAGGGCGCGCAAGCAACTGAACGAACTTCGTCTGGAAATGGGTACGCGCCTTGGATTGAGAAATCCGGATGAATACAGAGTGCTATGGGTTCTGGATTTTCCTTTATTGGAATTTGGAGAAACGGAAAACAGGTGGTTTGCAATGCACCATCCGTTCACCAGCCCGAAGCCGGAGGATATTGGGTTACTCGACGGGAATCTGGGATCTGTGCGTGCGAATGCATACGATATGGTTATCAACGGCGTTGAAGTGGGCGGAGGTTCAGTTCGTATTTTCGAAAAAGAGCTCCAACAGAAAATGTTCGGGATCCTTGGGTTTTCACCTGAGGAAGCGCAGGATCAGTTTGGCTTTTTGATGAATGCATTTGAATTTGGCGCGCCGCCACACGCAGGTATCGCATTCGGCTTTGACAGGTTATGTTCAATTTTTGGAGGTGCCGAATCGATCCGCGATTTCATTGCTTTCCCGAAAAACAACTCAGGCCGCGACGTTATGATCGACTCGCCATCAGTAATAGCTGATAGTCAGTTAAAAGAGCTTTCAATTCGTGTTGAATTCTAGTATTCAGCAGCTGGCTTGGGAAGAACTATATTATGATAAGATTTTGTAGTTTTACCGCAACTTAGGATATTCAAATCACGCCGGTACTTGTAAAACGCAGGTACCGGACGAAATATAAAACACTGCATGCATTATCAATCCTCTCAAAAGAAATACTGGAAAAGTATTTCTTTATTTTTCCTGATCATTTCGAGCCTCTCCGTTTTTGCACAGAATACAGCACCACAAACTACGCAGCCAGCTGGCCAGCCGACAGTAGATCCTTCGCAGGTCACTAATACACAGGCTGTTGAATTTTACAATCAGGCCAAAGGCGCCGGCATGTCGGATATGGATATTGAGCGGGCAGCATTACAGCGAGGCTACTCTCTGGATGATATTTCGACGATCCGGAGACGATTGCAGCAAACATCCAAAAGTAATAATGCACAAAACGATCCAAACCGGGATCAGATTGATGAAACCCGTGAACAAGATGACCGGGACGAGCTGGATGACGAAACTAATAATGAAAGAGATTCCACAGCAGCAGGTCGGGCGCAGATGCGCAGGCTCAGCCGGACTTTCGGATCAGCGTTTTTTGGCAGGTCGGCAGCTACTTTTGAACCAAATCTTAGAATACCAACTCCTAAAAACTATATTCTTGGCCCAGACGACGAGCTGATCGTTGATATTTACGGCAATTCGGTTGATAACTTCCGCATGAAGATCAGTCCGGAAGGAACTGTGAAAATGCTGAATCTGGCGCCGGTTTATGTAAATGGAATGACCATAGAGCAAGCCAACGAACGGATTGTTAACAGGCTCAGACAAGCATATTCAACATTAAACAGACCCGGATCAGGAACGTATTCCACTATTACACTTGGTAACGTCAGGAGTATCCGGGTGATGATCATCGGCGAAGCGGTTCAACCAGGTACTTATACGGTTTCCTCACTTGCCACTGCATTTAATGCGCTTTATGTATCTGGTGGCCCGAACCGCAATGGATCTTACCGTAATATTGAGATTATCCGTGCCAATAAAGTTATTCGCAAAATAGATCTTTACCGGTTTCTGATCGACGGAGATTTGCAGGACAATGTCGCGCTGCAGGATCAGGACATTATATTAATTCGTCCTTATGAAGTCAGGATCGAATTGGCTGGTCAGGTGAAGAAGAGCGGCATTTTCGAAGCGAAGGCTGGGGAAACTTTGAAAGATATGATCCGGTATTCTGGTGGCTATGCGCCTGAGGCTTACACTGATATGATCCAGTACCAACGCAATACCGGTAACAATTTCGTGATCGGTACGATTGACTCCACTCAGATTTCCTCTTTTACGCCCAAAAACGGTGACATTTATACTGTCAAGAGAATTCTGGATGTAATCGCCAACCAGGTTGAAATCCGCGGGGCTGTAACCAGGCCGGGTTTTTATCCTTTGGATGAGAAAACAAAAACGGTTAAAGAGCTGATCAATATTGCGCAGGGAATCGGACAGCGGGCATTCTTAAACCGTGCACTATTAGAAAGAGCCAGCGGAGATACACAAACCGGGCTTGTTGCGATCGATCTTAGGAAATTAATTAATAACGAAATACCCGACATTCAACTTTTGCCAGGAGATGTCCTGACAATCAAGTCGGTAGAAGATCTGAAAGAATTTACTTATCTGTCAATCGACGGATCGATAATCAATCCGGGAGCCTATTACTATTATAAAGATATCACGATTGCCGACCTTATTTTCCAAGCCGGCGGCTACACAGAAGGTGGGGTTCCCTATCGCATTGAAGTATCGCGCCGGGTGAAAAACGATACGATCGGCCTTCCCGAATCACAGAATGTGCGGATCTTCACACTGAATGTGACTGATAACCTGGTATTGAATGAGGAAGATCAAAAATTCAAGCTGCTTCCCTACGACATTGTATTGGTAAGAAAATCGCCTCGCTACGAAAGTCAGAAAATCGTTACGGTTGCAGGCGAGGTAACTTACCCAGGTACCTATACCATTCTTAATAACTTCGAACGCATTTCCGATTTGTTCCCGAAAGTTGGCGGCATGAAAAAGGAAGCATACATTGAAGGCGCCCGTTTTTACCGGAACAGAGAACTTGTGGCACTTGATTTGAAAGCAATTGTTGAAAAGCCAAATATTCCGGCGAACCTCCTTCTGGTAGACGGGGATACATTATACATTCCGAAAAAATCTGAGATGATCCGAATTCAGGGAGGCGTGTATAATCCTTCGGTAATGAATTTTGATAGAGGATTTAATTTTAAAGAATATATTTCTCAGGCGGGAGGCTACACGGAAAGAGCACGCAAAAACAGGACCTATGTTTCCTATCCAAACGGAAGAACGTACAGAACCAATAAATTTCTGTTTTTCCGGTCCTACCCTCGGGTTGAACCTGGTTCGGTGATCACGGTTCCGATGAAAGAACCTAGAAACGAGCAGCCAATGTCCCGTGGCGAGCGCCTTGCGATTATCTCACTATTCACAACTCTCGCTATTGCGATGATACGTATTCTCTAAGTATGCTGGAAAACAAGATTATAACTAAGAGAGAAACTCTTGAAGTCAGCGTTGCGGATTTGCTGAATTTTGTCAGAAAGTATCTTTTTATTCTGTTGATCGTGTCCGCCTGTTTTGGTGTAATCGGAATCTTGTACAGCTTTCTTTTACCCAAAATGTTTACTGCACAAACGATACTGCTGCCTGAATATAGTATGTCAGGAAGAAGCTCGTTTTTTAGTATGGCAGTGACAGCTGAGCGGGGAGGCGCAGAAAAATTGGTACCAGAGCTCTATCCTAATATTTTAAGAAGTACGCCTTTTGGTCAGTATTTGCTGCAACAGCCAGTTATTGATGCATCGGGCAAAAAGTATAACAATTTGAGGGAATACTTTGCACGCGATACAACGCAGAGCTTCGTATCACGTGCGATGTCAATCTTCAAATCCAAACCTGCTCCTGCAAAGTCTCAACCGGCTCTTCCAAAATCCGACATCTTATCTATTTCTGCGGAAGAGCAAGCAAAGATTTCCCGAGCTATGGGATTAGTTACGATTTCTGTTGACGATAAAAATGGTATCATCACAATCGAAAGTGAAATGACCGATCCTGTTGTCGCGGCTGTCATAGTCGAGAGTTCTAAAAAATACCTGATTCAGTACGTCGAAGATTATAGAACGTCAAGAACAAGCGACCAGGCTGCATTTCTGGAAGAGAGAGTCCGGGAATCCAGGTCAAGACAAGACAGGGCGGAATATGCTTTACAAAGTTACAGGGATCGAAATAGGAATGCTTTTCTTAATGTTGCAAGAATTGAAGAGCAACGTCTTCAAGCGGAATATGTACTTGCGCAATCCATTTATTCCGACCTTGTTGTTAAACTAGAACAGTCCAAAATTAAGGTGAAAGAAGAGAAACCGGTATTTAAGATCCTCGAACCGGCAAAAGTCCCGATCAATAAAAGCAGTCCAAAGAGGCTGATGATAGCAATAGTTTTTGCTGTTGCAGGCGCCATTCTTACAATGATTTACGTGATTTTCTTCAAAGAAAAGCTTCATGAAAAGCTCCTTTGATTTAACTACACCCTAAAAAATATTACAAGTCAACGTTATTCATTAATCACACTATTAACCCCGATTCCATGAAGGTAGTATTGCTTGCAGGTGGATTAGGCACTCGCTTATCCGAAGAAACAGTATCAAGACCTAAACCAATGGTTGAAATAGGTGGAAGCCCTATTTTGTGGCATATCATGAAGATATATGCTTCACATGGCTTCAACGACTTCGTTGTTTGTCTGGGCTACAAGGGATATGTAATCAAAGAGTATTTCGCAAACTACTTCCTTCACCAATCCGATGTCACTTTCGATATGAAGGAGAACCGGATGGAAATTCATAATTCGCAGGCAGAACCCTGGCGTGTTACACTAGTAGACACCGGGCTGGAAACAATGACAGGCGGCCGAGTAAAAAGAGTGCAGAAATATCTCGATAACCAGCCATTTCTATTAACGTATGGTGATGGAGTGGGAAGTGTCGATATTAAGCAACTTGTAAATTTTCATCAAAAAAATAAGAAGCTGCTGACAGTTACCGCCGTACAGCCATCTGGCCGATTCGGAGCACTGAATATTTCCGAGAACGACGACAGCGTTTTATCATTTATGGAAAAACCAAAAGGTGATGGCGCATGGATCAACGGAGGCTTTTTTGTTTGCGAACCGGAGGTATTGAATTATATATCTGCTGACAGTACAGTCTTTGAAAAAGATCCGCTTGAAAACATTGCTGCCGACGGTCAAATGGTTGCTCATAGGCACAATGGTTTTTGGAAACCTATGGATACCCTCCGCGACAAACAAGAATTGGAAAATTTGTGGAATTCTGGGCAGGCGCCGTGGAAAAATTGGTAAGTTCTCTTATGAATTACGAACATCTGTCTCAATACTACAGAGGGAAAAAAGTATTTCTTACTGGACATACGGGCTTCAAGGGTAGCTGGCTTCTCTACTGGCTCCATTTACTGGGTGCGGAGGTAAAAGGTTACGCGCTGGCCCCAGTTCATGAAAACGACCTATATAATTGCATAAACGGCGGTTCGCTTTGCTCCTCCGTTATCGCCAATATCATGGACCGGGAACGCCTTGCGAAGGAGATAACATCTTTTCAACCAGACTTCATTTTCCATCTTGCAGCCCAGCCACTCGTTAGGCTTTCTTACGAGATCCCTTCTGAGACCTTTGCAGTCAATGCGGTTGGAACGGCGCATGTACTTGATGCAGTCAGACTTTTGCCAAATCCATGTGCTACGGTACTGATTACAACCGACAAAGTTTACGAGAACAAAGAGTGGCATTTTCCCTACCGGGAAGTTGATCAGCTGGGGGGTTATGACCCTTATAGTGCCAGTAAAGCTTGCGCCGAGCTACTAATTGGTTCATACAGGAATTCTTTCTTTAATCCGGCAGCTTATGATTCCCACCAAAAAGCAATAGCAAGTGCGAGAGCCGGAAATGTAATTGGCGGTGGTGATTGGGCGAAGGATAGGATCATACCTGATATTGTGAGAGCATTGCAAAGCGACGATGTGATCACAGTCCGAAATCCTAAGTCGGTAAGACCGTGGCAGCATGTACTTGAACCGCTGAGCGGCTATCTGCATTTAGGTGCAAAGCTTATTGATAATCCGGTCAAATATAGCAGGAGTTATAATTTCGGACCTTTTGCAGAAGATAACCTGACTGTGCAAGAACTAGCTGAACAGGCGATTGCTTATTGGGGAAGCGGCAGGTACGAAACACCCGTGCTGACCGAGCAGCCACATGAGGCCGGCCTTCTTAAACTAGACATCAGTCTCGCAATGAATGAGTTGCATTGGAAACCAAAATACGATGCGCGAACTGCAATTGCGAAAACTTTGGAATGGTATAAAACCTTTACAAATGCACCCACTGAAATAGCGGCGCAAACGAAGGAGACAATTCTAGCTTATGCGAAATAAAGTTGCAGTTATCGGTAGCGACTCTTTTCTTTCCATTGATCTGGTGAAGTCACTCCTACCTGAATATGATATTACTGGGTTCAGCCGAAACAACAACCAGCAGCTCGGAGAGCACATTGTCTTCGCTTTTCCGGATAGAAAAATTGATCTTCAATCGCTACTGAGTTTCGATCATATTGTCTATTGTGCGGGAAGTGGCATTCAAGCGGGCAAAGGTGAAGACTATTTGTATGAACTCAATACCTATCTTCCGATTGAAATCGCATTGTTCCTAAACAAGCATAACTTCGAAGGGAAATATATCACTTTTGGGTCTTATGCCGAGATCGGGAATAACTCGGAGGACCGTTCCTATACTGAGGATGATTTGTTGCTTTCGAAACTCCCGGTGCCTAATAATTACTGTGTTTCAAAGCGCCTGTTATCCCGGTTTTTTGACAGTGCAAATTTATCTATCCGGTTTTTTCACCTCATTCTGCCGACCATTTACGGAAAAGGTGAAAATTCGATGCGGCTTATTCCCTACCTCGTTTCTTCGTTAACAAGTAAACAAAGACCAAAGCTTACCGGAGGGCATCAGAAAAGACAATATATTCATTCTAAGGATATAGCGTCGCTTTTAAAGGCGCTGCTGCAATCGGTTAATGTGCCAGCAGGAATCTATAATGTGCCAAGTTATGAAACGCGGTTTGTCAAGGATATTGTCGCAAGCATTTATTCGGCGCTCAGCGCAGATGAATCGCTGGCACCTGAAAGCTTGCAGCGGTATGATGAAACCATGAAATACCTGGAACTAGATTTTACCAAAATGAAAAACCAGTTTCCGGCGTGGCAACCAACCATTTCCATTTTAGACAGTATCGAGGAATACCTCGACTGAGTACTTAAATAATGTGAATGGCATGTCAAGCATTGTCACTCACTACAGGAATATGAAACTCAATATCGTTATACCAACATATAACCGAGCAGATTTTTTAATCAGGAATCTTGAAATACTCGAGGAAATAATAGTTCGCGGGAAGTTTACGGATGAAATCTCAATCATCGTTTCAGAAAATTGTTCGCCGGATGACACTTTTAAACTCGTAACTGCGTACAAGGGACACTCTCAACTGCAAATAGAGTTGTTTCGCCAAACTGAAAATATTGGCTTGAAAGCGAATGTATTGTTTGTTCTTGGTAAAGCAAAGGCTGAATATGTCATGTTCCTTGGCGATGACGATTACATTAGCTACGAATACCTCGCAGCATGTATGCTCATTTTGAGGAACGATCCCGAAACATCATATATAGTCCCAAACTACGTTCCGGTATCGATCGAAGACAAAATTGTTTCTGATTCACGGGAGCCTGTCGGACCTGTAAAAATGATGGCAGCAGGTCAAAAAGCGATTCTCAAATATGCCTGGAAAGCGCATCAGATGAGTGGTCTTATTTTCAAAACGCAGGGACTATTCGATGAATACAACAAGTATAAAGTTGATAATCTATATCCATACGTATTTTTCGCAGGAATGTGCGCGCTGCGAGGAACAACTTATCAGGTAAGCGAATTTCCTGTTAGGGTAGTACAGCCGATAAAGAAGAAAGATTGGGGATACGGAAAGGACGGGCTGATTAATGACCTTTTTGATAATTATAGAAAGCTTCCTATCTCGTCAGGTCTTCGCTTCAAGTCGGAGGCTTCGTTAATGTTCACCCAGTACTGGCGCCTGACTATGTATAGCGTTCATGGCCAAAAAGCATTTTGGAAAGCAGCGTGGAATATTGCTTTTGCGAAAAATGCGAGTATCTGGTTTACCTTATTTTTCCCGTTCATGCTGGTATTGATCAAGCTTAGAAGAAAATTTGAAGCATAATGCATATTCAAGGGGAGATCAGGCGCGGAACGATTGCGATTTTTATATCGAAGTACAGTAATATCCTAATCGGTTTGGGAATTAACTCAGTGCTGGCACGCCTTCTTTCTCCTGGCGAATACGGCATTCTGGGTATTGTGACTGTTTTTATTTCATTCTTTTACATTCTCAGCGATATTGGAATTGGCGTTGCAATTATTCAGGATCAAACTCTGACACAGAAAGACACTTCTGATATTTTCAAGATCAGCATTTTCCTTAGTCTCGTACTCGCCATTTCATTTGCATTGCTATCGTCGGCGATTGCCTGGTATTACGAAAGCGATGTTTATATTCCGATTGGGCAGTTGCTTGCAATCAGTGTGTTTTTTAGTTCTATGACGGTTGTACCTAAAAGTCTGCTGTCAAAATCTCGCTCATTCAGGCTGATTGGAACTATTGAGGTCATTGTAGCGGTATGCACTGGCGGCTGCGCTATCTTCTTAGCCAGCCGGGGATGGAGTTATTATTCAATTGTCTGGCGCTCAATTCTTTCAAGCATCATTATTTTCTTTCTGCATGTGTATTTTTCGAAGCTGATCGTCTTCAAAGGTTTCAGTTTGGACGGCTTCCGGAAAATCGCGAGGTATTCCTTTTTTCAGTTTGCATTCAATTTCATCAACTACTTTTCAAGGAATCTCGATAATATATTAATAGGAAAGTTCATGGGTAATCAAAGCCTGGGTATTTACAATCAGTCCTACCAATTGATGATGTACCCGGTTTCAAACCTGACACATGTAATTACCCCGGTTTTACACCCAGTTCTTGCGAAATTTAAAGATCAGCCAAAAGTAATTTTTGAGGAATATCTGAAAGTAGTTAATGTACTGTCAATGCTTGGTGTTCCGATCTCCATATTGATTTTCTTCGCGGCTGATGAGATCATCTACATTTTGCTTGGCAGTAAATGGGCAGGAGTGGTTCCTATTTTAAGAATATTTAGTGTGACTATCTGGCTGCAAATGATTACTTCCAGCGCAGGCGCCATATTCCAGGCGGTAGGACGAACAGATATTTTATTTAAGCTAGGCCTTTTCAGTGCGGCTACAATCGTGCTTTCTATCTTTACCGGAGTGATTTATTTTAATTCGCTCAATGCAACGGCTGTTTCCCTGTCTATTGCCTTTGCGGTAAATTTCCTGGTTGTTTTTTACATTCTGGTTTCCAATCTCCTGAGGGAAAATTTCGGAGCGTTCCTAAGAATTATTTCCTCACAGCTGATTTTGGCTATTGTATTAATCGTATCGCTGAGTATCACTGAAAGGTACATTATAACAAATCTAGGTCAGCCAAATATCCTTTCACTGGCAGTAAAAGTCATCATCGTCGGAATCGCATTCTTGT
Source organism: Dyadobacter linearis (assembly GCF_907165045.1). GTDB lineage: Bacteria > Bacteroidota > Bacteroidia > Cytophagales > Spirosomataceae > Dyadobacter > Dyadobacter linearis. The sequence goes on from NZ_CAJRAU010000003.1 coordinate 566,401, forward strand.
TATTTCATTTTAGTCAGTTCCTAGCTATCTTAAAGAGATTTAGAAAGACTACCACTTAGAAATCGATTACTAAATATTCATTTACACATCACAAAAAATTATGTACGAAAGAGAGCCCGGTATTGACAGACTTTACCCTTCTATATTTGGAAGAATGGCAACACGCTATTATTATCTTCGCCAATTGCGACAGGCTATTGAAACAGTGATCAAAAATTACGTCGCAAACAGCCCCGTGAAACTCGTTTTAGCCGATTACGGCTGCGGCAATAAGCCTTACGAATCCCTGGTCGCTCCTTTTGTTGAAAAATACATTGGAGTGGATTTGCCCGCTAATAAGATTGCAGACATTCACATTAAACCGGAAGGCACGATTGCACTAGAAGGTGAGACCCTTGACGTAGTATTGTCTACGCAAGTTTTAGAGCACGTAGTAAATCCGGCGTTTTATCTTACAGAAGCGCACCGTGTTTTGAAAAATTCAGGACAGCTTATTCTGAGTACGCACGGATACTGGATGTTTCATCCTGACCCCACCGACTTTTGGCGCTGGACTTCAACCGGCTTGCGGAAAATTGTTGAGGATGCTGGGTTTGAGGTGGTATATTTCAGAGGCATCATCGGTCGCTCAGCGATGGGGTTACAACTCTTTCAGGACGGTATCACATTCGTTATACCGAAATTTTTACGTCCCGTGCTTGCACTGGTTATGCAGCCCTTGATCATTTTGTTTGATAAAATAACTTCGCAGGGAACGAAGGACCGCGACGCCTGTACTTTCATATTAGTCGCGAAGAAAAAAGTCGCCTAATTGCCGCAACATTTGATGAATAAGTTACAAGGTGAGATCAAAAAACCAAAAGTCCTGTCATTCAGCCACTATGGTCAGCTATACGGCGCAAATAGGTCACTTCTGACATTAATACTAGCGTCACGTGAGCGATTGGATTGGCTGGTAATATGCCGGCAGGATGGTCCCTTTGCGGAGGAGTTGAGAACAAACCATATTAACTTTCGCATAGTCACATACAAAGTTGACGTCTATAATGGGCCAAATAGAGCCCCGATACTGCGTGGGCTGCTTAAATTATCCTCAAATATTGCTACTGCTCAAAAGCTATCTTCACTGATCGCATCGGAAAAAATTGACATTGTGCATTCCAATTCCTCAGTTATACTGATTGGAGCGATGGCAGCTCAGTTTTCGAAAAAAAAACATTTGTGGCATTTTAGGGAGTTTGTCTACGAAGATTATAATTCAAAGTACAACCTTGGAAAAGGGTTTTTGAGGTACTGGGCGAAAAAAGCAGCAACGATCATTTGTATCTCAAAAAGTATTCAGGAAGTCAGGATAGCGCAAGGCGGGATCAGAGCTAATAACGTCCTAATTTACAATGGATTGGTTGATGCTCAGATCGCAATCTTACCTCGAAAAGCCAGCCAGGGCCAAACTGTTTTCGCTATTATAGGAGTTATCAACCGTGCGAAGGATCAGTTGACTGCAATCAAGGCGATTAATTTGTTGGTAAAACAAGGAAAGAAGGTCATCCTCAGGATTGTGGGGGATATTAATGATCCGGAATACTATGAGGAATTGACGGCTTACATTCAGAAAGAGAATTTACATGCTAACATTGAGTTTCTGGGATTCGTTAAAGAGATCGGTACGGTATTAGCAGATTCACATATCACATTAATGTGTTCCCGAATGGAAGCATTCGGTCGGGTTACCATCGAAAGTATGATGCATGGGGTACCTGTTATTGCTTTTGCATCAGCAGGGTCAGGTGAAATTATTGAGGATGGAAAAACAGGTTTACTGTATGAGGGGCAAGAAGAAGATTTGTCCGATAAAGTGATTCAATTGTTGTCAGATCCGGCGCTATATGAAGCAATTTCAAGAAACGCAATTGATCACGTTTTGGAACATTTTACGATTAAAAACTATGCTGATAAATTTGTCCGAGAAGTAAACATCGCACTTAACCTGAGCTGAATGCATTCTCCTAAAATCTCAATCATAACCGTAGTTCGAAACGGCGAACAGTATATAGAGAATACCATAACAAGTGTTCTTGATCAAACCTATGACAATATCGAATATGTGATTATCGATGGCAATTCCACGGACGGGACGGTTGATATCATTAGGAAATACGCTGACAAGCTTCATTTTTGGATAAGTGAAAAAGACGCAGGAATCTACGATGCAATGAACAAAGGTGTCAAAGCGTCGACAGGTGACTGGCTCTTATTTGTTAATGCAGACGACTTTTTAGCCGACAAAACTTCCATTGAAACGTCATTGCCCTATCTTCAAAGTACAACTCATAAAATTGCTTACGGAGATATTATATACAGATATCCCGATGGAAGAGAGAAAAAATACGGCGTGGAGTGGCCGGTATTGAAAAAACGTTTTCGGGAGGTGGCTATGTATTTGGCGCATCAGGCTACTTTTCATTCGAAGAGTCTGTTTCAAGAGCGGTTATTTGATACTTCTTATAAAATAGCAGGTGATTATGACTTTCTGCTCAGTCATTTGAAGGATCATGACGCAACATATTTCCCGGTAACAATAGCAGTAATGCGTACAGGCGGATTGAGCTATTCAGTGAGTAAGATTGCTCTATTGAAAGACACCAGAAAAGCCCAGCTTAAAAATAAAATATATAAAAACTTTCCTTCCGCTGCGTGGATGAAGTCTGCACTAAAACTTATTGTCATTGATTTCGTAATCCGAAAAATTGGTGTTCATGGAAAAGACAGAGTTAAGAAATGGTTAGGTTATAAAACCACGTAATTAAATGTAATAAAGAAATCCTGACTTTCGCTTATCAAGCCCATCTATGACGATTTATTTTGTACTTTATTTTGTGTTTTTCGTTTTCACACTTGGTGATCTTTTCATCTCGCGTGAACGCAAAAAGCCTCTATTGGTACCGCTAATTCTTTTAGGAGTTACGATGATTGTCCTTGCAGGCTTGCGCTGGGAAACAGGAACTGACTGGCCAAACTACTTTCGCTATTTCAATACTGTAGAGAAAGTGGATTATGGAAGATCCACCATGGAAATAGGGTACGAATCCTTAGTTCGTTCATTTAAATTCCTTTTCGGCGCGAAATACACTGGCTTTCTTTTTATCTGCGCAACTTTTCTCATTTCACTCACTTATTATACCGTTTACAAGGTAAGTCCCTATCCTATATTTTCATTATTCCTGCTACTATCGTACAGCGTTACAGGAAGTAGCTTTGGTGTGCGACAAGACCTATCTATTTCTCTCACGCTACTCTCTTTTATTTTTATTGAGAAGCGTTCGTTTTATCGGTTTGCTGCCATTGTTTTCATTGCGTCGCTACTCCATAATTCGGCAATTGTATTCTTCCCTGCTTACTATTTATATAAACTGAAATGGAATGTGTTGACTGCACTCTTCTTTCTATTTGTGCTGGCATTGAGTTTCTATATGTCCAGCTATCTTATCCAAACTTTGGGTACTATGGTATCTGAACAGAAAACCGAATTCTACATGGAATTGGGACAGGAGGCTCTTGAAGATCCTTATACCTCATTAATGAAGGGATTATCGGGCAGACTTCTGTTTTTATTTATACTAGCTCCCTTCGTAAATTATTCTGAAGGAGGTAGCAAAGAGTTTAACGGAATATTTAATTTATATGTTTTTGGAATTATCCTCTACACGATCTTTACCCCTATTAGTCCTGTATTTAGCAGGATTGCGCGGTCGTACGATATCTTTCAGATATTAGCTATTCCGTATGCATATTATATTACGAACCGATTTTTTAAGCTGGCATTGATTATGATCATTTTTACATTCTCAATATATAAGTTCCAGTCAATCATCAGAAACGATCCCGGAATATTGGTTCCTTATAAAACTATCTACACAAACTAACAGTTGATGATATACGTAGCCGACATAGCATCCGTTGATGTACAGCACGAGCAATTCAATAAGTCCTTTTTGAAGCTTTTGCGCTTTACATATCCAACGGAGAAAATCCGGTTTATGGGTGAAGTAAGGCATATAGAAAACGTGAAGTCTGACACGACTGATGCCGATTATCAGCAGATTTTTGTTTATAGCAAACGCGGCGGATTTAAAGAGTTTGTCAGGGCATACAGTCAATTTAAAGAGCTGAACAAAATCATTCGATCAATTGATACTGGTGATGATGTACGCTTTTATGTGCTGCTTATTCATCCTTTTGCCCATTTTCTTTTCAAGCTTTTTGGTATAAAGGGGGTGCCAGTGACCATCGTCATGCATGGAGAACTTGAATCTCTTAAATTCAACAAACATTTCCTCAATAAAATATGGGGCTTCTTTCAAAAAATTGCATTGACGGTTAAAAGCACGAATACTTCTTACATTATATTAGGCAAGAGTATTTATCAGAACCTTATTAAAGTATTACCTTCATTTCTTTCGCAAAAAGTAGTTGTACTTGATCACCCGTATCCTTTTTCGGACCAAGCTAATATTGATAAACAGCTGTCTCCTATTGTGTTTTCAACATTAGGAGTGGCAACGAAGGCGAAGAATACACACTATTTTTTCCAACTTGCCGAAGCTGCTACAAAACGAGGATTGGACCACAGGTTTAATATATGCGGCAGAGTTTACAAAAACATGGACGGTTTTCTGAATAACTACGTTAGTTACAAAAAGGACTTTGGCTCACTAACGCGGGAAGAGTTGGATAAAAAGACTGCGGAATCACACGTTACGGTATTTTATTACGAAAATTCAGACTACTCGCTGTGTTCCAGCGGCTCGTTCTGGGATGCCGTTAATGCAGAAATTCCGATGCTATATGTACGCAACGATTATTTCGACTATTATTCATCACTGGTCGGACCACTGGGAATTTCATTCGAGAATCCGGAAGACCTCAATGAATATATTCTGAACAAAGTTGATAAAAGTATTTTGACCGGATCTTCCTATAAACAGTTTATAGCAAATATCCGGTCACTTAAATACGAATATATGGCGATGGACAGGCTATCCCGCCAGCTTAAAGGGAATGTTATTTAGCCTGTTTAGGAAGCAGATCTCTGTTGACGATAATTGTATTTTCACCCATCTGACCAAAACTATATTTATTAAAAGAGCTGTTGATTGCTGTAAAAAAGGGTCTTGAACAGCCTTCCAGCATCCAATCATGGAGTTCTATTACAATAACCTTAACCCTGGGAAGCCACTCCGCAAAGTTTTCTTCGAATAACTGTTTTTCCGCGGTTTCAATGTCAAGTTTAAGAAGATCAATGTATTCAATATTGAACTCATTAAGAAGGTCACTGATAGTTATAGTCTGGAATTCACCAGAGACTTCGTTCGTGTCGCTGATCTCCTCAGCAACCATTCCCCATTTTCCCAGGCCATACTTGTCCACCATTCTGCTCCGTTGATTCTTTGACCATAATCCGGCTTTCTTGATATGAATGTCTGAGTATGTAGCAGTATTCTTCCTCAGCATTTCAAAATTGTCCTCATCAGGCTCAATGGCAATGATTTTGGCATTCGGATATTTATTTTTGAAATACACACTGGACAACCCGATATTGGCCCCGCCATCAATGATGACCTTTGGCTCGAAACCCAGGTTAAGGTCATATTCATGTTTCAGAAAAATTTGTCCGAAAACTCCTGAATCGGAAGTACCGGGCCGCAGGTGAACAGGCGCTTTAATATTCGGCAGGTGAACAACCTTGTTGGACTTAAGCTTTCGGCCTATCAAATACGAAAATCCTTTAATTACACCTAAGTTGATAAAGTAAGGGAGCAGCTTTTGAATTTTTTTCAGCATCGTGTATAGTTATAAAGTGAAGATTTAATTCATCAAATGTCTGATATCAGTTTTGTTATAGCTTTACCAGCCACATCCCAGTTCAGCCTGCTTTCATATTCATTAAAAGAAGACAGGCACAACTCATTATACCTAGTCGTATTCCTATATACTGACTCTATATAAGATACATATAAATCTGCATCTGAATCCAGTGAAAATGTTCTGCCATTCACATCATTCTTCAAAATCGTTGGAATGCCCCCTACCTGCGTCGTAATGCATGGCAAGCCGAATGAATTTGCCTCTGAAAAGACCACCGGCGTGCAATCTGCGCGGGTCGGCAATAATAGGAAGTGACTTTCTGTCAATAGCTTATCCATCAACTGCTTGCCTTCGGACTTCGCCTTGCTAATGAATCCGTAATTGATGACGTTCGGCGGAGTTTGCTTAAACGGAAAGTTTTTGACACCCGCAATATGTAATGTCGCTTTTAAACCGCGCTCATTAAGGAGATTCACTATTTCTAATGCAAGATCGCCTCCTTTTCTTAACCAGTCAACTCCCAGAAAGAGGAGGTGGCATTCAGTCTTGCTTCTATATGAAACGATATTCTTGATCTCATTCAGGCTTCTCCCCGACTCCATATTTGATCCGAAGGGAACAATCCTTATTTTAGCAGGGTCTGCTCCATAGTGCTGAATAGCGGTTTCAGCTGCCCATTCTGAGGAATAAATGGCCAGTTGACAGGAATCTAGTGCACTTTGTTCAATGATATTGCCGCTTTTTATTGTATCAGGAGAAAGATTGGATAAGTATTCGTAGAACCCGATCATTCCTGCGAAAGTAGCATCTGTATAGAAAACCTTCGGCTTTGACGTTTCAAGCATGGAAATGGGTAACGTGCCCGGTGATAGGACTACATCAGTATCTTCCTTCAACCTGAATTTCACTTGTTTTGCATATTGTCTGGCAGTATGCACCTCGCGTCCAAAGTCAAAATCCTTCCCTAAAATTTTATAGTACAGTTTTTTGAAGTACATTTCAAGACTTGGAGAAGATTGAAGATCTCCGATAAAGTCAAGCTTATTACCCTGGTTATCAAGAGCTTTTGCAATCATGTACCCCAACCCAGACCAATTGTGAATATCAGATGCGTTGTAAGTTGTAACGTAAGATATTTTCATTCGAAAGAAAATATGTGTGTAATTCGCAAATCTAACATCTTTTCTGCAAAAATGGCCCGGTAAGTTAGAAGCGAATCTGTGGCAAGATTTTATAGAAACACACAAAGTAACGGTGCCACACATCTATCACCTTAAAACAATATCATGAAAAAAGCTGTTTGTTTTATCCTCATCGCTGCCGCTGTTGTTTGTCAACAAAATCTTTCTGCCCAGACACGTGAGAAAATGCTTAGGGATAGTACGATGAAATATGGTGTCGAAATCGAGCCTTATCTCAAAAAAGCCAGTGGAGGGAAGATCGTGAAGGACTTCAATTACTCGCCTTATATTAATAAATTCCTGAAAGAAAACAAGTATGTCAAGTTTCCTCCTTATCCTATTTCTATTGGAACAGACGATTCTTTCGAAGGTTACAAACGGCACATTTCGGTTTCGTCGGGCAACCGACTATACTTTCCAAAAGGCAGTTCGCTGGTATGTCCGACTACCTTGAAGACGAATGGTTATATGTGTTTCATTGCCTGGGATGTTAAAAATGTATTCATAGACGGGATCAATCTTGTGGGTAGTAAGGCAAATCCGGATTACAAAACATCTGAATACGGCGCAGGAATTGCGATGTATGCACCAGTTAATGTGCTGGTTTCCAATGCGACGGTCACTAAAAGCTCTGGTGATGGTGTAACTGTCCGGGTTCAATGGAAAAAGCAAAGTAGGGACATTACCATCAATAAACTTACCGTTACAGACGCAACCCGCGTTGGAATGCTGGTAACAGGTATTATCAATGGGACATTCCGGGATATTACCATTGATGGAACTGGCGAGGAAGATAAAGCTAAGGTCGTAAAACCTCAAACCGGGCTAAGTTTCGAGCCGAACGACTGCACCAGCCGATACGTGAATTGTAAGTTTTACAATCTGCAAACTAAAAACAATCTTGGTCCGGTGCTTGCTACAACCAACTTCTACAATATTTTTACGAAAAATACTTGTGGAGTTAACAAGATTGATATCCTGATCAACAAATGGACCGACTATACTGATCATCCTATGGCTTACGGCGCATCTTTCGCGATAGGGAGTGGCGATATGACACCTTACGATACCAAAGACATTTCCGGGACTTTCAAGATCATCAATCCGACCATTATCAAAAACACTGAAAAGCCTAATTATTACTTCTTTCAGGGAACAAATGAAAGCAGAAAAGGCGGTGTAAAATATACATTGACCAACCTCAAACTGGTACATCAGGGTAAGGAATTTACGCTTAAGAATCGTGCAAGTAATGAGAAGATCAAGAATATGATCAATCAGGCCAACGCAAGCAATAAAGTATTAATCAATTAGTGACACACGGAGAGTTGAATAGCAAGAAAAGGGTCACCTATGTGCTTCATGATATTGCAATAGGAGGAGTGGAAGTCGCACTGATTTCTGCAATACCCGCGTTGATGGCGCAATATTCACTGACTATTATAGTACTTGGAAAGATCGATGCCAGAATGATTGCTCATCTTAACGATAATGAGAAAAGTGTTTTCAAGTCACTGGATTTCCCACTATCAACTTATCCTTTCAGACTTTTCTTTTTAGTAGGAAAAATCTTAAAATCAAAGCCGGATATCTTGATCTGTTCGCTGTGGCGCAGCGCTTTACTTGGTACATTAGCTAAGTATGTCCGACGTCATATCCGATTTTATGCATTTGTCCATAACACTGCTTTTCCACATCTTCCCGCCAGGTACTTCAACGAAAGAGCAGCCAAGGCAGCGGACGTAGTTCTTACCGATAGCGTCGCCACTAAGGTGTATGTTGAAGCGAAGTTCACTCCAAAAGCACCCGTCAGAGTTGTGTCTTTTTTGACGAGACCTACACCTATAAAACGTAGCAAAGATTTGCCAATTGCCGGCGAGGAAGTAAGATTTATATTTTTAGGGCGGATCAACAAAGTGAAGAATCTACCTGCCGCCATTGACCTGATCCAGTATTTACAAAAAAAATCTATCAATGCGACCCTCGATATTTTCGGTCGGAATGACGATGGCACCGAAGATATTCTTAAACAATATGTTGCCGCAAATGGCCTCGGTCAGATAATCCGTTTCAAAGGCGAAGTGACAGGTGCCGACAAATGGAATGTTTTCCGGCCATATCATCTTTACGTTCAACTAAGCTTTGCCGAAGGAATGGCGATGAGCGTAACCGAGGCTATGCAAAATGGGTTGGTGTGCATCGTTTCACCAGTAGGTGAGATTCCTAATTACGCTAGCGATATGCAATCTGCCGTTTTTGTTGACGCGAATGGTGCGGACAGGCGCGACGATCAGTTTGAAAAAGTACTCCGAGTGGTCACTGACCCAAAAATATTCGAAATGCTTTCGCAGAATGCACATGCGCACTTCCTTTCTCAAAGGTTATACTCCGACTCACTCATAGAGCAGATTGAGTTGTAATTCTTTCTCACCCATTCCCGGGCAATTGTAGTTCCAGCTAGTTCATCAAAATAGCAGATGGTTACAAACTTGACTTCCAGACCGTATCATTGATTTTTTATTTACCGTAAATTTTATTAAGAAAAAATGTAGTACTAATTGTTGGCTTTAAGTGGCGAATAAGCCCCTCATTGCCACATTTCGTAGTAAACCTGCTGACACTTAACTGATTATTGTAGAACTAGTTTTGGTATACGATTTTGTATATGTAGAATCTCTTGATATTTTTGTAGCTATATTTCAAGAACATTCTAAACATACGCTCGTGAGAAATTCTATTATAGGTAAAATTGCTTCTACCCTCCTCCTGTTGGCAATTGCATTTAGCACCCATGCTAAGCACGTAATTGATCCGATCAAGTTCACGATCAGTACAAAAGCTACACATGTAGGATTAAACGAAGAATTTCAAATCGATATTCAGGCAAGCTACATGTACATACCAGCCAGTACCGTGTTTGTCTTCGAAGGCTCTAATGCCTTCCGTTTGAAACTTATACTTCCTGATGGTTTCGAGCAGACCGGTGGCTCATTCTCTGATTTCAGTGGAGCCGAACTTTCTTCAACGAAACCTTATGTATCCTACACGGTGAAAGGGAAGTTCACGCGTAATTCAGGTGATGGGATATTCCAGCTGCTTAGAAGTCATCGGAAGGCGGACAATCAAAGTACCTACATTGCAGTGTCCCAATTGAAATTCCATCCTGACGAAGGTCAGGAGTTGGCAATGGAAGATTCTTCTGCACGGGTGGCTGCAACCAATGCAACGCTGAGCTACATTCCTTACCTTACGATTGCACAACTGCGGGCAGGCGTAGCTGATACCGCGTCGGCAGTTTTCATCACGGATGAGGGAAGATATGGCCTATTCAGATATAATTCTTCTTCCGCAGGCGCCGATGACGGAGCGATGACATTGGTCGCCCCTGGCCGAAGATACGAACGCGTTTATGAGGGTGCTGTTAATGTAAGATGGTTTGGAATAGTTGCTGACGGAACTAATGATCAGTCTGCTGCCATCCAGAAAATGCTGGACAACGCGAAATACCGAAATGTGTTTTTCCCCAAAGGAACTGCCTCATACCGCATAAAAACCATCCGTATCTGGAGTAATTCAACTCTGACTTTTGAAGAGGGTACCGTTGTGGAAGGAATGGGGACACTGTCGGCAGCTCAGAAAATGATGTACATGTACGATGTTTCGAACATTAATATCAAGGCCAACGGAGTTGTATTTAAAGACAAAAAAGCGTCCTATACCTCCGGTCAGCAGCGGCATATCTTTTCTATGGAAGGAGTTGCGAATGTTATTCTGGAGGGAATGGCAGCAAATGATAGTGGCGGAGATGGATTTTATGTCGGCTCCGCGAGTGTAAGGAAGATCAGTGAGAACATCAAGCTTATCAACGTTTCGGCCAATAATAACAGAAGACAGGGGCTTTCTATCACTTCCATCCGCAACATTGATGTAATTAATTCCACTTTTACCAACACGATCGGTGAGGGACCTCAGTCCGGAATTGATATTGAAGCCAGTAATACTTTGCAGCGCCTGGAAGGTATCAGAATTCAAAATCCTGTAACAGGTGGTAACAAAGGCCCGGGAATTGTAATCAGCCCGGGAGTATTGGCCGGAACCGGATATCTGATCGATATTAATATCACAAACCATATTGATGACGGAAGTCAGTTCGGCTTATTGGCAATTTCAGTAAAAAACACGCTGGGAGGATCAGTAACGATACAAAACCCGATCTGGAAGAATGCGAAGCTCAATGGTTTTGTTGCCAGAAACTGGGGATACCGGGCGTGTGCGGTGATGGTTATCAATCCTTCTGTAATCAACTGCAATACTGCCGCAAGTACCTCTCCCACCGCGAGCGCAGCCTTTTACGTTCATCGGGAAGCGGCAGATAATGGAGATACGCATATTGGTAACATTCACATTATCAGCCCAAGAATATCGGATACCAGAGCTACCAAGCTTAGCACCCGGGCATTTAGTTTCAAAGATTGGAACAGCTCAAACAAGATTTTGAATTGCAGCATTCTTAACCCGGTTAAATCAGGAGACTACTTCCCCCAGAATAATATGATCGTCAATGCTGAATTAACGCTGTCGGACTCAAACAAAACGATGGTCCATGAGATAGGCAATGCAGGAACAATGGCAGATCATACTTATTACAGACCGTTATACATCAACCAAACGTCGACAAGCGGGCGGAATGTGGTTCTTGGAAAAGTTAATGCAGGATGGCCGGAAGTCACCATCGAAGTGAGATCTCCTTATAATATTTACATTGTGCCGAACGCAACTGACAATATTATGCCGCTTGCTCCAACAAACGGAAAGTGGATTACCAGCAAGGTCGTAGGCAGCAGAATGCGCCTTCGAAAGACACTTGATAATACCTGGACGATTGTCGAAATGACTGGAACCTGGACAGTTCAACCGTAAGCCAATATGCAGGTAATTAATCAGCCGGTAAATCAAAAGTTTACCGGCTGATCTGTTTTCATAGCCCTTAGAAAATTTACCACTCTACTTTTTGCAACGCGAGACTGGTAGTTTTGACATTTAAAAGTATTTTTGAAAATGTTTAATACCACACTAGCGACTTTATGTACTCAGCAGCAGCTTTAAGACAGCCTTGCTTCACCAAAGGCGATTCAGAATTCCATCAAATGGATTCTCCTCTTATTCTTGATCAGGCATTTTTGACTTGTATTTTCAGAAATGACCGGTAAAAACATCCTTCTTCTCGCCCATGACGGGGAAGATTTTTTCAAAGCCAGAATCTCTTTTGCAAAATATCTCAGGCAGCAGGGATATCAGGTGTTCGTCATGCTTCCGCAGGACAAATATACCGACCTCATCAATGAGCACGGATTTACTGTTCAGAATTCCAGTTTAGAGAGAGACAATACCAATCCGCTAAACCTTGTCAAAACGATTTTCGAGGTACGTGAATTTGCACATCAGAATAAGATAGATCTGGTGCATTCCTTCAAATTCGTCCCCAACCTGATCAATTCTTTCTCCAATATCTTCACGTCCAGGCGCGTCGTATTGCACATTGCCGGTCTGGGAATTGCATTTGCGAATACCGGATTGAAATACCGTTTCTTGAAACTTGTCCAGCAGATACTCTTTCTGATCCAGTTTCTTCGGGCGAATCTTGTCATTATTCAAAATCCGGACGATTACGATGATTTTCTGTTCAAAAGATCTTTCAGGAATAAGATCAAAGTAGTAAAAGGAAGTGGGGTTGATATTGAAAAATTTGCGCCCGACAGAACTGAAAATGTAATTAAAAGCTCGAAAGTGACCTTTTTGTGCACTACCCGGCTTATCTGGGAAAAGGGAATTGCTGAAATGGTAGAGGCTTTTGAATCCCTGCCGGCAAACCTGAAAGAGAACCTCCAACTGCTCATCATAGGAGAACCTGACGATAAAAACCCGCGCACTGTGACCCGCGATTTTATTGACAAGTTTCAGACAAATAGCTTAATTCGTTTTCTGGGCCGACAAAATAACATTTCACAATTCCTCAACGCGTCGGACGTTTTTATACTTCCCAGCTATTACCGGGAAGGCATTCCCAGGAGTATTTTGGAAGCACTTGCCTGCGGCCTGCCTGTTATCACCACCAATGTCCCAGGCTGCAATCTGACCGTAATCCAGGACAAGAACGGATATATTATCAAACCCCGTTCCGCAACTGAGATCAAAAATGCGGTGATAAAAATGTTGTCGAAACAGTCGGAATGGAAAGCAATGGGTGAGGCAAGCCGGCAACTTGCATTGGAAGAATTCTCAGAAGAAACCGTTTACAGTCAAATAGTTAAGTTATATCGATCATGAAAGTACTGGTTACTGGTGCGGCAGGTTTCATTGGTTTTCACCTGGTCCAAAAACTGGTTGAAAATGGACATAGTGTTGTTGGAATCGATAATATCAACGATTATTATTCGGTCGATCTGAAACTGGACCGGTTGCGTGAATGCGGAATAGAGATCGATGACGCTATTGACGGAAAAGAATATTCAAGTTCAAAGAGCAGCTACGTTTTTCATAAGCTCGATCTCACAGAAATGGACGAGCTATCGCAACTTTTTGAAGCCAATCGGTTTGACTACGTTGTCAATCTGGCCGCCCAGGCTGGCATTCGTTACAGTATGGAAAACCCGCGCAGCTATCTCAAATCCAACGTCGAGGGCTTCTTCAATATCCTGGAATGTTGCAGGCTTTTCCCACCGCGAAAGCTGGTTTACGCGAGTAGTTCAAGTGTTTACGGCCTGAACACGGAACAACCGTTTGCGATTGAACAGAAGTCAGAAACGCCGATCAATATATACGCGGCCTCGAAAAAGGCGAACGAGCTGATGGCGCACGCTTACAGTCACTTATACGATTTTACGACCGTCGGCCTGCGATTCTTTACGGTTTACGGGCCCTGGGGCCGGCCGGATATGGCCCCTTTCCTATTCGCCGACGCCATTACCAAAGGGAACCCCATTACCGTTTACAACAACGGGCTGATGAAACGCGATTTTACCTACATAGATGATATTGTGGACGGCATCGTTAGTGTCTTAGATACTGATTTGTCTGCCAAATACCAGGTTTTCAATATTGGAAACGGCAAGCCAGTGGATCTGCTCCATTTCATAACCTGCCTGGAAAATGCATTCGGACAAGAAGCGGTGAAAAATATGCGTGAAATGGCTCCCGGTGATATCGTTTCGACATGGGCGGACACGGAAACACTCCGGAACTCGACGGGCTACGCACCAAAAATAGATATTGAAGATGGAGTTGCAGCGTTCGTATCCTGGTTCAAAACTTACAATAGAGTTGGGTCGACAGTTTCCGCAGAATAATTGAAACGAACTTTATTTATAGAAACAAGTGGAGGCTGATAATCAAAATAATTCAATAGTTTTTAAAACATTATGCTTACTGCCTCATTAGTAAGCCTTTTTGTTTCCGGCATCATCAAAAAATTATATTTATTTACAAAAACATAATTTCCTTTTTAGAAAGTTTATAACTAAACTTGTGTTCCGAACACACAAAAGTTAACACAACACTATCTCTCTCATTAAAAATACACACATATGAGCAATACATACGTATCTGAGAAACGGTATATTCATCGCTTATTAAGTAAAAATTCCGTTTCTGAAGAGGTACTGATTGTCACAAGTTATGATTACTTTTTGCAGAAATATGATCTCGCTCTGCTTCTGAAAAAATATAAGGAGATCATTCTGATACCCCACAGTTCTGATGACGATTATCTTCTCAACCACACGGTAAGGCCGATGCTGGACAAGTTCGAGAAGATCCACTTAGTCACAAATCCCCAATACGATCGCAGAAACCGGGTTATATACGAGCTGGTTGTCCGCAAAAACAAATCGATCCGGATTAATACCGTTTACGACTTTTGCGAAAAGATCCTTAAAAAAGTTTACATCCCTGACGACGTTTCAGAAATAAATCCCAATCTGCTTTCCCTGCCATCATTCGGAAAGAGAGTTAGATATCCAAAGAAAATTATTGACGTCTGCATTTCTATCATTCTTTTCCTTTGCACGTTCCCGCTCTGGATACTCAGTTATTTCAGAATAAAAATGCAATCGCCCGGGCCTATATTTTACTACCAGGAAAGGGTGGGAATGAATAACGAAGCGTTTAAATGCATTAAGTTCCGTTCTATGCGGCTCGATGCAGAGCAGAACGGAGCCTCATTTTCGAAGAAGAACGATAGCAGAACTTTTTCTTACGGTTCTTTCATGCGGCAAACCCGTATTGACGAACTTCCTCAGCTGATCAATATTTTCAGAAGAGACCTTTCGCTGATCGGTCCGCGTCCGGAAAGGCAGGTTTTTACTGAAACCTTCGACGAAACGATTCCCTATTATAACATGCGGCATAATATCAAACCCGGAATCACCGGATATGCCCAGGTTATGTATTCTTACGGGGCAGGAGTTTTCGATGCGCGGCACAAATTGATGTATGATCTATATTACATCAAAAATTGGAGCCTTTATTTAGAGCTTAAAATCATCCTGCTGACCGCCGTTGTTATCCTACGCAAAAGAGGCAGGTAGTGTTTTCACTATAATGCTTTACAGGTATAACACGCTGATGAATGAGGGTTACTTTTCTAACGTTGCTGCTCGCAGTAACCAGTGCCTCGAATATCTTTTCGCAAGATTCCACCTTTTATTATTCGCTCAGGGCCGCCGCAACCGGGTCGTCTCCGGCTGTACCTTTCTGGCTGCATGCCAACAGAAACGGATCAGTTCCCACCCGAAGTTCCTTCGCTCTTTTTGAGGCCACCCTGCACAGGGTATATAACCCCAACAACCCCAGGTTTTTTCAATGGGCTGCCGGCGCTGAGCTGGTTGCAAATGCCGGAAAAAAATCAACCGCATTTTTCTCAGACTTATTTATAGCAGGAAAAGCCGGCCCGTTTGAATTAAGTGTCGGACAACGAAACCGGGCAATGGGCCTGGCAGATTCCATGCTGACGAGCGGTTCGTTTGCGATGTCGGCCAATTTTCGCCCGTATCCCAAAATTGAGCTCAGCACGGTTCGTTTCGTTAGTTTGCTTCCGCTGAATGATATTATCTCTTTCAAATTTTCGTATTCCGATGGGCTTTTGGGTCCGGCAAATGTGCATTACGGCAACATTGATCGTGTAAGCGAGACTTACTTCCATCAAAAATCGATTTATATTAAGCTTGGCAGGTACCGGCACCGGTTAAATCTTTTCGCCGGGTTCAATCACCAGGTAATGTGGGGAAGCGAAGACCAGATTTTCAGCGGCGGGCTGAAAATGGAACAAGCGTACAGTTACATTGTTTTTGGGAAACCCTGGGCGGCGAGTCGGGTGGGCAATCATTTTGGAACGATTGACGTAGCCGCTGAATGGAAGGGTGATCAATGGACGTCCTTTTTATACCGGCAAAATGTTTATGAAGATGGTTCACTAAGCAACCTGAGTAATCTGGCAGATGGTCTGAACGGATTCAGGATCAAGCGAAATTCAACAAATGAGATAGTCCGCTCTGTTCGACTCAATACAATGCTACTTGAATTTCTCTATACAAAAAACCAGGGAGGAAATGTATTTGACTTTGCGACCGGCACTTTCGGACGAGACAATTATTTCAACCATTACGTCTACAACCAGGGCTGGTCTTACCGCGGCCGAAGCCTGGGCACGCCATTTATCGCACCGCAGCATTTAATCCGCAAAAATTTACAAACATCACCAGCACTTTTTACACCCAATAACAGATTGTTCGCCTATCACCTCGGCCTCGCCGTATCGTATGGAAGGGCGAATTTTATCTTCAAAGGCAGTCACTCATTCAACTTTGGCTCCTACTCCACCGAATTCCCCCGGACTGTAAGACAGACCTCACTTTTGTTTTCTATCAATACCCCTTTATCTGCCAGGAAAAATGACCGGCTGACAATCGATTTGGCCACAGATTTTGGCAAGTTGTTCCCTAATAGCGCCGCGCTGATGGTTGGATGGAAAAAATCCGGTTTTATCCGATAACTTTGGCAAAATATCAATTGATCAACGGAGGAATAACTTCTTTATACTTAAATGCCCTTTCCCGTCTGCCAGATTCGATTCTGTCTAATCCTCTGCATTTCCTGCTTTGCTTTTACTGCTTTCTCTCAGGACTCAACGCTTTATTATAAAGGTTCGATCACAGCGGCAGGCGCCACTGGCCGAACACCTTTCTGGCAATATGCCAATCAGCACGGTAGCGTACCGCTGGACGGTAACTTCGGGCTGGCAGATGTAGGTATTTACAAAATTTACAACCCTAATAACCCGAGAACATTTCAGTGGAGTGGCGGGATTCAAGGAATAGGCAGCTATGGTAAATCGGGTAATGCATTTTTGTCAGACGCATATCTTGCTGCCAAAATAAACGTGTTTGAAATTCTGGCGGGGCAGAAGAGAATGGTTACCGGGTTGATGGATACGACGATGACTTCCGGCTCCTTATCGATGGCTGGCAATTCGCGCCCATTCCCACGGGTACAAATCGCAATTCCCAAATACTTCCCACTTTTTTTCACTAATAATTTCGTCGCATTCAAGTTTTCCTATTCCGACGGTTACCTTGGCTCGAGCAGGATTAATTATGGCAGCGTAAATTGGATACCAAACTCCTATTTTCACCATAAGAGTCTGTATTTCAGGATCGGAGGAAAGCAGGATCACTATAAAATATATGCAGGAGTTAACCATCAGGCAGTTTGGGGAGGCGAGGCAGAGACTACTCCGCTACGGAAGCTTGACCCGCCGACTGCCTATTTGTACACGATCATTGGCAAGACTGTCGATTACAGAAAAATCGGAAATCACTTCGGTACCGTAGATATAGGGGGAGAATGGAAAGGAAAGAACTGGTCGTATTTCATATACAGGCAAAATATTTACGAAACGGGTTCTCTTTTCAAGATCATTAATTATACTGACGGGTTGAATGGAGTAAGTGTTAAAAGACTCAAGCCGCTTCCGAAAAGTAAGACCTATTTTGCATTTCAATCCTTTCTGCTTGAAGTACTTGGAACTCAGAATCAGATCAACAAGAATCCACTTTCCGGACTGGCAATTTTTGAAAGTGGCAACTATTACAACAGTTACCTATTCAACCGGGGCTGGTCATATTACGGAAGTGGCATTGGCACTCCTTTGATACCGAATGCAGGAAATACGAGGGAAGAATTACCGTGGAGTAAGTCGGAGTTCACCAATAATAATCGGCTGTGGGCGTTTCATACTGGTATAACCGCCACCTGGATGAATTTGAGGCTCGCATTCAAAGGCACATATTCCCGGAATTCAGGGACTTTTATAAGTGACTTCGGTTCGGTTAAACAGCAGGCTTCGGTGATTTTGAATGTTGAAAAAAATATAAAGGTTTTAAAAGGAAGTACAGTTTTCACGAGTATATCTTCTGATTTTGGTGATCTGTACGAGAATTCAACCGGCATAATGATCGGCTTTCGAAAGAGCGGATTTATTGATTAACGCCTGTTTTCTGGCCTGAATGCAATATGAAAACCGAAAAGTAATACCTATTTTTACCAGAATGGCACCATTATACACATCGCGGAAAAGCATGAGGGTATTTATATGAGATATCATTATCTACTTTTTTTATTACTGTTACCACTCATCGGTTTTCCCCAATCCGATAGTAAGCAACCTGAGATTTACACAGATTCCACCACGAACTATATTGAATTGCTGGGAGCGGGTACCACGAATGGCTACATTCCGTTCTGGCAACAGGCCAACCAATTCGGGACAGTGCCAACTATTGGTCCGTTTGGGTCTGCGCGCGCGGGAATTGAAGGATACTGGCCAGTTGCTGATAATCAAAACAGAAATGTGTTCCGAGTCGGAGCCGGCGTTGAGGCGGTCGCTAATGTGGGAGAATTTTCCAAAGTACTTATTCCTCAGCTACATGCGACGATCAGATATAAGAATTGGGAGCTTTATGTGGGCAGAAAAAAACAGTGGGTTGGACTGGCGGATTCTACAATAGGCTCAGGTTCTTATGCCTGGTCCGGAAATGCGCTTCCTATTCCGAAAATTCATCTTGGAACTACCCGTTTTGTCCCGGTACCTTTCACTAAAAAGTGGATCTCATTCCAGGCATTCTATTCAGATGGTATTTTTGAAAGAGACCGGCCTATCACGAGCGGATTGAAATTTCATGAAAAAGCGTTTTACCTCCGCATTGGAAAGCCCAACTCCATACTCAAACTATACGGAGGCTTCAACCACCAGGTCCAGTGGGGCGGAAAATCTCCCTACCTGACAGCTGAGGATGGAAAACTGCCTGACGGATTTTCTAACTATATCAATGCAATAACCGGCGCAATCGGCGGTTCCGGCGACAATATCACGCATTTTGATAGTACCAGCCGCATTGGAAATCACCTGGGTTCTATTGACGCGGCAATCGAAATCGAAACTTATGGAATGAGCATATTCCTTTATCGTCAGTTCGTTTACGAAGATGGTTCTCTGTTTTATTTGACCACCCTGAACGACGGATTGTACGGGGCGAGAATTAAAAAGAAAAACTCTTACGGCGCCAATTTTGAGATTACGGAAGGTGTCTTTGAAATTCTCTATACAAAAAACCAGGGCGGCGATATTTTTGTACTTGGAGATGGTAAATACCGCGGCCACGACAACTATTTCAACAATCAGCAGGTACGCGACGGCTGGTCCTATTTTGGGAGAACGATCGGAACGCCTTTTATTCCACCCGCTTCACAAACCAGCTGGAAATGGCCTTTGTATGCGGACAACTTCACGAGCAATAATCGCGTGCTGCTCTACCACCTTGGGCTCAAAGGAACACTTTTCAGGAAATTGGAGTGGCAAACGAAATTGTCATATTCGCTTAATTACGGAACCTATCTGGAAAAATACCTGAGCGTTCCCAAACAGTTCTCGGGAATATTCGGATTACAAACCAAGGTTGATGTGCTCGGCGGATTGACCGTAAAAGGCTCTTACGCTACTGATATCGGAGATCTTTACCGTCAAACCCACGGTTTCATGCTCGGTATCAGAAAAGACTTCTTCTTTTACTGACCCTGTAAATTTTCACGGATCTGAATAGCCAGCGCAGCCAATTCTTCCTGCGAAATTTTGATCTTTTTGCTAAAATCTGCATCGCCCATGCTATTTAGCGGCAACAGATGAATGTGCGCATGAGGCACTTCCAAACCGATCACACTGACTCCTATTCTGATACACGGAACCGTTTTTTCAAGGGCCGGAACAATGCTTTTGGCAAACAACAACAACCTGGAATAGGTATCATCATCGAGATCGAACAGGTAATCGACCTCCTTTTTGGGAATTACCAGAGTATGTCCGAATGCGATGGGAAATGCGTCGAGAAAAGCCAGGAAATCGTCGCTTTCAGCAATTTTATGCGAAGGAATTTCTCCGTTTACGATCTTTGAAAATATAGAAGCCATTTTGAGAAGTTTGTTTTAAAGGGCGCGTAACAATACCGTACCTGCTGAACTTTCGCCCGAAATAAGTATTTAAAAACTCAAAAGTACTTAATATTGTGATCCAAATTTTTAACAAAGAGAACATGAATTACACGAATTGGAAAGCTTTCAGCAGAGCATCACTGGTGGCGATATTCGCATTGGCTTTTTCATCCAACGACGCGGAAGCACAAAAAGGAAAGTGGGTTACGCTTTTCGACGGCAAAACGTTGAACGGTTGGCACAGCTGGCAGTCGGATGAAGTATTACCGCAATGGAAAGTGCAGGATAATGCAATCGTACTGACTGAAAAAGGCGGAAAGGATCTCGTTACTGACAAGGAATATGGGGATTTCGAACTCGAATTGGAATGGAAAATAGCGGAAGGCGGCAATAGCGGCATTATCTATCACGTGATCGAAGATAAAAAATACTGCTGCCCCTATTCAACCGGCCCGGAAATCCAGGTACTCGACGATGTAAATCACCCTGATGCAAAGGCTGGTAAAGCCGGTAACCACAAATCCGGTTCCCTGTACGATATGCTGCCACCGAATGATTTTAAGACGGTAAAACCTGCCGGACAATGGAATAAGGCGAAAGTAGTGATCAAAGGCGGTCGCGGCGAGAGCTGGCTGAATGGGAAAAAAGTAGTTGATTTCCCTACTCAGGGTGCTGATTGGGAGAAATTGGTAGCTAACAGCAAGTTCAAAACCTGGGAAGGTTTCGGTGCTTCGCCAAAAGGTAAAATTGCTTTGCAAGATCACGGAGATAAAGTGTCTTACAGAAATATCCGCATTAAAGAATTATAGAATATCCTTATCAAGGGTTCCAGACCAATATTCACGGCTGTAAACCCGTTTGAAAGGCCAGTTTTTTAATCGTAGCAGAAGGGGCAGATAAGCGTGTGGTTCTTTGGATGTTTTGCTCTCGTGATAGAGATCATCGTCCGTCAAAATCAGACCCTTGTAAGCCCCTTTTGATTTTACGGTAATATCCCCAAACGGAAGTTCCTTCTCGTAATTCGCACTGAATCCGGCGATACGCTCTTTCAAAAGCCAGTCAGACCTGAAATGCTGCACTGGTGCGGGAGTTGGCTTGAATCGCCCTTCTGACACATCCAGCGCATATTCTAAATAAGCTTTTAACATTTTAGGACCTGCATTGGCAGTTTGTTCCGTCTGCAATTGTGACGGCCACAAACTGGTCACAAAATAAATCCGCTCCCTTGCGCGTGTTACTGCCACATTCAACCGGTTTTCACCACCCTGCATATTCAGGCTACCAAACTGCATGGAAAGCTTGCCGCGCTCATCGGGTGCATAACCCATCGAAAAAATAATGATGTCACGTTCATCTCCCTGCACGTTCTCGATATTCTTTACAAAAAGGTCCGGAACGTTGATATTTTCCTTTTCGAGACTGTCAAGAATAGCCGCCTGCTGGTAGAAGTTGAAGGTAACAATACCCAGCGTTTTTCCGCTGACAGCCAGTTCCTTTACCAGACCAACTACCTTTTCAACCTCAATTAAATTCGTATTGTTCTTCCAGATTCCCTCCGTTTTAATATACTGAATACCAGGCTGATGCTCATTAATATCGCTAAATTCGGGTAAAAGCCGGAGCGTGCCTTTATAAAAGCTTTTGTTAGAAAAGTCGATCAGATCCAGTGACTGGCTGCGATAATGTCCGGTTAACTGAAATTGGTCGAGCGACTGGGCGGCAAGATCGAGCAGCGATTCTATTTCTATCGCAGCATTAAAATCATCTTCCTCGCTCCTATCCTCGTACCTGACTTTATACAAGTCACTGGGCGGCAACTGCTTGCTGTCACCCGTCACCACAAGCTGCTTACCCCTGAAAGCCGCCGGCAGCCCATATTCCGCGTAACACTGCGAGGCTTCGTCAAAAATGACCAGGTCAAACAGATTTTCCACCATCGGGAAAATGGCAGAAACGGCCTCGGGAGACGCCATCCAGCAAGGTATCAGTGAAAAAACCTCTTCGGAATAACTTTCCATCATTTTCCGGATCGGCCAGATTTTCCGCTTTTTGGTCACCTGATGTCCTAGTTCCCGATATGTTACCGTATTACCGAGACGGTTCTTCTCAATATGCTCATAGGTTCCTTCGCGCAGTTTTATCGCATTGATATCAATACTCAATTTCTGTTTTGAGCTGATACTACCTTGAAGATCAGCGTCCCACTGACTCATTTTCAATGAAGTAACAGAACGCAGCTGCGGATATTTCGTCTCAATGTGCTCGATCCAGGATAATTTGACGCTATTTTCAAAAAGCGCAACCATTTCCTCTGGGGCTTTCAACTCAACTTTACGACTTTCCTGCAAAACCAGTGACGTGACATTCTGCTCGATCGCGGGCATTTCTGCATAAATCCGGTCCATATCCGCCAGCGAATCAAAATCTTTAGTCAGCGAAACGAGAAGTTTGCCCGAATAATCCTGAGGCTCCTGAATAAGCTTCCTGATCTGCTGCGGCAACAGATAGGGCAGCATTCCCTTTTCCATTCGATCCCAGGTCTCCAGCCATTTTTTGAGCGCATTCAGTGTAGACTCAAAGGCAAAGAAATCCGAAGATTGCGCCGCGATTCTTTTTAAAATATCACTCCATGGCTGGAAATTAGCTCTCACCGCCGCATCCGCAGCCGATTCTGCCTGCCTGAATAGTTGAAGATAACCTTCCGCAGACCGGATAGTACTCAAATCAGCATTTACACGCTGTAAACTCAAACTTTCATGCGACAGCCAGCTTTCCAACTCCTGCCGGTTTCGTAATTTAAGCTGCAATTTTTTCAAATCTTCCAGGGAAACAGTAAGCCGGTTTTCAATCGCTACCTGTTCAATCGCCTTCTTTTCTTTGCTAAAAAATCCCCAGAAAAAACCTGACACAGCCGATTCGTTTGTTTCTACCGCCTTTTTCAGACTTAATGCAAATGCATTCAACCCGGAAGATGTCAGTGAAAATTCAATACCGTCTTCCTGCAAAAATCCTTCTAACGTATCGGTAGTTTGCCGGATAAATGCCAGCCTTTCGTGACAGTTGGCATTTGAACCGACATAATTCCTGAATAAATGCCACGAATTACCTTCGGAAACCAGCTGCAAAATATCCGTTATCCTTTCCAGTATTTCCGCCCTTTTGTCAAGATACTGAATGGCAAAATCTTCTCCGGTCAGGTTTTCAAATTTTTCTTTTTGTTTAAAAAACGCATCCGGCCAGTCCCGCAACATACTTTCCATATTTCGCAGCTCCGTAATACCGAATTGCGCGAAGCTTCGTCTCTGGTACCATTCATGCTGAGGCTGAATGTGGCGGCTGTAATCGAAATATGTTTTCAACCTTCGCCTGAAATCGTCCCAGGTATCAAGCCGAAAGTGCCTGTAATACGCTTGAAGCTGTACATGCGGCGACTGCAAGCTGCTCGTCAAATACAGTTCTTTTATACTTACCCCAGATTCTTTTTCGTCAAAAAGCGCCTCCCGGAATGCATTCAGTTCCAACACGATCCGGTCGATCTCCCGGCTTTTCTGGGTAAATTGCCTTTCCAGAAAAACTGCGTCCAGGCTGTAATTCTGCTTCCGGAAAGTATCTACTTTCTCGATCTGAGCTGCAATTTGCCGGTAAAGTTCTGCTCTGTCGTTCTTGAAATCGTGAATTAATGCGACGAAATCGCTCATTCCGATCGTTTGCAAACGCTGGTAAACCACATCCAGCGCCGCCCGCTTCTGACAAACTACCAATACCCGCTTGCCTCTCGAAGCAAAGTCGGCAGTCAGGTTACATATCAGCTGCGATTTACCGCTTCCCGGCGGCCCCTGCACAACAACTGATTTCCCGGATTTGACATTTAATATGATTTCCTCCTGTGCCTCGTCAACCGGAAAAGGGGTAAGTATCTCCTCCTCTTTTACCCTGGCAGCATTTGTGTTTTCAGATAAAACTGCTTCTGTATCAGCCTCGATAGAAATTAAAGGAAGCGGCTTCGGCTCCTGCTCCTGACTTTCGATCAATACATTATAATCCGGCACCAGGTAGGATCCTGCCTGCGGAAAAATGCCCAGTACTGCTTCGGGATAGAGTTTGAGTTCGCCGTTCCGCTCATTTACATCCAGCTCGGCAGATTTCTCAGCTGTGAAAGAGATCAGCTTATCTTCAAAAAGTGCCTGATTGAAATTGATTTTAAACGGCGTCGTTTTCAGCCATTCATACAACTCCGTTCTGAATTCCAAAAAGTTATCAGAAAACTCTTCAAACGATTTTTCGAGAATTTCATCTGCAACAGCAGTTTCGTTGAAATGCGCATAAGCCAGCGCAAAGCTCTGATTGAGCACGATATTGCTATCCTCCCGCGGGTAAAGGCACCACTGTTCCCGATCCATTTTCAGGTGTACAGGAAAAAACAGGAAAGGTGCATGAATAGGCGTTCCGTCGGCTAGCTTGCCTTTTATAAACGGGTAACCGACAAATAAGTCGCGAGAGCCGCGCTCTTCCTGGATAAACTGCTCGGTACGACTGATCTTGCGAAGCCTTTTGCTAATCAGATTGACCTTTTCATACCGAGAATCCGCCACATCGCAAACTGCCACGCGCGCTTTCGCCTGCACCAGCTGACTGATCAATTCAATGGAAGATTTGCCTAGCAGAAAGTCCGTTTCGTGCAGATCAATAAATTGCTCCGCTGACAAATGTGTCAGCAGGAGCGATTTATTTCGGGTACTAAGATTGGTAAGTCGCTTTAAATAGGCTTTCAGAATCCTGTGCATAGCTACCAAAACGATCCTGGGGGTCAACTATTGGGCAATGCCTTGTTCTCTGCAATCTTTTTTTCAGGAATAAGTACCGATGCGAGTATACTTATCGCAAGGATCCCGAGGATCACATAAAGCGAATAAACGGTTTCGAAACCCATTCTTTCGAGTGGCGCGTGTGCCAGCATTTTTCCTCCGATAAATACCAGCAAGACACCAAGCCCATATTTCAGGAATCGGAAGAGCCCCATGATATTGCTCAGGAAAAAGAACATGGAACGAAGCCCCATAATCGCAAAAATGTTTGAAAAGAAAACTACATAAGGATCTTTTGTGACCGAGAAAACGGCCGGAACAGAGTCAACTGCAAAGATCAAATCGGTAAATTCAATAATCAGAACCACCACAAAAAGCGGCGTGATCATCCATTTTCCTTTCTTCAATACAAAGAAGTGTTCTCTGACGTACCTTGGAAAAACGGGCAGGTACTTGGATGCAAACTTCACGACCGGGTGCTTCGCAGGATCAATTTTCTCATCTTCTCCGCCTTCAAAGAATATCTTGCCTCCCTGATAAACCAGCAGCAGACCGAAAATGTAAATAATCCATTCAAATCGCTGCATTAAGGCAGATCCAACAAAAATGAATACAAAACGCATCACGATTGCGCCTAAAACGCCCCATAGGAGCACTTTTTTATAGTATTTGGGCCTTACTCCAAAAGATGCGAAAATCAGGATAATAACAAAGATATTATCTACGGACAGCGCGTATTCCAGCAGGTAACCTGTGATAAATTCCAGCGACATGTTCTTGCGATAGATTTCCAGACTTGCCTCGAAATCCCCAGGTATCAGTTTCAGGTGCGGCGCATATTTCTGTGCAATACCTTCCAGCTGCGCATAATTCTCCATTCCATGAATAAGGTCCCCGTGCGTCCTGATGATAACGTAAAAGATCATCGCCAATGCAATCCACGCCACCGTCCAGGCAGCCGCTTCTTTAAATTTCACTATATGATCCTTCGTCTTAAAAAAAACGCCAAGGTCCAGAAGGAGCATAATGGTGATCATCACTATGAAGCCTCCAAAAAACAATACTTCGTTCGAAAACATGGAAAAAGCTAATTTAAAAAATTCAATTCAAATGGAACAGTGAATTGCAAAAGTACTTCACGCTCGTCCACAGAAATATTCTGCAACGATAAAGGTAATCAAAATATAAAATGGATAACTGAATTGGGACGGACGGTAATTTTCATGCCTGGATTCGAAATGCTTCCAGATCAAACCAAATGCGACCTTCATACTGTTTATAAAAGTGTACTGAGAAAAAATTTCATCAGCTTCTGCGCTTGATTTACAATTTGTTAATCCTCGCCTGGACTTTTTTTGCTAAATATTTATCATAAAAGCTTGCGTCAAAAAAAGCGGCTACATACATTTGCACCACGATAATCGCATCGGGTATTGCGAAAGTAGCTCAGCTGGTAGAGCGCGACCTTGCCAAGGTCGAGGTCGCGGGTTCGAACCCCGTCTTTCGCTCAGAGATAAAAGCACCGGAGACGGTGCTTTTTTTCTCATAAAAGTGCCAAAGTTTCAATCAATGGCTGATGCCGGGGTGGTGGAACTGGTAGACACGCAGGACTTAAAATCCTGTGAGCCGAAACGCTCGTACGGGTTCGATTCCCGTCCCCGGTACAGAAAAGCTCCCGATCAAAAATCAGGAGCTTTTTTTATTTGTAAGTATTTTTTCAGAAGTCTGCCGCCACGATCGCTTCCTCCACCAATATCATTTCCGATTTTCCCGTCCCGCACATCGAGCAGCAGTAATCCTGTGGCAGCTGGTCAAAGGAAGTTCCCGCCGGAATATTCTGAACTGGGTCGCCGAAATTTTCATCATATACTGTCAGACAGTCCGGGCATTGGTGAATGTACCGGGTTGGCGTAAATGTGTCAACTTCTTCTGGCTCGGAAGGCGCAATCTGCATTTCCTCCTTCAAACGCTTGTTATTAAACCGCCGGCACAACCTTTCCAGCTGTACCGCCAGCTGCATTTTATAAAGTCCTTTTTCAAAAAGCAGTAACCGGCGACTATTAGGATTAAAGTTTTCAGTGTAATAAATATCGTACTGACTAAAAACAGCCAGCTGCCCGATCCGCAGAACAGGACGCTTTTTTATCAGTACCGAACTGAAAACTTCCGATTTCGGCCGCGTTTGAATACCGAAACAAAGTCCGAAAGTGCGTGTATCGTGTTTTTCAAAATAGCGGATCAGGTCATTTTTCAGGATCGTTCCTTCATCGTGGTGATCTTCCGTTTGCCAGGCAAGCTCATTTGCGGCGTGGCGGACATTGATATTGTGTTTTCCCAAAATACCACTCCACTGGTTCCGGTACTGATCTTCAATACCCTTGATAATCATCGATTTCCAGGGCGTAACGCATATTTCCCCGATCTTGGTTTTGAGGCAAAGCGTACAGATATCCAGCAAGAACTCTACCGAAAACAGCTCGTCCCGCCGGTACAACCCCAGCCAGGTCCGCGATTCGTACCTGTTGAAACCTTCATAATAAGGAAGTGAAAAAGAAGGCAATTCCAGTTCCTGCACCGCAGGCTGCGATATATAGTGAATACGCTCGCTAACTCCCTGGTACAAAGCTCTTTCTTCTGTCAAATTTTCATCCAACATACATTCCTCCACCGCCTTCGCCACTTTCCCGATCTCGTTGGTATAAATCAGCTCCCGCCACCGGAATACAGCATTGCTCTGCTTCGGGCGCACATATAAGTACCAGAAATGCGGGTCAGGAGAGGTGATAAAGTTGAGGTTACCAGTAAAAAACGGCGTGAAGCTCTGATTAGAATCGGAGATATTGATCTTCAATCTGGGCGCATAGTCAATGCTGTCGAGCACGGAATGGTATTCATTGGCAACCAGCCACTGGCCAGTTCTGAAAACGTCCTCGCCGCAATACGAACTCAGTATATTAGGTGCCTGATCGCCATTTACTTCATAACTTATCCCCCTGTTTTTCAGATCTTTTTCCAAAAACCGCATCACCTCGTAATGAACCGTCATCAGCATTTGCTGCCTCGATCCAAACCGAACTTTCCTCACATTCGCCTCCCACGCAGCCAGTAACACTTCTTTCAAAAATCCCGGCGACGCAATGCCGCCCGGCAGATTGATCTTTACGGTATAATAGTCTCTCACGGTTTCGTCAGTTTATCGAATAGCATTTGCTAAACAGCCACCAGATTTCCCTCCAATACTTTTTTCAAAATCGCTTTCACTTCGGGCCGGCAAGATCCGCAGCCAGTTCCCGCGCCCGTTTTCTGGCACAACTGCTGAAAATCTGCACAGCCGCCGGTAATTTCCTTTTCCAGATTCCCTTCTCCAACATTGTTACATGAGCAAACCAGCTTTCCAATCAGCGGCTCGGCAGGTTTGCTGGCGCGCAACAATTGCAAGCGTTTTTCCGAAAGCTCCGTGCCGCTGGCGATCAGGTCGCGGAACTCGGCAAACTCATTCTTATCCCCAATCATAATCGCGCCCACCAGCCGATCGCGGTGAACAATGCACTTCTTATAATATCTTTTTGATTGGTCCGTGAAAATGATCTGCTCGTAAGAAGGATCGTTCGCCGGCACTTCGGTAAGTCCGATGCTGCACAGGTGCAAACCTTCCATTTTCAGGATATTCATCGAAATACTGCCTTTATAGGGTTGCGAAATATCGCCTGCCAGATAGCTGGCGATCGCGGCCGCCTGCTCCTCCGCCCCCATAGTAATCCCCCACATTTTCCCGTTCCATTCCGCGATCTCGCCGGCTGCGTAAATGGAAGGATCCGAAGTCTGCATATAATCGTTCACCACCACGCCCCGCTTGCAGTCCAGCTCCGCCTCCCGGGCCAGCTCAATATTCGGCACCGTTCCCATCGTCATCACCACCACCTGACAATCCAGCTTCCTTCCCGATTTCAGGCGAATGCCTTCCACCTTGTCCGTGCCGGAAAATGTTGCTACCTCATCATTAAAAAACACTTCAACTCCCCGGTCGAGCAATTCCTGGTATAACAATTCGCTCGCGAGCGTATCGAGTTGTCGCTCCATAAAACGGCCGCTGCGCTGGATCACGGTCACTTTTACATTCATTTCCCTAAATGAAGCCGCCAGTTCCAAACCCAGGATACCACCGCCGACGATCACAGCGTGTGGGTTTTTTGGGGTTAAAAACGGCAGTAATGCGTCTGCATCGGGACGCGAGCGCATATTAAAGATCCCTTTGAGCCGCGGCACTCCTTTTGGCATAAATGCGCGGCTGCCCGTACCCAGGATCAGCTGGTCGTAAGTATGTTCCTGGCCATCGCTGTCAATTACAATTTTGTTTTTTCTGTCAATATGCGCGATACCTAATCCTTTGTGTACTATTATATTATGCTCTTCAAACTGATCTTCACGCAACCTGACTAACTGCTCCCAGCGCTGCGCCCCGCTGATATAGTCGGGCAGCATGACTCGGTTGTAGAATGGATTGACCTCTTTGGAAAAAACGTGAATTTGATCTTCCTGATTTAATGCGCGGTATGCATTGATAAAGGCCAGTCCCGCGGAGCCTGCCCCTATGATAATGATTTTTTCAACCGGTTTTTGATAGAGACTAACCTCCACCGCCGAGAACTTGAAATCCGGCTCTTTGGAACGTGGGTCCACCAGCGAACTTGTGATATTATTGGCCCTCACGCCGTTGCTACCCAATATTTTACCCCAATGCATTGGCAGAAAACACAATCCCGGGCGCACATCTTCGGTAACCTGTGCTTTTACCCGAACTTCTCCTCTCCTGCCCCGCACAGTGACCAGCTGACCGTCGCTTATATTTCGCTTCGCTGCGTCGGTTGGGTGAATTTGCAAAAAAGGCTGCGGAATATGTTTGTTTAGTCGCGCGACCCGGCCTGTTTTGGTCATCGTATGCCACTGGTCCCTGATCCGGCCTGTAGTTAATATCAACGGAAAATCTTCATCCACCGGCTCCGACCTGTTTTCATCGTCGACCACGTGGATCTGCGCTCTTTTGTTGGGAGTGTAAAACTGGTGGTCTGTGAAAAGCCGGGCGTTGTTATTTTTTTGGTCAAATGTGTCTGCCTCCGCAGGAAATGGCCACTGTACACTTCTTTTTTGTTGCAAAACAGCGTGACTTACGCCGGTAACGTCAATACTGGTACCTGCTGTGACTTTGACATATTCATCATAAACCTCCGAAGCGCTACTATAATTAAATGAATCTCCAAAACCCATTTTCGCCGCAAACCGCCAGATAATTTCCGCGTCTGGCAAGGCCTCACCGGGTGCATTCACTACTTTGGGTAAATGCGTGATGCGCCGCTCGGCGTTCGTCATTGTACCTTCTTTTTCCAGCCAGGCTGACGCGGGTAATACAACATCGGCAAAATGCACGGTATCGGCCCGGTTCGAAACATCCTGCACTACCACAAAACGCGCTTTTTTCAGCGCACTTTCCACCGCATTCATATCCGGCATACTCACCAGCGGATTGGTATTAATGATCCAGATCGCTTTCAGCTTATCGTCCGCCAGTGCCTCGAACATCTCAGTCGCCGTGAGTCCCGGCTTGCTGCCAATTTCCACCGGACTACCCCAAAAATCTTCCATTTCCCGACGGTGAGCTGCATTCGCTACTTCCCGGTGACCAGGCAAAATATTCGCTAACCCGCCCGTTTCGCGGCCTCCCATTGCATTCGGCTGGCCTGTCAGTGAAAAAGGTCCGTTTCCCGGGGTGCCAATTCTGCCGGTGATCAAATGCAGATTGATGAGAGAAAGATTTTTATTGACGCCGATCACGGACTGGTTCAGCCCCATTGTCCAAAAGGATAGAAATCCGCGCGACTGTCCGATCCAATCGGCAGCCAGTTCAATATCCGCTTTTGCAACACCACATAATTCCGCCGCCTCCGCAATCGTACGCTGCATTACTTTTTCACAATACGCCTGAAAACCGTCGGTATGGTCGAGAATAAATTCATTATCAACGTACCCGTTTTCAATCAATAACCTTCCTATTGCGTGATTGAGCACAATATCAGTACCCGGAATAATCTGCAAATGGAGGTCGGAAGAACGCGCAGTATCGGTGCGGCGCGGGTCCACGCAAATGATCTTTACATTGGGATTGGCCGCTTTATGCGCCTCGATCCGACGCCAAATAATCGGGTGGCACCAGGCAGGATTGGCGCCTGTCACATACATAACATCGGCCGCCTCGATATCATCATAGCACACAGGCACACTATCCTCGCCCAGTGCCAGCTTGTAGCCCATTACCGCCGAGCTCATGCAGAGCCGCGAGTTGGTATCTATATTATTAGAACCTATAAAACCCTTAATCAGCTTATTAACAAGATAATACTCTTCCGTAAGGCATTGTCCCGAAACGTAAAATGCAACTGAATCGGGGCCAAACTTTTTAATGAATGTTTTAAAAACCGCAGCAGTTCTTTCCAACGCATCGTCCCAGCTAACCCGCTGCATCGGCATTGACCGGTTCATCCGCATTTGGGGATACAACAGCCTGTCCGACTGGTCCATGACGGTATAATGCAGGTTCATCCCCTTGGAGCAAAGCATACCCTTATTGGAAGGATGTTCTTTGTCACCTTCGAGGCTCAGCTGACCATTACTTTCTTTCGTCACCACCACCCCGCAGCCCACGCCACAGTAACAGCAGGTCGATTTGAATGATGTTGGTTTCATGTTCAATGATTGAATGAGCGGGCGCCGATGCGCTGAATGATTGAATGATTGAATGATCGAATGATTGAATGACCGAATGATTGAATGACCGAATGGGGCGATGATGCAATCGGCGGCAGTGAAACGCCCCGCCCTTATCAATAACCGTTGGCTTCAGCCGACGGAAAGTGCGACACCGGTAGTACTCAAGCCCCACGGCTTCAGCCGACGGAAAGGGCGACACCGCTAGTACCCAAGCCCCACGGCTTCAGCCGACGGAAAGTGCGACACCGCTAGTACTGAAGTCCCCACGGCTTCAGCCGACGGAAGGTGCGACACCGGTAGTACCCAAGCCCCACGGCTTCAGCCGACGGAAAGTGCGACACCGCTAGCACTCAACTCCCCACGGCCTCAGCCGACGGAGATAGGCGCTCGGCCATGATGTTTTGTGTCTTCTCAAAATTCACTAATGCCACCACCGCAGCAATACAAGCAATAGCCCCCCCGATGTACATAAATGCCTCTGAATAGGAAATAGAGCTCGATTTAAATAGAAACCCAGCCAGCACCGCGCCTACATTCCCGCCCGCGCCGACAATCCCGCTCACCGAGCCGATCGCCTTTCTATTAATGAAGGGCACGATTGCATAAGTAACCCCATTTGCCATTTTGAGAAACATCGCGAAGCCCAGCATCGTCACTACTGCCATCGTCAGACTGCCGCTTTGCGCAAAAAGTGCAATACCGATCCCTTCCAGGCACAATAGCGTGGCGAGCAACCTGCCTTTTCCTACCATACCATATTTGTTACCCACCTTGTCAGCCAGAATACCGCCGATCGCACGGGCGAAAATGTTCATAAAACCAAAAGTACCTGCGAGTATCCCGGCGGTAGCCAGCGAAGTTTCGTAGTTTTCAAAAAAGTAAAGTGCCGCTACATTATCAAAAGTAATTTCTATCCCAAAACATGCACCATAAGCCAGAAACAATGCCCAGGTACGCGGATCTTTCGCAGCTTTCGCCAATGCACCTTTTGTCTTGACAGCTTTCGGATTGGCAATTGCCAGGTCCTCAAAGTTTCCCGCAGGGGTATCTTTTGTAAAACGGTAATAAACGAATGCGAAGATGAAAAGGAATACGCCCGGGATGATCATCGCCACGCGCCACGCCGACTCAGGCAGGTAGCCCATACTAATGAAAAATCCGAAAACAAGCGGCATTACCATATTTGTGATCCCGCCGCCGAGGTTACCCCAGCCGCCCGCGACGGCATTGGCCGTGCCGACGATTTTCTGGTCGAACATCACCGAAGTATGGTATTGCGTGATCACAAACGATGCCCCGATCACGCCGATCGCCAGGCGGAAAAGCAGGAATGCTTCATACGAATGCACGAGCCCGACAGACATAACCGGAATCGAGCAAACGCCCATTAAAGCCGCATAAGTCTTTCTTGGCCCCCACGAATCGCAAAGTTTGCCGATTAAAATCCTGGCGACCACCGTGGCAGCGACAGAAGCAATGATGATATTGCCGATCTGTTCCTTGCTCAGCCCGAGGTCTTTTTTAATGATCGTCATCAGCGGGGCCAGGCCGAACCAGCCGAAAAAACATAGAAAAAACGCCATCCACGTCAAATGAAAGGTACGCATCTGTACGCCTTTGAAACTAAAAATGTTCAACTTTTCAAGGGGCTTCTGAGTCGTTTCCATTGTAATAAGAGTTTTGAAATGATGATTTTACGTCGGGACTTACTTCAAAAAATCGGGTTTGATATTGATCATCAGATAAGCCCAGTTGGCCATTTTCTGCGGATCTTTTACATTCTTAACAGCCGCCAGGCTACTCGTAGGAAGGAAAGTGCAATACCCGCCCTGGAAGCTGATCATATTGGTGAGATTGTAGGTTGCGATCACGTCCAGCTCGCTGCCGAAGTTGGAGGACAGCCTTTGGTCCTGCGCATTCCGGACCGTCGCTGCACTGGAAAATTGGTGCAGATCAGCCTGTATAGTCAGTTTTGAGGAAGGTTTTATGAGTGTGTTAATATAAAAATCAGCCAGACCGCCCCGACCAAAACCGTTGGCTGCATAGAAGTAGTCCATTTGTCCCCAAAACTTGTGCGGAGTACCGTATAATGGATCAAATGTGTGATTTTTGGCAGATCCTGCCGCCGAGCCGGAGGTATAGTCGAAACCTGGTCCAATTGAAAAGTTGCGCGTCATCTTATACAAGCCGCGAACAGAATACATCCACGCGCTCAGCAACTTTCCGTCTCTGTCTTTTCCAGTCTGGTAATAGGCGCTGGCTGTCACGTTCCAGAATTTACCCAATGCAGTTTGCACGTAAGGACCGGCAGTAATGCGCTTCCACGTGCCGGGGCGCAGGTTTTTGGCACCCGCTGAATCTAACTTATACTTCTGGAAATCATCTTTGAACAATAGAAAAGAAGCATTACCCTTTTTCAGTTTTTTACCTAAATAACCAAACTGCATGGATTTGTACATGGTACCTATTCCATTAGTCCCGGCCGGGTAACCTATTGGCACTCCATCGTATAACACCCCGCTCCTCGCCTCACGGTTTTGATTATACGCAGCGCCAATATGTGCGAGAAATCCGTTGTTTTCAAATTTAAGCAAAACACCGTCGTGTCGCCTTGCCTGTTGGAGCCAGTCCAGATTTCCCAGCAACCGGCTGTCGTCGTAAAGCAGTTCTTGCCTTCCTATTTTAACCGAAAACACTTTACCCAGCCTGGTTTTGTTGGTATCCAGCAAACTGATCTCGCCCCACGCTTCGTGCAGCATCAGACCGTTTTGAGGCTGATTTGTAACCCTATTATTGGTAGAAGCATCCTGTCCCCAAACGCGTACATCCTGCAAAGCCGTAAAAAACTGCATCCGGTAACCTTTGTAGACCGCATTCAGCCGGGTACGCTGGGAAGTGAAAAACGCCGGCTTATCAGTTTTGGACAAAGGAGATCCCTGCCCGTGAAGTAGCTCAGTGCGCGTTCGCAGCTGACCCGATAAACTGAACTGGGCAAATGCTTCCGAACCTACCAGCAATGCTGATAAACCCGCTATTACGATGCGTATAGCTGTTTTCATATTATATTTTCGGGGTAGAAGAGTTAGCAGGCCAAACCGTTACTATGCAGATATTCCAGTGCGTAAGAAGGATGCAGGGCCACTACTTCGCCCATGATCATAATGGCGGGCGTTCCGATATTTTGTTCACGCACGAGCTGGGGCATTTCCCAAACTTGACCGATCACACTTTTTTCGTCAGGCCGCGTTCCATTTTGAATCACTGCCATCGGCAAATGTCCACGACCGAAACGCTTGTACAATGCGCATATCTCTTCCAGTTTGCCCAATCCCATTAATACTACCACAGTAGCTTTCGATTGAACCGCAAGCTGCATATCGTCTGAAAGTGAACCGTCGCGGGTAGTACCGGTGATCACCCAAAAGCTTTCGCTCACACCCCGGCGGGTAACCGGAATTTCCATCGACGCAGGCACCGAGATACAGCTTGAAACGCCCGGCACAACCTCCACCGTCACACCACAGTCCCTGGCATATTGCATTTCCTCGTGTCCGCGGCCGAATACAAATGGATCGCCACCTTTCAAACGCACCACGTGACCTTTCTTCCGGGCAAGCCGCACGATCAGACCGTTGATTTCCTCCTGTGAAAATGAAGGTTCACCCACTTTTTTTCCTACGTAGATCTTCATGGAATGCGCCGGCGCGAAGTCCAACAATTCATGACAGGCGAGTTCATCATACAGTACGACGTCCGCTTTTTCCAGTGCCCTGATCCCTTTTAAGGTAATCAGCTCTCCGTCTCCCGGCCCGGCACCAACCAATGTTAGTTTAGCTTCCATTTGTTTCGTAATACAGGAGTGAATATTGAAAATGTACTATGTATAGTAGTTAATAACCATCATTACTACGGCATCAAAATTAGAAGCTAAATTTTACAAAACAACCTTTTGACCAAAATATATATTTACAATTGACCATATTTAAGAATATAAAATTAGGAAAATGACTATTTGCCATTTAGTTTTGAGTGCAATAAGTACGGTGAGAAATATCATAAAATAAGAATAATCCAATAAAATAATAATTGATTTACAAACTAATAGTTACTATATACTATGAAACATATCTCAGACATCAGAATTGTAGTGATTGGCAATGGAATGGTCGGTTTTAAGTTTTGTGAAAAACTTCTGGCGAAGCGGCAGGCAAGCCAGCAGATCAGCATTACTGTATTTGGTGAAGAGCCGCGTGTGGCGTACGATCGCGTACATTTAAGCGAATACTTTGCCGGCAAAACGGCCGACGATTTGACGCTGGCTAGTGAAGACTGGTATGCGGATAATGGTATAAAGATCTATTTGTCCGATCCTGTCGTCGATATTGACCGGGAACACAAACTGGTTCGTTCTCATCATGGTATTGTAGTACAATATGACTACCTGATCATGGCCACCGGCTCAGGGGCGTTTGTCCCTACTATTCCAGGGGTTGAAAAAGACGGTGTGTTCGTGTACCGGACTATTGAAGACCTCGAACTGATCCAGTCCTATGCACGGAAAGCTAAAAAGGGTGCGGTGATCGGTGGCGGGTTGCTGGGATTGGAAGCCGCAAAAGCACTGCTCGACCTCGGTCTGGAAGAAGCGCACGTGGTGGAATTCGCTACCAGGTTAATGCCAAGACAGATCGACGAGGCCGGTTCCAGAATGCTGCAAAGTCAGCTGGAAAGCTTGGGACTGCATATTCATCTTTCCAAAAATACGCAGGAAATCAAAGGCGGCGATTGTATTGAGGGAATGCAGTTCGCCGACCAGTCTTTCCTGGAAGTAGATATGCTGGTCATATCTGCGGGTATCCGGCCGCGCGACGAGCTTGCTAAAATCGCGGGACTGGAAACGCACCCAAGAGGCGGTATTATCGTCGATAACCAGCTGCAAACTTCCGATCCCAGCATTTTTGCAATAGGAGAATGCGCGTTGGCACACCACATGATCTACGGGCTGATCGCGCCAGGCTACGAAATGGCCGATGTAGTTGCTGCGAAACTGACCGGTGGAGAAAAGGAATTTCTTCCTTTTGATATGTCAACCAAACTCAAACTGATCGATACTGACGTCGCTAGTTTTGGAGATCCGTTTATCGAAGAGCCGGCTTGTACCACAGTTCGTTACGAAAATAAAGCCAAAGGAATTTACAAACGCATTAATGTAAGTCCCGATGGAAAAACGCTGCTCGGCGGGATCCTCGTGGGCGACGCCGAGCAATACAATATGCTGCTGCAAACGTGCAAGAACAAAACGATCCTGCCGCCCGATTCGGAAGATCTGATATTAGGATCGAGAGGCGGCGAAGAAGCGGGCGCAGGCGTGATGAGCTTCCCCGACGATGCGCTGATCTGCTCCTGTGAAGCGGTTACCAAAGGAATGCTCTGCCACGAAGTGAGCGAAAAAGGCAACCATACTATTGATACCATTAAAAAATCCTGCAAAGCGGGTACGGGCTGCGGCGGCTGCATTCCGATGGTGAAAGACATTATCACGGGCACATTGAAACAAAACGGCGTTTACGTCCGGAATGTGGTCTGCGAGCATTTTGACTACTCCCGCCAGGAATTGCTGGATCTGGTAAAAATGAATGGATTGAAAACGTATGGAAATGTACTTGATACCTTTGGAAAAGGTGACGGCTGCGAGACTTGTAAACCGCTTGTGGCTTCGCTGCTTGCGAGTTTGTGGAATGAAAGCATTTTGCAAAAAGACCGCGCGCCTATTCAGGATTCAAACGACAGATATCTTGCTAATATTCAAAAAGGAGGCACTTACTCGGTTGTCCCGAGAATACCAGGCGGCGAGGTTACCCCTGAAAAACTGATCGTGATCGGCCAGGTAGCGCAGCGATATGGATTGTATACTAAGATTACCGGCGGCCAGCGCATTGATTTGTTCGGTGCACATTTGGGCGATTTACCGGAAATCTGGGAAGCACTGATCAACGCAGGTTTCGAGAGCGGCCACGCGTATGGAAAATCTTTGCGGACTGTAAAAAGCTGCGTAGGATCCACCTGGTGCCGGTTTGGTGTGCAAGACTCGGTGAGTTTTGCGATTGAGGTCGAGAATAGGTATAAAGGTTTGCGCTCGCCGCATAAGCTCAAATCTGCGGTATCGGGCTGTATCCGCGAATGTGCCGAGGCCCAAAGCAAGGATTTTGGGATTATTGCTACGGAAAAAGGCTGGAATCTGTATGTGTGCGGAAATGGCGGCTCCAAACCCCAGCACGCGCAACTTTTGGCTACCGACGTGGACAAAGAAACCTGCCTCCGCCTGATCGACCGTTTCCTGATGTTTTACATTAAAACCGCCGACCCACTGGCGCGGACCGCCACCTGGCTGAACAAAATGGAAGGCGGCATGTCGTACCTGAAAGCCGTGGTCGTAGATGATGTGCTGGGCATTGCGGCGGAACTGGAAAGCGATTTACAGCAGCTGATCGACGTGTACCAATGCGAATGGAAAGAAGTAGTGGACAATCCGGAGCTAAGGAAACGGTTCTCCCATTTTGTCAATACCCCAGCCAAAGATCCTTCGATTCAATTTGAAGAAATGCGGGAACAGAAAAGGGCAAAGGAGTGGGCGTAGGGATGGTTATTTTGAGTCACTAATTGTCATTTGTGGTCAGTCATTGTCATTCATTGTTGGATTCATGAATCACACCCAAAGAAATTCACTCATTCACTCATTCACTCATTCACTCATTCAATCATTCAATCATTCAATCATTCAATCATTCAATCATTCAATCATTCCCCGTCGGCTCATTAACTCATTGAACTCCTATGAACACAGAAACCCAAATCCCGACAGACACCCAAGTTACCTGGCATATTGCCTGCGCGGTGAGCGATATTCCCGAAGATGGCGGCGGCTGCGCGTTTATTGACGGCAAACAAATCGCTATATTTAACTTTGCCCGACGCGGCGAATGGTACGCGACAGACAATGAATGTCCGCACAGACAGCAAATGGCGGTTTCGCGCGGGATGATAGGCAGCCACGAAGGAGAACCGAAAGTGGCTTGTCCGTTTCACAAAAAGACATTTTCATTAAAAACCGGGCAGTGTTTCAATGACGATGCCTATCAAATCAAAACTTTCCCGGTGATGGTCAGGGAAAACCTGGTGTATATCGGATTATGAGCAAATGGAGAGACTCGATAAGCGGGTAGCAGGAAGTCTGACGAGGTTTTATGTAGTAGCACTCTGTGTAGTCGCCATGCTGACTATCAGCGGGTTATTTCTGATCAGAAGAACTATCAGCAGCCTGAACCACGATAGTCGGGTCGTGAATGTGGCTGGCCGGCAGCGAATGCTCAGCCAGCGGCTCACCAAGCTTGCATTACTCAAAGTCAATAAAACACCGGCTTCGGACAGTGTTCGGTTTTCTGTTCTTTTAAACCAGTGGAGAACCAGTCACGAACAGCTTGCCAGCAGAAGGTTACCTATTGAAGATGGCGTGGTAACGTGGAAAAGCGCGGCGCTGGATACGATGTTTAGCGAGCTGGAACCTGTATTCGACGAAATGCACAGCCAGTTTCTGGCAGTCGATTCCGATAGTATTTCATCAACCGAAATGCAGGATGCATTGCAGGTTATTCTGAAAAATGAGCCGCTGTACCTGGACCAGATGGACAAGATCGTTTTCCAGTTTGACAAGGAAAGTTTTCAGCGCCTGGAAAATCTGGAACGAATTGAATGGATCCTCGGCATTATGACGATCCTGGTTTTGCTGGCAGAAGGTTTGCTCATTTTCAGGCCCGTCGTGAATACTACCAGGCGGGTTGTGCGCATGCTGACGGAATCGGAGGTTGCATTGCAGCTATCTAACCAAAAATTAAAAGAAACAAACCTGCAACTACTTGATATTCAAAAAGAATTACTGGTAGTTGAAGAAGAAAAATACGAACTGCAGCTCGCCGAAGACCGGATCCGCGCGGCCTCACTGATCGAAGGGCAGGAAGAGGAACGGAAAAGATTTGCACTGGAACTGCACGACGGGATCGGACAAATGCTGACCGGCCTGAAACTGCATGCAGAAAAGTTAAAATCCGTACAATTTCACGACGAAAAAAACCAGAAGCGATTTGAGCAGCTCGTTTCGCTCATTCAGGATATTATCCAGACCACCCGCCAGATTTCTTTCAACTTAATGCCGTCGGTATTGAATGATTTCGGCCTCACCTCTGCCCTGAAACTGCTCTGCGAACAAACTACCGAGGTGTCCCGCGCACAGGTTGATTTTGAAGGAGATACCAGCGAGCGGATCCCGATGAGCAACTTAATGGAAACCAGTCTTTACCGGATTGCGCAGGAAGCATTGAACAATGCCGTGAAGCACGCGCAGGCCAGCCGGATCAAGATTAAGTTGGAACACACCCGGAATCGTGTTATTTTGGAGATCGCGGACGATGGAAAAGGGTTTTCGGTAGATGATCTCAAAACTGAAAACTTCCCGGTTACATCCGGCAACGGAATGGAAAACATCCGCACCAGAAGCCAGCTCCTAAATGGAAAAATTGAGATTATTTCCAAAATTGACGGGGGTACCAAACTGGTTCTGGAAGTCGAATTATGAACTGATACCTGAACAGGAATGCCGATACGGATTTTAGTTGTGGACGACCATTCGGTTGTGAGACAGGGGATTATCACTTTGCTGGAAGATGAGGAAGACCTGCGCATTGCGGGCGAGGCTTCCGATGGGGATGAAGTGTGGGATATGGTTGAGAAAGTAAACCCCGACCTGATATTGCTTGATTTGACGATGCCGCGGGTGTCGGGAATGGATGTGATCAGGCAGATCGTACCTGCATTTCCGAATGTCAAGATCCTGGTTTTCAGTATGCATAACAATGCAGACTATATTCTTACTTCTGCACTGAGCGGCGCGTCGGGCTACCTGCAAAAGGATACCAGCCGCGACGAAATGCTGCGTGCGATACGTGCTATTGCAAAAGGTGAGCTGTACTTTCCGCCTTATGCTTCTTCTATTATCATTAAAAAATTGCTTAAACAAGTCCTGATCACGCCTGAGCCGGAAGTGGAGCCGGCTGAAATGGAGGGTAAATCAATCTGGAATATCCTGACACCCCGCGAGCAGCAAATCCTGAAATGTCTGATCGAAGGAATGAGCAGCAAGGATATTGCCGAAAAATTCGAGATCAGCTCCAATACCGTCGCCAATCAGCGCGCGAGTATCATGAAAAAAACGAATGTCAAGAACACCGCCGAGCTGGTTAGTCTGGCTTTGAAGAAGTAGGATTTAGGGGCGAATTAATCTATATTTGAAGTTTATCAATTTCCAAAAGAGGTTAATCCAAACCTTGATAGGCTTTTCGTCAACACTTACCCTTTGAAGCAAATCAGATAATGAAAGTATCTCCTGCTGAGCCGTTTAAGATTGTTTATTCGATTCTGAACCATGAGTATTTAGGGTATATTTTTGAAGCATTTGCTGTTCAACTGAATGCGCACGGAGAGTTTACCTTTCAGATCCAGAATATTTCCTCTAAGAATGTAAAGGAGTTCATGAGCGGGCTGGATAGCCGGGATCTCGAACTCGTCAAGCTGATCGACGATATTCAGCAGGACCAGGTGTTGAGAAAATTCAATACCAAAAAACTGAATGCAGTAGACTATTTCCTGAAAATTTACGATCCTCAGAAAGGTGACAAGTCCATTCAGGAAGCGATTGCCGGTTATCTCGAAAACTGTAAAGCCCGAATTTTAGAAAAGCTGTCCGGAAAAGACATTTTTATCATGGGAAGCGACGGTAACCCGCTTTGGAAATCAGTCGAAACTGAGCCCGAAAAAGCGTCGATCCGTTTTCACTTTATCAGAAATGAAGACAATACCCACTATTTTCCGACGATCAGACATAAGTACCAAAAGCTTGAATTTCAATACAAAAACGCATTCCTGGTTTGCGAAGACCCTGCTTGGCTTATCGTAGACGGTCGTTTGTACAGCTTTGAAGGAAATGTGGATGGTAAGAAGATCAAACCGTTTTTGAACAAAAAATTCATTGCTATTCCCGGTCAGGTTGAGGAGCAATATTACGGTCGATTTGTTGCCCCGCTGATTGCTTCCTATGATGTGGTCGCGCGGGGTTTTGAGATCAGAAATGTGTCTTCCGCGCCCAAAACGATCCTTACTATTTCAGAATATTCATCTTCACCTAAAAAAACACCTGTACTTTTTCAGGATTCGGAGGATGTAGCTGTTTTGGAAGAAGAAGACCACGACGTAGCATTTGATCTTTCATTCCAATATGCCGGCTTTTCCTTCCATTACGACAGTTTTGCACATCCTTCGAGCGTGCATATGGAGAAAAAGGGCAATGACTATTTTTTCAATAAAGTAAGGCGCAGCATTGATGTGGAAGGTGAAAATGTGCGTTTGCTGAAAGAATGGGGGCTTAATATGCGGAGCGGGAATGTGCAGATGCCCAAGGCGCAGGCTTTTGGCTGGCTGCAAAGCAATGCGGGTATATTGCAGGAAAACGGCATTATCGTCAGACAAAATACGAATGACAGTAAGCGCTATTTCCTGGGTTATTCTTCGCTAGATATTTCGATTCAGGAAGGCCGCGATTGGTTTGATATCAATGCAAAAGTCAGGTTTGGAGAGTTTGAGATTCCTTTTATCGAGCTCAGAAACTACATATTAAATAGGAAGAAAGAGTTTTTATTGCCAAATGGCGAGGTAGCAGTTATTCCCGAGTGGTGGTTTACCAAATATTCAGAGTTCTTCTCATTTACCGAGCATTCTGAAAACGAGGACGAGCTGCGGCTTCGCATGCACCATTTGGCACTTGTACAGGAATTGCAGGAAGAAAATCTGGCGACCGCGGTGATCAGCCGCAAGCTTGAAAACCTGCGGAATTTCCAGCAAATAGAACCTGCCGCTCCTCCTCTGAACTTCAAAGGAACGCTTCGCCCCTATCAAAAAACGGGTTACGATTGGCTGCAATTTCTGAAACAATATCGCCTGGGAGGTTGTCTGGCAGATGATATGGGTTTGGGAAAAACGGTTCAGACGCTCGCATTGCTACAATCGGAAAAAGAAAATGGCGCGGGACAGCCTTCGATGCTCATTATGCCGACTTCCCTGCTTTACAACTGGCAGCTGGAAGCGAAGCGGTTTACACCCGACCTGAAAGTGTTTTTATATACCGGTACCAACCGGGAGAAAGATACTTCCCAGTTTGACAATTATGACCTGATCCTGACTTCCTACGGAATTGTCCGACTGGATATTGATATCATTGAAAATTACCGTTTCAATTACATTATTCTCGACGAATCGCAGGCGATCAAAAATCCGGCGTCGATCATTACCAAGGCAGTCAGAAAGCTCAATTCGACGCATAGATTAGTATTGACAGGTACGCCGGTTGAGAATAATACCCTTGATTTATGGTCGCAAATGTCTTTTGTGAATCCGGGCTTGCTGGGCAGCCAGGCTTTTTTCAGGGATGAATTTCAGATTCCTATCGAGAAAAAGGGAGACGAAGAAAAAACGAAACGGCTTTACAATCTTATTAAACCATTCATTTTAAGGAGGTTGAAATCGCAGGTTGCAACGGACCTTCCTGAGAAAGTGGAGAGTATCCAGTATTGCGATATGTCCGAGGAGCAGGAGAAAGCTTATGAAGAAGCAAAGGCCTATTACCGCAATCTGATCCTGCAAAGTATTGACAAAGAAGGTATTTCAAAATCGCAGCTGGTCGTTCTGCAAGGCTTGACGAAACTTCGGCAACTTGCGAATCACCCGGTAATGGTCGATCCTGAATACCAATATGGTTCGGGGAAATTTGAAGATGTATTGCACAAAATGCAAACTGCGATGGGCGAGGATCATAAGATTCTGATTTTCAGCCAATACATCAAACACCTGGACCTGTTCAGACATTTTCTCGACGAAAATAAAACGCAATATGCCTAC
Organism: Dyadobacter linearis; assembly: GCF_907165045.1. GTDB lineage: Bacteria > Bacteroidota > Bacteroidia > Cytophagales > Spirosomataceae > Dyadobacter > Dyadobacter linearis. The sequence goes on from NZ_CAJRAU010000003.1 coordinate 610,550, forward strand.
CTCGACGGTTCGACAAAAAACCGGCAGGAGCAGGTTGAAACTTTTCAGGGAAGGGAGGATATTAAAATATTTTTGATCTCGCTAAAAGCCGGCGGCCTCGGCCTCAACCTCACCGCCGCCGACTATGTTTTCATCCTCGATCCCTGGTGGAACCCTGCCATTGAAGCCCAGGCAGTTGACCGTGCCCACCGAATCGGTCAGGATCGTACGGTATTCACCTATAAGTTCATTACCAAAAATTCGGTTGAGGAGAAGATACTTGCTTTGCAGCGCACCAAGAAGCAATTGGCGGATGATCTGATTTCCAATGAGGAAGGATTTATCAAGTCGCTGAGCAGGGAGGATGTGCTGAATCTGCTGGCGTAAAGTATAATGAGGCAGAAATTCAAAACGCCGTCACCGAACTGAATCGGTGACGGCGTTTATAGTAATTACCGCTTAGAAAGATATCGCAGACGTTTCGCGGCTGATCAGCGCTTCGCGATCGGGGCCGGTGGAAATGAATGTGATCGGCAACTTTAATTCTTCTTCCAAATACTTCACATAAGCAAGCAGTTCTTCCGGAATTGAGTCGAAATCGTGGATTCCGTCAAGCGACTGCTGCCAGCCTTTGAATTCTTTATAGATAGGCTCAACCGTCTCGTCACACAAATCGTAAGGAAGCTGTTCAGTTAAGGTACCGTCAGCCAGTTTATATTGTGTACAAACTTTGATAGAATCAAAAATCGTCAATACATCGACTTTCATCATGATCAGCTGCGTAACGCCGTTGATCATGATCGCATATTTCAATGCAGGCAGATCGAGCCAGCCGCAGCGGCGCGGGCGACCGGTAGTAGCACCGAATTCGCGACCTTCCTGACGCATTTTCTCACCAATTTCATCTGATAGTTCAGTAGGAAATGGGCCGCTGCCAACACGGGTACAGTATGCTTTGAAAATACCGAAAACCTCTCCTATCTGACTTGGAGCAATACCCAAGCCTGTGCACGCGCCTGCGGCCATCGTAGTCGAGCTCGTCACGAATGGATAAGAACCGAAATCAATATCCAGCAAGGAACCCTGCGCACCCTCGGCCAAAACGGTTTTGTTTTGTACCAATGCATCATTCACAAGGTATTCGCTATTGACCAGCGTGAATTGCTTCATGAATTCGACCGCAGCGAAGAAGTTTTCTTCTGCTTTCGGCAAAGCTTCGGCGTAGTCAAACTGATAGAAATCAAGGATAACTTTATGCGCGTCAACCAGTTTCTTATATTTCTGAGCAAAATTCGGTGAAAGCACATCACCTACCCGCAGACCCAATCTGGCTGTTTTGTCCTGATAAGCCGGGCCAATTCCTCTTAGCGTAGAACCGATTTTGGAATCACCTTTTGACTTCTCGTAAGCTGCGTCGAGCAGGGAATGGGTTGGGACAATGATGGATGCTTTCTTGGAAACATACAGATTGCTGATCAGGTCCAGGTTGTATTTTCCCAGGTTTTCAATCTCTCTTCTGAAAACGATCGGATCCAATACAACACCGTTTCCGATAATATTCTGAATATCGCTGCGGAAAATCCCTGACGGAATTTGGTGTAAAACGTGTTTGATACCGTCAAATTCCAAAGTATGTCCGGCATTCGGGCCACCTTGAAAACGGGCTACAACCTGATATCGCGGCGCAAGAACGTCCACAATTTTACCTTTTCCCTCGTCTCCCCATTGGAGCCCAAGTAGTACGTCAACTTTCATTCAATTTTTGATTACTGAAACTAATATGGTGTAAGGCGGGCAGTCGAATTACCGGCTGCCCGATCTGTCTAAACTATCTATCCTCGTAAGCTGCCGAGGTCTCCCGCGGGATTTCGTTGCGGTTCTGGCAATTCTCTTTGGTACAATTGCCGTAAAAGATCAGGGAATGGTGCATCACACTAAAATTGAGCATTTCTCCCACCATGTTCTGAATGGACTGGATCCTTGGATCGCAAAACTCCATCACTTTGTGGCAATCGGTGCAGATCAGGTGATCGTGCTGCTTGTTTCCGTACGATTTTTCAAACTGCGCCAGGTTTTTGCCAAACTGGTGCTTGGTAACCAGATCGCAGTCTACCAGTACGTCCAACGTGTTGTAAACAGTAGCGCGGCTGACCCGATAACGCTTGTTCTTCATACTGATATAAAGCTCATCGACGTCAAAATGATCTTCCCTGGTGTAGATCTCTTCCAATATCGCAAAACGCTCGGGTGTTTTACGAAGTCCTTTATTTTCCAGGTAAGCCGTCAGAATTTTCTTGGCGGCTTCGAAATTTGGTTTGCTGGCTTGTGGCATATCTGTGATATTCTTGCGCGAAAATACGCTTTTTTACAGTAAATCATAGTCAGTCTGGCAATTTAACACCACCGGGACCAACCACATTTAATAACACTGCATATTGATAATCGTTCACCCAATTATGTGTGACTGAGGTTGGTGTCGAAGCGCTGAACGTTGTAAACTCCCTCTACCTGTTCGAGTTTATTTATGAGAATATCCAAATGTCGGGTATCCTGTACATAGAGTTTAATATCCCCATTAAAAACCCCGTCTTTGGTATCGATCGTGAGTCCCCGCATATTGATATGCAGCTCGTTAGAGATAATTCTGGTCACATCGTTCACCAATCCTACGCGGTCTGTTCCCGACAAATATAGTCCGGCCAGGAAAGCTTCATCCTTATTGGATTCCCACTTTGCCTTGATGATCCTGTTCCCGTGTTTGGACATCAGCTCGGCTGCATTCGGGCAGGTGGTACGGTGGATTTTAATGCCTTCGTTGATCGTCACAAAACCGAAAACGTCATCTCCCGCGATTGGGTTACAGCAGGCTGCGAGCTTGTAGTCGATCTTGTCCATATCGTCGCCGATTAGGAGCGTATCGCTGTCTGCACGGTCGCCGTGGATTTGTTTGAGGAATTTCGTAAGCGTTTTCCCGTCGCTCGAACCGTTTGCGGGAGCCGGAGTAACCGCATCTGCGGCTTTACGCTCTTTCGATTCTTTATCCCGCTTGAACCTTTTCAGTTCGTCAAGATGAATGTAGCCTTTCCCGATCCTGTAAAAAAAGTCGGTGGAAGTTTTGCATTCAAAAAACGCGCGCAGCTGGTTTACAACTTCGGCGGTGAGATCGATACCCAGAATTTTGAGTTTTTTCTCCACCATCTGCCGCCCGTCGGTTTCATAGCGGCGGTTATCTTCTTTCAAGAAATCCTTAATCCTCGCCCTGGCTTTCGAGGTAACTACGATCCGCAGCCAGTCTTCATTCGGCTTCTGCTTGCCGGAAGTAATGATCTCGATCTGGTCGCCATTATTGAGCACATAACTGATCGGGACCAATATCCCGCCCACTTTCGCCGCCATACAATGCGCGCCCACTTCTGAATGTATATCAAATGCAAAATCAAGTGCGGTGGCGCCGCTTTGCAGTACTTTCAGTTCACCTTTTGGTGTAAAAACAAAAACCTCTTCATTGAACAAATTGCTCCTGAATTCGTCCAGGAACTCTATTGCGGCTGTTTTATCGCCAAACCCATTTTCCAGCGTCTCGCGCACCTGCGTGATCCACTGTTCAATATTGCCGCGCACTTTGGTATCATTTCCTTTGTATTTCCAGTGAGCCGCATACCCCTTTTCAGCGATTTCGTCCATGCGCGTCGTGCGGATCTGGACTTCTACCCACTGGCCGCTTTTGCTCATTACAGTAGAGTGCAGCGACTGGTAACCGTTTGCCCGTGGCGTACTCAAAAAGTCTTTCAACCGGTCCGGGTTGGGCTTATAGTGGTCAGTTACAATGGAATATGCCTGCCAGCAGATCGCTTTTTCCCGATCATTTTCCGCCGAAGATTCGAGCACAATCCGAATTGCGAAAAGATCATATATTTCCTCGAATGGCTTACTCTGCTTGCGCATTTTGTTCCAGATCGAATAAATCGACTTGGGGCGCCCTTTGAGGATAAAATTCAAACCGGCAGATTCGAGGTCCTGGGCGATCGGCTCCATGAATTTCGCGATAAAGCGGTCACGGATCCCTTTCGTTTCTCTCAGTTTTCTGGCAATTGCGCGGTATTCCTGCGGTTCTGTGTATTTAAGATAAAGTTCTTCCAGCTCGGATTTAATGCTGTAAAGCCCAAGCCGGTGCGCGAGCGGCGCGTAAATGAATATCGTTTCCGAAGCTATTTTAAGCTGCTTGTCGCGCGGCATACTGTCAAGCGTCCGCATATTGTGCAGCCTGTCAGCCAGTTTAACCAAAATCACCCGCACATCATCCGACAGCGTGAGCAGCATTTTCCGGAAATTTTCCGCCTGCTGGGAAGATCCATATTCAAACTTGCCTGAGATTTTGGTAAGTCCGTCGATGATCTTGGCTACCTTTTTGCCAAAAAGCCGCTCAATATCCACGATCCGCATATCGGTATCCTCTACGACATCGTGCAGCAATGCCGCGACAATACCGGTGGTACCTAAACCGATCTCTTCAACAACGATCTGTGCTACTGCAAGCGGGTGGTAAATGTAAGGTTCACCCGACCGCCTGCGCATATCTTTATGGGCCTCAACCGAAGTATAAAAGGCCTTTTTGATTAATTTGGCATCATTATCCTTTAAGAATGGCTTGGCTGTGCGTAATAACCTCCGATACTTTTTAAGAATATCCTTCCGCTCCTGTTCAAGATCAATATTGAGGGCCTCAACGAGTTGCTCCACTGCTGTTTTTTAATTGGTATGCTTCACCAAAATAACAAATTCCGGCGACATTTTTCAATATCCTGTTACCAAAAGATAAAATTTTCAAAAAAGCTTGCATCTATCTAAAAAATAGAAATACCTTTGCACTCCCAATTCGAGAAAGGGCAGCAATATTAACCCCTATTGAATCTGGAAAAGTGAGCGGGCGTGGCGGAACTGGTAGACGTGCTAGACTTAGGATCTAGTGCCGCAAGGCGTGGGGGTTCGATTCCCTCCGCCCGTACGATTACAAGGGAATGACGGGGCATCAGATTCCTATCCCAATTTGGAAAGATGTGCTGCTCCGTAGTAAGACCCGTCAAATGCCCTCAGGACTTCGTTTTGAGGGCATTTTTATTTTTCATTTCTGTTTTATACCCAAGGTGTTACCATTAGCATAAGCGAAATATGGAAGTTCTGTTAGAAAAAAGCTCACCAACGTTGGCTTCATTGAAAGTAACGTTAACCAAAGAAGATTACCAGCCCAAGGTCGATAAAACGATAAAGGACTATTCTAAAAAGGTAAACCTGAAAGGGTTCCGCCCAGGAAAAGTACCTTCCCACGTGATCCAGCGCATGTACGGAAAAAGCATTTTGGTTGACGAGGTCAACAATTTGCTGAGCACTGCGGTGAGCAATTATATCAGAGAAAACAAATTGCAGGTTGTAGGTGACCCCGTTCCCGATCGCGACAAAGCGGCTGAGGTAAACTGGGACAAAGCAACTGAATTCGAGTTCGTTTACGAACTGGGTGTTGCTTCTGATTTTGAAGTAAATCTTTCGGAACTGCCTGCGGTGAAAAGATATACGATCAATGTAGATGACAATGAATTGAACAAAACATTGGACAGTCTGCGCGAGCGTTTTGCAGATAGCGTTCACCCGGAAGTAAGTGAAGCCGGTGATATGATTTTCGGCGAACTGAAACAGGAGTCAAGCGAATTCACAACCCGCACCGCTATTCCTACCAAACAAGTGAAGGAAGAAGCGGTTGCGAAATTTATCGGAGTGAAAAAAGATGACGTGGTCACTTTCGACATTCAGGATACATTCTCCGACGAATCGGCGATTGCGCACGTTACCGGCAAGAAAAAAGAAGATATTGGTTCACTTTCAGGCGATTTTGTTTTGACTGTTGAAGATATCACACGCCAGGCTCCGGCAGAATTCAACCAGGAGTTTTTTGATAAAGTACTGGGACCAGGTCAGGCTGACAGCGAAGAGCAATTCAAAGAAAAGGTTCTTGAAATTATCAAAGGAAACTACGAGCGTGAAACAGAAGCATTGCTTCGCCGCGATATCGAGTTTGCATTGCTTGATAATATCTCGATCGACGTTCCTGAGGAGTTTTTGAAAGATTGGCTGGAACGCTCTAACGAAGGCAAATTTAGCCGCGAGCAGATCGAGGAGCAGTTTGAAGATTTCAAAAAATCATTGAAACTGAGCCTGATTAAAAACAGGGTAGCAGACAGAGAAAGCATTAAAGTTGAATATCCTGAGATCATGGAATTTACCCGTAATATGGTAAAAGGTCAGTTCGGCATCTACGGTGACGATGACAATATGAAAGAAACGATTGACCGCGTGGCACAAGGTTACCTGGCTGACAAAGAGCGTGATAACTACACAAGCATATTCAATCAGGTATTTGACAATAAAGTATTAGACGTCATCCGCAACCAGGTTAGTACCGACGAGCAGACGATTGAAATAAGTGAATTTGAGAAACTGGCGAAAGGCGAAGAAGTAGCCGCCTGATTTTAATTCGCAATAAATATTTTTCACCGTTCCACGCCAAGGCGTAGAACGGTGTTTTTTTTAGAAGCCGATCCTTTCCCGCTGCTGGCCGATCTCGCGCACAATCCCTTCGCCAAACCATTGCCTGAATTTCAGTTTCCATTGATCCAGCTCGTTCTGCATTCTGCGGTTTTCAGCCAGGAGCCGCGTATTTTCCTGCCGAAGCCAGTCCGTTTCGGACATCGACAAAGAATCAAAACCGAGCATTTCCTGTAAAGGCACGTCGAGTAGTTTCGCAATATTTTCGAGCCTTGAAACTGAAAGCTCCGTTCTCCCACGCTCCAAATCGCCGTAGGCAGTGGTAGACAAGCCGAGCATATCGGCCATATTTTCCTGGGAAAGGCCTTTTTGCAATCTGATCAGGCGGATCTTTTCCGATAAGTTAGATGCTGCGCTCATAGTCGCTGTATTTATCTTTTTCAAAATCGTTTACAATGCAATGTAGTGACCGCCGCCAATATCTGATCCTCGCAAATTCCGACAAATTATCGCAGTAATTGACAAGGATTATTCAATGAAATGGTCAAATTTGTGACAGGTGAATTAATCAGCAAGCAGTTTTATAAACAGAAACTAACATATATTGCTTTTTGTTCTATAATGAATTTGCCCTTTAAATATAAATTCAATTAAAATTTAAGTTTATCGATGAACCACGGAAATGAATTTAGAAAATATGCTGTCCATCACCTTGGCGTGAACGGCCTTACAGTGGACGGTTACATGAACCACACAGTTGAAAATATGACCCGCTCGGTTATTGAAGAGCGTCCGATGAACTTCCGCGAGGTGGACGTTTTCTCCCGTTTGATGGCCGACCGCATTATATTCATGGGAACTGGTGTGGACGATAATATCGCGAATATCATCGTTGCACAGCTATTGTTCCTTGAATCTGCTGATCCTAAAAAAGACATTCTGATGTATATCAACAGCCCCGGCGGCTCGGTATACGCAGGGTTGGGAATTTATGACACCATGCAATATGTAAGACCTGATGTAGCGACAGTTTGTACCAGTCTTGCTGCTTCAATGGGCGCTGTATTACTGGCTGGCGGTGCTGCCGGTAAACGGGCTGCATTACCTCACGCACGTGTAATGATCCACCAGCCTTCGGGAGGTGCACAGGGAACTTCGGTCGATATCGAGATCACAACCCGTGAAATAGTAAAACTGCGCCACGAACTTTACGAAATCCTGGCTAATCATACCGGACAAACTGCGGAACAGATCGCAATTGATTCGGATCGCGATAAATGGCTGAAAGCCGGAGAAGCGAAGGAATATGGTCTGATCGACGAAGTTTTGACCAGAGATAAATAAAATATCAAAAAATGAATGCGAGCGCCCGGAGAGCCAGTCTGTCCGGGTGCTTTTTATTGTAAGGCCGATTTCTATTTGGTAAGCCGATCAAAAAACCGGAAATTTGTATTACTAACTGTTTAAATTTACCCAATGGCACAAGTAAGTTGTTCGTTTTGCGGACGTAAGAAAAACGAAGTCGATTTATTGCTTTCCGGAATAGATGCACATATATGTAATCACTGCATAGCCCAAGGCCACCAGGTGATTACGGAAGAATTAGGGGCGAAGGAGGATAAAAAAGAGAAAAAAGGCAAGCTTCCCAAGCTGAAACCAATACCACCAACGGAAATCAAACATTTTCTTGAACAATATGTAATCGGTCAGGACGAAGCAAAACGTTCGCTGGCTGTTGCTGTATATAATCATTACAAAAGGCTTAACCAGACGACTACCGAAGATGATGTTGTGATTGAAAAATCGAATATCATTATGGTGGGCGAAACCGGAACCGGTAAGACTTACCTGGCTAAATCTATCGCCAGAATCTTGCAGGTACCTTTTTGCGTGGCCGATGCGACGGTAGTAACTGAGGCTGGTTATGTGGGTGAAGATGTTGAAACAATCTTGACAAGACTGTTGCAGGCTGCTGACTACAATGTGGAAGCGGCCGAGCGCGGGATTGTTTACATTGATGAGATTGATAAAATCGCACGGAAGTCGGACAATCCGTCTATTACCCGCGATGTAAGTGGTGAAGGTGTGCAGCAGGCACTTTTGAAATTACTAGAAGGATCTACCGTGAATGTGCCACCACAAGGCGGACGCAAGCATCCTGATCAGAAAATGATCACGCTTAATACTGAAAATATCCTTTTCATTTGCGGCGGCGCATTCGATGGTATTGAAAGACATATTGGAAAACGTATCAATACACGTCCGATCGGTTTTTCAGGCGACAACAGGATCATCGAGATCTTTGATAAAGGTAATCTGATGCGCTACGTAACTGCAATGGACCTTAAATCTTTCGGATTGATCCCCGAGCTGATCGGTCGTTTGCCGGTATTGACGCATTTGAATCCATTGGATCGTGAAACTTTGCGACGTATCCTGACCGAGCCGAAGAATGCTCTGGTGAAACAATACAGCAAACTATTTGCGATGGAGGGTATTACACTTCACTTCGAAGAGGCGGTACTTGACTTCATTGTGGATCAGGCGATGACCTACAAACTAGGTGCACGTGGTCTCCGCGCGATTTGCGAATCGATCATGACAGACGCGATGTTTGATCTTCCGTCTCAGAAGGATGTGAATGAATTCACGCTTTCGCTGGATTACGCAAAAGATAAATTTGAAAAATCTTCAATGTCTATACTGCGCTCAGTAGCATAGTAATAGCAAGCTTATTTGAAACGCCTGGCATATCAAACGATGTCAGGCGTTTTATTTTTTATGGCAATAGTCCTATTTTGCAAACAAAAATAAAATAGTAGCATGGAAACCTGGCTGGGAAACAAATCGATAGTAATCATTGGAGGTACGACGGGGCTCGGTTTTTCAGCGGCCAAAGCTTTCGTAAGAAATGGGGCGAATGTGGTTGTAGTAGGGCGTAACCCTGAAAACTGCCTGGTGGCGGAGTTGCAGCTCGGAAGTACCGCGCGCGCAAAGCAAGGTGACGCCACACACCCGCAAACCGCGATGGACGCGATCCAGCTGTGTATCCGTGAATTCGGAAGTTTCGACGGACTGTACCACGTGGCAGGCGGAGGCGGCAAAAGTCTTGGCGACGGACCTTTGCACGAACTTTCCCTGGAAGGCTGGAACAAAACGCTCGACTGGAACCTCACTTCCCTGATGTTATCGAACCAGGCGGCGATCCGCACTTTTATTGGTATGAATAAAGGGGGTAGTATCCTGAATATGAGCTCGGTTCTGGGCTTTTCGCCTGCGCGGCATTTCTCGAATCATGCTTATGCTACTGCTAAATCTGCCGTGATCGGCTTTTCAAAATCCATTGCAGCATCTTACGCGGCCCAGAATATCCGTGTCAATGTGCTTACTCCGGGTATTATTGAAGGAATTGACGGTCAGCAAAAGGATTCCGCCGGATTTGTTACTACCAAACAGGCGCTCGACGGAGGCCGCTACGGGCTGCCTGGCGACCTGGACGGAGCGGCCGTTTACTTTATGTCGGACTACGCCAAATTTACTACCGGACAGAATTTTAGTGTGGACGGCGGCTGGGAAGTAAGCGACGGCCAGTACTGAATTAAATGTCTGCACAATGTGAACAATTCAAGAAGGGCGCGGCGTGGATCAGTTTTTTGTTTTTATTCGCATAAATTAGCGTGATAAACAGATAACCCCACTCCTATGGCAACCGGACCAATTGTAACCCTTACAATCAATCCTGCTCTTGATAAAAGTTCGAACGTAGCCCGCATTGTTCCTGATAATAAGCTGCGTTGCGATGCGCCTAACTTTGAGGCTGGCGGTGGCGGGATCAATGTAGCCAAGGCAGTTCACCGGCTGGGCGGAAATCCGATCGCTATTTTCACGATTGGAGGACCAACCGGACAGCGCCTGCACAAACTTGTGAAGAATGAGGGTGTGGAGACGATGGTGATCGAAACCAAACAATGGACACGCGAGAACTTTCACGTACTCGAAACCAGCACCGGTTTTCAGTACCGTTTCGGGATGCCGGGAACGGAAATGATGCCGACAGAAGTGCGTTCGATTCTCGAAATGCTCGAAGAATTTGACCCAAAACCTTCCTATATCATCGCCAGCGGCAGTTTGCCTCCGGGAGTTCCGAATGATTTTTACGGACAAATAGCCAAGATAGCGCACAACCAAGGCGCCAAATTTATAGCCGATACTTCCGGCGACGCATTAAGATATGCTACCGAAGCCGGCGTTTATTTACTCAAACCAAACATTATCGAGCTCAGCGAGCTGGTAGGTGTCGATAAATTGGAAATGGACGAGGTCGATGATGCGGCGCGTGCGTTGATTATCAGGGGCCAATGTGAAATTGTGGTGGTTTCGATGGGCGCAATGGGTGCGATGCTGGTGACGGAAGACCAGGTAGAACATATTCCGGCTCCGCCTGTGCAGCCCAAAAGTACAGTGGGAGCGGGAGATAGTATGCTTGCAGGCATTGTTTGGACCTTATCACAAGGAAAATCGTATCGGGAAGCCGTGAGAATGGGCGTGGCCTGCGGCACCGCAGCTACCATGAATGCAGGTAGCGAGCTGTTCAAAATGCAGGATGTAAACCACCTGATGGACTGGCTGAACCGTTACGGAAAACGTTATTCTGCTAGCTGAGCATTTCCGATTAATTTATAATCATAGTAAGAAATTATTGACACTGTCTTTTTTGAAATAAAAGACTTGTCATGTCAGAAATACAATCACGCCGCCAGTTTGCAAAAATAACTGCCGCAGCCGCCGCAACCCTTACTTTTAAACCTTTTTACATTCTGAATGCGAAACCGAAACTCGATGGGGAAACCATTGGGCACGGGACGCATAAGTACAAAGTCAACCAGGGCTGGGGAAACCTTGATTCCTCCAAATTCCCTGTTAATAACTGCCACGAAATGGTCCAGGACAGCAAAGGCAGGCTGATCATGGTGACGGACGAGATCAAAAACAATATCCTCATTTACGACCGGTCGGGCAAGTTGCTGGAAAGCTGGGGACACGAATATCCAGGCGGACACGGGCTGACATTGTGGAACGCAAATGGCGAAGAATTTCTCTTCATCACCGATCCTAACACAGGAAAAGTGACTAAAACAGACCTGAAAGGCAAAGTTTTGCTCACCATTGAACATCCTTCCAAAGTAGGCGCATACAAAGAAACCGACCCTTTTAAACCCACAGAAACAGCAATAGGACCTGACGGAACGATCTACGTCGCTGACGGTTACGGTTCTAACTTCATTTTGAGATACAATCAAAAAGGAGAGTTTATGGACAAATTCGGCGGAACCGGCGACGGTGACGCTCAGTTTTCGACCGCACACGGCGTTGCAGTCGATTATCGCGACAAAGCCAACCCTACCCTGCTCGTCACTTCCCGCGCGCATAACTCATTCAAGAGATTTACATTGGATGGTAAGTACCTCAGCACATTGTTTTTGCCGGGTGCATTCGTTTGCCGTCCCGTTTTTCAGGGTGAGAACCTATTTGCAGGCGTTTGCTGGTCGCGGTTACGCTATTTGAACCAAACACCTAACTCAGGTTTTGTGACGATTCTGGACAAGAATAATAAGGTAATTTCAAATCCGGGCGGAACCAAGCCGGAATATAAAAATGGTGAATTGCAGATGATGGTGCAGGAAAAACCGATTTTCATGCATTGCCACGACGTTTGCATTGACGGCGATCAGAATATTTATGTCTGTCAATGGAATGCCAAGAAAACTTATCCTGTAAAGCTGGAAAGAGTTTAAAATTACAGTCGGGCTGGTTCCTCAGCGGACCAGCCTGACTGTAATTCCATTGATTACCATTGTCCCCACCATCAAGATCCCGTAAGCCGAGGCAATTGGCATTTGCGGGACAAGCCAGGCCACTCCCACCAGGAACGCGATAAATCCATATCCGGCCAGCATTAATCCATACAATATCCTGATCGCCGCATTTGCACCTTGCTGCGAATGCGTAAACACCGCCAGCGTGGACGTCATAATAGGAAATGGAGTGAGGATGCCGCTCCAAGTAGGCCCGAGGTAATCTGCCGCCTGAGTAAGTACTACCACAAAAAACGTCGCTACGATCATCCGCAGCGGAATATCATACGAAGGCTGTTTGCGGAAGTCTGTCTTCGCTTTTGGTTTTGGAAAAAAATATAATACAAATGTGAGTACGCTGATATTGAGGATAGTAGCCCCGAGCAAAGATATGTCCCGGCCGAGTGACAACAGCGCCACAACGAAATATACCGAATAGCTGATCAGAACCGTTGGCAGCCAGGATAACCGCGGGGATAAAACGGAGTAAACCAGCGCGAACAATATGGTACCGATCGACCCTAGCAGCGCCGAAGTGATCGTGGAAGCGGCGAATGCAGAACCGTGTTCCAGGGCAATGTAAAATGATATTGGTCCCGCGACCCATGGAAAACCGCCAATCCATCCCCCAAAACCTTCTCCCCATTTTCTCACAGCGAGCGTCACGCCGGCGATGAGCGGCGGCATCAATAGTATTTTGGAAATTAGCAGATAAGACAACTTTCGTAGCGATTTAAAAGCGCAAATTTACATTTCCCGCATTGAATCAGTGGCAAGATTCCCAAAATACTTGACTGTTAAAGTTGCAACAAAGTTGCACTAATACTATTTTTGTATTTATTAACAATAGCACACCTCTGTCAGTTTCTGATGCCCTATAAGCGCCATATTTTTCTCGTTATTTTCAGCTTGCTGTCTGTTTTGTCTTATGGTCAGAATCAGGGCTGCGCGTGTTTTGTAAAAGGTATTGTGCGGGACAAACATTCCGGTCAGCCGGTTGTGGGGGCTACTGTTCAGATACTTGGCCAGAATAAGGGCGTTTTCACGGACGCTTCCGGCCGGTACGAATTGCGGGATCTTTGTCCGGGTTCCTACACCATGGAATGCCGCATCGTGGGCTATGCGTCATTTCAGCACAAGCTGGATCTGACTGCTGGTCACGAGGAAAACTTCAATCTGGAAGAGCAGGAAGTGCATTTACAGGATGTAGAAATTACCGCTCACCGCTCGGAAGCGCTTTCTTCCCAACCATTAACAACCATTTCTGGCGTCGATCTGGAAAAAACGCGTGGACAGAATTTAGGCGAAAGCTTGAAAGGTGTGACTGGCGTGACTACGCTGCAAACTGGTTCTTCGATCTCAAAACCCGTTATCCACGGGCTCCATAGTAACCGGATATTGATCATGAACAATGGTGTGCGCCAGGAAGGGCAACAGTGGGGCTCGGAGCACGCGCCGGAAATTGATCCATTTATTGCGACACGATTATCAGTTGTGAAGGGTGCCGCGGGTGTCCGTTATGGTTCTGATGCAATAGGCGGGGTTATTTTGGTGGAAACGGAGGAGCTTCCTTACAACAAGCAGTTGAGCGGGGAAGTGAATGCGGTCGGCTTTTCGAATGGAAGGCAGGGTGTTGGTTCTGCTACCTTGCAAGGCGGTATCAAAGGTTTAAAAGGCTTCGCCTGGCGGGCGCAGGGTACGATCAAGCGTGGGGGGAATATCCGTACTCCCCGCTATTTCCTGGATAATACCGGGATCAGTGAGAAGAACTTTTCGCTGGGTGCGGGCTATCGCAATCAGGGTTTTGGTATAGATGTGTTTTACAGCCGGTTCGCGACGAAGATCGGTATTTTTTCAGGCTCTCATATTGGCAGCGTTACGGATCTTCTGAATGTGATCAAAAATGGTGAGCCGCTTATTAAATCCGGATTCAGCTACAATATCGCCCGGCCGAATCAGAATGTTGCCCACGAGCTAATTAAAGCAGAAACACATTACCATTTTAAAAACGGCAGCGGCATTCAATGGACATTTGCAAGGCAACTGAATGACCGGAACGAATATGATTTGCACCGGCCGAGAAACGATTCGATAGCGGCGCTCAACCGGCCGGAACTCACTTTCAAATTGTCGACGCTGACCAACGACGTTGTCTGGGACCATAAACCGATCGCTGGTAAGCTGGCCGGACAGGTCGGGATCAGTACTTTGTATCAATATAATTTAATGGACGGACGTCCGCTGATACCCAATTTCAACCAATTCAATATTGGCTTGTTTTGGCTGGAACGTTATGTTACTAATAAATGGGAGCTGGAAGCGGGCGTGCGATACGATTACCGGACATTGAAAACTTACCGGATCGTGAATCGGGAGACAATCGCCAATGATTTTCAGTTTGCTAATTTCTCAGGAACGATCGGTGCGACCCGCAATTTCTCGGAACGGTTTTCTGCGCGGCTGAATGTAGGTTCAGCCTGGCGCGCGCCCAATGTAAGTGAGCTTTTCAGCGACGGTGTGCACCACGGCGCCGCCGCTTTTGAGAAAGGCGACGCGACGCTTCAATCTGAAAAGGCGCTGAATACTACAGCAAGTTTGAAATATGCAGACGAAAAATGGTCAGTCGAGATCGGCGGCTACTACAATTACATTTCCGATTACATTTATTTAAAACCCCAGCCTGAGCCCATTCTTACAATCAGAGGCGCTTTTCCCTATTTCAAATACACCCAGACCGACGCTTCCTTTACCGGGATCGACCTTTCCGCAAGCTGGAAATTTGTCAAAAACACAACGATTGCGAGCAAGCTCAGCTATCTGCGCGTTTACGATCAGCGGAATGACACTTATCTGGTCATGATCCCGCCGAACAGACTGGACAATGAATTCAAATATGAAATACCGGGAATAGACGAAAAGTGGCACAATACCTTCGTTTCTGTTGGAAATTTACTTGTAGCGCGGCAAAAATGGGTACCTGCGAACAGCGATTTCCTCCCGCCGCCAAAAGCATACAGCCTCTGGAACCTGCAAGCGGGCACTTCACTGCGCTTTTCAGAAAAACAGGAGCTGGAAATCGGCGTAAGTATTCAGAATATCTTCAATACCGCTTATCGGGATTACCTCAACCGGTTCCGGTACTATGCAGACGAAATGGGTAGAAATGCCTCGCTGCGCCTTAAATGGAAGTTTGGAAGCTAATTAATTGCATTTGGGGCAGGTACCCTGAATGAGCAGATTGAAATTTTGCGGCTTATAACCAGCCGGTAACTGAACCGCGGGAATGCTCAGATTTTCAAGACAATTTGTTTCTCCGCATGCATTGCATTTGAAGTGAATATGATCGTGCTGATGTTGCTCCTCCGAACAATTGTGCGAACATAATGCATAGCGCAAACCTTCATCATCCAGCACTTTGTGGATAATCCCTTTTTCCAGGAAAGTTTTTAACGTACGGTAAATCGTCACGCGGTCATAATTCTCACCGAGCGCACCTTCGAGGTCACCGTGTGAGAGTGCATTTTTCTTGGTAATGAAAGTTGAAAGTACATCTTCCCGGCAAGTTGTTGTACGAAGGTGGTGCCCTTTCAATGTTTCCTTCAATTGATCCATCTTTTCCAATAATTTATTACTTCACAAAAGTTGATATCTATAAAACCTTTCACACCAAAGTTAAGTTCTATCACTTACAATTACCAACCGGCAGTTGCCTCCGGTACCAGGTCAACGTTGAAAATATTTTGCAACGCGGTTGCATGTAAGTATTCAATGTGCTATTTTTGCAACATCATGTATTTAGATATGAAGTCAGTACACTCACATAACAAAGCCGATTACATAGGAATTCTGGGTTCTGTACTTTGCATTATCCATTGCATCCTTGTTCCTGCGCTGGCATTTGGTTCGAGCGTTGCGTCACATCACTCGCATGACGGACTGCGTTATCTTGACTTTTTGTTTATCCTCATCAACGGTGTTGCAGTTTACTACGCAACCCGTCACCACAAATCTCTTCCACTCCGGATCTTACTTTGGGGAGCCCTGGCGCTGTTTTCAGTTTCCCTGCTTTTTGAAGGAAAACATGCGATTTTCTCGTGGCTGAGCTACGCAGGTTCTGCGCTGCTGATCGTCGGTCACTTGATCAATCTGTACATTTGCCAGATTGCGCCGAGATTTAAAATGCGGATTTCCTGATTACTACTTATCGTATTCCACTTCAAATCGGTTCAGGTCCGGCCTTACAGAACGCTTCCTGGTTAGTTCATAATCAAAGATCGTCTTGCCCAGATTTGCCATAAACGGCAAGCCCACCGTATCATATTCATATTGATCGTCATTGAAGATCCCATCTTCATTACAATATATTACTGCGGTCAGCATAAATTCAATACCTTTCTCAAAATCAGCTATATAAGCATTGTCGAGCAGAAAACCGTAAGCGTCGCCGCTCTTATTGAATAGTCGGATATGTCTTGGCAAACGCGTTTTCGTAGCTCCAAACATCAGGAATTTTACATATCCGTCGTAGTAATCCTCTGTATAATTAGCAGGAAAATCGGTCTCGACCGGAAATTGAGACATATACCGGTACATAAACTGATAATCATCCTCGGTCAAATTGAAACGCTGATTGGCAGGAACCTGATCGGGGAAAAACAGGGATTTAAGCATTCTGTGCTGTTCTTCCAGCGGGAAATTGTTTTTTGCGGTAAAATCAAAAGGCTCATTCACCAGCTGACCATCTTTCATAAATCCTTTACCCGCTAATACCGGAGCAGGCGCCTGGAATTCCTTGCTGCTGTAATTTGCCGGTTGTTCGTAAACCAGCTTTCCATCCTTTTCAAACCGTACAGGATTAGTATAGCGATTATTTTCCAGACCAATATTGGATTCGAGCCGGTGCATAATCCGCGTGTTTTTGTAACCTTTTTTGTGCAAACTATCATTCAACTCCTGCTGTCCGATGAACTCATAAAGCCTGTTGAATGCATCATTATCGCTGGCCAGAAGGATCTTCTTGGCGTAATGCGCGACGGATGGCAATCCATTTTCAGACGTAGAGTCTTTCGTTACGGCAGTTTGTTCCGGCCGATCGGCGCCGGTTAGCATGGGGGTGTATTTATCAATACCCAACTTATTCAGCTTCTCAAAAGCCAATGCAACAGCAGGGAGCTTAACTGTACTTGCCGGATAGAAATATTGATCCTGATTGAGTCGGTAAGCGTGGGTCGTGAAATGCGGCTCGTTCTTTTTGTTCCGGTCAATGCGGGTGTACAGGATCTGAATCTGGTATTTCTCAGGATTCCGCAGGATTTCAGAGAAGCGTTCCGGGTGCTTTTTCAGTAGTTTTTCGATAAAAGCATCGGATTGTATTTGCGCAAATGAAGGTGATGCAAACAGGGGTAAGAGCAAGAAAAGCAACAATTTATAACTTCTTCCGGAAATCATCTTTCAACCAGTAGCACGTGTAAAACGAATATACAATTTTTATTTTAAAGGGTCGGCGGAATTATATTTTACTGAGAAGAGGCTTTACTTATTATCTGTAAACAATGGCGACAATGGAAGAAAATAAGTTACGCAGCCGCGGCTGGTTTGGAAAATCGGGAAAGGACGGGTTCATATACAGGGCTTGGATGAAAAACCAGGGCTACCCAGCGGATGAATTTGAGGGGCGGCCCGTGATCGGAATCTGCAATACTTTTTCAGAATTAACGCCCTGTAACGGGCATTTCCGCGAGCTGGCTGAATCGGTCAAAAGGGGCGTTTGGGAAGCAGGCGGTTTTCCGCTCGAATTCCCCGTCATGTCGCTGGGTGAAACGCTGATGAAACCTACCGCAATGCTTTACCGCAACCTGGCGAGCATGGACGTGGAAGAATCGATCCGGGCCAATCCGATCGACGGCGTGGTATTGCTTTGCGGTTGTGATAAAACGACACCTTCACTGGTAATGGGCGCAGCGAGCGTAGATATTCCTACCATCGTCGTTTCCGGCGGACCAATGCTTACCGGCCGCTACCGCGGAAAAACCGTAGGTACCAGCGACGTGTGGCGATTCAGCGAGCTATACCGGAAAGGTGAAAT
Organism: Dyadobacter linearis; assembly: GCF_907165045.1. Lineage (GTDB taxonomy): Bacteria > Bacteroidota > Bacteroidia > Cytophagales > Spirosomataceae > Dyadobacter > Dyadobacter linearis. The sequence goes on from NZ_CAJRAU010000003.1 coordinate 629,006, forward strand.
GTCACAGGAAGAATTCACAACTTCGGAAGCATGCATGTGCCGCAGCGCCGGACATTGTGCCGTAATGGGAACAGCTTCCACGATGGCCTGCATGGTCGAATCGCTGGGCTTGACCCTCCCCGAAAATGCCGCGATTCCTGCCGCTGATTCGCGTCGGAAAGTGTTAGCGCATTTGTCGGGAAGAAGGATCGTGCAGATGGTACATGAAGATTTGAGACTATCCCAGATCTTGACCAAAGAAGCATTTGAGAATGCGATTATGATCAATGCGGCGATCGGCGGATCGACCAACTTTGTGATCCACCTATTGGCCATTGCAGGTAGGATTGGCGTGGATCTGACGCTGGATGATTTCAACGAAATATGCGCCAAAGTGCCTCTCCTGCTCAATCTGCAACCTTCCGGCGGATATTTTATGGAAGATTTCTATTACGCGGGCGGCTTACCGGTTGTGATCAAAGAATTGATCGGCAGGCTACACGACGGCGTAATTACGGCCAATGGAAAAACAATGGGCGAGAACTGCGCGACGGCGGAATGCTTTGACCCGGAAGTAATCGGTACACTCGCAGAGCCTATTAAAGACCTGACTGGACTGGCGGTTTTGAGGGGGAATTTGTGTGAGAACGGGGCGGTTATCAAACCTTCTGCTTCACTAAATCCCGATCTTATGCAGCACAGGGGCAGAGCGGTTGTTTTTGAAGATATTGACGATTACAAAGCCAGACTCGACGATCCTGAACTGGATGTGGATGAAAATAGCATTCTCGTTTTAAAGAATGTAGGACCGAAAGGATACCCGGGAATGCCGGAAGTGGGCAATATGTCCCTGCCTAAAAAGCTGCTCGCAAAAGGTGTGATCGATATGGTACGGATTTCCGACGGCAGGATGAGCGGTACCGGATTTGGAACGGTTGTTTTGCATATTTCCCCGGAAGCCGCGGTGTGCGGCACGCTCGCATTGGTGCGCGACGGTGACTTTATCGAGCTGGATGTTGCAAACCGGAGACTGAACCTGGAAGTATCCCCAGAGGAACTAGAAACAAGAAAATGTGACTGGAAACCGCTGGATCTGGGTTACAAGCGAGGTTATGTAAATCTGCATATAAACCATGTTCTTCAAGCCCACGAAGGCGCTGATCTCGACTTCCTTGTAGGCGGATCGGGAGATAAAGTGACAAGGGACTCGCATTAACGCCCTTTACACCTATGAATTTGAGTGAAATGAATAATACACCATTTGATAATCAGGTAGCTATCATCACCGGCGCCGGCCAGGGAATAGGATTTGAGATTGCGCGACAGCTGGCCCTGCAAGGCGCGGGGGTTATCCTCAACGACGCTGACCAGGATTTAGCTGCCGAAGCTGCTAGGAGAATCCGCGACTTAGGGGGGGAATGCATTGCATTTGCCGGTGATGCATCCAGTCAGGAAATCATCGACGGAATGGTGGAAGAAGCTGTGAAATGCTTTGGAAAACTAACTATTTGTGTCGCCAATGCAGGTATCACTCTGTTTGGCGACTTTTTTGAATATCCTGCCGAGAAGCTTCGGCAGGTTTTGGAAGTGAACTTAATGGGTTCTTTTATGCTGACCCAGGCTGCGGCGAGACAAATGCGAAAGCAAAAATCTGGCGGTCGGGTACTGCTAATGTCTTCGGTTGTGGGACACCAGGCGCACAAGTTTCTGGGCGCTTATGCTATGACGAAAGCTGGCTTGGAAATGCTGGCAAAAAACCTGGTTATCGAACTTTCCCCGCATGGAATCACTATCAATACAGTCGCGCCGGGTGCTACATTGACCGAGCGAACTTTGGCCGAAGACCCAACTTACCCTAAAACATGGTCGGCGATCACGCCAATGGGCCGGCCTGCTATTTGTGAAGATATTGCGAATGCGGCCCTATTCCTGCTTTCGCCGCATTCAGGGCATATTACCGGACAAAGTTTGGTAGTCGACGGAGGCTGGACTTCGGTAAGCCCACTCCCCGACCTGAGTAATATGGCCGTAAATAAAGATTAAAAACTAATCTTCGAGACTCCCTGAAAAAAGCTGTGCTTCCAGATCGTCGATGCTGCCGTCTTTGGAAATAAACAATTCGCGCGGTTTGGAAGCAGCGGCTGGGTTGGCCGTCATAAAATTCCGGTATTGCTCGTCGGTGATGATTTTTAGTGCCAATGCTCTTTTTAAAACCATTGGATAAGGCACTTTGAAGAAACCGGCAATATCAGAAGCGAGCGCGTCAGGGATTTTGAAAATGTCATTCCTGAAAAAACTTTCCACTTCCTTATAAGGCAAAAGCGCCTCAAATATCAGCTGCTCCGAGCGGGCGGCGAGGGATGCTGTGTTGGTATATAAAGTATGCAGTCCCAGCGAAACGGTAAGCAGGTGAATATGGTAGTTCCGTTCGTTGATGTCAGATTTTGCATTGACGAATACCCAACCTTTCTGACGGTAAATCGCCGAGAAACCTTTAAAACCGGGATCGGCTTTATGCAGTTGTGCGATCTTAATACCCTCAGGATAAGGAAGTTTGTGACCTATCTGATGAACAATATCCTGTGCATAAGAGATATCAGCCACTTCACCAGCCGGCTCGATCATCCAATCCCCATTGATCAAACCTTCAAAGAGCTGATCTCCCAACCGTTGACTTTCGACTTGTCCGAGGTGAAGCACGATCCGGTTTCCCCTGACCGAGAAGTCTAGCAAAAGTTGGTTTTTAGGTTGCTTTTTAGGCATGTGCTGATCTTGTTGAGGTGAGAACTTCAAAGATACACCCTTCCATTTTTCACCGCAATAACAACTTGAATTTTATCTCCATTGAAGCGTATTCAAGAGCTGGATCATATCTTTTTGAAGATAATCAATTACGGGCGCCAAGGAGTCGTTTTTGGATGCAGAGGGAAAATAGATAGCACCTCTCAGAAAGTTTTTTGAACTGTCTGTGGTGTAAAACTGGTACGGGCTAGGCACGTCGCCTTCGATCTTGAACATCATCGCAGTGCGACCGCTCTTGCTCAAAAGCCGCTGCTCCTGAATAGAAGAAGCGCGGATCTGGTGTTTGCCGGCGAGTTTGTAACTGTCGTCAATGAAAGATTTCAGTCTGTTGGGATCGTTGTTAATAGCCTTGTAAGTGATCTGAATATTGGCTTTTAATGCTGGGTAATTAATAAAAATCCAGTGTTTCTCTGCCATCGAAAATGTATCAGGCTCTACTTTGGCGAATCTGGAAACCTGAAAAGTATAGGGATGTTCTTCTGAAAGCTGCTGGTAAGTATGAGAAGGAAGGGCGATCCGGTTGAAGCCTTTGGGGCGTGGTGCGAAGGTTTCCGCGCCTTTTTCTTTGTCCCCGCAGGAGAGCAAAAGCACATTCAAACCAAATGCGATCAGTAATAGAAACCGTTTCAACATAATCCGACAGATAATTGCATTAGCGCAAAACTAACGAAAACCGGTTTATATTATTTCCGCAAAATTAAATCCCTGAAAAACACGAATGCGAAACCGGTCAACTGGCTCCGCATTCTTTTCGGGCTAATAAATTCTATTCAACGGTTACAGATTTGGCCAGATTTCTCGGCTGATCCACATTCCGGCCACGCATGACAGCGATGTAGTAAGACAGTAATTGTAAAGGAATAACAGATACCAGCGGCGTTAAAATTTCGTGGGTATTGGGTACTTCAATCACAAAATCCACCATGCCCGGAATCAGCGTGTCGCCTTCCGTGACGATCGCAATCACCCTTCCTTTTCTTGCCTTAACCTCCTGAATATTAGATACGATCTTTTCGTAAGAACTGTCTCTGGTCGCCAGAAACACCACCGGCATATCCTCATCGATCAGCGCTATCGGGCCGTGTTTCATTTCGGCGGCGGGGTAACCTTCGGCATGGATGTACGAAATTTCTTTCAGTTTCAATGCGCCTTCTAGAGCCACAGGGAAATTCAATCCGCGTCCCAGGTAAATAAAGTTGCGTGCATAGGTGAAAATAAATGCGATCTCCTTGATCTTGTCGGCGTTCTCAAACATCTTCTCCACTTTGGCGGGAATATTTTCCAGCTCGATCAGCAGCTGCCGGTAAGTTTCTTCTGAGATAGTGCCTTTTCGTTTCGCAGTAGCAATTGCGATCAATGTCAAAACCGTGACCTGCGCGGTAAATGCTTTCGTACTCGCCACGCCAATCTCCGGTCCCGCGTGTGTATATGCACCTGCATGCGTGGCCCTCGCAATGGAAGAGCCCACGACATTACAAACGCCAAATATCGTCGCTCCCTTGGACTTGGCCAGCTCAATCGCCGCCAGCGTGTCAGCTGTTTCGCCTGACTGTGAAATAGCGATCACAATGTCATTTTCCTTGATAACCGGGTTCCGATACCTGAATTCAGAAGCATATTCGACTTCCACATTGATCCTGGCCAGTTCCTCAAATAAATATTCGGCAACCAGGCCAGCGTGCCAGGAAGTACCGCATGCCACGATCACGATCCGTTCTGCTTCTGCCAGCTTATCCATATAGTTGCTCAGTCCGCCCAGTTGCAAATGTACGTCGTCAGCGCGCAACCTGCCGCGCATACTGTCACCTATTGAGCGGGGCTGTTCAAAAATTTCTTTGATCATGAAATGGTCGTAACCACCCTTTTCGATCGTTTCGAGCTCCATTTCCAGCTTTTGGATGTAGGGAATGGTTTCTGTATTGTCCAGATTCTGGATACTCAGCTTTCCGTCTTTTACAACCGCCACCTCATAATCGTCCAGATAAACAACATCTTTGGTATACTCAATAATGGGCGTGGCGTCGGAAGCGAAGAAATATTCATCTTCCCCAATCCCGATCACCAGCGGGCTTCCTTTGCGCGCCGCAATTAGTTGCCCGGGATGGTCTACCGACATCACAACAATTGCATAAGCTCCTACTACTTCCTTCAAAGCCAGCTTCAGAGCGGATTCCAGCGAGCCGCCGGTTTCAGATTGAATATCCTCGATAAAATGAATAAGTACCTCAGTATCTGTTTCGCTCTGGAACTTGTGACCTTTTTGAATCAGGTTTTTCTTGATCGAGGCGTAATTTTCGATAATCCCGTTATGAATGATCGCAAGCTTCCGATTGTTCGAAAAGTGCGGGTGCGCGTTGATATCGTTTGGTTCGCCGTGAGTTGCCCACCGGGTGTGTCCTATTCCGATTGTCGCTGTTAAATGTCTGCCGGCGAGCTCTGCTTCGAGATCAGTAACTTTTCCTTTTTTCTTGTAAATATTCAATTCATCACTTTTCAGCAATGCTATTCCCGAACTGTCGTATCCCCGGTATTCCAGCCTTTTCAGACCTTTCAATATTAAAGGATAAGCCTTCCTGCTTCCAACGTAAGCCACAATTCCGCACATATTTTCTGTAAATTTGGTTTGAGTGTATGTTTAACAAAAAACCAAATAAAGAGCAATCACGTATTCATAACAAGCTTATTTCTAATTAAATACTAAAAATTGTCCAATTTAATGGGAGTGTTCGAACACATCGCAAAAAATATTTTGAACACACTACAAGCTTGACTATGGGGCACAAAAAAGCCGGCAACTCAGAAAGTTGCCGGCTTTTTTCAACTGATCTATAAATCACTAGTTCATCAAATCCGTATACAAATTGTAGTAAGATTCTGAGAAGTTCTCGTCCTGTTCGTTCATTTCTACACGTTTCGGTGCATCATTGAAGATTTGGTTAAGGCTGTCGCTGAAATGATCGTCTGCCTTAATAACAGCATCCGCATAAGCACAACCGATTTTAACGAATCCTTCAAAATCCGCTGAATGCAAATGGGCCAGGGCCTCATCACTCACATCCATCGCCTTCGCCTTGCTCATTAGATCCGCATCAAACTTGTAGTCAAAAGCGTTGTTGTGTACGGTGAACACACTTTTCGTATCCTTGAACATAGGATCATTACGGTAAGTGGTTTTGAGGTACAGCGGGATCAGGGCTGTCATCCAGTCATTACAGTGCACCACATCCGGCGCCCAGCCCAATTTTTTTACTGTTTCCAGAACACCCTTGCAAAAGAAGATCGCACGCTCGTCATTATCATCGAAGAAGTTATTCTCCTTATCGAAAAACACCGATTTGCGGTGAAAATAATCGTCATTGTCAATAAAATATACCTGCAATTTAGCATTAGGTATAGATGCAACCTTGATGATCAGGGGCTTTTCTTCATCTCCTACGGTAATATTTATTCCTGACAGTCGAACTACTTCATGAAGCCTGTTTTTGCGTTCATTGATAAGACCAAAACGCGGAACTAGAATTCTGATTTCTGCACCTCTTTCCTGCATTGCCTGAGGAAGCTTTCTTACGTAATCGGCAACGTCAGTGGTTTGGAGGAAGGGATTGATTTCACTGGCTACATATAAAATTCGTAGTTTCTCCATAGATCTTTAAGCAGTTTGTGAAAAAAAGTTTTGCAAAATTATACAAAAAAAATCTCATTTTCAAAAGATATTCCAAACTAATTGTCATATTGCGCTCAGTTTGGGATAACTCATTCCAAATATTTGACTTACCCGCTCGCTGAGGTTTTCGGAGATATAAAAAGCACTTTTGTGATTCGGGCTACTCCTCTCAGATTTTTAGTTCTCCCATGGAAGTATTTACTTCAGTTTCCGCCCTCCGGCAGTTCCTCGATCATCTAGTTTATCAGCATAAGACAATTGGTTTGGTCCCCACAATGGGCGCCCTGCACGAAGGCCACATTTCGCTGATCCAGGCTTCAAAAACTGACAACGATATTACAGTTTGCAGCATTTTCGTAAACCCTGCACAATTCAACAATCCCGAAGATCTGCTCAAATACCCCCGAACACTCGATGCAGATTCGAAAATGCTTGAAGAAGCAGGTTGTGACGCGATCTTTGCGCCTTCGGTCGAAGAAATGTATCCGGAGCAGCCGGTTATGAAATTTGATTTCGGTGCATTAGAGCGGGTGATGGAGGGTGCGTCGCGGCCCGGGCATTTCAATGGGGTCGGGATCGTGGTTTCCAAACTGTTTAATATCGTAAAACCCAATCGCGCCTATTTCGGACAAAAGGATTTGCAGCAGGTTGCAATCGTTACAAAACTCGTCGGAGATCTCAGTTTCGGATTAGAACTGATTACAGCGCCCACGATCCGCGAAGAAGATGGACTCGCGATGTCATCACGAAATCGCAGGTTGAACGAAGAAGAAAGACACATTGCTCCGCATATATTCCAAATCCTGGAATCCGCTAAAAATGCGCTTTTAAAAGGTGAGCCGGTTGAAAAAGTAATCAGGCAGGCAACTGCTGCATTCGCCGGAATCACGGCATTTAAACTTGACTATTTCGAGATTGTAGATATCAATACTTTACAACCGACTACATCAATAATGCCGGCTGGCGAGAATGCAATTTGCGTTGCCGCGTTTCTGGGACCTGTCAGGTTGATTGATAATATCGTGTTCTAGATTCTCATAAATGAAAAAAGGCGTCACGATATTTCCGTGACGCCTTTTTTCATTTATATAATGCTCACTCTTTTAACTGTTCAATTTCCAATCTCCGCGGTATTGGCGTTTTACGAATTGGTTTGCGTCGTCGAAGTTGGTGATTTTCATATTGTTACCATCCCATAGCAATTTCTTGCGGCCAGGATAATCAAAACCTTTACCGTCGGCTCTTTGCTTGCGCAGATTATAGCTGCGAATTCCGAGATTACCCATGATCACAGTTTCGGTCAACGGACCAGCGTAATCAAATGAAGAAGTTAACGCTTTGTGTTCTTTGCTATTAAAACCTGCTTTACAAGCATCAGACCAGGAAACGTGGTGACCGAATTCCGGCATAGGCGTGTATTTGTTTCCAAAATCACCCTGCTTGTATTCCAGCTTCGTACCGTCTTTTAGGTAAACTTTGGGGTCAACACCATAAGTACCGCAGGTCATCACCCCTTTTTCGCCGATTAACATTACTCCATTACTGCTATCAGGCTCGCCCAGCGGATCGTTAGCAGGGATCAGGTCCGGGTGGAATGGACGGAGACCACCGTCGTGCCACGTCAATGTCACTTCCGATTTGTTTACTTTATTAGCCGGGAATTTCAACTGTACCCTTGATGATGGCGGGCAGCCTTCCGGAATATATTCAGGTGTCCAATCTTTAATGAAAACCTGGCCGACACTGCATTCCAACTCCGTTGGATAACCCAAACCTAGTGTACGGAAAGCCGGGTCGATCAGGTGACAACCCATATCTCCCAATGCACCGGTACCGAAGTTCCACCAGCCGCGCCATTTGAAAGGATGCCACGCTGGATTGTAATCTACCCATTCCGCACAGCCTACCCACAGTTCCCAGTCAATATCCGAAGGCACGTCGAACTTGCCTGTCGGCACCGGGATACCCTGCGGCCACACGGGACGATTGGTCCAGACGTGCGCTTCGTGTACATTGCCGATTACTCCTTTGTTAAACCATTCCTTCATCTGGTTTTGTGCAGGGTTAGATGCACCCTGGTTTCCCATCTGCGTTACAACCTTATATTTCCGGGCAGCCTCAGTGAGCATACGCGCCTCGTAAATATCGTGCGTAAGTGGTTTCTGAACGTATACGTGCTTTCCACGCTGCATGGCCGCCATCGCGATAATCGCGTGCATGTGGTCGGTTGTCGAAACGGTTACGGCATCAATATCCTTTTCCATTTCGTCGAACATCTTCCTGAAATCCTTGTATTTCTTTGCTGTCGGATGCAGTTCGAAGTTCTTTTTAGCCTGTCCCCAGTCCACGTCGCAAAGTGCTACCAGGTTTTCAGCTCCTTTATTCCACGCATTATTAGTATCAGAAAAACCCTTTCCCCCAACCCCTATTCCTGCTATATTCAATTTATCGCTTGGCGCGCGGTAGCCTTTACCCAATACATGTCGCGGGACAATAAAAAAGCTACCAATTGCTGCTGCCGTAGTCTTTTGCAGAAAGTCCCGGCGGTTCACATCTTTTGGTTTATTTTCTCTACTCATCGGATTAATTAGAAAAATAAGTGGATAATATAGGTAAAGCATGACGCTTATTAATATTACTTCACACCCCATAAAAAAGGCCCTCACCGGGCACATTCCACTCGCCTGGAACCGTTAAGCAGGGCCTTATGTTTTGATGACTGGGTATTATTCCTGTAACTTTGGGCAATAATACGTTCCTTTTTTATCTCGACTTATTTTACCGGGTAATGCAAATAACAGTAATGAAATCGAAGATTCACCGCGTTAAGGTGACTCAGGCGGAACTGAATTATGTAGGCAGCATCACGATTGACGAAGACCTGATCGATGCGGCCGGACTGGTTGAAAATGAACAGGTTCATATCGTCAATAATAACAATGGCGAGCGCTTTGTTACCTATGTAATTAAGGGCGAAAGAGGCTCAGGAATGATCTGTCTGAACGGAGCGGCTGCGCGTCGCGTGCAGATCGGCGACATTATTATCATTATCGCTTACGGATCGATGAGCCAGGAGGAAGCCAAAACCTTCAAGCCAATGGTAGTTTTTCCAGACCATAATAATCATCTGGTTGGCTAGCAATCCCTCTCCATACACTTACCCGCATTATTTATGAAAAACATTTTACGTTATGCCATTTCGCTGATCTTGGCAGGTGGATTATTATGGTTTGTATTCAAAGATATTAATCTGAGTGAAATGCTCGACCGCTTCGCCAAATCTGACTGGCGGTGGATTGCAGTTTCGTGCTTCTTTCTGATGTGTGCGCACGTAACGAGAGCCTGGCGCTGGGCAATGCTCATGGAGCCGCTCGGACACAAGCCCAGTCTTGTCAATAGCTCGGTAGCAGTATTAACCGGTTATTTTGCCAATTACATTGTGCCGAGAATGGGCGAGGTGACCCGCTGCGGTACTTTATACCGACTTGAAAAGATTCCTGTAAATTTAAGTTTCGGAACGGTAGTAGCTGAACGTATTTTCGATGTGATCGTGCTGGTACTGATGATCGGCTTGAATTTTATCCTTGAATTCGATCGCCTCAGCACTTTTTTCACTGATTTTTTCCAAAGTAAAGTCGGCGGCGAATCAAGCGGCTCGGGTAGTGGGATACTACTTTATATTTTGATAGGCGGACTTTTACTGGTAGCATTGGTTGGTTTTTATTTATACAAAAACCTTGCTTTCCGCTCGCGCCTGCAACAAAATGCATTGGTCGCCAAGATTACTGATTTCGCGAAAGGAATGCTGGAAGGTTTGCTGAGCGTTCGCAAACTACGCAGCCCGGGGTTGTTTATCCTGAGTAGCCTGATGATCTGGGTACTATATTACCTGGTTTCTTACGTATTATTTTTCTGCATTCCGGAAACCTCCGATCTAGGCCCGCTTGCAGGATTGACGTTGCTGGTAGTAGGCGCGATCGGTATGACAGCTCCCACGCAAGGAGGGATCGGCGCGTACCACCTTTTGGTAGGTAATGTGCTGGTATTGTATGGATTAACAAAAAGCGATGGTATCACACTGGCCACTTTTATTCACGGCGCGCAAATGGTGTTTATGCTGGCAATAGGTGCGCTGGCCTTTTTGTTTGTTTTGGTAAAAAACAATAAATCAGTGGGCGAACCTGAATCAATACCTGCCGAACGTTAAACAGGAAGCACAATAGTCCTACACATTGGAAAGCTAGTATGATCAATATGAATTTAACAGAAAGTAAAATACTGAGACTGGAAGAAGCGATCCCGACCATCGAAGATTGGCAACGTGGCGGACAGAAAGTTGTGTTCACTAATGGCTGCTTTGATATTGTCCATTTGGGGCATATTGATTACCTCGAAAAAGCGCACGCACTGGGCGACCGGCTGGTTTTGGGTTTGAATACCGATGCCTCCGTCAGCAGACTGAAAGGCCCGCTCCGGCCGGTTGTAAATGAATATGCCCGCGCTCGTTTAATGGCGGCACTGTCTTTCGTAGATGCTGTCATTTTGTTCGACGAACCGACGCCTAGTCAGTTGATTGAGGCAGTAAAACCTGACATTTTGGTCAAAGGAGACGATTATACGGTTGAAACTATTGCTGGCGCAGATTTTGTTTTAAGTAAAGGAGGTGAGGTAAAAACGATAGCACTTGTACAGGGTTACTCAACTACCGCGCTGATTGAAAAAATAAAACAAGGATATAAATAGGAAATAGCTATGACGGGAGCGTATGTGATTATGGGTATAGTAATGCTTTTGAGCTTTTACGTACAGTGGAGACTCAAAAGTAAATTTGAAGAATATTCTCAGGTTGGCCTGAGTAATGGAATGAGCGGAAAAGAAATCGCAGAAACAATGTTGCGCGAAAGTGGCATTTACGATGTGCGGGTACTTTCTGTGGAAGGCAAGCTGACTGACCATTATAATCCTCAGGATAAAACAGTTAACCTGAGTCCGGACGTTTTTTACGGCAGAAGTGTAGCTGCTGCTGCGGTTGCTTCCCACGAATGCGGCCACGCGGTTCAGCATGCAACTGCTTATAAATGGTTGCAGTTCAGATCGCAGATGGTACCGTTCCTGAGCATTGCTTCCCGCTACATGCAATGGATCATTTTGCTGGGTATCGTGCTGATTAATACTACCGTACTTCCATTAACAATCGGTGTAGCGCTTTTTGCAGCAACCACGCTTTTCAGCTTTATCACTTTGCCGGTAGAATACGACGCAAGTAACAGAGCACTGGCCTGGATCCAGAAAAACAGAATTGTGAACGAAAGAGAATATGTTATGTCGAGCGACGCTCTGAAATGGGCTGCTAGAACATACTTAGTTGCAGCAATCGGTTCTCTGGCTACATTACTTTACTATGTAAGCCTTCTGATGGGCCGCAGAGACTAGGCTTCGACTGCGTTCAGCTGGACAGTCAAGTGGTCAATCACTTTTGAAAAGGCTGGGAAACGATTGTTTCCCAGCCTTTTTCTATTTTATCAGCTGATTCCAATATACTACTACATTGTGCGTCGCTCTTCCGGAGGCGATCACATCCTTATCGCCGTCGCCGTCGAGGTCGGCGATGATGAGATCTTCGCAGGCGATTTTGATCTTATCGTCGAGTACAAATTCTTTCCAGGTTTTACCCTCCGGATCAGAGCCCACGAAAATCCTTACACCAGTTTCTCCCGCCGCATTCGGATTTCGCCAACCCATTACGACCTGATCCCTGCCCTGCCCGAAAAAATCGGCACAGGCCAGCGCGTGGCCTTCTTTCATATTGTTGGTCAATACCGCGCGGTTGTCTTTCGAATACACTACCAGTTCGTTTCCGTGCATGGGTTCGATGGTCGCAGTGAAGAGCTTATTTCCTCCCAAACTTCCTGTCCTGATCTCCCCTACTGCTTTGCCGTCTACCATCCAGTTGCCCGAAGCTGCCCAGCCGTCGGCGCCATTCAGGAACACTTGAACTCCTTCTTTTCCAGCAACCGACAACCCCAAAATGCGGCCAGGGACTTCCATAGCATTCATATTGTGTGTCATGTGCATATTGGTTTCCAGCAGATCAAATCCCCAGATGCCTTTTCTATTTTCAGGAATATCAAACAAAATCATCTTCACCCCCGCGCCCACGCCTCCCTCATTTCCTTCCCCGTGCAGCGGTAAAACTGCCAGCTGGAAATCGCCCTCCGCTTTCTTAACCCACTGCATTCTGTGAATGGTAACTTCGTGATGCAGCTTTACAGGTTCCCAAAGCTGGGTCCGGTCTTCCGGGGCAGCCAGATAGAATACCGCTCCAGACAATTTAGGATTTTTTGTTTCAGAAGGATTCCACTGCGCGCCTACGGCAACTTCCACTTTTCCGTCTCCGTCAATATCCCGCGCGGCAATGCATACATTATCCTGCTCGGTAAGGTCTTTTGCGATAATATGCTTTGTCCAGGAACCGTCCTTTTTACCCGGATTTTTATACCAGACAATTTCCTTTTTGTCAGCCAGCAGAATATCAATTTTCCCGTCCCCGTCCACATCGCCGGAGGCAACCCCGTAGCCGATACTGATCTTATCGTCTATCACCTCGCCTTTGAAAGTAGCAGTTTGCCCGAATACACTTCCGGTTGTCAGCAATGCGGTATATAGCAGTAGTTTTTTCTTCATTTTGAGTAAATATTATCAAATCGGGCTGTAAAACTTTTAACCTATTTTTTCACAATATACTTCAAAACCCACAGTACAGTCCCTGAAAAAAGACTTTTTTGTGCGGCTTTGACCTGCTTTGCATACTTTTGTGAATTAAAGTGAATCAATTTGTCCTTCATGAAAACTGTCCCTTTACACCAAGTCCACGTCGCTCTCGGCGCCAAAATTGTCCCGTTTGCTGGTTTTGAAATGCCTGTACGCTATTCTTCGGATCTGGACGAGCACCACGCTGTGAGAAATAATGTAGGTGTATTTGATGTTTCGCACATGGGCGAGTTCCTCGTGAAGGGGCCAAAAGCGCTGGATCTGATCCAAAAAGTGTCAGCCAACGATGCTTCGGCATTGTTTGACGGAAAGGTCCAGTATAGCTATTTACCCAATGATACAGGCGGAGTTGTGGACGATCTGCTGGTTTACAGAATCAGGGAAGATGAATATTTGCTCGTTGTGAATGCGTCGAATATCGAGAAAGACTGGAACTGGATCCAGAGCAAAAACAGCGAGGGTGCGCAGATGGAAAACATTTCTGACGCTACCTGCCTTTTCGCAGTTCAGGGACCGAATGCAACAGCTACTTTACAGAAACTGACCACCGTGGATCTGACTTCCATGGAATATTATACGTTTCAGATCGGCGAAATGGCTGGAATTCCTGATGTATTTATTTCAGCTACCGGCTATACAGGCTCCGGCGGATTTGAGATATATGTACCAAATCAGCACGCAGAGAGAATGTGGAATACAATTTTCGAAGCTGGTGAAGAATTTGGCATTAAACCTATTGGTCTTGGCGCGAGAGACACATTGAGACTGGAAAAAGGATTTTGTCTTTACGGAAATGATGTTGACGACAATACCTCGCCGCTGGAAGCAGGATTAGGCTGGGTTACGAAGTTCACCAAAAACTTTAATAACTCAGATTCCCTGAAAGCACAGAAAGAAGCCGGTTTAAATAAGAAGCTGGTTGGTTTTGAAATGATCGACAGAGGTATTCCCCGCGGACATTACGAACTTTGCGACGCAGAAGGCAACAAGCTCGGCGAGGTAACTTCCGGCACCCAATCCCCTACTTTGCAAAAAGGGATTGGAATGGGCTATGTGCCCGTCGCACACAGCAAAGCTGATTCAGAAATATTTATAAAAGTCAGGGACAGGCTTTTAAAAGCTAAGATTGTGAAACTGCCTTTTGTAAAAAATTAATATCTCTAATCAGTACCGCTTTTCAGAATGAAACAACTTGACGTTTGTCTTACCCCCGATCTGCTTCATTTACACAAACTTGATAATTCAATCGTAGTAGTAGCGGATATATTTCGCGCCACTTCCTGCATGGTTACCGGCCTTGCTTATGGTGTCAAAAGCATTACGCCAGTGGCTAGTATCGAAGAATGTAAGTTTTTGCAGGATAAAGGATTCATCGCCGCAGCCGAGCGCGACGCGCGGAAAGTGGAAGGTTTTGATCTTGATAATTCGCCTTTCAGCTATATGAATGAGCGGCTGATCGGGTCACAGATCGCAATGACGACGACCAATGGAACGTTATCGATTGCGAAGGCGAAATCTTCTGCGGTAAAAGTAATGATCGGATCTTTCCTGAACCTCGGCGCACTGGCCAATCTTCTTAAAAGCGAACCTTACGATGTGCTCGTACTTTGCGCGGGCTGGAAAGGCAGGCCCAATCTGGAAGACACACTATTTGCCGGCGCGCTGGCCGATGCATTGAAAGACCAGTTTATGCTGCTGGAAGACGGTACTTTGATGGCGCACAGATTATATGAACAGGGTAAGGGAAATTTACTTGCCAGTGTCTCAAACTCTTCGCACGTACGCCGCTTGCAGCGACTGGGTATCCAAAAGGATATTTCCTATTGTTTACAAAAAGACCTTTACGATATTGTGCCCGTACTTCGCGGAAACACATTAGTATCAATGAATTAATATAAAAACTATACATGCTGCGATTTCTTGTTCTATTATTTTGTGGGTTAATGCTGATTTGCAATCAAGTGGATGCGCAGCGAAAAACCACGCCGCCACGGAAAACAATACTTGCTCCCAAGAAAAAGGCTGCGACTACCCCAACGAAACCGGCGGTCACTCAACCCGATACATTGCGCAAAGCTGCTCCTGTGGCAACTCCGGCGGCAGATACAACACAGAATGCGGGTCAGGCAGTAGTGGACACCACAAGCGGAGGCACCGAAGTAACCCCGGACAGCCTGACTGAAAGAGCGGCAGAAGAGAAGCTGGCAAAAACAGAAAAACCGGCGGACAGCCTGCATTCCTATAAAATAACAGTTGATGATATTTCTTACCTGACCGTTTGTCCGGGCACGAATATCACAATTCCATTCACCACCAACGGACCTTTCGACGACGGCAATACCTTCATTGCACAGCTAATCGACGCTTCCGGCAAAACAATTCCTATTTCCCTGCCTGTTAGTAAAAGTCCCGTGAAGGCGGTTATTCCTTCTTACAAAATAGGTGGCGAAGTTTACAGGATACAAATAGTTAGCTCGATCCCGGTGATCAGAAGTCAGGAAGTACCTATTCGCCTGTTGCAGGCACCGGCGGCGCGCATTGAGTTCATGGACGGAACGCAGTCGACCAGGACAATGCCCGGGCAGGAAGTACAACTTAGGGTTAGCCTGACTGGAACTGCGCCGTGGTCTTTCCGACTTTCAGACAGCACTATTGTTACGCAAACACTTTCGAATCCGCATTATCTGATCGTGAAACCGGCAGACGTAAAAGCTTACAAAATTGCGGGTGTGGCCAATGCGTGCGGGAGCGGTACTACTTCGGGAGAAGCGATCGTGAATGTAAACAGTAACCCTGAGCCCAAACTGGAATTGAAAGAAGTTGAGAAAATTGCCAAATTGTGTAGTGGAATACCTTTTCAGGTACCATTTAATGCGACTGGTAAATTCAAGGAAGGAAACAAGTTTGTGGTACAGATTGCGGAGCGGACAGGTGCTTTTAAAACAATATCCCCACCGGACAGCACTGGATATATAAATGCTGAGATACCAGCGAATTACAAACCCGGTGAATACAAGCTGCGCGTAGTTTCTTCTGCACCTTATCTGGTTACACAAACCGCAAATGTTTCTATTGTATCGACCACAGTTACTACCCTGCAAAAGGATTCACTTCGCTTGGGAGAGAATGAAACGGGTGAGCTGACAGTGAAATTCACAGGCGGCGGACCGTGGTTCGTATTGCTTTCTGACGGCACTTATGAAAACAATATCCAGGAATCGCCGCATAAAATAAAGGTGAAGCCTATTTATGACACCAATTATCAGATCACCTCTGCGGGTGGACTTTGTGGTGTAGGTAAATTTTCTGGAAGCGCAAAAGTTTCGGTAAAAAGCCCGCCGGCGAGCATTACCCTAGAAAAACTGCCACAGAATATGGTCTGCGCCGGAACAACGATAGAAATTCCTTACAAAATAGAGGGTCGCTACAATGCGGGTAATAAGTTTACGGTTCAAATGACGGACAAATCGGGTCGTTTTGTAAGTCTTCCGACTACGATCACTCCTAATACGATGAAGGTGAAAATCTCCAATGCAGCTGCGGGCGACTCGATCAAAACACAGAAAATCAGGATTATATCGTCGTCACCGGCCGTGTCCAGCGCGATTGAAGAACTCGACGTAATATCCCCTGACCAGGCTATCGGAGAGATTTCCGGAAAAGGGACTATAACCGCGGGCAGGTCTACAAGAATTCAGCTGAAATTTAAAAATGGACTTCCACCCTGGTCATTTACACTTTCCGACGGCACTGCGATCAATGGTACCTTCCTGAATCCTTACCTGATTTCGGTATCCCCAACAGCAACTACCGAATACAAAATCAGCACATTGAAAAGTGGCTGCGGCTCGGGTACCGGCAAAGGTTCCGCTGTGGTAACGGTCGATAATTAATGCGCGCCGGGTCAGAAATGATTATCCTTTATAGCAAATCGTGTTAGAAGATGAAACCGTTTCTGCCCCTTGCATTCGTTTTTATTCTTGCGTTCCAGCATGTGCAGGGCCAGTCGCTGGCTTTGGGTAAATGGCAAACCCATTTCAGTCCGCTTTCCGGTAAGAATATTATCCAGTCAAATGGGAAAATTTACTATTCCACGCACAACGGGCTTTTTAGCATTGATCAGGAGACAATTGAAGTAAAAAGCTGGTCAAAGTCTGACGGATTTAACGATATTGGAATCAGCTCGCTTGCATTCAGCAAAGAGAAAAGTCTCTTACTCGTAGGTTACCGCAGCGGCTTGCTTGACTTCGTTTATTTAAACAATGAATCCCTCCCAGACCAAATCGAAGCTTGGACCGTTTTGAACCAAACTGCCGGCATTACCACAAGCAAAGCAATTAATAAAATCGTTTTTCGTGATCAGCTTGCTTATTTATGCACGGATTTCGGGATCGTTAAATTGGATATTGAGCTGCGGCAGGTAGATGAAACTTATCGCTACATTGGTCCGCAAGGCGCACAGGTTTCGGTCAGGGATATTGCTTTCACTTCCGATTCTATCTATGCAATTACTTCCGCAGGCTTGCTGGCCGCTTCGCTACTACCGGAGGTAAACCGCCAGTATTTTGCAAACTGGAAAACAATAGTCACACCTGGTCAACCAGTCAGCATTGCTTTTTCAGACAACAAACTGTATGGAGGTTTTAGTAAAAAAGGGTTTTTCCAAAGAAATAATAATACATGGACCGAAGTCTTCAACTCGCAAAGCGACTATTTCAATACCTATAAATCAGAAACCGGCTTACTTGTTGTGGAGACCGACCGGCTCAGGTTAGTTGGGCCAGATAACAAAACCAGCTCTGTTAATAGCCCGGCATTTCAAATGCTGTCTTCCGCTATTGAAACAGTGCCGGGCAAATACTGGGTTGCAGACAGAAAACGCGGCGCGCTTACGAACCAGGGAGCTGATTTTCAATCCATTAAATTTCCAAACTCTGATACAACGATCTCGCCGCGACCTGACTCGATCGTTACTGACCTGCAAGGTTTAACCTGGGCTAAAATACCCGACTATCTGGGTGGAGGTATTTCTGTAAAAAATGAGAGTGGGCAGCAGCGGATTTTGTCCAGTAATGTCGGCGGAGGTTCGCTTCCTTCTAATTCTGTTAATAGCCTCGCGATTGATACCGACGGATATATCTGGTTTGCGAGCGAAAGGGGAGCCGGGTATTTCAATGCTGCTGACGTGCTGGACGGAAGTCGGATAGATGCGATACTGCCCATTTACGGCCAGCGCAGGCTTTTTAGTAATGAAAAGTGCACTGCAATTGCGGTAGAGCCCGGTAACAGAAAGTGGCTGGCCACGAGAACCGGCCTTTACCTTTTTAGTGGAGACGGAACCGAGTTGCTTGTAAAATTTGACACAAATAATAGCCCCCTTCCTTCCAATGATATTTTAGCATTAAAAATGGAAGCGGAAACGGGTTTGCTATTTATTGATACACCCAACGGAATGGTTTCTTACCAAACCGGCTCGTCGGCTCCTGCGGAAAAACTGGATAACGTTACTATTTTCCCAAACCCGGTCAGGCCGAATTACAGCGGCATAATAGGGTTCAAAGGGTTGAAAGACCAGTCTACGGTAAAAATCGCAACGCTCTCCGGCAGATTAATCTTCGAAACAAAATCCCAGGGAGGCACCGCATCCTGGAACCTGCTCGATTACACGGGCAAGCGGGCGAGAGGAGGAATTTACTTGGTATTAATTGTGTCGGGAGACCGCACCGAGAAATTGGCAGGAAAGTTGGCAGTTATTGATTAATGTTATATTTTAAAACAGGCTTTCTCGTAAAGTCTCGCAAAGTGAATAAATGATACCTAACGAAACAGCACCTTATATTGTAGGCATAACTGGCGGCAGCGCGTCGGGAAAAACTTATTTCATGAAGAGCCTGATCGACTCTTTCGATAAAGATGATATTACCCGGATATCTCAGGACAACTACTACCGCCCTATTCATGAGATTCCAAGAGACGAAAATGGCGTCGAGAATTTTGACCTTCCGGAAACGATCGATCATCACCTTTTTGCTGAGCATATTGCAGTATTGCGCGCCGGCAGGGAAGTACATCAGAAGGAATACACATTTAATAACCCGCTGATCAAGCCTGAGATCCTGATCTTCGAGCCGCGGCCTATTATAATTGTTGAGGGGATATTTGTTTTTTACTTCCCTGAGATAGCGAGGCTGATCGACCTTAAAATTTTTGTCGACGCGAAGGAGCACGTTAAAATAAAAAGGCGGATCATTCGTGATAATAATGAAAGAGGTTACGATCTCGACGATGTACTTTATCGCTGGGAGCATCACGTGGCGCCAACCTATGATAAGTTTATACTGCCCCTGCGTTCGGAAGCGGATGTGATTATTAATAATAATTCTCGTTTTGACACAGGATTGCAGGTTTTAATAGGTTTCTTAAAAAGCAAGCTGGCAGAACGGGCGCATTAATTCAGAATTGAAATTCCTACCTATCAAACAAAAAAGCACAGCATGAAAATCGCTACACACATTTACAAATCCCTGACAGCCAAGTTAATTGCTGCAAGTCTATTGCTTTTCGCCCTGGAAGCTTGTGATCCGAAAAATACAGAGCCTGTTGATGTGTACGGGTATTTCCCGCTCGAAATCGGCAGATATACTGTGTACAATGTAAAAGAGGAAATCTATTCGACCGGGCAGGCGAATCCTGTGATCAAAAACTGGCAGGAAAAAGACAAGGTAGAAAGTGTAAGCGACGATGAAGCGGGCGTGTTTACTTATATCGTTTCACGGTCGACCAGGAGCAGCGAAACGGAATACTGGACCAAGATCAAGGAATACAAAGTGCAGAAGTATCCCGACAAGATTTTGACCAATATTGATAATCAGACGTTTTTTTCAATGGCTTTTCCTGTTGATACTAAAATGACCTGGAACGGAAATACCTACAATAACCGCGATGAGGAAGAATATCATTACGAGAATGTGAATGTCCCCGGGAAAGTTGGTGCTGAAAGTTTTGACAGGACACTGCGCGTGGTGGAGCGGAATGACAGCTCGATCATCAACCGGTATATTGGAATAAAGCAATATGGACTGGGCGTTGGTTTGCTGTCAGACAACCAGACATCCTTTGAGTATTGCCAGGACGACGCTTGTATCGGGTCGGGAAAAATTGATTCGGGCACCCGGAAAGCACGAGTAATCGTTGACTACGGGATTGAATAGGGTGTTTACCCACATTTAAATATCCGGCGGAAACTTGCTTTTCTTATATTTAATACCTCTAAAATTTGGATATTAAATTTATGTGCCTAATTTTACGTCGGATACTGGTATATAATCATCTAATCAAAACAAAATGAGAACAGTGACATCGCACTCTACACAGACGAAAAAGTCTTATCGTAAGCCGGTTCTTTCGAAAATGGGTTCTGTACGGAACTTAACAAAAGGTAAACTGGGAAGCCTACCTGATCTTACTCCTCCGGACGATTTCGCACCGGACGCTTAAGATTACGTCTGTAACACATTAAAATGCTCGATATTGTTAATCGAAGGTGTAGTTGTCTTTCAGGAAAATTTAAAAGACAGGTTCAGACTTTCAAAGTCAACTTTCGATAAGTCAATTGAGTTAGAGCATTTTTTTCTGGGAACAAAGGATATTGGAAATGATGCTTACGAGCAGTTTCTTTTATCTAGTACCAAAAAGGCAAAAGAGAACACTTCGATATGTAATTTTTTACATGTCGAAGTGTTCTCTTTTGATATATATAAGCAAATCCTGAGTGCGTCCGATAACAAGCTAAGGCTTGCGATCTGGTACGATGAAGCTAACCGCAAACTTCATCTTGCGCGGGAGCTTTTTGGAACAATCCCACTGTATTATATTCACATTCCAGGTGAATTTCTTTTTTTCTCAACTAGTCTTTCTTCAATAGCAGGGAATAAAGCGCTGCAAGGCTATCTGGATCCAAATGAATCCATGATAGTAACTTATCACAGATTCCGAATGGATCTGCGAAATAGCGACTATTCAAGAACTTTCTATTCGCAAGTGCAAAATCTGGCGCCGGGACATATTTTGTCTGTCTCGCAAGCGGGCGAATCGATAGAGCGGCATATCTCGTTCAATAATGAAAAGTGGGCCGGGTACTCCAGGCCTGAGGATTTTTCACCTGCTATCCGTGATATTTTCAGTCAGTCGGTCTCCGCATCTGCCAGTGATGAATCCTTGCTGGTAGCATCGCATTTAAGTGGGGGATTGGACTCTTCGTCGGTAAGCACGATGTTCAAGCACATTTATCCGTCCCGTCCACTGCACACGATCTACCATAGGAATGACAGCAAGGAAATGGATGAAAGCCTCTATTCCCGAAGTGTGGTTTCCAAGATAGGTTCTATTCACCATGAAGTGCGCCAGTCGGAAGATGATTTTGATTTGATCCAGCTGCATACTTCGCTATTCGGCGAGCCTGAGGTTTCGACGCTCTCTCCTTCTCTCATTACTTCCCTCATGCCGTACGCCCGTAACCTGGGATGCAGCATTTTGTTACGCGGTAGCGCAGGTGATTCTGTGATAGGTAGCGGAATGGAGATTTTGAATAATTCTTTCCGGGAGAAAAAGTGGGCGGACCTGAAATACTATCTCGAAAAAAGAGTCCCGCATTTTTCATTGGCAAAGAACTACCCTGACTGGGACAATTATTCTTTTGAGCGGCAGTTTGACCTGGTACTTCAAAATTTCCTTTACCACCGTTTTTCAGAATCGAGAAATAAGCCAGCCGGAGCGCTTTTCGCACTATATAACGAAGTAAATAATGCATTGGGCGTATCGAAAAGCTACTTTATGAAGCGGGCTTTCGGGAATATCGTGAAGCGCTGGATGCAGACAAGTGTTGCGGCGCCGCAATCCATATTAAGAGACGAATACTTACAACTTCCTCAGTCCGAAGAGTCAGGTATCGTTCTTCCGCGCTCACTCAGAGGCGATCTGGATCCAAGACATCAGGAATATTTTGAGGATGTATTCACGCCACGAGCTGTTACTGCTACTGAGCAGCAATTTGTTTTAGGTGAATATTACGGTGTGAAAAACCGTGCTCCGTTTTTAGATAAGCAGCTATTTGAGATTTGCATGATGGTTCCGGATTCTATCAAATACGGATCAGGAAAAGGCCGAGAGCACTTCCGGGAAGCGATGCGCGGGCTGCTGTCTGATGAGGTAATGGAAAGAAGCAGCAAAGCGACCCTCGCTTCTTCTCACGGACAGAAAATCACGTTGCGGCTCTATGAACAGGCAAAAAGCTTTCTAAACGATTCGAAATTGGTTTGGGAATATGTAGACAGAAGAAAATTTGATGAACAGGTCAGTATTCTGAAAAACGACAAGATCCCCTACCCCGAAAAGGTCAGGACCTGGTTTCACGTTACCCGGACTATTACACTTGCATCCTGGCTTGAATGGCTCGCCGAAACCAAAAACCAGGCTGTTTAAAAGCTATCTTAGAATTACAAACTTGCCTCTCACTTCCTCGACCTGGTTTTCATCATTCGTCTTCGTCACTTTGTAAATAAAAAGACCCGCGTGCCCGGCTTTTGGCTGCCAGTACCAGTTCTGAATATTCGTTCCCTTATTTTCTTTTAATTCCTCGGCCACTATCCGGCCATTGAGATCGTATATCGTGTATTTCAGGGATTTCACATCTTCAAAGTTGTCGAGCTTTGCTTGCAAATTAATGTAAGTGGTAGCAGGATTTGGGCTAACCACAACGCTCATTCTTGAATCTGCCGGATTTTCTACTTTGAATCGGATACCGTAAGGCTGCACACTTACATTTCCCGCCATATCAGAAACATTCACCAGCAGCTCATATTCTCCCTCGGGCAGATCCGTTTTGAGTAAAGTGATCATAAATGCTCTACTGGATAAAGTGTCCATTCTAAATTCGCCGGCTGTGTATTTAATAGGGCGGTATTCACAATTGTCATCCCAGCAGGACTTCACGAAAATGTCGATGAACGATGTATCCGGTGAAATCAGCCTGTTGTCTTCGAGCGTGAATGTCAATACAGGATTGGGTGAAACCGTAGCTCCATTCTTCAAAGTAGCGTAATTAAACTGCACTTCCAGAATCGGAGCGATCAGATCTTTTACCTTCGTCAAAGGATAGCGATTTTCATTATCTGCAACGTCCCAGTCGACCACCAGCTCAGCAATATTGTTGGTCTCTTCCAGCTCTGCAATCGTATTGAGCGGGTCTATGCGAACCTCGATCCTTTGAATGTTACGGTCGCGCGGTAATGTGACCGTAAGTGTATCCTGCAAAGGAAAGGCTGGTATTGTTCTTTCAATCGACCGTTCTCCCGCTTTGGTATATGAGATGATTTTAACCAAAACCTTTTCACTTTGAATATAGCGACCCTGGTTATGCATTGCGATCGACAACTTTACAGAATCAGAAGCCCCGATCTTTTTGTCTGCACTTAGCGAATACAGCATCAAGCTCTCGTCCGGATCCAGCGAGTAATCGGGCTGGGCCACAGTGACAAGCTTCAAGGCCGGGTCGCCTTGTAATAGGGACTGGTGTACATTTGAAATCGTATAAGCGCCTGCATCACTTGCAATTACCTTTTCGGCAACGGATTGCATCACCTTACCAATCGACATATTGATCGAGGCAGGATCTGTGAACATCGTCCTATAAAGTGTTTCCAGATATTTTGCAGAAGGCGACACAAAGCTTTCAAATGAATTGGCAATAATAGCTACTGCTCCTTTTTTGGGTGCCAAAAGCCAGTCCAGCGAAAGGGGATACCGGTCACCGGCGGTCGGGCTGGTATTAAATCTCGCACTGAAGATGTTACCGACTCCGCAGCCATTAAAATACATCATCGGGTATTTATGAGTATTATTATATCCTCTGCCCACATCAGTAATATAGCCCATATCAAGGTCGGTCACCGTGATCGATCCGTGACCGAAATAGGTAATCAGTCCGGCTCCTTCGTTTACCTCGGGTGTGATATTGACAGCTTCAACACCCGGCACGCCTTGTTGTTTTGCAAATGCTTTTACATTGCCGCCAACAAATCCGTCAGTCACAAACGGAGTGAGAGAATTGAGCTGGCTTTTAAGCTGGCTGACTTCCGACGTCGATTTACCTCCATTCAAATGCAGAACCGTTTTGCGCCAGCCAAAGTCGCCTGATTCGTTTGCTTCGTAATCTTTTACCTTTTCCAGGTAGTCCAAAACATTCTGATTGGACATTGCTGAAATTCGGCCAACCGATATCGGCGCAACGTCCTGCTTAGCCCCGCCAAGTCCTTCCACCAGCAAGAAATCCGATCCCGGAAAACCAACGGTTGGAACTTCGTCGGGAAGCTCTCGTTTCATTCTCTCATTGTGCGTGTTCGACTTACCGAGCAGGAGCAGGTACTTATTTTTATCAGTGGTAGATAATGCAAAATCTACGAATCTGCGAATCGCAACCGGGCTAGGCTCTCCGTAATTGAATTGATTATAGATATCCTGAATATAAATAACGCTGGTACTATACTTACCACCCGCTGAACTTGACCGATAAGCCGCGTATTGCTCAGCTCCATCTTTCAGGTTCGCGCTGGAAACGATAAAATAGTTGATTGTCTTAATGTCTATGCTCTTAAATTCAACCGGAGTAATCTTGGCCGCAGGAACGGTAAATGTCTCGCTCGTAACAAAGAGCTCGGAGGTTTTGGAGCTGTTGCCAGGCACCATTAAATTTTCAGGGTCCCCCGTAATCACTTTCACTTTATCAAGATCAGTAATATCTAATACAGTAGCATTATCGGGTGCGCCGGAAATAGCGATTCGCCCAAATTGACCAGCAATTCCCGGTAGAGAAAAACTGGTAGCAGGACTTTTCCAGACAAATGCGGAAGGATAGATCAATCTGTAATAAGCCAGTGAGAATCTTTCGAGTGTTTCAGTACTGGGAGATTTTACAGCTAGTACCCCCTTATTATTTGCGTCCAGATCAGTCGCTTCAATGTCGAATGCAGCCTCACTTGCGCCGAAGCCAGAGCTATTGACTGTTTTCACAAGCCTGAGCGACTGCGCGTCTTTTCCTATGTAAATTTCAATGGCACGACTGTTATTACTGCGGCCCTGCATCAGCATCTTAACCGCTACTTTTTGGGCCGACGACTTGGTTTTATTAGTTAGTTCAAATGGATAGGTCCCCTGTGTTCCGCGAAGGATTGGCTTACTTGTGTGGCTTGCTCCCTGTTCAAAAAAACTATTATATAGTGGTGCGCGTATAGGACTTTCTGTGCTGTATGAATATTCATTCTTGAAGACATTCAGCAAAATTGCATTGTGTGCGGCTAATGGACTTATCGCTGCATCGGGAGCCTTCGAAATTTTTTCAGCGCGGGCTCCGGCTGCATCTCCAACGGTGAGGAAGTAGGCGCTCTCGTCAGAATAAAAGCTGTAATAGGGATTTAACCGGCTGCTCATTGGACGGTACAACAGTGAATCAGAGGATCCGTCGTTGGGCACTCCGAAAAATGTAATCTCATTATTATCAGCACTAATAATAGAAACCTGTTTCCCCCTGTGCCAGATTTGGAATTGGGCCGGCTGATTTTTTGGAAAGCTTGCAGGTAGTGAAGTCAACGGAACCTTGTGTATTCCTCGTTGCGAAATAGCAATCTTAACGTAAGGTTTACCGTAAGAAATCCAGCTGTTTGCGTAGGGAGCGCCCCATTGGGCAACAACAGGAACCGAGGTAAGGAGACAGAAAAGAATGGAGAAGGTAAAATTTTTCAAAGTCGTGTGCATTAATATTCGACAGGATTAAACAAAAAAACACGGATAATACATATACGTCATTATCCGTGTTTTTCTTTTATTATTGCTTTAAAATCTTTCTGAAATAAACATCATTATTTTCTGTTTGAATTTTAATGATGTATTCGCCGCTGGTCAGGTTTGACAAGTCAACCCTTGTTCCTTTTCCGTTTCTTTTGTAAACACGGCCATTTTGATCCAAAACGTCCCAGTGTGCAATGTTTACAGGAGCATCCAGGTCAATATTAATAAAATCTCTGGTTGGATTTGGCGAAAGAACAAGCAAGCTGGTATTCTCTCTTGTCACCGACACAATTTGTGAGTAAGTCGCTTTACCTTCTATTGTTTCGCCATCCTTTATAGAAATTTTATCAACCTGCTTCAAACGGTAGTAGCTTGTTCCCGGAAATGGCTTTGTGTCGAAGAAATGGTAATCCGAAACTTCATCGATAGTGCCTTTACCTTCAACCATTCCGATTTCCGTGAAATTCTTGCCATTATAACTTCTTTCCAATAAAAAGTGACTGTTGTTGGTTTCCGAAACCGTTCTCCATTTTAGCTCCACTCTTTTAGGTTCTACCAATTTAGCCTCAAAAGACGCGAGCTCTACCGGTAGTGGACCCGAGGTGATCAGAATACGCAATGCCGGGTCGCCTTGCAAAATGATCTGATGCACATTGGCCCGGTCGAAATCATAATAAGAAGCAGTTCTTCCATTCACAGCATCACTGTAAGAATAGCCCATTTCAAGTTTGGTTTTCAGGGCAACTTCCTGAATAATACCTCCGATCGTTTTTCTGTCTGCATCCGATTTTGGGAAAATTTCAAGATAAAGTCTGTCCAGATATTCATTGGAAGTACTTGCATACGCATCCCAGTCATTTCCAAATACCACGATCGCTCCTTTGTTAGGTGCCAACAGCCAGTCAAGTGACATGGGTCTTCTGAAAGAAGGACTTGTAAGGGGCTGGGAGAAAAGGTTAAATCTGTTATTGAACAAATTATTCACCCCACAACCATTGTAGAAAAGCACGGGATACTTTCCGGTATTATTATAATTTTTGGCACCATCCATTGCATACCCGAAATCAAGGTCGGTTTGATCAACTCCACCGTGACCAAAATAAGTAATCATCCCTACACCTGATATCCCCGGTGCAGTTCCGTTCACTTCCGGCGCGAGTGTGATACTTTGAATAGCATTAGCTGCCAATGTCTTATCCTTCACTTTTGGATAAACTTTACCTTCAAAAGGAGCACTTGCAATTTTCGCACTTGTTGCAATAAACGACAGGTTTTCTTGAAACTCTGTAATCTGGTCCTCGCCTTTTCCTCCATTTACATGCAGGATATTTTTCCGCCAGCCTACATTTTCCGACTGACTTTCATAGGTCTTAACTTTTTCAAGATAATCACGTACTTGTTGCTCCGTAACAGCCGCGATCCGACCGTAGGGAATCACAGGTACGTCGTCAGGAGCGCCGCCCAGCCCGTCAACCAGCAGCAGATCCGAGCCTGGAAAGCCTATTGTCGGGATTTCTTCAGGAATTTCCCGCACAGTACGTTCGTAAAAGGTGATCGACTTACCCAGCAGGAGCAAATATTTATCCTTGTTATTATCCGATACCATAAAGTCCACAAAGCGTCTGATCGCAACCGGACTAGGCTCTCCGTAGTTGAACTGATTATATATATCCTTGATTTTCATTACCAGCGGCTTATACTTTTTACCCGGCGAATCATCCTTCCGGTATTCCGCATATTCGCCAGCTGCCGTTGCCAGCAATTCATTTGTGATGATCAGATAATCGGAGCTGGCAGGCGTGATAACCGGGAAAGTAACCGAAGTAGCAGCGACCGTCGTAACGTCCTTGGTTACAAATAACGTGAGTGCATTACCATTCCGCGATATCATCATATTGGCAGCGTCCCCGGTAATCACTCTTGGCTGATCCGGGTTCGTGATATCCAGGAACCTGAGAGTTCCAGCTGGCGGGTTCAGGATTGTGAACCGGGTGTTCGAAGCAGATGCCGGAAAATTGAATTCGTATGAACCCAGTGTCTGCATATCGATCTTCTGGTCGTAGGTAACAGAGTAATAAGATACCGAGAAACCGTCTGTTGCTCCCCCGGTGGACATAAATCCAAGAATACCCTTCCCGTTTTCAATATCCTTATCAAGCAGGTCCGCATTAAAATCTTTATCCAAAAACCCGGTAACCGTAGTTGATCCTCTCAATTCTGTTGAGGCTGCATCCTTCCCTGCCCAAACCTGAACAGTTGAATTAGCGCTGAAAAGATATCCACGTCCCTTCAAACGAACGTTGAGCTTGGGTGCCGCAGAACCGTGCCGGGCTTTCACTTCATAAGCGAAAGGTTCGGCAACATAGCTTGATGTAAAAACGGTGGGCTTCGGATTTGAAGTAGCCAGAGGACGGTTATTACCTAATCTGGTACCAGTTCCTGCTTTACCTTCTTCAAAATAGCTGTTCAGCGTTGTAGGTCTGCTCGGATAAGAAGTCATGTGTGAGTTCTCGATCACAAATTCTTTATAGAAAGTAAATTTGTGCGATTCCTGCGGCGTAATCCCTGCATCCGGAGCCAGCGATTCCTGAACTGCCGGCGTACGGTCGGTGTCATCGAAAGTCAGAAAATAGGAACTTTCATCAGAATAAATACTAAAATTCATATTTTTCCGGGAAGTCGGCATGCGATAAAGCAGCGCGTCGGAAGCTCCGTCATTGGGGATACCGTAAAATTCGATCTCCGTATTGGAGGCACTTACAAGAGCAACCTCAACGCCCCGACGATACAAATGCAGTTTTCCGGGCTTATTCTGAAAGTTGGCGGGCAATGCAACTTTGTACAGACCACTTTTGCTAACCCCTATCCTCAACCAAGACTGGCCGTATTTCCCGGTAAGCCACTCATTCCCATACTTGCCACTCCAGGGTGTCTGCGCGTGTAGCTGAACTCCAAATAGTGTGAGGCCGAACGAGAGAAGGAAAAAAAATTTTGTAAAATTTTTTGTGTTCATAAATCTTGGATTATGATAGTGTTATAAATTTTGCACAGCATGACCGGGTGACGCGCCCGAAATTTCCTACTACACTTAATATATATGAAAATATTAATAAAGCTACAATAACTTCAATATTGAAGCAAATTTACTATAAGGTTGGGCGAAGTTTTTCATCGTAGCTAATTTGCGACGCGTACTCCTCGCAGGTGGTACAATTTTTGTATCAATTCAACAAAAAACAGGGTAAAGAGCCTAATTTTGCGGCCTATGTGGATGCGCATCCTAGGTATTTGTAACATTTCCTGTTTTATTTGTTTTCAACATTTCTACTCAAGTACCAACAACTCTTTAACTAAACTTATACGATTATGATTAAAAAGCTAATGTTCATTGCATGGATTGGATTGATCGGTGTTGGATTTGGTTGCGACGGCCCTCAGGGAGAAGTCGGCCCGGCCGGACCAAAAGGTGATCCAGGAGCTGCCGGGGAAAAAGGTGAGCCAGGTGAAGCTGGCGCCGATGGCATGGGAGCGAAAGAAATTTTAACAGGAGCTGTTACTACAACAAAAGGTGGATACACGCTTGGAAAAGCAAATTTGACTGCTGCCGACACTGCAATGATTAACAAAAGCGCTATTGTCGTATTTATCAAAAGCCAGGGATTCTGGTGGGCGCAGCCGGGTGTCGTAAGATTTGCGGACAACAAATCGACTAACTATCATTTCGTAACGCTTCTGAGAGGCAATACAATATTTGTTGACATTCGTCCATTGTCTTGGTCGGAAGATCAGGAAGCTGCTCCCGAGCGTCAGTTTGAAGCGATTCGCGCTGTATTTATCCCAGCAGATAAGCTAAGACAAAGCGCAGAAGTTGATTGGACAAATTATAAGCAAGCTATGGCTGCGCTCGGACTAAAAGAGTAACAGCACCTGGTATTGTTTTTATATAGAAATTTTCCGGAAGCCGCGCCATTGAATGGAGCGGCTTCTTTGTTTTTGTACCACGCTAAGATTTGGACGCAGTGATTTCTTCCAGTTTTTGCAACTAAAAAAGTTTTAATTGCCCCCAATCAAGAACTTGTAACCTGCTATAACTTTATTTTTTTGATTTATACTATTTTCGAAACGAAAGGTATTGCGTTGATTGTTATAGAATAGCTTTTGTACTTTTCCGGGTTTTGCCGCCCGCTAACATATTATACTTTATTCGTTATGAATACCAAAAAGTCTTCAAAAACGAGCACGCCTGACGTTGTTCTCATCGGAGCCGGCATCATGAGTGCGACTTTGGGCGTCCTGCTCAAAAAGTTGAATCCTGCTATTACCATATCGATATTCGAAAGACTGGACCGGGTAACCGCCGAGAGCTCAGATGCATGGAATAATGCCGGTACCGGCCACTCTGCATTTTGCGAACTCAATTATACACCGCAGCTTCCCGACGGTTCAGTTGAAACTAAAAAGGCTGTGAAAATTGCCGAGTCTTTTGAAGTTTCGAAAGAGTTTTGGGCTCACCTTGTGGAAACCGGGGTGATCGAATCGCCTGCCACATTTATCTACAATATTCCACACATGAGCTTCGTCTGGGGAAATGAAAATGTAGATTACCTGCACAAACGCTACACTGCATTGACAAGTCACCACCTTTTTCGTGGAATGGAATATACCGAGGACCAGGAGGAGATCAGATCCTGGATTCCACTGGTTATGAAAGGACGCGATAAAAATGAAAAAGTTGCTGCAACCAGAATGCAGCTTGGTACCGATGTAAACTTCGGTACGCTCACCCGGGCAATGTTCAATTACCTTGAAGAGCAGGAAGGCGTCGAGCTTCACCTCAATCATGAAGTCGACGATCTTACCCGGAAAAAAGACGGATCGTGGATGATTGAAGTGAAAGAACGCGACAGCCGTGCATCGCGTTATGTTCAGACCAAATTTGTATTCATCGGTGCGGGCGGAGGTTCTTTGCCGTTGCTGGAAAAATCGCGCATTCCGGAAGGGAAAGGTTTTGGAGGATTTCCGGTGAGCGGCCAGTGGCTGGTTTGCAACAAACCCGAGATCATTGAAAAACACCAGGCAAAAGTATATGGTAAAGCATCCGTAGGTTCACCGCCGATGTCGGTACCTCACCTGGATACCCGGATGATCGACGGACAAAAAGCGCTGCTTTTCGGACCTTATGCCGGTTTTTCCACCAAGTTCCTGAAAAACGGTTCGTACCTGGATCTGCCTTTATCAATCAAACTCAATAATATAAAACCAATGCTGGCGGCGGGAATACACAATATTCCGCTCACCAAATACCTGATCGATCAGGTGCGCCAGTCGCCGGAGGATCGCGTGGAAGCATTGAGGGATTACCTGCCGGATGCAAAGCTGGAAGATTGGGATCTCTTAAAAGCCGGTCAGCGTGTGCAGGTGATTAAAAAAGATGAGAAAGAAGGTGGTGTTCTCGAATTTGGTACCGAAATGGTAACTGCCGCGGACGGTTCGCTTGCTGCATTGCTTGGAGCTTCTCCTGGCGCTTCTACTTCGGTATCCATTATGCTGGAACTGATCGCGCGCTGTTTTCCGGAAGCGAAATCAGCCGAGTGGCAAAATGAGTTTAAGAAAATGATCCCTTCCTACGGTCAGTCTCTTGCCAAGAATGAAGAACTCGCAGCTAAAACCAGAGCCTGGACAACTGACGTTTTGCATTTGAATACTTCTCATTTAGAAGCGGAGCTTACAGCCTGATTATTTAATATATATCATAAAAAAATCGCCGCTTAAAACGGGGATTTTTTTATGCCCGGATTTGTCAAGATTTAAAATGCAAGTGACTTCAAAAAGTGCAGTCCGTCCACTGCAATGCTTTCTTTCGAAGGCTCAATAACCCGCCAGATCGAAGCGGCTTTGGCGATGATCTTTACATCGGGCGTAAACGACTCTATCACAATATCTCCCTGGTAATGAATATGATCCAGCGCAGCGAATATGCGGTCCCAGTTGATCTGGTCCCCACCTGGCGTGCCGCGATCACTGCCCGACGCATGTAGCAGTCCCAACTTATTCCCGGCATTCCTGATTGCTAATGCAGGATCTTTTCTTCCAGGTTCATGTGAAATGAATCCAGGTGAACGAGCAAATTATCACTTCCAACGTCCGCGATCATGCGCAGTGCCTGGTCGCAGGTATTGACCATATCCGTCTCATATCTATTGAGCGGTTCGATCGCCAGCTTCACGTCTTTCTCCGCCGCATACGCTGCGAGCTTCCGAAGGTATGAAACCGCAGTCTGCCATTGTTGTACCTTTTGTTCTTCATCAAAAAGATCAGCCCGACCTACCGAAGAATAAATCGGCCCGGCTACCAGCTTACTCCCGAGTATCGGCGCAAGATCAACGAGCGCCTGCACATATTCCATAGAAGTAACCTGCTCTTTCCGATTCCCCCTCAAATCGCGCCCCGGACCAGTTGCAGCGCATACCGAGCGACATTCCAACCCGGCAGCGTCCAATGCCATTTTTACAAACACCGGATCTATGTTAGCCGGATCTTCAACCGCTATTTCGACAAAGTCAAAACCCCATTCCTTAAATTTTGGAAACCAGGAAACACCGTCATTTGTAAAAGGCGAAGCGAACAAATATGTGTTGATCCCGAATTTCATCCTGTTTTATTTACCCTTTTGCTGCGTAAAAACCCGCACCCCTTTCTTGTTACCCGTCACAATATCAAGCAGCCCGTCATTATTAATATCCTCAACAGTCACGTGCAATCCCACACCTGAATTGTTATCCACTTCGTGCCGGATCCACGTTGGCGTTTTGCCGGGTTTATATTCAAACCAATATACAACGGCCGGCTCGAACTCGCCCGGATCATTTCCATGGTGGGCAAAATACCTTTTTCCTGTTATAAAATCGATATGCCCGTCGCCATTAATATCCTTCATTTCCAATCCGTGCGTCTGTGAGAACGAATCGTCGATCGTGTGATGACGCCAGATCGCGTTGCCCTGCGTGTCTTTCTGCTGCTCGTGCCACCACACGCCATAATCATGAGCAGATGCACTCAGCACATCATTCAGTCCGTCACCATTTAAGTCCAGCACATACATTTGTGAACAATCCTTACCCAAATCGGCCGGATGAAATTTCCAGTCTTCCTCTTTCCCATGCTTGGCCGGCCCCTCCGCCGGGCCTTC
This sequence comes from Dyadobacter linearis, assembly GCF_907165045.1. GTDB lineage: Bacteria > Bacteroidota > Bacteroidia > Cytophagales > Spirosomataceae > Dyadobacter > Dyadobacter linearis. Next base: position 662,251 of record NZ_CAJRAU010000003.1, read on the forward strand.
CCACCAGCCTGCTTTCACAAGCACATCCTTTCGGCCGTCGCCATTAATATCTCCGTAACCGATTCCGTGGGTATACATGTGCGTCGAGTTGTTCGGATCGTTGCTGATCACGAATTTCTCCCAGGCAACATCTCCTTTTTTGGAAGGAGATTTCAGCCAGATCACTTTTTTGGCAGTAGGATCATTGCAAAGCAGGTCCAATCTACCATCGCCGTCAATATCTACCATCATCGGCGACTCGTTTCCAACCGATCCGTGTATCTCATGGGCAGGCCAGTGTCCCGTTTTCCCTTTCGGGTTTTCGTGCCAATATGCGGCTTTTCCCGGCCAGTCTATTCGAATCAGATCGATCCAACCATCCTGGTTCACGTCCATCGCATAGTCCAGAAATGAGTTGCTGTACCCGCCATTTACCTGAAAAGTATCCGGCTTCATGATTTCGTGCGCTTTCCAGGAAGGCGCTTCAAACCAGTACGCGCCAGCCAGCACATCCTTTTTCCCATCCTTATTCACATCGCCCATCGCGGCTCCTTCGGAAATAAACCTTTTGGTCAGCTCCGTTTTTTTATACTTAATATCCGCCCCTTTTTTCCCTTTGGTCTGAGCCTGGGCATAGCTGGAGATGAATACTGCCAGGATGCAAAGGAGTTTGATGTTTTTGCACATATATATGTCAATTGTTTTTCACTCGTTTTCTCAAAGTACTGCTTATTTCACACTCAGCAAATAATCCATCAAAGCATAAAAATCTTTTTCCGGGATGATGTTCCTGAACTGATCGGGCATTAATGTGTACTTGGAAGCGCGGTATTCTTTCATATCATTTTTGGCTACCGCAAATTCTTTTCCGGTCATATCTGCAAAAACCATCGTTTCACCTTCTGTCCTGCGATAAAGGCCCGTCAGCGTCTGGTCATTTTTCAATGTGATATTATAAGTACGAAATGCCTCGGTTATATTCCTGTTGGGGTCAAGAATCTTTTGGGTCAATGCTTTGTGTCCCCAGTTTCCGATGCCGTCCAGCTGCGGGCCCACCATTCCACCCTGACCTAAAACCTGGTGACAGGCGCTGCAATTCTGAACGAAAATAGCCTTCCCTGCATCGGTAAGGCCGGTTGACGGTTTAAAATTAGCTATGCGTGTATCTATCAATTTTTGTCTTTCTTCCCGCTCATTCGCCCCTGCCGCAAGGAATTTTTGCATTTGCTCCCGCTGACCTGCATTCGCATTCAGATCCAATCGCTCTTTTACCGGAATTTCATTAGCGATATCCGGACTTGCAGCCTCCTCTTTAAATGCACTCAGCAAATAATCAATACCCTGCGAAGTATTGGCAAGTACCGTAGCGATCGCAACCTGTAAATTCCGTGCACCACCCGCCAGCTGCTTTTTCAGCATTTCATAAATAGAAACAGAAGGCGCCTGGCCCATCGAAGCTGCCAGCTTTTCGCGCAATACGGGTAGCTCCGCAGGATCATCGAATACCTGCGCAAGCACATTTACATTCGCCTTTGGATCAATATTCATCAATGCATTCGCCGCCGCGCTGCGCACCGGGTAATCGAGCCATTTGGCTTTCAACATTTCCTGCAACTTCGGTTCCAGCGATTTGAGCCTGAACTCACCCGCGATGTCAGCGGCTGCTACCCGCTGATCAGAAATAATACCCGGTGCTTTTGCAGGAATTTCGAGTACGGCAGGTTCCAGTTTCCCAAAGCCGATGGAGCCGGTTTGCGAACTGTCAACTGCCTCGATATAACCCATTTGTCCGGCATAGGTACTCAGATCAAAAGTTGTGTTTTTGATCAAATCTTTCCATTGACTCGTTTCTTTCTGGTTCAATCTATATTCTGAAATCACTTTTCCGCTTCCCGCCAGTCTTACCCGAACCGCATTCCTTGAAAGACCTTTTTTATCGGGCAGGTTGTGAATATCGTTGTCAAATACATTCATTTTCAGCGTAGCCGGCAATTTGAAAGGAACCGAATACAGCGCAGCAGTCGGGATATAGCCATTTTTTTCACTCAAAATAATACGAAAAGCAGGCGTGATATCAGTGAGGAACTGCTCCGTAACAACCCACGGATTACCTGGCTCAGCTGTTTTCAGTACCGGTTTGCTCTTCCAGGTTTCCGCGTTTTCTGAAATGCCGCCAAGAAATTTTGTAGCCAGACTAGTACCCCAAGCTTCCATCTTCTCCCCCGGCGCCAAGCCGCTCTGTTTCACCCCTGCCTGGATGGTATTGTATAGAGAAAGCTGCGATTCCGGATCGTTTGCAAACCTTTTGTTGATCAGATCAATCGCTTTTTCCAGCTGGTAGGGAGATACGTACCTGGCTATATATTCCAGATTTTTAATGAGATCATCAGTCGGAAGATCGTGTGTTAATGTATAATCCAATACAAATGCAGCCGCCTCGCTCGAAGGAACATCCAGCATTGCCCTCGTCAGAAGTCCTGCCTGTTTATCCGTCCATTTCATGCCGGGAATGCGCCATACAATGCGATTATCTTTTAAATTATCCCTGATCGCGAGCATTGCCGTGTATTTCAAATGCGTGTCTTCCGCGTCAGTCTGATCGTACAATGCAAGCAAAAGCGGCAGGTTATCAATACGCGGAAACTTGCCCAGAACCTCTGCCGCAACTCTGCGAACGGAAGGGTCGGTATCTGACCTTAACGCATTAACAACCAGAGCATTAATAACATCAAATCCACCCAAATCTTCCTCTACAATACGTAGGGCATGCACCCGGAGATTAGCATCACTGCTTTTCAGGGCATCTATCAGTAATTCAGGATTCAGAATATTTAATCTGTTTAGAGCCCACAATGCGTGCACAGCTGCGGTTTTATCAGTTGCTTTTTCGCTTGCGTAAATCAACTTTTCCAAAGGCTTCATTGCCTGCTCCCCCCAGGTATCCACAATCCGATCCGCAACTTTCAACCGCGTATTCAGCTGCGGATGTTTCAATCCCTCCATCAACTGGTCCAGCGTCGCATTAGACCAATCGGTCACCTTCATATCCTGATGTGGCTCGCTGCCCTTATAAGTAATTTTCCAGATGCGCCCGCTCAGCCTGTCGCGGCCCGGGTGGTTCAATGCCACTTCATAATGTCCGATAATGCGGTTATAAAAGTCAGCAATATAGATCGCGCCGTCGGGCCCAAGCTTCACATCCACCGGCCTGAACCATGGGTCTTTACTTACCAAAAGCGGCTCCTCCTTTTTGGAAACCGGCGTGGAACCTTTGTAAGTGATCTTATTGCGGTCAATGCGGCAGGTAACCACATCGCCCGTATAAAAACTGTTTCGATACTGTTCGGGAAATTGTGTACCTGTGTAGTAAACCAGGCCAGCCAATGCAGTAGAGCCCAGATCGTAGTCCATCATAGCCGGCGCGAACCCAAGTCCCGCCGGGGCTTTCTTACCAAAATGCGGATATTCTCCGCCGGCAATCAGCTGCGTAATCGGCTTCGTGTGACAGTCCACCGAATACAAATACCCTTTTTCATCGTAAGCGTAACCAAACGGATTTACCCGACCGAAAGTGGTTTGCTCCACGCGGCTTCCGTCCAGTTTCACGCGGAATGTATTTCCCGACGTCATTTTGATAGTATCCCCATCGGCGCCGGCTACATGGGAGGTATTTGAAAACCCGTGACAAACGTGCAGCCAGCCGTCGTAGCCACGCATGAGGTTATTCACCATTCCATGCGTGTCTTTGTGACCAAACGGACCCAGTAATACCTTTTTACTGTCTGCTTTCCCGTCATTGTTTTCGTCTTTGAAATAATACAAATTGGGAATGCTGTAAGCAATAGCACCGTCGGCTACGGGCATAATGCCGATGGGGATATTCAGGTTATTGTCAAAATTGGTAAAGGTATCTGCCTTTCCGTCGCCGTTTTTGTCTTCCAGAATCGTGATGCGATCTTTTCCGTCGCTCTGCCCGGCAGCAACAGGATATTCGGAACTTTGCGTAACCCAAAGCCGGCCCCGGTCGTCGAATTCCATATTAATAGGCTTGGTAATATCGGGCTCGGACGCAAAAAGGGTTATTTCAAACCCAGGCGGCAGCACGAAACTTTTACGTTCCTCTTCCGGCGTCTGGAATTTGGTAGTACGAATATGCTCGGCAAAAAGCTCCGGAGAAGGTTGTCCGTTTTGGGAAATTTTGGCGCTTGGGCCAGACTTGCTTTTGGGGGTGCTGCAACTTTGCGCGTACAAAATAAGTACTGCGGATAAAACAATAGTGCTGCCAAGCCGGGACTTCTTGAATCGATCATTCATTCCGGAATGCTGTTTTGAAGGTTGAGTTTAGGATAAAGGGCATTGAGTCGAAAAAATTACCCCCAACCCCCTAAAGGGGGCTTTTCATTTTCTATTAAGCCCCTTTAGGGTGTTGGGGGTAATTATCGAGTAAAGCCCCCTTTTAGGGGGTTAGGGGGTAGAGAACTAAGGCTGATAAATGTAATTAGCCCTGCCCGACGGAGCTGCGTCGCCATTTATCCAGAAATCCATTACATTGCCTTGTTCCTGCATATTATCGCTCCATTTGAACTCAAAAGCCGGCTCGCCAGTGATACCGAGCATCGATTTCGGGACTTTAATCTCCATTTTGTTTTTACTGACAACAAAATCGACTTCACCTGCTTTTGTCCAGTTCCAGGCTGCGTCCGTTTTCTCTACAATTGCTTTTTTATCGGGATTAATGCGATTGATCACAACATCATATCCCTCCCAGCCCGTGTTTTTGTCTTTATCAATATTAATAAAAAGCCGCATCCAGCCGGGATCCTCTTTGGGAGAAAGCGGCTGCGCGGTTTCCACATAGAAATACACAAACTCCTGATCACGAGCTACCTTCGAAAGCACAATGTCATTCCGGCCGGTTGTATTTTTATAAACTAAACTTCCCCACCCCGGACTATCCCGGTGAATCGTATTGCCTTTGTGCGCAGTAAATGAAGGGGTTACTTTATCCCACTCGGTAAACTTCCCGTCTATCGCCACGGTAACATTTGCGGAAACCGGCTCACGAGCAGGTAAGCCTTTGAATTTCCTGATATTCGCTACCATTTGGTAATAGTAATTATCTCCGTGCCCGCCTTTCATCGGCTCAATATCGCGGCTGCCTTCCTGGTCGAATTCGTCTGGGAATGCGTTTGTTTGCTCCTGCCATACATCGTACCGGCCCGCGATCCATTCATTCCAGCCGGTAATGAATATCAGCTCGGGATTGATTTCCAGCGCCTTGTCAAACTGTTCCTGGAAATTAAAACCGTAATTCACCGCGTCGCGTGTCGTGATCTGCCCGTTTGTATGCGTATAACTTCTTCCGAAAGAGCCGGTTGCATTCAATGCGGTCAGGCCGCGTGCTTTGGTCCAGTTTTGCGCTACACCCACCGTCGCCTGCTCGAAGGTCCCGTCTGCATTTTTCTTATATCCGTGCTGCGGAAATATTTCAAGCCAGCCCCAGTGATCTGCTTTTTCAGGACCTTTATTATACACAGGCTGACCAGGACGGAATGTAAAAAACTCGCGCAATTCCTTTTCAAGCGCAGGTTCCGCGGTTTTTCCTTTAATAGTTTCTGTAAATTCAGGGGAAGCCATAATGAAAGGCTTTCCCTTCCACATAAACCAGAGGTCTTTGTATTTTTCGGGTTTGTAAAGATCTGTGTAAATTTCCCTGATGATCTCTTTTCCGCCGTCGGTTGTCCAAAAGGGCAGCATAAAGCATATTTGCGGCGTTTTGACTCCGTCTTTTCGCGCCTGCGTGAATACCTCGCAGAGCTTCATGTAGGATTCTTTCCAGGTCAGGTTTCCATTGGTACAATCAAAAATGATCATATCCACACCTGCGTCGGCGAGCATTTCTGCATGTTTGCGCAGCAGCCACGCGTCGGTATCCACATAATACCCAAAAAGCGGCTCCGCCCAAAACCACGGACTTTTTCGCTTCGGCCAGATCGGATCGTTGTAGTCGTGGATCGCTTTCGGGTTGCGCGAGAGGTATTCAGTTACATTCAATGCAGGGTTGTTCTTCGCCTGCTGCGTGTGCCAGGTCCAGTAAAACAGCCCCACAAACTTTTCCTTCTTAAAATCGCCCGCTTCCTTCTGGTCAGGCAGCCTCCGCCCGACGGCGTCAGTAGCGGTAACCAGCGGACTATAATTTTGTGCGAATGCAGATGATGCAAGAAGTAATAACAGGACTTGGAGTTTGATTTTCATAGGGTTAGGATAAGCTGGTTTTACCCCCAAACCCCCTGGGACGGGCTACCTGTGCTTACTTGCATAGGGAAAGCACACCTGGGCCGGGAGTGGGATTCAGATTAATTATTAAGAATACATCCGAGGCACTTTTAGAGAAATAGCCCCCTCTAAGGGGGTTGGGGATAGATTCCGTCGGCTGAAGCCGGCGGGTATTGATTGATTTCAAAAAAAGATCAATCACATCAGCATCAATTGCCGTCGGCTTCAGCCGACGGGACATTGATTAGATTGATAGAATGATCTATTAATTGATCAGATTATTGGCTGATGATAAAATTGAATCTCCCGCCGGGGGCCGCGTCGCCGTTTACATACCAGTCGAGCGGGTTGTCGTCTTCCTGCATGTTATCCGACCATTTGAATTCCATATTCAGCGGGGATTTCAGATTAGTTAAAAAGGATTTAGGAATAGTTACCATCATTTGATTACCGCTCGTCTGGTAAGTCACTTTCTTCACATCGTGCCAATTTCCGGCTTTGTACTGTTGCAAAGTATTCCCCGAAACAATGCGGTAATCGTAACCCTTCCAGCCAGTGGCTGCTTTTCGGTCAATATCGAGGTAGAGGCGCATCCAGTTGTCACCGGAGTTGGGCGTGATCTCAGCTACCGTTTTTACGTAGAAATAAAGGTTCTTTTCATCTGTCGCCACCTTCATTTCATCAAAATCATTTCTGCCTGTTTTATTCACATAAACCATCGCGGGCTCCGTTTGGGCGCCTGGATGATTGCGCGCCTGGGTATCGCCGGTGTAGTCTTTGTAAACCGTCTCTAAGCCTTTCCAGTCATCAAAATTCCTGACACTTTTTTCAGTACCTAACACAGGATTTGCCTCCACACCTTTGTATCTGCGCACATTCGCGACCAGCTGCATATAATAATGATCTTTCAGACCAGCGGTAAGCGAAGGTTCGATATCCCGGCTATATTCCGGACTGGCCTGATCGCAAAACCACGAATGTTCAGGATTGTTGTCGTGGCTCGGAAATTTGCCCGCAATCCACTCATTCCAGCCAGTCACATATACAAATGGCGTGTTTTGTTTGATCGCGAAATCCCATTGCTCCTGTACATTATAACCATAAGCAATATCCTTTTTCGGATCTCCGGGAGAACCGTTCCGGTAGCTTCTGCCCCAATTGTCTTTGTTGCCGTAGAATGCAGAGCCACCCATTCCGGCAGTCGGGTTGGGGTGCTGCGCGACTGATACGTTGATAATTTCCGCCTCGCCAGCATTGTTATAATGTACTTTTTGAGGTCTGGTAAATGATATCCACGGCCAGCCGTTCGATTTCTGTGCTTCGGTCGGCCACTGCGATTCGCGGAATGTGAAGAATGATTTGAAATTTTTACCCTCGGCTTCTTTGCTGATCCCGATGATCAGCGGCTTCCCGTCGAGCATGTACCAGCAGTCGGGGTGGCGGTAGGGAGCTCCTTCCTTGTAAAAGAGATCATACGCTTCCTGCATCGTTTCGCCGGAGAGGGTATTGGTATAAAAAACAATTTTCGGCGCCTTTCTTCCCTGAGCACGAACCGCGTCCATTGCTTTCATCAATGCATCGGCCTGCTTGGCATAAGTAAGTCGGTTTGTAGCATCCATCACCAGAAAATCGACTCCTGCGTCTGTCAAAAGCTGGACACTCCGCAAATGCACCCAGTAATCATCACCTTTGTAATATCCATAAATAGGCTGTCCCCAGTAATACATGCCGGTCCCGTTTTTCGGGTCGCCGCCCCAGTCGGGGTGATCGAAATCTTCCAGTACAGCCGGATTTTTTGAAACAATCTCATTCAAATCCCAATGCCGGGCCGGCGCTACATCGTGCCACAGAAAGTAAAACATACCTACCTGCCGGTTGCTTTTGGGATCGCCGACCGTGTTGTTCTGCGGGATCGTGCGGCCGAGATCATCGGTACCGGCCAGCGGCTGCGCCAGGACTTTCGCCCCGGCCAGCATCAATACTAAAATCGCTTTTTTCATTTTTATGGGTTTAGTGCAACCGGCATTGATATAGTCGATCAACGCCGGGTATTCATTGCTGGTTAATCCAGCCAGCCCGGGTTCTGCCAGTCGACGCCGGACAGACCGATTATTTTGTCAACTTCCTGCTGATCAATTGGGTACATCAGGTATTTATCAGAAAATGCATTGCGATTGGTGAATTTGAACCTGCGGTAAACAAGGTTGGTACCGCTTCTTGTGATCCGCATTCCGGTCACAAATCGGTCTGTTTCGGCCAGTATCTTCCAGCGGCGCACGTCGAAAAAGCGGTGTTCTTCAAATGCAAGTTCGACGCGGCGCTCGTTTCTGTATTTTTTGTCAAAAGCATCCTTCGTCAGTCCGGCCGGAAAACCAGGCATTCCTGCCCGTGTCCGCACCACATTCACTGCCTGGCGTGCCGACATACTTTGCGTACCGACATTCACCGCCGCTTCCGGCCCCACCGATTGGTTGGCCGCTTCCGCAAAGTTGAGGTACAGTTCAGCAAGCCTGAAAAGGCGTATCGCCCCGTCAGCATCATTGTTCTGCCCGGATCTGTAATTATTGAATTTCCGCAGATAATAGCCCGTGCGCGTATGCTTGCGGTTGATATCAGAGATTTCCTCTGCGCCGCCCACAAAAGTCTCTACCTTTTTACCAGCCGGCTGATCCAGGTTTCTGACAGCGCCGTTGTAGTAAATTGAGGCATAAAAACGCGGGTCGCGACCTGTGTAAGGGTCCGTTTCCTTGTAACCCGAAGCCGCATTGATGATCGGTGTTGTGCGGTTGGCATCGGAATATCCGGTTACGGGCGCTTGTCCGTTCGCCATTTCATAACTATCGACCAGGTCTTGCGTCGGGCATGGGCCTGTTCTTTCCATACCGGGGTTCGTTGGCATACCTGCGTAGCGCCAAACCTGCATGGCGTCACCTGCGTGGTAAATGGTCTCCTTGTCGGTCGCGCGCTGATCGTTTGAGCTCGTGAAGAAATACAGTGCGTAAGGATTTTGCGCAATGTTTGCAGCCGGTTTTTCGTCAAAAAGGCGGTATCCGTTCGCCAGACATTGCCCCAAAGCTTCTGCTGTAATGGTAGTAGCCGTTTGCCAGGTGTAAGTTCCGTCTGTCCAGAGCGGGCTCGCTGCGTAGGTCACAGCCTGCGATTTGATCGCATACGCAACCGCTCTCGTCATGATACCATATTGATTATCAAAAACATCCCAGGACAAACCCTCCCTCGTGGCCGGGTAAGACAATGCTTTATCACAATCAGCCAGGATAAATGTGACTACCTCTGCGAAAGTCGCCCTTTTATCCTGCGAAAAATCGTGATCGATGGCCAGCGGCTTGTCGAAAATAGGTACTCCGCCGTAGCGTTTGATCAGTTGCAGATAGTACAATGCGCGCAAAGTGTGCGCCTGGGCAGTCCAGGAATTCTTTTCGCCTTCGCTGGCGTAAACGGTCGCAGTTTTGATATTTTCAATAAAAACATTGCATTTCCTGATTCCCTCATAAAGCTTTCCCCAAGGACTTCCATCCGCAGAATTGCCTGGATAAGTGAGTGAAGTTACATTCCCGCCGTACCACACAATATATCTCGATCCCGGCGTGATATCGTCGGCATCCTGCGCTTCGTCGGTGAACGAAGCCCGGTCCATATAAGGTTTTGGAGTGAAACCGTAGCAGGAGTTGAGGTACCCTCTTGTCCGGTTATAGTCACTGAAAACCTGGTCCATTGTAATGCGGCCGTCGGTAGGCAGGTCCAGCTTTTCGTTGCACGAAACCAGCATGGTCACCACGGACATTGTTAGCAGAAGTATTTTATATTTTTTCATCTCAATAAATGGATTGACTTAGAAAATGACGCTGATACCTGCATTGAACACGCGGTAAACTGGGAAACCTGCAAAGCCGCCGCCTTCGGGCCCGAAATCCTTGGACCTCATTTTATCCCAGGTAATCAGGTTTTGGCCGCTCACCAGGATCCGGATTTTATCCGCCATAATGGCACGGGATAAAGTGGCAGGCAGATTATAGCCGATCTCCACATTTTTAAGGCGCAGGTAAGAGCGGTTGTTCACGTAGTAATCGCTGGATTCGTGATTCACACTTTTACCAAGAGATAAAGCGGGGGAAGTGATTTCCTGACCACTCGCATATCTTTCCGGGGTCCAGGCATTGCGGTGCAGAGAGCCGAATACACCATCAAAATCAGTTTCCCACAATCCGAAAGAGCTTCCCGTTTCGATGCTTGAATAATCACCTACACCCTGGAAGAGAAAGCTCAGGTCAAAGTTTTTATAGGTAAGTCCTGCCGAAAGTGAATAGATCGTGCTGGGCAGCATTCCCGTTCCGATCGGCGCTTTGTCCCTTTCATCGATTTTTGAATCTCCATTCAAATCCTGGTATTTCAAATCGCCTAGGCGGGGTGTTCCAAAACCATATTCTAAATTGCTCTGGTCAATTTCTGTTTGGGAGTTAAAAAAACCATTTCCGTTGCTGTAATCAACCAGGTAACCGAACTTTTGACCAAAAGAATAACCTTCCTGCCATTTCCGGTAGGCGTAATCCGCTGTTTTCAGCGCCTCGTTCTGGTTGATAATCTTGTTCTTAGCATAGCTTAATATCAGATTTCCGAAAACAGAAAAGTCGCGGCTCAATGCTTTGTGGTAGCCAAGATTGATATCTGCACCTTTATTTTCAAAACTACCCGAGTTCAGTTTAGGGTAATTCACAAGCTGCACACCCTGGTAAAGCGGAATGGTCGAAAGCGCGCTGACGATCATATTGTCCATCTTTTCCTGGAATACATCCACCGACAGGTTAAATGCATTCAAAAATCCGAGGTCGATGCCAAAGTTCTGCTTTTTAGAGACTTCCGCGGCAATGTTTGGGTTACCCACCTGGCCTTCGTTCACCACATATTGCAGCGAACCGATCGGGCCGCCACCTGCTACAGTTACATTATCCAGGTAAGCATACCTCGCAAGTCCGCTCTCATCGTTGGCGGTTTTACCATAGGATGCGCGCAGTTTCAGGTAGGTCAAAAATGTATTGTCTTTCAAAAAGGCTTCATTTGAAATCACCCACGCAGCCGAAATAGCGGGCGTAGTTGTGTAGCGCACACTTCTTGCATATTGTTCTGATCCTGAATATCCCAGGTCCAATTTCAGCAGGTACCTGTTATCAAAACCATAGTTGACCTCAAACCCTGAACTCACCCTATTGTAAGGTAACATGCGCGCAGAGTCGTTTTCAGCTCTTGTCAAATTCTGATAGAACATATATGCCATTGCGCCCACCCGGTGTCTTCCAAAGTCACGCTGGTAGTTCATCGCCACATTGTAGGTCAGGTGGTAGTAATATGAATGCCCTTTTGAATAGCCGAGCGGCGTATTATTTTGTGCGCCTTTTTTAATATAACCTCCTCCCAGAGAATCACTTGCCTGTACCCAGCGCTCGTAATCCTGCCGCGTTGCCAGGCTTCCAACCGAATTAGTCTGGTAAGCCAGTTTGCCTGTCAGGTTTAAACCTTTTGTAAGAAATCCCATATCCAGGTCGAGGCCGAACTGCGAGGTGATATTCGTAACCGTGTGGCGCACGTAGCCGGTACGATTGAGCATTCCATAAGTCGGCGACTCCACGCGCTCGGTTGTAATAACCTGGCCGCCTTCGCTGATCACTTCTCCGGAAGCATCCACCACCGGCTGCGTCACAGGTCCGTACATGGTCGACGGGATCTGGAATATGCTTGAATACACTTCCGAATTGCCCACACCGGGTGTACGCTCTCTTTTCACATTGCCGCTCAGGCGCACAAATGCTTTCAGATAGCGGTTCAGGTTCATATCAATATTGGAGCGGTAATTGACCCAGATATTGTTCGCATTCGAATTGTAATTGGTCTGGTCTGTTTTGAAATAACCACCCTGGTGCATAAAGTTGATGTTCGAGAAGAACTGCACTTTATCATTTCCTCCGGTCACATTGACGCTCGCGCGCTGCATGTTCGCCAAGTCTTTTACATAATGCTTATACCAGTTGTTATTCGGGTATTTCACAGGATCCTGACCTGAGCGATAACCTTCGATCTGCTGCGGAGTGAACAGGTAATTTGCGCCCAGCCCATCATTGAATGCGGCCTGGTTGCGCATTTCGGCATAATCTGCGGAGTTGTAGAAAGGCGGTTTCGTTGTCACCTGCTGCACAGATTGGTCGAAACGCGTTTTGATTTGCAACGGTCCTTTTCTGCCCCTTTTTGTATTGATTACCAATAATCCATTTGCTCCCTGGATCCCGTAAAGCGCCTGGGTCGATGCGTCCCTTAATATGGTAATATTCTCAATTTCGTTGGCTGTAATGTATTCGAGCGTCTGGTTGCTATTGTAAGCGCAAATAATACCGTCGATGATCACCAGCGGCCCGCCGTCCCTTCCGGCAGCTAAACCTCTGATATACAAATTGGTATTGGCTCTCGACAGCTCCGAAAACGTTTCCTGGGTAGTAAGTCCCGGCAACCGGCCTGCCAAAGTCTGCGTCAGGTTAGCAACCGGCGCTTTTTCCAGTTCTTCGCCTTTCACGGTCGCCACAGAGCCTGATATGTCATTTCTGTATTGTGCTGTGTAACCCAGCTGGATCACTTCATCCTTTTTATGCGCGTCCCATTTAAGCCTTACTTCGAATTCCTGCTTGTCGGCCACCGCCACTTTTTGGTTGGCATACCCGTAAAGTGAGAATACGATAGCCTCGCTGCCGTCGTCAATACTCATCGCAAACTCGCCTTTGCTATTGGTAGCGGTACCATTCCTACCGTTTTCGGACTGTATTGCTACGCCTCCCAGCGGTTTTCCAAATTCGTCAAGCACAAGCCCGTTGATCGTTTCTGTCAGGTCCTGCGCAATTGCCACCGTACAAAACAGCAGGAATGCAAGGGTTGACGCAATGCCGGATTTTATATATGTTATCATAAAAATGATCGTCTAAATCTTTAAAAACTATGAATACTACCAGCCTGCATTCTGCCAATCTGTGCCTGTAATCGATCTTAGCCTGTTCGCTTCGTTAAGCGGTATCGGCACCCACAGAAACTTATTGGTATAATTTTTCCGCTCCGTACCGCGCACATTCCTGCGCTTGTAAGTGAAAGTTCCGTTTGCATTACGGGTAATCTCCATGGCTGTGATCCAGCGGTCGGTTTTGGCCAGATCGTCGGTTGGTTTAGACCAGCGGCGCAAATCGAAATACCTGTTTTCCTCCATTGCCAGCTCCACGCGCCGCTCCGCCCTGATCCTTTTGATCAACGCTTCTTTGGCGAGGCCGGCGGGCAATGCGGGCATTCCTGCACGCGCACGGATTTCGTTCACAGCTTTGGCGGCTTCTGCAACCTGGCCGGCTTCCGCTGCTGCTTCGGCGAAGTTCAGGATCGTTTCTCCGAGCCTGAACAGCTTCCAGTTTGCACCGGCAATCGGGTTATCGCCGCCAGAATTCGGATGTAAAAATTTGCGTTCGTAATACCCGGTGCGCGTTGCCCGGCGGGTGGTTGGGTGAATACCCGTCTGCGGCTCGCCGGCATAAGTAGCGATGATCCGCGTGCGGTTTCCGATCGGCGCCGGATAGTTTTCTACGGACTCAGGCGCTTCTGCGAAATTCCACATTGCCTTTCTTTTTGAACCATTATAATAAATGGAAGCATAAAAGCGCGGGTCACGATTGACGTACGGATTGGCCGGATCATACAATTTGTTGGCCTTATTATAGTTCGGCTGCAAATGCTGATCGTCAAGATAGGGTTTATCCAGATCCAAAATCGGCTCTCCGTCTATTGTTTCATAAGCATCCACCAATTCCTGGGTGGGGCAAGTGCCTGACTTGTATCCGTCCTGCGAACCGATCCCGTCGATATTCCAGATATTACCCTGCCCGTCCCGGCTTTGGTATATCGTTTCACGGTCGACCGGCGCAGCCGAGTAGTTCATGGTTTGGGTGAAATATTCGTTGTAAATAGCTGTTTTTTCGTTTTTGTTCGGGCCGAGAAACGCTACGTCCGACAGGTAGGTTTGTGGCAGGTTTACGCGGTTGTACAGTTCGTATCCGTTGGTTCTCAGGTTTTCGAGCGACTTTTTATTGATCTCGTATGCTTCCTGCCAGATATTTTGTCCGCCATTGTTCAGCGGACTTGCGGCGAAAAGGATCATTTTAGATTTAATAGCCTCGGCCAATCCTTTATGTACCCGGCCGCCTTCGCTGCCTGTGGTCACGCGCCAGGGAAGTTCAGCAGTAGCCAATGCTACGTCGCAATCTTCAATGATGAATTTGACCACTTCATAATAGCTCGCTTTCGTCACCGTAGAGAAATCCTGCTGAAAGTCGTAAGGTTCTCTTTCGATAGGCAATGCAGGTCCAAACCATTTCAAAAGTTCGGAATAATAATAGGCCCGCAGCAAATGCGCCTCTGCTTTCCAGCGTGCGCGGTCGGAAGGAACACGCACGGTCGCTTCGTCAATGCGGCTGATGAACTCGGTACAGTTACGGATCGAAGTCCAGTAGCGTCCCCAGTATTCTCCGTTTCCAGCTTCGGTACTGATATTGGTGATCGGATGATTTCCCGCGGAAGCATCTCCATTGTACATTCTGCCCGACATAATCCAGGATTCAGCCTCGGCATCGGTATCCCACGATTCGTCACTCCAGTTCACAGGTCCACGGCTCCAGAAGAAGTAGCGGGTGCCTTTGGCGGGGATATTGACGTAACAGGTATTCAGAAAAGCGCCTACCTTGTCGTTATCCGCGAAGATTTCGTCCATGGTCAGCTTCCCGTCCGGCGCCATATCGAGGACACCTTTACAGGAAGTAAATGCGAGTGTAAGAAGTAAAAAGCGAAATATCTTTTTCATATTTTTTCTCCAATTAGAAGGTTACGTTCAGACCAAGGTTAGCCATTTTTGTTACCGGATACCCCAGCGAATCGTCGTTTTCAGGATCCAGGTGGTTCATTCTCAGCTTATCCCAGGTGAAATAGTTCTGCGCGCTTACATACACCCTAAACTTGCTGATCCCGATCGCTTTCAACGAACCCGACGGCAGCGTGTAACCCAGTGTGAGATTTTTCAGACGGGTAAATGACCTGTTCATAATGAAGAAGTCGTTCGCCACGTGGTTAGTGGTACTGTGCGTGCTCAGCGCAGGGTAAGTGATCTCTTCTCCTGCTGCGTAGCGTTCCGGTGTCCACGCCGATTTGTGATAATCGAAATAAGTACCCCGGATAATGTATTCATAAACACCCTGTTGCGAATAGTTGCTGGTATATTTCCCTACACCCTGAAAGAATGTGGTGAAATCAAATCCTTTGTAATTCAAGGTCAGCGACAGTCCGTAAGTGACCCTTGGAATACTGGAATAGCCAATAGGCGACTGATCTTTATCGTCGATGGTGCCGTCGCCGTTCAGGTCCACATATTTGAAGTCGCCGACCCGCGGCTCTCCAAATCCGTATTTGGTGTTTGCGAGGTAGCTGTCCAGTTCTTCTTTTGAATTAAAAAACCCGTTTCCATTGGCGTAATCGATCTTATATCCCCACGACTGGTTCAATGAATATCCTGCCGAGCGGTACCTGTGCGCGTAGCTTTCATCCCGGATCGATTCGTCCATGAACTTCACAGTATTGTGGTTATATCCATAATTACCTGATACCATGATATTGAAATCCTTGGAAAAAGCTTTGTTGTAGGTCAGCTCGATCTCGTAGCCTTTATTATCTACCAAACCCATATTTACTTTCGGGATATTCCCCAGCGGGACACCCTGAAATTCAGGAACAGTACCTCTGGTGATCAGGATATTGCTTCTCTTTTCTTTGAAATAATCGACTGTAAGGCTCAGGTCACCCAGCAACTGGAAATCCATACCGTAGTTCTGTTTCTCAGCCACTTCCCAGGTAATGCCCGGATTTCCCAGTAATCCCAGATTGATCTGCTGCCCCAATCCGAGGCTGCTCATCGGGCCACCGCCACCAACTACGATATTGCTCTGGTACAAAAACCGCGGGCTCACCTCACGTGATGCGCCCAGAATGTCGTTACCTACCTTACCATAAGAAGCCCTGAATTTAAGGTTGGTGATATACCGGTTATTTTTCAGGAAATTCTCATTACTCAAAACCCAGCCAACAGAAGCCGCCGGGAAGAAACCGAAACGCTTGCCGGGTGCAAATTGCTCCGATCCATTGTATCCCATATTGAATTCAGCCAGATACCTGTCGTCGTAACCATAAGTAGCCCTTGCCGCAACACCTAATACATTATACGGAATTTCGCCGCCGGCGGTCTCCCAGGTATCGCGCTGCGCCAGGACCATTCCGCCGATATCATGCTTTTCTCCAAACAGCCGCTGGTAGTTGATCGAGCCCTGCATGTTGATATTATAGCGCGAATCGGCACCTTTGCGAAGTGATAAAAGGCGTTCATCATTTCTTTTGATCGCGTAGGTCAGCTCATTTGTTGTGGGGTTAACTTCTGCAAGAAACAGCCTTTCCGATTTATCGCCCTGCATCGCAGTCGTCGCTTTTGAATCGTAGGAAACCATCCCTTTGATGCTCAAACCTTTGGTAACCGTATTGCCCAGATCCCATTCCATTCCGAAAGAAGCATTGAGGTTCGAGCGAATTTCATTACGGTAACCCATTCTGTTCATAATTTCATAAGCAGAACGATCCATATACCCGGGATCGACGATCTGCCCCGGTGCCACGCCAAAACCGTCTATCGTAGTCGGGCCGGGCGTAATAGGTAAAATTGTTTGTGCCTGATAAAGCAGATCGCGCATCATCCAGTTGGTATCGTCGCCGTAAAGCCACGCGGCCGGCATATTCACCTGCTCAATGTAGGTACCGATATTCAGAAAGGCTTTAAGTGAGTTGGTCACCTTATAGTCTAGGTTGGCGCGAAAGTTGTACCGGTCCATTTTAGAGGAAGGATCGTAACCCAGCACCGATTTTGGCTCTGTATTCAGGTTACCGCCCTGGTGCAGGTAAGCGCCGTTCACGAAATAAGAAACCTTGTCGGTTCCTCCTGTTACGTTCATATTTACCCTCGTTTGCGGCGCATACCGCGAAATGTACTCCCGATAATAGTCGTGATCGGGGTACATGTAGTTTCTTACCATTGCCTTTTGAGCGTATTCAGGGTCGCTTGGATCGAGGCCCGCCAGTGGGTTGGCATATTTATCCATTTGTTCCTGTGAAAAAGGCAAGGTTGTAATGCCGTCATTTTTAGAAGCCTCATTGCGCAGGTTCATATATTCCAGCGAATGCAGGCGCTCCGGCTCGCGGGTAAATGAAGAATAGCTTTGCTCTGTATTGATCGTCAACTCCGTTTTTCCTGCGCTACCACGTTTGGTGGTGATCAGAATAACCCCGTTTGCACCGCGAACACCAAAAACCGCTGTCGCGGAGGCGTCTTTCAGAATGGATACCGAAGCTACTTCATTAGCGTCCAGTGTTCTGATGTTGTCCCTGGGCACGCCGTCGATCAGGATCAGCGGGCTTTTACCATTTGTAGTAGCCGCGCCGCGCAGGTACATTGTCGCATCATCGCGTCCCGGCTGGCCCCCACCCGATTGAATGGAGGTCAGGCCCGGTAAGCGCCCCGACAAGGAATTCGCTAAACTTGCTGATGAACTTTGCTGCAATATCTCTGAGCTCACGGTCGAAACCGCGCCCGTAACTGACACTTTCTTTTGTTCTCCAAAACCTACGATCACGACTTCTTCCAGCGCCTTCTCATCTACTTTCAGGCTCACATTCAGCGTAGTAGCCGACCCGAGTGGAATTTCCTGGCTGATATACCCTACAAAACTGAATATCAATACCGTATTAACCTCCGGAACCAGAATCTGGTATTCTCCATCGATATTGGTGGAGGTACCTTGTGTTGTACCCTTCACTACTACGCTTACCCCCGGAATTCCCGCGCCTTTCTCGTCGGTTACCTTACCGGTAACGTCACGGTCCATAATTGCGCTGCTTTCCGTAGCTTTCGCAGGTTGCAGTTCAGAGGTTTTTTTGTCTGAAATCCTCTTTAACAGAATCGTCTTCTTGGAAACCTTGTACTCAATTCCCAGCGGAACCAGCAGCGATTCAAGTACTGCATCCAACCGCTGGTTTGCACCTTCAAAGGTAACTTTACGCTCTGCGCCTATTACCTCCGCACTATATACGAAGCGGATCTTGGTCTGCGTCTCAATTTTTTCAAGCACTCTTTCGATATCCATATCATTAACTGTTATGGATATACGTTGATTTAAAATCTCCTGCGCACGGAGGTCGTCGGCAGATGTGATCTGCATAAACAGCAGCAGCAGGATGCACTGGCCGACGGTAAATCTCATAACCGGCGATATGATCTCATTTAAAAGTCGAAGTCTTCTCATAGGTGATTGGGTTTAAAGATTTTAGTCGCATCCCTGGGATATGACGGTAATTGCTCCGTCTCTGAGTACATATTTTGCATTGACAACCGAACAGATCATATCCATTTTCTCAGCCACCGGCTCGTCGCCCAGCTTGGCGGTGAGGGTACAATTGGAAATCGCGTTTATGTCAAATCGGATCACTACGCCGTAGGTTTGTTCAAGCAATATAAATACATCGGAAAGTGGCGTGCGCTTGAACTCGAAATCCTGCTTTTCGACAGGCAGGTCGAGCAATACAGGTTTGGACAATACGCGGGCCGTCATACTTTTGTTTTTCTGATTGAATGTGACCTGCTCGTTTCGTTTCAGCAAAAGCTTTTTCGGCTCCCGCCCTGTTTTAATATCTTTTGTTTCAATTGCCGAGACTTCCACGATCCCGCTTTTTACAACCAGCTTCACCTCATCGTCCCCTTCATTGGCGCGGATACTGAAACTGGTTCCTTTCACTTTTGTTACCATAGATCCCGCATACACGAAAAATGGCCGGGATGGATTTTTGACAACTTCAAAAAAAGCTTCTCCTGCCATGGTAACTTCCCTTTTGTTATTTTCAAATCGATCAGGATAGGTAATTCGCGCATTGGGTTTGAGCACTACCGAACTGCCGTCGGGCAAATTCACTAACTGGATCCCGTCCGTTTGATTGGTGATCCGCATGTGTTTCACCTTTCTCGGCTTCACCTTTTCGGCAAGACTGAACCTGATATCTTCGAATGCACCACGTTTTTTATACAAACCAAACCCAATACCCAGGGCGAGGATCAGCATAGCGGCGATCCTGAGCCAGTTGCCTTTCCACCATTGAAAATGCGGCAGATCGGCCCCGGGAAGCGATTCCATGATTTCACTAACCCTGGTCCCGACTTCCGTTTCAGTGAGTATATCCAGTTCGCCCCGCACCGACAGGAGTATTTCCCTCGCCTGGTCCATCACCGGAATCTGGTGCGGGTTGTTTTCTATTATATTTTTAAAGAACAAATCGGACTCGCCCTGGTAAACCCAACGCCGGAATTTCAGATCTTCCAGCCAGTCTTTGACCTCAAAGTCCTTATAGTTATTCATGGATTAATGAAATTATTTGCTATACTACGATGAGTATCGGGTCAGCAAATAGTACCCATGTGAGCTCGTATTTATTTTAAATATTTTCAGAAGCAGGAAAAACCGGAAAGAAATGTCAGGAAAACGGCCGCGTGGTGCCATTGCTCTCTTAATTTTTGAATACCATATTGCAGGTAATTGGCCACAGCCTGACGTTGCAGGCCCATTACCACGGCTATCTCATCATAGGAAAGATTTTCGTAGTATTTGAGGTACAGCGCTTCTTTCTGCCTTTTTGGAAGAGAATCTATTGCCTGGCGCAACCGGCTGCTGGTGAGCTGGTCCGTCTCATTAATGATCCAGTCAGATTCTGGCGAAATGTCGTCGAAAGGTTCATTCCCGCTGATTTCAGAAAACACCGATTGCCTCCGGTTTCTTCTTACCAGATTATTCCGCAGTGACTGAAAAAGGTAAGGCCGGATTGCCGCGACGTCAGACAGAGACTCGCGCTTTTCCCAGATCGCCAGAAAAAGATCCTGCAAACAATCCTTGATCAAATCACGATCTGCCGTGAAACGCGTGCCGTAATGATACAATGAAGCATAATTAAGCTCGGTAATCTCGGCAAACGCACTTTTGTCTCCGGTACAGAATTGTCGCCAGCGCGTGACCAGATAGGCTTCGGGTAAAATTTCTGAATGCTTCACAGGAATCAGGGACAAAATTCATTGATAAACCTTCCACTTCAATACATCCAACTAAATCTTGTAATCGGTATGTAAATATCAATGATGACTTTGCCTCAACTATCCTGCGCTATCATGCTTTTATTTAAAAATTTCTCCGATTTGGTCAATACTTACTCCAAGCACTTTCATGGAGATTGCATTCAGCGCTGTTTTGTCCCCTTCAAAATGGTAAGTACGCTGGCGGTGCGTCACTTTTTCACCTTCCTTCAAGGCTCTTGCCGGTGAACTCGATTCAAGCTCGTAAAATGGTCCCATTTGTGTCCCGTCTTCCAGCTTACCATCGTTGTATGCATTCAGCGCATCACCGTCAAAAGGGTCTTTATGGATCTCCCAGGTCGATTTCAGATACTTACCTTCGCGGTCCAGGTTGAATTGTATGATCGTCAGAATGCCATTTGCTGCGTCGTAACTCCCCGCAATATTCCTGGCCGATCTGGGTGCAATACCTATTTTGCTTCTGAATTTCCCGTCGGCTTTCAGGAAAGCGACCGAATCTTTGACTACAAATCTGTCAGCAGGAATTGCTCCGAAATAGTTATCGGTAATCGCAAGTTTTTCAGGATCTTTTGGTAAAAAAGGTGTGATAATTACCGTTTGGTCCGAAGGTTTGAACATACCGAGCAGCCAGATTCCCAGCATTCCAGTCTCCGGTTTCCATTCAGAATCCTTGTTTACGATCGAGTTGACAGATTCATAACCCACACTTTTGCATTGTCCGAGCGTTTTCAGATCGAGGTTTTCAAGCATATCACGCTGGCTGAGCATCGTGACTTTTCTATTAATCTCAACCACAAATACCTGCCCTGAATAATTTTCGATAAATGCATTCACCTGAAATGTGACGGACGAACTGTCCGATCCGGTGACAGGATAAGCGACTGTGTCGATCAGCGGCGGAGTCTGCCAGTTTTGAAAATCAAACTTCGCGCCTCTCTTGAAATACACCGAAAACTGCCCGCCTTCCGGCGAAAGCCAGAAACGTTCCTCGCCACCAAATGCATTGATATGTGGCTGGTAAACGCCACTTTCGATGAGTTTATAGTTGATCCAGCCGTAACTGTTCCCATCGCTTCCGTTAGCAGTACTCGTCATCACCCGACCCTGGTAAGCCGGGATAATGATCGCTTTTGAATGGGGATTGTCAGGCGCGGTAAGTACGACAATCTCTTTGTATTTTTTTAAAAACTCCTGATCGTAACCAAAAGTCCCTGCTGCTGGTGTTTCCATTTTTTCGTTTTCGCTGCTATTGTTTTTATTCTGGCAGGATACCGTTACCGCCACCGCCACCAGAATTACTGCGAAAAGCTTTTTCATGGCTATTCTCTCAGATAATTGCCATAACCTACAACCAGCACGGCAAGTATGATCACCAAAATACCCGCTATGACGGTTGTGATCGTCTTTTTGCTCACTCCTTTCCACTCCTTCAAAGCAAGTCCCCACGAGTTGGCGACCAGGATAATGAATGCCATGTGCAGGATCCAGGAACTCGGTCCGTTACCGAGCTTGCTTTCCCCCATTCCGTAGAAGAAGAACTGCATAAACCACGTAGCACCGGCCAGGGCAGAGAATATGTAATTGGAAACCAGCGGAGTAGCGGAATTGGTGTAGTCGCCGAAAGTCCGGTTGCGCGCATTCAGGATCATACACCAGATAAAATTGGTAGTAAGCCCGCCCCAGAGGATCACGACGTAGGTCACGTTGTTTTGGAACAAAAACTCGCCTTCACCCGGATTAGCCGCTTTCCAGATCGCATTGGCCTCTTCTGCCATGATCTTTCCTGCGTCGATACCGAATGCAAAACACGCGCTCAATACACCGGAAATGATAGAAACTGTTAATCCAAGACCGATTTTGAATTCATTTTTCGCGTCGGGCACAAACCCGCTTCTTACAAGGTCTTTATCTTTCATGGAACCGGCTTTGCCACAAAGGATAATTCCGATGATGCATATCAGCAAACCCAGCAACACCATTTGTCCCCAGGTGTTTGAGAAAAGATCAGAAATGGTGTCTTTCCCGGGTGTTGGTTGAAATTGATAGTAAATGGAAGGTATCAGTGCTCCGAAAACGGCGGTAAGTCCGAGAATGATCGAGCTGCCCAGCGACACGCCAAGGTATCGTACGCCCAGCCCGTAAGTAAGTCCGCCGATTCCCCAGAGCAACCCAAAAATGTAAGTGTACATCAACGTACTGCTATCGGTATGTGCGATGATTTCGGAGAAGCCGGGGATGGTCAGGTAAGCCGCGACCGGCGGGACGATCATCCAAGAAAAAAGGCCGCCGACAATCCAATAGGATTCCCAGGCCCAGCCTTTGACTTGTTTGTATGGAATATAAAAACTGCCGGAAGCGAAGCCTCCGATAAAGTGAAAGATAACACCAAGAAGAGCCTGCATGAATTTAGGATTTTATCATGTAAGAGCTGTCCAGCGGGTATCTACTCAACGATTACCTTTTTTACAACGCGTTTGTCACCGCTTTTCAATTCCACCAAATAGAGCCCAGCAGGCCAGTTTTGGGTAGAAATTTCTCGTTCTGCATTTGCCCGTACAGGTACGTCCCGCAGGATTTGGCGGCCGCCGGAAGTGAGGATATTGAGGGTTCCGGTTTGGTTTGAAGAGATTTTAAGATACGCTGTGGCGGGATTGGGAAATACGGATATTTCCGGTAAAAATCCGGGCTCGACCGATGTAATTTCAACCGGTAACACATTGGTAAGCAACCTGATACCGCCAGCGTTGTTCCCTATCGCGAGATCTGGCTTTTTGTCTCCGTTCAAATCGGCTACGGAAAGCGAAAGGTAGGAGCCGAAATTTGGTGCGCCGGGCTTATTGTTAATGCTGATGAGCTGGTTTTCGCGTTCGGCCCATTTGCCCCACTCGGCGCCGTGAAAAATGCGGAGGTTACCGGTGTGATCAACTGTCGCGAGATCCATGAATCCATCGAGATCGAAATCTGCTGCGGCTACCTGCGGCGAGCGGCCTGCAAAATTGATCCCTACTCCGGCAAATGCGTCGGTTTCCAGTCTGAATGCGAACTGTTTGCTATTGCCTGTATTGGTGAAATAGAATAAATTCCCCTGCCCTTTTCCTGCCAGTAAATCCAGGTCTCCGTCCCCATCCGCATCGAAAAAGTAAGGCGAGTCGCTGCTCGACAGTTCGGCGGGCAATGCGATTGTGACTGCCTCGGCGAGGTTAAGCTGAACCGGCGCGCCAGCCGCGGCTTTGTTCGCAATGTACCGGTATTCTATCCGAAGGTTACTGAGCGAAACGCCCGAAAAACCGAGATCAGCCACCCCGTCGCCATTGAAATCGGCCCACTGCGGCTTGATATTGAACAATCCGAGTGTGGCTGGCAGGTTAAGATAATTTTCGGACTCGACCACAAATGCCGGCGCGGCCGCTGTCCCTTCATTTTTCAACAACCAGAAACCTCCCCGAAAACCGTTGGTGCCAGGCACGCCGCCGGTTCCTATCAGCATATCCTGGTCCCCGTCGCCGTCCATATCAAAAAACGCCGGCGCCGCATTCTCGCCTACATCGAGCATTTGGTCTTGCAGGATATTCTTTTGTTTGAGTTGAAAATCCGGTTTTGAAGCGGTACCTGCATTGTGGTACAGCCAGCCCGACGATTTGAAATCGGTAAGATTAAGGTCGTTTGAAGGCAAATTCGGAGCTATCAGCAAATCGGGCGTTCCGTCGAAATCCATATCCTCGTAAAATGCCGCAGGAAAAATGTGCATTAATACCGGATCTTTGGTGGGATACGCATTTGAATAGGCTGTAAAGTTGCCGATCAATCCACTGGCCGAGTTAGTTAAAAAGGAAATGTGCTCGTTACTGACGTGACCTACCAGCAAATCTTTTTTACCATCCCCATTCAAATCCTGCAACAGGATAGAGTTACCTGCGTGCATGATCCGCCCCGCCTCGATCTCCACCACGCCGCAGTCCAGACCAAAATCAAAACCTTCCGTTGCTCCTTTGCTGAAATTGCCCCAACAATCGCCATTCCGCTGGAAAACGGGATTTTTGGAGTTACCCAAACTATCGGGCACACCGAATTTCTCCATGCTCAGGTTTTGGTGCAATTCAATATAAGTACCTGAGAAATCAAAGGTCAGCAGGTCGAGATCTCCGTCGTCGTCAATATCCGTAATGCCGGGAATATCTGTTCCTGAGACCTGTAAATTGATATTTCCAGAAAAACCTTTGGTAAAAAGCACTTCCTGCATCAGCTTCCACGACCATGCATTACCCGATTTTATTTGCTGATAAACGCTGATTCCCAGCGAAGTACTTGCAAAAAGATCCTTGTTTCCGTCGCCATTGTAATCGGCTAAAATCATCCAGTTATCAGCTTTCGGGAAAAGTGTTTCGTAATAGGGTGCGTGAATGAATGCTTTTTGTGCAGGATTAGCGGGATGAGTGCCCGCTATGAACGTGGTGACTTTGCTATTGGTGCGATCAAATATGACCAGATCTTCTTCTGAATCGTCATTCAAATGCAATTTCAGGAACTGCGGGGCATTGATCCCGCCAGCCCACGGATTTGCAAGTTTCGCTCCCTTTGAAGTAACCGAGGTGACCGTATCCATTTTAAACCAGACCTGTTGCGAAAATGCGGCAGGCGGCAGGCAAAAAGTGAAGATCAGAAGTATGAGGGAGGTATATTTGGTTCGCATCGTTGACGAATATTCTATTAGTTTTGCAGCTTTCCGCGGCCGCCCCGCTGAGCTCATGTTTCAGGCTTCTCAAACCTAACGAAATAAGGCCTCATAACTTTATAACGACCATATTTTTCCATGTTTACTACCACCGAAACGCTTTATCAACATTTCAAGAAAAGTTCGCGTGTTTCAACTGACACCCGGCAGGTCAGCGAAGGTTGTATATTCTTTGCTTTAAAGGGAGATAAATTTGACGGTAACCAATATGCTGCCGAAGCTTTGAAAAAAGGGGCAGCTTACGCGGTGGTCAGCGACGAAACGGTGGTAACGGACCCGCGTTTTCTGCTCGTCGAAGATACGTTGCTGGCTTTGCAGGATCTGGCCAGATTTCATCGGAAGACATTTGCATTTCCCGTGATCGCATTAACCGGTTCAAACGGGAAAACGACCTCCAAAGAACTGATTGCCAAGGTATTGTCAATGAAATACAATACCTACGCCACGTCCGGAAACCTCAATAACCACATCGGCGTTCCGCTCACACTGCTGGCTGTCGACACTGCTAAAAACGAAATGGCGGTTATAGAAATGGGCGCAAACCACCAGCAGGAAATTGCGCTACTGTGTTCGATCGCACTTCCCACGCACGGATTGATCACGAATATCGGTAAGGCGCATTTGGAAGGTTTCGGCGGACAGGAAGGCGTGAAAAAAGGAAAAGGTGAGCTTTTTGATTTTCTGTCAAAGAAAAAAGGGATCGTATTTGTAAACTCTCAAAATGACGTGATCATGGAGATGGTCAGCAAGCGGCGCGCTTTCGGGGAAATTGTTTTTTATGGTTCTGAAAGCAGCGCTGTAAATCCGACCCTATTGTCTGATAATCCGGTTGTTACGTTTCAATATGCAGGCAAGACAGTGTCGACGCATTTACCAGGCAGCTATAATTTTGACAATATAAATGCCGCGCTGGCTGTCGGGAAGCACTTTGGAGTGGAAGATGCGGATGCATTGGAAGCTGTGGCCACTTACCAGCCGGACAATAACCGCTCGCAAATCGTGAAAAAAGGCTCAAATACGGTGATCATGGACGCTTACAATGCAAATCCATCGTCAATGTCGGCTGCGATCGCCAACTTTGCCAGGCTGGACGCACCGCGTAAAATGCTGATCCTAGGCGATATGTTTGAACTGGGCGACGCCGCTGCTGACGAGCACCTTGCATTGGGTAAACAGATTGCAGGTGAGAGCTTCGATATCGTGATCCTGGCGGGCGCATTAATGCAGCACGCATTGCCCGCTTTACCAAAAGCCTACTACTTCCCCGACAAGTTTTCACTGCATAACTGGGTGATGGACAACCCGCAGGAAAATACAAATATTCTGATTAAAGGATCAAGGGGAATGTCACTGGAAACCGTGCTGAACCTGCTGCCCGGCTAACCGAGATATTGAAACTCCATATCGGTAAAATTATATTGCTAATATCAATGATATCATTGGCAAAATCTATTACATTCTATTTTCTATCAATAAAATCAAATTCATTTGATTTTAACAACTCTTTCCTGAGATAGTACAAGGCCGATTCTTGACTTGCCGGGCGGGCGGTTGTAAGTTTGTAACACTAAAAAATACAATTTACAATCACGCAATTAATTATGGCAAATAGACTGTTATCAGTGGGATCTGCATTCCCTGAATTCAAAAAAACTTCGGTAGTATCTCTTGAAAAAGGAAATGAATTCTACGATATTACCTCGGAAGATCACAAAAACGCTGACAAGTGGATGGTGATGTTCTGGTGGCCAAAAGACTTCACTTTTGTTTGCCCAACCGAGATCGCTGAATTTGGAAAGCACGTAGGCGACTTCGCTGATCGCGACACGATCCTGATCGGCGCTTCCACTGACAGCGAGTACGTTCACCTTGCATGGAGAAAAAACCACGACGATCTGCGTGATCTGCAATTCCCTATGCTGGCGGACACTTCCAAGTCTCTTGCAGAAGAACTTGGTATCCTTGAAGAAAACGAGAAAATCGCTTACCGCGTAACTTACATCGTTGATCCACAAGGAATTATTCGCTGGGTAAGTGTTAACGACCTTTCAGTTGGCCGTAACGTTGGCGAGGTGATCCGTGTTTTGGATGCTTTGCAAACTGACGAACTTTGCCCTTGCAACTGGCAAAAAGGCGAGGCTACGCTTGCATAACTGAGGTGTTAAAAGTTTATGAGTTTATGAGTGCTACATAGGGCGACTCTGAACTCATGAACTTTTAACTTATTCCTACTCTTCACTCAAACTTTCCTACATGTACCCATTTGCAGCAACAGGGAATACCAAAGATTCCCTTTATAAGGAGGTAAATCTCCCCGCAGAGTTTGAAAGCGTGCTGATAAGCAAACTAGCTGCGCTGGATCACCGCTATTTGAAAGACTTGAAAGTAAATGTGAGTAATGCATTGAAATCCGGCACATTGAGCCGTAAAGAAGCGCTTCTCATCGCTCTTTCGGTTGCAGTTAATGAAAAGAATAGTGCATTGATATCGGCTTTAGAAGAACTTCTCAAGACCGAAGGAGCTGAGGACAAAGAGATTGCAGAAGTCACG
This sequence comes from Dyadobacter linearis, assembly GCF_907165045.1. Taxonomy (GTDB): domain Bacteria; phylum Bacteroidota; class Bacteroidia; order Cytophagales; family Spirosomataceae; genus Dyadobacter; species Dyadobacter linearis. Next base: position 690,039 of record NZ_CAJRAU010000003.1, read on the forward strand.
GCCTGCGTTTCTTTGATGAATGCAAATAATGTGTTCTACCGTTTCAGACACTTCATGCACAAGGAGTTTTATGACAATGCACCTGCCGGAATCAAGATGAGCATTATGGTGAATCCGGTTTTGGGCAAAGAGTTTTTTGAATTGCTGAGTCTGGTAGTTTCCGCCCTGAATGGTTGCGAAATGTGTGTAACTTCTCACGAACAATCTGTATTGAACCACGGCGGCACTCAAGCCCGCATATTCGACGCAGTAAGAGTCGGCGCCATCTTCAAAAGCTTCTCAGTCCTCTTATAATCCTTGTTCCGGGACTGAAGTCCCCGGCAATTGATTTTGGAGACTTTCAGTCTCTGCTAGCTCAAATTTGGCTTTGCCAAAATATTATTCTTTGTTCCGGGGACTGAAGTCCCCGGCAATTGATTTTTGGAGACTTTCAATCTCTGCAGCTCAAATCTGGCTTCGCCTAAATATTATTCTTTGTTCCGGGGACTGAAGTCCCCGGCAATTGATTTTGGAGACTTTCAGTCTCTGCTGGCTCAAATTTGGCTTCGCCTAAATATTATAATCTTGTTCCGGGGACTGAAGTCCCCGGCAATTGATTTGGAGACTTTCAGTCTCTGCTAGCTCAAATTTGGCTTCGCCTAAATATTATATTCTTTGTTCCGGGGACTGAAGTCCCCGGCAATTGATTTTTGGAGACTTTCAGTCTCTGCTAGCTCGAATTTGGCTTCGCCTAAATATTAATCTTTGTTCCGGGGACTGAAGTCCCCGGCAATTGATTTTTGGAGACTTTCAGTCTCCCTACATCACGAATTTGGCAAAGCCAAAAAGAAAAATCAATTGCCCCGGGCTTCAGCCCGGGGACCTTTGAGATATTTAGTTATTGATATTGATCAGATATTTTGATCGATTTAGTATTTGATTCATTAATATCTGATCAGTTATTAATCTGATCAATTGATTTCATTCCGAATAGCTGATAATAGCAATATTTCTCCCCCACATATTCGACGGCTCAAAATCGATGGTGAGCTCGCTTACATAATCATCTTCCGAAAAATGCTTTCGCAGTTTAAGCGGCATTTTACCTTCATCTCCATTATAATAAGCTGTCATCACATATCTTCCAAGTGGAACATCGACGATCCGGCCGTAATCCTGACTGAAAGGCGCGCCGTGTTTCAGTTTCAGCGTCTTTCCCTTCGAACCATCGATCAGGTTACCGACCGGTTGCAGTGTGAATTCAATATTCTCCGAATCCTGGATCGCGGTCATGATCGCCTTATTAACTTCGATAGTCGCGCCGTAATGCCCTACTCCTTCGGGGCGCGGGCCGGTTAGTTTAAATTTAAAATTCCTCACACCTCCATCAATACTTAGCTCCTCGTACTTGTCCGGGTCCAGGTCCAGCTCGTACCGCTGACCGTTATACTCCTTTACAATCTGAGCAGAAGTCATAAAAGTACCTACTTTGGGAAGCTGGATCTTGTAATTCCCATTTTCATCCGAAGTACCGAGCGAGTAAGAAGCGTAGATCATCGTGTTATCTGCAACGATCTTGGCGCCTTTCAACGGAGTTCCGTCGGTATTGGTAACTTTCCCGGTGATGTAACCTTCCTCAGGTCGCACTTCGTCGGGGGACGGATTTTTATCGTTTGTGCACGCATTCCCAAGCAAGATCAATCCTGCCAGGTATAAAATCAGTTTGGACTTTTTCATTTGAATGGCAGTGTTACTTGTCTATTTTTTGTAATTCTGTCTTCGTCACATCTTTCCCTGAGGCCTCAATTGATTTCACGATACCGATACCCGGGGCTGTCCACAGGTGCACCGTGTACACAACTGCCGTTTCCTCTGGAGGGAAACGCTCAGAGGTAAGGGTAGTTTTAAGATCGTAGCTATATTCCCATTTGCTGCATTTGAACGTTCCGGCGGGCGTAGTAATGCTTTCTTCTTTAATCACTTCTCCGTCGTGATAGGTAACTACATTCCGGATCCCGGCAGCAACTATCCCATCCTCGGTAGGGATTTCGAGCTGCATATATTGCCGGATTGGGTCTTTACTGAAAGTCACTTTGCTATCTACCGTCCCTTTGTTGTCAAAAATCTGCCGCTGAGGGAAACCAGTCAGTTCGGAGCTTTTGATGGTCGCAAACCCTTTAACAAATTCGATCATTGCATTGAGACCTGCCGAAGTAGAGATTTCGTTCGTCGTCAATCCGCTTTTACTGAAAGCTTTGTATTTCAAAACCAGCGGGCCTTCTTCGTACTGAAAGTTATTTTCTATACTAAACACATCGATCCCAGCTGAATCGTTCACTGCTGTAACGCGCGTTACCAGCCGCGTCTCCGCACCATCGCTATCCACAAGTTTATACGTGAAACGCTGGTCTTTGGCCGGAATAATGGCCGACAGATCGGGCACGTCGTTATGCTCATCCGGAAGCACCGCTTTTTCAGTATCACAAGCGACCAGTAACATCGCTGCGAAAAGGAATAAGTACAAACCTTTGATCTTATATAGGTTTGACAATGAATCAGTTATTTGTTTCATGACATGCGGATTTTAAGCAATAACAAACTTTAACCCTGACTACTATACGCCTGAGATTTGGATTGTCAGCGCGGCTTAAATGCCAGGTGGACGATCAGCATTGAGAAGCCTGCCAGTGACAGGTATCCTCGGATGAGGATGAATTTCAGCCACTCGGACCTTGCATTAGTGTACTCTTTTTCGGTATTCAAAAGGTCACTGTTGATCAGCTCGTTGACCGGCTCACTAAATTTCAGTATCAGCACCATATCGGCGATCAACAGCACAAATGCGATCAGTACAAAGCCATAGGACCAAAACCCCGCAGTTTTATCCGAAAGCAAAAACCATAAAAACATCACCGCGAGCGCCGAGAGATACAGCACTTTGAACTTGCTTCTGACCACCGGATCGACCACTTTACGAAGCTCAATGAAATGTTCCGACGGGATCTGGTAAAGCGCCTTACCGAACCCAAAATGATAGAATGCGCCCTGCGCTGCAATGAAAAAATAGAGCACTATTCCGATGATCCTGATAAAAGGAACCAGCTCAGTTGATTTCATAAAGTTTTGGTATGGATTGGCTGAGCGAGTCTTTTGCAAGTTCCTCGCTCAGTTTTTTGTTAAGGTATCTTCGGGTCGACCGTTTTTTAATATTCAGTTTCCCCTTCTCTGTTTTTTCTGATACGAGATCAATACTCGTCGCATAATAGCGCACAATCGTTACCTCCCTCTCCGGTGATATTTCAGTTACCCAAAATCCTCTTTCTGGTAGCGGCTGACTTGAAGACCTTTCTCTGCTGTTGTCTATTTGCAAACTTGTAATAGCTAAAATCACTGCCAGAAGCATAATCCCTGTGTCTTGCATCGCTGGATCAAGTCTTGATTATGAGTTGATTTAGTCGATAAGGAGGATCAGAAGATCGTCCATTCGGCTATTCCTGCAACAACTTAGCCTCTACATTGTCGGCAAACACATTTGCAGTTTCAATATCTTCATTCACAGTCGCCTGGTAATTCACGTAAATGCCGTAGCCGCCGCTGCCCGCGATCCGGGAATTCCGGATCTCCATCCGCGCACCGCCCCCATAGATTGCGATATTTGTCTTTTTACCCGAAACAAGTGCAATACTTCCTCCGCCGTAAAAATCCACGTGCTCCATCAGGTTCTTTGTGTTTTGCGAATAGCAGATCATTCCCCTCCAATATGCGCGTTCATTTTCGGCTGGCTTAATGATAATCTTGGAATCAGCAGTGCCTTTGGCATTAAAGTAACCATCGTCGATCGACAACCTCGCACCGCGGCCCATTTCCAATATCACGCCGGGCATCAGTTTCCAGTTGGCGTCTGAACCCAGTCCTTCCAGGATCCGGTAGGGAGTTTTGTCTTTAAAACCAGCCCAGATTATTTCGGTATTCAAGTTTTTCGAAAGTGTGGAAGCATAGATCTCGACAATATTCCGCCCATTTGCTTTTGAAAATATGGAGTTGGCATCAAGCTCGGCGACATTGTCCGCATTGAGCCGGATCCCGGCCTCTGTATTTTCGCTGAATGTGTTTTTTTCGAAGCCCGTCAATACGACCCTTTCTTCAATAAACAGTCCGTAACCGTCATTTTTCTGGAACAAGCAGTGCTTAATGCTGATATTGGCCCGCGACGATCCTATTATCGCCATACCTGCTTTTATGGTATTGATCAGCGGCTTACTGCCTGCATGGGAGACCTCGACATATTCCAGTTCATTGGCTCCGTTGGCAGATCTGAAAACAATTCCACCCCAGAATCCCTTGCTGGTTTCTTTACCGATCAGCCTGATCGGTTTGGCCGAATCGCCTTTTGCCAGCAGGACACCTCCCGTATCATTCACTTCTATCCTTGTATCCCGGGCAAAAGCGATTACCACCCCTGGTTTGATCGTCAGCTCAGAATTCACCTGAACGTTTGCATTGACAATGTAATCTGGTATATCCGGATTGGCGACCCGGTCTTCCAGCACTTTTTTGTCCTTGATATTCACTTCGAGAACGATCGGTTCGATCATGGTAGCGGTCACAACCACCTTGTCGGTACTTTGTCCATGCTCGTTACTGATCTTGATTTCAACCTCGTAGTCCCCGGGCAGGTCGGGCGTGAAGGTTGTTTTGCTTTCGGCTGGTTTGGCCAGCGCTACCGTACTTCCTGCCGGCTTTTTTGAAAATGTCCAGCTGTACGTAAACGTTTTGTTTTCCGAATCCGTAGAACCGCTTCCGTCGAGTGTCACTACATCTCCGACTTTCACATTCTGATCGGCGCCTGCGCGGGCGGTGAGGGATGCGGCAGGTTTCACATCTTCCTTGTCTTTACATCCCGCAATCAGCAGTCCCACAGAAAGGACTGCGAGCAGGATTCTTTTACTTTTCAACATGGCTAACTGGCTATTAACTTGAAATTGTTTCAACCATCTTTTAATGGCGCTGCAATTTTAAGTTGAAAAAGCGAGGTAAGAGAAGGCTCGCGGGCGACTGTCGATCAACAACTTCGTTTGTCGACGAATGGCGTTTGTAAGGGGGAAGGGAGGAAAGGGAGGAAGGAAAATCAATTGCCCTGGGCTTCAGCCCTGGGATGAAGAAGAAAAAAATCAATTGCCCTGGGCCTCAGCCCGGGGATGAAGAAGAAAAAAAATCAATTGCCCTGGGCTTCAGCCCGGGGATAAAGAAAAAGAAAATCAATTGCCCTAGGCTTCAGCCCGGGGATGAAGAAGAAGGAAAATCAATTGCCCTGGGCTTCAGCCCGGGGATAAATAGATATAGATCAATAATAGATCTAGATAAATAGATCTAGATAAATAGATCTAGATAAATAGATCTAGATAAATAGATATAGACAAATAGATAATAATTAGAAAATTAATTTGAAGCGGCGCTGGCAGTCATTTCTGAAATTGCGGCCGATGGGGAGTTCTTTGCCTTCGATCTCGATCTTGTGGGAATGATAGCTTTCTACTTTTTCCACCGAAACAATGAATGAACGGTGAATGCGGATGAAGCTATCCTCGGGAAGCAGCTCTTCCAGCAAACTGATCTTTTGCTTGGAGATCAGCACCTTATCTTTTAAAACAACCTTAATATAATCGCGCAGACTTTCGATCCAGTAAATGTCGTTCACATTCACCTTCACCATTTTCCGGTCGACTTTCAGGTAGAGGTAAATATCCTTATTGCTGACGAGGTTTTTCTCCGCAACCGACACAGATTGGTTACTCATATTCAAGCCCGTAAAAACCTTATCGATCGCGCGCAGGAATCGCTCGAACGGAATAGGTTTCAGCAGGTAATCGACCGCATTCAGGTCAAAACCTTCCACTGCGTAATCCTGGTAGGCGGTGGTAAAAATGACTTTGGGTGGATTTTTCAGACTTCTCAGCAAATCGGTACCTTTCAGCCCCGGCATTTTTACATCCAGAAACATCAGATCCACCTTCTGCTGCTGCAAAACCTGGAAAGCCTGAATAGCATCCTGGCAGCGTGCAACAATCTCTATTTCATTGAAATTAGCCAGATAATTATCCAGCACTTCAATCGCATGCGGCTCATCGTCTACCAGGATCGTGGTTATCTTCATGGCGGTTCAGAGTTCAAGACGCTTGTCGAGTTCAATTTCGAGGATGACGGCGAATACATCTTCCTCTTCCAGGATACGCAGCTGATAAGCAGATGGATACAAAATATCCATTCGTTTCCTCACGTTGGCCAGACCGATGCTCACGTGGTGTTTTTTGTCTTCCTTAATGGTATCCTCCGGTTTGCTGTTCGAGATTTTAAATTTAAGGATATTGTTTTTAATCCGCAGGTCGATATTAATCCACGCCTGCCCTATCTGCTCACTTGCTCCGTGCTTGAATGCGTTTTCGACCAGCGGAAGTATCAATAAAGGTGCTATTTTCTGTCCGGGCACAAGTCCGTTGATGCTGAAATTAATGTCCAGGCGCTCCTCATACCTGATCTTTTCAAGCTTGATATAACTCTCCACGATGCGAATATCCCTTTCCAGTTCTACCACATCGGTATTTGCCTCGTACAACATATAACGCAATATCTCCGCGAGCCCCATCACCACAGCAGGCGATTGAGGGGATTGGGTAAGTGTCAGTGCGTAAAGATTATTGAGGGTATTAAAAAGAAAATGGGGGTGCAACTGCCCTTTGAGAAAGTTAAGCTCTGCTTCAATAGCAGCCTGCCTTCTTTCGAACCACATCTTGAAAAATTTAATGGATAATGCGATCCAGACGAAAATATTGGTCTGCTCAAATGCGCTGATGAGATATACCGGCTTGAAAAGCTGCTCGGTAAACGTGCCGTGCAATTTGATCCAGTCGAAAGTCGGGTCATTCTTTTTCACTACCGCGAATATGATCGGGTCGGCGACGAGAATTTCCATGAGCCGGAAAAGGAGCGTCGAAACGATGACGCACAAAATCATACACAAACTGAAAGCGAGGTATTTCTTTCGGTTAAAAAATCGGGGGATCAGTACGTAGGCAATGCAGTAAAAATATAGGATGTGAATAGGCAGAAACATCCCCACGATACCTATCGTCAACCAGTAATCCGGCATTCCCGCCCCGTAAATAAATGTCAGGACTACTAGTATAGCCAGCCAGAACATTACGTGCAAAAAAATTCTTTTATTGACCGGATCAGAAAGTATCGGGACGTTTGGGCGCATGTACAAATATAATTAATTCATAATCCAAACATTTTGGCAAAAACGAGGGTCGACATACGCCGGGAAATTATCGACAAACGGCAGCGATTTAAGTCATTTACCCCAAGGCAGACAAAATATCTTTCTGACCTGCCCAACGCGGCTGATATTTCCACGATGCACAACTATAAGAGCTTCAAACAGATAAAAAATCCAAATTCCGACTCAAAACGACAATTATCATCTACCAAAGTTCATTCCGGTGGTATTTATATTTAATTTTGTGGCTTCCAATAGATTTTCAATTAACATAACCAGATAATGGCAACGTCAACAGAAACGTACATTCCTTACAAGGTGAAAGACATCTCACTGGCTGAGTGGGGACGCAAAGAAATTACATTGGCAGAAGCTGAAATGCCAGGTTTGATGTCGATCCGCGCAGAATACGGTCCGTCACAACCATTGGCAGGTGCCCGCGTGGCAGGCTGTCTGCACATGACGATCCAGACTGCGGTTCTGATCGAAACTTTGACGGCTTTGGGTGCAGAAGTTACCTGGTCTTCATGTAACATCTTCTCTACGCAGGATCACGCAGCGGCGGCTATCGCAGCAGCAGGTATCCCGGTTTACGCGTGGAAAGGAATGAACGAAGAAGAATTCAACTGGTGCATTGAGCAAACGTTGTTCTTCGGAGAAGATCGTAAGCCTTTGAATATGATCCTTGATGACGGCGGTGACCTTACCAATATGGTTTTCGACGAATATCCTGAGCTGATCGCTGGTATCAAAGGACTTTCAGAAGAAACTACAACAGGTGTACTTCGTTTGTACGACCGCCTGAAAAACGGAACGCTTCATTTGCCTGCAATTAATGTAAATGACTCAGTTACGAAATCTAAATTCGATAACAAATACGGTTGCCGCGAATCATTGGTAGATTCAATCCGTCGCGCAACTGACTTGATGCTTGCCGGTAAAGTAGCTGTTGTAGCTGGTTACGGTGATGTAGGTAAAGGTTCTGCGGAGTCACTTCGTGGTGCAGGCTGCCGTGTATTGGTTACTGAAATTGACCCGATTTGTGCGCTTCAAGCTGCAATGGACGGTTTTGAAGTAGTAACAATGGACGAAGCTGCAACGCGTGCGAACATTTTCGTTACTGCAACCGGAAACTACAAGATCATCACAGATCGTCACTTCCTTGCAATGCGTGACAAAGCCGTAGTTTGTAACATCGGTCACTTCGATAACGAAATCGATATGGCTTGGTTGAACAGCTCTTACGGTAATACAAAATCTCAGATCAAACCACAGGTTGATATCTATTCTGTTGAAGGAAAAGACATTATCATCCTTGCGGAAGGTCGTTTGGTTAACCTTGGATGCGCAATGGGACACCCTTCATTTGTAATGTCCTGCTCATTCTCTAACCAGACTTTGGCTCAGATCGAACTTTGGACCAACACAGCTGCTTACGAGAAAAAAGTATACGTACTTCCAAAAGCACTGGACGAAAAAGTTGCTGCATTCCACCTTGCCCACGTAGGCGCGAAGTTGGAAAGACTTTCAGACGAACAAGCTGCCTACATCGGCGTTTCCCTGGAAGGCCCATACAAAGCAGAGACTTACAGATATTAATATTAGTTAAGGTTCAGTTTAAAGCCCTCGCTGCATTTGTAGCGGGGGCTTTTGTTTTGTGTTATTTAATATCACCAAAGTAATCAATATACCGGCTAATTATTGTAATGATCCACTTACTAATTGCTTCCCCCTAAATAATAAAGATTAGGGATATTCCCTGGTAAATGCTTCTATAAACCATTTAGATAGCCTACCATGAAACACCCTATCCTTCTCATTCCATTCTTGTTGTTTTGCCTTCAATTCGCTTCTGCTCAAAATAGCAAACAAAGAGACATAGAAGCATTTATTAGTCAGACAGGCGCCATTGCGACAACAGACAAAGCCACCAACTCCCTCAACTATCTAAGGTTTCCAATTGGAAAGGCGCTGAATCTCGAAGGCGCTACGCCTGAACAAAAGGCTTTGTTTTTCCTTACGAAGTATTCGACTTTATTTGAGATAAACCCTGTTGAGGGTTCCTATAAGGTCAAAGAGTCTAAAAGAGATAATTATGGACTCGACCATGTTGTATTGCAGCAATTCCATGACCGGGTACCCGTTTATGATGGTGTTTTGAAATTCCATTTTGATAAAAATGGCGATTTAACGTCCCTGAATGGCAATTTCATCATTGCTGACAGATTAGATGTAACCCCATCCATATCAGCGGAGGAAGCCAGGCAGACTGCTGTCAAGCTGGTCACCGGACAGAAAATGGGCAAGTTTACTGCACCGTTGAAGATTAATAAAACTACACTATTTGTATTTCAGAAAGGTTTAGCGCAAGGTTATAAGGGGCCTCTAAGTCTGGTTTATGAAGTTGAAGTGCGTAATGATGCGGATGTGAGAGAATTTCTTTTCATAGATGCGCACACAAAGAAATTGGTTGAGCAGTTCACTGGAATGCACAGCATTGACAGGAAGCTTTATGAAATCTCTGTTTCGGATCCTAATTTGAAATGGAAAGAAACAGATGGAATTGGTGGCGCGAAATACAATGCATTGGATCAATGGCAAAAATCAGAGATTGATGTGGCAGGGCACATTTATAATTTGATGAAGAATTCGTTTGGCTATAATTCTTACAACGGCGCCGGTGCATCGATGGTCACTGTTCACAACAATCCGACTATTAATTGTCCAAATGCTAATTGGAATGGTGTAACGGCTAATTTCTGCACAGATGTTGCTGCTGACGATGTGGTAGCTCATGAATGGGCACATGCTTATACAGAGTATACGAGCGGACTGATATATGCCTGGCAAGCAGGAGCCATTAATGAAGCGTATTCAGACATCTGGGGAGAAACAGTTGATCAACTGAATACCTACTTTGATAACGCCGAAAGTAATTTGCTGCGGAACGCTTGTGCAAGCTCACAAAAATGGCAAATTGGTGAGCAGGCTAATGCATTTGGTGGAGTAATACGAGATATGTGGGATCCTACTTGTAGTGGTGATCCTGGTAAAGTTTCGGATTCTCAATTTTGGTGTAGTGATGAGGATGCAGGCGGAGTACATGTCAATTCCGGAATATTGAATCACGCTTACGCATTATTGGTTGATGGGGGTGTTTACAATGGACAGATTATTCAGGGTCTTGGCTTGACCAAAGCAGCTCATATTTTCTGGCATGCCCAGGAAAGCTACCTGATTGCGACAACAAATTTTGCAGCGCAGGCAGATATCTTAGAAGCCTCTGCAACTGAACTGATCGATATTGATCTACCTAAACTTTCAACAGAGCTTGCTAGCGGTGGTCTTTCAGGTATCAAAATTACTGCAACAGATCTAGTGGAATTGTCTAATGTAATTGCTGCCGTGGAAATGCGAGCTCAAAATGGATGCGGCTTCGAAACATTATTTAAACAAGTGGACGAGCTTTGCAGCGGTGCCCTACCTGAAAATGCCTTCTTCTACGAAGGATTTGAAAATGGGATCGGGGCATGGACACTCAGCACTGCCAGTGCATATGGAGGTTGGACCTCAAATCTTTGGAAGATAACAAATACCCCCCCCGACGGGAAAAATGGTAAAGTTATTTTTTTGAGGAATATTAACAGTAATTGCAAGAATAATTTCCAAAGAGGGGCAACCAGAATTACTAGTCCCGAGATCGATATCCCGGCAGAAGCTGTTGGTCCATTTCTACTTGCATTTGATCACTACGTATCCCTCGAGCCGGGTTGGGACGGAGGAATTGTTAGTTACAAAATTGGCGCAGGGGCATGGCAAACTATCCCAAAGTCGGCGTTCATTGATAACGGATACAATATGTCGCTGTGGATTACAGGACAGGAAGTATTTTCTTATGGGAACGAGGGGTCTGTAACCTCAGATTGGGGCCAAAGCAGGATCAATCTGAGTACTCTTGGACTAACTGCCGGCCAATCCATTCAACTTCAATGGGAGGTACATACTGACGGGTGCGATGGCTGGGATGGATGGTTTGTCGACGATATTCGCGTTTATTCCTGTACAATTCCATCTGTTCAATTTGCAGAAACCAGCTCATACGTCAATGAAGGAGAAGCCAATATTTCTAACTCCGAACTTAATACGTGTTTACCTTTCTTTGAAAAGGCAATTACTGTCAGAGTCAACAAAGCCCCCTCACAGCCCGTAACCGTAACATTTAATGCCCCGAGTGGAACCGCAATTAAAGGGGTCACAGCAGATTACAGTGTCACACCCGATTCGTTCGTATTACAGGCCGGCGAATTATCAAAAGATGTCCTTGTGAGAATTTATAATGACGCTTATGTTGAGGGAAATGAATCAATCATTCTAAGTTATACCATATCTAGTCCAGAAGGCGGCAATGCTATACCGGAAAGCTTTAACCAACAGCATATCTTGACAATTGCAGATGATGATATAGTACCAGGAACTATACAAAGCATCATAATTTCCGAAAATTTTGATAGTCATTTGCTTCCCGCCGGATGGAAGGCTTCGGGATGTTGTAATGGATACCCGGAAATATGGGGTATAGTTGACTGGGGGCCTCAGTATTCAATATATCCTGCTGGCCCTCCGATGCTTGCTGTGTCTAGTACGGACTGGAATATCGTTACGGATCGGAATGTAGAAACGGCTGCCTTCAACTCAATTGAAATGACATCGATAACTCTTTCTTTTTCGCAATACCTGGAAATCTCTCCCAACGACTTTCTTGAACAGGCACTTGTAGAGGTTTGGGACGGAGCATCCTGGCATAATCTTCTCACACAAGACCAAGCTTCCGGAACATTAGGATATTGGAAATTGCCATCCAACATCAATATATCTATTCCAATCGCATATGCTAATCCCGCAATGAAAATACGATTTAGATATATTGCCAACTTCGACTACTGGTGGATGATCGACAATGTTCAAGTAACGGCGACTTATAAACCAGGCATCCAAAGCTCAGTATCTACAATCCCCGACTCCCAATACCTCGGCCCAAACTCAACCATCTACTTTCGCGACCCGCAATCCGGCGACGTTATAGCCAAAGTCAAAAACCTCACCACCCACGATTACGGCTGTACTTCGGTAGAAGTCGATCGGGCGGGAGTAGACAAAACAGCCTGGGTTGGCGGGTACAATATAACCAACAAGACTTTCAAAGTCACCCCGACCAACAATGATCCGAGCGGAAATTATGAGATTACCCTCTACTACAAAGCCTCGGAATTGGTCACTTTCAATGGCAATAAAATAAAGTCGATGGGCAAGAGCGAAGGCAGCGTAGCAGAGGCAACTTTGACGAACAGTACCTCCGCGGCTGTAAGCCTAACTATGATAAACTCCGACTTTGCGTACACAGCAAGTTTTAAAGGCGGTTTTAGTGGATTTGGCCTTACGGACGCCCCCGCAGGTGGAGCTTTGCCGGTAACTTTATCAAAATTCGAGGGAAATAATACTGATGAGGGGAATGTTCTTTTTTGGGAAACATCCTCAGAAGTTAATAATGATTACTTTATAATTGAACGATCAACTGACGGGAAGGGATTTAATGAAATATCAAAGGTGGAAGGTATTGGAAGTTCAAGAATTACAAATAAATATTCCTTCACAGATCGCAGCTTTACAAAGGAACTGAATTATTATCGATTGAAGCAGGTAGACAAGGATAATACATTTGCTTACAGCCGAATAATTGCGATTAAGTCCTCTGAAATAAACGGCGTCAAATTCTTTCCAAATCCCGTACAGACAACTTTATCTCTCGAAATCCCTGAAGATACCGAAGTATGTCACTTGACCGTGGTGAATTCAGCTGGCCAAATTGTCATAGACGATAAAGAAGTTAAATCACAGAACGGAAAAATAATTGCGAATGTGTCAAACTTGCCGACAGGGATCTATCAAGTTATAGTTTTAACCCAAGCGTGCAAATACAGTTTATCTATAATTAAAGCTCCATAACATCTTTGAGCTCTGTTTCCCGTATTTTTTTATCAAACCATATGTGTATTAAAACAGCAGCGGCCAGGAAAACTCCCGGCCGCTGTTGCCTTTTGAACAAGAAAACTCTTACAGCCGCGCCAGCAACTCCTGCTTCTTCGCCTTAAATTCCTCTTCCGTGATCTGCCCTCTTTCAAACAATACGTTGATCCTTTCGATCGTGGCAATGATAATATCTTGCGGGCTGGCTGCCGATTGGTCCGATCGTAAATCGGCCGTGGACGTAACGTCGTAAGCGATTTCCGGCGTTGGTTGCGAAGGTTTATCCTGCAATGAACTGCCAGGTGAGGATTCGTCCCCGCGATCTGAAATGACAGGCAAGCTGGACAAGTCGACGGGACCGTCCTGGCTTGTGAATCTGTGCGAGTTGCCCGGACCCTGTTGCTGGGATACGCCCGTGATCAGATGATGCTTGGTATCGTAAATCGTCCTTTTGCCATTCTCGTCGATCACCAGTCTGTGTACCGGCGAAAAATAGGCGTACCGGAAGTTGTTTTGCGAGCCGCTTGAAGTTGGGTTCCCAAAAACCGACGGCCAGGTATTACTTCCCTGCGATTGGTAACCGTCGCGCTGCCCATGCGATCCGTTGGACAGATCAGCTGATTCTTCGAACAAAACCTTGGAAGTGACCAGATTAGAAACCTCGTTGCAGACCTTGTCGACAGTAGTGCGCAGCGAAGTGTTGAACATATCCCCTACCATCGTCATGCCGCCGCGCATCCATTGTCCCTGTCCGCCGAGCTCGGCAATATCGAATTGCGCCATTGCCCCGCCGCCATTGATAACTGCTTTCAGCAGGCTTTCCACAGACTCCGTTCTTAAATTATATTTTTCAGCAATTTCTGAAATGTGTTGCTGTCCTTCTTTGGTTAACGCTTTCATAGTTAGTCATTTCTTTTATCGATAACCACAAAAACAGTGCCATTGAGCGGTTTATTTGGTGGCTTTCAGTTCTATCCAGCGATTTTGCAGTTCCGACTGGTCGCGAATATCGGTTTGCTCCCGCGCCAGTGCCATTGCATTTCGCATCCGCTCGTCGGTGAGCGGGTGTGTGCTGAGCAAGCGGTTGGTTTCTTCCTGCCCGCCGGTTTGCAGCACCTTAAACAGATCGACCAATCCTTTCATACCAATACCCTGTGCCTTGAAAATTTTACCGGCATTCATATCAGCTTCGGTTTCCAATGCGCGGGAGTAAGTAAGGTTAAGCAGCATATTCGAATTTTCGGCTACCATCGCAACGATCGCCGAAACGTCGCTGAATAGTAGCGATATGAACAAATAGCCACCCATACTGCGAAATATGCTTTTCAGCGAATGCTGATAGTGGACGTGAGAAACTTCGTGAGCGAGCAGTGCAGCCAGTTCCTCTTTTGTTTTCATCTTTTTAATAATCTCATCAAAAACAACAATATGCCCTCCCGGAAGCGCAAATGCATTTATTTCTTTCTTGTTAACTACCGAGATCCGGATCGGGTAAGTAGTTTGAAAATCTATCGCTTTGGCAAAATGATTTACCTTTTGGGAAAGCAGCTCATTCTTTTTATACCCTGAAATGACATTTTGATATAACGTTTCACCCAGCTTGATTTCCATCGACCGAGGAATACGTGCAGCAATTTTCTCCGCTGCAAAAGGCAGGATGATGAAGTATATTCCGACCAGTAATCCGATTAGCAGAACAAAAAATCCGACAAGTGTCAGCGGACTTTTCAAGATCGTATTGGAGACCTTTTTCTTGAAAAAGGTGGTTCCCGGATATTTCTCCCTGAGAATCTGAGGAAGCTTTTCCTCCTTGCATTCAACCGTTTGTTCGGAAAAATCGTGGTACCTGAAAATACACAGATTGGTAAAACCCTGCTCAGTAACAATGCGATTTATCTCCCATCGAACTGTCCGCGACTCTCCGTTCGGCCCGGTAAACCGGATCAGCCAGTGGTCGGGCATCAATGTGAGTGTTGCATCGTTTACAATCGCACTTTTTCCATCGTGGTACCGGACATTGAAATTTTGCATAGTTGTGTCGATTCGTCGCTGTGCCAGTCTAATATCGAGTATATCGGCAAAAAACCCAGAATTAAGTCCGCTTAATTTTCCCGGTTCAACAAATCAGGCACAATTGTTTTAAAAACCTCTTCGTCAAGTTACACTTCAACAACAAGATCATGGATATTTATCAAATGGCAGCTAACTATTGGGACGCTCCGAACAACGGGGGCGGTGACCCTGCGGGCCTGCCAGAGACCCCGCCTTTTGACCCGAGGCCCGAGGTACCATCTCCCGACGTTCCGGAAGAAACCCCGCCTTTCGAGAGAGAGCCAGAAACGCCGCCTATCGAACCAAATCCTGGAATTCCGCCGGTCGAGCCGGGGATACCAGAAGTGGAGCCAATCAGAGAGCCAGGCGGCGAACCAGATATTCCAGCATTCAACTGACCTTCCAACGAAGGTCATTTTTTTGGCCATATCTCTCACGGAACTCCCGAACCTTCATTTACCGTTCCCTAAAAACCTTCTACATAAGAGAGAAGCGCCGCCACACCCAAAAATGGGTATTATTATTTACAATAATAGCAAAGTTCTATTTTTCGATACTATTCACACTAACTTTTGATTTTTTTACAAAACCCACCTAGCTATCATTACGAACAAATACTATATTCACAGTAAGTTTTACCTCTCCTCGCATGAAACATCTTTTACTTATCATCGTCATGTTCGTGACGGGCGTCAATGGCTTCTCGCAAACTTACCGCGCCCTCTCGGGAAAAATCGAAGCTGAAAATTACGACGCTATTTCCGGTGTAGGAACAGAAGCCACAGAAGACGCTGGCGGCGGACTGGATGTTGGCTGGATGAACGACAGCAGCTACGTAGATTACCACGTAAATACTTCTTCCGCAGGATTTTATACTTTCAAAGTTCGTATTGCCAATGGTTTTAGTGACAATGCGTCTTTGCAGATCAAAGGGGCAAACGGTACTGTTTTAGGCCAGAGAACACTCCCACGTACCGGTGGTATGCAAGGCTGGACAACTGTGAATATGTTCGCACTACTGCCCCACGGAGATCAGACCATTCGTTTTTATGCAGAGCGCGGCGTTTTTGCACTCAACTGGTTCGAGGCAGCTCCGTCTGCAATATCCCTGCCCGGTAAAGTGGAAAGTGAGAATTTCGAGCTGGCAAGTAATGTGAGAAATGAGTCTGCGCAGGGTGCCAGTGGTGGAGCGAATGTTACTGATATTGACGACAATGACTGGCTGGATTACAATGTAAATGTGTCCGCTGCGGGTACGTACTCGTTTTTCTTTCGGGTAGCCAATGCGTGGGGCGACGGGTTAATTGAGATCAAAGATGGCAGCGGGCCTTCGCTCGGACAGGTGAGCATTCCGAGAACAGGCGGCTGGCAAAACTATATTACGGTAAGCACAACCGCGACGCTCACAGCCGGAAGCCACATTATCAGACTGCAAGCCACAAGAGGCGCATTTAATTTTGACTGGTTTGAAGTAGCAGGTACTGTGCCCCTTTTGACCCACAATATCCCGGGAAAAATACAGGCCGAAGAGTTTCACAACATTTATAGTGTACAGACCGAAAATTCGAATGATTCGGATGGGACGATGAATGTGAGTGGTATTGATAATGGCGACTGGATGGATTATCATGTCAATGTTCCCGCCGCCGGACCGTATGCATTCAATCTTCGTGTGGCAAGCGCACAGGGGAATGGATTATTTGAAATTAAAAACGAAGCTGGAAACGTATTGGGCGCGGTGAATATCCCCTGGACCGGTGGCTGGCAAAGTTATGCAACGTTCGGCGACACATTGAACCTGCCGGCGGGACATCAGGTACTGCGTTTATATGCAAACAGGGGCGGTTTTAATTTTAACTGGTTTGAGGTACAAACTGTAAATGTGCAGAAACCAGCCGGCGTGATTTCGTTTGACGCGCTGCCCGCCAAAAGCGTTACAAGCGGGCCATTTACATTAACAGCCACAAGTACCAATACCGAGGTTCCGATCACGTTTTCTTCTTCCAATACAGCTGTGATCACCGTTTCCAATGCGGGATCGAACTGGCAGGCCAGCGTCGTCGGCGAGGGCAGCGCGGTTATTACTGCTTCACAAACTGAGAGTACTTCCTTTTCCGCAGCCTCTCCCGTTTCACGTACGCAAGAGGTTCATCCCAATTCTCCCTCTACTCCTTCCAACAAGATCACGATCGACGGCAAGCGGTGGTACCAACTTACAAATGCGTCCAGTTCACTGGAACCGCTCTTCGACGGTAACACACAAGTAAGTGTGAATACCGGCTGGGGGAAAGTTGTGAATGATTATGAAGCCTATTATCCGTTGCTGGAAGGTGAGCAAATGAGTTTGCAAAGCATTAAATTCTTCGATCACGAAGGCTCGGCGGCACAGGCTCCGATGACTTTATCCGTGATCACAAGCAATTGGGAACGCATTGAAATCGCTTCTTTTAAAGGATATGAATACAATAGCTGGGTTGGGCCTTACCCGGATGCGCAGCTTTCGGAGGAAGAAAAGTTTAAGCTCAATTCAGTTGTCGGCAATATTAAATACCTGGTACTGAGGATACAAGGTGTAATGCCTACGGAAATAGAATTTTACGGCACTTACACGCCACCTACACAAGGCGCTTCGCCGGTCCCTCACAAATCGGTTCGATTGGGTGATACTTTTGGTGTAAATGGTTATGAGTGGAATTTTGAGGTAGGTAACAATCCTCAGGTGATCAACGAGCCGCTGATGAATGCGGCTAAAAGCTTTTCCGGCTTCCGTCACTATATGGACTGGGAAAAACTGGAATCGCAGGAGGGTGTCTATTCCTACAACCCAACTATGTCCGGCGGCTGGAATTACGATGCGATCTACGAGCGCTGCAAAGCTGAGAATATTGAAGTATTGGCTTGTCTGAAAACGCTTCCCGGCTGGATGCTGGACAGCTACCCTGCGGGCGAGCGCGACAATGAAAATACGCCTGTACGTTTTGGAATGGACTTTGCTGCGCCTGCATCTTATATTGAACAGGCAAAAATGGGCTTTCAATATGCGGCCAGATATGGCAGTAACACAGCCGTGGATCCTGCATTGCTGAGCACGCACAGCACGCCGAGGTGGTATAATGACGTTCCAAATTCGGTTAAGATCGGTTTGAATCTTGTCAAATACATTGAGTGTGATAACGAGCGTGACAAATGGTGGAAAGGCCGCAAAGCGTACCAGACTGCGCGGGAATATGCTGCTAATTTATCTGCATTTTATGATGGTCATAAAAACACATTGGGAGCTGGTGTTGGTGTAAAAAATGCTGATCCGAATATGAAAGTCGTGATCGCGGGATTGGTAACCGGGTCGGATTATATCAAAGGAATGGTGGATTGGTGCAGGGAATTCCGTGGTTATAAGTCTGACGGAAGCGTGAATCTGTGCTGGGATATTGTCAATTTCCATTTGTATATCGACAATTCGACTATGACCCAGAGCGGCACTTCCACGCGTGGTAGCGCGCCAGAGAATGTCAATGCAAAGAGAATTATTGATGATTATGTAAAAACATCTCACGAAGTTTCTCAGGATATGCCGGTTTGGATCACCGAAACGGGTTATGATATCAATCAGGGAAGTCCTTTGAAAGCGATCGCGATCGGTAGCAAATCAGAGCTGGTTACCCAGGCTGACTGGATATTGAGAACTTCTCTTGTTTCGGCAAGATCAGGGATTGAGAAGGTATTTTACTATCAGATGTATGACGATAACAACGGTTCAGGTATGTTCGGAACTTCCGGCCTGCTCAACTCCGATCAGACCCGTCGCCCGGCTGCGGATTATCTTTTTCAGGTTAATAAACAATTTGGGAACTACCGCTACAAGGAAACCCTGAACTCGGATCCTATTGTGGATCGCTACGAGTTGGATGGAAAATCAATGTACGTTCTGACCGTGCCGGATGAAGTTGGCCGCACAGCTGAATATACCCTGAATCTTAATGAAGCGGGCGTAGCGAAAATCTTCACCCCGCAGGTTGGAAGTAACAATATGAGCTCACAGCAACTGCCGATTATAGACGGACAAGTTACCGTTACAGCTGGCGAAACGCCGATTTTCGTAATAGCCGACAATTCAAATGCAAGAATGGCCCCGGTTGAAATCGCGGCACCAATAGTTGAAGAAGTGCTGCACGCGGAAGTTAATATCTTCCCCAATCCTACCACTGATTTTATCAGCATTGATCTGGCCAACGAAAAAAACTCACAGGTAGAGATCAAGATATTCGAAGCTGCGACCGGCCGCCTCCACCATACTTCGAAGGTGAATAAGCCTGGTAACAAGTTTTCACACCGGATCAATATCGCACACTTCCCGGCGAGCATGTACATTGTAGAAGTCAGCCAGGAACAGGAACACGCGTTCCGAAAAGTAGCGAAAATAAACTAAACGAAAATGGCCTGACGAATCAGGCCATTTTCTTGTTAATATGCTGTTCCGGCAATGCGCCTTTCAAGTCGCGCGCTGCTTTCAAGCCGGGCGATATTGAATTTGTCACGATATTCTTTAGGCGTCACGCCGGTGCTTTTCTTGAATAGTTGCCTGAACGATTTCAGATCGTTATAACCCGAATTCAGCATTACTTCCAACACACTTTGGTCTGTTTGCGCGAGCAGCTTTTTGGCCGCCTCAATCCTCGTACGCTGCAAATATTCGATCGGAGTTACGCCAATCGCCTGTTTGAATCTTCTCACTACATTTCGCCTGCTCGCGGGAATATCCTGAATAAGCGTTTCAATGGTACTTCCTTCCTGATATTCCTTTTCGATTTTTTGCTGGGCAAGATTAACCAGTCCGTCGCCGTGATTGAGGGACGGGCTAAAAGTCCCGAAATATGTCTGCTGCTCACGATCCATATCAATCGCAAACATTTTGGCAGTCCGCAAAGTGAGCTCCTTCCCGCAGTAATGCTGAATGAGATAAAGCATCAGATGAAAACTGCTGGTTGCCCCGCCGCTTGTGTATATACCTCTATCGTCGGTCACCACGGCGTCGCTTTTCATGATCACATCCGGAAAGTTGGTTGCCAGCGCCTGGGCCGAGTCAATATGCGTGGTGGCTTCGCGGCCATTCAGCAAACCACCGGCAGCCAGCAGGAATGCGCCGGTACAAAAACTTGCGAGTTCGGCGCCGTTCTTATGTTGCTCAGAAAGCCAGGAAATACACATCTGGTTTGCCATAATCGAGGCTTTGACATCACCCGCGCCGAATGCAGGCACCAGAATCAGGTTCTGTGCCGACGCATTTTCAATGGATTGCATGGAATACGACCCATAAAATGGGGCCGGTTCTTTTTCGGGAGAGAACAGCGTTATATTAAACGCCGGCTCCTGCCCTGCTTCTTTACAAAACGTATTTACAGATTCAAAAACATCCAGAATAGCCGCCACACTGAGCAAGCGGTGCCTATTCGTAATCAAAAGACCTAGTTGTACCATGGCTGTCAAATACGGATTTAAAAAAGTATGATGGGAAATGAAGTGGCTGTCAATATAGAAAAAATTTGTCCTAAATACCCCTGTTAAGTTACTATTTCGCGTTAAGTTTTTATTTAATGGAGAATAGATTGGATTATTCTGGCCACGAATGCACGAATTTACACGAATGTCTCTCTGCCATTTATGGCATGGATTTGTTAGGAGTTCCACCGAACTTGTGATGAAATGATGAAGATATTAAATAGTAGTTTGCTGATTTTGTTTGTGTTGGCTGTGCTGGTGGGTTGTAAGCCGGTGCCGGTTTCGCATTGGTTTCCGGTTACGCCTCAGGAGCATTATGAGCGCGATTTGTTGAAGGCCAAAATGGAAAAGACAGCAGCCGGACAAACCTGGTTCCGCGTGGGCGAGGCGGTATTGCGTGACTCGGTATTTTCCGTCGCTCCGTATCAGGAGCGTTTTTTCCTGGGCGACTCGGTACCGGCGCAGGCGATCCGATTGCATATTCCAGATGGAAGAAAGCTGATCATTACGCCGAATCGGGCAGATAGTGATTCAAGCAGCCGCCTTTTTGTGGAATTATATAAAGTGAAACAAAACGGCAAAACGCAGCGACTGGACTACCTGCGCCAGGATGGACAATCACTCACTTACACGAATTACGACAAGGATACTTTGCTATTGCGCCTGCAAACAGGTCTGAATGAGCACATTGCGGTATCGCTATCCCTCACCACTTTACCTTCACTCGCATTCCCCGTCGCGAGCCGTGGCATGGGCGACGTAATGAGCTTTTGGGGCGCCGACCGCGACGGCGGAGTACGTTCGCATGAAGGCATTGATATCCGGGCAAAAAAAGGAACGCCGGTTGTGGCGTCTGAAAGTGGCTTTATTACGCAGACAGGTACTAACAATCTTGGCGGAAAAGTAGTTTTCCTTTCGTCTCTTTCCAGCCCTTATTCGTTGTATTACGCACATCTGGACAGCCAGCTGGTATCCACCGGCCAGCGCGTCACTTTGGGAGATACATTGGGACTCGTCGGAAATACCGGCAATGCGATCACTACTGCGCCTCATCTGCATTTTGGGATATATCAGCGCGGGCAGGGTGCGGTGAACCCTTTGCCGTTTATCAACGACAGGCCGGAGAAAGTGCCCGGCTTGCCCGAAATGTCCAAATGGTTGGGAGATACTGTTACACTAAAAAGAAAGGTCAACTTGTTCACATCAGCACAATTTCAAAAAACGGAATTGATCCGGTCGCTGCCCCAAAATACCGTTCTGCGGGTTATTGGAGAAATGTCCAAAGGATTCCGCGTGCAGCTGGAAGATGGAACAAAAGGCTATATTCCCACTGTCCCGCTGCAAGCCTATCAGAGGCAGCGTACAGAAAGTACTGCGGCGATTTCGGATTGATACCAGCAATTATTCCCTGTTTGAAGATGCAAAGGTAATACCCGCATCTTTTTGTCAATCAATCGTATAAAAGCAGGAGACTTGAAAAATCATGCTTTTATACGATTTTATTGAAGTGATTTATTTCGGAATTTTGCAAGCGTTATTTCCAGCTCAACTCCTCCGAATAATCTATGAAATCAGTTTTGCAAGTCGCATTTTTCGTCCTGCTATGCCTGGATGCAGCCGCGCAAGAGAGTGACGCAAAAGCGATTTTGAAACGCATTCAATCCAGTCGGGAAGATACCAACCGCGTTCTCGCTTATATTGACTATGGACAGGTTCTTGAAAATGAAAATCTGGACAGCGCAGCCAAGTATTATCTTCTCGCAGGCCAATTGAGCAAAAAGCTGGACTACCCGGCTGGGAGCTTCAAGTACATTACCTATTACACTTATGTTCTTAACCTCAAAGGGAAATTTGAGCAGGCACTGAAACTTAATAAGGAAAGTCTGGTGATCGCCAGGAAGATGAAAAGCCAGCTAAATATGGCAAAAAGCCAGGCCAATATCGCGGCAAGCTATACCTATCTCGGCAATTTCAGAGAGGCTGTAAAATACTACCAGCAGGCCGCTGGTAATCTCGAAAAGCTCGGAGCGACACAATATCTCCCGCGACTTTACGTAAATATCGGCTCGGCTTTCGAACACGCCAACCTGTTTGAAAAATCGCTGACTTACAAGCAAAAGGCCGTTTCGCTTGCGAGGCAGCAGAAAGATAGTCTGCAACTCGCCGATCTGATCACTAATATCGGCAATACCTACTTCAATCTGAAACGGTACAAGGAAGCAGAAACACACTTAAAGGAAGGGCTTGCGATCTCCGGCAAAATTGGCGCGGATATGTTTGTCATTCAGGGATATACAGGGTTGTGCAGAATTAATAGAGCGCGCAAGAAGCTCGATGAAGCCAGGAATTACGGTGAAAAAGCATTGACACTGGCCAGAAAAGCAGGAAATGTATTTCTGGAAATGGAAGCTTTGCGGGCGCTGATGTTTGTAGCCGAGGACAGTAACCAGACAGATTTATCCGCCGAATATACCGGGCAGGCGCTCAAAATCGCCGAGGAGAATGGTATGACAGACCATCTGATCGAGCTCTATGAAGATTACGCGACCGACCTCTACCGGCAAAACAGGCACCGATCGGCTTATGATTATTTATTGAAGTATGTTCAGCTCAACGATTCCATACAGGGAGCCGATGTGCAGAAGCAACTTCAGGAACTGGATACCAAATATGAAACGGCCCAAAAGGAAAAGCAGATCGTCATTCTTGAAAATGAAAAGCAAACCCGAAATACGCTGATATATGGTCTGATCGCCGGTCTGATCGTACTTCTGGTGATCGCAGTGCTCATTTACAGGAACATTGTGATCAGGAAACGGATCGCGGAAAACGAGGTTACGCAGCTGCAACAGGAAAAGCAACTTGTTGCTACCAACTCTATTCTAAAAGGTCAGGAAGAAGAACGAACGCGCGTGGCCCGCGACCTGCACGACGGGCTGGGCGGGTTATTGTCAGGTATCAAATTAACGCTCAATTCCGTGAAAGGAAATGTAATTCTGCCAGAGGAAAGCGCGCTGACGTTTACGCGGGCGCTCAACCAGCTCGACGGCGCGATTGGTGAAATGCGCCGGGTGGCACACAGTATGATGCCCGAAACGCTCGTCCGCTTCGGACTGATTGACGCGCTCACCGATTTTTGCGACGGTATCAGTACCTCGGGCACGCTGAAAGTGACCATGCAGCATTTCGGGTTGGAAAAACGGCTGGATTCTTCGGTGGAGATCGTACTCTACCGGATTGTTCAGGAGCTTTTGAACAATGTTTTGAAATATGCGGAAGCTACCGAAGTACAGGTGCAGCTCACCAAAGCCGATCACGTTGTGAGCCTTACTGTGGAAGATAATGGCAAGGGATTTGACCTGGCTGCGCTGGAACAAAACAAAGGTGCCGGTTTCCGGAATGTGCAGGCCAGGGTAGATTATCTGAACGGGCGGCTTGATATTCAGTCCGCTCCGGGCGAGGGCACTTCTATATTGGTTGAAATTGAAATCTAATTGAAGTAAAACTTTTACCATGAGTATCAAGATCCTGATCGTAGACGACCACCCGCTGGTACTGGAAGGTTTGAAATCATTACTGACTGACTGTGAAGGTCTTGAAGTAGTCGGAACTGCCTCCAATGCGATCGACGCTATTTCATTTCTCAAAACGAACGAAGTAGATATTGCTTTTCTGGATATTAACCTGCCCGATATCAGTGGAATAGAGCTTTGCAAGAAGATCAAAGAGCAACATCCGACTGTCAAAACGCTGGCGCTGAGCACATTTAATGAGCGGGCTTACGTTTCACGCATGATCCAGAACGGCGCATCGGGGTATTTGATCAAAAGTTCGGGAAAAGAAGATATCCTCGAAGCGATCCGGCAGGTGCAGGCTGGGGGTTATTTTATGAATGTAAATTTCGACCAGGCTACTTCTTCCGCCCCACCCAAAACCGTCCCGTTTTTAACCAGACGTGAAAAGGAGGTATTGATATTGATCGCAGAAGGACTTACTAACCCCCAGATCGCCGAGCAGCTTTTCATCAGCGTCACAACCGTAAATACCCATCGTCAGAACCTGTTAATGAAGTTTGAAGTATCCAATACCGCGTCGCTGATCAAGCTTGCAGCTGGATTGGGGTTGATTTGATGCATTAGCATTTTTTTTGAGCCTCGGCGATATTTCCAATCGGGTCGGGACCTGGAAAAGGCTCTCTACATTACCCAGCGAAATATATATCGGAAACCTTTACTTTGCGCGTTTTTCCTTCCTTCACTTGATTAATCGACTCGAGGAGCTCGTTCCTGTTGGCTTCCGTACTTAGCAGGTATTGGGTAGCGTCATGATTGATAGTAACAGACTTGCTCGAGTTTTTTGGAATTCGCTCCATCTTTTTGGCCATACGTTGCGAGGTTTTAGAAAATCAATCTCATTTTCCTGACTCTAATCGACAATCGGTGCAAGTGCAAATCTTTTCTTTAAACCGATGTACGCAATCCACATCACACAAAGCCCGCCATACGCAAGATAGAGGCGATCCAGCTCGAAGGTTTTTGCATAGGAATAGTAGTATTGATAAACACCTATGATCTGTTTTGAACCATTGAGGAGAGATAAAAACTGAAAACAGGAAGCCCCGAAATCTAACGAATTGATTTGTTCATTTCGGCATTGATATACTAGAACTGTCACATATACTATACCGCCGAATCCGGTCCAGCAGGCGGTAAAAAACGGAGTTACTTCCATTGGCATTACATATTTTGCTCGCCACGGATCCGCTTTTCGCTGTTGACCTCAGCCAGGCCACAAACGGTCGCCCCGACCAGGCCGCCGGTCACGGCACCGGAAAATCCGAACAACGAGCCGCCCAACATTGCTCCTCCTCCAATCCCTGAAAGTGCTGCGGTAATTACCGATGCCCAATTTATATGTGTAATCGCTTTCATCAGGTTTTCAAATGCTTATATGAAATTTACGAAATTCGATTTACACAAATCAAATAACATAGACTTCCTCGAATTATCCTGCGGTAGCTAAATTTTTCAATTCGTCGCCAGACTCCCAAACGGGAAAATCGCTGAGGTCACGTGGGCGCGGTTCATGATCTGGCCGAGTTCTTTGGCTTTTTCTGGGAATTGTGGCGTGAGGTTCGTTGTTTCGGCCGGGTCTTTAGCGAGATCGTAGAGCTCAACCAACGCGTCGGGATTTCCGGCTGCTTTTAGCCTGACAGCCTTCCAGTTACCCTGCCGCACAGCCTGCCGCCCGCCTTGTTCGTGGAATTCCCAGTATAGGTAGTCATGCTTCTTCTGGGTCGGTTTGCCTTTTAATGCATCTGTAAATGAAATCCCGTCGATACCCCGTGGTGATGCCGCTTGTGCGAGCTCTGCGAAAGTGGGGAGTATATCCCAGAATGCACCTATATAATCACTTTTAGAACCCGGCTTGATCGTACCCGGCCAGCGCGCCGCAAACGGTTCGCGAATGCCACCTTCGTACAAATCGCGCTTCACGCCTCTGAAACCGCCGCTGCTATTGAAAAACTTCGGATCAGCGCCACCTTCAACGTGCGGACCATTGTCGCTGGTAAAAATGATCAGCGTATTTTTATCCAAACCCTTCTCTTTCAACTTATTGACCACCTGCCCCACATACATATCCAGCCGCGCGACCATTGCCGCAAAGGTAGCCCGCGGATATTCCTGTGATGTATATCCGCCATTTGTCGCATTCGCGCCATAATCAGCGCCGCGGTGAAATTTCTCTTCAAACTTTCCTTTGTATTGCTGAAACAAACTATCGTCGGGGACCAGCAGCTCGGCATGGGGCAATATATAAGGTAAGAACAGAAAAAATGGCTGGCGGGAATCCTGTTCGTCTACAAATTGAAGTGCCTGTTTCTGGATCAGATCAGGTGCGTATTCTTTTTGAAACCTAAGGTTCTGATTCGCTTCCAGCACAATTTTGCGATCGTTGTCCCAAAGGTGATTGGGATAATAGCGATGGGCCAGACTCTGACAATTATATCCGTAAAATTTATCAAAACCCTGCTTGCCAGGCTCTCCTTCCGAACCCACCGGCCCCAGCCCCCATTTACCGAAAGCCGCCGTTTTATACCCCGATTTTTTCAAGATTTCCGCAACTGTCGTCACTGAATCTGGGATAGGATGCTGTCCCTCAGGCTGCACAGCCTTGTTTCCACGAATATAGGTGTGGCCGGTATGCTGCCCGGTCAGTAAGGAAGACCGCGACGGCGCGCAGACAGAAGTACCTGCATAAAACTGCGTAAATATCATCCCCTCACTCGCTAGCCGGTTGATATTCGGTGTTTTGATTAGCTTCTGACCATTAAAACCCACATCGCCGTAACCCAGATCGTCGGCAAGTATGAAAACAATATTCGGACGCGCAGGTTTACCTGACTGTGCCCATAACGCCGGCGACAGCAAACTAAAAGCAAAACACAATTTAAAGAAGGTAACCTTCATAGAATCTCAAAAAGCACTTAATTCATTAAAAAAGACATTGTGACCGCAGTAATACTTGATTAACAATTTTAACGCATTACCTGACCTGCCGGTCTCACATTTTTCCCCGTCCGCTGTTGCAGATCGTCTCCCAAATCTTCGCGCGCATTTTCCGCGATCTTTTCCAGATCGGCCACAATAGCCGGATGCTGGTCAAGTACATTGTATCTCTCCCCAGGGTCGCGGGTGAGGTCATAGAGTGCTTTGGGAAATGCGTGGTCTTCGGGACTTAGGCCGGGCTGGCCATTTGTTCCGGGAGCTGAACCTTCATAAGTTCTGCCTGGATGTGCGAAAACCAGCTTCCAATTATGCTTTCTGACTGCTTCGAGGTTGTTTTTCCGGTAATAATACAATAGTTGCTCACGGGGTGTTTTGGTCTCGTCCCCTTTAAGTAAATCTGTAAAGTCGATACCGTCGATTTTCTCTTTCGGCAGGCTGGCTCCGGTCAGGCGGGCAATAGTAGGCAGCACATCGAGGGTGGAAAGCAGCTTGTTGGAAACTTTGCCGGCAGGTACCACGCCGGGCCAGCGGATAATGCAAGGCTCGCGCTGCCCGCCTTCAAACGAAGTCCCTTTTCCCTCACGAAACCCGCCGGACGAACCTGCGTGATCGCCGTAATTGAGCCAGGGACCATTATCGCTGGTAAAAATGATCAGTGTATTCTCATCAATTCCCTGACTTTTCAACTCTTTCATCACCTCTCCCACCGACCAGTCAAGCTCCATTAAAACATCTCCGAAAATCCCTCTTTCACTCTTCCCCCGAAATCGCTGTGAGGCAGCAAGGGGAACGTGCGGGAGCGGATGCGGGATATACAAAAAGAACGGCTTGTTTTTATTTTTACGTATAAATGAAACAGCGCGCTCGGTAATTTTCGGCGTCAGTTCACTGGCGTCTTCCAGGTTCTTGATCTCTTTTCCTGGCTTATTACCCTCGATCCAATGCAATGGAGGATATTTCGCGCGTTCCTGCCACGGATGGAGCGGCCACATATCGTGCGAATATGGTACCCCGAAATATTCATCAAATCCTTGCTGCAACGGCAAAAATTCCTGCTCGCTGCCCAAATGCCATTTACCAAAAATCCCCGTCGCATATCCCCGCGCCTTCACCAACTCCGCAATTGTCTCCTCTTTTGGATTGAGTCCTACTTTCGACCCGGGGCCGAATGCGCCTGAAATACCGATCCTGTTCGGATAACAGCCCGTCATCAATGCAGCTCTTGACGCACTGCAAACTGCCTGAGCTGCCATAAAATTGGTAAAACGTGTACCCTCCGCGGCCAGCTTATCGAGGTTTGGCGTTTGATAACCCAGCGCCCCGGTCACCGAGAGGTCGCCATATCCGAGGTCGTCAATGAAAAAGAGTACGATATTCGGCGACTTTGCAGCCGGCTTCGCGGATTGGAACCCGACCAAAAAACAGATACTAAAAAAAACAGCAGAAGCTAAAACGATTCGGAACATAAGGATATGCAGATTATGACGGAAAGGGAATTTATCAAATAATCTTTGTTTTGAGGTCCTAAGTATGATTTTGTTAGATATTCTACCTCTTTCGTCCACAAGGCTGTTATTTATGATTGGCAGCTTTGTCACTATTATATTCTTTCATTTATATTTTTTGCAAAATTTAAATAATGCTTTTGGAAAATTAAATTCACATTTATATCTTGCGGGTACGTACCCGATACATATCTTATCAATGCGTCTCCGCGCGGCGCATTGGGCTATCCGTTTCTTATTTTTTTAAACTAAAAAATCTATATGGCCTAAACGTTTTCGAAAATTACGGGTACGTACCCGCTCACTGTTCCAGCCTTTAACCCATTTCAAAATGAACAAGATCAAACTCTACTATTTTAAGGTATTCGCGTGTTTACTAATTCTCGTACAAGCGTCACCAGCTACTGTGCAGGCGCAAACGGAGATTCCTGTCAAAGGAAAAGTGATAGACAAACAAGCTCAAATCGGCCTCCCTGGCGTAAATGTGGTCGTGAAAGGGACAGACAAAGGGATAAGCACGGATGCGGAAGGCAATTTCACCATCAATGCCGCCAAAGAATCTGTTCTGGTATTTTCATTTATTGGGTATGATAAACAGGAAGTTACCGTCGGCAGCCAATCTGCGATCGATGTAATTTTGCAACCTTCACTGACCAACCTGGAAGAGCTCGTAGTGGTGGGTTATGGTACGATGAAGAAAAGTGACCTGACCGGCGCGGTGATGCGGGTGAATAAAGAAGCTTATCAAAACCAGTCGATGACGCAGCTGACGGATATGCTGACGGGCACTGTGGCTGGTTTTTATGCCAATCAATCTACCACCGCAGCTGGTGGCGGGTCGCTTGAAATACGCGGGCCTAAATCGCTGAATGCATCCACCGAGCCAATGATCGTGCTCGACGGGGTGATTTTCAATGGCAGTATCAGGGACATTAATCCATCTGATATTGAGACGATTGACATTTTGAAAGACGCCAGTTCCACAGCCGTTTTCGGAGCGCGGGCGGCGGCCGGGGTTTTGATGATCACTACTAAAAAGGGAACCAAAGGCAAAACGACGATCAACTTTTCAAGTGAGCTGGGGATTACAGAAGTGGCCAATGATTTCAGGCCTTTCGGTGCCGACAATTACCTTGATTTCAGAAGGGACATATTGCGCGTGACCAACTCAGGAAATCCCGGCTACTATTATTTTAACCCACAAAACCTTCCTGCCGGCGTAACCGTAGACCAATGGAGAAAAGCCAGCAATAATCCGCAGCCCGACAATACCGACGAGTGGCTGGGCAGATTGAGACTTTTCCCTACCGAACTTGAAAATTACAAGGCCGGCAAGTCGGTGGATTGGTACAATAAGGTAATGCAGCCCGGTCTGCGCCAGAATTATGATCTGAGCGTCGCGGGCGGCTCTGATAAGTTTAATTACTACTATTCACTGGGTTACACCAACAATGAAGGTGTGGTGATCGGCGACAAGTTTTCTGCATTGAGAACGCGCCTGAACGTGGATTTCACTGTAACGGATTGGCTGAATGTGGGTGTAAACACGCAGTTCTCCGACCGGGATGAAAGTGCGGTACCTGCCAATCTTTCGGGTATGTTCAATACCAGTCCGTACGGTTCCGAATTTGATGCGCAGGGAAATGTGAACTGGTACCCGCACGATTATCCCGGAGGTATCAATCCTTTGATCAATTATTATGGTCAGGATAAATACCGAAAGATCAACAGCTTGTTTGCCAGTATGTTTGCCAAAATAAAACTACCTTTTGGTATTGATTACAAGCTCTCCTACCAGCCGCGTTTTCAGTTTTTGAAAGACTACAACTTCTGGTCGTCGCAAACGATCGTCGGTGGAAATGACCATTCAAATGGATACGGAACGCGCCAGGAATCTTCCAATTATGAATTTATTTTAGATAACCTTTTGCATTGGAACAAACAATTCGGGAAACACAGCTTTGACGTAACCCTGCTTTACAGCACCGAGAGAAACCGGAAATGGTACACGCAGATCAGCAACGAAATATTTGTCCCGAACCAGAACCTGGGCTTTAACGGGCTGCAATACGGTACCAATCCTGCATTAATGAACGCGGATTCGATCATTACCGGCGATGCGGTGATGGCGCGGTTGAATTATACTTTTAATGATAAGTACCTGTTTACGGGCTCGGTGCGCCGCGATGGTTACTCAGCTTTTGGGATTAAAAACCCAAGGGCGGTTTTCCCGGCGGCCGCACTGGCTTGGCGCATTTCGGAAGAGGAATTTTTCGACCTCGACTGGGTGAGCCAGATGAAGCTGCGTGTATCATGGGGAATAAATGGAAACCGGGAGATCGGGGCATATTCGGCGCTCGCGCAAATGCAGCAGAATTTGTATTACGATGGTACCAATGTGCAAGTGGGCGTATACAACAGTACGTTAGCGAACCACGATCTGGTTTGGGAGCGTACGCAGTCTATCAATATTGGTACTGATCTCAGTTTATTCAAAAATAAGATCGATTTCAGCGCGGAATACTACGATATGACGACGACAAATTTGCTCATGAACCGGCTACTTCCGCAGCTGACAGGCTTTCAGAGTGTGACTTCGAATTTGGGCAGGTTAGGAAACCGGGGTTTTGAAATGACGGTCAATACCGTGAATATGAACCGCTCGAAACTAAGCTGGCGGTCGAGCTTTGTTTTTTCATTGAACCGAAACAAAATCAAAGAGCTATTTGGTGATTATGAGACAGTTGAGGTGGACGGAAGACAGGTAACCCGCGAGCTGCCCGACTATTCTAACGAGTGGTTCCCGGGCCAGGCGATCGACCGGGTTTGGAATTACAATATCACCGGAGTTTGGCAAACTGCTGAGAAAGATGCAGCCGCAGTGTACCGTATGGAGCCGGGCGATTTCAAAGCGGAAGATGTGAATAACAATGGGGTTTACGAGGCATTATCTGATAAAAAGTTCATCGGCTGGGAGCGTCCGAGATTCCGTTTGGGGCTTCGCAACGATGTTAATTTCCTGAAATATTTCACCGCTTCTATATTCGTACGCGCCGATCTGGGGCATATTGGTTCGTTTGCTGAAGCTTTGCACCGCGGCTCTGAAACGTACGATCGCCGGAATACCTGGGCGATTCCTTATTGGACGCCCGACAATCCGATCAACGATTATGCGCGGTTGAATGTGAATGAAAATGCATTCGGCGGCGGCGTGATGATCTACAAGCCACGTTCATTTGTGCGGATCCAGGATCTTTCGCTGGGTTACAACTTGCCTTCGAGCATTTCCGAAAAGATCAGGCTGAACAATGCGCGCCTTTTTGCCTCCGTGCGCAACCTGTACACTTTCGATAAATGGCCGGGCTGGGATCCTGAGTCGGGTTACAGCCCGATGCCGCGTACTTATACTTTCGGCGTTTCCGTCTCACTTTAATGCATTGCAATCCAAAATTCTGAAATCATGAAAAGGATACCGAACATATTATTTACGATTACGATACTGGCTGCTGTCGCGCTTTCCTGTACCGAAAAATGGCTTGAACCAAAACCCCTTTCCTTCTTCACGCCTGAAAATGTGTACACGGATAAAGCGGGCTTTGAATCGCTGCTGATCACGATGCGGAAAGACCTGAAAAATGAGAATACGGGCAATATCAGCTTTATGATCAACGAATTCGCCGCCTCCGACCTGGGCGCGGCCAGCGTGCAGCTTGACTTTTACAAGCTCACCCCGAATACCGACAGATACTATAAGTTTCTGGCGATGTTCAATTCAGCATATAGCGCAATTAAAAACGCCAATGTGCTGATTTCCAGAATTGATAATATCAAATGGAGCAGTGAAGAAGATCGTAACCGGCTTCTGGGCGAAGCTTACTGGCACCGCGCATATTGGTATTACCGGCTCGTGAACACTTATGGCGATGTGCCATTTATCGGAAAAGAACTAATAGGCGCCAAGCTGGATTTCCAAACGCACAGCCGCTGGACTATTTTGAACAAGATCCAGGCAGATATGGAATTCGCGGTTCAATGGCTGCCGGCGACTGCTCCGGCCGGGGCGATCTCGAAAGGCGCGGGTAACCATTTGCTGGCGAAGATATGTCTGGCGAACCTGCAATTTGACAAAGCGATCGAAGCAGCGTCCGCGGTGATCAATGGTCCTTATGCATTGATGAAAACGCGGTTTGGCGTATCTGCCGCAGATGCGAAACGTAATGTGATCTGGGATTTACACCGCCCGAAAAATTTCAATACAACTCAGAATACGGAGACGATCCTTGCGGTTGTAGACCGTTTTGAAGCGCCTCCGGGGGCGAAATCAGTTGGTCTTTACACCATGCGGCATTATAATAGTGCGTGGTGGAATGCGGTGGTGCGGGATAGTCAGGGTAAGGCGGGTACGCTTGCTTCGGGGCCGATGTACGATTCGCTTGGTCGCGGAAATGGAAATGTGAGGCTCACGCCATTTTACCAATATGATCTCTGGAAATTCGGCAATGCAAACTGGAAAAACACGACGGATCTGAGGAGAAGCAATATCAACTGGGTTGATCTCGACGAGCTGCTTTATAATAATCCTGCGTCTGTCGACTTTGGAAAACCGATCAAACCGCAGAATATGGCGGTACTCGCGGACACTTTCTATTCCCTTTACGCGATGCCGCATTACATTACATTCGTGCCGCAGGACGATCCGAAAGCTGCCCCGATGGGCGGAAACGGCGACTGGTATATTTTCCGGCTGGCTGAAACTTACTTACTGCGTGCTGAGGCGCATTTCTGGAAAAATAACCTTGCCGCCGCCGCTGCCGACCTGAATGTAGTACGCGAGCGGGCAAAAGCATTGCCGGTTGCTGCGGGACAAGTGACGCTCGATTTCATATTCGATGAGCGCGCACGCGAGCTTTTTGCCGAAGAACCGCGCCACTCGGAGCTGGTACGTGCTTCGTATATCACAGCCAAACTGAACAAAGGAGGTTATGATCTGCCTAATTTCAGTACCAAAAATTACTATTATGACCGCGTTTATTCACGCAATAACTTTTACGAAAAAAAGGTCTCGTATATTGGAAACATAGCCGCAATAGCGCCTTTCCACGTACTCTGGCCCATTCCTTCTATCGTGATTACAGCCAATACCCTCGCTGTGATCAATCAGAATACAGGTTACGAAGGTTCGGAGCGAAACATTGCGCCGCTGGAAACGATCGAATAGCCGCTCTTATGAGGCTGCATCAAAGTAAAAGCAACTTGGATGCAGCCTTTTACAAATAGCAAATATGCTGGCAGTGCTTTACTATTTTTGGGAAAACGCTCTTTATATTGGGCATTCAATGCCTTTCAGATAATACCGGATGAAAAAAGATACCACTTACTACGGCGTGAAGGAGATTGCGCGACGGGCCAATGTTTCTATCGCCACGGTCGACAGGGTCATTCATAACCGGACGGGCGTTTCGGAAAAGACCAAGCGGAAGATCAACGATATTATTAAAGAGCTTGACTATCAACCCAATATACTAGCAAGCAGGCTCGCTTCCAGAAAAATTATTACGCTGGCTGTCCTGATCCCGCGGGTTTCGGAAGAAACAGATTTCTGGGAAGCGCCTTTGCGCGGTATCAAGCGGGCTGAATCAGAGATAAAAAAGTACGGCATTGAAATACTCCATTTCTTTTTTGATTTGAATGATAAAAATTCATTTGAAGAGCAGGCGCGCAAACTTTTGAAGGAAGATGTACAAGGTGTGCTGTTGTCCCCTTCATTTATTGAAGAGTCAAAGGAATTTGTACAGGCTTGTCACACCAAAAAGATCCCGCTTGCATTCATAGATTCTGACTTACCCGGCCAGGATAACCTTTGCTACATCGGGCCGCATTTGTTTCACAGCGGTTATGTAAGTGCCAAATTGCTGACTTACCGTTTGAAGGAAAACCACAAAGTGCTGGTTGTCAATATTTCCAAGGAGATCGACTATAATTACCAGCAAATCGAAAAAGGCTTCCGCTCCTATTTTACGGACCACAATCAGCCCTGCGAAATCGTGCGGATTGACATTGCTGATACCGATAACTTATCGGTTACCAATGCATTGACACGCGTTTTACACGAACATGAAGATCTGGAAGCGATTTTCGTGACCAATTCGAGGGTTTTTGCAGTTGCCTCGTTTTTGAAGAAAAGCAAGCGGACTGATATTTCACTGATCGGTTTTGACTTTTTAAAGGAAAATATCAATTACCTGAACGAAGGTTTGATCGATTTCCTGATCTGCCACAAACCCGAAGAACAGGGTTACCGCGGGTTAATGGCGCTTTATCAGAAACTGGTGCTGGGCGCTCCCGTCGAAAAGGTGCATTTTATGCCTATTGACATCATTACCAGGGAGAACCAGGCATTTTATCAGAACTGATTTTTTGCAAATTCAAATATGTTAGTATATTTACGGGTACGTACCCGAGCTCGTTACGTACTTACTATTCCTAAACACTTTTCCTGACATCTCTATGCATTCGCTTAGCAGAAGAACATTCATTTTACAATCAGCCGTAGCAGGCGCCGGGCTTAGTTTGCTCGATTTCCAATCTTTATCAGCCAAACCGGCGGACGGAAAGCGGGTAGGCATTATTGGTCTTGACACTTCCCACAGCATTGCTTTCACCAAAGCGCTGAACGCCGCCCAGCCAGATCCTGTTTTTGACGGCTACAAAGTCACGGCTGCCTATCCTTACGGCAGCAAAGACATTGAATCCAGCGCGAAACGCATTCCGGGATATATTGAAGAAGTAAAAAAATTGGGCGTAGAGATCGTCGATTCTATCAAGGATTTGCTGAGCAAAACAGATGTGATCCTGCTGGAAACGAACGACGGCAGGCTGCATTTGCCGCAGGCGCTCGAAGTTTTTAAATCGGGCAAGAGGATGTTTATTGACAAGCCGGTTGCAGGATCTTTAAGTGATACACTGGCTATTTACGAAGCTTCCAAAAAGTATAAAATGCCGATATTCTCAGCCTCTTCGCTGAGGTATATCAAAGGCATTGAGGCAATTGATAAAGCCAAAGTATTGGGCGCAGATACATTCAGTCCGGCTGTTTTGGAGAAAACACACCCTGATTTCTACTGGTACGGCATACACGGCGTGGAAACTTTGTACACGGTAATGGGCACAGGCTGCAAAAGCGTAACCCGCGTGAATACGCTGAATACCGATATTGTAGTGGGGATTTGGGAAGATGGCCGCACGGGTACATTCCGCGGTACGCGCTCGGGAAAGCACGATTACGGCGGGACAGTTTTCACTCAGGATGGAAACAAAGTATTGGGTCCGTATGGAGGCTATGAGCCTTTGTTAAAGGATATTATCAAATATTTCCAGACTGGCGAAGTGCCGGTGACACCCGAAGAAACGATCGAGATATTTGCATTCATGGAAGCCGCTGACGAGAGTAAAAGACAGGGCGGCAAAAGTGTATTGCTTGAAACAGTGCTGGCGAAGGCCCGCAAAAAATAAGAATCTGTTCCGTCACCTAAACCCGGAAATCTCATGAAACAATTCCTAAACAAGCTTTCGAGAAGGAGCTTTATTAAACAAAATTCGCTGGCTGGCGCGGGGCTCGTACTTGCCTCAGCTGGTGCTTCCAGTGCATTTTCAATAAATAATAATGCAGCCCAAAAACCGGCTATACTCGGCGGTCCCTCGGCTTGGAGTGCTACAAAGTGGCCTACCTGGCCGCAATGGAACCCGGAAACGGATGAAAAGCAGGTTTTGGAAGTATTAAGAAGCGGCGTTTGGTCGCGGGCGCAGGTAGTAACCCAGTTTGAAAAAGAATGGGCTGCGGCGCTGGGCGCGAAAAGGGCGCTGGCTGTTGTAAATGGTACCAATGCATTGGTGGCGACGATCAATCAAATGGACATCAAAGGAGGCGACGAGGTACTGGTGCCGCCTTATACGTTTATAGCTACCGTTTCCGCGGTTTTGTCAAATGGCGCGATGCCCGTTTTTGTTGATATTGACCCGGAAACTTTTCAGATTGACCCGGCAAAAATTGAAGCGAAGATCACGCCGCGCACCAAAGCGATCATCGCCGTGCATATTCTCGGCCTGCCAGCAGATATGGACCGGATTATGGCGATTGCAAAAAAGCATAAGTTACTAGTGATCGAAGATGCGTGCCAGGCGCATTTGGCAGAATATAATAAACAGAAAGTAGGCACGATTGGTGACGCGGGCTGTTTTAGTTTTCAAAACTCAAAAAACCTTCCTATCGGTGAAGGTGGCGCGATTGTGAGTAACAATGACAAGTTCATGGATCGTTGTTTTTCCTATACCAACTTTGGAAATCCGTACGGAACAGCTGTGGGCTCGGTGGGTACCGGGAGTATAATGCAGGGTACCAAGCTGCGTTTCACCGAATACCAGGCTGCTATCGGGCTGGCGCAGCTGAAACGACTTGATGCGCAGACTACTACCCGCCACGAGAATGCAGAATATCTTAAATCTCAGATCAAGGATATTCCCGGAATTGTGCCTTACAAACTGTACGATAATGTGACCAAAGGCGCATTTCACCTTTTTCCATTCCGGTTTCAAAAAGCGGGTTTCAAGAATCTGAGCCGAGATTTGTTCTTGAAAGCATTGCAATCGGAAGGTGTACCCTGCGCGAGCGGCTATGCGACTTTGAACACGCAGCCTTACCTGAAAGATACATTTGAGTCGAAGAACTATAAGAGAATGTACCCAAAGGAAATGCTCGATATCAATCAATATAACGAGCGGAATAAGTGTCCGGTGAATGATCAAATCTGCAACGAAGAAGCTGTCTGGTTTACGCAGAACATGCTTTTGGGGACCCGAGAAGACATGAAATCCATTGCGACGGCGATCGAAAAAGTATACGCCCACGCGGATCAGATCAAAACAGCTGCGAAAAAATGAGAGCATTTCTGCTGATTTCGCTGGTAATGCTGCATTCGCTGACTTTTGCTCAAAACAAAGGGTGGAAAGCAGGCGTGGCCAAAGTGGCGATCACGCCCGAAGGTCCGCTTTGGATGGCGGGATTCGCAATTCGCACGCACCCTTCCGAAGGTAAGCTGCACGATTTGTGGGCGAAAGCTTTGGCGCTGGAAGATGCAGAGGGAAAGCAGGCAATTCTGATCACGACGGATCTGCTCGGTTTCCCGAAAAGTATGTCAGACGAGATCAGGAACCAGCTTTTGGCAAAATACAAACTCTCCAAAGCTCAAATAATTCTCAACAGCTCGCATACGCATTCAGGTCCGGTTTTGGGAAGTGCATTGTCAGATATTTATCCACTGCAAGCCGTAGACCAGAAGAAAATTGACGCCTATTCTTCGTCGCTCGTAACCCAGATCGTGACGCTGGCGGGCAATGCATTGAAAGCTTTGCAACCTGCTACTTTGCAATCGCAAAATGGCGTGGCGCGGTTTCAGGTAAACCGGCGAAATAACAATGCAGCTACGCTGGAAAGGCTGACCGAAATCACCGGCCCGGGCGACGCGGCGGTACCGGTATTGAAAGTGTCTGACGCAAAAGGAAAAATGCTGGCGGTTGCATTCGGCTACGCTTGTCACCCCACTGTTTTGGATTTGTATAAATGGTCGGGCGATTATCCGGGTTATGCGCAGATCGAGCTTGAAAAATTGTATTCCGGCACTACTGCATTGTTTTTCCAGGGCGCCGGCGCGGACCAGAATCCATTGCCACGCCACACGGTTCCACTTGCTATTCAATATGGAAAAACGCTCGCAGCTGCCGTAGAGCGCGTTTTGAGTGAAGATATGAAGACTTTGGAACCGACATTATCGACTGCCTATTCGGAAGTGGGGCTATCGCTTACTACTGCCCCTACCAAAGAACAATTCACTGCATTAGCCAAGAATACGAAGGGTTATCAGCAAAAGTGGGCGAACAGGATGCTCGAAAAAATCGAAAAGAAGGAGTCTTTTGCTACCTCCTACCCTTTTCCACTGCAAGTTTGGAAGCTGGGTGACCAGGCGATTATGACCCTCGGCGGCGAGCTGGTGGTGGATTACGCGATCAATCTCAAAAAGATATTCGGCCAGGAAACTTTCGTGATGGGCTATTCCAATGACGTGATGACCTACATTCCAAGTGCCACTATTCTGCGTGAAGGCGGCTATGAAGGCGAGGCGGCTGCGATTGTGTACGGTTTGCCCGCGACCTGGGCTTCCGATGTTGAAATTCAAATTCTGAACGGATTGGTGCAGCTGGCCAAAGAAGCGGGCGTGACCAAACCTGAATCCAGGGTTATTAAAACTGACAAAAAGTGACCAATAACGATCATTATATGGCTTTTGAAGCCTTGACCGATACAACTACGCTGACCGCAAAACGGTATTACTCCGGTTTTGAGCGGGCGCACGATACTTATAATGCGATTTCCGCGGCCAGCGACGGGAAGATTTACTATGTACTTTCTTCTGATAACCACGAGATCGGCGGACAAATGTTTGCATTCGATCCCGACACCGACCAGGTTTCTTTCATTGCCGATCTGACGGAAGTTTGTGGCGAAAAAGACCTGAATGCGATTCCGCAGGGAAAAAGTCACGTGCGCTTTTATGAAAGAAATGGCAAGCTGTATTTCTCAACGCACGTCGGTTTTTACCAACTAATTGACGGAATGGACAGGCTGCCCGAAACGCCACCGGCGGGTTACGGACTTTATCCCGGCGGACATTTTCTGTCCTATGATCTGAAAACGGGTGAGTTTGAAGATCTGGCGATTGTACCGACTGGAGAAGGAATGGTTTCGATGACAATGGATCGCGAGCGCGGGCATTTGTACGGGATTACGTGGCCGCATGGAAATTTCATTCATTTTGATCTGGATCAAAACCGCCTGAAAAATCTGGGGCCGATTTCTGGTGATGGGGAAGCAGGAACGCCGGGCGACGATTTCCGCTCACTTTGCAGGTCACTTTTTGTGGACGCAGAGTTGGGCGATGTGTATTTCTCGGTGGCTGAGGGTGATATTTTTACCTATAATCCAGAAGTAGGAGCCGTCAGGAAGTTGCAGAATGTGGACTTGCGCCTTGATTATTTTGGCAAATATGATCCTACCCGGCCAGGCAGTATGTCGTACAACTGGCGGAAGATATTTTGGCATCCGGAAGAAAAAGTGGCGTACGGCGTACACGGTAACTCGGGTTATCTATTTCGTTTTGATCCAAGAAAAGAGCAGATCGAGATCGTGGAGCGCATTACTTCCACTCCTTCGAAAAGGAGCGGGATGTTTGATCAGTTCAGCTACGGGTACCTCGGTTTTCAGCTCGGCCCCGATCAGGAAACGATTTATTACCTCACCGGCGGGCCGATTTACGTCGATGGAAAACGCTTGAAAGGTGAAAGCCAGATTGCGAAGGGCGCGGCGAAAGGTTTGGAAAACCTGCACTTGATCACCTTCCACATTCCGTCCCAAACTTACATTGACCACGGTCCTGTCTTTTACGAAGACGGCGAGCGGCCCACTTATGTCAATTCGATTGCAGTGGGCGCGAATGGCGATGTTTACACGCTTGCCCGTTTTGAACACAATGGAAAAACGATCCAGGATCTTGTCAAAATACCTAATCCATTTACCAAAAACTGAAACGCGCATTGCTGCCAATTACCAGTATGAATTGTGTTTCAATGCTTTTTTTATCTGATACTATTAAACCTGACCATTATGTCAACCAATTCAAAAGATAGCAACACCAATGCATCTGCTGGCCTGTCGGGCGGCGATGAGAACAGACGGGATTTTATAAAGAAATCAATCACAGGAAGCGCCTTGCTGGCATTCGGCGGCGTTTTACCTGGTTTTTCCCCAAAAAGTTACGCGAAAATCATCGGCGCCAATGAGAAAGTGCGGGTGGGTATGATGGGCGTGAATAGCCGCGGGCTTGCATTGTCTTCCAATTACGCTTTACAGCCCAATTGCGAGGTCGTTTCCATCTCTGATGTAGACTCGCGTGCTGCTGAAAAGGCGATCAGTACCGTTTCAGAAATCTCAAAAAGCAAACCAGCGAACGTACCTGATTTCAGAAAAGCGCTGGAAAATAAGGATATGGACGCGCTGGTAGTTGCGGCTCCCGATCACTGGCATGCGCCCGCAGCGATACTGGCTTCGAAAGCTGGCAAGCACGTGTACCTCGAAAAACCTTGCAGCCACAACCCGCACGAAGGCGAGCTGCTGATCGCGGCTGCGAAGAAATACAAGAATATCATTCAAATGGGCAACCAGCGCCGCTCGTGGCCGAATGTGGCTGGCGCGATAAAGGCAATTCACGAGGGCGTGATTGGTCGGGTTTACTTTGCAAAAGGCTGGTATACCAACAACCGCGCGTCGATCGGAATCGGGAAGGAAGTGGCTGTGCCTTCGTGGCTTGACTACGATTTGTGGCAGGGGCCGGCGCCGCGCAAAGCTTATAAAGATAATGTAGTGCATTACAACTGGCACTGGTTCTGGAACTGGGGCACGGGCGAGGCACTCAACAATGGTACCCACATGCTGGATTTAATGCGTTGGGGCTTGCAGGTTGACTATCCAACACGCGTAACTTCCTCAGGCGGCCGCTACCGCTACAAAGACGATTGGGAAACGCCGGATACACAGGTTATCAACCTCGAATTTGCCAATAACACCGCGATGACGTGGGAAGGCAGGAGCTGCAACGGTCGCACGATCGAAGGCGCGAGCGTGGGAGTTGTGTTTTATGGAGATAATGGTTCGCTGCAAATAGGCGAAGGCAACACTTACCAGATTTTCGACCTGAAAAACAAGCTGGTAAAAGAAGCGAAAAACGATTTCGTAATCGACCCGCTCAATAAAATGAACCCATCGCAAGGACTCGATGCACTGCACATTCAGAACTTCTTTAACGGTATCAAAAAAGGCACTGCATTGAATGCAGAAATCGTCGGCGGACACCAAAGTACATTGCTCGCGCAGCTGGGGAATATCGCGATACGTACGGGAGATACATTGAATATTGATCCTACTAATGGGCATATTAAAGGGAATAAGGCTGCTGAGAAATTCTGGAAACGGGAATACCAGAAAGGCTGGGAGCCGACGGTTTAGAATGATTAAATGATTGAATGATTGAATGATTGAATGATTGAATGAGTGAATGAGTGAGTTTCTGTTAATTCTAATTCATTACTAAAATCAACTAATCAATCATTAGATCACAATAAGTAACAATAAAAAAGGCTAAGCCGCAGGCAAAAGCCAAACAAAAAAATCAATTGCCGGCGACTTCAGTCGCCGGAACAAAAGATATGAAAACAGGAGCAATGGCAATTAAAGTGGAAGATCTTTCCAGGAGAGAGACAACTATCTCGATTTTTCTGATCGGGGTGATGTTTTTCATTTTCGGATTCATTTCCTGGGTGAATTCCATCCTTATTCCTTATTTCAAAATCGCCTGCGAGCTCACCAGTTTCCAGGCTTATCTGGTCGCATTTGCATTTTACATTGCCTATTTCGTGATGTCGGTACCTTCCTCCTTTTTGTTGAAAAAGGTTGGTTTCAAGAAGGGTATGATGTTCGGTTTCTGGGCGATGGCGCTGGGTGCATTCATTTTTGTACCGGCTGCACTAACGCGGACTTACGAGATTTTTCTGCTCGGTCTATTTACGATCGGTATTGGACTCGCTATTCTGCAAACTGCTGCTAATCCGTACATTACGATTTTGGGAGCCAAAGAAAGAGCGGCTCAGCGGATCAGTATGATGGGGATTTGCAATAAAGCGGCGGGGATACTTTCTCCTATTGTTTTTGCTGCGGTTATCCTGAAACCTACTGATACCGATCTTTTTGCACAGCTCAGTTCGATGACCGATCTTGAAAGAAGTACGGCTTTGGACGAGCTGATCCGCCGGGTGATCAATCCTTATATTGCGCTGGGTACTTTTCTGTTTGTGCTGGGGATCCTGGTTTTCAAATCGCCTTTGCCGGAGATTGACACCGAGCATGAAAGTCAGGAAATTGCTACTGCCAATGCGGGTAAAACGAGCATTTTCCAATTCCCGCACCTGATCCTTGGCGCACTGGCGATCTTCCTGCATGTAGGAACGCAGGTGATCGCAATCGATACCATTATTGGTTATGCCAATTCAATGGGCATTGATCTGCTGGAAGCGAAGGTTTTTCCTTCCTATACGCTGTTTTGTACGATTTGCGGGTACCTGATCGGGATCACATTGATTCCGAAATTTATCAGTCAGGTGAATGCATTGCGCGTTTGCACGGTTCTCGGAACTGTCTTTTCACTACTCATTATTTTCACAAAAGGCCAGGTTAACTTCCTCGGTCACGAAGCTGACATATCGATCTGGTTTGTGGTTTTGCTCGGTTTGGCCAACTCGCTCGTTTGGGCCGGAATATGGCCGCTGGCACTCGACGACCTCGGCCGTTTCACCAAACTAGGCGCCTCGATCATGATCATGGGACTATGCGGAAACGCGATCATGCCCCTTTTCTATGGCTACTTCGCCGATCAGTTTGACGTGCGGCAGGCGTACTGGGTATTGATTCCTTGTTATTTGTACCTGGTGTTTTATGCGGTGAAGGGGCATCGGTTTAGGAGGTGGAGTTAGGGAATGATTGAATGATTGAATGACTGAATGAGTGAATAACTTTTGTCACCCTGAGCGCAGTCCAAGGGAAGGCGACCTTTGTCAACCTGAGCGGAGTCGAAGGGCGCTACTCACGAGCAGTAACGTGCTTCGACTCCGCTCAGCATGACAATACAAGAAGCAATGTGACATACAACTAAAAACAAATGAAACTTAAAATCATAAACGGCACACTTCTAACTCCTTACCGCT
The DNA here is from genome assembly GCF_907165045.1 of Dyadobacter linearis. Lineage (GTDB taxonomy): Bacteria > Bacteroidota > Bacteroidia > Cytophagales > Spirosomataceae > Dyadobacter > Dyadobacter linearis. The sequence goes on from NZ_CAJRAU010000003.1 coordinate 733,742, forward strand.
ACATCCGCAATGGGACTATATTGATTGAGAATGGAATCATTGTTGGGATTGAGGCTCGGGATGTGGATTTTCCGGATGCGGAGGTGATCGACGCTGGTGGACATTATGTGGCGCCTGGCTTCATTGACATTCACATTCACGGTGGTGGCGGCCATGATTTTATGGATGGGAGTGTGGAGGCGTTTTTGGGGATTGCGGAAACGCATGCGAAATATGGTACTACTGCTTTGGTACCGACCACTTTGACGAGTGAAAAGGCTGATTTGCTGGAAACTTTAGATCTGTATGAAAAAGCGAATGCATTGAATGCAAACGGTGCGCAGTTTCTCGGGATGCATTTGGAAGGTCCCTATTTTGCATTGAGCCAGCGGGGTGCCCAGGACCCGCGTTATATCCGGAATCCTGATCCGGCGGAGTATGAGGCAGTACTCGCCTACTCTTCGTCGATCACGCGATGGAGTGCGGCGCCGGAGTTGCCGGGGGCTATTGATTTTGGTAAAAGATTAAGACAAAAAGGCATTCTGGCAGCAGTGGCGCATACTGACGCTATTTACGAGGAGGTTTTGGATGCATTTGAAAATGGTTATACCCTGGCCACGCATTTGTATTCGGCGATGTCGGGTGTGACGCGGCGGAATGCATTTAGATATGCGGGGACCATTGAAAGTGCTTTTTTGCTGGATATGGATGTGGAGATTATCGCCGACGGGGTGCATTTGCCTGCGCCGCTTTTAAAGCTGATCTATAAAATAAAAGGAGCCGATCGCATTGCATTGATTACCGACGCCATGCGCGCCGCCGGAATGCCCGAAGGAGAAAGTACGCTGGGTTCGCTCAAAAACGGGTTGAAAGTAATCGTGGAAGACGGCGTGGCCAAGCTGCCCGATCGTACTTCGTTTGCAGGAAGTGTTTCCACAGCCGACAGACTGGTGCGGACGATGGTACAAATCGCAGACGTTTCGCTGCTCGACGCGGTGAGAATGGCGAGTTTGACACCTGCGAGAATCATGGGAGTTGACCAGCGAAAAGGCTCCCTAGTGGCTGGGAAAGATGCTGATATTGTGATTTTTGACCAAAATATATCAGTACAAAAAACCATCGTGAAAGGAAAAGTAATTTACAATAACGCTATATAAGTATTAAAAACACGAAAGATGAAAGTCGACAATTTGGAAATACAGATCTTCAATACAAGACAGGAAATGGGTGCAAATGCAGCGCAGGCTGTGGCCGACAAGATCCGTGAATTGCAGGATTCAAAAGAGTTCATCAATATCATTTTTGCCTCCGCGCCTTCGCAAAACGAGTTTTTGGAAGTTTTGAAAGAAGAAAAAGGGATTGCCTGGGAGAAGATCAATGCATTTCACATGGACGAATATGTGGGTATCCCGGCCGATGCACCACAGAATTTCGGCAACTTTCTGAAAGTGCGGTTATTCGATTTCAAACCATTGAATTCTGTCAATTACCTCGACGGAAATGCGGCTGATCTTGATGCGGAATGTGCACGCTACACGCAGTTATTACTCGATAACCCGACTGATATCGTTTGTCTGGGAATTGGTGAAAACGGGCATTTGGCATTTAATGATCCGCACGTGGCGTTTTTTGATGATCCTTTGGTGGTAAAGCAGGTTGAGCTCGACGATGCTTGCCGCCAGCAGCAGGTTAATGATGCATGCTTTGATTCTTTCGACGAGGTACCGGCCACTGCATTGACGCTCACGATCCCTACTTTGATGAAGGCGACTTATGCGTTTTGCATTGTTCCGGGAGAGAAAAAGGCGGAGGCGATTGCCCATACCGTTGAGGAAGATGTTCAGGAATTGTACCCGTCGACGATCCTGCGCACCCACCCGAATGCAATTCTTTTTATCGATAAAGCGAGTTCAGGGATGCTCAAAGAAATTTCGTCTTACAGTCAGGCATAGTTTCGTTTTGGGACTATCTTGCACCTGTTACATCAACCCATTCAAATGAGAAAACAACTCTTGACTACCGCTTTATTGAGCGCAATGGCATTAAATCAGGCATGTAATACGAAAAAGGAAGAGGCTAAGGATGAGACGTCGAAAAAACCGTTGAGCCTGATCGTGGTGGAGCCCGGTCACTTCCACGCGGCGCTTGTTCAGAAATCCATGTACGCAGATGTTGACTCTGTGGTGCATGTGTATGCGTCCGAAGGTCCGGATGTGAAAGCTTACCTGGACAAGGTTGAGAAGTACAACACCCGCGCCGAGGATCCTACGAAATGGAAAGAGGAAGTGTACACGGGCACCGATTTCATGGACAAAATGCTGTCTGAGAAAAAGGGTAACGTGGTGGTTTTGGCTGGAAATAACCAGAAGAAAACCGATTATATCAAACGTTCTGTGGACGCAGGTCTGAACGTGTTGGCCGACAAACCAATGGCGATCGACGCAGCTGGTTTTGACAAGCTGAAAGAAGCTTTTGCGAGTGCGGATAAAAATAAGGTGTTGCTTTATGATATCATGACGGAGCGTTATGAGATCACCAATGCCTTGCAGCGCGAGCTGGCTGCGGTTCCTGAGATTTTTGGAGAGTTACAAAAAGGAACTGCGTCTGACCCGGCTGTGATGAAGGAAAGTGTGCATCACTTTTTCAAATACATTTCCGGTGAGCCGCTTGTTCGTCCGACATGGTTTTTTGACGTGAACCAGCAAGGTGAAGGAATGGTGGATGTGACGACGCATTTGGTAGATCTGGTTCAATGGAGCGCTTTCCCGGATGTGACTCTGGATTATCAAAAAGATATGAAGCTGCTGAATGCAAAACGTACTGCGACACAACTTACGCCATCGCAATTCAAGCTGGTTACCAAAAGTGAAAAGTATCCTGACTTTTTGGGCAAAGATGTGAAAGACAGCCTTTTGAATGTGTATTCGAATGGAGAAATGACTTATACTTTGAAAGGTGTGCACGCGAAAGTTTCGGTACTATGGAATTTCCAGGCGCCGGAAGGAACAGGCGATACGCATTACTCGATCATGAAAGGTTCAAAGGCGAACTTGATTGTTCGTCAGGGTAAAGACCAGAAATACAAGCCGGTGCTTTACGTTGAAACCAAGGACAAAAGCAAAGCTTACGAAGACGCAGTTACAGCAGGTTTCAAAGCTGCCCAGGACAAATATCCTGGCATTGAATTGAAAAAGAATGCAGCGGGCTGGGAAGTAACAATCCCGCAAAAATACGACAACGGCCACGAAGCGCATTTTGCGCAGGTTGCGAATAAATATATGGAGTATTTGAAAGCGGGTAAGTTGCCAGAGTGGGAGGTACCGAATATTATTGCGAAGTACTGGCTGACAACGGAGGCGCTGAAGAGCGCGAAGAGGTAGGGCTGGCGATATTCCATGCCCTTGCCCTATGCCCGGTGCCCGTCGGTTGAAACCGACGGAAATGGATTTATTGGAGCGAGTAGCGCTGGACGCTGCTCGCTTTTTTTATGAATTAATCATGGACAAACGTCTGCCAGAAAGGTTTACACACTAGTTTTCAAGAGCAAGTTCTATTTCCTTCTTCCTCTTGCCACTCGTCAAATCCAAAATAGTTATTGTCTCTATCTCGAATTCTTCATCGTGGGCAGCGTAAATAGAAAACCAAATTCCCTCTTGAAAATCCCGATGAAAGGTTGTCATAATATCATGTTTCGGGAGATATAAGGAGTCTATATCAACCCCACGGAAAGCAACTTCTTCATCGACCAGATCATGTAAAAGTTCGCACTGGTTACCGATCGCGGCTACCCAACAGACATCCCTTGCAATAATCTTATTGATTACTTCGTCTAAATAGCGCCGTTCCCGATCATCACTCACAAGGATGCACAACCAATTCGAATTTGGCAACTGACTTGCCCAGTTCGTATACGTGTTATATTCAATTATATCGATTCGTCGGTTGTTTAGATGCAAATCTGGCATCTGCTTATAGTTTAGTGTGATATAAACTCCTACCTACCCTTCCCCCCCAAAAACGCAAAACCAACCTTCCCAAACAACCCCTTTCCAGCAACCCCGCTCATTTCATCGCTTCGTTTCGAAACCATCAGATCGTCCCTGTACTCTGCCGAAATCGTGAGTCTTGACCATTTGAGACCGGCTGAGGCTGATGCAACCGGCGCGACGCGCTGAAAGCCAAAGACATCTTTGACCACTATATCACCATAGGTGGTTTCGTGCTGAACGATCGAGAGGAAGATATTTCCGCCTAGTTTGCCTTCTACAAAAAACTTCAACCGACTCTCAGGATTCAGATAAAGCCGCATGCCAGCATCCGCCTCAACCCTGTGATGCAATTCTCTCGTATAGGATTGCGCCGCTGTTTGGCTGGGATAATAAAAAAGCTGCGGGTGAATTTTCTTCTGCGCGTAGCCCCCCTGCGCCAGCAGCGACAAGCGTGTATTCAGCGGCTTTTCAAAATAGAACCCCGCACCCCACGAGCGATTTGAAGAAAAGTTTAGGATTTCATCTCCATAGATTACTTCGGGCGCATAACTTTTATGATACCAATCGCGCCCAAACTCGCCCTGAATGCCGATTTCCCAACCTGCCACTTTCTGGGCTTTTGCGGAAAATGAAAGGCTAACAAGCGCCGCTGCCAAAATCGTAAAATACTTTTTCATATACATTTATTAAAATATGGCTAAACACATTGATTTTGAATGCTATATAATCAAAATTATTAAATAAAATCTTTTCCCGTCGGTTGAAACCGACGGCTATAGATGCTGGGGGTTGGAGCAGACTGACATAGATTACCAACCCAATCCATTCCCGCCGACTTCAGTCGATGGAACACTCTCAAAACCAATTCCAAATCACAACCAGTTACCCCACCATATTTCCATCCCGAACCCGCTCTACCACCTCAAAAAACTCCACCAATTCTTTAAAAGACCAAAAAGTATTGCTCAGCTCCGGCGTGTAACCTAAATCCTTCTGTGCGAGGATGTAGCCCCCGAACATATCCCAAACATGCATCCTCCAACGCTCAGGGGTGCTGCTGCTCAGCAATGTCTCTACCTCCCTACCATAAGCCAGCAAAACCGCCTCCGAAGGCTCGCTAATGTGTGTCCTTGTGTCCATTTGTTTGTTGGTTAATGTGTGAAACTAGCTTGTACCTCGTCACAAACCTCACATTCTCTCAAAACATACCCAACATTTGCAACTCGTGACTTACGCCGAAATGCATGTAACTTACCCAAAAATTTACCGCCGGATTTATATAAATTGCCTCTTTAACCAAACACCACTCCGCATGACACCCACTACCTCCAACCCGAAGATCCACGAGGGCCGCAACCTGAAACGCTTCCGCGAAATGCTCGGGATCAAACAAGATTTTCTCGCCTTCGAGCTCGGCGAAGAATGGAACCAGCAAAAGATTTCACTCCTAGAACAAAAAGAAAAGATCGATTCCGATATTTTGGAGCAGGTTTCGGCGATACTTAAAATCCCGGCTGAGGCGATTCGGAATTTTGATGAGGATCAAGCCATTAACATTATCTCCAATACATTCCACGATCAGGCATATCTTGGAAATCCGCATTCAACTTTCACCGTCAATTCAATTACCGAAATAAGAAGATTACACGATGAGAAAATGGAGCTTTATGAGCGGATGTTGAAGGAGAAGGATGAGATGATGGGGCGGTTGGAGCGGTTGATTGGGGGGAAATAATGTAAAATGTGGAACGGCTGGAAAAGTATCGAGCCGAAATTGAAACGCTTTGTGAAACTTACAAAGTAAAGAGCCTATATGCATTAGGGTCAGTTCTGACCAAAAAATCAGCGATGAGAGTTATATAGATTTAATCGTTAACTTCCTTAACACAGAAGTCGACCGTTAACTAAGTTATTCTTCCATAAGCTTGAATAATTCCAAGAGTTACTTATATTTTTATGCGAGTACTAACACTTCATTCGCATAAAAATATTATTACTACTCAGCGACTATATAAATGAGTAAATCAACCGCGATAGAGTTACCAGCAATCCCGAAAGACAAGGATTATGAAGATTATGTTTGTGCATTTATGCAAGCCGGAGGATTATATGTCGAGAGGAGTATTATCCACAGAGAGGTAGAGGAACTATTAGAACTTGATATACTAACTACGGACTTCCAGACTGATTCTGCCGCAAATAATCTAGTTGAAATTAAAGGTGGCGATTGGGGATTTAGTGACCTGTTCAAAATTTGTGGATGGATGACATATCTAAATTATGAGAAAGCATGCTTCATAGTGCAAAAGACTAGGCCTAGCATAACATTCTTTAGAGACAAAGCCAAAGAACTGAAAATCGATCTAATCGATAATTCGGATCTGTCTAACACTCACGAAACATTGCAATCATTTCTTCATATAAATCCAACCAAGGAAGATATAGAAACTATCCGCTTTTCATACCTATTGGAAAGGAAACAACTTGCACTTATAAAGAAATTGAAGAAAAGCGATCCTGCTATTGTTAGTTACCATCGGCTAGACGACTACTTTTACAAAATTAATTCTGGGTCATTCTTTGTTAGAAATCCGATAAAACGTATTAATCAGCTATTCAACTACTTTATAGAATATAGAAACATTACAGCAAAAATATGTCACGAGCTGAACGGAGGTGACTTTTATGATGATGAGATTGTAGACCTGTCAAAAAAATGTTTTGAAGAGACCTTCTATAATCCTTCAAATACTATTATACAAGTATCACTTTACATTGAGCATTTAGCGCGAGTTACCATTTTAAAATGCGCCATCGAGCATATCATAGAGAAATCAAAAGGTAATTATAACGCGACGGATATCACAAATATATTAAACTATCTATCCTTACCAGGAACAATTAAGTCGGGGTTATTAGAAATAAGTAACGATTCCTACTTTTTTCTTTATCCAAGATTCTGGCAGTTTTTCACATATGTATTTGGCGGATTTATACTAACAGATATTGAATCAAAAGAATACGCTCTACTTGCTAAAAAAACTGGCATTCCAGAAGCAGAAATTCCAAACGCATTTAACGCATTCAATAAATTATTTCCAAAACAAAATGGTTGGTTTTTTAAAATCCCAAATACCTCAATTAATTGGCACAATTTCTTCCCCATTGCTTTCTCTGGAATAGGAGCCAACTATCGTCGATTAATATATGTTAATGATCAAGACTATGACGAGCTTTTCAAAGGTTTATCTGGCAGCAAAACTTCCAGTGATTTGACAAAGTGGAATAATCTTGCATATAGTATATTAAAGTAATGCATGAAGAAAACTAATAATCAATATGAAACTTCAAAAAATTTCGACACAGGCCCTTATAGCTCTTAAAGATGCTCTTTCAAATATTTATTGGCGAAAAAAGGATTTAAGGCAGTTCTTAGAATTGACTATCGAAAATTCGCTAATCGTTTCCACTATCAATTGGGAGGAGAATGTTAAGTACGAAAGTATATCTCAACTCATTGACAGAATGAATGCTAGGCCAGATATTTATCAAAATGATCTGTTGAAATTACTTCAAGAGACATCCAATTTTCAAGATTTTAGTCATTTGAAATATTGGGATAAGAAAGGTGATATCATTGAACGAGCGAAGGAAAGTGTTAAAAAGCTGCGGCTTCAAACATCAGGATATTTTGACGCACTAAATGAGTTAAATATCGCAGCTGAGAAAAGGGCTGAAAATATTGAAAAAATTAAGCAGACGATATCATTTTCTGAAAAACTGAATGGACTAAAAGAAAAGTTTTTTAACATCGCAATGGAAACAAACCCTCAGAAAAGGGGCTTTGAATTAGAGAAACTTTTAAACGAATTGTTTCATCTTTTTGATTTACTACCGAAGGCATCCTTTAAAATCGTCGGCGAGCAAATAGATGGGTCATTCACATTCCAGAGTATTGATTATTTACTTGAAGCAAAATGGCAGAAATCTCTCGTAAATGCCGCTGACTTGTATGCGTTTGGGGGTAAAATTTCTGGAAAACTAAAAAACACCCTAGGTCTCTTCATCTCAATGGATGGATTTTCTTCCGAGTGTACCGAAACAAAAAGTCCAATAGCAAATTCTATGATTCTTATGGATGGTCAAGACCTAATGACTGTTCTGGATGGAAGAATGCGGCTTGATGATTTAATATTTATCAAACGGCGACATGCGTCAGATACCGGCGAAATATTTTACAGGACAACAGGAATTATATGATTATGCTTTTAGAAGATATTATTTCCAAATATAAAGGAACCGCCTATAAGTTATTTAAGTATAACGATAGCGAAGGAAACTCTATAAAAGTTGCATTTGTCTTTGATTCGCAGGCAGACTATCTAGACAAATACCTATCATTTTACAAAAGCTTACCTAATTTTACCGAACTAATTGTTTTGGCTTCTGATGGCACTTTTAAGGTAACGAACAATGGTATTGCGTATTTTATTAGGCACAATCATCAAGATGTCTTTGAAGATCGGAATGGAAACATTCGCGGAATATCCAAAAGCATTAGCCGCCAAGTTAGGAACAACCTGATTATGAGGATAAACGATTTGGCAAGTACAGGTAACTTTGATGAAATATTACAGATTGTTAACGAATGCAAAATTCCAGGATTTGGCGAATTGTCGGTTTATGATACATCTCTACGAATAGCATCATTTAGGAGCTTGGAGCCAGATAAAGTATATCTACATGCCGGTGCTAGGACTGGCTTTGAAATATTAGAAAGCAAAGGATATTTAAAAACTGGTATGTCTAGAAAAAAATATCTGCGTAAAGACGAATTGCCTATACAGTTTCAAGAAGGGCTAAAAATGTATGAAGTAGAAAATCTGGCTTGTTTGTATAAGGACGATTTCAAATTGTTAGAACCTCTACAGCTGAATCCTTAACATCACCGCCACGCCAACTCAACCCCTTCCCCCTTCAAAAACTCCTGAAACCCCGCCAACAACTCCTTCCTCTCCCGAACAACCCGCGGAGTAACATTTTTCCCAGAAGCAAACTTCACCAGCAACCCCACAGCCTCCCCGATGCTCCATTCTACCGGATGTAGTCGGTAGCAGCCGTTTGTGATGTGCGTGGTGCCAATGTTCTTGTTTGCGGGAAGCAGATTTTCCATGCGTATGGGGATGAGGGCGCCTAGTGGGATCTGGAATGGGAGGGATGCGAAATCTATGTAATTGTCGCCGGCGCTGCTCGGGTGTAGGTCGATGTGGTAGTAGCCTATTCCGACGCTGTCCGGGAAAGTGGCCGCGCTTTTACTGCCATTCGCTGCATTTGCCCTGTTTTCTGCTCCTACGTGTTCTTCTTTGATCGTGAATAGTGCCTTAATGCGGCGGGATTCGCGGACGTAGGGGTATTTGGCGAGGCCGTCTTCGGTGCCCATAATGTCTTTCCTGAGGCGGATGCCGCGCCAGCCTTTGCCGCCGTCGGGGCGTGGAGCTTCGGTTTGCAGCCAGTAGAGTAGCGAAAGGCTGAGCTGCTTGGCGCGGTCGACGTGCTTTTTGAAATCCTTTTCGCTGGTACCGATTAGGTTGCCGAGCATATAATCATTTTGCGGCCAGTTGACAATCGTAATGTCGCCTGCGTAAGTTCCGGGCACAAAGTTCTGGCGGCTGATGATGCGGCGGTACACCCAGAGGTTGAGTGCGTCACCAGTTTTAATGCCTTCCGGGTGGAAACCGAGTATTTTAGGTTCCAGCGTTTTGGGATTGGAATACGACAAGTCAAGCAGCCTGCCCGACCACGGTTTGTTCATCTTCGGAACATGGTTTTTCCAAAAATCATATTCGGCAGGCTTTTCGATCACGTGGTTTTCGCCCGGCTGGTAGTCGATCGCGAAGCACATCGTAAATGCCTGCACATTGTCGGGATTGCCTTTTTCAGGAGCGTGCAGCTCATTGGTTTCAGCTTTGGATTCGGTACCTGTGACGAACTCCGTGCCTGTCATCGGCAGCAAGTCACCTAACTCGGTAGCGTCCACAAAATAGGGAGCAGTCAATGTGAAATGCTTACCAGAGCGGCTACTTTTCACTTCCAGCGAAGTCACGCGGTTACCCTGCACTTCGGCGGACACAGCCTTGTGCTCAGTAAGTAAAGTCAATTTTCCGGTACTGAGGTAAGGGGCGAACATATCATTCAAAATCGCTACTGCAACCATAGGCTCGCAGCAAATGCGCGAAACTGCGCCATCGCCGGGATTGAGGTGCTTGCGGCTCTTGGCTTCGTCGGTAAGCGGGTAATTTTTGATATAGTACTCGCGGATCGCATTGCGGAAATCGCGGTAAGCCTTCGGAGCGCCGTGGGTTTCTATCCATTGATGCTCGTCGGGCGGCACGCCTTGCTGCGATATCTGTCCGCCGATCCAGTCGGTTTCTTCGGTGAGGATTACTGTAAGTCCATTTCGCAATGCAGCCAATGCAGCTGCACAGCCGCCAAGCCCACCACCTGCGATTACCAGGTCGGCTTTGAGGGTTTCTTTGGATTTGTCTTCACGCAAAAAAGGCCCGGACTTTGCAGCCGGACCTTCTGTTGTGGTATTGATTAATGCGCCTGTAACGGCGATGTTTGCTAGAAAATTTCTACGCTTCATATTTAAATAGTTCTTCTCAACTCACCTTTCCCATTACATACATCTCCTCCATCGTAGGACTTGGTACCCCACCTTCTTTTTCCAATGTAATCGCGAATGCTACTGCGCCGGGTTTGGTGTTTTTCATTCTCAAAACTTTACCTGAAAATTCATTATCCAGTACTCCTACATCCACCGGCTTGTTATCTACAATCGTCCAAAGCTGGTATTGCTTGCCTGCCGGAGGTGCCGGAAGGTTTTGTACGTCGAGCATTACCTCATTCGTTTGCTGGTTCCAGAATGCAGCTACTGCGCTTTCAGGCGATTTCGGCATTCCGGCTAGTTTTACCACTTTATAACTTGGGTCGCGGTACATTCCTGCAAGTGCCTCACTATACGCAAGACTGCTTTTCATCCCGGCAACCTCGCCTTTCAAGCTACCTAGCTCAGCAGCCAGCTGTTCGTTGCCCCGCCTGTATTCGCTCATCTGCATAGCAGACCAGCCTGCAAACACTGCCAGCAATATAGCGGCAGCGACTGCAATTTTCGCCCAGATCGGGGTTACCTCACGGGTTTCTACCTCCGGCCGCTCAAAAACGTCGGCTATTACCTTTCCGTTATCTGTGTTAACCGGCCTAACGTGTTCAACACCATCGTTTAATCTTATTTCTTCCTGAGTGCCAGCTGCTTGCGCGCTATTCGTTTCATGATTTGTTTCAATCTCAGAATCAAATTCCAATCTTGCGAAAATCGATTCTTTCAATGAAGCCGGAGGAGGAGTCTGATGTTTTAATGCATATTCTTCCAAAGCATTCTCAGTTCTCAGCAACTCTTCCTTGATCTCCGGGTAAATATGAGACATACACTCAACCTCCTGTTTTTCCTGAGGAGAGACAGTGCCCAATACATATTCTTCCAATATGCCGGACTCTATGTATGCTTGGATGTTCATACTGCAAAGTATTGTTTTAACTCTTGTAACGCCGTGCGGATCCTGGATTTCACGGTACCCAACGGTATGCTTAACTCTTCGGAGATCTCTTCGTGCGTATAACCCTGGAAATAAGCCATATCAATCAAAATCTTCCGTTCGGGGCGAAGCATATCAATGATCGCTTTCATATCCGAGCTGGTCGTCTGCAAATCTTCGTACGAGTCTTTCTCATTCCGGACCGCCATGTCGTCTATATCACCCATTATTGGTTTTCTTCCTTCCACTCTCACCGCATCAATTGCGCCGTTCCGCGCAATATTCATGATCCAGGTAAACAATCTTCCTTTTTCCGGATTATATGAAGCTATATTTTTCCAGATTTTCAAAAAAGATTCCTGCAACACATCTGCGGCTTTCTCCTCGTCCCTCAACGTTTTTGAAATGATATTAAACAAAGCTCCTGAGTAATGGTCGTACAGGAAATCAAATGCCACCCGCTCATTCCTTTTGAGAGCCAGCACGAGTTCCTCTTCCGAGTATTTTACCTTGCTTGTCGCCAAGAGTCGCTTAACAGTTAATTGTAAATTACGTACTGGCAATCTAGCGAAATTTCCCAAGAACCAGTCAGCAGGTGCATAAATTATTGCCCCTCTGTTCCGCTCTCTTGTATTTCCTAAGTTCCTTTGAATCAAAGGAAAATCCGATCTGATATAGAAGGCTACCATCTTAGTGTGTTTTAATGCATATACGACCAAACACACTGTATTAGATCAAATCTATCTACCTGAATTGCAAAGTGTTCATTTTCTGAGCTTTTCGACTTTCAAAAGGGTCAAAATCAGGAAAAAGGCAATGAGGCTCAGCAGGTAAACGATGTTCCTTGAATCCACCAGCCCTTTGCCGAGGGAGATATATTGCTCGTCGAGCGCGATCCAGAGAAGCAGCTGTGAGCCGGTTCCGGTACCCAGTAATTGTGACAGCGCGCCGAAGCCGACGTACCATATAAAGGCAAAGAAAACACCCAGAATAAATGCAACGATCTGGTTTTCGTTCAGGGAGGAAGCAAATAGCCCCATTGATACAACAGCCCCGCTGAACAGCAGCAGACCAACGTAAGAGCCGGCAACCGCAGCTGAGTCGATATTCCCGACGGGGTTACCAAGCTGGTAAATGCTGTAATAGTAGATCAGGGTCGGCAGCAGGGTAAGCAACACCAGGCTCCAGTTTGCAAAAAACTTACCCAGTACCAGATCAATATTGGTAATCGGCTTGGTAAGCAGCAGTTCCAGTGTCCCTGTCCTTGTTTCCTCCGCAAGGGAACGCATGGTAATTGCCGGGATCAGAAATATAAGCACGTAGGGGGCCAAACGAAAGAATGAGCCCATATCTGCATAACCGTAGTCAAGGATATTGGAATCCGGGAAAACCCAGACGATCAGCCCGATCGCGGTCAGAAATACGACCATCACCATATAGGCGATCAGTGAATTAAAAAAGCTGCCAATTTCTTTCCGGAAGATTGCAAACACAATGTAATTTTTATAAACTCAACAATTGACAAATCACTCAAAAACAGGCTTTTCGCGGCGAATAACCGCAGCTACGATCAGTGAAATGATAAAGCCGGTCAACAGGTATCCCAGCACGCCCATAATAAAAACGACGCCGGGCGACATAAATTTTTGGGAAAGCTCCATCGCCTGATCAATTTGAGAATCGTCCATCCCTCTGCGTTCCATATCCTCCCGCACCTGGTCCATTCCCTGGGTCAGTAAAGTATTGTCGATAAACTGGATATAGAACATCGTGAACGCAGAACTGAGCAGCCCCATGATCGCCGAAGCCAGCGAGCCGACAGCCAGCCCTTCCCCGTAGCTCATAAAACCCTTATTCTGCTCCCGGAAGTTCTTCATAGCCAATACAATAGCCACGATCATCAACACAAAGGAAAGCGAAGACAAAAGCTTGTTCTGCGACAGCCCCGAAACATTGATGATCGTTGTATAGACCATGATCACAACCGAACCAAGTACACCATACTTCAAGGCAACACGGGCAGTAGAGGTTTGTTCTTCCATTTAGATAGCGTTTTATCGTTTCAGGTAAGTCAATAAATTTAAGATTTATTATTATGAAATACACCGTAATCCTGCTTTCTGAAGATGAGGGAAATGATCAGGATCGGGATAATGCCCATTACCGTTTTCTTGCTTACCTCGTCCATGATAATTTCAGAGGTTTGCATGCTCCCTACCCCATTATACATTTTCATAAATTCCGCCTCACCGATATTCTTGACCAGTTCCGCCTTCCCTTCCATCATCAGCGACTTCATTTCCGCGATGTAATTGGTAAATACTGCCGGATCGACATAGGTTACAAAAAAATAGATCAACCAGCCAGCGATCAGCGCACCGATCGTATTCACGACATACCCGATCGTCAATGCTTCCCAAAGGTGTAAAAACCCGTTTCCCACCTTTTTCCTGAAATACCAGCACGCACCAGCTATCATGATAATGTGGATACCGAAATCCATCACCTTGTTATTTCCCAGCGGCACAATGCCGATCATATACAAGCCCAGGAAAAATATAAAAACCAATATCCCCGTCACCAGCCCGAAAACCAGTGAGACTTTTAAAAGAGGTTTGTCAAAATATGCTAAAATCGATTTCATGCGTACCACTCCTGTTTTCCGTTGTTGATTACCCCTCTCACTTTTCCTTTCAGCTGCTGTCCCAAAAACGGCGTATTTTTTGATTTGGAGTAGCTTTTTCCAAATGTCCAATCTGCTTCCGGATCGAAGAAAGTTAGATTGGCTATTGCGCCCTGCTCAATGCTGATTTCCGGAAGTCTTAATATAGCCCGCGGCGCAGTTGTGATTTTCTCAACGATCGTTTCGAGAGACAAGCCGCTGTGCATTACAGCGAGCGAAAATACCGTTTCCAGTCCCGTGATACCGAAATCCGCGTGATCGAATTCAAGGTTCTTACTTTCTTCATCCTGCGGGTTGTGGTCAGAAACGATCGCGTCGATAGTACCGTCGGCCAGTCCCTGCCGCAAAGCTTCCTGGTCCGCCTGGGAGCGGAATGGCGGATTTACTTTCAGATTAGTGTCAAAATTGATGAGGTCTGAATCTTCAAACACCAGCTGATGCACTGCGACGTCGCAGGAAATCGGTAGTCCTTTTTGCTTCGCCTCCCGCACAATCTCCACGCCTATTGCCGTAGAAAGCAGCGAAATATGTAACACCGGATCAGATGTATCATACATGCTTTTTTCCAATGCATATTCCAGCAATTTCAGGTCGCGCGTTAGCATCATTTCTTCTGCCAGCGACGGTATTCCCTTCATTCCGGTGAGGGTACTTGTGATCCCTTCATGCATTTGTCCGTAAAGCGACAGCTGTGCTTCTTCCGGGCGGTTCATCAGCAATGCATTAAGTGGGCGCAGGTACAGGATCGTTTTTAGTAAAAGATCGGCACTCTGCACCGCGTGTTCGCCGTCCGTAAATGCAATCGCTCCTGCGTGGTGCAGGTCGATCATTTCGGTGAAGTCAACGCCCTCCGCTTTTTTTGTGACCGCCGCCGCCGGGTGCAGCGTTACCACTCCGCCCGCAGCCGATTGTCTTATATAGTTTAAAGTATCCTTGCTGTGGACAACAGGATTGGTATTGGGCAACAGCACAATTTCCGTAAAGCCACCGTGAGCCGCAGCTGCGCTTACCGAATAGAGATCTTCCTTATGCTCAAAACCCGGATCGCGTGACCCAACCCGCATATCTACCCAGCCGGCAGAAACGCAGAGCCCGCTCAGGTCTTTTACCTCAATGTCATTTGAAGAAAGGTTTTCTCCTATTTCCTTAATTTTCCCGTCCTCGATCAATATATCTCTCACCTGACCATTTGCAGGTGATTTTTTATCAACAATACGGACTGATTTGATCAACAATTTCATATTCGTAATCTGGTAGCCGGACGTTATTTGCTAATCCGGTTTCAAAAAAAAAGCTCCTGAATGGAGCTTAAACCTGTTATCAGGCACCTATAAATTTCTGGTAGTCTTCTGCGGAAAGTAACCCCTCTCCATCAGCGGGGCCCGACAAGCTTATTTTCACCATCCAGCCGCGGCCGTAAGGGTCAGTATTTACAAGCTCAGGTTCTCCGTCCAGTTCTTCGTTCACTTCAAGTACAGTACCTGCAACGGGTATAAACAAATCCGAGACCGTTTTTACCGCTTCCACAGAGCCAAAAACCTCCCCTTTTTCAAGTGCATCCCCTACTGTGTTGATGTCCACGTATACGATATCACCCAATTCATTCTGCGCATGTTCCGTGATCCCAATTGTTGCCGTATCGCCTTCTATTAGAATCCATTCGTGATCCTCTGTATACTTAAGTTCTGACGGGAAATTCATGATTAAATAGGTAAGTTTTGAATGACTTTGTGCCGCAAATTACATGATGTGGCGTGTATTTTCCAAATCAAAAATTTATTCAGCCAAATTGAACTTCAACTGCACACCGCCCGAAGTGCTGGCCCGGTAAAACGAGTTGGAAACAAGCGGGTCGTTGAATGTACGGTCGAAGTAAAATTGCAGACTCAACCGGTTATTTACCATATAGTTGACAGTCGGGCGTAGCTGGAAGTTGATATTACCCGCAATCGGGATATTCTCACCGTCAAACTTGCGCTGGATAGAACGCGTATCCCGGAAAGTAAGACCGAGCTGCATCGTCATATCATTTTTCAGCTTCCTTTTCACCCCGTTGATCTTAAACGGCAGCGGTACATTGTTTTTGGTAAAACCAATATTAACCGTCACATCCTGATTGAACAACTCCGCAACCTGTGAATTTGAAAGGTTCAATGCGATCGTCCTGTCTCGGTTATATTCCATTCTCGCCGTAATGCGGCTCTGCGTCCTGAACTCGACACCCACCAGCGGCTGGAATTTCTCGGACATAGTGATCGTGCTCATCGCGAAAACAGGCACATATTGCCCCAGATCATTCAGCCGCGACGACAATGGATATCCAGTCACAGCTAAATTCACATAAAGCGCCTCGTAATCCAATGAAGAAGTGAAGTTACCTACGCTGTAATTGGACATATACTTGTGCCGCAATGTAAATGAGCTGAACAGCCTTTTAAACGAAGGCAATTGAGACAATCCATTATAGCTGAAATCCCAGTTTGGCATCGGGAATTTCAGGAATGGATTCGTCCGCACCGTATTCGGATCTTTGCCGGTATAAGCTGCAAAGAATGAAGAAATCAGTACATCCTGCGAAGTTTCGTTGTATTCGCCTCCGCTGTTATTTTCCTGGTTCAACCTGTCACGGATAATGGCGCGGTACGCCCGAAATTTATCGAATACCGGCGATGAGTTATCCCTTCTCATTTTCGCGAATGCAGTCCGGAAAGACATAAATGACATACTGAATTGCCCGTTACGCAATGGACTCTGGGAAGCGAATGCGCCGCTCGAATCAGGACGATAAAATTCCTGATAAGCATCCTGGCGCGTAAGCCGCGCTTCAATGATCAGCCTGAAATCCTTAAAAGGTTCAAGTGTGGTATTAGCCGAGAAATTCTTTGCAATAGTTTGCTGGAAAGGCATATTCTGCTGCTGGCTCGTCGTGATCCATCCTTTTTCCGCCGCCTTTTTCTGAAAATTCCTGTCCTGCTGGCCGAGTACGAAAGGTAGTCCCGGCGCATTTGCATTATCAATACCAAAATATTTCGGTGCCCGCAGGTAGCCAGGCAAAGCAGTTGTTTCCAGAACACTATAACTTACATTAATACCCCTCACCGTCATCAGAACGCGAGTCAGGTTCTTGAGCACATCGGTTGTCCGCATATCGATATCCTCGATATCACCCGGGCTGCGCGCAAAATTCTTTCTACCGGCCGAAGGTGTATTTGCAAATTTCAGATAGCGAAGCTTGTTGTAAAGCAGCACAAAATCCACTTTCCCCGTCACGCCTCTTTCGCGGCTGTTTCGGATAATATCACCAAAAGGAAGACCCGTGGTATCTCTCAACCCCAATGCATTTGCCTGATATTGATACGCTACCGAGTGTTTATAATCCGCGCTCAGCCAGTCTGTCAGCGGGATTTTATCCAGCGGCAAACGGTAAGTAAAGTCAATTGCCTGATCAAAATTCTTGATCCTGCCCAGCTTTTTGAAGTTAGACCAAAGTGAATCCTTCTTCGCAGCTGTATTAATATCTCCCATCGGTTCGTCAATGATCGAGCTTGCCGACGAGCGGTAAGTAAGGGTCGCGTTCCGGGTCAGGTTCCAGCCGAAATCGTAATATCTGTTAAACCAGAAATACTTTTCAAATAGCGGCTGTATTCCTTCTGTGGTCAGATCTGCATTGCGCAACTGTGTTTTCAGGAAACGCCTGTCCACGTCGGTACGCAACTGTACCATGTTTGGAAGAAGTGTTAGGTTGAAATCCTTGATAAACTCCGCCCACCTGTTGGTCGCTGTCCACTTTTTAAACGGCTCTATCGCCTTCGGCTGGCTGCTGTACACATAGGAAATACCGCCTTTGTACATCCGCTGGTTATATTCCTGAGTCAGTACATTGCGCCGCTGGTCGTCGCTGAAAGCATAGGTGAATGAGAAATTCTCGAAATCATAAAAATGATTCCTGGCCCCAGGTTTCGTTTTAATTTTCCTGACATTGGAGAAGTTGATACCCCGCCTAACTGCATTTTCTTCCACCATGCGCCGGTAGCCGTCGCGTTCTTCATCGGTCTGCAAATTCCCGAGCGAGGTATTCAGCGGTGTATCCGGGTCGAGCGGATTGAAGTGTGGTTTTACATTTCGCCTGTCGTAGCTTAAGAACAGCGGGATACTGAAACCCCAGTTTGCAGGCAGCAATTTATCCAATGCAATATTGGAAGAAAATCCATATTCCTGCGTCAGGTTCCGGGAACGCTCTCCGATCCTTTGCTGTACACTTCCGAAGCCGAAAGTCTCAACCCGGCCGGAAGCAGTCAGGGTAGCAAAATCTGCCAGCTTGGCATCGAGTTGCGCAATCGCAGCTACACCTCCCCGGTCGTCGAAACCTTCCACGTGCATTTCGTCTACCCACAAACAGAACGATTTCGGGCGCTCGTCGCTAGACTTTGGATTTCGCATTCCGATCATCATAACCCGCACCGAGCTCAGGTCGGGGTTACCTACAACCGATAAACGATATCTTCCGTCGGCAGTCAAAATTGTATAAGGTACACTCAGATTTTTATCAATCTGACGATTCCGCTGCGCTTTTGCTTCTACCAAATCCGCCAGCGCAATGTTTAATTCATTTCCTTCCGGCCAGACCTCTTGCGGTTGCGAAGCCGAAGGCGGCGTTGCCTGTAATCCCGACAGATCAATTTCATAATAGTTTTGTGTCAAATCGGTCCCGATCCGCATGAAAGTACCGACCATCCCGCTCTCGTTCTGCTCGTTTTGCATGTGTACATACATTCGGAGCCTTTTGCGGAACAACAGATCAAGATTGACATTTTTGAAAACAGCCCTGGAATCGCCGTCGCGCAAGTCCGTCACACACAAGCTCATCGATTGTTCGTTCAGCAAAAGCGGAGGCCGCTGGGTATTGTCCTGGTCGCGTTTCCAGCCCGGCGGAATGGCATATTGGTATTTATCAGCACCGGCAGAGCGGTTGCTATTCTCTTCAATACTCACCGTTCCGACCGTAAATTTCGCGTCGTAAGGTTCAGGTACTTCCTGTAAACCTGGTGCGTCCAGGTTAGAAGTATATTTCCGGTATTGCTGACCAACCATTTGCAGCTGTGCAAAACGCAATACAACAGGCTGCTGGAAGTCAGTCAGGTACATCCGCATAAAACGAATCGATTTGAAACCGCTCATATTACCGACGATCCCAGAAAACTCTTTAATCGGAACCCGGAACAGATACCAATTCTGACCATCCTCGGTTTCCGTTTTATCAACGACATAACCCTTACCAACTGCGAGCTGATTGGGTTTCAGGTCGATTTCATATTCGTAAAAAGATTCGTTGTCGTTGATCGTGTTGTCGACATTCATATCCTCCCCGTCCGGAACGTTGGTAGAAGCTGGTGTCACGTCTGCGGTTCTGCCCACGCTTTCAGGAGAGTTATTCTCCATCCCCAGGTAATTTTTGTAGCGTTGAAGGATTTTCAGATCGGCGCTATCCTGTTCGGCGCCGAGGAAAAACTTGAAGTCATCACCAGAAGGGTCAGCTATAATTTGCTGCCGCGCAGCTGCGGAAAGGTTGGCAGGCAGACGATCAATGTATTGTTTGAAAAAAGCCTGTTCTTCCTGGTTTGTCAAACCATCCAAACCAACATCCTGCTTCTCACGCGCACCATCTTCGTTGCTGAATGCATTGATCAGATATTGTGATTTCGTAGCATAGCCCCAGGCAGTTGAATCTACATTCACTCCTACCTGCTTTGGAACGATCGGCAGCCCGTTCTCAAAATTGTATCGCTCGTCAGGAATTACGTCTTCCGAAATATCACCCAGATTGAAAACCAGTTTTCCGCCTGTTGTATTGGGTCTACCCTCAAAACCATCGCGCACAGCACCTTTCACAGGATCGTTTATAAATGGATCCAACATCCAGAACTCAATGCTTTCAATATTCGCATTATCAAAATCATTGTCAGAAGTAATCGCCCGGCTGATCGCACCAAAATTCTGGCGCGGCGTTTTCAACCGACCGTCCGTCGCCAGATCGGTATTGTAGTTATACATTCCCCTTTCGCTGGGGTAATAGGCAATATCCAGCACCTGCTGCGGGTAAGTTACCAGCCCGGCGATCGCGCGGTTAGGGAATATGTCTCTTGGGAGGAATAACCTTTCGTAAAAATTGGCTCTGTCTTCCTCCGTGATATTGGCTGGCGGCTGGTATCCTCCACCAAGTCCCTGGTCACCACCGAAAATATTATCGACGGTATAAGCTGAGATTTTAGCCCGCTTATATCCGTAGTTCAGCGTTTTTCCGTCCAGTCCCTGCCTGAATTTGGCGGGTACCGACGCAAGCCGCCATTTCTGTGGCTGGCGGGCAAGGTCGTAAATCGTTCTCGCGGCTTCAAAATCATCGACCAGCGAACGGTTATTCACATCCTTTGAAACACCCGGCAATAATTTGGCAAACTCCCCTTTGAACTGAATGGTTGACATTTCCTTGGTCTGGATCAAAGGCAATGCATCGAGGAGCTTGGTCAGGAACGGAACATCTTTACGGAATTTGATATCAAAACCAAGCATGGTATTATTTACAGGCTCGTTCCCGATCGAGACCCGCGACAAAAAGCCCGCTGGCCGCTCGCGGTATTTGATCGCTGTCAAACCAATACTCATATCCCGGTTCACCACATAATCCAGCCTGGTACCCAGCAGTGAACGAACCTGGTTTTGGAACATATCCGGTCTCTCATATTCGATCACAATCTCCCTGCCCGAATTCAGTACGCTGCTATTGATCAGCCTGACGCGACCTATCTGAGCTTCCACAATATAATCGGAGCCCGGAGAAAGCGGAACGCCACCGGAAGTCACGGTAACTGAAGTTTCGAGCACACCAAAAGGCAGCTGCACCTCAGCGCCACCACTCGACTGATATGAACCTTTAATAAAGAATTTGTTTCGCTCCGTAACCTGCTGCGCGTCGATCATCGTCGTGCGGTACAGTTCGTTGAAAACATATTTGTTTCTGAATGCATCTTCGCCCGCACCAAACTTGCGCGAAAGGTTGGTACCAAACGGTTCCAGCACCGGGAAAATAATGCGCCCCGACTTGCTGTCCACCGTAATACCTTCCACAAAGTCAAAATTTCCGTCGGGTTGCAGATCGTTGACCGGGTTCAACCTGTCAAGTCCTGAAAGTCGGATCAGAGGCACATTGGCAATGCTGCTTTCCTGTAAATTGGGGTTATCAATACCAGTTTGGTCATCTTTATAAATAACCCGCAACTGAAATCCCTGCTTGTCGATCTGGCTTGTTCCGAGGGAATAGATGTTTTTCATCATCAGGTCCCACATCGGAAGCTTGGTATTGTTCCGGATAGTCGATGATTTCAAGAGTTTCAATGCAATTACTTCATTGTCCCTCCTCGCCTGATAATCCTCAGTCAGCTCCCCTACTTTGAAGGAACGTCCGTTGAGGGTGTATTCATAGGAAACGGCCAGCACTTCGTCGTTTCTGAGTGCATTCGTCAGGGATATATATCCGAGTTGGGGATGAAACGTATAATCGCGGTCAGCGGCAAGTCGTTTTGCGCCGCGCAGCAACTCATAATCGATCGTTTTTTCCAGTCCAAGTGAAGTGATCGAGCTGTTGGTATTATCTACCTGCCTGAATCCCGCATTGTTTTTTAATGTGTTATAAAGCCCATTTGCTGCATTATCGGCGGGCGAAGTAGAGCGGATCGGTTGTAAGCTGGGGTTGGCAGATTTGTAAGGAGCAGGTTCGCCCAGATCGGCAAAACCGACCACATTCCTGAGTGATTCCGTGGTGGTTGTACGGTTGGTCACATATACCTCGATCCGGGTTACAGTGACGCCCGAAGTGATCGTGGGCGTGTTTCGAAGTGAACTTTCGTAAATATTCCTGAAATACTGGGAAAGGAAAAAGTTACGGTTTTCGTCATAAGTATCGGCACGCAGCTCGAAATCCCGATTCTGAGCACCGCCGCGCAATACGATTCTTTCCTTGCTTGATTTTTGCTGTGAAGCCACAAAAGTCGCGCTCAACCTGCCGAACTGGAAATCCGTTTTCAAACCGAAAAGATTTTGAACACCCGGAATGAGCTGACTATTGATCGCCCAGTTGATATTTCCCGCTTCTAGTTTCCGGATAAAGCTTTCCTCCGGATTTTTATAGTTCAGCTTGATCGCATTCTCGAAATTGAAGTTTGCCTTTGTATCAAAATTCGTTTGAAAACCCAGCTGATCGCCCAGTTTTGCATCAAAATTGATACTGATCTGTTCGTTGAAAATAAATTGGGTATTCCTCCGCTGACGGATCGGAATAGCGGGATTGTCTAAAAACTGGTGCATTAACCCCAGATCCAGCGAAACGAAACCGGTTGGTTTGAAGTTGATAAAATCGTCGCCCAGTAACTTGGAAAGTGCCGGCGGGATATCCAGTTTGGGTAAGAGTCCGCGCGCGCCCATCGCACTGTTTCCATCCTGTCTGCCCGCATATTCGCGTAACAGACTTTTGAATGCACGGTCTTCCTGGATCTTGTCATAAGCATCGAGATCCATTCGTTCCGGCGCACGGAAATTGAGGTCGCCAGCCGGTGTTTTAACCTTTTCGGTTACGGCTATTTTCCCTGCACTATCGAGAGTAATATTGGTAGAGATATTGCCCGGGTCGCGCAGGTAGAACGGCGACCGCGGTCTTGGCTCGGCAACGCGGTTGGAATAGAAGTCTTTCCAGCGCATGATCAGCTGGCTTCCCGACCTGTCCAATGCCCGCCTGCTGGTATCTTCAGGAATCGTATCTGCCTCGACTGTCCATTCCTGCTCTGGCTGCGAATATGGCTCGTCCCTGTCAACCGACAAGTTGGCCATTAAGGCGCCTGCAGCTGAGATACTAAGTATTTTGAATAAAAGAGAGTAAATCGTTGATGACAAGGTAATATACTTATTTAGAGAAGGTTATACCTATAAACAAATCCATCAAGACGATTTTACCAGCGTAAAATTTTTTACCAAATAGCATTGCGGTTCCTATTATCGAAGCGCCAGTTTTATCAAGTTTTCAACAGTAATTTCAGACCCTTCCCTTTTCATGATCGTGTCGACACTTTTCTCGGCGGTTGCCTTCGGTATTCCTAAAGTAACCAATGCTGCGAGTGCCTCACTTCTTAAAGTTCCGGAAGACGTGTCTGATGATTTCGGACCTGTTGTTACCAGCTCTTCCTTGCGTATCTTATCTTTTAATTCCAGAATTACGCGTTGAGCAGTTTTAGATCCTATTCCCTTGATAGATTGGATCAATCGGAGATCTTCATCTATGATACCTTGCCGGATTTCGGACGATGAAAGGGACGAAAGCATTACCAGGGCTGTCGAAGGCCCTATTCCTGAGATCGTAATCAAATCAAGAAACAGCTTTTTTTCATCACTTCCCCAAAACCCGTATAAAAGGTGCGCATCCTCCCGTATACTCAAAAACGTCACAAGTTTGCAACGTTCGCCCAGATCGGGAAGTGAGGTATAGGTTTGTAAGGATATTCGAACCTCGTAGCCTAATCCATTCACATCAATAATAGCATATGCTGGATCTTTGTAAACTACAGTTCCGTTAACGTAGGCAATCATAGAAATAGTATGTGTACTTGGTAGTGTTGATTTTTAGGTCGAAATGATCAGTTTTTGACCAGGCTTAATGGAGTTTCCGCGAATATTGTTACGTTTTTTAAGCTGGCCGATTTCCAGTCCGTAACGCTGAGATATGATCCAGAGCGTATCCCCTCTTTGAACTGTATGGTAACGCTTTCTGGTATGCCGTGCCGGATTTGCAGCCTGCTCTTCCGCACGGTAAGTAGCAACTGCGACTTTTGCTGCGGGAGCAGTTTCCTTCATGGTCTTGTAAACCACCAGGCGCTGTCCTCTTCCGATCGCAGATCTCCGGATGTGGTTCCATTTTCTCAGATCAGCCACGCTCACCCGGTATTTGCGGGAGATAGTAGACAAAGTTTCTCCCCGACGAACGGTATGTGTGGTTTTCCGGGTTTTGTTCCTCGACACAGTCTGTTCTGCTTCCGCCTCTTCCTCTTCATCCGAAGAAGTATCGTTGCTTACCAGTGCATACGGGAAAGTTTTATTAACTCCCAATGAATCGGTTCTGTTGCTATCCGCTTTTGCAAGCAGGGTACCATCCAGAACTTTTCCGCCTGTGCAGGCAACCATGATAGAATCCCTGTTGCTGAGGAAGTAGGTATATTGTACACTCGGCACTTTAAGCACAAAATCGCGCGTTTGCTGAGGCAATGAAGTTTTAGTGATTTGCGGATTAAGCTTTTTGAGTTCCTCGAATCTCATATTGCTTTGCTCGCAAAGCGCTACCAGATCAAGATAGCCGTTTACATGTATCGTATCATTTGGGATCTGGAACTCGGTGTTTTTAGGGAAAATGCCGTGATCGTTCCCGTAGTTCATCATGTAGTTCATCGCTACATATTGCGGCACGTAAGACCTTGTTTCTCTTGGCAGTACATTATAAATAGTCCAGAAAGTGGTACCTCTCGACCGGCGCATTGCGCGCTTTACATTTCCCGGGCCGGTATTATAGGAAGCTAATGCAAGTTCCCAATCTCCAAATATGCGGTAAAGTTGTTTGAGATACATACAAGCGGCCTCGGTAGCTTTCACCGGCTCGAAGCGCTCGTCAATATATTTATCCTGATATAACCCAAACTCACGTCCGGTAGCCGGCATAAACTGCCACAAGCCACCTGCTCTTGCGTGGGAAATTACGGTCGGATTTAGGCCCGACTCTATCATGGAAAGGTATTTCAGTTCGGTAGGAAGTCCGTGCTTCGCGAGTGCTTTCTCAAACATGGGAAAATACAAAGGCATTTTCTCCATCATGGTCTGCGTAAACTCAGCTTTGCGGTAGATAAAATACTCTACGAACTCGTGGGAAGACTTATGATAAGTAAGCGGAATCGACTTTTCCAGCTTGGCAAAACGTTTTTTGAGCAACTCCTGAGGAACCGACGGGTTGGGTCCGATTTCCTCTACTTCCGGCAGGTAGGGCAAAAGCGTCGCTTCCGCCGCGGTCTCTGTCTTAAGTGTATCTGGCTCGAATGATTTCTCCTGTGGATTTTCAGCCTTGGAAGGCGTATTCCAGAATCCTGCACACATGGCTCCGAGCCATAATACTTTTTTAGAAAGCCTCATTAATTAAATGTTTTTTGAAGGTTAATCAATTCACGGTTTCAATGGCTATTACCTGTTTTCCTGATGAATCGGAATAATCTTTAATACATTCTATTATATAATCACAAAAATTCACTCATCAGAATAATTTCGGGTAACCGCCTCTTATTCTGGCACGATTATTTTCTTGTAACACTTGATGAAATACAGCCTTTACTGCTCAGGCAACGGTTTAAAAAAACTAAACTTCCTGGTTCTCACTGTATTTTTTGGCAACCTTTTGATTTAGCCTGGTCAGGTAGTCGGCGAAAGCCAGCATTTTTTCCTCACCAAAATAAGGAGCCATTATTTGAATTCCAATTGGCATTCCCTGTTGATCGAAACCATTTGGAACGGCAATTGCCGGATTCCCCACCACATTCGCCTGCACAGTGAAAACGTCAGCAAGATACATTTGTAACGGATCTTCTGTTTTCTCACCTATTGTAAAAGCTGTTGTAGGAGTGACCGGGGAAATAAAGAAATCGAACTGCTCAAAAAACCTGTTCGTTTCCTCCCGCACCAATCTTCTAACGCGTTGCGCCTTGGTATAGTATGCGTCGTAGTAATTTGCGCTCAATACAAATGTACCCAGCAAAATCCTTCTCCTCACTTCCGGCCCGAAAGCTTCTGTACGCGTTTTCTTGTACATGCTTTCCAAATCCGTCGATTCTGCGCTCCTGTGACCATATCTTACCCCGTCGAACCTTGACAAGTTAGAACTTGCCTCAGCGGTGGTCAGGATATAATAAGTTGGTAAAAGAGAATCAAGCAGCGGAATTTCCACCGGCACAACTTCATGCCCCTCTGCCCGCAGGCGATCGAGAACAGCTTTTGTCCGCTGGCGAATATCAACAGAAATAGCCTCATTTTCAAGCGTATCCTGAATATATCCGATTCTGGCTTTCCCTTCCCAATTCAATGATGCTGAATAGGCAGGCACTTCTTTTGTAGAAACTGTACTATCATAATCATCGTCGCCGGACATAATTTCCAGTAACAATGCTGCATCTGAAACGCTTTTTGTGATCGGGCCGATGCAATCGAATGAAGATGCATAGGCGATTAGTCCGTATCGCGATATTCTTCCATACGAAGGTTTAACTCCGACCACGCCGCAAAATGCTGCTGGCTGACGGACAGATCCGCCGGTATCGCTTCCCAATGAAGCGTGGCACAATCCAGCCTGAACCGCAACTGCAGAGCCACCCGAAGATCCACCGGGGACTTTGGAATTATCAGCCGCATTCAAAGCCGGACCGAAAGATGAATTTTCATTGGAAGAACCCATCGCAAACTCATCGCAGTTCTGACGCCCTATTATAATTGCGTCTTCATCGATGAGCCTTTGCACAGCGGTTGCTGTAAATGGCGCCTGATAAGAGTCGAGAATCTGACTTGCGGCCTGTAAACCGTGACCTTTATGAGAAAGGACATCCTTGATCCCGATTACCATTCCTGCCAATCTGCCGGCGGTTCCGTTAACCAGTTTAGCATCTACAACGGCGGCTGTTGATCTTGCCTCGTCCGCGTACACTTCGACGAAAGCATTCAGGTGGGAACTGGACTCTATCTTCTGTAAATAATGCTCCACTAACTTGACGCAGGTCAAACCGTCTTCACGCAAATCTTCCTGAATCTCGGCTAGCGTCAGATACTCTTTCAATGTAAAATATTTGTGGGGTTGTAAATAAATAATCAGAGCCATTAAGGGATTAGCTTAAAGGCTCTGGTTATACCTTCGATATGATGGAAGCGTTATTTGGGGTCTTCCATGCTTTTTTCAATATTCTCCTTAACGTCTTTTGAAGCGTTTTTGAATTCATTGATACCCTGCCCCAAACCGCGCATCAATTCAGGAATTTTCTTCGCACCGAAGAAGAGTAGAACGAACAAGGCAACGAAAAATATTTCCTGTCCACCTAATCCCATAAATGCCAAAACGGTTGCTGATTCCATATCTGTTTCTTTTATAATGTTTACAAAAATAAAAATTCTTTTCTACAGAAACTACTAAAAGGTTCTGTTTTATCCTATGTTAATCGTTTTTTCCTGCTTTTCCCACGCCCCGAATTTGCTGATATCGTCACTCAAAGTTTTCATCAGCCAAACCACTAAAGCAATGTCGTCAGTGACACCAACAAACGGTAAAAAATCGGGTATAAGGTCAAGCGGCGACACAAAATAGATGAGTACCGCGACGACCGAAAGCAAACTTTTCCAGGGAAGGTGACGGTACTGTCCCGAGGCATATGCCCTGACCATTCTGATCAGTAACTGCACACTGTTTTGGAATTCGGACAAGTTCCCCTTTACTCCTACCCGCTGCAACTTGCCTACTACTTCCTTGGCCAGTTGAAATAAACGGCCGGAATTTTTAGCATAACGCCCGGCTTTTCCTGTTGCACTTTTAAAGAAAATCGACTGTAAAATACGTGAAATCATGGGTTGGTCATTCGTTATATTAAGCAGAAAAAAGTGGTTCGTTGTGGCAATATAACTATCAAAATACGTAAAAAATTGCATTTTGGATCACCCCGCTTACTTTATCTGCCAAAAAATCCCATTCCCCTTGGTATTAACAAATTATGTGTTCTACTTTTAGGAGAAAATTTAAAAAGCATTAGTTTCTATTCAATTAACCATATTTCCCTATGAAGATCACTGTTGTAGGTGCAGGCGCCGTCGGTGCAACTACTGCCGATAATATTATTCGTCGTGAACTGGCAGAAGAGGTCGTACTGCTCGATATCAAGGAAGGCGTGAGTGAAGGTAAATCCCTGGATATCTATCAAACAGCAGCTTTACTCGGGTTCAATACCAAACCTATCGGCTCAACAAACGATTACGAAAAAACAAAGGGATCGGATGTAGTGGTGATCACGTCCGGCCTGCCTCGTAAGCCGGGTATGACGAGGGAAGAATTGATCGGCATCAATGCGGGAATCGTAAAAGGAGTTACTGAAAATATCCTTAAATATTCGCCCAAAGCAATCATCATCGTAGTTTCGAATCCAATGGACACGATGACTTACCTCGCATTGAAAGAGTCGGGTATTCCAAAGAAAAGACTGATCGGAATGGGCGGCGCGCTGGATAGCGCTCGTTTCAAAACCTATCTGGCAATGACAATGGACGTTTCCCCGCTTGATATCCACGGAATGGTGATCGGTGGCCACGGCGACACGACCATGATCCCGCTTACCCGCCTTGCGACGTACAATGGTATCCCGGTAAGCCGTTTCCTGAATGCGGAACAACTTGAAAAAGTGGCTGCTGACACGATGGTGGGCGGAGCGACTTTGACTAAACTGATCGGAACTTCGGCCTGGTATGCACCGGGAGCGGCTACCATGATGTTGGTTGAGAGTATCGTTCGCAACCAGAAACGCATTGTGCCATGCAGTGTTTACCTGAATGGTGAATATGGCCAGAAAGACATTTGTATGGGTGTACCTGTTGTATTGGGCAGAAGCGGTTGGGAAAAAATCATCAACCTCCGTTTGAGCGATGCAGAGAAAGCAGCCTTTGAAAAGTCAGCAGAAGCCGTTCGCTCAATGAATGGTGCTTTGAGTTTATAAAAAGACTTGATTTAGCATACCAGCCGGCCCGTCCTTGCGAGCCGGCTTTTTTCTGTCTTTTTGTTTTTTAAAATTATTTCTTCTCTAACCAATTAATTCAAATAATATAAAATATTATATATAAAATTACACTATTATCTCATTTCTTGACATTAAACACACTTTCGCATGAAAACAGCACTACTTGTATTATTCACTTTTCTCGCTTCGTTCACCGCATTTTCCCAGTCAATAAAGGGGACTGTTTTCGAGGAAAAGAACGGCACCGGACTACCCGGCGTTTCACTGCTCATCCAGGGAACCAATATGGGTACAGTCACCGATTCGGATGGAAGTTTTTCGTTCGATGCAGCCGACGGTTCTTATAAGCTCGTGATTTCATTTATCGGCTACACAACGAAAATCGTCCCGATCGAGGTAACATCTGGCAAATCACCTGACCTGAAAATCACACTAAGTGAATCGTCAGAACTACTTAGCGAGATCGTGGTTACAGGATCGCGAAGCGGTGGCCGCTCCCGCATCGACTCGCCCGTGCCGGTGGATATTATTCCCGTTTCGCAAATCACAAATAACGTGGGACAAGTTGATATCAACCAGATCCTGACCTACGTCGCGCCCTCCTTCCAATCTTCAAGACAGACTATTTCCGACGGTTCCGACCATATTGACCCCGCCCAATTGCGCGGACTAGGGCCGGATCAGGTTTTGGTTTTGATAAATGGAAAAAGAAGGCACCAATCTTCACTTGTCAATGTAAATGGCACGGTCAACCGCGGAACAGTAGGTACCGATTTAAATGCAATTCCCGCCACGGCTGTTGACAAAATCGAGATCCTTCGTGACGGTGCGGCCGCACAATACGGTTCCGACGCCATCGCCGGCGTGATCAATATCATCCTTAAATCGAGGACAGGATTAAGTGGAAATGTTTCTTACGGACAGAATGTAACGAGTTATGATAAAGATTATGTGATCAATTACGGAAAGGATGAATCCGTTAATATTTCCGACGGAGGTACAGCACAGGTAGGTTTGAATTATGGCTTGAAAATCGGCCAGAAAGGTTTCTTGAATATAACCGGCGAATACGTCAACCGGGAAGCTACCAACCGGACAGGCACTTACACCGGACAGATTTTCCCGGCAGTCGACGGAAAAGTGGTCGATGATCAACTACTTGGCGAGAAAGGGTTAACCCGAAACGACTTTGATATGCGTATTGGAAACTCAAAAGTAAATGGCGGCGGGGCGGTACTCAATGCAAATATCCCACTTTCTCCAAATATCGAATTCTATGCATTTGGAGGTTATAACAACAAGAAAGGGAACGCGGCCGGCTTTTACCGGTATCCTAATTCGGTACCTGCGGCAGTCCGGACGAACGTTCTTGCATTGTATCCAAATGGCTTCCTCCCCGAAATCAACAGCGACGTCACCGATATTTCCGCGTCGGGCGGTTTGAGAGGGAAGTTCGGGCAATGGAAGTTTGATCTCAGCAATACCTTTGGGAAGAACGACTTCGATTACACAATTTCGAATTCCATAAATTATACCCAGGTCAATACCGCGTTGAACATTCGGAAAGAGTTCAATGCAGGTGGAAATGGCTTTTCACAAAATACTGTCAACCTGGATCTGGGGAGGAAATTTGAGGTTTTAGAAGGCTTAAATGTGGCGATCGGTGCAGAGCAGCGGACTGAAAAATATACGATTACCGCAGGCGAAGAGGCTTCTTATAAAAACTACGATGTTGCAGCGGGAGTAGCCGCGGGCGCGCAGGTATTCTCAGGTTTTTTTCCTCAAAATGCGGGCTCGCATTCCCGCAGCAGTATCGCAGGCTATCTTGATCTGGAACAGGACATTACAAAAGCGTGGGTCGTGAGCGGCGCGCTGCGTTTCGAGAATTATTCTGATTTTGGAAATACCCTCAATTACAAGCTTTCGTCGCGCTACAAGTTTACCGACGGGATTGCATTGCGCGCCTCCGCCAGCAGCGGTTTTCGTGCACCTTCTTTGCAGCAGCGGTATTATGCCAAGACCAATACCCTTTTTGTAACCCAAAATGGTCAGCAGGTCGCACAGGAAAGCGGAACTTTCACAAATGACAGCCGGCCAGCAGAAATCCTGGGAATACCTAAACTTAAACAGGAAACTTCGCAGAGCTTTACAGTCGGCACTACGATCCAGCTGGCAAATGCGTTTGAACTGACTATCGACGCGTATCAGATTGATATTGACAACAGGATCGTTTTAACAAATAACTTCAACGACGGCGGTAATGCGACATTAAAAGCACAACTCACCGCCGCAAATGCAACTACTGCCAATTTCTTCTCGAATGCGGTAGACACGCGGTCAAGAGGTATCGAGGCTGTGCTATCCTACAATACCAAATTCGGCGGAACCCAATCTTTGCGGGCCGTTTTGGCAGGCACATTCATTCAGAATAAGGTAAAGAAAGACGCGAGCGGAAAGCCGATTATCCATGCTTCCGATATTCTGGTACAAACCAATCAGGTGAATACGTATTTCAACCGGGAAGATATGAGCCGCTTCGAGATAGCGAGCCCGAAAAACAAACAGAGCCTTACTATTAATTACAATGTTGGAAAACTGGGCGTGATGCTCCGTGCAGTGCGTTTTGGCGAGGTAACTTATTGGGACCCGACGATCGATCCGACCAAGCCGGACACCTGGCCTGTCAATACGTTAACCGGACAAAAGGAAACGTTAGACCAGACTTTCGGTGCGAAAATCGTCACTGATATTGCAGTGAATTACAATCTGACCAAGGGAATTAACATTTCGCTGGGCTCTAATAATGTATTTGATGTGTATCAGGACAAACATTTACATTCCGGAAATGTGAGTCTGGGCCGTTTTGTGTACTCTCGCCGCGTGCAGCAAATGGGGGTAAATGGCCGGTATGTTTTTGCAAGATTAAATTTTTATTTCTAGCAAAAAACAAGGAGCCGGTCTGCTGACAAACCGGCTCCCTGTTTTTCACAAAAACTATATCGAAATCTGGTATTGCAAAGTAAACGCGCCGCGCCTTCCATTCGCTTCCAGCTCATTCGCATTGCTGCTATTGCGGTACACCGGCCGGTTTTCGTAGTTAAGCGACATTTTACCAGTGTGACCTTTGATCAGCCAGTTTACACCGACATTATACACACTCATACCGTCACGAAGGCGCTCGTAATCTGCATATTGCAAGGAAGCGTAAGGCATTAATGTCCCCTGACTACCCAGTAATCCGTCTTTAAATTTATAGCCGGCCTGCGAATAGATCACACTTCCGGTCCCAAACATCGGATATGCATTTCCATGCGTACCTCCTACCCCGGCAATTGGCTGGGCAGTACCCGTAGCAGGGTTCATGATTCCATTGTACCGCAGATAACCTTTCCCATAATCAGTGCCGAAGTAGCCCATATAAGCAGAAACAGCACTTCCCGTTTGTGTATTGAGCGGCATATCCAGGTAAGCGGCCACCGACCAGAGATTCATATTGCTGTAAAGTGTATCGGTCGCTTCCCTTCGCCACGTCGCATTCTTTTGGGTAATAATCCCGGCTTCTATATTGAACACCTTGCGTTTTCCGAGATAAGTACCGGTCATGTAGCCGGGCGTGGTATTATCCTCCGTGTCAAAAATGTTATATACCAGTAATGCGTCGAACTGCTTATGATTTTTTCGCTGTGAAAATGCTGCATTCTGATTGATTGCCGGAGGAACAGAGCCGCTGGTTTCCAATGGAAAAGGATCAGCCACTGCCACGCGATAGTTGATTTTCCCGATCTGTCCGCGGCTGTAAACTGCAAGTTTTCTCGAAAACTGATCGGTTTGATCGACAGTCGCCTGCGCAAAAACGGGCACATCGAGTGTCATGATCGAACCGATGCTGGGTTGTGAAAAACGCGACAAACCGTTCATGATCGTCAGGCCACCACCGAAACGGATAAAGTTGGTGCCTTTCCGCTGGACTTCATATTCACCTAATGCATCATGAAAAAAAGCAGCCACTTTTCTGTTACTGGGCGTGCCGGTCGTATTGTAAGCAGGAAATGCGCTGACCTTGTTGAAGTTATTCATCCCAAACTGCGTATAAAAGAATATCCGGTCGGTGATCTGGCCAAATAATTGCATGCGCGTCCGGCGCAATCCGATGTCAAAAGTGTTAGTCTTCGGGTCGCCGGTAACAGTAGTTCCGGGGTTGTTTTCGTTGAACCGGAACCAGGCCTGGTTTGTAAAAGTTGCCTTTACATAATGTGAACCCGATTCGTTAAGATTGTAGCGGAGATCCGACCGCGTGTTATCATCCGACGGTTTAACCTGCGCCCATGCAACAGACGAACTTAGCAAAATTAAAGAGAGTACTTTTTTCATTTAAAAATGTTATTGTTTTCACTGGCGAATAGCGCTTTCAGCTTGCAGCTAAGACTTAAAACAATATTAAAAGTTAGTTAAAATGATTTCAAGCACGGCTTCAAACCGTTACGCACGCTATTCTTTTTCTATCCGTAACCTAAATCATAAGGCAGGTTCTGGTTGGGCTATACTTGCATTCCTGTTATTTTTCTTCCCGGCATTCGCTCAGGAAACACCTCCGCTTATCAACTTTTTTTCCTCCGAATATAAGGCTCATAACCAGAACTGGGCAATCAGCCAAAGCTCCGACGGAGTCATTTATGCAGCCAATTCCGATGGACTGATGGAATATGACGGTGCATCCTGGAAGCTGTATCCATTGCCCGACGGACAGATCGTGCGGGCAGTATTATGCGACGGATCAGCCAAAGAACAGCGAATTTATGTAGGCGGTTTTGCTGAATTCGGCTACTGGCGAAAAGAAGCCGACGGGCAGCTTAAATACTATTCACTGAGCAAAAGCGCCAATTTCAAAAGTTTGAAAACAGAAGAGATCTGGCACATATTGAAAACACCCGACTATATCTACTTCCAGTCTTTTGCCAAAATTTACCGGTACGACGGGAAAAACCTGATTGAAATGGAAGCGGAAGGAAACTTCATGTTCCTGAGATATGTCCACAACAGACTTCTAATCCACGTGATCGACCGCGGACTATATGAATTGAAAGGAGAGAAATTTGTGAATTTGCCAGGCACTGACGCACTTTCTTCCACTATTGTCACTTCCCTACTGCCACTTTCGCGCGAGAGAATTTTAATTACTACCACCAAAAACGGATTGCTGATCTGGGAAAACGGCGAGCTGCAACCTTGGAATATTCCCCAGGCGGAGGAGCTCAAAAAGAATATCATCAACAAGGCCATTATCCTCTCGCGCGACAGCAGTATTGCCATTGGGACGATTCAAAATGGTGTTTACATTATCTCGAAACACGGTGACTTCAAATATCAGTTTAACAAAGAAACCGGTCTGCAAAACAACACTGTTATCGCACTTGCGGAGGATAGCCGTAAAAAACTCTGGATTGGAATGGACCAGGGGATCAGTTTGGCCGAAATGTCCTCGCCGATTATCTCCTATCAGACCAATGATAATCCGCTTGGTTCAACTTATGCAGCGGCGCTCTGGCACGGAAAACTGTATGTGGGCTCCAATAAGGGTGTTTTTGTTAAAAAATGGCCGTCTTCGGAACCGTTTCGCGCAGTGCCGGGACTCGAAGGCCAGACTTGGATGTTGAAAGTTTTCAACGACCAGCTCCTCTGCGGGCACAACGATGCCACTTTCAGGATTGACGAACAAGGTGCACGCAAGATTTCGAATATCACCGGCGGCTGGGTTATGTTGCCGATCGCCAGCGGAAATGACACTTTGCTATTGCAAGGCGCCTACAACGGTTTGCACGCTTATAAAAAAAATAAGGATGGACTCTGGACTTATGCACATCGTGTCCGCGGCGTGCCGCCTACACCTATCCGGCAGATCGTTCGCGATGAAAACGGGCTATTCTGGCTTGCGCATGCATATAAAGGACTTTTTTCAGCAGAGCTCACGCCCCGGCTGGATTCGGCCCTGACCTGGAAGGAATTCAAGTCGCCGGATCATATTCCGAGCGAATTTTCAGTGGAGATATTCAAATGGAAAAACAAGATACATATCCGGTCGGGAAATAAATTCCTGGAACCCGGCCCCGCCCAGTCGCTCAAAAACAGTATCGATTTTACCCCGGAAGACGAACCTTTTAAAGTCCGCACAGGCATTGGCGACGATTGGTTTAAGGTATTTATGAACCGGGTAACGCTATATTCCTCAGGCCAAAGCCCAAAACAGCTGTCGTTAAAGCTGATCAGGAACACTGAAACGATCATTCCGCTCACGAATAATCATTACTTCTTTTGCCTTGACAATGGTTACGCACTTTACGATCGTTCCTCCGACATAGATGCAGGCGCAATCGACTCGGCCCCTATTGTCAGGAAAGTATCCAATCTGAGAAACCTTGGCGAAACGTTTCGCATTTCGGGAAATCCTGCATTACCTGCCGAATTCCGTGCATTGCGGATCAATTATGCATTGCCCGAATATGGTCGTAGCGTGCAATACCGGTACCGGCTGCGCGGGCTAACCGACCAATGGTCGGAATGGACGGACCAAAGTTTTGTTGAATTTACCAATCTGGAATCTGCCGATTACGTGTTTGAGGTGCGCAGCAGCCTGAATGACCTGGTTACCTCTTACCAATTCAGTGTGCAGCCACGGTGGCGGGAAACCATCTTTGCCCGTATACTCTTTGCTTTCCTGATCGCAGTCGCCCTGATCGGCCTCATTTTTTATCAGGAAAAAAGACTCGCCAGACATCGCAGGAGGCTCATTGCAGAGCAGGAAGAGAAACTGCGGCAACAGCGGCTGTCCAGCGAGAGGCAGATCATGCAGATTCAAAATGAAAAGTTGCAAAGTGAGATCCAGAGCAAAAGCCAGCAGCTGAGCAACGTCGCGATCAATGTGGTCAGGAAAAACGAAATATTGGAAGAGATCAGCAGTGAACTGAAACAGGTGAAAGCAGAACTCGGACAACAACTTCCAAATATTCACTATCAGAAACTCCTTCATAGTATTGAACGCAATGTCGCCGGCAAAGATGACTGGCTTTTATTCGAGCAAAATTTCGATGAAGTCCACGAGCAATTCTTCAAAAGGTTAAGACAAATTTCTCCAACCATTTCTCCTTCGGAGCTCAGACTTGCAGCCTGTCTGCGTATGAATTTATCCACGAAAGAAATGGCACCAGTGCTGGGAATTTCCGTCCGTGGTGTAGAAATAAAGCGCTACCGGCTTCGCAAAAAACTGGGATTGGGTATGGATGCCAATCTCGTCGAGTTCATGATGGACGTTTGACCCATTGTACTAATCCGTATCAAAACAGCATTGGCTGTCTAGTTTCCTTGCATTATTCTCAGTGATGTAATGGTGATGTAGTCTATTTTTTGATTTCCGCTATTCTTAGGATTTAAATTTGAAGACAATTAATTCTTTTAATAGTTCAATCAACTAATTGATACCAAATGAAAACTACTGTACGGCTTCTGTACATGCTCTTGTTTCTGGCATTTGGAACACTATCCTATGCGCAGGAAATTGATGTAACAGGGAAAGTAACATCTGCGACAGACGGCTCACCATTGCCGGGGGCCAGTGTTCTGATAAAAGGGACTACAAACGGTGTCCCGACCGATGCCGAAGGAAATTATGCGATCAAAGTCCCTTCCGGGCAATCTGTGCTTGTATTCTCAATGATCGGTATGGTGGCCCAGGAAATTCCGGTGGGCACGCAAACGGTCATCAATGCAGGTTTGCAGGAGGACGCCCGCGCTTTGAATGAAGTGGTTGTGGTGGGTTATGGTACCCAGCGCAAGCTCGATGTGACTGGCTCAGTGGTGCAGATCAAAGGTGAGGATATTTCCAAACAGCCCTCTATGAATGCTGTAAGCGGTTTGCAGGGAAAAGTAGCCGGTGTTCAGATCAACAACTCGGGAAAACCAGGCGAAGCTCCACAAATACGTATCCGTGGTGTAGGTACCGCCTATGGTAGTGCCAATCCACTTTATGTGGTTGATGGTGTTTGGTTTGACGATATCAGCTTTTTGAACTCAGGTGATATTGAAAGCATGAACATTCTGAAAGATGCTTCAAGCCAGTCTATTTACGGGGTACGCGCCGCAAATGGTGTGGTTTTGATCACCACCAAAAAAGGGAAGTCAGGGAAAGCGGTTGTGGATTACAATGGGTTTGTAGGCTTCCAGAAAGTGACTAACCAGGTTAAAATGGCGAATGCGAAAGAATACGCTACCATGGTAAACGAGCTGAGCAATATCAACGGTAAAGAAAATATCCTTGACCCGAACCAGTTCGGCGAAGGTACCGACTGGTACGATCAGATTTTGCGTACTGCGAAAGTGACCAACCACCAGCTTTCGATCAGCGGCGGCGGTGAAAAATCTACTTTCAACTTCTCACTGGGCTATCTGGATCAGGAGGGAGTTGTTCAAAAAAATAACTTCAAACGTTACACAGCCCGTCTGCAAAATGATTTCCAGGTTCTGAAAAGCCTGAAAGTAGGTTATACTGCAACTGGTTCTTTCAGCAAATCGAAAGATGAAGCGGGCGGCATTTTCCGCCAATTGTATGCAGCCGGGCCAGTTGTTCCTGTTTACAATGCAGACGGTACTTACGGAGATCCAAACGATTTTAACCTGGGTGACGCGAACAATTTCAACCCACAGGTTACCATTGATTATTTCAATCAAAACACCAAAAGAACGCTGCTGACAGGTAATGCATACGCCGAACTTTCAATTTTCGACGGGCTTACCTTTAAAACAAGTCTGGGTGGAAGGTACTCGCAGGACGAAACGCGCTTCTACAATCCTGAATACGTTGCCACTTTGAAGCAACGCAATAACACCAGCCAGCTGAGCTTCACGCGTCCGCAAAGTCGCTACTGGATTTTTGAAAATACCTTGACTTATACCAAAGAATTTGGCCAGCATAACTTCACAGCACTTTTGGGCCAGTCTGCCCAACGTGACCAATCTTACAAGCTAACTGCTTCTGCATTAAATGTGCCTTACACTAGTGAGGGCGATTTGTACCTGGCGCTTGGAAATACAGAGGGACGGAATGTAGTGGATGAAGGCGATTTGGGCACTTATGCTTCTTATTTTGGTCGTGTTAACTACTCTTTCGGCGACCGCTATTTACTTAATGCATCTCTTCGCGCCGATGGTTCTTCCAAATTTTTCCAGGGCGGAAATGCCTGGGGCTACTTCCCTTCGGTAGGTGCTGGCTGGGTGATCAGCAATGAGGCTTTTATGAAGAACCAGAATTTCGTTGATAACTTGAAAATAAGAGGAAGTTGGGGTAAGATCGGTAATGCATCTGTTCCGTCTAATTTGTCGACACTCACGGTTGCGGCTGGCGGTAATCTGGCAGCATTTTTCGGGGGACAGCTGAATACAGGAGCGAGCATCAATACCATTATCCCCCCTACTACCTTTTGGGAACGCGGAGTTGGTACTGATGTAGGTCTGGAAGCTGCATTCTTGAAATCTAGATTGACTGTTGAGCTGGATTATTATATCAAGAAAACAGAACGCGCTATTTTCGACATTCCGGTACTTACCTCAATCGGAACCGAGTCAGGTCGGATCGTAGGTAACCAGGCTACTTTTGAGAATAAAGGTTTTGAATTCGCATTGAGTTGGAGAGACGAGATCGGTAAAGACCTGACTTACAGCATTGGGTTCAATGGCGGCATCAACAATAACAAGGTACTTGCTGTAACCTCCGGCGCAAATCCGATTTACGATGGCGGAGTTGGATTGACTGGCGGTGCATTGGCTACCCGTACCAGAGTGGGTGATCCGATCGGTTCATTTTACGGATATATTGTAGACGGTATTTTCCAGAATCAGGACGAGATCGCTGCCTCAGCGCAGCCAACTGCTAAACCCGGCGACTTCCGCTACCGAGATATCAGCGGAACAGCGGGCGTACCCGACGGTGCAATATCAGGGCTTGACAGGCAGGTGATCGGAAATCCAAACCCTAAATTCACTTATGGTATCAACACCAACTGGAACTACAAGGCATTTGACTTAATGCTCGATTTCCAAGGCGTTTCGGGGGTAGATGTTTACAATGCGAACCTGGGATGGAGATATGGTAACGAAAACTTTACCAAAGACTATTTCGATAACCGCTGGCACGGAGAAGGTACTTCGAATACTTATCCTTCTGCAAACATTGGTGGAGGCTCCAACTATTTCCCGAATACATTCTTTGTTCAGAGCGGCAGCTATTTCCGGGTTAGAAATGCCCAGCTAGGTTATACTTTCCCACAAGCTTTTAATGAGAAGTTGAAAATCAGGAAATTAAGGTTGTATGCAAATGCGCAAAACGCTTTGAACTTCTTCAAATACAAAGGCTTATCACCGGAAGTGAGAGCGAACGAAAACAAGCCTACACAGGCAGGTATTGACGCGAACGTTTATCCGCTTTCGGCTACTTATAACTTCGGTATCAATGTTACTTTCTAATATCAGAATCAACATGAACTATATAAATTTTAGAAATCATCTCAGGAAAACCAGCTTATACCTTGGCCTGGCCGGTATGCTGATTATCCCTTCGGCTTGTGACGAAAGCTTCCTGGACACTGATCCGCAGGGAAAGCAGGCGGGAGCAGTTTTTTGGCAAAATGAAGGCGACGCGACCAAGGCTGTGAATGCTATGTACGCTAACCTCCGCGGCTGGAACAACACCGCGTTCGCTGCAATCGCAGTCGAAAATATCGGTTCTGACGATGCTGAAAAAGGCTCAACTGCATCTGATGCGACGTTTTTCAATGATTATGACAGGTTTGTAGTTAGCTCCAACGACGCGCAGTTGGGTGGTTTCTGGCAAGGTCAATACCAGAATATCAACTATGCAAACCAGGTAATTACAAACATTCCTGCGATCAGCATGGATGAAACGCTTAAAGCCCGCTATATCGCGGAGGCAAAATTTGTCCGGGCTTATTCCTATTTCCGTCTGGTGAGAGCATTCGGCGATGTACCGCTTCGATTGGCTATTCCAAAAGATGCGACTGAATATAACCTACCACGCACGCCGAAAGCGGAAGTTTACGCTGCGATTGAACAGGATTTGACGGAAGCAGCTGCTACGCTGCCAGTGAACTACGGCGCAGCTGATGTAGGTCGTGCAACCAAAGGAGCGGCACAGTCGCTCCATGCAAAAGTGGCAATGTACCAGGCTAAGTGGCAGCAGGTTTTTGATTTGACTAATGCGGTAATGACGTCGGGACAATATTCGCTGTTTCCTCAATATGATGCGTTGTTCCGGGTTCCAAATGAGAACTCTGTCGAATCTATTTTCGAAATCCAAAATGAGCTGTTCACCGCAAATAAAGACGCATCGAACTCGCAGTACTCTCAGGTTCAAGGGGTAAGAGGTGTAGTCGGAGGTGGCTGGGGTTTTAATGTACCTACCGAAGCATTGGCTGATTCCTTTGAAACCGGAGACCCGAGAAGAGATGCGACCATTATCTTCCGCGGCGAAACCACGCCTTCCGGTGACGTGATCCCAAAAATTGGTGACAACCCGATGTACAATCAAAAATCGTACGTTCCGTTCAGCATGTTCGTCTCTGGTTTTAACGAGGGAGTCCAGCAGAATATCAGGGTGATCCGTTATGCAGACGTTTTATTGATGAATGCAGAAGCGGCCAACGAACTGGGTAACACAACGCAGGCGCTTGCTTCACTTGAAATGGTACGTGCCCGCGCAAGAGGTACTTCGAAAAATGTGCTTCCAAAGGTTACAACGACAAATAAAGCAGCTTTACGGAATGCAATCTGGCATGAAAGACACGTTGAGCTTGCCATGGAAAACGACCGTTATTTCGATGTGATCCGCCAGGGAAGAGCTGAACAGATTTTTGGTCCAAAGGGTTGGAAGCCTAACAAAAATGAAGTTTGGCCGATACCTCAGAATGAGATCGAGCTAAGCGGAGGTATTCTGGTTCAGAATCCGGGGTATTGAGGTTAATGACTGAATGACTGAATGACTGAATGATTGAATGAATGATATTGCGTTTTAGAGACATTCTTCTTTTCTGGGTTTTGGTTTGGTTTGGGGTTTCCTGTAAAACGGAGAGCGACCCCAATCCAGCCGCCCCGGCGAAGGTGGATACCACTACAAACAAGTTTCCGATTATATCTGATGAAGCGCTGCTTACCCTGGTTCAGCAACAAACCTTCAAATACTTCTGGGATTTTGCGCATCCGGTGAGCGGACTCGCGCGGGAACGTAATACCTCCGGCGATGTAGTGACGAGCGGCGGCAGTGGATTTGGCATGATGACGATCCCTATCGCGGTAGAAAGAAAATTCATTACGCGTGCTCAGGGTTTGGAAAGAATGCAGAAGATTGCCGGATTTCTGAAAAGCAATACGCAGAAATTTCACGGCGCATTTCCACACTGGCTGAATGGCGCTACCGGCGCGGTTGTCCCTTTTAGTGAAAAAGACAATGGGGCTGATCTGGTGGAAACTGCATTTCTGGTGCAGGGATTACTGACGGCGAGGCAATATTTTAACGCGAATACACCGGCTGAAACTGCATTACGTGCTGATATCAACGCGATTTGGGAAGGTGTTGAATGGGATTGGTTTCAGAAAGACAAAGAGAATGTGCTCTACTGGCATTGGAGCCCGAATTTTGGCTGGGAAATGAACCACCAGATCCGTGGCTGGAACGAATGTCTGATCACTTATGCGCTCGCGGCCTCATCGCCAACGCACGGTATTTCAAAGGCCGTTTACGATAATGGCTGGGCAAGATCGGGCGATTTGAAAAATGGGAATAGCTATTACGGCATTAACCTGCCACTCGGAGAAGCTTACGGAGGTCCGTTGTTTTTCTCGCATTATTCTTTTTTAGGATTGAATCCCACGGGACTTACAGATCAGTACACTGATTATTTTACCCAAAACAAAAATCATACATTAATTAACTATAACTACTGTATTGCCAACCCGCAGGGATTTGAAGGTTATAGTGACCAATGCTGGGGACTGACGGCGAGCGATATTCCTGACGGTTACAATGCGAATTCTCCCACAAACGACAAAGGCGTGATTACGCCGACCGCGGCTTTATCTGCATTTCCTTACACGCCGGCTGAATCCATGAAGGCGTTAAAATTCTTCTATTACAAGCTCGGCGACAAACTCTGGGGAGAATACGGATTTCATGACGCATTCTCTATCGATCAGTTCTGGTTTGCAGATTCCTACCTCGCGATCGACCAGGGACCGATTGTGATTATGATCGAAAATCACCGCAGCGGGCTGCCGTGGAATCTTTTTATGAGCGCCCCCGAAGTGAAGATCGGTTTGAAAAAGCTCGGATTTTCGAGTCCGAACATTAATTAAGTAGTACCTAAAAACTCAATCATGAAAATTTCCTTCTATTATATCCTGGGAATACTATTGCTATTTGCAAAAGTGGATAGCCAGGCGCAAAAGAAGAAAGCAACCACTACTAAGCCAGCGACTTTCAACGCAGCGGATCGGCCGAAAAATCTGTCCGATACTGCCTTGCTGGAACTGGTGCAAAAACAAACTTTCCGCTATTTCTGGGAATTTGGGCACCCGGTAAGCGGCATGTCACGCGAGCGTAGCAATATAGCTTTCGATTATGGTGACGAGGTAGTTACCACCGGCGGTACTGGTTTTGGGATTATGGCGATGATCGTTGCCGCTGAAAGAAAGTGGCAGCCGCGCGATTCTGTTGCGGCGCGTTTATTGAAGATGGTCAAATTTCTCTCGAAAGCCGATCACTACCACGGTATTTTCCCACACTGGCTAAATGGCGCAACGGGTAAAACGATCCCGTTTGGTCGAAAAGACGATGGCGGCGATCTGGTTGAATCTTCCTTTTTATTCCAGGGCCTACTGGCCGCACGCCAGTATTTCGATAAGGATAATGACCTGGAAAGAGATTTGCGAAACCGCATTCAATGGATCTGGAACGAGGCGGAGTGGGATTGGTACACGCAGGGAAACCCGAATCAGCTGTACTGGCATTGGAGTCCGAATCACGGCTGGGCGATGAACTTCGAACTGCGGGGTTACAACGAAACGCTGATCACTTACATTCTGGCAGCATCTTCTCCGCGCTATCCGATCGCTCCGCAAGTTTACCACAAATGCTGGGCACAAAGTGATCATTTCAAGAATGGAAGAGAATTTCATGGAGTCAAACTGCCGCTTGGTTTTGACTACGGCGGCCCGCTTTTCTTTGCGCATTATTCATTCGTAGGACTTGACCCGCGCAATTTGAAAGACCAGTATGTAGACTATTGGGAGCAAAATGTTAATCATACTCTGATCAACTATAAACACTGCGTCGCAAACCCCGGGAAATTTAAAGGCTACGGAGAAAATAGCTGGGGACTGACTGCAAGCGACACCTACAATGGCTACAATGCGCATTCCCCAACCAATGATTTCGGCACGATAACCCCCACCGCAGCGCTTTCTTCCTTCCCTTATACACCCAGAGAATCCATGAAAGCATTACGCCACTTTTATGACGACCTGGGTGACAAGATTTGGAGTGAATATGGGTTTGTAGATGCATTCAATGAATCCCAGAACTGGTATGCTAAGTCGCATCTTGCTATTGACCAGGGACCGATTATCGTAATGATCGAGAACTATCGCACAGGTTTGCTATGGAACCTGTTTATGAAAGATAAGGATGTTCAGACCGGGCTAAAAAAGCTGGGTTTTGAAAGTCCGGCGCTGGAAACAAGCAGTAAAAATTGACCACTTTTTGACCTAAATTAACCGAAAGACCAGCCAGCCGCTGGTCTTTCGGTTTTATAAAATATAATTGTACCTTGATAGTGTTTTCTTGAAATGGCACGCTCAAATAGTGCCCTACCGGCTCATTTAAACATTAAAATCATGAATAGATACTACAAATCAATATTTCCGATCCTGCTTTTCAACCTGCTTTCCCTGACTGCCCCGGCGCAGATGTGGCAGGTGTCCGAGCCTGAAAACCTTCCTCAAAAGAGACATGAAAATGCGATGGCGACCGCTAATGGTAAGCTGTACCTCCTGGGTGGCCGCGGCTTGAAAGCGGTCGACGAATATGATTTCAAGAAAGACTCATGGACAAGTCTGGCGCAAACACCGCTTGAAATGAGCCATTTTCAGGCGGTCACTTACAAAAACGAAATTTATGTGCTGGGCGCTTTTACCGGCAGCTACCCGCACGAAGTACCGATCCCCGACATTTATATATTCAATCCGATTAAAAACGAGTGGCGAAAAGGTGCTTCCATTCCTGAAA
The DNA here is from genome assembly GCF_907165045.1 of Dyadobacter linearis. Lineage (GTDB taxonomy): Bacteria > Bacteroidota > Bacteroidia > Cytophagales > Spirosomataceae > Dyadobacter > Dyadobacter linearis. The sequence goes on from NZ_CAJRAU010000003.1 coordinate 778,162, forward strand.
ACCGAAGAAGGGGCGCAGCGGGTGCATTTGTGATGAATGATAAAATTTATCTTGTCTGCGGCATTCAGGATGGGCACTGGGACGGACAGGTGACGTGGTTCGATGAATTTGACCCGGCAACTGAAACCTGGAAAACACTTCCCGACGCGCCGCGACCGAGAGATCACGTGCAAGTAGCTGTTTTAAACAACAAATTATATGTGGCAGGCGGCCGGCTTTCGACGGCGCGCATTAATCAGGTTTTGAATACAGTGATCAAGGAAGTGGACGTTTTTGACTTTAAAACTAGTAAATGGACTACGCTACCTGCCGAAAACAACTTGCCAACCTTGCGCGCGGGAAATACGACTGTCGTTTACAACAATAAAATTCTGGTGATAGGTGGCGAAAGTGACGCGCATGTGGAGGCGCACAATGAAGTAGAAGCATTTGACCCTCAAACTAATAAGTGGGAGAAAATGCCTTCGCTGTACCAGGGCCGGCATGGAACGCAGGCTGTGTCTCTGAACAAAAAGATATTTATCGCAGCTGGCTCGGCCAATCGCGGCGGCGGGCCGGAGCTGAACGATATGGAAGTCCTTAATAAGTAATCGAATTATCAAAACACACGAATGAATTTACGCCAATCCGTTTTTTGCGCGATACTATCGGCTATTTCGGTTTCCGGTTTTGCCCAGGAACACAAATTCACCCGCGCCGATACCCTCCGCGGCTCCATTACACCCGAACGCGCGTGGTGGGACCTTACTTACTATCATTTGAAGGTAAAGCCCAATGCGCAGGACAGCACTCTGAGCGGCAGTACCACGATCATTTACAAGGTATTGCAGCCAAATCAGCGTATCCAAGTGGATTTGCAGCAGCCGCTGCTGGTCAGTAAAGTGATCCAGGACGGCGAATCGCTCGAATTTAAGCGCGACGGCAATGCATTTTTTATTGACCTGAAAAAGAAACAGGAAACAGGAAAGGCAGAGAGTATCGAGGTGTTTTATTCTGGTAAACCGAGGCTTGCGAAGAACCCGCCATGGGATGGTGGCGTGCAGTGGATACCTGATGGCCAGGGGAATACGATCATTTCAACGTCGTGCCAGGGTTTAGGATCGAGTGTGTGGTGGCCTTGCAAAGACCATATGTACGACGAGCCCGACAGTATGCAGATCAGCATTACCGTACCTCAGAAAATGACTGACGTTTCTAACGGAAAGCTCCTTTCTATGGTTGAAAACGGCGATAACACCCGCACTTTCAATTGGGTGGTAAAAAACCCGATCAATAATTACGGTGTGAATATGAACGTGGCGAATTATGTGAGCTGGGACGAAACTTACAAGGGTGAAAAAGGCGATTTGCCGGTTAGCTATTACGTTTTGCCTAAAAACCTCGATAAAGCGAAAGAACATTTTAAACAGGTCCCGATGATGCTGAAAGCATTTGAGCATTGGTTTGGTCCCTACCCCTTTTATGAAGATGGTTACAAACTGGTGGAAGTGCCATACCTCGGCATGGAGCATCAGAGCTCGGTGACTTACGGAAATGATTACAAAATGGGTTACCGCGGCCGCGATCTTTCGAATACAGGCTGGGGCCTGAAATGGGATTTTATTATCATTCACGAAAGTGGCCACGAATGGTTTGCGAACAATATCACTTACAAAGATGTGGCTGACATGTGGGTTCATGAGAGTTTTACCAACTATTCTGAAAACCTATATACTGAGTATTATTTTGGTAAAAAAGCAGGTTCTGAGTATGTGATCGGCACCCGCAAACTAATTGAGAATAAAGCACCGATCGTAGGAATTTACGGTGTGAATCAGGAAGGCTCGAAAGATATGTATTACAAGGGCGGAAATATGCTGCACACGATCCGCCAGGTTGTGAATGATGACGAAAAGTGGAGGCAGGTTCTGCGGGGCTTGAATAAAACATTTTACCACCAGACAGTTGACGGATCACAAATTGAAGAATATGTAAGTAAAGAGTCCGGCAAGGATCTGAGCAAGGTTTTCGACCAATACCTTCGCGACACGCGCATTCCGGTTCTTGAATATAGTTTTGGAGGAAAAGGGCTGCAATACCGCTGGACGAATGTGGTAGCGGGTTTTGAAATGCCGGTCAAGGTGCAGATCGGCGCAGGGAAAGAGGAATTTATTTACCCTACTACCGAGTGGAAAACGATCAAAGCAAAGTCAGAAAAGAGACTGACCGTCGATCCTAATTTTTACGTAGAGGCGAAGGAAAGCAAGACTTCGTAATTAGTCCCAGCATTCCATAATCAGCATATCCCCGTTTTTAGCAGAAATCCTGACCATTCCATCCACCTCGGCTTCATTACTGTTGCCGGTGCGGTGACCCAAGGTCAGGGTTTCGTTTTTTAAGTTGTATTTCAATCCGGAAGTTTCAATACCTTCCACAGCTCCGATCGGAACAAGTGAAATGGGCGTACCGGCAGCATACCATTTTTCGAAAGTCCCGGTAAGCGGGAATATTTTGGAGTAATCATCGAACATTACGAGCCTGATCTGGTCTTTATACCGCACCATGTTTGTGATATTGGTCACTGCATGATCGGCGCGGCGGCCGGTTGCCCACACGATATTGGCTGCGGGAAATCCTCTTTCTATCAAAAAATCGATCCCTTTTTCAAGGTCAGTCTTTTCGGTATCAGGCGCATTTACAATTTCTAAGGGTTGCTGGCGGGCAAGTATTGCGTCGAAATCGTGCGGATCGTCAAAATCGCCCAACCAGACATCCACTTTAATGCCCAGTTCCAGTACACGGTAAATTGCATTATCGAGTACGACAATGAATGGGCTCCATTCGAGCAACTGCCCGAGTAGCTCTTCACTGCAAGCTTCTCCGTTAGCAATAATCAGCGCCGGCTCCTGCTTCTCTCTTACAATATGGTGTGATGACATTATTTAGTTATCTACTTTTTATCAGCGTAACCAGCTCCTTAAATTGCTGAGTCATCTCATCGAATCGCTGATCCATTTTGTCAAATCGCTGATCCATTTTGTTAAACCGCTGATCCATTTTGTCAAATCGCTGATCCATTTCATCAAAGCGCTGATTGACTTTGTCGAATTTCTTATCTATTTCAGCAAATTTTTGATCCATTTCCTCGAATTTCTGATCCATTCGAGTTTCAAGTTTGTCCAGCCTTACCTCGATCCGGTCAACGCGAATTACCAGCCGGTCGAACTTGTCTTCCAGCTTTTCGAACCTTACCTCCAGTTTTGCTTCGAGACTGTCAAATCTGATAGCGTGATCGTCGAGTCGATCATTGATCACGTTCAATTCTTTATGGACACTTGCAAATCCAGTATGTACCAGTGTTGTCAGCGATGCCAGTCCTGTTGCTATCATATCAATCTGCTTTCCATGTTCAACACATATATTCTCCAATTGATCAATTCTTTGTTCGATAAACATACTCGTGCGTGTTATTAATGTGTAATAAATCGTCCGCAATATGTTCACGAAAACCATCAAGCGCAATACCCCAAAAAGGAGTATTTATTTGCAGGTCAGACTCCCAATTCTTTGGCTTTGTTCCAGTATGTATCCATTTCCGATAGCGTCATATCTGACAATGATTTTCCGTCAGCCTTTGACGCTTCTTCGAGATATTGGAAGCGGCGGATGAATTTTTTATTGGTTCGTTCGAGCGCAGTTTCAGGGTTAATATCGACGAATCTGGAATAGTTTACGAGTGAGAATAAAAGGTCGCCAAACTCTCCTTCCGCTTCCCTCTGGTCGATTGCATTACCGGTTTCTATATCAAAATTCTGCTTGAACTCTTCGAGCTCTTCCTGCACTTTTTCCCAAACCTGCTGCTTTTCATCCCAGTCAAAACCTGCGCCCCGGGCCTTTTCCTGGATCCGCATTGCTTTTACCAAGGCAGGCAGCGAAGCCGGCACGCCCGACAATACCGATTTATTTCCCTCTTTCAGTTTCAGTTTCTCCCAATTTTGCTTCACTGCCTCCTCCGAATCTGCAACAGCGTCGCCGTAAATATGCGGGTGACGGGAAATCAGCTTATCACAAACTCCATTTAATACGTCCTGAATATCAAATTGATATGTTTTATTAGGCAAAGGTTCAGAAGCTATTTTGGCATAAAATACTAAATGCAGCATGATGTCACCCAACTCCTTCCTGATTTCGGGCAGGTCGTTTTCGATGATCGCGTCGGACAGTTCGTAAGTTTCCTCTATCGTCAGATGCCGAAGACTTTCCAGGGTTTGCTTCCGGTCCCACGGGCATTTTTCGCGCAGCTCGTCCATAATCGTAAGCAAGCGATCAAACGCCATCAGTTGGTCCTGACGATCTTTTGGAAGCGAATCAAAGTGTTTTTCCATAAAACAAAGATAGGCAATGCAAGTTTCTCAGGCTTGTTTTGGAGTGTATTAACCCGCTTTTGAGTACAGTCTGATCAGCGAACTTTTTCACTATTAAAATGTTATTCAAAACGTTAACCAAAAACTTCATCATTGAGCAAAACCCGCGGGCCACGTCCCGATAATCCGACTACCGCAACTAACCAATCCTTCAAAAAGCGTTTCTCCGCGCTGCAAAACCTGCCAAGATTTTTTTCACTGGTCTGGCAAACAAACAAAACCCTCACGATCGCGAACATTGGGTTCCGTTTGCTGAAATCGGCACTTCCGCTCCTTATCTTATATATAGGTAAAGAAATCATTGACCAGGTTGTCTATCTGATCGATCACCGCGAGAGTTCGCAGCAATATCTCTGGCTTCTGGTAGCCGCCGAGCTTGGACTTACTATCATTTCTGATCTGCTGAATCGCTGTATCAACCTGTTCGACAGCTTGCTAGGCGACCTGGTAGCCAATAAAACCTCGGTAGATCTGGTACACCACGCGGCCCGGCTCGATCTGTATCAGTTTGAAAATCCGGTATTTTACGACAAGCTGGAACGTGCGCGGCGACAAACTTCCGGGCGTACCGTACTGCTTTCACAAACGCTCACGCAGATGCAGGATGTGCTTACATTGGTGTCGTTGGGGGCTGGGCTGGTTATTTTTAACCCGTGGCTGATATTGATTCTGATCGTCGCCGTGATTCCTTCCTTTATCGGAGAGACTCATTTTAATGAACGCACCTATTCACTTACCAGGAGTTGGACGCCAGAGCGGCGCGAGCTGGATTACCTGCGTTACCTGGGTTCAAGTGCCGAAACAGCGAAGGAAGTGAAGGTTTTCGGGCTGGAAAATTACCTCGCGAATCAGTTCAAATCGCTTTCGGACAAATATTATAATGCCAATAAAAAGATCGCAGTCGCCCGGGCAGGCTGGGGGTATGTCCTCGCTGCGATTGGGACGCTGGCCTATTACGGTGCATATGTTTTTGTGCTTGCGCAAACGCTCAGCGGCATGATTACGATCGGCACCATGACATTTCTTTCTGGGTCTTTCCAGCGAATGCACGCTATGCTCCAAAATATCATGGGAAGGTTTTCGAGTATTGCTGAAAATGCGCTGTACTTGCAGGATCTGTTTGACTTTTTTGCAATACAACCTACCATACCCGCCAACGAAAACGGCCAGATCATTCCGCATCCTATCCAGAAAGGGATCATATTCGAAAATGTGGGTTTCAAATATCCTGACAACGATTTTTGGGCATTGCGCAATCTTTCTTTTTCTATTAAGCCAGGTGAAAAACTTGCGTTGGTGGGAGAAAACGGAGCGGGAAAAACGACTTTGGTAAAACTTCTGGCTTCACTTTACAAACCAACCGAAGGCCGCATTCTGATCGACGGAGTGGATATTCAGGACTACCAGCTCGCCGATCTGAGGGCTAATATTGGTATCATTTTTCAGGATTACATCCGGTACGAAATGACCGTTTCAGATAATATTGCAGTCGGGGACATTGCGCATATTGATGATAAAAATGCAATTGAAAGTGCTGCCAACAAAAGTATGGCGCACGAGCTGATCGACAGGCTGCCTAATCATTACGAGCAGGTTTTGGGAAAACGATTTAAAGACGGCACGGAACTTTCGGGCGGTCAGTGGCAGAAAATCGCACTCGCGCGGGCTTACATGCGCGATGCCCAGATCATCGTTTTGGACGAACCTACTTCTGCGCTGGATGCTCGCGCAGAACACGAGGTGTTCAAAAGGTTTACTAACCTGATCGAGGGAAAAATGGCCGTGCTCATTTCCCACCGGTTTTCAACCGTGAGAATGGCCGACCGGATTTTGTTTTTGGAAAAAGGAAAACTGATCGAGTTCGGCTCCCACGGCGAGCTGATTGCGCAGAACGGCAAATATGCCGAATTGTTCAATATTCAAGCGCAGGGCTATTTGTGATCAAAAAGGGATCCGGAAGTTAGTCTGGATCATATTGCTGGTACATTTGGCGATGATCTTGCCTTCCAGGTCAACTATCTTACCTTCCACGTGAATGATATTCTTGCCCGATCTGACGACCCAGGATTTGGCAGTGATCACGTCGCCGATCCTGGCGGAATGCAGAAAATCACAGTTCAGGTTGACTGACACGCATGCGAATTCCCGCCCTAACGCGTACACCATTGTTCCTACTACTTCGTCAAGAATGGTCGCGGCAATACCGCCGTGCAGGCTGCCCATCGGATTTGTCATGTCTTCGCGCACCGTAAATTCAACTTCCATACTGCCTTCCCGCACACCGGTCAGCTTCCCGTTGAGCCACCGCCCGACCGGCGATTTGCTTTTACTCATCGGCTTTCCAATGTGCGCTTGTAAAAAAGCGAGGCGCTGGTTTTCTCCGTCAATCCCCGGTTTTGTCGACTCACTCATGGCAAAAATCTGATAAAATAAACATTGGAAACGTAAGACGAAAAATAGTAATTATCGTAGAAATATCTAGGAATCACAGTCATTATTGTGGATTTAATTGCTATGTTTTGAAGGTTATTACTACCTTTACCGCAGTTTTTGCCAGAGATAAAAGCATACTCATATATGAATTTTACGTTATCGCAGGTTCCTGATCGCTCCCAGAAACCCCGCCAGAAGGGAATCACCATGGTGATGGATAAAGGGCTCAGTATCAGAGAGACAGAGGATATGTTATCGATTTCATCCGATTATATTGATATCGTAAAGCTGGGCTGGGCTACCTCATATGTCAGCCCGAATCTCAACGAAAAACTTGCGGTTTATAAGAATGCCAACATACCGGTTTATTTCGGTGGTACGCTCTTCGAAGCATTTGTTGTAAGAAATCAATTTGACGATTACCGCAAGCTGCTCGACAAATACGACCTCAAACACGCAGAAGTGTCCGACGGTTCTATCGAAATGAACCAGGACGTTAAGTGCGAGTATATCAGGACGCTTGCCCAGCAGGTGACCGTTTTATCCGAAGTGGGTTCTAAGGATGAAAACAAAATCATTCCTCCCTACAAATGGATCCAGCTGATCAAATCTGAATTGCAGGCAGGAGCCTGGAAAGTGATCGGTGAGGCGCGCGAATCTGGTAACGTGGGTTTGTTTCGTGCAAGCGGGGAAGTGCGCCAGGGACTGGTGGAAGAAATTTTGACCGAAATTGCATTTGAAGATATGCTTTGGGAAGCACCCCAGAAATCGCAGCAGGTTTGGTTTGTGAAACTGCTCGGTGCCAATGTAAATCTTGGAAATATTGCCCCTACTGAGCTTATTCCTCTTGAAACGATCCGCCTCGGTCTGCGCGGAGATACTTTCAACCACTTCCTCAATGCTAAAACCAAGCAGAAATGGAAGATCGATTCGAAATCGTAATAACGCATTATCACTCACCTAATATTAGCTATGGAATTCCTAAGGCAGTTTATTGACATTTTCCTCCACCTCGACAAGCATCTTTTTGACATTGTGCAGGAGTACGGTACGCTTACCTACCTAATCCTGTTTCTGATCGTTTTCACCGAAACCGGTCTGGTAATCATGCCGCTGCTACCGGGAGATTCACTTTTGTTTGCAGCAGGCGCAATAGCCGCCAATGAAACCACCGGACTCAATGTCTGGCTGATCATCGTTCTTCTGATCATTGCCGCATTATTGGGAGATAACCTCAATTATTTCGTAGGAAAAAAACTGGGCGGAGAGATCAAAAAAAGGGAAAGGATATTATTCTTGAAAAGAGAATATCTTGAAAAAACAGAAGCATTCTATGAAAAACACGGCGGAAGCACGGTAATTATGGCGCGTTTCATTCCGATCGTGCGCACCGTAGCGCCTTTCGTAGCCGGCGCTGGTAGTATGAATTATTCCAAATACATCATTTACTGCATCGCAGGGGCACTTCTGTGGGTACCTGCACTGACATTACTTGGTTTCTTCTTCGGAAATATGGAGATCGTAAAAAAGAACTTCGAACTCGTTATTTTCGGAATTATAGGATTGTCCGTCCTGCCGATGGTTTTCGGATATTTCAAAAGCAAGTTTGCGAAACCGACGGTGGTGTAGAGAGGTGTTGGCTATTAGCTGTTGGTAAAATATTTTTACAAAAAATGCCTTGCAAGTCGCAAGGCATTTTTCGTTACGCTAACAGCTAAAGGCTAACAGCCAATAGCTAACAGCCAATACTCAACTCCTCGAATAATTCGGTGCTTCTTTTTGGATCATGATATCGTGCGGGTGGCTTTCTTTGACACCTGCTGATGTGATTTTAACGAACTGTGCTTTTTGCAGAGCGGCAATGTCGCCAGCGCCGCAGTAGCCCATTCCCGCTTTCAATCCGCCCACCATCTGGTAAACGATCTCTGAAACTTTACCTTTAAAAGGTACCCGACCAACAATACCTTCCGGAACCAGCTTTTTAACATCGTCTTCTGCATCCTGGAAATAACGGTCTTTTGAACCGTCCTCCATCGCTTCCACCGATCCCATTCCACGATAAGCTTTGAATTTCCGGCCTTCGTAAATCACGATTTCCCCAGGAGCCTCGTCGCTACCTGCGAGCATGGAACCGATCATGATCGTACTTGCGCCGCCAGCCAGTGCTTTGGTCATATCACCTGAGAAACGGATACCGCCATCGGCGATCACCGGAACATCTGTGCCTTTCAATGCCTCCGCTGCCCACATTACTGCGGTAAGCTGAGGAACGCCTATACCTGCAATGATACGGGTAGTACAGATACTTCCTGGCCCAACGCCCACTTTCACTGCATCCGCACCTGCATCCGCCAATGCCTTCGCGCCTTCGCCGGTGGCTACATTCCCTGCAATCACGTCCAGTTTCGGGAACTGCGCTTTAACAGATTTCAATGCTTCAATTACACCTAGTGAGTGACCGTGCGCCGTATCCAGACTGATCACGTCCACACCGGCCTTCACCAATGCCTCTACCCTTTTCAAAAGATCGGCTGTTACGCCAACTGCCGCGCCTACACGCAGGCGGCCGTATTCGTCTTTACATGCATTCGGGTGAGATTTGCGTTTCAGGATATCTTTGTAGGTAATCAAACCTGTCAAACGGTATGCTGAATCTACAATAGGAAGCTTTTCGATTTTGTATTCCTGCAAGATCTTCTCTGCATCGTCGAGTGACAGACCGTCGGTCGCTGTGATCAGCTTATCCTTGGTCATGATCTCCGTAACCGGCTTCAACATTTCTCTTTCGAAACGAAGATCGCGGTTAGTAAGGATACCAATCAGCTTGTGATCCTTGTCAATTACGGGAATACCGCCGATTTTGAACTCACGCATGATCTGATGCGCATCGCCGAGGGTAGCAGTATCGTTGAGCGTTATCGGATCAAGGATCATGCCGCTTTCAGACCGTTTTACCTTTCTTACCTGCTCCGCCTGCGCTTCCAGGCTCATGTTTTTATGGATTATTCCAATGCCGCCTTCCTGGGCCATCGCAATAGCCAGATCAAATTCGGTAACCGTATCCATCGCCGCTGACACCAATGGAATGTTCAGTTCGATGTTACGGGTAAGCTTGGTTTTAGTTGTTGTGTTGCGAGGAAGAATTTCTGAATAACCTGGTATTAGAAGAACGTCGTCGTAAGTGAGGGCCTCGAAGAGGACTTTGGATGGGTCTGTGCTCATAGCAAATAAACGATTGTTATTTGCCGGGCAAAATTAGCTATAAGTTAGGAGTCGACCAAAAAAAGGTGAAAACAAGTCGTTTTTAAAAATTATTAAAATAATGGTAAAACGGTTTAGGGGTATTAAGCTGTTGTTTGACTATACCTTTGTATTCCATTTTCTGCTGGCATTTGATGAAGCCAATATTTACCGATGAGCAACTGGTTATTCAGCTTTCTGAAAGCAGCAAACGCGCTTTTGAGGAAGTCTATAATCGGTATTGGTATAAGTTGTTTTGCATTGCCTACCACCAGACAGCTTCCAAAGAAGAAGCCGAAGAACTGGTCCACGACCTGTTTGAAAGTCTATGGAACAGACGTGCGGAAAGCAATATCAAGCATCTCAGTTCCTACCTGGTCATTTCGATGAAGTACCTGATTACCAATCATGTAAAGTCAAAAATTACGTGGCGGAGGTATCAGGAATATGTGCTGCTCAACAAAATGCAAGAAATATCTTCTACGGAAGAAAACATCGAGTTTAATGATCTTTCGGAGGCGATCGACAAGGCGATGAAAAAACTTCCGGAGAAGACCAGCCGCGTTTTTCAGCTGAGCCGCTTTGAAAATCAATCAGTTAAGAACATTGCCAAAGAACTTCACATTTCCGAAAAAGCTGTGGAATACCATATTACCCGATCCCTCAAAATTTTGAAAGACAATCTGTCGATCTACCAAAGCGATAATTAAGTATTTCAACAAGCCATGAACCAGTACGATTTTCAGCAGACCCTCAACAAATATCTTTCCGGCCAGCACACGCAGGAGGAGGAGGATTTTGTTCTGGAATATTTTAAAAACAATCCGATGGAAGATTCGGCTGTTTTTGAAAATGAAAAAGAGGTTATCGGAAAGCGCATTCAGGCGAAACTATTCAGGACTACATTCGGTAAGCTTCTTATTTTGAGATCAATACCATGGCTGGCTGCTGCGGCTTCGGTTTTAATTGCGATCGGTGTGTGGGTTTTTGTTCAAAATGACCCTGCGGAAATAGCAGCTAATGCAGATCTGATCACGGGTAAAGGTTTGATGGAATTCAGGAATACTTCGGATAAACCACAACATGTGACACTCGAAGACGGGAGTATTGTTACACTGAAAAAAAATAGCAGCCTGAGCTTTCCTGGGCATTTCGGTGAGAAAAACAGACAGGTTTACCTCCACGGAGAAGCTTTTTTTGAGATCAAAAGAAATACCGCCAAACCATTTATCGTGCACGCCGGCGACCTGGTAACCAAGGTTTTAGGAACAAGCTTTAATATAAAATCTTACGACAAGTCAGCATCAGTGGAAGTTCGGGTGAAAACCGGGCGCGTTTCGGTTTATGAAGGAAATGAATCCAGATCCAAAACCAAAAATGGGGTAATACTCACGCCGAACCAGAAGATCATATTTGACAAAAAATCAAGGAAAATGGAATTCTCGATCGTTGAAAATCCATCGCTGCTCATTCCTGCGCGCGAAACAGATCACGGTTTTACATTCTCCGAAATACCTGTCAAAAGTGTATTCGCCTCCCTTGAAAAATCTTACGGAATTGATATTGTACTCGAAAACGACACTGCGGATTCGTGCCTTTTCACCGGTGATTTAAACGGATTGACCCTATTCCAGCAACTTGACCTGATATGTAAGTCGGCCAACATTTCTTATGAAAGACGCGGTACTGCGCTATTTGTTCAGGGAGCCGGATGTATTAATGAATAAAAAAGATAAACCTCAAATAACTATGCATAAAAAAATACCCCTCAACCGGGTTGTTTACAGCGCCATGAAAATCACGGCCAAACAACTGCTGATCTCCGTATTATGCTGCGGCATATCGTTCGCGCATGCTATTTACGGTCAGGAACTGCTCAACAAGGAGATTTTCCTGAAAACGGAGTCTCTTGAAATCAAAAAGGTCCTGCAAATGATCGAAAAGCAGGCCGATGTGAAGTTCGTATATAGTACATCGAGCATTCAGAAAGTACAGAACGTTACGGTTAAGGAAGTGAAAGGCCCTTTGAGTAAGGTACTTGATCAACTTCTCACGCCACTCAACGTTTCCTACGAGGTCGTGGGCACTTCGAGGATACTACTTCGGAAAAAGCCCGTTTTAAAAACTGCTATCGGTGATAGTGGCATTCAATCCAATGCAGCTGACCGGAATATCACGGGAAAAGTGACCGACGAAAAAGGCGACGGATTGCCGGGAGTGAATATTCTGCTGGTAGGAACGCAGCAGGGGACTTCCACCAACGAAAACGGCGAATACCGCATCACGGTGCCGGATCAGAACGCGACTTTGAAATTCTCTTTCATCGGTTATGTAAGTCAGGAAATCGCTGTGGATAAGGATATTATCAATATATCGCTGGCTCCCGACGTGAGTGCATTGAAGGAAGTGGTCGTAGTGGGCTACGGTACGCAGGAGAAAAAGGATATTACCGGCGCAGTTTCGTCTGTAAAAGGCGCTGATTTTCAAAACCTTCCTTCCGGCGGCGCGCAGCAGGCTTTGCAGGGAAGAGCTGCCGGTGTGAATGTTGTCAGAAATGGCGGCGCACCGGGCGATGCAGGCTCTATTCAGATCCGGGGTTTTGGTACGGTCAACAACTCCTCCCCGCTCGTTGTTATCGATGGAATTCCTTCAGGGACGATGAATGATGTAAACCCGAACGATATCGAATCGATTGAAATTCTTAAAGATGCCTCGGCTTCGGCTATTTATGGGACGCGCGCGGCAAACGGGGTGATCATTGTCACTACCAAAAGGGGCAAGTTCGATAATCCGCTTTCGGTTACTTTAAACGGATACGCCGGGGTTTCCAACCGCATTAAAACACTGGACGTGCTCACTGCCCGCGAATTGGCAGTTTTGAAGCAGGAAGCTTACACCAACGACGGACTCGCGATTCCTGAAATCTGGAACGACACGAAGTACCAAACCCAACTTACCAACTGGCAGGACGAGATCTTGCAACGAGGTTCCACCCAGAATTACGACGCGTCGATCCGTGGCGGAAGCAAGTATTCGACATTTTCGATTTCAGGAGGTTACTATAAAGAAACCGGGATCGTCGGGAAATCTAGCTACAAGCGACTCACATTCCGCATCAATTCGGATCACAAAATAGGTTCGAGAATCAAGATCGGACAGAATTTCCAGTTTACAAATACACATAATACCGGCCCTGATACACAATCTTCTCAAACAGGTCTGCTGTGGAGCGCGATCCGTTTTCATCCGGGTTTGCCGGTCAGAAATGCAGACGGCTCGTATGGTTCTACGCAGGGATTGGGTGCATTCGGAGATATTAACAACCCGGTTTTCACGGTAGATACGCAGGATAAAGACAATGCGCGTAACCGTTTTTTAGGTAGTGTTTTTGGTGAGATTGAAATAGCAGACGGTTTGAAACTGCGTGCAAACCTGGCTACCGACGCTACTTTCTCACAAAGCCACACTTTTGATGTGAAGATCAACGACCAGTTCAGGACCAATTCTTACAACCAGCTAAGTGTAGGAAATGATAAAAACTGGTCTTTTTTGCAGGAATATTTTCTTTCGTATGATAAGCGTTTTGGCCAACATTCTCTTGGATTGACAGGCGGCTACACTTCGCAGACATTCAATGATATTTTCTCGAATCAGTGGGGACGCGACTTTCCAAGTGAAGATCCTTCGCTGCGATACATGCAGTATGCAGGAACGATTGTGGCAGTACCGCTGGCTAATGGCGGAAACGGCGGCAGGAGCTACGATGCACTTGCTTCCTTTTTCGGGAGGGTTAATTATTCGTTCAAAGATCGCTATTTACTTACTGCAACAGTCCGCAGCGACGGTTCTTCCAAATTTGCTCCCGGAAATCAATGGGGCTACTTCCCGGCATTCTCGGCAGGCTGGCGGATTTCCGAAGAGGATTTTTTCAAAAATGCATTACCGATGTTTGGCAACTTCAAGCTGACCGGCGGTTGGGGCAGACTGGGTAACCAGAATGTAGCTTCCCTGCAATATCTCGCATTGATCAACTCTACGTACCGTTATGCATTTGGTAACGGTGGTGTTCAGAATCAGGTTTCAGGTGCGGCGCAAAGCAGGTTGGCTAACCTGCATATTGGTTGGGAAACTGCTGAAATGAGCAATTTTGGTTTAGAAATGGAGCTTTTTAAAAACAGCCTGTTCTTCTCTGCCAATTATTTCATCAAAAATACCAAGGATATGCTGCTCGCACCGCCTTCAATAGGCACGATCGGGTCAGCTACTATTCCGGACCAGAATATTGGTCAGTTGCAAAATAAAGGATTGGAATTGGAAGCTTCCTACCGCCACACAGTTGGTGCAGTTACGTTCAATCTGAGCGGCAATGCCACTTTTATCCAAAACAGAATCACAAGACTTGCTACTCCGGGAGGTTTCCTGGCGACGCAGCTTTACGGTCGCGGCCAGCAGGAAATTGTAAGAACATATGAAGGCCAGCCTTACGGTACTTTCTATGGTTACAAAACCGACGGGATTTACCAAAGCCAGGGAGAAATCGATTCCGATGCGAATATCGCAAACGATTCGCGCCGCACCGACGGGCTGATCAAGCCAGGCGATGTCAGATTTCAGGATCTGAATGGTGACGGGATTGTCGACGACGACGACCGCACGATCATCGGAAGCCCGCAACCGAAGGTAAATTACGGATTTTCGGCAGGCGCAAATTGGAAAGGATTTGACCTTAACCTGTTTTTTGTAGGGGTTGGTGGTTCTAAGATTTTCAATGCAGACAGAATGCAGGGACTCGACGCGAGCTATTCTTTCAATCTGTATGCGGAGGCAAATGAGCGGTGGCACGGAGCTGGAACCGGCAATACGGTACCGCGGGTGAGCATTGACAACGCAAACCGCAACTTCCGCCCTTCTGATCTTTTTGTTGAAAAAGGCGATTACCTGCGATTGAAAAACCTGACGCTGGGATACACAATTCCAAAAGATGCGATCGGTAAACTGAAAATGTCGCAGGCGAGGATTTATGTAACCGGCCAGAATATCCTGACTTTCACCAAATATTCGGGCCTTAACCCTGAACTGGGCTACGTAGGGAACGTTGGCAATGGATCGTACAACCAGCTGAATGTGGATTATGCGCAATATCCGCAAGCCCGCACGTGGACAGTCGGAGCTACGCTGAGTTTCTAAAATCCCAAGTTCGATTTACACCCAAGACTTTCAGAACAATGAAAAAAATAACAATACTATCTGCATACATCGCTCTCGCCATGCTCACCAGCTGCGACGATCTGCTTGAAACCACACCTTACGGACAGGTCACTTCCCAGCAATACTGGCGAAATGGCGACGATGTAGTTGCTGCCGTGAATGCGGTTTACGCGCCGCTGCTCGACGAAGACGGTTTTGCGCACACCGAATATACTTTCGACAATTGCTCGGACGATATGAACCGCGCCGGCGACCACTCGGATGAGACTTCGCTCGAAATGTTCACTTTCGACGCTTCCAACTCGCATATCCTGGCTACGTGGAAAACGAAATACGAGGTTATCTCGCGGGCCAATGCAGTTTTGATCAATGCGCCGAAGGTTGAAATGGACGAAACTTTGAAAAACCGCAGCTTGGGTGAAGCCTATTTCCTGCGTGGCTTTGTGTATTGGAGACTTTCGCTGATTTACGGCGAAGTACCCATTTTATTGGAAGAAGATGCATTGGCATTGAATTTCAATAAACCGAAATCCACTTTGGCAGAAGTACGCGCCCAAGCTGAATCGGACTTTTTGAAAGCAGCTTCTCTGCTTCCCGTGTCGCACGCGGCCACAGAGGCGGGCAGGGTAACGCAAGGTTCAGCAAATGGTTTTTTGGCCAAATTGTATGTTTACGAAGAACAATGGGCCAAAGCGATCGAAGCGAGCACGAAGGTAACTTCCAATGCTGCCTACAAACTGGCGACCGGATTTAACCAGAATTTCGAGCTGGCTACCGAAAACAATCCTGAGATATTATTCTCACTTCAATACGAAACCGGCTGGACAACAGATAACTCCCCTACTTTTTACCACACGCCGCAGGCTTTCGGCGGCTGGGGATTTCATGAGCCTATTGAGGATTTGGTTAAAGAATTTGAAACCGGCGATACGCGTAAGTCTTCTTCGATTTTCAGTCCGGGCGACAAGGTTGACCGCAATGCGCAGGGCGAAGAAGTTTTTGCAAAAAATATGACGCGGGTAACGGGCTATGCATTCAAAAAGTACACTCAGTTCGCTGAAAACGGGGATATGAGCCAAAGTCTGAATGCACCGTTTTTGAGAACTGCCGATGTATACCTGCTGGCGGCAGAAGCGAAGATCCGCTCTGGTGCAAATGGCGATGCGGAGTTGAATGCAGTTAGAAAACGCGCAGGATTGGCGGCAATCACGAATGCGACGATGAAGAATATCATGCACGAAAGGCGCGTGGAACTGGCGGGTGAAAACGAGCGCCATCAGGATTTGATGCGCTGGGACAAAGCAGGTTTGATCGATATTTCGGCACATTACAAGATCGACCGCGGACCTAGCAAGCCGGCGCGTAACTTTGTAAAACCAAAACATTACTATTTCCCGCTACCGCAACGCGAAGTGGATTTGAGTAATGGTACTTTGGTCCAGAATAGCAATTATTGATATTTTAGAAAAAAATAAGTCAAGCCGGATATTGAAAAATTCACTGATCATTCTTGCGTTCTCATGGATATTGAGCGGTTGCTCGTCGCATGAAGAGAATATTGTGGGCTTGTGGAGAACTGATTCCATTTCGAATTTTGTAAATGGATTCAGTTTTACCAATGATACCAAAGACGCGCATTGGTCTTATTTTGAATACAGAAAGGACGGATCTTTGTTCGAGCGGCGCAAAGGAGAATACAGAAAATCTGCTTACAAACTGATCTCAAAAGATTCACTCGTGTACCTGGATTCGACTGGAAAAGTGATCAATGGATATCAGATATTGGATTTAAATGAAAGGAGCCTTGTGCTAAAAAAAGCGCAGGCTCCCTATCTTTCCGGTAAAAATCAAGAATTGTATCAAATCAGGTATTTTTCCAAAGCTTCTCCTAAAAACCTCCCAGCTGATCAATAACAGGCTTTTTAGCCAACCAATACCCTCACTTTTTTGATCCGCTTCTTATCCGCAGACTGTACTTTAAAAGTCACTTTTCTGTGGGTAACAACTTCGCCGGTTCTCGGTAATCTCGAAAACAATTCGAGCAGCAAACCGGCCAGCGATTCACTATTGCCTCTTACTTCCTCAAAATAGTCGCTTTCCAGACCAAGTAATCTGCACAGGTCATTGATCAGTACTTTGGCTTCAAAAACGTAGGTATTTTCGTCTACCTGGGTGTAGTTAACCTCGTCGTCTTCATCATATTCGTCATTAATATCCCCGAATATTTCCTCAATAATATCTTCCAGCGTGATCAGCCCGCTGGTTCCGCCATATTCGTCCACCACGATCGCCATATGTACCCGCCTGCTTTGAAAATCCTTCATCAGATCGTCCAGTCGCTTGCTTTCCGGGATGAAGTAGACTGGCCGGATTAACTTTTGCCAGTTGAAATGTTCGTCGAGATGAATATGCGGCAGCAGGTCTTTTACATTCAGAATACCTTCCACATGATCCAGATCGTCGCGGAATATAGGAACCCGCGAGTAGCCCGACTTATTGATCTTGTCCATTAATTCATGGAAATCCAGGTCAATATCGAAGGCGGTGATATGCAACCGGGCTTGCATTGCTTTTCTCGCGATCGTCTGTCTGAAATTGGCCAGGCCGCGGAGCAGGTCGGTTTCTTCCTCACTTTCCGCTTTCGCTTCCAGCATTTCGGTCGTGATCTGCGCGCCTTCCGGCGTGAATATGCCGAAGAAGTAACCCAGTTTCAAAACGGGCTGCGTGAGCGGCTGACAGATTTTGATCAAAAACCGAGTCAATCCCGAAATGCGGGGAATAATCTCATTTGCGCGCCGGGCTGCATTATAGCGCACGATCGCATCAACCCAGATCCAGAAAGCAAGCAGGGCCAATCCGAGCCAGCGGAAATTCTCGTTTTGTGGGTTTTCCAGAAAAATCCAGACAAGCCGGACAGCCAGTAACAACGCAAAAAGTGTGATTGCGCGCTGAACGAGCGATAATGCGGTTTGCTGAATGCGGGTAGGAAGTTGATTTTCTTCGTCGGGCTTTCGGTCCCAGGGATTTTCCATTGCGCCGGCGGCGGCATAAGCGGCGCGGATTCCGGAAAGGGATAATGAGAAGAGGAATAGAAAAATTACGAGGATTAAATCGTAGGGAGCTAAGAAATCAACGGGTACAAATGCCCCTGCCAGAACGGATTGCGTACATTTTTGGGGAATTGAAATCCCCGTACGCGTTCGGGCAAGCGGGTCGTCACTGTCTGCGGTCTCCTTCACGGAATATAGTAAATTGTTGATTTAAATTTCAATAAGATAAATGTAGCTATTATGGTTCGAAAAAGGTACTTCCAGCCCAATAATTACACTATCTCTGCTGAACCAACGATTTAATCCTCAAAAAAATCAGAATGGCAGATCGTCGTCGTCGTTACTGCCTGATGCCAGCGATGGCGGGATTGGGTCGGAAGATCGTGGTGCTTGTGCGGCCCGTGGCTGCTGGTTTTGCTGCTGATATCCACCGCTGCTTTCCCCGCCTGGCGTTGAGCCTGAAGGCCCGCCGAGTAAAGTCATGCTATTGGCACGGATGGTAACGCCTGTGCGCTGCTGGCCCTCTTTGTCCGTCCAGCTGTCGGTGCGGATACGTCCTTCGATATAAACCTGATTTCCTTTTTTGAGATATTTCTCTGCTACTTTGGCAAGACCTTCCCAGAGTTCAATGCGGTGCCACTCGGTATTGTCCACGCGCTCGCCGCTTTTATTGGTATAGCTCTCGGTGGTAGCGATATTGAATTTGGCAACTGCCGAGCCGCTTTCCAGGTAACGAACTTCCGGGTCACTGCCCAGATTACCGATCAAAATTACTTTATTAACACTTCCTGCCATGATTCTTAGTTGTGGATTGAATGATGATTTAAAGATAAAAATATAAAAACAAATGCGCCGCTAAATGTCCCGCTCAGTTATCCTGCCGCTGATCTTATCTTTCAAAATCAATTTATTGCGCCCGTCGTGGGTTACTTCTTTTTTAATTAAATAGTAATCTTCATTGTAGGAAACGTAGTTCGAAGGTTTTGTAACACCCTCTTTACCGCGCCATACAGGCAGCTCAACTTTCTCCCATAGTTTGGTTTTGGCCGATTTATAAGCCGCGTCGATCACCGCATTCACCACGTATCCGTCATAAAAAGTCTCAGCCGGCTCGGTACCTTTTTCGGCGGAGTTGAACATATCCGTAAACATGTGATTATAGCCCAGATCATTCACTTCATCTCCCACCGGGAATAGCCAGCCTGTATTGCTTTCAGCCTTTTCAGCTACATATTCTTCTCCTGAACCTTCCGAGTTTTGCCCGGTGGTAAACATTTCAAAACCCGTTCTCAGGAAATTATTGATCCAGATCGTGCCTTCAGTTCCCATCACTTCGTCGCGTAAATCCATTCCCCCACGGAAAGTCCAACTTACCTCAAACTGCCCGATCGCGCCGTTTTCATATCTCACCAATGCAATGGCATGGTCTTCCGCATCGATCGGTTTCACCTGCGTATCTGCCCAGCACATTACTTCCACCGGCCGGATATCTTTTCCAATAAAATTGCGTGAAATCTCAATGCAGTGGCAGCCCAGATCCAGGATGCAGCCGCCACCCGCCTGTTCAATATCCCAAAACCACTCACTATGCGGCCCCGGATGCGCCTCGCGCGACTTCGCCCAAATAATGCGGCCCAGCGAACCGTTTTTGACACTTTCCAGCGATTTCAGGAATTTTGGGGTATAACAGAGATCTTCCAGGTAACCTGCAAAAATGCCTGCTTCTTCAACAGCTTTCATCATGCGCAGAGCCTCTTCGCCATTTCTGCCCAAGGGTTTGGTCGAAACAACCGCCTTTTTATGTTTGGCGCAAAGCATTACCGCCTGCTCGTGAATGTTATTCGGCAATGCAATACATACCATATTCACATCAGGATGTGCGATCACTTCCTCCATATTGGAAGACCAGAAGTCGCAACCGTAATCGGCAGCAAACTTTTGAGCACTTTCGTCGCGGCGGGCATAAATAGCCACAACCCTGTCGCGGCCACGCTGCCCGTGAATAGATTCAGCATAAAACCGCCCAATAAAGCCGGAGCCTAGCATTGCTATTTTTTGCATAAAATTTTGGTCATTATCGTGTTCAATTGGTCAGGGTGGTTATTATTGGTCAGGATTGTTCGGGATTGCTTCTAATTCTTATCAAACCAAGAATGACAATACCGAACAACACCGAACAATACACAACTATTTCCCTAATGAGTTTTCACCTCCGCCTCCCACCCCGTCGTTTTCAAAGCCGGGTCGTCTTCTTTTTTGAGAAAATCGGCATTGCCGAATGAATTGGCTTCCCATTCTAATAGTGCCCTGTCCGGGACTATGGAGACTGGGACTTTCCAGGATGGGGATGTTTCGGCGTAGGCTATATTCGATTGAGAGTTGTAGCAAGAAATCAGCGACCAGCGCGGGTGATCGGACAAATTAGCTTCCGATCTGTGCAAGAGGTTACTATGAAAAAACAAGGCATCGCCCGGCTCGATTTCGCAGTATACCAGATCCATCGTTTTCAAAGCGTGGTTAACCATTTCCATATCGGCCCCAACCTGCTCGCCGGCAAAACCGTGATTGACTCGGCCCATTTTGTGCGAACCTTTGATTACCTGCAAACAGCCATTTTCTTTGTTTGCGGACGTCAATGCGATCATCACGCTCATCAGCTGGTCCGGAAAAATGAATTGATTTTTATACCAATATCCGTAATCCTGGTGCCACTCCCACGCACCGCCCACTTTCGGCTCCTTTTGCATGAGTTTGGTATGGAAATGGCAAACCTGACTTTCCTCGCCCAGCAACTGCCACACGGAATTGACCATTCTCTCGCTTCTTATCAAATAACCAAAAACGTCATCTCCCGGAGTAAACCACAGCGAAAGCTTCGTCTTCTTTCCAGACTGATCATTCAGATCCATTGCATTCTTTTGCATGACCGAATTTTCCAGCGCTGTATTATACAATTTGGCTATTTCTTCTTCGGAAAAGAGGCCCTTTACTACGACATAACCGTCGCGGTGATAATCCTCAACCTGAGTGGAATTTAAATTAAAACTTGCCATAGCTTTCAGTTTTAAGCGTTTACAGGTATTTCTCTTCTTTTAAAAAGGTATCGATCAAAATCGGCTTCGGAAGCGATTCAATCTGTTCCTTTGTGTAAAAAGTCAACCCTGCGGGCAAATCTATTGTATTGGTTTCCGAAATTTCCAGCCACCAGAAACTGACATGCAATCGTTGGTGGGTTAATATATGTGTATAAATTTTGGAAGTCATTTTCAGTATGCCCTGTTGCAGCAAACCGGCCGAAGAAATCAAGCTTTGCAAATCGTCGGGATCTTCAATGGGCGCAGTGGATTCCAGCAAATAAAAATCATACAATCCCTGCCAGATATCCTTCGACGGGCGCTCTTTCATCGCCAGCTGACCGTTTGATTCGACTACGATGTAATTAAAGAACCGTTGCTTGACCTTCAACTTTTTCACCTTCACAGGCAGCTGGTTCTGCATATTATGAGCGAAGGCAAAACACATATCTGTAACAGGACAAATATGACAGGCGGGAGAAACCGGCACACACTGTAATGCGCCAAATTCGATCATCGCCTGATTATAGGTAGCCGGATCATCGGACGGTACCAGCTGCCCAGCCATCAACGCAAACTCCTTTTTACCCTGATTACTCAGCATATCTGACTGAATGCCAAAAATCCGCGACATTACCCGGTACACATTCCCATCGATTGCAGCGACAGCTTCTCCAAATGAAAATGACGCTATCGCAGCCGCCGTATAATTTCCCAAGCCTTTCAACTTTGAAAGTCCGGCTGCGGTTTCGGGAAACTTCCCGCCATATTCATTGACAACCTGTCTGGCCGTATAATGCATATTCCGGGCCCTGGAATAATAACCGAGCCCCTGCCAGAGGCGAAGTACGTCGCGTTCGTCGGCCGCAGCCAGATCAAAAACGGTGGGATAATTCAGTAGAAACTTCTCGTAATAGGGGGTTCCCTGCGCAACGCGGGTCTGTTGTAATATGATTTCCGACAGCCAGATTTTGTATGGATCAGTCGTCTCACGCCAAAGAAGCTTTCTATGATTTTTTATATACCAGAATTTTAATTTTTTGTTAAACTCTGCGATCAGTTCTGTATCTGGTATCAATATATTTCCGTCATTAAACACTGTTATTTAATCAATTAGAAAAAAAATGAAAACGCCATCCTTTTAAATTCTGTTAAAATTACCGTACCTTTGTGTTCCCAAAATTCAGAGGAGTAAGTAAATAAATGAAATAATATCCACTTAAAGTAAACAATCAAAGTGACTAAGGCAGACGTAATCGCACAGATTTCTGAAAAAACAGGTGTTGACAAAGGCGACGTTCAGCAAACGCTGGAATCGTTTTTCACCGTGGTAAAGGATTCCCTTTCTGAGGGCGAGAACCTTTATGTTAGAGGGTTTGGTAGTTTTATTAATAAAAAACGTGCGCGTAAAGTTGCCCGCAATATCTCGAAGGGAACTTCAATGATCATTGACGAGCACTTTGTACCTAGCTTCAAACCTGCCAAGGTATTTGTTGAACAGGTTAAGGAAAGTGACAAACTTAAGGCGGTTGCTGAAAAGTAATTTGCCTGCCACTTCGGGTTATAATTTATGAAAAAGTCCATTCTTCTTTCTTGCGTACTTGCAGTTGCACTTGTTGGAACGCTATTCAGCTTACCCAAGGTAGTTGTTAATACAAAGGGTAAGGAAGTGGATCAGGAGCGTAGTCAACCTGCCGCAGCCTCTACCGAAGCTGCACCAGAAGCTGCTACCAAGCACGATGGAGCCGCTTTGACACCCGATCAATTGAAAACGATAGATCGGCTGAGAAGCGGCTTCAATCAGGCAAATGCGAAAGACAAGGCTTCGGCTGGAATTGAGCTTTCGAACAAATTCGCCGAGCTTCAAAAATTTGACAGCGCCGGATTTTACGCTGAACAGGTTGCAATACTTGCGCCAACTGTTGAAAACATACTCCGCACGGGTGACCGGTATTACGAGGCGTATGGATTTGCAGTTAACGATGAGAAAGCAAAAAACCTGGGCACTAAAACCCGCGAATACTACGAAAAAGCGCTGAAACTGAACCCTGGCCTGCTGGCAGCAAAAGCCAATATGGCTATGACCTACGTCAACACCGAGAACCCGATGGCGGGTATTCTCATGTTAAGGGAAGTGATAGACACAGATCCTACGAACGAACTCGCACTGTTCAATTTGGGGATCCTGTCAATGAGATCAAATCAATACTCGAAGGCCTCTGACCGGTTCAGGCAGATCCTGACCAATAACCCGGCAAACACCAAGGCAAAGTTTTATCTTGGTCTTACACTAGTGGAGCTGGGAGACAAGGAGCAGGCTCGTAAAGTACTGGCAGAAGTGAAGAAAGAGGAGAAAGATCCGGTGATCCAGCAAGCTATCGGCGAATTGGAAACCCGCCTGAACAATTGACAGACAAACGATTAAAGGAATTAATTTTTATTCATAAACGACATAATTATGCCTTGCGGAAAGAAAAGAAAGAGACATAAGATTTCAACTCACAAGAGAAAGAAAAGACTTAGAAAGAACAGACATAAGAAGAAATAATTAATATGACCGGGTTTTTATAAGACCCGGTCATACTTTCTTCGCTACATTTGCAATACCCCTTATTTCATTTTTATATTCAAAATAAGCGGGCGGTTAAGTATCAACATTATATAGCCACTTGGTTGGTTGAACATTGAGTAACGAATTACTAATCAATTCTACTCAAAAGGGAGAACGTATAGCCCTTTTGCAGGATAAACGTCTTTTAGAATACCACGTCGAAACACCGGATCAAAGCTTTACCGTTGGGGATATTTACCTCGGTACTGTCAGAAAACTGGTAGCAGGCCTCAATGCCGCTTTTGTAGATGTCGGTTTTGAAAAGGATGCATTTCTGCATTACCTTGATCTGGGTCCTAATATCAATTCTCTCAATAAGCTCACCAAGGAAGTTATTTCCAAGAAGGCCAATTCAGGCAAGCTCAATAATTTCAAGATGGAGCCTGAAATTGAGAAACTTGGTAAAATTGATAAGGTACTTTCTAAAAATCAGCCCATCCTTGTTCAGATCGTTAAAGAGCCTATTTCTACGAAAGGCCCGCGTCTGTCCTGCGACATTTCAATAGCAGGCAGGTATATCGTTCTGGTCCCGTTTTCTAATTCAGTCAATTTATCTAAAAAGATCACTGACAAGCAGGAGAGAAATCGTCTGCAGCGTCTGATGTCGTCTATTAAGCCCGCCAACTTCGGTGTGATTATCCGGACAGTGGCGACAGGTAAAGATGTTGACGAACTTAACAGGGATTTACAAGATTGTCTTGACAAATGGGAAAATGGTATCAAAGCACTGCGCGACGCTAAACCCCGCGATCGGATTATCGGTGAAATGAACCGTGCTTCCTCTATTATCCGTGACATGCTGAACGAATCTTTTGACAGCATTACGGTTGATTCCAAGGAAGTTTACGAGGATATCAAAGCCTATATTCATAATATCGCGCCGGACAAAGAGAATATACTCAAGCTGCACAACGGCAAGAATAAGCTTTTTGAACAATTTGGTCTTGAAAAGCAGATCAAGTCACTGTTCGGGAGATCTGTAAGTTTGCCGAACGGAGGTTACCTAATCATTGAGCATACCGAGGCACTCCACGTAATCGACGTCAATAGCGGTAACAAATCCAACTCCGAAGAGGATCAGGAAGCTACTGCACTGAGTGTCAACCTCGAGGCTGCCAAAGAAATAGCCCGGCAACTGCGACTTCGTGATATGGGCGGCATTATCGTCGTCGATTTCATCGACATGAAAAAAGCGGAAAATAAAAGAACGCTTTTTGATGTGATGCGAGACGAAATGAAGGGAGATAGGTCGAAATACACCATTCTTCCACTTTCAAAATTCGGCTTGCTGCAAATTACGCGTCAGCGCGTGCGGCCGGAAATGAATATCGTAACCAGGGAAACCTGCCCAACCTGCGGCGGTACCGGTACGATCCAGGCCAGTATCCTGGTTTCAGATGTGATCGCAAATAACCTGGATTACATTCTCACAAAACAAAACGAACGCGGCATTACTATTTCGCTGCATCCGTTCCTGCATTCTTATTTCACAAAAGGCTTGATGTCCGAGCAGATGAAATGGTTCTTCCATTACAAAACCTGGGTTAAGCTTATCAAGGACAGCTCTTTGGGAGTTGTAGATTTTAAATTCCATAACCGTTACGGAGAGGAAATTGAGATTGTGCCGGTGAATTGAGAGGAAGCTATCAGCTTTTAGCTATTGGCTGTTAGGTTTTTTAGTTCTGGCTATTTGTTTTTCCAGTCGGGATTCCTCTTTTCTTTGAAAGCCAGTACACCTTCCTTTGCATCCTCGCTTTGGAGTAGATGATCTAATTGAGCTTTTAGAAAAGCATGCTGCTCATGTTCAGCAAGATTTTTGATTTGCTGAAATGCTGACATTCCGGCTGTAATTGCCAGCGGAGCGTTTTCACAGATCATATCGGCAAGTTTATCTACCTCGGAATGAATACTTTCCTTTTCCACAATAAAGGTAACCAATCCAAAATCTAAGACTTCTTTGGCTGTATAGTTGCGCCCGCTAATCGCCATTTCCAGCGCTTTTCTGTCAGATACTACCTTCGACAGTGACGCCATTACCTGCATGGGCCAGATGCCTCTTTTTACTTCCGGTAAACTGAAATTGGCATTCGGAGTGCTAACCACGAAATTGCAGCCGCAGATAATCAGGAAACCACCGGCTAATACCGGACCTTCTACTTTTGCAATACTTGGTTTTAGCAACTGTTCAAATGCATCACCTAATCGCGCTTCTTCGCGGCTTTGTGGTAAAGTATCGTTTGTTTGGTTTGCAGACGAATCGTGAAAAGCATTTAAATCGGCGCCTGCACAGAAAACAGGACCGGCTGCCTGGACAATTACACATCTGACTTCCGGATTGTAATGCGCATAAGCGATCGCATAAATGATCTCTTCGGCCATCGTCGGCGTGAATGCATTCCGTTTTTCGGGCCTATTGAGGGTGATGGTAAAAATATGTCCGGTCAATGTAGTTTGGATGTACATAAACCGGACGGTATCGAAAGCCTGAATATCTTCTTTGGAGTAGAATTGCATTGCCTGAGCGGGTTAAGTTCGCCTGACAATGATAGCAAATTATTGGGTCACAACGCCTTCCAGCATTTGAATGTATTGCGTAATGCCCTCTTCAATTTCGTGCAAGTAAATAAATTCGTCAGCGCTGTGGGACCTTGCAGAGTGCCCTGGCCCCATTTTGAGTGAGGGACAATCGAGCAAAGCCTGGTCGGAAGTCGTAGGAGAACCGTAGGTATTTCTTCCCAGTTTCAGCCCTTCCAATACGATAGGATGATCGACCGGAATACTTGACGGACGCAGCCTTATTGATCTTGGAACTACCTCAGAATGAATGTTCTGCTGAATTTCGTTGATAATTTCTTCCAGTGTATATTGATCGGTAACCCGCACATCCACCGTAAACACACAACTATCCGGCACCACATTATGCTGTGTTCCTGCATTGATAATGGTAACCGACATTTTAATCGGTCCCAGTGAAGGCGATACTTTCGGAA
Organism: Dyadobacter linearis; assembly: GCF_907165045.1. GTDB lineage: Bacteria > Bacteroidota > Bacteroidia > Cytophagales > Spirosomataceae > Dyadobacter > Dyadobacter linearis. Next base: position 805,171 of record NZ_CAJRAU010000003.1, read on the forward strand.
ACTGATACCCGATAATCCATTCAATATCTTTGAGTGCCTTGTAAATCGCATTGTCCCCCTCCTCTCTCGCCGCATGCCCCGACTTTCCTTTTGCCGTACAATCCAGCACAAGCAGCCCTTTTTCGGCCACCGCCAAATGCATTTCCGTTGGTTCACCGACTATCGCGAAGGCGATTTCAGGAAGTAGCGGCGCGACGATTTCAAGACCTTCTTTACCGGAAATCTCCTCCTCCGCCGTAGTCGCAATAATAATGTTGTATTTCAAATCCTGCCGATCGTAAAAGTAGCAGAAAGTCGCGATGAGGGAAACCAGACAACCGCCGGCATCATTACTTCCCAATCCAAAAAGCTTACCGTCTTCCTCAATCGCCTTAAAAGGATCCAGTGTCCACGACTTGTTTGGCTTGACAGTATCGTGATGCGAATTCAGAAGAATAGTAGGCTTCGCTTCATCGAAATGCAGGTTTTTAGCCCAGATATTATTTTTCAGGCGCTCAAATGGAATGCTCTTTTTGTTAAAAAAATCTTCCAGCAACTGTGCCGTATTTGTTTCTTCTTTACTAAATGAGGGCGTTTCGATCAGGCGTTTAAGCAATTCAATCGCTTCGCCGCTCAGCACTTGTATTTGTTCCACTGAATTTATCATCTTACTTGTCCGTCCCCTTTCACGATCCATTTTTCTGTCACCAGCTTTTCCAATGCAAATGGACCTCGGGCGTGTAATTTTTGTGTAGATATACCAATTTCTGCTCCCAATGCGAATACGCCACCGTCAGTAAAGCGCGTCGATGCATTTGCATAAACCGCAGCAGCGTCCACTTCTTTTAAAAACCGATTGATCGCAGCTTCGTCTTTCGAAATAATAGCTTCTGAGTGCCTGGAAGAATGCTCCCGGATATGTTCCAGAGCTTCATCCAGCCCATTTACTACTTTTACCGAACATTTATAGTCAAGAAATTCCCTTCCAAAATCCTCCTGAGTCGCGTGTTGCAGTAATGGGTATTCTATTTCAGCAAAAATGGGATAAGAAATTTCATCAGCGAAAACTTCAACATTCCATTTGATGAATTCTTGTTTTAGTTTCGGTAAGAATTCTTTTGCAACTTCCTGATCCACCAAAATCGTATCCAGCGAATTACAAACCGAAGGCCGAGAAACTTTTGCATTTACCACGATCGCAGCGGCTTTTTCGAGGTCGCCTGTTTTCTCCACGTAAGTATGACAAACCCCCGCGCCGGTTTCGATAGTAGGTACCAACGAATTTTCACGAACGAACTTAATCAGACCTTCTGAGCCTCTCGGGATAATAATATCAACGTACTTGGTAGCAGTCAGCAATTCGCTCACAAACTTCCGGTCCGTTGGCAGCAACATTACAGCCGGCGTCGGTACGCCAAATTTGGCCAGACTTTCATGTATCAGTCCGACCAGAAGTACATTAGAATAGTGGGCTTCCTTTCCACCTTTCAGCACGCACGCATTTCCCGAACGCAAACACAGCGCCGCTACATCCAGGGTCACATTCGGCCGCGATTCATATATCACACCCACAACACCAAGCGGAACTGCGATTTTTTGCAAAGAAAGCCCCTGCTCGATCGTCCGCTCCAACAATACCTCCCCGGCCGGGTCTGGCAGTGCTGCCACATCACGAAGACTTTGTGCAAGTCCCTGAATGCGTTTTTCGTTGAGCAAAAGCCGGTCCTTTTTAGGATCCGCATCGTCCATTACATCCAGATCCTTTTTATTTTCAGCGATGATCCGGGCAGTATTTTCAAGTACTCTCGCCGCCAGATCTTCCAGCATTTCAGATTTGCGCGCATCTTCCAGGTTACGGATTTGCGTCGCTGCTTTCTGAGTTTCTTGTAATAAAGGTAAAATCGAGTCCATTAGAGCAATACGATATCGTTAGCGTGAGCCACTTCAAAATTCATTGTTTTCAGGTTCTGGCGAATCGCGGTAGAGGTTTCTCTGGCGCGCGCCACGGCGATCATTTCTTCGGCCGCCGAGTATATTTCAATGATTTCGCCAGACTCAAAATCACCTGTAACTTCGGTTACCCCCACAGCCAGCAGACTTTTCCTTTTCGAAAGTGCTTTCGATGCACCTTCATCGATCTGCAACCGTCCCGAAACAAGTCCTCCGCTTCCAAGCCATCTGTTCCGTGCTGAAAGTGTGCTTTTTCCAGGTGTGATTAAAGTTCCAGCGTCTCCATTCAAAGCCCGCAGCAATTCATTCTTTGCATTCATTCCAAAAATAACCACCCTGATCGCCATACGCGCGGCCAGTTTTGCAAAAGTCAGCTTGGAGGCCATTCCGCCTAATCCCAGGAATGATTTGTCTGTTTTAACAAATTTAAAAACCTCGTTCACATTCGATACGTTCCTCAGTATCTGCCCCTCTTCATCTAGTAACCCACCCACGGAAGTGCAGAACATCAGCGATTCGGCACCGAAACCAACTGCCAGTAAAGTTGCCAGTTCGTCGTTGTCGGAAAATTTGAGTTCCCGGTCGCTGACCACGTCATTTTCATTTACAATGGGGATAATATCGTTTTCCCAGAGCTCTTCAAAAGTTTCTTTGAGTTGCAGGAATTTGTCCCGGTTTGCGAAATGCTGCCTTTCACAAAGACTTTGGGCTATAAATATATGTTTGGGCGCAAAATAGCTGGCATACAAACCCACCAGCAGCGGGTTACCAACCGAGGCGGCCGCCTTCCGCTGCGTCATCGTTCCTTTATAATTCCGGATATAAGCTTTCCCTGCTCCTACTGCGCCGGAGGAAACAATGATTATGCGGTATTGAGCGTGGATTTCGGAAACCTGTCTGGCTATTTCTGAGATTTTACCATTGTCCGGCTCTCCCGAAGGCAGCGTAATCGACGCGGTTCCAAATTTGATGACAAGAATGGGTTTCGACACTTCTGGATTCAAAAAGCAGCATTCACTTGGGCGAAGCAATGCCTGGTAGTAGATTTTGAGCTAAAATTAAATCATTTCCAATGAAATGGCGCATTTACTTTGCTATACGATTCATGAGATCGGAGTTCCGTCAAACCTTACCTTCACTTTTAAAGCATTACTGAGAAGGTCCAGGTATTCGTCCCGCGGAATTTCAACAGCCCCGTAACGAAGTACGTTATCATTGATAAACTGTGTATCCAGCAATGCAAAGCCATTTAGTTTCAATATCTGGATTAAATAATGGAAAGCTACCTTGGATGCATTACTCTCGATCGTAAACATGGATTCACCAAAGAATACGCCGTTAATCGAAACCCCGTAAAGTCCGCCTACGAGCCGGTTCTCCCGGTAAGCTTCCACGCTGTGGGCATATCCATATCTATGCAATTCTGTGTAGCTGGCAATAATATCTTCCGAAATCCACGTGCCGCTTTCCTTTGCCCGGGGCCCCGAACAACCTCTCATTACACCTTCGAAATCCGTATTTACGCGAATTTCAAAATGATTCCTGTTTATAACCGGCCGGAGAGACTTGGAAGGTTTATAGTTTTCAAATGGGATAATAGCCCTGGGGTTGGGTGAATACCAGTAAATTGTTCCATCCGGCTCGGCCATAGGAAATATTCCATTGATATAACCGTTTAGAATATCATCCGGATTTAAAGCTGACATGAGGTAGGTTTAAGTGTGTTTGAGATAAAACTTTTATCGAAACCGAACCATAAAAATATATCTTCTGTTTCTTTGGAGTGATAATTTTTTTTTCAAAATTTGCACCCTATTAGACTCCATTGACAGTCAAATGAATAGCAACGGCACATATACTGTTCTTCATACTACGCCTTTTCGATTCAGGTCCCCCCGGACCGCATAATTCTATTTTACCTACGTGGTAAATCTTTTATACCCCCCGTTTTCTTTCTTATAGTTCAAAACGTCCCATCGTTTTTAATCTGGGTATATTAATTATTGTTTCGAATTTTTGTCAGAATCGCCATCAATGAAAAATACCGAAGTAGTGGGCAGTAAGTTTATAGTACAGGCTGCCAATGAAAATCACCTCAGTTTTGCAGAAACTATTTGTGCAGAAATGGAGGAAAGCGCTAAAAAGCGTGGTACCGGTATAGCCAAACGTTCTCCGGTGTACATCATGGAAAAAATGGTGGAGGGTAAGGCGATCATCGCGACTACCGATACAGGCGAATGGGTTGGTTTTTGTTATATAGAAACCTGGGAGCACGGAAAGTTCGTAGCCAACTCAGGGCTGATCGTACATCCTGATTTTCGTAACAGCGGAATGGCGAAAGCGATCAAGCAAAAAGCATTTGAATTATCCCGTAAAAAATATCCTGACGCGAAAATAATCGGCATTACGACCAGTTTGCCGGTGATGAAGATCAACTCGGACCTGGGTTATGAACCAGTTACATTCAGCGAATTACCTGCCGATGATGCATTCTGGAAAGGTTGCGCAAGTTGCGTTAACTATGATGTACTGACGCGCACTGGCAGAAAACACTGTCTGTGTACTGGAATGATGTACGATCCTGTTGAAAAGGAGCCAGCTGCGGTGAAAGCCGGCAATGTGGTTGAGGAAAAACATTCCTGGGATTTCCTGAAAGAATCGGGTCTTTACGAGCGCTGGATGCGTATCAAGCAACGCATTTTGTTGCGAAGGGAAGAACGCGCTAAAAAGAAAAACGCCGGGGCATTGCTTGTACATTAGAGTACGGCATTCATTTACAGATTTCAGATATCTTTTAAATACCTCGCCCGGCCGCCGTCACAAGCCCGAAGCGAGGTATTTTTTTGTTTACTTTGTACCTTCTATTTAAGAATCCAGTAAGAACAAGTTCAATATAATGTCACAGCCAAAAGTAGTACTAGCATTCAGTGGAGGATTAGATACCTCTTTTTGTGTAAAATATTTAGCCGAAGACAAAGGTTACGAAGTCCATTCAGTTTTGGTGGATACCGGCGGTTTTTCGGATGAAGAACTCAAAACCATTGAGGCAAATGCCTATTCTTTGGGTGTAAAAAAACACGCGACCATTTCGAAGACGAGCGAATATTACAATGATTGCATTAAGTATCTCATTTTTGGAAATATCCTTAAAAACAATACTTACCCGCTTTCAGTAAGTGCCGAACGCGTTTTTCAGGCGGTAGCGGTAGCTGAATATGCGAAGGAAATCGGTGCCAGCGCGATTGCACACGGGAGTACCGGCGCAGGAAATGACCAGGTTCGTTTTGATATGGCATTTCGCATTATCATCCCGGAAGCAGAAATCATTACGCCGATCCGCGACCTGAAACTCTCGCGCGAGGCTGAAATTGAATATTTGACCAAAAAAGGAGTTGGCCGCGAATGGGCCAAAGCCGCATATAGCATTAACAAAGGACTTTGGGGGACTTCGGTAGGTGGAAAAGAGACTTTAACTTCTGAACAATACCTCCCGGAATCTGCCTGGCCGACGCAAATTTCCAAAACCGAGCCAGAAAGAATTACACTTGAATTCGTGAAAGGCGAGCTGAAAGGAATTGCAGGCGAAAGTTTCGAAAATTCAGTGGAAGCAATTCAAAAGCTGGCTGCAATCGCGCAACCTTTTGGCATTGGCCGTGATATTCACGTGGGCGATACGATTATCGGTATCAAAGGTCGTGTAGGTTTTGAAGCTGCGGCACCACTGATTATTATCAAAGCGCACCATACGCTGGAAAAACACGTATTGAGCGAGCAGCAGCTTTACTGGAAAGAGCAACTTTCGAACTGGTACGGAAGCTTGTTGCACAAAGGACAGTTTGTTGAGCCCGTAATGCGGAATATCGAAACTTTCCTGGCAGATACTCAGACGCACGTAACCGGCAAAGTGCATGTATATCTTGCGCCTTACCGTTTTCATGTGGAAGGAATTGAATCTCCATTCGACCTGATGTCGTCGAAATTCGGAAGCTATGGTGAAATGAACAACGCCTGGACTGGCGACGATGTACGTGGTTTCTCGAAAGTAGCTTCGAACCAGGTGATGATTTATCAGAAAGTGACGGAATCGAATTTATAATTTAAAATATGACGAAAATAGAACTCCAAAGCCAAATCCAACGGAAGGTCCAGGAATTACCTGCTGATGTTCTTCAAGAGCTTTATGAGTACATGGAGTCTATTTTAGAGAAAAGAAAACTGCAAGCCGATGTTAAGAACGGTTTGCAGAAATGGTGGAATGACATTGCTGATTTTTCTGACGATTATTTAACTCAACGTATCCAGCCTCCTCTCGATAAATCTGAAAATTTATTCGAATGAAATATTTGTTGGATACCAATATAGTGGCCTACATTATCAAAAAAAGGCCGATTGAAGTACTGCATAAGTTGCAAACACTGGATTGGAGAGATATAGCAATTTCCTCTATTGTAGTTGCTGAACTTTGGTATGGTGTTGAAAAAAGTCAGCTAACGGAGCAGAATAAGGCTGCCCTGGAAGCTTTTTTGAAACCGTTCACCATTATTGATTTCGATGAACAGGCAGCCGAAACTTATGCTTTGATAAGGGCTGATCTCGAAAGTAAAGGAAAGATAATCGGAGCAAATGATCTCCTGATCTCAGCGCATGCATTAAGTCATGAATTAATTTTGGTGACCAATAATGTCAAGGAATTCGAGAGAGTCGGTGGACTTAAAATTGAAAACTGGATTACAAATGACTAACATCAATATTGGAATAATAGGCGCGGCGGGTTACACTGGCGGGGAGCTGATCAGAATTCTGATCAATCATCCGTTCGTTAATATTGCTTTCGCACATAGCAAAAGCCAGGCCGGAAAACCTGTTCATGAAACACATACCGATTTACTAGGCGATACCGATCTGGTATTTTCCGGAGACGATACGCAGGAGCTGCTAGATCAACCGGGGTTAAATGCGATTTTCCTTTGCTCGGGCCACGGCGAATCGAAGAAATTCCTGGCAGCACACGCTCTCCCGGAAACAGTAAAAGTGATCGATCTGAGTACCGATTTTCGTGACGAGACAGAAGGATTTGTTTATGGATTGCCGGAACTTCAAAGAGGCGCGATAATTGGTGCGAGCAAAATCGCAAATCCCGGCTGTTTTGCTACAAGCATTGAACTGGCTATTCTACCGCTGGCTAATGCCGGTTTGATCACAGACGATATTCACGTCAGCGCTGTTACGGGAAGTACAGGGGCCGGGCAGGCTTTGAGTGCGACGACGCATTTTAGTTGGAGAAATAATAATATCTCGATATACAAGGCATTCACGCATCAGCATTTGACCGAAATAAAAATGAGCTTGGGCAAATTGCAGACTGGTTTTGACAAAGCCGTCAATTTTGTCCCCTATCGCGGAGATGTTACCAGAGGAATTATGGCGAATGTGTATACACCTTTCGAAGGAACTCTGGACGAAGCTAAAAGCATGTACAAAAGCTTTTACGAATCTCATCCATTCACACACGTCAGCGATGTGCCGATAGATTTGAAACAAGTCATAAATACCAATAAATGTCTGCTGCACCTGGAAGTTCATGACGGACAACTGCTGATTTCGAGCATTATTGACAACTTGACCAAAGGCGCATCTGGGCAGGCAGTACAAAATATGAATATCGCATTCGGGTTGCCCGAAGACGCAGGTTTGAGGCTGAAAGCACCGGCTTTTTAATGCAATTTCTTACTTTTGTAAATGTGTGATCTGTTATAATTCGCGGCAATATGGATGATTTACTTCAAACATTTGATCAGTTGAATGAGCCGCACCGGAGGCAGCTGCTCGCCTATGCAGACACGCTTTTAATTCAACAAAAAGTGCGAAGACCTGAGGGGAATCTGTCTGTTTGGAAGGAAAAAATAAAAGATATATCCACTTGGACCGAGGAAGATATTGCTTCAATAACAGAAAATTCTAAAAACATTAATAAGTGGAAAGTTCCGGAATGGTGATTGACACGGGAATATTCATTGAGTTTCTCCGAAAATCTGATAAGTCGAAAACTATTTTGGCGTCGTTACCAAACGACGCTTCTTTATTTGTATCTGCTGTAACTGTGTACGAACTTATGATGGGAGCTACAAACGATGACAAGAAAAAGGATGTCAAAATTCTCCTCGATGGAATCCCTGTACTTCCATTTACAGAGGAAGTTTCGCTGAATGCGGCCGAAATATACCATGATCTGCGAAGGCGGAATCTGATGATAGAGTTTCGGGACATATTTATTGCAGCTTCTGCAATCACATTTCATTTGCCAGTCAAAACAATAAATCTTGGGCATTTCCAAAGAATCCAGAATCTGGAACTTGCTTCTTAAATATCACTATAAAAATGTCACATTTATTTGATGTATATCCGCTTTACGATATCGAGCCTGTAAAGGCTGAGGGGAGCTATTTGTGGGATACGAATGGTACGAAATACCTCGATCTTTACGGAGGGCACGCGGTGATTTCGATTGGGCATTGCCACCCGTATTATGTGGATATGCTCAGCAAACAGCTTCACGCTATTAACTTTTACTCCAATTCTGTGAAGATTTCTTTGCAGGAAGAACTGGCGGAAAAACTGGGCGAACTTTCAGGATATCCGGACTACAAGCTATTCCTGGTTAATTCCGGGGCGGAAGCCAATGAAAATGCATTGAAACTGGCTTCGTTTCATACCGGCCGGTCCAAAGTGGTGGCTTTTACAAAAGCTTTCCACGGTCGTACCGCAGGAGCCGTAGCGGCGACAGACAATCCGTCCATCGTTGCTCCCGTAAACTATAAGGAACACGTTACATTCCTGCCATTTAACGACATTGAAGCACTTGAAAACGGTATTACCGACGAGGTATGTGCTGTGATCGTGGAAGGTATCCAGGGTGTGGGCGGAATTCAGGTCAGCAGCGATGCATTTCTTCAGGCACTTCGCAAAAAATGCGACGAAACTGGTGCCGTACTTATTCTGGATAGCGTACAATGCGGCTACGGTCGTACCGGCAAGTTCTTTTCACACCAGTTCAGCGGCATTCACCCGGATCTGATGACAATGGCGAAAGGAATGGGAAATGGCTTTCCGATCGGCGGTGTGCTGATCTCACCAAAATTCAAGGCGAGCTACGGTTTACTTGGAACCACATTTGGCGGAAACCACATGGCATGTGCAGCCGGCATAGCTGTGCTGGATGTAATGAAAGATGAAAATCTGCTAGATAATGCTGCCAGTATTGGCGACTACCTGCTAAAAGGAATTGAAGAAATAGGTGGTTATAAAGAACTTCGAGGACGAGGTTTGATGATCGGGATCGAATATGATTTTCCTGTAAAAGACCTGCGCAACAAGCTGCTTTTTGAACATAAAATGTTTACAGGAGTAGCTGGCGCCAATACGATCAGACTGCTGCCTTCCCTTGCATTGCGCAAAGACGAGGCAGATATGTTTCTGGAAGCTCTGAAAAAAGAAGTAGCTGTCGCGAGCATTTGACGTAAATTCAACACAAAATTGGCTTCGGCCGCACAACCTTCAATCTGCCTGAATACTAAACTGAATGAACCACTTCCTTTCCATTAACGACGTCACCGATCTCAACCAACTGATTAGCAGCGGAATTGCTGCAAAGCGTAATCCTTTTGGAGATATTGAATTAGGTAAAAACAAAACAATAGGGTTGTTATTCTTTAATTCAAGCTTAAGGACGAGGATAAGTACGCAGAAAGCTGCCCAAAATCTTGGCATGAATGTGATTACCATGAATGTGGGGCAGGACGGCTGGGGACTGGAAATGGAGGAAGGTGTGATCATGAATGGCGACAAAGCTGAGCACGTGAAAGAAGCGGCGGCTGTAATCGGCAGCTATTGCGATGTGATCGGTATCCGCTCTTTTGCCGGGTTACAGGATCGGGAAAAAGATTATGCGGAGATTGTTTTCAGGCAGTTTCAAAAATATGCAGAAGTACCTATTGTGAACCTGGAATCGGCGACGCGCCACCCTTTGCAATCGCTTGCCGACTGTATTACGATAGAGGAATTTAAGATAAAACAGCGCCCAAAGGTTGTATTAACCTGGCTGCCGCATTTCAAAGCATTGCCGCAGGCTGTCGCGAATTCGTTCTGTGAATGGATGAACCCGATGGACGTTGAGCTGGTAATTACTCACCCGGAGGGTTACGATCTGGCGCCGGAATTTGTAGGAAAAGGTCAGGTGATTTATGACCAGAACAAAGCACTGGAAGGTGCAGATTTCGTTTATGGAAAAAACTGGTCGTCGTACGAAACTTACGGACAGGTACTTACCGATGATCCTTCATGGATGATCAACGAAGCCAAAATGGCGCTCACGGACAATGGTAAGTTTATGCATTGTCTCCCGCTCCGCCGCAATATGAAAGTAGCCGACGAAGTACTCGACGGCCCACGGTCGCTTGTGATCGAGCAGGCTGCCAACCGTGAATGGTCGGCGCAGGCAGCATTGAAAGAGATCTTGCTTGGATTGTAATTTGAAATGAATTAAGGCGAACTTTTAAAACTCCGGAAACAGTTGTTAAGTAGTACATCCGGATTTTGACCCAATACCAATAATGAATACTGATACCCTGGCGCAGCCCGCTACTTCAACAACCGAAAAGTCAATTAAAAAAACCGGCGTTCTGATCGTGAACCTTGGAACTCCCGATAGTCCGTCGGTGCCCGATGTGCGCAAGTATCTGCGTGAGTTTTTGATGGACGAAAGGGTCATTGATATCCCTTATTTGAATCGCTGGTTCTTGATCAATCTGATCATCGCGCCTTTTCGGGCACCTAAGTCGGCCAAAGTGTACAAAGAGCTCTGGCGGCCCGACGGATCTCCCCTTAAAATTTACGGCTATTCGGTAAAAGAAAAATTACAAAAGGCGCTGGGAGACGAATATGTGGTTGAACTTGCGATGCGCTATCAAAGCCCAAGTATTGAAGGTGCATTAAAAGAATTGCGCAAAGAATGCTTTTCGGAGATCATTGTAGTGCCGTTCTTCCCGCAATATGCCTCGGCTTCAACAGGTTCTGTATACAAAGAAGTAATGCGCGTGGTGCAGGATTGGGAAGTTTTACCCGAAATCCGGTTTGTAAACCGTTTCCTGGATCATCCCAAGTTCATTCAGGGTTTTGCGGATCTGGCAAAGAAATACATGGCCCAGCGTAAATATGGTCATTTCGTATTCAGCTACCACGGCTTACCCGAGCGCCAGATCACGAAAGGCGATGTTACAGGAAGTTTCTGCCAGTTTGGTACCTGCTGCAACCAGCTTGATCACCGCAACCAGCATTGCTACCGCGCCCAGTGTTTTGAAACTACCAGATTATTGGTAAAAGCACTTGATTTACAGGAAGGAACATATACTACCTGCTTCCAGTCGAGATTAGGGAAAACACCTTGGATCAAGCCTTACACGGACGAAGTGATCCCGGAACTGACCAAAAAGGGCGTTAAGAATGTGCTGGCATTCTCGCCTTCATTCGTGGCAGATTGCCTTGAAACGACGATTGAAGTGGGCGAAGAATATAAAGAGTTATTTGAAAAAGAAGGCGGCCAGCACTGGCAGCTTGTAGAGAGTCTCAATGACAGCGATATCTGGATTGAGACCCTCGAAGACCTGATTACCGGCAGACCAAAACCTGCGGAGATCAGAGCGTAACAGGTTCTTTTTTATAGAGATCGGCGAGTGTATTTACCGCATAGTCGATCTCAGCTTCTGTATTATATTTCCCGAAAGAAAAGCGGACATTGGCCCGGTCAGCGTCGATTTTAAGTTCATTCAGCACGTGAGAACCGATCTCCGTTCCGCTTGAACACGCACTGCCACCAGAAACGGCGATTCCCGCAATATCCAGATTAAACAAAAGCATATCACTCATATCCGAAGGCGGCAAACACACACTTAATACCGTGTAAAGACTGTTTCCCAGATCAGCAGAATTACCGTTAAAAGTAACGCCGTCGATCTTGCTTCTCAGGCTTTCGATCATTCTCGATTTCAAACCTTCAATATGCGTTCTGTGCGCGTCCATATCCCGGTAAGCGATTTCCAGCGCTTTTGCCAGACCCACTATTCCGTAGATGTTTTCAGTGCCGCCACGCATATTACGCTCCTGCGCGCCGCCGTGCACAAAAGGTGCGATTTTAATGCCCGGGCGCACATACAGGAACCCAACTCCTTTCGGACCGTTGAACTTATGCGCCGCGCCGACGATAAAATTGGTTTTCAGCTTTTGCAGATCGTGCGGGAAATGGCCCATTGTTTGAACCGTGTCACTGTGAAAAACAGCGTCATACTTTTGACAAATATCCCCTGCAACTTCCAGATCGAGCAAATTCCCGATCTCGTTATTTCCATGCATCAATGAAACCAGCGAACGGCTATTTGTGGCCAACAGGTTTTCAAGATGTTCAAGATCTACCTCTCCCTTTTCATTGAGATTCACATAACTCAGCTTGATCACGCCCGTTTTTTGAAGGTGTTCCAATGTATGTAAAACGGCGTGGTGCTCGATGCGTGACGTGATCGCATGCTTCAATCCCAGCGTTTCGATGCTTCCGCGGATCGCCGTATTGTCAGCCTCGGTACCTCCCGATGTGAAGAAAATCTCGGCCGGAGCTGCATTCAGGATACCTGCTATACTTTTCCTGGCACGCTCGATCGCCGAGCGGACAGCGCGTCCGTAGGCATGAATGGAAGATGGATTTCCGAATTGTTCGGTCATTAAAGGAAGCATTACTTCCAAAACTTCCGGATCAAGTTGTGTGGTAGCGGCGTTGTCCAGGTATGCTTTCATATTCGTACTTTTAATTGCTATTCCCGAATCAGTTTTTAGGCTCTGAAATAATTTCCTTAATGTCGGAAATGATCTTATTTGCCAGATTCATAGCGGTAGTATGCGTTTCGGATTCTGAATAAATCCGGATGATCGGCTCGGTGTTGGATTTTCTTAAATGAACCCATTCTTTGTTGAATTCGATCCTTACACCGTCGGTTGTATTGAGAGGCTGTTTTGAATACCGGCTTTGAATGCGACTTAATATATTGTCGACATCGATATCCGCTGTCAGCTCTATTTTGTTTTTTGAAATGTAGTAGTTCGGGTAAGATCTCCGCATCACAGAAGCTGTTTTGCCAAACTTGGCTAAGTGTGTGAGAAACAATGCAATACCAACCAACGCATCGCGACCGTAGTGGCTTTCAGGATAAATAACCCCGCCATTTCCTTCTCCGCCGATCACTGCATTATTGGCTTTCATCATATTCACCACATTCACTTCTCCCACCGCAGATGCGAAGTAAGAAGCGCCTGCTTTTACAGTTACATCACGCAATGCAGCAGTTGAAGATAAGTTGGAAACCGTATTGCCGGGTGTGTTTTTCAGGACAAAATCGGCTACTGCAACCAATGTATATTCCTCACCAAACGGAGTTCCGTCCTCGCAAATCAATGCAAGCCGATCCACGTCCGGATCCACTACGATACCCAGGTTGTAAGATCCGTTATCAAGCTCCTTGCTTATTTCCCGGAGATGCTCAGGAAGCGGCTCGGGGTTGTGGGCAAAGTTACCTGTCGGTTCGCAATTGAGTTTTTTGATGTTTTTTGGATCAACACCAAGTGCTTCCAAAAGCATTGGTACCACGATCCCGCCGGTGGAATTAACCGCGTCGACAACGATTTTAAAATTTGCATTCGCAATTACTTCCTTGTCAACAAGTGCGAGAGAAAGTACGTGATCAATATGTTTTTGAAGATAAGAATCGTCGGCAGTATAACTGCCCAGTTTCTTTACATCTACAAAAACGAAATCTTCCTGATCAGCTATTCTCAGAACTTCCTCACCGTCAGCCTCTGAAATGAATTCGCCCAGGTGGTTCAGCAGCTTCAACGCATTCCACTGGATCGGATTGTGGCTTGCAGTAAGGATCACCCCACCGCCTGCACCTTCGGCAGTTACGGCTATTTCAACAGTAGGAGTTGTGGAAAGACCAAGGTCGATCACATTGAGACCAACACCCTGTAAAGTACCAGCAACGAGCCGGCTGACCATTTCACCGGAAAGCCTTGCATCTCTGCCAATAATCACTTTTGAATTCTGTGGATTCGAGCGCCTCAACCATGTTCCGTATGCAGCTGCAAACTTTACCACATCGATCGGAGTCAGTGCTTCCCCGGACTTTCCACCCACAATACCTCTGATTCCGGAGATAGATTTAATTAACGTCACGTTCTGGTGTATCTCTTTTGTTTGGTGCAAAAATACTAAATTTCCCTCTCAGGACTTAGCTTTTTCTACAACTAATACGCTCATCTACCTTTCGGCACGCTGTAAGGGTCTTTTCGGTCGAAATGAATTTTCAGCCGGGAGGCAGGAAGCATATTCAGGAATCCTTTGGGCTCAATTCATCCACTGAGTCCGGAATTGACCCGACGTCTGGCCCATCGACTGGCTCTGTGACTGACTTTGCGACTGGCCATTTTCCAGCCCGAAATACATATTGAAAATCGCAGTATCGACTTCGTTGTTCTTGGTTTGGAAGGTATCGAGATAGTCGTGCAGGCCCGTCTTGAAGATTTCCTCCACGTCGGTGAATTCCAGCTCGCTACGGATCTTGCTCAATGCTCTTTCGGCTGGATTATTGTGCCCACGCTCAGGAATCGAGCCGCCGATCGCATACAAGGAAAGTTCAGCCTGGCGCACGCAATAGGCGATGGATCTCGGGAAAAGTTTATCCAGAATCAGGAAAGCCACGATATTCATGGAAGTAAGCGCCCGGTGCGTTTGCCGGTACATATTATAGGCGCTCACGGACTTCAAAACAGCAGTCCAAAGCATGAGATCAAGTGTGGAACCTGACGTGCCGGAGTCTTGCTGCAATGTAAAATATTTTACATCCAAAAACCGCGAACACTTATCACCACGCTCAATATGACGGCCCAATCTACCGAAATGCCACGCTTCGTTCCGCGTAATCGAAGTGTCCACTACCCCGTGAAAGAGCTGGCAGCTCTGCCGGATATCCGTAAAATAGGCCTGCATGTGGTCCATATTCCGGAATTTATCGGGCGAAGTGGCACGAATCGAAAGGTAAAATGTATTAATACTCTCCCACATTTCCTTCGAAATCGTCTCCCGGATCGTCCGCGCATTCTCCCGGGCCTCGTACAAACAGCTGATGATCGAGTTTGGATTGCGCTTGTCAAATGTCAGAAAGTGAATTACGTCCTCTTTGGTAGGCTTGTCGTAATATTTATAAAAAAGGTAATGATCTGCGGTCGCGATCAGCAGCGGCTCCCATTGTTCGTCCACATCGGGTGGCAAATCCAAGGCAAGATTAAAGTTAACTCCAACAAAACGGGCGTAATTTTCAACCCGTTCCATATAACGGTTCATCCAGTAAATTGAATTCGCAACTCGGCTAAGCATAAACGGCAAGTATTATCTCTAAAATGAATAATCAGAATATTTGTTAAGCAGTTCAACCAAAATACCTAATAATATTTTGCAAAAGCAATAGTATACGAAAAGTAATACTATATCTCAAAAGATTATCATTTGCGAAAAATAGGTCCGCAGACTTGGATTATTGGCGAAACATTTAAATTTTGTGAAATATCATCTCATAACCTAAAACCGGAGATCCCAGTGTCTAAAAAAGAAGAGTTTGTTGCCGCAATACAGAAATCCTACAAGACTGACAAACCTGTAATTCATCTGGGATCCGCTATTCTGGACGGTGAAATCATAAGCGAGGCAAAGGTAAGTCTTCCGCTGCGAATGATGAACCGCCACGGGCTGGTTGCAGGCGCTACCGGTTCAGGGAAAACGCGTACGTTACAGGTTTTCGCCGAGCAGCTTTCTGCGGCTGGTGTTCCTGTTTTTATGTCTGATATTAAAGGCGACCTGTCAGGAATAGCGCAGCCTGGAAAAACGAATGCAGCGCTGGAAGAACGCTCTCAGATCCTGGGAAATGTGTTTTCACCAAAAGGATATCCGGTCGAGCTCTATTCCCTGAGCGGACAGAAAGGGTCGCAAATGCGCGCGACGATCCTTGAATTCGGTCCTATTCTGCTTTCCAAGATTTTCGAACTAAACGATACGCAGTCTGGCGTTTTGGCGATTTTGTTTAAATATGCAGATGATAAGGATTTACCAATGGTAGATCTGAATGATCTAAAGAAAGTCCTCAATTATCTATCGGAAGGCCCGGGCGCGGCTGAGATTAAAGGCGATTATGGCAGTATTTCCAGCTCCACGGCGGGGACTATATTGAGAAAGATCGTTGCGCTGGAACAACAGGGAGTAGGAAGTATATTCGGTGAACGCTCTTTTGATATCAATGATCTGATCGATCGCGTTGACGGCCAGGGCATTATCAGTCTGCTGAATATCTCCGACGTGCAGGATAAGCCTGCATTGTTCTCCACATTTATGCTGAGCCTGCTTGCGGAGCTTTACCAAAAACTGCCGGAAGCAGGCGACCTGGACAAACCGAAACTTGTTTTCTTCCTCGACGAAGCACATTTGCTATTCAAAGACGCGCCGAAAGCGTTTTTAGACCAGATTGAGCAGGTGATCAGGCTTATTCGCTCCAAGGGAGTCGGCGTTTTCTTTTGTACCCAAATGGCGCAGGATGTTCCCGTTTCGGTACTTTCTCAACTTGGAAACCGCGTCCAGCACGTTTTGCGGGCATTTACGCCTCAGGATGCAGATGGTTTGAAGCAAACTGTTAAAACGTATCCAAAGTCTGATTTCTACAAGATCGACCAGGTACTTACTACGCTGGGAATTGGCCAGGCGCTGATTACCGTTTTGAATGATAAAGGTATTCCAACCGAGGTAGCAGCCACGCATTTGCTGCCTCCTACTTCTATTATGGGACCGATGGTGCAGGCGGAATATGACCAGCACGTGCAGCAATCGACATTATACCAGAAATATAAAGACCCTATTGACCCCGAAAGCGCATACGAAATGCTGACCCGCCGAATGGAGGAACACGCAAAAGTGGAAGCCCAGGTGAAAGAAGAGGTTCAGGAAGTAAAAAAGGGGAAGGAAGAAAAAGGAATGATCTCGGAGGCGCTCAATTCTCCTTTGGCAAAACAAATCGGAAGAGAAGTTGTGAGAGGCGTTTTCGGAATGCTATTTGGTAAAACCACCCGTTCCAGAACGAAGAAAACGGGCGGCTTTTTTGGCTTTTAATCCTCCTTACGCTTCCAACCTACCACACAACGGTGCCCGGTTAGCTGTCCCAGATTATGCTGCACATCTAACCGGGTTATTGCATTATCAAATGCATCCTTATATTTTTCGCGGAGCTCCCGCCTTTTGATCGCTTCCAGAAAGCGCCGCGCATCGTCTTCGTTTTCGAGCAGCAGTTCAGGAACCACCGTCGGTTTGTCGTTGTCTCCTTTTGCCACCATCGTCACATAGGAAGTATTGGTATGCCGCTGGGTTCGGTTGCGCACGTTTTCAGCGATCACCCGAATTCCAATCACCAGCGAAGTTCTTCCCACATAATTCACCGACGCGTGCAGGGATACCAGATCACCTACCTCGACAGGTTGCAGAAAATCAACTCCGTCCACAGAAACTGTCACGCAATAAGCCCCTGCGTGCCGCGACGCGCAGGTGTAAGCGACCTTATCGATCAGCGAAAGCAATATACCGCCATGTATTTTCCCGCCAAAGTTGGCGTAGGCGGGTATCATTAATTCCGTTAATGTACTTTGAGAATACCTTACCGAGCGTGGCTCCATGCTTTTGTCTATTTTTTCAGAAAAATCGTTTTGCCAGTTTTCGCCGATTCCTTCGCTATTTCGAGGATTTCGACCACGGTTACGTTCAACGGCAAACCGTACATATCGTTTTGTTCCAATTTCAATTTGCCCGTAACTACATCGGCCAATACTGAAAACGGATCTGTAAACGGAGCCGGGCGAGGATCGAGCTTGATCGTTTCTTCCGGCGTTTTTTCCTGCAACCGCTGGCGCACCACCGTTGGGTTTACGGCGACTGCGTATCCTTTGTTTCCATACACTTCCATATCCTTCCGCGCGAAAGACCAGTTCCAGGAACCCTGAATAATGCATTGGGATTTAGGATATTGCAGAATAATGGAAGCTTCATCGTCCACTTCCTTATAGATCTCCGGCTTATTTTGATGCGTCACCGCTGTAATCGAAATCGGGCGCTCGCCTTTCAAAAGCCACGTCATCAAATTGGCGCCATAACAACCAAAATCCACCAGCGCTCCGGCGCCGTTTTTGGCAGGATCAGTCAGGATTTCGAGAAACTCTTTACTTACCCCAATTTCTTTCGGCCCCTGGTGCCCGTCGTTGACCATTACTTTCCGAATATCTCCCAGCTTTCCTTCTTCTACCAGATCTTTCACATATTGATTGCTCGCATACCATGAAGTTTCGAAGTTGGTCAATACCTGGATTTCATTTTGTCCGGCCAGCTTTTGTATTTCCTTGGCGTCTGAAAATGTTGTCGCGAGCGGCTTTTCCACCATCACATGAATTTTCCTCGGCGCACAGGCGCGTACGACCATAATATGCTCACTGATCGCCCCAAACGCAGAAACCGCCTGCGGCTTGGTCTCGTCGAGCATCTTGTTGAGGTCGGTATAGAAGAGCTTTTTGTCGAGCTTATATCTGGATGAAAATTCGCTGACCAACGCAGGATTAGTCTCGTAAATACCTACCAGCTCAATATCCTTTTTCTCAGACCTGTTAAATATCCAGCCCACGTGCCCGTGCGTCAACCCGGCCACGGCGACTTTTACCGGAGCCTGCGCGATTGCCTGTATACTCATTATTCCAAAAATCAGAAATGCAAATAGTTTCATCATGGAGCAGTTTAGGACATTTTATCAATAATATCTTTAATCACCTCCTGGAAATAAGCGCCGTTGTACGGGCCGTACCAGTTCATCGTTTTGGTTTCGTACAAATCCCGGTCAAAGTATTTATCATGGGTAATGTAACCAATATATCCGCCGTTGAAGCTGGTAACCATCAGATTGAGTCCTTTCGTTTTAGCGTATGCATCAAGTCCGGCCACGAGCTCGCCTGAGAAATCGCAGGGCATTCCTACCATTAATATATTCCCGATACGCAGTGCTTTTACAAAAATCGGATATTCACCAAAAGCCTTTTTAAATGCCCACGAACGCATTACCAGGTTCATGGTCAACCTCGGACTGGGATCGCGGAGGGGAAGCGGCAATGTAAGAGATCGTATTGTATTTTGTTTGGAAGTCTCCTTTGAAGTAGCATCCGAGAGGATCGCATTCTGCACACCGAATGCCTGGTTTTTTATTTCGTCAAAATCGTCGGTACCGCTTTCAATAGGCCCCATACTGCCTACTGCACCCGCCATGTACATGGCAAAATTGTAGCGGCCTTTTTCCAGAGAATCTACCAGTGCGCCCGGATAGTCGCGAGAAAGCACAATATTTCTTGAACCCAAAACCGTAGAATGTGCCCCAAATGAGCTCAGAATAGCCTTTTTACCTGTTTTAGTTACAAACGCCGCTGACCGTATTTCAGGGTCAACCTCTCCTTCCTCCCCTACCAGCCGGTTCCTTATATCCAATGTGTCTATTGATTCCAGGTAAGTGAGTTCAACCGGTTCGAGTCTGCCTTTTGCCTCTTTAATAGCTGTGTAAAATGCATCGGCCAGGCGATCGACCATTTGGGGATCATATTTACCCGAAAAAAACAACGAAGAAACGCCGGTACCCCAGCCGCCTACACTATTATGCGTATGTGTAGCCCCGAAGAATATCTGATCAAACGGGACTTCTTTTTCTGTCAATCGCGATTGCAGCACTTTTACAACGGTAGGAGGAATGATGAGCAGATCTGCCGAAACAATAGCGGCCAGCGACTTTCCATTGTCCACTACCATTGCCCTCACATAAACAGAATCATGAATAGCAGTGTATAATTTGCCTTTTCGGTTACCATATCCCGCAGTTGGCGTCGGTGAGGAAGGGGTAATGTTGACCTTCGCCCAACCCGCCCTCAGCTGGCCGGTTGAATCGGGAGCGACTGGCTCAACCTGATTGATAATGCGCTTCCATTCCGCGTAGTAGGGCATTTCTTTGTACGGCGTTTTGTCCATCGTCGTGACGAGCACGGCGAGTATCAACACCAAAAACAATACGATCGAACCAATTATCCGGAGCAGAATTTTTAAAAACCTCATGGAGCATTTTGCGGATTAAACCTGTTTCACAAGCTGGATATTAGCGATCAGTTTTACATCTTCACCAATCACCAGCCCGCCCGAATCGGTGAGCTGCATATAGTTAAGCCCGAATTCCTGCCGGCTAAGTCTGCCTTCTACCTCAAAACCTACTCTTAATTTTCCCTCCGCATCCCGCTCGGAACCGCCATATTCAGCGTCGAGCTCAATTGGTTTCGTAATGCCTTTCAAAGTCAGCAAACCGGAGAGTTTATAATTGTCGCCTTTTACCTTATGGAAATAATTGGACTGAAAAGTAATGTGAGGATATTGCTCTGCGTCGAAAAAGTCAGCCGACCTCAAATGCGCGTCACGTGCTTCAATATTGGTATCAATACTGCTCACATCCAGTGAAAAGTGAATTTCAGCATCTTCAAAATTGCTCATATCAGAGGTCGCGCCGCCTTCAAAATTATTAAAGGAACCCGTGATCGAGGAAATGACCAGATGCTTGATTTTGAACTGAACCTCAGAATGTACAGGGTCTACGATCCATTTAGTTACTGCCATAGATTAAATATTTAAATGCTACAAATTCCTGTGAATGCCGAAAATAGCATTCCAGTCAGGAAACGCGTATTAATATGTTTTAATTCAGAACGTATAGCGGTTTATTGATAAGATAAATGGCACGTAATTTTTAAGTAATTGCCTATCGCTATATTTACTAAACATAAATCGATTCCACATGAAAATGAAGGGAAGAAGCATATTCACGTATGACGTGTATGCTCCCACTACGGTAACTACGATGTTACGTCCTCGTCGTCAGGAAGGACAATCTATAATGCAGGAAGGCTTTAATATTGAGCCGCAGGTACCATTTTCAGAATACATCGATATTTATGGAAATCCTTGTCAGCGCACGATCCTACCCGTAGGCAGGGTGGTGATCACGACGGAGGTGCAGGCGCAGGTGAATGCTACCAAGGCAATCCCAAGTCCGCCACCGGCTTATGTGCTCGTTGGAGATTTGCCCGATGAAGTAATGCATTATATTCTGCCAAGCCGCTATTGCCAGTCAGATTTGCACGAGATCAATATGCTTGCGATGGAAATTGCGGGCAATATGGTTCCTGGTTATGCGCAGGTTGAGGCGATCCGGACGTGGATACATAAGAATATTACCTATCAATATGGCGTAACCGACGCAAGTACTACTGCGCTGGATCTTGCAAGAAACAGGATTGGCGTTTGCCGGGACTTCACCCACCTCGCAATTGCGCTTTGCCGGAATCTGTGCATCCCGGCCCGCATGACGGTCGGTTACCTGGACAGACTGAAAGTCATGGACTTACACGCCTGGTTTGACGTTTATATCGGAGGAGATTGGTATACTTTCGACGCCGTACAGGAAAAAACCGAGGGTTACCGTATTGAAATAGCCCACGGAAGAGACGCCGCCGACGTTGCTATGGTCACCCAATACGGCAACGCCACTTTGCAATCATTGCACGTGGAAGCTTCGTTGATGGAGTGAGGGAGGAAAGGGAGGAAAGGGAGGATGGAGGAAGGTGGGAAGTAAAAATTAGGAGGGAGAAAAAAATATCTTCGTTTCTCCTTCCTACCTTCCTATCATACTACTTTCCTCCTTCCTCCCTTTCCTCCTTCCTCCTTCCTCCCTTTCCTCCTTCCTCCCCTTCTAAATAACCCCCAGTTCCTTACCGACTTTCGTAAACGCGGCTACTGCTTTTTCCAGGTGCTCGTGCTCGTGGCCGGCGGAGATTTGTACTCGGATCCTCGCTTTTCCTTGTGGTACTACGGGGTAGAAGAAGCCTATTACGTAAATTCCTTCGTCTAGTAACTTCGCTGCAAATTCCTGTGCAAGTTTTGCTTCATAGAGCATGATCGGCACAATCGGGTGCTCGCCTGGGAGAATATCAAATCCAGCTTCTGTCATTTCTTTTCTGAAATAGGCTGTGTTCCGTTCCAGTTTATCGCGCAGTTCGGTAGATGAAGAAAGCAGGTCTAATACCTTAATGGATGCGCCGACGATGGATGGAGCTAATGTATTTGAGAACAAATAGGGTCTCGAACGCTGGCGGAGGATCTCGACGATCTCTTTTTTAGCGGCAGTAAATCCGCCCGACGCACCGCCCAGCGCTTTTCCGTAAGTACCTGTGATGATGTCGATCCGCCCCATTACGTTCCTGAACTCGTGCGAGCCGCGGCCGGTTTTCCCCATGAACCCGCTCGCGTGGCATTCATCGATCATGACCATTGCCTGATATTGTTCGGCCAGGTCACATATTTTGTCAAGCTGCGCGATGGTTCCGTCCATTGAAAACACACCGTCAGTTACAACCAGGATTCTCCGGCTTCCTGTCGCGTCCTTCAACTGCTTTTCCAGGTCGGCCATATCGTTGTGCTTGTAACGAAAGCGTTTCGCCTTGCACAACCTGATCCCGTCGATCAGCGACGCGTGGTTCAGTTCGTCGGAAATGATCGCGTCCTGCTCATTCAACAAAGGCTCAAAAAGCCCACCGTTCGCATCGAACGCAGCTGCATAAAGAATGCAATCTTCGGTACCCAGGAACTCGGCCGTTTTCCTTTCAAGTTCTTTATGAATATCCTGCGTTCCGCAGATAAAGCGCACCGAAGACATGCCAAATCCATGCGTATTTATCGCTTCAATGCCAGCCTTGATCACTTCCGGGTGCGAAGAAAGACCGAGGTAATTATTGGCGCAAAAATTAAGAACATCCTTTCCGTCAGACGTTGCGATTTTCGCCGACTGCGGTGTTGTAATGATTCTTTCCTTTTTATATAACCCCGCTTCTTTGATCGCGTCGAGTTCTTTTTCGAGTTCTGCCTGAATGTTTCCGTACATGTTGAATGATTGAATGACTGAATGAGTGAATGAGTGAATGAGCCGCCGTGGAACGGTGAATGACTGAATGAGTGACCCGGTGAGGTGGCTGACCTTTTACCGGGATCTAATTGTCTCGTACTTTTTGGTTAGCTCCTTAATCATTTCCTGAGTCATTTTTTCGATGTTATAGGTCGGCCGCCAGCCCCAGTCCTTCCTGGCGTTTGCATCGTCTATCAGTTGCGGCCACGAATCTGCGATTTGCTGACGGAAATCGGGCTTATAAGTAATCTCAAAGTCAGGAATGATCTGTTTGATACTTGCCGCAATCTCCTCCGGAGAAAAACTGACTCCTGCCAGATTATAGCTCGTCCGAACCGCAATTTTTTCTTTCGGAGCTTCCATTAACCGCACCGTTGCGTCCATTGCATCCGTAATATAGATCATCGGCAATGTTGTATCAGCTTTCAAAAAGCATTCAAATACTTCTCCTTTTACTGCTTTGTGATAAATATCGACTGCATAATCGGTAGTACCGCCGCCGGGCATCGACTGATATCCGATAATGCCGGGATAACGCAGCGAGCGAATATCCATTCCGTATCTTTTAAAGTAGTAATTCGACCAGTTCTCCCCCGCCACTTTACTGATCCCGTAAACGGTCGACGGATCAAGGTAAGACCATTGTTCGGCTTTCGTATCCACCTGCTCTCCGAAAACGGCAATAGAGCTGGGGTAAAATATCTTTTCAACCTGATTTTCGCGGGCTACTTCGAGTACATTAAAGTAGGTTTGCATATTAATATCCCACGTTTTCAGCGGCTCCTGCTCTCCTTTTGCCGACAGAATCGCGGCGAGGTGATAGATCTGCGTAACCTTATATTTCTTGACAAGACCGGCAAGCGCCTGCGCATTCGTAGCGTCCAGCTGTTCAAAAATGCCCGTTTCAATTTCCGGCTGCCGAATGTCCGAAGCAACTACGTGACCTACGCCATAGATCTCGCGCAGGTATTCGACCAGTACAGAACCTATTTGACCATTTGCGCCGATTACGAGGATATTTTCCGACTTCATAGAGATCATATTTTAAAGCATTTATCACTTGCAATTTCTTATTTAAGAAACGTATTCTCAATAAATGAGGCATTACGCAGTAAATATTCCTGCACAATCCCATATTTACCTAAAATATTACTTTACGGAAACTATCAAGAGGCTTCGCGCAGCAAATATTATTGCACCATGGAACAGTTGGATAAAATTGATACCAAAATACTCCGCATCCTGCAAAAAGATGCAAAAAAGACGACGAAGGAAATAGCGACAATGCTGAATCTGACTATCTCGCCGGTTTATGAAAGGATCAGGCGGCTTGAAAGTATGGGGTTTATTAAACAGTACGTGGCGATACTCGATAAAAAGCTGATCAACCGCCAGGTTACGACGATCTGCCAGGTATCAATGCGGTACCACAATGAAGCGTTTATTGAAAAATTCGAGCAGGAAATCCAGAATCTGGACGAAGTGCAGGAATGCTACCATATGGCAGGACAAGTTGATTTTCTACTAAAAATCAACGTCGCAAGCCTCGATGAATACCATGATTTTGTTAAATATAAACTCTCGAAAATCGACAATATAGGCGTGCTTAACTCGACTTTCGTATTGAAAGAGATCAAACACACCTCCGAGTTTTATATTTGATAAAGGGAGCAGTCGCTAAAAATTTCGTTTGCCTACTTGGAAAGAAAACTGCTTGCTGCCCGCGACTCCGGAGGGAGTAATACCCTGAATAACAACCTGGTACTTGCCGGTTTGGTCCGAAGTGTAGAACTCCACAGAAGCCTTTCCGGTTTTGTCGGTTACGACGTTCGGTGCCCATAAGAGCAGGTTCCTGAAATCGGGAATGCGGCTGTTTGCATTTCCGCCGTCGTATTTGGGTGCATAAAATTCACGTTGCGCCTGCACGCCTTCGTAAGGAACAACCAGCACTCTCGGGTCCAGCTCGAAGCCCGCAAGATCATTGCCATAAGTAGAAAAGCTGACAACGCCTGTAAAAGTCATCGGACCCAGGAAGTACCGTGCATTCAAAACCTCTATCTTCTTGATTTTCAGCGGATCGAATTCCATGATCTTGTCGGCATCGAAAACGGGAATTCCATCGACAAGCATCAAAGGATCGGTAGTGTAAAACGTATTGGGCAACAACTTATCGATGATCCGGAAATGAAATTCCTTCTGCCTTCTCCGCACCAGTACACCCTTTACATATTCCCTTAAAACCTCTTCCATAGTAGGAAAGCGGGTAAAATCGTCGAGAAAGTATTTTTCGTCGGGCATTCCAAAGAACGCGAGCGAATCGGCAAGTTTTACTTTTTTCTGATTGTAAACCCTGGGCAGGTAAGAGTTAGCTGTCTGCATATTGATCGTACGCGTCAGCAGTTGGTTTTCCAGCGTTTTGTCGAAAAAGAAAGCCGGCAGTGGGTTTTGTGAATATTGCTTGGAGAACGGACTGGCTATTTCAATTTTGTAGGTCGAATCCATTCCCAGGTTCGTCTGGACCGTAATTTCTTTGGGACCGATAAACCTTCGTACTTCGAAAGTCACTTTCCCTTCCTGATCACTCTGCGCCCCGTATAACAGTGCCGGAACGTCCAGTGCAGCCAGAAATGCATCCCTACCTTTCGCAGGATTACCGGTCTCTCTATCAACGATCTTTCCGGTAATAAAATGGCCGTCGTGCTCGGGTATATTGGTATACTTGGGCGGCTGGTTTCCAAACACATTATCCCACTGCAATCTGCGCCAGCCGTGCGTGAGCATCAGGTTATCCAGTTGCTGATCAGCCTCTTTTGTTGTATTACTGAAATAATATTCAGGAGATTCGACCGTACCTTTCAGGTCGGAAGTGAGCCAGAGGTAAGTATTGATATTCTGTTGCGGATCACCTTTAATGGAGTCGTCCAGATATATCGCAACCGAAAGATTCGACATTTGATCGGCGGCAGCAGCGACGGAGGAAGTCAGGTTCAGCGTCACTTTTTCCCGCGTGATAAAGGTTTTCGCGAGTTGTGCGTCTATATTCAAATTAGCTTTCGGGCGCTTGAAGTACAGCCGCTCGGTGACCGGTTTAACCTTTTCATTAAATATGGTAATGTGTGAAATTCCTTCTCCCAACTTGCTTTTATCGAGTAAAAACACAGCCCGGTTTCTCACAATAGGCTTTTTTTCAATGACAGGATTATTCTGTCGCGTGTGACTGAGCATGTAAACGTAAGTGGGTTCGTCGGTATTCAGCCGCGCAAAAACGGTTACTTTCAGCCAGGTATCTGTCGAATCCTTCACCTGCATCACATAGCCTCCTTCTTCCACAGCCGGAAAGGGATATTCTGCTCTGGTACCTTTGGAATCGGTCACGAATGCTTTGTAAGTTTCGCCTTCTTTTGGGGTAAATGTAAAAGTCCCTATTCCATTCAACCCGGGCGCAAACTTCTGAATAGTATCATTTTGTGCATTCACTATTGCCCCGTTGAAGCGTATTCCTTTTCCATCCTCGGCCACGGCCCTAAAAGCAATTTTACTCTCAATACCCTTTACCAGCCTTCCACCTTCCGGGAACAACTGAAAATCATACCGCAGATTATCCTTTACAAGCCGGTCGGGCTCAAATCGGATAAAAGGATTCACAACCGTAAAATCACTTTCAAAAAACTGGTCGACACCAAAATTCTTCATCCAGTTGGTGTAGCAGCGCACTTTGTACTTGCCGCTCACGATCGTCGCGGGCAGCTGTACCGAACCATTTCCCTGGCCCGTATTCATTGAAAATTTCGTTTGAACTACCGGATTATTTTCAATATCAAGCACTTCCAGATACCCGACTTTGCTCAGGTCAAGAAACCGGTGCGTGGCGCCATTCAGCAGATAAGCTTTGAACCAAAGCGTTTCTCCAACCAGATAAAAAGGTCTGTCCAGGTGCACGTACATCTTTTCCTGCACGGCCCTTTCGCTGTAAAGTCCGAAGCGCTGCTTCATGGAAGTTACCATCGCGTCGTCCTGCGCAGCCACGATCAGCGGGGCAGCAAGCAGCAGACAGATATAGGTAAAGATTTTTGTTTTCATTTATATATTAAAATGATCATTTCACCAAAACGGCGGTCTTCTCGTTGTCCCGCCCTGTGTCCGGCAGTCTATGCAACTGGCAGGCGCACCTAAAATGTACTCGGCGAGCTCGCCTCCGTAGGACATCAGCAAAGCGGTAGTTTCCAGCGCGCATTGCCTGTCGCTCGCCGGTCTACAAGTAATATCAAAAGTATCGGGCGGCATACAGCTGGGATAATTACCCAGGTTAGGCGCGATCGTCAGCCGCTTTACCTGCTCAGTAGAAGCACTGAAATAGCCGAAAACGAGCTCTTTCGGATCTTTTACATTCTGAAAATTTCCCGTCACCTGCGAAGGCTGGGGGTCAAAAAGGCTACCGGTACCCTGAGTCGTTTTCGCCAAGCTGGTCCAATATTCGAATGCAGGGCGGGACAATGCATATTGCCGCACCAGAACGCTGTATTTAATGTAAAGTTTGTTGGTTGAAACGGGTACTCTGAATAGCGGGAGATCTTTGATCACGTCGCTGGTCAGCTTGATCGTACTGCCCAGCAATATACTGCCCGACTGCGCTGTGCTCCAGCATCGGTTGATATCGTCTTTCCTTGGAATGATCTTCTTGTCAACTACTTCGAGATAAGAATAGTAGGCGGACCGGTATTCCCATGTTTCCTCGAATTTCCATCTGTAAAAATGGGTATTGTTATTCGGATCGTGGGTATTAACGTAAAATACCATCGCATTCTGCCCCTGATCATACCGATTGGCCACACTGTCTATCGGCGGCGTCGCAGTAACATCTACATATTCAGACAAATATTCTTTTCCGTCTACAGTTTTGACCCGCAACCGGTATTTGGCCGCCGGATTGTATGCTTGGGGAGGCAAAACGTAAGAGCCGCCGCCGACTTCTGTAAAATTGTAGGTCTCCCCGCCCTCCGACTCCACCGCCAGCGACGCCATGATCTCACCATAGGAAGCTGCGGTTTCGTTCACATTCTGGGTTCTCCTCAGCGAGATCCGGGTTGTATCCTGACCGACATTTAAAAAACCGTCCACCACAAGGTGGTTTTCCACAGAATTTATTTCCGGAGGAGAAAATGGTTCAATACAACTGTCCAGAAAAAGCAGCAAAGCAAAAAAACTAAGCTTGATCAGGAAATATCTCATACTACTGTTTTCTGTTTTAAAATCTGAAATTGTAGGTAATAGTAGGGATCGGCTGTCCGAAAATAGAGAGCTGGTAACCATTTACCCTCCCGCCGACAGTCTGGAAATAAACTGACGTAGGATTTTTTCTTCCAAAAAGATTATAAACTGCCAGCGTCCACGAACTGTGCGCCAGCTTCCTGATCTTATGGTTTCCTTCAATATTCATCGCCAGATCTGTCCGGTAGTAATCCGGGATCCTGAACTGGTTTCGATCTGCGTAATATACCCGCTGCGCGCCATCAATAATGTACTTTCCGATCGGTGGCGTGTACGGCCTGCCTGTACTATAAGTAAAGTTGAATGAAACGCTGAACCGGTGTGACAACCGATAGTTGGAAATCAATGTAAAATCGTGGGGCTTATCGTAGTTGCTCGGGTAAAAGTTACCGTCGTTTGGCGCATCAGGAGACTCCCGGTCGATCGCCCGCAACAAAGTTCTTGCGTAAGTATATCCCAACCAGCCGTTTAGCTTTCCGGTCATTTTCTTGATCATAAATTCCACTCCGTAGGCTTTCGCTTTTGTATTCAATACCGCAGCCTCAATATTGTGGTTCATGATCAGCGAATCGCCGCCTTTATAATCAAGGAAATTCTGAATATTCTTGTAATAACCTTCCAGTGAAACCTCAATTTTATTACCTCTGAAATTACGATACAGTCCCAGCGACAGCTGATCCCCGATCTGAGGCTTAATATAAGGGTCGCTCAGCTTCCAGATATCCGTTGGCGAAACGGTCATTGTATTGGTCAGCAAATGAATATACTGGCGTAAAGTATTGTAGCTGAATTTAAGGGAAAGATTGTCGAAAACGCTGTACCGGACCGAGGCGCGAAATTCCGGGCCGCCATAAGTTTTGATATTCTTGCCCGACTTATATTCCTGAACACCGTTTTGATAAATGTAGTCGATCGGCAATCCTGGCACATAAGTATTTACGCTCCTCGGACCCAGATATTGAAACAACGAATACCGGATTCCCGCCGAGACCGATAACCTGGGGCTGACTTCATATTTGTCTTCCAGGTAAATCGCGCTTTCCACCGCCTGCTCAGCCTGTAGTTCGTCTGGAACGATCAGTGATTGGCTGCCTCTGGGCTGAAAGGAGCCTGGATTAAGCTTGTAATAAATGCTGCTCAGCCCAAATTCAAGCGTATGTTTCGGGTTCAGGTTATAGCTGAAATCCGCTTTGAAATTGGATTGGTTGATGTTGAATTTGAGGTCAAATGCATTGAGCGGCAAACCTTCGGCCTCCATCGCATATTGATATTTGCTGTGAGAAGCTGTTAGTACACCGTATAATCTGGTATTGAAAGTATGTTTCCACTTCAATGAAGCGAGCTGGTTCTGGTAATTGTATAAGGTATCGCCGTACAATTTGAACCGGTCGTCACTGGTATATCCTGTCAGGAACAAGCTGTTTTTCTCATTGATCTCGTGGCTGATATTCAGATTGACATCGTAAAATGAGGCTGAGCTTTTGTTATAATTTTCATTATCCAGCGCTTTGATCACCCAGTTTGAGTACGTCGAGCGGCCACCGAGCAGGAAGGACGTTTTATCCTTAACCAATGGACCTTCCAGTGTCAGCCTGCCGGTTACCAGACCGATCCCGCCGGAAGCAACAAACTTTTTCTTATTTCCGTCGCGGCTATTAATATCCAGTACAGAGGATAGCCTGCCGCCAAATTTGGAAGGAATCGTACTTTTATATAACTCCACATCCTTTAATACATCGGGATTGAATGCAGAGAAAAAGCCGAAAAGGTGGGAAGGATTGTAGATAACCGCATCGTTGTATTGGATCAGGTTCTGGTCCGTCGAACCTCCGCGAACATTTAAACCCGTACTATTTTCTCCCACTGATTTAATCCCAGGGATCGTCAGAATGGTTCTTAGCAAATCGGTTTCGCCAAAAACGGTGGGCACCTGTTTCAGGTTTTTTATAGTCAGCTTTACCGTTCCCATTTGGGTACCAACCACATTTTTATCCATTCCGGCTTTGACCGAAACTTCCTTCAATGCAATAACGCTTTCCCGCATTTCCACGTCCAGCTTTCCATCCGAATAGAGTACGATCTGGCGCTGGGTTTCCCGCATTCCGGTACTTCTGATCCTGAGTATCTGCTTTCCGCGGGGAAGTGTAAGCGAATAAAAACCTAGTGCATCGGTAGTAACGCCAATATTCGGTGAGGCAATAAAAACCGCGGCGCCGATGACCGGCTCACCAGTGACAGCATTCCGGACATACCCTGTTATTGTGGAATTCCCCGGCGTGATCCTGTGCTTTCGGACTCCAATTTCGTGGATCTTGCTCTCGGCAGTCGACAGTAATTTCTCTTTGGCATCGTCTCCCGGCCCCACGTAGGTAATCGAATCATTGTCACTCGCTTTGTCAGGATCAAAAAGGCCCGGAGTAAGCTGGGTAATAATTCTTTGGCCTAATGTGATAAATATCCTTTTCTGCGCGTCAATCGCATATTCGAATTCAGAGCCTTTGAAAACCTGATCCAGTACCTCTCGTATCGTCAGGTTCTGAACATTCAGGTCAAGGGTAAGGCTGTCAAAACGGCTGGCGTCGTAATAAAGATAGTAACCCGTCTGGGCTTCCACTTGCTTCACAAATTCGTCGAATCTGGCGGAATCCAGCTTTACGGTAATTTTCTTTTCAGTTGTACCCTGCCCTTTTACCAGGTTGGAGGCGAACAGAAAACTGATAGAAATAAGCAGAGGTAAAAGTATTTTCATGGTTTGGCTAATTCGTCGTGAGTGGAAACCATCTTCGCTATCGCCGCGTCCTTTTGCTTCCTGAAACTGAGCTTTCCGTCCCTCAGTGCCTTGCGCAACTCTTTTTTGTGTTCGGGAAAAAGATTGAGTACAGCTTTTTTTGATTGCGTTGCGTGGTATTTACCATCCTTGAATACGTAGAAATAACTTTTCTGAGGATAAAGCGCAATCACGCGTTTGTCAACGATTTTCTCCTGCCGCTGTTTCGCTCTCCTCGCAATCGTGCGCGACTGGCCGTCGTAGATAATATCATAAAAGCCTGTCCGCATTTGCGGATTAATATCCTTGCCGGCCTCCATTCGGACGAAATTGTGATCGCCGAGCATAAAGAAATCTACTTTCTCAGATTGCAAAAGCAGGTGATCCCCATTGAAGTGTTTGATAACCAGCTCGTCCCGAAAAATATCATAGATCATCGGAATGCTGTCAAATTGCTGTTCGTCGTACCTGACAACTCCTTTGCGCCATTTCCTGTCGTCAAAAAACTGATGCTCATCGTTTCTTGCATCATACAGATAGTATTGCCGCCCGTTGTAGAGATTTTGAGAAAAGGCAGTTGCTTGCTTGTATAAGGAAACAGGCTGAGCCTCCGGTGGAGCTGCGGTCGAATTGGCCTGAATATCCTGACCAAAGGATATACCGATGACGCCAATGACTAGAAAAAATACAAAGGTAAAATGCGACATGCACAATATTTTTTAGAGCAATACTACGAAAACCTATTGATTTGTTGCTATCCCGGGGCTAAGTATTAAAGAAGTGATCGTAAGTTACTTACTTCATAGTTAATGTATTTATTTATCGTAACCTTCTCATTTACGAAAAGCAAGATTTAATGATAAAAATCAAAATGTTCGTCACCCGTTTTTCGGGAATGTCCTAACTTTGGCTTTACTGGAATTCCACACATTCAGATCACTTCAAAAAAACTTTATGAAAATTTTAATCACCGGGGGAGCAGGTTTTGTTGGGTCGGCACTGGCCATTTCTTTAAAAGTAAATTACCCTGACTATCAGGTCTTTGCACTCGACAACTTAAAACGCCGGGGTTCCGAGCTAAATCTGAGCCGCCTCAAAAAGCACGGTGTCGAGTTTGTTCACGGTGATATCAGAAACAAAGAAGATTTCGATTCAATACCTGCGGTTGACACGGTCATTGAAGCTTCGGCAGAACCCTCGGTACTGGCTGGGCTCGACGGTACACCCGACTATCTGATCAATACCAATCTGGTAGGAACTGTCAATTGCCTTAATTATGCATTGAAGCACAAAGCTGGCTTTATATTCCTGTCTACCAGCCGCGTATATCCGATCAAAACCATCGAAACGCTGAACTTCGTGGAAGAGGAAACCAGGTTTGCATTGTCTGACGACCAACCTGTTCCGGGCGTTTCTTCCAAAGGTATCTCAGAAGATTTTCCGTTAAATGGGGCGCGCTCATTATATGGTACTACGAAGCTTGCCTCTGAGCTGATCATTCAGGAATACAATGAATTTTATAATCTGAAAACAGTTATCAATCGCTGCGGCGTAATCACTGGTCCCTGGCAAATGGGTAAAGTTGATCAGGGTGTAATGGTGTTGTGGATCGCAAAACACTATTTCGAGCAGCAACTGGGCTATTTTGGCTACGGAGGTACCGGCAAGCAGATCCGGGATATGCTGCACGTGGCAGATCTGTACAGGCTGATCGATTGGCAACTACACAATCTCGATAAAGTCAATGGCGAAATCCTGAATGCAGGCGGCGGACTACAAAGTAGCGCATCCTTGCAGGAACTGACCAAAATCTGTCAGGAAGTAACCGGAAAAACGATCCCGATCAAGGTAGTACCAGAAAACCGGACAGCCGATATACGTTTATACGTTACTGATAACACGAAGGTAACCGCATTAACCGGCTGGAAACCTGAAATCGGTATCAAGCAAATAGTAGAAGAAATCACCGCCTGGCTCCAAGAGAACGAGGCCGATCTCGCACCTATTTTAAGGTAGGGAGGAAAGGGAGGAAGGAGGAAAGGGAGGAGGGAGAAAGGGAGGAGGGAAAAAGGGTTATTCCTCCATTCCTCCTTCCTCCTTCCTCCTTCCCCCTATTCACTCATTCAATCATTCAATCATTCAATCATTGAAGATAACCGAATGCCCCCGTGATGCCTGGCAAGGATTTCATCCGTTTATTCCAACGGTGCGGAAGGCGGCTTATATTAATGAGCTGCTTAAAGTTGGGTTCGATACGATTGATTTTGGAAGTTTTGTTTCGGCGAAAGCGATGCCGCAGGTCAGTGACACTGCATTATTACTTGATCAGCTAGATCTTTCGGGTTCGAAAACGAAACTGCTTGCTATTGTTGCAAACGAGCGCGGCGCTTTGGAAGCTTCCGGTTTTAAACAGATCACTTATCTTGGCTACCCTTTTTCCATTTCAGAAACTTTCCAGCTGCGCAATACCAATGCATCGATCGAAGCTTCGGTTGAGCGTGTAAAGGGTATTGCAGAAATTGCTGCTAATCGTGGTAAAGAGGTAGTTATCTATATTTCGATGGGCTTCGGGAATCCTTATGATGATGCCTGGGAGCCCGGGATCGTGATGGAATGGGTGGAAAAGCTGGCAAAGCTGGGTATCAAGATCTTTTCACTTTCAGATACGGTGGGAATGGCGAAAACGGACGATATCAGTTCCTTATTCTCAGAGCTTATCCCAGCTTATCCACACCTTGAATTCGGGGCGCATTTTCATACAATTCCTGATGAATGGAGAAGCAAGATTGAGGCTGCCTACCAGGCTGGCTGCCGCCGATTTGATGGTGCATTGCTGGGTTATGGTGGCTGCCCGATGGCGCAGGATGATCTGGTAGGGAATATGCCGACGGAGCAACTGATTGCATTTGCAAGGGAAATGTCGGACCCGGATCAACTGAATATGGATGCATTGCAGCTGGCCCGTAGTATGTTTTTGCAATTGGTACAAAAATAAAATGCTCCCGACTTTTAGAGCCGGAAGCATTTTAAATAGAAATAGCTGGAATTTATCAGGCGAATTTTCTCTTCACAATCGCAAGTAGTGCAGTTACCGCTTCTCCGTTTACGTCCCATGCATATTTGGATGCATATCGGTGCCAGATCAGGTTTTCAGCTTCTTCAAAACTTTTCACTGCATCGAGCTCGTAAATCGCCTTGTCGAAATGCTCGCTGTTTTTGTTAAAAAGCTGGTTAACAAACATAAAACGCTGTCCCAGCGGAATCGAGCTTGCTATATTTTCTACTTTGAAAGGAACACTTCCATAGGATTTGTCCTCACTAGGCGTCGGAATATCTACTTTGAAACGATTGTTTAACGATTCGCCTTCAACGGTATTTGACTTGGCCACAATATCACTTAAAACTACCGAAACCGGCTCAGCTCTCGGCGGAGACTTCGGTGCGACAGTTTCCAATTCGGTAAATGCAGAATCGAAAAAGGATTTTGATTCATTTTTGGCAGATACCAGCGGTTTTACCGGGTCCTGGATCCTGATCTCGCCAATGTTGATCGGGAAGACTTCGGTAAACTGGGCCAGGTGCTGGTCCACATCATCGACCAGGTCGCTGTGATCTTTCAATTCATAAAGCCAGCTCACAGCCTGCGTCTGGTACACAGAATTCGAACCACTGTCGTTCAGCCTGCCTAGCATTGCTTCCGCAATTCCCCTGTGAATATGGGTGTATTTTAATATTTGCTCTGCTCTTTCCTGGGTAAATTCAGCCTCCGGTGCAGCTCTCACTTTCTCTTCAAAATAAGCTGCGGGAGTCAGCAACAATCTGAGTGATTCTTTTACCGATTCCGAAAGCAGCGGTTCCAGATCTGTCCGTTTCACCGAGATATGCTGGGAAGCTGTATTCATAAAATCTTCCAGCGCACGCTTTACTTCTTCATTTGAAAAATCAAAATACGGGCTTCGAAAGGATTCTGCATTGCTTTTCCAGGCTTCAAATAACCGGTTTAAAATCCCGAGGTTCACTTGCCTTACCGGCGTCAGTTTCAATAAAGTCGCCCCGTTAATCGTATCCTGCGACTTGTACACCTCGTTCAGGACTGTTGTGGTGAATCTGGCGGCATATTGGTTGAGTGCATTTGAATTCAAATTATCCGGCATAAGGAATATGAGCTTTTGAGAACGATCGTGTTTTAAAAAAATATGTTTGCTTTGTAAATATAATCAAAATTGACGTGCACGCAGGTCAATCCGACACCAAAAGATGTTTGTAGAACCATCTCATAAAAGAGAAAATCAGAGCCCCAGAACCGGTTGGATCGAAGTCATTTGCGGCTCGATGTTTTCCGGCAAGACAGAAGAATTGATCCGAAGACTGAACCGCGCCAAGATCGCCCGGCAAAGGATACAAATCTTCAAACCAGCTCTGGATAAACGTTACCACGACGAGAACATTGTTTCTCATAATGATAATTCAATACGCTCGATACCTGTCGAAATGGCGCTTCAAATCACGCAATTGGCAGAAGATTGCGAAGTTGTCGGCGTGGATGAAGCGCAGTTTTTTGATGAGAAGATTGTGGAAGTATGCGACGGGCTGGCCAATTCCGGGAAGCGGGTTATTGTTGCCGGCCTTGATATGGATTATATGGGAAAACCTTTCGGCTGCATGCCCCAGTTGATGGCAATTGCCGAATACGTGACCAAAGTGCACGCGATCTGCATGGTTTGTGGCGAGGTCGCATCCCACTCCTACCGCATTTCTCCGTCGAGCGAGCGCGTTTTGCTGGGCGAGACCGAGCATTATGAAGCACGGTGCAGGCGGTGCTTCAATTTGGGGGACAAAGCTTATATGTTGTGATTTATTATGAATAACAGAAGACTATTCACTGCTTCGCTGGTGCTCAATGTGCTTCTGATTACATTCATACTCGCATTCGCATTCATTTACCGAGATAAGATCTTTCAAAGATTTGTATCCATGAAAGGAAACCCGCAGATCGTCATGTACGGTAATTCCATCACTGCACAAGGCAACTGGGTAGAGTTACTCGGCCGTATGGATGTTCTGAACAACGGGTTGCCGGGTTTATGCACCTATCATTTTGTCCAGCTGATCCAAACGCATGTCGTCGATTTGAAACCTAAGATATGCTTTCTGGAAGGCGGGATCAATGATATTACGGTTGGGGTTTCTCAGGAAAAGATACAGGCAAATTTCACATTACTGTTAGCAACTCTTCAAAAGAACGGGATTATCCCGGTAGTGACACTCACTATGTTCGAACAGAATGATCCGGTGAGCAAGTCAGAAGTCGAGTCGCTGAACCGATTTTTGGTAGAATACTGCGTTAAAAATAATATCACCTACATTGATATTAACCCGCAGATTTGTGATTCGACGGGACTTAAGGCAGAATTCGCAGTGGATAAGACGCATTTGAATGCGAAAGCTTATGAGATTTGGGCGAAGGAAATAAAGAAGGTATTGCTAGCTAAAAACCTTTGATACTTTAAAACAACAAAGGCTGCCCAAACGGACAGCCTTTGAAAATATATACTAGTATCGCTATTAAGCACTTACCTGGTTCATCACCTCAGTTTGCTTGCGGATAGACTCCATGTGAACAAGCTTGAACAACTCGTCTACCAGATTTGGATACAGATTCATGCTTTTTCCCCAGCCAGCACGCGTTTCCAATACTTCACGGAAACGGTCAACCTGGTAAGCAGCTACACTGTTATCACGTTTGTACTCGGCCAATTTCTCAACCAAAGCCATACGTTGTGCCAAAGTTTCCAGCATTTCACGGTCCAGGTGGTCGATTTTGCCGCGGATGATTTCTAATTGTGATGCATAATCGCTGCCGTAAGATTCTTTCCGAACGTGCAGGTCATGCAACATCTGGCCAAGAGCCGCCGGAGTCAATTGCTGTGAAGCGTCAGACCAGGCTTTATCAGGATCACGGTGTGATTCGATGATCAAACCATCATAATGCAAGTCAAGCGCGCGTTGCGACAGTTCATATAAATAAGCGCGTTTTCCCGCCATGTGGCTTGGATCACCGATTACCGGCAACTCAGGGAAAAGCGTTTTCAATTCGATTGCGATATTCCACATTGGGGAATTGCGGAATTTGGTTTCCTGCGCATTAGAGAAACCTCTGTGGATTGCTCCAAGTTTCTTTACGCCCGCCTGGTTCAAACGCTCCAAGGCGCCGATCCAAAGTTGCAGATCAGGGTTAACCGGATTTTTCACCAAAACAGGTACATCCACACCTTTCAGTGCATCAGCCAGTTCCTGAACATTGAACGGGTTCACAGTAGTACGAGCACCTACCCAGAGGATATCGACACCATACTTCAATGCCAGTTCAATGTGCTGAGGGTTTGCAACCTCAACAGCAACCGGCATGCCTGTTTCCTTTTTTACAGCCTGCAACCATGGCAAAGCTGCTTCTCCCATACCTTCAAAACTTCCCGGACGAGTCCTTGGTTTCCAGATACCGGCACGGATAACATGCGCAAAACCTTCTTCTTTGATCTGGTTTGCGGTTTCTAACATTTGTTCCTCCGTCTCTGCACTGCAAGGCCCGGCGATTACCAAAGGTTTCCCGTTGGTATTGATCCAACTACTTAGGGGAAGGATATCTAAAGAAGCATTCATATTCAAAAACTTGTCCTTAATAAATTAGATAATTGCAATATTTTGGCCCGGCAGCTTATGCGTATTTCCGGGATTGACGTACATTTGATGCCATAAAAGTCAAATAACTTCTTAATGAACACTAACTTCTCTCGTGATTAATAAATCCTCACCCGGGAAAAAGTGCACTTCAAATGGCAGAATCCTCTCCAACAAACCAAATACCTGTATTTTTTGAAGATACCTCCGTCGCTTTCGCTTCTAAATCTGACGCTAAACTTCGGAAAACATACTGGCTATTTAGCCTCATGAATCAGGCTCGAGTGGTAAATTTAGGCACTTTTTTTATAAAGCTTGCACTAAAACTAAACTTACCCATAAAAAATCTCATCCGGGTTACCATTTTTGAACAATTCTGTGGTGGTGAGACGATTAGCGAATGCAATCAGACGATCGCCGAGCTGGGTAATTCCGGCATCGGCACCATCCTGGACTATTCAGTCGAAGGCGAAGATGACGAATCGAGTTTCGATGCAACTGCTGCGGAGATCCTGAAAACCATTGACAAAGCTGCCAATTCTAAAACCATTCCGTTCTCGGTATTTAAAGTTACAGGAATCGCTTCCGCTGATCTTTTGGAAAAAATCCAGCGGAAAGATCCCCTGACCGACCAGGAAGAAGCTGCGTACGTCAAAGTCCAGCAGCGCCTGGAAAATCTTTGCGCTCGGGCACATGAAATGAATGTCCGGATTTTCGTCGATGCGGAGGAAAGCTGGATTCAGGGTATCATCGATGATCTTACTTATCAGATGATGCAGAAATTCAACCGCGAGAAAGCGATCGTGTACAATACTTACCAGCTTTACCGGCATGAAACCCTCGAAGCGTTGAAATCCGCCTATTTGACCGCCCGGCAAAAAGGTTATCTATTGGGAGGAAAACTGGTACGAGGAGCTTATATGGAAAAAGAAAGGCTGCGTGCAAGGGAAAATGAGTACTTCAATCCTATTCACGCTTCAAAGCAAGCTACCGATGAGGATTATAATTTAGCAATTGATTTTTGCCTCGAACATATTGAATACATTTCGATCTGCCTGGGTACGCACAATGAATACAGCTCTCAGTACTGTGCAGCTAAGATGAAGAAATTGGGCATTGAGAAAAACGACAACCGGATCTGGTTTGCGCAGCTGCTTGGGATGAGCGATAATATTTCGTTTAATCTTTCGAAAGCCGGCTACAATGTGGCGAAGTATGTTCCTTACGGGCCAATCGATGCTGTATTGCCTTATTTGATCCGTCGTGCAGAGGAAAATACTTCCATTGCCGGGCAAAGCAGCAGAGAGTATTTGCTGGTTAAAAGTGAATTGAAAAGAAGAGGAATCGGTTCTTTATAAGTAACTTATTACTTTCACGTTCTTAAATTTTCAATAGTTTTTCAAAAACGAATGAACCAATCCAGAAATCCGATCCCTTTTTTGCTTTTAAGTTTTCTCCTCATATTGGTTGACCAGACGTCGAAATTGCTGGTGCACAAGTATATGGAGCCGGGGTTTTCGGGCCAGATCGCACTGATAGGAAATTGGCTTAAGTTGCATTATGTTCTGAACCCCGGAATGGCATTCGGTATGCAGCTGGGTCACGAATACGGGAAGCTGTTTCTGACTTTGTTTCGTCTGGTCGCAATGGTCGCAATCGGCGGTTATATGATCCACCTTGCGCGAGCAGGTGCTTCCAAAGGCTTACTCTGGGCATTATCTCTGATCCTTGCTGGTGCGGTTGGAAATGTAATCGACAGCACATTTTATGGCGTGTTCCTGGA
This sequence comes from Dyadobacter linearis, assembly GCF_907165045.1. GTDB lineage: Bacteria > Bacteroidota > Bacteroidia > Cytophagales > Spirosomataceae > Dyadobacter > Dyadobacter linearis. The sequence continues at coordinate 844,748 of NZ_CAJRAU010000003.1, forward strand.
AAATGCTCCCTACGGGTCGCCAACTCCCTGGTTTCACGGCCAAGTGATCGATATGATATTCGTGGACTTCTGGGAAGGATTTATACCTGAATGGGTACCTGTCTGGGGAGGTCAATACTATTCAACACCAATTTTCAACATTGCCGATTCCTGCATATTTATAGGTGTTTGCAGCATTCTCATTTTCCAGGGAAGTTTCCACTCACACGGACCGGACGAAGAAGACAGACAAACAGAAGATACAGCGAAAGAAACTGAGCTAACAGCAGAAAGCCCAGATTCGAATGCGGAGGAACCGGAAACGCCTACGATTCAAAATCGACAACTGGAAGAAGACGATAGCAACAAAAAAGAGAGCATTTAGCTCTCTTTTTTTATTTCTAATTTTCGTCTTTCGTATAGGGAACGTAATCCTTAAAAGTCTTCCTTAGTGCGTTATCCGTGGCATCCTTCTTATTTTCCCACCTCGCATCCAGTTCCAAAGCCACCAATCCGCTCAGATTCATTAGTGCCTTAAATTCGTCAAGCCTCCGTATAAAATCCGGGTGGCGACGCGCAGACTTCTGTCCATATTCACGCGCAAAAACGTCTCCCTTATTTTGCAGCTCATTCTTCTTCTGCATAACGTAGTTGAAACGATCAAGCAGACCATTTACCGACTTACCTATAACTTCCGTTGCTTCCAGCGTACCCACGGTAGCAACTGTGGTACCACCGATTGTTGTAATATAACCTCGGGTATTTGCGTCAGTTTTCGCGATTACAGGAGCCAACCCAGTTGTCGCGCCGAGAGAAGCATTCAAAAGTGAACGACCTCGCTTTCCCTTCTTTGCCCTTGAATATGCTTTCTTCAATTCAACTTCTTTCTCAGTCATTTGTTCCAACAAGCTCCAAGCATTCGCAAGTGCACCCCGGTATAAATTAAATGCGTAAGTATCACGCAGGCTCTCGTCAACCGTATTTTTAATTACAAAACGCACAGTCCGTTCCTTCTTATTCTGTGCTTTGTCCATTACATAGAAAGTGATATTGAAGGCCAGCGTATCGTAAGGGTCTTTCACAAAATCGTAACCAGGCTCCCAGATAAACTCATAGCTCGTCGGCGTATTTTTTACCAATGCCTCGGAAGGAACTCTCTTATTTTCCGAAACAAAATTGAATGTATTAATATCATCTTCTCCATTCGGATCTGATAGTGTAAACCGCAGGTTGATCCGGTTGTTCTCAGCACTTCTGACAATCGAACTTTGAGGGATAATTGTAAAATCGGGAGCAAGGTCCATTTGGGTAACATCCAGTTTAAGGCGCCCCTTGGTCCTTGCTTTGGACGGCTGATCTTCTACATAAAATTCCATGTACCGGGCACCCTTTTTCAGTGTGGTAAATTGGGTCATCGAAGGTTCCCACGTAATTTCACCGGCAGCGCTCAATTTCATCCCCTCGGGCATCTGGTCCAATATAGGCACGAATACAATCGGGTCAGCATCCTGGTCGCGCACTGCGCCCATATCTATCTTGTAAACATTCTGGGTTTTATATTGTACGTAAAAAGGATGTAGCTCGTCGATCTGCGGCGGTCTGTTGACGTGATTTACTTTAAATACCACCTCGCGGGAAGCACTTTCCCCACTCACACTTTGCGCTTCAAATACGACCGGAAATGACTTGGTTGTATTGATCCTGTCAGCAACTTCAAACCCGGGTGTCCAGACGAAATGCCCCAGCGAATCGAATTTCATTTCTTTTGTTAGCCCGCTCACTGCATTATACCTAACCGAATCGCCCCTCCCTCCTTTCACCTGCAAATGGAAATTAATCTCTTTTCCTTCATACAAAACGTTCCATTCTGATTCAGAAGGAAATACAAGTTGTAGCGGGCCGGTTGAGTTGGTCTTCATATTTTCCTGCCCTTGTGCGCCCGATCCGAATAAAACAGCCGCTAGAAGTATCAGTATTTTATGAATATCTTTTATGAGCATATCGACAAAAATATAATTAATTCTTTGTTTAGAAGAGCACTGAGTCAAAACGCAAAACTAGTAAATCCCGTATAGAAAGCCCTGTCTATCGATATAAAATTGAAATACCGAATCAGATTCCATCTGGAAGATTTACTAATTGTATTTTTTAAATATAGCTACCAGCAGGGTAACACAAAATAAAAAGCAAGTAAGGTACTGCCTCACTTGCTTCCATATACACAAAACCGGAGAACAGCCATTTAAAAGACTGCTCTCCGGTTTTTAAAGTTCAAATATGACTTATTATTTTTTCTTTGGTGTTGCAGCCGGAGTAGTTGCTGGTGCAGTTGTCGCTGGCTTAGCAGGTGTTGTTGCCGCCGGTGCCGCCTCCACTTTGTCAGGATCAACTCCCAACTTTCTCAGGATCAAAGGAGTTGCATTGTTTTCCTCAGACGCTGCGAAAAGAATAATAGGCGTTGAATTTGCACCTGCATCCATGTTAAGGATATACAGGAAGCTATTTTCCTTTCCTACTTCCTGAATTGCGTTGTTCACCTTTGTAAGGATCGGCTCCAAAAGCTGCTGCTGTTTCGTTTGCAGAGAAGTTTGCGCGTTGTTCTGCATTTCCTGGATACGGGTTTGCAGGTTTTGCAACTCCTTCTCTTTGTCTGCACGAATCACATCTGTCATGTTAGCACCGTTCTTCTGGTAAGCCTCATACTTGTCTTGTGCCTCTTTGTACGTTTCGCCCAATGCCTTATCCAACTGCGCCTTCGTTACTTCAAGCTGATTCTGCATCACTTTGCTTTCAGGAAGCTTCGCGATTATATAATCCACATTGGTGTAGCCTATTTTTGTAAGTCCGCTTGCCGGAGTTGTAGTTTGAGCCAGGAGAGGGGTGGTGATGATGGTCATTACGACCAAAAAAGCCATCAATTTTTGTTTCATTGCTTTGTTACTTATTTAAGTTTACTAGTTGTACTTTTTTGTTTGGGTGAGGTATTTGCCGGTACATTCACCGGTTGTTCAGGCTTTTCGCTGCCAGATGCTTTATTCGCTTTTGGATCTATACCCAACTCCTCCATCACGTAATCTGAATAATCGTGTTTGGGATTTGTGTAAAGCATTCCAATGTCGCTGGATTTGTCAAACATAAAATCAAGCCGACGCTGGCTGCAGACTTTGGTTACGGCGCGCTGCACTTTTTCAAGTACAGGTTTCATAAGCTCTTTCTTCTTCTGGAACATTAACCCGTCCATTCCGAATATTTTACTATTGTATTCGCCCGCCTCAAGCTCCTTTTCCTTGATCTCGCTCTGACGTTTTCTTTTCAATTCTTCCGTCAGTAAGATCTCCTCCGCCATGTAAGCCCGCTGCATGCGATCGATTTCACCGAACTTGTCCTGAATTTCCTTGGCCCACTTTTCAGAGAACTTTTTCATCTCCGTCTGCGCTGCCAGGTACTCAGGCATCTTACTTGTAATGAACTCCATGTCAGTATACCCAATCTTCTGGGCGCTAGCCTCTGACTGCCATAGAATTGACAAAACTAGTAAAATAAAAAACTTCTTCATGCCAAGCCGCTAATAATTTGCAAACTTCTTAACGAAACTATTTTAACAATATTATCTGATCTGCTGTCCGATAGTAAAATGGAACTGCGCGCCGCTTCGTTTATCGCTGCCCTGGATTTTGTCGAATCCATAACCCCAGTCAATACCTAAAAGTCCGAATGCTGGCATGAATATCCTCGCACCCACACCCGCCGACCTTTTCAGATCGAATGGGTTAAACTCTTTATAAGTACCCCAGTTGTTACCACCTTCTGCAAAGCCAAGAATAAAGATCGTAGCCTGTGGATTAAGTGAAACCGGATACCGTAATTCCATCACATATTTGTTGTAAACGACCCCGCCACCAGATGCCGGGCGGCCATTCTGAGTAATAGGACCGACTTTTTGATCCTCATAACCGCGAAGACCGATAATGTCCTGATCTGCAAGGGAGAATGTTCCTTGTCCCGCCAATCCTGAACCACCGACTATAAACCGTCCAAATGGGCTGTAATTATCAGTTTTATCGTAGTTACCCAGGAAACCCATGTGAGCGCGGGTACTCAATACCAATTTACCTGCGATGGTCGCGTAATAGCTTGCATCGAACATCCATTTATGGTATTCAACCCAGCGGTAAGTATCTGTTTTGTCAGAAAACTCTTTTTGCCTGAAAGCCGAGTAAGGCGGAGTTACAGTGGCACTCAAAGAAATGTTACTTCCGCTTCTTGGAAATTGAAAATCACTTAATGTATTTCTTGAAATCGTAGTGTTAAAAGAAATATTGTTCGAGTTACCATTGGTGTAACCTATTCCGAAAATATCAAGATCGTCCAGGCGGTAGCGCTGGTAAGACAGCGAGTGGGTCATTACCAGGTTACGGTCCGGCTCTTTCAAACGGCGGCCGAGTGAGAATGTGATCCCGTTGTTGTAATATCCGCCGCGGTAATTGATCGTTCTTGAACCTCCGTTCAGTCCGCCGATACCATACATTGAATTCAAATCTGTAAGACGATAAACGGTACGTTGGATCGATACACCGAAGTTGATCGGTTTTTTACCACCCAGCCACGGTTCGCTGAAAGACATCGAATAGGTCTGATATTGCTTACCATTTGCCTGAAAACGAAGTGACAGCTTCTGACCATCCCCCGAAGGAAGTGGCCGCCAGGTTTCGCGGTTCGGGATATTTTTGATGGAAAAGTTATTGAAAACCAGACCCAAAGTTCCTACAAAACCAATGTAACCTCCCCAGCCACCAGACAATTCGATCTGGTCAGATGGTTTTTCTTCTACTGTATATTCAATATCCACAGTACCATCCTGCTGATTTGGAATCGGGTTGATCTGGATTTTTTCAGGATCGAAATAACCCATCTGCGACAGCTGGCGCTGAGTATTGATAATTTCTGTCTTGCTGAATTTCTGCCCCGGCAAGGTGAAAAGCTCTCTTAATACAACACGGTCGCTTGTTTTGGTATTACCATTCAACAAGATCCTGTTGATCGTCGCCTGCTTTCCTTCAAACATCCGCAATTCTACATCGATCGAATCGCCTTCCACTGCTCTTTCAGTAGGCTCGATACGGAAATACAGGTAACCGTCGTCCATATAGATCGAACTCACGTCCTGCCCAGGTATTCCATTTATCTTTTTATCCAGCTCCTCAGGATTGTACACATCCCCTTTTTTGATCCCAAGGCGATCGCCCAGATATTTGGAAGTATACAGGTAGTTTCCCGACCAGGTGATATCGCGATAGAAGTACTTGGTACCTTCATCGATTTTCATATCGATGCTAATGGTTTCTTCACCATTTTTAATTGTATCAAACTGGATCGTAGCATCGCGGTAACCATTTTTACGGTAGTACGCGATCAGTTTTTCCTTGTCCTCGTCGTATTTTTTAGGAATATATTTAGATGGATTGAAGAGCCTGCCAATTCTTTTTTGCTTGGTACCCTTCATTTTCCGCTTCAATGTTTTGTCACTGATAGCCGTATTTCCTTCAATATCTATTTTCTCGATCTTAACTTTCTTGCCTTTATCGATCGTAAAATTCAAAGTAGCCTGACCGCGCGTGGAATCAGGGATTTGCAACACCTTCACTTTGGTGTAGTAAAAACCTTTGTCCATATAATACTTCTTGATAACCAGCTGCGTGTTCTTAATCACGGTCGGCGTAATTACGCGGCCTTTTATCAGCTTCACCTTATCATTCAATGTTTCTTTTTCTCCCTTACGAATTCCGGAAAAAGATACTTTGTAAAGACGCGGACGCTCTTTAATGTGGATATTCAGCCAAACTTTATCAGCTTCGATCTTGGTATAAAGGATTTCTACATCATCCAGCGTACCAAAATCCATCATTCTTTTGATAGAGGAAGGAATAGCTGGTCCTGGCAGCCGGATCTTGTCTCCTGGCTTTAATCCGGAAATAGAAATCATGGAATTAGGATCCAGAAACTGGGTACCTGAAACTGTCACTTCGGCAATCGTATATTCCTTTGGATTAGCTGGGTCCATGACACTTGCAGCAGGAGCGGCGGGCTTGTTGGCCCCGATACCGATCCGCTGTGCATTCACGGATACGCAAGAGCATATCAGCAGTAATGCAGTAAGACCTTTCAGATGTGCTAGTGATTTATTCAAATTGGTAAGAAGGTTCATATTGTTCTACTTAGCACTATTCGCTTTAATTTGTTCGCCTGTTTTTCCAAATCTTCGTTCCCTGTTCTGATAGGAAAGAATCGCCTCATATAAATGCTCCCGACGGAAATCAGGCCAAAAAAGATCTTCATAAAAATACAACTCAGAGTACGCCAGTTGCCACAAAAGGAAATTACTGATCCGATGATCACCGCCAGTGCGCAGCATCAGGTCCACTTCCGGTCTGTTGCCGGTAGCGAGTTTAGACGAAAGTAGCTCTTCGCTGATCTCACCGGGAGTCAAAACGCCGTTTCGAATATCCTCTGCGATTTTTCTGGTTGCCTGGGTAATGTCCCATTTGCCGCTGTATCCCAAAGCCAGGATCAGATTGAGGCCGGTATTGTCACGCGTGGCTTCAATTGCTTGTGCAAGCTGCCGCTGGCAACTTCTTGGCAGGCTTTCCGTATCTCCGATCGTGTCCAGTTTGACGTTATTCTTTTGCATGGTAGGAAGCTCGTTTCCAATAGATTGGACCAGCAATTCCATCAAAGCCCTGACTTCAAACTCAGGCCGGGCCCAGTTTTCAGTGGAGAATGCATAGAGTGTCAAACACGACACACCCAGTTCAGCACAGCCTTCCGTCACTTCCCTAACTGCCTTAATTGCATTGCGATGGCCAAAAACCCGAGCTGCGCCCTGGTTTTGAGCCCACCTTCCGTTACCGTCCATGATAACGGCGATGTGCTTCGGCAGATTGCCCGCATCAATGAGCTCCTTCATTACTCCTGACTCCCTTTAACCTTTTTTAACAAAACAAATGACGAATATCAAAGGATTTATCAATTAGGGCCAAAAAATCACACTGCTCAGCTTTTCAGGAATCACTTAATCAATTACCTGTACGCTGAGCAAGACGTTTTTGTGCCGAAATTCAAAAAAAAATCTTATTTGATAATAAACTGCTTTACAATAAACCTACTGGTGAACAGGAGATTACATTCTTAAAATTATATCGGGATTGTAAACAGGGGCGCAATTTAGGAATAAGTATTGCCTCTACAAAATGAATAATTCTTAATCCCGGCGTGAAGACCAGCCAGTTAATTATCAAGAAGATGACGTATAGTATCAGCATAAGTACTGCCGCTTGTTACCTGTGAAGCCTTGCGGTCACGCAGTACGATCACGTACTTTCCATTGAAATGCTTCTGGATCTCCTTAATGTGATGGGAGTTGACAATACCTCCCCTGCTGATACGCAGATAATGCTTGGGGAGCTTTTCTTCGAGCGAAGTTAAGGTATAGTTCAGCAGGTATTTTTGTCCGTCGAGGGTATTCAGGAATACATATTTCTCCTCTGCTTCAAAATGCGTGATATCTGTCATCGGTATCAGCAAGATTTTGTCGCCTGATTTGACAGACAGTGAGAATATCTCCTTTTTAGGTTTCATTTCTTCCAGTAAGCGCAGCAGGTTTTCGGAATACGGATTTACAGTTCCCACACTGCTTGCACCCGCATTTGCCAGATTCCGGATCTTCTCAATTGTTTTCAGCAGCCGGTCATTTTCAACCGGTTTTAAGAGGTAATCGACAGAATTTTCTTCAAAAGCCCGGATCGCATATTGATCGTAAGCTGTCGAAAAAACCACCAGCGGCATTCTGGTAAGCTTTGAAAGCATTTCAAAACCATTCAGCAGGGGCATTTCAATATCCAGAAAAATGACGTCCGGGCAATGCTTATTAATTTCGATCAGACCTTCCGCTCCGTTTTTTGCTTCGGAAATAATTGAAAACACTTCTGAATGCTTTTCGAGCAATCTTCTCAACCGGCTCAATGCAAGTGGTTCGTCGTCTATTAATATCGTTTTAAGCGGGAACTGCATGACTGAAATTTTGATGTTGACCTATTACTGATTTTTGGATCGCGATATTGACGGTTTTCCTGGGTTCATTGTGCAGTTCCAGCCTGGCGTCATCGCCGTAAAGCAGCTTTAATTTATCCTGAATACTTCTGATCCCGTAGCCGGCCCCCATCGTTTCGGGAAACGCCGGACCATTATCGTGGACACAAAGGTGCAGCCAGGAATCTTCCTCGTAAATCCTTACCACAATATTCCCTTCCTCGGCCATGCGAGAAATACCATGTTTGATCGCGTTTTCGACAATTGGCTGCAAGATAAATTTTGGCACCTGCAATTGTCGCAAACCATCGTCCATTACTTCAACACTAAACCTCAATCTGTCTCCAAACCGCACTTTCTCAACCTGCAAGTACGTTTCCACCATTTCAAGCTCATTCTCAATGGTATCGAAATAATCGTTCGTTTTCCGGCCGGTCGTGTATCTGAACAATTTCGAAAGCAGCAATGTCATTTCCTCCGCTTTGTCTGGATCTTCATGTACGAGGCTGGCAATGCTATTCAGTGAGTTATACAGAAAATGGGGATTAATGCGCGCCTGCAATGCGTCGAGCTCTGCCCTCGTTTTTAGTTTTTCAAGATTCAGTAACTGGTATTCCTGGTCGGATATCTTGCGTGAAAGCTGCTGGCCTTCCCTTCTCAGATAATAAAATGCATTGGCCACCAAAATCGGCCCCCACATATACCAGTACCAGGGCGCATTTTGCGCAGCTTCTTCCGGGTACCGGCTGCCGTATTCCAGCAGGATATCAGTGCCGAAATACGAAAAGAAAATGATCCCAAACAGGTTGTTTGCGATGACAATCGCGATGGTCAGGATCAGATGTTTCAGCCAAAGCTTTTTAAGAAAAACATCCATCATCTGAACCAGCCCCTGCGTGAGCAGGATCGTCAAAATGCCCGAAAGAACGCCATTCAATACCAGAAACTGATACAAACTGACTCTGATCGGTTCATTGGTATAGAAGATCTCGGCAGTAAAATAAACGATCGCATTCACGCCGTACAGCAGCAGCGCGCCGAGCAGAACCGCTACCAGCGTCCCGATCCAGCCCTGATTTTGCACTATTCCGATCAAACTCACATCCTGCCAGCGAAACGACCGTTCATTGGAAGTATAACTAAAATTGGCGCCTTCCACTTTCGCGCCCGTCAGGTCCACATCCGAGAGACTGCTGAAACTAAGGTCTGCATTCGTCAGGTCAGAATTCCGAAAAGTTGTCCGGTCGAGCGACGAAAAACGCAGTCTCGCATTCCGCAAATTGGCACCGTCGAAGTTTGTATCCTTTAAGCTGGAAAAGCTGAAATCGGCGTTTTCCAGGTTCATATTACTAAAATCCCTCCCGTCGAGCGAGGAAGCCTGCATTTGTAATGGTTTCACTTCACGGTCATTCATCTTGCGTCAGTCATCTCAGTTAGTTTGTGAAAGCATCCAGTCGGTTTCCATTTTGCCCCAGTCTGGGTGAATACCGGATTCGGGTTTAAAAGTCTCAAATTTTTGTTTTGCTTTTTCAAGCAAAGGTTTGGCTGCCTTTTTCCCGCCGCCAAACTCCTCGGGCGTAAAGAATGCGCTGCTTCCTTCCAGGTAATATATCCTCGGGTTTTCTGCATTCAATGCTTTCGCTGCCGCCAGATGCTCGGTAAACCTGGCACCATCGTTCTCCCAGCGGTTCATCGGATCGGCTGCCAGGTGGATTTGCGCCTGATAAGCCCTCAACACCAGCAATTCGTCATTCGGCTTTCCCAAAATACCCTCCGCATCTTTCAATAAGACATTTGCTTTATCGAGATACTGATCTTTTTCGGTCAGGGTAGCTCCCGCAAAACCGAGCATTACATTGCAAAAAGCCGCATGATATTTTGGGAGCCACTCTTTTGGTTCAGCTGCCGCTATTCTTTCAAACTTATTGGAAATATCAACAAGCGCTTTCACATCAGGTTTCGCCCGGTCGAGGTTATTGAAGGCCTGGATATTCTCGGTCATGGCCGCAGTATACTTTTCATTTTGCGCAAAAAGCATGCAAACTGAGCAGCTGAATGCGATTACGGTCGTCAATAGTCTTTTCATATTGTTTAAATTGAGTTTATAGAAATACCTTTTAAAAATCATCTTTGTCCACTTTGGCCTTCTTCGAAAGCATGATCTGCATTCCTACAAAAAAGCTCCGGTAACTCTGCGGTCCGACTGCATATCTCGTTTTACCGTCGGGTGTGTATCGATACGTGAATATGTTCTTGGTATTCAATACATTATCAACAGTCGCATAGAATATTACCAGGTTACCTTTAATGCTTTGCAGCTTACTGGCCTGAATGCTCACATTGTGGACAGCCGGTGTTTTATCGCCAAGGAAAACTTCGCTATTGGGATTATAATAGGGGCGGCCGCTTGTGAATGCATAAGTAGCGCTCAGGTTCGTTTTGATTTTTTCAAACCACTTTTTGGTGATCAGGCTGATATTGTGATTGGAGATAAATGTCGGGGTCGCTGCCTGTTCAAATTGCTGGAACAGCCGCTCGGAATCTACAAAGCTGTAAGTAATCCAGTAATCGAAGTTTTTGACCGATTTCTGATCGCGCCAGAAAAAGTCGAAACCGCTTGCATAACCTTTGCCGCCGTTATTGGTCGCCCCCCAGGGAAAACGGTAGGGATCGGCATTGAAACGCTGGCCGGTAAACTCCCGCACAAGCTGCGCGTAGTTCTTATAAAACGTCTCAACCCGAAAGGTCCGCTGGTTTTTGATGATCTGGAAGTTCAGAATCAGGTGGTCGGCGCGCTCGTAGGTCAGTGACTTGTTGGTGTATAAATATCGGTAATCGGGGTTTTGGTAAAATTGCCCGGCCGCAAGTGAGACCTGACTGTACTTTCCTGTTTTATATGCAAAAGAAAGCCGGGGCGCCAGATTAAACCTCCCGATCACAGAACTGTATTCGCTCCGTATTCCAATGCGGCCAGCCAGTTGCCTCGTCACATATATTTCAGATTCGATAAATGCAGCTGCATATCTGTCTTTTAAACTGAATAATTCACCATCTACTCCATTTTTGAGATGAATAGCATGCGCCTCCGCGCCGAAGAGTAAAGTATTGTTGCCGGAAAATAATCGACTCAAAACCAGTCTCGCCTGTGTACGTTCGTCGAAACGATCAAAATTGACACCGTCAAAACGCATATCGTCTTTATTCCGGCTATAAGAAAAACCAGAATTCAGCGTCCACAATTCGTCTTTCCACGAATCTGTATAAGTGCTGGTTGCGAATGCATTCCGGTTTTTAAGATTGAGGTTCACGCTGCCCGATTCGCTGGAAGGATCTTTGGAGTTCATGCTCAAATGACTGTCAGAATACATTCCGTACACTTTCAATACCCCGTTTTTGGTAGGCTTCCAGCGATAGGTAAGAGAAGAACCTTTAAACTCAGGCTCGTGCAGCCAGTCTACATTTTGTTTGACCAACTTAAAAAGCGGCCGCAGATTTCCGTAATAAGCCACCGCCGAAACGGACTGATTTTTAGTAGCATGATCGTAGTTCAACCCTGCATTCGCCAGATTCAGACTGATACCCAGACCATTGGTACTAGCTTTGTCGGTAGTATTGAGCAGCAAAACGGAAGAAAGCGCCTGCCCATATTGCGCGGAATAGCCGCCGGTACTGAAAGAAGTTCCCTTAAACATAAAAGGATTGAACCTGCCCCGCTGCTGCACGTCCGGTAGCGAGCTGAAAAACGGGTTCTGGACGATCATTCCGTCAATAACGATCTTCGTTTCCTGTCCCGACCCGCCTCTTACAAAAAGCCCCTCCTGCTCCCCTACCCTTTGCGCGCCGGGCAAAAACTGCATAGCGCCGGTAATATCGGCGGCGGCTCCTGCGGTGGTAACAATGTCCAGCGGTTTCAGCATCGCCATTCTCTTTTCGTCCGAAGCCTCGAATGCGCCGGCTGTAATTACCACCGTATTCAACTCGTTGGCCAGCTCAGTTAGTTTGATTTGAAGGTCAGCAGCATTTGGTGTAAGGCTTATTTTTTTCTCAAAAAGCTCAAACCCGACATAAGTAGCGGCAAGCGTGGCGGTATCCTTTTCGGAAGTAGTAAAAGTGAATGCCCCGCCGGCACCTGTGGTGGTACCATCATAAGTACCTTTCAAAAAAACGTTGGCACCTGGCAGCCCGGCGCCTTTATGATCGGTAACCCTGCCTTTGACCACATGCTGCGCATGCGCAAAAGTGGAGATACACAAAAGTGAAAAGTAAAAAAGCTTCATGGCTGACAGATCGTGTTATTGACACAAATCTATCTTCCATGAAGCCTTTCAGTAATTGATTTCCGACGAACCACCGTTTTCAGCGGGATGAATGCGTCAGAGATCGTAGTAAATGAGAAGTGCTTACAGCTCTTCCAGCATAATATTCTTCCAGCGAACTTTAATGCCGCCGCCGTCGTGGATCTGCAATGCGATCGAACCGTTTGCCGCACCGATCTTCGCGTCGTCGAAATCGACCATTGCATTACCGTTCAGCCAGGTTTGTACTTTGTCTCCTACTGCCTTAATACGCAAAGTGTTCCATTCGCCCATTTTCAGAAATCCTTCTTTTTCCTCCGGGATCTGAACAAGCCAGTTGCGGCCGTACGATTCGTAGATACCGCCTGTATCATGGTTTGGCGGAGCAACTTCAACCTGCCAGCCGGATACTTTGGTACCATCAACGGTCGAGCGGAAGAATACGCCGCTGTTGCCGTTTGCCTCCTGCTTGAATTGCAGGGACAGATCGAAATTCTTGTAAAACTTGTCGGTGGTCAGGTAACCATATTGCTTGTCAGGCCCGCTTTCGCAGATCAGCTCTCCTTTTTCAACGTACCATTTCTCTGTACCATTGATTTTCCAGCCGCTTAAATCTTTTCCATTAAATAGCTTAACAGGCTTTTTTACCTGCGGGTCACCGTTTTCACGGGTCGCCAGAAACGCGGAATTCACGAACAGAATGGCGCAGCAAATGAGAAGCAGTTGTCTTGTTTTTAACATTTTGGTTTGGGGATTAGGATTAAAAAATTGGCGGCAAAATGCAGTTAAAATACATTTTCCATTAGTTTTACAAAAAATAACTATTTGGAAAGCTATGAAAAAAAACCGTTTTGTAGGGCGTTGGGCGACATTTTTTTTGATTGCGACTCTATTTTCCGCAACCGTAATATCATGTAAAGAGAATAGTGAAGATCTGGTTAAACCTAAAACAATAGCTGACGTAATTCTTGAAAACGGTCAGTTCAGTATATTGAAAGATATTATGGTACGCGCGAGAATGACCGACGCGCTGCGAACTGATAACATTACCCTGTTCGCTCCTGACAACAATGCTTTCGGCAGAGCGAATATTTTCAGTTCTTCCGTGATCCCCGACGATTCAGTGAAGTATTTCCTTCAAAACCATATTATCAAAAACAGAACAGAAGCCGCTGAACTGAAACTTGGAAACCATCCTGCGCTCAACAAGGCAAATCTTGTCGTTACAAAAACAGACAGCATTGTAGCAGTGAATAAATCGGATGTAGTGATCCCAAATGTAAATGCGGACAATGGTGTGATCCACGTGATCGACAGTGTGCTGGTTATTATCAAATAATTGACAATATGTGCACAAAAAAGCCCGGCAAATTAGTTTACCGGGCTTTTTTGTGGTCTTATGTTTTAATACTGCTCGGTATGGGCAAAGAAGAAATTTCCTTCGATCCCTGCATTTTCGTCAGAATCTGAACCGTGGATCGCATTCGCTTCCACTGATTTGGCGAACAGTTTCCTGATCGTACCCTCATCTGCATTAGCCGGGTTGGTAGCGCCGATCAAAGTACGGAAATCTGCTACGGCATTTTCCTTTTCAAGGATCATCGGAACGATAGCGCCTGACGACATGTAGTTGCAGAGATCATTATAAAACGGACGTTCTGCGTGTACCGCATAAAACTCGCCCGCGCGCGCTGCGGTAAGATGCGTTTTTTTCAAGGCTACAATACGAAATCCCGCCTCCTCAATCATTTTGATAATTGCTCCCGAGTGACCGTCCTTTACGGCATCCGGCTTAATCATTGTGAATGTTCTATTCGTTGGCATACTTAAAGGCTAAATTAATTTCGTGCAAAACTACTGTTTTTCAATTTATATCCTTGATAGTTCGGCAACTATGCCCGCGAAAGGTTAAAACGCCAAGGATACTTCGCCTTTCGGAGGCAGGATTAAGCAAATACCAACAGTTTTGTTAATTTTGTGGGCTTGGAAGGCTCGTAGAATTCCTCTTTTCGAAACAAATACCTGTGAATCAAACCGTTAAAGAGTTAAGCTCTTTTTTATCTCTCCCCCAAAAAATCATCATTACGATGCACCGTGATCCCGACGCCGACGCTTTGGGATCTTCGCTCGGGTGGGCAAATTATTTGGTAAAAAAAGGCCACGATGTAACTGTAATCAGCCCGACTGACTATACCGCGAATCTCAAATGGATGATTGGCCCGGACGGTGTACTTGTTTATGAAAAAGCCACAGAGCAAGCCAAATGCAAGCAAAAGATTCAGGAAGCTACATTAATCTGCTGTCTGGATTTTTCTGCATTGTCACGCCTGAAAGATCTTGGTAAAGTGGTCCAGGATGCGCCTGCCCCTAAATTAATGATCGACCATCATCTCGAACCGGAGCATTTCGCGAAGTGGATGATCTGGGATACCAATGCTGCCGCGACCGCTCAGCTGGTTTATGCATTGATCAAAGAGCTGGAAGCTGATGCGCCGGTCCGGCAGATTTTCGATATTCCTATGGCCGAATACCTCTACGCGGGTATTATGACTGATACCGGCTCGTTCCGACATGGCAATGTGACGGCTGATGTTCACCTCGCAGTCGCTGATTTAATGCTCACCGGATTTGATTCAAGCCGGGTTCACAGGCTGATTTACGACAATGCACCCCTTTCCAGGCTTCAATTCCTTGGATATGTGCTTTCTCAAAAACTGGTGGTGAATGCAAAATACAGAACTGCATATATGGTACTTACCGAGGCCGAGCTGCAAAAATTCAATTCGAGCACAGGCGAAACGGAAGGTATTGTCAACTACGGTTTGCAGGTTGAAAATGTAGTGATGTCGGCAATGTTCATCGAGCGGAAAGGTGAGATAAAAATCTCGTTCAGATCGGTCGGATCGTTTTCTGTGAGAGATTTGGCCAGTGCGCATTTCAACGGTGGCGGACATAAGAATGCGAGCGGAGGAAGATCAGAACAGTCAGTGAATGAAACGGTTGACTATTTTTTAAGCATTCTTCCCTTATACGAACAAGCCCTTTTAAGCGTTGACTAAACTTACAATTGATATATCAAAATTTACAAGTATCTCATAATTAACAATCCAATGAATCTTAAAACAATCGGTTATGCGATGGGCATAACTATTCTGGCAGCTTCTTGCAACAAGTACCGGACGCAGGTTACTGATAGCGGCCTTAAATATCAAATCTTCGACCACGAAGATGATGCGAGAAAAGCGAAGCTGGGAGATATTATGTCTTTCCATCTGGTTTTGAAAAATGGTACTGATTCAACACTTCGGGATACTTACAAAGAAGGCAACCCGGTGAAAATGGTATTGCAGGCTCCTCCTTTCAAAGGAAGTTTTGAAGAAGGTCTTGCGATGCTGGCAACCGGCGACAGCGCGAAATTCATGATCAATGCAGATACATTGTTTGCGAAAATGATGCAGCCAATGCCTCCAATGATCAAAAAAGGATCGGAAATCAGTTTTACAGTGAAGGTATTGAGCGTTTTGACTTCTGAGGAATTCCAGAAACAACAATCAGAAGCAGGCTCAAAACAAAAAGGTATTGACGCAAAAGTGATCGACAATTTCCTGGCTAAAAATAACCTTGCTGCAAAAGCAAGAAAAACTGCTTCGGGACTTGTATACGTGCCTCAGGTGGAAGGCTCAGGAGCCAGCCCGGTTTCCGGAGATGCCGTGAAAGTACATTATACAGGTAAATTCCTGGACGGAAAAGAGTTTGACAGTTCTAAAAATCAGGGAAAACCACTTGATCTGCAGGTAGGTCAGGGAATGGTGATTCCAGGTTGGGAAGAAGGTATTATGTTGATGAAAAAAGGCGAAAAAGGACTTTTGATCATTCCTTCGGGCCTTGCTTACGGTCCGGAAGCTTACGGCCCGATCCCAGGCAACTCGGTATTGCAATTTGAAATGGAGTTGATCGATTTCTCAAAAGGGCAACCTGCACCAGCAGGCCCTCCGGTAACACCTCCGGCGAGATAATCAGAATGAATATATTGAACGGCCACTTCACAAGAGTGGCCGTTTTTTTGTGTAAAATGCGCTGACATTCATTTACGCATTTTATGAAACTTTGCTTCGCTACCAATAATTTAAACAAGCTCACCGAAATACAGGCGCTGCTCGGCGACCAGTTTGAGCTCGTCACGCTGGCCGACATTGGCTGTGATGTCGACATTCCGGAACCTTACGATACCATTTCTGAAAACTCGCGTGGAAAGGCGGCTTATGTATACGAGAATTTCCAAATAGAATGTTTCGCCGACGATACGGGCTTGGAAGTAACTGCATTAAATGGCGAGCCTGGTGTAAAATCTGCCAGATATGCGGGCGCCCAGCGCAACTCCGACGACAATATCAACCTCCTGCTTCAAAAGCTTTCCTCACTTCCCGATAAGAGCGCGCGTTTCGTTACCGTGATTACGCTGGTTTTGAATGGTGAATTTCACCAATTTGAAGGGATAGTGGAGGGGAAAATCATAGCAGAGAAAAGAGGAACAAATGGTTTTGGTTACGATCCTGTTTTTGTTCCAGATGATTTTGACAGAACATTTGCCGAAATGACATTAGAGGAAAAGTCAAAACTGAGTCACCGGGCGCGGGCATTTGCGAAGCTGGTCGACTTTTTGAAGACCAACCCTATTGATTCCCAACTTTAACAATTATGCATTATGCAAGAATTCAATCCGGCAGATTATCGTGTCGACGGTTCCAAAAAATTTGATATTAAAAAGGCTAAGACCCGGTTTAAAGACATTTACGACAGTAAGGAAGAGTACGAACTAATGCAACAGGAGCAGGCGAAAGAGCTGGACGAACTGCAAAGTATGATGTACGCACACAATCGATACGGGTTGCTGGTCATATTTCAGGCAATGGACGCGGCGGGAAAGGACGGGACGATCAAACATGTGCTTTCGGGCGTAAATCCGGTGGGCATTAAGATTCATTCCTTCAAGAGACCTACTGAAACCGAACTAAGCCACGATTTCCTGTGGCGCACCAACCAGGTACTTCCTCAGCGCGGCACAATCACAATTTTCAATCGAAGCTATTATGAAGAAGTACTCATTGTGAAGGTTGAGCCTGATATTTTGACTAAGTCACAAAAGCTGCCTCTTGAACTGACAGAAGATCTTGATAAAGTTTGGAAACACCGGTATTCTGACATTCGTCATCTTGAAAAATACCTTTACCGAAATGGTATCCGGGTAATCAAATTCTTCCTGAATGTATCAAAGGAAGAGCAGGCTGAGCGATTGATCGAGCGAATTGAGGACCCGTCAAAGAACTGGAAATTTGATGAGCAGGATGTGGAAGTCCGCGCGAAATGGGATGAATATATGGACGCTTATAATGATTGTATTAATGAAACAGCGTCTGAGAAAGCGCCCTGGTATGTAGTGCCGGCTGACGATAAAAAGAATATGCGGCTTTGCGTGTCGAAGATTATTGCAGCTGAACTTAAAGATATGAAAATGGCGTATCCCTCTCCCGAAAACGGACAGGTACTCGATCATTTTATTGATGTAATCAAAAAGCAGAACGGATAGGAAAATCTTGAATTTGACTCATAAAAAAGCGGCCGATAAAATATCGGCCGCTTCCATAGCTATGCATGGTGTGAAGTTGTATTCTTATTTGATAGTGAAATTTCCACCACCTATTTTGTAACCCTCAGCGTATAACTCAACGTTATATTTTCCTGGACGGAACTGAGAAGCGTTGTCATAAAGCAATTCAACTTTCTGGTTGTTGTTTTGGTATGCTACCGATTCACGTGCTGTGAATTTCGACGGCGCTCCGTCAACTTCAAACTCTCCTGAGCCAGTCGCATCGTCTGCGATAACAGCTCCCTGAGGATCCAGAACTCTTACATAAATGTCTTTTGATTCCTGAGCAGTAAGCTCGTTTTCAGGCAGGTTGAAAACCAGTTTCAACTTATCAACTTTTTTGCCTTTGTATTCTTCTTTGTCTTTCACCTTACCTCTTGAATTCACAGTAAGGATTTTCAGGTTCTGAGCTCTCAATGCGGCAGCTTTGCTTACTTTATCACTTAGTTCTCTGTTAGCAGCAGTAAACGTTACCACTGAGTCAGTCAGTTCAGTCTGGCGTTGAACCAGTCTTTCACGTTCGCTGGTCAATGTACCAACGTGAGTGCTCAAAGAATCGTTAGAAGCTACCAAATGCTCGTTTTCAGCCTTCAACTGAGCGATCATTTCGTCTTTCTCAACCAGGAATTTTTCATATTCCTTGATTTTGCCCAGGTACTTGTTAGTTTCAACTCTTTTGCTTTTGCTGAAAGCCAATTTATCTGCTTCCAGTTTCTCTTTCATTTTGGTCAGCTCTGTAATATCACCGCCCAATTTTTCTACTTCTGCAATTTTTGAATCAAGAACTGTGGATATCGAATCCAGTTTAGTTTTGGTCACAGCCAACTCCCGTGCTTTTTCGACTACCATTGATTCCTGTTGTGTCAACTCTTGCTTCTGAGTTGTAAACAAGTAGCCAAACATGGCTGTTGCTAGCCCAAGGACAACTACCATCGCCCAAGCTATGCTTTGCTTATTTTTCTGTTCTTGTTGCATTGAATATTAAATTTATTTGTGATTTAGTTTTCATGTGACAGGTTAAGTCCCGGGTCTACATGGTTTCGCAAGGTATTCAACCAATTCTATGCCGAATTTGTAAAAACAGATAGATAGTCTACCCGCAAGCAGATTCAGTTTCTAGGAATAATACCAGAAAAAAAGCCTAAATGTCTTTATTTAAAGATTTTTTCGAGGAAAATTCTCGACACGAAATAAGTTGGCTAATGCACGTTACAATGCATTGTTGACTAGCAAATTGGGTAATGTTTACCCAACTTATGGTGTAAGCGTACAGAGAGAAAGCTGCGAAAAACCCGCTATTGTCCTATTTTTGATGAGATAGTGAAGTGCTTCGGCTCCATGAAGATAAGCTTTTGATAGCCGGTTACTGAATAGGACGAAATTTGAGGAAGATTGTTCTTGAAAGAACAGGAAAGTTCTATGCTCTTTTCAGACTGATAAATTCTATTTTCAGACTTAATAATTGCTTTAACCAATACCGGCGACTTCACTAATGTGTCCGTCACTATTTTGAGATAGCGTACCGGCAGATCAGCATTGTCTTTCAGCCGATACTCAAATGTAGCCGAATCCTGTCTCGTCACATTGTAGCTCTGCGCATACGAAGGCTTGTTGATATCAGCTTGAAGAAACAGACCAAGCTCCTTCTCCCAATCAATTCCGGTAGATTGAATGGTTTGCTCCTCTCCGTCCAGCTTAGCCTTTTTGATTACCAGCGGCTTTTTTTCTTTCAGATATACAATCTGATTTTCTACAAAGCTCCGCAAATCGTAATAAGCTTTTTCATGCTTTTCGTCTGACTTGCGCTCGTCGCAACTGACAAAAATGAGGCTCGCCAAGATAGCGAACATGTAACTGATGAAGGAAATCCTGATAATAGAGCAACGCATATTTAAAAAAACAGAGAGCTGTTTTGGCTCTCTGTGGTCAACAAGATTTGTAGTTGTTAAGTTTAAAGAATGCTGACTCCCGTCATTTCCTCTGGCTTTGGAATGTCCATTAAAGCCAAAATCGTAGGAGCAATATCAGCTAATTTCCCGTCTTTAAGCGGCAATTGATAAGTATTATCAACTAATATACAAGGTACCAGATTCAATGAGTGGGCAGTATTCGGCGAACCGTCGTCATTCGACATATAATCCGAATTCCCGTGATCTGCGATAATAATGGAAGAATATCCGTGGTTCAAACCAGTTGTTACCACTGCCTGAACGCATTGATCCACAGTCTCGCAAGCTTTTACAGCTGCCTCGAAAACGCCGGTATGCCCTACCATGTCGGGATTCGCGAAATTAAGACAAACGAAATCCACATCACCTTTTTCCAACTCGGGAACGATCGCATCACGAATACCAAAAGCGGACATTTCAGGTTGCAGATCGTAGGTAGCTACTTTCGGAGACGGGCAAAGCAGGCGGCTTTCACCTTCAAAAGGTTTTTCTCTTCCTCCTGAGAAAAAGAAAGTCACGTGCGGATACTTCTCGGTTTCAGCAATGCGGATCTGCTTTTTGCCTGCGCCTTCCAGTACTTCCCCCAGTGTATTGTTGAGGTTATCTTTATCAAAAATGACATCTACTCCCTGGTAAGTATCGTCATAATTTGTCATTGTAACATATCTAAGATTCAGCTTGTGCATATTTTGCTCATGAAAATCCTGCTGTGTCAGAACTTCCGTGATCTCTCTTCCGCGGTCTGTTCGGAAATTGAAACATAGCACTACATCCCCGTCTTCAATCACTGCAATAGGATTGCCCAGTGCGTCTGTGGCAATTATCGGCATAATAAATTCATCGGTTACACCTTCTTCGTACGAAGATTGAACAGCCTTCAAAACCTCCATTTCGGGAACGTGATTTCCTTCACTGTGAACCATCGCGTCATAGGCCAGCTTCACTCGCTCCCATCTTTTATCACGGTCCATTGCATAATAACGGCCTGTAACGCTTGCCAGCCTGCCGGTCGTTTTGCTCATGGAGTCTTTCAGATCCGTTAGAAACCCTAATCCGCTTTTCGGATCACAATCTCTTCCGTCTGTAAAAGCATGTACAAAAACGTTTTCAAGGCCACGGTTTGCAGCAATTGCGCAAAGCCCTTTCAAATGCTCAATATGTGAATGCACCCCACCGTCGGATACCAGACCGATGAAATGCAGCTTTTTATTGTTCACTTTTGCATAGTCCAAAGCATCGGTCAATGCTTTTTCCTGGGCCAGAGTACCTTCTGAGACAGCCAGATTAATCTTTACAAGATCCTGGTAAACAACTCTACCTGCTCCCAGATTGGTATGACCTACTTCGGAATTCCCCATTTGCCCTTCGGGCAAGCCAACTGCCAGGCCACTTGCCTGCAATCTGCTATGCGGATATTTTTGAAGAATAGAATCGTAAAACGGAGTATTTGCAGCGACAATGGCTGAACGGTTCTCCTCGCTTGATTTTGCGATTCCCCAACCGTCCATGATGATGAGAATTACTTTCCTGCTCAATGTGGTTAATATTAAATTGTTATCCAGCGAACCTCGGCTCACTCTTCTTTTTTTCTTTCTATCGGCTGATTGTTTTCGTCAACTATCACGAAAACCTGTTCATTTGGCTTCCGCATGAGAAATTTCTCACGGGCCCATTTTTCAACCATTTTCGGATTCCCGAAAACCTCGTTTCTTTCTTCAGTGACCTTTGCGATTTTGTCCAACAGCTTCGCTTTCTCGCCTTCCAGCTCCTTCATTTTCATCCGGTTGGAAAAGACGATACGCGCATTGTTGTTATCCAGAAACAATACCCAAATCAGCCACGCGACCAGCGTAGCGACGTAGAAATTTTTCAAGGTTTGGAAAGACCAGAATGAGTTACTTTTCATCAGCACTACCCTAAAATGAGAACCGGAGCGCTAGGCTCCGGTCTCGGTTAATCAGAATTTCAATCCTGGGAAATAAGCGCTTTCTCCAAGCTCTTCTTCGATGCGAAGTAGCTGGTTGTATTTCGCCATTCGGTCAGAGCGTGAAGCTGAACCGGTTTTGATCTGGCCGGTATTCAATGCAACAGCAAGGTCAGCGATCGTTGAATCTTCCGTTTCACCAGATCTGTGCGACATAATGCTCTTGTAGCTGTTACGTTTTGCAAGATTTACGGTATCAATAGTTTCCGTCAGAGAACCGATCTGGTTTACTTTTACTAAAACAGCATTTGCAATATTAGATTCAATTCCTTGTTGCAGGCGGGTTACATTCGTAACGAAAAGATCATCTCCAACAAGCTGGCATTTGCTGCCAACAGAGTCGGTCAAAGTTTTCCAACCTGCCCAATCGTCCTCGTCCATTCCATCTTCAATAGAGATAATTGGATATTTGGCAACCCACTGAGTCCAATAGTCAGCCATTTCAGGAGATGTCAGTTTACGACCATCTGATTTTTTGAAGTGATAGAAACCATCTTCGTAAAATTCAGAAACAGCAGCATCCATTGCAATGAAAATTTCTTCACCTGGCTTGTAACCCGCTTTTTCAATAGCCTGGATCACAATTTCAATCGCCTCTTCGTTCGACTTGATATTCGGTGCAAATCCACCTTCGTCACCTACGTTGGTAGAATAACCTTTGCTTTTCAATACAGTTTTAAGTGTATGGAAAACCTCAACGCCCATGCGCAATGCCTGTGAGAAAGTATCCGCTTTGGCTGGCATGATCATAAATTCCTGGAAATCAATAGAGTTGTCTGCGTGACTTCCTCCGTTCAGGATATTCATCATCGGCACCGGCAATGTATTCGCATTGGTACCGCCGATATAACGGTAAAGTGGCAGATTTGCCTCTTGTGCAGCAGCTTTGGCAGCAGCAAGCGAAACGCCAAGGATTGCATTAGCACCCAACTTGCTCTTGTTAGGAGTGCCGTCGAGTTCCAGCATGATCTTATCTATAAGGTTTTGCTCAAATACAGAGCAACCGATCAATTCCGGGAAAATGATATCGTTTACATTTTCAACTGCCTGCAAAACTCCTTTTCCAACATAAACGCTCTTGTCGTCGTCGCGAAGCTCAACCGCCTCGTGTTTTCCAGTTGAGGCGCCAGAAGGAACAGCAGCACGTCCTAGATAGCCATTCTCGGTACGAATATCAACTTCTACGGTTGGGTTTCCTCTTGAATCCAGAATTTGTCTTGCATGTACTGACTGAATCGTACTCATTTGCAGCTTATTTTTTGATTATTATTGAATATGTTAACGCCTACAAAATAACACAAAAAAATCGTCATCCATAAACGCCAATTTACTTTTGGCTAAATTTGCAATGCAATAACGCAACCCATTTTTATGAAAATACTAAGTGCATTCGTGTTGCTGATCGGGGCGGCAATTACAACTGCCTCCGCGCAGACAGTATTGAGCCCGGACGAATTCGAGCGTAAGATTTCAACAACTAAGGAAATCCAATTGCTTGATGTGCGTACGCCGGAAGAGTACGAAGAAGGACATTTGGCGAACTCCAAAAACCTGAATTATAAGGATGCAGATTTCCGGCAGCAGGTAAACAAGCTGGATAAGAATAAGCCGGTTTATGTGTATTGTCTCTCGGGTGGAAGAAGTGGCGCTGCTGCAAAAATGTTAGCCGAAAGTGGCTTTGCAGAGGTTTACGATATGAAAGGCGGCTATATGAAGTGGACTTCGGCAGGCAAAAAAACGGAAGGTTCGTCAAAAAGCGACGCGAATAAAGGAATGTCGAACACGAAATTTCAGCAGTTAGTTAGTTCTGAAAAGGTAGTATTGATTGATTTTTTCGCGCCTTGGTGTGCGCCGTGTCAAAAAATGTTACCGACAGTAAAGAAGCTTACTTCTGAATATAAAGGGAAGGTGAAAATCGAAACTATCGATTATGATCAAAATAAGGCACTTGCGAAAGAGCTTAAAATCGAAGAAGTTCCTGTGTTCTTGGTGTATAAAGACGGCAAGTTGATCAATCGCAAAAGTGGACTATTAACCGAAGCAGATTTCAGGGAATTGCTTGACTCGAATTTGTAAGCACTAGAAGTAAAAACCTCCGCGTTTTGGTTATAATGCCAGAAGCGGAGGTTTTTTATGCTAGCTAGTTTTCAATAGCTTGATGAATTCGTCAAAAAGGTAACGAGAATCATGCGGCCCAGGAGAAGCTTCCGGGTGATACTGTACTGAAAAAGCCGGGTAATCTTTCCGTCTTATTCCTTCAATCGTATTATCATTCAAATTCACGTGCGTGATCTCAATATCCGGATGATCTTCTATTTCCCCGGGATTTACCGCAAAACCGTGATTTTGTGAAGTAATTTCGCATAAACCAGTAACAAGGTTTTTCACCGGGTGGTTGAGACCTCTGTGTCCATGGTGCATTTTATAAGTGTTGATACCACTTGATAATGCAAGCAACTGGTGGCCAAGGCATATTCCAAATAGCGGTTTGCTGCTTTTGATCATTTGATTCACACTTTCCACTGCATAAAGCATTGCAGACGGATCTCCCGGTCCGTTGGAAATAAAGAATCCGTCCGGCTGCCATTCCATTACCTCTTCAAAAGGAGTTTTTGCCGGGAAAACTTTGCAATAACAACCGCGGGAAGTAAGGTTCGAAAGAATACTTTTTTTGATTCCGTAATCCATTACTGCTATTCTCCACTGGCTTCCCGCTTCATCACCGACAAAGTAAGGCTCGGTAGTTGTCACTTCCGACGAAAGTTCGAGCCCATCCATAGATGGTATTTTTTTCAATTCTTCCATCAGCAGCGCCTCATCCAGGATCTCCGAAGAAATAATCGCATTCATCACACCTTTTTGTCTGACATGCCTTACCAAATGCCTGGTATCCACATTACTGATACCGACAATTTGAGACCTCTCGAAGTATTCCTGCAGCGAAAAATCCGCAGTATCTCTTGAGTAAATAGCTGAAAACGTGTTGCAGACCATACCCCGAATCTTTACAGACCCGGATTCTTCCTCATCATCCAGCTGCACTCCATAATTACCAATATGAGAATTGGTATTGACTATAATTTGTCCATAATATGACGGATCAGTATAAATCTCCTGATAGCCCGTCATGCCGGTGTTAAAGCAAATTTCGCCACCGGTCGTTCCACGCATTCCTAGAGCTAGACCTTTGTATGCTGTTCCGTCTTCAAGCAACAACAGAGCTTCCTTTTTCTGATTCATATATGGTTTATCGATTTTTCTTTCAAACAGACGATAATTTGCTAGTCGCCAAAATCGGTGCAAAAATACAGTTTTTCGCGCATAAAAAAGGGTTAAACGAAAACGTTTAACCCTTTGTATATTTTAATAGGTCTCCAATTACGCTTTGTCAGTGTTTTCAGATGACTCTTCATTCTTAGGAGTTTCATCAACAGCTGGTTCAGATTCTTCAACTATTGGATGATCTTCTTTCTTAACTGGCGCAGCAGCAATTGTTGTTTCAACAGCGTCGTCTGTACCTTTTTTGTTACCCCCTCTTCTACTACGACGAGTTTTAGCTGGCTTGTCAGCATTTGCAAGTAGTAATGCATCGTTGAAATCAACCAACTCAATCAGTGCAGTTTCAGCAGCATCACCAAGTCTGTTACCAAGCTTGATAATACGTGTGTAACCACCTGGGCGAGACGCAATTTTATCAGATACCGTTCCGAAAAGCTCTTTTGTAGATTCTTTGTCGTTCAAGTAAGAGAATACAATTCTCCTGTTGTGAGTAGTATCTTCTTTTGCGCGAGTAAGCAAAGGCTCAACGTATGTACGAAGTTCTTTTGCCTTAGCGAGGGTTGTTTCAATTCTTTTGTGGAGAATCAACGAGGAAGCCATATTCGATAGCATCGCCTTGCGGTGAGATGCTGTTCTTCCTAAGTGATTACCTTTCTTACCGTGTCTCATTGTTTTGTTGTTTAGTTGCTTCGAGCTGCGACTTGCGCGCTACAGAATACATACTTATGATGGAATAATTGTCAATCCTCGTCCAGGCGATATTTGGCTACATCCATTCCGAAAGTAAGTTGTTTGTCAGCTACTAGCTGCTCCAACTCAGTCAGGGACTTTTTACCAAAATTGCGGAATTTCATCATGTCAGAAATTTCCAACCTTACCAAATCACCAAGTGATTTAACATCAGCTGATTTCAGACAGTTATATGCACGTACAGAAAGATCCAGTTCCGATAAAGAAGTTTTCAAAAGCTTTCTCATACGTAACATTTCTTCATCTACCTGATTATCCTCTTCTGCCTTTTGTTTCTCAAAGGTCATTGTCTGGTCTGAGAATAGCATAAAGTGTTGAATCAAGATATTGGCTGCTCCTTTCAGGGCATCCTCGGGATGTATAGATCCGTCAGTTTGGATATCGATCAAAAGACGTTCGTAGTCTGTCCGTTGTTCAACACGCGTATTTTCGACGCTATATTTTACATTCTTAATAGGTGTGTAGATAGAATCTACGGCGATATATCCGAATGGCAATTCGTTTGCACGAGGTTCGTCAGCTGGAACATAACCTCTGCCTTTATCCAGCAAAAGCTCCATTTCGAACTCCTTCTGATCGTCAATATGACAAATGATCTGGTCTGGATTCAGAACTTCAAATGCATTTGTAAATTTGCCAATGTCGCCAGCTGTTATTGCAGAAACATTTTTAAGACTTACAACTATCCTGCTTTCACTTAAATCAGAAACTTTTTTAAATCGAACCATTTTCAGGTTCAGGATGATTTCAGTAACATCCTCAACAATACCCTCGATAGAAGAAAATTCGTGAAGCACGCCGGGAAACTTCACACTCGTAATGGCGTAACCCTCCAAAGAAGAAAGAAGTATTCTACGTAACGCATTACCAATTGTTACGCCGTATCCTTTCTCTAAAGGCTTAAACTCAAACAACCCGTGAAAGTCATCTGCTTTTTCCATGACGACCTTATCAGGCATTTGGAAAGCTAATATTGACATAGTCTTTGGTCCTTTTATAGTAGTAAATGATAGTTGATCACGCTACCGTTACCTTTGCGATCGCAAATTGCCGTTAACGGCTAAAAAGTACTTTCCCGTTGCCGGGAAAGTACCAGAATTATGAAGATTATTATTTAGAATACAACTCAACGATAAGTTGCTCGTTGATGTTTTCCGGAATCTGCTCACGTTCAGGGAACGTAACAAATTTGCCTGATAGTTGCTGACCATCCCACTCCAGCCAGTTAAATCCTCTGGAACTATGACCTGCCAAGCTTTCTGTAACAGATTCAAGTGACTTAGACTTTTCGCGAACGGTAACTACTTGTCCTGGACGAAGAGAGTAAGAAGGGATGTTTACGATTTCACCATCCACAAGAATATGTTTGTGCGAGACCAATTGTCTTGCAGCTCTCCTTGTAGGAGCAATTCCAAGACGGTACACAGTGTTGTCAAGACGAGCTTCACAATATTTCAGAAGATTCTCACCAGTGATACCTTCTTTCACAGAAGCTTTTTCAAAAAGATTACGGAATTGTCTTTCAAGAATACCGTAGATGAATTTCACTTTCTGTTTCTCCATCAACTGTAACGCGTACTCCGATTTCTTGGAGCGGCGACCCTTTCCGTGCATGCCGGGAGGATAATTTTTCTTTGCAAGCGCTTTGCTTGGACCCATGATGGGCTCTCCATAACGTCTTGCAATCTTCGATTTGGGACCTGTATAACGTGCCATTAAAACCTATTTTATTTATTATAATTAATTAAAACCATTCCGTAACCCCAGTGTCCAAATTACGAATGGATGATATTGTACTATACTCTACGGCGTTTTGGGGGACGGCAGCCGTTGTGTGGAAGTGGTGTGATATCACGGATTGTCATCACCTCAATTCCAGCATTCTGAATCGTACGAATTGCCGATTCACGGCCGGATCCTGGTCCTTTAACAAAAACCTCAGCCTTACGCATTCCCAGATCAAACGCAACTTGGGCTGCACTCTGAGCAGCTGTTTGCGCAGCATACGGAGTATTTTTCTTTGATCCGCGGAATCCCATCTTACCAGCAGAACCCCAGGAAATAACCTGGCCGTTATTATTGGTAATAGAGATAATTATATTATTGAAAGATGCCTTGATGTGGACCTGACCAACAGATTCAACAACAACCACTCTCTTTTTTGCTTTATCTTTTCTTTTATTTTGTGCCATTGCTTGAGGAATAAGTGTGGACTAACCACTGCTCATTGTTTATTTAGTAGCCTTTTTCTTGTTAGCGATTGTCTTGCGCTTACCCTTACGAGTACGAGAGTTATTTTTAGTTCTCTGTCCGCGCAACGGCAATCCCTTACGATGACGAAGGCCTCTGTAACAAGCAATATCCATCAAGCGCTTAATGCTCAATTGAACTTCCGACTTCAGTGCACCCTCCACTTTGTATTCTCCAGCAATAACCGCACGAATCGCACCTGATTCGTCGTCTGTCCAGTCGAGAACTTTTTTATTCAAATCAACTCCCGCCTTGTCGAGTATCTTCTTAGCAGAACTGCGACCGATTCCGAAAATATACGTTAAAGAAATTTCGCCTCTTTTACGGTCGGGAATATCAACTCCTGAAATACGTGCCATATGATTAACCTTGTCTTTGTTTATACCGTGGGTTCTTCTTATTAATTACATATACCTTCCCCTTACGGCGTATAACTTTGCAGTCCTCACTGCGCTTTTTAACTGATGCTTTGACTTTCATCTGAGTATACTTAAGTGTTAATTTGAGGTGATCGACTCCTTATTTGTATCGGTAGGTAATTCTTGCCTTAGATAAGTCATAAGGAGACATTTCTAATTTTACACGGTCTCCCGGTAATATCTTTATATAGTGCATTCTCATCTTTCCTGAAATATGCGCTATAACTTCATGCTTGTTTTCTAATATAACCCGAAACATTGCATTTGATAATGCTTCAAGAATTACTCCATCTTGTTCGATTGATGCCTGTTTTGCCATTCGTAGCGTTAATTACTTTACTTCCACCATTAGGCTGGTATTGGCCGTCACTTTTTCTATATAATCGAATGTTGTCAGAATCTCTGCTTTCCCCTTCCTCACTACAACTGTATGTTCGAAATGGGCAGAATATTTACGATCGGTTGTCCTGATTGTCCATCCATCCCGCTCCTGCATAACCGCTTTGGTACCGAGATTAATCATAGGTTCGATCGCCAACACCATTCCTTCACGCAACTTCACTCCCTTTCCGCGTTTGCCATAGTTTGGAACTTCCGGACTCTCGTGAAGGTCTCTTCCAACTCCGTGTCCTACTAACTCTCGTACTACTGAATAACCTCGCTCTTCAACAAAGCTCTGGATTGCATAGCCAACGTCCCCCATCCTTAATCCATCAACCGCCTGATCAATGCCTTTGTAAAGAGACTTTTTCGTAGCAGTCAAAAGATCCATAACTTCGCTGGAAACTTCGCCGACAGGATATGTGTAAGCACTATCACTATGGTAACCTTTCAACTTAACACCGCAGTCGATAGAAATGATATCCCCATCTTTTAATATGTAGTTTCCAGGAAAACCATGAACAACTACTTCATTAACTGATATGCAGAGAGAAGCTGGAAAATTGTTAAAACCTTTAAAAGAAGGTATACCTCCAAACTCCCTAATATATTCTTCTGCAACAGTATCTAGTTTTTTCGTTGCTACTCCGGGTTTAACCCAGGTCGCCACTTCCGCATGAGCCTTGCCTAGAACCTGTGCACTTTCTTTTATTAACTCTATTTCTTCTTCCGTCTTCAGATAAATCATTTTCCTCAGATAGCGACGGTCTCCGTTCTACCTTTTACTCTTCCTGATTTCATTAAACCTTCATACCGACGCATGAGAAGATAACTTTCTACCTGCTGCAACGTATCCAATACAACACCTACCATAATCAACAGAGACGTTCCTCCAAAAAAGTGAGCGAAGTCTGTAGACACGCCCAACAAACTCGCAAAGGCAGGTAGTGTTGCGACGATCGCTAACATAATCGAACCCGGAAATGTAATCCTATCAAGTATAGAACTGATATATTCAGAGGTCTGCTGACCAGGTTTTACGCCGGGAATAAATCCACCACCTCTTTTCATATCGTCTGCTATCTGCTGAGGATTAACTGATATAGCAGTATAGAAAAATGTAAAAACTATTATCAACACTGCAAAGAGCAGATTGTACTGCCAGGTAGTATAATTAGCGAAAATGGTAGCCACATCGCTTGCAAAATCACTTTTCTCAGCAAAATAGGATGCACCTAATGAAGGAATGAACATAAGCGCCTGAGCAAAAATAATCGGCATCACACCTGCAGCGTTTAGCTTCAATGGCAAATACTGGCGTTGACCGCCCATAACCCTGTTACCAACTACCTGCTTCGCATACTGAATAGGAATTCTCCGTACAGCCTGGGTAAGCATTACAGCACCCATGATTACAAAGTAAAGTGCTACGATTTCCAGAACGAATAAAAGGATCTGACCACTTCCACGGGAAACAAACTCTTTATAAATAGCGCCTGGAAATCTCGAAACAATACCAATCATGATTAGCATTGAGATTCCATTACCTATTCCCTTATCAGTAATTCTTTCTCCAAGCCACATACAAAACATTGTACCGGCTGTGAGTACAAAAACCGATGAGATGGAAAAAAGGCTTCTGCTAACAAGCAGAGCTTCGTCAGGAACGGTTGTATTCAAATAAGCAGTTCCCTGGACTAGTGTAACAACGATCGTCAATACCCGCGTAATCTGATTTAGCTTCTTACGACCCGACTCTCCTTCTTTCTGCATTTTCTGAAAATATGGCAAAGCCATAGTCAAAAGCTGTATCGCAATGGATGCAGAAATGTAAGGCATGATACCTAATGCAAAAATGGAAGCTTTACTAAAAGCTCCACCTAAGAAAGTATCTAAAAGACCCAATAGACCCTGCGTCGAAACATTCATCTGATCAGGTTCGACACCTGGCAAAGCAACGTAAGACCCCAGACGGAATATGGTTATAAACAAAAGAGTGTTGAGAATACGTGTTCTCAACTCCTCGATTGAAAATATATGCTTAATAGTCTCTAAAAATCTTTTCATTTTATGGGTCTACATTAGCTATTCAAATGCTCAACTACAGAACAGCGTAATTACAACTTAACCGCTTTACCACCAGCCTTCTCAATCGCCTCCGTTGCTGTGGAAGAAAACCCATGTGCATGAATTTCGAGCGCACTTGAAATTTCACCTCTATTCAGAACTTTAATAAGATCCTTTTTAGCACTTAAACCATGCTCGCTAATTACCTGTGGCGTAATTACACTAACACCGATTTTTTCAGCAAGCGCCTGGATTGCATCAAGATTAAGTGCCTTATATTCAACCCGGTTTATATTATTAAATCCGAATTTTGGTAAACGTCTTTGAAGCGGCATCTGGCCACCTTCAAATCCAACTTTACGACTATATCCTGAGCGCGACTGAGCCCCTTTATGTCCACGTGCAGCAGTTCCTCCTTTACCCGAGCCCTGACCACGTCCAACCCGCTTTCCAACTTTAACGGAGCCAGTAGCCGGCTTTAATGAACTAAGATTCATACTTTTAGTATATTAAATTTCTTCGACTTTAACTAAATGGCTTACTTTACGGATCATACCCGCAATCGCATCGCTATTTTCCTTCTCAACTGACCGGTTCAACTTTCCAAGTCCTAAGGCTTTAATTGTAAGCTTCTGGCGCTCCGGACGATCAATCGTGCTTTTAACTTGTGTAATACGTACTTTCGACATGACAACTCTCAGATAAGGAAATCCCTCAGGATTATCCGTTGAATACTTTCTCTAACTTCACGCTACGCTGAAAAGCCACTTGATGAGGAGCACGCATTTTCAAAAGAGCGTCAATTGTAGCTTTAATTACGTTGTGAGGATTCGATGATCCCTTAGACTTCGCAAGTACATCTTTAATACCTGCACTTTCTAAAACAGCCCGCATCGGACCACCAGCAAGAACACCAGTTCCAGGAGCAGCTGGCTTGATAAGTACAAAGCCTCCACTGAACTTACCTTCCATAGCATGAGGAACTGTGTGCTTAAGCATTGGTACCTGAATAAGGTTCTTCTTAGCGTCATCTATTCCCTTTGCGATTGCATCAGTTACTTCATTTGCTTTTCCTAAACCGTATCCAACAGCTCCGTTACCATCTCCTACAACGACAATTGCAGAAAAACTAAAACGACGACCGCCCTTTACTACTTTTGCTACCCGATTGATGGCAACTACGCGCTCTTTCAAATCAGATTCGTTAACCTTCGAAGGTCTTGTATTTATAGACATAGTCTTTGTTATGCTTAGAATTTCAGGCCACCCTCACGGGCTCCTTCGGCCAATGCTTTAACTTTTCCATGATACAAATATCCATTACGGTCGAAAACTACCGCTTGAATACCTGCCTCCTGCGCCTTTTCAGCAATCTTCTTACCTACCTGCTGCGCAACTTCAACATTGGAATTTTCTTTTCTGCCACCCAGATCAACAGATGATGCACTGGCCAAAGTAACTCCATTTATATCGTCTATAATCTGAGCATAAATGCTAGTATTAGAGCGAAAAACTGATAATCTTGGACGCTCTACGCTACCTTTCACCCTCTTACGAATGTGCAGTTTAAGGCGCTGTCTTCTGTCTGCTTTTGCGTTAGCCATTTTAATATTTTCTAACTTTGTTTATAACCTATTTAGTGGCAACGAATTACTTCTTAGAAGCAGACTTACCGGCTTTACGACGTACAATTTCACCCACAAACCGTAT
Source organism: Dyadobacter linearis (assembly GCF_907165045.1). Classification (GTDB taxonomy): domain Bacteria; phylum Bacteroidota; class Bacteroidia; order Cytophagales; family Spirosomataceae; genus Dyadobacter; species Dyadobacter linearis. The sequence continues at coordinate 877,543 of NZ_CAJRAU010000003.1, forward strand.
ACCCTTACCTTTATAAGGTTCAACTTTACGCAATGACTTAATCTTCGCTGCAACTGAACCAATCAGCTCCTTGTCAATTCCTTCAAGTATCACCTTAGGATTCTGACCTTTCTCTGACGTTGTCGTTAGTTTGATCTCACTTGGAATCGCCATAAAGATATTATGCGAATAACCAAGTTGTAATTCAAGCACATTATTTGAGGCACTGGCCTTATAACCTACTCCAATTATTTCCAACTCCTTTTTGTACCCTTCACCAACACCAATAACCATGTTGTTGATCAAAGACCGGTACAAGCCATGAAGCGCTTTATGACGTTTCTGCTCAGTTGGACGTGAAACTTTTAGCTCGTTGCCTTCAACCTCAACGGTAATATCAGTATCGACTGTTTGCGATAGTGTACCTTTTGGCCCTTTTACCAACACGACGTTATCCTCGCCAACGGTAATCGAAATACCAGCTGGTAAAACGATAACTTTATTTCCTATCCGTGACATTCCTGAATATCTTTAAAATATTAATACACGAAACACAATACCTCACCACCAACATTCAAGGTTTTAGCCTCTTTGTCAGTCATTACACCCTTAGATGTCGAAATTATCACTGTTCCTAATCCACCCAATACACGCGGTAGAGTAGATGAACCAGAATATTTACGAAGCCCAGGCTTGCTAACCCTCTCCAATTTTACAATTGCAGATTGCTTAGTGACAGGATTGTATTTCAATGCAATCTTAATAGTGCCTTGCGGACCTACTTCGTCAAACTTATAGCTTTGAATATACCCTTTATCAAAAAGTACTTTCGTAATTTCTTTTTTTATGTTGGATGCAGGTATCTCAACAACCCGGTGCTTCGCTTTGATAGCGTTTCTGAGTCTCGTCAGATAGTCTGCTATGGGATCCGTTAACATTTTTTATGCCAAGTTTAAACACCCCTTTTTGAACGGGAGTGCAAAGTTAAGTAATTGAAATCAGAATTGAAAGTATTCTTACCAACTTGATTTAGTAACTCCCGGAATTTTTCCATCAGAAGCCATATCCCGGAAAAGAACTCTCGAAATCCCAAATTTACGCATGTACCCACGAGGTCTGCCCGTGATCTTGCATCGGTTATGAAGACGAACAGGAGATGAATTGCGTGGTAGCTTATCAAGACCCACCCAATCCTCGGCAGCTTTCAACTTCTTACGCTTATCAGCATATTTAGCAACCAATTCTTGCCTTTTTCTCTCTCTTGCTTTAACTGATTCTTTTGCCATTGTCGGTAAATAATCTTAAGTAATTTCTTATTTATTCGCGTTGGTGAAAGGCATTCCCAGTGCTTTTAACAGCTCGTAACTTTCTTCGTCCGAGTTGGTAGAAGTAACGAATGTAATATCCATTCCAGTGATTTTATTGACTTTCTCAATACTAATCTCCGGAAATATTATTTGCTCTTTTACACCAAATGTATAATTTCCACGTCCATCAAAACCTTTATCGCTAATGCCTTTGAAATCTCTTACACGGGGCATTGCAATAGCGGTTAGGCGATCCAAAAATTCGTACATGCGATCTCCGCGCAAAGTAACTTTGGCTCCAATCGGCATGTTCTCACGAAGCTTAAAGTTCGATACAGCTTTTTTCGAAATTGTAGCAATCGCTTTTTGACCTGTAATCAAACCTAATTCTTCAACTCCTGTATCGACTAATTTCTTGTCAGCCACAGCAGCTCCGATTCCCTTGTTAATGACAATCTTGGTCAAGCGGGGAACCTGCATTACTGATTTGTATTGAAACTTATCTTTCAATTGCGAAACAACTTCGCTCAGGTATTTTTCTTTTAATCTTGGCTGTGCCATTTTCTAAATTTTGTTACGTGGATTGCCGACCCACTCTTCAAATGATAAATCAGTTCGTATACAGGACTACAAAAGTTCTCCCGTTTTCTTTGAAAAACGCTGAAGCTTACCTTTATCGTTAGCTTTACGTCCAGTTCTTGTTGCTTCACCAGTTTTCGGATCTACAACCATCAGGTTACTGATATGAATCGCCCCCTCAAGTTTCTCGATGCTTCCTTGTGGGTTCTGAGCATTTGGTTTAACATGCTTAGTGATCATGTTCACGCCCTCCACAGTAGCTCTCGACTTATCAACAAGCACCTTCGTTATTACGCCGGATTCGCCTTTGGCGTTTCCAGAAATAACCTTTACTGTATCGCCTTTGCGAATATGCAGCTTAGCCGGAGCTTTTTTATTTTTACTTTCCATTGGTATTCTCAATTACAGTTTAAAGAAATACTTGTGCTTGATTTCTTACAACACTTCCGGAGCCAGGGATACGATTTTCATAAACTGCTTTTCGCGCAATTCTCTTGCAACAGGTCCGAAAATACGACTACCGCGAGGTTCGTCATTGTTATTTAATAAAACAGCCGCATTATCTTCAAACCTGATGTAGGTACCATCTTTACGTCGTACTTCCTTTTTAGTGCGTACAACCACGGCTTTAGATACCGTTCCCTTTTTCATATTGCTCGAAGACAGAGCGGACTTTACCGTTACGACGATTTTATCGCCAACCGAGGCATAACGTTTTCCAGTTCCGCCAAGCACACGGATTACGAGTACTTCTTTTGCACCACTGTTATCTGCTACCGACAGTCTTGATTCTTGTTGTACCATGATTACTTCGCTCTTTCAAGGATTTCTACTAATCTCCAACGTTTATTCTTGCTAAGCGGGCGAGTTTCCATCACTCGGATTGTATCACCAATACCAACCTGATTTGTCTCGTCATGCACCATCAGCTTGGTAGTTTTAGTCATAAACTTACCGTACTTGGCATGCTTCACTTTACGTTCAACAGTGATCACACAGGATTTCTCCATTTTGTTACTCACTACTTTACCAACTCTTTCTTTGCGTAAATTTCTTTCTGTTGCCTCCATAATTTCTAAACTGATTTACTGTTGGTTAGATTTAGCCGACAGCTCTGTTAAGAGTCTTGCAATTTCCTTACGTGAGGCGCGAATACGCAAAGGGTTCTCGATCGGAGAAATAGCGTGAGCAAATTTCAACCGCAGTAAGCGCTCTCTCTCTTGGGCGATCTGCTCTTTAAGCTGATCTTGCGAAAGATCCTTTATTTCTTTACTAGTCATTGCTTTAAATAATTAGCGTTCTTAATACATTCGGGTCAATCCTATTCCTGGTAATCCCGACGCACCACGAACTTGGTTTTAATTGGCAACTTTTGTGCAGCCAAACGCAATGCTTCATTTGCGGTATCCAGTGCAACACCAGTCGCTTCGAAAATGATCGTTCCGGGCTTAACAGGAGCTACCCAATATTCAGGAGCACCCTTTCCTTTACCCATACGAACCTCAGCAGGCTTCTTAGTAATTGGTTTGTCCGGGAAAACACGGATCCAAACTTGGCCTTCGCGTTTCATAGCACGTGTTACTGAGATACGGGCTGCTTCAATTTGGCGTGCTGTCAACCAACCTGGTTCGAGCGCCTTAATGGCGAACGAGCCGAAAGCGATTTCATGTCCACGTGTAGCCAAACCGTTGTATGAACCTTTTCCTTTCTGTTGCTTGCGAAATTTCGTTCTTTTCGGCTGTAACATGATTCTAATCTATTTGACCCGGTATAAACCGGAAAATGTCTGATTACTTCTTCTTATTCTTATTGTTGTTGTTGCCGCTACTGCGTTTGCGACGATCTGCTTCGCTTCCGCCGCCACCGCCTTCACCGCGTGGAGCACCATCACCGCGACCACCTCTTCGGTCACCTCTTCCGCCTCGGTCATTACCGCCACGATCATTTCCCGAAGATGCGCTTCTATCAGCTCTGTCAGAAGCCGCAGTTGCTGCACTAGGAGTCAAATCACGCTTGCCGTACAACTCGCCTTTGAAGATCCAAACCTTAATACCGATTTTTCCGTAGATAGTCTGAGCTTCGGAAATTGCATAATCAATATCAGCTCTCAAAGTGTGAAGAGGAATTCTTCCTTCTTTATATTCTTCTGTACGTGCCATTTCAGCACCACCCAAACGACCTGCAAGACGAATCTTGATTCCCTGAGTTCCTACGCGCATTGCAGAAGCTATAGATTGCTTCATTGCTCTACGATAAGAGATACGAGCTTGCAATTGCTGAGCGATTGCTTCGCCTACTAATTTTGCATCAATTTCAGGACGTTTAATTTCATAGATGTTGATTTGAACATCCTTTCCTGTAATTTTCTTAAGCTCTTCTTTGATTTTATCAACTTCGCTACCACCCTTTCCAATCACGATTCCCGGACGGGCGGTATGAATGGTTAATGTGATGCGCTTCAAAGTACGCTCTATAACTACTTTTGAAATCGAACCTTTTGGGATACGAGCCTTAATGTAGTTACGGATTTTTTCGTCCTCCACCAATTTGTCAGAGAAGTCCTTTCCTCCATACCAGCTTGACTCCCACCCTCTAACAATTCCTAGTCTCAGACCTATAGGATTAACCTTTTGTCCCATTCGATATAGATCGTTTTACTTATGATTCAGTTATTACTGCTTGTTCCTGCGCCTCAGCTGTTACTGATGCATCATCAATCACGATTGTGATGTGATTTGACCGTTTGCGAATCCGGTGTGCCCTCCCCTGAGGAGCAGGACGCAAACGTTTCAACATACGTCCACCGTCGATAAATACGGTTTTTACAATAAGATCCGCGTCCTCTAATTTTGCTCCTTCATTCAATTGCTGCCAGTTAGCAACAGCTGACAATAGAACTTTATGCAAAATCGGAGAAGATGCTCTCGGTTGAAACTTCAATAGTGCCAACGCTTTGCTAACCTTTTGTCCGCGAATCATGTCGGCTACTAATCTCATCTTGCGAGGAGAAGTAGGCACGTCTTTTAATATAGCTCTTGCTTCCATGTTCTTTCAGATATCGGCTCGTTCCTGTGAGAACCAGCTACCGTAGACTATTTATTTTCTTCCTTTATCTTTCTTTGCAGTGTGGCCACGGAAGTTTCTTGTTGGAGAAAATTCACCGAGTTTGTGACCAACCATATTTTCAGTTACGTATACCGGGATAAACTTATTCCCGTTATGGACTGCGAATGTATGCCCGATAAAATCAGGAGATATCATTGAGCGTCGTGACCAGGTCTTAATTACTGACTTGCGTGATGAATTGTTCATTACCTGAACCTTGTTCTCAAGACGGAAGTCGATGTATGGTCCTTTTTTTAATGAGCGTGCCATATTTTACTATTATTTTTTACGACGGCTGATAATCAATTTCTCAGAGTGCTTGTTGCGATCGCGAGTCTTAAGACCTTTCGCAAACTGTCCATTTCTAGACCGAGGCTGACCTCCCGACGAACGGCCCTCACCACCACCCATTGGGTGATCGACTGGGTTCATCGCTACACCTCTTACACGTGGACGACGTCCCAACCATCTTCTACGACCTGCCTTACCCAAAGCCACATTCATGTGACTTGCGTTAGAAACCGTACCAACCGTTGCAATACAAGTAGAAAGGATCATTCTCATCTCGCCAGAAGGCATTTTGAGAACAGCATATTTGCCTTCTCTCGCCACTAGCTGCGCATAAGCACCAGCACTCCTTGCAAACTGACCACCTTTTCCAGGAGTAAGCTCGATATTGTGAACAATTGTACCGATTGGCATTGCGCTCAATGGAAGGGCATTCCCAACCTCCGGAGCAACTGCATTACCGGAGACAATTACCTGTCCTACTTTTAATCCGTTAGGAGCAATGATATATCTCTTTTCCTGATCCTCAAACTGCACAAGAGCAATACGCGCTGAACGGTTTGGATCGTATTCTATAGTTAGAACGGTGGCCGGCGCATCGAACCTGTTTCTTTTGAAATCGATTACACGATACTTCCTTTTGTGACCACCACCAATATATCGCATGGTCATGTGTCCCTGGCTATTACGACCACCTGTTCTCTTGATGGGTTCCAGAAGACTCTTTTCAGGTTTCGCTGTGGTTATCTCCTCAAATGTAGGAGCCGAGCGGAAACGCTGACCAGCACTTGTCGGTTTTAATTTTTTAACTGCCATTTGCTATTACTCGTCAAAGATTTAAGTCGCTCAACTAGCTTATGCTTCACCGTAAATATCGATGATTTCACCCTCAGCCACCGTGATGATAGCTTTCTTGATAGTCGACGTTTTTCCACTTACAAATTTCCCTCCCGATGTACGGGACTTACTTTTACCAATGCTACGCATGGTGTGAACGCTTTCTACGGTAACCCCGAACAGTTTCTCGATAGCTTTTTTGATCTCTACCTTATTAGCGGTAAGAGCAACTTCAAAAGCGTATTTTCCTTGACCACCCTGAGCCGTTACCTTTTCGGTTATAATCGGACGTTTCAGTACACTCATTGTTATTTGTTCAATTGGGTTTCCAAAATAGACAGAGCAGATTCACTTATTAAAAGACGGTCTGCATACATGAGGTCGTAAGTATTGATTGAATCAACCGTTGTAACTCTCGCTTTCGGAATGTTACGGCTCGACAAGTAAACATTGCTGTCAATTGCTGGAAGAATCAATAATGTTTTGGTATTCACCAATGATAGCGAATTCAATACATTCAAATACGATTTCGTTTTCGGAGCATCAAATGTGAATGCTTCAACAACAGAGATCGCATCGGACTTCGCCTTAGCAGACAAGGCTGATATACGAGCCAATACTTTGACTTTCTTATTAATTTTAAAACCGTAATCACGAGGTCTTGGACCGAATATACGTCCACCACCTACGAATACAGGAGATTTAATGCTACCAGCACGAGCTCCACCTGTACCTTTTTGACGTTTGATCTTGCGAGTTGAATGATTGATCTCAGCACGCTCTTTTGACTTATGTGTACCCTGACGTTGATTCGCCAAATACAACTTCACGTCGAGATAGATAGCGTGCGTGTTAGGTTCGATGCCGAAGATCTCTTCTGACACACTTACCTTTTTGCCGGTATCTTCTCCTTTTATATTTAATACGGACAGTTCCATTGTACTATTTCTCAATGATTAGAAATGAATTCTTTGAACCCGGTACTGAGCCACTCACTACAAGAATGTTTTGCTCAGGTATCACTTTCAGAATACGCAAATTCTGAATTTTTACACGATTGTTACCCATGCGTCCACCCATACGAATGCCTTTAAATACGCGTGACGGGAATGAACAGGCACCAATCGAACCTGGGTGACGCGCTCTGTTATGCTGACCGTGAGTCTGACCTCCTACCCCGGCAAAGCCATGGCGTTTCACAACACCTTGGAAACCGCGGCCCTTAGCAGAACCAACAACGTCAACAAACTCGCCTTCTTCAAAGATATCCGTAACGGACAATGAAGTTCCAAGTTCATGCTCCACTTCAAATTCCTTGAACTCAACCACTTTTTGTTTGGGAGTTGTGTTGGCTTTTTTGAAGTGGCCAATCATAGGTTGAGTAGAGTTTTTTTCCTTCTTCTCACCAAAACCTAATTGAATGGCTTTGTAGCCATCCTTTTCTTCGGACCTAACTTGTGTAACAACACAAGGACCAGCTTGGATCACAGTACATGCCAGAGCCTGCCCGTCAGCATTGTACAAACTGGTCATCCCGATTTTCTTACCAATTAAACCAGACATGTTTCGAAATTAAAATTAGCAGGTAATACCCTTATTCTTTAAAACGGACTGCAAAGGTAGGAAATCAAAAATTAGCATCCAATGCAGTTTCAAAATATTTCTCGTTGATAATCAGCAAAAAAGGTCAGATGAATAAACATCTGACCTCAATTCTGAAAACACTCTCAATAACATATACAATATGTTATTTGTTAGCTTTTCTGAGCTCAGATGTGGTTTCCGGGAACCGGACCTTCATCCAAATTATGTCTTGGTTTAACTCAATAAACCCTTATCACTATACTTTAATCTCCACATCAACTCCACTTGGCAATTCAAGCTTCATTAACGCATCAACAGTCTTAGCGCTTGTTGAGAAAATATCAACCAGGCGTTTGTAGGTACAAAGCTGAAATTGCTCCCTCGATTTCTTATTCACGTGCGGAGAACGCAGAACCGTAAATTTTTCAGTCTTAGTCGGCAAAGGAATAGGCCCACTAACAATTGCACCTGTTGCCTTTACTGCCTTCACAATTTTCTCAGCTGACTTATCAACCAAGTTGTGGTCAAATGACCGAAGTTTGATACGAATTTTTTGATTCATCTTGCTTGTTTATTTCCGGTTCAGAAAACTTGATCAGAGTAACTCTGGCAATCCATCAGCGAAAGAACCATTTACTTCACTGATTTATGTCTTATATAGATTAGTTACCAGATTACTCTGGTAACTAATTAATTATTTATGCTTTAACTAATCCTTTTGCTTTCTCGATTACCGCTTCTGCAATGTTATTAGGGACAATCTCGTAGTAAGCGAATGTCAAAGATGCGGTTGCACGGCCTGATGACATTGTACGAAGATCCGTTACATAACCGAATAGTTCAGACAAAGGCACATCACATTTGATAACCTGTGCGCCATTACGTGAATCCATTCCGCGCATAACACCACGGCGACGGTTAAGGTCACCAGTGATTGGTCCAGTGTATTCATCAGGTGTAAGAACTTCAACGTGCATGATCGGTTCCATCAATTTTGAACCTGCATGACGAGCAGCTTCTTTGAAACCAATTTTTGCTGCAAGTTCAAATGACAGTGCATCTGAATCGACATCGTGGAAAGATCCGTGGAAAATACGCACTTTCATAGAATCCAAAGGATATCCTGCAAGTGCACCATTTGACATCGAAGCTTCGAACCCTTTCTGGATCGGAGCGATAAATTCACGAGGAATAGTACCACCCACAATCTGGTTAACAAACTGCAAACCGGTTTTTGGCTCTTGCCCCTCTTCGTTATCATCGCGTGGTCCGATTTCAAATACGATATCGGCAAACTTACCACGACCACCTGTTTGTTTCTTGTATACTTCGCGGTGCTCGAAGTTTTTAGTAAGAATCTCTTTGTAAGCAACCTGAGGCGCCCCTTGGTTCACTTCGACTTTGAATTCACGACGCATACGGTCGATGATGATTTCAAGGTGAAGCTCACCCATTCCTTTGATGATGGTCTGACCTGTTTCTTCGTTACTTTCAACTTGCAACGTAGGATCTTCTTCGATCAATTTGGTAATTGCTTTTGAGAAGTTGTCGCTATCAGCAGCTTTCTTAGGTTCAATTGCGTAACCAATTACCGGCTCAGGGAACACCATTGATTCAAGAACGATTGGGTTCTTTTCATCCGATAATGTATCTCCTGTTTTAATATCCTTGAAACCTACAACTGCACCAATATCACCTGCTTCAAGACGATCAATTTGATTTTGCTTGTTAGCGTGCATTTGGAAGATACGAGAGATACGCTCTTTGTTTCCTGAACGATTGTTCAAAACATAAGAACCTGAATCAAGATATCCAGAGTAAGAACGGATAAAGCAAAGACGTCCTACATAAGGGTCAGTTGCAATTTTAAACGCTAATGCGCAGAAAGGATCTGCATCCGTTGGCTGGCGAGAAATCTCATTTCCAGTGCGAGGATCAGTTCCAATGATGCTTTCGCGATCTTGTGGTGAAGGCAAGATAGCCATCACGTAATCAAGCATCGTTTGAACACCCTTATTTTTGAACGAAGAACCACAAACCATAGGAACGATTTTCATGCTGATCGTTGCTGCACGCAAAGCTGCAAGAATTTCGTCTTCTGAGATTGAATTAGGATCTTCGAAGTATTTTTCCATCAAAGTATCGTCGAATTCTGCGACAGCTTCAAGCAACTTTTCTCTCCACTCAGTTGCTTCTTCAAGCATATCCTCTGGAATCGGAACTTCTTTGAAAGTCATTCCTTTATCTTCTTCATTCCATTCGATACCGCGGAAGTTAACAAGGTCAACCACACCACGGAAAGTATCTTCTGCACCGATCGGCAATTGAAGAGGCACAGCATAGCTTCCAAGCATTTCTTTAACCTGCGTACAAACTTTCAAGAAGTCTGCACCTGAGCGGTCCATTTTATTTACGAAACCGATGCGGGCAACATTATAGTTATTAGCCAAGCGCCAGTTCGTCTCAGACTGAGGCTCAACACCGTCAACTGCACTAAAAAGGAATACAAGACCATCCAATACACGAAGAGAACGGTTTACTTCAACTGTGAAGTCAACGTGTCCCGGTGTATCGATAATGTTTATATGATATTTCTCTCCACGGTAATTCCAGTCAACTGTCGTAGCAGCTGAAGTAATAGTGATACCACGCTCCTGTTCCTGCTCCATCCAGTCCATTGTAGCAGCACCATCATGTACTTCTCCAATTTTGTGGCTAACCCCTGCGTAATAGAGGATACGCTCCGTTGTGGTTGTTTTACCCGCATCAATGTGCGCAGCAATACCAATGTTTCTTGTTAATCTTAGATCACGTGCCATGACTGATGGTGATGTGTTATATTTTATTCGATGTGCAATTCAATTCGAAGAACTTGAACTTGTAAGGAGACAGCAGAAGCCATTACTTTTAAAAATTCAGAGCGCAAAAGTATATATTGTTGATTATAAAAACAATTGAGTGGAAGTAATTTTCCGAAAAAACATTCAGAAGTACAGCGCCTAACCTTACAGCCAACTAAATATCGCGGCAATTGATAACCCAAGCTACCCATAATAAACAAAAAGCCGGATCTCGTTGAAGACCCGGCTTGATGCTATGTAATAAAACGGACTAGAACCGGAAATGCGAGAATGCTTTGTTCGCATCTGCCATACGGTGCGTATCGTCTTTTTTCTTAACAGCAGCTCCTTCACCTTTTGCAGCAGCGATGATTTCGCCAGCAAGACGGTCAACCATCGTTTTTTCTCCACGCTTACGTGAGTAGTTGATCAACCATTTCATGCCAAGAGATTGCTTACGCTCAGGACGAACTTCGGTTGGAACCTGGAAGGTAGCACCCCCAACGCGGCGGCTTTTAACTTCCACAGAAGGAGTAACATTGTTCAATGCTTTTTTCCAAGTTTCCAATCCACTTTCGCTAGTTTTTTTCTCAACCAACTCCAATGCGTCATAGAAAATAGTAAATGCAATGCTCTTCTTTCCTTCGTACATCAGGTTGTTCACAAACTTAGTAACCTGAACGTCCCTGAACTTCGGATCAGGAAGGATATATCTTTTCTTTGGTTTCGACTTTCTCATTTTGTCTTAATGTTTTTACACGAGGTTTCGTTTTGCAACTTATTCACCCTGGATTGCTCCCGGATTACTTCCCTTTTATCAACTTAATTATTTAATAAAAGCAGAGAGAGTTACTTTTTATTTCTTTTTACCTTTTGTTGGTGCTGCCGCAACTTGTCCTGGTTTTGGACGCTTAGCACCATACTTAGAACGACGTTGTTTACGTCCGTTAACACCAGCTGTATCCAATGCACCACGGATAATGTGGTAACGAACACCTGGTAAATCTTTAACACGACCACCACGGATCAATACGATCGAGTGCTCTTGCAAGTTGTGGCCTTCTCCTGGGATGTAGGCATTCACCTCTTTGTTGTTGGAAAGACGAACACGTGCTACTTTACGAAGTGCTGAGTTCGGTTTTTTTGGCGTTGTAGTGTACACCCTGGTGCACACACCCCTACGCTGAGGGCAAGAATCCAAAGCCGGTGACTTTGATTTCCATGTAATGGTCTCTCTACCTTTACGGACTAATTGTGAAATAGTTGGCATTTAACAAATTGATTTTGATCAGATTACTTGTCCGATCCATTGTTATGGAAACACTTTTCCCGAAAAATCGGACTGCAAAAGTAATATTCCACAACTGATTAACAAAGTGTTACTAAATGTTTTTTCACGAAGCTTTACAAAATTGCTGGCCGATCTCAGTGATTATGAGTAAATAGAGCCTTGCTATAAAAATCTTATCCTCTTGTATCCAGAATTTTATTTCCAAACGTTCTTTATTAGTATTGTTTTTCAGAAACCCAAAGTGCGCGTCGAATCGTTAGATTTTATATTTTAAACTATGAAACTTTTGCGGAGTTTTTTTACCCTCGTAATTATATGTACCTATTTATCCGGCTGCAATTCGGCGATGCAGGCTTACAAGGATGGACAGAAGAAGTTCGCTAACGGAGAATACGACCTCGCGATCAAAGGTTTCCAGAAAGCGGCTGCCGAGAACTACGAACCGGTGCAGACTAATTATCTGATTGCTGAATCCTACCGCCTCTCCAATCGTTTCAAAGAGGCTATTCCCTATTACAAACAAGCACTTGACGGCGGTATTGCAATTGCAGATGCGCGATTTCAATATGCTTATGCGCTAAAAACTGCTGGACAATATAACGAAGCCTCTGCCGAATTTGCAGCATTTGCCAGAGACACTGCCAGCTCACAGGCTTTACAGGATCGTGCATTAAGGGAAGTAGAGATCCTCAGGATTGCCGACAGGCTTAAAACCGAAAAAATGCCCGTTGAAGCAACGAGTATCCCCCTTAATTCAGCCGGTTCTGAATTCTCGCCGACAATTCTAGGCAACGAGCTGGTTTTTTCTTCCTCAAAGAAAGAGAAGATATACAAAAATAATGGTCAGGCGATGCTGGGCCTGTACAAAGTAGCGATCACGCAGGATCCGGCGGATATACAGGGAAACCCTGTTTTGCTTAGTCAGGACATATTCGCCGAAGATGCAAATGAAGCTTCGCCGGCATTTTCTCCCGATGGAAAAACACTTGTTTTTGCTCGTGGTAACAATGGGAAAAAGAATGGTGCCGTCGATGTGGACCTTTATATGAGCCGTAATATCGATGGAAAATGGACCGTACCTGCTATTTTGCCAATAAACGATTCTCTTGCCTGGGACGGTTCACCTGCTTTTTCCCGGGATGGAAAAACGCTGTACTTTGCCTCTAACCGGCCGGGAGGTGCGGGAGGAATAGACATTTACCGAACTAATATGGACGCGTCGGGCAGGTTCAGCAAGCCTGTAAATATGGGACGCGATATCAATACTGCCGGCGACGATATGTTTCCGTATGTTGCCGAAGGCGGGAAATTGTACTTCGCTTCCGACGGACACCCGGGACTTGGAAAACTGGACTTATTTTCAGCCACAAGAATACAGGGAGTAATTACCATTGAAAATATGGGGCTGCCGTTTAATAGTCCACAAGATGATTTTGGGCTCGTGTTTTACCAGGATCTGAATAAAGGCTTTTTTGCATCCAATCGCGAAGGCGGAAAAGGGGACGATGACATTTATTATTTCAGCGGACCCGAAGAGCCGGATAGTACCACCACTGCTAAAAACAATGACCCAAACGATCCGCTTAACCCGAATAACCCAAACTATGTGAATGGAAAGCCAAAGGTAGTAAGGTATTTCCTGGGTGGTAATGTGATTGCAAACGGACAAAACGTGCCGCTTGATTCTGCAATCGTTCATATTCTGCCCGACACTTCCGATACGCAGATTGCTCAATTACCTAGTAATTCGGAAGGTAAGTTTGGAAAGCAGCCTGTTGAGGAAGGAAAATCTTATACTTTGCTTGTAGAGCGAAAAGGTTATATCAGTAAGCGGGAGCCATTTTCCATGAACGGGCGTACTATTCCGCCGATATTCCTGACAAAGGAACTAACCGATACGACATTCAATGTGACTATCAAATTGGATAAACTTGAGTTGAACAAAACATTCGTTCTTGAGAATATCTATTATGATTTGAACAAGTACAATATCAGACCAGATGCTGCCATCGAACTTGATAAGTTGGTCCAGATATTAAAAGACAATCCTAGTATGAATATCGAGCTGAGCTCGCATACCGATGCGCGTGCTACCGATGCTTACAATATGACCTTGTCGCAAAATCGTGCGGAATCCGCAGTTACCTACCTGAATTCAAAAGGAATCGACGCCGATCGCATGGTTGCGAAAGGCTATGGAGAACGTGAATTGGTTGTTCCAAATGCAAAAACAGAGGAAGAGCATCAGCGAAACCGTCGCACCGAATTTACAATTTTGAGTTACTAAGATATAAAACTTAAAAATCCCGCTCCGGACAAGATTGCTCCGGAGCGGGATTTTTATTTTACGCGTCCCTATCTTTGCACTATTCTTCTTTTAATATCATTTTAAAATATTCAGTTTATTAAATGGCTGACCGCATTGTTTATTGGTTCAGAAACGATCTTCGATTACTTGATAATGAAGCGCTACTTTCTGCCTGCAACTCCTCAGATGAAATTATTCCGGTATTTGTTTTTGATCCCAGGCAATATGAAAAAACCAGACTTGGATTCCGGCGGACAGGCGCACTGAGAGCTCAGCAGCTCATAGATTGCGTAACTGATCTCAGGGAAAATATCAGAAAAAAGGGCGGGGATCTTTTAATACGAATAGGCGAACCCGAAAAGATCGTCGCGCAGTTGGCGGAAGACCACCAGGCAGGATATGTATATTGTAGTAAGGAGATAGCGCCGGAGGAAACGCGCATTGAATCTTCCCTCAGCAAAAATCTGAAAACCGGAAATATAGATATCAAGCTTTTCTGGATGGATACGTTGGTCCACGCAACCGAACTGCCCTTCCCTATTTCCAAGCTCCCCGGCTCTTTTGAAGCTTTCTCAAAGACAATGCAAAATAGTCTTGACATCGAAAGTATACTTCCTGAACCTGCTCAGATCAAGCTACCTGCTGATCTTGAAATGGGCCAGATGCCGACACTGGCTGACCTGGGAATTGAGATTGAAGAAATTGGAACCGGGCAAGAGCCTGAAACTATTAAGCCGATTAGCGAGGAAGAGGCTATCCGGTCACTTTCTCAATATCTGGCATCCGAAGCCGATCCGATAGACTTTCATGCATTGATCGATTCCGGAATTTCGCGCTGGCTTTCAATGGGCTGCCTCTCTCCAAAGTATGTGTATAAAGCAGTTGCCACAAAAAGCGACTCAGCTAAAAAGCAAAGTTTGATGCAGGATCTTTTGGAAAGAGACTATTTTCATTGGACGCTGCTTCGTTACGGGCCGCGTATATTCAAACCTAGCGGAGTAAAGCACCATTTTGCAAAACGCTGGGACGACGATCTTGTCACATTCAGAAAATGGACAGACTCTCAAACGGACGATGCACAGGTAAATGATTTAATGCGGAAATTAAAAAGCCAGGGAAACCTGCTTTCAGCGGAGCGATGGATTGCTGCTAAATATTTAGCTAACACATTAAATATTAACTGGACCTGGGGCGCGATGTATTTTGAAAGCAACTTAAAGGACTATGAACCGTCTGTCAGCTGGGGCAAGTGGAACAAAGTTGCGGGTGTAGGCCAGGATTGATATTTGATTCGCTGGCCTGATTATTTGGAAACCCATTATCACGCCTATTATCTGCCAATGTGGAGCAAAAACCGGTTATGTAGTATTTGCTGCATATTTTGTTAGCTTTGGCCAACTTTGAACTTTCATTAACATTAACCGAATACTAAAATGTCAAAAGGACTAATTGGAGTTATCGTCGTGGTTCTGATTCTCGGATTCGTCGGCTGTGGAAAATATAACGGGCTTGTGGGTAAAGACGAAGTAGTGAAAGAATCCTGGGCGAAAGTAGAGAGCCAGTACCAGCGTCGCGCGGACCTGATCCCCAATCTGGTCAGCACTGTAAAAGGAGCGGCGGAATTTGAAAAAAGTACACTGACTGCCGTAATCGAGGCACGTAGCAAAGCAACTCAAACCACTATCAATGCAGATCAGTTGACACCTGAGAATATTTCCAAATTTCAGGCTGCACAGGATCAGTTGAGCGGATCACTTTCCCGATTACTTGTCTCAGTAGAGCAATACCCTCAGCTGAAAGCAAATCAGAACTTCCTTGAATTGCAAGCGCAGCTGGAAGGAACGGAAAACCGGATTGGTGTAGCAAGAAATGATTTCAATACGGTCGTGAAAGACTATAACCAGGAAGTACGGACATTCCCGACTAACCTTTTCGCAGGCGTATTTGGCTTTGCTCAAAAAGGCTATTTCACAGCGACCGCGGGGTCTGAGAAAGCGCCTTCGGTACAATTCTAATAAGATTACAGGGTGTTTTCGGAAAGATATATTCTTTGAAAACACCCTGTTTTTGTTTGTACTCACCGACCTAACAGCCTGCCCATGGAAGCCGAACCCCTTTTTTTTACAGAAGAACAGCAACAGCTTATCATTCAGTCGATTCAGAAAGCTGAAAAACAGACTTCGGGTGAAGTGAAGGTTCATATTGAAAAGAAATGTCCTTCGCCGGATGTAATGGAAAGAGCAAAAGAGGTTTTCTTTAAACTCAACCTGCATCAGACAGCGCAGCGCAACGGCGTCTTATTTTACCTGGCTTACGAAGACCGCAAGTTTGCAGTTTTAGGAGATAAAGGAATTGACGAAAAAGTCGATGCCGACTTTTGGCAAACGACAAAAGATCACCTGAGAAGTCACTTCTCGAAGGGAGAATACCTGGAAGGTTTGTGCAGAGGTATTGATGAGGCCGGATTCCAGCTGAAATCACACTTCCCCTACCATTCCGACGACATCAACGAACTTCCGGACGATATATCGTTTGGACATTGAGCTCATGAAGAAAATCCTATTATTACCCATTATGCTGATCATTTCAATATGCAGCATCTGGGCACAAGATATTCCTGCCAAACCAAACCCGCCCAAACTCGTCAACGATTTCGCGAGCCAGTTGAGTGCAGATCAAAAAGCGCGTCTTGAACAAAAGCTGGTAGCATATAACGATTCCACTTCTTCTCAGATCGTGATTGTAATCGTCCCAACGACAGGCGACTACCCTATTGCCGACTATGCGATCAAGCTTGGCCGCGAATGGGGCGTAGGGCAGAAAGGCAAGAATAACGGGATCGTACTACTCTGGGCACCCACCGATCGGAAGATATTTATAAGTACCGGCTACGGCCTCGAAGGCGCAATACCCGACGCGATCGCAAAGCGGATCATTTCACAGATAATCACGCCGCGCTTCAAACAAAACCAGTTTTACGAGGGTTTGGATGAAGGTGTGGATACGATTTTCAAATATGCAACCGGTGAGTACAAAGCCGATAAGCAGCAAAGCAGCGACGAGCAATCCTTCTCTCCAATCCTGATCCTGGTGATTATTTTCATCGTGATTATGATTGTTATGTTCCGGAATAAGAACAACCGCGGTGGCAGAGGCGGTGGAGGTATCGGCGGAATGGGCATTCCCCCACTCTTCTTTCCTTACACGACGCATTCAGGTAGCGGAAGCTCTTCGGGTAACTGGGGCGGAGGCTTCGGAGGCGGAAGTGGCGGCGGCTTTGGTGGATTTGGCGGAGGAAGCTTTGGAGGCGGAGGCGCAGGCGGCGATTACTAAGCGATTTACGTATAGTGATGGCATGGTTTTTGAATATATCTCATAAAATATATCAATTAACCTAAACAACAACTCATGGAACGTAAAAGTAACACCGGAATGCTCGTCGGATTAATCCTGATGACAATCCTGGCTGCTGTATTTGGCTACCTCTATTATAATGAAAGAACGCTTTCCACCCAGCAATCTTCCGACCTGCAGGCGCGGGTAAATGAACTGGCTACCTCGGAAATTAAGCTCGACTCGATTTCCAAACAACTCGATGCCCGCATTCAGGAAGTACAGGGACTGGGCGGCGACATTGAAGAACTACAAAAAGTAAAAGCTTCTCTCGAAAATGACCGTATCGCACTCCGTAAAGGAACTGCAAATATGGGCCGCAAGATCAAGGAATATGAGACATTCCTGAATAAAAAGGACGAAGAAATTGCGCAGCTCCGCGAGGAAAACCAGCAACTGATCAGCCAGAACGAAACCCTCGTTCAGGAGAAAACGCAACTCGAAACTATCAAACAGGCTGTCAGCGATTCGCTTTCAACCGTTGCTGCGAAGAATACCGAACTGGAATCCAAGGTAACGATGGCAGCAGCATTGCGCGCCAGGAATGTGAAAGTGTATGCGGTATCTTCAAAAGGAAAAATACGCGAAGGTGAAAATGTAAAATCAAAACGGATCGATAAAGTGCGGGTAGATTTTATGTTGGAGAAAAATCCTTTAACCCAAAACGACAACAAAACGATTTATCTGCGGATCATCGACCCAAGTGGCGCCACTATTTCTGATACCAAAACGGGCTCAGGGGTATTTGAGTACAATGGACAGGAACAAGGTTACACGGTAAGTAAGGATGTATTATACTCCAATAACAACCAGGATGTAAGTATCCTGTACGACCGGGACGCACCGTTTCCGTCAGGAAAATATACAATTGAACTATATTCCGAAGGTTTTTCAGTAGGAGAAGGTTCTTTTTCAGTAAAATAATTAAGTAAACCACAGTGTTTGTTCGCGGCAGCTGGATTCATTCCGGTTGCCGCTTTTTTATGCGTTTCTATATTTATCCATAATTCCTATCTTGCACCGAAAAATCAATCGGCAATAACCCAAAAAGCCAAATAAAAAGTCCCCCCGTATGTCAGCAACAATTTCCCAGAAACACCCCAGAGGCCTGTATGTCTTATTTTTTGCAGAAATGTGGGAGCGGTTTAGTTACTATGGCATGCGCGCTATCCTCTTGCTTTTTTTACTTGATAATGTAAGAGGAGGAATGGGAATGAGTGCGGCCGAGGCAACTGCGGTCTACGGTCTCTATACAGCTTCGGTGTACCTGCTAACCCTCCCAGGCGGCTGGCTCGCGGATAATATCCTGGGACAGAAAAAAGCGATCTGGTACGGTGGGATCATCATTATGCTCGGTCACATTATCCTGGCGATTCCGGCCGGGTCAGCGATATTCTTTCTTGGACTAACTACCGTCGCGGTTGGTACCGGACTTCTTAAACCTAATATCAGCTCCATCGTGGGCGAACTCTATCCGGAAGGCGGGGCACGTCGCGATGCGGCATTTTCGATCTTTTATATGGGTATTAACCTGGGTTCATTCCTCGGCATTGCGATCGTGGGGTATCTGGGTGAAAAAGTGAACTGGCACATGGGCTTCGGTGCTGCGGCGATCGGAATGCTATTGGGCCTGATCGTTTTTCGCATCGGCAGCGCTACCTATCTGAAGGGACTTGGTGACGTACCTCCTGCGAAGGAAGTGAGCAAGGTAAATGCGGGCTCACAATCGGGCAGCAACAAAATGATCGGTTACGGATTGATCGCATTGCTGGTCGTATTCCTGATCGTACTGCAAATATCAGGTACGATCGATATGTCCACAGCTCAGGGTCTCGCGCAGGGTGCAGGTGTGATTATCGTATCTATCTCTGCCGCCTATTTCCTCTTTATACTTGTTGCCGGCGGACTTACCCGTGTGGAGAAATACCGTGTCGGTGTGTTGATCATCCTGTTTCTTGCGATAGCGTTATTCTGGGCAGGTTATGAGCAGGCTGGCACTTCGTTACAGATTTTCGCCGAACGCCATACGGACCGCATCATAGGTGGCTGGGAAGTTCCATCAAGCTGGTTCCAAAACTTTCAGCCCACATTCGTACTCATTTTCGCCCCAGTATTAGCAAGCCTCTGGATTTCATTATCTTCCAGAAACCGCAATCCATCAATCCCGGTTAAATTTGCTATGGGTTTGATCCTGTTAGGTCTTAGCTTTTTCGTGATGGTTGCTGCTTCCAAAATCGCTGTAACGGGAGACCTCGCATCGCCGCTTTTCCTCACTTTTACTTACTTTCTGCATACAATCGGGGAGCTTTGCGTGAGCCCGGTTGGATTAAGTTCCTACACCAAACTAGCCCCAAAACGTTACGTGAGCCAGTTAATGGGGATCTGGTTTGTGGGTGCTTCGCTAGGTAACCTGATCGCCGGGATTTTTGCAGGTGGTTTTGATGAGAAAAATATCCTTCAAATGCCCGCACTGTTCAACCAGGTAGCGATTATAACTACCATTTTTGGACTGGTACTGCTTGTATTCTGGAAGCCTATCAAAGGCTGGATGGGCGGTATTTCTTAATGTCATTCAATACTTCAAAACAAATACATCACATGAAATCAGCCGTGTTCCGTGTTGCAATACTGGCCCTGGTGGTCAGCCTGGCGGGTTGCAAGAAAGAAAAGGAAGAAACCGACACCACAAAAGTGCCGGGATTCGATATCAGCTCGCTCGATTCAACGGCGAAAGCCTGTGAAGATTTCGACAGCTACGCAAATGGAGGCTGGAAAAAGAAAAATCCGATACCAGGCACCGAAAGCCGCTGGGGCGCATTCAATGTACTTGATAAAGAGAATAAAGAAGTTCGGCTGAAAAGCATCATCGCAGAGATCGCCGCATTGAAAGACCGCAAAAAAGGAACGGAAGAGCAGCAGATCGCGGATTATTATCAGTCGTTTCTGGATACGGCTACTATTGAAAAACGCGGCCTGGCTCCATTGAAACCCTATCTTGATAAAATCAATGCAGTAAGTTCGCTGAAAGAACTGGCAGCACTGGCGGGTGAACTGCAAAAAATCGGTGTAACTGGTGCCTTCGGTTTTGGTGTAGAAGGCGATTTGAAAAATAGCAAGATCAATGCACTTTATCAGGGTCAGGGCGGATTAAGCCTGGGAGAAAAAAGCTATTATGAGCGCACAGATTCCAGCACGGTTAATGTAAGAAAAGAATTTGTTTCACACGTGGACAAGATGTTCTCCCTGGCTGCATTCACCGACGCTACGCCCGGAAAGACAATTCTTGATTTTGAAACGAAACTGGCGAAACACCAGCTCAGTAATGTAGAGCTGCGCGATCCTAATAAAACTTACAACAAAATGAGTTTTGAGGATTTCGGAAAACTGCTGCCGGATTTCGATACCAAAACTTTTGCAGACAAGCAGGATATCAAGGCAGACACTTTGATCGTACAGAACAAAGCGTACCTGCAAAACCTGAATGCATTGCTGAAAGCTACGCCGCTTGCTACCTTGAAACTATATACGAAATGGCAGCTGCTCTCACGTTTTGCTGGCTACCTTCCGAAAAGCTTCGATCAGGAAGATTTCCGCTTTTTCAGCACGGTAATGAGAGGAACAAAACAGCAAAGAGCACGTACAGAACGGGCGATCCGCTCAACCGATGGTCTGCTTGGAATGCCGCTTGGTAAACTTTTCTCGAAAAAATATTTCCCGGAAGAAGACAAGAAAAAGGTCGCTGAAATGATCGAGAACGTACGCACAGTATACGGCGAGCGCATTGATAAGCTTACCTGGATGGGCGACTCTACCAAAGCAAAAGCGCATAAGAAGCTGAAAGCATTTACTTACAAAATCGGGTATCCTGATAAATGGAAGGACTATTCAAGCATTGAGATTGCACCTGATAAACTATTTGAAAACGTCATTTCTGCTTCCCTTTACGGACATAAAGAAGCGGTTGAGAAGATCGGCAAGGAAGTGGATAAGAAAGAATGGGGAATGACTCCGCAGACGGTGAATGCGTATTACAACCCACTGAACAATGAAGTGGTTTTCCCTGCAGGTATATTGCAGCCGCCGTTTTATAACCGTAATGCCGACGATGCGATCAATTACGGCGGGATCATCGCAGTGATCGGCCACGAATTTACGCACGGTTTCGACGATCAGGGTTCACAGTTTGATGACGAGGGTAACCTGAAAAACTGGTGGACAGCTTCGGATCGCGCGAATTTTGATAAGCTAACCAAGAAGTATATTGAATATTTCAACGGCATCGAAGCATTGCCCGGCTTTAATATCAACGGTGCATTAACTATCGGTGAAAATGTGGCCGACTTGGGTGGATTAACACTGGCTTATTACGCGCTGCAAAAGTCGCTGGAAGGTAAAGAAGAGCCGGCCCCTATTGACGGTTTCAACTGGAAACAACGCTTTTTCCTGGGCTGGGCGCAGGTTTGGCACATGAACACGACCAACGAAGCATTAAGAAACCAGATTCAAACTGACCCGCACGCGCCTGCAAAAGACAGGATCAACGGGCCGCTTCCTCATTTGAAGGAATTCCAGGCTGCATTCGGCTGTACGCCGGGCACAAAAATGGCTCTGGCCGATTCGGCGAAAATCGTAATCTGGTAATTGAGTTTAAAGTTTAGGAGTCAAAAGTTTATGAGTTTAAAGTTAGGTCCTGAACTCATAAACTCTGAACTCATAAACTTTAAACTCTGAACTCTAAAACTCATTTTCCCGCGAGGTACTTGTTCCGATAAGCACTTGGACTACAACCCTTAGCCTGCCTGAATTGGCGGGCTATATTTTTGCTGTCGTTCAGGCCCATATCCAATGCAATCTCAAACACCGACATATCCGTATCCAGCAACTTCTGGGTGAATTTTTCAATGCGCAGATTGAAGATGTACTTATAAATGGGGTAGCCGGTTATTTCAAGAAAACGCTTTTCCAGCGCCCGGCGCGACAAAGGTACCTGCTTCACTACCTCATCCACGTGCAGGTTTTTCTCGATATTCTGGTGAATGTATTTGAGGGACGAAGCAATGTGATCATCATTGGTAGCATAAATATCAGTCGAGTGCCGGGTGATTACCTGCATCGGTTTTACTATGATGTCGTAATACGCTCCGGTACCGTGTTTGATCATGTGATCGAGCAGTTTCGCAGCATCGTACCCCCCTTTTTCTACGTCGAGTGCAATACTGGACAGCGGTGGATCGGACAAATCGCAGATCATTTCATCGTTATCAACACCTAATACTGCCACTTCTTCGGGAATGCGGATCCCTACATGCCGGCAAGCTTCGGTAATATGCTGGCCCTGGTTATCGTCACAGCTCATCAGTCCGATCGGCTTGGGAAGGCCTTTCAGCCAGCGGCTCAGCGAGCTGGGTTTATAATACCAGAGCTCAGTTGACCTGGCTTTTTTATGCTCAAAATAATGCACCTGATGCCCTTTTGACTTCAATCTTTCTTCAAAACCCTCCGCTCGTTCGCGCGACCAGACAATATCATTGAAGCCGTAAAAAGCGAAATTTGTAAAACCTTTTTTCAAAAAGTAGTCGGCCCCAAGCTTTCCTGCTTCATGGTAGTCGCCTGTGATATTGGGTATTTCAGTGAACCGCTCTTTAAAATCCTGCGCAATAACAGGAATCCCTGCTTTCAGTATTTTGTCAATTTCCTTATTATAAAGCTGACCTATGATACCGTCTGCGCCCCATTCAAGCGCCCATTGCAAAATTCCATCGATCCCGACCGTTTCACGGTGGAAAAGCGGCATCCGGCAAAAAATCCACGGTCCGAACTCTTTTGAATAGGCATTAATCCCCTTCATCAGCGTCTTACTATATTCTTCGGCAAAATCGAGGAGCAGGATAACCTTGTACATATTGGGCGGTCATGACCGTTTTTACGACATTTTAAACAGTTCTTTCACGCTGGTAACCGTCTCATTGTTGACAAGAGGCTTTGCCCAGATTGATATACTAAAAATGTAGCCCAGCGGGATCAACAAAAACACCATCGCCAGCCGCAGCCCCACCAGTTCACCCAGCCCGCCCACGATCAGCGGCACTACTGCGCCCCCTGAAATCCCCGCACATAGAATCCCTGAAAACGTACCGTGATGCTTTGGCACGGAATTCAATGCGAGCGAAAAAATAACGGAATACATTACAGAGGCGAAAAAGCCGGCCAACGGGAAACCCACCAATGCAAGTTCCTTTGAACCGAACAATGCAGTAAGCAATGCAACAATAGCGCCGCAAGTGAAAAACGCGAGCACTTTCCGGCTGTCCATCAATTTAAGAAGCGCTAATCCCAGAAAGCAGCCGATCGTGAGCAAGCCCCAGAAATAGGAAATGACGCTGGCCCCAGTGGTGGCGGGATCTACACCATGATAAGTTTGCAAAAACTGCGAGATCCAGTTCGCTATCCCCTGCTCGGTACCCACGTAGGCGAATATCCCCAGAAAGAAAAGCCAGACAGTGCGGTTCGATGAAAGTTCACTAAATGACTTCCCTACATCCATACGTTCATCTTCCCTGAGCTCCACTTTCGGAAATCGAACCAGGGCGATAACTAAAACCATTAAAAGCGCAATCACCGCAAATACCCAGTACAGCGAAACCCATTTCAGATTTTCAGGAACGAGGCTGTTTAATGTTTCGATCAGAAATCCCGACGATCCCGAGTGTACGTTTAGCACTAAATAAGAATATAAAAGCGGGCTTAAAAAGGAGGCTGCACCAAAGAATAACTGCGCCAATACCGAGAAAAAAGCGAATTTCTCTTCCCCGCCCGCAACCCGAAGTAATGGATTGATCACCACCTGCAGCATCGCCATTCCAATTCCGATCAGGAAAAGCGAAAGCAATGCGATGGAGAAGCCCGGTATCAAAGCAAAAAGTTGTGCACCTAAAAATGCAAGTACGAAAGCAGCGATCAGAATGCGCTTTTCACCATATTTCTCTACCATTAAGCCGGCCGGAATGGACATTACGCCATAGGCGACAAAGAATGCAAAGGGCAAAAATCCGGCGAGGCCGAGGCTGAGGTCGAAACTCTTAACAATATCAGGAATAATAGGCCCCAGGATATTGGTAAGGAACGAAATGACAAAAAAAATGAGCAGGATCAGTACGACGATAAAACTGTTTCTTTGCATGGGAGGATTTACGTGGTTTTGTGCAGACTAGCCGCACTGTTTCAGATACTACCTGACCACCGCCACCGCAGTGCGGCTCGATTTTCCGGCGACGTCAAAACTTTTGAGCTTGACCGTACCAGAAACTTTTGCCGGCGCATCGTAAAGAGGCGACTTGGCAGTAGGTTCCGAACCGTCGGTCGTGTACCGGATCATCAGCCCGGGAAGCTCCACGTTGGCTTTCAGCACCCCGTTTTCAACAATAGCGCCGGGCATCGGGACCCGATAATTATAGCCGCCGTTGATGTAACTCCATTTCGGCAATGCCTTTTGGGCAATTGTATTGGCAAACACATTCCAGCCTTCCAGCATCATTTTCCTTCTTGCCGCATCATCGTCCACAAACTCCCACTTCCGCTCAGCAGCCCACGCACTTTCCGAAAATCCCAGGAGTTTCGGCAATATCTGAAACTCCATCATATCGCGGCCTTTCACCGTTTCGCACCAAAGCTGTGCTTCTATGCCAAGTACATTTTTTCTCGCAGCCGGTTTCAATGCTTCTTTTCCAATGAATTCCTCCTTCATCGGTTTGCCCATCGCATTCACCTCCGTCGTTTTGAACATATTGAAAGGTGCAAATGCCCAGTTGTCCCAGGTATCCACAAATCCTCCCCAATACAGCCCCGGATCCTTCGGATCGTTGCTGTACGACATATCAAAGTAGAAGTTGGTCACATTGCAAAGTACCACCTGATAACCCGCATTGGCCATACGATTACCCAGATCAACATCATATACATTGTTCCAGATATAAGGTACAACCGGCCGACCCACGAATTCGGGATTTGCGAGATATGCACCCTGCGCAGTCTTGGTCAATGCCACCTCTTCCCAACCGTGTACCTTAAGGTTTCGCTTTTCTAATCTTGGCAGCAGTTGCCGGAAGAAATAGGTTTGCAAATTGCGGTATTCCTTTATTTCAGGATGCTCCTGCATCAGCTTGGCCACATTCGGAGACTTGGTCCATACACCCTCGGCCACCTCGTCACCACCGGTGTGGAAAATATCCATTGTCAAACCCGCCTGCTTATACATTTTCGCAAATTCGTCCACCACTTTTTCGTAAAAATGATAAGTCGACTCGCGTGAAATATCCACTACATTATTCTTGTAAGCCTGCGCCGACAGGTAAACTGATTTGTCAGCCGGATCAATGAGGCGATATTCATTTGCTTCTTTTTCCTTGCCTTCCTTCATCAAACGCTCGTACCTGGCTTCCATTGATTTAATAGCCGCCATTGCGTGTCCCGGGAAATTCACTTCCGGAATCACCTTAATGTGACGCTCTTTGGCATATTTAAGTATTTCCACGAAATCGGCTTTGGTATAAAAGCCGCTGCCAAACTTGTCTTTATCATACGCTTTTGGTCCCGATCCGTACGCGGGATGAATCGCGGGAGCGTTCATGCCGGAAGTATGCTGCCGCTGGGCACCTACCTCGGTCAGTTCAGGAAGTCCGTCAATTTCCACACGCCAGCCTTCGTCTTCGGCTGTGTAAAACAGGAAGTGGTTAACCTTATAAGAAGCGAGCAGGTCGAGTACGCGCTTCACCGTTTCTTTGGTTTGAAAATTACGGCCCACATCCAGATGCATACTTCTGAAATGGAAGCGCGGCGCATCTTCAATCTGCACATATCCCAGCACAACCGAAGGCTGCACTTTCTGGTAAGACTCCACCGGCGCCAGCTGCAACAAGCTCTGCACTGCATAAAATACCCCGGCCGGGTCGCTTCCTGTAATCGTCACACCAGCTGCATCGACACCAAGTTTATATGCTTCTTTTGAAATACCATTCACATTAACTGCACCCGTTTTCAATACGATCACAGGAGCGGATGCACTGGTGTTTTTCGGCAAACCAGCCTGAATAGGCAGATCGGTTCCGGTAAGTGCTTTCAGTTTTCCAATCAAAAATTTAGCCTCATTTTCCAGTCCTTCCTGATAAAATACCTGCGTTTCGCCGCTCAGCGTCAATGTGCCGGCGGAAGAAGTAACCTTCACCGGGCTAGGGATCACTTTCAGAAGCTGATCAGCGCCCAGTGTCGTAAATGCCAGATTGTGTTCGTATCTCGTCGCAGCCGTCGGCACTGCCAACAGGTCCCTTTTTCCTCTTAGTATCTGTTCTTTTTCGGTAAAAGGCTCGATCGTGTAATCAGCCACCTGAACAATATCTTTCTCTTTTCCTTCATTATCGTAAAAAACAAAATACAGTCCCAGCGGCGCGTCGGTTTCCTTGATCACACCCTCCGTGCCTGTATAGGTTACCGTCACCGAGTCACCGGGGCTCAGCTTGAAATCCTTACTAGCCACCATCCGGTACCAGTCGCCGTTAATGTGCTCCACATTAGCGGGTTGTGGGGTTTTGTTAGATTGAATAGGGCGCGGCGACATATTGAAAAACAGCTTCCAGTTTGTCGCGTCCAACGTAATGTCACTACCGTTTCTAATCGTGAACTTCGCCTCAAAACTTCCGTCAGGCTCTATAAAATTGCTAACCAGCTTCCAGGAAACGCCGATTTTCTCAGCCTGTTCCTTGCTGATTTCGCCCGACTTACCGCAGCTCGCCAGCAGCATTACGATCATTACAAAAAGCTGATATTGGAATATTTTCTTCATAGGTTTTAAACGCGGATTTGTTTTGATGTCAGTGAAATGTAGTCGGTATTTGGGGTGAGGTATTACGTGATTATAATACTTAATAT
The DNA here is from genome assembly GCF_907165045.1 of Dyadobacter linearis. Classification (GTDB taxonomy): domain Bacteria; phylum Bacteroidota; class Bacteroidia; order Cytophagales; family Spirosomataceae; genus Dyadobacter; species Dyadobacter linearis. The sequence continues at coordinate 904,975 of NZ_CAJRAU010000003.1, forward strand.
CCGGCAAAATATACTAGTCCGGGCGATTTACCAGCAATGGAAATCATTTAATTAAAACCGGGATAGCCTTTCCCTCAGCGAACTGTGTAATATCCTTTAAAATGTGATTTGATGAATAATCAAACGGGTACTTCTTCCAGGCTACTCTCACTGGATACATTGCGCGGATTTACGATCGCCGCTATGATCATGGTCAACTTTCCGGGCAGCGAATCGCACAAATTCCCGACCCTCAGCCACACAAAATGGAACGGGTTAACCTTCACTGACCTCATCGCACCCGTATTTTTATTTATAGTAGGCGTTTCGATTGCATTGGCCTATTCAAAAAAACGCCTGGAACACGGTTCCAAAACAGAACTTTACAAAAAGATCATTTTCCGTTCTGTCAAGATATTCGCTGTGGGAATGTTCCTGAATATGCTCCCAAATTTCGATCTGTCTGACTTGCGGTACACCGGCACGCTGCACCGGATCGCGATCGTTTTTCTGGTATGCGCGATCCTTTTTTTAAATACAAATGCAAAACAGCAGGCTATTCTCGGCGCGCTGATCCTGATCGGATACTGGCTGGCCATGACGTTCATTCCAACTCCCGGCTTCGGAAGAGTAATGCTGGAACCCGGCAAAAACCTCGCTGCCTGGGTCGATCAGCAATATCTGCCCGGCAAAATGTGGCAGGGCAACTGGGATCCTGAGGGTATTCTCAGCACATTCCCCTCCATTGTATCCGGCATTTCAGGATTGCTGGCAGGCCGGCTGTTATTGGGGAATATTATTTCAAATGAAAAAAGTAACTACCTAATGTCGGCAGGCTTGCTAAGTGCGGCGGCGGGCTATTTCTGGGGATTGATTTTTCCTGTGAACGAAAACCTCTGGACCAGCTCCTTCGTATTGGTTACCTCCGGTTTCGCCTCCATGCTGCTGGGTGCATTGTATTTTAGAATTGATATTAAAAACAAAAAAGCGGCAATTGCGCCTGGCCTGATCTTCGGTGCCAATGCAATTGCCGCCTATGTGCTTGCCGATATACTGGCGCTGCTGTTCTACCAGTTTCCTTTCGGCGGCCAGACTTTGAATGCGATTTTGGTCAATACATTAACTGGTGCAGGATTCGGGGCCAACTTTGCCAGCATGTTATATGCAATTTTCTTTGTCTGCATCAACTTTATCCCCGCGTACCTTCTTTATCGCAAACGGATTTTTATTAAACTATAAAAACGTGCGTTACTTCTTTCCTTGCCACATCATCAGCCCCTCAATAACGGCCACCAACTGTTCAACAGGCATATTAGGGGTCAAATAAGCATGCGGCCCCATGGGATCGTTCTGCCACTTATTGTTTCCGCCTTCAATCGTAATTCTCCCCCTTTTCAATCCAAAATATGGCTGAACCCCGCGCGCAGCTACTAACACAGCTGTCTGGTCCCAGCTCATGCGACCCGCTTCGTCTTCCTTATTCATAGGCATTGCCATGGCATAAACTTCCTTCACCGGACTATTAAGCTGCTCATTCGCAACCAGCCTCAGCCCTGTTTTCACCTTTTCACCGATCTCAAACCCACTGAACAATATCTCAGTCGGCCACTCGGTGAACACTTTTGCGGAGGATACCGAATCCGCATATACATTATATTCTCTTCCTTCCGGAAATTTGCCCGCCATCGAAACCAGCTGCTTTACCTTTTTTCTCACCAATGCAGGCCCGTCGAGCGGGGATATTTTATCGGGTTTTGAATCCAGGAGATCTGCAAGATTTGTCAGGAAACCGATCGTCACAATCGTCACGCTCTGGTCGGCTTCTTTGGCCAGGATTTTGCGGTAAGTTTCTACTGCATCGGGCGCGTCGGAAGTTTTGGTAATAGCAGGTTTGTATTTCTCAACCAGCATTTCAGGCCATTTCTGCTGAGCACCGAAATCTGCGCCTGTCCCTTTCGGCGCGCCTGTCGGTAGTTCCGGGCGGCCAAAATAGGAGTTCAGGATACTGATAACCGGCACTACGAGCTCATTTTTATTGGAAGCAATTACTGCGATCGGCCTCAGTTCCCCTCTGTCAGCAAGCGCGTGCATAACCGCCATAGCGCCCACATCATCATAATCAGGGCCAATATCGGTATCAAGGATCACCGCATTACCGGCTCTGCCCCTGTTTTGTGCGTAGAGATTTGAAAACATCAGCAGGAAGAAGAAAAACAGAATTTTGTTCATGATAAGAGAATGCAGATTTCAACTGTAACACCAATATACGTTCATTTGATCCCGCCGTTCTGACGCAGCAATGGTAAACCTGCAAATATTTTTCATAAAAGCAATTATACAAAATACCGGTTCACCTGATTCTTCACCTTCAGAACCCCTCCGTCGAAAACAATTTTTATGTTTCTGTTAGACACCGCGTGCCGCTCGCTTAACCCAATCCGGTAAAGATTATTGGCATTTCCAACTTGCAGGTACTCGAAAGCGCCTGCATATTTCAGAATCAAAGTATCGCCGGCATATTTATACTTTTCCCGGCAGCATCGTAATCACAGCTGCTCGCCCCATTCTGTACGCTCAAATTACTCCCTGAACCGTCTGTGACAGCTGAAAGCTTGTTGCCGGTGTAGGCCTAAATAGGAACTTAGACGGTAACAAAGTAAATGGTGCACCGAAGATTCGAGGCGCCATTTACTTATTTTTTTCGTAGAAAGATCGACTCAATGTGTCAATTATAGATTCAATGAAATACTCAAACTCATTAGGCTCCCAATCCTTTCCTATTCCATTCTCCGAAAGAAGATTTGATAGTCCACCTAGTATAGTAAATATTCGATTTGCTCCCCTTATCATTCCCCAAATTCTCAGCTGCCCTTGCACCAGTTGCGGAACCATGCACGACAACAGCAGTACATTGAAATGTATTCAGGCTTTAGTCTATTTTCATTGCCGTGGCAATTCATCAGGTCGGGCTGGCCTGACCCGTTTACTTTCAGGTTCGGTTAAATTAAAGCCAGGTATTTTATAAAGTTTCAGCATTTCCATTCGGCTTACTAAACCTAGGTTTTGCGATTCAGATAGAACAGGGGTTTCGCGGCTATACTGATCAAAGCCCGTAGATTTAAATGAAATGGTTCCGCTCTGTGTTTCTATCAACCAATCCCATTCCATTTTTTTATCTATATAAGCTTCGTTCCTTGCCCTTTGAGGGTTTTCTCTATGTAGATCAGAAATCTCAATTTCCCCATCAGTTTCCAAATCAATTTTCACATCCCATACATTATGAAAAACCAGAGTGGACGGCGATATTAGGAACTTATAATACTCACTTTCAGAATCTGTTATCCATTCAAAAATATAGTCAATATCAAGTATTAACCTAAAATTACTATCATCAGAAAGGATAGAATAGATTTTACAGTCATGCCAGCCCATTTGTTCGAAATCAGCCTCGTTCCAATTCCCTTTATATTTGATACTTTCCATGGTGTTCATTGGTTAGGGATTTCATCTTTCCTTGCTGGACGTACTGTTTTAGTGCCAGGCTCTTTAACATGTGGTGTTGGTACCCCTCCGTGCGAATTTCCAGTTACATCAACCCTCTTAGTTTCCTGGAACCCACTTGGGTGTTTAGGATTCTCCTTATACGTTGCCGTATTAGTTGTTTTCCCCTTTTTAGGATCGGTTCTGAATGTACTATGGTCACCTTGCGCTTTGTGGTCTGGCTTTAAATGATTACTGCCCCGTCCGCTGCTCTCGGTAGAACTCGCATTCACCCTCCCATTATCATTCCTCAAATTTTCAGCTGCCCTTGCACCGGTTGCCGAACCATGCACCATAACAGCAGTCGATACTGCAGCTACTGGTAGTGCAACCGGCGTCAATAGTCCCGCACTTCCGACTTCGCCAGTAACAGCGCAGCGTTACCTATTAAACCGGCTGCAATTTCGGTAGCACCTACTACCATTGCTGCATAGTGCCCCACAATGCGTCCGCTGCTATACGCACCAGCATAACCAGGGGTAGCGCTTTGGCGCTTATAATAATGATACGGTAAAATTCCAGTTGTCCTTCCAACAAGATCAAATGCATATCAATCCTCTTTTCTTATATAAACCCAGGCCTCTAAACAGTCTAAATTGGAAAAGGACTCCTTTGAATATATGCATTGCTCTTCAACCTCAGAGAAATTAATGTCTGCTAAAACTTCGCCTGCAACGTCACTAATATTCTCATAGTCCTCTTCTTCTGGGTCTCGATCCAAATAATATATTATCTTCAATTTTACATTCGCATCGTAACCAACCGCAACACCACGAACAGCTGGATAAATCTCTCCTAATAAGGCCCGTTGAATTGAAATCAATACTTCTCTTCGAAATTCAATGTCTTTTGTCATTGTATGTTAGTTAGGTGCTGATGGCACTATATGAACCCCTGTTTTACTATTAATGATCATTCCCTTGGTGGTAGGCATTGAAACTCCATCTTTTACGAAGCCTCCAATTACCTTGCCAAAGTCAACCCTCGTTTTAGTCTCATTAACGATCTGAGAACTAACAATTTTCCCTTCGTGGAAGGCATCTAACAAATCCTGCGCATTCACATTTAAAATACTTGCGCCTGGCTTGAGATTATTGTGGCCAATAATGTGCTTGCCTTGTTTTCCCCAATGAATTGCTTTGGAGATAGCATCCTTAAAATCCTTAATAGAGCCAAGCTTTCCAAAACCGCCATCAGGCGGGGTTCCCATCTTCGGAGTCGGCCTGTCCAGCAGAATACCACTACTATTAACTTGCCTGCCATCCCCGTAAGTACGGTTGCCGTTCCAGATCTGATCAGCCCAACCTGTAAGACCTGATACAGCTGCCATAACCTGCGAGCCGGAGGGTACCGATGTAGCAGAATTCGTTTGCCATTCATTCCCCGTCCAAGTCCAGGAGCCATATTGATTGGTGACCATGGCACCTTCGGCATAGGTCTTCTTCGCATCCTTGCCTTGTGGACAAGTCGGGCAACGCCCGTCTGTATCCGTCCATTTTGATGGATTATTGAACACGTAATGATATGGAGACCAGCCCTCATAAATATCCGCCATCGGATCCACTACCCCCCAACGTCCCACCTCCGGCATATACATCCTCGCCCCATAATCCAGATACCCACTCCCAACCTGCAACTCTTTCGCATTATACAAATGCCTATTCACCCAATTCTGCACCTTCGGCACCGCTCCATCCCGGTTTATACTCAACCCAAAAGGATAGTAATCCGTCTTCTGCAATACCTTCCCACTCTTGTTAAAAACAACTCTCGCATTGCCCAGATGATCCTGCAAATAATATTCAAACACCAGCTTTCCGTCCCGGAATACTGCCTGGCCTTCTTTTAACCCAACCCGGTACAGATTATTCGCATTGCCGACTTGCCGGTATTCAAATGCGCCTGCATATTTCAGAATCAAAGTATCGCCGGCATATTTATACTTTTCTCCTGCCGCATCATAATCGTACGTAAATGCCTTCGCGCCGATCTTGACAGTTTTCGGCAAATTCAGATAATTATAGGCCAAGGTCGCGCCCCGGTTGCCGTCCGTGGTCATATTTCCATTGGCGTCGTAGGCGTAACTGCTTGCCCCGTTCTTTACGCCCAGGTTACTTCCCGAACCGTCGGTAACATTCGAAAGGCGGTTGCCGGTGTAAGCATAAGTGAGGTTGTCAACTGCCGCACCAGCGCGGACGAGCGTTTTGACGTTCCCATTCTTGTCGTAGGTGATATTTTTCTCGGTATCCAGGTAACCCGACAAACCCGTTGATCCCGTGAGCCTGTTTGCGCCATCGTATGTAAAGCTGAGTCCTTTTGAAAAAGTGGCCTCGTCTTTGCCCAGCCACTGCATCTGGCTGATATTTCCGTCGGTATAAGTTGCACCATTGCTATAAGCAAGGTTGAAACCATAGTACGAAACCTCCGGCCCATTCTCTACTTTTTTGTAAAACGTTTTGCCTTCTGAAAGCCAGCTGCGGATATTGTAAGTGTAAGCCGTTTTGAGTCGGAATTTAGTACCATCATCTGAATGAAACCATTTGCTTTGCAGCTGCCCCAATGCGTTGTACCGTTGGGCAACTGTAACTGCCTCCGCGTTTTTGGCTCCGTTTGTTACCTTTTCCTTTACACTTAAAAGGCGGTCGGCATGGTCATAAGTGTAAGTAGCTACATGCGTATTGATAACATTTCCTGCTAACACCTGCTCGGTTTTCTGCTCAGTTACAACCGGCGCGAGGTCATATTTGTATTGTGTTGAAACCCGTTCGATCGCGCCTGCTCCCAGATCGTAAAGTTCTCTCGCAGTTTGAATAGCCCGGTACTCGCCGTCATAGTAAACAACATGGGTGAGCCAGCCGCCCGCCGCGCCATTTCCAGGCAACATTCGCACCCGGCCGCCCGTTACCTGCGACTTTACATTCGGATTGGTCGATGGATAGTAAGCATTGAAATATGCAAGATTCGCTGCTTTGGAAAAAGCATAATCGTCATAAAAATGGACCGTCAGCAAGTTTGCTTCCGTCGCATTCTTGGGCGCGGTCTTATCAAGCGTATACCCAGCTGAAACGGCATTATTCCGCTCTTCATGATGCTGCGTGTTTGCATCGACGACGATCGACCAGTCTGTCCTGGTCGATGCGGAAGTAATTTCTCCGCTCACTACCGGGCGGCTTTGTGCGTCGTATTTGGTAAAAGCCCACACGCCGCGTTGCTTCTGTCCGGGGTCCCGAGATAGCGACGGACGGTCATATTGGTCGTAAACATATTCCGTTTTACCCAGGCCCGGGACATTTTTCCCAATCATTCTTCCCAGCTCGTCGTAATCATAGGTGAATGCGTGATCGGTTAATGAGGCAACATCCTGATAATTCGGTTGCAAAACGGCGCGAAGCAATCTCAGCCCATCATACACATAGTAAGTAGACAAGGTATTTCCCGCCGCCGCAACTACCTGACGACAGACGACCTGGCCGAGCAGGTCGGTGAATTCGTGGGATACATTACCTTGTTCATCCGTATTACTGACCAAAAGCAGTGTCCCGGCGGCAAACTGGCCCACCTGGACGATCGTTTTCGCAACCGGGTCATAATCATAGCGATTAACCTGGTTGGTCGCATTGGTTTTGTACTTAATGACAGAATTACTACTCTTATTTCCCGGCGCACGCTCTTTACTAATGCGGCTGGCCGGAGAATCTTCATAAAAACTTTCATGATAAGGCCGGCCCAGGTCAGCGGATTGTAACCCGGCAGAATTAGCAGCATACCAGGTTACTGCGTCAGTCGCTCCATTGCCCTGGTAAGCGCCATTTCCCGCAGATACATAAGGCAGATATTGCTTTGGCTGCCTGCCAGCGGCGTCGAACTCATTGGGATATACGAAGTCTTTGCCCGACGGGCTCAGTCCGACCAATACCTTTTGAAGCGGACGGCCCAAACCATCCAGGTATTGCACGTCCGTAACAACCTTGCTCACATCGTTCGGATCAGCGCCTGATTGCTTGTAATTGCGTGAAATAACATAGTTGCGGCTATTGGTCTGTTGCGGGAAAGAGGCCAGCGGAATCAGCAAAGCCAGTAAGATCAGGGTGTATATGTGTCGATTTTTCATCTTTTCTATTTTAGAGAAATTGGCATAATTCATTGCTTTACAATTCTTTGCGTAGAAATACTTCCGTCTCTGTAAGTGAACTGTATGATGTAAAGCCCCGTCGTCAGTTTGGAGATATTGATGGTTCTGGTAGCTACGGAATCGTGCACAAGCTTGCCGGCTGTATCAAAAATGCGCACGCTTGAAATCTGACTGAGATCATTTGTCAGCAGGTTCAGGTTTTCGCCGACAGTAACTGGATTTGGGTAAATCTCAACTTTGTTATCTGTTTCAAAAACGACGCTGCGAATGCGGCTGTAAGCAAAAGTGCTGTCCGCATCGACCATTTTCAGCCTGTACAGGTTCTCCCCCTGATCAGGTTTCTGATCGGTAAAAGTGTAGGCTCGAAGCGAGTCACTTTCTCCCATCGCTTGCTCAGAACCGATATGCAGCCACTTTTTCCCGTCCTGGCTACGCTCGATATCAAACCGCTCGCTATTGGTCTCGCTCGTGGTCGACCATTTTAAAAGCGCAATATTCTCCTGTCTGAATGCGACGAATTCCAGCAATGTTACCGGCAAGGGTGGTTCGGCCAGGAGTGTCGGCTGATCCGCCGCAATATTCCCCACAGGCGCAATCGAGGCACATTCCACTACCTGGCCCGCATAATTGTAGCAATAGGATTTACGGATAGGCCCCGCAGCTTGACCAGACCGCTCGCTTTTGGATCGGTTAAAATTGTCATATTCATAATAAATAACCTTTGCATTTACATCGGCGCTGCTTTCGACTCCTACGAGTGGCTTGTGGTTGAAATTCTCGGATTGTGCCAGCGGAGTTGCTTCAAAAACCGTCCGCTTCTTTAGAAGGTCTGTTTTGCCAATATCTGCGGGGCCGTAATATTCCAGTTTGGTGATTGACCCATCCCGCGACTTGTAAGTGAGCAGGTTACCTCTCGCGTCATAGTTCAGAAATTCAGTCTCCGTCGCCATGATCATCGGTAAAACTGTTCCGACACCACGATCCACTTTTTTGGGCAGGTAGAGACCATTGAAAATGTCAAAACTGACTTTGCGCAGGCTCAGCCCGACCGGTGCTATCTCGGTACCTGTGTATTCAAATACGGATGTCGGGGTGCCGATGATGTTTTTCGCATTCATCCCGGTACTGATGACATCGTTCAAATTTGAAGGATAGGTATAGGATGTTTTTAAAATATTACCCTTGCTGTCGGACCGTCCCCTGATATATAGTTGCCCGTTTGGCCGGTACTGGTAAGTTCTGGTCGCAGATACAGCATTCTGTGCCGGATTTTCCTGATCATAAATGGTACTTACTTCCTGTACCGGCAGGAACTTCTGCATATTGTTGAGATAGGCCGTCCCCTCATAACTATACGTTCGCGTGTTGCATAGCGTTGTTACCATTGCCCGAACAGATCTGGCAGCGCAGTCAGCAAGAGCGCCTACGGTTTCGTACTGATATGCTGTTCTGGAAACAGGAGCGCCGTTTTTTGTAAAAGTTTCGAGAGAAAGCAGCTTCCCTCTTTTAAATGCATTGCTATTGTAAGGCTGGTAGGGCGTCGAGCCCGGCTGTATAAATCCGGCCGGCGCTGAATCTGCATATCCGTTGTCAAAGTTGCTAAAACCGTGAACTTTCCAACCATCGGCAGAAGTCCATTCGATGACGCTGGTATAGCCAATATGTGCCCCCAGGCTGTTTTCCGTTGCGGGCAGGACGGATTGTGTTGAAAAGATCTGCTCGGAAACCGTGGTATTTGGCGCATCCGGTTTTGGCATGTAGTTGGGCCAGTAATACTGCGTTTTTCCACCCATTACACCGCTCGAAAGTAATGTCGTCGTGTCTGCGTTAACTGGATTAAAACCTGATAAATAGAAATATTTTTTCCTGACAACCGGACTCGTCGTGGCGGGATCATAACTGTGAATTTCTTTAATGCGAAGGCCACCTGCTTTCTGGTTCGAGGCAAATGCATCCACCCCTTCCCAGCGTTTCAATTTTACTTCCTTGATGTAGGTATGAGGTTCAAACCAGAACTTCGTAATGCCGCCCGTCGGATATTTAATTTGGGTCAATGCACCCAAACGGTATATATTCTTGTTAGCCGCCGGCGCACGATGCGTAGCTCCATAGCTTGCAACCGCGTTGAAATCAACTGCCGCATCGATTAATTTCCCATTATAAAAGCCCCAATGGTCGGTATGTGATTTACAATAACCGGGCAGAGAAAGCCCTTGTGCAGTAAAATAGGCGAATTCATAAGGCGGAAGCTTGCTCGCATTGTAGCCCGACTTTTCCTGGACTTTTTGCAGCATCAGCCTTTCCGTGGCGAGGTTATTATAGGTCAGTTCAAACTCCTTGACTGTTGTACCGCCTCCATTTTGAACCTGGATCTTATCCAGCTTTCGCCATTTGAGTTTGGTCAAAAGCTGCGTTAATGTCTCCGCCGGATTGTTACACAAACTTTGATTATAAACCGGGTAACAGCAGCTGTGTAAAAAAGTTAGAAAATCCAGCTTGCTTACACCGGAGTTCACGAGCTTGTTGACATAGGTTAAAAAAATATCCTCCCCGTAACGCAGCTCCGTACTTTCGCTGGAAATGAATTTGACCTTAAAATTATCCGCAACAATCTCTTTCAGGTAAATGGGAGATATCAGCTTTCCATTGTACGGCCCATATTCATTAATGAGCGAAGACCAGTTGCTGCATCCAAACAGCGAGCCGCCATTCACACTAGCCGCCTTATTGAAAACCGAGAAATACATTTGGGCTACAAAACTGCCCCTTTCGTAAGTAAAACTGATCGTTTGCCCCGTGTGCCTTTTTATAGATTTGAGATGCCAGGAGTTGCAGACCCAGGTCGATTTACCCTGGCTAAAGAAGTCGATACTGAATTCCATATTGGCCGTTGTTCCGCCAAATTCGTATCTCGTACCCTGCTCATCGGTAATGTAAAAACCCTGAATCGTAGGATTGTATTTACCATTATTAATCTGGTCCCAAAGATTTCCTGTCCAATAAGGAGGTTTGAAAGGAATATCGACCAGTACCGTACTGATTAACTCGACCTTGACCGCCTGGTCACAGGAAACTTTCCACTGCCCGTCATGCCCCATTAAGAACTTGCCGCTCAGGCCAGGCGCATTAAAATTGAACTCGTCCGGTTCCATGTCGAAGGACGGCGCATTGAATCCGAGATTTTCCAGCTTGGTAGTTGAAAACCAGTCTGCCGCACCATAATCCAGGGCATTTCTTACAGGCGCATTCAAGTAGCCTGGTTGGGCCGGAGAGGAAACCAGGCCTTCGTCGGGCCCGTCCCGCACAGTTCTAATCACTGCATAATTGACGGAAAGTCCCCAGTTCATACCAGTCCAGCCCGGATGCATATCTGGCCGGATACCGGAAGCATCGTAATGCAGGGCAACCGGTATTTGTACTGGACCGTCTTCCAGTGTCTGCAATGAAATGCCGATATCCGGTTTTCCAGTAAAAGGAGAAATATTAAAATCTCCGAAAATGCCCAGGTTAGCGCTATTCGGACTTTGTGCAGCTTTGGGAGGTTCCGGAATCTGACCAAATGCTGAACTCGAAATCACTAGTAAGCAATAAATACACTTTTTGAATCGGTAAAACAACCGCATAAAGAAGGCTACGTTTTGATGAATCAATATTTCTATGATCCATTTAGACGTAGCCTTTTAAAAAAGTAACGGTTAGCTCCGAAAATAAAGAAACTTTATTTTTTCAGTAGCTTAAATACCTGCTTACTATCCCCATTTACGACTTCCAGCACATATAACCCCTCCGGAATCGCGTCGGAGGACAAATCTATTTTTCCCTTCTGAAACAAGCCGGTCGCCTTAACATTCGATTGCTGAACCAGTTTGCCATTGAGATCATAAACATGCAGCACTACCAACTCGCCCGGATCGGCCTGGTAGGTGATATTGAATATACCCGTCGACGGATTAGGGAAAGTTGTCCACTCCATTTTTTGGTCAAATACAACAGGTCTTACGTGGGAATAGGCGAAAGTACTGTCGGTATCTACCATTTTCAGACGGTAATAGCGTGCGCCGGCTTTAACAGGGTCCTGATCCAGGAATGCATATTTGCGGCCAGAAACCAGCCCGCCAGCACCCGACACTTCCCCTATCTTTTCAAAAAATCCACTCCGATAAGCCGCATCGCCGATTGCCAGTTCAATATCAAAACGCTCAAAATTCTCCTCCGCCGCAGTTTCCCATTCCAGTATCACATCATTACCTCCTTCAATACCAGACTTTTTACGCGCATCAAATCGGATCAGGTCTACCGGCAATGCAGACGAATTCCCAATAAAGGTTTTCGACAGCCAGAATTCGGAAAACGCTTTCATCTTCATCTCCACATAATAACCCTGATCATAAGGAACGATCGCCAGCTCCCAGGAAGGATGAAACGACCAGCCGCCTTCGGTACTATTTGCCAGGTTTCCGTCTTCTTTCGCCTTATCCCCCCGGAATTTCGAAATTCCCAGCTCGTAAGCATTGGCAGGTTTGCCGCACGAATTACAGCCAGTTGCCGCAATCAGCGATTCTATTTCTGTTTCCAGAAAATACATTCGCAAAGCCACGGAGTCAGAGAAACTAGTATTGGTTGGTTTAATTGTGAAATTTCGGTTGAGGTAATATTGCAGATTCCCGTTTCTCACCGCGCCGGAATGGATAAAAGTCTGCACCTCGGTATTGCCCAGATCCTGTCCGTTTGGGTTCACAGAGGCAACCAGTTTTCCGTTTTGGGTAAAATGAACCCAGTCGTTTCCTCCCGTCACGTTCTTTGAAACCGGCGATGCCAATGTGGCTTCATCATAAATGCTGCCCGCTTTGTCGAAAATGTGGATATCATCGAGCGCAATACCCTCGCGGTGCGTAAAACCGTCTGAAATCATCACAAACCTGATTTTAAGGTCTTCGAAACCGGTAGGCAATGGAATGGAGGCCACATGCCAGCGAATATAGTCCTGAATGCTCCAAGCCCCTTTTCCCGAATAGCTTTTGTTGTACCAGTTCGTACCCTGGCCCTGGCTGCCCAGCCGCGTCCATGCGCCTCCGTTTCCTGAATATTCGAGATACACATAATCGCAGGGATTCGGGTCGCACACTTCAAAATCGAGGATAACACTGAAACTGAGCATAGGCGCCGCAAGTTCCGCAACCTGAAAGCAGGGCGAGTACAGATACGATTCTTCCTTGTCATTGTGGCCGCCAGCCAGGTTTGTTTTCCAGATTTTGCTGCCGCTCGCAGCTTTACTTACCACCGCCGAAATCGGCGTTCCGTGTTCCCAGGAGCTATTAATTCCCTTTGCACTCCAATATCCGTCGCCCGCTTCAAACTTTTCGAGATAAGGGAAAGCAGTGATCAGCGGGGCATTGTAAAAGGACAATAGCGTCGTATCATTTTCCTGGTAACTGTCAGTCTGGAATGCCGACCAAACCTTCACAATCTGACTTCCCAGCGCAGACAAGTCGGCTTTTTCAGCAAATGTGAAGTCAATGGTTGTGCGCCTGGCGATGGAAGGAACTACGTCTGAAACAGTCACGCCATTATTTAACTGATAAAAAACAGGCACATTCACTAAATTCTTGGCTGAACTGTTCCGCAGTTTGACCGTGATCTGTTCCGCATTTCCCAGCCCGCAACTTTCCGCGACAGGTGCTACCATAGCAAGCACCTGAATATCGTCCTCGACGGTATAAATCTCAATATCGTCAAAAGAATAACCCGCGCCACTGAGATAATCGGCCGTAATAGACTTCCCCCATTGCCCAAACCTGACCTGAAAGCTGGATGATAAATTCTTACCATTTGCCGCGAGCAGGTTACTTACCTCTATTCCTGGTGAGGTTTTGTAGCCATCCTGCGCCAGTTTCTGGTTTGTAAACAGATCGTAAGCCTCAATCCAGGTGTCGGTATCGTTGCCGCGAATCCAGACTTTGTTGTTTGGATTCGTTTTCTGCCCATGATTTTTATAGCTAAAATTCAATCTTACATCCTGATCTTCAATATCATATCCCGATAAATTAAAGGTACCGTCGAGGTAATTGGTATTCCCGGCCGCGTAATACCGGCTCGCATCGAGCGTTAGTGCGCGCTGACCAGAATGCGCAAATCCCGAATTCACAAAAGTTCTGATCCGGCCTGCATCGGTATTCGAAGAGAAATCATACCTGCCGTCGCCTGCCAAACCAGCCTGATTCGCCACGATCGTCTGCACCGGAAGACTTTCCATATTATCTAAAAAAGGCAAAACCAGCGGTTCGTTGGGAAGTTGCCAGAATGTTTTGATCAAAGTATCATTCGCCGAAACCTGGTCAGCCGCGCTATGGATATAAACCCTGAACGTATAATCACCCGCTGTCGAAAGGTCTGCTCCTGCCGAAAATGTATGGTCGTAGGTTTTTCCTTTTTCGATAAATGGCGTGATCGTTTCGAGCGGGATCTGTGTTCCGTTCAGTTCGTAGCCTACTTCAAAAGGTACATTAGAATCAACATCGTCCAGGTTTTTGATCCTGATCTTTACAAAAACCTGGTTACTCAGCTGCGAAGACGTATTGTGCCTGCCCGAACCGGTCGGAGTGAGAATGGATTCAATTTTAAGGTCATTATCTGAAATAGCGCCCGCACAACTGCCCGAATCGGGTCTGCGCGAAATAGCTACTGCGCGCCTGCCTGGATGCCCGTTCAGCCGCGCCCGAACTGTTACCACGTGCGTAGAATCTTTGATCATCCCGCTGAATGTATAATTGGTGGCAGTGGTAGTAGCGGCCGAAACCATTTCACTACCTTTCAGGATCATCACCTCGTAGTCTGTCGCGCCCGTTACAGCTGTCCAGCCCAGGGCGATATATCCCTCGCATTGCAGATTGGCGAGCGTCAAAGTTGGGATTCCCAATATCGTAAATGCCTCACTCACACTCTCAGCGCCGGTACTGTTCTGGATCACCCGCACCTTGGCCTGGTCGGTGCGCGTACCTGCGGGAATAGTCCAGAGCAATTGCCGCGTCGGCGCCGCAAGGTTGTTGCCGATCGTAGTCCACGCGCCTCCGTTATTGACACTATATTGAACCGTAAAAGTGCTTGTAGTATTCCCAAAAGCATCCCAATGCACATAAACAGCATCTCCGTCCCGCAAACTTTCGTTGCCGACCGGGTAAGTCAGGGTGAGGGAATTTGGGATGATATCGTAAACCACAAAATACTCCTGACGCGGATTCTGGGCAACTGAGGTGCCTTTTACCGAAATTGTATAAGTACCTTCCGTCGGGTCGCTGATAGTTACCTGCTCAATATTGTTGGTATTGTCAACACCCGTGGTAGCCACCTGGTTTACGCCCGAAGGAGTCGGGTCCAGCAGCCTTGGCAAAGTTGTTTTTCCTTCTTTAATCACTTTCAGATCCAGATCGTGCACGAGGTTTTGGGTGGAAAGTACAGCTGCCGCAGGATCGTTCCAGTACAGCATTACCTTCAATTGCGCCGTATTCGCAGGTATCTGAATATTAAAATCTTTGGTCGTATTATGTTCCAGCGAATCATTTTTAAAGCTTCCCGATTCCAGCATTTTGAGTGATCGCAGCAAATTCAGCCAGCCGAAACCGTAACGGTAATCCGGCCCCTCATTTCCCTTGTCGATCGCGCCGTTTGTTACCAGCGCTTTCAGTAAGGCATTTTTAGGGTTTTGATTGTTAAAAAGCTGCTTGTAACGCTCGGTCAGCAATGCCAGCCCACCCGCCACAGCGGGCGACGACATACTGCTTCCATTTCCATTTCCGTATAGATTCACAGGAATAGTAGACATAACCGCACTGCCCTGCGCCACAAGTTCCGGCTTAATGCGCCCGTCGCGCACCGGCCCGCGGCTCGAACCATTGGCGATCAGGCCCACTTCGGAAGTATAGCCCACGCTGATTGTATTCTTGGAGGTTTGATACCCGCTCAGTACATTTCCAAAACCCGCCGGCATCGGACTGCAATTGGTTAATCCACTATTGCCGGCCGCAAAAACGTGTTGCAGGTAAGGCAGGTCAAACGCTTGTTTATCAATAATATACGAGTACAGATCGTAAGTCCCGAAGGTAGCGCAGGTATTCACGTCGCCGCCGTAAGAATTGTTGGTGATCGTCATCCCGAAATCCTTGAAATATTGCGGTGAATAGGCCAGAATATTTGAATAGCTCTGGACCACGATCGTCGATTTGGGTGCAAAACCAGCATACCGCTCGTTCATAAGTCCCGCCCCGGCCATCGTTCCCATTACGTGCACGCCATGTGCTCCTGCTTCCGTCGGGTTACGGTTAATGATCCGGCTGTTGAAATCAATATGCTGCAAAGGATTTGACTCGTCGCCTATTCCCACCGTAACCCCTTTTCCCGTCAGTCCGCGGCCGCCTGGTAATGTGGAAGCGAGCACATTGGCCTTCGCATTGGTGTAGGTTTTATTGTTTAACCCCTTGTCCTCCTGCGGTTTTGACTGCACATATTGCACAAATGGAAGCCCTGCCAGCTCTTTGATCCGGGTAATCGGAACGCGCAATTCAAGGATCTGGTAGGCATTGAACTGGTCTGAAAGCACCTCAAACGAATTGTTTTTCAGACCTGTTTTAATTTCTTCCAATGAAAAAGACTTCGGATAACTGATCCACACATCGACGGTTCCGGGCGTTTTGATCGCATAAGCAGGGATATTCCCATTGACAAGTGCGGCTTCCATTTTCTGTTCCGGAGTAAGCTCAATAATCGCCCGCGCTTTTGTCCTGGCCAATGCATTTGTATTACCTGACGCTGAAATTGTAGCTGTATAGGCAAAATTGGGAATATATTCCAGGAGCTCGATTCCCTCAGCGCGGAGCTGCTCCCGCTCCTCTGGGGTAGGGATGTTTTCAAACTGAA
The DNA here is from genome assembly GCF_907165045.1 of Dyadobacter linearis. Lineage (GTDB taxonomy): Bacteria > Bacteroidota > Bacteroidia > Cytophagales > Spirosomataceae > Dyadobacter > Dyadobacter linearis. Next base: position 921,536 of record NZ_CAJRAU010000003.1, read on the forward strand.
TGATCACAAATGACTTCTGGTAACCCGTAGCAGCAGCTTTGCGAAGGGTTATTGCACCTGAGCTCCGTATATTATTAGCGGGTGTGAAGGATCCGCTTTTCAGTAAAAGGCTATAATCCCGCTTTCCCTGGGAAAATCCATGTACGGAAACCGAGAAAATAATAGCAATTGTAAGGTAGAGTTGGGGCCATTTCATAACAATTCAAATAAAAAATATAAGGTAATTCTACCGTATTTGGCAAAGCTTTACAAATAAATTCGGTTTAAATTTTGCAACCTAATTGGGATATTGCACAACTGCTTCTACGCAGAACTGAGTTACGTAATCCCGGCGTCTACATACTATACGGCGGATTGTGCATTTGGTCACATTAAAATTTTGCAATTGCCTGAACGCTCGGCTAACTTAGCGGCCTCACATTAGTGCCTGCCGGCAGCAAATATGGATTTATACGGTTTAATCGGTTACCCACTCACCCACTCGTTTTCGAAAAGATATTTCACAGATAAGTTCGTGCGCGAAAAGATCAAGGAGAGCAGTTACGAATTATTTGAAATGAAATCACTCGAAGACCTTCCGAAACTGCTGGCGAAAAAAACGGACTTGCGGGGACTGAATGTGACGATTCCGCACAAGCGGGATGTGATCGCTTATCTGGACGATCTAGACGACGCATCAGCCGAGCGGATCGGCGCAGTGAACACGATCAAAATATATGCCGACGGCAGTACAAAAGGCTTTAATACAGACTACTACGGTTTCAGACAATCGCTGGTAGAGTGGGTCGACAAGCGGGGAGAATCTTGCAGCAATTTAAAGGCGCTGGTATTGGGAAATGGCGGTGCGGCTAAGGCGGTAGTGGTTGCGCTGCGCGATCTGCACGTAGAATTCCAGCTCGTTTCCCGGCAAAAAAGCAGCGAGTCACTGCTTTACGAAGAACTGACTGAAGAGATCGTGAGCCAGCATTTGCTTATTATCAACACAACTCCGCTCGGTACTTTTCCAAATACAGAAGAATGCCCGGACCTGAATTATCAATGGGTCACAAGACGGCACTTTATGTACGATCTGGTTTATAATCCAGCGGAAACATTGTTTCTGAAAAACAGTGCAGAAAGAGGCGCAGCAGTTCAGAATGGATTGAAAATGTTACAGTTGCAGGCAGAAAAAGCCTGGGAAATCTGGACAAACGAGGAGAATCTTTGGAGCGTCTAGCTATTTGAATAGTAGGTCCAAAGGTCGTTTTCCACCTTTTCAGAGTAGGTTAAAGTGCCTTTCGGCACGGGGGCGATCGTTCCTTTACCTATTGTTTTTTTCGCCTGGCATCTTCTGATCTCGTCCCAGAGTCCCGATTGTAAGAATGCGTTGATCACGGTAGTGCCGCCTTCCACAAAAACCGAATGTATCTTGCGCTTCCATAGTTCTTCCAGCATGTCCCCTATTTCATTTTCTCCCGAAGAAATCTTTAAATAGCTCACTGCTTTCGTGTCCGAATATCGCTCCGGTTCGGCAGGAGATTTTGTTTCTTCCAAAAAATTAACAACGATCGTCGCTTGGGAGTTATCGAACAGGTTGAGCGTTTCGGGCAGCTGTAAATAACGGTCCAGCACGATCCTGACCGGATCTCGTCCTGCCCAATGCCTGACATTCAATCGCGGGTTGTCGGCAAGCGCAGTTTTAAAACCCACCAGTATTACATCCTCTTCCGTTCTCCATTTGTGAACGCGCATATTGGAAAGTGCGCCGCTGATCGCCACCGGCGGACCGTCTGAATACCCCAGAAAACCATCGGCCGTTTCTGCCCATTTCAGGATTACATAAGGCCGCTGCCGCGTCATAGCATTGAAAAACCGCTTGTTCAGCGCAAGACCTTCTTCATTTAAAACCTGTGTGATCACTTCAATACCGGCATCGGCCAGCTTTTGTATTCCCCGGCCGGATACCAGAGGATTAGGGTCCGTATTACAGATTACGACCCGTTTCAATTTGTGGCGGATCAGCAGATCTGCGCAGGGAGGCGTTTTTCCGATATGCGAGCAGGGTTCGAGCGTCACATAGGCGGTAGCTTCCGACAAAAGAGCTGCATTTCCCTTGTGCTTTGCATCTTCCACCGCCCACACTTCTGCATGCGGCCCGCCGTAATGCCGGTGCCAGCCTTCGCCGATGATCGTCTCATTATGTACGATCACACAGCCAACCATCGGATTAGGACTTACATTTCCCCTGCCGTATTCTGCAAGCTGTAAGGCCCTGCGCATCCATTGAATATCAGTCTCCATCGGGCAAAAATACAAACGTCCTTGTAAACACAGTTTTCGGGAGTTGCCATAATTTGCTAACTTTCCGACATTGCTTTAAAAACCATTGGAAATGACTTCGGCACGCCAGCTATATTTATATATTGTCAAAAAAATAACGGTATATCCCGAAAAAGAATCGCAGGCAATAACATTCATGTTGCTTGAACATTACATGCGGCTTCGCAACATTGATGTGCTGGTCGACCGCCCGATCGCGGACAATGCGGCCCAGCCTGATTGGGACAATATCATAGCCCGGCTTAACAATAACGAGCCTGTTCAGCATATCATCGGTTCCACGGAGTTTTGCGGGCTCGAATTCCGCGTTTCTTCTTCGGTACTGATCCCGCGTCCCGAAACGGAGGAACTGGTAAGAATGGTCACCAGAGATTACGCTGAGCCAGACAAGGATATCACGATCCTGGATATTGGCACGGGCAGCGGCTGTATTGCTATTGTACTCGCGCGTTTTCTGCCGCACGTTTCCGTACATGCCTGGGACGTTTCCGACGAGGCATTGAAAGTAGCCCAGGAAAATGCCCGCCAGCTGATCGCAGACGTCACTTTTGCGAAGCAGGATATGCTGAATATGACCCTGCCTTTGCCGGGTAGTATCCCTCAGTTTGACTGCCTGGTAAGTAACCCGCCTTACGTGACTTACTCGGAGCAGGAGCATATGCGCCCCAATGTATTGCGTTTTGAGCCTCACGAGGCACTTTTTGTAGAAGACAGCGATCCGCTCCTTTTTTACAAGGCGATCGCCGATTTTGGAACCCATTACCTGAAATCAAATGGGAAATGCTACGTGGAGATCAACGAGCATTTTGGCTCCGAAACTAAGAAAGTGTTTGAGGAAAGAAATTACCGCAATGTTGAGATCCTGAGAGATATCAACGGAAAAGACCGGTTTGTGAGAGCGATCTGGGGCTGAGACCTGCCTAAAACGACACTACTAAATGTATATAGAAAAAATTAAGGAAGTGCTCGACGAAATGGGCAAGGTAGTGGTGGGACAGGATAAACTCCTGAACCGGCTGCTGATAGGTCTGTTCACCGGCGGCCATATTTTGCTGGAAGGCGTGCCGGGATTAGCCAAAACATTGACTATCAATGTAATGGCCAAAGTACTCCACCTCGATTTCAAACGCATTCAGTTCACGCCCGACCTGCTGCCAGCCGATTTGATCGGTACGATGATCTATAAACCGAAAATCGGTGATTATGAGGTCAAAAAGGGACCTATCTTCTCAAATCTGATCCTGGCTGATGAAGTGAACCGCTCGCCGGCAAAAGTGCAGTCGGCGCTGCTGGAAGCGATGCAGGAAAAGCAGGTGACGATCGGTGACGAAACCTATTTACTCGACCGCCCATTCGTAGTACTTGCCACCCAAAACCCTGTGGAACAAGAAGGTACGTATCCACTTCCGGAAGCGCAGATCGACCGGTTTATGATGAAAGTGTACGTCGATTATCTGGATAAAGCGAAGGAACTGGAAGTAATGCGGCGGATGTCAGATATCAATTACGAGTACCAGATCCGGCCGATATTGAACAAAGAAGACATTTTTGCGATCCGCGATAATGTGAACAAAGTAAATATTTCTGATACTCTCGAACGGTACATTATCGAACTTGTATTCGCTACCCGCCGCCCGCTGGATTATGGTTTGCGGGACGAAGCGCGTTATATTCAGTTCGGAGTTTCTCCCCGCGCAACAATCTACCTTAACCGCGCGGCCAAGGCGCTGGCTTATCTGGAAGGCCGGGATTACGTTTTGCCCGAAGATATCAAAGAGCTCGCGCCCGATATTATGAACCACCGGATCCTGCTCAATTACGAAGCCGAGGCCGACGGTGTCCGCACGATGACTATTATTGATTCTATACTTAGAAAAGTGGCGATCGGTTGATTCAGGGAACGGGATCATGCCCGTGACCACCCCAGGGATGACACCTTGAAAACCGTTTCAGACCCAGCCAGGTACCCTTAAAAGGCCCATATTTCTGAATCGCTTCGATCATATATTGAGAGCAGGTAGGCGTGTAACGGCACGAATTAGGCAGGTATGGCGACAGCACACCCTGGTAAATCCGGACCAGTCCTATGAGTAAAAATTTCATTTATCTTGTTGTCTCAAAATAGTATATTTGACAAATAACAACCCTTTCGCATGATTTCGTACATTCTGTGGGATGCCAGTCCCGAAATATTTACCATACCTGAATTTTTTGGCATTGGGCCCTTTCCTGTACGCTGGTACGGTTTGCTTTTCGCACTCGGGTTTCTGGTTGGCCAGCAGATCGTCATTCATATATTCAAAAAAGAAGGCCGCTCGCTTGATGATATCGATGCATTGACCCTTACCATGGTTCTGTCGATCGTGATCGGTGCGCGGATTGGACATTTTCTATTTTATGAGCCTGAAACGCTTTTCAAAAATCCGCTCGAAGTTCTTATTCCGCCTTACTCCGGATTGGCGAGCCACGGTGCAGCGATTGGTGTGCTGATCGGGTTATGGTTGTACGCGCGTTCCCGAAAGGGCACAGGTCAGACGTTCCTTTATGTGATCGACCGCATTATTATCACTGTTGCATTGGGCGGCGCATTCATCCGTTTTGGTAATCTCATGAATTCGGAAATTGTAGGCCGGCCAACTGATGTTCCCTGGGGTTTTGTCTTTTTAAACAATACAGAATTCCGTCAGATTCCCCGCCACCCGGCCCAATTATACGAATCGATCTCCTGCTTTATATTGGTTTTTGTGCTTTTCGCGATCTGGAACAAGTACAAAGCTGCCACGCCAAGGGGATTGATGGTGGGCGTTTTTCTGGTTTGGGTATTCACACTTCGCTTTTTGTATGAATTTTTGAAAGAAAATCAGGAAGCTTTCGAAGCGAACTATGCGCTGAATATGGGGCAGATACTAAGTATACCTGCTGTTTTGCTCGGGCTCTATTTTATCGTTCAATCGAGAAGGGACCCGCTGCAACGAAACATAGTGCAAACCACTTCCAGCCGATGAAAACTTCGTCTATTCTGTCGCTGGCTTTCGCCCTTGCATTACTTTTTACCAGTTGCGGTAAAAAAGATAATCAGGCAGAGGAAGCAGAAAGCCCGACCGATGCATTGCAGGCTTTCGCCGACAAAGCGAAGGAAATGGGCAAGCGGGAGACTGTCGATCCGATTGATTTCAGGAAATTAAAAGAACTGATGCCTGAGGAACTGATCGGGCTGAAACGGATAGAAGCGACGGGGGAAAAGTCTGGCGCGATGGGCTTCACAGTTTCCACAGCCCAGGCGAGATACAAAGGTGATAAAGATGAATCGATTGTAATTGAAATTGTAGATACCGGCGGGATTGCAGGTGTGTCCACAATGGCGCTGGCGACGTGGTCGATGGCTGAAATAGATAAAGAAACGGCCGACGGCTACGAAAAAACGACCCAGCTGGACGGATACAAGGCATTTGAGAAATATAACAGCACGATCAAAGCGGGTGAGATCAATGTGCTTGTCGCTGATCGCTATGTAGTAAACGTTGAAGGCAACAACATCTCAGTGGACCAGCTTAAAGAAGCGCTGAAAGATATTAATCTTGTAAAACTGGAAGCATTGAAATAAGAATTTACGCTAATTACAAAAAAACCAGAGGCTTGGCGGCTTCTGGTTTTTTATTGGATTTAGGAATAAATATCTGTTCAGACTGCCGCGAAATCTACTTTGTCCCGCAGTATCTGCTTTGCTTTCACAAGCTGGTTTTTGACTGTGTTTTTAGAAATCCTTAAAAATTCTGCGATCTCCTGATAGGACTTCCCTTCTTCAATATTGAGCTTTAAAATCTGCTTCCTTTTGATAGAAAGTGAGTCTACCGCTGCCTGGACCAGGTTTAGCCTTCTCTCGCTTTCCTCCTTTTCCTCTTCTCCGGCCACTTTCACCATCTCTATATAGTTTTTCCGCAGCAGCTCACTTTTTTCTATTTTCTTGAAATAGTCAAACGCCATATTGCGCAGGCAGGTGAACAGGTAAGAATTGAAATTGTAGTCAGGCTTGATATGCGCCCGCTTCACCCAAATTTTGATGAACACGTCCTGGACCATATTTTCCGCCTCTTCCTCGTCTTTCAAAAGCGATGTGGTGAATCTCAGCGCGGGAGATTTATAGTAGTTATACAGCTCGGCAAAAGCTGCTTCATCTCCTTCGGTTACTTTTTGCAGGGTGTTTTCGTCAGGACAGGCCACGGTTGATCAGGTTTAACGTAATAGAAAAAAGGGTAAATCGGAATCTCTTGTAAAAAATATTATTGCTTTAATTATCGCAGATACAGCCGATTATTTTGCCCGTCAATCCTTCCGCGATTTTTTGTTTTGAGTGGTGCCTTACAATTGTTTGATAAAACTACGTGCTCATTTCAATATATAAATCGCAAAGTGCGTAAAAATATCTTCATTTTGCGCAAACGTGTTTTTATTAACAGTTTCATTATAAATGCTTAGCATTCTCTTCACGAAAGCACACGTTTCTTGTTTTCCATTCAGAATTCCACTCCTCCTTTAGACGCAGATTCAGTAGTCTGGTCACAAAAAATTCTTAATAATTTTTTAACACTCCGCATAAATGCGGCGCAGACAGATAGCCCGCCGCAACTTTTGCCGAGTATATTACCGAAAGGGCACACCAAATATTCTTAACCTCAGATCATTTTCATGGACGAGAACAGTATCTCAATCATTCTGCAGAAAATCACGGATGTGAAGATTGCCGTCTACGGCGATTTCTGCCTCGACGCCTATTGGGTAATGGACCCGAAAGGGTCGGAAGTGTCTATTGAAACGGGTTTGTGGACAGAAGCAGTTTCGACACATTACTACACCCCGGGCGGCGCCGGGAATGTGGTTGCCAATCTTGCAGCACTCAATCCGGCGAGCATTAAAGTGATCGGAACGGTAGGGAACGATATGCAAGGACGGGAATTGAGCGCCCAACTAATGCAACTCGGAGCGGATACTTCCAGCCTTTTTATCCAGGAAAAAAATTTTACGACTTACTGTTACCTTAAAAGGATCGTCAACGGAGCCGAGGAGCCGCGCATTGATTTCGGGGTTTTCAACAACAGGGGCACCGAAACAGACCAGCTCCTATTAGCCGCCCTGGAAAATGCATTGATTGAATGCGACGCTTTGATATTTAACCAGCAGGTGACGGGCAGCATTAACAACGAATCTTTCATCGTAGCGGCGAATCAGCTTTTTGACAAATACAACCACAAGATCGTCATGCTCGACTCCCGGCATTTCAATGATCGGTTTAAAAATACTTTCCTGAAAGCCAATGATCGCGAGATCGCTTCACTGGCGGGAATGCAAATGGCTCCGGAAGAAAATATTACTACCAGGGATATCATCAAATACGGTAAGCAGATATTTGCCCAATCCCAAAAACCCGTTTTCGTAACCTGCGGAGAGCGCGGGATCATCGCTTTTGACCAAAACGGGTACAGCGAGGTACCGGGACTCCAATTGAAGAACAAGCTGGATACAGTCGGGGCTGGCGATACTGCGATCAGCGCGATCACACTTTGCGTCGCAGCCGGTGTTCCACCAGCAGAAGCAGCCAGATTTGCCAACTTCGCAGCTGCGGTTACAGTTCAAAAGTTATACACAACCGGCACCGCCAGCCCGGCGGAAATTTTGCAGATGAGCCGCGAACCGGACTACATATATAATGCAGAGCTGGCTGAAAATGAGCGCAATGCGGTGTATTTACAAGATACCGATTTCGAATTATGCGTCCCTGCTATTTTAGCACAGTTCGGCCACATTCGTCACGCCGTTTTTGACCACGACGGGACGATCAGCTCGCTGCGGCAGGGCTGGGAAGATATCATGGAGCCCGTGATGATGAAAGCTATTTTAGGTGACCAACATGATCACGTCAGTGCCGAGACCTTTCATCTGGTGGAGCTGGAAGTAAAGTCTTTTATCCACAAAACCACGGGGATCCAGACGATTTATCAAATGGAGGGTTTGGTTGATCTCGTGCGCGATTCCGGTTTTGTGCCGGAGGAGGAAATCCTGGACAAATTTCAATATAAAGAGCTGTATAATAATGCATTAATGGAAATGGTCAGCAAAAGAATGGACAGGCTGACCAAAGGAGAACTCGGGCCGGAAGATTTTACGATGAAAGGTGCGGTGGCATTTCTGCATGAATTGAAAGCAAGGGGCGTGAGAATGTACCTGGCCAGCGGTACTGACGTGGACGATGTGAGGAACGAGGCCGAAATGCTGGGTTATGCACATTTGTTCGACGGCGGCATTTATGGTGCATTGAAGGATTACACCAAGTTTTCCAAGAAAATGATCATTGAGCAGATTATCCGGGAAAACGGCCTCCGTGGAAACGAGCTGGCGGTTTTCGGCGACGGTCCCGACGAGATCAGGGAGGGCCGGCGCGCGGGTGGAATTGCGGTAGGAATCACAAGCAATGAAGTGCAGCGGTTCGGACATAATCCTGCAAAACGCCCGCGACTTGTAAAAGCCGGCGCACAGTTGCTTATTCCTGATTTTTCTCGATACAAAATACTGGTCAGCCTGCTCTTTCAGGAAAGTGTAAATTATGCGGAAGCATGATCGCTACGCTGAGAAAACGATATTCCGGATTAGTAGCGGCGCTCTTTTTTATTCTGATAGTCGCTTGCTCCCGTGAAAGAACTGGTGAAACAGAAGCGGCATTTTACCAGGACAAACCGTTTTGGCAGGAATACCACGAAGCCTCACTGATAGGGGAAAATGCCGAATCCAACGAAGTAAGGAGCATTTTTATTGATAAAGAAGATAATGCGTGGGCTGCTACCGCTGGTGGGATATTCAAAAGAAACAGTGGTCAATCTGTATGGACGAAAGTAATATCCGGTGAAAATGACGGTCCGGCTTATGCAGTTGCACAAGACGAAACTGGCACAATCTGGCTAGGTAACTGGAATGGGCTTTATAAATTTTCAAATAACAATCCTGACAAAGTTAACGGACTCAAAGGTCCAGTATCGGCGCTTCTGGCCGTCAAAAACACGGTTTATACATTGGGTCCCAGAGGATTTTGGATCAATAAAGGCCAGGGTTTTCGGGAGGACAAAAGTAATATTGCCAAATCCATCCGCGACGTAATTAGTGACGGAGATAGTGGACTCTGGATCGCAACGGATGTAGGACTTTATCACTGGACGGAAACGAAAACGCAGCATTACTATCAAACTGACGCATTGATCAGTGGCTATGCGAAAGGTTTGGCATTCAATACTGACCAGAAATTATGGGTAGGCGGCCTGGGTGGGATTACGGTTCGTAATGCGACTTCGAAGGATAGAGAAATTAGGGTAGACAATGGAATACCTTCGAGCCACGTCACCGCCCTCAGGCTTTCTCCCGACAGCTCCATGTGGGTCGGCACGCAATCTGGTGTGGTGCGATTTCGGCCTGACAGCACAAAATCACTGCTATTTTCAAGAAGATGGCTGCTCGATGATCAGGTGAATGATATTGCTTTTGACCAAAAAGGAAACGCATGGATCGCGACTCCGAAAGGTGTGAGTATTATTAGGAAAAGAGAAATGACGCTGGCTTCCAAGAGTGATTTCTTTTACCAGGAACTCATGAAAAGGCACATCCGTGCACCATGGATAGCCGGTCAGGCGCATTTGAAAATCCCAGGCGACACTACTTCCTGGGAGCCGGAAGACGATGATAACGACGGAGAATATACCGGAAATTACCTCGCGATGGAAAGTTTCCGGTACGCGGCGACCAAACTTCCGGAAGCGAAAGTGAATGCAAAAAAGGCATTCGGATTTCTGAAATTATTGCAGGAAGTAACCGGCACTGACGGTTTTTTCGCCAGAACGATCATTCCCGCGGACTGGAAACAAATGCACGATGAAAACCGTGTGTTCACGGCGCGGGAAAAGGCCGATGCACTCGTGAAAGAGCCAAGGTTCAAACCTGTTGAAGTTCGCTGGCATTTATCAAAAGACGGAAAATGGCGCTGGAAAGGCGATACGAGCAGCGACGAAATGTGTGGTCACATGTTTGGCTACTATTTTTATTACACGCTCGTGGCCGATGAAGCCGAGAAGAAAATCATTGCCGCGCATGTTGGGAAAATCGTAGACCATTTAATGCGCAACAATCTGAATCTCGTGGATGTGGACGGGACGCATACCCGCTGGTCGGTATGGTCGCCCGACCAGCTGAACCGTGACCCCGAGTGGCTGCCGGACCGGAACCAGAATTCGATGGAAATACTCGCATTTATCAAGTTGGCGCATTTTATGACTGGTCAGGACAAATACCAGAAAGAATACCTCAGGCTGATCGAAAAGGAGCATTACCTCGACAATATGGCACAGGTAACCAGCCCGAATCCTGCGTGGTTCATCTATTTCGATGTCGTTTTGCAGGCTTATCTCTACCCTATTTTTATCCAATGCGAGCAGGATCCTAAGCGGCTGAAATTTTATAAAGCGCATTTGGAAGAATGGTTCGCGCACCGGAAAGAGGATCATAATCCGCTGATCAACTTCATTTATAATTACTGTCTGCACCAAAGATCCGAACTAAAAAACTCGGTCGATTTCCTGAAAGACACGCCGCTGGACCTGATAGACTGGCCGATTGACCACCGCAAGAGAGAAGATATCCGCATTGTCCGCACCCCGGTGCTGGAAGACGAACAGGTGGATGTATTGCAGCCGCCGAGTATAAGAATGACCGTTCGCTGGGATAAAAACCCGTGGACAGCGGCGGGCGGAAACCCACAGGTAGAGCGTGAGCCGGTATTTTGGCTGCTTCCTTATTGGATGGGCCGGTATCTGGGAATGATTTCAAAATGATAATCTGATGAAAAAAGTTGTCTTAACACTAGTCGCTGCACTCATATTCAGCGTATCCTTAATAGCGCAGGAAAGCGCAGTAACCAAACAAATGCTTGTTTTCCCGCACCAGGAAAAGCATGTTCACGGAAGCAGCATTGTGAATTTGCCCAACGGCGATTTCCTGGTAACGTGGTTCCAGGGCAGCGGCGAACGCACTGCCGACGATGTGCGGATCATGGGCGCGAGGTTGAAAAAGGGCGAAAGCAAATGGAGTGAGCCTTTTTTAATGGCCGACACCCCGAATATTCCGGATTGTAACCCGGTTCTTTTCCTGAATGCAAAAGGCAAATTATTTCTGGTATGGATTGCGGTGCAGGCGAATCTTTGGGAGCAATCAATTTTGCGGTTTAAAACGTCGACCAACTTTTCAAATGCGGGCCCACCGGTTTGGGAATGGCAGGATAATATTTTGCTTAAACCCGATAATCGTTTCGCGGAGGAAGTGGAGAAGAAATTCAAAAACCTGCCGCGACTGACCGCAGGCTGGGCAGGATATGCGCCTAAATATGATGATATGATCATTGAAGCCAGCAAAGATGCCCCAAAACGGAGCATTGGCTGGATGACCAGAATCAAGCCTTTGATTTTGGAGGACGGAAAAATTATTCTCCCCCTCTACTCCGACGGTTTCAACTTTTCAATCACAGCAATATCCGAAGACGACGGTGCGACCTGGCGACCGGGGTTGCCTATTGTGGGAAGAGGCCCGATCCAGCCGGCAATTATCAAAAAGAAGAATGGTAACCTGCTCGCATTCATGCGCGACAGCGGCGACGAGCCTACGCGGGTGCATGTCAGCGAGAGTACCGACAAAGGTGAAACGTGGAAAGCGACCGAAAAAACAGATATCCCTAATACCGCAAGTGTTGAATTAATTGTAATGAAAGACGGCCGCTGGGCATTTCTGGGCAATGATATCGACAATGGACGCTATGAACTTACGCTGAGAATTTCTGACGATGAAGGCAAATCGTGGAAACGCGGCTGGATAGAAAAAGACGAAACCAAACGGGGCGGCTACTCCTACCCTTCTCTGATACAAACGCCCGATGGAATGCTGCACATGACGTATTCGCACCATCCCGAAAAAGGAAAAAAGTCTATTAAATATGTTGTCGTTGACCCGGCACGCTTACCTTAAATTCCATTTTAATGCAACGACCTACCTTTACCCAACTCCTGGCACTTGCTCTTGTTACACTGCTACCGCACTTCGGGAGCCAGGCTCAATCCGTTTATCAGGACAAGCCTTTTTTGCAGGATTACAGTGTCAAATACTACGCTGACACCACCAAAAGCCACTTACTTCAGGTAGCAGCTGATCGCAATGGTAATATTGAAATTTTAGCAAAAGAAGGCTTGCAGCATATTCAGGACGGTCAATTTTTGCATCCGGGCGCTGTAAAACCGAATAATAGTTACCGGTTCATGAAGGATAAAAAGATCAGCGCGCTGCTGTCTTACGATAATCAGTTTGTGTACCTCGCGCAGTCGGTGGTACTAAGCAATGCCTGGGCCGGGACTTTGTTCTCGAAACATACATTGCCGGCGGCGAAGACTTTTGCTGGTGGAAGTGATTTTACTTTCCTGGTTTCCGAGGGTCCGTCGCTTCAATTGATCAAAGATTCGAAAACATTATGGAGCGGCAAGCTGCCAGACGATAACGCGATCGACATTACTTACCAGCCGACAAAAAATGTGTTCTGGATTTTGGGTAAAAAATCAATGTACTCCTTTACAGTTGCTGATAAAAAATTGACCAAAGCGCTGGAAGGAGCAAATTTCACTTGTTTTACGCTGGCAAATAAAGAAAGTAACCTGGTAGTCGGCACCAGCGATGGTTATCATTCTTTTGATATAAAAACAGGAAAGCAGGCAGGTACAATTATGAAAAAGCTGCCTGCTACCAAGATCAATACTGTAAAAGAGATCAATGGGAAATTGTGGTTTGGGTCTGATGCGGGGGCATTTGCGCTACGGGAAGACGGTAAATATGATTACTATTTCGGTGAACGCTGGCTGCCGGGAAATATCGTTAAAGACATTGAACCGGGCCCGAAAAACTCAGTACTAATTTTGACTACGAGGGGCTTAGGCCAGATTCATTTTAAAATGATGACACTGGAAGAAAAGGCTGCGTTTTTTGGTGAACAGGTAAGAAAACGGCATATCCGAAACGGTTTCAATGCCACGCTGGTAGGAATGGAACGCGGTAACCTCGCGACGGGCCACATGGAAGATTCGGACAATGACGGGCTTTGGACTTCAATGTATCTGGGCGGTGAGATATTCAGGTATGCGGTTACCAAAGATCCGGAAGCATTGCAGAATTGCCGGGAATCGATGGACGCGATGGAAAGGTTGTACACGGTTAACCCTGTCCCAGGTTTCCCTGCGCGGTCGTTTGAACGCTCTGGGCATATTAAGGAGCTGCACGATCAGGAACGTTGGCAGCATTCACCTGAAAAGGAATGGGACTGGAAATCGACTACCAGCAGCGACGAAGTGATCGGCCACATATTTGCATTCGGCGCGGCGGCGGAGCTGATCGATGATGCTGCGATAAAGAAACAGGCAGTTATGCTGATCGATACTGTCATGTCGCACATTGTTAAAAACAATATGTACCTCATCGATTTTGATGGAAAACCGACGATGTGGGGCAAGTGGAACCCGGAATATGTCAACTCGTTTCCAACCAATGTAGGTGACCGAAAACTGAATTCGTCGAATATCATTTCAATGCTGCAGACAGCTTATCATTTTACCAAAAAGGAAAAATACAAGGCAAAAGCATTCGAGCTGATGACGAAATATGGTTACCTCGAAAATATGATGCGTTCGATGAAAGAGATCGGAAAAGCGCCCGCCGATGCCGATGAACACGCCAAACACATGTCCGACGGCTGGAACCACTCTGATGATGAAATGTATTTTGTAGGGTATTGGGGTTTGTACAGATATGCATTTAATGATACTTTGAAAGCCAAATACAAAGAGTCAATACTTGATCACTGGGAAGCCGAGCGGCCGGAAAAAGAAGGAGCGTGGAATATTTTTACAGCTTTGACAGGCACAAAGGAATTTGACCTGAACGAGGCGGCCTGGTATTTACGGGAACATCCGCTTGATATGATTGACTGGGTAATCAAGAACAGTCACCGTAAGGATATTGAAATGTTGGAGCCCAATTTCCGGAAGCAAACCACCAAAGAAGTGCTACCACCAGACGAGCGTCCCATTCAGCGGCACAATGCGAATATGTTTAGCTTGGATAGAAATGGCGGAAATGGCGCTTCTGAGCACAGTGCGGGTGATATCTGGCTGCTACCCTATTGGTTGGGAAGATATTTAGGTGTAATCAGTGCTCCTCAAAAGTAGCGTTATGTTTAAAGTTCTGGAAGAAAAGCAGCTTACGCACGATCTGAGTTACCACCACGATCTGGATAATAATGACAATTTTTCACCAGATGGAAAATGGCTGGTTTACGATACCCGAACTGACGAAGGCGGCATTCCTGAATCGGCCCGGATTGAAAAAGTGTCCATTGAAACGGGAGAAATCAAGACAGTTTACGAGATACAAAACAATGGAAACTGGGGACCCGGAGTTGGTGCGGTAAGTTACAGCCCGGTGGAAGATGCGGTCGTTTTTATCCACGGATTGCCCGGCTGCACGCCTGAAAACCCCTATCAGCAATGGAGGCGAACAGGCGTAATTGTCCGTGATAGTGAACCTGGCAAGCCGATTTTTATGGACGCCCGGGATATTACTCCGCCATTTAGGCCCGGCGCATTGCGCGGCGGCACCCACCGCCACGAATGGAGCGGCGATGGAAAATGGATTGGATTTACTTACAATGATGCAATTCTGCAAACGCTGGAAGATATTACTGGTACAAAGCGCAACTTGCGCACTATTGGCGTATCGAAGAATATCGGTCCGGTATTCGTTAATGAAAATGCTGAGAATATTTCCGGTGAATGGTTTAGTGTGCTGGTAGTGAGAGTAGTACCTAACCCTATTCCCGGAAGCGACGAGATCAGTCACGCAGCAAGCGACAGTTGGATTGGCAAAAACGGGTATCAAAAATTGGACGGTAATTGGCAAATAGCGAGAGCCTTTCTCGGTACCATTGTTGATAATCAAGGAAATGAGGTACTGGAAGTTTTCGTGGTCGATATACCCGATGATATTACAAAGCCGGGAGAGTTTGGCCCGTTGGAAGGTACAGATAATGATTTTCCAATGCCACCAGCAGTTACCGTTCAAAAGCGACTCACATTTACCGCTAATTCACCATTTCCAGGTTGCAGCGGAATTGTCAGATCGTCACCAGACGGCTCGCAGCTTGCATTTATAGCAAAAGACAAAAGTGGAATCAACCAGATTTTCACCATTTCGCCACTCGGCGGAGCACCTCAGCAACTTACCTGGCATGATTCGGACGTAACCGGAAACCTCCGCTGGCATCCCGGCGGAGAATCTGTTACTTATGTATGGAAAGGAAGCATTGTGAGCTGCAAAGTGGGTAATGCAGATTTTGCTGAGCGCATTCAAGTATTGACAAAGCCTTCGGAACAAGCGCCTGCTAATCTGGTTTGGTCACATCATGGGAAGGTCTTGGCTTTTAATAGGTTGATTGAGGATTTGAATACGGGTGTCGGGAGCCGGCAGGTGTTTGTGTTGGGAGTAGATATCTAGCTTCTCCTCAACTCAATTATCGATTGAACGTGAAAATTTAGCAGATTTTTTTACAGGTACTCCCGTTACGATCTCAATGATCGGCGCATTCAATTCGGCTTCTAATTTAGCCAATGATTTGAGTGTGAGATTATGTCCACCATTGAGCCATTTACTGATTTCAGACGGACTTTTTCCCAGCCTACTTGCGAGATCTCTCTGAGTTATCTGCTGATCGTGCATTAACTCATGTATTCGTACGACGATATCACCGTACAAGCGTGCGAATACAGCTGACTCGGGTGGAGCCTCAGCCAAGATTTGTTCCGCAATTTTACTCCTCATGATATTGGAAGTTTAAAGGATGATCTCTTCCCCGGATTGGAAATGATTTAATTTTCTAGTGTCAGTATCAACGGTAATAACTCCGTCTGCAATTTTCCGGGTAATCTTTTTTGCAAAATGTATAAAACATGGTCTTCAAGCATTCGTCATTCCAGATCTCTATTGAGAATTCTTTCATAATATTTCGCCATAAATATATTCACTTATAAGTGAATATGCTAGCCATTATTTAGTTGTAATTTGAAGGTCTCGCTTTAATCAGGTTTGGTAGCAAAGCATTTATCCACCGGCTATCATCAAGCTTTCACAATAGACAACCTTCCGTGATGTAAGGGAGAGCCCTGGTATTCTACGTCTCATGGAAACGCCTGGAATTCAATTCAGAAACTGGCTCTGAAAAATTAATCCCAAAACCAATTAAAAAATGATTCAAACAATGCGCTGGTTTGGGCCGAATGATCCGGTGTCTTTGATGGATATCCGGCAGGCTGGATGCAGCGGAGTAGTCAGTGCATTGCACCAGATTCCTGTTGGTGAAGTTTGGTCGATTGAAGCAATTGAAGAGAGGAAAGGGTTGATTGAAACTGGAAATGGGCAGTTTACTTCGCTCAACTGGATTGTAGTGGAAAGTCTGCCTGTTCACGAGGATATCAAAAAAGGACTTCCTTCGCGGGAGCGATATATCAGTAACTATAAAGAGTCACTTCGAAATCTGGCGGCTTCCGGGATCAAAACGGTTTGCTACAACTTCATGCCTGTTTTAGACTGGTCGCGCACAAAGCTTGATTATACCTTGCCGGAGGGCCAGAAAACGCTACGCTTCGTTTGGGAGGATTTCGCGCTATTTGATTTGTATATTTTGCAAAGACCGGGTGC
This sequence comes from Dyadobacter linearis, assembly GCF_907165045.1. GTDB lineage: Bacteria > Bacteroidota > Bacteroidia > Cytophagales > Spirosomataceae > Dyadobacter > Dyadobacter linearis. Next base: position 938,669 of record NZ_CAJRAU010000003.1, read on the forward strand.
TTTCGACGATTACGAAATGGAGGTGCAAGAATCAGCGTTGTCTAAGCTGAATGCAATGTCGCAGGAGGAGATAGGTGCATTGACAAATACCGTTTTACTGGGCCTGCCTGGCTCGGAAGAAGCTTTTGAACTCACTGAATTTCAAAGTCTGCTAAATGCGTACACGGAAATCGGGGACAAAGAGTTGCGTGAAAATCTGTATTACTTTATTGGTCAGATCGCACCACTTGCTCAGGAATTGGGCATTAACCTTTGCATTCACCCTGATGATCCTCCGAAATCATTGCTCGGACTTCCCCGCGTAGTAAGTACCGAATCCGATCTTGCAGAACTCCTGCAATCCTGCGATGTGCGGGCTAATGGAATTACATTTTGCACCGGCTCGCTCGGCGTTCGCGCGGATAATAATCTGCCCGAAATGGTGAGAAAGTTTGGCGACCGCATTCATTTTGTGCATTTGAGAACTACAAAACGGGACAGCGATAATCCATTGAACTTTCACGAAGCGCCGCATTTGGAAGGCGATGTGGATATGTATGAAGTGGTAAAAGCTTTGGTGCAAGAAGAGAAAAGGAGAAACGAAAACCAATACACTGACAACCAGCTTCCTATGCGACCAGATCACGGTTTTCAAATGCTGAATGATCTCAATAAAAGAACCTATCCCGGCTATTCTGCGATCGGCCGGTTGAAGGCGCTGGCAGAATTACGTGGACTGGAAATGAGTATTTTACGGTCGCTCCCGCAGTTTTAACAATAATCCACATTTACAAAGGCTTGTATATGCCAGAAGAATTAGCATTAAAAACGGCGCAAGCGATGTTCTCGCTGGAAGGAAAACGCGCTCTGATAACAGGAGGTGGCAGCGGAATTGGGTTTTACATAGCGCAATGCATGATTTCCGCAGGCGCGAAAGTGATCTTAACCGGTCGCAGAGAGGCAGTTTTACAAGAGGCAGTCAATACGCTCGGCCCGGAAAACGCTTCCTGTTTCGTCAATGATATTACCGATCTGAAATCCATTCCTGCATTAATTGAGAATATCGAAACGAATGTCGGCGAGATTGACATTCTAATCAATAATGCAGGTATTAATATGAAAAAGCACGCGGTGGAAGTGACCGATGAGGATTTTGACCGTATTATACAAACCAACCTGCACGCGGTATTTTCTGTAACGCGAGAATGCGGCAAGAGAATGATCGAGCGGAAAAGAGGATCTATTATCATGATCACTTCCATGGCCGCGCTTTACGGAATCGACCGGGTAGTGGCTTACACTGCGTCCAAATCTGCAATCGGAGGAATGGTAAAGGCTTTGACAACCGAATTTTCACCTTATAATGTGCGTGTCAATGCAATCGCACCCGGTTTTATCGAAACCCCAATGATGCTCACCGCCATGAACGGAGACCCTTCCCGCCGCGACAAAGCAATGGACCGCACACCAATGGGAACCTGGGGCAAACCCGACGATATTGGCTGGGCAGCAGTGTTCCTTGCCTCAGAGGCGGCGAAGTTTATTACCGGGGTTTCGTTGCCGGTTGATGGGGGGAATTCGATTGGGTTTTAATCTCAGACTGAGTAAATGAAAGCGTTACATATTGTAACGTCTTTGAAGTGACTATTTTCTTAAGGAATCCAAACCCATTAAAATGAAACAAAGAAACTACCTAAAAGCACTTTCGCTGGCTGTCTGCATGATCTGCTTAACCAGCTTTTCATTTGAAACTTTCGCGCAAAAAATCAAATGGAACAAGGTCAAAGTGCTGGTTTATACCCGTAATGGGAAGGGTTATGTGCATGATAATATTGCGAGTTCGGTGGCGGCGATTCAGGCGCTGGGGAAGCAGAATGGATTTGCGGTGGATTCTTCTTCTGATGCTTCCAAGTTCACCGAAGATAACCTCAAACAATATGATTTATTGATTTTTTCAAATACCAATAATGATGTATTTGATACTGATGCCCAGCGCGTTGCATTGATGCGGTACATTCAGGCGGGCGGAAATTTTTTGGGAATCCATTCGGCTTCGGGTACAGAGCGGAAATGGCGGTGGTTTAAAGATATGCTCGGCGGTACTTTCTTCTGGCATGAGCCCGGACAGAGTTTTTCAGTAAAAATACTTGATCCTAAAAATCCGTCACTGGCGCACTTACCTGCGACCTGGAACCGGGAAAAAGATGAGTTCTATTTCGTCAAAGAAATGGTGGTTAACCTGAATGTACTGGCTGTCAACGACCATACTACCATTCAAAAACCTGCCGGAAAAGCGCTGGACACATTTGGTACTATTTTCCCTTCCGTGTGGTGGCATGAATACGACGGCGGTCGCGCATTTTATACTTCCATTGGTCACGAAAAAACCGACTACGAAAAGGAAGATTTGAGAAAACACCTTCTTGGTGCTATTGAATGGGCGATTGGGCCGCAGAAACCAAGAAATTATAGTAAAGCTTACGCAACCAGTCCGCAAGATGAAGTGCGCAGGAAATAAGATAAAAAACATTCATCCTAACCTTGAAAGGCAATGAAAGACAAGCATTCAGAAAGCAACCAAGACAGGCGATCATTTCTAAAAACGACTGCAAAAGGTACAGCGGGCATTATCGCCGCGTCCATGTTCCCGACCATTGTTCCTTCAAGTATTTTTGGTAAAAATGCGCCGAGCAACAAGATCAATATCGGACAGATTGGTTTCGGCCGAATCGGTTCTTCGCACGATTTACCGGAAGTGATTAAAAATGAAGCTGCACACGTGATCGCGGTGGCTGATCTCGATAAAAATCGTCTTGCAAAGGGGAAGGTTTGGATTGAGAAAAAATACGCAGAGCGGACAGGTAAAGAGAATTATCTCGAAGTAAAAACCTACGACGATTACCACGAGTTGCTCGCCAGAAAGGATATTGACGCAGTAATTATCAGTACGCCCGACCACTGGCACGCGCAGCCTGCCATGGAGGCAGCCGTGGCCGGAAAACACATTTACATGCAAAAACCGACTTCGCTCACGATCAAAGAAGGCCGGCAAATGGCAGATATGATCAAGAAAAAGGGCGTGATCTTTCAGCTGGGAAGCCAGCAGCGGTCGATTTCTCCGTGGCCACAGTTTAAGCGGACTTGTGAGCTGGTACGGAATGGCCGCATTGGAAAATTGAAGAAAGTATACGTTGGTTTGCCAGGCGATCCCGCGGGAGGAAGTACTGCCAAAATGGAAGTGCCTGCAAACCTGAACTATAATATGTGGCTCGGCTCCACGCCGGAGGTTTTTTACACCCTCGACCGCGTGCATTCACAAGAGAATATTAACGACCGTCCGGGCTGGCTGCGTTTGGAACAGTTTGGCGCTGGTATGATTACCGGCTGGGGCTCCCACCACCTCGATATTGCGCATTGGGGAATGGATACCGAACTTACTGGACCGATTGAAGTCGAAGGAAAAGCTACTTTCCCAGCGCAGGGATCGGGTTTGTGGGATGTGCACGGTGATTTCTTGCTAAATGCCAAATATGCAAATGGTGTTGAAATGGAAATTGGAGGTACTAATCCAAACGGCGTAAAATTCGAAGGTACCGAAGGCTGGATATTCGTTTCACGCGGGAATGTTGGGGTTACAGCCTCAGATCCGGGTGCAGCGGCGGCGGCCAAAGAAAACAAGGCTTTTTACGCCAGTGATCCTAAAATCCTTGGCTCCGTAATTCAGGCCAATGAAATCCATTTATATGAAAGTCCGGAGCAGCATCAGAACTGGATCGAGAGCATTCAAAGCGGCAAACAGACGATCAGTCATGCCGAAATCGCCCACCGTTCTTGTTCAGCCTGCCTCATCGCGCATACTGCAATGAAGTTGCAGCGCAAACTGAAATGGGATCCTAAGAAGGAGCAGTTTATTGGTGATAAGGAGGCGAATGCAATGCTTTCGAGGCCGCAGCGGGCTCCGTTTGGGACTAATTATGTCAAAGGATAAGGGAGAAAAGGGAGGACGGAGGAAAGGGAGGATGGATTTTGGATTATACAGCAGGGTTTCCATTTTGGGGAGCCTGTTTGACACCGATGGATAATTAGCGAAAGCCAGGAATAAAAATACTGGTTTTGGACGGGTTAAGTTTCTAAATTTAGAAACTTAACCCGTTTCTTTTAACACACTATTGATTGAAAAGTTTTCAAATACTACTGCTGGAAGATGCGGAAGAATTTCTGGCTACACTAACCAGGGAAGCTGCTGCGAAAATTGTTTTCAACATCTCGCTTGCCCAGAGTACAAATGATCCCAGACTGCTAAAAAAACTGACTGACGAAATCTGGGAATTTCGGACAAGATATCAGGGGCAGCAAATCAGACTGCTGGCCTTTTGGGATAAGACCAATAAACAAAATACGCTGGTAGTTGCGACTCATGGATTTGTAAAGAAAGTCGATAAGGTTCCGGGGAAAGAGATAAAAAGAGCACTTACAATCAAAAAACAATATTTTGCTCAACTAGATGATTGACGACGTTATGACAAAGAAATTAAAGACGTACACGCTTGAAGAAATCAAGGACAAATACATAGGCGAAAGCGGAACGCCGGAGCGCGACCAGTTCGAATATGAATTGAAAATGGAATTGATGGGTCGGATGATCAAAGAGGTCAGGAAGGAGCGAAAGTTGACGCAAGCTCAACTTGGAGAGTTGGTGGGGGTCCAAAAAGCCCAGATATCCAAACTCGAAAGCAGTGCCAATAGCGCCACTCTCGAGACGCTGGTTAGGGTGTTTAAAGCAATGCAGGCTGAGGTTTTCTTTAATATTAAAATCGATAACCATCATCTGCGGCTCTGCTGATCATTTGCATCAATAATTCCCTTTATACTCCCTCGGCGTGTGGCCGATGTATTTTTTGAAATTTCTATTAAAGTTGGATAGGGAGTCGAAGCCGCTGTCGTAGGCGATTTGGGCGATGGTCCATTTGTCTTCCAAGAGCAATTTACAGGCGTGGCCGATGCGGATTTCGTTGACGAAATCGATGAAAGTTTTGTTGGCCCGCGCTTTAAAATATCTGCAAAATGCCGCTTCCGTCATACCGGCAAGCGACGCTACGTCACCGAGCCTGATCTCCTGGAAAAAGTGCTGCAATACATAATCGTGCACTTTTTGCATTCGCTCCGTTTCCGAAACTTTGTAGGTATTAACGTATCCATAACTCGAAATCGGCGAGCCGCCTGGCTCGTGCGCGAGCTTGTCGAGTAGAGTTAGCAGTTTTAAAATGCTTTTAAAACCTTCTGTGTTGGTTTGGGTCAGAAGTTCTTCGCGAATGTGATCGCGGAGTGCGCCTTTGTATTCGATCCCTCTTTTTGAATCCAGTAGTAATTGTCGCAGGCCGAGCATTTCGGGTTTTTCCAAAAAATCCTTTCCTAAAAAATCTTCCTGAAAGTATAACACTACACCGTGTGTGATCAAATCGGAGCCTGCTTCGAAGTACGCCGGGTCGCTGCGCCAGAGGTGCGGCACGTCGGGACCGAGGAAAACAGTGTCGCCGGGACCGAATGTTTGAATAGAATCGCCGATCAATCGCTTGCCTGTTCCTTCCAGTACCGTGAAGAGCTGGTAATGCGGGTGAAAATGCCAGTTCGGATCAAAATGCGGCGCTTTTAGCTCCTGCACAGTGACGGTGTGAACCTGACTTTCGATATTCTTATGGATTGGTGCCTTCAATGCTCTGCCTTAATTTTTACATCAATATTAAAGTATAAGCAAAATTAATATCAAAATACGATTAGTTCTCATTTTTACTCAATTCATTTCATTTAGTAAATGGTAAAAGAACTCGCTCGTATTTACGTTAAATATCAGTAAGTCTGGAACTGCTAGGCTGGCATAATTTTTTCATATTCTGCTAGCCGAAACGAAAGTTTCCAACTGATTTCACCATGAATATGTCCCTTAATAACAATTTTGAAGATTCGTTACCTCTATGAAAAAAGCGCTACAATTGGCAGTATTCGTACTGTCCATTTCTCTCTTAACCAGTTGTGGAAAAACGACCACAATCAATAGTAATATGGAACTGACCGGCAAGTGGCAGCTGGAAAGCATTGTGCAGGAAGAAGATACCATCAAAAAACCGCCGCTACAAAAAGGCGCATTCGAAGTAAGTCTTAACTTCAAGGAAAAGGGCGAACTGGAAGGAACTTCATCGACCAACTACCTGACAGGATTTTACGAAACCGCGCAGCAAAATACAATTCAACTAGGCGGAGGCGGCACAGAACGGGCTGAAACTTCCTGGGGAAATATGTTTGTGAATGCATTACCTAGTGTGAATATGTATGATTTGAAGCCGAACAAACTGGTTTTGTATTACGATAACAACAGCGCGCTGATCTTCGCAAGAGCGCAGTAATAGCGATATTTTAAATGCAAAAAGCAATCTTGGTCAAACTAAGGTTGCTTTTTTTATGCACGCTTCTCTCCATTATTCCTATTTTACCACCGGATATATCAATAACCGACCAAAACTCGTCAAATCACGGAACAGGTTCGGGGCTGGTTTGTCGTAAGATTGTCGTATACATTACCGCAAAATGGAATTTTGATGAAATTTAGCATGAACCTTCTCCTTTGGGGAAATCAAATTGATGAAAGCCTTTTTCCAACACTGGAACTGATCAAAGAAATTGGTTTTGACGGCGTTGAAGTTCCTATTTTCAATACCAATCCTGAACACTGGTTTAGCTTCCGCAAAAAACTGGATTCACTCGGTCTTGCATGTGAAACGGATACAATTTGCGGCCCAACCGAAAACCTGATCAGCGCCGATCCTGCCATGCGGCGGCACACGATTGATCATTTGAAAAGTGTACTCGATTGTTCGCTCGTACTCGGCGCGACGAAGTTAATGGGGCCTTATCATTCTGCATTGGGCGTTTTTACCGGCCAGCCTGCTACGCAGGAAGAGTGGCAGTGGGGCATTGAAGGGATCCGTGAAGTGGCTGACTATGCTGAGTCGCTGGATATTACACTGGGCCTGGAATACCTGAACCGTTTTGAAATGTACCTCACCAGCTGCGGCGATGAACTGATCCGCTTTGTGAATGAAGTAAATCATCCGAACTGCACGATTATGTTCGATACTTTTCACGCCAATATCGAGGAAAAGAACATTGGCGACACGATCAGGAAAGCGGGTAACAGGATCTCATTTATACAATTATCGGAAAACGACCGTTCGACTCCCGGAAAAGGGAATGTAGATTGGGAAGGTGTTTTCAAATCGATCAAAGACATCAATTACGACGGCTGGCTGAGCATTGAAGCATTCAGTCCAAAACTGCCGGTAGCCAATATCTGGCGCAAAATGTTCGACTCCGAAGAGCAGCTCATGCGCGACGGGCTTTCTTTTATTAAAGCGAATATGTAGCGATTGCAATATGTGTTTGATCAGAAAAATTAGAATTTATTAAACAATTTCTCTGGCCAAACACATATTTACGCAATTCTGCTTTTTCATTATTTCGTATTAGTCTAAATAAGTATACTTTTATCCCCGATTTAAGTATCTCATTTAACCTCAACTATGCGAATACCTTCTTTACTATTCTTCTTTATATTGACCAGCTTCGTCGCACGAGCGCAGACTGGCACCATAAAAGGTCAGATCAAAACGGCCGCGGGCACGCCTGCTGAGTACATTAACATCATTTTAAAAGGTACCGGCAAAGGAACTGTAACCTCTTCCACCGGCGAATTTGAGTTCAATGCATTGGCTGACGGGACTTATCAGTTGATCGGAACCGGAGTTGGTATCAAACGAATAGACCAGACCGTTTCCCTGAAATCGGGAGAAATAGTAAACCTGGAACTCACCGCCGCTGAAAGTGCCGAGGAACTTCAAACCCTTGAAATCCTGGGTCGCAAGGAAACTACTTACAAAAACGATCTTTCATTTATCGCCAGCAAAACGGCCACTCCGATCAAGGAAGTGCCGCAGGCGATCAGCTACATTACCAAGGAAGTAATGCGCGATCAGGGTACTTTTTTGATGGGCGACGCGGTGAAGAATATGAGCGGCGTGAACCAGTTTACATTCTATGATGATCTCACAATCAGGGGCTTTCGGATGAATGGGGGAAGTACTACGCAGCTTGTGAATGGACTGAGAACATTTTCAGGTTTTTGGAAACAGCCTCCTGTGAACTACCTGGAAAGAGTGGAGGTAATCAAAGGTGCAGCTTCGGCTTTGTACGGAAATACTTCTCCCGGCGGTACCATTAATCGGGTGACCAAAAAGCCACTTGATACGCCACAGAAGTCACTTTCATTTACCACGGGCAGCTACAATACTTTGAGAATGCTGGCAGATTTTACGGGTCCGATGAATGAGAAAAAGACTTTGCTTTATCGACTTAATGTCGGTTACAACAATGCACAGAGCTTTCGTAACCTGCAATTTGACAAAAATATCATCGTAGCTCCTTCGGTATCCTTCCTGCCTACTGAGAAGACGCGGATCAACTTTGATATGGTGTACAACCGGTCGAACAGCAGGCTGGATCGCGGGCAGTCGGTGAAGGGAAATGATTTGTATTCGAGCTCGATCAAAACTTCGCTCAATGCGGTCAATGATTATCTGAATGAAGAAACTTACCTTATTACGACTTCGCTGAACCACCAGTTTACCCAATATACTTCCTTCAACATCGCCTACCTGCGTACTGGTTATACCGAAGATCTGCTCGAACACCGGAGCAGTAATGTGAACGCTGTGGACTCGGCTGGTGCGCCGATCCAAAATCTGGTTGCGAGACAGGTTTTTGTGCGTAAGACGAAGTCGTTTATGGATAACGTTTCGCTGTTTTTTAACCATAACTTCAATACCGGAATCGCTGAGCACAAGCTGGTTGCGGGTTACGACTACATTCAAAGTTCCACTCCAAAAGGTTCAGGACAGCAGACTGCAAATGGCTATTTGTTGAAAGCTGGCGGTGCGGCGGCTTACAATGCAAAGCAGCCGGAGCGATTTGTTTTTTATAACTATACCGAGAACGGAGTTACCCGCAGCATTCCGAAACCGAATATTTCTCACTACGATTTAACACTCCAAAACAACAATCTGGAAGATCCCACGAAATACACATATAATGTAGTAACCAATGCATCTACCACGCCGGTAATGTACCAGCTGCACGGCTTGTATTTGCAGGAACAATTGAAAATCAACAGATTACAGATCCTGCTTGGACTGCGTTACGATACTTACATTGACAAGAAGAATTATACTAAAAACGACGAGACCAATGTAACCCAGCACGCACTTTTGCCGCGCATCGGAGCTGTATATACGTTGACGAACAATGTGAATATTTACGGTACTTATACCAAAGGCTATAACCCGCAGGATGCAGTGGTACAAAGCGACCCGCTTTCCGGCGGACCTTTTGACCCGATCCGCAGTAGCCTGGCAGAAGCAGGTTTGAAAACCGAGTGGCTCGACGGTCGGTTGACTGCGAATGCATCCTTTTACCAGATCGTGCAAACCAATACTTTGTACTCCGCAAATGCCGTAGACAATCCGAATCTGATGCAGCAAATTGGTGAGGAAAAGGCCAAAGGAGTTGAATTTGACGTGACCGGAAATATCCTGCCAAACTGGAACCTGATCGTCGCTTACAGTTACAATGATGCCAAGATCACCGACGCCGGTTCGCGGGCGGCTGATCAGGTGCTGGTGAATTTGCAGAAACCAAATGCGCCTAAGAATCAGGGAAGTATCTGGACGAAATATACTTTTGTAAATGCCGGTCTCAATGGACTGGGGCTTGGACTGGGGAGCAACTATGTGGGCGAGCGTAATTTGTCGATCAACAATGCGCAGATTGTACCTGCTTACACGCTTTTGAATGCGGCGATTTATTATAAAATCGACAAGTTTCAGTTCCAGGTTAACCTTAATAACGTGACCAACAAAACGTACTGGGTAGGCGGCTACGATTACCTACGATTGTTCCCAGGCACCCCGCGTAATTTCCTGGCTACTATTGCCTATACCTTTTAATGTGAGCTACTTATCTGAACCAAGAGCGTGAAAAAAGCTTTCAAGAAAATTGCGTCGCAACTGCATTTATGGCTGGGGATTATCTCCGGCCTTGTGGTTTTTGTAGTGGCCCTGACCGGCAGCATTCTTGTTTTTGAGGATGAGCTGGAACCCGTCCTTTACCCGGATTTCCATGTGGTAGAGGCGAATGCCGGCGAGCGAAAGTTGCCTCTGGATCATTTAAAAAGCATTATCACCTACAAATTCCCAAAGAACAAAATCCAGCGCATTACCATCGAGCCGGATCACGAGCGGACAATTATTTTCAACCTCAAAACAAAGGAAAAAGAGGGATTATCGGCCGCGATCGATCCATTTACTGGTCGGATCACAGCTGTGCGCGACGAGCACGAAGCGTTTTTCAGTGTGGTACTCCGACTGCACCGGTACCTTTGTCTGGAAGATACCGGCAAAGTAATTACAGGCATTTCCTGCGTCATGTTTCTGGTCATTATGATCACCGGGCTGGTACTTTGGTGGCCAAACAGAAAGAACCAAAAACAGCGTTTCCGCATTAAATGGAACGCCAAATTCAAGCGACTGAACTGGGATCTGCATGCAGTTTTCGGCTTTTACATACTCCCCTTCATTTTCCTGATCGCAGCAACCGGACTCGTTTGGAGTTACAAATGGGTGAACAATCTGATCTACCTCACATTCGACGGAAAGCCGCAGGTAATTCGCGAAGCGCCCGCCAATATTTCGCTGAATGGAGCAGAAAACGATTATTTGCTTGAAAAGATACTAGCAGAAACCAACAATCAGTTACCCAATCCGGGCCGCATCCTTTTTACAATGCCTAAGACGGACAGCTTGTCTATCACAGTCTCAAAAGTCAACGACAACGCCGCTGTAAGCAACATTGTCAGCTTCCTATATTTCGATAAAAACAATGGAAACCTCGTTTCCAAACGACTCTACGAAAACGAATCCCGCGGCATGAAAGCGCGCAGGCTGGTCTACCCGATCCACACCGGCAACATCTGGGGTTTACCGACAAAGATCATTGCATTTATAGTTGCGCTTATTGCCGCGAGTTTGCCGGTTACTGGGGTGATTATCTGGTTGGGGAAGAAGGTGAAGGGGAAGAAGAAGAAATTTGGTAAGATGAAGGTGGCCGAGGAGATGAAATCTTTTTGAGTCGATTGAGGAGATAATGCGAGCAGAAGAAAATATTCAACCAAAAGCGCAACGATCTGGTACAGCACGGGGCATTACCGTCTGATAAGTGGCGAGGTATCGCGAGCCTTATTTATGCCTTTTTCACCTTAGGCAGTCCACTTTTGGCTAGAATGGCATTAACTTTTGCCAATTGCTCAGGAAACAGGTTTTTCCCTCTAAATTTTTCAAGACTTTCGTCCATTTCGGTTGGCGCTGTCTTTGATTGTTTCACTTCACGTACTTTCATATCGATATCTCGTTGCCTTTTCTAGTTAATAAAAACATTCCATATTCTTCGCCAATAACGAATTTCTCCCAATCTTCGCGATCATTATATCCAAAAATACTAAAATCCTCACAGATCTCTTCTAGGTACTTTGAGATACTCATTCGATAAAGTCGGGTCCGTGCGGGGGTGCTTCCAGTGGCGACAACCCAAGCCCCAGGATATTTTTCTATAAATTCGTATACTGTTGCTGCGACAGTCGCAAGTACTTTTGCTGTATCTCCGTCGTTGGTTACTGCAAAGTCATCTATTTCTCCGGTCTGAATATCGTAATCACCGAAGGCAAGATTGTATACATTGTCTACGCTAGTCTCCGTAAATAAAATTAGCTTCCTAATTGCTCCTTTCTGCCCCTCACTATCAAATCTGTACACTGTAAAAAACTTTTCAGAACTATAAGAATACCTTTTCTGCTTCATCTTTTTGACAAAGCTATCTCTGTTCCTGAATAGCCAGATGTCCTAAATCCGATACTTTTCTACCGGTCGGTTTTAAGGGTTTTCCGTAAATCCGAGTAGAGTAGGCACTCAGCCCTAAACAAATTTTCTTTAAATTTTGTGGATTTTACCCACCAAACGTTACCTTTGAAACATGCAAACATTTTCCTCTGTTGAGGAGACGTTTGAATGGTGGCTGAAAAACATCTATCCAACGCTTCCGGCAGAAACAAAGGAAGGTAAATACCGAAATGCATGGCGCGACTTCACATTTAAAAAAGGAATTTCGCAAAAACGCATGAAAGAGGTATTATCCGATTTTGGAGACATTAATGAGAAGACTATTATCACCTATAAGTTGAAATAAAAAAATTTACCTATCAGGTGTGGATATTTCCCACCAAGCTAAATACAAAAAAATAGCCCGGAGAAAGCTGCATACTAAACCTCCGGGCTGAGTTCAATCAAGTCACAATCAAACCTTAAACAAAGCTATGAACACACTGCCAGAATCAAACTTCCAAGAAGCTACCGGTACAAAAACTGATTTTAACGGTCAGGAAAATGCATTGCTGAAACAGCATCAAATTGTGAAAGAGTTTTTTCAAACTGATACCGTCAGCGAAATGATCGAATCACTGAACACAATGGTAGAGAGTTTTCTATTCAGCGAAAACCTTGTCCGGGTTACCCCTGAAATGCGGGTACATATTGTGAATCAATTGCGGGTTACTACGTTTATTGCTAAGTTGGAAAGAGCAACTTTTAAGTCAAAAAGCTTCATTGCCTGAGCCGATAAACGAAAACGAGGATCGATGCTTAGCTCCGATCCTCGTGTCTCAGTATACTTTTCCTAGTTTAACAGTTTATCCAAATTTTCAATGAATTTCGGAGAAGAGGGACGAGCGGCATCAGCATCTACAACCTTCCCTTCCGGATCAAAAGCTTCAAACGATCAGTCAGAAAACAAGAAAGGAATTAGCGGAAGGTTGTTATAAACAACTTGCAGGTGAATTTGTCACTCCGAGCGCAGCCGAAGAGCCTCAATAAACCTTCGCCAGCAAATGCGGCCGCTCTTTTTCCAGCTTCAAAATCAACTCCCCAAACAACGTATTCACCCACGCGAACCACTTGCGCGTAAACTTCGAGGCGTCGTCTTTGTCGAAGGATTCGTGCATGAAACCGGTGTTGTTGTGGGTCGTTTTTAGGAGTTTAAGCTGGGCTTCGATTTCCTTTTCGTCGGTAGAAGTGATCGCGCGGGCGATGATGCCCATGGGCCAGATCTGGTTCACCAATGTATGCGGACTACCCAGCCCCTCTCCTGCCTTTCCTTTGAAGAAATAAGGGTTGGAATCGCTCAGAACGAACTTTCTGGTATTGATATACACAGGATCTTTCACCGGCATCGCGCCCAGATACGGCATACTGATCAGGCCGGGGATACCGGCGTCGTCCATTAACAGGTAGTTACCGAATCCGTCAACTTCGAATGCGTAGATCTTGCCAAATTCCGGGTGCGGGTATATTGCAAACTTCTTCAATGCAGTTTCCACTTCTGTTGCCAATGCTTTGAAATCAGCCGCCAGCTTTGCATTTGCGCTGCCTAGTTTTTCCAAAATTTCAGCGATTTCACGGAAAGAAACGACTGCAAAGAAATTGGAAGGAACAAAAAACGGGTACATAGCCGCGTCGTCGGAAGGCCGGAAAGTACTCGCAATCAACCCATTGGGCTTGATTGGGTTTCCATAACCATTACCCGGAACCGTGTCGGTGGACCAGGCAGTTGTCCGGCCGAATTTGTAAGGCCCCGGTCCGTCTTTGCGTTGCTGCTCTTTGCAAGTTTTGAGGATCAGGCCCGCTGCTTTAACCCAGTCGGCGTCAAACGGCGTAGTATCGCCTGTGATTTTCCAGTAATTATAAGCCAGGCGAATCGTGTAGCAAAGCGAATCCAGCTCCCACTTCCGCTCATGAAGCATCGGCTTCATTTCGGTGTGATCTTTCGTCCATTCACTTTCTTTCGGACGATCGTAAAATGCATTCGCATAAGGATCGATTAGAATGCATTTCGTCTGCCGGTTGATCAGCCCTGCTACCATATCTTTAAGTTTGTTATCTTCCTTTAAAAGAGCAAGATAAGGCCAAACCTGTGCCGTACTGTCACGCAGCCACATCGCATCGATATCGCCTGTGATCACGAATGTGTCAGGCTTGCCGTTTTCAGTTTTGAAATGTACCGTTGTGTCGATCGTGTTCGGAAAACAGTTTTCAAAAAGCCACGCGAGCTCGGAATCTTTGATCACTTTTTTCATCCGCGTGATCGTAGCTTCCACCGCCGGACTGGTGAAACTGCGTTTATCGGTCGCTATTCTGACCACCGGAAAATCTGCTACTGCATGCCTGGCAAAAGACCATTTCGGGATATAAGCGCCGGCTACAGCCAAAGCACCTGCTTTTATAAAGGTTCTCCGTTGCAACATTGGAATGGATATAGGTTGGAGTTTTTAAAATATTTTAAAGAAGCAATTTAGGTAAAAAACTGTCACGCCGGAGGTCAGGAGGTCTTGTCATTGATTGTCAATTGTTGTTATTTATTGTTCGAGGTTGTTCGAGGTTGTTTGTTCTAGAACCATGTGGTGGTATTGGTGACCCAGGAAATCTTTTTCTCCCACAATTTTAAAACCTAAATTTTCATACAATCGCTTTGCTGCCGGATTTACCTGATCTACAATTAGTCCCACTTTTTGATATCCCAGCGAAGCCGCTTTTTCACAAAAAGCTTTGATCAGTTTTTTACCAATACCCTTACCCTGATGCGCCGGATGCACATTCACGCAATCAATGTAATATTCGCCGGGTTCGGTTTCGTCAGAGGGATTGAAATCCGGTTGTGTTTCCCGGATCAGGTCGAGAACAGGTTTTCTGAGTTGGTGTAAAAGCGCGCCGTCGTAGCCGGTTATGGAACCGATAACGCCATTTTCATCCTCAAAAACGAGCGTATTTTCGTAGCTGTATTGATTCTGGTTAGTCTCAAAAAAGTGCCGGAAGAATGGGATTGCGTCGGAATGGTTTTCTGATCTGGCAAATATTCCTGCAATGTGGCCCATTGCCAGTATCAGCAGCGGGGCTACTGCATGGGCATCTTCGGGTACAGCTGCTCTTATTTTTGGATTTAGCTCCATCATATGCTCATTCATTTTACACCAATTTTTGCTCTAATATTTTATTTCAACCGAATAGTAGTCAAAATACAGTCAGTACTAATCAAATGACGTAAAGTTTTTAGCATTATTTTACTTTAAAATTGTATTGTCGAACATCCCTTCATTTTACTGTAAATCATACACTTACCAGCCTCCATTTGAGAGGCAATGCGTAACTGATCTTTATTTTGAATACCGATAAAACTGAACAATTAACCAATTTCTCATTTAGTATGTCTCAGAAAATTAATGTTGCAATCGTCGGGTTGGGCTTTGGAGCCGAATTTATCCCTATTTATCAGCAACATCCCAATGCGAATATGTACGCGATTTGTCAACGTACAGAATCTAAATTAAATGCAGTTGGTGACCAATATGGAATCGATGTCCGCTACACAAGCTACGACGACCTGCTCGCCGATCCGAATGTAGACGCGGTACACATTAACTCTCCAATTCCAAATCACGCAGAGCAGACTTTGAAAGCGCTTCGTGCCGGAAAACACGTTGCATGTACCGTTCCGATGGCAACAAGCGTGGAAGATTGCATCGAGATCGTGAAGGCGACGAAAGAGTCTGGCAAGAAATACATGATGATGGAAACGGTGGTTTACGCACGTGAATTTCTGTTTGTTAAAGAATTATATGAAAAAGGTGAGCTTGGTAAAGTTCAATTCCTGAAAGCAAGTCACCAGCAGGATATGGAAGGCTGGCCTGACTACTGGCCGGGATTGCCTCCGATGCATTACGCAACGCACTGCGTGGGCCCGGTGGCGGGTTTATTGAAACTGGAAGCTGAGTACGTTTCGTGCTTCGGTTCAGGAACGATCAGTGAAGATTTGGCAAAGATCCACAACTCTCCTTTTGCAGTTGAATCGGCACATATTAAATTTAAGGACAGCGATTTATCAGCTTATGTATATCGTTCGTTGTTTGACGTGGCGCGCCAGTATCGCGAGAGTTTCGAGGTTTACGGAAGCAAAAAATCATTCGAATGGCCGCTGATCGAAGGTGAAGATCCCGTGATCCACACCGCGAAAAAGCCGGAACACGAGATTGCTGAAAAAGTGCCAACGCCGGATTATGCACATTATTTGCCCGAAGAAATCCAGCATTTCACAGGCAAAGGAGTTTATAATTTGGATGAAAACGCGCATTTATCTTTCGTACAAGGCGGTGGCCACGGTGGCTCACATCCGCATTTGGCGCACGAATTCATCAGCGCATTGATCGAAGACCGCGATCCATTCCCGAATGCATGGCAGTCGGCCAACTGGACGAGCGTAGGGATTTTAGCTCACGAATCAGCATTGCAAGGCGGCGCATTGATTCAATTGCCGGATTTTAAAGAATTATCATAACAAACGAAAGGTGCATCGCACCGCAATATCGGTATGAAAACCAAAGCGTTATCCTTTTTCCTTGGTATAGTCCTGCTGGGCTGTGCCTCTCAGCCTTCCTCGCAGAACGCGTCGGTTAAAAGTGCGTCTTCCAAAGGCGAGGCTTCTAAGGCGCGGCGTCTGGAAATTTTGTTTCTGGGCGACAACGGGCACCACAATCCTGCCGAGCGCGTGCCGCAAATTATGGCGGCGCTGGGACCGAAAGGTTTCAACTTCACTTATACGGACAATCTGAACGACCTGAATGCAGAGACGCTCAACAAATATGATGCGCTCATGCTGTATGCGAACCACGATTCGATCGCGCCGCAGCAGGCAAAAGCATTGCTGGATTATGTAGCGAGCGGCAAAGGTTTTATCCCTATTCACTGCGCTTCTTATTGTTTCCGCAACAATCCGGAAGTCGTAAAGCTGATCGGCGGCCAGTTCTGGCGTCACACTTTTGACACCATTCAACCCGTTTGGACGCAGCCTGATCATCCAGCTATTGCAGGTGTAAAACCTTTTAAAACGATCGATGAAACCTATCTGCACAATCAATTGCAGCCGGATAACATCGTTTTGACAGAACGTACCATTCAGAAAGATCAGGAAAAAGACAAGCCTGGCGTTCAGAAAGAACCTTATACCTGGGTGAGAACGCACGGAAAAGGCCGGATTTTTTACACAGCTTACGGTCACGATGAGCGTACCTGGGCAGTTCCCGGATTCCAGGATCTGATCGAAAAAGGGATTTTGTGGGCTGTAAATGACGATGCGAGAAAAGCATTGGCTGCATTGGCACCAAAACCATTTGAATACCGCGAAGCCAAGTTGCCCAACTACGAGCAGCGCCCTGGCCCGCAAATGCAACAGCTGCCGCTTTCGCCGGAAGAATCAGTAAAGCACATTCAGATTCCTGTTGACTTTACATTGGACGTTTTCGCGCATGAACCTGACGTAATGCACCCGATCGCGATGACGTGGGATGAGCGCGGCAGGTTGTTTGTTTTGATCACCAAAGATTATCCTAACGAAAGAAAAGATACCGGCGGAAGTGACTACATCCTGATTTGCGAAGACACGAACAAAGACGGTAAAGCTGACAAATTCACGAAGTTTTCTGACGATCTAAGTATCCCGACCGGACTTGCATTTGCAAATGGTGGTCTGGTAGTTTCGCAGGCACCGCACATGTTGTTTTTGCAGGATACCGATGGTGATGATAAAGCTGATGTGAAGAAAATCCTATTCTCAGGTTTTGGTACGGGAGATACCCACGCGGGACCTTCTAACCTGCATTACGGATTTGATAACTGGGTTTACGGTTCAGTTGGTTATTCAGGATTTAAAGGTAAAGTTGGCAAAAGTGACTCATTGGACTTCGGACAGGCACTTTTCCGCTTCAAGCCCGATGGTTCTGACATGGAAGTTGTAGCCAAAACGTCTAACAATACCTGGGGATTGGGCTTCAATGAAAGCGGCGATTTGTTTGGTTCAACTGCCAATAACTCGCACGGCTGGTACTCTGCGATTCCAAACAGATATTTTGGAAAAAGCAAAGTAGATAATGGTAGCCGCAGTACGGACACGCATAAAGATATGCAGCCAATTACCCCGAAAGTACGTCAGGTAGACGTTTTTGGCGGATTTACAGCTGCCGCGGGACACAATTTTTACACAGCCCGCGCTTATCCGAAACAGTACTGGAACAAAGTTGCATTCGTTTCCGAACCTACCGGACACATTTTGCACCAGAATGTAATGGCCAAAAAAGGTACTGACTTTGAGGATGTACTTGGCTTTAACCTCCTGGCCGGCGCCGATGAATGGGTCGCTCCTGTGTTTGCAGAAGTTGGCCCCGACGGAGCTGTTTGGGTAGCCGACTGGTATAGCTATATTATCCAGCACAACCCGACTCCGAAAGGATCTGAAAACGGTTCAGGAAATGCTTACGAAACGCCTTTGCGTGATTTTACACACGGTCGTTTGTACCGCATTGCCTGGAAAAACGCGCCAAAATATACGCCGGTTTCATTGAGCAAATCACGACCTGATGAACTGGTTGCTACTTTGAAAAACACGAACATGCTGTGGCGCCGTCACGCACAACGTTTGCTGGTTGAGCGCAATAACAAAGATGTTGTGGGCAAATTGGTGGAGCTGGTTAAAGACAAATCAGTGGATGAAATTGGCTTAAATACAGCTGCTATCCACGCATTGTGGACTTTGCACGGACTGAATGCGATTGAAGACGCGCAGGTTCTGGCAGCGGTTACCGAAGCTTTGAAACATCCATCTGCTGATGTTCGCAAAACCGCAGTTCAGGTTTTACCAAAAACTCCTGCAACCGCAACTACACTGCTTTCGGTGGATGCATTGCACGATAAAGATCCGCTGGTAGCAATGAATGCATTGCTTACTTTCTCGGAAATACCTTTTACCCCACAGGTTGAAACTGCGGTTCTGACACTATTGGATACTTACGCACAAGCTGACGATCGCTGGATGCCTGATGCATTTGCGGCAGTATTGAATGCACAAGATGGAGCTTTGCGCAAAAAATATTTGGCGCAGCGTGCCAGCAAAGCAGGTTCGGCAACCGCCTCTGCCCAGAAAGCGGAAGCTGCCAAACCAATGGATCACTCGACTATGAACCACGAAGGTCACGGCGCGAGCAAAGTAACTACGCAGGGATCGGCTGAACTGGCGATTACCAATATTACCATTGAGCCGGGCAAACCTTATGTGCGGGAATATGCAAGAGTGGTGGTTGAAATTACAAACCAGGGAAGCGTGGCTGTGCCGGCAGAGGTGGTACCAGTTGTGAATGTAGGTATCAGAAGCCGCTCGTTGAACAGCAATTACATCAGCCGCCAGCTGACAAAAGGAATCGCTCCCGGCGAGACTATCAAGCTGACGGAAGGTAACAACGGCCCTTGGAGATCGACTTTCGGGTTTACTTCCGACGAGGCTGGTAAAGTGAATGTAACTGCCACTGTGGACGTGGATAATGTGGTTCCTGAAAAAGACGAGAACAAGAACAATACCATGAGCAAATCGTTCGAGGTGCGCAGGCTGGACCGTTTGTCCGACTTTGCATTGGAGCGCGCTACGCGTGGTTATACTTCTTCCGCAAGTGGAAATGAAGTTTTGGATTTGTTAAAAACAGCCCAAACACTCGATCCACAAGGTCGCAATGCAGTTTTCAAAGGAGTACTAGGTTCCTGGAACCCGAAACGCAAAGAGACTGCAAACGACGAAAGCAAGAAAATGCTGGCTTCTCTGAAATCTGAGGTTACCGACGATCTGAGCGGCAAACTGACTCCGTTCCTGGAATCTTACGGAATTAAAGAAGAGACTACCACCGATCCGAATGTGCAGATCGTACAGATCAAGGCGATTCGTGAGGAGATGAAATTCAGCGTAACCGAATTCACTGCCATTGCTGGTAAAACGGTTGAGCTGGTTTTTGAAAATCCTGATGCCATGCAGCATAACGTGGTAATTGGAAAACCAAAATCAACGGAGATCATTGGTGCAGCCGCTGATAAAATGATCACGGCGAAGGACGGGGCAGAGAAAAATTATGTTCCGAACATCCCGCAAGTTTTGGCTGCCACGCCGCTTGTGAATCCGGGACAAACTTTCCGACTGAAATTTGTCGTGCCTGATCAGGTTGGCGATTATCCATACGTCTGCACATTCCCGGGTCACTGGAGACTGATGAAGGGCACTATGAAAGTGATCAAAGAGCAGGCCGTATTGAGTAAATAATTTAAATCAATGAAGCACATCGCTTTTCTGATATTGATCCTGGGCGCTAAAATATCGTGCGCCCAGGATTCTTTGTTTAAGAACATTCCCGCGCACGATCCTGTGATGATCCAGCAGGATGGAATTTACTATGTCTTCACTACAGGACGTGGGATAACGACCTGGTCTTCAAAGGATATGGAGAATTGGAAGAAAGAAAAGCCCGTCTTCGCATCTCCGCCGGAATGGGCCGTAAAAGCGGTTCCGGGATTTAAAGGACATATTTGGGCGCCGGACATTTCGTTTCACAATGGCCTGTATTATCTCTATTATTCCATTTCTACTTTTGGCAAAAACCGCTCCTGCATTGGGCTGGCCACTAATAAAACCCTGGATCCGAAAAGCCCGGATTACCACTGGACCGATCACCAGCAAGTTGTAGAATCCGTGAGCGGAAGAGATGAATGGAATGCAATAGATCCAAATTTAATAGTTGACGAAAGTAACCAGCCGTGGTTATCGTTCGGGTCATTCTGGAACGGCATTAAGCTTGTTAAACTTAATCCGGATGCCAAAGCGATCGCAACTGATCCACAGGAATGGTATACCCTGGCGAGTGTTCCAAAAACCGCTTCCCAATCGGAATCTGGTAATGGAGCCATTGAAGCCCCTTTTATTTTCAGGAAAGGAAATTTTTATTACCTGTTTGCCTCTTATGATTATTGCTGCCGTGGTGAAAAAAGCACGTACAAAATGCGAGTCGGCCGCTCAGAAAAGCTAACCGGACCTTACACAGACAAGGCAGGAACACCCATGAGAGACGGGGGAGGAACATTGCTGCTGGAGGGCGACAAAGATTGGCACGGCGTAGGCCATAATGCAGTTTACACTTTCGACGGCACAGACTACCTGATATTTCACGGTTACGATGCCAAAGATAAAGGCCGCTCGAAGCTGCGCGTCGAAAAGTTGCGCTGGGAAGATGGCTGGCCGTTGCTTTAAACATATTTGAATTTCCATGAAAGTCGTCCAGTTCACCATACCGGTTCCAAAAGAAAGTACCATTGTGGTGCAGGATAACATTTTACCGCATTACTACAACCATCTCCACCGGCACCGCGAAGTGCAGATCGAATGGGTTGTGGAAGGATCAGGGATTTTGATTGCGGGGAATTACATGCAGCGATTTGAGTCGGGGGAAGTGTATATTATTGGCGCCAATCAGTCCCACATTTTCAAGAGCGACGAGTCGTATTTCAATGCAGCCGAGCCGAAACAGGTGCATTCCGTTTCTATTTTTTTCGACCCGATCCACCTTTCGCAAAACATACTAAGTCTGCCCGAAATGACTGGAATCCGCAAGTTTGTAAGCGGCCTGCATAATGGATTTCAGCTTCCGGAAGGCGACAATGAAATGATCAAAACCACGATCAGGGAAGTAATGCAGCACAAGGAAAGTCAGCGCGTAGCTGCATTCATTTCCCTTTTACACCATTTTTCGACGACCAAAGAATTAAAACCGCTCGCCACCAGCAACAGCGAGCACCGTATTTCGGAAGTAGAAGGAATCAGAATGGACAAGATCTTTCAATATCTCGTAGGACACTACAAAAGCCACATTTCCCTGGCCGAAATTTCAGAAATCGCCAACCTTACTCCGCAAGCTTTTTGCCGTTATTTCAAAAAACACACCGACAAAACTTTCGTCAGCTTCCTCAACGAAGTCCGTATCAACGAAGCCTGCAAAGTAATCGTTTCGGGCAAGTTTGACGGGTTCTCTGATGTGAGCTATCAGACCGGTTTTGACAATGTGACGAATTTCAATCGGGTTTTTAAGAAGACGATTGGTTTATCGCCGAGGGAATATCAGCGTGAGTTTTTGGAGCGGTTAGGGTAAAATCATTTATCTGCCGGTAGCCACGTTTATCCAGCAACAAAACCATCATCACTTCTCTCCCAAAACGAATATTAACTTTGCAAAACACTTTCTGACGTCAGCAAACGCTGGCGTTTTTCTTTTGCACAATTCCACATCAATAATGCTCGATAATGTATATCCCGTCACGATCTTCGACAATTTTTTAACTTACGAATTCAGAAGTATTGGACCAAATGGGGCAATCCGAAAAATTGTTCGTTATCAGGAATATTCAAGATGCGGCTATTACAATCTGGGCTTTGGAGATGTTGATCCGGATACAGGCAATGAGAGTGATTTGCATGTTACAAATAATGGCGACAGCGAGAAAGTTCTTCGCACAGTTACTTCAACACTCTACACATTTACAGACAACTATCCTGATGCTTTTGTACTTGCGTCCGGAAGTACGAGGGCAAGAACGCGCCTCTATCGTATCGGCATTAGCAACAATCTTGAAGCTATCGAGAAAGACTTTAACCTCTTAGGCTACCTTGACGACGGCTGGCAAAAATTCGTCAGGGGCACTGACTATGATCTTTTTCTAGTTAAAAGAAAATCGTAAATTTGATTATCATGAAAACAAAAGCACAGAGCAAAGATAAGGCACTTCCAAAGGGTTGGACATTAAATCCTTCATTGGATGGCAAGTATGCGCACCTTGACCTGTTCAGAGAAAAGTTTGACAGGGATAATGAGTTTATTCGGCGGGTTGGTCTTCCGGATTTCATGAAGAGTAAGTGACCTTATCTGATCTTACTTAAAGAGCAAGCCGCACATATGCAGCTTGCTCTTCTTATTTTACTTCCCTTTAATTTTCCTCTTCTGGGAAAGTGCCAAATAAAATCCTCCAAATTGCTCCGAATGCCAAAGCTCGGGCTGATTTAAGTTAATATCGGTAAAAAAGCCGCTAATTTCTACCAAGTTTATCTTCGGGGTTAAGTCTAATTTTACAAATAGACAATAAGAGTATTTCGCGTTTTGAGATTTTACAACCCTGATCCTGCCCCACTTTGGCAGACAGATCTCCTATTGTCTGCACTTTCCTGAACTTTATAAAATGCTGTTAATGAGGATCTTTACAATAGATATAAGAAGGATCAGTATCTGGGCGGCACTGTCGTTGCTGTCACATATTGCGCTTGCCCAACTACCTGCCTACCAACCTTCCAAAGACGAAATCACGAGTGCTTACAAGCGCATGGAATTGATGGATTCTGTCACGAAAGGCACTGTGCTAAAAGCCAGCATCCAGGCCGGGTGGCAGGCAGACGGAAAATCATTCTGGTACAAAAATATCCTTAGAGACAGCCTGACAGAATACATATACATCGATCCGGTAAAGGGTAAAAAAGCAAAAGCATTTGACAATGAAAAAGTAGCCAAAGCGCTTTCGAAAGCGGCAGATTCTACGTTCTCAGCCACTAAATTAATGTTGCAGAATTTAAGGTTTGACCATTCGAAAAGTACGATTTACCTGCAAGCCGACAGCAAATGGTATGCTTACAATACCAAAGATAATACCGCCAGAAAGATTGAAAAACCCGCCATTGAAGATCCAAAAGAAAGGGGCTGGACAAGACAATCGAGTCGGTGGCGGCCGTTTCGGGCGGATAGTGTTTCTCCGGACAAAAAGCAGAAAGCATTTGTCAGGAACGGTAACATTTACCTGGGCTCCCCTGCCGGAAAAGATGCAAGACAACTGACTCACGAAGGCAACCCGCTTCGCCCGTTCGGCGAGTTGAGCTGGTCGCCGGATGGACAGTATATTGTCTGCTATCGCATTGATAAACAGGAAGAAAGAGAAGTGAGCTACATTCTTTCCTCGCTTCCGAACACAACACGCGGCGAAGTAAAAACAAGGGGTTATGCACAGCCGGGCGATGAATTTACGAGCTACGAAATGTTTGTGGTCAATGTAAAAACCAAGGAGCTGATAAAAGTTAAGTCTGAAAAAATAGACTTCTTCAATGCGCCGGTGATTCGCTGGCGCGAAGGTGATCCGCAGCATTTTACATACGAGAAAGTAGACCGTGGCCACCAGCGGTTCAGGGTGATCGAAGTGAATGCGGCGAACGGCGATACCAAAAATATCATTGACGAAAAGACGGATACATTTATTTACCAAAACCTCATTTACACGCATTACCTGCCCAAGCAACACGAAATTATCTGGTCCTCGGAAAAAGACGGCTGGCGGCATTTGTACCTCGTTGACGAAAAGTCAGGTAAGATCAAAAATCAGATTACGAAAGGCGACTGGGTGGTGCGGGATATTGATAGTATCGACACACAAAAGCGCGAGATTTGGTTCAGGGCGAATGGAATAAACCGCGATGAAGATCCGTATCATATTCATTATTACCGGATTAAGTTTGATGGAACAGGTTTGGTAAAACTGACTGATCACGCGAAAGCGAACCATTTACTCGCATTTTCACCCGACCGCAGTTACTATATTGATACCTATTCCACGATGACCAGCCCGCCGGTAATGGAGCTGCGCAAGACTTCTGACGCGTCGCTGGTCATGCAACTGGAAGAGGCTGATATTTCAAAATATTTATCGCTGGGGTTCAAACTACCTGAGATTTTTACGGCAAAAGGGCGCGACGGGAAAACGGATATATGGGGTATTGTATACCGCCCAAGCCAGTTTGATCCAAACAAAAAGTACCCGATTATAGAGAATATCTACGCGGGACCGCAGGATTCGTTTGTCCCAAAAGCATTCAGGCATTATGGCGAGATGCAGAGTATGGCCGAGCTGGGATTTATCGTGGTTCAAATGGACGGAATGGGCACTGCCAACCGTTCGAAAGCATTTCACGATGTATGCTGGAAAAACCTCGCCGACGCCGGTTTCCCCGATCGCATTGCTTGGATGAAGGCGCTGGCAGCCAGGTATCCGTACATTGATTCAACAAAAGTGGGCGTTTACGGCACCTCGGCTGGCGGGCAGAACTCACTGGGCGCACTCCTATTTCATCCCGGGTTTTACGACGCGGCCGTTTCTGCCTGCGGCTGTCACGATAATCGCGTGGACAAACAATGGTGGAACGAACAATGGATGGGCTATCCGGTGGGCAAACATTACGACGAACAATCGAATGTAACCAATGCAGCCAAATTGCAGGGAGACCTGCTTCTGATCGTGGGCGAGGCGGATACCAACGTGCCGCCCGAATCGACCTACCGCGTAGCCGATGCATTGATCAAGGCGAATAAAGATTTTGAATTGCTGACGATTCCCGGTATGGGCCACAGCGACGGCGGCACTTATGGAAGACGCAAGAAGCGGGACTTTTTCGTAAAAAAGCTGCTGGAAGTGGATCCGCCGGCGCGGAATAAGGTGGCGATAACGCAGTAGTGTTAGGATAGATCTTGAACGTATATACCTGATAGTTTACGTATAACAGCCCATGGCTGGTTGAAAGAGTATGCCCAAGAAGCCTTTCCGAAGAAGATAATCCTGAAAAACTAATCACCATCTAACCAAATGAACATGAATAGACTATTATCCAACTTGATCCAGGAAATACCGCGCCGACTGCTTTTAGGTCTTGCCATGGTATGCCTATTATCCGATCAGCTGTTGGCTGCCGAGCGTGAGATTTCGGGCAAGATCGTATCCACCGAGGATAAAAACCCGCTGCCGGGTGTGACGATTATCGTAAAAGGAAATAATTCAATAGGAACTGCTACGGATACCGAAGGAAAATTCAAACTGACCGTACCTGATGAAGCGACTTTAATTTTAAGTTACATCGGTTATATCAGTCAGGAAGTGGTAGTTGGCAGCCAAAGCGAGCTGACCATTGAAATGGCGCCCGACCAGAAACAACTTTCGGAAGTGGTGGTAATCGGTTACGGAACGCAGAAAAAGGGTGACGTTACCAGTTCGGTTGCGAGTATTAAAAGGGAAGATTTTATCAAAGGAACCGTGCGCGACGCGGCACAGCTGGTGCAGGGAAAAGTGGCCGGATTACGTATTACCACGCCCAGCGGCTCACCTTCTTCCAACACGCAGATCAATTTGAGAGGTATTAATTCGATCAATGGAAACTCTGATCCGCTCGTTTTGATCGACGGTATTCCGGGTGGATTGAATACGGTTGCGCCCGAGGATATTGAGTCAGTGGACGTTTTGAAAGACGGATCGGCGGCTGCGATTTATGGAACCCGCGCTACCGGCGGGGTGATTTTGATCACGACACGTAAAAACCGGGGTACCTCGCGGGCGACTGTGGAATATTCCAATTATGTAAATATCCAGACGATCGCGCGCAGACCTGAACTGTTTACCGGCGACGATTACCGCAGAAAAATCAGTGAGGGTATTGATTATACCGATTACGGCGGAAACACAGACTGGCTCGGCGAAATCATGCAAAAGCCGGTCAGCCACAACCATAACCTGACATTTTTTGGTGGCAACAGTACCACCAACTTTACAGGATCTGTGAATTACCGGAACTGGGAAGGTATCTTTTTGAGATCGGGGCAAAACAGGTTTACTGGTCGCGCGGACCTGAACCATGCGATGTTTGACAATAAACTGAAAACAAACATCCAGATCATCAACCGCATTACCAGCACAAACGGCGCGGTAAGTCCTGCCGACAACGATATAGCTTACGGATACATTTACCGTCAGGCGATGATCCGTAACCCAACAGACCGCGTGAGAACGGAAACAGGCGCGTGGCAGGAGCGTGACGGTTATTTTTATGAAAATCCGGTTTCCCTCATTAACGAGTCAAACTACGATGCCAAGTTTAAGGAAATGCGGATGAGCGGAAGTCTGGACTACGCGCCTATTGAGGACCTGAACTTTAAATTATTGGTTTCCAATGTGCAAAACAGCAACCTGGAAGGTGGCTCGACGACATTTAACCATACTGCAACGCGACTGAGCAACCAGAATGGTACCGCATACCGGGGTACGTACGCAAACAATGAAAACCTGCTGGAATTGACTGGAAATTATGCCAAATCTTTCGGCAAACACCGTTTTACATTACTTGGCGGTTATAGCTGGCAGGACGCGACTTACGAATCTTTCAGCGCGAGCAACTGGGATTTCCCAACTGACGCTTACGACTGGAACAACCTCGGTGCGGGTGGTGCTTTGCAAAAAGGCCAGGCTGGAATGGGAAGTACCAAAAACAAATGGCAGCTGGCTGGCTTCTTTGGCCGGTTAACTTACAGTTTGGACGAAAAATACCTTTTTATGGCGAGTGTGCGCCGTGAGGGTTCTTCCCGTTTTGGGATCAATAATCAATGGGGTACATTCCCGGCGGCTTCTGTGGGCTGGCGGATTAGTAAGGAACGGTTTATGGAAGGTCTGACGGACGTTTCCGAGATCAAGCTGCGTGCCGGTGTGGGTGTAACGGGTACGATCGCGAACTCGCCTTATCTGTCTCAGATCAGCTATAATTTCAGCCGCGACCAGGGTGCATTTATTGGTGGAAAATGGGTTCCAGGCTTTGTTCCAGCCCGGAACTTCAACCCGGACCTGCGTTGGGAGAAAAAAGAAGAGGTGAATGCAGGGGTCGATTTTGGTTTCGTTAAAAATCGTATCAGCGGCTCTATTGATGTGTATAGCAGAAAAGTGAAAGACCTGCTTTACGATTTCCCTGTGCCTGTACCACCGTACCTGACCGGCTCGATGTTTATCAATGCAGGTACCATGAAGAATGAAGGTCTTGAAGTCCTTCTGAACCTGGTTCCGATACAGACAGCCAACTTGCAGTGGAACTCAGGATTTACATATTCTACCAACCGAAACAAACTGGTTAGTCTTTCAAACGATCAATTCCAGGCTTCCAATGACTTTTTCGATGCAGGATACACGGGCGAGCCGATCCAGATCAGTACGCACCGAGTTAAAGTCGGCGAACCTATCGGACGGTTTTTTGTGTGGAAAAGTGTAGGTGTAGACGAAAAAGGCGGCTGGCTGGTAGAGAATAAAGATGGCGAGGTTATTCCGGTTGCCGAGGCTAAGCCCGAAGACCGCCAATACTATGGGAATGGTATTCCAAAGCACAATGTGGGCTGGAACAACTCGGTGCGGTTCAAGAGCTTCGACCTGGCACTGAATATGCGCGGCGCATTCGGATATGATGTTCTGAATTTTCAAAGTATGTTTTATAACAACCCAAAAAACAAGGCATATAATATGCTGAATACCGCTTACGATCCGATCGACGGGAAAGTTTTGAACAACGACCTCGTGTACGTTTCACACTACATTGAAAACGGTAATTACTGGAAAATCGACAATGTGACATTGGGTTATACGCTGCCTCAGAACCTGATAAAGGGTATGAAAAATGCGCGCGTTTTTGTTTCGGGACTTAATCTGGCCACTATTACGGGTTACACCGGCGTGGATCCGGAAGGAATGACGATGACCGGCTTTTTCCCCGGAAGCGATCAACGCGACAAATATCCGACAACCCGGACATTCACTGCCGGACTTAGTGTAACATTCTGATCCACAACAAACTTTTTACAAGATGAAAAACAGGAACGCCAAATATATATTACTGACATCGGTACTGAGTGCAGCGACCCTGTACTCCTGCACGGATCTTAAAGAACAGGTTTATTCTGAGGTACTTGCGAGCAGCTACCAGCCTACCGAGAAGGATCTGCCAGCGATCGTAGCCCCGGTCTACTCTTCGTTAAGAAGCCTGATGGCCGGCTGGCAAGGCTATTTTGATTTGCAGGAAGAAGCGGCCGACGCCATCATCACGCCCTCCCGCCCAAATGGCTGGGATGATGCAGGTACCTATAAACGAATGCATTACCACACGTGGACCTCGTTACAGGACCAGCCGGCCAACACTTGGTTCAGTTCGTTCAGCAGCATTACTACTGCGAACCGGGTTATTTCTCAGATAGAAAGCGGCGAGATACCGATTACTACCGGAAAGGAAAATACGATTGCCGAATTGAAAGCAGTGCGCGCGCTGGCGTATTACCTGCTGATGGATAACCACGGAAATGTGCCTATTGTTACTGATTTTAAAGATATCAGTCTGCCGAAGCAAAGCACGCGGAAGGAAGTTTATGACTTCATTATCAAAGAATTGAATGATGCAATCCCGAGCCTGAGCGAGAATGCGGCTACTACTTATGGTCAGCTTAACAGGTGGGGCGCGAAGGCTTTGCTTGCCAAAATTTATCTTAATGCGGAAGTATACACCGGCACGCCGCAATGGGCGCAGGCGATCACGCAGGCAGATGAGGTGATCAAAAGCGGCAAATATGTGCTGGATGCCAATTATTCGGACATTTTCACCTGGACCAATTTCAATTCCAAAGAGATCATTTTTGCTATTCCTTACGATGAGATTTACGGCGTAGGAAACATAATCCACATGAAAACGCTCGACCCGCTGAGCCGCACGGTTTACCCGATGAATGCCGGTCCGTGGGGCGGAAACTGCGCCGTGCCGCAATTTATCGACACTTATGACGCTGACGACAGCCGCCTGGCAGATACCTGGATCATGGGTCCGCAGAAAAACGCGACTACCGGAGCCGTGGTGATCACTTACGGCAAAGCGGTTCCGACGATGGAAAAAACGGCTTCCTCGGACGGTTATCGCATTGGGAAATACAAAATCAAACCAAATGTGACCGGCAGTATGGACAACGATTTTCCATTTCTGCGCTATGCTGATGTGCTGATGATCAAAGCGGAGGCTCTTTTACGGACTGGAAAAGCCGAAGAAGCTGCTGCGATCGTGACAGAAGTACGTAAACGCTCATTCAAAAATAACCCGGCGAAAGCGACGGTTACCGGCGCGGATCTGGCAAAGGGTAGCAAATATAACTATGGTTACCAGGCTGTTGACGGAAGCATTATCGAGCGCCAGGGTGGCGAAGATGTGAAATTCGGCCGCTTTTTTGATGAGCTTGGATGGGAGTTTGCTGCGGAGGCGCACCGTCGCCAGGACATGATCCGGTTCGGTGTTTTTGGTACAAAAAAATGGTTTAACCACCGTCCACAGGCTGCACAACGCGCATTGTTCCCGATACCGCAAAGCGAGTTGGACAAAAATACCAACCTGAAACAAAATCCGGGTTACTGATAATACATTCTGATTAGGTTAGTAGTTTTAATCTTGCTCGAAAACAGTCGATGTTTGAGAGCAAGATTTTTTTGTATTCTCTGCTTATATTTTACATCTTTGTATCAGCCTGTTATGCATGAAGGTCGGCTCCAAGCCGTTGAAGGGTATCCTTCTTAGTGCACTTACGGGCTTTTTTTATGGGATAAAATTCAGTTTCGTGAGTTTATTTTTCCGATCATAGTAATTCCCTGCTCTGCCGTCTTCCAGCCCGTATTTTTCAAAATCATACAAGTCTATTACTAAACCAATTTGGTCACTAATGTAGTCGTAGTAGCGTGTTTCACCTTTTTCGAAAACACGCTGAACAGCCCAGCAGAAATAATCCGCAATATTAAGTAGCGGTTCTTTTGTAGGTTGTTGGACATTGAAGACAACGCGGCAATCGCTCGTTTTTTCCGGAGCCCTGCTCTTGGATCGTTCTATCGATTTATTTAACCCTTTTTGCAGATTAGCATGCGTTGTGCACTGGGTTCGATGTGCAATGTTGAGGACAAGATTTTCGTACTTATTTAGTTTGTTTTTGAGTAAATGTGACATCAAATCCGCATAAAACTCTGCTTCTTTGCCATTATGCTTGTTTTGATAGACGCTGTAAATCTTCCTGGCAACAATGGCTTCAAAGCTACAATCTATACTTTTAATGAAATCAAATGCCATTTTTCTAACCTCTGGAATATCATCTTTTGCATGCAGGTAAAAGCCCATCTTATCCCTTCTTTTCTGAATGCTGGGAATGCAATTAAAATAAAGATCATCCGCAATCTCGACTTGCAAATCAATGACTTTCTGCCTTATAGCATTCAGTGGCTCGTTAACTTTTAACATTCCAAGAATAAAGCATTTTGAAACGCCTTCATTCCCTACAATCGGCGTGTTACCTTTGCCATAGAAAGTAGTATCACCCGCTTCGTCCAGAAAACGATGATATTGAAAAAGAGGTGAATTCTCGAGTCCCATTAAAATTATAGTGTGTGAATAAAAAGACTTCAATTAAGTAAATTATATTTCATCTTTCAAATCTGAAACAAAGCTATCAGCTAAAAGCTAATAGCCACAATATTATGTTCTCCAAAGAAACCTACATACATCGCCGCCAGACTTTAAAGCAGAAAGTCGGCAGCGGCCTGATCCTGTTCCTGGGCAATGAAGACTCGGGCATGAACTACCGCGATAATGTGTACCCATTTCGTCAGGACAGCTCTTTTCTATACTATTTTGGACTGGATATACCGTCCATTCACGCGGTGATTGACATTGATAACGATCAGGAAATCATATTTGGAAACGAGCTGACGATCGATGATATCGTGTGGACGGGTCCAAAAGAGCCGCTGGTGGACAAAGCTGCAAAAGTGGGAGTTTCGCAGGTAATGCCGCTCGCTGCTATTGATGGTTTTTTAAAAGTTATTTTAGGCAAAAAACAGCAGATACATTTCCTGCCTCCCTACCGGGCTGAGCATACTTTGAAATTGCAGGAATGGTTGCAGGTATCTCCTGCTGAGGCTTCGCAAAAAGCTTCGGTGACTTTGATCAAGGCCATCGTTTCCATGCGAAATTATAAAACTGCGGAGGAAATCGCTGAAATGGAGAAGGCGGTGGATACTTCGGTGGATATGCACCTGGATTTTATGCGGAATGCGCGCCCGGGCATGACGGAAAAGGAAGTAGCCGGAAAGCTGCAAAGTATCGCAATAGGAGCAGGCGGCGACATTTCTTACCCGATTATCCTGACCGTAAACGGAGAAATCCTGCACACCCACACCCGCGACCTGGTCATGCGCGAAGGCCAAATGGGCTTATGTGACGCGGGAGCCGAAACTGCAATGCGCTACTGCGGCGATTTGACACGGACCATTCCAATGGGAAAGCAGTTTTCGTCTTTGCAAAAGGATATGTACCAGATCGTGCTGAATGCTCAAAATGCGTCTGTTGACGCTTGCAAGCCTGGTATTTTATTTAAAGATGTCCACAAACTTGCAGCGACGAAGCTGCTGGAAGGACTGAAATCATTGGGTGTTGTAAAAGGCGACCCGGAAGAAGCAGTCGAAAATGATGTGCATACGCTGTTCTTTCAATGCGGCCTCGGCCACATGATCGGGCTGGATGTACATGATATGGAAAATCTCGGCGAGCAATATGTAGGTTACACCGACGATCTGGTGAAAGGAACCACATTCGGCTGGAAATCCCTCCGCCTCGGCCGCGCGCTGGAACCCGGCTTCGTAGTAACCGTAGAACCCGGCCTCTACCTGATCCCAACCCTGATCGACCGCTGGAAAGCCGAAAACAAACTGGCCGATTTTGTGGATTACAACAAGCTGGAAATACTACGCGACTTTACGGGAATTCGCATTGAGGATAATGTCCTGATTACTGAAACGGGCAACAGGATTTTAGGTAAGCATTTACCGAAGGAAGTAGCGGAAGTGGAGGCGTTGCGGTGAAAGTTTGCAATATGAAGGTCTTGTTAACTAACTTCATGCCTTATAATTAAAAGTATGGATAGTCGCTGGAAGCAGAGATTTCAAAATTTCGAGAAGGCATTTTTGTTTTTGGAAACTGCCGTTCAAAAGGACGAATACAATCCAATTGAGATTGGCGGGCTGGTCCAGGCCTTTGAATTTACTTTTGAACTGGCTTGGAAAACAATCAAGGATTTTTTGTATGAGCAGGGTTTAGAGACTAGTTTCCCTAGGGAAGCTATTAAACAGGCTTTTGCGTCACAAGTTATCACGGACGGCCACACCTGGATTGAAATGCTCGAAAAGCGAAACGAATTGTCACATACTTATAATGAAGAGGTAGCAGGGCATGCGGTAACAGTGATCAAAGATTCCTATTTCGGGGCTATTGAACAGGTTTATCTTCATTTAAAGTCAAGATTGGATGACTGATGTAATAAAAAGCGGCTTGACCGAAGAGGACGTTTTGAAGATCATTTCAGCAATCGAAAAGTTCTCTGAAATCGATCAGGTTGTGCTGTTTGGAAGTCGTGCAAAAGGAAATTTCAGGACCGGAAGTGACGTGGATCTTGCAGTGAAAATGAAAGGAAAGGATATTACCAATCAACTTAGCGGCATTTTAAACGAAGAGTCTCTTCTGCCGTATCATTTTGATATATTGAATATTGCTAAGATATCGAATCCTGAGCTACTAGATCATATTGATCGCGTCGGAGTCGTTTTCTTTGAAAAGGCTCCGACGCGATCTGCTATTTAAGACATTTCTGCCGTGTCTATATTCTTCTTACCAATAAAATAATAAACCGGAATACCCAGCAACACAATGATCAATCCAGGCCAGGTGTATTCTGGTTTGTAGATGATTAAGAGTACGCAGAATGCAACGCCCATGATTATGTAGATAATCGGCAGGAATGGATACCCGAATGCTTTGTACGGACGGGGAACGTCGGGCATTTTCTTCCTTAATATAAATATTCCGACAATGGTGAGCATATAGAACACGACCACTACGAAAGAAATCATATCGAGCAAATTCCCATACTTCCCACTCAAACTCCACAAACAGGCGATTACGCACTGGATCCAAAGCCCGAACTCAGGTACAGAATTCTTGTTCAAGGTCCCTACTTTCTTGAAGAACATTCCGTCTTTCGCCATCGAATAATATACCCGCGCCCCCGACATGATCAGACCGTTGTTGCAACCAAAAGTCGAAATCATGATCATAACCGCGATTATCATCGTTCCTGCATTTCCGAAGATTACATTCGAAGCAGTCACCGCGACGCGGTCTTTATCAGAAGAAGCAATATCCTGCAACGAAAGAACACCGGTATACATCACGTTTGTCATCAGGTAAATGACCGTTACGATAATGGTACCCAATGCAAGACTAAGTCCGATATTTCGCTGGGGATTTTTAATTTCGCCGGCTATGAAAGTTACATTATTCCACGAATCACTGCTAAAAATAGAGCCAACCATGGAGGCGGCGATCGCGCCGAATGCGGCTATGGTAGTGTAGGATTCGATAC
The DNA here is from genome assembly GCF_907165045.1 of Dyadobacter linearis. Taxonomy (GTDB): domain Bacteria; phylum Bacteroidota; class Bacteroidia; order Cytophagales; family Spirosomataceae; genus Dyadobacter; species Dyadobacter linearis. The sequence goes on from NZ_CAJRAU010000003.1 coordinate 973,023, forward strand.
TGCCGTCGATATTCAGTTTGTGCAAATCCCACATCGTCGCAGAGTCCCAGTTTGCGGCCCAGATCTCCGGTTTCATGAAAAGCAACCCGAAAACAATCAGTCCGAGTAAACTCAGCAGTTTGGTTAATGTAAATGTGGTCTGGATAATTTTCCCGCCATTTACACCACGTGTATTAATAAACGTCAGTAAAACAATGAGCACCAGCGAGAGCAGCTGGGCGGGGGAAATTTTGATAAAACCCAGGTCGACCGCCACCAGATCCTCGCTGAACATAGGCAGCAAATAGGCAGTGAATTTGGCAAAAGCCACTGCCACAGCAGCGATAGTAGCGGTTTGGATCACTGTAAAAAAGCTCCAACCGTACAGAAAGCCGATCAGCGAATTGTATGCTTCTTTGAGATAAACATATTGCCCGCCCGCTTTGGGGAACATCGCGCTCAATTCACCGTAACTTAATGCGGCAGTCAATGTCATAAAGCCTGTGATCAGCCACACGAACATCAGCCAGCCCACGCTGCCGGTATTCCGGGTAATGTCCGCACTTACAATAAAAATCCCCGATCCGATCATACTTCCCGCGACGAGCATGGTCGCGTCCATCAGACCGAGCGATGGTTTAAATGACTTTTTTTCCTCAGCAGATTCAGGAATGCTTTCCAATGACATACAGGTTAGGTTTTACGGGCTTTTGAAGCTTGTAAGCTACAATATTATTTGAAACTATAAAACTTCCACTGTGTTCTGAAATCGCGCTTCAATGCCTGGTTGGTCAGCGTCGCACGGACCATCTCGATCGGCATATTATTCTCCTTCATAATCGCGTCGTGAAACTGCTGATAGCTCATTTTACCGGTGTCAACCAGTTCGTTTTTCAGACTTAATATCTGCAAACCACCGATCAGATAAGCTACCTGGTAAAGCGGACTGTAATTTCCCTGGAAAGAGCGTCGCACTTCCCCTTCCGCATTCGCTCGCTCGTGTCCTACCCTATCTACCAGAAAATCAATGCATTCCTGCGGCGTCCATTTACCCAAATGATAATTCAGCGAGAAGATAATGCGTGCGCAACGGTGCATCCGCCAGAAAAGCATCCCGATCCGCTCTTCGGGTGTTTTGGCAAAACCTTTGTCATACAGCAGCAGCTCCCAGTACAGCGACCAACCTTCGGTCCAGAACGGCGTACCAAATTCGCGACGGTAAGGCTTGTAGCGGCTGCGCATATAATGCTGTAAATGGTGCCCCGGAACTAGTTCGTGGTGAACTGTCGCACGCGAAAAATACGGATTATTCCCCCTCATACTCATCAACTTATCCTCGTGGTTCATGGTATTGGTGGGATAAGAAATGATAATATCTCTGCCGCCCAGAAAGAACGGATTGATCAGCTGCCGCTCGGGCGACATCATTTGCATTCCCCACGTTTCGTCGGCTATTTCGGGATATTCGTAAAGGTTATTTTTAGTGATTAAATCCTTCGCATCATTATAAAGCTTCATGATCAGGGCCGGCTGCTCGCCTTCGGGCACGAAGCTGTTTTTCACCTTCTCCTGCGCCTTTTTCCATTCATTCCCGAAACCCATTTCCTGCGAAGCTTTCAGCAATTCCTTGTCGCACCACGCAAATTCCTTATTGGCAAGCTCGATCAGTTCGTCCGGCGTGTAACTGATCATTTCTACCCGCAACTGCCGGATCAGCTCGTCACGACCGATCGGCACGCCTTTGATCCCGCTTTTGTCTTCTTTTTGTGTGGTGTTAATTTTACCTTTTCCTTTCAAAACCTTGGCATAGGCTGTCAGCGCGCTGTCGAGTGACTCGTAGGGTTTGGGCACCCACCAGGTAAACTTCGGGTCGTAACCGTTATAAAATTCATATACACCTTTCAATCGTTCATCCAAACCTTTTACAGCTTCTTCGGCACGGTTCGCAAGCGGCATATCTATGTCTTCGACGTTTTTAACTGATTCCGAAGAAGCTTTTAATTCTTTCAAAACATCATTCAAATCTGCTGCTACTTTTTGCGCATCCAAAGTATTTCCACGACGGCGCTGCTTTTCGAGTGCGTAAATTTTTTCAGCAAAAGGAATGTATTTCGTGATCTGGTTATATTCTTTTTCTTCTTGTGAAAGGCTCAGCAAATGATCGTCTATATTTCTTTTTAATAAAATATAATCCACTTTGCCGTAAATGCTTATCGCGTCGAAATCCATCTTGGCGAGCTGTACCAGGTAACTTTTATCCACTTCTATCAACCGCTTCCGCTGCTCGGGGGAGTTGAGCACAAATGAAGGCGCCGCAAATCCGCGTCCACGAACCAGCATAGGAGAATAAAACGAGCGAACCGCCTGAATATCTTCATCATAACGCATTACCAACCCGGCAGTTTCGCTGGTTTGTTCGTAGAGATTGAATTGGGATTTCTGAGCTGCGGATTCGCTAACAAAAATGGAGGCAAACACGAGACTGAAAAGCAGGGAGTAGCATTGCTTTTTCAAGGAAAGAATATGTTTAAAGGTTAGGAATTTATCCGGCGCTCAGTTATACCGTTCCGGATCGTAAAGTTTGATGTCGATAGCTGTGGCGGTGCGGTTGGCCAGCTCGGCTACTACTTTTCCCGTCGCCGGGCCAAGGCTGATACCCATCATACCGTGACCACCTGCAACGATCAGGTTTTTCAGTTTTTTGCTGTATCCCAGGTACGGCAGTCCGTCGGGCGAGCACGGGCGGAAACCGTACCAGATGTTTTCTTTGGCAGGAATAGCTACTTCCAGCTCCGGGTAATATTGCGGGATTGCATTCACTATCCCCTCCACCCGGTTCATATTGATCTTGTCATTTACCGCTGCAAGTTCCATAGTGCCGCCAAAACGAACTTTTCCGTTCATCGGCGTCACCGCCACGCGCGCTTCTATCAACAAGGCAGGATGAACGATCGGGTGATCGGCATTACGTTCCATAAATGAATACCCCTTGCCTGGCATCACCGGGATTGAAAGTCCGGCCAGCTTGGCTAGCTGAGGCAGCCACGTACCGCCCGTCATGATCACAAGGTCACTTTCGTATTGACCCTGTGTAGTATTGACTGATTTCACTTCACCGCCTGAGATCTCATAACCAGTCACTTCTGCGTTGGTAACGACGGTAGCGCCTTTCTCCTTGATATTTTTAAGGAGTTGGTTAAACAATGCAGTCGGATACAAATGCGCGTCGCAATGGTAATGTACCGCCCCGGCTACATCCAGTTTAATATCAGGTTCAATGGCCTGTACCTGCTCTTTGGAAAGCATTTCCACGTCCAGTCCCAGCTTCTGCGCGTCTTTTCCAACATGTATTTCTTCCTCTCCCGCTTTTGCAGATTTATAAAGCATGAGAATACCCTTCTTTTCCAGACCAAAGTTCAGTCCTTCCTCATTGGCAATATCCTCATACAACTGTTTGCTGAGCAAATGATAATCTCTCAAAAAAGGCGCGGCGCGTTCTACATTGGCCGGAGAGGCGGCTTTCATAAATTTCAATCCCCAGGATATCAATGAAAAATCCAGGGAAGGTTTTACGTAAAAAGGACTGCGGCTATCGAACATCCATTTAATCCCCTTCGCCACCATTCCGGGCGCAGCAAGCGGAATAAAGTGGCTCGGAACGATCATCCCCGCATTTCCCTGCGAGCAATTATCGCTCAGATCGCCTTTGTCGAGCACCGTCACTTTCCACCCGCTTTTCAGCAGATAATAAGCCGAAGCCAACCCCATAATTCCCCCACCAATGATGGTCGCGGTTCCTTTGTTTGTTGTCATTCTATTAGAAATTTGGGAGGAAAGGGAGGAGGGAAGAAAGGGAGGAAGTAATAGAATAGTGTCCCTTCTTCCTTCCTCCCTTTCCTCCCTTTCCTCCTTTCTCCTTTTTAAATAACCTGAAACCCATACGCGTACGGGTCTTCCTCGTCGTCGATGAAAATGTTGTTGTAGCCTGTTACCACGGCCCAGCCTTCGATTCCTGGGATAATGGCGGGTTTGTTTCCTATTGTTACTTCGTCTTCCACGGTTCCGGTAAATTTGGAACCGATGATACTTTCGTGGATAAATCTGTCACCTTTTTTCAGTTTGCCTTTGGCGTGCCACTGGGCCATTCTGGCTGAGGTACCTGTGCCGCAGGGCGAGCGGTCGATTGCTTTGTCGCCGTAGAAAACTGCATTTCTGGCTGTTGAAGTCGGGTCAATTACTGCACCTGCCCACAGAATGTGGCTTAGACCGTTGATATGCTCGTTTTCCGGGTGAACAAACTTGTACTGCTCGTTCAGTCGCTTGCGCAGTACGCGTGACCAGCTGATCAGTTGGTCGGCGGTATAATCTTCCAAACCTTTGAAATTTTCCTGCGGATCAACAATCGCGTAGAAGTTACCTCCGTAGGAAACGTCCACAGTCAATGTACCCAGATCAGGGCACTCAACAGTCAGGTTTTCGGCGGCGAGGAAAGATTTGATATTCACCAGCTTGACGGAAGTTACTCTCTTGCCTTCCTGCTTATATTCAACCAAAACCAACCCGGCAGGTGTTTCCAGGCGAAGTTTGCCTGGTACTTTTGGTGTTACCAAACCTTCCTGAATCGCGATAGTAACCGTCCCGATTGTGCCGTGACCGCACATCGGAAGGCAGCCGCTCGTTTCAATATATAGTACGCCAATATCATTCGCCGGATCAACCGGCGGGTACAAGATGCTCCCGCTCATCATATCATGACCACGCGGCTCAAACATCAATCCCTTCCGGATCCAGTCAAATTCCTTCAAAAAATGAAGCCTGCGCTCCATCATGCTGTTCCCATCCAGCAAAGGTCCGCCCCCAGCGACCACCCGAACCGGGTTCCCGCAAGTGTGGGCATCAATACAAAAAAAAGTCTTACGCATTGTTTTTTGGCTGTTAGCTGTTAGCTTTTAGCTGTTGGCTGTTGGCTGTTGGCTGTTGGCTTTTTATGTTGTTTACTGTAAGCTTTGCATTGAAGCTCACAATTATAAAATTATCTTGATCCAAAGGATTTTTCACTTCCTCCTTTCATCCTTCCTCCATCCTCACAAAAAGCTAATAGCTAATAGCCAACAGCTAAAAGCCAATAGCTCCCTTTACCACCTCATTATCCACCGTTCTCCAGATCCCCAACGGATTCGCATTTTTTAGTTCTTCGGGTAAAAATTCGTCGGGCCAGTTCTGGAAGCTGAGCGGACGGGTGAAGCGTTTGATCGCGTCGGGGCCTACTGAGGTATATTGTGCGTTGCTGGAAGACGGGACTGGGCCGCCGTGGTGCATGGATTTGCAAACTTCCACGCCGGTCGGGAAGTTATTGAAAATGATCCTTCCGCATTTGTTCTGGATCAATGCAACCAACTCGGCATTTGCTCCCAGATCTCCCGCCGTAGCGAGTAGCGTAGCGGTTAATTGTCCGTGCAATTTTTCAGTTACTGAGAACATTTCGTCAGCAGATTTACATTTCACGATCAGTGCAAACGGACCGAAAACCTCAGTCTGTAAATCCTCATTGATCAGAAAATCAACACCGGAAACGGTAGCCACCGTAGCAGCACCTTGCCCTTCCGCAGCCTCAGCAGTCGCCACTGAAAGTACCGTCACACCCGACAAACCGATCACCTTTTCGCGATTGGTCTGGTAGCCTTTTGCAATACCTGCATTCAACATGGGCGCGGGCAGTGCTTTTGCTATTTCTTCATTTAATACATTTTCAAATTCTTCCAGAGCCGAACTTTCCACGCCTATTACCAGCCCGGGATTGGTACAAAACTGTCCCACGCCAAGTGTCAGCGAGCCTGCATATTGCTTAGCCAGCGCAGCAGCGGCTGTTTCTATTTTTTCCGGCAATAAAAAAACCGGGTTAATACTGCCCATTTCGGCAAAAACAGGAATCGGTTCCGGACGTTTGCTCGCAATTTCTACCAAAGCCAATCCGCCCCGGTTTGAACCGGTGAAACCGACTGCTTTGATCACCGGGTGACTGATCAGCGCCTGCGCCTCTTCATTGGTTTCGCAAAATATATGAGAGAATATACCCTTTGGATATCCGCTTTTCTCCACGCCCCGACTGATCGCGTCGGCCATGAGCTGAGACGTTTTCGGATGTCCGGGATGCGCTTTCACTACGACCGGGCAGCCTGCCGCAATCGCGCTGGCAGTATCTCCGCCGGCGGTTGAGAATGCGAAAGGAAAATTGCTTGCGCCAAAAACTGCCACCGGGCCCAATGCAACATTCGTTTTGCGGATATCCGGCTTCGGCGGCGTCCTGTCGGGATTAGCTGTATCGATACTTGCGTCGAAACTGTACCCTTTTTCAACTGCATCCGCATAGCTTCTCCATTGAAAAATGGTCCGTCCCTTTTCGCCGGTAAGCCGGGCTTCGGGAAGGTTCGATTCAGCGCGGGCAGTTTCGATCAGTTCCGGCCCCAGGGCTTCGATCTCATCGGCAATGGTACGCATCAATTGAATGCGGCGCGCAATAGGGTATGTTTGTATTTCGACGAATGCTTCCTGCGTTTTTTGCAAAGTATTTTCTAAATTCTCCTGAAAAATGCTCATAAATTTCGTGTTAATGATGCGGGACTTTGTGCATCAGGTGACTCCTCCGGAGTCTGAATTTACTATAAATACCGTAAATTCCAGAAACAGGGGGCCACGCTGCGGCCACATATTTCCCCGCGCCTCCTGTTCCGAATGATTGGGCATCAACCGCAGCTACAAACAACCTTTTTGCCCCAGAGGGGCACCCTGTTTATAGAACCAACCGGTACAACCGAATGACAGGCTCCAGCGGAGCCCCCTGAAATTCATTATGCCAAAACCGATTCCGTTGTTAAATTCAGATAGTCAGGCAGCACCGGCTGCGTCGCTATTGCTTGATCGATGATCGCCAATACCCTTTCTCTTTCTTCGCCTTTCAATACCAGGCGCGGAGCGCGCACATATTCTGACCCAATACCGGCTCTTTCAGCGGCCAGTTTAATATTTTGTACCAGTTTTGGATGAATATCCAGTTCCAGAAGTGGCAGGTACCAGCGGTAGATCGCCAGTGCTTCCTTATAATATCCTGCTTTTACCAGATTAAAAATCGCTACGGTTTCTTTTGGAAATGCATCAACCAATCCGCCTACAACGCCGTCAGCACCAAGCATAACCTCTTCCATGATCAGCGTATCCACGCCACAGAAAATGCGGAAACGGTCGCCGAAACGGTTGAACAAACGCGTTACATTGCTCACATCCCTGGTCGATTCTTTGATCGCAACTATATTAGGTACTTTGGCCAGTTCTTCGAACATCGCAAGCGTTACTTCGATCTTGTAATCCACGGGATTGTTGTAAACCATCATCGGCAAGCTCGTACTCTGCGCAATTGTCGTGAAGTAAGCAACAGTTTCATCATCATCTGCTTTATAGCGCATAGGAGGCAACACCATCAATCCGTCTGCGCCCACAGTTTCTGCTTCTTTTGCAAAGCTAACCGCCTCTGCTGTTGATTGTTCGGCAATGCAAAGCACGACCGGCATTCCCTGGGGAACCGCATTTTTGGCGTATTTCACCAGTTCCATTTTCTCAGCTCTTGTAAGCGTACTGGCTTCACCCAGCGAACCTGAGACGATCACGCCGTGGATACCTGCTTCTACCTGAGCTTCCAGGTTTTTACCAAAAAGTTCGAAATCAATTGTGTCATCTGCTTTGAATGGAGTTACCAGCGCAGGGAAAATGCCATACCAGGATTCTTTGTTCATATCTATAATCAGGTTGAAATGCGAAGGATGATTTTATTTCAAAGGTAAAGGAATCGCCCGACCCTGCTTTCTCATCTTTTAATCAATTATTTACCGATTTTAACTTAGAATATCAACAGACGCCGCATTTATAAATAATCCAACACCTATTCGGGATTTTCCTGCATTCGGTATCCAGCCCGGCCGAAAACAGATTTTAATCCCTATTTTTGGCACAGAAAGCAGGTATACGTTGTTGACCTGATGTACTATTTCTATATTCCTTCTAACCCGAAGACTTAACATTATCATTTACTATGTCATCTTTTGAAAACAAGAGCTCTATCCGCGTACTCGTTGTCGGTTGCGGTAATATGGGCGCCTCGCATGCATTTGCTTATCAACTGCTGGACGGATTCGAGATCTGCGGTATTGTTTCAACCGGAAAAAGCAAAGAAGTATTAAATGAAAAGCTGGGCGGCGGTTACAGCCTGTTCAGCGATTACGATGCGGCACTTGCGGAAACAAAACCGGACGCTGTTTGTATCTCCACTTACCCCGATACCCACGAAGATTTTGCGATCAAGGCATTGAATGCCGGCGCGCACGTATTTATTGAAAAACCACTTGCTGATAGCGTAGAAGGTGCCAAGCGGGTTGTTGAAGCTGCGAAAGCTGCCGGCAAAAAAGTAGTAGTAGGTTACATTCTCCGCGTTCACCCGTCGTGGGAACGCTTTGTGGCAGAGGCGCAAAACCTGGGCAAACCGCTGGTTATGCGTATGAACCTCAACCAGCAGAGCCACGGATATATGTGGGGCGTGCACCGTAACCTGATGAAAAGCCTGAGCCCGATCGTGGATTGCGGCGTACATTATATAGATGTAATGTGCCAGATGACGCGCTCGACGCCACTTCGCGTGAATGCGATCGGTGCGAGAATGACAGAAGATATTCCTGCGGGAAACTATAACTACGGCCAGCTGCAAATCTGGTTTGAAGATGGTTCGGTAGGCTGGTACGAAGCTGGCTGGGGACCGATGATCAGTGAAACTGCATTCTTTGTAAAAGATGTGATCGGGCCGAAAGGATCTGCTTCTATTGTTGCAAAAGACGCGGGTGGAAGTGGAAAATCTTCTTCCGTGGAAGCACATACCAAAACCGAATCGATCCGCATTCACCACGCGGAACTGAACGATAAGGATGAATTTGCAAAAGAAGATACCTGGATCAATCTCGAAGACGAGCCGGATCACCAGGAGCTTTGCAACCGCGAGCAGCGCTATTTCCTGAAAGCGATCACAGAAAACCTCGATCTGACAGACCATTTGGAAGACGCAGTAAGAAGTCTGCAAATCGCTTTTGCTTGTGACGAATCGGTGCGGACAGGACGGACTGTGGATTTGGTATAAAAAATCCTGCTGGTTCTGCTTACGGGGAGTTGATACTTTTTTAGCAGAAACTGACTTAAAATAAATCGAAAGGCCACTTCGCTTAATAGTAGCGAAGTGGCCTTTTTATTGATTATAGGTTACATAACTTATTGAAATCAAGTATAGTTACAGTAGCTTTAAGCTGAAATTATGCAAACGTTTGCACAAATATTTATGTTTTAAAAGTCCGTTTTCTAGGAAGTTTATTGCTAAATATTATAATATTGCAACGCATTTTTAAGACTTTATAAAAATACCCTACTGGCACCACAATTTCACAGGACGATCAAGCGGAAGATTCTTAGTATCCCCATCGTTCATCACCTTCGGTAAAAAATTGAGTACCAATGCCCGTATCACAATAACATATTGAACGCGGCAGTCAAAGAGATCTAAACAGATTAAATGAAGAAACACGAAAACCTTTCCCGAAAAAAAATGTAATAAATTAAATATTTGATATAATTATAATCTCATCGTAAACTTCAACCTAACCAGTCAACTATGATTAAAGAATAATGCAAACTACGACCAATCACTTATGAGAAACGTTTAACTAACCTTTAAATGAAAAATACCGATACTAAACAATGGATGCTCCGTATGAGGGGTTTCCGAAATTCACTAGTACTTCTGCCGGCGCTTTCGTGTTCCGTAGTTGCCTTTGCAGGGGTAGCAGCCGACGCTAACGCGTCAACCGTGATCCGGATTGATAAGACGATCAAAGGAAAAATTACTGATAAAGAAAATGGCGAAGGTCTTCCCGGCGTAAACGTGGTAATAAAAGGTACCAGCACAGGTACTACCAGCGATGGAACCGGTAACTACACCCTTCAGGTGCCTGATAACGGCGGTACACTGGTTTTCAGCTTTGTTGGATATGTAGGTCAGGAAGTTGAAATAGGCAACCGTACTACAATCGACCTGGCAATGGAATCCGACTCAAAAGCATTGAGCGAAGTTGTCGTAATCGGTTATGGTACTGCTAAAAAGTCCGATTTGACAGGATCAGTAGGTTCTGTGAAGGAAGAACAATTGAGAGAAAGACCAGCACCTTCATTGAACCAGGCGCTGCAAGGTAAGATCTCGGGTGTGCAGGTGAACGTAAACTCGGGTCGCCCGGGCGGTCGCTCCAACGTACGTATCCGCGGTTTTAGCTCTATTAACTCTTCCAATAACCCATTATATGTGGTGGATGGAGTGATGTTGCCGCAGGGTAACCAAAATCAGCAGAGCCAGGCGATCGACTTTATTAATCCAAATGATATCGTATCTGTTGAGGTTTTGAAAGATGCATCTTCTACTGCGATCTACGGAGCAAGAGGCGCGAATGGTGTGATCATGATCACGACCAGAAGAGGTAAATCCGGCGAAGGCGTAATCAGTTACGGTCTCGACCTGAGCGTACCGACTGCCGGACCGAAAAAAGCAAAGGTTCTGAATGCCAAAGAATACATGGCGGTGGAAGACCTTGCATACAAAAACATGGAGAAATTTGACAAAGCTGGTTGGGATGCAGGTAAATACAAAACCCACGATCCGCTTGTGCGCCGCGCACAGCTGGCTACTGCTCACCCGGACGTTTTCACAAAGAATGCAGACGGAACATTTTCTCCAAACTATGACACTGACTGGTTTGAAGAATCAACACAACACCGCGTATCTCAAAACCATCAGCTGGGTTTCAGCGGCGGTAATGAAAGAACTACCTACTCGCTGTCACTTAACTACCGTGATGACCAGGGTTTGATCAAAACATCTTACCTGAAACGTTATTCGACCCGTTTCAGCCTTGATGATCAGGTTAAAAAATGGCTTCGCATTGGTGGTACCCTGAGCTATAACAACCAGGCTGAAAACCTTGTCGACATTAACGATGCGGTTCCACGCCAGATGGTGGAGGATTTTCCTTTCCTTCCTGTTAAATACCCTGACGGAACATTCGCTAACAACCGCGATTATCCTGGTGCGGAAGGTGCATTCAGCTCGGTTCACCGTTTGAACGGACGCCGGTACAACCTGAATACGCAAACTACATTAGGTAGCCTTTACGGAAACGTTACCCTTGCAAAAGGTCTTGAATTCCGCTCTGTATTGGGTGTTAATATCATCGGCCAGGAAGTAAACCAGTCTCAGACGCGTACATTGACGCCGAATGAATTGGGAACAGCAAGAAAAGAGAACAGAAAAGAGATTTTCTGGTCGTGGGAAAATTTGCTTACCTACAACAAAACGTTTGGAATCCACTCCATTAATCTGCTTGGAGGTATTTCATGGCAGGAAACCAATATCTCAACAACCGCTATTGGTTCGCAGAACTTCGCAACCGATTACTTTGGTTTCGATAACCTAGGCGCAGGTGCAGTTCTTCCATCTTCTAACCCGTACCTTTCAGGAGCTTCCCGTTTTGCGTTTAACTCTTACTTCGGGCGTGCTAACTATACGTTGCTTGAAAAATATCTTTTCACAGTAACAGGCCGCGCGGATGGTTCTTCCAAATTCGGGGATAACCACAAGTTTGCATTCTTCCCATCTGCTGCATTCGCATGGAAAGTATCTGACGAAGAATTCCTGAAAGGGAACACGCTGATTTCAAGCTTGAAACTTCGTACCAGCTATGGTTTGACAGGTAACTCGGAGATTCCTCCTTACTCGTCACTTCCTTTGCTGAGATCTAACTATGCAACTGTTTATGGCGACACCCGTATCGGTGGAACCGGTATCAACAGGCTGGCTAACAATGATTTGAGATGGGAAAAAACGGCTCAGACCGACGGTGGTCTTGAAATCAGTTTCCTGAAAGGCAGAATCTCTTTCGAAGCTGACTACTACTATCGTAAAACAACCGACATGCTTCTGGATGCACCAGTTCCACGTACAAGCGGTTATGCTGTGATCAGGAAGAACATCGGTTCTATGGAAAACAAAGGTTTCGAGTTTGCTTTGAACACGGTTAACTTCGAGAGAGCTAATTTCTCCTGGAATACCAACTTCAATATCTCATTCAACAGAAACAAAGTGTTGTCGCTGGCTACACCGGCAGATATCTTCGGAGTGGGTGGTCCTTCTATCACCAACCAAACCAGCATCCTGCGTATCGGAGAGCCTGTTGGTGCATTCTGGGGACTTACCCGTCTGGGAACATGGAGCGAAGCTGAAAGAGACGAAGCTGCTAAATTCACCAGCTACCGTGGTAACCTGCAAATGCTGCCAGGTGACGTGAAGTACAAAGATTTGAACGGAGATTACAAGATCACCGATGCTGACCGCGCGATTATCGGAAACGGTAGTCCAAAAGGATGGGGAACACTTTCTAACTCCCTGCGTTTCGGAAACTTCGATATGACACTTGACCTTCAATTCTCGTACGGAAATGACCTGATGGACATGAACCTTCACGCAAGCGAAGACCGTCAGGCACTTGCTAACAGCTACGCGACTGTATTGGATGCGTGGACACCGGAAAACCAGAACACAATGGTAGCCCAGATCCGTGATACAAAAGCTGGTTACGTGACAAACGTAGATACCCGCTGGATCTTCGACGGCTCGTTCCTGCGCGGACGTAACCTGTTGCTTGGTTATAACTTCCCGTCTGAACTTACAAGCAAGTTGAAAATGAGCAAACTGAGACTTTATGTATCTGCTCAAAACTTCTTCATACTTAGCAAATACCCACACGGCGATCCGGAACAAACGCCGATCCGTGGTGGAGACGCAGACAACGTATTCTCGCAAGGGATGATCTGGCACAGCTATCCAAGACCGACCACTTACATGGGAGGTATTCAGGTAACATTCTAACAACCAGATATCAGGATTATCAAAAATGAAATTCAGTATGAAACTATATAATAAAAACATTTCCAAGCTCCTGCTTTGCGGGGCAATCCTGCTGGGCCCGACAAGCTGCTCCGACTTCCTGGACGAGCAAGACCCGTCGAACCTTCAACCGGATACATTCTACACCATTCCTGATCACGCAGAAGCGGCTGTTGCGGCTACTTATGCTGAGATGCGTTTCTACGGACAGGGTGCCGGTATTTTCTCTGCTAACTGGCAAATGCTGGAAGCTGTAACGGGTACAGCTACAACAGAAACTGGTCAGAACTCCGACCTGAACAACTTGTATGCATTGATCCACGATGGCAATACAGGTCACATTGCGAACTTCTGGAACGGATTGTATCGCGTGATCGCGAATGCAAACCTGGCTATCGAGAAGATCCCGGGAATCCAGTTCCCTGCTGCTAACGAAGCTCAGAAAACGCGTTTGATCGGTGAAGCGAGGTTCTTGCGTGCCTGGGCATATTTCTATGTGGTAAGACTTTGGGGTGATGCACCTTTGATTACTCTGCCGCAAACTGCCAGCTCAGAAGATTTTAATCCTACCAGAACACCTCAGGAGGAAATCTACAACCTGATTGTGGAAGATCTTACTGCTGCGGAAGCTGCCGGATTTGCTGATTTCAATACAAACGGACGTGCTTCTAAAATAGCGGTTAAGTCACTTTTGTCGAAGGTATACCTTACTATGGCAGGTTTTCCATTGAGCAAAGGAGCTACTCACTACAAGCTGGCTGCGGATAAAGCGCTGGAAGTAATTACTTACTCCAAAGCGAATCCTTCCACCCTGAACCTGTTCCCGACTTACAGAGAACTGCACCAGGAAAACCTGAAAAACAGGCTGGAACACATTTTCCAGATCCAGTATAACACAGTAGTGGAACCTTTCCCGCTGAACGATTATTTCCCGAACTTCAAAGCAGTAACCTATGCAGGTCCTAGCGGAACGGGAAGTACGGTACCTACGCTTTCTTTCTACAATTCTTACGAAAAAGGCGATCTTCGTGCCAAAGATCAGGAGGGCTGGTTCTACACGTCTTACTATGAAAATGGTACAGGTGCTAAATTTGAGCTTGGTCAACCTTATGTGTTCAAGTATTTCAACATTGCTGCATTGGGCGGTCCTGGCATTACACCAACCAGGCTTAACAACCTGAATGTGAACCTGATCCGTTATGCAGAAGTGCTTTTGATCTATGCAGAAGCGCAAAACGAAGTTGGCGGACCGAATGCAGAAGCTTATGCAGCTCTCAAAGCGATCAGAGACCGTGCGAAACTGACGACTCCTGCAATGGGAACTTTCACCAAAGCAACATTCGCGGAAGCTGTGTGGCGTGAGCGCTGGCATGAATTCGCATACGAAGGAATTACATGGTTTGACATGGTTCGTCTGCGTAAAGTGTTCAACGAAACGACCGGAGGCTTTGATAACTTCGTAGGTCACCGTAACCTGAATGTAAGCGGTGGTGCTCCATTGCTGGAAAAACATCTATTGTTCCCTATTCCAATTCCGGAATTGAGAAACAACCCAAACCTGACACCTCAGAACCCGGGTTATTAAGTTTAGCATTTCAATTTAGGAGCCGGTCCTTTTGGACTGAACCCCAAAAGTTGGACGGTTTAAAATTTAGCGATTAGTGTGATGAGCCCGGTATTGTGCCGGGCTCATTCCATTTAAGTTCAGCCTGATCCTTTCATTGTTGTAGTATTCAATATATTC
>NZ_CAJRAU010000004.1 GCF_907165045.1 Dyadobacter linearis
CAAAGATCTTGTTGGTGACTATTGGCCTGGTGTTCACCTCTTCCCATCCCGAACAGAGAAGTTAAGCCCAGAACCGCCGATGATACTTGGGTCAAACCTGGTAAAGTAGGTAGTCGCCACAATACCACTCAAAAGACCATCCCAAAAGGATGGTCTTTTTTGCGTTTGAAGCATGGTATCAACTCCCCAAGGATTGCTGGCATTGCACAGCTGATCCTGAATACTTAATAGGAGCAGAGCAGGCAAGTGGGTTGAGCAGGTTCTAGCCTAAGGCCCAGGGCAGTCCAAGTCGTGCTAATCAAAATCTATAAAGTAAGTGTAGCGGCGCAGGTACTTGCCGGACGATATTCAAGCTGGAAGGGACCTCCACCTTGAAGAATCGTTCCTTTTCAGTATGTCGTAACAGTTATAAGGCTTTCAGCCTTGAATTGCACTGCAAAATCCGTCAAGCAGTAGCTAGAAATATAATCTCTCTCAAAAGAGAGATTATTCATGCACATACCTAGATGCAATTCTCCTCCTTTTCATGCAAGTGTATGCAAGCGAAAGTTTGTATCAAGCCAGTCAAGTTCCTAGGAGCAGCAACCTCCTCCAAAATTAAACGATAATCTCTCACAACTATTTAATCGAAATAATTCTGACTAAATAAGAAATATTAAAAAATTGTGTAAATATGAGGTTCAACTTCAAACTCAACGATACAGATGAAAAAAAGGGAGTTCTTAAAAGTTGCAGGTATGAGCGGACTCGGTATTACAGGACCTGCCAGAGTGTTAGGTAGCGATAACAAGCAACATTTAGTATCGGAAGATAGAAAGCAGATCTTTAATATGAGTGGTTATGCCGCTCCTAAACTTAACACTGTCCGAATTGGCTACATTGGTTTGGGAAACCGCGGCAGTGGAGCTATCAAGAGGATAGTGCACCTCGAGAATATAGAAGTAGTAGGAGTTGCAGATATCTTGCCAGATAAAGCGGCCGGTGCTAAAAAAGAATTAGAAAAGTCAGGACAACATCCGGAAATCTATTCAGGATCAGCAGATGCTTGGAAGAAGTTATGCGACAGAAAGGATGTAGACCTCATCTATATTTGCACTCCATGGGCTTTGCATACTCCTATGGCACTATATGCAATGGAGCAAGGCAAACATGTGGCAGTGGAAATTCCGGCCGCGCTTACCGTAGATGAATGCTGGAAACTTGTTGAAACGTCGGAAAAGACAAAAAAGCATTGTATGATGCTTGAAAATTGCTGCTATGATTTCTTTGAATTACTCACGTTGAATATGACGCGGCAAGGATTTTTCGGTGAAATTATTCACGTGGAAGGGGCTTATATTCATGATATTTTTGACTCTCTATTTCAGAAAGACAAACGGTTCGAATTGTGGAGACTGAAGGAGAATCTTCGTAACGGAAATCTATATCCTACCCACGGACTCGGACCTGTCGCGCAAATACTTGACATTAATCGCGGGGATAAAATGGACTATCTGGTGTCCGTGAGTAGTAATGATTTTATGATGCAATCGAAGGCAAGAGAATTAGCTGCAACTGATTCATACTTCGAAAAATACGCCCAGAAGAGCTTCCGCGGCAATATGAATACCACTACTATTAAAACCAATAAAGGGAAAACTATCATGTTACAGCATGATGTGTCTTCGCCGAGACCATACTCCAGATTGCACACCTTAAGCGGAACAAAAGGGTCAGCTCAAAAATATCCATTACCGGAAGACGGTACGCAAGGCAGAATCTCGCAAGGACATGAATGGCTAAATGCTACCGAGTTCAAGAAACTTGAAGCCAGGTATCAGCCGGAAATTATCAAACGAGTTGGAGAACTTGCGAAAAAAGTGGGTGGTCATGGAGGAATGGATTTTCTAATGGATTGGAGATTAATTGATTGTTTGCGAAATGGGCTTCCGCTCGATCAGGACGTATACGACGCTGCGGCATGGAGTGTTATATCTCCTTTAAGCGAATGGTCAGTGGCCAATAGGTCAAATTCAATTGATATACCCGATTTCACAAATGGGGCGTGGAAAAAGAACAGGCCGGTTGACATTACTTTGAAGGGCGGCGGCAATACGGGTGTAAAACCATAGAATTATGAAGATTGAGATTTTTGATACAAAAGAGGAATTAGGAACGACAGCTGGTGGGTATGTAGCCGAGTTACTTCGGGGGGTTATCTCTGAGAAAGGTTTCGCAAACATTATCCTCGCAACTGGGACAAGTCAATTTGATACGATCGATCAATTGATCAAGGAAAATAACATTGATTGGTCAGTAGTTACCATGTTTCACCTGGATGAATATATTGGCTTGCCCGTCAGTCACCCGGCTAGTTTTAGAAAATACGTGCAGGAGCGTTTCATGGCACACGTACCTGCATTAAAAGAAGCGCATTTAATCAATGGTGAAAATGATGCCAATATAGAAGTGGCCAGGGTTAGCGAGCTGATCACGCAATGTCCTATTGACATCGCTTTGGTAGGTGTTGGCGAGAATGGACATTTGGCATTCAACGATCCGCCGGCAGATTTTGACACTGAGGAGCCGTACCTGATTGTCGATCTGGACGACGCGTGCCGGCGTCAGCAAATGGGTGAAGGGTGGTTTCAGACATTTGATGAAGTTCCAAGACAAGCAATCAGCATGTCAATAAGGCAAATCATGAAATCGGATCATATTATCTGTTCCGTTCCGGATGCCCGGAAAGCTACGGCTGTGAAAAACAGTATTGAAAATGAAGTAAGCAACATATTTCCAGCCAGCATTTTGCAGCAACACAACAACTGTACATTCTTTTTAGACAAACATTCAGCCGATTCACTTTCTGAAAAGTCAAGATCAATTGGCCGGGATTAATAGGTACACAGGTACTTAGGGTAAAATATAGTGTCGCTGTTACTTTCTTAAAGAAAATTGACAAGCAATGGAAGCTACTTCCCTGTCCGAAGCAACTAAGGATCAAAAGGAATATCCGATCTCATCCTCGCGACTGGCGTCCATTGATGCATTGCGCGGATTTGATATGCTGATGATCGCCGGTGGGGGAGCATTTATTTTCTTGTTGGGAGGTAAAACTGGAATTGCATTTATTGATGCAGTAGCCGCTCAGTTTGAACATCCCGAGTGGAACGGTTTCACATTCTTCGACTTTATATTTCCGCTGTTTTTGTTTTTAGCCGGTACATCTTTGGCATTCAGTGTCTCGCGCGGGTTATCCAAAGAGATGAAGCAATCTGAAATCAGGAATAAAACTTTCTTGCGGATGCTGGTCCTAATCGCACTGGGTATTCTGGATAAAAATGCGCCTATTGACATTTTCGATCCCGCACATATTCGGTATGGGAGTGTCTTGGGCAGAATCGGATTGGCAACTTTTGTGGTCGCTATTCTTTACATGAACTTCAACTGGGGGCAAAGGTTGTGTATTGCGCTCGCCACGCTCGCCTTCTACTATCTCGCATTAATATTAATTCCGGTACCCGGCTTCGGCCAGGGCGATCTGACTTTTGAAGGTAACCTGGTAGGATGGTTTGACAGAACATTCATGCCGGGCAAGTTAAGACAGGGATCTTATGACGAACTCGCATTACTAACGCAGTTCCCCGCCATCTGTCTGACACTTTTCGGCTCTCTTGCCGGAGATATTCTATTGAAACCGACAAATGCAAAAAACAAAGTCTTGAATATGCTATTACTGGGAATCTCAGGAATAGTCCTGGGCCTGCTTTGGAATTTTGTTTTTCCAATAAATAAACACCTGTGGTCCAGCTCATTTATTATGCTGACTGGCGGAATGGCGTTTGCCTTTCTGGCAATATTTTACTGGATCATCGATGTGAAAGGATATGTCGGATGGTCGTTTTTCTTTCGGGTAATTGGGATGAATTCACTCGTTATTTATTTGGCAGTCAGGTTTGTTGATTTCAATAATTCTTCACAACTGCTCTTCGGAGGACTTTATAAATATGCGCCAGAAAAATGGCATGAGGTATATAATGCACTGGGCGGCTTCTTGTTAGTCTGGTTTTTCCTTTATTTTTTATATCGAAATAAAATCTTTGTCAAAGTCTAGTATGGAATCGGGACCATTGGAAGAGTCATTTGGAAAAATAAAACGAAGGGAATTCGTGAAAGCTGCAATTCAAACTGCCGCACTTCCTGTATTCCTGGATTTGCCCGATCCTGATTCTGCATATTTGAAACAATCACATATTAACAACCCGTCTCGAAATATGTCGCCCGAAAAAAGTGTAATAGGTCACTACGGTTCCTGGGCCAATTCTCTGCTTCCTAAAACACCTCCGTTGTCTTTCAGAAATGAAAAGCACACGGATTTGAAAAAGTGGCAAGCAGAAGCACTGGCCAAAACGAAAGAATTAATAGCAGCGCCGGAGCGAATCAAAACTCCAACAGTAACTGTCGAAAAGAAATACATTTTCGACGGACTTGAAATCGAGGAATTGTCCTGGGATTTAGGATACGGACGACCGACGAAGGCAGTCTTTATGAAACCGCAGGGGGCTAGTAAACCGCTACCGGCTGTATTGGGACTTCACGACCACGCGGGTATGAAATATTTCGGCTTGCGTAAAATCGTAAAAACGTCGGAGGATCAGCATCCAATTTTGAAGGAGCATCAGGAAAGTGACTACGGCGGAAAACCCTGGGCAAACGAACTGGCTAAATTAGGCTATGCAGTTTTAGTGCACGACACTTTTGCATTTGGAAGCAGGCGCGTCCATTTTGACGATGTGGAAGGGTTGAATTGGGGATATGTGGATACGACAGGAAAACATGATCAGGAGCCGGAGAAGACCGAAAATATAAACACATATAATGCCTGGTCTTCGGAACATGAGCATGTAATGTCGAAGTCGCTGTTTTGTGCAGGTACCACGTGGCCGGGTGTTTTCTTGTCGGAAGATCAGGTGGCACTTGATATTCTCAGCAGCAGAAAGGATGTTGATCCGGAACGTATAGGCTGTGGCGGTCTTTCGGGAGGCGGCCTCCGAACCGTTTATCTGGGCGGGCTGGATCCGAGGATCAAGTGCGCTGTATGTGTAGGTTTCATGACAACGTGGACGGATTTAATCCTCAACCGATCCTTTAATCACACTTGGATGACGTACACGCCGCTTCTCCCGCAATTCTTGGATTTTCCCGAAATATTAGGCTTACGCGTTCCATTGCCCACATTGGTTCAGAATAATAATCAGGATCAACTATATACTTTGCCTGAAATGAAAAAGGCGGACGAAGTTTTAAAGGAAGTATATAAAAAAGCGAAAGCGCCAGAAAAATACGCTGCGAAGTTCTACGATGGCCCACATAAATTCGATCTGGAAATGCAGAAAAATGCATTCGAATGGTTTGGGAAATGGCTTTCGTAAGATAGCTATAACCAGTTTACCTGAGAAACCGCCTTACCTGAATACTGGGCGAACAGCTCGGCCTGCTTTTCAACGCGCCGCTTTTTGATCTGAGTAAGTTTGCCGAAAGGATACATATCTATTTGCAGCTTATCCTTCTTCACAGCTTTTTTCCAGGTCCCTTCCACTTTTCCATCTATCACAATCGTAGGCATAAACATTCCGTTATTACCAGGGACAATTTTTTCGGCGTGCGACTTGTCAAGTATGATGGATCTGTCCGTATAACCGAGCATATATTCATCGAATCCAGGTAATAAAAAAGTGTTGTTTCCGGGACTTAGATCAGAATCCATCGGCGAATACCAGTAGGTTGTTCCGGCCAGATCAAAAGAGTCCAGCTTACTGGTAACTTCATTCAACCCTTTTCTTGCATCGGAGATTTTCAGGCCTGTCCACCAAACGAAATCATTTAAGCTGGCGGGGCCGTGGCTGGTGAAATAGCAGAGTGAAATTTCGGCCAGACTTTCCGTTTCGTCCAGTTTTCTTGGATTCTCAACCCACTCATCGAGTAGTGCATAGGTAGGTTGCTTCTCACTATGTGTGCCGTGACAAAGGACCTTTTTCATTGCCAAATAGCCGATAATATGGATTCCTCGCTGCCCGGAAGTTGCTATTCCTGCATTTTCAAGTAAAGCATAAATTTCTGCGCGGGTCAGTTGCTTGCCTCCTTGGAGGGCCGACGTCAGCAATTCAAAACTTTGGTCAAATACCTTTTCATTCAGTTCCAATTGCCTGTGACGACCTGCCGCCCCGGCGATAATTCTGGGAGCAAGCAAGCTCAGCATCCAATGTGCATCTTGGGCTGCAACAAAGTGTAGGGTGCCCCGCATCGGCCAGGTTCTGAGGATCGTTTTCTCACTTATAGCTTTCTCAATCTTCGCTTCACTGCTTCCTGCGGTCCTGAGCGCCAGAGACCATTTGGCACCTGTATAATCCTGCGCCTGCACAGCACCCAACCAATGTACCGTTTCGGAGATTGTCTTAAAACGCCGATTTGAAATTAGCAGATTGTGTAGCCTGAGATATCTGATTTCGCTGTGTTTCATCGCAATTGGAGATTAAGACAGGAAAAGATAACAAACTATAAGGCCAGGTAGGTTTCAGCCCATTTGAGATCTTCCGGAGTGGTGATCTTGATGTTTTCGTATGCGCCGTCAATCAGCTGAATTGGATACCCTTTCTCTTCCAAAACACTCGCGCAGTCTGTGAAATGTTCCTGATAGTCTACCGAGAATGCATCCAGCATCCAGGGGAGCCTGAAAGTTTGCGGTGTTTGAACGAGCCGGAAATGTGTCCTGTCGAGCGCCCTGTTTCCCAAATTCGGATCAATGCTCCGGATCGATTCTTTCAATGGTACGCTTGCCACTGCGGAGCCAAATTCAGCCGCTGTGAAAAAGCTTGCAGCAATAACTTCCTTTGATATTACCGGCCGCACACCGTCATGAACTGCAACATATCCTTCGACAGCATCGATACTACTTAGTCCATTTTTGACAGAATGAAAACGCGTACTTCCACCTGAAACCAGCTGATATCGCTCTTTGAACTGGTATGTATCACACAAATTTTCCCAAAAAAGAAACTGTATTTCGGGGAGCACTAAAATAATATGAAGGTCCGCAGAATAGTTTCGGAATGCCCGGATCGTATGCATGATTACAGGAAGTCCATTCACCGTGTGAAACTGCTTGGGAATATCACTTTTCATGCGGCTTCCACTTCCCCCTGCTACTATTACAGCGTATTCTTGCATAAAATCGGTCTGTTAAAAAAAATGATCATTTATGGATGAGTATTAATCTCAAACATAAATGATCATGTATAGACCGGAAAATTAATGCTAAATAATCAGCATTGCATCTCCGTAAGTGAAAAACTTATATTTCTCTTGAATCGCCATTGCATAAGCCTTCATCACCAGGTCAAATCCGCCAAATGCGCAAGCCGACATTAACAGAATAGATTCAGGAAGCTGGAAGTTGGATAATAATGCATTCGCGATCTTGAAATCGTAGGGAGGAAATACGAATTTATCTGTCCAGCCTTCCACTGCTTTTAAATGCCCGCTCGCTGATACCGACGATTCGATCGCTTTCAAAGAAGTAGTTCCAACTGCGCAAATCCGTTTTTTTCCATCGATGGCCGCATTTACAATACCGGCACTGGATTGCGAGATCCTGTAATTTTCCGAATCAGTTTTGTGCTTTGTAAGATCTTCTACGTCAACGGTACGGAAGGTACCCAATCCAACGTGCAGAGTTACCGGAGCAAAGTTCACTCCTTTAATTTCAAGACGTTTCATGATCGCCTTCGTGAAGTGCATTCCGGCAGTAGGAGCGGCCACGGCACCTACGTGCTCAGCAAAAATCGTTTGAAAACGTTCACGGTCAGCAGTTTCTACTTTTCTGCGGGAAATAATTTCGGGAGGAAGCGGCGTTTCGCCCAACTCATCGACCAGCTTCATGAATGCATCATTGTCGCCGTCATAAAGGAAACGGATAGTCCGGCCGCGGGAAGTAGTATTATCAATTACTTCTGCAACCAGGTCACTATCTCCAAAATAAAGCTTGTTACCAACACGAATTTTACGCGCAGGATCAACTAAAACGTCCCACAGACGCATTTCCCGGTTCAGTTCTCTTAGAAGAAAAACTTCTATTTTAGCGCCGGTTTTTTCTTTCTGGCCAAAAAGGCGCGCAGGGAAAACCTTGGTATCGTTAATCGCCATTACATCGCCGTCATCAAAATAATTGATAAGGTCTGCAAAGGTCTTATGTTCAATCTCGCCCGTCTTACGATGAACAACCATCAGGCGCGATTCGCCCCGGTCAGAAGGATGAAGTGCAATTAAACTTTGGGGAAGATCAAACTTAAATTCGGAAAGCTTCATAGCTGGAAAATCTGTGTATTACTTATATCGTAGATGAAAATGCCGGGTTAAAATAATGCTTCTTAGCATCGTTTGCGCCAGCTTTTTTACTGAAAATCAACCTCAATTCCTGTTGTATTCAACTAACAAAGAAAATTTGTAACCAGGAATACTGTAATTGAAATAATATTTACTATAATAGATCCTGTAAAAAAATTAAGAGCGCAAAAGTAGTGATTTTCCCGCGGAAATCCTATCGGCCAGGCACATTAGCCGTTTTAATGTCTTCTGTCTTTCCACCTAGACCTGACAGGTGCTGCAACCTCATGCTGAACATCTTTAACCTGTTTGTTATCACTCAAAAGGATAGCCGAAATAAGTCCCGCAACCGCATCTGACTCAGTATCCTTCCTTGGTTTTATCATATCCGGACTAAAATATCTGCTGATAAAATTCGTGTCAAAATCGCCTGACCGGAAAGCCGCGTGTTCCAATACGAAGCGGCAAAAAGACAAAGTTGTCCGTACTCCTGAAATCTGGTATTCATCGATCGCCCGGATCATTTTCTGTATCGCATCGTCCCTGTTATCAGCATAAGTGATCAGTTTAGAGATCATCGGATCATAATAAATAGGAATATCCATTCCCTGCTCAAATCCATCGTCCACGCGCACGCCATTTCCATCGGGCTTAATATAAGTAACCAATTTTCCGACGTCAGGCAGAAAGTTATTCAGCGGATCTTCTGCGTAAACGCGGATTTCAATGGAGTGCCCCTTGATAGTCAGTTCATCCTGCCGGATTTCCAAATGATTCCCCTCCGCGATCAGGATCATTTGTTTCACC
The DNA here is from genome assembly GCF_907165045.1 of Dyadobacter linearis. Taxonomy (GTDB): domain Bacteria; phylum Bacteroidota; class Bacteroidia; order Cytophagales; family Spirosomataceae; genus Dyadobacter; species Dyadobacter linearis. The sequence continues at coordinate 9,169 of NZ_CAJRAU010000004.1, forward strand.
AGATCGACACCTGTTATCTGCTCAGTCACAGGATGTTCGACCTGTAACCTGGTATTCATTTCAAGAAAATAAAAATTCTGATTTTCATCGAGGATAAACTCCACTGTTCCGGCGCCATAATATCCGCACGAACGTGCTACATCGATCGCGCAGCGGCCCATTTCTTCACGGATAGCGGGTGTAATGGAAACAGACGGTGCTTCTTCGATCACTTTCTGATGTCGTCGCTGAATGGAACATTCGCGCTCGAAAAGGTGAATGATATTTCCGTGCTGATCGCCGAGTATCTGTATTTCAATATGTTTGGGAGAGAGGATATATTTTTCGATGAATACCGAACCGTCGCCAAAAGAAGCGACCGCCTCACTGACAGCCCGATCCATTTGTTCGTCGAAATCGGCCTCACTTTCCACGACCCGCATTCCTTTTCCTCCTCCTCCCGCACTCGCCTTGATCAGAATCGGGTAACCGATCTCTGCTGCAATCTTTTTTGCCTCTCCCCGATCTGTAATCGCACTTTCTGTGCCGGGTACCATCGGGATATTGTACTTCGAAGCCGACTGCTTTGCCGCCAGCTTACTTCCCATAATCTCAATCGATTCAGGCGAGGGGCCGATGAAGATAACACCCGCTTCCTTTACCCGCTGGGCGAATCCGGCATTTTCGGACAGAAATCCGTAGCCAGGGTGTATCGCGTCTACGCCCAGATCGCGGCAGACTTTTAGTATTTTATCAATATTAAGGTAGGACTCCGAAGAAACAGCCGGTCCAATGCACACAGCTTCGTCGGCATAGCGAACGTGCGGGGACTTACGATCGGCCTCGCTAAAAACAGCGACAGTAGAAATATTCATTTCCCGCGCAGTACGCATGATTCTTAATGCAATTTCGCCACGATTGGCAATCAGGATCTTCTTGATTCGGGTCATGTAATCGGATGAATGTATTTGTCGACGCTCCTAAGTTAGCAAAAGCAGACTCTTTTATTCAGACTACTCACGCCTCAGAATAAATGGACGGTTGCCGAAGGATTTTTGAGCGCGAGCTTGTAGCATGATCAGCGAGCTGCTTCATGTATTTTAGAAATTATTTACAACCAAAACTAATTAAACCATGAAAACGAACCTGAAAAACAGTCTTGTTTGGCTTCTGCTGCCGACAATGCTATTGGTCAATACAGGATGCGAAGATGAAAAGAAAGCGCCGGTGCCAGAATCAAAGCCTGAGGCAGTGGTAAATGAGAGGCTGCTGAACGCATCGACCCTGGCGAGCGGGGTAAAGGACATTCAGTACAATGCGGACAAGCAGCCCAAAACTTTCTTTGCTGCGGGAATGAAAGTGGATGTTAGCTATGCGAAAGACAATGTAGTTTATTCCTATTACGGCAAGGAATTGCTTGCAAAGAAAGTATACGATTTGCAAAATGGATTGGTGAAGAACCTGACCGAATACAATTACCTGGGTAAAGTCGAGGAAAAGGGCTTTTCGACGTCATTTGAATATCAGGACGGCAAAATGATCAAGGAGATTACAACTATTAAAGATAAGCCGTTTGGCCACACGGAATATACCTATGATGCTGTCCACAAAAACCTCGCAATATCAAAAGCGTATGATCATTCCGGCAATTTGCTCACTACTACTACTTACGAATACACAGATAAATTGGATAAATCAGGCTCGCACAGTGAATGGTATATTTGGCTTGACGGCACGCTCTTTCCCAAAAAGGCCTTATACCTGGTTAAAAAAATAAGTACAGAGGATCATCTTGCAAAGAAAAAGTGGAACGTCAGTTATGAGTATGACATCGATGCCCAAGGATACGTGGTAAGTGGAAAAGGCACGAGGGATAACGGTTCATCGTTCGAATGGACCAATACTTGGCAGTAATCTTTCGTATTCTTAAACTTAAATCGATCCCGGCACTTCCTGTCGGGATTTTTTATTTACCACTTATTTTATTTCGGCTGCATTAACTTGCTACACGCAGTAACAGCTATGTTATCAGTATTTTACTAACTTACTGTTAGTTGGAAACATGACGGTCTTATTAAAGTACCGGTATAATTTTTTAATTTTGCATTTATCTAACATTAGTAATCATTGTTACCCACATAAATTAGAAGAGAGTGGATATTTTCGAGAAACTGCGCAACAACTCTGGTCCGATAGGAACTCCGGCAAAAATGCTGAATAGCCATCACTATTTTTCATTCCCGATGCTGGAAGGAGATTTGGGCCCGCGCATGAGGTTCATGGGACGTGAAGTATTGAACTGGAGTCTTAACAATTATTTGGGTCTTGCAAATCACCCGGAGGTAAGAGCTGCTGATACAGCTGCTACCGAAAAATGGGGACTGGCCTATCCGATGGGAGCCAGAATGATGTCCGGAAATTCAGTTCTCCATGAAACCTTTGAAAAAGAGCTGGCGGAGTTTGTAGGTAAAAAGGACGCTTTTCTTTTGAACTACGGCTACCAGGGCATTATGTCGGCAATTGAATGTTTGTGTGATCACCGCGATGTAATCGTTTACGACGCCGAATCACACGCGTGCCTGATCGACGGAGTTCGTCTTCACAAAGCCAAATTGGGGGAATATTACAAGTTTAACCACAATGATATGGTTAGTCTTGAAAAAAACCTGATCCGCGCTACCAAGCTTGCCAATGAAAAAGGCGGCGGCGTTTTGGTGATCACCGAAGGCGTATTTGGTATGTCTGGCAAAGTGGGCGACCTGAAAGCGATTGTTGAACTGAAAAAGAAATATGATTTTCGTCTGATCGTAGACGATGCGCACGGATTTGGTACAATGGGCGAAACCGGCGCGGGAGTTGGTGAAATGCTTGGCGTGCAGAAAGAAGTGGATCTGTACTTCTCTACGTTTGCCAAGTCGATGGCGGCGATCGGTGCATTCATTGCATCTGATGATGAGGAGATCATCATGTTCCTGAAATACAATATGCGTTCACAAACTTATGCGAAGGCGCTTCCGATGCCTTACGTGGAAGGTTGCCGCAAGCGTCTGGATATGATCAAGAAAATGCCTGAGCTTCGTGCCAAGCTTTGGGAAAATGTGAAAGCAATGCAGGATGGTCTGCGCAGCCGTGGTTTCAATATCGGCGAAACAGAATCTCCGGTAACGCCCGTTTTCCTGCATAGTGAAGGCGGCGTGCCCGAAGTGACGCGAATGGTGCGTGACCTGCGCGAAAATATGGGCGTATTCTGCTCAATCGTAGTTTATCCCGTAGTTCCGAAAGGGCAGATCATGCTGAGGATCATTCCGACGGCATCTCACACCCTGGAAGATGTAGAATATACATTAAATGCATTCACCACGCTGGCTGAGAAATTGAAGAACCGGGTATACCAGCAGGAAGATGTGCAGGTAGGGGTGGAGTAATTAGAAATATGCGTTATTTGCATTCAGGGGGCTTTTTTAAAAAAAGCTCCCTTTTTTTGTTTTAGATCGAGGTATTTTCGACTTTATTTAAATGTCTGATTACTAGATACTTAAATGATTGCAATCGATTAATTGTATTATAGAAGTGTTTTTTTTTGTTTTTTGGGTTGCTAAAATACTTTTAATTATTAAATTTCGGTCAAAACATGCGTTTTAAGCGTGTTAGAGGCATTTAAACTAAAAAACAAAAAGACATGGCACGATTCGATGAAGTTAGAGATTTGATCCTTTCACTTGAAGGTGATTTCGATAAGTTTTACAACAAAGAAAATCAAGCTGCAGGTACCCGCGTTCGTAAGGGTATGCAAGATCTTAAGACGCTGGCTCAGGACATTCGCGCAGAAGTTCAGAACAAAAAGAACGCTGGCGAATAGTAAGAAGCACACCGAAGATTTTTTGAACCCGGGTCAAACGTCCGGGTTCATTTCTTTAGAACTTCTCCTTATTGATCATAGTCGCCACTCCTTTCGTAGTTACCTTCTTCGTAGCCACATCCACAATCTCCGTCGAAATCTCGGCAATATGCTTTTCAGCATTGATCGACTGAATCTTGAAAACCGCCTTATATTCCGTGTCAACAAACATCGGGCGCAAAAATTCCAGCGTCTGCTTCACATAAATTGACCCGAAGCCTGGAAACTGCGTTCCCAGTACTTTCGTAAACACAGTTGCTCCCAGCATTCCGTGAATGATCGGGCGCTTGAAATTCGTGGTAGCGGCATATTCCGCGTCGAGGTGAATAGGATTATTGTCGCCGGTAAGGTCGGCAAAGCGCTGTACTTCTTCCTGCGTAATCGTAAATGGATATTCGAAAGAAGCATCAACAACAGGTTGTATTTCCATATTGGTTAATAGTTAGTGGATATGCGAATGCCTCAAAATAAGGTTAATTCGCGGATCGATCCAAGTTGCCGGTGGCCTTAAAACAAAAGAAGCCGCCTGTTAGGCGACTTCCCTTGTTGATCAAGCTATATGATTTTACTCTTCGGTTTCCTCTGTAAGTACTACGCCGTCGACCTCCGAAATTTTGGCAGACCTTGCGTTGTTTCGCTTATTCTTGAACTTTTTAACCTGCATTTTCAGTGAATCTATCGCCAGGTCTGTCGCTTCTTCAAACGTAGTCCCTTGCTCTTTCACAAACATTGTCCCACCCGGAACATATAATTTAACTTCAAGCAATTTGGTATGCGCCTTCGCATTCTCACTTTTGTCAAGCTTAAGAAATACCTCTCCACTAGTTATTCGATCATAAAATGTATCTAGTTTATCTAATTTCTGCTGAATGAAGTTCAACAGTTTAGGATCGGCATCAAAATGAATTGCTTGCATCTGCAGTCTCATAAGCACATTGTTTTAATGGTAAAACATATCGTTTAACTGCCAGCGAAAACCGAAAACCGTAACTTACTCAACTTGGAATGTTTATAAAAATTAAAAATTCCAGGTGTTAAACCGGCTTTCATATTTCCCTAACATTATTTAAGTAAGGCAAATATTAAGCCAATGTCAAGTAAACCGGGTTGTTTCTCCAGATATTTCTCGAATTAAAAAATTGCAGCAAAGGCGACCTTACGCTTCCTCCAGAAGGGTTCTGAAAGACACATATTGCCCATTAAAAAGTGAATGGTGCCGCTCCTGGAATTCAGACTGAAACCCGGTTTGATAGGCCAGAAAATCTTCCATTGTCCTGAACTTGAACTGGGTCGTGTAAGTCGCACCTTCGTTCTCAATTTCGGTCAAAAGCCTCAGTAGCTTGCATTCAAGCGGGATATTCGTTTCTAATATTCCTGGTATATGAGTGCTTTTCATGTATATAAGCCACTCTTTTTCAGCAGCGTAGCTGATATTGATCGTGATATTGTAGATAACCATAGTATAACTTGTTAACGGGACGCAAATATCAGGCTAATATTTCAGAATCGATTATGCGCGGTTGATATGTATTGCATTTGGGGGATGGTCGTTTGTGCGCTACATTTGCAAGCCTGCTTATTCACCATAACTGTTATTTACAATGAACATTTTGATACGAGCGCATTCAGGATTGCGATATGTCGTTCTCGCACTTTTGCTGGCTGCCATTTTCATCGCTTTCTCCAACTGGCGCAAAAACTCACGGGAAGACAGCAAAGTATATCTTTTTGCTATGATCGCGACGCACACGCAAATGCTGATCGGCCTGATACTCTACGCAATGAGCCCGAAAGTGAATTTTGATCTGATCAGCGAAAAAGTGTTCCGTTTCTATTCAATAGAGCACATTTTTATGATGATAATCGCAATGGTACTCATTACGATCGGAAGAGTGAAATCGAAGAAACTGGCGGGAGGCGATAAGCACCGGACCGTCTTGTACTTTTATGGAATGGGGCTCATCATTATCCTGGCCGCTATTCCCTGGCCATTCAGAAGTCTCGGAACAGGTTGGTTCTGAGGGAAGATTTAAATAAAAACGGCTATCAATCTTCGAGATCGATAGCCGTTTTTATTTATCCGAAAAGGTCGCTCGAAAGGTACCGGTCTCCCCGGTCGCAGATAATGCATACGATCACGCCTTCATCGAGTTCCTTCGCCAGCTCTATTGCCGCCCAAGTCGAGCCTCCGCTGCTCATTCCGGCAAATACAGCTTCTTCTCTCGCTAGCTTCCTGGTCATATTCACCGCATTTTCCTGCGTAACTTCAATTACCCGGTCCACCCGCTCGCGTTCGAAAATCTTGGGGAGATATTCAACCGGCCACTTCCGTATTCCCGGAATGCTAGCTCCGTCGGTCGGCTGGCAGCCTACGATCTGGATCGATTCGTTTTGTTCTTTTAAATATCTGGAAACACCCATAATGGTACCCGTAGTGCCCATTGAGGATACGAAATGTGTTACTTTCTGATCCGTATCCTTGTAAATTTCAGGGCCTGTTGTGCGGTAATGTGCTTTCCAGTTGTCAGGATTGGCAAATTGATTTAACATATAATACTCCCCTCCCGCTGCTTTTTCCTCCGCCAAATCCCGCGATATCTCCATATTTTCAGCAAGAATTACCTTTGCGCCGTAAGCCTCCATGGTCAACACACGCTCTTTGGTAGAACTTTGCGGCATGATCAGCTCTATTTCCAGATCGAACAAACGCGCGATCATCGCCAGCGCAATACCGGTATTGCCGCTCGTAGCCTCGATCAGTTTCATGCCTGACTTAATCTCGCCGCGTTCCAGCGCGCCCTGGATCATACTGTACGCCGCGCGGTCTTTCACGCTGCCGCCAGGATTATTGCCTTCAAGCTTTCCGAAGATTTTGACTTTCGGGTTAGGATTGATTCGTTTTAATTCAACCAAAGGGGTATTGCCTACGAGATCAAGGAGTGAAGACATTTATATATATGCTTTTTTACAAAAATTAATACAATCCTGCCCTAAGGTGTGGCAGTGAAAAAACCGAGGGTACCTACCAGAAAAGCCACAATGGAACTGCTGTGCGTACCGCCGGGTATAGTTGTCAGCTGCACGTCCGCACCCAATCCTTTCATGGTATTGTAAGCTTTTTCGGAATTAAAATAAAAAACCAGCTCATCGCTGCTACCATGATACAATCTCGTCGGCGTTTTAGGCTTCCAGTTGTACACGTCGTTATCCCCGATCGCATCAATAAAACCTTTATCAGTACCGTCGTTTAGCGCTTTTTTGAAGGAATCAGTCAGGATAGAATCAAAGCTTGTAGCTATCCGCACGTTCGCGCCGGACTTTGCAATCTCAGTTGCATAAGGTTCTTTAAAATAATAGGAAGCCGGTTTATTAAGCTTATAAATACGATCGTATGTGAGCAAAACCCACAGATAAGAAAAGTTATAGGAAGCCAATCCGTGAGTTGGGGTATTGACGATATATTTCATAAAAGCAGTCTTATCGTAAGCACCCGCGCCGCAGCTCGAAGCCCTCAGATTAAACTCACCAGCGGCCTCCTCTTCGATCTTTTTCTGCAAAGACATCGTCGCAAAGCCACCTTCCGAATAGCCGGCAATATATAGCTTCTCATCCCATTCCACTTCTTCCTGATCTTTCAAAAACTCTTTCGCGGCCCGAAGCATATCCAGTGAAGCCGACGCCAGGCTCGCCCGGTGCTCGTAAGGATGCGGAAGATCTTTCGAATCTCCGTAACCGATGTAATCAGGATACGCAATAATATACCCCATTGACCCGAACAAGGCACCAAAAGACGCAGCTTCGGAATCGTCGGCAAAATTGGAAGGAGCCGAAATATCCTCGCGAATGGTACCGTGCTGTACACTGATCATGGAAGCAGGCTGATCGGTATCAGGCAAAATTAGCGCACCGGAAGCCGTAATATCGGTTCCGTCGGTGTTTTTAGTTTTGTAGGAAAGTTTGTAAACCTTGATTCCGGCCTTCACATAACCGGCCAGCAGCGGGTTAATATCTCTCGCACGTTCCGTGATCTGTTCTTTGGAAAGCGTTGAAATATCCTCACTACGAAGCAGATACTGATTTTCTTCCTCCGGCTCCGGAGTTACAGGCGGCTTGTCATTGTTACAGGAGTTGAGCAGCAGTAAGCTCCATATGAGCAGGTGGGCAACGGTTCTCCCCGGGGATAGGGTTAATATTTTTCGCATAGATAAAATTACGGGTAAGCATTCATCTTATAACGAAGGCTTACCCGGTTTAGATCGTCACAATAATCTTTTTTGCAATTAAATTTTATCCATATACCAGCTGATCATCCGCGCAGTTGCATCCGGCCGCTCTACCATGCCCATGTGACCGGCTTCCGCCAGAATAAACGGATAGCTCCGGTTTGGGAATTCGGATAAAGTGATCAGGCTTTCAAACGGTATCAGCTTATCCTGCATACCAATTATGAACAAAACGGGGAATGGTAATGCCGCCAGAACGGCGGTCCGGTCGGGGCGGTTGATCATCGCAGTGATCCCTGCGATCAGCGCCTCAGCGGGTAGCTTCGAGTAATGTCGGATATGCGCCTCCACTTTCTCAGGAAACAATTCCTTATACCGGTCGCCGAACATATTCGGACCTGTATTTTTGATAAATGTCTCTGTTCCTTTACTTCTTAATATTTCGATAGCCTGATTTCGCTGAGCCTTTTTTGCATCATCGTCGGCATAGGCGGTGGAATGGAACAGGCCGAAACCGTCTAGCATATCCTGATATTTTTCAGCGAAAGCCAATGCAATATACCCGCCCATCGAATGCCCGATCAGCGTACATTTAAGGATATTGGCATTGGTCAAAAAGCGGTGCAGTTCGTCAGCATAATCTTCCACTGACTGGCAAAAAGTGAAGAGTGAAATATTGGGCCTGACAATCGTATAATACTCGTTAATGGTCGCGTCAACGTAGTCCCAGATCGTATCGTCAGCTCCGTGACCGTGCAGTAATACCAGGGTTTTCCGGTGTAGATTCATATATATCGGCTTTCATTGTTGAGAACTTATTTGCCTAAATATACAGAAAGCTGACGCTAATTGTGCCCTGAACTCCCGATTTTCGCCATTTCCTCCTCCCGCAATGCTCTTCTCAGGATCTTGCCGACGTTGGTTTTGGGCAGCTCGCTGCGGAACTCGATCTGCTTCGGCCGCTTGTATCCTGTCAGGTTTTCCTTACAGTATTCACGTATCTTTTCCTCGGTTAATGCGGGGTCTTTTTTAACAATATATACCTTCACCATCTCGCCCGATTTATCATCAGGAATGCCCACACAGGCTACTTCCAGCACACCCGGACATTGTGCGATCACGCCCTCTATTTCATTTGGATACACATTGAAACCCGAAACGAGTATCATATCTTTTTTCCGGTCGACGATCTTGAAAAAACCGTCCGGATCCTCGATACCAATATCCCCGGTTTTGAACCATCGGCCATTTTTATCTTCAAAAATAACTTTCTCAGTTTCATCCGGCCTATTGTAATACCCAAGCATAATTTGCGGTCCTTTTGCACATATTTCGCCTTTTTCACCCACAGGCAGCCAGTTTCCATCGTCACTCAGAATGCGCATTTCGGTGCTCGGAAAAGGAAGCCCGATCGTGCCTTGTCTGTGTTTGTCGTCGAGCGGGTTTACCGAAAGTACCGGCGAAGTTTCAGAAAGTCCGTAACCTTCCACCAGTATGCAGCCCGTTGTTTCTTCCCACCTGTCAGCCACTACCTTTTGCAAAGCCATTCCACCCGCAATGGTGATTTTCAGTTCGCTGAAATCTACTGAAGCGAACTCGGGATTATTCAGTAAGCCGTTAAAAAGAGTATTTAGTCCGGGGAAAATATGGAACCGGAATTTTTTAAGCTCTTTAATAAATGCCGGAATATCTTTGGGATTAGTGATCAAAACATTCAATGCGCCCCACTTAATACCACATAACCCATTGATTGTCATCGCAAAAACGTGGTACAAAGGCAGCGCGCCGACTAGTGTAAGCTGATTTGAATTGGGCGATTTCCGCATTTTGGACATCAGCCACTCATTTATTCCCTCCACATTCGCAATCAGGTTGCGGTGACTCAGCATGGCGCCTTTCGAAATGCCGGTAGTGCCGCCGGTATATTGAATGAATGCGACGTCAATACCAGAAACATTAGGTCGCTTGTAGGTAAGTCCCGCACCGGTTGCAATCGCCGTAGAAAAGCTGGTAGCCTGCGGAATATGGTAATCCGGGACCATTTTCTTTACATATTTAACTACCGCATTCACAATGAGCTTCTTGGGAAAGCCCATCAGGTCGCCGATCTCCGTAATAATTACGTGTTGTATATTGGTATTTTCAAGAACCTTTTGAAGATTTTGTGCAAAGTTCGCCAGTATCACGATCGCTTTTGCCCCTGAGTCTTTGAACTGGTGCTGCATTTCACGGCACGTGTAAAGCGGATTGGTATTCACGATCACCAGTCCCGCCCTGATTGCGCCCATCATAGCTACCGGATATTGCAGCAGGTTAGGCATTTGAATCGCAATCCGGTCACCCTGTTTCAGGCCGACACTCTGCAGGTAAGCCGCGAAGTTCCTGGAAAGCGCATCCAACTGGCTGAATGTGATCGCCTTACCCATATTCGTATAAGCTGGCTTTTCTGCATTTTGCTGAAAGCTGATCTCCATCATCTCAACGAGCGAAGAGTAAGCGTCCGGGTTAATTTCGAATGGAATACCTTCCGGATAATTTTTAAGCCACGGATAAGAATCCTTTGAAGACTCAATCATAATAGTGGGGGCCAAGGGTTTCAGAACTGCGTTCGGTAGCTTAATGTAAATAATTAAGCCAAAACTTTATTACTACAATGCAATTAATTTTCGCACGCAGCAATGTCATATTAAAACGAAAAGCCTGATTCTGCTATTATCTACGGGAAATTTCCCAGCGCCACAATAATCCATCTTCCGGATCATTCACATCTTCTGTCTGGGCAAAACCAATTTTCTCCAGCAGGCGGGCGGAGGCATTTTCTTCTGAAAGCGTGTGCGCCACTACTTTTAATACGCCGGATTGACGGAATGCGTGGTCAACAAGTCCCTTTGCAGTTTCAGTACCAAGTCCTTTTCCACGGTGGGAAGGCATAATTTCGTAACCGATTTCCACCATACCTGTTGAATCAGGTTCTCCCTTGTAGCCGCAGGATCCGATCAGTTGGTTGTCGGGCTTGTAAATAATAAGATAAACCCACCAGTTCCGAAGCGGCGGATGCGCTTTCCAGCGGTGGTAGGAAGGGGTAAAAGTATCGCGGAATTCGGTCCATTTCTTTGGAACATTCACGCCCATCACCCTGGCGAGTGTGTTATTTCCCAGACGGATCGCATCAAATAGGGTGTCGTCGCAGGGTACTATTCTTAAATTAGGGGTCTCAATCATATCGTGAATATCGACCCCCAATTTAAGAAACTATGAATTGTTTTCGTCGAAACGATCTGTAATTGCTTTTCTGATCGCCTGGTGCGGACGCATTCCCGAGCTCTTTGTCCGCGAAACAGCGCGGTCGGCTGAGGCATTCGACCGGGCGCGCAATGCCAGGTTGGAAACCGTCAGATGGCTGTCTCTCCACGAATCATATTCCTCTTCGCTCATCACATCGCGGCTCACCTTACCATGTGCATAACCATCACCAAATGATTGGATTCTGCTATCAGTAAGTGCATTGCGGCGTTCGGCTTCCAAGCTTTCTATCTCAGCGCGGATTGCCGCTTCTTCCTCCCGAAGCTCTTCCAGTTTCGGCAACAATGCGAGGTCATTTTCAAGGATGCTTTTTTGCGTCATGTGCAGGTTAAGCTGTTCCTGAAGTGGCTCCATTTGTTTCAAAATTCTTTTTCTGCGTCTTCTTAACCTGCCTAGTTTCGGGTCAATTTGCAGCCAGCGGTACCAAAAACCCTGCAACACCGGCAGCGCCATACCCAGCGAAACCGCACCCGCCACTGCAAATAACACCCCGCTTAGTACGAAAGAAAGCAGCGCCCACGGACTATTCACCAGATCCATATTCAGCTGATCCGAATTGCGCAATGCGCCTTCGATCTTATCAGTCAGCTCAGGACTGCTGATCGGCGCGCCTGTAAGTGGATCAACTGCATTGAGTTGCAGGTTTTTGACTGATTTATTGATTGCTTCTTTTAGCTTGTCTGTCCTATAAGCTTCATACCGGAACCAACCAAGAATAACCAGCGTAACGATCGCGAAAATTGAGAGTGTCAGTTTAAATCCGGCATATCTCGACCTTGCCTTCGGTGTTTCGTTTTTATGATAAGGTTCTTCAACGAGCCTGTCGTAAGCAGGTTTTAATAGAATAGACAACATCGCCAAACCAATTGCAAATGCCCACGCTTCATTCGGATTTCTGATATTCAGCGCATAAGCCACAATTTCGTGGGAAATGATCAGATCACCGGCTATGAAAGAAATTCCGGCGGCCAGAAATATTAATCCCGCAACCAATGAATAGGAAGGCGCTTTTTCAGCTCTTTTTTCCCGCAGCTGCTCCGATTGCACATCAATATCGACTACCGATCTTTCCAGATCTTTCATCTGCCGGGCGGTGCCGTTGAGGGCCATCATTTCGGCCTGCAACTTATCATAAGCACCCTTGTGCAGTTGCTGCGTTTCCTGGGTTCTGGTTTTCACAGCAGATAATTCTTCTTTTTTAGAGCCAAGGCGCTCCCGGATCCAGTCGTGATTGACATCGCTGGATAAATATGATTCGTAAACCTGGCGGTCAATTCCCTCGATACCACGTGTATAACCGTGCTGGTAATCGCCGTTTTCGTTTGGATTTTGCTCGTTCATGATCTGTTATCTTTTATTGATCAGGTGGGAGATTTGAAAAAATCAGGCCATCGGGCCGGTAGTGTCGCTTCAAAAAGCTACTTAATACCCTTCTGGATCAGGTTGAGCTGGCGGGTTGTAAGCTCATTTTTCATGCGGCGGGCGAGAAAGAACTCACTTTCGAAAAGTTTGATCAGCATATCGCGCTTCGCAAAAAGCCGGTCGCGCTCGGTTTCGGAAGCGCTTTGTTCCCGGAGAACCTGCCACTTTTTGACCCTTAATTCATCAATCTCTTCCTGTAATACCTGACAGTCAGCCTCCCAGTTGGAAGTATTGTCTCGATAATCGCGCCGGTCGTTCCTGATATTCAGCCACGATTGCAGATCCTTGCGGAGCACGGTGATATTGCTCAGCAGTAATTTTCCCGCAAATAGGAAAAGGAAGAATACGAATATAAAAAGGGCGAATGCCTGCCACCACGTTTGATACGTAATCACATTTGCAAATACAAAAAGTGCAGCTGCAAAAGGCAAACCCACTTCTTCGAGCAGCGATTTCCAGGTTACCTTCGATTCCGTATCATGAAACAATGAGATCTTGCCAAACAAACTGAACATTCCAGCGAGGAAAACGCCCAAAGCGATCCACGAATTATCTGCAAAAGCGGGCTTTAAAGATTCCCTGATCAGGAAAAAGTTGCCGATACACATCGCAATGCAAAGGCTGATCCCTATTAATGTTCTGGGTAAATGGTGCTCGCCGGCTAGCTTGTCCGCAGGATTTTTCAGCTTCTCCTGTAACTCTTCGATCCGGTTGTTTTTCTGACCGATAAACAGGTTCAATTCCTGGATCCGCTCATTCTGCTGTTCAATATTCGCAATATGCTCAGCTGAGAGATTAGAAAAGTACTTTTGGATTATATCTGTTTTTTCGTTCGGGTCAGATTCCGACAGTCCGAACAAAACGCCTTCGTCGCGCAGCATATCTTCGTCTTCCAGCCAATATGGGATTGTCACTTCCACCCGCTGCAATTCCCGTACTTCCGGCTCAGGCTGTGGTGCTGCATATTGAATAGGTGCAGGCCTTACCTCCGCGACGGGAATGTGTTTATCATCCGCGTAAATGGCATTTGATATGGGTTTCTGGTCGGTTTCGACAGGTTCGTCGTCGTAGTATTGATCCTCATCCGACGCTTTCGAACGGAACCAGTTCGCAATGTATTCAGTGAATTTGGCCATAGATTTTCATGGGTTAGCCTGCGATTATCCATGAAAACAGGGAAATTCACTACATTATTGTGATGACCGGCATTTAAATAGCGTAACCCGCTCGTAACTAGGACATTTCGAACATTTGCTTCAATGCCTGCCAGAGTTTTTTCTTCAAATTACGGTCCGCTTCAATCACTACCAGCGGGTCGGCTAACAGGAACCAGATCCCGTCGATATTTTTAGGGGTATAGGGCGCGAGCAGCAGGTCAAGGTGCAGCCTGATCAGCGGTACACCGAATGTGATGAAAAAATTGGTTCTCTTTTCTGAAAACACTTTCCGCGCATCCTGGCCGGGTAAAAAGCTGAAATTCAGAATATCTGCATGCTCGGTTGAATGGCCGACAGCTTTGAGGATATTGTCCAGAAAAAGCGCCTCCGAAGCGAGCATATCTTTTTGCTTCTGCTCGTCGATCAGGATCAGGACTTTGTGTTTAAGTTTTGGAAAATCAGGAGCGGCAGGCGGGGGAACAACCGGCGTCGCGGGCAATACTGTTTTAGGCTCGGCAACTACGGGCGCGGAAACTTCGGGTACCGGCGTTTTTGCCTGAGGTTCCGGTAAAGTTTTCGCGGAAACCTCTGCTAGCGCAGGTTTCGCCTCCACCGGAGCAGCAACAATATCTTCGGGCAGCTGAAAGAGCGTTTCATGCTGGTAAAGAATCTGGAAAAATGCAGAAGAGCTCATTGGTTTTCAGCTTAAAGTTTACCCACAGAATAGTCCGCAACACTCCATATTCCAATCCGCTGTTTTCTCGCCTGTTTTTCAAGATTCGCATATTCGGTACTGGTCGAATATTTCTTGAAATGCACAGCAAGTCCTTGTTTGACGAGTTCTTTATTCAGAACCCTCCCGTCGGGCAATACTACCTCACCAAGCAGCCTCCCATATTTGTCGAAGTTACCTGCGTGCCGGATCTGTATGGTTTTCCGAAAGCAGGCGTCGCTCGTAAATTGTTTGGCTACCTTATAAAATGGCCGGCCGCGCTCAGGCGAATTCACGTGCAAGAAGCGGATCCTGACCGGCATTCCGGAGCGGCGCCCCGCTTTTTTTCCACTAAATATATATTTCAGTTCGATCGTATCTCCATCCTGTATTCCAATTACCTCCGCCCGGAGCGGGTTCGGTAAAGTTTGTTGCTGGATGTAAGTTTCTTCTGAACTTGAATGGTTGACAAAGGCAGTTAATGCGAAAAAGCAAATCAGGAATGTCAGTTTCCTGAGGGTAAATTTTAAAAAAGATTGCACGCGTTTTTACTAAAATAAAAAATAGAAATAAGGAAGAAAAGCCGGGCACTATTGTTCCAGCTTGTACCATTTGACGTTTTTCAGCGGAGCCCGGCGGGTGGAGGCGATCGTTGGGCCGTAGTGTTTTTCCAGATAATCGAGTACAGGCTTCTCTGTTTCGCCCAGATCCCATAGGTTGTGATTTTGCTGCATCCAGCGGATCTTCTGTTTCCAGCCGTCGCGGGTAAACCTGTTGTTCAGGATCAGTTTCGAATTGTGGCAGTTCGTACACTGGGCCTTCACGAGGTACAGGTTTTCATCCGTAACCAGACCAGTTTCCTTGTCTTTTTTCAAGGTATCCGATTGCATTACAGCAAAGGAACGCTCTGGACTCAGCTCATTTACATTCGGGGTAAATGAAAAAAGGAATATCCCGATACTTGTTAAAAAAATCAATAACAGTTTCATAATGTAGCTTTTAGCCGACTTTCACCGCAATTCTCTCACACGCATTATTCAGGTAACCGCCAGGATTCCACGCCGGGATTACCATCGGCTGCGCATTACCTTTCGAGTCGGTCGCTTTCACCCAAACTTCATAATATCCGTTTGAAGGAAATTTAATATTTGTATTCCAATGCTGCCAGGCGAGCCGATTCGCCGGCGCTTCCAACTTGCATTCTTTCCAGGTAGAACCAAAATCGATAGATACTTCCACTTTCTTAACGGAAAGATCGCCTGCCCACGCATGTCCACGCATGGCAAGTTCTTTATCCGGCGCGATCATAGCGCCCGATTTTGGAAAAGTGATCAGCGACTTCACCGGCATTGACTCGATAATGCGGAAATACTGATCCGTTTGCGGAACATCTTCACCCGGCGCAACCGGACTTTTAGGCATTCTGTAACTATGTCCCTCCATTTTCGCCCCGTCGTGCACCTTGTTACGCACCGAAATACTGCTCAGCCATTTTCCTGAAACCGAAGCCGGCCAGCCACCGATTACCAGCCTGAGCGGGTAACCGTGAAATTCAGGAATATCCTTTCCATTCAGTTGCCAGGCGATCAGTGTCTCATTTTCCAATGCTTTTGCAATAGGTACCCCGCGTGAAATCGCTTCTTTTTTCGGGTCGCGGCTCAGGTGCTGGTCTTTGCCGTGATATCCAATATAAACTGCATCGTCTTTAATCCCCACATCAGCCAGAATATCCTTCAACCGCACACCGGTCCACGAGGCACAATGCACAGCGCCCTGCCCCCACTGGTTTCCAGAAGCCTGCGGCTGGAAACCCGACCGGCCATTCCCGCCACATTCAAGTACAAGCTGGTACGTATAGGTTTTAAATTTCTTCTTAAGTTCTTCCAGTGTATAGGTTTTCGGCGCCTTCGCAGATTCTCCGTCAATAGTAAGCGTCCACTTGCTTACATCGATTTTTTCTGGGATGAGTCCGTTATTTCGGATAAACATTTTTTCGACCGGCGTGATCTTGTCGTCCAGCAAATGCACCGGCGATTCCACATTCCAGGGTTTGTCACCCTGCACGATCATTTCCGGATTTTTACCTTTTAATGCGTCGCCTTCGTCCCATTGCAGGGGTATATATCCTTCGGGCATTTTATCAGCAAATACCATTTGACTGCCCAAAGCAGTGCCAAGAACAGTTAAGCCGCTCTTCTTCAAAAAACCTCTTCTATCTAATGCAGGCTTCATTTTGGATTCAGGAAAAATTTCTTGTTCGATAACCAAATTTAGATAATCCTGTCTGGTTACCTAGTCCGAAAGCTGATAATAAGCAAATTTTACACAAAAAAAGAGGCTACCAACCGGGTAGCCTCAAAGTCAAGAATAGTGCGTTGTAACACTTCGAACTTACTGTCACATACAAGTGTATGTATACGTCCAACAGGGGAAGATTTACTTAAGCTTTTATAAACGGACCTGCAATTGCAAGTACTGCTTCTTTGGTCAAAGGCTCGTCAAAAGCTTCTGAAATAGCTGCATCGGTCTTCGAAGCCAATCCTTTCAGGTCTTTTCCGCCTTGTGTCAGATTGTCTTCGCCAGCGTAGATAGCCGGAACTGCACCTTCTTTTCCGGTAATCCAGCCTTTCATTGCCGCATTTCCGGTAACTGAAGCAGCCAGTCTGCGTACAACTGCCGCGTGACGTGCTTCCACAGAGTGAACCTGCAATGCATATTCAAGGATCTGAGGATCGCCGATCAATGCGCCAGCCTGGCCTTTATAGGCACGAACACCGGTATCTTCCAGAGCGCTGGAAACGGTTACAAAAGTTTTATAGTTAGTGAAAACGTCTGCAAAAGCGCCGTTGTATTTGAAGTCAAACGTAGGTTTAGCAATTGCTTTCGTACCCAAAGCTTTCACAAGAAATGCAACGTGCTGCGTTTCGTGTTTACCGATCTGTGTAAAAATGGTTTTATCAGTTGCAGGAATAAGTCCTGCCGCTGCGTTACCGCCTTTGTAAAACTCATCTTCCAGGTATTCCAGCGTCAATGCATAGTTCAATACATCAATTGCACCTGCTGACTGTGCGAATGCTTTATTAACGATACTTGCAAAAACGGTCGGTACGGCCACAGTTGCCAGTTTTGAACCAACCTTACTCATAAAATGACGGCGGGTAGCATATTCGAGCCTTCCTAGTGCGTCACCGTCAATTTTTTGAAAATTGTCAATTATTTTAAATATATCCATGATTTCTGATTCAGATTAAGTGGGAAGATTATTTACCGACGTTGGCTCCTGTGATGGTTTCTTTTACATAACCTTTTACAGCATTCAGAATGTCGGCAGGCGCGATCGCCTTATCCATTCCATTTGCATCCAGGATATCATCACCGGCAAAATCAGCCGACTTAGGATTGATCATATCACGGATTACCGCCGCGTGACGGGCTTCCACTGAAACGATCTTGCCAGCCAATAACAGGTTTCCGCCGTCTTTCAGCAATTTGCCTGCTCCATTGTAAGCGGCTACGCCTGTATCTTCAAAAAGCTTGGCAGCTCCAAGTACCGCATCTTTTTTCGTGAAATCGATGCTCGCGAAATTTGGAGTAAGTCCTTTGATCGCTTTGTCGCCTAATGCAGCTTTGAAAAATTCTCTGTGAATGATCTCGTGGTCGCGGATATCCGTCAGGATCGTTTTTTCGGCGTCGGTCATTCCCATGTAAGGTGTGGTAATTACCTGCGAATAAAATGCAGCTTCCAGTTGTTCGAGTGCGTATGCATAGTTAAGTACACCCACGTCGCCTGAGCCCAGGTCAACAGTATCACCGTTGCCACCTGGCATTGGTTCCGTTTCATCGTCTTTACAAGCACTTGTGAGTGCAATGGTACCCAGCGAGGTAGCGATACCTGCTGCTCTCAAAAACGAGCGCCTGTTTACCGGCGATGTTTCCCCTTCTCTTTTACCTGAATTGGTTTCTGGTTTCAATAGTTTGTTCATAGCTTCAAAGGTTATTGAGCTCTCTCGTACATCGAAAGATTTGCAAAGACCTACGCCACTAAAAAGACTTTAGATCGAAAGGGGAAGAAAAAGCGGGAAACGATGTATTCAATAGCAGCAGGGCTAAAAAGCAAAAAGAGCCTATTTCTAGGCTCTTAATGGTTTCAGACTAACCGATGAAATTCTCAATAACGTTGAGTAAATAATGCCATCCAGGTATTCAATCAATGAATGTATAGCGCTAATTTTGGAGGTGAGCGTGTAGTATAATTTCTATTTACAGCTCTTAAATGAGTTCGACACAAATATAAGTGATTCTGTTTCGTTTCATATACCGCGATTCAAAATATTTTGAACAAATTTCTTAGTCCTCCACAACCTATGGCAGATTTAAGGATTTTGTTATAAAAATTCTGATTTTGTGTCCAGCAGTACATTTTTCTCGACTCATAGTCATTTCGAAAAAAGTGCTGTAAAATTTTTTTAGAGCGATGAAATCTGTTCTTTTGTCCCGGCTCTGCGGGCGTAAGTTCTTGCCTGCTGCCTGACTTTACATTAAAAACAAAACTATGCGAAAGCTCATTTTTGCCACTATTCTGGCCTTGCTCGCAATATGTAATCTGCCTTCCGGAGACCTCCGCGCCGCGAATCTTCCACATATAACCATCGACCAGGAAAAGGTGGCGGTTAGACCGGAAGATCTGCCCGAGGCAGTTAAATCGACACTTGCGTCCGATGACTACGCGGAGTGGAAAGTTTCCAGCGCCTATATTGTAAAAAGAGACAATAATGCGCAGTATTACGAGATCAATCTTAAAAAAGGAGAGGAATCGTCGACCTTGAATCTGGACAAATATGGCCGGAAAGTCGATTAGCCTTTTTCTGAATTAATTTTACAAAAGCTACAATTAAAAGCCGGGCATACTCCGGCTTTTTGAGCTTACTTTTTATAATTTTACGTTTATCCCGCTCGTTAGTAAGCTATTTATTTTTGACCTACTTAATATCCCATGGCTCATCTGCTCCTCGTTGAAGACGATACAACTTTCTCTAAACTGTTAACCAATTTTCTTGGTAAACACGGGCATCAGGTTAAGGTTAGTTCGAATCTGAAAGAGGCCAGAGAGATTATCAATAACGATCCCGACGGTCCATTCGATGTGCTTATGCTCGACTACCGCCTGCCGGACGGGAACTCGGTTGACTTCCTGAAAACGCTCCGCAGCGAAGGTAACAGGACAGCTGCATTCATCATGACCAGCTTCCACGATGTGCGTACTGCGGTGACTGCCATGCAGATAGGCGCATTTGATTACATTACCAAGCCCGTGAATCCGGAAGAACTCTTGATGGTTTTGAGAGAAGCGCTCAACAAGGGAGAAGCAGGCAGCGTGAAGGCGGCGCCAAAAGCGAAGGGTAATGCGAAAGTGGACAGTCAGTCGCTGGATTTTATTGAGGGTAAAAGCAAAATATCCAAGCAGCTCTACGAATACGTACGTTTAGTGGCACCGACAGATATGTCAGTGATCATTCAGGGCGAGAGCGGGACGGGAAAAGAACACGTAGCAAAGTCTATTCACAAGCTTAGCAAGCGCAGCAGCGGGCCTTTTGTCGCGATCGATTGCGGGTCGCTTTCAAAAGAACTGGCAGCGAGCGAATTGTTCGGGCATAAAAAAGGCGCATTCACGGGCGCTTTAATGGATAAGATCGGTCAGTTCGAGGCTGCCGACGGAGGTACGCTGTTCCTGGACGAGATCGGTAACCTGGGTTACGATGTTCAGATCAAGCTGCTTCGTGCATTGCAGGAGCGCATTATCGTGCCGATAGGCAGTACGCAGCAGGTGAAAGTGGATGTAAGACTGATCGCTGCAACAAACGAAGATCTGATTTCAAGTGCAGCTGCAGGCGATTTCCGGGACGATCTTTACCACAGGCTGAACGAGTTTAAAATTGAGGTACCGCCACTTCGCAAAAGGGGAGAAGACCTGGCCATATTCATTCAGCATTTTGTGGATAAGGCCAATAGCGAGCTCGACAGAAATGTGCGCGAGCTTTCGAAGGAAGTGCTGGATATTTTTATGAAATACGACTGGCCAGGTAACCTGCGCGAGCTCAATAATGTAATCAAAAGGCTTGTATTATTATCGAAAGAAGAAGTTGCGACTTCTGGCGCATTGCCGGCTGAAATGATCACTGCAATGGAAGATACCCCGAAAGCCAGCGGCTCGGACCTGAAAGCTTTGCAGGAAACGCATGAAAAAGAAATGATCGAGAAAGTATTGCAGGAAGTGCGCTACAATAAAAGTAAGGCAGCAAAACTCCTTAATATTGACAGGAAAACCCTGTACTACAAGATTGAAAAATATCACATCGAATAAGCCAAGGCTTTACCCTCGATCTGCTCGATTACACCGCGGGCTCTTTCAGTAACACGCTCCATTTCCGGCACAGATACCTGCGAAGGATCTTCCCGTAATGCTAACTCAAAGTTCCTGAATTGAGCGGAAAGCTCCCTGGCGCCTATCTGGCCGGTCCGTCCCGCCATTCTGTGCATGATTTCGGTTACTTTGTCC
This sequence comes from Dyadobacter linearis, assembly GCF_907165045.1. Lineage (GTDB taxonomy): Bacteria > Bacteroidota > Bacteroidia > Cytophagales > Spirosomataceae > Dyadobacter > Dyadobacter linearis. The sequence continues at coordinate 30,419 of NZ_CAJRAU010000004.1, forward strand.
AGTTCGCGCGTTTCAATATGAAGTTGGAGAGCCTCCACATCTGTACGTGAATCCTTTACAAACTGTTCTAAAATCTCGCGCAATAGCCCCTCGTCGCCGAAAGTCATTTGGTTGAGCATCGTGAAATCCAGCTCCTCATGCTCAGGTTCTTCGGTAGCAATGACCTCAGGAGACGAGGATGATTCGAGGAGTTCAAGCAGATCCTTTGAATGGAAAGGCTTCATTAGATAGCCGTCAAAGCCGAGATTAAGCAGATTCGCCCGTTCTTCCGGTAGAGCCTGGGCTGTAAGCACGAAAACCTTGACATCGTGCCCGGCTATCTTGCGGATCCGTTTGCAAAGTTCAGCGCCATTCATACCCGACATACGCATATCGGTCAAAACAAACTTAACCTGATTGTCCCACGGCCTGCTTAGTACTTCTTCTGCGGACGAGAATGAGTTATGCGGAATGCCGTTCATTTCGAGAACGGAAGAGCACCATTTCAGGATGAAAGTATCGTCGTCGACCAGCCATACTTTACCGGTAACATGATAGCTTTTCTCCGGAGCTTCCTCTGTCAATTCCAGTGTGTCAGCTTTTTTCATACTGGTGGTTACAAAAAAAGTTGTGCCCTGCCCGGGGCTGCTCTTGACACGAATATTGCCTTCCATGCCTTCTACAAGCGCTTTTACAATGGTCAAACCCAGTCCAGTACCACCAAACCGTCTTGAAATAGAGGAGTCAGCCTGTTCAAATTGATTGAAAACCCGCTGAACCTGCTCTGGTGACAACCCTATTCCTGTATCGGAAATAGTGTACTCAACCTGTATTTTGTTGTTTAATTCAACACTGGCGACTCTCAGTACAACTTCTCCGGTATCCGTAAATTTGATCGCGTTGGTAAGCAGATTGTAAAGTACCTGTCTCAATCTGAACGGGTCACCGCAGAGATACAGGTTTGCGGGAAGGTTATTTTCCAACCTCAGTACCAGATTTTTGGTCGACGCACTTGGCTTCAAGACCTGTATTACTTCATTCAGCAACGGACTCATCGCAAATACACGTTCTTCAAAAGTAAAGCGGTCGGAAATAATGCGGCTGTAATCGAGCACCTCATTGACCAGGTACAACAAGTGCTCAGACGCGGAATGAAGCGTTTCGAGATCCTGCTTTTTAGGCTTCTCGACTTTCTTGAGTGCCTCCGTATATCCGATAATCGATTGGAGCGGCGTGCGGATTTCGTGGCTCATATTGGCTAAAAAGCGCTGTTTGGCCATGCTATGATATTCCGCTTCCTCTTTTGCCTCTTCTAATTGGCTTCGGTATGTATTACTTCGGGAAATATCCGCGAATATCAGGTAGGCGAGTAATGCAGTCAGAAAGAAAAAACCCAACATGACCCATTGCAGCATAGCCACACTTTTGGTCACCATTTGGTTTGCCTTCGAACTGTCCTGGTTAGATTGGCTCAATACCTCGCTCTCGACCTCCTGCATGACATTCAGCAGCTCGTTCACAAGTGCATTACCGGCTGTTGCCAGTTCTTTTTCCTTGTCTACGAAACTCGTAGTCCTCTTTTTCTGCGCCTTTTCAATCGCGTGAACGGCCTCGTCTACTTTCTCGATCGTACTGTCTTCCTGAGCGACCGAAATGGTGTCGACCTGCACATTCACTTCCTGTTTCTGAACAACTTTATTAGGTTGGACAGGTGCCTTTTTCGCTTTTTTATTACCCCCGAAAACCCTGTTAAAAAATCCTTTCTTTTCGGCCGCTTTTTGTGCCGAATCGGCCACTTCGGTATAAATAGTAGTAGTAGTGGTCCTTTTTTCTGTTTTGACTACGGTACTATCCGGTTTCAGTTTGGTCGTGATTAAACCGGAAATGTTCTTTACCTCGTCTTCAAGTGTTTTTGTGTCAACAAGCTTTGATCTGACTGTCACATAGTTGCCGTAGATTTTCTCTCTTTTGAGGAGGATCGTTTTCATGGAATCGATCCGGATGATCTGTAAATCATCCCCAATGCTCATGTCGCTCAGCGAATCAAGCGTGGCGACCAGCTCGACGGATTTGGCGAGTACCTGCTCCGTATGTTCCTCGTCGCTAGCTCTCCGTGCATTCTGTAAATGGTCGAGTTGCAGGATATTTTTGAAGATCTTGTTGACCAGTCTGAGTTTATCATTGGGCGTGGAGATCATTTCTACCCGGCCAAGGATTTCCTGAAAGGCCAGTTTACTGATCAGCCACGAAGCGCCTAATGCGATGGACGCAATGATAAATCCCAGAAAAATTTTGCCTTTAACAGATTTCAAGAAAGATGGGTCGCGTAAAGTGGACATAACAGACTTACCATATTCAATATCAACTAACGCATTTCAGCTGCAAAAACGTGCAGTTACAATGCATCCGTCTGATAGAGTGTGTGAATATAAGTGATTTTAAATAAAGAAAATATGTGGAGAAAACGCAGAAAAGGTTGCCCGGTAAACAGGCAACCTTTTCAAAACTAACTAACAATATGAATGCTATTACTTCGCAAGTGAGTTGATCCACGCAGCGATTTTCATGGCATCTGCTTTCGGAACCTGCGGCATTGGAGGCATTGGAGTTGCGTAGTCCGGCCAGTTCTCAGGCTTAGGACTATAGATCAGTTCAACGATCTTCTCATTGGTATATTTGCGTTTAGCAACATCCAGGTAAGACGGTCCAACGACCTTTTTGTCAGTTGTGTGACAAGCCAGGCAGGTATTTCTTTGCAGGATCGGTTTTACTTCTTCAAAAGTAGGCACTTTCGCTACGTCAGCTTTGCCGGCTGCGGGCTTGCCTTTTCCGTCTGGCGATACGTGCTCTTTCTCAGCAGTAGCTGCCGAAGCAGATGCAGTTCCGGGTTTCGTGCCGCCCGACCGTGTCGTCTTTAATTCCGATACTTTCAGTTTTTCACCGTCAGGAATATTGTTCAACGTATAATATGCATCGGGATGCACAAGCGACCAGCTGTTTGTAGCAGCTCTTACGCCTTCCAGTGATATTTTGTGAACATAATATTGCTTCATTCCAGCCAGTACAATGCGCACCTTTTTGTTATCGTCTGACACTTTTACGCCGGTCACCTTCACATCTTCAGTGTTGATAGGAGGGCTGCCGTAAACTGGGTAATGCTTGTACAGATAGCTGCTCACGTTATAAGAATCCAGATCTTCCGCTGATTTACGGTCAACCGGCATTGTGAATTCTATTTCAAATCCGTCGGGCTGCGCTTTAACAGTGTACATTTCGAAAGGCATTTTTCCATTCCATACCAATCGCTGCAAGCCCTGGTTAGCGTCACCTGCCGAACCCCAGCCGCGGTTTGTTTCACCCACGAACATCGATCCGTCTTTGTCAAATGCCATTCTCAATACACCCGATTGGAATCCGCTGCGGAAACCAATACTTGCCCCTTGATATTCACCTTTTACTTTTTCCAAAACCACGCGCATGATATTGCTCTGGCCCTGATCGCCCACAAATACCTGTCCGGTAAATGGACCGAATCCGCCTTTTGTATCATCCAAAATCAGCTCGGAAGTAGAAACTCCGTGTACACCATAAGGCAACCAAACTGCCGGCAGCTGTACCATATCATATTTTTCTTTCAACTGATACAGAAACTGGGGCTTCTCGTTCAAGGTATTCTCCGGCTTGATCGCACGGCCCTGCGCGTCTTTGTTCTGACGGTTGTCACGTTCTGCAAAGAATTGTTTTTCAGTCAGTTTCACAGGCGAATTGGGAAGTCCAGCCCATTTCAGACCGGCAGGGTGGCCCATAAAGCCGCCTTTCTTCACCTGGAAAATAGCGCCTGTTCCCATCCAGTCTCCCTGGTTGTCGGTATAGAACAATTCGCCGTTCAGCATACTGATACCCGCCGGGGAGCGAACTCCTGTTGCATAAGGTTCATATTTGCCATCATTTGTAATATGGAAGATCCAGCCTCTTGTCGGCACGCGGCTTTCGCCTCTCCACCATTCTTCGTCACCAAATGCAACGTTACCACTTACATAAAAGCTTCCGTCGGGCGCCAGTTTTGGTCCAAAAGAATATTCATGGTAATGTCCTGAAAGTGGCCATTGATAAACTGTTTCATAAACATCAGCCTTTCCATCGCCATTTTTATCGATCAGCTTCGTAAGCTCGCCGCGTTGTGCGCAATACAATGCACCTTCTTTGTAAGCAAGACCAAGGATCTCGTGCAAACCTGTCGCAAATTTTCTGAAATAAGGTGTGCGGCTGGTAGGGTTATCCACGATCCAAACTTCTCCGCGACGGGTTGAAATCGCCAGCGAACCATTTGGCATCGTCGTCAAGCCACCCACTTCAAGAATAATACCTTCGGGAATAGGCGGGGTGATCATCTTGTAAAAATCTTCTTCCTTAGGCGACTCCTGCGCTTTCAGCACGGTAAGCGTAGCCAAGAAAATGAATGCTATCTGAATTAATTTTTTCATTATCAATGAGGTATCTTAAAGGATTGGATCAGAACAGGATGGAATATTTTACTTCTCCATTGGAAACCGGAACCAGCAATTCCTGGCGTCCGTCGATGCTTCTGATTTCGGGTTTCATGTTTTTGTCGGCCAGCTGGATGTAATACGATTTGTTGTCCACCGCATACAGTACGTCTGAAAGCTTTTCGATATTCGAACCGTCGGCCAGTCTTGCGACAAGTCCTTTGGCTGGATTGTTCACTCTTACGATCCGGTCAAAATATTGATTATTCACTACCGAAACATAGTCTGTTACAGTAGAGCCAAATGCCTGGTACTGGAACGTAGGTACGTCCTGGTCGTCCAATACATATCCTTTTGGACGGTAGCCGCTGCCTGTTGTGTCAGTAGCCCATTTTGTTTTTCCGGAAGCTTTACCGAGGAGCATATCGTCGCCCAGCAAAGTCACACTTCCGCGCGGACGCGAAGATCCGTCGCCGCGATCGTGCCACATCGGGGTAGCGTCGAGGAATTCGCCGCGCCAAACTTGCAGCACGGTTCCTTTATCCATATCATAGGTATAATGCAGGTTAGTAGGGCTGCCCACTGAAACCGCATGTACTGCGCGCTGTCTTTTACCTTTATCATCTTTCCTGAAATCCATAAAACTGCGGGTAATCGTATTGGTGCCAGCCGTGATCAGGATCGGATCGGTCGCGCCCGCGGGCATTGCCGAGCTCTTGCTGTGGAAAGCCATTTCGCGGAAGCCAGGGCCACTTACCCAAAGTCCCAGTACCGGGCGCATCCAGCCGTCTTTTTTGTTATTAAATATCTCGATCGTGTGATCGCCTTCTTTCAAATTCACTGTGCCCATGCGGAATTCGTTATTGTTCTTCCACTGTGCATCGATCACTAATTTGCCGTCGATTTTCAGGTAAGAATTTCCGGAAGCTTGCAATTTGAAGTTGTATTCTCCCGCAGTCGGCGCATTGTATCTGCCTGTGTATACGTAAGAATAGTTGTTGTTTTCTTTCAAAATCTCCCAGCTCAAAGCTTCCGACTTACCTGTTTCAGCAGGCGTCATTTTGGTAAGATCTTCTGTCTCTGAAAGTGCACCGTAGTAAGTTTTGTAGGTCAGGTCGGTAAGTGTACCTGGTTTTTTATCAAAATTATTGATCACAATATTCTTGATCGCCAGCGAACCGTGGTCACCCTGAATGCGGATCGGGCCCATTGCTACGTCTTCTGCTGTCAGAGATCCGCGGGTCGGGCCGCTTACTTCTACATTTTCGTGGATCGTTACACCATTTAATATGATAGAAAGGAATACTGCATTCGAAACTTTTTTACCGTTGGCATCGAAACGCGGAGCCTGATAGGAAATCTTGATGTTCTGCCACAAGCCAGGCGCTTTTGCTACATTAAAACGGGGCGCATAGCCTTCGTATCCTTTCTCACCTTCCGGCTTTGAATCGTTCCAGCGTTCGTAAATACCGCCGCAATCGTTGTATTTGGCGCCTTTTTTACCCCAGCTGTCGAAAAGCTGCACTTCGTAGTTGCCTTGCAGATAAATTCCTGAGTTGGAACCTTTGGCCAGCATGAAATCCATTTCGATGTCCAGATCTCCGTGCTTGAAGTTGGAGATCAGCTCGTACTGGTTTCCGTATTTTCCTTTTTCATGAATGCAGGCCAGCACTCCTTTTCCGGGAGTTGTGGTCAGTACGTTTTCTTTTGAAATGTCAGCAGACGCACCACCAACGATTTTCCAGTTGTTGGATTGGGTGGTAAATGCACTGAGATTGTCAAGAGGAATAGGTTGCTGGGCATAGGCGGATTGGGTTACAATTATCGCTATGCCGCAAACGATCAATTGTAAAAATGTACATGTGACTTTAAACATACTTGGGTAAGCTTGGTAGGTTTTAGATTAACACTGGCCGTAGAACGCCGAAATGCGGTGCAAATTACGTGATAAGAATCGGGAAAATTGCATTTAATTAGATGAGAATCGCTAACCTTGCTACTTTTGATAATCGGTGCGTTCTTGCGCAATTTCCAATCAGTTTTATCTGACCAAAACAGTTTATTTTCAAAATGAAAAAATTATTTCTTACCGCGTTCAGCCTGGCTGCTGCATTTGCCGCTCACGCGCAGTTGCAACCAGCCAAACAAACTCCCGAATCAAGCGAATTGTGGAGCCCGGTACCGCGCGTCGTAACGCCCGGCAAAGCTTCTACCACGGTTTCTGGATTTACAGCTCCTTCTGATGCAATCGTACTTTTTGACGGAAAAAACCTGGATGCCTGGGTTTCAGGAAAAGACGGAAAAGCTGCTGCACCCTGGACAATAGCCGACGGTGCAATGACCGTAGCTCCGAAATCAGGTGATATTCAGACCAAACAGACTTTTGGAGATTACCAGCTGCACATTGAATGGAGAACACCTGCGAAAGTAGATGGCAACGGACAGGGACGCGGCAACAGCGGTATCTTCATGCAGGGTATTTACGAATTGCAGGTACTGGATAGCTACAACAATGCAACCTATTCAAACGGACAGGCGGGCTCTATTTACAAGCAAACTATGCCTTTGGTGAATGCAGCGGTTGGCCCGGGCGAGTGGCAAACTTACGACGTGGTTTACACTGCGCCGCATTTCAACAAAGATGGTCAAATGACTATCCCGCCTTACATTACCGTGATCCACAATGGTGTTTTGGTTCAAAATCACACGATGATCCAGGGAACTACGCCTTACATTGGTCAGCCGACGATTGAGCCGCACGGAAAAGGACCTATTAAATTGCAGGACCACAATAACACAACGAGCTTCCGTAATATCTGGATCCGCGAACTATAAGCCTCCGGCAGCCGATTCAGGTACAATAATTTTAAGGGCTTAAACGGTTTAAAGATCGTTTAGGCCTTTTTTTGTTGTTAATATATTCGAAATCAATAGCCACCCAAGCGAGACCATGCAGGAAATCGAGCCCTATTATAACTGGGAGAAACACTATATAGCCAGTCACGATGAGCGGTCGCCATTTTACGGCCGTACCTATAATCTTGACTATTACGAAAATGCGATTTACGGTTACTATATCCACCCGCTTTGGGACGAAATCGGTTCTGAGACGCTGTACGTGAAGATCATATTTGCAGATTATATCAAGAAATACGCGATCGTCGAAATGTTCGGGGAATGGAATGATGCGCTGCATAATGACATTATGTTTTTCAAGCGCCAGGTCGTGGATCCACTTGTGGACGAGGGTATTAACCAGTTTATTTTAATGGGTGAAAACCTGCTCGACTTTCACGGAGGCGAGGACGATTATTATGCGGAGTGGTTTGATGATATTGAAGACGGGTGGATCGCGGCAGTTAATTTCCGGGAACACGTGGAGGAACAATGGAAGAAGTTCAGGCTGGATTATTACATCAATTTCGGAGGTACCTTACAGATCGGCAACTGGCGAACGTTACAGCCAGAGCCGTTTTATGAGCTGGTTAAAAAATTGATGATTAGGAGGTTAGAGTAGAGAAAGCGCGTGCGTTTGCTTGCACCGTTCCCAACTCCTTTGTAGCTTACGATTTCAAGCTAGTCTACTTTTTAACCTTAAACCTTGTTTCCTATGGCCGAAAACGACAAACCACTTCCGGATGATGCAGCAGAATCGCTGGAAAACAAAACAGAAGAGCTGAAAGCAACAACCGCAGAAGCCAAGGATGAGATTGTGGAGGAGGTACTGGAAATAAAAGATAATGCGAACGAAGTAGTTGCCAATGAAGCCGACGAGCTGGAAATAAAAGCAGAATCAGCGCTGGCCGACGCAGAAGACACGGCCGACGGGATCAAAACAGAAGTGTATGAAACTGCGGAAGACCTGAAAGCAGAGGCGGAGTTGAAGATAGAAGAGTCAAAAGAAACGGTGGCTGAATTGCAGGAAGAAGCCACAGTGGAAGTGGAAGAGGTACAGGCTGCTGCCGAGGAAAGAGTAGAAGAGGTGAAGGAAGTTGCAGCAGAGAAGACGGAAGAAGCGAAATCTGCATTTGCAGGGTTGCGGAATGAAGTGGAGCTGGGCATTGCGTCCGGCAAGGAAAAAGCAGGTGACTTTTTTGATGATCTTGCCGAAAGGGCCAGTGAATGGAAAGAGGTCGCTGAGGATAAATACGAAGATTTAAAAGAAGATGCAGCCGAAGCGTACGAAGACGCCAAGGAGATTGCGGCGGAAAAGCTGGCAGAAGCAAAAGTGAAGGCGGCTGAACTGCAAGTGAAAGCGCAGGCGGAATATGAAGAACTGAAAGAAACGGCTTCTGAAAAAGCAGTCGAAACGAAAACAAAAGCAAAAGGTTTCTGGGCCAGATTGTTTGGAGGATAATATTTACACTATCCTGAGTGCATTGCCTGATCTTACGGTCAGGCTTTTTTTATCTAAAAATTCCAACGGTTACAACGAATCTTCGTGGATTTAGATCTAACAGATTATTCCGATTCACCTTATAACGACAGACACATGAAAATCTCCAAACCAGTTCTTCAGGCAGTCGCAATAGCAGTTGCGCTCAGTACCATTACCGCCTGTGCCGATATGGACATCAAGCCCGGCAAAGAAAAGAAGTCAAATGCACGAAAACTAGATCCGTGTCCAGCCTGCGGAATGGGTTAATCCGCTCTATACGATGTCCCGGATATTTTCTGCTATTGCCTGTAATCTGGATACGCATATCCTGCAAGCGTCTGTTCCGTTGTTTGAAATGGAAAAGGTGGAGGCGATCGAGTGGTCTTTTGATTCCCTTTTTAAAGTCGAAACCATTCCCGAGTGGTTTACAGATTTGGTCAAAGAATTTAGCGACCATAACAGACTGATCGGTCACGGCGTTTACTTTTCTTTATTTTCGGGTAAATGGTCGCCCGAGCAGCAGAACTGGCTTTCACAGCTCAGAAAGCTATCTGGCGAATTTCATTTCGATCACATTTCCGAGCACTTTGGTTTTATGACCGGCAGCGACTTTCACAAAGGTGCGCCGCTGGGTATTCCTTTTAATAAATCAACACTGGCGATCGGCCGGGACAGGCTGGCGAGGATCCAGGAAGCGTGCAACTGTCCCGTCGGTCTGGAAAATCTGGCGTTTTCATATTCTTACGAAGAAGTGAAAAAGCATGGGGACTTTCTCAATCAATTAGTAGAAAGTATCAACGGTTTCATTATCCTGGACCTGCATAACCTGTATTGCCAGTGCCACAATTTTGATATTGATTTTCAAGAAATGCTGTCCTGCTATCCTTTGGACCGGGTACGGGAAATCCACATTTCAGGCGGTAGCTGGGACAATGGATCGGAAGAAAGAACTGTGCGACGAGATACCCACGACGATTCAGTCCCTGAAACGGTATTTGAATATCTTGAAAAAGCATTGCCACGTTGCCAGAACCTGAAATTTGTGGTAATGGAACAGTTGGGTACAGCCCTGGATACAGTGGAGAAGCAAATCGCTTTTCAGCACGATTTTGTTAAAATGGACGGGATAGTGAAGTCATTTGACGGAGATCCGGGTAGTAATCAAACCAATAGTTTTCTCCCATTTGGTAAACATCCACTCGACATGCAGCCGGTAGAAGATATTGCGCTGGCAAGTCAGCAAATGCAATTATCCGCTATTTTGGAAACAGCTGTAAACCTGGATCACGCCCGGGAAATGCTGAATGCGTCCGATTTGAAGCATAGCGACTGGCATATCGAACAGTGGCAACCGCACATGCTGAAAACGGCGATCGATATTGCGCAGAAATGGAAAGGCGGATTTTAGAAGTTGGTTTCTTATCTTGATGGCACAATTTTGTAACCTGATCAGAGCAGAAGCCCTTGGCTTTTCGTTTCTCAACCAAAAAACCTTCTGATGTCACAGTCCACATTTTCACCTCCTTACAAGCATCCATTTACTCCCGACCCTAAATACAAAAAATCAGTAGCCTATTTTTCAATGGAATTCGCCGTCGACCAGGCGCTGAAAATATATTCCGGCGGACTGGGTTTTCTAGCCGGCTCCCATATGCGGAGTGTTTATGCTTTAAAGCAAAACCTGATCGGTATCGGAATGCTTTGGAAGCACGGATATTATGACCAGGGAAGGAAAAAGGACGGCAGTATGGAGCCCGAATTCCGGGAGAAAATGTACTCGTTTCTGACCGACACTACTATACGTTTTCAGATTCCTATTTTAGGGAAACAGGTTTGGGTTGCAGCCTATTACCTTGATCCGGAAGTATTTACGTCGGCTCCGCTTTTCCTGCTTACAACGGATACGGACGGAAACGACGACGATACGCGGGCAATTTGCTATTCATTATATGATGCGGACGTTACCCTCAAAGTGGCGCAATGCATGGTGTTGGGAATAGGCGGCGCGAAGCTTCTTGAAGAACTAGGCTACGAGCCGGAAGTATATCATTTTAACGAGGCGCACGCTGTATCGGCGATTTTTAGTTTGTATAAAAAACACAAAACAGTAGCCGAGGTAAAAAAGCGCGTGGTGTTCACTACACACACGCCGGAAGAAGCCGGGAACGAAAAACACGAGATACACTTTCTGGAAAAGCTGGGTTTCTTCTCGGGGTTGGATATTGAGACTGTGCGTAAAATAAGCGGCGTCAAGGAGAATATCTTCAATCACTCTCTGGCTGCATTAAGTTTGAGCCGCAAAGCAAACGGCGTTTCGAAGTTGCACGGTGAAGTCTCCCGGGATATGTGGAAAGCACATCCGAAAATTGCGCCGATCGATCATATTACGAACGCGCAGAATAATACCTATTGGGTTGATAAAGAGCTGGAAGAAGCGCGGATTGACAAAGATCTTGACAAAATTGCTGCCCGGAAAAAGGAGCTTAAAGCGGTACTATTCAAGACGGTCGCGGATCAATGCGGGAAAATATTCGATCCGAATGTACTGACTATCGTTTGGGCGAGACGTTTTGCAGCCTATAAAAGACCGGATATGCTCGCGTGGGACGTACAGCGGTTCACGAAAATCATGCAAAATGCCCAGCAGCCGGTACAGGTAATTTGGGCAGGGAAACCTTATCCGAAAGACGAAGGTGCTGTGAATACATTCAATAAATTGTTCTACATGAGCCACCATTTCTCGAATATGGCGGTACTGACGGGCTACGAGCTCGCTTTGTCAAAATTGCTGAAAGATGGTTCGGACGTGTGGCTCAACAACCCGGTCGTAACCCGCGAAGCTTCGGGTACCAGCGGCATGACAGCCGCAATGAATGCCTCGCTGAACTTATCAACTTATGACGGCTGGATCTGTGAATTTTCAAAAGACGGCGAAAACTCGTTCCTTCTTCCAGTTGCAAAGGGCGAAGATATTAACAAACAGGATTGTGATAATCTGCTGGAAAAGCTGGAAAACGAAGTAATTCCTACCTATTATAGCAACCAGGACAAATGGCTGCAAATGGTACTAAACAGCATGAACGACGTCAACGTCGAGTTCAACTCCGACCGCATGGCGCGGGAGTATTATGAAAAGTTGTACTAAGCCTTAATCTGCCCTGCTAAAATTGCAATTCCTTCTTCAAAGGAATGCGGTTCGTAGCCTAAAACTGCACTGGCTTTCGTGAGTATAAAGCCAGTGCGCGGCGGGCGGCGGGCTGGTTGGGTGAATGCGGACGCGTCGGTTGGGGAGATCAGGGATTTATCAAGATGAAAGTAGTCGGCGGCCATGATCGCCATTTCGTAGGGAGTAAGGAAATCCTTTCCGGAAATGTGGAATATACCTTCGGATTCCTGATCTGCAATTAAATAGCAGCCAATTGCCAAGTCTTCGGCGAGCGTTGGAGTCCGGTATTGGTCGGTTACTACCTTGATCGCCTTACCTTCCTCCAATGATTTTTTAACCCAGAGAATAATATTGCTCCGGCTCATATCGTGCGCTATCCCATATACGAGCACGGTTCTGGTGATCGCGAAACGGATTCCTGAACTTAATACCGCTTGCTCGGCTGCGTATTTGCTCCAACCGTAAAAGCTGATTGGATTCGGTTGGTCTTCTTCGGAGTAAGGGCCTGATTTTCCGTCAAATACGAAGTCGGTGGAAAGATGTTGGAGGAAAATATCAAACTTGCCGCACACCGAAATCAGATTTTCTACCGCTGTCACATTCAGCTTCCAGCAGGCTTCCTTCTCCATTTCGCATTGATCCACATTCGTCATTGCGGCGGTGTGGATCACTACATTCGGGCGAATTTGGGAAATTACTTGTTCCACTTCCTGCACGTCAGTGACATCCATTTCGAGAAACTCGTATCCCTCCTGAAAAGGTAACCGGTTACCACCTTTGGCCGTCGCGAACGTCCGGACATTGTCTTTTGCAACCAGCAATTCGACCAATTTCTGGCCTAAAAGTCCGTTAGAGCCGGTTATGAGTATCTTTTTCTGTTCCAAAGATCTGTTAAGCTTCGTATTTCCAGCCGTATTTTCTGGTGATTTTTTTCTTCTTCATGTTTTTCACCGAAACTTTTATCGAAACATCCTTCTCCGGCCGGTCTCTCTCGTTTTTTTCCAGCGAAGCAATTTTGTCGATCACTTCCATACCATCAATCAGCTGACCAAATACGGTATAAGATCCGTCCAAATGCGGCGTTCCACCTACGGTTTCGTACACTTTGCGCTGCGCCTCCGTCAGTTTTCGTGCCGCCCGCGCTGCCTGTTTGTCAAGATCGATCTTACTCCATTTTCTGCCTTCTACAATATAAAACTGGCAGCCACTTGACTCTTTTTTAGCATTATTGTCCCTTGCAGCCGCTAATGCACCTTTTTGGTGATACAGTTTGGGATTGAATTCAGCTGGAATCTTGTAACCGTTTTCACCTTTTCCCAGATTATCGTCTGGTTTGGCGTTTTTCGATTCAGGATCTCCACCCTGGATCATGAAATCGTCGATCACGCGGTGGAAGAGTGTTCCGTCATAAAAGTTCTCTTTCGTGAGTTTAAGGAAATTTTCTTTGTGTTTGGGGGTTTCATCGAACAGGATAAAACGCATTGTTCCCTGGTTTGTCTCGATGGTAACTACTTCGTCTTTTTTTGATTTTTTCTGAGCAGAGACGCTAAGTGAAAACAGGCACAGAAGTGCCAGAGCAATCGAATTTTTGTTTTTCATAGTACTATTTTGCGGCTAATACGTTTTTATTCGCTGGGTAAAACTGGAATTTTAAACCATAATCTTTCCCCTCAGAAACATCTTCCATATTAACTCCTACCAATTTATTATTCCACATGATTTTCTTGCCTTCCTCTTTTGGAGCCCCATAATTTTCGCTGAAATAGCGCTGACCGGCTCTCCAAAGCTGTTTTGTCGCTTCCGGGCTGTTGAGGTACACATCCACAGTGATCTTGTTGACTTTTTTATCCTTATCAAAAAAATACTGCACATCGATCGTTTCCAGGCGGGACGTTTCCTGCGTGTAACCCAGGTGATCCGGAGCTTCCTCGAACATTTCGAAAGTTTCCGCCGCTTTGACCTTACTCACCGGATCCCCGAAAGATACACCCCGCAATATGGTCTGCTCGCTGGCTTCCGACTCGCCCAATATCGTTTCGAGTAAAGCAGATTGATCGCTGTTCAGATCTGACGCCGCAGGTTGTTCTATCACAACCGAATCGGGAGCCTTTTCCGTCTTTTCATTTGTTTTGGTATCGCAACCTCCTGCTGTCAGCAAGAAAACGATTGCGCTGGCACCAATCATGCAATATTTCATAATAGTAGACTTTTTGTTCATTCAGTTAGGTTTTATGTCCGGTAAAATAGTCGTGCCTTTAAAAGCTCTTCCTATCTGCCCACGCAATTTAGCTATAAATCCATTTTCTGAAAATCAAATCAAAATTCCCTTGAAATGTTGAAAAAGAAGCGTTTCTCTGCCTGCGCATTCAGTGTTACATTGAACCGCATTACAATATTATAAAAAGTCACGAGGTCGAGGCCGGCACCCGCGCCATACAGCATTTTGTTACCCAATCTGGTGTTGCTTAGCTCAGGATAACTGTTTTTTACATAACCTGCATCTGCAAAAGTATTGAGGTAAGCTGCCAGCGGAACCGTATTGAACTGGCGGATAGGAATGAACGAAAGCTGTTTCTGGATCGCGAAGAGCCGGTATTTAACTTCGTTTTTGATCAATGCATAATCCTGTCCATCAACAACATACAGTTCGTAGCCGCGTACCAGGTCATTTCTGTAACCGAGCCCGATCGTTTGTAGATAAGGCTGGCGCTTTGGAAATGAAAGCCTCCCACGCAGCCCCGTATTAAAAAAGAACTTCCCGCCGAGAGGGACATATTTGCGGTAAGAACCGTAGAAATACAGCGTATTGATATTGTCGCTGGGAAGCAGGCCAATTTTAGAAGCTTGTAAACCAAACGTTTGCCCCTGCAAAGCATATTGCACATTATCCCTTTTATCGTAGCTGAAAGTGTAGGTCAGTTGCAGGAAATGCTGCCTTTTTCTTCCGTCGAGGATATAATTAGGATTGAGTATCGCAATGGTATCAGAGATCCGGGTTTGGCTCCACCTCAGGTCGAGCGAATGAAAAGTGTAGTATTTATTACGGCGCGTTAAACTGACATAACTGTAAAAACGCTGCCGGTTGATATCCTCGCTGCTCAGATATTGCAGCTTGTCCCGCCAGGTGCGGAATGCAGTAGTCTTATTGATAGAATAGGAAGCACCGATCGTAATGCCGGTCTTTTGTGCTTTATCAAGATAGGGGAGCGTGTAGGCAATTTCAAATTTGGGAATAAACCCGAATTCTGCCAGAAAGCGCAACTTATCAGCTCTGCCGGTTAAATTTCCGTAGCTCAGATAGGCCCCATATGTTGTTCGGGATAAATCTCTTTTACGCTCATACCACCATTCATTAAAATTCCTGTCAGCCAGCTGAAAAACGGGCAGCGCAATGAGATACCACCTTTCCTTCACGACTACCCGAATATCCGTATGCACAGAATCAGGATTAGCCTGCGTCAGCATTTCAACAGTGATAAAAAGATTGGTATTGACGACCTTCCTCCGGTCTATTTCGAGCTTTTCCTTTAAGGTCTCCGTGGAGAGACGGTCGCCGGTTCGAACTTCTATTTCACGAAGAATAATACTGGTGCGCGTCTTGTGGTTCCCCTCCACCTTCACTTCTCCTACCACAACAGTACCTGAGCTGTCAGGTGCAACGGTCTGAGAATGAGCGTATCCGGTAATGGTTAGGAACAAAAATAAATAGTAAAATCCTCTATAATACATTCTTAACAGCCTGGTTTCCATAACCGAAACGAATCTTTTCCTGAATATGGTGAAAATTTTGATAAAGCTTATCTCCCGCAGTAGTCCATAACCCTGCAACGCCAGTATTCTTGACATACCTAACAAGCCAAGCCATGTCACTTTCCCGGGTGGAAAAATTGATAGAGAAGCTCATAAGCAACAAGCTTTCAGGGGAAGAAGTGTCTGAACTGCTTGCCGGTATTACAAGCGAAGAGCAGCAGCAGGAATATTCGGAAGTTCTGGAAGCCTACTTTTATCAGCTTCTCAAAGAGGAGCAAAAACACGAAAATCAATCTGAAAAATCAATTTGAACCTATGTTTTTAACTACTACCAACTTAATACTATGAAACCGAAAGCGACTTTGAAAATGGCGGCACGATGTATGCTCGCTTTGCTCTTCTTTTCAGGAACGGATATTCCTGCGTTTGCAATTGGGCTCGCAAAAGCTATTGAAAATGGCCAGACAGCGGTTGACAGAATAAAAGGGACAGTTACTTCGGCCGTCGACGGTGTGCCAGTACCCGGCGTCAATGTGCTCGTGAAAGGTACCCAAACCGGAACCACAACGGATGCTTCCGGCAACTATACCATTGATGCTGAGGGCAGTAATGCAGTGCTGGTTTTCTCCTATATCGGCTTCAACACCATCGAAATGCCCATAAATGGCAAAAGTGTGGTCGACGTGGTGCTGGAGGAAAACGTGGCCACACTGCAGGAAGCGGTGGTGACAGCCCTGGGTATCAAAAGAGAAACCAAATCACTGGGTTATAATGTAGGCAAGGTCGAAGCGAAGGATATTGCGAACGTAGCCAATGAAAACGTGCTCACTTCGCTTTCCGGCCGCGTTTCCGGTGTGTCGATCAATCAGACCAGCGGGGTAGGCTCTTCTATCAGCATTATCATCCGCGGAGCAGCTTCGCTGAAAAATAACCAGCCGCTATTTGTAGTGGACGGTGTACCTCTGGCCAACAGCCTGGCCAACGTGAGCGAAAAAGGAAGTGGCAACAGGGTGGATTACGGAAATGCAATTTCGGATATTAACCCCGACGATATTGAAAGTATGTCGGTACTGAAAGGGCCAAGTGCTGCTGCATTGTACGGTTCGCGCGCAGGAAACGGGGTTATCTTGATCACCACCAAATCCGGCAAGAAAGGCAAAGGACTGGGCGTATCTTTCTCCACTTCCAATGTTTTCGAAAAGCCTTACCGGTTCCTGGACTTCCATTATAAGTATGCAAATGGCGACAGACCGTTTCTGGTCGATGAATCTTCTGCTTATTGGGGAGGAATGCCGCTGGATGCAGGAAACAAGGCGCCACAATGGAATAGCCCGCTCGATGAAAATGGCAATCCCGTTCCTACCGAGCTTAAATCGTATAAAAACAACATGAAGAACTTCCTGCAGACAGGGATTACTTCAACCAACAACCTCACAGTTTCGGGTTCTACGGACAAGTCGACGTACCGCGTTTCGTACAATAATATGGTCAACCGCGGCCTGATCCCAAACTCGGATCTGTACCGGAATGCGCTTACCATGGCGGGGACTTTCGATATGCATAAAAACCTGAAATTGAGCACTAACCTTAATTTTGTCAGATCAAATTCAAACAGCCGCCCGCAGACTTCCGAGCGCGACGGTAACCCGCTGCAAGCTGTATACTATTCGTCAAGCTACGATATCAATGACCTGAAAGGTGTCTGGAAGCCAGGTTTGGAAGAGATCGAACAGCTTACTGTTGCGAAAGGTGAAACGGATAACCCGTACTTTCTGGCTAATCATTTGACCAATGCGTATACACGTGACCGTTTATATGGTAACATTAAGCTGGACTGGACTATTGCTCCCGGCCTGACTGCATTTGCCCGCTATTCGCATGATATGTACGACGAGGACCGCGAAACGAAAATTCCATGGAGCTATAAAAGCATGGCGAAAGGCGGCTATTATCTGGAAAATATCGGCAGGAATGAAAGTAATGCTGACTTCCTGATCGCGAAAGCCATCAAGACACCAAGCTTTGATGTCACTATTTCGGCTGGTGGTAACATCATGCAGCAGAAGGGTAATAGTTCAAATCTGGGTGGTCGGGATCTTTCTGTACCGGGTTTGTATAATATCGGTAATATTCCTGTGGGGAACCGTATTGTAGGAAACGGCAGCTACCGGAAAGCGATTTACAGCTTGTATGCACTCGCTTCTGTTGGTTTTAAAAATCAATTATACCTGGACTTGACAGCGCGGAATGACTGGTCGAGCACATTGCCTGAAAGTAACCGCTCTTACTTCTATCCGTCTGCATCTCTGAGCTGGGTAGCGAGCACTACTTTTAATATGCCTTCCGCTATTTCGCTTTTGAAATTCAGAGGAGGATGGGCGCAGGTGGGTAATGACACCGACCCCTACCAGCTTTATCCGAACCTTGGAACAGGAAACTGGGGTGATTTGGTAACTGCCAATCTGGGTGACGTTTTGTTAAACCCAACCTTACTGCCTGAAATCGCAACTTCTACGGAAGGAGGTATTGATTTGAATATGTTCAATAACCGCCTGCGTTTCGACATTACTTATTATGACCGCGCGAATACGAACCAGATATTCAGTGTACCAATGGCGCCTTCGACCGGGTATAGTTCCAAGAATATCAATGCCGGAAAGCTGGTGAGCCGCGGCTGGGAAGTTGGGCTGGGCGGAACACCGATCAGTAACCTGAATGGTTGGAGCCTGGATTTGAATGCAAATTTCAGCCGCAACCGAGTGACTGTGAAAGAGCTGGCCCCTAACTTTCCGTTTTTTGAACAATGGGGAGAAAATGGCGCTGGTGCTTATACCTATGTAGGCGAACAGATCGGTAACCTTTACAGCCGCGGTTTTGCGACGGTAACTGATAAAGCTTCGCCTTACTACCGCTGGCCGATCATTGCTTACGACGAAAAAGGTAACGGCGATATGGACTGGCAGACTTTAGGCGGCCGCGAGACCAACGTAAAAGTTGGAAACTATAACCCCGATTTCCTTGTAGGCGCGCAGGCGACCCTTTCTTACAAAAGATTTTCGCTGGGTTTGAGCTTTGACTGGCGTCAGGGAGGTGAATTTATGTCATTTACTTATCGGTACGGAGAGTCGGACTGGAAATCGCAGCGGCAGATCGACAACCTGATCCCGGGCGGATTGTACAGCCCCGACGAACTGGTTGCACTGCTGAAATCGGATCCTGAGAAATACATTATCCCGCAAAACGGCAACTTCCCGAGAGTAGGCGGCCACACAACAGCTACGGGCGGTTTTGGCGAAGATGGTGACGGTGCATTTATTCCTGGTGTTTGGCAAGATGCTAAAGGTGACTACCACGAATGGCTGGGCGGAGCAGGAACAAAATTCTTGCCGATCACCAATATGTATCCCTGGGGCTTCAACCAGCAGGTTACGTTCGACGCTTCTTTTGTAAAATTGAGAGAGGTTACACTGAACTACAAGATCCCAATGCTTTTTGGCACGATCCGCAATGCAAACCTGTCGCTTTATACAAGGAATATCATGTTGTGGACAGCTTCTCAAATCGGTATCGATCCGGAGAGAGCGTTCTGGGCTGATCCGCAGCGAGGTGGTTTCCGTCAGGGTATTGAAAGGCAAAATGTAATGCCGTGGACGATTCCTTTCGGTTTCAAGTTGAACTTCGACTTCTGATTTTCATAAAAACCTTATTCATACTTAATCACAAGGCGATGAAGATTTTAAAATATATACCCAAAATAGCTTTCGTTTTCATGCTGCTCGCAGTATCCTCTTGCGACGATTCGCTGACAGAGATCAATGAAAACCCCAATGGAGTGGACCCGAACAGCGCCAATCCGAACCTGGTAATGCCGACGGTAATGAGCGGCGTGGCCAACCGGTATGTGAAGCTGGGTTACGGCAGGATTGCAGGCGTAGTACAGCATACCCAGGAAGATGCCTGGAAAGACGGATTCAATGACTATAACTGGACGGAGGAAGACGATGAATGGAAAGAATGGTATGGATATCTGAGAAATAACAACTTGCTGTATAACAGATCGGTGGAGTTGAATTACAAATTCCAGGAGGGTGTGGCGCTCACAATGCGTGCATTCATTTTTGGAACGATCTCCGATCTTTGGGGTGACGCACCTTACACTAATGCGCTCAAAGGCGACGCTGGAGAAATGCTTCCCGCATTTGATAGCCAGGAGGTGATCTATAAAGGAATCATTGAAGATCTGAAAGCGGCGGCTGCTATTTTTGGAACTACTGAAAATGAGCGTGATGCGGCTTTTTATGATATTTATTTCAATGGTAATACCCAAAAGTGGCAGAAGTTTGCCAATACACTTTTGCTTCGCTACTATATGCGTATTTCGAGCAAGTTGCCGGACGTTGCCAAAGCCGGTATCGAATCGGTGTACACCTCAGGTATTTATATGAAGGATGCAAGTGACGATGCCGTGATGGATTTTATCGGAACTGACGCGAACAATTCGTGGCCAAATGCAGTCGCTTACGATGTGAGTGAATCCAACTGGAGAAGAAGAAGACCTGCTGCTACTTTGATAAATAACCTGGTGGCGAACAGCGACCCGCGTTTGAAAGTTTGGTTTCAGCCTGTGCACGTGAGGTGGGTATCGGACCCTGCGCTGGCAACCGGAATGGATGAATTTATCCGGAAAGATGGTGTGATTCAGACTGGTATTAAATCGCTGACCCAGATGGAATTGAAAGCTGGTATCGCTGCCGGCCACAAATACACCCGCCATTTTAACCCAACCAAATACAAGCCAAGCCATCCTGATCTGTTTAACGGACCGCTGAATACAAGCGAATATGTAGGTATTCCGGCCGGTATGACCGATCCTACGTATTACAACGAAAATCCGACAACCGGACAACAGGTTCAGAATCAGCATGCTTCGCAGCTTAGTTATACTTATCAGGGAGTTAAAGGCGGTATTTTAAAAGCCAGATTAGCGTCGGCTTCTGAGACTTCCTTTATTCTTGCGGAAGCTGCGCAAAAAGGCTGGGCGGCTGGTAATGCTGAAACGCATTATAATAATGCGATCAAACAGTCGCTGCAAACCTGGGGAGTAGCTGATCAGTATGATGCTTTCTTGAAAAGTGTGGCTTATAAAGGCACGCAGGCGCAGATTATTGAACAGAAATGGGTAGCGAGCTGGACTATGGCGACGGAAGCCTGGTTTGATTACAGGAGAACAGGGTTGCCTGCGCTTGTTCCAGGTGTAGCCCCCACTTCCCGCGCATTGCCTTTGCGATTTATTTACAGCAATAACGAGTTGAACAACAACGGCGCAAGTGTGAGAAGTGCTATTGAAAAACTGGAAGAAACAAGCTTCTCGGGCGTTCGCAAGAAAAACAGTCAGTGGTCGAAACCCTGGCTGGTACAGGGAACAGGCAAACCCTGGTAATTGATTTTTAAACTATAAAATGAAACCGGGGCTGTCTGTACCGACAGTCCCGGTTTTTTAATGTGCAGGCCAGCAATTATTGTCGACTTTTTTAAATACAAAAATGAAAATTATACGATTTGGAATGCTTGCATTGCTGGCTGCGGTAACGCTGCTTTCGGCGTGCAAAACGGAAAAGGAGCGAGTAGACGGGACTGTCAAGGAAGTAATTGATCATGCAGTGACCCGGCTTTACAAAACACTCAAACCTGCCGAGCTGGATACGATTTCGGAAAGGTATATCCTGCAATTCCTGAGTGCGGGCGAGCGCGAGATTCTGGCTACCAAATTCTGGACGTTTCATACCAATGTGCCTGTAAAAGTTTCTGTCATGCGGGATACCGCGCAGAAAGTGGTACCATTTTGGCTGGAAGAAACGGGCTTTAAGAAAACCGAGCTGGTGGTAAAAAATGAAGAATATACCTACGAAGTCTGGCAAAAGGACTTTGAAAAAGGGAATGTTGAGCTGGGAATTAACGGTTTCGATAAACATCGGCCTGTTTATTTTATTAGTGTAGCTCCGCTGAACAGCGATGATAAGCTGGAAATAACGCAGGTTTATCCGTCTAAATATAATGTAAGCACCATGAAAAAGGGAGCCTTTACCTATCACGATTGGGACGGACTGGTATTGACTGAGGTACCTGCTGAATTAATAGGGCAGGCATTATTTACAACAGTCAGGGGCCGGGCCCGTGAAGCGCATTTGGTAAAAGCTTTCAGGACTACTGATACACCTTCGTCCGCGCATCCCGACCAGGTAATACTCACATGGAGCGGCGACCCGCGCACGACCGTCGACGTGCAGTGGAGGGCCAGCGCCGAAACTACAATGGGCAAAGTGAAATACTGGGTTTCCGGTACCACTGACACGCTTTTCAAAGATGCTTCCGCATTCAAAATGGAAGACAGGCTCTTGCAAAATGACAGGTATATTAAGCGTTTTACGGCTAAACTTGTCAATTTGAAACCGGGTACTGACTATGGTTACAGTTTAAGTTTTCAAAAGGATAATTGGGAGGCGAAGGCTTCATTCAAAACGGCCGCCGATCAGAAGGACAACTTCTCATTTATCTGGTTTGGTGATACGCATTTCTCTGAGATTTGGGGAGATATGGCGCAAAAATCGTTGCTAAGACACCCGGAAACAGCGTTTTTCTCAATAGCCGGTGATCTGGTGACAACAGGTTTGCACCGCGACGATTGGGACCATTTGTGGAATTATTCTGGAAAAACCTTTACTACCCGCCCGCTCATGCCGGTTCCGGGTAATCACGATAGTCAGGACGGATTGGGTGCGGGCATGTACAAAGCGATGTTCAGTCTGCCAGAGAACGGGCCGGCTAATCAGCCTTCCGAAATGACTTATTCATTTGAATATCAGAATGCTCTGTTTTTGATGCTTGATCCTACATTACCAGTTCCTAATCAAACCAAGTGGGTTGAGGACCAATTGAAAAGCAGCAAGGCGAAATGGAAATTTGCGATGTTCCACTTTCCACCTTACAATTTTGAAGAGCCTTATGATGAGATTATGCGCGAGTGGTGCTCACTGTTTGATAAATACCACGTGGATATGGTGATGAACGGGCACATGCATTACTATCTGCGGACGAAACCTATGTTTGCCAATAAAGCAGTTGATAGTCCGGCGAAGGGTACGATTTATACGATGTCGATCAGTATTCCTGGCAAGCAGGAGCGGTGGCCGAAAGAAGAGTATGCAGTGAAAAGGTACAAGGACGGACCTCTGTATCAGCACATTTCAATAAAAGGTAACAAGTTGCATTACCGTTGCCTGGATCCGGAAGGTGTTTTAAAAGATGAATTGATCATTGAAAAATAGTCACTCAAATCTGACTTGTGCACCGTGCAGCTCACCGTGGGAACTGATCGCCAGGGCTGTAAGAATAGCTAGAAAGGCAAGTGCAAAAAGAAAATTGACAGTCCACCGATTAATATTCAAACCCCGGTCAGTAAATGCCGGGGTTAGCTTTTTGATTGTAAATGCGATAACCAGAAAATTGCAGATATACAAATATTGTTCGATCCGGTAAAGACTCATAAAAGCGGCGGTGATCAAAATGCTGTAAGAAATGTACATTCCGAAATAGCTCAGGAAATATATGTAGAGCGAATCGGAGCTCAATTTGAGGTACAATGATCTGGTTTTCAGGTAATGGTAAAGCCAATATCCGCCAAAAGCAATGGCGAGCAGAAACGAAATCCACTGAACGTTTTCTACTGTTAAAGCAATATCAACCAACGGGCTAGCATTTTTGAAAATCTCAGTCAGTCGATCAGTTTCAAAAGATTGATCCCAGACGATCAGCGGAAATGCCAGTAAGACTAGTAGGAGTGGCGCAATAAGCGAATTGCGGTTCGAATCGGTTTCTGTAACCTCCCATTTTGAGGTGAAAGTACCGTAAGCCATTCCTATCCCGCCAAAAAAGCCGATCGAGTATTCCATTACATTCCAGAAGTTGAATTTGATTCCGGAAGAATGGCCCATTACTTGGAGGAAGTTTCCAAATGCGAAACCAAAACCGGCTGCAAAACCCGCCATTACAGCCACGCGGATCGCAGCATATTGCTTGTGCCTGATCATGTGCCAGAGCAATGCGACTGTCATTCCGAAACAGGCAGCCCAGGCTTCGGAGCGTGGCGGCGTCATCAACCAGCCCATTTCTTCTATTAAAAAATAATAGAAGATGATCGCTCCGGCAGTCATTTCAACCAGCAACTGCGGCCAGTTGGCAGGCTTGGCGCGGGAAGAAGCGAGCGTGAGCCCGAATAATCCGCCACCTATTAACCCGAACAATCCCCCGATTACAAACAACATTGCGAGTCCGTAATACACATTCCCAAAGTCTAGCCCACGCCCATAACCGACCACTTTTCCGTAACTGATAATGCCGCCGATTCCCCAGCCAATTGCTGAGGCAAGTGTCAGCTGAAATGCTTTGGCGTACCAATCCTGCCTTTTTGAGAGCAATACAATAGCCAGTCCGCCTACTGCCCCGGCCCAGGCTGCTCCTTGTTCGTGTCCGAATTGTCCGCGTACCGCCCAGGCAGTCCCGAAGGACATTCCTGCGAGGACGATGGATAATAACAACGGTCGGTTCATCATAGATTGGCAGGGTAAAATGTTGTGTGGGGAATACTTGGCGGTTTGCAAAACGGACTACGGGGCCGGCTGGCGAAGTCTTGTAGTAGTCCAAAAAACCCGTCGGTCAGTATACCAAAAGAAACACACGAGCTATTCAAACACCAATTATGAACGAGAAACTGGCTATAAACGGCGGACCAAAATCGATTGAGAAGAATTTTAACTGGCCCGTTTACGGCGAGCCGGAAATATATGCAGTCGCCGAAATCGTGGCGAGTGGGAAATGGGGTAACCCTGATTGCGGGGATGCAATAGCCAGGTTTGAGACTGAATTTGCAGCTTATTGCGGAAGCAAATATGCGATTACCTGTGTGAACGGATCTGTTTCGTTGCGCCTCGCGCTAATTGCCTGCGGCGTGAAGCCCGGCGACGAGGTGATTGTGCCGCCTTATACTTTCATTACCACTGCATCTTCGGTCATTGAATGCAACTGTGTGCCAGTTTTCGTGGATATTGATCCTGATACTTACAACATCAGTCCGGCTGCGATTGAGGCGGCGATTACACCACGTACAAAAGTGATTATTCCGGTACATTTCGGCGGACTCGCCTGTGATATGGAAGCGATTATGTCCATTGCGGAAAAGTATAATCTGAAAGTAATTGAAGACGCTGCCCACGCTCATGGCGCGGAGTATAAGGGTAAAAAACTTGGCTCTATTGGTCACGTCGGCAGTTTTAGTTTTCAATCTTCCAAGAACCTGACTTCCGGAGAAGGCGGGATCGTGATCACAAACGATGATGAATTGTATGCAATGATGCATTCGCTGCGCAATGTCGGTCGCATTGAAGGCGGCGCCTGGTACGATCACTACAATCCGGGCTGCAATTACCGCATCACCCAAATGCAGGCGGTACTGCTTTCGGAGCAATTGAAAAAACTGGAAGCTCAGACACGTACAAGAAATGAAAACGGGCTTTACCTCAATACTTTATTGGAAAAAATAGCAGGTGTAGAGCCTTTGAAACGGGATGAAAAGATCACACTGCATTGCTATCATATTTACATTTTCAAATACGATCCGGCTTACTTCGGCGGCTTATCCAAGGCAGATTTTGCCGAAATGCTGGCCGCCGAAGGAGTTCCGAGTTACAAGGGCTACCCGCATCCATTGTACAAGCAACCCCTTTTCCAGAACAAAAACTTCATGTGCTACGCCATTCCCGACCACGTCGACTACACCAACGTGCATTGCCCGGAAGCAGAAAAAGCTTGTAGCTCCGACGCAGTCTGGATTTTACAGCACGCAATGCTGGGCGATAAAGCGGATATGGAAGCTTTTGCCAATGCGATTTTGAAAATACAGTCGCGATGAATGTTTAGTTAAAATTGATTTTTAATCTTTTTCGACTTTAATCCTGATTCCCTCGCTATGTGCTGAGAATTCGGGCGCGTACATGCATTGAATGCTGGTAATTCCATTGCTGAAATCTCCCTGGTGGTTGACAAAAAGAGGATATTCGAATACATAAGTGCCTTTTTGCAAATTGCTGAAAAAGAAATTGGTACTCGCGTCTTTGGTCGATTCGTAGTAACCCAGCCCGTTTTGCCATTTATAGCCACTGAGCACATTCACGGGTTCCAAGGCAGAGGCGCGCATATCTTTCATGTGCACATATTCCATGTCGCGATCCACACGTAGCTCAATGCGGACTACAATTTTATCACCTACTTTTAAAACATCACCCTCATTAACCGCCGACAACAAAGGGCCGCGATCTGTCTTTTTCTCAATAAAAAGCTTTTTTGATAGCTTCAATGGCGTATCCGAAAAGGTAATCTTGTCCAGATCTTCAAAATACTGCCAGTAAACAGCGCCCCAGCTTGGCGACTTGGAAGTATTGTCACCACGCAGTTCAACCTGAATATTTCCCATTTCAGCGGCCACTTCACTTTTCTGGAAAGATTGCTTCAAATAGCCAGTTCCAGATTCAGCAGTTTCAGCTTTAACTACTTGGTTACCTAGTTGAATAACGGGCGTTTTATCTTCCGTCAGCCATTTATTTCCTGTCATCAAAAGCGCATAACAAGCTTCGGCTGTTGCTTTGGTGCTTTCCCAATTATTAGTTTGCTTATTTTTAAGCAGCCACGTTTTCAAATCATCTACGGTTTCATTGTCGCCTTCTATTTCCTGAAAAGCCTCAATGAAAAGCGCCTGCCGCTCGATGGGCGCCTCGTGCCACCACCAGCTGCGGTTGTGTTTCCAGTACATGCCCAGTTCCTGATTGTTGATAGAAGTCTCACGAAGTGATTTCAGGATTGCCCTGGCCGTAACTTGGTCCCGGTTCCGGTTTAATGCCAATGCAATAAGCCCCTGCGAATATTTCGATTGGTTAATCCAGGTAGCCTTGGCGCGCTCCATGAAATATTGATAAGCTTTCCGGGCATTCGCTTCGACCGGCTTGTCGAGGAAAAAGCTTCGGAGATAGATATATTGAAACTGGATTGGTCCGGGCGTATACTTAATCAGGTCAGCTTTTTGCTTGATAAGATCTTCATAATCTGCCTTGATCTGTTGGTCCAGGTAATTAAGAGCCTTATTTAGCAGCGGTTCAATACTCCGGTTTTTAGCTGCAAAGAAATGGCCGGTTTTTGCCAGGTGCCCGATTCCTGATACAATATACTGGGTAATATACCGATCGTCGCGCCCTCCTTTGAACCATGGAAATCCTCCGCTTTCATTCTGCATTTCTTTCAGTTTCGCGAGGTTATTTTCCTGCTCACTGCTCATTTTCATCAGATCAAAAAGCAATGCAATATTCCTTTTCTGCTCCGCTTCTGATTTGGCAGCAAGCACCCACGGTGTTTCTTCCAGCAGCAGCGATTTCAACTCCTGGTTTTTTTCAAGATTACTTACCAATGCAGCTAGATCTTCTGTTTTCCATGCATTGAACACCCGGGCGATCGCAGGTGTACTTTTTACAATATTGCTGGCAAGTGCATTGGCGTAATACCTGTTCCAGGTCTGCTCCGCGCATTCGTACGGATATTCCATTAAATAAGGCAGCGACTGCACCGCGTACCAGGCCGGGTTGCTGGTATATTCAACAGTGACAGATTCGTGCGCCAGTGTTTTTGAATTGCCGGAATGGAGCAGCTTTTCAAACTTAAACTCCTTCTTGCCAGAGCCGCGCATAGCGAGGGGCAGACTTTCAGTTACCAGCATGCGATTAGGCAGAACTGGCAGTGTATTCTCCTCTCCGTCAGATAAATTTCCAGCTTTCGCAACCACACGCCAGGTCAATGCACTGGTGTAGCCTTTCGGGATTTTTAGTGAAAAATCAACTGTTTTGCTTTGTCCGGCAGCGATTGTAAATGCTTTTTCATTAGAACTTAAATCAAATATTTTCGAAACATCTTCATTCGTTTCAGGATCGAAAAGCTGCATTGTCGCATTACCCGCAAGTTCGTGGTCCGAAAGATTGACGATTTTGGCAGGGAATAGAATCCGGTCGCCTTCCCGCAGAAACCGGGGCGCATTGGGCTGCACCATCAATTCTTTTTGCGTGACGATCTCCTTTGTACTATATCCGAAAGCCAGTGCAGGAGTGTGCGCCAAAGCCTGGAATTTCCAGCGGGTAAGTGCTTCCGGTAACGTAAATGAAAAGGTAATAGCGCCGTTTTCGTCCGTTTTCAGATCGGGGAGAAAGAATGCAGTTTCGTTGAAGTTCTGCCGGATTTTAGCAGGTTCCGGCGTAGGTTCTGGTTTAGTTTGAACACCATAACCAACAATAACTACTTTTTCCATTTCCGCTTTATCCTCCAAAATCATTTGAGGAGCGGGAGCTGCTTCAAGCGCTTCTTCCTGGGTGTATTCTCCTTTCTTAAATGACTGGCTTCTTGGCAAGCTCATCCGGTGTCTCGCATTGCCTCCTCCTCTTGGCATTCGCGTTGCGATGTGATCGTCTAGTAGTTTGTCGTATGTTTTTTCAAAAGTCTTACCCAACTCAAACTGAAAGCTGGAAATCGAAGCATCTTTCGCCATAAAACTGACTCCGTTACTCCACCTGTTCAGCATTTGCCCCAGCGGCCAGTGATCCGGCTTTCTCCATTGATGCGGATAAAACTGATCGAGCGAGGCGTCGTACATACTTCCCAGCATTTCCGTCGCTACCCGCTCCTTTTTATAGCCTGAAATCCTGACTTTCCATTGCTCCTCACTGCCTGGCAACGTTTTGTCGCGGAACGTTTCATACTCAACTTCCAGCTCCTTATTTGTCCAGGGCACATTCACGAAATTTTGCGCCTGGTGCACGCGGTTGTGTTTTACAAAAACATAATCAATCGAATACCCTCCGCGGTCAGCTTCGGTAGGCGTGATCGTGAAAGTGCGTTGTTCGTTATTTAAGTTGAAAAATGAAAAGTTTTCGGGATTTTGCTTTTTGCCAAAAGTACTGATCACAAAAACTTTGTCAGCCGAGGTAGCGACTGTCACATTCGTTTTCTCGCCCGGCTCAATGGCTCCGTCGCTCTGCGCTTCCACGTATGCCGGTTTGATAAGTTTTGCATTTTCATAATCAGCTATTTCAATGTATTTGATATCGCTGCTCTCTTCTCCGTTTTCTTCTTTTGAGCGGATTTCTATTTTGTAAAATCCTGCTGTCAGCTTGTGGCCGGTTAATGCAAAATCTTTGTTTTCAATCAGCTTTTCAGTCTTTTCAAATGCAATTCCCTGCTCCGGCCAGTTTTCCATTTCGGTTTCGCTATCGTATTCGTCGTGCGGAAAATCGGCCATAAATTCGCCTTTTGTCATCACAAACATATCCGGCGTTCCCCAGTAGCGTGGCCGGATTAGTCTTTGTTCAGGCACGAGGCGAATCAGCTTCACATTTATAGTAGAGTTCACAAACTCCCCGTTCAGATTCTCCGTGCGGATTTTTAGATTTCTCAAACTATCCGGTGCTACTTTTTCAGGAATATCTGCTTTAATAACTGTTGATTTATACCCAACTGAAATAACAGTTTGCGCACTTCTGGTTTCTCCATTTGAATCGGTTACATCTGCATAAATCGTGTACATGAATACCGGATCCAGGTTTTTGTCTGTTTTTGCATTAGCTGAAGCCTCAAAATTGACATGAAACTGGCCGTCCGCACTCGTCACAGTTTCACCGTGCGTAATTTCTGTCGGCGGCGATGGATAATACCGTTTCCAGCGTGTCCAGGGCGACATAAATCTCTCATTGCGAACAACCCTGTACACCACCTTCGCGCCGTCGATCTGGTTACCCGCATAGGCTGTCCCGATTCCGGTCACTTTAATGGTATCTCCTAATTTGTAAGCATCTCGCAAAGTGTCAAAGCGCACTGCAAACCGCGGTCTTTTGTATTCTTCTACGTGAAATGAGACTGTGTGTTTTGAGTCGGCGACGATGGAAAAAGCACCATTTAATCCGGCGCGTGGCAATGCAAAAGTGCCTACGAAGCTTCCAAAATCGTTGACTGTCTTCGTGATCGTTTCAACGGTTTCACTGTTTGCATTCCGAAGTTCAATCTTGATTTTTTGAGTCTGGTCTTTCAGTACCGTTTTCCCGGAAGCTGCAATTCCTTTAAAGTAAACTGTCTGGCCGGGACGGTACAAGCTGCGGTCTGTGAAGAGGTAAATGCTGGTTTTGAGATCATCTTTTTCAACCTCATCATAATAATAGGTATTACTTCCTTCCTGAATGTAAAGCTTGTCATTGCCTGATGTGATCTCAAAACAATCCTTGTCGACTTGCTTCTGGCTGGCGAAGTGCTCTTTGAAATAGCCATTTTTGTCAGTTACATAGCTGGCGCCGAGTGTTTTCTTGTAAGTGCGGGACCGATAATCAAAACTGGAATCCCACCTTTTCACAACAGCTCCCGCAAGTGGCTGACCGGTATCTCTGTTTAAAACAAAATAATCCCTGTTTCGCTGGATATAGCTGATATTGCTCACATACATAAGCCTCACGCCGCCGATCGACTCGGTATCCGAAAAGTCAGGAGTGGAACTGGCGAGCAGCATATATTCGCCAATGGGTAGTGCATTCGCCTTGATTTGCACGCTATGTTCCTGATAATCTTTGGTATCCGGTAAAATCTGCTCCCAGCTCCGGATCGCCGGCGCTTTTGAAATGTCTCGCCAGAATTTATCCCCGCTACGTTCTTCGAAATTGACTTTCAGCGCTTCCGTCGCCTTTACAAGTTTGAGATACAACTTCTTAATGTTCCTATACTCAACAAAAAGCAAAAATGGTTTCTCAGGAATAACCACGTGTTCTGCATTGAATTGCAGGGTTTTTCGCCGGATACTGTTTAGTAAATTGAAAGCATTGATCCCGCCCTCCGTTTTGGGATTTTCCTGAATGATTTTCTTACAAATCTCCTCCGCTTTTACTTTCGCAAACCGGTTGGTGGAGTCTTCGCCCGTTTTGTAAGTATTGCCCCGGCCCACATAATAATCGGCTAATAGGTACCACGCCTGAGCAGCAGCGGGAGTTTGCTGATATTGCTCGGCGACGTGGTTGATCGACATATAATAAAGCTCATCCGCATTTTCATGCACCGATTTCTGCTTTACAAACTGAATGCGAAGCAGATCCACATCGATCAATGCATCGGGCTGCGGATCATTGATGTGAAAAGCAATTAGCCGCTGGAAGAGCTGCAATGCATAAAATTCAAGAGAAGCGGAATCTTTGGTTTCGAACTTGCGGTGAATAAAATCGGCAGCGGGATCAAATGCGGAGGCAGAATTAATCTGGAACACATTGGCTGGCTTCTTCAATTCTCTTTCGTCAGAAGAAAAATATTGCAACGCATTGTGCGCCAGTAAATCAAACAGGGTAGGGCGGAGCTGGCGGGTGTTGCCTTTTGTAATAATCGCATCAAATTGTTCCAAATCCGTTTGCTGCAACTCCTTTTCATTTTGCAGCGATGCGAGGTACAGCTCTGTGATTCTTTTGTGGAAATCCTCAGTTCCCCAGGTACTTACATCCGTTTTCGTGTAGCCCGATGTAGCAGTTCGCTGGTAAATTCGCCACCTAATATTTTGGTAATAACCATAATACTGATCGGCAACCAGACTTCTCAATATTGACTTTACCACCCCGCTGCTCGCCTCCATTTCGGCTTCCAGCTCCTTAATGGAAGCAATTTCGTTGCTTTCCCGCGTTTCCGCTTGCAGGGTTACCATATATATCGCAGCCTTGATCACCTGCGCTTCCTGCTTTTCGGCTTTGGCGGTTTTGTAGATCTGCTGCACTTCCGTCAATGCAGATTTCGAAAGTCCTTTTGCTTGAAAATCAGCTACTTTTTTCCATTTTACTTCATATTTCTTTGCCGGTACCTGACCATTTGTGTGCATAGTTATCAACAGGATTAATAGTGTGAAAAATAAATTGATCAGACATTTAGTCGCTTTCATTTTTATTCGAGGGTAAAATTTTTAGCCGAAATAAATATAGTGGAATAAGCAAGCTACTGACCAACGGATTATCCAAAGGACATATTTGAACATAAATTGGTAACACAACTTTCGCATTCCCGGAAAGTATAAAAATTACCAATTGCCGCTTTCTTCATTATGAAGTATCTTTAATTAATGCACTTCAAGGAATATTAAATATCTATAGTCTTTTTGAACGAAATTTATTTTAAGTAAGCTTATGCGTACAATCATGCTGGTCGGGGTGATCATTATCGGCCTGGTTATTGGTAAACTGTTCGTTTTCTCAAAGCCGGGTTCGGATAAAAATCCGGAAGGGAAAAAAGGGTCGGAGGGAAAGGGTGCGAAGTCTTCCGGTGGAGGCGCCGTGCCGGTGAATGTATTTGTGGTAGGTAGAGAATCCATTGAAAACCAGATTTTCGCCTCGGGTACTGTCTTGCCAAATGAAGAAGTAAACTTAATGGCGGAAACTTCGGGAAGGTTGGTGAAACTCAATATCCAGGAAGGCGCTCCGATCACGAAAGGCCAGCTGATTGCCAAAATCAATGACCGCGAATTACAGGCGCAATTGCAAAAAGTAGCCTACAACCAGGATCTGAGCAAAAAAATAGAAGCGCGCCAGAAGAAGTTGCTGAATGTAGAAGCGATTAATCTGGAAGAATACGATGTTACTTCCAACAATATCAAGCTTTTGGAAGCGGAAAAAGAAGTGATCGAAGCACAGCTTGAAAAGACTGAAATCCGCGCTCCATTTAGTGGCCGCATTGGTTTAAAATACATTAGTGAAGGCGCATATCTGGCTCCGGGTACGCCCATCGTAACCATTGTTCAGAGTAATCCCATTAAAATCGACTTCACTGTTCCTGAAAAATATACGCCCAATATTCGCGTGGGAAATACCGTGAAATTCAGTCTCGACGGTGATCCTGCTACTTACTCTGCCAAAATTCTTGCAGTGGACCCGAAAGTGGACGAAAGTCTGCGCACGTTGCGGGTTAGAGCAATTGCTCAGAATCCAAGTAACAGGTTTGTGCCTGGTATGTTTGTCAAAATTCTGGCGAACCTGGATGCTAATAAAGCTGCGATGATGATCCCGACGGAGGCGATTGTGCCTGTTTTGAAGGGTAAAAAGGTTTTTGTGGTAAAAAACGGCAAAGCGCAGGAAGTAATGGTAACCACCGGTTTGCGGACAGACAAGAAAATCCAGATTACCGATGGTTTGCAGGTCGGCGACTCGCTGATCACTTCCGGAATTATTGCGATCAAACCCAACACAGCCGTTAAGGTGAACTGATATCCAACCCATTATGAGTATTTCAACACTCTCTATCAAGCGGCCGGTACTCGCAATTGTGATGAACCTGCTGATTATCCTTTTCGGTTTTTTAGGGTACAAATTCCTGGGGATGCGCGAATTCCCATCCATTGACCCGCCCGTAGTTTCGATCCGGACCAGCTACACCGGGGCGAATGCAGATATCATCGAATCCCAGATTACTGAGCCGTTGGAAAAGCAGCTGAACAGTATCGAGGGGATCAAATCAATCAACTCCACGAGTAGCCAGGGTACCAGCCAGATCACAGTCGAATTTGACATTGGTGTGGATATGGAACGCGCCGCAAACGATGTGCGCGACAAAGTAGGTTCTGCTTCCCGCACTTTGCCTTTGGATATCGACGGCCCACCTGTGGTAAGTAAAGCCGACGCAAATTCCGAACCCATTATCGTACTGACCTTCAAAAGCGACACAAGATCCCACCTGGAAGTGAGTGACTACGCTGAAAATGTGATTGCGCAGCGACTTCAAACGATTGAAGGAGTGAGTGAAATCCGCATTTTTGGACAGAAAAAATATGCAATGCGCATTTGGATGGACCCGATCAAAATGGCTTCGCTGGGCATTACGACGCAAGATGTGAAGGTTGCATTGGATCAGGAAAATGTGGAGTTACCAAGTGGAAAGCTCGCGGGAGACAATACCGAGCTCACTGTAAAAACGATCGGGAGGTTCAGGACGGAGGAGGATTTTAATGAAATGATCGTTAAAAACTCGGCTACGCAAACCATTCACCTGAAAGATATCGGTTATGCTACGTTAGGTCCGGAAAATGAAGAAACGATTCTCCGGCTCGACAATGTACCGATGATCGGGCTAGCGATTTCGCCGATGCCGGGAGCCAATTACCTCAATATTGCCGAGGAGGTCAACAAGAGAATGGCCGATATCAAGAAGGAACTTCCCAAGGATTACGAGCTTGATACACTGATCGATAACACAATTTTTGTTGAAAGATCAATAGAGGAAGTTGGTGAAACTTTGCTAATCGCGATCATTTTGGTAGTAATTATCATCTACTTGTTTTTCCGCGACTGGCTGATCGCATTCCGCCCGCTGATCGACATTCCAGTCTCGCTGATCGGGACGTTTTTCATCATGTACATCATGGGTTTCTCGATCAATGTACTCACGCTGCTGGCGATCGTACTGGCAACCGGGCTTGTAGTTGATGATGGGATTGTGGTCACGGAGAACATTTTCAAGAAGATCGAACAGGGAATGGGGCCGATTGAAGCTTCTATTAAAGGTGCGAACGAGATCATTTTCGCGGTTTTATCCACTTCGGTAACGCTCGCCTCCGTGTTTTTGCCGGTGATTTTCATGGAAGGTTTTGTGGGTAAATTGTTCCGTGAATTTGGTATCGTGATATCTGCTGCGGTTTTGATCTCTGCATTTGTATCGCTTACATTGACACCGATGCTGAATGCATATCTCGTTCGTAAAACGCATAAGAAGAGCTGGTTCTACGAAAAGACGGAGCCATTTTTTGAAAAGATCACGGAGAATTACGGAAGTGCATTGGGTAAGTTTTTGAAAATGCGCTGGGTAGCTGCGCCGCTGGTTTTGGTGACGGTAGGTATGATCTGGTTTTTTGGAAAAGACCTGCAATCCGAACTCGCGCCGCTCGACGATCGCAACTGGTTCAGGATCACGATGACAGCGCCGGAAGGTTCGTCTTTTGAATTTACGGACCGGTATGTGAAGAGTGTCAGTGATATGTTAATGGACTCAATGCCTGGTAAAAAGGGCTTAATGCTCATTACTTCGCCGGGAAACTCAGGCTTAGGCGCGGCTAATACAGGAAGCGGCCGCATTGCTTTGGTTGACAAGAAATTCAGGGCAGAATCGCAGCAGGAAATTGCGGATTATATCAATCAAAAATTGAAGCAAATGCCTGATGCTAAATCTTTTGTGGTACAGCAGCAAACAATTTCCGTGGATTCCAGAGGCGGCCTGCCGATTCAATATGTAATCCAGGCGCCTGATTTTGAGAAACTGAGAGCGTACCTTCCGAAGTTCATGGAAGAGGCTTCAAATGATCCAACTTTCGCGATTACGGATGTGAACCTGAAATTCAGCAAGCCAGAGATCCAGATTTCCATCGACCGGGAAAAGGCCAAGTCGCTGGGTGTATCTGTTCAGGATGTGGCCCAAACAATGCAGCTGGCTTTTGCCGGACAGCGTTTTGGCTATTTTACAATGAATGGAAGGCAGTATCAGGTAATTGGTCAGTACGACCGCGCTAACCGCGACGAGCCGCTGGATTTGAAAAGTATGTTTGTGAAAACAAGCAACGGAACTTTGGTACAGCTTGATAATATCGTGAAGGCCGAAGAGGAAAGCAGCCCGCCGCAGCTTTTCCACTACAACAGGTACATGAGCGCGACGGTACAAGCCGCACTCGCGCCCGGGAAAACCATTGGTGACGGGATCGCAGCAATGGACAGGATCCGTGATAAGTTGAAAGACGAAGCAATACAAACTTCGCTGAGTGGCTCTTCACGTGATTATGCAGAAAGTTCGTCAAACACCATGTTCTCCTTTTTCCTCGCATTGGTGCTGATCTACTTCATTCTGGCAGCGCAATTCGAAAGCTTTATCGACCCGTTCATCATTATGTTCACAGTTCCGCTGGCTATCGGAGGGGCGGTATTCTCGCTCTGGTTCTTTGATCAGACATTGAATATTTTCAGTCAGATCGGGATGATTATGCTGATCGGTCTGGTTACGAAAAACGGTATCCTCATTGTGGAGTTTGCAAATCAGCTGCGCGAGCAGGGTAGAAGTATCCAGGAAGCGGCATTGGAAGCGGCCACACTGCGTTTCAGGCCGATCTTAATGACGAGTCTCGCTACAATTCTGGGTGCATTACCTATCGCAATGGCGCTGGGTTCTGCGGGGAAAAGCCGGATGTCAATGGGGATCGTAATCATGGGAGGCCTGCTGTTTTCGCTCGTACTCACATTGTACGTAATCCCCGCCATTTACACCTTCTTCTCGCGACCAAAGAATTACGAAAAAATGCGAATGATCGATAAAGTTGCGCGGGATAGTGAAGTGGAAGAGGCACCGCATTTGGGGTAAATACTTTTTTGATTTTCATTAACTTTGTTTTGAAACAATGTGAGTTATGGAGTCAACACTAAAAATGCCGTTTACAAATTTGCAGCAGGAATTGTTGCAATTGTATGCGCATCAGGTCAGCGAAGACGATCTGGTGAAAATTAAAGAATTGATCGGTAAGTATTTTGCACTGCGACTTTCGTCGATGGCAGACTCTGCCTGGGACCAGAACAATTGGAATCAGCAAAGTATGGAGGATCTTTTAAATGATCCGAATCAATAATGAATGTTGTAATCGACACCAACGTTCTGCTTGTTTCACTTCCAGGTCATTCCAATTATCATCCCATATTTCAAGCATTGCTGAACAAGGATTTCGACCTGTTTATATCAAACGAGATACTTGCAGAATATGAGGAACAAATAGGTAGGAGACTCGGCGTTGATCGAACAGATTTACATCTAATAGAGTTGGTAAACCTCGGCAACGTTCATAAAATTGAATCCTACTTTTTATGGCAGTTAATAGAGGTTGATAAAGACGATAATAAATTTGTGGATTGCGCGATAAGTTGTAACGCAGATTATCTTGTTACTAATGACAGTCACTTTAACATTCTGGCTGAAATCGAATTCCCCAAGGTTAATGTCGTCACGGCACAAAAGTTTTTGCAAATCATAAAAGACGCTGCAAAGTCAAACCAGCTATAAAGCAAAGAAGGCCAACGATTTCGCTGGCCTTCTTTGCTTTTATAAACTTATATCAACTAGATCGAAAACTTCTCCTTAATCTTATCAACAAAATCCAATTTCTCCCAGGTGAAAAGCTCTACTTCTAGTTCTTTTTCTTCACCATTTGCTCCTTTGAAGTATTTCGTAACAGTCTCATTCTTACGTCCCATGTGGCCGTAAGCTGCTGTCTCCGAGTATATTGGATTACGCAGTTTTAGGCGCTGCTCGATTGCGTATGGACGTAAGTCAAAGATCTCACCGATTTTTTCTGCAATTACACCATCGTGATCAGCTACTTTGGAAGTTCCGTAAGTATTGATGTACAAACCGCAAGGTTTTGCAACTCCGATCGCGTAAGATACCTGAACAAGTACTTCGTCGCAAAGACCGGAAGCAACCATATTTTTTGCAATGTGACGCGTTGCGTAAGCCGCAGAACGGTCAACTTTGGAAGGATCTTTTCCTGAGAATGCACCACCACCGTGAGCACCTTTTCCACCGTAAGTATCTACGATGATCTTTCTTCCTGTCAACCCGGTATCTCCGTGAGGACCACCGATCACAAATTTCCCGGTTGGGTTGATGTGGTAAGTGATTTCTCCTGTAAACAGTTTTTGCAATTCAGGAGTCAGTTTCGACTTCACGCGTGGAATGACGATGCTGATAATATCCTGCTTGATTTTCGCAAGCATTGCTTCCTCTGAATCAAAATCGTCGTGCTGGGTAGAAACTACGATCGTGTCGATACGCTGAGGTGCATTATCATCGCTGTATTCAATCGTAACCTGCGATTTCGCATCTGGACGCAGGTAAGGGATCAGGCTTGATTCGTTGTTACGAATAGCCGACATTTCCTGAAGTATTTTATGAGCCAGGTCAAGTGCAAGCGGCATGTAGTTTTCAGTCTCACGCGTCGCGTAACCGAACATCATACCCTGGTCACCAGCACCCTGTGCATTTGCCTTATCTTCAAAGCTAGAAGAAGATACTGCACGATCCACACCCTGGTTGATATCAGCGCTTTGATCATGGATTGCAGACAAAATCCCGCAGGAATTTGCTTCAAACATGTACTCGCTTTTTGTATAACCTATCTTTCTGATTACCTCTCTCGTAATTTTCTGAACATCGAGATAAGTATTGGTTTTAACTTCTCCTGCCAGTACCACCTGACCAGTTGTTACCAGCGTTTCGCAAGCTACCTTACTGTCAGTATCCCAGGCTAAAAAATTATCAATGAGCGCATCTGATATTTGATCTGCTACCTTGTCGGGGTGTCCTTCAGATACGGACTCCGAGGTGAATAAGTACGGCATAAACTAAATAAGTTGAAAAGTTAATCAGTCGGAATTGCGACGTAGTGTATAGACTAAAAAACAAAATTGACTTTTTTTAAGACATTAACCAAATAAAAAACCTGGAAAAAAGCCCCGTCTGTTATCCTGAATGCAAAGCCGCTTTTGTTGGGCTAAAATAAAAAAGCCCGCTCCGGTTGATCCAGAACAGGCTTTTTTAAGAGTATAGTATTTAAATAGGAACATTAACGTGTCTCTCAGCGTGGTAGCTCGACCTTACAAGCGGCCCGGACTCTACGTATTTCAATCCGCGTCTCAATCCTTCCTCTTTGTAGTTTTCGAACATTTCCGGCGTAATCCATTCGATTACTTCATGGTGCATTTTAGTCGGTTGCAGGTATTGTCCCAAAGTCAGGATATCCAGTCCGTGCTCAACAAGATCATCTATTGCTTTGTACACTTCGTCCTGCGTCTCGCCCAGCCCCAGCATAATGCCCGATTTCGTTCTCTGCCCGAAATCTTTCGTCCTTCTGATCTGTTCCAAACTCCGCACATACTTCGCCTGCGGCCTTACCGAACGGTATAAACGTTCAACCGTTTCCATATTATGTGAAACCACTTCCTGGCCTGCTTCGATCATATGGATCAGCGCGTCCCAGTTATTCTTAACGTCGGGGATCAGCGTTTCGATAGTCGTTTCGGGCGTATTCTCCTTCACCTGGCGCACTGTCTGGTACCATATCTCGGCGCCTTTATCTTTCAGCTCATCCCGGTTCACCGACGTAATTACTGCGTGCTTTACCTGCATTAGTTTAATCGCCTCCGCCACACGTCTCGGCTCGTCGGTATCATATTCACTCGGGCGGCCGGTAGCTACTGCACAAAAGCTGCAACTGCGGGTACAAATATTGCCCAGGATCATAAACGTGGCTGTACCTGCGCCCCAGCATTCGCCCATATTCGGGCAACTGCCGCTTTCGCAGATCGTGTGAAGTTTGTAATTATCAACGAGTTGCCGCACCTTGCGAAATTCAGGGCCGGCGGGAAGCTTCACTCTCAACCAGTCGGGGCGTCGTTTGCGTTCCGATGGAATAACTGGTAATTCAATCATATAAATCGTAATCTCTGACAGCGAACCTTTCGGCTTCCTGTCAATTTTTGTAATAGGAACTAGCGTTTTTTGCTGCCGAAATACAGGGTCAGATAGCCGGAAGTAAAGAAGCTTCTGTTTTCGGCAAATGCCATAATGCGCGTTTTCCGGCTGAATGCTTCTGCTATAAAACCAATTTCAAGACCGGTAACGTTCTCTCTGAATGCACTTAATTCGAAACTCAATGCGGTTTTAACATGAACACCCGGTACAATTTTCATTTGACCAAAACCCTGAAAAAAACTTCCTGCACCTACAATGCCCTGAGTTTGAGTGCTACCGGCATGTTTTACAGGATCAAAAGGCTCGGTAACCACTCTGCCGTCCGATTCAAACTGTACCATATAAGGTTTTTCCAAACCAAGTGAAGGGCCGGCAGCAAGAATCCCGCTGATGGAAATACCTTCATCTTCGTGACGGTTGAACAATGTCAGCTCGCGACCGTATTCCGGGCGAACCACAAAAAAATAGTTCTCTTTCCCATAAACCAGCCTGGCGCCAGTGACGAAATCCTGTGTAGAAAGCTCCTTCGGGTGTTTTACATTCACCACCTCAACTGCCAGGTAGCGATATTGATTTTTACCAAAAAGCTTGGATGAAAGTGCGGAAGACTGGCGAAACACAGCACCGCCGAGGATCCCCGAATTGGTGTTGGTGGTAATACCTACGGAGGTGAACGTTTTATAGCTCTCTTCACTATCCTCAATCTTTGCAGCACGGCGCTGGGCGTATATATCTGTTGATTGTGCAAACAGGATAGATACTAAAAGTAAAAGTTTTACACGCATCATTTTGTCAAATAAGTTCTCCGTGAACAGGTATCTCTCGTCTAAAAAGTGAAAATACAAAATAATAGTATAAGCACTTATATGCCGGTTCCACTTTAACGGAATTTCGTACTTTTATGTTCTTTAAACGAAAAAAGAAAGAAAAAAGCCTGCCACGGGCGCTCGGTTAAAGCGAATTTTTAACACTTTCTTTCTTTCTAATATCCTTCAAATCAGCGCCATTGGGTACGGGAATATATCAGCTAGCAATCAATCTCTTCGCGTCAGTAGTCAAGGTTGCTGCGCCTTTTAATAAAAAAATACAATTAGGCGTCGATGGTCGCCGCGACGTGTTTGACGATCTGAAAAAAGCACTTTCCGCCAATGCAGAGCGCCGCCCGGTAGCCTGGTTTCATGCAGCTTCCCTGGGTGAATTTGAGCAGGGCAGACCGGTTATGGAGGCGTATAAAACAGCTTATTCCGATCACTTTTTGCTGCTCACTTTCTTTTCTCCTTCTGGCTATGAAGTTCGAAAAAACTACTCCGGGGCCGATTTTGTTTGTTATCTTCCAATTGATACACAGGCTAATGCAATACGTTTTGTTAAGTGGGTCAAACCTGAAATTGCCTTCTTTATCAAATATGAATTTTGGTTCAACTACCTGCGGGCGCTGAAAAAAAACGGTACTTACATCGTTTCTTTTTCATCAATTTTCCGCCCGAGCCAGATCTATTTCAAACCGCACGGATTCCTTCACCGGCAAATGCTGGCTTGCGTCGATCACCTTTTTGTCCAAAATCAGGAGTCAATATCCATGCTCCATCAAATCGGCATAATAGCTTGCAGTATTGCGGGTGATACACGATTTGACAGGGTAAGGGAAATTGCGACCAAGGCGCGTGATTTGCCAGAAATAGCGGCATTCAAGAGCGGAAAAACCTGTCTGATCGCCGGCTCCGTTTGGGAAGCAGATATGCAGGTTTTGATCCCTGTTTTAAATCAATTTGAAAAGCAGCTGAAAGCGATCATAGCGCCGCACGAAATCAAGAAAGAAGAAATCGAAATCTGGCGAAAACAACTGAAAGGAAAGTCTGTTCTATATTCTGAATTACATTCCAAAACCGACACGAATGCTTTCGATTTCCTGATCATCGATAATGTGGGAATGCTTTCGTCCCTCTATAAATATGGGGAAATGGCGTGGATTGGAGGCTCTTTCGGCGTTGGGCTACATAATATTCTGGAAGCTGCGACTTTCGGTTTACCTGTGATTTTTGGGGATAAAAGCTATCACCGTTTTCAGGAAGCGGTGGATCTGGTAAAGCTGGGCGGTGCATTTCCTGTTTCCGATTCGGCGGGTGCCGGACAATTAGTAGGACAGTTTTTAGAAAATCATCCGGAAAGGGAAAAAGCGGGCCGGATTTCTGAAAACTACGTCGCCTCCGGTACCGGCGCCACGGACATCATCATGAGCAAGGTGAAACAGATTATTGCCTGAATCACCTTGCCGAAAAATTTTAAGGGAATTCTTTTACAATAAGATGCTCAAATAAATGCGCCTGAGTGCCCAGAAGCCGCGCTTTTGGGCCTAGCTTAGATATATGTGTCGTCAGTGAATTCTTAAAATCAGACAGACAATATTTGTTGATCGCCTGCTCAATAGGGTTTGAAATAAATGGCCCGGCCTCGGCAAGCAACCCTCCAACTATAATGACTTCGGGATTAAAAAGATGCACCGCCGTCGCCAGTCCCTTACCGAGCTCGGTACCAACTGTGCTCAGCAGGTCTATTGAAAATTCGTCACCTGCATGTACTGCTTCGATAATGTGTGAAGTTTCCAGCAGGTCAAGATCATTATTAACGATCTGGGTCAGAATAGTGGCCCTACCTGCCGCAATTCCTTCTTTCGCCTGACGGATGAGTGCCATCGCAGATGTGATCGTATCGAGGCAGCCGATCTTGCCGCAGTGGCAAAGCATACCGTCCGGTTTCACCTGAATATGCCCCAGTTCACCCGCAAAGCCCGAAGCGCCATTGAAAACTTCTCCATTTATAATAATCCCGAGACCTACGCCCCAGTCTATATTGATGGTCAGCACCTGTGATTTCTGGACAGCCAGACCAAACCGGTGCTCGCCGATCGTGGTAGCTTTGGTATCATTAAAAAGGCAGATCGGCAGGCGGAAATGATTTCTCAGGTGCGTTACCAGCGGAACGCCAGGCGGTGTCAGGTTCAGGTAAGTCAGGTTAATTCCCTGTGAAGAATTGATAAGTCCCGGCATCGAAACGCCTATGCCCCAAAGTTTGCTGGTATTAATATCATTGGAAGCCAAAAAATCATCGGCGAATTCAAAAAGGCTTTGCATAAAAGTAGCCGAATCGTCGAGGCGGATATCTATTTTTTTTCTGACTATCAGCTGGTTATGCAGGTCAAAAACCACCAATTGCGTATCATGTCTGTTGATGTCCATGATCAGCGTCAGATACTTTTTCGCATTCAGTCCGTAAAGTACCGGCGGGCGGCCTGCTCTGGCGGGACCCGTGCCAGTTTCTGTAATCCATCCTTCGCGGATCAGGTCATTGACTATGCCGGTGGCAGACGGAATACTGGCGTGAAAAAGCCGCGCCATTTTGTTGATAGAAGTGTCACCGTTTTGATACAAATGGAGCAACAGGTTGCTCTTTACACGGTTTTTTCGAATATCAATAACCGAATTCGGTTCTTCGGCAACTAGGTCCATTGGGATCAAAACTCTTTTTTGAGGTGTATTTTTAAGATTCTTTACTAGAAAGGCCAACTAATGTATGAAAAAAGACACGAACACTTCATTTTTTTAAAAAATATTATTTAATGAAATGAACCTTCCGACCATACCAGAAGCATCGTTTTTGAGTTACGTAAAGTTGGCGTATTTGTACTAGGCGTGCGGGCTTGGCAAATTTGATGAGTAAAGCACCTAGCCGGTCAAAAACTACTGGACTTGAAGTGACTCAAATGCCTTCAACGGGAACAATTTTGATGGAATTTTGAGAATCTCCTTTTAATTTTCTGTACTTAGACAA
Organism: Dyadobacter linearis; assembly: GCF_907165045.1. Classification (GTDB taxonomy): domain Bacteria; phylum Bacteroidota; class Bacteroidia; order Cytophagales; family Spirosomataceae; genus Dyadobacter; species Dyadobacter linearis. The sequence continues at coordinate 73,650 of NZ_CAJRAU010000004.1, forward strand.
AAAATATTCACGAATGGGTTTGAACAAAGGCTTGGTGCTGCGCTCGACCGGTTCATGGTACGAGGTACGTGACGATACGGACGGCCATATCTGGCAATGCAGACTAAAAGGAAAATTTAAGACGCTGGGATTAAAAGTTACCAATCCCATTGCAGTTGGCGATTTTGTTAAATTTGAAATAGAAGATGAGGGCGAGAATTTCGGGATTATACACGAAATCATGCCAAGGGAGAATTACGTGATCCGCCGATCGGTACACAAAACCGCCCACGCGCATTTGCTCGCGGCCAATGTGGACCAGGCGATACTGATCGCAACGCTGGTGTTTCCAAGAACTTCACTCGGTTTTATCGACCGTTTTCTGGTCGCGATTGAATCTTTCCGCATTCCGGGCGTACTCGTTTTTAACAAGCAGGACCTGCTCAATGACGAAATGAAGGAGTTTCAGTCGGAGTTAATGGAGCTGTATGAGAGTCTGGGATACCGGTGTTTGGCTGTTACTGCGCTAGCTGAAATTGGCCTGGAAAATTTTGCTGAATTATTAAATGGCAAGGTTTCGCTGCTTTCTGGTCACTCGGGCGTGGGTAAGTCGACGCTGGTTAATGCAATTGCGCCGGGACTTTCTATTAAAACACAGGAAGTTTCCACATTTGCAAACAAGGGTGTGCATACCACCACTTTTGCGGAAATGTTTGAACTCAATCAAGGGACCTTTATTATTGATTCTCCCGGGATTAAAGAACTGGGCCTTGCAGATACCAAGCCCGAGGAAATCAGCCACTACTTTCCGGAAATGCGCGACTTATTAAATCAATGTCGCTTTAATAACTGTCAGCATATTAACGAGCCGGGTTGCGCGGTGAAGACTGCTGTGACCGAGGGTACCATTGCATTCAGCCGTTACGAGAGTTATTTGAGTATGGTTGGGGGAGGAGATAACAGGAAGTGAGTTTTGTAAGTTCATGAGTTTAGAGTTTAAAGTTTTTTTGGTTTTGTATGAAAAACGTGGAGCATATTGGGATTGCGGTAAAGGAGCTGGCGGCGGCTGAAAAGTTGTTTTCCACCTTGTTCAATGCGGCGCCCTATAAGCGTGAAACAGTGGAATCGGAACACGTCTCTACTTCATTTTTTCAGATTAATCAAACCAAAATAGAACTCCTGGAAGCGACCAATGAGGAAAGTGCTATTGCTAAATTCATTGAAAAAAAAGGAGAAGGTTTTCATCATATCGCATTCGAGGTAGGGGATATTCACTCGGAAATGCAGCGGCTTCAAGATGAAGGGTTTACACTTCTAAACGCCGAGCCCAAAATCGGTGCAGACAACAAGCTTGTCTGCTTTCTCCATCCTAAGGGTACGAGCGGGATTTTGGTTGAATTGTGTCAGGAGATTAGATAACCGTTTGATCTGTTTCCAGGTAGCTCCGCAGGAGCTCTTAAAAAAAAGGGGAAATCGATTTCTAGAAACAGGCTGCCCCTCTGGGGCATTTTTTTGTGCGAACAGCTCCGGCAGGAGCTACCTGTTTCTAGCAGACCAATTGTTATGACTATCGCGGCTCCGGCAGGAACCTCCTGTATCTAGAAACCATTTGTTATAACCATCGCATCTCCGGCAGGAGCCTCCTGTTTCTAGCAGACCAATTGTTATGACTATCGCGGCTCCGGCAGGAGCCTCCTGTTTCTAGAAACCGATTGTTATGACTATCGCGGCTCCGGCAGGAGCCTCCTGTATCTAGAAACCATTTGTTATAATCATCGCGGCTCCGGCAGGAGCCTCCTGTTTCTAGAAACCCAATTGTTATGACTATCGCGGCTCCGGCAGGAGCCTCCTGTTTCTAGAAACCCGATTGTTATGACTATCACGGCTCCGGCAGGAACCTCCTGTTTCTAGAAACCCGATTGTTATGACTATCGCGGCTCCGGCAGGAGCCTCCTGTTTCTAGAAACCCAATTGTTATGACTATCGCGGCTCCGGCAGGAGCCTCCTGTTTCTAGAAACCCGATTGTTATGACTATCGCGGCTCCGGCAGGAGCCTCCTGTTTCTAGAAACTCGATTGTTATGACTATCGCGGCTCCGGCAGGAGCCTCCTGTTTCTAGAAACCATTTGTTATAACCATCGGGGCTCCGGCAGGAGCCTCCTGTTTCTAGAAACCCATTCAGGGATTTTGGTAGAGCCGTGTCAGGATATTGCCTCGTCTTCTTTAGACTGCCTTTAATCCACAAAAATGCAGCCTAAGAGCATATTTAAAATGGCAAACCAACTGCGATATTCAATATCAAATTCTCCCGCCGCCAGGCTTTGCTTCGGAAATTGATTTCATTGAATACCCACGGACTTTTACTTAAATAGGGGCCGTCAGGATTTTCAACATTTTTATATTGCGTATACCAGGGTTTTCTGAATGGGGTTGCCACATCGAGTCTGAAAACGAGAAACGAGAAATCAAGTCGCAAGCCAATCCCGCCTCCGACAGCAACTTGTTTCATGAAATCCTTGCTGATCAATGCTCTGGAATCGGATACAATTCGTGCTGTATCGCCAAAGGACCAGATATTTCCAGCATCCATGAAAACAGCCCCATTGATGATATTTGTGAATTTGATCCTGAATTCTGTATTGAATTCCAGCCGGATGTCAGCGAATTGCTGATAACCCAAAAGGGCGAAGCTGGCTGTGTCAGGCTCTACTGCGCCGGGTCCAAGTGACCGCGCGCGAAACGCCCTGATGCCTGTACTACCGCCACCGAAGTACTGTTTGAACTGCGGAGTCGGCATCGTTCTCGAATTACCATAAGGCTTTATCATTCCGACCAGCAAGCGGTTGGCCCATTTAATAGAGGGCGTGAGTGTGCGGTAATACCGGATATCTCCATCTACTTTCACATATTGAAAAACAGGGACTTTCAGGAATTCCTTAGGTAATGTATCGTCGGGTGGCAGGGGTCTTTTTGCAAACAAACTTAGCAGGTTACCGCCGTAATCAAGACCCCCGGTTAATGCAAACTGGTTTTTACTGAATGGTCGAGGAGTAGGGCGGTAGGAAATGGAATAATTAGATCCTGCTATAAAGTACTTTGCGTCGATGATTTTGTAGATTCTGTCAATATCAAGTGGATTCGTACTAGGATTAAATATAATCTTGTCCAGATTTTCAGTATTGATGCCCCCAGTTTGTACATAGTTAATCGAAAACGGAGTGAGCGTATGCACTACTTCTGATTTTTTACTCCAAACATAAGACCAATCGGCCCTGATGGAAGTTGTAGTGTAAAGCCCTCGCTGAACCCGGTTTTCGTAGTTGAGCGACAAGATGGTTTTAGGAAGCGCCTGGCTTTTCTCTGGTCGGATCCTGGAAAATGGGATGATAAACCGAGGGAAAGACAAATCTGCTCTGGCACCATATCTGATATACTCATTTCCAATTTTCCTGAAATCCGAAGTTGCTTCAGCCCGGTTGCCTCCGAGCTGCACGTCAAATCCAAAATAAGCATTGACCGACAACATCTCGGCCCCCTTAAATGTATTCCGGTTCCGCCAGGTTACATCCAGCTGCGAACCACCCAGGTTATTGGATTTGGTACTTGCGCTGAGCGTCGTTTGAAGTGACTTTTTCTTCATCGGCGCCAGATCGTAATATACATCCAGCAATGCAGAGTCCGAGCGGGGAACGAGGTCGAAACGATTTTTTACAAAACGGAAATTTTGAAGGTTAACAAGCCGCGAAAGCGACACTTCGTGCATGGTGTTCGTGTACATATTCCCACGGCGGAAACCAATTGCGTCGTAGAAAATCCGTCTCTTATAGAGCTTTCCCGGGTCGGTTACCTGAATCCCCCGGCGCAACCGGCCGCGGGAAGTGACTACCGTATCGGCACTCTGGTTTTCCTCTGTTCCGGTGTTGACAAAAATGTTGTTGATGAAATACTGTTTCAGCGAAGTTTGCGCGGTTTCTTTTTTTACTTCCAAAAATACATTAACCTGCTGCGGCCCCAACGTGGAATCTGCTCTTCCAATCGTCGAGTCAATTTTTACGATCAGATAGTCGGGGTTAAAAAAGTAATATCCTTTGCCTTTCAATTCCTGATCGATCCGCGTTCTTTCCGTAGTAACTACATCCAGGCGGATCGGGTCACCTTTGCGGAAAACGGTTTTTTCCTTCGCTTTTACAAGATCTCTGTTAAACAAAGAGCTGTCCGGCACCATATAACTAATTTCATTGATCACATAGCGCGGCATTACGTAGGCATCAAATTCCATGGTCGCGGTGCGGCGCTTTTGTTTTTTGCTATTTACAATCTTACCCTGCACAGACGAGCGATAATAGCCCTCATTGTCCAAAAACGAAACCATATTAGCCGCATTGATATCCGCCACACGCTCCGTAGCGAAGCGCGGTTCTTCCCCCAGTTTATCACGAAACCAGCTGCGTAATCCGCCTTCATCCTTAGGTTCGCCGATCCAGTAGTAAAACCAAACTTTCCATGCAAATCCAAAAAGCGTGGCGTTTGGTGGCGGCTTCACTAATCCTTCGAGCTGATCTGCTACTCCCGATACATTGGGTTTGGAAATAGTATCCGGCTGTACATTCACCTTGCTTCCTACATACAAACTTTGTCCGGCAGGGACATACTTATTCACCGAGCATCCGCCTAGAAATAAACACGTTACCAGTATGACAAATAAACTATTCTTCATTTCGCTTGTTAAAAAATTCACGGAACAGATCGTAATCGGCAGTTATGATGAAACTAACGCCGGTTTCTATAATAAAACCTTCCAGGATTGACTGATATTGATTTTTACGATAGCCCCTGAAAAGATACCTGCCATCCTTAGTGATTGAATAGTCAAGTGCGATGTTGTCAAAAACTTCCGACGAGCTCGCGGAGTTGCTTTGGCTTTCCAGCTCGAAGTTTTTACCCACTGAAACTTTCAAACGATCGTTCAGAAAAGCTTTGCTCAATCCAAGATTCAGGTCTGTGCGCGCACCGGTGGTCTGGTCTGCGGTAGAATTTACGCCAATGTCCAGATCCACGCCCTTGATCAGATCGGAAGCCAGGTTATTCAGCTGGTCACTCAGCAGCTGGCTCACGCTTTGGCGGGCTACCGCTTCTGCGCTGGAACCGAGGTTGAAGCCGGGTGAAGATTGGTCTGTAATGAATTTATTAGTGATCAACAAAGCAAATGCCTGTTTGTTCATTTCCGACGGGTTATTCTGCATATCCGCCCAGAAGGTCTGGTTGGAAATGTCACTCCTGATCTGTTCGTCGATCTGTGTTTTGGGGAGAACGATATTGAAGGTGATATTCGGAGTGGTCAGGTTTCCGGTAATGACAATTTGAACTTCAATAGGAATTTTGCCCGCTCCCTGAAATTTGGAAGAAATAGACCCCGGGTCGACCATTACCGGGTAAGCTGCTGTAATATTCAAATCCGCTTTCATCGGGTCGCCGGTCCAGAGCAGTGTACTTCCTTCCTTAATCTCAAACTGCCTTTTCAGGATTTGCAGCGTCAGGTCGTAAGAACCTTCTGTCAGATCGTAGGATCCTAAAAGGAATAGCTGACCGTTTGGAGCAATACCGGTATTGAGCTGCGCATTTCCTTTCAGTCTGATATTGTCGCCATTCAATTCATCGATCACCACCTTAAACTCCGACTTATCATCCACCGTTACATCCAGTGAAATCTGGGAGGCGAAATCGACAACTATATTTTCTGTTTTCTCAACCGAATCGGCCAAAGCGACCTGTGTAGAGTCGCTCATATCCACGAATTCTATCACCCCTTTTGTGGCGTCGCCAGCTTCGGTCGCATCGTTGGGCATTACAAAAGTGATATTGCTACCCGGGTCGACTTTAACACTTCCGTCGATCACAGACTTGCTACCCACACCTTTTACAGTCAGGTTAGCATCGATATTTGCTTTGCCGAAAAACAGTTCGTTTTCCTTTTGCGTCGAGTTCAGTACATTGAAGTTCTTACCCTGAATTGTCAGATCATAACCCACATTCGGGATATTCGCAATATTCACATTTCCATTGATCTTCATCTGCTGATTCACTGAATCGGCGATCGTGAAATTATTGAAATTGATCGTCTGACCGTTGAACTGGATTTTCTGATTTGCAAGAGAGTACCGTGATCCGAGTTGAGTCGCATTGAAAGCGACGTTGTCAAAATTCACCGCTCCATTCAGGCGCGGGCTGTCGGTAGCACCGGTAATCGAAATATCGCCGGTCAGATTTCCTTCCGCCCTTTTCAACTCACCGAAACTAAATGCTTCGATCGTCTGCGCACTCAGCTTTTTAAGTGCCATTTTGAAATCCATCGGAGATTCCGATTTCAGGTTGTAGCTCCCGTCGATCGCAATATCGTTCTGGGCGCTCACCAGTGACATCGCAACTTTGATCAGGTCTTCGGTTTCGTTGGTAGATTTCAGAGACAGATTGCCCACTGGAATTTTAGTAACCGCCAAACTATCGATCGTCAGGTCGCCCGTGTACACCGGCGCCGTCATGTAGTTGCTCAAAAGTACTTTTCCATTCAATATCCCCGTCGCCATCGTAGAGTCGCGGGTAGCGATCTCGATCAGTTCGCCGATTGAAATATTGGACATTGCAATATCAAGCGGACTATTCGGCTCCGGTGTAGTGGAGTTGATCACCAGGGACTGCTCGCCATTTTTGATCAGGAAATCCTTTACATAAACACTATCCGTAGCATATTGAATATAGCCCGAAGTGTCAGTCGCCCATTCGCTGTAATTCAAAAGCAGGTTTTCTCTCAGGTTGAGGCGGTACCGGTTATCGGCGATCATCAGATCACCTTTAACCATATGCTGCTCGGTATTCACCGAATCGCGTACGATGAAGTCAAACTTGACATCATTATTCACAATCTTGCTGGCCAGCGAAGCTTTTTGTATCCTGAAACTGCCGGTATTGACAGAACCCACATTCGCATTCAGCGCCGCATTTTCTTCCACCGTACTCAGGTCAACCGACACGCGCTCGATCCGGATACTGTCGTAATCCACCATTGGAATACTCAGCCTCGCCACAATCGAAGAATCTTTCTGGTTGTCCATTTCAGCATGGAACTGTATCGGGTTCATTTCGCGAAGCTGCGGAACGAACATCGTGATGATCGGGTGGTTGGAAACCGTCGCGTCCATCGTGAAGTTGACGGGCTTGGTCACTTCCGTATATGTTAGTTCAGGTGCTTTGAAATGCTTTCCTACCTCCGTCAGCAATGCATCGCCCAGCTCGGTGTAAGAATAATCGCCTTCCATTTTTACCTTCAAAAACGGCGAATCTATGTTAGCCTGCCGCTTACCGCTCGAATCCGTCAGCGCCATATTGATATTCTCGATAGTAGTCGGCCGGCGGTGGTGGGTAAGTACCAGATCATTGATATTAACCGTTCCAAGTGGATTTTCGGGATTTGTTGACGGCATATCTACCTTGATATCTCCTTTGATCTGCAAAGAATCCGCATACAGATTCAATGCGGTCAGGTCGAGGTGATCGATGGAAACGTCGGCTTTTACCGTAGGATATTCTTTGGAAAGATCGGCCTGGGCAGTGAGATTTACGTCAATATTGCGGTCCTGCATATCGGCAGTTACATTCGCCAGTCCGTGGTCAACATCGCCTCTCAGCCTCAGATTTTGGTATACATAACCTTTAATATCCGCACTCGCCACAGTTCCGTCCAGGCGCGCTTTCATTGTAGTAGGCGCATACCCAATACCTTCCAGATCTGTTCGTAATGTCAGCTTGCCCATTTCTGCCGGCGGCTGTTTGGTCAGTTTCCCAAGATCAAAATCCTGAAAAGCCAGCGTACCGTTGTACTGCGCTTTCAGACTATCTGTAATGTTTTTCAGATTTCCGGAGAATGTGCCTGTGCCAAATGAAGTATTGATAGTGGTAGTCATCGTCAGATTTTCCATCGATCCTTTGACCTTACCCGTTATTTTAATATCCTCCGGCAGCTCGATCGACGCAGGTACCGCGCTGTCCGGCAGCATTTTCATCAGGTCTTGTCTGGTAGAAGAGATCTCGCTGATATTCAGGTCCATCGCCAGCTTTTCTGCATCCGGTAATCCCTGTACGCGGCCATTCACATTCAATACCGTTCCATCCAGCATCCGGAAATCGGCTTTCGAAATGAGCATATCGTTTACAGAACCGGTGATGTTCGCCGAGCCTTGCACTACCCCATTCGGTTCTTTGTCAAACGGCGGTGTCTCCGCCATATCCGGCATGATCAGCAGCACATCAGCGAACGAAACGCGGCTGTTGGTCAGTTTTAGTTTCAGTTTTACTTTGGCAATATCATTGGTAAGCTGGTCCAGATTCGCGTATCGCAGACTTAGCTCGTCACGCAGGGTTGTGTTGGGAGTTTTTACCAATAAATTCCTCAAATACGTTTCCTGCGCGCCATAGGCGAAATCGGTGTGAAATTCCAGTAATTTAAATCCGCTCTTTTCGTTGAATGAACCCGATTTCAAGGCGCCAGCGATCAGGTCGGGGTTGAATATAAAATCCTGCAAATCGATATTCAGGTCCTTTACATTCAAATGCGCAAAATCAAGTCCTTTCGGTTGTTTCGGTGCATTATTATCGTCGTAACGAATATCGTTATTCACCAATCTGATCTGCCCGACTTTTACATTCCATCCAGGCGTTTCGGGTGCGGCAGTAGTAGTATCTTTCTTTTCAGCTGTTTTCGCCTTTTTTGCAAATTCCGCAAACAGCGACATATTTTCGAGGTTGACGTTCTTCACATCCACCTGCTGGCTTTCCAGGAAAAGCTTATTAATATGTCCCTGTAACTTACCTACTTCAATGCCGTTTTTCAAACCGGAAACCTCGTCGTCGAACTGGAATTTGAACTGACTGATATCAATATCCCCCAGTTTCAAATCAAGTGTATCGCCTGGTTCAGTATCCACCGGCGGCGGGCCGGCGGCAACGGCGGTTTTTAGCGGGGCGTACATTCTGAGTTTCGCCTCGCTGTTCACCAATGCGACCATTGTTGGATGGTATTGCGAAAGGGTCGGATTGAATTTATCAAACTTAACCTGTGCCGAATCGATCACCGCAATTGCGTCCATTCCGGTAACCGCGTCGCGGTAGGATAGTCGGACTTGTTTAAGCGAAATCTGATCCAGCCGCATTTCCAGGGGAGCAGAAGTCGTATCCTCAACGGTTGTCGTGTCAGTACTTGCAAATGCATCGACGATGAACTGAAAGTTGAAAACGGTGTCAGGAAGTACGCGGTTGATATTCGCATTGATTCCTTCCAGCTCAACCTTATTTATCCCGATATTTCCCTTGATCAGACTGAACATGTCAAGATCGACATACAATCTTTTACCCGCTACCAGCGTGTCGCCGTGGGTATCTTCAAAGTAAACGCCTTCCAGCAATATCCAGTCAGGAATGTCAAAGCGGACTTTCTCGATCGTGACATTCGTTTTGAGTTTTTTGCGTAAAAATGAATTAGCCTGAGATGTTAAAACATTCTGTCCGTATGGTGTGGTTATTCCCCAGATCAGCACGCCGACCAGAATCAATACTGTTAAAACTATAATTGCCAGTACTTTTAGTGCTTTCTTCATCCGTAGCTTAAAATTCCGTTTGCTCTTCCTCCTTCAACAGGCGATTAGGTTAGTTGCGCCGCCTTATAAAAAATCTGGACAGTCGGCGCTATGTCCGGCTATCCAGTATTAATCTTTTGTATTTCAATTAATTATCTTTTAAACAACTCTACATTAACAGGTGCATTCACCGTCACTGCCGACTTGATCGTCACCGGTTTTTTGTCCACTGAATTGATCTCTACCAACTTCGATGGAAACGAAATTCCGTATGCTGATTTTACATAATCCGACATATCCGTAGTGGTTTCAACGCCCGCCTGAGTTTCTCTCTGACGAACCAGCAAGCCCGATTTTGCATCAAAGTAAAGGTTGTATTTCGCACCCTTTCCCTGCAATTCCACGTGATTTACCTGCACACCATTTAATGTTTCAGTACCAACCGTGGTAGCAATCAATCCCCTGTTCTTGTAATTAATGAAAGGCGCCAGGATATCATACATTTCCAGACGCATGTTTTGTTGTTCTGCCTGGCTCAGGTCCTTCACATCCATCCGCTGCCCGATCGGCACTTTGATCCACCCTTCGTTACCTTTTACAGTGTACACGAAGCTGCGTTTCATGATGGTTTTAGATTTATGTATGGATTGATCAGGAAGGGAAACCGTGATATTGGCGTCGTATGGGGCAGCCGCGGCAGCTGAATAACTTCTTTTCAGGCTGTAAGATTTAACCCCGTCCCAAAGTGCTTTTCCACCAGTCGCCTTGTAAAAATTGGCAAAAACAGAATCAGCGGGTATTTTTTGGGCAAACGATGCGGTATTGATCAGCAATAGTGCGGCTAAAATTCTCAATGTATTTTTCATGTGGATCAAATGTTTTTGGTTAAAATGTTGTCTGTGAACATACTTGTATCTCACGACTATTTACAACATTTTAGATCAGTATACTTACCTGAGGTTTAATTACGCCGAATTCCAACTGCTCCTAACCTGCGTTTCTTGGGAATTGCAAAAACCATTCCATCGGAGGCGGAAACCGTATATTGTCCATTAGAATAGCAATAAAACCAAAAAAGGAAGAGCAATCGACGCTCTTCCTTTCCATTATATTTCCTTGTTAACGTTTGTTAAGCATCGTCGCCGCTCGCCGAGATCTTGCCGAAACGGTATTGAAAGGTAAGGTTGACCTGGCGATTTGTCTGCTGCCAATGCGAAGCCTGCGAATAGGTAGCCGTATTCAGCTGACTTTTATATGCTCTCGACAAAAAGATATCCTGCACATTAAAAGATATAGTCGCCTTCTTTTCCAGCAAGTCCTTTCTGATGCCCATATTGGCGATAAATACACCCTCGCGTGTTCCCTGTGCAATCGCGCGCGGACCTTCATAATTCACGTAAGCCGAAGCCCGGAAATCGGCAGGTAGGGTGATAAATGCGTTCAAATTACCTGAGTAACTCCATGTACGGTTGTCGATCTGGGCTAATTGTGAAACTACCTCACTGCGGAATACGCGGCCGCTGCCGTTCAGTTTAAGTACTTCTCCTATTTTTTGTGAAAAATCCGTTTCAAAACCATAAGAAAGTTCGCGACCCACATTGTCGTACCGAGTCAGGGAAACGCCGCTTTCATCGATGGTCCTGATCTGCGTGATCGCGTTGTTGGAATAGTCCATGAATAGCGACGGGCCAAAACCGCCTGATTCCTCATAGTTCGAATAGCCCATTTCTGCTTTGTGCGTAAACTCAGGACGCAGGTTCGGGTTACCGGATTTGATATTTCGCGGATCGGAAACGTCTGTAAACGGGTTCAGCCAATCGGCCTCCGGGCGTTGCACGCGGCGGCTGTAATTCAGTTTTATCTGAGAAGATTCACCTAGTTTTCGAGTCAGTGCGAGGGAGGGTACCAAGGTCAGAAAGTGCACGGTGAATTCGCGGTTGGCGCTGATCTGATCAATTTCCTGGTTGTAGTCCGTCACACGCAGTCCGGCCCGCATTCCCCACAGGTCGGTTTTTTGGGAAAATGTCATAAAACCTGTGTAGGTCGCATCGCGGTACCCGAATATATTACTGATGTTTTCGTCAAATTCATAAGCGCCCGTTTCCTTGTCCATATTATAAAAGGAATTGGTATTATTGTTCGAGCTCATACGGGTTCTTAATCCTGCTTCAAGCGTTGCTTTTGGAGTAATAGGCCAGGTGTAGTCGGTATTGATAAAGAGCGAGTTCCGGTTGTTGTCGCGGAGGTTCTGCTGGTTTCGCATCAAACTGTCGATCGCGCTTTCCTGAACGAAATAGGATTCCCCGTCCGACTCTCCGAGCGAGTAACTGGTCGTGAAGGTAAACTGGTGATCTTTATCGTCGAACTTTTTGCGGTAGTCGAGGTTGAAATTCATATTATTTCCACCCCCGGTGCTATTGTTGAGGCGGCGGAAACTTTCGTATACAAAACCGGTGGCATCACTGGTCTCATTCAGCAGGTTGCTGTTATTCTTGCTGTTGTTGCCAGAATAGTTCATACCCACTTCCAGCGTGTTTTTTTCATTAAAATCATAATTTACCCCAACGCGGCCGAACACGTTTTTGCCGGAATTGTCACCGGTACCGGTTTGTTCAAGCAGTGAGGTATTTTCAGAAATTAAATTTTCACGGTTCAATGTTCTTTTCCACGTCATTCCGCGACTTTGCCCGCTCAGTGAAGCATTAACACCCAGCTTACCTGCACGGTAGCTGATATTCCCGGACGCATTGTGGTTGTTCTTATTTCCCAACCCAATGCGGATCCCACCATTTGTACCGCGGATCTTTGATTTTTTGGTAATGATATCAATCACACCCGAAGCTCCCTCTCCTTCATATTTCGCCGAGGGCGTCGTCATAACGTCTATCCGCTCGATCAGGTTGGCGGGGAAGGATTGTAATATAGTAGGCAGGTCGCTTCCGTACAGGTTCGAAGGTTTTCCGTCGATCAAAACCACCACATTTCCTTTTCCCCGAACCTGCGGATTTCCATTTTCATCTAGGGAAACAGCCGGCACTTTTTCCAGCAGGTCACTCACATTATTACTCGTCGCGAGCATATCCTTTCCGATGTTGACGATCTTTTTATCAATATCATCAACGATCATACTTTTTTCACCTCTAACCAAAACCTCCGCCAGTTTCTGGGCCTCGGGTATCAATGTAATAGAACCGAGATCGATCAGGTTTGCTTCGGGAGAAACGCGGATATTCGGGACGAAAAGCGTCTGATAACCCATATTGGTGATGCGCAGCAAATAGCTTCCTGCGGCTACATTGGACATTGCGAAAACGCCATTTTCATCCGTCACCACCCCGTCTGTAATAGAAGAATCCTTCGCAGCCAGGAGCGCAACCGTCGCAAAGCTCACCGCAGCACCCGCCGGCGACTCCACAACCTTACCTACCAGCTTACCTCCGTCTACAACCGGTGACGTTACCGGAGCGGGATCTGAAAAACTGGAAATGCTGCTTGCAGAAAGGCTTACTGGAATTGCAAAAACTAATAGAAGATTCAGGAAAGTAAATTTGATCACGGGTATAGGATTTTAATTTTTATCAGGAGTAAAGTTGTCAGAATTCGGAACGAATAGTGTGGAGAGACTAAAAAAGCACCAGAAATGGAGCGGAAATGCAAAGTTACCTGAATAATCGTAACGCGCTTTTGCCGGAAAGAATTACATGAAATTATAAAAAAATAAAGATCAGGAAATATTGTAGTACAATACCGCCCTGGAACTTACAGAAGATTTTCCGGAAAGTTAATGTGATCGTTATATTTGTAAAGTGGCATTTAATGTAAGATTATGGGGAAGAAAATTAAGGTTTACGAATCTTTCGAAGCACTCGACGCCGACCAGCTCCGTCAAAACATCGAATCTACATTGGAAGAACGTTGGGAGAAATTTTGGCAACTTCGTAAATTCCACAAAGAGTTGTTTCCTGAAAGTGTAAAAAGCAATGTGTCGTTGAACGGTAAAAAGAAAATCATTATCAGCAAACCGGAGTGGATCTAGAAAATAGTGAATTCCTGAATTTCGTAAAGGCAGCAACTGAATGCGAACTTGACTACTTGCTTGTAGGAGGGCTTGCGCTTGCTATGCATGGAATTCCAAGATTTACTCAGGATGCAGATGTGTGGATAAGGCCCTCAATTGACAACAAGACAAAACTGCTCCTAACACTGGAAAGTTTGGAGTATGAATCGGAGGAGCTTGTCAGAATTGAAGAGCTGGATTTTGGTGTGCCGCAAGTACTTCGCCTGGAAGGACCTATTGACATTCTGACGTCTATTCATTTTAGAATGGAATATGATGTCTGTCGCAAAAGAGCGCGGGCTTTTACTACCTCAGCCGGGGAAATCCTTTTTATTCATATCAATGACCTGAGGGAAGCTAAGTTACTTTCACGGCGGCCAAAAGATCTTAGTGACGTTGTGATGATTGATCAAATGCTGGAAGAGCTGGCAAAACGAAAGGAGTAGTTAGGATCTGTATTGATTTAGAAAATAAATTCCCTTTGCTTCGACCCCTTGCTGTGAAACACCCTATTTTTGCAGCATGTATAAAATTCTCATCTCCCCTATACTTTTCCTGTTTGACGCTGAGCGGATTCACTACTTCGTTGTGGAAGTATTGCATGTTGCATTCAAGATTCCGTTTGTACCGCAGTTGCTTCGGTGGCTGTATACTTTCGAGCATCCTGATCTGGTAACGGAAGTGGCCGGTTTGCGTTTTAGAAATCCCGTAGGACTTGCCGCCGGTTTTGACAAAAACGCAGAAATGGTCGATCAGCTTGAAGCATTAGGGTTTGGGTATATTGAAATCGGAACCGTCACCCCGCGGCCTCAGCCCGGGAATGATAAACCCAGATTGTTCAGATTAAAGAAAGATAAGGCGCTCATCAACAGGATGGGATTTAATAACAAGGGAGCGGCAGTAGCTTCGGCGAAGCTGGCGACACGTAAATCCCGGATCATGGTAGGAGGGAATATCGGCAAGAATAAGGATACCCCGAACGAGGAGGCATTGAAAGATTACCTGATCTGTTTTCGCGAGCTATTTGATGTGGTGGATTATTTTGTAGTCAATGTGAGTTCGCCTAACACGCCGGGCCTGCGCGATCTGCAGGAAAAAGGACCGCTTACTGCTTTGTTAAAAGAACTCCAGACAAAGAATCGCGAGAAATTTCATCCAAAACCTATATTTTTAAAGATTGCTCCGGATCTGACGAACAGCCAGCTTGACGATATCATTGATATCGTGAAAGAAACCGGGATCGCCGGAGTGATTGCAACCAATACTACAATAGAGCGGAAAAACCTTCGCACCGACAAGAGCGAAGTGGAAAAAATCGGGGCGGGCGGACTAAGCGGCGCGCCGCTCACACATCGGTCAACGGAAGTAATTCGTTACCTTTGCGACAAATCGAATCATGCATTTCCTGTAATTGGCGTCGGTGGAATAGCCTCGCCGGGAGAAGCCTTGGAGAAAACAAATGCAGGAGCCGCATTGATTCAACTTTACACCGGATTCATCTACGAAGGCCCGGGGCTCGTTAAAAGGATTTGCAAGGCGATGGTCAGGCAATAAGAGTTACAAAATAAGCATTCACGCATCCCAGAGTTGAAATAAATGTCTGTCAATAAGCCGAGAGGAAACACACAACGTCCGAAAGCAGAGGAAACTGCGGAGTCCCGCATTCGCTTTTCTTTTGACTGGGAGCAAATTTTTTCGAGTCCCAAAGGCACATTGGCCTGGGGTACATTCTTTATATTACTTGGGATATTTCTTGAAATCGCATTCATTTCCTACCTCGTCACCGGTATTTCAGACCAGAGTGTGATCGACGGTCTGGGTCAGCAGTCGGTTCGCGACGCGGGCAGGCAAACGCGCAATTTCTTCGGTGTGCTGGGTGCGGTAATCTCCCATTTCTTTGTTTACAGATGGTTCGGCGTAGGCGCGCTGCTATTGCCGCTGGTCCCTATTGTTGCCGGCTGGAAAATGGCTTTCGACAAAGAGATCATCCCGCTGAACAGAACTACCAAGGAAGTAATCTTTTTTACATTGTGGATCAGTGCGCTGATGGGTTACATTATCCTGATGAGCAACTCCGAAAGTACCATGAGCTTCGTTTCGGGTGGTATTGGTTACATTATCAATGTCACGCTTTTTGACTGGCTCAAATGGGGAAGTATCATTCCGATCATATTCGCATTGTTCGTTTTTGCTGTATTCTTTTACGACGCCAGGTCAGCTTATGATGCGTGGCAGGCAAAAAATGCGAAGCCGGAAGTTACTCCCGAACTCAATGGAACTGCGGCTGCGGAAGCTCCTCAGCCAAAAGTTGCAGAGCCGGTCAGTACCTACGCATCGGTATTAAATGATACCTATGATGATGAACTTCCTGCAACCAACGGTCAGGAAAAGCCTGAAAAGGCTGGTTTGATATTGGAGGTGGAGGAAGAAACGCCGGTAGCTGCTCCTGTCCTGCCCGTTATTCCGATAGCTCCCGTGGTTCCTGTTATTACAGCCCCGGTCGACGCGAAACTGGAACTGGAAGTGGAAGATACCACGCACATAGCTGTTCAGGAAACGGAGGAATTTGAGGATGAGGATGTAAACGCTTCGATCCTGCGCGAGTTCGGCCAATATGACCCGATGCTGGATCTGCCTTCCTATCAATTTCCAAGGGTTGATTTATTGAATGAAGTATTTGAAAATCACCACGAAAAAGTAAGTCAGGAAGAACTTGAAAGTAACAAAACCAAGATCGTCGACACACTTGGAAGTTATGGGATCAATATTTCCAAGATCAAAGCCACGATCGGGCCGACTGTTACTTTATATGAAATTATCCCGGAAGCGGGTGTCAGGATTTCCAAGATCAAAAACCTGGAAGGAGATATTGCATTAAGTCTTGCGGCGCTGGGGATCAGGATCATCGCGCCGATGCCCGGGCGTGGTACCATTGGTATTGAGGTACCAAATAAGAATAGGGAAACCGTTTTTGCTCGCTCCGTTCTATCTAATGAGCGTTTCCTGAAATCAAATTATGACCTGCCTATTGTTCTTGGAAAAACCATTTCCAACGAAATCCATATTGTAGACCTTGCCAAAATGCCCCACTTGCTTATGGCAGGAGCTACCGGACAGGGTAAGTCAGTAGGATTGAACGTGATCCTGGCTTCGCTGATCTACAAAAAGCACCCAGCTGAGCTGAAATTTGTACTGGTCGACCCGAAAAAGGTGGAACTTACGCTTTTCAACAAACTGGAAAGACACTTCCTGGCCAAGCTTCCCAATGCAGAAGAGGCGATCATTACCGATACCAAAAAGGTGATTTTTACATTGAATTCCCTTTGTATCGAAATGGATTCCCGCTACGATCTCTTGAAGGAAGCTGCGGTGCGGAACCTGAAAGAATACAATGCGAAATTTGCCCAGAGAAGACTTAATCCCGAAAAAGGCCACCGCTTCCTTCCATATATTGTACTTGTAATCGATGAGTTGGCGGATTTAATGATGACAGCCGGCAAGGAAGTCGAAACGCCGATCGCACGTTTGGCGCAGCTCGCGCGGGCTGTTGGTATTCACTTGGTTGTGGCTACGCAGCGGCCTTCCGTGAAAGTGATTACCGGTTTGATCAAAGCCAACTTCCCGGCCCGTTTATCTTTCCGCGTTACTTCCAGCATTGATTCACGTACCATTCTGGATATGGGCGGCGCGGAGCAGCTAGTCGGTCAGGGAGATATGCTCCTGGCGATCAACTCGGAGGTGATCCGCCTGCAATGTCCGTTTATTGATACCCGTGAAATCGAGGATGTCTGCGAATTTATCGGCAGTCAGCGCGGCTATGATGAAGCGTATGCATTGCCGGAATATGAAGGGGAAGATGCCGCAGAAGGAAAAGCAGACCTTAACCCGGACGATTTTGACGCATTGTTGCCCGACGCAGCCCGCCTGATCGTAACCCACCAGCAGGGAAGTACTTCGCTGATCCAGCGCAAAATGAAGCTTGGATACAACCGCGCCGGTCGTATTATGGACCAGCTGGAAGTGCTCGGTGTAGTGGGGCCTTTCACAGGAAGCAAAGCGAGGGACGTGATGTTCCACGACCTGAGCGGCCTGGAAGAACACCTTCGGGTAATGGGCGTCCACTAGCATTCATCTCTTGCAAAGCACAATCTGTTGACATACCGGATCTCGCGTTAAACCATCCTTTTCGGCGATGGTCTAAATTTTGTAATATCTCCTAATCAAGCATTTTAATTTTTACTCACTAGAAACCTCGTTATGAAAAATCTGAAAATGAATGCATTCCTGCTTGCTGTACTCTTTGTTTTTCTCGGCGGCAGTGCATTTGCTCAGGGCGACAAAAAGTCATCGGCGATCCTGGAAGCGATGAGCAATAAGTACCAGAAGATCAAATCCTTCAAAGCAGCATTTACTTATCTTCCGGAAGGCGGCAAACCGCTGAAAGGTGAGGCTACCGTGAAAGGAACGAAGTTCAGGCTGAAAATGGCGGGTCAGGAGATCTTCAACGACGGTAAATTAATGGCCACTTATATTAAAGAAACAAACGAAGTCAACTTGCAGGATTTCGATCCGACTGCCGGCGGCGACCTTGACCCGACAAGAATTTATTCAGCCTATAAAAAAGGTTTTAAATACGCATTCCTGAAAGAGAAAAAGGAAGGCGCCAAAGTACTGGAAGTGGTGGAGCTTACTTCTACCAACAAAAGCAGTCAGGTAGATAAGGTGCAGATTGAGGTTAATAAGGCTGATAAGTCTATCAATAGCTGGAAAATATTTCAGAAAAACGGGCAGGAAGTATTGTACAAAGTGGATCAGTTTCAGCCTGACGTGACAGTAGCAGACACTTATTTCACATTCAATGCGAAGCAATATCCGGGAGTTGAAGTAGTTGATCTTCGGTAAAATTCAGGGTACCTGAAAAGCACAAAAAGGCGGGATCGATCAGATCCCGCCTTTTTTATTTAGCGTGTATTCGCATGACTATCAGATCAGCTTTTAACTGCCTGGTGCAAATCCCTGTATTTCTTGATCAGGTTGTGCGATTCCAATAATTCCGCTTTCTGGTTGGCGATGATCTGTCTGATGTCCACAGGCAGGTCGGCATCGGTGGCCAATGCATCGTCGTAAGCTTCCTGCGCCGCATCTTCACCATATTCGCAGCTTTCCAGGACGGAAGTTCTGTCGTGGCCGGTGAAAGTTGCTTTAATATCCATCCAAACCCTGTATATCTTGCCTGAATTCGTAGTGCCCGTTTCAATTTCACCACCGAGGTTACGTACTTCCGCACTTAGCTCATTGATATTCTGGCGGCTCTCATTTGCCATTTTTTGAAATATACCTTTCAGGTCGACGTCAATATCTTCTACTTCATTGATCGCTCTTTCGTATCCTTCAATTCTATCATTATTAATTTTAATCAGGTCGTTGAGAACCTCAACAAGATTTTCATTGGTTTCCATAACTTATGTTTTTTAGTGTTGATAAATTTTTGTTTTGACTTTCGACCCACCTAAAAATGCTGTGCCATTTCAGGTTTAGGCGCTAAGCGCATTGGAATTTTTTGTTTGGGAAAGGCTTAAATGAATCAGTGCCAGCAGGTCAGTTCAAGGCTTTCGGGTTACCAAGCAGCATTTTTACCCGCTGCTCAGACGTTGAAAACTGGTTTATTTCCTCCACTTCCTTGTCCGCATATTTCCTGATCTTGTCTTGCTCGTAAGCCCGGAAAATCGCGGGGTGCACGTAATATTTTTTGCATACTGCCCTGGTATTTCCCAAATGGGCTGCCACCACATCCAGGCAGGTATTCAGTGTGCGCGTCAGCTGGCGCTGCGACGGTGCCTTTTCCTGCGTACTCAGGTATTCGAAGGCAGTAACAGTTCCCATCCAGGTCCTGAAATCTTTGGCGGAAAAATGAGAGCCGGTGTGTTCCCGGATATAATCGTTCACCTGCGCCGCAGACAGCGCACATTTGCCGCCGGCTTCATTTGTATATTGAAAAAGCCGCTTCCCGGGCATTTCTTTATATAGTTTCACCAGCCGCGCAAGCTGCGTATCCCGCAGGGTAATATCCTGTTTTACACCCTTTTTACCCTTAAATACAAACCGGATCCGGCTGCCGGTAACTGTCGCGCATTTTGAGTCAAGTGTGGTAATGCCCGAAGAACCATGCTTTAATTTATACCGCTGATTCCCGACCCGGATACAGGTTTTGTCCATCAGTTTTACGACCAAGGCAATCGACTTATTCAGGTCAAAATCGCGTTTTCTCAGATCGTGTTCCACCTGTTCACGCAGTTTTGGCAAAGCTTCCGAAAAGGTTAATAACCGAAAGTATTTGGCCTGGTTGCGGATCAGGTTCCATTGCGGGTGGTACCGGTATTGCTTTCTGCCAGCGTCGTCAGTTCCGGTTGCCTGCAAATGCGCGTCCGGGTCGCTGCTGATCCAAACATCCTTCCAGGCAGGCGGCAGCACAAGCGATCTGATACGTTTGATTGCTTCCTTATCTTTTACCCGGTTCCCTTTTTGATCTGTATAGTAAAAGCGCGGAGACTTACCTTTCCTCAGGTATCCCGGCGCAAAGCCAGACTTGATATAATTGAGTCCCACGGCCGCGGCTGTCAGCGCCGGATCCTTCCTTAACTTCTTAAATTGCCTGGCTGATATTTCAGGTACTTGTGTGAGCGTCCCGATTGCGACTGGTTGCATTTCATTTCCGTTAAATTTCGGTTGTTATTACCAAATTAGTACCAGTTGAAAACGGGAAACCGCGACGCGGGAAAATGCCACTTATGAAAGCATTCAGCGGCTCGGTACTAAACAAAAATCCTCAGCCCGAATCTTTTCAGATTGACCTGAGGAAGTATATACTCAGTTTTAAAAATTAGCGCAGCTTGATCAGACGGGAAAGTAAACCTGGAATACCGAACCTTTGTCAGGCTCGGAAGAGGCGGTCAGAAAACCTTTATGGTTTTCCATAATCTTCTTGCAGATAGCAAGCCCGATTCCGCTTCCGGGATATTTGTGGGCAGGATGCAGTCTCTGGAAAACGTCGAATATCCTTTCCTTATATTCTTCGCTGAACCCAATGCCGTTATCGGCAAAAGAGATCCGGCAATACCTTGTGTTACCCACCGATTTTTCGTGACTAATATCCTCTCCACTCACTTCGTCGACAGTAATATTGATCTCAGGGTGAATATGCGGGGCGGTAAACTTGATACCATTGCTGATCAGGTTGATAAACAACTGACGAACCTGGAAAGGGATCACAGCCAGCTCGGGCAGCTTGTCGGCATGAACTACTGCTTTTTTCTCCTCGATAACCGTACTCAGTTCCTGTAATACTTCCGATAAAATATTGTTCAGATCCACTTTTTCATACACCTTTTCCATATTTCCAGTCTTGGAATAGGAGAGGATATCTTCGATCAGCAACTGCATTTTTTCGGCAGCAAACCGCATCCGTTCCACAGAATCCTTTACCTGCGCAGAAAGATCTGGATCTTCGCGGTCAAGGACCTTAGAAGCAAATATCTGGATTTTGCGAAGCGGCTCTTTCAAATCGTGGGTGCTGATCCAGTTAAGGTTGGCCAGTTCTTTGTTAGCACTTTTCAGCTCTTCGTTCAGTATCCTGTTTTTATCTTCCTGCGTGCGGATCAGACGAAGATTGACGTGTTTTTGCAAAGAAAAAGAGAAGTTTGCGGCTGCATTGATCTCAGATTTGCGCCAGGTTTCGCTCAGATCTTTTACCTCCTCCGCCCACAGTTCGAAAGACTTACGTGGAGAAAGTCTGTCCCCTGCTTCATTGGGCAGTACAGCCTTGTGCGGATTGCCAGCCCATTTGATCGTCTCGATTTTTTCACTGCGCAGCCACAATATGCCAGCATGCGAACCGGATGGAATCGCGTGATAAATAATCCCTGCCGCGTATCTGGAAAGTGATTTTCCTTCCGGGTAAATGCCGAGCAAGTGCTCGGTGTGAATGCCGTGAGAATTATAATTCGCTGCCAGGTGCTCCAACAGCGGGATCAGCTCCTCGTCGGCTGGTACCTGCCCGTTTTTATAGAGTTTTCCATTGTAATAAATAACTACGCCGGTCGCATTGGCCATTTTCAAAACCGATGGAGCCTGGTGAAAAGCCTCGATGAAATCGTCGTGATCGTGCAGTAAAGTCAGGGATTCGCTGAGCGCCTTATCCACTTCCTGAGTTACCTCAAACTCTTCCGCCACTTCTCTTACAGCGATCTGCGAGGTCAGGAAATGGCCTTGAAGTAAAGCTGAAAGTCGGGTATAATGCGGGAGTATTTTAGGCGAATAATGGTGGCAGGCGATCAGTCCCCACAATTTCTGATTTTGCAAAAGGGAAATGGTAAGCGTTGCGGCTACTCCCATATTCATCAGATATTCAATATGTATGGGCGAAACACTCCTTAATATCGACAGGCTCAGATCAAGCGATTTGTTGCTTTTCCCGGCTGCGTCGTCGAGTGTCAGCAGCGGTACTGGCTTGTAGCTCACGTCCGCGATCATCCGCAGCGGGCTGCGGATATACAGCTCGCGCGCCTGTACCGGAATATCGGTATGCGGGTATTTTTGACCTTCAAAAGAAGCCACGTCTTTATTCCGGCTTTCTGCAATCACTTCCCCGTTATAGTTTGCGTCGAATTTGTAAACCATAACCCGGTCGTAGCCCGTGATTTCGCGCGTTTCATTCACGATCTCCTGACAAAGCTCTTTCATATAGGTCGCTTTTTCCATAATGGAAACAAACTTCCTGGTCTGGTTATACAGGTTTGGGAGATTTAAAGTCCCGTCGGGAAAAGGCTCGAATTCAAGTATTATCGTCTCTCCGCTCTGATGCACCGTTGTGTTGTACAATTCCTCTTTCATGGAGAACACATACGGTTTTGCAGTGTCAATAACGGCCGCACTAACGTATTCAACAAATCCGCTGGCCTCTTCTTCCGTGAAGATTTCGGCCAGGGTTTTTCCCAAAATGACTTCCGGGGTAAGACCAATATAATCAGCTGAGTTTTCGCTGCTGAATTCGATCTTCGAGTTGTTTTTATTTATGCCGAGGAGGAAACCGTGTGGCTGTATGCTGCCAGGAATGTGGATAGGTTCGCTTTCACAGTTCGTCAGGTTAACAATATCCCGGTTTACAATATTCTTAATGTTCATTTCGACACGTTCATTTCGGCTAACTATTTCTGCCGCTTAGCCAATTATCAATAACTGTAAATGTTTGTTTGGCACTATCAATAATGCCGGGCTGGTCATTACTGTTATCTGCAAATTGGGTAAACACGGAAATGAAGGATTTCCATAAAATCCCGGTTTGGGTACCGTAGCCCCAAAAATACGCTGCGCCGGTTTCTGGCGTCAAGCCGAGCTTTTCGTGAATATGCTTGAATATAATCTTGCCGCCCAATGTGGAACCTTCCAGTACATACATAATGCCCATTGCTTCTGATACACCGTCAAATTCGAATTGGTGCAGCGGCAATGCGGCTGTATCCTGTGCTGGCATGCCGGTAGCTTCCAGATCTTTTATAATCAAATGTGATTTGTGTCTCTCGCCCAAATCCGGCACAATATCCGTCAGGAGAGGGAAGATCTGCTTTTCACAAGCAAGTATAACACCGTAGATTTTGGACAGATACAACTGATAGTTGGCCAGGGTCACATCCGGATCAAGTAATGCTCTTGATATTGGATTATCTTCTAAATTCTGGTGGCTTTCGGCCGTTACGTTTCTAAGCGTTTTAATAAAAGAATCCTGATCTTTTACAGAAACAGTTACTTCATTCATAAGAATGCATTTTCAAACCTGACAAAGTTAATTGGTAATCAAAAATTGTTCCATGGGAGCAGCTTCGTCTTTGATCAGACTTTGGAAGAGGCACTTATGAAGTACATTAACAAGCCCCGAAAAGCTGGTTGGTTTCTGGATATACAGGTTCGCGCCACCTTTATATGCGGATTCCCACAGATATTGCGCGACGGAAGTGGAAAGAACAACAATAGGTGTTTTTTCAAATCCCGGGGTCGCCCTGATCTCTTCCAGACATTCCAGCCCATTTTTTACCGGCATATTCATGTCCAGGAAAATGAGGTCCGGATTAATGCTGTCTTTGACGATCGTGTCCATCAGCTCCATGCCATTTGCCGCCGTGAATAATTGCGATTCAAATGAAACCTGTTCCAGTGCTTCGCGAAACAAAAAGGTATCATCATCATCATCGTCAGCGAGCAGGATACGAAAATGTTTATCGTGTTTCATTCTTATTTGCGGGTGGGGCCGCTCTGCTTGTAGGTTATTTTGAACAGATAGTAGGTTGAAGGCTCTCCTGCCAGTGAATGGCCGAAACGCAAAAATAATATTTTCTTTTCCAAATAAACGCTTCAAAACCCTTTTTCCTGATTTGCAGTTGGCATGCTTTTTTAAAAATAGTAAACCAGCATCACAAAAAAATGAAAATGATTATGAAAAAGATAACAATAGGTTCTTTGGCACTTGCCGCTATGATGGCATTTTCTGCGTGTAATAGCAATAAAACAGAAGATACCAAGGACGTTGCAGAAGAACAAAATGAGCAGAAACTGGACGACACCACGCTCGAAGATGATTCGGAATTCGCAGTGGCAGCAGCCGACGGTGGCATGATGGAAGTGAAGCTGGGCGAGCTGGCTAAAACTGCCGCAGTGAATGCTGAGGTGAAGAAATTCGGTGAACAAATGGTGACCGACCACGGAAAAGCAAACGACGAGCTGAAAGCTTTGGCGCAGCAAAAAAACATCACATTGCCTATGGCATTGAGCGATGACAAGCAAAAGAAATATGATGATCTGGCAGCGAAAAAAGGCGCTGACTTCGATAAAGCGTATATCTCTTTTATGGTGGATGATCACAAAGAAGATATCAGCGAGTTTGAAGAAGCGGCCAAAGACGCGAAAGATCCTGATGTAAAATCATGGGCGGCAGGCAAGGTCCCTGCATTGAAACACCATCTTGAAATGGCGCAAAAAATCAAAGACGCTCAGAAATAAGCTGATTTATAGCAAAGCAGTCAGCCGGGTCCATAAAGGATCCGGCTTTTTTTATTTAAAAATCACTTATTTAACAGGAAGTAATATTGAATACTAATTTTGGTACATCCGAAACCCTACTAAATCGAGGAAACGTTTGATAAATACTTTTTAATAACCTTATTTTGTCTATCTATTTAATAGAGTATTATGTTTTCTACCTATCCCAACCATTTCTTGCTGCCTTTCAGGTACTTATTGATTGCTGTTCTCACGTTTGCCGGCTTACAGGCCGCAGCTCAAACCAACTCTAAGCCGAATATCATCTTCATTTTCTCCGACGACCACGCCTATCAGGCGATCAGTGCGTATGGAAATAAGCTTGTTCAAACCCCCAATATTGACCGTATTGCCAAAGAAGGCGCGCTGCTCACTAATAATATTGTAACAAATTCCATCTGCGGACCAAGCCGGGCCACTTTGCTGACTGGTAAATACAGCCATATGAATGGATACAAGCGTAATGATAATACGCGTTTCAATACCAACCAGACGCTGCTTTCAGAGACTTTGAGAAACAGCGGATATCAGACCGCCTGGATCGGAAAAATGCATTTGAATAGCCTACCGGCAGGATTTGACTATTGGAACGTGTTGCCCGGGCAGGGGAGCTACTATAATCCCGACTTTATTGGCCAGCCGAATGATACCACCAAATACACCGGCTATGTGTCCAATGTAATCACGCAGCTCTCGACCGAGTGGCTTGACAAACGGGATAATTCGAAACCTTTTTTCCTGATCGTTGGGCATAAAGCTACCCACCGCGAGTGGCTTCCCGACTTGCAGGACCTGGGTGCTTACGATAAAATTGATTTTCCTGTCCCTGCGAATTTTTATGATGAATATAAAGGAAGAGCAGCTGCATTAAATCAGGATATGTCCATTGAAAAGACGATGCGCCTTAAACAGGATCTGAAAATAGATTTGGATTATGAAAAAGACTGGACTTACAAACGTTTTAATCCAGAACAAAAAAAGGTATTCAAGGCGTATTACGACAAGATCACAAAGGAGTTTCATGAAAAAAAATTGACGGGAAAAGCACTGACCGAGTGGAAATACCAGCGTTATCTCAAAGACTATTACGCAGTGGCCAAGTCGCTCGACAGGAATATCGGTACCCTGCTGGACTATCTGGATAAAAGTGGTTTAGCTAAAAATACGGTAGTTATTTACGCATCCGATCAGGGTTTCTATCTGGGCGAGCACGGCTGGTTTGACAAGCGCTTTATTTACGAAGAATCGCTAAAAACGCCTTTTGTGATCCGTTACCCAGGTGTGATCAAGCCAGGAACGAGAACGGAAGATCTGACCATGAATATAGACTGGGCGCCTACCGTGCTTAATATCGCTGGTGCGAAAATACCGGCAGATATGCAGGGGAAATCCTTCCTGCCCCTTTTGAAGGAAACGCGCACAGCGCAGGTTCCCTGGCGGAAAGAAGCCTATTATCACTACTATGAATTTCCGGACCCGCACCATGTTTACCCGCATTTTGGCTTGCGCACCAATCGCTATAAACTGGCGTATTTCTATGGAGGAGCCGATTCATGGGAGCTTTTCGACCTGCAAAAAGATCCGACGGAAGTCAACAATATATATGGTACCAAAGGAGCAGAAGCGATTTCAGCAGATTTGAAGGCAAAACTGAAAGTGCTGATGAATGAATATAAGGATGAAGAAGCGCTGAAAATCCTGGCTTCGGCCAAAAAGTAATTTAACATGGAGCGAAACCGATATGACGCGATTGTAGTTGGCACCGGCCCGAATGGCCTGGCTGCGGGTATTACTTTACAGCGTCAGGGCCTTTCGGTTCTGATCGTAGAAGGAAAAGATACGGTTGGCGGAGGAATGCGGTCGGCGGAGCTGACACTGCCTGGATATCTCCATGATATTTGCTCGGCGATCCACCCGATGGCATTGATGTCTCCGTTTTTTCAGAGTGTTCCTTTGCAGGATTTCGGAGTGGAATTTATCCAGCCAACTTACGCAGCCGCACACGCATTCGACGACGGATCGGCTGCATTATTACACCAGTCACTCGAAAAAACCGCTCGCGGCCTGGGTACGGACGAGCAGGCTTATCTTGACTTTATGGGCCCGCTTCTGGAAGATATGCCCAGGCTGTTACCAGGTTTGCTGGGGCCATTTACTTTTCCCGAACATCCTGTTGCATTGGCTAAGTTTGGATTAAAAGCATTGCCGCCCGCTACGTGGTCTGTGAACCGGTTCAAGACCAAAGAGGCGCGGGGATTGTGGGCGGGAATGGCGGCGCACTCGATTCAACCGCTTGAAAATGTAGCGACGTCTGCATTTGGTATCATGCTGGCTGCTGCGGCGCACTTATACGGCTGGCCGGTGCCGAAGGGGGGAAGTCAGTCGCTCGCCAATGCGCTTTCCGATTATTTCATTTCGCTGGGCGGAGAAGTACGAACAGGGTTTTTGGTCAATAATCTGAAAGAGCTGCCTGAATCGAAAGTGATCTTAATGGATGTGACGCCAAAACAGCTCGCCCGCATTGCCGCAGACGAACTTAGCGCCTCCTACCGCGGTCGCCTCAACAGCTATCGTTACGGATCCGGCGTTTTCAAAGTGGACTGGGCATTGGACGAGCCGATACCGTTTACTTCCGAGGTTTGCAAAGGAGCAGGGACGGTACATTTAGGTAATACATTTGAGGATATTGCGCGATACGAAAGCGGCATTTCAAAGCATATTGAGTCTGACAAACCATTCATTTTGCTGGCTCAGCAAAGTGCGTTCGACCCTACGCGGGCACCGGAAGGCAAGCACACCGCCTGGGCATATTGCCACGTTCCAAACGGCTCTACCCGCGATATGACCGCAGCTATCGAAAATCAGATCGAGCTGGTCGCGCCCGGTTTTAAAGATTTGATTAAAGAAAAACACATAATGGGGCCGGCGCAGATCGAAGCTTACAATCCGAATTATATTGGTGGCGATATCAATGGCGGCGTACAGGATATATTTCAGTTGTATTCGCGGCCGGTACTGAGCGTTTCACCGTACCGCACTTCCGCTTCCAACATATATATATGTTCGTCCTCCACACCTCCGGGAGGCGGTGTGCACGGGATGTGCGGCTACCATGCTGCGAGCCAGGCTTTGAAGGATATATTTAAGATTCAGATACCGTTTTAAGGATTAGTTTTTAGTTAAATATGAGATTTTTGAAAAGTGAACTTCCGGTAAAATGTGCATTGACAGCGGCTCTTGCGGTAGTTGCATTGGGCTGTGGGAATAAGCAAACTGCGGAAGAGCGGAAAGCAGACAGCCTGGCTATGTGCATTTCCGAAGGTATTCCTTCCCGGGCGGCGGCTATTGCAAATGCAGTACAGATCACAGCCGGTTCAGGCGATACTGCCGGAATGGTGTGGATCGGCGGAGGAAAGTTTCTGATGGGCGCCGATGAATTTCCCGATTCCCGCCCGATGCACGAAGTGACCGTCGACGGATTTTATATGGATGCGCATGAAGTTACCAATGCAGAATTTGCTGCATTTGTGAAAGCTACCAATTACAAAACCGTAGCCGAGCGCCCGTTGAATCCCGCGGATTATCCGGGCGTGCCAGCCGATAAACTCGTTCCCGGCTCGGCCGTTTTTACACCTACCGCCTCGAAGGTAAGTATGGACAATCCTTTGCAATGGTGGAATTACGTGCCCGGAGCAAGCTGGGCACATCCCGAGGGGCCGCAAAGCTCGATCAAGGGCCGGGAGAATTTTCCGGTAACCCACGTTTCCTACGAAGATGCGGCCGCTTATGCGAAATGGGCTGGAAAACGCCTGCCTACCGAAGCGGAATGGGAATACGCGGCGCAGGGCGGAAAAGGAAACCATACGTATTACTGGGGCGACGAACTGAAACCCGGCAACAAGTGGGTAGCCAATATTTACCAGGGGAGTTTTCCAGATAAAAACACGCAGGAAGACGGTTACCTGACCGCCGCGCCAGTGCAGACATTTCCGGCGAATGGTTACGGATTGTACGATATGGACGGAAATGTGTGGGAATGGTGTGAAGACTTTTATCGCCCTGATTATTACCAAAAAAGTGCGAAATCGAATCCGAAAGGCCCGGGCGACAGCTTTGATCCAGACGAACCAGGCGCTGTAAAACGCGTGCAGCGTGGCGGCTCGTTCCTGTGCAGTGACGATTATTGCATTCGTTACAAAGCCGGCAGTCGCGGAAAAGGCGAAGTAACAAGCGGGAGCAATAACCTGGGTTTCCGTTGTGTGATGAATAAAAAATTGTAGGAATAAATACGATCCAAATGCACTTCATGAATATACCTGGCCTGGCAAGCTCAGGACCGCAGCATTGGCAAACGATCTGGGAACAGCAGTATCCGGCGCTTTTTAGTCGGGTAATGCAGGAAAACTGGGACTGGCCGGTGAAAACAGACTGGGTTGCGCAGTTGCAAAAGCAGATCAGCGAACTGACCGGGCCGACGATTCTGGTAGCGCACAGCCTTGGCTGCATTACCGTTGCGCATTGGGCCCAGGAGCATTCTTCTGACAAAATCAAAGGAGCATTATTGGTAGCGCCAGCCGATGCTGATCTATCCAAAAGACTGAATTTTGTGATCGGTTTTGCGCCGATCCCGACGGTTAAGCTACGTTTTCCGAGCATTGTGGTCGCCAGCACGAATGATATGTATGCCACGATTGCCCGCTCTCAGCATTTTGCCGACAGCTGGGGCAGTGAGTTTATTAATCTGGGTAAAAAAGGACATATCAATGCAGTTTCCGGCCTGGGAGACTGGTCGGAGGGAAAGGAAATATTGCAACAACTGGCGGGACAACGTATATTACTGTCCCACGCAACCGGACAGGAAAAGTTACCGTAACGGAATTGCAGGTGAGCCCTGCGTATTTTCACTATATCTTTTTATATTACAAAAAAATCTTTCTACACTTAAACCGATGGAGCAATGAAGAAAATGTTTCTTTTCGCAATGGCTGGCTTGTTGTTCAACGTAGCAGCGATCGCCGATGGACCTGGCAAGACGAAGGCCGCAGACAAAACTTTGAAGGTGGACACTAAAAGCAGCAGTGTAACCTGGGGCGCTAAAAAAGTAACCGGCACACACGCAGGTACCGTACCGCTGGAAAGTGGCAGCCTGATCGTAGACGGAGACAAACTGAAAGGCGGCAATTTTGTGGCGGACCTGAAAAATCTGGTCGTTACAGACATTACCGACAAGGAAATGAACGGTAAGCTGACTGGTCACCTGAAAAGCGATGATTTTTTCTCGGTTGAAAAACATCCGCAGGCGAAACTCGTGATCTCTTCTGTGACTCCAAAAGGCGGCAATAACTACGACGTAGCCGGAAAGCTGACGATCAAAGGCATTACGGAGGAAGTGAAATTTCCTGCAACTGTAAAGACCGACGCGCAGAAAGTAACTGCGAATGCGAAAGTGAAGATCGACCGCACCAAGTATGATATCAAATTCCGCTCGTCCAATTTCTTCGAAAACCTGGGAGATAAGGCGATCGACAACGATTTTACATTGGACGTGAATCTGGTTGCAAACAAATAATCTTAGTTTTTCTTTGAAATAGAAAATCCGGTTTGAATATTTCAGACCGGATTTTTAACATTTATAACTATGAAAAAATCGATTACCGCACTATTTCTATGCTTGCTGCTCTTTGTCGGACAGGCTTTTGCGCAAACTGAAAATAAGCTGCCGGACTGGACTTTTGGCGGATTTAAACGCCCGGCTGGCGTAAATCCGGTCATTTCGCCCGACAGTACCTCCACATTTTTCTGTCCGATGAACAAAAAGCAGATCGACTGGGAATCGAATGATACATTCAACCCGGCTGCGACGATCAAAGATGGAAAGATCATAGTGCTTTATCGGGCCGAGGACAAAGCGGGAAAAGCAATTGGAAAACGCACCTCCCGCATTGGTTATGCAGAAAGTGAAGACGGTATCAGTTTTAAACGAAAAAAAGAACCGGTACTGTTTCCGGGCGAGGACAGCCAGAAAGCGGTTGAATGGCCGGGCGGCTGCGAAGATCCCCGCGTGGCAGTAACCGAGGATGGTTTGTACGTGATATTTTACACACAATGGAACCAGGATAAGGCGCGGATCGGCGTCGCCACTTCCCGTGACCTTATGAAATGGGAGAAACACGGGCCGGTATTTAAGAAAGCGTTCAACGGAAAATTCAACGAGATCTGGACCAAGTCGGGCTCGATCGTGACGAAGTTGGTAGGCGACAAGCAGGTGATCGCGAAAATTAATGGTAAATACTGGCTGTACTTTGGTGAGGCTAATGTGAATGTAGCTACGTCGACAGACCTGATCAACTGGGAGCCGGTAGTGGACAGCAATCAGAATCTGGTCAACCTGATCTCGCCGAGAAAAGGATATTTCGATAGTAACCTGACTGAATGCGGCCCGCCGGCGATTCTTACGGACAAAGGTATTGTCCTTTTATATAATGGAAAAAATGACAAAGGCGAAGACGGCGACAAGCAATTTACACCCAACAGTTACTGCGCCGGACAGGTACTATTTGATAAAAACGATCCTTCAAAAGTACTTGCAAGGTTAGACAAGCCATTTTTCCGGCCGATGGAGGCATTCGAAAAAAGCGGCCAGTATGTAGCAGGGACGGTATTTATCGAAGGAATGGTGTACCACAAGAAAAAGTGGCTGCTGTATTATGGTTGCGCAGATTCGAGAGTGGGTGTTGCCGTTTATGATCCAGCCATTAAAACACCCGGTGATCCGCTGCCGTGAAAAGCAAGTAACCGTTAGTTTCAAAAAGTATATTAGCTATTATTGTGAACCTTCGATCTATCGGACACTTGCTGGCGTACATAAAGGAAATCAACCAAACTAGATTTTTTTTATGAAAATGTCAACAAAGTTTACAGGCTTACTGGTAGCAGCATTATTTACCACTGTCAGCGCTTTTGCACAAAAAGAAAAAACTGTGATGGTAGGCGGAGCAGAAATGTATCCTTCTAAAAACATCATTGAAAATGCAGTGAATTCGAAAGATCATACTACGCTTGTAGCAGCTGTAAAAGCGGCCGGTCTGGTAGAAACACTTTCAGGAACAGGTCCATTTACGGTATTTGCTCCGGTAAATGCAGCATTTGAAGCACTACCGGCTGGTACTGTTGAAAACCTTTTGAAACCGGAAAACAAAGCGACGCTTACTTCGGTACTTACTTACCACGTAGTTCCAGGAAAAGTGGATGCTAAATCGGTAATGAAAATGATCAAAGACGGCGGCGGCAAGGCAATGGCCAAAACTGCACAAGGCGCTGAACTGACTTTCTCAATGAAAGGAAAAGATGTAATTGTGACCGATACGAAAGGTAATATGGCGAAAGTTACTACCGCTGACGTATTTCAGTCAAATGGTGTGATCCACGTGATCGACAAAGTATTAATGCCTTGATTACGTAGTGAAGTTGGTTGTGTGAGTGGTTGTTGAGACGACGGGAGGACTTAGGTCTTCCCGTTTTTTTGTGCCCTTTCGGTCCGGTTGTATTCGTGTAAGCAGGTCAGTACAGGATAGTCGCATAGATAATTTTAGGAATTTTTGGATATAATTTTCTGCTTTTTTAAGAGTATTAACTTTTGAAAAAACCCTCTTGTAAGGGAAACAGCGATTACATAAGTCACTAAACCTATAAAGCGCATTCAAATGAATTTCAGATTTATCAAAGTCGGCTTCATGCTGGCTGCTCTGCTGACGATCGCAAGCCAGGCTACTACAATAGCTCAAAAAAAGGAAAAAGGGTTCGTCTCTATTTTTGACGGAAAATCTCTGAAAGGCTGGGAGTATGACGCAAAGTACTGGCGCGTTGAAAATGGCAATCTTGTAGGTGAAATTACCCCTGAAACCCTTTTAAAGAACAATTCTTTCATTGTGTGGCAAGGTGGCCAACCAGCGGATTTTGAATTCAAAGGTTCGTTCAAGATCCAGCAAAGCGGAAATTCGGGCATTCAGTACCGGAGCGAAAAAGTGGAGGATGTGCCGAATGCACTGAGAGGATATCAGGCCGATATTGACGGGAAAAACACTTATACAGGCCAGAACTACGAAGAGCGCCGCCGCACGACGCTGGCCTATCGCGGACAAAAAACGGTTATTAACGAATACACAGGGGATAAAACGCCCGAAGGTGTTCGAGGCAATATCAAAGCAAATGCCTGGAAAGGCTTCGAAGTAACCGGCTCACTTGGTTCTTCTGATTCCCTCAAAACATTGATCAAATCCGAAGACTGGAACACATTTCGTCTGGTGATCAAAGGCAACCGTCTGCAACATTACATCAACGATGTGCTGATGAGCGAGGTAACTGACAATGATTCTTACAATGGTCGTAAAAAAGGCTACCTGGGCATGCAGGTGCACGTAGGTCCGCCGATGAAGGTTGAGTTTAAGGATTTGAGGATTAAGCAGTAGGGGTTGGCTATTGGCTATTAGCCGTTAGCTTTTAGCTTTTGGGAGGAAGGAGGAAGGAGGAAAGGGAGGAAGTGAATCTATTTAAGACGTATAACTAATAGCTAACAGTTATATCTCAAATCAAGCATAGAGTTAAAAGCTAACAGCCAACAGCTAACAGCTAATTGCTAACAGCTAATAGCCCAAAGCAAATTACCAATGAACAAAATAGGATTTAATGTACTTGCCTGGACGGCTTCGGTTTCGGATGATCTGTTTCCGGTTATTGATAGATTAAAGGGTATTGGCTATGATGGCGTCGAGTTTTATCTCGGGCCGCAGGAAATTGCGGCTTACCAGCGAATGGGAGATTACACCCGGGATCTGGGGCTTGAAACTACGGCGGTGATGACTTTGGGAGCGGACGAAAATCCGATCAGCGAATCTGTTGAAATCCGCCAGAAAGCACTGGACAAGATCAAGCTGGCTGTTGACCGCGCGCACGCTTTGAACTCCAAAATCATTTGCGGACCATTTCACTCGGCGCATACCATATTCGTAAATCGCCCCGCCGAAGACCAGGAATATGCACTGGCCGGCGAGGTACTGAATGCAGCTGCGGAATATGCTGCGCAAGCCAATATCACTTTCGCATTGGAAGCGCTCAATCGTTTCGAATGCTACCTGTGCAATACGATGGAACAGCTGCACAAGCTCGTGAAAGCCGCAAACCACCCGAATGTGCGGGCGATGTTCGATACGCACCATTCTAATATTGAAGAAAAAAATTACGGTACCGCGCTCCAAACGATCGCGCCGGTACTTGCTCACGTGCATATCAGCGAAAACGACCGAGGTACGCCGGGCAGCGGTCAGGTGCTTTGGGACGATGCATTCGCCGGATTGGCGGCGATCAATTACCAGGGCTGGCTTACCATCGAAGCTTTTTCAAGAAACGATCCGGGATTTGCGAATGCGATTGGGGTTTGGAGAGAATTCAATGAACCCTGGGATATTGCTGAAAACGGCTACAAGTTCATTCGGGAAATGAGCTTAAAGCATGGGTTATGAGAGGGGGCTATTAGCTATTAGCTGTTGGCTATAAGCTATTCGCTTCTCTTAATTATCTTGACCGGAGTTAAATCATCTGAGACAAAAAAGCTAACGGCTAAAAGCTAATAGCCAACAGCCAAAAATTATGCTAAAATCCATCCTGCTATTCTTACTGCTTACATCTCCCGTTTTCGGGCAGGACGAAGCTGGAAAATACAAGGTCGTATACAAAGGTGAGAAAGGTCCGGGAGTGGGTAAGAATATCGTTTTTATCGCCACTGATCATGAATACCGCGGGGAAGAGTCGCTTCCTGCATTCGCGCGGATTCTTGCAAAACGGTATGGTTTTACGTGCACGGTGATCTGGGCGCTGGACGAGGCTGGTAATATCTTGCCCGGCGGTTCAAATGTGAAAGGGCTGGAAGTTTTAGATAACGCCGACCTGCTCGTCATATTCATGCGCTTTGCTCATTTTGAGGATAAGCAAATGCAGCATATTGATAACTACATCAAACGCGGCGGTCCCATCGTCGCTTTCCGTACTTCTACCCACGCCTTTGAAATCAAAAATGACCCTAAATGGGAACATTATAGCTGGGAGTATAACGGTCCGAAAAAGGAATGGAAAGACGGTTTTGGCGAGGTAGTGCTGGGTGAAACCTGGGTTTCGCATTATGGCACCAATCACAAGCAATCTTCTAAGATCATCATTCAAAAAGCACAGGCTTCGCATCCTATTATGACCGGGGTGAAAGATATGTGGGTTCAATCCGGCGGGTACACGGCCGAGCCGAAAGGTACGGTTTTGGCGCGCGGTCAGGTTTTGAACGGAATGACCGCAACTTCAGCACCCGATCCTTCGAAAGAGCTGCTACCGGTAGCCTGGGTGAAAGAATATCAGGTGGAAGGCGGAAAAAAGGGTAAATCCTTTACTACAACGCACGGCGCATCAGAGGACATCCTGAACGATGGTTTCCGGAGAATGGCTATCAATGCGATGTTCTGGGGATTGGGAATGGAAAAGGCGATTAATGCTAAAAATGATATCGCATTTGTCGGACCTTATAAGCCTACTACTTTCAATTTCAGCGGCTATAAAGCGGATGTCAAACCTGCCGACCTGGCTGGCTTCGAGTCACTTATTATGCCGGGAGAGATTGTGAAGAAGAAGGAGAAATGAGTTTTAATTTTTGACCAAAAAGATTAACAGATAATGTCAGTACAACTTCCATTTCGCTTTGGTTCTGAGGTATATACGTGGTTTATGAGTGGCAGCGGCAAAACGCACGAAGGCCGGCTCGGACACATGATAGAGGTAATTGCAAAAGCGGGTTTCAGTGGTATTCAACCCATATTCACCTGGATGGGCGACCTTATTGACCCGGATCTTTTGGAGGCTAAACTAAAAGAACAGGGAATTGAGCTGGCTGCACTTGCGCTGGCGCTGGATTGGAATGGAGCAGAAGAGACAGCACACGAACGCGAAGTGGCCGATCACGCAATCCGCGTATTGCAGCGTTTTCCAGGCGCTATTTTAAATACCGTACAAATTCCGACGGACAGGCATAATCTCGCTGATCGTCAGGCTAGTCTGGTTAATATTGTCAATACAGTTTCCCGCCGAGCCGCCGAAAAAGGGGTGCCTTGCAGCTTTCACCCGAACTCCCCGCATACCTCGATAATCCGCACCGAAGAAGATTACAAAATGGTGCTGGAATCACTGGATATTTCCGTAACCGGCTGGACGCCCGATGTGGGCCACATTATCAACGGCGGCATGGATCCGCTTGCAAAAATGAAGGAATACCAGTCGCTGATCAACCACGTGCATTACAAGGATTGGGACGGCGCGCCGGAATTTGCTCTGATGGGCAATGGTAGGGTGGATTTGCCGGGAGTTACGCAATGGCTGAAAGATATCAACTACAAAGGCTGGATCATTTGTGAAGACGAAGGTGCAGAAGCGCTGGAAGATCCGGATTATGTGACTTTACATGACGGAAAGTGGATACAGGAAACCTTGCTGCCTGGTTTGAAATGAGTTTAATTTAAATCACCAAAAGCTGTTACAGATAGCCTGCTAGCGTACCATCCTATGCCCACTATCAAAACCAACGGAATAAATTTCTATTACGAAGAACGAGGTTCCGGCGAGCCGCTTCTGCTGATTATGGGCATTACTGCGCCGGGGTCGGTTTGGAATGTGCATCTGGCGGATTGGAAGCATCATTTCCGGTGCATTATTGGAGATAACAGAGGTGTAGGATTGACTGATAAACCGGCCGGATCCTATTCTTCCGAACAAATGGCGGATGATTATGCCGGGTTACTGGATTCGCTGGGTTTGGAGAATGTAAATGTGGTAGGCTGTTCCATGGGTAGTACTATCGCGCAGCAACTGGCGATCAGGCATCCTGACAAAGTAAAATCATTGGTATTAATGTGCCCCTGGGCGCGCTGCGATAATTACGCGAAGGGATTGTTCCAGCATATTATGAATGCAAAAGCGCGGTTCAGGCCGGAGGAATTTAGCCTGTATATTCAATTGCTTATTTTCTCAAAATCGTCCTGGGACAATGAAGAAAAGCATGCGGATCTGGCGCAGGGCCGGCAGCAGGATGCATTTGGCGCCTTTCCACAGCCTCTTCACGGATTGGAAGGCCAGGCTGCCGCTTGTATCAACCACAATGCATTGCCGCATTTAAATCAGATCAACAAACCGACGCTGGTGATAGGAGGTAAGGAAGACATATTTACCCCGGTTTGGATGGCGGAAGAAGTGGCCGGCGGCATTCCGGGTGCTGAGCTTTTTTTATACGAAAACCTCGGTCACGCATTCCATTTTGAGAATACAGAAGACTTTAACCAACGTGTCAGAAACTGGCTTCAACACAATTGAAATTGCGTTTACAGTCCTATTTTCTTTGAATAAAGCATTAAAAAACAGGTTTTTCAGCCTTTCATATTTATTAAAAATCAGGTAAACAAAAATAATGAAAAGTGCCGACTCGATAAATCAGGACTGGGTAAACCCGGATTGGACCGACAAAGTATCCAATCACTTGCAGGTCGGCGGGATCGAGACTTCGGTGCTGGATAACGGTGCCGGAAGAGGAACGCGGATCGCCTGGCTGAATACCGGGGCGGGATTGCGGTACAAGATCGTGCTGGACCGTGCGATGGATATTGCAGAAGCTTTTTATAATCAGCACAGTCTGGCGTGGATCAGTCACGGTGGTATTACCTACCCGCAGCCTTTTTCGGACAAGGGAATTGACTGGCTTCGCACTTTCGGAGGCGGGCTGCTCACTACCTGCGGGCTTTCGCACGCCGGCGGGCCCGAGTCTGACGAATATGGCGACCGCGGTTTGCACGGTCTCATCGGAAATTCACCCGCAGAAATTATCTCCATTAAACAACCCGATTTGCGAAGAGGCGACCTGGAAATGAGCATTACAGGCATTATCCGCGAAACCAAGCCATTTGGACCCAATTTCGAACTGAGAAGAACAATATCAGCCACATTAGGCAAACCGGAAATCCGCATTAAAGATGAAGTGACAAACCGGGCCAATACACCGGCTCCGCACATGCTGCTGTACCATTTCAACTTTGGCTGGCCGCTGGCAGACGAAGGAACGGACATTCTCTGGAATGGAAAATGGCACCCGCGCCACGGGGAGGAAAATGCGAAGATATTTAAGGAAGGTAATGCCTTCAAAAAGTGCCCTGCGCCGCTGGAAGACCACTTAGGTAGTGGCGAAGAAGTGGTGCTCGTAGATGTAGAAGCCGATATTTTCGGAGATAGCATTTGCGGATTATATAATGGAAAACTGGGCCTGGCTGTCTCATTAAAATGGAAAAAAGAGCAGTTACCCTGGATGGCCAACTGGCAGCATTGGGGCAAAGGCGAATACGTTACCGGCCTGGAACCGAGCACGCACCCGCTTTCCGGACAAGCGAAAGCGCGGGAGGACGGGACTTTGATCTTTATCCAGCCGGAGGAAACCAGATTCTACGAGTTGGAATTGAATGTTTTGACTGAGAAAGAGGCGATTGAGGAGTTGATATTGAAAGTGAATGTTTCGTAGCGCGACGGGAGTAAAGAGTTTTTAATAATAGTGAGTATTCAATAAACCAATTTTTAATATAATACAATGGGACTTTCAAGTATAGCTGCAAAGGCATTAGAGCAGGGAAAAGGAATAGTGCGTTTGGCCCCGACCTGGGTACCACGCTCGTTTTGCGTTCCCGGCCGCAGGATCAAATTACACCCGGATGATTATTATGTATTGGGTGGAGAAAGAGGAGGAATTGACGAACGTTGGTTGTCTTCTACTACTCCGGCTGAAAACGGGCCACTGACGGGTGAAAATGAAGGTTTGAGCCAGATTGTTTTTGAAGATGAGTCAGGAGTCCAGAAAGTGACATTGCGGGACGCGGTAGAAGAGCTGAAAGGTGAAGTGATAGGTGACAGACTTTGGGATCAATACAAAAGCTGGCCGATGTACTCCAAGTTTTTCGATAACATGGGCCCGCTTCCGCACCATATTCACCACAGAGATGAGCACGCTGCGATGGTGGGCCAAAATGGAAAGCCGGAAGCCTACTATTTCCCGCCTCAACTTAACAACCACGGCGGCGATTTTCCGTATACATTCATTGGTATCGCGCCCGGAACTTCAAAGGAGCAAATCAAGGAGTGTCTGATGAACTTTACCAAGGGCGATAACAAGATCACCAACTACTCTCAGGCATTTCGTCTTGAACCGGGTACAGGTTGGGACGTTCCTCCTGGGATGCTGCATGCACCGGGTAGCTTGTGTACCTATGAGCCTCAAAAAGCTTCGGATATTTTTGCTATGTATCAATCACTTGTTAACGAGGCAGTTATTCCGGAAGAATTGCTTTGGAAAGGTACTCCGAAAGATAGGATTGGAGATTATGACCTGTTGATGGAAGTAATCGATTGGGATTTGAACGTGAACCCAAATCTGATGGAAAAACACTTCATGCGTCCAAAACCGGTGAAAGATGTCGCTGAGATGGAGCAGGAAGGATATTCTGAAAACTGGATTTGCTACAAAAACGAAGCTTATAGTGCCAAGGAGTTAACCGTTTTACCGGGACAGACTGTAACTATTACTGACGCCGCTGCATACGGAATGATCGTCATGCAGGGTCACGGCAAGTTCGGCGAGTGGGATATCGAAACACCTGCATTGATCCGCTACGGACAACTAACCAATGATGAGTTTTTTGTATCGGAAAAAGCGGCAACAGAGGGTGTTGTGATCAGCAACCCATCCAAAACCGATCCGATCGTGATATTGAAGCATTTCGGTCCAGGAAACCCGGATCTGGTATTGTAAAAACCCCAGCGGGGTTCCCTGTTTCTAGGAAAACAATACATGATAATGCAAGACTCCTGAGGAGTCGCCTGATACAGGAGGCACCTCAGGCGCCCGCAACTGGCGGTGTCCAATTGCTATAAACAGGATGCTCCTCAGGAGCATGAACTTTTTAACCAAATAATTCTTAAACCATGCCTGAAAATAATTATCCTAAGCTCCACAATGCCACCTGGCCTGGGATTGTCGGAAAAGGTTCTGATTCTGAGCCTATTATTCCTTTTGATACTATGCTGGAACACACCGCTGCTGCTGAGGTAGACGGTGTTAAGTTCGATGGTATCGATATCGGTCTTTTCGATCCGCATGTTGGTATTTACATGAATACCGAAGACGGACCGGCGAGGCTTGCTGCCAAACTGAATGCACTTGGACTGGAAGTAGGAAGTCTGGTTGCCAACGTGTGGGCTGGTTCTGCAATTGGTACCCAAGACGCTCGCGATGAGTTTGTGAACCAGGTACGGCTAGCATGTGAGTTTGGTAAAAAACTGCGTGAACTGGGCGTTCGCAAAGGTGGCGTAATCCGTGTGGACTCTGCCTGCTCGCCGGAAGCCTGGGCCGCTGATCCTGCCGGAAATACCAAACAAATTGCTGAAACCTGGCGCAAAGCCTGCGATATAGCAGCTGATTTTGGTGAAAAATTGGCTGCGGAAGGTGAGATCTGCTGGGGTGGAATGCACAGCTGGAAAACGATGCTGGAAACGATGAAAGCTGTTGACCGTCCGAATATGGGATTCCAGGCGGATATGTCGCATACTTTCCTTTATCTGTTGGGTTATAATGCACCCGAAGACCGCATCCTGCCAGAAGATTTCCAATGGGGCGATCGCGTTGCTCAGGAAGAAGGTTTGAAAAAAATGACGGCTGCACTTCGTCCGTATACCTTCGATTTCCACGTAGCGCAAAACGACGGAACGGTACACGGAACAGGCTCTCATGACAAAACCGGCCGCCACTGTCTGGCTACCGATCCAAATGGTAAGCTGGACATCGTGCGCGACGCGGGTTTCTGGATGCGGGACGAAAATGGAGAGATAACCAAGGCGTTCCGCCATATCTGCTGGGACGGTTGTATGTTCCCGAACGAGGTAATGACCAATCAGCAAACATGGAATGATATCCTCGCTGCATTGATCAACGTAAGAAAAGCCCACGGCTGGTACCAGGAGGATTAATCCTTATTGCAGCATTGTGCTTTCCTATTCTTTCCTGTCCGTCGACTGAAGTCGACGGCTATTGATTTTGGAATATCAATAATCAATAGCGACGGACTCGAAACAACAAAAAAATCACTTGCCGCCGGCTTCAGCCGACGGAATAAGATAGATAAAAAGATAAAATTATGGCTAAAAAAGAGATAAGAGTAGCATTGATTGGAAGCGGGCTGATGGGACGCACGCATTCCAATGGATATAAGAGAATAGGCGATTTCTTTCCTGAGTTGGAATACCGTCCTGTTTTACAGGCAGTTTGCTCGCGCAATGAGGAGAAAGTAAAAGCCTTCGCTGAGCAGTGGGGCTATGCTTCTTACGAAACGGATTGGAGAAGGATCATCGAGCGTGACGATATTGACGCAGTTGATATCTGTACACCCAACGATACCCATGCTGAAATAGCATTGGCTGCTGCCGCTGCGGGTAAAATGATACTTTGCGAAAAACCACTAGCCCGTACTTTGGAAGAAGCCAAAAGTATGGTGGACGCAATTGAGAAAGCAGGTGTGAAAAATACAGTTTGGTACAATTATCGTCGCGTGCCGGCGGTTACTTTGGCCAAACAAATCGTTGATTCAGGTAAGCTGGGACGTATTTTCCATTACCGCGCCAACTTCCTGCAAGACTGGACAATCAGTCCGGATGTACCGCAGGGTGGCGCTGCAACGTGGCGTTTGGATGTGGATGCAGCAGGTTCTGGTGTAACCGGCGATTTGCTTGCGCACTGTATTGACACTGCAATGTGGATCAACGGAGGTATCAAGGATGTATCGGCGGTTACCGAGACTTTCATCAAAGAGCGTGTGCATTCTGGCAGCGGGGAAGTTAAAAAAGTTGGTATCGACGATGCCTGTATTTTCCATTGCCATTTTGATAACGGTTCGCTCGGCCTCTTTGAATCAACACGTTACGCGCGTGGCCACAAGGCACTTTATACATTTGAGATCAACGGGGAGCACGCCTCTATTCGCTGGGATTTGCATGATCTGAACCGTCTGGAATATTTCGATCACAGCGACGAATCGATCGTTCGCGGTTGGAGATCGATCCTTGTTACGGACAGCGACCAGCCTTATATGAAGCGTTGGTGGATCCCGGGAACCAGTATTGGTTATGAGCATTCGTTCATTCACCAGGCTGCCGATTTCTTCGAAAGTCTGCAAACCGGCGAACCTTGCTCACCTACCTTCAAGGATGCTTACGAAACACAGAAAGTGTGTGAAGCGGTACTCGACTCGGCGGCTTCCAAATCATGGAAGGATACCGGCGTGGAATGGGAAGGTTAACTCCATTTTTTGACTAAACTAAAAAGGCTTTAACCACTTGCTGAGTATTCAGGTTGCGGTTAAAGCCTTTCTTGTAGTTACCTATGCCAGACTTTATTCTCACTGTCAATCAACTTTCCAAGTCATTTTCCGGGGT
This sequence comes from Dyadobacter linearis, assembly GCF_907165045.1. GTDB lineage: Bacteria > Bacteroidota > Bacteroidia > Cytophagales > Spirosomataceae > Dyadobacter > Dyadobacter linearis. The sequence goes on from NZ_CAJRAU010000004.1 coordinate 115,947, forward strand.
TAAGGCGCTCGATAATGTGAGCCTGAACCTGCGGAAAGGGGAAGTGCATGCATTGATGGGGGAAAATGGCGCGGGTAAGTCTACATTCATGAAAGTCCTGATCGGTCTGCTCGCGCCGGATTCTGGTGAGATCATTTTTGAGGGTAAAAACCTGCACGATAGCAATGTAGGCGAAACGCTCAAAAAAGGGATTTCGATGATTCACCAGGAGATACTGATCGTACCCGAGCTGACGGTCGCGCAGAATATCTTTTTGGGAAGAGAAAAATCAGTTTCAGGAAAAAGTGGCTGGCTTTGGGGCTGGCTCGATGATTCGGAGATCAACGAAAAATCGGAGCAGGTCCTGAAACAGCTCGGTGTTGATATTTCTCCCAAAACTAAAATGAAATACCTGAGCGTCGCGCAAATGCAGATGGTGGAGATTGCAAAGGCGATTTCCAACAATGCGAAGGTGATTATCATGGACGAGCCTACCTCGGCAATTTCGGATAAAGAAGTGGAAATGCTGTTTAAAATGATCCGCGACCTGAAAGCCAAAGGTGTGAGTATCATTTACATATCTCACAAAATGGACGAGATTTTCCGGATTTCGGATACGATCACTGTCTTGCGGGATGGTAAATATATTGGAACAAAAAATGCGACCGAACTCGATCAGAATTCGCTGATTTCGATGATGGTAGGGCGAGAAATAGGGCAAATGTTTCCGGAAGGAAATACAGCTATTAACGAAGAAATACTGTCGGTTGAAAATTTAGGTAAAAAAGGAAAATTCTCAGATATCAACTTTGCGGTACACGCGGGTGAAATCGTGGGATTGTCTGGCTTAATGGGCGCAGGACGTACAGAAATTGCGCGGGTGATTTTTGGTTTAGATAAATCAGATGAAGGAATGATCAGTATCTCGGGTGAAACCGTGCAGATCAATTCTCCATTAAAAGCATTAAAAAATGGTATCGGCTATGTGAGCGAGGATAGGAAAGGTCTGGGTTTGATTCCTAAAATGTCTGTAAAAGATAATATTACACTATCCAGTATGAACCGGCACCGGAAAGGCATTTTTATTAATACAAAAAGAGAAGAAACAGCCACCGCACAAATGATCGCAGATCTGCGGATCAAAACCTCGGGAATGGATCAGAAAGTAACTCACCTCAGCGGCGGTAACCAGCAGAAAGTGGTGATTGGGAAAGTGTTACTAGCTGCTCCACAGTTAATTATATTAGACGAGCCAACCAGAGGAGTAGATGTTGGGGCCAAATTTGAAATATATAAATTAATAAGAAACCTGGCTGAAAACGGCATGGCAATCATCCTGATTTCGTCTGAACTACCTGAGATTTTGGGTATGAGCGACCGGATCGTGGTTTTGTCGAAAGGCAGACAAACCGCACTGCTTTCCAGGCAGGAAGCGACGCAGGAATTGATCATGAAATATGCAGTGGCGTGAATCCCACCAGACCAAATACCTTGTATAATATGCCTCCGACTCAAAACTTACGCTTGACAAAATTTGGCCAGTACGGGATTTATCTGGCTTTTTTAATTTTATGCATTGTGCTGGCTTTCAGTACCCCGCGTTTTTTTACGGTTTCCAATTTACTGATTATCGGCACGCAGGTTTCGATCAATGCGTTGCTCGCATTTGGAGTGACATTTGTGATCATTACCGGCGGGATTGATCTGTCTTTGGGATCGATGGTGGCGGTTACGGGCGTGGTCGCGGCCACTTTTGCACATCCCGATACTTATCCGCTGGCGGTTCCACTATTGGCTGGACTAGGTGCCGGGCTGCTTTTCGGCGCATTTAATGGGTTGGTCATCACCAAAAGTAAAGTGCCTCCATTTATCGTCACGCTGGGTACGATGACGATCGGTCGGGGACTGGCTTTGATCCTAAGCAAGGGCCGGCCGATATCCAACTTGTCAGATTCCTTCAACTTTATTGGTGGTGGAAATATTTTCGGTATTCCGTTTCCGATTATTATTCTGATCGTTGCATTTATAGTCTGCGCGGTGATTCTGAATAAAACTGTTTTGGGCAGATATATGTATGCGGTTGGTGGAAATGAGCCTGCTGCGCGCGCTTCCGGCATTCGTGTCGGGAATGTAAAAATGTGGGTTTACACGATCTGCGGGATACTTTCTGCAATGGGCGGGATCTTGCTTACTGCCAGGATCACAACCGGCCAGCCGAATGCTGGCGCCGGCTTTGAACTGGATGCAATTGCCGCCGCGATAATAGGCGGTACCAGTACCTCGGGTGGAACCGGTACAATGACGGGCACTTTGATTGGTGCATTACTAATCGGCGTGATCAGCAATAGTCTGGATTTGCTGAATGTGACCTCTTACTACCAGCAGGTTGTGATGGGCGTAATTATCATTGGCGCGGTGGTGCTGGATGGTTTTGGGAAGAAGGATTGATTTTGGGGGAGGAAAGGGAGGAAGGAGGAAGGAGGAAAGGGCGGCGCGCGTAGGGAGGATGGAGGAAGGTTCTAAGTATTTTCAAAATATAAATCGACGGCCGATAGCCGAATGCTGACTGCCTTATGAAAAATGCAATTTTTGGTACCCTTATCGCAACTGCTCTTCTTTCGGGCTGTAATCAAACTTCAGAGAAAGGGTCAGGTGATGGGGAAAAGCTGGTCGTTGGCGCTACTATGCTGAGCATGCAGAATGAATTTATCGTGAATGTGAGTGATGAAATGGAGGCGAAGGCTAAGGAACTGGATGTGGACCTGATCACAGTTGACGCGGAACGTTCGGCGTTGAAGCAGGTGGAGCAGGTGGAAAGCTTTATAGCTCAGGGAGTTGATGCAATTATCATGAATCCTTGTGAAGTAGAAGCCAGCTCTCCGGCAGTGAAGCTGGCGATGGCGGCAAATATTCCTATTATCAATGTAAACTCAGAAACTTCTGCAAAACCAACCGCATTCGTCGGCTCGGACGATACGGAATCGGCTCGCATTGCGATGAAGTATCTGGCGGAAAAGTTGGGCGGAAAAGGGAATATATTGATAATGCACGGTTTTATGGGTCAGGCCGCGCAGCTTAAAAGGGACAATGGAGCTAAAGAAATATTGAAAGCAAATCCTGGTTTAAAACTGCTAGCCGAGCAGACCGGCGAGTGGGACCGTGCAAAAGGAATGTCACTCACCGAAAACTGGATCCAATCTTACGGTTCAAAGATCAACGCCATTTTCGCACATAATGACGAAATGGGAATGGGAGCTGTAAAAGCGCTGGAAGCAGCCGGTCTAAAAAACAAAGTGATCGTAGTAAGCGTAGACGCGATCCCCGATGCATTGCAGGCCGTGAAAAAAGGTACTTTGGACGCAACAATCTTCCAAAATGCCAAAGAGCAAGGCAGCAAAGCAATTGAAACAGCAGTAAAAGCAGCAAAAAAGGAGGCGTTTGATAAAGAGGTATTAATACCTTTTCAGCTGGTGACGAAGGAGAATGTGGGGGAGTTTTTAAAGTAGGGTAACCTTGTTGGCGGTTTTAATTATTATCTTTAAATGAAGGTCACATTAAAGATCTGAGACTATGGCGATCACTTATCATATTAAGGTAAAGAAAGACTATGCAGCCGATCTGATTGAAGATTTGGAGAAGGTTGATGCAATAGAGGTCTTTGCTTCCGAAAATGAATCCACCATCGAAATAGCCGATTGGCAGAAGGAAACAGTTTTAGCTCGATTAAAAGAGGCCAAGACAAGTCCAGAAACCCTGATTAGCTGGACACAAGCCAAAGAGCGAATTGAAAAATTAATTAGTTAATGACTTTTAAGATATTAGTTTCACCACACGCACTTGATGATATAGAAGCCGCCGCCCATTACTACAACGAAAAGGTAACGGGTTTGGGAAGCCGATTTGCTCACCAGGTGCAAAGCACTATTGAGAAGATTGCAGATAATCCATTTATGTATGAAGTACGGTACAATGGAATTCGATGTGCAGGAGTTTGGAAATTCCCCTTTCTTATTCATTTTACGGCAGATAAAGAAGCAGGTACTGTGTTGATACTATCGGTGTACAGCACCTATCAGAATCCAAAATGGTAGAGTAGCAAAATGTTTCTTCTAGTCTCAGGGAGTTTTAGGAGTCGAATTACTCTCTATCCCTATCCAGAGACGAAAAATTCACATTTTTTAGCTGTTCACGGACAAGTTTCAATTTTGCTTCCACAGCGGCTTCGAGACTAGGATAAGTAATCACTTCTCTTGGAATTCGTCTCTTGGATTTGTCTATTACGTTCATTTTAATGTGCGTTTAAGCTTTACTAAATATCCAACGTACCTCTTATTCGGTTGAAAAGGCTCCGGTTCGTCCTTCATGATTCCATAAATTTCATAATATTTCGTGACATCCAAAAATTCCCGACTGATAATCACCCGGTAAAGCCTGATCCTTGCAGGAGTACTACCGGTGAAATAGACTGATCTCATCGGGTACTTGCCTAGAAAAATGGCTACCGTTCGAATTACAGTCGCCATGATAGTCTCTAAATCACCATTGTTAGTGATCGTTAGATCGCATAAGTCTCCGTCTGCTAAAAGATGACCTAGAAACAGGTTATATTGATTGAAATTTGACGCCACCGGCGAATAGATCACAACCTTCCTGTCTGTCTTCAAACTCCCCTTGCTCACAAATTCAAAATAACAGCACGACTCGTCGTGTGTGAATGCGTAAATGTCTGACTTCAATGGCTGTTCTTGTTATATAGCTTTAGACGTCAGTTTCCGCAAATGGTAACAAGGTATTTTATATAAAGTAAAATCCGGCTACGCTCGTGCTTTTAGAAGCATCGTTTTAGATTTGAACCAATAGACTTTTACATGAACAATTTCAATATCAACCGCCGGAATTTTCTGCATGGTGCAACTGCGGCCCTGGCGCTTTCCAGTTTTGGAGCAAGAGGGATGGACCTTATTAATCCGCCTAAAACACTTCGGGTAGGTTTGATAGGTACAGGCTGGTATGGAAAAAGTGACTTGTTCAGGTTGATTCAGGTGGCTCCCGTTGAAGTACTGGCGCTTTGTGATGTGGATAAAAATCAGTTAAATGAAGCAGGTAAACTCGTGAGTCAGCGGCAGAAATCGGGGAAGGTACCAAAGCTTTACGGAGATTATCAGAAAATGCTTGCTGAGAATGAAATGGACATTGTCCTGATCGGTACGCCCGATCACTGGCACGCATTGCAGATGATCGACGCTGTGAAAGCCGGCGCGCACGTGTATGTTCAGAAGCCGATCAGCGTGGATGTGCTGGAAGGTGAAGCGATGGTGGCTGCCGCGCGTAAATACAAAAAAGTGGTACAGGTAGGAACGCAGCGCAAGAGCACTCCCCACTTGATTGACGCCAAGAAAAATATTGTAGACGCTGGTCTGTTAGGTAAGATATCGCACGTAGAAATGTGCTGCTATTTCCATATGCGCAACAATGGAAATCCGCCTGTGGAAGCAGTGCCTGCATTTTTGGACTATGAAAAATGGACAGGACCGGCGCCACTTCGGCCCTACGACGGAATACCGCACGTTCGCTGGTGGCGGACTTTCATGGAATATGGAAATGGCATTACCGGAGATATGTGCGTGCACATGTTTGATACGGTTCGCTGGATGCTAAAACTCGGCTGGCCGAAAAAAATCAGTTCAACCGGTGGCATTTACGTTCAGAAGGAAGGTAAGTCCAATATTTCCGATACCCAGTCAGCTATTTTTGAATATGATGGGCTAAATTGTGTGTGGCAGCATCGCACGTGGGGAGCGCCGAACAATCCCGATTACCCGTGGTCATTTACATTATATGGCGAAAAAGGCACGCTCTGGGCGAGTACCATGGCGTACGATTTCATTCCGCAAGGTAAAGGCGAGAAAATCCATAAGGATGTGGTTTACGAAAAAGAAAAGTATCCGGAAGATTTGAAAGAAGATAAGATAGAACTCAATGCCGCGCCAGCGACAAGACTACATATGCTCGATTTTCTGAGTGCGATTGATCAGAGCAGTAAGCCGGTGGCAGATATTGAGGAAGGTCACATTTCTACCGCAAGCTGTATTCTCGCAAATCTCTCTATGAAAACCGGCAGGTCGCTTGTTTATGATCCTGTTAAACGCGAAATTGTTGGGGATAGAGAAGCGACCGCATTGTTGGCGCGTGAGTACCGTTCCCCCTACATTCATCCCGACTATAAAACCGTTTAGTTTGATTTAAAAGCTTGTGGTCCCCGAATACTCCAGTGCATCGCGTCCGGCAAAACCCGGGCGCTTTTTTGTTGCTGGTATGAAATTTATAAAGCGACATAACAATTTGATAAAAAAGGAGTTTATAGATTGTTTTCCGACCATTTTAAACCTTTTACCCTCGGAAACTGTCAGATATATTGTTAAACTAAACGTTCAATCAAAAGATGAAAAACATAGTGAAGTTGATGAAATCCGCAGGCATTGCGGTAGTGGCGGGAGTGCTGATCATGGCGTGCAGCCAGGCGCTTCAGGTAAGTTACGATTACGATTCATCCGTTAATTTAAAGCAGTTCAAAACGTTCAAGGTAGAGGCGGAACACAATATGGAAAGTGATCCGTTACTGGGCAGCGAACTGAACAGAAGAAGGTTGGGGGATGCAGTAAAAGAGGTAATGGAAGCGAAAGGTTACAAATACGACCAGCAAAGCCCTGAGCTGATCGTTCGTTTCATGACGGACGTGAAAGACCGTCAGCAGGTTCGCTCCAATAACATGTACTCGCCTTACATGTGGTGGTATGGTGGTGGTAACAACATTTCTACCTACAACTACCAGGAAAGTCGCTTTATCCTGAACATTTATCAGAAAAATAGCGACAAGATGATCTGGCAAGGTTGGGCTTCCGGTAAAGTGAAAGCTCCGACCAAAAAAGAAGATCGCGAAACAATGGTTAAAAATACCATGACCGATATTCTGAGAACTTTCCCGCAAGCGACGCAGGATACGTATAGCAGGAAGTAATTTGGTGCTGGATTAAAATGAAAGCGAGCCGCTCAATCGAGCGGCTCGCTTTGGTTAATGTACTACGGGAACTCTTGGCTCCATTTCTTCTTTTCGGATTTTAGCATATTCAATCGGATCAGGTTCATCGATGGGATAATGGTCTGATTCGTATTTGTTCACCATTGAAACCAGCATTTCCAGCTCAATAGCTTCTGACGAGCCAGCTGGTGCATCGAATAGTTCGTCAATGCGTACTATAATGCGATTGTAGTCCTCTTCCGTTTCTATTTCTCTCGTTTCCATGTCAGCATTAAATTTTCGCAGCATTAATTTTGTCGTAATCGGCATGCGATCCTATCCACTTGATCATGACTCTTTTGTATTCGAAATTCACGCGGGCAATCAGTCTGTAATGATTTCCTTTGATATTAAATATGATTCTGTTGTCAGCAATCATATCAGCACTTTGAAAATCCTTTCGGACCGCATTAAAATCTTTCCACTGCGCTTTTCGAACCGTCTTGAACCAAGAGGTAAGGTAAACTTTACCGTCAGGATGTTCAATGTAAAACTCCCTCAGAATTTTGAAGCTGATAACATTCATTGATGTGTGTGATAGTCAAACAAATATAGCGACAAAAATCGTTTCGTGAAAAACTACAAACTCTCCCCATTGCGATACTCCTCCGAAGCCTTTTTCACAATCTGGTCGCCCGCATGCAGGTCGCCAAATACCTCCACCAGCGTGTCTACAACAGTTCCTCTTTTTACCGGAACCCATTCTGCTTTTTTGTTTTTATCACGGATCACAAAAACCTGCTCGCTGGAACTTACTACCGAAGTAACAGGTACAAACAGGGTATTTGCCGATCTTTCAGTATTCAGTAAAACCTGTGCGTACATGCCCGCTTTCAGCTCATTTGATTTATTGACAAAATCAAATTCCGTGATCATAGCACGATGTTCTTCTGATAAAGTCCGCGAACTTCTGGCATAAACTGCGGTATACTTTTTCTCCGGACTGGCTGAAACTGTGAAATTTACCTCGCCTTTTGTAGGGATCGCACTGGAAAGATTTTCTGGAATAGCCAGAGTAAGGCGCAGTTTTGTGTTGTCTTCCAGCATAAACAAAGGCTTTGCCGCACTTTCACCCGGCCCCACCAATGCGCCCGGACTAATATTCCGCTCGGTTACGATTCCGTCGAAAGGGGCGGTAACTGTCAGGTATCTCGCTAATTCGGCCTTTGTTTCCATAAAAGATTTGGCGGCCTGCACGTTTCCTTTGGCTACCGCAGTGGCGGAGCTGTCGGTTAGTACTCTTGCTTTGGCAATGTCCAGTTCGTTGAGCGACACGGCGCCTTCTGTTTTGTTGGTCCTTACCAAGCGACTATATGTCAATGCGCTGGTTTGGTATTTCGTTGTTACTTCATGCAAATTTGCTTCGGCAGCGATTACCTGCGCTTTCGCCTGACTTAGCTCGGCGAGTATTTCAGGCGCTTCCAGAACCGCCAGGACCTGACCTTTCCGCACCATTGTTCCCCGGTCTGCATTCACGTTTTTGATAAATCCCTTCACTTTTGGATAAATACTTACCTTATTCCACGGTTTCAGTTCGCCCGGCAATGCAATTTGTTTGGCCGGTTTCAGACTTTGTACCTCCGCAAGTTCCACAGCAGCAGGTTGTTCGGTTTTTTGCTCGTGGTTCTTACTTGTTTCTGCCTCTGAACTGCACGCGCTCATTCCGATGGTAACCGTCAGAATGATTAGAAGAGATTTTAGGGTATTCATGGAAATGGATGTTTGAAGTTTTTTGAAGAAATTACTTTCAGGATCCTCAGGATCAAGGGAAACAGAATGGACGGAAGCTTTGCGCTGTACCATCGTGAACACAGCCGGCAGGATTAACAGTGAAGCCAATGTAGACGCAATCAACCCGCCAATTACAGCCTGACCAAGCGGCGCAATCTGGTCACCGCCTTCTCCCATTCCCGACGCCATGGGTACCATACCCGCGATCATCGCAATACTTGTCATCAGGATCGGCCGGATCCTGCTTCCGGCTGCGAGCATTACCGCTTTTGCTGCATCCTGCAATTTCAAGCGCAGATTTTCTGCATTGGTCACCATCAAAATGGCATTTGCAACCGATACGCCGACCGACATGATCAGTCCCATATAAGATTGCAGGTTCAGCGTCGCGCCGGTTAGCAGCAGTAAGCCGATTGACCCAACAACAACCGCCGGAATCGTAGACAAAACTACCAGCGACAGTTTGAAGGACTGATAAGTAGCCGCAAGCAGCAGGAACATGATCACAACTGCGATCAAAAGTCCGGTTTGCAAGCTGCTCAGTGTTTCGGTTAGCAAGTCAGTTTGTCCTTTCAGCTCAACCAAAACCCCACGCGGAGGCTCGCCCGCATTTTTGATTGCATTCTGAACAGCAGCTGATGCCGCTCCCAGGTCTTTTTGGTGAATGTTGGCAGTGACCGTTACCAGCCTATTCGGGCCGGCGCGGTCGTATTCACCGGGAGCAGTTTTTTCGGAAAAAGTGGCTACATCGGCCAGCAGCGGGTTACTTACGCCCGTTTTCAATGGGATGGTTCCAATATCTTCCACAGAAGTCATCTGATATTCCGGAATCTGAACCTGCACTTGATACGCCAATCCTTTTGAATCATCGAGCCAAAGGTTTTTATCCGTAAAACGGCTGGAAGAAGTAGCTGCAACCATCGACCTCGCTACCTGCGTCGAGGTAATGCCAAGCTGTCCTGCCCGCTCACGGTCGATTTTTACGTCCAGCACGGGATATTCAAGCGGTTGCGCAATCTGCACGTCACGGAGGAATGCGATCTGCTTCATTTCTTTCTGAATTTTCTTGGCAAATCTTCCTGCCTCTTCCACATCTTTCGCCGCCACAGTTACTTCGATCGGCGTCGACGCGCCCTGGCTCATTATCTTGTCCACCAGCTCGATCGGTTCGAAGGATATAGCCAGATTCGGGATTTCTTTTCCAATCCTTTCGCGTAGTTTTTCCTTCAATGCATCCATTTTTACAGGAAAATCCTCATGCAGCGAAACCTGCAATACCGCCTCGTGCGGGCCGCTGTTGAACACGAAAATGTTGGAGGTACCATAGCTGGAAGGCACAGTTCCCACGTACGCGGACGAGATTTCCACGTGCTCTTTGCCCACTTCCGATTTGATCAGGTTCAGTACCTTTAATGTAGCCTGTTCAGTCCGCTCCACGCGCGTTCCGTCGGGTACGCGAAGGCGCATTTGAAATTGGTGACTATTGGCTTTTGGTAAAATATCCGTCCCGATCAGCAGGAAGCCGCCTACAATCAGCAATACTGTTCCCACCAGATATACCGGCACTACCAGCTTGCCCCGGTTCATAATACCCGAGAGGAAATTGAGGTACCTGAGTTTGAATTTTTCAAAACCGGTAGGAGGCAATGAAGGATGCGCACCTTCTTCGATCACGTCGTTAACTTCCCGGTTATCCAGTGCCAAAGTGGGCGCTTCGTGGTGCGGGTGGTCTTTCAAAAGCCAGTTGGCCAAAACTGGTACCAATGTTTGGGAAAGCAAAAACGAGGCGATCATCGCGAAACCTACCGCCAGTGAAAGCGGCAAAAACATGGATCTCGGAATACCGCTCATGACAAACGAGGGCGCAAATACAGCAAGAATTGCGAGCAAAATCAGGAATTCAGGGAATGCAATTTCCTTACAAGCATCCCAGATAGCCTGTTCTTTAGGTTTGCCCATTTCCTGATGCTGGTGGATGTTTTCAATGGTCACCGTCGCCTGATCGACCAGTACGCCGATAGCCAGTGCGAGGCCGCTCAATGTCATGATATTGATTGTTTGTCCAAACAAATTCATCAATATCACAGCCGAAAGAATGGAGATCGGAATGGTAACGATCACGATAATCACACTGCGCCAGTCGCGGAGGAATAGGAGTACCATTAAACCCGTGAGCAATGCGCCGAGGATACCTTCTGTGATCAAGCTTTTTAGCGAGTTGGTAACATAAACCGACTGGTCAAACTCGTAAGAGATCTTCACATCTTCCGGAACTGCATTGCGCAGCTGCGGCAATGCAGCGCGGATATTGTTCACCACATCCAGCGTGGAAGCATCTGATTTTTTAACAACAGGAATATAAACTGCACGGCGACCATTGATCAATGCGTAGCTCACCGTCACATCAGCGCCATCTTCCACAGTACCTACATCGCGGACAAAAACGGTAGGTCCAGCGCCAACGCGGATAGGGATATTGGCGAAATCCTCGGGTTTCTTGATCAGCGAGTTAACCGGCGTCATCAAAGTCCGGTCGCCCATTCTGATATTACCCGCCGGTGAAGGCTGGTTGTTGGTAATAATGGATTTAATGATCTCTTCGGGCGTCAAATGGTAACTTCTGATACGCTCGGGATCTACGCGGATCACGATCGTGCGCTGGTTACCACCAAATGGCGGCGGACTTGAAACACCTTCAATCCGGCTGAACATAGGACGAACCCGCGACGAGGCAAAATCCTGGATCTCATTCAGAGAACGCGAAGAACTTTCAAAAACCATTTGCCCGATCGGCACCGAACTCGCGTCGAAGCGCACGACTTGCGGAGGCACCGTACCCTCGGGCATATACGCTTTCGCCCGCGACACATTGTTGGCAACCTCGGCCGCCGCCTGCGCCATATCTGTTCCCGGGTAAAAAGAAAGTTTGATCAGCGACAATCCCTGGATCGTTTTCACATCTACATCCCGGATACCCGAAACGTACAGAAAGTGGTCCTGGTAGCGCGTAGCGATGAAACCGTCCATCTGATCGGGCGCCATACCTCCGTAAGGCTGCACTACATATATTGTCGGTAAATCCAGATTTGGGAAAATGTCGACCGGAATGCTGCGGATCGACAGCACTGAAAAGAACAGAATTCCTATTACGACCACGACAATGGAAATCGGTTGCCGGAGTGCGGTTCGAATGAGTTGATACATAAGGATTATTTATTTTCTACCTGATTTAAAAAAATGGAGATATCTCCCGCCGCAGCAGCTTTCATGAGCAGCGAGCGCCAAACATTTCCGTTGGTGACGAACTTATCTACCTCCGCGCGGTTCAATGCATTGACACTCTGCGCCAATGTGAAAAGGTCGGTTAGTCCGCTCTGGTACCTTGCTTCTGCCTGATTGAAAGCACGTTGCGCCGCATTGAGCTGAACCGGAGTAAGCCGTGCCTGCTCCATGGAAAGTTGTAATTGTATCTCAGCCTCACGCGACTGGCGGTCGAGCTGTAATTTTTGGGTTTGGTAAATTTCCTTAAACCGCTCTACCTGAAATTGCTCGCTCTTGTAGTCATTTCTGACCCGGGCAATACTGGTAAGGTTCCAGCGGGTGGAAAGCCCAAACAAATAATTGTAAACCTGATAGTTAGCCCCGCTCGCGAAACTGGTATGATAGGAATCGTCTTTATTAGAAATCCCCGAACCCCGCGCCCAGCCAGCGCCGGTCAGTGAAACGGAGGGCAGAAAAGATCTTTTAATAGCAAGGCTCCTAGCCGTCGACGCATCCAGCTGGGCTTGCGAAAAACGCAATGCAGGATTTTTCAGGAAAGCATCTTCGGCTCCCGTTGGGACAGGTAATCTGGAATAAAATCCCATACTGTCTACCTGGATACTATCGCGCAATTCGCCCGTCAGTTCGGATAACCTCAGCTGCTGCGACTTTTCCGAACGCTGACTTTCCAACAAGGTCAGCCGCGCTTTTGCGAATTCTGCCGCGGCGAGCGAACTATCTACGCCCGGACGCATCCCCGAGCTCACAGCCGCGTCGGTGACATTCTTGAAAACGGTCGCGCGCTGCAAGTTTTGCCGCTGCGCCTCAACGAGTTTCTGATTAATTAAAAGAACGAGATATGCATCGATCACTCTGACCTGATGCTGGAAAAGCTCATTCTCATAATCTGCCTGTGTGCGGCTCAGATCGGCTTTTGCAGACTTCACTTCTGCTTTTACCTTGCCAAAATTGAAAACGCGCCAGTCGACCAGCGCGGTCGTGAAACTGCCGAATGTTCCGGTATAAATGTTCTCGGGGCGAATACCGCCGGAGGGAGAAATTGCGCTGCCTTCATTGGGCAGAAAAGCTCCGGCTACACTGTTATCAGTAGCGAATGTGTATTGATGCTGCACGATCAATGCAGGCAGATAATTCGTTTTAACAGCCTTCACGCGGCTCTCGGCACTGCGGATCTCAGCCTGTTTTGACCTCAGAAACGGAAAATTTTGTTTACTCTCTTCCAGAAGATCCTGCAACTGCACTTGCTGGGCATTTGCATTTACGAATAAAAAAAGAAGAACGGCGACCAGCTTCCAGACGTTTTTGAAAACGGGAGCAGGCTTTTGGCCGGGCGGAATTTGATTGAAACGGAGTCGATACATAGGATGCGGGCTATTCCGGTAAATTATTTTTGGTCAAAACTATTGGCCAATTCTGGAAACATTTGGGAAAAGCGTGGATAGCAAGCTGCTGTGCGATAAATTATTATCTTCCTAAATGTTTCCAGATTCGGGAGCTATTTTTGGCGCACACGAATTCACTGAAATGAAAGTATTAGTAGTCGAAGACGAAAAGGGGCTGGCGGAAAGCATTGTAGATTACCTCTCACGGGAAGGATTTGTGTGCGAAGTCGCGAATACATTTTGGCAGGCCGACGAAAAGATCAGCCTGTACCAATACGATTGCACGATCGTGGACCTCACGCTGCCTGACGGCGACGGTTTTAACATCGTCCAAACTTTGAAAAAGATAGCCGCAGCGACCGGTATCATCATTATTTCAGCGCGTAATACCCTGGAAGACAAGATCAAAGGGCTGGAAATTGGCTCGGACGATTATATGACAAAACCATTTCACTTGTCAGAACTGAATGCACGCGTGAAATCGCTGATCAGACGGCGGAATTTTGGCGGGAATAATGATATGGTCTGGAAAGAAATTCGCGTTCAGCTGCCTTCCAGGAAGGTTTTTATTGATGAAAAAGACACGGTACTATCCCGAAAAGAATACGATCTGCTGCTTTATTTTTTGTCAAATATCGATGTCGCATTGACCAAAGAAGCAATCGCCGAGCATTTGTGGGGCGATCACATGGATTCTTCGGATTCGCTTGATATGGTGTATTCGCATATCAAAAATCTCCGGCGCAAGATCCTCGAAAAAGGTGGGAAGGACTATATTCAATCGATTTACGGCATAGGCTACAAATTCACCGCGCCTTGAAACTGCTCGAAAAAACCAGTCGGATTTACCTGCTCGCTTCGCTTGTTATATATGTAGCCGTCGGTGTTGCATTTTACTGGATCACCACATTTATGATCTATGATGAGGTGGAAAGCCGGTTAATGGTCGAAAAGCGCGATTTTGAGACTTACCTCCAAACCAACAACACGTGGACTAACAACTCTTATTTTGTTGAAAATAAAATTGAAGTGGTGCCTGTATTTGGAGAATTTGAAAACGAAGCGACTTTCACCGACACGCTGATCTACAATCGGTACGAGCAGAGTATGGACCCTTTCCGGCAGCTTACTTTCTACACGATGATCGGCGGCTCACCTTACCGCGTCGCGATCCGGAAATCTATTGTGGAATCCTACAAGCTGATCGAGGCTATTTCTGCCGCGATGGTCACTTTTCTGGCGCTTTTGATGATCAGTATGTTCTTTTTTCAGCGAAATCTTTCGGGCAAATTGTGGCGGCCATTTTACGATTCGCTCGCCAGGATCAAGAATTTTGACTGGACGAAGGATAAAAAGCTGGAATTTGAAAGCAGTGAGATCTCCGAATTCAATGAGCTGGATGAAGTAATGGTGAAAATGGCTTCCAAAATGCAGCACGATTATAAAAGTCTGCGGGAGTTTACTGAAAATGCATCCCACGAAATACAAACGCCGCTGGCTTTGATCAATGCCCGGGTCGAGCAATTTATTCAATCACAGGATCTTAGCGAAAACCAGACGCATTGGATCGAGGAAATCTACCACGCTGCCCGCAGAATGTCGCGGCTCAACCAGGGACTTTTATTATTGGCTAAAATTGAAAATCAGCAGTTTACGGATCAGGAACCTATTGATTTGGCTGCATTGATCATAGCCAGGCTGAAAGATTTTGAAGATATTATCACGCACAAAAATATTATGGTACATACTGAATCGACAGGCAGTTTTGTGAAAACAATATCCCCGGCTCTTGCGGAAATAATGGTCACAAACCTGGTAAGCAATGCGATCAAGCACAATTATAACGACGGAAAACTTACGATTTTAACAGGAGCTAACTACTTCGTGATCAGCAATACAGGGCACGAATTGAAGGCGGATCCCGGGCGGCTGTTTGAAAGATTCAAGAAAGAATCGGCGCAGGCTGAATCGGTAGGTCTGGGGCTGGCGATCGTGAAGCAAATTTGTGATAATTATGAGCTGCACATCGACTACCGAAATGTCGATTCGCTGCATAGTATCAGGGTTTTTGCATAAAAAAATAGCGCGGAGAATATCTCCGCGCCAACTATTATTTCGCTTTCTGCAATTCTGCGGCGAGCGTTTTGTTATCCGGAAACTCCTGCGGGATCCAGCGATTTACAATCTTTCCACCCGAATCGGCAACCAGGAAAGGGTACCTGATATCGATCGCATATTTCTCTTTCAGAACCTCAATATTTTCGTCCGAGGCCCACAAATGCTTCACATTCGGGCGCTCCTTCACATATTGTTTCCAAGTTGAAAGGGGAATGCCGGGTGAGACTAACACGTACACAAACTGCACGTTAGCGCCGAATTTATCCTCCAAAGCCTTCATGCCCGGCTCGTGCTGACCAATGCTAAATGAAAACACCATGCAAACCGGCTTGCCCTGCAAAGAAGCGACGGTAACCGCACTGCTATCTGGCGCCAGCAGCGTGACATCCGCAAGAGCGTCGCCAGGCTGCAACGATTCTTTGGTCTGGATCAGCTTCGTAATGTATTCTGTGTTAGGTGATTGCGGGAATGTAGTCTTGAAATCTTCCAGCAGCGATTTGGCAGTTTCCACGGTTGGTATCGCAGTAGCTGCGTAGTTGAGCCAGTAAGTGAGCAGATATTCTTTTTGCTTCGGATATTCGGCCAGTTGCGTCTTGCTGAATGCATAAACGTCTTTCAGTGCATCCGGGCTGATCTCATAACGCGTTTCCGAAGCCAGCGGGAATTTTCGGGTAGATGGAATTAACGCCCAGTTGCGCAGCTCGTCTCGGTAAGCCTGGCTCAGCAATGCATCGTCGGGCATGATCTTGAAATCGGCCAAAGTAGCGTCTTCCAGTTCTTTACGTTGCGCATCGTCGAGCTTGGTCACCCTGTTCCTGCGCATAATGCGTTCCTGTATCAGCCTGCGGGTAAGTGCGGGCTCGGTGGCGGTAGTAGCCAATACATAAGCTTCAAATGCAGGGACGGACGGATTGGCGGTCTTAAACTTTTCATAAGCCTCCAATCTCACTTTTTTCAGACTATCACTTTGCGCCAAAACGCTTTTATTGTCGATCTGAGATGGTTTATAACCGAAAACTGGCAGGTATTGGTATTGGTTTTCGAGAAAATAATTTTTCAGGAAAGTCTGGTAATTCGCATTCTTGCCGTTAAAAGTAATATCGTTGTTTTCGGCAAAGTTGATGGTCAGATCGTCGCCGGGCTGCATAAAGAGCATCCAGGTTTTGTTAAGCCCGTTGCCACTGTATTGCAGGCGCATCATTTGTGGCTTATTGAGCTGGATAACCGCTTTTTCACTAGCTTTCTCGGCGAAGTTCACGGCCATAACCGGTTCGAGTTCAGCGTCGGCAAGCCCGATGCCCAGATTGGGGTGGAAGTGAACATTCTCGCTGATCAGCGTGACATTGACCGGACCCTGCTTGGAAATAGAAAGTGTAATCGTCGCAGTGTTCTGCGCGAATGTGTAGCAACTGAATAGTGTGAGTATCAGTACAGTAATTTTTCTCATATTTTGGTTTGATAACAGTTTTTCCTGAATAGGATTGTGTAAAAACTGTGCCAATATACGTAAAGGCGTTGCCGTATTGGTGCTGAAAAGAGAAGCGCACGCGATTGATTTTAATTCTGCAAGAATAAATAGTTTTTGTGCCCTAAATTAGCCGGGCATATTCCTAAACTCCTGATGAACCCAGTATCCCAATTCCAGTTTAATACCCTCCGCAGGGACTTTGAAGGCGAGCTTTATTTTGATGATTCTACATTACATAAGGCCCAAAAGTCCATTTACGCTACCGATGCATCGGTTTATCAGGAATTGCCGGTTGCGGTCGCACTGCCACTTAATGTGCAGGATATCAAGTTATTAATTGCATTTGCCAAAACGAATAAGGTAACATTGATTCCAAGAGCTGCGGGAACGTCGCTGGCGGGGCAGGTTGTCGGGAAGGGAATTGTGGTTGATATTTCGAAGCATTTTAACAAGATACTGGAAGTTAATAAAGAGGAAAAATGGGTGCGCGTGCAGCCGGGCGTGATCCGCGACGACCTGAATAAATACCTGGCGCCTTACGGATTATTGTTCGGACCTGAAACTTCCACGGCAAGCCGCGCGATGATCGGCGGCATGATCGGTAACAATTCCTGCGGGCTACATTCCATTACCTGGGGCGATACGAGGGGAAATTTACTGGAAGTAACAGCGCTGCTTTCGGACGGGCAGGAAGTGAATTTTTCCAACCACTCTGTTTCTGAATATACCAAAAGAATTACCGACAAGGAGCTAAAAAGTGAGCGGAAAAAGGCGATTGTGGCAGGTATGTTCGGGCTGATATCCAATCCGGTCGATCAGGATCTAATTAAAAAACAGTTTCCCAAATCAACAGTAACGCGCCGGAACTCAGGTTATGCACTCGATGCGCTGGTGCGGCATTTCGAAGTTGGCAATATCAATCTCTGCAACCTGATCGCGGGTTCGGAAGGTACTTTGTGCTTTGTTACCGAGGCCAAACTGTCATTGGTGGATGTGCCGCCAGCTTCTGTCGGTGTCATTTGTGTGCATACCAATTCTGTCGCAGAAGCCTTGCACGCCAATCAGATCGCGATGCAGCTGAATCCCAAAGCTTCCGAGCTGGTGGATAAGTATATCATGGATTTCACCAAAGACCACACCATTTATTCGCAGAACCGTTTTTTCATGCAGGGCGACCCTGCTGCATTATTATTGGTTGAATTTTGGGGGAATACTAATGAAGAAGTTGAAGCGCAAGCCCGTACGCTGACAACTGAATTAGTTGCGAAGGGGCTGGGCTATGCATATCCTCTATTGTTTGGAAGTGATGCAGCGGCGGCGTGGGATATTCGAAAAGCAGGGTTGGGGCTGATCCGAAACCTGCCCGGCGACACGCAGCCTGTGAATCTGATCGAGGATTGTGCGGTGGCGGTGGAAGATCTGCCGGCTTATATTGAAGAAGTGGAATCGCTGCTGCGCTCACATAATCTGCACGCTTCCTATTATGCACATGCCGGCGCGGGCGAGCTGCACGTGGAGCCAATGATCAATCTGAAAACATCCGAGGGGAAGGCACTTTTCAGACAAGTGCTGGCAGATACGGCTGTTTTAGTCAAAAAATACAATGGCGCGCTTTCCGGCGAGCACGGCGACGGGCGGTTACGAGGAGAGTTCATTCCGTTTATGATGGGCGGTGAGGTGTACGAAATGTTCCGGCAGGTGAAGCGGATCTGGGACCCGGATGGGATATTTAATGCAAATAAAATCGTAGATACCCCGCCGATGAACGAATTCCTGCGTTACGAGCAGGATAAACCGCAGCCGGAAATCAAGACTATTTTTGATTTTAGTAAGCAGGAAGGAATATTGCGCTTAGCCGAAAAGTGCAGTGGATCTGGCGATTGTCGGAAAACGGAGCTGACGGGCGGTACGATGTGCCCCAGCTATATGGCGACCCGCCGCGAGAGGGATACCACCCGCGCCCGCGCCAATATCCTGCGCCAATATTTTACACCTTCTAATAAAAAAGAGAAAATAGAAGCCAGCCAGGAAATGGTAAGAGAGATTCTTGATCTGTGCCTTTCGTGCAAAGGCTGTAAGTCGGAATGTCCGTCGAGTGTGGATATCGGGAAAATGAAGGCGGAGTTTACACAGCAATACTATGAAACGCATGGTATTCCGATGCGCAGCAAGCTCATCGCGAATTTTTCCAAACAGATGAAACTGGCTTCTATTGCTCCCTGGGCATTTAATGGCGTTTTTGGTCAGCCTGCGTTGCGGAAAGTAGCAAACAAAGTGATCGGTTTTCATCCCGAAAGGTCGATGCCGGTATTAGCTTCGCAAACTTTATCGAGCTGGTGGCAGAAGCGTAAAAAGTTAATTAATACAAGTCAGCAGATCGGGAAAGTGTACTTGTTCTGTGATGAATTTACCAATTATAATGATGTTGAAATAGGTAAAAAGGCCGTGGAATTGCTGGAAGCGTTGGGTTATGAGGTTATTTTTCCAAAACACACAGAATCGGGCCGCTCTTATTTGTCCAAAGGTTTTGTAAAAGAAGCGCAGAAGCTGGCGATCGAAAATGTCAGTTTATTAAAAGATAAAATCACCTACGAAACGCCGCTGATCGGTATTGAACCTTCTGCAATTCTTTCTTTCAGGGATGAATATATTGATCTGGTTCCTGAAAGTCAGCGCGCCGAAGCAGAACGGATTTCTGCAAATGCATTGCTTTTTGAAGAATTCATAGCCAGGGAAATTGACTCAAAACGTATTAACAAGACCGTTTTTACACAAAAAAAGCAGCTCATCAAGCTGCATGGACATTGTCACCAAAAAGCATTATCGACCTTGTCTGCTTCCAAAAAAATGCTTTCCCTTCCCGAAAATTATCAAACCCAGCTGATACCCTCGGGCTGCTGCGGAATGGCGGGATCGTTTGGTTATGAAGAGGAGCATTACGATGTTTCCATGCAGATCGGTGAGTTGGTATTATTCCCAACTGTCCGCCAGCAGCCGGAAGATGTGATAATTGCCGCATCGGGAACCAGCTGCCGGCATCAGATCAAAGATGGTACGGGACGTAAAGCTAAACATCCCGTAGAGATCTTGTGGGAAGCATTGATCAGGTGACCTATTTCGTGCCTCTCACATGCTCCATCATCGTATCCGAGCGCATTCTGCCCGCAGTATCCGAAGCCGCTGAATCTGCTACCGGGACACTTTCAGAAGGGGTTTCTGCTTCCTGAAAGTTTTCATTGTGATTGAAAAACCCGCCCCAGAACGCAATTATCATCAATACTACACCGACTCCAAGGATCCATTTCCACACATTCTTGGTGTTTTTGGTAGCTCTTGCTTCTTTATCTGTTTCCTTATTATCCATGGTTCACTGATTTAGTTTGATAAAGTGGCTACCATTTTTATACCAACCGCAAAAACAGCGCTGAGCGGCCATTTATATAACATTGTGTTGATAAAATTTCCCCAAACCAAGTACCTGAAATAAAATGTAATAAAACGGCTAAGTTTGGTGTTAGCATAGTTGGAATTTAGTCTCGACGGCGTTTTCTATTACATTAAGCCATATTTTCATGAAGATTACTCACATCCTCCGCGCACTGCTCATTTGCTGTTTTGCATTTATTTACACTCAGGGTTTAGCACAAAATACAAGAAGTTTTCTCTCGGTGACAGCTGGTTACAGTTTGCCTGTCGGCGAACTCGCACGGGAAAAACTAGATGACCCTTTTGCCGGACTAACCGGTTCGGGATACTTTGGGCAGGCTAATTTCGATTTTCGTCTATCACGCGGTTTCGGTTTGCGCGCCTCGGGAAGTATGAACCTCAATACGACCATGTCCGAGCCGATTGTGGATAAAGCGAATTCTTATGCACAGGTTTTAGGTGAAACTTTCCTGTGGGACGCCAAAGTTTCAAAATGGAAGCTGAATGCATTGATGATCGGGCCAGCATTCTACATTAATATGGGCCGCGCGCAGTTCGAGGTGCACGGTCAGGTCGGAAAAGTTTGGGCCGATTCTCCGTCTGTTAATCTGGTAGGCCTGGCAGAAGGTGGTGGAGAGCCGATCACCGTTGATCTTAAACCGGCATCTACTTCGGCAATAGGATTGGCCGGCGGCGCGAGTTTACGTTTACCGATCGTCGGAAATCTGTTTTTTCAGTTGAGCGGCGACGTGATCGGTGCAGAGGCTGAGATAAAAGATGTGACGATCAGGGCGGTACGAGGCAATTTCAATTTTGAGGAATCGGTAAGTGAAAAGCGATTTATCGGCGTAGTGAACGTGGGAGCAGGGTTAGGTATCGCTTTCTAAATTTTTGATATTCAATATATAGACCGGCGGGGCGCTACAATGCCCTGCCGGTCTTTTTTTGTTTTATATTTGCGTCCTGTTCAAAAACGGCCTTTTCAGGCTGGAAATCAAAGTGTATTCGAATATTGCATTCAATGAAGGTTCTTAAATTTGGCGGTACTTCTGTCGGTTCGGTTGACAGTATCAAGACAGTAATTAATATCCTCGAAGAAAACCTGGCGAAAGGCGAGCGTTTTGCGGTCGTGTTTTCTGCGATGGGCGGGGTAACCAACCGTTTGATCGAGATTGGGAAAATGGCAGCTTCCGGCAATCCTGACTACATCGAATTCCTGAAAGGAGTGGAGGAAAGGCATTTTGCGATCGTCAGGGGATTAATACCTGTGAAAAGTCAGAGCAGCACTTTTGCGGCGGTAAGGGGACTTTTTAACGAACTGGAAGATATATTAAGAGGTGTTTCCTGGATCAAGGAGCTTTCCGAGCGCACTTTGGATCTGATTATGAGTTTTGGGGAAAGGTTATCTACGATGGTGATCACTGAAATCCTGAAATCGAAAGGAATAGCCGCCGAATTTTGCGACGCCCGCCAGATTATCCATACCAACGCTACGTATGGAATGGGTGACGTCAATTTTGAAATAACCAATAAACAGATACTCGAATACTTCGCTAAAAACGCTGCATTACAATGCGTTACAGGTTTTATCGCCTCTACTGCCGAAGGTGTGACAACTACGTTGGGAAGAGGAGGATCTGACTTTACCGCGTCGATTCTTGGCGCGGCGCTGGATGCGGAAGCGATTGAGATCTGGACGGATGTGGATGGTATGATGACCGCCGATCCGCGCAAGGTGACCAATGCATTTACGATACCTTCGATCTCCTATGCCGAGGCGATGGAACTTTCGCATTTCGGTGCGAAGGTGATTTATCCACCTAGTTTGCAGCCTGCATTTGCCAAAAATATCACGTTGAAAGTTCTTAATACCTTCAATACCGACTTTGAAGGCACTTATGTACAAAAGGCAGCGAACGGTAAGGAATATGCGATCACGGGGATTTCGTCCATTGATGAAATTGCATTGGTAAATATTCAGGGTAGCGGAATGATCGGTGTGGCTGGGATCTCGGGTCGTTTATTTACTGCGCTTTCCAACAATGCGATCAGCGTGATCCTGATCTCGCAGGCTTCTTCCGAGCATTCGATCTGCTTTTCTATTGACCCAAAAAACGCTCAAAAGGCAAGTGAGGTATTGGAAAAGGAATTTGCGACTGAGATCAGCCTGGGACATATTGACAGCATTTCCATCGAGAAAAATCTGTCCATTATCGCGATAGTGGGTGAGGGAATGAAAAAGAGCACCGGCGTTTCGGGTAAGCTGTTTTCGGTATTGGGTAAAAACGGTATCAATGTAGTAGCGACCGCGCAGGGTTCTTCGGAGTTGAATATATCGGTCGTGATTGCGAAAAGTGACTTGTCGAAGGCTTTGAATGCGATTCACGGCGTATTCTTCCAGTCCGAAACGCGCTCGCTGAACTTGTTTATAGTAGGCGTAGGGTTGATCGGCAGTACTTTAATCGAACAGGTAAGGAACCAGACGCAATACTTGCGTACGGAAAAATTTCTGAATCTGAATATCGCGGGATTGTCTAACACCAAAAAAATGCTGCTGGATATCGACGGAATCAAACCTGAAAACTGGCGCGACCGGGTGATGGACGAAGGCGTTAAAACCAATCTGCCTGCATTTGTACAGCGCATGATCGAGCTCAACCTGCCAAACAGCGTTTTTGTAGATTGTACCTCGGACAAAGATATTGTTCAATATTACCAGATATTGCTGGATGCGAGTATTTCGGTAGTAACCCCAAATAAAGTTGCCAATTCAGGCTCGTATTCTGAATACGTTTCACTGCAAAGAACTGCGCTGCAACGCGGGGTTAAGTTCCTGTACGAGACCAATGTAGGAGCGGGTTTGCCGATTATCAATACGATCCAGGGGCTAATGGCGAGTGGCGACAAATTCCTTAAAATAGAGGCAATTCTATCTGGTACCTTGTCTTATATATTCAATAATTTCAGTTCCGAAAATCGCTTTGTGGATGTAGTGAAAGAAGCGAAGGCAAAAGGTTTCACCGAGCCCGATCCGCGCGACGATCTGAGCGGGGCGGATGTAGGGAGGAAGATATTGATCCTGGCGAGAGAAGTAGGAGTGCCGCTGGAACCTGAAGAAATTAAAATTTCACAGATACTGCCCGGAAACTGCCTGAATGCGCCAACGGTCGATGCTTTCTTTAAAGAACTTGAAATTTCAAACAACTACTTTGCTGAGAACCAGGCTAATGCAGAAGCGAATGGAGAAAAGCTGCGCTACATCGCGACGCTTGAAAACGGAAAAGCCAGCATCGAATTGAAAACCGTCGACTCGTCGCACCCGTTTTACAACTTATCCGGCAGCGACAATATCATCTCATTCACCACAGAACGTTACAAAGACCGCCCGCTAGTAATTAAAGGCCCCGGCGCAGGAGCAGAAGTAACCGCCTCCGGCGTTTTCGCCGACATTATGAGTATCAGTAGCTATTTGGGGTAATGTGTTAAATTGCATAGTATTCAGACGATTTGAACTATGAGCAACAGGAAGGTTCCGGAATCGATATCAGCTTTGACACAGGAATTCGTCGCACGCGTAAGCGAGCTCTATGGTGAACGGCTTAATCAGGTGATTCTATTTGGTTCCTATGCACGAGGCGAACAACGTGAAGATTCCGATATCGACTACCTTGTTGTGTTAAATGATGAAGAGATAAAGTCTTTTGCCGAAATAAGCGTCCTTTCTCCGATTACCAGTGCTCTTGGTCTGAAATACAATTTATGGATTTCGGCAGTACCTTTCACAGTTAGAAAACTGCTGCCAGGCAATGCAATTTTAAGTTCTGAGATTCACAAAGATGGCATTGTCATATGAGTGAGGTTACTCTGGAAAAAATTCTCCAAAAAGTCGAAGACTGCTTGCAAGTAAGCCAATTATCTCTCGAAGAAGATCGAAATGAAGCATGCGTTAATCGCGCCTATTATGCGATGTTTCACAGCATTCAGGCTTTACTCTTTGTTTCGAATGTCCAGGCTAAAACTCACGTCGGGTCACATACTAAGTTCCGTGAGCTGTTTATCAAGTCTGGGATTCTGAATATAGAATTAAATCTAATGTTACAGCGTGCATTTGAAAAGCGACAATTCAGCGACTATGATTACGATGAAGTGTTAAGCGATGACGCGCAAGAGTCGGTAGCAGATGCAGAACAATTTGTTAATGCGACAATGCATTATTTAAAAGAAAACAATCATTTAAAGTGAATTTTGTAAAAGCTTTTGCCCCGGCTACGGTTGCTAATGTGGCTTGCGGGTTTGATATATTTGGTTTTGCGGTGAAGGAGCCGGGTGATACTGTGGAGTTGCGGCGGCGTGACGAGCCGGGCATTGTGATCACAGATATTACCGGCGATGAAGGCAGGTTGCCTAGAAATGCAGAGAAGAATTCTGTGACGGGCGTAATGCTTTATTTGCTCAAACATCTTGGCATAACCGACTTCGGCTGCGAAGTGGTATTACATAAAAACATGCCGCTGGGCAGTGGAATGGGATCCAGCGCAGCCAGCGCAGTTGCCGGTGTGGTGGCGATTAACGAAATGCTGGGAAAACCGCTAACCAGACAGGAGCTACTGCCGTTTGCTATGGAAGGCGAAAGAATTGCCTCGGGCTCGGCACACGCAGATAATGTTGGTCCGTCGCTTTTGGGAGGATTTGTGGTGATCAGAAGTTACAATCCACTCGATATCTTCACGATTCCGGTGCCCGGTGATTTGTATTGTACGCTGGTTCATCCTGATATTGAGATCAATACGAAAGATGCCCGTTTTATTTTAAGAAATGAGGTTTCGCTTAAAAATACGATCGCTCAAATGGGGAATGTCGCCGGCTTGGTGGCTGGTTTGATGCAGGCCGATTACGATCTGATTAGCCGCTCGATGGTGGATGTGATCATTGAGCCGGTTCGCTCGATTTTGATCCCGCAATTCAAGGAAGTGAAGCAGGCTGCGATCGATCATGGGGCTCTGGGTTGCAGTATTTCTGGCTCTGGACCATCGTTATTCGCATTGAGCAGAGGTGTTGAAAATGCGCAAAAAGCCGGTGCAGCGATGAAAGACACATTTGCAGACGCTGGAATAGCATCTTCGCTGCATGTTTCTTCCATTAATCAGGGAGGCGCGGTAGTCCTTACGGAGTAAACGCATTTTCTTTGTTACGATGAACTTTCTCGAAGGTTTGAATTGTTTAAAAAGGTAGTTACAAAATTTAGAAATCATGGTTACTGTAAGCGATACCGCCAAAAACAAAATTGTTGAACTCCGTACTGCAGATGGATTTGCTGACGATTATCAGATCCGCGTTGGCGTTTTGGGAGGTGGCTGTTCCGGTTTGACTTATAATCTGGAATTTAACTCAGATTCGAAGCCGACTGATATGATTTTCGAAGATAAAGGAGTGAAAATTATTGTTGACAAGAAAAGTTTGTTGTACCTGGCAGGCACTACGCTGGATTTCTCTGATGGGCTGAACGGTAAAGGTTTCCAGTTTGTGAATCCGAATGCGACCCGCACCTGTGGCTGCGGAGAGAGCTTTGCAGTATAAATATTAAAATATTTTATTTTTAAAAAACGCGCTTCGAAATTTGGAGCGCGTTTTTTTTATCGTGTTGAATGGGCTTATTTTGCTAACGACTTTTATACACCACAGTACGTTTTTAACCAATTTGAATGAAACCAACTCTTTTGATTCTTGCTGCCGGAATAGGTAGCCGATACGGGGGCATTAAGCAGCTAGACCAGTTTGGCCCGAATGGCGAAACAATCATCGATTACTCACTATATGATGCGATCAGAAGCGGTTTTGGAAAAGTAGTGTTCATTGTCCGGCAAGAAATTAAGGACAATGCGGAAGCTATTTTTGCTCCGAAGCTGAAAGGTAAGATCGACTACGATTTCGCGATCCAGGGAATACAATCCTACGTGCCCGAAGATCTGGGAACCGTTGAAAGGACCAAACCCTGGGGCACCGGCCACGCCACATTGTGCGCCTGGGAGCAGACTGATACGCCCTTTGCGGTGATCAATGCAGACGATTTTTACGGTCGCGACGCTTTTGAAACGATGGCCCAGTTTCTTCAAACCGACACCGACGATTCGCAGCACGCCATGATCGGGTACGAGCTGAAAAGGACATTATCCGAAAACGGAACAGTATCCCGCGGAATTTGCATCGAAAGAGCAGACCTAAATCTGGAATCGGTTGTGGAGAGGACCAAGATCTTCGAAGAGAATGGGAAAATTTACTTCGAGGAAGAAGGATTGAAAACGGAATTAGCACCTGAAACGCCCGTTTCTATGAATTTCTGGGGTTTTAAATCGACTATGTTCCCGCTAACCAAGGAGTTTTTCGAAACTTACGCGAGAGAAAATATCAACACGCCGAAAGCTGAGTTTTACATCCCGACCGTTATGACGAAACTCATCGAGAATGGTCTCGGTAACTGCCGCGTATTCCGCAGCTCTTCTGACTGGTTTGGAGTGACTTATCCTGATGATAAACCGAATGTACAGGCATCGCTGGCAGCGCTGCACGAGTCAGGGGAGTATCCGGAAAAATTATGGTAGTCCAAGGAGCCGGTTTCCGTTGACTGAAGTCAACGGAAATTGATTGCGTTTTTTCGGATTGTAGGAAGTGTTTTTTAGAATAAAGCTTCCTTGGAAGCTGGCACAAATGGGATCCCGAATAGCAACTCGGGAAACCCGTTTCCGTCGACTGAAGTCGGCGGAAATTGATTTCGTTTTTTTTGATTTGGAGTAGGGTATTTAGAATAATATGTTTCTGGAAGCTGGCACAAATCAAATCCCGAATAGCAACTAAAATCAATTTCCGTTGACTTCAGTCAACGGAAAAAGTCGACGGAAATTGATTTCGTTTTTTCAGATTTGGAGTAAGGTATTTTAGAATAAATACGTATCTGAAAGCTGGCACAAATCAAATTCCGAATAGCAACTAAAATCAATTTCCGTTGACTTCAGTCAACGGAAAAAGTCGGCGAGAATTGATTTCGTTTTTTCAGATTGGAGTAAGGTATTTTAGAATAATACGTCTCTGAAAGCCGGCACAAATCAAATCCCGAATAGCAACTGAAGCAACCGGTATCCGTCGACTGAAGTCGGCGGAAATTGATTTCGTCTTGTTAGATTTGGAGCGAGGTATTTTAGCATAAAGCTTCCCTTTAAGCTGGCACAAATCAATTCCAAATGAGCAACCAATAAATTTCCGTCGACTTCAGTCAACGGAAAAACGGAAAAACGGAAAACGAAACACGAAAACAGAACACGAAAACGGAAAAAGCTTATTTCTGGACCAGCGCTTCTAACATTTTCTCGGCTAGAAACTTGTTTCCGGCATCTGTTAAATGCACTCTGTCAGTTGTTAGGATACCTTTTTCTTTATTTTCAGGGTTGTTCTGAATGAGGTGGTCTGCGAAATGTTTGCGCAGGTCGCAGAGTTGCAGGCTGTTTCTGGAAGCTATTTCGCGGATCAGTTTGGAGTATTGGTTCAAATCTCCGTCATGCTGGTTTGAATTATCGGTTCTTTCCCCAATTACAGTCGGCGTGCAAACGATCACGCGGATATTCTGCGCTTTCATTTTCTTGATCAGCGCTTCATAGAACTTTACATATTTATCAGGATCAGTGCCGGTTCCCGACGATGCTTTATGCCAAACGTCATTGATTCCCACATAAATAAATACCACATCCGGCTTTTTAGAAAGTACGTCATCTTCGAGTCTGAGATAAAGATCGTACACCTTATTTCCGCCAATACCCGCTCCGATCAGCTCATATTGATTGCTTTGATTTTTGGCTTTCAGCATTTCGCCCATTTGGGTGATGTACCCTGTCGGATTTACGCCAGCTTGCGTAATCGAATCGCCGAAGAAAATGACTTTGAGAGGTTTATCCTGCCGCATGGCGATCATTGGCAAAACGAAAATTGCAATCTGTAAAAATTTGAAAAATAGCTTCATAGCAGTTTTTGAATGGATTTTAGGGGAAAAGACGAATTAGTCGCAAAGTTACTTTCTGGCAAAAAATGCTTCTTAAATCAACTGAGCCACAAAATTTCGGGAGATCGAAGCGAAAGGCTTAATGTAAATTTTTTACCTGCAAGTATATTTTCTTCCATTCCAAGAGGAAGTTTTACTAGTCGTATCTTGTTGTCAATCAATGCATTAGCAAAAATACAATCGGCGGTCTTAGTGTAATTAATAATCTCGCCATGAATGTATAGATCCTTTTCGGGCTGATTGATATTCAGGTACACTTGTGCTGGCGGGCCAAATTGCGGTAGCTTCCCATTTTCCATAATCCCAACCTGATCAGCCAGGCGGAAGATTTCGCTGGTCTCGTGGGTGACGATGATCGCCGTGAATTGGAAAAGCTTGTGAAATTTCAATATCAATTCCTGCAATTGATAACGCATGTCGGGATCTACGGCGGAAAAGGGCTCGTCGAGCAATAGCAATTCTGGCTTCCTGACCAGAGCCCGCGCCAATGCAACCCGCTGCTGCTGCCCGCCGGAAAGCTGATCTGGTTTTCTGCCGGATAAATTTTCCAGTCCGGTAGCTTCCAAAAGTTCTTTAATAATTGTTCTATCTCCGCCTTTTGGTAGCGCGAAGGTTAGATTTTCGGCTACGGTCATATTAGGGAAGAGCGCGTAGTCCTGGAAAACAAAACCGATATTCCGCTGCTGCGGAGGTAGCGAAATCTGATTTTGCGTATCCAGCCAGGCAGAGTTTTCTGTTTTGATATTCCCCTCCTCCGGCATCAGCAATCCCGCAATCTGCTTCAATAGCGTTGTTTTTCCCGCGCCCGAATGTCCGGTCAATGCCATAATTGCTGCTTTCTCCAGAGAAAATGACACTTCCATCGGCAATATACCCTGGGCAGTGTGGAGCGTATGCCGGATCGCAATGTTAAGCTGACTGTCGGACACGGAGCAGGCGATTGTTGATTGAATAGACGAGCAATAAAATCACGAAAGTGATCGCAAATAAAATTAACGCATATTGATTTGCCACGCCGTAATTCAGCGCTTCCACCTCATTATAGATCGCGACAGAAGCCACTTTCGTAACACCCGGAATATTTCCCCCAATCATTAAAACCACCCCAAATTCTCCCACAGTATGCGCAAAAGTGAGTACAAAAGCCGTGAGAATGGCGGGTTTGCAATTGGGTAACAGCACTTTGAAAAAAGTCTGCATTTCAGTTTTTCCCAAAGTATAGGAAGCTTCCCGCAACGAAGCAGGTAACGATTGCAGCCCGGCGCGGATCGGGTAGACCATAAAAGGCAGGCTATATAAAATGGAAGCGATTACGAGCCCGGGAAATGAGAAAACCAGCCGCAGCCCCAGCACTTTTTCGATCCAGGCCCCAAACCAATAGGAGGGACTGAATGCCAGCAAAAGATAGAATCCGATCACAGAAGGGGGCAAAACCAGCGGCAAGCCGATTACCGCCTCTACCACGCCGCGACCCTTGAACTTCCCGAATGCAAGCCAATAGGCAACCGGCAATGCTAGCACAAGCAAAATAGCCGATGTGATAGTTGCGAGCCGGAAAGTGAGCCAGATTGGCTGGTAGTCCATTTTTTAATGATTGAATTTTGAATGATCCGCCGTGGAACGGGGAATGACCGAATTAGTGAGTGATTGCTGCTATTTATAGCCGTATTTCTTTAAAATAGCTTTACCTTTTTCAGAAAAAAGGAAGTCGTAGAATTTCTGGCTGGATTCCTTTTTTGGGGAATCGTCGCTGTGTTTTAATAAAATCGCAGCTTGTTCTATTGGTTGGTATAAGGTTGAATCTACCACTATATAATACCCCTGATTCTTCATTTCTGGCGAGAGCACTATTGATAGGGCATTGAAACCTACTTCTGCCGAGCCCGACATAATATACTGTGCAGTCTGCGCGATACTTTCACCGTACACCAGTTTGGATTCGGTTTGATCGTATAGTTTTTGTGATTTTAGTATATCAATCGCTGCAACGCCGTAAGGTGCCGTTTTAGGATTGGGTATTGCGATTTTTCTTATTTTTTCAGTTGATAATAATGCAGTATTTAACTCTCCTAGCGGGATGTTTTTTGACCATAATACCAAAGAACCTAACGCATAAACTCTCGGTTTTTCATCTGAACCGCCATTTTTGAAAATTTCGTTCGGGTATTTCGTATCTGCGGAAACGAATACATCGAAAGGTGCGCCTTCTCGGATCTGCGTAGTAAGATTGCCCGAGGAGCCTACTACGATCTCGATCTGCTTGCCAGTTTCCTTCTCAAATTCTACCTTGATCTCCTTCATTACATACTGCACGTTAGCAGCGGTGGCCACGATTATTTTTTCCGACGGTTTGGAACAGCCCGCCAGAATCAGCGCAATCAATGGAATGAGGTACCGAAAGTTCATCTTGCAATTTAAAGGTTTTTGTTTGGCATACACACGACGGAAATCCGCCTGATCGGGAAAATATCGTAAATTGCGCGCCGTTTCGACCATTCTGGTCGATCTTTTAACCGCTGGCTGCCAGGTGCTCAAAGCGAAATTCAGTACATAATGATCATAGAAACCGCCCGGCGTACAAAGCAAACTTCTGAATACTATTTTTCAGTAAAACTTGCCGAAGTCCGCAAACTCATCGCCGAAGGGCATGATGTTATCAATTTGGGAATTGGTAATCCCGACATGATGCCGTCGGAAGCGACGCTTGAAGCGTTGTCGTCAGCTATTTTGAAACCGAATGCGCATGGTTATCAGTCTTACACAGGTACCCCCGCTTTTCGGAATGCGATCGCCGACTTTTATGATCACAATTACAAAGTTAACCTTGACCCTAGCTCAGAAATACTTCCTTTAATCGGGTCCAAAGAGGGTATTACACATATTAGTCTCACCTTCCTCGATCCTGGCGACGAAGTATTGGTACCAGAGCTGGGATATCCTGCTTATCGTGCTGTCAGTCAAATGGTTGGTGGGGTTGTGAAAGAATATCCTTTGCAGGAAGAAAACGGCTGGCAGCCCGATTGGGAAGCGATGGAGACTCTGGTGAGCGACAAAACGAAGATTATGTGGCTCAACTATCCGCACATGCCGACGGGTGCACCCGCCACTTTGGAGCTGTTTGAAAATGCAGTAGCTTTTGCCAAAAAACACCAGATACTGCTTTGTCACGACAACCCTTACAGTCTGATCCTGAACAAAAAGCAGCCGATCAGTTTGCTGTCTGTCGAGGGGGCGAAGGAAGTAGCAATGGAGTTGAATTCGATGAGTAAGTCGCATAATATGGCAGGCTGGCGAATGGGCTGGCTGGCGGCGGCAAAACCTTATATTAATGCAGTGCTGACAATAAAAAGCAATGTTGATTCAGGGATGTTCTGGGCAATGCAGGAAGCGGCGGTAGCGGCCTTACACAACGCTGATGAATGGCACGCAGAAAGAAATGCAGTTTACCAGGGCCGTTTAGAGGCTTCTGAGGCACTTTTGAGTATGCTCGGTTGTACCTGGGACCCCAAGCAGGAAGGGATGTTCCTCTGGGGTAAACTGCCCGATTCAGTTGAATCTGCTGAAAAGCTGGTGAATGAAACGCTCGTTGAAAAGCACGTTTTTATTGCGCCGGGTTTCATATTCGGGCCGAAAGGTCAGCGGTATATCCGGTTGTCGCTTTGTTTGCCGAAAGAGCGGATCTGGGAGGCAGTTGAAAGAATTGGAGGCTAAGTTAATGTTATCAATATGGTAGTAAGTATTATAGGAATTGGTTTATTGGGAGGATCGTTTGCCCTGGCTTTGCGTCAAAAATACCCTAATGTCCGGTTTGTTGGAGTGGATACTTCTGTTGTAAATCAGAAGATTGCGCTGGCAAAAGGTATTGTGGACGAGATTGTGGATCTGGAAGAGGCACTGACAATTTCGGAGCTGAATGTGCTATCCACACCTGTGGACGCTATATCCAAGATGCTTCCGCGCATGCTGGATCTTTTGCCGGAAGGCCGCACGATCATGGATCTTGGTTCTACCAAAGAACTGATTTGCCAGCTGGCCGATACGCATCCAAAAAGGGGACAGTTCGTGGCAGCTCATCCAATGGCTGGAACGGAAGATTCAGGTCCCGGCGCCGCTTTTAAAGAGCTTTTGCCGCATAAAAACGTCATCGTTTGCGACAAGGAGAAGAGTAATCCTGATTCGCTTGGATTGGTGGAAACGTTTTTACGGGATGCCGGCATGAAGATTCATTATATGAAGCCTGTCGAGCATGATCTGCATTTGGCTTATGTTTCGCATTTGAGCCATATCAGTTCGTTTGCGCTTGGATTGACGGTATTGGATAAGGAAGCCGATGAAAAAGCGATATTTGCCATGGCGAGTACCGGTTTTTCATCTACGGTCAGACTGGCGAAAAGTTCGCCGCAGATGTGGGCGCCCATTTTTGATCAGAATAAAACCAATGTCTCCAAAGCATTGGGCGACTATATTGAACTGCTGAAAAAATTTAAAGAAGCGATTGACAACAAAGACCTTGATACCAGCCTCAATTACATGAGTCGCGCCAACGATATTGGCCGGGTTCTTGCAGGTATTGAGAAAAAATAGCTGCATTTTGATATTTGTAAACGTCAGTAAGTCAAGCACTTACTGACGTTTTTTCTGTTTTTCGGAACCATTAACGCCAGGCTGCCTGTTAACCTCCTACCTGTTTAACTACCAGTTAAAATCAATTTTTTCCAACAAAACGACAAGAAATGACGAAGGCTCATGCGGTTTTTGTAGCGGTGATCATTGCGCTTAGTGTTTCCTTAGGTATCCAGCAGATCAATCCGTTTACAGACACTTCTTCCCCAAGAAAAATCAGTGTCGCAGATTCAGACTCAATTGCCCGCCCGGAATGGGTTTCATTATATGATTCTTTAAACTTAAAAGAACAGGGGCTTTCGGAATCAGCATTTTACTGTGCTTGGTTTGGTTTTCAAAAAATGGATCTGCAAAATCAGATACTCGCTATTGCTGATTTTACCCAGTCTTCCCGCAATAAGAGATTGTATGTGATTGATCTTTTGAAGAAAAAAGTATTATTCAATACGTACGTCGCACACGGTCGGAACTCCGGTCAGGAGTTCGCTGAGAAGTTTTCCAACGATAATTCTTCCTATCAATCCAGCTTAGGTTTTTATAAGACACTAGGTACTTATCAGGGCAAGCACGGTTTGTCTTTGCGGCTGGAAGGCGTGGAAAAAGGCATAAACGACCGCGCTTTGGAAAGGGCGATCGTTATGCATGGTGCTGATTATGTAAGTGAATCTTTTATTAAGAATACCGGCCGGTTGGGACGGAGCCTGGGCTGCCCGGCTGTTTCTGTCGAAGATTCTAAAAAAATCATCGACTTGCTATATGGAGGCGCAGGTCTGTTCATCTATTCCGCCAACCAAAAATATCTTCAAGCGTCGCCTTTGCTGGCTGGTTTGTCTTTGGACAATGTCAAGCGCGCCTTAGGTGATCCTCTTTTGTATATATCGGGGAAATAAAGCAGGTCGCCTTTTTCATTACAATCCGCTCCCAGATATAACAAGAATACAGGAATGCGGACTTTCAGCTTGTGCCATTTCGGAGGAGTTGAAACTGTATCCGGTTCCGTCATAAAATCATCTCCCAGCAACTCGGTGCCAGCCATATAATTAGCCAGCTCAGTTGGGCGTTGCACACGCACACAGCCGTGACTTCTCCAACGTTGATTGCTGGCGAAAAGATATCTCGCATTGGTGTCATGCAAATAAATCGCCAATGGATTTTTGATCTCAACTTTTAATAGACCAAGGGAGTTATCTTCTCCGGTTTCCTGTCTGAAACGATAGGGGAACTTCTTCTCCTTCATTTCCTCCCAGTCAATATCTTCCGGGTTCACAACCTGCCCGCTGTTATCAATTACCTCGATCCTGTTTCTTGAAAGATATTCAGGATCACTGGCAGCCTTTGGGAGAATTTCCTTGATCGCAATGCTCTTTGGCACATTCCAGTAAGGGTGCGTTACAATACTTGTCGCATAAGTGTCGATAGTTGGCGTCGGCGTGTCTGCTTTTCCGACTACGGTGCGCATGGTCAGAACATTTTTCCCGGCAGAATCCATCGCCGTCAAATAAGCCCCACGGATGTTAACCATCACAAAACGAGGCGCATTTTTAGCTTGTCTATGGATCCACCGGTACGCATTCATAGACTCAGCCACGTAGGCCGCGCTGTCATATTTGCTCTCTTTCAGTAACCGGGTGTAGTTGACTTTCAGGTTATTATAAACTGGGAAAACAGGTTCCAGCTTTTCCATTACTTTCTCAATTGCCTTACCTTCCACCAATTCTTCTGCGGCAGCACGTAGCAAAACGGTATCTGCTTCGATTTTTTTCTGGGTAAATCTGATCGCAGGTTTATGCCCAAAACCAATCTCTTCCAGCAGCGCATATACTGGCGCTACCCCGTCTTTCGCTGAGAACTTCTCCGGGTCTACCCCAACTTTCTTGGAGAATTCCAGCAGCTTATCGTAATTTTTTTCTGTGATTGCTTCGGCCAGTTCGGCGCTTGTCATTTCCTTCGGATTTTTCCGGCAGGATTGCAGGATAGCAAGCGTAAATAGAACGAGGAGTGGGATGTACCTGGAACGACCAAGACCTGAGAACATTTGCATTGTATTGCGGGTTGATATTTGTTGATATGCAATACAATTGTTGTGCTAACGCTTTTGGTTTAACGTAATGATATTAATGCGTTGATTATTAGTGCTATACCAAATTGCAAATTTTTACAATAATCTAAAACTGGGGAATTTAATTGCCAGTTCAATGATTCAAAAATCCCCTTTTTTGAAGATTAGCTTGCTCTTGCTTATTGCTCGGTATACCGGATTAATGCAAAAAGTATTTTGATTGCTAAGTACGCCTTTGCACTTCATGACGGAGTAAGTATTTCCAGCTGAAAGACAGAGCTGCAAAAAGTGTTAGATATAATGCGAGTTGGTAAATGATACCAACATTAGAAGTGTAAAAAGCGACTATCAAAATAAATACCTGCGCTGTCCATGCGATCACATCAGTCTGCCACCTTGTAAAGCCTGCGCTTTGCAGGCGAAGGGAAAAATGGTCAGGACTTCCTTTCCACCAGGCGAGTCCCTTTTGAATGCGAACTACAGTCAAAAATGCAAGTTCAAAAAGCATAACGCCCGGAACAAGCAGGAAACTCCCAAGTTCTGCAAGTGTGGGACTATGTTCGAAGCGAAGCAGTGTTATAGCTGCCAGCAGGAATCCAAGCATGTGAGAACCAGCATCACCCAAAAATATGCTGGCTCTTGGCGAGTTGAAGATTAGGAAACCCAATATACTTCCGGAAATAACTAATGCGAAGCCAGCCTGTTCCTGGTTAGTAATAGCCAGGAACATAAATGTGATCATACATAAACCGCCTACCAGGCCATCGCATACATCGGTCAGGTTAGCCGCATTTACCAGTACCAAGATCCAGAATGCAGAAAGCAGAAAATCGATGGCAGCTATATTCGTAAATGCTGCTTTTACACCGAAAGCTACACTAGCAAATGCAAGTATTAGTTGAATGGCGAATTTCTTTCGAGCGCTATACACGTTCAGATCATCAAATATGCCCAGTATCAAAAATCCGGCGGCGCCTAATGCAGCTCCGGCTTCCGGAAAGGAGAGCAATTCAAAGTAGTACAGTATGGCAAGCGAAGTTACGCCGCCCAGGAATATGCCAAGTCCGCCGAGGTAGGCAACCGGCTTTACATGTTGCGGAACAATGGGATTAGGCTTGTTGACAATGTTATTTTTTAATGCAAAAGTGCGGACAAGCCACGTAAATAATGTGCCCGCAGCAAGTGAGACGCCGAATATCAGTGGCCAGTTCATCCGCGTAGTTTTTTGCCGATTTCGAATCCATCCTCAATATTTCTTGACATGGAAGAATATTCCCAGCTGCCGTATCTGCCGCCAGACGTAATATCAAATTGCGCAAGATATTCGTGGCAATGATCTATGATCTGGCGTGTTTCAGGAGTAAATACGACATATGCAGGATCTGCAAGCCATTTGTGAATCCCAATAATCTCGTGGTCGTCTGAAACGAAACCAGCCTTTTTGATAGCTTTAATCGCTTTTTCCTGAATCGGCTCTTCCAGTGCAGATGGATAATCTGCGCTAAGCGGGATTTCTATTAGTAATCCCCAACCTTCCTCAGGCGCATTGTT
This sequence comes from Dyadobacter linearis, assembly GCF_907165045.1. Taxonomy (GTDB): domain Bacteria; phylum Bacteroidota; class Bacteroidia; order Cytophagales; family Spirosomataceae; genus Dyadobacter; species Dyadobacter linearis. Next base: position 152,691 of record NZ_CAJRAU010000004.1, read on the forward strand.
GGGATCAAATTCAGTCATGAATACCAATCTGGTAAACGGCGCTTCGGAGTCAGTGAAATAGCGCCAGCAGCCAGGATTTACAGGTCTGGTGCCTTTAATTGAAAGGGCAATGGAAAGCACTTTGATCCATTTCAGCTTTTTCACGTCTCTCAGTAAATGATCGGGTACTCCTTCGCACAAATGCATTAAAGCCGGCAATGGAATAGTAGACAGACAATGGCGATCATACCTATATTCATTCACCTGCGCATTCCGGGCGTATGAAACAGTTCTCTTTCGTGGGTTAACGTGGACGATCTCCGAACTCAAATTCAGCTTTTTTACTTTCCTGCTAAAACCTTGTGAGAGGATTTCCATACCTCGTAACGGTGCGTTGATCTCAGGCCGCGGGTAAAATGCATTCGTATTATACGTTTCCCGCAGCACATTTGGCTCAACTAACCCGCGGAGAATTTCATCGAAGGAAGGTCGGTGCAAGTTCCATAGCTGACCATTTGTGGAAATCTCATCCAGCGGAAGTTTCCAAAGCTTTTCATTGTATGGATAGTAAAAAAGATCGCACATGGTTTTTCCAAACGCATTCGTCAGATATTCGCCATAAGACATTCCTGAAAAATCCTTTTGCTGGTAAAATGCGTGTGAAAAGTCTTTAACGCAATTAATTTTCGCTTCTGTCGACAAACTGCCTAGATTGAGCTGAAAAGGATAGCGAACTACACCAGCAGCTGTCTCGATCCATGCCACGGGGGGACATTCCGCAAGTAGCGGACCAACGATTTCATTTACTTTTTTTAGAATGTCCGGTTTGTTGCAGTGGAAAATGTGCAGCACATGGTCAAACCAGTACCCGTCGTTGAAACAATGGGATTTTACCAATCCTCCCGGCCTTTCTGATCTTTCAAAAACCGTCGCACTTTCACCCAGTTCACTCGCAGCGGCCAGACCAGTAATGCCTGCCCCAAGAAGTACAACTTCGTTGTGATTATCAATCATGAAGCAATGCTTTTAACGTCAAGGAAGGTTTTAATAACATCATCAATGATCGGCCAGTTGATATCACCGATGAGGGTTTTTGAATAAGAAATATCAGGGAGCCTGTTTTGTACATCTTTTTGCCCGGGAAATACGGTTTTGAAAGGCACGTATTCAATTACAGACGATGAGCCGACGGCATTGATTATTTTCAGTGCCAGCAAATTTATGCTAACCGTCTGGTCGGAACCGAGATTGACAATGTTATGGCCTGGCCGCCATGCCATTTTTGTTGACAACAATTGTATTAAGGATTGTACAAATGTAGTCACATCGCTAAAACAACGCGATTGATTCCCATCTCCAAATACGCGCAGTGGCATACCTGCCATTGCCGCTCCAATAAACGTAGGAACAACCATTCCATAAGTACCCACCTGCCCTACTCCGATGACATTGAAAGGTCGAAGGATAAGCACCTGCCTGCCAGAAGCTGAGGCCGCAATACCCAGTTCTTCCATATGGCGCTTGCCGCAGGCATAACCCAGTATGCCTCCATCGTAATCTAGTAGACTATTTTCTGCAATTTCTGCATCTTCCCGCATCCTTGTGCCCGTGTCCGAAAGTCCATATACGGACGACGAAGAACACAGAACGACAGGAGTGTCGCCAGTGTATCTCAGGACGTTTTCGGTACCCTTGATCGCAGTCTTGTAAGTAAGTATTGGATCTTGCTTGGCAAGTTTCATTCCGACAATGCTGGCCAGATGAACTACGAGGTCAAATTTTCCCAGATTTCGCATCTCAGCTTCGTCCAGAATGCTTGCTTGATTAAAAGACAAATCCGGATGGACGGGAAGATTTTCTAATAGACCGGTTGAAAGGTTATCCAGAACCTGAACTTTGAATCCGATTTTTAAAAAAGCCGGCACCAGGTGGCTCCCGATAAAGCCAGCACCGCCGGTAACAAGTACACTGGGCCGTTTACCCGAGTGTAATACTGATAGATTCATAAGGGAATGCGATCATGTGAATAGTGCATTTTGGGCATTAAAATAACTAATATTCGAAAGCAAATAGTAACTTAAATGTACTTGTAGAATTTTTACGTTAGAATGGCTTTGAAAACGATTTTGGTCGCCTGCGGCCCGCCTCGCTCGGTTGTAGCATTTAGGGGAGATTTATTAAGGGAAATGGTTAAAGATCATCGCGTCGTGCTAGTTTCTCCTGTTATAAGCGATGGGGAAATCCGCGATGATCTGCAGTCAATCGGTGTTACCATTTTTGAAAGCAATTTGAAGCCGAATAACATATCAATCCTTGACGATCTGGCTTATTGTATGTTTCTGTTTAAAGTAATCAGCAGGGAAAAGCCTTCATTGTTTTTTGGGTACACCATCAAGCCGGTCATTTTTGGGAGTATGATCGCTTTCCTTTCGGGAATTACGGAAATCTGTTCAATGCTGACAGGACTTGGATACAACTTTGTCGAAGGTGAAAATGTTGAAAAAGGACATAAAAAGGTTGTGCACTTTTTACTTAAAATTGCTTTGAAATGCAATAGAACTGTGATTTTTCATAATCCGGATGATCGGAACCTGCTTGTAAAAATGGGGTTAGTACCAGCTGACAAAACAAAGGTTGTAAACGGGTCGGGCGTAAATTTATCCAGGTATCCATTTAAGCAGGTAAACCTGTCCAGCATTACGTTTTTGATGGTAGGGAGGCTGATCAAATCCAAGGGAGTTCAAGAGTACTATGATGCAGTGAAAATAATTCGCAGACACTACCCGGAAGTTAAGTGTTATCTGGCTGGTGAGTTTGAAGAGCAGAACATCGATCGCATTGATGCTGACCTGCTCGATAATCTTTTAAAAGGAGAGGTGGTGACTTACCTGGGTTTTAGAAAGGATATTCCGTCGCTAATTGAAAAAAGTTCGGTCGTGGTGCTTCCTTCCTACCGCGAAGGCACGCCGAGAGCACTGCTTGAAGCGTTATCAATCGGACGTGCAGTGGTTACTACCGACACGCCCGGATGCACAGAAGTTGTCAACCCTGATCCTCGTTATTCAAACGGATTCCTAGTTCCCCCAGGCGATTCGACAATATTGGCTCAATGCATGAAGGACCTGATTTTAAATCCAGATCAAATTGTAGAACTCGGTTTAAACGGGCGGAGATATGCCGAGGAAAAGTTTGACGTCAGCAAGGTGAATAAGGAAATGCTGAAAAGCCTGGGGTTGTAAAATCTCGAAGCCATCCGTTTAATGAACTAGCTCAACTTTTAAAACGCAAAAAAGCCAGGCTCAAACCTTGCTTTCGTGACCGCGACGGGAATCGAACCCATATCTAGAGTTTAGGAAACTCCTATTCTATCCGTTGAACTACGCAGTCTCTTACTTTTCCAATTGTGACCGCGAAGGGAATCGAGTTGTTCGCAACCCCGGCCCATATCTAGAGTTTAGGCTGGGGTCGCATCCGACAACTCTTATCGGGCGCCGCGCGCTCTATCCGTTGAACTACGCAGTCAATTTGGGCTGCAAAACTCGGAAAAAATCGTTTGAATTCAAAGATTATTCCTCTGTTTGAATCGCAGTGTAGCCCAGATCCAGCCAGTTCGGATAAATGGAAAAATGTCTTTCCTTGACAAGAGCGAACAATGTATTCCTCAATTCCTCAATATTCTCCTTCTTTTCGGCAGAAATAAATACGACGTGTTCAGCTTTGTCGGCAATGTAGCTTTTCTTGAGTTGTTCAAGTGGCGTTTCTTGTAGCATGATGCCGTCCTGCGTCTCCTCCTCTTCCTCTCCATCTGCATGAGACAAAGGTTTATAAAGGTCTATCTTGTTGAAAACCAGGATAACTGGCTTATTCGCAGCGCCGATTTCTTCCAGCGTTTTGTTCACAACATCCAGATGTTCCTCAAAAGAAGGGTGTGAAATATCAACTACGTGCATCAGAATATCAGCTTCCCTCACCTCATCCAGCGTCGATTTAAACGACTCGATCAGCGTAGTAGGCAGCTTCCTGATAAACCCAACAGTATCAGTTAAAAGGAATGGAATGTTCTCCATATTCACCTTCCGGACGGTCGAATCAACGGTCGCAAAAAGTTTGTTTTCTGCAAATACATCTGCTTTCGACAAGCCGCGCATTAAAGTAGATTTTCCAACATTCGTATAGCCCACGATCGCTACACGCACCAATCTGTCGCGCTCTTTTCTGCGTGTTACACTTTGGCGATCCACTTTTTCCAGCTTCTCTTTCAGGAATGCGATCCGGTCTTTTACAATCCTTCTATCCGTTTCCAATTCCGTTTCACCAGGTCCGCGCATACCTACACCAGCACCTGACTGGCGGCTTAAGTGCGTCCACAAACGGGTTAGCCTCGGGTACATATATTGATATTGCGCGAGCTCCACCTGCAACTTCGATTGTGCAGTCTGAGCACGCATTGCGAAGATCGACAGGATCAGTAGGCTTCTGTCAATCACCTTGATATCAGTGAATTCGGCTTCCAAATTTCGAACCTGTGACGGCGTAAGATCATCATCATAAATGACCATATCCACGGGAGTCGCCTTGATAAACGTATGTATTTCTTCCAGTTTCCCTTTCCCTGTATAGGTGCGGATATCCGGACGTTCCAGGTTTTGGGTAAATTGTGCAATCGTTTCTATTCCCAGGGTCGTTGCCAGAAATGCAAGCTCTTCCAGGTATTCCTTTGTTTTGTCAGCCGATTGTTTTTGGGTACTAACCGCCACTAAAACAGCCTTTTCGGGCTGAACTGCAGTGGAGTATAATTTATTTTTATCGATCATGTAATGCTTTTTTGTTTCTTAATAATTGTGTCTGCAATGTAGCAACTTGCAGCGTCTGTATGCGGAGAAGGTAGATTTTCAACGGCAAGTCGGCTTCAAAAGTTCATAAAACTTTATGCCTGAGTAACATTAATTGACTGAACGGCTTTCATTTTGTTTGATTTTGCGAAAAACACTTTTGTATATTTGCGCAAATCCCAAAAGCCGATGCTGCTCTTCAACCTCGGACTACAAGCTTAGTCCACCGACCTTCCGGTCATTTTTCCAGTTTTATTTTTGTGATCCGCACGGGTCGCATTCTTCATTTTATACATTTCAATTTTTACAAAAATGAAAAAGTGGTTTCAACTACTTCGTCAGGCTATTCGTGGCTCCGAAGAAAGTTTTACCGAGGGGAGCATCAACCGCGCCATTTTTCTATTATCTGTGCCCATGATCCTGGAAATGGTCATGGAGTCGCTTTTTGCCGTTGTTGATATTTTTTTCGTTTCAAAAGTCAGTACTGAGGCTGTCGCGACCGTCGGCCTCACTGAATCTGTGATTACACTCGTCTATTCGGTTGCGATAGGGTTAAGTACTGCCGCTACGGCCACTATTTCGCGCCGTATCGGAGAAGGAAATCCTGCGCAGGCCAAACGTGCTATTGGTCAGGTTATCCTCATTTCTGTATCCATTTCGCTCGTGATCGCAGTAGTCGGAACGTGGTTTGCGGGTGATATCCTGCGTGCGATGGGCGCTGACGAAAAGGTAATTGCGACGGGTACCAATTTTGCGCGTATACAGTTTCTGAGTAGCCCGGTAGTGGTGTTGCTCTATTCGTTGAGTGGCGCATTGAGAGGGGCCGGATCTGCTGCCACGGCAATGCGATCGCTGATCGTCGCGAATGTTTTCAATATGATCCTGGGACCGATATTGATATTCGGCGTCGGGCCTTTTCCTGAGCTGGGCGTTACAGGCGCGGCAATCGCAACTGCAACCGGCCGCTCGATAGGTGTCGCTTACCAGCTTTTTTCTTTGACCAAAGTGAACAAAATGCTGTCACTCACCTGGGCGGATCTGGCTCCGAATAAGGAAATGATTGCCACGATCGTCAAAGTAGCGACCGGCGGCACCGTGCAGTTTCTGATCGGCTCGGCCAGCTGGATCTTCCTGACGCGTATTCTGTCCGAATTTGGAAGCGACGTGGTGGCTGGGTACACTATTTCTATCCGCGTAATTATGTTCACATTGCTGCCGGCCTGGGGGCTGGCGAATGCAGCAGCTACATTAGTGGGCCAAAATCTGGGAGCGCAAAAGCCTGATCGTGCCGAGGCTTCGGTCTGGAAATGCGCGTTTTACAATCTGGTCTTCTTGCTCGGACTTTCGGTATTCATGTTTGCCGGCGCAGAAATGATCGTAAGTTTTTTCAGTACAAATGCAAAAGTGGTCGAAACCGGAAAAACGGCACTACGCGTACTGTGCCTCGGTTATGGATTTTATGCCTACGGAATGGTCGTGATCCAATCGCTGAACGGTGCCGGGGATACCAAAACGCCGACTGTGCTCAACCTGATCTGCTTCTGGGCGATCGAAATACCGGTTGCGTATGTGCTGGCCGTTATCCTGGATATGGGGCCAATAGGCGTTTTTGCATCGGTACCAATCGCCGAATCGGTACTTGCTTTGCTCGGCATCTGGCGTTTCAGAATGGGCGGGTGGAAGGTTGTGAAGGTATAAAGCGAACCAAACGCGCAGTTCCTTTGGTTAAACAAACAGTAAAAAACGAATTACTTTCCGCATGAAAATAGAACAGATATATACCGGTTGCCTTGCTCAGGGTGCTTATTTTATTGTTTCAAATGGCGAGGCCGCGGTCATAGACCCGCTCCGCGAAGTAGAACCTTATATTCGCAAGGCCGCGCTAACAGGCGCGACGATCAAGTATGTATTTGAGACGCATTTTCATGCGGATTTCGTTTCCGGTCATTTGGATCTTTCTGAAAAAACGGGCGCTCCCATTATCTACGGACCGGGCGCAAAAACGGGCTTTAAAGCGCATATTGCGAGTGACGGAGAAGAATTTCAGCTGGGAGAAATCACGATTCAGGTATTGCATACGCCTGGCCACACGCTGGAATCGGCTTGTTATCTGCTTTTGGATAAAAACCGTAAACCTGTCGCATTGTTCAGCGGGGACACCCTTTTCATCGGCGATGTGGGCCGGCCGGATCTGGCGCAAAAAGGAGAACTGACGATGGATGATCTTGCCGGAATGCTTTTCGATAGTCTGCGGAACAAAGTAATGCCGCTGCCCGACGATGTGATCGTTTACCCGGCTCACGGCGCGGGATCGGCTTGTGGAAAACACATGAGTAAGGAAACGTCCGACACGCTCGGTAATCAAAAACGCTTCAATTACGCATTACGGGCGGATATGACGAAGGAAGAATTTGTCAAGGAAGTAACTGCCGGCCTGACCGAGCCGCCGCAATATTTTCCCAAAAATGTGAAAATGAACCGTGACGGTTACGAGAGTATCGACGATGTGCTCGAACGCGGCGACCAGGCTTTGTCTGCCGAAGCATTTGAAGCAAAAGCCAACAATACTGGCGCGCTGATCATCGATACCAGAAAAGCGACCGATTTTGCGAAAGGTTTTATTCCAAATTCGATCAATATAGGTATTGACGGAAATTTCGCTCCCTGGGTAGGAGCGCTGGTGCCGGATTTGAAGCAGACTTTACTGATTATCACCGAGCCAGGCAAGGAAGAAGAAGTGATTACCAGGCTGGCCAGGGTTGGTTACGATCATACAATTGGCTATTTGAATGGCGGTTTCCAAACCTGGGAAGCATCCGGGAAGGAAGTGGATTCCATCAAATCAATTTCCGCAAACGAGTTTGAGGCTGATTTTGAAAAAGGCGAGCTGGAAATTATTGACGTGCGGAAACCTGATGAATTTGCCTCCGGGCACATTGAAGGAGCAAAAAACCTGCCGCTCGACTATATCAACGACCTGATGGAAGAATTTCCAAAAGACAAAAATTTATATATTCACTGTGCCGGCGGCTACCGTTCCATGGTCGCCGCATCGATCCTGAAATCAAGAGGAATCGAAAGGGTTATCAACATAGAAGGCGGTTTCGGAGCAGTTTCGAAAACGAAGGTGCCCGTTTTGGAAGGGGTTTAGAATGTAGGTGAATGTTTGTAAATTAGGAAAATAAAAACAGGAACTATGGAAAAGCTGCTTGTTGAGCTCACACATGAAAAAGCATTACAACTGCTCTTGGATCTGGAAGCAATGAGCGTAATTCGGATACACCAACATGAGGAAAAAGTTGCGTCCAGCTTATCGTCGAAATACAGGGGCACGTTGAGTAGGGAAGAGGGGCAAGATCTGAGCAGGCATATCTCTCAAATCCGAAATGAATGGAGCAGTATCTGATTGATTCAAATGCAGTTTCGCATTATCTGTCAGGACTTCTTCCTGATGACGGAATGGTATTCTTAGATGGTGTAATTAACCAGATTCCAATTATTTCTGTGATCACGCAGATCGAATTGCTTTCCTGGAAAACTGCCTCTGGTAGGCTGGTTGAGGATTTTGTCAATGATTCTCAGGTTTTGGCAATTACACCTGACGTCGTTAAAATTTGTGTTAAAATTCGCAGAGAGCGGAAAGTCAAAACGCCCGATGCCATTATTGCCGCCACTGCAATTGCTAATAACCTGACTCTGATCACCGATAATGAAAAGGACTTTGTTAATATCCCGAATTTGAAGGTGATCAATCCAAAAAATATCAATTCCAACCCCGGCCTCTAAAAAGAATCATACGCAAACAATATGAACGAACTACTGGAAACATTGCGCCAGCCTTGGCCGTGGTATGTGGCAGGGCCTTTGATTGGGTTGACGGTGCCGATTTTGCTGCTTTTTGGGAATAAGTCTTTCGGGATATCTTCTTCCCTGCGCCACATTTGCGCGGCGGTGATTCCTGCCAATATTTCCTTTTTCAAATACAACTGGCGCAAGGAATCGTGGAACCTGTTTTTTGTAGCTGGAATTGCATTGGGAGGTTTTTTAGGCACTTATCTGCTCGGAAATCCAGATCAGATAGTCGTTTCGGAACATACGCAAACTACGCTAGCTTCCTTTGGAATCACAGATTTCTCAGGATTGATGCCTGCGGAAATATTTGGTACAGCTCAGATTTTCTCGCTTAAAGGATTGATATTCCTCGTATTTGGCGGATTTCTCGTCGGTTTCGGGACAAGATATGCAGGAGGCTGCACGTCGGGTCACGCGATCATGGGGCTGTCGAACTTACAGTGGCCTTCGCTCGTAGCGACGGTCAGTTTCATGGCGGGCGGCTTTCTTTGTACCCATCTTATATTGCCTTTCCTGTTACAATTAGTCAGATAACCGACATGGAAAATCAAAACAAAGCATTAAAGGAAAACCGCGCCGGGCAGGATATTTCTTTGGTAGAGGAACCAGAAGGCACCAACATGCAGCAGTCGCCCGAATCTTTTGGCAGCAATCTAAAATACCTGATCGTGGGAGCGTTATTTGGGATCGTATTTGTGAAGGCTGAAATTATCTCCTGGTTTCGCATTCAGGAAATGTTCCGGCTCGATTCATTTCACATGTACGGCGTCATCGGCTCGGCGGTGGTCGTAGGTTTGATATCCGTTTTGCTGATCAAAAAATTCAATATCAAAACCATGTCAGGCGAAACGGTTTATATCAAAGACAAGATTTTTCAGAAAGGCCAGGTTTACGGAGGCTTACTATTCGGGATCGGCTGGGCAATCACCGGAGCTTGTCCCGGGCCGCTATTTGCACAGATCGGCAGCGGTTATCTCGCTGTTATCGTCACATTACTCAGCGCAATCGCAGGTACCTGGACTTACGGTCTCCTCCGCCCCAGGCTGCCGCATTGATTATTTACGCACAGCCACCAGATACAGCTGCTCGTCGCCCAACACAAATGGATCGGCTTCCAGATTTCCAAAAGTACCTACCACTTTCAAACCAACTGATTCCAGCATTGCCGATATTTCAGCAAGTGTATAAATGTACTGATAAACGGTATGCGTCACTTTTTCGCTGCCCGAAATAAAAGTTTGCTGGGCTTCAATGCAACCTTCTTCGGGCCGGTATTCATTTTCTGCAAGATAGTAAATGTCATCGCCTACTGGCATCCAGTTTCGAGCCTGGAAATTAGGCAAAATGCTCTCAGCAAGGTTCTCGGTATGCAAAGCAACGTGGCCGCCAGGTTTGACACTACCAGCAATTTTGGTAAAAAACCGGAGCATATCTGCGCGCGGGAAGAAGCTCAGGCTATTGCCCAAACAATAAGCCGCGTCAAATTTACCCTGCCCAAAATCAGTTTCCAGCACATCGCCGCACAATACCTCAACAGGCAATTTTCGCTTGGTTTTCGCATTTGAAAGCTCGTCGCAATACTCTGCTGAAATATCAATGCACGTCATTTTGCATCCCGCCTCCGCCAGTGGCAGCGCGTGCCGACCGTAGCCCGACAGGATATCAAGTACCTGGTTACCTTTTTTCAGTTCAAGTACATCCCGCAGGAAGTCAACTTCGAAATCTGTATATTCTTCGTCCTGGTGAAGTTTCCAGGCGACTTGGGGCAAACCTTTAAAATAACTGTGATACCAGGCCACTTCGATGTTTTTGAATTTTGGCAAAACTAATAAAATGCAGCCCGGAAATGCAGTTGCGAATGATAATCCTACATTTTCATCAAACCCGGCGTAAGTCGCAGATAAACCTGTCCGGACATCGGATTTTTACCATAAGCATTGCTAAAAAGCGCATTGTTGTCATTTACATTGTGGTAACTGATCTGTCCGCCAGCCTGAACCAGCGTATTAGAAAAAGAGAAAAGCTGCCTGTTAATGCCCAGCGTAAATGCCGAAATAGACGCATTCGACAAGTATTCCGGAATATCGCTTCCCACTTCCAGAAGGTCATTAAAGCTCTTTTCCACGTTTTCAAACCGGCCGTAAACTGCCCATTTGTTGAGTTGCAGGTTCGTTTCAGCCAGATACGAATTGCCGCTGTGGCTACCCGAATTCTGTCCCCAAAGCAGCGTCGAAGATATCCATTTGTTTTCGCCTCCAAGACTGGCGCTATGTTGCAGTGAGGCGGTTGTGCGCGTCACATCATCGTGCGCATGCAGCGGCTCAGGACTTTCGATAAATGCCCGGCTAACCTGAAAAGCGAAGTTTTTCGTAGGATTAAAAAGCAGCCGGTAACTGTAAGAATCGAAACGCGGCTTGTCGAAATCGAAACGGTTTTCATCGGGCTCGCGGCCTGTGAATGACGACCCTTCCAGCTTGAACCACAAGTAACGCACGCCCGCCGTCACCACACCAAAAGTAATATGCGTTGCGTCCTGCCAGTGGTGGCCCAAAACCGCGTCAGGGTTGTTGAATGCAGACATTCTATGCATAAATGCAGTCGGGCCGAGTGCCGGCTCTCCTGGGTAACCTGCGTAAATGGTTAAGTCCATTTTTTCATTGATCCGCTGCGTGTAACCCACCGAAAGTTCGGAAATCAGGTCGTGCGGGTGTTGCCGATCTACGAGCGGCACATTTTTCCAGCTTTCGCCCGATTGAAAAAGGAGCGGGTAACCTGCGCCGCCGTCGAAAAGCCTGTCCACCGAAACCATCGCCCGCAGGTTCAGAAGACCGTTTTTCCCAATCTGCCGCTGTGCCATTCCCATTACCCAGTTTGGCGCACTGAATTTTGCGTCGTTTCCCTTTTTATTTTTATTATTAAAATTCTGAGAGGTATATCTGAGAAAAATGCTTCCGTGCAGCATGTAATTCCACTTATCGCCGTGTTTCATATACGCATACATCGGCGTCGCATCGGGCTGCCAGCCGGTACCCGATCCATTTCGCGTCATCGGCAGACTGAGTGAAAAGCTGTGGGTCATTTGATGCTGCATGCCGCTATGGTCCATTTTGCTATGGTCCATTGTTTCATGATCTGCCTTCTTTTCGTGCATTTCATGATTTACAGTGTCTTTGGCGGGCTGCTGATGGTGTTCGTGCTGCGCAAAAACGGGCGCAGAGATCATTCCCAGGCCAAGAATGGCCAGGTTGCTTAGTCTGTTGAATTTCATAATGAAGTGTTTTAAGGTTTAATGCGGCGCGGCAGTTTTCCGGCAACAACTTGGCAGCTTATCGTGCGCTTTCTGGTTTGCCAATTGCGTATCGGCGTCGTAGCCGGTATTGATTATCGTCGCTTTAATAGCCTCCGGCGTGGTTTTATCCGGATTGTATTTGACCGTAATTACTTTATTATCAAGGTTCAAACTAGATTCTTTAACACCTTTCGAAAGTCCGAGATTACGTTCAAGGCGGGCTTTACACATTTCGCAAATCGCCGAAGTTTTGATTTTTACCTCCTTGTCTTTATCAGAAGTAAATGCTGTATTTAACCCTAAAAAAAGGATTATTATGAGTGAAAAAATCGTCGTTTTCATAAATTTCAGTCGTTTTATTGATACTTAATGCTGGTGTTTAATAGAATCGACGCCATAAAACGCCATTCCCTGCATTTCCATTTTACAAACCGGACACTTACCAGCTTCCGGGTAGGTTTTATCCCCCTCACATTTCATCGGACAGCTATAAATCGCAAAGTCAGCTGGTTTGATTTCCGTAGTTTGTTCCTTTGCTTCCTCTTTTTTTTCAGAGTTTGCGGAACAGCCGAGGATTAGAAAAAGGCTTGCGGCTAAAAGTGCTTTTGTCATCATATTGAAGGTTTTATCAATTAAATACTTACACCAAATTATCTCAAATGTCACGCGATTTGATCCAGCGTTTTGCGCGTCATCGCACTTTTCTTATATTCTCCCGGCGTCATTCCGGTTACTTTTTTGAATTGATTACTCAAATGCGCGGTACTGCTGTAAGAAAGCCGCCACGCCATTTCGCTTAATGTCAGTTCGTTATAAGACAGCCATTCTTTCAGTTTTTCAACCTTTTGAGCGATAATATAATGTTCAATGGTCTGCCCGGTTTCAGAAGAAAACAATGTGCTGAGATAGGAATATTCATAACCGATCTTCTCCGACAGAAAATCCGAAAAATTCATCTGCGCCGGTTTCTGACCTTTCAGATTTTGAATTTCTTCAATGATCAGAGTCTTGATATGCTCCACCAGCGCCAGTTTGCGATCATCCAAAAGTTCAAAACCGTTGGCTTCCAATACTGATTTTACCTCCTTCAATTTCTCCGAATCAATATCCCCGCCAGTCTCAACTTCCCCAAGCCCGACCGAAGTCAGTTCAAGCCCAAGCCCCATCAGCTCCTCCCGAACAACCCGCTTACACCGGTCACACACCATATTTTTAATATACAACTTCATATCAAAGCCAATTTACAATAAGAACATCTTTTCCTCCCTTCCTCCTTCCTCCCTTCCTCCTTCCTCCCTTCTAACGTACAATCTTATAACGCAGTCCCGCGTAAATCATTCGTCCTACTACCGGTCCCCACGCCATTCCTGCGTCAAATTGTTGTCCAAAAGGCTGATCTGCGCCCATAATAGGGTTTTTCTGCCTGAAATTCGCTAAATTTTCTCCGCCCAGATAAATATCCCATTTCGGAAAAGTCCGAGTAATCTGCGCATTCAGGTTATAAAATGACGGCGCCATTGTTGAATTCAGGTTACCGGGAATGTGGTGGTCAGGTAGGCTTCCCATGTACGGTAGCCGCTTTTTTCCATTCCATTGAACCGTAAAATCGAACTTCCATTTATCGTAAGGCAATGCATAACCCGCATTAAATAGCACACGGTCGCGGCTCACCATCATTTTCGGCAGCAGTACATTTTGGTCGTAAATGTCGCGCACCGTTTGTTTTACATCAAATAACCGGTAAGCCAGTTTCAGCTCAAATCGCTTGACAGGTACCACATTCACCTCCGCCTGAAAACTGTTCGCGAAAGCTTTTCCTTCGAGATTGTAAAAACGGATGTATCGCGGATCCTCAAAGTCTGCAACGAGCTGGTTTTCAAAGTCAGTCCTGTAAAAATCCACGATCAGACTTCCATTCATATTGCCCAATGTAAACTCCTGCGTGACACTAGCGCCGTAATTCCACGTTTTTTCCGGCCGGATATTTTCCCTGAAAACCACATCCCGCGCACTTACAAGGTTACCATAATATTCAGCGAGCGGATTAGAAACGCGGAAACCTTTTCCTGCGGAAGCCCGCAGCGTAGTTTGATCAGTGAGGCTATATTTCAAATGCACCCGCGGCGTCCATTGCGTGCCGTAGAGATTATGGAAATCGGCGCGGCCGCCGGCTACAAATACAAACTTATCGAGGTGATTGTAGGTATATTCAAAAAAAGCACCGGGTACCGACTCATTTCTGGCCAAAGTAAGGTTGCGATAACGCTCGTTATAACTATCAAGCAAATAGCTCAGCCCGGTTTTATAGGAATGATTTGTATTGCCAATGATTGATTGATAGATCAGATTTGCGTAAAACGTTTTTTGCTTTCCGTCATAGTTATTTACTCCAAAATAAGACTTGGAATCATGAACCGCCGCATTCACGATCAGGCCCAGACCTTTGTAAGGTTGCTCAGGAAAAAGGCGCGCTATCTTGGAAAAAAACTCGTAACGATTGATTTTTGCTCCAAAACCATAAGTCTGATCGCTACCCCGCATTTCCCGCTCAAAATCCTTCTGCCCGCCCATTCTGTCTTCCACCAAGGCTTTTACACCAAATTGCGCCATCCATTTTTCATCTTGGAACTTCCAGCGGTTCACCGCATTCACCTGACTATAAAGCGGCAGGTCCAGGAAGTTGTCACCGTTCTTGTCGATCCTGTTTTGCAATGTACTTCCGTGGGTCAGTAAGCCGGTGCTCCATTTTTTATTGATTTGATGCGCCAGGTTCAGGTTTAGCTCGGCACGGCCAAAATTGTTAATATAGGTATTGAGATAAAGCTTTTCCTGCGTGTCAGGTTTCTGCAACTCCACATTAATCTGCCCCGTCATGGATTCATAACCATTCACCACAGAACCCGCGCCTTTGCCGATATCAATAGACTGGATCCAGGTTCCGGGAATAAAATTGAGACCAAAAGTGGAGCCTAAGCCACGCAAAGAAGGAATATTCTCAACATTGGTCTGAATATAGGTACCGCTCAGTCCCAGCATCTGGATCTGCTTCGAGCCGGTCACCGCGTCGCTATATGAAACGGACACGGATGCATTGGTTTCGAAACTTTCGGAGAGGTTACAGCAAGCCGCTTTGGCGAGCGCGCGGGTTGTGATTATTTCAGTTTGATGCGGCGAAAGTCTGTCGATACTGCCCGAGCCGCTGCGCACGGTAACCTCGTCGAGTGTCTGATCACTTCGTAACACGACCTGTAATTCACTGTCAGCTCCCACTTTTACGGTATCATTTCTAAAACCAACAAAGCTGATTACGAGTAAGTTGGATTGCGCTAATCGCGGAATGCTAAAAAGTCCGGCCGTATCAGTGACAGTAGCCTGTGTGGTTCCCGCCCAATATACATTCGCGCCGGAAATGGGGCTCAGCTTCGTGGAATTGGCCACCTGCTCGTTGACCGAGCCGGTAATGCGTTGCGCAGAGAGGGAAATGGAAATCAGGCAGAGTAGTCCCGCCAAAAAGGTTTTCATTTCAAATAGATTCAATTGATAAATAAATTAACCAGCAAGTCGACTGACTTGCATTCAACTAGTTCATTATCAATTGTATCAGATCAGAAATGACTGGATAAAAATGAGCATTCTTTTCCCGTGAAGCCGGGAAGAGAAGGATGATAAGTCGGAGAAATCGGGCGCGGACGGAAGTATCCACTGTGCCCGAAGGAATAAATAGGAAGTGTTGAACCAGACAATATCCGCCGGCCACGCTTTGATCACTTTGGCGGCGGAATGCGAAGCGGCGGTTACTATATCAAGCTTCTCAAACGTGTGGCTTTCCTTGCAGCAAGCCGTTTTTTTGAAGAATGTACCTTTGCTTTCAGTTTGTGCTTTTTTCTTCGCACAGCACGATCCTACTTTCTTTTCTGAATCAGCGTTCTTAGTCGCCAATAACTGCACCGATTTCCCGCGCATCATGCACTGATGCTCCACCAAGGCAAATCCGGTACTGCTAAACAGTATCAGAAATGCCATCAGGGCGGTGATCGATCGGTGCAATTTGCTTTTCATAGTTGCTTTTCAGCGCGTTATTTCGGTTGCAGGTTATTTAATTTGAGCATAACCTGTTCAAATATATTAATTATCAGGCTATTTCCTGGGCAGAGTAACCAGCCTTTTTGATCAGTTGTTCAATTTCCTCGGCAGATTGTGTGGTCTCCACGGTCAGGATCCTGTCCGCATTTTCCAGGTCGACAGTCCATTTTTCAACGTTTTCATCGCCATTTAGAAACGGAGTAACAGTTGCTATGCATCCTCCGCATTTAATATTTGTCTTGAATTTGAGTGTTTCCATTTGTCAGTAGCAGCCAGGCTGCAAGTGTTTTATTTAAAATTTCCTTTTGCAAATATCGCTTATCCAGCTTCACTAATTATTACAGAATTATGCAGGCGCATTACAGAGTTTTTGTGTGTTTAATTGAAAAATCTCACAAACGAGCACTTTTCAACCGCAAACTATTCATCACCACGGATACCGAGCTGAGTGCCATCGCGCCGCCTGCGAGCATTGGATCGAGCAGGAAACCGTTGATCGGGTACAGAATTCCGGCAGCGATCGGAATGCCGATTACATTGTAAATGAATGCCCAGAATAGGTTCTGACGGATCGTGGCGACCGTTTTTCGGGATAGTTTTAATGCTTTTGGTAAAATCATCAGATCCGAAGTAATAAGCGTCATTTTGGCCACGTCCATCGCAATGTCCGAACCTTTACCCATCGCAATACTAACGTCGGCCTGGGCCAGCGCCTGCGAATCGTTGATACCATCGCCGACCATCGCCACTACTTTTCCTTTTGATTGCAATTCGCTGATGAACTGCATTTTATCGGCTGGCTTCACTTCGGCCCGGTACGATTCAATACCCGTTTGCTTTGCGACAGCCGCAGCAGTTTGCAGATTGTCGCCGGTGAGCATATACACTTCAATACCCTGTTTTTTGAGTTGCGCAACTGCCTCAGAGGAAGTAGGTTTAAGGGCGTCGGCAATGGAGACCAGCGCCACGATCTGCTGGTCTGCGGCAATTGCAATAACCGTTTTTGCCTGCTCGGACAAATTTCTGACCTCGCGAACCAGCCCGTCACTTACATCGACATTTTCTGATTTCAGGAAACTAAGGGTACCGATCAGATATTCCACATTGTCAACCGCCCCACGTATCCCGCTGCCCGTTACAGAAGCAAATCGGCTAACATTCACATTGGAAGGCGCATTAATGTACTGCACAATCGCGGCAGCCAGCGGGTGTTCGGAGCGGGATTCCAGCGCTCTTGCAGCGGCCAGATGCTTTTGCTGATCAGTATTTTCAACCTTCCAGATCCAGTCCGTAACTGCGGGGCGGCCCTGGGTTAGCGTACCCGTTTTGTCGAGAACGATCGCATTCACGCGAAACGCCTTTTCCAGACTTTCGGCATCACGGATCAGGATATTATTCTCCGCACCTTTTCCCACACCCACCATCATCGCAGTAGGCGTCGCGAGACCCAGTGCGCAAGGACAGGCTATCACCAGCACAGATACCGCCGCCATTATTCCGTGTGTCAATGCATTATCGCCGCCTGCAAAAATCCATACGATCAATGTTAAAATGGCGATTCCGATCACGACGGGTACAAAAATGCCGGCGATCTTGTCTACCAGTTTTTGAACCGGCGCCTTGCTTCCCTGCGCTTCCTGTACGGTTTTAATAATCTGCGCCAATACCGTCTGTTTGCCCACTTTCTCAGCTCGGAATGTAAAGCTGCCGTTCTGGTTGATCGTACCTGCAAATACCTGGCTGCCCGCGCTTTTCTCGGCCGCGAGCGGTTCGCCCGTCATCAGACTTTCATCTACAAACGAACTTCCCGAAAGCACCTTCCCATCGACCGGAATTTTCTCGCCGGAGCGAATGATAATCTCGTCTCCTGCCAGTACTTCCTTTACATTGATCTCACTCTCAGCACCATTGCGGATCACGTGCACGGTTTTAGGTTGCAGTCCGATCAACTTTTTCAGTGCGTCGGAAGTTTTCGTTTTAGCCCTTTCTTCCATCAATTTACCCAAAAGAATAAAAAAGATGATCACCGCAGCCGCCTCGAAATAAACGTGCGGATGCAGCCCCCGCTCGTGCCAGAATTGTGGATAAAAGGTATTAAAAGTGCTGAAAAGGAATGCTACACCTGTACTAAGTGCCACCAGCGTGTCCATATTCGCTTTCCGGTGGCTGGCCTGTTTCCATGCATTCACAAAAAAGTCGCGGCCGAAAAAGAAGAGTACCGGGAGCGTGAGCGCAAGCATCACGTAATTCGCGAACCGCATTTCCATGAAGAACATACCCAATATCACCACGGGAACAGTCAATACCCCGGCCCAGATAGTTTTTGTTTTTAAAGCTGCGTAATGGGCGTGCTGGATTTTTTCCTGCTCGGCAACCGCGTCGTCTTCATCGTCTTCAATAATCAGCCCGTAGCCTATTCCCTGCAATACCTCGTCCATTTGCTGCAAAGTGACAGCCCCGGGATCGTAGCTCACAGATACCGATTGATTGGCATAATTCACGCCCGCATTTTCAATCCCGGCTGTGCTTTTCAGCATACTTTCCACGCTCACCGCACAAGCCGCGCACGACATGCCGGTTACCGGGAGCGTTATTTTATGTAGTTCTGTTGTTGTTTCCATCGCCTTGTAATTTCTTTCACAAAGGTAACTTCGCCCGGCCCCGGCAGGGTTACACAATTTTGGCTGTGCATTACAACTTTATATTAACACAAACACATTAAAAAAGGGTTTGTGTTCGCTTTTGGCTGCATTGACGATTCATTTAAATCCACAATGATGAAAAAACTGATCCTTCCGTTCCTATTGGCTGCGGCTTCGCTGATGCTGGTTTCATTTCAGGACAAGACGATCCCTTTTTATATTGGTACGCAGGATAAAGGTGCTAATTCATCGATCACGCTGTGTGAGCTCAATTTGTCGACGGGGCAGATTACCGTTATTGACACATTTAATAACTCCGTCGGGCCGGGGTATGTGGCTATTTCATCGAATAAGAAATTCCTCTACGCCGCGGGCGGAAATAATAAGATCGATGCTTACGCGATAGGAGGCGACAAAAAGCTGACTTATTTGAACAGTCAGTCGTCGGAAGGCGCGAACCCTTGTCACGTGGCGGTGCATCCTTCGGGCAAAATGGTACTGGCGGCCAACTACACGGGCGGCAGCTTTTCTGCCTATCCGGCAACCGCTGATGGGAAACTGGGCGCGCCCAGTTATACCGAACAATATACCGGTACCGGACCCAATGAAAAGCGTCAGGAAAAAGCACACGCGCATTTCGCCACAGCAAGTCCGGACGGAAAGTACGTATATGTGACCGACCTGGGAAGTGACAAAGTGATGAATTATGTAGTTGACAGTAAGGCTAATAAGTTAATCCCAAACCCTGCGCAGCCATTTTTCTCAGGTAAGCCAGGCGCTGGTCCAAGGCACCTCATCATTCATCCTTCCGGTAAATCACTTTTCCTTTTGAATGAACTGGAAGCGTCACTTACTGCATGCACAATTGACAAAAAAGGAGTGATTACCGCTGGTAAAACTTATCCGACTATCCCGACCGATTTCTCAGGCGCTAATACCAGCGCAGCTATTCATTTGCACCCGAATGGAAAGTTCGTTTACGTTTCGAACCGCGGGCATAACTCGATTACGGGATTTGCGATCAAGGCGGATGGGGATCTGGAAATGATCGATCAGCAGACAAAATCAATCGCAACACCCAGGGATTTCAATATCGATCCCTCAGGTAAGATCATGATTGTCGCTAACCAATCGACTGATAATCTGGTAGTTTACGATATTGATCAGGCGACAGGCAAGTTTACATTCAAGCATGAAAGCATTGCCGTGAAGTCGCCGATCTGTGTGGCTTTTCTGTAAATTTTACAGTTTTCTGGCCATTTTATTCTGGTAGTAATTCATAAAATCTTCCAGCTGCTCCACAGGCATTTTGCGGGCAATGATCTTTTTATTTTTATCCAGAATATAGATCATCGGAGTAGTCACCACATCGAATTTGCGATTGAAATCTATGGTTTTCAACGCGTCGAATCCGTTCGTAAGCTCTTCCAGGTGGTAAGTTTTGATAAACGATTTCCACTCGGCCAGGTCGTGCTCGGTGGAAACCGCCACTACCTTAATTCCGTTTGCTTTATTCTTGTCGTAAAAATCCTTCAATTTCGGGGAAGCTTCCTTGCAGTGGCCGCAAGTGGGTGCGTAAAAGAACAAAACGGTATAATTTGCCTGGATCGCCTGCACGCTGACCTTCTTTCCGCTGGGGTCGGTAAGGCTTAATGCAGGGAAAGTTTTCCCAACCAGCAGCACTTTCAATGTATTCACCTTCTCGGCTATACGTTTCTTGGAATCTTCGGAAATGCCCATGTCGCCGGAGAGGTAATATTTTTCGGCCAAATGCACCCAAACAGCCTCAGTACCTACTGTTTTAGGATTTTCATACTGATTGGCAATATAAAAAACCACCCAGGCTTTCGCATCCTTGTTTGCAGAAGCTTTTTTGATCATCAGATCGGCGTCGCGGATCAGTGAATCGGGGGTTTGTACGACGAGGTTTTTGAAATAACGATCGAGGCGCGGTTCCAGGAATGGGGTATTGACAATTCTTGCGTCCGCAAAGTCGAATGCATCCCAGTAATGTGATTTGTAGTAGTTGAATACCCAGATCGAGTCGGGCTTACCGTTCGCTAATTTTGGCGCCGTTGGTACATCGGGGTCGATTGACATTTTCAGCAATTGCGAAGTAAACGCTTCCGGATTGTCAGTCAGTACTTTCTGACGGTAGGCTGTAAAACTTTCCTGTATCTCGCGGATCTTAACCTTGGACTCGGGAGTGCCGGTTTTACCCAAAGCTTCAATTTCCTTCGCGCCTTTTTTCAGTTCTTTCTGGTAGTTATAAAAAAGCTCATTTTCCTTTGAGCCGGTAATTTTCATGTTCCCGATCATATCGACCGTGTCCGTTTCTATCGCGAAACTGGTCTCTTTCCCCGAATAGATCACTTCGATCAGTCGTTTGTTGCCCGGGAACAGGATCACGTACAAGCCGCCGGGAAGATTTTGCGGACCTTCAAAAACGATCTTACCATTCGCGTCGGCTTTGGCTGTGTCTTTTGGTACAAACTGGTTTGGAGCGCGGTTGTAATGCCCGATAATAAAGGACGAATCCTTCACGCCTTTGATCGTCGCTTCAAGCCGATACCCTTGCCCGAATGCATTTAAAGATAGTATTGAGACTAAAAACAGGGACAGGAAGGAAGTTCGGAAAGACGGGCTCATCAGATGGAAGTTTGCTTATCAGTGTTTATTTTGATTATTTCAAATCACGGCTGCAACAAAATTAGTTTCAAAACGACAACTTCTACCAGGTTCTTATTCAAATGTTTTTTTTTCTGTCAAAAGCAATAGACTTCCTGGTAATGCCGCTGAGCATTATCCTGTTATTCCTGGTTTACGGATTTTTTGCTAAAAACAACAAGCGGAAAAAGTGGGCGATCGGGCTGGCCCTTATTTCACTTTACCTTACATCCAATAGTTATCTGGTTATCAAAGCACTCAACGCGTGGGAGCCAAAAGTGACTTCCATGCAGCAGATTCAAGGTACTTACGACGTCGGTGTGCTGCTTTCCGGCGGACTGATAGCGGGTAGCAAACCCTATTCGGATCTGGTTTCAATAGGCGATAACGGTGACCGCGTTTTGCAGACTTTCAGGCTGTACAAGGCGGGAAAGATCAAGAAAATATTGATCACCGGCGCTAGCCTGGAATATCAGATGAAGCTGCGAAAAGGCGAAACACGTGAGGCTGCGGCGCTGATGGTCCAGTGGGGAGTTCCTGCTTCGGATATCATGTTTGAGGAGAAAGCCAGGAATACGCGCGAAAATGCGAAGTACTCGGCTGCTATCCTCAAACAAAAATTTCCATCCGGCAGATATATGCTGATCACATCGGCCTTCCACATGCGCAGGGCGCGGGGCTGTTTTGAAAAAGCAGGGATCAAGGTAGATATCTTTCCCGCTGATTACCACGGAGGTTACAACGATATCAGTTTCAATACCCTCGTAATCCCCGACGCAAATGCTTTTGCCGATTTTAGTATATTATGGCATGAACTGGTCGGCTATATTGTGTATAAGATCGCCGGGTACAGCTGAAAATCCAGTGCGTTTTAAACGCTCAGGATCTTCACCATTCTCAATAAATCCTCATTAATAGGCTTTGGAAGACGGATTGTGTCTTCAAACGGGGTATAAACAAGGTCGTTGTTGACAATACCCGCCATTACATTTTTCTGTCCGGCGATCAGACCTTCCACTGCACCCAGCCCGAGGCGGCTTGCTAGGATACGGTCGTACGCAGAAGGCTGGCCTCCGCGCTGGGTATGTCCCAATGTAGTTACACGGATATCCGCATTTTCATCTACCTGCGCCTTGATCTTCTCGGCTACTTCCTGTGCACTTCCCTCTTCGTCACCTTCGGCAACTACAATAATGGAAGATGATTTCGAGCGGCTCCATCCCTGTTTCAAAGTTTCAACCACTTCTGAGATCGGGGTTAGCACTTCCGGCACCATCACCAGTTCGGCGCCGCCGGCAATACCTGATTGTACTGCGATATAGCCCGAGTCACGGCCCATTACTTCAATAAAGAATATACGGTCGTGCGAGCTGGCGGTATCACGGATCCGGTCGATCGCGTCAAGCGCAGTGTTCACGGCAGTATCGAATCCGATCGTGTAATCTGTTCCGTAAAGGTCATTGTCGATCGTTCCGGGTGCACCAACTGTCGGAATTCCGTATTCATTTCCAAAAATCATGGCGCCGGTGAAAGTACCGTTTCCGCCAATCGCCACCAGACCTTCGATCCCATGCGCCTGCAAGTTCTCGTACGCTTTTTTGCGTCCTTCCGGTGTCATAAATTCTTTACTTCTTGCCGATTTGAGGATAGTACCTCCCCGCTGAACTATATTGCTTACCGAGTGTGATTCCATTTTATACAAATCACCGGCAATCATTCCGTTATATCCTTTTCTGATTCCAAAGACTTCAATCCCATGGTAGACAGCGCCGCGGACAACTGCCCTGATACAGGCGTTCATACCAGGTGCATCTCCTCCTGAGGTAAATACTCCAATTCTTTTCATTTAATGTCGGGTTACTTCTATTCTTTTAAATGTGTCGTGTCTTTTCAACCATAAAAGGCACAATTTCCGCAAATTTATCCGGTATTTCCTTAAAATATATAACCAAATTCTTAATTCTGTTAAAATTTTGCCGGAACAAGATTCTCGTTTTGCACCCTAAACATATATCAATACTTATATATTTGCGCCTGTTAATAGAAATATAATATTCACTTTCAGCCTGCCTTCTGAAACGTCACTGTTTGAAAAGTGATATTTTTGACGGCGCGGTGAAATTCGCTCTGCAAATTCCAAAACCAAGCCCCGGCTTACTTATTATCGAAATGAAAAATCTGATTTCCTGGCAAAAAAGCTGGCCCCACCTGATTGCTGTCATTGGCTTCATCCTGCTGTCGATCATGTACGTTTCTCCCGTTTTGCAGGGCAAGAAAATGGTTGCCGGAGATGATATTCAGGCGAAGGCAGCTGCAAGAGAAGTGCTCGATTATCATAAGCAAACAAAAGAATGGTCGTCGTGGACGAATGGGATGTTCGCCGGAATGCCCGCCTACCTCGTCGCGACGGATTATCCTACCAGTATTTCCACAAAAATAGGTCAGGGTGTGAACAAGATCCTGCCTGCTCCGGCCAATTACCTGCTCATCGGCATGGTGAGTGCGTATGTACTCTTTCTCGTGCTCGGTGCCGGCGGCTGGCTGGCTGCACTAGGCGGGGTTGCCTTTGCGTTCTCGACTTTCAATGTGATCAACCTCGAAGCCGGTCACATTTCGCAGGTAATCGCCATTATGTACGCGCCGGGCGTGATTGCGGGTGTTATAGTCGCATTCCGGAAAAACTGGCTGGCAGGCGCCGCATTGACCGCGCTTTTTCTATCTCTGGAATTATATGCCAATCACGTGCAGATTACCTATTATCTGGGCATCGGAATAGTGATTCTGGTAATTATTGAAAGTGTTTCCTTTATTAAAAGAGGTGCGGTAAAAGAGCTGGTTCCTATTTTGGGCGGGCTCGCGCTGGCGGCCGTGCTGGCTGTGGGAACGCACACGACCAGACTATGGAATGCATATGATTACACCAAAGAAACCATTCGCGGGAAGTCGGAGCTAACCAGCAAAGATCCTTCCAAAAGTCCTGAAAAAGGCAGCGGGCTGGACAAAACCTATGCATTTGCATACAGTTATGGATTCGGTGAGCTGCTTACATTGGTTATCCCGAATGCCTACGGAGGCGCCGGATATGGGCCGCTTTCTACAAATTCTGAAACTTATAAAACACTTACCGCGAGGGGCGTCGACGCTGCCAATGCGCAAAGCATTATCCAGCAAATGCCGCTCTACTGGGGAGATCAGCCTATTATGGGCGGCCCTAACTACGTCGGTGCGATCGTTTTTTTCCTTTTTGTACTCGGTATTTTTATTGTTAAAAGTCCGCTCAAATCTTGGGTAGTAGGTGTGGTGTTGCTGTATATTGTCTGGGCTTTGGGAAAAAGCTTCGCCGCGGTCAACTACCTGTTCTTCGATTATTTCCCGATGTTCAACAAGTTTCGCGCGATGACGATGGCCGTGTCACTGGCGCAGCTGCTGATGGTTATGCTTGGAATTCTGGCGCTGATCACGGTTGTACAGCGAAAAATCACGTGGAAAGAATTTCAGAAACCATTTTTAATATCACTCGGTATTACCGGTGGCTTAATGCTGATCATGGCGGTTATGCCCACACTGTTTTTCAGTTTCCAGGCTGCCGGCGATTCGACCACCTACGAGCAGTTTGCACAACAGACCCAGGATAAGGCATTTGCACAGCAGCTTGTTAACTCAATCGTGCAGGATAGGGTGGGTTTGATGAAAAGTGACGCATTCAGGAGTTTGATATTCGTATTGCTCGCGGCAAGCCTGATCTGGTTGTGGATGATCGAAAAAGTGAAGCCGGTAGTGCTGTATGTAGCCTTATTTGCATTGATGATCTTCGACCTTTTCGGTGTGGATAAAAGGTATCTCAACAATGAGGATTTTGTGTCGAATTACGTGGCGCAGGGAAATATTGCACCTTCGCCAGCCGACGAACAGATATTGCGCGATCCCGATCCTAACTACAAAGTGTATGATCTCACAGCCCGTCAGGGCGCATTCAATAGCGCAGAGGCTTCTAATTTCCATAAGTCATTGGGCGGCTATCACGGTGCGAAACTTCGGCGGTACCAGGAGCTTTTCGAACGGCAGATACTCACTGAAAGGCCCAATTTTGGCATGGTGAATATGTTAAACACAAAGTATTTTATCAGTGCAGACCAGCAGGGTAACAAAGTTGCGCAGACCAATCCGGGAGCGCTCGGGCATGCCTGGTTTGTAAATAGCTTTAAAATTGTCCCAAACGCCGACGCTGAAATGGCTGCGCTCGATTCGCTGAAACCACGCACAGAGGCAGTACTCGATCAGAAATTCGCTTCTAAACTGCAAGGTCTGAGCATCCAGCCGGATTCTGCGGCGGCAATTAGTCTGATCAGTTATAAACCGAATGAGTTGATTTACGAAAGCAATGCAAAGGGCGAGGGGCTGGCTGTTTTCTCAGAGATATATTACAATGTACGCGACGAATGGAAAGTGACGATCGACGATAAACCTGCGGACTTGCTGCGGGCGAACTATGTACTGCGCGCATTGCGGGTACCCGCCGGGAAGCACACGATCAAGTTTAGTTTTGAGCCTGTTTCGGTAGATGTAGGTCATAAAATTGATCTGGCCAGCTCACTGTTATTATTAGGATTGATCGCGGGCGCTGTATTTGTGGCAGTTAAAAACAAAAAAGCATGAAAAAGCTGCTGCTGATTTTATTGGTAGTATTCGCATTTGCAGGTTGTAAGAAGCCCGAAGTTGATACCGATCTTTTGCTGGTAGCCTACCCAAATCCTGCTACGAGCCAGATCTCGGTATACCTGATAAACGACCAGCAGCAAGCCTGCATTATCCGTATTTTTGACCCGAATGCAAAGCAGATCGCCGAGCTGAAAGTGGATGCGGGCACTTCAACCAGCGGTATTAAATTCGACCTGGAAGGGCAGGACAGAGGTACTTATCAGGTAGTAGTGGAAATAGGAGGTATTACACTCATCGAAAAATTTTATAAAGTATGAGATTCCTATCCGCGATTTTTTGTGCCTTGTTCCTGACAACCGCGTTTGATTCTCATTCTCAAACCAAATCAACCGCATGGTATGCGACGGCCAATGGTAATTTTTACCTGCCCGTCGACAACCGGTTAAAGGGCGTTTATCCGATTTTGGGTTACGATAAAACAACTTCTCCCAAAATACTCCTGGGCGGCGTCGGGTTTGGTGCAGCAATGCTGAAACCGCTGAGCAAGGATTTCAGCTTCAAAGCACAAACTAATTTTTCCAAACATACTTACTGGGAGGAGCAGGTGCAGATGAGAGATTATGTCGCCTCTTCGATCGGATACTTTCAATCCGGTTCTTCGGATTACGGACTGGGCCTGGCTGCAATGATCCATTATTTTCCCGTTGAAGCTTTCTCAATAGGAGCCGGAATCAGTGCGCAGGCTACTTTAATTTCATTTTCAAGAACTCCCGGAATGTACATCGGTGCAGATATTGATCCCGGTTTCGTTGTAAATCGCTATTACAAACCGGTCATGCCGATGGTGCCGGTTGAGCTTTCGTATAAACTGAAAAGTTTGCTGTTCAATGTGCGTTACGAGGCCGGATTCACCAACAGAATAAAAGGAGACCTGGCTAAGTACAAAACTGATAAATTTAGTCTCCTAACATTCGAACTTGGGTTTTTGCTCAATTAAGGCGCTTTTCCAAGGTTAATTTTTCTAAAAATCTATCAAAAATGACAGACAGGAGATATCCGATTGGTCCGTTTGTTCCTCAGGAAAGCTACACTGAAGAAGAGCTGACCGAGTTGATTGCTACTATCGAATCCGCTCCTTCGGCCTATCGCGAGCTGGCGGCCAGCTTTTCAGAGGAGGATCTTGCCAAGACTTACCGGGAAGGCAGCTGGACTGTTCAACAGCTTATTCACCACGTGGCAGATATCCATTTGGTGCACTTTTTCAGAATGAAAAAAGCATTGACCGAACCGGATTATAAAGAGGTTACATTGATCAATATGGACGGTTGGGTCAAAACGCCGGAAGCTAATTTTTACCCTGTTGAAGATTCGCTGGCTGCTTTTGAAAGTATTGGAAACCGGTATGTTTACCTCGCCAAAAACCTCACTGCCGAGCAATTGGATATTGCGTATTTTCATCCTGTCCGTCAAATCTGGATCAGTCAGAAAAATGCATTGGCAATGTCGGCCTGGCACGTTAAGCATCATTTTGCACATATCGAGCTCGCGCTGGGGATTCTTGAATAGCTTTTAATGCAAAAGTATGTCACAAGCTACCGGTAAATATCTGATCCTCATTGGTCTGGCGGTTGTTCTGATTGGCATTATCGTTTATTTCCTAAGTGATAAATTGCACTGGCTCGGCAGATTGCCCGGCGATATCCGCGTTGAAAAGGAAAATTTTAAATTTTACTTCCCAATAACTACAATGCTACTGCTCAGCGGGTTGCTGAATTTGGTTATTTGGCTGGTAAGGCGTTTTTGGGGTTAGTACAGGGTATTCTATTCTGTAAAATCATGAGCAATATTTCCGGGAGTATTATTTATCTTTTTGTTTTTGTCGTTGTTTGGCGCATGTTGCGGGAATCCGGCGAATTGCAAAGAGCAAGTAAGGCACGGTTTTCGATGTTGTATTTGCATGAAAATTCTCCTTACCGGCGCGACGGGTTACATTGGAAAACGGCTGCTCCCTGTATTGCTTGAAAATGGGCACGAAGTAGTATGTTGCGTCCGCGATAAGAACCGGTTTCCCACGGGCGGCATCTACGCGCAGCCCGGCATTTCTCTCTACGAAGTTGATTTTCTGAATGATAAAGTGGCTGAAAAGCTACCGGCTGGGATCGACGCTGCCTATTACCTGATTCACTCCATGAGTGCTGATTCAGGGGATTTTGAGAAAATGGAGGCAGTTTCGGCCAGAAATTTTATGAATCTCATCGCTGATTCTGGCATTAAGCAGATCATTTATCTCGGCGGGATCACCAATAGTAAGGAGCTTTCTAAACATTTATCTTCCCGAAAAAAAGTGGAGGAAATTCTCGGTGGAAGCGCTATTCCACTCACGGCCGTAAAGGCGGGAATTATTGTAGGATCGGGCAGCGCGTCTTTTGAGATAATTCGGGACCTGGTTGAAAAATTGCCCTTGATGGTCACACCTAAATGGCTCACTACCAAGAGTAAACCTATTGCTATCCGTAATATCCTGGAATTTCTTTCCGGTGTTTTGTTAAATGAAAAAACATTTGACCGTTCTTTCGACGTGGGTGGCCCGGAAGTGCTGACTTACAGGCAAATGCTGTTGCAATTTGCAGAAGTACGCGGATTAAAACGCTACATTTTAACATTGCCGGTGATGACGCCGAAGCTGTCGTCATACTGGCTCTACTTTGTCACTTCGACCTCCTTCAAACTGGCCGCCAATCTCGTCAATAGTATGAAAGTAGACGTTGTTCCGGAGAATAACGAGCTGGAACAAATGCTGGGCATAAAACCGATATCGTATAAGGAAGCCGTTTCGCTGGCTTTTCAAAAGATCGAACAGAACAATGTCGTTTCCAGCTGGACGGATTCATTTGTTTCGAGCTATTCAAACAGCTACATGATCGAACATATCCGCATTCCGAAAGCAGGTTGCTTTACGGACCGGCGCCAGAAAGAAATCACCGAAGATGTGGATCAGGTTGTTGAAAATATATGGTCGATCGGTGGCCGGCGCGGGTGGTATTATGGAAACTGGATGTGGAAGCTGCGCGGATTTATGGATAAAATGGTCGGTGGAGTGGGGCTACGTCGTGGCAGGACTAACGCGCATTCCATTTATAGTGGCGATACCCTCGATTTCTGGCGGGTACTGGCGGCGGATAAGCCCAACAAAAGATTGCTGCTTTATGCAGAAATGAAATTGCCTGGTGAGGCCTGGCTCGAATTCAAAATAGTGAGCAAAGATTCCAAAAACTACCTGATGCAAACTGCCACATTTCGCCCGAAAGGGCTATTGGGCAGGTTATACTGGTACTCCGTGCTGCCTTTCCACTTTTTTGTGTTTGAAGGTATGGTCAAAAATGTGATCGGGTACCGGGAAGAAGTTGTTTGACGGCGGGTGTTACCAGATCAAAATGTAGTTTGAGCTTCTTCCGCCAG
Source organism: Dyadobacter linearis (assembly GCF_907165045.1). Lineage (GTDB taxonomy): Bacteria > Bacteroidota > Bacteroidia > Cytophagales > Spirosomataceae > Dyadobacter > Dyadobacter linearis. Next base: position 182,153 of record NZ_CAJRAU010000004.1, read on the forward strand.
CTTCATCTTTATACAAGATTCCTTTGTTTATCAGATCCTGGATATCTCTCCCAGCGGTGTCTTGTGAGCTTTTTGTAATTTTTGCCCACTTCGAAGTTGTCAGTTTTCCAAAGAAATCATCCTCCATTTTCCTGACCATCAGTTGTTGCCTCGCATTCAAAGTCACGTCTGCATTTTTATCCCAAAATGCTGCCCGTTGCAATACTACATCCAGCATTTGCAGCGTGTTGCCTAGCGAATCCTTCAAGCATTGAAGATACCAGTTCAGCCAGTCTGTGATTTCCAGGTTATTTTTCTGGGTCTTTTCAAGCACCTCGTAATACTCATTTCGGCGCTTTCTTATCTGTGAAGACATACTATAATAGCGTTGCGCACTTCCTTCTGCACGCGCCAGTTGCATATCCGCGATCGCCCTCGCAATCCTTCCGTTTCCATCGTTAAATGGGTGAATGGTAACAAACCAAAGATGAGCGATTCCGGATTTCAGAACAGGGTCAATGGCCTGGTTACTATTGAACCAGGTAAAAAAAATGCGCATTTCTTCTTCAAGACGAGCCGCATCAGGTGCTTCAAAATGAACTGTTTCCCTACCTATTGCTCCCGAAACCACCTGCATAGGACCTTTCCCGCCGTCGCGCCATCTGCCGGTTGCAATTGCAAACATGACGCTTTTACCCGAAGGAAATAGAGACGAATGCCAGCCAAATAAGCGATCATCCGTAAGTATATCGGTAAAGTTTTGCGTTGCATCCAGCGTCATTTCCACTACACCTTCTACATTCCGGTCAGAAGGCACAAGGCCTGCTATTTCCAATCCGAGCCGTCGGGCTATGGAAGATCGAACCTGGTCAGGATCCAAATGTTCCCCCTCAATCTCGGTAGACTTGAGTATATCTTCGGTAAGTGTTTTAAGAGCGGCTTGTGTTCGGGTCAAAAAGCCAAGTGACTGCATTCTCCCGGCAACTACACCTTGCAGGTAACGTACTTCTCCCAGCGTTCGGGATAAGTCTGATTCTTCCCACGTAAATTCCGGCCAACCCGCTTTTTGATGGATGTACAATGCCATATTGCTTGATTTGCGGTGAATATAATCACTATTCTCCGCAATAATGCGGAGAATAGCCTACTTAATCTCCGCATGCTCGTCAAAACCAATAAAAACATGGATCCAGATTGACCTGCCTAGTCTGATAATAATGGGTTGCAGCAGGAATAGAATAACTGTCAGCGCTACGAAAAACCAGTTCATTTCCATCTTGAAATACCCTAAAAACAAGATGGAAAGCAGCGTCATAATGAAAATGACGATCGGGAAGCTAGTCCATAACGCGCCAATATAAAAGCCAGGTTCTATCTTGAAATCCTGGCCGCAGGCTGCGCAGTGATCGGGCATATCCAGACTACCTTTCAAACTATAAGGATTTCGTTTTATAAAAAGATTTCCTTGACGGCAGCGCGGACATTTGAAGGTGATAATGCTGGCTAACTGCATGTTACTTACGGACAGGCTTCAAGCCGAGCATCGGTCTGGTCCCGATGGAAGCCGGTTGTTTCTGGAATGTCAATAAGCTGGTGATCTCTTGTGGTTCTATATATTGACGATAGCCGGAAATGTATCTCTCAATGATAAATGCCTCTTCCCGCTCAAATGAAACCGATCCGGTTCCGATAAATGCGGACATATCATACAGCTTTTTGTGCCAGATCGCCGCGCCGAGGTTACCATCGAAATGGTAGTGATTTTCAAATCCATGATCGAATTTAAAGTGGATCGGCTTCCCCGCATTCGCGATCAGGCTCTCCGGCGTACCCGTTAATGTGATCGGAATGTAAGTTTTCTTGTCATAAATAAATCCGCCGTAGTTATTTTTAATATGTTCCCGCATATTGCGTGGCGCGTCGCCGACCAGCAATGCATCCACCAGCAAAATGAGTTTCGCTGCATTGAATTGTTCGGGGTTTTCGATAAGTGGGAGTGTTGAAATGCGTATCATCGGCGGAAAAGTTACTGAGTTGCAAAGTTAACTAACAATTGTACCGCGTTTACGGCATGATAATTTTCGATTGGAGCAAAAAATATACAAAATTCAAAAAAATCAATGACAGTAAAAACGTACAGGTTCATCGGCCTTCTGGGCGATGGACGAGAAAATTTCAGTGATAAAGAACTGGATCAGGAACAACCAACCGAGCCTGTCGTAATCGACGCATTCGGCTTTTCGGATGTGTACAGGTATTCGGGATATGTGTTTTTGAATGAAGAATGGTATAAGAAATACGATAAAAATTCCCACGCCGATACTTCGAAAATTGACAGTTTGCTCGTTAATCTGGTAAAATATGCCGTGAAAGATTCGAAGTCGGAGAATTTGGCGAAAGTGGAGGCTTACCTGCAATCTCCGCCGGAGACCGTGGAGCAGGCGATTGAGGTTTGGAAAGGGTTTTGGGATCCGGCGCTGAAGCGGATATAGCGTTTTCGCACGTCCCCGGACTGAAGTCCGGGGTAATTGATTTTGGGCTTTGCTTGGTTACGTTTTTGCACGTCCCCGGACTGAAGTCCAGGGTAATTGATTTTTGCCTTCGCTTCGCTGGGCTCTGACTTTGTTGTTACCAACAAAAGGGTAACCGACAAAACTGCCTCGCAAATCAATCGTTACCGCGGCCGCGGTTTGGGAACAGGTATTTGGTGACTGCCAGGAAGAATGCGGCTACGTTGATCGTGGTGGTGGTGATCAATGCAATGGTAACCTCGTTCGAAAGTGTGAAATCAAGGTTGAAGTTGGATTGCTTGAACTGGATCGTTTTGAAGCCAACCATCAGAATTATTACAAATATTCCGAACAGCCACAGCGCGACCATCCAGAAAATGAGTTTGGCGTATTTCTTCCGCTCCTGCGTGTCTTGCCGGTAGCTTTCCAGTTCAGCTTTGTTTTTTTCCTCGGCGTAGCCCGCGGTACTTCTTGGGTCACGCGTTGCAAATACTTGACTGTCAGTCGTAATCTGATCGGGAATATCAGACTGACTGTTGATCACGTCGGCTACATTCTGGACGATATTGGGTGATGGCATCGGTGGTGCAGGCTGGCTTTATGGCAAAATTCTACTCAAATTTCGGGTTAAGCTTCCTGGGTAGAGATATTGAAAGATTCTTTGAAATACTGCTTGGTCAGGTCCGGGTTGATCGGCGTGTTAAGTGCCCGTTTGGCAGCCACGTCCCAGGGCGAGCCCGGTAAATGCGTCCAGTTCGCGAGCTTGATACCGTCTACACTTTTGGCAATATTCCAGACATCCAGTAAAATCGATTGCGTATTGGCGTCAAGATTGAGGTCGCCCGAGGGTTGCGGCGCGGTGATTGGCTTGTCGGCCCAGCCTTTGAAAGTATTATAAACCGAAGGAATAACGGGCCCATATCTCCAAGCCTGAATATCATCGGCCAGCAGCGGTTTTTCTGTGAGCGCCAAATGCATTCCATTGGCCAGATAAAGCACTTTTTGCAATTTCATGTTCGTGAGCGGCACGTCGTCTACAATGCCGAGATTCACGAAATAAGAAGCTACCTTAATTGCATCGTACATATCAATAATCTTAGTTTGTGAGAAGGAATTAGAATAAAAAGCAACAAAAATGTCCTGAATATAACGAAATATCTTTGAAAAATAGTTTCGTAACAGGGCTTATTGCGCTTGTAAATAGCTTTCGGTACGGAGATTTTTTTTGTGGTAAATAAAATTTAGGTCGTATCATTATACGCAGATTAAGTTAGTTTCATTTTACTTAGAGTAGCATGCAGGAAGACATTCTTTTGCAGATCAGCAATAAATTAAAGGAGGTAAGGAAAAACAAAGGAGTTACTCTTCAGGAAATTGCCGACGATGCCGGAGTGACCAAAAGTCTGGTTTCTCAAATTGAAAACAGCCGCACCATTCCCTCGCTTCCCGTCATGCTCGGGCTCATCAAAGCATTGGACATCGATCTCAATGTATTTTTCAACGATATTATTTCCAAAACACCAGGCGAAAATGTGCTGATCCGCAGAAAAGAGGACTACCAGCCATTCACGAAAGAGAATGCGAAAGGCTTTTTTTACCAGCGGATATTCAGCAAGCAATTCAAGGATAATCACATTGATGTGGTCCTTTTACGGCTCGAAAAAGATGCGAAGCGGCCGATGGTAAAGACCAATGCGTTCGAATTTAAATACGTGTTGCAGGGCTCCGTTGAATACACGGTCGGAAAGAATAAGTATGTGCTCAATCAGGGCGATTCCATGTTTTTCGACGCGAACGAATTGCATAACCCCAAATGCATCGACGGCGACGAGGTGTTGCTGCTTGTTATCTACTTTTTTCACGATCCTGTGTAGCCTTTCTTTACACTCCGCACTTATCTTCTTCGAAAGTTAAATATAAATTAACATTCGCTTAATTTGTTTTTACGTCATTCCTTCTAGTTTTGTGAAATCAGTTCGTGTTAGCGGGCTTAGTTGACGGGTTAAGTATTACTTTACTATTGCCCATCCTAAATCAGATTTTTCACCAATTATTGAGAATTGAAAATGATAGAGTTAGTTGTTTTTGATATGGCCGGAACGACGGTTAAAGACAGGAATTTCGTCGGTATTGCCTTTCAAACCGCCATGCAATCGCAAGGTTATGATGTGGCTGTTGAAATCATTAATCCCTTAATGGGCTACGAAAAGCCGCTGGCGATCAGGATGATGCTGGAAACGCATGAAGCTGAAAAGTCAAAAATAACAGATGAATTGGTGAGCAGCATTCACAAGCGGTTTGTGGATGAAATGATCCATTTTTATAGCACCACCCAGGAAATAGCGCCGCTTCCAAACGTGGAAGAAACATTCGAAACGCTTCGCGCAGAGGGCATTAAAATTGCTCTCAATACTGGTTTTTCAAGAGATATAGCGAATGTGATCGTCGAGCGGCTGGGCTGGGCAGATAAAATAGATATGCTGGTTGCCAGCGACGAGGTACCGCACGGTCGCCCGTTCCCGGATATGATCAATAAAATGATCGCCGAACTGCAAATCACTTCTCCTGAGAATGTCGCCAAAGTAGGTGATACCGAGGTAGATATCAATGAAGGGATCAATGCAGGCTGCAAATATGTGATCGGGATTACGACGGGGGCATTCACGCGGGAAGCATTGCAGCCACATAATCCTACTCATATTATCGACGATATCGCAGCTGTTGTGAATATCGTTTCTCCCAGTCACAGTTTGGCGTAGTCTGTTGTAAATCAGTTAGTTTTATTCAAAATGAACAAATCTGCGATTGTAATCGGAGCGGGCATTGTCGGGCTGGCTACTGCCCGTGCACTGGCTGTGAGAGGCTATCAGGTAACAGTGATCGAAAGGTCTTCCAAAGCAGTGGGCGCTTCGATCCGGAATTTCGGAATGGTGTGGCCGATCGGGCAGCCGGAAGGAAAGCTTTACGAACGCGCATTGCACGCCAAAAGCATCTGGAAAGAGGTACTGGCCGGCGCAAAATGCTGGTCGCAGGAAGCGGGCAGCCTGCATATGGCGTATCATAATGATGAAAAAGAAGTAATACAGCAATTCGTGGAAGTGAGCGGATACCGTCCTGTCAGTTTTCTGAATGCTGCCGAAACGCTTGAAAGATCGCCGGCGGTAAATGGAAGCGGTCTGCTCGGTTCTTTGTATTCAGAAGACGAGATGATTGTGGATCCGAGAGAGGCGATCGCCGCAATACCAGGTTACCTCGAAGCTACCCAGGGCATTACATTTATCTGGAACACAGCGATTTCGGAGATCAATTTTCCGCAGGCAGTATCAGGAACCAAAAGCTGGTCGGCGGATGAAATATATGTTTGCAGTGGACAGGATTTTGAGACCTTATATCCCGAACATTTCGGCGCGGCGCCGCTTACCAAATGCAAGCTGCAAATGCTGCGACTGGAAACCCAGCCTGAAAACTGGCGGATCGGACCGGCATTGTGCGGCGGGTTGTCGCTGATCCACTATCACGGTTTCAAAGCAGCCGCCTCGCTGCCCGGATTGAAAGCGCGTTACGAAAGTGAATATGCCGAACATTTGAAATGGGGTATTCACGTCATGGCGTCGCAAAATGGGCTGGGAGAGATCACAGTGGGCGATTCGCATGAATATGCACTCACGTTCGATCCTTTTGACAGGGAATTTATCAATACCATGATCCTCGATTACCTCGCCACTTTCGCGCGGTTTAAATCTCCGAAAGTATTCCAGACCTGGCACGGGATATATCCCAAACTGACAAATGGGAAAACCGAGATCGTGATCAGGCCCGAAAGCGGAGTTACTATTATAAACGGGCTCGGCGGCAATGGAATGACACTTTCTTTCGGTTTGTGCGACGAAGTGATAGGAGGTACCTACGCACCTATTGACTAAATATAGCTTTTACTATTCCTAAATCCTTTCCTATGAATCCAATCCGGGTTTTGGTCGCTCTTACCGTCTGCTCAATTGCATTGACTTCCTTTCAAACATCAAAAGAAGGTCCCGCCGGGATTGAACATGTGATCGTGATCGGGGTCGACGGACTCAGTCCTGACGGTATTAAAAAAGCAAAAACGCCATTTATCCAGAAAATGATCGCGGGCGGAAGTGTGAAATGGAATGTGCGCACGGTACTTACCTCGGCGAGCAGCCAGAACTGGGCTTCAATGATCATGGGCGCCGGGCCGGAACAACACGGCATCATTAACAACGACTGGGAAATGGACGATCACTCACTACCGGCGATCGTGAACGAAGCCGACGGTCGCTTTCCGACGATTTTCAGTGTGCTACACAAGGCGCGGCCCGATGCAGAAATTGGTGTGGTTTATCACTGGGATGGATTTGGGAGGTTGTATCAAAAGAATGCAGTTAATTACGACAAACGATTCTCCACGGAAGATTCCACTGCTGCCGATTTTATCCAATATATTAAAACAAAAAAACCGGCACTCGGTTTCATTCATCTGGACCACGTAGATCACGCGGGGCACCACGGCGGGCATGGTTCGGCCGAGTATTATCAGTCTGTTTCCAAGGCTGATTCGCTGGTAGGGCAGATACTGAAGGGAATTGAAGACGCGGGGATCATGGATAAGACGCTCGTGATCCTCTGGGCAGATCATGGCGGCATTGGTTACGGACACGGCGGTGCCACGCCTCAGGAAGCTGAGATAGCAGGTGTTTTTTATGGGAAGAGTGTAAAAAAAGGGTACGAAATCGCGCAGCAGGTTTATACATACGACCTGGCTTCTACGATCGCATTTGCACTCGGAATCGAGCAGCCTTATGCCTGGATCGGGCGGCCGGTAAAGCCTGCTTTCGAAGGTTTGAATGAGCCTGAGAATCTCTGGCTGGGCGAAAAAGCAGTTCAGATGCCGGTTATTTTCCCAGACAGAAATCTCTACGCACAAGCCGGCGGACTTTATATTGATAAAAAACCTTCGGTGAAAATAGAAACCAAGGCGAATAATGGCGTGACGCGCTACACCACCGACGGGACCGAGCCTGATCAGTCTTCTCCGGTTTACGAAAAGGAATTTACAGTCGACAAAACGACCGTAGTCAAGGCGAGGAGCTTTGATGAAAAAGGTAACCCGAGCCAGCGCGCCACTGCCTATTTCAGGGTATTGAATTCGGGTAGCGGCAATGGACTGACAGCCACTTTTTACCCTGGGAAAGAATTGAAGAAACTGCCTGATTTTACCAAAACACAAAAAGAAACCAGCTGGACCTCACCCGAATTCAATATGGAAAAGGAGAGGATCAGTAAGTTGATGAAAGCTGGTAATGAGAGTTTTGCATTGCGATTCGAGGGTTTTATACAAATTGACAAACCGGGTAAATATACCTTCTACACCCAGTCTGACGATGGCAGCAAGCTGTTTATCAATGGAAAAGAAGTGGTGGATAACGACGGGAACCACGGCGTGAAAGAGGAATCCGGTTCCGTGGAATTGAAAGCGGGCAAACACCCGATTAGGGTCGAATATTATAATAATGGAGGCGGGTTTTGGCTCGATGCATTCTACAAAGGTCCCGGGCTGACCAAGCAGCTGATTCCTGCGGACAAGCTTTTTATCAAATAATCAAACAATACACTTCCTGACAGCTCACAAAATGGCAGAAGCGCACAACCGAACAGAAGGAGATATTAACCTATCGTCCGCCCGGCGCGAGTGGTATGCATTGATCAGCGACGCAGAGACGGTTTCCTATCTTCACGAAGATGAAACGCACTTTCTGCACCAGTCGCTGTCAACACCCTGCCTGGATGTGCTTGCTTCCTGCGACGGTATTTATCTCACTGATGTTCAGGGTAAAACGTACATGGATTTTCATGGTAACAATGTGCATCAGCTCGGTTACCGCAATTCTTATATCGTCGAAAAACTGAAAGAGCAGCTGGATATTCTGCCTTTTTCCCCAAGAAGGTATACCAATGTGCCCGCTATTGAGCTGGCCAAAAAGCTGTGTAGTCTGATGCCGGGCGACCTGAACCGCGTGCTCTTTGCGCCGGGCGGCACTTCGGCGATCAGTATGGCATTGAAGCTGGCCCGAGTTGTGACGGGGAAGCACAAGGTTATTTCGCTCTGGGACTCATTTCACGGTGCTTCACTGGATGCGATCTCGGCTGGCGGCGAACTGGATTTCAGGAAAGATATGGGACCGTTGATGCCTGGTGTTGAGCGAATTCCGCCACCTATGACCTACCGCGGGCCTTTTTCAGCAGCCGGAAACGGCGACCTGCCTTATGCGGATTATCTGGAATATGTGATTGAAAAAGAAGGAGATATTGGTGCATTCCTGATCGAAACGATCCGGAATACCGACGTACAGATTCCGTCTCAGGAATACTGGCAAAAGGTGCGGCGCATTTGTACGAAACACAACGTTTTGCTCATCCTCGACGAGATCCCGATCGCATTCGGGCGTACGGGCAAAATGTTCGCATTTGAGCATTATGACTTGGAGCCTGATATTGTTTGCCTCGGAAAAGGACTCGGCGGCGGTATCATGCCAATGGCGGCGATCGTAGCGAGAGACAGTTACAATATCGCTCAAAACATTTCCCTAGGCCATTTTACGCACGAAAAAAGTCCGCTCGGCTCCGTAGCTGCGCTCGCGATGTTTGAATACATGGAGCAGAACCAGATCCTTGAAAAAGTAATGCAGGACGAGGAATTTATGAGGGAGGAATTGAATGGACTTAAAGCAAAGTTTCCGCTGATCGGCGATGTGCGCGGGATAGGGTTATTGTGGGGAATTGAATTGGTTACCAACCGTGAAACCAAGGAAAAAGCAGTGAAGCAGGCAGAGATCGTGATGTACGAATGTCTAAAAAATGGACTGAGTTTCAAGGTTTCCCAAGGAAATGTGATCCAGCTTTCGCCACCGCTCATTATCACGCGTGGGCAATTGAAAGAAGCTTTGGCAATACTTGAAAATGCATTGAAAATCGCGTCGGACGCAGTCTGACAAAAATGAGGGAATATGCGACTGAAAGAACTACTTGCCCGCTCAAATGCATTGTTTATTCTGTGGGCTATTATCGCCTCTTTTGGAGCTTATTTCTGCATGTACGCATTCAGGAAGCCGTTTAGCGCAGGTTTATATGACGGCTTGCAGTTGGGCGATATCAGCTATAAAGCGGTTCTGATCATCGCGCAGGTCGCCGGTTATACGCTCTCCAAATTCATGGGTATCCGGGTTATTTCAGAATTAAAACCAGGTACCCGGATCGCATTTGTGATCAGTCTTGTCGTAATAGCTGAGCTGGCGCTGCTGGGTTTTGGCCTCGTGCCGCATCCTTATAACTTTCTTTTCCTATTCCTGAACGGACTCCCGCTGGGAATGGTTTGGGGCGTTATTTTTAGTTTTCTGGAAGGGCGCAGATTCACGGAAATGCTATCTATCGGGCTTAATATCAGCGTTATAGTAGCCTCCGGTATTTTGAAAACTACCTATCTTGAAATCCACCTTTCGTTTCCTGCAATATCCGAATTCTGGATGCCGGCGCTGATGGGCGGACTATTTCTTCCTTTCTTTCTGCTGTTTGTCTGGATGTTAACCTTCATTCCTGCGCCCACCAAAGAGGATATCCGGTTGCGGGCAGAGCGGCCGCCGATGACGCAGGCGGATAAAAAGGAAGTGATGAAACAGTTCGGATTTCCTGTATTCTGCCTCGTTATTTTCTACGGTACGATCGTAGTGATGCGCGATTTTCGGGACAATTTTATGATCGAGATCTGGAATGAAATCGATGCGCATTGGGTAAGCAGCGTATTGACCAAAACTGAAATGATCACCGGCTTCATCGTCCTGATCATCATCGGCTCGCTCGCATTTGTTACCGACAACCGGAAGGGTTTCAGGATCACAAATTTCATTTTGCTGTCGGGAATCCTGCTGATCGGTGGCGCGACCTTCTTATTTGAACAAAAACTGATCAGCGGATTTTCCTGGATGCTATTCCTGGGAATGGGCTTGCTGCTAAACTATACCTTGCTCCAAACTGTACTTTTCGACAGAATGATCGCGCTTTATCGAATCCGTGCAAATGCCGGCTATTTCGTTTACATCTGCGAAAGTATGGGTTATATGGGCAGCGTGGGATTGCTGTTATACAAAGAGTTTTTTCTGAAAGAACTCAGCTGGTCCCACGTGCTGATGCAGTTTTCTTACCTCCTGTTCGGAGCTGGGTTTTTGTTGCTGCTGCTGAGTAATATTTACCTGGCGAGGCGTGCAGACGGGCAATCGCCCAAAAATGGTTCTCCTATTGTTGTGATTTAAACCGGGCACAAAAAAGGGTAAGCTAGCGAATAGCTTATTCAATACAGGCGAGTGTTACTACTTGTACTAATGCTTATTCGGCAATGCAGGTAAGCGCGCAAACTTCGATTGAGTTACTCAGTTTTGCATTTGATCAGAATATAATCAAGATCTCCCTTCGCTGAAAAGGCGGCTATTTGGGTGTATTTTTCATAATTATCCCAGCGCTTGATCTCGTCTTCATCCAGTTTTGGTTCAATGTTTTCTTTCAGATTAAGCAATCCCAGGATCACGCGATTTTCAAACTCATAATCTGACAGATCTTTCAGAACAATGCGGTCTGCAATTTCATTGATAAAGATGATCTCAATCTTACCTTCCCGGTAAATGCGTTTCGGACATTTCTCGCAGCCGGCTTTTGCGTCGCTGAAATAGCTGTCGAGCTTGCCCGGCCCGAGTATCGCTTCTACCTCCTGCTCATTTCTGAATGCAACCTGTCCGAGGTCCAGCGCTACGGTCACTGTGGCGTTTTCATCGTGTTCATCCAGGACGAAAAATTTGACAAAAACAGCAAGAAGGATGATAATAAAAACAACGAATTTCCAATTTGCCCATTTGCGCTTCACCGTACTTTGTTCCATGAGGATGGTCTGATTTTTTAATTGAAGATATTTAATCAGGTAAACAACGAATATCATGCCAGCTTCTTTGAATCAGATTGTCCCTACGCCGCAGTCGAACTACGACCAGCTTTCCATTACGGAGGCGACGGGAATTCAAAAAAAGCTGCGCGGATTTCTGAACCTGGATCCGTTGGAAAAGCAGATCCGGACCATTGCAGGTGCTGATATTTCATTGTCACTCGGCAGTGATACCGTTTATGCCGGGATGATTATTCTCAGCTATCCGGATTTGAAGCCTGTTGCCTATTCACTCATCAAAAGCACCACTGCATTTCCCTATGTGCCGGGCTATCTTGCGTTCCGTGAAATTCCGGCCCTATTGCAGGCTTACGAACAAATTCCTGAAAAACCCGATGTAGTGATGTTTGATGGAAATGGCTTTTTGCACGCCCGGAGAATGGGTATCGCTTCCCACTTTGGGGTTTTGACAGGAACCGTAACTATGGGCTGTGCGAAGAAAAAGCTGGCAGGCATTTACCAGGAGCCCGGCGAAAGTCGGGGCGCATATACGCCGGTGATAGACAAAGGAGAGCAGATCGGTTTTGCACTCAGAAGTAAAGAGAAAGTAAAGCCGGTGTTCATTTCGCCGGGGCACAATATGAGCTTTGACGATAGTATGAATATCACATTGAAGTGCCTTAATAAACACCGACTGCCCGAACCAACCCGAAAGGCCCACGAATATGTGAACCTTTTCAGGAATGGAGAATTAAAGGAAGGTTACCACGAGATCAAAGAGTTGCGGCTATTCTAATCCGCGCTGCCGCCTTGACCTCCAAAGAGCTACTTCAAAACCTTATCGATCTCGTTTAGCAGGTAATTTTTCGGGTCAGAATCGTATTCCCAGAACATAACGCCTGCCAGTTTGTTGTCCAGCACGTATTGGCATTTGTCCCGGATCGATTGCTCGTCTTCATAGCTCAGTATCTGGCCCGTTTTTGCATTGAGCAGATAAGGTACCTTCGCCACATCGTCACGCATTGCTTTGAAGCCTTTTTGATCTACCAGACTATCTTTTACATAAGTATAACCCTTGTAATACTCCTGATTCGTCTGTTTTTGTCCCAAACCATTTTCCAGTTTTGCGACCGTAAACATCCGGCTGTAAAACGGCAGACCAACCACCAGTTTATTAATTGGTACGCCCGCCGCATGGAATGCTTTTACAGCCTTATCAACCGAATGTGCGGCTTTGTATTTGTCGCTCTGGTACAAACTTGCGTGATGCACAACGGTATCTCCCTGAAAAAGATCGTAGGTCATTAAATTTACAAAGTCCAGATATTCAGCAGCTTTGCCCATTTCTGTTGTATTCAAAAACGAAACGAAGCCGGCGGTTGCGGTAGTCAGGAGCTTATCCTTTCCGGATTCTTTTTCTAGAACATCCAGTTCTTTGCGGATCGCTTCGAACATCAATGTATAATTTTGTTTGTCCTCTGGCCTGTAAACGTTTCCTTCTTCACCTGGAATTGCAGGGTATTCCCAGTCGATATCCACACCATCGAGCTTATATTTTCGGATAATATCCACCGAGCTGGCTGCGAATTTCTTCCGGGCTTCTTCCGTGAGCACTGCGTCTGAAAAATTCTCACTCCACGCCCAGCCGCCGATCGAGATCAGGATTTGGAGGCCAGGATTTTTTTCTTTGAGTAAATTGAGCTTACGGAAATTGGTAGAATCGGTTTTTTCATTTGTTAAGAATGCTTTACCGTCTTTCACATCTACAAATGCATAATTGATATGCGTCAGCTTATTGGCTTGTATATTCTCAGTATCGAGCAGCCCGTGGAAGCCACCCACATACCCGATCACGACCGGCCGGGATTTGGTCTCAGTCTGAGCACCTTCATTTTTTTGTTCTGATTTACAGGAGGAGGCAAAAAGCAGCGAACCGGATAATAAAAGCAGTGCGCCGGAAATCTGTCTGACAGATTGGAGAGTAACCATCGGATTGGGGTTGAGTGAAGCATTAAAATAAATATTACTTCAACTCAACTCCTAATAAAAATTGGCATTGCACGTGGTTTAATCCGCTTCGTGCATGTTTTCCAGCTTTTGAAGCGCTTTCTTGATATCAATACCTTTACCCAGCACACCTTTGAACAGATCGCCTTTTTCCTCCACCCGCTGCAAAATATTTTTGATTGTAAAATCGCTGGTTTTCAGGCCGCTTTTGACCTCTTTCCATTCCAGCGGGGTCGATATAGTGGCGCCGGGTTTTGGTCTTACGCTGTACGCGCAGGCAAGCGTCTGCCCGATCCTGTTTTGGAGATAATCGACGTAAATGTGGTTTTTCTTTCTTTTGGCCAGAGACCTTTCCAGGGTTGTAATGCCGGGCAGCATTTCTGTGACCATACTAGCCATGATTTCCGCAAAATCGCGTGCTTCGTCGTAGTTGTATTTTTTATTGAAAGGAATATAAACATGCAATCCCCGAGACCCGCTTGTCTTGCAAAAACCTTCATAACCGATCTTATCCAGTATTTCCTTGATCGCCAGCGCCACCTCGATCACCTCTTCGAAAGTGTTTTTGGGGGAAGGATCAATATCCATGACGATGTAATCTGGGTATTCCAGCTTGTTGACGGTCGAATTCCAGGGATTCATTTCAATGCAGCCCAGATTGGCCACATACAACAAACTTTCCACATCATTACAAACGAGGTAGTTTACCATTTTATCCGTGGATTCAGCATGTATCTCCACCGTTTTCACCCAATCAGGCGCTGAATCTCCTGCATCTTTTTGAAAAAAGCCGGGCTCTGTAATCCCGTTGGGTTGCCGCCGCAGGGAGAGCGCGCGGTTTTTGAGATAGGGTAAAATATACGGTGCGATCTTACTGTAATATTCCAGCAGATCCCCCTTTGTGATCTTTTCGTCGGGCCAGTATATTTTGTCGAGGTTGGTAAGTTCCGCGTGCTTTTTCATATCAGGATGCTTTTCGTTTCGGTGCGCTCAAACTTTCTTTCAGCTGCGCCATCAAATCCTTGCTCTTCGAATGTACGATCTTCATTTTCGGCGTGGCGGGTTTCTTGCCTTTCGCTTTCGCCATGATGAGTTTCAGCAGGTTTTCATTGTAGGTATCCTTGTATCTCGAAATATCAAAATCGGTGGTCAGTTGCTCGATGAGCTGCACCGCCATATTCATTTCGGCCGGTTTAACTTTAATATCCGGGATATTCAGTTCCTCGGAATCTCGGATCTCCTCGGCGAAACGAATTTTATTGAGTATCAGCAAATCGCCTGCGGGCTTGATCAATACCAGACTTTCCCGGTTGCGCAATACATAAGTACCAAGCCCGGCTTTGCCTGTTTTTTTCAATGCATCGCGCAGCAATGCGTAAGGTTTAGCGCCAGATTTTTCGGGTTGCAGGTAATAGGGTGTTTCGTAGTAAATGCTGTCAATATCCTTTTCGTTGACAAACTCGGCGATCTCGATGATCTTGCTTTTTTCGGGGCTGGCCTTTTCAAAATCTTTATCGTCCAGAATCACATAATCGTCTTCTACTTTGTAGCCTTTCACGATATTTTCCCACTGGACTTCCTTGCCGGTATTTGCATTCACGCGGTGGAATTTGATATTGGCGTGGTCTTTTTTATCCAGCATATCAAGGTCCAGCTCGCTGCCCTGCGTTGCACTGAAAAGTTTGACGGGGATACTAACAAGGCCAAATCCAATGGCTCCTGACCAAATAGCTCTCATAATTGTTGCTCGGCTGATTTCAATAGCCAATGCATTCAAAATCCGTGCCTTTGGCGAAACTCAATTGCCCCGGGTTTCAACCCGGGGAGAAAAAGCTATCTCAATTCATATTCTGCAATCAGTGCATCAGCAGGAATGTGAAGAAGTCTGCTGAATTTCCGGACCATCGTTAAAGACAAAGCTTGTTTATAATTCAGGACTTTGCTGATAGTGCCTTTGTCGCCATATTCTTTTGCAAGGTCAACAGGCTTGTAACCAAAATCCTCCATTCTGATCTTGATAAGTTCGACCGGATCGACTTCCGGCAGCTCGCTCGTCCTTTCTTCAAAGTCTGAAATTAAGTGAGCCAACAAGAGTTTTTCCTTGTGCTCGGAAACTCCCGGTTCTGAATACTTGATTTCCTGATAGCGGGCGAGTGCAGCTTCGTATTCCTCTTCCGTATCAATTAAAAACCAGTCTTTTTTCAACTTTTTCATATCTGATTAATCAAAACGTTCAAATTGTGGAAGCATCAACCGCATCATATTCTGTGTGCGTGCCTATGAATCTTATCTCAACTATTTCATCCACATAATCGATTTCCACAATCAGCCGGTATTTATTTCCCACAATCTTAAATCTGGCTCGGCTTCCCGGGATTAGTGCGGCATTGGGAAAATCCTTCAATACATCAGTGCCTTTTTTCCAGATCGCCTTTCTGGTCACCGTCTTCCAGCTCGTCAGGCTTTTACCTGAGTCTGAATGCTTTTTAGCAAACTGATCCAGCTTGCGAGCTCTTACTATAATCATCCTTCAACTCAGTTTGACTTGTTTTGCATACGATAGTCTGATTAAGAAGTTGAGTGATGATTAAAAAACAGGTTGCCATAATCAACCAACAATGTTATAAATAAGTTGGCAAAATACCAACTATGAAAAGCGAACTGTATCCCAGATTTCAATCCGCGGACAGCACAAACGCTTCTTTCGCCGACCACATTTTTACACAGCAAGACAACATAATCTCACTTTTTCAGTGAAAAGTATAAAAAAACTTTTCACTTTGTAACCTATTTGAATTCAGCTAATTACTTATTCTGGAATGACTGAATTAATACTGCCGGACTCAACATTTGGGTTCTGCAGGCTTCACTTGTGGGGAATCTGGCACATCTTTTTAATAAAGCTTTTCGAAAACAATTTCACAGCAGATATTCCACTCGAAAATCAATATCAAATATGGTAGCTTCATTAGGTAACAACGCAATCAATACTTTAAAGCCAGGCGCAGTACTTACGGTAACAGGCGCCATTAATGAAACAGATGCTCAGAAAGAAATTGCAGATTTCCTGCAATCAAGTAACAGAACTGATTTGGGATATTTCCCTATTTCGAAAGACTACTTTTTGCTATATATGAAATCGGGGGGTACTGTAAGTGGAATTGCATAAAGTTTAATTTTTCGTTAGTAGAGAGACATGGTACAGTCAGGTACATTTCAATTGTTGGGGCAAAAGCTCATTAATATTATTATCCATAGAGACGACGTAGTGAAGATAGCACCGATTAAAAAAGGGCAGGGAACCGTCATTCATCTGAAAAACAAAGTTCCTTACGTCGTAAGTGAAAGCGAAAGGGAAGTTTACGAAAAGCTTAACTGGATCGCAGCATAACATTATCTATTGTCATGGAAATAAAAGAGAGGCTTCGGGAAACCGGTGCCTCTTATTTTTTGTACCAATAAGCGCAATGCACCGAACCTGCGCGGGTATATGCATGTTACAGTTTCGCTACACCACAAAGTTCAAATGCCAAAAAAGACATATTTCTTCCTGATTTTAATCCTGGGAAGTCTCACCGCACTCGGTCCGTTTTCGATCGATATGTACCTGCCGGGCTTTCCTGCAATTGCCAAAGACCTTAATACCACAGCCGCAAAAGTATCCCTTTCACTTTCCGGATATTTCGTCGGAATATCGCTTGGCCAGCTGCTTTACGGACCTTTGCTCGATCGTTTCGGGCGTAAAAAACCGCTTTTCATCGGGTTGGTTGTGTATATTCTCGCATCAATCGGCTGCGCATTTACAACGAGCATCGATGGCCTGATCGTGTTTCGCATCATTCAGGCAATAGGCAGCTGCGCGGCCGCGGTAGCATCTGTCGCTATGGTTCGCGATCTGTTTCCAGTTAGTGAGAATGCGAAGGTATTTTCTCTTTTGCTGCTCGTCGTGGGTGTTTCGCCAATGATCGCGCCTACGGTTGGCGGGTATGTGACAGCTATGTTCGGCTGGCACGCGGTGTTTTTTATATTGACAGGAATGGGTATCGCTATTTTGCTCGCGACCATTCTGTGGCTTCCCGATAGCTATAAGCCCGATAAATCCATGTCGCTGAAACCGAAGCCGATTATCATGAATTTCCTGGCTGTAATTCGCGAGCCCCAATTTTATACCTATTCAATCACCGGCGCTGTCGCTTTTGCGGGGTTGTTTGCCTATGTGGCCGGTTCGCCTATCGTTTTTATGGAAGTTTTTCACACGGATGAAAAAGTATACGGGTGGATCTTTGCATTTCTTTCGGTCGGATTTATCGGTTCCAGCCAGCTGAATACGTTTTTTCTGCGGCGGTTTAGTAGTGAACAAGTGGTGAATGCTGCATTGATCTGTCAGGTAATTATCGGAATTGCATTCCTGATCGCCGCGCTGAGCGGGTTACTGACACTTACCTTCACACTCGTTTTTCTGTTTTTGTTCCTTTGCTGCGTAGGTTACACTTTCCCGAATGCAGCGGCACTTTCGCTGGCTCCTTTCTCGAAGAACGCCGGCAGCGCCTCCGCATTAATGGGCGCATTTCAAATGGGAATGGGAACTTTGATTTCTGTCGCGATCAGTATGTTTGAGGTACCTTCGCTGATTCCGATGGTTGCCGCGATGGCATTCTCAGCATCGGCCGCATTGCTGATCCTGGTGATCGGCAGAAAGTTTATTACTACCAAAGTGGAAGTAAGTGCGGGTGCTGATGGCGGGGTAATGCATTGAAGATTTGGGGAGAAGGGAGGAAGGGAGGAAGGGAGGAAGGAGGAAGGGCGGCCCGCGTAGGGAGGAAGGAGAGGATGTTCTGGTAAGATTATGAAAATTATGAGTGAATATTTTAGGAAACTTCTTGATTTACTGAAAGTTGAGCGTGAGGAGGATAGGCAGGCTTATATCCGGATGACGGAAATGGCATCTGTTTCTGAGCGGCGCGCGAATGGACTGGCGTGGTACCCGATCGCGATACGGGGAAATGAAATGAGCCGGGGCGACTACCTGACTGTGGAAGTAGAGCGCACAACCCACCAGGATCTGCCGCACCAGTTACGGTTTGGAATGCCGGCCGTTTTGTTCAGTAACCACGAACCGAAGAAGGACCGGGTGGAAGGAGTTATCTCACACCAAAGCGGTAATAGACTCAAAATCACATTAAAAACCGACGAGCTACCAGATTGGTCGCGCGACGGAAAGCTGGGGATCGATCTGTTGTTTGACGACAATAGCTACGACGAAATGCAGAATGCATTGAAAACGGCGTCGTCGCGTGCGGAAAGTGAGAAGGATTCGCATTTAATAAGAGTTTTGACCGGAGAAAAATCGCCTGGTTTTGATGATACCCTTCTGAAAATTGATATACTCAAATTAAACCCCTCACAAAACGAGGCTGTCAATAAGATACTGTCGGCCAATGAATTGGCGATCGTGCACGGTCCACCGGGAACAGGGAAAACGACTACTTTGGTGCAGGCTATTAAAGCAATGCTGCTGAAAGATCGCAAACAGATCCTGGTCGTCGCGCCGAGCAATACTGCTGTGGACCTGCTGAGTGAAAAGTTAAGTGAAGAGGGGCTGGAAGTGTTGCGTGTGGGAAATCCCGTGCGCGTTTCGGAGCGGCTGCTTTCGCTTACGTTAGATAGTAAAATGGCCGCGCATAGTCGGATCAAAGATATTAAGGCGCTGAAAAAGCAGGCGGGAGAGTACAAAAATATGGCGCATAAATATAAGCGGCAGTTTGGAAAAGCCGAGCGCGAGCAGCGGAAAGCACTTTTTGACGAAGCCCACAAAATCATGAAAGATGTCGCGAGCATTGAGCAATATGTGACCGACGATCTTTTGGCTAAAACACAGGTGGTAACCGCCACGCTGGTCGGGGCGAACCACTATACGGTTAGAAGTTTGAATTACCATACCGTTGTAATCGATGAAGCCGGGCAGGCGCTGGAACCGGCCTGCTGGATCCCGATATTGAAAGCGGAGAAACTCGTGCTGGCTGGCGACCATTTGCAACTGGCGCCCACGATCAAATCGGCCGAGGCGGCCCGGAACGGACTGAGTACGACCTTGCTCGAAAAATCAGTAGCAGCACATCCGGAATCAGTGGTGTTACTGGAAGAGCAATACCGTATGAACGAGGCGATTATGGGTTATTCTTCCAAAGTTTTTTACCAAAATAAACTAAAAGCGCACACATCGGTAGCGACGCGCACACTATTCCCTGGCGATTCGCCGCTGGCATTTATAGATACCGCCGGTTGCGGTTTCGACGAAAAATTACAGGGTACCAGTTCCACAAATCCCGAGGAAGCCGCATTCTTGTTCAAGCATTTGTCGCAGCTCGTAAATGAGCTGACAGAAGCAAATAAAAAGCCGCTTGATATTTCCCAATTCCCTTCAATCGCCATTATTTCGCCTTACAAAGAGCAGATCAATATCCTGAAAGAGCAGCTGCTGCACGCGCCTGCGCTCAAAGATTATCTCTCTAAAATCGCCGTGAATACGATCGACAGTTTCCAGGGGCAGGAGCGGGATGTGGTGTATATCAGCATGACGCGCAGTAATCCCGAGGCAGAGATCGGATTTTTGTCGGATATCAGGAGAATGAATGTGGCTATGACGCGGGCGCGGAAGAAACTTGTCGTGATCGGGGATAGTGCCACTTTGTCTTCGTTACCGTTTTATACAGATTTCATCGCCTACGCTGAGGGACTTGGCGCTTACCAGAGTGCGTGGGAATTTGCGGATATTTAGCAAAAACACAAATACTATTTTTTTTCCAATGCAACCGGATTAGATTTAAGCGCATCTGTCTTTTCAAAGCGCTTACTCACTACCGGCTGCATTTATGCTCAAAAACTACTTCACTGCATTACTTCTTGTATTCCTGACCGCCAATCTGGCTTTTACGCAAACAGCCGCACCGGCCACCGGAATAAAAGGGCTTATCAAGAACAAAAATGGCGATCCGCTTCCATTCGCCGGAATACTCGTAAAAGGAACCAATATCAGCACGATTTCTAATGAAGAAGGCCGCTACCAGCTCGATCTCAAGCCGGGCTATTATGAGGTGATCTTCCAATATCTGGGATTCAAAACGGGCATGAAACCTTTTACGGTCGAGACCGGAATGCAGACTTTTGACCTTACGATGGAAGAGCAGGCGCTGAATCTGGGAGAAGTGAGGATTGGTAGTAAAGGTGAAGATCCGGCGTACACGATCATGCGGCGCGCAATTGCAAAAAGCCGCTACCACTTGTTGCAGGTGGATAGTTATACAGCCAAAGCCTATTCCAAATCGTCCATAGTGATCACCGATCTGCCGATGGAATTTCTGTATAAAAAGGAATTAAAGGAGATTGAAAATGAGACGAATTTTAAAAAGGGCGTCCCGATATTGAATGAAAGCGTTTCGATGGTGACTTTCAAGCAGCCGAATACTTACAAACAAAAAGTGATCGCTTCCAGAAATAGTCAGGACAAGGATTTTGCTAATCCGAATGCCTATTTGCTCGCGAGTTTTTACCAGCCGGAAGTTGTAAAAGCAGTGTCTCCGCTCTCGCCGCGCGCTTTTGCCTATTATAAATTCGAATATCTCGGTGCTTTTCGGGAGAATGGAATTGAGGTGAATAAGATCAAAGTGACGCCGCGCTCCTGGGGCGAGGGCGTTTACCGCGGCACGATCCAGATCATTGAGAACGAGTGGAGCATTTACAGCCTCGATCTGCAAACTGTAAATACTGGTTTTACGATCGATATCAAACAGGTTTATAGTCCGGTGCAGGATGTTTGGATGCCGGTAAACCAGCAATTTCACATTCGGGGAGGTATTTATGGTTTGAAAGGAAAAGCTGATTTTGTGATCTCGCAGTCTTTCAGCAATGTAAAAATCAACCCGACTTTCAGACCGGATATTGTGGTAGTGGATGGTAAAAAAGAAAAGGACGAGGCTAAGAAAGTGAAGCTCAGCAACCGGGAGATCAAATCGCAGAAACTGGAAGAAGTGGTGAGCAAGCAAAAGGAATTTTCGGCCAAAAACCTCCGAAAGTTAATGAAGGAATACGAAAAGCAGGACCTGAAAGAGAAGGAGGAAAAGGGGGAGGATATTGATCTTAATTTCACCAGAAATGATTCCACCGAGGTCGATTCCATGGCCAGCAGACGTACCATGGCATTCTGGGACTCGATCCGCACTGTGCCGCTCACGACCGCCGAAGTGAAAAGTTACACGCGGCTCGATAGTATTATTGTGGTAAAATCCGGGACTGAGGAACAGAAAGATAGTCTGAAAACCGCGAATGCAGACACTACTAAAAGCAAACGGAAAAGCGGCGGCGGGTCGGGATTTCTTAGCGATATTATCCAGGGTACCAGTTTTGGTTTGGGTAAAAAAAGTCCGTGGAGGCTGGATTATGTAAGTCCGCTGCTGGGCGCGCAGATCAATACTGTGGAGGGGCTTGCTTTGAATGGCGGCGGTTTTAAGTTGCGGTACCGCGGCGGCGATCCGAAGAAGAATATGGAAGGTATACAGATCGGGGAGAATGGTAATGTAAAACGTATCTCCTCGCGTGCCGGGCAGCAATTGTCATTCAATGCATTGACGCGCTATTCCTTTGCACGGCAAAAACTGATGGTATTCGGTGGGATCGATTACAGCAGAAAAAGGACCAGCCTAAACCTTTCCGGTGGACAGACGATCTCTCAATTCAACAGCGAGCACCCGATGCATCCGCTGCTGAACACATTTACCACACTTTTTCTGGAAAGGAATTTTATCAAGATATATGAAAAGGATTTCGTCCGCCTCGACTTTAAAACCGACCGGGAAAACGAACATTTTGAACTGAAAGCGAATATAGAATTTGCCGATCGCAGGCCGCTGCGCAATGTGCGTGATATGAATCCTTACAGCTGGATCGACTGGAACCGCCGCGCATTCACTTCCAACATTCCTTTCAATGAAGAAAATACCGACGGAAGCGGCACGGCCTCACTTGAAATCAACCCACATAAAGCCTTGACGCTTGGGATTTCAGCGGCTTACAAACCCTGGCAGAAATACCGGATTAAAGGCGGGAAAACCACTTTTTATGACGACGATTCGCCCATCTTATCCATTAACTACAGGAAGGGTATCAGTACTATTTTCGGCAGCGATGTTGATTATGATTTTGTCCAGATCGGGATTCAGCACGGTTTTGAAACCGGCGTGAGGAGTAAGTTAAGTTATAAGCTGGCAGCTGGTAAGTTTCTGAATTCAAACGCCGTACGTTTCCCCGATTATCAGCATTTTGCCGGAAACAGGTTTTTCTTCCAGTTTGGCGACCCGGTGAGCACATTCCGGATGCTCGACTATTACAGATATTCCACTGCTACGCAGTTTGCGGAGGCGCATGTTTTTAGCGAGTTTCGCAAGTTTTTGCTTACGCAGGTTTCTTGGTTTCGGGTTATGGGGATTAAGGAGAATTTCTTTTTGCATTACCTGGCTACACCTTCTTCGGATAATTATACGGAGCTGGGTTATGGTCTGGACGTAGGTATCCGCTTCCCGTTCCGAATTGAAGTCGCGAACAGTTTTGAGGGTTTCAAATACAAAAACACCGTTTTCCGGATCGGGACTACGATGAATATTAATCTGGGGCGGAATTAATCCGCCGCCAGCGCCTCAAACAATATCTCCGCCGGGTGCAATGCTTTTCGGCCGGTTCCGTCGTGGATCTGGTGGCGGCAGCTGGTTCCTGGGGCGGCGATAATTACTTCTTCGGGCTGCTGACGAACAGCCGGGAAAAGTACGAGCTCGCCAATCTGCATCGAAATATCATAGTGCTCTTTCTCGTAGCCGAATGAGCCCGCCATTCCGCAGCATCCTGAGGGGATCAGTTGTACCGTGTAGTTTTCAGGAAGTGAAAGCATTTTTTTGGTCGGTATCATGCTGGAAATCGCCTTTTGCTGGCAATGTCCGTGCAGCTTGATCAATCGCTTTTCCTTGGTAAACTGATCTTTAGAAATATGTTTTAACTCAATTTCGCGGGAAATGAATTCGTCAAACTGCAACGCATTTTGCGCCAGCTTTTTTGCGTCTTCCAGCATTTCGGTGCTTACCAGGTCAGGGTACTCATCGCGGAAAGTCAATATCGCCGAAGGCTCAATGCCTATCAGCGGCGTGTCGTAAGATATGAGGTCTCGTAACAGGCGGACATTTTCCTCTGCAATCTTTTTGGCGTCTTTTAATAGTCCTTTTGAGAGTTGCGGCCTGCCCGATGGTCCGTGATTTGGTATAACTACTTCGTAGCCAAGTTTTTCCAGGACCAGGATGGTTTTTTTACCAATTTCAACATCATTATAATTGGTAAACTCGTCACAGAAAAGGTAGACTTTTTTGCCGGTAGAACTGGTGCCTTTTCTTCGTTTTTCATACCACTTTTTAAGGGTAGTATTATGTAAAAGCGGCATCGAACGCTCGGGGTGAAAGCCTACTACCTGATTTGCTATTTTGCGCAGCGGCTTATTTTTAAAGATCAGATTATAAGCCCACGGCACATAACTTGCCAGTCCCGTCATTTTAGAAAAATTACCTACCAGCCACGACCGTAACGGAACCCCATGTACGTCGTGATATTGCTGCAAAAACTCCATTTTCAGCTTTGCAACGTCCACATTGGAAGGGCACTCGCCTTTGCAGCCCTTACAAGCCAGACACAGGTCATAAACCTCCTTAATCTCCTCATTATCAAATCGATTTTCTTTTGGAGATCTGGTCAGCATTTCGCGCAGGATATTGGCTCTTGCACGCGTAGTATCCTTTTCATTCCGTGTCGCCATAAAGCTGGGGCACATGGTACCGCCGCTCAATTGCGTTTTACGGCAGTCACCCGACCCATTGCATTGCTCGGCGTGCTGCAAAATATCCTGGTCGTGAAAGCGGAAATAGGTCTTGAACTGCGGCGTTTTCTGGTCCGCTTCGTAACGCAAAAACGTATCCATCGGCGCAGTATCGACTATTTTTCCTGGATTAAATATATTGTTGGGATCCCAAGCTTTCTTAATGTCCTTGAAAAGCTGGTAGTTGTGTTGCCCCACCATTTTAGGAATAAACTCGCCCCGCAAACGGCCGTCGCCGTGCTCGCCGGAAAGTGAACCGTCGTATCGTTTCACCAGGTCCGCAATTTCTTCCGCGATCATCCTGAATTGACGGTGTCCTTCGCTGGTTTTTAGATTGATAATAGGACGCAAATGCAGTTCTCCTGAGCCTGCATGCGCATAATGCACGGCCGACATTCCATGCTTTTTAAGTATTTCATTAAAGTCGCGGATGTATTCTGGCTGGTCATAAACGTCGATCGCGGTATCTTCAATGACTGCAACCGCCTTTTCGTCGCCGGGAATGTTGGCCAGCAAGCCGAGGCCCGCTTTACGCAACGTCCATATTTTTTTAGTATCGTCCCCGAAAAGCAAAGGATAGTGAAACCCGATTCCTGCCTCGCGAAGCTCCTGTTCCATCGCTGCGGCCAGTTGCTCCACTTCCTCTTTGGTCTCCCGGGAAAGGTCAACTACCAGGATCGCGGGGAAATTTCCGTCGGGTTTATTTTTTACAAAAAATGCATTTTTCTTCTGTTCTGCATTGGTAGCAGCACATTCGAGCACGTAATCATCGATCAGCTCTACCGCGTGCGGACCATATTTGAGCGTCAAAATAGTCGCTCTCAGCGCCTCGTCAATAGTGAAACAATGCACGCACACCAGCCCCTGCGTTTTCGGCGGAAGCGGAACAAGGTTTAATTTTATCTCGGTCAAAAAACACAATGTACCCTCAGAACCTGCGATCAGACTGCACATATTGAACTCCTTAGCAGGTTCATTTTCAGCTAGTCCCGCCTGATAAGGTTCCATATTAAGCAGCATATCGAGCGCATAGCCCGTATTTCGCCGCTCTACCGAAGGTTTCGGGAAGTTCTTTCTGATCTCCGCCTGGTTTTCGGCAGAAGCAAGGATCTCATTGGTTTTAAGATATATTTTATCAAGAAGTGTTGCGCTTCCATTTTTACGGGTGGCATCATGCAGCATTGCATTAAAATCGGCTGTCCGGATATTGGAAAAAACTGCATCGGAACCGTCGGCCAGGATCGCCTTTACTTCCAGGGTATGTTCGCGTGTACTTCCATAAACGATCGAATTGGAGCCGCAGGAGTTATTTCCGACCATTCCGGCGATCATCGCGCGGTTAGCAGTGGATGTTTCCGGACCAAAATAAAGTCCGTAAGGTTTGAGCGCCATATTCAGCTCGTCGCGTACGACGCCTGGTTCAACACGCACCCATCTTTCCTCTGCATTGATCTCGATGATTTTAGTAAAATTCCGCGAAACGTCCACGACGATCCCATTTCCTACCACCTGTCCGGCCAGTGAAGTCCCGGCTGTTCTCGGGATCAGGGAAATCCGGTTAGCCGTCGCAAACGAGATCAGCGCCTTGATATCCCCTAGAGACTTTGGAATAGCAACTGCCAGCGGCATTTCACGATAGGCCGAGGCGTCGGTCGCGTAAAGCGTACGCATGGTATTATCGTAATGCAACTCGCCTTCGAGGGTCTTTGAAAAGGAATTTAGCTGGTCGGTGGATACGGAAGAAACCGGTGTCATAAAAGCATTTGGACTAAAAAAGGAATGCAAAGTTACGCACTAGCCACTAGGATTTCCAGCATTTCTTTGAATGATTAACAGGCGGTTGATCCCCTGGAAACGACCGTTGGTTTGCCCATTTGCCGCGTTCGTTAATTAATCAGATTTTAATTGCATGTAACCGTATCGCTGCATTGCATTATCCGAATGATTTTTATTATTTTGTGTGAGTTGTAATGAAAATCTCTAACTATTTATACGAATAATCAGATAAACAAGCAGTTGTATTATAAGTGTTTAGCCGGTTACATTTTGTGATAAGTATTTAGAGTGCCTCAGAAGACCACAGATACCAAATTAATTATCTAACCTATGATGAATTTATCCTTTCAAGAATCTTATTATCAAGATGTTCTAGGGAGAAGCAACCGACTTTTCAGAACAGGCGCGCTCAAAGTGGGCATTTCTACGCTGATCGTTTTGCTTTTATCTGTTGTAAACATTGCTTACGCTCAGGATGTGGAGGTTACCGGCAAGGTAATTGACGGCAAAGGCAGCGGATTGCCGGGCGTTTCGATCACAGTAAAAGGTACCACAAAGGGTGCTAACTCGGATATGGACGGAAATTATTCCATCTCCGCCCCCTCAAATTCGACGCTCGTTTTCAGCTTCATTGGTTTTACATCCAAGGAAGTTGAGATTGGCAACCAATCTAAAATCGATGTAACGTTAAGTGACGACGTAAAGGCACTGGAAGAAGTGGTGGTTGTGGGATATGGTACTGCAAGAAGAAAGGACGTGACGGGAACAGTTACTTCCGTGAGTTCGAAAGACTTCAACGCAGGAATTAACCCAAACCCGTTACAGGCGATCCAGGGTCGTGTGGCTGGTTTAACGATTACCCAACCAAATGGTGACCCAAACACAAGCCCGACTGTGCGGCTTCGCGGTTACACTTCGCTCGCCGGTGGTAGTGATCCTTTATATGTAGTGGATGGAATTATCGGTGTGCCGATCAGCACCATTTCTCCTACTGATATCGAATCAATGGACGTATTAAAAGATGCATCTGCTTCTGCGATCTATGGTTCACGTGCTGCGAATGGTGTTATCATTATTACAACCAAACGTGGAAAATCGGGTCGCGCAACGGTCTCATTCAATAACTATGTGGGGGTGGATGTGATCTCGAATAACCTGAAACTGCTGGATGGTCCTGGATATGTTTCTGAGGTACAGCGTATTAAAGGTGATTCCTCACTATTAGATAGCCAGCGTTTTCCACGCGATGCCAGTGGCGGCTTTCACAATACCGACTGGTGGGATGAAATTTCACGCAGCGGTTTCACAAACAGCCACGACCTTGCGGTTTCCGGTGGTTCGCCTACATTCTCTTACCGGGGTTCTGTAAACTATACAAAACGTCAGGGTATCATTAAAAATACAGGGTTTGATCGTTTGACGGGCCGTATTAACCTTGATCAGAAAGCGCTTGACAACAGGTTGAACATTCAGTACAGCTTGTCTTATACCAATACAAATTCTGATCTGACTGACGGAGGTATCCTGGCAAACGCGACTTTGTTCCTTCCTACGCTTCCTGTACGCAATGCAGATGGTTCCCATTACGAGATCCCAGGTGCATTTGACCTCAACAACCCGGTTGCAATGTTGGAAAACGAAGTGTTCGGGCGTCAGAAAAATACATTGGTTGGAGCAGTCAATCTGAAATACGAAGTGTTAAGCGGATTGATCCTTGGCGTGAACGGCGCTCTTAAAAATGATCAGGAAGTAACAAGCCGGGCACGCGACAGGTCTGTGAAAGCTTTTCAGATTACAAATGGAGAGGCTTCCCGGAACCTGGGTCAGGAAAACGACAAGCTTCTGGAACTGACAGCTACTTATTTAAAAGGTTTTGGTGATAAAGGAAGCAACTTTTCACTTCTTGGCGGTTATTCCTACCAGAATATTGTTAGAGATGGATTCGGCGCGAATAACACACAGTTTGTTGCAACTGGATTGGGTTATGACAACCTTGGACTAGGATCCGGATCATTAATTCTTCCAAAAACAGGGTATGTAAGTTCATACAGAAACCAAACTTCTCTGGCATCTTTCTTCGGTAGAGGTACTTTAAATTTCAACGACAAATACAACCTGACAGCGACACTTCGCTACGACGGAAGTTCGAAATTCGGAGCAAACAACAAATGGGGGCTATTCCCGTCGGTTGCGGCAGGTTGGACAATTTCTGACGAATCTTTCTTCCCAAAATCAGAAGCATTCAATTATTTGAAACTGCGTGCGAGCTGGGGTAAAACGGGTAACTCCGAAGGATTGGTACCCTATCAATCACTTCAGTTATACGGACCAACTACATCTTATTATGACGGTAGTATCAACAACTTCCTTCCTGGATACGCGATCACACAGAATACAAACCCTAACCTGAAATGGGAAGTTGTTTCTCAAACAAACTTAGGTCTTGACTTCCAGTTCGTAAACGGTCGCTTCTCAGGATCGATTGATGTTTTTGACAAGAGAACCAATGATATGCTTTACAAATATTCGGTTCCTGCGGATGGTGTAAAATACTTCACCAACTTCATCTGGGCTAACGTAGGAGAGATGAGCAACAAAGGTATCGAGCTTTCGTTTGGAGGAAATGTTGTTGAGACTGATAATTTCACATGGACCAGCCGTTTGACAGGATCTTATATCAAGAACTCGATTATCAATCTGAAAAGTGATGATTTCGATTCAGGTATCATTCGGTTTAATGCATTCGGAGGCCGTGGTCTTTCCAACGTCTATGCTTCCATCCTTACACCCGGACTTCCACTTGGCTCGTTCAACAACGTAGGTCACTTTGTTGGGTTTGACGATAAAGGACAGATGTTGCTGGAACAAGCAGAGGGTGCAACACCGGTGACAGACCCTGCGAAGGCTAAGTTAGGATTTAAAGATAACCCGCAGCCTTACGTAACCGGCGCGTGGATTAACAGCGTAGCTTACAAGAAGTTTGACCTTAGCTTTCAGCTGAGAGGAGTATTTGGAAACAGTATTCTGAACAACCTGCGCTCTAACCTTTCTATCCCTGGATCTATCCTGGAAACCAATATGTTGGAAAGTGTAAAAGAACTCCCTGGTAATTTTAGCACTAATGCTCTGTCTGATTACTGGCTGGAAAAGGCGACTTATATTCGGCTCGACAACTGGCAGGTTGGTTATAATGTAACCTTGGAAAGCAAATACCTGAGCAACGCACGCATTTACCTGGGTGGAAATAACCTGTTTATCATTACAAAATACCGCGGGGTAGATCCTGAGCTTGAAGTGAAGGGAGATTTTAACAATGATATCTCAGCGCCAAACAGCTTGGGTCTGGATGCAACCGGTATTTATCCTAAGACACGTACATTCCAGTTAGGAGTTAACCTGACATTCTGATATGACCGAGTAGGGTTGTGCTAACAAGCCAGCCGATTCGTCCAAACTTAAAATGAAAATTCAAATGAAACTCAAAGTAAAACATATATTACTTGGCTCCGCATTACTTCTGAGCGGCCAGGCATGTACTGATCTCACTGAAACACCCTTTGACGTAATTCCGACGGATCAATTTGGTTCTACGCCACAGCAACAGGCGGCACTACTTGGGCCACTTTATAGTTCGCTGGGTGATTATTTCGGAAGGTATGCAGAGTTTAATACGGTTACTGACGAGCAGGTAATCCCTACCCGAGGTGGTGACTGGAAGGACAGTGACGCTTGGAAACGTTTGAAACAACATTCGTGGACACCACTTGGTGACGATGATAAATTTAATGGTATGTGGACTTGGTGCTATAATGCCATTACCTCGATCAATCAACAGTTGAATAATCCGGAAATTACGGATGTTGCTACGAAGTCGGAACTGCGTGCATTACGTGCGTTTTACCACTATATATTACTTGATCACTTCCGTAATGTTATTATCGCCGACAAACTTGGCGGTGACGGTCCTACCCAGAAAACGGGAGCAGAAGTATTTGCCTGGATTGAGAAGGAACTGAAAGAAGTTTATCCAAACCTGAGCGAAACTACGGGTGGCGCTTATTACGGCAGGTTCAACAAGTACGTAGCTGATATGACCCTGGCTAAACTGTATATCAATGCAGAAGTTTATACAGGTACACCGAAGTGGGCAGAAGCAAAGGCGGAATGTGATATTATCATCAACTCCGGGAAATACGCTTTGTCAGCTGACTTTTTCAGCAACTTCTCGACGCAAAACCAGTCTTCAAAAGAGAATATCCTGGCGGTTCCTTACGATGCATCAAAGAGAGGCGGCTTTAATATGAATATGCGTACGCTCCACTATTTGAGCCAGTTGACTTACAATACGCCGCAGGCACCCTGGAACGGATACTGTACTGCGACAGAGTTTTACAACTCGTTCAAAGAAGGGGATAATCGCAAGAATATGTGGATCGTTGGACAGCAGTTTTCGTCAGACGGTAAGCCGCTTACAGATGATGGAAAACCATTCATTTTCACACCCGAAATTCCAGCTTTCGAAATGGCAGCGGGACCTGTTGCAAGACTTGCAGGTGCGCGAAGCCAGAAATACGAGATCCAACGAAACGGAGCAAGTAATGATCAGGATAACGACTTTGTAATTTTCCGTTTGGGTGACGCTTATCTGTTGCGTGCAGAAGCTAATCTTCGTCTTGGAAAAACTACTGATGCGATCAAAGATGTGAACATTATCCGCGAAAGAGCTGGTACTACGCCGGTTACGACGCTTACACTGGACGGATTGCTCGCAGAAAGAGGCTTTGAAATGGCCTGGGAATACACCCGTCGTCAGGATCTGATCCGCTTTGGACAGTTTAACAAAGCGTGGCAGTTTAAAACCGCTTCGCCTGTATTCAGAAATATCTTTCCGATTCCTTTGTCACAATTGCAGCTTAACCCAAATCTGAAACAGAACCCGGGTTACTGATTTTCTTTAATTATAATCATCTTTGACAGGAGCAAGCTTATTTCCAAGCTGCTCCTGTTTTAATTTACATAATGTGATAGTTTCTTCGTCAGAAGCAACAATGATTTTTTACCTCCGATGATCAAGATCAGTAAGGGACTTTCGGTTTGTGCGCTAGGTGTTTTAATTTTTTCAGGGTGTTCAAAAAATGAAAAAAAGGATACACTTTTTCAGGAAATGTCTTCCTCAGAAACGGGTATTGCTTTTGAAAATACGATCACAAACAGTGAGGAATTCAATATTTTCAACTACCGTAATTTCTACAATGGCGGCGGCGTCGCGATAGGGGATATTAATAATGATAACCTACCCGATGTATATCTGATAGCCAATCAGGGCGACAACAAGCTTTTCCTGAATAAGGGAAACTTTCAGTTCGAAGATATTACAGCCAAAGCAGGTGTGGTCGGAACAAAATCGTGGAGTACGGGAGCGACTTTTGCCGATGTGAACGGAGACGGGCTGCTCGACTTGTACGTTTGTAAT
This sequence comes from Dyadobacter linearis, assembly GCF_907165045.1. Lineage (GTDB taxonomy): Bacteria > Bacteroidota > Bacteroidia > Cytophagales > Spirosomataceae > Dyadobacter > Dyadobacter linearis. Next base: position 213,748 of record NZ_CAJRAU010000004.1, read on the forward strand.
GCAGGTCGATCCGAGGAACGCGCCAATGAGCTTTTTATCAATAAAGGCGACGGTACATTTACTGACCAGGCAAAGGAATACGGACTCGCCGATGGCGGATATTCAACGCACGCCGCATTTTTCGATTTCGATAAAGACGGCGATCTGGATATGTTCCTGCTCAATAATAGCTTCACGCCCGTGGGGCGGCTGGCTTATGCCAATATTCGCAACCAGCGAGACAAAGAGGGCGGCCACAAGCTATTCAGAAATGACGGCAAAAGTTTTACAGATATCAGTGAAGCTGCGGGTATTTACGGCAGTTTGATCGGCTTCGGGCTGGGTATCACAATCGGGGATGTAAATGACGATAATTGGCTCGATCTGTACATTTCCAACGATTTTTACGAGCACGATTATCTTTATATTAATAATCACGACGGTACATTCACAGAATCAATCCAGTCGGCGATGGAGCATACCAGCCTGTCTTCAATGGGAGCCGATATTGCGGATATTAACAACGACGGGAAGCTGGATATATATGTGACCGATATGCTGCCCGGCATTGACCGGCGGCTGAAACTGACCTCTACTTACGAAGGTTACGACCTTTTCGAGCTTAAAGTGTCACGTGATTTTCATCACCAATACATGCAAAATACATTGCAACTCAACCAGTCAGGCGGGCCCGACGGGAAAACTTGGTTCAGTGAAATTGCCAGATTTACAGGCACCCACTCCACGGATTGGAGCTGGGGTGCCTTGATTTTTGATATGGATGCGGACGGGCAAAAGGATATTTTTGTCGCAAACGGGATTAATAAAGATCTTACTAATCAGGATTTTGTCGCGTTCCTGGCCGACCCTTCGAATATTGCAGAAGTGAGCCGGACAAGAAAGTTTGACTATAAAATGTTCCTCGATAAAATGCCTTCCGAGCCGCTCGCGAACTACGCTTTTCGGAATAATGGCAACCTGTCCTTTGCAAATCATTCGGAAGATTGGGGACTCAATACTCCCTCATTTTCAAATGGAGCGGCTTATGGAGATCTGGACAATGACGGCGACCTCGACCTGATCGTGAATAATGTGAACAGTCAGCTTTTTGTATATAAAAACCGATCAAATGAACGGAAGGATTTTCATTATGTGAAGTTTAAACTAAATGGCGACCAGGGAAATGTGAATGCGATCGGGGCGAAAATATATGTGCACCAGTCGGACAAAACGCAGATGCTGCAACAAATGCCAAATCGCGGTTTTGAGTCTTCTGTCGATCTGCGGCTCGTTTTCGGATTGGGTAGTAATTCTGCTATTGACTCGGTCAGAGTAGTTTGGCCAAATGATAAAGAGCAGATTATCAAAAAGATATCGGCCGACTCTACCTACACATTAAACCAAAAAGACGCTACTGCCCCGTGGAAGATCCGTAGTCAAAAAGGCTCGGAAAGCTTTGAAGAATTGACAGCCGGCGGAATTGATTTCACGCATAAAGAGGCGGAATATGTGGATTACAATCAGAATCCGCTGGTGAAACAAATGTATTCGCGGCTCGGGCCCGGACTGGCGACTGGTGACGTGGATAAAGACGGGCTTGACGATGTTTTTATCGGCGGAGCGTCGGGGCAGGGAGGCAGGCTTTACCGCCAAAAATCTAACGGTGCTTTTGCCGAAATAACACCCGATATCTTAAAAAATGAAACCGAAATGGAGGTTTCCGATGCGGCCTTTTTTGACGCCAATCAGGATGGGAATATGGACCTGCTGATCGTGTCGGGCAGTAACGAGTTTAAAGATGACGATGATATATTGCAGCCAAAGTTGTTTCTGGGCGATGGGAAAGGCGGTTTCTCGAAAAGTAACGGTTTGCCAGGATTGAAAATCAATGCATCCTGCATTGCAGTGGCGGATTATGATAAGGATGGTGACCAGGATATTTTTATTGGGTCGAGATTGAAGTCGGGGCAATATGGTATCGATCCGCCGAGTTATTTGCTGACCAACGATGGGACCGGAAATTTCAAGAATTACACCAAAAGATATATTTCGCAAGTTGAGCAGCTGGGGATGATAACGGACGCAATTTGGGCCGACCTCGACGGAGATACTTATCCAGAACTCATTGCGGTTGGCGACTGGATGCCGGTTACTGTTTTTAAAAATAACGGGGGAAAGCTTGATCTGGGCAAACAGGAGTTTAAAAATGAAGCGAGTAACCCGGTTAAAACGAACGGCTGGTGGAATACTGTCGCAGTGGCTGACGTGGACGGCGACGGCGATCTGGATATTATCGGCGGGAATTTGGGGTTGAATTCCCGGTTGAAAGCCAATCAGGAAAAGCCGGTTGAAATGTATGTAAAGGATTTTGACAACAATGGCATTACCAAGCAGATCATCACTTGTCCTGACGAGACGGGCGAGCTATTTCCGATGGTAATGAAACCCGATCTGCTGCGGGCAATGCCTTCCTTGAAGAAGAAATTTGTGAAGTTTGAGCAGTATGCGGACAAGAAAATCGAAGATGTGATTGATAAAAAAGATCTGGAAACGGCGGTGAAGAAAGAGGTTTTTATGCCTGAATCTGCAATTTTTATAAATAACAATAAGGGAACAGCATTCACTTTCAAACCTTTGCCTCCACTGGCGCAATTATCTCCCGTCCACGCAATCATCCCGACGGATTATGACAAAAACGGAACCATAGACCTGATCATTGCGGGGAATTACTACAACGTTTTACCCGAGATCGGCAGGTATGATGCGCTCAAAGGGCTGATATTGAGCAATAGTAAAGGGAATTTTAATGCGGTAATGCCTTCGGAAACGGGTTTGTGGACGGAAAATCAGGTACGGCAAATGCGCCAGTTGAGCCAGGGTCAGATCGTGGTTGGAAACAACAATAGTAAAATTCAGGTATTCAGACCGGTAAGCGGGAAAAAAGTGACTTCTCGTCCCGGATTAGCATCGAAATGAAGAAAATAGCATTGATAGTATTCGCGGCAAGTGTGTTTTTTCAGGCCTGCAAGTCGGATAAAAAGGAAAAGGAAAAGCCCATGTTTGCGGTGAAAGATTCTGCCGCGACGGGCGTTGCATTTACCAATAAGGTTGTCGGAAATGAAAAGGTAAACCTGATGGACTACCTCTATTTTTATAATGGTGGCGGAGTTGCGACGGGCGATATTAACAACGACGGACTTACCGACGTATACTTTGTGTCGAACCAGGGGAAAAACAAGCTGTACCTCAATAAAGGCAATTTTAAGTTTGAGGATATTTCTGAAAAAGCGGGTGTGGAAGGTTTTTCTGACTGGCAGACCGGGGTTACCATGGCGGATATAAACGGCGACGGACTACTGGACATTTACGTTTCTGCCGTCGGGAATTTCAGAGGAATGGAAGGAGCTAATGAGCTCTATATCAACAATGGAGACCTTACGTTCACAGAGAAAGCCGCGGATTATGGGCTGGATTTTACAGGATTTTCTACCCAGGCTGTGTTCTTTGATTATGACAAGGACGGAGATCTCGATTGTTACCTCTTGAACCACGCCGTGCACACGTCGCGCAGTTATGATCGCGTAAGTACCAGGCATTTACGCAATAATGAAGCTGGCGATTATCTATATGAAAGTAAGGTCAGCAATACAAAGGTTACTCCTGAAAGGGCCGTGAAATTTGAGGATGTAAGTGAGAAAGCAGGGATATATGGCGCTGCAATGGGGTACGGTTTGGGAATTGGAATAGCGGATCTGAACAACGACGGCTGGGACGATATTTATGTTTCCAACGACTTTCACGAAGATGATTATTGCTACATCAACAACAGAAACGGCACTTTTACCAATAAAAGCAGCGAAATGTTCCGATACACGAGCAGGTATTCAATGGGGAATGATATTGCCGACGTGAATAACGATGGGTATCCCGATATCATGACGCTCGATATGTACCCGGAGGATGAGGCAATTGAGAAATCGTCGATAGGGGAAGATGCATTGGACATTTATCTGTACAAACTTTCATTTGGTTATATGCCGCAGCTGAGTCGCAACTGTTTGCAAATTAATCAGTTTGGTAAAAAATTTATCGAAGTTGGTGCGATGGCGGGATTGGCTGCAACAGATTGGAGCTGGTCGCCGCTGCTGGCTGATTATGATAATGACGGGATCAAAGATCTTTTTGTAAGTAACGGAATTGCTCACCGGCCCAACAACCTGGATTATGCCAAATATGCGGCAGACGATTCGCTGCGTTACGCGTCTGAAACCTCAATGGAGCTGGACAAGAAGGCGCTGGAAATGATGCCCGAAGGCAAAGTGCATAATTACATTTATAAAGGCTCCACCGGGCCGGTTTTTGAAGATAAGTCGGCCAGCTGGGGTTTTGAAACGCCTTCGCTGTCGAATGGAGCGGCTTATGCGGATCTGGACAATGATGGCGACCTGGATCTTGTGATCAATAACCTGAACGAACCTTCGGTATTTTACCAGAATCAATCAAATACGGTTTCAGGAAATGGGTACCTGCGCATTAAACTGGAAGGTTATCCTCAGAATACTTCTGCAATAGGCGCGAAGGCGGTTTTGAAACAAAAAGGCAGCATTCAAATGCAGCAGCTTTCGACTACCCGGGGCTTCGAGTCTTCGAGTGAGCCGATTTTGCATTTTGGTATTGGAAAAGAGACGGTTATCGATTCAGTGATTATAGTTTGGCCCGATCAGCGCGAGCAGATTTTGACCCGGGTCAAAACCAACCAGATGCTTAAAATCAAATACGAACCGGCGAGTTCTACATTGAAAAATAACCAGCAACTTGTTGAACCGGCGCCCGCAACGCTTTTTACAAATGTGACAGATCAGTTTAAAATACCTTACAAACATGCTGAAAACCTGTATTTTGATTTTTATCGCGAAAGCTTAATGCCATTTATGGTTTCTACGGAAGGACCGAAAATAGCGGTTGCTGATGTGAATGGAGATGGGCTGGAAGATATGTTTGTCGGTGGTGGAAAATGGCAGGCGGGCGAGTTGTACCTGCAAACAAAAGCCGGCGCATTTGCTTTGAGCAGGCAGGCGGATTTTCGGGCAGATTCTACGTTTGAGGATATCGAAGCGGTGTTTTTCGATGCCAATAAAGACGGTTTTCAGGATCTGTACGTGGTATCAGGCGGGAATGAATTTTATGGGAATATGCCCCAGCAGAACGATAGGCTGTACTTCAACGACGGAAAAGGAAACTTTAAAAGAAATGAAAAAGCATTGCCGCCGATGCTTGTCAATAAATCGTGTGTAAAGCCTTTTGATATTGATAATGACGGAGATCTGGATCTGTTTGTCGGCGGAAGAGTAGTGGGATTCAATTATGGAAAGGCTGCGGATTCTTATATATTGATCAACGACGGGAAAGGGAATTTTTCTGATCAAACCAAAAATCTTGCTCAGGGGCTGCTGCAAATTGGCATGGTTACCGACGCGCTCTGGGCGGATATCGACGGTGATAAAGTAGCCGATCTGGTAGTGGCAGGCGACTGGATGCCGGTAACTATATTTTTGAATAAAAAAGGGCGACTGAAAAAAGCGGATCAATACAAGGTTCCAGCCGGCTTCTGGCAATGCATTCAAGCTGCGGATTTTGATCAGGACGGTGATATTGACCTTGTTGCAGGTAATATCGGCAGCAATACAAAATTCAGAAAACGTGCTGATTCTCGTTTGAAAATGTGGGTAAAGGATTTTGACAACAACCAGGGCCTCGAACAGGTTGTCGCGTATAGTGTGGATAGAAAATGGTATCCTATTGCATTCAAAGACGAGCTCGGAAAGCGCATTCCTTCGATAATTAATAAGCGTTTTACAGATTATAAAACATTCGCAGGCAAGACCATAGACGAAATTTTCAAGCCGGAAGAACTGCGTGACGCGCGGTTGCTGGAAGTGGAGAAATTTGAATCTGTTTATATTGAAAACAAAGGCGGAAGTTTTGCTATTCACGATCTGCCTGCTGCTGCCCAGGTTTCTAAAATGTTTGCATTTGCGGTAGCTGATATCAATAATGATGGTAAGCCTGATCTGCTCGGCGGCGGCAATTACCTGGGCGTGAGTACCTACCAGGGCCGATACGATTCGAGTTACGGGCTGGTTTTATTGAATGAAGGAAAAGGGAAGTTTAAGTCCGTATCTGCTGTTGCAAGTGGTTTTCTGCTCGAAGGAGAAGTGCGGGATATTAAGCCGATTACTAAAAACGGCGAAATTTTTTGGCTTGTTGCGCGTAATAATATGCCGGTTTCAATATTTCAGCCCGTCAGATAGATCATGAAAAAGTTACGCTCCATATTGTTTTTGCTGAGTGTAATTTTTAGTTCTTGCGATGATGACTACGCGCCGATCGGTGTGGAACAGAAAGTGGATATTCCGCACGCGATTGTTTCTGTTGAACAAAACAGATCTGCGTCGCAGGCTGATATAATCTTAAAAATCCCCCAAACTGAAACAGAGACATTTCATCTGGAAATGTCCAATAGTAAGGGTGCAAAAATCCCCCTGGTCTCAGGCACAAATGAGGTAACGGGGAAATTTAATCTCCGGAATTTCACTACTACCGGACTGGTCGCCGGAGAAACGTACAAACTGCAACTTACCTACACCGATTCGCAGGGAAATCCTATTGTCACTTCGAGAAGTTTTGTTTCCAAAGTCGCTGCGAACTGGAAGCGGCTGCCACATATTCCGGTTGCCAGCGGCGATTTTACAGGAGCCGCCGTACTTTCTCCACTCTACAATTCTCAGCTGGCCGTATTTCGTTACCAGGATGCTGAAAATTGGAATATCCTGAAATTTATAAACGGTCAATGGGAAAGTTCTGAAACTCAGAAACCGACGCCCCGGCATAATGCGATCGCCTTTCCGCTTAGTCAGGTGGGCGGTCGGGAGTTAGTATTCATGGGTTTCGGTTACATCGACGATGATAAGTTGCCTGGCAAAAAAGCATATCTGAATGATTTTTGGTGGACCATGAGCTTCTATTATATTGGCCAGCATTCAGGTGTTGTTTTTCCCCTTTACGAAGGAATAGACAGGGATGTGAAGTTTTTCCTGACTTTTGACAAAGCCTATTTATTAAAAGAAAATAGCAACGGAAGTATGTGGTCACTGGATATTAGCTGGGACCAGAAAATATGCGCGCCGCTTCCTGAAAAAACGGGCAAAATCGCGGCGTTTACTATTGGAGATAATGGTTACGTGGTCAATCAGTTGCCTGGTACCGCACCACATCTTTACGCCTATTCGCCTGAGAAAGATACGTGGGTCCGCAAAGCAGATTTCCCCGGAAAAATGCGCGATCTGGGAATTGGTTTTTCGGCAAAAGGAAAAGGTTATTTTGGCTTAGGTATTGATAATGAGGGAAATGGGTTGCGTGATCTGTGGGAATATAATGCCGAAAAGAATACCTGGGTTATGCATTCCGAATACCCGGGGCAGGGAAACAGATTGCTTGTTTCGTTTTCGGCTGGGAATAAGGCTTACCTGGGCTGGGGATACGAGTCGCGTCAAATTGATGGAACTGCAGCGAAGCAAATAGTAGGGTGCACTGATTTTTGGGAATTTAATCCATAAATGAAACTTAGACTTTTATTACTGCTTTTACTGGCGGTTATTTCCGGTTGTGTGGATGAAGTACAGCTTCCTGCACGATCGGTAGCGTCGCGGCTTGTGGTAGAGGGACTTGTTACCAACGAAAAGCCGCCCTATACAGTTAAATTGACATTGACCGGGGAATATAACTCATTGATTTACGGGCAAAACGAAATTCCGGTCAATGGTGCGACTGTCAGTATCACGGAAATCGGCGGCCGGACTGTAACACTTTCGCAAGACGCACTTACACCTGCTTATTATTGGATGTATGACTCTACGTTTGTTGGTCAGTCGGGCAAAAGCTACCAGCTGAAAATCATATTACCCGGAGGAGAAACCTACATTTCAGAGCCCGAACTCCTCAATCCGGTTTCGGAAATCGATCGCATTTATGCCGAGTACCGGCCGCGGGCCGATGCCGAAGTTTACATACCCGACCATTACCAGATTTTATTGGATACCAAAGATCCTGCCTCGGCGGGGAATTACTATCGCTGGTCGGGTTACGGTTATGTGCCGCGACTGTCGACGGGCGAGCCGATTGGTTTTGGATTTTGCTGTAAATGGTGCTGGGTGCCGGTTTATGGTTCGAGAAGTGAAGTGCTTTCGGATGTACTCGTGAATGGAAACAGCATTAGCAGGCGGCCGATCATGCTATCGCCGGTTTACTATGTGGGCAGGCATTATATTGAAGTCCGGCAATATTCGCTCACAAAATCAGCTTATCAGTTTTGGGTCAAATTTGAAGAACAGCGCAAGCGTACCGGCTCGCTGTTCGATCCGCTGCCTGCTTCTATTGAAGGGAATGTACACCGCGAGGACGACGCGAATGTATTGGCGCTGGGCTATTTCGGATCGTCGGGGGTGAGCACGCGCAGGCTGACCATACCCGGTGATACCTTGAATGCAGCGAGAATGGAGATTAAATACGGGGATGTTTTTGTGGAAGACGGCAACTGCCAGCTTATTTATAATCAGGGGCAACTTAATCCTCCGGCCAACTGGTGATGAAACGCGGCTGCTACATATTAACCCAAACCGTAACCAGGAGACTGGCGTTTTTAGCGATTTTGCTGCTCATGCCATTTCTTTCATTTGCGCAAAATTGGGTTTTGAAAGGAAATGTGGCGGACTTAACATTCGGTACTCCCATCCCAAATGCGTCTGTGATTTCCCGCGCATCCAAAGCCAGTACAATTTCAGATAGCACGGGTAATTTCACGATTATCTTAAAAGCTGGCGAACAGCTGATTACAGTATCTTCCGTTGGATATTTTCCCAAAAATCTGAGCATTACCTATAAAGAAATCCTGGCGGGCGTGGATGTAAAGCTTGCGCCTGAAACGAGAGAATTAAAAGAACTGATCGTGAAAGAAAAAGCGCCGGACGAAAATGTGCGTTCGAGCCAGATGAGCGTCGCGCGGCTTGATATTAAAAACCTTAAAAATATCCCTGTCGTGTTCGGTGAAGTCGATATTATCAAGGCGCTTACCTTGCAGCCGGGCGTGAGTACGGTGGGAGAAGGTACCTCGGGTTTCAATGTACGTGGCGGCCGGACGGACCAGAATCTCGTACTTCTCGACGGCGCGCCTTTGTTTAATACCTCGCATTTGCTTGGTTTCCTGAGTAATGTAAATGCGGACGCGATCCGTGATGTGACTTTATACAAAGGCGATATTCCGGCGGCTTACGGCGGTCGGCTTTCGTCTTTATTGGAGATCAATACGCGCTCGGGGAATAAAGAGCGGGTGAATGTTGCTGCCGGCGTGGGACTTATGACGGCAGGTATAACAGCCGACGGTCCGCTCACCAAAAACAAGCGGCTGACTTTTCTGGCAGGCGGCCGCGTCGCATATCCTAATTTGCTGATCAAACGTTTTCCCGAACCCACTAATCAGAACAAAGCCTTCTTCTTTGATCTTAATGCACGATTATCTTATGAAATATCTGAAAATAGTGTGCTGTCAGCGACGGGTTATTATAGTCACGATTCATTTAAGTTTCCGGAAGATACCTTGTACGGATGGAAATCTACGGCGGCTACATTGAATTGGAACAAGCAGATTAACAAGTCGTTATCATTTCAGGTCGGGGCTAATCTGAGCTACTACACATTTAATCTGGAAGGTATTTCGCCCACCAATGAATACCTTTTTCAATCGGGTATCCGGCAGCATAACGGACATTTGCGCGTGCTTTGGATACCTTCGCCCGCGCACAAGCTGGATGCCGGGATGGTCTTTACACATTACCAGTTAGCACCAGGCAACCTTTCTCCCGAAAAACAATCGAATATCACAAATATTGACCTCGAAAAGGAACAGGCAATAGAGCAGGCCGCGTACATTTCTGACGAATGGAGCCCGTTTTCTTGGATTTCGGTGAGCGCGGGTCTTCGTTATGTGTATTTCAAAAATTCAGGTCCGGGTACTGTTTATGAATATCAAAATGGCGTGCCGCGCACGGAGGAATCGATTGTAGATACTTTAACTTATGGAAAAGGGAAATCCATTTCAAACTTCGGCGGCTTGGAACCGAGACTTTCTGTGCGGATCAATACAGGGAAGACAAGCTCGCTGAAAATGAGCTATACTAAAACCAGGCAATACCTGCATTTAATCTCCAATACCACGGCCATTTCGCCAGTTGACTTTTGGAAGTTGGCCGATGATTTCGTGCCGCCGCAAAGTGCCGAACAGCTTGCGCTGGGATATTTTCGGAACTTCAATGACAACACATTTGAAACGTCGGTGGAAATTTACCGAAAGCGGCTCAGTAACCTGGTTGAATATAAAAATGGCGCTACATTATTATTGAATCCTGCGCTGGAAACGGATCTGGTGCCGGCAGTGGGAAAGGCTTACGGGGTTGAGTTCAGTATTCAAAAATCAAAAGGTATATTAACCGGGCTTGTTTCCTATACGTACAGCCGGACTTTCGCGCGGGTGCAATCAGGCTTTTCGAGTGAGCAGATCAACAAAGGAGACTGGTTTCCCTCGACGGTTGATCGCCCCAATTCGGTCAGCATTTCAACGCAATGGAAATGGAAAAGGGGCTGGACTTTCGGTACTAATTTTGTGTACATGACAGGCCGCCCGATCACTTTCCCCGACGGTACTTACTTGCTTAATGACGTGGTAGTGCAGGATTATTCGCAGCGCAACCTGGATCGCGTGCCGGATTATCACCGAATGGATGTTTCATTCACGAAAGATACCCGCGTCGCTACCGACCAGCGACGCTATTCGCTCTGGTCATTTTCGCTCTATAATCTTTACGCCAGAAAAAACCCCTATTCAATCTACTTCAAACAATCCGGAACACGGCTGGTGAGTTACAGGCTTTCAGTTTTCGGGACAATTATTCCTTCGATCAACTGGAAATATCACTTTTAACTACATACTCTCCGTTCTCCCACCATCAACTGGCAAATTAACGCCATTGATACTCCCGGCGGCGGGGCTGCACAGGAATGCAACTGCGGCGGCGGTTTCCTCGGCTTTCGCAAATCTCCTGGTAGGGATACTCGCTGCCATTTCGCGGGCAACTTCTTTGGGTGACTGATTCTGCGCCTCGGCACGCATTTCCAGCACGGAATACAGGCGGGCGGTTTCGGTATACCCGGGCAATACATTATTTACCGTGATCCCGAACTGCGCGATTTCAAGCGACAAAGTTTTAGCCCAGCTCGCTACCGCGCCACGGATCGTATTCGAAACGCCAAGCCCGATAATAGGTTGTTTAACAGAAGTACTGATAATATTCACAATGCGTCCGTACCCTTCTTTTTTCATCGAAGGCAAAACAGATTGGACTAAAAACTGATTGTTGATCACATGCATCTGAAAGGTTTTCAGAAACTGATCTGCTTCTGCTTCTGCGATCGGGCCGCCCGAGGGACCACCGGTATTATTCACCAGAATATGTACTTCCGGGCAAAGACGGAGGTAGTTTCCGATTGCTTCTTTCACCTGTTCATGGTCAGAAAAATCGGCCACTACGTAGCGGTGCAACTGCCCGGCCGAATCATCCAGGGTTTCTACAACCTCTCTCAGCTTCTCTTCATTCCGCGCTACGAGCGTTACATTTGCGCCGAGTAATGCAAGCTCAATGCCCGAGGCCAGACCAATACCCTGCGTGGCTCCGCACACAATCGCCGTTTTTCCTTTGAGATCCAGGTTCATATTATTTCAAATTTTAAGGTCATATTAGTTTAAATAACCGCTTCGATTTTAGCAGTTCTGACTTCTAACTTCGCACATTTTTAGGCTATCTTTGCGGTTTATTTTCAGTCAAGAGAATCTTACAGTTAACATTTTACAATGTCTAAAAAAATTCAATCCGCACTTATTTCTGTGTATTATAAGGACGGACTAGAACCTTTGGTTCGCCTCTTGCACACCAATGGTGTAAAATTATACTCAACCGGAGGCACGCAGACTTTCATCGAAAATCTGAATATCCCTGTTACCGCAGCCGAAGAACTGACAGGTTATCCTTCCATTTTCGGGGGTAGGGTAAAAACGCTGCACCCTGCGATCATGGGCGGCATTTTGTATCGTCGCGACGACGAAGGTGACGTAGCGCAGGCGGCGCAATACAACATTCCGGCGATCGATATGGTGATCGTGGATTTGTATCCTTTTGAAGAAACGGTTGCATCGGGAGCAAGTGAGGAGGATATTATTGAAAAAATAGATATTGGTGGTATTTCGCTGATCAGAGCGACTGCGAAGAACTTCAAAGACACCTTGATAGTCTCTTCCCGCGAACAATATGCGGAGGTGGTGGAGCTGCTTACTGCGAAAGCGGGCACTACCGACCTGGAAGACCGCCGCTACTATGCAGGTCAGGCATTTGGTGTTTCCTCGCATTACGACGGGGCGATCAATCGTTTTTTCACCGCTGACAAAACAATTACAGATAAGGCACTTTTTGACTTTACTTCACTGCAATCGCAAACTTTGCGCTACGGCGAAAACCCGCACCAGAATGCTACCTATTACGGTGATCTGGAAGGTATTTTCGAGAAATTGCATGGTAAAGAGCTTTCTTATAATAACCTCGTAGATGTAGACGCGTGCGTAAACCTGATCGATGAATTTCAGGATGCGCAACCAACATTTGCGATCATTAAACATACCAATGCGTGCGGAATTGCCACTGCGGCCACAGCCAAAGCAGCTTACGATAATGCATTGGCCTGTGACCCGGTTTCTGCATTTGGAGGAGTAGTGATCACGAATTCGAAAGTTGACCTCGCGACGGCGGAGGAGCTGAACAAGCTTTTCATGGAAATCCTGATCGCGCCGGAATACGAAGAAGAAGCGTTGCAACTTTTGAAATCCAAGAAAAACCGGATTTTACTAAAAAGAAATACAGTGGAGCTGCCGCAGATCATGTTCAAGACGATCCTGAACGGGGTTTTGGTACAGGATAAAGATCTGTCGACCGAAGTAGCTTCCCAATATACCACTGTCACCGAAAAGGCGCCGACCGAGCAGGAACTGACTGCGATGGAGTTTGCATTGAAAGTTTGCAAGCATACCAAGTCTAACACGATCGTTTTGGCCAAAGAAAACCAACTTCTGGCGAGCGGTACCGGACAAACTTCCCGCGTCGATGCATTGCGTCAGGCGATTGAAAAAGCAAATGCGTTTGGTTTTGATCTGAATGGCGCGGTAATGGCGTCGGATGCATTTTTTCCTTTTGCGGATTGTGTTGAAATCGCGCATAAGGCTGGAATTACGGCGGTAGTGCAGCCGGGAGGCTCTATTCGTGACAAGGATTCGGTAGCCTATTGCGATGCCAACGGACTTTCAATGGTCACAACTGGCATTCGTCACTTCAAGCATTGATTTTTAATGCCACGAATTCACGAATAATAATGCACGAATTATTGGTGTATCATTTGCAGCCGCCGCTGTGGTGTATTCGTGGCATACTTATTAAAAGTATTCTCTTTTGAAAGATAATCGGTTACCGGCGCGCGCATTACGGATTGTTAAAGTGATCATAGCGCTGCTATTCGTGTTGCCGGCCAGCCTTTTCTTTCTCTACCCACAGATATTCTACTGCGAACTGATCGGGCTTTCCGGGTTCCATGAAAACGGTTTGGTTTATTTCAGTCCCGAAATCAGTCCCGCTTCCTACAAAAAGCTGGGCGCCGCTATTAAAAAATCAGAAGCGAGGGTCGACTCTTTTTTTTCAGGCAAAAAATCCTCTCCCAGAATTATCATTTGCAGTAACCTGCAACAATACCAGCGCTATTGCAGCAGTACCGAAGGAGCGGGCTGCAGTGTGGGCACGCCGTGGGGCAATAGCTACGTGATCCTGAATGCACAAGGCGCAAATGTGGATGTGATCGCGCATGAAATGAGTCACATCGAGCTGCTTAAAAGAGTAGGCTGGTGGAAAGTGACCAGTGATATTCCGCAGTGGTTTAACGAAGGCGTGGCATTAATGCTTGACAAACGTTTCGTCAATAATCCCGATCCAGCACTTAAATACCTCGACTATATGGACGAATGGATGTATTATACAGGAGGAGGCCAGGAGATTCTCGAACTGGGAGAGATTACTACGATCAAGGAGTTCTTTAATGGCGGACAGAAAAAGGTAATGTTGGCTTACATGTCGGCGGGAATGGAAATAGCTTACTGGCAAACGCTTTCGGGGCCGGACGGAATGCAGAAATTCATAGAAAATCTCAGCGCAGGAAAATCATTTGAAGAAGCTTATCTGAGTGCAGAAGATGAAAAGTTGAGAAGGTATTTCAGGAGATTGCCGCCAAACCCGCTCCGGTTGACGGTTTCTAAGAAAAAATCAGACTAAATCTTCGTACTAAAAAGCTTGTAGTTATATTTATAAAATGGACTTTAAATACGGTTAAGCCCATCTTCGCGAAATTCCCTCTTGTACTATTTTCGGAAAATAATGTACCTTTCGATTTAAACTGACAAACCTCATTATTCATCACTTTTATACTTTGCAATGCAAGCTTTACAAGACCTTGATTACATCGTTTTTTTCTTCTATTTCATACTTGTTTCCGGTTACGGTTATTGGATTTACCAGCGAAAAAGGTCAGGTGTAGAATCGACCAAAGATTTCTTCCTTGCAGAAGGTTCCTTAACGTGGTGGGCGATCGGAGCTTCGCTTATCGCTTCCAATATTTCAGCAGAACAATTTATCGGAATGTCCGGGAACGGATTTTCAATGGGGCTCGGTATTTCGACCTACGAATGGATGGCAGCAGCAACTTTGATCATAGTCGCTGTTTTTTTTATGCCTATTTATTTGAAGAACAAGATCTACACGATGCCGCAATTCCTGAGCACCCGCTACAATCCGACCGTGAGTTTGATCATGGCGGTATTCTGGCTGGCGCTGTATATTCTGGTCAATCTGACGTCGATTCTGTACCTGGGCGCATTGGCGGTTTCAGGTATTTCAGGGCTTGATTTTCAGTTTTGTATGATCGCGCTGGCGGCTTTTGCGATCATTATTACGATCGGTGGAATGAAAGTGATCGGTTATACCGACGTAATTCAGGTGTTCTTTCTGGTAATCGGCGGTCTGGCTACTACTTACCTGGCGGTTAATCTGGTATCTGCAACGGATGGAATGGAAGGGATTACGGCCGGTTTCAAGCTGATGCGTGAAAACCATGATGATCATTTTCATATGATATTTCCCAAAAGCAGCCCATTTTATATGCAGCTTCCTGGCTTAACGGTATTGCTGGGTGGTATGTGGATCGTGAACCTGAACTATTGGGGTTGTAATCAATATATTACGCAACGTGCATTGGGAGCGGATTTGAAGACGGCAAGAAACGGTATTCTTTTTGCCGCGTTCTTAAAGTTATTGATGCCGGTTATCGTGGTGTTGCCAGGTATCGCTGCTTATGCATTGTACAGCAAAGGAATGTTCCAGAAAGAAATGCTTGGTGACGATGGTGTCATTAACCCGGATATGGCTTACCCTGTATTGCTGAATCTTTTACCTGCCGGTTTAAAAGGACTTTCATTTGCCGCATTAACCGCCGCAGTTGTTGCTTCTCTTGCCGGAAAGGCAAATAGTATCTCGACCATTTTTACACTCGATATTTTCAAAAATTATATTGGTAAAGATGCAAGTGAGAAAACGCTGGTAAGAATTGGCCGTATCGTGGTTGTAGTTTCTATGATCCTGGCGATCGTCGTTTCTCCTTATATGGGAATTGATAAAAAAGGTGGTTTCCAGTTCATTCAGGAAATGACAGGTCTGCTTTCTCCAGGGATCTTCGCCGCGTTTATTATGGGCTTCTTCTGGAAACGGACGAACTCGGCAGGCGCATTATTCGCGATCGTGGGTGGATTCCTGATCGCATTGGCGATGCATAACAACTTTTTCCCATTCGCAGACTGGACCCAGGTCCCATTCCTGGATCGTATGGGAATTGTATTCCTGATTTGCGTGGTGGTAATGGTAATTCTTGGATTGGTAATGCCGGATGAGAAAAAAGGATTGGCAATCGATTCCTCCATGTTTATTCCGCACCGCAGCTTTATCGTCGGTGCCGTGATCGTGATCGGGATGATTACTTTCCTTTACGCTTATTTCTGGTAGCAGATAGCATTATAAAAAAGACCGGCCTGGATATTTCCAGGCCGGTCTTTTTTATTTAAGAACAAAAATTAAGCTTCCTGCTCTTCGATAATTGTGATCTTCTGGATCTTGTCTCCCTGACGCAGCAGGTCAACAGTATCAACACCTTCAACCACTTTTCCGAAGCAAGTGTGGTTGCCGTCAAGGTGCGCAGTGTTATTGCGGCTGTGACAGATGAAGAACTGAGAACCACCTGTATCACGTCCCGCGTGCGCCATTGAAAGTACACCGCGATCGTGGTATTGGTTACCGCCTGAAAGCTCGCATTTAATTTTGTAACCAGGACCTCCACGGCCGGTTCCGGTAGGATCGCCGCCCTGAACCATAAAGTCAGGAATCACACGGTGAAAAATCAATCCGTCATAAAAGCCTTTTTTAGAAAGGTCAACAAAGTTTTTCACTGTTCCCGGCGCGTCTGCATCGTAAAACTCGATGAGCATAGTGCCCTTATCAGTGATCATTTCCGCTTTTGTCATGTTCAGAAGAATATTAGATTTTGAAGATTAAGCTGGGTGGCCAGCCTTTTAATTGGGGTACTGGTGCTATAAAACACAAAGAAAAGGAGAATGAGTCCTTTTCTTTGCATTATCATAAATAAAAGATATTACTCAGGAATCCGCGGCCACTTTTGCCAGATCCATTTCCGCTTTTTTCTGTTCGGATTTAAAGTCAGTCAGGCGTGTGAGCACTTCTCCCGAGCCCCATTCCTTACTTCTTTCCGGGTTAGAGAACCACTCTTTTACAGCCAATATCTTATAAATGTACTTGGCCGTTTCTGAGTTCAGACGTAGTTTGAAGAAATCGTCTTTGTTCTGAGAATCCATTCTGTTCTGAATGTGTGTTGGCCCCGCATTGTAGGCAGCAGCTACAAGCGTCCACGAGCCTAATTGGCGATGCAATTCTCGCAGGTATTTGCCGGCAGCATGCGTGGATTTCACGAGATGCTTGCGGTCGTCCCTGGTTTCATTTACTACCAGACCAAGATATTTTGCTGTGGAAGGCATAAACTGCCAGTATCCTCCGGCGCCTTTATGTGAAGTAACCTGGTTACTCATTGCGCTCTCGATGAGCGGGAGGTATTGAAAATCGGCTGGTACTCCGTACTTTTTAAGAATAGGCTCAATAACGCGCATTCTTTTTTGGGTCTTTGTCATCAGCTTACGAAAGGTAGGATTATCGTAATTTCTGATCATGTTCTGGTATCGCTCAGCAATCCGAAGCTCCGATAACGGGATGGCTTCTCCACAAAAGTCAATAGCAAGAAGATCTGAATCAATGATTGTTGTTTCTTTCAGCTCCTTCTTTTCCACTTCCACCTCGCTCACAGGATCTGGCCCCATTAATGCGATTGAGAAAGCCATAAAGATAAGTTTAATCATTCATTTTGTATTTCGTGAAACATATTACTAGGCTGTAAGCCGGGGTGCAAAGATAACGGAATAGAATTTAAAATATTTGATTGCTGGGTAAAAAACTGATTTTCAGCATCTTAAACATTAAAATATAGTACAAAACAAAGGAGGCTGCATTTTGCAACAACCCGCGTTATCAATCTATTTACCTGTGAATCGGCCAACTCCTGAAATTTTAGTCGGCTAATGCAGGTGTACGCAAAACGTAAAATTCTATGCCAGATATAATTTTAGTAAGGGGCGTAAATTTAAAAGTGCCATTTCGGGTCTGATTTTCAACTATTTAGGCAAATAATAGCCTATGTAGAATTAGTACTAAACAGCTATAAAGTTCAGTTTTTGAAGATTTTGTACACAAACTGCCCACCAAAAAGCTTTTACAGGGCCTAATATTTTAACTTGCATTTCTTCATTCTAAAGATATGGTTACAGTAAACGAGGCGAAGCATTTAATCGTTACCCAGGCGGCGATTCTACCAACGGAAACCCGCAAATTGGGCGATTCTGTGGGGTATGTGCTTGCTGAAAATCTCAATGCGCCTCTTTCCTTGCCAGCATTCCGGCAATCTTCCATGGATGGTTACGCGATACTGCACTCGGACATCACTGCTTTGGGTACCGGCTTGAAATTGAAGGGTGAATCCAAAGCCGGCCAAACGGACCTGGAAATCCTCGATTCCGGTCTTGCAATGCGCATTTTCACCGGCGCCCCTGTACCCGACGGTGCCACTGCGGTGGTGATGCAGGAGCATACCCGCATTGAAAACGGGATGGTTTTTATCGATGAATTTCCGGTGCCTGAGGGTAAGAATGTGCGACGGATCGGTCAGCAAATTATGGCCGGGACTGTTGCATTAACTGCCGGAACATACCTTTCTCCCGGCGGTATTGCGTTTTTACAGGGATTGGGGATTACTGATATTCAGGTATGCAGAAAACCCAAAATCGGCCTCTTGATCACAGGAGACGAACTTTTGAAACCCGGGGAAGTGATGGTGCCAGGGAAAATATTTGAATCTAACTCAGGAATGCTCGCGGCGGCTTTGAAGCAGGAGGGGCTCGGGGAGGTAGAAATAGGCTATGCTGCCGACGATCTCCACGCAACCATTGAGGCACTTGAAAAACTTGTAGAAAAAAACGACATAGTGCTCGCTTCCGGCGGAATTTCGGTAGGCGATTATGATTTTGTAGGCGATGCGGTAAAAGCAGTTGGCGCAGATACCGTTTTTTACAAGGTCAGACAAAAACCAGGCAAGCCGCTGCTCTTTGCAAAAAAGCATGAAAAGTTATTTTTCGCGCTGCCGGGGAATCCTGCATCCTCTCTGGTGTGTTACTATGAATACGTGCTGCCGGCGATCCGTAAAATGACGGGCAGGACGGATTTATTTTTAAAAGCATTGCAACTGCCGATTAAATACGGATATGCATTCGATGGCGAGCGGGACGAGTTTTTGAAAGCGTCAATAGCAGACGATCATGTAATTCCGCTCGACGGACAGGAATCGTTTTCCATTCGTTCATTTGCGCTGGCAGATGCGATAATTTATTTGCCTGTAACTCAGAACAAGGTGGCAGCGGGGGATTTGGTAGAGGTGCATTTGCTGCCTTTTTAAGATATTCAGATTAGATATTGAACAGAAAATATATGGGTTTGCACGTGCAGTATTACGGAATGTTGGCGGAGGTAACCGGGCAGGCAGAGGAAAACTGGCTGGAAAGCGGTCGGCTCACAGTAGGCGAATTTCGCAAGCTGGTTACCGATAAGTATCCCGAACTTCTTGGGAAAAAATTTAAAATTGCAGTGAACCGGCGGATATCCGAAGATCTTGCGCCCATTGATCCACAATCAGAAATAGCACTTCTTCCACCGTTTGCAGGAGGATAACAGCAGGTATGGAAAAAGAACACAAGCCCAGGAAAGTATTTGTCGAAGGGCCGATCAGCCCCGATTTTATAGCGAAATCAATCGCAAGTCATCAATCCAAAACAAACATAGGCGCTCACGCTATCTTTCTGGGGCAGATCCGCGCCGACGAAAAGGAGGGCGGTGTGGTTTCAGGGATTGAATATACTGCCTACGAAGAAATGGCGAACGACGTTTTCTACGAGATCCGCGAAGCCGCGTTCTCCAAATTTGAATTGACTTGTCTGCACATTTACCACAGCCTGGGATTGGTACCAACCGGAGAGATCAGCCTGTTTATATTCGTTTCATCCCCACACCGCCGCGCCGCATTCGAAGCGTCGGAATTTATAGTTGAGGAAATCAAAAACAACGCCCCGATTTTCGGGAAAGAGTTGGTGGGAGAAGGCGGGGACTTTCAGTGGAAAGAGAATAGGTAAAAGGGGAGGAAGGAGGAAAGGGAGGAAGGAGGAAGGGAGGAAAGGAATATTATTCACTCATTCACCGTTCCACGGCGGCTCATTCAATCATTCAGTCATTCAATCATTCAATCATTAACAATGGTCGATATTACGCATAAGGCTAGTACACTTCGGGTTGCGACGGCGCAGGCGGTTGTTCAAGTGAGCAAGGTTGAGACGATCGAGGCGATTACTAACCGGACTGTCCCGAAGGGTGATGTATTTGAAATGGCGAAAGCGGCTGGTTTTCTGGCCGTTAAAAAAACGCCCGACCTGCTTCCCGATTGTCACCCGATTCCGATTGAATATACTGCGGTTAATTATCGCGTTGAAGGTTTGGAAATTGTGATCGAGCTGATCGTCAAGACGATATACAAAACTGGCGTGGAAGTGGAGGCAATGCACGGCGCGTCAGTAGTCGCATTGACGATGTACGATATGCTTAAACCGATCGATAAGGGTGTTGAGATTAAAAATATTCGTCTACTCGAAAAGAAGGGTGGAAAAAGCGATCGTAAAGCCGCTCCTGGTGATTTAAAAATTGCGGTACTGGTTTGCTCAGACAGTATTTCAAATGGAAATGGAGAAGACAAATCCGGGAAAAAGATCATTGAAAAACTGGAAACGTTCCATCTTTCCGTCGCAGATTATGTAGTGGTACCCGACGACAAGATCACAATCCAGCAGCAGATATTGCAGTGGACAAACACAGGTTATCAAATGATCCTGATCACCGGCGGAACCGGTTTGTCACGCAGGGATGTTACACCGGAGGCAGTGGCGGAATTGATTGATCGCGAAATACCCGGAATCGCCGAAGCGGCGCGTAGTTATGGTCAGGATCGAATTCCTACTGCCATGCTTTCACGTTCAGTTGCAGGTTTTTCAGGAGATACGCTGGTTTTGACGATGCCGGGAAGTACCGGCGGTGTTACCGAATATATTGATGCGCTGTTTCCGCATATTTTGCATGTTTTCAGCGTATTAGAAGGCGCTAAGCATTGATTTTTTAATATAAAATCTAAATGTCACAACCTATTATAGATACTTTCGGGCGCAAGCATACTTATCTGCGGATTTCGCTGACGGATAAGTGTAACCTGAGATGTACCTATTGCATGCCGCAGGAAGATATGCAGTTTATGCCTTCCAAATGGTTGATGCAGGCAGACGAGATTCGCACGCTCGCGGAGATTTTTGTCGAAATGGGTGTGGAAAAGATCCGGCTGACAGGCGGGGAGCCGCTGATCAGGAAAGACGCGCACCGGATTATTACAGAGCTGGGCCAGTTACCTGCCTCGCTTACTCTCACAACCAATGCAGTTTTCATCGATCAGTTCATTCCTGTCTTGAAAGAGTCTGGGGTTAAGTCGCTGAATGTGAGTTTGGATACTTTGCGCGAAGACCGGTTTAAGGCAATTACAAAACGCGAGCATTTTGGAAAAACGCTAGGTCATATCCGCATGCTTTTGGCGCAGGGTTTTGTGGTAAAGATCAATATGGTCGTGATGCGCGGGATTAATGATGATGAGGTCAATGATTTTGTGAGATTAACGATCGATGAACCTAATCTCCACGTCCGTTTTATTGAATTTATGCCTTTTAAAGGTAATCAATGGGATATGTCAAAGATCGTGTCGCACGCGGATCTGTTAACGCAGATCAGCACCGAATTTGATTTTGACGCCATTCAGCCGGAACAAAATGATACTGCTCGTCGCTACCACGTAAATGGAGCCGGCGGGACTTTCGGCGTGATCAGTACCGTTACCCAACCCTTTTGCGATGGCTGCAACCGAATCCGGCTTACTGCTGACGGTAAGCTGAAAAATTGCCTTTTTGATACGACCGAGGCCGATTTACTCACTCCGCTTCGCCAGGGAAAAGATGTGCGCGAACTGATCCATCAGCATTTCTATAAAAAGCATTTCGCCCACGGCGGTCACGCCGGCTTCTCCGAACAGCAGGCCAAGTCTGAATATGAAACCAACCGCGAGATGATCGCGATCGGCGGCTAACCATTCAACACGTAATTTTTCCGTTCAAATAACCCGTGCAACAATGCCCGGGGGGCGATACTCATTGGGAAAACTCAACCAATTTATCACCCACATTCAAACCTTCGGAAAGCCATGAAAAACGTTTTGAAATGCATTGCCGCGCTGACATTCAGCATTTGTGTCCTAAACCAATCCGCATTCGCGATCGATCCCGTTGAAGCCAAGACGGAATGTAAGAACAATACCTGTGAAACATTCAGAATAGGAATGTACCGCGTTCGCAACACAGAAACGATGAACCTGCTTCTTGAAAAGGAAAAAGGCGAACGTTTATCGATTAAGATAATGGATGTAAAAGGGAAAGTCCTGCACGAAGAACTTGTAGGCAGGTGGGCGACCAAGTTTGGCAAAAAGCTGAATTTTGCCGCTATGCAGGATGGAACGTACACAGTGGAAGTGTCCAGCGATCGCGAGAAAGTAGTCAAAAATATATTTCTCTCAACCGACGAAGTTCGTGAGGTTAATCGATTATTAATGAGTGCAAATTAAGGTTCCGACTGGCGGGGTTGCAGCTTCCCCGCCAGCAGATCGTAAATCATTTTACCCCAAACTAAAATACAGGGCACCACCTTCACCACGTACGGTTTCATCCATTCATTCCGGATAAATCTCGGAAACAGATCGGTAGGTGAGAGGATTGTGAAAATAAGGGTCAATATCAGTAAAATGTAATTGGCCCGAGACGGAACCTGGGCATAATACCAGAGCGCGACGCCGGTTACTGCAATGATAAACGTGGGCGATTCGGCGCGGTGATTAAAAATTACTACCCAGATCAGCACGGACGCCAGCATCAATATCCGGAAAGTAAAATTTGAGTAAGCTTTTATTCTTAATAGCGGAATGCAGAAAAGCAATGCGCCCGCGACACTCACATAAGTTTTATTCATTTCAAGGCCAAACCAAGTTCTCAGCCAGCCTATTACGGAGATTCCATCGGAGATCGAATGGTCGTTGGAAAGCAGATTTCCCCAGCTTTTATACAAAAATAAAAACTGCTCCCAGTCAACAGCTACCAGCGGGAAAATCGTGAAAATGACGACCCAAAAGGCTGTCGTGTAGGTCAGTTTCAGTTTGTCCGGGTACAATAAATACAGCGCCAGTCCCACTATTCCAAACAGCTTGATGTAGATCGTCGATACCAGGCAAAATGACGCCAGCCAGTAACTCCTGCGTTCAAGTGCGCCGAAAGTGAATAGGAGCAATCCGGCGATCAATGCATTACTCTGTTCATTCTGAGTGGCTGTGAGCATTTCTACCGCCACAAAAACGAGTATCAATCCTTTGGTCCGAACATCAAATTTTGGAAGATAATACACTGAATACAGGAGCACGACCACATTGAGGATGTTCCAGAGCGAAAGTCCGAGCACGTCGGGCATCAGTCCAAAAATGCCGAAAAGGATCGCGAACGTCGGGCTGTATTTAAACAGGTCTCCCTGCTCGTCGAGGTATTCAATGTACAGGTCTTTTCCTTCCAGGAAGTGAAAAAACGACTGTTTGAAAATGATATAGTTATTATAAGCTGTGTAATGCCTCCCGCCTTCCGTAAAGGTTTTTAATGGCGAAAAGTAAGATTGCAGGCTCGCGAAAACGGCGATCGCAAGGAACAAAAACAGCAGGTATTTCTGATTGGATAAAAAACGGTTGAATGCGGTCATTTCAAATATACTACTTCATATAGCCCATCGCTTTCAGCCAGCCTTCCATGGCGGCGGGCCAGTTGGCAAGAGAACCTTTTCCTTCGGTGCGCATACCGTAACCGTGGCCGCCTTTTGGGTAAAGGTGCATTTCAGCAGGGATTTTTTTGTTTTTTAATGCAAGATAATATTGAATACTGTTTTCAACGGGCACGCCGGTATCGTCCATCGCGTGCACCAGGAATGCGGGCGGCGTTTGGTCACTTACCTGCATTTCGTTGCTGTAATATTTGATCAGCTCTTCCGATTTTTCCGAACCCAGCAAATTATCACGCGAGCCGCCGTGGGAAATGGTCGGCTGGAAAGAAATCACCGGATAAAGCAAAATAGAAAAATCAGGTTTGGCGTCGGGAGAAGCTTTCGGGCCCATATTATGGTGAGTGGAAAGCGTCGCCGCCAAATGTCCGCCGGCCGAAAAGCCCATGACACCGATCTTATTTTTGTCGATATTCCATTTGCCTGCGCCTTCGCGGACCAGTTTCATTGCCTGCATTGCGTCCATTAAAGGTACTTCGTGCTGGTGTTCCATCGCTTTTGCATTGGGCAAACGGTATTTTAATACAAATGCTGAAATACCGCGGTCGTTGAACCATTTGGCAAAATCGCTTCCCTCGTGTGAAGCCGCAAGGATACCGTAACCGCCTCCCGGACAAATCACAACAGCTGCGCCGGTGGCTTTTTCTTTCGGGGCAATGTAGGCGGTCATCGTAGGTACCGTCACGCCGCTGATCCGCAGAATGCCACTTGCATCCGTCTCCGATTTTTCCTGAATATCGCTGGATTTAAAGTTGGGGACTTTGCCTTCCGGCCAAAGATTGATCGTTTCGTTTTGTGCCATGGATTGATAAGAAAGTGCGCACAGGCTCAGGGAGGCAATACTATGGAATATTTTTTTCATATGAGGTTTTTATATCTGTTAAAAGGTCAGGGCTTGGCCGGGTTTATCATGATATGTGCCCGGTGGGTACCTGGGTCCATGATCCAGGGCATTCCCGGAACATCCGGTTTGAGTGGTAGGCCGGAGCTTTCAGCAGTCGCAAACGGGATATACACTACGTAGCGTAAATAGCTGTTTTTGAGCGTTCCCGCTGCTTCATCGTAATTGTCTTTCGTCCCCGAAAGCACAAAAAGTGTCGAAGATTGTTTCGGCATTTTCAGTGTACCGTCTTTTGCTTCTTTTTCTCTTATATCAAAAATCGCCTTCGCATTCTTGCCTTCTTTGGTCAGTACGCGGCCGCGTTCCATGAATGGTTCGAGATCAGCGTGGTAGCAGGAAACGCCAATATCGTCCTTTTTCGGATCGTCGGCAATGCACACGTAATCATTTGTACCATCCCGCAATACCTTGAACGTTCCGTCAGCCGAATAGCCGTAGACCTTCGCGCCGGCCTGTTTTTCCGACGGAGCAGCGAGTACCGCCGTCTTGATCTGAATATCAGGTGAAAGGATTTTCTGAGCCGCCGCCGGAAGTGCCAGTGCGACAGCTATTAAGGAAAAAAAAGTCTTGTTCATGATAGTAAATGACAGGTGGATTGGCTCTTATTACTTTAAAAATAGCAATCTTTAATTTAAGAATAGCACAATTCGGTCCTGCTTTCCCGACCTATATTATTTCACCTCATGAACTTCAAAAAATCACTGATGCTATTTCCGGCAGGCTGCCTGCTGGCTGGCCTGTTGGTCGCTACTTACCAGCGTACCAATCCAAGTACTTTACAGAGTGCCGCACTCGACAGTCTTTATAAAGATCTGACCGAAGAGCAAAAAAGGTCTCCTAAATATGCAGTAGCGGGACTTTCCGTGACAAATGGGTTAGAAGCGTCCCTTTTTGCATCAGAACCCACTATTACAAACCCTACCAATATTGATGTGGATCATTTGGGCCGTGTGTGGGTGTGTGAAGCTTATAATTATCGACCCGCTATAAACGGGAATCCTACTAATAATGAAGGCGACCGGATTGTGGTGCTGGAAGATACCGACGGCGACGGAAAGTCCGATAAGACCAATGTTTTTTACCAGGGAAAAGAAATCAATGCGCCGCTTGGGATCTGGGTGATGGGCAATAAGGTAGTGGTTTCCCAGAGTCCGTATGTGTGGCTTTTTACGGACGAAGACGGTGATCTAAAGGCAGATAAAAAGGAAGTGATATTCGAAGGACTGGGCGGCGAGCAGCACGATCACGGCATGCACGCATTCGTTTTTGGACCAGATGGAAAGTTGTATTTCAATTTTGGAAATGAAGGCGGCCAGTTGCTCGACGGAAAAGGCAAGCCGGTTGTTGATAAAAATGGTCAGGAAATTGATTTCAAAAAGCTGAAACAGGGAATGGTTTTCCGCTGCGATCCTGATTTCAAAAATATTGAAGTATTGGGTAACAATTTTAGGAATAACTACGAAGTGGCCATTGATAGTTACGGTACCATGTGGCAGTCAGATAATGACGATGACGGAAACAAAGGCGTGCGGATCAACTATGTAATGCAATATGGTAACTACGGCTACACCGACGAAGTTACCGGCGCAGGCTGGCGGGCCAACCGGACCAATATGGAAGATTCCATTCCGCAGCGTCACTGGCATTTAAATGACCCGGGAGTGGTACCGAATTTGTTGCAAACCGGCTCGGGTTCACCCACGGGTATGGTCGTTTACGAGGGTAAGTTGCTGCCAAAAGAATTTCATGGTCAAATGATCCACTGTGAGCCAGGGTACAATGTTTTGCGTTCCTATCCGGTTGAAAAATCAGGCGCAGGCTATACAGCTAAGATCGTCAATATCGTCGATGGAAAGAGAGACCAGTGGTTTAGGCCGAGTGACGTTTGCGTCGCTCCCGACGGTTCGCTAATCGTTTCGGATTGGTACGATCCGGGCGTGGGTGGTCACCAGGCTGGCGATCAGAAAAGGGGAAGAATTTACAGAGTTGCGCCTGCAAATGCACCTTACCGGTTCAAAAAGGCAGATTACTCAACCACTGCCGGCGCTGTGGAAGCATTGCAAAGTCCCAACTTATCGGTGCGTTATCAGGCTTGGAATGCATTAAATGCAATGGGCGAAAAGGCAGCTCCGGCTTTGGAAAAGTTATTTAAAGATAAAAATACAGATTACAGAATGCGGGCCCGGGCTCTCTGGGTTTTGAGTAAATGGCCTTCATCTGCCAAAAAGAACATTGATCTGGCTGTAAAAGACACGAATCCTGACATGCGCATTGCCGGGCTGCGCGCTGCGAGCGAGGCGAAGGGAGTGGACATTTTGGCTTATATTAAATTATTGGTAAAAGATACGGAGCCGCAGGTTCGCCGGGAATGTGCATTGCTATTGCATCACAACAAAGCTACCGTTTCTCCCGAACTATGGGCAGAACTCGCCAAACAGTATGACGGAAAAGACCGCTGGTATCTTGAAGCACTCGGTATTGGTGCTGATAATCAGTGGGATTCGTTTTTTAGCGCCTGGGTAGCGAAAGCAGGTAGTAACCCTATTGCCACGCAAGCGGGAAAGGATATTGTGTGGCGGTCGAGAGGAAAAGAATCTTTACCGTTGCTCGCCTCGCTTGCGGGGGATTCCAAAGCAGATTTGAAAAGCAGGTTGCGCTACTTCCGTGCATTTGACTTTAACCCCGCAGCTAATGAGAAATCACTGGCGCTGCTTCAAATCATGAAAGGTTCGGGTAAGGATCAGGACAAAGTGAACGAACTCGCACTGAGGCATTTGGATCCGGGTTTTGTAAAACAAAATGCAGAAGCGATGGCGTCGCTCCAAAAACTACTTGATAGCAACTACGGAACGCCGGCGTACCTGGAACTCGTAGCGAAATACGAGCTGAAATCCGAAAATCAGCGTCTGCTCGATCTGGCAATCAAAGAGACTTCCGGCCGCACAGGTCCGGCCGCCGCTGCCCAGCTGATGAAACAGGGCGGGGGAGAGTTGGTCTGGAAGACGATCAAAGGGAGCGATACCACGAAAAGCGAAGCGATCCTGGCTGCACTCAGATCGGCCGGAAGTAAGGAGTCGCTGGATATATTGAGAGAAGTAGCCACCACAGAAAGTTACCCGATCGCACAGCGTACAGTGGCGGCACGGTCACTTGGGGGCACGATGAGCGGCGAAGATCAGGTTCTGGTCTTGCTGAAAGAAGGGAAATTGACGGGTGATGTGAAGGTCGCCGCGGTGAAAGGACTGAGCGGCGCGTGGCGGAAAGCGGTTAAAACAGAAGCCGCTAAATACCTGGAAGGCAGCGTAACCACAGCCCGCCGGCACCCTGAAATGAAGGAGCTGATCGGTATGAAAGGTGACGCGGCAACAGGCAAACAGGTATTCGGTACCTATTGTGCAGTATGTCACCAGGTGAATGGGGAGGGAATGGATTTTGGCCCGAAACTGTCGGAAATTGGTAGTAAGCTACCTAAGGAAGCTCAATATGCCGCTATTTTCGAACCAAGTGCTGGTATTGGTTTTGGTTACGAAGGTTTCGAGGTCACATTCAAAGATGGTTCGGTGATAACCGGCATTGTAGCCAGCAAAACAGAAACCGACCTGATATTGAAATTTCCGGGAGGCTCGACGCAGGAATACAAAATGTCTAAGGTAAAATCGATGAAGCAGCTCAAAGAATCCATGATGCCGGCTGGCTTGCAGGACGCAATGACCACAGACGAGCTGGTCGGGTTGGTTGATTATCTGAGTGGTTTGAAGAAGAAATAAAATAGAACATGGAGCAACGATCAATTGCTCCATGTTTTTTTGTAGAGGGGTTTATTGAAGGGCTAGGGCACTTGTAATTTGACTTAGTGCTGATAACCCCTAAATCCCCAAAAGGGGACTTGTAGCTTTTTATTGTTTAATGAACTTTCAACATTATTTCTGATCAACGTTCTCCCCTTCAGGGGTCGGGGGAATTTGCAGAATCCTTACAGCAATGAATTGCATACATACCCAGTAATAATATACACAACTTTACATCTTCTCTCCATTATTCAGGAGCTGCGGCGGGCTTCTTGATAAATTAGCAAAAGTTTGCTAGGTTTAAATTATGAACACACTCAGAATTGACATACAGAACGAGAAAGATATTTCCGTTCTCGAGAAGCTGTTGACAGAGTTAGGCTTTGAATATAGGCTTGAATCTGAACGTCATGTATTCGAAAATATCACCGAGGCGGCTGGATTAGGAATTGCCGAAGGATTAAGAGATTTACGCGATGGCCGGATCGTGGAAGATAAGACCGCCCGAGAGAGAATCGACAGCAAAATTTCTGAAATGAGAAACAGAATAGCGAGCCGGTGAGGCAGATTGATTGGACTGAGCGCGCAATTTCTGACTATGAATTTTTGACCGAATATCTCTTTGAAACCTGGGGTGAACACATCGCGATGAGGGTTTTGTCGGAAATCGACTATCAGCTTTCGAGAATTCAAAAGGTTCCGATGCAGTTTCCGGTTTTTATTCGGGAAAACGAGATCCGACGTTGCGTTGCTTCTCCTCAAACCTCTATTTTTTTTGTAATAAGACCAGAAAGTGTATTAGTACTGTCAACTTTTGACAATAGACTGAATCCACAAAAACATCCCTGGTAGATATTTTTTCTAACCTCTCTGCTTCAATTCTTTTCCGGACTTCCTTTCCTTATTCAGTAAACATAAGGTATTTTTATACGTTTATTGAGAGTTTGAAATCTTAGAGGTCGTTTTGAAATATATCCATTTTTTTAAGTCTGCATTTCGCTTTACCGTAGTAGCTGCCCTTCTTCCTTATTACGGTTTTTCCCAGGTTACCGATACATTAGTTACTGAGCCAGTGGTTGTTATCGACCCGGATAGCGCTTATGCAGCTCTTTCTGAGCCGGAAAAGCGTTTTTCACGGAATGCAGTCGCTGGTATCAAAGTTGCCGACGGACTCGAAGCGACATTGTTTGCTTCCGAGCCGAATGTGATTAATCCGATCAATATCGATGTGGATCACCGTGGCAGGGTTTGGGTTTGTGAAGCTTATAATTATCGCCCGGCCGTCAACGGAAAATCCGAACTGGGAATGGGCGACCGTATCCTGATCCTGGAAGATAAGGATGGAGACGGAAAAGCCGATGTTACCAAGGTTTTTTATCAGGGACCGGAGATCAATGCGCCGCTCGGGATCTGGGTAATGGGCAATAAAGCGATCGTTTCTCAAAGTCCGTACGTGTGGCTTTTTACAGATACAAACGGCGACGATAAGGCTGATACCAAGGAAATTCTCTTCAAAGGAATAGGCGGCGTGCAAAGTGACGCAGGTGTACACGCATTCGTTTTCGGGCCCGATGGAAAATTTTACTTCAACTTCGGAAATGCCGGAAGACAGCTGGTAGACGGTCAGGACAGGCCTCTATTGGACAAATATGAGAGACCGATCGATTTCAGGCAATTCAAACAAGGTGTAGTTTTTCGCTGCGAGCAGGACTTTACCAAAGTTGAAATTATGGCTGAAAATTTCCGAAATGGTTTTGAAGTAGCCGTCGACAGCTACGGAACCATGTGGCAGTCGGACCAGGAAGAGCCGGGTAACGGAAGTGACCGGATTTCTTATGTGATGGAAAATGGGAATTTCGGGTATATCGACGAAATGACTGGCGCAAGCTGGCGACTTAACAGAACTAATCTTGAAGACGAAATACCGCGGAGGCACTGGCACCAGAACGATCCGGGCGTAGTGCCAGATCTGTTGCAAACGGGTTCAGGGTTTCCGATGGGAATGACCATTTACGAAGGCGAATTGCTTCCCCGCCGCTACTGGGACCAGATATTGCTCGCCGACGCAGGTCAGCGCTACGTGAATGCATTTCCCGTCGAAGTTGACGGAGCGGGCTACAAATCGACTGGAATCCTGCCGATCGTGGAAGGTACCCGCGACAAATGGTTCCGGCCTACGGACGTTTGCGTTGCGCCCGACGGTTCCCTCATTATTTCCGATTGGTACGATCCTGTGATCGGCTCGAATCAAATGAAAGACAAAAGTCGCGGGCGGATATTCCGCGTGGCGCCTCCGGGAGTACCGTATACCATTCCCGTTTTTGACCTTACTAATCCGGAGGAGGCGGTGAAAGCATTGCAAAGCCCCAACCTATCAATGCGTTACCTGGCCTGGAATGCCTGTGTAAAGCACGGTTGGAATGCAGAACCATTTCTGGAAGAGCTTTTTAACAGATATAATGCAAACCCGAAGCTGCGCGCCCGGGCATTGTGGGTACTTAACCGCATCGAAGGTTTTAACTACCGCGCACTGGATATTGGTTTCAGACATTTAAATCCAAATATCCGTATTACGGCATTACGTGCTGTGCGTCAGCGTAATAGCGACCCAACGGAATATATCAAAAGACTTACAGCAGATCCAGATCCGCAAGTGCGTCGCGAATGCGCGCTTGCGATCAATCATAACCACACTTATGAAGCGTTGGATGTGTGGCTGCAATTGGCGAAACAATATAAAGGAAATGACCGCTGGACTGTGGAGGCACTCAGTATCGGTGCATTCGATCAGTGGGAGCGGATTTTTCCAGCCTGGTTGGAAAGACAAAAGGGTAAACCGACTGCTACCGACGCAGGCAAAGATATTATCTGGCTCGCCCGGACCCGGCAGGCGATCCCATATTTGACGGAAGCCGCGGCCGACACTTCTGTCGATTTCAAAAGCAGGTTAAGGTATTTCCGCGCATTCGATTTCTTCCGTGCCGGTTACGAAAAGTCACAGGCGCTGCTGAATGTGCTCTCAGTTCCGGCAAGCGACCGGATTGAAGTGAGCAAGCTGGCACTGCTGCATTTGGATAAATCATTTGTAAAAAACTCCCAGCAGGGATTATCCGCATTGAACAAATTGCTCGACGAAACCTATGGTACCGAGCATTACATTGACCTGATGACGCGCTACGAGCTCGAATCTGAAAATGACCGGCTGCTTAAAATGGCGCTGGACAAATCGGACGAAGTGCTCGGGAGAGACGCGGGTGCATTATTGTTGGAACAAGCGGGGATTTCTTACGTAACCCAAAAGCTGGCCGGCATGAATGATGCGAAGAAAATCGCTTTGCTGGCTTCTATTCAAACAGTAGGAAGTAGTGAGTCCGTGTACCTGCTGCGCTCCGCTGCCGTCAATCCGGACGAATCAGTGGCTGTTCGCAAGAATGCTGCTAAGTTCCTGGGTGCGAGCTGGCCAGGTGAAGAAGCGGTTGTGAAGCTACTCCTCGACGACCGGCTTGCGGGCGAAGTAAAAGAAGGCGCACTGGACGGGGTAAGAAACGCATTCAGGGAAGATATCAAGGCTCAGCTCGCTCCTTATTTTCCTAAACCGGCAGTGCAGGAAGCCGAGGCTGCTCCGCAAAAGCCAGCTTCCAGGAAGGAACGCCGCAAAAGGAGAAGATCTTAGTAAAAGTGCATTTGTAAAATAATAGAAGTGCTTTTGAGGTAAATCAGTGCATTTCGTTTCTTTACAATTCAAACATAACTTAAGAAAAAACATGCTTCGTAGAAATTTCGTAAAATCTACATTAGGTCTGGCGGGTGCAGCAGTAGCAGCTGATAATGCTTTTGCCAACCAGCCAGCCCCGACCGCCAAGAATCAGTTCAAGCTCAAATACGCACCCCATTTCGGAATGTTCCAGAACAAAGCCGGAAAAGGTGTGATCGACCAGTTGAAATTTATGGCCGATAATGGATTTATGGGTCTTGAAGATAATGGTATGATGGGCCGCCCGGTGCAGGAGCAGGAAGCGATCGCGAAAGAAATGACGCGCCTGGGAATGGAAATGGGGGTTTTTGTGGTAGATAAAGGCGGAAACGGAGCAAATACGCTGGCAGCTGGAAAGCAGGAATACATTGATATTTTCCTCAATGGCTGTAAAAAAGCGGTCGAAGTGGCTAAACGCGTAAATGCGAAATGGATGACGGTTGTTCCTGGCGATTTTGAAAGAAACCTGCCAATAGGCGTGCAAACCGGTCACGTGATCGACGCATTGCGCCGCGGCGCCGAGATCCTGGAACCACACGGGCTGGTAATGGTTTTGGAGCCGCTCAGTGATTCACCAAACCTTTTCCTGCGTACTTCCGAGCAGACTTATGAAATATGCCGCGGGGTAAATAGTAAATCGTGCAAGATCCTGTATGATATCTATCACATGCAGAAGAACGAAGGTCGCCTGATCTACAATATCGACAAAACTTGGAGCGAGATTGATTATTTCCAGATCGGTGACGAGCCGGGAAGGAAAGAGCCGACTACCGGCGAGATCAATTACAAAAACATATTCAAATACATTTACGACCGCAGCAAAAAAGAAAATAAATCCTTTATCATGGGCATGGAGCACGGGAATTCACAAACCGGAGCCGAAGGCGAAGACGCGCTGATCAAGGCGTATGTGGAGAGTGATGCATTTAAGGTTTAGCTGTTGGCTATTAGCTATTGGCTATTGGCTGTTAGGTATTAGCTATTGGTTTAAGAATGAATTTAGAGACAACAAAAAAACCGGAGTAGATCACCTACCTCCGGTTTTTTTATTCTAACAGCTAACAGCTAACAGCTAACAGCTAACAGCTAACAGCTAACAGCTAACAGCTAACAGCTAACAGCCAACTAGCTGCAAACAACCACTGAATTTTCAGCTAATTCGTCTACACCTGCTGGTACGTATTTGTCTGCTTCCCAGTCATTTTCCCATTTCTCGCCATCCAAAATATAGCGGAACTGGTGCTCCCCTGCGGCTAGTTCTACAATGCCTTTGAACGATCCGTCTTTTTGTTTTTTAAGCACAACCGCCTCAGGATTCCAATTGTTAAATTCGCCAACAACGGCTACTGTCTTCGCGTCCGCAGCGGCTTCCGCAGGAACTGTAAATGTTACTTTGTAAACAGACTTGCTCTTTACAAATTGTTTTGCTAATGCCATAATCAAGTAGTGTTAAATAATCGATGGCACAAATATACAATCAAAAATTATTCAAATCAATGAATATCAATACTATATACGTTTTTGGTCTTCGAAAAATTATAAACGCTCGTTTTCGCTCACTTTTTTAGACGCCAGATTTTCAGCGTCTTACCTCAACGTATATCGCATACCCAGAAACACTCGGCGCCCCTGATTAGGTGCGTAAACGTAAGACGGATCGAAGGTCAATCGGTACGGATTTTCGGGAGTTGCAACTACCTGTCCATTGTCATCGAACCTCACATTTTTGTCAAAAGGATCATTTGACCGGGCAATGGAATTGGCTGGCGGAGTGAAGTTGAGCAGGTTTTTTACACCCCCGTAAATTTCCAGACCGTTGTCAAACTTCTTGGTCGCCTGGATATTTTGCAGTGACCAGATCGGTGAAACGCGCGCGCGCGGATCCTCTTCGCTCAACACCGGCAGCCGCATCGGTCCGTACATATTGCCCGTGTAATCGAGCGAGATGCCCGCTTTTTGAATCTCATAATTGACTGACCAGACACCCGTGAATCTTTCCGTCAGCACCGGCCGGAAACGTACGCCATTTTCTTTCTGGAAATTGTCCATTAGAGTGCCTCCGGCAATTATTTTCAATGGAAAAGGGAAGTTAAAATCCAAATTCAGGCTAACTCCTTTTGAAACTGCATATCCATCAAGGTTATCGTAAATGATCTGATTGGGATCGGTGTCGTAATCGGGCAGGATCCGGTTTGTGAAATGGGTATAGAAAACAGAAGCGTCAAAACCGATGAATGAGCTTCCGGTCACGATCTTTTTCACGAAATTAATATTTGCATTCCAGCTTTGCTCGGGGTTAAGTGCCTCTTTCACAATCACCTGCCGGGAGCCGGTTAATGCTGCGTGGTCTTCGGTGAACAAATTTACGATACGGAAGCCGCGACCCACATTCAGGCGAACGACATCCGTTTGGTTAAACTTGAATTTGTAAGCGGCACGTGGCGTGAAAATGCTTCCGTGCCGGCTATTGAAGTCATATCTCGCGCCAAGCAAAAGCGAATGCGGCCCCGAACGGATCTCATCCTGCACAAAAAAACCGGGCAGATAAATCTTGTCAGCGTGGTCATTTCCATCGAGATAACGTGTTGCCGGAGTATTGTCGTTATAAAAGGTGTATCTGAAAGGGGTACCAATCAACAGATTATGCTTCCCGATTTCCTTGTCCCAAAGCAGCTGGGCAAATGCGATTTTCTGGTCGGCTAGAAACGGCACATTCCCATAAACTGAATTCTGATGATGCGAACTGAATGAATATTGCAGGGTGATCTTTTCCTCGGTAGGCAACTGATAATTTCCGAGTACTTCAAATCTGGAAGTATAAATGCTTTCTCCGTAAACTTCGTCTCCGCCGCGGAAAGACTTATTCCAGTTCATTTGCCCGCCCCAGCGATCTTCATAATAGTACCGCGCAGCAATATTCGCCTGCTTGTTATTTTTTAGGTTAAATGACCATTTGTTGAAAATCGAAATGCGTTTTTGCAAGGTAAGATCCGTGAATCCGTCACCGTTACGGTCGAGCGGATTTTGGTAATTGAAATAATTCACCCCGATCAGCGAGCTCACATTTTTTCCCGCAGTGAGCTTCATACCAAGGTCCAGATTGTAATCGAGCCAGCTGGTGCTGAATGCATCCGCTGAGAAAACAGGCGCTTTCGAAGGATTTTTGGTAATGATATTGATCAATCCGCCCACAGCCTCCGAGCCGTAAAGTGTTGAAGCAGGGCCTTTTACAAGCTCAACTCTTTCGATTAAACTATTGGGTATCCCTGAAAGCCCGTAAACCGTGGAAAGTCCGCTCACCATCGGCATCCCGTCGATAAGCACCATCGTGTACGGACCTTCCAGGCCATTCATGTGAATATCGCCGGTATTACAAACGTTACAATTCAGCTGCGGCCGCACGCCGTTTACGTAGCTTAGTCCTTCAAAAATACTGGGTACCGGGTTTTTATAAAGGAATTTGGCAGTGATAATATCCACCGGCACCGGGCTGTCGAGCTTTGAAACTTCCTTCATCGTTCCCGAGATCACAACCTCGTCTAATGCATTGGCACCCGATTTCATGACGAAATTCTTTACCAGATCCTGTTTAACGGAAACGTTTTTCTCGGTGATCGTGGGCATTGAAATATAGCTGACCCTGATCGTATACGTTCCGCTCGGGATATCTGAAATGCGATAATTGCCCAAAGTATCTGCCGTGGTACCGATTTTAAGCTGGTCAATATAAACCGACGCGCCGAATGCACTTTCAGACTGGCCTTCCAGTGAAATTTTTCCCGAAAGCACAAATTGCGCCTGAGAAGCCGAGGTTAAGATGCACAGAATGAATAGTATGTATAGCTTCATAAGTGTTCAAAACTATTATTTAATTTACTCTGAAATATAATTTAGGTAAATCTAAAAATATAACTTGGCAAATAAAAATATGATTCCATGGCGACACGAAATTATTTATGAAACTATCTCGGCGGTTTCTGCGGTTAGGTGAAAAGAGTTATTTTGGCCATGAATGCGGCCAGGGATTATTTATTCACACAATAATAAATGTATGTTGAAGAGATTCTTGAAACCTATTAAACTGCCCGCTTCGGCGGATTTTGGTATCCTGATCCTGCGGGTTGGTATATCCTGTTTAATGCTCACACACGGATATGCAAAGCTTTCCGGCTACCTCGGAGGCGACAGTTCTTTCGCGGATCCGATCGGTATCGGAGAAGAATTATCCAAGATCCTTACCATTCTTGCAGAATTCGGCTGCTCGATTCTGCTCATTCTGGGGTTATTCACAAGAGCCGCATTGATCCCGCTCATTATTACGATGATCGTTGTCGTATTCATCGTGCACGGACCCGATCCATTTGCCGAAAAAGAACACGCAATTTCATTTCTGATCACTTACCTGACCCTTTTCTTCACCGGGCCCGGAAAGTACTCGATCGATAATAAGTTATATAGATAAAAAAAACCCGCTTCTGATCTGGAAGCGGGTTTTTTTCTATTGTGACCATTGGGTCGGCTGCCTGTCCCAGCGGTGGGTTTTCAGTTTTTCAGCTATTTCGGGGGAAAGTGCGTTTCCGTCGCTTACGGCTACATTTGATCTTACGTGCGGTAATTTCCGCATGCCGGGAATCGTAGTATGTACGTCCGGATTATTAAGGATGAAACGCAATGCGAGTTCCGGCATCGTCATACCAGCCGGAATATCGGCTTTCAATGCTTCTGCGTGATCTACGCTGGAATTCAGGTTTTCTGGAACGAAATAAGTGGATCTCCAATCGTCGGCCGGGAAAACGGTTTCCTTTGTTAAAGTACCCGTGAGAGTACCTTCGTCGAAAGGAACGCGCGCGATCACGGCAATATCTTTTTCGCGGCACAGCGGGAAGAGGTTGTCTTCCGGCGCCTGGTCGAAAATATTGTAGATCACCTGTACAGCATCTATCAGCCCGGTTTTTAAAGTTTCCAATGCATTATCCGGCTCCCAGCGGTTGATACTGATTCCCCAGGCGCCTACTTTACCTTCCCGAGTCAGTTTTTGGATCGCCTCTTTCCATTCATCTTCCTGCGCCCAGTTATCTTCCCAAACGTGAAACTGTAACAGGTCGATCTGCTCGGTACCGAGGTTTTGCAGGCTTTTCTCTGTGTATTCAATAATATAATCCGCAGGAAAAACATCGGCGAGCTTAAACTCCGGCTTCGAAGGCCAGGTGCGGTTTTTCGGCGGGATTTTCGTGGCGGCGTATATTTTTTTGTCAGGATATCTTTTGATAAGGTCTCCCAGAATGCGCTCGCTCAATCCTTCTCCGTATCCCCAGGCAGTATCAAAAAAGTTTACACCCGATTCCACGGCCAGATTCAATGAATCATCGGTCTCTTTGCGGTCGGAGCCGGTCCAGCCTGCGAGCCCCCACATACCATATCCAATTTCACTGACTTGCCAGTTTGTGCGTCCAAAACGACGGTATTGCATTGTGTTTTTGTTTAGTGTTCCGGGTTTAAAGGAAAGCATAGAACCTTTTTAATGCAATAGAAATACATTTGTATTGTTTTAATTTAAATCCGGCGCTGGCCGGAATACAAACCAATCTGTTCGGGGAAAGAGGATTCATGACAAAAATGTTTTTGATGACAGTTAAAAGAGTGGCTGGGCTGCTGTTGATCGTCAGTATTTCAGCCTTTATTAATGAAAGTGAATCTTCCACACCACTAGCCGACTATTGCGCCGCATTCAATCAGGTACAGCTTGATATCCGCGACGGCGCTATTTCACCCGATTCTGCCCGGAATGCTTTCAGTGAAATCATGCGGAATATCCGAAAAATAGTAAAGCCCGACACCTGCCGCGGCATCGACTCCGCCTATTTCGTTTATCCCGTCGAATCCTATTTGCCCAGGGAATCCGTCGGTTCGAGAGGAAGAGGATTTCGGCCAAATGGTTTTGATCTATTTGATCGGGAAGTAGCCGGCAGCCACCCTGCACATGATCTTTTTGTAAGAGATAAAGACCAGGATAACCTCGATGACAGAACGTGGAAGCCTATTAACGTCCTTTCATTTTCATCAGGAATAGTATTGGCCACCGAAACCGGCTGGAAATACGACAGCGAACTCCGCGGCGGAAACTGGATCTGGGTTTACGATCCCTGCCTCGACGGGCTGTTTTACTACGCACATAACAATATCGTGGAAGTGCAACCCGGGCAAAGCATAAAAGCGGGCGATAAAATTGCCGAAATGGGACGCAGCGGCTATAATGCTTATAAGAAACGCTCGCCTACGCATGTGCATTTAATGTACCTGCAATTGGATAGTTTAGGTATGCCCGAGCCTTATGATACCTACGAGTGGTTGTTGCAGGCTGTGGTAAAAAGCGATCCTGAGATGTAATTGGGATTTCGGCGGATTATCAATAAATTGTAGCTCACTCAGTTACTATTTCCTAACCCAATTTTATGAATAATCGCCGTTCCTTTTTCAGAAAGAGCGCTGCCCTCGGCATGGGCGCGTTCGGTATTGACAGCCTTTTTAACCAACTCCACGCAGAGCATTTCAGCAACGCGGAAAAATACTGGAAAGCCGACAGTAACGACAATGAAGATTACTGGTCCGTGATTCAGGACGCTTACACAGCCAGCAAGAGTGAAATTATCATTTTAAATAACGGCGGCGTTTCGCCTTCGCCGCTCGCAGTGCAGGAAGCTTTGGAGAAATACAACAGAGCAGCCGCGCAAGGCCCTTCCTATTATATGTGGCGCATTATGGATAAAGGCCGCGAACCTCTCCGCCAGCGCCTCGCCAAGCTCGCAGGTTGCGACGCCGAAGAAATTGCGATCAACAGAAATGCGACCGAGGCTTTAAATACCGTCATTTTCGGACTTCCGTTGCAAAAAGGGGACGAGATAATAGGCACGATCCAGGATTACCCGAATATGATCCAGGCCTGGAAACAGCGCCAAATGCGCGATGGGCTGGTTTACAAACAATTATCTTTTGATTTCCCCATTGAAAACGACGAGCAGATCGTGAAAGCATTTGCCGATGCAGTTACGCCTAATACCAAAATCATTCACGTAACCCACATTATCAACTGGGTCGGGCAGATTATGCCGGTGAAAAAGATCTGTCAGATGGCGCATAGCAAAGGGATCGAAGTTGTCGTCGACGGAGCGCATACTTTTGGTTTACTCGATTACAAGATACCTGATCTCGATTGCGACTATTTTGGTACCAGTCTGCACAAGTTCCTGAGCGCGCCGGTGGGCAGCGGAATGATGTGGATTAAAAAGGATAAGATTGAGAAAATATGGCCACTGCTTTGTAATAGTCAGCCCAAAAGTGCCGATATCCGGAAATTTGAAACATTAGGCACCAGAAGCTTTCCTATCGAGCAGGCGATCGGGGAGGCGATCAATTTTCAGGAAGGG
This sequence comes from Dyadobacter linearis, assembly GCF_907165045.1. Classification (GTDB taxonomy): domain Bacteria; phylum Bacteroidota; class Bacteroidia; order Cytophagales; family Spirosomataceae; genus Dyadobacter; species Dyadobacter linearis. The sequence continues at coordinate 253,455 of NZ_CAJRAU010000004.1, forward strand.
ATCGGGTCGAAACGTAAACAGGAGCGGGTTCATTTTCTCAAAAAATACTGGGCAGAAAAAGCCGCACAGATCCCCGGTGTGAAGATCCATACTTCGTTGAAACCAGAATTTTCCTGCGCGATCGCCGGTGTAAGTGTCGACGGGATGAAGCCGGAAGAAGTGGACGCGAAGCTCATGAAGGACCACAAGATCCACACAGTAGGTATTAACTGGGAAAATATACATTGTGTAAGGGTAACCCCGCACGTTTATACCAAACTCAGCGATTTGGACAAGCTGGTGGGTGCATTGGAAAAAATTGCCAAGAAAGCGTAGCGGCGGCACTATTTTTACGGACTAAGGCATGATCTTTCAAAGGGTTATGCCTTAATTTTTGTGGAAGTACTTAAAAACCGCTGGTAAAGCATTTGTGCAATTTAACCCTGTATTATGTACCATTTGAAAGATTATAGCAGATTACCGCTGCCAAAAAGTGTATTTTTAGATATTGTCAGCATTAAAAACCCAATAGTATGACACAAATAAGAAAAGGTTCTTTTATTAAAAGCGTGAAGGATATCAGTATCGGAGGCGCACTGGCTATTGCATTGCTCTCGGGCATTTCGCTGGGCAGCTGCTCTTCCAATGAGGAGGATGAAGCGGCTTACAGCTACGAGGAGACCACTTTTACAAAAGGAATCCGCTCGCATATTAAAGAAGTAAAACCAGGAGAATTCAAGATCATCAGCGAAGATAATGTACCGCCAGACAGCTCAGGCGCAGTAGTGACATACCTCGACGGGCATTCGGACAACCTGAGCCCGGAAGCTGCGAAAGCGTTGATCGATGAGGAAATCCGTACAAATCAATCTTCCGTTGGTCATCACAGCGGCTTGTCGACCATGCTGCTTTATGGCGGAATGGGCTATTTGCTGGGCCGGAATAATAATAACGGGTACATCAACAATTACCGGAATTCCGGCGGAGCCAACGCAAGCGGAGTTTACAGTAACCCGGCAGCTTACCAAAAATCACAGAATACTTTCAGGCAGGTTGACGCTTCGCGTACCACGCGGACAGTGAATACCCGCCCAAGTGGAGGCAGAAAAGGATTTTTTGGACGCTCCTCATCGAGAAGCGGAGGCTAAACGAAATTTGAAATGGTAGAAACTAGAACATTGGTAGACGGTCCTGAACGTGCGCTTCAAAATGCCGGCTGGGACTGGATGTTGGGGACAGATACTGTCCCTTATGTTGTTAACGACGTAGTGATAATCAGGGAAGAGCTGGCGAATCAATATTATGACGCTGCCAATACCTTATATGATATGCTGGTCGAAGCCGGGCAGTATGTATTTGATAATAAGATTTACAAGGATCTCGGAATACCTGAGAACCTCATCGAGCTGATCGAGCTTTCCTGGGAAGACGACCGGCATATTCATTTATACGGGCGTTTTGACCTGGCCGGCGGATTTGACAACGATCAGATCAAGCTGATCGAATTCAATGCCGATACTGCTACCTGCATTCCCGAAACTTCCGTGGTACAGTGGGCGCATTTGCGCATGAACGGGCTCGACGAAGCGAAGCAGTTCAATACCCTTTATGAAACGCTGGTAGGGCAGTTTCAATACCTGAAAGATGCGAACCCGGACCTGACACCTTCGATCCTTTTCTCAACCATGCGGGATTTTCCCGAGGACGAGACGAATGTAGCAGTACTGGCCGCCGCAGCAAGTGAGGCAGGTTTTGATACCGAATTTGCTTATATCGACGATGTGGAGTTTTCAAACGGTGACGGGATTTTCTTTCAGGATACGACGACAGGGGAATTTGTCCGCTTCGATTTCTGGTTCAAACTCGTTCCTTGGGAATACATCGGTACGGACGAGCCCGAACTGGCCGGAATGCTGACCCAAATTGTCAGAAACCGGAAAGCAGTCATTCTGAATCCGGCGTATACACTGTTGTTCCAATCCAAATACATTTTAAAAGTTTTGTGGGATTTGTACCCTTACCATCCTCTTTTACTGCAAACGGAACGTTATGCGCTGCCGCACAAGCAGTCGGTGAGCAAAGTTTTATTTGGACGTGAAGGTGCCAATGTTTCCATCCTGGAAAAAGGAGGCGCTGTATTGGAGCAGGTCGAAGGTGAATATGGTAAGCAGGCGAAGATCTACCAGGAGTATTTCCCGTTTCCGGCTGATGCAGAGGGAAAAAATTATCAGGCAGGTGTATTTTACGTTGGCGAAGCTTGTGCGCTGGGTTTGCGGCGCGGGGGAAATATCCTGGACAATACCGCGCAGTTTATCGGGCACGTAGTTGAGTAGCCTGGTTTCTATCGCTTGTTAGTCAGTTTGTTGTAAATACTGTAAACCTCAATATCCTCATAATCGACCGCAGGCTAACATATTCGACCGTTGGCTAAACTTTATGAAGAAAAATAAGTTCGTGATGTAATGTTTGCAAATATTCTTAAACGTAGCCGTTATGATACACGAAAAAATTTTTCATCTAAAAAGTGGCAGGGAAGTTAAAGTAGTCGTCAAAGGCTATTTTCTGAATGACAATCCGCAGGTTAGTACTGACTATGAAGTTTTTATAAAAGACCCCAAAGAGACATTCTTCCGTACACCGATCGGTGCAAATCATCCTCAATATTGGAAAATGCGACGATCGACACCGCAGCAAGCGAAAGTGCTGCTACTTGAATACAGCGGAATATCCCAGAGGCAGGTTAGTCAGGCAATTGCGGAATTCAACAAGATTGCTACCTTTCCTCCCGCACAGATTGGGCTGCATTATGAAAATGAGCTTGTGTAAGAGAAATACAAAACATATATGTAAACCGGCATCTACACGAGTAGTGCCGGTTTTTTTTATTACTGACTATTCTTTTCGAGCTCAATAAAATCCTGGCGCGCGGGTGTGAAACAATCTATTACTCTGCACAGCGTATGTGCAACTGCGGAATGCGGCGCATTAGAAGGTATATAGGCGGTCATTCCGCTGGTCAGCAGCATTTTTTCGCCGTCAATCTCAAATTCCAGTTCGCCTTCCAACACGTGGCACCATTGTTCGTGAAAATGGCTGTGTTCCGGCAGTACCGTGCCGCTGTCAATCGTGAAGTGACCGAAAGTCTGCTGTTCGGAGTGAGCCAGCGTACCATAAATCCCGTCCCAGATTTTTATAATTTTCTTCGAATTGAAATCAACAAATGGCATAAGCTATAATGATTTTTGATGTAACCACATTTGTATAACATGTGATATTGCCGGGCAATTAGTTCAACAAGTCAAATGTCATCAAAAAGGATAATTTACCGTTAGTTTAATGCTGCCAACCGGTAAAAAATCCTAAGTGTTGATTGACTAGAAAGGGTATAGTAATCTATATCAGATTATAACATCGGTCTATTTCCTAAGCTTTTATTTGCCACGGGAATGCATCGGTCAGTTACTTTTTTTCATCAAAACCGATTTAATCATGAAAGCAAATCATTTGTTGCTCACACTATCTGCTTCGTTTTTCCTGTTTACCGGGTGCAGAGACAAAACAGTATGGATTGAAGATTCTCCATTCATCACAGTCACTTCTCCAACTCAAAATCAGGCAATGGAGGATAACGATAGCATCCGGGTCGAGGCACTTATACAGCCAAAGTCAGCTCCGATAGTTAGTTATCACATTGTAATGATGGGCGAAGAAAAGGAAGTGATCCTGAATTACAAGACAATTTGCGACTGCAAGGATAAAAGCACTGTTGCGATAGATACCGCATTTACTTATGACATTAAAAAAACTTCAAACGTGTTGCTCCACGTCTCAGCTGAGCTTGAAGACAGAACGCATATTCGGGATGAAACCAGATTCAAGCTGGTAGATACTAAAAAGTAATTCTTTTATCAGATAGGTCAAAAGCACCTACTCAATTCTCTGCCTGGCAGCTTGCGTTTAACGCTAGGCAAGTTGCCAGGCAGCTCTATATTCAGTATTTATTTAAAACAATTACTCTACTCAGGCAGGATAATGTGGGCGCGATAAAAAATAGCCGCAAAAGCATAAAATCCATCGAAAGCTTTTTATACATTTGCACAATCTCAAAAATTTCAATATTTAAACATTGCGCAGGATTTTATCCATACTGCTCTTTGGGCTCTTGCTCTACAATATGATCGGCTATTCAATAGTCTATCTGTCGGAGGGAAGCTATAAGATTAGTAGCGCCAACAAGGACCTGATCGAACAATCGACTGGCTCTGCGGATATTGTGATTAAAATCCCGGTAAGTGTTCCTTACCAGACCGACTGGAGTGCGCCGGAAGCTGCGGAAGGTCAGATTCAGCACGAAGGCCATTTTTACCAGATGAAGAGCCAGCAACTGCTGAATGATACAATGTACGTGCATTGCGAGCTCGACCAGCATGCGCGCGACAGGTTTAGCGACCTTGTTTCGAAGATCAATGATCAGGTTACCGGTCAGTCGGCGGATGATCAAAAAAGTCAGCATTCTAATCTATTAAAGAACTTTCTGAAAGAATATATGGGGCAGGACAGAAAGCACGTGTTTTATGTGCTCGAATGGACGCCAGCCCGGGAATTAGTTGCTTCAAACCTGCCAGCTTTCATCTCTGAAAGCCACTTTTTAATACCATCTCCGCCGCCTGACCAGGCTTAGTAAATTTTTTATTCTTTCCGTAAAGGTCTCAATGTGATTAAGATACAGTGATCATTTGACTATTTGTCTGTATCTGTGCGGAAGGAAGAATTATCCATTTACTAAACTGTTCTTTCCTCAAATGGCACATATTACCCTGCCCGACGAATCGCTTCCGGGTATTGTTGGACTTTTCAATTTCCGGCCCGAAACCGCCGAACCTTTGCAATTACTTGCCGAAACGCTGCTCCGGGGCGATTCTCCACTCACTAGCGGTGAACGCGAACTGATCGCCGCCTACGTTTCGCATTTGAACAACTGTCATTTCTGTCACACTTCGCACGCTTCGGCCGCGATGGCACATTTGAATTGCGACCTCAGTTTGATCGACGATATCAAGAACGGATTTCAGCAAATTGAGATCTCCCCAAAACTACGGGCGCTCCTGCATATTGCCGCCAAAGTGCAGAAAAGCGGCCGGGAAGTACAGGCGGAGGATATTGCTGCCGCAAAAGCAGTAGGCGCGGCAGACAAGGAAATCCACGACACTGTTTTGATCGCTGCGGCATTTTGCATGTTCAACAGATATGTGGACGGGCTGGGTACCTGGGCGCCGAAAGAACACGAGGCTTACCGCGAGATGGGGCAACGTATGGCCTTCACAGGTTACGTCAGATTTTCGGTTCCTCAGGACTAAAACAGCTATATCGATATGCCACATATTCCACTACCCGGTCATTTGCCGGGTATTACCGGTTTGCTCGAATACAGCAAGGATACCGCGCATCCGATCCGGGTGCTGACCCAGTTTTTATTAAGAGGGAAAAACAGCCTGGCCGAGGGCGAGCGCGAGCTGATCGCGACTGTCGTTTCACATTACAACGAATGCAAATTCTGTACGGCGGCGCACACTGCGATTGCGGATTTGCTGCTGGGTGAGACCGAAACCTGCGAGCTGGTTAAAAAGGATATTGACACAGCGCCGATAAGTGAAAAAATGAAAGCGCTGCTGAAAATCGCTGTAATGGTGCAGGTGAGCGGGCAAGCTGTTACCCCGGAAGCTATAAACGTCGCGAAACAATCCGGCGCGACGGATATTGAGATCCACGATACGGTATTGATCGCCGCCCTGTTTTGCCTATACAACCGCTATGTGGACGGAATGGCAACTGTCGCTCCTACCGATCCTCAGTTTTACCTCGGGCTCGGACAACGTTTAAAAGAAAATGGTTACAATCGTTTGCCAAACGGTTATGATCATTTGAAAAACTAAAAATCAACCTTCCTGCTATAAAAAACGCTCTATGAAAAAACATTTACTCCTGTTATCCCTGCTTTTGTGCATTGCTTGCTTACAAGTCACGCTGGCGCAATCGACTAAAATTCAGGGACATATTTTTGATAATGAATCTCAAAAACCCGTTTCGGGCGCTTCTGTTTCTGTAAAAGGAAAGAATACCGGCGCGGTCACGAATGCTGACGGTCTGTTTGAATTGAATACCTCACTTCCGGCCACGCTGGTGATCTCACTGGTGGGATATGCTCGCCAGGAAGCAGTAGTGGCAAGTGCCGAAAACCTGCGTTTCAACCTGGTACCGGCTATTGAAGAACTGAACCAGGTAGTGGTAACTGCGTCGAGAGTAGAAGAAAGCATACTCCGCTCGCCGGTGAGCATTGAAAAAATGGATGCACGCGCCATTCAGCAAACGCCTTCTGCCAATTTTTACGACGGTTTGATCAATATGAAATCGCTCGATATGGTTACCAGCAGCCTTACTTACAAGCAGATCAATACAAGAGGTTTCAATACAACGGGCAACAGCCGGTTTTTGCAGCTGGTCGACGGGGTTGATAACCAGCCTTCGGGGCTGGGTTTTGCGATGGGAAACCTGTTTGGCCCGCACGATATCGATGTGGAAAGTGCCGAGCTGATTCCCGGGGCCGCATCTGCATTATACGGCCCGATCGCATTTAACGGAATGCTGAACACGCGCACAAAAAATGCGTTTGAATACCAGGGACTGAGTGCGCAGACCAAGTTTGGCGTCAACCATATTAACGACGGCACCGACCTGGGGGCGAAGCCGATGTACGATCTGGCAGTGCGGTATGCAAAGGCTTTCAACAACAAGTTCGCATTCAAGGTCAATGCTTCTTATTTAAAAGGAACGGACTGGTATGCAAACGATTACACTGATATTGACCCTAATACACTTGCTGCGAACCGCGGCCCGAATAATCCAGGCAAAAACCAGCTGAACATTTACGGGGACGAAGTAGCGCAAACATTGCCGGAGATCGGAAGAGTGTCGCGGACGGGGTATGAGGAAAAGGACCTCGCTACTTACGGGGTTTACAGTCTGAAACTCAATGCAGCTTTGCATTACCGCATTACCGACAAGCTCGAAGTGATTTACCAGGGAAATTTCAATCAGGGAACTGCGCAGTACACAGGCAGTAACCGGTTTGTGATCAACGATTTCAAATTTATTCAGCACAAACTGGAACTGAAAGGAAGCAACTTTTATGTACGTGGTTATTCCAATCAGGAGATTTCGACCAACTCTTACAATACCCGCGCGCTGGGCCAGCACATTAACCGTACCTGGGTGAAAGACCTTAACGGCGCCACGGTATCTCCCGACAAAGCCGATGCGACTTGGTTTGAGAGATATGCAGCAGCTTACAATGGCGCAGTGACCGGCATTATCAACAAAGACCACAATACGGCGCGTTCCTTCGCTGACGAAGGCAGGATATTGCCGGGTTCGGATGCATTCAATTCATCCAAAGACCTGCTGATCAAGACGAGGGGACTTTCGGGAGCGGGGATATTGAGCGAATGCAGCCTGCGCCACGTGGAGGGAATGTACGATTTCAGCTCTGCCGTGAAGGTTTTCAACTTGCAGATAGGAGGTAACTACCGCAAATATTACCTCGATACCGGCGGGACACTTTTCGATGATAAGGATAAAAACCTGACCAATGAAGAGTACGGCGTATTCGCTCAGGCTTCGAAATCACTTTGGAAAGAACGTTTAAAATTTACTGTTTCAGGGCGTTACGATACGAATGAGAATTTCGACGGGCGGTTTACGCCCCGCGCTTCCGCCGTTTTTTCACCCACAGAAAACCACCATTTCCGCGCATCCTACCAAACCGGATTTCGTAACCCGACTGTCGCGGATCAGTTTATCAAGCTGAATGTGGGGCCGATCATCATTCTGGGCGGCGCGCCTGTCAATTCGCAGGGACTGAATGCTTATGAAAATTCGGTGACCATCGCCTCTTTCGGCGCATTTGCGGGTGCTTTCGGTGCAGATATGGCGAAGGGGACTCCTTTCCCTCAGGCAGTTGCGAACAATAAGGACAAGCTGGTTAAGTCTAATGTGCCTTATATCAAATCGGAAAAGGTAAAGAGCTTTGAAATTGGCTATAAAGGCTTGATCAGTAAGAAGTTGTTGTTTGATGTAAATTATTATTACAGCCAGTACACCGATTTTATGATCAATACCGTGGTCGCCCGGGCCAAATCAGATATTCTATTAGCGAATGGATCGGTCAACCCTGCTGCTGCCGCCGAGTTACTGGGAGCCGACAGGCAACTGTTCCAGCTGTATACCAATGCAGCTGATCAGGTTTCCATTCAAGGCGTCAGCGCAGGTGTTACCTATTCTTTGCCCCGCAATTTCAAGCTGAGCGGCAATGCGACGTGGATCGATTTCAATATCGGCGAGGCTGATCAAAACAATATTCCCGCATTCAATACGCCGGAGTGGAAGTCAAATGTGATTTTCGGAAACCCCAGACTGACAGACAAACTGGGCTTCAATATCGCGTGGCATTGGCAAACAGCATTTGAATGGTATGGAACATTCACCGAAAATAACCCCGGCAAGGTACAAGCTTACAATCTGCTCGACGCGCAGGTGAGTTACCGCATTCCTTCGCTGAAAACGACGGTTAAAGTGGGCGGCTCCAATATTACCAACAAGTATATCGTGCAGGCTTACGGTTCGCCGGCAGTCGGCGGGTTGTATTATGTGAGTTTGAATTTCGACCAGTTATTCAGATAAGATCAGCTATGCAGACTTTGGAAATAACAAATATCGAATCGAAAAGTGTAGCTGGAAAGTGGCTGGCATTTGGCTTGTGCTTTGTGACTTACACGCTCAGCGGCACCGTGTCGACTTTAATGTCGGTGTACCTGCCCGTCGCTATTCGCGAATTGAATGGCGGCGCGGTGAGCGAGGAGCAGTTGGGCGAGATCGGCGCTTATATTAATGCATTGTACCTGTACGGCTGGATGTGCGGCGGGCTGCTTTTCGGAATGATAAGCGATCGCATTGGGCGCGTGAAGTCGCTCACGCTGGTCACTGCACTTTATGGGATATTTACGTGTCTGGTCACGATCGTTCCAAACTGGCATACATTGCTGGCCTTTCGTTTTATGACGGGAATGGGCGTGGGCGGCGTTCTGCTGATCTCAACTGTCTATATTTCTGAGATTTGGGAAGAAAAAACAAGAGCGGTCATGCTTGGGATTCTGGCAGTTTGCTTTCCGATCGGCATTGTCACGACAGGCAGCATCAACCTGCTTTTCTCCAACTGGCGCAGCGCATTCGGCATTGGTATTGTACCCGTTATTACTGCATCGCTCATTTATCTGCTCGCGCCGGAATCGGCCAAATGGCGGAATCTGAATGTATCTGACAAAAAATCAACCACATTATTTACAGGTGAAAATCGCGCGAACCTGATCTCCGGCTCGCTGATTTTCGGCTCGGTACTAATCGGACTTTGGGGGATATTCTCGTGGCTTCCCACCTGGGTGCAGACTTTGCTCGCAGCTGGCCAGGATGGGCAGAAAGAACGCGGTTTAATTATGATCCTGCTCGGTTCGGGCGGAATCTTGGGGGGACTTTTCTCAGGCGTATTGCTCAATCGTTTTGGGAAAAAAAGAATACTGACCGGCGTCTTTGCAAGCTGTCTGATCATTTGCTGCGTCCTGTTTTTGACCAATACCCAATTTTCAGCAATCGTCTACCTCGAAACTGCGATGCTCGCTTTTTGCTTTGGGATCAGCCAGGGCGCGTTGTCGAGTTACATTCCGGAGCTTTTTCCGGTTTCGATCCGGGGAACAGCTACGGGTTTTTGTTTCAACGTCGGCCGGTTTTTCACAGCCACGGCGGTGTTTTTTATCGGCTCGCTGGTCAGCGTACTCGGCGGTTTCGGGAATGCGCTGCTGGTTTTTACATTGCCATTTGTGATCGCGCTGGTGGTAACCGCGCGCAGCAGATGATTTTAGTTTTGAATATCATAGGTTAATATATTAAGCAAACGGGTTTGCCACCTGGCGAACCCGTTTCTTTGTTTTAACGCCAACACTGGCATCAAATCGATATAAACAAATGAAAAAAATATTTTACATCGGCATCGTTGGGATCCTGCTTTATGAGATCGCGAAAGTGTATTTCATTATGCCCATGCCCGGCAGTCAGCGAATGAACAGCATTGATGCCGCCTACTTTCTGCATACCTGGCGCTGGGCTTTCAGGATCGTGTTCTGGGCGATGATATTGGTTGGGTCAGTTTCTGTTTACAGGGGTAAAACAAAATGGCTGCCCGGCTTGCTGCTGCTTTTAATAGCCGCAATAACTTACGCTACCAACTACGAAATGGCGGCTGACACGATGTTCTACCAACCCCAGACCGTATTGATGCAGCATGCAGCTGCTAATAAAATCGACCCGGAAAGGCTCGTGATCGGCGCGGAAGTGAACGGGGAAGCGAAAGCATATCCGATTCAGTTTATAGGTTACCATCACCAGGTGCGCGACACGCTGGGCGGGAAGCCGATCATGGTTACCTATTGTACGGTTTGTCGCACGGGGAGGGTATTTGAGCCGGTAGTGGATGGAAAAGTCGACAATTTCAGGCTCGTCGGGATGGATCATTTCAATGCGATGTTTGAAGACGAAATGACCGGCAGCTGGTGGCGGCAGGCAAACGGAGAGGCTATTGCCGGACCTTTGAAAGGAAAAACTTTACCAGAACTCGCTATTTCGCAAACCTCACTCGGACAGTGGCTTAAACTGCATCCGCAAAGCAGGATCATGCAACCGGACCCGGTTTATCAGGCCAAATATGATTCGATGAGCCGCTATGAATCCGGGAAAAACAAGTCGCTGCTAACGCGGGCGGACTCACTGCCGTGGAAAGAAAAATCGTGGGTTGTGGGCGTACAAACGAAAGACGGAAGCAAGGCATTTGACTGGCGCAGACTTGGGAAGGAAAAGGTAATTAACGATCAGGTAGGCTCAGTACCGGTTTTTTTAGTGATCGCGGGGGATAAAAAAAGCTTCTTCGCATTTGAAAGACCAGATATGCAGGAACGCTATTCGATCAGGAACGATACCATTTTTGGAAAAAACGGGAACTATGATCTGCTGGGAAAAAGGCTCGACGGTTTAGGGCAGAATCTGGCGCGGATCAATGCATACCAGGAGTACTGGCACAGCTGGCGCACATTTCACCCGGAAACCAAACAGTATTGAGTAGTTAAGCAAATGAGTATCCTGAATGAAATCGGAATGAAATACATTTTTTACACCCTTTCACTTTTTGTAACAAGTTTCAGCGCTTTTGGTCAAAATGGAAAAAAGGAAAAGAGCGACTTCGATAAAGTGCTTGACCTGAACGAAGTAACCATTGAGCAGCGCAGGAATATCATCCACACAGAGCGGCTTCCCGATGTTCACAATACCTATATAATGGCCGGCAAAAAGAGTGAAGTAGTTCAGCTGGAAGGAGTTAATGGAAATATTGCTGAGAAAACCGGGCGGCATATTTTTGCCAGGATCCCCGGCGTATTCGTTTACGACATGGACGGAAGCGGAAATCAGATCAACATCTCGACACGCGGCCTTGATCCGCATCGTTCGTGGGAATATAATATCCGGCAAAACGGTGTGATCACAAACTCGGATATGTACGGTTACCCGGCGAGCCATTACAGTCCGGCGATGGAATCGATCCAGCGCGTGGAGCTGGTTCGCGGCACTGCTTCGCTGCAATTCGGCGCTCAGTTTGGGGGTATGATCAATTATGTTACAAAAGGTCCTGACACGACGCGTGCATTTGCATTTGAAACCATTAATTCAGCGGGTTCTTTTGGGCTTTTCAGCTCTTATAATGCAATCAGTGGAAAGGTGGGGAAGCTGACTTACCAGGCATATTATCAAACGCGGCATTCGAATGGATATCGTAAAAACGCCGGATCTAACGCGCAGTCGCAGTTTGTGAGTTTATCTTACGAGGTGACTCCGACCCTGCGCATCAAAGCCGAATTGGGCCGATCGAAATACATTTACCAGATTCCCGGCCCACTTACCGACGCCATGTTCGACGCAGATCCAAGGCAGGCGACGCGCTCGCGGAATTATTTCAATCCGGATATTTTCATTCCATCCATCGTGATCGACTGGCAAATCAGTCCCGCGACGCAGCTCAAATTGACCAATTCGGGCGTTTACGGCGCGAGAAATAGTGTGATGTTCGATGCATTTGCCAATGTGCCCGACACGATCAGCTCGGTTACCAAATCTTACCGCGCACGTCAGGTTGATATTGATAACTTCAAAAGCTTTACTTCCGAGCTGCGTCTTTTACACCAATATCAAATCGCCGGAATACCCAATATCGTTTCCGGCGGCGTGCAATATATGCACAACAAGCTCCGAAGAAGGCAGCAGGGGAAAGGAACGACCGGCAGCGATTTTGACCTCACCCTCACAGATCCGAACTTTGGCCGCGACCTGTATATGAATACGGATAACATCGCGATTTTTATCGAAAATATGATCCTGTTTACTCCGCAGTGGTCAGTTTCACCCGGTTTCAGGATTGAAAGCGGCAAGACGGATATGACGGGAAAAATCAGTTATTACGATCCGCAGAATCTTCCCAACACCATTAAGCACAAATTTCCGTTGTTCGGGATCAGTTCTCAATACCGGATCAGCAACAATAACCGCGCGTACGCAGGATTTTCCCAGGCTTACCGCCCGGTGGTATTCAAGGATATTATCCCTGCTTCGGTGCTGGAACGCGTGGATAAAAGCTTGAAAGATAGTTACGGGTATAATCTGGAAGCTGGCGTGAGCGGGAATGTGAGGGATGTTTTAAAATATGATATCAGCTTGTTCCAGGTGATGGTGCATCACAGAATGGGAACTGTTTCTATGCGTGACGAGGCGAATAATGCATATTTATTGCGTACGACTACCGGTGACAGTCGCACGCGCGGCGTGGAAGCTTATCTGGAATATACAGCAATTCAGACGGGTGAAACTTTGCCGACAGAGCTTTCCATTTTTACTTCCACATCTTATTTTGACGCAAAGTACATGAAAGGAAATGCGGTTGTTAATAATGAAAATACCAGCGTCGCGGGAAATAGGGTAGAGGGAGTTCCCACCTGGATTTCGAGAAATGGTATTCAGTTTCAATACAAAAAACTAGCCTCTACACTTCAATACAGTTACGTAAGCTCCAATTTCGCCAATCCGCTCAATACCATTGAACCCTCCGCAAACGGAACGATCGGGAAAGTGCCGGGTTACGGTTTGCTTGACTTCAATGCCACATTGCGACTTGGAACTGCCTACACTTTACGAATGGGGATCAACAATATCACCAACAAACAGTACTATACGAAGAGGCCGACAATGTACCCGGGAGCCGGGATCTGGACTTCCGATGGTCGTAGTTTTCAAATATCGGTTGGTATTAAAATTTAAAACATTTACCAAACCAGATATCTCAGATAAACCTGTCCATTCAGCGTTTTAACCGGAAACTGCGAAGACTTTGAGATATTGGACAGAGGCAAAATGACGTTCAATCCCGCTTGAAAACGCCCCGGAGTAAGTGCAATCCCTGCTTTCAATGTGAATAGGTAGGGGTTGATGTAAGGCGATATTTCGGTTGATTTTTTCAGAGTCGTCAGTTGCCCGTCCAGGAGTTTTCCCTGCCAGTTTTGCGTTTGCGGCCTGAAAAGTGCTGAGGTGAAAATGGTGTAAGATGCACCCGCATTTAAAGCAAAAAATTGGGTGACGTGATATTGATATTGCGCACTGAAATTCATTCCTACTGCCTTGATGAATAGTGCGTTAGTATATGTTTTTATTGAGTCGGAATTGAGAGAATCTGCGATTTGGCGCACCAGTTTATTTCCTCCGAAATAGGATTGGTATGGCAAAAAACTGACTGTAATGCTGCTTTTCGACCAGTTCTTTGTTGCAAAAATACCAGGTATCAGCAGCCGCGCGACGCGTGGGATACTGTCAGCGCCGGTTGCAATGTAAGCTGTGGATTTCAGAGAAGAATTCAGCGCCCATTCCAAGCCCAAATGAAAAGATCTGTTCGTTTCACTCGTTTTACTTTCTGGTTGTTTTGCAAGATTTTGGATCACTACCCTTCTGCCCAGATCAGTTTCGATACCTCGAAAATGTACATTCAAAGGTTTCAGGCTGCGAACGTTGAATTGTTTTTCTGGATTAAGTGTCGGAGCTGTTTCCAAACTTTGTGAATCTTCACTGGATCCAAAGGTTTCATTTTCTTTTTTGATAGCGGGGATTAGCGGAATTTGTGGTGAGTTTTCTTTCCCCTGCCTTTTCGGCTTCGAGTTTTTCACTCGCGAACTGTTATTGCTGAACTTTTCGGATTTAGTGATCAAAGACTCAGCGTTTACTTTCAATCCGGTCACTTCTGATTCCCTACTCGCTGCGGTTGTGGATCCTGCCAGGCGCTTTTGGTATTCGCTTTCTGGTTTTGGATTTTCCGGGCTTTGGTTGAGTATGGGTTCTTTTTGTTCGGGGTTGTTCGGTATTGTTTTGTTTTGTTCTTGTTGTTCGGGGTTGTTCGGTATTGTGTTGTTTTCTTCGATTTTTTCCGGTACTGCTTTTAGTATTGGTTCCTTGCCGTTTTCAGTTTGTTCTGACTGCGTCAATACGGGTGCTGGTTTTGAAGTTGAGACAGGGGATTTTGATAGCTGATAGATCACAACGGCAGTAACTGATACCAGCGACAATGAGGTCAATATCAAGCCTTTAATTTTAACCAAACCTGAAAACCACTGTCCGGCGTCTCCGTTTACCGGCGTTCCGCCTGCGGCTGCGCCCAGCATATCACTCATTCCCGCCCACGCGTCATCGGCCGGTACTTCCGGTTCGGGAAGCGGGTCGCGGAAAAATTTGCTGATATGTTTTTCTGTCTTTTTCACACCTTAAAGTGATTTTTCAAAAATAGTCCTGAGCCTCACCCGACTTTCGCTCAAATGCCATTTAACAGTACCTTCACTGATACGCAGTGCTTCTGCAATTTCCCTGACTGAAAATCCATCCAGGTAAAACAACCCGCATATTCGTCTTGTAGCGACGGGCAGTTGCAGTAAATAAATGTGAATATCACCGGCTGCCAGCTGCTCAAATGGATTTTCGCCGGATTCGAAACCCATATAATCCGAAATTTCTTCGTAATAGAAAGTCTGCGTTTTGCGGTCTCTCAGCAGCGTCAATGCCGCATTTCTTACCGTTGTATACGTCCAGTTAAAAAATTCGCCTTTCGCAGGTTCGTATTGGTCGATATTTTGAAAAACCTTTAACATCCCGTTATTTATGGCGGTGAGAATGTCGTGCTTTTCCTCAAAGAAATTCCTGCAAAGCGCAAAAAGGACAGGATAAAACTGGCGGTACAATTTTTCCTGACTTTTGCGGTCCCTGCGACGGCAACCAGCCAATATTTTTGTGAGGTTCTCCAAGCTGAGGGATTAGAGTGGGCTGGCAACATGACATCGCCAGCCTGAATCTGTATGCAAATCGACTATATGGATTTGGTGGTGAATATCACACCGCTTTCGTAGGGCCAGTCAAATTCATACTTGTTACCAGTTTTCACAAAGGAGCCATAGTATGTTTCATTGTTGAACACAATCTGAAATTTTCCTTTAATTTTTTCGGCGACCGGATTCACGAGATATAATGTGACTTTGGGTTTATTTTCTCCCTTTTCACACATCAGGTCTGTCGCCACGCGCGCGAAATCAATGTCAAAATAGGGGTTCCCAAAGTTATCTCTGGGCCTTGCTGCCGCAACGAGCTTATTATTCTGGCAATTGTAGGTTCCGTCGGTAACCGCATTTAGTACCAGTATATTAGCAGAATCAGGAGATACACTCGGGGTTATCCGCATGATCTCATCTTTCCTGAAAGTCTGTTCGCCGGAGGGAATGGTATTAACTTCATCAGTTACCCAAACATCAATAAAAGCCGTATCCAGGCTCATACTATCGATGGCGTAAACTCGATAATTTCCAGCTTTTTGAAAGTGTATAATACTTTTTACGCCAAAATTGATCACCGTTTCGGCCGGTATTACGCGCCACATTACAAATTCACTTTTTGGATCTTTCAATGTGAAATTGATCCCTTCCTTTTGCTTGATGCCGGTTGTTTTGTCTGCAATAATTCTACCATCCGTGGTTGAATCTGTATCGACGCCTGTCCGGGCATTGGACAGAGCGGGAAGTACTTCATCCATTTTATTTCTTTCGCAGGCAACCAGCTGGAAGAACACCAACACAATGCATAATAAAATTAACTTTTCGGTCTTCATGACTTTCAGATTTAATGTTGAACAAAAAAGTGATCAGTGGCGCCCTGTCAATAAAATAAACTGCATAAGAGTACCCCAAGGTTGGGTAGAGGTTGGAAATTATTTTTTCCAGCTAATCAGCTCCGCGAACCGTAAAATAATTGGTTATCTGCACCAGCTTTATTGTCCGGCTTTTTATAATATATTTAGAGTTACACTCTCTTTTGTCTGCCATGCAGAAATGCTGCATTAGAACTTTAAAAGCACACTATGCTATTCAACAGTTTTGAATTTGCCCTGCTCGTTATCGCCTCTCTGGCTGTGTATTACCTTCCGGTAGCCCGGAAAATTCAGGTTCATTTGCTGATCATCGCGAGCCTGGTGTTTTACGGATATTCCAATCCAAAGCTGCTGGCGCTATTTCTGTCGTCAGTTGTGATCAATGTCACGACGAGTTATCTGGTCGTATATGCACGAGCGGATCGGCAGAAATTGTACGCGATCATTGGCGTTGTGGTCAATTTGCTCATACTGATCTTCTTCAAATACGGGTCTCTCGTTGGCGGACTTCTGTTCGACGTTAATCACGGAGCAGGCGCTTTTCTGGCCAATATCCCGCTGCCGATCGGTATTTCATTTTTTACATTTGAAGGGATCAGTCTCGTAGTGGATGCTTACAAAGGCAGGGATATTCCGCAGTACAGAAGCCTGGTGGCGCGTTCCATCACGAAGCACGCGCTCAACACCACTTTTTTCGTCGCATTCTTCCCTCACCTGATCGCCGGGCCGATCCTGAAAGCGCACGATTTTATCCCGCAGATCAGCGAAAAGCTGTTGAGTCGCATTGACTGGGAATACTGTTACAGAAAGCTGGTAACGGGTTATTTTCTAAAAATGGTTATTGCGGACCAGATTAGTCAGCACACTTTCTGGATCAGATATCCTTTCTTCGAAGCGCATTCTTCGCTGGTATTGATCACATTGCTGTTCGGGTTCTCTATGCAGATTTTCGCGGATTTTGCCGGGTATTCTTTGATCGCCCAGGGGATAGCAGGTTTATTTGGTTACAAACTGATGGAGAATTTCAATTTTCCATATATATCCACTTCTTTCTCTGAATTCTGGCGTCGCTGGCACATTTCGCTTTCATCGTTCCTGAAGGAATACCTCTATATCCCGCTGGGAGGAAACCGGAAGGGTGAATTTCGAACCTACTTCAATCTGTTCATTACGATGGTGCTGGGCGGCTTGTGGCATGGTGCGGCATGGAGTTATGCCGTTTGGGGTACTTTTCACGGACTCGCTCTGGTAGCAGAACGCTTGATTATACAAGCAACGTTTAAAGATAAGAAAGCCGGGATCGTGAGAAAATTGATTGGGGGCTGTATCGTTTTCTCACTGGTAACCTTAGCCTGGTTGCTATTCAAGTTGACAGATATTCAACATGTATATAAATATCTGGTTGCTATCATCAATAATCAAAGCAAGGACACTTCGTTTAAGATCATCGTTTATATCCTCATTTACTCTATACCGGTAGTGGTATATCACGGGATTTATTTGATTAAATCACATTACAGTAAAGCACACAGATTTGGCTGGGCAGAGCCGCTTGCGTTGGCCATTATGCTTTTTATGATAGTCACAAATACAGGAATCGGCGGCGATTTCATTTACTTCCAGTTTTAAATCAAAGCTATTCAGCACACATTTTAGACGATGATCAAATACTCCCTGCTCACTTTTTTGCTCCTGTTTATAGGGTACGAAATAATTGTCCGGTCAACCGATATTTACTGGACGATCGGCCAGAATCAGTGGCAATCCAATATCATGCGTGCAAACACCCTGATCTACGACGGCGGCCGGTACGACAATATCATGGTAGGCTCTTCGATCGCCAACAAGCTAAGTGCTAAAATTTCCAGAGACAGCCTTCCGGAAAGCTTCTATAATCTTTCCTTCGACGGCCAGTCGTCATTTGATGGCCTGCGCATTCTGGAAAACCTCAATTACAAGCCAAAGCGACTTTTTATAGAGATGAATATCATTTCAAGAGAAGAAGATAAAAATTTTACCGGCGCATTGTTTTCGCCCGTTTTATTTCCTGCAAAAAAATATTTCAAATCCCTGCGTGAAAACTACCAGCCGGTGGAAGTGATCGCGAGAATGAAAAACCGGCGCAAAATGCACCTTGATAGTCTGGCCAAAGAGCCGGTAGCAAAATTTGAACGTGACGAATCAACTTTCCAGCATTTTCTCAAAGTGCGCACGCAGGATAATAAACAATTACTGACGGCTGAGAAGGTCCGGACGCAAATTGGCAGGTTGAAGGAAATCGTCTCCCGTTTTCAGCAAAAAGGTGTACAGGTCGTGTTTTTCGAAGTACCGGTCGATCCCCTTGTTTGTGACCTGCCCCTTCCTGTGCAAATAAGGAGTGCGCTCGAAGAAAATTTCGAACCGATGGGTTGCAAATTTATCAGAATACCGGATTGCAGCGGATATTATACTTCCGACGTTACGCACCTCGAGCGCGGCAGTGTGTACAGGTATCTGCGTTATTTCAGAAATGAGCTCGACAGGCAGCATATCTGAAAAGGTATTGTCCGGGATAAATCCATGCTGGCACTATTTTGATATCTGCTATTAGAAAATCAACAAACTGAGATCATGGCAGAAAAAACATTGAAGGACGTCGCGGAGATCATGAAGGATCTCGATATATGCATGCTTACTACCACTACTTCCAACGGAATGCTAGCCTCCCGGCCAATGAGTAATAACGGGCAGGTGGAATACGACGGGAATTCTCATTTTTTTACATGGGAAAATTCAAGAATGGTTAGTGACATAGAAATGGATAACGGCGTAAATCTCAGTTTCCAGGGCAAAAAGGACATTTACATTTCCATAACAGGAAAAGCAGAAGTAACCCGCAGCCGCGAGAAAATGGAAGAGCATTGGGTGGAAGAACTCAACGCCTGGTTTGAGGACGGACTTGATACACAAGGTATTGCGATGATCACGGTCGAAGCGAAACAAATCAAGTATTGGCAGGGCGAGGAAGAAGGCGAGGTTAAGTTTTAAATAATTCAGTAAATAAGACGAAGCGGTGGTTTTTCTTTATATATGGAAAACCACCGCTTTATGTTTAGATCGATCCGTTTCCTGCCTGTGCTGCTAGTCGCATTAACCAGCGTGCATGCCCAGAACTATGACGAATCCAAAGTTCCTTCTTACACATTGCCCGAAGTCCTCAGGACAGTTTCAGGGAAAGAGATCAAGAACAAAAATCAATGGGAAAAGACCAGAAGGCCGGAAATCCTCGCGCTTTTTGAAAACAATATATACGGACAAATGCCGCGTGCAGTTGATAGCATCAGGCATTCTGTTGTAACGGAAGACGCGCAGGCGATGTCTGGAAATGCGACTTTGAAGGAGGTCGCTATTGACGTATTCAGGAACAAAAAGTCGGTACGGATTAATTTGACGCTGTTTATCCCTAATAAAAAAAGCGGCCCCGTTCCGGTATTCCTGTTGATCAACAATCGCCCCAAAAGTAATACAGATCCTACCAGACAAAAGAAAAGTGAATTCTGGCCCGCCGAAATGATGATTGACAGCGGTTACGTCGTTGCTGCATTCCATGTAAGCGACCTCGCTCCTGATGATAAGGATAATTATGTGAATGGCGTACTTCAAATGTATCCGGAGCAACTTTCGGCCGATAATGGCATGAAAGCAATAGGCGCCTGGGCCTGGGGCGCGAGCCGGGTGATGGATTATTTTGAAAAAGACCGTGCTATCAATGCCAGAAAAGTGATCGTCGTCGGGCACTCTCGGGGTGGGAAAGCTTCACTTTGGGCGGCTTCGCAAGATCAGCGGTTTGCGGCTTGTGTCACCAATTGTTCAGGCAATACTGGGGCTGCGCTGGCCCGCAGGCAATTTGGCGAGCGGATTACCAAGATCAACACAACGTTCCCTCACTGGTTTAGTAATAATTATAAAAAATTCAACGATAAGGAAAACGAGCTTCCCGTCGACCAGCACATGCTCATTGCATTGATCGCGCCGCGGCCGGTATACGCTACCAATGCTTCCAAAGACCTTTGGGCCGATCCGACGGGTACATATCTGGCATTGAAGCATGCAGAAAAGGTTTATGGTTTGTATGGTAAAAAGTCTGGCTTGCCCGCAACTCCGCCGGGTATCAACCAGTCGCTTCCGAAAGCGCCGATGGGATATCATAACCGGGAAGGCGAGCACGATATGACCAACTTTGACTGGGCCAATTTTATCGTTTTTGCAAAAAGCTTCTGATAGTATGAATAGTAGCCAAACTCCATCTTGCAGCTTTCGAGGCATCGCAGGCACAGAAATTTAGCCTGTTACTGCATCATTAACAGCTATAACCATGGATCAGGGAAAAAACCTATTATCAGACTCCGGGAAAGTCGGTTTATACGCGATCGCGGCATTGGGCTTGTTCACAGCCGCAAGGAAAATTTACCGGAATATCACCAAATACGATTTCGATAATAAAGTGGTGATCATTACCGGCGGAGCGAGGGGTTTGGGATTGATACTCGCGCGCCAGCTGGCCGACAAGGGAGCTAATCTGGTGATCTGTTCCAGAGACTCGGAGCAGCTGGATCAGGCGGAGCAGGAGCTCACTGCAAGCGGAGCGAAGATACTGGCACTCGCAGCCGACGTAAGTGTGCCTCAGGATGCGCAACGTATAGTAGAAGCAACTATAGGAGCATTTGGTAAAATTGATGTATTGATCAATAATGCAGGTGTGATGGTGGTGGGGCCGCAGGACGCCATGGAAATCAATGACTACAAAGAGGCGATGGATGTGAACCTTTGGGGTGCGTTATATATGATTAAAGCCGCGTTGCCGCATTTGAAACAGGCTGAGGGAAGGATCGCCAATATTTGCTCAATAGGAGGGAAGATCTCAGTACCGCATTTGCTGCCTTATAGTGTGAGTAAATTTGCGATGGTAGGGCTCTCAGAGGGGCTGCACGCAGAACTGAAAAAAGATAATGTACTGGTTACCACGGTTATTCCTAACCTGATGCAAACAGGTAGTCCGAGAAATGTATCGGTTAAAGGCGACCACGAAGCGGAATACGCCTGGTTCAAAACGATGGCTTCATCACCGCTATTTTCGCAAAAGGCCGAGAAGTCTGCCTCTCAGATCATTGAAGCTATTGAACATGGGGAAAATGAAATCATCCTGACATTATCGGCAAAACTGGTAGTTGCGTTACAAGGCGCAAATCCCGGCCTGGTATCAGCACTTTCGGCCGCCGCAAATAACTTCATGCCTAAAATGACGCCCGACGGATTCACAACCAAAAGTGGTTATGAATCAGAATCTGAAGTTTCCCAATCAGACATTAACTACCGCACAGAAGTGGCTTCTGTTGCCAACAATGAGATTTAAAAATCAATGATATGAGAAATGAAAAGTTGCCCGAGGACCAATCACTGGTTCTTTTTACGGATATCAACGGGATAGCCAGAGAAGGTGTTTACAAAAAAGGATCGAAAGCTTTTGTAGAGGCGCTTGGCGATGAAGGTCCGGAGGATACCGGGAATATTTACCCGGAAGAAGATATAGTTTCCTGGGAATATCTTGAGAAAAAAGATAAGCCCAATTCTGACATCATGGTGATCCTTTAACTACCGCAATACTGCGTCGCCATTTGCAGAAAATTGCTTCGTGGAGACACTAGTAGTGGCTGGCTGGAAATGCTGTCTGTAAAATTGCTTTTTGAAATCTTTATAGGCAGTTACGGCACCGATACTTTTCATAAACCGGATATAGTACCAGGCCAGATCGATCTGGTGCGGTTTGAAGCCACTTCTTGCGCTCCGTGGGTATAAATGGTGGTTATTGTGCCACTCGCCGGCTACTATACCAGGCCAGATCTGGTTGATAGAGTTGTCTTTTTTGTAAAAATCAACCCCTTCAACCTGCACCTTTTCGCCCTTTCCGTGCCCTTCGTAATTGAACGTGCGAACACCAACTGCCCAGAAACCCGCTGCCCCGAATATCGTGCAGGCCAGGGCGTGGCCGCCTATTAAATAGCATACGCCGTACCAGAATACCCAGTTGATCAGGGTGGAAACAATCGCAGTCCGCGGGTGAACGTAGGAGCCCCATTTCAGATATTGTGCATAAGTATTGCCTTTCACACCCGTGTGGCTCATCAACCGGCGAACCTTGTTGTATTCCGCCTCGGTAAGTTCTTTTGAAATCGGCTGGTGATTTACATCAGCCAGAAAGCAGTACAGGAAACCCGCCTGCGCATTATAAGGATCTCCCGGCTGGTCGGACTTGGCATGGTGGACGTGGTGAGAAATCGCATAAATTTCTTCCGGTACCATGGTAACTGTCAGGTTTTTGGTAAAAAAGCGCCAAAAGGAGTTACGAAAAGTATAAGCAGCGTGGGTACAATACCTGTGATGCCAGATCGTCCCGTGCGTTCCCATGATGATCATGCTGTACACGAATGCAACTGCGAGTAACGGCCAGGAAAAATATTTGAATAGGAACAGCGCCAGGAAGGGGATCATGATCAGGACTTTCATCCAGCCCATAAAAGGCAGCCAGTTTTTTCGGTCGGCAAACACATTAAGACGGGTAAAAAATTCCCTGAGAATCTCTCCGCTGCTTGGCTTTATTAAATTGCCATTATTGTCTTTCCATCCGTAGGAGGGTGTTTGAAGTACAATATCTAAAAATTGGGCACCTCCTGTTTTTGTCATTCTCCTCGATAAATACTTGTGTGATAGTTGCTTTTAAATATTCCGGGAGAGCTGATCAACCGTATAATAATTTGTAAAAGGTAGTGATTTTCAAGGTAAGCACAGCAAAAAAGCTGACAGGCATAAATTTTACGTGTAAAGTCAGGTCAGGTATATTAGCCGTAATTTTTATCCATAGACTTAATGAATCCTCACCATATAGTAGCCCTTGGTGCATCAGCCGGAGGACTTGATGAGTTAATTACTTTTTTTGAAAATACGCCGTTGGATGGTGTCGCTTACATTGTGGTCCAGCATCTTTCGGCTGATTATGAAAGCCGCCTGGCAGAAGTACTTTCCCGGCATAGCAAGCTGGCGATGGTCACCGCAGAGGAAGGTATGCGTGTGGGTGCAAATTTCGTTTATGTGATCCCGGGAGATAAGTTTATGAGCATTCAGGGGGGCTTACTTCATTTGAGTGGAAAAGAAAATCAGCGGGCGCCGCACCTGACAATCAATACATTTTTCAACTCTCTTGCTGCCGACTGTGGCCCCAAGGCGATCGGGATAATCCTGTCAGGAATGGGCTCGGACGGGAGCGACGGGATAAAAGCGATTAAAAAATCCGGGGGAATGGTCATTGCCCGAAACCCGGAGACGGCGGAATTCAACAGTATGCCCTACAATGCCGCAGCTACCGGTATGGTCGATTTTATTGTTGAACCCGAGGTGATGCCGAGCGTTGTAGAAGATTATGTTACGCGGGAAATAGAGCTATTGGCAGCCGGGATCTCCGATGGTGAAAATATGGCCAGCCTTTTAGAACTTATCAGCCAGCAGCTGCCCCTTGATTTTTCAGACTACAAACAAGCGACCATTCTCAGAAGAATTAAGAGAAGGGCTGCCTATAATAATTTTGACCGGCTTGAAAATTACCTGGAATTTGCCAGGAAAAGCCCGGGAGAAATCCAGACGCTCGCCCAGGACTTTCTGATCAGCGTTACTGATTTTTTCCGTGACCCGGAAGCCTTCGACTACCTGGAAGCGCGTGTGCTCCCTGCTATTATCAAAACTCTTATTCCGGGCCAGGAGCTCAGAATATGGGTAACCGGTTGCGCGACCGGCGAAGAAGCCTATTCAATGGCTATATTGGCTGCCGAGCTGCTGGGCGACGATCTGGAAGAACATCCGGTAAAAATCTTTGCAACCGATATCGACGCTGCCGCCCTGGCCCATGCAGGTAAGGGTGTATATTCGGAAACGGTTGTTTCACTGATCCCGAAGGCGCGCCTGCAAAAGTATTTCGTGCCGGAAGGAGACAACTACAGAGTGAGCGACGAACTACGCAAGATGGTCATTTTTTCAAGGCATGACCTGGTCAAAAACCCGCCTTTTTGCAATATGCATCTGATCAGTTGCCGAAACGTTTTGATCTATATGACAGCTGCATTGCAGCAAAAAATTTACCGTACCCTACTGTTTGGCCTCAAATCACAGGGTTATCTTTTTTTAGGTGTCAGCGAGAGTCCGCTGGCTATATTAAAAGGTCTGGAAGTGGTAAGTAAGAAAGCGAAGATTTTCAAAAAAGTTATTTCAGAACACGGTGTGGGCATTGACAGGTTTACCATCCCGGAACATACCTACTTCAAACCGACTGTTACCGGCCCGGCCAAACCGGAAATAACAAAATCACCGGACAGGACGCTCGACGGCGCCATTAACGAAACCCTTTACAGTCAGGAACAGCGGCTGCTGGTTTGTATCGACGAAAATAATAAGATAGTTAAATCCTACGGCCCCACCGGCCGGTTTCTGCTGCAGCATAATTTTTTCACAAATGACCTGACCGAACTCTTGCCGGGGGCTTTGAGTATTGCATTCAAAACAGCCTGCAACAAGATGAAACAGACCCAACAAACGGCGACCGTCAAAGGGGTCATGATCGAGCAGGCAGGACAGACAATCAATGTGGGCCTTTCTGTCAGTCCCATGATTTTCAAAGGCAGGCCCAATGGATTTTTGCTTGTTCAATTCAGTGAAGAGGAACAAGCCGGCTCCGCCGCTCAAAGCGTCATGGTTTACGACGAAAAGCTGTACCTGGATGATTATACCAGGACTTTGGAGCAAGAAAACAAAGACCTGAAAGAAGAACTGGCCTCAGCCAATGAAAAGCTTTTTTCACTAAACGAAAACATGCAGTCCTTCAACGAGGAGCTGCTATCGGCCAATGAAGAGCTGCAAAGCACGAATGAGGAAATGATGTCGGTCAATGAAGAATTGCATACGTTGAACTCAGACTATCTGCTAAAAAACAGGGAGCTTTCTGAGCTCAACGATGATCTGAACAATTATTTCAGGAGCAATACCAGTGGCCAGCTTTTTGTTGATTCCGACCTTCGGCTCATACGGTTTTCACCAGGGACGGTCCGGCACATCAATTTGCTGGAAACCGATATCGGCAGACCGATCACCAATATCTCGACCAACTTCAGGTTTGAAACGCTGTCCGAGGATATTGATAAAGTGCTTGAAGATGGACAGTCGGTGAGCAGGGAGGCGCAGGCCAATGACGGGAAATGGTACCAGGTGACGACTATGCCTTACATTCGCAGGCTGGGAAATAAAACGACAGGTGCTATTATTACTTTTAATGACATTACTAACCTGAAAGAAATCCAGCAAGAGCTTGAAAAGAGAAAGTAGCGATTGAGACTTCAGGGCAATTTTTTAGGTCGGATATCCAGGTTGTGAAAGACAAATACCCTTAACACATTATTACTGTTGAAATGATTGCCGGAAGGAAGCTGCTGGAACTGGTTCATGTAACCTACCTGCATATTCAAGCTTTTGGTAAACTGGTAGCCAAGACCGACGAAGAGGCGGTTTTGATCAAATATATTGTAAGTAATCTGCTTGCCTGCATTAATATGCACTTCATCGTTGAATGCAAAGAACAGCGTATTAGGCTCGATGAAATCCCTGTTCAGTGGCACCATTAAATTGATTAAATACCGGAAACGGAAGTTGAAATTGTAGCCGTCTTGCAACTTGTCGTTAACAATTTTCCGGTTAAAGCGTTCTTCCACCCTTATCCATTGCTGGGTTTGCAGTCTCTTTTGCCGGCTTGTCCAAAGTACTTGTTGCCAAAGCCTGTTTTCGGGCCGCACTGTATGCAAGCCAGGCGCGGGATAGCTTCGCGCATAAGCATAACCGGCTGTAAACCTGAGATGGTCATTCGCGTAATAGGTAATGCCCGGCCTGATGATCTGAGTAGACCAGCGTTCCAAAAAGTCAGTTCGGCGCGCATGCAAATCCAGCCAGATACCCCATTTATCTGAGATCCTGGTCTGGTTAAAATAGCCCAGCCACACGCTGCTGTGTTTATTGACCTGTTTCTGGCCAAGCGATGGAATTGAGACAATTACAAGCAGGAGTAAAGTGAGTTTCTTCATAAAAAACGGGCAAAAGTATATTTATAGGTAAGTTTTAATGCAAAAGCCCAGTATAGCCGCCGCTAAAATGACGTAAGGTTCTTGTAGTTTCTTAATGTAAATCAGTGCAAGGATGGTAATGATGGCAATGAGCGCAGATGCTACATCGACGATCGAGCGAGTAGCGATGACGAAAACGGAACCTACCAGCGCGCCTACGACAGCCGCTGTGATCCCGTCCACAAAGGCTTTAATGCTTGTATTTTTAGATATCTTCTTGAAATATGGCGCAGGCAAAACTGTAAAAACAAAGCAGGGGAGAAAAACGCCCAACGCGGCAACAGCCGCTCCCGCAAACCCGGAAACCAGAAAGCCGATAAAGCCAACTGTGATCACCACGGGCCCCGGCGTGATCATGGCGACAGCGACAGAATCCAGGAACTGCTGCTCATTGAGCCAGCCCATTTCACCAACAACTCCTGCCTGTAAAAACGGAATAATTGTAAGGCCACTGCCAAATACAAATGCGCCTGCCTCAGTGAAAAACAGCCCCAGTTTGACTAGCTCGCCGGGCTCATATTGCCAGAAGCCGGTTCCTACCAAGAGAACCACAGATAAAGAAGTATCTCTTCTTTGCAACCACTTTGGCGGCGCTTTCACGACCATATAAATGAAGCCGAGCAGGATAAACAGCAACACTTCTTCCCTCTGGGTGATGGCGGTTACAATGGCCATCGTCAAAAAGAAAATCCACAAAAGCCACCGGCTTTTGATCGCCTGCGGCTCAATTTTACTGATCGATTTCAGCGTTAGCTTGTAGCAGCTCAGTGAAATAATACCAATCACCGCAGCGCCCACGCCGTAGAAAACAGACTGCATCCAGGGAAGCCCACCGTATAGTTTGTAAGCCATACCCAGCAAAACGACCATTATAAAAGATGGCAGTACAAATGCAAGGCCGGTGAGCGTAGCACCCCAAACGCCATAATGCACATAACCCAGATAGATGCCGAGTTGTGCAGCCAGCGGGCCCGGTGCCAGCTGCGCAAGTGCCAGACCTTCCCTGTATTCATCCTCGGATATCCACTTTTTGTCTTCCACCAGATCGCGGTGCATGTAGCCGATTAGCGCCACCGGGCCTCCAAAGCCGAGTGTTCCGAGTTGAAGGAAATATTTGCCCAGATCAGATAATTGATAAACGGGCTTTGGGTATACCGTCTTTCTGCTTTCTTCCGTCACGTTGTTTGCTATTGAAATGCAATTCTAGCGCGGGCAACAACAAAATGATAGAACGAAAATGACGGATTTGTACAGGGATTACTTTTTGAGCAAATTTTTCCGGAATTCTGATGGATTTACGCCTGTATGCGCTTTGAATATTCGGTTGAAATGGCTTTGATCTGAGAAACCGGTCAGATAAGCAATTTCGGATAAGGTATGATCCGGATTTCCGAGCAGATCTACGGCTTTTTCGATCCGCAGTTTACGGATGTATTCACCAAAGGAAAGGTTACTGAAATATTTGGAAAACTCACGGGATACATAAGAAGGATGGATTTGCAGCCCCTCTGAGATTTCTTTCAGGCTTAAACTCAGGTTGGTATCAATCTGATCCTGTATGATTTCTTTGAGCTCTTTGGCCCATTTCGGTGTTTTGAGGTTCTCAGTTTTCTGTTTGTCCAGGTATGTATTGAAAACAGCGAGCAGTAGCTTTTCTGTGGGGCTTTGCGTGTGCTTTTGCTTTTGCAGATGTGCAGCCCAGCTGTAAAGCGCATCGTAGATCAGCATTCCTTTTTCAAGCAACTCCTGATCGTCGGTAATGTTGTAGGCGAGGCCGGCCGAAATCGCCCAAAGTCCTGACGACTGCGCAGCAAGTGAATGGTTATCCGTATCCGCGCCGCGTATGATAACCGCCATATCTTTTAATGCGGGATCTTCAATTTCATATCGTTCCAGAAAAAAATCGAATGTACACCGGTCTTCGTAATGTGTAAATTCCGTGTCGGGGATGTCAAAAGGTGTGGCTTCGAGCTCCGCTGCCCTGACTTTAACCTGGTTAAACGGGACGAAAAATATTTGTGCATCTGGATCAATGAACCTTATGATCAGCCAGGGGCAGGCGATCCGGTCAATCTTGGGTCGGTCACGTGTAATCCAGTTCATTAATTCAAATTGCGATATTCATTAGGCGTAACGCCAGTCTTTTGCTTAAAAAGTCTTGTAAAGTGTTGCTGATATTTAAATCCCAACTCATACGCGATCTCGCCTAGTGATGTATTTGCCTCAAAAATTTTCACTTTCGCTTCGTCGATCAACCTGGATTGAATAAAGTCCAAAGCCGTGTTTCCCGTTTCTTTTTTAATGAGATCCCCAAAATAATTCGGCGATAAATGCAGACTTTCCGCGCAGTAAGCCACGCTCGGCAGACCTAGTGTTTGTGCTTTTCCTGACTTGAAATAATCATTCAGCAGTTCTTCAAAACGTCCCAGAATATCCTTATTGACATTGACCCGCGTAATGAACTGCCTGTCGTAAAACCGCATGCAGTAATTGAGAAACAATTCGATATTAGAAACGATCAGCGTCTTACTGTGTTTGTCAATGTTCTGGTCTATTTCAACTTTTATTTTCTCGAAAGAATCAATGATTGTCTCCCTTTCTTTTTTGGATAAATGCAATGCTTCACTCACCTCGTACGAAAAAAAAGTGTACTCTTTGATCATTTTTCCCAGGTGTGTACCCGCGATCAGGTCGGGGTGGAAAATGAGCGCGTATCCTGACGGTTTCGTGGCAATTCCCTTACTATCAATACCATAAACCTGCCCGGGCGCTACAAAAACCAATGTGCCGTCTTCATAATCGTAAGGCTGGCAACCATAGGTCATATCGCCGCATTTGATATTTTTCAGGAACACGGCATATACACCCATATAGCGCCTGAAATGCTGCACGGAGGGTATTTCATTGAAATTAATCACACTTACCAGCGGGTGCAGCGTGTCGGTTCCGATCCAGTTATTGTACTGCTTTACCGAATCTATCCTTTCTACTTTTTCCATATCCCTGAGAATTAGGTTTCAAATATAGTGATGCGCTAACCGGTATATTCTTATAGCAGGTTGAATCCGTAAAAGTGGTTAATAAAACAGTGATCTGTATAAAAATGGAAACTGCCCTGGATCGACCTTTGCTATACAGATTAAGGACAAATATTTGATTATGAGAAATATACTTGGCATGTTGCTTTTTAGCACAACAATAAGCACCGCACAAACGATGATGGTACGGATCTCCGAAATCGAAATCCTGCCGGAATATCTGACCGAATATAATGCGATTTTGAAAGAGGAAGCCGCTGCTTCTGTCGAAAAAGAGAAGGGTGTGGTAGCCATTTTTCCAATGCGCATCAGGCAAGAGCCCACCCAGATCAGGATCGTGGAGATATATGCCGACAGCGCTGCGTATCAGGCGCATTTAAAGACCCCGCATTTTCAACATTACAAAACAACCACCCTGAAAATGGTGAAAGCGTTGAAGCTCATTGATATGGACGCGCTCGATCCAAAAACGATGTCGGCAATATTTACCAAAAGTAACTAGGAGATGAAAATGAAAAATCTGATAATCCTTCTAATGGGACTTTTTTTCGTAACAGGAAGTATAGCCTGCAAAACAGACGAGCCGGCAATTCCTGATGTGAATGTGGAGAACAATGATGAAAATACCCGCGATACGATGAGCAACCAGCTGAAAATCAAGATCGGTTCAAAAACGTTTAATGCAACTCTTTTTGATAATGCTACGGCGAGCGCTTTTAAAGCAAGACTGCCACTGACTATTTCCATGAGCGAGCTGAACGGAAATGAAAAGCTTTATAATTTCCCTACAAACCTGCCAACCAACGCATCAAATCCTAGAACGATAAATACGGGTGACTTAATGATTTACGGTTCAAATGTGCTTGTACTGTTCTACAAAAGCTTTGCAACATCGTATTCTTACACCAGACTGGGGCGAATAGCAGATACTTCCGGGCTCGAAGCGGCATTGGCAGCATCGGCTGCCGGTTCGGGAAATGTGACAGTGATATTTGAACTGGAGTAAAAAAAGAACTATGAACTATCAACCAACAGACGCAGATATTTTCGACCGAATGAAGGCTGGCGGGCCGATCCGGAAAGATGATCCGGAATATGGCAAGTTTAGCGAAGTGGTTTCCCGAACCATCAGGCTTTGTGTTGAAATGAACGCGGAAGTGAAAAGTCCGGATGATGTGCGCAGTAGGCTGGGGGAGATAATAGGAACTGAGATAGACCAATCTACCACCATATTCCCTCCGTTTCACACCAACTTCGGTCGGTCAATCCGGCTCGGTAAAAACGTTTTTATTAACCATGCCTGCTCATTTCTGGATATTGGCGGGATTATCATTGAAGATCATGTGCAGATCGGGCCGCGGGTGAACCTCACCTCCGAAACTCATCCGCTCGATCCCGCAGATCGGAAAACTCTGTTACTGGGCGCGATTATTGTTAAGAGAAATGCCTGGATCGGCGCTGGTGCTACGATCCTTCCCGGAGTTACGATTGGAGAGAATGCAGTGGTCGCCGCTGGCGCGGTAGTGAGCCGGGATGTGCCCCCAAATACTGTTGTGGCAGGAATTCCGGCCAAAGTTGTCAAGCAAATTCTGTAAGCAGGAAACCCCTGTTATTAAAAATATATCACCATGGACAAAAATAAATCTAACAAAAAGCCTGAAAAGGAAGATCATCAGGAGTCCAGGCGGGACTTTTTGAAAGCATCTTCTATTCTGACTGCGATTGCCGTCGCGCCTGCCACAGTCGCCAAAGCGGCGGAATATAATCTGGGAGAAAAGATCAGCGCGGCATTTGAAACCACTCCGGTGAACCTGACGATCAATGGTGCGAAAAAGCAGCTGGCCGTTGAGCCGCGCTCCACACTTCTGGACGTCTTGCGTGAACAGCTCAATTTAACAGGGACTAAAAAAGGATGTGATTACGGTCAATGCGGCGCGTGCACAGTGCATGTAAATGGGCAGCGTGTACTGTCGTGCCTGAGCCTTGTGGTAATGCAGGAAGGTAAAGAAGTTACTACTATCGAGGGAATTGCAAAAGGGGACGAGCTACACCCGATGCAAAAGGCTTTTATCAAACATGATGGTTTCCAGTGTGGTTACTGCACGCCGGGCCAGATCATGTCCGGGATTGCCTGTATTAATGAAGGACATGCAGAAACTAAGGAGGATATAAAGGAATTTATGAGCGGTAATATCTGCCGCTGCGGTGCATATCCCAACATTGTGAAGGCGATTCAGGAAGTTAAAAACGGGGGGCAAAAATCATGATACAGTTTCAATACGAACGCGCATCGACGGCGCAAGCCGCAGTAAATGCCCTGACCAATAATTCCAATGCAAAGATTATCGCCGGAGGTACGAACCTGGTCGATCTGATGAAACGGAATGTAATGGCTCCCAACAAACTGATTGACATCAACGCATTGCCGCTCAGGGAAATCCGGCAACAGGACGGCAAGATCAGCATTGGCGCAATGGCGCTCAACAGCCAGGTAGCGGATGATAAACTGATCATGGAAAAACACCCGCTGCTTTCACAGGCCTTGAATGCAGGCGCTTCGGCGCAGATCAGGAATATGGCAAGTGTGGGAGGTAATATCATGCAGCGCACGCGTTGCCACTATTTTTACGATACTGCATTGCCTTGTAACAAACGCGAGCCTGGTTCCGGCTGCGGCGCATTGGAAGGGATGAACCGGATGCACGCCGTTTTTGGAACGAGTGAACAATGCATTGCCGTGCACCCAAGCGATATGTGCATTGCTCTGGTCGCGCTGGATGCTACGGTATTGGTAGCGGGCCCGAAAGGGGAGAGGCGCATTCCGTTTGAAGAATTTCACCGGCTACCTGGCAACCAGCCGGAGAAGGATAATACGCTTCAAAACAATGAAATGATCCTTTCGGTAGAGATACCAGATAATGCATTCAGTAAGAACAGCCACTATATGAAGATCCGCGACCGCGCTTCCTATGCATTTGCACTGGTATCGGTGGCGGCGGCTTTAAATATCGACGGAAAGGTGATCAAGGAGGCGAGGCTGGCAATGGGCGGAGTTGCACACAAGCCCTGGCGCTTAAAAGAAGCTGAAAAAGCATTGGTCGGAAAACCTGCTACTGAGGAGACTTTCCGCCAGGCAGCCGAGATAGCTATGCAAGGTGCGAAGGCTTACAAGCACAATGCATTTAAATTAAAGCTAGGACCAAATGTGATTGTGGAAGCGCTGAAAAATGCCGCTGGCCTGGTATAGTCCCCAACCTGAACGACAAGAAATCATGAATGAAGCATTTTTCGATAAAAAAGAATATAAGCCGCTCGATCGGGTGGACGGCCGGTTGAAAGTGACGGGAGCAGCCAAATACTCCGCTGAATATCCGTTGCCGAATATGGCTTTCGCTGTACTGGTCGGCAGCCGGATCGCCAAAGGGACTATCAAAAGCATTGATTCCAAGGCAGCCGAGCGTGCGCCGGGTGTACTGGCTGTGATTTCGCATTTGAATGCGATTAAAGTGCCTGGTTACCAGCCGAAAGGCGAACACCCTTCCGAACCGTCTACAAATGGTCAGCCGCTACGGGTGTTTTTTGATAATAAAATCGTCTCTAACGATCAGCCGATCGTGGCCGTGGTCGCCACCAGTCTTGAAAAGGCACAGTTTGGTGCTTCGCTGGTTAAAATCCAGTACACCAAAGAGCAGCATAAGACAGATTTGGAGGCAAATGCCGGTGATGCAAAGCTGGCCGCTTCCGCAAAGAAGAACCCAAAATCGCCGACGGCAGATTATGAACGTGGCCAGAAGGATGCATTTGAAAGTGCCCCGGTGAAGTTTGAAGCGGAATACGTGCTGCCGACCGAGGTGCACAACCCGATGGAGCTGCAGTCGATCATTGCGCACTGGGAAGCGGACAATAAGCTGACGGTTTATGACAAAGTTCAGGGTACCAAAATGACCCAGAAAAACTTTGCCAAAGAATGGAATATCCCTGAGGAGAATGTAAAGTGCATTGCAACTTTTGTGGGAGGCGCATTTGGGAACGGACTGCATAACTGGCCGCACGAAACAGCCGCAATTATTGCTGCCAAACAGGTTAAACGGCCTGTGAAGCTGGTTTTGACCCGTGAGCAGATGTTTACTATGGTGGGATACCGTCCGCGTACCTGGCAAAAAATACAGGTAGGGGCAACTAAGGAGGGAAAGCTTGTGGCTATTAACCACCAATCGATAGGACAAACTTCGAGTTATGAAGAATTTACCGAATCGACCCTGATGCAGACCAGGATGATGTACGCGTCGCCAAGTGTAAGTACGCGCTACCGCATTCTGCCGCTTAACCTTGCTACACCTATCTGGATGCGCGGGCCGGGGGAAGCGACCGGGGCTTTTGCATTGGAATCAGCAATGGACGAAGTGGCGCACGCTATTGGAATGGACCCGATCGATTTCAGGCTGGCCAATTACACCGAATCTGATCCGGACAAGAATATGCCGTGGTCGACCAAATACATGCGGGAATGTTATGAAGAAGGTAAAAAACGCATTGGCTGGGAAAACCGCAAGCTGAAACCCGGTGAAGTGCGTGACGGAGAATGGCTTGTAGGTTACGGAATGGGAACCGGTACATTCGGAGCAAACCGGAACTCAGCTACTGTGCATGCGGAACTTGACAAAGAAGGTAACCTCGTAATGCATTGTGCGATCACCGACATTGGCCCAGGAACTGGAACAGCGATGGTGCAGATCGCGTCAAACACAACCGGAATCCCTACTGACAAAATAACCTTTCACCTCGGTAACTCCGAGTTTCCGAATGCCGGATTGCAGGGAGGTTCGTCAACCGTGAATAGCGTGGGGCCTGCGGTACTGGCGGCTTGCAACGCATTGAAAGAGCAGCTTATTACTATGGCCGCAGCGAAGGGAAATTCCGCTTTTACTTCCGCGAAGCCCGATGATTTAATGTTCGATAAAAGTGAATTACAGCTTGCAGGGAAGTCTGCGAAAACAACACTTGCCGATTTATTCAAACAAAATAACATTGAAAAAATAGAGACTACCAACGAATCCAAACCTGACGAAAACCGCAATAAATATTCAATGAATGCATTTTCCATGCACTTTGCAATGGTTCATGTGCATCCTTTCACCGGACAAGTGCGGGTCAAAAAAATCGTTTGCTGCGCGGATGCGGGAACAATCGTCAGCCCGAAAACGGCGGAAAGCCAGATGATCGGCGGGGCAACGGGCGGAATCGGTATGGCTTTGACGGAAGATGCTGTGATGGATCACCGATTTGGTCGCTACGTGACCAAAGATTTAGGCGATTACCACGTTCCGGTTCACGCAGACGTTCCTGATATTGATGTGTATTTTGTAAACAAACCCGATCTCCTGGCCGATCCGGTGGGTAGTAAGGGGCTCGGTGAGATTGCCATTATTGGTGTAGCTCCCGCGATTGCAAACGCAGTATTTAATGCCACCGGGAAGCGGGTGCGCGAACTGCCGATCACACCGGATAAGCTCATTTGAAGTTCCATGATATAATGACGAATCAAGTAAATGAAACAGACAGCACAAATACTTAGGATAAGACTAATACTGGCCCTGGTTACGACCCTGCTGGTATACGTAGAAGGTTTTTCACAAAAGAATATTAAGGTTGATGAGAATACTCAACAAGCTATTTTTCCAAAAGGTAAACAGGGACCTGCCGAGAATTTTACAGGAAAGGCATTTAACTATGGGCTGCTTGACAACGACTCGACCTACAATACAGTGATCGGAAATGTGCTTTTCGAGCCAGGTGCAAGGTCCAATTGGCATAAACACCCGGCTGGGCAGATTTTGATCATCACGGCCGGGGAAGGGTTTCATCAAATTAAAGGGAAACCGATTGAAAAAATGCGGAAAGGCGATGTAGTGAAATGTCCGCCGAATGTGGAGCACTGGCACGGAGCGACCCCGGACAGTAGCTTGCATCAGATGTATATTATCCCCAATACCGGAAAAGGGATCGTGGAATGGCTGCAACCTGTTACTGATAAAGAATACAACGCATTCAAATAGGCTACTTATCAGGGTATCTTGATGTCTGTAAGCTGCCCCTGGTTATAAATATAATTGAGCAGTGCCTTGGACCGGTCCCGCAGGATTTCAGCTTTGATCTCAAAAGACCTGGCATCAGTCAGGTTTTCACTTAATTCGCTTCGTGTCACGGCTTGCTCTAAAAACAGGATACCTTCTTCCATCGCGCGCATCGCTTGCCATAACTTCGTTTCAACTAAGTCGGTAATACCCGACCATAATGCGCCTTGGGAAAATGCATGCCCGGTATGGCACCGATAGCGGATTTTTGAACCTTCCTCGAAACCGGTCAATACCCCGCCACAGTCGGGGCAGGTCAAGTCCGTTTTTTCGCCCATCTTGTTGATACCTTTTAATAGGGCGTTCTTTTGCGCAGCGACTTCTATTTCAGCCTTAATCCTTTCTTTAAGTAAATTGTTTTCTATCTGAGTCAGCCCGACAGGCTGACCGACCAGCTGGTTAATAATAGGACCAATCTCTTTTAAAGGCATATTATAATCCGCATCCACATATTCAAGCGCATTGTTAGGCATATCGGGATGAAGAGCATCTTGCGGGCTTTGAACCATTGTAAGTCCGCCAAACTGAGCAACCGACCATAATCCGGAACTTCCGTCATTCAAATATCCGGTGAGTACCACCGCCATTACCCGGCTGCCGTACCAGTAAGCAGCGGACCGCATCAGCGCGTCAATCGATGGCCTGAAATTATTTTCCTTAGGTCCCTTCTTGATTAAAATACGACCATTTTCAATGATCATGTGATGGTCTGGGGGTGCTACATAAACGACGCCTTTCCTGATCTCTTCGCCATCCTGGGGTTGTAATGCGGGCAAGGGCCCGTGATTGGAAAGTATCTGCGGCAGGTAACTGACGTGATCCGCCGCCAGATGCTGGACAACAAACACGCTCGCCGCCAGGTCTTTATCAAATGATTTTACGAGTTCCTTCAATGCAATTACACCTCCGGCAGATGATCCGATAACGACAATGTCGCGAGCATGCATATTCATAATATTTTCTCTTAGTGATTATATTTATGCAAGTCGTACCTGAACGCAAAATGATCATTGTGTTGGAGCAGAATTACATCAGAAATGGTGTGTGTTATTATAATTATGCCACAGTTCCAATTATTAGGATGAACATATCTGTGCCCGAATTATTGGTTTATGCCCGCTGGCGTGTTATAAACTTAACTGTCCCATTGTTTCGAGATTGAGCGGCTTGGGGTAATAGCCCCTGACGAACGGACTCGCAGCGGCTTTCTGGATATCTCCCTGGTCTATCGAAGAAGAGAGAATATAGATTTTGAATCGCTGGTGGATTTTTTCATCCAGGTTCTCGAATGCTTCCAGAAATTCCCAACCGCTCATAGTAGGCATATTTACATCCAGAAAGAGCACATATTCACCCTCTTCAACGCTTTCTCCAAGGGTTTGAACCGTTTCAAGTGCTTTTTCGGGATTTGTAAAAAGCTTGATCTCTGCGTCAGGAGCAAATTTGAGGATGATATGGTTGCATACAAGGTTATTCAGTGGATCATCGTCTACAACTATAAATCGGCTTTGTGGTGTCATCAGGCGGGTTATTAGGCTTCTACAAATTAAATTCGATCAAAAACTCGGTCCCTTTATTTACTTCACTAAAAACTGATATGGATCCCCCCAACATTTCTACCTGGGTTTTGACCATAAAAAGGCCCATACCTTTGCCTTCCACGTGGTTATGAAAGCGCTTATAGAGCCCGAAAAGATGTTCCCGTTTCTTAACCAGGTCTATTCCCAGTCCATTGTCTTTAAAGGATAAAGTGAGCCTGCCGTCTGATACCCTGCTACTGATTTGAATTGAAGGAGCCAGCCCGGCCTGATGATATTTGATGCTGTTGCTGATCAGGTTATGAAATATGCTGTACAGATATGTTTTAAGCGTAAACAATTCGCATGCCCGCTGAAAATCGGTCACAATCCGTACATTTTCTTTGTGTATTACATTTGGTATACTGTCCTTAATGCTGTTAACCAGATCTTCAAAATTGACTGTTTCACTCTTTTCTCCAATTTCTTTTTTGATCTGCAGAATGGAATTTAAGTCCGTAATCACTACATCCAGCCTTTTTACATTGTCCAGAATTCCATTCAAAAAGTCCCTTTTCAACTCCGATGGATAATTTTCATCACTTAACAAACCTGAGAGTCCGATGATATTGGCAACCGGTGCGCGCAGGTTGTGCGAGACCATATATGAGAATTGTTCAAGCCCCTTGTTTGAAAGAGCAAGTTCATTCGAGTATTGATGGAGGTTATTATTTAGTTCATTAAGCTTCTTCTCAGACAGTTTGCGTTCTGTAATGTCTTTAAAAAAGACAGACAAGCCATTTACCGAGGGATATGCACTCACTTCCAGCCATCTGTTCAACGGTTCATAGTAATCCTCAAAATGAACCACCTGACCACTTTCAACAGCATAATTGTATTGTTTGCAAGACTCGGAATCTATGTTTGACGGAAACAGGTCCCAAAGATTTCGGTTAAGCACCTCGCTTTTAGTCGGTCCCAAAAGCCGGGTGGCCTCCTTATTCCAGTAGTTGATCACCCAATCCTTATCTATCGCGAAAAACGCATCTCCAATACTTTCAAGGATGACATTTTTTTCTTCATAAGACCTGAGAACCTCTGATTCTGACTTTTTTATTTTATCAATATCCTGAAAGCTGCCATAAAGGATACAATTACCATTGACCAGTTCAGCTTCGCACATCACACGCACCCAACGCTCATTTCCCTTCGCAGTAACGATCTGAAGTTCTATATCAAACGATGTCTGGTACTTAAGTATCTGGTCCATTGACTGGTGTATAGCTTCCCGGTCATAGCCCGCCTTATAAAAGTTCATGGCCGTTTCCATGTCAGGAATAAAGTTGG
Organism: Dyadobacter linearis; assembly: GCF_907165045.1. Lineage (GTDB taxonomy): Bacteria > Bacteroidota > Bacteroidia > Cytophagales > Spirosomataceae > Dyadobacter > Dyadobacter linearis. Next base: position 292,035 of record NZ_CAJRAU010000004.1, read on the forward strand.
CGTCGACTTCGTGGATCTGCCTGGTCATCGGTGACCAGAAAACGAGGTTATTTGCCGGATCCGCCTCAAAGCTTCCTACCCGCGCCATAGTCGTTGCCCTTTCCAGCCTTCGCTCACTTTGTAACAAAAGCTGCTGCGCATATTTCCTTTCGCTGATATCACGAACAATCATGGAAGTATTCGCATTTCCATGCGCATTCTTGAACACGGTTGACGATATCTCACCGGCAAACCTGGAACCATCTTTACGTAAAAGTAAGACCTCTCCATTGGCTTTTCCTGTTCGAAGCCGCTCGTCCAGAAGAGCCGATAGCCTGGGATCGCCAAGATCTGCAAGGCCCGATCTGCCCGCATTGATGATTTCGCTTTCAGTCCTTTGAAAAATGCTGCATGCAGCCTGGTTGGCTTCGAGTACCTTACCATCTTGCGACGTTAAAAGAATACCGTCTATGCTGGTTTCAAACAAAAGCCGGTATTTTTCCTCACTGGCTGTAATAGCATCCTGCGCCAGCTTCCGCTCTGTTATATCCCGAAAATTATCAACAATTCCGTTGACAGCCGGATCATCCAGTAAATTGGTTACAGTTGCCTCGATCCAGCGCCAGCTTCCATCTTTATGGCGCATCCGTCCGGTTTGGCCTTTCATTGTGATTCCGGGATTATCCAGAATTTTCTTGAGCATGATGCTCATATCAAAATTATCCTCAGGATGGATCAGCGTTAAGAGGTTCATACCCAAGACTTCATCCGGATCGTATCCCAAAACATTCTTAACAGAGACCGATGCATAAGTCGGGTTTCCCTGCGCATTTAAGATAATGACACCATCCGCACTGTGCTCGATGAGCGCACGGTAGCGCTGTTCGCTTATGATAAGCTCATCCAGAAATTTCTGATGTTCTTTCTTAAGTCGATATTTTTCAAGTGCATTGAAAATGGCTATTGGAAGCCTGCTCAGACGATCTTTCAGAATATAATCATCCGCTCCCTTCATAAGCAAATCCACCGCCGATTCATCGCTCATAGTAGCAGTGACGACGATAAAAGGAATTTCAAGCGCGGTATGATTTAAGATTTTTAGCGCCTCAATGGAGTTGAACGATGGCAGAGAATGGTCGGCGAGAATGATATCCGGTGAAAACTCCGCCAATGCAGCTACAAACTCGTCCCTGGTGTCGACAACCAGCAACTGGTGTTGAATATCTGCTTTGATGAGCGCCTTTTTCACAAAGAGCGCATCGCTGGGCAGATCTTCAATATGCAGAATTCTCATTGATTTATCCATAGACCAGCAGTTTGCTGTGAATTATGATTTGAAGCGGCGCAGATTATTGCCGCGGTGCATTGTTTACAGCGAGCCAGTAAAATCCAAGTTCGGCGATCGTTTTCGAGAAATTCTCAAAGCCGAGCGGTTTGACAACATAACTGTTGACGCCAAGCTTATGGCTTTCAATAATATCTTTTTCCTCCTTGGAAGAAGTCATCATGACAACAGGTATCATTCTGGTACTATCATCAGCTTTTAAGATCCTAAGCACTTCCAGCCCATTTATTTTAGGCATCTTGATATCCAGAAATATCACCCTTGGCTTGATATCCGGATTTCGATCGGAATATTCCCCCTTCCCGAAAATAAAGTCAACGGCCTGCGCGCCATCAATGAGATGGACCAGGTTATTGGCAAGATTATGTTTTTTAAGTGCCCTGATCGTCAGTGCAGCATCCGACTTATTATCTTCTACCAGCAGGATCTGGATCTCTTGGTTTTCCATTCGTCAGTTAAGTAAGAGGTAATTCAGCGGGGATGGGAATTGAAAAGTAAAAACAAGCGCCTTCGCCCACTTTCCCTTCGGCCCAGACCTTGCCGCCATGCTTGACGATTATTTTTTGCACAATAGCCAATCCCACGCCGGTCCCTTCAAATTCGTTGCTGCTGTGCAGGCGTTGAAACACACCGAAAAGCTTGTCATAATACGTCATGTCAAAACCCGCACCGTCATCCTTAATGTAAAAAGTACAGAAACCGTCTTTTGGAAAACACCCGATCTCAATGTGGGCCAGCTCTTTTTTAGAAGAGTATTTCATCGCATTGGAAATCAGGTTTACATAAACCTGCCTCAGCATACTGGGATCGCCGGTTGCAACGTCAAGCTCTTTGATGTCGAAACTGATTTCGCGGCCAGGCTCTAATTGCCTAAGCTGTGTAATGACCGACTTTACCATTTTGTCAGTATCCACATTGGATACTGAAATTTGCTGTTTGCTCAAACGGGAAAAATCCAGCAGGTTATCGATTAATTGCCCCATTTTATTCGAATTGGCAATAATCTCTGTTAGTAAGTATTGCGCATCCTCACCCAGTTCCTGAATATAATCTTCCAGAAGGATTTGGGTAAAACCATTTACAGCCCTCAACGGAGCCCTTAAATCATGAGAGACAGAATAAGAAAATGACTCCAGTTCCTGATTGGCAGCTTCCAGGATCAAGGCTTGTTTTTCCTTTTCAATGTACTGTAATGCAAGTTCTTTATTGAGCAGATCCAGTTCTACCGACAGCTTCTTGACTTCTGCGTTTTGCAGGGCAAGTTCTTCATTAGCCTTGATTAGTTCTTCTGCCCTTTTTCCCTTCTCAATATTCTGACGCAGCAGTTCCCGGTTCGCTATGATCAGCTCATCTGCCCTTTTTCCTTTTTCCTTATTTTGGAATACCAGTTCCTTGTTGGCGATGATAAGTTCTTTTGCCCGCTTGTCTCTTTCTGTATCTTGAAAGCGTAGTTCATCGGCAGAAACAAGTACCAACTGTGGATCTTCCCATTTGTCCATAAGTCACTGAATATAATGTTGAGGGAACTAAGAAACTGATATAGTGAAAGGTAGACCTAATTAATGGATAGTCAACCTGAATTAATTCGCTATCAGTAGGGAAGTAGTTTATGTAGATGTGCGATCACGAGGCTGAATAATCGCTTTATATTACGGCAGGACGGGAGTAGTCAGATAATATTCATCAATCTGGTTCCAGGAATAACTGTAAATGATGCCACCCACTTCCTGTACAAAATCCCCGGCTTCGCTGTCGGTATAGCCAACGCGCCAGTTGGTAGTGTTTTTGATCCTGAATTTCAATGTGGAATTAGGCGGCGGGAGATCTTTTTTTGCTAATATTTTGATTTTCATACCCGAAGGTAGCCTTTAATAGGCACAGCCAATACTATTCAAGCGCATCCATTACACACTACGAATGTTGTGAAAACTTCCAAGGTATATATTTTTGAGGCAAGCGCTAGCCGAAAAAACTGCGCCTGGCATTCCTGAGCGCGTTTAGACTTGTTTACCAAACGTTGTCCTTCGACGTCGTTAGCATATCCAATACATAATCCGCCAAGGGATCGCCGGGGCGGCGTTCATGGATATAATCATTTAACTGATTCTCCCAATCTAACATAGCTGCTTCGGGGTCTGGTCCGGATCCGAAGATGCCGGTTGTCGGGTCAGGCCCAAGCAGGCAGCAGAATGCGTCCCCTTCTTTATAAACAGTAGGCCTGAATAATTTGATGTTCCTCGTTAATCTGTCATTTTCGTAATCAACCGGCACCTGCATTTCTGGATCTATTTTCATCTGCTCCATAGTAGTAAAAATTTGATACAGGGTGTGTCTTAGCAATGTACGTGCCAGACTAAGCGAAGGTTATGCGATTGCGCAAGGTTTATCAACTGGATAATATCAGATTCGAACCGACAAGCCAATTGCCTAGATAAAAACTATTGCAACCAAAAGAAAAAGCACCTAGCGAATTCTCGCTAAGTGCTTGATTTATAGTGGGCCCACCTGGAATCGAACCAGGCACCTACTGATTATGAGTCAGTTGCTCTAACCGAATGAGCTATAGGCCCCTAAACTTATATTTATGTCAGTTGCTCTAATCGACCGGGCAAACGCTTTGTGAGCTATAGGCCCTCGCGCCATGGGCGTGATTGGAGTGCAAAATTAGCGAAAGCGTGCAATTCTCCAAACGATATTGGCAAGAATAACTTCTTTCCTCCGTTGCTTCTTTTATTACTTTTGAAAAAAAATTGCTTTGAATAAAAGAAAGATAATCAATGACCCTGTCTATGGGTTTATAACGATTTCATCCGATCTGCTTTACGATCTGGTCGACCATCCTTTTTTGCAGCGGCTCCGGAGAATCAAGCAACTCGGTCTTGCCGATATTGTGTACCCGGGCGCATTGCACACGCGTTTTCACCACGCACTGGGCGCTATGCATTTGATGAGCCAGGCACTCAGGGCTTTGCAGGAAAAGGGACATTTGATCTGGGAACCTGAGTTGGAAGCGGCGCAGGCTGCAATTTTGCTCCACGATCTCGGTCACGGGCCATTTTCGCACGTGCTGGAAAGCGTGATGCTGCCTGGCGTGGAGCACGAGTCTATCACACTTGCGATGATGAAAGAGCTGAACCGGCAAATGAACGGGCGACTGGATATTGCCATTCAAATGTTTGAAGGGACGTACCCGCGAAAGTTTTTTCACCAGATGATTTCCAGCCAGCTGGATATGGACAGGATGGATTACCTCAACCGCGACAGTTTTTATACAGGTGTTATCGAAGGTTCCATCGGTGCCGATAGGCTGATTAAAATGCTGGATATCAGCCACGATCAGCTGGTAATAGAGGAAAAAGGGTTATTAAGTATTGAGAACTTCCTGCACGCGAGACGATTAATGTACTGGCAGGTTTATTTACATAAAACCTTATTGAGTGCACAGGCAATGCTCACGCAGATCCTGTTCCGGGCGCGGGAATTGGTACAGAATGGTGAAAAATTATTTGCTACCCCCGATTTTGAACGATTTCTCCATAATGAGTTTAAGCTGGAAGACTTCGATACGCTTCCTGATCTGATGGAGGCTTTCAACGGTTTGGACGATAATGACGTATGGGCTTCTGTAAAAGGGTGGAAAACACACCAAGATCCCGTTCTGTCCGTTTTATGCAGAAAATTATTAAACAGGGACTTGTTTAAAATCCAGTTTTACAAGGAACCTCCCGGTAACGAAGTGCTGGAACCGTTAAAAAAACAGTTGAGAAGCGCCGGCGTGAAGGAGGAAGAATTACATTTTTTTCTGATCGAAGGCGAAACAGCCAACTTGTCTTACGCGAAAGAACAGGACCCGATCCGCGTGAAAATGAAGAACGGAGTTTTGCTTGATATTGCAGATGCATCGGATATTCCGACCATCGAAGCGCTCACTAAGATTGTACGCAAGTACTATGTATGTTGGGCTAAAAATGTATCTTTGCGTGGTTAGTAAGGATCATATCAAGAAGAACCCGTCTTAATAATTTGCGCAACTTACTCGAAATACATTACCCGAAATTAGCCGAAAAATATGAAATTTACTGTCAGCGAGATTGCCCAAATGCTTGATGGAACCATTGTTGGAGATGAAAAAATTACAATAGATTCGGCTGCTAAAATTGAAGAAGGGCGTCCGGGGTGCATCTCTTTTTTAGCCAACAGTAAATACGAACCTTACGTTTATTCCACACTATCTTCCGCGGTTATAGTCAATAAGGATTTTACTCCCAAAAAGGAGGTTTCCACTACATTAATATATGTGGAAAATGCTTACACCGCCTTCACAATTCTTCTTGAAGAATATCAAAAAAGACTTTCCCAGAATAAATCAGGTGTTGAACAGCCTTGTTTTATAGGTGACAACAGCCAGGTCGGCTCGGATGTTTACCGGGGGGCATTCTCTTACATCGGTAAAAATTGCGTGATCGGCGACGGGGTAAAAATTTATCCTAATACTTATCTTGGCGACAATGTGACCATTGGGAATCACACGATTATTCACCCGGGTGCAAGAATTTACGACAATACGATCATCGGTAAAAACTGTGTGATCCTGGCTAATGCAGTTATTGGCGGCGCCGGTTTCGGATTTGCTCCGCAGGCTGATGGTACGTACAAATCAATTCCCCAATTGGGTAATGTAATTATTGAAGACGATGTGAATATCGGCTCCAATACCACGATTGATTGTGCCACAATGGGATCGACGATCATCAGACAGGGAGTTAAAATAGATAATCTGGTCCAAATCGCGCATAATGTCGAGATTGGAAAAAATACCGTTATTGCAGCCCAGTCGGGCGTTTCAGGGTCGACAACCGTGGGTGAGCAATGTGTAATTGCAGGGCAGGTTGGTGTAGTTGGTCATATTACGATTGCAAATAATACCAAGATCGGCGCACAAAGTGGATTGGGAAAATCCGTGAAAAAGGAAGGACTGTCTTTCTCCGGATCTCCGGCACGTGATTTGAACGAACATTTAAGATCCATGGCGCTGGTAAGAAGGCTTCCTGAGATGGAAGAGCGGCTAAAAGATCTTGAAAGGAAACAGGAAACCTCTGATTTTCAGTAGAAAAATCACCAAAATACCCAACAAGCCTTTATGCAGAAAAGGAATTACTAATGAACGAAAAACAACAAACCATTTCCAGATCAGTATCCGTAACTGGAGTGGGTTTACATACAGGTGTAGTTGCGACGATGACTTTCGTTCCCGCAGCAGCTAACCACGGATACAAGTTTCAGCGCGTCGATTTACCGGATCAACCTATTGTAGACGCCGATGTGGACAATGTGGTAGATCTTTCGAGAGGAACCACTATTGAGCAAAACGGAGCCCGTATCCATACAGTGGAGCACACGCTCGCTGCATTGGTAGGGTTACAGATTGACAACGTACTCATCCAGCTTGACGGCCCTGAGCCTCCGATTATGGACGGCAGCTCGATCAAGTTTGTAGATGCGCTGCTGGATGCGGGAATTGAAGAACAAAACGCCTACCGCAACTATTTCGAAGTACCGGAATACGTCCATTACATCAATAAAGAAAACGATACCGAGCTGGCTGCATTGCCGCTTTCGGATTATAGGTTAACGGTGATGGTTGATTACAATTCAACTGTGATCAGCAGCCAGCATGCTTCTTTGAATGATATTACTTTGTTCAAAGACGATATCGCAGAATGCCGCACGTTTGTTTTCCTGCATGAGCTTGAAGCATTGTACCGTCAAAACCTGATCAAAGGCGGCGACCTGACCAATGCGATCGTGATCGTGGACCGCGAAGTGCAGGACGGAGAACTTGATCATTTGTCACAGCTTTTGAACAAACCAAAAGTGAGTGTCAACAAATCGAAAGGGATATTGAATAATGTTGATCTGCATTATCCCAACGAAATGGCCCGGCACAAACTGCTGGATCTGATCGGCGACCTTGCTTTGGTTGGCCGGCCTATCAAGGCACAGATCCTTGCCGCCCGTCCCGGACATGCAGCGAACGTAGCACTTGCCAAAAAGATCAAGAAACTGATCAAATCGGGCAAAGGCGATATTCCGCAATATGATCCGAATAAAGCGCCCGTTTTTGATATCAATCAGATCGGAAACCTGCTGGCACACCGTTATCCTTTCCAAATGATCGATAAGATCATTGCATTGGACGAAAACAGTGTGGTAGGTGTGAAGAACGTGACTATTAACGAGCAATTTTTCCTGGGCCACTTCCCTGGAAACCCGGTCATGCCGGGCGTTTTACAGCTGGAAGCAATGGCGCAAACGGGCGGGATCCTCGTATTGACAAGTGTTCCCGACCCAGATAATTACTGGCCTTATCTGATAGGTATTGACGCCTGCCGCTTCCGCCGTAATGTTTTTCCCGGAGATACCGTTATTTTTAAATGTGAGTTTACTTCTCCGATGAAAAGAGGTATCGTAAAAATGAGTGGCCGTGGATACGTCGCGGGCCAACTGGTATGTGAAGCTGATATGATAGCAAGCCTGGTAAAGAAAAAATGACACCAACCACCTTAGCATATATTCATTCTGACGCGAAAGTCGCTCAAAATGTCGAGATCGAACCTTTTGCCATGATCCACTCAGATGTTGAGATTGGTGAAGGGACCTGGATCGGCTCACACGCTGTAATCAACTCTGGCGCCAGGATTGGTAAAAATTGCCGCATCTACCCGGGCGCGGTCATATCAGCTACGCCACAGGACCTGAAATACAACAACGAATACACACTTACCGTAATCGGCGATAACACGACGATACGGGAATATGCGACGATCAGCCGGGGTACGGAAGAACACTGGAAAACCGTTGTAGGCTCCGATTGTTTGATTATGGCTTATGCCCATATTGCCCACGATTGCCGGATTGGAAACAGCTGTATCGTTGGGAATAATGTGCAAATGGCGGGTCACGTACACGTTGGCGATTGGGCTATTGTGAGTGCATTAAGTGCTGTACATCAGTTTGTTAAAATAGGTATTCACGCATTTGTGTCCGGCGCATCGCTGGTCCGCAAGGATGTACCTCCATTTACGAAGGCGGCACGCGAGCCTATTTCTTATGCGGGTATCAACTCGGTGGGTCTTCGCCGCAGAGGATATAGCAACGACAAGATCGTTGAGATCCAGAATATTTACCGCTACATATTTATGCGCGGGTTTAACAATGCGGAGGCTTTGCAAAAAATAGAACTGGAACTTCCGCCATCAAATGAGCGCGACGAGATTATCAACTTCGTCCGGAATTCAGAAAGAGGTATTATGAAAAGTCCTTTTCAGACCAACGGAGCGAGCGAAACAGAAGCTTAAATTTTTCCACACCTGATATTGATAAGAGCGCCGGATAGGCGCTTTTTTTTATGCGCTAACCGTCACAGAATCTCCTTCACGCACCATACCTAGCGAAGTAGCGACCAGATTTTGGCCAAAAAGGATCTTGTTGTTGACCTTCCGGTAGCCAGCCAGCGTTTTGAGTGGTTCGGGGCCTTTTTCGGAAGTTTCGGGATCGATAGTAGTGAGTACGCAGCGGGCGCAGGGTTTTACAATTTCAAAACTGGCAGCGCCGATATTGATCTGTTTCCAGTTATCTTCTTCAAACGGCGCGGTTCCGGAGATTACAAAATTCGGCCGGAAACGCTTCATTGTGATCTTATTATCAAGCCGGGCGTTGAGGTCTTCCAGTGACGCTTCCGAAATGATCAGGCAGGGATATCCGTCTGCGAAGCTCACGATCTCGCCGTTTTTTGCATATTTAGGATCAGCTTTCCGTTCTGTACTTTCCGACATTTTCACCAATTGAACTGAAAGTCCGAGGCGGGCACTTAGCCAGCTATCTGCTTCTTCGGAAACAGTCAGCGCCTCCACCACATCGTCCCAAATAGTTACTTCCCGCTTTTGTGCGGTTACCGGTTCAAATGGTACTGTTAATATATCCTCAGGTTCATCCCGGTGCCAGATTTGCAGATTGTCTTCATTCAATGCCACTTCTATCAGCGTCATTACTGGTAAAAATCGCTGGGTAACAAACTTGTTATTTTCATCGATCAACATCCAGCGGCGGTCATATTGCAACCCTCTTTCTTCCATTTGCGCTTCGCTGAGCCTGATTCCGCCCAGTGATTTTATTGGATAAATCCAGATTTCAGAGAGTTGCATAAATATTGATCAGTACTGATTGTTATTGGTTCAAAAATCCATTCTTGCCAGCGGACTGACTGTCTGGTCACAAAAATCACTTTCCAAATATTTGTAATGCGCAGCAATAGCGATCATCGCTGCATTGTCGGTGCAGTATTCAAATGCGGGAATGTACACGTTCCAGTTCAAGGTTTGCCCAAGTTCAAGTAAAGATTTACGCAAACCGGAATTGGCAGAAACACCACCGGCTATCGCAATTTCTTTGATCCCCGTTTCCCTGGCTGCTTTTTTAAGTTTTTTCAACAAAATATTAACCAGTGTAAACTGAATGCTTGCGCAGATATCCGGCAGATTTTCGCTGACGAATGCTGGATTCTCACGAACCTGTTTTTGTAGGAAATACATAAACGAGGTTTTAATACCGCTGAATGAAAAATCAAGTCCCGGCATTTCGGGAAGCGGGAATGCGTACGCGCCGGGATTTCCCTCAGCAGCGTATTTATCGATCAGCGGGCCGCCCGGATAGGGCAGGTCGAGCAGTTTGGCAGTTTTATCAAAAGCTTCTCCAACCGCGTCATCACGCGTCTCGCCGATAATTTCCATATCGAGCGGCGACAAAACTTTCACGATTTGCGTATGCCCGCCACTTACGGTTAGGCACAAAAATGGGAAAGCTGGTTTGGGGTCGCTGATGAAATGCGCGAGCACGTGTGCCTGCATGTGGTTGACCTCAATAAGCGGAATGCCAAGCCCGAGCGCCATTGATTTTGCGAAGGAAGTACCTACGAGCAACGCGCCCAATAAGCCTGGTCCGCGTGTAAAAGCAATAGCATCCAGGCCTTTTTTTGTTACTTTTGCATCATTCAGTGCTTTATCTACCACTGGTAGAATATGTTGCTGGTGCGCGCGCGAAGCCAATTCAGGCACTACTCCACCGTAAAGGGTGTGAATGAGCTGCGTAGCAACAACATTGGAGCGGATTTCCCCGTTAGTGATTACGGCTGCGGAGGTTTCGTCACACGAAGATTCGATGGCGAGGATATTCATAAACTATTGAATTATTCACAAAATTAAGCATTAACAACAAGATAAGCAGTATCGCCTGCGAAGCTGTCATATATGTTTAAATTCCTCAGGGCGTTCGGCAATGGTTTGATTGTGGTGATGATCTTCGCGCTGCTTGCGCTCGGTATCCTGACCATTGCGCTCCAGCTTCCCTCCGTGCAGACCTGGGCTGTTCAAACTGCCGCCGACCGGGTTTCCGCTAAACTCGGGTATCCCATTACTATTCAGAAAGTTAATATCAAGTGGTTTGACGTCGTGTCGCTGGAAGGAGTTTCTGTGAAGGACACCAGCGATCAGGATATGATCGATGTCGGTCGCATTGACGTCAATCTTGATCTTGATTATATCATCAATAATTCCTCCAAAGAGATTTATCTGGATGAGGTGAATGTATTCCAGCCCAAAGTTCGGCTTGCGATCGTTCCTGAATCGGGTTACCTGAATATCGACGGCTTTATTGAACGGATCAATGAGCTGACTGCACCCAAAGTTCGCCGGCCGGCAAATGCACCTGAAAACAACATTCCATTTATAATAGGTAAGTCAAAAGTGATCGACGGAACGTTCACTTACGACGATCCGCGCCAGCCCAGATACAAGGGGAAGCGCGTATTCGATTACTCACACTTCAAACTTAATCACCTTTACGGCGACCTGAAAAACTTCCTCGTACAGGGAGATACCATTTCTTTTGTTGCCAAAAACATGAAAACGATCGACGTGCAAACCGGCCTGGAAATGCACGATCTCGATACGCGTTTTTTGTTTTGCCAAAAGAAAATGGAGCTGAAAGAACTGGACGCGCGCATTGGAAATTCCCGGTTGAAAGACGAGGTCATATTCTTCTACAACCGTTCGGGTGAGCTGGGAGATTTTAACCATAAGGTGAGGATGAAGGGGCATTTGGTCGGCAGCCACGTAGATTCGCGTGATCTCGGGCTGTTTTCAAGTTATGTCGATGCGCTGAATGAAACGTGGCAGATCTCTGGGGATTTTAATGGGAAGGTCGATGATTTTGTAGTGACAAATACGGATCTCCGGTTTGGGAATGGAAGCCGGCTGGCGGGAAGTCTGGGTTTCAAAGGCTTGCCTACCATCGAAGGTGTCCAAATGGATATCAAGCTTTCCGCTTCGAAGATTGAGCCGGCAGATATTGTTCAATATTACCCTGAGTGGGATATGCATGCTACGCTGCAAAAATTCGGGTCGACGCTGCTGGACGGAAGTTTTAAAGGAACTCTCGAAGATTTTATGGTCGCGGCGAATGCGTCTTCCGAGATGGGTGAAATCGCGGGCGACCTCGTTTTTCATATTGCGGATGCCCAATCAACTACCTATTCAGGGGAGGTAAAGACGCGCCGTTTTGAGCTGGGTAAATTACTGGATCAGGAAGAAACGTGGCAACAGCTTGATTTTGAGGGTAAAGTTTTTGGGAAAGGACTGGAATTGCAGTTCGCTTCTACGGATATGAATGCGTTGGTTGGCAGGGTAGGTTTTCGCAATTATGATTATAAGAATATCAGATTAAAGGGAAATCTTCAAAATCAGTATTTCAATGGACTTGTAAGTACGAAAGATACCAACCTCGTGTTGAACCTAGAAGGCGAATTCGATCTCTCGAAGGCGCAAAATTCGTTTGATGTTCAGGGAGTTATTGAAAAAGCAAATCTGTCAGCACTTGGTTTTACAGCTGACCCGATCACATTGCGAACTCAGCTCAATGTAAATGTTTCCGGAAATACGGTAGATGAGCTGACCGGCGAAGCTAAGTTGTTGAATACTTATATGTTAATGACAAATCAGGATCGGAATCTTGTCATTGATACGCTCACTTTTTCATCACGGAAGAACGATCAGAACCGGATTTTGAAACTGGAAAGCGAGTTTCTTTCCGCCAAGGTTCAGGGAGATTTTATGCCTACGCAATCGTGGAAAGATCTGGTGCGCTTAATGGATGAATATAAGCTTTACTTTTTTGAAACCGAAGCAAACCGTACGCAGTACTATGCGAGAAAGCCTGTTCAGTCGGTTCAGGACCGCTATCAGATCGAATATGATATTGAAACCAGAAACCTCTCCCGATTTCTCGCATTCCTGAACCCGGATATTTATGTATCTCCCGGAGCACGTGCCGAAGGTATTTTCAGAATGGACAATACCGCAATCCTGACCCTGAACGCAGCTTCTGACACGCTACGATATGGTACAAATCAGTTTGTAAACTCAGAACTGGATGTTACTACCTCCAAATTTGTGAACAATGCCGAGGTACTCGCTTCCATCCTGGTCACTTCCGGCCAGCAGCAAATGAGCGTGCTGGTCCCGACCGAGAAGCTGGAAATGGAAGGAACCTGGGACGAAGATCATATTGATTTCAATGGCGCGGTACATCAGGTAAAAAGTACGAATAAGGCTAATCTGGCAGGGGAAATCCGCTTTCTGGCTGCTGGTTTTGATATTAGTTTCAAAGATTCCAAACTGAGCCTGCTGGATGAAGAATGGGCTGTGCCTTCGCAAAGCCTGATATCCATCGCGGGAAGAGAGGTTTCTTTGTCAAATGTTGGGTTGGTGAGCGGGAAACAGCGCATCTTCGTCAGTGGCACCGCTTCGGAAAATCCTGAAAAAAGTATGTTGCTGGATATCAAGAACTTTCGTTTAAATAGTCTGAACGAAGTTTTAAATACAAAACTGGCGGGTATTATGGACGGTTCTGCCAGGATCAAAGACGTTTACAATAGTGTGATCCTGGATGCAAGTTTCAATGTGGAAAGTCTGGGTTACTCGCAGTACGAATTCGGGAATTTGTCCGGCACCGGCGATTGGGACCAGATTACCAGCGAACTGCAAATCGATGCGCAACTCAGCAAAAATGCACGTCGGGTGTTCAATCTGATCGGCTCCTATCGTCCTAAACTCGATGAAAATACGCTGGACCTCAAAGCGATCTTCAATCATATTGATTTCAAAGCACTCGAACCCTTTACTGAGGGGCTGGTATCGGATATTGGCGGCCGCGCGCAGGGGACTGTTTCTATCAAAGGCGAGATTGATGCGCCGGTACTTGAAGGTTCGCTGATGGTGGAACAGGGACGGATGAAGTTCGACTATTTACAGTCTGTATTCCAATTTAACGACAAGATCAATTTTACAGAAAGTGAAATAACTGTGAACAATATCACGGTGACCGACGGCGATGGCAATACAGCTTCTGTCCGCGGCGGGGTGTTTCATGACAGTTTTAAATACTTCTCACTGGGTTTCAACGCCGATCTGCGGAACTTCAAAATATTGAATACCACTTCGAAAGACAACAGCATATTTTACGGCACAGCTTATGTAACCGGCCCCGTTGCTGTTTTTGGACCTATTAACAACCTGAATATCGAGGCTAACGTAAGTAGTAATAAAGGCACGAAGATCTATATTCCGCTCGATGGGGCAACCGAGGTTGCGACACAGGATTACATTCAGTTTGTAAGTAAGTTACCCGCCGCAGACAGTACAGCCACCAGCAGTTCCGATTCACTGAGCCGCAGCCAGGTTGCGGGTGGTATTAAGATGGACTTCAATTTCAACCTCACACCTGATGCGACTTGCGAGATCATATTCGACAGACAAACAGGAGATATTTTAAGGGGAAATGGATCGGGCAGACTGAGCCTGAACATTGATACCCAGGGAGATTTCACCATGGCGGGGACGTACGAGATCGAGCGCGGCGAGTATAATTTCACACTGCAGAATGTGATCAATAAGAAATTTAGTATCAAGCCGGGCAGCCGCATTGTGTGGTCTGGCGATCCTTACGGGGCGATTCTGGATGTGAAAGCGGGTTATACCCAACTTGTTTCGCTTGCGGGCGTTCTGCCGAATACCAGCAGTTTAACCACAACCAATGATGCGCTTTCGAGGCGATATCCGGTGGAAGTGACGATCGGTTTGTCGGAAAGATTGATGTCGCCTCTGATCCGCTATGATCTCAAAATACTGGATAATCCGTCGTTAAATACGTATCGCGGGCAGCTGGAAGCATTTCAGAACAAACTTAAATCCGACGAGCAGGAATTGAGCCGGCAGGTTAGTAGTTTGCTGGTCGTAAATCAGCTTTTGCCCGAGACCAGCCTCGCGACGGTTGGCAGCCAGAATTTCCTGGGCAGCAGTATCAGCGAGCTCGTTTCGAACCAGATCAGCCGGTGGGCTTCGGGTATTAATGAGAACCTGGAAGTAGGTGTTTCGGGTTTGTCGCTGGATCAGAATGCATTGAATAACCTGCAATTGCGCTTTTCTTACCGGTTTTTAAATGACCGGTTCAGGGTTACGCGGGATGGGCGTTTTACTTCCGGTGCGCAAAATCAGACGGGCGCTACCGCATACGATGCGGTAAGTTTACTCGGAGAATGGACGCTGGAATACTGGCTCAATAGCCGGGGATCGGTGCGGGTGAAAGCTTATAACCGGAATGTCCAGAATCCGCTTTCGCTTAATAATACGGTGACAACTGGCGGGGTAAGTATGCAGTTTACACGCAGTTTCAACCGTTTCAATCCAATAACAAAACCTTCGGTAACCATTCCATACGTGATTCCGGCGGATTCTTCGCGCCAGGATACTACTGCCAAAAAGATGATCTCCGAGAAGAATTCTTCGCGTTAGTACCTCATTCTCCCCGGTACCTTACCGCCAGCCCACTCAGAATATATCCCTCTTTTTTAACACTTGTATAGTACTTGTAAGTCACATTGATCAATGCATCGGCGCCTATTTTCTGTGCTTTGATAACCAGTCTCGCCGTGAGCAGCTCTTTCGTTTTAGGGTCGTTTCCGCGGTACATCATTCTCCGGTCCTGCGTCTGGCGATCGGTTAATGTATCCTCACTTGTAATTTCTACCACACCGATTTCTGAATAGGGCCGCTCCACCGGTTGATTTTCATACAAAACTTCGATCGGATATTTGGTATTGGTAGAGATAGGGATACCACTTGAACAGCCGTTTAGAACTGCGGCGGAAATAGCAAGTAAAAGGAAACTGAGGATTTTATTGAACGTCATTATTCTTTGAACTGATTTTAAAACATATACTCGTAAAGGGTTGCAAAATGTTGCAAATGCCTGCTCGTACCATTTATCCAAAACCCATTGTTTCGCGATATATTCTGAAGTATTTTCAAGCATTGTAAATCTAATCCAATTCATTCTGATATGGTCATGAATTCTAAAAGAAAGATGGTCGGTGTGATGCTGGCTGCACTACTGGCGGTTCCGGCGTTCGCGCAAACGCTGCCAAAAGGGGTTACCAAGGTTACTTCTGTGGAGGGTATCACAGAATACAACCTGGAAAACGGCCTGAAAGTGCTGATGTTTCCCGATCCTTCGAAGGCGACGATTACGGTGAACGTTACGTATCTGGTAGGCTCCCGGCACGAGGGTTATGGTGAAACGGGAATGGCGCATTTGCTGGAACACCTTGTATTTAAAGGTTCTCCCAAACACCCGAATATCCCCCAGGAACTTACAGAGCACGGCGCCCGTCCGAACGGCACGACGTGGTACGACCGCACCAACTATTTTGAGACCTTTTCGGCCAGCGAAGAAAACCTGAAATGGGCGCTGGACCTGGAATCCGACAGAATGGTGAATTCTTTTATTGCGAAAAAAGACCTTGACAGTGAATTTAGTGTAGTCAGGAATGAATTTGAATCAGGAGAAAATAGTCCTTTCGATGTGTTGATGGAGCGTGTGATCTCCGGGGCTTACCTTTGGCACAACTATGGAAAGTCTACAATAGGTAACCGTTCGGACATTGAGCGCGTGCCGATAGAAAACTTACAGGCATTTTATAAAAAATATTACCAGCCCGACAATGCAGTGGTGACTGTGGCGGGTAAGGTGGATGAGGCGAAGACAATTGCGATGGTCAATGAGTATTTTGGTAAAATACCTAAACCAACGCGCGTACTGCCTAAATCTTACACGTCGGAGCCTATTCAGGACGGTGAGCGGTTTGTAGAGCTGAAACGTACGGGCGATGTGCAGTTTTTGATGGCGCTTTACCATATTATGCCAGGCTCACATGCAGATTATCCTGCCATGGAAGTACTTACGGAGCTGCTCACCACGGAGCCGAACGGAAGACTCTACAAAAACCTTGTTGAAAGCAAAAAAGCTTCCTCCCAGTTTGGTTACAGCTTCCAGCTCTACGATCCGGGTTTCGTGCTTTTCGGGGCGGAAATATTGAAGGAAAAGTCTCTGGACGAAGCAAAACAGGCATTGGTTGCGACACTCGATTCTGCTGCGATCCTGAAACCTTCTGCCGAGGATGTGGAACGGGCGAAAACGACGATCCTGAAAAACTGGGACCTGGAATTCAGAAACTCCGAGCGGGTTGGACTAAGTATCAGCGAGTCGATTGCGACGGGTGACTGGCGGCTGGCTTTTATTTTTCGGGACAATATCCGTAAGGTAACTCCCGAGGATGTTTTCAAAGTAGGTCAGCATTATTTCAAACCTTCAAACCGGACGCTGGGAACATTTATGCCTGACGCGAAACCGGTGAGAGCCGAAATTCCTGAGGCACCTAATGTGCAGGAATTGGTGAAAAATTACAAAGGGGAGGCGGTAGTAGCGGAGGGAGAGGCATTTGATCCGTCGCCAGCGAATGTAGAAACGAGGACTGCGAGAACCGAAAAGGCGAATACGATCGAAACTGCTTTTTTACCCAAGACAACAAGAGGAAATGTAGTCGCTGCCCGCATTACGCTGCGTTACGGAGACGAAAAAAGCCTGATGAACAAAGCAGCGATCTCCGATCTGACGGGTTCTATGCTTGATAAAGGTACCAAAACGAAAACGCGGCAGCAGATCAAAGACGAATTCGACAAGCTGAAAGCGAGAGTTAGTTTCTTTGGTGCTAATAATCAGGCTGGTGCGAATATTGAAACTACAAAAGAAAACCTGCCGGCTGTTTTGAAACTGGTAGCGGAAGTTTTGAAAACGCCTGCATTCGATGAAAATGAATTTGAAAAACTAAAACAGGAAGAACTGGCGGGCATTGAATCGCAGCGCAGCGAGCCGCAGATGATCGCATTTAATCAATACCGAAGGATCACGAATCCTTACCCGAAAAGCGACATTCGCTATGTAGGTACTTTTGATGAAGATGTGGAGAGCATTAAATCGACTACAATTGACCAGATCAAGGCATTTCACAAAGATTTTTACGGCGCGAATAATGCATCGGCAACGATCGTGGGTGATTTTGACAAAGCGGCCGCGGAAAAGATTATCAATGCGGAGTTTGGTAACTGGAAAAGCGCGAAACCGTTTACGCGCATCGCCTCTCCTTACCAGGTTGTAAAAGCAGAAAACAAAGCACTGGAAACACCCGATAAGGCGAATGCAATGTTTGTAGCCGGAATGGGAATGCCTTTGCAGGATACGGATCCGGATTATCCCGCGTTGATCATGGGTAACTATATGCTGGGCGGAGGTTTCCTGAACTCCCGGCTTGCGACGCGGATCAGGCAAAAAGATGGGCTGAGCTACGGCGTAGGTTCGCAATTCTCGGCGAGCTCGCTGGACAAGAGCGGTACTTTCATGTCTTACGCCATTTATGCACCTGAAAACGCGCAGAAACTGGAAGCTGCTTTCAAGGAAGAGATTGAAAAAGCTTTGAAAGACGGTTTTACAGCGGAGGAATTAAAGGCGGCAAAGTCGGGCTATTTGCAGTCTCGGCAGGTGGCGAGGTCGCAGGATGCTTCGCTGGCCAATACGCTGACCAACAATTTGTACCTGAACCGGACGATGCAGTGGGATGCTGATTTTGAGAAAAAGATCGCTGAACTGACGCCGGAGCAGATCAAGTCGGCATTTAACAAACATATTGACTATAATAAGCTTGTGATCATCAAGGCGGGGGATTTTGAAAAATCTAAAAAAGGAGCGCCTGCCACAGGTGCGCCGGCCCAGCTGGGAGGAAGTGAGAAAAAATAAATTGTTGTGAAAAACTGATCAGAAAAGCCGGCTGCAAATTGCGCCGGTTTTTCTGCTTTACAAGGCTTACATTTCTAACTTTGCCAAATCTTCTTAAAACTCTCAGTACCGAAAGGAATTGCTCATGAAATGTATTCAGTCCGTCGTTCTCGCGCTTTTATTTGCGGGGATATCCAATATGCCGGCGCACAGCCAGGCAAAAGCAAAATCAGCCGCCCCTTCCACAAAACTTGCCCGCCCGAAGCTCGTAGTGGGTATTATGGTGGACCAGATGCGCTACGATTATTTGTACCGCTATTATGATAAATATAAGGAAGGCGGTTTGAAAAGACTTATGAATGAGGGTTTCAACTGTCGCAATAACCACTATCAATATGCGCTGACCGTCACTGCGGCAGGGCATTCGGCTGTGTACACAGGTTCGCTGCCGGCGATCAATGGGATTATCGGAAATGAATGGTATGATAAGGCACTGAAAAAGGGCGTGTATTGTACCGAAGACAATACAGTAGCTACGGTTGGGAGCAGTAATGTTACCGTTGGAAAAATGTCGCCGCGCAATTTACTCGTGAGCACAGTAACCGACCAGCTGCGGATCGCGACCAATTTTCGCTCTAAAACGATCGGTGTTGCCATTAAAGACAGGGCGTCGATTTTACCGGCTGGTCACGCAGCGAGTGGTGCCTATTGGTTTGATTCAAAAACAGGGAATTTCGTAACAAGTACCTATTATATGGAATCGCTTCCAAAGTGGGTAACTGATTATAACAACCTCAAAAAGCCTGCTGAATATGCTGGAAAAGGCTGGACTACCATGTTCCCGATTGACCAATATACACAAAGCAGCAAAGACGACGCGATCTGGGAAGGTAAGCTCAGCTCCAATGATAAAACCGTTTTTCCGCACGATCTGGTGGGCAACGCGGGTGATGCATTCGGCCCGGTGATCACTTCGCCCTGGGGAAATACATTGACCAAGGAAATGGCGATAGCGGCGATTAAAGGGGAGAATCTGGGGAAAGGCGCGGAAACTGATTTTCTGGCTGTCAGCTTTTCTTCCCCCGATCGCATTGGTCACACTTTTGGCCCCAACTCGGTGGAGCAGGAGGATAATTACATCAAAATGGATCAGGAGTTTGCAGATTTCTTGCAGTTCCTTGACAGCTGGGCAGGAAAGGGAAATTATACCGTTTTCCTGACAGCAGACCACGGAGCGGCCGATGTTCCAGGATTTTGGCAGGATCACAAACTACCCGCCGGAACGATGACCGGGACTATTCTAACCCGCGCTATTGTAAAATCCCTGAACGATGCTTTCGGTGAGGCCGAGTACATTTCGGGATTTGAGAATTATCAGATCTATTTTGATAACAAGGTAATGAAAGAGAAAAAGGTCACAGTTGCCGATGCCTTTCCTGTGATCCGCGAAGCTGTGCTTGCCGTGCACGGAGTGGCGGACGTGATCAACCTGACTGATATTGGAAGAGCTCCCTTGAATACGTATCAACTGGAATTATACAAAAACAATATTAATGCAAGAAGGAGCGGGGACTTGCAGCTGATCATGCAGCCAGGCTGGTTTGCCTCCACTTTTGCCACCGGCACCGACCATGGAACACCCTATAATTACGATACGCACGTTCCATTTCTGCTTTATGGTTGGGGTGTAAATAAGGGCGAAACGCTGCGCAGGACCACTATTGCCGATATTGCACCTACGATCGCCGCATTGCTGCACATTCTGCCGCCAAGCGGAAACGTGGGTAACCCGGTTGAGGAAGCTTTAAAAAAGTAGAATAGCATTGAAGAAGTTCTTTTGAATACCATTTTAATCTAAATCCTTTAAGAGTGAAAAAAATTGTCCTGTGTCTGCTGGTAGCCTTTGCGGCGAATGCGCAAACTGCGAAGAAAGCGGTAACTAAACCAAGTACCATCGCCCGCCCCAAACTGGTTGTCGGGATTGTAGTGGATCAAATGCGCTACGATTACCTGTATCGGTATTATGATTCGTATACTGAAGGTGGATTCAAGCGAATGATGAATGAGGGTTTTAATTGCAGAAATAATCACTATCCCTACGCGCTGACTGTTACCGCAGCGGGTCACGCGTCGGTGTATACCGGCTCAGTGCCTGCGATCAATGGTGTCGTCGGCAATGAATGGTATGATCCTATTGCGAAGCAGGAGATTTATTGTGTAGAAGATAGTACTGTCAAAACGGTCGGCAGCGCCACTGGCAGTGTTGGGAAAATGTCCCCTAAAAATCTTTTAACCAGTACTGTTACCGACCAATTGCGCATTGCAACCAACTTCCGCTCGAAAACGGTTGGTGTCGCGATTAAAGACAGAGGGTCGATACTGCCTGCCGGACACACGGCGAATGCGGCCTATTGGTTTGATTCTAAAACCGGTAACTGGGTGAGCAGTACTTTTTATATGGATGATCTGCCGCAGTGGGCAAAGGATTACAATGCGAAGAAAATGCCTTCTGAATACCTGAAAAAAGGGTGGGACCTGCTATTATCTGCCGATAGTTACGGACAAAGCTCTCCGGACGATGTAGCCTGGGAAGGTAAGTTGCCCGGCTCTCAAAAACCCGTTTTTCCTTACGATCTGGCGGGTTTGGCCGGGGACGCATTTGGCGTGGTGACCGATACGCCGTGGGGCAATACGATCACGAAAGAAATGGCGATTGAGGCTGTTAAGGGTGAAAAACTGGGAAAAGGCGCCGAGACGGATTTTCTGGCGATCAGTTTTTCTTCTCCTGACAAGATCGGGCACAGGGTAGGGCCCAATTCAGTTGAGCAGCAGGATGATTACCTCCGCCTCGACCGCGAGCTGGCCGATCTGTTCAATTTTCTTGACGGATATGTGGGCAAAGGCCAGTATACCGTATTCCTCACTGCCGATCACGGCGTTGTAGACGTTCCCGGTTTTGCGGCCGAGCATAAGTTACCATCAGGATTGGTAGAGAGGAAAGTGCTGACAAAGACTGTAACGGAGGCTTTAAATGAAGCTTTTGGAAAAGAAAAATACATTGTGAGTACAGCTAACAATCAGTTGTACCTGGATCATCAATTGTTAAAAACTAAAAAGCTGACAGTTGCTTCCGTAGCGCAGGTTGTGCGGGAAGCGGCATTGACCGTTCCCGGGATCGCCGATGTGATCGACCTGACGGATATGGGCAAAGCGCCGCTTAATACGTACCAGCTTGAATTGTACAAGAATAATGTGAATGCAAAACGCAGCGGGGATATTCAGATACTGGCGCTGCCGGGCTGGTTTTACGGCACATTCACCGGTACCTCACACGGAACACCCTACAATTACGACACGCAGGTTCCTTTCGTACTTTTTGGTTGGGGTGTAAATAAAGGGGAAACGCTAAAACGCACCTATGTTTCAGACATCGCGCCTACGATCGCTGCATTGCTGCATATTCTGCCTGGTAGCGGGAATGTAGGAAATGCGGTTGAGGAGGCTTTGAAGAAGTGAGTTGGCTGTTGTTTAGCTGTTAGCCTTTAGCGAAAACTAACAGCTAACAGCTAACAGCTAACAGCTCACGATTCTTCAACAATCAAAACAATCCCCTCTGTCTTTTTGATTACTACCTTACTTCCGGCCGGGATGGAACTGTGGTTATTGGCCAGCGCCTTCCATTCTGCGCCGCGGTAGTAAATTTTTCCTTCTCCGTCGTTGGGTATATCCTTGATCACCATCGCTGTTTCTCCCACAAACTCCGTATAACCCGAGTTGCCAGTACGATCAAGCAATTTTCGGGCGTGCTTGCGGAGTACGAGTAAGGAAACAAGCGAAATAGCCGAGAATGCCAGGATCTGACTTTCTGTGGTAGGCAATATGCCTATCACGGTTAGTAACGAAGTCAGCAAAGCTCCGATCGCAAAGAATACGAATACCAGTAAAACACTTACCAGTTCCGCCAGGAGCATAATCAGTCCGACGATAAGCCATATTTGTGGCAACGATAAGTCCATACTATTTTTTCGGTTCTGATGATTTAACAACAGTCAGCGCGGTGGCGATCAGGGAACTGATATCTCCTAAATTAGCCGGCAATATCAGCGTATTTCCTGCTTTGGCCAGTTTACCAAACTGCTCCACATAATTGTCGGCAACCTTCAACTGAACCGCTTCCAGGCCGCCCGGCGTATTAATTGCATTTGCCACTAGTCTGATACTTTCAGCGGTTGCTTCGGCTACCGACCGTAATGCAGCCGCCTCTCCTTCCGCTTCATTAATCTGCCGTAATCTCAAACCTTCCGATTCTAAAACTGCTTTCTGTTTCTGGCCTTCCGCCACATTTACCGCAGCCTGCTTTTCACCATCCGATTGCAGAATTACGGCCCTGCGCTCACGTTCCGCCTGCATTTGTTTTTCCATGGCGTTCAAAACGCTTTGTGGCGGCGTAATATTTTTGATCTCATATCTTAAAACCTTCACGCCCCAGCCAATAGCAGCTTCGTCGATGGATTCTACAACCGCCCGGTTGATCGTCATACGCTCTTCAAAGGTTTTGTCCAGATCCAGCTTTCCTATCTCGCTCCGCATGGTGGTCTGCGCCAGCTGAATCACTGCAAAAGAGTGGTCAGCAATACCGTAGGCCGCCTTTTTAGGATCAATCACCTGAATAAATATCACACCGTCCATCCGTACCTGCACATTATCCCGTGTAATACAGATCTGCTCCGGAATATCTATGGCGGTTTCCTTCAAAGTGTATTTGTATGCGATCCGGTCGAAGAAAGGGATAATGAAATTGATCCCCGGCTGAAGTACTGCATCGAATTTGCCCAATCGTTCAAGTATATAGGCGGTCTGTTGCGGAACTACTTTGACGGTCATCAGGACCGTTAAAACCACGAGCACCAGCAATACAATCAGAGAAGTTGACATAACACGTTAGATTAGGTTCAATGCGAAAATAGCCATTCCGGGATAGCGTTGCAACGGTTCTTGTATCAATGCCACAGAAAGTTGCCTGCCGGTTACCTGAGCGGATGGGTGGTTTTGGATTGTTATTCTTTTAATATTTCTTTTGATATTACCATTTTCTGAATTTCACTGGTCCCTTCACCTATTGTGCAAAGCTTGCTGTCGCGGTAGAATTTCTCCGCAGGATAATCCTTTACATATCCATAACCGCCAAAGATCTGTACAGCCTCGTTGGCGACACGAACCGCCGTTTCGGAAGCATGGTATTTGGCGACAGCACTCGGTAGTGTCACTTTTTGCCCTGCATCTTTTAAATCACCCGCGTGAAATGTGAGTAAAGTAGAAGCCTGAATATCGGTGTACATATCGGCGAGCTTGAATGCAATAGCCTGAAAATCAGAAATTGATTTGCCAAATTGTTTCCGCTCTTTTGAATAGGCCAGCGCAGCTTCGTAGGCGCCCAATGCAGTTCCAATTGATAATGCGGCGATTGATATTCTCCCTCCGTCGAGCACTTTGAGGGATTGTATAAATCCATCACCAATCTCACCGAGTCTTTGACTGTCCGGAATGTGACAATCTTCAAAAATCAGTTCCACCGTTTCGGAGGCACGCATTCCTAACTTATCTTCCTTGCGGCCAGCCGTGAAGCCTTTCGTGCCCTTTTCAATGATAAATGCGGTGGCACCATGTTTGTCGCCGGGCTCGCCCGTTCTCGTAATCAGTACAGTAACGTCGCCCGTTTTTCCGTTGGTAATGAAATTTTTAGAACCGTTAATGATCCAGCCGTCGCCACTTCTCACTGCTGTTGTGCGCATATTGCCGGCATCCGAGCCGGTATTTGGTTCGGTCAATCCCCACGCACCCACAAACTCACCTGTTGCCAGTTTCGGTAAATAGGTTTGTTTCTGACTTTCGTTACCAAACATGCAAATGTGATTGGTACACAATGAGTTGTGCGCAGCCATAGACAGTCCGACCGACGGATCTACTTTTGACAATGCGATTATGGCGGTAACATACTCTTTGTAGCCAAGTGCCGAGCCGCCATATTCCTCCGGCACTAGCATTCCCATTAAACCCAAATCACCTAATTGGTTGAATATTTCCCGTGGGAAAAATTGCTGTTCGTCCCAGATCCTGATGTTGGGCCTGATCTGTGTGGCGGCGAAGTCGCGGACGGTTTCCTGGATGAGCTTGCAGGTCTCTTCTCTTTGCGCGTGTGTTGATTCGGAATCTCTGGTCTCCATATTGTTGATGATTATCTTTGAATTAATCAATGATAATGAGAATTAGATAAATACGCTAGCCATATACGAACAAATCGGCGCTCGTTCGGTGAACATTCATTGAAAAAAATTACTTTTGCAACCGGTTGCGTTGTTCGTACTTGAATAAATCCAATCCAGCACTTTAATAGAATTACTCACGGTATAGGTTATATAACAATTATCACATTTTATGAAAATCGCAGTTGTAGGAACAGGTTATGTTGGTTTGGTTACAGGTACTTGCTTCGCCGAAACAGGCAACCAGGTTACATGTGTCGACATTGATGTTAGAAAAGTAGAGATGTTGCAGAGAGGGGAGATCCCGATCTACGAGCCGGGATTGGATGTGCTTTTCGATCGTAACGTTGCGGAAGGTCGTTTGATTTTTACTACTGACCTTGTTGAAGGTATCAAAGGTGCTGAGGTTATTTTCCTGGCATTGCCAACCCCTCCGGGTGAAGACGGTTCTGCCGACCTTAAATATATATTAAAAGTAGCGCACGATCTGGGCCCTATTTTAGAGCAATATGCAGTAATTGTTGATAAAAGCACAGTTCCTGTGGGAACGGCTGAAAAAGTAAGTGCAGCGATCGCAGCGAATGCAAAAATCGATTTCGATGTGGTTTCTAACCCTGAATTCCTGAGGGAAGGTGTGGCGGTTGAAGATTTCATGAAGCCTGATCGTGTGGTGGTTGGAACAACTTCCAGCAAGGCTAAAAAAGTAATGGAGAAATTGTACGCTCCTTTGGTAAGACAGGGTAACCCGGTTATTTTCATGGACGAACGTTCAGCTGAAATGACCAAATACGCGGCGAACTCTTTCCTTGCCATGAAAATCACTTTCATGAACGAGATCGCCAACCTGTGCGAAAAAGTAGGAGCAAATGTGGATGATATCCGTCGCGGTATCGGTACCGACAGCCGCATTGGCAAGCGTTTCCTTTTCGCAGGAATCGGTTACGGCGGAAGCTGCTTCCCGAAAGATGTTCAGGCTTTGGCTAAAACTTCAAGAGACTATAACTACGATTTCCGCATCCTGCAATCTGTAATGGATGTAAATGATGATCAGAAGAAGAAATTGCTTCCGATGATCAAAGAATATTTTGGCGGAGACCTGAAAGGCAAAACGATCGCTGTGTGGGGATTGGCTTTCAAACCTTACACTGACGATATCCGCGAAGCACCTGCATTGGAAAATATCGAAGCATTCCTAGAAGCTGGCGCAAATGTGACCGTTTACGATCCGGAGGCGATGAACAACGTGAAAGCGATATTGGGCGACAAAGTTACGTTCTGCCACACACCTTATGCAGCACTGGATGATGCGGATGCACTGGCTATCTTCACAGAATGGCCGCAGTTCCGTACACCTGAATTTGAGAAAATGGGTAAGTTGCTTAAAAACCGGGTAATTTTTGACGGAAGAAATCTTTACGAGTTGGATCAGATCCGTGAAATGGGGTACACCTATTACAGCATCGGTCGCGAGAAAGTGGTACCGGCCTGACCAACAATTGTTTAAATCAAACTTAGCTCATTCTTAATGAAACGTGTATTAATTACCGGGGCCGCAGGTTTTCTAGGCTCACATCTTTGCGAACGGTTTTTGAAGGAAGGAATGTATGTGATCGGAATGGATAACCTGATTACAGGCGATATGCGCAATATCGAACATCTGATGCCGAACCCTAATTTTGAGTTCAATCATCACGATGTCACCAAATACGTGCACATTCCCGGGGAGCTGGACTATATCATGCACTTTGCATCTCCTGCCAGTCCGATCGACTACCTGAAAATCCCGATCCAGACACTAAAAGTGGGAGCTATGGGAACGCACAATCTGCTTGGGCTAGCCCGTGTGAAAAAAGCGCGTTTCATTATTGCCTCTACTTCGGAAGTTTACGGTGACCCGCTGGTGCATCCGCAAACGGAAGATTACTGGGGCCACGTGAATCCGATCGGCCCGCGCGGCTGCTACGACGAAGCGAAACGCTACCAGGAAGCTATTACAATGGCATATCACCGCTACCACGATCTGGAAACGCGGATTGTAAGGATATTTAATACTTACGGCCCAAGAATGCGCCTCAATGACGGACGCGTATTACCGGCATTCATCGGCCAGGCTTTGCGCGGCGAGGATATTACTGTCTTCGGCGACGGATCTCAAACCCGGTCTTTCTGTTATGTGGATGATCTGGTTGAAGGTATTTATCGGTTGTTGATGAGCGACTACTCGCTTCCGGTCAACATTGGTAATCCTGGTGAGATCACGATCGGTCAGTTCGCAGAAGAAATTATCAAACTGACAGGTACCGATCAGAAAGTGGTTTACAAACCGCTTCCTCAGGACGATCCTAAACAACGCCAGCCGGACATTACCAAAGCGAGAGAAATATTAGGCTGGGAGCCGAAAGTTTCGCGCGAGGAAGGTTTGCGCATTACTTACGATTACTTCCGCAGTCTGCCAAACGAAAGGCTCTACGAAGAAGCCAATCACAGAGGATTTGAAGGGTTCAGCGCTGAGAAATAGCCAGCAATCAGAATTTAGCTTGATATAAAAAAACATCCCGGGATTCAGACCCCGGGATGTTTTTGGTTTTAAGCTTGAAAAAAGGACTTATTTCACTGTCACAATGCGCTCTACTTTTTCTTCCGATAGTTGGAAAGTTTTTGATTGAACGTCTTTTCCGCTGATAACGTCCAGTTTGTATTGACCAGCTTCCATACTGTCCAGATTCAGGGTGCGACCGAATTTTTGTTGATTCTTACCAACCGTTTCGCGGTAAACGACATCTCCGTTTTCATTTTTAAGCAATAGAACTGTGTTGCAGTCTGCATTGCTCTTGTCTACCAAAACGTTGATCTTACCTGCTTTAGTTGGGTAAATACCTGTTCCCAGGGCTGCTTTTTTAGCTTCTTTGTCTTCTGCGTTTGCAGTGAAGCCAGCTGCTACGAATGCGAATGCTAATGCGAAAGTTTTGAATGAAGTTTTCATGGCTATTTATGTTTATGGCTGTTGTTTTTGGTTTGATTTTCTTTTTGTCTTTGAGGACATAACAAAGGTGCGGCTAAACCTGGTACTATGTATAACAAAGTACAGGAGTGGAAATTTTAGGTAAGTGAATGGTTGATATCTTTCATGAGTAATTGAGTGGTTAAATGCTGTGGACTTATTTGGTCTAATGATGTCTGCGCGAGCTGAAAGTTGCACGCCTGTTTGTTAATAACTGTTAAAAAAAATGGCCGCCCGCGATGCAGACAGCCATTTCTTGGTAAGACAATGATTTGCCGGAACTTATTCTTTCTCGATAAAGTCCATGTCTTTTGTGAATGTTTCTTCCAGATAATACAACGCTAATAACGCTACCGCAGAAGTAGCGACGCCGATCACCAGCGCACTTTGGATTACGCCCAGATCTGGTTTGAAGCTGACAAACAATGCCGCCAGCGGAATGGTGGCGCCGCGTACAAAGTTCGGTACCGTAGTCGCGACGGTCGCGCGGAGGTTGGTTCCGAAAAGCTCGGCCGCGATGGTGATAAACAAAGTCCAGTATCCATTGCAGAAGCCAAGTAGCCCGCAGAGCAGGTAAAACGAGAAAAGATCTGTCATCGGGATCAACAGATACCCTATTACCATTGCCAGTGAAAGGAGGATAAAAAGCCGGATCACCTTCTTTCTGCTTTTTAAATACTGACTCAATAACCCGCTCACAATATCCCCGCCCACCTGGCCCGAGAATGCGATCATTACCGCTTTTCCTGCATTTATACCAATAATACCCTTTGCCGCGCCGAATTCAGGGGAAAAAGTGATCAGGATCCCGACCACAAACCAGATCGGCAGCCCAACCAGGATCGCCATCATATATTTACCAAATCGCTTTCCGTTGGTTAGGATCATCATAATATTGCCCCGGTCAACCGCCTTTTCCTTCACGTGCTTGAACATACCGGACTCAAATACATTGAACCGCAGCACCAGCAGCAGCAAGCCCATTCCACCGCCCACGAAATAGGAGATCCGCCAGGCGAACATATCTGCGACAAAGTAGGCGAGGATAGCGCCCATTACGCCAAGAGTAGCAACCAGCGTAGTTCCATAGCCGCGTATTTCCTTTGGTAGCACCTCCGTTACCAGCGTAATACCGGCCCCAAGCTCGCCCGCCAGACCTACGCCCGCAATAAAGCGAAGTATCGCATATTGATCCAGTGAGGTCACAAAACCGTTACCGATATTAGCGAGCGAATACATGATAATTGAACCAAAAAGTACCGAAAGGCGGCCCTTTTTATCTGCAATAACTCCCCACAAAACGCCACCGATCAGCATACCGGCCATTTGATAATTGAGCAGGGTAATTCCTTCGGTAAGTAACTGATCATCGGGCACATTCAAGGCTTTCAAACTCGGAACGCGCACTACGCTAAACAAAAACAGGTCGTACATATCGACCAGGTAACCCAGCGCCGCCACGATAACCGGCACCTGCATTAACTGCGAAAGAAGAGAAGGACGGGAAGTAGGAAGTTCGGACATTTTGGGAGCTTTTAGTTTTTAGCTATTAGCAGTTAGCCTTTAGCCCTTAGCTATTGTGAAAAAATTATCAAAGACAATACTTAAAAGCTTATAACGAACAGCTAATAGCTAACAGCTAACAGCTTTTAGCTACCAGCCAACAGCTCAATCACAATCTATCAATCAACATCCCGCCGTCCACACCGATCACCTGGCCGGTGGAGTAGGGGAAATCGCCCCGGGTTAAGGAGGCTACCGCTTTACCTACGTCGTCGGGTGTGCCCCAGCGGGGCTGTAATGCAATGCCGCTCTGGAACAGGTTATCGTATTTTTCCTGGACTTTGGATGTCATATCCGTCGATATAATACCTGGCCGGATCTCGAAAACGGGGATATTGAATTCGGCCATTCTCACGGCGAAAAGCAGATTTGTCATCGCCAGTCCTGCTTTGGAAACGCAGTATTCTCCGCGATTAACAGAAGCGACCGTCGCCGAAATGGACGTTACAAAAATGATCGTGGCTTCAAAGGCGTGGTTATTCTGCTTCGTATGCGCCATTCTTTTTGCAATCGCCTGCGTAAAGAAAAACGGTCCCTGCAAATTGGTCGTCATTACTTCTTCGTAGTTCTCAATGGTAGTTTCAAGAATGTCAAGCCGCACGCGGGGAGCGATTCCTGCATTGTTAACCAGAATATTGATCTCCCCCAGAACAGAGTATGCTTTTTCTATAATTTCCTC
This sequence comes from Dyadobacter linearis, assembly GCF_907165045.1. Lineage (GTDB taxonomy): Bacteria > Bacteroidota > Bacteroidia > Cytophagales > Spirosomataceae > Dyadobacter > Dyadobacter linearis. The sequence goes on from NZ_CAJRAU010000004.1 coordinate 322,085, forward strand.
ACGGTCAGCGGCGGAGGCAATACTTCCCTGGCAGTAGACTGCTTCGGCGCCGAGGCTTCTAAGTTCGTCCAACGCCTCGGTAACGCTATCTTCATCGCGTACGCCATTAATCGCCAGGTTATATCCTTCTTTGGCCAATGCTTTTGCAATGCCAAAACCGATCCCGCGACTTCCTCCCGTAATTAGAGCGGTCTTTTTCATAGTTCGTCAATATCAACCCAGGCGCGTTTTGCCCAGCTTTCCAAACCTTTTTCTGCCAGCTGTACCCCGCGCGCACCTGCTTTCAAATCCCATGGAAATGGCGTGTCCTTTACAATATGTTTCAGGAAAAGCTCCCACTGCGCCTTGAATGCATTGTCAAAAAGCTCTTGCTCAGGTACTTTCGACCAGCCTTCATAAAATGGGATCGGTTGTGGAATATCCGGGTTCCACACTGGCTTCGGCGTATTTCCGTAATGCTGAATGTGGCAATCTCGCAAGCCAGCTACTGCTGAACCGTGCGTTCCGTCTACCTGTAACGTCAAAAGATCGTCGCGGCGAACGCGTACCGTCCACGATGAGTTGAATTGCGCGATCACGTCGCCTTCCAGCTCAAAAGTCGCATAGCAGGCATCGTCGGCAGTTGCTTTGTATGCGTTACCGTTTTCGTCGATGCGCTCGGGAATATGTGTGGCACCTAGGCAGGATACTGATTTTACTTTTCCGAACAGGTTATCCAATACATATCGCCAGTGGCAGAGCATATCTACGATAATACCGCCGTCATCTTCCTTACGATAATTCCACGAAGGCCGCTGGGCAGGGATACTGTGCCCTTCGAAAACCCAGTAGCCGAACTCGCCGCGAACGGAAAGGATTTTACCAAAAAAACCATTTTCCATTAAACGCTTCAATTTCAGCATTCCCGGCAGCCAGAGTTTATCCTGGACCACACCGTTTTTCAATCCAGCAGCTGTCGCCAGCTCATACAGCTCCAATGCTTCCTCCGTAGTAGTACCCGTTGGCTTTTCACAATAAATATGCTTTCCAGCCAAAATTGCTTTCTTCACGGCGGCAGCGCGGCGACCTGTAACCTGAGCGTCGAAATAAATGTGATAATTTGGATCAGACAACACCGAATCAAGATCGGTCGTGTACTTCTGTACGCCCGATTGCTTGCAAAGTGCCTGCAATTTGGATTCGTTCCTGCCCACCAGAATAGGATCGGGCATGATCACTTCGTCCGCAGAAATCTTTACACCACCCTGTTCTCTGATTGCTTTGATCGAGCGCAGCAAATGCTGGTTCGTTCCCATGCGGCCGGTTACGCCGTTCATGATAATGCCGATGTTATGTGTAGTCATTGTATTAAGCTTTTGGCTGTTAGCTATTAGCAGTTAGTTTTTTATACTGTTTTTAAAAATGCATTTGTGATCTCTTCCAGGAAAATGTTCTGGTCTTTGGCCCAATGGATATTTGAAAATATTTCCACTTCACAAAAACCATTGAATCCGGTCGCTTCCACCCAGCTTCTGATCTTTTTCAGGTCAATGCAACCTTCGCCCATTAAGCCGCGGTCGTTGAGGAGATCAATGGTATTCACTTTCCAGTCGCAGACGTGGTAAGCAAGCAGGTTGCCATTTGCGCCGCATCTTGCAATCTCTTTTTCCAGATCCCCGTCCCACCATAAATGGTAAACGTCCACGGCAACTCCTACAAAAGGCGATTTGAAATACTCCGCAAGATCATTCGCCTGCGCCAACGTATTGATCGCCGAACGGTCGGCAGCGTACATGGGGTGCAGCGGCTCGATCGCCAGTTTTACATTCAGTTTTTCGGCAAGAGGTAATATCGCCTGGATCCCTTCTTTGATCTGCTCTCTCGACTTTTCGAGCGACTGGTCAGGCGAGGCTCCGCAAACGAGTACGATCATCGGCGCACCTAATGCAGCGGCTTCTTCAAGCAGTTTTTTGTTATGATCGATCGCCTGCGCGCGGCCTGCACTGCTTGTATGCGGAAAAAAACCGCCGCGTACGTAGGAAACAATTTCAAGACCGGCAGCCCGGATCAGCTCTCCGGCATGTCGAGGACCGATCCGCTCAATTGAACTCTGCCAGACGCTTATTCCTTTGACCCCAGCCGCCGCATACTTTTCCACCGCCTTCGAAAGTTCCCAGGGTTTGGTGGTAATGGAATGAATGCAGCAACGGTCAAGTGTTATATTTTCCAAGGTTAATTCGGATTTTTTAAATGGTCATTTGTTGTCATTGGTGGTCATTTTTAGTCACTTATTGTCATTGGTTGTCATTTGGTGGTCATTTTTAGTCACTTATTGTCATTGTTAGTCATTTTAGTACATTAAATTAACCTCCAACTTATTCCTCCATTAACAACAAATGACCTAATGACTACAAATGACCAATAGTGACAACAAATGACTAACAGTGACTACAAATGACCAATAGTGACTACAAATGACTAATAGTGACAACGAATGACTAACAATGACAAAAACGTTATTCCTTCACCGCACCCAAATAGCTGTAATAAGGCTGCCCTGCATTAATGCGGTGCAGATATAATGCTACTTCCCGTGCGTGATAATCCCCCCACATGCTCGATTCGCCGCAGGGTATTTTCTGGCCTGCGGGTATGTTGTCCCAGCCATTTGGCCGGTGGTAGATCGAATGCAATATCAGCCCCTGGTGGGTTGGGTCAGTAGATAAATAAGGTTCGGCAAAAAGCGAATCCACTGCGGTTAAGCCTGCCTGCCAGTATTTTTTGCCTTCTTCCTGCTGCCCTTTTGCTTCAAGATATTTACCCAATCGCAGTAATCCCTGTGCACCGATTGCAGCAGCCGAGCTGTCGATAGGCTCGAATTCGTTGTATGGATCGGAAGTGCGGTTTGTATAATCGCCTAGTTTGTGAATTTGCGGCGCGCCGGTATCCCAATAAGGTATGCCGTCGGCGGCTGTATTTTCGATATAAAAATCACACGTTGCTTTGGCGGCTTTGAGATATATTCTTTCTATTTCTGCTCTTCCACCTAGTTGCGACAGTTCTTCGTCTGAAAAACTTGCCAGCGATTCCAGTTGTTCGGCAAAACCGAGCATTGCCCAGGCAAGCCCGCGCGTCCAGGTTGTGAATCCTGAAAAACCTTGTTGTGAATTAGGACAGCGATAATTGCCGTCATTCGTATTAAAAACACTTTCATGCGCCGTGCGGCCCCAAAGATCGTAACTGTCGCGGCCTTCACCGTAATAGACTGAATAGTTGGCCGTAGCAATTGAATGCAGTGTTCCGCGTTCGAGCAGACTGGTTTTTACATCATTCTCACCCATTAATCCATGCCCCATCAAATGCGAGACCATCAATGCACGAACCGAGCGGATCGTATCAACAAATAAAGAATGCGGTCCGTTAAATGAGTGAATAAAACCCTGGCCATTTTTAGTATTTGTCCAGCGTTTGGCCTGCACTGCCCCTGATATTTTTAAAGCGATCTCATAAAAGTTGCGTTCCCATTCATTTTCAGGAATGCGACCTTCATTCATCAATCTCAAAAGATTGCCGTAGGTACTTACATTGTTGAAACCATGATCATGCACACCAAAATGGCCCACGTGCGACGCCATGTAATTGACGGTATTTTTTCTGGCTGAATCCAAAAATCTGGTATCGCCGGTTGCGTCAAACTGCAAAACTTCCGCGCCATATTGAAATCCCTGCGTCCATTCTGTCCAGCCTCTGAGCGTGTATTTTCCATTGACGGTAAACACGGGCGTACCTTTCGAGTTGTCGTATTCCCTGTTGATGAGGTCGATTTTCTCGGCGGAAAGCTGCCAGAGTTTGTCGATTTTTGGTTGAAGCGCCGCGGCGGTAAGGTCGTTCCTAATCTGCATAATATCCGGATAGTATTATTTAGTATTTTAAATATAGGATAATACAAAGATATAATGGCCGAAAAGCCAGATCAAGGTACAAATCGGCTAATGGATGGTACTTTTCCGTACTTGATCCCGGTACTCGTTTGGGGTAAGTCCGGTTTTCTTTTTGAAGATCCGACTGAAATAGGAGGGGTCGTCGAGATGAATGTGATAGGCTATCTCTTTGCTGCTCAAACTGGTAAAGACCAAAAGGCGTTTGGCTTCAAGCAGCAGTTTGTCAAGGATATATTCCTGCGAAGGGGTACCGAGGTATTTTTTAGTGATTTTACTCAGATAGTCGGGAGATACTGACAGCGCATTTGCATATTGCTGCACCTCATGCATTTGCCGGAAGTTCTTTTCCACTAACTCCTGAAACCTGCCTACGAGTTCGGGAAGTGTCTGTGTTCCTGCGTCTTCCGGCTGCACATTGCGCTGACTCAACAATGCGCATTTTTGTAAAAACACCCCCAGATATTTCCCGATCAATGCCTGATCCGCGTCTTCGTTCAGATGGTCGGAAACCATATTTTCCAGGATATTATGAAAATAGCGTTTCTCGGTTTCAGATAGTGTAATAATAGGTTGCCGACGCGCGGGCTGGAAAAAAGGCAGCTGCGAGAGCGGTTGACCAACAGGATTATAAAACGTGTAAAAATCTTCGGAAAACGCGACTATAAAACCCTGGAAAGAACTTGAAAAAGTAAGCAAATGCACCTGTCCGGGCGTTAGAAAATGTACGCCCGCTCCCTGGACTGCATAAGAGTGGAAATCGATCTCGTGAAAGCCCTGACCTTCTTCTACGAACAAAATTTCGTAGTAAGTATGCCGGTGCGGAGTGTCGGTGGGCAGGGGAGTGATCGGTAAAGGAATAGCCAGCTCCCTATTGATCTCAATGCTGTTTTTAAAACGGAATATCTTTAATGCAGGAACCTGGCTGGGTGTTTTCGGCAGTGAATGAATAGGTATTGCGTCTGACACTGGAATCATGAGCTGCGTTTTTTCAATTTCGACAGTTTCCTGAAAAGCCAGAAAAACAGCAAACCTACCAGCGCAATGGCGATAACCGGCAGAAAAATAGCCAGGCCGGATATTGTAAATGAAGCAACATTTTCAGCAGTGGAAACAACCGGATTTCCTATTCCGGCGGTGGTTTTGGAGGATAATAGTCTTAACGCGCCGGTGCCCAGCTGAATAATGCCTGCCGTGCCGCCACCAATGATCAGTCCCAGTCCCCAATGTACTACCGGGCTGTCGATCTCGATCACGGAAGTTGTGAGCAATGTACCTGCGATCACTGCCGCCGGCGTGGCGATGGTATCGAGCAGGTTATCGATAAAAGGAATGTAATAGCCGCCGATTTCTAATACAGTGGCGCTGAGGAGCGCGAAGAATGCCGGCAAGGTTGTGAGCCAGGCGAACTGTTCTCCCGGTGTGATCCAACCGTTCATAGCCGCGATATTGGCGAGGAGCATTGGCATAAATACCCTGAAACCGCAGCTCGCGCTGAGCCCGATCCCCAGACAAATACTTAAAAACAGCTCCATTCAGTTTGTGATGATACGATGCAGGTATTCAGAAAGATACACCCGGCAGGGCAGTTTTTTCAAATCGTTGGTGACATTTTTTAATTTTACTTTGTTGACCAAGAACACCAGTCAAGAACCAATCCAAACCAATACCAGGTGAATCAGGAAACCAAAAGCGGCCAGATATTCGATCTACCTACATTAAGACGTTTATATACTTTCGTTCGTCCCTATGAAAAGCAGTTTTATCTGCTGATCGGAATTATTTTATTAAATGCCCTGCTCGCGCCGCTTACTCCGGTTTTAATTAAATATACAATTGATACTCCAATTGCGACCGGCGATTACAAGCAGCTGACTATCATGCTGATCGTGATGGTGATCGTGACGATTTTTCAGGGTATTGCTCAATTTTGGAATACCTACATGTCGGGCTGGCTGGGGCAATACATTATCCGGGATATTCGCGTGGAGCTTTACCAGAAGATCATTGGTTTGCGGTTAAAATTTTTCGATAACACACCGATAGGGCGGCTGGTAACCCGCACGATTTCAGACGTCGAAACACTTTCGAATGTGTTCAGCGACGGAATGGCGGCTATTGCGGGGGATATTCTGCAACTGATCCTGATCATCGCGGTCATGTTTTATATGGACTGGAAATTGTCCCTGATCAGCTTGTCGATGATCCCGCTGATGCTGATCTGTACCTACATTTTTAAGGAAAAAATCAAAGACTCATTCAATGAAGTGCGCGCGGCTGTTTCTAATCTCAACTCGTTTGTTCAGGAGCATTTGACAGGAATGGGCATTGTACAGATTTTTAGCAGTGAGGATATTGAGTATAAAAAATTTAGGGAGATCAATAAAGTACATCGCAACGCGAACATCCGGTCAATTCTGTATTACTCGATCTATTTCCCGGTTGCCGATGTGATCGCTGCTGCGGGTACCGGTTTGGTAGTGTGGTATGGATCGAAGCAAATACTTGAAAGTGAGGTCACATTTGGTACGGTAACAGCATTCGTGATGTTTATCAACCTTTTCTTCCGCCCGATCCGCCAGCTTGCCGACCGTTTTAATACGCTGCAAATGGGGATTGTGAGCACAGACCGCATTCTGAAAGTACTCGACAGCGAGGAATATACATCCAACGAGGGCACCTATGATCCGCCGCTGATCAAAGGTAATGTCGACTTTAAAAACGTCTGGTTCGCCTATAATGACGAGGGATATGTTTTAAAGGATATCAATTTTAGTGTTAAAGAAGGTGAAACGATCGCGCTTGTGGGAGCGACCGGCGCGGGTAAGTCTTCCATTATCAATCTGCTGACCCGGTTTTACGATATTAATAAAGGCAATATCTATGTTGATGGGGTAGAAGTGCACGAGTTCGAACTGAATGCACTTCGGCGGCATATCGGGATTGTGCTGCAAGATGTTTTCCTCTTTTCGGATACGATTGAAAATAATATCCGACTGGGAGATTCTTCCATTACACATGAAAAGATCGTCGAAGCAGCAAAGCTGGTTGGCGTGCACGATTTCATTGAAAGACTGCCCGGCGGCTACACCTATAATGTAATGGAACGCGGTGCGACGCTCTCAGTTGGCCAGCGTCAGCTCATTTCGTTCGTTCGTGCGATGGTTCACGAGCCAAAAATCATCGTTTTGGATGAAGCGACGAGCTCGGTAGATAGCGAGACGGAAGAGCTGATCCAGCACGCGATCGAAACACTTATGAAAGGCCGCACTGCAATCGTTATCGCGCACAGGTTATCCACGATCCAGGAAGCCGACAAGATCATTGTCGTTGACAAAGGGCAGATCGTCGAAGAAGGAAACCACGAGCAGCTACTGGAAAAAGAAGGGTTTTACGCGAACTTGTACCGAATGCAATATAAAGAGGTGCACAAGATCGGTAACGTCTAATTCCTCCTTCCGGTATCCAATGGAATCGGCGGCGGCCCGATCAGGAATTCGTCTTCGGCGCTTCGTCCGGCCGGGGTGCTATCACCTTCTATACCAAGTGAATCGCTCATGCTCGGCAGGTAAAGTGTCGGGCAGTTGTAGTTTTTCTCGATCTTAAAACTCGGTTTCGGAAATGGTCCGGTTTCGTAAGCCAGCGATTTATCCCTGTATATTTTTTCCAGGAAGCTACCCACAATAGGTAATGCGGTTTTTGCGCCTTCTCCCAGATTCGTTGTCCGGAAGTGAATGCTCCTGTCGTCGCCGCCTACCCAGGCTCCCACAACGAGGTCGCGCGTAATGCACATAAACCAGCCGTCAGAGTTGTTGGAGGTCGTACCCGTTTTTCCGCCCAGTTCGTTCCTGTTTTTGGTTACATCAAATTTCCAGCGGATACTTCCAGAAGTTCCCCCCGGCTCTTCTACGCCTGCTTTTAGCATTTGCGTCATCAGAAATGCAGTTTCCGGGCGTATTGCCTGGCGGTGCTCTGCCTGGAATTCCTCTATTACTTTACCGTTACTGTCTTCAATTTTTGTTACCAGGATCGGCTTTGTGTAAGTACCATTGTTCACAAACACGCTGTAAGCTGCGACCATATCATAAAGGGACACATCAAAAGGTCCCAGACCGATGGAGGGAAGTCCTTTCAGCGGCGTAGTGATACCCATTTTCTTAGCGTAACGCGCCACATTATCAGCTCCGATCTGGTCGGTAAGCTCGGCGGTGACCGAGTTTATTGATTGTGCGAGCGCCCTGCGGAGTGTCATGCTTGCATAAGTGTAGGTGCCGGTTGCATTGCGCGGCCGCCACTCTTTCTGCTCACCGTCCTCCATGTATATCTTTTCAAACGGCTTGTCGACGATCTCGTCGCAGGGGGACATATTGAATGTAGAATCGTCGATCGCGGCGGTGTATACGAACGATTTGAAGGTCGAGCCGGGCTGTCTCTTTCCTTGCTTTACCGCATCGTATTTGAAGTAGTTGTAATCCAAACCACCTACCCACGCTTTAATCTGGCCACTTTGCGGGTTCATCGCCATCATTCCGGCACGCAGGATCCGTTTGTAGTAATCCAAAGAATCCATCGAACTCCAGTACTTTTTCATCTCGCCGCTATTCTTCCAGTCGTAGACGGTCATCGTGTCTTTCTTATTCAGATAATACGTGATGCTGTCCGGGTTGTTCGGGAATTTCGCTGCGAGCGATCTGTATTTGCTGGTACGTCTTACTACGGTTGGTAAAAAGTCGGTGATCTCTTTCCCCTGCTCGTCAACCCAGGGATTCTGGTTGCGCCAGTGTTCTTCAAAAACGCGCTGCAACTGCTTCATTTTCTGCGTCATCGCTTCCTCAGCAGCTTCCTGCATGCGCGAATCGATGGTCGTGTATATTTTCAGACCGTCGGTATAAAGGTCATATCCCTGCTCGTCACCCCATTTCTTCACAAAATCCACTACTGCATTCTTGAAATAATTGGCATTTCCGTCGTAGGGAGTTTCAAATTTGGTTTTCAGCTCAATGGGCAATGCGCTGAGCGAATCGGCTTCCTTGGGGCTGAGATAACCATATTTCTGCATTTGCCCGATCACCACATTCCGGCGTTCCTGCGAGCGTTTGATATTCCGGATCGGGTTATAAGTGGTTGTCGCCTTCTGCAAACCAACCAAAACTGCCGCCTCCTGTACATTAAGACTATCCGGCGACTTACTGAAATAGGATTGCGCCGCTGTGTTGATCCCGTAGGTATTATTTCCGTAGTCGACGGTATTGAAGTACATCGTCAGGATCTCTTCTTTCGTGAAGTTCCTTTCCAGCTTAATGGCAGTCAGCCACTCTTTTGTTTTATAAATTAATATACTGAATCCCGGAATATAGCTCAGCAAGCCGCGCGCACCCGATCTTCTGGTTTTAAATAGCTTTTTAGCTAGCTGTTGCGTAATGGTACTACCGCCTCCACGGTCCGTAGCGCCCGTTGCAATGCCAATCGCCACGCTGGCCATTGCTTTGTAATCAATACCTGAATGTTTGTAAAAACGAACGTCCTCTGTCGCGATCAATGCATTCACGAGGTTTGGCGAGATCATTTTGGAAGTTACCGGTGTGCGGTTTTCAGTATAAAACTTCCCGATCATCACACCGTCGGAAGTATATATCTCAGAGGACTGGGCTACTTTGGGATTTTGAAGGTCTTCTACGCTGGGCATGCTGCCCATGAGGTACAGGAAATTGGTTTCAACAGAAAAGATATAAAGTGCAAGTGCTACGAACCCATAAGCGAATGTTTTCCAGATGATCATCACCGGGCGGTAGAAAGGCGATTTTGTGTCCACATTTCTTTCCCACCAATCGTTTAGCGATCTCTTTTTGTCCCGGTAAGATTGGAATAATCTGTCAGCGCGTTTTTTACCTGTAAAAAGCGATGTAAGCTTGTATGCAATACGGTTGATGAGGGAGGCAATGAATCTGAATACTGCCCTTATTTTATTAAAAAACGATCGGATAACTTGCATCAAACGTTATGGTTCGTAAGAATTCAAAGATAAGAAAAGCCGGACATTTCTGACTGAGTCCGGCTTTTGAGGTTAATGTTATTCGGCTTTATCAAATTTCAATGCGGCGCCATTCATGCAATACCTGAGCCCGGTTGGTTTTGGTCCGTCACTGAAAACGTGCCCCAAATGTCCGCCGCAAGTTCTGCAAACAACTTCCGTCCGCACCATCCCGTGGGTTTTGTCAACGATCTCTTCTACATTTTCCTTTGCAATAGGCTGAAAGAAACTTGGCCAGCCTGAACCGGATTCATATTTGGTTTCCGAGCTGAACAATGGCGTTCCGCAAGCTGCGCAAACATAGGTCCCTTTTTCTTTATTGTCATTATAAGGGTGTGAGAATGGCCGCTCAGTTCCTTTTTCAAAAAGAACAAAACACTGCTGGCCGGTCAGTTCCTGTTGCCACTCCTCTTTTGTTTTTTGTATCTCTCTCATTTTTACTTAAAGTTTTGAAGATATATCTGGTACCGGAAAAATTGTACCGTATCCAACTAATAACGCAGTGGCACTATTTATCGTTTAGTGAAAATGCGCCGCAACCACGAATCTTCCCGGGGCCAGCATTGATTGGGCGATTCCGGCGATCTTCTGAACAAGCCAGCCGACAGACCGAAATACAGGTTAAATGCTTTCGGGTTACCGATATTCAAAAGTCCCGTAAGATGGTCGGTACCGATCCAAAGCGGCCCTGCGCGTCCTACAAGCCCTATTGCGGGCGATCTGTACCTGTTCATAAGCGAAACCGGGACCGACAATTCGTACCACTTATGCTCAATCCTGGGTGTTACACCAATATACGATTCAGCTTTCATTCCAAATGCACCCTGGGAGATCAGATTTTGAACCCAGAGTCCGCTCACGTAGATTTTTTCTTTTACGTGATAATCCACACTTGCCTGAAATGCCATCGGTAATACCGACTTAAAATTAGGAGCAATAGGAGCGCCGCCGTCGAGCGACGAGTTGATCGCATTGAAAAGCCCCTCCGATCCTTCCAGCTTCTGAAACGAATCGTAGCGAAACTCCTTATTGACAGTACGGGTTTCCTGCTGCAAAATGTAGGAAGGATTTTTGAAATGTACGCGCCCGATATCGGTCAGCGAAACTGCTACGCGGTACAGATATTTGTTTTTGGAAGCATCCCTTTTCCGCTCGCCTTTCTCGGTATAGGTGTATTTATTGATGTTTGGCCGGTATTCGTAAACAGCCCCGATATCAAATCCCCAGCCGCTGCCCGGAGGTGCGCCGCCCAGAAGCCAGGCCGGCGAAGGCTTGATATTCTGAAAACCTTCGTCACGTGTAATCGCGTATTTGACATTGGCTTCCTGTACATTGATAAACTGGCGGCGATTTTCATAAGCCTGGTCGGGCTGCAAATCGTAGCTTGAACTTTCTACGATCGCGTGTGCATTATACAGTCCGATCAGCCTTTTAACCGTAAAACCAACCTTGATAAATTCGGTCTCATTATCGAGAGCGATTCCTCCGAAAGTCAGGGCTATTTCACCTAATCCATTGAAATGCAGCTGTCCGGACTGGTTCTGAAAAGTCTGTCCCTGTAATTCTTCCAGCTGCGCCGTTTTGCTGATCAGTCGCGCCATTGGTTCGGTAAGCTGCGAAGCATTGAGGATATAACGTGCCCGCGTAGCAATTCCGATCCCGGCCCTTCCTTTCAAGATATTGAACATAATCGACGGAAGCCGGGTATCTCCTCCTGCGTTGATGTATTTGGAATTACCATTCAACCTTTCTGTCAAATAGGCACGTGGGAAGCGTAAAACGCCTCTTTCGGTCCTGTATTGATCGTCGACCGTGTTGGTTATCAGGCTCAGAAAGGAAAATGGAGCTGCGTATTTGACGTGATTGTCGCCGGTATAAAACTGGGAACCGACAAAATTTACGTAAACCGAATACCGGCTGTCAGCCACGAAGGCCGGGTTATGGTAGAGTGCCTGAGTACCCGCAAAGTTTCCCATGGCAACGCCCGGCATATGCTGAGTCAGGCCTTTGCAGGCTGTTCCCAGTACAATGATGAACGTGAGTAATAAACTTTTGGGCATAGTCACTAGAAAACGTTGAATAAAGGAATTTTATATTAGTGTACAAAGAAAAGCGGAACTGCACGGAGTTGCAACGAATGTTTTTAGGAATAAGCGATTTATTGTTACCGGGAAGCGGCATGATTTTAGTGAACTCTGAAATCCTGCCTCAGGAGTAGTGTATAAGATAATACTAAGATAAAATAGGTAGTGTTCAATAATTCGAAAACTGCCAGCATACAATAAGTGCTTTACCGGCGGCCCAACGTCAGATTGGACGCACGCTCGATCCTTTGATCGTTTTGTTAATTGAAACATTGACCATATATTGTTTTGATAAACTCGGGTATAGACTTATTCAAATTTTGTATTGTATGAATTTTTCATTTTCAAATTATCAAAGCGAAAATTTCTTTGACGAAATGTTTTCACCAGAGGGACAGATCCGTCCCGGCTATGAACATTTGAAAAGCAAATTCGAAAATCTGACACACGAAGACCTCACGAACAGGCAGCTTGCTACCGAGCGTGCACTGCTTTCGATGGGGATCACATTTAATGTATATTCTGAGGGGGAGGGAACGGAGCGGATCATGCCGATCGATATTATCCCGCGTGTGCTGTCCAATGCGGAGTGGAAGTGGCTTGAAAAAGGGCTCAAACAGCGCATTAAGGCATTGAATATGTTTATTGACGATGTTTACAATGAACAGAATATCCTCAACGACGGAGTTGTTCCACGCGAGCTAATCGAATCAAGCAAATGCTTTTTGAAACCTTGTCTCGGCCTGAAACCGCCCAAAGGAATATGGTGCCACATTACGGGGACTGACCTGATCAAAGGCGACGATGGTACTTTTATGGTATTGGAAGATAACCTGCGCTGTCCTTCCGGGGTTTCGTATATGCTTGAAAATAGAGAGTTATCGAAGCAAATTTTTCCTGATGTATTGGCAAGAACAGGTGTTCGGCCGGTATCTGATTATCCTACCCGGTTGCTGCAAATGCTGCAACACCTCGCCGATCGCCCCAATCCGACGGTAGCTGTACTTACTCCGGGGATATATAATTCCGCCTATTTCGAACATTCATACCTTGCCCAGCAAATGGGTGTGGAACTTGTGGATGCGCGGGATTTGGTTGTTTCTGACGGTTATGTGAAAATGCGGACTACCAACGGTTTGCAGATCGTGGACGTAATCTATCGTCGTATCGACGATACTTTTATGGATCCGGAGGCATTCAATCCGGACTCGCTGATCGGTATTCCGGGGATATTTGAAGTGTATAAAAAAGGAAGGGTAGCGCTCGCCAATGCTCCCGGAACGGGCGTGGCTGACGATAAGGTAGTGTATGCTTATGTTCCACGGATCATTAAATACTATCTGAACGAAGAGGCGATCATCCCGAACGTGCAGACTTACATTTGCGGCGAGGAAGAAGATTTCAATTATGTGATCGAAAATATCGCGCAATTGGTTGTAAAAGAAGCCAACGAAGCAGGAGGCTACGGAATGCTGATCGGCCCGAAAGCGACGGAAGAAGAGCACGAGCTTTTCAGACAAAAAATTCGGGATAATCCCCGGAATTATATCGCGCAGCCTACTATTTCGTTGTCGCGTGTTCCGTGTATGATCGAGGGGCACGCAGAAGGAAGGCACGTAGATCTGCGGCCTTACATCCTGTATGGAGATGATATCAGTGTCATTCCAGGTGGATTAACGAGAGTTGCGTTGCGTAAAGGGTCTCTGGTTGTAAACTCGTCACAAGGTGGCGGGGGCAAGGATACCTGGGTTTTGTATTGACTTATCATGAACAGTTACTGGCAGGCTGTTTGTGATGAGGGTTAATGAAATTTCATTGACAACGATTTGCTAATATGCCTAAATAAATAGAATTCAGTAACTTAAATGCTAAAAAACGATGCAACGCGAGGTCACCGGTTGGTTTAGTCCGGCGCTTAACGAACACATGAATATTGCAGTTTACGGACACTACGGATTTGCGCTTTTGCTGATTCCTACCGCCGCTTCCGACTATCTGGAATATGAACAAAACGGATTAATTGAGAGTATCCGACCTTTTATTGATGCAGGGAAAGTAAAAGTTTACTGCATTAACAGTATCAATTCGGAAAGCTGGCTGAATCCATATATGAACGGATATGAGAAGGCAGTGAGACACCAGCTGTTCAATGATTATGTAATTAAAGAGGTAATACCGTTTATTAAGGAGAGTACAAGTCCAAATAACGAAATCATCGCAGGCGGTGCTTCTTTTGGTGCAATGCACGCAGCAAACCTGTTTTTCAAGCACCCGGATTATATCAACGGCATCATCGCGATGAGTGGCTGTTATGATCTGAGCGTTTACACGGACGGATATTATGATGATAATGTGTATTTCAATTCTCCGGTGCACTATTTGCCGCAATTAAAAGCGGAGTGGCATTTGTCTATGTACAGGGATAGTCGCCACATTCATTTTGTGACAGGCTCAGGTGCCTATGAAGTGCCGGATTACTCGAAGCATATCTCTGCGATCCTGGCCTCTAAAAATGTTCCGCACGAATTGGATATCTGGGGCAGCGATATGCCGCACGAATGGTGGGTTTGGAGAAAAATGCTTCCGCATTACCTGGAAACAAGATTTTGATCTATGAAAAAGGGGCAGTGTTTGGCTGCCCCCTTTTTATTAAGCTCCTTCGAATTGCCGCAGAAAGCGTACATCGTTTTCTGTAAATAACCGGAGATCATTGATCCCGTATCGCAGCATCGTAATCCGCTCAATGCCCATTCCGAATGCAAATCCGGTATATTCTTCACTATCGATCCCGCAATTTTCAAGCACATTTGGATCAACCATACCTGAACCTGCGATCTCTACCCAGCCACTGTATTTGCATACATTGCAGCCTTTTCCTTTACATATAAAACACGTTACGTCAATTTCCGCACTCGGTTCCGTAAACGGAAAGTAAGAAGGACGCAACCGGATTTTGGAATCTTTGCCGAACATTTCCTTGGCGAAGTGGTACAAAGTGTCTTTAAGATCCTTAAAACTCACATTTTTATCAACGTATAACCCTTCCACCTGGTGAAAAACGCAGTGCGCGCGCGCTGAAATCGCCTCGTTCCGGAAAACCCTTCCCGGCATAATGGAGCGGATCGGTGGCTTTTGTTTTTCCATTAACCGCACCTGAACATTCGAGGTGTGCGTCCGCAGCAGCACATCGTCTTTTACTTCACCTTCACTTTTCGATATAAAGAAAGTATCCTGCATTTCACGCGCAGGGTGGTTATCGGCAAAATTCAATGCGCTGAAATTGTACCAGTCCTTTTCAATTTCCGGTCCGTAGGAAACGTTAAAGCCCATTCGCTCGAAAATCTCAATGATCCTGCGCCGCACAATAGTCAGCGGATGCAGGCTGCCTTGTAAATGGGGAGCAACCGGCAGCGTAAGGTCAATAAGCATTTCCGGATTTGCCGCTTCTGTATTTTCAAGCGTAGCAGAAAATTCCTGAAAACGATTCTGCGCCAGGTTTTTAAGTGTATTCAATTCCTGGCCAACTGCGCGGCGATCCTCCTGGGGAATATTTTTAAGTCCGTCAAAAAGCTCGGTTACCGCACCTTTTTTACTGATATATTTCAACCTGAATGCTTCCAGCTGTTCTTTGCTGGTCACTGAGGCCGCCTCAATTTCGGATACTAATTCCTTTACCTTTTCGGTAATCATAACGCATTGATTATTGGTGGTAACGATACTCAAAATTGCCACTCCGAGCTGAGCAGGGCGACAAAATGCATTCAAAGATAATCAAAGTTAGGAGGTGCATTAAATGGTGACGATAGCTACGTACCGTTTTTAGTCGATTTTTTCCTGCAAGCGACGTTTTTCGGACTACGTAAAATTACGCATTTTGCTAAGGTCGGTTACGCTTTCTGCTTTTCGAATAAAAGGTAACTATTTGATATTAAGAGTATTATATTTTTATACGTACTTTTACGTATTTTATTTGAGGTGCACTATTGACTAATTTTGAATCAACCAATCAAACATATTAGTCATACGTTCCCATGAAAAATTACACACCATTTATCCGCACCAACTTGGTCGAAAGGACTTACAGCGACAGCCGTTCTTCAATTTCAGTACAATCAATGGGCCGCACCATCTATTTGACTCCCGACGTAATCACTTTCCTGGAAGGTGAAGGAAACTATACATTTATATATACGAACACCGGAAAGAAGTATCTGGTATCCAAAACTTTAAAATCATTAGCTGAGCTGCTCAATCCAAATTTCATGCGCGTTCACAAATCCTACTTAGTGAATGCCGATTACATCGTTGAAAGAATGGAGGATGACAGAATGCTGAAATTATCCTGTGGTAAAGAGGTAGCGGTTTCGAGAAGAAAGATCAAAGAGGTTTCCGGATTTCTGGATCACACTTCGCTCCAAATCAGCGCATAGATCTTGTGAATTAAATTAGTGGGTTATTCATAAAAACAGCAGCCATCGCTTGATCGAAGGCTGCTCGTTTTGTTTAAGGGCAATAATTAAATGATTGAATGATTGAATGATTGAATGACTGAATAATTTAACATTCAATCATTCAGTCATTCAGTCATTCAAAATTAAAAAATCTTCAACCCCAGCGTCACCTGCCAGGAACTGATCTTCTGCTTCACATCGCCACTGGCATTTGCGCCGCTCGTTTCGAATGAAGCTATATTGGTAAAGGAACCTTCCTTTCTTACGTCCAGACTAAAACTCCCCAGATCAAGGCCGGCGCCCAGTTGGTAACCGAATGTTGCCTGAGATAAAGAATTGTTAAGATCTGATGTGTAGTATTTGAAAGCATCTCTCAATTTCTGATTATCGCCGATACGGAACGAAGTTACCGGGCCAGCCAAAATCCGGAAAGGTCCGCCTTTCAGACCAATCAGTAAAGGCACATCGATATTGCTGTATTTAATATTAACTGTTTTAGTAACCGGCTGTTCCTTGCCCATTTCGATAATATCAAAGGAGCCGCCTTTTGTAGAAACCAATACTTCCGGCTGGATAAAAAGCGTGCGGCCAAACCTTGCATAAACCCCACCTACTGCACCTGTTTTTGTATTAAAGCTTTGTTTTAAATTGTCTTTCACCTCCTGGCCGTTATATCCCAGATATGGATTGCCGGCATCGTCATAACGCGTCGTAAAAACATCTCCCATGGTTAAGCGCGATAGATTTACGCCTCCTTTGATCCCAAATGCAAACCCTTTTTTCTGTGCCTGTGCCGACCCGACCGCTGCAATGCATAACAAACAAATACAAGCTACTTTTGTCAGTGTGTTCATGGATAATATCATTATTTAAGTAAAACCGGATAATAACGCCAAAAAATAAAAAACTATACCTTACCTATATTTTTTTTGATTTTGTGGTAGAAACATCCAAATATTCAGGTAAAAGTCTGCATTATTCGTTAATCAGCATATAATTATAAATTAGATTATTCTATTATGGCCAAAGCCAAGACTGCCTACTTCTGTCAGGAATGCGGGTATAATTCACCCAAATGGGTCGGAAGATGTCCATCCTGCGGAGAGTGGAATACTTTCGTTCAGGAGGTAATTGAAAAGGAAGATCCAAAAACCGCCGTTGCCTGGAAGTCTGTCAACCTGGCCAGCCGGCCGCGAGCAATTGCAGAGATCGAATACCAGAATGAGCCAAGGATCACAACTTCTGACCACGAGCTGAATCGGGTATTGGGTGGAGGTATTGTGCAAGGTTCATTGGTATTGATTGGCGGCGAGCCCGGTATCGGCAAATCCACGCTCATGCTGCAAATCGCATTGACACTTGCCAATAAAAAAGTGCTGTACGTTTCCGGCGAAGAGTCGGACCAGCAGATCAAAATGCGGGCTGAACGAATGTCCGCAAAAAGTGAAAACTGTTTTATTCTCACCGAAACACATACTCAAAACATCTTCCGCCAGATCGACGATTTCAAGCCGGATGTTTTGATCATCGATTCAATACAAACAATGCAGTCAACCTTCATCGAATCCGGGGCCGGCAGCGTTTCGCAGGTACGTGAATGCACGGCTGAATTCATGAAGTATGCCAAAGAAATGGGCGTTCCGGTGTTCCTGATCGGGCATATTACCAAAGATGGTTCCATTGCCGGGCCCAAAGTCCTGGAACATATGGTCGATACAGTCTTGCAATTCGAAGGCGACCGGCACAATACTTACCGTATTTTACGTACTGCGAAAAACCGCTTCGGCAGCACTTCCGAGTTGGGTATTTACGAAATGCACGGATCGGGGCTTCGCCAGGTCAGTAACCCTTCGGAGATCCTGATCTCCCAGCGCGACGAACCGGTCAGCGGCATCGCGATCGGTTCGATGATGGAAGGTAACCGGCCGCTTTTGATTGAAATTCAGTCACTTGTAAGCGTTGCAACCTATGGAACGCCGCAGCGAAGCAGCACCGGCTACGACGCCAAACGATTGCAGATGTTACTGGCCGTACTCGAAAAAAGAGGAGGTTTCAGATTAGGCACGCAGGATGTATTCCTGAATGTAGCGGGCGGACTAAAAGTAGAAGATCCAGCAATAGACTTGGCCGTAGTGGCGTCACTTGTTTCTTCTTATGAAGATAAATACATCCCGCCTTCGATCAGTTTCGCTGCGGAAGTAGGGTTAGGAGGTGAAGTGAGGGCCGTAAATCGCATTGAAAACCGTATTTCAGAAGCAGAAAAGCTGGGGTTCAAGAAAATCTATATTTCGAAATACAATAGCAAAGGTTTGGATCTAAAAAGAAACAGCATTGAAATTATTCCGGTAGCGCACTTGGACCAGCTTTTCATGTCGCTTTTCCTGAACTAGGATTAATATTTTGCGTAAAAGCTTTTGAGCTTGCTGGTCAATCTTTCGTAAATCGGTTTACTGAATTCCACAAAAAGTTGCTGAGGGTCAGGAGGTAACAGCTCCTGACTCTTCGATTTCCGGAGTTGGGCCGGGGTTAAGGCACGTTCGTCGCCGTTGAAAGTAGCCCATTCACACATCCAGTTATATTCTCCGTTAAACTTCTCCCGGTTGACTACTTGTTTGGTACTAAAATCGGTAATCTGCATATCCAGCAATCCGCCAGAAAGTACCGTCTTCCGTATTTGTGTAAATTTTGCAGTCACTTTTCCATATATCGGCACCTTTGTTCGGCCTACCGTCTTTTCGCCTACTTTGACCGTATCCTTGCTGGTAAAAGTCTCCGTATTCTTTTCAATCATCGTCTGGCCCACCACGAAATCGTCGAACTGAAGTTTGATTACGTGATCGGGTTTCAGGTCAATATCGGCGGCTTCTTCCGGCAAGTAGAAGCGGACGAATTTGTTAAGCCGCTTGTTCGTTTGGAGGTATTCATTCACCCGGTCCTGGAAATACTCATTGCTAAGCTGGTACCGCTTCGAAGTCACAAGTACCTGTTCCACCACCACCTTGAACGATGCCAGTTCGTAAGCTACTTCCAATTTCTTTTTGTTGTCGTTAAACTCCGGAAGCAGTTCGTCTACTTTCTCAAAATGCGCGTAGGCGAGCCTGGCATTTTCGCGATCGCCTATTTTCAAATAGCTGGTACCTTCTTTATATCGCACACTCGCTGCATTATGCCTGGCCAGCTTTTCGTCATTTGTAAAATCAACAGGAGTGACCACACTGACACAAGCAGCACAGGAGCTGATTTCGCGGTAAAGTCTGTTGAGTTTGACGTATGTTTCCAGCTGAGGTTCCCAGTGAAATATATCTTCCGATGTTTTGTGTACTTCAATCACTTTTCGGTGCTGATCGACGGCCAGCGGATACGCTTGCCTGAGTGCTTCGAGGGAAGCGCCGTGCGAAGGATTACTTTTTATTTTATCAACCGCCCGCAATACCGATTCATCGAACTCACCTTTTTTGAGCGACTTTTCAGCTGATTTACAATTGATAAGTAAGAAAATAGAGAGTAAAGTAAGCGTGAGATAGCTGAGCGTAAATTTTTTTTTCATAGAGATAGCGGAACCGAAGAGAGGAATTTGCTATCAAATTACTTAAAAAATCACCTCATTTTGGAGTGTTTCACTAAATACGCCATTAGAATAGGGTCGAAGCCTTTTGCAATATCCGCCTCAATGAAATCGATCTTGTACTGGCCGCATTTCAGTTTGAGTTTTGTGTAAAAATCGCTGACAAATTCTTTATAAGACGCTCTGACCTGATCGGGCTGTACCTTCACTTTTTCACCCGTTTCAAGATCAATAAATTCATAAGGCCGGTTTTCGAAAGCAAAATCTTCCTCCGTCTTCTTGTCCGTTACGTGGAAGAGTAAAACTTCGTGGAGGTTATGGCGCAAATGCTGAAGTGCAGAGAAGATCTTGTCCGCATCTTCCAGATTATCGAACATATCACTGAAAATAACGACCAGTGAACGTTTGTGAATTTTCTCGGCGATCTGGTGCAGAATTTCCGAAACCGAGGTTTTTTGAAGTGGGCGTTTTGCCGCCAGCTGATTTTCCAGTTCCAGCATGATCTTGTGAACATGTGAAGGCGTGGATTTAACGGCGGTCTGAATTTCTATTCCTTCTGAAAAGGTACAGAGACTTACCGCATCTTTCTGTCTTTGAAGCAAATAGGTGAGACTGGCAGCTGCCATTACGCTGAAAGTCATTTTGCCATAACTTTCTTCCGGGTAATACATGGAAGAAGAAGTGTCTAGCAAGATATGGCAGCGGAGGTTGGTTTCTTCTTCATACCGTTTGACGTAAAGCCGATCGGTTTTCGCGAATACTTTCCAATCTATATTACGGGTAGATTCTCCCGTATTGTAAAGCTGATGTTCTGCAAATTCGACTGAAAAGCCGTGAAACGGGGATTTGTGTAATCCGGTAATAAATCCTTCGACGAGCTGTTTAGCGAGAAATTCGAGGTTCCCGAATTCTCTGACTTTGGCTAAATCAAGCTGCCGGTTACTCATTGAAAAAAGTCAGATTTATTGTTTACCGCGCATTGCGATCACTTTTCCGGATTTTGGGTCAATATGTTCGTAGGATTCAAGTAAGACCATTCCTTCCATTCCTACAACCCTTACAGATACATTGGCGACGCCCTGAGTAACTATTCCTAATAATCTTGCTGCTTCTTTGCTTAGGTCGACAATCCTGTTCTTTGCAAATGGGCCTCTGTCGTTAACTCTGACAATTACTTTCTCATCATTATTCAAATTCGTCACTTCTAGCATTGTATTCAGTGGATAACTTCTGTGGGCGGCGAGCAGCTGGCTGCTTTTGTGCACTTCTCCAAAAGAAGTCTTCTTTCCATTGAACCGGCTTGCATAATAAGAAGCATTTCCGGTTTCCGTTTTGCCTAGTTTAACCTGGGCAATTGTTTCAGGCGCTGCTGCTGCGAAAGCTAACAAGATGAGAATCAGAGTCCGACGATAAGTCATATCTCAGGATTTAAGTGGAACATAATAAGGAATACAATCCTTATTTGATACGCTTTACCGGATTATTCGTGGGAATTGAATACCCCGGAATTTCAAAAGTAATATAAAAAACGAAGAACCGAACAAAAACTATGGTGAAAGTGCAAACGAAATATAAAATAGTATAAATCTCAGTCGGGGCAGCGCTAATATGTCAGCGTTTTTTTGTTCGCAGCAATAAACTTTATATTTTAGCGTTTGGAAACCTATTTAAAACTAAGCATAGTGGAAGACAGAGAGCAAATCTACTCCAAAAGGGTTAGGGCAGGAAAACGGACTTACTTCTTCGATGTTCGCTCTACGCGATCTAACGATTATTATCTCACCATTACAGAGAGCCGCCGCCATCCTCAGGGAGACGGATTTACGTACGAAAAGCACAAGATGTTTTTGTACAAAGAGGACTTTGATAAGTTCGTAGATGCCTTGAAGGAAGCCGTAGATCACGTGAAAACAGAGCTGATGCCGGAAGTTGACTTCTCTCAGTTTGAAGCCAAGGCCGACGAGGTTGACGCAGTAGTAGGGGAGTCGGATCTTAAGTGGGACTAAAATTTTTACTTTAATATAAAAAGCCTTCGCAATCAATTACGAAGGCTTTTGGTTTTTGTACTCGCTAAATGGTAATTTTGCAAAAAATTTAATTTAGCAGTCAGGAGTTCTTTGCTTTACAATAAGAAGAGTGCCTGCTATTCACTGCATACTTCTAATCTATGAGTCTTCAATGCGGGATCGTTGGGTTGCCAAATGTTGGGAAATCCACTCTCTTTAATGCCATTTCTACCGGAAAAGCCGAAGCTGCCAATTATCCATTCTGTACTATCGAACCCAATGTGGGCGTCGTGACCGTACCCGACGAGCGCCTGGAAATTCTTACCAGCCTTGTCAAGCCTCAGAAAGTAATCCCTACCATTATTGAGTTTGTGGATATTGCCGGCCTCGTGAAAGGTGCGAGCCAGGGCGCAGGCTTGGGGAACAAATTTTTGGCCAATATCCGTGAAGTCGACGCTATCGTGCACGTTGTTCGCTGCTTTCAGGATGAAAACGTGGTGCACGTAGAAGGTCGTGTGGATCCTGTTTTCGATAAAGAAATCATCGACGCCGAACTTCAATTGAAGGATTTGGAATCGGTTGACAAGAAAATACAACGTACAGAGAAAGGCGCACGCGCCGGTGATGCCAAAGCGAAGGCTGAATTGGAATGGTTGAAAAAATATAAATCGACCCTCGAAGCGGGAAATAATGCAAGAAGTCTGGAAATTGACGACGAGACCAAGGAAGCTGTGATCGGCGACCTGCAACTGCTTACTGCCAAGCCGGTATTGTACGTAGCCAATGTGGACGAAGGTTCAATGCTGACAGGCAACGAATATTCTGAGAAACTGAGAGAAACAGTTAAAATGGAAGGTGCGGAAGTAATTATCCTTTGCGCCGCTATCGAATCTCAGATCTCTGAAATCGAGGATCCGGAGGAGCACGAGATGTTTTTGGGTGAATATGGTTTGAAGGAATCCGGTTTGAGCAAACTAATCAAAGCTTCCTATTCACTTTTGAACCTGATCACTTACTTTACTGCCGGCGTGAAAGAAGTACGTGCCTGGACGATCGAGAAGGGATGGAAAGCACCTCAGGCTGCGGGCGTGATTCACAGTGATTTTGAAAAAGGATTTATTCGTGCAGAGGTTATCAAAATTGCTGATTATGAGCAATATAAAACTGAGGCCGGCGTGAAGGAAGTTGGCAAAATGGCTGTGGAAGGAAAAGAATATGTAGTTGCCGACGGAGATATTATGCATTTCCGGTTCAATGTCTAAAAACCGGATTTTGTTTTAAATAGAAGCTATAAAAAATGCCCCCAAAAAGTAAAAAACTGATTGGGGGCATTTTTATATACAAGCGAATTGGGACTAGACTTCCATTATTTCTTTTTCCTTGGCAGAATAAATTTGCTCCACTTTTGCAACAAATCCGTCGGTCAATTTCTGAACGCGGTCTTCGCTTAACTTTATCAAATCTTCTGCAACACCTTCTTTAGTCAGCTTTCTAAGCGAGTTATTAGCATCCTGACGGATATTACGGATATTGATCTTCGCGGTTTCGATTTCGTTCTTCGCTCTTTTCGCCAGTTCTTTCCTGCGTTCTTCGTTCAGAGGCGGCACAGATATCCGGATCATTTCCCCATCGTTTGAAGGCGAAAAGCCCAGGTTTCCATTGCGAATAGCCTTTTCGATCTCGTTGATGATTTTTTTCTCAAAAGGCTTGATCGCAATCGTCCTTGCGTCAGGCGTATTGATAGTAGCCACATTTTGCAAAGGAGTCATTGAACCGTAGTATTCGATCTGAAGACCTTCCAGCATTTGCGGCGACGCTTTTCCGGCCCGTATTTTACCCAACTCAATGATGAGGTGTTTGATAGCGCCTTCCATGGTTTCTTTGGCGTCTTCCAGATATAATTCTATTTCTTCCATTGTTGTATAAATATGCTATTCTCCTAGTTCGATATAAGTGTTCCTACATTTTCTCCCATCACCAGATCGTATAGATTTCCTGGCTTGTTCATATCAAAAACGATAATTGGGAGATTATTTTCCTTGCAAAGCGTAAATGCTGTCAAATCCATGATTTTCAGGTTTTTAGACAGCGCCTCGTCGAATGTTAGCTTGGAATATTTGGTAGCAGTGAAGTCTTTTTCAGGATCAGCTGTGTAAACGCCGTCAACCCGGGTACCTTTCAAAACAACTTCTGACTCCGACTCAATAGCGCGCAAACCGGCTGTGGTATCTGTTGTAAAATAAGGATTACCTGTTCCCGCTCCGAAAATGACTACCCGCCCCTTTTCAAGGTGACGAATAGCGCGGCGACGGATCAAAGGTTCGCAAACCTGCTCCATCTTGATCGCAGACATCAATCTCGTTTGAATACCATGTTTTTCAAGAGAACTTTGAATAGCCATTCCATTGATCACCGTGGCCAGCATACCCATATGGTCGCCTTGTACCCTGTCAATCCCGGACTTTTCTACCGATGCGCCGCGAAAAATATTTCCTCCCCCAATTACGATCGCAATCTGGACTCCGACATCGGCGATCCTTTTAATCTCGTTTGCGTAATTATCCAGAATGTTAAAATCGATCACCTGGGCCTTATCGCCACCATTAAGGGCTTCACCGCTTAATTTAAGTAATAAACGTTTGTATTTTGGTTCGGGCATGATTAGATATCGGTGTTTTTGCCCGTAAAAATAAGCGGACAGAGTCCAGATTACCAAGCTATTTATTGAAACTCCATTAATACCTGGTTTTTTTCAACAATTTCACCGGGAGCTATTTTAAGTGACTTCACAATGCCATTTCCGGCAGACTTGATTACGTTTTCCATTTTCATCGCAACCAGTACCAGCAGAATATCTCCCTTACTGACCTGATCTCCTTCGGCAACTGCTATGGATTGAATAAGCCCCGGCATAGGCGCCTTAATATGATTTACCTTTTTTAAATCACTGTTTTGTAGCCCCATTCCTTCGAGTAACAGGTCCAGCTTGTCTTTGGCGGTGGTAAAATATTCCGTTCCGTTGATGAGCAGGTGAAAAGACTTTTCTGCGGGCTCGCGGCTCAGTATTTCAATATTGTAGGATTTGTTTTTCCAGATCAGGTGGTACCGGTTCTCGCTGATCTGCACAATATCTCCGTCAAATAGCGTTTCACCAATCAGCCAGCCTTCCGGTTTACGACTAATATCCATTGTGCTGGTCCCGCCGGTTGCCGGGATGTTGTCAGTCACTGCATCGGTCGCAACCGTTATTTTCAGCATAGGATTTCGCTGTAATTGTTGGCTATTTCTTTAAGAATATAATCCAGTTCGTCAAATGTCATCGCTTCGACCAACCGCATACGATAGGGTTTGAAATGCTCCATACCCTTAAAATAGTTAGTATAATGCCTGCGCATTTCAAAAACACCGGCTACCGGCCCCTTCCAGCGGATAGAAAATTCGACGTGTCTCCGGCACACATCCACGCGCTGCTCCATTGTAGGCGGAGCTAGTTTTTCGCCGGTTTTCATGAAGTGTTTTATTTCATTGAAAATCCACGGATTCCCGATCGTCGCCCGGCCGATCATAATGCCATCCACTCCAAACCGGTTTCTGTATTCCACCGCTTTTTCGGGTGTATCCACATCGCCGTTACCGAATATCGGAATAGTAATGCGGGGGTTCTCTTTAATTCTTGCAATCAATGACCAGTCTGCCTCGCCTTTATACATCTGCACCCGCGTGCGACCATGAACAGACAGTGCTTTAATTCCAATATCCTGCAAACGCTCCGCAACCTCCTGTACATTTTTGGTATTCTCATCCCAGCCCAGCCTTGTTTTGACTGTTACCGGCAAATGCGTAGACTTAATTACCGCCTCCGTCATTTTCACCATTTTCGGCACATCCTGCAATAAAGCGGCTCCTGCGCCGCGGCAGGCTACGTTTTTTACCGGACAGCCATAATTAATGTCGATCAGGTCGGGGTTTACGCGGGAAGCGATTTCGGCGCAAGAGCCCATTGTTTCCACGTCGCTCCCGAAAAGCTGAATGCCCACCGGACGCTCGTATTCGAATATGTCCAGCTTTTGCACGCTTTTTGCTGCATCGCGGATCAGCCCTTCGGACGATACAAATTCGGTGTACATCAGATCGGCCCCATTTTCCTTACACACCGCCCTGAACGGAGGATCGCTTACATCTTCCATCGGAGCGAGGAGCAGTGGGAAATCACTCAGTTCTATATTTCCAATCTTAACCATTTCTGTTGAAAAGTGTTTAAAACGGCTGTTTTAAGTAGCGTTTTTGAAGCTCTTGTTTGTTAAGCGCTTATTTTTAAATTGATAATAAACTGTAAATTTACACCAATTATGCAAAATAGTAATCAGGATCTGGTGGTTTCCCGACCGTCCACAGCGTGGGGCAGTTTATTGGTTTTGATTGGGTTCGTGCTCATTGGAATGGCAGTAGGGAATATCCTGGCAGTAGCAGTTCTGGCGCTGCTTTTTTCTTCCCAACAGGAAAGTGTCACTGTAATTCTCAATCACCTGATCACAAATCCAGCACAGGTACCCAACGGCTGGAATGCATTAATGATCTTGCAGGGTACCGTCCATTTCTTTTCCTATCTGCTGCCTTCACTGCTTTTCTGGCTTTATATTGAAAGAAAGCCGGTTAGCGACATCAGTCCTACCAAGAATCCGCCTGCTATTATCTGGGCACTGGCGTTTATGCTCGTCCTCGTTTTCATTCCTGTCAATAGTTTGTTTATAGAAATGAATGCGTCGATGAAACTGCCTGAGGCATTATCCGGACTTGAACGCTGGATGCGGCATAAGGAAGATCAGCTTTCGGTGATGACCGAGTTTATCACAAATTACAAAAGTTTCAGTCAGCTTCTGATCGCATTATTTGTGGTAACGCTGCTGCCCGCATTGGGTGAGGAGGCGCTGTTTCGCGGGGTGCTGCAAACCAAAATACAGCGGCTTACCGGCAACGGACATCTGGCGATCTGGGTTTCGGCCGCCATTTTCAGTGCGATACATTTTCAGTTCTACGGATTCCTCCCAAGAATGCTGCTCGGCGCTTTGTTCGGTTACTTATTTTACTGGACAGGTAATTTCTGGGTAGCAGTATTAGCACATTTCGTTAACAATGGATTTGTGCTGGTAATGATGTACTTACGCAATCTTGGTATTATTAAAATTGATATTGAAGAAACAAAATCAATGCCGATTTTGCTGATTGCGCTTTCATTCTTCATGTCAATGGCGATATTGCGGTTTATCAGGCAGGTAAATGTGAGCAGGCAAGGGACAGTGCAGCGTGAACAGGACTTTAAAATTTAAATGAATATGGAGGAGAATTGGGTAAAAGCATATCAAAGCGACCAAATGATCAGGGCTGAGATAGCACGTGAGATATTAGAGCAAAATGGGATTCCGGCGGTTATTGTCAATAAAAAGGATAGCAGTTATCTTATCTTCGGTATGTGCGAAGTGCACGTGCCTGTCAGCGACTTACCTACGGCTCAAACGATATTAATGAATGAAGACTCGATTAAGCAAACTGAGTAATTTACAGCAAAGAACCATCACAGCGCTCGCTGGCGTATTTGTAATTATCGGTTGCATTCTCTACAATGAACTAACCTTTCTACTGCTTTTCTGCACGATCAGTTCGCTTACCCAGCTTGAATTTTACAAGCTCCTGGGGCTCGACGGAAATCAGCCGCTTACATATTATGGTACTTTCTGTGGCACAGTTATGATGTTACTTGCGTACTTGATAGAGCAGGACATTGTTCCGTTTGAAAACTACTTCATTATCAGCCCCTTGTTGTCGATGATTTTTTTTATCAAGCTCTATAAAAAGAATGATCTGAAACCGTTTACCAATATCGGTTTTACCTTTCTCGGGATCATCTATGTGGCGCTGCCTTTTGCATTGATCATCGTAATGGCGATGCGAGGCGGGCGGTACAATTATGAGATCGTGCTGGGCAGCCTTCTGATACTCTGGGCCTCGGATATTGGTGGTTATTTTGCAGGAACAAATTTCGGGAAAAGGAAGCTTTTTGAGCGGATTTCGCCTAAAAAGTCTTGGGAAGGAGCTGTTGGAAGTGCCGTTTTTGCAGCCTTTATCGCATTTGCATTGGGGCATTATTTCCGTACCTTCGAACCTTGGAAGTGGTATTGCATTGGTGCTATTATCGTGGTTGTAGGTACTTACGGGGATCTGGTGGAGTCACTTTTTAAGCGCAGTATTGCTATCAAAGATTCCGGCAGCAGTATTCCCGGCCACGGCGGTTTTCTCGACCGTTTCGATGGTCTGCTGCTTTCCGCTCCATTTATAGTCACGTTTTTAAAGTTATTTTCCTGACTGTTCCGCCTTTATATCAGCAGCAGGCAATCCTCCCGACTGCGGGTCGTTCTTTAATAGGGAACATTTTTTTAACACACTTCAAGCGAAAAGGTCTATCAGCATTTAAAAAATGAAACTTTGAAGGCCAGAGTAATTATCATATAGTGGTCTTTTAAGTATAATCTTGAACGAATGAAACGTAGTTTTTTGATATTGTTTTTGGTGATCGCAGGGCTGCTGGCTGGTCAGGAAGTATTTGCGCAGGGAGAACATAAAGCGATCACGTTCTCGGGGATGGTTGTAGGTGGAAAGCAAACCGAGATCCTGCCGGGCGCGACGATCTTTATTGTCAACGCCGGCCGTGGTACATTATCAAGAAGCGACGGATCTTTTACGATTAAGGTTTTCCCCGGTGATAGTATCGTTTTTGGATATGTTGGTTTTAAAAATCAGTATCATATTGTGCCTAGAAACTACAACTCCGACATTTACTCGGCTATTGTGGCCCTTCGTGAAGATGTGGTAACACTCTCAGGCGTAACCATTTATCCTTATTCAACCGAAGAAGAATTCAAGAAAGCATTCCTGGAATTGAAATTACCCGATCAAGCCGATCGTGACGCGCTGGCGAGAAGTACGGATCCTGATTACATTAACAGAATGGCCGCACAGGTCCCGAACAATGCGCAGACCAACTACCGGTATTCCATGGATCAGCTCATGTTTGGCCGAGAATCGGTAGCGGGAAAAGGCTTTGCCACTACGTTTCCATTCTTAAATCCGTTTGCCTGGGCTAACTTCATTAAGTCTGTTAAAAAAGGTGATTTGAAACAAAAAGACTGGCGCAAAGACCTGAATGCGGCGCCGCGTGAGAATATTCAGAAAGAAGATTTCATCCCTTCATCTGAAAGAGAAAATCCGAAGAAAAACGCCGCAAACTGATCACGCGGGCTGAGGAGTAAATTTCTTTAAATCGATTCGGTTACCGTCGAACACGGCATAATGTTGCTGGGTAACCCATTCTCCCAGGTTAATATATCTTGAATCAATAGCCACCTGCATATCAAGTGTAAGGTGGCGATGCCCGAATATATAGTACTGATGCGGATTTTGCGCGTGTACCTCTCTGCTATATTGAAAAAGCCACTCATTATCTGCTCCTAAAAAACGTTCTTCACCCTTGTTGACATTTGCCGCGCGGCTGCTTTTTGACCAGGCTGTGGCGATCCAGATCCCAAAGTCAGGGTGCGTCCAGCGGAATATCAGCTGGAAAAACGGACTCTCAAATATGCGCTTCAAAAACTTGTAAGTGGTATCCCCCGGGCCAAGTCCGTCACCGTGGCCGACAAGCATTTTGGTAGTACCTTTTGCTGTAATGAAGTTGAAACTGACTGGATTCCGGTAAATAGCCGCACCAAGTTCTTCCGTCAGATAACCTGACATCCACATATCGTGGTTTCCCGTAAAAATGATCAGCTCAATGCCTTTATCAGATAATTCGG
Organism: Dyadobacter linearis; assembly: GCF_907165045.1. Lineage (GTDB taxonomy): Bacteria > Bacteroidota > Bacteroidia > Cytophagales > Spirosomataceae > Dyadobacter > Dyadobacter linearis. The sequence continues at coordinate 351,983 of NZ_CAJRAU010000004.1, forward strand.
CCAGCTTGCCAAGTAGCCTGACGAATCCTCTCGGCACTACGGTTTTATATTCAAACCAAAAATCAAATATATCACCAACCAGAAAAATGGTCTGCGCATCCGCTTCGATGTATTCCAGCCACTCGACGATCAGCTTCTCCCGCTCGCGGCTGCTGGCTGCCGACGGAACTCCCAGATGATAATCCGAAGAAAAATAAATGCGCTTCCCGGGTTGTAAAGTAATGCTCCTTGTCTCGAACTGATAATTCATGTGAATCTTTCAAATGGGACGCAAGTTACGATCTTCGCAGGAAATGACCATTCAAATACCCACCCTGAGCCTCATCGCCGCTAACTCAATTAATATTCAGCCAGTTAGCCAATTGTGTATATTTAATATGGTAATAATTCCATAAACGCACATTCAATATGAGGAGCATCAGCAGCATTTTTATTCTGACATTGATACCGATCGTGTCATTTGCACAGATCAGGATCAGCGATCCAACAAGGGTAGTGGAGCGGCAGGCCGAGAACCGCGCCAACAGGAAGGTTGACCAGGCTGTCGACAAAGGGTTTGATTCTCTGGAAGAAGGGATTGGGAATATGTTTAAGAAAAAGAAGAAGGAAGAGGAGGTGAAGGGGGAGAAGGGGGAGACTGGAGGAAAGGGAGGAAGGGAGGAAGGGGGTGTTTCTGAGCGTGCGGATGGTGAAGGTGCAAATGAGGCTGCGGTTTCTGGAAAGTCTGAGAAAGGTTCTTTGAAGTCTTACAGCAAATTTGATTTTATTCCGGGCGATAAGGTCGTGGCGGTCGAGGATTTTTCTCAGGATGCGGTGGGTGATTTTCCTGCGAAGTGGAACACGAATTCTTCGGGAGAAGTGGTTACGATCGAAGGTACTGAGGGAAAATGGCTGCTGCTTGGACCGGAAGGCGTTTTCTATCCCGAATTCGTGAACGCATTGCCCGAGAATTTTACACTAGAATTTATGCTGGCGTCGACCTCCGATTTCAGCTTTTACTCGGGTTACCTGCGTGCGATCATAGCGGAAGTGGCTGATCCTGCCAAAAACTTTACGCACTGGAAATCTTTTGACGGTGATAAAAAGAATGGAATAGAACTCGGCTTGCATCCAAAAAACGCAGGAGGGCAGCAGGGACTGGCTTTCTTTAATGTATTTGGCGCTGACCCAGCGGGTTCTTTGATGAAGAACGAGAAGAGCATTCCTGCATTTCACGTGCATGACCATAATCCTGTGAAGATTTCAATATGGCGGCAGAAAACCCGTCTTCGTTTGTATGTCGACGATTTCAAGGTTTGGGACTTGCCGAGGGCATTTAACCAGGAAACGAAATACAATTTTATCGGATTCTCAAATGCGGGTTACCACCAGGAAGCAGACAAATATTTCGTTTCCAACCTGCGGATTGCGGTAGGCGCGCCAGATACGCGGAGCAAGCTGATCACAGAAGGGAAATTTTCGACGACCGGGATTTTGTTCGATGTGAATTCAGCTAATATCAAACCAGAATCGTACGGCGTACTGAAAGATATTGCGACTGTTTTAACCGAAAACGGAACGGTGAAGGTGAAGATCATCGGGCATACGGACTCCGATGGTGACGAAGGCAGTAATCTTGCATTATCCAAAAAACGTGCTGCATCTGTCAGGGAAGCATTATCGAAGGACTTCGGGGTCGATGCGGCAAGGTTGGAAACCGACGGGAAGGGAGAAGCGGAGCCTGCATCGCCCAATGGGACCTCCGAAGGTAAAGCGAACAACAGGCGGGTCGAGTTTCTTAAAATGTAAATGCTCGCCTGGCTTTTTGTGAAGTCTCTTTTTTACTTTGCGCTTCTAAACAGATTTGTGATGAAAAGGAACTTCCTGATTTTAATGATAACGGGCATATTGGCCGCGGCCTGCCTCCCTTCTTTTGCGCAAGCACCAAAAAAAATCCCCGCCGACAAGCAAAGAGCATTGCAGTGGAAGCCGGAAAAAGGGCAATATTATTTTAGTCATTCCCTGGTTTTCGACTACCAGAATAAGGCTGATAATACCTCAGGCAAATTGAAAATTTACCTCGATCCCGTTTCCGGCGCTATTTGTTTTAGGAAAGAAAGCAGTTTTGGTGAGCATGGAAAAGGATTTGATTTCGTGATCGCCTTCCCGGACGGAAAATACATCTTCTGCGGCGCCGATGACGCAGGTAAGAAAATGCGGATCGTGGAAATGGTGAAGGAAGTCAAACCCAATGCTGAAACAAAGGCGGAGCAACAGGAGAATTTCACTACCTATTGCATTCCAACCGGTAATAAGAGAGTGGATTTTGGTTTGGAAAGCCTGGAATATGACCTTACCTACGCCACTTCGGACACAAAGGATAAGATCTGGCTCACAAAAACACCTTTCAGTTCTTACACAATTTATGGTATCGAGTTTGTCGAAAGCGCGGTCAGCTTGCCGGTTTCATTCGACTACCTGCATTTGCTGACTTCCGACCTTTTAGTGACAGAGATTAATTCAAAAGACCTGATATTGAAACTGACAAGCCTTGAAAAAGATCCTTTTCTTGCTAATATCAAAGGTTATCCCGAAGTAAAGGTTGCTGATTAGGCACAAAAAAGTCCGGTTTTGATTCGAAATGTCAAAACCGGACCGGCTATTTTAAGATTCGCTTTCAGCCAGTGCCTGCTCGGCTTTTACTTCCGAAAGCGGCCGCATATTTGCTGGAATTTCCTGCTCCTTATCTTCTTCCGCAGTGTAAGGGAATACGTCCAGAATAGGTGTAAGGTTAATATCTGTCGTTTCGTAAGGGATTAAAAAGTTTTTCATGCTCTCATTGATGCGGTCGAGCGCCTGCTGGATTCCGTCGGCATTTACGAGCATATAGTTCACGATTTTCTTCTCCTTGCCGCTTTTCTCATCCACTGAAAAATAGATCACTTTCGCTTTAAACCACTGTTCACCTTCCTCATAGGCAAACAGGTCGGCAAGCCGCATGCGCGTAATGCTCGTCACGCTGAAATCGCTCGCGCCCGTCACAACCTGCTGATATAACCTGGCTTCTGATTCTGTGTAAGATACAGCGTCAACGAGATACACTTCATTGATCGTTTTCAAGCTTCCCGCCTCGTCTTCTTTTTGATACCTGATTTTTCCTAAATACCAGCTTGCCATAAATTATTTCGGATTGAATTAATAAAGTCTGCAAATGTAGACGCTTGCTTCAACGGCGCAAAAAAATATAGTTGGAAAGTAATAATCCCCAAACGCAGTATGCGTTCTGATACCTACTGTTTAACTTGCAAAAAATTTTATAATGAAAAAGAACCTATCTATTGGTTTAGTCGTGCTGATTGCGGGCCTTTTATCGGCCTGCGGTGTTGGAAAACAGGTTTCTGAGGCGAAAACTTTCGGGGAATGCAAATACGATATCAAGTCTGTCGACAGTGTTTATCTTGCCGGAATTGACGTTAGGGAATTTAAAAATCTTCGCAGTTTCAGCGATTTCGATCTTGCCAAACATCCTGGCCTTGCATTGGCATTGCTGAGAAAAAACGTGCCGCTCGATCTGCGGGTTAATCTTGATATTACCAATCCTACAAAGAAACGCGCCGCTATTAACCAGCTGGAATACAAAGTGTTGCTTACCAATAACGAGATATTCAACGGATACCTGAGCCAGCTGATCGAAGTAATGCCCGGCACCGGAAGTACCCGCGTTCCTATAAAGCTGAATGCCAATGCGTACCAGTTACTTACCAACGATCAAACGCGCGATAGTTTTGTGAATATGATCCTTTCATTGACCGGAAGATCCGACGCAAAACCGACGAAATTTACTGTAAAAGTGAAGCCTACGCTGGATATTGCAGGCAAGCAGATCGACTACCCCGGCTATATTACCTTCGAAAAGGAGATTACCAGCCAGATGATCACCGGCATTCAGAACCGGTAAGCGGATTACGTCAATTAAATATATGTTTTGAAGCTATTTTTAGATAACCCTCATTTATCAGCCTATTTCGGACTTGTTGCTGTCCTGTTTATATCATTTGGCGCTTCATTTTTTATTCCGAAATTTTCAGTAGCCAGGAAGTGGCTTGGGATGAGTCTGATTTTTGTTCCGGTCATCTATTTCTTCCTGATCCTCGACGCGCACCTGGTCAATATTCCGTTTACCGACGATTTCAATCTGCTCGAAACGGTTTACAATTTTCAGCACGCGCCCGATTTTACCAGCAAGATCAAGGTACTTTTTGAACAGGTTAACCAGCATCGTTTCGCCTTCGAGCGCATTGTGATGCTGGTTATGGTTTTTTTTACGGGGACCGTAAATATCAAGGCACAGATCCTGATCGGCAATCTTGCCCTGCTGGGAATGGCGTACCTTTTGTTCAAATCCCTCAAAAAGGAGAGCCTTTCCTTCTACTATTTCATCCCGGTTCCGTATCTGCTTTTCAGTCTTATTTACTGGGAAAACGCCTACTGGGGAATAGCCGCACTTCAAAATACACCGCTGATATTCTTCGCTTTTCTCACAGCTTATGCGGTAGGTAAGGGGGACAACAGGGGGTATATTCTAGGAATTGCAGCCGCATTACTGACAACTTTCACGAGTGGAAGCGGATTGCTGGCGTGGATTATCGGCTTTGTAATTCTGTTGTTTCAAAAGCGATTTAAGCTGGCAGCCGGCTGGATATTGGCTGCTGTTTTGATTATACTATTCTATTTCCTATTTGATTATCAGGTAGTTCCTGCAACCGGCGAAAAGGTCTGGACGCATTCCTTGTTCAATTTTATATTCGTATTGGGCTTTTGGGGAAATGGTTTGTACCTCGATATCCGCCACCCGCTCGTCTCCCAATTTCATCCGGACCTGATCCTGTGCGTGCTTTTGGGAGGATTGATTTTCCTGCTGTTCCTGGCCTGGTTTCTGCGCATCCTTACCCGTAGAATTACGGTTTGGAGCGATTGGTTTTTGTGGGGCGCAATGATGTTTTCGATGGGTACCGGCGCGATGTTCGTTATCAGCCGGCCACTGAACAATTACTTTATGTTTGGTGGAAATGTGTTCTCGCGGAGGTATATGATCTTCGGGGTTGCATTGCTGGCCACGGTTTATATTTGTCTTATTATTTTGGTTAAAAATTGGCAGATATGGCGGAAATGGATCGCAGTACTGGTTGGAGCGAGCTTTGTGATACTCAATTTCGTAAGCTACTATTTATCGATTGTGCAGGTCAGAAAAATGCACGACGATCTCGTGATAGACAGTTACCACTGGAAAAACTATAGCACCTTTCTCACAGCAGGCGATCTGTTTGGTGATATCCCGTTTTGGAACCACCCGACCAGAATGAAAAACCTCGTCAATGCGTTGGAATCACAAGGTCTGACTGATTTTTATCAGTTTAATACCATTCCCCCGCATCAGGAACTTCTTACCAAAACTAATACGGGGCGCAAGTTTAGCGGTAATTTCAATGCTACTTTTCACTATCGGAATACAGACAATAATATACCGACGAGATATTACAGGTTTACAGTAAATCCGGCGGCGGGCTCGGTTGCACCTTCCTATTTCGTGTTCAGTTCGGACACATTAAATCTGGTTTTGCCCGCGGTGCCCGTACCGAACAAGTTTGGCGATTTCATGAAAACCGGCTCCTATTATGGAGATTCCTATCAATATGGACTTTTCAACTTAAAACTTCCGAAAGGTCAGTTCAGGGTTTATATTTTGACAAAAGCACAGGAAGACTGGAAATCAGAATTTACGGGAAAGTCGATCGTTATTAAATAGAATACTATTAAACCCCTCTCATGCAGATACTTACCTACAATCTGAACGGAATCAGGGCCGCTCTAAAAAACGGACTGATTAGTTGGCTGAGCACTACACCTGCCGACATTTTGTGTTTTCAGGAAGTAAAAGCTACGCCCGATGTGGTAGATCTTTCCGGTTTCGAAGCCTTAGGCTACGAGCTGGTAGGCTGGCATTCTGCGGAGAAAAAAGGTTACAGCGGCGTCGCTATATTTTCCAAAATAAAAGCCGATTTCGTGCAGGCGGGATGTTCCATTCCGGCTTATGATCGGGAGGGAAGGGTGCTGCGGGCTGATTTTGGGGATATTACGATATTGAACTGCTACTTTCCCTCTGGTACGAGCGGTGAGATCAGGCAGTCTGTCAAAATGACTTTCCTAGAAGATTTCTTTGTCTGGGCCAATGAACTGCGTAAAGAGCGGCCCAACCTGATCATCTGCGGCGACTATAACATTGCACATACCGAGATCGATATTCATGATCCTGTTCGGAATAAAAAATCGTCGGGCTTTTTGCCTGAGGAGCGGGCGTGGATGACGAAATGGTTTGGCAACGGATTTACTGACGCATTCCGATTCAAGAATCCCGGATTACGGGAATATTCGTGGTGGACCTACCGCGCCGGTGCGAGAGCGAATAACAAAGGCTGGCGGATCGATTACATTTCCGTCGCCGACACGATCCAGGATCGCATTGTCGCAAGCCGGCAATACAATGATGCTGTCCATTCGGACCATTGTCCGGTGTGGTTGGAAATTCAATAGGGCACTTCGTCCTTTCACCAGCGATAACAAATTCATCCCTGCGGCTTTTTTCGTATTTTTGATCAGAGCAGCTTTTACTCAAAACGTTATGGAACTGCAACTGCCTATGACACTGAAAATGGGGAATCTAATGAACGAGGAGAAATTCTTTCAGTTCTGTCAAATGAACGACACACTAGAGCTCGAAAGAGACGCGCAAGGAAATGTTATTGTTATGTCTCCAACAGGATCTTTTACAGGTGGCTTTAATTCAAAAATTCTCATTGAGTTGGGGATATGGAATAAAGAAAATGGTTTTGGCGAAGTTTTTGACTCGTCAACAGGTTTCACACTACCAAATGGCGCAGTTCGTTCGCCGGACGTTTCCTGGGTACGCAGCGATCGCTGGGATAGTCTTTCGATCGAGCAGCAGGAAAAGTTCGCGCCGGTTTGCCCCGATTTCATAATTGAGATCCGTTCCCAATCTGACGGACTGCGATATCTAATTGATAAAATGGACGAATACATCGCAAGCGGTACGCAGCTCGCCTGGCTGATAGACCGGTTTGACAAGAAAGTCTACATTTACAGAGCCGATAGAACGATCGTGCTGCACGAAAGTATCCACATCAAACTCTCCGGCGAGTCGGTACTGCCCGGTTTTGAGCTGGATCTGTCAGCCGTATTGAAGTAATTCACCCAGCAGCGACTAAACGATTCTCTTTTGTTTCAATACTACCTCATTTACAAGCCTTTCGGCATGCTTTCTCAGTTCACACGGGAAGGTGACCATGCGACACTCGCAGATTCTGATTTCACTTTTGCCAAAGATATTTATCCGGTCGGCCGGCTGGATGCAGACAGTGAAGGTCTTCTATTGCTTACCAATGATAATTATCTCAAAACAAAATTACTGGAACCCCGGAACAAGCACACCAGAACGTACTTTGTGCAGGTGGAAGGCCAGGTTTCGGAGGAGGCCTGCGAGCAGCTTTCCGCAGGCGTGGATATCAGTATCAATGGTAAATCATACCGCACGCTTCCTGCAAAAGCACATTTGATTGCGGAGCCCGTGCTGCCGGAAAGGAATCCGCCGATCCGATTTCGTCAGAACATACCCACTTCCTGGCTCTCACTGACACTTCGGGAAGGCAAAAACAGGCAGGTACGCAGAATGACTGCGGCAGTGGGCTTTCCTACGCTACGATTAGTCCGCTGGTCCATCGGAAAATTTTCTCTGGCTGATAAAAACGGAAATTTTCCTAACAATGGGGACGTATGGGAAGTTATGCCTTCGGAGGTCGGACGTTTCTACGAATGAACATTTCGGATGGTTACAAAACACTGCGTGCAGACTTGGCAAACCGGATAGAAGGCTTAATTTTGTAGATACCTGTTCTTAAAATAAGGCTGATAATTGGCAAAGGCAAATAAAGAAACCCCGCTTAACAAACAATACAATCAGATCAAAGCGAAGTATCCGGGCGCATTGCTGCTATTCCGGGTCGGTGATTTTTATGAAACTTTTGGAGAAGACGCGATCAGGGCATCGAAAATTCTCGGAATTGTACTTACCCGCCGGAATAATGGCGGCTCGCACGAAGAACTAGCAGGTTTTCCACACCATTCTCTCGACAACTATTTACCCAAACTCGTCCGAGCGGGCGAGCGCGTCGCTATTTGCGATCAGCTGGAAGATCCCGCAGCGGCAAAAGGCATTGTAAAAAGAGGGGTAACCGAGCTGGTCACGCCCGGCGTTTCTTATAACGACAATGTACTGGATACCCGCCGAAACAATTACCTCGCGGCTGTCCACATAGGCGGCGACGACCTTTACGGGATCGCATTCCTTGACATTTCGACTGGGGAATTCATGACTTCCCAAGGCAATGCAGCTTATATTGATAAGATGCTGCAAGGTTTTTCTCCTTCGGAAGTGCTCTTTTGCAAAAAACATAAGCAGGAGTTTAGTCAGCTTTTTGGCGGGAAATATCATACTTACCAGCTTGAAGACTGGTGCTTTGGCTACGATTACGGTTACGAGCAGCTGATCACGCATTTTCAAACCACAACCCTGAAAGGATACGGTATTGAAGCAATGCAGCTGGGTATTGTCGCTGCTGGTGTGATCCTGCACTATCTCAAAGAAACAGAACACAGGGAAATAGCGCATATTGGTCGCATTACTCGGCTCGAAGAGGAAAAATACGTATGGCTAGACCGTTTTACAGTACGGAATCTTGAACTGATATATGCACAGCAGGAAGGTGGCGTTCCCCTGATCCAGATATTAGACCAGACAGTTACGCCAATGGGAGCCAGGTTGTTACGCAGGTGGATGGTGCTCCCTTTGAAAGATAAACTTCCGATTGAAGAACGGCTGAATATCGTCGGGCATTTCCTGAATAACCGGGCTATACACGAATCGGTTGTCGGGTGTTTGAAACTGATCGGCGATCTTGAAAGATTGATTTCAAAAGTGGCGGTCAGAAGGATCAACCCGAAAGAGCTGGTTCAGCTGAAAAGGTCACTCACGCAGATCGGGCCGATTAAGGAAAGCTTGCATAAGTTGCTTGAAAAGGAACGTAAGAAGTTACAGAAAGATACCGACACCGAGCAGGCGCTTTCACCTGCATTGGAAGTATTGCTCAAATACGCCGATCAGCTGGATACTTGTAAAGAACTGGTTGATAAGATCGAAAATGAACTGCGAGAAGACGCGCCGATCCTGTCTAACCAGGGTAGGATGATTAAAAAAGGCGTGGATGCCGAGCTTGACGAACTGCATGCAATATCTTACGAAGGCAAAGACTATCTCCTTCAATTGCAGAACCGGGAGATTGAAAGAACGGGGATTACCACGCTTAAAATTGCCTATAACAAGGTTTTTGGCTACTATCTGGAAGTTACCCACGTGCACCAGAACAAAGTGCCTGCGGAGTGGATCAGGAAGCAAACGCTCGTTAATGCGGAACGTTACATTACCCCCGAATTAAAGGAATACGAGGAAAAGATTATCAATGCGGAGGACAGTATCTCTTCCATTGAATCCAGACTTTTCAATGAGATCGTACTCGCTGCTACCCAGCACGTGGAGATCATTCAAAAGAATGCTGCGATCATTTCGTCGCTCGATGTGCTCAGTTCCTTTGCGACCGTCGCGGCTAAAAATAACTATGTAAAACCGGTTATTACAGAAGGTAATGTGCTGGATATCAAGCAAGGGCGGCATCCGGTCATTGAGCAGCAGCTTCCGGTAGGAGAAAGCTACGTGCCCAATGATGTGTACCTGGACGATGCTTCTCAGCAGATCATTATCATCACCGGCCCAAATATGGCGGGTAAGTCGGCATTGCTGCGGCAAACTGCCCTGATCGTTTTAATGGCGCAAATGGGATGTTATGTGCCCGCGAAAGCAGCCTCGATTGGTTTGGTGGACAAGATTTTTACCAGGGTAGGGGCGAGTGATAACCTGAGCCGGGGCGAAAGTACGTTTATGGTCGAAATGACCGAAACAGCGAGTATTCTTAATAACCTAAGTGACCGCAGCCTGATCCTGATGGACGAAATTGGCCGCGGGACAAGTACTTATGATGGTGTTTCTATTGCCTGGGCGATTACCGAATATCTGCACAGCCAGAAGGAATGTCGGCCCAAGACCTTATTTGCTACACATTATCATGAACTGAATCAGCTTTCTGAAGATTTTCCAAGAATCAAGAATTTCAATGTGGCCGTGAAGGAGGTGGATAACAAAGTCATTTTTCTTCGCAAACTCAAGCCGGGCGGCAGTGCCCACAGTTTTGGTATTCACGTCGCGCAGATCGCCGGCATGCCGCAACCTATTGTGTTGAGAGCCAGCGAAATTATGCAGCATCTTGAAAAAGAGCACGTGACGCAGGAACACAGCAAAAAGATCAAAGAAATCCCTAAGAACAATTTTCAGCTCAGCATTTTTGAACCGGCTGACCCGAAAATGGAAGAGCTCAAAGAAAAACTCTCCCTGATCGACGTGAACACACTATCGCCTATTGAGGCGCTATTGAAGTTGAACGAGTTTCAAAAACTCATTAAAAAATAATCCACTTTTATATCTACCAAAAACTCCTACTTCCTTTTATGTTATGAAAAATTCAACGCGGTTTCAGTTGATGGCCATGATGTTCCTCCTCTACTTTATATGGGGATCGTGGTATGGGCAAATGAGTAAATACATGTTTACCGCCCTCAATGCGACCGGAGGCCAGGTAGGAAATGCATACGCAGCTTTTTCTATCGCACAGATTATCGCCCCGTTCTTCGTAGGCATGATCGCCGACCGGTACTTCGCGGCGCAAAAGGTTTTGGGCGTTTTAAGTATCGCCGGCGCAATCCTGCTTTACGTGCTTTCCGGCATTACCAGCGCCGACAATTTCTTCGGAATTATCCTGCTTTACTGTATCTCTTTCGCGCCGATGATGTCACTTACTACTTCCATCGCGATGCAGCAAGTAACCAATTCTGAAAAAGATTTTCCTGCAATCCGCGTAATGGGAACGGTTTCCTGGATTGTTGTGACCAATATCATCGGTTTTTACGGCTTCGGCGACAGCGCGATGATCTTCAAAATCTCAATGGTAGCATCTGCGATTCTGGGTATCTATTCATTCTTCCTGCCCGATACCCCACCGAAACCAAGTGTGAAGAGTTCTTTCTCGGATATTATGGGTCTGGATGCATTCAAGCTCTTCAAAGACAGATCTTTCGCGATCTTCTTTATCTCTTCGCTACTCATTTGTATCCCTCTTTCATTCTACTACGCGATGGCCAACCCGTCATTGACCGACTCGGGAATGACTAACGTGGAAAACAAAATGTCGCTGGGACAAGCTTCGGAAGTTGTATTTATGCTTCTTATTCCGCTAGCTTTCAGCAGATTAGGCGTTAAATGGATGTTGATCGTCGGTTTGATCGCGTGGATAATCCGCTTTGTAGGATTTGGTTATGGAGATGCGAACAGCGAATGGTTATTGTATCTCGCAATTATCCTGCACGGTGTTTGCTACGATTTCTTCTTCGTAACCGGACAAATTTATACCGACAGCAAAGCGGGAGAAAAATATCGTTCTTCTGCTCAGGGATTGATCTCTATTGCCACTTATGGTATCGGAATGGGGATCGGCTCGTGGCTGGCAGGACTTGTTGCTGACATGTACACTGTGAATGGCGTGAAAGACTGGACCAGCATCTGGATGGTTCCGGCGGGAATCGCAGCCGTAGTACTGGTACTTTTCGTTTTGTTCTTTAAGGATAATAAAATAAAAGCAACTGCCTGATCGTCAGGTTTTAATATGCAACGCATTAAAAAACCCTGGAAGCAATTCCAGGGTTTTATTTGTTTATTTCGGATTAAGAATTATTACCATCTGTCATCGTCGTCGCGGTTACCAAACTGTCTTTTGCTGCCGCCGCCGCCTTTCTTGTTGAATTCATTTCCTCTGCCATATCGGCTGTCCGTCTTGGATTTGTTACCCTGACCCTGACCGCCGCGATCCCCAAAAGGTCTGTCATTTCCACCTCCTGGTTTACGATCCTGGCTGCGGTATCTGTCACCGCCTGCGCCGGAGTTACCCCCTCCGAAGCCACCTCCGCCAAAACCGCTTCCACCTCCACCAATTCCACTTCCCGAGCTGCTTCTGGCAGGACCTCCTGTTGTATCAGCGCTTCTGTTTTCAGTATCGTTGGGCCGCGGGCGATTGAAGCCTTCTCTTCCCGAGTCTGTGCGCTGAAAAGAGCCAGGTCCGCTTCCGCCGGGCGCGCCAGGTCTCTGCTCTCTTTTCTGCGATTCGTTCACAACCAATGGTCTGCCGTACATATCCGCACCATTTAGCGAGCTGATCGCCAGTCTTGCTTCGCTCTCATCGGGCATTTCTACAAACCCGAAACCTTTGCTTTGACGAGTAATTTTGTCAATTACAATTTTCGCGGAGCTCACAGTACCGTACTTCTCGAAAGCTTCACGCAGTTCGCTTTCCTTTAACTTAAAAGAAAGACTCCCAACAAAAATGTCCATGAAACGCCTGTTTATTAATTTTTAGGTTATAAATATATTTTACTTAAGCTGGTAAGCGACTACGTTGTTTTTCATGAAAGTAGGCACGTACACAATTTTCTTAGCAGCATCGTATCCGATATCCGCCGAATTCGTCTTGTCTGCGGTGGTGTCCAAAAGCTTCTCTGTGGTGCCGTCGGATTTTACGTAATAAACAACTCCGGCCCAGCAGGAAACGAGATATTCACCTTTTTTAACTTCCTCAATACCATCTGTACTCTTGTCCATTCCCTCGGCTAAAACGGTCACTTCCTTGGAAGGACTGAGCTTTTTGAGAATTCCGCTGTCCGCGATTAAAAGATCCGTGCCGACAGCCAGCAATCCGTTCGGTCCTGTCAGATTTTCAACGTAAGTCGATACCTGCCCACCTTTGATTAAATGTACCTTTTTTGTTTGAGAATCAGATACGTAAATGCCGCCTTTTGAGTCAATTGTAATATCATTCAAAAATTTGGAGCCTTCAACAGGATGTTTTTTAAGGATTTTTCCGGTTTTAATATCGATCTCCACTACATCTGTAACATCTGCAACAAATAATTTCGATCCATAAATGCCCATTCCTTTCGGTGCGCTGAGGCCGGTTACCCAGTCTGCTGCGATAATTTTGCCGTCCAGCCCAACTTTCGCAATCCCGCCTTTTTCATCTTTTTCTCCCGCCTTACCGTCGATCAGCGCCACATACAGCAACTTATCCTGCTTACTGAAAAGGACAGATTCCGGTATTGGCAATGTAGCCTCCGAAGACCATATCTGAGTAAGCGAATGCTGCGCTTCTGAGGTAAATGACAGACAACCTGCCATCAGGGCGGTAAGTAAAATGTGTTTGGTTTTCATAAAGTTATTAAAGCAGGATATAGGTAATCGGTTGCACATTCTGATCACTCTATCAAAGCTAAATAAAAATGCCCATACTGATTAGTCTGGGCATTTTTTAAATTTTCTTTAAAAACTAAAATCGCGTATTTCGGTTCCTATTTGCGTTTCTTACCTTTTTTCTTTTCAGAAACAACTGGCTCGGTTTTCACTTTTGTCAGGTCGTTGATCCGGATATTCCTGAATTTCAGTTCCGAACCGTGACCAAGGAAACCCAAATGCCCCGAAGTTCTGGCTAAGCCCGGATGTTCGCGGTGATCTGGTGTTCCGTTCTTGCTCGCTTCTGCCAGATCTCCGTCCAGGATCACAGTTCCATTCAAAGTAACCTTGATCTTCGAGCCCTGCACGCGTACTTCCTGGTAATTCCATTCACCCATTGGTTTCAGGAACCCTCTTTCTGCGGGAATAATACCATAAGCTGATCCGTGATACTGGTATTCTTTCAAGTCTTTGTAAATATCCGCATCGTTGTCGAGGATCTGTATCTCGGTACCTTCGTATGCTGCGTCCCCCTTCATTGGCGTCCTGATTCCGAGACCATTATTCGCGCCGGGCGTCAATTGGAATTCAAAACGAAAGTCAAAATCACTGTATTCGTCTTTGGTGTAGAGATTTCCTGTGCCACCTTTTTTCGGGTCAACAACCAGCTCGCCGCCGTCGATGAAATAGTCGGTTTTATTACCAACCCATTCAAATAGGTTAGTGCCGTCGAAAAGCACTTTGAAACCTTCTTTTTTCTCTTGTTCAGGAAGCGCAAATTCCTGGCGCGGCAATTCCCGCACGTAGATATCGCGGTAGTTGATCTGGTTCCCGTGTGCCTGTAATTCAAGCTGCTCGGAAGCGAATATCGGCAGGTTTTTGTCCCAGTAATTTTCCAGAACAACATTATCAACCACATTCTCTCCATTCAAGTCCACCGAAACGCGGTCGCCGATCATGGTAATATGGAACGTATTCCATTCGCCAATCGCATTATCAGCCAGCTTGGAAGGCTTGCTTGGGTTTTTCTGGTTATTGTACAAACCACCTGAACCTACCTGCGCGCCTACATCCACCCGCGAAGTATCCCAGATCTGTACCTGCGGCGTTCCTCTCAGGTATATCCCCGCGTCGCCGTCTTTCTGGATCTTCCAATCTACGTACATTTCAAAGTCGCCGTAAGATTTAACGGTAGCCAAATTGTCGCCGTGGCCTGAGAATACCAGCTCTCCGTCCTTCGCATACCAGTCTTTTTTCATCGCTTCGTCTGCTTTCGCCTGTTTCAATTTCAATGAATCAGCGCTAATTTTGCTGCGCGCGATCGGATTTTCTACCAGGCCTTTCCAGCCTGTCAAATCTTTTCCATTGAATAGGGAAACAAATCCTTCGCCAGCCGGCATATCGGCCAAATGGCGGGTAATGGCCTGCTGCTGGTATTCGCTGTCTTTGCCTTTCAATAAAGAAGAAGCTTTCGTAAGCAGTTCACGCACTTCGGTACCGTAGAAATTTTTGTTAGCCAATGCGATCGTCACAACGGTTTGCGCGGCAGCCAGCTGGGTTGCGGGCTGATCCAGGTATTTACCCGCAAACAGCATCGCATTGAAAGTCCTGAATTTCGCCAGTTCTTTCAATATCATTTCTTTTTGCGCATCAGTTTTCGCCAGTCCCATTGCTTCACGCAGCATGATCACTTTCAATGCTGGCGTTTTTGAAGATTTTCCGGCAACCGAAACGTAACCGGACAATGCCTCGTCAAATTCTCCTGCTTCCGTCGTCTTTTTCGCAATCGCCAAAAGCTCCTTCGCGGCGCTGGCATCATTCCAGGAAGATAGCGAGCTGATCGCCGTTTTTTTGGTAGCAGCGTCTCCTTTTTCATAAGAAGAAACCACAGAGCTTAATGCTTTTTTACCGCCGATCGTGGCAAGTATCGGAAGATAATTGCTTTGCTTTTCAGCCGAAGCCGCCTGCATTTGTTTCAATATCAGGTCAGTCTGTGCATTCGTTTCGCCTGAACTTTTCACCACCGCACTGATCGCATTTTGTACAGCGGCAATATCTTCCGGCGCGGTTTGCGAGTTAAGTAATGTAAATAGTTGCGGCAGGTCGTTGGCAGTAGCAAGTGATTTAAGCGAGCTAAATGCAGCTTTACGCACGGCCGGATCCGTACTTTTAAGCTGGGAAGAAACTACCGGGAGCTTATTACTCGCCGCGCGCGTAGCCAGCACATCGATCAATGCAGCCTTCGCAGGAGCGGGCAAAGTAGGTATTGCTTTCGCGATCTGGTCGGTCAATGCAGCTCCTTTAATGGTCAGGAGGCTGTTTTTTACTGTTTCAATTTCTTCCAGACTAGCTGTCTTCGTCACATTGATCAGGCTGGCAATGCTGCTTTCCTGGCCGATTTTACCCGCAGCCCATATTGCCGCTTTCTTAACCTGCGTATCTTTTGCTGTCAGCGATTTCAATATCGCGGGAAGTGCGTCCTGCGAACCGGCGTGACCGAGCATCGTAATGATCTCTGCCTGAACCTCAGGCGTCGCTTTTTTCATTGCAGCCAGCCACGGAGCTGTTCCATTCGCCATCAGGTATTTCTGGCCAAGCTTCAATGCCGCAGCGCGGTATTGTGGATTGGTGCTTTGCAACGCACTTACCAGCGCAGGAACGGATTCTCTTTTCTTAATATCCGAATAGATTTTCAGCGCAGCCGATTTCGTCGCTACCTGTTTCGGGTCGGGCGTATTCTTTACGATTTCCCATGCAGCTTTCTCAGCCTGTGCAGCATTTCCTGTTTGGGCAAGATTGGCGAGGTATTTCAGGTAAACCGCGGTTGCATCACTGAGATCATAACCGTACAATGTTTTTTGCGCAGCCAGCATTAATATCTGTTCCGAAGAAGGCGCTGCGATTTCTGATAATGCATACAAACTGACCTTGCGTAAAAGCAGGTCTTCACTCGTCGCCGTTTTCTCGATCTGCGGCGCAGCTTCTTT
The DNA here is from genome assembly GCF_907165045.1 of Dyadobacter linearis. Classification (GTDB taxonomy): domain Bacteria; phylum Bacteroidota; class Bacteroidia; order Cytophagales; family Spirosomataceae; genus Dyadobacter; species Dyadobacter linearis. Next base: position 368,462 of record NZ_CAJRAU010000004.1, read on the forward strand.
GTATTTACTATCACCAAGTGCCTCAATAATTGCGATTTGCGCAGCGCCTTTTGCATTGCCCAAAGCTTGGAACAAGGCAGCACCAGCCGCATCCGATCCATTTCTTGCTAACGCCCTGGCAGCCGGTCCGGATAAACGTTCGTCGCTCAGGTAGGTTTTCAGGGCATTAATGGATTCATCTTTTCCGACAGTCTGCAACTGGTATATCAGGAAATTCTTGCTGTCAGGATCAGTGACTTTTCCCAAAGCCTCGCTGTAAGCTTCGGAAGCTGCAACTCTTGCAGTTTCCTTGCCCGCTTGTGATGCATAATAGGTAAACCCGCCAAGCGCATATTGGATTTTGGTATTGTCACCTTTTCCAAGTGGCGTAAGCATGGTGGCGATCTGAACGAGCGCGGGTTTGCCCAGCTGTTCCAGTTCGGCCATATTCTTTTTCAGCCCGGCTTCGTTCTGGGCAGGCAGTTTGGAGAACAAACCTTCGATCTTGGTAGTAAGCGAAGCGTCTGATTGTGCGAAAACCGGCGAAATGAGCAGGTACGCAGCTATAATGGGGTAAAATATTTTTTTCATTAAGTGGTTTCAGGATTTCGGTAAAACGCTGTTTTGTCAGATAGTCCAGGGACCGCGCATAGGCTGGTTGATCAGGCGGTTAGCGCCTTCGTCGTCTACAAACTCCTGTTTTTCGGGGTCGAATTTCAGGGAGCGGCCCAGTCTTAAAGCAGCCAGTCCCATGTTCACGATCGTGCAGGAACGGTGGCCGTTTTCTTCGTTCAGCGCAAACTTTTTCCGGTTTTTAACAGCATCTACAAAATCCGTCACCTGTGGCTCGGGATCAGGGAAAGCGGCCAGTTTCTTCTCCAGATCAGGAATATCAGATTTGAAATTCGGGTACAACTTTCCTTTCGGGCCTTCGATATAGGCTACTTTTTCATCTTTCGCTTCTCCGTCCAAAACGATCTGGCAACCGTCTGCATAGGTATAAGTAATGCGTCTCCACGTGCCCACCGCCTCGGTATGCTGCTGCGGGGCGTCCACTTCCACACTCACCGGACTGGTATCGTCTTTTCCCAAAAAATACTGAACCGGATCCAGGTAATGCTGACCCATATCGCCCAATCCTCCTCCATCATAATCCCAGTAGCCGCGGAAAGTCTGGTGCACGCGATGCTCGCTATACGGTTTGTACGGCGCAGGGCCGAGCCACATTTCATAGTCCAGGTCGGCTGGTACCGGCTGGGGCGCATTGTTTGTTTTTCCTACCCAATAAAATTTCCAGTCGAAACCGGTATGCTTGCTAACGGTCACTTTCAACGGCCAGCCCAGTAATCCGCTCTGAACGAGCTTTTTAATAGGCTTAACCGGCGTTCTCATGCCGTAAAAGTTATCTTCAAATCGAAACCAGGTATTTAATCTAAAAACCCTTCCATGTTGCTGCACTGCTTCGATAAGGCGTTTTCCTTCGCCGATCGTACGCGTCATCGGCTTTTCACACCACACATCTTTTCCGGCGCGGGCTGCATCGGCGGCGATGATCCCATGCCAATGCGGCGGCGTAGCTACGTGCACAATGTCAACTTCGGGAAGCTGGATCAGCTCGCGGTAATCCGAAAACGTCTTCACGCCTTTATCGACCATATTCACGGCTGTCGTAAGATGCTTTTTATCCACATCGCAAAGCGCAACTACTTTGGTTCCGGCATAGGGAATGTGACCGCGGCCCATGGAGCCGGTGCCTACGATCGCCTTGGTGAGCTGGTCGCTCGGGGCGAGAAAGCCTTTGCCTAGCACGTGGCGGGGAACGATCGAAAACGCTGCCACCGTGGCAATAGAGCCTTTGATAAAGTTCCTTCTGGATGCAGAAGTACTTTTCTGTTCTTTCATTGATTAAGATGATTTAGGAATATAAATGTAATAGCCTTCAATTTAGGTCAATATTCATAACAGACCAAAACTGCTTCGCGCTTTATGGGAATACCACCAGTATTTAACGGAATCTGAAAAGATCGGTGTTTACAACGGAATATTTCCGTGCTTTTTCCGGGGCAGTACCGCCACTTTGTTTTCGAGCATTTCAAAGGCTGCGATCAGTTTTTGACGGGTTTGTTCGGGGTAAATTACTTCGTCAATATAGCCCCTATTGGCAGCCAGATAGGGATTTGCGAATTTCTCGGTGTATTCAGCGATCTTTTCCTGCAACTTTTCCTGCGGGTTTTCGGCCTGGGCAATATCACGTTTGAATATGATCTCTGCCGCGCCGCTTGCTCCCATTACCGCAATCTCCGCACTCGGCCAGGCATAGTTCATGTCCGCGCCGATGTGCTTGGAATTCATCACATCATACGCGCCGCCGTACGCTTTTCGGGTGATCACTGTAATGCGCGGAACCGTCGCCTCGCAGAATGCATAAAGCAGTTTTGCGCCATTTGTAATGATCGCGTTCCATTCCTGATCAGTGCCGGGCAGGAAACCGGGTACATCTTCAAGAACGAGTAAGGGGATATTGAAACTGTCACAAAAACGCACAAACCGCGCCGCTTTCTGACTCGCGTGAATATCGAGCACGCCCGCAAGTACAGCCGGCTGGTTCGCCACAATACCAATGCTTCTGCCCGCCAGTCTTGCAAAACCCACTACAATATTCTCCGCAAAATGCGTGTGCACTTCATGGAAACTGCCTTCGTCCGTTAGTTCCGTGATGACCTCACGCATTTCATAAGGCTGGTTGGAGCTCGGAGGGATAATGGTATTCAATGCAGGCCGCAACTCGTTAGTCGGAGTGTAGGGTACTCTCGGCGCCTCGTCTTCGCAGTTCTGAGGAATATAGCTGAGTAATTTTTTGATCGAAAGAAGGCATTCCACTTCATTCGGCGCCACAAAATGCGTTACCCCGGATTTGGATGCGTGCGTCATCGCGCCACCTAGTTCCTCGGAAGTTACTTCTTCGTGCGTGACAGTTTTGACTACATTCGGCCCGGTTACAAACATGTAACTGGTATTTTCCACCATCAAAATAAAATCGGTAATCGCGGGAGAATATACCGCCCCGCCGGCGCAAGGTCCCATTACAGCCGAGATTTGCGGTATAACCCCGGAAGCAAGCGTGTTTTTATAAAAAATATCAGCATAACCTGCCAGTGAAAGTACGCCTTCCTGAATACGCGCCCCGCCCGAATCGTTCAATCCAATAATAGGAGCGCCGTTTTTCATTGCGAGATCCATCAATTTGCAGATCTTCTCGGCGTGTGTTTCAGAAAGTGAGCCGCCGAAAACGGTAAAATCCTGGGCGAAAACGTAAATCAGCCTATTATTGACTTTTCCGTAACCTGTCACCACACCATCGCCGAGGTAATGCTCTTTGTCCAGCCCGAAATCACTGCTGCGGTGCGTAACAAACCGCCCTATCTCTTCAAAAGTACCTTCATCAATTAATACTGAGATCCGCTCGCGCGCCGTAAGTTTTCCCTTCTTATGCTGCGCCTCAATCCTTTTTTCACCGCCTCCGAGTTCAGCTTCAGCATTTTTTTGATCTAAAAATTCTTTTTTGGAGATGGAAGCGGATTCGGATTTCATGTAATACAGGCGATATGGTTACATTTGTTTTCAACGGATTATAAATATAGCGGCATTTTACTGATTCGGGAAATATCGATACTTATGAGGATGCTCGGGCGGCGGGCTTACCTGTTGGCATTCCTACTGGCTTTGCTGACCAATGCAGCATTTGCCCAGCCGGCAGGCGGAAAAAGCAAGCTCGACTTTCTCGTTTTACCAACGCAGGCGAAAAGCACAGCGCTTGGAACCCACCATTTGACAGCTTCTGGAAACGATCCGGCACTGTTTCTTCAAAATCCTTCTTTGCTGGACTCCACTAAAACCGATAATGCCTCGGTAAATCTGATGCCTTACCTGGCCGATACCAAATTTCTGAACCTTGCCTATGCAGGAAAAGCGGGGAGGCAGCCGGCCGTCTGGGCAGTCGGGCTGCAATATCTCAATTACGGTACCATGCAGGAAACCGACGATATAGGGAATGTGATCGGCGAATTTCGGGCGGCGGATTACGGGTTATCTGCCGGATACGGGCATTCCTTAGGCGCATTTACTGTCGGAGGAAGTATAAAGTTTGTAGGCGCTTCGGTGGAAACTTACCAGACTTACGGACTTGCATTCGATTGGGGAGCAATTTTCAAACATCCGAGGGAGGACTTTTCGGTTGGGTTTGTGGTAAAAAATATGGGGTTTTTGAAACAGAATTTTAATGGTGCTACTACTCCCGTTTTGCCACTGGATATTCGCGCCGGAATTACTTTCAAGCCTGAGTATATGCCAGTTAGAGTGACAGTTACTGCGCATCATCTCAACAGGTTCGATATGGTTTACAATGATCCCGCACTATTTTTTACCTATGATATCAACGGAAACCGGTTGCCCAGAAAGGTAGGAATTGCGGAAAAGCTGGGCCGGCATTTGTCGCTGGGAGCAGAGGGGCTGATCCATAAAAATTTCCGGCTGCTGCTGGGTTATGATCATTTACGGAGACAGGAACTGCGGCTTTCCGATCGCGGTGCACTGGCCGGTTTTTCTTTCGGAATGTGGCTGAGAGTCAAGCGGTTTGAGGTGAGCTACGGCCGCGCGCAATATGTTCCCGGTTTCGGTAGCAGCTCACTTTCCATTGTGATGAATTTGAAAAAAGGTTTTGTCAAAGAACCTTACTGAACAACAATTCCCTTTTCCAGTTTGAGAAAATGCGTGACGCACAAAGGGATTTCCTGGGGGTAATGCGAAACGTAGATCAGTGTTCTGTCAGAAGTATCGCAAATCGCATCTACTACTGATTTGAAGTATTCAATTGCTTCACTATCAAGTCCCTGACAAGGTTCGTCGAGGATGAGCAGCGGCGGATTTTTTACCAATGCCCGCGCCAGCAATACCATTCTCTGCTGCCCTTTTGAGAGCTGTGAAAAATCTTTTTCAATCAATTGACCAACGTGCAGCAGCTCCGCAACCTGGTGAACGCGCTGGATCTGTAATTCTGAGAGTTTCTTGAAAAATACACCAGTCGCATCAAAAAAGCCCGAAGCTATTGTCTTGAAGACCGTCGTATTTCTAGGAAAGTACAGGTGCAGTTCCGGCGATACGTGTCCTATCTTTTGCTTGATATCCCAGATCGACGCACCGGTTCCGCCCCTTTTTTTATCAAACAAATCAAAATCATTGGCAAAACGCTGGGGATTATCAGCGGTAATAATACTGAGCAACGTCGATTTTCCCGAACCATTTGCGCCAGACAATGCCCACTTTTCACCTTTCGCGACTTTCCAGTTTACCTTGTCCAATATAACCTCGCTGCCATATTTGACTTTGATATTGCGCAGGTCAAATGCATTTGTAAAATCAGTGAATTCAGGCAAACCGAAATCTGTCAGCTTAACCGCGTCAGGCTGAGGATTTGTGAGTTCCCGGGTAGCTGCTTTGAAATCAGAAACATTCGTTTTTCTGACAATTTTCCCCTCGTTCATTTCAAGGACATGCGTTATAACTGTGGGAATCTCAGTTGCAGTAGTCGCCATAATAATGGTAACTCCTTCCTTGGAAAGCTCACTTAGCGCATTACGCAACACTTCCCTCGAATGTACGTCCAGCCCGCTGAATGCATTATCCAGCATTAGCAACTTCGGTTTTTTCAATAAGGATTTTGCAAGAAGCATTCTCCGCGTTTCACCATTTGAAAGTGTAACAAACGGATGATCAAGCAAATGCGTGAGGGAAAGTAATTCTGAAACTTTGGAGAGTTCTTCTTCGGTCACCTTCGAAGGCTTCAATTCCACAGACTTATCATCGACCGTTCCGACGGGTTTAAGCTGGTCTGTCAGGACCGCTCGCAGGGTAGGGGCGCGCTCCGCTTCGTAGGCATGGAACCGCTGCTGATAATATTGCGCGCCTGCATTGACGATCCGGTTGAAGGAATAATCATTGGATGCGAGCTCGAACGTTTCACGCAGCGGCGCGTTCCAGGCGTACGATATCTTGCCCGAAAGCACCGGCCATTTACCAGCAATTATATCTAGCAATACAGTCTTCCCGGCTCCATTAGGCCCTACGATCGCCCAGTTTTCCCCTGCTTCAATATCCCAGTCAATACCTGAGAGAACCTGAATATCATATTTACGGACGGAAACATTTTGGAGCGAAACGAGTGGCATGAACTACTGAGCACTTGGATGAATGCGCAATATTAAAACTTTGCACTTAATTGAAAGCAAAAAAGCATCCTTGATGAGGATGCTTTTTTGTGGTTTATAATCTGCTGATGAATGTCAATGTTGTAGTTCGAGGTTGAACTCTTTTAGCATGGAAGCTGTGAATGCGGAAAGGTCGTCGGTTGTGCGGCTGGTTACCAGCCCGTTATTTGTTACTACTTCCTGGTCAATCCAAATCGCCCCTGCATTTTCAAGATCGTGCCGGATCGCGGCGTAGGAAGTAAGTGTTCTTCCCAAGACCACATCCGCGTCTATCAGCAGCTGCGGGCCGTGACAGATGGCGGCTACTGGTTTTCCGCTGGCGAAAAATGACCTTACAAATTCAATCGCTTTCGGCTGCATTCGCAAAGCATCCAGTCCCATTACCCCACCCGGGATCAGTAATGCGTCATAATATTCCGGTCGCGCCATTTGCAGGGGTACGTTCACCCGATGCTTCTCTCCCCAGTCCAGATGATTCCAGCCACGCACATGATCCTTATTTGGAGAAATCAGGTGGGTGGTAGCACCCATACGATCTAGGACTTTTCTGGGGCAGGTCATTTCGACTTGCTCAAATCCATCGGCAACCAGAATTGCAACTTTAAATGAATTAAGCGATTGTAACATAGGAATGGGTGTGGAATAAAGGTTTAGACAATTCAGGTATTTATTTGCACAAAAATTATGCCAATTTCTAATTATGTTGTTAAACGTATTTTTCAAACGTTTGCGTAGCTGCAAATCTACATGTGTGGAGTGCTGACGTTACCACACTAAATCGCCCGAAAACAAGAAAAGCAGCCCGGAAGCTGCTTTTCTGTTTATAACTATTTTAAGAATTATATCTCTACACTGCCAACATTCTCAAATATCAGATCTCCGTGAGAGTTCAATTCCATCATAATCACTGAATCTTTGGCAACCTGCCCACTCAGGATTCCCTTTGAAAGCTCATTCAGAATACGTCTCTGCAATACTCTTTTCAAAGGTCGCGCACCGAATGCCGGGTCGAATCCGTCTTCCCCGAGCTTGGTCAGCGCCTCGTCGGTTGCGTCCAGCGTGATACCCTGTTCTTGCAGCATTTTTTGGATTCCCTTGAATTGAATGTCCACGATCTTGCGGATATTTTTCATAGTCAGCGGCTCGAACAGCACGATCTCGTCGATCCGGTTCAGGAACTCGGGTCTTACCGAAGCCTTCAATAGATCCAGTACCGCGGTTTTGGCTTCTTCCACGATCAAGGTATGGTTCCAGCCTTCATCTTCTGCGAATTTCTCCTGAATAATGTGGCTGCCAATATTGGAAGTCATAATGATGATCGTGTTCTTGAAGTTTGCGACCCGGCCTTTGTTGTCGGTCAGCCTACCTTCGTCAAGTACTTGCAATAATATATTCCAAACGTCGGGGTGGCCTTTCTCGATCTCGTCCAGCAATATCACGCTGTACGGTTTTCTCCTTACCGCCTCGGTCAGCTGTCCGCCTTCATCATAGCCCACATATCCCGGAGGCGCACCTACCAGCCTGCTTACAGAATGGCGTTCCTGATATTCGCTCATGTCAATGCGGACCATCGCGTTTTCGTCATTGAACAGGTATTCAGCCAAAGTTTTAGCTAATTCGGTCTTTCCGACACCGGTCGGGCCAAGGAAAAGGAAGCTTCCGATCGGACGTTTTGCATCCTGCAAACCTGCCCGGCTACGCCTCACCGCATCAGAAACCACCTCAATAGCTTCCGCCTGGCCAGCTACCCGTTGATGCAGGTGCTCTTCCAGTTGTAGCAGTTTCTCACGGTCGCTTTGCAGCATTTTGCTCACAGGTATACCCGTCCATTTGGCCACTACTTCGGCAATATCTTCCGGCGTGATCTCCTCCTGCATCAGGCTCTGAGCGTTTTCGGAGTTCTGCAATGTTTCCAGTTGCCGCTGCACTTCGGGAATCCGGCCGTAGCGGATCTCGGCTACCTTACCAAAGTCGCCGGAACGTTCGGCCTGTTCAGCTTCCAGCCGCAGCTGTTCGCTTTGTTCTTTCAGTGTCCTTACCTCGTTTACTTTGCCTTTTTCATTCTCCCACTGCGCTTTCAGGGTATTCCTTTCTTCGCTGAGATCGGCGATTTCTTTGTTCAGGACAGTTTCCTTATCCTTATTATTTTCTCTCCGGATCGCCTCACGCTCAATTTCCAATTGCATGATCCGGCGGTTCAGCTCGTCCAGTTCTTCGGGCACGCTGTCCATTTCCAGTCTCAGCTTGGAAGCCGCCTCGTCCATCAGGTCAATCGCCTTATCGGGCAGGAATCGGTCGCTGATGTATCTGTTAGACAATTCCACTGCCGCAATCACAGCATCGTCCTGGATCCGCACGCCGTGGTGCAGCTCATATTTTTCCTTAATACCGCGGAGAATACTGATCGCGTCCGGAATATTCGGCTCGTCCACCATCACAGCCTGGAACCTGCGTTCCAGCGCTTTGTCCTTCTCCATATACTTTTGATATTCCTTCAAAGTAGTGGCACCGATCGCGTGCAATTCACCTCTCGCCAAGGCTGGTTTCAGCAGGTTAGCCGCATCCATTGCGCTTTCTCCGCCACCACCGGCACCGATAAGTGTATGAATTTCATCGATAAAAAGTACTATCTCACCTTCCGAATCGGTCACTTCTTTGATGACCGCTTTCAGTCGTTCTTCAAATTCACCCTTATATTTGGCACCTGCGATCAGCAATCCCATATCCAGGGATACGATCGTTTTGGATTTCAGGTTTTCGGGCACGTCGCCTTGCACGATACGCTGCGCCAGACCTTCCACGATCGCCGTTTTACCAACACCCGGTTCTCCCAGGAGGATCGGATTATTTTTGGTACGGCGACTTAATATCTGCAACACCCGCCTGATCTCTTCGTCGCGACCAATCACGGGATCGATCTTGCCGGCTTTTGCCAACTCATTCAAATTCTTGCTATATCGTTCGAGCGAGCGATATTTAGCTTCTGCATTTTGATCTTTCACGGGATTATTTTTTCCTCTAAGTTCTTTGATTGCATTAATCAACTTTTTTTCTTCAAATCCCAGCTCCCTCAAAAGGATCGCTGTGGAATCTTTTCCGGCCAAGATACCAAGCAAAAGCAACTCAATACTGACAAATTCGTCACTGAATTCTTTCAGATAGTTTTGCGCTTTGCCGCTGGCGGCCGCCATATCGTTGCCCAGATAGGGCTGTCCCCCGCTAACTCTTGGATAACCGTCCAATATCTTTTGGAGCCGGGTATTGAGGATATCCGGTGAGATATTCAGTTTATTCAACAGGAAGAGCGAGGTATTTGGGTCCTCCTCTAATATCGATTTCAGTACGTGGCCAGTTTCAATCGCTTGCTGCTGATTGCCCTGGACCATTTGCGCAGCGTGTTGTATAATTTCCTGCGCCTTGATGGTATATTGGTTAAAGTTCATGGCGTTGATTTTGTTTTCGATTCACTTATTAACCTCATGAAAAGTATGTGCCCGAGATCAAAACCGGAAATTTTGGCATTATTGTGCTCAGTATCGAAGGATTCAGGACAAAATGTCGCTTGTGGGAGCTTATGGGTTATCGAAGTGAAGCTTGGCTAAGTTGCCTTAAAAAATAAAAGCCGCCCGTTTAGAAACGAGCAGCTTTTTCAAGGTGTCAGAATTGTTTGATCAAATATCCATTTGAGTTTTCAAAAGATCTTCCAGCGTCTCCCTTCTGCGGACGAGCCTGGCATTCCCGTTGTCAACGAGCACCTCGGCTGGCCGAAGTCTTGCATTGTAATTCGAGCTCATCGTGAATCCGTAGGCGCCTGCATTCAGAAATGCGAGCACGTCGCCCTGGCGCACTTCGGGCAGCTCGCGGTCGGTTGCGAATGTATCCGTTTCACAGATATAGCCCACCACATTGTATGTTTTGAGCGGGCCGCCGGGATTGGAAATGTTGAGGATATGGTGGTAAGAACCGTACATCATCGGGCGGATCAGGTGGTTAAGTCCCGAATCGACGTGAACAAAATTGCGCGCCGGATCTTCCTTTACTACCGTCGTTTTTACAAGCAGAAAACCGGATTCGCTCACCAGAAATTTGCCGGGTTCAAACCATAGTTGCAGTTTCCTTCCATATTCATTACAAAAGGTGTTGAAGCGCTCGGATATATTCTTTCCTAATAATTCCATATCCGTAACATGGTCACCAGGCAGGTAAGAGACTTTAAATCCGCCCCCCAAGTCGATGATTTCCAGATCGGGGAAGCGTTTTGCGGCTTCAAAAAGAATATCCGCTACTTTCAGAAAAGGCTCTGCGTCTTTAATATCCGAGCCCGTGTGCTGGTGCAGACCAACTATTTTAATATCGTATTTCTTCACCACTTCCAGCACTTCATCCAGCATCAAAACCGAAATTCCGAACTTGGAATCCGCGTGGGCGGTCATGATTTTTGCATTTCCACCTGCCGCCACATTTGGTTTGATCCTGATCAGGCAGGGTTTTGTGTTCCCGTAAGTCTGGCCAAACCATTCGAGAAGCGGAATGCTATCCACGTTCACGATCGCGCCTGCGTCCACTGCCGAGCGAACTTCTTCAAACGGAACGCCGCTGGGAGTGAATGTGATTTGACTGGCATTGTAGCCGGCGATCATTCCCATTTCCAGTTCACCCGGAGAAACCACATCGAGTTCTACACCTATCTCGCGCATCAGTCTCAGGATTGCCAGGTTGGTATTGGCTTTGCAGGCGTATTTAATTTTCAGATCAATCCCGTCAAAAGCCTGTTTCAACTCGCCGGCTTTGCGTCGGATCGTGGCGCCGTCGTAGGCGTAAAGCGGGCTTCCGTAAGTTTCTAAAAGTGCTGCTAGATCGATTTGGTGGGTCGAAAAGGGAGTTGGTTCTGCGGACGACATTATTATAATTGATACTTTGTTTTTGACTAAAATTAAAAGCTGCTACTTGCAATACAGATCGAGGTAGGTCGCCATTTCCTGCTGGATTTTGAACGCTTCCTGCCGCGCTTTTTGCGAGAAGTCGATTCCATTTCCTGCATAAATAATACTTCTCGACGCGTTGACGAGCAAGCCGCAATGACTGTTCATTCCAAACCTGGAAACTTCTTCCAGATCTCCGCCCTGTGCACCCACGCCCGGTACAAGCAGAAAGTGATCGGGGACAATTGTTCTGATTTTTTCGAACTCGGGAGCCTGCGTCGCGCCTACCACATACATCATGCGATCAGCGCCTGCCCATTGCTGGGAGATTTTGAGCACCTGTTCATACAAACTACTGTCCTCTACTTGCAGTCGCTGGAAATCGGAACTGCCTATGTTAGAGGTTAATGCCAGCAGTATCACCCATTTATTTTCATATTCCAGAAAAGGAATCACCGAATCGCTGCCCATATATGGAGCTACGGTCACGGAATCGAAATCCAGTCCGGAAGAGGTTGGGTCAAAGAATGTGCGCGCGTACAAGCCGGAAGTATTGCCGATATCGCCGCGTTTTGCATCTGCAATCGTGAAATGCGTGGCAGGAATATATTCAAGTGTTTTCTGTAAACTTTCCCATCCTTTTGCACCCATCGCCTCGTAAAACGCAATGTTCGGTTTATAGGAAACACAATAGTCGGCAGTGGCGTCGATAATCTGTTTATTGAATTCAAAAACAGGGTCAGCCTCCTGCAATAAATGCGAAGGAATTTTACGAATGTCAGTATCGAGTCCTACACAGAGGTAGGTTTTCTTTGCTGAAATTTGCGTGAAAAGCTCTTGATAAGTCATGATTTGGGAAATATTGCGCTGAAATTACAACGTCTAACAATAGATTCATAAATTTGCCTGACAATACATCGCATCCATAATTTATAAGAAGATCACGTTCATGCATATTCGAGAAACATCCATATCAGGTTTAGTTGAAATTTTTCCGCGCGTTTTCGAAGATGACCGCGGGGTGTTTTTCGAATCTTTCAACAAGCAGGTATTTGAAAGTCTGGGCTTGCCAACCAATTTCGTTCAGGACAATCAGTCGTTTTCGAAAAAAGGGGTTGTGAGAGGATTGCATTTTCAGAATGCGCCTTTTGCGCAGGGCAAGCTTGTGAGAGTAATTTCTGGTGTGGTAATGGATGTGGCTGTGGATATCCGCCCGGATTCGCCAACTTTCGGTCAGCATGAAATTTTCGAGCTTCGCGGCGACAAGAACAACTTTGCGTATGTTCCCGAAGGATTTGCACACGGTTTCGTAGCGTTGGAGGATAGTATTTTCAGCTATAAATGCACAAACGTGTACAGCAAAGAGTCTGAATCGGGTATTTTGTGGAATGATCCTGACCTGAATATCGACTGGGGGATTTCTAATCCGCTAGTATCTGAAAAAGATCTTATTCTGCCTACTTTCAAATCTTTGTTCGCAGACGCCCGGATCAAAGCCTAACGCTTATTTTTCAAAAAGCTCTTCCAGTGCCTTGGAAGCAATTTTTTTTGCAGAACCCGGATTTTGACCGGTGATCAGCCTTTCGTCCATTTCAATGAATTCCATGAATGGGATCATTGTTTTGGTGAAATGTGCGCCGCGTTCTTTCAGTTTATCTTCCAGGTAAAAAGGAACTTCGCTTACAAAACTCATCAGCGTTTCCTCCATATTGGAATAGCCGGTGAGATATTTGTCCTGTATCAGGTAAGAACCATCAGAAAGTTTAACGTTCATCAATCCCGACACGCCGTGACTGACTGCGGAAACCATTCCGTTGCGTTCGTAAATGCTTTTTGTGATTTGAATCAGCTCCTGGTTTTCAGGGAAATCCCACATTGCTCCGTGCCCGCCGGCAAAATAAATCAGACGGTAGTCAGCGGGATGTATTTGGGAAGGAGTTAGCGAATGTTCAAGCTTGTTTCGGAAAACCGGGTCTTCCCAGTAGCGGGCATTGCATTCATCTTTGAAATCAAGGCTGCGTTCATCAATCGGAACGTTTCCACCTTTTGGACTGACAAAGTCCATAATAATCCGTCGTTTCGCCATTACATCGTAAAAATGCGTAAGCTCACTTAACCATACCCCGGTTTTAGTTGTTTTGGTTGGATAGGCTTCGTGGTTGGTGCAAACGATTAATACTTTCATACAATGCAGTCGAATGTTACTGCACGAAAGATAAATAAAATCCGGGGAATGTTCCGGGCTTAATGGAGCCGGTAACTTAATTCAGCTCAGGACAGCAGCTGGTTTTTATATGCAAATGAAACTGCGGCCGCAGTGCTTTTCGTGCCGGTTTTTTCGAGTACGCGGAGCCGGTGTCCTTCCACGGTTCTGACACTAATAAATAACTTATCGCCAATTTCCTGCGTGGAAAGCCCGTCACAGATTAGTTGCAGCACTTCCTTCTCTCTGGTCGATAGGGCTACATTGCATGCATTGGGGAAGAAAGGGTGCTTATTTACATGGCGGTTGACCATTTTTCTGTGCATTGCCTTCGACACAAAATCGTTATAATAAAATCCTTCCTCATCTACTCTCCGTATCGCCTTTTCGACTTCGTCGGGACTGGTATCTTTGAGCAAATAGCCCTGCACGCCTTTTTCAAGCATATGTATAACGAACCGGTCCTCATTGTACATGGAAACGACAATGACTTTGATATTGGGAAACCTTTCAAATGCGGCTTCTGTCGCCTGCACTCCGTCCATTACCGGCATTTGCAGGTCCATGAATACGATATCTGGTGTATTGGCGGGAAGCCTGTCCAATAGCTCCTGACCATTGGCTGCTTCCAGTACAAATTCAAAATCAGGTATACCGCTCAGCATGGATATAAAACCCTTTCTGAACAGCTCGTGATCGTCAGCAATTCCTAATTTGAGTGTTTTCATGGCTATTTAAGCATTGACTTTTTCTCTCCGGAAGGGGTGCAATGGTTCCGGTTTATTTTCGGACATCGGCATTACCGGAATGCGCGCGCACGCACTGGAGCCAGTTCCTTTCGCTGGCTTCTCATACTGCACGGTTCCGTTCACGATAGCCAGCCGACTTTCAATTCCAAGTAAGCCAAGACCAGCCAGATTATTTTCTTTAATTTTTTCGGGATCGAAACCAATTCCATTATCTGTGACACGCAGCCCGATCATTTCATTTTCGATTTCAAGGGAAATCTCAATACTCGAACAGCTTGCGTGTTTAATCGCATTATTCACCAGTTCCTGCATAATACGGTACAATGTGAGTTCGAGCTTTTGTCCTTGTCTGGGAAATTCAACTGTATTGGAATGAAACGAAATAACGAGATTATTATCCTCTTCCAGTTTATCAATAAATTCCTCAATCGCTTCCAGTAGCCCAAATCTTTCCAACGTAGTAGGCACAAGGTCTCTGGTAATCCTTCTCACATGCAAAATGGTTTCTTCCACCAGGGACTGAGATTTTTTCATGATCTGTTCCTGTTTCTCGTTTTCCGATGCATTCACCAGTTTACTCAACTGGTTCAGGCTAAGCTTAGTAAGGGAAAGCATGGTGCCAATATCGTCGTGGAGGTCTTGTGCTATCCGCCTCCGCTCTGTCTCTTCTGAGTTAAGTGCCGTATCGAGGAGCAGGCGGTTATAATTTTTTTCAATATCGTTAATCTTTTTCTCTTCTTCGAATCTCCTTTTTTGATAATACATAACGAACGAGATCACAAAAAATGCCATCATCAGCATCGCGATCAATGCTATCAATAATGCTAGTTTGAGCTCCTCGTTATTTTGCATATCGTTCGTCAGGAAACTGGGCTATTCCAATGCTGAAAAGAATAATACTTACACTTTCAAACATATAAGGTACGTAAGTCAAAAAGCCAATTTCAAGCCATTCCTCCCATTTGGAAGAATAATGAAATACCGGCGCAATAAACAAAAAGCTCGAATAGTAAATCAGCAAACCGGAGCATACCCAAAAAAAAGGATAGGTCAGCAGATTCGGGATTTTTAGTGCGCGTATTGTATTGTAAAAATAGAGTAAAACCCAGAACAACATGAAGAGACTTTCTACAGTCGTCGAATACAGCACCATTTTGTGGTTATGCAGGTCTGCAAGCGACGGATTCGTGTGTAGTGTGTCCCATATTGAAAAAAGTATGAAAACAGGAATCGATGCCAGTATCCAGTTCTTGAACCGTCTCGTCTCCAATTTTTGATAAAAAATCAGACTGGACAAAACGTACCTGAACGGGACATTGAAATTATATAGTACAACTGTATTTCTCTTGTGTGAAGCCCAGTCGAACATAATGAAATCAATGACGAACTTAACCATCAGGTAAATTCCCAGGATTAAAAAAGCATTGTCCCGATAGGCTTTTCGCTGCCAGATTAGCAGCAGGGGCAATAGAGTTAAGAAAACCGGAATACTTGCAAGAGGTTGCCTCTTAAAATAAGAGAAGTAAATCTCTAGCATTGAATAGTGATTAAAAAATCAACAATGACGAGGGCAGACAGGACCACCTACCATAGCCTCTTTTTCTGCTGCCATATCCTTCATACCTCCCAGTCGCGCAGTTTTGGTAAGGTCGTTCCCACGCGCGTCGACTGGGACGATGACCAGTCTTGGAGTCGGCTTTATTTCGTTGCGCCTGCTCGCTACAAACTTTTCATCTATCGAATTATCCTCTTCATCTCTCACCCCGTAATACACCCTGAAACCAACACAACTCTCTTCATAGAGACTTATCAGGTCTTTAAATGTATGTAGTCCGAAGAATTCAGCTTTCACAAAATTATCGCCTCTCCCTAAAATGTCACGCTCACGGTCCAGGTGCGGATTAATAATTTCAAGTGCTTGTTCCGCAGAAATAAGTTGTCCTTCTCTACCGGTAAACTTTTTGGCATCCATAATTAATAACAGGTTTTTAAGGTGTTTCGACTTTTGTAAATGTAACCAGGGTATCTATCTGGATCAAGCAAAGGTATTCGAATTGATTTAACGGTTTGTGTGGTTAACCTACTCTTAATCAGGCTATAATTCGTCTGTTGTAACTAATAATCACGTAATATTACCTGATAGATTGCGCATAATTACGAACAATTTGTGTAACACTACCTGAACTAAAAATCGGGGATTTTCACTCTAAAATTGGCTGTGTTGCAGATATACATTTGTAAGGCATTAGGGAAGCTTTGCAGATTCTTCATAGTCAGCATTACAAGGGTTAGGTTAACACTCGAAAGCCGCGAAGGTCTCCTTCGCGGCTTTTTTTGTTTATTTGAAATTGAAATCAAAACAAAAAAATGAAACCGACTGTAACGATTGAGTATTGTCCAAAATGTGGCTGGCTTTTGAGAGCTGCCTGGATGGCGCAGGAGTTGCTGACAACTTTCGCAGAAGATCTGCATGCTGTTCAACTTGTACCTTCGGAAGCAGCTGGAAGATATACAGTTATGCTTGATGAACTGCTGGTTTGGGACAGAAAAAGGGAAGGTCATTTTCCTGAGCCTAAGGAGTTGAAACAGAAGATCAGAGATATTATTGCTCCTGATCGCGGACTGGGTCACAATGATCGGTAATGTCGCTATGCATCAGGACAAAATGTCTTACTGGGGAGTGGCTACCTGTAATTATGGCTTGGTTATACTTGAAGAACTGAAATCAGAAAAATAGAATATTCAGTTTCGCAAATTAAGTTAACATATTCTTTTTCAACTTCTTATATACTAGCTTTCCCTTGGTACCTGCAATTTATTAACAGAAAAATAATCTTTGGCACGTAGTTTTTCGTTAATGGTTAAAAACTTGTGAACCTAAAACGCGATAGCTATGGAAAGCAAACCTAAAATACCACAGGAAATGTTGATGAACATCGATTTTATCAACACGATCAATGGTGGAATGAGCGAGCCGGCCATAAAGCTTGATAAGGGATCAGAGGGGTTTGAAGTCGTTGTGAAAATTCCAGGCATCGAAGTTGAAGACCTTCAATTAGAGGTCGTAAAGGGTAAGAGAAATACAAATAACTTGAAGCTTTTTCACTTGTTACCTATATTTTCACAGGATAACCTTCCCGAAGAAGAGCAATGGAAGACCGTTCGTTTTATCAATACATTTGTCATTCCGGAAGGAGTGGATATTGAACATATATCGGCGAAATATGATGATTCGCTTCGCCACCTGGTCCTGTTTCTGCCGTATGGAAATGAGCAGGGCGATTATCACCGGAAGGTCGATATCGAACGTTGGTAAAAATCGAGAATTGGATCTTATAGTGTCACCCAGCAGTAACAACTGCTGGGTTTTTTTGTGGAAAACGGTACCATTATACGAGACACTTTGCTAACCAAATAGCCCATTAAACCGAAATAGTACGACTTTTCCATCTAAATAGCGCGGAATTGTATCTAGCCAATAGTTTATATTAACATACGGTAAACATTCGGGAAAACATAAAAAATTGGGGTTCGATATTCTTATCTTAGCATAGATGTTCAATAACTTACCCTCTTAAACTCAACGCTATGAAAAAATCAAACATCTTCGCCTATATCGAGCTGACGAAATTGGTGGAAGAGCTCAACGTGTCGGCAGAGTCGGGACAACTTAAACAAAAGCTTAAATCTCAGTCTGCTTATTTTAACATCATTGAACCCCGTTATTTTTCTGAAAATCTGATTGGCGAATGGGAAGGAATCCTATCTACGCTTAAACAAAAAGGTGTCAAAACCAATGATGACGGTCAGGTAATTTCGAACGCGGTAAGCAATACGATTGATCAACTGACCGACAGAGAATGTCAGGCGCTGGTTAGCAAAATCCAGACAGTATACAGTCAGGTCAAGCAAGAATTTCAGTGATTCAGAATAACAGCGCCGGGCGCCGGACTGTCGGCGCTGTTATTCAGGTATCTTAATTAACAGTACCTCCATTCCACACATCGCTTCCCGGTTGTACAAATGCCAGGCTGCCATCGCGGTCTTCGGCCA
This sequence comes from Dyadobacter linearis, assembly GCF_907165045.1. Taxonomy (GTDB): domain Bacteria; phylum Bacteroidota; class Bacteroidia; order Cytophagales; family Spirosomataceae; genus Dyadobacter; species Dyadobacter linearis. The sequence goes on from NZ_CAJRAU010000004.1 coordinate 386,631, forward strand.
TCAATATCATTCCGTGGCTTTCCATACCCATCATTTTGCGGGGAGCAAGATTTGATAGATACAGTACTTTTTTGCCTATTATTTCCTCTGCCTTAAAGTGTTCCGCGATCCCGCTCAGAACGGTTCTTTGTTCTATTCCGATATCAACTAGCAGTTTTAGCAGCTTTTTGCTTTTCGGCACATTCTCAGCTTCCACGATCGTCGCGATCCGGATATCCATTTTGGAGAAATCATCATACTGAATCTCAGCCTTCACCGGAGCGACCGTTTTGCTTTCCAGCTCATTCTGCCGTTTGGCATCGTGTAATTTCTGGATTTGTTTTTCAATTGTACTGTCTTCCATTTTCTCAAAAAGTAAAGAAGCTTCATTAATAGATTGCCCCGCAGCCAGCAGATCGGGTCTTCCAGCATCCTGCCATAACCCGCCATCAAACCCGAGCTGTTCTCTTATTTTTTGCGAAGTGAACGGAAGAACCGGTTCTGAAACGATTGCCAGCGTAGCCGAGATTTGCAATGCGATATTCATGATCGTGTTCACCCGATCCGGATCTGTCTTGATCGCGTGCCACGGCTGGGTATCTGCAAGGTATTTATTGCCAAGCCGCGCCAGGTCGATCATAAAAGTCAGCGCTTCTCTAAACCTGTAATGCTCAATAGAATCCCCGATCCTGCCTGGAAATGCAGCCAGGTCTTTCAATACCGCCAGATCAATTTCCTGTAAATCCGCAGTCGCCGGCACTTTGCCATCGCAGAATTTGTGCGTAAGTATAAGTGCCCGGTTGATGAAATTTCCGTAAATACCAACCAGTTCACTATTATTTCTGGTCTGAAAATCCTTCCAAGTAAATTCGCTATCCTTGGTCTCCGGCGCATTGGCAGTGAGCACGTAACGAAGCACATCCTGCTTGCCCGGCATCTCTTCCAGGTATTCGTGCAGCCAGACTGCCCAGTTGCGCGAGGTCGATATTTTGTCGCCTTCCAGATTCATAAATTCGTTCGCAGGCACATTGTCGGGAAGAATGTAATCTCCCTCCGCCATCAGCATTGCAGGGAAAATAATGCAGTGGAAAACGATATTGTCTTTACCGATGAAATGCACGAGCTTCGTTTCACCTTCTTCCGGGTTTTCACCTGGTTGCCACCACTTTTTCCAGCCTTCGTCGGAGCCATTTTGTTGGGTAAGCCAGTCTTTTGTAGCCGAAATATATCCGATGGGCGCTTCAAACCAAACGTACAGCACTTTTCCTTCTGTATTCTCTACCGGAACCTGAATACCCCAGTCGAGGTCTCGGGTCATTGCGCGGGGTTTTAATCCGTCTTTTAACCAGGACTGGCATTGTCCCAATACATTGGTTTTCCACTCAGGGTGACTATTAATATATTGTTCGATCTGCGGTTGAAGGGTATCTAGCGGCAGGTACCAGTTTTTAGTTGCTTTCAAAACTGGCTTTGCGCCGGAAAGCATCGAGCGCGGGTCTTTCAGTTCGAGCGGGCTGAGTGTTGAGCCGCAGCGTTCGCATTGATCTCCATATGCATTTGGATTCGCACAAACCGGGCAGGTTCCAACAATATATCGGTCAGCAAGAAATTGTTCAGCTGTTTCGTCGAAATACTGCTCAGTGGTTTCTTCTACAAAAACTTTCTTTTCATATAAATCCCTGAAAATCTCCTGAGAGGTATCGTGGTGGATTTTTTTGCTGGTACGGGAATAAATATCGAATGAAATGCCGAGTTCTTTAAATGCGGCGTCAATTTGTGCGTAATACTTGTCTACTACCTGCTGCGGGGTCAAACCTTCTTTTTTCGCCCGGATCGTGATCGGTACTCCATGTTCGTCTGTGCCGCTGATGAATGCTACGTCTTTTCCGTTGGCGCGTAAGTAGCGAACGTATATATCTGCCGGTATGTAGCAACCCGCCAAATGTCCGATATGAATAGGGCCATTTGCGTAAATAAGGGCTGCGGTAACGGTGTATCTTTTTGGATTTGAAACTGGCATTATTAAAGTATTTGGATTAGACCAATGTGTTGGTTTCCGGAGTCCGGCGCTCTGTTTTAGTCCGCTAAATTAGCCAAAAAACCTTGCAGAAAGGTGTTGCGCGCAGCAAGCTTTCAAATATTAAGAAGGAAGAAATAATTTTATATAATTGCAGAATATTAACTATACACTCACCCTTCATGACAGAACGATACCACACCCGCCAGCAACTGGCTGCCGACCTCGGGATTTCCGCCCGAACTCTTTCGAGGAAAATCAAACTGCTTAGTATCAGCATGCCGCGAGGTCTCATCGCGCCTAAACTATATCAGCAATTGCTCGAAAAGCTGAGGACTTAGCTCCGCTGTCCAACTTTGTCCAGTTTTGTCCAATCTTGTCCAAAAATGGGTATTGCGGATTGATATTAATTATCAGATGTTTGCATCGCTGCGCAGCTCGATCCTATTTGTTTAACTAGAACAAAAATAGAAATGCTGAAATTCAGAATTATTTTTCTTTCAATGCTACTTATTTGTAGTTACCCGCTCTGGGCGGTGAAGCCTTGTAAAATGCAAGATACCGTTGTTTCAGGAGGAGTTACAGGGAAGTCCTTTCTAGAATGGACTACAAATTCAGGGGGTTGTTGCGCACCTAGTGTTGGGTCGGCAATTAGAGTCCAAAATTTTTATGCTAACGGAAATTTAATAGCCTCATTTGTTGACTACATCCCTATTTCTCAGGCCCAGTCGGAATATGGTTGTGATCAAATGTAGTTTCTTACCCTAAAATAATAATTATGAAAACATTATTAACAATTGTGACATGCATAATGATCGTCTCTTGTTCTGGAACAGGCGATGAACTCACGAAAACCGCTGATCTTAGCTCAAATACAAATGCGAGATTTTCAGGTGATTCTCATATCAGCTACCCAACGCTGAAATCGAAACTAGTTGAAGAAGCGCAGGCTGAGCTTAAAGCAACCGGTGATGATTCTAAATTAGTTGCCCTGGATGAATTGGGACACTTGAAGTTGGCCGACAGTCTATATGCTACGGATTTTCAAAAAATAGAATTGACTGCAAATGAGGATGGTATTCCCTTGATCAATCGATACAATGCATTAATAACTTCTTATAGCCACAATCCGTATCAGCAAGCGCATTTACAAAGTGCATTATCGAGAAGGATCCTTGTAAATCTTGGATTAGTTGGTTCGGACTATTTTCCGACGATAGCATATTTCACTGACCAGTTGCTGGACTCCCACATGGGCGAATACCAGTTGATCTTAAAGTGTTTGGAAAAATTGAAAGGGAACGTTCCGGTTGATCAGATATCGCAAATGACCACGAAGCTTCATCAGCAAATAGAAAATAGCCGGACAAACGAAATTGAGCTTGCGAAGGGTATTCAGGCAATGATCATCGAACGGGGAAAGCAGCTGGCAGATAATCCTTCTCAGAAAAAGGGCCGCTTAATGCTTAGTTCGTTAAAAGAAATCGATTTGGGCTTGCGGCAGCGAACCCTTGAACAGTGCAGCGACAGGTTAAGCAGGCTATAAATTTCCCTAATGCAATTTTTATCCCTTCCCAATTCAGGAGGGATTTTTTGTGTTGTAAGTATTCAATACCGACCTTCGGATCTCTATACTTATGGTTCAAATATGAAAGTTCTTATTACCGGCGCGACGGGCCTTGTTGGCAGTGCAGTAGCGAAACGCTTTTTGACTGATAATCATGAGGTTTTGGCGCTCGTACGTCCAAATGCTGACAGAAGCCTGTTGAAAGACCTGAATTCCAAGATGAAATTCATAGAAGGCGATATTCTCGATCTGGGTTCGCTGGAAGATGCACTGATTGATATCGATTGCGTTATTCATACTGCCGCGGTAGTGTCTTTTGTCCCCTCAGACCAGGATATGATGTACAAAGTCAATGTGGAAGGAACGGCAAATGTGGTGAATGTGTGTCTTAAATATCAAACCAAAAAACTCTGTTTCGTCAGCAGCATCGCCGCAATAGGGCGACCTGATCCACGCAAGGCGGAAGCAGATAAAGAAGTTATCCTCGATGAAAACCACCGCTGGGAAAATTCACCCGAGAATTCTGAATATGCCAAAACAAAACACCTGGCCGAACTCGAAGTCTGGCGGGGTATTGCCGAAGGCCTGAATGCGGTGATCGTTAACCCCACACTGATCCTTGGAGAAGGCGACTGGAACAAGAGTAGTACGCAGATTTTCAGGTATGTATACAAAGAAAAGCCATTCTATACCGAAGGTTTAGCCAACTATGTCGATGTGCAGGATGTGGCCGAAATCATATTCCGTTTGACACAATCAGATATATCCGGAGAAAGATTTTTGCTGAATGCGGGGAGCATTTCTTACAAAAATCTGTTCCATATGATCGCAGACAATATGCACAAAAAGCGACCGTCGCTGAAAGTCGGCGCGGGGCTGGCCGGGGTGATCTGGCGGGTCGAGGCGGTGAGGACGTTCCTCCTGGGAACGAAGCCTTTGATCACCAAAGAAACCGCCCGATCGGCTGCGAGAAAGGTGACATATAACAACGAAAAGATTAAAAAAGCGCTGCATTTTGAGTTCCAACCTATTGAGAAAACCGTGAAAAGGGTTAGTGAAAGTTTGGTCGGCAAGATTTGAAATGCGGTGAATATTTTTATATCTTTCTTTTATTAAGTGGTGCGCAAGCCCTCAATTCTAATCTAGCGGTCCGTATGATGGAGAAAAATTTCGGGGAAAGAAAGGATTATATGAAGGAAACCTTGCTCAGGTTTGAAAGAATGTTGAAGAATAGTGAGCCGGTTTTTTTTGATTTGGATACGTACGAAAAAGTTACCGTACATTATATAGAAAAAGGGGATTGGGAAAAAGCGTTTAAAGCTTGCGAACTGGGATTATCAGATTACCCCTATTCCCTTGACCTGCTGCTCCACATGGTTCAGCTGCACTCGAATAGGGGAGAGCATGAAATGGCCCAGGAAATACTGGAAAGGGCATCTTTGTTTCACCCGGGAGATATTGAGATTTCGTTCATGCAGATCGCGATCTCCAATATGATGGGGGAATATGAAGAAGCGCTGGAATTACTAGAAAACCTTTTGCAACGCGTCGACGATAAAGACGAGATCTATTTCCAGATGGGGCAAACCTATCAGAACTGGGGGAAATATGACGATGCGATTAAATACTACAAAAGATCACTCAGAAATAACCTTAATAACGAAAGTGCGCTTTATGAATTAGCGCATTGTCTCGATTTGGTTGGTCAGCTTGAAAGTCACCTCGATTATTACAATGAGCTGGTTGACCGTGACCCTTTTTCGCAGCATGCCTGGTACAACCTGGGAATCGCATTGAGTAAGCTCGAACGGTACGAAGACGCTGTAAAAGCGTACGAATATGCGACGCTGGTCAAGGATGATTTCGCCTCAGCATTTTTCCAGTTGGGTAATTCATATATGAACTTGGAAAAGTTTGAGGATGCGAAGGAACAATACCTGAAAGCGATTGAGTTAGAGGGTGAACAACCTGAAACCTGCTGCTGCCTGGGTACCTGCTATGAGAAACTTGGGGAATATGAAGTAGCGATCAAATACTATCGGCAGACGGTCAAGCTGGATAATCAGTGGGATGACGGCTGGTATGGACTGGGTATTTGTTTCAGTGAATTAGGACGTTGGTACGAGGCAGTCGGTTTTTTAAGAAAAGCGATTCAGATCACCGAACTGAATCCTGATTACTGGCTTGCACTAGCGGAAACTGAATTTAAAGTAGGTAACGTAGTTTCTGCATTTGAGGCATTTGAGAAAGCGGCTGAGATCGAGCCTTCGAATCCGGATGTGTGGCTGAAATGGTCGCACGTGCTTTTTGAGCAGGGTAATTATGCCAGGGCCTGCGATTTGCTGCAAGCGGCGATCGACGAAATGCCCGAGGAAGCTGATCTGTATTATCGCATGACTGTATACCAGATCCACGGCGGGCAATATCGGGAAGCGTTGGTTAACCTGGAAATCGGTCTTACGCTCGATTACGACGGACATATTCAGTTATTCGAATTTTTCCCGGATCTGGAAAAGCAGAAAGCACTTTTCAGGATTATCGAACAATACCGGGGGAAATAGCTACTGCGCTATTTTCTTATATAAATCGGAAAGCTGACTGGCTATTGTTCTGGCGTCGAATTGCTCAATATGGGCCTTTCCAGCTTTGATTAAACTATTTCTTAATGCGTGGTCAGTCAGCAAACGATTCAGTTGCTGGCTGACCTCTTCTGTTTTCAGCGGATTTGCGTACAAACCGCCTCCGCCACCAGCTTCTTCCAAACAAGATCCTTTTGCCGATAAAACCGGCGTTCCGCTGTGCAAAGCTTCCAAGATAGGTATTCCAAAGCCTTCATACACAGATATATATGCAAATACTTCTGCTTGCTGATAAAAGGCAGGCAAGTGCTCGGAAGGAACATTGTGCAGGATTTTCACCCGATCTTGCAATCTGTATTTTGCTATTGTCTCATTGATTTTGGTTAAATAAGCAGTTGGCTTTCCGATCAATACCAAGATGAAATCCTTCTGGTCCACAGCTGCAAGCGTTTCTACGAGCCTGTGCTGGTTTTTCCGCTCCTCTAATGTGCCTACGCATAAAACGTAAGGCTTATCAATGTTGTAAGCCTGGACAATTTCGTCTTTTTCAGTTTGTGTTAAAATGTTTTTAAAACGCGGACTGCAATCCTGGTAGATTACCTCAATCTTTTGACTTTCAACCTGATATAGATCTACCAGATCGCGTTTCGTCTGTTCACTCACTGCGATGATCTTATCTGCCCGCTCGCAGGCCGATTTGAACTTATGTCGATAAATAAACCGGTCGGCCGGCTTGAAAAGGTACGGGAGTTTTTCGAAGATCAGATCGTGAATAGTAACTACCGAACTGATGTTCCTTTGCGCCAACCCAAGCGGAATTTCATTACTTAATCCGTGGAAAATCTGTATTCCATCCTTGCCTAACTGGCTGGAAATGTTGGCATAACGCCAGTATGAAGAAAGCTTTTTATCAAGCCACGATTGAGGAAGACGGATATCCTCAGGCGGGAAATCTGGAAATAGTTTTTGGCTGTTTTTAGGTGTGTAAGCTAAATATTCATTCTGACTTTCGTAACGAATCAGCGCTTCCAGGACGAACCTGCTGTAATTTCCAAGACCAGTTTTATTAGCAAACGCCCGCTTGGCGTCAAATCCGATACGCATAAATGTCGATGCAAGGGTTTCCGGGCAAAAGTCCGTATTTTTGTGGATACCGCCGAAAATTATTGGCGTGTATTTTGTGTTATTAAGGAATGAAGAGAAATAACGTTCGCAAGCGCGGAAACCCGAAAACATCCTCCCTTTCACTTACAGAAGAATATCAGACCCACACGCTTGCCAATGGAATCCGCATTGCACACAAGCAGGTTCCTCATACGCAAATAGCGCATTGCGGCATTATGCTGGATATTGGCAGCCGCGACGAATTGGTTTCCCAACAAGGTTTGGCGCATTTTTGGGAGCATATGGCATTCAAAGGGACTGAAAAACGCAGTTCTTATCACATTATCAATCGACTGGAAAATGTGGGTGGCGAGCTGAATGCTTATACTACCAAGGAAAAGATCTGTTTTCACGCGTCAGTGCTCGATGATCATTTTGATAAGGCAATGGAGCTTTTGACGGATATTACATTCAATTCGGTATTCCCGGAGAAGCAGATCGAGCGGGAGCGGAATGTAATCCTGGAAGAAATGTCAATGTATGTGGATTCGCCGGAAGATGCGATCCAGGACGATTTTGACCAGCTTGTGTTTCCGGATCATGCATTGGGAAACAATATTCTGGGTATTGCGGAAACTGTCAACTCATTTACCCGCGAAGATCTTTTCAAGTTTATTCAGGATAATATAGATACCGAACGAATTGTAGTTTCCTCGGTAAGCCGACTGCCTTTTTCAAAAGTTGTGAAAGTGGCTGAAAAGTACCTGGGAGGTATTCCTTTCAAAAAAACCAACAGAATACGCCAGGCGCCGCTTGCTTATGTACCTGTACAGCAGCAAAAAGAGCGGTCTATTTCGCAGGCGCAATGTGCGATGGGACAGCCCGCTTATGCATTGCTGGATGATCGCAGATTGCCTTTTTTTATGCTCGTGAATTTACTCGGAGGTCCGGGAATGAATTCAAGATTCAATCTATCGCTCCGTGAAAAGTATGGTTTTGTGTATTCCATCGAAGGAAATTACACGCCTTACCTGGACACCGGTTTTATGGGGATTTTCTTTGGAACTGAGAAAAAACAGCTTAACAAAAGCATTTCGTTAATACATAAGGAACTGAAACGCGTGCGGGAAGTGCCTCTTTCTGTACTCCAACTTCACCAGACGAAAGTGCAGTTAATGGGACAGCTTGCGATGTCGGAAGAAAGCAATATGAGCTTTATGCTGATGATGGCGAAGAGCTTGCTGGATACCGGCCGGGTGGATTCGCTGCCTGAGATTTTTTCAGAAATAGAGGCGATTACCTCTGCACAATTACAGGATATCGCGCAGGAAATGTTCAATGAGCAGAATTTCAGCTACCTCACTTTCCTGCCCGAGTAATTTATTTTGAGAATGTAATATTGAAGCCGTCGGGTCCCGACGGCTTTTTCTATTTACACTAATGCAGGTTCTTTGGTTTCTACCCGATAAAACAGCGTAGAGCTATTCTCTGGCCTGAGGATATTCTTAGCGGCCTGATGCAGATCATTTACAGTCAGATCGCGAATAATATCGGCATCCTGATTGGCCCAATCCACATTCCCGGCATTGGCTGCAAACGCCAGATTCATCGCCCGGTTCAGCAATTCTACCTCGGAGAATGCAAGCGACGCTTCCGACTGGTTTTTTACTTTGGTAACTTCTTCCTCGGTCGCACCAGTATCGATCAATTCCTGCAAAACCTCATTCACTGCCCGATCCGCTTCTTCCAGGCTGATCCCGGGATTGAGATTTCCTTTTATCAATAATAAACCCGGGTCGAGAGACGAAGTGACGCTGGCGTTAATGCTGTTGAATATTGCCCTCTCTTTGAGCAGTTTCTGATAAAGTCTGGATGATTTTCCTCTTCCCAAAACATCACTCAGCAAATCGGCGGCATAAAAACCTTCTTCGTACCGGCCGGGCATGTGGAATACTTTGATAATCGAATTGAGCGGAACTGCGGCCGAAGTTTCCAGATATCTGGCCTCGGTTTGAACAGGCTCTTTCGGGATATTGCGTACATAAGGTTGACCAGCAGGAATATTGCCAAACCATTTTTCCGCCAGCTTTTGTACTTCTTCAAATGTAATAGCTCCGGCCACAACCAGGATCGCATTGTTTGGTCTGTAAAAACGGAAAAAGAAATCCTTCACATCGTCCATCGTGGCGCGTTCGATGTGCTCAATATCCTTCCCGATCGTAGCCCAGCGGTAGGGATGTTCTTTGTAAGCGAGCGGCCGCAATTTAAGCCACATATCTCCATAAGGCTGATTCAGATAACGTTGCTTGAATTCTTCTATTACCACTTTCCGCTGCACTTCCAGCACATTTGGATCGAAGGACAGACTTAGCATTCGGTCAGATTCGAGCCAGAATGCGGTTTCCACATTATCAGCCGGCAGTGTAATATAGTAGTTGGTGATGTCGGGAGAAGTAAATGCATTATTTTCTCCACCCACATTCTGCACGGGAATATCATAGTTCGGAATATGCTGGGATCCGCCAAACATCAAATGCTCAAAAAGGTGCGCAAAGCCCGTCCGCTCCTCGTCTTCATCCCTCGATCCAACGTTGTAAAGGATATTTACAGCCGCCATCGGAGTTGAAAAGTCCTCATGCACAAATACTTTCAGGCCGTTTTCCAGCGTAAACTGCTTATAGCGAATCATAATAGTCGATCTAACGAAATTTTTACCAAAACCAGAAGGCTTATTTAGCGGGCGACAGAAACCCATCACCGTAAAATAGGGTTATAAACAAAGCTAATGTTCAGTTGGGATACCACCAAACCGTTTGGGTTAATAGTCTTTATCATGCAGTATATCTTACGTTTCCTGATTGTAATTCTTTTTTTCTGTTGTTCAAATCAATCCAATGCCCAGCTTCTGAATGATCCCGCTTCCCTGAAAAATGTGCAGGCAAGCCTGGATAAGATCTATAATTATGAGTTTGAGGAAGCAAAAACGACAATCAATCTAGTCGAAAAAAAATACCCGAATCATCCCGTCTCTCACCTGCTGGAATCGTTTATCCTCTTCTGGAAATTCATGCCGATCAAGGATCACCCGGCGCAGTTGAAGGAATATATGGCCAGGCTGAACCAGTGTCTGGATGCGATCAATAAGAAGTACGGGAAGAATAGTCTAGACCCGGAGGCTGTGTTTTATACAATGGTCACGCGCGGGTATCTGGCGATGTTGTACAACTATAAAGGCGAAATGATGAATGCCGCCGGAGAAGGGAAAAAAGCTTACAATTCGTTTGTGGAGGGACTCAAACTGATCCATAAGAACCCTGAATTCTATTTTACTTCGGGGATGTATAATTATTATATAGAAGTGTATCCTGAGGAACACCCGATCGTAAAACCGCTTTTAGTTTTCTTCAAAAGTGGCGATAAGGCGCTGGGATTGAAGCAAATGGATATTGCTACAAAGCAGGGTATGATCACGCGCGCCGAAGCGAATTTCTACATTTCTCACGTGTATCTTAAATATGAGTCGCGGCCGGACAAGGCGGTGGGTTATATGAACAGGCTGGTAGATCTGTACCCGAGAAATCCGATATTCCAGATGAAAAATGCAGAAGCACTGCTATTGGCCGGTCGGTACGAACCTGCCCGCAAGGAAGTAGCTGACCTCAGGAAGATCAGTACCGGTTTTTACCCGGCTGCCTGGCGCACTTTTCAAGGTATCCTGGAAGAAAAAGCCGACAAGGACGATGCAGCTGCACAAAGAGAATATTTGCTCGCACTCAAAACCCCGCACGACGCACAATACACGAAGGAATATCATGCGCTCGCTTACGCCGGACTGGCGAGAATAGCGGCGCGCGCAGGTAATAAGTCAAAAGCCAAAGAATACTACAAAAAGTGTCTGGACAAGGCCGAATACCTTTCTGTGATCAAGGAAGCGAAGGGTTTCAGATAGGGCTATTTTGGGAAAAGACTTTTATCAAGCCCTGGGATAATTCTCAGGGCATTTTTGTAATACAGCTTTTTCAGCACTTCGTCGGACAAGCCCATTCCGTACATGCGCCAGAACGCATGGTACTTTTTGTGATAGGGGAAATATTCATCCTCCGTTTCCAAAACGCGGAAATAGGTGGCGTATTCAGCGGGTATCCAGCTGTCTTTTCCGAATAATACGCGATCCTGATATTTCTCAAAAAATTTCTTTGCAGTACGCGGCTGGCGGCCCAATTCTGCAATTACCGCGCCGATCTCCACATACATATTCGGGAAAACGACCATCAGGCTGTCCAGTTTTTTGAGATTGTTGGGATACCAGCCCATGTGTGCATTGATAAATGTAGTCTTAGGGTTTTTACGGAAAATATGGTGTTGTTCCGCGATCAGTGAATCGAAAGGTACCGGGTCGCTGGCGCCGCGCCTTCTGTTCGGGTGCGTTTTCAGTTCCAGCCAGCGCTCATTGTAACGATCCATTGGGTCCCAAAATGAAGGTACATCGGCGGTGTGGATCAGTACCGGAATACCCAGCTCGCCGCATTTCTGCCAAACCGGCTGCAACCGTGCATCGCTCACGGCCACGCGATTTCCTTTATCATCCTTAATGCCGCTGAAACCCAGGCTTTTGTAAATCTTTAACCCTTTCGCGCCCATTTTTACGTCTTCCTCCAATTGCTTTACAGCTTTTGCACTCCAGTCCGATTCGCCGAAACCTTTAAATTGTAGGTTTGTAAATACAGCAATGCGTTTGGGCTCATTCTTCGCCACATTTTCCAGTGAACCTTTGAGTGTGGCGGTTCCTTCACTCCATTCCTGGCTCCATCCTCTGCCGCTCAGATTAACCATTATCCCCATATTCAGCTCGTCCATTTGCTTTACCAGTGCTTTCAAATCCTGCGTAGGCATTTGGTACTGGTGATTATGTACGTCGATAAAAGGGAATTTTGCTCTTTTGATCGGGTGTTCCTCTACTTTCAGCGTGGAAATAGGATCATATTCTTCGAAGCCGAGCGGCTGTGTGACCTGTGAGGGTTCCTGCGCTTTGCAGCTGAAAATGATCCCGGTAAGTAGGGTAAGGGCAATCGTAAATTTTTTCATCAGGGAATAGTAAAGTCGGAGTTCGTTTTTTTAAGGAGTAAATGTGCCTGGAATGTAAATCAATGCAATGCAATGTCCGGCAATGCCTTCCTCCCGGCCGACGAAACCAATGTGCTCGGAAGTAGTGGCTTTAATGGAAATGTCTTCTTCTAAAATCCCGATCACACCAGCCAGGCAAGTTTTCATGGCAGGAATATGCGGGTTCAATTTAGGGTTTTGCAAAACAACGGTAACGTCTATATTACCGACTTCAAACCCATTTTCCCGGATCATTTCAAGCACTTTTGACAGTAATACTTTGCTATCGACACCCTTCCATTGCGGGTCTTTGTCAGAAAAATGGTAGCCGATATTACGCATATTCGCTGCGCCTAGCAACGCGTCGCAGATTACGTGGCAGACAATATCGGCGTCGGAATGTCCCTTTGCACCGTGAGTATGTGGAATCTGAATGCCGCCAAGCCAGAAAGGCCTGCCTTCTTCCAGCTGATGAACATCGTAGCCCTGGCCTACGCGGAATGGGAACATATTTTAGGATTAATGCAGATTAACTTTAAGGAATATTATCGGAGTTTCAGTATTTCTATATCTTCTTCCATTCGCTCGAATCTGGTATCGATGCCGTCAAAGCGATTCATAATCGCCTCGAAAAAATGCGCCATCATATCTTTCGTAACCATATTGTTCTCTATTGTTTCGAGCCTGATCTCGATTTTATCTAGTCTGACTTCAACCTTATCAAGCCTGATTTCAATCTTGTCCAGCCTGGCTTCGATCTGTTCGATTCTGATTATAAGTTCGGCAATGGTGGCTTCAATGCTATCGAGCCTCCTGTCAATTTTATCGATCCTGCCCTCGAGGTCATCGAGCCTGCTGATGACAATCGCAAGTGTAGCTTCAATATCGTCCAACCTGCCTTTGATCAGCTCGATATCAAGCGAGTTCTTTCTTACAACTCTGATAAGGTCAAGCAGGGTTTCCCACAGTTTGTTATGTCCCGCTTCCAGCCTGTCCATCCGGATCAGAATGTCAGCGATTAATTCTTCCAGATTACCAATTCTGTCTCTGTCCTTCATATGTAATGTGCTTCAAACAAATATAATAAATCTTTAGAAGCTTAGACGGAGAGAGCAGAGATAGGTAACGGGGTGCAGGTAACTTTATTTTTACAAAAAGATTTCGAGGAGATCTGATCGGTACAAATGCAAAAAAGGCTGGAAGTTTCGTTTCCAGCCCCTTTTTATAAATGTTAATTTTACTTAACCTGCTCGATTTGCTGCGCTTTCAGTCTTTGCAGTTCCTCCTGCTGGCTTACTGATTTGAAATAGTAATACAAACCGGCTATCAGGAAAATTTTAGACAGAACAAACACGGCAATAAAAGCCGGGCGCCAGAACTTGTGCACTTTCATGTGCGTATCGTTGACCTCTACATCAAGATATTGGCGGCTGGTATGCTCATTTGTAAATTCATGCTTTTCCTTTTTAGCCCGGGTACTGCGCAGTCTTACAACCTCTCTCACAGCCTCCGGCGGATTCACAGATTCTCTCTCAAAGTATGTATTAATCCCAGCTTCCAGTACCACTGTATATTCTTCAAGTGCCGGATCTGCCGACACCATTTCTCTGACCTTCTCCTGTTCTTCTTTATCTGTCAGTCCAAGCAAGTGGGCTTCCAATATTCCGCTTTCTATAAATTCCTGTGTTTTCAATGTGTGTCGTGTTATGCGTTGCCGTTTGGTTTAAAAAAGTCGTGAAAGCTGCGAAGAACCTCCGACTTACTGATATTCAGTTTTCCAGCCACTTCTTCGGGGGTAAATCCCTGTCGAAAAGCGAGGTCGAAAATGATCTGTGGGGTTGGCGTGCCTGCCGGCCGGAGATTGTCTTCTTCAAGCGGCGTTAATGCAGTTAATTTTCGCTTCGCCTCCACCGCCTTCGCTCTTGCCAGCTTGATAATGCAGGCGGCGTAGGAAAACGGATAGCTGTTGCACGATTGCAATAATGGCGAAGAAAAAACGCTCACCAAAACTTCCTGGGCTAAATGCGGCTGCGGGATAATTTGCAGAATAATACCATAAGCCATTGCACCGTACTGGTCGTAAACTTCAACAGAGCTGAGGTTTCTGTCCTGTTTCAGAACAGGTTGCGGCCCGGATGCATTACTTATCCTTTCTAGTTCATTCATACATTACTATTAATTAATCAAAAATAGTCAATTGATACGATAAAGGGGGTATTAGTCGAAATAGTGGGTATGATTTGTGTAGTAATTGAGAGATACACTAAGGTAAATTTAATAGAATAACCTTATAATTTACCATTTGAAATAAAAAACTTGAAGGGGTACTTTACAACTGCGGCCGACATTATTTGCCGCATTTACGCCTGGCGTAAAACGCATTCGTTACATACCTTTGCGACATGACAAATCAGATAGCAGTGATTTTTGATATGGACGGCGTGATCTGCCACACCAATCCGTATCATTCCAAAGCATTCCAGGAATTCTTTTCAAAACGTAATTTAAGTCCGACCGAAGCCGATTTTGCGGCGCATATGTACGGAAAGAGCAATAGCTATATTCTCAGCCATTTTCTCGAAAGGGTTATTGAAGGGGAGGAATTGCTGAAAATGGAGGACGAAAAGGAAAGCCTGTTCCGGCAATTATATGAACCGTTTGTTGAGCCGATCGCAGGTTTCTTGCCTTTCATAGAAAATCTGAAAAACAACAACGTTCTGCTCGGAGTAGCTACTTCTGCACCGCTGGCCAATCTGGAACTCATACTTGGGAAAGTTTCCCTGCAACAACATCTTGGTTCTGTGCTGGCGAGTGAAAATGTGAAAAAGCACAAGCCAGATCCTGAGGTTTATCTAACGTCGGCGGCTAATCTCGGCGTTTCACCGAATCAATGTGTGGTTTTTGAAGATTCATTTTCAGGCGTGTCGGCTGCGTTGAATGCAGGAATGCGTGTAGTAGGTGTGCTAAGCTCGCATACGATTGAAGAGCTGCCGCCTTGCAATTTTTATATTGAAGATTATCGCGAAATGTCCTTTGAGAAAGTGCGCGCGCTTTTTGACTAAAATAATCAGATACCCTGGAAAGGTCTCATTGCCTTGACGAAGCGGCCTTTGAAGTAGGTTGAAAACAGATTATCTTCTCTCACGCCGCGTGACGTTGAAGCATGTATAAATATGATCTCTTGCGAGCTGCGCACATCCGTCACAATCCCGGCGTGGGATACATATCCTTCCTTGCCCGCTTCCGGGACAAAAAACAGCCAGTCGCCAGCTTTGATATCCTTCAACTGGCCCACTTCCTGCCCGAATTCCGATTGCTGCCACGAAATGCGTGGTACTTTCATGCCTACTTCCGAGTATACCGAGCAAATAAGCCCTGAGCAGTCAATACCATTTTTATCGTTGCCTCCCGAGCGGTAAGGCGTGCCGGTATAAGTGCGCGCAACCTGCACAACCTGCGGAATATCAGATGTATTTCTTGGATTTGAATAGCTTGGTCTGGTCGAGGGAGCCGGTCTTCTGACAGGCGGTTTAGCGGCAGGTTTCTTTGAAATCAGTGTTCTTCTGCTGCTTTTCGAAGTAGCGGTATTGCCCGGCGTTTTGCGCAGGGTATCGCAGGAAAAAAACAGAAAAGAGACTAGTAATGAGAAGGTAAGAAAAGTGGAAAAGGTAATTTGCTTCTTCATGCGCAAGCTTTGAATTGAAACAGTGTTTGATCAAAAATACTAAGAAAATAATCGTTTGAACAGCGAAAAAGCAGGCTGTTTTACAAAAGGGCATGTATTTAAAGAACTGAATACCGGCTGAAAAATTGTAGTAAATATTATGTGACTGGCTGCATTGTGGTTAGTTTTGTTATTGATACTCGTCCCCGTTTTAACCGTATTTAGCTCCAATGAAAATTATTTGTGTCGGAAGAAATTACGCAGACCATATTGCGGAACTGAACAATGAGAAACCTGATGCGCCCGTCATTTTTTTGAAACCGGAAACGGCCCAACTACGTATAGGAGAGCCTTTTTTCTATCCTAGTTTTTCAAAAGATGTGCATCACGAAGTGGAGCTGGTGGTGAAGATTAACCGAGTAGGCAAAAATATAGAAGAACGTTTTGCTCATAAATATTACGACGAGATCGGGATTGGTGTTGATTTCACCGCAAGAGATCTGCAATCGGAGCTTAAAAGCAAAGGCTTACCCTGGGAGCTCGCCAAAGCATTTAATGGATCGGCGCCGGTTTCGGAGTTTGTTCCGGTGAGTGATTTCGCTGATATTCAGGATATTAATTTCAGCTTGGAAATAAATGGAGAGACGAAGCAGCAGGGAAATTCCTCGATGATGCTATACCGGATCAACTATCTGATTTCTTTTGTTTCGAAATATTTTACACTCAAAAAAGGCGACCTGATCTTTACTGGAACACCAAAAGGCGTTTCCGCTGTACAGATAGGGGACAAGCTCACTGCATTTATCGAAGGCAAGAAGATGCTGGAATTGTTCGTTAGATAAACCGTGTTCTTCTAGTACCGGTCATTCACTACCGCAATCATACTTTCTTTCATGCTTCATTGCTCCCGGATATTTGTCCGCACCTGCTTTTTTGTCTTGGGATTCATAAGTGTTGGTCAACTTTCCTTTGCCCAGAAACAATCTTACCCCAAAAATTACTACCAGTTTCCGATCCGTCCAGGGCTTTCCAATTCGCTTGCCGGCGGACTGGGGGATTTGCGGAGCAATCACTTTCACGCCGGTCTCGACATTCGTACCGAGCAGCGCGAAGGTTTACCTGTTTATGCGGCTGCGGAAGGATATGTATATAAAGTAGGCGTGCAGCGGAGCGGTTATGGAAATGTGATCTACCTGCGCCACCCAAACGGCCAAACGACGGTTTACGGGCATTTACTGAAATTCGGAGAGCCGCTCGCGAGCTATGTCCGGGAAGAGCAATATAAGAAGCAAACCTTTGAAATAGAGTTATTTCCGGAAGAAGGAAAATATGCAGTAAAAAAGGGCGAAGTGATTGCGCTTTCCGGAAATACCGGCGGCTCGGCTGGTCCGCATTTGCATTTCGAGATAAGGGATTCCAAGAACAATTATCTTAACCCGCTTTATTTCGGTTTTCAAGAGATTAAAGATGTAACGCCTCCGAAGTTTGTCAATCTGGCTATCCGGCCACTGGATATCAATGGGCGCGTGAATGGGCAGTTTGACCGGAAAGTATATGCGCCGATCAAGTTGCCTGACGGATCTTACAGGTTGAAGGAGCCAGTTACCGCCACAGGTATGATCGGTTTTGACCTGGTAGCGCACGATCAGATGACGGGAACGGGATTTCGGTACGGTTTGCAATGCATTGAAATTAAAATGGACGGGCAGGAAGTATTTTCCTATAACATTGAAATTTTTCCGAGCACATCTACGAGGGACTACAACAACCTGATCGACTACGAAACCGAGCAGGCGACAGGGCAACGGTTTTTGAAATGCTACGTACCTGATGGAAATAATTTCAATCTCTTCAAAACGAATGCGTACCAGGGAAAACTGAATATTGCGGATACACTGGATCACGAGGTAAGTATTAGAATATCAGATTCATACGAGAATTCTTCGCAACTGTATTTTACAATAAAAGGTGAAGCAAGAAATCAGCCGCTGCCCGTTTATGATATGGAAATGAGTCCGGAATGGGTGCAGACTGATGTTCAGGAAAATACATTAGTAGTAAAAGCAAAATATTACCGCAGCTCGCTTCCGCTGGTTACCTATTTTGTGGCTGGAAAAGAAGTGAAAAGCAAGCCGGACCTGTACGCAAACGAAACGGCAGTATTTTTAACTGATCTGAGAGAATACCGGCCTGATTCTGTGCAGGTTGGGAATAAAACAGTAAAAACTTTCCTGAGAAGTCAGATATTCCCGGCCGCCCCTGCCCGGTTTGAAGGGGAGAAGTGGGCGATTGATTTTAAGAATACCAGCCTTTTCGATACCCTTTTCCTGACCGGCCAGCGAAACTTCAATGCATTAACTATCAATAACCGTGGCACGGCGCTGAACGATTACATTACTGTTTCATTTGAACCTGAAAAAGCCCCGGAGAATAAAGATAAGGCCAGTATTTACAGATATGTTGGCGGATATTACAGATTCCTGGGAGGGACTTGGGAGGAGGATCGGATCAAGTTTGATACCAGAGAGCTGGGCACATTTGTGGTAATGGCCGATACCATGCCGCCGAAAGTAAAGCTGATTGAGCATAGTAAAGCGCGCATTCGGGGCTATATCAGTGATGCTACTTCGGGAATAGCTCATTTCAAGGCATTTGTGAATGGGGAGTGGGTTTTGTTGAACTACGATTACAAAAAAGCTTATATCTGGTCAGAAAAACTGGATAAGGAAAAGCCTTTTGAGGGCGAGCTGACCGTGGAAGTGACGGACAGGGCAGGAAATAGTACTATCTTGCGAACAGAAATTGCCGAACCGGTTGTTGTTAAAAAGAAGGCAAGAAAACGTAAAAAATAGTATATGGGACTTGAAGTGGGACAACCCGCGCCGACATTTTCAGCCAAAGATCAGGATGGTAAGGAAGTAAAACTTTCAGATTTTAAAGGAAAAAAACTGATTCTGTACTTTTATCCTAAAGACAACACACCAACGTGCACCACGCAGGCTTGTAATCTACGCGATAATTATAAATTGCTTCTGAAAAAGGGTTATAAAGTGCTGGGAGTGAGCAATGATGATGAGAAGTCGCATTTGAAATTTATTAAAAAATACGACCTGCCCTTTCCGTTACTGGCTGATACGGATCATAAAATGGTGGAGGATTATCAGGTTTGGGGTGAAAAAAATACGTTTGGTCGCACCTATATGGGGGTTTTGCGTACAACCTTCGTCATTAATGAAGAGGGGATTATTGAAGAGATCATCCAAAAGGTAGAATCCAAAAACCACGCAGGTCAAATTCTTGGTAATACTGATTAATAATAAGTCATTTTACCAAATCTAATAAACAGACATTTGTCGGGCTAAGTTGCTCACGTTGAGCCGCGGCCGGATCTAGTACAGTCCAATAGAAAATAGATAAAAATGGAAATTGAACAATTAGAAAAAGTAGCTTCACAAGTTCGCAGGGACATTGTACGCATGGTACATGGCTGTCAATCGGGTCACCCGGGCGGTTCCCTTGGCTGTACTGAATTATTTGTGGCCCTTTATTTCGAGCGCCTCAAATTGAAGGAAGAAGGCGGAAAGCCTGTTTTCGATATGAATGGAACGGATGAAGATCTTTTCTTCCTTTCAAACGGTCACATTTCTCCGGTATGGTACAGTACGCTTGCGCGTCGCGGCTATTTCCCGGTTGAGGAACTTGCAACTTTCCGTAAGCTGGACTCAAGATTGCAGGGCCACCCGACCACGCACGAGCATCTGGAAGGTATTCGCATTGCGTCGGGTTCACTTGGACAAGGACTTTCAGTGGCACTGGGCGCTGCGACGGCGAAGAAGCTGAATAATGATAAAGGTATTGTTTACGTCCTGATGGGCGATGGCGAGCAGCAGGAAGGCCAGGTTTGGGAAGCGGTTACATTCGCGCCCCACCACGAAGTTGATAACCTGATCGCATTCATTGACCTCAACGGACAGCAGATCGACGGCCCGACAGTGAAAGTAATGAACAACCGTGATCTTGGTAAAAAATACGAAGCTTTCGGCTGGGAAGTGATATCGATTGAAGAAGGTAATGACATGGCGGCAGTACTGAAAGGCCTTTACGAAGCGAAAAGCCGCCTCGGACACGGCAGACCGATCCTTGTGTTATTGCATACCGGAATGGGCTACGGCGTAGATTTCATGATGGGCAGTCACAAATGGCACGGTGTAGCACCAAACGACGAGCAACTTGCCGCAGCTTTGGGCCAGCTGGAAGAAAGCCTGGGTGATTATTGATCTCAAAAGGGTGCAATAGTCTGTTAATGTCATTATTTATTCAAAAGAAATTTCACAAATGAAAAAATACACCTTCACCGAGAAGAAAGATACCCGCTCGGGATTTGGAGCAGGAATGCATGAACTGGGACAGCAAAACCCGAATGTAGTAGCACTTTGCGCTGACCTAGTAGGTTCACTGAAATTAGAGCCTTTTATTAAGGAAAACCCCGACCGCTTTATTCAATGCGGTATTTCGGAAGCGAATATGATCGGTCTTTCGGCAGGTTTGACGATTGGTGGTAAAATTCCTTTTGCTACAACTTTTGCCAACTTTGCAACAGGCCGTGTTTATGACCAGATTCGCCAGAGTGTAGCATATTCTAACAAAAATGTAAAAATATGTGCATCTCACGCCGGGCTAACACTAGGCGAAGACGGCGCGACGCACCAGATCCTGGAAGATTTGGGAATGATGAAAATGTTGCCTGGAATGACCGTTATCAATCCTTGCGATTATAACCAGACCAAAGCTGCTACCATCGCGATCGCTGATTACGAAGGTCCGGTTTATCTTCGTTTCGGCCGCCCGGTAATTCCTGTATTTACCGATGCAGATCAGAAATTCGAGATCGGTAAGGCGTGGATGGTGAATGAAGGAACTGATGTCAGCATTTTCGCGACGGGCCACATGGTTTGGGAAGCGATTCAAGCTGGCGAAATGCTGGAAGCGGAAGGTATCAATGCAGAAATCATTAATATCCACACGATTAAGCCGCTGGATGAAGAGGCTATATTGAAATCTGTTGAAAAAACGGGTTGCGTAGTTTCTGCCGAGGAGCATAACCGCATTGGTGGACTGGGCGACAGTATTGCTCAGGTTTTGGTTAAACATAAACTCGCGCCGCAGGAATATGTAGCTGTTGACGACAGCTTCGGAGAAAGCGGTACGCCGGCTCAGCTTCTTGAAAAATATGGTTTGACAGCAAAACATATTGTGGAAGCCGCTAAACGCGCGATCGCAAGAAAATAAGTCGGGGTACGTCGTTTTTGTGACGTTTTGCTCCGAAATGAAGGGCCCGGCAGGATTGTAAAACATTGGTTTTGCTCCTGCCGGGCTCAATTTTTGTTTGACCTGACCAAAAAATAAATTATTATTGACTGATGTTGATTTTCACTTAGGTGGATAAATGAATGCTTGCCACAGTAAGGAATTAGCTATCAGGTTAGTACCGATTAAATGTCTGACGAAGAATTATTAGCCCTTTTTGCAAATCCCGAAACGCGTCGAAACGCTTTCAATCTTATGGTACGAAAGTATCAGCAAAAGGTATATTGGCTGGTGCGGAAAATGGTGATCGACCACGACGATGCGAACGATGTGACCCAGGATGTTTTTATCAAAGCCTGGACTGCATTGGAGAACTTCCGCGGCGATTCGAAATTATACACCTGGCTGTACCGCATTGCGAGTAACGAAGCAATTAATTTCCTGAACAAGAAGCGCCGGAAGTTCTTCGTGCCTATTTATGATGTAGAAAACGAGCTGAGTGAAAAACTGGAAGCGGATCCGCAGCTGAGCGGTGACGTGATCCAGCTTAAACTACAAAAAGCGATACTGAAACTCCCCGAAAAACAGAGGCTGGTTTTCAACCTTAAATACTTTGAAGAACTGCCTTATGAAGAGATTTCCGAGATAACCGGGACTTCGGTCGGCGCGTTGAAAGCCTCGTATCACTGGGCTTCCAAAAAAATTGAAGATTATTTAAATAGTACTGATTAAACTATTTGAAGTGGGGGTGGTCAAACTTCTGATAAATAAAAAATATTAATAATTATGGACAAGGGACGTATACGGCTGGACGATCTTCGCAAAGAAGTTCCGTTTTCTGTGCCCGAAAATTACTTTGAACAACTTCCCCAGATCATTCAGTCGAAGATCCAGTCTGAGCCTGCGCGTAAGCCGGTGATCAGCTGGTCGTGGCAGCGGGTGTCGGGAATGGTGGCTGCAATGGCGCTGGTTCTGATGCTGGTGTGGGTTACTGTTCCGGAAAGACAGGGATCCCTTGGACAGGAACCTTTGAGCGGAATCAGTAATGCAACGATCATCAATTACCTGGAAGATGAAAATATCAGTTATTTCGATTTGAGCGAGCATAAAGTGGTTCAGAAGGCTTTTGAAACAGATTCTACCGTATTGTATTATCTCGACGGCCTTGATGACGATATTTTGCGCCAGCAGATCCAGGAAAGCATTTCCGGACAGGAAACCATTTGACCCTAACAGCATAAAGAAATGAAGCATACAACCATAACCCACCTACATCGCAACCTGCTTTTTGCATTCGTTTTGATCCTCGCAGGTTTGTCGGCAGCGAATGCGCAGCGGCGCTCAGAAGAGGAGATCAAGCGGATTCAGGATGCCAAAATTGCGATTATCACCAACAGGCTCAGCCTAACTCCCGAGCAGTCGACTGGTTTCTGGCCCGTGTACAATGAATTTTCTCAAAAGAGAAGGGAAATTCACCGCGCGCAGAGAAAGATCGTGAATGATAAAAAAGCGGAGGGCAAAACGGACGACCAGGCGCTTAATAACCTGAAAGAAGTGCAGGATCTGAGACAAAAGGAGCTGGATCTTGAAAAGGAATATCAGAACAAGTTTCTGAAAGTGATCTCAGCCGCGCAAGTTATTGAGTTATACAAAGCAGAAAAAACGTTTAACGATATGCTGCTTCAACGACTTAAACAGAAGAATTAATAACCTGAAATATCGACTTACTACAATTATTTTCCCCCGGCTGAGTTATCTGCCGGGGGATTTTTTTAGTGACCGCCTACAACTTCTACGTCGTTGATCCCTCTTGTTTCCACAGTAATGTTGCGCAACGGAGCTGAATGCTTCTTGAAATCCTGAATAATTTCAAGTACATCATAATCGATATTGATCGATTTGCTGCCGTCGATAATTACCGTAGCTCCATCAGGAAGATTTTCGAGCGTTGCGTTGATACTGCCTTTGTTCAGGAAAGTAACTTCCTCCGACAATTGGAGCGTAATTACCTCACCTTCACGATGCTGCTCTTTGATATAATGGTAGGAATGCTGATAGTTCTTTCTGAGAATGAAATAGATAGCCACTACCATACCCACTGCTATTCCCTTTAATAAGTCGGTGCTTAGGATCGCGATGATCGTCACGACGAAAGGAATAAACTGTTCCTTACCCAAAGCATACATTCCCTTGTACAAAGAGAACTTTGACAGCTTGTAACCTACCAATAAAAGGATAGCCGCCAGAGAGGCGAGCGGAATGTAATTCAGCAGCGCCGGAATCAATACGGCTGACAGAAGTAATATAGACCCGTGAATGATCGTGGACATTCTGGTACGTCCGCCGGAGTCGATATTGGCCGAGCTGCGGACAATTACCTGTGTTATCGGCAAACCGCCAATCAGACCCGAAGTCATATTCCCGATCCCCTGCGCAATAAGCTCACGATTGGTGGGTGTACTCCGTTTGAAAGGATCGAGTTTATCGGTTGCTTCCACAGACAGCAATGTTTCCAAGCTAGCCACGATGGCGAGCGTCACAGCTATTGTGTACACTTCCACATTCTGAAACGCAGAGAAATCCGGTGTTTTGAAGAAACCAAAAAATTCACCTGCACTGCTGGCCACGGGTAACTGGACCATATGTTCTCCGGTTAAAACCAGCTCAGGAGCAAATGCTGCGTAACCGAGATTTAACAGAATACCTGCCGCTACTACAAACAATGCACCAGGAATGAAGCGGAATAGCTGGATCCTTTTCATGAAAGGCCTGTCAAACAGAATCAGAAGACCCAGTGAGACAGCTGAAATGATGATCGCGCCGGTACTGCTGTACCTAACCGCGTTCCAGAGTTCGGTAAACGTATTCTGACCATCTTTTTGTGCGAAAGCTTCATCGCCCATGAAATCGGCATCATAGCCGAAAGCATGCGGTATCTCTTTTAAAATCAATGTGATACCGATTGCAGCCAGCATTCCTTTAATAACTGACGAAGGGAAATAGTAACCGATAATACCTGCTTTGAGCAAACCTGCGATTACCTGGATCGCACCTGCCAGCACTACGGCAAGCAAAAATGCTTCAAAACTCCCAAGAGTTTCCAGGGCATTCAATACAATCACGACGAGCCCGGCCGCTGGTCCGGCTACTCCCAGTGAGGATTTACTGATTGATCCAACCACGATCCCGCCAACCACACCTGCTATAATTCCTGAAAAAAGCAGGTCGGACCTGCCGGTAGACGCCAGCGCAATACCCAAACAGAGGGGCAGGGCCACGAGGTAAACCACGAGCCCCGAGGGGAAATCGTATTTGAGATTGGAGAACGGACTATTCTTATTCAATGACATACGATTGATTCGAAAGGAAATGAGTTATTTATTTATATGCAGCTTACCCAATCTGAAGTTTATCCAAACGATATACGTCTTCAAAATCATTGGTAGTACCGTCAGCTGTCACGTCGAGATCCTGGAGAATACCTGTATGGATATCATATACAAGTCCATGCACCTGAAGAGCCTTACCGTTTGCCCACGCATTCTGTACGATGCTGGTTTTGGCAAGATCGCGAACCTGCTCGATCACATTAAGCTCAACGAGCCTGTCACTGCGGAGATTCATATCAGAAATAGCATTCAATTCTTCCTGGTGGAATCTGTAAACATCTTTAATATGGCGTAACCAGTTGTCAATCAGCCCGACTTGCTTGTTACCCATTGCAGTAAGCACACCTCCACAACCATAATGGCCGCACACGATAATGTGTATTACACCAAGCACATTCACTGAATAATCGAGTACGCTGAGCATGCTCATATCCGTATGGATTACCATATTGGCAATATTCCGGTGCACAAAAATGTCTCCCGGCTGGGTGCCGGTCAATGCATTTGCCGGAACGCGGCTATCGGAACAGCCGATCCACAAAAATTTGGGGCTTTGGCCTTTTGCCAGGGTGTTAAAAAATTCCGGGTTCTCCTGGGTAATATCGTTGACCCATTTTTTATTATTTTCAAAAAGCTGCTGATATGACTTAACCATGATTTCTCAATTATTGATTTAATAAAGCAATAGGAATATGCCTGGTATGTGACGACGGTACAACCATCTTCATACAGGAAATACTAAAATTTGAGAGAAATCAGACCAGCTCGGGTGGGGGAGAGAGGAGATTGTAAAAAATCTCGTTCCGAAAACTGGTGGAGTAAAGAAAGGAGGCCTTGAGTGGAATGGATAGGCAAAATTTGTCGAAATGGACAATATGATCCGGGAAGACCTGATCGTCGCTTACTTTTTCCGCTTCCGTTTTTTCATTATCGCATGTACCGGTATCGCAAACCACAGATGCCTTTGCTTTGGCCAGCAAGTAACTTGCCACATCTGTAGCTTTGCAGATGAGGAAGGCCGTGAGCAATATGAGGCAGAGCTTTCTGAGCAAGGTATTGCAGATTTTGTAAAACGATTAAGGAACAGCTGACGGTGCTAAAACGTTCTGACGGGCTATAAATTATAGGCGGCCTGCCATTTTGGAAAGTTCAGCCATCACGGGAAACAAAAAAAGGGCGTTATAAACAGCCCTTTTACTTATTGGTTTTCCAGTTCTTTTCATTGTTCTCAAGCCAACGTCCTACCAGGAACGCAGAGCCTAAAAGAACAATATAGAAAACGATCATTATGATTGTCATTTGCATAAAATATCCGTTTAGCGCTTCTTTTGAATCGAACAAAAGTAACTAAAAAAAGCAAACTGGAAGATTAATCGGTCAAAAAATTACAGTACTCCTTTGGTCGACGGCATGAAATCCAGCGCTTTCAAATCTCTCCTTACCGCCATTTTGATAGCCTTTGCAAATGCTTTAAAAATCGATTCGATCTTGTGGTGTTCGTTGTCACCTTCCACTTTGATATTCAGGTTGGAAAGCGAAGTGTCGGAGAACGATTTGAAGAAATGGAAGAACATTTCAGTCGGCATTTCCCCTATTTTTTCACGCTTGAACTCCGCATCCCAAACAATCCACGGGCGACCGGAAAAATCAATAGCGACCTGCGCCAGGGCTTCGTCCATCGGCAAAAGAAATCCGTAGCGGTTAATACCTCTTTTGTCGCCGATCGCCTGCCGGTAAGCTTCACCGAGCGCAAGCGCAGTATCCTCAATAGTATGGTGTTCGTCAATGTGCAGGTCTCCCTCGACGCGGATCGTGAGGTCGGCGCCGGAATGCCTGGCGAGCTGATCGAGCATGTGGTCGAAAAAGCCGAGGCCGGTATGGATCTCAGATCTGCCGCTTCCGTCGAGGTTAAGGTCGATCCTGATCTGTGTTTCTTTTGTATTGCGTTCCACGGACGCTTTCCGGGAAGGCAGTTTAATGTGCTCATAAATGCTGTCCCAATCTTTACTTACAAGTGTAGTGCATTGGTTCATGTCAGCGGAAACATTCGTTTCAGGCAGCACATCGGCATACAGAATCGCTTTTGCACCCAAATTCACCGCTAGTTGAATATCTGTGAGCCGGTCCCCGATAACGAAACTGTTGGCCAGGTCATATTCATCAGAAAGGTAAGCAGTGAGCATACCGGTACCGGGTTTGCGGGTAGGCAGGTTATCTTCCGGAAAACTCCTGTCGATCAAGATTTCGGAGAAATGAATGTTCTCGCCTTCCAACGTCCGCAGCATTTTATTATGAGCCGGCCAGAAAGTATCTTCTGGAAATGAATCTGTCCCCAAACCGTCCTGATTTGTGACCATTACCAGTTCATAATCAGTCTCTTCTGCGATTTTTCGCAGGTTTGAGATTGCTTTTGGTAAAAATTCGAGCTTTTCCAGAGAATCGACCTGAAAGTCGGTGGTAGGTTCTACAATAATTGTCCCGTCGCGGTCGATAAACAGTACTTTTTTCATTTAATATTTTTTAGGAAGATAGCCGACACATTCAGTCAGCGGGATTTTGCTGGCTGCAAAGTTCGCAAACTATGTGAAATTGAAAAGTGATTGGCAGGATTGTAGCCAAGAATCGCATATCCACTCTGCGCAAGAAGTCTTAACTTTGGGTTTTCAAACTGTATATAAGAAGATGTTTACTGGAATTGTTGAGGCAATAGGCGAAGTTACTAATGTAGAGGAACAGGGTACTAACAAGACTTTTACGTTCCTTTCTTCGCTGGCGAAAGACTTTAAAATCGATCAGAGCATCAATCACAACGGTGTTTGTCTGACGGTAGTAGCAGTGGAAGGTGAATCTTACAAGGTAACGGCGATCGAGGAAACCCTTTCCAAAACCAACCTGGGCGCATTAACACCCGGGAGCAAAGTGAATCTGGAAAGGTGTATGCCGGCCAATGGAAGGTTTGACGGACATATTGTGCAGGGTCACGTAGATCAAACCGGGATTTGTACCAATGTGGAAGAACGGGACGGAAGCTGGCTTTTTGATTTCAAGTATGATGCCGGAACGGGGAATATCACGGTCGAGAAAGGATCGATATGCATTAATGGAGTGAGTCTGACTGTTTTTAACTCAGGAGAAAACACTTTCCGGGTTGCTATAATACCTTATACTTATTCCTTCACAAATTTCCATTCGCTGCGGGCGGGCGATTCGGTGAATCTCGAATTTGATATTTTAGGGAAGTATATCAAAAGAATTCTGGGCGCTAATGCAGTTTAACATATTGGCTTCTTAGATTATTACGTTTATTTTTACCCGTATATACCAGTTTAGTGCATTCAAAATATTCATGGCCAAAATAAGTACGCAGTCCAAAAAGGACCTTTTCATACATATTGGAATTATCGTTTCGCTTCTTTTGGTAATCTTTCTGGGATTCTTTTTTGTTTATCTGCCCTTCACAACCAATCACGGCGAAGCTATTACTGTGCCAGATCTGAAAAAGAAGAGTGTGGCTGATCTCGAAGAGTTTCTGGATACCAAGGATTTGCGTTACGAAGTTGACTGCACATTTGTGGCCAATATTCCTCCGCTCACGATTATAGCACAATACCCGCCTCCGGGAGCGAAGGTGAAAGAGGGAAGGAAAATTTATGTGACAGTTGTATCCAATACCGCGCCGCTGATCAAAATGCCGAAGCTGACGGATATGACGCACCGGAGTGCGCAAATGCTGCTGAAAAGTGTAGGGCTGGAAGAAGGAAATATCTCCTATGTGCCTGATATGGCGCAGAATGCGGTATTGCGCCAGTTATATAATGGAAAAGAAATATTGCCCGGCCAGCCTATTACAAAGGGTTCAA
This sequence comes from Dyadobacter linearis, assembly GCF_907165045.1. Classification (GTDB taxonomy): domain Bacteria; phylum Bacteroidota; class Bacteroidia; order Cytophagales; family Spirosomataceae; genus Dyadobacter; species Dyadobacter linearis. The sequence continues at coordinate 415,200 of NZ_CAJRAU010000004.1, forward strand.
AAATTGACCTGGAATTAGGAGAAGGTTTGGGTACTGCTCAATTTGAGGCTCCTTCCGTGATCGGAATGCCGCTCGACGAAGCCAAGATCGCGATTATCGGATCGGGTTTGAAAGTGGGGCAGCAAATGGAACTGCCAGCTGAGGAAGGGCAGGCGCCGGGATCAATTGTACGGCAAAATCCGGATGCTGGAAGCAATGTTAGAATAGGGGATGTTATCGATCTTTGGGTAACACCGCAGTCTTTGGAACCAACTGAGAATGGAACTATCCAACCCGAACCTTAAAAGCACTTTTAATATCAGCAAGTATTTTATCTATATCGGAATGTTGCTGGTATTGCATTGCCGGGTTGCCCATGCGCAGCTTAGGCTTGTGCCGCTGGGTGAGGGAGATTACGAAGAAGAGGTTTTAGAAAACCGCACATTAAGGACGGAGGTACTTTCGCTTCCTTTTTTCGATGATTTTTCTACTACAAGAACTGCCTCGCCGGACACCCGCTACTGGCTTGCAGGAAGTGGTGTGTACATTAATAACTCCCTCGCAACTTCGCAGCCATCGCGCAATATCGCTACATTCGACGGGCTGAATGCGCGCGGGGTTCCTTACAATCTCGTCAATCCACTAGGCCAGGACTTTACGGATACACTTACATCTCAGCCCATTAACATCGCAGGAAGAAGTGCGGCTGATTCTATCTATCTTAGCTTTTACTGGTCGGCGAAAGGACTGGGAGAATTACCTGATTCCAGCGATTACCTAAGTCTTGAGTTGTTAAATCGAAACAATGAGTGGACAACTATCTGGACTCAAAACGGGTTTGAGGCAGATACGTTATTCAGTCAGGAGTTTATTAAGATTTCAGACGCACTCTATCTGCACGGTGCATTCCAATTCAGGTTCAGATCCTATGGACGTGGCTCGGGTCCGTTTGATACCTGGCATCTGGACTATGTGTATATCAATACAAAACGTTCAGTCCGCCAGCCTTACATTTTTGATGTAGCGACCAGAAAACCGGTTTCTCAGTTCCTGAAAACATACACAGCAATGCCACTAAGGCAATATCTGGTCAAACCCGCAGCGCTTATCGCGGATTCGGTGAGTACAGATATTGTCAATCATTTCAATAATTTTAATATCCTCACCAGCACATTTACACTAACCGATGAGCGCACCGGAAAAGAATTGCAGCGAAACGTGCAGCGATCAATCTATGTAGAATCCCTGAAATCAAAGGCTCTGCAAGTGAAGCTCAATGTTCCTGTAATACCCACTGGGATAGATAGTATTAGTCTGGTGAGCCGCTTTTTTCTAACCACCACCGATTCGATTCCAAACCTTGGTTTGAAAAACAACGACACGATTGTTTCAAGAACTACCCTGAAAGATTACTTCGCATTCGACGACGGAAGTGCTGAATATGGTGTTCAGGTTAATCAAAAGTTAGGTAGGGTAGCAGTGCGCTATATTCTTTCCAAGCCGGATACGATTGGCGGCGTCCGACTTGCTATTGTTCCTTTCAACAAGGATATTGCAGGTCAAAGTTTTAACATTCAGATTCTTAGCAATAAAAATGGAAAGCCTGATCAGATGCTCGGACAGCGGTCAGTTGCTGTTTCGTATACCAATAGACGCGATGGTTTTGTAGATTATAAACTGGCAGTTCCGGTTGCAGTAGCAGATACTTTTTACGTCGGCTGGAATCAGATCAATGAACAGCCAGTTACAGTGGGTTTTGACAGGAGTTCCAAGCTTGGAAAGAATCAGATATTTTATAACCTGGGTACGGAATGGGTGCAGGAAAGATCTTTGAACGGAAGCATTATGATCCGTCCGTATCTTGGCGAAAAAGCGCAAGGTGTGATCACTGGAAATGAGGAGTTGGCAACTGATCAAGTATTTTTCCCCAATCCAAATCGCGGTTCGCTGAATTGGAAGGCTGAAAATCTAAAACAAATTGATATATTTTCGAAAGAAGGGCGGCTTTTAAAAAGCGCGTTTCCGGATAAAAGTGAAAAGTCTGTTGATATCTCCCAGCTTCCTGACGGAATATATGTGATCAAAGCCTCTGACGGGAAACGATCGTTTGCACAAAAATTGTTAATTCTTAAATAGCTTACAGAAAACTACCTGACAATGGATATTACAGTTGAAGAATTAAAGAAGAGATTGGATGACGGGGAAGACCTGCATTTCTATGATGTTCGCGAAGAGCATGAATATGAGGAAGATAACCTCGGTGCTACTCTGATTCCACTCGGTGAATTACCGGATCGTTTAGAAGAACTGGAACCACTGAAAAATGAGGAGATCATTATTCATTGCCGCTCCGGCGCCAGAAGTGGTAAAGCTGCCAAATTTCTTGAATCACAGGGCTTCACGAATACCCGCAATGTAGTTGGAGGTATCCTGGCATTCCGCGAGCTGGAAGATTAAAGTAAAAGCCCATTTTCTACGAGAATGGGCTTTTTGTTTTTAAATAGCGAGTTCGGCTTTAATGAAGTGAAGTATCTGATCATAATCTTCCACATCAAACCATTCAAAATTTCCCTGGTGCCGGAACCACGTTAGCTGCCTCTTTGCGTATCTTCTTGAATTCTGTTTTAAAACCCGGATCATTTCCTCTTCATCATAATTTCCGTCCAGGTACTCAAAAACTTCCTTGTAACCCACCGTTTGCAACGCCTGGTGCGATTTGAACTCGCTCAGCCCTCGTACTTCTTCCACCAGCCCATCATTCAGCATATTGTCTATTCTGGTGTCAATCCGTTGATATAGTTCTGCACGGTCACGATTTACGGCAATACAAACTGGATTGAAGTCTCGCTCTTTTTTATTTTCCAGTCTATATTGACTGATCGGTTTACCCGTAGTTTTGTAAACTTCGAGCGCCCTCAGAACACGCTGCGGATTAGAAGTTTCGCTTGATTGAAAAAAAACCGGATCCACCGTTTCGAGCTCCTTTCTTAATACCTCCAAACCTTCATTTTGAAGTCTTTCTGTTAAAGATTCCCGTAAGCCAGGCGCGGGAATAGGTAATTCGTCAAGACCCTCGAGTAGTGCTTTAATGTAAAATCCGGAACCGCCGGTCAGTATTACGTAATCGAGCGTTTCAAAGAGTGAATCCAGCAGCGACAGGCAATCCCGTTCAAAATCGCCGGCGCTGTAAGTTTGGGTTATTGAATGCGAGTTAATGAAATGATGTGGCGCTTCACTCAACTCCTGGGCCGATGGTTTCGCAGTGCCGATATTGAGTTCTCTAAAAAATTGGCGGGAGTCGGCGGATATTATTTCTGTCTTTAAGTCGTTTGCTAATTCAATTGAAAGTGCGGTTTTACCCACAGCGGTCGGACCGGCAATTACGATGAGTTTTTTCTTTTTACTATTTGGCATTTCCAAAAAGGAATAATGGTTTTTTTTATATAATTTATGCGTTAAACGACTCAACAGGCATCATTCCCGAGACTCTGTGCGTATATGTTATCACATTTCTATTTCAGTTCACAATTTAAACGTTGACAAATTATGTTAAAAAAATTATTACTATTTGCCTGGATAGGATCAGTCGCTCTATTTACGAGCAGCTGCGAGGGGCCTGAGGGACCGCAGGGTGAGGTTGGTCCGCAAGGAGTAGCAGGTCCAGCCGGGCCAGCGGGTCCAGCTGGGCAGGATGGTCAGGGCGGCGGCGGTGGCGCAGGCTCTATCATCGCTTTCATGGGCGAAATAGAAACCGATACAGCAGGCAATGTAGTAGTTGGTGATACAGCATTCTTTTCAGAATTCACGGACGAGGAGGTAGCAAGCGTGGAAAAAGGTGCATTTCAGGTTTATATCAAGGATGATGGTGGCTACTTCCCAATCCCCGGTACTGTGTTATTTGAAGACGAGGCTATCAGTTACAGTTATTATTATGTAGTTGAAGGCAACGGGCTCTATTTCCCGATCTTCCGTACCTCAAATGCAAAGGTGAGACAACGTACTTTCGAGGAGATCCGGGTATTGGTTATGCCTGCGTTAAATTTGGGTAAGGAGAATGCTAAAATAAATTGGAAGAACTACGACGAGGCTGTTAAGGCATTAGGACTTTCAGAGTCGGATGTAAAAGTGATCCGCAAGTAATAGCTGGAAAGTTCGAGATAGTTAGATCAATTTCCGGTATTGTAAGCAGCTATAAAAAATCCCCGCTGGAATGCCAGCGGGGATTTTTTGGTATTAACTTGTAAGCTTTGAAATCTTAGTATTCCCAAAGACCATGTTCAAGCTCCATCAACTCTTGTTCGTAGTTAAGAGACTTGATCAAAGCTTCTTTCTGACCATCGTAAATGTCTAAAAACGCCTCATCGCTAGCATTTGAAAATTTGGTGATCCTTCCGTAAAACAGGCGAAGATCGAACGCGTCAGCCAGATTTTTGTTCTGTGCCGTATTATGCGTGTTGTACCAGATATACTTTTTAGGATCGCTTCTAAAAAGCCTCTCAACATCTTTGTATTTGAACGAAGCAACCGGAATTTCGAGGCCAGTCGCCGTTTGTTCAGATGGAAGGATGATGGTCAGAGACTGTATATCATTGTAAAGACGTGATCTCTTTTTGTCAAAAGTCCAATCTTCCTTGATCTCGATGATGCTCAACTGATTCGGAAAATACTCCTCCTCAATTCCGCCTACCTCACCAAAAGTAGAGTCGATCTTAGGTTGTTCAACGACAGGAGCTTCTTCTGTTTTCGCTACCTGCGTATCTTTCGCACCTTTTTTTGTAGTCTTTTTCTTAGGTGGACCCCAGCCATCATCTTCTACGACCTCCTCTTTCTTAGGGTCTTTTTTGGCTGTATTACCCCAGCCGTCATCCGCTGTCTGAGTTTGCTTCGCAGCATCCGGCTTTGGTTTTCCGCCCCATCCGTCATCTGTCTTAACTGGTTCACCAAAACCGGCAGCTATTTCTTCCTCCGACAAACCAGCGGTCTGATTCGGAATCACCATGCGCTTATGCAGCTCCCCGCCACCTATTTTAGTTGCGCAAGAATCATTTGTATATGCATCGATAAGACCTGCTTTCGCAGCATCCAGCAGATAGCGTGTAATCTCGTTATTCTTAGAGAACATGGAAATGTTCTGCTTTTCTTTGAGATCCACCCTTCTCCACAGCGTTCTTTTCATCATCACATCGCCATCTGCGATAGGTCGGGACGAGAAAGAATTAGCAGTTGAATCTTCCTTCTCCTGTGCAAATGCAACACCAGTTCCAATGGACAGGGATAGTATAGACCATGCAATCGTTTTTCCATTCATTCTTCTCATATCATGCAAGAGGTTGTATTGTCCAAAAAACGACAAAAAGTGATTATTAGTATAGTGTAACTGTCCTGTTTTGAGTACCCATTTCCACTTCATTTATAGCGCCTTTAAAATTCTGACGCTCAACCTTGAGGATCGTAATAACGTAGCGATCACCTGGCTGTGCCTGTTGGGCTAGGGAAGATATTGATCCACCACCACCTCGCAATGTTACACCATTAATACGACGGGTTCCGCGGGCAAGGGAAACCTCCACTTCTGAAACCCTGAACTTAGCATCTTCCGGCGAAAAGTTCTTGAAGCTTTCGTCAGGTATTGCTACAACCTGAATACTTCTCGTTCCACTTGCAGGAGCCCCACGTCTTTCGTCAAAAGCAGCGCCATTAACACGTACTTCTAAAGAGGGCTTAGGCACTTTATTAACTCTGAAAGGTTCTGATCCTAAAACGTTGCCGCCATTGCTAACCGTAATATTCAATTGGGCTCTACTAGGTACGATTGTGAATTTCCCTTTTTGTCCGCTCTGAATAATTTCTCCTCCATCTGTTGAGAAGCTAGGTGCCCAAAGTGCACCCAATGCCGGGCTTTGGATACTCAATTTATTTGCACAACCCAGATAAAGTGGAGGCAATGTTCCTGTCTCAATCTGGTAAGTTGGCTTCACGACGAAATATTCCTGATTCATCGTATAAGTAGTATCTCTGCCTGATGGAGTCGGGATCGTGATCCGCGCCTGCAATTCTCTTTTTACAATTCCTTCTGCATTATAACCTCCGCCTTGCGCAGTGAATTCTATCAAACCGATACCGTTTTCAACTTTAACGGGAGAGCCGTTGAGACTCATTCTAGGCGTGATACCACTTGCAGAAGCTGCGATAAACATCTGGCCTTTAAATTTGGTACCGGCTACAACAGTCTTGGCATCTGCACTGACCATCGCAAGTACTCTGTCAAACTTAACATCAGCCGCACCTACTTTACTTGCCAGATAGTTAAGCACTTCACCTTCCATCCGGCGAATATCAGTTTGCTTCTGACTCAAAACTGCCAATGCAGCTGCAACGGGAGTCGACTCAAAGTTTAATTCGGCAAAGTCCTTATTTCTCTGCTCTCTGTTACCCTTTACACTTGGATCTTCTCTGCCGTCCATAGCCAGCATCTGAAATTTATTAGGAGATAGCTGATTCATCTGTGCAGTGTATCCATTCAGGCGTTGCTGCAAGCCGTAAGCTTTTCCTTTTTTCCCTGTGGCAATCATTAACTGACCAACTTTGGATTCTTCCTGAGGGTTTTTAATTCCACCTTCCTCATTCAGCCCGCTGCCGGCTTCATTAATAATCTGTTGTTTCAAAGTGTTGATTTCATTTGTAATATCAGCAGTAACCTTGCGTACTTCTTCGGCTTGCTTAATGACCGCAACGTCAGCTGACCGGTTTCCCGCTTTTTCAACAGCTGCTTTGATTTTAAGTACAGTTTCCTGGTTTATTTTATTAGCTGCTCCGGAGGATAGTTCCAAAGAATTGTTCAGAAGAATGAATTTTTCTATGATGGCTGAACTAACCTGCAATGCGAGCATTGCAGTAAGTACCAGGTACATCATGCCAATCATCTTTTGACGGGGTGTTTCTTTTCCACCTGCCATATTGTTCAGTAATCAGTTATCTGTGATTGAATAATTTGATGATAACAAACAATTAATAATTCACTCAGAGGATTTACTATCGCTTGTTAGGGACTAATCAGGCATTTCCGCCACGCATTGCTGTGAGCATATTGCCATAAATGCCATTCAGGGACGAAATATTCGTCGTTAGTTTTGACATTTCATTTTTAAATACTTGTGATTCTTTGGTAGCGTCAGCCATATTTTCCATCGCTGCTGTCAGATTACCATAAAATGCATTCATCGCTTTCAAATGCTTGGTAGTATCCTGCAATTCAAGCTCATAAACCGCATTCAATGCGCCCATGTTCTTAGTGATTTGCTGAAACTGGTCACGGTAAGATTGCGCATCTTTCGTAGCATCTGCCATCGAAGACATTGCATTGATCGCAACACCATAAGATTTGTTCATGTCGCTGATCGCAGTTGAAGCACTTTTCACATTTCTTGCGTAATCATTAGTAGCAACAGTTGCATCGGTAAGATCTGTTATTTTGCCAACTGTGTCAGACAGGTTTCTGAATCCTTTACCAAGACTATCGAAAACGTCAGGAGAAAGCTTCGCGTTGTCAAGCATGTTGTCAAGCTTCGCTGTAATGTTGCTGCTTTGTGTTGAACCGCGAGTGATTGCGGGTCCGTTGTAATCGTCTGAAAGCTCAGGATAAACACGGGTCCAGTCCGGATCCCTGTCACTCGATTGAGTTAAGGTTTGAAGCGCATAAAGTAAAAATATGATTACCTCTGTTCCAAGACCTGCTGTAAGCATCTCGCTACCTCCATCCCAGTGTTGAATTTTAAATAATGCCCCCATAATTACAACGGCAGCACCTGCACTATATATTGTTGGTACTAGTTTATCCCAAAAAAAATTAGGTCCGCTATTCTTAGCCATACGAATTGAAATCGGTTACAGTGAAAAATTTGATATTAATAAAGTGTTATTTGATTTTGAAGAGATCGTAAAAAAGAAGCAGAGTATCGAAACGCTGCTTCTTTTTATCTGGAATTTCATACTAGCGACGACGGGCACGGGCACCTCCTCGGTCGTTTACATTATCCATTACACAGCGGAAGCCAATAAATGCGCGGCGCTCAGTTTCATATTCGAATGTCCTGGTGCCTGTTTGCAGGTAGTAAGCAATGTCTTTCCATGAACCACCTTTAACAACCTTGCGAGGTTCATCAGGATTATCATATTCGGGGTTCATATCCCAAACGATAGCAGTTGCGTTGTCAGTATAAGCATCCGAAGTCCATTCTGCTACGTTTCCAGCCATATTGTAAAGCCCGAAATCGTTTGGATTGTATGCATTAGCAGGACCGGTGTAAGGATAACCATCAGCGTCATAATTTCCGCGCTGCGGTTTGAAGTTTGCAAGGAAACATCCTTTTGCATTCATAGTATAAGGATTTCCCCAGGGATACTTAGCAACCGCCCGTCCACCGCGAGCAGCCCATTCCCATTCAGCTTCTGATGGAAGACGGAAACCAGTCGAGTTAAACTGACCTTCTTTATTTTGAAAATCGTGCAAGAGATTAGTTCTCCATTTCGAAAAGTACTGAGCTCCCAGCCAGCTTACGCCAACAACAGGATAAGTATCGAAACCAGGATGCTGATAATAGTATTCTACAAAGGGATCTCCATTTGAATAAGCGAAGTCTTTCTTCCAAACCGTTGTATCAGGATAATACTTGGTCATAATCTCTTCTTCTCCAAGTACGGAAACAGAATCAACCAAAAGTGCATTCACGAACTGGCGGTATTCGTTATTAGTGATCTCAGTATCATCCATATAGAACGAACTGATCGTCACCCGCCTGTTCATATTGTTCATAGATGAGGCAATATCTTCGTCAGCCTGACCCATTATAAAAGAACCGGATGGAATAACCACCATACCCGCCGGTGTAGTTTGTTTAAAGCCTTTTCTGGCTGTTGCTGTTATTTCTCCATTTGAAATACCGCTTTCTTCTTGTCCGCCCTTGCCAAACTTACTTTTGATAAATCCGCAACTCTGCATGAGCATAAGAGCGGCTATCAAAAGCAGACTTTTGACTCCATCCCGATAGAACACTTTCACATTCATAGTGGTTTTGTAAAATTTGAGTATAAACTGTAGCCTAAAAACGCCGGCTAATGCTATAAAGTATAATTGAAAAAACAAAAAACTAATCTAAAAAAGGCACTGTTCAGCCGGACAGGAAACTCTAAATTGTGCCCGGAAGCTGCTGAATTCAGTTAATCATCGACTTAACGTATTGAAAATGCGAATTGGTATGCAGGTCGACGATTTTACAAATATAAATTAAAGTTTCACAAACTGCTTGTGCCGAGCAAACTACCATTTAGGAAAATACCAAGTTTAACCCAGCTCATGTTGATTTATTGCTAGCCTGTAATTGAATATTACAAACTTTTCCGGTTTGAGCGATCAAAAGCGGAAGCGAGGCGTGCGGATGATCGTCTTCTTTCCGAATTTCGGAGAAGGTAATGCGTAGGATAACGTAACCTCAAATGAAGATGCGGCCTTGGCGCGATTGCCACCGATCACCAGATCGTAAGCCCCTGAAAGGCGCAGCGACTGGTCTTGCAATAAATAGATCCCGCCCATTAATATGAAGTAAGAATCCTGTTGTCTGTAAGTACCGCCCACCCAGTAGCGCTTATTATAGGTTACCGTCGCGCCACCTTCAACAGACAAAGTGCTGATATCAGATTTTACCAAAATAATTGGTTGAATATCCAGTAAATAGCCCAGTTCAAGGTTTACGCCCGCATTGAAATAAATTGTTTGTGGCAATGGATTCGTACCCTGATCTGAGCCTAGTTGATATTTCGGTTTCAGCAAATGGTTCAGGGATATACCCGCATAAAAAGCATCACTTTCATATCGCACACCTACTGCCAGGTCAGGATTGATTTCTGAGATAACACCGGTTTGAATCAAAGGATCGTCCGGATCACGGGCGCGTAACTTTCCGTAGTCGATAGCCTGGCGAAACAAACCTGCACTTGCACCTACCTGCAAGTTACCCCCGGCAACGGGAATATGATATGCTGCGGAAAGTTTAAAATCCTGATCAGTTCTTGGGCCACTCTTGTCATTCAATGCATAGAAACCAATACCGAAATTTTTGATTGGCATACTAAAAGAGAACAATTGCGTAGAAAGGGCACCGCCGGTATCGTCCAGGTTCGTGCCCTGATAGCCAGCGTACTGAGTCCGGTGCGTAAGCTGAAATTTCGTAAGTCCGTCGGCGCCAGCAGCTGCTGGATTGAGGTAAAGCTGATTTAAAGAGAATAAGCTAAACTGAGCATCTTTCTGGCCGACAGCAGCAAGGGGAATCAAAAATATTAGTGCAAGTAACCGGACATTTTTATTACTCCTTATAGTAAACTTCAAAGTCATACTTTTGGGTTTGTTTAGAGAACTTACCGAAGGTTTTCAGTTTAATTCATAACGCATATTGCTTAAAAAAATTGATATAAACACAAAAAAGCCCTGGAAATTTTCCAGGGCTTTTTTGACCGAAAAACCTGTCATATCTTGTTGGCTTGCCGGATATAAAGGTCGAGCGCGCCGGTCATGGAAGGCGCATTTGGTAGCGGTGCCTGAATGTCCAGAAACAGTCCGGCATCTTCTACTGCTTTCGCGGTGGTCGGACCAAATGCTGCTATCCGCGTATCTTTCTGTTTGAAGTCCGGGAAGTTTTCAAATAAAGACTTAATCCCCGACGGACTGAAAAACGCAATAATATCATAGTATACGTCTTCCAAATCAGAAAGATCAGATGGAACGGTCTGATACATAGTCGCTTCCGTGAAGCTGAATTCTTCTGTGTCCGCAAATTCGGGAATATCGTTTTTCCTTACATCCGAACATGGGTACAAAAACTTCTCTTTTTTATGCTTGCGCATTAATTCAATCAGTTCCGTTGCCGTTTTTGTGCCCGTAAAAATCTTTCTTTTCCGGATCACTATATATTTCTGAAGGTAATTAGCGGTTTGCTCGGAGATACAAAAGTATTTCATCGTCGCAGGAACCTCAATTCTTCCTTCAGTGCAAATCCGAAAGAAATGATCTATCGCATTTCTGCTCGTAAAAATGACAGCAGAATAATCTAGGATGTTGATTTTTTGTTTACGAAACTCTTTGTACGAAACGCCGTCGATCTGGATAAATGGCCTGAAATCAACTTTGATATTGTACTTTTTGGCCAATTCGTAATAAGGTGAATTTTCGTCGGCGGGTCGGGATTGGCTTACTAGCAGGCTGGTCACCTTTTTGAGCCTTTCCTGATCAAAATTGATTGTCTCACTCATGTAAAATCCTCATTAGTTTAGTCCAAACTCATCATTATTAGTTATAGGGCAAATTTCATACTAACGATGAGCGGGATTATTTCAATGACGCAAAGGTAAGAAAATAAATAGAGATTAATCAACGCGCCGGGGGGCTTAGTAACCACGTAGAGCGCAACGAAACGGGCAAAATAGAAGAACAGGAAGGGGAGGAGAATGTAGGGCCGCATATCCCCAATCCAGGTTGCGCGATTGAAACTCACAGTAAATACAATCAAAAACAATGCTCCGTAAAACATATACGAGGATTGTATTATTTTGATGAATATGGTATCCACCTGTTTGTCGAGATTGAGCATATTACCCGCAAGCAGCATGAATATGTATTTGACGTAAGTGAGTATGAAGAATATCGTGGTAAGTATTAAAAAGTCCCCCAGAATAAGCAAAGTGTTCGGTTTTTCAGATAGTATGTTGTTTACTGAAAACAAGTTAAGCCTGTTGCTCGACAGAAACACAAGTACAAAGCCCATCCACATTGCAGTAATGAGCGCAAAGAAAATTATTGTATTACTGTAAGGTTTGTTGATTTTGGAAACCTGGTCCCGCGGGTCGCTGTTGAAAAACTCGATAGGATTTATCAAACGGAGAAACGACAACGGATTAAGGTTAAAGATCCAGGCATTTAATATCAGGATCAATACCAAAGCGATCACCGCGAAGTTACCGAACGGGGTAAAGGAAATGGGTTTGATGTTGATGAAATTGGGCCGGGATGTGTTGAGCCCGATCGCCTCATTTGTTTTTTTTTTGTTGCACAATAGGGCAATTTTATCAGCAACACCCTCGCTGCCGTAAATCGTGACGAGCAGTTCGTCTTTTTTATAAATTTTGAAAAGACTGTCAATACTGAGTTCCTGCCACGAATTTCCCTCAATGCGGTTTTGCAGCGCACCTTCTACAAAAAGATAGCTTTCTGTATCGGATGTGAGTAATAGAAAGTACCTCCTGTTTTTGACCAGATCAATATATAAACTCGCTGATCTGGTTCCTTCGTTTACGCCCGGAGAAAATGGGACGTAATTCTTATACTGATCGCTGTAAACCAGCCAGTCATTTTCATAATTATAAACGGGAAAGAAACGCTCGGGAGGTGTAATTTTTGGCGCGCTCCTGGAAAAAGTGCCCAGGAACAGTAATGCTGTGAAGAAAGCCCAAAAGAATGGTGTGAATATGGACCTCATAAGAATAAAAGGGCGGAGTTTCCTCAGCCCTCTTAAAAAATATATCGTAAGTAAGTATTATTTCCTTCCCAGGGCAAGTAACATCGTTTCGCCGATCAATGCTGGCGACTCAGCTACAAAAATCCCTGATTCCTTCATAATTCTGATCTTAGCCTCAGCTGTATCATCAGCTCCACCGATAATTGCACCGGCGTGGCCCATTCTGCGTCCTTTTGGAGCAGTTTGTCCAGCGATGAAACCTACAACAGGTTTTTTGTTACCAGTTGATTTGATATAGTTAGCTGCATCTGCTTCCATGCTTCCGCCGATTTCACCGATCATTACAATCGCCTCAGTCTCAGGATCGTTCATCAAAAGCTCAACCGCTTCTTTAGTAGTAGTACCAATAATAGGGTCACCGCCGATACCGATCGCTGTTGTTTGTCCCAATCCTGCACGGGTTAGCTGATCAACTGCTTCGTAAGTTAACGTACCTGATTTAGAGACCAGTCCCACAGTTCCTTTTTTGAAAATAAAGCCTGGCATAATACCCACTTTGCATTCTTCGGCAGTAATAACGCCAGGACAGTTAGGTCCGATCAAGCGGCAATTTTTGTTTTTGATATATTCTTTTGCCTGCATCATATCCTTGGTTGGGATACCTTCGGTGATACAAACAATTACGCCGATACCAGCATCAGCAGATTCCATGATTGCGTCAGCGGCGAATGCCGGTGGAACGAAAATGATAGCCACGTCAGCTCCGGTAGAACGAACAGCCTGATCGACGGTGTTGAATACAGGTCTTTCCAAATGAGAAAGTCCGCCTTTACCAGGAGTAACTCCACCTACGACATTGGTACCATATTCTATCATCTGCTGGGCGTGAAAAGACCCTTCCGAACCGGTAAATCCCTGAACTATAATCTTAGAATTTTTATTAACTAAAACGCTCATGTTGGTAAATCAGTTTTTTTGGTAAAAGTAGAACGAAAAGCACGAAGTAGCAAAATGTAACCAGAATTTGTAAATTGCTTTTTTCGATTATATGACGCGTGTTTATGGATATACTTAGCAGTCCTCATATATTTTCTAACCTCGTTTTAAGCTTCACCAGTCTGTTCATTTTTTTCAGGTATTTCAAAAGCCAGCCGCCCGTCACAAGGTGGCTTTGGGGGATATTCCTTTTTAGTATATCCTTCGTTGCGCTCACTGATTTACTGGTATTTGCAGGAGTTGAGAGTTTGGAAAACGTGCATGAAATAGTAATCGCCGGAGAAATGACACTCGGCGCGCTTTGCCTCGTCTCCGGCGCCTGGTGCCTCATCATGCGGTACGAGGGCGGAAACTTTCTATTGACCTCAACCATCGCGCTGGGAATCCTGCTTTTCTATTGCATTACCTGGTTTCGCGTCGAATATGTGGGACTGATCATCAAATCCCTGTGCATTCTGGTCACCTTGCTGATTTCCTGTGTGGGTTTGGCCAACAGACAAAAAAGTGCCTTGTGGGCTGTTTTTTCAATGATGTTACTAGCCTTATCGACAAAGTCAGGCAATTTGCCGATCCCGATGGACCCGGTCGACATTAACCATTATATGATGGTCCTTTCGGTGATATGCGTAGGCAGGGCAGTGCGCGATCAGTACAAAATACTCTTCTGAATGATTGTTTATCAAACAAATGTTAATGGATTGTATTTTTAAAAACTCGTGTAGTAAATTGCGGAGGTTAAATTTAATTAAACAAGTACACTAATACTCAGAATATGAAAACGACTAAGTATGGCGTAATGCTTCTTGCCGCAGTTTTGGCTTTTGGAGCAGTTACTACGAGCCCTGTTCAAGCAAAAGTTCCTGCCGGCACAGAGGTAAACGATGCTAAGCAAGTTAAAACGATTGTCATCAAAGGAAGTGACGCAATGCAGTTTGACCTGAAAGAGATCAAAGTGAAAGCTGGCCAGAAAGTGAAGTTGACCCTGACACACTCAGGTAAGCTTGCGAAAGCGGCAATGGGCCATAACTGGGTATTGTTGAAGCCAGGTGTTGATGTTGCTACATTCGGTTCAAAAGCAGCTGCTGCGAGAGAAACTGAGTACATTCCTGCATCTGAAAAAGCAAGCGTGATCGCGCATACCAAACTAGTTGGTGGCGGAGAAAGCGATACAATCGAATTCACAGCTCCTGCAAAAGGTACTTACACTTACATTTGCAGCTTCCCAGGGCACTATGCACTGATGAAAGGTAGCTTTGTTGTAGAATAAGTTTTAGCCAAATAATATAATGCAAAAAGGCGCTGGATCCAGCGCCTTTTTGCATTATAGGGGTATCAGATAAGGCTGTCAGATCTGCGCAAGCTGCTTTTCGATCAGTTCAATAATTTCAGGCCTGTCCCATTTCGAAGCACCTATTTCCTGCGCTAATATCTTTCCATTATAAATGATATAAGTACGCGGAATTGCATTGCCGTCAAGAGCGGGGGGATAAGGTCCGGCATATTGAAAAAAGGGCAAGTTATATCCCTTGCGCGCAATAAACGGGTTGACAGTTTCGGCATCTTCGTCCGAGATAATATAAAAAGCTACTTTTTCGTGCTCCTTGTATTTGTCGTAAAGTTTCTGGATACCAGGCATTTCCATATTGCACGGGCCGCACCAGGTTGCCCATACATTTACAAATATCAGCTTATCCTGGGCCATCGATACCTGGTTGCCTTTCAGGTCATTCATTGAAGATAGGTAAACGGACGTATCTTCTTCCAGCGGCGGCATCTCACCTTCACTTGCTATCTGCGGAGAATCGCCGGGTTTCAGAAAAGCGAAATAAACAGCTAACGCAGCTACGATAATCAGCCCTGCGAGAAGTAGTTTCTTGAAGCTTCCGGTCATAAAATGGTTTGGTAAAATGAAAAATGTCCAGTTCGTGGGAAACATAAATGTAGGGATATTCTAAGAAACTGGTCTAAGAAAGCGCTGGAAAATAAGGGTATTTGTTTTTTTGATGCAGAGAAGGAATTTGAATACTTTTATAGAATAATAGAAAAATTTCTGATTTGAGGAAACGGTTTACATTCATGAAAGTCTTAGTATCTGCCATTGCGTTTTTAGTTGCGCTTACCCTCTCATTTCCCACCTTTGCCCAGCGTTCAGCAGCCGAATTTTTCGAAGAAGGAAATACAAAGGCCGGGACCGGAGATTTCAACGGTGCTTTGCAGGCCTATTCCTCGGTAATAGCAATGAGCCCCGAACATGCCCCCAGCTACTTCAACAGAGGTCTCGCAAAAGCAAACCTCAAAGACCACCGCGGCGCTATTCTCGATTACGACCGCGCCATTGAGCTTAATCCCAAAGAATCGCTGTATTACCAAAGCAGGGGAGTAAGCAAAAGTTTGCAGGATGATTTCCGCGCAGCGATCGAAGACTATACAAAAGCAATCGAGATCAATCCCGAAGAACCAAAAACCTATTATAACCGAGGTGTGAGCTATGCAAAACTCAAAAATCACCGCAATGCACTGACGGATCTGGACCGCGCCTTATCTCTCAACCCCGACGAGTTGGCGGCCCTTTACGCCAGAGGAAATTGTAAGCAGGATTTGCAGGAATATGCTGGCAGCCTCGCCGATTTTACGAGAGTAATCGAGTTAAGTCCAAAAAGAACAGGAGCTTATGCCGGTCGCGGACTAGCTAAGCTCCAATTAGGTGATTACCAGGGTGCCAGTGCGGATTTTACACGCGCAATCGAACTCAGTCCGAATGACAGTGAGCTTTACGCAAACCGGGGTTTTGCCAAAAATAAACTGGAAGATTTCACGGGAGCGATCATCGACTTCGACAAAACAATACAGCTCAGCCCGGACAATTTCCTGGCATATTATGGGAGAGGGTTTTCCAAAGGCAGGCTAAACGATCAACGCGGCGCGATAGCTGATCTGACAAAATCAATCGAACTAAAAAATCCTTATGTAGGTGATCCTAAGAAGATTGTCTATGCTGGAAAAATTAACAAAGAAAAGCTGGAAGAGCTGCGTGATCAGGTTCAGCAGCCTGTTAAGATAGATAATCTAACCAACGAGCGTGCCGAAGCTTACTATATCAGAGGGATGAACAAAGCGAAAGTAGGGGACACAAAAAGCGCATTGCAGGATATGACAACTGCCGTCGAACTGAACCCGACCTATTCAAGTGCGTACTTTTCCCGCGCCATGATCCGTTCCGCGAGCGGCGACCAAATGGGAGCAGTACTGGATTTCAGCAGCTCAATAAAACTACGGTCTGATTATCCAGAAGCCTATTACCTCCGGGGAATTCTAAAAAACAGCCTTGGTCAGGTAAACGAAGGTTGCATGGACCTAAGCAAAGCCGGCGAGCTAGGTTACCAGCAGGCTTACAAGGTAATTGCGTCGTTTTGTAATTGAAGGGAGGAACAGGAAAAAAGGGAGGAAGGAGGAACGGAGGAAGGAAAACATTTTGTATTGTCCCTTTTCTCCCTTTCCTCCATCCTCCCTTCCTCCCTTCCTCCCTTTCGTCCCCTTCTAAGCTTTCTTCATGTTAGCAGCGACCTTCTCCCAGTTCACCACATCCCAGAAAGCCTTAATATAATCTGGTCTTTTGTTTTGATAGTGCAGGTAGTAGGCGTGTTCCCACACGTCAAGTGCCAGGATTGGTGTTCCTTTGATGTCGGATACGTCCATTAACGGATTATCCTGGTTTGGTGTTGAGCCGATGGAAAGCTTCCCGCCGTTTGCAACCAGCCACGCCCAGCCTGAGCCGAATCTTGTGGTTGCCGCTTTTGCGAATTCTTCCTTCATTTTATCCATAGAACCGAATTGTGCGTTGATCGCGTCAGCTACCGCGCCTGTCGGTGCTGCTGCTTTTTTGGGCCCCATTACTTCCCAAAAGAAAGTGTGGTTCCAGTGCCCGCCACCATTGTTCCGGATAGCAGCCGGCGCTTTGCCTGCCGACTTAAGAATATCTTCCAGCGACTTTTTCTCGTATTCAGTTCCTTTAACTGCGTCGTTCAAATTTTTCACATACGCCGCATGATGCTTCCCATAATGGATTTCCATCGTCATTTTATCAATACTCGGTTCCAATGCGCCGAAATCGTAAGGAAGTGGCGCCTGCTTAAATGGTGCGGTTTCCGCAAGTATTGTATTTGGACTACCTGCAAATGTCTGGTTAGCAAATGCTCCCGCAGCGATCGTGCCGCCCGCGAGTGTCCGCAAAAAATCTGTTCTATTCATAACGATACAATTGAAATTGTTATTAAATCAATCATAAGCCACCCGACTTATGATACTCCGGCCCAGCGTAATTTCATCGGCATATTCAAGATCGCCGCCGATGGGCACGCCACGCGCAATGGTACTCATTTTAACGCCTGTTGATTTTAGCTTTTTTTGTAAATAAAAAGCAGTGGTATCACCTTCCATCGTCGGACTTAATGCCAGAATAATTTCCTGAACACCTTCCTCTTCCGCCGGCTTCTCCACCCTATTTACCAGCGAGTCTATATTCAGATCAGCAGGCCCGATGCCTTCCAGCGGCGAAATAATACCGCCGAGTACGTGGTAAAGCCCTTTATATTGATTGGTAGATTCTATCGCCAGAACGTCCCTCGTGTCGACCACGACGCAAATCGTAGTGCGGTCTCGCTTGGGGTTTGCACAGATATTGCAGTACATTTCATCCGCAATATTGTGGCATTTCACACAGTAAGTAGTTTTGGTACGCATATTCACAATCGCCTCCGACAGCGACCGGGTTTGCTCTTCTTCTCTCTTAAGCAAATGTAATGCCAGCCTCAGCGCAGTTTTCTTACCAATTCCGGGAAGTCGGGAGATTTCATTTACAGCATCCTCTATCAGGCGCGAGGGATAATTCATGAGAATTTAAAGGACGTTTGATGGAACGGGATAATCTGGAAACAATACCCCGGGGAGAAAAAGAAGCGTGCCTGTCGGGCCGATCAATGAATTTCGGCTGAAATTCCTCTCCGGCAGATTTCGTTCCGCATTCCCGTGAGCTCGTCAAAAGCCCCTTCTTTAACCGAGCATTTTCCTTTGTAGTGAATGATGATCGTACATTGTTCGGCCTGCTCGCTGGTGTGCCCGCATACCTCGACCAATGTATCTATTACCCAGTCGAAAGTGTTCACATCGTCATTATAAATAATAAGCTTTTTAATGTCGGTGACAACCGTTTCTTCCAGAATTTCTACGTCTGTTTCCGTCATCGCTTGCATAACAACCAAATTTCTGTTTGATTAGCAAATCTAATTAAAAACGCAGATTATTAGAAGTACTGCGGCTTTTAATACAACACCCCACTAATCCAAATCTCCCCTTTTGATGAATCCCTATATTTCGCTGGTTATCCTGATTGTCTATTTCGGAATGCTGATTACAGTGTCGATCTACACTTCCAGGGGGGCGGATACCAATACTTTTTTTACCGCAAATCGCCAGTCGCCTTGGTACCTGGTGGCTTTCGGGATGATCGGGACTTCGCTTTCGGGGGTAACGTTCGTTTCGGTTCCGGGGGCTGTCGCCAATATTCAGTTTTCCTATTTTCAGGTAGTTATCGGCTATATTCTGGGCTATCTGGTGATCGGTACCGTGTTAATGCCGCTTTATTACCGGCTCAATCTGATCTCTATCTATTCTTATCTCGAACAGCGTTTTGGTTTTTGGTCTTATAAAACAGGCTCCGGTTTTTTTCTCCTATCACGCACAATCGGTTCAGCAGTAAGGTTATATGTCGCTGCGCAGGTATTGCAGTTGGCACTTTTCAAGCCACTTGGCGTCCCCTTCGAAGTGGCGGTAGCGATCACCATTTTCCTGATCTGGATCTATACTTTTAAAGGCGGGGTGAAAACGATCATCGTCACAGATACACTTCAAACCTTTTTCCTGATCACAGCTGTAATTCTAACAATTGTTCTAGTTTCCAAGGAATTGAATCTCAAAGGAATAGGCGATATCTGGAATGCTGTGGACACCAGTAAATATTCGCGCATTTTCTATTGGGATATTAATGATCCGAAGAACTTCTTCAAACAGTTTTTTGCCGGCGTATTTATAGCCATTGTGATGACCGGGCTTGACCAGGATCTAATGCAGAAGAACCTTACCTGCAAGAATATTGGCGAGGCGCAGAAGAATATGTTCTGGTTTACAGTGGTTTTGGTAATCGTCAATTTCCTGTTCCTCTCACTCGGTGCGCTGCTTTACGTATATGCAGAAGCGCAGGGTATTCCGGCTACAGCGAGAACGGACGATTTTTACCCGATGCTTGCTTTAAATCATCTTGGCCTGGTTGTGGGGATTACTTTCCTGCTCGGAATCACGGCCGCCACTTACGCCAGCTCCGATTCCGCGCTCACCGCATTGACTACCGCTTTTTGCATTGATTTTATGGAAATTGAGAAGAGGCCCGAGGAGAAAAGATCTACGATCAAGTTTTGGGTCCACATCATGTTCTCAGTGATATTCTATCTGGTGATTCTAATCTTTAACCGCCTCAATAACAAGGAAGTGATCACCGCAGTATTCGATCTGGCAGGCTACACCTATGGGCCGCTGCTCGGACTTTTTGCCTTCGGAGCATTCCTGAAAACACAGGTGAAAGATCGCTGGGTACCATTAGTATGCATTCTTGCGCCGATATTGACTTATATTATCAATGATCACTCGGCAGAATGGTTCAACGGTTACAAGTTCGGTTTTGAAAGGCTGATTATCAACGGGCTCATTACATTCACCGGTCTTTGGCTGCTGCGCGATTCGAGACATGTAAATGCTGACCGCTACACCTCAGCTAAATAGCCTGCTGGCTATCACTAAAATGGTCTCCGGTGCAAGGCGGCAGAGAATAAATTTAAGATTTGCTGTAACCTTTTCAAACGTTCGCTTTTAAATTGATTGTTCGCTACCGAACAGAATCAAAAAGTCTTGCAGGCAGCATTTGAGATACGAGGATTAATTTTAAGTATCTATAAATCAATAAATTAAGGAGGAATTCTTCTGGAATGTAGACTAGAAATTTAAAAAGTGGCACGTGCTTTTTTAGTATGAGGTCAACCATGCAGATGTATGGTACCAACTTTAAATAGCTATTAGCCATGAAAATTTCAATCGTATCAAACCTGTTCTGCGCCATTGCGCTCACTTTGTCACTTGCATCATTTACAACTGACAAGAAAAAAAATCTCGAAGAAAAAGAAGCGAATGCAGTAGCTTTCGACGCTGGCCTTTACAGAATTTCGGATACTAACAAGGTAAGACTATCTGTAAACAAAAGCCCGAATGACAGGATAAAGGTAGTTGTGAAAGACAAGGTAGGAAATGTATATTACTCGGAGGTATTCGAGGACAGCAACTCAAAATACCGCAGGGTATTCAACCTTGACGAAATGCAGGACGGGACTTATTATTTTGAAATGCATAACAAAAGCAAAAAACTGATCAAAGAAGTGCAGATAGAAAGCAGCAGCGAAAAAACGATCTCATTGCTGTAATGTGATCTTTGCAGAACGAAAAAATCCTGACTTACTCAGCCAGGATTTTTTCGTTTATAATAACTCCTTCTCAGGATCCCAGAAGTATTCCTTCCAATTCTGGATCTTATGGTTTTTGATTGTAGCGCCCTCGCTTTCCAGCCTTTCCTGCATGGTTGTAGGAGTTTCAAAAAGTGCCCTGGCGCTTAGCTCGCCCTGGCTATTCACCACCCGATGTGCCGGAATATCCTGGTGGGTATAGCTGCTGCCCATTGCCCAGCCTACAATCCTGGCGCCTCTGTTATTGCCGAGGTATTTGGCAATCGCACCATAGGAGGTAGCGCGGCCGGCAGGAATCTGACGAACTACATCATATACGTCATTGAAAAATGCATTATCCTTTTTCATTCGCTCTTGCGTCCTGACGTTCGTCGATCTCGCGGCTGAGTTGACCATACCATTCAGGCCCATAAGCACGGATCAGCGGCTCTTTCAAAAATTGATAAACCGGTACGCCAAGTTGCTTACCCAAGTCACAGGCCGGGCTGCATATTGACCAGCGGTCGTAGTTAAGCGCGTGAAATTCGTCGTATTTAGTTACTCTGATCGGATATAAGTGGCAGGAAATCGGCTTTTTGTAACCAATTTTTCCGTCAAGATATGCGGCCTCGATTCCACATTTCAAAATGCCTTTTTGGTCATAAATTGCATAAGCGCATTCGCGGCCGTCAATAATAGGAGTGACGAAATCGCCGTCGAAGTCTTGTGTGGACGTACCTTGTTCCGCAATTGCCTTTTTGCCTTCTTCCGAAAGATAGGGTTCTACCATCGGATAAATTTCATCCAGGATTGCTACTTCTGCTTCATCCAGCGGAGCACCCGAATCTCCTTCAACACAACAAGCGCCTTTGCATTTTTCAAGATTGCAAACAAAGAGCTGGTCTTCGATATCATCACTGATACAGGTGTGATCAATTAAAATCATATTTCCTACTGCTGAGGTATTTTAAGCTTTTGTCCAACCATAACACTGTTTCCGGACATATTGTTTAATTTCTTGATGTCTTCAATATTGGTGCGGTAAGTTTGCGCAATTCTGAAAAGCGTTTCGCCTGCCGCAACCGTGTGCGTCTGAGCGCCCCTGCTAATGCTCTGGTTCACCCGCTCGTCAGTCGACGGGTTACCTGCTTCCCGCTTCACTTTCAGGCGCTGCCCCGACTTTAATCTGTCAGAATTGCCCAGGTTATTCAATTCCAGCAGCTCTTTCACCGAAAGACCATATGCCTTTGAAATACTGTAAAACGTTTGGCCGCCCTCAACAATATGAAATTCACTCTCAGGATTTACCGAACGTCTTGTTTGCTCTTTTACCTCCTCGGGAGTCCGGAAAGTTTCCGCTGGTGCAGTGCGCGTTACTTCGATTTTCTCAGGAGCTGATCTTTCAGGAGCAGTTTTAGCCGCAACTGTCTCATTAACAACCGCTGTTTCCTGACCTGCTTTGCCGACGATCAGTTTTTGTCCGGTCGAAAGGCGCGTCTGGCTGCTTCTGTTGTTCAATTCGAGAAGTTCTCTCAATGATAAATTGTATTTACTGGCTATTCCAAAATAGGTATCGCCTGACACAACTGTATGTGTTTGAGCACTTGTACTCACTTCGGAAGATGAAGTGCCGG
This sequence comes from Dyadobacter linearis, assembly GCF_907165045.1. Lineage (GTDB taxonomy): Bacteria > Bacteroidota > Bacteroidia > Cytophagales > Spirosomataceae > Dyadobacter > Dyadobacter linearis. The sequence continues at coordinate 437,853 of NZ_CAJRAU010000004.1, forward strand.
CAGCTCGTTCCCTTGCAGCTCTTTCTTCCGCAGCCGCCCGCTGGCGAGCATATACAGAGGTTGAAGCAGCAGTACTGCGGGTCTCATTTGGTGTAATTACTTTCGAAGGCGAACCCGCCTTTGCAACCGGCCGCTCTTCTTCAACTGATTTAAAGGAAGTATCCTCAGAGTCTTGTGTAATGATCACGACCCGTTCGTCATTTTCCACCATTGCCGGCTTTTTGGCAGCCTCGGCCGATCCGCCGACAGCTACGGAAGGTACCGCAGCACTCACCGAAGGTACGGGAATGGAGGCGGCTGGCTCGGCGGTTCTGGTTTCAGCAGGAGCAGCTGCTTCTGTTTTTTCAACCAATACCGGCGTGTATTTTTTCCGCCCCGACGGTTTATCAGGAATCGTATTAGCAGCAGTAACCGGCGTTTTCTCCGTAACCACAGCAACCACTGAATCCTTTTTCACGGGAGGAGTAGCTTGCGGGGGAGCGATAATTTCGATCGGCTGTTTCTTTGGACGTTTTTTTGTCAGGAATAATACCTGCCCCGTTTCAATAGGATAGTTGCGGCTGGTTGTGCGGTTGTATTTCAAAAGATTTACCAGGCGCAGACCATATTGCTGTGATACGCTATGCCAGGTATCTCCCGGCCGTGCTGTGTGGAATGGGGTGGATGCTTTTTTATGCTTTCGGGCCAGATAGTAAACTTTTCCGGGGATAAGCTGCATTTCAGCCTGCATATCATTGTACCGCATAAATTTCGGTGCCCGCATTCCTCCTGCCTTTGCAAGTGTTTTTGGCTTGGAGCCCGGCGTAGCCTCTATACCTTTTAGCCCGTTGATCTCATACAATGCAGGACTTTGGGAAGGCGGCGATGTTCTTTTCAGTACAGGATAGCCGGTATCTTCATATACAGACGCCACCGCAGTTTGTTGTGGAGGCAAAGATAGCTTTTCACGAACAGCCGCTACCTGAGCGGTAGGAACGGGGATTGTCAGAAGATACTCCCGATCTGACGGTATCTTGCCATCGGCCAGCCACCTGTTGTAATTTTTCAACTCTATTGCAGGAATACCCAGTGAGCTCGCTACTTCGTCCAGCGTTTTGCCTTTACCGAAGTCCGACTCCATTAATACATACGCACTGGCAGATTTGTAGCGCTCAATACCCGCTTCCAATGCAATTTTGTGCGCAAAGAAGCGGAGCATATACCGGTCTGTTTTAGACGTCAGCGTTACTTCCCGGGCATAAGCCCAGCTCGCAGGGATAATTTTTTTTACACCACCCGCACCCTGGTAATAGGAGTAAAGTGTTGTGACCCAGTTATTAAACTGCTGGTTATTTTTTTTCAGGTACCACGCCGCTGCGTGTGTCGAGGCGCTGATATTCTTTCTTTCGTCGATCGTATCATCCACTCTCAAGTTCAATTCACGTGCAGTTTCCGGTTTGAATTGCCAGTAACCCACTGCATTTGATGTAGATATGACATCCGGGCGGAATGAGCTTTCCTGAACTGCCAGATATTTGAAGTCAATAGGTACCTCTTCATCCATCAATATTCCCTCCACGATAGGAAAGTGAAGTATTGCCCGATCCATTTTTTCTTCCCAAAATTTCTTGTTACTCATCAGGCTCTTAACATCCTCTTCGATCAGGTTTTGTGCATTTCTGTCAAATTTGACGGTTATACCACCAAATGAAACGCTGGCTGGGATTTCGGGAGTTTGCGCAAATACTGCGTTTGTCACAGTCAGTGACAGAAGCAATGCGGCTGTTAAGTACTTGATGTTATTAATGAAAGTTCTGGCCATAAATGTTTGGTACTTGGCTTACTGGTGTGCTTAAATTTTCTGAAGTATCATTAAACCGTCCCGGATCGGGAGCAGAATATTGGAAACCCGGCTGTCTTCGTGGACCATTTTGTTAAAGTCCAGTAACGCCTGGGTGTCTTTGTCTATTTTAATACCGGGCTGAACTACCTTTCCGCTCCACAGTACATTGTCGGCTATAATGAAACCGCCGCTCCTGACCTTTTCAAGACAAAGCTCAAAATAAGAAGAATAATTAATTTTATCCGCATCGATGAATACCAGGTCAAAAGTATCGTGAAGCCCCGGAAGTATGTCCAGGGCATTCCCGATTATATATTCGATCGAAGTTGAAAAAGAAGTGCTTTCGAAAAATTTACGGGTAAAAGTTTCGAGCTCTTCATTGATGTCAATGGTGGTGATCTTACCGCCGGGTTGCAATCCTTCACAAAGGCAAAGTGCCGAGTAACCCGTGTAGGTTCCGATTTCCAGGATCCGGTCAGGCCTGATCATTTTAGAAATCATGGATAAAAACCGGCCCTGTAAATGTCCCGAGAGCATGCGAGGATTGAGAATGTTGGCGTGGGTCTCCCGATTCAAAGACCTCAGCAAGTCACTCTCATTTTCCGTATGCATCACGGAATACTCCTCTATTTCCTCTGCCAAAAACTTCATTTATTTGTCCGGACAAATGCAAAAATCAGCGTTTTCAGCTGTTTGCAACAATGCGTTCAAGATAGGTACCATACCCGCTTTTAACGAGCGGCTTGGCAATTTCGCGTAACTGGTCTGCATTAATAAAGCCCATTCTGTAAGCGATCTCCTCAATGCAACCGACCTTCAAGCCCTGGCGCTCTTCGATAACCTGCACAAACTGACCAGCTTGCATTAACGATTGGAAAGTGCCGGTATCTAGCCAGGCAGTTCCTCTGTTTAATACACCAACTTTCAATTTGCCGCGTTCCAGGTACACCCGATTTACGTCTGTAATTTCCAGTTCTCCACGTGGTGATGGTGGTATTGTTTTCGCTATCTCGACTACATCGTTATCATAGAAATACAGTCCTGGTACCGCGTAGTTTGACTTTGGCGTTACCGGTTTTTCTTCAATTGACAATACATTATTTGATTTGTCAAATTCCACAACACCGTAGCGTTCAGGATCATGTACCTGATAAGCGAATATGACGCCGCCGTCGGGATCATTGTTGGATTGAAGAAGCTGCGAAAGTCCCGAGCCGTAGAAAATGTTATCACCGAGAATCAAAGCAACTTTTTCTTTGCCAATAAATTCCTCACCGATGATAAATGCCTGTGCAAGTCCGTCAGGGCTAGGCTGTACGGCGTAGGTGAATTCGCATCCAAGCCGGCTTCCGTCACCCAGCAACTTTTCGAAATGCGGGAGATCGTGTGGGGTTGAAATGATCAGAATCTCACGAATTCCCGCCAGCATCAGAATGGAAAGCGGATAATAGATCATCGGCTTGTCGTAAACGGGCATAAGCTGCTTACTAACCGCCAATGTTAATGGGTGCAATCTGGTTCCGGATCCGCCGGCCAATATAATGCCTTTCATAAGTTTGTTTTCGTTGTGAAACGTTGGAGTATCTTTTGTACGGGACGCGCAGTACCGACTACCTGTCCGAATACATTTCGGTATAGTATTTCTGGTAAGAACCTGAGGTTACGTTATCCAGCCACTCCTCGTTTTGAAGATACCAGTCTACCGTTCTTTCCAGACCTTCTGCGAATTGAAGGGAAGGTTTCCAGCCCAGTTCGTTCGAAAGTTTTGTAGCGTCGATCGCATAGCGCAGATCGTGGCCCGCGCGGTCGGTTACGTAAGTGATCTGCTTTTCGGTTTCACCTTTTTCGCGGCCGAGTTTCTCGTCCATGATGGAGCAAAGCAGCAATACTAGGTCAATGTTCTTCCATTCGTTGTGGCCGCCGATATTATAAGTTTCGCCATTCACGCCGTCATGGAAAATCACGTCGATTGCTCTTGCGTGGTCTTCAACAAAAAGCCAGTCCCGGATATTTTCGCCTTTTCCGTAAACCGGAAGTGGTCTTTTCTGGATGATATTGTGGATCATCAGCGGAATCAGCTTTTCAGGAAAATGGTTTGGGCCGTAGTTATTGGAGCAATTTGAAATAACAACTGGAAGCTTGTAAGTATTATGGTAAGCCCGCACAAAGTGGTCAGAAGACGCTTTTGAAGCTGAATAGGGTGAACGCGGGTCGTAGCTGGTTGTTTCAGTGAAAAACGTCCCCGGATCGTGCAGCTCGCCGTATACTTCATCCGTAGAAACATGGTAGAAACGGTGGCTTGCGAGATCGTCTTTCCACGCTTTTTTGGCGGAGTTCAGAAGATTGACAGTTCCAACCACATTCGTCATCACAAACGACATCGGATCCGAGATCGAACGGTCAACGTGGCTTTCGGCTGCAAGGTGAACCACGCCGTGAAAATCGTTTTCGCTGAAAAGCTTTTCAATAAAATCAGCGTCAACAATATCTCCTTTTACAAAAGTATAATTAGGCGCATTTTCAATATCCCGCAGGTTTTCAAGATTGCCTGCGTAAGTGAGCGCGTCGAGGTTGTAAATATGATAGTCAGGATGGGAGGTTACGAAGCGGCGTACAACGTGAGAGCCGATAAAACCGGCGCCGCCTGTGATTAAGATCTTTTTCATTTATTGAGCTGTTATTTTTAATTGCCACTTCCAGGCATCGCGAAGTGCTTCGGCCATGGTTTTTTCGGCACGCCACTTCATTACATTATTGACTTTATCTGATTGTGCGTAAATCTTCTCCACATCTCCCTCGCGGCGCGGCCCGATCGAATAGTTAAGCTTCACACCATTTACCTGCTCGAATGTGTTGATCAGTTGCAGTACCGTGTAGCCTTCGCCAGTTCCCACATTGAAAACATCGTAATAGTCAGGTCCGCTTTCCGATTCGAGCAGCTCCAATGCTTTTACGTGCGCTTTCGCCAGGTCTACCACGTGGATAAAGTCCCGGATACAGGTTCCGTCGGCAGTATCATAGTCGCTTCCGAAAACGGTAAGTGATGGACGAAGGCCGGCGGCTGTTTGGGTGATAAATGGTACCAGGTTACTCGGAACGCCATTTGGCAGTTCGCCGATCAATGCGCTTTCGTGCGCCCCGATCGGATTGAAGTAACGAAGGGATATTGCTTTTACGCCGGGCTTGGCATAGATATAGTCACGAATAATATCTTCTCCGATCGCCTTCGTATTTCCGTAAGGTGAATTGGCGGGCTTTCTTGGGGTTTGTTCGGTTACCGGAATAGCGTCAGGTTGACCGTAAACGGTGCAGGAAGAGGAGAATACGAAATTTGGTACATTAAATTCCGTCATCGCCCGCAATAGGACCATCAGGGAAATGAGGTTGTTTTCGTAATAGTTAAGCGGTTTTTCTACCGATTCTCCAACTGCTTTATAGGCAGCGAAATGGATCACACCGTCGAACTTCTCTTTTGCAAAAAGCGCCCGTACTTTCTCGGGATCGTTGCAGTCCATTTCGTAGAAAGGGAAATCCTTGCCGGTGATCTGCTTGATACCTTCGAGAACGCCGAGGTTCGAATTGTACAGATTATCTATAATAACGGGCTCAAACCCTGCTTTGTCCAGCTCAACAACAGTATGAGAGCCTATGAACCCAGCTCCCCCGGTAACAAGAATTTTCATGCCCAAAATCTAGTTTTTTAAAAAATATCGTGAAATGAATGTCTTTCCAAATCCCTTAAATTTTACAACAAAAAGGAATTTCGGGTATGATAACTAATAAAACTGACTTTAAGGAGGCGCAATTTTTTCCCGGGCAAAAGTAGAAAATTTGACTTCTATAAAAAAAAAATGTTTTTATTTATCCGTTGGTAGTTAAATGCAGATTTGAGGAAAATGAACAAGAGAGAAATCAAAGCACTGATATCCTTACTTGATGATGAAGATCATGAAGTGAGTCAGCACGTTGAGGGTAAAATTCTGTCATTGGGGGGGAACGTAATACCTTTTTTGGAGAATGAATGGGAGGAAAGTTTCAATCCCATTGTGCAGCGGAAAATTGAAGAACTGATCCACGAGCTTCAATTGAGCATTATGATCGAGCGTTTGCAGGCCTGGAAAAACGGCGGCGCACTCGATCTGCTGGAAGGAATGTGGATCATCGCCACCTACCACTATCCTGATCTTTCGATTGAAAAACTGAAAGCGTCGATTGAGCAGCTTTATTATGATATATGGATACAATTCCAGGAAGAAATGAATGCGGTGGACCAGATCAAACGGATCAATAGTCTGTTTTTTGGGACAATGAACTTTGCGGCGAATACCAAAAATTTCCATTCGCCTTCCAACTCGATGATCAATGTAGTGCTCGAAAGCCGGAGAGGTAACCCGATCACACTTTGCGTGATCTATCTGCTCGTTGCCCGGAAGCTGGGTCTGCCGGTTTATGGAGTTAATCTGCCCAACCTTTTTGTATTGACCTACAAAAACGACAATACACAGTTCTATATTAATGTATTCAATCGCGGGATCATATTCTCGAAAACCGATATTGATCATTACATCGCGCAGCTGAATATCAAGTCGAAAGAGATATTTTACCAGCCTTGCACCAACCTTGAAATCGTGCAGCGCGTACTGCGCAATCTGATACTATCTTACGAAAAAACGAGCGAGCAGGATAAGATCCGGGAAATTGAGAAAATCCTGAAATCGACGCTTGATGAGATGGAAGACCATTAGCTCAGAGGGCGATTGCGAGACAATGTCCGTCGAACCATCTCACGTGGATCCTTGAATCCAGGATCAGGTCTTCGTCGGTCAGCTTTCCGCTCACAATTTGGTTGTCAACTGAAAAAGGATGAATGTAGATGGAATCCTTGAAGCTGATCTTTTTCTTCCCATACATTTTGTAAAGTGCCTCTTTGGCGCACCAGTAGATGCTTAGGTTGGGTAGCTCGTCTTTTGCGTGCTCAAACTCACTGGCAGACAGGTACTTGTTCGCAGTTCGTTGGAGTTTCGGGTCACTTTTCTCCATATCTATCCCTACTGCAGCAAACGGATTGATCGCCACGGCCACATATTCGAAAGTGTGGGTGATGGAAATGTTCGAATCGTTATTGATCAGGAACGCTTTTCCGTGCTGGTCTTTGTGCAAGCCGGCATAAGTAATTCCGAACTGCTCGACCAATACTTTGATCAACATTCTGCTGGCCAGCCACTCGCGGATCTTTTGAGGGTGTGAAATGCTGCTCAGCTCCTCCGAATTGAACCCGTTGCCCAGGGTCTCACGCAGCTCCGATTCCGTTTCGGTCAGTTTCCATAATAGCAGGGTGCAAGTCTCCCCAATCCTCTCGGAATGAACGAGCGGCATAGTTATTCTGTTTAATTCCTATTTTTGACTACTTAACGCTATCCGATTATCAGGATGAACATACGCAAAGTAGATACTTTTTCCGGTCATCGGGATAGTGTATTTACAATTATTTCAGACCACACTTCTCACGGCTTCTACTCGTCCGGAGGCGATGGTTATGTTATTCAATGGGATTTAAATAAGCCCGATCTCGGCAAACTGGTCGCCCGCGCCGGCGCTTCCGTGTACGCACTTGCGTTGAATTCGGCCGATCAGACACTCTGGATCGGGCAGAATTACGAGGGTATTCAGGTATTGGATACTGTAAATAATAAGGTCGAAAAAACGTCAAAAATAACGGCTGCGGCGATATTTGACATTCAGATATTCGGTAACAATGCATTGATCGCCCTGGGCGACGGCGTGATCGTCGTGATGGATCTTGTCACATTTTCAATCCGCAAGCATCTTAAAGTTTCGGCTAAAAGTGTACGCTCGATCGCGGTCAATCCCGTGACCAATGAATTTGCAACAGGCGACAGTGATTCCAACGTTCATATTTTCGATCTGGATGGATTTACTTTAAAAAAGACAATTACTTCACATGCTAACTCCGTGTTTTCCGTTAAGTATTCACCAGACTTCAATCATTTGTTCACAACGGGTCGCGACGCGCACCTTAAAATCTGGGATGTAAATGATGCTTACGGGATCGTCGCCGACATCCCTGCGCACATGTATGCGATCAACGATATTGCATTCAGTCCCGACCGGCAATTATTTGCCACTTGCAGCATGGATAAGTCCGTGAAAGTCTGGGACGCTGCGACTTTCAAACTGAAAAAAATCATCGACCGCGCGCGTCACGCCGGACATGGAACTTCGGTCAATAAACTCCTCTGGACAACCTTTGAAAACCAGTTAATATCATGCAGCGACGACCGTATGATTTCGGTCTGGGAAGTGGCAGAATAGCATACTTATAATATGGTATTATTGGTAAATACTTTGAAAAATGACGCATATATCTTTAACTTACACGACTGTTTTTATCTAAGTAACATACTTTGAACGCATCATGAAAATATCCGCGATAGAGATACGCAAGCATACTTTTGAGAAGATTTTCAGAGGTTACGACCCGGACGAAGTAGATGCTTTCCTGAACTCTTTGTCTCAGGAATGGGAGCGGTTTTCTAGCGAAAATAGCCTGCTGAAAATGCAGCTTGAATATGCTGAAAAGGAACTTAGTAAGCTAAAAGACATTGAATCCACGCTATTCCGCACACTTAAAGCTGCCGAGGATACCAGCAGGCTGATCGAGAAAGAAGCCAACGAACTCGCGGAAAAACGCATTGAAGAATCGAAGACAACGGCCAATGATCTGGTGACCGAAGCGGAGACAAGAACGAATCAGATCATCCAGGAAACAGAGGATAAATTACGCCAGTTCAAGGAGGACTTTGCGTCGGAAGTGAAGAGACAGGAACGCGATTTCAAAGCCATCGAAAATTTCAGGGACAACCTCATTGTACAGCTGAGTTCGCTTGCTAATAATACGATTGATACGGTCGAACGTTTTGAGCAGAAGTACGATAAGGAATCGGTTCTGAACAAAATGGAAGAGATCAAACAACATATCTCGGAGATTGAAATACCTAAGAAACAGTCTTTCCCGATCGCGGCTAAACCGGTTGAGCTGGAAGTGGATCAGGAAGAAGATGAGGCAGATTCGGAAGTGAATGTAATCATGCACGACGACAAGCCGGACGTAGTTTTTGAAGTGTCCAACGAGAGAGAAGTTTTTGTTGAGGAACCTGAGCCGGCAGCGGAGATTGAACTCGAAGAAGCTGAACTAATTCCAGAGGCCCGGTTTGAAGAAGAAGAGCTGAATGCAATTGAAGAACCTGAACCGGTAGAAGAAGTAGCTTACAACCGACCGAGAGAAAGCGCAAGAAGTGCCGCTGACGAAGCGAATGAGGCGCTTGCTGAAATGCATAAATCTGCCGAGATAGCGAGAGATAATGCTGCGAGGGACAATGCCAACCGCGAGAATGCGACCCGTGATAACGCACCAAGAGAAGCTGCGCCAGCTATTAACAGGCCACGTGAAACAAATCAGCCTAAGAAAACAGGCGGCGGTGGTTCATTCTTTGATCAAATCTAATCCACCTTGGGAACAATCAGCCTGGAAGGACTTGAATTTTTTGCTTACCACGGATATTATCCCGAGGAACAAAGGATAGGAAATAAATATGCGCTTGATATCACGATCGCGACCGATTTTATAAAAGCTGCGCAGGAAGATAAATTGAGTGAGACAGTGAACTACGAAACGATCTACCAGATTGCTTCGATCGTGATGAAAGAGCCGGCGAAATTGCTGGAACATATTGGCTTCAATGTTATTGAGAAAATAAGAGAGAAATATCCGCTCGTTGCCACCATTACAGTGCGGGTCTCCAAATTCAATCCGCCGGTCGGGGGAGTTTGTACGAGGGCGGTGATTACGATGGAAGGTTAACAATAAAAAAGAAACGCGGCTCCAGAGCCGCGTTTCTTTTTTATTGTTAGTATTCGTGAGGAAGCGTCACATTAATGCGCTCATTCCACGGTAGCCCGTGCTGGTTGAGCAAATCCATAAACGGATCGGGATTCAGTTCTTCTACATTATATACGCCCGGCTTCATCCATTCGTCATTCGTCAGCATCAGCATTGCGCCGATCATCGCGGGAACGCCGGTGGTGTAACTTACAGCCTGCGCACGCACTTCGCGGTAGCATTCAGCGTGGTCGCAGTTGTTCCACACGTAATAGGTTTTTTCTTCACCATTTTCAATGCCTTTGATCTGGCAGCCGATTGAAGTTTGTCCTGAATAATTTTCTCCCAAAGAATCAGGAGCAGGCAATACTGCTTTCAAAAATTCCAGCGGTACAATGTCCATTCCCTGGAATTTGATCGGCTTGATGCTCGTCATACCTACATTTTCGAGCACATTCAAATGCGTAATATAAGCTTGTCCGAAAGTCATCCAGAAACGTGCGCGTTTCAAGGTTGGGAAGTTTTTTACCAAAGATTCAAGTTCCTCGTGGTAAAGTACATAGCTTTCTTTTGGTCCGATTCCTGGATATTCGATAGGCTTGTGAATGGACATAGCCGGAATTTCGATCCACTCACCATTTTCCCAATACCGGCCCGGCTGCGTGATCTCGCGGATGTTGATCTCAGGATTGAAGTTAGTAGCAAATGCTTTTCCGTGATCGCCTGCATTACAGTCGATAATATCCAGGTAATGCATTTCGTCGAAATGGTGCTTGTTAGCATATGCAGTGAAAACCTGCGTTACACCCGGATCAAAGCCACATCCTAAAACGGCCATTAATCCAGCTTCTTTAAATCTTTCCTGATAAGCCCACTGCCAGCTGTATTCAAATTTGGCAACATCTTTCGGTTCATAATTGGCTGTATCCAAATAGTGCACGCCGGTTGCCAGACAAGCTTCCATGATCGTGAGATCCTGGTATGGCAGCGCCACATTGATAAGGAGCTTCGGCTGGAAACGTTTGATCAGAAGCACCGTTTCAGCGACGATATCTGCATCAACCTGCGCAGTTTGAATGGTCACGCCGTGCATTTCCTGAATTTCGGCGGCAATTTTATCGCATTTCGCTTTCGTGCGGCTGGCCAGTAAAATCTCTGTGAAAACCTGGCTGTTCATCGCACATTTGTGCGCCACTACACTACCTACACCTCCCGCACCAATTATTAGGACTTTGGACATTTCTATATTTTTAAATTTCCGGCAAAGATAAAATGACAGGGCAGTTTTTCAACTTATTTTGCATTGACCAGCTTCATTACTTTCCCGTCGCTGTAATTCAGAAAATACACTTCTCCATTTAGATCCTGCCCGAAAGAAGAGATCGAACCCTGATTTTCCAGAATAAGGGTGTTCCCTTTTTTAGTATCTCCCTCCATTTCAAGCGCCCAGATCTTGCCGCTTACGTAATCACCATAAATATATTTACCTGCCAGGCTCGCGATTGCTTTTCCACGATACACATAACCGCCTGTGACAGAACGATCTCCATTGCCCTGCACATAATCATGAATAGGCTCGATCAGATTTTCTCCGGCGCAGTTGGAAGCAGGATTAAAACAGTCGGTACCTTCTTTCAGCCGCCAGCCATAGTTGCCGCCTTTTACAATAATATCAATCTCCTCCCTCTCATTTTGCCCTACATCACCCGCAAAAAGTCTCGTATTTTCCATATCAAAACTGATCCGCCACGGATTTCTTAGTCCATAAGCATAAATTTCAGGAAGCGCATTCTGTGCATTTGAGACAAAGGGATTATCAGCCGGAATGCCATAATTACCTTTGGTAGTGGCATTTACGTCTACCCTCAATATTTTGCCAAGATAACTTTGCAGGTTCTGTGCATAATTTTGCGGGTCGCCGCCGCTACCGCCGTCGCCAGTTGCAATATAGAGCAGTCCGTCTTTGCCAAACTGCATGGAGCCGCCATTGTGATTGCTATAAGGTTGATTGAAACTAAACAATATCACCTCACTCGCCGGATCAGCCTGGTGGCTGGCAGGGTTCGCTTTGTACCGCGCGATCACAGTTTTCAACGGATTACCGGTCGTATAATTGACGAATACCAAACCGTTTGTCTTATAATCCGGATGAAAAGCCAGACCAAGTAGGCCGCGCTCGCCGCCGGAAGTCACTTTGCTTGTAATATCCAGAAAAACCGGCGCGCTGGGTACATTAGAGGTATTTGGGAAAGTCCGAATGGTTCCTTCCTGTTCTATTACATAAAATCTCGAACTGTCGCCGGGAGCCTGCACGAGCTCGACAGGAGAATCAAATTTGAGTGAAGGAAAAGCTTCGGCTGAGGTAATGCCGTCAACAGGTATTTCGGGCACTTCTGAAATATCAGTGTCTTTGGAAGAGCACGCGAGAATGAGAATAGCCAGCGAGAAGCCGTAGGCGAGGTGAAGTTTCATAGTTTGTGACGTTGAAGTTTGTTAAGTCAACGTCACAAACCATGTTTTGTTTTTGAAATGATCTTTAAATCAAATGCTTCCAAATCACATCGTACACATCTATCGCTTCTATTTCGCCTTTTTCAAGCGGCGAATCGGTAATGCAGATCGGGAAATATTCCTTTGGAACATTGATGCTGCCGTGTGAGCCTTTTACCAATGTGGCATCGAGGGGGATTACGTCCATTAAATACCTGAAACCCATTAACTTACGCGCCAGCTTGTAGCCTGCCCGCAGCTTGATCAGTGGGTTTTTGGGATCCATAAACATTTCAACCGGATCGTAACCTGGTTTTCGGTGAATATCTACCAAATGTGCGTAATCGGGTGCTTTGGAATCGTCGAGCCAGTAGTAATAGGTAAACCAGCTGTCGGGCTTGGCGACCAATACCAGATCTCCGGCGCGCTCATGATCAATGTGATACGCTTTTTGCTGTTCCCGGTCGAGTACCAGATCAATACCGGGTGTTTCCCTTAAAACCTTTGTGATCCGCTCTTTTACAGACTCATCATTAAAATAAACGTGCGCGATCTGGTGATCAGCAGTTGCGAATGCTTTCGAAATACCCGCATCCAGCAGCTCGTACCATCTTTCAGTACGAACCGAAATCACACCTTCATTTCGCAGGATCCTGTTAATATGAATAGGATTATTGACCGGGTTAATGCCATATTCAGAAAGCAAAATGACTTTCGCATTCCTCGATTCATAAAACGTAACCAGCTCTTCTACAACCGTATCGATCTCGCCCAGCTCTTTGCTGATCTTCGAAAAATCAGGTCCGAACTTTTGCAGACAATAGTCCAAATGTGGCAGGTATATTAATGTCAAAGTCGGGTTATGCTTCCGCTCAACCCACATCGAAGAATCCGCGATCCATTTGGTGGATTTGATATTTGCATTCGGTCCCCAAAAATTAAACAGTGGAAACTGCCCCAAATCCTTTTGCAATTCGTCGCGCATTTCGGGCGGGTAGGCGTAACAATCCGGCGCTTTAACTCCGTCGGCGTGGTATTGCGGGCGCGGCGTAACTGAAAAATCGGCCGTCGAATACATATTGTACCACCAGAACATTTTGGCGCAGGTGAAATTGGGATCAAGCTTTTTCGCCGAGTCCCATATCTTATCGCCTTTTACCAGCTTGTTGGATTGCTTCCAGAACTTGATCTCCGAATCCTCCCGATCGTACCAGCCATTTCCCACAATCCCGTTTTCAGCCGGCCATTTCCCTGTAATATAGGTACTCTGTGAAGTAGTGGTGACTGCGGGTAAAACGGGCTTAATAGGAGTCAGCGCGCGTTTTTTAGTGTATTTATCAAGAAACGGGGTGTGTTCGCCGATCAGATTGGCGCTCAGCCCTACTATATCTATTACTACTGTTTTATTCATAACTTAAAATTTTCTTCACCCATTCCAGCTCCCGAACAATCGATTCGCCGATCGGTTTCTGGATATCTTCGGGCAAAACGCCCCAGGTGTAGGTTTCAACTTCCATATAACTCGAAAATTGATTTTCGCGGTGGATGTTGAGGGTTTTGATAATATCCGATTGCGTGGATTCCAGTACGCCGTAATTATTTATAAAGAGCGGAACATGAAAATGTACGCGCCATTCCTGCTGGCTCTCATCCCAGGCAGCAAGTGCTTCTTTCAGGTCAGGGTAATGGTTTTTGGTATGATTTGCATTCCTTGCAACTACCTGGTGCAGATACACCGGCTCATCAAAAGTCTCGATCGCTTTCAGTTTAATCCCCGGATCACTTTCAAAATTGACCTTCAATGCAGAGCTCACCTGAATGCGGCCAACTTTAATCCCAACCTTATTCAGCGAATCCAGTATCTCCTGCGGATCCTCGTAACCGACAGCTGCGTGGCAAATATCATAGCAAAGCTGAATGTGTCTTAGAATAGCTTCGGTAGCTTGCTGGTCGCTATAACCATATTTGGCGCCCAGATATTCTTCGCCTCTTAGTATCAGCGTTTCTTTATACCATTGAACAAAATCACCCGTATTGTCGAGTATTCCGTCTGGTTCTGGTTCAATATCCAGGTGCAGATATTTGCCCGTTTCCTTTTCAATGCTGATCAGTTTATCAAGCAGTTCCAGAATATGCGAGGTCGCTCTTTCGGTTGCTTTTTGTTTATCACCTTCGGTTTCCCACCAAAAACGGTAAGAGAGTGGGGGAGTCGAAACGCCTCCGTGCATGCCTTCGGGTAGTAATTCAGCCAGTATTTCAAATAGTCTGATGGTGTATTCGAGCCGGTCGATCGTGGTCCAGTCGGGCGCATGCACATCGTCTTTTACGACTACATTATGAAAGCCGCCGTAAGGAAATCCGTTGATCACGAATACGTAGATATCGTTTTCAGCGAGCCAGCTTTTGAACTCGGCCAGCACTTCCGGCTTGCTCAACTCAATGGAAGCTTCGTTGGCAACCCGTAATCCCAGCCCAAAAGGTTGGTCAGGGGAAAGTTGTTGTTTGATAAAAGGCAGGTTCTCCCGCAGCGACTGAAAATGGTCATTCCATTTTTCGCCCGGGTGGATATTGCTGCAATAGGTCAGGTGTCCGTAAGGGGTGATCATTATGCGTGGATTAGTTTAGAACCTTCCAGATAATCAACAGATTGTGCGATAATATCGGCGTCGAGCTCGTGTACTTCTACGCCTTTTCCTATTTTTTCCAAAAGCATAATTGTCAACCTTCCGCCCAGGTGTTCGCGAAATTCCTGCAATCCGTTACGCAGGTTGATCTTATCGTTTTCGGCCAGTTTGGGATGGTATAAGTCAAAACCAAGCTTTGTCAGAACGTCGAGAATGCGGGTCAGATCAGCTTCGGGCAGCTTGCCGATCTTGGCAGCATACACACAATCCAATGCAATACCGATAGCAACCGCCTCTCCGTGACGAACCTGAAAATCAGTTAGATATTCGAGTTTGTGTGCTGCCCAGTGACCAAAATCCAGCGGCCGTGACGAGCCGAATTCGAATGGATCGCCGCCGGCAATATGGTCCGTGTGCATTTCAGCGCAACGATGGATCAGGTAAGCCATTGCCTCTTCATCGCGGCCCGCGAGCGCATCAACATGCGACTCTATCCATTCAAAAAACGCTGTATCCTTGATCAATGCGACTTTAATAGCTTCGGCTAGTCCGCCGCGCCAGTCACGGTCGTCAAGTGTTCTTAAAAATGTTAAGTCATTAAAAACAGCCACGGGAGGCGCAAACGTGCCCAGGAAGTTTTTCTTTCCTTTGAAATTGATACTGTTTTTAACACCAACTCCTGAATCATTTTGCGCTAAAACAGTAGTAGGAACGCGGATCAGCTTGATACCTCTGTGAGAAACTGCGGCAGCGTAGCCTACCAAATCCAGCACAGCGCCGCCGCCGATTGCGATGATAAATGAATGCCGGTCGATACCGTGTACGTCAACGGCATTGACCAGACTTTCAAATAGTACAGGGTCGTTCTTGCAAGCTTCGCCGCCGGGTACTATAATGGTTTCCGAGGCAAGCTGAATTTGCGGGACGGACTGCGAAAAGTAAGTCCGGATATCGCTGGAAAGTGATGGATGAAAGTTTGCAAAACCTTCATCTACAATCACTAATGCTTTTTTCTGAAAGCCCTGCTCGGTATATTGATTGAAAAAATCTTTAAGTAGCGTATTGGCAGGATCGAACAAATGCTGCGTAAAGAACACAGCGTAATTGTATTCTACTTTGAATTGCTGTTGTATGGTTTGCATCGAAAACGACATGGAATGCAGAATAGGGTTATTTTTAATACTAAGTTACAGCGAAAACCTTCGCCAGCAGCATTGACAATGGTAACAGGGCCAGTACCGCAAGTCCGAGTGGCAGTAATCCGAAGGCCACGCACCAGGAAGCATTCATTACGATCAGGGATATTACCCCGGCTTTTACCGCTTTCCCGATCAACGGTCCGATCGGGTTTTGCATTGCATTCCAAAGCGGCCGACCTATCAGCCAGGTGTGCAGCAATACAAATGGAAGCGTAAATAATAAGTTTCCTTCCCGGCTCGAAATGGTGAGCTGCACCGCCAGCACGATTGT
This sequence comes from Dyadobacter linearis, assembly GCF_907165045.1. Taxonomy (GTDB): domain Bacteria; phylum Bacteroidota; class Bacteroidia; order Cytophagales; family Spirosomataceae; genus Dyadobacter; species Dyadobacter linearis. The sequence continues at coordinate 454,159 of NZ_CAJRAU010000004.1, forward strand.
GTAAAGTAATGCAGCAATATATAAGGTGCGCTTTTTGCCGCCGTGCACTTCATCCTGACTGATCATCGTGATCGCAAAAATGTAAGCGATTGGCAGCAATGCGACCCACGCATATTTTTCAAAGGATTCGGGCAAAACGCTCATTCCCAATATCAAATTACCACCGCGGCACATACCCATCACCAGCGGACCAAAAAATGCGTGGTGCTTGGCAATGCGATTATAAAGTATAGTGAACATCGCTACTATGATCGCGATCATGCCACTTTGAAAACTATATAATGCCGCAGCCAGAATACCCATAAATAGTAGCGAGATACCCAGTAAAGCTGCGGATCTCAAAGGGACTTTTCCACTCGGGATCGGTCTTTCAGGCCGCTCGACGCTATCGAGTTTTGCGTCAAAAACATCGTTCATCACCACGCCGCCGCCGTAAAGTCCGAGCGTGGAAATGACCAGCCAGGCTGGTGAAAAGTCGGAAAATGTAAATTGTGCGATCGCCAGGCCGGCCAGAATGTCTGCGATGGCTGTCACGAGATTGGCCGGGCGGGTTAGCTGAAGATAAGGTTTGATGGTGCTCACTTTAACGGATCACTAGGGAATCTTTAACCGGTTCAGGCTGCTGCCCGCCTCTCAGAATGCTGTTTCCATGAAATTTTGCGCTCTGGTCAATTTCATAACCTCCTTCAAAATCCGTCACGTCAATCTGCCCGCTTTTACCGAATGCATCGATCGCATTCTGGTAGGTCACCAGCCGGATCGTTTCGTCGGAAATACCTTTCATTTTCATCAATGCGGCCGTTTTAGGAATTGCCAGCGGATCAGAAATACCCCAGTCGGCAGCAGAATTGATCATAATGCGCTCAGGACCATATTGTTCCACTACTTTCACCATTCTTTCATTACCCATTTTGGTAAAAGGGTAAATAGTAAATGCAGCCCAGAAACCTTTGTCCAGTACACTTTTTACGGTTTCTTCATTATTATGGTCCACGATCACCCACGAAGGATCGATACCATGTTCGATCGCGATCGCCATACTGCGTTCGGTACCTTTCTTTTTGTCGCGATGAGGCGTGTGGATCTGAACCGGCAGTTTCGCCTCTTTCGCCAGTTCCAGTTGAAGCCTGTAATATTTCTCCTCAGCCGGTGTCTGGTCGTCGAAACCAATTTCACCTATGCCTACTACACCTTCTTTGTATATATATAGTGGTAAAATTTCCATGACCTGCTCGGCCAGCGGCTCATTATTGGCTTCGCGGGAATTTAGTCCCATCGTGCAATAATGCTTGATGCCAAACTGCGAAGAGCGGAAACGCTCCCAGCCAACCAGACTACTGTAATAATCTTTAAAACTCGACAATCCGGTACGCGGCTGACCCACCCAGAAAGCGGGCTCGATGAGGGCAACTATTCCTGCCTGGTGCATAGCCTGGTAGTCGTCGGTAGTCCGCGAAACCATGTGAATATGCGGATCAAAAAACCGCATTCCTTTGATCAGATCGCGGTAATCGTTCCAGGCAATATCACGGTGCGCCGAGGCGGTTTCTTCACTTTCTTCAAAGTGGGAAGGGTTTGGCGCGGATTCATTAGGGTTTAAGCACATAGTTTCAATGTTCAAGTTCGGCCCAGGTCAATACACCTGATTTCACTGCTTTTTCAAGATCTGTATATTTGGCCAAAAGGTAATTTGCATTAATAAGCGAAGATTCCGAGCAGGCTAGCGCAGCTGCTTTCTGGTCTTCGCGGTTTTCAGAATTATACAAATACTGCATGTCAGCCAGGATCGTCGGCGTCATGTACCTGCTCACAAGCCGCCAGACCTGGGGCGGAACGCTTCTGCCAGCGGCCCAGCGTTCGTGCGCAAAATCGGATAATGTCACAGCCAGCTTTTCATTCATTCGATTTTGCAATCCTTCTATTAAATGGATCGGCTTATCGTTAAAAATGGTCTTCAAAACCAACTGGTTCCACGCCAGTTCGTTGAAGTGCTTTTCAGGATAAGGATTATGAAATGCGATCGCGTCAAATACAAATCCCATATTGGAACGAACTGCGTCGGTAGCCCGGAAAAGCCACTGTTCGGGGTAGGAGAGGAGCGGCAGCGCAGAATAGAGCGCCACGAGCTCGTTCATTTCAGCAGTGTCAAAAAGGGTATCCACGTTTTTGACATATTCCTCCTTGTCGGAAGGATCAAGCTGGGTTACCAGCCAAACGCGGCTCAACCGCACCAGAGACCAGTTTTCAACTGAAAATCCGGGCACTTCCGTATTCAGCTCCCACTTGTCTTCATCGGTGGTTTCTATTATTTTTTTGGACAAAAACCTGGGGGCTGCCACAAATGCGGTCATTAGTTCGAGCGGAGCAGAAGTGCCTTTTTGCTCCAACCATTCTGATTCGGCATCGGAGGTATTCCGGCCGATAATTTCCCAAAGCCTGTGTTTAATGGTGTCGGACATATATTGACTGTAATTCTGATCCGGCTATTGTTAACGCTAAATCAGTCAAATTTTTCTGGTTGTTTTACTATAATCTTTATTTCTCTTTATAAAGTTTCCCTAACAACCATTATAACGCTCTGTTGTTGCTGAAAAGCTCATTTTCCGGGTTTTTACATCCAATTTTAATCAAAAACTAATGTAGCGGTTTTGTTACCTTAAAAGTCAAACTCCCGGATATCTGTATCGTTGAGAAGTCGCTGGGTCAGTTCGTCGTGGTGCTTCTCGGGTCCCTGTAAAGTCCAGCTGCCGGTGATATGCTTTTCTGTCCGGCTCTGTTCGCCCCGCAGTATTTTCAGATCGTATTGCTGGAAAAGGTCCTCGTACGTTTTCAGGGATTTTTGGTCAAATTGGCAAACCAGCCTGTAATTCCGAATCTGACTTCTTCTGCGGATAAACTTTTGAAGCGGCGCCAGCATCACAAGCGACATTCCCGAAATCACGAAACAAATCACGGTAATCTCATAAAACCCGGCCCCGATCCCCATTCCAATTGCGGCTGTAACCCACACGATCGCCGCGGTGGTAATACCCACAACCCGGTTGTTTTCCCGAAATATAATCCCCGCCCCGATGAAGCCGATTCCGGTCACAATATTAGCCGCAATCCTGCCAGCATCTGCACTGATTTTAATGGATAGTACTGTAAATAGCGTCGACCCGACCGCGATCAGGATCATAGTCCGCAACCCGGCCGACTTGCTGCGGTACTCCCGCTCGGTACCAATAACCGCGCCGAGGAGGAAGGAAAGGAGCAGTTTTATAATGTCTTCCTGAAGAAGGTGCATGCAAAGAGTATAAGTGTCTTCGAAAAAAATAAAAGCCGGAAAGATGATAATCTCCCCGGCTTGCAAAATTATATAACTAACGGTCACGCGCTACCAGTTTTTCTCTCGACCCAGTGAATCAGTTTCTCAGCCTCTTCGATTCCCAGTTTCGCCAGCGCCGCGCTGCGTGCCCCATCGTATGCCATATCGAGGTGCAGTACCTGGTACGCGGTCATAAACGAATTGAGCATCTTCTTGTCTGCCTGAGAAAGGTTTGACTTATACCAATCGACGTCTTTTCGGCCTTTCGTTTTCTTTCCAAAGACTTCGTCCAATACCAGTAAAATGCCCGCATAGGCTGTGTGTCCGGCCATTTTTACGTACTTGGAATCTTGGAAATAGCCATCTTCCTTGCGTGCCTTTTCACGCAAAATTTGTTTCGCATTTGCCAGATACCGTCTGGCTTCCTGAATAGAATCGGGTGTTGTTTCGACCATTAGTGTATGTTTGGTTTTTGTTCAAATATAGTAGTATCTCCAAAAAATTTCGGGAGTTATTATCTCAAAGTTCATTAAAAACATCTTTCAATGGACGAGTTGCTAGCTTCCCTGATTTTATGGCGATGAGATCATCTTTTAAATGATCCAATATCTCTAATTTAGAAGTCGCTTCGGATACTCCTTCATTTTGCAAAACGGAGACCAGCTTCTTCTTCTCAACTTCCGGTAATTGCTTCACCAAGTCAACCAACTGATTGAATGACAATGGAATATTAAAATTGAGCGTTCTTTCCATATCGACACTTTTATTGGTAACACTATTGAATCGCGTTATCCCCAGACTGTAAACAAATTTACTAAAAACAAGATCACCTCAGCTATTCATAATTTCCTCAATCTCCTCCGCCTCCAGCGGAATGTCAGCCATTAAATCAATATTGCCCGTTTGTGTGATCAGTAGATTGTTTTCCAAACGGATACCCAGACCTTCTTCGCGAATGTAAATGCCTGGCTCGCAGGTGAATACCATTCCTGGTTCGAAAGGGCGGTATTTGTTGCCTACGTCGTGGATATCCAGTCCGAGGAAGTGCGAGGTGCCGTGCGGGAAATACTTTTTATAAGCAGGTACGTCGGGATCCTGATTTTCAATGTCAGTTTTTGAAAGCAGCTTCAAGCCGATCAGCTCGCTTTCCATGATTTTTCCGACTTCCTTGTGGTATTCATCCCAGATATTGCCGGTCACCAGCATATCTTTTGCAGCTTTAAAAACCCTCAGTACAGCATCATAAACGTCTCTCTGCCTTTTTGTAAACCGCCCATTCACAGGAATACTTCTGCTCAGGTCAGCTCCGTAATTGGCATATTCCGCGGCCACGTCGAGCAAAATTATGTCCCCGTCCTTACACTGCTGGTCATTTTGAATGTAATGCAAAACGCACGCATTGGCCCCGGAAGCAATAATCGGCTGGTAGGAAAAACCTTTGGAACGGTTGCGGACAAATTCATGGACCAGCTCGGCTTCAATCTCAAATTCATGCACGCCCGGTTTCACAAACTTCAAAACGCGCTCGAAACCGGACTTGGTGATCTCGCAAGCCTTTTTCAGTAGCTCAATTTCGACAGGATGTTTGATCGCCCGCAGCTGGTGCATGAGCGGTGCCAGCCGCAAAAGGGTATGCACAGGGTACCGATCCTTAAAATCACGCACAAAACGACTTTCCCGGCTCTGTACCTGCGAATCGTTTCGGGTATGTTCATTGGTGTTCAGGTACACATTTTCAGCTTCAAAAATGATATTGCCGAAGATAAAGTCAAACTGGTGCGTCCAGTAAACGGATTGAATGCCGGTAACTTCCCGCGCCTGTTCCTTGGTCAGCTTTTCGCCTTCCCAGACCGCGATCAGCTCATTTGTTTCGCGTACAAATAGTACTTCACGGAACTTTGGGTCCGGGTGATCGGGGAAAATGAGCAATATGGTTTCTTCCTGATCAGCGCCCGTTAAATAGAACAAATCCGAGTTTTGCTTAAAGCCCATCGTACCGTCTGCATTGGTCGGCATAATGTCATTTGAATTCAGAATTGCGAGGGATTTTGGCTTCAAAAGTGTGCTGAGCCTGCGTCTGTTGTCTATGAAAAGGGCCTTATCAATACGTGAATAGCGCATACCTGGTAATTTTTGTAACTGTAATTTAATTTGTAAAATTACGTTTATCTTGTTCTAAAATTACAGATATCCGGGAAGCTGCACGTGTAAAACGCTGCTTTGTGCCCGATTGCAGATTTTGATATACCAAATTAAGGAAGTGCCTAACAAAATGAATGTATGAAAAGATTGCTATTGATCACCCTACTCCTGATCCCGGCTGCGCTGCAAGCGGCTCCGAAATATTGGATTTATCTCAAAAACAAAGACTTAGCATCTTCCCCCGCCGTCTCCCCGCAAACTTTGGCAAGTCGCCAGCAACTCGGACTACCCATTTCAGACGAAACTGACCTGCCGATCAATATAGGATACGAGCAAGCTTTAAAAGCGCAGTCTGTTACTATCATTAATAAATCAAAATGGCTGAATGCAGTGTCTGCGAACCTGACGAGCGAGCAGGCGATGAAAGTGCGGGAGTTGGATTTTGTGCAAGAGGTTATACCGATTGATCCGGGATTTTACGTAGCCAAAACGCAGCCGATTGAGAAGGCACAAATGGCGCCGGTAATGTCCCAGGTGCAGGCCAGCTTGTTTTTGAAAGAAGGTATTACCGCCAAAGATGTGACAATAGGAGTGATCGACGCGGGCTTCTATGGAGCTGATTCTTCACTGGCGCTTGCAAAGATTTTTTCTAATAAAAGGATTTTGGGAATCCGGGATTATGTAAAACCGGGCCGGGCGGGTGAGCTGCTGTTCAGCACGGCGGAGTCATTTTCAGATATGCACGGAACGGAAGTAATGGCAGCTATTGCGGGCGTTGATTTCCAGGATGAAATACAGTACGGAATGGCGACCAATGCCAAGTTTTACCTCGCGCGCACCGATTATTCAATGCGTGAATACCGGGGCGAAGAGGATAACTGGATTGCGGCGATGGAATGGATGGACAGTCTGGGTGTGCGACTGATTAACACGTCGCTGGGTTATGCCAAAGGTTTTTCGGATCCAAAAGAAAATTATATTCCTTCCCAAATGGACGGTAAAACGAGCGCAATTACCCGGGCAGCGCAGATCGCTTCTGACAAAAAAGGTATTATGCTGATCGTTTCCGCAGGCAACGAAGGCGATGATAAAAGCTGGGGGATTGTTTCTGCTCCGGCCGATGCAAAAGGTGTATTGTCAGTAGGCGCTACGAATGGAAAGCTCTGGAACAGAATAGGGTACAGCAGTGTAGGTCCTGAGTTTTTGTCTTATGTAAAACCAAATGTGTCCTGCTTTTCCTTGTACGGTACTTCACTTTCGGCGCCGGTGATCACTGGTTTTGCGGCTTGCCTGTTGCAGGCTAACCCCAAACTTACCAACAAAGAGCTGATCTCGCTGATTGAAAAGTCTTCGCATTTATATCCCTACGGAAACAATTTTGTCGGCTATGGTGTGCCGCAGGCTTCCCGCGCGCTGGCATTGGCCAAAGCGCCTTATCTGCCGGATAGTGGAAAATTAGTGAGGGCAAAAGGTAGGTCAATCGATATTGAAGTTGCCAGTGCGGAGCCGGTAGTTGCTATTTACCGGAAAAAGAATGAAAAGGATGTGCTATCGCAGCAAGTTGCAAAGGTACAGAATGGTAAAATTTCGCTGAAACGTCAAAGCGGCGAGCATTTCACGACGATTGATCTCCAAAACAGTGTCATTGAAGTAGCATGGGATTAAGGTGACCTGCGGAGTCTTGCTTCTTCCAGATCCAGTTCCCTTTCTTTATTTTTGATCAATTCATCTGCGCAGGCCCTTTCCCTGCGCAGTTTTGTTATCTCCCCACGCTTCACATCAATAATCTCTAAAAGCATCGTGCGGTACTTCCTGACCGTGCTTTTGGCGGAATCGCTATCGGTATGCAGAAATTTAGAATCTGCCATTTCGATGATCTTTTCATAACGTTCTTTTAATAGTCGGAAGGGTTCGAAATCAGCGATTTCACCGTCGTAGTTAGATTTCATATAGTCAAGGCTGACAGTCGCCAATCTTGAATTCATCATCGCATTCTGTTCCTCCATATTCTCCCCGTCGTCCTCGATTTTAAGCCATTTAATAATAAAAGGAAGACTTAAACCCTGCAAAACGAGCGTAAACAGGATTACTACAAATGTGATGAACAGGAATAGGTCGCGGTGCGGAAATGTGCCGCCGTTGACAGTTAAGGGGACAGCCAATGCAGATGCGAGCGAAACTACCCCACGCATTCCACTCCAGGCTACAATGAACACAGGTTGCCAGCCGGGCCTTCTTTCTTTTTCGCGAATGGATTTAAATAAAACCCTTGGAATATAGGTACTTGGGAATACCCAGATAATACGGATCAGGATCGTAACCACACTGATGATGACCGCATAAGAGATCACTTCGCTCACTGTGTACGCGCCAAGACCAAGCATTACTTCGGGCAACTCCAACCCGATCATGATGAACACAATACCATTTAAAAGGAATATCACTGTTTCCCAAACGTAGTTGGTTTGCATTCTTGACTGGTAGCTGAACAGCTCATGCGCCCGGAAGCTCAGGAACAATCCGCCACTTACCACAGCCAGTACGCCGGAATAATGGTAATGTTCGGCGGCGATGTACATTAGGTAAGGCGAAATGAATGTAAGCGCCGTATCGATGCTGGGTGTAGTTGGGAAAAAGCGGTGGACTACGTACAACACGTGCGCAATCGCGAGTCCGATCAGGATACCCATAATTGCCACCAGCAGAAAATCCACGCCGGCTTTCCATAGTGTAAACTGGCCCGTGGCAACGGTGGCGAGCGCAACGCGGAAAACGATAAGCGAGGAAGCGTCGTTAACCAGACTTTCACCTTCCAGGATCGTAACCACGCGTTTTGGTACTTTCAAACCTTGTAAGACAGAGGTAGCCGCAACTGCGTCGGGCGGGGAAATGATACCGCCTAATACAAATCCCATTGCGAGCGTAAACCCCGGGATTAATGCATGTGAAAGATAAGCGACCGCAGTAGCAGTGAAAACGACCAGACCGATCGAAAGGAGCGAGATCGGTCGCTTGGCTTCCCAGAAATCTTTCCACGAAGTATTCCAGGCGGCACTGTATAAAAGGGGAGGCAGGAAGATCAGGAAAACCCAGTCAGGAGCGAGTTTCAAAACGGGCATTCCAGGAATGAAACTGATTAACAGACCGGCAATTACAAGAAATATCGGGTAAGAAACGCCAATTTTTTGGCTCACCATCGTGAGCATTGCAACTACAAAAAGAAGAGAAATTATAAGGAGTAAATTTTCCTGGACCATATTAAGATATAGAGATTCGGGCGTATAAAAGTATATAATAACGTTGATTTACATATTTAAACTTTTGTGTGTGGTCGAACACGCATTGGGAAATTTTGGTTTTACATTAGCAAAAAAATAACAGATTTGTTTATCTTTATTGCCTTGATATATGTTGAATCAGTGGCAGTATACTTAAAAAGTCTAAATTTTCGGTAATTCTATCACCTAATCCCTAATAACAATGAGTACTTCTCGAAGAGATGTCCTGAAAATGGCGAGCATGGCGCTGGCGGGTAGCACACTACCAACTATTGCCATTTTAAATCCTAACCGCGCGTTTGCGGGTGTGAATGCAGAAACGCTGAAAATTGGTTTGATCGGTTGTGGCGGACGTGGATCTGGCGCTGCAAATCAGGCTTTGAAAGCTGATCCGAACGTAGTTCTTCACGCTGTTGGAGATATTTTTAAAGATAAAATGGATTCTTCACTTGCCAACCTGACCAAAATTCACGGTCCGAAAGTGAAGGTAGAAGAAGGCAACAAATTTATCGGATTTGATGCATATAAAAAGGTTTTGGAATCTGGTGTGGATGTAGTGCTTCTTGCAACTCCTCCTCATTTCCGTCCGGAGCATTTGACAGCGGCTATCAATGCAGGCAAGCACGTATTCTGCGAAAAACCGGTGGCAGTAGACGCGCCGGGTGTTCGTAAAGTTCTTGACGCAGCTAAATTGGCGAAACAGAAAAATGTTTCGTTGATGTCAGGCTTCTGCTGGCGCTACCACGAGCCAAAGCGTGCGAGCTTTGGGAAAATCCTCGACGGCGCGGTAGGTGATATTTCTGCTATTTACAATACTTACGATACAGGTACATTATGGTCTTTCCCACGCGTACAAGGCTGGACAGACGCGGAATATGTACTGCGTAACTGGACTTACTATACCTGGCTTGCGGGTGACCATATTGTAGAACAGGCTGTGCACAGTATCGATATGATGTCGTGGGCAATGGGTGGAAAACTGCCGGTCTCTGCGGTAGGTACAGGCGGTCGCCAGGTGCGGACTGACTCTCTGTTCGGTAACATCTTCGACCACTTTTCAGTAGTTTACGATTATGACAATGGTGTGAAAGGGTTCCACCATTCAAGACAACAGGCTAACTGCGAAAACAGCTACCTCGTTGAAACGATCGGAACGAAAGGCCGCGCGATGGTGAACTGTGCACGTAACGTACACGAAATCACAGGAGCAAATCCGTGGAAATATGAAGGTGCACAGAACGATATGTATCAGACTGAGCATAATGAATTGTTCGCATCTATCAGAAGCGGCAAACTGATCAACGACGGCGAGTTCATGGCGCACAGCACATTGATCGCTATCATGGGAAGAATGGCTTCCTACACTGGCAAGCGTGTTACCTGGGACGAAGCGATGAACTCATCTGAAAAGCTGGGTCCTGACACTTACAGCTTTGATATGAAACCTCCGGTAGTTGAGGTAGCAAAACCAGGTATCACTGCATTCTCCTGATCTCCATGCAGCGTAGAGAATTTATAAAAAGTGCGGCCATAGCAACATCAGCTATGGCCGTTACTTCATCTGTGGTGTCCGGTGCGACATTGCAGACTGCACCTTTGGCCAAACCAATGATCAAGAAAAGCTTGAAATGGGGTATGGTTAAGGAAGATTTGTCGGTGATGGACAAATTCAAACTGCTGAAAGACCTTGGTTACGACGGCGTGGAGCTTGACTCTCCCGACGACAAGATCACGATGAAGGAGATCCTGGAAGCCCGAGACAAAACGGGACTGGAACTCCCGGGAACGGTTAATTCCATGCATTGGAAACTGCCCCTTTCGGATCCGGATCCTAAAAAGCGGGAGGAATGTGTGAAGTCGATTGAAAAGGCGTTGATCGATACCAAAGCAATGGGCGGCACCACGGTACTGGTCGTGCCGGGTGTTGTGAATGCAACTACCACTTATGCAGAAGCTTACGAGCGCTCCCAAAAAGAAATCAGAAAGCTGCTTCCGGTAGCTGAAAAGACGGGCGTGAAAATCGCATTTGAAAACGTTTGGAACCAGTTCCTGATCAGTCCGCTCGAAGCTGCGCGCTTCGTGGACGAATTCAAGCACCCGATGGTAGGCTGGTATTTCGACGTGGGCAATGTGCTGCGTTACGGCTGGCCGGTTTCATGGATCGAGGCGCTCGACAAGCGCATATTGAAGCTAGATCTGAAAGAATTCAGTTTCAAGAAACAAAATGACCTCGGTCTCTGGAAAGGCTTCGACGTGGAATTCATGGAAGGCGACTGCAACTGGGCCGAAGTGAACAAAGCACTGACCAAGATCGGTTACTCAGGCTGGGCATCCGCAGAAGTTTCCGGCGGCGACCGGAAGCGTTTGCTGACGATCCGCGAGAAAATGGATGAAGTTTTCAAAGCTTGATTTACAGATATTACTAATAGTATATTAGCCCGGAATATTCCGGGCTTTTTTTGTTTGTTTCTGAATACAAAAGTTAAGGTTTGTAGTATAAAAAAGCGGTGCAAAATTTTCATCTTGCATCGTTAAACCTTACCTCACACTATCATAAATGTACCCTGAATTCTTATCTCCCATCAAGGGCGTTCTGCCCATCAGCGATCAGGTTTTTACGCAATTTTCGCTTCGTTTAAAACTTCTGAAAGTTCAGAAAGGACAACTTTTGTTATCAGATGAAGAGATCTGTGATAAGTTATGGTTTGTAAAAGCCGGACTTGTCAGAGGTTACCAGTTGACCGATGATGGTTTCGGCAACTCTATCGAGTCAACGGAGTGGTTTGCTAAGGAGCTTGATTTCATTTATTCGGCCGACAGTTTCATCAATCAGGTTCCGGCCGGGGAATGCATTGAGGCATTGGAATGCTGTACCCTTATTTACATTACCCGCACAGACCTGTACCAACTTTACGCCAACCACCCCGAGATCTGCTGTTTTGGCAGGATCATTGCCGAGCGATCCTGGCAGGCGCACAAGGAATTGCTGCGCGATATGCGCCTGCTATCGGCCTCACAAAAGCTCGAAGCGTTCCGGCAGCGTTCAAAAGACCTCTTCAACCGCGTCCCCCAAAAGCATATCGCCTCCTATCTCGGCATTTCCGAAAACTACGTCAGCAAGCTCCGGGCAAAGCGCTGATTTTCTGGGTTTTTGCAGGTTGAAAGCTGGGTTTTTGTAGGATATCGACTGATCAATTATTGGTTGATTTGCATTATCAACTTAATGCAAATTAATCCATGAAAAAAACACTTCTTCTCGCATTCTTGACGATCTGCTGGTTGGGGCCCAACGCTTTCGGTCAGCAAACGACAAAGCCGCCAGAGAAAGCGGGCGATGCGAAACTGCCTTTCAAATGGGATCTAACGCTCCATTTAGTCCCTCACCTTTTGAATGGACACGTGGGATTTATGGTCAGATACTCGCCTAACCAAAAGGGAGCATTCAGGATGGCTATTGACAATATTGAGTTCGGAAAAATAAGGGTCACCCAGTACACCGGCACCATAGATGGTCCTCGCCTGGATACAGTTCTTGTCGCAAATATAAAATATGGCTATGGTCAGCAGCGGATAGGTTATGAAGTTCATTTCAATTCAGACCGGCACCAATTGTATTCTGGGGTGGATCTTGGTTTCGCATATAACTATGAAAGACACAACCCTGGCCTCGCCTATTCGGCCAGAAAATATAAATTTTCTGCACATCCATTCGTGGGCGTAAAGTATAGATTACTCAATCGCCTTTCTCTTTCGGCCGAACTGGGGGGCGCATTGAAATACAAACGCCATAGTCTGATCGCCCATAATAGAGATATTATCTCAAAGGATGAGCTGTGGGCATTTACAATGGATTCAATTCACTTGCTAAACATTTCGTATCACTTTTAACAACTACAATTATGAGCGCTTTATCACTTGCTAAGATCCTGCTTGTCAGCAGTTGTGTTTTTTTTCAGACAGTTGTTATGGGGCAAACTGTCAATATTAATTGCGGTCCAAATGGCTGCAATAGTGCATTGCCTGATCAAACAGCGTATAATTATGTCGCCAAAATTTCTAGTTTTGGAAATTGTAGCACGGGTGATTTTTGCAAGTTTAAGTGGGAGGTAACGAACGGAACTATCACTCAAACTAATTCAAGTACCTATGAGGGTGACGGATACATAGCTATTGATGTAAAGTGGCACAATGTGAATGGCAATGGCATAATCAAAGTAACAACTGCTAAGCCAGCAAGTACCGATGATAAATGCGAGACTTGCCCAGTAGGTTTGACGGTGACAAAAACGATCCCGATCAAATACCTCGGCACACCTGGCAATATCAAAATCAATGGCGTCGCCTATACAGGAAGTCACCAGTTCAGCTGCGGTACTGCGCCGATTACGGTTTCCGTAACCCCGGCCACTAATGCTACAAATTATGCCTGGACTTGTCCGGCAGGCTGGGTTAAAAGTGGTAGTGGAGCTTCAATTACGTTAACGCCCACCAAAAATACTGGCGGCACCATTAAAGTTGTTGCTTCGCGCGGCGATGTTTTGAATCTTGAAACAGTCTCGCAACTTACTATCACCAGACCGCTTCCAACCAAACCTGTCATCAATTCGGGAGATATCCTGCTTTGCAATCCTAAAACCATTACCGCCTCTGCAATCAATGCCAGCTCCTATAATTGGGTAACAACAGGAGGGATTACTGCTAATTCCGGGAATACCAATACGGCTCAAATCACTGGGGTATCCAGCGGAACTGTGAAGGTATCAGCGACGTCTGCTGTATGCGGGGTTACTTCGGCTTTTAGTAACACGATCAATGTAAAACGTAGCGCGCCACTTGCGGCAGCATTGCTGGTAACTGAAAATGGCGGCGGCTCGCCGGATTTTATGTGTAATGGATCCGGCGTTTCGCTTCATGCGGAAACTGCCGAGCCCGGTACAATTTTCAGTTCCTGGGTGAGCAGCGATCCGGCTAATACGATTCTGAATTTCAATGGCGGCTCGGCCTATTTCAATTCGTACGTAAACAGTTGCTATGGTGTGACTGTCGTTGCCAGCAACTGCTTTGGTTCTGTGCAAAAAGGCATTACTATCTGTGTTGATAATTGCATTAAGCCAACGCCTACTCCTGACATTTATCCGAACCCGGCCAGCGACTACATTGATATTGCATTGGACGAGCGTGACTCGGTTGAAATTCCTGAGCGTATTAAAATAGTCAGCGAAGTCGGATCCAGGGAGCTGAAATCTGTAAATGTAGTAACCGACGGAATGCTACGGCTCAACGTATCTGATTTGCCGCGCGGCGTTTATCAGGTCTTATTTATTTACAGGAACATCGAATCAAAAAATGCCCGTATTGTATTAGAGTAGCGATCAGGAAATCAGCAAAACCCAACGTTTCCATTATTTCTTTACCTTATAGCGCGTTCGCGCGTAGTGCCGGATCGTTGAGATTTTCAGTTGTCCGTCCTCGATCTTGACCAGCTTATATTCCTTGAATTCTCCTTTTTTATCCAGAAAACCAATAATGCAGGATTGCTCTTCCTTTCCTTTCTGAATTTCCACTTTCGGCTCAATACCAAAATTCGGTATCTTCAATGCATCTTCCGCTTCCAGTTCCTTATACTTCATTTTGATCAGGTAATCGAAGGTAGATTTGGTTTCGTACACTTCTACTGAAAACCGCCAGTCGTTTAAAGGATCCTTTACTTTCTCGCTGAAACTCGCCACCGGGCCGGTTTCCACTTCATTTCTTTCCAGCGCAATCGTGTCATTTACAACTATGTTCGATTGATCGCCCGTGTCATTTGCATCATTTTGCCCTTTGCATGCGAACAGTATTACCAGGACAAACAGGTAACAATATTTCATTTGAAAGTAAGGTTTGGTTTGAGATCAGTTCCAGCTTTGCAATATACTTTTGTTATTTGCATTAAATGCAATATTTTCCTTCCCGCATTGTAAACAAATCATGATCAATCCTGCTCCCTTTTCCCGATTCAGACTATGGCGTTGAACTATATTTTCGTAGGTTTTTTTGTCATCGCCTTTGTAATCGCCTTTCTAAAATTTGTGCTGACCGGGGATGTGCAGACATTCAAGGAGATAACCGAAGGAATGCTTAAAATGGCCGAAGTGGCGGTAATGGATATCGCATTGCCGCTGACGGGTGTTATGACATTCTTTCTTGGAATACTGAATGTGGGTGAAAAAGCAGGTATTATCAACCGGCTCGCCCGGATAATCGGTCCGTTTTTCAACAAGCTTTTCCCCGAAGTACCCAAAGATCACCCCGCGCACGGGCAGATGATCATGAATTTCTCCGCCAATTTTCTAGGTCTGGATAATGCAGCTACGCCGTTTGGTTTACGCGCGATGCAAAGTTTGCAGGACCTGAACCCCAGCAAGGATACCGCTTCCAATGCACAGATCATGTTTCTGGTTTTGCATACTTCCGGTTTACAGATCATCCCGCTGTCCATTATCGCGCAAAGGGCGATCCTGGGTGCCGAAAGTCCCTCCGATGTTTTTATTCCCTGTGTGGTAGGTACCTACATTACTACGGTGGTGGCGATGATAATCACCGCGAGCTGGCAGCGGATCAACCTTTTTAACAGGACTATTATGCTCTGGCTGGGCAGTATCACGGCACTTTTGGCGCTACTGCTCTGGTACCTGTCCGGGTTGCCAAAAGAACAGATCGAAACGATTTCCATTTTCGTCGGCAATTCTGTGTTGCTGGCGGTGATAGCGGGTTTTTTAGGTATTGCTTTGTATAAAAAGATCAATGTGTTCGAATCGTTTATCGACGGGGCGAAAGCCGGATTTACGACTACGGTCACTATTATTCCCTATCTCGTCGGGCTGCTCGTGGCGATCAGCGCATTCCGGGCCTGCGGGGCGATGGATTATCTGATCGATGGTTTGAAATACCTGTTTGCATTGACGGGCATGAACACTGATTTTACAGACGCACTGCCGGTCGCATTGATGAAACCACTGAGCGGGAGCGGCGCGCGGGCTTTAATGATCGACGCAATGAAGGAATTTGGCCCCGATTCATTTGTCGGCAGACTGGTATGTATTTTCCAGGGCTCGGCCGATACAACGCTTTATATTGTAGCACTTTATTTCGGTTCGGTAGGTATCAAGAATACGAGATATGCGATCGTAGCTGGGCTGATTGCTGACTTTGTGGGGGTTCTCGCGGGAATCTGGCTTGGATACTTATTTTTTCACTGATTTTGCTTCATTTTCAGCATGACCCTTTTACCCCTGTTATGCAACCGTCCGTATAAAATGGATGGTTGTTTTTTAGCCTAAACACTAATATTGATCAACTAACTCTGGACGGCCCATGTTAAAATCGTTACAAAAATCCGCACTATCACTTCTTCTAATTTGTGCGATTGTTCCAGTAGAAGCCACTTTTGCGCAAAAGGATGTGAACCAGCCTGCTAACACCTATTCGCTCGAAGATTGTATCCGCATTGCGCTCGAAACAAACCCGCAGATCAAGCAATCCGAGCTGACTGTTCAATCCAACAACAATATTTACCAGCAGTCCAAGTGGCAGCGGTGGCCGAGTATCAGCTTTAGCGCTGGCCAGGGGTTTAGTTTCGGTAGAAATATTGACCCTTTTACCAACCAGTTCGTACAGCAGAATATCAGCTCCAATAACTACCAGCTAGGTGGTCAGATCACGCTTTTCAACGGTTTTCAAATTAAGAATAATATCAAATTCAACGACGCCAATTACCAGGCAAGTGCGAAAGACCTTGACGCAGCCAGAAACGATATTATGCTCAATGTGGCGCTCTCGTATTTGCAGGTGATCACCAATCAGGAGCTGATCGAGGTGGCGCAGTTGCAGGTGAATGCATCTCAATTGCAGGTTGATCGCACCGCCAAACTGGTTGAGGCTGGAACACTGGCAGAAAGCAACCTGCTCGATCTGAAAGCGCAACTCGCCAACGATGAACTGACTTTGGTAAATGCTCAGAACAACCTGGAAACCGCTAAACTCAACCTGAAACAATACATGAATATTTCCGGCAGCGAGGATATCAATGTGGTTAAAATAGAAGTGAAAGACCCTACATTGCAAGCTTACGACGCTACGATCCAGGAGATTTATGAAACAGCATTAAACAATCTTCCCCAGATGCGCGCAGCCAATATGCGCATTGAAGCGGCCAAAACGAATGTGGAACTGGCCCGCGGCGCCGGAATGCCTTCCCTTACATTAAGCGGCGGTGTTTACACTACGTTTTCAAGTGCGGCGCCCAAAGAGCGTTTCGTCTCCGATGGTTCCGGGGAGTCAATCACCGAGGTAGTGTCGCCTACTGATTACATCCTTTATAATGAGGAACAACTGCCGATTGTACAGAAAGTACGCACGCCAAACGGTTCGCTGCGGACTTTCGGTTACCTGGATCAGCTTAACTTTAACAGGAACTCAGCACTTAACCTGAATCTGACAATACCCATTTTCTCCAATTTCAGGGTGAAATACAATATCGCAAATGCGAAAATTCAGCAGAAAACTTACGAATACCAGGCACAGCAGGTACAGCTTACAATCCGCAAAAATGTGGAACAGGCTTATATTGATATGACAAATGCGGCCAAGCGGTATTCGGCAACTGCGAATCAGGTGCAGGCTTTGGCGGAAACTTTCAGGGTGTCGCAGGTGCGTTTCGATGTGGGGGCGATCAATTCTGTGGAATTCAATATTGCCAAAGCCAATCTCGACCGGGCCAACGGAAATCTGGTCCAGACCAAATATGACTACGTTTTCAGGACCAAGATCCTCGATTTCTACATGAACCGACCGCTTTCAGATTTTTGATAAAAACATTACCCTCTGTCCTATTTCAATAAACAATCATTAATTGTAACCCCAAATTGTATGGCACGTAAATCTTCGAAACGAATCTGGTGGATTACAGCAGGTCTTGTATTACTTCTCATCGCCGGTTTGTTTGGAGCGAAACAGGCGGGCTACATAGGCAAGCCGAAAACCACGGAGGTTGAATATGCAACTGTGGGAAAAACGGATATTATCGAAAGGGTAACTGCGTCCGGCAAAGTACAGCCCGAGGTGGAGGTAAAGCTGAGCCCCGATGTATCCGGTGAAATTATCAGTCTGAATGTAGCTGAGGGCGATTCAGTTTCCAAAGGTCAGTTACTCTTGAAGATCCGCCCTGACAATTATGAATCACTCATGGCGCGCGCCCAGGCTTCGGTTAACTCGAGTAAAGCAAATTATGAGCAGACCAAAGCGATGGTAGCGCAGGCAGAAGCGAGACTGGTGCAAGCAAAAGCCAATTTTGACAGAAATAAAAAACTTTACAACGACAAAGTAATCTCGGCCGCAGATTTCGAACAATTTTCCTCCACTTATGGCGTAGCCCAGCAGGAACTTGAATCAGCGAAGGCGAACGTATCGGCGGCGCTATACAATATCAAAAGTGCCGAGGCAGGTATGCGCGACGCAGCCGAAAACCTTAGGAAAACGAGCATATTCGCTCCTGTTAGCGGTATTATCTCGCTGCTGAATGTGGAAGCCGGCGAGCGCGTGGTAGGTACTTCGCAAATGGCCGGTACCGAAATGATGCGCATTGCCAACCTGGCCAATATGGAAGTGCGGGTGAATGTTAATGAAAACGATATTGTGCGGGTTTCACTTGGCGACACCGCTGAAATCGATGTGGACGCTTACAGCTCGTCCGGGCGCAAGTTCAAGGGTATTGTGAAGGAAATTGCAAATACAGCAGCCGGGCTGGCTTCTTCCTCGGCTTCCGGGTCGTCGCTATCCAGCACTTCTGCGGATGCAGTGACGGAATTTGAAGTGAAGGTGAAGATATTGAATGAATCTTTCAGTGATTTGATGTCGTCGCGTTCGAAAAAATCCTATCCCTTCAAGCCGGGTATGACAGCTTCGGTTGATATTATCACCGACCGTAAGAACGGCGTTGTTTCGGTTCCGATCGCGGCTGTGACGACACGTAGTAACACACCTCCCGCAGCCCAGCCGGAAGGTCCGCCGCAGGAAAATGCGGAGTCGGAAGAAGATGATAAAAAGCCTAAGAAGGAAGTGGCTATCAAAGAGGTTGTTTTCGTGGATGTGAACGGAAAGGCGGAGTCGAGAGAAGTGAAAACGGGTATCAGCGATTTTGAAAACATCGAGATTCTTTCCGGCCTGAAACCTGGCGACAAGATCATTTCCGGACCTTACATTGCCGTGTCTAAAAATCTAAATAATGGCGACCTGGTAGAAAAAAAGAAGGAAGATGTGAAAAAAGACGAAAAAAAATCAAATGAAAACGCAAACTGATACGTTGTAAAAAAGTAATAAGTTCGATTTAGTTTAGGTTAAAAAGGAAAATCCTTGCGGCTTTGCTGCAAGGATTTTTTATGCTTAAACACTGAGGTTGTAAGTAAGATGTTAGAAATCAGCGGTTTATTTGATTTCGTCTTAAAAGCTTCGAAAGCCTCTGCAAATGCTCCGCCGAAAGCTCCGCAAAAACAATAGCCCCATTTTTGTAGTTTCTGTCAAAAACTTCTCATTTTTGAAACCGGCCCTGAACGTGATATTTCGGGCCAATTGGTTTAGAACATTTTCTGCATGAGTTTTTTAAATGGAACAAAAATAGCCGTAATAGGCGGCGGCAGCTGGGCAACTGCGCTGATCAAGATATTGTGCGAACAAAACAATGTACAGATCCGCTGGTGGCTCCGCAATCAGAAAGATATTGAGCACATCCGCAAGTACCACCACAATCCGAGCTACCTCAGCGACGTGGTATTACAGCCGAAAAAAATCAAAGTTTTCGAGAAAACGACCGACGCCGTAAAAGGAGCAGATTATGTGATCCTGGCTGTTCCCGCGGCATTTATAGAAGAAGCTTTGCAAGATCTTTCCGTCAAACATTTACAGGGAAAAAGGATTGTGTCTGCAATTAAGGGAATGATCCCGGGGCAGAATATCCTGATCACCGACTGGGCTTCCGAAAGATTTGGTATCGAACTGAAAGATACCTGTGTGATCGCCGGCCCCTGCCACGCCGAGGAAGTGGCGCTCGAAAAACAGTCTTACCTTTCCATTGCCTCCACCGAATGCCCGGCAGCGGAGGATTTTGCCAAATTAATGACCTGCCGCTACGTAGCCGCCAATCCGCTCGACGATCTGTACGGGGTGGAATATGCCGCGATCATGAAAAATATCATTGCATTGGCCTGCGGTATCACACACGGTTTGGGTTATGGAGACAATTTCCAGGCTGTACTTGTATCGAATGCAATGCAGGAAATCGGAAACCTCGTTACTGCGCTTGATAAACGCGAGCGGAACCTCAGTTCTTCTGCCTATCTCGGAGACCTGCTCGTAACTGCCTATTCGCAATTCAGCCGGAACAGGCTGTTTGGAAATATGATCGGGCGCGGATATAGTGTGAAGGTGGCGCAGCTGGAAATGAAAATGATCGCGGAGGGATATTATGCTACCAAAAGTATCTACGAAATCAACAAATTATATCACGTCAACCTGCCGATCACGCACGCCGTTTACAGGATCCTGTACGAAGAGCAGGCGCCGGGAATGGTAATGGACGATTTGAAGAAAGTGTTGAAGTAATAGCCCGTTTCCTTCGCAAAAAGGTATTTTCCAAACATCGTATCCTAAAACTATAATATGCGTATTACAAAAAATCTCTCTGCCGGACTGGCAGCGTCGCTTTTAGCCGGTACTATATTTCTCACTTCCTGCAACTCAAAAACTTCGGAAACGGCGATGGAAGAAGTGGCCGATTCGCTGTCATCGGATAAAGAATTCGTCTTTGGCGACGACCGCCCGTTCCCGCAATGTCACGCATCGACATTGGTCCGCCTGGACGATGGCCAGTTCCTGATCGCGTGGTTTGGCGGCACCGAGGAAAAGAACCCGGATGTGGGTATCTGGTTGTCAAAAGGCAGGCCTGGCAAATGGAGTACGCCCGTGGAAGTTGCTAAGATCCGGGAAGACGCACACTGGAATCCAGTCCTGCAAAAAACGGCGGACGGGAAAGTTATCCTGTATTTCAAAGTGGGCAAAGAGATCGCGCATTGGGAAACGTGGGTGAAAACATCTACCGACAATGGGAATACCTGGTCGGAAGCTTACGAGCTTGTGAAAGGAGATAAGGGTGGAAGAGGCCCGGTTAAAAATAAATTGATAGAACTCTCAAATGGCGACTGGCTGGCCGGTTCTTCGAATGAAATAAATCGGTGGGAGGTATTTGTGGACAGAAGTACGGACAAAGGTAAAACCTGGAAAGAAAGTCCCTATTTCAAGATCGATACAATGCAAATCAAAGGAAAAGGCGCCATTCAGCCCACGCTTTGGGAATCTGAACCTGGAAACGTTCATATGCTTGTGCGTACAACCGGAGGCGTGATCGCACGCAGCGATTCAAAAGATTATGGCAAAACCTGGTCTGAGATCAAAAAAACCGATCTGCCAAACCCGAACAGCGGCATTGATCTGGCTAAACTCACGGACGGAACATTGGTACTTGCCTACAATCCCGATAACGAAAACTGGGGCTCGCGCTCACCGCTTTCGCTGATCATGTCCTATGATAATGGAAAGAACTGGACCGATAAACTGGATATTGCTACCGGCAAAAAAGAGGATGAATATTCTTACCCGGCGATTGTCAGCTTCGGCGATTCTGTGGCAGTTACTTATACCTATAACCGCCAGAAAATCGCATTCTGGTCAGGTAGTAAAAAGGAAATTGTGGAGCTTGCTAAAAAGGGCAAAAACTAGTAGCCCATCAGTTCCAGATCGTAAGATTCGAACATTTCGACTTGCTTACCCATTTTTTTCTGGATGATCTTAAAATGGTGCACATCTTCGGGGCAGATCAGCGAAATCGCCTGTCCCGAAGCTTCGGCCCGCCCGGTCCGCCCGATCCTGTGTACATAATCCTTGGGCGAGCGCGGCAGCTCGAAATTGATCACGTAAGGCAGAAATTGAATATCAATACCCCGCGCCACCAGATCAGTTGCTACCAGCACCGTTAGTTTTCCCGATTTAAACTTATTCAAAGCCTCGGTCCGCGCACCCTGGCTTTTTTTGCTGTGCATCGCCATCGCCTGAATGCCATTTTTGTTTAGCTTTTCAACCAGATTGTCGGCAGTTCTCGTGGCGGAAACGAAGACCAATACCTGCTGCATTTCCTGTGTTTTGATCAGATATCTCAACAAAGGCCCGCGGCGGTCGGGATCGACGAAATAGGCGGTTTGTTTGATCTGGTCAATATGCTGCTCTTCCTCTTCAATCTCAATACGGACCGGATCTTTAAGCTGCGTTTTGTTGATCTGGTCGATTTCGTCGCCGAGTGTCGCAGAAAAGAGAATGCTCTGCCTGTTTTTGGGCAAAAGGAAAAAGATATCCTTCATTTCCTCCGCAAAGCCCAGGTTCAGCATTTTATCTGCTTCATCCAAAACCAGGATCTGAGTTTGAGAGATATTGAGCGCCTTGTATGAAAGCAGATCCAGTAATCTTCCCGGCGTGGCTACCAATATCTCAACTCCTTGCAGGCCAATCATTTGAGGGTTGATAGAAACGCCGCCATAAACCGCCATCGTTTTCACCTTACGAGGTAACCTCTCTCCAAAAGTCTGAAAAACAACACCTACCTGAACCGCGAGCTCTCTTGTGGGTACCAGGATCAATGCTGAAATGTGCCGGTTTGCCGCAGCTGGTTTATTTTGAAACAATTCCAGAATAGGCAAAACAAAACTGGCTGTCTTTCCCGAACCCGTTTTCGCAATGCCCAAAACATCATTTCCTTTCAATATGGCAGGAATTGCAGCCTCCTGAATAGGGTAAGGTTGAGTATAATTCTGTTCAGCAATGGTTTTTAGTAATGGTTCAGACAAGCCAAGAGATTCGAAAGACATAAGGTTTCAGCCGGTTAATCGGATTTTTTAGAAAGAGGGCAAAGATACCATTACCTGTAAACAAATTGGTCAAAACGTCTGGCCTTCGCCTGATACAGCACATTACGAACATTTTTCTCCTTATAATATGTCTTACAATCGCCGGGAGTTTTTACAGCAATTAGGATTTGGGGCCCTGCAACTGGGCGTATTGAGTGCAATACCTGCATCCTCCTGGGCGGCAGCGCCTTCTTACGGTCAGCTGGTGAGAAGTTCTCCGGAAACTCAGGGGATTTCCGCCAAAGGAATACTTGATTTTGTAAATGCGGTGGAAGCCGAAAAATTGAATCTGCACAGTTTAATGGTATTGCGGCAGGGAAAAGTGGTGGCCGAAGGGTGGTGGGCACCTTATAATCCTGATTTGCGGCACACTTTATATTCGCTGAGTAAAAGCTTCACATCCACCGCGATCGGACTGGCTGTGGCCGAAGGAAAATTGAAGGTGGACGATAAGGTAGTCTCCTTTTTCCCGGAAGATAAACCCGCTACGATCAGCGCCAATCTGGCTGCAATGCGGGTGAAAGACTTGCTCACAATGTCGACCGGGCACGATAAGGATACGACGGGATCGGTTCGCGGGGGCGATAGCAAGAACTGGGTGAAGTCATTTCTGGCGCTGCCGGTCGAGCACGAGCCGGGGACTTTCTTTGTGTATAACAGCGGCGCTACCTATATGCTTTCTGCCATTATCCAGAAACTCACGGGGCAAACGCTTCTGGAATATCTCAAACCCAGATTATTCGATCCGCTGGTGATCGAGGGAATGGATTGGGAAGTGGACCCGAACGGGATCAATACCGGTGGCTGGGGATTAAGGTTGAAGACGGAAGATATTGCCAAGTTTGGCCAGTTATATCTTCAGAAGGGCGAGTGGAATGGAAAGCAGTTGCTTCCTGCAGCCTGGGTTGAAGAAGCTACCCGCTCGCATATTCAATCCAAAGGCGGCTCGCGGCCAAAGGAGGAAAATGACTGGCTGCAAGGTTACGGCTATCAGTTCTGGCGGTGCCGGAATGACGCTTACCGCGGCGACGGGGCTTACGGGCAGTATTGCATCGTGCTTCCGAGAGAAGATATGGTCGTTGCGATTACGAGTGAAACCGGCAATATGCAGGCGATCCTGGATCACGTATGGAACCACATATTGAAATCGGTAAAAAGTACCCGCGTTCCTTCCGATAAAGAGGAGGTGGCGCAGTTGCAGAAAAAGTTGACTACCCTCGCATTGCCCCTTACCGCCGGTAAGCCAGCCGCCGACCTGGCAGCAAAGCTGAAAGAGAAAAGTTATACTATTGCTGACAATAGCCTGAATATCAAGAAAGTATCCTTTGATTTTGACAAAGGCTGGTGTCTTTTCCGATTACAGGATGATAAGGGTGAGCATTTAATGGTGAACGGACTTGGCAACTGGAAAGTAGGGCTGACAGATCTTTCAACCATGCCATTGAAACTGGTACTGACGCCGGTACCAGGCGAGAAAAGGACGAAGGTAGCCTGTAACGGAGCATGGGTCGACGACAGTACATTTGAAATGACCTGGCGGTTTATAGAAACGGCGCATTACGAAACGGTGCAATGCAAATTTGAAGGAGATAATGTACAGATCGAGTTCAAAAGAAGCCTGGCGATTCTCGGAAATACCAAAGATGCGCGGCCGGTTTTAAAAGGAAAAGCTTCGGCCTGACCTGCGTATATTTCACATTGCTTGAAAACAAACTTTTATCCAAATCAAAAATCCATTTTATGAAAAAGAACATTTTCCTGTCCCTGTTGCTGGTTATGATTGCCTTTGCGTCGCAAGCGCAGAAATTCAAAGGATTAGATAAAAGCCCGCGCGATGTTGCCTACTTCCCGGATGGATTTGCCCACGATCGGAAAGACGGCGATAAGGCGCTTGTGAAAGTCTCTTACAGCCGCCCGGCGCTGAAAGGCCGCGAGGTATTTGGCAAGCTGGAACCTTTCGGCAAAGTGTGGCGGGTAGGCGCGGATGAAGCAACCGAGATTAAATTCTATCAGGATGCCACATTCGGCGGTAAGAAAGTGAAAGCTGGTACCTATTCGCTGTTTGCGATTCCCAATGCGAAAGAGTGGACACTGATCCTGAGCTCGGACGTGGATTACTGGGGAGCTTATAAGTACAAGGAAGCGAACGATGTAGCGCGCGTAACTGTGCCGGTAAAATCAGCTGAGGCACCGATTGAAAATTTCTCCATTGTATTTGAAAAATCATCCGACACAGCAGCGAAGATGTTCCTGGGCTGGGACAAGACGATCGTTGAAGTGCCGGTCACATTCTGATCCCGGAATGTTGGCATAGTTCTTTGTCGTTAGCTAGCAGTTAACAAAGCGAAAAGGAACGATGGAAGACATAAATGATGATATTCAGGCGTTTTTTGAGGGGTATGAAAAGCGTTTTGAAGAAGGCCTGGCCGGACAGGCAGTAGCTGAGGATACAGCCAGGGTTTTCGCTGATTTTTTTGTGGAAGCCAGTCCGGTAGGTATTTCAGGCGGAAAAAACGACGCGCAGTTTCTCGAAGCTGTCCCGAAAGGTTACGAATTCTACCGCTCGATCGGGATTACTAAAATGGAGATCCGGCAGATCGATATTACGGAACTGAACGAGATGCATTACCTCGTCGACGTGCGGTGGGAATCCTTTTATGAAAAGGACGGGAGTGAAGATTCGATGGAGTTTAGTGTGATTTATTTTTTGCAAAACAGAAAAAGCGAACTCAAAATCTTCGCATACATTACCGGCGACGAGCAGGCTGTATTAAAGGAGAGAGGGTTGGTATAGCATATAGCTGGCGGTTACTGGCATTATTATTGCAAAAGCAGGTTGAGGTCGAAAGACTTTGACCTGTTTTTTTTTGCTTTAACCAAAACCAAATATGAACACCAACAAACTCGCCCTACTGTGCCTGCTTGCCGGATTTTCCGTAGTCGGATGCAACAGCAAGGTAAGCGAAAAGGAAAAAGAGGAGGCCCAACAACAAGGCCCCGATTCCGTCGCAACCCAGACCGATAAACTCACCTTACCAGCTCCGTTTGTGACCGAATCGGTAGAAAACCGGCCCGAGGAAGCTGGCTGGCCGGAAGGGAAAATGCCCACAGCGCCCGCAGGATTCACGGTGACCAAGTTTGCAGACAAGCTGGATAGCCCGAGGTGGACTTACATTGCGCCGAACGGAGACATTTTTGTAGCCGAATCTGCGACCAAGAAAAGTGCCGACAGGATCACATTATTGCGCGACGTGAACAAAGATGGTAAGCCTGAAATGCGTGAGATTTTCATGGAAAAACTGAATAAGCCGCTGGGAATGTTGGTGTTAAACAACTTTTTCTATGTTGCTAATACCGACGGGCTATACAGATATCCTTACAAACCGGGCGAAACCAAAATTACCAGCAAAGGTGAGAAGATAGTCGAATTGCCGGCTGGCGGATATAACAACCACTGGACGAGGAATTTGCTTGCAAATGCGGATGGTTCTAAAATCTATATTTCAGTTGGTTCTGCCAGTAATGTTGCTGATCACGGGATGGACGAGGAAAAACGACGGGCTAATATCCTGGAAGTGAATCCGGACGGAAGTGGCGAGCGGGTATATGCAAGCGGACTGCGAAATCCGGTCGGAATGGATTGGGCGCCGGGTACCAAAACACTTTGGACTGCGGTGAACGAAAGAGACAAGCTGGGCGACGAGCTCGTGCCTGACTATATTACAAGTGTGAAGGAAGGCGGATTTTACGGTTGGCCTTATGCATATTTTGGTCAAAATGAAGATCCGAGAAGAAAAGGAGAAAATCCTGCACTAGTTGCAAAAACGATCGTTCCGGATGTTCCGGTGGGGTCGCATACCGCTTCGCTGGGATTGGCTTTTTATGACAAGACCAAGTTTCCAGCGAAATATCAAAATGGTGCATTTGTAGGCCAGCACGGTTCGTGGAACCGTTCGGCGCTCTCGGGATATAAGGTAATGTTTGTTCCTTTCAAAAACGGAAAACCTGCCGGCAAACCAGAGGATTTTCTGACTGGTTTTGTCGAAAGTGAAAAGAAAGTATATGGTCGCCCGGTGGGAGTGACGATAATGGACGACGGTTCTATGCTGGTAAACGATGATACCGGCGGCACGATCTGGCGTGTTGCTGCTCAGTAAGCCGTTAATTATTGAAATAGAAAGTGACCTGGTCGATTGATCAGGCCACTTTTTTTTGTTTACGCAAAATAAATAACTGCGAATGTTTGCAAAAATATACCGGTCGGTATATTTTTGCGTTGTCAATACAAAACGAAATGAGCAAGGCAGAACGTACGCGACAATTTATCATCGAAAAAACGGCACCGATCTTCAATGTGAAAGGGTATGCCGGTACCTCGCTGAACGATATGATCAGCGCGACGGGGCTTACAAAAGGCAGTATTTACGGAAATTTTGAGAATAAAGATGAAGTTGCGCTGGCGGCATTTGAGCATAATCTGAAATGCATGTTTACGGCGGTACGTGTGGAAATGGACAAGAAATCTACCGCCCGGGAAAAATTGCTTGTGTATGTCGACATTTACGAAAACTTCCTGCATCACCCATTCCCGGCAGGCGGCTGTCCGATCCTTAATACCTCCACCGAAGCCGACGATACCCACCCAAGGCTGCGCGAAAAAGCATCTGATGCGATCACAAGCTGGAAAAACGCCATTTCTGGATTGATTAAAAAAGGGATTGTCGACAATGAATTCAGCAGTCATATTGACCCGGAAGAAACCGCGATCTCGATCATTGCATTGATTGAAGGCGGAATAATGATCGGCAAAGTGACAGGTAAGCTGAATTACAGGAAAGCGATCATGAAGGCTGTGCAGAAAATGATTAACGATTTAGAGTAAAAAATTTTAACCAGAAATATACCGATCGGTATATAATTAATTTTAAACGAAACTAATTTTAAAACAGAAATGAAAACTACAGGAAATACCATACTGATCACAGGCGGAAGTGCAGGAATCGGATTTGAGATCGCAAAAGCTTTCTCGGAACTTAATAATCAGGTAATTATCACAGGTCGAGACAAAGACCGGCTGGCCAATGCGGCGGCGAAACTTGAAAATGTGACAGGTATCGTCTCTGATGTCACCAACCCCGCAGATGTAGAGCAACTCGTATCCAGACTTCAAACCGAATTCCCGCAGCTGAATGTGGTGATCAATAATGCCGGGAAAGCGGCTTATTATGATCTGGACGAAGGAAAAGACCCGGCACAAATCGCCGAAGACGAAATGCTGACCAATTATTTGTCGGTCATCGGCCTGAACGATGCTTTGTTGCCACAACTGAAAAAAGCCGGAGAAGCGGCTATCGTGAATGTTTCGAGTATCGCTGCATTGGTACCGAACCACATTATCCCCACTTACGGTGCAAGCAAGGCAGCTTTGCATTCGTATACCCAGTCGCTGCGTATTTCGCTTGCCAAAAGCAGCTCGGTTCAGGTATTTGAATTGATTCCTCCGCTGGTTAATACGGATTTTTCGCAGGAAATAGGCGGCGCAAATGGTATTCCGCCAAAAGTGGTTGCTGACGAATTAGTAAATGCGTTTGAGACTAATACACTCGAAGTGCGGGTAGGGCAAACCGCTCAATTGTTCGAGCTGTTTCTCAGTTCTCCGGCTGAGGCACTGAGAGCGATGAATCCGGGCGTGACCGTATTCTGATCTGATCCGCCGGAAGACGCAATTTAAATGCATTAAAAATGAGACAGAAAATCGCATTTGCACTGATCATGGGAATCATTACAACGGGCATAATTTCCTTCACTTTGATTTCCATAAATATTGGATTTGTTGCCAATTTTTTGGTGATTTGGCTGAAATCTTGGAGCATGGCCTACCTCGTGGTGATACCCGCGATACTGATCGTCGGTCCGCAGGTGCAGAAGCTGGTGGCGACTATGTTTAAAGATGCAGTGACTGAGGAAGTTGACTAATTGCTTCCGGAGTCTGAGAAACCGTTAAAGATTTTTATGAAAAGAGTTGTTGTTACAGGAATGGGAGTCATTTCTCCCCTGGGGAATTCGGTAGATGAATTCTGGGAAAATATCGTGAATGGTAAAAGCGGTGCTGCCACCATTACTAAGAAGGATGTATCCAAGTTTAAGACGCAGTTCGGATGTGAAGTGAACAATTTCAATCCGGAAGAATTTATTGACAAAAAAGAACTGAAAAAGTACGATCTGCATACCCAGTACGCGATTGCGGCTTCGGATATGGCGATCAAAGACGCAGGGTTGGATTTTGCAACGATGGACATTACCGACCGTTACGACGCAGGTGTGATCTGGGCGACGGGAAATGGCGGAATGGGTACTTTCGAAGATCAGCTGATGGAATTCCATGCTTCCGACGGCGTGCCTCGTTTCAGCCCGTTCTTTATTCCTAAAATGATCGTGGATATTGCAGCAGGTGTGATTTCGATCCGCCATAAACTGCACGGTCCTAATTATTGCACCGTGTCAGCCTGCGCGTCTTCAAACACTGCATTGATAGCAGCATTTGATACGATCAGAATGGACAAGGCGAAAATAATGGTTGCAGGAGGCTCTGAGGCTGCTATTATCTATTCCGCATTGGGCGGTTTCGGCGCAGCGCAGGCACTTTCTAAAAGAAACGACGATCCGGCGACAGCCTCGCGGCCATTCGATAAAACGCGTGATGGATTCGTGATGGGCGAAGGCGCAGGAGCATTGATCC
Organism: Dyadobacter linearis; assembly: GCF_907165045.1. Lineage (GTDB taxonomy): Bacteria > Bacteroidota > Bacteroidia > Cytophagales > Spirosomataceae > Dyadobacter > Dyadobacter linearis. The sequence goes on from NZ_CAJRAU010000004.1 coordinate 483,613, forward strand.
TGGAAGATTACGACTTCGCAGTAGCAAGAGGCGCGAAAATTTACGCCGAAATTGTCGGTGGCGGAATGGCGGCCGATGCGTATCACCTTACCGGCACACCTCCCGACGGAATGGGCGCGGCTTTGGGAATGAGAAAAGCATTGAAAGAAGCGGGTATCACGCCAGACAAGATCGATTATGTAAATGCGCACGCCACTTCGACAGGTCTGGGCGATATGAGCGAGCTGAATGCGATCAAATCCGTTTTCGGCGATCATACCGTGGCGATCAGCGCTACAAAATCGATGACCGGCCACTTACTAGGTGCTGCTGGTGCGATTGAAAGTATTGTGTGTGCACTGGCTGTCAAAAATGACATGATTCCGGGCACGATCAATACCAGAGAACTGGACGAAAATGTGCCGGAAGGATTGAATATCATTCTAGGAGATTCAGTGAACCAGACGATCAACTACGCGCTGAACAATACTTTCGGTTTCGGAGGTCACACAGCGACGTCTATTTTCAAGAAATATACCGAAGAGAATTAATCCGTTAATTCGGAGAGAACCTCAACTACCCCGTTTTCATCGTTGCTTTTGGCGATGAAACGGGCTATTTTTTTGATATCCGGGTGTGCATTCGCCATTGCGTAGGAATAATGTGCCTTTTCCAGCATTTCCAGGTCGTTCAGATAGTCTCCGAAAACCATCGTTTGCTCGGGTGTGACATTAAATTTTTCCTGTAAAACCTCCATGGCGCGACCCTTATTCGCTTTTTTATCCGAAATATCCAGCCAGATCGGCCCGGAAACTTTCACCTGTAAATCGTCCTCAAACTTTTTATAGTACGGGTAACTGTTCACCTCTGAGCCAGCCAGGTCGCAGAGCGTAAATTTCAGGAATTTGTCGTCTTCGATCGCAAGCAGGTCTTCTACCACTTCATATCTCTCAAAATAGAGTTTTAAGTGGTTGATAAACTCAGGCTCGTCGCTTTCCACATACGCTTTCTTTTTTCCGCAAATAATAGGGTAGGTATTCGGGATAGTCCGGCCGATCGTAATCAGTTCACGCACAATATCCTGCTCAATGGGCTGAATATGAATTTCTTCATCCTGAAAAACCACATAACTGCCATTTTCGGCGGCGAAAATTACCTGATCTTTGATCCGGGCAAGTGTTTTCGCGAGATTGAAATACTGGCGGCCGCTCGCTGCGACGAATACGATTCCGTGGTCTTTTATTTTCTGGAAAACGGGGTAAAAGGATTCGTGTACTTCGTGTTTTGAGTTCAAAAGCGTACCGTCCATGTCGGTAGCAATCAGCCTGATATCGGAAAAATTCATACTGGTTTTTATAAATACTTACATTAATGAAGGCAAATGTACCTTCTTAGGTTCCAGCGAAACGCGTTTTTTAGCGTAACCAGCAGAAAATGCCGGTCACTAAGTCTCCCAAATGCAGCCCGCAAATTTCAGCCGAAGCGAAACCCGCACCGATCTTTTACTGTTGGTTGACTATCCAAGTGACTTCAATAGCATGAAATTTTCAAAATATTACCTCGCCGCATTCATTTCATTTATGATCTGGGGGTTTTTTAGTCTGGCACTCAAACCGTTATCTGCCTACGCTTCGCTCGACATTTTGTTTTACAGGGTATTTCTCTGCGCCGTGATCATGTCGGTGATCTGCCTGTTTTTCAGGAAGCGGGTTTTAAGGGAGAATGTCAGGTTGTTAAAAGCATTACCCGCAAGGCAGCGGAACCGGGCCATTTTACTGACCTTATCGGGAGGTATCCTGCTCACAGCCAACTGGTTTTTCTTTATTTACGTGATGAACCATATCAGTATCAAGGCCGCGTCTTTCGCCTACCTGGTCTGCCCGATTATGACGACCGTGATCGCGTATTTTGTATTGCATGAAAAGCTCAGCAAGTGGCAGTGGACAGCGGTTGCAATAAGTGTTTTCAGTTGTATGTTATTGTCTTTTAATAACATAGCCGATATTGCTTACAGCATGATCGTGGCGGCTTCGTATGCTTTTTACCTGGTGAGTCAGCGGAAGAATGTGGGTTTGGATAAATTTCTGGTACTTACGGTGCAGATCCTATTTTCTGCGCTGATCCTGTTGCCATTTTATCCGGTTTACAGCGAGGGAGTTCCTACTGAACTTTCCTTTTACGCATTGATTTTTGTGATCGCGCTGCTCTTCACGATCATTCCGCTTTATATGAATTTGTATGCATTGCAGGGAGTTACTTCGTCGACGATGGGGATATTGCTTTACATTAATCCGCTCATGAACTTCGCGATCGCGCTGTTTTATTTCCATGAGCAAATCAACTCCATTCAAATTATCGGCTATTCGCTTATCCTGGTTTCCATCATCGTTTTCAACGAGCGGTTTATTTTCGGAAGGCGGCGGACTGCATTAGTTTAAGGCTTTTCCAAGACCTGCGAATAGATAAACCTATTGAAATGAAATTCTAGAAATACCTGTCGGTAACCAGCTGTTTTGAGCAAACTGGCTGTATCCGGCAGGTTTTTTGCTTCTATTTTTAAAAAGATATTGAAAAAAGCGTACATCGATTTGAGAAGTCGATTGCGCCAGTCCGTCGGTTTTTCGTTTTCAAGCCGGAAATCGGCAACTAGCCAGATTCCCTTCGAAACCAGCAGCTTATCGAGGATTCTGAATACTTGCGCAGCTCTTTCCTGACTAAAATTATCAAAAAGAAACGGGGTCAGGACCACATCGAATTCTTCTTCGGTATTGTAGTAATCAATGGGCATTAATAAAAAAGTGACCTTATTGTTGCCGCAGTTACGCTTCCGGGACTTTTCCAGCATTTTTTCAGATATCTCCACGTACACGATTGTTAATCCGCCTGGCTGTAATTTGGCAACTTCTTCCAAAATCCGTCCGGTACCGCCGCCCACGATCAGCACGCGCGCCGGTGCATGAATGAAGCTGATCAGCGATTTTTGCGAACGCATTAATGCTCCCTGAAAAACGATACCTCCCAGAAAATCGTAAAACCAGGCCACGCTGTCGTAGTTGTTCTTCATTGTTTTCTAGTAAATAGTGTCTGTAAAAAAACTTCCCAGGATACCGCAAATGGCTTTTACCAAAAGCAGTCCGTCAATCACAATCAGATAAAAAAGTACGTTTTTAGGTTTTTGCAGAGTAAATGCGACGATCAGATAAGAGACGAAAGGAATGAGATTAAAAAAAACAGTGACCGGACTGAAATCTGCAAACCAGGCGAGCGTCAGAAATGACAACAGACCAACCGAAAGGAGCGGTACCAATACATAAAAGATCGTATTCCGAAGCCCCATCGCGACCGCAAAGGTTTTCAGCTGGATATTCGCATCGTCCTCATAATCTTTCATATCGAACATAATTGCATTCGCGGACATCACCATCCAGTTTTTAACAAATAACCAAACCATAAATGCCGGCTCGTGAAGTATAATCCTGCCTTCAATTTTCAGCATTGCAACCGGAAAAACGTTCACAAAACCCGCCCATACAAAGCCGATCACGAATGCTTTCAGCCAGCCCGTGTTCCTCAGATTAAATGAAATGACAGACTTGGGCAGCAGCCCGTAATACAAAACTGCCGCGGTACAAATCGCCAGGATCATCAGCCACCAATATAATGGCAGCGCGACAATTCCAGCGAAATCATTTATCAAAAACCACGTGGCAATTATTAGGCAGAGCGCAAAGAGAAAATATTGGCTATACCGGACAAACCGATGGTGGGTGCGGTACCATTCCGTGCGGGGGTTTGGGGAAGTTTCGAGGCCCGGCGGACTGGAATAGGCGATCGTATAATAAAAGACCGTGGCGCTGAAAATCAGCAGGTAATAGGGAATTGAATTAAGTGGCAGGTGCAGCTGGGCAAGCGTTTCAATCGACAATGCAACCGCAAGTATCCCGACGAAGTAGTTTGCAAAAAAAATGAATGCGGGAAATTTCTTGAGCATTGCACGAAAATGAGTGGGATTCTGGCCGGATAACAGAATTAGTATATCGATTTATAATTTTTCAAGACCATTATCAAAGCGTCGGCGGTATTTTATACATTAGTTTAAAGAAACATTGTTTAATCCATTTATTACATGAAAAAAGTTTCCCTGTTAATTACCCTGATATTTTGCTTTCAGCTATCGGTAAGTTTTGGTCAAAAAGATCCGGTTGTTGAAAATATCGTAAAAGAAGCCACTGAGAATTCACAGCTGGAAAAGCTGGCGCACGAGTTGATGGACGTGATCGGGCCGCGGCTTGTAGGTTCGCCGCAAATGCAGCAGGCGCACGAGTGGGCTGTTGCGAAGTACAAAGGCTGGAATATCACTGCGAAAAACGAAAAGTGGGGCGAGTGGCGCGGCTGGGAACGCGGCATTTCGCATATCGATATGGTAGCGCCCCGCGTGAAATCGCTGGAAGGAATGCAGCTCGCTTGGAGCCCCGGAACCGGCGGCAAAACGGTAACTGCCGATGTGATTATCCTGCCAGATCTGGCCGATTCAGTAGCATTCCAGAAATGGCTGCCTACTGCGAAAGGTAAGTTTGTGATGATCAGCATGAACCAGCCAACCGGCCGCCCGGACTACAACTGGGAGGAATTCGGTACAAAAGAATCAATCGAAAAAATGAAAAAAGACCGTGATGCACAGACAGAAGCCTGGGCGAATCGCGTAAAGAAAACCGGTTATAATGGTCGCACTTTGCCTGTGGCGCTGGAAAAAGCAGGAGCTGCGGGTATTGTAATGAGCTATTGGTCAAAGGGTTTTGGAGCAAATAAGATATTTGGCGCTTACACTAAAAAGGTGCCTACTGTTGATATTGCGCTTGAAGATTATGGCCTGCTATATCGTTTGGCGGAGTCGGGCCACACGCCAAAAATCAGCGTGCGCGCCGATGCAAAAGAAACCGGCGTGGCGCAGACTTTCAATACAATCGGCGAGATCAAAGGCACCGAGAAACCGAATGAATACGTGATATTATCCGCGCACTTCGATTCGTGGGACGGCGGTACCGGCGCGACCGATAACGGAACGGGCACGATCGTGATGATGGAAGCCATGCGCATTCTGAAAAAAGTATATCCAAATCCAAAACGTACGATCCTGGTTGGACATTGGGGAAGTGAGGAGCAGGGGTTGAACGGTTCCCGTGCTTTCGTGGAGGATCATCCGGAAATTGTGCAGAACATCCAGGCACTTTTCAATCAGGACAATGGGACTGGCCGCGTGGTAAGTTTGCAGGGACAAGGTTTTGTGAATGCATACGATTACCTCGGCCGCTGGCTTTCCAAGGTGCCTGAAAATATCAAGGCACCGATCGATACAAGGTTTCCTGGCGCACCGGGCGGCGGCGGCTCCGACTTCGCTTCTTTCGTAGCAGCGGGCGCGCCGGCATTCTCACTGAGTTCGCTCGGCTGGTCTTACGGAACCTACACCTGGCACACCAACCGCGACACTTACGACAAGATCGTGTTTGACGATGTGCGCAGCAATGCGATACTGGCTGCGATTATGGCGTATCAGGCGAGTGAAGATCCTGCGAAAACTTCCCGCGACCGGATCGTAATGCCGCTGGATTCGAAAGGCGTACCAGGCACCTGGCCGGAGCAGAGAAAACCGACCCGACGGGGTGGATTAGATTAGAGACACTAACCTATTTGAAAGCAAAGACTTATATTGTCTTTGCTTTTTTTTATGAACTGTTATTTTGATGATGCAAATAGAACAGATATTCCACGCGACCGACGAGGTACTTATTATACACACGTTTGCACAGGGTTCCGAACCGGAGAACCAGTCGATGTTCAAGGCTGAGAAGGGCGAAATGTGGTGGTTTTCGTCCAGAGAACTTTGGGTAGGACTTGGAAAAGAGCCGAAAATACCGGCTATGATCAAATTATTCCGCTCGCTTTTTTTTAAAAGAAAAGATCGCTGGCCGGATCAGATCACATTGGATGCGCGCGGGAAAAGTCCCGAGTGGGTCGAGAATGCGGTAAATGGGATTATGTTGGGTGGATATAATCTGCAACTCTACAAGTCCGAGCCCAAGCCGCTGAGCAGTTTTTTTGAAAATGGAACGTTACGTATCCTGACCGAGGAAGGCGCGGCAATCAGCCCGGCGATTGCGCTGGGACAAAAAACGGCGGTGGTGCAAATGCGGATCATGGATCTGATGAATGCGCCTGGAAACTACAAAACGCCTGAAACACTTGCGGAGTGGGCGAAAAAATCGGGTTCAGAAAACGGTTATCAGGTAACAGTTTTGGATAAATCAAAATTGGAAAAACTGGGAATGCACGCGCTGCTGGCTGTTAGCAAAGGCAGTGAAGCGCCGCCAGTGATGATCATCTCCGAATATAACCCTGAAAACTATACCCAAACCGTCGCGCTGGTAGGCAAGGGAGTTACATTCGATACGGGCGGGATTTCTATTAAGAGCTCGGCCAATATGCATTTGATGAAAAGTGATATGGGAGGCGCTGGGGCCGTTTTGGGAATAGTGGAACTGGCCGCTCAGCTGAAATTACCCGTGCGTATTATCGGCGTGATTCCGTCTACTGAAAATAGCGTGGATGGAGCGGCGATGAAACCCGGTGATGTAATAGGTTCGTATTCAGGTAAAACCATTGAAGTGATAGATACTGATGCAGAAGGCAGACTAATCCTGGCCGACGGTCTGAGCTATGCTGTGCGTAACTTTAATCCAGATATTATCATCGACCTCGCCACATTGACGGGCAGTGTGATCCAAACGCTGGGCTACGAAGCAGCGGGGCTTTTTACGCCCAATGACCAGCTGGCGACAGATATTGCCAGATCAGGCGATACGACCGGCGAGCGTGTGTGGCGGCTGCCGGTTTGGGATGAATACAAAGAGGAGATCAACTCGGATATTGCCGATGTGAAAAACTACCACGGTAAGCCACTGGCCGGAGCTATTGTCGCTGCCAAGTTCCTGGAAGTATTCACAGATTCGCACCAGGCCTGGGCACATCTGGACATTGCAGGTACTGCTTTTGGTGATACTGAATTTGCGCCCGGACGCGCCGGTACGGCCTACGGGATCCGATTGTTGAGGCAATTTTTGTCGACCTTGCCAATCCGCGAATAGTAACTGCGGAGCGGCATTTTAACCAAAAAAACCTGAAATTTAATCCTGGCTTTACTTGCTCAATTGCTTCTTTTTGCTAGATTTACCAATACTACTTTCTACCAAAAAAAAGTTTGTTATGGCCCCGACGCTTACATTTCTTTGCATATCAACCTATTTCAAAGGCAACGATTTTCTCAAAGCCTGTAAGGAAGCCGGTAATAAAGTATTTCTGATTACGGCCAAAAAGCTTGAAAACAAACCGTGGGTCAGAGAGGCGGTAGATGAGTTTTTTTACATTGAAGAAGGCGAGGACGGGACTTATAATATGTCCGAGATCATCACCGGCCTGGCTTACGTAATGCGGACCCGAATGATCGACCGGGTTGTCGCGCTGGACGATTTTGACGTGGAAAAAGCGGCGCATATCCGCGAATATTTCAGAATACCCGGCATGGGGCAAACTACCGGCCGTTATTTCCGGGACAAGCTTGCGATGCGCACCAAAGCTGCCGAATCAGGCATATTGGTGCCCGGGTTTTCTTCCCTTTTCAATGACGATGATATTAACCGGTTTATCGAGAAATATCCGGGACCGTGGATGATCAAACCTCGTTCTGAGGCTTCTGCGACGGGTATTAAGAAACTCGAAACAGCCGATCAGCTTTGGGAAACGATCCATGAGCTGGGCGATAAAAGGCATTCCTACCTCGTTGAGCAATTCAAGCCAGGCGACGTTTACCACGTAGATTCGATCTCTTACAATGGGAGGGTGATATTCTCCTGGAACAGCAAATACCTCGCGCCACCTTTTGAAGTAGCACACGGCGGCGGGATTTTCCGCTCGGTGACCGTTACATTTGATTCTTCCGAAGAACACGCGCTGGAAACGCTGGCGATCGACCTTTTGAAAGCTTTTGGTTTAAAACACAGTGCGTCGCATACGGAGGTAATCCGCTGCCACGACGATGGGAAATACTACTTTCTGGAAACTTCCTCGCGCGTTGGCGGAGCGAATTTATCCGAAATGGTTGAAGCATCTTCCGGCATTAATCTCTGGAAAGAATGGGCGAAAATGGAGACTGCGGAGGCAAAAGGGGACAATTACAAGTTGCCGCCGGTCCGCAAGGAATACTCCGGCATCATCATTTCGCTTGCCCGCCAGGAGTGGCCGAATATGTCTGTCTTCGATGATCCCGAAATCGTGTGGCGAATGGAAGAACCTTACCACGTCGGGCTGGTAGTCCGCTCGAAATCACAGAGTAAGGTCATGGAGTTACTGGACAAATACGCCGCGATCATCCAAAAGAAATACCATGCTTCCGCCCCGGCCCCAAGCCGGCCTACGCATTAACTGATTTCTACGTCAACGACAAGCTAAGCTTGAAGGCTGAGGGTGCACTCGACCCTTTCAGTTTTAATAATCTTGTTTTATCATGTTACCAATGCAAGGATTGAACGTATCAATCACAAACAAACCTTTGTGCTTGATCCTCTCATTATATGGCAAATCCTGCAAAAACTGACCTTTTTGAATCAGTTAAATACCTGATTGAAGAAAGTAAAATGCGGCTCGCGGCGACCGTAAATGTATCCATAACAAAATTATATTGGAGCATTGGCAGAAAAATCAGCGCAGATATTCTGAATGCAAAACGGGCTGATTATGGCAAGCAAACCATTATCCGACTGGCAAAGCAGCTGGAACAAGATTACGGGAATTCGTTTTCCGAGAAGAACTTGCGAAGAATGGTCCAGTTTGCAGAAATTTTTCCCGCGGAGGAGATTGTCGTTTCAATGATACGACAATTGAGCTGGACTCACATTCTGGTAATATTGCCCATAAGGGACACTGTCAAAAGAGACTTTTATTTGCAATTGTGCATACACGAAAGATGGTCTGTGCGGACTTTTCGTGAACGGATCAACTCTATGCTATTTGAACGCACAGCTATCAGTAAAAGTCCCGAAGAGACTATTATCAGTGACCTCGCATTATTGCGCTCTGAAAATAGGGTGAACCCGGACTTGGTGTTTCGTGACCCCTATGTGCTGGACTTTCTGGGACTATCAGGCGCCTATTCTGAGAGGGATCTTGAAGCTTCAATCATTGCCGAGCTTCAAAAATTTATGGCTGAAATGGGTACCGACTTTGCTTTTCTGGCCAAACAAAAGCGCATTATCATCGACAATTGCGACTATTACATCGATCTGCTATTCTATCATCGAAGATTAAAATGCCTGATTGCTATCGACCTGAAGATCGGGGAGTTTGAGGCCGGATTCAAAGGACAGATGGAGCTATATCTCCGGTATTTAGAAAAGTATGAGCTGATTGAAGGCGAAAATCCTCCAATCGGACTAATTCTGTGTACCGGGAAAAAGGAAGAACATATTGAATTGATGCAGTTAGACAAAAGCAATATCAGGGTTGCAGATTATCTGATAGCACTTCCTTCTCAAAAAATGTTACAAGAAAAGCTTCATAAAGCCGTAAAAATAGCACGGCAAAAACTGGGCAAAAACATCTAAACGACTAATATCACGCATACTCCACTTCCGCCAAAAACATTTTCAGCGTTTCCATGGCGCCGTTTTGTTTTATTGAATTTAAATGTCCGGCAATTGCTGTGACAAGCGCTTCCGACTTGCTCAGGTCTTTGCCCCAGATTGAAGTGTCTTTCAGTATGATTCTTACCATGTCTTCGAGAGACGACATTTGCCATTTTTGATGGAAAAATGCCGCTTTTTCATCCCGGATGAAATAATATTCCCCATTTGACAAGCCAAAATACTGATCCCCGTCCCGGCGCGCGGGCTTCATATAGTAGATATAAGCCGCATAACCAAAGGTGGCATATTCCGGGAAAGTTGCTTCCTGCTTTTCGTAGTTCAAGAAAGTCGGAGCTACCCGCGCGTGTATTTTAGCTGAATAATTTTGTGTGATATTCAGCCACTTATGCTGGATGTAGGGATTTTTGAAACGTTCCAATACTTGCCGGCTGAAATTCGCAGCCATTCCCTCGGGAACAGGATAGGGGATTGAAGGCGCAATTTCGGTGCGCATCAGGTTTGCAATGAATGTAGAGAAATCCGCATCTGACATCGCTTCAACGACCGTACTAAACCCGCACAAATGCGCCAGCCCGCTTCCTAATGTATGCGCGCCATTGAGTAAACGCAGTTTCAGCTCCCTGTACAGTTCAATATCCGGCTCGATCACCAAACCTTCATCAATCCCATAAAAAGGAATTTTCTTGCGAATATTTTCATCCCCTTCAATCGCCCAAAGGTGGTAATGCTCGGCCGTGATAAGCAGCTCGTCTTTATAGCCCAGTTCTTCTTCCAGCTTTTTATGCAAAATTTCCTCCGGCTTTCCTGGTACTATTCTGTCTACCAGTGAATTGCAAAAATGATTATGATGTTCGATCCAGTCGATAAATGCCGGTTCCAGTCCATTCCGGTGGGCCAGTTCGAGTACGATCGATTCCAGTTTTTTTCCATTGTCAGTGATCAGTTCGGTTGGGATAATCACCACGCCGGCCTCCGTACTTCCCGAAAACGCGACATAACGCGCATATAAAAACGCCAGCAGCTTGCCCGGAAAAGATACTGGCGGCCACTGGTAAATATCGTCCTGAACGAGTTGAATGCCCGTTTCAGTAGTATTTGAGATCACGATACCAATTGCAGGATTGCGTGCCAGATCGAGCACAAGCGACCATTGTGATTTGGCATAAATAACACGGCTGATCGCGGAGGAAATGATATTTTCCTCTTCCACATTCCCGTTCACAATCCCGCGGGTGCAAAGTGTATAGAGGTTATTTTGTCGGTCGAATGCTTTTAAATCGCCTTTGTCGGTGGATTTAACCACGACGATACGCCCATTAAAAACGCCTTGCCTGTTGGCTTTATCTATAAAAAAATCAGCAAGCCCGCGCAGAAAAGCGCCGGTGCCGAATTGAAGTACTTTTTCGGGCAGTTGAAAAACCGAATCCTGCGGAACCGTCACGCCAGGGTGATTTTTGAGCTGCCGCAACTTCTCGCGAAAAAGATAGTTCATGGTATTTGCATTGTTGCGCCGGAACGGATGCAGTGTCTTTGGTCCGCCTGGTTGAGAAAATTGATTTGTCTTTTTCGGGGTAAGGGCTAAATTTAACGTCTGTTCTACTATGACTGCACCTGAACGAGTTTAGACCGAATAATTAGAAATATCAAATACTGAATTGTCTTTTTTTGTGCAATCGTTATCGGGAACGTTGCCAGTTGACAGGATAAATCCTGAACTTACCCTCTATTTATAATTCAATAGTGATTTTACTTGAAACGGATCGGAGATTTGATTTCTCAGGTCTATTCATAAGTTGGAATAAACCAATTTTCTTTTGGAAGCAATTACAATCAAGGATATTGCAAAAGCGCTGAATTTGTCCACTTCAACCGTTTCGCGCGCGCTGCGTAACAGTTATGAGATCAATCCGGAGACCAAGAAGCTGGTCATGGAATATGCGGAGCGAATGAACTACCGGCCCAATCCGATCGCATTGAGTTTGAAGGATAGCAAGAGTAAATCGATCGGCGTAATCATTCCGGAAATCGCAAACCATTTTTTTTCACAACTCATAAATGGTATTGAATCTATTGCGTATAATCTTGGCTATCACGTAGTTATATTTCAAAGTCACGATTCCTACGAGCGGGAAGTGGCTAATACCAATTACCTGGTTTCAAGAAAAGTGGACGGTTTGCTCGTTTCACTGGCAAGTTTGACCACCGATCTTTTTCACTTTCAGGACCTGATGGAAAGAGGGTTACCGATCGTCTTTCTGGATCGGGTACCCAAGGAAATTGAGACGCATAAAGTGGTAGCCGATAATTTTGCCGGAGCTTACGAGGCGACGAAGCATTTGATCCAGTCGGGCAGAAAACGCATTGCGCATTTAACCAGCCCGATTTATTTGTCAAATACGACCGAGCGTTTGGCTGGATACAAGCAGGCTTTGGAGGATCATCAGCTTCCTTTTGATGAATCTTATGTAAAATATTGCCACTACGGCGGCAAGATCGTGAGTGAAAATGAGGCGGCTATTCAGGAAATGCTGAGCCTGCCCGAGCCGCCAGATGCTATTTTTACAGCAAGCGATAAGCTCACTACGGGCTGTATGGCGGTTTTACAACAAAAAAAGATCAGGATTCCCGATGAAATTGCGATCGTAGGTTTCACCAATATTGGTGTTGCAGACCTGCTAAATCCGCCGCTGACGGCCGTTGTCCAGCCTGCGATGGATATGGGGCAGCAGGCTGTGGAACTGCTGATCCGGCTGATCGAACATCCGCAGAAAAACGCCGAATTCGAAATCCGCTCTCTTAAAACTTCGCTGATTATCCGTCAGTCTTCCGGGCATTCGTAAATTCGCTTTTTGTATCAATCAAAAAGAATATGATCAGTCTACCTGTCGGCGACGCCCTGTTTAATTACCGCGTTGCGGGAGTTGCCGTTTTGAACGGAAAGCTACTTCTACACAAAACTCCCTCCGACAAATTTTGGAGCCTGCCGGGCGGAAGAGCCGAGATTTTCGAATTTTCAAATGATACCCTCGCGCGCGAAATGCAGGAGGAAACCGGGTTAAAAGTCGCAGTCGGCGAGCTGATCTGGATATCTGAAAACTTTTTTGTCTACAACGGGACGCGGTACCATGAACTCGGTTTCTATTATCTGATGGAAATTCAGGGCCTGACCGATCAGTCCGATTTCGTCGGTGCGGAGGGGCAGGACGAGCTGCTGTTCAAATGGATTGATGTGGAAGAGCTGAAATTCAATCGCATTTATCCGGAATTTGTGGCAGAAGAACTTTCAAAATCACCGCTTGAACACAGGCATTTCACCTCCGGTTTTATTGATTTGGACAAATAAAGTCTAGCTTACCTGCCGAAACTTCACTCCAAAATACGATACAATGCATTTCACTTCCGGGCTGAAATCCAAACTGCCCCATATAGGAACGACGATTTTTACCAGAATGTCCAAGCTCGCCGAGGAGCACCGCGCGCTGAACCTGTCGCAGGGTTTCCCCGAGTTCGACTGCTCACCCGATTTACAGCGATTGGTTGATAAATATATCAGGTCTGGGAAAAATCAATATGCGCCGATGGCGGGCGTAATGCCTCTTCGTGAGGCTATTGCGAAGAAAACGTTTGAGCTAACCGGCAGGGAATATCATCCCGAAACAGAAGTTACAATCACCAGCGGCGCTACCGAAGCTTTGTATGTGGCGATCACGACGGTCGTCAATCCTGGCGATGAGGTGATCGTTTTTGAACCTGCGTATGATAGTTACGTTCCTGCGATCGAGTTGAGTGGCGGTATTCCGGTGTTTGTTACGCTCGATCCGCAATATGATTCCATTGACTGGCAGCTGGTTGCAACTAAGATCACTAAGAAAACGGTCGCCATATTAGTCAATACGCCGCACAATCCAACTGGTAATGTATTCACAGCGAGCGACATACAAAGTTTAGCTAAGTTAGCCGAAGACCACAATCTGTACGTGATCAGCGACGAGGTTTACGAGCATATTATCTTCGACGGCCGGGCGCACGTTTCTGCGGCTTCAATTCCTTCACTTGCTTCGCGTACTTTTCTTTGTGGTTCTTTTGGCAAAACATTTCACACTACCGGCTGGAAATTGGGCTATTTCCTGGCACCAGCTGCATTAACTGCGGAATTTCGTAAAATCCACCAGTTTCTGGTTTTCAGTGTGGTAACCCCATTTCAGTTTGCAGTGGCAGAATACCTTTCGGAGCCGGAGCATTATTTAAGATTATCTGATTTTTACCAACAGAAAAGAGACCTGTTTTTGAAGGCTGTGGAAGGTATTGGATTTATAACAAAACCTTCGGGAGGCACTTTCTTTCAAAATCTCTCTTATCAGAATTTGTCCGACGAAAACGACGTAGCTCTTGCGGAGCGGCTGACAAGGGAGTTCAAAGTAGCGTCTATCCCGGTATCTGCATTTTACAGTCAAACGGTTGACTACAAGACGCTAAGGTTCTGTTTTGCGAAAAATGACGATACGCTGTTGAAGGGAGCCGAATATTTGCAGGGTGTGATTTGGTAGCCCGGAAAAAAGTCGTACATTGGTGTGACAATATTCGGATTATGAAAAAGATCTCCTATGATAAGCTCGATGAAGGCACGCCGCTGCGGATTGCGGCCGAGCCCGAGGTACTGTACCTGGCGCACCGAACCAGGCAAGGGTTTTCAACTGGTCAGTTTCAGCAACTCGCTGACAAGCTGCCATTTACCCAGCTCGAATGGGCGGATATTCTGCATATCAGTGACAGGACTTTGCAGCGGTATATGAAGGATAGTAAGCCTTTTGAAGGCTTGTATGCCGAGCATCTTTACCAGCTCGAAAATATGGCCGATCTGGGTTTACAGGTATTTCTTTCCCCCAAAGCATTGGAAGAATGGCTCCGGAAGCCCCGCCTGGTACTGGGAGAAATGCAGGATTTTAACACATTGAAATCCTTCTGGGGCGTGAAGCTGATCGCTAATGAACTGGGAAGGATCGAGCACGGGGTTTATATATGATCGTGTACCGCCTGGCAGCAAAGCAGTATATTGATGATCTGACAGGTACCGGCGCGAAACTTTTCGGCGGCAGGTGGAATCCGGTCGGGAAGGCTTGCATTTACACCAGTGCCCATATTTCACTCGCTTTGCTCGAAAAATTCGTCCATGCCAATCATCAGGAAAATATGCAGCGGATCGCATTGCTGCGCCTCGAACTACCGGACAACAGCGACCTTATTTTTCATGCTGACGAAAAATTGCTGAAAGAATCCTGGCCAGACGACGTTTCCTATTCGCAATGGATCGGAGAGCAGGTTTTGAGCGACGCGTCGGTGATCGGGTTTTCGGTCCCTTCTGCAATTGTCCCCTCAGAAAGGAACTACATTTTGAACCCGCTGGCGAAAGATTTTAATAGGGTCAAAACAATGGCGATTACGGATTTTACCGCAGATTTCCGTTTGCTCTCTAAGCTACTTCCCTGAGTATTACTTCTTGAATAACAGTGCTTTAATCGGCTGTATTTTGGTGATGATCAAGGTAGGTATCAACAGGATCAAAGCTGATATTACCACCGTGGCGATATTGACTGCAAGGAAAATGGGCCAGTCGAAGACGATAGGTACCGTGTCCATGTAATAATTTACCGGATCGAGCGAGATCAGTTTGAATTGATATTGCAGCCAGCAAAGCAGCAGGCCGGTGACATTTCCAATGATCAATCCCAGTCTGACCATATATAAGCCCACACTAAAAAATACCCTGCGGATCTGACCATTCGGACTTCCCAATGTTTTCAAAAGCCCGATCAAAGGTGTTCTTTCCATGATCATCACCAGCAAGATGGAGATCATATTGAAACAGGCGACGAATAATATCAATGTGAGAAAAACGGCTGTATTGCGGTCTAAAAGGATCAGCCAGTCGAAGATCTGCGGATAGGTGCTGGTCACTTTTTGAAGGAATATCCCTGGCGGAAGTGTTGTTCTGAGCTGGTTTGCAACCCTGTCGAGGTCGCGGAAATCTTTTAAATAGATCTCATAAGTACCTACCGAATCTTTACCCCAACCATTGAGCCGCTGCACCAGACCGAGGTCGCCGATGATCAGGTTGTTATCAAACTCCTCCATTTGGGTATCGTAAATGCCGCAGATCGTCAGCTTGCGGGGGCGGGGAGGATTTTGCAAAGAGTACATGATCACATCGTCGCCAATTTTCAAACGGAGCTCGGCGGCAATTTTCCGGCTGATCAGAATTTCCGAAGAGTAACCGTATTTGATAGAAGACGAATCGTTGTGACTGATCAGTTTGCCTTCTTTCAGGCTGCTTTTGAAGGTTTGCCAATCGTAATCTTTGCCCACACCTTTTAAAATCACCCCCTTGATCTCCTCCGGCGTTTTCAATATCCCCGACTTATGCGCGACAGTTTGCCACCGTTTGATCTCGGGAATCTGCGGCAATGCAATCGAAACAGGATTGGGGATGGACATTGGGCCTTCCTCGTACGAATTTCCCTGCGAATAGGATGTTATGTTAATATGTGCGCCAAAAAGAAAGATCTTTTCCTGGATAGTCTGCTTGAAACCGAGCAGCACGGCGAAAGCGATGATCCCTACGGAAATCCCGATCGCGATACTGGCGACGCCAATCCTGGAAACGGTTGCAGAAAACGACCCTGCTTCGTTGTGACGGATGCGTTTGGCGATGAAGGAGGGGAATTGCAAGAGGAATCTGTTGGTTAATTTATATGTTGACAAAAATAAGGGAAAAACTTTACCGGTACGAAAAGGCAAATTTTATTAAGTTGCCGGCATGTAGTTTTTAGGGAGAGTCAAAAAAGTCCTTCAACAGAATAAGTCTTCATGCCACTAATCAAAGTAGCTTCCGGAACAGTTAACCAAACGCCGATGGCGTGGGAATCCAATACGCGCAACATCATCGGGGCGATTCGCGAAGCCCGGAAACAGCAGGTAAGCCTGCTTTGTCTGCCCGAATTGTGTATCACCGGCTACAATTGCGACGATTATTTTTTCGCGCCCGACCTGATGGTTCAGGCTGAAAAATGCCTGTTGGAAATTGTGCAGGAAACCTCGGGGATGATCGTCGCTGTGGGACTTCCGCTAAGACACAATAACAGCATTTATAATGCGGCCTGTTTGATTTCCAATAAACAGATCGCTGGTTTTTATTGCAAGCAAAATTTAGCAAATAACGGGATTCACTACGAGGCGCGCTGGTTTCGTCCCTGGCAGCCTGGTCATGTTGAGAGCATTGAAATAAACCAGATGTTTTACCCGATCGGCGATGTGATCTTCGACCTCAGTACCGGCCCGATCCAGGGCGGTTCGAACGGGGTGAAGGTGGCATTTGAGATTTGTGAAGATGGCTGGGTATCCAACCGGCCTGCCCGCAGGCATTACGAGCGCGGCGTGGATATTATCCTGAATCCCAGCGCCAGCCACTTCGCATTCAATAAATTTGTGACGCGTGAAAAGCTGGTAGTAGACGCTTCCAGGACCTTTTCTTGCAGCTATATTTATACAAACCTACTGGGTAACGAGGCCGGCCGCGCCATTTACGACGGCGACGCGATGATCGCTTCGAATGGGGAGCTGCTTGCTTCGAGCCAGCGTTTCAGTTACGAAGATTTCCTGATCACGACCGCGGTGATCGATACCGATTATACGAGATTAAGCCAGGTGCAGAGCAAAATCACAGTTGCGATCAAGGACAAAACGTGGCGCGTTCCGGCGCGGTATGATTTCCCTGAGATCGAGCCTGTGCTACCTCAGGTGCCTGATATCGAGCCTTTTGAAAAAGGAGGTGCGCTAAAAGAAGAGGAATTTGCGCGTGCGGTTTGTCTGGCCTTGTTTGATTATCTGAGAAAAAGCCGCTCGAACGGTTTCACGATCTCACTTTCGGGAGGTGCTGATTCCTGCGCTTGTACTGCACTTTGCGGGTTGATGATCCGGCTGGCCGATGAAAGTATCGGTATGGACCGATTGAAGGAAAAGCTATCTTATATTAAAGAGATACAATCGGCTGAAACGGAAGAAGATTTGGCAAAAGCATTGATCCATAACATTTATCAGGGAACAGAAAACAGCTCCACCGACACGCTGGAATCCGCTCAAACGCTCGCGGAATCTATTGGTTCCACCTTCTATAATATCAATATCAATGGATTGGTTGAAACTTATAAATCGCTGATAGAAGGACAAATAGGCAGGGAACTTACGTGGGAGCAGGATGATATCGCACTGCAAAATATCCAGGCGCGGGTTCGTGCCCCGGGTGTCTGGTTACTTACTAATTTGTCAAATCACCTGTTACTTTCCACATCCAACCGCTCGGAAGCTGCGGTGGGGTATGCGACTATGGATGGGGATACGGCGGGGAGCATTAGTCCGCTGGCAGGTATCGATAAATTTTACCTGCGGCAATGGTTGCGCTGGCTGGAAACGGCCGGCTGTGAGGTAAAAGGCAAGCATATTAAAATCGAAGGCCTCAAAAAAGTCAATAGCCTGCAACCGACTGCCGAATTGCGCCCACTTGCCCAGACGCAGACCGACGAGGTGGACCTGATGCCTTACGAGTTTTTGAATGATCTTGAAAGATTGTCGATCCGGGATAAGAAGTCACCGCTGGAATCGTACAGAAATCTGCATGTGCGTTACAAAGGTTTGTATGCCGATGAGCAGATTCTTGCCTGGACTGAGCGGTTTTTCAAGCTATGGAGCCGGAACCAGTGGAAACGCGAACGTTACGCGCCTTCCTTCCATCTCGATGATCTGAACCTTGATCCACGATCGTGGTGCCGGTTCCCGATACTTTCGGGCGGTTTTGAGCGCGAACTTGAAGAATTGAGAGCATATTTCGAAGGTAACCCGGTGCAGAACGGAAGAAAGCGTATCGGATTTTAGTTGCAAAACCGAATACCGGCCTGAAAGCCCAGCCAATGATAAACTTGCTGGGCAGGCCCAGCACTCGTTCCCAGCCAAATCGGTTGTAACCCCTTTTTGTCTGTTGTTTTCAAGATATTTGGGGTCGCGGAGGTGAGCAGGCTCAGGGCTGGGCCGGCGAAAAGTGCAAATTTATTAGTCAGCTTTTTTTCAATAGATACTGATAATCTGAATATGCCGGTATCGATATCCTCTATTTCTTGATTTTTGAAAAACACGACGCTGCCTGTCAGATCCGCATTTGCGGCCCAGCCTTTACCAAGTGGCTGAGCTGTTCCGAAGCCATAACCTAAACTTCCCAGCGGCTTGCCTGTTGCTGTTCCATTGAAGCTCAACGCGAAAATGTTATAAAACCGGCTGACACCCGTTTTGAATGCAGTACTAAAATAGCTGAACTCGTCCGTCGCAAACTCGTAACGCCGGTAACCGTTGCGGCGCACGTAACTGAATAGACCGAAAGGCACCGTCGCCGAGGAGTCGGCATAATTGACAATCCCGATCTGGTGGCCTGAGCGCACCGTATTGGCGTAATTGTAACTCAACGAAAGTTGGTAACCTCTCAAAGTCCCGACCACCACATTGCCCACACCAGCCAGCTGAAAACCGGAAAAATTCCCGCCCGTGTAGTTGATTACATTTGTACCCTGAAATCCATGAAAATTACCGAGCGTCAGGTTGAGAAAATTGGCATACTGAAACCCGCTTACATTTCTGCCGACGATGTTACTGATACCCGCCAGCTGGAATCCCTTCACATTTCCCCGGACTACATTGACAAAACTGCCGACTTCCAACTTGTTGACTCCCAGTGAATAACCGGCGATAAAGTTGATGGAATAATCATTCACGATATTCCCGCTTAACTCGTGGTTCGTGCCCAGAAACGGTAAAACCGACGCCTGAAAAGGTCGGTAAAGTGTGTCGGTAATGTTTCGCGTGTGCACAGCCTGCTTGGCCGAGGCGAATGCATTCACGAAGCTGTTCTGGACTTTTTGGTATGTTTTTACAAATCGCTCATATTCCCTTCCGATCACGCGATCTTCGGCGTCGCGGACTGGTACTGTATCTGGAATAGATTCATTTTGAGCAATCTGCGTTTTGGGAATTGCTATTTTATGGTGGAGGGAATCCTCACGAACGCTGATGAATGTCTGGGACTTGGGTGAAATGGGGCGGAGCGTGTCCGGATTCAGGTTGATTTGCAGGTAAGTATCCTGCTTGCTGGTAATCGAAATACTCTTGCCCACATATTCCTCTTTCCTGACTTCCAGCCGGATCGCGCCGGGCGAAGCAGGCAGCCGGATTTTGTAATAACCATATTGATTACTAACCGCTGAGGCAAGTGTGGCCGACTCGTAAATACTCGCATTGGCTAGTTTATTTCCCGTGCGATTGTCGATAATATAGCCGTTCAGATTAAATTCCTCCGGCTCTTTCGGCTTCTCGGGCTCGTCGTTTTTTTGCAGGATAATATATTTCCGGCGCTCTTTGAATGTGACTTTATTTTTGAAAAGCGCATTCAAAATGTCCCTTATGCGCTCACCGGAAGCATTAATGCTAACCCGCGATTTGATGTCGATCATATCCGGGCTGTACGAAAAGCTGAAATTGCCCAACTCGGCGATCTGCTGCAAAGTTTCGTCCAGGGGCTGATTATTGACCCGGATCGAAATGCGTTTTTCCAAAAGATCCTGCGCGGAAACTGAATTACTAAAAGTCAGCGTAAACAGCAGCAAGATGAGTGGTAAGGAATATATCCTGATCGTCAGTAACCGAATATGATATTTACTGACAACCATCTCCATCCAGCCAATATACTTTTCCTTCTTTTCTCAGATCGAGATTCAGCGTTTCGGCGATCACGGCCAGCGTCGCATCAAGTGGTTCTTTTTCGAACTTGATCGTCAACCTGCATTGCGCGATCTGCTGGTTGGTCAGCCTCACATCCACATGGTAACCGTCCCGGATCGTGGCTATTACTTCATTCAGGTTGGTAGCCGTGAAATCAAATACCTGTGTGCGGTAGCCCATCACATTCATATTGGCCTGCAAGCTTTTGATCGTGTCCGACAAAACTTCCGCGCTCTGGCCTTTCACCAGTTCTACTTTTTTTGAATCTTTACTTACCAGCACTTTTCCAGTAGCTACATCCACCCGCACCGGCGCTTTCGCGTAAGCTTTTACATTAAACGACGTGCCTAAAACGCGGATCTCAGTACCATTTGCATTGATTACAAAAGGATGTTCCTTATCCGGCGTCACATCAAAAAACGCTTCACCTTGCAGGGAAACTGTCCGCAGGTCGCCCTTGAAATTCTTGGGATAAGTAATTGCAGAGTTGTAGTTCAAAAAAACTTTGGTACCGTCGGGCAAAAGCTGCTCCTTAGTGTTATTGGTAGTCGCGACGGTAAGCGGGGTGGATTGTTTTTGATTAATATAAAACCATCCGAATGCCATTACCAGCAGCGCCACCACCGCCGCCGCCCAGATCGTTACGGGGAATTTTTTGCTTGCAGGTCTTTGGTCAAAATCAATGCGGCGCGGCTCCCGGGATACAGGCGGAACTGTCGCGGCATTTTGCTCCATTTTCTTTTTTACCTTATTCCAGGCCAGGTCCGTATTCACTTCTTTCCTTTGCGGAATAGAAGCCGAATGCATCCAAATGAAGCGATAGGCGGCAAGTTCCTGCTCGTTTTCAAGGGATATTGCCCGCCAGTTGTCGACGATATTTCTTTCTTCCTCCGTTGCGGTTTCTGCCAGGTAACGTGCCAGCAGCTCTTCCGATATATTTTCGTGAAACTGGCTCATGACAAAGACGCGATTAACTGTTCAACAAATAAATAAACCGGCCAAAGCATGGAAGGCAGATAATCCGCCAGTTCAAGACGTAAAATTTTAAGTGCTTTCCCTATCTGATTTTCAACGGTTTTAATAGAAATCCCTAACTGATCCGCGATTTCCTGGTATTTCAATTCTTCGAAGCGGCTCATCCTGAATGCTTTCTGGCATTGTTCGGGAAGGGTACTTACTGCTTTTTCAATCCGCTCTTCCAACTCATTCGCATGGATTACTTCGGTAACAGAATCGTAGGATCCGCTTGAAAAATACATGGTATGTTCCCGGTGTACTTCGCGCACAGAAGCGTGTTTGAAACGGTTAAGACAGTGATTATGGACCGCCCGGTACAAGTATGATTTGAGTGAGAGGGTGATTTCAAGATCTTCCCTTTTCTCCCAGATCGTCAGGAAAACGGTTTGCACAGCCTCTTCTGCTTCCTCATCATCTTTGAGCAGCGAGGCGGCATAATTGCAAAGCCGGGGGTAATACAGACGAAAAGTCTTTTCGAAGGCCTCTTCATCGCCCCGCCTGATCGCAGCAACAATATCTGGGTCGGAAGGTTGCACAGATTTCTGTTTTTGATTTTCGGTCAAAAATAGAAAATCTCTTTCGATTAGCGGCTGAGGATATGTTTGAGCGGTCGAAGTCAAGCTTAAATTCCTTTTTTCTACGACAATCCACGCTGCCGTTACCCCTATTTAGAAAAAGAATATTCTTGAATAGGGGGATTGCAGGAAGCAGTTGTCTTTGTAAAAAGGGGCATTACCTGCTCCCAAGCAATTATTCCACATGCAGATTTATTATTTATTAGCCATGAAAAAAGTTATTTCCTCAGTTCTGTTCTCATTTGTTTGTCTGCAATCCTGCGTTTACGTCGAGTCCGATGATAATATTCCGCCGCGCGGAACGCATACGGAAACGTATGATCTCAAAAATTTCGATGAGCTGGAAATGGGTGACGCGTTCCAGGTAAAGGTCGTTGCCGGGCCCGGATTCTCGGTTTCTGCCACAGGTGAACTGAATGATCTGGATGATCTTGACATTTTCGTTCATGACGGAAAGCTGGTAGCCCGCTACGATGGCTGGCGTAATAATCGCAAGCGTATGGATATTGAAATCGTCATGCCGGCTGTTGAGGAAGTAAATTTCTCCGGTGCTGTGAATGCAAAACTGCTCGGTTTTGAAAACCTGCCTTCCCTGAATATCGAACTTTCTGGCGCGTCACGCTGCGAATTTGACGGATCAGCCAGGGAAATGGACTTTGAACTTACCGGCGCGTCGCGGCTCAAACTCTTCGGGAACAGCAAATTTCTGGACGGGGAATTATCCGGAGCTTCACAATTGCATGCATTTGACCTGCCGGTGGAAGAGTCGGAACTTAACGTGTCGGGGGCAAGCCAGGCGGAGGTAAGTGTTTCAAGATTGCTGAAAGTGGATGCAAGCGGCGCCAGCGCTGTGCGTTATAAGGGTAACCCTGCGATTGACAAACGGCTGTCGGGCGGAAGCACGCTCAGAGCCGAATAGGCTATTTGATCATGCCATATCTGGCCCTTGCCTGGCTTTTCGACATACCATCAAAATGCCACCATTCGGTCGTATTCGCACGAAATCCTGCCTGGACCATTACTTTCCTGAGAAGCTGGCGATTTTCAACCTGTTTGATCGTCAGCTTTCCTTTTTGCAGCATTTCCTGCTCTGATCGTGGGTAAGCCAGCGGCCCGAAAAAGTCGAATTTAGTGCCCATATCCAATGGTTTCCCGTTTTCGTCCGCGACTGTCAGGTCTACTGCGCAGCCGAAATTGTGATTGGAGCCTATCTTTGGGTCAGCCACGTACATCGTTTTTTTACGGGCTGGAATTTTGAGATCATCTAATGCATCCCACAACGCATATTGAGCGGAATTAGGGCGGGCGGCGTCGTAAACAAGCAGCTTATAGCCTGGCTTCAATTTCGCCAGCTGCGCATTTGCCTTCGCCAGCCGCTTTGCCATTTCGGGTTGGAGGTAAGCGCGGTCAAGGTCTGCGTAAATGTCTTTTTTGAGAAAATTATCTGTCGTAGAATATTTCAGCTCGACCAATATGCCGGGATCAACATTGCGGATATTGACAAGTCCCTGCGCGATCATACTTTGCTCTGCTTTCGGAAGCTCCTGTTTCTGTGCAAAAACACTCGTTGAAAGCAGCAACAGCGATATAGTTTTGTTGATTTTATCAAACATAAAAAAATGAATACCCTTGCGAAAAGCTGCAAAGATATTCATTTGTATCAACCCTGATCAATAGGGTTAAAATTGTGACGGGTATTAGTATCTGTTGATATTGATGCTCGTTAAGCCGCCTTCAAAGTCGATAATGATCTTCTTTTCAGCGCTTTCATAACCTTGTGAGCGATACAAGCCGCTGCCGACTTTATCCAGTCCGTCAATATTTTTTGCATTCAATGCGCCGTCAATCCGCAATTCACATCCTACTGATCTCGGGATATCAATGGTAACCGACGCAACGCCTGCCTCAATATCAATCTGCGAAGAAGCCAGCTTGTCGCCCATTTTAATATCCATATCGGCAACTCCGGTACTTACTTTCAGCTTTTCAACTTTATAATCACTGAAATCGAAATCACCTTTTCCAGCTCCGATGCCCAGGTCAATGCTCCATACCGGTTTGTCATTCAGCTGAATTTTAGCCTGGTTGGAAATCTCGCCATTCTTGATCTTGACATTTCCTTCTTCCATTTTCAAGTTAACGGTAGCAGATTTGTCGAGCCTGTTCACCGAAGTATTTGATAGGAAACCGACGATCGTACTTTTCGTGCTGGCCTCAAAAAGCTTGGCGGTATTGCCTTCCAGTTTGAAAGAGCCGGCGCCACCTTCGAGGTTGAAGTTTGCTTTTTGAATAAAATCCTCCATTTCATATTTGTAGCTACCATTGATCGGCCGGCTGCTGCCTGATGATCTGTGCTCACGTTCGTAGTCAGCATCTTTTTCTTCGTCAGACTTTTCACCATCGTGACCATTATCCCCGTTGTGATAACCCAGATCTTCGTCGTCATTATGATTATCATTATCGTAATCATCCCAACCAAAATTCCAGTTGTTATTCCGGTTATCGAAAGCGCGATGCGTTCTGTTGACAATCCCTCCGAATACTGCCAGCGTAATCAGCAAAGCAACCAAACCACCTACCGCCGAGCCACGTTCCCGTCCACCTGCAAGTAGCAATGCACCTGCAATTATCAGCAAGACAGGCCAGTAGGGAAGCACTTCATCCCAGTTGATGTTGACAAGATTCAGGTTTCGGAGCAGCCAGATCATCCCAAAAATGATCAGCACACCACCCCACACCAGGCCTCTGTTGGTTTTCATAAATTAGATATTTGATCTGTTAGAAGAATCAGTATGCAGGAAGTTCCGAAGCAGCAGTAAGCCACCGGTTGTGATCAGGATGATCGGCCAGAAGAAACGTCCGAAATCGAATGCGGTCAGTTCCTCGACCAGGAATAGCGAGCCCGTTATGATCAGGATTACGCCCCAGAAAATGTTCTTAAAGTTCATGGCTAAAATATATTAAAGTGTTGATTTACTTAAACTTAACTTAAATATCTAGTTTACCTTGATCACCGGATTGTCGTCTTCGTCATCTTTTTTCGGACTTTCAGGATCTTCCGGAAAATTTGTCTCCGGCGTAGTGTTCACAGGTGTAAAAGGTGTGTAAGGCTGCGGATCAGGTTCTGGTGTTACCGGAGTTATCGGATCGGCCGGCGGAGGTGTGGTAGGGTACACCGTCGTATTGTTTTCCTGGTTTTTATCACGCTGGCGCAGGATCAGGAATGCACCTATTGCTATGAAAACGATCGGCCAGAAATACCTTTTGAATTCGTACCAGATCGGGAAATCGTCAAGCAACATTACCGCACCAAAAACGACCAGTACGCCGCCGAGGATCATCACAGTCTGATCCGAATTCTTCTTGTCAAAGAACGGTTCCGATGGTTTCGAAGGTTCGCCGGTTACAGGATAAACATCCACTGCGGGCCCGGTTGGCAATACTGCCCATAGAATGATATATAAAATACCTGTCCAGCCAAAGCTTGGAGGAATAGGCAGCAGCAGCAGCACCACGAATAACACACGGACTATGACAACATCAATTTGAAGATATTGAGCAATTCCGGATGCTACTCCGCCAAAAACTGCCTGTTCGGGTATACGATGCAATTTCTTTTCCATGATTCGTTTAGCGTTTATTTGTATTCAAAGGTAGTAGGTAATACAAGATACTGTAAACCGGAAAATTATTATCGGTAAAACGGCGTGTTAAGCGGATAAATTCGGTGAAAACGAAAAAATAGGGGAGTTACGGGGGGCTATTGTTCTTCCAATGCTTCCAAAATGTCCATCATACTTCCGAAATCCTTGTATCCGGGACGTATTTCTTCGCTGCCTCTCAATGCGATGCCGATGTTTTCGGGCAGGTTGTTCAATGCGATGATCGCGGAGTCGGTATCAAGTCCGAAACCAATCAGAAGTGGATGTTCTTCGGCGAGAGAAGGTAGTATTTGCAGCCAGTTCAGTGACAATTCGGCGTCCTGATCACTTTCTAAAAGGAAATGCGTTGCAGCATCTTCGTACCGGTTAAGCAGGGACTGGATCTCGTCGGCTTCATATTGATCGACGCTGATGCGCAGAATGAGAGGCAATGCAAGTTCACTTTTCAGGTAGCCTAGCAGTCCCGGATCTTCCACCTGAACCGCGTGCACGGGGTATTGCTGCAATTGTAAAAGAATAGCCTCTGCGCTGGATTGCGCCGTTTCAGCTACGAGGGTCACGCCAGCCAGCCAGGAACAGATGTCCTCAAATTTCTTTGGAGAAATATAATTTGGAGAATCTTCGTCAATAGAAAAACCGAGCATTTCCACCCCCATTCCCGCACAATAACGCGCGTCGGACAAGTTAGTAACATTGCTGATTTTGACTGTTCTGGTTAGCATTGTTGATGATTTTTGAAAAGGATATTTATAATATTGAATCGATCTTTCCTGAATAAAGTTGCTCTACCGGAAAAATCAGGTCCCAATCTTTTCCCCAGACTAAATTCCCGCGCTCAATCTTGAATTTTTTGAATTGCGCCGGTTGCCGGTACTTATTAAATTGAGGATGTGAATGCTTTGTCAGAAACTCTTCAAAATCGACAATCCGCTCATTTTCATCTGAAAATTTCACAAGAATGCGATATTCTGACAAATAAGTCGCGTCGGTCAATTCGATGATTATGCTCATATTGTAAGTCAAAATTACCAAAAAGATCCGGAATTGAGCAAAAATAAAGCACCGCGCTGGGCCTTGCTTGGCTGCGCGGTGCTGATAATATTTATTTTGGAATGTGCCTTATTTCGCTGAAAAGCGATATTTCGTTGTTGTTTCATAAGTATCTCCCGGGTTCAACACAGTTGATGGAAACTGTGGCTGATTGGGTGAGTCGGGGTAATGCTCGGTTTCGAGGCAAAGTCCGAAACGTTTGGCAAAGGTTGCGTTTTTGCCTTTCAGGCTGCCATCCAAAAAGTTACCTGTGTAAAATTGAACCGCAGGTTCGGTCGTGAATACTTCCATAAAACGTCCGCTTTCAGGATCTTTCACCGTAGCGAAAAGCATCAAGCCAGGTTCTGTTCTTTTAAGAACCCAGCAGTGGTCATAACCGCCACCGTTCTTGATCTGCTCATCATCAATTTTGTTAATACCCGCATTGATTTTTGTTGGTTTCCTGAAATCAAATGGCGTCCCTTCCACAGCCCGCAGCTTGCCGGTAGGGATCAAATTCGCGTCGACCGGTACAATGCTGTCAGACATAATCGAAACTTCATGGTCCAGAATATCCCTTTTCAAACCTGTCAGGTTGAAGTAGGAGTGATTGGTGAGGTTCACAACTGTGGCTTTGTCTGTGGTAGCATTGTAATTGATAGACAATGCATTATCGTTGTCAAGGGTGTAAGTTACTTTGACAGTCAAAGTGCCCGGGTAGCCCTCTTCCATATCTTTACTAACATATTCCAGCTGCAATCCTACAACCGAATCTTCCTTCACCTCGGTCGCTTTCCAGATCACTTTATCAAAACCTTTGATTCCGCCATGCAATGCATTCGGCCCGTTATTGATCGCCAGTTTATAGTCCTGCCCGTTCAGCGTGAACTTCCCTTTCGCAATCCGGTTTCCATACCGCCCGACCAGCGCACCAAAAAACGGGTGGCCGCTCACATAAGGTTGCAGCGAATCAAAGCCCAGCACCACATCCGTCCATTCCCCTTTTTTATCAGGCGCAGTCAGTTTTGTGATGATACCGCCGTAATTCGTAATGTTGACGGTCATGCCGTTTCCATTAGTTAGGGTGTACAGGTCGGCTTTCTGGCCGTCGGGAAGTTCGCCGAATGCTTCTTTGGAAATTGTGCTGATCATTTTTTCTTCATTCTTGGTTTGAGAGCATCCGAAAATCGTGAGACCGATCACAGCTGTGAGTACAAGTGGTAGTTTTTTCATAAATAAAGGTTAGCAGTTTGCGACAATTGTTTCACGCAGGTTTAGATCACAAAACTTCTCCCGTACCGTCGGTAATTTTCACCCGGTAACAGGGAAGGTCAATATCATATTCCTTTTTATAAGCAAGTATCATTTCTTCTTCAAAGGCATCAACAGCGTTTTTCTTTACCAAATTAATGGTACATCCGCCAAAACCGCCTCCCATCATGCGCGAACCCACTACGTCGGCGTTTTCTCTTGTTTTTAAAACAAGAAAATCCAGCTCGGGGCAGCTCACTTCATATTCATGTTGCAGACCATCGTGGGTTTCATACATTTTTGCTCCAAAAGCAGGCAAATTGCCCTGAACAAGCAGATCGCAGGCATCCAGTACACGTTGGATTTCTTCGGTAATGAATTTGCAGCGGCGGTAAACTACGTCGCCAAGTTCGTCTTTGTGGGCTTCGACCAGCTCGGGCGAAGCGTCGCGCAAACTTTGAATAGCAGGATCATATTTTCTCAATATCGCCACTCCCTTTTCACATTCCAGCCGCCGGGTATTGTATTCCGAGCTCGCCAGCGAATGTTTCACGCTTGTGTCGCAGAGGACGATCATATATTCATCCATCGGAAAAGGAAAATATTCCATATCCAGCGACCGGCAGTCGAGGCGCATCACCGATTCGCTCACGCCAAAAGCAGAAGCAAACTGGTCCATAATGCCGCATTGCACACCAACATATTCGTTTTCAGCCTTTTGCGACATTTTGACAATATCCAGCCGGCCCAGTCCAAGTCCGAAAATGTCATTTAAAGCAAATAACAAGCAGCATTCCAGTGCAGCAGAAGAGGATAAACCCGCCCCAACAGGTACATTTCCACCAAAAGCAGCCTGAAATCCGGAGATCTCCAAGCCGCGTTTCTGAATCTGTTCCACGATCCCGAGCTGGTAATGCGGCCAGGAACTTTCCGGTTTGGAAAGATCGTCCAGAGAAAAGGAATAGGTTTCGTCAAGATCGGCCGCGTACAGCTTTACCTGATTGTCGTCCCGGGACGATATTGCGAAATAAACCGCCTTATCGACACTAGCGGGCAACACAAAACCATTGTTATAATCCGTATGCTCGCCGATCAGGTTGATGCGCCCGGGAGAGCGGAATACCTGGAAGTCGTGGTCGCTTCCAAATTTCTCAACGTATTTCTCTTTGATCGATGCTATTAAACTTGAATCCGTGGCTGCCATTTTTGTTTTTGTAATTAATCAATAACCTTTCAACAGGTTCACTTCATTGGCTGGGCTGCTATTTGCTTCAACTGCCAAAATATTATTCAGGAACAAATCTACTTTGCCCATATGTTCGTTTCGGTGACCTCCGCCGGTATGTTGGGTCAATATTACATTGTCCAGTTTCCAGAGCGGGCTGTCTTCGGGCAGTGGTTCAATTTCGGTCACATCCAGTACCGCACCGTCCAGCTGTCCAGCATTTAAAACTTCCAGCAGCGCATTTTCATCCGTCGTACTTCCTCTTCCCACACTCGCATAAACGCTTCCTTTTTTCATTTTAGAAAAGAACTCAGCATTTACAAAATGAGTAGCGGTTCCCGGTAAAGTGTTGATAACCAGGTCGGCATTAGGCAGTGCGTCGAGCAATTCTTCACGGCTGTGTATATCGGCATCCGGTGAAGTGCGGGCCAGCATATGCGTGGTGCATCCCAGTCCTTTCAGAATCGCATTCACCGCCTGACCGATCGTTCCTGCGCCCAGTACGATCGTGTTTTGCATGTACAATAATTTCAGGTCGGTCCGCAGCTTGCTCCCTACCCATTCTGATTTTTGTTTTAATAAAGTCAATGTATCCAGCCCGCGATAGAGTGCCAGTACGCCGCCTACGATACTTTCGGCACACGGGCGCGCAAACCAGTCGCCCATATTGGCCACTTTTACATTGTCGCGCAAAGGAATGGACGCATACTGATCAAAACCAGCCGAGTCCAGCTGCCAGAATTTTAGATTTTCCGGTGCATTATTGAACCAGTCTCCGGGCGGATTGCCGAGAATGTAATCGGCCTGTGCAAAGTAGGCACGTGCTTCTTCCTCGCTGGTGTCTTCTGTACGGTAATTGATAACGTGCTGCGACAAAGTTTCGGTAAGCTTGTCCCTTAATGCATTGTCCAGCATGGAGTGGCAATAAATGATCATTGTCTTTATAGAGTTTGAAAAAGCAAGGTAAAATGATTTCCCCGAATATGTCAGCAAAATGTCGCTCTAAATACGTGCCAAAATCTTCCGGCCCCTGGAAATGAACGCGGGACCTTCATAATCTATCCGCTCCTGGATCTCATACCTCAGCTCGTTTTTAAGCTCGGGATAAATCAGCGTAAGATTGTACAAAATTGTGAGACAAAAAGCCCGTATCGCAATGGCTGTCTGCGTGTTACGGACGTGCTTGAATGCAGTATCGATCAGCTCGCCGTGGTATTCTTCGGGAATAATTACGTCTTCCAGGATCCGTGCGCTGTTCCTCAAAATGGCATCGTGCACGTCTTCGCGACCGAGTCGTTTTACTAAAATACCAATATAAGGCTTGATCAGCTCCGGCTCTTTTTGCGCTGCGAAAGTCAGGCTATGCGCTGCGCGCTGGGCGAGGCGGTAGTCTCCCGAAATGAAGCAATTGAACAGTTCGTCAAATGTTTCCCGCGACGAACAGGCATGATCGGCAATGCGCATTGCAGCGATCCTGGATTGTTTCTCGTCAGCCAGCAGTTGGTTTTTGATACCCATTTTTCCTTCAAAAAAATAAATGCCCCGAAATGGTATCACGGAGCATTTGTATCCAAAAAAAGAGAAAAAACTACTTGTTATCGCCTACCATTTCTTCTGGCTTCACCCAGGCATCGAACTCTTCCGGTGTCAGGTAACCTAGTGAAACAGCCGTTTCTTTCAGCGTAGAGCCATTTTTGTGAGCAGTTTGCGCAATCTCGGCCGCTTTGTAGTAACCTATTTTTGTATTCAGTGCAGTCACCAGCATCAGCGAGTTGTTCACGTGCTTTTTGATATTCTCGTGCAGCGGCTCAATTCCCACTGCGCAATTATCATTAAATGAAACACAAACATCGCCGATCAATCTTGCCGAATGCAGGAAGTTATACGCCATTAAAGGTTTGAAAACATTCAGTTCAAAATGTCCGTTTGAGCCGCCGATACCGATCGCCACGTCATTTCCCATTACCTGCGCCGCCACCATTGTCATCGCCTCGCATTGCGTCGGGTTCACTTTACCCGGCATAATGGAGCTTCCCGGCTCATTGTCTGGGATATGTATCTCGCCAATTCCCGAGCGCGGGCCCGAAGAAAGCATTCTGATATCGTTTCCGATTTTCATCAGACTTACCGCCACCGTTTTCAATGCCCCGTGCGCTTCCACGATCGCGTCGTGCGCGGCCAAAGCTTCAAATTTGTTTTCAGCCGTGATAAAAGGTAATCCTGTCAGGGAAGCAATATGTTTTGCTACGTTTTCAGAATATCCTTCTGGTGTATTAATCCCGGTACCCACGGCAGTTCCGCCCAATGCAAGCTCAGAAAGGTGGGCCAAGGTATTGTAAATCGCGCGCAGACCGTGGTCGAGCTGGGAAGCATATCCCGAAAATTCCTGACCCAATGTCAGCGGCGTAGCATCCATAAAGTGGGTACGGCCGATTTTTACCACATTCCTGAAAGCCTCGGATTTTGCTTTCAATGTATCGCGTAGCTTGGTAATGCCCGGAATTGTAACATCTACCAGTATTTTATAAGCTGCAATGTGCATTGCAGTCGGGTAGGTATCGTTCGAAGATTGCGACTTATTTACATCATCATTCGGGTGCAAAAATTTCGTTTTATCAGCCAGGTCGCCTCCCTGCAATACGTGGCCGCGATAAGCAATCACCTCGTTACAGTTCATATTCGACTGCGTACCAGAGCCGGTTTGCCACACAACCAGCGGGAATTGATCATCAAGCTGCTCTGTCAATATCTCGTCACAAACCTGTCCGATCAAATCACTTTTTGCCTGATCCAGAATGCCGGCTTCATAGTTGGTAATCGCGGCAGCTTTTTTCAGATACGCAAATGCCTTGATAATTTCTTTCGGCATTTTATTGATATCCTGCGCGATGGGGAAGTTCTGGATAGAGCGTTGCGTCTGGGCACCCCAGTATACATGAGCAGGAACCTGCACTTCGCCCATGGTATCTTTTTCTATACGGTATTCCATTTTATTTTGAGAAGTAATGAAAAAATGAATTGTCGATTGAAAGGTAAAGTTAGGTTTGGAAGGCTAGTTTTTAGTGTTTTTTAAAGATAAATGTTCACCACTTTGAAAAGAATGTTTAGATTGGAATGCTTTAAAAATCAAGATTAGAACACTATGGTGCCCAAAATTAGCATTTACCCAGACTACAATACGATGAGCAGCGCCGCCGCCGACCGGGTGATCGCGCTGCTTTCCAAAAAACCGAATGCGGTAATTTGCCTGCCTTCGGGGAGTACGCCGCTGGGGATGTTCCGGGCGCTCGCCGCAGCAAATCAGAAAGGATTGGTTGATTTTTCTCAATGCGTTTATATTGGTCTGGATGAATGGATCGGAATGGGCGCCGACGATGATGGAAGCTGCCGCGATCTGCTGGACAAGGATTTTTTGAAACCGATCGGCTTCCGTGAAAACCAGATCGTTTTCTTCGACGGAAAGGCGATGGATCCGGAAGCGGAATGCGTGCGGGTCAACAAAATCGTGGAAAGCCTCGGCGGGCTGGACCTGATCGTACTTGGGATCGGCATGAACGGACATTTGGCATTAAACGAACCCGGCACGCCCTGGGATACCTACGCCCACATTTCCGAACTCGACGCGCTGACTGCCGAAGTAGGGCAAAAATATTTCCAAAAGCCAACTACATTGACAAAAGGGATCACAGTAGGAATCCGTCACATTCTCGAATCAAAAACAGCGATATTGATCGGCGCCGGAGCTGCCAAAGCACCCGTAATAGCCCGCGCACTCGCCTTCCCGGTAACTTCGGAATTCCCCGCGACGGTTTTGCAAAATCATTTAAATGCAGAATTTATATTGGATGCGGAGGCTGGGAAGGAATTGAATCAAAACGCATAATTGACATTAATTGAGACCATTATGACGAAAAGCGAGGATCATATTCTTTCCGAAGACGAGGAAGATTTGGCATTAGGGATTGCAATGGAAGAAGGCAAAAGAGAAGGTGTCGCGAGTATGGAGGAAAAGCAGCAGTTTGAAGCTTATCTTTTTGACATCAACACAATATGAATACTATAAATTAAAGCTTTACCTCAATTTGTAGAAGCTCAAGGCTTCAAAAAATCACTTTTGAAGCCTTTTATTTTTTGGTTAAAAAGATAAAATATCCCTCGCTGTAAACGATTATTCGCTTGCTTCACTTAAATCGGGGGCGTTTCTCAGGTGCTTGGATTTTCAATTTAAATTTGAGCTGTTCTTTGTGAACGCCCGTCAATCGGGGTAGTGGTTTTGCTTTTGGAACCCTCATCCAATAACAGCAAACTAAAAAGGAACCGTGTGCAAATCACGGGCAGTCGTGCTACTGTAAGTATCAGTTCAGATTATCGGAACAGGTTTTTGCCCAGGTGTCCCATTGTTGTAGATGTTAATTAGCTTATAATGAGACAAAAACGACGAGAAGGGCGGCAAAAATGATACAAGCCAGGAGACTTGCCGCTACTCTCAATGTCCATTCTCTCACGGTTGGAGGCTGGTCAGGCATTGATTTACCATGCATATTTTTGAACTACCCGGGTGCAGACTTTTCGTCGCCTCCCGGAATAGCTTCACGTATGTTACGTACTGATCTTGAATCAGGATGGGAGGGTGTTTTCAGAGGGTTTTTATTAACTCTTAAACACTAGTAACATGTTATCACACAATCTCGGCTACCCGCGTATCGGGAGCCAGCGCGAGCTGAAAAGAGCCAGCGAAAAGTTCTGGGCAGGTAAGATCGACCGGGACGAACTGCAAAAAGTTGCCCGCAAGATCCGTCACGAAAACTGGGCGATCCAGCAAGCGGCCAGAATAGGGCTGATCCCTTCCAATGATTTTTCACTTTATGATCAGGTGCTGGACATTTCTCTGACAGTCGGCGCCATTCCCGAGCGTTACCACCAGCTGCTCGATGGTAAGTCTAATAAAGAGCTTGATCTCTACTTTGCGATGGCGCGCGGTTACCAGCGCGACGGGCACGATATCAAGGCTATGGAAATGACGAAATGGTTTGATACCAACTACCACTATCTCGTTCCTGAATTCACTAAAAATCAGCAGTTTAAACAGTATTCCGATAAGATATTACTTGAATTTGAGGATGCATTGCAAAAGGGTATTGTCACGAAGCCAGTGCTGCTGGGGCCGGTTACTTATCTTTTGTTGGGTAAAGAAAAGGAAGAGGGTTTTGATAAAATCGATCTGCTGGAAAAGCTGCTTCCGGTTTATATTTCTATTCTGAAAGAACTTTACGCCCGCGGCGCAACGTGGGTACAGCTCGACGAACCAGCGCTGGTCCTGGATTTGACCGCGAAGCAAAAGCTGGCATTCGAAACCGCCTATTCGGCGATCAGAAAATCGGTACCTAAATTAAAAATACTGGTTGCGACCTATTTCGGCGCATTGGAAGATAACCTCGATACCGCCGCCGGCTTGCCCGTCGATGCGTTGCATATTGACTTGACCAGAGGCGCAGGCTCACTTTGTGCATTGTTAGAGCACGAAGCATTTGTCAATTCAACCCGCAAACTGTCACTCGGTGTCGTCGACGGCCGGAATATCTGGAAAAACGATTACCGCAAGTCGTTGGAATTCATTTCGGCGGCGGCTCAGGTACTTGGAGAAGACCGGTTAATGATCGCTCCGTCTTCGTCTTTATTACACAGTCCCTGCGATCTCGACCTGGAAACGGACGAGACGATATTGACGCCCGATATTAAAAACTGGATGTCATTTGCGAAACAGAAACTGGCGGAAGTAGTAGAAATAGCCCGGCTAGAGAGTATTGAGTGGGTTTTGGATAAAGCTTTTATTGAGAACCAAAAGGCAATAGAAACCCGGAGAAACTCGCCGCTGATTCACAAACCGGAAGTGGAGGACAGATTGACAAAAGTGTGTGACGCCGATTTCAACCGTTTGAATAACTTTGAAATACGACAACAGATCCAGCTCGAAAAACTGAAACTGCCACTTTTCCCTTCAACGACGATCGGCTCATTTCCGCAAACCGACGAGGTACGTTTGCTGCGCGCGAACATGAAAAAGAATCTGTTGACATTGGAAGAGTACGAAACCCGCATTCGCGAAGAAATTGTGCGCTCGCTGCGCTGGCAGGAAGATCTGGGTATTGATGTGCTGGTTCATGGCGAATTTGAGCGGAACGATATGGTCGAATATTTCGGAGAGAGTCTTTCCGGGTTCGTTTTTACACAAAATGGCTGGGTGCAGAGTTACGGAAGTCGCTGCGTGAAGCCGCCGGTGATTTATGGTGACGTGGAAAGACCCGCGCCTATGACGGTTAAATGGTCGGCTTTTGCGCAGGCGAATTCTCAGAAACTGGTAAAAGGAATGCTGACTGGCCCGGTTACGATTTTGCAATGGTCTTTCGTACGCGACGATCAGCCCAGAAAAGACACCGCATTCCAGATCGGCCTCGCGATTCGCGACGAAGTAGTGGATCTCGAAAAAGCGGGTATCAAAGTGATCCAGATTGACGAGCCGGCGATCCGCGAGGGACTTCCTTTGCGAAAAACAAATTGGTCGGCATACCTGAAATGGGCGGTTGATGCATTCAGGTTGAGCGCAGCGGGTGTCGCCGACCAGACGCAGATCCACACGCACATGTGCTATTCGGAGTTCAATGATATCATTGATTCGATCGCCGCAATGGACGCGGATGTAATCACGATCGAAACTTCGCGCTCACAAATGGAACTGCTGGACGCTTTCGCAAACTTCAATTACCCCAACGAAATAGGTCCGGGCGTGTACGATATTCATTCCCCCCGCGTCCCTACCGTCGACGAAATGGTATTACTTCTTGAAAAAGCATTAAAAGTAATCCCCGCCCGCAACCTCTGGGTAAATCCGGACTGCGGCCTAAAAACCAGACAATGGCCCGAAACCGAGGCGGCATTGCGGAATATGATAGTTGCGGGTGGCTTGCTGCGGGAAGGTTTGGCGGGGAGGTAGTGTTCGAAGTGGTTCGGGATTGTTCGGGGTGGTTCGAGATTGTTTTGGTAGTTTGTGGTGGGTTGGAATTGTTCGGGATGGTTCGGGGTTGTATGGAATTGTTTGGGGACTGATAGATTGTTGCTAGTGTTTTAGATTGAAATTAAAACACATCAAACAACTCCAACCAACCAAATCCACCCTAAACGAACTCGAACAACTCCGAACCACCCGAACTCACCCCGAACCACCCCAAACAACTCCGAACCACCCCGAACCACTCCGAACCACCCAAACCACTTCGAACACTACCCCCCCATGAACCTGGAAGAAAAAATCTCCGCCTCGGAAAGTCGTGTTTTTAAGACCGTTTTTCCAAATAATACCAACCATTACGATACCCTTTTCGGGGGTACGGCTTTGTCTATGATGGACGAAGTGGCTTTTATCACGGCTACCCGGTTTTCGCGACTCCGTTGTGTGACCGTTTCTTCAGATCGCATTGATTTTACACATCCTATTCCTGCCGGGACGATCATTGAGCTGGTGGGCCGGGTGGAGACAGTGGGCAATACGAGTATGAAGGTCAGAGTCGATATTTTTGTTGAAAAAATGTATGAAGAAGGCCGCGAGAAAGCAGTTACGGGCATTTTTACATTCGTGGCACTGGATGAAGATCACAAGCCGGTAAAAATATTAAGCTGAATTTTTACCAATTAATCACGTTCTTTGGTGTGTTATAAATGGCACACATGCAGAAGCAGCAGGAGTATATTTCTCAACTTGATGGGTTAAGGGCGTTTGCGGTTGCCCTCGTAGTTTTGTTTCACTGGTTTCCGGAGGGCGAGGGCATTAATGTGATTGCAAATGGCCCCGTCGGCGTTACATTATTCTTTGTTCTGAGCGGATTTCTGATCACCCGCATTCTCCTCGCCAACCGGAATCACCTCGCTACCCACGGATTGGGCGCTACTTACAAAAACTTCATGTTCCGTAGGATATTGCGGATTTTTCCGCTGTATTACCTGACCTTACTTGTGATCTGGTGTATTCAGTATATTGACTTTATTCCGCAGGTACCCAGTCGGTTATATGATTATCCGCTGTATTATCTGCTCTATATTTCCAATTTTCTGATCGAAAAGCTGCACGACTGGTCCGACGTACTTTCGCCTTTTTGGTCGCTGGCGGTGGAGGAACAATTCTATATTATATGGCCTTTTGTGGTGTTGATGGTGCCGCAACGATTTCTGAAAGGTACATTAATAGGAACCGTTGTCCTGGGAATAGCGTCGCGGGGGATATTGGGTGTGCTGGGTTACAGCGACGGTGTACTAATGCCAACTTGTCTGGATGCTTTTGGGCTGGGGGCTATCTGGGCTTACGTGAGCTACTATGATAAATCCGTTGAGAAGTTCAGGAAATTACTAAGTATCCTGGCGCTGATAGGACTGGCAGTTTTCCTGTATATCTGTTTTAATAATACCGATTCCTGGCTGAAAACGCTGTTTTTCCGGACTTCAATATCTTTATTCTGTCTGTATCTTGTAGCAGGCGCCAGTTACAAAAAGGGATTTCCTTCGATTTTCGGGAAAGTATTGGACAATGGATTTATGCGGCATATTGGTCGTATCAGTTACGGACTGTATGTATATCACATGCTGGTACCGACGCTGGTAGTGCCTTTTATTATCAAATTCCTGCACCGTTTCCTGCATATAACCCTCACATTCTCAGAGAACTCCCTAAAAATGGTGAGCCTGGTCGTACTGATCCTTCTGGCTACGGTTTCATGGTATTTGTTCGAGAATCCATTTATCAAGCTGAAAAAATACTTTCAGCTGAACCGCGTGAAAGCCACGCCGACCAGTACGGTTATCTCAGAATAGGATTTAAACGATTGTGGTTAGCTGATCTTTTTCCTCCGGCACGCCCGGTCATAAAGCAATTGCAGCATTCCATCTTTGAGGCCGACGTCGGGAACGTGAATAACTTCAGCGCCAGCCCATTTCATCGCAGAAGTGTAAATATCTCCCGCAGGAACAATTACATCTGCCCGGTCCGGGTTGAGCTGTAATTTGTTAATACGTTCATCGAGTGTGAATTGCGAAATGTAATCGCGCATTCTTAAAATCTCGTCGAGGCTAGTTGAGCTTTCGGTGAGTTTGGAAGAAAGGTCAAAAAGTTTATTAATGTTTCCACCTGTTCCCACCGCTTCAATAGGCAGGCTGTAATCTACATTCTGGTTGATCCACTCTTTGATCTTCTGCCAGGAATTCTTTGATTCCGTTCCTTCTAGTAACCTTACCGAGCCTAGTTTGAACGATTTTGCATTGATCTTCACGCGGTCTTTGTACAAATTCAGCTCCGTACTGCCACCGCCTACGTCAATATGAAGATATTGTCCGTCGCTCAGTGATTTGACAACCACATTGTTAACCAGCTCCGCTTCACGTTGTCCATCAATAATCTGAATATGAATACCAGTGCGCTGTTCGATCCGGTCGCGTACTTCCAGACCATTATTGGCTTCACGCATGGCGGAAGTGGAGCAGGCCATGAGATCGTCTACTTCGTGAAGTTCCATTAGGAGTTGGTAGGCGAGCATGAGTTTCATCATGCGGTCCTCGCTCATTTCAGAGATCCGGCCTTCTGTGAATACGTCGTGACCCAGCCGGAGCGGGAATCGAACATATTCTATCTTTTTGAAACGGGAAACACCGGCGTCATGCAATACCGAAGATATTTGCATGCGGGCACCATTTGATCCTATATCTATTGCAGCGAATTTCAAGGAAGCTAATAATAGGGGAGTAAATAAAAACCAAAAATAGGGTTTT
Organism: Dyadobacter linearis; assembly: GCF_907165045.1. Classification (GTDB taxonomy): domain Bacteria; phylum Bacteroidota; class Bacteroidia; order Cytophagales; family Spirosomataceae; genus Dyadobacter; species Dyadobacter linearis. Next base: position 522,671 of record NZ_CAJRAU010000004.1, read on the forward strand.
CACGACACAAATGCAGGAATACCTTCTAAACTTGGCCGGTTATCACTTACATTTTTCCGCCTATCTGATATAATACCTTCAATTTTACGCCTGGTCCGGTGGAGGTACTAAGTGGGGTGAGTGGTGTAAAATAGGTGTAAAGATATCCCTCCGCTTGTACTACAATCGGGTGCCAGGTTTTCTCAATTCCGATAGAAAAATTGACGGAGCCTACGGTAGGTGTATTTGTTTTTTTGTCAAATTCTTTGGTAAAATGTTCCCTGTTCGGAGCGACGCAATCGAATGAAACTTTCTCTCGTGATTTGATGGTCACGCTGGTCCCGGCGCCGGCATAGTAAGCCCAGTTGTCTTTCATATTGTTCCGGAATGCTACTGTGAGCGGGATTTGGACCAAAGTCGGATCGACTTTGATATTGTAAACGTCGAGCGCCAGCGGCACTTCGCCCGGGTGTGATCTTCGGAAATCTTTGCGGATCTTTTCTTTAAATACCTTATCTGTCAAAAACTCCATCGGCTTCACTTTCAGCCAGCTGATCCCGGCTGTGATCGAAAATCTCTTTCCTACCAGCACTTCTCCCACAACAGTTTTAGCAATACCATTACTTTCAAGTTGTACCCCGCCGCCGAAACGGTAAGGCGATTTGATATTGAATCTCGGGACCACATTTTCTGCTTTTGTAGTCTTTTCTACCTTCTTATTAGAAACGGTAGCCTTGGCTATCTGCACGTTATTGAACTGGGTGATTTTATAGATTTGTCTGTTAGAGAGTCTGCTAACCAGACTGTAATTCATCTTTCTTGATATTACAGACCCATTATTTGAGATGAAAGAAGCATTGGTGGGAGGAGCCGCCAGATCCAGATTGATATTACTCAAAACCGGAGATTCGCCTGCTGCATTGCCAATCGTATTTTCCGAAATGGCAACGTTTTGATTTGCCCCCGTAATATGATCGTCAAGTGCATTTTTAACCCTATTTTCAAATGTCACTTCGCCGGAATAGGCGGGTAGTGTTCTTCCGCTGAAAGCCAGGTCGCTGGCTCCGTCCGTTCTCTTGCGCGATTCTCCCGCATCGGATTTAGCCAAAACTGACTGATTCGCTTTCTTAGAGAATCGCTCTTTATTTGGGGTACTACCTACTTGGTAATCAATGTGTTCCTCGCCAGCTGCCGGAGCCTGTACTAGGTACACCGTATCAGCTTTCGGAACCTGTAAAGGTTGTTGCCGGATCACTTCAATCTGGTTTTTGAGATTTTTTACATCTGCAACCAGATTATTATTTTGCGAGAGCTGGTTGACGTACAGAAACGCCATTACCACCGAAACCGAAGCTGCGGCCGCGTACCCGATCCATGAACTATGCTGCTGCCAGAACGTCGGCGGTGACTGCGCATGCATGAATTTCTGCATTTTCGCCCAGTCCGCTTCCTGAAAGTCGGGTTCAATACTCTCTAATTTCTGACGTATAGTATTCTCAAATTGACTAGTTTTCATTTCCTCTGAATGACTTTACCGCCCAATCGCTTGGAAACAGATGTGGGTAATATTGTTTGATTAAATGCTGTAACCGGGCTCTCGCACGCACATAATGAGAACGTACCGTCGCCTCATTGATTTGCAATAAGTCTGCGATCTCCCGGTGATTGTAGCCATCGACTACATATAGTAAAAAAACGTTTTTGTAAACCGGTTTTATTTTCTGAATAATTGCGAGGATTTCGTCCGCGGTAATCTGCGAAATCACATCTTCTTCGAACTTGGGGTAAGGTGCATCTTCCAGCGAAATCACATCTTCACTATGCTTTTTGTGCTTCCTGTAATAGCTGATGGCAGTATTTACCATAATCGTTCGCAACCACGCTTTGAAAGGATGGTTCGAATCGTATTTTTCCAGATTCTTGAAGACTTTTAAAAACCCTTCATTTAGAACTTCTTCCGCTTCCTCTGTGGTGGAAGTGTATCTCAGACAAATGCTTTTGGAATAGCCGAAGAACTGTTTGTAGAGGTACCGCTGCGCCTGGTTGTTACCGGAAATGCACGCAGCCACGACGGAGTCGAAGTCGTTCTCACTAAATGATATTTTTCTTCCAAATAGCAATGTAAGGGGGTCGAAATTGTCAGTGATTTATCGCTTGAATACAATTACGCCGGCCTTCGACGATATGTTGCAGTGTCAGATTATTTTTTGCCAGAAAGCATTTCCAGGGCGGAAGAATTTTTGATCTCGCCCATTACAAACAGACTATGTGTACTGCCGATGTTTTCAAGAGATCCCAGTTTTTGCATTAAAAATTGCTGATACTGGGACATATCGTCGACCACGACTTTTAACAAAAAATCATAATCACCGGATATATTAAAGCATTCCATTACCTCGGGCATCGCGGTGACTGCCTTCACAAATTTTTCTCCCATATTCTTGGAATGCTCTTTTAAAGCGATATTGCAAAACGCCATGAGCTTTTTACCAACTTTTTCCCTGTCGACCAGCGCGACATATTTCCGGATGACACCTTCTTTTTCGAGTCTGCGCACGCGTTCGTAAACGGGCGTGTAGGATAAGTTTAACTTTTCCGACAATTCACGTGTTTTCAAAGTTGCATCCTGTTGCAGCAAATGCAGGATTTTGGCATCAGTTTCATCCAAATTATACATAGATAGAATATCTTAATTCAATTCAACAAGGGTTCGAATATAGATAAATAGTGTATCGAATAGGATATACGCAGACATTTAGTCTGATATTTTTCATTTTATTGAATAAAAAATCTATTGAGCTAAATTTGTAACTATCGAGGTCTCTCTTTTGGGCACCTATCACCAGAACTTAATAAACGCATATATAAAATGGTAGCAACTGACAAGGCGGAAATTCGCGAAATTCTGAAAAACCGTATTCTGGTATTGGACGGCGCTATGGGTACGATGATCCAGCGATATAAATTGGAGGATCACGATTACAGAGGCGACCGATTCGCGGACTGGCCTCAGGATGTGAAAGGAAATAATGATTTGCTTTCGCTGACCCGCCCGGATATTATCAAGGAAATTCACGCCGCTTATTTTGAAGCCGGTGCAGATATTGCCGAGACCAACACTTTCTCCGGAACCACGATCGCGATGGCGGATTATGGAATGGAAGAGCTGGTTTACGAACTGAACTACGAATCGGCCAGACTGGCCCGGGAAGTTGCAGATGAATTCACCGAAAGAGAGCCAGAAAAACCCAGGTTTGTGGCAGGTTCGATGGGTCCAACCAACCGTACCGCCTCACTTTCACCTGATGTCAACAACCCTGGTTACCGCGCGATCAGCTTCGATCAGTTGGTAACAGCATATTATGAGCAAATTAAGGGATTAACCGACGGAGGATGCGACTTGCTTTTGGTGGAAACTATATTCGATACCCTGAACGCAAAAGCTGCACTTTTCGCGATCGATCAATTCTTTGTAGACGCGAAAAATGGCAAAGTAGAGCGGCTGGATTCCTGGAAGAACATTCCCGGACAACCGCTTCCTGTAATGATTTCGGGAACGATCACAGATGCTTCCGGGCGTACCTTATCTGGTCAGACGACAGAGGCGTTTTTGACTTCGGTCTCGCATTTGCCGCTATTATCAGTGGGCTTGAACTGTGCATTGGGAGCGGATTTAATGCGTCCTTATGTGCAGATTTTGGCCAAAGAATCTCCTTTTTACACGTCTGCGCACCCAAATGCCGGGTTACCCAATGAAATGGGCGAGTACGACGAGTCGCCGGAACAAATGGGGGAAGTGATCGACGGATTTTTGAAAGATAACCTGATCAATATCATCGGTGGCTGCTGCGGAACTACGCCGGACCATATCCGGGTAATCGCTGATCTTGCCAAAAAACATGCTCCGAGATTGCTTCCTGAGCCCGAGACTGTTATGAAACTGTCTGGTTTGGAGCCTGTTAAGATCACTGCGTTGACCAATTTTGTGAATATCGGGGAACGTTGTAATGTAACGGGTTCGAAGAAATTTGCCCGGCTGATCCGCGAAGGTAAATACGATGAAGCGCTGAGCATTGCCCGCGAGCAGGTTGAAAGCGGCGCGCAGGTGATCGACGTGAATTTGGATGAAGGGATGATTGATGGGGTGGAAGCGATGAAAACTTTTATCAACCTGATCGTATCTGAACCGGATATTTCAAAAGTGCCGCTGATGATCGATTCTTCCAAATGGGAAGTAATTGAATCAGGTTTAAAATGTGTGCAGGGTAAGTCGATTGTAAACTCTATTTCTTTAAAAGAAGGCGAAGAAAAATTCAAGGAATCGGCGAAAACCGTATTGCGCTATGGAGCTGCTGCGGTTGTAATGGCATTTGATGAGCAGGGGCAGGCTGATAACCTGGAACGCCGAATCGAAATTTGTTCAAGAGCTTATAAAATTCTGGTAGAAGAAGTTGGTTTCCCTGCCGAGGATATCATTTTTGACCCGAATATCCTGACCGTCGCGACGGGAATGGAAGAACATAATAATTACGCGGTCGACTTTATTAACGCAGTTCGCTGGATCAAAGAGAATTTGCCGCATGCAAAAGTATCCGGCGGAGTATCCAACGTATCATTCAGTTTTCGGGGAAATGAGCCCGTGCGCGAGGCGATCCACACTGCATTTTTATACCACGCGATCAGGGCGGGAATGGATATGGGAATCGTGAATGCTGCACAAATAGGTATTTATGATGAGATCCCGAAGGACGTGCTGGAACTGGTTGAGGACGTATTGTTGAACCGTCGCCAGGATGCAACCGAGCGGCTGGTCAATTATGCGGAAACTGTTAAAGATAAAGGTAAATCGGCAAGCGGCCCCGACCTGAGCTGGCGACAACTGCCTGTAAAAGAGCGTATTTCTCACGCTTTGGTAAAAGGTATGGCGGATTATATTGATGAAGATATTGAAGAATGCCGGCACTTGTTCAGTCGCCCGTTGGAGGTCATTGAGGGGCCTCTAATGGATGGAATGAGCATTGTGGGTGACCTTTTTGGAGAAGGCAAAATGTTTTTACCGCAGGTTGTGAAATCGGCCAGAGTGATGAAGAAAGCCGTGGCTTATCTGCAACCTTTTATAGAAGCGGAGAAATCCGGCGGAGGAAGTTCTGCGGGCAAGATATTGCTGGCTACTGTAAAGGGCGACGTGCATGATATCGGCAAAAATATCGTGGGTGTGGTATTAGGCTGTAACAATTACGAGATCATCGATCTGGGCGTAATGGTACCTACTGATAAGATCCTGGCAGCTGCATTGGAGCACAATGTAGATATTATCGGTCTGTCTGGCCTGATCACCCCGTCGCTTGACGAGATGGTGGGCGTAGCCAAAGAAATGGAGCGCAGGAACCTGAAAACGCCACTTTTGATCGGTGGAGCTACCACTTCGCGCATTCACACTGCGGTTAAAATCGATCCGAATTATTCCGGTCCAGTCATTCACGTATTGGACGCTTCACGCTCGGTGCCGGTGGCTGGGAAGCTGATTCAGAGCGAAAGCAGCCAGGCAGGAGTTTTGGCGGATATTAAAGCAGAATATGCGAAACTACGCGACGATCATGCAAAACGCGGCGGAGAAAAAGCGCATATCAGCATTGAAAAAGCGCGTGAAAATAAGGCGAAAATTGACTGGAAAAATTTCGTAGCCACCAAGCCTCAGTTTCTGGGAACGAGGGTTTACGACGATTACGACCTGGCAGATATTGCCAAATACATTGACTGGACTCCATTTTTCCAGACCTGGCAGCTGCACGGAAAATATCCCAAGATATTTGAAGACAAAGTGGTAGGTACTGAGGCAATTAAACTGTTCGAGGATGCAGCTGTGCTTCTGGGTGAGATTATCCGGGACAAAACGTTGAAAGCAAAAGCAGTAGTAGGTTTTTGGCCTGCCAATTCTATTCAGGATGATATTGTACTGCATCATTTTGAAGAGGAAACCCGCGAGGTGCCTTGCGAGCGTCACGGCTCTCACAACCATATTGAATACAAGATCAGCCAGCACGGACAGGAAAATCTGAATTCGGGCGAGCTGGTAGCCGAAACCGCCGTGGTGCTGCACCATTTGCGTCAGCAAAGCCAGAAAGCTTCCAATCTGGCCAATTATTGCCTGTCGGATTTCATTGCGCCACTCAAATCTGGTCACACGGATTATCTTGGAGGATTTGCAGTCACTGCCGGTGTCGGTATTGAGGCGCTTGTTGATAAGTTTGAGAAAGACCAGGATGATTATAACAGCATCATGGTCAAAGCATTAGCTGATCGGCTTGTGGAAGCGCTTGCTGAATTGATGCATGAAAAGGTACGGAAGGAACTGTGGGGTTATGATAAAAGTGAAACCCTATCAAACGAAGAGCTGATCAAGGAAGCGTATAAGGGTATCCGTCCCGCTCCGGGCTATCCGGCTTGCCCGGATCACACTGAGAAAAGGGCGTTATTCGACTTGCTGGATGCGGAAAGCATTGGTATCGAGTTAACCGAGAGTTTTGCGATGTATCCTGCCAGCAGCGTAAGTGGCTGGTATTTCTCTCACCCCGACAGCCGGTATTTCCCAGTTGGAAAGATATTCAAGGACCAGGTTGAGGATTATGCGCGGAGAAAAGATATGTCCCTGGAAGACACCGAAAAGTGGTTGTCACCGATCCTGGGATATTAGAAGATTAGTTTTGTAACCGTTTGCAAGGGAAGTGAATTTATTCACTTCCCTTTTTTATTTGGCGTATGTATACTTTTTGGTGTAAAAAGGCGTATATAAGTGAGATAGCGGGCAATAATCAGGTATTTATACTCTATTTTCTCAGTATATTCAATAAGATATTTGTATTAAGGATTTAAGTAGTAAATAGTTTATTAGCCATGAAAAAGAATATCGCAGTCTTCATCCTCCTCATCATTTTAGCATCATCATTTAAATACAGAACCAAAGCGAAGGAGAGCAGCCAGCCTTTTTTGCCGGATCGTATCCGGGATATGGTACCCTTGAAACAGGAAGCTGCACCTTCTTTTGACGAAACTATTACACTACTGCAGCAGGCAAATCTTGAAATGGCCAATGGAGATCCTCAGTTATTCAAATCCATGTGGCTGCAATCGGAGGAAGTTACGATCTTCGGAGACGACAATAATACAGCGCTGAAAGGCTGGAAAGAGATAGAAGCCAGTCTGGGTGCTATGAAAGAACCTGTTTCGAAAGTGGATACGTATTCCTTCGAGAAAATAGCCAGCGACCAGGGTGAGCAGCAGGCTTATCTTTTGCAAAAAGAACACTACAAACTGGCGAATGGAGAAACGCGGGATTTACAGGTAACTGTCGTTTTTCGGAAAGAAAACGAAGCCTGGAAAATCGTTCACCGCCACGCTGACAGCGTCGAAGTACTTGCACAATCAGACAAAAACTCTAAATAATTGAGCTGATTCCTGATATTTCAAACCTCATGTTACATACTGGTATTTTGTTGTTATTTTGCACCTTTTGGTAAAAAGTGATGACTAAATATTTATGGAAAGATTTACAGGACTGCTCGGTATTTTGCTGATCCTCGGTATTGCTTTTGCAATGTCAAATAACAGAAAAGCAATTAATTACCGTACTGTCGGAGTAGGCCTGGGTCTTCAATTCGGACTGGCTGTTTTTATTCTTCGTACAGATATAGGTCAGGCTATTTTTCAGTGGTTGGGTGAAAAAGTGCAGAAACTGCTTTCCTTCTCAGATAAGGGTGCCGAGTTTGTTTTCAGCTCCCTGGTCAGGCCCGACCTGATGCAGCGCGCTTTCGGCCCGGGCAACGATTTCGTTTTCTTCTTCAAGATTATCCCCACGATCATTTTCGTGGCCGTATTGGTGAATATGCTGTACCACCTGGGTATCATGCAGCGTGTCGTTTCATTTATTGCAAAAGGTGTTTATTGGTTAATGGGCGTGAGTGGGGTAGAGGCGCTTTCCAATGTAGCCAGCACATTCGTCGGGCAAGTGGAGGCGCAGATCATGATCAAGCCTTACCTGAAAAATATGACCAACTCAGAACTGATGGCGTCGATGACAGGAAGTTTTGCCTGTATTGCCGGTGGTGTAATGGCGGTGTATATTTCATTAGGCGTGCCTGCTCCCTACCTGATCGCTGCCAGCTTAATGGCGGCACCGGGTGCATTGGTTATTTCCAAAATCGTTTTCCCGGAAACTGTTCATTCTGATTCGAGGGGCGCAGTAAAATTAGAAAGACAAAAAACGCACGCCAACTTGTTGGACGCAATTGCAGGGGGCGCGAGCGAAGGCTTAAAAGTAGGATTCAATGTAATCGCCATGCTGATCGGCTTTATCGCACTGGTCGCTCTGCTCGATTATCTGCTTGGTTATATCGGCGGCTTATTCTCATTTCCGCAACTCAGTTTCAATTTTCTTCTTGGAAAAGTATTTTCTGTTTTCGCCTGGGCAATGGGCGTCCCGGGCAAGGATATTGAAACAGCAGGCTCGCTGATGGGTACGAAAATGGTGATCAACGAATTTGTAGCCTACCTGGACTTGGTGAAGGTGAAGGATACGCTCGATCATAAAACGGTCGTAATCACGAGCTTCGCACTTTGCGGTTTCGCGAATTTCAGTTCAATCGCTATTCAGGTCGGTGGGATCGGAGAACTGGCGCCAACGCGACGCGCCGATTTGGCCAGACTGGGTTTCAAGGCGCTTATATGCGGAACCCTGGCTTCCTACATGTCCGCAACATTGGCAGGCTTACTGCTTTGACCATTTACCCCGCAAAGTATAAGTGGCATGAATATTTCTGGCTTCCGGTAAATGAGTAGTCATTAACCGGCAGAAAGTCACATTCATGAAACAAATCAAATTTTACTTTTCCCTTGTCAAAGAGAGCTTTAACGAGTTTATGAATGACAATGGGTTGAAGTTGAGTGCAGCTCTTTCCTATTATACGATATTTTCCCTCGCACCAATGCTGCTGGTCATCATCTCGGTGTTCAGTATATTTTTCGGCCGGGATGCAATTCAGGGTGAGCTTTTTGGCCAGATCAAAGGTCTTGTCGGAGCGAGCGCAGCGGCGCAGTTGCAGGAGATCCTGAAAAACGCTGAGCTGTCCAACAAATCCGGACTGGCAGCTGGAATAGGGATTGGTACCTTGCTAATTGGTGCAACGGGGGTTTTTGCTGAAATGCAGGATTCCATCAATTTTATCTGGTCCATTAAATCCAAACCGAAAAAAGGGTGGCTGCAATACCTTAAAAACAGGCTGATATCCTTTTCGATGATACTTACCCTGGGTTTTTTACTGGTAGTGTCGCTGGGCGCGAGTGCAGTAGTGGATCTGATGAGCAGCCGGCTTGAACGTTATTTTTCGGAGGCTTCTGTGGTTTTATTCTATATTATAAATCTCGCATTGGTACTGGTAGTGATCACTTCCCTCTTCACTGTAATTTTCAAAGTGTTGCCCGACGGTAAGCTCCGGTGGAAAGAATGTATGGTAGGGGCGGGTTTTACGGCAATTTTATTTTTGATCGGGAAGTTCGTAATCAGTTTTTACCTCGGCCAATCCGACCTCGGCGCGGCTTATGGTACTTCGGCGTCGATCGTGATTTTACTGACCTGGATCTATTATTCTTCGATCATTCTTTATTTCGGGGCCGAGTTTACCAAGGTATATGCGAAGCAGGACGGAATAGGTATTGCTCCTAATGAACACGCGGTACTGATCGTGCGACAGGAGCTCGATGAACATACGGGGAAGGTAGTCAGTTGATCTAACCCCATAAAAAAATCCCTTCTGAAACCGATCAGAAGGGATTTTTTATATCATAACTTATTTAGCGCTTATTTGATCACAAGCTCGAAAGGCATTCTTGCCTGGGTTCCGCCCATATTCATCAGCTTTTTGTACATCTTCACGTAAGGAGCCAATTCACCGAGATTTTTGGCAGTCACCTTTTCTTCTTCATCGCCCATCATCTTCTCAAAAAATTCATCAAAAGGCTTTTTCTTTTCAGGATAGTAACGCACCCGGTAATCGCCTTCTTTCAGTTTCGCGGCTTTTGCAGCTAGTTTGACTGCATCGTCAACTCCGCCTAAAACATCGATAAGCCCGTTTTCCTTCGCTTCTACGCCCGACCAAACCCGGCCCTGCGCAAGACTTTTCAATTTTTCAATCGACATTTTTCTGCCTTCCGCCGCTTTCCTGGTGAAGGTTTCGTAGCCTTCATTTACGCTTCTCTGGATCATTGACTTTTCAAATTCGGTCATTTCGCGCGTCGCTGTTGGCCAGTCGGCGTGTGGACTTGTACCCACACCGTCGAATGTAATACCCAGCTTGTTGTTCATGAAATCGGTTACATTGAAAACGAGTCCGAAAATCCCGATAGAGCCTGTAATCGTGTTGGGTTGCGCAACGATCGTATCGCAGCCCATTGCGAGATAATAGCCTCCTGAGGCGGCTACGTCGGACATTGATGCGATTACGGGCTTCTTTTTCGCGGTCAGTTTAATCTCCCTCCACATGACGTCCGAAGCCAATGCACTTCCGCCCGGAGAATTAATGCGGATCACAACAGCCTTGATCTTATCGTTTTCCCTTATTTCTTTCAGTTCTTTTACAAATTTCTCGGAACCAATACTTTCGTCGCCGCCTTTACCGGAGGTAATCTCACCTTCGGCCACCAATACACCGATCCGTTTGTTGAAATCACCTTCGTCTCCTTTTGAAGGACCTTTTAAGTATTTGTTTACCCCAACAAAAGAGATATCCTTTTTCTCTTCCACTTTCAGCTCTTTCTTGATATAAGAATCAAGTTCATCCTGGTAGCCCAGATTGGTGATGAATTTATATTGTAATGCTGATTTTGGATTTTCAATCGCCAGGGAGTCGGCCAGATTCTTCAACTGTCCAACCGAAATGCCACGGGAGGCAGAGATGTTTTTCAGGAAATTATCATTGATCGCGGTGATAAGTTCGATCGACTGCTTTTTGCTCGCCTCGCTCATATCCTGGCGGGAAAACATTTCAATGGCGCTTTTAAATTCTCCTACCCTGAAAACCAGCGGTTTAATTTCCAGTTTGTCAAATGTTCCCTTGAAGAAACTATATTCGGCAGACAAACCATTCCATTCAATACCGCCCACCGGGTTAAGGTATATTTTATCTGAAACCGATGCCAGATAGTAGCCTTTTTCCGAGTAAGATTCGCCGTAAGTGACGATGAATTTCTTTGATTTCTTAAATTCATTCAGCTGCTTTCTGATCTCTTCCAAAGTAGCCCAGCCAGCCTGTGGATTTTCTGTTTTAAGATAAATACCCTTGATCTTGTCGTCAGACTGTGCACTTTTTAAAGCCGCGATAATGTCTTTCAAGCCCACTACATCTTCATTCCCGCTAAACATCCCGCCGAAATCAGAGAAGGGATTTTCAACGCCTACTTCTGCAATAGGCTGATTCAGATCGAGTTTGAGGACGGATTTTTCGTTGATCGTCACTTCATCATCAGAAGAGAACATCGAACCAATTCCGACTAAAATGAAGAAAGAGAGGAAGAGAAACAAGATGATGCCGACAAAAGTAGCGAGCACATATTTGAGGAATTGCAACATTTTATATTAACGATATAAAGTTTTCTTTTAAAGCTACGTAATGAACAAAATTACGGATTAAATGTCCCGCATTCCCGGAGAAATATTGTCAAATGGTGAATCGCGCCTTTAAATGGTTTAGAAATACTACATTTTTTAGCGGCGGGCTTCACGTTTAAGATTGGCGGATTCTGTATTTTTGAAAAAAAACGGTGTAATGAAAAAAATGCTCATTCTGGTGCGGCATGCGACCGCGGAAGACCAAAGTTTCAGGGTCAAAGATTTTGACAGAAATCTTAACAATAGAGGTCTTGCGGAATCAGAGGTGATGGGCAAATGGCTTGCCGAAGCAAATGTAAAGCCGGATATTTTCATTTCCAGCCCCGCTGCCCGCGCTTTCAAAACGGCAGAAATTTTTGCGAAACAGCTCGGGGTAAATTCGGCGTCTATTAATTCCAAACCAGAGATTTACGACGGCGGGCCGAGAGCATATTTAAGCGCGATCAATTCGGTTTCGGAGGATTTTTCAAACCTTATTCTGTTTGGCCATAATCCTGATATCACTTATTTTGCCGAATATCTTTCCGGTGGTAATATTGGATCAATGAAAAAAGGCGGCGTGGCATTTATTGAATTTGAAAATCAGAAATGGGAAGAAATATCTGCTAAAACGGGAAACTTGGTGCTTTATAAAACGCCGAAGCAGATAGGAGGAGTAGAATAAAATGGAAAAACCAAATAAGAACAGGCGCATATTCGTCATCGTTTTCATTCTTTTCGTGTCGCTGTTTGCGTACATATCTTACGATATGTCGAGCCGCACGACGGCTCCCTGGAACAAGCCGAAACAGCTCAACCGCGCATTGCCCGGTGCCTCGCCCGATTCAGATTCTCTGAAACTGGATTCGCTGCTTAAAGAAGTAGAATAGCGTTTTTCAGGCGCGTGGGTGAAATTCGGTGATGATCTGTTTGAGATAGTCCCTGTCCAAATGGGTATAAATCTCTGTCGTGGTGATCGACTCGTGACCCAGCATTTCCTGAACTGCACGCAAACTAGCGCCGCCCTCAATCAAATGCGTCGCAAAGGAATGCCTGAAAGTATGCGGGCTAACGGTTTTAGTGATCCCCGCCTTTTCTGCAATATCCTTAATCATAATAAAGATCATCACGCGCGATAATTGTCCGCCGCGTCGATTCAGGAAAACAATATCCTCGCTATCCTTCGCTGGCGCAATTTCTTTCCGTACGTGATCGAGATACAGCTGCGTGTATTTAATCGCTTCTTTCCCAATCGGAACCAACCTTACTTTGTCCCCTTTTCCCAAAATCCTCAAAAAGCCAATATCGAAGTAGCAGTGGGTTAATAATAAGCCAGTTAGCTCCGAAACGCGAAGCCCCGAGCTGTATAATACTTCAATGATCGCCCGGTTCCGCGTTCCTTCGGGTGTTGAATGGTCAATAGCACCGAGCATCGATTCTATTTCTTCGTACGAAAGTACGTCAGGCAGTTTTCTGGGTAGGCGGGGCGATTCGAGCAGTTCTGTCGGATCTTCTGAAATTTCGTTTTCGAGCAATAAATATTTAAAAAAAGCTTTGATGCCCGAAAGCATGCGCGCCTGGGAATGCGCGGCGAGTCCCAATTCGGCCAGGTATCTCAGAAATGCAGTCAGGTGAACTTCTTCAATGCGGGCCGGCGGCAGGTCGATTTTGGCAAGTGTCAAAAACTCTTCCAGCTTCTCCACATCGCGCACGTAAGCATCGACGGAATTGCCGGATAGTGAGCGTTCGAGGCGCAGATAGTTTTTAAAATGTTTAATGTAGCTTTGCCACATAGCAAGGAAGAAAATAAAATCTGCACGAATCAATGAAAAAGATATTGATCCTGAATGGTCCTAATTTAAATCTTTTGGGCAAGCGCGAGCCAACTGTTTATGGTAACCAGTCATTTGAGGATTACTTAGAAACTTTGAAAAACACCTTTTCTGATACAGAGATCCACTATTTTCAATCCAATCACGAAGGTGCGTTAATTGATAAAATTCACGAAGTCGGTTTTACATTCGATGGTATTATTATCAACGCCGGCGGACTAACTCACACTTCCATCGCCCTGGCCGACGCACTTTCAGCGGTTACAACACCAGCCGTAGAAGTACACATTTCAAACATCCACGCCCGCGAATCTTTCCGTCACCACAGTTACCTCACTTCGCGCTGCAAGGGGATGATCTGCGGACTGGGGTTGAAGGGTTATGAACTTGCGGTTAGGTATTTTAATGATTGAATGATTGAATGACTGAATGATTGAATGTATTTTTATTCAGTCATTCAATCATTCAAAATTACCTAAACACCGCATTCGCAAACAGTATCTTCCCCTGATAAAGCATTGCGCGGAAAATGGGATCGTCCATCATGTAAATGACCTGGCCGCGGCCCATTTCCTGGGTGCCGAGAATGAGTGTATTTTTTAACTTTCCAGCCATTTTATTTCCTACAAAACCGGCTTTGTAGCTTGTTTCAGTCAGGTAACCGACATTCCAACCGTCTCTCAGGTATTCTCGCTCATACGCGTCCCTAACCAGTGTGACGTATTCCTTACCACAACCGAACGAAAGCGGGTGTGTTTCGTCCATTGTGAGCTGAAACATGCTGCCAGGTGATGAATCGCTTGCGTCTTCGCGTTCCTGGTCGCCATATTTTTTAAAGAAGTCGGCATCCTTCTTTTTCTCTGAATACTTTTTGGTCAGGTTAAAGCCGGGTTTATTTAAAAATGCATCCGTCGCGCTTTCCATCGCGATTAGTTTACCGCCGGCTTTAATCCAATTCTGCAATGCTTCCAGCTGCTTTTCCCCGATTATATCTCCATATTTCCCGTCCGGCAATATCAGTACGTCAATTTCACTCCACGGCAAGGAAAGCAGTTTGGTAGCATTTACGATCGTAACCGGATATTTGATCTGCTGCTCGAAATAATGCCAGACAGCCCCGAAAGATGTAGGAGAAATGCCCTCGCCGCTCACTGCAACCACTTTGGGCGCGTTAATCGAAGGAACGTGATCATCGCCAAAGTCTGCGCCGGAAGTGACCATACCCGTTTTTACAGGAGTAAGTTTTACAAAATGCTTTTCTGCGATCGCAGTTACCTGCTTATCGAAATCGGCTCGCTCATTTCCTTTTTTAGTGATGATAAGCGTGCCGGAATTGAAAGAAATTTTGTCTATTTCGAATGGGATATTTGAAGTTTTAACTAAGAAGCCATTTTTCAAAAGCTCAGATAAAAACACGGCGTCTTCCACTTCCGACCATCGTGCTATATAAGCATACACAGGATAATTCGGAACTGTATTTCGAATAGTCTCAGTCTTGTAAGTTGAAGGTACCAGCTTCTCTTTCAGTCCATAAGCCTTTAAACCAAAAATATAGGAAAGACCCCAGCTCGTCACATCGTAAGTCACCGAATCTTCCAGAACAGGCTTTGGTTCAAACAGGATCCTCAGCAGGTTGGACTTGGGTTGATAGGCGCTGATCACCAAATCGCTGCTTTCGATCTTGACCGATTCCTCTGTGATTCCAGTCATTTCCGTGCCCTTCGCATTGATCGCTTTTCCGGCAGTACCGTACAAAATTCCCTGCTTATCAAGCCAGCTTCCAAACGACCTGATCCGCTCTTCCTGACCCTTTGTTTTGATCACATAACTTTTAAAATTACCTGCCGGAGCCTTCGCAGCATTGTCGTGATATTTAATGAATTCGGAAACAATCTTCTCTTTTTGAGACAGAACTGCCTCTAATGTCGCCAAACTGGTCGCGTAATGGTGCGAAATGCGGCTTTTGAGGGTAAGTGTGTCATGCTCTTCTTTGCGCTCGATTCCGAGACCCGCACGACCGCCGCCGCCCTGTTCATAAGTGACGCCCACAGCTCCGTTTACAGTTGGCCACGTGTCGCCGTAACTTGGGTAAAAGAGGTCGTAATTGTATTTGGTGAAATATGCCCAATTGTTTTTATCAAAATACTTTCTGCAATACTCTCCGATAATATCATTGAACTGACGCTGCCAGGCGGTAAAATCTTTGTGAAACGGCTTGGCCGCAGGAGGGAAGTAGTAACTTCTTGAACTCCCCATTTCATGGAAATCGGCATGGAAATGTGGCATCCATTGGTTGTACAATACAATCCGCTCCTGGGTTTCTTTTTGCGTTTGCCACGCCCAGTCGCGGTTGAGGTCAAACAGATAGTGGTTGAACCTGCCGCCTGGCCAGGGCTCATCGTGCTCCAATGCAAATGGCGTCACATCGGGAACTGCATTTTGTACCCTGTTATACCACTGCGTATATCGCTCATATCCGTCCGGATTGATGCAGGGATCGATCATGATCACCATATTTTTCAGGAAATCTTGTGTGAGCGTATTTTGCTTGTTGAGTAGCTCATACAAAACCTGCATACTCGTGTTGGCCGAAACGGACTCATTTCCGTGCACATTATAGCTCAGCCAAACGATCGGAGGCACGCTCGCATCCGGTTTACCCTCCATCAGACCGATGCTCTTCAGGTGATTCTGCCGAATGGATTCCAGCTTGCCCATATTATCAGGCGAAGAAATGAATGCGATCATCAGCGGACGGCCTTCATTGCTGGATCCATATTGGATTAGCTTCACACGATCCTGATTCTGGGATTGGAGCAAGGTGAAATATTGGAGTATCTGACTATGAAAGGCGAATTTGGAGCCGAGAGGAAATCCTAAGTGTTGTTCAGGCGTTGTATTTTGAGCAAAAATGGGATTCAGAGAAAGGAGTAGCAGAAAAAAGCGGATAATTTTTAGCATAAGCAGTAAATAAGTGAAGAATGCTCAACCCAAATTTAGAAAGTTACCCGAATTTAATGTTATCGCCACAGCGCAGAAAAAAAACTTTCACTTTGAAGCATCTGAGAATGAATGGATAAGAAAATAAGTCAATTTTATTTCGCTTCCACAGTTGCAATTTCAAAATCGACCGTGCATCTTTGCACCACGTTTTCGGAAAAGGGAAGCGCAAAAGTGAAAGAAAGTGTGAAATAACGCGCGAAGTAGGAGACCAGTCGGCCCATTCGTCTAGCGGTTAGGACACGACCCTTTCACGGTTGAAACAGGGGTTCGATTCCCCTATGGGTCACAAACCGTGCAAAAAGGCACTTTCAATCATTACAAAAACCGTCCTGTCTCAGGGCGGTTTTTTTGTTTATACTCTCTCCTAAGCCTCTTCGATGCTATCAAATAATTTCGATAATAAAATTCGATAACTCGCTTCAAATCAGATGCAAAATAGGCTCCCGCTCTTCACTTAGTCGGGCTAGTTTAGCATCGGATTTTCCTCTGGAAGACCTCTTTTTCATTCTTAATTTACCTTTTAAAAAGTGTACAATACCAATAAATAAGGATTTGCCGCTGCATTCGCTGGTTTTTCCCTATTTCCAAACTTGGCTCGTTACAAATGTGCGAAAACGTTTACAGGACAATTTTATTCTATCCTTGAAGGAAATATTTATATAGGTTTGTAGTATATTTGATTCACGTGATAGAATAAATTGACGAATAACCATAAACAAATGCACATTTTAATGCTCACTAATTTTTACTATCTATGAATTTTCTACTAAAACTTGTATTCGCAGCGGGGCTCGTCAGCCCGGTTGTGGCGGCTTCGAATGATGACAGTAGAGTTTCGCCTTTGGGCACCGAAAATGTAATCAGAAATCCTTATGCGGCGGCCGACGAGCCATTTACAATCGCAACCGACTCTACTAAAAGAGTGGCAGCGACCAATGCTGTGGTATTGTGCGGTGGAGTGAAGTGGACACACGGAGAATTTTTGGGACGAACAAATGACGGTCGGCCAGTTAATACCCATGTAGTTGAAAATCGGGTGTACCTGAACTGGGACGGTACGATAGCCAATAATGTGGATATTATTTACAATCTACAAGGCACTAAGTTTCCGCACAATTCTACGAATGAGCCTATTATAAAGGGGTGTCTCAACATGCCCGATCCAAGCACCGCTTCGGTGAATTTGCTGGGACGTTCGGGGGATAAGATCACTTGTAACGGCCATGTGATGGACAATGGGGATTTGCTCGGTGTTTTTGTAGATAATGGCGCATCTACTTATCAATACACAAAGTATGTAGATGGCAAACTGTACGTGATGATTAAGCAAGGCATTAATGATGAGCGTACAACGAACTACAATTATAGTCTGATGCCAGAGACTATTGAAAAGAGACATGGCAGCTACATGGATTCAAAATGGGATGGTAAATTCACATTGCAAATGTTGAATAGCTGTTACTGGCCTGGCAACTCTAAAACTGGAACTATCATTTCGGATAACTCCTGCGAATCGGGGCCGACGGTTTCAGGGATCACCAATATCACACAAACTGCATTACGCTTTACATTTACAGGGACAAATATTGGTCGGGTAAAATGGCGGATTGAGTCGGGAGATACGGAATTACGCTCAGGTACTACCGGCGATCTGAATGGTGGAAAAACAGTTAATATTAATTTCAACTCACTAAGTCCCGGAAATTATTCGCTGGAAGTGGAAGGTGAAAGCTGCTCTTCATCAATTTCGCGTCGTGATTTTACAATTGGCGGGACTGTGACTCCGGACTGTGACTCGGGACCTGCTTTATCCGATATTTCAGACATCAGCCAGACCGGATTGCGTTTTGCATTTACCGGCAACGGAATTAGTACAGTAAAATGGAGAATTGAGACGGGCGATACAGAATTGCGTTCTGGTACTACCGGAGATCTTGGTGGAAGCAAAGCTGCTAACATTAACTTCAACTCTCTCAATCCAGGAAACTATTCACTCGAAATTGAGGGTAATAGCTGCAAGTCATCTATTTCAAGAAGAGATTTTAGAATCAATGAGCCTGTTGTAACAGATCCAAATTGTGACTCAGGGCCGGCATTATCTGGTATTACCAATATCACTCAAACCGCGCTGCGTTTCGCATTTACCGGCAACGGAATTAGTACTGTAAAATGGAGAATTGAGACGGGCGATACAGAATTGCGTTCCGGTACTACCGGAGATCTGGGTGGAAGTAAAGCTGCTACCATTAACTTCAATTCTCTTAGTCCTGGAAATTATTCACTTGAAGTTGAGGGTAATAACTGTAAATCATCTATCTCTCGTCGTGATTTCACAATTCAGGAACCAGTCGTAACTGATCCTAACTGTGACTCGGGACCTGCATTGTCTGGTATCACAAATATCACTCAAACCGCGCTGCGTTTCGCATTTACCGGCAACGGGATCAGTACTGTAAAATGGAGAATTGAGACGGGCGATACAGAATTGCGTTCAGGCACTACCGGTGATCTGAACGGAGCAAAAGCTGCCAACATTACCTTCAATTCGCTTAATCCAGGTAACTATTCACTTGAAATTGAAGGTAACAGTTGTAAATCATCCATTTCAAGAAGAGACTTTACGATTGCCGAACCGGTTGTGACTATACCTGACTGCCAGAATGGACCTTCGGTTTCTTCACTCAGCAGCATTACGCCGCAAAGCCTTACAGTGAATTTCGGCGGCGATAACCTGCGGACTTTCTCATGGCGGATTTTACAAGGCTCTTATGCAGTAGCTAGCGGCGAGACTGGAAAGCTGGGCGGAAATTCAGCTCCGGTGACGTTCAACTATTTGAAAAACGGGACCTATACTTTTGAAATGAAGGCATTGGATTGTAAGGCACCAGCCGTTGCGACCCGGAGTTTCAGTGTTTCAGCTACAGACACACGGACAGCCTGTAAAAAGGGCCCTACCATCCAGTCATTGATCAGTACCAGTGATTCCAAAGTAGAATTCCTTTTTGACGGGGAAGACGTTTTCGCGATCGATTGGAAAATCATGAACGATCAGAATAGGGCAGTTCGTCAGAATCGACTAGCTCCTCAGAATAATCACCCGGTTGTCGAATATAGCAAATTGCCAAATGGTGTTTATACAATGCAAATTGAAGGAGGCTTGTGTAAATCGACAGCAACTGCTGAGCGTTTCAGCATTGGTGTGCCGCTTCCTATTTACGTATCAAATTTCAAAGGTGATGTTGTTGAAAAAGGCGTGGAGCTTTCGTGGGAAGTAGTTGCGGAGCAGGATGGAAAAGAATTTGAAGTACTTCGCTACGACGACAAATTGAAAAATGAGGAAGTACTGGGAACAGTTTCTCTTACGGATCAGCGCACAGGCTGGTACAAGTTTGTGGATGAAAGTCCATTGCTGGGAATCAATTATTACCAGTTGAAGCAAATCGATGCGGACGGTACATTTACCAAAAGCAAGATCATCTCTGTAAATCCAGGCATTATCCTGGGTACTGTGGTAGCACCAAACCCTGCACAGGATTATGTTGACATCCAGTTCTCTTCGCGTTCAGCGGGCAACACGGAGGTTTTGATCTACAATGCAGCCGGTGTTGCAGTAGGTTCATCGCCGATCAAGATTTCAGAAGGTAAAAACGTACATCGCGTTAACGTGAAACGTTTGGTAAACGGAAGCTACTTTATGAAAATCCAACATGCGGGTGAGCTTTCAAGCTTGCGCTTTACTAAGATGGATTAATCTTAAGACTTGAATATTGAAAGAGCCGCTCAGCAATGCACTGCCCCCAAAAAGTTAGACACTTCTTGGGGGCATTTTTATGGTTAATTACAAAAAACACAGTTTGAATTTTAAGCTTAGGCTTGTTAAGGCTTATTTGAATGGCGGTAGTTATACGGGTTTG
>NZ_CAJRAU010000005.1 GCF_907165045.1 Dyadobacter linearis
AACCCGTATAACTACCGCCATTCAAATAAGCCTTAACAAGCCTAAGCTTAAAATTCAAACTGTGTTTTTTGTAATTAACCATAAAAATGCCCCCAAGAAGTGTCTAACTTTTTGGGGGCAGTGCATTTTATGGGGCCGGCTCTTTTTGTTTTTAAGTTATATTGGCACGATCAATTTTACGCTAAATTCAAGCGTTATAGGGATTTCGGGGAAGATGTTTATTGTATGAAAAATTGGAAGTTTACTTTCTGGCTTTTATTTCTCTTTGCATTTAATGCTTCCTATGCTCAGTTAAGCATTTTGTCGCCGGTAAATAACCAGGTAATGCAGCGCGACGCGGCAGGTTTTGCCAATATCCCCATCACTGCTTATTCCTATCTTCCTTATTCCAATATTAAAGCAGTACTAACTCCTATTGAAGGTAATTTGCATTCAGGGAGGGAAATGAATGCAACGCCCGATCAGATCGCACAGGGATTTCTGAGCTTTACGTTTCAGGCTGAAAGCGGCTGGTACCAGCTCAAATTGATCGGAACAACGGAGGAGGGATTTACAGATTCCACAGTTATTGCGCGAGTCGGCGTGGGCGAGGTATTTATGGTAGCCGGCAATTCCAATGCGATGGGCCTGCCTGGTCTGGGAGCAAAAGATGCTTCCTCTAATGTAATCTCTTTTAATAAAACCAATAAAATACTAAACCGCGAAAACATCACCGTAGCGCCGAACCAGCCTTTGCCCGCACCGACATTTGAGGTATTGCGAAAAGAAAATTTCGTTTTTCCGAACGGTGAAACTTCCTGGTATTGGGGCGAGCTGGGCGACAGGCTCTCTGCCCGATGGAATTGCCCGGTACTGTTTTTCAACACCGCCTGGGCAGCCGCGAATTCGGAGAATTACCGCGACGCGGCGACGGGAAAAGATGCCTACAATCTGTATGTCGGGAAATTCTGGCCAAACCGGCAGCCTTACAGCAATATCGTGAACACACTCAAATACCTTACTGCTTCAACCGGCGTAAGAGCGGTGCTTTTTTCACATGGAGAGAACGACGCGCAGCTGGGATTTAACGAAACGAACTATTTCAATCACATCCGCACTTTGATCGCAAACAGCCGCATTGATGCAGGGTACAATGCTTCCTGGGTTCTGGCAAGAAATTCGGTCAGTAACCTGCTTCCAAACCCATATTTACCAGTACTGAATGCCCAAAACAGATTGACTGAAATTGCCGGGTTTAATGCATTCAAAGGGCCCTATCTGGATACAATTCAGATTCCGCGACCGGTTTCGGGACATTTTGAAAGTCTGCCTGGCGGTGTAGCTGGCCTCACGCTCGCTGCCGAAGCCTGGAACCGTAGTCTGGCCGATTCCCTTGTCGAAAAGCTAGCTCCTATTCTTCCGAAATACAGCATTCATACCGGCGTGGTCCCGGCACTCGCATTTCCCGGTGCTGCATTCACAATTCCTTATTTTATGGATGGAAATGCTGTTCCCAACCAGAATATCCAGGCCGAGCTGCTCGACAATGCAGGAAATTTTGTAGATACTTTGGCAACAAATAATGCAAATCCAATACAGATAAGTCTGCCGCGCGAACTGGGAAACGGCTATTACCGCATTCGATTAACCGGTACAAGCCCGACTCTGCCCGGCAGTGTTTCCGATTCTTTTTATGTGGATAAAAGCTATTCGCAGGTTGATTTTGTAAACAAACTGTCAGTCCGCCCAGCCGGGACCGCTATTTACGTTTCCTGGCTGCTTGCGGTTGATCCGCAGCTCCGGCAAGTGATATTGCAAAAGACGCGGGACGGGATCACTTACAGCGATCTGCAAACTTCTGACGTGTCACCAAATCAATCGCAGGTCTTCGGATATCGCGACATTGATCCGAATTCCGAGGCTAATTTTTACCGCCTGAAACTGTCTTATCAAAACGGGAGCGAAGCGTTTTCGAGGGTCATTACTTACTTCCGAAACGGTGGCCCGCCTGATTTCACAATTTTCCCAAACCCGGTAAACGGAAGTGAGTTCTACCTGAAAGCAACTGGCAACAAAGCAGATTACGCATTATTCGACATGGCCGGCCGAGAGCATCCAATCCGATTTTCAGACCGGGAAGTGATCGGTCTGATCACTATTAAACCAATTCATACGCTGCCCGCCGGAAGCTATATTTTGAAAGTTACTTCTGAAAGCGGGGTTGTTTCGAGGAGGGTTTTGGTGAAATGAAAAAAGGCAGAGAACCTAATCCCTGCCTTTGTCTATGCTTTATAGCTAGCTAACTCTATTCAAATAAATTTCCCAAACCTCCAATCACCGAACCGCTTTCTTTTCTTGCATTCGGTCCTGCTGCGGAAAGTCTTTGGATCAGTTTTGAGATCGGCATCGACTGGATCCAGCAGCGGCCGGTTCCTCTGAGCGTGGCCAGGAACATTCCTTCGCCGCCAAATACCATCGATTTCAAGCCGCCCGAACGTTGAATGTCAAAGCTGAGCGACTGCTCAAATGCAACTACGCAGCCGGTATCTACACGCAATGTTTCATTGTTCAGCTGGCGCTCCATTACTACGCCGCCCGCGTGCACGAATGCCATTCCGTCGCCTTTGATCTTTTGCAAAATAAATCCTTCCCCGCCAAATAAGCCCGATCCGAAACGCTGGTTGAAATGGATTTTCATACTTGTACCCATTGCCGCGCACAAAAATCCATCTTTCTGCACGATCAGCTCATTGCTGTAAATTTTGGAAAGGTCAATCGGCATTACAGTACCTGGGTAAGGCGCTGCGAATGCGACTTTCTTCTTCCCAACTCCGCGGTTAGTAAAATGCGTCATAAACAGCGATTCACCCGTGATCAAGCGCGTACCTGCCTGAAATATCTTGCCCATAATGCTTTGGTTAGCCTCAGAACCGTCACCCATTTTGGTTTCAAACTGGATACCGTCTTCCATAAAAAGCATGGCGCCGGCTTCCGCGATCACGGTTTCATTCGGGTCAAGCTCAATTTCAACGACCTGGATATCGTCGCCAATGATTTTGTAGTCGATTTCGTGTGAGATCATTTTTCGTAAAGGTTATCTGGTAAATTTTAGTCAAACATTGAAATCCCCTACTCCTCTTCTTCCTCCTCTTCGGAAGTTTTCTTCTTCGTCTTACGCGTTTTTCGTCCCGGAATATCCTCCCGGTCGCGCAGCTTTTTATCATCCACATTCTTGTTCAGGAACTCGTTAATCTTGTCCATGTCAAAGCTTGTGGTAATCTCACCGAAGGAATTGATCTGAATATCAAAACCATCGAGGTCTTTGTGCACCCGCGGTTTTTCCGGGACCGGTTTGGAAGGATCGTTTTGTTTCTTTTTAGCCATTTTGTTTAAAAAGCAACAGATACTCGCGTAATCTGGATTTCAATTTTTACGAAAATAATACCTAATAACCCGCTATCAATACAAATTGATTGTACGGTGATATAACTTCTATGCCAGCCTGATTTGCGCTGACAAACGGTTCAAAGCATCGTCCAGGCGTTTTACAACTTCATTTTTACCTAAGATCTCCATGATGATCATCAGGTCCGGGCCAGCTCCTGCGCCGGTAATAGCCAGGCGCAGTGCCTGCATTACCTTACCCATTTTCACGCCCATCGTTTCCAGCGTTGCAGCGATCAGTTCTTTGATCTCGTGAGCAGTAAATTCTCCCGGATAATCTGCTAATGCGTCACTCAATCCTGAAATCGCCTGTACAGCTTCTTCATTCCATTTTTTCAAAGCAACCTCCTGATCGTACGTTTCAGGAGCTATAAATAAAAAGAGCGACTCGCTCACAATCTCCCTCACAAAATGCACGCGATCTTTCAACAAATGTACGATCTGGGTAAGCTGACTATCCGAAACAGCCAGGCCTTTCGCAAGATAAAGCGCTCGTAATTCAGATATGATCGACTCTTCACTTAGTAGTTTGAGATACTGCTGATTGAACCAGTTCGCTTTCTGAATATCAAACCGCGCCCCCGCCTTGTGCACTCTTTCCAGACTGAATAACCTGATCAGTTCTTCCATACTGAACATTTCCTGCTCGGTACCCGCATTCCAGCCTAACAATGCAAGAAAGTTGGCAGTAGCTTCAGGCAAATAACCTTCTTCACGGAAACCTTTTGCCTTGTCACCTGTATTAGGATCGGTCCATTCCAGCGGGAATATCGGGAAACCACCCAGGTCTGCATCGCGTTTCGAAAGCTTTCCGTTTCCGTCGGGTTTGAGTAAAAGTGGCAAATGCGCAAACTGCGGCATTGTGCTTTCCCAGCCCAGGTAACGGTATAATAAAACGTGCAGCGGAGCCGATGGAAGCCATTCTTCTCCACGGATCACGTGGGTAATGCCCATTAAATGGTCGTCGACGATATTAGCTAAATGGTAAGTCGGCATTCCGTCCGATTTCAGCAATACCTTATCATCAATCTGCGATGAATGCACCACTACCCAGCCACGGATCATATCATTGAACCGGATCTCCTCCTTCGGACTGATCTTCATGCGGATCACATAAGGATCGCCGCTTTCGATTCTGGTTTTAGTTTCACCAAGAGGCAAAGTCAGCGAATTGGTCATTTCCATGCGGGTGATCGCATTGTATTGTGCCGCTGCTACCTTCGCCGCTTCGAGCCGCTTGCGCATTTCGTCCAGCTGCTCGGGGGTATCGAATGCATAATAAGCTTTCCCTTCCAGAACCAGCCTTTCAGCATATTCGCGGTAAATATCTTTTCTTTCCGATTGCTTGTAAGGAGCGTGCGGGCCGCCCTGCTGCGGGCCTTCGTCTATTTCTATTCCCAGCCAGGAAAGCGCCTCCAATATGTAAGCTTCGGCACCGGGCACAAAGCGGTTCTGATCAGTATCTTCAATACGGAGCAACATCTGCCCACCCTGCTGCCTGGCAAAGAGATAGTTATACAAGGCAGTACGCACTCCGCCCGCATGCAGCGGACCAGTAGGGCTAGGGGCAAATCGTACTCGAACGGGTTGATTGTTCATTTATTCAATTCTAAGATTTTTGACTTAATTTGGGACATTTGTTGTCATTGTTGTCATTTGTTGTCATTCGTTGTCATTTATGGTCATTTGTCGTCATTTGTTGTCTTGATAACTACTTTACAATAAACGACTACCCTTGACCATGAATGACATCCATTGTCATTTGTTATCACTTATGGTCACTTGTTGTTCTTAATGGTTACTAACAATAAATGACTACCATTGACCATGAATGACAAAATCTGACTTAACGTCAACTATACCTGTCCAACGTTATCCCTCCACCGCAACCACCGAAATTTCGACGTTCACGTCTTTTGGCAATTTGGCTACTTGTATGGTTTCGCGGGCTGGTGGGTTTTGGGTGAAAAAACTGCCGTAGATCTCGTTTACAGCGGCGAAATCGTTCATATCTTTTAAGAATATACTCGCTTTTACTACGTGCTGAAAGCCCATTTTTGCAGCACCCAGAATGTGCCCGATGTTTTGCATTACCACACCGGTTTCTGCTTTGATATCGCCGGATTGTGCGAGTTCAGCTGCGATCTGTCCGGAAACATACAGGGTACCATTCACTTTTACAGCCTGACTGTACGGACCGATCGGAGCCGGTGCTTTATCTGAGAATATAATTTCTTTTGCCATAAGTAATAAAGAGTTGATGCTGCGAAATTACCAAATAATGGCACGCAACAACTTTAACTAACCTGAAAAAGCGCTTTGAGCTCGGTCGCATCGGCAGCGTTCAACCTTCCGGCCAGTACCAGACGGAGCTGGCGACGGCGGAGTGCGCTCAGATGCAGGTCCTTTTCCTCGTCGGTTTCCGGTTCCAGCGCCGGTACTTCAATAGGCCGGCCGTTCTGGTCCACAGCTACGAATGTATAAAAGGCGCGATTGGTGCTAACGCGCTCACCAGCGGGAATATCCTCAGCCCACACTTCCAGAAACACTTCCATCGACGAACTGAATGCCCGGGTCACTTTCGCGCGCATGGTCACGATATTGCCCAGCCGGATCGGCTCGGTGAAGGAAACGTTATCCACAGAAGCAGTCACTACAATGCGGTTTGAATGCTTCTGGGCTGAAATTGCCGCACAGATATCCATCCAATGCAGCAGCCTCCCGCCCATCAGATTGTTTAAAGTATTGGTATCGTTGGGAAGGACCATTTCGGTCATGGTCACTTCCGATTGGTGCGGGTGCTTTGGTTTCAACATGTTGTTTTGGATAAATCTAAAATTTGGGACAGCGCGTCTTCTTCCGCTCCTTCGCCTCCGTGCGGTTTCCGATCAAATAGGCGGCGCGCACTTGTAAAAACAAATAGCTGTCCTTGCTTTTGGCACTTCCCCGGCTGAATCCCGGCTGCCGCGCCGGCTCCCCTATTTCCGGGGCCCGGTCAGAAAGTCGGCGCGCGAGGTCGCTCGACAGCTGATCAGGATTAGGATATACGGTGCTCACATCGTCCAGGTAATCTGAATTCATAAAGTTATTGCAAAGCTCCACCCCCAGGCTCAACCGATCGGTAGTTTTGAAAGATACGCCGATTCCTGCGGTAAAAACGAGAGGGAGCCTGTTGTACTTAACACCCTCGGTCGTCAACGGCGCCAGACTGTGCCAGGCTCCGTCGATTTCTGCTTTTGGATTTAATAAAGTAAAACCAATCCCGCCGATCAGATAAGGATTAACAGGAGCCTGGCGATTGAAAGAGAACAGGTCTGCTTTGATACCCAGATTGATATCCGGATTAAATGTCTTGAAAGAGAGGTTATTCTGGAAATTTTTCGAATACTGCTGATCTGCGGAAATCTTGTAAAATCTAAGCTCCCCGCGTGCGCTGAAATGCTCTGTGAGCCGGTATAATGCGCCCACCGAAATCGACGGACCGAGTCCCAGATGCTTCATGTTGACACCATCCTGCAAGTCGCCCATGTAATAGGCAACGCCCGCTCCTGCCGTAATGCTTAGATTCCCAAATGGGTTTACATATCGGTTCCCGAACTTCGACCTGCCCTGCGCATTCGCGTCGATGCAGGGATTAAATAAGATCAGGAAAAGTGCGGCTGCAATAATGTGGGCCAGTTTAATAGCGTTGCTTCTCATCCCCGAGGTAAATTGGTAATATCTCAACAAAGCTTTATTCCAACGATTTATAATAGTGCCAAATATATTACTCTTGCCTAAATAAGTTGACTTGTCGGTTGGGGGCACAACAAAAAAGCCGGACAGTGCCGGCTCCTTCCTTTTATCATGGTGAATTGAAAATCCTAGTTGCCCCGCTTCACGGAACTTGCGCCCGATGTGCTGGAATGAATGTCTTTCGCACCGCCGGAGTAGCGAACGCTGCTGGCGCCGGAAGCTTCTGCATGTACTGCATTGCTCGCGTAAACAGCCGCACTGCTTGCACCCGATGCGTCTATATTAACCTCTTTGGTCTGAAAATCACTTCCTTTAAAAGAAGAGGCTCCCGAAACTTCTCCGTCCAGCGTATCGCAGCTTCCGTTCAGAACGAGCGAAGACGCGCCCGATAGTTCCATGGTTACCTTCGTCGCTTTCAGGTCCATATTCACTTTTGATGCGCCGCTCACTTCGATTTCCATGGTTTTTACACCTGAGAAACCAGCAACATTCGCGGTACTTGCGCCAGAGAAGTCGATGCCTTGCAAGTTCGGCATTGTAATGCTTACGTTCACAGTTTTGCGGTTTTTAGACCAGCCATTTCCCCTGTAATACAGTTTTAGTTCACCTCCCGAAACGCGCGCTTCCAGGTCATTCAGATCTTCGCTGCGACCGGTTGCTGTTACACCAAAAGTACTTCCCTGCTTCACCTCCACTTTAAATGCGCTACCCATCGACAGCCTGTTGAAATTCGATACAGAGAATTTTTTGGATTCCTGTGCCTGAGCCGAAATTGTCATAGCGACCAGCAGGACGGCGGCGATATGGAAAATGAATGCCTTTTTCATAAGTTCAAATTAATTGGTTTGCCAAAAGATGATTGCTTTTTACTTAAAGTTGCACGCGTATCATTTACTGCTCAACATTAATTTTACTAGCTCCGCTTGCACGACGTTCCAGGTTAGGGATCCGCCCCAGGTCGACTTTCGAAGCGCCCGAAGCGTCAACATCGGCAGTCTGAATCGCCATTTCTGTGGCTGTTACCTTGCAGGCGCCGTGGGCGTCAAGCGAGGCGGTCTTGGCTGAACCTCTCAATGTGATCTTTGAAGCACCGCTCACTCCTACCGTCAGCTGGTCGGCTTCCACATTCACCTCCGATTTTGACGCACCGGAAATATCAACAGTCAACTTAGGCAAGCCTTTGAAACCGGATACCAGCGTTTTATTCGCTCCCGACAAATTCACAGCTTCAATGGTCGGCATCGTGATCACCAACCCTATTCTTTTCCAGTCGTTGCTGAAAAGGTTGAATTCTGCGGTACGCTTTACTTTTAATGTATTGCCTTCTACAAAAATTTTCAGATCATCGATATCACCCTGGTCTTGCGCATCGGCGGTTACATTGAACTCCGCCCCCTGGCGTACCACGATAGCATATGCTCCCCCGATATCTATTTTGTTAAAATCACTAACCGGAAACTGTTTAATATAAGTACCTCTTTCTCCCAGTTCAAGATCAGTGCTGTAATCGTTTTCAAAAGAATAGTCAGCGTCTTCATTACTATCTTCTTCGCTTTTGAGGAATTTGGCGGGCATATTGGTACAGATCAGGCCTGAATCGCGGCGCATTTCCCAGATCAGGTTATCCCATTTCACCTCATTGTTATTTAACTCATACCGTTCCATGATTTGCATTCCCGGCTCCCATTGATTTAAAGAATAGTAAAAATCGTGGGTCATGATGAAAGGTTTATTATAAGGCAGATTCAGCGTCAGGTCGATTCGCTGGTCACGGAAGCGGCCGTTATTTGCCAAGGTTGGTCCCTCGGTAAAAAGAAATACAGAATCTTTGATTTCCACATTGTAAACCAGCATTTCTGCATTGTGCTCCGCATCTTCGCGTGTTCTACCCCGGGCGTGCAGCGTTTTTATGATCTCAATACTATCTGTCGCATTCAATCCTGCCAGCCTTACATCTACGTCTACGTTTTCTTCGTCGTGGGTGTAATTATAATCGAGGGTTATTGTACCCGCAGGTATCGGGTAAAAAGCAGACTGTACTACCTCGCCACGTTTCGCGAAATTGCGCTGGTAAGAAACGCCACCGATCGTGCTGCCGATGATCCCTACGATCCAAAGTCCAAGCATAGTAAGCCAAACGGTTCCGGTCACGATCTTTTTGTTTGACAGCAAAGTAAGTCCAAGTATTAGAAAAGTTACCAGCGGAACAGCAGCTACCAGGATCCCTGACAAGATCAATATTTCAGGTAACTCTTTGAATATCAGAAAAGGAATCGGCAGATCGTCAAAATGTTCGATATTAGTAAGTCCCAGCGCCACGCCGCCTCCTATCACCAATGTCAGCAAGCCCATTACCGACATAGCGATCAGCAATGCGCCGATCAGGATCCGGATAATCGGGCCTAAACCCTTTAATAACTTCCCCAAAGCTGTGATTACCAAAGCGATAGCGCGGAAAGGAAACAGCAGGACTTTTGTCAGAATATGCTCCTCGCCCGTTTTTTCATCAAAATTCAAACCCTGTTTGATATTCGACTCGATATTGGAAAGCGTAATAGGCTCGCCCTGCATTTCCATTTTTTCAGTCAGCGTATTAGCCACCGGAGAAATTACCCACAGTACGATATAGATGATGATCCCGGTGCCGAAGAACAGAATGGAAAGCACCCAGAGAAATCTTACAACACCTAAATCGACCCCAAAATAAGAAGCTACCCCGGCAGCTACCCCACCAACTACTTTTCTGTCCGGATCACGAAAGAATTTCTTGATCTTGGTATCCTCTTCCAATGTCGAATTTCCGGGGAAAGCGACCCACATTGCAATATAAACCAGCACCATAAAGCCCGAAAACGGCCCGAATTCATCTTCCATATTCAGGTTCATCATCCCCGAACCGGCCGGCAGACCAACTACTGCGAACAAAAATGCAAGTCTGACCCAGATCGGATCAACGGTGAAATAATGCGCCAGACCAGCTGCAACCCCGCCGAGCAACTTGCGGCGAAGGTCCCGGTAAAGCTTTTTAGGGCCTGCCGGTTTTTCAGGTTCTGTTTTAGGAGGAACAAATGGAGGCACCTCCACTTTCGGGATATTTGTCTGCGTCGCCGTAGCTGTTTCAAGCGGATCGGCCAGAATATCCTCAGCCTGCTCGATGGCCTCAAAGTCGGCGACCGTTCCCATTGCGGCGATGAGTTCCTCTACATCAGTAAGCGAGATAACCTGCTTATTTTCAGTTTTTTGTTTATTGGTAAACCTTTCGGCAATGCGCCCTTCTATATCCGAAACGATTTCTTTACTGTCCGCAAACGAAGAGAAATATTTTTGGATGGAAGCCAGGTAGCTCTTCAATTTCTCGTACCCGTCTTCCTCTATATGGAAAATGATACCGCCTATATTTATGCTGATTGTCTTTTTCATGATTGAAATAATCGAATGTCTCTAAATGGTCAGTTAGGGTCAGGAAGATTGCCGGGATCTGCTTTACTCAGATCTTCTGTTCTCTTGATCACGGTTTGCACCGATGCGGCCAGTTCGAACCACGTGGCTTGCATAGCTTCCAGAAATACCTTCCCCTCATCCGTCAACACATAATATTTCCTTGGTGGGCCTGAGGAAGATTCCACCCATTTGTAGTCCAGCCAGCCTGAATTTTTCAATCGGGTTAAAAGAGGGTATAGTGTGCCTTCAACCACCATGATGTGAGCAGACGTCAGTTCATCCAGCATATCGGAGGCATACACTTCGCCCCGCGATATGATGTGCAGAATGCAGAATTCCAAAATTCCCTTCCGCATCTGCACTTGGGCATTTTCAATATTCATGAGGTTTCATGTGTTAATTAAATGAATAAGTTCATGGCTAATAGATTAGAATATCTGTTTCTAACAGAACAAAGGTATACACAGGTACTTTGCGATGCAAGGTACCATGTTAAAAAGATTGGCCGACTGTGAGGAATGGTTATTTTATTTGATAACCGGTAAAAAAACATGATTATGGAAAACAAACCCACCTTAGCAAACGAAAGCAACCGGCAGCCGCAACTGTATATCATTGCTGCAATGAGTGAAAACCGGGTAATTGGTAATCAAAACCACCTGCCCTGGCATTTGCCCGACGAGTGGAAAAATTTCAAAAAGATCACCGACGGGAAGCCCTTTTTAATGGGCAGAACGAGTTTTGAAGCGCCGGATGCATTGCATTCTTCTTATCGGAACGTGGTGCTTTCTTCCAGGGCGGCAAGTGAGGAAAAGTCGGATGTTGCGTATGTCAAAGATATTCCTGGCGCCCTTGCGTTACTTTCTGAGGAAACGGAAGTATTTGTATTAGGAGGAGCTGCTGTTTTTGAGCAAATGCTCCCGCTTGTCCAGAAGCTATATCTGACTATTGTTCACGCCGAGTTGGAAGGAGATGCTTATTTTCCGGTAATCAATCAAAACGAATGGGAGCTAGTCACGTCCGACTATCACGGGATCGACGACGAACATCAGTACTCCTTTTCGATGAATGTATACGAACGGAAAATGGCTGACTAACAGCTCGTTTTCCGTAATTCAATGCATAAATGCGTACACACTATTCTGCTGCTATTATGCTCCTGTTTTCCGCTGCAAGCGCAGCGACTGTTTGGAAATGAATGGATTAACTATCAGCAACAGTATTTCAGGATCCCGATCGCAGTAACGGGATTTTATCAGATCACCGCCCAGCAGATGCAAAGCGCCGGACTTCCGGTGCAGGATATTCCGGCAAATGCGTATCAGGTTTTCCGGGATGGAAAAGAAATAGCGATTGAAGTTTCAGGTCCGGAAACTGCCCCACTGGTTGAAAATGGCTATATCCGCTTTTTCGGACAGAAGAACGATGGTAAGCGGGATACTTCGCTTTATGTGTCGGCGGAAGCAATGCCTCACAGCTATTACAGCCTCTATTCGGACACTACCACTTACTTTTTAACCTGGAAAACGGACGAAACTACGGGTAGCAGAATTGCAAAATCACAGACCAGGATTACAAGCGATACTATTGCATTTCACCGTGCAGAAACGCTCCAACTATATCATTCTCACTACTTACCGGGTCGGTTTTATCCGGAAGGAACTCATTTCGATGGTACCGCAATATCGGAATACGACTTTGGGGAAGGCTGGACTGGACCGGAGATCAAAGAACATGTGACGCACGAGATTTCAGTTCCTACAGAAAATCCAACAGATAATCCTGAAATCGAGCTGGAACTCATGCTGGCTGGCTGGACGAGTGGCCAGCATTTGTTCGGAATTTATCTAAACCAAAATAATAAACAGCCAAAGAAACTATCGGACGTAAAATTTGAAAATTACGATTCGCACGAAGTGAACTTGTCCATAGAACGATCCGATCTGGATCACGATAAAACGCTCAGGATTTCGATCGTGCCTGTGGGTGCAGGCGGGCACATTTCTGTTTCTTATGTAAAGCTCAATTATCTGGAAAATAGCCGCTTCAAAGCCGGAGAAGATCAAAGGGTATTTCATTTTGATACAAAAAATAAAAACTGGAAATGCGCCGGAGCTGAGCAAGCGACGTTTTACGACTGTACAAATCCAGACCAGATCAAACAGCTCTTTACCCAAAATGACCTGATCGTAATTAATGCGGCAAGCAATGTGATCGGAGTAAAAGAATACCTTTCAGCTCCACCTATTTCAAAGATTAAAGTCCAGAAAATAGACCTTGATCTTGTTGATTATGTGATCATTACGCACCCATTCATGCGCATTCCTGTGGAAGGTACCGATCCTGTGAATGCGTACGCGGATTACAGAGCATCTGCGAAAGGCGGCAGCTACAAGCCTCTGATCTTGGACATTAATACCGTTTTCGATCAGTTTAACTATGGTCAGCGCGGACCGCAGGGTATTAAAAACGCGATCGCCTGGCTCAGTTCGAAGGGAAAGTTGAAGTTTGTGCTGCTAATAGGCAAATCCATTGATCCCCAAAAATCCCGGAAACTTAGTAATGCGGCTCAAATTGACATGGTCCCGAATGCAGGCTGGCCGGGCTCTGATGTAGCGCTTGTGATGAATGTAAAATCCTCTTCGCCAGGCTTAACGGTTCCAATTGGCAGGATCAGCGCCGTGAATTCGCAGCAGGTTTGGGATTATTTGCACAAGGTAAAGTCGCTCGAAGCGCAGCCTGTTTCTGCTGAATGGAGAAAAAATATCATTCATTTGAGCGGAGGCCGGTCGCGGCAAGAGTTGACTGTTTTCAAGGGGTATGTCAAAGGTTTTGAACAGAAACTGGCAGGCTCCACACTCGGCGCGAAAGTTCAGATGATCTCTAAGGAAACTGACGATCCGGTGGAGCATATTCCACTCTACAAGTCAGTGAACCAGGGTGCGGCGCTGGTCACGCTTTTCGGACATTCGGCGCCTGATGTGACAGATATTGATATTGGTTATGCAAGCGACGAAAAGAATAATTACAGCAACCACCCAAATTATCCTGCGGTGATCATCAACGGTTGTGCGGCTGGAAGTATCTTTTATTCGGATAAGACTCTGAGCAGCGACTGGCTGTTTTCGCCCGGCAATGGCGCTGTGCTTTTTCTGGCGCACACTTTCAATGGGGTTTCATCGGCATTGAAGAAGTATACCGACATTTTTTACGAGGTGCTGGCTGATTCCGCGTTTACGAGTCTGCCCTTTGGAGTAATTCAGCAGGAAGCGATCAGACGGAATATGGAACGTGCGCCGGATATTTATGACCGTGCAACCGTACAGCAAATGACGCTTCACGGCGACCCGGCAATACGGATTTTCCCCGCACGATTGCCCGATTATACATTTGATTCCACCTCTGTGACACTTTCCAGCCAGCTAAAATCCGCGGATAGTGTACTGATTCGTATCATAGTAAGAAATAACGGAAGACATTTACAGCAACCTTGCACGCTGTCAATCAAAAGATTAACGAGTGAAAATCAGTTGATTTACAGCCATACATTCCCGCTTGCAGCAATCGCTTTCGCGGATACCATTCTTTGCTATTTTCCCACCCAACCTTCCCTTTCCGGTAAGGATAGATTTGAATTTTATATTGACAAAGACAACCTGCTTCAGGAAGAAAATGAAACAAATAACATGCTTGTCTTACAATATGA
Organism: Dyadobacter linearis; assembly: GCF_907165045.1. Lineage (GTDB taxonomy): Bacteria > Bacteroidota > Bacteroidia > Cytophagales > Spirosomataceae > Dyadobacter > Dyadobacter linearis. The sequence continues at coordinate 14,306 of NZ_CAJRAU010000005.1, forward strand.
CCAGATAGCAGACTCAACTTACGAACGAGATCGGATTCCGCCGCTAGTAATCGTGCATATTGACGGCCGCCAGATCAATGACGGTGAAGCAGTTACCCCCGAAGCTCTTGTAAAAATTCAGCTTTTCGATGTCGATGCAAAAAATGCCCGCGCTGATACTTTTGGCATTTTGGTCTGGCTCAAACCAATTTGCGCCGGCTGCGTTGAGCGACGTTTATTCATGAGCAATGCGCAATTAAGAGATGATGGGCCCGGCCGCTTTTCCCTTGAAGTGAATTTGCCCAAAGAGTTACCGCCCGGAAAGTATTTGTTGACTGTCCGCGCGCGGGATGAACAAGGCAATTTTGCACCTGACTACCAGATCCATTTTTCGATCAGCAGCGAGCCCCGCGTTATTTCTGTTTCAGTGGACCCGAACCCTTCATCCCATGCATTCCATTTTCGAATATCGATTGACGGTAAAACGGCGCCGGAAAATCTGGACATTACTATTTCTAATGCAGCAGGCAAACCTGTACATTCAATTCTATATAAGCCGCACTTGGGACTGAACGATCTGTTTTGGCTGCCTGAAAACCTGCCGCCCGGAATCTACATTTACAAAATTTCCACAAGCGAGCCGTCACTTTCACTTTCCCCGGAGTCGCCTGGCTGGGAGAGTGGGCGATTATTATGGTTTCCATAAAGATTTCTTTCGACAAAAACTTCTTATTTTTGTCCTTTACATAAATGATTCATTGTCTTGAAAGAATACGGTAGTAACGTACAAAAGCTTGCCGAACACATTGTTAGGATGGAGGATAAGGCAAAACGCAATCTATACGCGCACATCCTCATCGAATTAATGCGGCAGATACACCCGAACATGCGGGATAATCAGGATTACACCAACAAGTTGTGGGATGATCTGTACATTATTTCCGGTTTCGAGCTCGACGTAGACAGCCCATTCCCGCCACCTTCCGCAGAAGCACTTGGCAAAAAGCCGCTTAAAGTGGGCTACAATCAGCAAAACCTGACTTACCGTCACTACGGAAAGAATATTGAACTGCTGCTCGAAAAGGCCATTCAAACTGAAAACAAAGAAGATAAGCTGGCATTCGTCTCGTATATTTTCAGACTGATGCGGTCGTTTTTTAATGCCTGGAATAAAGACAACCCCGAAGACAGTGTATTGCTGGGCCAACTCGAACAGTTGAGCAAAGGCGCGCTGGCGGAGGAAATTGAGTATATCAGGCAAAATGGTCCGGTGGATGCTGCACCGAAAGACCGCAACAATAATGGCGGCGGACAAGAAAGAAATCGTGGCAATCACCAGGGCGGAGGCTTCAAAGCACAAGCTAACCACAATCCTGAAAGACAGGGAGGCAACAATAACCAGGGTAACAACCCTAATCGCAACCGACCAAGCAAATTCTCCGGCCGCAACGGTAACAATAACCGCAATAACCGCAAGAAATCCGGGATCTAAATTCCGGATTTGAAATGTATTCTTCAACTGCCAATACCAATCATGGCTTCATTTAAAATAACCGGAGACAGACGTCTCAAGGGAGAGATTGTACCTCAGGGCGCCAAAAACGAGGCGCTTCAAATAATCTGTGCGGTACTGCTCACCAAAGAACCTGTTACTATTCATAATATCCCAAATATCAGGGACGTCAATCAGCTGATTAATTTGCTCGGCGAGTTGGGTGTCAAGTGTACCCGGCTGAGCGAAAGCTCCACGCGCTTTGAAGCGGATGATATCAATCTAGACTACCTGGAATCAGATTCATTTCGTCAGAAAGCAGCCGCTCTTCGTGGCTCGGTGATGCTCCTGGGCCCAATGCTCGCACGTTTCAGAAAGGGACGTATTCCACGTCCGGGCGGAGATAAAATTGGTCGCAGAAGATTGGATACCCACTTTTTGGGTTTTGAAAAGCTTGGCGCACAGTTCAGTTACGACGAAGAAGACGGTGGATTTTATAAAGTCGATGCAGCTAATCTGAAAGGCACTTATATGCTTTTGGATGAAGCGTCGGTAACCGGAACGGCGAACGTATTAATGGCCGCAGTAATGGCAGAAGGTACCACTACGATCTATAATGCGGCCTGCGAGCCCTATTTACAGCAGCTTTGTAAAATGCTGAACAGAATGGGCGCGAAAATTTCGGGTATCGCCTCTAATTTACTCGTCGTGGAAGGAGTTACCGAACTGAAAGGAACGGAACACACCATGCTGCCGGATATGATCGAAATCGGCAGTTTCATCGGTTTGGCAGCGATGACGCAATCGGAGATCACCATCAAAAATTGCCAGATTCCTCAATTAGGAATTATTCCTGACGTTTTTCAGCGTTTGGGTATTCAAATGGAGTATCGCGGAGATGATATTTTTATTCCCGCACAGGAAAATTACCGCATTGAAAACTACCTCGACGGATCCACATTATCTGTCGCCGACGCTCCCTGGCCAGGCTTTACACCTGATCTGCTGAGCATCATATTGGTAACCGCCACGCAAGCGCAGGGAACGGTATTGATTCACCAGAAAATGTTCGAAAGCCGATTGTTCTTTGTGGATAAACTCATCGAAATGGGCGCTCAGATCATTCTTTGCGACCCGCACAGAGCCACTGTGATCGGTCATAATCGAGAGACGCAATTAAGAGGAATCAGAATGACTTCACCGGATATTCGCGCCGGAGTAGCATTGTTGATCGCTGCAATGTCGGCAAAAGGTATAAGTATTATTGACAACATCGAGCAGATCGACCGCGGGTATCAGAATATCGATACAAGGTTGAATGCAATCGGCGCGGAGATTGTGAGGTTGTAGGTGGCTGTTAGGTATTAGCTTTTAGCAGTCAGCTTTAGCTAATACCTAACACCTAAAAGCCAAAAAGCTACCTACTTCTTCTTCCCATAACTACACTTCCCATTATCTGCCTTTACGTAATAGGATTTGTAATTGGTAGCTTTCGGATCCATGCAACCTATTAATTCCAGCACTTCTACTTTCCGGAATTCGACAGGGTGACTTTCGCTTTGCAGTGATATGGAACCGTGGTCGAGCAATTTTCCTTCAATCATTAGCGACGGATCATTTCCACTCACATTTCCTCCTCCCAGCTGCGGCTTGTTATATTCCAGCACTTTTTCGCCATTAATAAAATGCTGAATCAATGAATCGCCCAGAACTAGTACCTCGGCTTTTACCCACTGATCACCATTGTAGGTTTTGGATGTAGAATTGATGCAATGTTGGGTGATCAATTTTCCATTCATAACTACATTAGTTCCTGGCGTACAGAGGTTACAGGTTGTCCGCACTTTGTCGTTTCCACCGAGTAATTGAACTTCTATTGACGCCGGGAAATCCTGGTCTTTCCCCATTGTAGCAGCGGGTTGTCCATGTACCATTATCCCACTATTGCGCCACGCCCAGCCTTCACCTTTTGGCGCCTGCTCGCCCACAAAACGATATTCCACTGCTATCCGGTAGTACGAAAAATCGCCTTTGTAGAAGATATGACCATATTTCTGTTTGAAATCATCGTATTGATCATAGCGCACCACCATTTTTCCATCTTCAACGCGGAAAGTGTTTTTGTAGTTATCATTTAAATCATAACCCCGAATTTTAATGTCCCATCCATCGAGATTCTTTCCGTTAAAAAGTTGCTTCCATTCTTCTTTATCCGCCGGCTTTTGTGCGGATACCGAGAGCCAGAGCAGGCTGAAAAGCATTGTCAATTGTAATTTCATGTTGGGTATGCAGGTTTATAATTAATGTGTTGGCCGGATTTTTTAGCATAGATTTCCGGTGGCTTTGCCGGGTAAATATAGTTACTTCATGTTTATCATAATCCCGCCCATTGATTACATTTTTCAGATTTCATGAGCCTGCCTAAAAAAGAGAAAATATCGATATTCTGGCTTCGCCGCGATCTGCGGCTACACGACAACGCTGGGCTTTATTACGCATTGAAATCTGATCACCCGGTTGTACCGCTGTTTATTTTTGATAAAAATATCCTCGACGATCTCGCCAACAAACAAGATCCGCGCATATCCTTTATCTATCAGGCAATTGAAAACATCCGAAAGGAGCTGCGCGCGCACGATGCCGATATATTGGTCGAATATGGATTTCCTTTGAAAGTATGGAAGCAGCTCAGCGACCAGTACGATATTGCCGAGGTGTATACCAACACCGATTACGAACCTTACGCGACCGAGCGGGACAGGGAAGTATTCAATATTATAAAACAAAAAGGTACTGTTTTCAAAACGTGTAAAGACCAGGTCATTTTTGAAAAACAGGAAATACTTTCGGGTAAAGGTTCACCATACACGGTATTCACACCTTACAGCCGCGCGTGGCGGGAGAAGGTCAACGATTTTTATCTCTCTTCCTACCCTACCAAAAAATACTTCAAGAACCTGCTGAAATGGAGTGGCCCAAAGATGCCATCTATAGAAGAAATGGGTTTCGAAGCTTCGGACTTCGATTTTCCTCCGCACGAAATAAGTGAAACTTTGATGGAAGAATATGCCAAAGCGCGGGACTTTCCGGGAATGGATGCAACCAGCCGCATTGGTATTCATTTGCGTTTCGGGACTGTCAGTATCCGGCAGCTGGTTCGGAAAGCCAGTGAACACAGTAATGTTTATTTGAATGAGCTGATATGGCGCGAATTCTATCAGCAGATCCTGTCCAATTTCCCTGACGTAGGGCGAGGAAAAGCATTTAAAAGTGCTTATGACGATATTAAATGGCGCTACGACAATGAGCAGTTTAAGAAATGGTGCGAAGGAAATACAGGATACCCGCTCGTTGATGCTGGAATGCGCCAGCTGAATGCGATCGGATTTATGCATAACCGCGTCAGAATGGTCACGGCGAGCTTTTTGGCCAAGCACTTGCTTATTAACTGGCGACTGGGCGAGGAGTATTTTGCTGAGAAACTGTTAGACTACGATCTCGCTGCCAATAATGGCGGCTGGCAATGGGCTGTCGGATCGGGAACGGATGCAGCGCCTTATTTCCGGATCTTTAATCCTACTGCGCAGGCTGAGAAATTTGACCCGAAAGGTGAATATATCAAACGGTGGGTCCCGGAGATCGGGACTGACGCATATCCTGAACCGATGGTCGATCACAAAATGGCGCGGGAGCGTTGCCTGAAAGCTTACAAGGAGGCGCTGGATAAGTAACCCCCTTTTTTATTTTCCCCCTGCAATCACAACGATCATATCTTCCGGCTTTAGATACAGATTAGCCATTTCCAGCACATCTTCGCTTGTAACAGCTTGTATCTTGTCAATATAATGGTTGAAAAAGTCTGCGGGCAAACTGTCGAGAAGTAATACTTTCTGTCGGTCGGCTACTTCAAATGCTGTATTGAGGGAACCTGCAAATTCTCCGGCCATAAAGTTTTTTACGGTAGTAAGTTCCTCTTCTCCAATGCGTTCCGTTTGCAGCTTTGTGATCTCCTTCTTAATTTCTTCAATAGTTAGTTCGGTAAATTCCTTCTTCACGTCCGTCCCGATCATAAAGTAACCTGCATTGCGCAATGTGGCAACGTGAGAGGAAATCCCATAGGTAAGTCCTTTTTCTTCGCGAATATTCTTCATCAGTCTTGAACCGAAATAGCCTCCCAGGATTTCGTTTGTAACCAGCATTTTAAAGTAATCTTCGTGATGGCGGTTAAACAACACCCTACCCATTCTGATCGAGGACTGCACAGCGTCCGGTTTCTCGATCACAGCTTCCTGTCCCTGATAGGCAGACTTTACAATGAATGCAGGCTTAGCTTGGTGCGGCCCGATCTGGCTTTTACCCAGTGTATCATTGATCAGCGTAATATCGGCTTCCTCAACCTGACCGGCTAATACTACTGTAAACCTTCCGTTTTTAATAAACTGATTATAATGCTGGCGGATCGCGTCGAATGAAAGCTGTTCAATATTATCCTCATCCTGACTTTGTCCGTAAGGGTGCTCGGTACCGAAAAGGCGCGCCCGGAATTCAGTAGTGGCCAGATAGGCGTTCTTTTCTTTGTTGACTTTCAGATTTTGAAGGGTAATATTCCTGAGTTCTTCGAGTTCTTTTTCCGGGATCGTAGCATGCTGAATCAGCTGGCTAACCAGCGGCAACACTTCCGGCAAAAACCTGGAAAGGCAATAGACGACGATTCCTATACGATCGGACGTATGCATCATTTCTGTGAATGCGCCCAGGCGATCGAAAGCCTCACTTATCTCTCCCGAATTGAGCCGACTTGTACCTTCGGAGAGCATTTTAATAGCAAAATACGACGCTCCGATTTGCTTCTCGTACCAATTTCCAGCTTCGAAAATACATTCAATGCGAATTACCGGCTGCTCTCCAATATTGATCACATGCAGGAGAATACCATTTTCAAGCGTGTGCGTTTGAGCTTCCGGTAGGTTAATTGAACTGATTAATTTGAAATCTGGGGCGATGGAGCGATCGAGTTGCATTGCAGGGTAGTAAAATAAAAAAACGAATGACGTTGCAATAACGCCATTCGTTTCGAAATAATTAAATATAATAACTCTTAGTTCTCAGTGTCGTTTACGTCCAGTCTCTCTGCTTTATTCAGTGCCAGAGAAAGGGTAATACGAAGTGTATTTGCTAACGGGCTTCCCTGAGTTACCGGGAAAAGGTAAGCGAAATCAACCGCATATCTGTCCATAAAGCGCAGTCCTGCACCGGCAGTGAAGAACTTGTTCCCATTTTTATATTTGTTTTCACCGTGGTAACCAGCTCTTAAAGCGAAGATATCATTGTACCAGTATTCAGCTCCTGCCGAAATTGCAATTTCCTGCATTTCTTCCTTGAATCCGTCTGGTGCATCAGAGAATGAGCCAAATACACCTTTCAGTAATGGTCTTGCATTGTAGTCTGTTCCGTCTGGTGTCGGTACCATCAACTTGTAGGCGTCAACAATGAAGTTGAACCTGTTCCTGCCATCGCCTGTGAAGGACAACCCTGCACCTACGCGAAGGTTAGTTGGAATAAAGTTCTCAGTATCAGTTCCTGCGCCATAATTGATCTTACCTCCCAGATTGGAAAGTACAGCTCCCAAAGACCAGGTAAGATCGCTGCCGCTATCTTCATTCTTAATTTGCTTTCTATAATAAGCACTGATATCACCCGCCGCAGAACGTGCCGGGCTGATTGACGCTCCGTTGATCACTGCGACACCGGCCAGGTTGGAGGAGATATATTTCAAAGTCAAACCCATTGAAAAGTTTCTACCCAACTGACGTGAATAGGTACCATTAATCGCCAGCTCCCTTGAATTGAAGTAACCCATTTGAGTACCAACCGCGTCACGAAGATCAAGTTCCCCGTTGTTGAAATAGTTGACGGACAAAGCCACAGCCTGGTTATCCCCTAATTTTTTGTAAGCTGACAGATATCCCAGCCACATATCATCTACCAGATTCCTCAGCCAGGGTGTGTAAGAAGCAGAAATTCCAAAATCTTTGGTATTGTAAGGAAGCTTGGCAGCATTCCAGTAAGTCGAATTTGCGTCGGGACTTAATGCTACTCCGGCTTCTCCCATCGCGGCACTTCTTGCGTCAGGTGCAAATGTTAAAAATGTTAGTGGTGAAGCGGGAACTCTGGCTGAGTCAAGTTGTGCAGAAACTGAGCCTAGTGTGAGAATGGATAATAGGGAAAAAGTACCAAAAAAAAGTTTCATAGAAATTGGATTTGCGATAGGAAGTGCTTTGGATCAGCTTCTTTTAAAGGGTCAAAAATACAATGAAAGATAGTTATTACTAAAAAACTGCTAAGTTTTATTACATTATCGGGAGCGTATTATACTACCCGACTTTTGGTCGAAGGTACTATCTTTTAATGATCGTATCAACAACTGATAAACAAGCGGGAGGTTGGTAGGAATTCGATTGCTCAGCTGCCCGGAATCAAGTGTCTGCAAAATGGTTGCTTCACTATTATAATATTGCCACTTGAAAGTCCCCAAACGTTTTCCGTTACTAAGTAAAATATTTAAGACTAATTCTATGTCCTCATTTGCGCGACTATGATTAAGTTCAAATGAAAGATCTTTTTCAAACGGATTAGGAAAAACTTTCAGGGTATTGAGTTTAATACCCCCGGGTTCAACCACTTGAAATCCGAACGCTATTTCAGAAAAGTTAGTATACGTATCCCATACTTTTAAGCGAACATTATATTTACCGGCAGGCAAATTATTCATCGGAAACCTGATCGTGCCAGATTTGTAATTATCGAGGTCTGCGGTGAAGTAATCGTTCAATATAATCGTAAGCGTATCATTAACGATAAGCGAGATGTGATGTCCTATTCCTGCACTGGAAACGCTGATACCACTTTCGTCGCTCAACTTTGCAAAAAGTACGGGAGACGTACTTACATTGTCCCCGTCCCGAAACGATTCGTTATTCATGTACCCAGCTACTTGCGGAGGCGTTTTATCGGTCGAAACCGGCGCACTGCCTCCTACAATAAGCGAAAGCTGCCCCGACGCATCGGCCGAGCTATCCGCACTGACTGCATAAATGCTGGCCCTGCCCAGGCCGCTTCTGTAATCAATATCTTTTGGAACAACAAACTCGCAGGTAAACCGGCCATCTTTAATCGTTACGCTACCGTCAAACAACTTGCTGCGAAACTCCGAATATTTTTCAGAAGCTGCCTCACTGCCGAGCGTTTCGAACTGAACAGGTTTATCATAAATGATTATCCTTGCTTTTCCCTGAAAGCTCCTGTCAGCTTCATTAGACCCGATATTGAGAATTTCTCCCTTTAATATTACTTTTTGTAAAGCGCGCAATGTGTCGGGAACCGGTGACCAGCGGATTGATTTCCTGGCCATCGCGAGCTGCATCGAAGGATCGCCCAGCAATGTAAAATTACGGTTCAGGCTCCCCACAAGCGCCTTATTTTTAGTTTCCCTGAAATAATCTCCCATCAATCTCCTCTCCCCTTTTTGTATGAGCGCCTCGTAAAATGCTTTGCTTAACGTAAAATTGGTACTTGAAAAAACAGGTCTGGTCGTGCTTATTGCACCTATTGCAGCACCTTTGGGACTTAATACCATCGTCTCCGCGCCCGATACAGCGCCGGGATCATCGTATCTGCCAAAGTCACAGGTAGCAGTAAAAAGCAAAGGAAGATTATCCATACCCCGCGCACTCAGCATATCGGATAACGTAAGCACCTGCTCTTCCGCCCAACCGCCTACCCCGCCGTGCCCGGTATAATTGATCATCAGCGTACCATCGTCAATACCTTTCCTGATTTTCGCATTGACCGCCGGCGACTTCTGACCTTCGTTTGTTGTGATCTGGGGAAATTCATCGATAAATATGCGCTCTGGAAAAAGCTCGCCCTGGATCAGACCGGCCAGCTGGTCGGCGTGACGCTGGTGAATATTCCCGTCGCCGTCATCGGCAATAAACTGTACTTTATTCTTCCAGCTTCCTTCCGATCGCAGCGTTTCGTAGCGGATTAGCTTGTTCACAATCGTTTTAGCCTCACCAATGGTCTTAGCTGGCAATCGCCCTATTCCAATATCCAGTGTTTGATCGCCCGCCGACGATTCCGTCCATTCGCCTTCATTTGGCTCCAAAAAACCAAAATAATCGTCTGACGAATAGGTATATACCGGATTCAAAGATTCGCGGCTCTCATACACAGGCACCCAGTTGTCTCTTTGCGACTGCGACTGATTTTTGGCCAAATTTCGATAGTCAAATGTCGCATCACCGAACAGCAGCAGGTACTTAAGTTTTCCAGGTGTTTTTTGGTATAAATGCCTCACGTAGTTTCTAATAGCACTCACATCCGGTTTTCCTGAGCCAAATTCATTATATATCTGCTGCGTAGTGACTACTGTTGTTTTCACCCCATTTTTTCCCGATCGAAAAGCAGCAAGGCGCTTTGCTTCCGATTCCCAGGTTGCGGGTGTCACGATCAGGAGTTCAGGTGTTTCCAGCGATATGATATCCTGGTTTTGAACAGGCTGCCAATTTGCGGGAATAAGTGCCTGATCGGTTTTAAATCCCACATATCTGACCTGTTTCTCAGGAACTTGCCTATTAAACGAAAAGCTACCCGAGTTTCCCTGATTCACGATCAACAGGGGCTCTGCGGCGTTGCTTACATCCCAAAGCAAGGTGCCAGTCGCCTCAGGGAAGCGATAAGTAACAGTTTCGGAGGGTTGATTTATAAAATAGTATATCTGCTGTTTATCAAAAAAGCGCAGCTCTCTTTTAAATTGTAGTGAAAGAAAATTAAGATAACCCTGTGCCGAATTTTGCCCGCCTTTATTATGGAGTACACCAGCCCTGAAAGTAGCAGGCGGCGCGGCGGGAGCTGTGGTAATTGCCGTGAAGTCTGATCTTAATGCTTTCACATCGTAAGTCCCCGAACCCACAGTGCCTATTGAAGTTTCACCTAAATTTTCACCATTTACTTGCCAGGAAAAACGGGTGGGAACCTGCGCAGCGCCGATCGCAGAGCCCCGGAATATGAGCGGAGAACCAGGTACTACATTCGGAATTTCTGCTCCGATTTGAAAAGCTGTATTTGCCAGATATTCACCCCACCATTCCCTGCCTGATTTAAGCAAATTGCTGGCTTCCAGTTCGTGGTACCAGTAATCGTCAAATTGCGTAACTACTCTCCCAGCAGTCGCAGTTTGTTCTGCATTCTTAATCCTGAGCCCCGCTTTTTGACCAAAAGACAGATAATAGTAGCTTGTATCGGAGTAGTAGTTGAGTTGATGATAAAGTTGCGCTTTGGCAGTATCGTAAAGGATCACGTGTGGTGACTCTGCGAAAAAGTAGATCGCATCGCCTGTATCGAATTTTCCATCGCCGTCACCCTGGACTAGAATAGCGTTTTCGACCAGTTCGCCATTTGTTTTTGCTGAATTGGATTGAGGCAGCATTTGCCCCCCGGTACCGAAGATCCGTAAGGTAGTTGGGTCAAGGCTCGACACATCTACGCCCATTTGACGCAGGAATGCATGGTCAATTTTATGAGCACCTGTTTGCGTAACAGCGATCTTGAACCAATCACCGGTAGCGAGTACAGATTGTGCAGGAAGTTGGTAAAAGGAAGAAGTGCCCAGATAGATTAAAACAGGGAGCAATAAATGTCTGGAAAAGTCAGCACGCTTCCACCAATGCATGGGCAGGTATTGTATAAAGGCGTTTTGATGCCTTGTCTGTACATAATATGCGGGTTCTTCTCAAAATCCCGCGGGTAAAAGTCCTGTTCTGAAAAACGAAGTTTGAACCTTCATGCAGCTGAACCAATGCAACTCTGCCAGAGCTGATCGCCTGATCATCATATTGTCTGAGCGCATTAAAGAGCAACTGATCGCCTCCGGTCGAAGCAGAAGGATTATGGGAATAACGAATTAAATGTATAAGAATGTCCTCCGGAAAAACATTTTCATTTAGTACCGGCTGTAAAAGCACGCCAAATTCATATTTCCATTCGGCACCGTGCGGCGCGACACGTTTTCTTAATGTCCTTCTATATTTATAGTGAACCACACAATGTGCTACTTCGTGCAGGTAAGTAACGAGGAAATTGTAGGGATTCAGGTTCGCGTTGACCGTAATTTTTGGGATTAATCCGGGCTTTACCGTAAAGTCACCCAGGCGCGTCCGGCGGGGGCGGGACAATGAAAATGCAAAGTTGTGATTGTTAAAAAGCGCTGCACAATAGGCGCTGGCGGCCGAAGGAACATGCAGGCCAAAGGAGATATTTTTCATCCCTTAAATAAAAAAAGAAAAGCCCTATTTTCATAGAGCTTTTCCAATGTTTTCGACTTGTACGTCTGATTACTTGATAGAATCAGCAGAAGCAGAATCAGTTACCATTGTGTCAACAGCAGTAGTATCAACCATAGGAGTTTCAACAGTTACAGCAGTTGTGTCAGCAGATTCGTCAGCTGGTTTGCTAGTACAAGAAGCGAAAGCTACCATCCCGGCAACAAACGCAAATGCAAAGAATTTTTTCATTTCTTGGGTGTAATTAAGGTTCGATACAAATGTAATATGATTGAAAGCAATATTCCTAAATTTTGAGATTGTATTTTTCCAAGAACTTAAAATTTCCTTAGAAAAAACTTAAATCCCTTGATTAAATCCAAGAATTTCTCGCGAATCTATCACACACTTTGCAGTTTCCGGTTGTAGCTGTTTACGCATTGCGCGATTTCCGAAAGTAATTCTGGGTTTTGTTCAATTCCATTTCCAACTACTATCACATCGGCGCCGGCACTTAACGCGATATCCGCTTTCTCAAAGGAATTGATTCCGCCACCGACAATAATAGGCGTGTCCACAGCTTGCCGCACTGCGGCGATAATTTCGCCGGGAACCGGGAACTGAGCTCCGCTGCCTGCATCCAGGAACATGTGTTTCAGGCCGAGGTATTCACCTGCCAGTGCAGTGCATGCAACTATACCGGGTTTGTCACGTGGAAGTGGCGTGGTAGCACTGATATAAGATACCGTAGTCAGTTTCCCGCTTTCTACCAGCATATAGCCGGTTGGTAATACCTCAATGCCGCTGCGCTTGAGCAAAGGAGCCGCAATAACGTGCTGTCCGATTAACAGCTCCGCATTCCGGCCGGAGATTAAGGATAATAAAAGAATTGCGTCCGCTGAGGGATCAATATGCAAACTGCTTCCCGGAAAGAGAATGGCAGGAATATCAGTATGCTCGTGAATTGCAGCTATTAATTTATCAATCGCGTAATTAGTAATGAGGCTTCCTCCTACAAAAAAGAAGTCAACGCCATGACCAGCCGCATATTCTAGGAATTTCGGAAAAGTGGAGAGATTTACTTTATCTGGATCTAAGAGAACGGCAAACGATTTCCTTTTTTCTATTTTACGCTTCGAAAGGAGGTCTGCGATTTGATGATTCGCTGTTTTCATTCAGTTTTTCGTTCGTCTTCAATTAAATGCTTAAGCTTTTTGCGGGCCCAGCCCACGGCTAACGTCCAGGCCAGGCTTTGAACAGCCGCTGCAACCTGCGACTCTTTTTTCACCTTGTCAAGCTTCTTGTTAGTCACCAGGTGCAGCTGATTTTCCTCCGCCTCTTCCTGCCTTTTCTTAGCTTCTTCCCGCTGCTTGTCCTTTTTCGTTTTAGGAAGGAATGCATTCATGACCACAAATGTAGTGGCAACTACACCTCCTATTATCAAAGCCTGTTTTCCGTAGGCAGTAGCGTCTGTTTTCAGGTCAGTCCACTGGTTCTCTAGCTTGTCACGATAAATATCAGCATCTAGTAGCAGGTCCTGCTTATCTCTGTCTGTATCAGACGAAAAAGGCTTGGTAATTTTTACCGACGAATCTATTGGAGTACTCATTTCATTTCTGTTTGATGGTGCCCTAAGAATTCAAAAGGAATCCAAAAATAGTAATTCGGGCTAATTTATTTCTTAAAATAGACCAGCAAAGCTTTATTCCTCTTTATCCTTCATAAAACGAACGATCACTGAGCGTATCATCTGGATAAACTTTTCTTTCCATACGATCCAGATTATCAGCTTGATAACAAATACACCAAGCAGGATCAGGTATCCCAGGTAATCGCTGTCCAACCATTTATTCAGGAAGGTCCCGAGTAGTATAACTACTAATATCAGTACTGTGAGCGCTATACATAACACCAGAGCCCCGTAAATCGCCATGACAACAGCGCGCTCAATCTTGTCCCTGGTCTCAATCTTAAATAAATCGATCCGAGTCTCGAAATATTTAAAAAGCGTGTCTTTGATTTCCTCTATTTGGCTAAGCATAATCAGGTAGTTATCAAGTCATGTGTATCCGTTTCCAACCCTTTTTTTCGGGTCTCGCGTACACTAGTCCAAAAACATACCAAGTAAAGCAGAAACAACAGAAACGACCAGACCGAAGAGCAGAGCCGAAAAGAAGTTACTGATATAAAATCCATCTACCAGAAAGCTCGCCAGGTAAATGATAAATACGTTAACGACAAAATAGAACAGTCCCAGCGTAAGAATCGTAATGGGGAGCGCAAGAATTTGCAGGACCGGTTTTAAAAATGTATTCAGGATTCCCAGCACGATGGCCACGATGATTGCAGTCGTAAAACTTTCGACTGAAACACCGGGAATTAAATGAGCACCTACCAGTACAGCCAAAGTACTGATTACAAGTCGTAGGAGTAATTTCATGCACGATGTGTTTATTGGTGACGGCTACGAAGTACGTCAATTACCTCATCTAAGTCAATGTTTTTTTCTTCCAAAAGCACCAAAAGATGGAACAGCAAATCGGACACTTCGTTCTTGAAAAGCTCCGTGTCGTTGTCCTTCGCTTCGATCACAACCTCGACCGCTTCCTCGCCTACTTTCTGCGCGATCTTGTTGATTCCCCTTTTAAAAAGGCTGCTTGTATACGATTCCTCGGTCGGATTTAATTTTCTTTCCCTGATTACTTTTTTCTGAAGATAATTGAGAAAAAAAGCCTCCCCGATTCGGGCATCCTGACTATTTTTTTCCCCAAAACAGGTATCAGCCCCTGTGTGGCATGTTGGACCGGCCGGAGTGGCTTTTATCAGCAAAGTATCACCATCACAATCGGCAATGATTTCGTTAATAAAAAGGAAATTACCCGAGGTTTCGCCCTTCGTCCAAAGCCGCTGCTTGCTCCGGCTGAAAAACGTAACTGTTCCTTCCAGCCTGGTCTTTTCCAAAGCTTCGGAATTCATATAACCGAGCATCAGCACTTTGTCAGTGTGAAAATCCTGGATAACTGCCGGTACCAGCCCGTCGGCCGATTTTGCAAAATCAATTGTAGAAAAAGTGTCGCTCATCTTGTATTATTTATCTGGTCAGTCTGATAGGAAGCTGCTTGTCGCTCAAATAATCCTTCAAGTCGGGAATATCGATTTCCCTGAAGTGAAAAATGCTTGCCGCCAAACCTGCATCAGCTTTTCCTGTTGTGAAAACATCATAAAAATGTGACATCGTGCCCGCGCCACCTGAGGCGATCACGGGTATATTGCCGTTCTCGGAGATCGTCGCCGTCAGTTCGAGCGCGAAACCGTTCTTGGTACCGTCGGTGTCCATCGACGTCAGTAACAACTCGCCGGCGCCCCGATCCTCCACTTCTTTGGCCCAGGGAATCGTGCGGAGTTCGGTAGGTTTGCGGCCCCCGTGGGTGTGCACAATGTGCTCTTTCCCGTGCTCCGTATCTATATAGCGCGTATCAATAGCCACTACAATGCATTGACTGCCAAATTCCAGAGCCAGTTCATCGATCAGGTCCGGATTCCGGACAGCAGCCGAATTGATAGAAACCTTATCTGCTCCCGCGTGCAGCAATGCCGAGACATCCGCTACCGAGGAAATCCCGCCGCCAACAGTAAAAGGGATATTGATAGTCTGTGCTACCCTTTTCACTAATTCTATAAATGTCGAGCGGCCGTCGATCGTGGCGGTAATATCGAGGTAAACAAGCTCATCCGCTCCCTGCGCTGCGTAAAGCGCGCCGAGCTCCACTGCATCGCCTGCATCGCGCAGGTTCACGAAATTAACCCCTTTTACAGTGCGCCCGTCTTTTACGTCCAGACAGGGAATTATTCTTTTTGTCAGCATATATCAGGATGAAAAACGCATTAGTTCGGGTAAGCTGATCCTGTTTTCATAAATGGCTTTCCCAATGATCACGCCATAAATGTTCATTTCTGCCAGTTTCTCCACATCCCCTATCCCGCTGATCCCGCCGCTGGCTATGATATTCAGGTCGGGACATTTATCCTGAAGATTTTTATAAAGATCAAATGAAGGACCTTGCAGCAAACCGTCTTTCGCCACGTCGGTACTGATCGTGTATTTCACCCCTTTTTCCACATATTCTTCCACAAAATCATAAACCCATAATGTAGTACCCTCTTCCCAGCCGCTCACAGCGATCTTTTCGTTTTTCGCGTCAGCGCCGAGGATAATCTTGTCGCCGCCGTAAGTTTGCAGCCAGTGGGTAAATAACTCCGGATTTTTAACCGCAATACTACCACCGGTAACCTGCTTGGCGCCACTTTCAAATACCACGCGCAGATCATCATCTGACTGAACGCCGCCGCCGAAATCAATATGCAGGGAGGTTTTCGAAGCAATGCTTTCCAGTACCTTCCAGTTGACGACCTTCTTGGCTTTTGCTCCATCCAGGTCTACCAAATGCAGCCTTTTCAAACCTGCGTCTTCGAACTGCATGGCTACTTCCAGCGGATGCTCGTTATATATTTTCTTTTGTCCGTAATCGCCTTGTGTAAGGCGCACGCACTTTCCTTCGATCAGATCAATAGCGGGTATTATTTCGATCATTTATGGTCGGGTATTTAGGATTTCAAATTCAAAAAATTCTCAATGATCTGCTGGCCTGCGTTGCCGCTGATCTCACAGTGAAATTGCGCCGCGTAGAAATTATCCCGGTGCAGCATCGCACTGAACGGGAATGCGTAATCGCAGGTGGCGACAGTATATTCGCAAACCGGCGCCGCGTAACTATGTACGAAATACATAAATGCACTTTGTGGAATGTTGTCAGTAAGCGGGGTTTTGTAGTCAATTATATTGTTCCAGCCCATGTGCGGCACTTTCATGCCCGAGTCGGCCGGAAACCGTTTTACGTCCACATCGAATATCCCCATACAATCCGTATTGTTCTCTTCCGAATGCCGGCACATCAGCTGCATGCCCACGCAGGTACCGAATACCGGCTGCTTCAATGCAGGGATAATTTTGTCAAGACCCGTTTTGCGCAGGTAGCTCATGGTCGTGCTCGCTTCGCCCACGCCGGGAAAAATGACTTTGTCGGCAGAAGTGATCTCGGCTACGTCGTCGGTGTACAAGTACCCAGCGCCCAGCCTGTCGAGCGCGTACATGACCGACTGCACATTTCCTGCATTGTACTTGATGATTACGGTTTTCATCCGGTTTCGATATTGAGAAAAGAACAAAAAAAGCCCGATTAAAAAATCGGGCTTCTGGGGGATACTATGTATTCAACCTTATTACAACACTACTTGCAAAAACATATCACCCAAGACGACCGAAAGCCTGACGGCTATGATGAAAATGATGATATGTTTCAGCGATTATCATACCACAAATGTAAGCAAAAAAAGTGAACACCGGCAGCCGTCAAGTAAAAATTGCATTAAAATTTGCTTAGAGATTTCTTGTACATTGCATCTGCAAAATGGCCTTTTACCATCATGAAACTATTCTTTTCACGTCTTTTCTTTTTCCTGATCACATTGGTTACTTCTCAATCCATGGCGCAGTCCGACGAGCTGGCGCAGAAGCTTTTCAAAGCACATTCCACATTTAAGGAAGCCACACTCACACAAAGGCGCTTCAAGCAAAAAGACATTCTTCCATTGATTTCCAAGCGGCTGGGCAACCCGATGTACACCATTGAAAAGGTTGGAGAATCCTTTGAAGGGCGCACTATTCAAATGCTGAAAGTAGGTACCGGCAAGAAAAAAGTGCTGCTCTGGACGCAAATGCACGGCGACGAGCCGACCGCAACTATGGCCAGTTTTGACATGTTCAACTTCCTGGAAGGCAAAAACGACGGCTTCGACAGCTTTCGCAAGGAGCTATTGGAAAAAACCACATTATACTTCGTACCAATGCTCAATCCGGACGGCGCAGAACGCTACCAGCGCCGCACAATGCAGGGTATTGATATGAACCGCGACGCCGCAGCCAGGCAAACGCCCGAAGCTGTTATACTGAAAGGTTTGGTGGATAAATTAAAACCAGACTACGGTTTCAACCTCCACGACCAGAGTCCGCGCTACTCGGCGGGCAGGAGCCCAAAAGTGGCGACTATCTCATTTCTGGCGACTTCTTATGATTACGAGCTGTCGATCAACGACGTACGCCAGCGTTCCATGCAGCTCATTGTGGGCATGAATAAGATACTGCAAAAGTACATTCCCGGCCAGGTAGCAAGGTATTCCGACGATCACGAGCCGCGTGGGTTTGGGGATAATGTTCAAAAATGGGGTACTACGCTGGTACTGATCGAATCGGGAGGCTATGTAGGCGATCCGGAAAAGCAATATATCCGGCAGTTGAACTTTATGGCGATACTGTCTGCATTAGGCAAGATTGCCGACAACTCGCTGACGAAAGAAAAACGTGACGATTATTATGATATACCCGAAAACGGTCGCTGGGTTTATGATCTGGTAGTAAGGAATGCGACGGTAAGGCAAGCGGGAAAATCGTTTACAACCGACCTTGGAATTAACCGGAATGAAGTAAGCTACTCCAATGCAACCAAGTTTTTTTATTACAGTAAAATAGAAGATTTCGGCGACCTGCACCCGCAGTACGGCAGTCAGGAGATTGATGCGCAAGGGTACACTATTGAAAAAGGAAAAGTTTATCCTACTACCTATAAGAATGTGAGCGAAATCAGTAAGCTCAATGCATTGAACCTCCTCAAAGAAGGTTACACTTACGTAAGGCTCGCAGCAGATGCCAACACGCGTGCCCTAGGACTTTATTTTACCACAACCCCATTACATATATTAAGAAGCGGCCAACCCGCACCTTCGGGCGTACCCGGGCTTGGCAATACTGCAACCTTCATTCTTAAAAAAGGAGGTAAAGTGAAGTATGCCGTGATCAATGGATTTGTACACGATCTGGACAATTTCACTGCGGAAAAAGGACAGGGTATTGTGGAGTAAAACGGCATTTTGATACAACAAAAAAGACCGGAGACATACGTTTCCGGCCTTTTTAAATTCTGACACCAATTATATAAGAACTATTATTTTTTCAAAGAGTAATCTGTGTTCTGGGGATCGAAATTAGCCCAGCCCGCAGTCCAGTCTGTTGTGTTGAATGCACCAGCGTAAGTAGTTGCTTCAAATCCGGCTGGCAATGTAGTACCGCCAGTCAAAAGTGGAGAAGTTGCTTGTGGCAATACTGCTGGCTTAGCAGAGATCGAATTAAAACCAGCTGGGAACAACAGGCTTGCAACAGTTGCAACGCTGTTTTTAGCACCCGCAGCAAATTGCGCAGCAGTAATTCCTTCGATCGCGCCTTGCGCTTGTGTTCCTGACAAAGCCACGTGAACACCTTCCAGTTTCAAAGTACCGTTTGTAAAGTTTGGCAAAGAAGGCGCTTCGATACGAACACCTGAACGTGGCCACGCACCTGTAAATACACTGTTGTAAATCGAGATAGTCGAGTTACGACGAATTCTGGCTGCTGACGCGAATTTTCCGTTCGGAGTTCCGTCGCCCATTGCTACCGTGATGTTGGCAAATTTCGCAGCAGTTTGCGGCGTTTTGTTTGTTCCGTCACCATCGTTATCAGATTCAAATCCGTTAGAGTCACCAGCCTGGTCAGCAACCGCTGGATCACGGATGATCAAACCATATTGTACCAATCCGCTGAAACCGTTGTCTGTATCAAAATCATCATCAAGGCCACGGAAAGAGACAAGGTGTTTTGCATTCACAGTTCCACCGAACCATTCAAATGCATCGTCGCCTCCGAAAGAGCATTGTACATATTCGATCTTCGTTCCTGAACCAACACCACCCATTGTAAGGCTGTTGATTTCCTGATCCGTAGCGTAAGCAATACCAGCGAATTCGATGCGCACATATTTCAGCTCGCCAGAGTTGTCAGCAGCCTCAGTACCACCGTACTCAGTTCTTCCTTCGCCTTCAATTACGGCAGGAGTCTTGTTCACAGGTGCTTTTCCAAGGATTAC
Source organism: Dyadobacter linearis (assembly GCF_907165045.1). Classification (GTDB taxonomy): domain Bacteria; phylum Bacteroidota; class Bacteroidia; order Cytophagales; family Spirosomataceae; genus Dyadobacter; species Dyadobacter linearis. The sequence continues at coordinate 34,111 of NZ_CAJRAU010000005.1, forward strand.
CAAACCTCCCCAGTCACCGGCTCTTCTTGAACCAGCTGCTTCATTGGAAGTAAAAACGATAGGCTGCGTTGCAGTTCCAACCGCCATGATCTTCGCTCCTCTTTTAACGAAAAGTGCTCCTTTTGAATCTTTATCACCTTTAATGATCGTTCCTGGCTGAATAGTAAGTGTTGCGCCATCTTCCACATATACAAATCCTGTGATCAGATATTGCTTGTCAGCTGTCCATGTTGTATTGGCCGCGATGCTTCCTTTTACGGTCACCATTTCAGTCGCTACCGGCTCTTCTGGTTCTGGCTCTGTGTTGTCGTCCTTGCAGGCTGCAAATCCTGTGAGCAACAACGCTGCCATGAGGAGGTTAAATAATTTACTGAACTTTTTCATAAAAATGATTGATTTGGATTGACTTAAACTTGTTGCTTGGTGATTAGAATTTGTAAGAAATACCTACTGTGGTGTAAGATCCGCGGCGGAAAGACTGGTAAGATTCATCTACGCCAGTGATCTTTCCATCCAGGTTACTGTCTTGTACCAACCTGAATTTTTGATTAAGAATATCCTGGATACCCGCTTTGAATTCGAGGTGAGGCCCAAGTGCTTTAATGATATTGAAGTCGAGTACGTTGCGGGGAAGTTCATAAACGGTAGGCTGCACTTCTTTGTCGCCCACGAGGAAAATCCTTTTTCCAACCACATTATAAAGCATGTTGACCTGCCAGCCTCTGTTCACATCATTATAATAAAGACCTGTATTGATCAGATAAGGAGATTGTCCCTGCAACTGGCGGTTTTCTTCCTGGCCTGCAAAGCCGGTCAGTACATCACTTTTGATCACCGACGCATTCAATACGAGTGTCAGATTATCAACGAGTGAAGAGGTAGTGAGGTTTTTCAGAGATTTTCTTACTTCCACTTCCCCACCGATCGCATAAGCTTCTTCGGCATTATCAACCGAGAAAGTTACCCCCGATCCTGCGTACCGAACCCTGGTTTCGATCGGGTTTTTGAAGTGTTTGTAAAAACCTGCAACCGAGATCACTTCACCCTCATTCGGATAGAATTCGTACCGCAGATCCACATTCTGAATGCTAGGTGTTTTCAGGTTTTCATTACCAACCCGTGACACGTCGAATGCAAAGTCATAATAGGTGAAAGGTGCCAGCTCGCGGAACTCAGGCCGGTTAAGCGACATGGTATAAGCGACACGCAGCAATGATTTTTCGGTAAAATTGTAAGCAAGGTTAACCGAAGGCAGGAACCGCAGAATAGGGTTGTTCACATCCACGCGATCACCTCCACCACGCTGGCGGCTTTGCAATTGCTGGCGGTTATGCTCTGCACGCACACCAAAAGAACCATTGAACCTTGGCGTAAAAGGAATATAAGAGCCAACATAAGCAGCCAGAAGTGTGTTTTGAGCCGCATACTGATCATCCGTATTCGTTCTCTCTCCGTAATGCAGCCTGTTCGCAGCTATATTTTCATCACTGAACAATTGTGCTGCCGGCAATGTGAGGATTTCCTCGGGTACTCCGCCAGGATTATTCACATTAAACCAGCGTGCTGCAAAATCTCTGTCTTTATATTCTCCGAACAAGCCCGCACGAAGCTTGATCTGCATTTTTTCTTCTCCTTCATATCCGTTGCGCTCGATACGGTGCTCGCCGTCAACACGGAACGAAGATGCTAGTTCTTTCAAAGAAGAGTAAAAGCGCGCGCCGCGAGTCAAACTTGCATTGCTTCCCGGTACTACTTCCACAGTAAACGGATCATTTGTTCCAATGTTCCGGCTCGTTACAAAACGTCTGAAATCAGGCTCGTCGCGGTTGGTATAGCCAAATGCACCCGTCCATTTCAAAGTAGTGGCTTCCGACATTTCGTGCGTTCCGCTCAGCTGACCCGTGTAAATGCTCTTAGATTCGTACCGGAATGCATAATTCTGTACATCGCGGTCATTATCAAGGCTGTAACCCTGGCGGAACGTAGTTTCCTTGCTGCTCAGCTGGTTAAAAAGGTTCCTGAATTCAATTTTGTGCTGCGGGTTAAAGATTAATCCCCAGTTGGACATTACGCCCAAACGCACATTGTGACCATAAAACTGATCATTATAGCTCGTCTCGATCTGAGAATCCTGTGTACTATTGTTGAATGCGAGGTAGCGGAACTGATTGGTAGGTGTTACCTGATTGGCACTGGTATAGCTCAGGTTGTTAAAGGTCGTCAAACGCAGCCTTCCCAGGTCCATGCTATTGTTATATCCCAGCGACACGCGCAAATCCGGCGTCACGGTTTTTGTATACGTATCAACGAACTTAGGCAGATTACGGAATGCATTGAACGTCGCTTCCGTAGGCTGGCTTGCATTGGTTTGTCTCGCAGTTGGAAATGTAGAAGGAAGCTTCCGGTCGCCTGCGCCGAAGCCCAGCCAGTCCATCGAAGATCCGCGATAATCGAGTACATTACTGAAAGTGGTACCGGCCCTAAAACCCGGAGAGATAGCTACTGTAAAACCGTTTGCGTCAGGGATTGTCTTGGTATAAATTTTAATAACCCCACCTGCAAACTCACCCGGAAGCTCAGGTGCGCCCGATTTGAATATCAGCATTCTGTCGATCGCTGTGCTTGGGATCAGGTCAAATGAGAAGGATTTTACGTCCACTTCCGTCGAAGGTGTGATCGCATCATTGAGCATTACAGTATTATAACGCTCGTTCAAACCACGGATAATGACAAATCTGTCATCCTGAATAGAAACCCCCGGAACGCGGCGGATTACTTGTGAAGCGTCCCTGTCCTGCGAGCGCTGGATCTGCTGGGCTGAGATACCAACTGCGATCTGTTCTGCCTGCTTGATCTCGGTGATCACCGAAACGTCCGTAAAAGTCTGGCGCTGGCCTACGATCTTTACTTCCGTCAGGTTGGCTACGTCTTCTTCTAATGTAGTGTTGATTAAAACGGTCTGATTCGGGTAAACTGTAACTTCGATCTCTTTCGCCTTGTAAGAAACGTAAGTGACGATCACAGTTTGTTTTCCGGTTGGAATACCAGGCAAGTCAAATTTACCTTCAATGTCGGACGAAGCGCCGACTGGCGGGGTACTGCCTTTAAGTACTACACTTGCACCGATTACCGGTTCTTTGGATTGGGCATCAACGATCGTTCCTTTGATGGAACCTGTCTGAGCGAATGCAGCAGACGTGCTGATAAGCAGGAGGATGAATGATAAAAATCTTGATTTCATGTTGTGTCAGAATAATTTCCGGCACAAAACTAGGTTGGCTACATTACTCCCAGATTTCTCTAATGTTATCTAATTGTTAACACTCAAAAACCGTAACTCGGTGATAATGATCACTATATTTGGCGAACCTACCTGATTAGCTCCCAAACATTGCCTTAAACCTGCTCTTTCAGATTGATAAATTGGTTTCGTCCTGTGAATGCAATATATTCGAATTCATTTACTTTGTCTTGACAATTACTTTGTCGGAATTTTTCATCTAATCCCAGCTTAATGTCCGAGTTTCAGGCGTACCTACAATTAGGTTTTGAACACATTACCGATTCCAATGGCTATGACCACATTCTATTTATCATGGCGCTTTGTACAATTTATACTCTGATTGACTGGAAAAAGGTAATTGTACTGGTTACTGCATTCACGATCGGGCATTCGATCACTTTGGCGCTGGCTACACTGGGCCTGGTTAGCATAAATCCCGACTGGATCGAGCTGCTGATACCAATCACGATCGTAATTACGGCTTGTCTCAATTTCTTTTATACAGTACCAAAAGGTTCTTATGTTAAAAGAGATGATAATACAATGCTCAGGTACGGACTGGCACTTTTCTTTGGTCTGATCCACGGACTGGGCTTTTCGAACTACCTGCGCGCATTGCTTGGAAAAGAGGCCGGGATATTTAATCCTTTGTTAGGTTTTAATGTGGGTTTGGAACTTGGCCAGCTTATTATCGTATTCATTATCCTCTCAATCGCCTTTTTGCTTATCGAGATCCTGCGCGTTCAGCGACTGAGCTGGATCCATATTTTGTCGGGCATTATTGTCGGAATGGCTTTTTCCCTAATTTTAAACAACGAACTTTTTCAAAGCATTACCGGCGGCTCCGCTGACTAGCACCAATTACTATATTACTGAATAACCAAATGAAAAACCTGCTACTCCCTTTATTTCTATTGCTGGTGTCGGTCGCAACCTTCGCCCAGCAGCTTCCGCCTTCGGCGACCTATCAGTACAACGACCGGTTTGAACAACTGGGCCCGATGCTGCCTACTCCCAATTCCACGCGGGCCGCTTCCGGCGCTCCCGGCCGTGAATACTGGCAGCAGCGCGCTGATTACGACATTAAAGCTGAACTTGACGACGAAAACCGCCGCATTATCGGATCGGAAACGATCACTTTTTTCAATAACTCTCCTGATGAGCTGAAATACATCTGGATGCAGCTCGATCAGAATCTTTTCAAAAAAGACGGAATAGGTGCAATGTCCCGGACAGGCGCGATCAGTGATAAAGGAATGACGACCGGCCAGCTTGCCAATCTGAATAACGGAAGAGGTTCCTCCCTCGACCCGAAAACGGAATATGGCTACAATATCACAGCCGTAAAAGATAAAGCCGGCAAGCCGCTTCCTTACAAGATCAATGGTACGATGATGCGCATTGACCTGCCCGCGGCTATGAAACCGGGTACCAGCATTGTTTTCGGCGTAGACTGGAATTATAATATCACGGAATACTACGGTCGCAGCGGCTATGAGTTTTTCCCGAAAGACGGAAACGCAAACTACTTTATCGCGCACTGGTTTCCACGCCTCGCCCCTTACGACGATGTAAATGGCTGGAACCACAAGCAGTTTTTAGGTCAGGGAGAATTTGCATTGATTTTTGGAAACTACAAGGTAGCGATCACCGTACCCGCCGACCACGTGGTTGCAGCCAGCGGTGAATGCCAGAACTACGCCCAGGTTTTGACGGCCACGCAAAAGCAGCGCCTGAAAAAAGCTGAAACTTCAAAGACGCCGGTTTTGATCGTGACGCAGGATGAGGCTATCAAAGCTGAAAAGCGCGAAAACAAGAACCCGGGCAAGAAAACGTGGATTTACAAAGCAGATAATGTGCGTGACTTTGCATTTGCAAGCAGCCGGAAATTTATTTGGGATGCGATGCAAACCGATGTTTACAAAAGCGGCCGCAAGATCTGGTGTATGTCCATTTACCCAAAAGAAGGTAACCCGCTGTGGGAACAATATTCGACGCGCGCAGTGGCACACACCCTGAAATCGTACGGCGACCGCACTTTTGAATACCCTTATCCGGTTGCAATATCCTGTCACGGCGTAGCTGGCGGCGGGATGGAATATCCGATGATCAGTTTCAACGGCGGCCGCCCGGAGGAAGATGGTACTTACAGTGAGGCAGTTAAATACGGAATGATCGGAGTGATTATTCACGAAGTAGGTCACAACTTTTTCCCGATGATCGTCAACTCCGACGAACGTCAGTGGGCGTGGATGGACGAAGGTTTGAATACTTTTTGCCAATATCTCGCTGAAAAAGAATGGGATTATAATTTTCCTACCCGCCGTGGCGAACCCAACCAGATCACCGATTATATGTCTTCCGACAAATCGGTACTGACACCAATTATGGCTTCGGCTGAGAACGTAATCGGCTTGGGACCAAACGCTTACGCGAAACCTGCGACTGCTTTGAATATCCTGCGCGAAACTGTTATGGGCCGGGAGCTTTTTGACCATGCATTCAAAGAATATGCAAACCGGTGGCGCTTCAAAAGCCCAACTCCGGCAGATTTCTTCCGGACGATGGAAGATGCATCCGGGGTGGATCTTGACTGGTTCTGGAAAGGCTGGTTTTATGGTACAGAAGCTGTGGATCAGGATCTGTTAAGTGTGGATTGGTTTAATATCGATACCCAGAATCCCGATATTGAAAAGGAACTCGCGCGCAAAGCGGCGGCGGAGAGGCTGAATACCATGAGCAAAATCCAGGATGCCAAAACGAAGGGCGAAACGGTAGTGGCGCAGGATTCCACAATGGCGGATTTCTATAACCGCTACGATCCATTTAAGGTAACCGAGGCAGATAAGCAGAAATACGAACAATACCTGGCTTCACTTTCGGAAACTGAGCGTGAGCTAATCCGTGAAAACACGAACTTTTACACCTTATCCATTAAAAACAAAGGCGGACTTCCGATGCCCGTGATCGTTAAAATGGGTTTTGAAGATGGTACGGACTCTGTGGCTGTATTTCCGGCTGAAATCTGGCGCTTCAACGACCAGCAGATCAATAAGGTGATCTCAACCAAAAAGAAAGTGGTACAATGGGAACTGGATCCTTACCAGCAGATCGCTGATATAGACACAGAAAATAATTCCTTTCCACGCGTAGCGAAGCCAACCCGCTTCCAGATCTTCAAGCAGCAAACCAGAAAAGCACCAAACCCAATGCAAATGCAGGGAGCCGGCGCTGGAAAAGTAGGCACAGATCCGAAGAACTAGGTAACTACCAAAATCATAAAATCCGCTCCGGCACATCGCCAGAGCGGATTTTTTATGCAATTTCAAAATTGATTCTATGTAATTTCAAAATAGAAGCTATGTAATTTCAAAGTAAAGGTTATGTAATTTCAAAATAGAAGTTATGTAATTTCAAAGTTTGAGTATCTTTGAGAGAGTCATTTCAGATCTCATGAACTTCGTAGACAGGCACATAGAACGCGTAATCCTGGAACAAAGCAGCAAGTTTCCAGTAATTGCTGTAACCGGGCCAAGACAGTCTGGAAAGACTACGCTTTTGAAGACTTTGTTTAAAGGCTACTCTTACATTTCGCTTGAAGACCTGAACAATCGCGCATTCGCCTCCGTAGATCCTGTCGCATTTTTGAATTTATACAATGACAAAGTCATATTGGATGAAGTCCAGCGTGTTCCTGAGCTTTTCTCCTACATTCAAACCATCGTGGACGGCTCGGGCAAAATGGGCCAATTTATCCTCTCGGGATCTCAAAATTTTCAGCTGTTGAACAACATCACCCAAAGTCTGGCGGGCCGCGTGGCGCTGTTTAAATTGTTGCCCTTTGACTTTGACGAAATGAAATCAGGAAATTTGCTGGCGGATAATGTAGCAGACGCCTGTATAAACGGTTTCTATCCGGCTATCTATGATCGTTCGATAAAACCGACCATATTTTACTCCAATTATATTCAGACATACGTAGAAAGGGACGTTACCGAGTTAACCAATATCAGAGATACACGCCAGTTCCGCACATTCGTGAGCTTGTGCGCCGGCCGGGTAGGACAACTAATGAACCTAAATTCACTTGCCAACGAATGCGGGATTTCTCAACCGACTGCCAAATCCTGGCTATCGATTCTTGAAAGCAGTTATATCATTTTTCAACTCCAACCTTACTATCAAAATTTCAACAAAAGAGTTGTAAAAACGCCAAAGTTATACTTTTACGATACCGGGTTATTGTGTCACATTCTTGGCATAAGGGATGCAGATACTTTTCATAATAATTCATCAAAAGGAAATATTTTTGAAAACCTGATTATTGCTGAATATCAAAAGAAGAATGCTCACCAATATCTCCATAACGAATATTGGTTCTGGCGCGATTCCAACGGACACGAGGTTGATCTTTTAAATCAAAATGGAAATGCATTTGATATTTTTGAAATAAAATCGACCCAAACTATCCTGACAGAGCATTTTAAAGGACTGAATTTTTTTGATGAAATAAGCGGAGGAAAAGTGGGCGCGAAAACGCTGATATATGGCGGAAATGAAGACCAGAAAAGGACTAACTACTCAGTTCTTGGCTGGCGGAATATCTAAACAAAAATCCCTAAGACAAATGAAAATCGTAATTCTTGACGGATATACTTTGAACCCGGGAGATCTGGACTGGGCGCCTATTAAAATGTTGGGTGAAGTTGAAATTTATGACCGGTCGAAGCCGGAGGAAATTGTGGAACGGGCAGCCGGGGCAGAAGTAGTTTTTGTGAATAAAGTGGTATTGTCAGGAGCTATTCTGGATCAGCTTCCGGGACTGAAATATATTGGTGTGACCGCCACTGGTTTTAATAATATAGACATTGAAGCAGCGAAAAAACCGGGTATTATCGTCACAAATGTGCGGGCTTACAGCTCAGCTTCAGTGGCGCAGCAAACTTTCGCATTGCTGCTATCACTGGTGAATCGTGCTGAAATGCATAGTCAGAGCGTATTTGCGGGGGAATGGGCGGCTTCGGCCGATTTCTGTTACTGGAAATCGCCGCTTACCGAGCTAGCCGGCAAAACGATCGGGCTGATCGGACTGGGTGATATTGGTTCGCAGGTTGCGCAGATCGCAATCGCATTTGGCATGAAAGTGATCGCCTATCGAAAACATCCAAAGCCTGTTGAAGGCATTGAAATGGTGTCACTGGACGAAATTTTCAAGCGAAGTGACGTGGTAAGTCTGCACTGTCCGCTGACTGACGGGACGAAGGAAATCATCAATAAGGATAACCTGGCAAAGATGAAATCGACTGCGATCGTGCTGAACACAGGTCGGGGACCGCTGATTCACGAAGCCGATCTGGCAGAAGCATTAAAAAACGGCGTAATCGCTGGTGCCGGGCTGGATGTACTTTCTGCGGAGCCTCCAAAGGGGGACAACCCACTTTTATCTGCACCGAACTGCGTGATTACACCTCACGTTGCCTGGGCCACTTTTGAAGCGCGAAAAAGGTTAATGCAACTAGCAGCCGAAAATCTCTCCGCTTTTATGAAAGGGAACCCGATTAACGTGGTATCCTAGCCTATTTTTTCTTTTTCTTTCTCCCGCTTTTCTTCTTCTTTTTACCCCAATTATTTTTCATAGCTGAATAAGATTTCTTACTAACCGTCTTCTTGCTCTTGGGCTGGGAAGTGCCTTTCTTTTTCTTGGCGTTAATATTATTGACAAGCGAATTCTTTACACCCAGCTTGTTCTTTTTAGTATTCGCCGACTTTTTCGGGCCTTTCTTTTTCTTAGCCTTTGCCATTTGTGATGAAGTTTTGAGAAAAGTTTAAATTTTCATGCCGGGGGATATTTCAGAAGAAGCCAATCATTTTCAAATGGGCTGGCCAGACTTTACTAAATTGCAATGAAACACCAGCGTGAACAATGAAATACCCAAATCGACTTTCTTCCGGTGCAAATAACCTCGTTATCGCGCTTTCTGAAACGGAGGTCGCCAAGCTTTTCATGGACGATACACGTTCCGATATCGGCTCTGAGGCGGAGAAAATGAAATACGCGAATCAGGTTAACGATCTCATTGTCAAATTTGTGCGACTGGATTATCATGAAGAATTTCAAGCAGAAATGCTCGTGATGGAGCGGCTGAAACCCATAGATTTTCGCGCGTATGAAGTAGGTACCAGAGAGTTGTGGCTCGATGTATTTGAAGACGAACTTACACAGTTACATCAAAATGGGTTTGTTCACCGCGATCTCAGACGCCCTTCCGGGATCGGCGGCTTATATTACGATAATATCCTGCTAACCGAAACGGGTTTGAGGCTGATCGACGTAGGTATTTCTGCTCTCAGAGAACAGGTAGGGGACAAAATATTTGATAAATATCTCGAAACAGAACGTTCGGAAATGGCTGCCTTCAAAGAGTATTTCTTAAATCGATAATCCAAAAAACATCACCTTATTAGTAGCACCGACCCTTCTTTCGAAACAGCCACACCTTTGCTGGTAACCCCTTCAATTTTGTAAAAATAGTCACCGCTACCGGCTTGCTGACCTCGGTAACTTCCGTCCCATTTACAATCTGTTTTATCAGAAAAGTACACTACCTCGCCGGAGCGGCTGTAAATGATGAACTTATTGAAAGTAATATCTCCCCCATTCTGCGGGCTGAAAGTCTCATTCTTTCCGTCGCCGTTTGGAGAGAATATTCCAGGCATAAATATCGCCGATGCTTTTTTGAGCGAAAGTGTGGTACTCGTCGAGGCAGTGCAGCCCTCAGGGGACGTAGCCGTAACCTGATATGTCGTCTCTTGATCAATCGAGGCGATCGGGTCAGAAATTGCAGCATTATTTAACCCTACTTCCGGCGTCCAGACATAGCTGATATTCCCCAAACCCTGTTCAGACACAAATGCATTCAGCTGAACCGGTGTATTTGGGTCGACCCGCGTATCTCCGGTCACATGCACAGTGATGCCGGGAATCACTTCAACAGTGACTGTCCGCTGCGCCGTTTTACAATCCAATGTCCCCGTAACGGTATACGTAGTGGTTTGCGATGGCGTCGCGAAAGGTTCTTTTGCCGTGGGATCATCAAGTCCGGCGGCTGGTGACCAGGTATGAGAAATCGCATTACTGGTATTGGCCAACTTAATCCCTTGCCCGGCGCAGATCGTCACATTATCATCAGGAATATTCAATATAACCTCATCCACAGGATCAATCCGCAGCGGCTTAACCGTTGATACACAACCTCCTGCCTCTTTTACAGCAAGCTGATGATAACCTGGCGCGACTACAAAAACCGAATCAGTTTGAAAATGAACGGAATCGATCGAATACAGGTAAGGCGCAGTACCACCTTCCCCGACGACCGTAATTTTACCTTTATCGTTGGTACAAGTCGCATGTTCCCATCTGGCCGAAACTTCCGCCTGTGCGATCGTCACCGTTTTCTTGATCACAATCTTATTCTCCGGCAGCTTTACATTCGTTATTGTGAGAATAACTGTTTTAATCCCGGTCGATAGCCAATATACTTTAAACGGCCCGAGACCCGAACCCGCAACCATCATTCCGTCAACCCATTCCCATTCGAATATAAAATCATCACTCACAGCCACATACATATTCCCAAGATCTCTTTCGGAGGTAAATCCCTTATGTGGTAGCAGGTTGCCCGTGTACATAGCCTCGAAATAGGTACTAACCGAGCAGGCCGAGTTCGGTGTAAGGGTAAAATAGCTGGACGGAGAAGTTTGCGCGAACGCACGGATATTTGCTACCAGGATTGTCAGAAAAATCAGCAGGCAAAATCTCATAACAGGCTGGTGCGGAAGGTTATTCTTATCCGACAAAATAAGTAATATTAGGTTACAATTTAAAATACCACAAACCGCGCTGGGCTGGTTTTTGTACAATCTGGTTTTCAGGTTAATTTTACCGTTTCACTCTGATCCAAGCTTCGCGTTTTGAATAATCGACTGGCCATCATATTATCAGTATTGTTTCACCCACTGATCCTCACTACCTACCTATTTGCACTGCTGTTCCTGCTCTCCCCCGATCTGGTCGGCGTAAGTGCGTTTGAACTTCCGGCGTTGGGCAGTTTGTTGACGCTTTTGTTCCTGAATACCTTCATCGCTCCCGCCGTAGTAACTTACTATTTTATGAAAATGGGGATGATCAAAAATCTTTATATTGATGATGTTACCGAGCGGCGGATTCCCTATCTGGCGACGGTTTTCATTTATGGGCTGGCGACTTACCTATTCGGCTGGCAATTACAACCAATAGCCCAAATGGCCCCGCAAATTTCCGTGATCCTGGCTAGTGTCACATTGTCCCTCGTAATTGTAACCGCTGTCAGTTTTTTCTGGAAAATCAGCGCGCATGCGACGGGAATCGGGGGGATGATCGCAATACTATCGGGGTTAATGATGCGGTTTGAAGATTATGCATTGCTCTACCCGCTAATTACCGCCATACTCATAGCAGGATTACTGTTGAGTGCGCGTTTGCAACTGAATGCACACAGTCCCGCACAGATTTTCGTCGGCTTTATTTGCGGCGTACTCGTAAGTAGTATGACCATTTACTTTTACTTCTGAGGTTATATTGTCAGACAAAAAACGCATTCCTATGTACGAGAGCATTCTTTTTAGCAAGACAAACGGAATTGCAAAAATCACACTGAACCGCCCGCAGGTATACCACGCGCTGAGCGCCGTGCTTATGCTGGAAATCACTGCTGCGATTGCCGAAGTTGCCAGCGACGATCAGATCCGCGTATTGATCATCACCGGAGAGGGCGACAAAGCTTTCTGTTCCGGCGCAGATTTAAAGCAAACCTTGGAAGGTGGGGAAAGTGCCGATCAAATGCTCAAAGCGTATTATGAACCAATGATCCGAAGCATTCGCGAACTGCCGAAACCAGTTATTTGCCGGTTAAATGGATTGGCTGTCGGCGCTGGATGTTCGCTTGCATTGGCTTGTGATATCATTGTCGCCACTGAAGAAGCCTACCTAAGTTTACTTTTTGTACAAATAGGCTTGATGCCCGACGCCGGCGCTACCTACTTTTTGCCGCGCTTAATTGGAATGGCGCGAACTTTTGAACTGGCGTCGACGGGCCGCAAAATTTTCGCAAAAGAAGCAGAACAGATCGGCCTGATCAACAAAGCTGTACCCGCGGAAGAGCTTGATTCAGAAGTCGACAAACTGGCTAATTACTATCAGACCGCTCCTACCCTTGCAATCGGAGCAATGAAAAAGGTTTTGAATGAGTCATCACACTCCGATCTGGCCAGAATGCAGGAATTGGAAAGGATTAATCAGCAGATTCTGTTCGAAAGTCACGACGCCCGCGAAGGAATTTCAGCTTTTTTAGAAAAAAGAAAGCCTGATTTTCAGGGGAAATAGGTTTTTGAAACAAATTTTTGCAATCCAGTATTTGTTAAAAACAGTCAGTTTCCTATCTTTGCAGTCCCGTTCGGGAATTGGTTGCGTAGCTCAATTGGATAGAGCACCTGACTACGGATCAGGAGGTTTGGGGTTCGAATCCCTACGTGACCACAACTAAGGCGCCTTTCGCAAGATTGGCGCTTTTTTGTTTTTTCGGCTAGAAACGGTTTCCCTTAGTAAAATTCTTAGGCCTAGTTCTTGCCAAATTTGTATATTTCACTGAACCAGTTCTGTATTTCTTTCCAATGAGCCTAAGTTCGGAAAATATCAGTCAAATAAGAACTTTTACTGAAACCCTAATACTCAAAGAAAGTAGCCGGCTTTCTTCGGTTTCCAGCCAAACGGGTTTATTAATCACAGCTATTATAAAGTCTGCTGAAATTTTGGGCTTCAAATGTGACGTGAATCCAAATTTCAAGATCAAAAATCTTGACCTGGTGCGCATTTTGAACAATATCATTGAAAATCCAAGTGACTACGAAACGATTCACAGAGCGGGACCAGTTGGATTTAGCGCCCTATTAGAGCAGATTAAACTCTCTCAAAATCGAACCCTTTATTCTAGAACCTTAAACAGAGATGAAACTAGGCCATTTTTAAGCAACAGGCCTCTATTTAAATACTATTCCTTTAACTCACATAGCGTTGATTCGCTCGAAAATAGTTACATATATCATTCAAAAGTCACCGATTTTAACGATCCATTTGACTGTAATGCACGCCTTTTAGGTAAAATAATGCGGAAGGAATCATATCCCATTGAATCAACAATTCTTATTAATGACTTTGTTGAACATATCGGAGTCGCATGCTTTTCCCTAACTAAATCTTCAATTTTGATGTGGTCGCACTATGGAAATAGACATACGGGATTTTGCGTAGAATATTCGTCGTACGATTTAAACTGGAACGCAGGGGAATATTCAAATGCAGAAGTAGGATCTTTTCATCAGTCTATTCTAAAAAGTGCAGGCGACATTTTTGAGAAATTATATCAGGTGGAATATGCTGATCTGCTAAAACAACTCACCATTATGCCTACTAAAAAAGGATTTTACAGGACAGTTAAACATCTATTCCTTACGAAATATAATGATTGGAGTTATGAGCAGGAGGTAAGAAGAATAATTCATTTAAAAGAAACTCACAATCAAACCGCCAGAAAGATTTCTCATACGCGGGAAATAGTCAAGGCGATTTACTTGGGGGCACTAGTAAGTGATGTAAATATTAACATGGTAAAGAAGATTATCAAAGAGAAATATGAGAATCGAGTTCTGATTTACAAAGCCGTTCTCAGCATAAACTCATTTGCAATAGAGTTTGAGCTTTTAGATAATAAGCATTAAAGCCTACTGTTGGCGAACATTTCCGGAAACTCAATGGCTGTACTATGGTCATCATCTCCCCCCAATCAACCGCTCCAACCTCCCCATCATCTCATCCTTCTCCTTCAACATCCGCTCATACAAAGCAATCTTCTCTTCATGAAGTTGAATAATCTTTTCCATCGGATGTAGATTGAAGGTGCCAAAGTTGAAGGAGTTTTCAACTTTATCGAAGGTGTTTGAGATAATATTCACAGCCTGCTGCTCATCAAAATTCCGGATCGCCTCAGCCGGGATTTTCAGTATCGCCGAAACCTGTTCTAAAATATCAGAATCGATCTTTTCTTTCTGTTCGAGTAAAGATATCTTTTGCTGGTTCCAGTCTTCGCCTAGCTCAAACGCAAGGAAATCTTGCTTGATTCCCAGCATTTCGCGGAAGCGTTTTAGGTTACGACCTTCATGGATCTTAGGGTTGGGAGTAGTATTCGTCATAAAGCATGAGGTTTCAATTTGTTAAGCAATTTATAGAATCTGTCTGATAAGATATCCGATAACTTGCCACCAACACATGTAAGTTACCAGCCGGCCTGGTTTTCACTATAACCTGCTGCTGACAATTATCGAGCTACTCCTATATTTTAAATATTGCTTTCTAAAATCGTAAGCAGTCAGATTGATCCTATATTTGCGCCAAAATTCATAGTTTTTACCAAAACAACGATTGCAAAATGGGACCGCTGCAAATCAAGGAAATATTACAGGCTACTCCTGAAAATCAACCTGTTACGCTGAAAGGCTGGGTTCGGACAAAAAGAGAAAGCAAAAACGCGATATTCATTGCTTTAAATGACGGCTCAACAATTCATAATATACAGGCAGTTGCACAGCCGGGCCAGTTTCCCGACGAACTGATCCAGATTGTCACTACCGGAGCTTGTTTGAAAATCACTGGTCAACTCGTTGAATCACAGGGATCGGGTCAGGCTGTTGAGGTAAAAGTCGAGTCGATCGAGGTTTATGGAGCTGCTGATCCTGACGTTTATCCGCTTCAACCGAAAAAGCATTCACTCGAATTCCTTCGCGAAATCGCGCATTTGCGTCCTCGTACCAATACTTTCGGCGCCATTTTGCGTATCCGCCACGCACTGGCTTTTGCTGTGCATCAGTATTTCAACGACAGAGGGTTTTTCTATCTGCACACCCCCGTAATCACGGCTTCTGACGCAGAAGGTGCCGGCGAAATGTTCCGGGTAACTACGCTGGATTTGAACAAAATCCCAAGAACTGAGGAAGGCGCTATTAACTTTAAAGAAGATTTCTTCGGAAGAGAGGCAAACCTGACCGTTTCGGGGCAGCTGGAGGGCGAGCTTGGTGCGATGGCATTGTCCAAAATATATACTTTCGGCCCTACTTTCCGCGCTGAAAACTCTAATACCACGCGCCACCTGGCCGAATTCTGGATGATCGAGCCGGAAATGGCGTTTTTCGAGCTGGAAGACAATATGGATGCGGCGGAAGATTTTGTCAAAACCGTGATTGCATACGCGCTGGAAAACTGCAAGGATGATTTGAATTTTCTTCAAAACCGCCTCGCGGAAGAAGATAAGAACAAGCCGCAAAACGAGCGCTCTATTCCGCTTCTTGAAAAACTGAGCTTTGTGGTCGACAATCCGTTTGAGCGGCTGACCTATACGGAAGCGATTGAGATTTTACTCAAATCAAAACCGCATAAAGAAAAGAAATTCCAATATCCGGTGGGTTGGGGAATTGACCTTTCCAGCGAGCACGAGCGTTATTTGGTCGAAAAGCATTTCAAAAAACCGGTAATCCTGACCAACTATCCGAAAGAGATCAAGTCATTTTATATGAAGCTCGACGAGGATGGAAAGACAGTACGCGCGATGGATGTACTTTTTCCTGGGATCGGCGAAATTATCGGTGGAAGTCAGCGGGAAGAAAACTACGAAAAGCTGCTCGGCCGCGTGCATGAAGTAGGTATCGACCCGCAAAACCTGTGGTGGTACCTCGAAACGCGCAAATTCGGAACCGCGCCGCACTCAGGCTTCGGTCTCGGCTTCGAGCGTCTCGTTCTGTTTGTGACCGGTATGAGCAATATCCGCGATGTAATACCTTTCCCGAGGTATCCGAAAAGCGCAGAATTTTAAGTTTCCAAATCCCGGCCAGTCGCCGGGATTTTGTGTTTTAATACCTCTCAAAAAAACAACCTTCTTACCACCGTTACCTTTCCTGTGCTTTACCGTCTAAGTAAAGTAAATAGTGTAAATCTCACTTAATCGTACACGCACATGGAAAGTTTAATGCGGATCCTTGGGATAGGGTTTCTTCTTGTCTTTTTTAGTTTTAAATGCATTGCCCAGCCTTTTCAAGTTAAGTGGACCATGGATTATACCCAGGCCGGAGTGTCCAGCGATGCTAATTTTACACCCACGAATGCTGTTCTGGCGGGCGGTGCAAATGATTTTACATTGCCCACGGTTTACAGCCAGGGCGGGTCGATCGGGGCTGGCTATATTATCCGACCGTGGTCGCTGGCGTCTTCCAAAAGCAGGTACATGGAATTCACATTCACGGCCAATTCATTCAAATACAACATTTCCTCCATCTCCTTTCGGTTGCGAAGATCACCCTCCGGCCCAGATATTATCCGGCTCAGAACCTCCATGGACGGTTTCAGCACTGATATTAATTCCGCAAACATCACCAATTTCAACGTTTTCAATTCTTACAGTATACCCGTTCACTTCGCCAATCTTTCCGAAAACACTTTTTCCATTCGCATTTACGCACATAATGCCCCGAGTATTCACGGGGTTTTATGGTTTGATGAAATTACGATCAATGGAATTGTGCTGCCGATTGTCCTGCCGCTGGAACTGACTTATTTCAAGGGCGAAGCGAGTGAGCGAGCGGTTAACCTTTCTTGGGAAACGGCCTGGGAAAAGAATACTGACGAGTTTCGTGTTGAGCGAAGTTCGGATCTCGTGAATTTTGAACAGATTGGTTCAGTAAATGCGGCCGGGGAAAACAGCAGCCGGAAGGGTTACCATTTCACCGACAACCTGCCGCTGTCAGGAGCGGGATATTACCGTTTGCGACTTATGGATCAGGATCAATCCTATTCGTTTTCAGAAACAATAGATATTTCCACTCCTGAAACCACGGACGCAATGCAAGTGGAGCCCAATCCTGCGTCTCCCGAAAAAATCATAATCTCAGGCAAAAATATAAACCCCGAACTCCTGTCATTGAACTCCTCCACGGGAAATGCAATCAATTTTAAATGGGTAAAAAACGGCGCCAACTCTGTGATTTTGTTGCCAATACACGCGCTGCAACCCGGAATATATATCCTGACTTCCCGAAGAAATATTGGGAAAGAACATGTTAAAATACTAGTTCGCTAAAATAATCTATGCTTAATTTGTGTATAATAAGCATAAAAGATGGCGGTCGACCATCGTTTCATAATCTACGTTCCGAAAAATTAAAAGGCCCCAAGCCTATGTTGAGAAAAGTGCAGCCAAAAGTGTGGTGGACAGCCCTAGCTGTTGTGGTAGTTCTGCTGGTTTCATGGGGATTAGTTAGAAAAAACAAATCGGAAACGGAGGAAGTGGCTGTGCGTGCCAAAGCAATTGCAAGCCTTGATCCGGTTGTTATTAAGTCCCCAAATGCAGCGACAGCGGCCAAGATCGCCAAGATTGAAGACATTTTCAGGCGTAAAAAACGCGCTGGCTTCAACGGTAATGTGCTGATCGTGCAAAAAGGTGAGATCCTTTACCAGAACTCTTTCGGTTTTGCCCATATTAAAGAAAAGGATACACTAACGAGCTCGTCACGTTTTCAGCTGGCTTCGCTTTCAAAGCCTTTTACGGCTATTGCAATGCTGAAACTGATCCAGGAAGGCCGCGTAACTCTCGACGATTCGGTTCAACGTTTTTTCCCCGATTTTCCCTATCACGGTGTCAAAGTAGATATGCTGTTGAGCCACCGGAGCGGACTGCCAAATTACATTTACTCATTTACAGACAGCATTCGCCACGGCAAGAAATATCCTGATAATCTGGATATTATGGACTGGTACGCCAAAGTAGTTCCCACCCCGACACCTTATAACAGACCAGGCAGATCGTTCAATTATTGCAATACCAACTATTGCGTACTCGCAGCGATCGTCGAAAAAGTGACCGGAGATACATTCGGCAAATACCTCAATGATCAGATTTTCGCTCCGCTGGGTATGTTGAATACCTTTTTAGTGACCGATACTTCTGCCGCCGCTGTCAAAGACAGGACCGTCGGACACCAGTTTGGGCGCAGGCTTGAAAAAGATTATTATGACGATGTAGTCGGCGATAAAGGCTTATACTCCACAACAGGAGATATTTACCGATTTTACAATGGGTTGACGAAAGGCTTGCTTCTTGACAAAAAATTACTCGACGAAGCTTTCAAACCCCGCAGTTTCGAGCGCGCAGGCATTCGTAATTATGGTTACGGATTTCGGATGCACATCAACAAAGACAATTCGCCCCGCTTCATTTACCACGGAGGCTGGTGGAAAGGTTATAACACCATGTTATGGGTTTGTCCGGACGACGAAGCGGTCATTATTGTGCTCGGCAATTCCTACAATCGCTCTACTTACGACCTGAAAGAAGTGCTTGAAGCGATCCACGGTCCCGGTAAAATTGAAGATATCGAGAAAGAAATCTAGCACTGTTTGAATTCGGTCACGAATTCAGGATATTTGCCGAAATCAAACGAATTCAAGCCTTATGCCAGATTCTGCGTATTTTTTGCCGGCCGCCCTGTTGCTGGGAATACCGTTTCTGACATTCTTTTTGCTGTGGCTTGGAGGTAAAAGTTTGAACAGCACAGCGGGCTACCTCGGCACCGCAGCTACGATCGCCGGTTTGATCATCAGTTTCCGGTATGCAGATCCCGCCACTTTACACATCGTCAAATTCAACTGGCTCGTAATAGGCAACAGAGTGATCGAGCTATCTTTCCGGTTCGACCGCCTCACGTGCATTATGCTCGCCATCGTGCACTTTGTGGCCGCATTGGTCCAGATATACTCCGTTTCTTACATGCACGGCGATAAGAATCTGCATCGCTATTTCGCATTTCTGCAACTGTTCCTATTCTCAATGGTCGGCATCGTGCTCGCCGGCAGCTTGTTGGTGATGTACATGTTCTGGGAGCTCGTCGGGCTCTCCTCCTATTTGCTCATCGGTTTCTGGTATTTCAAAAAAAGGACTGTCTGGGCTGCGCAAAAGGCATTTGTACTCAACAGAATTGGCGACGCTGCGTTCCTGACAGGTATTTTAATGCTGTTTTACTATACTGGTTCTACCGATTTTGAAGTGATCCCGGGCAAGCTCTGGGAACTCTCGCCGGGCCTTGTTACCGCCATTGGGCTTTGTCTTTTTGGAGGTTGTATGGGAAAATCTGCCCAGTTCCCGCTGTCAGGCTGGTTACCCGACGCGATGGAAGGCCCTACCCCTGTTTCTGCATTGATCCACGCGGCTACCATGGTCGCAGCAGGCATTTTTCTTTTGGCAAGAATATCCTTTATGCTCACTTTTGAAGCAAGATTGGTTATCCTCGCAATCGGTACGATTACGATGCTGACCGGCGCGATCAAGGCCATCAATGAATGGGATATAAAAAGGGTATTGGCTTACAGTACCATGTCGCAGCTGGGTTTGATGGTCGTAGCTGTCGGTTTCGGAAGCTGGCAAACAGCTATGTTCCACCTTGCGACCCACGCATTTTTCAAAGCAGGACTTTTTCTTTCTGCCGGCTCGGTCATTCACGCGGTAACTCCTTCCGAAGACAATACAGCATTTGATCCGCAGAATATGCGCTCAATGGGTGGCTTAAAAAAGAGCCTTCCTATTACTTTTCTGTGCTTTTCAATATGTGCCGCTGCGCTGGCCGGGCTGCCTTTCTTTTCAGGATTTTTATCCAAAGATGCGATCATTACCGAAGGTTTTCTTTGGGCCAGGGAAGTAGGGCCGCTGGCCTATATCTTCCCGCTCATCGTCGTGTTTTCCGCCGGACTTACTGCCTATTATATGACCCGCCAGGTTTGGCTCGTGTTTTTTGGTGAGAAAAGATATTCGGGAACGCAGTCTGTGCACCCGCACGAATCCCCTGCTACGATGTGGATTCCGATGGTATTGCTTGCTGCACTTTCGCTATTTATCTGGTTTTCATTTAATCCAATCAATGCGTCCGGCTGGTTTCTACATTTCCTCGATCCGACAGAATCCGCTCACCTTTTCTGGGTACCTATTTTAGCAAGCGGAACAACATTGCTTTTCATATTCCTTGCTTACCGCGAGATTAGCAGCCAGGATCCGTTTAAAATCGCATCCGCCGAGAGTAAGACTAATCTTTTTGAAAAAATCAATATCAACTGGCTTCGGGATTATTCGCAAGACCGCTACTTCATTATACCATTTGCGGCGATAGCCGGATATTTCAAAAAACTGGAAGCCCGCGCCATTGATTCTTTCGTGGAATTCATTGCAAAAGGCAGTGTGGTTGCCGCCCACGTGATCAGCTGGATCGACCGAAATGTGGTCGATGGCGGCGTGAATCTGACAGTTTATACAATCCGTTCTGCCGGAAATGCCGCACGCGGTTTGCAGAACGGAAAGATCCAGTCCTATTACCTTGTCACGATAACGGGCGTTTTTTTACTGGTACTCTGGCTATTCTTTGCCTGATTTAGGCAAATGCCATTCTAAAACAACATTTGATGATTGATCATATACTTTCCTTACTGATAGCAATACCAATGCTGGGCGCGGCTGCGGTGGCTTTGTGGCCTTCCAAACAGGCAGGCCATTTCAGGATCGTTGCGCTCGTTACCCTCCTTATCGAAGCGTTACTCGCCGTTTTTCTATTCCTGAATTTCGAAAATCAGAACTTCGCCCACCAAATGGCCGAAACCACCGATTGGATCACATTACCGATCGGCTCGCTGGGTATTATTTCTATTGACTACGCGCTGGCTGTCGATGGGATCAGTTTTCCATTGGTTTTACTCGCGGTGATCGTCTTGCTGGCTGGTGTGGTAAGTTCCTGGGAAATTGCACAGAAAACGCGCGCTTATTTTTCGCTGTATTTGTTGCTCACAGGCAGTGTAATCGGTTGTTTTCTGGCGCAGGATTTTTTCCTTTTTTATCTGTTCTTCGAGTTTATGCTCCTGCCAATGTATTTCCTGATCGGCCTCTGGGGCGGACCGAGAAGAGAATATGCAGCATTAAAGTTCTTTATCTATACATTTTTCGGCTCCCTGCTGATCCTGATCGTGATGATCGGGCTTTATTTGTCTGTTATAGATCCGCTCGAAACAGCCAGGGTTGTAGGTATTATGGGTATGGAAGACGCTATTCATCCTGACCTGATCCCCCAAATCCAGCAGTGGCTGATCGATGGAAAAATAGCGCCCGAGCAAATCGTGCACACATTCCGTTTTCAATATCTGGCCGATCCGGGCAACTATTTGCCGGGCTCGCTGCTGCATTTGGCGTCACAATATTTTATAGGAGATATTCCGCTGCGCCTGCTTGCTTTCTGGTTTCTGTTTATTGGTTTTGCGGTTAAATTGCCGGTTTTCCCGGTTCATACCTGGCTGCCCGATGCACACGTGGAAGCCCCTACTCCTATTTCAGTAGTACTTGCCGGTATTTTGCTAAAAATCGGAGGTTACGGTTTTATCCGTATCGTCGACGGGTTTTTCCCGCTCGAAGCGCAGTATAGCGCCATTCCACTAGCGATACTGGGAATGATCTCGATCGTTTACGGTGGGTTTAATGCCCTAGGACAAACAGACCTGAAAAAAATGATCGCTTATTCTTCTGTTTCGCACATGGGATTTGTGCTGCTTGGGATCGCCGCATTCACGGCGGAGGGTTTAAACGGCGCTATTTATCAAATGGTAAGCCATGGGATATTATCGGCAATGCTATTCTTACTTGCCGGCGTGGTGTACGACCGCACGCACGACAGGAATATCGATCATTACCGCGGGCTGATCAGCGTAATGCCGCAATACACGATCATTACCGGCATTGCATTTTTTGCTTCGCTGGGTCTGCCCGGCTTTTCAGGATTTGTTGGTGAAATTTTTACGCTGATGGGCGCTTTTCAGTCCGACGCACTTCCTGCCTGGATTCCTGCATTATCGACACTCGGGATTGTTCTCGCAGCGGCCTATTTCCTCTGGACTTACCAGCGCATGTTTTTCGGTTCACTCTGGTATAAAAACGGCGATTCGTCTGTATTGACCGATCTTACAGTTCGCGAAAAAACGTTACTTATTCCGCTCGCGATCCTCACTGTATTACTTGGAATATTGCCCGGCATTCTGTTTGATATGACGGGCCCGACGATTGAGGCGTGGTTGAGAGGCTTAAATCACTGATATTCCTATTTGCCGAAAAACTGATCTAAACTGAATCTGCCTTTTTTCGACAAGGCTTGCAGTTGCTGCTGCTGTTCCGGCGTGAGTACCTCTATGATTTCAGCACGTTTTTGTTCGGATAGCATTTTCCGGTCGCGGCGCTTGGTACCGTCTTTCCTTTCCAGCTTTCTTTCAAAACGGGCGTATCTGCGGTCAATTTTTTTCAGTTGTTTCTGCTGACGTTTGCTTAGGTCCAGCTCGGTAGCAAACCGGTCCATGTTCTTTTCCAGCCTGCGGTTATTCAGCTTGGGATTAGTGACTGCCTCTTCCGCATCAAAACCGTCCCTCCTTTCGGCGCGCTGGGCATTTACAGAATTGACAGAACCTGAGATCCACAAAGTCACTGCAAGCAAGAAAAACAACGTTACTTTTTTCATATTAAATTGGGTAGATTAAATATCGATGCATATAACGAGGGTATTGGTGGTATTATTTAACATCTTTACAGTAAACCTTATTAGTTTTATTTCAACATGTCTCCCTTTGACCAAATTTTATTTCCCTTCTCTATTTTAATCAAATGAAAGAAAGTACTCCTCCGCAAAGGTTGTTGTCACTGGACACATTGCGTGGCTTTGATATGTTTTGGATCTCAGGTGGCGAAGAGATTTTCCACGTGCTGGCGAAAGTAACCGGCTGGTCCTGGGCAATTGTACTCGCACACCAGTTTACACACCCCGACTGGAACGGTTTCCGCGCCTACGATCTTATTTTTCCTACATTCCTGTTTATGGCGGGTGTTTCCACTCCGTTTTCGCTCGGAAGTCGCCTTGAAAAAGGGGTACCACAAAAAGAGCTGCTCAGAAAAGTGGTTCAGCGCGGCTTACTGCTGGTATTCCTTGGAATCATTTACAACAACGGGATTTTTCAGACCGAGTGGCACAATATGCGCTATCCGAGTGTGCTCGCACGAATAGGTCTTGCAGGTATGTTCGCGCAGATCATTTATTTATACACCAATAAAAAAACGCGCTGGATCTGGTTTGGCGGCCTGTTAATAGGCTATTACCTGTTCATGACCTTCTATCCGGTCCCGGGTTGTGGCGCGGGTATGCTGACAATGGAATGTAATCCAGCCAGCTATTTCGACAGAATGCTCATCCCCGGCCGTCTCCACCTCACGATCCACGATCCGGAAGGTTTGATATCTACATTTCCCGCAATAGCGACGGGATTAATGGGGATTTTTGCAGGAGAACTTTTGCGGACGAGCGAGGAAATTATCTCGAAAAACACCAAAGTAACCTATCTCGTTTTCGCCGGAATAATCAGTTTATTGGTGTGTCTGGTGTGGGATTTCTTCTTCCCAATCAATAAGAATTTATGGACAAGCTCGTTTGTGCTTTGTGCCGGCGGTTTCAGTGTATTGCTGCTTGCATTGTTCTATTGGGTAGTCGATGTTTTGAACTATCGCAAATGGACTTTGTTTTTTGTGGTAATAGGGATGAATTCAATCGTGATCTACATGGTTGGAAGCTTCATTTCATTTAATTACACAGCAAACGCACTGTTCGGCGGTCTCCTAAGCTACCTTCCCGAACCGGCAGGAGAAGTAGGCAAAATAATTGCATTCATAATTGTCCAATGGGCATTTATGTGCTTGTTATTTCGGAATAAGTTGTTTCTGAAAGTGTAGAAAGGGAGGAAGGAGGAAGGGAGGATGGAGGAAAGGGCGGCGCGCGCAAGGAGAAATATATTCACTCATTCACTTATTCGGTCATTCAGTCATTCAGTCATTCGGTCATTCGATCATTCAAAATTAAAAAATGTCAATAACGGTAACTAACCTGACCAAAGTCTACGGCTCGCAGCGGGCGATTGATGGGATTTCTTTTTCTTTGAAGAAGGGAGAGATCGTCGGGTTTCTGGGGCCAAATGGGGCGGGCAAGTCTACGACAATGAAAATTTTAACCGGCTATTTGAAGCCGACTGATGGAGCTGCCCGGGTTTCTGATTTTGATGTGGTGAGCCAGCCAATGCCCGCGAGAAGATCTATTGGTTACCTGCCCGAACATAATCCGCTTTACCTGGATATGTATGTTACTGAGTTTCTTCTTTTTTCGGGTAAATTATATGGAATGAGTGGCGCGGCATTGAATGCGCGGGTAGAAGAAGTAATAGCAATGTGCGGACTTATTCCTGAAAAACGCAAAAAAATCGGACAGCTTTCCAAAGGTTACAGGCAGCGCGTCGGACTTGCGCAGTCTTTTCTGCACGATCCTCAGGTACTTATTCTCGACGAACCCACTACCGGCCTCGACCCTAATCAGTTGCAGGAAATAAGAGAAGTGATCCGCACAGCCGGACAAGATAAAACTGTACTTTTTTCCACGCATATTATGCAGGAAGTGGAAGCATTGTGCGACAGGGTCATCATCATCAACAAAGGCAAAGTCGTAAATGACAGCTCGCTGGAAGACTTACGACAATCGGGCAGATCTCTGGAAGAAACCTTCCGGATCCTTACGCAATAGGCTGACGATCAGAGGATAGTTGTTAAAACTATTATCGGAAAGGCAATTATTAGAATTGCATTAAAACAGAACTTCTGTTGCATTTAATGAGATTAATTTTTGTTATTATTGTAACTATCGAAAAATCCGAGATGAATATTTCGAAGCAGCACAACCTAACATTCCCTCGTTAAAGTCAGTGATTCCGAATATGAAGAAATGGTTTTTTAGCCGATTTCGTGTAGCGTTAAGCATTATTCTGCTTGTAGTTTTGAGTACAATGGTTTCTGTTGCATGGAAATTCATGGGTACGTCAAAACCAGCAATTCTGCCCGCGAACAAGGCTACCGCAAAGGAGAAGGCAAAAGCTCCAAAACGGAAAGCCGATCCTGTTCTGGTACTTCCCGAAAATCAATGGGTCGACAGCACCCTGAATACACTGAGCATTGACCAGAAAATTGGTCAGCTGCTGATGGTTGCTACCTATTCCAATCGCGACGAATCGCATTACAGCTATATTGACAAGCTGGTCAACGACTATCATATTGGCGGTCTGATCTTTTTCCAGGGCGGCCCTGTGGCCCAGGCTTCGCTTACCAACCGGTACCAGTCACATTCGAACATCCCGCTTTTTATAGGTATTGACGGAGAATGGGGATTGGGAATGCGGCTTGACAGTACAATTTCTTTCCCCAAACAAATGGTATTGGGCTCTATTCAAAATGACGAGCTGATTTACCTGATGGGCCGTGATATTGCGAAACAATGCCGGAGAATGGGTATTCATATCAATTTTGCGCCTGTTTCGGATATTAATAACAACCCTGCAAACCCTGTTATAGGAATCCGATCTTTCGGCGAGGACCGTGATAATGTGACCAGAAAAGCGATTGCTTATATGAAGGGGCTGCAACACAATAAGGTGATTGCGACCGCCAAGCATTTCCCGGGCCACGGAGATACCGACGCAGATTCGCATTTTACACTGCCCGTACTGAACCACTCCATCGAGCAATTGCAGGAAACGGATCTCTACCCCTATCGCGCCATGATCGCCGATAGTTTGATGGGCGTTTTGAGCGGCCACCTGAATATTCCCGCACTGGACAATAACTCTCAGCAGGCAAGTTCGCTTTCCGAAAAGGTGGTAACGCAGCTTTTAAGAAAAGAACTTGGGTTCCGCGGACTGGTATTTACCGACGCGATGAATATGAAGGGTGTGTCAAAAACGGGAAAACCGGCGGATGTAAATCTGAAAGCATTGGTTGCAGGAAACGATATTCTGCTTTATCCTGAAAATATTGCCGAGACCGTTGCGAAGATCAAGAGTGCAATCGACCAGAAGATTATCAGTGAAAAAATTATTGATGATAAAGTAAAACGCGTGTTGCAGGCGAAGTACTGGTCGGGCTTGAACGAATATAAGCCGGTTGATACCAACAACTTATACGCGGATTTAAACAAGGAAAGCAGCAAGGAACTGTACCGCGCATTGTGTGAAGCTTCTGTTACTGTTGTTAAAAACGACAATAACCTGATCCCGATCGGCTCGGTGATGGATAACAATATGGCGTCCGTGAGCATTGGCGAGGGAAGTAATGTTTCGTTTCAAAAAATGCTTTCAGTGTATAAGCCAATGCGCTCGTACTCTTTTTACGAAGGTCCGTCGTCGCAGGAGCAGATCGCCGAGATGCTGAATTACCTCAATCCCTATAATACGGTGATCGTCGATATTCACGGAATTTCTTCCAATCCAGCCAGGAATTACGGGGTTACGAAAGGGATGACGGACTTTGTGAGTCAGTTGAAACAACAGAATAAAAAAGTGATCCTCTGCCTTTTCGGGACACCTTACAGTATTGGTTATTTCCCTGAAACGGATGTATTGATCTGCGCCAATCAGGATGGGACAGACCAGCAGGAGATCGTGCCGCAGATCATTTTTGGTGCGCTGGGCTCCCAGGGGCAACTTCCTGTATCTGTGTTATCATTCAAATCGGGTACCGGGGTAAGTACGACTACGATCAACCGGATTGCATTTGGGACACCCGAAAGTGTGGGTATGGATGCTGCTTCGCTAAAACGCATTGATGAAATTGCGACCGCTGCATTGAATGACCGCGTATTCCCTGGCTGCGAGGTATTGGTAGCGAGAAAAGGAAAGATCGTTTATGACAAACAATTCGGTGGGCTCAATTACCGCACGCCGGAACGCGTCACTTCGGAGACGATTTATGACCTGGCCTCAATAACAAAAGTATCGGCGACTTTACAGGCGATCATGCTGCTTTACGATCGCAAACAAATCGACCTGGACGCAAAAGCCGCTACCTATCTGCCCGAACTCGCCGGCACAAACAAGCAAAACTTCACGGTTAGAGACTTACTGATGCACCGTTCGGGAATGGTATCGTTTTACCCGCCGCTCTGGGACCGCACCAAAACGAGTGGTGGAGGCTTGTTACCCGACTATTACAGTTCAAAATCTGATACTACCTATTACCTGCGTGTGGCGCCGAAGCTGTATGCAAAACCTGCATTGCGCGATTCTGTGTGGAAATGGGTGATCCAGTCGCCGATGAACAACAGCCGCCAGCGGTCGGGCACCTACGGTTATCTGTACAGCGACCTCGGCTTTTTGACACTACAAAAAATTGTGGAGAGAATAACGGGACAAACGCTGGATGTATTTGTTTCCGCCAATATTTACGAGCCGCTGGGGCTGACTTACCTGGGTTTCAATCCGCTAAGCCGCTTTCCTGAAAAACAGATTGCGCCTACGGAACAGGATTACAGGTTTAGAGGTCAGCTTTTGCAAGGTACAGTTCATGATCAAATGGCCGCAATTGTGGGGGGCGTGGCCGGTCACGCAGGATTATTTGGTACTGCGAGAGACCTTGCTGTTTTGTTCCAGATGAATTTATGGAAAGGCAATTACGCCGGAAAACGATATTTCGAGCAGGCGACCATTCCATTTTTTTCAAGGATCTACGACGAATCGCATCACCGCGGGCTGGGCTGGGACAAGGCTCCGCTTGATGGAAACAGCTCGTACGTATCTGCACAGGCGTCGATCAATTCATTTGGCCACACCGGCTTTACCGGCACGATGGTTTGGGTGGATCCGGAGGAAGATCTGCTTTTCGTTTTCCTCTCCAACAGGGTAAATCCGGACGCTGAAAATACGGGAATTACTACGCACCGGACACGTAGAAGAATACAGGATGTAGTGTACAGTTCATTGCAAGAAAGGAAAAGTCAGCTTCCTTAATGTGGTTTAAGTGTATTTGAAAAATATCTCTAACTTTACCAGACAATAGGTTAGCGGAAAGATATTCAGACCAATACATGAAAAAACCATTTACCCGAAACAGTGCTTTAATCACATTCCTCGCCGCATTTTTCTACGCGGCAACTTCTTTCGGACAGACAACCATTACCACTGGAGTACTAGCTCCGAACACCGTTTGCCAGGGCGGCGAGGTCGAAGTTCCATTCACTGCAACAGGCACAATACCAGCACTTACGACATATCAGGCCCAGCTTTCGGATGACGCCGGAGATTTCGGGGCCGCCCCGACCGTAGTGGGCTCCTCGGCGACCAGCCCGATCACTGCTACTATCCCTGCTGCCACCTCGCCGGGGGCTGCTTATAAAATCAGGGTAGTTTCGATACTGGCTGCGGTGATCAAAACCGAAGGAACTGAAAGTGCTGCATTAAAAGTGAACGCAATACCTGCTGCACCTGTGGTAACTGCCGAAGTGAGTGTTGAGCAAGGTAAAACGGCGACTCTTACTGCCGCCGGGACCGGTTTGAAATGGTATGCTGCTGCGACAGGTGGAGCAGAACTTGGTACCAAGCCAGTCCCGGATACAGACACACCGGGTTCAACAAGCTATTTTGTTTCTCAAACCGTTGGTACTTGTGAAAGCGAGCGGGCTGAGATTGTGGTAACTGTTACTGCGTGCACACCGCCGGCTGCGCCTGTTGTCGCAAATGTGACGCAGAAGGTGGGTGATAATGAAGAAGTGCTGACCGCAAAAGGTAGTGGACTCAAATGGTATGCAACCAAGACGGGCGGATCTCCTTTATCCGGGGCACCAACAACTTCAACAGATAAAGCTAGCACGACCAGCTATTTTGTATCTCAAACAGTTGACAAATGCGAAAGCGAGCGGGCTGAGATTGTGGTAACAGTTTCTGCCTGTACACCGCCGGATGCACCGGTTGTCGCAAATGTGACGCAAAAAGTGGGTGATGTTGAAAAAGTGCTGACTGCAATAGGAACCGGACTTAAATGGTATGCAACCAAAACGGGCGGATCTCCTTTATCAGGCGCCCCAAAAACTTCAACAGATAAAGTCGGCACTACGAGCTATTTTGTATCTCAGACAGTTGATAAATGCGAAAGCGAGCGAGCAGAGATTACAGTGACAGTTTCTGCGTGTACGCCTCCTGCTGCTCCAACTGTTGATAATATAAGTTACACGGTGGGAGATAAAGCAGAGCCGCTATCTGCAGCGCCTGCTACCGGGCTACTTTGGTACAATGCTGCCACTGGTGGAACCGGATCAACAACTGCGCCAACTCCATTAACAACTACGGCTGGCTCAAAAAGCTATTGGGTATCCCGGACCGTTGACAAATGCGAAAGCGCCAGAGCGGAAATTGTTGTTACCGTTTCTGCCTGCGTTCCGCCTGCCGCACCAACTGTTGCTGATGTTAATTATTGCTTAAACGAATCACCAACTGCACTTACCGCAAAAGGTGCGACCGGAAATACAACTCTCTGGTACACAACTCAATCTGGCGGAACGGGCTCTACTACCGCACCAGTTCCAAAAACAAATGTGGCTGGCACATTCAGTTATTTTGTAAGTCAAAAAGCGCCGAATGCGAAATGTGAAAGCGAGCGGGTTGAAATCGTCGTAACTGTTAAAAGTTTCTCACTTGCCCCCACGGTTGTAGCAGTGCTTAATCTCTGCCAAAATTCTACTGCAACAGCATTAACAGCCACCGGGACGAGCCTGACCTGGTACACAGCCGCGACAGGCGGTACTGCGTTAGCATCTGCGCCCGTTCCTGTGACTACAACCACAGGTACAACCAGCTATTACGTTTCTCAAACAACAGCTGGCCGCTGCGAAGGGCCGCGTGCGAAGATTGACGTAGTTATTAAAGATACCCCCGTAGCTCCAATAGTAACTGCCACGAATTACTGTGTAGGCGAAAAAGCGGTGGCACTTACACCGACCGGCGGAGTTTATAAATGGTACACAGTAGCAACAGGAGGAAATCCGCTTGCTGCCGGACCAACGCCAACCACCACTGCTGCGGGAACGACTTCTTATTATTTAACACAATCCAATACCTACGGTACATTATCTTGTGAAAGTCCACGTGCCAAGAAAGATGTTATTGTAAATCCTACTCCGGCAGCTTTACCGGCATTGTCCGATGTATTTTGCCAGGATCGTGAGGACAAAACATACACTTTCCCGACGAAAGCAGCAGACGGAAATACGTTGCAATGGTATACTGTCGCAACCGGCGGAACCGCTACCACAACCACGCCGACTGCCAAGTTGAATACGCCGGGTGAAAAGACTTTTTACGTGACTCAGTTGAGCGGTAAGAATTGCGAAAGCGCGACAAGAGTTGTTCAGAAAGTCCGCATTAAGCCACTTCCGACTCTGCCAGGTATTGAAAAACCATTGATCGAATATTGCCAGTTTTTGCCTGCGACTCCGTTGGAAGCGACACCAATGGCGAAAGCTACCCTCAACTGGTTTGGGACAGACGCAAGTGGTGGAACTTCGAGCGATACCCCTCCTACCCCATCCACAGCCGAAGGCGGAACTACCTCCTATTATGTTGGTCAGACTTTGGAAGGCTGCCTGGGTGACCGTGCAAAAATTGACGTAAAAATCAATACTACTCCAACACCGGCTACGACAAACTACCTGGAATATTGCCAGGGCGAAAAGGCTCCGATACTTGATGCAACAGGAACAATATTGAAATGGTATCGCGACGCGACTACCACGGAATGGCAGGGATTCCCTTACACGCCGTTCACTGATAAGGTGCAGGATTACTCGTTTTATGTAACTCAGACCGGCACTGTAAATGGCTGTGAGAGTCCGAAAGAAGAAATTAAAATTCATATCAAATCACTTCCTTCCGCATCTATCTCGGGTAACTCAACTATTGATCTGGGAGAGACCGCCAATATTAATATAAAGTTTACAGGTGATGGGCCGTGGATTTATATCTTATCGGATGGAACAACCGATACAACCGATCAGGCCAACCACCAGGTGCCTGTGAAACCGAGCACAACCACTTCCTACTTATTGACAGAAGTTTCAAACGCTTGTGGAAAAGGTATTCCGGGCGGACAAGCGCTGGTAACCGTAAAGATCCCGACGATCAATTCAGGCAATCCGTCGACGGCCGAAGCTTGCGCGGGCAAAAGTTTCGTGGTACCATTCCAGCAATCAGGCGATTTTCCGGCTGAAAATACCTTCAAAGTACAGATCGCCACTGAGAACCAGGATAGCAAATTTTTCACGATCCCTTCCGTTGCGACGAGAAATTCAATAACTGCCACTTTCCCTGACACGACCAAAGGTGGTAACTACTATCTGCGCGTGATCAGCTCAGGCGATAATCCTGAGTTTCTGGTAAAAGGAAGCGTTAGCTCCATCACTATTTCTGCGAGTCCGTTGCCGGTTGCAACATTATCCGGCGCGCAAACGATCCTGGTTGGTGAAAAAGCGAGCCTTAAAGTAGAGACCACAGGAAAGGCGCCGTGGACTTTCACCCTGAGCAATGGTACAAAAGATACGCTGATCACGGCTTCGGTTAGTCCGTACACATTCCAGATCGCGCCTCCTGCAACGGTTACTTACACGATTTCAAAGGTGACCAATACTTGCGGTACCGGCAGAGGAGCGGGTTCTGCGAGGGTTCAGGTTGATCCGATTTTGGGTGTTGAGCCTCAGCAGCCTGCGGATTGGGTGAAAGTTTATCCTACACTTGTACAGTCGGTTTGTACTGTGGAAGTAACCGGCAATATCAACCCAAAACAGGCAAGTGTTGAGGTGATAGATTTAAATGGAAGATCGAAGAGCATGAAGTCTATTCGGCAAAAAACAACCGAAGTGGATTTCAGCAGCTACCCTTCCGGTTTGTATCTGATCCGCATTCAAAATGGCAATCTGAGCACCGTTCAACGTGTGATGAAACCTTAGTTTTATAAAAGTTTTTGAAAAAAGGGGCATTCATTTCAAGATGAATGTCCCTTTTTTGTAACCAGCAATTTTGATCAAATGAATATACAAGCTGATATACTGGACAATTATTTCATGGCAGAAGCGCTCAGGCTGGCGGAGCAGGCTTATGAGGAAGGCGAAATACCTGTTGGAGCGGTAGTCGTGATCGGTGAGCGCGTTATCGGAAAAGGATACAATCAGACCGAGCGACTGAATGATGTAACTGCACACGCAGAGATGATCGCGATTACAGCTGCTGCCGACAACCTCGGTTCTAAGTACTTAACCGACTGCACACTGTACGTGACTTTGGAACCCTGTGTGATGTGCGCAGGCGCGTTGTATTGGACACAAATGAAGCGGGTGGTTATCGGCGCAAAAGATGAAAAACGCGGATTTACGAAGCTCGGCAAACCCGTTTTACACCCCAAAACACAACTGGTAAATGGGATTTTGGCAGACGAATCTCAGCAGCTGCTGCTCAAATTTTTTAGACAACTAAGAACATAAAGCGTTCATCTGCTGTTAGCCTTCTAGTGCCACATTAATATATTAATCATTAAACTACACTGAAAATGGCTTTTACACTTGATCCCTTACCTTACGCAAACAATGCATTGGAACCACATTTCGATGCATTGACCATGGAAATTCACCACGACCGTCACCACCAGGCTTATGTTACCAACTTGAATGCAGCGGTAGCAGGCACTGAACTGGAAGGCAAAAGCATAGAAGAAATTATCGCGAATATCAGCAAGGCACCAGCACCGGTACGTAACAATGGCGGCGGTCACTGGAACCATGCGTTTTTCTGGAAATCACTTTCTGCAAGCGGCGGCGGTGAGCCAACCGGTAAATTAGGGGAAGCGATCACAGCTAAATTCGGTTCATTCGCAGCATTTAAAGACGAGTTCAAAAAAGCAGCAACAGGCCGTTTCGGTTCAGGCTGGGCTTGGTTGATCAAATCAGGCGACGGCGTTGCGATCACTTCGACTCCAAACCAGGATAACCCATTGATGGACATTGCTGAAACCAAAGGAACGCCGATTATCGGTCTAGACGTTTGGGAGCACGCATACTACCTGAAATACCAAAACAAGCGTCCTGACTACATCGACGCATATTGGAATGTAGTGGATTGGAAAGCTGCTGACGCACTTTACACTTCTGCGAGCTAATATTTGAATAATGTCAAAAGGTTTATAGCAGCGAAATTTTTAGATAAAAATTCTTGCAAGCTGTAAACCTTTTGCTACTTTTGTGTCCTTGAAACGGGGTTACCCTTTAAGATTTCCCTGAATCGATACAAGTTAAACGGAGGTTGTAGCTCAGTCGGTTAGAGCGCTAGATTGTGGTTCTAGAGGTCGCGGGTTCGAGACCCGTCTCCCTCCCCAAATTTTAAAAGGTCCCTTTCGGGACCTTTTTTTGTGTACTCGTGCCTGGCTTTATTTCACAATCAATAAAATTCCGATGGTAAGCCGCAGGAGTCTGGCCGGTCCACCGTTTGAAGGTTCTGGTAAAGGCACTCAGTTCGTTATAGCCTAGCAGATATGAGATTTCCTTGGCCAGGTAAGATCCTTCTTAAATGTATGCGAGCGCCTGTGTCTTCCTGACTTCGTCGGTCAATTGCTGAAAACTGGTGCCTTCTTGCCGCAACCGACGTTGCAGCGTCCGGGGACTAATGGCAAAATTGGAAGCTATATCTTCCAGCACAATCATTCCCAAATAGGAATTGCAGGTTAGATAATTAGATATGCGGTCTGCCAGACGAGATTTGCTACTGTCTATACTGACGGTTAGGCCGGCCTGCTCCAGCAATAATTTTTGATGCTGATAGTTCGAGGTGATAATTCTTTCATTCCAAAAAGAATGGTCAAATCTCAATTCGGTGCTGCCTGCGTTGCTCTCGGGACGGCATCGCAACACCCTTTCATATTCTGCCGGCTTTGCAATAGTGCCGGCATAACTGGCCCAGATAGGACTCAGTTTTTTTAGCATCAAGCCATCAAGTTCATGTATTACCAATACCAGCAGCAAGTCCAGCATTTGAACAGTGACCGTATCTTGCTGCCAGTTCTTGTCTGTTGGTATAAACAAAACTGAAAAGTGCTGATCCATTTTAATCACTTCCAATCGTATCGTTTCTGATATCAAGTGGGTCAATCTGGCTGCGGCGATCAGTGCATCTCCTACCGTTTCGCTGGTCTTGATTATCTCCCCGACAACTCCGAGCGCCGCCAGCTGCAATGATTCTCCAAAATGCAGACCAAGCAGATTATCCTTTGTTAAATGTATAGCATTGAGCCAAATATCCGAAGTCTGCTTCGTGCTGAGTGGCGCACTTAGATCATGCATTTCTTCAAAAGTGACATTTGACGACCGCAACAGCAGTGCAGCCGGAATGTCCCGCTGGGCGGCATAAGCCACCAGGCTAAACATGAGTTTCTTATGCTGATTCTCCATGAAATAAGCTTTTATTCAAAAGTATCGCATTGCATTTGGCCTGGCAACACTTGGCGGGAAATGATAAACGGATGTCGTTTATAGGTAACTTCTTGTTGAACGCAAGGTCTGAAATTTGCTGCCGAACTAAAACATAACAGATCATGAGCACAGATTCAGCCAAAGTAGTAAGTGAATTTTTGAATGCAGTAAAGGTAGTTGACCTGGCAAAAGTCGGTGACTTACTTGATGCTCAGGTGCAGTGGTCGCAGCCGGGCAACAACGAGATTTCTGGCGAGAAAGATTCAAAAGAAAAGGTGTTCGAGATGGTGGGGAAAATGTTTGAAGTGTCCGGTAATACGCTGCAATTAAAGAATTTCAGTACAATCAGTGTTAATAATGATCGTGTTGCCGCAGTGCTTGACTGGACAGCACAGAAACCTTCCGGGGCTGTCCTTAACGTCACCAATATTGATGTGTATACGATAGCTTCCGGCAAGATTAGTAAAGTAGAAGTTTTTTCAACTGATCCGGAACAGGAAGATCATTTCTGGAAAAGATGATGTTCCCTTATTCACCTGGAAAAGGTAAGTCAGGGAGATAACTTTCGATAAAACAGCTATTTAGCCCATTTTTCTTGTAGGTTTTGACTAACGAAACGCGGTACTTTGTTGAATCTCTTAAATTCTTCCCTTAGTACTATATGGTTAAACATTTACATCCTGTAGAAAGTAAGTCTTCTCTGTATTCTTGCCTTCTTCGCGCATCGCTTTTCTTATCCATTTTTCTGTTTCTGAGCCTTTTTTCATCAGGTGCTTATGCTTTACCAAGCCCACCACCAAAAATATCCTTTGTCACACCATCCGGCGCTGGTGATAAAACGGGTATTTCCTGGGCGACTGCAAGTGATGATCTGCAGGCGATGATCGATGGCAGCGAAAGTGGGGATGAGGTATGGGTAGCTGGTGGCACATACAATGTGCCATCGAGTAGTAACGGTTTTACATTGAAGGAGGGAGTAAAGGTATATGGCGGTTTTGCCGGCACAGAAGGCGCCCTTGCCAACCGGAATCTGACACTCACTGCCAATCAAAGCATCCTTAGCGCTGGCGGTGTCAAGAGCTTTGTCGTGGGCAATAGTACCGCACTCACCACTGCTACCCGGTTGGATGGGTTTACAGTCACAGGAGGCTTACAGATTGGTATATATAATAGCTCAGCATCCCCCACGCTGGTTAATCTTAAAATCACTGGTAATGGTGCCGGCGGAGTGGGCAATATAGGGTCTTCTCCAATCCTGATTAATTGCACAATTGTAGACAATGGTTCAGTCAGCATGTTAAATTTGACATCCTCACCCGTAATTATCAATTGTACAATGGTAGTAAGTGTAGCATCAGATTTTGGAATTGGTATCTCAAATGCGAGCGAGTCTTCACCCATAGTGCGTAACAGCATTATTTCCGCCAATAACACCGCTTTCCAAAACGATGTCAGCAGTTCGATAGACATCCAGTACAGTCTGGTATACTCACGAAGTGCTTTTATGTACGGTTATCCTGCTATAATTCAGGCAGACCCCCTTTTCAGCAATCCTGCATTGGGAGATTACACCTTACAGTATTGCAGCCCGGCCGTGAACGCTGGAAGCAACACTGTTTACGCCATCGGTCAAACGCCCGAGATATCCGATATAACCACTGACGTGGACGGCCAATCCCGCTTTTTTGGCGGTAGCGCAGTGGATATGGGGGCTTATGAATATCAGCAGGAACGCGCTGCCCCAACTCCGGGAGTCACCTTTGTGAGAGAGGGAGGAACCGGTAATGGCACAACCTGGGATTGTGCGATGGGCAGTCTCCAGCAGGCCATCTTTTCTACCCTCAGCGGCCAGATATGGGTAGCTGGCGGCACTTACCTGGCGGAACAGGCGGCTTTCACTCCCAGGCCAGGGGTGAATGTGTATGGCGGTTTTGCCGGAACGGAAACAAGTCTTGCTGACCGGGATTTGTCTATTACCTCCAACAAAAGTATCCTGCGGAGAACGGGAAGCAACAATGTTGTAGAATATTATAATGACAATGCTGAACAGCCAAAGGCAGTATTAGATGGCTTTACAATAACAGGTGGCAGCGGGGGCGTTATCACTTTTAGGGCCTCCCCAATACTGGTCAATCTTGTGATTACCGGTGTCACCCAGTTTGGCGTTGGTTTTAATGAAGGAGCTCCGGTCCTGATCAACAGTGCAATCACTGGCAATGTCGGTACCAGTGTATTCATCGGAGTAGGTAACACCAACTCTTCCTCAACGCTTATTAATTGTACAATTGCCGGTAACAGTGCTCCAGGTGGATTCAGTGTAGGAATGAGCAATAGTGGGGCTTCTGTTCCCAAGCTGCGTAATAGTATTATTTATGGTAATCAAAATGGAATACGTAATGATCCATATACTGCCGGTAGTACTACGACGATTGAGTACAGCATTGTGGAATCAAACAAAACAATTGACCCGGTCGATCCTCCTGTCCCGGATATTGATCCGCTTTTTATGAACGCTGCCGGGGGCGATTACCGGTTACAGCCATGCAGCCCTGCGGTTAACACAGGATATAATTATTACGCAACGGGTCAAACTCCTGATTTTTCCAGCATCACTACTGATCTGGACAGCAAGCCAAGAATAAGAGAAAATGCAGTGGATATGGGTGCATACGAGTTTGGCGGCGCGGCGCGCGAACTTGCTTTGAACGGCGATGTGGCCACGGCTACTGTTTCCGGGGACCTACTTCTTACCACGAATGGATCAAATTGCAAGCTCCTGGCCTACCTCTCACCAAATGACGGAGCAGCATTGAACGGAGCCGTTTCTGCAAAAGTTTGGGTGGAGGGTAACCAGCCGACAAACTATCTCAAACGACATTACCAGATCCAGCCGGAGACAAATGCGCTCAATGCAACCGCAAAAGTTACCCTGTATTTTACTCAGCAAGAGTTCACGGATTTCAATCTGGTAAGCCCAATTCCGCTACCAGTCGACGCTGAGGATGTGGAAGGTTACAAAGCAAACCTTCGTATCGAAAAGCGTTCGGGGATTAGCGATACTGAATTTGGATTACCGAGCTCGTATAAAGGCGCCATTGAAACCATTACGCCATCGGAAGCCAATGGAAAAGTGGAGTGGAACGCAGATGCGGGCCGCTGGGAAGTGAGTTTTGACGTGACAGGTTTCAGTGGATTTTTTGTAAAAACAATACAAACCGCATTGCCGCTCAATCTGATCAGCTTCACAGCAACCAAAGAGGCGGGAAATAATTTGCTGCAATGGAGCACTTCCAGCGAAGTCAACACAGACAACTTTGAAGTCCAGAGCAGCGCCGATGCAAAGAAATTCATTAAGATCGCGACATTGGATGCAGGCGGCAGCGGAGATCATCAATACAGCTACAACGACCGGACGAGTTACAGCAGAACGGTATATTATCGACTGAAAATGTCTGATCGCGCGGCCGGTACGCCGGACCGGAACCATCTTGATGGGGCTTATACTTACAGCAAGATCATCTCACTTACTGGCGATCGAAATTCCGCTGCGCTATATCCGAACCCGGCGGGAGCTGTGGTGACGTTCCAGGTTGGCGATGCCTTGCTGAAAAGTACCGCTGCACTGTATGATGCAACCGGGCGGCTGGTGCAGAAGATTGTGATCACGAACAACCAGCAACAGATCGACACCGAATCATTGGCAACCGGAACATACGTTTTGAAATTCGTGGACGGGACAGCGGAAAAGTTTGTAAAAGAGTGAGGAAAACTAGTTCAGCATACGATGAAGTCCTTTTCTAATCTGAAGGGGACTTCATAAGTTGCTTTTGCTCGCCAAATATCCAAAAACAAAAAAGGACTGTCGCCAACAGTCCCCTAATCTCTAAGCCTTCGCCCCCATTTGTTCGAGCCCTTCCCAAAGCACTTTCAAGTCAAAGAGAGCTGACTTTTCTTTCTGATCAAACGGGATATCCGAGTGATAAAGAGCCAGATCGTGGATCATTTTGAGCGATTGCGATAATTCCCGACAGCCCTGACAATCGACGATATACAGAAAATCTGCCTGCCGTTGCGTCAGCGTAGCGCCGACATCCAATGCGTGACGTGCATCATTCGTTGCGTTGACTGAATTTGCATTCGAGTCGATTCCTGGACCATTTGATGTTTGCATTGAAAATGGATTTGGGTGAAATGAAAAGGAGAGGTCACCGCAAACATCAACGAAAGAACATCTCGTCCAGGTTTCGGGACTTGCACCCGTGTGCCTCTCCAAGGCCATTTTGGCCTGGATTTGTTTAAAAATTTCATAGATGTTCTTAAAATGTTTGCGGGGCAAATATAGGGGAAAATTTGGATGGGTGGTTGGGGAATGAATTAACGGTTAGTAGAGTGGCGGAGTAGGTCGTGGTTCAAGACAATTGAAAATCATCAATGCTGATAATGGAGTTATGGTTCTGGTTTTAGGTAGCGGGATGCGTACCTTACAATCCAAACATAAGCTCCGAACATCTGATAAGAAGTATTGCGGGCAACGTATTCATGATTTCCTCCAATGTCTATGACATCTACTTATTTACTTTATCTCGACATCCTTGGGTTTAAGAAAATGGTTGAGCAAAATGATCCCAGGATAGATGATTTGTTCGAAAGAGTTGATACTCTGCGTGTATTTATGGATGAAGCATTTAAAACATTAATATTTTCGGATACCATTATTTGTTTTTTAAAACACGACCCGAGGTCAAAAGAGGCTCGTGAGACTATGTTGATGTATGCCTGTGAAGCTAGTCAATCACTTTTCTACCATTGTGTCCAGCTTGGAATAGTTTTCCGCGGAGTTTTAACTTTTGGAGAATTTAAGTATACAAAGCATAAACACTTCGACTCATATTACGGGAAAGCACTTATCGATGCCTATCAAAAAGACAATGGACATGAAATAACTGGTACTGGCTTATTTGTCGATAAAAGCATATCTAGTAACCTTAACATATTTCGGACAATCGAATACAACGACAAATTTGACTTTGTGTACCCGAATCAAAGTATAGGAGATTTTGAAAATTGGCCTAAAGCTGCCTTCCCCATAGATTGGATTTTGCTCGAAGGCCCATCTCTATTGGACCTGGACGCGAAGTATTTTAAGTTTTTAAAAAATCAAATCGACACTCATCAAGATGAATATATTCGTTCAAAGTATTTAACAACTTATGAGTTATACAAAAAAAGATTTTCAGGTCTTATTGAATTTCTAGAGTTGAATGACTTTGACCATCGAAAATTATCCCCGGAAGTTGATTGGGAAGAAAAACTGGATGAATTCCCAAGAAGTATATACTAATAAATGACAATCAGATCATTTTGAAAGCAGCAAAAATAGTTGAAGACAGGAAAACGATTAATAGAAAGAAACCCAGAGGTGTCATAGATCTGCATCTCTACTTCTACGATGCTACCACTACTTCCATTTGGAGTTAAACAGTTACTATACAGTTACCGGCTCCCAAGTGTACTGCAATTCGTTAACCCGATAAAACCGTGTATCTATACACGTCAGCTTATGATCGTTGAAAACGGCTAGATTAAATCCCGATGGGTTCATGGCGCTTCTATATTCCACCGCATCAAATCCAATCGACTTTATAAATTCACACAAAAACTGTGTCGGAAGGTAATCTAGATCACTATCCTGCTTTCTAACTGGCTTGGATAGCTCAGATCCTAGTTTTAGTAAATATGGCTTGACTCTTATAAACTCATCGATCGTAAAACCCTTATTTTCTATATCAAAAGGACCATACTCATCCACATTTTTTAGACTCACTACACTTACCGGCGCATTAGTGACAAAATCTCCAAGGGTAATGGTTTCATGTAAACTTATTCTCGTTTCATACAGCGTTGTTTCTGGATCACTTGAAATGTATAGATAGGGAATACCAACAGGGTTCGCTCTTCCCGCACCTGTCTTTTCCATAGGTGGCTTCCCCATTTTATTAACTGGAAGCAATGTATCCGAGATCCTGCCCCGATAAAAAGCGCTACCTGGTAAATATGTCTTGTTGAGTCGCTCAAACACAGATCCCAGAGTATCAGTATCAATCTTTTCTGTAAGGAAGAATCGATTTTTACTTTTGATTTCATTAGCAAATACATCCCACTTCAAACCCAACACGAGGGCATCCTCATTGTAGATTGGATTAAAATAAACTTGTTCTACAAACAGATTACCACTATAATTTGCGGACTCTCTGGCGATATTCTGCAGTAACAGTTGACACTGTGCGACATTTAATAATTCCCTATTAAAGAGATTGGGCCAGTATGATAGTATATGGTCGAAAAGCAACACTGGCTCACCATGCGGATCACCAGGATTAAAACTTGAAACCAATGCATATGTGGAGAGCAAGTTGTCAAACTTATCAGCAAGTTGGCCTAAATGAATCAATGGGACCGCAGTCGAGTTCGAAAACTGACACAGTCCCGTGGTGGTCGACATAGAACCGACAAAGTCCTTTAACGCTTGGTCAGTGAAACAATTAGCACTGCAAAACATAATTAAAGCAGAGATTGCACCAACTCGATGTGGTGCATGATGGAGAGCTTTTTAATAATGCCCAAGCCGGGAAATGCTTGACGGTAGTAGTAATCTTTAAACTGCCTAATGGCCAAAGAGTCGAATCGATGATGATCAACAAAATTTACCAACTTTGTTAACGCCTCGTAGAATTTACCCGCAGTATCTTCTATACCGTCATTGCTGTCGGACAGAAAGTGATGAATTCTAATATCCTCGCTGTCAGGATCTTTATATGTAAGGTGTATTGCGACTGCATACGGAAGCATTCCTCCTTCGATGTATTCCCCGCCGATTGTAAGATAGTCTGCGTAGCCCTTGTAATTCTCTTCTTTGAAATAATAGTAATCATTTGAGAAATTCTCATCAGGGTAATGCTCGTAATCAGCATTTTTTTTCTGCTTTACAAATGGATCATTTAAGTAAGATACAACCTCTTTTTTGTATTTTCTTTTCAGTCCAAAAATGTGATTGATTTGAATAAAAATATTTTGTGCCGATGTATTATTTACGAGCTCTGCAAGTTGCGCCGTCGAAGATATTTGGTTCAATTGAACTATGCTGTATCCCGATTGTTCATAACCATTTTCAGCGATTGTCGATTTTAAGAAACCAAAATCTTTTTCACTATTAATTAAAAAGGTAGGGACTATGTTCCTAAACCCTTGGGCTTGAAGTCTAGAAATGAAATCTAAAATTTCAGCGCTTTTATTTTTTAGATCTCCATGTTCCGGGTTGACGATTAACTGAATTTGAAGATTCAGTTTGTCTAGTGCAACTGCAACTGTTGATATTCCTTTCAAATCCTTCTTTACCGGCTCAATGATAGGCGATATCTTCGCTGGATCCAAAGGTAGTTTCACCAGCTCTCTTAATGCCAGAAGCTCAAATTGTTTTCCACGAAGAAAGGGAAAGTACATAGGAAGGGTTTAAAGTTTACTGTTCAATCGCTTTATCAAAGTAATGTAAGAACTAGAATCTAAATTATGATGATAGCATGAAAATTTTATATAGTCAGGTAAATCACCCGAGAGTATCATCTTATTAGTACTTTTATTGATTCGCTTTTTTATTACCTCCAAATATCTTTTTTGGACTACTTTCGGCTCGCAAAGTCTCAATAACTTTAAGCAAGCTGTAAAAAGCATGACAGGAGATACATCAGGAATGTGGCCACAAGTGAGCCTTGTCATTTCTAAATATTCATGCTTACGAAGCGATTTCAACATTGCGGCACAATCCAGCATACTTTCATTGATGATGGAGCTTCTATATAAATCTATTTTCCCTTCGTTTGAAAAAGAAAGTATTCCAACTTCTGGTTGTAATATCTGCTTGTACTTTTCAACTTCGCTACAATGCGTAATAAGATATACTTCCGAAAAAGCTTTGTAATAATCGGCAATCTGGGAGTTTAAGCGCTCTGGGGAATCTAATTCTGTCTTAATTTCAAATACCTTATTCGTACCGTTCACTAGAACAGCGTCAGCTTTGGACTTTCCGATTCTAAACTCATTCAGCAAGATTGTATCGTCCAACGAATAATTTTTGAGAATAAAATCATTGAGCAGGGATGATTTGTAAAGGTATTCGTAGCGGTACCCGCTCAGTAAATGTTGATAAGCATGCTGAATAAGATCCTTAACCGTTTCTGGTCTCTTCCCTTCCATGGTTTCCCAGGAAAGTAGTTTTTTCATTCTATTCACATACGCGCCCGCCATGTTGTTTGTTATCAATGGCTTAAAGGCAGAATTGTTTATTAGCCGGGAAAGTGGCCTAGTATTCAATGTGTTATGTGATTTTTGTGTTTCCATAAGTTTTATATATCCCACAGCGGCAAACTTATTACACACTACAAAAGACTAAATGATTTACACTACAAACGTAACGAAAAATCAGATCTTTAAGTGACGCTCGCAAGATGTCCATGAGATCGGTGGTTTTCATCGAAGCAGGAACCTCCTCCAAGACAAAACGCGCTCCCGGCTGACTTGTTATGAATGTGCATCGACTAACTTCTCAGCTACCCAACCACCATCTTCGCCATCCCCTCCCAGATATAATGCGGAGCTAACTCGCGCAATGCCCAATCTCACACAATACCTCCGCGCAAAAACAAAAATTTACCCCATCAAATTTGTAATATTATACACCATTCCATCAGGTTCGCTCTATGAAACTAAAAGTTTTACACCTGCTCTTTTTTCAGATCTTACTTGGTGGAATTGTTCTGGCTCAGCCGGCGATTGTTATTGAACCTTATCTGTCTGGATTTACGCGGCCGGTCAAAATTACGCATGCGAGTGATTCGCGGTTGTTTGTTGCGGAGATGGGCGGGAGGATAAAGGTGGTTAAAAACGGGTCGATTCTGCCAACTCCATTTTTGGATATCAGCAGCAAAATTAACGATCCGGATTGGGCTGGGATTTATAGCATAGCATTCGATCCAAACTACCTGAGCAATGGCTATTTTTATGTAATGTATGTTGTAAAAAGCAAGTTTGAAGTACAGATTTCCCGATTTCAACGTGCAGGCAACGCCACCTCAGACATTGCCGGTTCCACAGAAACACCTATTTTAACCATTCCGTACACCGACGTCCTGGGCGGGCACCGGGGAGGTGACATGGCTTTTGGGAAAGACAATCAGTTATACATTTCCACAGGCGACAATGGGCCGGGAAGCCGGGGCGTGACGGGCGATCCTGAAAATAACGCCCAGAATATGTCCACGCTCTTTGGAAAAATATTGAAAATTGATCTTAACAACCTGCCAACAGCATCAAATGCAACCGAGCGTATCTGGGCACTGGGCCTGCGAAATCCATGGCGTTTCAGTTTCGACCGGTCAACCGGCGATCTCTGGATCGGGGATAATGGACACGACGGATGGGAAGAAGTCAATTTTTTCAGTGCCTCTAATACCACTACACCAAGAAATTTCGGGTGGGACTATATGGAAGGAAATTCCGTTTATAGAAATTGCAATTGCGACATAGCAAGTAC
Organism: Dyadobacter linearis; assembly: GCF_907165045.1. Classification (GTDB taxonomy): domain Bacteria; phylum Bacteroidota; class Bacteroidia; order Cytophagales; family Spirosomataceae; genus Dyadobacter; species Dyadobacter linearis. The sequence goes on from NZ_CAJRAU010000005.1 coordinate 78,489, forward strand.
TTTCATCGCTCCCAAATTCACTTACCCAGGCTATACCAACAATGCAAATCAGACAAACACTTCGGTTATGGGCGGGTACGTGTACCGAGGGGCCAAGTATCCATCGTTGAAAGGCACTTATTTCTATGGGGATTATCAGTCTTTTAACATCGGCGTTATTGTTCCAAACGGGTATCAGGGTTTTATTCCCAATGTCTCATATCCGTCCCTTATTTCGTTTGGGGAAGATCAGCAGGGCGAGTTGTATGTGGTTTCGTTTTTCGATGGCACGTTAGGGAAATTGACCCTTCCAAATGATCCCCTTCCAGTGACGTTGGAATCATTTACTGCCCAGCCAATCGAAAACGCTGTTCAACTGAAATGGAAGACCACAATGGAAACTAATTTTTCACATTTTGAGCTGGAACACAGTGCAGATGGAAAGAAATTTCAGCCATTAAAATCAATTTCAGCATCTGGAAAAGGCGATAACTACACCTATTCGGATGATTTACCTTTTCCTAATTCTAATTACTACCGTCTTAAAATGGTCGATCGGGACAACAGTTATCAATGGAGTCGCGTGGTTTATGCCAAACCTATTTTTAATTTGGGTATCACGGTTTTTCCAAATCCGGCGTCAGACAAATTTATGATCAAGGGTGTCGGGCCGGGAGAGACGATCCGCCTGTATAGCATGACAGGTCGCTTGCTGCTAAGCAAAAAAATCACATCAGAAACCAAAGTGGAACTGGACTTAAATAATTACCCACTCGGGGTTTATAACCTGTCTGTTGAGGATGGAAGTTTTGGTGTTGTGAAGAGATTGAAATTAGTGAAGGATTGAAGTTGTTTTTTGCCAGTTACTTATCAATCACATTGTCACCTTACCATTCACCACCGCAACCCTGCTACAAAAAATATAATCAGCATCCCTGCGATCCGCATACGACTGTTGAATGAGCTCAGTCTTACGGGCTACTTTCCCTTTGAAAAGCACTTTACCATTTTGCTGGATGGTGACTGGCTTGTCCAGGTTCATCATTTTGTCATTCAGGTGAATGTATAATGTATCGTTATCATTTTTCTGAATGTCGATTTCCTGGCCGTGGTAAGATGCAAAAACCGTGTGCCCTTTCACTGCTGAACCCTGCGGAACAGAGAGCCAGTAAAAATGCTTGCGCACCACATCGTCCTGAATCCAGTTTATCTTTTTTGGATATGGATTGCGTTTGAATTTGGCCATCCAGGCGACACTAATTGTATCTTGTTGTTTCATCCAGTGCGGCATACCGGCCATTAAATGCGCATCATGAATGAAACCGCCTTTATCGGTTGCTTGCAGAGAGTCTAACCTATTTGACCATTCGGTTAGCAACGCATTTCTGTTATATGCGGCATCTTTTTCACCTACAGCCAGGAAAAACGGCAGGTTCCGCAGGTTCAGAATTGCCGCGTCGCCAGGGTGCCCGGCCATCATCGCGGCGGCTGCCCAGTGATCGGCCATGCGCGGGGCGAGCTGATACACGCCATCACCGCCTGCGGAATATCCCATTACATATACTTTGTTCGGATTAACATCTTCCATGATTACTGCGTCCAGAATAGCTTTTTCGAGCAAACCATCTACCGACTCCTGGTGCCACATATTCCACGTGTTCGATGGCGAGCGCGGCACGAAATAGACGCCCTCGGCAGGTTTATACAGCCTTTGCTGATTTTTGTACTGCTGATCGTTCATTGATGCCGGACCATTGCCACCACCGTGCATAGAAATAAACATGCTGCGACCATCCTTAGGTTTTTCACCAAAAACCTTAACTGTGAAAAGCAAACTGTCGCTGCCAATCTGAATTTTCCCATTCTCCCAATCTGCTTCCGCCTCTGACCGGTAATTCTCTTTATAATTAGAAATTACCTTTTCTGCCTCAGCAACAGCCTCCTTTGCGGTAATACTTTTAGTTGTGGGCTGCGCGAATGTGAGTGAAGCAAGTAAACAGAACAGAAAAACAGAAGCTGCTTTAAAAAGGAACATATAGGAGTGAAATATTGAGCTGTACTAGAAAATAAGCCTAAAAATATAAATTTCACGTATTAGAACATTTTGTTATTTAAGTTAACATCACCTAATATGTTCCGTCGACTATCAGAATTTGGTTTCAATTTCGATGGCATTGCTGGATGAAGGTTTAACCGTCATTACTATCATGCGGAGAAGCGCTGAGTCATATTGTATTTATTTAGCAAGATAATCGGACGATAACCGATTATCTTGCTAAATTTACACATGGATTTCGCGCAAAACATAAGGAACCTTTCCACCCAGCCGCTAACCCATCAGCTGCTGATTTCGCTCTTGAAAGGCTACAAACGTCCAAATGATAAAATCCATGAACTAATCTCAGCAGGTGTGATCGAACCTGTAAAGAAAGGTTTGTATTTACCATCTACCAGGATTTCAGAAAAGCGTACTGAGCCTTTTCTCTTGGCGAATCATATATTGGGGCCGAGTTATATTTCTTTTGACAGCGCGCTTTCCTATCATGGGTTAATCCCGGAGCGGGTTTTTGAGGTATCCTCCGCTACTACCAAAGCTTCCCGGAAGTTTGATACCTCGACAGGGACATTCAATTTTATACGAATGCCGCTGCCTTATTACAGCTTCGGGATTCGGCAGGTAGAGATTGGTGAAAATCAAAATGCACTCATCGCATCGCCGGAGAAAGCTTTATTCGATAAAGTAATTAATACCGCAGGCTTAAAACTCCGTAGTAAAATCGCAGCCGGTGAATACCTGATTGAAAACCTGAGAATGGACGAAGATCAGTTGAAGCAGCTGGATGTGCAGGCAATGGAGACCTGGCTGAGCGATTCGCCGAAACGTGAGAGTTTGGTTCAAGTCATAAAACTCATCAACGAACTATGATTAAAGATTGGCTCGCAAGCTACAACCCCGCTACTAAGGAGGATGCAACTCAGGCGCTGCGTGAAATTATGCAGGAAGTTGCATTGGCTGGGCTTTACAGGAAAGGTTTCTTTGAAAAGGCTGCGTTTTATGGTGGCACGGCGCTCCGAATTTTTTATGGATTGGACCGCTTTTCCGAAGATCTCGACTTTTCGCTGCTCAAAGCAGATCCCAATTTTTCAATCAACACCTATTTGCCCGCGATAGTCGATGAATTTGAAGCACTGGGCATGCATGTGTCGATTAAGGAAAAGCAAAAAGCAGTTAAGTCCAACATTGATTCTGCATTCCTGAAATCGGAAACGATTTGGCGCGAGCTGGTTTTGGAAGGCGTTGTGCCGCAGCAGGGATTAGGACAAACTGCCAGTATCAAGATCAAACTGGAAGTCGACACGATGCCACCTCCGGGATTTGATACCGAAGAAAAACTGCTACTCCAACCATTTTCATTTTATGTAAAATGTTTCAGCATTTCCGACCTTTTCGCCGGTAAAATGCATGCGCTGCTTTTCAGGAAATGGAAGGATAATGTGAAGGGGCGCGACTGGTATGATATGGAATGGTATATCAGAAAAGGAGTTACATTGAATCTGAAACACTTCGCGCTACGTGCGAAAGATAGCGGAGATTGGGAGCATGACAGTATCAGTGAAGCGGAGTTTCAGGTGTTGCTGAATGCAAAAATAGATTCAGTGAACTTCCAGCGGATCAAGGACGATATAAGGAGATTTATACCGAATGTCAACGTCCTGGATATATGGAGTCCGCAGTATTTTCATGATTTAGTTTCCAAGCTAAAATTGGGCGTATAACGGTCTCGCTACGCAGAAAAATAATCTCTCTTTCACTATTAGGTTCAAACTTCTTTCACCTGTCGGTAATCTTGGACTCTAATCCGCGCAGCGTACGTTCTCCTGAATTTTATAATCTTTTATAATTATTAAGATATGTTTAATCCTTAGCGTCCGCGCCAAGCCTAAATTTGTTCTTAAATAAATGGCCAAGCAATAAGATAACCGATAAGCAATAATATAATCGAGAAGAAGACTTACAAAGTAAATGGTGAAATCATTTTTTTCGCCTTGCGTATATGGTACCAGGTTATTAGCTGGCAACATATTTGCACCCCAATTCTACCCGCTGTAAGGGTCTTAATAAAGGATTTTTAGCACAAAACGTGCCGCAGTGCTCAATGTTGAAGTAAACATTGGCCTCCAAAACAATTCAAATATCGAGTTAAATGCTGTCGCTGACGCGGCAAGTATATAGTAAAGTAGTATGCACCCAGGCTATCCGAGCAATAAAAAATAATATACTTTTTAAATCCATCTATTATTATGAAGAAAATTACAAGCATCCAAACCATTATCATCCTACTCTTTATAGCCAGCATTTACGTGGCTGCTATCAGCAAGGAAACAGCACCCGTGGCAATTGACTACGACAAAGAGCAGACACAGATTTTGCAGCTGATTGACACCGAATCCAAAGCCTTCTGGGACAAGGACTATGACAAATGGGCAGCTTGCTGGGTACATGCACCCTATATCCGTACAATGGGCTGGTGGAAAGATGGCGGGGTGACCGTAGTTAAAGGATGGGATGAAAGAGACAGTAGAACCAAAGGATACATGAAGGACTTTCCGAAGCCCAACCCACAGAATGTACGGCGGGAAAATATCAATGTCCGAATCTTTAAGGATGCTGCCTGGGTCACTTTCGATCAGTATGGCACGGATACAGGAGAGCCGTTATTGGATATGCCTGGGCTCAGCCGCGAAACCCGATTTCTGGAAAAACACAACGGACAGTGGAAAATTGCATATGCAGGCTGGCTGCTGGAAGGTAAAAAGCAATAAGAAGCGCAGATCTCGACAAGTTGGGTCTTAACCTCAAACTTTCGGCGACAAGCTGATATTGTTGCCGAAAGTTTGAATCTTAATTTTGTTTCAGCATATAGATCTGATCTGGCGGTAATCGTCAACTACTTCGCCAGCTGCAAATCCGCAATGCTCTTAATCCGATTCCTTTCCAAAAACGCGTCAATCGTCTCGAAATGCTCGATCACACGCTTATCCTTAAACTCAAAAACCTTCTGAGACAACCCTTGTAAAAAGTCACGATCGTGGGAAACCAGCACCAATGTTCCGTCGAAGTTCCTCAGTGCTTCTTTCAAAACATCCTTTGATTTCAAATCCAAATGGTTCGTAGGTTCATCGAGAATCAATAGGTTTACGGGTTCCAGGAGCAGCTTCACCATGGCAAGGCGGGTTTTTTCTCCGCCGGATAATACGCTTACTTTCTTGTCGATATCCTCGCCCTGGAACATAAATGCGCCCAAAATATTCTTGATCTGGGTTCTTACGTCTCCTTCTGCGGCCTCGTCGACCGTTTGGAAAATCGTCAGGTTCGGGTCCAGTAACGATGCCTGGTTCTGTGCGAAATAGCCGACTTTCACATTGTGTCCAAGCTGGCAGGTTCCTTCGACGTTGATCTGGCCCATGATGGCTTTGATCATTGTTGATTTACCTTCGCCATTCCGGCCGACGAATGAGACTTTTTCGCCTCTCGAAATCGTCATGCTGGCGTTTTTGAACACCATCTGATCGCCGTAGGATTTGGACACATCTTTCACGGTAACCGGATAGTCGCCTGACCTTGGAGAAGGTGGAAAACGGAGTTTCAGCGCTGAGTTATCAATTTCATCAATTTCAATGATTTCCAGTTTTTCCAACATGCGTTCGCGGGAGGAAACCTGGTTGGTTTTGGAATATGTGCCGCGGAAGCGTTCGATGAATTGCATGTTATCCGCAATCATTTTCTGCTGTTCCTGATACGCCTTGATCTGGTGTGACCTGCGTTCTTCGCGCAGCACCAAATAATGCGAATAGTTGGCTTTGTAATCAAAAATCCGTCCCATTGTAACTTCAATGGTGCGGTTGGTAATGTTGTCGATGAAGGCCCGGTCGTGGGAAATAACCATTACGGCATTGGATTTATTGACCAAGAAATCTTCCAGCCACATCACGGATTCAATGTCAATGTGGTTGGTAGGCTCATCTAGCAAAATAAGGTCTGGCTTTTGCAAAAGGATTTTGGCCAGCTCAATGCGCATCCGCCAGCCTCCACTGAATTCCTTGGTTTGCCGCTGAAAATCTTCCGGCCTGAATCCCAATCCTTTCAATGCTTTCTCAACTTCGGCGTCATAATTGACTTCTTCCAGCTGATAATATTTTTCACCGATTTCGGTAACCTGCTCGATGATGGCCATATATTCATCGCTTTCGTAATCCGTGCGGGTTTCGAGTGCGTGATTAAGTCTTTCCATTTCGGCGCGCATTTCAAAAACCTGCTTGAATGCTTTGGCGGCTTCTTCGAAAACGGTGCAGTTGTCTTCGGTCAATAAATGTTGTGGCAAATAAGCAATTACGGCGTCTTTGGGCGCGCGTACATGGCCGCGATTGGCCTTTTGTTCCCCCGCAATGATTTTCATCATGGTGGATTTCCCTGCTCCATTTTTACCCATCAGGGCAATTTTATCAGTAGGATTTATTGCAAAAGAAACCTCACTAAAAAGCGTGGAACCGCTAAATTCAACGGCCAAATTCTCAACTGTAATCATCGTCTCATTTTTTGAAGCCGCAAATGTACGATGATACGATCATTGATCAACAGCATTGAATTAATTGTTAATCGCAAGCGTTTTTCAAGTGAGGATTTTACATCTCATTCAAATATTTCACAAAAGACAATTAGATAAAAATATGGACTTACGCACAACATTATCAGTAAATGAGAGCTTTCTGGAAATGCTGAAAGATATCAAAGACCGTGGAGCAAAAGCGGAAATGATTCTGGATATCAACGGACTGGAACGGGCTGAGGGAGTTATTAAAGAAATACACGCAGACGATCCCAATCCTTACATTGTACTGCAAGACGAAAGGAAGATTGTGGAAAAAACAATCGCCGCACTGAACGGACTTTTCCGCCCGGAATATGCTGGATGTTAACAGGATAGGTTTTGGAAGCTTTTATTCAACGCATATTATCCCATCGATATCCACATAATAGCGCCCCGATCTGATATCCGTTTCCAGCAGGATTTTGCGGCAGGTATCTGTGGTGATGGCACCGCCCAGTGCCACGGCTGAACCTAATTGCGGCCAGGATGAAATGGTTTGCCCTATCTCGTTCAATGAGGCTTTAAGGCGACTCGAAATCTCATCTGAATTAATAATCTTACCTACCATCTGTATTTTTTCCTTTGCCGACAAATTTTTCAAACCTGCCGGATCAATGTCAGCCAGCAGCCCGTGTAAAATCGGACGTTCCGGTTCTTTGTCGAAACGCTCAATGTCAATCATTCCCCTGTCGCTCGTGTCCATTACAACCGGAATTTTAAAATGCCGGGCATGTTCTCTCGCCAGAATTTTAACGTCCAGGCCGTCGCATACTTCCACCAGTATATCAAGGTTTCCACCATCAGTCAGAAAATCATTGATATTGGTTTCTGAAATTCCTTCGCGATAAATCTGCACATTAATAAACGGATCGATTTCTGCAATGGCGCGGGCGGCAACAACGGACTTGTTCATGCCCAGATTATGCGTGCTTGTTTGAATGCGGTTTAAGTTCGAAAGTTCTATCGTATCGTAATCGGCCAGACGCAATTGACCTACCGATCTTTCCGTAGCGAGTGTCATAGCCACAGCGTGCCCGATCGACAAACCTATAATGCCAATCTTTTTCGTTCCCAGTATTTGCTGTTCCTCCGGAGTAATTTTATAATTGTTGCGGTTTGTCCTGACTTTAATAAATTCCTTCTCATCAAGCAGGTGGACAAGTCGCCTGCTCCACGGATAAAAAACCCATACACCATATTCATGAAAAGTGCGTTCACCAAGGTGTTTTGCTATGCGGGCATTTGATTGTTCCGGACTCAGTTTAACAGCCGGATTTTCTATTTTTACAAGCTCAAAAAGCTGATCATAAATTGTATCGAATACTGAAATATCAGGGTTATTGTCAACAAGAACTTCTAGTTTTTCTTTATCATTCAGATTATTGAGACGAAAGAAAATAGGTTTAAATGTAGCTTCTGATTTGTCCGAAATTTTTTCGGCAAGCTTTGTGAATATCTCCATTAAAGTTTTCTGTATTTAAAAAGCTGATTATTTCGATGAGGACAATTGATGCACATCTGCGAGCTGACTAGTATCCAATACACCCGTCCCATACCTGCAAACCACGCCCGCTATAATTGCCTGGTTCATATGGGTTTGCGACATATTCTGAAACTCTGAAAGTACCGCGGCTGACGAAGTGGGAAATTTAAAACCAGGATAACCATTGTCATTTTGCTCCGCAGTTACACCCTTCATCATAGGCACCAGATCTGCATGGTATTTAACCGAATTTACCGAGCACGAGTAAAGGCAATATTTGTGATTATCCAGAATTGAAATCCCTATTGCTGCCAGCATAGCAAATCTGCACAAGCCCAAACCACGAAATTCATCTGAAACAGCGACCCTGCTCAGCTCTACGGTTCTATCTTTATTAGTTATGCTATTTTTGGAATTTATCTGAAAAGCATATTCAGTCGGCAGACAACCGGAGATATCCGGTTTGATGTTAAGACCAAACTTTTCATTGATCGTATATAGCTGCTTTTCAATTGCTTCATTAACTTGTCTTGTCACAACCCTGATCGTAGCAATTTGCTGCCGATTCAAAAATATTCCGATCAGATTTGCCTTCCAGTCGCTTGGCAGCAAATCGTACTTATTGTCGACATATTCACCTGAATATTCCTTTTCATAGATTCTTGTTCTTAATGCCAAATGATCAATAATATCGGCTTCGCTTGATAGTTCTCTAAGTTCAAAATCGCTGAGTAGTTGCTGAAAGTTAAATTCCATTGGATTAATATTTAGACATTGAATAATTGAACAAATGCATTTGAAGTAATCAGATATCGGGTCTGACAATTTGTTCAGCAAAACTACTTTCTCCGTTAAAGGCAGGCTTTAAACATTCCTTAAGAAGTGTAAATAATTATAAAAATTGTATGGCGAGAGAATAGCAGCAACTGCCGATATTTAGTTCGGTCAGCAAGTATATCAGCTGCCGACCTAGTTTTTATATGACAGCCACTTTTCCCTGAAAAATGAATTCTATCAGAGCCATTCTCCTTGCATTTGCATTATCGTTGTGCACCGGTCAGATACGAGCACAAAACCAGAAATCGGAAGTACTGATCGAGTGGAGCGAAAGCAATCCGAGAGGGTCGGTTCAGGCGAAAAACGGGAGAGTTACGCGCGTTGAGATCGTTAAAGGAAAAGGCAAGGTTAGTGGCAGTGGGTTTACATTTAGCTCCGTAGGTCCTGCTCGGATCCGGGTGCATTTGGATAGTGTGCAAGTTCAGCCCGGCCCGAATACCACGCTCATTTCGCTTAAAACCGAAAAGAACCCTTTTTCCTTTTTCCTGAGGGACGTGAATACAAACTCCCCTATTTATCTGCCTGACTATAATGCAGTTGTATTGCCAGCAGCAGATAAACGCTCTTTTCAGGAAGTAGAAAAAACAATACTTTCGCGCAATCTTTCCACGAAAATTCAGCGCATAGAGAAGGAGCCTGAGGTTTCATTTCAATCAATAGAAAAGAAGGTGCGGAATATGTCGGTACCAACCTGGCTGGGTACTTCGCGCGACTACCGGATTTTTGAAGTGGCAGACAATCTGTCCGACGCGGCGATCGGAGAGGCAAATATCATTTCTCCAAAGCTGTCTTCGTCGGCCTTGATATTGCCGGAAACCAATAATCAGCCTGCGAAATACATGTATACGCTCGGCAGAGGTGTGGGCGTGCAGGAGAACAACTCGCGGAGGCTGGAACAGGGCACATTGCCCATTTTACATTCCGTTCAGAAGGACGATGATGTGGTTTACAGCTCGACAACATTGGTTTCACTCGAAAAATTACCGCTGACAGCCGACGGCCTGAAAGGCACCGATTTCCTGATCGCCGACAATTCCAGTGGCGGGCACATGTTTACCAAAGAGCAGCAGGCAATACTCGATACCAGACTGAAAGAGCAGAATAATTCGGAGGAAACCGTGATGTTTTTCCGATCAGAAGTGACGAATACCGGTTCAGTTCCGCGTTACGCCTGGTTCAAAACGCCACGACCGGGTACGGGCTGGTGGCACAAATCGGCACATACATTTGACCAAAAAACGGGATTCTCGGCATTCATAAAAGACAAGGTTTATTGTATTTCAAAACTGAATGGTAAACCGCTGCCCAACGAAGAAGTAGCTATTCTTTTGCAACCAGGTGAAAAAGCGGTTTTTGAATTCTACCTGCCGCATAGCCCCATCTCAGAGCAACGCGCTGCTGCGCTGGCTGGTCAGACTTTCGATCAGCGTTATCAGGAAAGCAAAACCTTCTGGCTTGCAAAACTTCATAAAGCTGCTCAGATCCACGTTCCCGAAAAGCGGGTTAATGAAATGATACAGGCCGGCCTGCTGCATCTTGACCTGATCACTTTTGGAAAAGAACCGGGCGGCACCCTGGCTCCGAACATCGGTGTGTATTCCCCTATCGGCACCGAAAGCGCGCCTATTATCCAGTTTTACGCTTCCATGGGTCTCGACGATGTGGCAAAACGGTCGCTTAACTATTTTCTCGATAAACAGCATGAAAACGGTTTTATTCAGAATTTTGGGGGCTATATGGTTGAAACCGGAGCGGCACTATGGAGTATGGGCGAATATTTCAGGTATACCAATGACAAAGATTGGGTGAATGAGATTAAACCAAAACTGCTTAAATCCTGTGATTTCCTGATCGAATGGCGCAACCGGAACAAGAAGGAAGAATTGCGCGGAAGAGGTTATGGTATGATTGAAGGAAAGGTTGCCGATCCGGAAGATCATTTTCACCAGTTTATGCTGAATGGATACGCATACCTCGGCATGAGCCGCGTTGCCGAAATGCTGGCTGGCATTGATCCCGCACAATCAGAACGCATTAAAAAAGAAGCGGCTGCGTGGAAGGAAGACATTCGCGTATCGTTTTTCAATTCCATGGCACTTTCGCCCGTCGTGCCGCTTGGTGACGGAACGTGGTGCCCTACTGTGCCGCCCTGGACAGAAGCCGATGCGCTCCGGGCCCTTTTCCAAAAGCGGGAGACATTCTGGTCGCACGGTACTTTCACCGTTTCCGACGCGATGCTCGGGCCGCTTTACCTGGTGTTTTGCGAAGTACTCGATGTAAATGAGCCGGCATCAAAAATGCTGCTGGACTATCATAGCGAACTGTTTTTTCAAGATAACGCCGCATTCAGCCAGCCCTATTACAGCCGGCACAACTGGATGCAGGCCAAGTCGGGTATGGTAAAGCCGTTTCTGAGCACTTACTACAATACTTTTGCCGCACTCGCCGACCGTGAGACTTACACTTTCTGGGAACATCTTTACAAAGTGAGTCCGCACAAAACGCATGAAGAAGCCTGGTTTTTGATGGAAACCCGGTGGATGCTGTATATGGAGGCCGGCGATACGCTGAAACTGTTCAGCACCATTCCCAGAAACTGGCTGGAAGACGGAAAAAAGATCGAGCTCGAAAATGTGCACAGCTACTTCGGCCCGGTCACGGCAAAAGTCAATTCGCAGGTCGATAAGGGTTATATTGAAGCAACCGTCGAGTGCAGCGACGCCCGGAAACCGAAACAGCTCGTTGTACGTATACCACATCCCGTTAACAATAAACCTCTCAAAGTAACAGGCGGGCAATATGACGAAAAGACCGAAAGCGTAACGATCCAATCCTTCAACGGAAAAGCTGCTATCCGAATCGAGTACTAGCCCAAAAACCGTAAAAAGTATACAACAACCCTGAATTCGTATTCATACCAGCCCGGTTTTCACCCCGACCTTTGATGCATCATTTTAACAATCAGAGATCATGAAAACCATTTTAATTACAGGAGCAAGCAGCGGTATTGGTAAAGAAACGGCCAAATTATTTCAAGCCAAAGGCTGGAACATTGTCGCTACCATGCGCAATCCGGAAACCGAAACTGAATTAGGGGAATTAGAAAATATATTGGTTGCCAAACTGGACGTGCTCGATCCTTCCTCCATTGACCATGCAGTAAAAGAAGGCATTGCCAGGTTCGGGCAGATTGATGTTTTGTTAAATAATGCCGGTTATGGCGCTTATGGCGTGCTCGAATCTTTTTCGAGAGAGCAGATCATCCGTCAGTTTGATACGAACGTGATCGGTTTGCTGGATGTGACAAAAGCTGTACTGCCACATTTTCGCGCCAACAAAAGCGGTATCATTATCAATATTTCCTCGATTGGTGGCAAGATGAGCTTTCCGCTTGGGACCTTGTATCACGGTACAAAATTCGCGGTCGAAGGTATTTCCGAATCGCTGGGCTACGAGGTGGAGGAGTTTGGCGGACAAGTCAAAATCGTAGAACCGGGCGCGATTGCTACTGATTTCACTGGTCGTTCGCTGGATTTCAGCAATGATGAAAGCATGACGGAATACCAGCCGATCGTCGGCAAACTGCTGGCAGCCACGCAGGCGATGTTTGGGCAAGCCTCGCCTGCCAGCGTTGTGGCGGATGTGATTTACGAAGCTGCGACAGACGGCACGGATCGATTACGGTACGCGGCGGGTGAAGATGCGAAAGCCATTATCGCGCAGCGCCAGCAGGCCGACGATGCTACTTTTACCAGCGTCATTAAATCTCTGTTCGGTTTATAATTTTGAGATCATTATGCCTCATTGTCAGCACAATGAGGCTATATTTGTTTTTATGAGCACAAATATTCACCTGCATACCGTCGAGGAATTGTTCAAATTTTTCGGGCTGAACCAGCCTGTTCACCACCCGCTCGTGGCTATCATCGATTTCGGCCTGGTTCGCGAGGCGGACATTGGGAATACCAAAATTTCGACAGATTTCTACACGCTGATTTACAAGACTTACAACCGGAATCACGTGAAATACGGGCGGAAGTTGGTCGATTTTACAAATGGAAGTTTGATCTGTCTGGCACCCAATCAGGTGCTGGAAATGGACGACGATACCGAGGGATCATCGCAGCCATTGGGTTGGGGGCTGGGCTTTCATCCCGATCTGATCCGGGGCACGCCGCTGGGTGACAAAATGAAGAGTTACAGCTTTTTCTCCTACGAAGTTTCAGAATCGCTGCATTTGTCGGAAAAGGAAAAACAAATTTTGGCGGACTGTGTTCAGAAAATCGAAGCTGAACTACACGAAAATATCGATGTGCACAGCCAGTCCATTCTTGTATCGGGCATTGAAATGTTGTTAAACTATTGCTCCCGGTTTTACGGCAGACAGTTTATCACCAGAAAAACCTCCAATAACGCGGTGATCGTGCAGGTGGAGAAGCTTCTGAACGAATATTTCGGGCTGGGCGACCTCAGTGAACGCGGCCTGCCGACGGTCAGATACCTCGCCGAACAGGCCAATTTATCGCCCAATTACCTGAGTGACCTCCTGAAAAAAGAAACCGGCAAAAACGCGCAGGACCACATCCACTATCACCTGATCGAAGAAGCCAAAAATATCCTTTTAAGCAGCAGCCGCTCAGTCGGCGAAATCGCCTACGGCCTGGGCTTCGAATATCCCCAGTATTTCAATAAGCTCTTCAAACAGAAGACCGGGAAAACGCCGGTGGCGTTCAGAAATATGAATTAGTCGTTTCTTACCGGCACCGCATTTCGTTGTGGATCAGCATAAAAACAAAAAAGGACTGTCGCCAACAGTCCTCCAATTCCTAAACTTTCGCCCCCATCTTCTCGAAGCCTTCCCAAAGTACCTTCAAATCAAAAAGCGCCGACTTTTCGGCCGTATCACAAGGAATATCCGAATGATAAAGCGCCAGATCATGGACCATTTTGAGCGAATGCGCCAGCTCCTTACAGCCCTGACATTCTACGAGATACCAAAACTCGGCTTGGGATTCCGTCAGCGGATCGCCGACATTTGATGCGTGACGGGCATCATTCGTTGGGTTGGTGGAATTTTTGTTCGAGCCAACACCTCGTCCATCCGACGTTTGCATAGTTTAAATGGATTTGGGTGAAAAGAAAAGGGGAAGTCACTGCAAACGTCAGTAAAGCGAACTTTAGCAGGTCGCGGGACTTTCACCCGTCTGCTTCCCCAAGGCCATTTTGGCCTGCATTTTAATTGTAGGTTCATATAAATTTTACTATACGTTTGCGGGGCAAATATAGGGGAAAGATTTGGTTGGTGTCAGGACGAACATTCTGTATGGCAATAGTTGTTTCGAGGTGGGACAAAAGGAGAGAAGTTTACTTTATTGAAACTGGGTTGTACTGCTGATCTTGAGATGTGTTCTGTGTTAAGTTAGACTGATGAGCGTCTTTTGCTTTTTTCAAGATTCTTACCTTTGCTTTGTTCGCATGCTTTGTTCGCATTGTTGCTGATACCTCAAGCTGATTACAAAGGTGTTTTTGTAGATGACTTTTCGTAAAATGCGGACGAAACTATTCTAGCGACAGCTATTTTTTACAAATAACTAACTATCATGACTCCTTCGAAACTAGCCTTTGGTAAAGAACTAGGCCTTTTAAGTTATTCTGATATAGAAAATTATTTTAATGTTGAGCAAGTCGAAGCAGATTCACTAGAGTTTAAAAGTTTCAGTGGAGATGCTAAGAATCAGGAGCAAACAATTTTTGAAGAAGTTTGTGCAATGCTCAATTCTGATGGAGGGATGATAATTTGGGGTGCTCCAAGAGAACGTTCAGTTCATGGAAAGAAGGAAAAAGTGACTCAAGGAGAACTTACTCCCATACCATTAGATCAGCGGGTTGAGCAAGATAGATTTTATAACAGAATTGGAGGAGAAATAACACCATTACCATCAGGTATTCGTTTTCGTGAGCTTGAACAAAACGGTGAATTTATATATGTGATTGAGGTAGATAAGAGTGTTTCAAGCCCACATCAGTTCAATAAGCGGTATTATCCAATGCGGATGGGTGCTAATATTCGAGCGGCGCCACATCATTATATTGAGGCACTGTTCAAAAAAGCAAAGAATCCGGTGTTGTATGGCAAAATAACAGATATCCAACTGGGTATGCAGTATGAAACAGTTGCGACCAATTTTGAGATCGAAATTGAAATTTCAAATCAGACTCCTTATTTGAATGAAGAAAATCTCTACTTTACCCTCTCCCACAACATGGACATTTTGGGAAAGCCTGAGGGCGGAATTTTAGTAACTGGAAAAGAGCATTCGACTATTGTAAGAGAAGATAAACAAATGCTTTTTGTTTATCAGGCTCGCCCTATTTTGTTTTTTGGCGACGTGTACAAAGCAAAAGTCAATGCTATGGTAGCCCATTCTGGCAGCGGAAAGACATATGAATTTGTACTTGTTTTTGGTGGTAAATCTTCACCACTAATTAGGTCTGAATATCAACTTAGGGTTGAGTACAGACAAGGGTATGCAAGACCACATGACTTACGCAGGATTTCAGAAAATGTACCTTTAGTCTGATGTATGACAATCTCCAACACCGAACCGAATCTTGATATCACTTGAAAATCCATCTAAATCTGGATAGATACTGCCTTTCCTAATTCCAAGGAAGTATAATGCTCTTTGAATTTTGAAAGCTACATCTGACGAAAAAGATAGCTTGTGGATCCATCTGGTACTTTCGCTACCTTCTTCTTCAAATTCATATTGCAGCTCAATTCGAGGGTCAGGGTGGATGGTAAACACACCGCCCTGACCAGCAATCCGATTAGTGACAGTTGGTGCATAGATAATTCTTGCACGCTCTACTGTAAAGGGGTTACTTGTTGTTGTATATGCGTCAAGGTAGTCACAATCGTGGAGAACATATATTGCTCCACCATTTCTGTTTGTATCCTTAATATTTCCTTGAAAATCAATCTCTGGCTCGGTTGCAAAAAAAGCAGCAACCAATGGGCTATACGTCCAGTCCAGCAAACGCGTTGGCAACCCATGATGTTGAGCAAGAGCTAGCCACATCCAGTCGTTCTGAGGAATTTTTTTTAGCTCTCCATAGGACCTATGTCGAAAGAGTTTAAGCATTTGTAGCTCGTCATCGAGAAGTTGTTCAAGGAGCGGATATATCTGGTTTTTTCGCATCCTTCCAATGGTAGGTATTAACTTGTGATTAACCTGGTCTTTAACTCCTCGAAAGATTACGTGACCACAACAATACCTGTCTTGCAAAAGCGTCTGCACTAAATCATCAAATGACTGTATATCAATAGTTTTCATATAAACTCTATTTAGTTATAATACATGGTTTCATGAGTATGCTTTCACCAAAATTTTGATTCCGATTAGACAATTGCCGCTAGGTTTGCGATAACGGAAGCGTTTAGAAACTATAAGTGACGCTTCCTTGCATTTTTCTTAGTCCGCCCCTTACTTCTCAATGCTTTTAATCGAGAAGCTCACAGCCGAAATGCCGTAGCCATCAACACTTGCTCGCCGCGAGTGATTCCAATTTCACCTGCCACTTTCTTCCAATCCGTTACAGCTGATTTCACCTGATCCAATATTTCATCCATTTCCTTTTCACGCAGGCGAAAGTAAACTCCTACCTGTTTTGCCAAGTCCAAATCGAGTTGGTTGTTATCCATGTCGATATTCAGTGCAAGTCCGTCTTTGTCAATAGAAGGATTTATATCAAAAGCTGGCGATAGCCTCCACCCGGTGGCAGTTAGCAGAAACCCGTGATTGCGCAGATGGTCGTCGGTGTTGGAAATCAGAATATTAAATACCATTCGCCGCCAGAGTTGAGCCAGATCTTCGGCAATGTTGCTCCCTGAAAACTGTATAAATTCAACTATATCGAGATAGGAAGGCGTATCATCGCGGATCAATTCCTCACTTTTGCCGGTCATCGTCATGGCGGAGGCAAAATGGATGCGGGCACTTTTTTCTCTGTCGAATCGCTTGGTAAAAAAGGTGTGATATTTTCCCGCCACGAGTTCCAGTTTACTTTCGGCCATCTCAATTCCTGCATTGATCGCCAGCCGGTAAGCCAGGTATTCCCAAGCCGCGCGGTCAGTTGTATCGTTTTTTGAAGGAAACTTCGCGATCCAGGGTTGGCCCTTTTCGTCGAGGATATTGGCTTTGGGCCTCGCGCCACCGAGAGAGGAGCCGGGCGCCATCAGCATGGCCAACCATTTTCTTACTTCCGCGGTATCTTCATTGGATTCGATAAGTTCAGCTCCGTGTTGAAGCTCACGGACGGTCGCCCAGGGCGGCGTTGGCGAGACCGGATCATTGTCTAAAAATGGCCCGTCCGGATCCAGTTTGAACCTTAATGCACCCATCCGACTTTCGTCATGGACGCCCAAAAGAAAATCTATATCATATAGTGTGGGAGCCTGCTTCCCATTTTGTTTTGCCAGAATAGACGCCCTTCTTTTCATAAGCGTGCGCCCCCAGGTGTCGGGCATAGAGTCCAGAAACACACCGAAGTTTTCTTTTTGGTTAGGATATTGCGCGCCACCAAACCAGGCAATGTCAGGATCTAGCAAGAATTGTTCTTGTGAAGCTATCCAGTCTTTTTGGTATGTGAAACTGAACGATTTTCTGCCTTTGGCTTGCTGCGCAGAGAGCGTCCCGATCAGCTTCGGCCCTGCCATTCCGATCCAATCTGCATAAACATAAATGTCCGTACGGTCCGCCATGCTAAGATTTGCCAATCAGTTTCAAATCCTGCAATTTTCTTCCCAACTCATCGTCGGCAGCTAATTTGAGAAAATCATCCTGTAAACCCAGGACTCTCAAAACATTGAAATACGCGCCTATTGATACACTTGGATTGCCTTTCTCAATGTGATATAATGTAGTCCGATCGATTCCCGCCCGCTCAGAAACCTGAATGGTGGTAAGCTTCCGCCGCTTGCGGGCCAGTTTGATGTTTTCGCCTAATTGTTCCAGAATTTTCAGGAATCTGGGGAGTAGGATTTGCTTTTTGGGCTGCATAATGTTGATTATTACAAACAAAAATATGCATATTGTTTATAATAATCAACACACTTTAAATTGTGAAGGGTATTTTGAGTTATTCGAAATTTTCGAGCAACTGAGCCTTTCAATCCAAATCCCCCGCCCGCTCCTGATACTCATCCAGCACCTTGTCATCAAGCCCCCCTCAATCCCCCTTCAAATTCTCCAAAGGATTGACCAGGGAAGCCTTCACCGACTGGTAACTCACCGTTAAGGCTGCAATCACAATCGCCAGCGCGGCGGCCAGGGCGAACACCCACCATTCCAGATTCACGTGGTAGGCATATTCCTGCAACCATTGGTTCACCGACCACCAGGCGACCGGGAAGGCGATCACATTTGAAATCAGTACCAGTTTCAGGAAGTCTTTCGAAAGGAGCGTGGCGAGGCTGAATGACGAGGCGCCGAGTACTTTCCGTATGCCGATTTCTTTCACGCGCTGCTCTGCGGAATACGTGGCCAGACCGAATAGGCCGAGGCAGGCGATGAAAATGGCGGCGAGGGCGGTCCAGATCATTAAGGTCTGGCGGCGGGAGTCTTCCATGTAAAAGCGGGCCAGCTGCTCGTCCAGGAAATGGTATTCAAAAGGTTCGTCGCCGTCGGCCCGCACCAGTACGGCCTTTAACTTTTCCAGCGTGGCCGGAATGTTGCCCGATTCGATTTTGGCGGTGTAGTAATCGATGACGTGAACAGGATTTTGATTGTAGCCCAGTACAAGCGGAGCAATTTTTTCCCGCAAAGATTGAAAATGAAAGTCCTTGACAATGCCTACCACCTTTGCCTTAAACGGCGTTCCGTTCACATTAACAGCTTCAAAATCACCGCCATTCGACGAGGCGAAGGGTATTTCGACAAACTGACCGGCCGGATCCGTGATATTCAGCAGCCTGGCGGCGGTTTCGTTGAGTAGTACCGAAGTTGAGTCCGAAGGATTATCGAAGTTGCGGCCTTGTGCAAGTTTTATGTCAAAAGTGCCCAGGAAATCCTTGTCTGCCCCGAAAAAGTAAGCAACCTGCGACTCGGTGCGATTACCTTGCGCATTCACCTTTACGCGCTGGTACATTTTCCATTCGCCGGGCACCCGGGAAGTAAGCGACACACTTTTCACAGCCGGGATCGCGGCCATTTCGGCTTTAATCGCTTCGGAAGCTTCTCTGGCCTTGCCCGTGTTAACATCGATCACCACGAGCAAATCCTTATTAAATCCAAGGTTGGTGTTGTTCATAAACTTCACCTGACGGTAAAGAACGATCGTGCCGATAATGAGGACGATCGAAACTGTAAATTGAAACACAACCAATCCTTTCCGTAATCCCAGACTGCCGCCCTGGTTGATTTTCATCCCTTTCAGCAAAGCCACAGGCTTAAAACCCGAAAGCAGCAGGGCCGGGTAACTGCCCGAAATAAGGCCAATCAGGAATGTGGCACCGACAGCCAGCAACCATACGCGGTAGTTGGTGGATAAATCAAAGGAAAGCTGTTTCTCTACAAAATTGTTAAATGGCGGCAGCAGCAGGTTCAGTAAAAGAACTGCCAGTACAAACGCCAGACTGGTAATCAATATGGCTTCCAACAGGAACTGATAAACCAGATTCCGCCGCACTGCACCGATCGACTTACGCACCCCGATTTCTTTGGCCCGGTTAGATGCCCTGGCGGTGGAAAGGTTCATATAATTGATGCCCGCGATGAAGAGCACAAACACGGACACAAACGAAAACATCCTGACATAACCCAGGTTTCCCTGCGGCATCGCCTCGACATTGGAGTTTCTGGCTCCGTCGACGATGTTTTCCGAATGCAGGTGCATGTCTGTCAGAGCCTGCAAGCTGAAATGCAGGCGTGTACCTTTCTCAGGCTTGAAGTTGGCGAGGACCATACTGGTCATTTTAGCGGCGGTAGTTTCCGGTTTTGCGCCGTTTCTCAGCAAGGCGTAGACGGAAAACCCATTGGAAGACCAGTCGGTGGCGGCGGTTTCCTTGAAATCGTCCGAGTTGGTATTTTCGGAAATGAGGCTATTGAAGGTAAAGCTGGAATTCTTGGGATGATTTTTAAGAACGCCGGTGATCCTGTGCGGCGTGTCGAGGTAACTCCATTGAAGCTGTTTGCCCAGCACCTGCGTGCTCCCGAAAAGCCGCATCGCCAACTCTTCGTTGATCACGATCGAGTTCGGCTCTTTCAGCGCCGTTCTTTTATCGCCCGAAATCAATGAGAAATCGAATATTTCAAGAAAGTTTTGATCGGCTATGGTGACGGTTTCCTGGAAATTGACCGGGTTCTGCGGGTCTACCAGATTCGCTCTTCCGATACGGCTCATGCGGGTTGTATTTTCCACTTCGGGAATGCTCTGCTTTGACACCTCCGCCAGTTTGAAGCTGGCCGCGGCGATGGTGGTCTCCTCGCCTTTTACATTCATATGCTCCACAACCCGATAAATGCGGTTCGCATTGGTATACTGCTGATCAAACGTGAGTTCATCAAACAGATAGAGTCCGATGAGCAGGAAGCAGGTAAGACCGAAAGTAAGGCCGGCCACATTCAGAACGGTGTAAAGCCTGTTCCGGACAAGCGTACGGATAGCGACGGTAAAGTAGTTTTTGATCATAGCTTATCAGGAAAAAAGGGGGTGGCGGATCAAGGTTGAAAGTGGTAATTCAATGACGATAAGGCGCATTGATTTTACGACCCGAAGCGAACAAATCTGTACCATTAAGAAAAGCTACGAAAGCACCCGAATTTGCGTTGATGGCTGTTCAGCAAGGGACATAGGCTGTTCGAAAATGAACACCCGCAATCGCAAGGTTGGACGCTGTTGGAAGCTTGAATAAGATATTGAAGAACTACACGATGGGGACGCCGCCGGAGTAGGCCATGACGAAGATGCTAATTACCCGGCCGCGCATGGCGGGCGCTACCAGGGTTTGTATGAGCGTGTTGCTGATCGTGGTTTGCGACATCATCCCGAATGCGCCGACCGCAATGAATTGTAGATTGGTTTGGATCCGAAAGGCGAAATGTACCTGCCCCATCAACTTTTGTCCATTCTCTCCCCCATTCCAGTCCGCCAATTTTGCATTCAGTTCAAGGGAGGCGGTCGGTTCCGTCTCCTCTCACTTTAACTCAATGCAAAATGAAAAGACAACAGAACCGCACGTTAGGTGCATTCGAAAAAGCGTTTTGGCTGCTGGATCAGATCGATTCCAAAGACTTTTGCCTGGCAGCAGACATTACCGGAACACAGCCAGTGGAAAAATGGAGGAAGGCCATTGATATGGCGCAACAACTGCATCCAAACCTCTCGGTAAGGGTTGTGCTGGATGAATTGGGAAGGCCAACATTGCAGCATGTGGACAACCTGCACATTCCACTCCGCGTAGTGCATGCGGAGCAGCATTACCGCTGGGAACAGGAAGTGGAGAAAGAGCTTTCTGAAAGGTTCAACACGGAAGAAGGTCCACTATTAAGGGTTGTTTTGGTTCAAAAAACAGATAGCACCGTCCTGATCCTGGCTGCAAATCACACCGTTTCGGATGGCACATCACTAAGCTATTTGACACGGGATATTCTGCTGGCCGTCACCGGAAATGAGCTTGCGCCGATGGAGCCGCAGGTTTCGAATGATGAAACGCTCGATTTGCCGGAAGATCTGCCTGAACAGATAGTCGATCAGGTTTTGGAACTGAAAATGAAGACGGATGTCGTGAACCCATCGGTTTCATCGCACCGCTTTTCGGAAAGCACAACGCACAACCTGCTCGAACGCGCAAGACAGGAGAACACAAGCGTTCACGGTGCCATTTGCGCGGCGGTACTGCTGGCTTCCAGGAAAATGCGCCCGGAATGGGAGGAGACCAGAATGGAGCTGGTTTCGCCGATTTGCACCAGAGGCGCGCTGAACCTGGATGATAACTTTGGCCTGAACATTACCACGCAATCGGTGTTTTTTGAAAACCAGCGTTACTTATCCTTCTGGGATTTGGCAAGATTGGCGAAGGCTGGTCTCGGCGGGACGAGTTCTGCTGAATATACGACTGGCTATTTGTCTTTTTTTCGGGACCTTGTTTTCGGACACAATGATATGCAGCAAATGCTGGATGCTTTGAAACAGGCTTTTAACCATCACATTATGGTTACAAATCTGGTCAGAGTGAGATATAAAACGAATTTCGGAACATTGAAATTAAAAGCGCTTTACGGCCCGATGGTGCGCTCGGGCAAAGGAATGGAGCAGACGATCGGTGCATTAACTTCCAACGGTTCGCTCTGCCTGACCAATACGAGCGATACGCCGATTCCGGGCTTACTTCTGGAAATGGAGCAGATTTTGGAAGCAGCGTGTGCGGAAAATGTGTCTGCTAAGACTGAATGTTCTTTTCGATAAGCGTCCGCAAACGCTGGTCATTTTGATCGCCCCACTCGCCGATTGCGGCAATGACGGGGATCAGCGATTTACCAAAATCAGTTAGATAATACTCCACTTTGGGCGGGACGACGGGGTAGATGATTTTCCCGACCAGCTCGTGATTTTCAAGTTCTTTTAACTGCACATTCAACACCCGGCGGGAGGCATCCGGAATTTTCCGTTGCAGCTCGCTGGGGCGTTGAAAGCCCTGGTGAATGAACCACAAAAGCCGTATTTTCCATTTGCCATAAAGCACCTCACCGATCAGGTCGAGCCCGCAATTCAGATTGGGCATTGTCTTTCTTTCGTACATGCTGCAAATATAAACATATGCCTCTGCCGGTTCAATAGGGATAAATTTATCCCTATCTGAATCGTAAGTCCGTACTTGTCAGGGCGTAGCATAGTGCTGAAATTTGTCCTACAAAAAATCAGTAAGGACATGGATTTTAATTTTGAAAACGAACTGAAAAACAAAATTGCCCTGGTAACCGGCGGCAGCAAAGGAGCAGGAAAAGCAATCGCCGACCGTCTATTTAAAGCAGGTGCAACGGTGATCATCACCGCAAGAAACAAGCCGCAAGAAGAAAATGAAAACATCCATTTTATAGCCGCAGATTTAAGCAAACCGGAAGGAACGCAGAAAGTGGTGGACGAAGTCATTGAAAAATTCGGCCGACTGGATATTCTCATTAATAATCTGGGAGGTTCGGAAACGCCTGCAGGCGGCTTTGCAGTGCTTTCTGATGAAGATTGGGAAACGTCATTTCAAACTAATTTACTGGCGCCGGTGCGGCTGGATCGCGGATTTTTACCCGGCATGATTAATCGGCACGAAGGCGTCATTATCCACATTGCATCCATTCAGGCGAAGCTTCCTTTGTATGACTCCACATTGCCCTATGCGGCAGCAAAAGCCGCTCTGGTCAATTATAGTAAAAGCCTATCTAATGAAGTGGCTTCCAAAGGCGTGCGCGTGCTGACCGTTTCGCCGGGCTGGATCATGACCACGTCATCCGTCCGGATGATGGAGCGCATTGCCAAAAGCACAGGCGGCACGATGGCAGAAGCTGAGAAAGGCGTCATGGACGCATTAGGCGGCATTCCATTCGGCAGAGCGGCCAGGCCCGAAGAAGTTGCGGAGCTTGTCGGCTTCCTGGTTTCTCCAAGAGCAGCTTACCTCACTGGCACCGAATACGTGATCGATGGCGGCACCATTCCTACATTATAATCCGCTTTTCATCAAGATTTTATTCAATACAAAAACCATTTAAATCAACATAAAAATTCATAATCATGAAAATTACAGAAAACATCGAAGGCTTTATCAAAGCACAAAATGAAGCAGACAGCACCGCATTTGCCAATTACTTCACAGAACACGCAACCGTTTCCGACGAAGGCTCGTCCTATTCAGGCAGGGAGGAAATAAAAGGGTGGATCGAGGAAGCGACAGAGAAGTATAATATGCATACAAAAGTCATTGACTTTACGCAAACCGGCTCAAAAGGAACGCTTACCGTGGAAGCAAGCGGCACATTTCCAGGCAGCCCATTGGTGATGAATTATCATCTTGAAATGGATGGAACGCTCATTAGCTCGTTGAGGATTACAGGCTAATGATTTCAAATTCGCCGATTCCTTCTTCATTCGTTAAAGTTTGCATATGACCATGAAAAAGAGTGAGAAAAAAGGAGAGGTCACCGCAAACTTTAACGAATGAAACTACATCGGTCAGGTCTCGGGACTTGCACCCGTATGCCTCTCCAAGACCATTTTGGTCTGACATTTGAAAATAGTTTCATAAGAATTTATTAAAGTTTGCGGGGCAAATATAGGAGAAAGTTTGGATGTGAAGGCTGCGCAAGTTCCCCGGCATTGAACATAACTTTACATTGATCTATTCAATACGACGTCTGTAAATAGATATCAGCGACCTTTAAATAATTGCTTGCAGCTTGGACTTTCAGCAAACAACATATTCTCAACCATTTTCGTCTGTCTTCTCACCGCAGGATAATCCACCAAACTATTTGACTGGCTTACTGCTATATTGGGTTCAAACAAGCTAGAAAAATGGAGAAGCAGATTGAGATTTACATTAGCCCCAATGGACAGGCGCGGATTGAGACCAGATTTGAGGATGATACCGTTTGGCTTACACAGAAAATGATGGCCGAGTTGTTTCAAACAACGATTCCCAACATCAATATACACCTAAAAAATGTATATGAAGATGGGGAGCTAGTGGAGGAGGCAACTATTAAGGATTCTTTAATAGTTCGATTAGAAGGACGAAGAGAGGTTCAACGTAGCCAGAAATATTACAACCTGGACGTGATCATCTCGGTAGGTTATCGCATTAAATCTGAGGTTGCTACCAAGTTTCGGCAATGGGCTACGCAACGTTTAAAAGAATATCTTATCCAGGGCTACTCCATTAACGAACAGCGACTTGCGCAGAAAAACCAGCAAGTGCAAACGCTGAAAGACGGGATCCGGATTTTGAGCCGTGCGATTGAATACAAGGTTAATGAAGCAGACACAAGCTGGCTTGCACATTTTGCCAAAGGACTGGAATTGCTTGATGATTACGACCATGAAGCGTTGGATCAGAAAGGCATCAGTCAAAGAGCGGCCTTTTATCCTGACTTATCGGCTTACCACGACATTATCAATACCATGCGGCGTGATTTCGACTCTTTCGTGTTTGGAAAGGAGAAAGATGATGGTTTCCGAAGCTCAGTTGCGCAGATCAGCAAAGGGTTTGGAGAAATAGATTTTTATCCGTCTATCGAAGAAAAAGCGGCTACCTTGCTTTACTTAGTGATCAAAAATCATTCATTTGTCGATGGTAATAAACGAATTGCCGCGGCGTGTTTTCTGCTTTTCCTGGCAGTGAATGGCTTATTGCAAGCGAACGAAAATCCAATAATCAGCAACGAAGCACTCGCGAGCCTGACACTTTTCGCCGCGGCCAGCAAACCGGAAGAAATGGAAACTGTAAAGAAGTTGATCGTTAGTGTTTTGAACAGGAATCAGTAAGAACCCGTAAACGCTTGTCGTGTATAGGGACATTTACAACCCATAATTTCCCCATCCGGGAAAAATGTACAAGGCGCATGGCATTTTATCCATTCTTCTGGGCTGATTAACCTGCCACCTTTGTAATGTCAAAACGATATGACAATCGGCTAACGGTTAGCAGATTAACTCAAACAATCAAACTCAATACTCTGATGAAAACTCTTGCCTTGACTATCGCATTCCTTTTCACTTTTATCCAAAGCCAATCTCTATTTGCGCAAACACGCAAACCCGCAGCATTCGGAAGAGAAGAATACATTGAGGTTGAAAAAAATGTAAAACTCCACGTGATCGACCTCGGCGAAGGTCAGCCCGTCGTACTCATTCACGGATGGCCGCTGAACAATGAGATGTACGAATATCAATACCAATATCTGGTGGAAAAAGGATTCAGGGTGATCGGCATTTCGCTCCGTGGTTTTGGAAAATCGGACAGACCTTATGGAAAATATGACTTCGATACATTCTCCGACGACATTAAAGTGGTTTTGGAAAAACTGAAAATCGAAAATGCAACATTAGGCGGCTTTTCGATGGGCAGTGCCGTGGTTCTTCACTACGTAACTAAATATAATGGTGCTCATATCAAGAAGTTAGCCATATTCGGCGCAACCGGTCCATCATGGAAACAACGCGAAGGCCATCCTTATGGCATCACTGAACAAGGTGCAAAAGATCTTATCAAACAAACTAAAACAAACCGCGAACAACTGGTAGCAGGCTTTGGAAAAGCATTTGAAGGACAAGAAGGCGGACTTAAATCAGAATCGATCAAATGGTTGGAAAGCATCAACCTGAATGCATCACCTTACGCTACTACCCAGGCTATCAGCGCATTGGGCGACCTGGATCTGCGCCCGGTGCTTGGAAAAATCAAAATGCCGGTTGCGATATTCCACGGTGTGAATGACAAATTGTGTGACTATGCTCAGGCTGAACAGCTTAACAAAGCCATCGAAGGATCCTACATTGTGAAATTTGAGAAAGGCGGACACGGATTTTTTATTGAAGAAATGGATAAATTCAACACCGAGCTTGAAAAATTCGCCAGAAATTAATTAACTGAATCGCACCTGTGAAGCCAATGATCGCTTCACAGGTTTTTTTCTCTATTTTGAAACAAAAATCCCAGCATTCACAAGCGTATATAGCCATGAGTTCGACCGTTTTCAATAATAATTTAAAGACGTTGGGATTGCTGCATGTGAGTCAGGAACAAACGGATGTGATCAACGGGCCCGCTTACAAGGAATACATTAAGATCCTCTATCTGCCTGCGGACTACAAACTGAGAGTGGATTTTGCGTGTTACGAAACACAACAGCCGACATTGTTTTTTATCAGCCCAAATCAATACCTTGAACTGGAAGCTGCTGGCGAAGAAAGTGGCTACTTCATTTTTTACAACCGCGATTTTTACTGCATTCAGATTCACGATCAGGAAGTTGCGTGCGATGGTCTGCTGTTTAACAATATCCGAAACATGCCGAAAGTCGAGCTCTCCGATGCTGAAAATGCTTTTTTGGGCGGGCTATTTAAGGAAATGATCCAGGAATTCCACCTCAACGACAGCTCGCTGGAAGAAATGGTCCGCACCTATCTCAAACAACTGCTGATCCGCGCGACGCGCTCCTGGAAACGGCAGCATTTGACCCATGATGTGACTGAGCAGCAAAGTGATCT
Organism: Dyadobacter linearis; assembly: GCF_907165045.1. Lineage (GTDB taxonomy): Bacteria > Bacteroidota > Bacteroidia > Cytophagales > Spirosomataceae > Dyadobacter > Dyadobacter linearis. The sequence goes on from NZ_CAJRAU010000005.1 coordinate 105,696, forward strand.
GGAATTTTTCCGCAAGTTTACCCGGCTCGTGGAGGAGCATTATAAATCCAAGCACACCGTGGCCGATTACGCCGATTTCCTGTGTATGGCTCCGAAAACGATTACGCATAAATTCAACCGTTTGCGGTTGCCGCAGCCTAATGAGGTCATCAAAAACCGCATTATCCTGGAAGCGAAGCGGCTTTTAGTCCACACTTCGCTCACAGCCAAAGAGATCGCTTATGACTTAGGGTATAATGATCCCGCCTATTTCAGCCGGTTGTTTCAGACTAAAACAGGCGAATCGCCGTCAGGTTTTCGGTCTAGTTTCCTGGCAGTTGAGCCACAATAAAGGCTTTCAGTCTTATATTTATCTTCGAACAAATTAACAGAAGTGAATATGACGCCCGAATTGATCTCGACATTGCGGAAGGACGTGCAGCTCGACGATGCCGAGGCGGCATATATCTCATCGTTTTTTAAAAAGCGCACCTTCAAACGCGGCGCTATCCTCCTAAATGCCGGCGAGCAGGCTTCTGAGGTATTTTTCGTGCTAAATGGTGCATTACACCAGTTTTACCTCGACGAATCGGGCATAGAAAAGTCGTGCAACTTCGCGTTCGAAAACGAATTTATCACAGACCTTGAAAGCTTTTCCAAACAAAATGCCGCCACCTCTCACATTAAAGCGCTGACTGAAACTTCGGTACTTTCCCTGACCTGCAAGGATATGGGGATGCTTTTACGGGAATTACCGGCCGTCGCTCTTTTCTTCCGCATACTGGTGGAACGCATTGCCGCCGAGAGTATGGAGCGTACCAAATCCCTGCTGGCTTACACACCTCAAAAACGTTTTCTAATGCTGGCAGAAGCCCGTCCGGACATTTTTTTGCGCGTGCCGCAACGATATATCGCGCAATACCTCGGCATAGCGCCCGAAAGTCTCAGCCGCATTCGCAAAAGATTGTTTGTGGAAGCAAAATCTTAACACAGATCAACGTTTGGAACTTGCTGACGGTGATACATTTGTAAAAAAAACAATCATGCAAACGATACTCGGAGCTGGTGGGGCAACCGCCATTGTACTGGCCAAAGAACTGAATAATTACACGGACCATATCCGGCTGGTATCCCGCAAACCGGCGCGGGTCAATACGAACGACGAGCTTTTTCCGGCCGACCTTTTGAAAGCTTCGGAGGTTGAAGCTGCGGTTGCAGGATCTGAGGTAGTGTACCTCACGGCTGGTTTGGAATACAATATCAAAGTCTGGAAGCGCGATTGGCCGATTTTAATGCGCAATGTGATCGATGCGTGTACAAAGGCAAATGCGCGCCTCGTTTTTCTGGACAATGTGTATATGTATGCGGCAGAAGAAATTCCGCACATGACCGAGCATTCAAAGATAAATCCACCGAGTGAAAAAGGGAAAGTGCGCGCCGCCGTGCAGGATATGCTGCTCCATGCGAAGTCCCAGGGGTTGCAAATGCTCATCGCCCGCAGTGCCGACTTTTATGGTCCTGATGTAAAAAACAGCCCGCTCAGTATTTCCGTTACGGACGAATTCAAGAAGGGCAAAAAAGCATTTTGGCAACTAGATGCATTGAAAGTGCATTCATTCACGTACGTACCTGATATCGGAAAATCCCTTGCGTTACTCGGCAACACGCCCGACGCGTACGGGGAAGTCTGGCATTTGCCCACTTCATCGGAGCAGTTAACCGGAAAACAATTTATTGAAATGATTGCCGCCGAAATGAATGTACAGCCGCGCTACTACATTTTCACAAAATGGATGATGCAGCTGCTCGGTATTTTTGTGCCGATTTTGAGAGAATTGAAAGAAATGGCTTATCAATATGACCGCGACTATGTTTTCGACAGCAGCAAATTTGAAAAGCGGTTCTCTTATAAACCCGTAACCTATGCCGAAGGAATCAGGCAGATGGTTAATGGCTAAACCAGCTTTTTCATCATAATGTCCGTCTGCTCATCTTCGCCGAACTTGAAAATATGTTTGTCAAAAGCCACAAAACCATTCTTCTCATAAAACCGGATCGCTTTTAGGTTCTCTTCCCAAACGCCCAGCCAGATATATACTTTTTGTTCTGCCTGGGCGATTTCGAGCGCTTTTTCATATAATAGCTGACCTACTTTTTTGCCATGATAGGCGCTTTTGACGTAAATACGCTCGATTTCAAATGACGAAATATCCTGCAATTCAGTCTGCGCCTCGCCCGTATTCAACTTCATATACCCAACCGGATTTTCACCTAGCCAGGCGATGTAAAACAGCGAATCAGGATTGCTGAGCTCTTCCGTTAGTTTTATTTCACTGAAATTTTCAGCAAGATATTTCTGCATATCCGCCTCTGTATTGGCTTCTGCAAAGGTTTCGAAAAAGGTTTCTTTACTGATTTGCTGCACCGTTTTCAGGTCCTCAGCACCGGCTTTGGTTATCGTGATCTGATCCATTTATTAAATTTTTTTTCAGGAAAGTTTCATTAATACAAGTCCGGCTGTGATGAGCAATGCTGCTGTGATCCGCATTGCATTGGCCGGCTCGCCCAACAAAAAAGTGCCGATCAGGAACGCACCGACGGCACCAATGCCGGTCCAGACGGTATAGGCAGTACTAAGGGGTAATGTGCGCATAGCCATTGAAAGCAACGCAAAGCTGGCGATCATTGCAACGATGGTGATTGAGGTAGGAACAAGCCGGGTGAAACCTTCCGACTGCTTCATAAAATAAGCCCATACAACCTCAAGGAGGCCGGCGGCAACCAAATAAATCCAGGACATGACTTTGACCATTTAGGCCGGGCCGTCCCGATTCGGTTCCCACTATGGGGGAGGTCGTCCTCCTGCTGCCGAACTATTAGTGCTAAGCAGCGCAACAAAAATACGACTTTACCGAATATTGAACAACCGATCTTTCAAGCCATCTCATTGTATATAAAATTTTATTATATATTTATGTTATCTACTTAACTATCCTGAATTATGCCAGCAAATCATTTCAAAGGATCCGTCATTTACTTTGCATTTCTGCTGCTTTGCATGTTGAGTGCGCATGCGCAGGGACCGGTGATGTTGTCTAACGAACAGGGTGCAAATCTGTCGAACATTAAAAAGTACATGGATGAGAAGCCGAATGCCGATTCTGCGTTTCACTTTATCCAGGCGTTTTCCAAAGACACCAGTGCAGTCACCAAAGAAATTCTGACACAAATAATTCATTACTCCCTTGCGCAATTGCTGGACAGTACCGCGCTGTATTCCGACTCTTTGAAGGCTATTAATGCGAAGCAAAATAGTGATTTAGGAAAGGCACTTCTTGATAAATTAACACGCAGAAACACGACTCAACTGGCTGAAATGCTCCGTCCGTTACACAACTGGTTTCAAATTAAAGAATCCGCTAATAAGGTCTCATCGATTTCGGTAATTACAGATGATTTTATTAAAAATGAAATCACTTCCAAAGACTTGTATGAAAACAGGTCCGGGAGATATGGGGTGATGATATATAAAATGTTATTGACAAACCGCGACCTGTACCCTGTTTCAGAAAAGCTGTTTTCTGCCTTGAACCAAAATTTGAAAAACAGCCAGATCAAGGCTACGGAATCCACTTTATATAACGAACTTCAGAAAAGAGCCTGGCTGCGGTATATGTATGCAAGTCTGAATGCATTGCGGGCTGGTAATATTGGAAACACAGATCAAAAAGGTCTTAATCTAAAAACTGCTTTCAATTACAGTGCAGATCGAATCGACTTAAACAATTATGGATTCTACTACGACCTGGCGTTTCTTTTCGGTACTGATAAAATTTCGTTTGATACTGATTATCTGGATTTTCTGACAAAACAAAAAGCCGATCCCGACACGTTACTTCCTGTTTTGCTACAAATGTCACTGGCGGATCCTGCGTACAAAAAGCAGCTACAAGAAGTGTTTAACAGCTCAAAAAGTCGTCAAACAGATTTTAAAACGTACTGGCTTGAACATGTGAATAATCAGGCAGAGCAAGTTCCGGAGATTGATCTTTTAATGCTTAATAATGAAAAGTTTACAAATCAAAAGCAGAAAGGGAAATGGATCCTGATTGATTTTTGGGGAACATGGTGCGCACCCTGCCGCGAAGAACATCCTGATCTTGAAAATCTATACAAATCATATATTGTTTCAAAGCACGAAAAAATAGCTTTGCTTACCATTGCCTGCAATGACACCAAAAAGAAGGTTGTGAATTATATAACAGAAAAGAAATTCACGTTTCCTGTTGCATTATCCGATGGAAAAGTGGAAAAGAATTTTGCAATTACTTACTACCCAACCAAACTATTGATTACGCCGCAAGGAAAATACCTGCGTGTCCCTAACGGAGAAAAATGGGTGGAGTTTGTCAGACTTTACACGGATCTTTAACACAAAAAAGATAGTACCTCCAATATTCGTACGCATTTACTTTCAGCGTGCAGTTATTTTAATATTCTTAAACATAAAAGCATTGTCGCTGACCCGTAATTCCTTCCCGCTGGCAGCAGTCACGTTTTTTAATATCACTTCTTTGGTCTTTATATAGGGAAATTTTTCCTGATAAGAAGTGTCTTTCATTTCCGGATTGAAATTGGCAAAAATCGCAGGTCCTTTATAATTTTCCGGGTGTTGTGCATCCTCAATTTTTAGGTTTTCAATCGTGATCTTTTCGGGCATATAGCACGTATAGCCAAAATCATGCTGACCGGAATAAGAGCCGCTGATCAGGACTGGATTGGTCGGCTTCCCATTTACAGGAACGAAAACGCAATTCCGGATCACCAGCTCTCCCTGCCACGTACTACCGTAATCCGAGCGCAGGTTCACGATGCTTCTGCCGCGGATCGTCGAGTTTTCTACCAGCAACATTCCGCTGCCAATTGCATTAATCCCCATGTGCCCGAGCGTAGAGTTACGGATTGTTGCATTGGCAACGCCCTGATGCGCATCAAACCGCGATAGTGTGCAGTTATCGTAAAGCAGGTTTTTGCAAAAATTAGAGCCGAGAATACCCCAGTAGGTATTGTCGTTGATATCGTTCGTCTGACTGCAATTGATAAAAGAAACGTTCAGCGCGCGGTTGACAGACAGGTCGTAAGTTCCCATGGTGACAGGCTTGCCAGCCGCACCGATCGTGCTGTACGTTTTGTGACCGGTCAGGATCGAGTTCTTTACCGTCACGTAAGCGCATTCACCAATATTAATAAAACCGCCGTAAGGTGCACCATGCTCTCCCTCCTCTGTAATGCGATGTTCAAGCCCGTCGACGAGCACATTGGAGCGCCGGATCGCGATGTTCCGGTTGTAATAGGTGTATTTTGATTCGGCTTTGTTGGCGATCGTCGTAAAGCGCCCCCCGGTGATCTTCAACGGTTTTTCGTCGATCGGCAGCGCGGTTATCTCGGTAATTTCACTGAAATCCCAGATAATCGGCGCATTCATATCTACCTTGCCGTTTTTATCAACCACAAAAATATCAGTCTGCGATGAGCCGTTATTCTGGTTGAGCCCAAACCTGATATATTGTTTTACGTTGGAATTCGTGACCGTGATCAGACAAGCCCCGGGCAAAGACGCTTCGATTTTTTCCTGATTTCTTTTGAGCGAAGTTACATTTTCCAGTTTAAACGATTTTAAGCCGGAACTGACTGTGAAGACAGCAGCATTCCTATTCTGAACTTCGGTATCGTCTATGATGAACGCCGCTTTTCCAAAATCTGTATCGGTCTCAACAACCGCTGTGCGCTCTTTTCCGCTAATATAATAGGTAGCTCTATCGTCGGCTTTCACTGCAAGTCCATGCAGATTGGCGAATGCGTGGGTGGCGGCAATAGCATCCATATCATCGCTTTTTCCGTCGCCTTTGGCACCGAAGTCACTGTAACGCACTGATTTTTTGCTTTTCAGTTTGGATACATCTTTGGGAGGCACATTTACGCGCACTTTCCCATTTTCCGCAACGACCTCGATTTTCCCTTTTTCAGAGGTGATCATGATATTTTGAGACGGAGTATTGGTCTGGCCCTGTGCCACGAAAGCACAAATGAAAAACACGAATATCAGCAGCTTGCACTTCATTAATTAGTCAGGTTTAGTCAATATGCTTTTAAAAGCAGGGTTTCGCCCGGCCGCTACTCAAAATAAGCCCAAAGTCGCACATGGTAATTCAAAGAAATTTTGAAATTAATCCGCTAGAATTAATTTGACTCAGCTATTTCAGGAAGAAATGTTTTGTGTAGTTTTGAACACAAATCACCTCTCAGTTACTTCTCTATTTTTTATGAAAAAATCATTACTTCTTTTGTTGGTCTGCGTATCGTGGACTGTCGCCGGTTATGCGCAAGAAATGTCTGAAACACGCAACAAGAGTGTGCGTGACGACGGTTTTGCGCGCTGGCAATACCGCTTACAGGGCGGCTACGTGCGGCGCATTGCACGCATCAGCGACCAGGTTGCTCCTGGAACGCAGGATTATCTGAAAAAGATGAAGTCCGGGTACACGTTTGGCGGAGATATCCATTATTTCATTTCAGAGCCGCTGGGATTCGGCGTGAAGTACACCCACAACGGTTACCAATATACGGAAGCAGATTTCAAGGATAAGATCAGAATGAATTATTTTGCGCTTTCGGGATTGAACCGGCTTATACTCCGGTCTGAGGATGAAGTTTTGTTGGGAGTGAATGTCGGCTATCAATCCTACCGCGACCAGCTGGCCGCTTCCGGGGCTGAACTCGCCATTACGGGCGGCACACTGGGAGCCGGCGTTGAGATCGGATATGCATTCAGGCTCTCGCCAGGGACTAAAGCATTTTTAAACCTTGCCCTCATTTCTGGCACGATCACGAAAGTAAATGTGGAAACCGGTGGCCGGAAAGAAACGGTAAAACTCGATAAAGACGAATTTGAAGGACTCGGCAGACTGGAACTTACACTGGGATTGCGCTTTGGTAAATAAGTTGTCGCGTTCGCAAATAATCAATAGTTGTTCGAAACTGGACGTTTCAAATATGTAAAAATCTCTGGATCAGCCACTTGATCGACTGGTATCATATTTTAGTTTGCAAATAATTCCTTTACCTTTTGCCAAATCAGATATGATCCAAAACTACTTCAAGATCGCATTCAGGGGTTTTTATAAAAACAAGGGTTATACGCTGATCAACATATCCGGACTGGCGCTTGGCATGGCGATGGCGATGCTGATATTTCTGTGGGTTTGGGACGAATGGAACTTTAATAAAAACGCAGGAAATTACGAGCGCGTGGGGAGGGTAATGCATCACGCTGCTCAAAACGGAAATACCGTTAGCTCACCCAATATGCCGTTTCCTCTGGCCACAGCGCTGCGGGAAAATTACAAGGCAGATTTCGAACAGGTAGCAGTTTCATGGGATACCGAAGACTACACGCTTGCCTGGGCAGCTCACAAATTCAAAAAGAAAGGCCGGTTCATCGAGCCTGGCGGCGCCAAGATACTCGCTCTCAAAATGGTCGGCGGCGATGCGGCGGCGCTAGAAGACCCGTCGAATATATTAATAGCGGAATCGGCGGCAATCTCTATTTTTGGGAAAACAAATCCGGTCGGGCAGCTCGTGAAGATCGATAACGAGCTGGAAGCGATGGTAGCCGGCGTGTACCACGATTTCCCTCAAAATTCAGACTACTATAACCTGTCATTTGTAGCGCCCTGGAAGCTTTTTACTGCTTTTAAGCGCAGACAGTGGGTGAACGAACTCGCAGATAATTGGGAAATCAAAACCTTTGAAATACTTGTCCAAACCACAAAAAGCACTTCCATCGAAGCTGCCTCAGTGAAGATCAGGAATGAGCTGAACAAGCATTCCAAAGAGGGAAAAAAGGCCGCAGTTTCCATTCACCCAATGGGTAAGTGGCATCTTTATTCTTCCTGGGAAAATGGGATCAATACCGGCGGGCAGATCTATTATTTGAAGTTATTCTCCGGAATTGCGGTTTTTATCCTGCTATTGGCCTGTATCAATTTCATGAACCTCAGCACGGCACGCTCCGGGCAGCGGGCGCGGGAAGTGGGGGTACGCAAGGCGGTCGGATCCGGACGTACGCAACTCATATTCCAGTTTATCACGGAGTCTTTCCTCATTGTAGCCTTCTCTTTTTTGGCGGCTCTGCTCATTGTCCAGCTTGCATTGCCGCAATTCAATGCGATTACAGAAAAGCAGATCGAGCTACTTGATCCGAATGGAATTGTATCTAACCCATACTTCTTGCTGACGTGCGCCGGTTTCTGCGTGCTGGTCAGCTTCCTGGCGGGCGCCTATCCTGCTTTTTATCTGTCTTCTTTTAAGCCAATCAGTGTTTTAAAAGCAAGCTTGAACCATTCCAGCGTGCATTCTTTGACAGCGAGAAGAGTACTTGTTGTTCTGCAATTCACAATCTCCATTTCCCTGATCGTCGGCACGGTTGGTGTTTTCCGACAGATACAATTTGGGCTGAACAGAAATATCGGTTACGACAAGAGCAATCTGATCAATGTAAAAATACCACCTGGAAGTGCGCGCCTGGATGCGTTGAAAAATGACCTGCTGCAATCCGGCGTGGTGACTTCCGTCGCCCAGTCTTCCGGCCCGGTTACTGATATCCTGTCCAATGCAAGAGGGTTTGAATGGGCAGGCAAAGCGGCTGATAATCAGGACGAATTCGCAGTAATCGCAGCATCGCATTCGTATGGAAAAACGGTCGGCTGGCGGGTTGTTGCGGGCAGGGATTTTTCGGAAGCGTTTTTAGCCGACTCGTCGGCGATCATCGTGAATCAGTCCGCAGCCAGGTATATGGGACTCGCTAATCCGGTCGGAAAAAAGGTGAGGTGGAAAGACGGCACATTCAACGATACCGAATATCATATTGTAGGTGTGGTGCAGGATATGATCATGCAATCGCCTTACGAGCCTGTGAAACAGACGATTTACTTCATGACCTACGCTCCTAATTACCTGTATATTAAGCTGGATCCGAAGACTCAACTGGGAAATGCGCTTGCAAAAGTCCGTACCCTGTTCGACGAGCGCGTACCAGGTGCAGTTCTTGATATTCAATTTGCCGAAGAACAATATGGTTCTAAATTCCATGCTGAAAATCGGATCGGTAAACTGACTTTCCTCTTCGCCGCGATCGCTATTTTTATATCCTGCCTCGGCGTATTCGGGCTGGCTGCATTCACCGCAGAGCAGCGGCGGAGCGAAATCGGCATCAGAAAAGTACTCGGCGCTTCGGTAGCGAGTGTCTGGAAACTGATCACCAAAGAATTCGTATACCTGACCGTGATCGCCATTTTCATTGCCATACCAATAAGCTATTATTTCCTCACCGAAATGCTGGCCAGGTACCAATATCGCTCGACTATTCCATGGTGGATTTTTGCCGCATCGGGGCTGGCAGCTCTTGGTGTAACTATTTTAACCGTGAGTTACCAGGCAATTCGGGCAGCGCTTTCAGATCCTGTGAAGGCACTTCGCTCGGAGTAACAATCCGTGCATTGCTTATTTTCAAAGCACACACTTCCGATTGCTGTTTCCGACCAATTTCTAATTACTCAAAATCTGAAACTTAATCCCGTATTCAAAACCCCTTTATAACCGTAACCCAGCTCCGTAAAGACACCCACTTTTTTCCCAAACCTGACCCCAACCGGAGTTAGCTGTGCAGTCATTCCCTGCGTGACTGTGGATGTATTCTGAGCGTCGAAAGAAGCTTTCATTACATAAAATCCAACTCCTGCCATCGCATAAACCTTGATTCCGGGTTTCCTGACGTAGAACCACGTGACTTCCCCGGCTGTGGTAATCGTCTTCACATCCATTTGCGTATAATCTGTATAGCGGAAGTTGCTTTCGTTTGCAAAAGCATTATAGCCAGTCGCGCCGCCGATAGCAATGCGTTCCGAGATATAGTATTTATAGCTTATAAAAGGCGCTCCTTTTCGAAACGAAAAGCTTCGGGCACCATTGTCGCCGATTCGCGCCATTTGCATCCACAAATTCCCAAGCATATTTTCGGAAGGCAGCATGGCATAACTTGCGGTTATTTCACTGCTTCCCCTATCCTGAGCAAATCCAGGGAGCGTAAACAGCAGCATTGCGATCAGTTGAGATACAGATTTTTTCATATCAGATCCATTGTGTTAGGGTTTGCAAATTCATTTTATCCAATTCAAAGTAACTTGGATGATATTAATTTATAACTTGTCGTAGGACATAGATTCACCTTGTTCTCCGACAAGATGGGCGATTTAAAGAAGAATAAATTGACAAAACGTAACCCTAATCCTGCATTTTATGAAGGTCGCAGATGATATTAAGCCGCTGCAACAGCTATTGGAAGCTTCTAACTTTATTCTTTCTGAACCGGTAAAAGCTCGTTTCCAGGAAAGTCTGAAACGGTTTATGATCCCGAAAGGCCGCGTGCTGGTAGATATAGGGCAGGTTAGTCAGTGTTTGTATTTTATTGAAAAAGGCGCAATGAGAACTTACTATTTGCGTGGCTCTGAGGATATTACTTCACTGCTCGTTTCAGACGGGGATATTGTTTGTATTGCAGAAAGCTTTCTTTTGCAAAAAGCGTCGAGCGACGTACTGGAAACTTTGGAGGATACTTCCGGGTATTCTATCTCCTATGCTACTTATCGAAAACTTGTTGAAGAGGATGTTTATATGGCCGGACTAGCGGTAAAGTTGCTTGAACAACATCTTATCAATTTCACTGACCGGGTGAAAGTCTTCAAATACCTATCGGTCGAGCAGCGGATCGCGCATTATATCAAGCAGCCATCGTCTCTTTTCCGCCGCATCCCCGACCATTACATTGCCACGTACCTGGGTACCACAGCCGCTACATTCAGCAGATGCCTGAAAACGGTCAATATGGAAAAAGGCATTAGTGCCAATTAATAGTTGTACAATTTGTTATAACGTTTTTTATTAAATTTGAGTTGTTAATGTTGAAATGTTATAACATCATGAAAACGAATATTATCAATATAGGCAATAGTCAAGGCGTTATCATCCCCGCCTCCCTCCTGCGGAAACTGAATTTATCAAATAAGTCGAGCATTGATGTGGATGTGGAAAATGGCAGTATTGTGATTAAACCTGCGCCTCGCCAGGGCTGGGAGGAAGCTGCGGTTCAAATGCATGCCGCCGGTGACGATATGCCTTTGCTGGCAGATACGCAGACGGACTTCGATAAGGAAGAATGGACATGGTAATTAAACAGTACGAAGTCTACTGGATTTCGCTGGATCCGACCCAGGGCAGCGAGATCGCAAAGACCAGACCTTGTGTTGTAGTCAGCCCGGACGAACTGAATCGCGCGCTGCGAACGGTCGTTATTATACCCATCACATCGATTGTAAAAACCTATCCTTGGCGCGTAGATTGTGTTGTTCAGTCCAAAAATGGCTCCATTGCCTGTGACCAGATTCGGGTTGTGGACAAAATCAGGTTAAACTCAAAGATTTCGGACTTGTCTTCCAATGAAGTAAAACAATTGAAATCCGTATTGCAAGAAATGTTTATTGACTAAACCAGTCGCTGCCAGCATTTTTTTATTTTTTCCCGCACTGTATGAAATTTCTAAAACTTTCATTTACTTTGAAACACAAAGTACTTTTTATAGTTGCTAGAAAAGCTATCTTGCAAGCATAATCTCTCTGAGCCCGCATAAACAATAGCAATGAAAATCCATATAATAAACTCGGCTGCTATTTTAACTTTGAAATACAAAGTACTTTATATTTTCATACTACACTCACAACCTGAAAAACTATGAAGGCAAAAAAATTGAGAAAATACCCAGGAAACTAAAAGACAAAAACAGACCATGTTAACAACCGACAAAATGAAAGACGAGATTATCAACAACATTCAGAATCCCAGACAATTAGAAGAATTGTACCGGGACAACAAGGCCACTTTCAGGGGCGCATTTAATGCCGTTTATTCGGATATCAGGGAGCATGTTACCGCTCAGATATGGCACGAAAGGCTGAATTTTGAGACCAACGAAATTTCCTGGGGCACCGGCAAAGAGCTGCTATTTGTGATCATTGCTTCGTTTCTGGCGGGATTAGTCGCAAAAATCCCGGATTTCACCGGCATCAATCCTGAATACTTTTATCCCAGAAACATCTCCTTCGTCGTTTTTCCGCTGCTAACCGCTTATTTTCTCTGGAAACAGCAGGTTAATATCCGAAAGGCGCTCATCGCGGCGGTAGCTATCCTGGTTTCCGCCGTTTACATTAACCTCCTTCCCGACAATCCCAAAAGTGACACACTGATGCTGGCTTGTATGCACCTGCCGCTTTTCCTGTGGGCGATCCTGGGGTACGCGTTTGCCGGCGACAGTTTGCATACTTACAAAAGGCGACTCGATTTCCTGAGATATAATGGCGATCTGGTGGTGATGACAACGATTATCCTGATCGCCGGGGGCATATTGTCAGCCGTCACAGTCGGATTATTTTCCCTGATCGGCCTTCGAATAGAGGAAATATACTTTCCGTACGTTGCAATCTGGGGGCTAGCTGCGGCTCCTATTGTGGGCACTTACCTCGTACAAACGAATCCTCAGCTTGTAAGCAAAGTTTCTCCGGTGATCGCAAAAGTGTTTACGCCGCTGGTATTGGTGATGCTTACGATTTATTTGTCAGCCGTGGTGTACACTGGCAAAGACCCGTACAACGACCGTGAATTCCTGTTGATATTTAATGCACTACTGATTGGAGTGATGGCGCTTATCCTCTTTTCGATTGTTGAAACCTCTAAAAATACGGGTAATAAAATTGCGCTATTCATGCTACTCGGACTAGCGGTTCTGACCATTACTGTGAATGGAATCGCGCTGTCGGCGATCATTTTCAGAATTTCCGAGTGGGGCGTTACCCCAAACAGGCTGGCTGTATTGGGCGGTAATGTGTTGATCCTGATAAACCTGTTACTCGTAACTTACCGGCTATTCCATACGATCAAAAATGGAGACGCTATTGCCGGCGTAGAAAATAGCATCGCTTTATTTCTGCCCATTTACGGAATATGGACTTTGGTGGTAACCTTCGTTTTTCCGGTACTTTTTGGGTTTAAATAAATAAAAATCCCGTATCAGTTTTACTTAAATGCGGCGTGGTGCCAGTTCACCGCGTCGCATTTTTGCATTCAATACCGGCTTGCCCGAATAATAGCCGGAAGCGTGTGCGCGAACCTAGTATGACTGTGGAGAAAAGGGCTTTTATCAGAAATAACATTCAACCAAAACAAATATGGACCAGATCAGGAAGGAAGATATCAAACAAGAGGTATTTGATCTTTACGACGACTATGCGCACGACCGGATCGACAGGCGTAATTTTGTCCAGAGCCTGTCGGCTTATGCAGTTGGCGGTATTACAGTTGCTTCATTAATGGGTTTTTTAATGCCTGATTATCAAGGAGGTATTCAGGTAAAAGCGAATGATCCCCGGCTAAAATCCGATTATATTCATTACGATTCTCCCAAAGGCGGGAAGAAAATAAAAGCGTTGCTGTCCAAGCCGGAGAGTGCGACTGGCAAGCTGGGAGGTATCATTGTTGTGCACGAAAACCGAGGCCTGAACCCGCATATTGAAGATGTAGCCAGAAGGGCCGCGCTCGCAGGTTTCGTCTCGCTTGCGCCCGACGCGCTTACACCGCTGGGCGGCTACCCCGGAAACGATGATCAGGGGAGGGAAATGCAGAGCAAACGCGATAGAAATGAAATGTCCGAGGATTTTATTGCTGCTTACGATTACCTCAAAAATCACAAAGATTGTAACGGGAAGGTTGGAGTGGTCGGTTTTTGTTTTGGTGGCGGCATTGCCAATATGATGGCTGTGCGCATTCCCGAACTGTCGGCTTCGGTACCTTTTTATGGCGGCCAGCCCGCGCCTGAGGATGTACCAAAGATCAAGGCGCCGCTGCTACTGCATTACGCCTCGCTGGATACGCGGGTGAATGAAGGCTGGCCGGCTTACGAGGCGGCATTAAAAGAAAATAAAAAGGAATACAAAGCCTATATGTACCCCGATGCAAATCACGGGTTTCACAATGATACTACGCCGCGTTACGACAAAGCAGCTGCCGAACTGGCCTGGAAACGCACGATTGATTTCTTCAAAGAGAAGCTGGCGTAGCGACTAGAAAAGGCTCCGGTCGCAGCTTGTTTTTTTCAGCTTGACCAATTGCAGCAACTGACTGGTGTAAATTGTATCGATGTTTGCTTTTGGTACAAATTGCACCAGCAGTTCCGGGTCATCGGAAAGGATATAATCATAACAAAAATCCTTTTGGGCATTTTTCAAAACCATCAGCTCCTGGTTGTAGCGGATATATTCCATTTTGCCCGGCTTGTCCAGTTTGCTCGCAATAGCAGACCAGTAATGGTAAAATCCGTTATGGCGCCTAAAAAACACACCTACATTTTTATGATCCCCTTGAATGTGTTCCAGTAAGGGTTTAAAGTTGGTATAGTTGTTAGGGTGACTGAGAAAATAGGCTTTGTCGCGTTCCATTCCTATGATATTGGAAGCGCGGTCGAGGTCGTAGTAACCCACTTTCTCAAGCAGCCCAAATACCTTTCTGCGTTCGCCGTAGCCGGGCCACGATTTCAGGGGGTGACAATTATTTGCGCCGGGAAACTCATAGTATGCTCCAAGATACTTTTCATATAAAACCGCCTGCTCACCGCCGGTTTCGCAGATCGCCACGGGAATGTGCCCGATCGCTTTGCGGGTAAGAAAATTAATTGAAACGAGTTCCTTGTTCGGATTCCCGTAGACAAATGGAAGCGAAGAGAGCAAGAGGGGAATTGTTAGAAACGCCTGTTTCCAGCGGAAGTTTGTAAAAATGAATGCAACCAGCAACGCGCCCATTGCGAAAAAAGGCATTTGCGTGCGGGTGCTCCACAGCTGAAATTTCATTAACGTACAAAAAACAACAAAACCTAGCGCAGCGCAAATCCAAAACCATTTGAAATCCCACTTACCCGCAACAAACAACAGCATGACGCTCATCACCAGGATAATCCAGAAATGCAGGGTATTGGGTACCATATCTTCATGCACTGAATATTTGACCGAAAATTCGTCCACGTTCAGATCCTGATCATTGATATCCACGCCCATTTTTTGATGAAGATCCCTGATGCGTGAATCCAGAAAATTATTGAAGCGTGTGTCGGGCAGACCGAGGTTCAAACCTGTATTTTTGACCATTCCCGAGAGGGTATAAACGATCGAATGCTTTTGCGCCGGCAGTACTTCAGAAGCAAATACCGTTGAACGGAGCGGGCTCATTACGTGACCGAACAGGGCATAGTTACGGTAGAAAAATGGGCCGAATACTATTCCAAGACACATGATCGCCAGCAGCAATACCCGAACTGCATATAAGAACCGGTATTGAACCAGAATTTTAATCGCGAAGAAAACAGTGAAAGGCAGGGCGAAAATGAAAATGGTGTATTTTGAAAATCCGCCGAATGCAAGCGACAAAAGAAACGCAGCCAGCGTTAATGCAGATTTTTTTGCCAATAACTGATACCCGAAATAAACGTAGCAAATGAAAAAGAAACACGCGCAGTAATCGACCTGTGTGCTGGTACTTTCAAAAATGCCGATGGGTAATGTTAACAAGAATACGGTAGCCAGCAACTGCCCGCCCTGGCCCATTTTGAATTGCTTCGCAAGTAAACCTATGCCCGCCAGCGACCCCAGAAATGCACCGAACTGGATAATCCCCGCGAACTGATCCGAACCCGATAGCAGAACGGTGTCGAGTACGAGGTATTCTGCAAATACATTCAGGTAGAGCTGCTGCAAATGCATGGTCGGGAAATGGTCCAGATTACCATTATTGATCCAGAAAAGTATCCGGTTCAAATGATACATATGCGAATCGTAATTGTTCGGTGGCGCATATACTGACAGGAAAAACAGCGGCAGAATGTAAAATACGAGTGCAGATAAAATGATCCATTTATAAGCCGGCTTTACGCCTTTCAGCTGAAATACGCCATTTAACAGAGCCAGATCAGAGAGGCGAATGCGACGTGAACGCTGCAAATAAGCAACAGCACCAATTAAAATGGCCACCTCAGCACCCCAGAATAGCTTGGCTGTGAATGCATTGATTGCGTCGAAAACAGAGAATAGCTCATTGTACACAAAAATCACAATCGCATTCGCAAGCAGCGCGTAAATGAACGAAATACGGATATTGGAATAGCTGCTTGTGGCCAGGCGAGTAAGCAAAAAGAGTATGAAGAATAAGGCGACAGAAAGAAGAAGCAAGCAAAAAGCCATTAGTTCTTAAAAAGTCAGTTGGGCGTAAAACAGAGCCAATGCTGATAAATTCGATCTGCATTGAACAGGTCAAAAATAGCCAACTACTGACAACCTGAAAAGCCTTTTAATCATTCTTATTTCCAATGGTTACAAATCGCCGCTAACCGGCAGAGATAAATTATCTAATGGATCATTTCCAATTAAATGGATTATTTCCATATATTTGCAGCTCTCAATCTGACTAAAAATTAAATTGGGTTTAATAGGGTTGTATAATAAAAACACCTTGCTCGCTATGCGGACAAGGTGTTTCCGCTGTGATCAGTCCGTAATCAGTACTTTTTGCTGTACTACTCCGTCCTGATCTGCCAGGCGAACAATGTAGAGGCCGGAAGCAGCTTCATGCAGCGGAATGCTGATCTCGCCACTTTTTCCGGATATTTCCTCCCGCAACACTACCATGCCGCCCGCATTGACCAGCTCTATCGATTGAAATGTCCGGTTGAGATTCAGACTGAGTTTGTTGTCATTGATCACAGTCGGCCGGACGTAAATGCCGGCCGTTTCTTCATCCCCAATTTTGACCAGAATAATTTTCGAATACTCGAAAGTATTATCGAGATCTACCATTTTGAGGCGATAGTAAAGGTTTCCAGTGTTTTTTGTCAAATGAGAAAAACGATATGTCGAACCTGTGACTGCATTTGCTGCAACCACTTTCCCTACATTTTCAAAGCCGCGCGCGTTGCTGCTGAACTCCACTTCAAAGCTGGCGAAAGCTTCTTCCATCGTCGTGTTCCAAGTAAGAGAAATTCCCTCATTTCCTTTTTCTCCCCGGAAATCGGCTAGCCTGACAGGCAGCGGCTCCTCTGCAAAAATCTGGTACACTGCGTCGCCTTTTACAGCGTAAATCTCACCAGCCTCGTCTTCTCCAATATCCACCGTGCCCGCAAGATCGCCCTTCTCATAACTGATGTAAGACTGGCTTCGCAGTATTTTGTGAATATCCCCTGAAAAATAATCGGTACCAATATAGAATCCGTTCATCAACGGGTACGCCGACCCACGGTAAACGACCCCGCCGATTACAGACTTTCCGCGGGCGTCGCTATTGACATAAGTGTAAAGTGGCCCAACATAATTTTCCGCTGGCAGGCACCCGGTGCGGTCAATGTCCGGCGTGGGTATATCGCCTTCAAAACAGCGCCAGCCGAAGTTAGAATTGCTGATCAACGCGGCGGGACGGAAGTCTATTTCCTCCCTCTGTCCTTGTCCAACGTCGCCGATCCACATATCTCCGGTCAGCTTGTCGAAACTCCACCGAAATGGGTTTCTGAGTCCCAATGCATAAACCGGGCTACCAGAAATCGGGTTAGTAGGCGGAATCTGGTAAGGTAATGTTGCCCCTTCCTGTACATTTACATCAATACGCAGAATTTTACCCAGCCAGCTTGAAGGATTCTGTCCATTATTTGCTCCATCATTCACGCCGCCGCCGTCGCCTGTCGACAAATACAGAAAACCGTCCGGCCCGAAATGCATTTCTCCACCATTATGGTTGGTTGCATTGGGATGAGGAATCGTGATAATTTCCTGATAAGTGCCGGAGCTGGCTGCGTTGCCGGAAGCTGTGTATCTGGCTACAATCAGGTTACCGGCGAGGTTTGTGTAATAAACATACATGAAACCATTGGTCTCGAATTGAGGATGAAAAGCAATGCTTAACAGTCCGTCCTCACCATCCGCAGACCTCACGATCGGGGTCGGCAAGTTCATATTCAGGAACGTAATTGCTGTGGAGGGTGCTGCTGGCAAGAAAACTTTGATAGTACCTGCTCTCTCGGCTATGAAAATACGATTAGTACCGTCGCCTGCGTGCTTCAATTGCATCGCATCGGTGAGTCCTTCCATGACCGGATTATCAAGGTCAATCTCTACATTCGGATTTTGCGCCGAAGTTCTGATGAGAGTTGCCAGCACAAGACTTGCGGCCAGGATCAGTGCTTTTTTGGTTTGGTTAAATTTTCTCATAATCAACTGGTTTGATTGAAAAACTCCTTAACACTACTTCTACTTATACCAGAGCTTGTTCTACAATTTCTATGCCTTTGAGATTTATATCGAGCACAAAAAAAGACCTCCTGAACGAGTGTCAGAAGGTCTTACATGCTGATTATTGATTTCAGTAAATGAATGTACCGAATTCGCTCTTGATCGTAAGCTTCTTTTCCGGTGCCTCTTCCACCCTTCCTACCACCTGCGCCGCAATTCCAAACGACTCGGCGGTAGCAATAGCTTGTGCTGCAAACTCCTCAGGAAGGTAAATTTCAAGCCTGTGCCCCATATTGAAAACCTTGTACATTTCCTCCCAGCTGGTGCCGCTTTCTTCCCGTATCATTTTGAAAAGTGGGGGAATGGGGAGCAGATTATCTTTGATAATGTGAAGGTTATCAACGAAATGTAGAATTTTCGTTTGTGCGCCGCCGCTGCAATGTACCATGCCATGAATGTGTGGCCTGATATCATCAAGCAAAGCCTTCGCCAGCGGAGCGTAAGTTCTGGTTGGGGACAATATAAGCTGGCCGACATTCAGAGGAGTACCTTCCACAGCGTCTGTCAGATTTTTGCTGCCACTGTAAATCAGATCTTCGTTTACTTCAGGGTCGAAGCTTTCGGTATATTTTTTGAGGTATTTACCTAAAATATCATGTCTGGCGGACGTAAGTCCATTGCTGCCCATTCCACCATTATACTGCGTTTCATACGTCGCCTGTCCGTAAGAAGCAAACCCAACGATCACATCTCCCGGCTGAATATTCGCATTATCCACCACTTCCGAGCGCTTCATCCGGGCGATTACAGTGCTATTCACAGTGACCGTTCTTACCAGATCGCCTACATCGGCAGTTTCGCCGCCTGTACTGTAAATTTCCACACCGTAACTGCGCAGCATTTCGAGCACCTCTTCGGCACCATTTATGATCTCTGCGATCACCTCCCCTGGAATACGATTTTTGTTCCGGTCGATCGTCGAAGAATACAGCATTGGACCGGTCGCTCCTACGCAAAGCAGGTCGTCGGTGTTCATTACGATAGCATCCTGCGCAATACCTTTCCAAACCGAAATATCGCCGGTTTCCTTCCAGTACAGATAAGCGAGGGAAGTTTTGGTACCGGCGCCGTCAGCGTGCATGATGGTGCAATAGTCGGGATCGCCAGCGAGGGTATCGGGGACAATCTTGCAAAAAGCCTTTGGAAAAATGCCTTTGTCTATCTTTTCAATGGCCTTGTGCACATCTTCTTTCGAAGCCGAGACGCCGCGCTGGAGATATCGGTCGGTAGTATTCATCTGGGTATTCATTAAAATCGGACAGTTCCTAAACAGCCACAAAAGTAGGCAAAAAGGCTTTTAAAGCTTTACTTTAATGAGGCAGCGCTTACTGCATTGGAATCAACATGTTACAGAATATATCTAAAATTTAGTATAAAATAGAATTAGGATACTTAAAAAGTTCGTTTTAGTTTTACGTTATACCGTTTTCAATTTGAAAAACCGTAGAATCTATTGTTTGAGAGTTCAAGAGTGCCAATCTCCTACCCTTCATGACATTTGCCAAGCGTTTTGTTTTTGTAATTGGCGGTTTATTTTTCCTAAATGCAGCCAGTCAGCCAGCCTATTCCAGAGAACTGACTTCCAAAGAAGCAGCTACTGATTCTACCGGTAATATTGAATCTTTGGTAAATTTTGCTGTTAAGCATTTACATATCCCCTACCGCTCCGGCGGCACTTCCAAGAAAGGCTTCGACTGTTCCGGATTTGTCAGATATTGCTTTGATAAGCTGGACATTGCATTGCCGCATTCCAGCGCCGCGCAGGCCAAACACGGTGAAACCATCGAATTGGATAATGCACGTCCGGGCGACCTTATATTCTTTAAAGGAGAAAGCACGAAAAGCAAAAATATCGGGCACGTCGGGATCATCACCGAGGTAGCGCCAGGCTACGTAAAATTTATCCATTCCGCATTCAAAGGCGGCATCCGGTATGACCTGCTGAATGCATCCTACTACGAAAAACGCTTCGTCGCGATTAAAAGGCTATTTTAAATTCATTTTATTATTTTCCTTTTTTTCCTTTTTCCGTTCACTGAAGTGAACGGCTATTGATTTTTGGGGCTGATCGTGATTGATGCCAATCAATGCCTGTCGACCTCAGCCGACGGATCCTTATATTCTTCGGATTTATCTTTCTTGAATAATTTGCAACAGCCGGCTATTCCAATCTTTCCGTTCACTGGAGTGAACGGCTATTGATTCGGGGCTTTCATGACTAATGCCAATCAATACCCGCCGACTTCAGTCGACGGATCGTCATATTTTTCGGATTTATTTAATTTATTTTTTCTTGATTATTCCGCAACAGCCGGCTATTCCAATCTTTTTCCGTTCACTGAAGTGAACGGCTATTGATTTTTGGGCTCTCATGACTAGCGCAATCAATGCGCGTCGACTTCAGTTGATGGATCCTTCCAATTTACTTGCGGCCAATTATTTTTCTTTGCGAAAGCGTTTATCTCTTCCTTGAACGTCTTTGTCGCGTGGTGGGCTTCCTGGTTGATAATATAATGACGGACGCGCTCTACGTGCCGCTCGCTTACGCTTGCAGCCCAGTAATCGTCCTGCCAAACGAACTTGTTCTTTGTCAGCTTATTCTGGTTGATCCAGCACGAAGACTCTCCTTTAATCTGCTGCACAATCTTACTTAATGATTGCTCGCGGCCTAAAGATATCAGACAATGTGCATGGTCTTTATAGCCATTCACGAAGTCCACTTGAATACCTTTTGAAATCGCATTTTGTTTCATGTGGAAGAAAACCTTCAATCGAATAGCGTCATTGAGAAAAGGGTAGCGGTGTTTGGTCGCGAAAACGACGTGAACCCAAATATTTGTCCAGCTCATATAATAAAGGTTAAATCGTTTAGACGATAAACCTTTCCATAAGTAACAGCCAACAGTATTCAAAAGACACTGAAATAAATTTCCGTCAACTTCAGTTGACGGAATAAGGGTTATAAACGTGATTGCGCGTAAATTTGACACTTTGAATGCTTCTTCATTAAATCACTAACAGCCGCACATTTTGAAACTCTGGCAAAAAGAAAATACTGTTACTTCCGAGAAAATCGAACGTTTCACGGTTGGGAAGGACCGCGAAATGGACTTGCACCTGGCCGAATTTGATGTACTGGGTAATATAGCCCACGCTACCATGCTCGCGACAATCGGTCTGCTTACTTCCGATGACCTGAAAGCATTGACAGAAGAACTGAAAAGCATTTATGCACAGGTTCAAAAAGGGGAGTTTGTGATTGAGGATGGCGTGGAAGATGTGCATTCGCAGGTAGAGCTGCTTTTGACCCGAAAACTCGGAGATACCGGCAAAAAGATCCATAGCGGCCGCTCGCGAAACGACCAGGTTCTGGTGGATATGAAGCTCTACACGCGCGCCCGCCTGTTTGATGTGGCGACTGCGACCGAAAAGCTTTTTAATGTATTGGCGTCCAAATCCGAGGAGCATAAAAACGATCTGCTGCCTGGTTATACGCATTTGCAAATTGCAATGCCCTCTTCGTTCGGACTTTGGTTTGGGGCTTATGCAGAGGCTTTAATTGACGACATCATACAGATAAATGCGGCTTACCGGCTCGCAAACCGCAATCCCCTGGGCTCCGGGGCGGGCTACGGATCGTCTTTCCCACTTAACAGGCAATTGACAACTGATTTACTCGCTTTTGAAGGAATGCACCATAATGTAGTATATGCGCAAATGAGCCGCGGACGTACCGAACAGGCGGCTTTGACCGCCATTTCGTCGCTCGCGGCGACGGTATCCCGACTTGCGATGGACGTTTGTCTTTACAACAGCCAGAATTTTAGCTTCATAATTTTACCCGACGACCTTACGACCGGCAGCAGCATTATGCCGCACAAGAAAAACCCGGACGTAGCAGAGTTGCTTCGCGCGAAAACAAACCGCATGAAGGCGCTGCCCATGGAGATAACAATGGTTTTAAGCAACCTGCCTTCCGGTTACCATCGGGACATGCAGTTATTGAAAGAGATTTTAATGCCTGCTTTTGATGAAATACTGGACTGTCTGGATATCGCTGCTTTTATGCTGGAAAACATGAAAGTGAAGCAGGATTTGCTTGAAGACCCTAAATATGATCTGCTGTTTAGTGTGGAGCGCGTGAATGAGCTGGTGATCAACGGGGTGCCTTTCCGCGACGCTTATCGTCAGGCCGGGGCGGAGATCGCGGACGGAACTTATGTTGCACCACGTGATTTAAAACACACCCACGAGGGTAGTATTGGCAATTTGCAAACTGCGGAAATCAGCGCGAGAATGCAGCAAGAACTGGCTGCATTTGGTTACGAAAAAGTACAGCGCGCCCTTGACAAACTGATAAGCTGACAATCAAATGCTCACTCCAAAGAAGGGATTGCTTGTTTCGTTCTTTATCTGGAGTGGCTGTTTGTGGGTAAATATAGCCGGGAACATGCCGGTTGCAGAGCCTGTGCTTTTCACTCAGAAATTGCAAGCCGACTCGGTTGCCGAGGGAAAGTTACTGGCAAAAGACTATTGCCAGCGCTGCCACCTTTTCCCCGAACCTGCATTACTGGACAAGAATACCTGGGTTACGAGCGTGCTGCCCAATATGGGCGAGCGGCTAGGACTGCGTTTTCCTGGGCGGGACCCGCTTGCGGATCTGATCCCCGAGGAAGAAAAAGTGATCCGGCAACTTAATATATACCCGGAAACGGCGCTGATCTCAGAAGCTGACTGGCAAAAGATCGTCGCCTATTACCGCCACGAGGCGCCGGATGTGCCCGTTCCACAAACGGGTACAAGTCCTGTTTCTGACTCACTTCCGCTTTTTTCAGGACAACATTTCAGTGTGGCCGATATTGCTGCACCGAAAACTACACTGCTCAAATTCGACCCGGGCACTTCGCAACTATATGTCGGAGATGATCAGAATGCATTGTTTGTACTTGACAGTGCATTTCAACTGAAAGAAAACTTCTGGATCGACTCCGCGCCTACTGATATTGATTTTCCTAAAAATGCACCGCCGCGGCTTTTGACGATCGGCGTTTTTAAGCCTTCTGATCAGCGAATAGGCAGGTTAATGTCCGTTTCGAAGACAGCCGCCAGCGGGCAGAATATGGTTAACATTCAGAATCTGCCAAGGCCTGTACAGTTTACTGCCGGAGATTTGAATATGGACGGAAAAGCCGACGCGCTGATCTCCGGTTTTGGGAACCATAGTGGCAAACTGTTCTGGCTGGACGATTTTCAATCAGATAAAGAACACATTCTGAAAGAACTGCCCGGCGCCCGCAAAACGGAAATATTTGATTTTAACAAAGATAAAAAACCCGACGTGATTGCCTTGATGGCGCAGGCGAGAGAAGAAATCTCTATTTTCTATAACCTTGGAAACGGGAAGTTTAAAGAAAAGGTATTGCTCCAATTTCCACCCTCTTATGGAATGGCGTATTTCGAACTCGTAGATTTTAACAAAGACGGATTTCAGGATATTTTGTTGACAAACGGGGATAACTGGGACCTTTCGCCGGTTGAGAAAAACTACCACGGCGTCAGGCTTTATCTCAATGACGGAAAGGACAACTTCAAGCTAGCCTGGTTTTATCCGCTTCACGGCGCGAGTAAGGCGATAGCAAGGGATTTTGACCAGGACGGCGATCTGGATATTGCGGCAACTTCATTTTACAGTGACCTGAATAATCCTGCACACGGATTCATATATCTCTCCAACGAGGGTAAAATGACCCTTAAAGCACATTCATCTCCACTGGCAGGCGCGGGTAAGTGGTTGACCATGGAAGCAGCCGATTTTGACAAGGACGGGGATATTGATATTGTACTCGGCTCCTATTTTCATACGATCGGTGAAATGACCGCATTGATGGCCCGCGGCACGATGTCGTTTCCGCAGCTACTGGTTTTAACCAACCGAAAGAAATAATTCGCCCATCAAAAAAAGAGGCAAACCAAACGGTCTGCCTCTTTTTGCATTCTAACTAAATCTATTCTTTTTAATTCAGGTACTACTATTTAACGTCCCAGAAAATCCGCTGAGTCAATTTATCACTGTCTCTCACAGAAGCGTAGTTTTCAGGATTGTAAGTAACCTCATTACCAGGGTAGTTCCATCTTACAGGAGGCGTAGTCTGGTTATTTGCATTGTCAGTCTGGAATTGCAGGGTCGGCATATCCAACCTGCGTACTTCCGCCCAGTTTTCGTAAGCCTGAACCAGGTTGAAATGCAACCATTTCTGAGTTGCGATCAGGCTTAATTTTGCAGCCGGAGTACCCGCAGCTGTCCAGTTTACGCCATTTCCTGCGATGTAAGCAGTGATAGAAGCGTCGGTTGCGGGAGTAGGAATAGTCGCGTTGGTAATACCTTGCGCATTGGTGATAGCCAGGATCGAATTGTAGAACTTCACGGATTGCGAAATTGCTGTTTCATAAGCAGTTTTTGCCATCGCGTCGTTTCCTGCATTCAGATAGTATTCTGCTTTGATCAGATTTACCTGTGCTGCATTGATGATCACACCAGGGAAAAACTGGTTGTGGCTCAATGTGAAACGGTTGTAGATCGCTACAAGTCCAGCTTGATATTGAGCAGTCTGCACCGCATTGGTTGCCTGCGGGTCCATACCTGCATACACACCTTTTGCATTCTGACCTGGCTCAAAAACAATTTTCAAACGTGGATCTGCATTTGCGTTCATGTGGTCGATTATTTTCTTACCAGCTGTGTTACCAAACCAGTCACCACCGCCGGAAGCAATACCATCCTGAAATCCTTTTGAGTTGATATCAGTATTGACATCAAAAACATTGATCTGGATATTCTGATCATTAGTTTCCACGATCGGGAAAGTGGCAGTGTTACCCAGGATCTCTCCCATTTCGGTAGTAGCTCTTGCCTTGAAATCAGGAGCAGCAGAAACACGGCTCAGCATGCGCAGACGAAGTGAGTTGCAATAACGCTTCCACATCGTCAGGTTTCCTTTGTTTACAAAATCAGAAGTCTGGAAAGATTTCTGATATCCTGCATTCAGAGTAACTCCATTCAATTCCGTAGCAAGTGCCTTCAATTCATCCAGCATCAAAGTGTAGATCGACTCAGCTGAATCAAACTTGGCATTTGAAGACGCATAATCTCCATCCTTGGCACTCAGCATACCTGCTTCGGTGAAAGGAATCGCTCCAAAAAGGTCAACAACGCGTTGCGTGTAGTCGTACAGGTAGATCTTTGCGGTCATCATAAAGATCTTTTTGTTAGCCTGCTCTTCTTCCGATTTGCTTGCGTACACTTTTTCAAGTTCGCGGTACTGGGCAAGGGTATTATAGTAATTAAACCAAAGGTCCTGTACACCCGCCGAGCCCGGCACATAGTTTCCTGACTCAAAAGGCCAGCCAACCGCCTGCGTGTAGCGGTTAAGGCTTGTGCGCAACGTTACAAAGTAGTTTCCGTAGCCTGGCAGCACATATTCCCGGCTGGTATACATGATACCGGTATATTGCTTTTCGATGGTTGTTTCGGAAATTTTCGCAGGATCCGGATACCTTTCAGTAAACTCAGATTCGCTGCAGGACGCTGCTACCAGCATAAGTCCCGCCAATATGAATGATGATATTTTGTTCATTGTCATGATCTTTTTAAAAATTAGAAGCTGGCTCTCAGCATGACACCCATTGTACGGAACGAAGGATTGCTACCTGCGTTGCTGATGTTTTCATACCATCTTGTACTGATGTTGGTTTGTTCCGCATCCAGGTCTTTTACAGTTCTGTAAAGGAAGAAAAGGTTACGTCCGAAAACCGACAGCGAGATGTTCTGTGCACCCAGCTTTCTTCCGATATTCGCAGGAAGACGGTAAGCAAGAGAAAGCTCACGCATTTTGAAATAGGTATTTTCCTGGATAAACAACTCGTAACGCGCATTTCCGTACTGAGGACCACCCCAGTTGTAAGTTGCATTGTAGTAAGTTGCCTGTGAAACTACGTTTGTGTTTACTTCGCCGGCAGCAGTTACACCTTCCATCAACATACCATCATTGTAAACAGGCTGACCATTTGGACCGGCAGCTTCCGAAGTCTGAACACCTTTTCCGTTTGCATCCACATAGTATGACAAACCACCGTGTTCTTTATCCATATTGTTAAGACTTTCTTCTGTCAAACCTCTTGAAGTCATCCAGTTGATACCGGTTGGCATAATGTGACCGCCCACTCTGAAATCGACTACCGCATCAAGTGTGAAGTTTTTGAAGCTGAAAGCATTTATAAAACCACCGGTAAGTTTAGGCATTGCATTACCTACTTTGATCCAGTTGTTTCCGTCAAGCTGGTAAAGACCATTCGGACCAACAACACCTCTTCCGTTTGCATCTCTAAGGATACCATGCGAGTAAATATCTCCCATTGGCTGACCAACGATTGATCTTACCTGAGCCGCGTTTCCGTCGTAATCAGCGTGCAGCAATTCAGTAGAGTTGTTAGCAAGCTTTTCCACTTTGTTCACGTTTCTTGCCAGGTTCAAAGTCAGATCCCAGTTGAAATCATTGAAATTAGTCGCTTTAATCGGGCTTACATTGAATGCAACTTCCACACCCTGATTTCTCAAAGTACCGATGTTGGCAAGAATTGTACGTGCACCGGTTGTTGCAGCGATGTTCAAAGGAAGGATCTGATCAACGATCTGTGCATTGTAGTAAGCGATATCAAGACCAATGCGGTTCTGGAACAATTTCGTTTCCAAACCAAATTCGAATTCGCGCTTCTGCTCAGGACGGATTCTGTCGTTACCGCGCTCAGCGCTCATGTTGGTATATAATACCGAAGCACCGCCTCTTTCCTGAATGCTCAGGTTACCTTGTCCGAAGGCTACGTTTGCACGGTAGATTTCAGGATAGTTACCCACAACCCCGAACGAACCTCTCAATTTACCATAGCTAAAGAAAGCTGGCAGAGAAAACGCATCTGTGAACACAAAGCTGGCATTAACAGAAGGATACACGAATGCATTGTTTCCTTTTGCCAAAGTAGAAGTGCGGTCTCTACGGATAGTACCTTCCACAAAAACGAAGTTTTTGTAATCGAAGTTAACAGTACCCATATAAGCATCTCTCAGGTATCTGCTGCGCGTTTGGTTACCATTCGCAACATTCACAGTTGCAGAAACGTCAAAGAAATTTTCAGTGCTCAATCCGCCGTTGGTTGATCTCGACACGAATGTGTTCAGCGTTCTGTTGGCTGTATAACCTCCCAATGCTGAAACAGTCATATCTTCACCGATTTTTTTAGTGTAGGTCAAAAGAATGTCACCGTATACATTATTGTACAGGTTGTTGTTCATTCCAAAATCACCTGAGTAACCGAATGCAAGCGGAACGGCGCTGTAACCGCGGCTTTCCAATCTTTCGTTGGTATAGTCAGTAGCAATACGACCTCTCAGTTTCAGGCTTTCCAGGATATCCCAGTGTTGCGTAATACTTGCGATCACACGGTCGCTGTATTCGTAAGACTTGTTTTTTCTTGTATTCCAAACGTAATCAGCAATATCTCCCTTGAAACCGTTGTAACGAATATTTTCGTCCGGAGTCAAGCTTTGTGTTCCTGCGCCATTTACGAATTTGTAACCCAGGCTAGTCTGATATTTTTCGTTGTACCAGTCAGCAGATTCGAAACGGTCCATCATACCGGTAAAGTTGTTGATCATACGATCCACTTTGAATGGCCTGTTGTACGTGTATTGATTCACGTAGTTAACCATCAGGTCCGTTCTCAGCTTTTTATTCAGGTTGAAGCTCGCGTTCAGGTTGGCGATATTCTTGCTGTTCTTCGCATCGTAGCTGATCATTCCATTGTCCTGGCGGGTGAATGAAAAGCGGATCGTTGCATTGTCAGTCGCTTTTGAGATCGAAAGGTTAATATTAGAGCTGCTCGCATTTTCGAACAAATCGGCATAGCTGTTGTTCGAAGCAGAATAAGGTCTGATTTTTCCATCCCATGACATCACAGGCTGGCCATCGAATTTAGGACCAAAGTTCACAGTTGCTCCAAGCAAGCCTCTTGTTTCTTTCGTACCATCACCGTCGGTATCATAATAGATAAATCCGGCTGCATCCTGGCCACCATTGTTGTAGTTCAAAGGATAACCCGGGCCGCGTACATTCTGATAGCGCGGCAGGTAAGCGATCTTGTCTACATTATAGCTTGCATTGAAATCAACACCAAGTCCTTTTTTGCCTTTACCAGTTTTGGTAGTAACAAGCAAAACGCCGTTTACCGCTTCCGAACCGTACAATGCAGCAGCAGAAGCACCTTTCAATACCGAAATATTCTCAATATCAGCAGGGTTCAAATCCAGAAGACCGTTACCGCGCAAACGTTGGTCACCCCAGTAGTCGCCGTTTCTTGACTCGCCGTTACGAATAGGAATACCATCCAATACAAGCAGAGGCTGCGTGTTACCAGTAATCGAGCTGAAACCGCGGATGTTGATACTTACACCGGAAGTAGCTCCACCCGGCGTTGCGTTGATCGTCACACCCGGTGCTTTTCCGTAAAGTGCCGTTGCAAAGTTGGGAGAAGCTGTTTTGATCAGCGCTTCGTTGTTGACGGTCGAAGTTGCATAACCCAATGCACGTTGTTCTTTTGAAATACCCAATGCAGTCACCACTACTTCACCAAGCTGATTGGCATCTTCCAGTAAAGTAATGTCAAGTACCGTCTGACTTCCAACCGGCGCTTCAATCGTTTTGTAGCCGATGTAAGAAAAAACCAATGTGTTACCAGAAGTCGCTCCAATGGAAAAATTTCCGGAAGCATCCGAAGTAGTACCGTTAGTTGTGCCTTTTACCAAGACCGAAACACCCGGCAAGGTGGAACCGTCTGTTCCTGACTTGATCGTCCCAGTGATAGTCTGGGCGAAAACAGGACTGCTTAACATCACAAGCATGACGAAAAGCCCTAGTAGATTTCTTCGCATAATTAATTAGCGTATTAGTTGAGGACTATAAATTTAACACAATTTTAACATTAAATTTTTTAAGACCTTCTCTCTTTTTAAAAAAAATTATTAACTAAGGTCAAAAAGTGCATTAATTAGAGAAAATGCGCGCTATTTATCGCCATATAACATATTTACATTGGCGAAAATTGTAGATAAGAAAGAAAAATTTGACAATTGGTAAAATTGCCAAAGAAGCTATCAGAGTGTGATCGTAGTGCCCGCGGCTGACTTAGCAGACAAGAGCAGATCGTCTGCATGACAAATGCTTACCCGCTTTACACCATCGTGCAATGCAGCAAAGGCACCGTCGAGTTTGGGGATCATTCCTTTGTATATCACGCCGGTAGATTTATAAGATTCATACGATTCGGGCGTGAGGCTGGAAATTACGGAATCGTCATTCTCAGGGTCAGAAAGTACCCCTTTTTTCTCAAAACAGTAAACGAGTGTGACATCATATTCACGTCCCATCGCCACCGCCGTTGCAGAAGCGATTGTATCTGCATTGGTATTCAAAAGTAACCCTTCATCACTATACGTAAGCGGCGCAATCACGGGAATAAGGTTGCTGCCAAGCAACGCAGCTATTTGTTTTTCATTAACCTCCTCAATATCACCTACAAAACCATAATCGACTGTTTTGACAGGTCGTTTCACAGAACGTATAATCCCGCCGTCGGCGCCGGTCAGTCCGATCGCGTTGCACTTCAAAGCTTGCAACTGCGCAACCAGATTTTTGTTAACCAATCCACCATAAACCATCGTCACCACATCCAGCATCGGTTTGTCCGTGATCCTGCGCCCTTCCACCATCTCTGTTTCGATCTGCAACCTGGCCGCAATCTGTGTCGCTACTTTCCCGCCGCCGTGAACAAGTATCTTCAAACCGTCCAGGCTGGCGAAATCGCTTAAAAAACGGGCACACGCGTCAGGATTGTCGATTACGTTACCTCCTATTTTGACGATATATAAAGACTTTGACATAAGATCAGATTTTACTGTGCAGAATTGGCGGGCACAAAGGTAACAGAAACCGAAGGCGGAGGAAACCGGAATTGTGATTGGTGAATTTTTTTGGCAAAATTACGTTCCATATTAGACCATAAGTCTACCGAATCAATAGATATTAACATGAAACGTATTCCCATCTTTTTGCTCTTCATCTGCTCAATTATTTCAATTTCGGCATTTGCGCAGCTTACATCTCCGAAGGCGAAGTGGACCTATTCTTTTTCCAAGCCTGAAGTAAAAAAGGGTGAGACCGTCGATCTGGTATTTACGGCGGCGATCGAGAAAGATTGGTACATGTATTCCTCCGACTTTGATCCCGACCTCGGACCGATGCTCACAACCGTCTCTTTTGAAAAGAACAATGGATTTGAAGTTGTGGGAAAACTCAAACCGCAGAATCCCAAGACTAAATTTGAGGAGGTTTGGAATGGGAATGTAAAGTATTTTGAGGGAAAAGCGGTTTTCAAGCAAACGATCAAGGTGCTTACTGACAATCCTGTTATAAAAGGCACTTCTGAATATCAGACTTGCAGCAATGTAACTGGTCTTTGTGTTGCGGGCGGTGAGGATTTTGAGTTTAAAGGTTTAAAAGTCACTGCCGGCACCGCTACTGCCGCTGCCGAACAGCCCGTAAATGCTGAAAAAATAAATCCTGATTCTTCCGCTAAAATTGAATCCGCAGCAACTGTACCCGCACCCGCGAACACCGACAGTACATTTTCCAAGCTTTCTGAAAATACTTCCGCTTCTGATATTACGACGGAAGAAAGTGCGGCTGACGGTTCATTGTGGGGATTTGCACTCGCGGCATTCCTTTCCGGACTGGTCGCCTTACTTACCCCCTGCGTGTTCCCGATCATCCCGATGACGGTGAGCTATTTCACCAACCAGCAGGGCGGAAAAGTGAAAGCGTTCGTTTACGGCGCTTCGATCATATTGATCTATACATTAATAGGTACTGTTGTTTCGAGGTTAAATGGACCTGCTTTTGCGAACTTTCTGAGCACGCACTGGCTGCCTAACC
This sequence comes from Dyadobacter linearis, assembly GCF_907165045.1. GTDB lineage: Bacteria > Bacteroidota > Bacteroidia > Cytophagales > Spirosomataceae > Dyadobacter > Dyadobacter linearis. The sequence goes on from NZ_CAJRAU010000005.1 coordinate 137,200, forward strand.
TGCTGTTCTTCGCCATTTTCATCGTTTTTGGACTTTCTTTTCTAGGACTGTTTGAGATCGTATTGCCCAGTGGTTTTGTGAATAAAATGGATCAGAAAGCAGACAAAGGCGGTTATGCGGGCGTTTTCTTTATGGCGTTTACATTGGTACTGGTTTCATTTTCCTGCACCGGGCCAATCGTTGGAAGTTTGCTGGTAGCCTCTGCGGGTGGTGAAGTCGTAAAACCTATTATAGGTATGGCGGCGTTTTCGGCCGCATTTGCGATTCCGTTTACCTCATTTGCATTGTTTCCGCAGTGGCTGAAATCGCTCCCAAAATCGGGCGGCTGGCTGAATACGGTGAAGGTTGTGCTAGGTTTTCTTGAATTGGCGCTGGCTTTGAAATTTTTCAGTATTGCCGATCAGGTTTATCACTGGGGCTTGCTGGACAGGGAAATTTACCTTGCATTCTGGATCGTGATCTTTGCTTTGCTTGGTTTCTATCTTTTGGGTAAAATCAGGACCCCGCACGATTCTGTTCTGGAAAAAGTAAGCGTTCCGCGGCTGCTGCTCAGTATTATCACATTTACATTCGTGATCTACATGCTCCCGGGCATGTGGGGAGCACCTTTGAAGGCGCTGGCGGGCTACCTTCCTCCGCAGTCTACGCTGGATTTTGATCTGAATAAAAGAAGTGCGGGCGCCACTGCTGGCGCAAACAGCGCTGAAATTGCCGGAAAGTATTCAGATCTATTCCATTTGCCGCACGAGCTTACTGGTTTTTTCGATTACAAAGAAGGTTTGGAATATGCTAAAAAGGTTAATAAGCCGGTTTTCATCGATTTCACTGGCCACGGTTGTGTGAACTGCCGGGAAATGGAAGCGCGTGTTTGGGTGGATCCCGCGGTAATCCAACGTTTGCGAAACGATTACGTGATCATCGCTTTATATGTAGATGACAAGACGGAACTGCCGGAAAAGGATTGGTACACTTCCGATTACGATAAGAAAGTAAAGAAAACGATCGGCGCACAAAATGCCGATTTGCAGATCGTGAAATATAATAACAACGCACAGCCGCATTACTGCCTGGTAGACCACGACGGGAAATTGCTTGTGAAGCCTAAGAATTACGACTTGAATCCGGCGAATTTCGCAGCGTTTTTGGATAGCGGGAAAGCGGCTTTTAGTAAGTAAATGTTTTTTTTCCGTTGGCTGAAGCCGACGGGTATTGATTGTTGGGTTATGGGAAGATGATTCGAGGATATATATAGCAAAACTGCCGGTTCCAGGTTTCTGGGCCGGCAATTTTGCATTTACTTTATTTTAAAATGAAGTTTTTAATTTACTTCTTTTAATGAGTTATGGTCAATAAATAAATGTGCGTACGCAAAGTCTTGTTCATCGGACGCAAAAGCTGAGAATGTTAGCGTTGCTTCATTCACAATTGCTTTGAACGTAACAGTCTGTTTCACCCATTCAGCCTGTTTGCCTTCCAATTCAACATATGTTACAAAAGAACCTCCGGTGTAGTTAGACGTACTCACGAATGCTCGCTTTGCATAAGCAGGGACAAGTGGTCCTTGCGCGATGTTGCGAACAGTACTTGCTACGTAAAAAGTATAACTGTATTGTTTGCCTGGCTTCAAATTTTTAATAGTCGTCGTCACCCCGGACCATTCTTTGCCCGAATATGCGAAAATTGATCTTGACGTGCTGACAGTAATAATCGACGACATGTTTTGAATCCCAGGGATCGGCGGCAATGGCTTGGCCCATGGCAAAAGATTGCTACCCCACAAATGAGTCAAACTAGATGTTCCAGAAGGAAACGCTTGCAAGTCCGTAGAAAAGCTGGTGGTGCGCCTCTCCCAACCTGTTGGATACACATTAAATCCTGGTGTACCAGTGGTAGACTGAAGGATCGGGACTACGCCTAATGGGCCATTGGTTTTGAGACCTGAATTCTCATTTACCCCACCCACTTGCGCCTCCGGCGAAACAACATTTTCCTTCGAGCAGCTACCTAGCATCATCATGCAAGCCAGCCCTAATCCAAGCGGTAATTTTTTCATTACATCCATTTTTCTAAAATGTTTAAGTTGAACAATTGTTTTTCACTGGCTACAAATGAAATAGAGATGCATTGAATAAGTCGCTGAAAATGAGTGACCGAGCAGTTGGAGCTATTCTGCGGCGTAGGGGCGGTTTTTTATTTAAGAATTGTAATCAATGCATAGCAACTATTGCGTAATGCATTTCGCGATATAACTCGCATTTAAGGTAGTTTCCAAAAACAAGAAAAGCCGCCTCAGAAAATCTGAGACGGCTGATCAGTTCAATAAGTTACGATTTTATAGTACTACCATTTGTGGGGTAACGTGCATTTCTTTAAGTGAATTCCTATCCACGAAAAGATGGATGTAAGAATACCTGTTTCCTAGCTGTGTCAAACCTGAGAAGACAAATTTAGCGGAATTAGCTTTGGCCTTGAATGTAATTGTCTTTTTCAACCACGTAGCTTCTTTTCCGTAAAAGTAGACAGCGTTCGTTGAGCTTCCATTGTCAACATTGAACATCTTGATCTCTGCATATTTTGCGCATATCGATGTTGCTTGGTTACTTCCCAGCCCGGTAACAGTAGTGCTCGCCACATAAAATGTTACCGTATATGTTGTTCCCGGCTTTAAGTTATTTAGCGTTGTGAATACGCCCGATCTTTCTTTCGTCTGCTCAGGGTTTTGAGCATAGCTCGTGACCGTCACCATAGAATTTGCAGTTGGGTTGCCGGGAACCGGTGGAAGAGGCTTTACCCATTTTGGATTTATCAATGCGCTCCAGTTCTCAAGTCCCCAAACTGATGTGCGGGAGGACAAGCCCACAGGTATGGAAGGGTCGGTAAGTGGTCCGTCGAGTTTGGCCCAATCTATTGGCAACTTTTCATAACCTAGATTACCCGAGATTGTATTAGCAAAAGCAGGCAGCGCAGCCAGCTCACCCGCATTCGTCTTCGCGCCAGAATGTTCATTTACACTTCCTGCTTCTGGCTGCGGTGTCATTACATCTTCTTTCGAGCAGCTGCTGAATAGCAAGGCACCAGCCAGGCCGAGTGCCAGTGGGAATCGTTTTGTTACTTTCATTTTCATACAATTTGTAGTTGAACAATTATTTGTCAGCCACAAAAGAAGGTTCAAACAAAAGATATGACCGCGAAAAGTAAGTGCAAGGAGCGGTTCATTTATTCTGCGGAAAGACGCGTTTGGCTATGTGGACTTATGTAGGCGAGCAATTTGCAGGTATTACGAAATCAATACCTAGTTAATTCGCATTCCTAAATGAGAATTGGTTATCATGTGTTTTTATTTCAATTTCTAAGAATTAACGTAGGCTTGAAACGACAAAATCCCCTTTCGGGGATTTGTCTGTAAGAGGAGGATTATAATAATGAATGAGCTTATTACGCTTCCAGAACAAGCTCCCTGCGCTGTTGCTTTTTCTTTTTACGGTTTGCAAAACGCTCTTTTACCTTATCAACTACATAATATACACTAGGTACCAGGAATATCGTCAGCAATAACGAGCTCGTCAAACCACCTATAATTACCCAAGCCATACCGTTTTTCACTTCCGCACCGTCGCCAGAGGCCAGTGCGATCGGGAGCATACCCGCGATCATCGCGATGGTTGTCATCAGGATCGGGCGGAGACGTTCTTTGCCGGCTTCGATCAATGCGTCTTTTAATGCATGACCTTCTTCTTTTAACTGGTTGGTGAAATCGACGATCAGGATCGCATTTTTTGCTACCAGACCGAGGAGCATGATCATACCTACAATTGAGAAGATTGTCAAACTTTCCATTGTTAATGCCAATGCTGTCAATGCGCCGACCAATGCAACCGGGATCGAGAACAATACGACGAATGGGTAAATTGTACTTTCGTAAAGCGCTACCATGATCAGGTAAATAAGCACGATACCAAGAACCAGCGCCAGTCCAAGACTTCCAAATGCATCAGCCTGGTTTTTCAGGTCTCCACGGTATTCGATGAAAACACCTTCAGGAAGTTTGAAATTTGCCATTTTTGCCTGAATATCAGCACCGATCGAACCTGACGGGCGACCTACCACCTGAGAGTTAATACTGATCGAGCCCAAACGGTCGATACGTTGCAACACGCTTTCACCCATTCCTTCTTTCACAGTTGCGAACTGCGACAGTTCGAATGCCTGGCCGGAGCTATTTACAAAACTCAAATGGCGGATATCGTCGGCTGAGGAGCGGTTAAACTGGTCCAGCGTAACCATAATATCATATTCCTTACCATTTTCTTTGAACTTGGAACGGTCGTCGCCCCGGAATGCAGTTTGCAATGCAGCACCTACCTCGGCCGCATTAATGCCCAGTTGTGACATTTTCTCGCGATCCAACTGCACCCCTACTTCCGGTTTCGGATCATCCACAGAGTAATCGACGTTGGCAGTTCCTGGAACAGAAGCAACGATTTCCTTCACCTGCGCCGCCGTTTTACGGATCACCGCCATATCAGTACCTTTCACCGCAACCTGGATAGGTGCCTGGTTTGCATTACCGGTGATGGAGGTCGGAGCTACGGTCACTTTCACGCCAGGGATTTGCAGGATCTCTTTTTGAATTTCACTGCTAAAATCGTCCGCTGAAATAGTACGCTCTTTTTTATCAACCAATTGAACAGTCAAATCGGCAATATTGCTGCTTGAAGTTGTTCCTAATCCGGTGCTGCTGTACCCTACATTGGTAAACACTTTGGTCACTTCTTTTCTTCCCAAAAGCAATTTCTCAACGCGCTGCGCAACCTGATTGGTCTGATAAACGGATGCAGTAGGTGCCAATTCCAGCGAAACATTCAATTCGCCGCGATCACTTTGCTGCATAAATGCCGCTCCGATAAAACCGCCTGGTACCAATGCAATAGAGCCAATGATCAATGCCAGAGAACCAAGGAACACATATCTCTTGTGACCCAATACCCAGGTCAGCAACCGGCCGTATTCCTCTTTAATCCTATCCAGGAAATTCTCAAAACCAATGTTCAGTCTACCCCAAAGTGTGTTTTTATCCAAAACTTCTATTTTACCAAAACGCGAAGCCAGAAGTGGGGTAAGTGTAAATGATACGAACAAACTCATCAATGTCGAGAATACAACTACCAGGGAGAATTCACGCAGAATGTTACCGATCAAACCCGAAGTCATCGCAAGCGGCACGAATACCACGACGTCAACCAAGGTGATCGCAAGCGCTGTAAAGCCAATCTCAGCACGACCATCCAATGCAGCTTTCCATCTGCTCTTGCCCATTTCCATGTGGCGGTTGATGTTTTCCAGGACTACGATCGAGTCATCGACCAGGATACCAACTACCAGCGACAGCGCCATCAAAGTCATCAAATTCAGCGAAAAGCCCAGTAAGCTCATCATAATGAACGTCGGGATCATTGACGAAGGCAATGCAACGAGGATGAACATGGAGCTACGGAAGCTGTGCAGGAACATCAGCATCACGATCGACACGATCAGTACCGCCAGTCCAAGGTCAAATACAACAGCATCGGCCGAAGCAAGCGTATAGATCGATTGGTCGGATGCAATATTGAATTTCAATCCTGCCGACTCATATTGTTTCTCCAAAGTAGTCAAACGCTCCTGCGTCAGCTTACTCACTTCCACTGCATTGGCGTCCGATTGTTTCTGAATTTGCAGCGCCACAGAAGGTTTTCCATTAATGTGGTTTACCGCGGTTGCGTCAGCAGTACCGTCATATACTTCGGCAATATCTTTCAGAAAAACCTGTCCGCCCGATGCATTACGGCCCACAATCACATTCCTCAGGTTTTCAACAGTAGTCAGTTTCGCGTCAAACCGAATCGAAAGCTGATCTTCCTGGGTTTTCACCTGACCTGCCGGAAACGAAGTATTCGCATTGTTGATCGCCGCCGAAACCTGTGCTATTGACAAGCGATACGCTTTTAATTTATCCTGTCTGATATTTACCTGAATCTGGCGCTCGGTACCACCGATAATGGTCACCTGACCAACACCGGTTACATTCGAAAGTTGCGGTTTCAGTTTGTCGTCGATCAGGTCATATAGTGCCGACGGCGACATATTCGCGGTAACCCCCATTCTCAAAACCGGGATTTCGTCAGTTGAGAATTTGTTGATTACAGGGCGGTCGGCGTCATCGGGTAAAAGTGAAATCACCTGCTCCACTTTGCGCTGTGCTTCCTGCTGCGCCAGATCGACGCTTATACCTTGTTTCAACTGAATAACCACAGACGAAACGCCTTCCTGAGAAGTTGAATTGATCTGGTCCAAACCTTCGATCGCCGAAACAGCGTCCTCGATATGTTTGGTTACGTTAGTTTCGACTTCATCCGCAGCCGCGCCGCGATAGGTCGTCATTACACTCACTACATTGGCCTCGAACTTTGGTAACAAGTTGTATGACAATTGTTTATAGCTGATCACACCAAATAGTATCAACACCGTGAATACTACTATGATGAAGAGCGGTCTTTTTACTGCTACTTCGGTGATTGACATTTTCTTATTCTTTTATTGATGAAAACTATTTGGTAACATTAACCGCCGCACCTTCGCTCAGGTTGATCTGGCCAGTTGTGATCACAGTTTCGCCTGATTGTAATCCCGACAAAACCTCGATATTATCCCCCAATTCGCGCCCAACCTGAATTTTGCGACGTTTTGCAATACCATTTTCCACGGCATATACATAAGGATTACGCACACTTTCAACCAATGCACTTCTCGGGATCAGCAATGCATTCTGACTGCTTTTCTGCTTAAATTCTACGGAAACGAATGTTCCGGCGCGCAGCTGATTTGAATTCTTGATCACAATCTCAACCGGATAGTTGTGCGATTCGTCACCTTGCGGAGCGATATAAGAGATCACACCGTCGATCTTTTTATCAGGGAAAATGCTGGTACCTACCGAAACATGCTGTCCTTCTTTCAATTTATAAACATCATTTTCAGAGATCATCACCTGCACTTTCAGGCGTGACATATCCAGAATAGTGCCCAGTGAAGTTCCTACATTCACAAATTCGCCCGGCTCAATGTTCTTCTTGATCACGCGGCCGCTAATCGGTGCTGCTACTACTGCGTCGTTGATCTGCTGTTTGATCTGCTCGGCCTGGTTCAATGCATTCTCGTAATTGTATTTTGTATCTGTAACCTGCACTTCGGTGGCTGCGTTCCCTGCCAAAAGCTTGTTATAGCGTTCCGTATCTTTTTTCAACTTATTGATATTCAACTCAGTTGCTTCCAGTGAAAGCTCTTTCAGTTTGCTATCCACTTTTACAAGCGTTGCGCCTTGCGAAACGTAGCTTCCGAGGTCATATTTAACAGATAACACCTTACCCGCAGAGGTCGCCATAATTTCGGCTTCCTTAAATGGGATCAGGCTACCGGTACGAACCAGCTGCTGATCTGTGCTACCCTCTTTTACAGCCACTGCTGTCACCGGAATCGTTACATTTTTGTTATCCGGCATTACTTTCTTCGCGTCCATTTTGGACTTGTTCGCTACCAGACGGAACCCGATTAAGAGTCCGATTATAAGTATGGAGCTGGCTATTATTATTTTCCTTTTCATGATCAATTTTGAATGACTGAATGATTGAATGAGTGAATCCGCCGTGGAACGGGACTGAATGATTCTGTTTTGAGTTGCTAATGACTTAATGACTACTAATGACAACCAATGACTTTTATGACAACCAATGACTTTTACGGTAATGCTGTATAGAAGTTGTTCAGGCTGCCCTGTGACTGTTCCAGACCTAGTTTGGCTTGGTAGTAACTTAGCATCGAGTTGATGTAGTTGCTTTGCGCTTCTTTATATGAAGTTTCGGCGTTTAGCAGGTCGGATAAGGTCACGGTGCCTTCTTTGTATTGCAATGTGGTTACGTCGTAAACCTCTTTTGCCAAAGTCACATTGGCTTCGTCGTTGCCCAGGTTCAGTTTTGCTTTTTGCAGCTGCGTTGTAGCATTATTATTTTGCAGCTCGTAGTTCTGCACATTCAGTTTGAGTTGTTCATTTTGGGTCAAAAGATTCAGATCAGCCTGCTTGTATTGCGCGTCTCTTCTGAAACTGTCAAAAATCGGGATCGACAATTTCACACCGATTGCGCCAAAACTGAACCAGTTCCCCCAGGATTCACCCAGACTTTGTCCCAGCGACTGCAAACCATATCTTCCGTAAACAGACAATTTCGGAAGGTAACCCGCTTTGATCCGCTCTTTTTCCAGCGATTGCAATTCCATATTGATATTCTGGATCTTGAAATCAGTCAGGTTAGAAGCATCAAACTTTTCGGGTTCTACCAGTTTAAAAGGCTGTTCAAGCGGATTGTCCGTCAGTACAAGCTGCTCGGCAAGCGACATTCCCATTGCAAATTTTAGTTGGTTCTGGGACAAAATCAGATTGCTTTCCGCCAGCGTCAGTTGTGATTTGATATTGTTCAAACTTACCTGCGTGCGGTCGAAATCCACTTTCTTGATCACCCCGTTATCCAGCTGCAATTGCAGGGTACCTAGTATCTGCTGCGTTTTTTCGAGGTTATCTTTCAAAAGGTCGATCTGCGCTTGCGTCACGAAAACCTGATAATATGCGTCGGTAACATTGAAAATGATATTCTCTTTCGTCTTCTGAGAATTGAGTTCCGCATTGGCCAGGTTCGGCTTGTTTGCCTTAATCCCCACCAAAAGCGCCTGGTCAAAAATCACCTGATCGGCCTGAGCTGAAACGTTAGTCGAATACTTGGTACCCAATGCAACGCGGCGATCTTCACCACCGAACAAAGCCCCCGGCAATACAGTAGACTGCAACTTGATGTTATCATCCAAAGCGCCGCTACCCGCTACCTGCGGCAAGTAACCAGCCAGTGCTTCCCTACCCTGCTGCACTGCAATGCTCTCCTTATATTGCGCAATCTTGACATTTCCATTATTCTTGATCCCATACGCAATGCAATCTTTCAGACTCAATTGAGTCTGCGCCGAGGAAGGGAGCGCGGCGGCTATTGCGAGGATTGCGATAATCCATTTACTTCTCATTGTTCTGATCATTATTAGTTGTGCTAATCCCTTTTTAGTTGACCCGTCTACTGGTGACATATCAACTATTAATATAAATTTTTTTATTTCTCGATCACTGCTGCAACTCTGTCCAGGTAACTGATGAAAGTCTTGCGTTCTTCATCCGTAAAATGCCCCATTACCTGATTGTCGAATGCGATTACCAGCGCCTGAATTCTTTCACATACGAATTTCCCACTGGTTGTAAGCGATACCATATTCTTTCTTTTGTCCTCAATGTCACTTTCGATCTTCAAAAACCCGTCTTTGTGCAAAGTCTGCACTGAACGCTGGATTCCTGCTTTATCCTTTTGAAGTACATTCGCAATATCCTGCTGGGTCATTGCGTGTTCCTGGAAATACGCAACCATTAAGATAGGCAGCTGCTCGGCCAATACAGGAATACCTTCCTGTACCAACTGCGCATTCATTTTCTTGAAAACCGTCTTCGTTACAAGCCCTAGTTTAAACTGAAGAGAGTTTTTCATCTCCTCTTTCAAACCGCAAAATCTATCTATTGTAGCATTCATGATGGTGCAAATGTAAATTGTGTTGATATATCAACCAAATTATTTGAGAAATAGTTTTTGAATGGCAAAAAATTTAGGCTGAATGGTTTTTAACATCTCATAAACAAAAAAACCCCGGACTGAAGTCCGGGGCAATTGATTGTTTGATGTCTTAATGCATTACTTCCCTAGTGTTTTGATCAGCATTCCTTTGGTAACCTTGTCCGAAAGGCCCATTCCGTTGATGATCGAAAGTTCGTCCATCTTGTTGTCTGGCTGGCCAATATCTTTCAGTGCATCCTTCAATGAACCGTCGCGCTGCACTGTTTTAATGCGGATACGTTCGGGTTGTCTGTTCAGGATATTGGGGTCGGATACCGATTTAAAACCTTGCGCTACTGACTTGAACTGACTAAGGTTTCCGGCAAAATTCGCTGCCTGCGCCACACCGTGAATCACATAAATATTACCCCCGTACTGAATTACCCAGCTCGCTACCTGAATGGAGTTCTGGGTTGGAGCGGCTTGCTGACCTGATTGTGTTTGAGCTGCCTGCGTTGAAATCATTACAATCGCAGGATTTCCATTAATCGTAGTTTTATTATTTTCCGAAACCTGCAAACCGTAATTTTTAACAACAGTCTGCGCTGCTTCTTCTAGCGACTTACCTTCTGCCATTGCAAAAAGCATCATCGACTTCCCTCCTTTTGGCGCCATTTGAAACTGAGCAGGTGAATTTTCATATTGCCAACCGCTTGGTACCGGAAACTGGAATTTCAATTCGGGATGGTAAAACTGGTTGTTTTCTACAAAACCCTGTTTTGGATCAGTACCATATATGATGCCGTCGATCTTGCGGAGATATGTGTCGCGGTTGACATTGTACTTGCCAGGATGCTCGGTTTGATATTGCGTCGCCAGCTTTTCCACCTTATTCTTCCTGTCGCCCGGATCCGGGTGAGTTGACTGGAATGTCGGAATCGCCTGTCCCGATTTGTCGCTGATCTTTTTAAGGGTACCAAAGAAATCAGCCATTTCCTTCGCATCGTAACCAATCTTGCTGGAATACTCCACACCGATTTTATCAGATTCGGTTTCGTGCTCGCGGCTATAACTCAATAGCAGCATTCCCAAAGCCTGTTGCGTTTGCTCCGCCAATCCGCGAACTGTTTCCGAAAGCACCATTCCCGCCATTAATCCTACCTGACCGAAAATCTGTGAAGTTTGCTGCCGGGCGGAATGTCGTGCCGTAATGTGACCGATCTCGTGGCCCAGTACACCTGCGAATTCTGCCTCATTATTAAAGTGCGCCATAATACCCCTTGTGAAGTATACGTAACCGCCGGGCACTGCGAATGCATTCACTACCGGAGAGTCGACAATGAAGAATTGGTATGGTAAATCGGGGCGGTGGGAGATGTTGGCCATCGCTTTTCCCTTCTCATTAATAAAGGATTGCAGGTTTTTATCATCATAAACACCCATTGTAGCCACAATAGAAGGATGGGATTCCGCTCCGAGCGCGATCTCCTTTTCCTTTGACATAAAAATAATTTCCTTCTTTCCTGTGACGGGGTTTTTAGAACATCCGGTAAATAAGCTCACTGTTGCCAGGCCGGCAAGTAAGGTAATGTGAAATTTCATTTTCATACAATTCGAAAAATGATTGTTATTAAAGGAGTCGGTCAAATGTAATCTGAGCTATTACACTAAATAAAGAATCATGCCAAGTGAACCGGGCCCAAACGTAATGAATGCATTTAAATATATTTCCCTTAACTCGGCATATTCTTTAAATTACGCCGCACTGGTATAATAGTTGTTGCTTTAATGTCCACAAACCCGCTGCGCTGATGTATCTATTTTTTACACTATGAATTTGAAAAAGACAACATTCAGTCTCCTGCCCCGGTGGCTCGTCAAGTTCGACTTCTTTGGCGTTTTCGAAAAAGATCCGTTCGGCAATTATCTGATATTCAAAAGATTACTGGTATTTATATTAGGCTGGTTTACTTTTTACCGATACACTGCTGTCAATAAAATCACGATTATTGGCGGCGACCAGCTCCTCGACCTGCCTGATCACGGCGTGCTTTTCCTGTCCAATCACCAGACCTATTTTGCCGATGTAATTGCTTTGTACCATATTTTTTGCGCAGCCAAATGGGGCTACAAGGATACGATCCGGCCGCCATTCTACCTCTTTTCGCCTCGCGCCAGGTGTTATTATGTTGCGGCTTCGGAAACAATGAAAGAAGGTATTTTGCCCAAACTATTCAGTATGGGCGGCGCTATCACAATTGAAAGATCGTGGCGGGCAAATGGCGAGAGTGTAAAAAGAGAGCTCGACAACTCTGCTCAAGACCGTATCGGAATGGGCTTAAAACACGGTTGGGTGATCAGTTTTCCGCAGGGAACTACGAAACCGTATGCCCCTGTACGTAAGGGAACTGCGCATTTAATCAAGGAACATCAGCCTATTGTAGTTCCTGTCGTGATCAACGGGTTCAGGCGCGCATTTGATAAAAAAGGATTACGGTTTAAGAAAAGAAACACGAAGCTGACCGTTCATTTTAAGCCTCCCATGCATTTCCTGCCTGACGAGTCGGTTGAAAGTATGGTAGCGCGGGTAACCAAAGCGATTGAACAGGAAGTGCCGGGAGAAGGTCTTGCTGCCATTGAAAATTAACCTGGTACACATTTTACTACTTGCTGTTTATGGGAAAAAAAGTATTGATCACAGGCGGTACCGGCCTGATCGGAAAGCGCTTGACACAACTTTTGTTGGAGAGAGGTTATGAAGTGGCCTACCTGAGCCGCAGCAAGAAGTCAGTTCCTTCGGTGACAGTTTTTCAATGGGATATTGATAAAAATTATATTGAAGAAGGCGCGCTGGAAAATACGCATTTCCTGGTTCACCTTGCCGGTACGGGCGTAGCAGAAAAGCGCTGGACCGACGAGCAGAAAAAAAGCATTATTTCCAGCCGGGTAGACACGATTAAGCTGGTTGCAGAAAAATTAAAAGAGAAGAATATTCGTCCCGCTGCATTTATATCGGCCTCCGGGAGCAGCTACTATGGAGAAGACAGTGGCGAAACGCGGAACACGGAAAATTCGCCGCCGGGAAACGATTTTCTTTCTCACGTGACTATCGTTTGGGAAAAAGCGGCCGACGCAGTCGCTGAGCTCGGTGTGCGGACTGTAAAACTAAGAACGGGAATCATACTAAGTGATGAAGGCGGTGCCTTGAAGCAAATCGCTGCGCCTGCGAAGTTGGGCCTAGGAGCGCCGCTGGGTTCGGGAAAGCAGTGGCTGAGCTGGATTCACCTGGACGATATCTGCAATATGTACATTCAGGCAATGGAGAACGAAACCTGGCACGGCGCCTACAACGCGATCACAGGAGCAGTAACCAATGAAGATTTCACAAAACTGATCTGTAAAGTACTCGATAAACCGCAATGGGCCCCGCACGTACCCGCTTTTGCATTAAAGCTCGCATTCGGAGAAATGGCCAATGTGGTACTGGGCAGCAGTTATTTGATCAATAAAAGAATTAAGGAAGAGACTGATTTTAAATATCAATATCCTGATTTAAAGGGTAGTTTGGAGGAAATATTGCGGTGAACTTTTAACTTCATTCCTCCTCTTCTTCCTCCTGAACCGATAAAACCTGAGAAGTGGTCAGCCACTTGTCTCGCTGCAACTTACCACGAAAATCGTCCATTACGTTCAACTGGATATTACCGTTACTGAAAACGGACATTTGTAATCCCACAAATGATAAAGCTTCATTCAGCCGGTTTTCCAGCGGCTCGTTGGTAAAAATGCATTCTTTCCAATACCATTCGAGCGTTTCGCCAGCCACTTCTTCTACAATGCTGATATAATCTTCGATGGTATAACCGATAAACGGTTTACCAAAACGCACCCAAAGCAGCCGCATTACATCGTCCAGCGATTGTTCGTGGTTTGTCCTTTTTCTTAAATAAAGATCCAGGATCATAGCGACCAATGCACCTTTGTGATAAACTGAGACTTTACGGTCGGGAATACCTTTTTCGTAACCGTCGAGCCACAGATCGAAAGAAGATTCGGCGAGCGACTGAGCGGCGTGTGCGCTATTTTCGAAATGACGCTTCATATATACCTGCAATTCTTTCACATAACCTTCATCTGTAAAAACGCCCGCGCGTCTTAGAAAAAGATCTCCGTAATAAGTAGTGCAACCTTCCGCCACGAAGCAGGTACGGAAGTAATTTTCTTTGGTAAAATCATAAGGCAAAAGCTCTTTCGGGCGAATGCGGATGATATTCCAGGTGTGAAAAAGCTCGTGTGAACTTACGCCCAGCAGATCAGAATAGAGTCCCTCGCCCTCGTCATCGGGCCCGAGCACGATCATCGTTGAATTTTGATGTTCTACGCCGTGGTAAAATGCAGTTGGTAATATGAGGTTCAGAAAATGATATTCAGTCTCAGGAAAATCTCCCATCATCGCGATCTGTTCCCTCGAAAACCGACGAAAATCCCTTTCGATCCGCCGCCAGTTGGGTCGCAGGTTACCATGCATCCAGATCTTGAATTGCACTCCTCTAACGTTGTATTCACACTTTTGTAAGGATTGAGACGCCAGCAACGGACTATCAACCAACTGATAAAAATCTTTGGCAACCAATATATTCTCTCCACCGGAAGGTAGCCCACAGGCAATCTGATAACCGGCCGGCAATGCAAGACTTATTTCATAAGGATCGGTAATGCGACCCTCGGTATACATGCAGAAATTGACGAAATTAAGATACCAAAGCTCCTCGTCCACATAGCTGCTTCCCGCGTTTTGAATTACGGCATGATAGGAATAGCGTATCTTCACCTCTTTCTGATCTGCGGTTCCAACCTGCCAGCGGTCTTTCGTTACTTTGTGAATAGGCAGTTTATCGCCGGTTGCAGAGATAGCTTCAACAAATTGAATATTTTTGGCAAAATTTTGAAGTTCATAACGTCCCGGGCGCCAGGCAGGTAGTTGAATCTCAATAAAGTCGGTGGTAATGCCTGGTATGGTGTAGGTAATTAAAAGAAAGTGTGACTGCGGATCGGCTACCGAGATATGATAATGCATAAAATTGTATAATAATATAAGAGGGGCCTGGGCGGGAAAACCTGATAAACCAAAAACTAAGCCTCAGTCGTTACCAGTTAACAATACGATAAAATAAATGATTTTAAGATGAAAAGCAAAATCCTCCTCAGCTGCACACTGCTGTTTACTATTCTAATTAGCCCTGCTCTTTTTGCCCAAAACGACGAATATTACCGCCCTGATTCACTGAGAAGGGAGACGCCGGGCGAGCCAAAGGAATATACTCCCAAAGACACAAACAGGGTTGCCGAGAAAAAGCCGGTAGTTGAATTTAAACAACTGCCGTTTATCGAAAGGCTGCGCGCAGGCGGCGGATTCGGGCTCAGCTTGGGCACTTTTACAAACATCAACCTGTCGCCGATGGTCGGTTACGAGCTGACAGAAAAGCTGGTTGGCGGCGTTGGAATCACTTATATGTTCTTCAAACAGCGGTATTTTGATGCTTACAGTTATTATGGCGGCAAAGGTTTTTTAATGTATAATGTGATCAAGCCGATCAACCTGATCGCCGAAGTGGAGCCTTTAAATGTGGTGGGAAATTACCAGAAAAGGCAATGGATCGTGTCGCCAATGCTTGGGGCAGCCTATTCTGTTCCTACCGGGGGGCGCATTGCAAAGGCTGTTCATTTTACACTATTATACAATTTCAATTATTACAACCAGGTCGATAACTCCGCCGGCCCGGCTGCTGCGATTACGAATCTGTCTCCTTACGGAAGTCCGGTTGTATTCCGCATTACCTTATTATAGGATTACAGGAGTTTATCTCAAAGGGCTTTTGGCCTAAAATTTTTGTCTTCATTTGAACTCTTCGTGCAAATGGAGACTTTTTCTTTCTACTAACTACAACTATGGAAAATCCCGTTTTAATTTTTGGCGCCGGCGATCTTGGAGTCCAGGCCCTCGATATTTTCAGAAGGAATAATGTACTGGTCTACGGCCTGCTCGACGATACCACTGAATTACATGGTAAAGAATTTGGAGATGTAAACGTACTCGGTTCCACAGATGACACCGGTTATTTGAGTATTCTCGGATCCAAATGTGAGGCTTTTGTGGCGATCGGCGATAAGGTAGTCCGGGAGAGGCTGGTAGAAACATTGACTGATGAGTACAAGGCAATGCCCGTGAATGCAGTTCATGATACCGCAGTGATTTCCGGAATGTCTGCGATTGGTCACGGAAATCTTATTGGAGCAAGAGTTATCGTCGGGGCGAAAACAGTTGTTGGTCACCATTGTCTGATACAGACTGCGTCTGTGCTGGATACGTCGGTTCGTGTTGGTGATTTCGTTACCATCGGAACTGGCGCAATCATTAATGATCGCGTTGTTATAAATGATGGTGCCTTTATCGGTTCCGGTGTGATTATTGTTGCCGGCATTGAAATTGGAAAGAATGCAAGAATTGGAGCAGGCTCCGTAGTAGTCGAGAACGTGCCGGCCGGGGCAACCTACTTTGGAAATCCAGCTAAGAAGATTTGACAAAATTCCGTCACATCTTTTTTATTAATATCAAACACATTACCTTTGCACTCCTTTTTGAGAGCATAAAGTGAAAGAGCTAAGTAAATACAACATAGACATTTACGGTTTGGAAGACAAACAGTATGACTATGATATGGAGTCAGGAGATGCTTTTTTTGAAGAATTGGATCAGGATCTGATAGAGCGTGGACACTTCAAAACGCATGTTGTCCTGAATAAATCAGCCACTATGATCCAGCTTCAGTTCCATACTGAAGGAGCGGTTACATTAATTTGCGACCGAAGTCTGGAGCCCTTCGAAGAGCCCATCAATTTGGATGACCGGATTATTTTGAAATTCGGCGATCACGATGAAGAGCTGACGGAGGAGATCGAAATGATCAACAGGAATACGAATAAGATCAACGTTGCGCGCTATTTATTTGATTTCATAGCGCTCTCGCTTCCTACTAAAAAGATCCATCCGGATTTAAGGAGTGATGAAGACGAACTGGATCTGGAAGATGACGAGGAAGAAGTGATACTGGTATATTCATCAGCGGAAACGGAAGAAGAAGAATCAGGTGAAGAAGAAAAAATAGACCCCCGCTGGGAAGCATTGAAAAAGCTGAAAGGCGAGTAAAGAGTGATCCGATACAGGTATTTCAGCAAAAGAAGAGCCGGTACCGTGAGGAGCCGGTACCGTTGGCTGAAGCCAACGGAAATGCAGTAAGCAATCAATTACCGCCGGCTTTAGCCGACGGAGAAAACAAAGAAAGACCCGGTACCGTCGGCTAAAGCCAACGGAAATTTATAAGCAATCAATTACCGCCGGCTTCAGCCGACGGAACACAAAGAAAGACCCAGATACCGTCGGCTAAAGCCAACGGAAATTTATAAGCAGTCAATTACCGCCGGCTTCAGCCGACGGAGAAAAGAAAGACCAGATACCGTCGGCTAAAGCCAACGGAAATTTATAATCAGTCAATTCCCGCCGGCTTCAGCCGACGGACTTTTAAAAAGAAAAAACAAAACAATTAGACATAAAGCATCATGGCACATCCTAAGCGGAGACATTCTACAACACGTCGCGATACACGCAGAGCGCATGACTTCCTTACAGGAAAGCAACTTGGCACTGATTCTTCAACAGGAGAAATCCACCAGCTACACCGTGCCCACGTTCACGAAGGCAACCTGGTTTACAGAGGAAAAGTTGTAGTTGAGAACTACACCAAAACAGTTTAGTATCAGTCTGTGAACATGCCAATTTCGCAACAACCCTATAAAAGTTGTTGCGAAATTCTTTTTTACTACGGCACATCTGCTAAATTTACACCTTCGATTTCTAACTTATTAGTCTAAAATAACAGCGTGTAAATGAAAATTGCGGTAGATGCTATGGGGGGAGATTTAGCTCCACAAGCAATTGTTGAGGGGGTTATTCAAGCCTCTTCTGAGCTACCATCCGAGGCGAGAATCGTTTTAATCGGACGTGAGAGTGTGATCTGGGACTTATTTAACCAGCACAATTTCACCCCTACTAATGTTGACGTCGTTCACGCAGAAGATGTTATTGAGATGGGCGAGCATCCTACAAAAGCGCTATCTCAAAAACCGAACTCCAGTATCGGTGTTGGTTTTAAACTTCTCAAAGAAAAGGAAGTTGACATATTCTGCAGCGCGGGAAACACGGGTGCGATGCACGTAGGAGCTCTTTTCAGCATCAAGGCAATTGAAGGAATATTAAGACCGGCCATCGCTGGATTCGTTCCACAGGTGGATGGCGGCTATTCGATTATGCTCGATATTGGCGCGAATGCAGATTGCAAGCCAGAGGTTCTTGCACAGTTTGGTGAAATCGGATCTATTTTCGCCCAATACACTTTCCAGATCGAACGTCCCCGGGTTGCTTTAATGAATATCGGGGAAGAGGAACAAAAAGGCTCTCTTACCTCGCAGGCCACCTACCCGCTCCTCAAACAAAATAAGCGCATTAACTTTATAGGAAATATAGAAGGGAAAGATCTCTTCACTAATAAAGCCGACGTAATTGTTACCGATGGTTTTACTGGAAATATATTATTCAAGCTGGGAGAATCCTTGTACGAAATCTCTAAAAAAAGAGGTTTTCAGGATGATTTTATCGACCAGACAAATTACGAATCAATCGGAGGCAGTTCTATAATAGGAGTAAACGGAAACGTCATGATAGCACATGGGGTTTCATCGCCTTTGGCTATCAGAAATATGATAGGCTGGGCGTATAAACAGGTTAAGTCCAAAGCATATTTGCATATATTACAAGCACTGAGTTAGTCTGAAACCACCTATGATTAAACAGCAACTGTCTCTTTTACCAAAACCTATTCGGATTTTGAATAGTTAATTTTATCATGACCCATATAAAAGCCTCTATAACAGGAATACAAGGGTATGTGCCTGATTATATTTTGACGAATGCCGAGTTGGAAACAATGGTTGCGACGAATGATGAATGGATTGTGAGTCGCACAGGTATTAAAGAAAGGCGTATTCTGAAAGGTGAAGGTTTAGGAAGCTCACATATGGGTGCTGAGGCAGTGAAAGGTTTGTTAGAAAAAACCAACACGAGCCCCGCAGAAATCGATTTGTTGATTTGTGCAACTACTACTCCCGACTTCATATTCCCTTGTACCGCAAACCTGATCTGTGATATGGTCGGCATTCGAAATATCGGGAGTTTTGATATCCAGGCCGCCTGCTCGGGTTTTCTTTACGCTTTGACACTGGGTACCCAGTTTATTGAAACAGGAAAATATAAGAAGGTAATTATTGTAGGTAGTGATAAAATGTCCGCGATTGTGGACTATACCGACAGGAAGACCTGCATACTTTTCGGAGACGGAGCCGGCGCTGTACTGCTCGAACCTGATACCGAAGGAAATGGCGTAATTGACTCGATCATCAAATCTGATGGAGCAGGTTATCCTTATCTGAACCAAAAAGCCGGAGGAAGCCGCTACCCTCCCACACACGAGACGATTGACAACCGCCAGCATTTTGTATTCCAGGATGGTGCTCAGGTGTTTAAATTTGCAGTTACCAATATGGCTGACGTTTCGGCTGAAATCATGGAACGCAACGGACTGACAGGTGCAGATATCAGCTGGCTGGTACCTCATCAGGCCAATCGTCGGATCATCGAAGCTACTGCCAACAGAATGGGCGTAGGCATGGATAAGGTCATGATGAATATTCAGAAATATGGCAATACCACTGCCGCGACCATCCCACTTTGTTTGTGGGATTACGAATCACAATTAAAAAAAGGAGATAACCTGGTACTCGCGGCTTTCGGCGGCGGATTTACCTGGGGTTCCATTTATTTGAAATGGGCTTACGACCCCAAATAGGCTATCCTTAATACGACATTTATATTAATTTTTGAAAAATGGCAACTACTGCAGATTTGCGTAACGGATTGGTGATCAATTTCAACCATGATCTCTTTCAGGTAATCGAGTTTCAACACGTGAAGCCTGGAAAAGGAAATGCATTTGTCCGGACCAAGCTGAAAAGCCTTACTTCTGGAAAAGTGCTGGATAACACTTTTTCTTCCGGTGCAGGTATTATTCCTGTTCGCGTTGAAAGACATAAATTTCAGTACTTGTATAAAGATGAGGTTGGCTTCAACTTCATGAATGCGGAAACATTCGACCAGGTTTTGATCGACGAAAAATTGGTAACAAACGCGGATCTGATGAAGGAAGGTCAGGAAGTGGAGATTCTTATTAATACAGAGAACGATACAGCCTTACTTTGCGAATTGCCTCCGTTTGTTGAACTGGAAGTAACTTACTCGGAGCCAGGTTTGAAAGGTGATACAGCCAACTCTCCTAAGAAAGCGATTGAAGTGGAGACGGGCGCACGGATTATGGTACCTTTATTTATTGAAGAAGGCCAGAAGATCAAAGTTGATACCCGCACGTACGATTACGTAGAAAGAGTAAAATCATAACTAGATGGAAACCAGAGAAATTCAAAAACTGATTGACTTCATTGCCCAATCGGGACTTGACGAAGTAAATATTGAGACGGCAGATTTAAAAATAAAGGTAAAGCGCTACGGATCTGCGCCTACGGTGAGTTATTCACCAGCGGCCGCAACTCCGGCTTTGGTAACATCGCCACCAGTACCTACCACAGCTGTAACACAATCGGCTCCTTCTGAGCCAGTTGCAGCGAGCGAAACTGCTTCTTCGAATCTGATTACTATTAAATCCCCGATGATCGGTACGTTCTACCGCGCATCAAGCCCGGATACCCCTGCATTTGCCAGTGTAGGCGACGAGATCAAGCCGGGAAAAGTAGTTTGCGTGATTGAAGCCATGAAACTTTTCAATGAGATCGAATCTGAGATTTCAGGAAAAATTGTAAAAGTGTTGGTAGAAAACGCCACTCCTGTTGAATTTGACCAGCCACTATTTATTGTGGAGCCTGCCTGAGGCAATGGACGTTCTGTAAAACTAGCTTCATTTTATGTTTAAAAAGATACTCATTGCCAACCGGGGCGAAATCGCCTTGCGGGTTATCAGAACCTGCCGTGAAATGGGCATTAAAACTGTGGCCGTTTATTCAACTGCTGACAGGGACAGCCTGCACGTAAGGTTTGCCGACGAGGCAGTTTGCATTGGCCCACCACCGAGCAGACAATCTTATCTAAGTATACAAAATATTATTTCAGCGGCAGAAGTAACCGGTGCGGACGCAATTCACCCGGGTTATGGATTCTTGTCTGAAAATGCTGAATTCTCACAGATCTGCGCAGATTACGGTATCAAGTTTATTGGTGCCACTGCTGCTCAGATCAATGGAATGGGAGATAAAGCGACAGCGAAAGCGACGATGATCCAGGCTGGCGTCCCCGTCGTGCCGGGTTCAGAAGGTTTGCTGGAATCTGTTGAACAAGGTAAAAAATTGGCTGAGGGTATTGGCTATCCTGTAATTGTAAAAGCGACTGCCGGTGGCGGTGGCCGCGGAATGCGGATTATCAACAAGCCCGACGAATTTGAAAAAGCCTGGCATGATGCGCGTACCGAATCGGCGGCGGCATTTGGAAATGATGGTTTATATCTTGAAAAATTCGTTGAAGAGCCGCGCCACATTGAAATCCAGATCATCGGAGATCAGTTCGGTAAGGTTTGTCACCTTTCTGAGCGCGACTGCTCTATTCAGCGCCGCCACCAGAAACTGGTAGAAGAAACGCCTTCACCGATCATTACTCCTGAATTACGGGAGAAAATGGGCGAGGCGGCGATCAAAGGTGCACAGTCAATCGGATACGAAGGCGCGGGAACGATTGAGTTCCTTGTCGACAAACATGGGGATTTCTATTTCATGGAAATGAATACCCGTATCCAGGTTGAGCACCCTATCACAGAGGAAGTTACTGATTTTGACTTGATCAAAGAGCAAATTAAAGTAGCTGCGGGTTATCCTATTTCGGGACAGAACTATACTCCGAAGTTGTTTGCAATGGAATGCCGTATCAATGCGGAAGATCCTTCGAACGGATTCCGGCCTGCACCTGGAAAAATCACTAATCTGCATTTTCCTGGTGGCCACGGAGTAAGGATCGACAGCCACGTTTACAGCGGTTACACCATTCCTCCGAATTACGATTCGATGATTGCAAAGCTGATCGTAAGCGGCCAGTCACGCGAGGAAGTATTGACCAGAATGAAGAGAGCATTGCAGGAATTTGTAATAGAAGGCATCAAAACCACAATTCCTTTCCATATTAAACTAATGGATGATCCCGGTTTCAAATCAGGAAATTTCACCACCAAATACCTCGAAACATTTGACTTTTCGTCTCTTTAAATTGAGGTGTAGATAAGAAAAAGCGGTCTGTCAGAAAATTCTGACAGACCGCTTTTTTTATGTGTTTCTTACTAAATCAAGATAACATTGCAAGCATTTTTTGAGCCGCGTCCATTCCTTCTTTGATTGTCCTGACTGAGGGAGTTCCATGATAGTATCCCGCCAAATGAAGTGTATCGTACGCCTCATTTAAATAAGAAAGCAGGGTCTTATTATACTTTCTGAGCCTGTTTCTATATTCTTCGATACTTCTTGGTTTCGTAAACCTAGCGCCTTCTTTCTTTTTGAGGTATTCATCCACGATCATCAGCGTTGCGCTGTAAGCAGTTCCGGCGGCCATTTGGACATACTTGATATCTCTATACTCACTTCCTTCTTTGCGAGCTTTAGAACTTAAGATCTCCTTCGCATTCGTAAGGTATCTGTCAATTTCAGGATAGGTATTCATGTGTGTGTCCGGCTGATTTACGGTTAGTGAATACTTGCTGATAAATATAACGAAAGCCCCTGAACTAATGCTCATGCGCTTTTCAAAAGGAGTCCTTTAAACAATCTTCGGCATACTACAAAATCTGCAAAACCCCGTATGCGCTGACAGTCAGGATTGATGCTATGCTGATCCAAAAAAAGATATCATATAAAAGCGAGGGTTTCAACGATGCCGGCAGCTCGCGGAAGCGGAATACCAGCGAAACATAAACGATCAGAATCAGTAATATAGAAGTTGCGATACCGCCCAGGATTACCATCATTACAGGTGCCTGGAAAAACAGGAACAGCCCGCACCAGATCATCGGTAATACCCAGGAGAAAATTCCAATGGTTTTGCGCTGATTTTCCGGTGTATCGAATTTCATCCAGCCGATTACCCCGAAAGCGTCTCCCCAAACCCTTGCCCAACTGGCAGTAGCAGTAAAAAGGGTTGAATACAGCACGAAAAAGGCACCTACCAGAAACAGGTTTTTCGCCCAGGGACCAAGTGTTTCGGTGAAAATTTTTGACAAAACCTCAATCATTTCATAACCTTCCGGCACCGTGCCACTGCTATGCAGCACAGCCGCCCCCAGCAGATAAAATGCAGCAGTAACCACAGTATACACAACCATCGACAGTACGGCATCCAGGTACATGACATTAAACCAGCCTTTCGCCCGATTCGCCCATTCCTTGCTCCCGTCATTCGGACCCGAATAGGCTGCGTAACCCTTTTCGATGCACCAATAGTTGTAGTACATAATTTCATCCCCTCCTACTCCCGTAATCCCGAAAGCGCCGAATGCAGCAGCGACCATGCCAGCCGGCAGCGAGAATTCGAGGCCGGTTTTGACTTGCGGCCACTGGATTGCATACTTTGTTCCTTGCAGTAAAAACAGCGAAATAAGTATAACAGCAGTAAAAAGCATGATCATGACGAGCGCGCCTTTCTCGACGGGCCCGTAATTTCCTTTATATACCCAAAGTGAAGTGAGCAAAACAGAAATAATCGCCCAGATATTGACAGAAATTCCCGGCCACGCCATTTTCAATACAATCGCGACACCGCCTACAATGCCGCCTACCTGCAATAACTTTAATCCCTGCAATGAAAGCCAGAGCCAGATGCTCCAATGCGCTTTTCCGAGCTTTGGACCCGGGAGCTGATTGAAATTATGCATCACAAAAGTGCCTGTATAGATCGCATTCTTACCGAATTCCAGCTGCAATGCAACTTTTACAAGACAGCTTAGAATAATGATCCAAAACATCACAAAGCCCGCTTTGGCGCCCAGTGCCGTTGTTGCGATCAGTTCACCGGAGCCGACGATGGCAGCGGACAAAATAAAGCCGGGTCCGAGGTAGCGGAGCCGGCCGAAAAATGTAGTAGGAGGAGTCAGGATTTGGGCCATTGATCAAATGGTTTATTCCAAAAGCCTGAGGTTGATTGCGGTTACTCTAAAATATCTTTGGCAAAAAATTATCAAAGATTTCCCACAGCCTGGTGGATCTGCTTCACGGTATCTACATAATTATCCTCACTCGGAAGCCCAAAAAGGGATTTTTCCTTGATCATCTGTGCTACGTTTTCAGGAACCAGTTTCTCCCAGCCCGGCTCACCCCGTTTAATTTTTTCAAGAACACTGTCGGTTGTAATGTCCATGTGTGCCTTGTTATAATTCCTGATATCCTCGATCTTGTCATTGATCGTCAAATATTGGAAAAGTGGCTGCAAATGAGCTGGTACCACAAAATTGGCACAACTGTAAACCGATCCGTCGGGCTGTAATGTGGGGTAAATAAACAGTTTTACTTTTCGGCTGAAAAGGGTCGCAAAAGATTCCAGAATACCACCCGGGAGGAATTCATAATGCTTTTCTTCAAAAATATCCTGCAAACTCGGACTACCCAGCAACAATCCCGCTTTCAATTTGGTAAGGCGCGAAAGGTAGGCGACGAGGCGATAGTATTCGTGGTGATTAGAGATCATTACCATGTGCCCCAGCGAGCACAGGATATCAACCCTGTCTAAAAAGTCTTTTTCATCAATATCCCTGTCACCTGCTTTCAGATTGTGCAATGTGAGCTCTGAGATCAGTACCACCTTCGATTCGTCTACATCCGGTTCGGCCAAAAATTGCTTTTGCCCATTGCTGATCAGGTCGATATGTACATTAGTAATAGGTCGCAGGCGCCCGCGCATCATCAGAATGTGCTTTTTATACAAAGCTTCCGAAGGCTGCAAAACCCCGCCGTCGCTACCGAACAAAGCCGCGTCCGTAAAACCGTTTTTAACCAGTCGCAGACTCATTAACCTGTTATCCACTTTCGCAAAATCAGGACCGCTAAACCGTACCATATCGATCTCGATACGGTCGACCGTAAGATCGTCCATCAGGGACATTAACAGCGTTTCGGGTGATTTATAATAAAAAAAGCAGCCGTACATGAGGTTGACCCCGATAATACCCAATGCCTGCTGTTGCAAAATATTTTCATCGTCGCGCATTCGGACGTGAACTACCACGTAATTTGTCGGCCCCAGCGGCGTCAGCTGGAATTGTAGTCCGATCCAGCCGTGGGATTCGTTGGTTTTCTGAAAATTGAGGGCGACTACGGTATTGGCAAATGCAAAGAACTGACTATCGCTTCCACGCTTCTCGGAGAGACGCTTTTCTACCAGATTATATTCCCGGTTCAGCATTTTCATTAAGCGCGATTCCACCACATACCTTCCTCCCTCTTCCGTACCGTAAATTGCGTCGCTAAATGTCATATCATAAGCTGACATGGTTTTAGCAACTGTCCCCGATGCTCCTCCTGCTTTAAAAAAATAAGCTGCTGTTTCCTGCCCTGCTCCAATCTCCGCAAAAGAGCCATAAATCCGGCGATCAAGGTTGATTCTGAGCGCCTTTTGTTTTGTACCAAGATTCTTTTCGTACATAACTTAAATTGAATTAGATGAACGGCCTTATATGTAAATATAAAAAAAATACACTTATTAAGTAAGTACATTTCGTTCGTATATACAGTCAGAATGGAAAAGTTCTATAAATTATTGTTAAATACAGACGAATTTGAAACCAAAAACCAGCTTCCGTTTTGATTAGCCTGTTTACTTACGGAACATTAAAAAAAGGATTTGATAATCCCTTCGCTGAGAAATTGGCCGCCGTTTCAAACTATGTCGGCGAAGGATATTTTCATGGGAAACTCTACAAAATCGATTGGTACCCGGGTGCTGTTTACGAGCCGCAAAGTGCAGAGAAAGTGTACGGGGAAATTTTCGAAATCCTGGATCCCGGCATTTTGCAGGAATTGGACGAATATGAAGATGTGCTGGAAGATCAAGCAGCCAGTCTGTATATCCGGCGGGAGATCCCCATTTTTACTGAAAACGAATTGCCCGTGAGTTGCTGGACCTACTTATATAACCAGCCGGTGCATGATTTGCAGCTTATCCAATCAGGGATATTTGAAAATTAACCCCTTACCTTCTCCCCGATTACCCGTAGCCCATCTAATGTTAATTTAGGGTCAATTTCTACAAATTCATCGCGGAGCGTATCGATAATAGAGGACAAGCCGCCCGTCGCTACGGCAATGCATTCGCCACCCAATTCCGCTCGAATACGCTGTAAAAGTGATTTGACCAAACCCTCATAACCTAACAAAATACCTGCCTGAATCGCCTCAGTTGTGTTTTTCCCGATTGCAGTTGTGGGAAGTACCAGCGGGACTTCGGGTAGCTGGGCTGTATTGGCAAACAATGCTTTTACCGCAGTGAGCAAGCCCGGCAAAATCGCCACGCCCAGTACTTTATTGTCTTTGGAAACCGTGGTAAATGTGAGCGCAGTACCGAAATCCACTACCACACAATTTTCTTTGTAACGCGACATTACCGCCACTGCATTTGCGATCAGATCCGCGCCGATCTCGTGAGGATGGTCTATTTGTATTTCCAGTTCCGGGTAAATATCCGGCCCGACTACGATGATATCTTCGCCAAAAAGCGCACGCAGCATTTTCAAAATCGTCGGCGTTAGTGCAGGCACAACACTGCTGAGCACGACCGTTTCCACATCCCCAAACCACAATGCGGCTTCCAGGAAATGCAGCCGTAGCTTCGATTCATAATGCGATTCACTTTCCTGAGGAAGCGACCGCATGCGCCACAAATGCTCCCACGAGCCAAATTGGTAAAGTCCGAAGACCGTATCGGTATTGCCGACATCAACCGCCAACAGCATAGCAAATCATTTACGTACGGTGGCAAATAAAAACATTATTCAAATAAAACTTGATCATTCCCGGGTTTAACATCTGTTTCTTTTTGATAATCTATAATTTTATCAAAAAAACAAGTTTGCCCGAACGCACACATTTACCCGGCGAACCACCTATTTCTTAACAGGCACAAAATATGCTCATTAATACCCGTTTCATAAATATACTGCTCTACATTTCACTCATTTTTACAGCATTAACTGCTCATTCACAAGCTATTCCCGAGTGGCAGGATCCGCAGGTGATCAGTATCAATACGGAGCGACCGCACGCAGATTTCATACCTTATCCCAATGAAAAAACGGCGCTGGCGGGCGACCGGAAAGCAGCGCTGATGCAGTCGCTCAACGGTAACTGGAAATTCAAATGGGCGTCGCACCCTTCCAAAGCGCAGCTCGATTTTTACAATCCCAATATCTCCGACGCAGCCTGGGAAACCATCCCGGTACCTTCCAACTGGCAGGTATTCGGGGCGCGGGAGGGACGCAAATACGACCGGCCGATCTTCTCCAATGTCAAACATCCGTTCAAAGCCATGCCGCCGCGCATTACTGCGGATACGAATGCAGTGGGCATGTATAGAACTACCTTTAATATCACCCCGGAAAACAAGGACAAGCAGCTGTTCCTGCATTTCGGCGGCGTTCAATCTGCCTGTTATGTTTGGTTAAATGGCGTCGCGATCGGTTACCACGAAGATGGCATGACGCCTTTCGAGTTTGATGTGACTGATGATATTAAGCCGGGCTTGAATCACCTCGCAGTTGAGGTAATCAACTGGTCAGATGGAAGTTACCTTGAAGACCAGGATTACTGGCGGCTGTCGGGCATTTTCCGCGATGTTAACCTGCTCATTTTGCCAAAGGTAATGCTCACTGATTATTCGGTGCGAACCATTTTAGACCAAAATCATGAGCATGCGACGCTAAAATTAAATGCGTACGTGAAAAATTACAGCCCGCAGACCATTCACGCGCATCAGGTTCTATTCACACTGTATGATGCCAATAAAACAGTGGTAACTACCCCGGTAAGCCAGATGGTGGGTGCATTGGAAACAGGAAAAGAAGGTGCTGTGCGGGTAGATATTCCGATCACCGCCCCCGTCAAATGGAATGCAGAAACGCCATATTTATACACGCTGACCGTCCAGCTGATGAATTCGGACGGAAAAGTGCTGGAAACTGCAAGTCAGAAAGTCGGGTTCCGGGATGTGAAAATAAAAGGCGGACAGCTGCTGGTTAATGGAAAAGCCATCACGATCAAAGGCGTTAACCGGCACGAATTCGATCCGGAAACTGGCCGGGTGATCAGCCGCGAATCAATGATCAGGGATATTACGCTCATGAAGCAGCATAATATTAATGCGGTACGCACCTCGCATTATCCCAATACGTCTGAATGGTACGAGCTGTGCGATCAATATGGTTTGTACGTGATGGACGAAGCCAATATTGAAAGTCACGAACTGTGGCGGCAGAATGTGATTTTAGCTGACAACCCGCAATGGAAAGCCGCATTTATCGCGCGTGGAAATGCGATGGTGGAGCGGGATAAAAACCATCCTTCCGTCATTATATGGTCGCTGGGAAATGAATCAGGAATGGGGCAAAACTTTACGGCGATGGCAGATTTTATCCGTCTCGCCGATCCTTCCCGCCCTATTCATTATGAAGGACGTGAAGATTACAAACCGACCACACTGAGCAATTTTGACATTATTTCGGTCATGTATCCTTCTACGCAGGATATGATCGAGTTGGTAAAAAAAGATAAAACGCGTCCGCTGATCGTCTGTGAATACGCGCACGGAATGGGCAATAGCATTGGAAATTTACAGGAATACTGGAATGTGATCGAGAAATCGCCCACCATGCAGGGCGGTTTCATCTGGGACTGGGTAGATCAGGGATTACAACTAAAAAGGCCCGACGGTACCACTTACTGGGATTATTTCAACTACATCGACGGCGCCAATGCAGGCGACGGGCTCGTGAACCCCGACAGAACCCCGCAGCCGGAGCTGAACGAAGTCAAAAAGGTATATCAATATGTAAAATTTGAAATGCCGGATACGCTGCGCCCTGGACAAAATCAGATCGCTATCTCAAACAGATTTGATTTCCAGTCTCTGAACGGTTTTGACCTGGTTTGGACTTTGCAGGAAAATGGGAAGACGATCGGGAAAGGCGGCACGATTACCAATCTTAGTATTGCAGCCGGCCAGAAACAGCAATTGAATATCCCCTACGAACTTCCGTCAGGCCAGAAACCGAATGCAGAATACTTTTTAAACCTGAGTATCCGGCTGAAAGACGCTACTGCCTGGGCGCCGAAAGGGCATGAAATCGCGTGGCACCAGGTTCCGGTTGTTCGTCCGGCGCAGGCTTTGCCGAATCTGAGCTTATACAATACAAAACCACTCCGGGTTGTGCAGCTGAGTTCCGGTCGCGTGCAGATTAGTGGCGACGATTTTTCAGTAACTTTTGATAAATCGGCAGGCAGGATTATTTCTTTTAAAAACAAAAAAGAAGAAATGATGGACTTAGGCGCGCACCCGAATTTCTGGCGCGTCCCGACTGATAATGACGAAGGCGGAGGAGCAGAAAGTTACGCGTCAAGCTGGCGGGCGGCAGGAATGGACACGCTCGAAATTACTTCTTCCGACATTAAAACGCAGCGACTGACCGCCCAGGCTTACCGAATTACCTTATCTCAAACTTTGAAGAGCCTAAAAGGTGAAATGGCTGTGCAGTCGGTTTACATTGTTTATTCTTCGGGCGATATTCATGTGCAGAACTCATTCACACCTTCTGGCGAGTGGCCTCCGCTGGCGAAAGTGGGCATGCAGTTTCAAATGCCTGCAACTTTTACCAAAACACAATGGTACGGAAACGGCCCGCACGAGACTTACGCCGACCGGAAAACGAGCGGAAAAATCGGAATTTATGCCGGAACTGTCGCTGATCAGCATTTTCCTTACATTACTCCGCAGGAGAATGGAAATAAAACGGACGTTCGCTGGGCTTCGGTTACCAATGCGGAGGGAACTGGCATTTTAGCCGCCAGCGATTCGGCTTTTAACTTTAACGTACACGACTATACGGACAAAGATCTGCTCGCTGCAAAACAGCGCGCGGCAACGCTCGTGCGCGGCGCAACGGTAGTTAATATTGACCTCGCACAAATGGGACTCGGCGGGGACGATAGCTGGTCGCCCAGGGTACACGAGGCTTACCTGCTCCCCGCGAAAACATATGCGTACAGTTTTAGGCTGAAAGCGATCGATAACACTTCCAATATCGAGCAGATACTCAGTTCGCAGCTTCCTTTTGTGAAAAAGACAACGGGCAATACCAATGCGGCTGATACCGAGGACGATATCAGCGCAGATACAGAAGTGGAAGAAGAGGTAGTAGCAGCTCCGCCCGTGAGGAGGCCGGTCGTTAAAAAGGCGCCCGCGAAGAAGAAGAAATCCTCCCGTCGCAGGCGGCGCAGATAGTTACTTTCTGATAGTCAGCACGTAATCCGCCTTCACCTGGATAACCTGCGCAATTTTAACAAAAACCACTTGCGGAACCTCGATATTGTGGTCCGTCAGCGGGACTTCAAAATTGGAGCTGAGTGTAATTTTCTCACCCTCTACTTTTAGTTTTCCTTTTAATGTACGCTCTTTGGTTACGCCGTGGACTGTAAATTTCCCTTTCGCTGAAACGTCGTATTGTCCGTCTTTGGAGAAATCCGGCGCATTATCCATTTTCCCGCTGAATGTAGCCGTGGGATATTTGTCCGACTCGATGTAATTTTCATTGAAATGCTCCTGCATCAATTTGTTTGGGAATACAAACTCCCTCATATTCATCCGGATAGCAATTTCTCCATTCGCACTATTCAATATCACCTGCGACTTTTTGTTCTCCGCATTGATATTTTCCAAAGGCGTTTCCGATGAAAAACGGGTAACGCCGGAAGTCGTCGAAAACTTGTTTCCCTGGGCCAAAACCTGCACAAAAGACAAAGTAGTAGCGAGCATGGTGACGAGCACCAGGCGAACAAAATATAGTTTCATAGTCTGTTATTGTTCTATTGATTTCGGCCTTTTATTCTTTTTATCAAAACTGAAAGTCCGGGAAATATTAAAACCGTAGTGAATATCCCCTTTTCCCCAGGTTCCGGCAGTTTCTCCGATAAATTGCTTTTCGATCATACCCAAAGAATTGGTGAAATGCAGCTGAAAAACGTGCCCGCCGGTTTCAATATCAACACCGAAAGACATGGAATCATAATACGGAGCTGTCGGCGTATTCTTTTCTCTGGCGGTATAAAAGTATTCTCCATTCAGCGAAACGCGTTTCGAGAGCTTGTACCGGCCGCCTATTCCGACTGCAAGGAGCAATTTTTCATCTCCACGCGTTTCCGGTCTGTTTCTGAAAAGGTAAGTCGGCGACAGTTGCAGCGAAAGGCGCTCGCCAAATTTGCGGGCAATCAGCACCTGTGCCGAATAATAGAGCTTATCCTGAAATTCAAGCTCCTTATTGACCGTCGCGACGCCCGTTCCGCCAAAAAGTGTAACAGAAACAGGAATTGACCCTGCGCCACTGCTCTGTTTCAGCACCTTATATTTACCGAAAAAATCATAAACCTTCTGAGAAGTACTTCGCCCCACTCCTACCATCAGATCATCGGTAACACCATATTCAAACCCCATTCGCATCGTAGCCTGGTCGAGGCCGAAAAACTGGTAAGCGCCTGAGTTCAGTCTGCCGAAACGGTGAGAAATCCGAAAATCCAGGTGTTTCTTCTTCATCGTTTCCACCGAATGTCCGTTGACAACACGCGTCGATTTGAAGGTAGCAGTCACCGGAACGCGCCCGGAACTGTCCTGCTGCGAAAGTTCATTCAATAAATCATCCTGCGCATAAAGGTTTGTTGTACAAACCATTAGCGCTGCGAAGCGGAGCCATTTCATAAAAATAGGTTGATTATGCGGTTACTGTCAGCGTATTTCCGTCGGCAGACAAAGCGGTTTTGTAAACTTTCAATGCAGATGTGGCTGGCCCTTGTTCTACTGCGCCGGTGGTTGAAAACTCAGAAAGGTGATTTGGACATTGAAAGTCATTCTGCGCAATGCGGTACCGTACGTTCGTCCCCTCGTGGGTACACCTTCTTGCCAAAGCCACGTGGCTTCCTCCGCTGGTGAGTGCTACGATGGTATCTCCGATAATTTCAAAACCGCCGGCCGTTTTCAAAGTAGCGACTTTGCTAAGGTCCACTGTGAAATTGATGGAGTTACCTGTCACCGTTCCTGAAATCCCGCTTGCATTTTCATTCGGGTCCACCGGCTCGGGCTCGTTGTCGCTGGAACCGCAGGCCGTCATCGTGGTGCCCAGGCAGTAGAATGCCATTAAAGTGGACGTACTTAGTCCCAGGCTTTTCAGGAACTCGCCTCTTTTCATTTTTTCTTGGTTCGTAGTCTCCATGGTGAGTTGTTAAAAATTAGCGGTTATAATTATTCGGTATCGGTAATGCAATACTTATCTGAACGCGGGTGTGTAGCGCAGCGACAGCCAGAAACCCATGGTAACCAGGTTCACTTTTCCGTAGCCAACCCTTTTTAATGGTATCCGCGCGTATGGTTCGCCCAGGAGGGAGAGTTTGTCTGAAATCCGGTATTCGTATCCAGCTGAGGCATTGAGGTGGCTCAGCAGAAACCAGCCTGATGTTCCCTCCCAGCTCGGGTACTTAATCTTCGGGTCGTCGGGATATTTGTAATTGTACTTATACTTTTCATTGAGCATATAGTAGGACGAAATGCCTGACCCTATGAAAAACCTCGATCTCTGACCTGAAACAATATCATATCTAAGATTAAGTGGAATTTCCAGCACTTTACAAATACCGTCAACGCTTTCTGGTTTGGGATCGTAGCCCCATTTTCCAGGTAAAATATAACTTCCTGCTTCGGCGAAGTAATCTTTCCGGCTCCACACTGCGCCGGTTTGGACAAACAGGCGCGGCAATACCGACAGCTCGGCCAGCAATGAAACTGCGGTTCCGGGTTTGGTAAAATTCTTCATTTCTACCGTACTCAGATCAGGCGAATATCCAAATCGCACGGCCCATTTGGCTTGCGGCACTTCTTCTTTTTTAGCCTCAGGTTCAGGTATATTATCAGGTTGTACGGAATCAATTTCCGGTTCTACTCCTTTGTTTTTCCAGCTTAGTGGCCGGTTCGCAAGCATTGCCGCCGGTATAGCTAACCTATCTGGTTCCGGATTAACACTGGTAGTAGCATTCTGCCCCGAGTTCGCCAGTTCATCCGTCGTATTCCGACCGTTATTCGACCCACTTTCAGATAAAATAAGAGCCCCGTCGCCTCCTTCCGTCTTTGAGCGGTTAGGCTCTAAGTACACTCCGCCTGCCTTAGATCGGCTCCGGGGCAATAATGGTCTGCTTTCTACGCCAGCAGTTTTGTATCCTGATTTTGGAAAAGGTTTACTAAAATCCCTTTTGTTTGCTTTTACTAATTTTTTGTTCGCTAGTTTTTCAGTCTGCGATTTAAGAGCGATTTCTCGTTTTTCTGTCGCCGGCAACTGAACTTCAACCTCCGTTTGTGCCTGATCGTTAGCTTTCTGTTTACCTGCCGGACTCGTTTTCTCTGTATCGTCACTGACGGTACCAGCTTCTCCTCTTTCCGCTTTCAATTGTTCCGGCTTTGGACTTAGCTCCCCAACTTTCGCTTCCCCATTTTGTAGAGTGTTGTCACTTTTCCACAAATACGTCGCATAACCAATTGGAATCAGCAATAATAACAATCCCAGCGGCCACCATTTTTTAAACCACGCTGCGCCTTTGCCGTCGTGCTGGTCCAGCTGCTTTTTCAGACTGTTCCAATCTTCCGGATCATATTGGGGATCAAGCTCTTCCGATGACTTTCTGAAGAGCTTGTCCAGTTCGTCATCTGGCAACTCTATCATAATCGTCAATATTGATTTTGGATAACATTTCTCTCAATTTTTCTCTTGCACGCGACAAATTCGATTTTGACGCCCCAACCGAAATATTCAGCTGGTCTGCAATTTCTTCGTGTGTATAGCCGTCAATAACCGATAAACTAAAAACCAGCCGGTAAGAGGGTGTCAATTTTTGGATCAGACTCAGCAATTCTTCGTGAGATAGTTTGCTGATAACTGTTTCATCTACGGACACATTCTCCGCAATTTCCACACTTTCAAATACATCTCGACGGATCTCCTGACGGTAATGGTCGAGGGCTGTATTAATTACGATCCGGCTCAACCACGTCTTAAATGATCGCTCTGTATCAAAACTTTCCAGCTTCGTGAAAACCTTCAAAAACGCGTCGTTAAGTATCTCCTTGGCCTCTTCCCGGCTCCGTGTATAGCGTAAACAAATACTTATGGCATAGCCGTAGAACTGTTTGTACAACAGCTCTTGGCTACGGCGGTTTCTCTTTAAACAGCCGGCGAGTAGTTCATGAAGAACGGCGGAGTCATACCCGGGCATGCTATTTGCTTTTTCTTCCCATTACGGCCATTTCTTTTTCAGGGTTGCTTACGAAGTTGAAAAATTTTTCAATTCTTTGTAACTGATTAATAATCTTACAGTTACAACTTAGGATTATCAGTAAGCCTACAACATACTATTGACGTTAAACCGCCTTTTTGGGGCAAAAAGCTATGTACACCTATCCTATCAGTGAATCTCACGCGGCTCCCGCGCGGCACAAAGAGCTCGATGCCCTCCGGGGCCTGGCCGCGATCAGCATCGTCATCTTTCATTTTACCATCAACAATAGCGGCAAGCTGCTGGGCTGGGAATTTAGCTATGGCGTTACGGCCGTGGATATATTCTTTATGATCAGCGGTTTCGTGATCTTTCAATCCATAGGAAATATAAAGAACTGGCAGGACTTTGTCGTGAAACGTTTCGCCAGACTTTACCCGGCATTCTGGTATTGCATGCTGATCACCGCATTTGTAGCAGTTTTAATGGAACCGCACGCCGTAAATCCGTCGCGAATACTGGCCAATGCGACCATGGCAGCGGCTTATTTTGGCATGGAAGATCTCGATGGTTCCTACTGGACATTGCTGGTTGAGTTGATATTTTATTTGTGGATCCTGGCCATATTTGTTTCGAACCGACTCAATTTCATAGAACAGATCGGTGCCGTTTGCGTTTTG
This sequence comes from Dyadobacter linearis, assembly GCF_907165045.1. Lineage (GTDB taxonomy): Bacteria > Bacteroidota > Bacteroidia > Cytophagales > Spirosomataceae > Dyadobacter > Dyadobacter linearis. Next base: position 172,271 of record NZ_CAJRAU010000005.1, read on the forward strand.
CTGATCGTCGTTTTTCATGCAATGCGACCTTTCTATCCAGAGTTTTATCAATTTTTAATCAGAAAAGTCCAGCTGCTTAACCATTTCCCACTCTTCTTTTCGGGGATTCTTTTTTATCAGATCAAATGCGGCCGGCACATTCTTAGAAACATCATACTGCTGCTCCCGACTTTGCTCGCCTCATTTTACCTGCATGATAAAGGCGGCACTTCGCAATATCATATTTCCTTCATCGGACACTGTATAGCAATCACATTGTTCCACGCCGTTTTTGTCCTTTTTATTTTTGGTAAACTTAAATTTCTGGCGGTTAAGCCCCTTTTAATGCTTGGGAATATCTCCTATTGTCTGTATTTGATCCACCAGTATGTTGGGCTTCAGATCATCACCAAGCTCACTGCCGACTTTGGCGTCAACATTTACCTGGCTATTATTTTTACCATCACACTCTGCATTTGCACAGCTACGCTTATCACGCGCTATATCGAGATTCCCGGTTACCATCTGATCAAAAACTGGTATAGCAGTCTGCGGGGCAACATTTTTCATCAGCCCGATAACGATCTCGCTATTCATTAAGGGCTACCGCAGGTGTATTATCCGGCACCACATCCTTGATTTTTTAGCTATTTTTGCAGCCTGATACCATGTGCGTATCAGGGCAGTTTCGACTGCAATGCACTATTTCGATCCATAATGGCTAAAACTGAGAATGCCGATCCTGCCAAATCTCCATTTGCTATAAGAAAAATTAGCTGGAAAGGTCTGAAAACCACCATAAGTCTCTTCAAATACCTCCGTCCCTATCGCGTTACATTTTTTATAGGGCTTATATTCCTTGCACTTTCCACCGCCACTTCGCTCGCATTTCCCAAGCTGGTAGGCAGTATGATCGAGGTGATCGAGGGAAAATCGAAATACACGATCAACCAGATTACGCTCTTTCTTTTTGTAGTACTAATTGGTCAGGCTGCCCTTTCCTATTTCAGGATATACCTCTTTACCAAGGTGAGTGAAATGGCGATGACGAATATTCGCCTCGACGTTTTCAGCAAGATTATCACATTGCCGATTACATTTCTGGAACAACGCCGCGTAGGCGAGCTGACCAGTCGCATTACGGCCGACGTATCTCAGTTGCAGGGTTTACTTTCATTTACCCTCGCTGAGATATTCCGCCAGCTTGCCACGCTGATTGTCGGTATGTTCATCCTGTTTTATACTTCGTGGAAACTCACATTATTCATGCTCGCCACATTTCCGGTGCTGGTTGTGGCCTCGGTATTCTTCGGGCGGCACATGCGGCGGCTGGCCAGAAAGGCGCAGGATGAACTTGCGGCAGCGAATGTAGTTGTCGAAGAAACGCTGCAATCTATTCAGGTGGTAAAGGCTTTTACGAATGAACCTCTGGAAGTGGGCCGCTATCATACCATCCTCAATCGGGTCGTCGACCTTTCATTGCATGCAGCCACGTTTCGCGGCGGCTTCGCTTCCTTTATCATTTTCGCATTGTTCGGTGGAATTGTGGGGGTAGTCTGGTATGGAGCTGGCTTGGTACAATCCGGCGAGTTCGGCCTGTCAGACCTTTTCACATTTATATTATACACCACATTCATCGGCGCGTCAATCGGCGGTATGGGCGATTTGTACGCGCAGGTGAACAAAACGATCGGAGCTTCTGAAAGGATATTTGAGATATTGGAAGAAGAACCCGAAATATCTGTCGAAGAGGCCAGATCCGCAGCAGCGGGCATTGTTGACGGTCATATTGTTTACGACAATGTACATTTTTCATATCCTTCCCGTCCCGATCTTCCGGTATTGAAAGGTATATCTTTTGAAATCAACGCTGGTGAAAAAATTGCGCTGGTAGGATACAGCGGCGCCGGGAAATCTACTATTATTCAACTGCTAATGCGGTTCTACGATCACAGGTCGGGCGACATTCTGGTTGATGGAAAACCCGTTTCTGAATATGGAATCTCTGAATTGCGAAAAAATATGGCGATCGTTCCGCAGGAGGTAATGCTTTTCGGCGGCACGATCTACGAAAATATTGCCTACGGAAAACCGACTGCTTCCCGCGAACAGATTTACGACGCAGCAAGGAGGGCGCACGCGCTGGATTTCATCGAATCCTTTCCGGAAAAATTCGAGACCGTTGTGGGAGAAAGGGGTATTAAACTGTCGGGCGGCCAGCGGCAGCGCATTGCGATCGCGCGGGCTATTCTGAAAGATCCGAAAATACTGATCCTGGATGAAGCTACCAGCTCGCTGGACGCAGAATCCGAAAAACTGGTACAGATCGCGTTGGACGAACTGATGAAAGGCCGCACCACGATCGTGATCGCGCACAGGCTGGCGACGATCCGGAAAGTAGATATGATATATGTAATTCGCGAAGGCCAGATCGCCGAGTCGGGCAGTCACCAGCAACTGTCACTCCTCGACAACGGTCTTTACGCCAACCTCATCAAATTGCAGTTTGAAACTGCCGAAAGCAATTAATGTAACCCGCCATTTTGAAAACTTCCTCCCAAATTTTCTTTGAAAAAGAGCTGGCAGACGCACAAGTCGCTGAAAAGTCCACGCAGGAAACATCAAATTTCCTCTCCATTGCGCGCCTGGCGACGTTTGTAGTGATCCTGCTGCTGGCCTGGCTCTGGAACCAGAGCGGCCAGGCAGTGTTGGGAATAGCTATCGCGATCTTGCTGGTGACCTTTTTAGTATTAATGCGAAAACATCAGCAGGTAAAGCGCAGACGCAATTTTTTAAAGAATATCCAGGACATTAACGAAGATGAAATCGCACGTCTGCAACTCCGGTTCAAACGGGCGGATACTGGCTTGCATTTTGTTGAAAAAGAGCACGCATATGTATCCGATCTTGATATTTTCGGAGATTATTCCCTTTACAAACTGCTCAACCGAACCCGCACTTCAGAAGGAAGCAGGCGGCTTGCCAACTGGCTGAAAAATCACGCAACTCCGGCGGAAGTACTTGAAAGACAGCAGGCCGCGGCGGATTTCAAGGCATATCCACAATTAATCCAGACCTGGGAAGCAACTGCATTATTGCACGAACACGCCGCTTCACAAATTACCTCGTTCCGCGCGTGGAGCAATGAAACCCTGGATGCGAAGTTGACCAACCTGCTGAAATGGCGCTGGTTTCCCCTGATTACACTGGCAGTGCTTGCGCTGATCATTGCCAAAATTATTCCGGTGTGGGCTATTTTTATCTGTCTGGCTGTTCATGCCGTGATATTGAAAAGTTTTCAGGGAACAATCCAGGGGATCACAAGCAGAACTACTACGCTGGGGCGAACTCTGGTTGCCTACGCCGGGCTGCTGGACAATGCAGAGTCGGCACCGTATGCCGCCAGCTGGTGGGCGCAGCGAAAAGCATTGATTGCAGGTTCTTCAAAATCGCTGCATAAGGCGGGCGGTTTATTTGAAATGCTGGACTACCGGAACAATCCGTTTTTCGCGATTTTTGTGGGTATACCAACGCTCTGGGATATTCACTGCCTGGCCGGACTTGAAAGCTGGAAGGAGATTAATCAATCGAAATTATCGCACTGGCTCGACGTGCTGGCAGACACCGAAGCAATGAACAGCCTCGCCGGACACGCATTCGCTAACCCCGAATATGTGGTCCCTGCGGTCTTGGATCAGCAACAGGTTTTTATTAAAACAACAACAATGGGCCACCCGCTGATCCCGGCTGAAAAACGCGTAAGTAACGATTTTTCACTGGACGGAACGGGCTCGACCATGCTGGTAACCGGCTCTAATATGTCGGGAAAAAGTACTTTTCTGCGCACGATCGGTCTTAACCTTGTTTTGGCGCAAATGGGTTCGGTGGTAAGTGCCGCCAACTTTACCTGCGCGCCCGTGCGGGTATTCAGCAGTATGAGGACTCAGGATTCGCTTGAAGAAAGCACTTCTTCATTTTATGCTGAGCTAAAAAGGCTGAAACTTTTGCTGGAACTGGCTTCTGAAAATGCTTCCACACCCGTTTTTTATCTTTTGGATGAAATATTAAAAGGTACTAACTCGGCCGACCGGCACAGGGGAGCAGAAGCTCTGATCCGACAGCTGCATAACAAGAACGCGTCGGGGCTGGTGTCCACCCACGATCTGGAACTCGGGCAATGGGGAGAAACAGAAAACTACGTTCATAATTTCCATTTCAGGTCGGATGTGGAAGAGGGGCGCCTGCATTTCGATTACCAGTTGCATGAGGGAATTTGCAAGAGCTTCAACGCCTCGGAACTGATGCAGATGATGGGTATTGAAATCGACCTGCCGGAGAAAAATACCGCTGATTTGGACTAAGCGGGCATTTTTATCCTAATCGAAGTATTTACGTAACTTTACTGATTACATTTACGTTTCTAATGCTGGGAAAAGCAGCAGCTTTTCAATTTGTCTATTCGAATTACTAATAACGATTAATCACCTGAATGGAAGTATTAATAATGGCAGGACAGCTCATTTTGGGCTTGTCAATTTTGGTAGGGTTACACGAATGGGGGCACATGGCAGCTGCCAAGATGTTCGGGATGAGGGTTGAAAAATATTTCATCGGATTTCCTCCCAAAATATTCAGCATTCAGCGCGGAGAGACAGAATACGGTATTGGCGCAATCCCACTGGGAGGTTTCGTAAAAATCTCAGGTATGATCGACGAATCGATGGACACCGAGTCGATGAACAAGGAGCCCCAGCCCTGGGAATTTCGCTCAAAACCAGCCTGGCAGCGTTTAATCGTTATGCTGGGAGGTATTATCGTCAATGTGGTCGTCGGTATTTTCATTTTCATCCTCATTGCATACCGCGAGGGCGACCAGTTTCTCTCTATCAATGAAGTTAACAAATACGGTATTGTAGCGGGAGACCTGGCGCAGGAAATCGGTTTGCGAACAGGCGATAAAATCGTCAAGGTGAATGGAAAACCCCTTATCAATTTTAATGAAGTTGTGAGTTCGGAAGTGTTTTTAGGAAGTAACAGCTCCTATACTGTAAACCGTGGCGGCAAAGAGGTTTTGATTGAAATACCTAATAATTTTATTGAAAAACTGTCTGACCCTCAGGAAAAAGGAAACTTTATCCGCGCTCAGGAACCGTTTAAAATAGGCGAAATCAAGGCTGATTCTCCTGCTGAAACAGCTGGTCTGCAAACCGGCGATCAGGTAATATCCCTGAATGGAAAACCGATTCAGTTCTTTCACCAGATGCAGGATGAGCTGGGTAAGCTGAAAGGCAAACAAACTGAGGTTGTCGTGCAGAGAGGAGCGGAACAAAAACCGCTTAAACTGGACGTTTCTGAGGATGGTACTATTGGATTTTATCGCACTACATTATTGAATTACACTGCGGTTGAATACACGCTGGGCCAGGCTATAAAAGTGGGTACGAACGACGCTTTCGCTATCGTATTTGATAATATTAAAGGTTTTGGCAAGATCTTCCGCGGAGAGGTATCTGCTTCAAAGGCACTGAGCGGCCCGATTGGTATTGCCAGGATGTTTGGCGGCGTGTGGGATTGGAGCCGCTTCTGGTATCTGACAGGACTTTTATCGATGGTACTGGCATTCATGAATGCATTACCGATCCCGGCACTTGACGGCGGACACGCTGTAATACTTACTTACGAAATTGTTTCAGGCCGCAAGCCTTCGGACGCTTTCCTTGAAAATGCACAGAAAGTCGGGATGGTCCTGCTGCTTGGCTTAATGGCATTTGCAATCTTCAACGATGTTTGGAAAGCTGTTTTTTAGGGGAGAATGGAGGAAGGGAGGAAGGAGGAAGGGATTTATATTTCCATTCTTCTTCCTCCCTTTCCTCCTTTCCTCCTTCCTCCTTCTATCACTCACCCCGAAACACGAATACCATGTTTCGGTGACGCATATGCAGTACAATCCTGCTGCCAGATCGTTTGAGGTGAGTATCCGGATCTTTACCGACGATCTTGAGAGAGCATTAGCACAAAGCAATAACGGACAGCGATTCATTGTCAGAAATGACGATAAGAACGATCCGTTCGTTGAAAGATACATTCGCAAAGCATTCGTGCTGAGTGATGCACAAAAAAGACCTGCGGAGATACGTTATGTGGGCAAAGAGCAGGAAGAAGACGCTACCTGGATCTATCTGGAAATACCTTTTCAGGGAAAACTGGAAGGATATAAACTCCGGAATGAGGCGTTGATGGAGGTTTTTGATGACCAGGTAAATATGACCAATCTCAAATTTACCTCAGACAAAAAAACCTTCCTTTTTAAAAAGGGACAGTCGGTACACACGCTCTGATGTGCCGCTTTACATAGCCTGACACGAGCTTATTGGCATGGCTATTTTGTTTTATTATACCTTTCTTTTGAAAGTCGTTATTTATATATTGGGAAAACGTTATCTGTCAATTTGGCAGAATGCCTATGAAATTTGAACCTTCTGACTTATATAGTCGGCTACTTATGTCTGAATCCGACATGGACAGCCTAGAAATTGTCCCCCTCGGCGGACCCGATGGATCCGATGAGCCTTTTGAACTCCCTAATGAACTTGCCATATTACCGATCAGACAGACCGTGTTGTTTCCTGGAATGGTTATTCCGGTAACTGTGGTGCGTCAGAAAGCAATTCGCCTGGTCAAGAAAATATATCGTAATTCTGATATCAATCAGCGGATACTGGGTGCAGTTACCCAGGCGATTCCGCACAAGGAAGATCCTACGGCGGAAGACCTGTATAATGTCGGCACAGTAGCGCAGATCCTGAAAATGATCACGCTTCCCGACGGGAACGTAACGATCATCGTGCAGGGAAGGCAGCGTTTCGAGATCAAATCGATCATTCACGAAGAACCTTATCTGACTGCCGAAGTGCGCGCGATCGACGATTCATTCGTGGGTCCTACCAAGAAAGAATCGAAGGCTTTGCTGCAATCGCTGCGTGACGGTGCGCACAAGATCATGCGTTTGAATCCTGAGATCCCTCAGGAAGCGCGCATTGCATTGGATAATATCGAAAGTCCGATCTTCCTGATCCACTTTTTGTCTTCCAATATCAATGTGGAAGTTGCCGATAAACAAAAGCTGCTCGAAGAACGGAACGGTCACAAACAGGCTACGCTCCTGCTGCAATATATGATGCGGGAGATTGAGATGCTGGAATTGAAAAGGGAGATCCAGACCAAAGCCAGCTCGGATATCGATCAACAGCAACGTGATTATTTCCTGCGCCAACAAATCAAAGTGCTTCACGATGAACTGGGAATGGACAGCCCTGAGCGCGATCTGGATGAAATCAGATTGAAGGCCAGTCAGAAAAAATGGTCTGATCAGGTGCGTGCGCATTTTGAGAAAGAACTTACTAAGTTACAGCGCATTAACCCAATGGCACCCGAATACCCGGTAACGATGAATTACCTGGAAACACTCGTGGATTTGCCGTGGGGCCAATATACCAAAGACAATTTTGACCTGGTAAGAGCACAAAAAGTGCTTGATTCCGATCACTTTGGACTTGAAAAGGTAAAAGAGCGGATCATTGAATATCTCGCAGTTTTAAAACTGAAAGGAAACCTGAAAGCGCCGATACTTTGCCTTTACGGACCTCCGGGGGTTGGTAAAACTTCACTTGGTAAGTCTATCGCGAAAGCATTGAACCGGGAATATATCAGAATGGCGCTCGGCGGTGTTCATGACGAAGCCGAGATACGCGGTCACCGGAAAACATATATCGGCGCAATGCCGGGTAAGATCATCCAGAATATCAAAAAAGCAGGATCAGCGAATCCGGTTTTTATATTGGATGAAATAGACAAAGTGAGCTCCGATTACCGGGGAGATCCTTCTTCTGCATTGCTTGAAGTACTCGATCCTGAGCAAAACTCTTCATTTACAGACAATTACCTGGAAGTTGAATACGATCTTTCCAAAGTATTGTTCGTAGCCACTGCGAATGCGCTGGATACCATTCACCCCGCCCTGCGCGACCGGATGGAAATAATCGAAATGACAGGTTATACCATCGAAGAGAAATTACAGATCGCGAAACGGTACCTGGTTCCAAAGCAGAGAAAAGACCACGGACTTAAGGCAACCGATATCAAGATCGACGATTCGGCGCTGCTGCGGATTGCAGAAGGTTACACCAGAGAATCGGGCGTAAGGAACCTGGAACAGAAAGTAGGCACCGTAGTTCGAAAAATCGCCAAAGCGGTGGCAATGGAGCAGGATTACCCGAAAACGCTCAAAGGTGATCAGGTCGAAAAATATCTGGGTGCTGAGATTTTTGATAAAGATCTTTACCAGGATAATGATTTTGCAGGTGTTGTTACCGGCCTTGCGTGGACTTCTGTCGGCGGTGAGATCCTTTTTATAGAAACCAGTCTGAGCCGCGGCAAAGGCAATCTGACTCTTTCCGGCCAGCTCGGAGATGTAATGAAAGAATCGGCCGTAGCTGCATTGTCGTACCTGAAAGCAAATGCCGACAGGATCGGTATCGACTACCGCATTTTCAACCATTATGACCTCCATGTACACGTTCCCGCCGGCGCTGTTCCAAAAGACGGACCTTCGGCCGGTGTAACGATGGTCACTTCAATGGCGTCTATTTTCACGCAGCGCAGGGTTAAGCCTTTCATCGCGATGACGGGAGAAATTACCCTAAGAGGTAAAGTACTGCCTGTTGGCGGTGTCAAGGAAAAGATACTTGCAGCGAGACGGGCGGGTGTGAAGGAGATTGTTTTGTGTGTAAAAAACCGCAAAGACGTGGAAGAAGTACCAGCCAATTACATCAAGGATCTGTCATTCCATTATGTGGATACGGTCGACCAGGTGCTGGCTTATGCTTTGCTGCCGGAACAGGTCGCGGACCCTATGCACTTCGTTTTTCCGGATGAAAAAAAGGAAAAAGAAGAAAGCGGTTATGTGACGGTTGGAGCCTGACATAAGAGATAAAAATAGTTGAAGAGGCGCCTTGTGCGCCTCTTTTTCATTATAGGGGTATTGGCATAAAAATTGCGTCCGTTCTTATGAAACTATCCTGATCAAAATGTCTTTACCGCAACTTTCCCCCGAACTCCTGGACCAGCATCCTGAAATTCTACCAAATCACAGGAGCCTCCTTGCCTTACCTGAAAAGATAATCCAGTTTGGTACTGGTGTATTGTTGCGAGGTCTGCCCGATTATTTTGTTAATAAGGCAAATCAGCAGGGGATTTTCAATGGGAGAATCGTAGTTGTGAAATCGACCAGTAGTGGCGGTACTGACGCTTTTAAGCAGCAGCAGAGTCTGTATTCACACAGTATTAGAGGTATTGCTGATGGAAAGCAGGTAGATGAAACGGTGATCAACTGCGCGATCAGCCGCACGCTTGCAGCCAGCGAAGATTGGGCTGAGATACTTAAATGCGCGCATAATCCCGAGTTGAAGATCGCCATTTCAAACACCACTGAGGTAGGCATTCAACTTACTGACGACGACATTTTTGCTTCGCCTCCTGCTTCTTTTCCAGGTAAATTGACTGCCTACTTGTACGAGCGTTTCAAAGCATTTGGTGGTTCAAGAGAATCTGGCATGGTGATCGTACCCACCGAGCTGATCGTCGGGAATGGTACCAAACTGCGATCCATTGTACTGGAACAAGCGTCGCGGCACCAGCTTGGGGATGCATTCATCAACTGGCTCGAAAATGATAATTTCTTTTGCAATTCGCTGGTAGACAGAATTGTACCAGGTAAGCCGGATGCTGAAAGTGTGGAATTAATCTCTGAGAAACTGGGTTTCCGCGATGATCTGTTGATTATTTCAGAGGTATACAGTTTGTGGGCAATTGAAGGCGACGCTCATATTCGCTCGGTCTTGAGCTTTGCCGAGGCAGATAGCGGCGTAGTGATTGAACCGGATATTGATCTTTACAGAGAACTGAAATTGAGACTGCTCAATGGTACGCACACCTTGTCGTCGGGCCTTTGCTTTTTGCAGGGTTTGGAAACGGTGAAAGAGAGTATGGATACGCCGGAGATCGCGCAATTCATCTCTGATCTGATGCTGAACGAACTCGCGCCTGCGATCCCTTTTAAGGTAGATCCACAGCGCGCACATGAGTTTGGAAACCAGGTACTTGATCGTTTCAGAAATCCCTTTATCAGGCACCAATTAATTGACATTACCGTCCAATACACGGCCAAAATGAAAATGCGCAATATCCCGACGTTATTGCAGCACTACAAAAATACCGATGAGGCTCCTTTGCTTTTTGCAAGAGGGTTTGCTGCTTTCCTGAACTTCATGAAGCCTGTTGTGCACAAAGACGATGCTTACTATGGAGAACATAATGGACAACCCTATTCAATCCGCTGCGATTCGGCTGCCTATTTTGACGAAAAATGGAAAAATGCCGCATCACCAATCGACCTCGCACAGCAGGTTTTGAGTGATACTGACCTGTGGGACACAGATTTAAACCTGCTCCCCGGCTTCGCGGATGCAGTGAAGGAGAATATGGTTGATAAGGTGGAGGTTTTGACGATTATTCCGAAGAATTGATAGAAAACCGAAGTTTTCTTTACACGGCTGGTATGCTTATATTTGAGAAAATGACGCATTATGATTCTTCCATTAAATCTCCCGGTTCACGATTCATTCAGTGATGAAGAGCTTCTGGCATTCAGCCTGGCAAATCCTGAATTGTCAGTTGAAAGAGATGAGCATGGGCAACTCTTCATCAATATGACGCCGACTTTTGCAATCAGTAGCTCCAATAACAGCGAGCTGATTACCGAACTGGGAATTTGGAACAGAAAATACAAAGCAGGTAAAGTTCTTGAATCAAATGGCGGATATTTCCTGCCCGATTCTTCCATGCGTGTTCCCGATGTAGCCTGGATACAGCTGGATCGATGGAATGCGATGAGTATTTCAGAGAAAAAGTCTTTTCCTCACCTTGCCCCTGATTTTATAATTGAGTTGAAATCAGAGACCGACAGCCTGGCGGATCTGCAAGGCAAAATGGAGAAGTGGATTACAAATGGAGTCCGTTTGGGCTGGCTTATTTGCACTGATAAACAGATTACTTACATCTACGAAGCGGGCGCGCCTGTTACAAGTATAAAATTCGAAGAAACGATTTCAGGCGGATCAGTTTTAAATAACTTCTCTGTCCGCCTGAGTGATATTCTTGAATATTAAAAACCTGCTAGCTATTGCTTCTGAACTCTTTGACCAAAGCAATACTCTCAGCAACTTTCTGCTCGATCCAGGCGTAATTACCTTCGGCGACTATATCTTTCGGGAACAAGTTTGAACCCAAACCGACCGCATAAGCGCCTGCTCCAAACCATTCGCTGATACTTTCCCGCGTGGGCTGTACACCTCCTGTTACCATGATCTTCACTTTCGGCATTGGCCCGCGGATCGCTTTTACAAATGCAGACCCTACTACATCTCCGGGAAATAGCTTAACAACCTCCGCACCAGCCTGTTGTGCATTATATATCTCAGTCAAAGTCGCTATACCAGGAATCCAGGGGATATTTGCTTTTAAACAAGCCTCGCCCACTGCCGGGTTAAGGAATGGTGTCACGATAAAGTCGGTTCCTGCATCGATGAATTTCTGCGCGGTTTCGGCATCGTAAATAGTACCAATACCCAGCGAAAGCCCGGGAAGGGTTTCTTTGGTATACGCCAGCAAATCCGAAAATACCGTGAATGCATTATCGCCACGGTTAGTAAACTCGATCGCCCTGGCGCCGCCGCGGTAGCTTGCATTGATAATCTCTTTCGCAACTTCTATATCTGCATGGTAGAACAGCGGCACAATGCCCACTTCGTTCAATAGTACCAGTGTTGTTTCTTTGTCCATATCTACATGCTGTCAATGAATTGCAGCTTTAAATTTTATCTTTTAATTCTTCCCGAAGTCTCCCCCTGACGAATCGCCTCTACTTCTGCAATGGTCGAGATCAGCGCGTCGCCTTCGATCGTGTGCTTTAATGCAGAAGCCGCAACTCCGAATTCCAGCGCTTTTTGCTGGTCGTCGAACGTGATCAGGCCGTGGATCAGTCCCGCTATGAATGCGTCGCCGCCGCCTACCCTGTCGATGATCGGGTTGATTTCAACATCCTCCGTTTCCAGCAGCTCACTTCCATTCCACAAATAAGCCCTTAAAAGGTTATGTGAGGCACTTATCGAAGTCCGCTTCGTGTCTACGACTGTACTTACCTGCGGATATTCCTTCTGTAAATTGACGCAGGATTCGCGGAAATCGTTTCCTCCTATCCCAAAAATCTCCTTTATATTTTCACCATTCGCAATTACAATATCAGTTCCGGCCGTCAGCTCCGGCAACACTTCCGAAGGTTTTTTACCATATTTCCACAAATTAGCGCGGTAGAAAATATCACCTGAAACGGTCAGCCCATACTTTCTGGCGACTTTAATACCGTCCAGCAAAGCATCGGCCGCACCCTGCGACAAAGCCGGCGTAATTCCGGCCCAGTGAAACCATTTGGCATCTTTTAATATACTATCCCAATCGATTTCCTTTGGGTCAATTTCGGCAAGAGACGAATTAGCTCGGTCGTAAACGATCTGGCTACCACGCAATGCAGCACCCGTTTCAAGATAATAAACAGCCATTCTGGGCCCGCCGTAAATGATATGCGAAATATCGACCCCGTGAAATTGCATGTACTGTGCCGCAGCGCGCCCGATCGGAGAATCAGGAAAACGGGTTACGTGGGCTGTATGATGCCCCCAATACGCCAAAGCGGTCGACACATTGGCCTCGCCACCGGCGTAAGTCACATTGAACTGTCGGGCTTGTTCAAAACGGGAAAAACCAGGAGTGGAGAGTCGCATCAGGACTTCACCGAAAGAGACGATTTGAGCCATATTTGGAATGGTACCCTTGCTGTAACGAATTAAAACAAGGGTTTTGAAAGATTAACAATTAGTCAAAAATAGCATTAAACATCAAAATAGCCCATAACAATGCGTTTTGGGCTATTTATTTATATTCTTACAAATTTAGTTTGTCAAAAACCAAAGTATTTGCTCGCGTTGTTGTACGAAATATCCTGCACCATTTTGCCAAGCCAAGGCATATCATTTGGCAACTCCCCATTTTCCACGTCGGTACCGATCAGATTACACAATATCCTTCTGAAATATTCGTGTCTCGGGTAAGATAGAAAACTGCGTGAATCAGTCAGCATTCCTACAAAACGGCTTAGTAAGCCCATATTAGAAAGTGCATTCATCTGGCGCTCCATTCCATCTTTTTGATCCAAAAACCACCAGCCCGAGCCAAACTGCATTTTGCCTGCGATGGTACCGTCATTATAATTGCCGGTCATCGTGGCAAGTACTTCATTGTCTCCGGGATTGAGATTATAAAGGATCGTTTTGGCCAGCTGATCCGTTGAATCAAGCTTATTCAAAAACTTGGAAAGTGCCTGCGCCTGGCTATAATCGCCTATTGAATCCCAGCCTGTATCCGGTCCGAGCTCGCGCAGCATTCGCTCATTATTATTTCTCAATGCTCCTAAATGAAATTGTTGCGTCCAGGATTTCTCATGGTCAATTTTGGCAAGGTCAAATAAAAGCATTGATTTAAATGCAGTTCGCTGCTCCTCACTCGCGACCTGACCATTTTTAGTAATTTCAAAAGCCTGCTTCGCCGCTTCCTCATCAAAAGTCGCATAAATGTGCTCCAAACCATGATCTGACAGCTTCCCGCCCATTGAGGCGAAAAAATCATGGCGGTTCCGCAAAGCATCCAGCAGCTCCTGATAAGAGTTGATATTGGCTCTTCCGGAAGCAGCCGCCAATTTCGAAAGGTATGCATTAAAATCCTTCGGGGAATCGATCAAAAGCATGGACTTATCCGGCCGGAATGTAGGTAATACCTTGATATTAAAGCCAGCCTGCTCAATTGCGCGATGGTATTCGAGCGAATCAATCGGATCGTCCGTTGTGCAGATCACTTTTACATTCATCTTGTTGAGCAGGCTTGTCACCGAAAAATCGGGTTGTTTAAGCTTCGCCGAACATTCGTCGTAAATCTCTCTTGCTGAATCTCTATTGAGGATAATATCGATGTCAAAATAGCGCAGCAACTCCAAATGCGTCCAGTGGTACAAAGGATTTCGCATTGTGTAAGGTACCGTCGCCGCCCACTGTTCAAACTTCTCCCAATCGCTCGCATTACCTGTACAGAACCGCTCATTGATCCCGTTCGCACGCATTGCCCGCCACTTATAGTGATCGCCGTAAAGCCAGGCCTGCGTCAGGTTCTCAAACTGCTTGTCTCCCGCAATCTGGTCGGGCGGTAAGTGACAGTGGTAATCGATAATCGGCATCTCCTTCGCGTAATCGTGGTAAAGGATACGCGCGGCTTCCGAACGAAGGAGAAAATCCTCGGAGATAAATGTTTTCTGTGCAGTAGCGATTGTCGTCATTTTAGTAGGCTATTATTTTTTGTCACCCCCCTTTCAATTCCATATTCCAATCCTCTCAATTCCGCCAATCCTCTTAGCCTCCCAATCGCAGTATAACCCGGGTTGGTCCTTTTGCCAGTCGATAAATCGTCCAGCATTCGGTGTCCATGATCAGGCCGAAAAGGCATTCTAAGATCTGTTCTCCCTTCTTTTTCTCTTCTTTTTTGTTCCAGAACCAACCCCCGCATTACTGAATACATATCAACGTCTCCATCGAGGTGATCGGCTTCGTAAAAGCTTCCGTCGTGCTCCCGTTTTGTCGCACGTAAATGAATAAAATGTATCCTGCTACCTAGCCTGTCCACCATTCCTGCCAGGTCATTATCGGCGCGTACGCCGTAGGATCCTGTACAAAAGCAAATTCCGTTAGACTGGTGATCGTAAGCTTCCAGCACCATCATCGCATCATTTTCAGTACTTACCACTCTTGGCAAGCCTAATATCGGGTACGGCGGATCGTCCGGGTGAATAGCCAGCCGAATGCCCGCTTCCTCAGCCACAGGGCCTATTGCCTGAATAAATTGATATAAATGCGTCCGCAATTCGAGATCGCCTACTTCTTTATAAGTATCGAGTACTTTCCTGAATTCTTCAACCGTAAAACTCTCTTCCGAACCGGGCAAACCCGCGATGATATTGCGCACGAGTTTCTGCACTTCTTCCTCCGAAGCTCCGTCAAGCCATTTCTTAGCTTTCGATTTTTGTTCGTCGGTATACAAATCCTGGGCTTCTGTGCGGTTTAGTATATAAAGATCAAATGCCGCAAACTGCCCCGCGTCAAACCGTAAGCCAGTCGAACCGTCTTTCATCGGCGCGTCCAGATCCGTTCTGGTCCAGTCGAGGATCGGCATGAAGTTGTAGCAAACAGTATCAATCCCGCATTGGCCCAGGTTGCGCAGACTTTGCTGATAATTAAGAATGTATTTTTCAAAATCACCCGTCCGCGTCTTAATCGCCTCATGGACAGGCACACTTTCCACCACCGACCAGGTAAGTCCGGCCGCTTCGATCATTTCTTTTCTTGCAGTAATTTCCGCGACCTCCCAGATCTGACCATTGGGAATATGGTGTAATGCAGTTACTATTCCGGTCGCGCCGGCCTGACGGATATCCTGTAACGTAACAGGATCATTCGGCCCAAACCAGCGCCAAGTTTGTTCTAATGCCATTTTTTTAGCTGTTAGCGATTAGCTGTTGGCTGTTAGCTGTTAGCTTTTTCTGCTACGTGTTAATCGCCTTTATATTAAATGTGTTGTAAAAAGTCAAATTATATTCACCAAATAGATCGCAGCCAACAGCTAACAGCCAATAGCTAACGGCTGAAGGCTAAAAACCTCACGCCACCAACCTGTGCTCCGGTACCCTTTCTCTGAGCACTTTCAAGGCCCGGCTCATTTGAGTTTCCACTGTTTTGACGGATATAGCAAGTTTTTCGGCGATATCCCGGTAGCGCAGGCCCTCTTCGCGGCTTAGTCTGAAAATGAGCTGGCATTGTCTTGGCAGCGCCTGAATGCAATCTTCCACGTGCGAATAAAATTCGTTGAACGAAAGCTCCTCGGCCGGCGAAAAGTGATCCGCGTGCGACATATTCCATTGCACCGATTCCAGCGATTCCCGCTCGTTCTGGCGATGTATCCGTAATTTCAGATAGTCAAGCGCCTGGTTGCGGACAGCCCGGTAAATGTAAGCCTGAAAAGATGTATGCACCTCAATCTGTTCACGGTTTTTCCAAAGCTTTACAAAAACATCCGACACAACTTCCTCCGCAATCTCGCGGGTTACAACTACGCGCATCGCATAATTGCAAAGCGACCGGTAGTGGTGGTTGAATAATTCCCGAAACGCGTGGTAGTCGCCGCTTGTCACCACTTTGCCGAACAGATTCTCCAACATGCTTTTCTGGGATTGGGCAGAGGATGTGGTGCAGGTAAACGATTTTGCTTCCATTGATTCACGTTAAGTTGGTTTATAGAAAATTTCCGGGATAGGTAGTGGTATTAGGTAGCCGACCCTCGTCAACAATGAACCTAGTTTAACCATTGATTCAATGATACACAAAAATAAATCTTGAAAAAAAGCAACAAATCTACGCAACCGTTCCCGGAACCGTTCCCGTCAGCGCAATTATTCCCGGAACTTAGGCAGTAGATTAGTAATTTGTGCAACATTCTCACTTTTGTGCATTCTGGTGCATTTCTTAGGATTAATAGTAAGATTGCATTATTCCCATATCCCTCATGAAAAAGGTTTCCATAACCATTAAAGAAATAGCGCGGCAGCTCGATATCTCCAAATCTACGGTCTCGCGCGCCCTCCGCGACAGCAGTGAGATCAGTGAGGAGACCAAGAAAAAAGTCATCGCGCTGGCAGAAGAACTGAACTATTACCCCAACCCTATTGCGATCAGCTTGCTGAAAAACAGGACGCAGACAATCGGCGTGATCGTGCCGGATATTGCAAACCGGTTCTACTCATCGGCGATCGGCGGCGTGGAGGATATTGCGTACAGCCGCGGCTATCACACGATGATCTACCAAAGTCACGAGCTGCTCGAACGCGAACGTTCCGCTTCCAGGCATATTGCTTCCCGGCGGGTCGACGGGCTGGTAGTTGCTATTTCCAGCCAGTCGGAGAATATCGAACACTTCGTGTCTTTGCAGGAGCAGGGTATTCCCGTGGTGTTTTTTGACCGGGTAAGTGATGCAATGCAAACGCACAAAGTGCGCGTGGACGATTACAAAGGCGCATTTGATGCGACTGAGCACCTTATTAAGCGTGGTTGCAGGCGTATCGCACATATTGCCGGGCCGAAGCCCGTTTCGATTACCCGCTTTCGGCTGGAAGGTTATAAGGATGCGCTGCGCAAATATGATATCAAGTTTCAGGAAGAGTGGGTTTTGCACAGCGAGATCACGCAGGCGGGCGGTACCGAGCGGACTTACCAGCTAATGGCGCTCCGCGAGCGGCCCGATGCTATTTTCGGGGCCAGCGACCGGATCACGATGGGGATACATTCTGCATTGCGGCAGCTTGGCTACCGAATGCCCGACGATGTGGCGGTAGTCGGTTTTTGCGACCTCGCTATGTCCTCGCTCCTCGATCCGCCGGTGAGCTCCATTACGCAGCCTTCATTTGAAATGGGCCAGCAGGCAACTTCATTGCTTCTGGATCTGATTGAAAGCAAAAATACCCCGGCCGAATATGAGACCAGGGTATTGCCTTCTAATTTGGTGATCAACAAGTCATCTATGAAATAGAAACTATGCTTTGTTTTATCAACCCGTTATTGTTTTCAATTTTCTGTCAAACTCCGCGAGAATGCGTTCTTTCATTTGAACTTTGCGTTTTTGAATATTGATACGTCCTGCCGCCTGTTTATCCAGTTCAGGATCGCCGGTTGCTGTTCTGTCAAATTCAAGTATTGCAAATTCGAGGTCGCTTTTCTCACGTTTTGCAAGCCATTCCAGCTCGCGGTATTTTGTTCTGAGCTGTTCTTCCGGACTTTTCAAGTCGAATGCAGGGTACTTTCTGCTGATCACCCTGGCCAGGTAGCTTAGTTCAAATATCTTGTCGCAAACCATTCTGAAACGCTCAGCAAGTTCTTTATCTGCCATTTTGAAAGGTATTTTAATCTCCTTCCATTTGCTCAAAAGCACTTTTGCTTCCTGCGAAGCTTCCACGATATCCTGACTTCTCAGCAATGTTTCAGCTTGCGCCAATAGTTTCTGCTGTTCTACAATTCTCGGGTCGACACGTACTTTTGGCTCTATCCCTTTGGCCAGGTTGTATTTGTCATAAAACAATTTCAAAAAGTGCCTGTAAGCTTTATTAACCTTGAAAAAACGCTTCGGTGGAACTTCCCCGATGGTATTCCATGCATTGCGCACGTCTCTCGCTTTGGCATAAGCATCGTCCAGATCGCGTGAGTAACTCAGCGTTTTTGTGATTTTGATGAGCTTTTCATACTCCTCAATACGATGCTGGTTAATTTTATTCTGTTCGTCAAAATAGTCACGGCGGCGCTGGAAGAAATCGTCCAGGATTTGCTGAAAAGTGCTTTCTACCTCTTCCTGATACTCTTTTTCAACAGGACCTGTGCGGATCCATTTCGCTTTGATCTCCTGAATCTGATCGGTGGCAGCGGCGTAATCTTCAATCGCAGCCGCAACTTTTACGTCTTCGATCAGCGCGCGTTTTATTTCAAGATTTTTAAGTTGATTAACTTCAATCAAACCCTTCAAATACTCTTCTTTCTCTTCCAGTCGGCGCAGCAGAGGGACAAAATCCCCGAGTGCATCAAAACCTTTAAGCTTGCGTTGCAGCTGGATCAGCTTGGTGAGATAAGAACCTTTGTTAAGGGCCTCGTCAATTTCCTGTTCCAATTGCTCCACTTTGTTCAGGACGATATTGAATCGATTTTTGAAATAATCAATCGCTTCCTGCTCCGTCCTTTTCACTTCTCCAATTTGCCGGTCGGGGAATTCCAGGTACCCCTTTAAAAATACTTTGCTGTCTTTAACATAGCCGTATTCATCATTCAATGTGGCATTTTCCATTCTTTCAATTTTTTTATCTGCTAAGTGTAGGGATATATAACGATATTTGTTACGCACAAATTAAACAAAAAATGAGTAACGAAACCATTATTTTCTCAATGTCGGGAGTCAACAAAATCATTCCTCCCAACCGGCATATTATTAAAAATATCTATTTATCCTTTTTTTATGGTGCAAAAATCGGGGTTCTTGGATTAAATGGTTCAGGAAAATCAACATTGCTGCGTGTGATCGCCGGCATCGATAAGGATATTCAGGGCGACGTTGTGTTCTCGCCCGGTTACTCCGTCGGAATGCTGGAACAGGAGCCAAAACTGGACCCTACGAAAACGGTAAGAGAAGTGGTAGAAGAGGGTGTTCAGGAGATTGTCGATTTGCTGAAAGAGTTTGACCAGATCAACGAAGCTTTCGGAGAAGAGGACGCAGATTTTGACAAACTACTTGAAAGACAGGGGGAAGTGCAGGAAAAGCTGGATACCGCCGATGCTTGGAACCTGGACAACCGACTTGAAATCGCGATGGACGCACTTCGCTGCGCACCTTCCGATACTCTGGTCTCGACACTATCGGGAGGTGAAAAGCGTCGCGTCGCATTGTGCCGCCTGCTCCTTCGCCAGCCTGACGTTTTGCTACTCGATGAACCTACCAACCACCTTGATGCCGAATCGGTACTTTGGCTGGAAGAGCATTTAAGACAATATAAAGGAACAGTTATAGCAGTTACCCACGATCGTTATTTCCTTGATAACGTGGCTGGCTGGATCCTGGAACTCGACCGCGGCGAGGGTATTCCCTGGAAAGGAAATTATTCTTCGTGGCTGGAACAGAAGCAGGAACGTTTGAAAAAAGAAGAAAAAACAGAATCCAAGCGTCAGAAAACGTTGCAGCGCGAGCTGGAATGGGTTAGAATGGGCGCAAAGGGTCGCCAGGCGAAATCCAAAGCACGCTTAGGTGCATACGAAAGGCTGCTCGGCGAGGAAGGCAGGGAGAAGGAAGAGAAATTGGAGATCTTCATTCCGGCTGGTCCGCGATTGGGCAACAAGGTCATCGAAGCGCACAACGTTTCAATGGGTTTTGGAGACCGGCTTTTGTATGAAAATCTTAGTTTCGCATTGCCACCAAATGGTATTGTAGGGATTATCGGGCCAAACGGTGCGGGTAAGACCACATTATTTAAACTCATCACCGGACAACTGAAACCACTGACTGGCCACTTTGATGTGGGCGATACCGTCGAGCTCGCTTATGTAGACCAGGAGCACGATAACCTGGATGCTAACAAGACTGTATATCAAAGCATTGCAGATGGAAATGACTGGATTATGATCGGCGGAAAGCAATCGAATGCGCGCGCTTATGTGAGCCGGTTCAATTTCGGCGGCGGCGACCAGGAAAAGAAGGTGGGTAATCTATCCGGTGGAGAAAGAAACCGGGTGCATTTGGCTATGACGTTGAAAGAAGGTGGCAACCTGCTATTACTCGATGAGCCGACCAATGATTTGGATGTCAATACATTGCGTGCATTGGAAGAAGGTCTTGAAAACTTTGCAGGCTGCGCGGTGATTATTTCCCACGACAGGTGGTTCCTCGACCGTGTCGCTACCCACATTCTTGCATTCGAAGGTGATTCTCAGGTATATTGGTTTGAAGGTAACTTCTCCGAATACGAAGAAAACCGCCGCAAGAGACTGGGAACCGATGCTACTCCAAAACGCATCAAATACAAAAAACTAGCTTAGAACGTTAGGTAAGGCGGAGTCAGAACAGCGTTTTGGCTCCGCTTCATTTTTCGGCTGCGCTCAACGTGACAGCGGCACTTGATTGGCTCAAAGATCAATTCTTGCTAACTTTCGCACAAAACCCGTTTTTAATATTCAATGAGTTCAAATCCGTCTTTGTCTAAAATACATTTCATCTCGATAGGCGGCAGCGTCATGCATAACCTTGCGATCGAGCTGCATTTAAAAGGATATATCGTTACAGGATCGGACGATGAAATATACGAACCTTCGGCAAGCCGGCTTGCCAAATATGATCTGCTTCCAGCGGTTACCGGGTGGTTTCCCGAAAAAATCACCAGCGACCTGGAATCGGTAATTCTCGGCATGCACGCCCGGCAGGACAATCCGGAACTCGCGAAAGCGAAGGAACTGGGTATTAAAGTATATTCTTATCCGGAGTATATTTTTGAACAAAGTCAAAGTAAACAGCGCGTTGTGATCGCAGGAAGTCACGGAAAAACCACGACTACTTCGATGATCCTGCACGTTTTGAAATACCATAACCGCGTTTTCAACTACCTCGTCGGTGCCCAGATCGAAGGCTTCGATAATATGGTAAAGCTTTCCGAAAATGCGCCGGTAATTATTATTGAAGGCGACGAATATTTCACCTCCCCGCTGGACCACACTCCCAAATTCATGCATTACCAGCCACATATCGCATTAATCAGCGGTATTGCGTGGGACCATTTCAATGTTTTCCCTACCTGGGAATCTTATGTAAAGCAATTCGAACTTCTCGCGGACTCCCTGCCCAAAGCTGGCGCCATTATTTTTGACGAAACCGACGATATGCTCGACGTGATCGGTCAGAAAGATCGCCCGGACGTTGTGAGTATTCCTTATAACGTGCATCCAAACAAGATCGAGAATGGAAAAACGATTTTGCTGACAGCCGAACAGGGTGAAGTTCCTGTTATGGTTTTTGGAAACCATAATATGAAGAATATCAGCGGCGCACATGCAGTTTGTGAGCGGCTTGGTATTACAGATGAGGAGTTTTACAAAGCTATTCAAACATTTAAGGGTGCTTCGAAAAGGCTCGAATTGCTGGGCAGCTCTGATTCTGTGAGCATTTATCGCGATTTCGCTCACGCACCTTCCAAAGTGGAAGCTACTACTGCTGCATTAAAGCAACAATACCCTGACAGAAAACTTGTTGCCTGCGCAGAACTGCACACTTTCAGCAGTTTGAACAAACTTTTTCTCAAACAATACCGAAGGAAACTGACAGCTGCTGATGTAGCGATCGTATACTACAACCCGCTGACGATCGAGCACAAAAAGCTGGAACCTATTTCCGAGGAAGATATTAAAAACGCATTCAAAAGGGACGATTTGCACATATTCACCAGTTCCGAAGATCTGAATGCATTTCTGAGATCGCTGACCTGGAAAGCCAGTAACCTGCTTTTGATGAGTTCAGGCACATTCGGCGATCTGGATATGAAGTCGCTGGCCGCAGATATTCTTGAAAATCAGTAATATATCAATACAAAAATCTGTTTCATGCAATCGATTGTAGTTTACTGCGGATCTAATATTGGCAAAAAACCGGTCTACGCGGAGACTGCCTATGAATTGGGCAAAGAACTGGCTAACAGGGACATCAAGCTGATTTACGGCGGAGGCAATATGGGCTTAATGGGCCGCGTGGCCGACGGTGCGATGGATCACCAGGGATTTGTGACGGGCATTATTCCCAACTTTCTCGCAAACCTGGAAAAAGCCCACAAGGAGCTTTCCGAACTGCATTTTGTGGATACCATGCACGAGCGTAAGGCCAAAATGGTCGCTATGTCCGACGGCGTGATTGCGATACCGGGGGGTTATGGCACTCTGGACGAACTGTTTGAAATACTTACCTGGGCGCAGCTACGAATTTTCCACGGACCAGTTGGCTTGCTGAATGTAAATGGGTACTACGATTTGTTACTGCTTCAACTCGAAAAAATGGTCGAGGAAGGTTTCTTACATCCGTTAACTCATCAATTACTGGTGGTTGATAATGATCCTGCGGGACTTTTAGAAAAAATGGAGATATTCCGGCAGCAAAATCCGGAAAATAAGCCTTTGGATAGCTCGTTATATGTAGATAACAACTAGTTACCTCCCCTTCCATGATGCGTATTTTAGTACTCCTGCTGTTTACCTCAATTTCATTCTGCTCTTACGGGCAATTGGAAAGTCTTGGAAAAACTGTAAACACCGAATACAACGAAATCAGCCCGATTATTGCGCCCGACGGCAAAACAATCTATTTTTCACGGGTAAGCCACCCTCAGAATACGCACGGGCAAAAGGGCAGCCAGGATATCTGGTTTTCTGAGCTTAAAAATGACAAATGGACGCAGGCAAGAAGACTTCCGCCGCCGCTCAACAAGGAAGATTATAATTCGCTTTACAGCATTACCCCCGACGGCAATACGCTGCTGATCAAGGGTTCTTACAAAAATGGCGTGTACGAAACACGTGGATTTTCGACCAGTAAAAAAACTGCAAGAGGCTGGTCAGCGCCGAATAAAATTGAAATTCCAGGCTATACAAAGTTGAGTAAAGGTCAATTTGACTGCGGCTACCTTTCTACCGACGGGAAGACTTTGGTCATGTCTTTTAGCGAAAAGAAGAGCAGTAAGGTTGATAATCTCTATGTAAGTTTTAAACAAAAGGATGGCAGCTGGACGAAACCGATGGACCTTGGAGCGGAAATCAATACAGATGAATTTACCGAAACCACTCCATTTCTTGCCCCTGACGGCGTAACGCTGTATTTTTCGAGCGACCGGAAAGGCGGCCAGGGGAGCAACGACATTTATTACAGCAAACGCATTGACAAATCCTGGAAACGCTGGAGCCGGCCTGTTAACCTCGGTCCCGCGATTAATTCCGATGGGTACGACGCCTATTATACCATTTCGGCCCTGGGTGATTTCGCATATATGGTCTCATTTAAGGGTACTGAGGGAAAAGGCGATGTAGTACGTTTTGACCTTCGCCCGAAGGTGACGCCCGGGGATACCACCGAAGCGCAGATTGCGAATATACCCGCAGCCGATCCGGTTGTGATGATCAGTGGTAAGGTGATCGATTCGAAAACGGGAAAACCGGTCGAGGCTACTATTATTTATGAAAACCTGGCCGACGGAGAAGAAGTGGGTACGGCGACAACAAATCCAACCACGGGTGAATACAAAATCGTCCTTCCTTATGGTCAGAAATACAGCATGCGGGCCGTGGCACCTAATTTTATTGCTGAGGGAGAAAGCGTTGATCTTACTGACTCGACAGGTGGGGCTGGTAAAAATTTCAGAGAAATCGCTAACAAATCTTTAAAGCTGATCCCGATTGAAGAAGGTCAGATTGTTCGCCTCAACAACATTTTCTTCGCTACCGGGAAAGCTACCCTCAACAAGGAATCCTTTCCTGAGCTGGACAGGATCGTGATATCGATGGTTGAAAACAAAACGCTCGTGATCGAGCTGGGCGGCCACACCGATAATACAGGTAGTGCTGCATTTAACCTCGACCTCTCTCAAAATCGCGCAGATACAGTCCGCGAATACCTGATCGGAAAAGGCATTGAGCCCGACCGCGTGGCCAGCAAAGGTTACGGCGAAACGGTACCGGTAGCCAAAAACGATACCCCGGAAGGCCAGCAACTCAACCGGCGCGTGGAATTTAAGATCCTTAAGAAATAGCCAAAGCAGCGACATTCGCAAAAGGCCCGAAATTTTAAAGGTTCTTTAAAAAACAAACTTTTGCCTTATGTCAACCAACAGGTCCCCTGCGCTTGGATTTATTTTCGTCACGCTTCTCATTGACGTAATCGGATTGGGAATTATTATTCCTGTGATGCCCAAGCTGATCAGCGAACTGACGGGCGACAATATCAGCGCCGCGGCGAAAGATGGTGGCTGGCTTTTGTTCGCTTATGCGGCAATGCAATTCCTTTGTGCACCTATCATCGGCGGCATCAGCGACCAGTTCGGTAGGCGGCCGGTGCTGCTTGCTTCCCTTTTTGGTTTTGGGATTGATTACATATTCCTTGCATTCGCCCCAACGCTTGCTTGGTTGTATGTAGGCCGCATTATTGCCGGAATCATGGGCGCCAGCTTCACGACCGGCGCAGCTTATATTGCCGATATCAGTACGCCTGAAAAAAGAGCGCAGAACTTTGGGCTATTGGGCGCAGCTTTCGGTCTTGGCTTTATTATCGGTCCAGTTGTCGGGGGATTGCTGGGTCAATACGGTACCCGCGTTCCCTTTATGGCGGCTGCCGGTTTCTCTCTCTTAAACTGGCTCTACGGCTACTTCATTTTACCTGAATCACTGAAACCTGAGAACAGACGCAAATTCGAATGGTCGCGCGCAAATCCGATTGGCTCCCTTCAAAACCTGAAACGCTACCCGGTTATTTATGGCCTGATCCTGTCGCTAGGACTGGTTTACATTGCGCTTCATGCAGTTCAAAGCAACTGGTCATTTTATGTAATGGAAAAATTTAAGTGGAACGAGGCGCAAATCGGATATTCCCTCGGTGCGGTGGGTATTCTCAGTGCGTTTGTCCAAGGCTATTTGATCAGGCTGATTTTGCCTAAAATCGGTCAGAAACGCGGCATTTATCTGGGCCTGCTGCTTTATGCTGTGGGTTTTATGCTCTACGCTTTTGCAACGCAGGGTTGGATGATGTATGTTTTCATGGTCCCTTACATATTAGGTAGTATTGCGGGTCCAGCTTTGCAAGGAATCATATCAACACAAGTGGCAGCTAACGAGCAGGGTGAAATTCAGGGCGCTCTAACAAGCCTGCAAAGTCTGACCTCCATTATCGGGCCTCCGCTAATGACAAATCTGTTTTCTGTCTTCACCGGATCAACAGCTCCTATATATCTGCCTGGCGCGCCAATGCTGGCAGCCGCAGTGCTGACACTGGTCAGCACAATTTTAGCAAGAAGGAGTTTGAAGAGAAATTTTGATTAATACAGCATAATCAGCACAACAAAAACCACCAGCCAGAGCGCGCCTGTAAAGTGCCAGTAACGAGTAAAAAGTTTAATTTGAAGTCGGTTCGGCGGATTCACACTGTAAACGAAGGCATCTACATAAGCGCGGTTCTTGACAGCTTTTCTGAAAAGGTAGATCAGGTAAAGTACCCCTCCGAACATATGTAGCATATGCAGGCCGGTTAACAAATAGATAAATCCTTTGGAAGTACTAAGGCTGCTGAAAACTTGCGAATTCACCATTTCCATCCAACCTCCTACCTGCAATGCAATGAACATGAGGCCCAAGAACATGGTGGCACCTAGAAATACACGATAATGCAAAAAGCGCTCATTTGCAAAAGCCAGATTCGCTTCGTGAAGGGTGATACTGCTGAAAAGGATTACTAATGTACTAAGCCAAAACATGTCCGGGAGTGAGTCCAGGTGACTGATGTCCTTGTGAAGGCTTACAAA
The DNA here is from genome assembly GCF_907165045.1 of Dyadobacter linearis. Lineage (GTDB taxonomy): Bacteria > Bacteroidota > Bacteroidia > Cytophagales > Spirosomataceae > Dyadobacter > Dyadobacter linearis. Next base: position 198,582 of record NZ_CAJRAU010000005.1, read on the forward strand.
AAAGATAATAAAGATCGAGGTAAAAACTAGCGAGCTGCCGATCACGCCCAGCCAAAGCATAAACCCGAGTGGCTCGCGTCGCTTCGTGAAAGGACTTTCCCTTAATTTGGTTGTCGGCTTTGCACTCATTGCTTTCTCTTTTATAGTCGTGTAGTGTTTAATATAACGGATTACGGGCGAGGCGGAACATAGTGTTCACAAATTAATTTATTGCAACGCACCCTGCCAAACTTTGTATCTTTCAAACACTTCTACTAAGTCCTTTTCCTGATCAAAAATTCCAAAAATTGTCGAACCTGATCCGCTCATGGATGCATACGCAGCGCCTTGCTTGTACAACTCCGCTTTTATTTCTTCCAAAAGAGGATATTTTTCAAATAGAGTTGCTTCAAAGTCATTCTTAACTATTCCATTCCACTCAGAAACAGGTAGCCTAAGTACTTCTCTCAGATCTGACCCGCTTGGCTTAGGAACTACACCTGCATAAGCTTCAATTGTCGAGATATGAATACCCGGATTTACTAAAACAATCCATTTTCCCGCTAATCCTATATCGATTCGCTCAAATTGATCACCTTTGCCGAAACAGTAGGCTGGCTGGTTAAGAATGAAAAAAGCACAGTCACTACCTAATCTACGTGCGTAAGAAAGTTGTTTTTCAAAAGATATTTCTAATTCAAACAAATCGTTCAGCGCCTTTATGGCGAAAGCTGCATCAGCTGACCCGCCTCCTAAGCCAGCGCCTATGGGTATAGCTTTCAGCAAATGGATCTTAACTGGTGGCAAAGGATACTCCTCTGCAATCAATTTATACGCCCTGACGCATATGTTGTCACTCTGATCTCCCGGAATCGCAATCCCATCAAACTCCACAGAAAACGCCGTGATAGTTGTGATCTCTAACGCATCCTTCCATCCCACGGGATAAAAGCAGGACTCAATATTATGGAATCCATCTGGCCGCTTTTCTACAATATTCAGCCCGATGTTTATTTTCGCATTCGGAAAAACTAGCATGCTATTCAGGTTACTGCTCCCAGCGCCACTCCTGCCCTATTATCAATTCCTCTTTAAGGCCCTGGGAAATAAGGAAATCCCTTGTCTTCTGATCGGACAGTTTTTTAACACTTATTTTATCGGTATTGGAAAGCGCATACAAATACATGGCGGCAATACGCACTGTCGTTTCCAGTTGCTCTTTATTCACAAGACTGAAATCGTCGCAGTCGGCGTGGTAGCATTGCAGAACCTCGGGATTAAGATGTCCAGAAAGCCCCGCGATAGGTACGCCTTCCAGCATAAAAGGTTGGTGATCGCTGTGCAAACCAGCACGGTTGATGATCTCATTCTTATAATTGCCGTCAACCTGGTGGATCGCATTTCCTACATTGGCAAAGAAATCGTTCATTTCATTTCTTCCAAAAGCGTTAATACCCCTCGGATCATTCGTCATGTCCAGGTTCATCATATAGCTTACCTTCTCTATTCCACCCGATTTTTTCAACTCTCCTACAAAATGCTTGGAGCCAAGTAATCCCTGCTCCTCGCCCATGAAGAGAACGAATTGAATCGTTTTTTCAGGTTTCACTTTCAGCGCCTTGAACGTTCTTGCAATATCAAGCACCGCAAAAGATCCGATCCCGTTATCAATTGCACCCGTCGCCAAGTCCCAGGAATCCAGGTGACCGCCAATGATCACCTTTTCATCCGACTTTCCTTTCAAGGTTGCAATTACGTTTCTCGCTCTGATAGCCTTCGAGGTATTATGCATATCAATGTGCGCCAGCAACGGACCTTCCTCTTTCAGCCATTTGCGAACTTCGAATCCACTTTCGTTTGAAATACATACCGCCGGGATAGAAATAATTGCACCCGTTACCGAAGCTGTGCCGGTAAGCAAAATCTGGCCGGGAGCCCCGTTGACCATAATCACACCGGTCGCTCCGTACTTGATTGCAAGAGCGGTTTTTTCTGATCTGTGCAGATTTTTCTTACCAGTTACGCCTACCAGATTTATATTGGCAAGCGCTACTTTTCCTTTAATCTTGTCTTTGACCTGTTCGAAATCTTCTTCAAGCCCGTTACCAACATCCACAATTTCACCCTGCAAATTTGATTCTTCGGGAGAATGGGCGAGGGAAACGACGGGTACATCTCTGAAATTGTCGCTGCTACCAGGAGCGATCGACAGGGTTACTGTATCACGCATCCAAGCTTCTACCTCAAAAGGTTGGTACTTCACATCTGTAAAACCGTAGCTTTTGAGCAGTTTGAAGGCATATTCCTCCGCTTTTTCGCCATTGGCGCTGCCCGTTAGCCTGTGACCGATTGTTTTGGTCGCATTTTCCAGCGTAGTATAGGCCTTGCTATTTTTCCTTACTTCGCTATCTATGCGTGAAAACGGCTTCTCCCATTTTTTGTCGGCCGAAGTCGCACTCAACAGCGACAATAAACTCCCCCCAACCAAACAGATTTGTATAAATTTTCTCATAGTTCCTGATAAAGGATGTCACCGGTTTATTAGAACACAAATATCTGATAGATATTTGAGCTTACGCAAGATAAACACAAATCAAACTACAATTCGGTCTGTCTGGTTTCATTTGCGAACTTCAATATAGAGAATTTTTTCTACAAGCCTGTCTTAGCGAAATCGCTGGCAATTTCAGCTCTCAGATCAGCAATTTTTTTAATTGTAAACTTTACACTTAAAATTGCGGTTTTCTTTTTCGAGTGGATATTTTTGTACTTTTCAGTAGTTATATTTAAAAATTATAGTGTTATCAAAGCATTAAATATTCATAGCTAATGTATTTCCTGGGATTCGATTTAGGTAGTTCTTCTGTTAAAGCATGTCTCATCCAAGCAGATACGGGGGCAGTCGCGGCCTCCGCTTTTTTCCCTGAACGGGAAATGACCATTGATGCACCCAAGCCTGGCTTTGCTGAGCAACAGCCTGAAAACTGGTGGAAAAACGCCTGCCTCGCCTCTCAGGCGGTTGTCAGAAAAGCTGGTATTAAACCAGAGGAGGTAGCAGCGATCGGTATTTCTTATCAAATGCATGGCCTTGTCGTAGTTGATGAACAGCTTAATGTCCTCAGACCGTCTATCATTTGGTGTGACAGCCGCGCCGTGGAAGTAGGTAACAAAGCGATGGAGGAACTGGGTGAAGAATATGTACTTCCTCATCTGCTCAATTCTCCCGGAAATTTCACGGCGGCCAAACTTGGCTGGGTGAAGCAAAACGAACCAGACGTTTACGCCAAAGTCTATAAGTTCATGCTTCCCGGCGACTATCTCGCGATGCGCATGACGAAAGAAGTCGTGACAACGCCGTCAGGCTTGTCGGAAGGTATCTTCTGGGATTTCGTCAACAAACGCCCCGCTGACTTCCTTTTCGATCACTTCGGTTTCGATCCAAATATTCTTCCAACCGTATTACCCACTTTTTCCGACCAGGGCCGCATTACCGCGGAGGCGGCGGAAGCGCTTGGCTTGAAGCAGGGCATTCCAGTTACATACCGGGCGGGTGACCAGCCTAACAATGCATTCTCTCTCAATGTACTCGAACCGGGAGAAGTGGCGGCTACTGCCGGCACTTCCGGAGTTGTGTACGGCGTGAGTGATCAAATCAAGTTTGATGCCAAATCTCGTGTTAACACTTTTCTCCACGTTAATCCTGTTTCGCAGGAAGATCGATATGGGGTTTTGCTATGCGTAAATGGAACCGGCAGTTTGAACGGCTGGCTTCGAAATTCCCTTTTCCAGGGGAATATCAGCTATCCAGAAATGAACCAGCTCGCAGCAGCCGCCCCTATTGGTTCCGACGGACTTTACTGTCTTCCTTTCGGAAATGGGGCCGAGCGGATGTTGGAAAACCAGGACCCGGGCAGCACTTTTAAAGGCTTGCAATTCAGTCGCCATAATCTCAATCACTACACGCGCGCTTCCCAGGAAGGCATCGTGTTCGCATTATATTACGGAATGGAGATCATGGAAACGGTTGGTGTTTCCCTCAAAAACATCCGAGCAGGCGAAGCCAATATGTTCCTCAGCCCGGTATTCCGCGAGACTTTCGCCAACGTATCCGGAGCTACGGTTGAGCTTTACAATACCGACGGGGCTCAGGGTGCAGCCCGCGCAGCAGGATTTGGTCTGGGTTATTACAAAAACCGCGCTGATGCATTTACCGGCCTGACCGCATTGCAGACCATAGAACCGAACACAGAAGCTACTTCTGCTACAAAGGATGCCTACGAAAAGTGGAAAGAAGCCTTAGAAGCAAGTCTATAAGTTGGCGCTGGTCTCATAGTTTCATTATGAGACCAGCAACTTTACAATATGCTTCGTAACAAGTAGAAGCCCTAGTTAAGCACTTACTGCCGCCGCTTTCACATACTCATCAACCTTAAAAGCGACGATTTCCGCGACTTTTACGGTTTGTTCGTCCTTATTCTGGTATTGCCGGTAGTTAATGCGGCCTTCTACGACGATCATCTTGCCCTTTTCTAAAAGCGTCTCACATTTCTGAGCAACCTGTCCCCAGGCTACGATCGCATGCCAGGTCGTGCTTTTTATTTCCTCCTTGTTCTTATTCTGGTAATTCTCGTCTGTGGCCAGCGAAAAGGTCGCAATTTTTCCGCCTTCAAAGTCTCTGACATTGATTTCACGTCCTACGTTTCCAATCAGTTTTACTGAGTTCATCTTGTTAATGTTTAAAATGTAATTTGACAATACCGTTGTCTGAACGACAATGCAAATGTGGGGGCAGAGTAAAAAATGATTCGGTTATTAACCATTTATAACCATATAAAAACATTTGCAGCCGTTTGCAAATGGATATGGGACTTTGTTGGTCTGACGCGAATTTTACTATATTGCGCCAGTAGAGGTATACACACTGTAAAGTCCGGAAGCGGACTTGAATCAAATAGTCAGAAATGAAGAACTGCCTGGAATGCGAAAAACCATTAATGGGTAGAGTAGACAAGAAGTTCTGCTCAGATATGTGCCGGAACAGCTACAATAACCGGCTGAACTCTGACTCTTACAATGTGGTCAGAAACATGAACAATCAGCTGCGAAAAAACCGCAGGATACTTGAAGATCTTTGCCCGGAGGATAAATCAAAGACTACCAAAAGTGCATTGATAGGTAAAGGTTTTGATTTCAATCTGATCACGAGTATCCGGACTACGCTGAAAGGAAGCGTCTATTATTTCGTTTATGACTACGGTTATCTTGAACTTGAAAATGATTTTTATCTGATCGTCAAGGATAAACGATTGGAGAAATAAATATTTTTGCACCGAATCAAATATTCATTGGAATGAAAAAAGTAAGCCTCAGTGACTCAGGACCAAAGGTTTCAGAAGCGATTTATGGTTTTTGGAGATGGACGGATGAAGGGATTGCGACTACTTCGCAGATCGAAAAAACAGTCAATCTCTGTCTTGAACTGGGGATTAATACTTTTGACCATGCCGATATTTATGGAGACGGAAGCATTGAAGAGCATTTTGGCAAGATCATTCACAATAAATCCTTTAAACGCGAGGATATTGTTTTGTTCAGCAAATGCGGCGTAAGGCAAACTCCTAATAAGTATCTGACCTATTTTGATACTTCGCGTGATCATATTGTCAATAGCATCAATAGTTCGCTAAAAAGGTTGAGGACCGATTATCTCGATATTTTCCTTTTGCATCAAAGTGATTTTCTGTCTGACCCGGAAGAAACGGCAATGGCGCTTGCAGAGGTTGTGAAGTCGGGTAAGGCGCGGCATATCGGTGTCGCGAACTTTACTGTTTTCCAGCACCAATTACTGGCCTCCTATCTTCGGATCCCAATCGTGACCAATCATATTGAGCTGAACCTAATGAATACTTCGGCTATCGAGGACGGACGAATTGATTTTATCAAGCAAAGTTTCAGCAAGCCACTTGCCTGGGCGCCGCTCGCAGGAGGTAAAATTTTGAATGGTACTGACGAAAAGGTTGTTCGATTGAGGACTAAACTGGAAGAGGTAGGGCGAAAATACAATGCCAATATCGAACAGACTGCGGTAGCCTGGCTTATGAAATTGGGCACACTTCCTATTATCGGTTCGTTGTCAGAGTCAAGAATAAGAAATGCGGCGAGCGCGTCGGATATCAAATTGAGCCGGGAAGATTGGTATGAGATCTACCACGTTTCCGGAAAATAATCCATCGCAGCTATTTGCTCAATATAATATTCCAGTCATTCCCACTTCCGACACCTTTCTTTTCGGAAAAGCTACCCATATTAATGCCGAGAGAGAATTGGAGTAAGCTATTGAAATAGCCCGCCAGTTCTCCCTCCGGCACATCGCCAAATGTATTTACATAGCGAACTCTTCCCTGAAAAACACTGGAATCCCCTTTTGATATCTTGACGGTAACAGCCTCGCCCATTTGTATGTGCAGGTTTTCGAAGAGCTTTTTATCAATATTGGTCCAAACATTTCCGTACTGAACGTCCAGAATAGGGATACTGCCGAAGATTTTTCCATCCTTGAAAGCGGCTCTTTGATAAGGCAAAGTGTCAACCTTCGCCGGTAGCTTTGGACCTACCTCCTCAAATGAAATTGCCCGCGAAGCAAGTCGCGCGCCGGTAAATGCATATACGTCACGGCCGTGAAAAGTATAAGACTCATTGGAATTCTTTCTCCGATTATTCACTTCATCGATCTCACGCACCTCTTTGATACCCATTTGCTCAGCCACCAAAGTGAGTGTTCCATTATCGGGAGTTACAAAGTAATGTCCGGACTCGGTGAGCAAAACAACAGACTTCCGCTTGGTACCTACGCCGGGATCAACCACTGAGACGAAAACTGTTCCGACAGGCCAGTAGGGAGCGGTTTGCACGAGTCTGTAAGCTGCTTCCCAGATATTATATGCCGGGATTTCGTGGGTTACATCGTATATCCGGATATCTTTTGAAACACCCGAAGCCACGCCTTTCATCGCCGACACTGCTCCATCTTTCAACCCGAAGTCGGACTGAAAAACGAGCGTAGAATTCGGTCTATCGTCGCGGCCACAGCCCAGGCAGCACAGGAAAATGAATAGTGCAGCGAAAGACTGCCTCGACGCTATTTTTTGCATTAGTTCTGATATTTAAAACCAAAAACTACTTTTTCAACTGTTTTGCATCCAGTTTACGGATAATATCCTTTTTATTGAACAATAACCGCCAGACAGAAAATGGCACTTCTGCATTCTGCGTGCACGTTTTACAGATAATACTCTCTACAGGCACCGGTGCATTATATACCAGCATGGAATCGCCGAGCTGCTGCAAATTATCGCCCGCTGCTGTCTTACTTTTCGCACTGAACAAATATGCGTCCAAAAGCTCCTGCTCTTTCGGGGCCAGCCTGCTGCTTTTCAGGTCACCTTCTCCCAATAGTTCTACCTGCACGCCGTATTCTTTTTGCAATGCAGCTATCACCGGAATTTCACTCAATGTATTACAAAATTTCTTTCCGCTCTCCGGATTCTTTTCAATCTCCGCTTTCAATGATTTTTCGGCAATTTGCGATATTTTTTTACCCCATTCGTTGGCCGAATAAACGAGCTGCGTATTGGTTACCCGCTTGATCTGCGACGCCTTAATTTCATTTGTAAGTGCCTTCGTTTGCTCCACGCGCCCGCTGGAATCACATCCGTAGAGCGCCAGTGCCACTATTAGAATACAAAATCCCTTTTTCATATTAATCTGAAACTTTTAAAAACGAAACAATAAAGTACTACGACACCGGGATTCTCCGCTCAACTTTCATTACATCTAAAATGCGTATCTTTGTGCCCCAAATGTAGTTTGCCAAAGATATTCAATAAAGATGATCGATAAGTTAGAAGCCATAAAAGAACGCTTTGATGAGGTTTCCCAACAAATAATTCAGCCGGAAATCGTCTCGGATTCTGCCCGTTATTCCAAAATAAGCAAAGAATATAAAGATCTCGGGAGGATCGTGGAGCATTATGAGCTTTATCTGAAACTGCAAAAGGATATTGCCGGCAACAAAGAGCTGATCGCGACTGAAAAGGACGAAGAGTTGCGCGATATGGCCAAGGAGGAACTTGACGACCTGACTCCTAAACTGGAAGCAGTTGAACAGGCTATCAAGGAGTTACTTATTCCGAAAGATCCGAACGACAGCAGAAATATTATCCTGGAAGTTCGGGGGGGTACCGGCGGTGATGAAGCGGCTATTTTCGCAGGAGACCTGTTCCGGATGTATCAGCGTTTCTTCGAAAAGATGGGCTGGCGCTCGTCTATTATGGATTTTACCGAAGGTTCGAACGGCGGCTACAAAGAGATTATCTGCAAAGTAGAAGGTGAGGATGTGTATGGAAAAATGAAGTTTGAATCGGGTGTGCATCGGGTTCAGCGTGTTCCGCAGACCGAATCGCAGGGACGTATCCATACTTCAGCAGCTTCTGTGGCGGTATTGCCGGAAGCGGAAGAAGTGGATGTGCAGATCAATATGAATGATGTGAGGGTTGATACTTTTCAATCGTCAGGCGCGGGTGGACAATCGGTTAACACTACTTATTCTGCGGTTCGACTTACCCACATTCCATCGGGTTTGGTTGTGAGCTGCCAGGATGAACGTTCGCAGCTCAAAAACAAGGATCGTGCATTGAGCGTTCTGCGTTCAAGATTATACGAAATCAAGCTAAAAGAGCATAATGATGCGATCAGTTCGCAGCGGAAATCAATGGTAGGGAGCGGCGACCGGTCTGACAAGATCCGCACTTATAACTATCCACAAAGCCGCATAACAGACCACCGGATCGGATACACGGTTTACAATCTTCCCGCAGTAATGGAGGGCGACATCGCCGAATTTATCGAAAGACTGCGCATCGCAGAAAATGCAGAACGCATGCAGGAAGGGGAAACGGTTTAGGGTTGATCAGAGTAGAAATTGAATAGCAGACAGCTCTCGACCCACTTGTTGTACACCTTCCAGAATTCGGCGGGTTTGAGTTGAAGAAGGTTTTTTGGTGCCACTGATATACTGCGCTAACAAACTCTGATTCATGTTAATCCTTTTACTCAATGCATTAACATTCAGAACTTTGTAAAACTCAAAGAAACTTTGTAAGTCTGGGCGCAGTATAAGCTCGTCAATAGAATATTCAAATCCGAAGTCCTCGGAAGCCAGATTTGCAGCCTCGACAATATTCTTTTTCAAGTCTTCAAAATCATCTCCCTGTGTAGCGATATATCTTCCTTTCGAAGAGGATATAGCACTATAACCTATCTCTTCTTTAATAATATCAAATGTCAAAACGGGCTTTTTCATCGCTTGTTTGTTTCAATCTCTGCTACTTTCAGAATAAAAACAAGGAGACCTTTCTTAACCTCCTTTGCGCCATGATTCGGAACGACCAACTGGCCGCTCTTGGTCGGATGCTGCATGATAATGTGACTACCGTTTTGCCTGACATGGAACCAGCCGTCCTTTTTGAGCATCCTCAACAATTCACTGCATTTCATACAAAAGTAATAAATTTATTACCTGTACAGTCGATCTGTCAGATAACTAATTGAAAAACTTATTGCAGGAAGCTGAGTGTTGAATCGCAGGCTTTACCTCGCCCGGTATTTCTCTTTATACGTCTTGGCCTTGTAGTTTTCGAAGTCTTCTTTTTTGTAAAAATCCTCCCCGAAAAAAGTGATTACTTCGTGGAATTCTTTGGGTTTCATGTAGCCGGGAAGTGGCTGGATCATATTGAATTGATCGTCGAGAAAGACCGTTGTTGGATAGCTGGGCTGATTATTCGTGAGCGCCAGTGCAATTTGATTAATACCCTTTGCGCCCTGCGGAAGGAATTCGAATTTTTTATCGCCTAAAATGATGGTTTTCTTTTGCTCCGCATCGAGCTTCACCGCGTAGTAATTTGCATTGACATATTCGACAATAGCCTTATTTTTAAAAGTTTCCCTATCCATTACCTTGCACCAGCCGCACCAGTCGGTATACAAATCAATCATCACCTTCTTGGGCTCTTTTTTGATCTTTTCGTAAGCTTCTTCGATCGTAATCCAATTGATCTGATCGGCATTACGCGTTACGGAATCAGACTTAAAGCCAGTCGAAGTCAATATAACAACTACGAAAAGAAGGGTACTTGTGATGAAGTTTTTCATGCTATTTTATTTTGATCTGCTAACAAAAAACAGTTCATTCTAATTGTCCAACTTACTAATAAATTGAAAGTGAGCAAAATAAATTCACTCTTTCACGGCCACCTTTTGTTTTTGCTTCGCGAAAGATATTAAAATACCTCCGCCAACAATTAGCAGCATACCAATCAACATGGAAACGGACGGGAAAGATTCACCCATTAGAAATCCGATCAGAACCGAAAACAATATATTGGAGTAACCAATTGCCGCCACCCTACCCGCTTTATCGTGGGTAAAAGATTGGGTAAGCATTTTCTGACCCATTAATGCAGTCAGGCCCAAAGCCAGAAAACCCAGCCATTGAAATGCATTGTCGGGCCATTTAAAAGTGCCGATCAGAAAGTCCAGATTCTCCATCGGAAAATAAGTACCTACCAGCATGGATATGACTGGCATGACAATTCCGCTCAACATAAAAGACAATATGATCGTCCGTGTATCGTACACAAGTCCAAGCTGGCGGATCGATAAATAGGAAACGGCTGTTAGCAACGCATTACCTAATCCCAAAGCATTGTCGCGGAGTGAAATCGAAAGATCGGGCCGGAATACAAAGAGAATTCCCGCAAAGCCAATAAAAATCGCAAGCCACTCGCGCGGATTCAAAGTTTCGCCAATGAGCAGCCACGAAAACAGCGCCAAAAAGATCGGATAAGTGTATTGGTAAGTCGACGCCCTGCCTAATCCCAGCGTTTGAATCGCATAAAAAAGCATATAAAGCGACAGCGTACCCACCACTCCGCGAAAAATAAGCAGCCCCAGCTTCCCTCCCTCCTGGATCAGCGGTCGTTTCCAGATACTCGCCGCCACGAAGACCACGCCAACGATATTTCTAAAAAATACGAGCTGTACAATATGAAATTCTCGGCCCAGCCACTTCGAAATCGCAGAAGTGAGCGCAAAGAAAAAAGCCGCGCCGAGCATCAGGTAAATGCCTTTGAGGGGAGCGTCAGCAGGGAGAATTTCAGGTTTCGAAGTCAACAAATTAGATTTTGCGCAAAGATAAGCGATAACGCGCCCCATAATTAAATGAATGCGAATAGCTACCTTTGCCAGCGTTTGGTGCCCGCAGCGATTTCAAAATTGCTTTTGTGGCTTAATAGGGAATTTCGTTAAAACCGGAAGCTGTCCCCGCAACTGTAAGTCTGCTATATTGACCTGATCTTCAAAGCCACTGTGTAAAAACGGGAAGGCGCAGGAACAAAAGACGAGCCAGGAGACCTGCCAGAACGATTAGATCTGAATGCTTTCGGAGGAAAAGCAAAAAGGCGGTTAGCTATCGTGAGGAGTATCTAAGTGACTATTTATCAGAAGTTTGTATTGTTTGTTACCTTGACAGCGAGTGCGCTTTTGTCAGGAAATAGCTATGCGCAAACTGACTCTGTTTCGCTGGAACCGGTCAATATCAAAGGTTTTGTTCCCGAAAAATTCATGAGCGGTTTAAAGATACAACAGATCGACTCGGCCACGCTTTACACTTACAAGTTTCAGAATATAAGTGAGCTACTATCCGTTTTTACGCCTATCGCATTCAATAAATATGGGCCCGGACAACTGACGACAGCTTTTTTTCGAGGTACCTCCGCAAATCACACGGCTGTTCTGTGGAACGGTTTGAATATCAATTCCCCGATATTGGGGCAAACTGATTTTTCCACCATCCCTGTCGCAGGATTCGATGCATTGTCGGTCCAGTTTGGTTCGGCTTCGAGTATTGTGGGTACGGATGCGGTTGGCGGGAGTATTCTTTTGAGCAGCATTCCCCAAAATCAGACAAACGAAGCTTCCGTCGCAGGCCAGATCGAAAGTTTTGACAATTACCAGATGCAGCTGGCCGCCAGGTATCATTCGGTATTAAATGAAAAATGGAGTATTTCAGGAAAAACAAGCGGCTATTTCAATCGGATGAACAACCATTTTCCTTACCGGGAAAGAAGGGAATATGCATTGCTGCCGGCGGAAGCCGATCAAAAAGGATTGATACAGGATATATTTCTGACTTCCAAAAATGACCAGGAAATTTCTGCACACGTGTGGCTTACCGGTAATAAACTAGTCACTTCGCCCGCCAATCTGGCCGGGCGCGAGCTCACACTTACCGAAGCTTACCGGACCATGTTGCGTTACCGCATTCGCGATCTTACCTTACGGACTGCCTGGGTCCGCGACGTGATTGATTATGCAAAAGGTGACTTCAAAAATGTTGATCATGCAGTTACAGACAAGTTTTCCACGCGCGCTGAACAGGATTTCACTTGGAATTTGAATAATCTGGGAAGTAATATATATGTAAAGGCCGGCGCCGAATGGACGCATTACCGCACCAGTGTGGCGGGCTATGAAAAACCTCTTATCACCGAAGATCGCGCGGATATTTACCTGCTCACGCGCTGGCAGGCCAACCGGCGGCTCGTGGTTTCTCTTAATCTGAGACAAGCATTGGTTACCGGATACAATCCACCGTTTACTCCGTCGATAGGATCTGAATATCAGTTATTTCAAAGAAATTCTTATCAACTAAAACTGAAAGGCTCTCTGGCCAGAAGCTACCGCGTGCCCACACTGAATGAACGCTACTGGGCAATTTTAGGTAATCCGGATATTAAACCCGAAAGTGGCTGGAATAAGGAAATTGGTTTAGAGCAAAGTTTAAAAAGCACATTTGGGGACGTTTTTACAGCTTCCATCACGGGTTACCATAATCGCGTGAAAGACTGGACTTACTGGAATCCGATGAAAAATTACCGGGTCGAGAATTTGCAGCAGGTACTCGCCCGCGGACTTGAATTGCAACTCAGCTGGCGACGGGATTTCGGCGCTGCAAAGTCCGGCCTGAACTTCAATTATGCATGGAATAAAAGTGTACAGGAAAAAGCTTACGACGCCTATTCGGTGGATGTGATTGGAAAACAATTGCGTTTTGTACCACTTCACAGTGCGGGTTTGAATACTTTTTTTCAATACAAAAATATGAGATTAACTGCTCAGGTTCAGTCTGTTGGGAAACGTTACATTACTTTCGACAATTCTACGTTTCTGAAAGAATATGCATTGGTGCACCTGATCGGGGAGGTAACGATTCCGTTATCTGCGGTATATTTGCGGGTTCAGGGGCAGATTAATAACGTTTCAAATACCTTTTATCTCAATACCCAAAACAACGCAATGCCCGGAAGAAGCTTCGCTATTAATATGGTAGCTGCGTTTCGGAAAGGTCCGAAAAGGCTTCCGATCCTGGAAAATTAAACGAGCGATTTCGCATTATTACTTTTTACATAAATTCAATTAAGATGAAAAAACAATTATCGGGACTTCTATTCTTCGCAGCATTTTCCGTGCTGGTCTCGTCCTGTGATCAAAGTGACCCCGAACCAAAAGGCGATTATACAGCTGGCGTTTTCGTGTTGAACGAAGGCAATTTTTTCCAGAATAATGGCGCAGTATCATTCTTTACACGGGAGCAAACCACAGCTGATCCTGACATATTTTCAAAAGTAAACGGCTCGGCATTAACCGGCGGCGTGCAGGGTTATGCGGCAATCGGCGAGCAAGGCGTGATCCTTGTCGACAATGCAAATGCGGGAATGGACAAAGTTGAATTTGTCAACAGCAATACCTTTCAACGTCAGGGAACAATTGGCGCGCCGGATATCGAAAACCCGCGCGAAGTAGTGGTAGCAGGCAATAAAGCGTATGTTTCCTGCTGGGGAAGCAATGCGGATTACACCTATGCAACCGGTTATATCGCAATTATTGACCTGAATACAAAAAAGGTAACCAACAAAATAAACATCGCCAGCGGCCCTGAAAACATGGTATTTGCAGGCGGAAAACTGTTTGTTGGAACAGTGTCTGATGGTGGCGGAAAAACACTCACCGTTATTGACGCAGCGACCGAAACCATCGCGAAGCCAATCGTGCTCGACGGTTCAGTTACGCCGATCGGTCTGGATGCAAACGGGAAATTGTGGGTAGGTGCGGGATTGAAAGCAGTACGCATTGATCCGGCCAGTTATGCAGTTGAAAATACGCTTACGATTAGTGCTGACAGCAGGAAATTTGCAGGTCATTTTGCATTTACGTCGGATTTGAAATCTGTGGTTTATACCCTATCCTATTACGATGCCAACTTTGTGGCGCACGGAGAAACTTACAAGTTTGGGATTGCAGATACGCAGATCAGTCTGGCGACCCCGTTGATCAAACGCGTATTTACAGGATTGGCGGTTGATCCTTCGCAAGGATTGATCTACGCCGGAGTTACCCCATCTTATGCGCAGGCAGGATACGCAGTACGTTACCGCGCCGACGGTACGCTTGTGGATTCTATCAAAGTAAATGTAGCTCCTACCGGTTTCTTCTTTAAGTAAAAGTTGAGAACAGGAATTAAGTTTCTTAGACGTGAAAAAGCCTTCTCCAATGCGGGGAAGGCTTTTTCATTGTATTTATTCCTAAATAAAAACCTACTTAAAGAAACCCTGCGGATCCGGTAACTTGGCTTTCAATAGCTCCACAAATTCAAAATTCATTTGGGATAAGTCTAAAACGCGCCCTTTGTGCAAATACTCCCAGGCTTTGTCCAGCTCATTCAGATTATAGTGGAGTAGCGACAGGTTATATTGACCCAAAGCATAAGTTGAATCGATCGTCATCGCGTGTTTCAGCAATTCTCCGGCTTCGTCCAGTTCTTCCTTTCGACTTGTGATCGCGTATAATTTCAGATCGACGGTCGATAAGTCAACGAGCAGCGGCACATTGTCGCCCTGCAAACTGATTCCTTTGCTAAGCATTCGCTTTGCATCTACCCAGTTTTCCCTTTGATAGGACACTACGCCCAAACCCCAATAGGCTTCGACATTTTTGTCATTCAAAAGGTGCGCAAGGTTAAAACGGTAGCAGGCAGTGTCCAGCGAACCTTCCTGGAGATATTCCCAGGCACGGGCAGTGAAAAAGCTGCTGGCCTCGGGGCGGCTGGAAAAAGACTTGTCGCATTCACTCAGGAATTTAATCTCTTCGTCGATTTGCTCAGAGGTTTTACTAACTTCTCCGAACAATGGAAGTACGCGTCTTTCCTTTAATTCTAATGGTTTTTTTTGAGCTGCATTCGTATCCGAGCTGTGCGCGGCGCTCGCAAGTTGCGTGTTTTGAGCCAGGCCGAATACAGGTATTAACACCGCAAGCCAAACAAAAACAGATTCTTTCATATGTAACTTAAATAGAGAAACAGGTTTTCTATTGTCCAAGTTAAACGGATTTATTTAGAATGTATTGCATTATTTCCGTTTACTTCGCCCGCCAGAACCTTTGCGTTTTGACACTCCACGGCCAGTCGCTTTCGGACTGTTATGGAAAGTTTTCTTCTTCTCGTGGAATGCGCCAAGAAACGTTGGATCCTCTTTCCGCTTTTGATTATCGATCTCCCGCAGCATATCCTGCCGCTCAGGAGCCGGTGTTGACGCTATTTCAAGTTCCTCCGGCAGCTCTTCCCTCGGGATCTCCATCCGTATGATTTTCTCGATTTTACGAATATGATATTCATCCGCCATCGTCATAAAAGTGATCGCCTCGCCGATCTTGTTGGCCCGGCCTGTCCGGCCGATCCGGTGCACGTAATCCTCGTAGATAAGCGGCACATCGAAATTGATCACGTGGCTCACTTCTGTAATATCAATCCCCCGTGCAACCACGTCTGTCGCTACCAAAACACGCACTGAGCCGGCCCGAAATGCTTCCATCGCATTGATCCGCGTGTTCTGACCTTTATTTGCATGTATTACCTTCAATTCACTTTCGCGGACTACCCTATTGAGCAGATTATCATGAACCAGCCCGGCTACTTCTCTGCTTCTTGTGAATATCAAAACCCGGTTAAAATCCTCGCGGGTTTGCAGGAAATAGGTTAGCAGATTGATTTTTGTACGGAAATTAGGGACTTCATATAAAGTCTGAGAGACCATTTCGGCGGTGGTAGCCTGCGGAGTAACTTCAATTCGCGTAGGAAATTCGAGAAACTCGTGCGACAGCCGCTCTACCTTTTCCGAGAATGTGGCCGAAAAAAGCATATTCTGTCTCTTAGTCGGTATGATTTCAAGGAGCTTCCGGATCTGCGGCATAAAACCCATATCCATCATTTTGTCCGCCTCGTCGAGCACCATAACATTCAAATGCTTCACCACGATCTCTTCCTGAAAATACAGGTCCATAAACCTGCCCGGCGTGGCCACAATAATATCAACGCCCTTGCGCAAATTCTCGATTTGCGTTTTCGGTCCCACTCCGCCATACAATACGACTGTGCGGATATCTGTATACTTGGCCAATTGCGTGATAGCCTCAGAAATCTGCATCGCAAGTTCCCGGGTAGGTGCCATAATCAGGGCACGCGGATGTTCGCCCTGTGCATATTTAATGCGCATTAATAGTGGCAAGGAGTAAGCTGCCGTTTTTCCTGTTCCGGTTTGGGCAATGCCTAATATATCCTGTCCAGCCAAAGCAAGCGGGATCGCCTGCTCCTGAATAGGGGTCGGTTCTGTATAACCTGCTTCTTCAATTGCATTCAGTAATTGACGGTTGAGCTTGAATTGCTCGAAAGTGTTTTGCGTAGTCTGCATCGCGCAAAGTTACGAAAACTAATACAGTAGCGGGCTTTCAGGCTTTTACTACTGCATCAACCATTTCTATGGAACCGATATAAACGGGGGATCTCTGGTGAAATGAAGTGGGTATAATATCGAGAATGCAGCCAAATCCGTCGCTCGCTTTCCCGCCCGATTGTTCTATAATAAATGCGAGGGGATAGCATTCGTAGAGCAGCCGCAGCTTTCCTTTCGGATCTTTTTTGGTGGAGGGATAAAGGTAAATGCCTCCTTTGAGCAGGTTTCTGTGAAAATCTCCCACGAGCGAGCCGATGTAACGCGCACTGAAGTTTTTCACTTTGCACTGACCAATATAGTTCTGGACAAATGCAGGGTAACTATGAAAATGTCCTTCATTAACCGAATAAATACTGCCTTTCGCCGGTGAGCAAATGTTTTTGTGTGATAAAATAAATTCACCTAGCGAGTGATCAAACGTAAATCCATTCACTCCGTCTCCGGTGGAGTAAACGAGCATCGTTGAAGATCCGTACAAAATATAACCTGCGGCAACCTGTTTGCGGCCGCCCTGCAAAAAATCGTCGATCGAAGCCGGTCCGTTAATCGGGGTTACCCTTCTGTAAATCGAGAATATGGTACCGATCGACACATTGACGTCGATATTGGAAGAGCCGTCGAGCGGGTCCATCGCTACCACATATTTCCCGTGGTTATTTCCTGTATGAATAATATCCTCATCTTCCTCCGAGAGGATCGCACAAACCTCCCCTCCATTTTTCAAAGCTCTTATAAAGCGGATATTCGCAACAATATCGAGCTTCTGCTGATTTTCGCCTTGTACATTTTCAGTACCATTCCCGCCCGCAATATCCACCAGACCCGCCCTGTTAATTTCCCGGTTAATGATCTTTCCAGCTAATGCAATATCCCGCAAAAGCTGGGAAAGTTCGCCGGTCGCGTAAGGAAATGCACTTTGACTGTGCATAATGAATCGATCGAGCGTTACACCAACCGGCAATGCAAGTTCCTGGGCAGTTTTGGTATCCATAGTCGCTGGGAGATATTTGAATAATGAAATCTACGTCTTCATTTTCTACAATTCAATGTCTCTTAACTAATAAAATATTTTAATAATTGAATATAATTTTCTCTCAATTAAATAATCGTTTTATCCTAAGGGTGAACGATTTAGATGGTCGTCGCCTTGCACTTTCTTTACAACTGGTATCTTAAAACCAGCAATATATTCTAACAAAAAGGCACAGCGCTTTCGCACTGTGCCTGAACTCCATTCTTATTTCAAAGGACTAACCCAATCTGGCGAGCGCTTCTTTTAAAGTCTCGATTTTCGCTTCTGCGTCTGCTTGCTTCTGCCGCTCTTTTTCAACCACATCCCCCTTTGCATTCTGCACGAAACGTTCGTTTGACAGCTTTTTCAAAACCGAATCCAGAAATCCCTGCGTGTAACCCAGTTCTCTTTCCAGATTTTCCTTTTCAGATTCTACATCCACTTCATCCGCCAGGTTTACAAAAAACTCGTCGGACTTCACCCGGAACGAAGTTCCTTCACCTTCCTCGGTTACGTAGCTGATACCTTCTACATTGGCCAGCTTTACGATCAGACTTTTAAGTGTCTGATAACGTTCCTTCGAATCCGTACGGATCGCCAGCGGAAGTGCCACTTTGGGACTGATCCCTTTTGTATTCCTGATATTACGAACCGACGAAACCAGCTCAAAGAGAATCTCAAAATCATTCAGCAGCGACTGATCAATATCCAGCGCTTTCGGGAAATTGGCAATGCAAACGGAATCGTTCGCTGGCCGCTCGATGATATTCTGCCAGATTTCTTCCGAGATAAATGGCATGAATGGATGTAACAACCGCATTAACCGGTCGAAGAAATCGAGGGTAGAATCGTAGGTATCGACGTCGATCGGCTGCTCGAAACCGGGCTTGATCATTTCGAGGTACTGCGCGCAAAAATCGTCCCAGATCAGTTTGTAAACCGCATTCAATGCATCTGAAATCCGGAATTTGGAAAAATGGTCCTGTACTTCTTCCAGCGTCTGGTTCAGCTTGCTTTCAAACCACCTTACCGCAATCTGCGATCCCTCGGGAGCACCCAGCCCGCTATCGATCGTCCAGCCTTTTACCAGCCTGAATGCATTCCAGATTTTATTTCCAAAATTCCTTCCCTGCTCCACCAACTTATCGTCGTAAGGCAGATCGTTCCCTGCCTGCGAGCTGAAAAGCATCCCTGTGCGGATACTATCGGCACCATATTGATTGATCAGGTCGATTGGATCGGGCGAGTTACCGAGTGACTTGGACATTTTCCGGCCTTGCTTATCCCGCACAATACCAGTGAGATACACATTTTTGAACGGATACTGACCTTTATATTCATAACCCGCAATGATCATTCTCGCCACCCAGAAAAACAGGATTTCGGGCGCAGTAACCAGATCATTTGTAGGGTAATAATAATTTACATCTTCATTATCAGGCTCTTTAATCCCATTAAATACCGAGATCGGCCACAGCCACGATGAGAACCACGTATCAAGCACGTCGGGATCCTGGGTAAGATCTTCTTCCGTCAATGCAAAAAGCTGGTATTCGTGCTGCGCTTTGCGCAATGCTTCCCGTTTCGATTTAGCGATAATTACCGTCCCGTCATTGAGGTAGTAGGCAGGAATGCGGTGGCCCCACCAAAGCTGGCGGCTGATATTCCAGTCGCGCACATTCTCCATCCAGTGCCGGTAAGTATTCTTGAATTTGGCAGGAATCAGCTGAACTGTATCGTTCATTACATTATCCAATGCAGGTTTGCTGATCTTCTCCATTTTCAGAAACCATTGCTCCGAAAGTCTAGGTTCGATCACCGCATTCGTCCGCTCCGAGTGGCCGACATTAGACTTATATTCTTCTGTTTTAACTAAATCTCCCGATTCTTCGAGCAGCTTAATGATCTTTTTGCGCGCTACAAAACGGTCTTCACCTACTAATATCTGTGCTTTTTCGTTCAGCGTTCCGTTTTCATTCAGCACGTCGATGATCGGCAGATTATGTCTTTTACCCAATTCATAATCATTAGTATCATGCGCAGGCGTCACTTTCAAGCAGCCGGTACCGAACTCCATTTCCACATATTCGTCCGCGATAATCGGAATAGCGCGATTGATCAGCGGGATCAGCACTTTCTTTCCTATCAAATGCTGGTAGCGCTCGTCATTGGGGTTCACGCAAATCGCCACATCCGCCATAATCGTCTCCGGCCGCGTAGTAGCAATCACAACCCCTTCCTCCATACTTCCTTCGCCATTCTCGCCTACCAAAGGATATTTAAGATAAACCAATCGCTGATTCACCTCTTTCATAATCACTTCTTCGTCGGAAACGGTCGTCTGCGCCTGCGGGTCCCAGTTCACCATCCGGTGGCCGCGGTATATTTCACCTTTATTATATAGGTCAATAAAAACGTCGATCACCGAATCGTACAAGTCGGGCTCCATTGTGAAACGGGTACGGTCCCAGTCGCAGGAAGCGCCGAGTTTACGCAATTGTTTCAGGATAATGCCGCCGTATTTGTGCGTCCATTCCCAGCAATATTCGAGAAATTCGTCCCGGGTCAGGTCTTTTTTGTTAATGCCTTTTTCTTTCAGCATTGCCACCACTTTGGCTTCGGTTGCGATAGAGGCGTGGTCGGTGCCAGGCACCCAGCACGCTTCCTTCCCTTCCATTCTCGCCTTACGTACCAGAATATCCTGGATCGTATTATTGAGCATGTGCCCCATGTGCAGCACGCCGGTCACATTGGGCGGGGGGATTACAATCGTATAAGGCTCCTTGTCAGGATTCGGCTTGGAGTTGAAAAACTTGTTATCGATCCAATAGGAATACCATTTGTCCTCAATTTCCTGGGGAGCGTATGTTTTGGAAATCATCGTGTAGTCAGAAATGTACCTTAACCGGCAGTTGCTTCAATGTAAAAGCGGCAAGTTAGGATTTGCAGCGGATATTTCTAAGCGATCGCCGCTTTGCTTAGCGGGAGCCAAACCGTGAAAATACTGCCTTCGCCGGGTTTACTTTGCACATTTACAGTACCCTCGTGCGCCTCTACCATTTTCTTAACATAACTTAATCCCAACCCGAAACCTTTCACATCATGTACATTTCCGGTAGGTACCCGGTAGAATGTATCAAAGATCCGGTGCTGCTGGTCGCGCGTCATACCGATCCCTTTATCGGAGATAGAGATTGCAATACCATTGTTTTCGTTCCAGGTTTTTATTGCAAGATGCAGTTTCTCAGGCGAGTACTTAATTGCATTGTCGACCAGATTGTTGAGTATGTTGGAGATATGCACTTCGTCTGCCGACACGATTTCATCGACTGCCTCGAAGTCGAGATCCACTTCCCCGTCTTTCTGCTCGATCTGTACACTTTGTCCGTTCAGTACCTTGCCGATCAGATCGTGAATATTCGCTTCACTAATTTTCAGTTTCACGTGCCCTTTGTCCAGTAGCGCCATTTGCAATACTTTCTCAACGTGGGTACCCAGCCGGCGGTTTTCTTCTTTAATAATACCCAAATACCTGTCGAGCCGCGGACTTCCACCCTGAGGCAAACTCGCTGAATTCTCATGCGCCATTTCCGCAGCCAATGCAATAGTAGAAATCGGCGTTTTGAACTCGTGAGTCATATTATTGATAAAATCATTCTTAATATCCGACAACTTTTTCTGGCGCAAAATCGTAGTGACCGCCATATAAAAACACGCCATCACCACTAATATCAATACGCCTGAACCGCCGAACATCACTCCCATATTGCTCAGGATATATCGCTGCTGGTCAGGGAAATACACGTAGAGCGCGCTTTGGGTATTGAAGGTTTCGTTCGGGAAAAGTGCCGCTTTGTAGGATATCTGCTCCCAGTCGCCCGGGCGCATACTGGCTGTCGAAAATATCAGACTATCATTCGACTGACCGCGCACCGCAAACTCATAGGATAAGCTGATCCCGTTTTGTACTAATTGTTTTTTAAGCAAAGTATCCAGCAAAAACCGGTTTACGCGCTGCTCAATAGGTCTTTTTGTATAAATAAAATCCTTCATTACCTCCTTCAAAAGCTCCGCACGGTCGGGCTCGGTGTTGACAGCAATCTTGTTCTTTTGCGCGTTTTTTCCGTTTCGCGGCAATGCTACTTTCCTGTTGGCCGTATTTCCTGATCCGGAATCACGGGCGGGTTTTCTTAACTCGGAATCGTAGATCCCACGAAATGCATTGCCAAGCCGTTTTTCATCGTCCATTCGTCTCCGCATAAACTCGTCAATACCGACCATTCCATATTGCTGTGCCTGGAAAAACTCTTCCATAATGCGCTGCTGGTGATCGACCATAATCCTGAAATTCGGACTCAAAACATCCGTGGGTACTGCCTCAGTAATAATCTGATAATGAATTTCTTCTCCATTCGGGCCGATCGCAATTTCCATTTTTGGTTGAACGCGTACAACCTGTTCGGGCTGGGTCTCCGCTTTTTTGGTGGTAGTTTTTTTAATAGGCATATCGCGCAGCTGCGCAATGCGATCCAGCTTGCTTTTTTGCTGCTCTGCTTCTATCCTTCTCTGCAGCAAATGCATCATTTCCTGCTTTTCGAGCCGGTGTACCACTTCCTGTACCGACTCTGATACCTTTTGATTAAACTGATCGTGCCGGATCGAAATAGCCTCCCGGATCCAGTACCACTGAAACCCGATCAGCCCGATTAGCGCAATGCACATTAACCCTACTATGATCTGTATTTTCCGCTTACTCATAAATTTTCATTTCTCCGGTGCAACGCCCTCAGCCTTTTCACCGACATTCTTGCCGAAAACAAATTTAAGATATCCGGCTGTGCTGACTGGCGTTTTAACATTATTTAACAACGGTTAAAAAGGGTTTCTTATATTATTGTAAATCATTCATACACATAACAAAACGGATATATGAAAGCTATTTTCTTGTCAAAAGTCACCTTCTCGCTATTGCTGATTTCGGCAGTGACAGTTGGTACCGCCTACGCCCAATCTGACAAAACGACCAAATCAGAAAAGAAAGAGCGAAAGTCGCAAATCCACATTCGTGTAACGGAAGAGGAGGATGGAAAAACGAAGGATATTGAGAAAAGTTACGAAGTAGGTGCAATGACCAGCGAAGAGCGTGACAAGTTTGTAGAAAAAGTGCTGGACTCGCTGGGCGTTGATAAAAAGAAAAAACAGACGATTTCGATCACGATGGACGATGGTGATAACGACGTGCTTATCGCTAAAAAACGCAGGAAGGCCATCATAGATCACCGCGACGACCGCGAACCCCTCGCATTTCACTGGGATAATGATTTTTCCTACGATTTTAATTTTGATACAGAAAAGCTGCGTAACAATATGCGGAGTTTCGAAAGAGAAATGCGCCCGAAAGCGAAAGTGTTTATGCGGGATATGGAGGATTTTGGAAAGAACCTGGGGGAGGTTTGGGAAAAGGAAGTGACGAAACCTGCGAGTGTCCGATCTTTGAATGTTTATGCTAATAATCCTGACAACGGAATGCTCAATTTAAGGTTCAGCGTTCCCGAGAAAGGAGATGTAACCATCACTATTACAGATACTAAGGGGAAAGAAGTCGGTTCGAAATCGATCAAGGATTTTGAAGGGGAATTCGTGGGGCAGATCGAATTGAAGAAAAATACAAAAGGCACGCTTTTCGTCACAGTAGTACAAAACGAAGATGGCACCGTAAAGCGTATTGTGCTACCGTAACAGGCACATTTCAGGTAGTAATCCCCTTAATTAGAAATATTAAGGGGATTTTTTATTTGTAAATTTTGCTTGACAATTAGGCTGACATCTAGTAAGAATTGTAAATTTGCCTAAAATCACCAAAGACTGCGACATCAATTTCCAGAGCAATATGCTGAATCTTATACTGTTTGGCCCTCCGGGTGCGGGGAAAGGTACCCAAAGTGAAAAAATCATCGCGAAGTACAATTTGATCCATCTTTCCACCGGAGATCTGCTTCGTTCAGAAATTCAAGCCGGGTCAGAATTGGGTTTAAAAGCCAAAACTTTAATGGATCAGGGTATTCTGGTGCCGGATGAAGTGGTGATCGGAATGATCGATAACAAGCTGAAAGAGCATCGCGATGCAGCAGGTTTCATTTTTGATGGTTTTCCAAGAACAGTAAAACAATCGGAGGCGCTGGACAATTTGCTGGCTCGCTATAATGAGAGCATTTCCGTGATGGTCGCATTGGTGGTAGATGATAATGAGCTGCTGGCGAGACTGCTGAACAGGGGCAAAACCTCTGGCCGGCCAGACGATCAGAATGAAGAACTGATTACAAAGCGTATTCAGGAATATAATAACAAAACCCGCCCGGTAGCAGATTACTATCAGGAACAGGGTAAGTTTGTAGCAGTTAACGGAATCGGGGATATCGAATTAATTTTCGGTGAAATTACAAAAGCCATTTCGGCGGCGTAATTTAATTTGCACTATACAACACATGGCTTCATCAAACTTCATTGACTACGTAAAAATAAACGCCCGCTCGGGTAATGGCGGCGCAGGTGCACTTCATTTCAGACGTGAAAAACACGTTGAAAAAGGCGGGCCTGACGGCGGCGACGGCGGCCGCGGTGGTCACGTTATATTAAAAGGCAACGCGCAGCTCTGGACATTGCTCCATCTGAAATATACCAAGCACGTCAAAGCTTTTGACGGAAAAGCCGGCGAAGGCGGCAGAAGGTCCGGCCCGATCGGTAAGGATATTATCCTAGAAGTTCCACTAGGTACTATCGCCCGCAATTCGGAAACAGGAGAAGAGCTTTTTGAAATTACCGAAGATGGTCAAGAAGTAATTCTACTGAAAGGCGGCCGCGGCGGAATGGGAAATGACCATTTTAAATCAGCTACAAACCAAACTCCGCAACATGCGCAGCCCGGCGAGCCCGGTCTGGAAGAATGGGTTATCCTTGAATTGAAAGTACTGGCAGACGTAGGTCTGGTCGGTTTTCCAAATGCAGGAAAATCCACATTGCTTTCGGTAGTATCTGCTGCAAAGCCCGAAATTGCCGATTATCCATTCACTACATTAGTCCCGAACCTCGGCGTTGTCTCCTACCGTGATTACAAATCCTTTGTAATGGCGGATATTCCGGGGATCATTGAAGGCGCTTCCCAGGGCAAAGGTCTGGGCCTTCGCTTCCTGCGCCATATTGAAAGAAATTCCATTCTTCTGTTCATGGTTCCTGCTGACAGTGAGGATATTAAAGCAGAATATGAAACCCTCATTCAGGAACTTAAGATTTATAATCCCTCCCTATTAGACAAGAATCGAATCCTCGCCGTTTCTAAAACTGATGTTCTAACCGATCAGGAAAAAGTTAGTTTGCGAGAAAAGCTTCCGGAAAACATCACCACCCTTTTAATTTCTGCAATAACTCAAGAAGGAATTGAACAATTGAAAGACAAGGTATGGGAGCTCATCAATTCACCGTTTCCCGTAAAATAATAATTTCTTGAAACAAGCAACCAAGTGACGCATATTGTGTGTCCGAGGAGTTACGTTACAGAATCTTCAGTCAATTATGAAACACTATCTACCGTATTTTTTTTTGGTAGTATTAAGCTTTTTATCATTAAGCAGCTTAGGACAAGTCACCGTTGAATACCCTACCGACCGGTCTGTTTTTCAGCGCGATAAAAACAATTCAGCGACCATCTATATTTCAGGGACCTACACCAAAGTAGTCGATCGGATCGAGGCAAAGCTTACGCCGATCAATAGCCAGGGTACTGATAAGGAATGGAAAACGATTGCCACGAATCCAAAAGGCGGTTTTTTCTCAGAAAGACTGGACGATGCAAAAGGAGGCTGGTACACACTGGAAGTGCGTGCGTGGAAAGGCGATCAAATGGTGGGCTCTTATACAGTTCCACACGTAGGTGTCGGCGAAGTCTTCCTCATCGCCGGACAATCCAACTCACAAGGTTACAAAGATATGGGCGCTCGCGGCGCTCAGGATGACAGGGTTAACTGTATCCGCTACAATAATACAGACGCACCACGACTTTACGAAGACCTTCCTTATCCGCATTTCGAGCATCTGGATGCTGATTCTGAAATTGCGCCGAGAGGTTATTCATCCTGGGCGTGGGGAAAATTGGGCGACAATCTTGCTGCCAGACTGAATGTTCCTATTCTGTTTTATAATGTAGGCTGGTACGGAACTGCAGTGAGGACTTGGCGTGAAAGTATAAACGGTACCGGTTATTCGGTTTACACGGGAGTACCTATCGAACCAAGCGGAATGCCTTACAAAAATATGCGCGCGGTCATTCAACGCTATACGCCAATTACAGGGCTGAGAGGGGTTTTGTGGCTGCAAGGCGAGGCGGATAATGATGTAAGTACTTCAACGGACAGCTACGCACAGGATCTTAAAACGGTGATCGAAGCTTCGCGGAATGAATCCGGAAAGAATATATCCTGGGTAGTCTCGCTCACTTCTTATAATAACCGAAAAGGAAGCAATCAGCGGGTAATCGAGGGCCAGAGAAAGGTTATCAATACAGTTAATAATGTCTTTGAAGGACCTTCGACCGATAATATACAAATCCCGAGGATAGACCAAGAGGGCGTCCATTTCAAGGACGACGGCCTTGTGCAGTTGGGTGATGCCTGGACGCAGCAATTGAGTGACGATTTCTTTTCAAGATCAGAGCCTTATCAGGCCGTAAGTCCGATGAAGATAAGCTCATCGTGTGCCGGAGACGGAAGCCTTAATCTGAATGCTGACACTGAAAATGGCAGGCTCAATTCCTTTAGCTGGAATAACGGTCAGAATTCAAGCAGTGTCCGGGTTGGTAACGGAAGTTATCGTGCGTTTGCTCGGGACGACAGGGGATTTTATATATTCTCGCCGGAAATAAAAGTATACGAAAGCATTCAGCCAAACCGACCAACCATTTCTCTGGAAGGCAGTAATCCTGTTTGTCTTGGAAATACTGCTACGTTGATTTCAAGTACTTCGGAAAATATCAGATGGAGCACCGGCTCAACAAGCGACAGATTGCCTGTGACTGTTGGCGGCGAGTACTTTGTGACAACTCAGAATATGTACGGCTGCGAAGCGACTTCTGACAAAATAACAATGAAAGTGGTGACTTCTCCTTTGCCGGATAAGCCAAAGATCACCGCTTCCGGGGGCCTCACATTTTGCGATGGGGGGGAAGTAAAGCTTACTTCCGATTCGAAAGTTAAAAATGTGTGGTCGACCGGGGATGAGAATGCGAGCATAACCGTAAAGAATTCAGGCGACTACACGGTAAGGGCATTGGACAATGCGGGCTGCTATTCACCTGCTTCTGATGTGGTTGCTGTAAAAGTGAACCCGCTTCCTGCCAAACCTGAGATCGCCGTGGGCGGTGCCACTACCTTTTGCGCAGGCGAGAATGTCACGCTGACATCCAATTACGACACCGGGAATATCTGGAGCAATGCTGCAACAACGAAAGCGATCGCGATCACCATATCAGGCAACTTCTCCTTAAAGCAGCGCGACGCCAACGGCTGCGAATCGACTTCGGACGTAGTGAATGTAAAAGTAAATCCATTACCTGCCACACCTACTATTACAGCGGTAAGACCGACCACATTTTGCGACAGGGACTTTACAACGTTGCGCAGCAGCGAAGCTTTCTCCTACGTTTGGAGCAATGGAAATAACAACCGCGAGATTGAAATACGAGAGTCAGGTGACTTTACTATTGCCGCAAGAGATGAAAATGGCTGCGTATCTCCGGTATCTCCGGTTACCAAAGTGGTCAAAAATCCGTTGCCTGCCACGCCGGTTATCACAGCCGACGGACCGACCACTTTTTGTGCGGATTTGAGTGTTAACCTGCGATCGACCGCAGCCGCTGGATTTTTGTGGAGCAATGGAGCAGCCACTCAAACGCTTAAAGTTACGACTGCCGGAAATTATTCGGTTCAAACGATCAACGAGTTCAAGTGCTATTCCGACCCCAGCAACAGGATCGAGACAACGACACTGGCTCTGCCTCCCGCGCCTATTGTTAAGGCACTGAGTGCAACCACATTTTGCGACGGAGATACCATAACACTGCAGGCGATAAACGGTGATTTGTTTTTCTGGAACAATGGAGAAGAGGGCGAAAATATCTCGGTATTCGAATCAGGTACTTTTTCCGCGCGTATTAAAGATGATGCAGGTTGTTTCTCACCCTATTCACCGGAAATAGCAATTGACGTGAAGCCGTCGCCGAGCGTTCCGCAGATCAGGCAGATCGGGCCGTTTACTCTGCTGGCTGAAAATAATCTCAGCGCGGGTGACCATGTTTGGAAGTTGAATGAAAATGTGCTTACAGAAAACAGCGGTATACTGAAAGCGGTGCGTTCTGGCAGTTATGTTGTCAATAATACCATTGTTTACAGCCCTACGCTCACTTGTTTTTCGGATTTCTCGGCACCATTTAGTTTTTTCCTTGATACTACCAATCCCGGCTTTGTCGCATTTCCAAATCCAAATTCAACCGGCAAGCTTACTGTTGAAACTTTGACAAATGTTACCAATGCCGAAGTCCAGGTCGTCGACAGCCGTGGTGTAATTCACAAAACCTTCAAAGTGGCGAAATTTGATCGCCAGCACTTCTTCAACCTATCCGGCCTTTCAAGCGGCATTTATATTGTCCGCATTGTGTCAACCACTTTTACCGCAAGTCAAAAACTGATTATCGTACAGTAAAGACCGATAACGCATTCCACTGATCAAAAAATTTGAATGGTTATATTTTAGCCAAAATAATCATTTACATTTGTGTCCGTTTTGCTATTGATTACGTTAGAAAAGTCCAAAAACTCTTATCGTTCGGATATAAAAAATTTTACCCGTATCAGAATTCCCAATGCGTTATAGAATTATTCTTCAGGTAGTGGCAAAGGCACTGCTGTTGATTTGTGTTATTACAACGGCAGCATTTTCTCAGATTAAGATTACATCTCCCTCTTTTCAGGCAGTTTACCAGCGGGACGTTACCGGCCAGCGCGAAATCACTGTAACCGGAACTTTCAGCGTTCCGATGGAAAAAGTGGAGGCCCGTGCAGTACCCGTTGTGCAGGGACAAGGAATAGACACTCCATGGAAGGAAATTGATACTGAGCCGGTTGGTGGGGTATTTTCAGGAAAGATTACACTTTTCCAGGGCTGGTATACATTGGAAGTAAGAGGCGTTTCTGACGGTAAAATCGTTGGTCGCGACGTACTATCGCGCTTTGGAGTAGGAGAAGTTTTTATTATCGCCGGACAATCCAATGCACAAGGCCTTAAGGAATACCCGGGACCCGGGGCGAATGATGACCGCGTTATATATGTCTCGAATTACGAAAATGATGAATTAGGTCAATATAAAGATCTGCTTACCGACCCCGTTCCACCTGAATTCTCAAAGATTACTACCGGCCTTAAAACAATGTCTCCAAGGGGTCAAACTCCGTGGTGTTGGGGGATTTTGGGCGACTTACTTGTCGAAAAACTTAACATGCCTGTGATGTTCATCAATACAGCCTGGGAAGGAACGGCGGTTGAAAACTGGTCTCGAAGTGCACAGGGACTTCCTACCGAGAGTTACTACGGTTATAAATACGCGCCGCAAATGCCTTATGCCAATCTTCGTATTGCAGCTAAAAATTATGGTAACCAATATGGTGTGAGGGCAATTCTCTGGATGCAGGGTGAGACGGACGGTGCATTTGGAACGACTGCTTCGTTTTATCAGTCGAATATGCAAACGATCATCAACAGGCTGAGCAGCGATACTGACAAACGCATTACCTGGGTAATTGCCAGAACAAGCCGCGCTTCCCTTGACAGACGTATTCCTTCGAAAGTTTATCCGCAGATTATCGCGGCTCAGAACGCTGTTCTTGAAACTCAGTTTAATCCAACTTATCCTGGCCCCGAAACTGACCAGCTTGTTCCGAACCGGCCCGACGGTATTCACTTCGTAGGAACCGAGGCGCTCACAATTCTTGCGAATGCGTGGAATGAAACTTTGGGTCCTGACTTCTTTGCAACCGTTACTCCTGCCGGGCCCGCTGAAATACCTGAAGTAACTGCTTCGTGCGTAACAGAAAACAATGCCGTGCGGATCAGTCTTCCAAGCGGATTTTCTTCCTACGAATGGAATAATGGCGAAAAAGGCAGCTCGATTACGGTATCTGCCCCCGGCACTTACCGGGCGACTGTGAGAGACAATTCTGGAAATTCTATCCTTACCTCGGTTGTGGTACTCGACCACGAGGCAAAACCTTCACGGCCGAGTATTTTGCAACAAGGTGATCAACAGGCTTGTGCCGATTCTTCTTTTCAATTTGCAGTGGCCGAGGGTTCAGACACTTACAGCTGGTACAAGCAGGGATCAAATACGCCGCTGGCAGTTGGACCCACCGCCCAGATCGGTGAGAGCGGTCAGTATTATGTAAAAGGCGAGAGCATTTTTGGTTGTGTTTCTGAAAACTCAGCAACTTCTTCCCTAATAGTTCGCCCGGAAATTTCAAAGCCGCTTATCGCAGCTTCGGGTCCATTCAGCATTACGGCGAGTATTGCCGAAACCGGCCTTGATGAACAGTTTTTATGGAGAACACCCGATACCGAGACAGAAACAGCTGCTGATATTGTTAAAATACTAAAAACAGGGGTTTATTCAACCAGAGCACGGGTTACTTACACAATCGGAGATAATAACCGGCTAGTTTGCTATTCCGACACTTCTTCTCAGGAATTCAAAACCAATGAAGAGAACGATGTGGTAATTTACCCAAATCCAAGTCAGGGCAACTTCGTTTATATCGAGTCCCGGGACAATATCGCAGATGCGGTCATTACCATATTTGACATTTATGGAAGGGTGGTTAAAACTACAAGTCCCCGCCTGCTGGACAGTCGCTTGCAGATTAACCTGGGTTACCTTTCTACGGGCAAATATATTCTGAGGGTAACAGGCCAGGGGCAAAGTCTGACGAAGCAGATCATCATCCGATAATCCTTACAGTATTAATAATTTTACAAATAAGCCCCGCCATAAACGGGGCTTATTTAGTATGATCCTAATTAAACAAAAGAAAAACTCAGGAATTTGATTGATAAAGTTGCAAAGGCTAATTTTGAGATAATAGAAAGATTGTAATGAATCCGTCTATTTGAACAAGGTTTAGCAGAAACAGCATAGCGATATTGTAATGAATAACACTTATCTCCCGTCAGATTACCTTCCCATTTTAGTTCAATTTTTCCTGGCCGCAGCTTTCATAGGCGGAACGATGATTGTAACGCACATGATCGGGCCAAGCCGGAAAAGCAAGCTTAAAGACGATCCGTTTGAATGCGGAATTGAATCCGTAGGAGATGCAAGAACGCCTATCTCGGTGAAGTACTTTCTGGTGGCGATCCTTTTTGTTTTGTTCGATGTAGAGGTAATATTTATGTATCCCTGGGCGGTTAATTTCAAAGAACTTGGAATGTTTGGCTTCCTGGAAATGTTACTGTTTATGGCTTTGCTCCTTTCCGGTTTTTACTACGTGATCCGCAAGGGTGTACTCAACTGGGAGGAATAAGCTTCAAACATTTGATCTAAGAAATTATGAAAGAAGTAACGATTGTGGAGGCTCCGAAAGGACATAGCGGTTCTGGATTTTTTGCAACTTCATTTGACGAAGCTATTGGATTGGCCCGCAGCTACTCGCTGTGGCCTTTGCCGTTTGCGACCTCTTGCTGCGGAATCGAATTCATGGCGACGATGGGTGCGCATTATGATATTTCGCGCTTCGGATCAGAGCGCCCAAGTTTTTCTCCGCGCCAGGCCGATTTGTTGATGGTGATGGGAACAATTGCCAAGAAAATGGCGCCGGTAGTAAAGCAGGTGTATTTACAAATGGCTGAACCACGCTGGGTTATGGCGGTAGGTGCCTGTGCTTCAAGTGGTGGTATTTTTGATACTTACAGTGTATTGCAGGGTATTGACCGGATCATACCGGTGGATGTTTACGTGCCGGGCTGCCCGCCAAGACCGGAACAGATTATCGATGGCCTGATGCAAATACAGCATCTGGCCCAGAATGAAAAACTGCGTCGCCGGAATACCGATGAATACCAGGAATTATTAGCTTCTTATAACATTCAGTAACCCTTATGTTAACTAACCAGGAAGTCGCCGAGGCACTTTTGGAAAAATTTGGTGACCAGGTTTTTGATTTTGAAGAACCTTACGGGCTTCTGACACTTTCTACAACCCGGGAAGAAATCCTTTCGATACTTGGCTTTCTTCGGGACCATAAAACATACCAGGTTATTTTCATGACAGACCTGTGTGGAATACACTATCCTGACAATCAAGGCAAAGAATTTCAGGTAGTTTATCATTTACACAGCTTCATTCACAATTTCCGGCTAAGAATTAAAGTTTCTCTTGCTGAGTCGGATCTGCATATTCCTACTGCGACCGGGCTGTTTGCCTGCGCTAACTGGATGGAGCGTGAAACATACGATTTCTACGGTATTCTGTTTGACGGACACCCAAACCTGGTCAGGATTTTGAACATCGAAGAAATGGACTATTTCCCGATGCGAAAAGAGTATCCGATGGAAGATGCCACGCGTGAAGACAAAACTGATGCCCTTTTTGGCCGTTGACCTTATATTGAGTAAAATATGGCAGATATTGAATTATTACCTCATAACGTCCCTTCTCAAACCGAGCTGCCTGAACTGGTTGAAGAATTAACAACCCTTAACCTCGGCCCTACTCACCCCGCGACCCACGGTATTTTTCAGAATATCCTTAAAATGGATGGAGAAAAGATCGTTTCCGGAGAGCAGACGATTGGATATATACACCGCGCTTTTGAGAAAATTGCTGAAAGAAGGCCATTTTACCAGATTACGACGCTTACTGACCGCATGAACTATTGCTCTTCCCCGATCAATAACCTGGGGTGGCACATGACGGTTGAAAAGTTGCTGGGTGTGGAAGTTCCTAAGAGAGCGCAATACATTCGGGTAATCATGATGGAGCTGGCCCGGATTACGGACCACATCATTTGTAACAGTATCCTCGGCGTAGATACCGGTGCATTTACCGGTTTCTTGTATGTAATGCAGAAGCGCGAGGAAGTTTACGAGATTTATGAAGAAGTGTGCGGTGCACGACTTACTACTAATATGGGCCGCCTGGGTGGTATGGAAAGAGATCTTTCCAATACAGCAATCCGCAAAATCCACGAATTTATTAAATCATTCCCTGCGGTATTACGCGAGCTGGAAAAGCTGCTGAACCGCAATCGGATATTCATGGACCGTACCATTAACGTCGGTCCTATTTCAGCAGAAAGGGCATTATCATACGGTTTCACGGGGCCTAACCTGCGTGCTGCCGGTATAGACTATGATGTGCGTGTAATGAACCCTTACTCTTCTTACCAGGATTTTGAGTTTGATGTACCTATCGGCCAGTCCGGAGATACTTTTGACCGTTATATGGTTCGTAATGAGGAAATGTGGCAGAGCCTGAAGATAGTAGAGCAGGCAATCAATAACTTACCGGAAGGCCCGTATTACGCGGATGCTCCGGAATATTACCTTCCTCCGAAAGACGAAGTATACAGGAATATGGAGGCATTGATCTACCACTTCAAAATTGTGATGGGAGAGATAGATGCACCGGCTGGCGAAGTTTATCACGCGGTGGAAGGCGGAAACGGAGAGTTAGGATTTTACCTGATCAGTGACGGCGGAAGAGCACCTTACCGTTTGCATTTCCGTAGGCCAAGCTTCATCTATTACCAGGCTTATCCTGAAATGTGCAAAGGAAGTACACTTTCCGATGCGATTTTGACAATGAGTAGCCTCAATGTGATAGCCGGAGAACTGGACGCCTGAGTTTTTCTAAAACAGATTACATTTAAGAAATGACCGAAACACCCAATCTCGTAGCCTTTACACCCGAGCGGCTGGAGAAAGTAAAAGAAATCATTGCACGTTATCCGGAAGGCCGCCAGAAATCGGCCCTTTTACCTGTTTTGCACGTAGCACAGGAACAGTGGGGCTGGCTGAACAGCGAGGTTATGGATTATGTCGCCGGCATTTTGAGCATTCAACCTGTTGAAGTATACGAGGTCGCTTCATTTTACACCATGTACCATCTCGACCCGGTTGGAAAGCATGTGATCGAATATTGCAGGACAGGACCTTGCTGCTTAATGGGCGGGGAAGATGTATACGGACATTTGAAACAGAAACTGGGTGTAGAAGCGGGACAAACTACTGCCGACGGACTTTTTACATTGAAAGAAGTGGAATGTCTGGCAGCTTGTGGCTGGGGACCCGTTTTTCAGATCCGCGAGCAGTTTTATATGAACCTTACCAACGATAAGGTTGATCAAATAATTGAAGATCTAAGCAAATAGGCTTTAGGCTTAAAATAGTATCCTGAAAATGGCTAAGAAAATATTAACGGAGCACATCAATGTACCTGGTATAGAAACCTTCGATGTATATCGGAAGCAAGGTGGCTATACCGCCGTTGAAAAGGCTATTAAAACCATGACGCCCGAAGAGGTGGTGGAAGAGGCGAAGAAATCCGGTGTGAGAGGAAGAGGCGGCGCGGGTTTTCCTATGGGTATGAAATGGGGGTTTCTGGCCAAACCGGAAGGTGTACCCCGCTATCTGGTTTGCAATGCAGATGAATCGGAGCCGGGTACATTCAAAGATCACCATTTAATGAAATCGATCCCTCACTTGCTGATTGAGGGAATGATCATATCAAGCTATGCCCTGGGCGCGAACAAATCGTTTATCTACGTACGTGGTGAGCTGATGTACGTGATCCGCATTCTTGAAAAAGCAATTGAAGAAGCGAAAGCACAGGGTTTTCTTGGCAAAAACATCCTTGGTTCCGGTTATGATCTGGAACTGATTGTGCAGCCAGGCGGCGGTGCATATATATGCGGTGAAGAAACTGCATTGCTGGAATCTCTGGAAGGAAAACGTGGTAATCCGCGTAATAAGCCACCATTTCCAGCAGTAAAAGGCTTATACCAAAGCCCGACTGTTGTGAACAACGTGGAGTCCATCGCCAATATGTCGTGGATTATCAATAATGGTGGAGATGCTTATGCAGCGATCGGTATTGGTCGCAGCACGGGTACGAAACTGATTTCTGCCTCGGGACATATTGAGAAGCCCGGCGTGTATGAAATTGAGCTGGGTGTAAGTGTGGAAGAATTTTTGAATTCAGATGAATATTGCGGCGGAATCAGGAAGGGCCATCACTTGAAAGCATTAGTAGCCGGTGGATCTTCAGTACCCATTTTGCCAGCCCACCTGATCATGAAAACCGCCAATGGTGAAGACAGGCTCATGAGCTACGAGTCACTTTCCGACGGCGGATTTGCGACGGGTACCATGTTGGGTTCAGGCGGTTTTATTGTTTTTGATGAAACAGCTTGTATCGTCAGAAATACCTGGAATTTCTCCCGCTTTTATCACCACGAATCTTGCGGCCAATGCAGCCCATGCCGTGAAGGTACCGGCTGGATGGAAAAGGTACTGCACCGCATTGAACATGGTCACGGCAGTATGCACGACGTGGATTTGCTGGTAGATATTTCAAAGAAGATTGAAGGAAATACAATTTGTCCGCTTGGAGATGCTGCGGCCTGGCCTGTTGCCAGTGCGATACGCCATTTCCGCGACGAATTTGTTTGGCATATAACAAACCCTCACGAAGCTACGCAACCAGGGGCCGTTTACCGAGGTGAAATGGAGCTGGCGTAACAGCTTTGACCGAGACTTTTGAACATTGTTTGGAATGGAAGATATAAAACCCCAATTAGTAAAAATTACCTTCGACGGCATTGAGGTCGAGGTGGAACCTGGTACTACGATCATGCAGGCTGCGCGGAAAATTGCGGAAGCCGATGAAAGTCAGGCTGCGCTTGTTCCGCCGGCAATGTGCTATTATAAGCCGCTCAATGCCTCAGGAGGAAAGTGCCGGGCTTGTCTGGTAAAGGTGGCACAGGGATCGGCCAAAGACCCGCGGCCAATGCCAAAACTGGTTCCTTCTTGCATTACGCAGGTTCAGGAAGGAATGGTAGTGGAAAATACAACCAATCGGGGTGTATTGGATACGCGCAAAAGCATTGTTGAATTTTTGCTGATTAACCACCCGCTGGACTGTCCGATATGCGATCAGGCGGGAGAATGCCATTTGCAGGATTTTGCATTTGAGCACGGTTCCGCTAAAACCAGGTACGAGGAAGAAAGGAGAACTTTTGATAAAATTGATATCGGCCCGCACGTGCAGCTGCACATGACGCGCTGCATTCTTTGTTACCGCTGCGTTTACACGGCCGATCAGATTACTGACAAGCGTGTGCACGGTGTAATGAACCGCGGAGATGCTTCTGAGATCAGTACCTACATTGAAAAAGCGATTGATAACGATTTTTCAGGTAATGTGATCGACGTTTGTCCGGTAGGTGCATTGACCGATAAAACTTTCCGTTTCAAGCAAAGGGTGTGGTTTACCAAACCGGAAGACGCGCATCGGGATTGTGATAAATGCTGCGGAAAAGTGACCTTATGGTATCGTGGAGATGAAGTGCTCCGCGTAACTGCCCGCAAGAATACCTGGGGTGAAGTCAATGATTTCATTTGTAATACCTGCCGTTTTGACAAGAAAAAAACAAGCGACTGGGTGTTGGAAGGTCCGACTAAGGTGAAACGCAGCTCAGTGATCTCTGCCAACAAATACCGGGCTGATCTCGTTAAAAAGCCTGATTTCGCATTGAAACTGGCAGCTTCACAATACAAACCTGTGGACGATGACCGCGCTTATGTGACTGACGAAGATACGATCCGTCAACAAAGCATCGAAAATAATGACAAAGCGAACCACCGTTCGTTACTGGCGAAAAACAACTGATAAGCTGATTAATTGTTTATAAATGGATTTAACCGAATTTCTAGTTAAGACCGCAACGATATTCGTTGTTTTCGTGCTCACCCTGGTTATTGCAATGTATTCAACCTGGGCAGAACGTAAGGTTGCAGGCTTTATCCAGGACAGGATGGGCCCTAACCGCGCTGGCTGGGGAGGCTTATTGCAGCCGCTCGCTGATGCAGGTAAGATGTTTTTCAAGGAAGATTTTATCCCTGCTTTGGCAAATAAGTGGCTCTTTATCGCTGGGCCAAGCTTGGCAATGCTAACTGCTTTGCTG
This sequence comes from Dyadobacter linearis, assembly GCF_907165045.1. Lineage (GTDB taxonomy): Bacteria > Bacteroidota > Bacteroidia > Cytophagales > Spirosomataceae > Dyadobacter > Dyadobacter linearis. The sequence goes on from NZ_CAJRAU010000005.1 coordinate 235,751, forward strand.
GCAAGTGCCGTAATTCCTTTTGGGAGTACTTTCCGGATAAATGGGCATGAAATTGTTCTCCAAGGCGTGGAATCGAATATTGGGATTCTTTACGTTTTCGGTGTGGTAGCACTGGGAGTTTATGGAATAATGGTCGGTGGCTGGGCTTCCAACAACAAATTCTCGCTCCTGGGTGCAATCCGCGCGGCTTCTCAGAATATCAGTTATGAAGTAGCAATGGGGCTTTCTCTGATCGCCATATTAATGATGAGCAGTTCCCTTTCATTGGGAGAGATCGTGGCTCAGCAGCACGGAATGAACTGGAACATTTTCTACCAGCCGCTCGGATTTTTGATCTTCATTACCTGCTCATTCGCAGAATGTAACCGTGTTCCTTTTGACTTACCTGAATGCGAAACTGAGCTCGTAGGCGGATATCACACGGAGTATGGAAGTATGAAGCTGGGTTTCTACCTTTTTGCTGAATACATCAACATGTTCATTTCGTCGGCGATTATTTCAGTGTTGTACTTCGGTGGTTATAACTATCCAGGAATGGACTGGGTTTACAGCCAGCTGACCAGCGCATTAGGATCAGAGACCGGACATAATATTGCGACATTGATCGGAACTGCTGTATTCTTTGGAAAAGCGTTGTTCTTCATATTCTTCTATATGTGGGTACGCTGGACAATTCCTCGTTTCCGTTATGACCAATTGATGAACCTGGGCTGGAAAAAATTGATACCTCTGGCCATTTTCAACATTATCATCACAGGTGCTGCTGTGCTTTTTCTTAAGCCGGTGATTACAGCCTGGTTGAACTAATATAAAAATACATTGCTATGCAATTGACAAATCGCTCCAAACAGGTTAGCAATAAAGAAATGACGCTGATGGAACGCGCCTACATCCCGGCAATTGCGACGGGTCTGGCAATTACCATTAAGCACTTTTTTGCTAAAAAAGTAACTATCGAATACCCAGAGGTAAAAAGATACCTGGGGCCGGTATTCAGGGGCAGACATATTCTGAAAAGAGATGAAGATGGTCGCGAGCGCTGTACTGCGTGCGGACTTTGTGCTGTGGCCTGTCCTGCGGAAGCTATTCAAATGGTGGCTGCCGAAAGAGAAAAAGGAGAGGAAAATCTGTACCGGGAGGAAAAATATGCGGCTGTTTACGAAGTGAATATGCTTCGGTGCATTTTCTGCGGACTTTGTGAAGAAGCTTGCCCAAAACAGGCAGTATACCTTCGTCACGACGAATTTGTTCCTGTTTTCACCGAGCGTGACCAGGTGATCTGGGGTAAAGATCTACTTGTTGAAGATATGACAAACCGTTATACCCGCGAAGCCTGGACGAAGGAAGAGGCACGTGCGCTGGACGCTAAAAGAGCGAGCGGCGAATCTACTAATGTTGTCCCAAGAGCTATCCCCTGAAAAGAAACCAGGCTGTCCGGCAGCACTACTACTATGAATTCAACTGTATCGTTTTTCTATTTCTTGTCCTTCCTCACCATCCTCAGCGCAGTGATGGTGGTAGTATCGCGTAATCCTATTCACAGTGTTCTTTATCTGATTCTGGCCTTTTTTACATTATCCGGCCACTATATCTTATTGAATGCGCAGTTTTTGGCAGCCGTAAATATTATCGTCTATGCGGGGGCAATCATGGTACTCTTTCTATTTGTGATCATGTTTTTGAATATGAAGCAGGATAATGAAGAAGCCAAGACCAACATTGCTAAAATTGCAGCGACGATTGTGGGCGGGACTGTATTTGTGATTCTTTTTGGAGCCTATCGCAAAAGCGCAATTCCTGCGTTCAATCCAGAAAATTTTGATTCTCAGGTTGGTATGATTGAAAATCTCGGACATATACTTTTCCGTGAATATTTGCTTCCATTCGAGCTGGCTTCCATTTTGCTGCTTGTGGCGATGGTAGGAGCTGTGATGTTGGGTAAACGAGAAATCGGAGAAAGACACTTTTAATATTTTCAATAAGACATAAAAAAACGGGCGGCACTGAAATTTCAGCGCCGCCCGTTTTCATTTATAACAGCTATTATTTACTCAACTTCAGAGTAGGCTTCAACAGGAATGCAAGAGCAGATCAGGTTACGGTCGCCGTAGGCACTATCGACGCGGCTCACACTTGGCCAGAACTTGTTGAAACGCAGATAAGGAAGCGGGAATGCAGCTTTTTCACGGCTGTAAGATCTTGACCAGTCTTCGCTTAACAATACGCGGGAAGTGTGCGGCGCATTCTTAAGTACATTGTCTGAACGATCCGCGGTACCATCTTCGATCTCCTGGATTTCTTTCCTGATCGAGATCATCGCATCACAGAAGCGATCCAGCTCAGCTTTTGACTCAGATTCAGTAGGCTCGATCATTAACGTACCAGCCACCGGGAAAGATAATGTAGGTGAATGAAAGCCGTAATCCATCAAACGTTTTGCCAGATCCTCAGCTTCCACACCAGCCGCCTTGAATGACCGGCAGTCGAGGATCATTTCATGAGCGCAACGTCCGTTTGTACCAGTGTAAAGTACATCAAAGTACCCGCTCAAACGCTCTTTGATATAATTTGCATTCAGGATCGCATATTTCGTAGCATTCGTCAAACCTTCTCCGCCCATCATTGCAATGTATGCGTAAGAAATAGTGAGAATACTTGCGCTTCCGTAAGGTGCGGCAGAAACTGCGCCCGCTTCTCCGTCAGGAAGATGTTCTCCCTGGGTATTGAAATTGACGTGCCCTGGCAAGAAAGGCATCAAATGCTCGGCAACTCCGATCGGGCCGACACCTGGTCCGCCGCCGCCGTGAGGAATACAGAATGTTTTGTGCAGGTTAAGGTGACAAACATCCGCACCGATCGTGGCAGGGCTGGTTAGTCCAACCTGTGCATTCATATTCGCACCATCCATATAAACCTGGCCACCGTGCGAATGGATCATTTCACAGATCTCAATGATACTTTCCTCATACACACCGTGCGTGGAAGGATAAGTTACCATTAAGCAAGAAAGATCGTTGCTATATTGTTCCGCTTTCGCTCTCAGATCGGCTACATCGATATTTCCACGCTCGTCACATTTTGTTACCACCACCTTCATTCCTGCCATTACCGCAGATGCAGGGTTGGTTCCGTGAGCAGATGAAGGGATCAATGCCACATTTCTGTGTTCTTCTCCCCTGCTCGCGTGATAAGCACGAATTGCCATTAAACCAGCATATTCGCCCTGGGCTCCTGAATTAGGTTGAAACGACATCGCCGCAAAACCTGTGATCTCGCAAAGCCAGATATTCAGCTCACTTACAAGCTGCGCATATCCTCCAACCTGATTCGTTGGCGCAAAAGGGTGAATTTCACCAAATTCCGGCCAGGTAAGCGGGATCATTTCGGCAGTTGCATTCAATTTCATAGTGCAGCTACCCAGCGAGATCATGGAATGAACCAGAGATAAGTCTTTGTTTTCCAGCGATTTCAGGTAACGCAGCATTTCGTGCTCCGTATGGTGGGTATTGAATATCGGGTGTGTCAGGTATTCAGATGTGCGGGTCAGGTTTTCTGGAAAAGAAAATTCTAACTCTTCATCAATCACCATTTCACCCTGAAAACCGGATACTTCTGCAAATACATTCAAAAGTGAAATTACATCGTCAAAACTCTTCGCTTCGTCGAATGCAACCGTAACACTTTCATCTTTATTATAACGTAGATTGATACCATACTTCAATGCCTGCTCACGCACTTTTCTGGTCAGCGGCGTCTTGATCGTTACTGTATCGAAAAACTCAGTTGTAACAACTTCGTAATGGAATTTCTTGATCGTATCTACAAACAAAGTAGCAAGACCGTGCACGCGCGAAGCGATCGTTCTGATACCTTCTGGGCCGTGATACACCGCGTAGGCGCCGGCAATTACAGCCAGTAATACTTGCGCGGTACATATATTGGAAGTTGCTTTTTCACGGCGAATATGTTGCTCACGCGTTTGCAGCGCCATTCTCAACGCACGATTTCCTTCTCCGTCAACAGAAACGCCGATAATACGACCGGGGATATTTCTCTTAAAAGCTTCTTTGGTTGCGAAATATGCAGCGTGCGGCCCGCCATAACCCATCGGAACACCGAAACGTTGGGAAGAACCTACCACTACATCAGCGCCCATTTCGCCGGGCGATTTCAATAATGCAAGTGCCAACAGATCGGCAGCGACAGCAACAGAGATATTTAGCTCGTGCGCCGCACTGATAAAGTCAGTGTAATCGATTACATCTCCATTTGTAGCAGGATATTGAACCAAAACACCATAAATATTTTCGTCTGTCAGGTCAACCGTCGCGTGGTCGCCCACTACTACTTCAATGCCGATCGGCCTTGCGCGCGTGTAGATCAGGTCGATCGTTTGCGGGTGACAAAGCTCGGAGACAAAAAACGTGTTGGCTTTCTTTCTGCCGCCCGCACGCAGGCTGTGCAGCATTGTCATCGCCTCAGCTGCCGCAGTAGCTTCGTCCAGGAGCGACGCATTTGCAATCTCCATCCCGGTCAAATCTGTCACAACAGTTTGAAAGTTAAGCAGCATTTCAAGTCTGCCTTGCGCAATTTCAGCCTGATAAGGCGTATAAGCAGTATACCAAGCTGGATTTTCGAGGATATTGCGGAGAATTACATTTGGCGTAATAGTATCATAGTAGCCTGTTCCGATATACGATTTCAAAACCGCATTCTTGCTGGCTATCCTTTTAATCCCTTCCAAAAATTCCCTTTCCGATTTTGGGTTGGGAAGATTAAGCGGCTTTTGCAGGCGTATTGCCGAAGGAAGCGTCTGGTCTATCAGTTCGTCCAGCGATGCAGCTCCTATCTTGTTCAACATTTCCTGTAATTCCTGCGCATCCTTACCGTGGTGACGGTTTTCAAATTTATCCTGGTTTCGAAGGTTAATTTTCATTCGAGTGAGACCGAAAACGTTCGTGTTGATTAGTTTTAAAATACAAAAGTAAGCAAATCCGACCGAATCTTTTTGTGATTGGCCTCAATGCTTACTCTTGAATATGTACAAATTTTGATAGTCTGAAAGAATCAATGATTAGGGCAGCCGCAGTCGCTTTTCCGCTTGAATATGCCCAGTATCTTTTTTGACTTAGGCTTCTTGTAGCCTTTGAATTTTTTCTTTTTCCCCATCAGCTCCATCTTGGAATTAACGGGCTTTGCATGGAGTTGCTCAATGCCGGAGAAGCCAAATGTCAGGCCGAGTATCAGAAGCCAGGGAGTGATTTTCTTCATCATTTTTATATTAGTCAACACAATGTCACTTATTCAACGTAGCGAATACAAATACCGTATAGCATCCGGCTGCATTCGCAAATATTATGCTTTTACTAACTCCAAGATAGTGATTTCAGGCAGGATACCCACTCTTCCAGGATAGCCTAGGTAGCCGAAACCGCGGTTTACATACAAAAACTGCTCATTTTGTTCATATAACCCAGCCCAGCGCTTGTACCTGTATTGTACCGGGCTCCATTTCAATTTCCCGATCTCGACACCAAACTGCATTCCGTGCGTGTGACCGGCCAGGGCGAGGTCAATGTCTTTGTATCGTGGCAAAACCTGCTGGTCCCAGTGACTGGGATCGTGTGAAAGCAAAATTTTAACGGGGTAGTCGGCTGTATTCTGGTATGCTTTTGCAAGATTTCCATATTTGGCAAAATTCCCCGCGCCCCAATTCTGAATGCCGATCAACCCAATTTCCTCTCCGTCGACGCGGATCGCGCGATTTTCATCCAGCATCAGATTCCAGCCCAAAAGCTTGTGCGCCCTTTGCAGATCGGCCAGGTTGTCGGTTTTCGCTTTCAGGTCAGGCCACTGGAAATAATCGCCGTAATCGTGGTTTCCAAGAATCGAATGCACGCCCAGCGGCGCCTTCACTTTATCGAATATGGAAATATAATCCTGCACTTCCTTCGCCCGGTCATTGACGAGGTCGCCGGTGAAAAAAGCAATATCCGGTTTTTCCTTCATCAACATTTCCACGCCGCCTTTCACAGCTGTTTTATTGAAAAAACTTCCTGAATGAATATCTGACAATTGTGCAATTTTGATTCCGTGAAAAGCGCGCGGCAAATTCTTTAAAGGCACCTTTACCCGCCGGATGCGGTAATCGTGAGCGCCCGACAAAATACCGAATGCAAACGTGCCAATTAATCCTGTCCCAGCCACTACTGCGGTGGTAGCCAGAAATTGCGAACGTGGAATAGTTGGCTCGCCTGTTTCAGGTGAAATTGTAGCTGCGGAAGGAAAGAAATAGCTCGCGATCCACTGTAAAAAGCGGCGAATATCATCCACCAGCAATATCAGTACCGCCAGCAGTTTCGACAAATATGGTATCGCTATGAATGCGACCACGAAAGTCCGGGTAGAACTTTTAAAATAATCGGCAGGTAGCAGCTGCATTCCCACGTAGGCTAAAAGTGTAAGCAGCGTAAAAGCCCAGTAGGCGCCTCCGATCCAGCGTTGTGTGACGGGAGAAAGATTGCGGATCGCAAATCTCAAACCTTGCCAAACATAAAAATCTATTGCAAGAAGGATGAAAGTCAGTAATAAAAAAAAGACGGATCTTGGCATTTTAAATATTCGTTTTCATATTGAATCGTAAACGTTTGTCCGGATTTTCTCGTTCGGTAAGTTTGTGCGATAATTTCAAGATCCAGTTTTATGCCCAATTACGATTTCAAGAGATTTCATATCCGTTCCATGAATGCGGCCTCGGCAGAAGAAAGGGCCGGCATTAATCAGGAGCTGAAAGAATTATACGATTCTCTTTCGGAGAGCGACAAAAAAGTATTTAATGAAGAGCTGCAATACTTTCTGACAAAGGAAGTAAGCAGAATTAAGTCGGATTATGAATCTGTAACGGGAATGGACCAGCCCAATTAAGTAGCCGCTAGTTTAGTCGGGGGTCGATCGGGTAATGCGCGATTGACTTGTATTCGCCTCCCATATTTCGCAGTACTTCGCGCCAGAAGTTGCTAGGTGGCGTCGAAAACAGGAAATCAGAGGTCGTGTTGGTGATAATCCAGGAATCCTGTTCGAGCTCATCGTCCAGCTGCCCGCCGCCCCAACCTGAATAGCCGATAAAAAAGCGGATATCTTGCTGCCCCAAAGTATTGATATTCAACAGCGTTTTCACACTCGTGAAATCTCCGCCCCAATACACACCATCCATAATTTCCGCCCCTCCATGAATCAGATCGGGCCGGCGATGAATGAAATGCAGCGTGTTTTTCTCAACCGGTCCGCCCAGGTGAAGGGTGATATCCTGGTAAATGGTTTCTTCGAGTACGTCGCCGAGATATAGTTCAGTAGTCTGGTTCAGCACAAATCCAAAACTTCCCTGCTCATTATGCTCGCACATCAGAATAACTCCCCTTTCGAAATTGGGGTCACCCAAAAATGGTTTTGCAATCAACAGGCTACCTTTCGCGACATTCATACTAGCAGACATATTCCCGGCTGAAATTTTAATACAAAACGAATATATTTATTTTTTGGTGACAATTTTGAGCGAAACAAGAATTAAAAGCTGAAAAAAGTTACCCGTTCTTCAACTGAAAAACGACCTCAATCATTACTCAATTTCTAAAATAAAATATGGCACTTATAAAATCGGTCCGGGGATTTCAGCCTGTTTTTGACGATAGCTGCTGGTTTGCAGAGAATGCAACGATTGTCGGTGATGTGGTTTTGGGAGAAAATTGTACAGTTTGGTTCAATTCGGTGATACGCGGCGACGTGAACAGTATTCGTATCGGCCACCATTCCAATGTGCAGGACGGCGCAGTTATCCATTGTACCTACCAGCGATTTGCGACTACGATCGGAAATTATGTTTCCGTCGCTCATAATGCAATCGTGCACGGCTGTACGATCGAAGATCACGTGCTGATCGGAATGGGCGCGATCGTGATGGACGGCGCTGTAATTGGTGAAGGTTCTATTGTGGCCGCCGGAGCGATCGTGACGCAGGGTACCAAAGTGCCGCCGGGGACTATCTATGCAGGAAATCCGGCGAAATATCTGAAAGACGTTTCCACAGAATTGAATGCAGCTATTGACAGAACTGCCAATAACTACATTATATATTCAGGTTGGTTTAGGGAAGAAGAATAGGGTTGAATCTAAAACTCAGCCCATTTCTTTTCTTGCATTCAAATATCCCTTAATCACTGTAAATGTGGTGATTGCGAGGAAGAAGAGAATGATATATTGCACGTAATCCACAATCCACGGGAATCTTTCACCGAAAAGAAACCCACCGCCAGTGAGCGTACCGATCCAAATTACTCCTCCTGCTACATTATTTAACAGAAAAGAAGGAAAAGGCATTTTCACAAGTCCGGCCAGGATAGGAGCAAAAGTCCTGACCACCGGCAAAAATCTGCTGATGATCAGGGTGCGGCTTCCGTACTTTTCGAAGTACTTCCGTGTAGTATCAATGTGTTTTTTCTTGAAAAAGAATGAATCCGGCCTATTTTCGAAGATATCCCCAAAATATTTACCAAAAATATAACCCACCAGAGAGCCCAGTACCGCGGCAGTGAACATACACAACAGCAAAATGCCGATCGGTACATCCAATATCCCTGTTCCGCAGAATACACCGGCCAGAAAAACCAGGTAATCGCCGGGCAGGAAAAAGGCGAAAAACAGCCCATTCTCAGCAAAAACGATAAATGTGATCACCAGCAGCCCGCCGGTACGGATGATTTCTTCTGAATTAAGTATATACTGGAAAAATTCGGTGATTGAATTCATAATCAGCTATTAAGAAATGAAGGGTAGTGAGCAAAGAACGTTACCGGCCAAATTTAAGCATTTTCCGATAGCTCAAGCCAGCGCATTTCCTTCTCCGCCTGGCTATCTGTAAGCTGCTCAATCTCCTTTGACCAGCTCGCCAGCTCGTCGTGCGTTCCGCCGCTGTTCAACTTTTTGACTAAAATCGCCTTCCTTTCTTCCATTTTCGCGATATCAGTTTCCAGCTGCTCCATTTCTTTCTGCTCCTTATAGCTCAGCTTTTTCTTTGCCGGCGCATTTGCAGCTGGAACAACCGGTGCAGGTACTTTTTCAGCCACAGGCGCCGGGGCAGTATTTACAGGTAATTTATTGGCCACTGATGAACTGGTTTTCTTGTCAGATTCCTGTTCGTCCTGGTAATCGCGCAGCTCTGTATAGTTTCCTGGAAAATCGCTGATCTTACCTTCACCTTCAAAAACAAATATGTGCTCTACCAGCCTGTCGAGGAAGTACCTGTCGTGGGAAACGATGATCAGACAGCCCGGAAAATTCATCAGGAAATCTTCCAATACATTCAGGCTCGCAATATCCAGATCGTTGGTAGGCTCATCGAGGATCAGGAAGTTGGGCTGTTTAATAAGAATCAAAAGTAATTGCAACCGCCGTTTCTCTCCACCGCTCAGCTTGGAAATAAAATCATATTGTTTGGAAGGCGAGAATAGAAATGCTTCCAGCAACTTACCTACTGTGACCGTTTCGCCGGTTCCGAGCTGCACTACTTCGGCTACATCTTTTACAATATCAATTACCCGCTGATTTTCGTTGAATGCGAGATCTGTCTGTTTGTAATACCCAAACTGCACGGTCTCCCCTTTTACGATCTGGCCTTTGTCGGGAGACAATTCGCCGGTGATCATATTCAGCAGCGTGGATTTGCCCATTCCATTTTTACCCACAATACCGATCCTGTCGCCTTTTCGGAATGTATATTCGAAATCGTCGATCAGCTGGCGCTCGCCAAATCCTTTGCTCACGTGTTCCAGCTCAATGATCTTGCTACCCAGTCTGGACGTCCGCACATTCAGTTCCAATTTGGTATCAAACTTCTTCTGGCTTGCTTTCTCTTTTAATTCCTCAAAAGCATCCACGCGGTATTTCGCCTTCGTGCCCCTCGCTTTGGGCTGTCTTCTGATCCAGTCCAGTTCTTTCCGCATTAAATTTCTGGCTTTATCGATGCCGGCTGCTTCCAGTTCTTCCCGCTCCGCCTTTTTTTCGAGGAAATAGGAATAGTTACCCTTATAGGAATATGCTGACCCGTGATCGAGTTCGAGTACCTGATTACAAACTGTATCGAGGAAGTACCTGTCGTGGGTTACTACTAATAATGTAGTATTGGACGTATTGAGATAGTTTTCCAGCCACTCCACGGTATCGAGGTCCAAATGGTTGGTCGGCTCATCTAGGATGAGCAGGTCCGGATCTTCCAGAAGAACCTTTGCCATCGCAACCCTTTTTTTCTGTCCACCCGAAAGTGTACCGAATGCATTATCGGTGTGGTGAATACCTAATCTGCCCAAAACCTCTTTCGTGCGGTACTCAAAATCCCACGCATTGTACTTGTCCATATCCTCCATTACCTCGGCAAGCTCGTCGTGGTCATCCGTTTCGATCGCGTGCTCGTAACGTTTTACAACCTGTGCTACGGGGTTATTGGAAGAAAAAATGACTTCGAGTACCGGCAAACTTTCGTCAAATGCAGGACTCTGGTCCAGATAACCAATGCGGATATCTTTTCTGAAACCGACTTCGCCTTCGTCGGGCGGCATTTTACCTGTGAGTATGTTCAGGAATGTAGTTTTGCCGGTTCCGTTCGTTCCGATCAGAGCCACTTTGTCTCCCCTGCTAATACCAAAACTGATGTTCCTGAATAACCATTTGTCACCAAATGATTTTGCTATGTTTTCTGCTGAAAGGTAATTCATAATGAATGCTAAAATTCGAAGTCTGCAAAGTTAGAACAGATATCAAACAACTAAGAAAAAATTCGTTTTCATTGGGTAAATAGGCTAATATTGCCGCTTATATTCAGTTAAATGGTACCAACCGACCCGTTTTATTATTATGTCTAAACAATCTCTTTTCTTACTCTCAACGCTTCTTTTTTGTTTTAATGCGCTTGCCCAGGATGCAAACTTCAAAAATTACACACAAAAAATTGGTGGCAGTCCCCAGGTCTATGAAATGGTCGCTATTCCGGGCGGTGAATTTATGATGGGCAGCCCTGCCGCAGAAAAAGGCCGCAGGGCCGACGAAGGTCCTCAGCACAAAGTGAAAATCGAACCATTCTGGATGGGGAAAACCGAAGTGATCTGGGACATTTATGATCTGTATTCTTTTAAAAATATGGAAAAGGAAATGGCAGCCCGCCACCCTGATCCAGACAAATCAGTCCAAAAAACGGATGCGAGCACGCGCCCAAGTCCGCCTTACGTAGATATGTCCTTCGGAATGGGAAGAGCCGGCTATCCTGCGATCAATATGACGCAATATGCTGCTATCCATTTTTGTAAATGGCTTTATGAAAAAACCGGGATCTTCTATCGTTTGCCGACAGAAGCGGAATGGGAATATGCGGCCCGGGCAGGTTCTAAAACCGCTTATTCATTCGGAGATGACGCTTCTAAATTGGGCGAATATGCCTGGTTCAAGGGTAATAGCGATGCGGCTTACAAAAAAACCGGACTGAAAAAACCAAATGCCTGGGGACTTCACGACATGCATGGAAATGTAATGGAGTGGACCTTGGACCAATATATTCCTGACTATTATGCTAAAAAGCCTGCTGGTGAAAAATTTGCGCCTGTAACCGAGCTTTACCCGAATTCAGTAAGAGGCGGATCCTGGGATGACGAGCCAACTGATTTGAGAAGCGCTGCGCGGATTCCTTCAAAAGCAGACTGGAAAATACTTGATCCGCAATTGCCGAAAAGCGAATGGTGGCTCACAAGTGCGTCTTTCGTTGGGTTCAGGGTTGTAAGACCTTTGAAAACACCTTCACCGGAAGAAATAAAGGCATATTACAGCCCTGCACTGATTGAAGACTATTGATCAACTTAAAACTCTTAATCTCTTAAAGAATGGAACAAAACCGACGTAATTTCTTGAAAGCATCTGGCCTCTTCGCGGGCGGTGCGCTATTGAATCCCCTCACGGGATATGGTTTCAATAGTTCTGTAAACGAAACAATCAAGGTCGCGCTGATAGGTTGCGGGGGAAGAGGTTCCGGTGCTGCTGCGCAGGCATTGAGTACTTCTCAGAATGTACAGATTGTAGCAATGGCGGACGCATTTAAAGACCGTCTGGATGATGCTTATAAGAATTTGACTTCAAAAAAATACAAAGACGCAACTGGAAAGATCGTTGACACGAAATTAAAGATCGATGTTCCTGAGGATCGCAAATTTGTCGGTTTTGATGCATTCAAAAAAGCGATTGCGTTGAAAGATGTTGACGTAGTTATTCTTGCTACTCCTCCGGGTTTCAGACCTTTACACTTTGAGGAGGCTGTTAAAAACGATAAGCATATTTTTATGGAAAAACCGGTAGCAACTGACGCTCCCGGAATTCGTAAAGTGCTTGAAGTAGCGGAAGAAGCGAAAAAGAAGAAATTGAACGTGGTAGTTGGTCTGCAAAGACACTATCAGGCTAATTATATCGAGGCGATCAAAAGGATCCACGACGGCGCGATTGGCGATGTAGTAGGCGGCCAGGTATATTGGGTAGGAAGCAGCCCCTGGATGAAGGAGCGCAAGCCTAACCAAACTGAAATGGAGTACCAAATGAGAAACTGGTACTACTTCAATTGGTTGTGCGGAGACCACATTTCTGAGCAGCACGTACACAATATCGACGTTGCAAACTGGGTGAAAAGAGCTTATCCAGTAGAAATTCAAGGAACCGGCGGTCGCCAGGTTCGTACCGGCAAAGCTTATGGTGAGATTTACGATCACCATACTTTGGACCTTATTTATGCTGATGGAACTGTCATTTCAAGCCAGTGCCGCCAGTTCGAAGGAACGTGGAACAGGGTTGATGAGGCATTTGTAGGAACAAAAGGCCGCATTGACAGCTTTGAAGGAAATAAGGCCGTTTTGAAAGATTACAAAGGAGGCGTTATTTATCAACACGATGGTAAAGCTGACAAAAACCCTTACCAAGTAGAGCACGACGAACTATTCGCTGCTATCGCAAAAGGAGAATATAAATTTGCTGATGCTGAAAACGGAGCGAAAAGTACGATGACTGCTATTATGGGACGTATGGCGACTTACTCCGGTAAAATGGTTACCTGGAAAGAAGCGCTTAACTCCGACATTAATCTATTCCCGGACAAACTTGCATGGGATGCTATGCCGAAAATTGTTCCAGGCGCAGATGGTCTTTATCCGGTAGCAGTACCAGGAAAAAGCCAGGTTATCTGAGAAAATAATTTTATTAAGAAACAAAAAATGGCTCCTCGCGAGCCATTTTTTGTTTCTTAACTATTTAAATATCAAACCAATCTTTCTATATTAGATAATAGATCCCCATGCTGGTTTTAATGTCGAACGAAACATATTGCTGGTGAAGCTTAGTCTCACAAATGCCGGACTTATTTTGCTCGCCGGGATGCTGGTTGTGTTAACCGGCGTGTTCTTACATTCTTCAAAGGCCGAAATGAGTAACCCCGTAATCCTTGGCGGACTTGCTATTGAATTTATCGGTACGATCTGGCTGGTATTAAGTTTGAATCAGCGTCGCAAAAAGCACCGGTTATAACAGGCTATATCTTGCTCGATTTATTCCGGAGATAGAAATCGGCCAATACTAATGCAGCCATTGCTTCTACAATTGGCACAGCTCTTGGCACAACGCACGGATCGTGCCTTCCCTTTCCCTGAACCACCACAATATTCCCGTCCTGATCCAAGCTTTCCTGATCCTGCATGATCGTCGCAACGGGCTTGAATGCGACATTGAAATAAATATCCTGACCATTTGAAATCCCACCCTGCACTCCGCCGGAATGATTGGTACGGGTACGAACAGCACCGGTTTCATCGGTATAGAATGCATCATTATGCTCGGAGCCGAGCAAATTCACTCCTTCAAAGCCGCTACCATATTCAAACCCTTTAACAGCATTGATACTTAGCATTGCCTTCCCTAATTCTGCATGCAGCTTGTCGAAAACCGGTTCTCCCAAACCAACCGGCGTACCGGTGATCACACAGCTCACAACCCCACCTACGGAGTCGCCAGATTTCCTGACGCTATCAATGTACTCGAACATTTGTTCGGCCATTTCAGGATCAGGGCAACGAACTGCATTCTCTTCCGCTTTGCGCAGGTCCAACTCCTGGTAAGGTTTTCCCAATTTCATCCCGCCAACCTGCGACACATAACCGGTAATTTCAATACCGATTTTCCTGAGTAACAATTTAGCCACAGCACCGGCTGCAACCCGCGCCGCAGTTTCACGGGCGGAACTCCGGCCACCTCCGCGATAATCTCGCACGCCGTATTTTTCCTGGTACGTAAAATCGGCGTGTGACGGGCGGTATTGCGTTGCAATGTGAGAATAGTCCTTGCTGCGCTGATCTTCGTTTCTGATGATCAATGCAATGGGTGTACCGGTTGTTTTTCCTTCGAATACGCCCGACATCACTTCGTATTCATCAGCTTCTTTGCGCTGCGTGGTAATCCTCGATTGCCCTGGCTTGCGTCTTGTGAGCTCACTCTGAATGAAATCAGCGTCAAATTCGAGCCCGGCTGGGCAACCCTCAATTATAACTCCGATACCCACACCGTGCGATTCGCCGAAGGTCGATATCTTAAAAATCTTTCCGTAAGTGCTTCCCATCAGTTTACTTTCTAAATACCCAGATCAGCGTGATCAACAATACAATCACAACTGCATTCGTAATTTCTCTTAATATCTTTTTGTAATCGAAACCTCTTTTACTACTGTCGAGGTTCTCGATATTATCGTACAGACCGGAAGATCCGGTTAATGACAAATTAGCAAGCTTATAATCTTCTCCTTTTACTTCCAGCGACTTTTCCGACCGCAAAGTGTCATATGCTGCCTTCTGCGAATTGAAAAATACCCACTGAAAATACCTTCCAAGCGGAAAAGTACCATCTTTCCGGGGCACAACAAAGTAGTCGAAAGTCTTTTCTCCCGTTACATTCTGGTAGCTTCGCTTGATAATCTGACTGACTTCCGGCGGATATATATCAAAATTCGAATTTCCCTGCACCGCCGGAGCTGGAATAGCCGCAATATTTCCGATTCCCTCGACCTTGAACATGTAGCGGATGCTTTCTCCGGGGTATACGAGTGTAGAGGAAAGCGTTTCTCTCAATGTATATTGCCCAACTGCTACCTGATCCCGCAGTGGATGTTCAGGTAGTTGCTTTACATTCACGATCATCGCCTTGGAGCGGAAAGTCCTGACTACCTTTTTCTCAACATTCACTGCGGCCGAATTATCAGTTACCAACATATCCAGCTTGATACTGGGGAACACTATATTCTCGGTCGTAATAGGAAATAGCCTGGCCTGGTACATGTTGTACTCGGTGTAGTTTTTCCCTTTTATCTTGATTTTTCTTTTAACAATTTCTTCAATTCCCACATTTTCCTCCCAACAATTCGCAGGACGTAAGGATTTCAGAATAGACTGAAGCTGGATATTAAATCTATAAAATTCCATTTCGACAGGCGCATTTTCTGCTATGTAAAGTGAAATGCGCAGTGCAAAACCCTCCCTGATAAATACAGTTTTCTTGTCAGTCAGAACAGAGAGAAATACTGCCTCGTTTATAGATTGAAATTCGTTTCCCTGCGCCTCAGGTGACGCCTCTCTCTCAGTTATTGTAGCAGCTTCGCCAAGTGCAAAAACCGCCATGGTTTCCTCGGAGTGGAGACGGTACCCATTTACAGTGATTGTGAATTTAGGAATCAGATAGTTCCCGGGCTTTGATGCATAATATTCCTGCGTGATAGTCTGGATAACAACTTTCTTCCCGTCTACCGTACTTATTGAGCTGGTAGCAGATTTGCTGCGCTTTTCCAGGTCTTTTATCTCCGGAAACAAAACAGCAGGCCGGTTTTCTGCATCTCTTAAAACTACGGAAATCGTGAAAGGTTGGTCGATTGACAAATTTTTCGGACCAAGCTCAATTGTTGCAGACTCATTTAAACCCTGGCAAAGAGCGATACCAGAATAACACAAAAAAATATACAATAACGCATATAATTTCATTAATATAATTCGTTATCTTTAATAGCAATTGCTACGTCCGGTCATTGATTGACCTTCCCTAAACCAAAATTACGTAATGATATGGCCTCGATGCTTGAATACATAAAAATTATTCTGCAAAAAGTTAGCTTCGATCGAAGACTCTTTGAAAAAGAATTGAGAAAGGCGATTCGGATGTTAATGCCATTTGAGGTAAAACGTTTGAAACAGTGGTGCTACGATAACTATGCAACAATGCATTTACCAGTTCTCAATACTTGTTTTTCACGAGTAGCTCCTATATAGGACAACTGATTGTTATTTGTTTATTAATCAAGCTAATATTTACTCTCCTCATTAACGAAAGTTGGTGAGGAGTTTTCTTTTCTGAGGTATCAAATTGGTAGACTCAGCATTGTTATAAAAAACAATAGCCGCCCGGAAAATCCAGGCGGCTATTATTTCTATATTGAATTATTACTTCTTCTTAGGTGCTGGCGCTTTCGCTTTTCCGGTAGTAGCTGCTGGCTGAGCCGCCGGCGTTGCTACCGCAAGGCCTAACGCTTCTTTCGCCGCAACGTTATCGGGGTCTACCGCGAGAAGCTTCTCCCAGTAAGTCTTGGCCTTCGCCGGATCATTTAACGTAGTCTGGCTGTAAAATGCCAGGTAGCTGTATGCAAGCTTCAAATAAGACTTGAATTTCGAAGGATCTGGATCCTTTTCAACAAGCTCAGTCAACTTTTGATAGTAAGGAGCAGAAATACCCTTATCTACGTTTTCTTGTCTGTCATAAGCGTTATACAATGAACTCGCTCTCCAATAGTAACCGTAAGGCCAATCTGGCAGTTTCTGCGTCACTGTTGCAAATATTGAATCCGCTTTCAGATACAGGCTCCTTTTGTCCATCGCGATTTTCGCACTGTCAGCAAAGTTAGAATCTGCTGCGGTTGGTACGATGAAGCTGGAAGCATATTGGAAGTTTGAAAGACCATTGTAATAATAATCATTCGCGCTTGCCTTCGCAGTATCTAAGGCTATCCCTTTTGCAAATGCAGTAGCTGCATTAGGGAAATCCTTAGCGGCAAAGTAAAGTGCTCCTACTTCCTTGTATGTTGTTGCAGCCTCAGCTTTGCTTGTATCCATATCAGCACCTTTCAGCATGTAAAGCACACCAGTTGAATCATAACCTTTTTCTCCACCTGCTTTCTGATTGTAAGCGCGACCAAGATATTTGTAGTCATCTCCAATTAACTTGTCAGGAGCAACTTTCATAAACTCGTTCAAGTTTTCAATCGCTTTGTCTGGATCATTTTGTTTGAAATATGACCAGCCATACATACGCAATGTGATCGGGTTATTGATCTTTCCTTTGATCTCATCAAGTAGCTGCAATGATTTTGTATAATCGTCAGCAGTAAATGCAAACTGAGCTGCACGCAATTTCATTTCAGGATCAGTAGTTCCGCTTTTCTGAATAAACAGATCGAAGTTTTCAGCAGCTTGCTTGTATTTCTGAGCAAAGAAATAAAGCTCAGCTAAATCTTTGTAAGCAGGTGCAAAATTCGGGTCAGCCTCAATTGCTTTTTTATAATTTTCAAGAGCCAGGTTATAGTTCTTTCCACGAAGATAAATCTG
Organism: Dyadobacter linearis; assembly: GCF_907165045.1. Classification (GTDB taxonomy): domain Bacteria; phylum Bacteroidota; class Bacteroidia; order Cytophagales; family Spirosomataceae; genus Dyadobacter; species Dyadobacter linearis. The sequence goes on from NZ_CAJRAU010000005.1 coordinate 253,456, forward strand.
ACCAATGCGATTATGAGCTACTGCATAATTTGGTTTTGCTGTCAACGCATATTCATAAGCAGTTACAGCATTTCCACCCTCATTACGAAGCATTAAAGCATCACCTTTTGCGATATAAGCGTCAGCCAGATTTTTGTCTCTTTTTACAGCTTCATCCAAAAGTCTGATCGCTTCGGCAGGATCGTTGTTCTTCTCGAACAGCGTGTAAGCTTCACCTATACGATAAAGAACTTCCGCATCTTTCTTTTTCTTCTTTTCAGCTTCGTCAAATAGCTCTTTTGCTTTCGCTCTGTCGCCTTTGCCCAGCGCTACTGCACCCTGACCTACTTTATTCAGATACGATTTATCATCTACCTGCAAACCTTTATCAAACGCAACTTGCGCTGAATCCAACTGGTTGGTTTTAAGATAATAATAACCAAGATAAAACTGGTTATCACCAGACGGTGTGCCTTGAGCAAGCTTTTTAAACAATGCGCCTGCTTCATTGTAACGTTCTCCGTGTATCAATGCTAAGCCATCCTGAACCGTTTGCGCCTTCAAATTCACAAACGCGAATAATCCAAATACCAGTGCAACTAATTTCAATCTCATGTTTCTGTTCATTTTTTACCCGGTTAAAATAGTGATAAAAAATTTGGCTTTTTCAATAACAAATCCAAATCTATTACAATTGTTTACTCTAAAAGTTCTTGCCAGTAGTGATTTCCAACTCTCTGGGATAAGGTATTGTCGGCAATAATCCCATTTTCTGAATAATCAAACCGCCCACGTCCCGCGCAATATAAGTCATCAGCCCACCACCTAATCCTGAATATCCCTCCCTGCTAATTATATATAAATCTCTGAACAAAGGATACCTTTTAAACTCTAATCCGCTCTGAAATGGCTGTATATAGTCCGATAGCGAATCTGGGTTTACTTTCTTGGCAACTCCCATTACATGAATTCCCTTTGATAGTTCCTCGGATGCGAGCGAATGACCGTCGCTTATCCAGTTAACCCCGATAAATCCAAGATGCAACGGATCTTTTCGCACATCCTCAATTACCTTTTCATTGGAACCTGCTGAAATTATCCTCAGTTTGCTAATATCCCTCACCTTAAACTTTTCAAGAATGTAGTTCAGGTTACTTGCATTTGCATTGTCGAATACCAGCGTGATAAGTCCCTTTTGATTTCCACCTTTTAGTTGGGACCAATCCTTAATCCTTCCTTCCATAATGGCCTGGATTTCGGACATCGTAATCAGACTGTCAGCGTTTCCCTTACTTATGACCAGCGCAAGTCCGTCTGTGGCAATATGCTGATACTTCTGACTTCCTTTTTGTCTTTTGATTATTTCCAACTCCTTCTCATTGAGCTGCCTGGTCGCGAAAATAATGCGGGCGCTGTCGTTGAGAAGTTGTCTGATTGCCTCCTGCTCAGGTTTGTAATCAATTTCAAAATGCGTATTTGGATAAATTCCCTCGTAAGCATTCGTGAGTGCGCTAACCAAAGGTTTGAAGGATTCGTCGGAAGCTATGGTAATAGTACCTTGTCTGGGATTGTCCAGACTCTCATTGCCAGAACTGCATTTCGTAAGTGCAAATACACCTATTAAGCCACACGCAAACAGTCCTATTACCCTTAATTTCATAGATCTTCCTGATTTCTGCGTCTCCAAACCCTATATCCTCTGTAAGCTCCGTACAAAATAAGTATGCCAGCAAACGCATACCTTTCAACACTTCCGATAGGTAACAACCTAAAAGACAAAGAGGAGAGGATCAAAAAGACCCCTCCTCCTATGTATGTCACAGCCATTACCACAGAGGTTAGATCACTGATCTTCTCATGCAATGGTTTCTCCTTCATGAGTTACTCCAGTTGGAAATTGATCGGCAGGTTGTACTTTACACGAACTGCACGTCCTGATTGCTTTCCTGGCTTCCACTTCGGCATTGCTTTCACAACGCGGATAGCTTCTTCATCGCAACCAAAACCAAGTCCTTTCAACACTGACACATCCTGGATACTTCCATCCGTATTAACTACGAATGACATAAAAACCCTTCCGGAAACGTTAGCACGAGAAGCTGCACTAGGATACTTAATATTTTTGCTTAAGTATTTATACATTTCTGTTGTACCACCTGGAAATTCTGGTTGCTGCTCAACCACTGTAAATACCTTTTCTGGTTCAGGTGCCGCTTCAACAACGGTTCCTTTACTTGGAGCTGCAACAGCTTCCGGCGCTACAATGATCTCGTTTGCATTAGGATCACCTTCGATTGTTTTGTCCGCAACAACAGCTTCCTTAATCTCTTCAACTGTTGGAGGTGGAACTTCCTCAGGTACTTCCTCATCCTTTTTAACTTCCGGAGGCAAGAACTTCACTGTGTTCACCTTAGGCTGCTCAACTGGCGGCGGTGGTGGCGGTGGCGGTTCTGCCGGGTCAATTGGCGGCGGTGGTATTTTCATTAAATCCACTTCAACCATCACTTCCTCTACCTCCTCACCCGCTGTCAATTTGTTTATGATTGACGGCGTAAACATTGCAAGAATAAAGAGTACAGCTCCGATTAGAGTAGCCTTCGTAACATCTGCACGATAGCCTTTACGAAGTTCAAATGCACCGTACGCCTTATTACGATCAGCAAACACTATATCATCAAGTGTTGCATTCGGGCCTAGTTCTGCCATGGCGCGTATTGATTGATAGTTAGTTAAATAATTATTGATCTGCTGGAACAATCTTGTCGCCCAATAGCTTCTTTTCCGAATCCGTCAAAGACTCTACTAACGCATACCTTTTTGATTTCGTAATCGCCATTTCGTCCAATACATCAACCATGTTCTTGTAAGTTGAAACCGGAGTCGGCTTGATCACGACCACAAATGGATCGTTCCCTTTTTCATCTTTTGGATTCGCTGCATTGATGCGTTTCTGTGAGGCAAAAATCACGCTTCTCAAATCAAATCCGTAACGGACAGTTTTCAAAGATGCTTCTGCTTTATCATCATCAGCTGCTACTCCGTCGAGATAGTAAACATCATCATTACTACCCATAAACAGGGTCAATACTTTTGATGCTTTTAAAGGTTCGGTTTTTTCCTGATCTTCCTTATCAGTCTTATCCGGCACAGCCAGCGACATGGAAGTAGGTTTCGACATGGTCGTTGCTAGCATAAAGAATGTAATTAGCAAAAATCCCAAATCTACCATTGGTGTCATATCCACACGGGTGGACATCTTTTTACCCCGAACCTTACCGTCGCCTTTGCCACCACCACCCGATTCTTCAATTGCTGCCATTTCTTGCTTTAATTAAAAATGATTACTAATAACAACCCTTAATCGTTGGTGTAGCCGGCAGGCGCCTGCTCACTACCTGTGATCAGGTTAAACTTGTTAATGTTCTGAGATTGCAAATTTGACAATACATCCTTGAAAACAGGGAATTTTGACAAATTATCTCCTTTCAGAGCAATACGAAGCTGGCTGTTAGCTTTACGAGCTGCATAAACCCAGTCAGCAAGTTCGCTGGCACCAGTCGAGTCCACCGGAATACCCGGTTGTTTCACATTAGGCATTTGCTCTTTTGACATGTTCAGCCAAGGCTTCAACTGATTCAAAGGAAATCCAAAGCTGCTCTGTAATGCAAACTTAGCTTTCTCTGTTTCAGTGAATGTAATGCCTTTGGATTGACCAATATTTTCAAGCATTGCCGCACGAACAGGTTTCGCATCCACTCCGAAGAACACTTTGCCCGCTTTGTCGATACTAATGACCATGATATCATCATCTGGAACCTTGATTTGCGAAATCGAAGATGGAGTAGTAATCTCAGCATCATTCGACTTAAAAGTCGCGGTCATAATGAAGAAGGTCAATAGTAAGAACGCCACGTCAGTCATCGCCGTCATATCCGTATGCGGGGCGTGCTTCTTAGGTCTTACCTTTGCCATATATCAAATATATAAGTTTTTTTTATATTAACGAAACTTCACTATTAAATAGTTCAAGGAACTATCAATAATGTGCAGCAAAGTTTGACTGAAGGCTCATGCCAATTTCGTCAATGCTGTAAGTAAGATCGTCAACACGGCTGTTCAAATAAGCGTATGAGATTGTTGCGATTGCAGAAGTACCAATTCCAAGTGCCGTGTTAATAAGGGCCTCAGAGATACCAGTTGCAAGTGCAGCAGAGTCAGGAGAACCAGAAGTACCAAGAGCCGCGAAAGCTTTGATCATACCGATTACCGTTCCAAGAAGTGCAAGAAGTGTAGATGCACCAGCAAGCGTTGCGATAATCGTCAGGTTTTTCTGAAGCATTGGAAGTTCAAGCGTAGTTGCCTCTTCGATCTCTTTCTGAAGAGCAGCGAGCTTTTGTTCTTTGTCAAGTGCAGTTTCAGTAGTTAGTTGTCTGTATTTCAAAAGACCAGCTTTAACTACGTTACCAACAGAACCTTTTTGTCTATCGCATTCTTTGATTGCTTCTTCGATTTGGTTTTTGTCAAGCAGAGTTCTCACTTTACGAACAAATGCATCGATGCTTCCTGAGCCACTCGCTTTGTTCAATGTGATCAAACGCTCGATTGTAAAAGTTAATACGATTAGGAAACAGGTCATCAAAATTGGTACGATAGGACCTCCTTTGTAAACGATTCCATAGTAATCACCATCTATTGGGCCTTTTGCGTGATCGCCATCTTTAAAGTGCTCGGGAGCTCCTAAAACGAAAATGTAAACGCATAATGCAATCGCAAATAGTAGAGGGATTACCAATGCCGGGTTTAAACCGCCTTTGCCTTTTGTTGCCGCCGCAGCAGGCTTTGGAGCAGGTGCCGGACTTGTAGCTTTCTTTTCCATCAGACTTACTTTTAAAGGTTAAATTGAGATTTTGGTTGTGAATTAAATAAAATTATTGGTAAAAACTGGATTTGGTAAAATAAAATTTCGATTGCCATTTTCAGTTATCGACATCTACAAAAGTATGAGTTTTCCTTTTAAAAAAAAGCAAGCATTTCGTCAGATTTTTTCTTCCTTTTTCGAACTGAGATATTCTAAATTGTATATTTTGAAGATTTGGCCGCAAGCAATTTTAGTAAAAATTCTAAGTTTAATACCCATTTGAGCCAAAATATACCGCAGTATCAAACAGTTACAAAATTGTACTCTTTAAGCGAAAGTCAGCCGACATGTTTTTCAAAGTGACAAATAGCGTTTCAAAATATTTCAAGATTAACTCAGAAAAGCAAATAATATTTTCCTCCTACTAAGTGTCTTAGCAACAATTTAAAATATGGAAGCCTGCAAGTCCCCTTCTTTCCGAGGATTTTGACAGAAAACAACATTGGGTACCGCTTTGACTTCCTCAACAATCGTCTTCAAAAATTTGAAAGCACGCCCTATAACAAGAGTCGTTTGACAAAAATGAGGTAAATTTGGGTTTCAGCTATGCCGAAGATCTTATCTTAACAAAACCTTAATACAATGAAAATTGACCGGGAAGCGCTTTATAAAGTTGCCCACCTTGCGCGTTTGGACATCCGGCCGGAAGAGGAGGATGCAATATTGAAAAGTATGGACTCCGTACTGAACTGGATGGATCAGCTGAATGAAATCGATACGGAGGGTGTTGAACCGCTCACACACATATCGGACGAAGTGAACTCCTGGCGCAGTGATAATGCTTCCAATACCCTTTCGAGAACCGAGGCGCTGGCTAATGCTCCTTTGAAAAACGAGCGGTACATTATGGTACCGAAAGTGATTGAATAAATTGATTGTGTGCTAACCTATTGTAAACTGATCTGAGTCAGCGAGCACGGGAAAGGAAGTACGGTATTCCTTCAAATCTGTTTTTGAGAAACGGGCGATCTTGATTACATCGCTATCGCCCAGCATACAGGCTGGCTCTCCAAGATAATCAAGCGCGGCAGAATCCCCCTGATATTTCAAACCGTTTCCATCTTCTCCTATTCGGTTAACTCCCGCCACATAACATTGATTTTCAATGGCGCGGGCTTTAAGTAAAGTATTCCACGCGTGGGCACGTTTTGAAGGCCAGTTGGCTACATATATTAACAGGTCATAAGGATCCGAAGCTGAGTTTCTGCTCCACACAGGAAATCTGAGATCGTAGCAGATCAGTGGCGTGATTTTCCAACCCTTCCAATCGACCGTGAGCCTTTTCATTCCCGGCTGAAATGCCAGATGCTCTTTTCCTAATGTAAATAAGTGCCTTTTGTCACTGTAAAAGAGGGTCGAATCGGGTCTCACACACAGAATCCGGTTATAAAAGTGTCCCGCTTCACTAACTGCAAAACTTCCTACAACCAGTGCCTGCGTTTGCGCCGCGATCTGTTTCATCCACTTTGTAGTAGTCAGGTTCATCGGTTCGGCCAGCGCACTATTCATCGTGAAGCCGGTATTAAACATCTCTGGCAGCACGATCACATCAACAGCCTCACCAATGCCCGCAATCTTTTCTTCCAGGGAAGATAGATTCGCTGTCACATCTTCCCAATACAGATCCGACTGGACCAATGCAATTCTCAGAATTTCTGTGCTGTCTTCAGACATTTGTCAAAGCTGAAAGATGTACTATATATATATGTACTATTTGCGATTTGGAAAACGCATTCTGTAATCTGCGTCCACGTTACCTTTCGAAATATCCGTCAATTTCTTTTTGATAAATTGCTTTTTCAGGACTGGCAGGTAATCAACGAAAAGCTTCCCGAGTAAATGATCATATTCGTGCTGAATGATCCTGGCAGCCATTCCTGAATATTCTTCTTCGTGCTCGTTCCATTCCACATCCCGGTACCTGATCCGCAGGTTCGACGGTCTGTACACATCGCCGCGAATACCCGGAATGCTCAGGCAGCCTTCTTCAAATGGCCACTCGGCACCACTTTCTTCCAGAATCTCGGGATTTATAAAAGTCTTCTTAAAGTCGACAAGTGTCAGATCCGGCTCATCGTCTTCGTCGTCGTCCTTCTCGCTGAACGGGGTTGCATCAACAACAAAAACCCTGATATTCAAACCGATCTGCGGAGCCGCCAGTCCGACACCATTGGCCGAATGCATGGTCGCGAACATATCCTCCGAGAGTTTTTTCAGATCAACCTCGTTTTGTTCTATAAAACGGGTTGCTTTTCTTAAAATCGGATCTCCGTAGGCTACAATTGGGTAAATCATCTTATTAAACTTGAATTGACATTATAAAAACCTCTTGCTATTAGCTCTGCTTTCCATAAAAGATTGCAGGATAATAGTCGCACTGATCTTGTCTATATTACCTTTTTCTCTCCTGTCACTTTTCTTCGAACCTCCCGAAATCATCGATTGCAGCGCCATTGAAGAGGTAAACCTTTCGTCGTGCGCGTGCACAGGTATTTCAGGAAAATCTTTTTGGAGCAATTTGATGAAAGCGGTAACACGGGCGGCATTCTCACTCGCTGTATTGTCCAGCTTTTTTGGCATACCTATAATGAACGCTTCCAGCTGCTCTTTTTCAGTGTATTTCTTTAAAAAATTCCTGAGCTCGTGGGTGGCAACGGTATCCAGCGCTGTTGCAATGATCTGTAAAGGGTCAGTAACAGCAATGCCGCTGCGTTTAGATCCAAAATCGATTGCAAGTAGTCGCCCCATATCTTAAAGAATGTTAACAGGTTGCAAAGATAAGACCTTTCAACTAGCTTTTCCTGTTGATCTAACGGATAATCGGAATTGAACAGGCGTGATATAATCCAACTATATTTGTCTTATGATTGATAAGCGCTGGATACACCATCCTGAATTTACGCCCGACGAGCAACGGATAGTCGAAGAACTCGCAGAGTCTTTAAAAGTAACTCCCGCTTTGGCTTCGCTGCTTGTCCGCCGCGGCATTCTGAATTTCGAACAATCCCGGAATTTCTTCCGTCCGGACCTGAGTCAGATACACGATCCATTCCTGATGAAAGACATGGATCTGGCGGTTGAGAGGCTGACCAAGGCGATCTCAAATGGTGAGAAAATACTGATTTACGGAGATTACGATGTAGACGGGACTACGTCAGTCGCCCTTTTTTATGGGTTTTTGAAAAAAATATATGCTAATCTCGACTACTATATTCCAGACCGCTATGAAGAAGGTTACGGAGTTTCCTGGCAAAGTATTGATTGGGCGGAGCAAAATGGCTTTTCTCTGATAGTAACCCTGGATTGTGGTATAAAGTCTTTGGATAAAGTAGAGCTGGCGGCGACAAAAGGCATTGACTTTATCATTTGTGACCACCACAGGCCAGGAAATATATTGCCTGCGGCAGCGGCTGTGCTGGATCCAAAAAGAGAAGATTGCCCTTATCCTTATAAAGAGCTGACCGGCTGCGGCGTTGGTTTCAAACTGTTACAGGCATTTTGCATTCAGCATGATATTGATCTTGAATCGCTCTATCAATACCTCGATCTGCTTGTTGTGAGCATTGCTTCGGATATTGTTCCTATTACCGGTGAAAACAGGATACTCGCTTATTATGGTCTGAAAAGGCTCAATGATTCTCCGCGAACCGGTATAAAAGCTTTGATCCAGGTTGCGGGCATAACCGGAACGCTGGATATTACGAATGTGGTTTTCGGACTGGGCCCGCGGATTAATGCGGCAGGCAGGATCAAGCACGCCAAAGAAGCTGTTGCATTGCTGCTTTCTGAAATTGATGAAGAGGCGCAGGAGTTTGCGATGGAAATTAACAAACACAACAGCGAGCGGCGCAATTTCGACACAAGTATCACCGAACAGGCGCTTTTCATGATAGAAAGCGATTCCTGGTCGGCCACCGCGAAGAGTACCGTTTTGTTCAAAGAAGACTGGCACAAAGGCGTGATCGGAATTGTAGCAAGCCGGTGCATTGAAAAATACCACAGACCAACCATTATCCTCACGCAATCTCACGGAAAAGCAGCAGGTTCGGCCAGGTCAGTTCCGGGATTTGATGTGTATGAAGCAATAGAGGAATGTGCAGATTTGCTGGAACAATATGGTGGTCACACCTTCGCGGCCGGCCTCACAATGCCGCTGCAAAATCTGGAAGCATTTAAGTCGCGTTTCAATGAAATCGTGAGCAGTCGCATTCTACCCGATCAGCTAGTGCCGATGATCAATATCGATATGCTGCTGCATCTGGAAGAGATCTCACCGAAATTTTACAATATCCTCAGACAAATGGGACCGTTTGGCCCGGGGAACATGACGCCGATGTTTGAGTCCACCTACGTTACACTGGCAGGCAAGCCTTCTCTAATGAAGGAAAAGCATATCAAATTCGATGTGAAACAGGGTAGCTCGCAGGTTTATACCGCCGTAGGATTTGGTATGGCACATTTTTATCCGGATATCAGTATGGGCAGGCCGTTTTCAATCTGCTATTGCCTGGAAGAAAATAACTTTCGCGACAAAAAAACGTTACAACTCTCTTTGAAAGACATTAAGCTGCACTGAAATGCAGGTCAGCTATTTGAAAAACCGCTCATGATACTCAGAACAGAAAACCTTGTCAAGAAATACGGGGTAAGGTTGGTTAATAATAATGTAAGCTACCAGGTTGAACAAGGCGAGATTGTGGGATTACTTGGGCCAAACGGAGCAGGTAAAACCACTTCCTTTTATATGGCTGTGGGACTGGTGAAGCCGAATAGCGGGAAAGTTTTTCTGGATGATAAAGATATCACCAATCTGCCGATGTATAAACGGGCGAGATTGGGATTAGGTTACCTCGCGCAGGAAGCATCTGTGTTCCGGTCGCTAACTGTGGAGGAAAATATCAAGGCGGTTCTGGAAATGACAGATCTTTCCAGAAGCGAACAAAAAAATAAAGTAGAGGAGCTGATCGAAGAATTTCACCTCGCCCATGTTCGGAAAAGTAAGGGTATGGTACTGTCCGGAGGCGAGCGACGAAGAACTGAAATTGCCCGTGCCCTGGCCGTCGATCCCAAGTTCATTCTACTAGACGAACCTTTTGCCGGCGTTGACCCGATCGCGGTCGAGGATATTCAGAGTATTGTGGCCAAGCTGAAACACAAGAATATCGGAATCCTGATCACCGATCACAATGTAAATGAAACACTTTCCATTACCGATCGTGCCTATCTCTTGTTTGAAGGAAAAATCTTGAAACAGGGATCTGCGGAGGAGCTGGCAGAAGATGAAGTAGTGCGCCGTGTATATCTGGGCCAGAATTTTGAATTAAAAAGGAAGGTTTAGCCCAAAATAGAAAAGGGAACGCTACAAGGCATTCCCTCTCTTATAATTATTCACCATGAACTGTATTACAATTTAATACGGCCCAACTGTCTTATTTCTTCGGGCATTTTTTACAATGCTTTCCCTTCTTTTTGTACTTCTCGCAGCACTTTTTGAATATACATTCCGAATTATCAGGAAATGATTTCATCCAGAGACTCGCTTGATCAGAAACCGTATTGCATTCGCTAATTCCAAAAACACTCATTCCGTCGACAGTTAAACCTGAGCAAATGTAATACCTATTTAGAATGATTCAAATGTTTGGAGATATTTGTTTTGAACAAATCTAAATAACCATGAACTTTTATTTGATTTTCTCCCAAATCTCATGGATCGCTTTCCCATCACTGCTCTTCCCGCTGTGATCCCACCGGCCGTTTTCGAGCTTGTGATTAAATGTAAGAGAGGTTCCTACCCTGTTGTTATCTTTCGAGAAAAACTGAATATTCTCAGTATACTTTCCATTCTTCACCGTATAAGTCCCGCCGCCGGTTGCATAAAATCCTTTCACCGCCGGGTCTATTGCAAACCATTGAAAACGGGTTGCTGATAATAATTTCAGCGTTTTCCTTGTTCCTTCCAGGTGAATCTTAACCAGTTCACCCCCTCCCGGCTCTGCGCGTTCGGTAATGTGCCACGCACCCGCCATCGGTGTACTCGCCGCATCATCGACCTGCATCCAAACCATCGCTTCTTCGTACCTCAGAGTTAATATCTTATCTTTTACAGTAACAGTAAATACAATAGGAATACCAATTTTGGCTGTGTCAGCAGAATTGAATTCCGGCGTATAAGTCATTTGATCGCCGCTCATGGTAAAAGGGCCACCTTCCGTGCGCTCGAAGTATTTGTTACCTACACTATAGGATGCAATAACCAGATAATTGTCAGCCACGATCAGTGTGGAAGCGCTACCAGTGGGCTCCTGCGATTTCCAGGCACCTTTGGGAACCTGTCCAAACGTAATTAATGAAATGAATAGCAGGGTGGTTGTCAGTATGTATTTCATTTTTGCAGCATTTAAATGTTGGTATATACGTTATCAAAATTATGCCAAGTCTGGTTGCGCCCGCGGCAGCTACCGCATAATTTCCCTTAACACTTCCAGCGATTTGATTTCCCCCAGACCGTCCATGTGGATTTTATAAAAGAAAATAAGCTTCTCTAAAATCCTCGTCCTGCGGGTTCTGTCGAGTGGAACAATAGTACCAAATTGGGAAACCAAAAGCTGCCTGGCTGCTTCCAGTTCAATAAGATCCATTGTTCGGGGATAATTATTTTCATTCAATTCATTTTCCAGATCCTCCCCGGTTTCGGTACCAAAGCCCAGGTAAGACGACAATTGGAAAAGAAATTGGATGTGAAAGTTCTCAAAATTGGCCTCTGCTTGATCCAAAAAGAGTACTGATTCCTGTATAAAATGAAATAAGGGTTCGTTGCTTTCTTCTTCCCGGAGTGTTTTACCCAAAATTTCAGTCACAAATAACGCAAGACTAGACTTGACCACGTCAAATGGGATCGATGCGAATGGCGCGTAACATTTTATTTCCGATAACCGGTGAATGGTGTCCTCTTTGCTTTTGTGGTAAACGACCATATCCAGCAGCGTAAGTGGCTGAAAGAAAGCGATTCTGTTCGTTTTTGACTTTGCGCTCCTAACCCCATTAACAATATAAGTCTGGATCCCGAAAGACTCCGTATATATTTTCGCGATGATAGACGATTCCCGATAACGAATGTAGCTCAGTGCAATCCCACGGGTTTTATGAAGCATATTGAATCACTTTTTAATCAAAAATACTTATCTTTCTGTTAGATAGATTCTCCGGCGGCCTCAATGCGATTGAAACTCAATTTATCCTGCGGCTGTCCCGAAAAATTTATCGGCGTTTCGAAGTGATCAGTGACGGGAGTAAAAATCCAACTGATTTTGAAGTTTTTTGAGCTAAAGGATTTGTACCTTTGTAAGAAATAACGAACTAAACAGCAGTTCAGATTCGTTGTGTTAACATTGAGGTAATACGCTTTGCATAGCTGCAAACATTCATATTTGTAACGCATTTCTCTTCCTATGAGCGACGCCATTAAGCATGAGTGCGGCATAGCACTTATCCGTCTTAGAAAGCCTTATCAATACTACATCGACAAGTACGAAACGCCCATGTACGCCGTACACAAGCTTTCGGTGATGATGGAAAAACAGGTAAACCGGGGGCAAGATGGAGCCGGTGTAGCCAATATTAAAATTGAAGTTCCTCCCGGCAAAAGATACATCAGCCGTTACAGGTCCGTTGAGCCACAGCCACTTACGGATATTTTCTCTAAAATACATAAGAAGTTTCGCAAAGGTTTGAAGAACCACCGCGACCGGGCTATGGACGCTAAATGGTTGCAGGAAAATCTTGCGTTCACCGGAGAAGTCTGGCTCGGCCACCTTCGCTATGGAACCCACGGGACCAACGAAGTGGAGAACTGCCACCCAATGCTTCGGCAGAGCAACTGGAGGAGCCGTAACCTGGTGATGGCGGGTAACTTTAATATGACCAATGTTGACGAACTTTTCGGAAAACTGGTGTCATTAGGTCAACATCCAAAAGAGAAAGTTGATACTGTGACGGTCATGGAGAAAATAGGACATTTTCTGGATGAAGAAAATCAGCGCGTATTCGAACGCTTCAAAGGAGTTTACGAAAATCCGACACTTTCGGACGTTATTGAAGATAATATTGACCTCCAACGTGTATTGTACCGTTCATGCCGTGATTTTGATGGCGGCTATGCCATGTGCGGATTGACGGGATATGGCGCCTCGTTTGTAATCCGTGACCCGGCAGGTATTCGTCCGGCATATTATTACGCTGATGACGAGGTTGTTGTAGTTGCATCCGAGAAACAAGCGATCAAAGCTGCATTCAATGTGGATTATGATCAAATTCTTGAAATTACGCCAGGATCTGCGTTGATCGTCGATAAAAACGGAGAGTACAATGAATTCCCAATTCTGCCGAAACTCGAAAAACGCTCGTGCAGCTTCGAAAGGATCTATTTCTCAAGAGGAACTGACCCGAATATATATTACGAAAGAAAGCAGCTCGGGAAATTATTGATTCCTCAGATCTTAAAGGAAATCGATTACGATCTCGAAAACACCATTTTCTCTTATATTCCAAACACTGCTGAAACCGCATTCCTTGGAATGATCGAAGGTTTGGAAGAATACCTTGCGAAGAAGCGCAAACAGGCAATTATGGAAGGTATCTTGTTCGAGGAGGATCTGGAAAAGGTATTATCTTTCCGGCCAAGAATTGAAAAGCTGGTTACCAAAGATGTAAAATCCCGGACATTCATTACAGCCGATGCTCTGCGTGACGATATGGTATCGAGTGTTTACGATACTACTTTTGAAGTGGTGCGTAAGAATGTAGATACCGTCGTGATTATCGACGACTCGATCGTGCGTGGTACTACACTGGAAAAGAGCATATTAACTATGCTTGACAGGTTAAAACCGAAGAAAATCGTTGTCGCTTCGTCGGCTCCGCAAATCCGTTTCCCCGACTGCTACGGTATTGATATGTCAAAAATGAAGGATTTTGTAGCATTCAGGGCCGTATTGAAGCTTCTGGAAGAACGCGATCTGGATTATCTGCTGGAAGATGTTTACACAAAAAGTGTAACTTCAATTGCTACCAAAAATCCTTATCATACAAACTTCGTAAAAGCACTTTACGAACCGTTTACAGACGAAGAAATTTCACAGAAAATAGCTGAAATTATCCGTCCAAAGGATTTGAATGCAGAAATTTCAGTTGTATTCCAGACTGTGGAAAACCTGCATAAAGCTTGCCCTGAGCATTTGGGTGACTGGTATTTCACTGGAAATTATCCTACCCAAGGTGGAAATAAAGTTGTTAACAAAGCATTCTCCAACTCGTACGAAGGAAAATTGGAACGTGCCTATTGATATTTGAGAATAAAAATTAGAAAATCAGCCGACCTGGAAACAGGGCGGCTATTTTTTTAAAGACCTGATTCGGCTAACTTGCCGGCTTAAAACTATCCTGTAACCAATGCTACATTTTAACAAAATCCGATCCGTTAAGATCTTTTCATTACTTTTTACATTCCTGCTTCTGGGCGGTGTTTCGAATGCGCAAACCGCCACAGGAACCCTCAATGATCTCAATTTCCTGGAAGGTCACTGGCTCGGAACATACAACGGCGGCCCGATCGAAGCTTCCTGGACTGCGCCGGCAGGTGGCAACATTATGGGATATATTCGAATGATTAAGGACGATAAGCCTGCACTTTACGAGGTTTTCGCATTTGAACAGACAGAAAAAGGACCGGTTGCGAGAGTTAAACATTTCAAACCCGGGCTTATCGCCTTGGAAGAAAAAGACGTTTCAGATACCTACAATTTTATTGAAGCAAAAAAGAACCAGGCATTATTTGAAAAAGATGATATCTCTGTGAGAATTATCTATGAGAGACGTTCTCAGAATCAACTGGTTATCCAGAGAGGAAAGATGGAGAACAACAAATGGGTATTTGTAGATCTTTTCGTTTTTAACAGAATCCCTTAATGTTTGCCCGAAAATAAAAAGAGGCGGCAAGTTGTATATTCAGCTGCCGCCTTTAATTTTTTATGATCAGGTAAACTCCTGCAACCAGTAATATCGCACCCATAATTCTCGGGAAAGAAATCTGATGAACTACAAAACCCTGCAAACCAAAATGGTCGATCGTCATCACCGCGACCATTTGTCCGGCCACTACCAGGCAGATCATATTCGCCGAACCAATGTGCCTCACGATCATAATTACGGTCAGAACGTAAAAAGCACCGAGCGCGCCGCCCATAAATCTGGTCCACGAAATTTGCTTTAAATCGCTGAGAGAAGGTACTGGATTTTGGTTAAAACAGGCAAACGCGATTAGCAGTATCACTAATCCAACAAAGAAAGAGCTGATCGCAGCGAGGATAGGATTGTTAATCGATTCGCGGAGCTGCACATTGACCCCCGACTGCACGGCATTAGAAATTCCGATCAGAAAAGCCAGAAACAGGAAAAGCCAATTCATTTATAAAGGATTTATACAGCTTCGCAACAAATGCATTGCCTATCTTTTCAATTCGTCCAGTTTGTCCGGGTCGACAGTCTTGAAATGACCATATACCCGCAATACAATCGCAAGCGCAACCGTAACTTCTGCGGCGGCAACCACCATCACAAACAAAGCGAAAAGTTGTCCGCTCAGCCGATCAGAATCATATCTGCTAAAAGCAACCAGATTCAGATTGACTGCATTCAGCATTAATTCAATACCCAATAAAATTCCGACAAAGTGCCGTTTTGTGATCGCCACAGCCAATCCTGTCGAAAACAGTATCGCAGCGACAATTAAGTAATGATATATGGAAATAGCGCTCATTGTGCCGGATTACGGTTTAGGGCAAGATAAGCAGCACCAATCAATGCTACAAGAAGTAAAATAGCGGCGATCTCAAAAGGTAACAAATGTGACGTCATTAATTCCACGCCGATTGTTTTGATCGTCGATTTCCGACTCACTGCGTCACCTGACATTCGGAAATTGGCGGAGAAAATGATTTTTGCAAGCACACCCACAATTCCGATTCCAATCACAAAACCCCACACTTTCCGAGTGATCGGTACCTCTACCCTATTGTGCCGGGAAGGTCCTTCCTGCTGAATGGCGCGTTGGGTTAACATGATTCCAAACATCAGCAATACAAGAATACCGCCTACGTAAATCATGATCTGGGCAACTCCCAGAAAATCAGCGCCCGCGAGTACAAACAATGCGGCAATGCCCAGAAAAGCAAGTAGCAATGCAAATGCACCATATATCAGATTTTTGGAAAACAGAATGAAAAGCGCGGCCAGAATCGCAAGTGCTGAAAATCCATAAAACGCGGCTACCTCCATTGTTTCCAATATATTAATCTCTTAAAACTACTTATTCCTTCGCTTTCGGCTTCATTGTTGGCTTAAAAGCCGGCTTCGCAGGTGCCGGCTTTTCCTCATCCTTCCCTGCGGCAACTACCTTCGGTTTCATCGATGGTTTGAATGCAGGCTTGGCTGCAACAGGTACTTCCGCCGGAGTCTCAGCCACGGGCTTTTCCTCTGCTTTTTCTTCCGGTTTTTCTGTCGGCACTACCCTCGGCTTCATCGATGGTTTGAATGCAGGTTTTGGAGTAGCAGGTGCTTCCGCCCGAGTTTCAGTGACGGGCTTTTCCTCTGCTTTTTCTTCCGGCTTTTCTGTCGGAACTACCCTCGGCTTCATCGATGGTTTGAATGCAGGTTTGGCAGCAACAGGTATTTCCGCTGGCGTCTCGGCAACTGGCTTTTCTTCCTCCTTTTGCTCAGAAACAACCTTAGGCTTCAAAGTGGGACGAAATGCAGGCTTCGCGACAGGCGCTTCTTCCGACTTTTCAGCCTCTATCTTCGGTTCACTATCTGCTACAGGAGCCGCGGGATTTTTCGGTTTAAAAATGGGTCGCGCAGCTGATTTTACTTCCTTAGCTTCTTCAATCGCAGGCGCAGGATTTTCATCACTTACTACTGGTTTGGGCTTTGGTTTAAATACCGGGCGAGTAGCAGGAGCTGCTGCGGCCGACGTTTCAGCCGGTTCAGGCTTGGCAGCAGGTTTTGCAGCAGCTTTCAGTGCTTCTTTTTCCTTTTGGAACTGATCAAGCAACTGGCGCTTTTCATCGGCTTGTTCGGCAGTCAGGTTGGAATAGTTGTAAACCATATCCCTTACATCGAACTCACTGTAATCAAAAGTCTTGGTCATTGTCAGACATTCCGTCGGACAAACTGTTGTACAAAGGCCACAGTAGCAGCACTTTGCCATATCAATGTCGAATTTAGCTGCGTAAAGCCGGATCGGGGAACCGTCAGACGCGCGGCCAACTTCTTCAATGGCGCGGATAGGCTCGATTTCAATGCAATCGACCGGACAAACTTTCACACATTTATCGCAAACAATGCAATCGTCCATCTCATTATGCAATCGGTAACGCCCGTTGTCAGGAATAGGAATACTTTCCTGCGGGTATTGGATCGTGACCATTCCATCCTGCTGATCGTAAAAATCGCCTGATCGAATGTCTACAAGGCTGCGTCGCTTCCGGGCATTCCAAAAATGCCGGAGTGTGAGGCGCATCCCCGTGACCGTGGTCGAGATCCCTTCTGATATATTTTTAAAGTAGGTTGACAAATCAATCTATATTAACACACTATCTATGCCCTGTGGCAAAGATAGAGTAACTGGTTTAATACTGTTTATTTAAAAACTTACTGATCCGCTTTTCGGTTCAATAATATTGCCTGATTTAGGTGAAATCAAAGGCTGAGAAACTCACCTTCGATCATTTGAATAATATGCGTCAAATACTGCTTTGCAATAACTTCCCTGTCAAAATGCTTTTTTGCAAATAAATATCCATTCATTCCGTGGCTTGCCGCCACGCTCGGGTCATCCATATAATATCTTATTTTTCCAGCAAGGTCCTGCGGATTTTCGGGCTCAACGAAAATTCCCGCATTGGCCGATTCAACCAGTTCACGGGAAGCGCCGTCGATCGCCAGTAAAACTGGTTTTTGACAGGAGAAATAATCGAAAGTTTTGTTGCTGTAAATCGTTTTGAAAATCTCCGCCTGCTTCAAAACCGACATTCCGGCATCCGCTGCACATATATATTTCAACACTTCAGGCTTTGGAAGCGGATCTATAAATGTAATATTGTTCAATCCTTTTGCGTGAGCTTCTGCGATCAAACTGCGTTTTTCCGGCCCGTCTCCAATCAATACGAAGTGTGCATTGGTATCAGAAAGCAAAGCTGCGGCTCGGAGAATTTGTGTCAGGCTATATGCGACACCGTGTGCACCCGCATAAATCAGCACAAAACGATTTTCCCAACCCAGGTTATTTCTAAATGCATTTCTGTCTTGCCCTACATGAATTTTATCTGCCAGAACAAAATCCGCTGCATTTGGGATCAGGATAATCTTCTCAGTGCTAACTCTTTTTGTATTGATTAAAAAATCCCTGAAAGCTGGTGTTACTACATTAATCAGGCTTGATTTTCTGTATAAAATCGCTTCCAGCCAAAATGATAACCGGATCAAAAGGCGATTTTTCAATACCCCCGTTTCTATCGCAGATTCCGGCCACAAGTCCCTGACTTCAAAAACAAAGGGAATGCGTTTCGCAATAGCAATCCACCAGCCTGCCACACCAACAAACAGAGGTGGAGAAGTCACGATTACAGCATCGCATTTGATTTTTACTAAAAATAAACCGGCGAACAATGCGCTCAATACGAAAGATAAGTAACTCCAAATCCGGCCCACAAAGCCGGAATGATACCCGGGCGCAACGTAGCAACTGATTACGCGCGCGCCACCGGCACTGATATATTCCGAAAACGCCGGCTGCCTTTCGTTACCCGGCCCCGACATATAATGTACATTTCCAGCCACAACAGTTACATTATGCCCGCTTTCGATCCAAATTCTTGTCATCTCGTTCCACCGAGCGCCGCCACCTTCGTGGTCTTTGAGAAAAAACTGGTGTATCAGAAGTATATGCATTGCGTCTAATCTAGCTTTCTGATTATCGTGCGGATATAAGTGCCGCGTAGTAAAAATGTCACCCTCGGAGTTTCCACTTTTTTTCCGTAAGTCTCTGAATACCAACCACACACCGTTTCTGGAATGACCTTATTTCCCGCAGCATCCTGAGCATAAATCGTGTACTGTTCAAAAAAACACTCTGCGGGGTGCCAGATCTGTCGCATCGGAATGTTCTCAGGGGCGTTTTCAAGCCAGTCCTCTACCAGCCAGGACAATTCATTATGTCGCTTTGAGACTTTTCTTTTGTGCACAATACCCTTTTTTAAAAAAGAATATCCCTCAAATTCGCCGTCAATAATCACAAGTCCATTCTCTTCGCTGATCGATCCTTTTGCTTTTCTGATCCAGTGCGTCCAGGTGAATCTGGGTCCTTTTTTCATTTGATTATTGTCGCCTAGCTGGATCGTATTATGAGAGGCAGTTCCGGCGAAATAGTGCGTCAGTTCAGGAGTGGTGTTATATAGATAAGTGCCCGCATCGAGCAGGATATTTTCGCCATTTACCCAAATATCCAGGTGCAGATTATCCGCCTGAAACGGGCGACTTGAATACTTTGCGCAACGTAAAAAGGTAGTACAGTGTGTATCGCCGGCAATATAATAGCCGCCGTCGGGATAGCTGAAAACTGCCTCAGTTGAACCAGTATGCACTTTCGGCAGGGCTGTCTGCTGTATGCCAAACCATTCACATTCCTCTTCCCAATCTCCTTGTGAATAACCCAGATCTAAATTCAGAATAGCAGCCAGCGCATTAAGTTGCGGTCGGAAATCGCGGAAATGAGATGTGGTGAGCGGGAAGAACAATGCGCCGTCATTGTTACCTGAATTGGGAAGCCAGCCGCTCGTTTTGTCCTGACAAGATGATAGAAAAGCCAGCGATTTTCGGGCCTTTTCGTAAACTTTTTGATCGAACTGGTCACCATTGATTTCACTCAGCCTCAGTGCCCACGAAAGCAACTGTACTGCGACCCGGTGATAGTTCATCGAAAATTGAATGTAAGTCCCATCTTCAAAAATTTGAGAGCAAATCTCTGATTCAAACCATTGTTTTCCATTCTTTTTCCAAACATAGCTTTCTTGAAAAAAAGGAAATAATAGGCCAGTTGTATACAGCCCAAGTGCCTCGGTGAGTGTGTGATTATTGTGTAATGCAGTCAGTGAAAAGCGCATATTTGAATACACATGACGCATTTGACAATAGATGCTGTAAGTAATTTTATTAAAGATCCGCTGATCTAGAATGGTTGAAAATTGATAATAGTGAAGCGCAAAAATCCAATTGAGTACCCTCAAAGAAATTTCCTGACTGCACTTCCAATTTGGTCCCAGATTTACGGGATTACTATCAATCCAATCTTCGATTCTGCTCAATACGAGCTCTGCCTGATCATCGGCAAAGTGATAATCGTAGCGGATCAGGTCGTATAAAAAGCAAAATCGTGACTTTTCCCAAACGTATTTGATATCTCCCGCCTGCTCCCGGAAATCAGGAATTCTGGTCCAGTGTATCCTTGGTTTATATGAAAAGCCGGATTTTGGATTAGTATGCCAGTCCGGCATTTGTAACCATTCGTGAGAAAAAAACAGGTATTGATTGTTTCTGATTCTTCCAACGCTCTCCTTCAAATTCCGCAGGTTCTGCTTTTTTGTAATATTCTCGTTTCTTGGATTGATAAAACACTTAACCTTCTGATCGCGCCACTTGGAAAGATCAATAGCATGAACTTCTCGATAGCTTTTCGGAAATCGTAGTGCTAACAAGCCTGTCCTACGTTGAATTTCGTAGCATATACGAAAGATTACGTAGCTAATTCCCATTAACCTAATCATTTGAAATGCAGCGCGAATGAGGAAAGGGTAATTCAAAGGTAGATCCAGCCGGATGTTGACAAACTTTCAACCGCGGCAAATGTTGCCCGGGTAGGATTAATGATATCCTGGCTTGATACAGGTGGGTTTTCACCGTTTTTAACACAACTTAAAAGCTGTGCAAACTGATTCTTGTGTCCCTTGTCCTGTGCCGATTTTATTTTACCAAATGATTTGAATCCATAACCTGTAAGGCATTTGAAATCATCTAAAATCAATGTGCGACCCATCGAGCTGACTTCAATCCGTTCCTTTTGATAATGGTGATGACCGTTTGAGAAGTAATTCACAACTCCCGTGGATCCGTTTTCCTGCCGCAGCAAAATGCTTACATTCTCGTGATCCTGCCCGGGCGATAGCGGAAATGCATTGCTGCACACGGCCGCAACAGGCGATTGGGTTAGGAATGCGATCAGATCAATGAAATGGCAGCATTCACCCAGCATGCGTCCGCCCCCAACCTGCCGGTCTTTCAACCAGGCGTTTTCCGGTAAATGTCCTGCATTAACGGAAATCGTCACATGCATTAAATTATTTCCCAACAACTCCCTCATTTTTACAACATAGGGAGAGAATCGGCGATTAAAGCCCACAAAAACCATTTTTTGAGAAGCATGCCAGGTTGCTATCACTTCATCCAGTTCGCTTGGAAAGATTGCCAGTGGCTTTTCTACAAAAACGTGCTTACCAGCGTTCAGAGCCTCTATTACTTGCCGCGCATGCTCATTGTGCCTGGTTGCAATCATCACCAGGTCGACCTCATTGTCTTCCAGAATATCCCGACTGCCAGTCGTCGCAAACGGTATCCTGTACTTTTGGGCAAGTTCAGAAGCAGTCAGCCCATTTGCACTGGATATGTACTTGATGGCAGCCCCTTTGAGCAGCGGCAGCATGGTTAGCCGGGTAAAATTCCCGGCGCCTATAATGCCAATAACCGCTTCCGTAGGTTTGAAAAACAACTGTTTCGGCGGCATAACACGCTCTTTTATCGAAGCAGGATAATCAATTACAGTGGCCAGATTGGATTGGAAATCATTTCCATAAATCAAAGGCGCATTTTCAAGAGTGATTGTTTCCGAAATCATTCCTTTTACATGGAGGGCGCCAGACTCAAACAAATGCAGTACCGACTGAAAATTCCGGTTCTCGGTCCAACGCACGTACGAATAGGGATAATCAACGCCCTGCTCTTCATATTGCCGGTCGTAGCGCCCCGGGCCGTACGAACAGGAAACCTGAACAGTCAGCTCTTTCTCATAAAAATCAGCCCGACGTATATTCATACCAACCGAACCAACAACAACGATTTTTCCGCGTTTTCTTGAAATCAGCGCGGCTTGTCGCAAGATCGAATCGGAAGTAGAGGTAGCAGTTATCAACACACCATCAACACCGTTTCCTCCGTTCAAACCTAAAATTTCGTTTTGAAGTGGATTCTTTGCCGGATTGATAACCTGCAATCCCCTGTCTCGCCCCAGCTGTATTCTTTTTTCATCAGTCTCCAAGCAAATTACCCGACAGCCGTTGATCCGAAGCAGCCCGGCCGTCAACAGACCTATTAAACCAAGTCCAATAACCGCTACCGTTTCGCCCAGTGCCGGTTTCAGCAGCCTTATCCCCTGCATTCCCACCGCAGCCATTACCGTAAAAACGGCATCTTCGTCGCTGACATTTTCTGGCACTTTCGCTACCAGATTGGTCGGAATGCACACTGCTTCTGCGTGGCAACCATTATTGACAACGCGATCGCCGACCCGAAAACCTTCCACGCCCTCTCCAATCGCTATTACCTCGCCAACCTGACAATAACCGAGCGGCATCAATTGATCCAATCTGCTTGAAAGCATATTCACGGTATTGATGAACCCGTGCGACCGGATTTTGGCAAATGCATCGTCCAGTTTCTCAGGCTGCTGGCGGATTTTGGAGAGTAGTGAAGATTTGCCGAAGTTGACCAGCGTCCGCTCTGTCCCGGCGGAGATCAGGCTTTTTCGGGTTTTGATCAGGATGTAACCTTTCCTGATGGTGGGCACCGGGACTTCCCGAAGGGTAACTTTTCCCGTGCGAAGGTTTAGCGCGAGCTGTTTCATAGTGTTTGTGTGTGATTTGTTTGCAGGAGGCGACTAATTTGTCTGCCAATACAATGAACTCTGCTTTATAATTTTCCTAAATTCCCCTTTCCATTTTCCAGTACAACTGACATTTTAATAATGAATAAACAGCTCAATATCGGTATTATAGGTTACAAATTCATGGGCCGTGCACACAGCAATGCGTGGCTGAAAGCGCCATTATTTTTTGATATTCCCGCTCATCCGGTACTCAAAGTTGCCTGCGGAAGGCAGCAGGAATCGGTATCAGATTTTGCTCAAAAATGGGGCTGGGAGGAAACTGAGACGGATTGGAGGCGACTTATTGAACGCCCCGATATTGATGTGATCGACATCGCATTACCCCAAAATCTACACTATGAAATTGCACTCGCAGCGGCCAAAGCGGGGAAGCATATATTTTGCGAAAAGCCGCTATCAATGAGCAGCCGGCAAGCTGAGGAAATGCTGAAAGTGTGCGAAGACAATAAAGTTGTCCATTATCTCAACCATAATTACCGGAGAGTACCCGCTGTTGCACACGCAAAAAAGATGCTCGAAGACGGTAAAATCGGCCGCATTTTTCATTGGCGTTGCTGTTACCAGCAAGACTGGATCGTGGACCCGGAATTTCCGCTTACCTGGCAATTGAAAAAGGAAGTGGCTCAGGCCGGGCCGCAATGGGATTTGAATTCACACGCCGTCGACCTCGCGCATTTTCTGGTGGGCGATATTTCGACTGTTTCCTGTTTAACCTCCAATTTCATCACTGAACGTCCGATTGCTAATGAAAATTCGTCGGGAAATTTGTCCGCGGAAGCATTGGGAAGTGAAAAAGGCGAAGTGACTGTGGAAGATGCGGCTCTAATGATGGTACGTTTCAAAAACGGCGCTGTCGGCTCTTTTGAGGCAACGAGGTTTGCTACGGGCAGAAAAAACCGACTTTCCTTTGAGATTTATGGAAGTAAGGGCAGTCTGGTTTTCGATATGGAAAAAATGAATGAGCTACAATACTTCTCACTTGCAGATCCGGAAGGCGACCAGGGATTCAGGACCATATTGGTAACCGAATCGGCGCATCCTTATGTAGGTAACTGGTGGCCGGCCGGGCATATTATTGGCTACGAACATGCATTTGTGCACGCAGTTGTGGATTTTGTAAAAGCGGTGGAAGAAAAAACGCCTATCAGCCCGGACTTTTCTGACGGTTTGAAAATCATGCAGGTATTGGAAGCCGGACTACAATCTGCTGAATCAGGTCGGCAAATTCTTTTATAACAAAAACAAAACCGGGATGAACAGGCGCAAACTCATGAGAAAAACAGCAGCATTTTTGATACAATGCATTCTTATATTAATGTTGATGCCAGGTTCATCCCAGGCTCAAAAAAGCGTTTTTCGGAAGGATAATCTGATCGCCTGGTGTATTGTCCCTTACGATAGCAAGAACCGGGGGCCGGTGGAGAGGTCGGAAATGCTTAATAAGCTGGGGATTAAAATGCTGGCTTATGACTGGCGTGAAAAGCATATTGCAGAGTTTGATGCTGAAATGGAAGCGCTTAAAAAGCACAATATCAAATTGCAGGCATTCTGGCTGCATTCGGGATCAAATCCGGAGAATGACAAAACGCTGCCTATCATACTGGACGTTTTGAAAAGGCACAATATCAAAACAGAGATCTGGTGCATGATCGCCGGGATTAAGGATCTCGATAAAATGACGCAACAGGAAAAGGTCGAAGCGCATGCAAAACCACTGACGTATATAGCAGACAGGGCGGCTGAGATTGGTTGTAAAGTGGGCGTTTACAATCATGGAGGCTGGTATGGAGATCCTGTAAATCAGTTGGAATTGATCAAATATGTGAACAGACCGAATATTGGCATCGTATATAACCTGCATCACGCCGAAGCTGACCTCGAAACTTTCCCCAAATTTTATCCCAAAATCCTGCCGCATTTGCTGGCAATTAACCTGGCTGGCTTAATAAAAGGTAATCCGGTTAAAGTGGTACCGGTTGGTCAGGGCGACTCGGAGCTGGAAATGATGCGGATCATTCATAAAAGCAGCTATCGTGGTCCGATAGGTATTATCAATGAGGAATTTGCGCCGGATGCAGAAGATGGATTGAAGATTAATATGGCGGGTTTGAAAGAGATATTGAAGGAGCTGGGAGATGAGGAAGGATTGAAAAGCTATTGAAATAAAAAGATTTAATATGATATAATGAATATAGTCAGTTATCGTTGACTGTTTATATTCCTCTTAATCAAATCCTTGGCCTCATGAAAAACATTATTCTTTTGCTCTGTCTTGGCTTTGTGGTAACAAGCGGCTGTAAACGATCTGGGCCCGCCGACCCCGAGTCATTTGAAATGCCTTATTTTAATCAGGTCAATATTATTTTTAGGGAAACTCAAATTCAATGCCTGCTGGATCATTGGTATGCGGAAACTTACAAAGAAGAGCAGCCGATCGTGTTCCGGGTAATTAATGATGTTGCGGCTTACAATGCATTTTTCAGCTGCAAACCTGGTTCCATAGTCAGAACCATAGATTTTTCTAAAAATTCTCTGTTGGTAGGGATGAAAGCTGATCTGGGAAAACCGGTTAATTCGCCGGTCAACATTCGTAAAATGGAGCAGAATCTTACTCAGGAAGCGAATGGGGATTACTTATTACAAGTTACCGTAACCGGCCGCCAAGGAGGATCAGCGGGAGGCGGCGAATGGTTCGGCTTTGCCTCGCTGGTGCCAAAAATTCAGAATGATGTGAAGTTGGAGATGAAGTATGAGTTTGATTGAGCTTTTAAGGCAGATGCTCTGACATTGTATCAGAAACGAAAAAAGGCGCTAAAACTAGCGCCTTTTGTAATCGTGGGAGTTGAGGGATTCGAACCCCCGACCCTCTGCTTGTAAGGCAGATGCTCTGAACCAACTGAGCTAAACTCCCTTTTCCCCGTCGTTTGGGAGTGCAAATATGTGCGACTAATTCTTCCTCTGCAAATATTTTAGACAAAAAAATTAAAAAAACTTGCAAATAACTGAGAATCAAATACCAATCATTCGAAGTTTAAATACAGTGTCACGGTATGTGTGGACAGTTTATTAATGCCGGAACCGATAGAATTTTTAGAAGGCTGAAACATATTCGTTAATCCATGAGAAAAACGAAGCTCCGGCGCAAACTTGAAGAACTCGAAAAACTGCTCATAACCTACACCATAATCTATTGAAAAATCGGTCGATTTCGTGTCCAGGCGCGAAGAGTTACCCCTACTTCTTTTCACATTCGTCTCAATTCCGAGCGTTACCCCGGCGACCATATACATTCTGGAATTGACGCGGCGGAGCGATTTATATTTAAGCAGCAAAGGCACTTCGATCCAGGTAGACTCCCGTTTTTCGACTTTGTCCGTACCATTTGGATAACTGAACTTAACCTGTCGCTCATACAAAGAGACCGATGGAGTAGTGCGCAGGTCAAAATGTTCGGTTAGGAATGCATTAACGGTAAAGCCCATGCGGAACGAAGCCTGGGTAGGCGACTGGATCACAAACGCCGAATCCTTTGCCAGGAAATCACTATTATGCTTGATATTAAATCTGGTAAAAGGCACCGCAAACAAAATCCCGTAATGGATTGGCTTGTCGTCGTAGTATTCCAGGTGTTTCCTTCTGTAACCAACACCCTGCGCCTTAATATCCTGCGCCGCGACCAATAGCAGCAGCATTCCGAAAACTATTTTTGCCCGATGTAAATGGAGCAGATCCCGAAGGTGAGTGATATGCATTTGGTATTAATAAAACCTGCTTTCTTATAAATTTCAAGGAAGGCTTCTCCATCCGGAAACGCCTGGACCGACTCCGGCAGATAAGTATACGCTGCGCTGTCCTTTGAGACGGTCTTTCCTATGATTGGTAATATGTATTTGAAATAAAAATTATAGAACTGCTTGAACGGGAAGCTGCGCGGCTTGGAAAATTCCACGACCACACAATTTCCTCCTGGCTTCATCACGCGGTTCATTTCTGTCAACCCTGCCAGCAAATTCTGAAAATTGCGTACTCCAAACGAAACGATTATGGCGTCAAAATAATTGTCTGCAAAAGTCAAACTTTCCGAATCGCCCGTTTGAAGGGATATAATGTCCTGTTTACCAATTTTAGCGATCTTTTCCCGACCAACTGCAAGCATTCCCTCCGAGATATCGACTCCAATAATTTTGTCAGGATTCAATGCCAGTGCCTCGATCGCGAAATCGCCTGTACCAGTGGCAATATCCAGAATAATCTTTGGCTGCTGTTTCCTCAGCAATTTGATCGCTCTTTTTCTCCAATAGATATCCACACCCGCGCTGAGGACGTGGTTCAGCAGGTCGTATTTGGGAGAAATATTGTCAAACATTTCTGCCACCTGCTCACGTTTGCTGCCTTCTTTGTCTTTATATGGTACTACACTCATTTCGTTTTCGGTAAATACAACTATGAACAAATCTAACAGATAATTGCGGTTCCGCGTTTACGGGCCGAGCTATATTACGGTAACTGGTTGACGAAAAGCGTAAACCGGCGTCTAAATAGGTAGATGGTCAATGCTAAAACCAATACCTATGCGACAATTATATTCCACTTTCCTGGCAATTTTTTTAACGGTCACACTCTACGGACAACCGGCTTCTAACCAGTATTCAACGAACGGTATTAGTGGCAAAAAGAGTTACGATCGAAAAGCAAAGCATCCTGTATTTGTGAACCTGCGCGGCGGTATGACGCAGTTTTTTGGTGAATTGAATGAACAGGATATGCAAACGGTGGTCGGGGTGAGTTTGGGGAAATGTTTGAAAAAAGAGTTTGCTATTCAAATAGATTACAATGCAGGTAAAGTCGGAGGCCAGAAATCGCGATTTTTCAACTCCTATTTTATCAATGAGTTTAATACAATTGAACTGCTGGCAAAGTGGGATTTGACGGAACAATTTAACAGGCTGGAACCCGGTCCGCTGCATTTGACAGTTTATGGAGGGTTTGGGCAAATCTATTTTTCTGCAAATGCATTCGATCTGGACAATAATGAAATTGTGCGGTTCACGAATAGTAAGTTAAGCGCACGAAATCCGCTTTTTCTGCGCTGGGGACCTGCAAGTGGCCCTCGGGGAATTAAGAAAACGCGGGAAGGTATATTGCCGGTCGGCACTACTTTGGAATTTTCCTTGTTGCCTGCTATGAAATTGAGCATCGATTACCGGTTCTATTTTGTGCGGACTGATAAAATGGACGCCACTTCGGGCCAGAGGCTGCTCAACCCGGAAGAAGCCGAATCTTATAGTAACACGCCCAACGACAAGTTCAGCTTTCTTTCATTTACTTTGAATTGTAAATTTGGGAAGCCAAAATAGCCAGAATATAACATCAACAAAATGCCATTTAACACCGTTAACTACAAGCTTTATCCGTCCTTACTGAACTGTTATGATCGCTTTGAAAAAGGCTATCTGACAGAACAAGAGCTGATTAACAGAGTTAACCGCGTGCCGACTCCGCAAACCGACGCGCAGAAAAAGGGAGTGTCTTTTGAAGACGCTGTGATCAAGGGTATTGATGAAGAAATGTTCGACCCGGAGATCCTGTCACAAGTCCGGGCGTTGCTCCCGCGCCCGATGTTACGCACTCAATTTTACTGCGAATATCAACTCAACGATGTGTTACTTTATGGTTATGTGGATGTTTTGGGAAAAATGTTAGCCGTAGATATTAAAACAACAAGCAACTATAAACCAGGCAACTACGCAGTAAATCACCAGAATTTTTACCTCCCAGCATTACGCCCGAAAGGTATCCGCAGCCTGCGCTACATTATCACTGATTTTACCCAGGTGTACGAAGAAGAATACGACCACTCCCTCGACCTTTCCCAACAAGAAATGCAGATCAAATCGTTTTGTGATTTTCTTGAAGCACACCGGGCGGAGATTACGGATCGGCGGGTTTTTGGGAGTTAGTTTGTCCAGATTTTCTCTTCTTTTAGACAGTTCTGTAAAAATTCTTTCGCCGACACTTCCGAATAATCTGCCACAAATCGTTGCGCACAACTCGCATTGTTAAATTTCGCCTGCGTTCCCAGCATTAACTCCGTTCCCGCGGAGTTAGTTACAAAAGTCTTGATACAAACAATTTCTTGCCCTTCTTCATTACAATCACGGTGGAGGCAGATTTCGGTTTGAGTTTCTGGGAGGGCGATGATTTTGAAGTTCATAGGATGTATAGTTTTAATTGGTTCACAAAGATAAGCATGCCACCCAGAATACAACGCATTCGTTGTGTAAATAGTGTAAATTTCCCTTGTCCTTTATCCGATATGGAAAATGATGCTTTACTAAAACAGCTTGGACTTAGAATACGCGAACTGCGTAAAGCAAAGAATATTACTCAGGCAGAGCTCGCTCATGCAATAGGGAAAGATCAGCAATCCATCCAGCGATTAGAGGCAGGAAAGATCAACCCGTCGTTTCTTTACTTACACGAAATTGCAATTGGCCTAGAAATGCCAATTCACGAGATCACGCAGATACCTTCATAAAGCTTAAAATAGCTCTTCTTAGTTTAGATATGTGCCCAAAAACTAAACTTACCATTTTCTTATTTTAGTTTTGAAGCCAAAATCTAAACTAAGTAAATTTTTAGTTTAGATTTACATCACTTTTCTAAACTAAGCAATTTGTTAGTTTAACTTTTGATGTCATGAAGAACTTTAAAGCAGGCGGGGTCACCAACCAGGGTTACTACAAAAGTTTTCAACCCGAAAACATAAATCGCGATTGGCAAGTAGATGATATGCAGCTACTTAGTCTGCTAAGCAAAGCCGACAGAGACCTTGGACGATTGGATATGTATTCTGAATACGTTCACATTGACCTGTACATTCGCATGCACATCGCAAAGGAGGCTACCCAATCATCCAAAATTGAGGGTACGCGAACCAATATGGAGGAGGCTTTTCTGGAAAAAGACGAAATTTCAATGGAAAAACGCGATGACTGGGAAGAAGTGCAAAACTATATCAGCGCGATGAATGAGGCTGTAAAACAATTGCAGACGCTCCCATTTTCGTCGCGGCTTATCAGGCAGACCCATAAAATTCTGCTTCAAGGTGTGCGAGGCAGGCACAAGCAGCCAGGCGAATATCGTACGAGCCAAAATTGGATTGGCGGGGCAAGTATCAACGACGCTGTATTTGTACCACCGGTTCATACTTCGATTGCAGACCTGATGTCGGATATTGAAAAATTTGCGAATGACGAACTCAATCCTTTACCTGATCTGCTGAAAATTGGGCTTATTCATTATCAATTTGAGACGATTCACCCATTTCTGGATGGAAACGGTCGGGTTGGCCGATTGTTGATTACACTATATCTCGTTAATAAAGGAATACTTAAACAGCCGATTCTTTATTTGTCGGATTATTTTGAGAGAAACAGGACTTTGTATTATGATAATTTGATGCGCGCGCGGACACACAACGATATTAATCAATGGTTAAAGTTTTTTCTGGTCGGTGTTATTGAAATCTCTAAGATAGGCGTGAAGACCTTTGATGGGATTTTGCAGCTAAAACGAAACCTTGAAATCAAACTTCAATCTTTCGGCACACGCGCCGCGGAAGCCAAGAAAATTGTAGAGTACCTATATGAGCAGCCGGTTATAGATGTGGCCAGAATTGAAGCGATTACCAGTAAATCGAAGGCAACTAATTACAAGCTATTAGCTGATTTTGAGAGATTGGAAATACTGCAAGAGGTTTCAGGTGGGCAGCGGAATAAGCTGTATGTCTTCAAAGATTATCTCGACTTGTTCCGGTAGTTGAAGCATTCACATTTGCTTCAAAACCAAACAAAAAAGCCGCTGCGATTGCTCGTAGCGGCTTTAAGTTGTGGTGATGGACGGAATCGAACCGCCGACACAAGGATTTTCAGTCCTTTGCTCTACCGACTGAGCTACATCACCAGGCTCAATTGGTTCCCTTTGGGACTGCAAAACTAGAAGTTTGGTTTTGCTTTACAAATTATTTGTGAAAATATTTCCGCGATATTATCGTGCCCATAAGTATTGAGCTGAAAATCTTTCTGTTACAAAATCAACTTCATATTTATTTTAAAACCATTTGCTTCAAAATACATTTTTGCCATATTTGCTATGGTATGCTTGCATACTAATTTACATGCAGATTACCATTTCTTATATGGCAGTATTACAGCAAGTTATCTTTATAGTTCTCCTTGCAGGCGTTTCGTGGCTGGTTTACAGGCGGGCGAATCTGATCCGGCGAACTATATTAATTGGCAAAAATGAGGACCGTACCGATGAGCCGGGAAAACGTCTGGCCACGATGCTACGTGTCGCATTCGGGCAAAAGAAAATGTTCGACCGGCCGCTGATCGGCTTCCTGCATTTTGCCGTTTACATCGGTTTTATATTGATCAATATCGAAGTCCTGGAAATTGTGCTGGATGGAATTTTGGGTACCCACAGGATTTTCGCGCCTACACTCGGAGGATTTTATTTGTACCTGATCGGCTTTTTCGAAATACTTGCATTCGGCGTTCTTACTGCGTGTGTCATATTTCTAATACGAAGAAGCGGCGTAAAAGTGGAAAGATTCCAGCCCGAAAGACACCGGGAAATGAACGGCTGGCCGCAGCTCGACGGTAAAATAATCCTCGTTTTTGAGATTGTTTTAATGCTGGCAATCCTGACCATGAATGCAGCTGACAGCGTTTTACAGGAAATGGGAAATCCGCATTATGCGCAGACGGGCAGTTTTGTGATCAGTCAGTTTTTTAAACCTTTATTCACCGGCTGGAACGAGAATACCCTTGTGATCTACGAGCGTTTTGCGTGGTGGTTGCACATTGCCGGGATTTTCGCTTTCGCGGTTTACCTCACCTACTCAAAGCATTTGCATATTGTCCTCGCTTTCCCGAATACCTATTATTCGAGGCTGTCGCCAAAAGGGAAAATGAACAATATGCCAGAGATTACCAGCGAGGTGAAAGTAATGCTGGGGCTGGAAAATCAGAATACAGAATCAGTAGTGCCGGAGCGTTTTGGGGCGAAGGATGTGATGGATCTGAGTTGGAAAAACCTGATGGACGCGTATTCCTGCACAGAATGCGGCCGGTGTACCGAAGCGTGCCCTGCCAATATCACTGGCAAAAAGCTATCGCCGCGCAAGATTATGATGGATACCCGCGACCGCCTCGAAGATGTGGGCCGGAATATGCAGGCAAATGGCGGAGAATTTGTGCCGGATAACAAAGCCCTGATCGGCGATTATATTCTGGAAGAAGAGATACTGGCTTGCACTACCTGCAATGCGTGCGTGCAGGAATGCCCGGTACTGATTAATCCGCTCGATATTATTTTACAATTGCGGAGGTATAAGGTAATGGACGAGGCGCAGGCGCCAGGTTCCTGGAATATGATGTTCCAGAATCTGGATACCAATCAGGCGCCGTGGAAATTTTCTCCTGCAGATCGTTTTAACTGGGCCGAGGGAGTTAAGTAAGGCTTTTAACTGGACTAAACGTCCTGGATTTTATGGATCAAGAAGTATATAAAGTACCTACAATGGCCGAAATGGCTGCCAGCAATGAAACGCCCGAAGTTTTGTTCTGGGTAGGCTGCGCCGGATCTTTTGACGATCGCTATAAAAGGGTGACCGTGGCTTTTGTCAAGATATTAAACAAAGCAAAGGTGAAATTTGCTGTACTCGGCACGGAGGAAAGCTGCACAGGCGACCCTGCGCGGCGGGCTGGAAATGAGTTTACATTTCAAATGCTCGCGATGTCAAACATTCAGGTGCTTGATATGTATGGGGTTAAAAAGATCGTAACTGCCTGCCCGCATTGTTTTAATACTTTAAAAAACGAATATCCCGAGCTGGGCGGCAATTATGAAGTGCTGCACCATTCGGAATATTTACAGCAACTTATTGACGAAGGAAGAGTGAGGCCTGAGAATGGGGAAACTTTCAAAGGCAAAAAAGTCACTTTTCACGATTCGTGCTACCTCGGTCGCGCGAATGACATTTATGAAGCGCCGAGACACGTTTTGGAAGCGCTGGACGCGGATTTGACCGAAATGAAAAGGTCCAAAGTAAAAGGACTTTGCTGCGGAGCGGGAGGCGGACAGATGTTTAAGGAACCCGAAAAAGGAAGGAAAGATATTAATATCGAGCGGATAGAAGAAGCGCTGGCTACCGGCGCAGACACTATTGCAGTAGCCTGTCCGTTTTGTATGATTATGATGACCGACGGGCTTAAAAATAAAGAAAAAGAGGATTCAGTGAAGATATTTGATATTGCCGAACTAGTCGCGCAGGCAAACGGGCTCTGAGTTTGAGGGTATTCTTGAGAACTTAGTCGCTCCGGCTGTTGTTGAAAAATACGAGCATAATGCTCTTTTAATTTGCTTAACATTTGTAGTATGTATATTCCATTTAGCGATATCGATCTTCAATCCAGAGTTTGGGTTTATCAGGCAAACCGAAAACTGACCGACTCTGAAACCGGCATTATCACAGAAACTTTAAAAGCATCTCTGGATTCCTGGGAAGCACACGGAAAGGCGCTGACAGCCTCTGGAAAGATATTTGAGCACCGTTTTGTAGTAATTGCGGTAGACGAAAGGAATGAGCTACCGAGCGGCTGCTCAATCGACAAATCGGTGCATTGGTTACAGGAAATAGGGAATCGCATGCAAATTGATTTCTTCGACAGGTCACTTGCCTATTTTGACACCAATGGAGAAGTACAGACCATACCTGTTGCCAAAATAAAAGCATCGGTGCAGGATGAAATCATTCAGCCTTCCACAACTGTTTTTGATCATCAGATAGTGACCAAAGCGCAATGGATGAACCGCTGGAAAATCCCGGCTTCCAATTCCTGGCTGAACCGTTATTTCAAAGAGCAGACCAATTTTTAGTAAAAATGGATAGTTTTGGAAGTTCAATCGCCGATCTCAAATGAAGTTTTCCGGAATTTTTGCCGTTTTATTGCTTTGCCTGTCTCTGGTTTCCTGTGATGATAGTATTGTTTATAAAGCACATGAAGATATTGATGACGGACTTTGGTATATCAAGAACAAACCTTCATTTAAAGTAGAGATAACGGACACCACGCAGGTCTACAATCTGTATTATTTGCTGAGAAACACACTTCAGTACCCTTATTACAATCTATATCTGACCCGGAATTTCACCGGCCCTGATCAAAAACTGATCTCTAATACGCTGGAAGAAGTGTATTTGTCCAATGAAGTTACCGGCAAACCTTACGGCCACGGACTAGGCGATCTTTTTGACCATAAAATACCTTTCCTGAAAAATTACCGCTTTTCGAAAGCTGGCATTTACACGATCACCCTATCACAATCGATGCGGCAAAATCCGCTTCCTTTCGTAATGAGCGTAGGTATTAGTGTTGAAAAAGTTAAAGCCAAAGAGTAATTACTAAACCGTGGGCGCATTGCCGGGATGAATTGGAGAAGTGC
Source organism: Dyadobacter linearis (assembly GCF_907165045.1). GTDB lineage: Bacteria > Bacteroidota > Bacteroidia > Cytophagales > Spirosomataceae > Dyadobacter > Dyadobacter linearis. The sequence continues at coordinate 287,913 of NZ_CAJRAU010000005.1, forward strand.
TTTCCGGTTTCTTTCTTGGCTTGTTACGGTACCGCCGGTAAGGCTTTTTCTTAAACTCCTGAACCGGTTGCTGCCGCTGAATTTCTTCTTTTTCCTCTGCCACCTCGTGTACCGGCTCGCCGAGTAGAAAGCCGTAAGGTTCAAGGCTTGGAATTGTGTCCATAATTACTTTCAGAATCGCTGTTACCGGCAATGCTAAGATTAATCCGGAAAGTCCCCAGAGCTGCCCGCCCAGAAATAAGGCGACAATTGCAGCCAGCGGATTCACACTTACTTTCGACCCGACTATATTAGGTGTAATAAAATTGCCTTCCAGAAACTGCACAAAACTCATAATACCGATAACACCGACCGCGTACCAGGGAGAGTCCATCGTGACAATACTCAGTAATGCAGGCAGTACCGAGCCGATCAGAATGCCGATATAAGGTATTAAAATAAGGAACCCGGCCAGGAAACCAAAGAAAATAGCGTGGGGAATCCCGAGTAGCAGCAAGCCAATGCTATTTAAAACCCCAACTATTAATATTACCAGGAAGAGACCCGACAGGTAACTCTGGATCACTTCATAGATTTTTCTCAATAAGAGATTCAAATCCTCATTCGGAACATTCTTCACTGCTTTATGTACGAACATCCTGAAAAAGTCGCGGTAGAGCATGAAAAAGAAAATGTACAGCGGGATTAAAACGAATGTGGAAATAGCGCCGGTTGTCGTTACAAGCGTATTTAACAAGAATGCGCGGCCTTCGGTCAAAGCATTCACCAGATATTTCTTTCCTTCACTTACCTGCTGGGTACGGCTGATATTGAGGTACCTCTCCCCCATTGCCAGCGTCTGGTCCATGATAATCTCCGCTTTTTCGGTAATGCGCGGCAGCTCTTCGGCGAAGCTGCCGATCTGGATCGAAACGACGTATAGCAGGATCACGATGACGACAAACAGGATCAGGATACTAATCAGAATTGCGCCTATTCGTGGTACCCTGCGCCTTTCCAGCCACGCACAAACGGGGTAGAGCAGAATGGCGAGAAGAATGGAGAATGCAAGCGGAATGATTGTTTCGCGAAGCACAAAAAGAATGTATACCGTCGCGATGAGCGCAACGAGTGTACTTGCTAACTTTATGTAAATCGGGGTTTCTCTATCTTTGTCAGGAAGAGGGCGTAATGTTGAACTCATGAATAAATTAATGTATGTATGGTTTGCTGTCAAGACACTGTTTTGTACCTGCCAGTCGGATCACAAAGTCAACAATTTCGAGAAAGTACGGTCTCAATACAAAATTAGCAAAATAGGCAAGCTTCCCAGCCTGATATCTGAAAGTTCAGGCTTGGCCAGGTCCAGTAACGAGCACATTTTCTGGTCACATAACGATAGCGGAGGAAAGCCAGCGCTTTACGGATTTGATCTTAATGGCAAACTTGTTTCAATAAAAACCATACCGCAGGCAAAAAACGTCGACTGGGAAGATCTGGCAGAAGATAAGGTCGGGAATATCTATATTGGTGATTTCGGAAACAATTCAAATACCCGCTCCAATTTGGAGATCTACAAGTTCAGTACGCTTGACTCCACTACCCAGGTGATCAAATTTAAATATGCAGAGCAGCAACGGAATAAGAGCCGCATTTTTGACTCAGAAGCATTTTTTCATCATAAAGACAACCTCTATCTTTTTTCCAAAAACTGGGAGAAAGGTGAGATTGTGAAAATGTATCAGCTTTCTGACAAAGCCGGCGACTATACGGTAAATGCGTCAGACAGCATTCCGGTTGACAGCCAGGTTACTTCCGCAGATATTAGTCCCGACGGTAAACGATTTGCATTGCTGACTTACGGTAAAGTGCTCTTGTTTGAAGTCTCCGGTGAGGGTATTAATTTTAAGAAGCCGCTGGGTTGTTTTCGTTTGGTAAAAAAGCAGAACGAAGCGATCCTTTTTTTGAACAATACCGATATGCTGGTTACAAATGAGCAGGGGGATATGTACCGCATTACTTATCGTTGATATTAAGTTTGTGTTAATATTGGCGGGACGCATGTAATCTGAACATCACATATTCTAATTTCGAACCGCGTTTTAATCATAAAAACAATGAGCACCACGAAATCCGCTGTTTCAGCACCGAAAGTACTAGTAGTGGATGATGATTCAGATATCGTTGAACTCCTCGAATATAACTTAACTAAGGAAGGCTACTCTGTTCAAACAGCCTCAAATGGCAGGAAAGCTATTGAGACAGCCAAGACATTTTTACCCGATCTGATCCTTCTTGATATTATGATGCCGCAGCTCGACGGTATTGAAACCGGCCGGATCCTGCGTCAAAATCCTGATATTAAAAATACTTATATCCTGTTTCTGACTGCACGCTCGGAAGAGTATTCTGAGGTAGCTGCATTTGACGTGGGCGCTGACGATTATATTACAAAGCCGATCAAGCCAAGAGCTTTGATGAGCCGCATTAATGCATTGTTTCGCCGGGAAGCTCAGAAAGCTGAGTCCGGAGATACGATCGAAATCCTGGACTTGTCCATTAACCGCAAAAATTACACGGTTACGCAGGCTGGTGAAAAAGCAACGGTACTGCCTAAAAAGGAGTTTGAACTGCTATTCTTTCTGGCACAAACGCCTAATAAAGTATTCAGCCGGGACGAATTATTGCAAAAGATCTGGGGCGCGGATATTTATGTCCTGGAAAGAACGGTGGACGTACATATCAGAAAGCTGCGCGAAAAACTGGGCGATAACTATATTAAAACGCTCAAAGGAGTTGGTTACATGTTCAGTAACGAGCCCGCCTGATCATTTTTCAATAGTAGCGGGGTCAATTTCGGGCTCCTCGTCTTTCTGCTTGTTTTTGTCACGTTTCCGACGAAAAGCCAGCTTGATATTCACTTCTCCATTTTCATCAATAGCCCTGAGGAAAATCTTGGATCCGCCTTTTTTCTCTTCATTATTAGGGTCAAGAACGTAGGTAGAATCCCGCTTTTTCAGATTACTGAGCGGGATTTGAATATTAATATCCGTTTTATTCCCGAAGCTGTAAATACCGTCGAGGTACAATGTGACCACATTGGATTCGATCTCCATAGGGTCGATTTCTATCTCCTGACCTCGCAGCCGGATATCATTTCGAATAGGCGCAAACTTGACGCGCTCGAAATTCCGCTTTTTGAAAATCAGCTTTTTCATTTTCATGAAGGGCTCAAAATCAATGATATAACCATTTGTAAGATCAAAATGCAGATCGCCTTTCATAGACGAAGGAATCAGTCTCACATTGTTATTCAAATTGGCTTCAAATTTGAAATCAGTATTGAGGATACCTTTAAGATTGTCGCTTGTAATCGTTTTTTGACCGAAATTATCGAACGAACTAAATACCGAATGCACATCCGCATTTGAAACCCTGCCGCTCACTGCCAGCCGAGGCTGCCCTTTTCCTGAATTGTCCATCACGCCTGAAACCCGGAAATTTCCACGTCCAAATGCCTTCATGACGAAGTATTCGATCGAAACGGCGTTTTCTTTAATAGTAAACTGACCCTTCACATCGCGCGCTGTAAAAAGCCGGTATTGCAGTTCCTTTGCATCTAATTTAGCGACTACCTCCATTTTGTCGATCGCATTGTCGAGCAAATCAGCAAGTTTGAGTTTCTGTCTTTTTTTCGTACTCACATTCGTCCTGGCGGCAAAAAGGCTTTCCAGCCAGGTCACCTTCCACTTGGGAATGTTAATATCCACATTGGCGCGCAGTGGCTTCGGAGAACCGAACAGATAAGGGATCAGATCCAGCAGCTGGCCGCGCAGATAAAGCATATTGTGCCCATCATGGAAATGCAGATCCTTAAAAACCACCGCTTTTTCATTAAATGTAAAATCTCCGTTGATCCTGGACAGCTTCACCTTTCGGGGTACATAGTCCATCGCAATATTGTTGAGAGAAGCTTTTCCAATTATCTTCCCGTCAAACCTATCCTTTGCCGAATTATAGAAATTTTTCAGGCTTCCGTTAAAATGGAAGTCGATCTTCGCTGTGCCGGATTTGAACTTATAGCGCGTCTCGTCAAGTAATGCGCCTAGGTTAGTGGAATCTGCATCGATTCTACCATCCAAAATTGCTCTCGGGTTCTCGAAATTTTTAACCGAAAATTTGAATGCGAAAGGGATTTTTTCAAAAAGCCCGGTAACCTTGGGAGCAATGAGGGTTGAGTTCCAAATTTCAGGAACGCGCGTAGTATCCGCCTGATTGGTAAACTTTCCGGAAGCTTTCAGATTTCGCAGAACACCCACCGGCAACTCGTAATTGAATGTATCTGTTTCAAATTCAACATCTACCCTTGCCTTATTCTGTGACGCCAGCTGGCCTATTACCTTCACCTTCGTGTCCACCTTCGCCTGAATTCCAAGCGAATCAATTTGGTTTCTCAATCGCTTGGTTAACAGCGGCACAGCATCTTTTACTGCAATTTTATTAGCCGTAAAATTCATACTGAAATTTCTGATCGTATCGGAAAAATCAAAATCTCCCGTGATCCCTATCTTATCGTGGGTAGCACTTTCAAGGATCGAGGGGTGGATTTTTAATTTCTTTTCATCAGAATCGTATGCGAGTGCCAACGCGATATTAGTCTCCTGATTTACCAGGAATCCACCTTTTTCGGGTTTGAATGTAAGCCCTTTAAACAAAACAGAACCCGCAAAGCTGGCATTAGTAGTAGTATCTGTCAGCGTGATGATATTGGTAGCATCATGGAAAAGCGCGCCATAGTATTTCTTTTTGACCGAATCAGCAAAAGCGACACTGAAATTGATAAATCGCAGGTTTCCAAGTTTATCCAGAATATCCCCGTTCCCTTCCTTTTTATCCTTCTTCTTATTATTTCCGGATTGAAAAATAGTGAGGTTGGAATAACCGTCGCGCATCGTGAACATATTCAGCGAACCATCCTGCAACACGAGATTTTTTACCCGGATATTTCCTTTATAAAATCCTTTCAGATCAAGGGCAACATGCAGCAGCTCGGCTTCCAGAAAGGGTTTATTATGCTTTTGATAGAGACTATCGGTCAGCCGTACTTTCGACAATGTAAAGTTCAGCCCCAGTCCGCCGTAAAAAGGCCGGAATTTGAAATCTCCTATTTCGAGATTTCCATTCAGGTTTTCATTCACTATTTCCTGTACACTCCGGAATATTTTTTCTCGGTTACGATACACCCAGATTTCGACAGCAGCGAAAATAAAAATAGCGCAAAGGGCAACGATCCCGAAGATTTTTAGAACTCTTGCAAACATGAACCGAGGGGTTTAACGCAATACTTGACAGCAGGCATGGATTGAGCCGACCCTGCTACCATATACGTTTATTAATAGTGTGCCAGCTTCTATGCATCAACCAAGTCTGGTTACTTAAAGGTTCATCTTCGCTATTCAAGGCAAAAAATCGTAGTTTTGCGGACTCTTAGGAGATCAGAATACACATAAATCATATTGCTGCAAAATGCTACTGAGCGAACAGGAAATATTGCGCCGCCAAAAGCGGGAGGATTTAATTAAGATGGGCATTGAGCCCTACCCGGTTGAGGAATTCGTGGTTGATACTTATGTATCGGACATTCTCAAAAATTACGAGAACAACAAGATAGACTATAAACGCGTGTCAATGGCAGGCAGGCTGATGGGCTTCCGGATTATGGGAAGTGCCGCATTTGCTGAATTCCAGGATAGCTCAGGGCGCATTCAATTGTATTTTCGCAGAGATGATCTTTGCCCGGGAGAGGACAAAACGCTTTATAATACTGTATTTAAAAAGTTGCTGGATATCGGCGACATTATCGGTATTGTCGGCTTTGTTTTCACGACTCAAACCGGTGAAATATCCATTCATGTTCAGGAATTCAAGATTTTGAACAAATCGCTGCGCCCGTTGCCTGTGGTAAAGCGCGACGAAGATGGAAATGTATATGATGGATTTACAGATCCCGAGCTGAGGTACCGCCAACGCTATGTGGACCTGATCGTAAATCCGGACATCCGCGATATTTTTATCAAACGCGCCAGGATTATTACGACCATGCGCGCTCATTTTGATTCCAATAACTGGCTCGAAGTGGAAACGCCCGTGTTGCAGTCGATCCACGGCGGTGCAGCAGCGCGCCCTTTTACAACGCACCACAATGCATTGGATCTGGGCCTGTACCTGCGCATTGCGACTGAACTGCATTTAAAAAGACTGATAGTAGGCGGTTTCGAAGGTGTTTATGAGTTTGGAAAGCTATTCAGAAACGAAGGTATGGACCGGACGCACAATCCGGAATTCACGACGGTTGAGCTTTACGTTGCCTACAAGGATTATATCTGGATGATGAAAATGACCGAGGAGCTGCTGGAAAAAGTAGCGCTCGCTGTCAATGGAACTACCAAAGCTACATTCGGAGACGTGGAACTTGATTTTGCCGGACCTTACCCAAGATTGAGCATTACCGATGCGATCCTGCAATATACAGGACTGAATGTGGACGAACTTGACGAAAATGCGATCCGCGAACAATGCCGGCAGTGGGGAATGGAAGTGAGCGAGAGTATGGGCAAAGGCAAACTGATCGATGAGATTTTTGGTGAAAAGGTGGAGGAGCATATTATCCAGCCTACTTTCATTACAGATCACCCCGTCGAAATGTCGCCGCTTACCAAAAAACACCGCACCAAGTCGGGAATGGTTGAGCGTTTCGAACTTTTTATCAATGGAAGAGAAATCGCAAACGCATACTCGGAGCTAAATGATCCGCTGGAACAGCGCGAAAGGTTTGAAGATCAGCTTAAACTGAAAGAACGCGGCGATGACGAGGCGATGGAAATGGATGAAGATTTCCTGCGCTCGCTGGAATATGGAATGCCGCCAAGTTCGGGTATCGGTATTGGAATTGACCGGCTCACAATGCTGCTCACTAACAATTCGAGCATTCAGGAAGTGATATTCTTCCCCCAAATGCGCCCGGAGAAGAAAGCTGAGGTTGCGAAAGAGTCAGACTATGTCGATGCTGGCGTGCCCGCTGTGTGGATTCCTGCTTTGCAGAAAATGAATATCCTGACGATCGAGCAATTGAAAGGCGCCAATGCAAACAAGATCTTCAATGATCTGGGCGGAATGCGGAAGAAGCTGAAAATAGACGAAAAAATGCCGCAGCTCGACGACGTAAAGTCCTGGGTTGAATAAAGTGAACAGGTTAGAAACTAGAAATGCCGCTCTCTCGAACGGCATTTTTGGTTTCATGCAAAAAAAATACAGTTATATCTTTTTTACCTGTACAGCGTTTAGTCCTTTTTTTCCTTCAACGACTTCGTATTCTACTTGGTCATTTTCACGGATTGTAAGTCCTCCTAATCCTGTCACATGGACAAAAATGTCTCTGTTTGTGTCGTCTTCAACGATGAAGCCGTATCCCTTAGCTTCATTGAAAAATTTTACAGTACCTGTTGGCATAATGTTGAAATAAAAAAATTGAAATAAGGTGAAAACACAAGAGAATTGTAAGCGTTTCAATAGAAACTAGAAGTGGCTTTACCAAATAATTGAGGGAGGCTCAACCCATTAGCAAAAGAAATTTTGGCAATTCTTGTTAAGACATCTTGATTATAATGAACAACTTACAAAATCTTTAATCACAAAGAAACAAAAATTGTTTGTAAAACAATTTATTTGCTTAAAGAATTTGCAAATTTAAGAGTTAGCGGTATTTTGCTTCACCGGCTCATTCGATAAAAAACAATCTGTTTGGTTGTTAATGCCCTTCAAAATTGTTAACTATGATCTAATAATCTAAAAAAGGCATGAACAAGCTTCGCTACTACGTTGAAGATCAGATATTTGGGGTTTGTGCGAAACTCGGGGAACGGCTCAACTTTCCTGCCAGCAGTATCAGGAAGTATTTTATTTACGCCACATTCATGACCTTCGGCTCGCCGATTATTCTATATCTGGTGCTTGCATTCTGGATGGAGATCCGCCAGCATTGGAGAAAGCACAATAGCCCTACGATCTGGGAGTTTTAACCGTTTCTTCTTTGGGATTCACGCCCGAAAGCTGGTCAAACCGGTGCTTGCCACGGACGAAATATTCCCACACAATACTCTTATAGTACAAAGGCGCCCGGTAATTATTCCGGGGAGTACGCTTCATGAGCGACGGTATCATTCTGTAAAACGCTAGATGCGCGCGCAGAATCGCGAATACGTCGGGCCACGCGCCAGTTGCCATAAACCGAACACTCGACAGGCCGTCGAGTACCAGGCGGATCAATACCGTTTTCCAGCGCCTTCCCTTTGGAAGGTTTTTGAAAAGCATGATCAGATTATTACGGTAATTCAGGAAAGTTTTACGGGGGTTTGACTTGTGCAATGTGCCGCCACCGACGTGATAAACCGTTGATTTCCCACAATATGTGATTCGATATTGCATATTCAGCAGCCGCCAGCACAAATCGATTTCTTCCATATGCGCGAAAAAAGTCTCGTCAAATCCGCCGGCTTTGTGAAACGCGGAAGCGCGCACGAACATACAAGCTCCTGTTGCCCAGAATACGTCGCCTTCATCGTCGAACTGGCCCAGATCTTCGTCACGGGTATCAAAAATCCTTCCTCTGCAAAACGGATAACCGAGATAATCCATAAAGCCGCCTGCCGCACCGGCGTATTCGAAGTGGGTAGGGAGATCGTAAGCGCGGATTTTGGGCTGACACGCTGCTATGCTTTCATCGGAATCCATAAAAGCGATTACGGGGTCGATCCAATTAGGAGTGACCTCGATATCCGAGTTTAGTAAAATATAATAATCTGCTTGAATGTGCCTCAGCGCTTCGTTGTAACCACCGGCATAACCCCTATTCTCATTGATTGACAATGTTTTAATGGTCGGAAAATGCATTTCTACCCAATCAAGCGAATGATCGGTTGAAGCATTGTCCGCTATCCAGATATCATAGCCTCCGGAATACTGTTGAATATTGGGAAGAAATTTTTCGAGATAGTGTTTTCCGTTGTAATTCAGGATTACGATCGCAACCGAAGAGGCCATTGAGAGCAATTATTTCATAAATCCGCTCAAATCCAGCCCTGGGATATTGGGTAATACACCCTCTGTCGCTTTTTGTAAATGCGCTTTGATTTTAGGTTCAATATTATCAAATGCCCTGTTCACAGCGGCTACAATCAGATCTTGCAGCATTTCCTTATCGTCCGGCTTAATAAGATCCTGATCGATATCCAGACTGATAAGTGCCTTTTGACCATTAACTGTCGCTTTTACCAGGCCACCGCCCGATTCCGCAGTTTCTGTGATAGTACTCAGCTGATCCTGCGCTTCTTTCATGCGGGCTTGGAGATCTTTCATTTTCCCCATCATACCCATCATGTCTGCCATATTTCCAAACATATCTAAACTGTTAAGTGCCAGCGTCTAAAAATTTCTTAAAAGACTTCTACCTTAAAAGCATAAAAGTACCACTTTTTTCAACTGTTTGGTTGATGTCATCTACGAAAGTCATTTTGTAAACATAAGATCCGACTGGGGCATTTTCACCTTTAATGGTACCATCCCAACCAGTATTAATATCCTCCGAATGAAAAACAACCTGGCCCCACCTGTTCATTACTGAAAACGTAAAAGCTTGAAGTTGTGTGGATTTTGCCTCCAAAACATCGTTATAACCGTCCCCGTTCGGGCTGAAAGCATCAGGAACAAATACTCCCGCACTTCTGCGGTAGTTGATAATATTGGAAAGGCTCTCAAAATCTCCGTCCGGGGAAGTAGCGCGGATCTGAAAGTTGTATTCAAGATCGCTTTGGGCATTCAGCTTGATCGTATAATTGGTATTCAGTTGGTTCGGAATAATTGTAGAACCGCTGGATGCAATCTGATTTACTTCATAACTACTCACTCCCTCAAGAAGTGGTGATTCAGGCGACCAGACTAATGTAGTTAGATTTTTCTTCAATAACATGGTGCAGAAAGGCTGCGTTACAGGAAGTTTTTGTCCACAGGAATTCTGATAATTGAGGCGGTAGCAATACGAAGTTTCACTGGTTTTTACATCAGGATCTGAATATTCATTCTGATTGTATAAAGTGATGATCTTTCGAAATGTGGGAGTCCCGGATTCCGCTTTTTCAATAGAAAGGTCATAAGTGCTGTTTGGTCCGGCGCCGGGTACATTTGCTTTAATCACAACAAGATTATCTCCGGAAACCGACACAGATGCCTGCAAAATTGGTCTTGCCGTAGAAACCTCGGTTTTCACACCCACGGGAGCCGAAGTTGATGTTACATCTTTTATCTTGGCAATTACCTGGTATTCCGAGTAGCTACCGCACGCAACATCTTCATCTGTGTAAGTTATTTCATCAATGGAATTAAAGGTCTTTATCAATGTGCCGTCCCTAAGCAGTTCATAACTTACAAAATCTCCATCGGCAGGATATTTGTTCCAGGTCAGTATGTTTTTTCCATCCTCAGACTTGCCGGCTAATGTCATGCTATTAATAGGTTTACTATCAGTCAGTCCCTGGCAGAGATCCTGAGAAGCTAGTTTCACCTGATAACTTTGACCAACATTTACATTATTAATATCGAACGGCTGCAAACCACCTGAGGATCTTTTTCCTGCGGTTGCAAAAGTGTTCCCGTCAGTACTGTACTTGATCTCGGTAGGAATTGCAGTAACTCCCAGATAGTTCACCCTGAGAATACCTCCGCCAAGCATTTCAAGTGATTTTACGGAAATATCGTTTAGCTGAGCTTGCTGGAAAGATATGGGAATAGAAGTAACTGCCCCCTGTGCACAGGATTTGCCTACATGCAACCCAGTAATGCTGACTGTCGGACTTGTACTCGTATTCGTATAATTATGTTCTAGAATGTAACTGTCACCTTTCGCCCAAAGAGCACTTGTGCCATCGCCCCAATCAATTCTCGCCTGGTCATAACCGGTAATAACGAGGTCTTCTGCTAGGATAAGTGTTATTTTTCCACCTCCACAGGAAGAATAGGCAGCAGTGAGCGGACGGCTTTCATAAACGGTAATTGTTTTACACGCATATACTTTTCCTTCTGCGACAACTGCTTGCTGCAGTAAAGTATATACCCCACGATTCCTATAAGTGACGGAAGAAACTTCTTGAATAGGCGGAGTATTTGACCGTCCATCGTAAGCAGCAGCATAGGTGAGGGATAACGGATTTGGAAGTGTATTCGTAATACGCACTGTGAGTGGTGCACACCCCTCAGAATTATCTACTTCAAACCCGCCCCCGCCGCGGTCACAAAGACCTTGCGCATCGGCGTTGGTTATCAGTAAGTTGAAGAGCAAAAATACAAATGAAGAAAGAGGTAACAGTAATCTCATAAGTGTGCAATATTTAGCTTCGGCTATTAAAGACAATCAATTAACACTGAGTGGTATGGAATGAAATCGTGTCGGGGAGATTCTAATGTAAGCGTCACAATTTACGCAAATAATTAACGGAAGAGTCTGGAAACTATTATCCGTACAATAAATGGATTAGAAAAATCCTATCTAATCAATAAAAAACTCCCTTTCTTGGAGAATTTGCGGCCAAAGGTATCGACCGCCTCGATCTGATAGATATAGTAGCCGCCCGCAGCATTCCCGCTGGCCACCTTCCCGTCCCACGTATCTGCGAGATTTTGCGAATGGTACACCACTTCACCCCAGCGATCAAATACCGACATTTGAAATTCTAAAATAAAATATGCTTTCACCTCAAACCGCTCATTATGCGTATCCCCGTTAGGCGTAAATGCATCAGGGACTAAAATAATAGGCTGGCTTCTGAAATTGAGCACATTGGAAGAACTTACCAGCGCGCCGTCCGCAGACTTCGCTTCAATCTGAAAAGAGCTGGAAGACTGCGACGCAAGATCTACGCCATGTGCAATCTGCAATTGTTTAGGGATTGTCTGCTCGATATTTCCCTGATCATCAAGCTGATGCAGATCATAATTTCCGACTGGCTCCGTAAAAGGTGAATCAGAAGTCCAGACGATTTCCGGCGTGCGGCTGGATAAAAGGATCGAGCAAATAGGCTGACTAAATCCGGGCGACCTCAGATTGCAGGCATTTTCATATTGAAACCGATAACAGTAAGAATTCTCATTCGTACTCACCGCATTGTCAACAAACTGCAAGCTCTGATTATCTGTCGGGGATACCTTTTGATAGTCCGAACTTCCGGCCAAAGCACGCTCGATGATCAGGTCGTAACTGCTTGTTAATCCTTCTCCCGACAACTGAACCTGCGTATTAATGACATTTTCGGCTTGCACGGTCACGCTGGCCTGCGTGACCAGACCTGGCGGCGCAGTTTTTGGTTCAATACTGATCGGTGCGGAATAGGAACGGACATCGTTTTCAATGATCGCGACGATCTCATATTTATAGGTATTGCCGCATTTTACATCTGTATCAAGATAGGAAAGCGCGTCTGACGATGTAAAAACCACCGATCCGTCCCTCTTTAACTGATATTGAATCAGATTTTCAGTATTTGCCAAATGCGCCCACGAAACAGAAATGATCTCGTCCAGCGATAAGGTGCCCTCCATTACATTCATGCTCGCCACTATCGGACTTTCGATCAGGTTGTCGCAGATATTTTTCGAAGATAACTTGAACCGATATTTCTGTTTTGGATCAAGACCGGGAACGGTTACAGATTGCGTACCGCCCGTTTGCCCCGACTTCCCTGTCGACACAAAATTCCCATCGCCGTTTTCTATCAATAATTCGCTGGGAATACCTTCAATTCCCTCGTAGAGGACTTTTGCTTCTCCGTTTTCCTGCAACGAGACGCTTTTGATCACAATAGTCGCAAGCGATTGCGGGCCGGAACCTGTGAGTGTCTTAGCCACTATTTTCTGCTGACAATCTGCATTTCGGTAGCGTCCGCGTATGGTCACAGCAGGTTTTGTACCGGCAGAGTAAGTATGGTCGACAAAAGGGGTATTGCTTTTTGGGTCAATACTTTGATTAGATCCGTCGCCCCAATTGATCACAATGGCATCGTAAGCTTTTGAAATACTATCATTTACCAGCATTAACCTCACTTTTCCACTCGGGCACACAATCAGTTCCGCATTGGGCGCGCGTGTTTCCTTTACAACAATATCTGTACACTGGCTGAAACCAGTCCCGTTCGCACTGCCGAACTGCAAAATTGTGTAATTACCGGGAAGTGCGTAAGTGTGGCTGGAATCCTGCGTGGTCTCCGATTGTGTTGGAACAGTAGTGCGCGAGCGATCGAAATCGAAGGCATAAGTAACGTTTTCAGACTTGGGAACCAGGTTTTTAACCGTCACCGAGAGTGGCGCGCAACCGGTTGACGGGGTGAGAGAAAACCCGCCGGTATTCCCGCAAAAGCTTTGACCAGTTACATACAGAGGCGCGAGAAAAACTACGCCCAGAATTAGTATGATCAACTGCCTGAAATTCATAAGTGAGTATAAATGTCCCGGAATAAGCCGATTTTCAATTTAAATACATTGAAACGGTAAAGGTAAATCCGTTGTTAAACATTCGGATAAGTTCAAAAATAGAACTTTCGATATTAACAATATACCTTTGCAAGGTAAAAACGAGTTTTGGTTTAAAACTATTTTTCAGCGACGCGATTAATGAATAGCAATAATAATCCGATTCAATTGGATTCCATAGAAGAAGCCATTGCGGCTATAAAAAGGGGCGAACTGATCATCGTTGTTGATGATGAAGACCGCGAAAACGAAGGTGATTTTATATGCGCCGCTGAGCTCGTAACCCCCGAAATCGTCAATTTCATGGCCCGTGAAGGCCGCGGTTTGATCTGCGTTCCGATTACAGAGGAAAGGTGCGAAGAGCTTCAACTGGAAATGATGGTGGGCACGAATACTGCCTTGCACGAAACTGCATTCACCGTTTCAGTCGACCTTTTAGGTAATGGTTGCACCACCGGAATTTCTGCCAGTGACCGCTCGAAAACGATCCAGGCGCTTGTAAACCCGGAAACCAAGCCTGAAGATCTGGGCAGGCCAGGGCATATTTTCCCGTTGAAAGCAAAAAAAGGCGGCGTTTTGCGCAGAACGGGTCACACCGAAGCTGCGATCGACTTTCCGCGCATGGCGGGATTATCGCCGGCTGGTGTTTTGGTGGAGATATTGAATGAAGACGGTTCCATGGCGCGGTTGCCGCAACTCAGGGAAATCGCAAACCGGTTTAACCTCAAACTGGTAAGTATCAAAGATTTAATTGAATATCGCCTCCGCGAAGAATCACTGATCAAGCGCGAGATAGGCGTGGATATGCCGACCAAATGGGGCCATTTTGACCTGATCGCATTTAGACAGATCAATACCGGAGATCTGCATTTAGCATTGGTTAAAGGTACCTGGGAAAAAGACGAGCCGGTTTTGGTTCGCGTGCATTCTTCCTGTGTTACCGGTGACATTTTCGGCTCGTGCCGCTGCGACTGCGGTCCGCAACTGCAAGCCGCGATGGAAATGGTCGACAAAGCTGGAAAAGGTGTGATTGTTTATATGAATCAGGAAGGCCGCGGCATTGGTTTACTGAACAAGCTGCGGGCGTATAAATTGCAGGAAATGGGCCGCGACACGGTGGAAGCTAATCTTGAACTCGGCTTTCCGATGGATGATCGCGATTACGGCGTTGGCGCGCAGGTATTGCGGGATCTGGACGTTTCTAAAATTCGCCTGATCACTAATAATCCCAAAAAACGTGCTGGTTTGATCGGTTACGGTCTTGAAATTGTAGATTCCGTAGCGGTGGAAATCCCTTCCAATCCCTACAACGAGAAATATCTTTTGACCAAAAGAGATAAAATGGGGCATAATTTAAGTAACCTCACAATGCCCGTCGACGAAGCATGATAGTCAGAGTTGCTGAAACTGAGCAGGATATATTAATGTGCCGCAGCGCTATTCAGGCGCTGCGGCCTTCATTGACCGACGAGCTGTACAACGAGGCCGTAAGGTTGACCTTGGAAGATAACCGGCAATTGATCTTCGTAGAAAGTGAAGGAGAAGCTGCGGCTGTGGCCGTTTTTGAAACCGGTTATAACCTGTTCAGAGGCAAATACATTTATATTGATGACCTTTCAACTTTACCTGCGCACCGCGGAAAAGGTTACGCCGGCGTTTTGCTGGACTGGATCTTTGACTTAGCAAAAAAGGGAAATTTTGACGAGATACACCTCGATTCGGGCGTTAACGAAGCCCGGACAGACGCACACCGACTTTATTTAAATAAAAGATTTCAAGTTGCAAGTCTTCATTTTGTAGCCAAGGTCTGATTTTTGAGTTGAGAAAACCCGATAATAACCGCGTACAATTTTTACAGATGAACATTAATCAGATATTTGAAGCATTCGATTCCCTGCGTGTATTGGTGATCGGTGATGTAATGCTGGATTCTTACGTTTGGGGCAAAGTAGACCGGATCTCTCCGGAGGCCCCAGTTCCGGTAGTGACAGTTCAAAAAAGAGAATATCGTCTCGGTGGCGCCGGTAATGTGCTATTGAATGTTCAATCACTTGGTGCAGAAGCTATTATCTGCTCGGTGATCGGCTCTGACAGCTCGGGAGATCTGCTTGAAAACAGTTTAAAAGAAAAAGGGCTGAACTGCGAAGGATTGATCCGCAGCGAGGCAAGGATCACTACAATTAAAGAAAGGATCATCGCCGGCTCTCAGCAGGTTGTACGCATTGATACTGAGACAGATAAGCCCATTTCCAAAGCGGAAACCGACAAGCTTGTTGAAAAAGCGAAAGAACTGATTCCTTCTTGTCAGGTAGTTATTTTTGAAGATTACGACAAAGGCGTTTTGACCGCGGAATCTATTTCAGAAATAACAGCTTTTGCCAATTCCCTGAATATACCTACGGTAGTTGATCCAAAAAAGCGCAATTTCCTTTCTTACCAGCATACCACGCTTTTTAAACCTAATCTGAAAGAATTGAGGGAAGGTTTGAAAGTGGAATTTAATGTAGATAAACCAGAAGAACTGCGCGCGACCGTGGAACAGCTTAAGGAAACGCTGCAAGTAAAAGGCGCGCTGATCACGCTATCCGAGCGTGGGGTATTTATTGATCTGAATGAAGAAATCCACCACTTACCGGCTCATATCCGTCAAATAGCCGATGTTTCCGGTGCCGGCGATACGGTGATCAGCATTGCGGCCTGCTGCGTTGCATTGAATTTACCTCCAAAAACGATAGCTGCGATTTCCAATCTGGGTGGCGGACTCGTTTGTGAAATGGTAGGGGTAGTACCGATTGATAAACAACTCCTAAAAACAGAGGCGGCCCGGTTATCCTAAAATAGCTTCCTAACTAATTCATTACCAGTTAATCCCGGCCTGTCCCAATCCCATTTTCTTGATAAATCTGGACGACAGGCTCGACCGGCTGGTAATGTAACGTACACTTGCGCCAATATAAGGAGTGGTTGCCGGCGTGTAGGAAGTTAGGTTTTCTCTCGCACTATTAAATGTCCGTAGCTGACGAAATGTGGTCACTCCTGCTTCCAGTGAGATATTTATCGCGGTAAAAAGATGCGCATTGGCAGACATTCCGATCTTGATATGTCTGTAATTTTCTCTCCTTAAAGTTTTTTCCTCAGGAGTTTGAAACTGGAAACCGCCGCTGTATCCATTCAACCCGGCGAACATATCCACATTGAACCACTTGGTAGCCTTATAATTTACATTCGCTACAAAAGGCAATAGTGCCGATGCCCGCCAATGTCTGCCTAAACCTTTATTTACCCCAAAAACCGGCACGAAACGCAACTTCTGATTGTAAGCGATCACCGAACCGTAGGCGATTTGTGTTCTTAATCCTAAAATGTGCATCCGCGCCGCACCTCCCCAGAAAAATGGCTGGGGGCTAAAAAACGTCTCGTTCGTCTCCGTCATTCCCAATCCGCCGCCATAAGCCCAAAGTCTGTCCTTGATGCTGGCCTGCAAACGTATGATACCCAGCGACAGCGTTTTATAGCCATTTGAAGGAATACTTGTGCCGTCGATTGTAGGTTGTATCTGTGTGTATTGTGCGATTGCGACGGTGTGCACGGCCCTGAGATCGAACTTTTTGCGCAAACTGTATCCAAGCTGAACTTCGCTTTGAAGGGGAATAATACCCAAAAAGCCAGTGCGCGAATAGCCGTAATCCCGTGTCCCGTCCAGACTGGAAGGAACAGTATAGTCAGCTTTTAAAGTAAGATTGGGATAAAAAAGCCGGCTTAATGCAAAATGTTGCGCATCGGCAGCATTTATTGTAAGGAACAAAATACAGGCCAAAAGGTACCGGGGATTTAGCATAGGGTAAGGTCAGCGGGTGCGGTGATCTGGCAGATAACGGGAAAGTGAAAAGGGGTATTGTGTTTGAACTTACGGCAGACTAATTTGACGCGGGTTTTGAGTGCCTCTATCACCTGTCAACAAATAGAAAAGCCATGATAAAATTACCTTCTCTTCACCATATAAGTGACCAGCTTACCAATACGATAAGACGCTTCCCGTGGGTAGTGGCGGTCGCCATTTGTAAAGCCGCCGTACTGTGGCGATATCTGGAAAGTACGGGTAACGAGGAGGAAATAAACCTGATGACGAGGCTGGCATATCCCCTCTTTCTGGCAACGCCATTGATGATCGCTATTGAGTTGATTGTAGAGCGAAAACAATTGAAAGCCTCCTGGATTATCGGTATCAATCTGCTGGTTTCCGCGATCCTCACACTCTATTTCTTCACAATCCCCGACGAACCCACTCCGCGCGATTATTACAGATTTATGCTGTTTATGGTCGCTTCGCACTTACTGGTAGCATTCTCGCCTTTTTTAAGTTCTGGTCAAACAAATGGCTTCTGGCAGTTCAATAAGACACTTTTTCTCCAATCTCTGAATGCGACGCTGTATGCTGTTACGCTGTACGTCGGGCTACTAATTGCGGTTAAAACAGTTGAATATCTGTTTGATATCACATACCTTATTAAAATCGAAGGCGACCTTTTTGTATTGATCGCCGTAGTGTTTCATACGCTATTCTTCCTCAGCAAAATTCCGGTAAACCTGATTGAGCTGGATGAAGAAACGAGTTATCCAGCTGGTCTCAAAATTTTCACGCAATATGTACTCCTGCCGCTGGAAGTGGTTTATATGGTCATTTTGTATGCTTATACATTCAAGATCATTTTTCAATGGAAGCTGCCCGACGGCGGCGTGGCGTACCTGATAATGGCGTTTTCAATCGCGGGCATTCTGGCTCTGCTCTTATTGCATCCGCTGCGGGAAATGGCCCGCGAAAAATGGGTCAGGCTATTTGGCAAGCGGTTTTACCTTGCGCTGCTCCCGCTCATCGTACTGCTTTTTATCGGTATTTTCAGGCGGATCAATGATTATGGTGTTACCGAAAATCGCTACATCATCGCTGTGCTGGCGTTCTGGCTGGCGGTTATTACCATCTATTTTCTGGTTAGTAAAATGGCAGATATCAGGTGGATACCGATATCGCTTTCTGTGATTGCCCTATTACTTGCAATTGGTCCGTGGAACATTTTTGTAGTTGCCAGGAACAGTCAGCTTCGCACTTTTGAAAAGATACTAACCGAAAATAAGCTCCTTAATGCAAATAGACAGATTTCGGGAAAGGTTTCTGTGCGTTCGCAGGATTATCAGCAACTTGAATCGATCATTCAATTTTTCCGGTCCCGGAAACAGAAAGGATTGGAAAAGTATTTCCCGGGGTTAAAAATGAAATATGGTACGGGGTATCAGCACTACGAACAAATGGATCAGATACTGGCGGAACATGTTGTGAATAAGCCTGATAATTTCAGATTTAATCCAAACTACGTCAATTATTCATCCAGATCTGCTGAAAGTGACAGTATTACCGTTCCCATCGCAGGATTCAACCGATTGAAGTTCTTTGCATTAAATAACATAACAGACTTAAAAACAGATCCTTACGGAATAGACCTTTCAGCAAAGGGGAGATTTATGAATCTTTACAAAAATGGGAACAAAGTTCAAACCTGGGACTTGTCCGAGAAAATACGTGCGTTAAAATCCAGTTACGGTATTTCGTCTGAAAAAGTCAAAGCGAGTGAAATGGTGTTAAAGTACACTACACCCAGTGACGACCTTATTATCATATTCTCTTCAATCAATCAAAGTGGAGATTACTATTCCGGCGAGGCGGTGCTTGTATTTAAGTAGGGCCAGGGTTTCACTCAATATTCGCCCTTCTGACCAGATCTTGAAAAGTCATTTCAAGCGGAGCATCATCAATAAAGGATTCAGAATAAATGATCTTTTCTACTTGTATCTTTTCTTTAACCAAATACTCGTAAAGGCGCTTTTCGGCAGGTGACAGTTGTTTGGAATTCTTTATCGCCCAATATGGACTTTCTTTATAGAACACAAGCTTCTGGCGGGGCAGATAGTAAAATACATACAACTGGTCCCATTCTTCTTTCTTTTCGGGATTGATTACGTAAGCCTTAACATCATTTTGTACCATATTTTGGTCGAATGTAATCAGCAACCCCTTTGCCTTTTGCACTTTCCAGATCGAATCCTGTTCCGAGTTCAATGCAAATCGGCGCTCTTCGGACAGAAATCCATTGCCTTTTGGTGCGATAAATTGCGTGTTTTTATCAAGTAGTCCGGGGAGCGGGGCTATTGAGGAAATACTACCTGAACAAAATACATTACGAATTTTTGTTTGTGTAAAATGCGCTGATATGGTAGAGAAAAACTTTTCTGCAATCGCTTCATGATTAATGGGTTCCATAAAAATGTCGAGCGTTTTCTCAGCATTTAGCCGCACCAGCGAACGGTGACTAAATTTGTTGCCGGATTGGATCACGACGTACAAACTGTCTCGCAGCGGAACAATTTTGAATCTTGCTCTCTCTTCATAAGTTCGCTCGGGCTTGAATGTATCGTCTGGGAAAGATTTGTTTATGCTTTTCCAATCAAGCATCTTTCTGATCGTCAGATCGCCTCTTGAAGTGATTTCTTCGAGCGACTTCGGCAACAATATCCCGCTAACGCGCTGGTAGTCCGAATACAAATAATAATCCTTGTAATATTCAGGCCCGTGTCCGATAAGCGGGTCGGTATCAACCCGCTGTAATACAAGCCGGGTTAGTAAAAGACCTTTTTTTGTAATATAAGTATCCACCCATTTCCCATCTATTTTCACCTGAATAATATGACTTTCCTCCTGGTCAACAAACGAGCTACCCGAATAATGCAGCTCCGTAGAATCGGCAACCATTAATTGCAGCAGGTATACCGGATTTTCAGTGTAAGGTTTTTGAAAAGGAAACGCGTTAACTATGCCCGAAACATTTCTTAAAGTATCATCGTAATTGCGTAATGAGTTCGGGATCAATCTTATAAAAACTACTTTTTGATGTGTAACATCACATAAAATCCGCTCCTGCATGCCTTTAAACATTTCAATGCGGTCGAGATATGTACTGATTTTAATACTGTCCCTTTGTGCCTCCAGACTTTTTTGAACCGAATCAGGAAGTGTTGGCATGATAGAATCCATCAACATTAAAAATGCATTTGGCTGCGTAAGTTCGACCGGATTTTCCCGCGGTTTATCATAGGTTATTTCCAGCTCGAAACTGGTCAGGCGTTTTTCGCCCGTCATTTTTTGCAGCGCGGCTTTTGCTATTTCACGCGCATTAGTTTTCTGCGCATTTGCCAGGGCCGGCGATAAAAACAGTAGAATCACTAGTACATAATTCTTCATGGCAGGTAAGGTTGTTAGTCATAAACTTAAACAAATGTAGGATGAACATAACACTGCTTTTGATAATGATCTGCGTTTCAACTGTTGCCTATTCGCAGGATAGCGGGCAGACTTATGCGGAGAAGCTGGGTTATCCGAAAGGTAAAAAAGTATTGATCATTCACGTCGATGATGTGGGGATGTCGTACGAATCCAACGAGGGCGCGATCCGGGCGATCCGCGAGGGAGTTGCCAATTCGCTAAGCGTGATGATGCCTTGCGGCTGGGTACCTGGTTTTGTTAATTATTGGAAAGAAAATAAAGACCTCGACGCCGGACTGCATTTGACTTTAACCTCCGAATGGAAAGACTATCGATGGGGACCTTTGGCCGGAAAGCAGCAGGTAAAAGGGCTGACAGATCCAGAAGGTGCATTGTGGCGCAGCGTGGCAGAAGTAGTGAAAAACGCCTCTCCCGATGAAGTAGAGCAGGAAATCCGTGCGCAGCTTGACCGGGCACGCACGATGGGTTTCGAACCCACGCACCTCGATTCGCATATGGGAACACTGTTCGCCACGCCAGAATTCATGGAAAGATATTTGAAGGTAGGAATGCAGGAAAAGATCCCGGTGATGTTTCCGGGCGGGCACAATACTGCTATCAAAGAGGTGGAGAAAATGATCAGCGATCAATTTGAGATGACGCAAAAGATCGGAAAACAACTCTGGAATGCGGGCCTGCCGGTACTTGACGATCTTGAAAACAGCAGCTACTGCTGGAAGGGGCCTGAAAATGGGGATAAGTCGGATAAAGCAATGCAGCAATACAAGACTGGCAAATACATAGAAGCATTCGGAAAGTTGAAGCCCGGACTTACGATGGTAATCATGCATTGTACCATTCACACGGAAGTTTTCCCAAAAATATCAGATTCGTGGCCGACGAGAGAGGGTGATTTTCTGGCGATGATCGACCCGGAGTTGAAGAAGTATATTGAGAAAGAAGGTATCGTGCTGACGACGTGGCGGGAGGCAATGCAGCGTCGGCAGAAAGTGAAGTAGCGGGTACTTTTAGACTTAATTGTCGATCTCTATTTCAGCATAAACAATCTTATAAAAATCGTCAGGAAGGAATGGTTTTATCAGATAATTACTAAAACCACTAGCGAGCGCACGTTCGCGCTCGTCCTCAAATGCAGAGGCGGTGAGCGCGACGATCGGGATATTCGCATCCTTTTCCCTGATTAACCTGGTTGCCTCAAAACCGTCCATAACCGGCATTCTCAGGTCCATGAAAATCAGGTTATAACGTGTTGAAAGGTATAAATCAAGAGCTTGTTTTCCATCCGACGCGATATCAAATGGAATGCTTTTTCTTTCGAGTAGCCTGGTCGCGAGCATTAAGTTCGTCGCATTGTCGTCAACCAGAAGTATCCTTGCGCTGGAAGAAATAGTTGGTACACTGCCTTTAACAGTGTTTTTTTGGGGCAAAATCGCTGGCAGCGAATAGGGTAGTTCGAGCTGAAATGAAAAGACGGATCCTTTTCCTATCTCACTTTTCAATCTCAGCTCGCCTCCAAACAACCGCACCAATTCCCTCGAAATAGCCAGCCCCAATCCTGTACCGCCGTCCTGCCGCTTCACCAGACTTCTTACCTGCGTAAATATCTCAAATACATGGGATTGCAGCTCTTCTGAAATGCCTATTCCACTATCTGCAACTGAAAATTCTAGCCGTATCTCGTTTTCCGTCCTGCCCGCTTCGGTCACCGAAACTTTCACAAATCCCTCATCTGTGAATTTAACTGCATTGTGGACAAGATTGGTGATCACCTGACTTAACCTTACCTGATCGGCGTGAATGAGCGGGAGCTGCTCGGGATGCTCAAAGTGCAGTTCCAGATTCTTCTCTCTCGCCCGGGGCAAAAAGCTGTTATACAGGTTTCTCAGCAACTCTTCCAGATCAAAAACAGCCGGGTGCAGCTTGACATGATTGGAATTGATCTTATTGAAATCGAGAATATCATTTACGACAGCCATTAAATGCGTCGAAGAAAATTTCAATGTTTCGATCAGCTCTTTTTCGTCTTCGCTTCTTGACTCATTTTCCTGCAACAAATGCACAATCCCGACGATACCATTCAATGGCGTACGGATTTCGTGGCTCATCGTCGACAAAAATTCCGACTTGGCCAAAGTTGCACTTTCAGCTATCTGCTTCTGTTTTTCCAGTTTCTCATTCTGCTCTGCAAGTGAATATCTGTAATAGAAGTCACGCTTATTCCGCTTGTCTGTAAAATACATGACGAAAGGAAAAAGCATTTGACCCAAAAAGAAAAACAGCCCTCCCTGCCCCATAAACTGATAAAAATAGGACGGATGCCCGAGATAAAGCGCGGATGGAAACAGCAGGACTACCAGCATTGTGACGATAAAAGCATCTTTCCCCGGCCACCTGAGTACGACGAATGAGAAGATAAGGCCAAGCGTCATATTGAAAGAGGCGCGATCGTAGGTAGTATGCGGAACGCAGGCCAGAATATACGCGTGTACCGGTAGTAGGGTCAGGTATACGAACAGCGATGCCCTTTGCGCCGTAATTTTTCCGCGAAAGTGCAGAAACAAAAAAATCAGCCCGATAGCGCTGAAAACGAGCTCAGCCCGCAAAATAAGCGGGAAGGCGGGATCATTTCTTAAATAATAGAGGAATGCGGTTGCCGGATAACCGATCAGGTAAGCAAAACAGAAGGTCAGATTGCTCCAACGTGACTTAATCTCGCTTTCGCTTTTCCACAATTCGTTGAAGTTACCTGTGTAATTAGCACTATTCAAGAATCAATTTTTTTAAACGCTGGGTATATCCGGCGGGCCATTTACTGCCCGACCACTTTCCAAATTTACATAATTCGACAAAAAAATAGGGTATCCAATTGAATGAATACCCTACGATTTTATCAAATTACTTCTTGCTTACAAGTCGATCGCTTCTCCGTAAGCAGCCTCAGTTGCGCCTTTAATCGCTTCTGACATGGTTGGGTGCGGGTGGATTGATCTTAATATCTCGTGAGAAGTAGTTTCCAGCTGACGCGCAACCACAACTTCAGCGATCATTTCAGTTACATTGGTCCCGATCATGTGAGCGCCAAGGAACTCGCCATATTTAGCGTCAAAGATCACTTTCACGAAACCATCTGTGGCTCCGGCAGCAGTCGCTTTTCCGGAAGCCTTGAATGGAAATTTACCAACTTTAATATCGTAACCTGCTTCGCGTGCTTTCTTTTCGGTGAAACCAACAGAAGCGATTTCAGGCTGACAGTAAGTACATCCTGGGATATTACCGTAATCCAATGCTTCTGTTTTGTGGCCTGCGAGTTTTTCTGCGCAAATGATACCTTCAACTGTAGCAACGTGGGCCAATGCAGGGCCAGGCGTACAGTCGCCGATCGCATAAAATCCCGGAACGCTGGTCTCATACCATTCGTTGACCGTGATCTTGCCTTTATCTGTTTTAATACCGGTTTCTTCCAGGCCGATATTTTCAAGGTTAGCAACAATTCCGGCTGCGGAAAGCACCACATCCACTTCGAAAGACTTCTGTCCCTCCGGTGTTTTTACTGAAACTACACAACCATTTCCGCTGGTATCTACTTTTTCAACCGTAGAATTCACGTAAGTATCGATGCCCAGTTTTTTGTATTGCTTCGCGATTTCTTTTGAAATATCTTCATCTTCAACCGGCACCAGATTTGGCAGGAATTCAACAACAGTCACCTTCGTGCCCATCGATGCATACACATAAGCGAACTCCATTCCTATTGCGCCGGAACCAACTACCAGCATCGAAGCAGGTTGTTTTTCCAGGCTCATCGCCTTGCGGTATTCGATTACTTTCTGTCCGTCGATCTTGATATTCGGCAGCTCACGTGCACGAGCGCCGGTTGCGATAATTACACCCTTATTAGCTGTGTAATCTACTTTTTTACCTTCTTTATCAGTTACCTCAACCGTTTTCTGACCTTTCACTTTACCGGCGCCCATGATGACGTCGATCTTGTTTTTCTTCATCAGAAAAGAAACGCCTTTGCTCATGGAATCGGCCACGCCGCGGCTGCGTTTGATTACGCCAGAGAAGTCGGCCGAAGCGTCGCTCACATTGATACCGTAATCTTTGGCATGCTTGATATATTCATACACCTGAGCACTTTTAAGGAGTGCTTTGGTCGGGATGCACCCCCAGTTAAGGCAAATTCCACCTAAACTTTCTTTTTCAACAATTGCCACTTTAAGTCCTAATTGGGAAGCACGAATAGCTGCGGGATAACCCCCGGGGCCGCTACCAATTACAATCACATCATATGTTTGAGCCATTTTCTGGTATTTTTATTTTACAAAATGGGTTGGAAAAACTTTGCTGCAAAGGTAATAAATAATGTTAGGGATGAGCGTTTTGTTGGGTCATTTACGGTCAATTGTAGTCATTCATTGTCATTTGTAGTCACTCCTTGTTTTTTAGCTTAAATAAATGTGAGGCCAGGCTGTTACTTTTTGCTGTTTTGACGTCCTAATAGAAACTTCGGTGGCGATGAAATTGGAAGACTTACAAATTTATCAGTTGAGTATGGAGTTATCGGACAGGATTTGGAATGTAGTACAGGAATGGAGCACGTTTAGTAGGGATACCATTGGAAAACAGCTTGTACGTGCAGCAGATTCTATTGGAGCAAATATTGCCGAAGGGTTTGGCAGGTATCACTTTAAGGAAAATATGAACTTTTGCTTTTATTCCCGAGGTTCTTTATATGAAACGAAAACATGGCTAACAAAAGCGCGAAGCCGGAATCTGATAGACCCTGAGATTTTCAAGTATTTAGTTAATCTTTGTGACACCTTGTCCTTAAAACTTAATAATTACATTAAGACAATAGGGAAAACGAATACGTCATCAAGCAGTCACCAAAACAATAAGTGACTACAAATGACAAGTAATGACCATAAGTGACAATCTTTTTTTTTAACAAAACTCAAACTTCAAATGACAGCAGAGCAATTGAAAGACTTGAAGGCCCGCGTAGAGGCTTTGGGGAGGTATCTTTGACTACGATAACCGAAAAAGACAGCTAGAAGATCTTGAACAGCAAACTGTTCAACCTGAGTTCTGGAGTGATTCAGATCGTGCCGAAAAAACAATGCGGGAAATCCGCGGACTGAAATTCTGGACAAATGGATATGAGGAACTGGCCCGGTTACGGGACGATCTGGATACCATCTGGGAATTTTATGATGCCAGCGAAGCTACCGAAGAAGAGGTAGACGAAGAAGGCAAAAAGCTCTCTGATAAACTGGAAGAAATCGAATTCCGGAAAATGATGGGGGAAGAGGGTGATGAGCTGCCCGCTGTGATCGAGATCAACTCGGGCGCAGGAGGAACAGAGTCACAGGATTGGGCTTCCATGCTCATGCGCATGTACATTATGTGGGCGGAGAAAAACGGATACAAGGTCCGTGAGGTGGATTTGCAGGATGGTGATGTGGCTGGAATAAAGTCGGTCACGTTGGAAATCGACGGCGAATATGCTTACGGAAACCTGAAATCTGAAAATGGCGTACACCGGCTTGTCCGCATTTCGCCCTTCGATTCGAATGCGAGGCGACATACCTCATTTACATCGGTTTATGTGTATCCGCTCGCCGACGATAATATCGAGATCGACGTGAACCTGGCCGATATTACCTGGGATACTTATCGTTCCGGTGGTGCTGGTGGACAAAATGTAAACAAGGTGGAAACTGCGGTTCGTTTGCACCACAAACCTTCCGGCATTATCATCGCCTGTCAGCAGGAACGCTCTCAGTTAATGAATAAAGAAGTGGCGATCAGGCTTTTAAAATCACGGCTTTATCAGATCGAGCTCGAAAAGCGTAACTCTGCCCGTGCAGAAGTGGAAGCTTCGAAACGCAAAATCGAATGGGGCTCGCAGATCAGAAGCTACGTTTTGGACGATCGTCGCGTAAAAGACCACAGAACAGATCACCAGACTTCCAATACAGAGGCAGTTTTGAATGGTGAGATCAATGATTTTATCAAGGCTTATTTGATGGAATCTTAATAGTACGATAAACCTCCAACCGCCGCAGGATAACGCAGGTTGGAGGTTTTAGTGTTTTTGGTTAATTTACTTTCAAATAGCAGAGATATGACTGGTATCAGATACATCACTAACGAAAAAGGTCAGAAAACCGATCTCATCATTAACTTGAAGGAGCACGGTGAAATCGTTGAAGATTTGCTGGATGCACTGACTGCGGAAGAAAGAAGAGGAGAAGATACAATTCCCTTCGAAGAGCTGATTGCGCAATTGAAATCAGAAGGAAGAATTAATGATTGAGCATTATCAAATCGTTGTTTCTAAAAGCGCTGCAAAAGAAATCCGCAAACTTCAAAAATTGGATCTACAAAGAGTCCTGGCAGCAATAGCTTCTCTCTCTGAAAATCCTCGTCCATTCGGATATAAAAAGCTGGTAGCTTCAAAAAATGTTAACCGAATCAGAATCGGTGATTATCGAGTCCTCTATTGGATTGAAGACACGATTCGGATAGTTGAAATCTCTGGCGTCAGGCATCGCCGTGAAGCTTATGACTAGTCTGCATTTCACCAGACTCGGCCGCGGCTCCTGCATTCTTCTTGCATTTCACGGGATTGGGCAGGACGGAATAAGCTGTTTTCAGACTCTGGAAAATACGCTGGGCGATCACTACACTATTTTTGCATTCGATCTTTTCTTTCACGGTAAAAGTGCAGATGCAGATCTGGAAATTGTTACCAAAGATCACTGGAAATCTGTTCTGGTGGACTTCTTAACCCAAAATAACATCTCAGATTTCGATGTAATGGGTTTCAGTATGGGCGGGAGATTTGCATTGGCTACGCTTGAAGCATTTCCCGACAAAATTAAAAACACTTACCTGGTCGCACCTGACGGGATTTCAGAAAACCCGCTTTATACGCTCGCGACTAGGAATGCGGCCGGTCGGGCATTGTTTCGCTGGACAATGCAGAAGCCTGCATTATTTTTCAAAACCATTCTGCTGTTGAAAAAGACGGGAATTGTGAATAACAGTCTGGTACGTTTTACCGAAAATGTGCTCAATACACCCTCGAAACGGCAGAATATCTTCAAATCATGGACTGCCTTTCGCGCCCTGCGTTTCACTATGCCTCAAATCATAGGGATCGCAAACCAAAACGATATCCGGATTTTTCACTTCACCGGCCAGTTTGATAAACTATTGACACTTAAAGCGGTCGACCCACTTGCAAAACTTCTTCCTAAAAATCAGATCGTCCATTTGAAAAGTGGTCACTCGCAATTAGTTGCCAAAGCCGGCGTGTGGATTTGTACTTTATTTGAGTAACTTGTCGAATACCATTTTACATGTATGGAGCAGGTTTTACCCAAGAATGACACGAACTGGCGACTAAAAGCGATCATCGGCGGCTCCGCCGGAAATTTAGTGGAATGGTACGACTGGTATGCTTACTCGGCCTTTTCCCTCTACTTTGCAAGCACGTTTTTCCCCGATTCCAACCCCACCGTACAGCTCATCAATACAGCCGGGATTTTTGCGGTGGGGTTTCTGATGCGGCCAATAGGCGGCTATATTTTTGGTAAACTGGCTGATACCAAAGGTCGCAAAGTAGCGATGACATTATCCGTTCTATTAATGTCGTTCGGCTCACTTTTAATCGCATTTCTTCCGGGTTACAATAGTATTGGTATTGCCGCGCCCGTTATGTTACTGATCGCGAGATTGTTGCAGGGACTGAGTGTGGGCGGCGAGTACGGCACGTCGGCCACTTACCTGAGCGAAGTTGCGACTGAAAAACGACGCGGCTTTTTTTCTAGCTTCCAATATGTGACTTTGATCGGCGGCCAGCTGATCGCGCTGGGCTTGCAATTGATTTTACAGAATATCTTCCTGACAGACCAGCAAATGCACGACTGGGGCTGGCGTATTCCGTTTGTTCTGGGCGCAATATTGTCGCTCGTCGCACTATACCTACGTGCGCATATGAATGAAACACAGGCATTTAAGTCAACAGAGCAGCAAGCGAAGAAGAAAGGTTCACTCAGAGAATTACTTAAACATCCGAAAGCGATCCTCGTCGTAATCGGGCTCACGATGGGCGGCACGCTGGCGTTTTACACCTACACCACCTATATGCAGAAATTTCTGGTCAATACCGTTGGGCTTTCCAAGTATCAATCGACCATGCTGACCTTCTGCTCGCTGTTCATTTTTGCAATGCTGCAACCCGTTTTCGGAGCTCTCAGTGACCGGATCGGCAGGAAGCCTTTGCTGATTTCGTTTGGTGTTTTGGGTACCATATTCACTTACCCGCTTCTTACCACGCTCAGTCACACTACCAATATGTGGTCTGCTTTTGGCTTGTTAATGGTCGCATTGATCATTGTGAGCGGATATACTTCTATTAATGCAGTTGTTAAAGCCGAACTTTTCCCCGTCGAAGTTCGCGCATTGGGCGTGGGCCTTCCCTACTCTATCACTGTCGCTATATTCGGCGGGACCGCTGAGTACCTGGCACTTTGGGCCAAAAATCTGGGTCACGAAAGCTACTATTACTGGTATGTGACCATTTGCATTTTCGCTTCTCTGATCATTTATGTGCGGATGAAAGATACGAAGCACACTTCCCTTATTGAGCAGGATTGATTCATAAGTAGCTCTTTGATAGCATAGTACTATAATCAGATCATTTCTGGTGAGGTTTTGTATAAATACTTCCGCTTGTATTCCAGGGGCGTCATATCCGTGACTTTCTTGAAATGCCGGTAAAAATTGGAGACATTATTGAAACCGCACTCAAAACAAATTACCTCAGTCGCCAGCTTGTCTTCAATCAATAACCTGCAAGCCTGACTGATCCTGATCTCCACCAGAAAATCATTATAGGTTTTCTTTGTCATTAATTTGAAATACCTGCAAAACGAAGTGATACCCAGATTTGCAATCGCCGCCACGTCCTGCAAAGAGATGTCGCTCCGGTAATTTGAAAGCGTATACGCGTATATCTTGTTCAGCCGCAGTGTTTCAGAATCATTCGATTTGTAGAATGCGTGCGCCGAAGCGATTGTTTCGTATTCCGAAGTTTCTGCGAGTATTTTCAGTATGGAAAGTAATGCGATGAGTCGGTCGAGGTTTTCGGCATCAACCGCCGCCCGCATGAGTGGCAGGATTTTTTCTTTGGCAGCGCCTGTGATCAGCAAACCGCGCTTGGCCTTTTCAAATAATTTGGGGATCTGATACGCTTCCGGCAGAAGCAGGAAATCAGCGCCCAGACAACTGGGAAGAAAATGGATGATTATAACCTCCACCGCCGCATCACTTGCACCTTCTTCCGCCCGCCAGGTATGCGGCAGGTTTTCTCCCAGCAATATCAATTCGCCGTCGGTAAAGTTGGTGATACTGTCTCCTATAAAACGTACTCCTTTGCCTTTGACCAGAAAATGCAGTTCCAGCTCAGGATGGTAGTGCCAGACTGTCCCAAAGCCCGCGTTCTTGTCATGCCGGATACTGAATGAAGTTCGCGAAGGTATCGGAACTTTGTGAAAATGAGGTTTCATTTAAATTGTCCTAAGACAGGGTTTAGGTTGCGCTGTCTTACTCAATTTAAAAAGGAAAAGTTCCCGTTATCTATCGGGGTAAAGTGAATAAAAATTGAAAAAATACTACAAAATATAGCTACTGTCCTGATAACACCTGTATTTTATCGACGTATTGCTGCCTGGCTGCGGGATCCTGGTACTTTTTCATTTGCACAAAAATCTGGTTTTTGAGGTTGGTAAATAGATAAGATTGGAAATTTTCCCTCGTTTCCAGATCCGACCGCTCTTCCCAGATCTTCTCAAATACATTCCGGATAACGAGCTCCGCTTCCTGGTCATCCTTTAAAATTACGGTACACAATTTGAATGCGGGAAGATGAAAATAGCCGCAAAGCTGCATGAATGCGGCTTCGTCTCCTTCGGTAATCCGATGTAAAATCTGTCGATCGGGGAAGTCCATAGTCAAATTGTTTGTGTGTATGCTAATCCTTCATTTCACCTGGCTCACCAGATTACCCTTGAATATATTCCTGATTCCCAGCTCATTTTGCAACGTTTCCACTTCTTCAAGAAGCTGATCCGCCCGGTGCTTAATATCTTCCGTCAATTCATCCACCTCTCTTCTGGTATAGGTCGAAATTGGAAAACCTCTTTTTTGCAGACAATATTTAGCGATTACAGGATAGGCAGTATGTACGATTTCCATCGAATCCACGAAAAATTCCTGCACCTTCTTTACATCATCTGCTCGCTCCGCATTGTCGTAATTCTCACAGATCCACACGACCAGCTCGGGATAAATATTTCCCTGAATGCAGGATAATCCGGCCGCACCTGCATTGAGCGAGGCGACCGCATTCACCATGTAAGCATCGTATAACCCAAACTTAAAACCCTGCGTAACCTCGATCCGACGAATCACTTCCTGAATATCCAGGCAGGTATCCTTATGATAAATCACACGCCCAGTTCGTACCAGCTCTGCAAGTAATGCACTATCTATCAAACGCTTATATGGTACCGGACATTCATAAAATCCGAGCGGGATGTTTTCAGTAAGGGATATTAACTTTCTGGCTTGCCAGGCAAAAACAGAATCCGGCTCATTTTCATCTGCCAATAAACCCGTGATTACGATAACGGCATCAACACCGGTATCGTATATACGTTTAACGTATTCCGCTTGCTCCTCAACGGCTCCTCCAAATGTGCCCGTTGCAACCACTGGTACCCTTCCTGCAACTTGCGTCACTACCGTAGCAGTAACTTCCAGTCTTTCGGATTCACTCAGTTCGAACATTTCGCTCGACAAACAGTTTGCGAAAAGTCCTGCTGCGCCTGCGTCGAGGTACATTTCGGTCAGCATTTTCAAACCTTCAAAATCAACCTTTCCTGATTCAAGGAATGGCGTGAGCATTACGGGAATAAATCCCTTTGGAAGCGAAGAGGAGAGTTTCGTGGCCGTCATAATAAAATGCTTTAAGAATATAATGTTGAGTAAAAAACATCGGCAAAACCAACCGGATGAAAACGATTTCTTAATTATCCAAAACCATTTCCTTTTCGATTGATGTCGGCTTTCTCAGTTTTGTCAGCAGCAGACCGATCAGGAAAATAGTAAGTGTTCCTACCACCATGATCATATTTTGATGGAGCGGATTGCGCAGAAAAGCATATTCGTCGGGCAGTTGATTCGAAAATGTCATCCAGATAATGACAGCAATTCCAATCAGCGTTGCAGTCAAAGCTTCCGCGTTTTTTGTTTGTCTTGAAATAATTCCCAGCAGGAACAAACCGAGCATTCCACCCGCGAAAATCCCAGAAAGCATCCACCACACGTCCAGCACACTTTTCACACCAATCATCGCAATGCCTGTAATCATCCCAAGCAGCCCGAAAACTGTGGTAGCAATGTAAAGCAGCCGAAGTGATTCTTTTGAAGTGAGATCCGATTTAATGTACTTCTGATAAATATCAATTGAAAAAACGGTCGCAGAAGCATTCATTCCTGAACTGATCGTACTCATCGCCGCCGACATAATAGCTGCAATAATGAGCCCCAGCAGCCCAACAGGCACTTTGTTAACCATAAAATGCGGCATTACCTTGTCGCCGTAATCGCCGGGAGTCAGTGTCGCGGCCAGATTACTGATCGCAGCCTGTGTCCCGCCTGGTAGCCGTTCGGCGGCAACCTGCATTTTGATCGTTTCAAGCAGTGCAGGCTCACTTTGATAATAGGCGTAAAGACATGAACCGAGGAAAAAGAATATGAGCGAAACCGGCAGATAAAGGTATACGCACAGCCAAACCGAGCCGGCCGCTTCCTTCACTGACGTAGTGGTATGGTAGCGCTGCACGTAATTCTGGTCCATTCCAAAATTATTAAGGTTCATGAAAAACCCGTACAGAAGCACGACCCAAAACGAGGATTGTGTGAAATCAGGCGCGAAACTACCCAGGCTAAATTTCCCCTCCGCATTTCCGACTGTCATAATTTTGGATAAGCCGCCTTCCATTCCGTCAACAACCAGATAAAGGATAACCAGCGCACCGACCGTTTTAATCACGCCCTGCACAACCTCAGTCCAGATAACCGCCTCCATTCCGCCCATTACCGTGTACAAGACAATGCAAACCCCGACAACCACCATTATTGTGGACATGTCGTAGCCGGTCAACGCTTGGAGACTTAATGCGATTCCAAAGAAAATCGAACCCATGCGGGCTAACTGCGTCAATAAAAAGCAGGCTACTGCGTAAGTCCTGGCCCAGGCCCCAAACCGGTGTTCGAGATGGGTATAAGCTGAAACTGCGCCCGTACTTCTGTAAAATGGAATGAAAAACTTCGTCGCAACCCAGGCTGCAAGTGGCATCGACAAGCTAAAAACGAATGAATTCCAGTTGCTGCCAAAAGCTTTTCCAGGAACCCCCAGAAATGTATTGCTGCTTAAAAATGTCGCGTAAATACTGATACCGATCGCCCAGCCCGGAATTTTACCGGAAGCTTTGGTGAATTGGTCCGCAGTCGTGTTTTTTCTGGAAAAATATATCCCGACACCGACCATTCCTGCCAGATAGGCTATTACAATGAAAAGATCAAGGAAGGGTAAGGATTTCATTCTATTTTTAGATCAAGTAGAACTTTACCACAAAGAAACAGGATGAAGTCAATGATTCTATATGGTTTCGTATCGTATTATTGTACGATCTTATCAAAATAGACAATTGTTTTCGAAGTTCCGGGCTACTTCTTTACTATTTTCTTTTCCTTAAAGAAATAGCCGATACCGACTGTTGAA
This sequence comes from Dyadobacter linearis, assembly GCF_907165045.1. Taxonomy (GTDB): domain Bacteria; phylum Bacteroidota; class Bacteroidia; order Cytophagales; family Spirosomataceae; genus Dyadobacter; species Dyadobacter linearis. Next base: position 321,659 of record NZ_CAJRAU010000005.1, read on the forward strand.
ACGATGATCAGCACGATCAATATAATCTTGGTTGCCAGTCCTTCATTGGGATGTTCGAGCAGATAGCGAATATCCTGCGCCTCTTTTCCCGCCCACACAGCAAGTACAGTCCGCGGGATCATCCCCAAAGTGCCGCCCGCAAGTACCTGCTTGAAGCGGGCGCCTGCCATTGCGAAAAACAGATTGGTGATCGCAAAAGGCAATACAGGTGACAGTTTTGCGAAGAATATCAGCCGCAGTTCATTCTTATAAAACCGGCCGAGCATGGTTCCTACCTGCGGATAAACCCGAGTTAAATGTTCCCTGATAGACGTGGCGTGGAGGTAGCGGGCCGAAATATAGATCAGTGCGATTGCGCCCAGATTCATTCCGAAAAGCATTGGTATTGAACTCCAACCCAAAAAATAACCGTAAACCAGCGCTACAAATGTGGGCGGAGTGAGTGCCAGTGAAGATGCGATTGTCAGTGCCAACGTGATTCCAAGCCACCATTCAAATGGCATTTCACGCAGCATTTTCTCGTGATTAATAGCCCAGGCAGTAAGAAGCGAGGTGGTTAATAGCGGAACTACCGTCATCAGCACACTGATAACTACTGGTAATGAAAACCGTTTCGGTGCAGACTTTTCCAAGGATAATATTGTGCTTTATATGCTCTCCCGCCACTTGAATAACCACTTGTTTAGGTAAAAGGTTTTTTATAACCTTACCTCCAACACGATTTACCCTAATTTTTTCGACATCAACAAGCTTCTGGCAAAATACAATTCTCAATGAAATTCGGAACAAAAGCAATACACGCGGGCGTAGCACCTGACCCTTCCACCGGTGCTATTATGACGCCGATTTACCAGACTTCTACCTACGTGCAAGAAAGTCCGGGCAAACACAAGGGTTATGAATATTCAAGAACACATAACCCTACGAGAACAGCTCTGCAACAGGCACTTGCGGCACTCGAAAACGGAGAATATGGTATCTGTTTCGCTTCCGGCATGGCGGCAACCGATGCAGTGCTCCGATTATTTCGACCTGGCGACGAGATCATTGTCACCAACGATATTTACGGCGGTACCTATCGCATTATGAAGCGCATTTACGAGGGTTATGGTCTGGTTTTCAACTTCATAGATATGTCAGACCCTGCCAATGTAGTACAGGCGATCACCGACAATACTAAAATGGTGTGGGTTGAAACGCCGACTAACCCGCTGCTTAGAATTATCGATATTGAACAAGTTGCGGGTATCTGCAAAGCGAGCGGCGTACTTTGTGTGGTAGATAACACTTTTGCATCCCCCTATTTGCAAAATCCACTGGATATGGGAGCGGATATTGTCATGCATTCGGTTACTAAATACCTGGGCGGGCATTCGGACACGGTCATGGGGGCGCTGATCACCAGCGACGCGGAGCTTGCAAAACAACTTGCATTTATCCAGAATGCGGCTGGTGCGGTACCGGGACCGCAGGATTGTTTTTTGGTATTAAGAGGAATAAAAACGCTGCATATCCGGATGCAGCGACATTGCGAAAATGCCTCGACCATAGCAAAATGGCTGACCGCACATCCCAAAGTAGCGACCGTGTATTATCCCGGCTTGCTCTCTCATCCCGGACACGAACTGGCCAAAAAGCAGATGAAGGATTTCGGGGGAATGCTTTCTTTTGAGTTAAAAGGAGACAATTATGAAGAAGCAGTGGCTGCGATGGAACGTTTGAAACTGTTTTCACTGGGTGAATCGCTGGGTGGCGTCGAGTCACTTTGTACGCATCCCGCGAGCATGACGCATGCGAGTATTCCAAAAGAAGAAAGAGAAAAGGTAGGTTTGAAAGATACGCTGATCCGCTTGAGTGTAGGTATTGAAGACGTGGAAGATCTGATCGAAGACCTGAAACAGGCGATCGGTTGAAAGGATCAGCTTGGCATTCCATAGCAAAAATCTTACTTTTGAAATCGCATTTTCAAACACTAAAAATCAAAATATAAATGGAATTAACGGGAACAGTGATCGCTTTGCTTCCTGAGGTGACCGGACAAGGCAAGAACGGAATGTGGCGCAAACAGGAATTTATCCTTGAAATACCTTCTCAATATCCCAAGAAAGTCTGTATCTCCCTCTGGGGCGACAAAATTGACCAGGCTGACTTGCAGATAAATGATTCGGTAACTGCCTCCATCGACGTGGAAAGCCGCGAGTATAATTCGCGCTGGTACACAGAAGTAAAGGCGTGGAAAGTTGACAAGAGCGGCGGCGGCGCACCTTCGTCGGGAAACAGCCCGCTTCCTCCTGTAACTACTTTCAGTGAAGATTCGGACGATCTGCCATTTTAATCTCCGCTGAATAAAGCAAATAAGCCGGTGGGACAATAGTCTCGCCGGCTTATTTGCTTTAATGGGATTGATAAGTCATCGACATAGTGAACTTATCGATCATTTCCTGCGGATGCACATCGAGGATCCTCGCCAGCACCATTACTACCAGCGTATTTGACGCGATTTTTCTTGGAATACCTGCCACAGTCGCAAACAGATCCACGGTAACCGACTGCTTTTCATCGAGCAGCTTCATCAGTTTCTGTTCCTTGTCTCCGTATTGAAAGCGAATATCCCGCTCTCCGCGCCCGCGCCGCATTATTTCCTTCATTTCTCGGCTGGCTTGGAGGGATTTATCCTCAACGCGGATGTAAGCCTGCTTCGCACCCGAATCGTCGACCACATAATGCGGTTTGTCGACGCTTCTGGGAATGGTCAGGATCAGCACCTCACGATCCGTGGTCACTGCAACCCGCTCTTTTTTGTAGCTTATTTTGGGGAAAATGTATTTGTCGATTGCGCGGCTGAGCGTAAACTCATCTTCATCTGCGTCTTTCAGCCCTTTGATGGTTTTATCGTCACCAACTCCGACAAACAGTTTGCCGCCGCCGCTATTGGCGAAAGCGACAACTTCGCGGACAATCTTCTCGGGATGACTGGATTTCAGTTTGAATTCCACATGCTCACCCTCGCCCCTCTTTACCAGTTCTTTTAACAATCGAAGTTCCATTAGTCGAATGGATTGATATCTGTGATGACAAACTCACCTTCGGTTATATCCTCGTCTCCCCTATCTTAACGCAAACAATTTACATTCGTTTTGCCGGATTAAAAAAATATTCGGGACGAGTTTCGTAAAAAAGCGGGCCTTATTTAAACAAAAAACGACACCTTTTCAGTGTCGTTTTTCTTAGTATTCGTCTTCGTTAAAAAAGAAATCATCTTTGGTGGGATAGTCGGGCCAAATCTCCTCAATGCTTTCATAAGGTTGACCATCGTCTTCCAGCTCCTGTAGGTTTTCAACTACCTCTAACGGAGCGCCTGTTCTGATTGCAAAGTCAATTAGCTCGTCTTTGGTAGCTGGCCAAGGGGCATCTTCAAGGTACGATGCAAGTTCGAGAGTCCAGTACATAATGTTTTCGCCTATTAATAGTTACTTTACTTTTTTGCAAAAGTAAAAAATTTGACATCTTTTAAAAGCTTAAAGCGAAAAAAAACAAAAATAATTGCTGATATAAAAACATTATTTTACTAACCTATATAACCAATTGTTTATCAACAGAATAGGCAAATCTGGTTTATCCAGAATTTTGTTTTGGATATAAATGTATACCCTATTTCGTAGCGTGCAGCATCATTTATAATCTACCCCACCCTTTCCCTAAAACCTTTTTGTAAATTCCCGCTTCGTTTTCAAATACAAATATTATGACCATTGAAGTTTGTGCCTATTCGCTTGAATCCTGTATTAATGCGCAGGCGGGCGGAGCCGGCAGGATAGAATTGTGCGGCGGCCTGGGCGAAGGCGGAACTACTCCAAGCGCCGGCCTTATCGAGATCGTTAAGCAACATATTGATATACCCGTTTATGTAATGATCCGGCCGAGGGGTGGCGATTTTGTTTATGATTTTTTTGAAGAAGAAATCATGAGAAAAGACATTGACCTCGCTAAAAAACTGGGCGCAAACGGCGTGGTACTGGGCGTGCTCACTGCCGACGGTCAGGTAGATGTAGCCCGCACAAAAGCATTGGTTGAATATGCCGCGCCAATGAAAGTCACTTTCCACCGCGCATTCGACCTTACTCCGGATCCACACAAAGCATTGAAAGCAGTAATAGCGACAGGCGCCGAACGAATATTGACCTCAGGCCAGCAACCTAATGCTCCTCAGGGTATTGAACTACTCGCAAGCTTATCAAAAGCCGCAGGTGGCGCGATTGAAATTATGGCTGGCGGTGGCGTGAATGCAGGTAACGCAGCCGAACTCGCAGCCGCCGGTGTGCATTCCCTGCACCTTACGGCCAAAGCGTTCCGGCCGGGAAGGCAAAAGTATTTCCCCGAAAACATTTCAATGGCCGGCGAATCGCCTGACGAGCGTTCCGTCTTGTATAGTGACCTGGGGTTGATAGAGGCTATTGTTCAAGTAGTTTCGTGATTTAGCGCCTTTTTTTTAAAAGCTTCCCTCTCTATGAAGTTTGTTAAAGCATTCATTTCTCTGGCCATCGCCATTGGACTTGTGTATCTTTTGGGAAAGCCGCTCGGCCCGGCTCCTGCGCTCGGCCCGTTTCTTAGTCCATTCTCAGGTTTTGGGCAAAATGGTGAGCGCCTTGCTGACCCGAAGAGTGAACTGATCTTAAAGCTCGACAGCTTGCAAAGTGAAGTAACAATACGTTTCGACGATTCGGGCGTGCCTCATATTTTTGCCAAAAATGACTTTGACCTGTTTTACGCACAGGGTTACATTACTGCAAAAGATCGTTTGTGGCAAATGGACCTGCAAACCCGCGCTGCGTCTGGCCGGCTGTCGGAAATTCTAGGGCGGGTAACAATTGAAATGGATCAGCAAAGCAGAAGACTGGGAATGGGTTACGGCGCGGAAGCGAACTTCAAAATTGCGATGAGCGAGCCCCAGTCCCGAACCGCTTTACTTGGCTACACGGCGGGAGTGAATGCCTATATTAATCAGCTTGCACCTAAAGACTACCCAATCGAATTCAAGTTGCTCGGTTACAAGCCCGAACCCTGGAAGCCGATCAATACCCTATATATGCTCGAACAAATGACGCTCACGCTGGCCGGCCGGTCAAACGAAGTCGCTATGACAGAGCTTCTGAAAAAATATGGAAAGGGCGTAATTGATCAAATTTATCCGAATTATCCCCTATTACAGGAAAGTCCGGTTATTCCCTCGGGTACAAAATGGGACTTTGAGCCGCTGACTATCCCTGAAAAAACGGATACTTCTGTTGTATTTCAGTCTGATAATTTATTCAAACGTCCACGCACGGCATTGCCGGAACGGACACCGAAAATAGAAGGGATCGGGAGTAACAACTGGGCGGTGAGCGCAAAAAAATCAATTACCGGCTACCCGATCCTCGCCAACGATCCGCATTTGGAACTCACATTACCGTCAATCTGGTACCAGGTACAGCTGCATTCGCCCGAAATGAATGTATACGGCGTGTCGCTGCCCGGGATTCCGAGTGTGATTATTGGTTTTAATCAAAATGTAGCCTGGGGTGTGACCAATGTGGATGCTGATGTTTTTGACCTCTATAAAATAAAATTCAAGGATGCTTCCCGGTCGCAGTACTGGCATGATAACCAGTGGAAACCGACCAGATCCAGGAAAGAGACGATCTACGTTAAGGGTGAAAAACCTGTGATCGAAGACGTTATCTATACTCATCACGGACCGGTAACAGATTTTGACAATACTGCTGAAAAACTTCCGAACCTTGCATTGAAATGGATCGGGCACGAGCCGGGAAATAGTTTTATGGCCTTTTACCAGCTTAATAAGGCAAAGAATTATGACGATTACCGCGCTGCGATGGCACGTTATGTGGGCCCGGCGCAGAACTTTGTATTTGCCGACAATAGCAAAAATATCGCATTGACGGTCAATGGGAAGTTTCCGGTTAAATATAAGGAACAGGGAAAATTTGTACTCGACGGTACTTCCCCATCAGAAGATTGGCAAGGCTGGATTCCAGCAGCGCAAAATCCATTTGTGAAAAATCCTGAGCGCGGTTTCGTTAGCAGTGCCAACCAGTCGAGTACGGATCCGACTTATCCTTATTATATCAACTGGGTTTTTGCGCCTTCCGAGCGGGGTATAAGGATCAATGAAAGATTAGCGGCGATGTCACAGGCGAATGCGGACAGTCTGCGGTCACTTCAAAACGACAATTTCAGTGTTTTGGCAAGAACCATTTTACCAAAACTACTCGATGTACTTGCTACGACTGCATTATCGCCCGGTGAAAAAGCCGCCAAGATCATCCTGACCAACTGGGACTATCAAAATACACCCAACTCCGTTGCGGCAGCCATCTTTGAAGAATGGGTTCCTGTTTTAAGGAATATGATATGGAGTGACGAGTTCGGCACAGAGCTCCCCACACGTGACCGCACACTGTACCTGATCTTGAAACAACCCAACGAAAAGTGGTTTGACAATATAAATACACCCGAAAAGGAAACGATGAAAGATATCGTTTACAGCAGCTTCAAGTCCACACTGAAAACATTAACCGAACAACACGGCAATATGAGCCCCACGTGGCAGTGGTCGAAAGTGAAAGGTGCGGAGATAAGGCATTTGAGCCGGAGTCTGAAAGCATTCAATGCGCCGCCGATCACGACGGGCGGTGGGAGCGGGATCGTAAATGCGACTACCAAAAGGCACGGGCCGTCGTGGCGAATGGTGGTAGAACTGGGCCCCACACCACGCGCTTACGGTATTTACCCAGGCGGGCAATCGGGCAACCCGGGTAGTCCGTATTACCTCAACCTTTTGGGTAAATGGGAAAAGGGAGAACTCAACGAACTGCTATTCCTGACTTCGCCCGACCAGCAGAATCCCCGCATAACATCCCGGATCACATTCAAAAAGAAATAGGTCGATTATGAATTTCATTATCATTTTGCTGGTCACCGCATTGCTGCAAGTGTTTTCTCCCTGGTGGGTAATAGCAGTGGTTCCTTTTGCAATCCATTTATGGCGACCCACTGCTGCATTCAACTCTTTCTGGATCAGCTTCCTCGCTGTGGGTGCACTTTGGCTGGGCTACGGTTACTATTTACATCTGGTTTCAAATGGCGCTATTTCTGACCGTATCGCGGAGATATTCTTTCTGCCAAACGGACTGCTTCTTCTGTTTGTAAGTGCCGCGATAGGCGGACTGGTAGCCGGTTTTGCAGGACTTTCAGGATTTTTGGTCAGGAATATTTTCACCCGGGAACAAGGTAGCTGATCCTGTAAAAACGATGGTTTTAAGGTCAGGTTTTATTCATTGTACTTAAACACAAATCCTTATCTTTGCGGCTCGTTCAAAAAATATAAACTTTAAAAACGTGAACAATAATACTTCGTTAATCTGGAACATAGTGCTTTCGTTGGCCGTAGCAGTACTTTTTTTCCTTCACTTTTCAGGTAAGCCGTCAGCCGATTCAGGTTCAGTTGCAGATGGTAATGTAGTAGCAGGCCGTAAAACAGTTTATGTTCAGGTAGACTCACTTCTGAAAAATTATGAGTTCTTCAAGGATACCAGAAAAGAACTTGAGAACAAGAATTTCCAACTGGAAAATGAACTGAATACCAAAGGACGTTCATTGCAAAATGAAGTGGCTTTCTTCCAGCAAAAGGCGCAGACTATGACGCCCGAGCAAGCAAGGTCCACAGAAGCGCAGTTGATGAAAAAGCAGCAGGATCTGATGGCATACCGCGATCAGTCGGCGCAGGCACTTGGTCAGGAAGAGGCTAAGAAAAATGAGGAGCTTTACAAAAACATCCGCTCTTACATTGACAAATACAATAAGGAAAATGGCTACGAATTCGTGCTTGGCTATTCGCTGGGCGGTGGTATCCTTTTTGCAAATCCTTCTTTGGATGTAACTCAGAAGATCCTTGACGGATTGAATAAAGAATACAAATCAGACGGTAAGCCAGCAGCAGCTGACTCGACCAAAAAGAAATAAAGATAAGTCTCAGGATAACAAAAAAGCTGGCGGTTCAAATGAACCGCCAGCTTTTTTGTTGGTACTAACTCTAAAAACTAAACTGCGGAAGATGAGAACTTCGCGCCGATATATTCTCTGTTCATACGTGCGATATTCTCCATACTGATCTCTTTCGGGCACTCAGCCGAGCAAGCTCCTGTATTGGTACACGCTCCAAAACCTTCTGCATCCATCTGTGCCACCATTTTCTCGGCACGAATGCTGCGTTCGGCCTGGCCTTGCGGCAACAATGCAAGCTGAGAGATTTTAGCAGAAACAAAAAGCATCGCAGAAGCATTTTTACAAGCAGCTACGCAAGCACCGCACCCGATACAAGCTGCCGCTGAAAATGCATCGTCAGCCGCTTCTTTTGGAATTGGCAAACTATTAGCATCCTGTGCATTACCTGTATTGACAGAGATAAATCCGCCCGCAGAAACAACCCGGTCGAATGCGTCACGGTCAACAACAAGATCCTTAATTACCGGAAAAGCCTGTGCTCTCCACGGTTCAACCACGATGGTATCCCCATCATTAAAGGAACGCATGTGCAGCTGGCAAACAGTAACCCCTCTCAGCGGACCGTGAGGCCGGCCGTTAATGTACATAGAGCAAGATCCGCAAATCCCTTCCCGGCAGTCATGGTCAAATGCCACCGGTTCTTTTCCTTCTTCAATGAGTTGTTCGTTCAACACATCGAACATTTCAAGGAATGACATATCAGGGGAAACGCTATCCAGCTTGTAGTTTTCAAAACCACCCGCTGTCTCTTTATTACTTTGCCTCCAAACTTTCAGAGACAAGCTCATATTTCCTTCCATATCTATCTATATTCTTTACGCTGTGAAAATTGTACACCCGGACAGGATCCGGCCTTATTAATTATTTATAACTCCTCTGGGCAATCTTGATGTTCTCATAGATCAGCTCCTCCTTATGCAATTCCCATTCCTCCGGTCCTTTATGCTCCCAGGCCGACACAAACATGAAGTTTTCGTCGTCCCGCATTGCCTCGCCTTCCTCAGTCTGGTATTCTTCCCGGAAGTGACCGCCACACGATTCATTTCTGGTCAGGGCATCAATGCACATCAACTCTCCTAATTCAATAAAATCGGCCACGCGGTTCGCCTTATCCAGCTCAGGATTGAAGTAGGTAGCTGTTCCCATTACCTTCACATCGCTCCAGAACTCTTCTCTAAGCTGGCGTATTTCTATGATCGCCTCTTTCAATCCCTGCTCGTTACGCGCCATTCCGCATTTATCCCACATGATCTTACCCAGACGACGGTGGAATACTTCAGGAGATGTTTTGCCCTGAATTTTCAATAGTTTTTCAATCCGCTCGCGAACTTCCTGTTCTGTTTTAACAAAAGCTTCGTGTTCGGTAGATATTTTCCCGGTCCTGATCTCATTGGATAGGTAAGATCCGATCGTATAAGGGATCACGAAATAACCATCAGCCAAACCTTGCATCAGCGCCGAAGCTCCCAGACGGTTTGCACCGTGATCCGAGAAATTCGCTTCGCCCAATGCATACAGTCCGGGTACAGTGGTCATTAAGTTGTAATCTACCCAAAGCCCGCCCATTGTGTAGTGAACAGCCGGGTAAATACGCATTGGAACCTGATATGGATCTTCACCTGTGATCTGCTTGTACATATCGAACAGGTTACCATATTTCTCTTTCACAACCGCCTTACCCCAGGCAATAATATCCGAATCGGAGGCATTATGAATGTTATTCTTATTGGCTTCCGCTTTACCATAACGTTCTACCGCGGCAGCAAAGTCAAGGAAAACAGCCAGTTTTGAACTACCTACTCCATAACCTGCATCGCAACGTTCCTTGGCAGCACGCGAAGCGATATCACGCGGCACTAGGTTACCGAATGCAGGGTAACGTCTTTCAAGATAGTAATCACGTTCTTCCTCAGGAATCTCGTTGCCGGGACGTGTATCGTTTTTAGCTTTTGGCACCCATATCCTGCCATCATTACGAAGTGATTCGGACATCAGCGTAAGCTTCGATTGATGCTCTCCTGATACCGGAATACAAGTAGGGTGAATTTGTGTAAAACACGGATTTCCGAAGAATGCGCCACGTTTGTGTGCTTTCCAGGCCGCCGTCACATTGCTACCCATAGCATTCGTCGACAGGTAGAAAACGTTACCATAACCGCCCGAGCAAAGCAATACCGCGTGTGCAGCATGTCTTTCCAGCTCGCCTGTAACCAGGTTACGGGCAATAATACCGCGGCATTTACCATCGATATTTACGATATCCAGCATTTCGTGGCGGTTGTACATTTTTACAGTACCCATACCAACCTGGCGCTGCAAACCTGAATACGCGCCTAGAAGCAGCTGCTGACCAGTTTGACCAGCTGCGTAAAATGTTCTTTGTACCTGGGTTCCACCAAATGACCGGTTAGAAAGCAAGCCGCCATATTCACGCGCAAATGGTACGCCGGCAGCTACGCATTGATCGATAATACTACCTGATACTTCGGCGAGGCGGTGCACATTTCCTTCTCTGGAACGATAGTCACCTCCTTTGATCGTATCATAAAAAAGACGGTAAACCGAGTCACCGTCATTCTGATAGTTTTTTGCTGCATTGATCCCTCCCTGTGCAGCAATTGAGTGCGCACGGCGTGGTGAATCCTGAAAACAAAAGGCTTTTACTGCATATCCCAGCTCTGCCAGCGTGGCAGCGGCAGATGCACCTGCCAAACCGGTTCCTACTACTATTATATCAAGATTACGTTTGTTCGCAGGATTTACCAGAGGTACGGAAGAACGGTATTTACTCCATTTAGTTTCCAGTGGGCCCTGAGGTACTTTGGCATCCAGACGAGAAGAAGTCGCCATATTATTTTTATTTAATCGAAATTTTGAAAAGAAAAAAGAATCACCGGCATTAACCGGCACTCGTTTTATTTAACCCACCCGAGATACATGGAGATTGGCATCAACGCAAAAAGTAGCGGAATAACGATTGAAAATGCTGTTCCTACAAACGAAATGATACCGTTGTATTTCACGTGGTTCCAGCCCAGTGACTGAAATGCGCTTTTGAAACCGTGCAGCAAATGCCAGAACAATGAGATACATCCGCCGACATAGATCAGCACCACCCAGATATTCTGGAAAATGTCCAGCATCATCTGATACAAATTGAGCTCTTCTCCGGTCGCAAACTGATTAGAACGGTTAGGAATCCAGAAATGTGCCGTGTGAATGACCAAAAAGATCAGCAGCAGCGTACCCAGCAAGCCCATACTTCTCGAATACCAGGTACTGTTCGCAGAACGGTTGTTGACAGCATAACCGATCGGACGCGCCTCCCTGTTATTTTTCCAAAGAATAAGACCGTCGGCAATGTGAATAAGGAAGCCGGCAACCAACACGATTTCGAGTGTGCGGATGATCGGGTTCGTACCCATAAAGTGACCCCAATGAGTGAAAGTTTCGCCCCCGTCATTGTAAAAGATCATCGCATTAATGGTCGCATGAATGACCAGAAAGCTAATTAAAAAAAGTCCGGTAAGAGCCATCAGAAGCTTTTTGCCGATAGAGCTCGTTAACGTTTGTGAAAACCACGACATATGAAACACAAATGGTTTTAGTGCAAAAAAATGAGGTATATTTAGAACCTTTCAAAGGTATATCACAAACCGTACCCAGGCAATAAAACGGGTTCATTTTTGCGTAGCAGGCTATTATTTATAATCATTATTGAGAAATTTTGAGTTGTATAAATCAGGTGCTAATCAATGTATTTACCATAGATTTAAACACATAAAAAACCGCGTTTGTTTCCTTTATTTACACACATTTTGAGTCAAATATTTCGTTGAGACTTATGATCAGGCAAAATTCCCAATCTCTATGTCACTTACTTTACGATCCCTCCTAACTTTTATCTGTTTTACAGTACTTCTTTTTTCAGTTTCACAGGTCAAAGCCACCCACTTTCGGGCGGGGGAAATTACTGCAAAACGCATATCCGGCCTGACTTACCAGATCACGCTTTCCGCCTATTTCGACGTCTCGCCTCCGGGTAAAACCGCGGCGGATGCAGCAACTTTTGTGGAATTTTATTTTGGTACAGACGGCCCCAAGAGAGTTGAACGGGGCACCGTTCGTAATATCGGCAATAATACTACTTACAACGAGTATGTCACCACATACACTTTCCCTTCTGCCAACCCTTACCAGATCTCCGTAAGAATGGAGAACCGGAATGCCAGCACTTTGAACCTCAATAATGGAGTTGCCACTGATCGACTTAACTTCTTCGTCCACAGCACATTGGAGATCAATGCACAGTTCGGCAGCAACCAAACGCCCGTCCTCCTGAATCCACCTATTGATGTAGCTGCGGTTGGACAACGGTATATTCATAACCCAAATGCATTCGATGCCGACGGCGACAGCCTAGCCTATAAGCTCTTCACACCCCAACAAAGCAGCGGGGGCGGACGTGGTGTAAATATTGACTATAAACATCCGAATTTGATTGGTGGTCCCGGACAGACTGAAAACGGCGCCACACCCGCTACTTTCACACTTGATGAAAGAACCGGCGATCTTGTTTGGGACGCACCGACTATGAAGGGGCAATATAATATAGCATTTATCGTGGAGGAATGGAGGGACGGTGTATTGATCGGCCAGATCGTCCGGGACATGCAGATATTGGTGGAAGACGCCCGTAACGACCGGCCTTTAATGGACCCGCTGCCTGACCTGTGCGTGGAGGCTGGTACTTTTATTAACCAGCAGATCAAAGCCACTGATAAAAATGGCGATCGGCTTACATTGACTTCAACGGGTGGGGTGTACCAAAATGGTTTGATCAAACCTGCTTTGGCCGCATTCAATGTGCCCCAGCAAGGTTCCCAGAATACGGTCACCGGCCAGTTTACCTGGCAGACTTCCTGCGACCACATCCGCCTTGAACCTTATGATGTGCTTTTCAAAGTAGAAGACTCGCCTGCCCCAGGAACGCCCAACCCAGGCCTGTTCCGAAAGCTGGTGGATATGACCACTCTGAGCATTAAGGTTTATGGGCCCAAGCCCACCGGCCTGCGGGCAGTGGCCGCTACCGACCCGGCAGGGACGGCTTACCGCCTCAACTGGGATGCCTATAAGTGCCTGGTGAACGGCGCAAGGGTTGTTATTTACAGAAAAGAAGGCTGTACCGATATTCCCGAAGACGTTTGTATCACTGGTATCCCTGCTGGTTCCGGGTATGAAGAAGTAGGGCGCGTGCCGGTTACCCAGACTACTTTTCTGGACAATAATGGCGGCGACGGTCTTCGCCCGGGCGTTTCTTACAGCTACCGCCTGGTGGTGCTTTTCCCAAGGCCGGGAACTACCGGTACTGAGCCGGGAAGCCTGGTAGGTGGCGGAGAAAGTATGGCCTCAGACGAATTCTGTCTCAAACTGCCTATTTTAATGCCGGTTATCACCAATGTTACCGTCGATTCTACCAGTGAGACAAGGGGTGTGATTACGGTTAAATGGATTAGGCCAGCTGCGCCTTCCGGCCTGCCAGCACAATACCGCCTGTTCCGCGCGACCGGCCAGAGCGGGACTGCATTTACACTGGTCTCAACGATCAATACCAATCTGGTAGCAGGCGCGCCCGATACCATTTTTGTCGACCGTGGATTGAATACCCAGGTCAACCCGTACAACTACAAGCTTGAATACTGGACTACACAAAACGGGCAGCTGGTCAAGTTTGATGAAACCGAAACAGCCAGCAGTGTCCGCCTTGAACAAGGCGCGGCCGAGCCGACCCGCGTTCGTATCAACTGGTCTGCGCTGGTCCCCTGGGACAACGCCAACCGCGTGCACAGAGTGTACCGCGAGGACAAAACCCGGCCAGGCACATTCAACCGCATTGCAGACGTGCCCGTGGGCCCGAGCCAGAACTTTACATTTACAGATGATGGCGTGGACAGGTATGCCGCCGATGGTACGGTCAATGTGACGATCGTCAACGATTCGACCTATTGCTACAAAGTAGAAACGGTGGGCTCTTACAACAACAGCCAGATCCGGCCGGCGGTACTTTACAACTTCTCGCAGATCCTGTGCGTGTCTTCTTCGGATACCACCAAGCCTTGCCCGCCGGTACTGGCGCTCGACCCGCTTAACTGCGATTCGCTCAATGCGCACCCGGATGCATTCTGCGACTCCCCTACTTTTACCAACCACCTTTCCTGGACTTATCCTCAGCAGGTGGACGGAAAAGAATGCGACCCGAACGTTTCGGCTTACAAGGTCTACTATGCCCGTTATGAAGATGAAACGCCGGGCCTGATCGCCACGGTCACTATCCCTCCTGCGCCGCTGGCCACCACTTACGACCACGCCGGGCTTACTTCTTTTGCAGGGTGCTATTATGTGACGGCAGTCAACAGGTTTGGGACTGAGAGCGCGCCGAGCAATATCGTCTGCAAGGACAACTGCCCGATGTATGTGCTGCCCAATGTGTTTACGCCAAACGGGGATTCTAAAAATGACATCTTCCAGCCTTACGAATGCCCCGCATTTGTGCAGTCGCTCGAATTCAGGGTTTTCAACCGCTGGGGGGCAAAAGTGTTCTCGACCAATGACGTCAATATCAACTGGAATGGGAAAACCAATGCTGGAAAAGACCTTGCGGCGGGACAGTACTACTACGAAGTGACCGTCTATTTTGAATCTTCCAAAAAACAAAGCGACCCCACTACCATCAAAGGATGGGTGCAGCTGCTCAGGTAGGAATTCCTAGATATCAGGTTTAAGAGGTCGGGTTTGGTTGATGAAGCTATTTTATAAGTGTACATAAACACATATATTCGCTTCGGAGGGTGCACATTTTTGCTTTAAATTTTCGTTCATAAGAACAGTTGAAGGATTATTTAACGGTACCTGGCAACCTCTATCCAACTAGCTTGATTCTGATATCTATGCGCTCTTCTTTACGAATCTTAACATATATCTTTTCAATTTGTCTGTTGCTGACGAGTTTTGAAGCAATGGCAACGCACATCCGGGCCGGCGAAATTACAGCCAGAAGAATTTCAGGCCTGACTTATGAGCTCAAACTGACTGCATATTTCGATATGCAAAACGGTGAAGGTGCTGCCGACGCTCAGAATTCGATATTCTTTACAATTGGAAATGTTCGGTCTACCGGCACACCTGTGATCCTGGAAGCGCCGCGCGTTGAACGTGTGCCACCGGATATTGGCAACAATACGACCCGAAATACTTACATTCTCAACTACACTTTCCCCACTGCGGCAGCCTACCGGATATCATTTGAAGAGGATAACCGGAACAATGGGATTCTTAATATCGGCCCGCCTCCGACGCAAAGTCTTAACTTTTATGTAAGTACTATTCTTGAAATCAATCCGCAGTTCGGCGCAAATCAAACGCCCGTTCTTCTCAATGCGCCTATTGATTTGGCAGCTGTGGGACAGCGGTATATCCATAATCCAAATGCATTCGACGCCGATGGGGACAGCCTTGCCTATCGTCTTTTTGTTCCACAGCAAAGCGGCGTAAACGGTGCGGGAGTTAATTTACAATATGTAAATCCAAATCAGATCGGAGCTCCCGGCCAAACGGAAGGTGGTGCATCGCCTGCCACATTCAGCCTCAACGAGGTAACCGGTGACCTGATCTGGGATGCGCCTGTTACGAAGGGATATTATAATGTGGCTTTTACCGTAGAAGAATGGCGGGACGGGGTTCTGATTGGGCGGATTGTAAGGGATATGCAGATCATCGTCGACGACGCCCGTAACGACCGGCCTTTGATGGACCCGCTGCCTGACCTGTGCGTGGAGGCTGGTACTTTTATTAACCAGCAGATTAAAGCCACTGATAAAAATGGCGACCGGCTTACATTGACTTCAACGGGTGGGGTGTACCAAAATGGTTTGATCAAGCCTGCTTTGGCCGCATTCAATGTGCCCCAGCAAGGTTCCCAGAATACGGTCACTGGCCAGTTTACCTGGCAGACTTCCTGCGACCACATCCGCCTCGAACCTTATGATGTGCTTTTTAAAGTAGAAGACTCGCCTGCCCCAGGAACGCCCAACCCGGGACTCTTCCGGAAGCTGGTGGATATGACCACTTTGAGCATTAAAGTGTACGGACCCAAACCCACCGGCCTGCGCGCTGTGGCCGCTACCGACCCGGCAGGGACAGCTTACCGCCTCAACTGGGATGCCTATAAGTGCCTGGTGAATGGCGCAAGGGTTGTTATTTACAGAAAAGAAGGCTGTACCGATATTCCAGAAGACGTGTGTATCACTGGTATCCCTGCTGGTTCCGGGTATGAAGAAGTAGGGCGCGTGCCGGTTACCCAGACTACTTTCCTGGACAATAATGGTGGCGATGGTCTTCGGCCGGGCGTTTCTTACAGCTACCGCCTGGTGGTGCTTTTCCCAAGACCGGGTACTACCGGGACTGAGCCGGGAAGCCTGGTAGGTGGCGGGGAAAGTATGGCCTCAGACGAATTCTGTCTCAAACTGCCTATTTTAATGCCTGTTATCACCAATGTTACCGTCGATTCTACCAGTGAGACAAGGGGTGTGATTACGGTTAAATGGATCAGGCCAGCTGCGCCTTCCGGCCTGCCAGCGCAGTACAGACTGTTCCGCGCGACCGGTCAGAGCGGGACTGCATTTACATTGGTTGCTACGATCAATACCAACCTGGTAGCAGGCGCGCCCGATACCATTTTTATCGACAGGGGTTTGAATACCCAGGTCAACCCATACAATTACAAGCTTGAATACTGGACTACACAAAACGGGCAGCTGGTCAAGTTTGATGAAACCGAAACAGCCAGCAGTGTCCGCCTTGAACAGGGCGCTGCCGAACCTACCCGCGTGCGGATCAACTGGTCTGCGCTGGTCCCCTGGGACAACGCCAACCGCGTGCACAGGGTGTACCGCGAGGACAAAACCCGGCCAGGCACATTCAACCGCATTGCCGACGTGCCCGTGGGCCCAAGCCAGAACTTTACATTTACTGATGATGGCGTAGACAGGTATGCCGCCGATGGCACGGTCAATGTGACGATTGTCAACGATTCGACCTATTGCTACAAAGTAGAAACGGTGGGTTCTTATAATAACAGCCAGATCAGGCCGGCAGTACTTTACAACTTCTCGCAGATCCTGTGCGTGTCTTCTTCGGATACCACCAAGCCTTGCCCGCCGGTGCTGGCGCTCGACCCGCTCAACTGCGATTCGCTCAATGCGCACCCGGATGCTTTCTGCGACTCCCCTACTTTTACCAACCACCTTTCCTGGACTTATCCACAGCAGGTAGACGGAAAAGAATGCGACCCGAATGTTTCGGCTTACAAGGTATATTATGCCCGTTATGAAGATGAAACGCCGGGCCTGATCGCCACGGTCACTATCCCTCCTGCGCCGCTGGCCACCACTTACGACCACGACGGGCTTACTTCTTTTGCAGGGTGCTATTATGTGACGGCAGTCAACAGGTTTGGGGCTGAGAGCGCGCCGAGCAATATCGTCTGCAAGGACAACTGCCCGATGTATGTGCTGCCCAATGTGTTTACGCCAAACGGGGATTCTAAAAATGACATCTTCCAGCCTTACGAATGCCCCGCATTTGTGCAGTCGCTCGAATTCAGGGTTTTCAACCGCTGGGGGGCAAAAGTGTTCTCGACCAACGATGTCAATATCAACTGGAACGGGAAAACCAATGCTGGAAAAGACCTCGCGGCGGGACAGTACTACTACGAAGTGACAGTCTATTTTGAATCATCCAAAAAACAAAGCGACCCTACTACCATCAAAGGATGGGTACAGTTGCTTAGGTAGGTGATCTTTTTTCTTTCGAATGCAATTATTTCCTTTGTAGCCCGCACAGCTTGTGCGGGCTTTTTATTTTCGTTGTAAACAAACTAAAATCCAGCACGATGAAGAGGGCATATATCTTTCCCGGACAGGGATCTCAGTTTAAAGGAATGGGGCTTGATCTTTACCAGTCGTCCGATTCGGCAAAGGCGCTTTTTGAAAAAGCCAATGAAGTATTAGGCTTCGATATTACCAAAATCATGTTTGAAGGAACCGATGAGGAGCTCAAACAAACGAATGTGACGCAGCCTGCGATTTTTATACACTCCGTGATTTTGGCAAAGATCAATACCGATTTTAACCCAAAGATGGTAGCCGGGCATTCACTGGGCGAGTTCTCCGCATTGGTAGCTGCCGGTACGCTTTCTTTCGAAGAGGGACTTGAACTTGTTGCAAAACGCGCGGACGCTATGCAGAAAGCCTGCGAGATCCGCCCGTCTACAATGGCTGCTATTCTCGGGCTTGCTGACAATGTGATCGAGGAAATTTGTGCAGGCATTACGCATAAGATTGTCGTACCTGCTAATTACAACTGTCCCGGCCAGGTCGTAATATCCGGCTCGGTAGAAGGTGTTGAAAAGGCTTGCGAACTATTGAAGGCAGCGGGCGCAAAAAGAGCATTGATTTTGCAGGTAGGCGGCGCTTTTCACTCGCCATTGATGGAGCCGGCACGACAAGAACTGGCAGATGCGATCCACGCAGCGCAATTTGAACCCCCTATTTGCCCTGTTTACCAAAATGTAAATGCGAAACCTGCAACAGAAGTTACGGTGATCAAAGAGAACCTGATCGCACAGCTGACTTCCCCTGTAAGATGGACGCAATCCATTGAGCAGATGGTCGCTGACGGTGCAGAAGTGTTCATAGAATGCGGCCCTGGAAAGGTGTTGCAAGGCCTGGTAAAGAAGATCGCAAATACGGTCGAAGTACAAAGTATTTAATTTTTTTTACGCAAAAGCTTGACAACTTAGTCTCGTCACATTACTTTTGCACCACTGTTTACGGTTTTGGCCGATGGTGTAATGGTAACACAGGACATTTTGGTTGTCTTATTCAGGGTTCGAGTCCTTGTCGGCCAACAGTAACTTAAAGAGCTCAGTTTTCTGAGCTCTTTTTTTGTGCCTTCCTTTTTAAGAATGTGTACAAATTAGAATATGAAATCCCCCACTACGAGCCAGAAACACGCATTCTAACGAAATTTAGCGGTATTAGGATACGAATATCAAGTTTCGGTGACTTGTAGCATTTGGATTGTATAAAATTTCCAGATGAAATATTACATTTATATGTTTTAACCTAAATGCACCCCGTATGAAAATTGAAAAAGTTAAGAAGCGCGACCGCGAGCGCACCAAGAGCAAAATCCTTAAAGCTGTTGGCGAAGTAATTGAACAGCACGGTACCGAAAAGGTTGGCGTGAACCTTATTGCCCGCACGGCCGGAGTAAATAAAGTGCTGATTTACAGGTACTTCGAAAGTGTCGACGGCCTGATGGAGCAATATGTGAGATCGGGCGAATACACTTCGACGACAAGTATGGATTACATCGACAATATCCCTACACTGAGCCCCGAAGAGCGTGGAAAAGCACTTAATGACCTAATGCAGACTTTTTTAAAAGACCTGCGTGAAAGGAAAGCGACGCGCGACCTGCTAAGATGGGAGATCGGTACGGGTAAGTCGATGTTGTCTGATGCGCGAAACCAGGTCGCAGCCAAGATCCTGACCAAGATCGGCGATCTGCCGAATTACAGCGATACCAACGCGCTCGTATCATTTCTGTCGGCCGGAATCTATTTCATGACCATTTCTACCGACTACCGGCAAAAAATGATCGATGTAGACCTGCATTCCGACGAAGGCTGGCAGCGTATCGAAAAGGTTATTGAGCATATCATCATGGATATCCGGGAATAGCATAGTTACAGTTAATCCCTATTATAAATTAACCGTAAACTATATTTGCGCATCAATATGATAATACCGATACCTTTTGATTAAAGCCTGTGCATTGCACGAAAGGCTACGGGCTGAAAAATATGAGTGTTCTTAAAAAATTAGCTGGTGAAACTGCCACATACGGTATCAGCACAATGCTGGGCCGGTTTCTGAATTACCTGCTGGTAGCACTTCATACAGACCTGTTTGAGCCCGACCAAATTGCAGCACAGGGACAAATGTACGCCTACGCCGGCCTGGCTATGGTACTTTATACATTTGGAATGGAAACCGCTTTCTTCCGTTTTGCACGTCAGGAAGCCGATAGAACAACCTACTATAATCTCATTTTAAGCGCAGTAATGATTGTCAGCCTGTTTTTTTCCGGGCTGATTTTCATTTTTGCGACGGATGCAGCCCAAGCGATCCGATACCCTGAAAGCGTATCCATTGTCAGGATGTTCGCTATCATTATGGCGATTGATGCGATCGTGGCAATTCCATTCGCCAAGCTGCGACTGGAAGGGAAGGGTAAAAAATTCGTGGTAGTGCGTGTCGCAAATATCCTTGTCAACATCTTCCTCAATATCTTTTTCCTGATTATTTGCCGGGATATTCACGCCGGGAAATATCTGGATTTTTTAAAGCCTTTCATCGACCTTTTCTACAATCCCGAACACGCCCCGGATTATATTGTTTTGGCCAATCTGATCGCTAACCTACTTTTCTTCTGGTGGTTACGCCAGGAATTTTACGGATTTCGGTTTGTATTCAACAAAACACTTTTTCAGCCGGTCTGGGTGTATGCATTTCCGATTTTGATCATGAATGCAGGCGGGATCCTGAACATGCTTTTTGACAGGACATTTATCCAGTTCCTGCTACCAGAAGGTTTCTATCCTGGACAAAGTAAAAAAACGTCGATCGGGATCTATGTGCAGTGCTATAAGCTCTCTATTTTCATGAACCTGGCGATCCAGGCATTTAAATATGCCGCAGAACCTTTCTTTTTCTCACAAGGAGAAGACAAAAATGCGCCGCCGATATTCGCGAAGGTTACCAAATACTTCATCATTATCTGCACGCTGATGTGGGTCGGGATCTCGCTCAACCTGGATCTTTTTGCAGAACTGTTTTTGAAGCAGAAAATCTACCACCAAGGCTTGCCAGTTGTGCCGTGGCTGCTGGCTGGGTATCTGTTTTTGGGGGTATATTACAATGTGGCAACGTGGTTTAAGTTGACCGACAACACGCAGTTCGGCACCTGGTTTACGCTGATTGGCGCAGGTATTACAATCGCATCAAGCTTTTTGCTGGTGCCACGGATCGGCTATCTGGGTTTTGCGATTGCATTCGCATTGTCGGGCTTTGTGATGCTGGCGCTTTGCTATTACTACGGACAAAAGTATTATCCGGTGCCTTACGATGTAAAATCGGCTTTGGGTTATTTTGGAGTAGGTACACTGCTGATCTGGGCTTCTTCGCAGTTCAGTATTGCGGAGCTGTGGATGTCAGTAACTATCCATATTGGATTGTTCGCAGTATTTGCCGCCTTCGTTTTTATGATTGAAAGAAAGAATCTCCCATTTTTCAGAAAGCAATAATGCTGATCAACGCTCCATTTCCCTGAGCAGCTTATTGGAGAAGAGAAATTCTTTCAGTTCGGGTACATCGGTTTTAATAATATCAGAACTGATTCCTTCCCACAATTTATCTCCCTGGTACAAAAACATGATATTCTGCCCGATCTCCATTACGGAGTTCATATCGTGCGTGATGATGATCGTGGTGATCTGATACTCTTCGGTAATCTCCGCGATCAGCTCGTCAATTTTTACAGATGTAAGCGGATCGAGGCCGGAGTTGGGCTCATCGCAAAAGAGGTACATCGGGTTCATAACGATCGCGCGCGCGATGCCTACCCGCTTTTTCATCCCGCCGCTGATCTCCGAGGGCATTCTTTTGGCGGCAGCTTCCAAACCTACGCGCTGCAAGCAGAATGCAACCCTGTCCTGCTTTTCCTGAACGCTCTGATCCGTCAGCATATCCAATGGAAACCGCACGTTCTCTTCGACTGTTTTAGAATCAAAAAGCGCCCCGCCCTGGAAAAGTACGCCCATCTCCCGGCGGATCGATTGCTGCACTTCTTTATCGCTATTGTAAAAATCTCGGCCATTGTACAGCACATTCCCCTTGTCGGGTTTCACGAGGCCGATCATGCATTTCAGTAAAACGCTTTTCCCGGTACCACTGCCGCCAATAATCAGGTTTGTTTCACCTTTTTTAAAAGTGGAAGTGATTCCCTTTAAAACCTCTTTACCATTGAAAGACTTACTGATATTATTTATTTCAATCATTGTCTACAAAAATGAGCGTTCCGGCTATTACAGAAGCAATTGCGCAAGCAGGTAATCTGCAACTAAAACAGAAATACAGCTATTTGTAACCGCACCCGTGCTCGCTTTCCCTACTTCCAATGCGCCGCCTTGTGTGAAATAACCCTTGAATGAAGATATTGTCGCAATCAGGAAACCGAAAACAAACGGTTTTACACACATAAAAAAGATATTATACGGAACAAAAGAATCCCGGATCCCATTCAGATAATCCCTCTCCGTGATCACCCCAGTCAATGTTCCTGCCATGTAACCGCCGAAAATATTTAAAAACCCGGCGAAAATAACGAGCATAGGAAACGTCAGCATCGCGGCTAGCACCTTTGGCAACACGAGATAAGACGCTGAGTTAATGCCCATTACTTCCAATGCGTCCACCTGCTCGGTGATCCGCATGGTACCCAGTTCACTGGCGATATTGGAACCCACTTTTCCCGCGAGAACGATACAGGTGATGGTCGGCGCAAGTTCAAGTATCGACATATCGCGCACAATCAACGCCACCGTGGAAATGGGGATGATAGGACTAACAAGGTTATATGCCGTTTGGATACACGAAACCGCCCCGATAAATGTGGAAACGATAGCTACAATGAAAACAGAACTCACCCCGATGCCCACGCACTCTTCCATCAGCCGCCGCCAGTAAACCGACAGCTTTTCTCCCTTCCCGAAGAGCATTCCTAAAAAAATAAAGTATTTCCCGATTACGGACATAATCTTAATAGTATTCAATATTTTCGGGAAAATTAGGCAAAAAAAGAAGCATTCAGAAAAATGAATCCATTAGCGGTAGTTACCGGAGGAACAAAAGGAATCGGGCGGGCGGTAATTGAGCAATTTTCGGCGGAGGGATTTGATATTATTACCTGCGCAAGAGACGAAAACGACTTGCAGGAACTGAAAGAAGCACAGACTTCAAAATATCCGCATTCACAGCTTTTCATATTCCGCGCCGACCTATCGGTAAAGGAGGAGTTGAATGCATTTATTGATTTTATTAAATCGAAAAACCGTGCGGCAGACGTACTAATTAACAACACCGGCGTATTTATTCCGGGCCAAGTCCACAACGAGCCGGACGGGATTTTGGAAAAGACGATCGAGACGAATGTGTATAGTGCATATTACCTCACACGGGCTCTTTTATCGGAAATGATGGACAGGAAAAAGGGTCATATTTTTACACTCTGCTCCACCGCCAGCATCATTGCATACCCCAACGGAGGCTCCTATTGTATCTCGAAATTTGCGCTTTACGGTATGACAAAAGTGCTCAGAGAGGAAATGAAGCCACATCAGGTAAAGGTCACCGCGGTACTTCCGGGCGCGACGCTTACCGACAGCTGGAAAGGCACCACGTTGCCGGAAGACAGGTTTATTGACGCCAAAGATGTGGCGGAAGCGATCTGGTCAACCTATTCACTTTCGGGGCGCACGGTGGTGGAGGAAATTTTGATCCGGCCGCAGCTGGGAGACCTTGATTGATAGTGTACGTAGCGCAATTTTTACTAAATTGCCACATTTTTAAAATTATTTATTAAACCTCTAACTTGTTTCATGGAACAATACCTCGGCATAGACGTGGGCGGTACTAACGTAAAAATGGGAATCGTTGACGCTACGGATGGGAGAATTTCAAATTTTTACAGCCATGATACCGCCAGCTGGCGCACCTCAGGACATTTCATAGAACGTTTAGGTGATGCGATCGCATTGCAGCTTGTCGAATATCCCGAGGTAAAGAAGGTAGGAATCGGTGTTCCGGGGCTCACAACCCGAGATAGAACTACACTGATCGAAATCACTGCAATTCCTGAAATTGACGGTATCGCAATCGTTCCTGACCTGAAAACAAGATTTCCAAATCACGACTTTTATCTGGAAAATGACGCCAACGCAGCTGCTTTGGGCGAATATTATTTTGGAGAAGACAAACTTCCTGAGGACTACATTTTCGTAACACTCGGTACCGGAATCGGCGGCGCGGCTATTATTGACAAGAAAGTATTCAAAGGCGGCGGCGGTAACGCGATGGAACCCGGGCACGTACCTTCGAAAAACGGCAAGGTTTTAGAGCGGAATATCGGCAAAAAGGAACTGCTTGACCTCGCCAATACCATGCGCGCCAACTATACAGGTACCACACAGTTACCAGCAGACGGTACGATTTCTACCACCGGCCTGGTTGCTGCGGCTTCCGGCGGCGATGAACTTGCAAAGCAGGTTTTCACTGAAATGGGCTACCTGCTCGGCGAAGGTTTGGTTTCAATGGTGCGTATCCTCGACATTACAACTATTTTGATCGGCGGTGGTATTTCTGCTTCGTTTGAATTTATTTTGCCCGCCATTAACGAACGTTTCAAATACTGGCTAACTCCATATTATTTGAAAACCATTACAGTGAAACGCGCTACCTTAGCAAATGATGCGGGTCTGCTTGGCGCTGCTTCTCTGTGTTTTGATTAAGAAAAGAGCCATTTAAAATAAAAATATCAATTCTAGGCATTTAATTCCGGATGAAATTATCAGTAATAGTTCCTGCTTACAACGAAGAAAAAACAATCTGGAAAGTACTGGATAAGCTTAAATCTGTTGAATTAATAAGTGGCTTTCAAAAAGAAATTGTGATCGTGAACGATTGCTCTTCGGACAATACGGAGGGAGTCGCGCAGCGGTTCATCGCTGAAAACCCGCAATTGGAAATCAGCTATTTCCGCCACGAGGTCAATCAGGGGAAAGGCGCTGCATTGCATACAGGCTTTCGTCGTGCGACGGGCGACTACATTATCGTGCAGGATGCAGACCTTGAATATGATCCGCAGGAGTTTAATATTTTGTTAAAACCGGTTGTCGACGGATATGCCGACGTGGTTTACGGTTCCCGGTTTATGGGAGGCCGGCCGCACCGGATCCTGTTCTTCTGGCACACGATTGGCAACAAATTCCTGACGTTTCTGAGCAATATGTTTACCAATCTGAATCTCACAGATATGGAAACATGTTACAAACTATTCCGCTCAGATTTATTGAAAAACCTTTCACTCCACGAAAAAAGATTTGGTTTTGAGCCTGAGGTAACTGCGAAAATTTCCAAGATTCCAAAGATCAGAATTTACGAAGTAGGTGTATCTTATTATGGTCGTACCTACGAAGAAGGGAAGAAAATCAACTGGAAAGACGGTTTCCGCGCCTTGTACTGCATTGTTCGGTACGGGCTGGGAAGTTAAGGTTCTTGTTCAGGTAAATATTAAAGTACGAATAGAAACGCCGGATTCCTGATCAGTTTCCGGCATTTTTGTTTGTACTATCTTGAAGAAATGGGACTCAGATCGAAACGTCCGGTTCTATACGCTATCCGATATACGTTAGCCGGAACTATTGTTTGATGATTTTTTGGCTGATCGGGTTCTTCCCTGACTGATCAACTGATAGAATATAAAGTCCCGCGGGTAGAAAAGTTACATTGGCTTGATAATGATTTTCAGACTTCAATTCCGCTGAATGCACCGCTTTTCCTGCCGCATTGAAAAGCGAAATCGTTCCAGTGACAGGATTTCTAAATTCAACACTCAGAAAATCAGCAACAGGATTTGGGTATATCTTCCAAAACAACGCATTTCCCGAAGGCTCAACCGAAAGCAGCGGAAGCATTTTCACGGAAGTAGTTTTTACCTGAGATTCCGAAGCCTTGCTAAATGCCTGAATACGATAGCTGTACGTTTCGTCGGGAGCTACATTTTTATCTTCGTAAGAAAGTGCTTTCCCGTCATAATCCTCAACCGGAGCATAGCCAGCATCTCCCGGACCTTTTCTTTCGAAAACGAAACTTTCAGCGCCGGCTGATTCCCACGAAACAATTACAGTTCCAGCGTCAGACTCTTTTGCTTGAAAAACAGGAAATATCAGTGCATCTGCAATAGGAAGCTCCTGAAATGAAAATGCGCCGAGATCGCGCTTATTTTTCAAAAACGGTCCGTAGTAGGTATCGACTTTCTCTCCTTTGTAAGCAGGCAAATACGTTAGGTTCTTCGCTGCTGAGGCACTATTTAATTTTAAAATAACAACATTTTTGCTGGCTGTACCCGAGGTAATATCCGCTGGTTTGGTCTCATCACCGTCAAAGAAAAAAACGTCTTTCAGACCTTTCAAAAACTTAGAACCTTTTACATCCTCCACAAGGGTATCTTTTGGCCACACCAAACTTTGTCCGGCGTCGAAATAGAGCTTGATCTCATCCTTTTTCTCAGAAGAATAGAACACTTTCTGCACATCCGGACAAGCGACATTGCTGGTGTCGGTAGATCCGTAATACATTGGCTGGATAAATTCAAAAAACCTTCTTCCCATTTCCTGGTAGCCCGCCAAACTGTAATGGATACCATCAAATCCGGGCATTCCATTTACATTAAAATGGTCGGTTTTGGGGTAGATATATTTCGTTTTCCGCTGAAACTCGCGGATTTTACCGGCTTCATAAAACGGGTTGAACAAAACCGGAATCTGTACGACAATGTATTTTTCTACCTCAGGATAATCCGTTTGCCAGTATTTGAAAAGTTTATCATACTGCTGGTCGTAATTTTTAATATCCTCAATCGCTTCCTGTTCGCCCTGGTACCAGAAAAATGCGCGGATACGCTTCGGCCTCGCCGCTTTGATTCTTCGGTAAAGCAGCCCATATAAGGTAGCCGAAGCAGGATCCTGCGCGTTTCTATCCACGTGGTAAGAAATATATGAACCCGGCAAAGCGCCATTGATCACGCAAGTGGGGATACTGTCTTTTTCGAGAATGCGTTTTTGCAATTCCACTCCCCACGCGCCGGCATAGGGCCACGACCAGGAGGAAGGAATCCACAAAGTATCGCCTATTCCTATTGACGGATTCCCGTCGGGAATGCGGGCGATTGTACGCGCATATTTGTTTGTCCAGCTTCCAAAATGTGTGGCAGCTGCATTGGATTGGCCGCTGATCACATAAAAATCTCCCGCCACTACATCCGTTCGCTTGACGATCAGCACCGAATCCGCGGATTTGCAGGCGTAAATGGCAAAATCATAATCCGCCATTTCTGCTTTGATCGTCG
This sequence comes from Dyadobacter linearis, assembly GCF_907165045.1. Classification (GTDB taxonomy): domain Bacteria; phylum Bacteroidota; class Bacteroidia; order Cytophagales; family Spirosomataceae; genus Dyadobacter; species Dyadobacter linearis. Next base: position 349,034 of record NZ_CAJRAU010000005.1, read on the forward strand.
GTTTCATGTCGAATGAAGCCGAGCTCTGTCCGCCGTAAATCAGCGTATCCTTGTGGTAACCAATGCGTTTGTTGTTTCGGAAAGTAACCACCGACATGTGTTCCCAGCCCGTCGCTTCGATCTTTCCTGCAATCTGTACTTCGGCAGTATTATCATCTTCCCGCGCATACAGCTGCATATCTTTCGGGAGCTTATTAAATGCGACTGCAAAAAATCGCTGACCGGATGCTATTTGCGAGCTAAAAATCAGCAGCAAGAGCAAAGTGAAAAGTTTGTGTGTAAAATTCATCTCATTCAAAAACTCTGGTAGTTCTAAAATGTATTATCAATAAATCTGATTCTATTACTTGCTACTCAATGCCAATTCTTCCGACCTTGAAAGAGACCAATGTGCATTAAACATTGCAAGAAACCACAATGCCATGATAACCGGCAAGGAATATTTATCCCACGACAGCTGTGCTTTACCTAACAGCAAAATATTGAATGCGACCATCCAGCTGGCGAGATTAAAATGAGGCGAGAAAAACCGCATTAAAGTGATCAGTGCCAGCAACCCGAAGCAGATTTGCTTTAATAGCCCACTTATCCCCACAGTCATAAAAGCCTGATCTATATAACCCATATATGGCCACGTGAAGTATGGATTGTAAGCCTGTTTGGCAGGAGAGAAGAATATGATCGAAGCGATCAGCAGAATGAAGCCGATAAATAACTTAGGATATACCCTTGGAAACCGAACCAGGTAACGCAACTTTCCAGTCACCAACATTTCAGGGATCACATAATATACCGCGATCACGACCGAGGAATACAGCAGGTAGCCGAAATTATATTGGACCAGCTTATCAGAATCATAATGCTGCTGCGCCATCACGGCGGCCGGCGCCGGGCCTTTCCATAAAATCACCCAGGGTACAATGCTCAACACAGCCAAAACATAGTACAGCCAGGTTTTTTCATTGAAAATGCTTTTTATAAGCAAACCAATATCAGTAGTCTTTTTGAACCGCTCGAAAATTTCATAAGCAACAACAGCAGCCGGAAAAGCAAGCATATATTGCCGGCAGCACACCGCGGCGATGAACAATAGCATTCCCGCCCAATGCGCGCGTTTCAAATAAGCGACGGTTCCGGCGAGTACAAAAAACATCGCAAAAATGTCGGTATAATAGTAAACACTCACGAGGTAATAGTTGGGAAAAAGCAGCAATCCCGCAAGACAAAGCCAGAAACGCCTGCTCTGCCCGGGGCTATTCCACACGAAAAGCATAAGTAATGCAAAGCTTGTGAATGCAGTGAGCAACCGCAACGGCTGAATAGCCTCACCAAACAAGTTAACAATCCAGCCTCCCAGAATAAACGGAATAGGTGTATTGAGCTCATTATAGCTTTTCAGCAGGTCGAGCGAAGGAACAGGTTCGTTGCTGAAAAAGATCGCAGCAGGCAGATAGTGGAATTCATCCTGGTATAACCCTACTGTAAATCTGTCTTTTATAAAAAAAACCGCGACGAAAAGTGCGACAAGAAATATAGTTACGTAAAGCTTTCTTGAATTCATAAATCAAATGAAATTAACCTCTGCATTCAGGGAGATCCCAAATTTAGATTTTACAGACTCCTGGATTTGCTCAGACAACTGTTTGATTTCGTGACCGGTACCACCTCCGTAGTTGACAAGCACAAGCGCCTGCTTTTCGTGAACACCTACATTGCCTGTCCGGTAACCCTTCCAGCCCGCCTGCTCGATCAGCCAGCCCGCAGGTACTTTAACAGTCTGATTATCAACAGGATAACCTGGTATATTGGGATTGTTTTTTCTCAATTCTTCAAATACCCCAACTGGAATTTCCGGGTTCTTAAAAAAGCTGCCTGCGTTGCCTATTTTAGCAGGATCAGGTAGTTTGCTGCGCCTGATCTGCATGATCGCCTCGCTCACATCGCGGATCGTCGGCTCGGTGACGTTCATTTCAAGCAGCGTTTTCTGCACATCGCCGTAACCTACATTGAGATTCGGTTTTTTAGACAAAATAAAATTAACGCCTGTAATCACATATTGATCCTTTGCCTCTTTTTTGAAAATGCTTTCGCGATAGCCAAAGCGGCACTCTTCTTTCGAAAATATCCTGGTTTCGCCCGAATCTATGGAAACTGCCTCGACAGATTCAATGACATTTTTAACCTCAACACCGTAAGCACCAATATTTTGCATTGGTGCAGCGCCGACACTTCCGGGAATCAGCGAGAGGTTTTCCACGCCGGCATACCCTTTTTCCACACAATACATCACGAATGCATGCCAGCCTTCGCCCGCGCCCACTTTCAGCCGGATATTGGCTTCATCTTCGCTTATTTTCTCGATTCCGGTGATCTGCACGTGCAGTACGAGGGCATTTATATTTTGGGTAAATAAAATATTACTGCCGCCGCCCAGAATAAATTTTGGCTTTTGTTTCCACTCGGGATCGGTCAGAATCGCCTTTAATTCCGTTAAAGAAGTGACCTCCGCAAAATAGCCCGCAGTCGACTCGAGGCCGAAAGTATTGTAATTGCGAAGCGGGTAATTGGCTTGAATTTGCATTGATAATGTGAATAACGTTGGTAAAGTTAGGTATTACATTCAAAACTATGTGGTATGGCGATTCATCCTTTTTTGCTTAAGTTTGCGGGTTCAGTCACCACTATTGGCTATATGAAGCTGAAAAAGAATCCCTTATTAGTATTGCTGCTTATCGTCCTCGCCGCTTCCGGATGTGCTAAAAAGACGGTCGTGAGTGCTTCCAGCGGAGAGTATAAAGAGGATCTGTCAGCAGTGCGGCCGCGCTATGAATATGTTGAGCCGGTGTTCGAAAAACCAGAACCGGAAGCTGCACCCAGGAAAAACACTGCACCGAAAACAGACGTCGATAAGCCGCTGTATGTCAATAAAAAACTGGAAACGGCGCTCGATACCCTTTCAAAGCACAACAAATCTGTCCGGTACATTAATGGTTTCAGGATTCAGATCTATGTCGGCAATGTGCGGCAGGAAGCTGACGGGGCCAAAACTTACATTTACCAGACTTTTCCCGACCTCAATCCATACGTTTCCTATTCTCAACCTACCTACCGCGTGAAGGTTGGGGATTTTATGTACCGAAGTGACGCAGAGCAATACCTTGATATGATCAAAGACCAATACGCATCCGCAGTGATACTTGCCGATCGTGTTGATATCAAGAGAAGCCTCATGGTGAATCCATCTGCGGAAAGAAACTAACCGAATTTATCTGTTTAACACGGATTTTTTGTCCATTTATTCATTCTAGTAAGGCCTAATGAAAAAAGCATTAATTACCGGGATCACCGGTCAGGATGGTGCCTATCTTGCTGAACTCCTTTTGAGCAAAGGATACGAGGTGCACGGTATCAAACGCCGCAGCTCTTTGTTCAATACCCAGCGGATCGACCATATTTATGAAGATCCGCACGAGAAGGATGTGCGTTTCCACCTGCATTACGGTGACCTGAGCGATTCTACCAACATCATCCGCATTATCCAGGAAGTACAACCTGACGAGATATATAACCTGGGTGCGATGTCGCACGTGCAGGTAAGTTTTGAAGAGCCTGAATATACCGCCAATGTGGACGGTATCGGTACGTTGCGTATCCTGGAAGCAGTTCGCCTGCTTGGTCTAACCAAGAAAACGAAGATCTACCAGGCTTCCACTTCCGAGCTTTACGGATTGGTACAGGCAGTGCCGCAATCTGAAACAACTCCATTTTACCCGCGCTCGCCTTATGCAGTTGCGAAACTGTACGGGTATTGGATCACGGTCAACTACCGCGAAGCTTATGATATGTTTGCTGTAAACGGTATCCTTTTCAACCACGAATCGCCGCTGAGAGGTGAAACATTCGTGACAAGAAAAATTACCCGCGCAGTTGCCCGTATCGCATTGGGCTTGCAGGATAAAGTGTATCTGGGTAACCTGGATGCACAACGCGACTGGGGCCACGCCAAGGATTTCGTAGAGGCGATGTGGCTGATATTGCAACAGGAAACGGCCGAAGACTTTGTGATCGCGACAGGTGTTACAACCCGCATCCGTGATTTCGTCAGAATGGCATTTGAAGAAGTGGGTATTGAAGTGGAATTTTCCGGCGAAGGAGCTGGCGAAACTGCGAAGGTTGTGAAATGCAACAATCCAGATTTCCAGATCGAAATAGGCAAAGAAGTAGTTGCAGTTGACCCACGCTATTTCCGCCCGACCGAAGTGGAGCTATTGATCGGTGATCCAACTAAATCAATGACCAAACTAGGCTGGAAACCTAAATATGATCTGAAAGCATTGGTGAACGATATGGTTACAGCAGATGTAACCTTGTTCAAAAAAGACAGACTTCTGGAAAGCAGCGGTCACCGCGTTCCGAATTACTACGAATAAGCTATTACCCACAAATACAAAAGCCCCGGAAGCGATCTGCTCCCGGGGCTTGTTTTTTTTATATCGGTACTAAACGGTTCTTTTCTTCCCAGCCGGTTTTTTCAAAGAATTCCCTGTCTTGATCAGATCTTCGGCGGTAGTGTATCCCAGCACTTTTTTCACCACTTTTCCATTTGGGTTGATAAAAAACAGGGTTGGATAACCTTGTATCGGATATTTGCCCGCCAGCTTAGGCCCTTCGCCGCTTTCCATATCAAATTTTACATTGATAAAATTCGCATTGAAAACCTTGGCTACATCTTCTCTTGTAAAAACATTTTTTTGCAACAGCTTGCAAGGCCCGCACCAGGTTGTGTATGCGTCAAAAAAAATGATCTTGTTTTCAGCTTTCGCTTTTTTCAGGATCGAAGCCCAGTTGCCTTCGGTAAATTGAATGCCTTTCTCTGCTGCTTTTACTTCCTTATCGCCTTTTTCAGCATTTGCGACATTAAAAGACAATGCTATTACAGCGATCAGCAGACCTAATTTCTTGAAATTTCTCATTACTTGATTGATAGTTACGCGTAGATCCTAATAACGAAAATAACGATTGATCTTGTTCAGACAATCCATTGTTAAACATACGATTAAGCTTTTGCAATGGATTTGCGGGTCAAAAAAGATAACTTCGCAGCTTCATTAACATATATTTTTTATGAAAGTTCAGGAAGCCAGGTACGTAATGAGCAATTCAGACTATTTGAAATGCCCGGAGCCGGACCTGCCTGAATATGCGTTTATCGGCCGGTCGAATGTGGGCAAATCGTCGCTTATCAATATGCTGACCGGCAAAAAAGCTTTGGCCAAAACCTCCCAGCAGCCGGGAAAAACGCAGCTGATCAACCATTTTATCATTAATGAAACGTGGTACCTCGTCGATTTACCGGGTTATGGTTATGCCAAGGTATCGAAAACGGAGCGGGAGAAGTGGGAGAAAATGATCAATGATTATTTATATAACCGGCCGAACCTGATCTGCACCTTTTTACTGATAGATGTAAGGCACAGTGCACTGGCTGTCGACCTCGAATTTATGGCGCAGCTGGGCGAGGCGGGTATTCCTTTTCATATCATTTTTACGAAGGCAGATAAGCTAAAATCCGGGCAGGTCAACACGCAGGTGGAGGCTTACAAAGCTAAACTTGCTGAAATCTGGGAAGAAATTCCGCCGGTATTTGTGACCTCCGCAGAAAAAAACGAAGGCCGGGATCCCGTTTTACAGGCAATAGAGGCTTACAACCGCGCGTTTCAAGATAGACAGGGCGCCTGAGGTTGTTTCGCGAAGTATCTTTGCGTTATTTTGCCGGAAAATCAAGAGTTTTCCCCACACAATATTCAAATTCAGAAATATCAAATATTAAAAAAGGATGAGTGAAAAAGTAGAGTCTACAGGAATGGAGCTGTTGAAGGAAATAGCAAATGTTTCAGGTAAGGGCGGACTGTTCCGTATTCTCAAACCAAGCCGCGCCGGAGTTATCGTTGAAAGTCTGGATGAAAAACGCGAAAAAACGTTGATCGGACCCACCGCGCGGGTTTCTGTTCTGAAAGATGTATCTATTTTTACAGAAGGCGAGGAAGAATCAGTTCCGTTGGAAGACGTTTTTACGAGCATCCGTGAAGCGCATGGTGAGCAGGTGGAATTGCCTGTGAAGACCTCTTCGGACAAAGAATTGATCGAATTCCTGAATAAAATTCTGCCTGATTTTGATCGTTCGAAGGTGTATGTATCTGATATCAAGAAAATTATCACCTGGTACAATTTGCTTTCGAAATACCTGCCTGAGCTGTTCATCGTTTCTGAAACAGCAGCGGAACCCGCAACTGAGGAAGTAAAGGAAGAAGCGGAGGATACTGAGAAGAAATCAGCGAAAAAAGCACAAAGCAAAGCCTGATTTCAGGACAAATCATATTGAGAACCCTGTCGCAATGACGGGGTTTTCTTTTTTGACGCCCCAAAAATTATGAACGCACTCTCCTCTTACATCGACCACACATTACTGACCCCGGTAGCCAGCGAAACGGATATCAGAAAGATCTGCGAAGAAGCCTGGATCATGCAGTTCAAGGCGATTTGCGTCGCGCCTTCCTATGTTCCCTATGTGGTAGAAATGATGGAGTTTTGTCCCATTAAAATTGAGATTGCGACGGTGATTGGCTTTCCGCTTGGTTATGCGGTCACTGCTACCAAGGTCGCTGAGGCCGAAACTGCATTGCGGGACGGTGCTACCGAGTTGGATGTAGTTATGAATCTTTCCCGGTTCAAATCGATGGCGTATCTGAGCGTCAGGGAAGAATTGCAGGAGCTATCCCAACTCGCTCACAATGCCGGCGCATTGATCAAAGTGATTATAGAAACGGGCTATCTGGATTCATTTGAATTGTACACCGCCTGCGAGATCTGCGCCGAGTCGGGTGCTGATTTCGTTAAAACATCTACTGGTTTCGCCCCTGTCGGTGCTGAGGTTGGGGTGGTGAAAACGATGCGGCAGATATTGCCTCCGAACGTCAAAATCAAAGCCTCAGGCGGGATTAAGACTGCCGAACAGGCGATCTCGATGATCGAAGCGGGTGCTGAGCGGATCGGGACTTCTCACGGCGCTGCTATTATGGGCCAAGTATGAAACGGGTGATGTTACTGAGTACTGTTCACCCGCCGGCCGATCCGAGGATCTTTTATAAAATAGCGCCTGCGCTGGCCGAAATGCATGATTTAACCTGCATTTTACCTGGTTTGAACAGAGATTCAGCGAATGCATTCCGGACAGATTCAGTACCTTTTTTCAAAAATCTATTGCCGCGCATATTGATTTCGCATCCTGTTTTGTTACTTAAATGCTTATTGAACAGGCCGGATATTGTTCACATTTTTGTCCCGGAGCTTATTCCTGTTGCATTGATTTTACAGCAGTTCGGCACGAAGGTGATTTATGAAGTACAGGAAAATCTTTACAAGAAATTCAAGATAAAGACCTATAATAACGGATTGATTTTCAGAAAGCTTTTCCATTATTTTGACCATATTGCCCGCAAAAGATTTCACTTTGTTTTCACAGAAAAAGCTTATCTGAAAGAATATAGTAAGCTAAAATATCCTTTTTCAACAATCCAGAATTTCGCCCATCTTCCACTGATCGACAGTTTTTCCAAGGTTCCCAGAAAAGTAACGCGACCAACGTTTTTCTATTCCGGGGTAATATCGCTGGAAAGGTCTTTTGATGTGATGGTAGCGGCATTTTCAGAGCTTAAAGATCTATTTCCCGATTTTCACGTACATATATTTGGAACAGTCAGGATAAGCGAAAAGGTGATCTCCGCCTTACCAGGTTTCGATCGCATCCGACAAAACCTGACTTTCCATGGCTACACGGACCAAAAGATCGCATTTGGTTATGCCGCCGGTTGCATTGCCGGAATTGCATTGCTGAAACCCGTGGGCGATTACCAGGATTCCTATACCACAAAGTTGTTTGAATATATGGCGCTGGGATTGCCGGTTATTACATCCGACTTTCCGTCGTACCGCCAAATTGTAGAACCTTCTCAATGCGGTTTTTGTATTTGTCCTAACAACAGTAAGGCGCTATACGAGAAGCTGGTTTTTCTGATTAAGAACGAAAAAGAAAGGCTAGCAATGGGGAAAAATGGTCGGAGCTGCGTCGGTCGGCTCTACAACTGGCAAACAGAACAGACCAAACTGCTCGCCTTTTACAAGTCAGTGCACTTATCTAAGTAAAAATTCGCAAGTGTACTGACTATTATGATTTTATAAATTTATTGTTGAATTGTTCAAATATTTAGTACTACGATTTCTATGAAATATTTAACTTTCGGAATTAAAAGGAATTGTAGTTTGCGGAGTCAACTTCTCAATCATGTATATTAATACAGTTAGTCATTATTTGCCAAGCGAAGTTATTGGTAATGAATATTTTACAAATATTAACAATCTGTCCCACGAGTGGATTGTAGAACGGACCGGAATTTCAGAAAGACGTAAGGCATCAGCGGAAGAAAATACTTCCACCATGGCAATCAAAGCGGTTGAGTCCTTACTTGAGAGTATCCCTTACAGCAAAAATGAAATCGATTTGATCATTGGAGCGACTTATACTCCCTATGATACCATAGTTACGCTTGCACACGCGGTACAGCATCAGCTTCAAATCCCCGATATTCCTGTTGTCAGCATTTCGTCGGCTTGTTCCTCTCTTTTGAATGCGATCGAGATTGTCGAAGGATATTTCGCGCTGGGTAAGGCTTCCAAAGCACTGGTGGTGGTCTCCGATCATAACACTGCTTACTACAATGAAATGGACACCGTTTCGGGCCACCTCTGGGGCGACGGCGCTTCGGCGCTGCTGATCTCCAAAGAGCGGCAGACAGATTCGGATATGCACATCAAAAAAATCATCACAGGCGGGGCTGCTACAAGCGGCAAAGCGATCGAGGCGGTGGTTTTGAGGCCGAACGACCGGGGCGTGATCATGCCTTTCGGACGTGACGTTTTCCAGAATGCGTGCGTGTATATGCCCAAAGTAAGCCAGCAGGTGTTACATGCGTGCGGACTTTCGATCGATGATCTCGATTACCTGATCCCGCACCAGGCCAATCACCGGATCAGTCTGAATGTGATCAATACCCTGGGCATTCCAGTTGAAAAGTTGATCTCGAATATTCAGTATCTGGGAAATACAGGCTGCGCAGGCTGTGCGATCGCACTTTCCGAAAACAAAGAGAAATTTAAAAAGGGTGAGAATATTGTGATTACCGTATTTGGAGGAGGTTACTCTTACGGCGCAATGCTCATTACTATTTAGTATAAAGGATAAAAAAAAGCTTCCGGCCGAACACTTGTTCAGCCGGAAGCTTTTTCTATGTACTACAATATCAGTTCACTTCGGGCTCCGCGTACATCACCGGCTTCCAAATATTGTTCGAAGGGTTAATATCCGGCAGACTGCGTTCCGGATCTATTGTGACCGAACGAATAGGCTGGTCGGTAGCGGCTTTGAAAGTCCAGCTTCCGCCTCTCTGCCAGATCTCGACAGGCAGCTCCACCCGCGTTTTTTTACCACTTACTTCTTCAATATCCACTTTCACCGGCATTGCCAGCTGATCCAGGTTTTCGATTGTGACAAATGATCCTTTTTGCGGGTTTTGCTCCACATAGCTCACATCTTTCACCGCCTGATCCAGTTTATAATTCTCAAAAAACCAGCCTTTCCAGAACCAGCCCAGATCTTCTCCGGCTGCATCTTCCATCGTGCGGAAGAAATCGTACGGAGTCGGGTGTTTGAATGCCCAGCGTTTTACATATTGTTGAAACGCGTAGTCAAAACGCTCTTTACCTAAAACCTGCTCACGCAACATTTTCAATCCCAATGCCGGCTTGTAATATGCTTCCCAACCCAGGTTAGCCGCCTGGATCACGTCGGGGGTAGTCATAATAGGGTCTGCTTTCGGACGGAAAATGATCGGCGCCAATCTGTGCAGATCATTCATCTGCGTGGTTTTGTATTCTCCGTTATTGAAGTTATCCGTTGAAAGGAAATTGATGAAAGTATTAAAACCTTCGTCCATCCAAGCATATTTCCGCTCGTTGTTTCCCACGATCATCGGGAACCAGTTGTGACCGAATTCGTGGTCAGTCACGCCCCAAAGATCGTCTTTGCGACTCTTGCTGCTGCAAAATACGATTCCAGGATATTCCATACCGCCCACAATTCCAGCTACGTTGGTCGCCACAGGGTAAGTATATTCATGCACATAGCTCGAATAAAATTCAATGCAGCCTTTTACATATTCCGTAGATCTTCCCCAACCGTCCAGTCCGCCGTCCTCAGCCGGATATACCGATTGCGCGAGTGCAGTTTTTCCTTTGGGTAAATTCATTTTTGCCGCATCCCACACGAATGCTTTCGAGGTAGCCCATGCAATATCGCGCGCCTGCTGGCAGCGGAACCGCCAGGTAAGTGTACCAGATTGCTTCGGGCGTGAAGCAGGGCTTGAAACCTCCTCCGCCGAGCGGATCATCACAGTTTGGTCACTTTTGGCTGCATTCGCCAGTCTTTGTCTTTGCTCTGCGGTTAATACTTCGCCGGGATTAAGCAGCTCGCCTGATCCTACTACAATATGGTCCCAGGGAACAGTGATGTTGTAATCAAAGTCTCCGTATTCCAGGTAAAACTCGCCAGCGCCCAGGTAGGGCAGCAGGTTCCAGCCTTCGATATCGTCAAAAACAGCCACGCGCGGATACCATTGGGCCATTTCGTAAACGATCCCGTTCTTGGTTTCCAACGTTCCCATTCTGTCTGATCCATATTCAGGGATCTTGAATGAATAGGCAATTTTGATTTTGATCACGTCGCCGTTTGGCTTCACAGGAGTCGCCAGACGGATCTGCATGCGGGTATCGGTGATCTTGTAAGTTGCGTCTACAAACTTATCTTTTCCCTGCTGTACCGAAACCGATCTGATAGAATCGCCGCCGTCGAATCCGGTATTACCAAACCTTCCGCCCGTTACCGGCGTGGTTTTGCCACCTCTTGAATGACTGCTGAATGCATTCTGATCGAGTTGTAGCCAGATGAAATCCAGACTTTCTGGACTGTTATTTTTGTAAGTAAGCTCAATATCGCCGGCTACTATTCCTTTCGCCTCGTCGAGTGCCACGTTGATTTTATAATCCGCCTTGTTTTGCCAGTATTTTGGCCCCGGAGCGCCGCTGCCGGTACGGTATTCATTACCCGGCTGGAAATTGAATAGTGGGTGAAACAGCACGTGCGCGTCATACGCCCCCTTTCCAGCCTGCTGCGCCATCGTATTTAAAAAGCCCAGGCTGCATATTGCCAGCAAGCCCAAACGATACATCGAAATTTTCATTCTGATAATTAAAATTGGAAATTATAGGATTGTAAACGAGCAATATACACCTTTTCGCCTTTTTACGGATAAAAAGTTTAATTTTTACAAACCCAAACAAGACCCTTAACAAGGCAGGTATTTAACCCAAAATTATGCGTGAGCGCCTTTCTTCTGATACTTATATTGACGGAATCCTAGCAGGTGACAGGGTTATCCTGAGCCGGGCAATTACAGTGGTTGAAAGCAGGCTTGCGGAAGACAAGTTACTCGCGCAGGCTATTCTGAACGGTATCTTACCTCAAACCGGACGCTCGCTCCGGATTGGGATAACCGGCATTCCGGGAGTAGGAAAAAGTACATTTATAGAAGCTCTGGGGATTTACCTAACTTCGATCAACAAGAAAGTAGCAGTACTCGCTGTGGATCCGACGAGCAGCAAATCGGCCGGGAGTATTCTGGGGGATAAAACGAGAATGGAAGAGCTTGTGAAAGATCCGCTTGCATTCATCAGACCATCCGCCACCGGACTTTCACTGGGCGGCGTGGCCCGCAACACGCGTGAGGCCATGCTTTTGTGCGAGGCAGCGGGCTATGAAGTGATATTGATCGAGACTGTGGGCGTGGGACAATCGGAGATATTCGTAAAGGGAATGACTGACTTTTTCCTGCTGCTCGCATTGCCGGGCGCGGGCGACGAGCTGCAAGGTATCAAGAAAGGCATTGTGGAAATGGCAGATGCGGTGGTTGTCAATAAGGCCGACGGACTTTTCGCCGACGAAGCCGCTCAGGCAGCAGCTACCTTCGAAAATGCATTGCATCTGGCACAGGCCGGGGAATCGGGCGTGGCGGTGAAGGTACTGACTTGTTCGGCGCTGGAAAACAGAGGGATTCCGGAAGTCTGGGAGACCGTTCAGCAATATGTGGCTACTACGGTTAAGAACGGGTTTTTCTCAAAAAACCGGGCGGCGCAGCAGGTGGACTGGATGCATGAAATAGTGCGGCAGAAGCTGGAAGACCTGTTTTATCAAAATAAAGAAGTGAAAAAGCAGCTGCATGGAATAGAGGAAGAAGTAGGAGCCGGTAAAATGCTCCCGGCGGAGGCGGCCCAGCTACTATTGAACCTGCTATTCAAAATATAAATTATCCCAGATAAACCACTCAAAATTTGGGGTAAATGCATTTTTAAGGTAGGTTTGAACGTTCGATTTTAACGTATAACAAAAACAGGCTCAACTTTTTACTGACAAATGATGAAAACCCCTCACTACCTTACCCGCATCTTCTACTTTGCACTTGTTTGCCTTACGGTTTTCGCCGCATCTTGTAAAGACGATGAAAAGGAGCCGGAACCAGAACCAGTTGATAAAAACCCGATTGTTGGAACCTGGGAATTGACCGCGATCACTCCCGAAGTTGCCGGCACTAACATTCCTGCACTGGCATTAATACCTCAATTTGCTCCCTGCATTTACGATCTTAAATTGACTTTTAACGCGAACAATACGATTACCACAGCTGATTGTCCAGCGGCAGTAACTGCAATCGGAGCTTTTGCGCCGGTTGGAGCAGAGGCAAAATGGAAAGTGAATGGTGATAAGCTTACTTTATCAGACAAAAATCAAAGTCAGGAATTAAAAATTACGCAGAACGCAACCGATCTTAACGTGATCGTAAATACTGAGACCGTAGCAACGAAGCCGCCAGTAAATGCAGTTTTGCAGTTTAAGCGCCTTTGATCTTCAATTAAAGCTATTTCGCAGCCGGGCAATTTGTCCGGCTTTTTTTTATCCGCTGGTATGGTCGCAAACCACCACCCATTTTCCGCTGATCTTTTTGAACAGCAGCGTGTAGTGGCCTTCCAGATCACCTTTTTCTGGGCGGGTAAGGTGAAACTTTCCTACTACGAATGCGACGCCGGGGCCGGGGAATGAGAAATTGAGGTAAGTGAATTTGAGCTTGCCCATCGTTGCGCGGTCAGGATAGCGTTTCAGGTAACCTTCGTAGGTAGACTTGTAGCCGTAAGTAATACCGCTTTTTCCGACAAACATCAGTGAATCCGATTCCCAGTATCCGTTCATAAAAGACTTGATATCGCCTTTGTTCCAGTCGGAAACCTGGCGGTCGAGTATGGCGAAAATCTCCTCTTTGTCCTTCCCCGACTGCGCGGAAACAATGCCGGAAGTAGCCAGCAGGAACAGAGTAAAGAGCCAGTTTCTCATATTTTTTGTGGATTTTTGTAAAACGGTTTTCAGGTATTCAATATAATGAAAGATTTGATCGGCCAGAGAATTAGTCCTCATCAAATCAGTGAACAGCAAGAAATGGGAAAGTTTAATGACTTCTTCAAAAGTTTGGACCGCCAGAAATATCCCTTCATTGACGGGCTCTACTACCTGTTCATGATCGTTTTTCTCCTCGTACTATTCCTTTTCTTCGCCTGACCAGTGCCTGGATCCTACCTTTTTATCTTAAATCCAAATTCGGGTACCTCAACCGGAAAAAGGACGAGCTATATCGTCGATAAAATCCAGGCGATTGCCGGTAAGTACGATTGTGAAGCTGTGATTCTTTTCACCAAAGAACGCGGCCACGCAACTGCGCTGGTATCTGAAAACGCGGGTCTGCGCGATTGGAAGGCTATTGTGGCTGTCGGCGGCGACGGTACCATCAACGAAACTGCACAGCCGCTTGTCGGCACAGATACGCCTGTCGGTATTATTCCGCTGGGTTCTGGAAATGGTTTGGCGAGACATTTAGGTATTCCTATTGCGCTTGAAAAATCCCTGATACGGCTTTTCACCGGCGATCCGATTACGATCGACAGCGCGACACTGAACGATATTCCCTTTTTCTGCACCGCCGGAATAGGTTTCGACGCGTACGTCGGGCATTTGTTCAGCAAACAAAAAGTGCGCGGGCTTGCTTCTTACGTGAATGTTTCATTTCGTGCGTATTGGACTTATAAACCGCAGGTACTCAAACTCAACGGATTGAATACCAATGCGTTCTCCATTTCATTTGCGAATGCAGGACAGTTTGGGAACAATGCCTGGGTAGCTCCCGAAGCCAATCTGCAGGATGGAAAGCTGGATATCTGCACGATCAAACCTTTTCCGAAATGGTACGGCACTTCCCTCGCCTACCAGCTATTTACAAAGCAAATGAAAGCCTCCCGGTTTATCGACTACCAAAGTGCGGAATACGCGGTAATAGATACAGAAACGCCGCCGATGATCCATTATGACGGCGAGCCGCTGCAACTGAATACAACGAGGATCGAGGTGAAGATCAAGCCGCAGAGTTTGCGGGTGATTGTTTAAATTCACGAAATCAATAAAGAAATTCAAATGTCAAAGAAGAACCGTTCCGGGATCATTTATTCAACAAATCCCGAATTTGAGTTTAACGATTCAGACGACGAAGCCGAGACTTTGGCGCCGCAGCACCAGGACCTGCGCATTTGGCTCGAAAGAAAAGGCGGCGGCAAGGTAAGTACTGTAATTAAAGGATTTGTGGGGAAAAATTCGGATCTCGAAGTATTGGGCAAATTGCTCAAAAACCTCTGCGGAAGCGGCGGGACCGTGAAAGACCACGAAGTGCAGATCCAGGGCGACCACCGGGACAAGGTGATCACCTGGCTGATCAGCAAGAATTATAAGGCAAAAAAAGCCGGAGGTTAGTCCGGCTTAAAGTACTTCATTGGTATCTATTTCGGTAGGCGAAGGCAGCGGAGCCGATGGCACTGGATTCACAGGCTGGCGCATACTATCGAGTACCTCCACATTGGTCACGAAATATTTGGTATCCCCGTTCCAGGGCAGAGTAAAGAACTTCTCTTCGTAGGTAAGCGAAACGCGCTGGCCGTTTTTGATCGCTTCTTCCAGTTTGCTGATCGCGTCCTTGTTTTTTGCGCTTACAGAAAATACCCATTCCGAAGAGTTCATGGTACCGTCGCCTTCATAAAGGCCGCCCATTCTCAACTCACCTTCATAAGTTTTAAATAAATATCCTTTGTTGCTGAGCTTTGTGATAAAACCGCCCCGTTTGCCTTCACTATAATACCCAAAAGTAAGATAATACAGGATCCCGAAGATGACAGCCAGGAATATGGCGAATATGACCCATTTACGCATTGTGAATTCAGTGTTTATGATGTGAAGCTAACTTCGGAAAAGCGTTTCATTTTTCCTATTATTTCGCCCTGATTGCAGTTACCGGGTCCATTCGTGCTGCGAGCATTGCCGGTATAATTCCCGACAAAACGCCGATCACGCTGGAAACCGCCAGTCCAAGCAGGATATTTCCGGGGGTCAGCAATATTTCAAGCGTTCCCATTGGCATAAATGACAAAAGGTATACCAGGAATATCCCGACCACGCCGCCCACGAGGCTCAGCATCACTGCTTCAAACAGGAATTGGAACAGAATTGAATAGTTTTTCGCGCCCAGCGACTTCTGAATGCCGATCAGGTTAGTTCTTTCTTTTACCGAAACAAACATAATATTAGCGATCCCGAAACCCCCGACCAGAATTGAGAAACTGCCAATTACCCAACCTGCGACGGTCAGTACGGCAAATAATCCCGCGATTGCCTGCGCCGCTGCTTCGGGGCGATTGAGTGAAAAATTGTTCCCGTCGCGTGGCTTAATACCTCGTTTCGTTCTCATCAAACCCGTGATTTCCGCCTCCACTTCCTGCATTCCCTCGTCTTCGGGAAATCCCTTCACCACGATGTCCGCACTTCTTCGCCCGGATTGAAACAGTTTTGAAAATGAAGCAAAGGGGATAATGCAGTTTTTATCCGGACTTCCGCCAAAATCGACCAGACTCTCCCCTTTTCTGACCTGCACACCTACAATTGTAAACTTATTGCCCGCCAGCTTAAACGGTTTACCCACCGGGTCCTGCCCGGGATACAGCGCCGAAGCAATATCCGCTCCCACTACCGCCACATTCCGTGCATTGCTGGTTTCGAGGGGAATGAAGTAGCGACCGGTTTCGATCGGAATGTCAGAAATCTGATTGTATTCGTATGAAACGCCCTGAATCTGCGCGGTAATGCTGTTTGAGCCGTTTTTTAAAGTTGTGTTTCCTCTAAAATCCATCACGGCCACTGCGCTGGCACTTTCCATGTTTTCGTACAGGTATTTATATTCCGCGAAAGTGGGCTCGGGCCACTGGAAGTATTTCCACCACTGATATTCTCCCCCAAATCCCCACGGCCATTTCTGCACATAGATCACTTTGTCGCCTATGAAACTTAAACTCTCCTTGATGTTTCTTTCCAGAGAATCTACAATCGTAAAAACGGCCACGATCGCGAATATCCCGACCGTTACGCCAAGCAGCGACAAGATCGTTCTCGTAATATTTGATTTTAATGCCTGCCAGGCAAATCTGAAACTCTCTAATACTTGTCGTAAAAATTTCATAATCACGGTGGGGACAAATTCAGATCAAAAGTTAGCTTTTAAGTGGCTGGTCGTGAAATAAATTGGTACAAAAGGTAATAAAAACGCCTCGATTTAATAAATTACAAACTAACCTTACCACTCCTATATGCATTTACGCTACCTGCTTTCCTTTTGTTACATCCTGATTTCGGGCCTTGCTTCGGCTCAGAAACCTGTTCAGGAATCGACGGGATTTTACCAGTTTTTATCTGACGATCCGAACCAGAAAGCATTTTTTAGCGACCGGAAAGGTGTGGTCGCTAAAAACGGAATCGTAGCCTCCGCACATCCCGAAGCTTCGAAAGTGGGTATTGCTATATTAAAGGCTGGTGGAAACGCCGTCGATGCGGCGGTGGCGGTCCAGTATGCATTGGCGGTGGTGCATCCTTCGGCGGGTAACCTGGGCGGCGGCGGGTTTTTGGTATTGCGGGATAAAAGCGGCAAGAGCTTCAGTATTGATTTCCGTGAAAAAGCGCCTGCCAAAAGTCACGCGGATATGTATCTTGACAAAGATAAAAACGTCATCCCGGATGCAAGTACGCTGGGCCGGCTGGCTTCGGGCGTACCTGGCTCGGTGGCCGGAATGGCAGAAGCGCACGCGAAATACGGGAAACTTCCGTGGAAGCAATTGTTACAACCTGCAATCGACCTGGCGATGAATGGTGTGATTCAAACGCAGCGGGAAGCGAGGGCATTGAATGCTGTGAAAAAAGATGTGGTGAGATTGAATCCAGGCACGAAATACTTTCTGAACCCGACCGGGAAAGACTGGGCGGAAGGTGATTTGCTGATCCAAAAGGATTTGGGTAAAGTTTTGAAAAGAATACAAAAAAAGGGGCGCGACGGATTTTATAAGGGAAAAATCGCCCGCCGCATTGTAAAGGATATGAATGCAAACGGAGAAGGCATTATCAGTAAAAAAGACCTCGCCGATTACAATGCGCAGTGGCGCGAAACGATTTCTGAAACCTACAAAGGCTACAAAATCATCACAATGGCGCCTCCTTCCAGCGGCGGGATCGCATTGGTGCAGCTAATGCGGCTCACGGAGCCTTACCCGCTCCGCAAATGGGGCTGGCACAGCGACTCGACGGTCCAGGTGATGATCGAGGCAGAACGGAGAGTGTACGCCGATCGCGCCAAATTCCTCGGGGATCCGGATTTTGTAAAAGTGCCGCAGGAAACGCTCATGAGTAAGGATTATCTGGCAAAACGCTGGACAGATTTTGACTGGAACAAGGCTAGCGACAGCAAGAATATCAGCGGAGGAGCAGTTCCGGGATATGAAAGTCTGGAAACGACACACTTTTCGGTGGTGGACAAAGAAGGCAATGCGGTTTCGCTTACTACCACTTTAAATGGCGGATATGGAAGTCGGGTGGTGATCAAAGGCGGCGGATTTTTTATGAATAATGAGATGGACGATTTCAGTATCAAAGCCGGCGCGCCGAATATGTATGGTCTGATCGGAAATAAAGCCAATGCAATCGCGCCGGGCAAAAGAATGCTTTCCTCTATGACCCCGACGATTGTGGAAAAAGACGGAACACTGTTCATGGTAGTCGGTACTCCCGGAGGCTCGACGATTATTACGGCAGTGTACCAGACCATATTGAATGTGCTGGAACATGGGATGAGCATGCAGCAGTCGGTTAATGCATTGAAATTCCACCATCAGTGGCTGCCTGACATGACCACTTTTGAGGCAAATGCATTTTCGGCAGGTACGATCAAAAAGTTGCAGGACAAGGGATTCAAACTGGAACAGCAACGTAATACGATCGGCCGGATGGATTGCATTCTCGTACTGCCCGACGGTACGCTCGAAGGCGGCTCGGATCCGCGGGGGGACGATACCAGTATAGGATACTGACCGCGCTGCTCTGAGATTTTAGCAACAAATACTTGTATTTTGCTTGTAATAAGACTTAAATTCGAATTGCGAAGTATCCGCCGTAATTCTATAACTGCCATGAAAAAATCCATGTTTGCCCTGCTTCTCCTGATCGGTTTTATGACAGGATGCAAGAAAGATCAGATCATTGAAGCTGAGCCCGAGCCGGGACCAGAGAAAGAGTCGACCGCCGGACAATTTTTGAAATCTCTGAGTGTTACCGGCGTTCAGGAAATAACGTTCGATTCTGTCAGTAACAGCTTTTATGTGAGCCTGCCTGATACTTACAATGAAGCCGCAGCTGAGGTAAAAGTAAATATGCAGCCAGATATTGTGCTTGCCGACAGCCTGGAAAAGCCAACAACAGGCAATACCATTCTTTATCCCTATAAAGGCACGCCACCATTGCGTTTTCAATTACGGGACAAAACCGATAAGAAATGGTTTTACTTCAATGTGTATTTCAACTTTTCCGGAACTCCCGAGATCGAGCTTCTGCAAAAGGAAATCCCGATCAATGCATCCGGCGTGAATTTGCCGCTTCGTTTTAATGCAAAAGTCGGCAGTATCCCCTCTTCTGTGGAGCAGCTGGGCCCAACTGTAAAGATCAGCAACAAGAAAACGGGCTTTTTCATGGAAAGCAGCTACTACGAGCTGACTGCCCCGCTCTATCTCGGCGCAGTCCAGGAACTGATTACGACTGATCCGCTTACCCTTGAATTCAAGTTTTTTAACCAGACTCCTGTTGTTTTTGAGGGCGTTAAGTTTGTACGCGGTGTGCCGAATCTGTACCAGATGCCCATGTACAAATTTCAGTATAACTATAAGGACACGCTGAAAGCCGGGGGCGGCTTTTTCATCCCACAGGAAAAATATACGGTCAAAATTTCGAGTGACTTTCTGAGTACGCCTGTTACCGCTGCGGTTCAGGTGAAAGATCCGCAACAGCTGACGCTCGACAAAATCCCGGCAAACCTGCCGGAAGGCTCCTATCTGGTATCTTTTTACGAAAAGGAAACGCTATTGGGTAAAACGAGTGTCCACCTTTCAAACTTCGAATCCAACTGCCTTGAAACTATCTGGAAAGGTGACGTAAACGGCGCGCTGGACCGGAATGTAGAACCGCTTGCATTTAGTAAGGGAGATGTTTTTTATGCAAAATCATTGCCGCTTGAGTTCGGAACAGCCAATACGAATTTTGACGTGAACAAACTGCCGCGGCTGCGCCTGAAATCGCCGGGTAAAACTGTCGATCTTGCTCCAAAACTTGTTGTTTACAGCTGGGCAGTAGCAGGGACAAGTTATTCCCTCGGGCAGTATACGGTTCCTTCCGACCTTCCAGCCGGTGAATATGCGGTCTCAGCTATTTACACCAACCGCTATGAATCGCAGCCTTACTGGTCGAAGCTCAAAGTGAAATAGTCGATATCAATCTATTCTTGTCAATTCCCCGATCAGCTCGCTGAATTCGGGGAATTCTGCTTTTAATATCTCTCTATCAGCCATCTCAAAATCCTGAAAGTCGAAGCCCGGCGCCACGGTACAGCCTACCAATGCGTAAGTGCTTCCTTTCGCAGGCCGCGAGCCAAACCAGGTACCTGCCGGAACGACCGCCTGGAATGTTTCTCCATTCTCAGGATTATTCCCCAGCCTAATGATTTCAAGCTGCCTCGTTTTCGTATTGATCACAAAGACTTCCAACGCTTCTCCTGCGTAAAAATGCCACATTTCATCCGCCTGAATCCGATGGAATGCGGAGAAATTATGACTTTCAAGCAAAAAATAAATCCCTGTCGAAAATGTCCTTGCTCCGCCGAAACGTGATGGTAATGCCTGTTGCGCAATAACTTCCGCCGACCGATAAGTTTCCGCATAATAGCCTCCTTCCGGGTGCGGCAGCAGATTGTATTTCTCGATCCAATAGGTTGCTGGTATCATATTATTTAAAGTAAGGCCCAATATAATACAGGCGGCCGGTTAATAACTAAATATATAATGTCCGCCGCAGGCCTGCTTGAATATTTAACAACTCACCCTACATTTGATCAATAATAATCTTAATTAATCAATTCTAATCATTATGGACACGCAGATAAGAAATGTTGAAGAAGAGGTACTATCAGATAATTGGTACACTTTGAGGAAATACAATTTCGAATACCAGCGACCTGACGGAAAATGGGAACGCCAGAGCCGCGAAGCTTATGACCGGGGAAACGGCGCAACTATTTTACTTTATAATACTGAAAAAGAAACGGTTATCCTCACACGCCAATTCAGATTGCCGACATATACCAATGGAAATGAAAGCGGAATGCTGATAGAAGCTTGCGCGGGCCTGCTTGATAAAGACAATCCGGAAGATTGCATTAAACGGGAAACGGAAGAGGAAACGGGTTACAAGCTGAATGCGGTCAGAAAAATTTTCGAAGCTTATATGTCTCCGGGTTCAGTTACCGAGATCCTGTATTTTTTCGTAGGTGAATATTCAGAAGATATGAAAGTGAGCAGCGGTGGCGGTGCAGAAAATGAGCAGGAAAATATTGAAGTGCTGGAAATACCATTTTCCGAAGCGATGAATATGATCGCTACCGGCGAGATCCGGGATGCAAAAACGATCATGCTCCTGCAATATGCGCAGTTGAATGGGTTGGTAAAAACAAAACAGGGTGCAGGTCAACAACCGACCTGCACCCTGTTGTTATCTTTCTAAACCGGAACCTACGAGATCGGGTCCGGGATTGGCGTTGTTTCGGTAGTAGTAGAACCGGTACTTTTGTTTCCTACAAACTTCTCGTAAAGGTCTTTAAGAAAAGTCTCCACATCGGGAAAATTGCCTTTCAGCGTTTCGGAGCCTTTGGTTTTGAGCTCTTCGAAATACTCAGGAGCTTTATCAAATGCGCCTTCGGCCTCGGCTTTCAGACTATTTGCTTTGGTCTTCAAATCTTCCAAAAGTTTCTCTCCTTCTTCTGTTTGAAGATACTTGTGAGCAGCGACTCCCGCCGCGGCGCCAAGAATGAACGTGGCCAGATGTTTTGAATTGATGCCCATGATTTTCAGTTACTTAGTTTAGCTTGAAGTTAAATAACCATTCCTTTAATCCCAAGAGGCTTTCTCTTTTGATGCGACTGATTCCAAAAAATTATGCCCGCAACGAGGCGGGCATTCGTATTTATTTGATTTCAAAAGCTGCCTGCATGCGGTAACTGATCTTGATCTTCTGGTATTGCACATCACTGTCGGTCACAGCATCGGCTGATTCCGCTGAAAGCGAGCGCATATTGGCTTTGGCAAACATCGGTTGTGGGAAAACCAGATTTTCGTCCAGTTCCTTAATTGACAGCACTTTACCTAGTTTTTGATCCAGTGAAGCTACCAAATATTCAGCTTTCACTTTGGCCGCTTTCAATGCGTCGATCTTCACCTGTTTTTTAAATTCTTCTCTTTTAGAATGGTCTACGCGGGCTACATTCGCATATTGAATACCGCGGCTTTCCACTTTTGCCATAATCCCGTCGAGCTTCTCGGCACTGCTGACTTTTAACTCATATTGTTTGTTTTCGAGAAATGTCGCAGGCTTTTTCTTTTTATCAACATAATTCTGATACCCGCCTACGCCGCTGATCGACAAGCTTTCTTTCGGCAAACCAGCGTCGGCCACTGCTTTGATCAGCTGCTTTTCCAGCGTACTGATATTGACCTTATCCTTCTGATTTTTTTCATCTGTAAAATATTCCCGGAGCGACACACTGAAATAAATCTCGTCAGGAACGACTTCCATTTCGGCGAAGCCGGCAACGTCAATGTTCGGGACCTGGATAAGTTGTTCGGATTGAACTTGTGAAAATGCCGGAACCAATGCTGCTGCGGCGAAAAGGATACTTGCAAAAAATGCTTTTTTCATGGCTTTTTTAAAGAAAAACGATTTGATAAAACTGCGTTGAGCTATTCAACGTGACGAAACGTATAAACGTTTCAATGCAGGTTAGATGCAAAAGGACGGGAGAAGGTTTAAGTCCGTTTGCAATTCTTAACAATAAAAAATGGAAGACCATCTGTATCGACAGTCTTCCATTTTACTATTTAGCTGGCAGGATTCAGGTAAAATTCTGATAAATAGAATCCATAATCCTTACAAAATGTTGATAGTCAGAATCATTAAGACTGCCCCAGCCTTTTCGCCGGATATCAGCAACAATAGGGAATGCTTTGTTATAAAGAGATTCGCCTGTTTTGGTGAGGGATAAATTAAACTTCCTGCGATCGCCTGCGGCTGGTCCGCGTTCCACAAGACCCTTTTTTTCGAGCAGATCGATGATCCGGGTCACAGTCGGCGGATCTTTAAACGTCATTTCAGCCAGCTCATTCTGACTGATTCCTTGTTTTCGAAATATGTGATCAATAAGGACCCACTGGTCTACGGTCAAATCAAAACCTGCTTCTGTCAATTGTTTTTGCAGGGCGTTACGAATTTTTTTGATAGTCGTATCTATTTTAAAAAAATAGGCACGATGATCGGAATGATGTGTCATGTGGAGAAAGTTGAAGTTTAGTCATTGAGTATATTGAAGATATAAGTCCAGCCAACTATTCGTCTACTAATTATTGCAGCAAAAAATCACGCATTCCTTCCGTTCGTCCTCAACTTCCTGCCTTCTGATAATTTCCAAGCTTCTACCTCAGCGAAGCACTTTGTTATTCCTGGAAATAATAGAACATTTCGATCAAAATTGTTCTATTAATCCTCCATACATCTTCTACTTATGCGGATATCCTTTACGGTTTTAACAAGAAAGTTTGCGGCAAATCTGCTGTTTTTGGCACTACTTCCCACCCTAATTTTCGCACAGCATAGTAATTTCATTGACCCTGTTGCTGATCAGGAAATACCTGAATCGCGTGAAATGGAAGATCACAAATCGCGGCTCCGGAAAAATCCTAACATAGCCGCATTTCAGTTTGTAAAGCTGAATGCATTAGCTACTTCTCAGCGGGACGGAGTACTGCTGCTGCGGGTCCCAGGCATCACAAACCCTATCGCCGCCGAAGCGACCCACGTGGAATACCACGATGAGCTCAACTACGAATGGATTGGAAAGACGGACGATGGACTTGGGACTGTGATTGTATTGTCAAAAGAAGGCCGGATATGCGCCCACATCTCCACGCCGCAGGGCGTTTACGAAATCTTTCCGGCTCCCGGCAATCTGTATTCCCTACAAGAAATTGACCCGCTGAAAGCCGGCGACGTAGGTTGTGCGACGACAAGCGAGGACCGAACGGGAGGTCGCGAAAATGCAGAATATATCCCAGCGGCACCGGAGCCCACTCAATCCAACCCGATCGCCGATGCGAATGCAAAATTATATCCCTGCCAGCCGCTTGTGAACCCCCGGGTGCTGATTCTGTACACAGCAAAAGCATTGCAGTTAGCTGGGAATGTAGCTACTATAACAGACCAGGCAAACTTGTCTATCGCCCAATTCAATAGTACCATTTACAACAGTGGAATAACAAGTAATGCAGTACTTACATTAGCTGGCGTAGCCGCTTTGGATCTCCCCGAAACTAATAACAGCATGAATGGCGATGTCACTAAATTGACGTCAAATGCAACTGCTCAAAATTTAAGAAATCAGTATCAGGCCGATTTGGTCGTGCTGTTTACCAATGGGAACTACATTCCACGAGGTGTAACAGCAGAACCGTTTTTCAATAATTCGACCGCATTCGCAATTGTCCAAATTTTAAATGCAGTATCTAATAAGACGTTTGCGCACGAAGTGGGCCATATTTATGGCTGCAGGCACGATGGAGAATCTGGTAGTCCACAATATGCGCAGGGGCATAATATGAAAAACGGATTAGGTATCGTGACGGATCGCACAATGATGAGCACCAACACTGCTGATGGAAGTAATCGACTCCTCCACTTTTCAAATCCTAATATTAGCGTAAGTGGGAAAGCAACAGGCACTGTCGCGAATAATAATAACGCAAAGCGGATTAGTGAAACACACCTGACAGTCGGAGATTTTCGACCAAACCCAGCTCCACCGCTGGTAGCTTACATTGACGGCCCCACTTATGTTACTACCCAGGGAGGAAAAAATTATGAACTAAATTATAGCTGTGGCATCGCTCCGTACTCCATTGCCTGGCAATACAGTTACGATGGCGTCAATTACACCATGTCCAACATCACAACAGATATTTTCACTTGGTACTTTTATCAGAATCAGAAAATATATCTGAAAGGTACCGTGACGGCCGGCGGAAAGTCAACCACCGCGTTTATCGCAATTACCGCCCAGATGCCAAGTCCGTTTAAACAGGGGAATGCAAGTGTTGACAGCCTCGTATTCTATAATTCGGATCTCATGATAACACCGAATCCTGCTGCCGATGAATTGAAAATTGGGTACAAGCTGGAAACTGATTCTTTTGTCCAACTGGAAATAATGGATTTGTTTGGAAATCAGAGGGAAGTTTTACTCCCGCCAAACACAATGCAAAATAAAGGGGTGCATTCGGTATTGTGGACAAGCCGCGGAAATGCAAATGGAAGCTATTTGATTCGCTTGACTATAAATGGAAAAGCCGAAGTGAAACGCCTAATCATTGAAAGATGAAACTCATTATCAGACTTCTCTTACTGCTCCTGTCTCAGTATTCATTGGTAGGTTGTTACAAAATAAGTCCATTGCCAATCGGACCTTCCATTGGATATTTTAAGATTGATTTGAATGGGAAAGATTGGAACAAGACTTACAATAACGCTTACCAGACTGTTGAATCTGCATTGATTCCATATTCTGGGGCTTACCCGTGCATTGAGGATCACCTGGATGTTTTTACCGAGCTATTTTCTCCGGAAGGCTATCTCCGGCAATCACTTTATTTAACGAAAATCCCGAAGACCGTAGGAACGAGCAAGATTATCGCGGCCCCTGCTTTTCATTGTGATGAGACAGATCCGGTGTATTCAGAGCTATATACTATAACTCAAGATGGTGATGTTGTGGGAGATGTTTACCAGCCGTTGGAAGGAGCTGACAATTATCTTCATGTTGAGATATACAATAGCAAAACGGGTGAAATCAAGGGGACCTTTCAAATGACTATGGTAAAGACCAGAGATGGCGGAACGCCGGCTCTTCCTGATACACTGCGTTTCACCAATGGTAGGTTTCATACCCGATTTATAAGGGACTATCATTGAATAGACTGTCAAACCTTCCTCATGAAATCAGAAACCCAATAAGTGCAAATGACCTGGAATACGAAACTTCTCCGAGCATCTATTATTTCCATTTCTTTAATCGTCTTATTCGTTGGCTGTGAGAAATCTAGACCAATGCCGAAGTATTCGTGGGGCTACTTAGAGGCAGATGTAAATGGAAAGCAGTGGGGAAATCTTTATAAGAATGCCTACCAAGCTGTCGTGGCACAAATCGGACAAACTGGTAATTTGCTTCCATGCAAAGAGAAGGCGCTTTCAATATCAAGTTATTTATATAATAACGACATGTATCAACGAAAGCTGCTGACTTTTTACAATCTGTCTTTGAAAAAGGGAAGATATTCAGTAGTCGCATTTGATAGGAATTCTTGCATGGTTTCTGATACAATCTACTCCGATTTAAATCTTTCAGGGGACGATGGCGATGTTTTCGCAGGATATTACAATGTATTAGAGAGCGAGAACAATTACCTTTTAATTGACGACTACAATCCAAAAACGAAGGAGATCAAGGGTCAGTTTCAACTGACATTAGTTTTTGGCGGAGAAGATAACCAAACACAATGGCGGGATACACTACGGTTCGCTAATGGAAAATTCCACACCAAAATAATCGATTAATACAAAAGCCGGCCAGTCGGGATTAATTCCACTGGCCGGCTTCTCTCTATTTAAGTATACTACGCCGAATTCCGCGCCGCATTAATAATACCAAACATCGCCCGCATGATCAGCTGGTTGTATGTTTCCACATCCACCGGCAGGTCTTTTGGATCGCTGGCGAGCATTTGAAGTGCGTATTGCTGGATCGTGATCAAAGGCAATACGATTCTTTCGCGCGTTTTGATAGATACTTTCGTGACGTTATTGCTGTCCAGCAACTCTTTTTGACCTGAAACATCCAGCAGCAAATCGCGGGTCAGGATAAATTCATCGTACATTTTATCCCAAAACTCCCGATACTCTTCTTCATCACGGAGGTACTTGGTAGCAGGGAAAAACGCTTTTGAAAGCGACTGCATTGAATTTTCAATGAGCGTCCGGAAAAACAGTGATTTTTTATAAAGCTGCTTAATATCCTCAACTTTGTTTTCACCTTCCATTTGCCGGATTGCAGATCCAAAACCATAAAAACCAGGTACATTCTGCTTCATCTGCGCCCAAGAACCGACGAACGGAATAGCCCGCAAATCTTCAAATTTAAGGCCCTCGTCGTCATTTCCACGCTTGGTTGGGCGGCTGCCAATGTTTGTCTGACCGTAAAAACGCAGCGGCGTTTTCTTGTCCAGGTACTTCACAAACATCGGGTGATTTTTCAGGTCGAGGTACGATTCGTACGCAGCGGCTGCCATTTCCTCAATCAGTATTTTGTCCTCAGCGCTCAGTTCATCCTCAGCCCGGTTTCCACGGAACAAATGATTTTCCAGACCTGCTGTAAACAGCCTTTCCAGATTGTACATAGCAGTGGTAACCGTTCCATAATTAGAGCTAATAGTCTGGCCCTGAACAGTTAACTGAATTTCCTTGTCTTCAATTTCAGATCCAAGAGATGAATAGAAGTTGTGGTTGTTTCCGCCGCCACGTGCAGGAGGTCCGCCCCTTCCGTCGAAAAACGTTACTTTAATCCCAAACTCCCGCGATACTCTTGTCAACTCTTCTTTTGCACGATAGATCGACCAGTTGGCGCGAAGATATCCACCATCTTTTGTTCCGTCAGAAAACCCTACCATGATCGTCTGGTGGTTTTCGCGATTTTGCAGGTGATTCCGATAAAACTCGTTTTGATAAAGTCTCGTCATAATCTCCGGCGCATTCGCAAGATCGTCCACCGTTTCAAACAGCGGCACTACGTCCAGCGCAAGTTTACCGTCTTCGTCTGCGATCAGGTTTTTTGCGAGTGCAACTACCTGCATTACATTCAGCGCGGAGGTATTATTGCTGATCACATATCGGTGAGCGCCTTTTTCACCATTCTTTTGCTGGATCGTTTTGATCGCCCGGACAGAGCCCAGAATATCTTTCGTCAATTCATCTTCGTAATCTTCATCGCGCAACGGGATATTGAGCGACAGCAGCATTTCAATTTTCTTTTCCTCATCCCAGCCTTCGAAATCGCTGTACTTCAGAAGCGGAATTTTCTTTTCCAGTCTTTTAAGAATATCCTCCCAAGCCTTTGCATGCTTTCTGCTATCCTGGCGAACGTCGAGACTGGCGAAGAAGAAACCGAACAGATTCAGTTTCAGAATAAAATTATCCAGCAGCTCCACAAAAAGGCCCTGATGCTTGGTCACCAGCGTTTCGCGGGCCATTAACAGCTCGTCGATCAGCTCCTGTGCATTCGCATATCCCTGGTCAAACGGCCCGAATATGGTACTATTCATTTTTCTTTCAGCCAGAGACACCGCCTCGTCGACCCCTTTGAAAGTAAGTCTCCGTTTTAATGTCCGCAAATCGCGGTAATAGCTGCGCAAAAGGGTTTCCCGTAGCCTGTCGGCAACTTGCAGGGTGATGTCAGGATTCACAAAAGGATTTCCGTCGCGGTCGCCGCCTGGCCAGAAGCCGAGTCGGAACAAGTTGGGGTAAGGCCAGTCATGAACGCTCATTCCCAGCCCGTTAATTAGTTTTTCTAGAATGGACGGGATTGCGTCGTAATATACATTTTCGAGGAACCAGCAAAGACTGACCGCCTCGTCAAATGGGGTAGGTTTTTCGTGATTGATAAAAGCGGTTTTCCCAAGTTGCAGAAGCAGCTGGTTTACCTCTGTAAAGTCATTTTCCTTAATCGCGTCTTCGAGATCATTGATAATGCCGAGCACTTTTCCCGAGTAAAACTGGGTTGGGTGGGCAGTTAATACGATCCTGACACTGAAATCTTCCAGCTTGGCGAGCAGTTTCTTTTTCAGCTCATCGTTATCGAGCCGCTCGGTAAGATAGGTAACAGAACCTTTCCCCGTGAGATCGTGCGTCTGATCGAAAGCGGCGTCTTCAACAGAATCAAATAATACTACCTGTCTTTCAATGTATTGAATAAACAAAAAGAGCAGATCGGTCCTTTCCTTGGGCGTGGCAGTTTCCAGTAACTCTGAAAAAAAATGCTCAATAATTTCTTTGGGCGATTTCCCCTCCTGAAATCCTGTTTCACTTTGCTGAGTCAGTATGGGAAGTAAAGAGCCTGTCTGAAATATGCCCCTATAAGGCAAACTCAGGAAAAGGCTGTTGAAAATATTATACTTCGTTACAACTGCGTCCTGAAAACTGTTATTCATAATGTTGTGACCAAATTATATTCTGAGACCGTCAATAGAGGTCAAATATAATCTTAAAAAACGGCTTTCAGGCTTTTGGATGGGCTTGCTGATGTGATTTTTTCAGCTTTTCGATGGAGTTATGCGTATAAATCTGGGTTGCAGCCAGGTTAGCGTGCCCTAGCAATTCTTTGATAGCATTTAGATCCGCGCCCCGATTCAGCAGGTGTGTAGCGTAGGTATGCCGCAAAACGTGAGGGCTTTTTTGACCGAGAGTTGTGACCGCAGACAAGTGTTTTTTCACCAATCTTTGAATAAAAACCGGATATGCTGCTTTCCCTGAATCAGTTATGATCAGATTATTCGTCTCAGCAACCTTTGCTCTTTCTATAAGATAAGTAGAGAGAAGCTGGGCGAGAGAAGCGGCGATCGGTACAATGCGTTCTTTTGCCCTTTTTCCGAAAACACGGATAGTACGGGCTGGCAGGTCCAGATGTTTCACTTCAAGATCCAGCAATTCGGCCAAACGGATGCCACTTCCGTAAAGCAATTCCAGCACGACCCTATCGCGGATACCAGCAAAATCCTCAGTAAAAAAATCCTCCTGAAAAAGCATTTCCATTGCCTTTTCCTCCACGAATGCGGGAAGTTTCTTGCGGGTTTTCAGCGCAGAAAGAACTTTGGTGGGATCCTTGACGATCAGTTGTTTGCGTCTTAAAAAACTATAAAAGCTGCGAAGTGCGGCAATTTTTCGGTTTACGGAAGTCGGATTCAACCCTTCTTCCATCAGGCTGACAATCCACGATCGCAGCATAACCGGCTGGGCCGTTTCGGGGGTATTGCAATCGTATTGAAATAACAGATACTTCTGAAACTGATCCAGGTCCGTCTGGTAAGACTTCACTGTGTGCACGCTGGCGCGCTTTTCAAATGTCAGGAATTCCAGAAACGAGGCTATCATAGCGGGCAATATACGAAAAAGAGCTATCTGAAATCAGACAGCTCTTTTTCGTATGGATACAATGATCCTATCATTTCATTCAGAAACCTTTCTAATAGACTAGTCTTCTAAATGACCGTAAGTTTTTTCCTTGTAAACGGCACGCAGAACTTCGAAACGACGTCTAACAGATGGTTTTTCGAAAGCTGTACGGGCACGTAACTGGCGCATTGTACCGGTTCTTTCAAATTTTTTCTTGTAACGCTTAAGAGCGCGGTCAATCGATTCGTTGTCTTTAATGTTGATAATCAGCATGTTTATTTATCGTAATGTTTTTTGAATTGGTTTCTGAAATTGGACTGCAAAGAAAAGTCTTATTCAACAGAAAATCAAGAAATAACTCATTAAAAATTAGGTTATTTTTGCAATCATTGTCATGGTAAGAAAGCAGCGACCCAAACAGGCAGCCGAATATGAGCGAAAGACTCGGGATTATTGACTTAGGAACAAACACTTTTCACCTTTTGATCGTCGAAAAAAAGGGGGAACAATTCGCAACTGTCTTCCATGATAGTAAGCCGGCGCGCATTGGGCTGGGTGGGATCAATAAGAAAATAATCACCACCGAAGCTTTCGGAAGGGCCGTTCAAGTGCTCCAACATTTCAGAGAAAAGCTTGACGAATTCGCGATAACGCCGGAAAAGACGTTCGCATTTGGCACGAGTGCGATCCGTAATGCCGAAAACCAGGCGGAATTTTGTGAGGAAATTCTTGACAAAACAGGGATCAGTATTCAGGTTATTGATGGAAACAGAGAAGCGGAATATATTTACCGCGGCGTGAGATTCGGGACTAACATTGGTCCTGCGCCTGCGCTCATCATGGATATTGGCGGTGGGAGCGTTGAGTTTATTATTGGCAATCAAAAACAGATCTTCTGGAAGCAGAGTTTTGAGATCGGCGGGCAGCGGCTCATGGAGAAGTTTATGCGTAATGATCCGCTTTCCATGGGCGACAAAAGGAATCTCTACAACTACTTTGACGAAAACCTGATCCCGCTGGCTAACGCAGTGCACCAATATGCGCCCGAGAAGCTGGTCGGCTCCTCCGGAACATTTGACACGCTGGTCGACATTGATTTTCATTTTCGCACAAATCAGGCTCCGCCGCGCGACCAGACTGACTTTGAGTTGCCCGTTCAGGAATTTTACCGCACATACGATATTCTTCTTTCACATAACCATGACGAGCGAATGCGCATTCCGGGCATGATCGAACTGCGCGTGGATATGATCGTAGTGGCTGTATGCCTGGTCGACTATGTGCTTAAAACGCACGGAATCCAGAAAATTCAGGTTTCCAGTTATGCATTAAAAGAAGGCGTATTGGCCGAGCTGCTATCGCTCTGAAAAGATATTGAACCAAAATTTACCCTTGAACTCTTCTATTTATCTTCATTTAATTTATCCAAACCCTATGAAATTATTTCGCTACCTGCTTTTGACAGGACTAGCCCTTGTGTATCTGACGGATGCAAATGCTCAAAGAAAAAAAAAGAAACAAGAGGATGTGAAGATTGACAAGGCCGTTGACGCAATGGCCAGCGCGGTGAAAGACAAGCTAAAAGATGATAAGCCGAAAAAGGGGCCGAAGCCTTTTAAAGAACTAATTGATACAAGTGCAGTGAGCCAGAAAGGAATGATTTCTGTCCACAAAAAGGATGATAAATGGTACTTTGAAATACCGGATTCGCTACTGAACCGCGATATTATGGCGGTTACACGCTACTCGAAAACTGCTGCGGGCGGCGGAATTTTTGGTGGCGAGGAAGTGAACCGGCAAATGATCCGCTGGGAAAAAGGAATGGACGATAACCTGCTGCTCCGCTCGGTAACTGTTGTACTGACAAGTCCGGACAGTACAAAGCCGATTTTTCAGGCTGTCAAAAATTCTAATTCAGATCCTATTATCGGGGTATTTGATATTAAAGCTGTTAAAAAAGCGCCGGACGTAAAAGCCTCGGTGATTGATGTGACCGAGTTTTTCAATGCTGATAATCAGGTTTTTTCACTAAGCTCAGTAAACAAACAGCTGCTCAAACTAACCACTTTTAAGAAAGAAGCTTCATTTATTGAGGAGATCAGGACTTACCCTATTAATACCGAGATAAGGACGATTAAAACGTTCTCGGTAACGCCGCAAATGCTCAGTACTTCGCCTACACCTTCTATTGGTCAATATCTTCCTTCTGGACTTGATGCGGGTGTGGTGACTTTTGAAATGAATACTTCGCTGATATTGCTCCCGGCCAAACCTATGCAAAAAAGGCTTTTTGACAGTCGGGTGGGCTATTTTGCAAATCAATATGCCGTTTTTGGAGAAGAATCGCACCGCTCGGATACGGAGGTATTTGCAGTGAGGTGGCGCCTCGAACCTAAAAATGCAGAAGATGCAGCGAAGCAGAAAAACGGTGAATTGATTGAACCCAAAAAACCAATCGTCTATTATATTGACCCGGCAACTCCTGAAAAATGGCGCAAATATTTGAAAGAAGGCGTCGACGACTGGCAGATTGCATTTGAAAAAGCAGGCTGGAAGAATGCGATCCGCGGAGAATACTGGCCGGAAAAGGACACCACTATGAGCCTGGAAGATGCGCGCTATTCGGTCATACGCTATTTCGCAGCAGATATTCAGAATGCTTACGGCCCGAATGTGCACGATCCGAGGAGCGGCGAAATTCTGGAAAGTCACATTGGCTGGTACCATAATGTAATGCGTTTGCTTAGGAACTGGTACATTGTCCAGGCTGCGGCAGTGGACCCTCAGGCGCGGAGAAAGAAGTTTGATGATGAACTGATGGGGCAACTGGTTCGGTTTGTTTCATCCCACGAAATCGGTCACACGCTTGGTTTGAGGCACAATATGGGTGCAAGCTCCGCTACTCCGGTTGAAAAACTGCGGGACAAAGACTGGATCAAGGAACACGGGCATACCGCTTCCATTATGGATTATGCGCGTTTTAATTATGTAGCACAGCCTGAGGACGGGATTTCAGACCTTTTTCCAAGAATAGGAGATTACGATAAATGGGCGATACAATGGGGTTACAGTTATTTCCCCGATGTAAAAGATCCCAAAGCTGAGAAAGCAATGCTGAATACTTTGACAAAAGAGGCTTACAAAGACACGCGCCTGCATTTTGGAACAGAAATCAGTCCCTACGATCCGCGTTACCAGACGGAAGATTTGGGTGATAATGCGATGAAAGCTTCCGAATATGGTATTAAAAACCTGAAACGCATTGTTCCAAATCTGATCGAGTGGAGTAAAGAAGAGGGAGAAAGCTATAAGGAACTGGATGAATTGTACAGCAATGTAAATTCGCAGTACCGGCGTTATATCGGGCACGTGATGAAAAACGTGGGCGGGATTTACGATGATCCGATCACTTATGATATGGAGGGACAAACTTTCACGCCTGTTCCGAAAGCGACTCAAAAAGAAGCAGTTGAGTTTCTTAACACCCAACTTTTCAAAACGCCGACCTGGCTTTTGGACCAAAATATACTGAGCAAGATCAAACCGGAAACCGGTGTGGAAGCGGTAAAAGCATTGCACGAATATGCGATCACTACGCTATTTGCGGGCGACCGGGCTGTGCGGTTGATGGAAACCGGACTTACCTCGAAAAACTATACTTTGGACGAGCTTTTTACAGATCTTGAAACGGGAATCTGGTCAGAAACTAAAACTGGAAAGAGTATTGATCTGTACCGGAGAAACCTTCAAAAGGTTTATACTGAGAAACTGATCGATCTGCTGAAACCCGGAAAAGCGAATGTGCAGTCAATTCCGGTTGGTATAACCTATGGGTTTTCTACCCGGGTTGTTGAGCTGGAAAAAACAGACCTGCCTTCGATCGCCAGGGCGCATTTGGAAGCGATCAAAAGCAGCGTTACCTCGGCAATTCCGAAAACGACGGATAAGATTACCAAATACCATCTACAGGACGTTTTGCAGCGGATCAAGCAGAGTCTTGATCCTAAGTAAGTGTGAATCACGAATGCCAGGCCGAGTGTCTGGTATTTTGTTTTTAAGCATAAAAAGTATGTCGAACCTTGAACTTACACTTGCCGGATTTCACCACTTTTCGCAGGTCATTCAAACTGATAAGCCTTTCAAAAAGCTCGATTTCTCGGCAGCCAATGCGGCACTTCTGAGTCGGGACTTATCCGAAACGGAAGTGTTTACGAGTTTTGTTTTCGATGAACTGTTGCAGGAGAATAAATATGCGGGTATCGGCGGTTACGGGGAAAACCGGGTTATTTACCGGCATAGGAAGCATTTCGAGGGAGATTCAATTAATCCAAGAAGCATTCATCTGGGAACCGATATTTGGGTAGCTGCGGGAGAAGCTGTCTTTGCTCCGCTTGCCGGCAAAGTCCACAGTTTTGCATTCAACGATAATTACGGCGATTACGGCCCGACGATCATCCTTACTCACGAGCTTTCGGGCAATACATTTCATACCCTTTACGGACACCTATCCCTTGCTTCGCTGGATGGATTGGTTGCGGGGAAAAATATCAATGCCGGAGAACATTTCGCATCCGTCGGTAACTTCCCGGAAAACGGCGACTGGCCGCCGCACCTTCATTTTCAGATCATTACAGATATTGGGCACTACAATGGTGACTTTCCCGGCGTGAGCAGCATTGCAGATCGCAATTACTATCTTTCCATTTGTCCGGACCCTAATCTGATATTGGGGATAGCGGAAAATGCGTAACAATTTTATCTAGTTTTATGCGTATAACTAGAAATGAATGCGCATATTTATAATTATGAAAACGCGACTGAACATCACTATCGAGAATACAATTTTGATGCAAGTGAAAGCTTATGCAGCCTCCAATCACATGAGCATCTCACAAATTGTAGAAGACCATTTAAAGATGATCGTAAAGACCTCTGCAAGAAATCGAAGCATATTAGATGAAGTTGACCAACTTGAGTCACCTCAAAATACTGATTCAGAGAAAAACTTAAAAAACGATTTTTACGAGGAAAGGGCAAAGAAATATGGCTTTTAAAGTCTTTCTTGATGCCAATATCATTCTTAATCTGTTCATTAGTAGAGATAAGAAATTACAAACCTCAGCACTAAATCAGTTGCCAGTTTACGATACTTCCGAATTTTTAAAGCTGATGTAAAATATTACTTCCGATAAATCGTAGTCGCCGCTGATTGTGCGCTGGCTAGAATGGTAATATCTGCAATAGTAACCCTGTCCGGGGCATTTACTGCGTATAAGATTGCATCGGCAATATCGCCGGCCTGCAACGGATCAAATCCTTCGTACACCTTTTCAGCCCGCGATTCGTCTCCTTTGAAACGAACCAATGAAAATTCAGTCTCCACAGCACCGGGCGCCACATTGGTAACCTTAATTCCGTGCTGCGTCAGTTCGAGACGCATTCCTTCGCTGAGCACTTCTACGGCCGCTTTGGAGGCGCAATACACCGCTCCGTTGGCATAAGTTTGCTTACCGGCAATGGAACTGATATTGACAATATGACCTTTTCCTTTCTCCAATAACAATGGAATAACTGCTTTGGAAACATACAGCAGCCCTTTCACATTTCCGTCGATCATCGCGTCCCAATCTTCGGGATCACCTTCGTCGAGCGAGCCTAGACCATGTGCATTTCCTGCATTATTAATCAGAATATCAATATTTTTCCAGTGATCCGAAAGCGAATTGATCATCGCAAGCACAGCTCCTTTGTCACGAACATCGAAAAGCAGCGTTGTTACCTGGACTTTTGAAGACAGCTTTTCAGCAATTTCATCCAGTTTTTCCTGGCGCCTGCCGCAAAGAATGAGGTCAATTCCAGCGTCTGCGAACAATTCGGCAGTGGCTTTTCCTATTCCTGAAGTGGCTCCGGTAATTAATGCAATACGGGACATTGAGTCAATTTTAATGTTACTGCTACTGCTGTCTGCTAGTCCGCTTTTCTCGGAATATTCAAACTGCTGAATTTGCCTTTTTCGAGCTGGGCTGCCTGGTTAAACATCTGGACAGCCTGCTGAAATACATTATCGGTAGGATTTAGAACCTGGAATACTTCATTATTAAGACCGCTTTTTTGCTTGCGGCCCCAAACGTAGCGACCGATAATTGCTTTGGTCTGAGAAGTAATGATTGGTTTTGAAAGATTCAATTCCGTCGGATTTGGTTTGATACCCGACTTGGAAGCATCTTTCACCATATCTGCGATCATCGCATCCGACACATCGAAGGTTTTCACGAACTCGTCAAAAGTTTGTTTTTCGAGTTTTTTCTGATTGTTGTTCGCATACCTTAAAGCATATTCTCTGATTATATTCTTTGAATACAGCTCGAAAAGGTATTTGCTGTTCATTACGGTATCTTTTGGAACAAAAATGTCAGGAGTAATACCGCCGCCACCGTACACAATGCGGCCGCCGTCGGTTTTGTAAACCTTGCTTTTATCGAACTTAATGCTGTCTACATTAAAGAGCTCACCACTTTCGTATCGGTGCGACAGATCCTGGCTGTAATCGTCTCCTTTGCCAAGTTCATAAGGTTTTTGAATGCTTCTGCCGCTCGGCGTGTAATATCTTGAAATGGTCAGACGCAGTTCCGATCCGTCATTCAATTTGATCGGCATTTGAACTAGCCCTTTTCCGTACGACCTCCTCCCTACTACCAGTGCGCGATCATGATCTTGCAACGCGCCTGCCAGGATTTCGGAAGCGGAGGCACTACCTTCGTCTACTAATACAATCAGGGGACCTTGCTCAAAAAGTCCGTCGACGTGCGAACGTGTTTTTCTGTCAAAGCGGCTGTCTTTTCCTTCTGTGTAAACCAAAAGTTTATCTCCCGCAATAAATTCGTCGGCCATACTGGTAGCCCTCTCCATGTAGCCGCCAGGGTTACCTCGCAAGTCCAGTATCAGGTTTTTCAGTCCCTGTGTTTTCAAGGTTTTTAATGCTGATTTAAATTCTTCGAATGTAGATTCCGAGAAGCGGCTTACTTTAATGTACCCAATTTCCTGATCAACCATATAAGAAGCGTCTACCGAAAAAGTAGGAATTCTGTCACGCACAACCGCGAAATTCATCTTTTCTTTCAAACCAACCCTCTCAATCGCCAGATCAACTTTCGTCCCTCTTTTACCACGCAACAATTTGTAAACCTGAGCATTAGTAACCCCGGGTCCTGAAAGGTTTTCTTTATTAACAGAAATGATCCTGTCACCACTCTGGATACCAGCCGTTTCCGACGGGCCTCCGCTAAGTGGCGTTACTACGTAAACTGTATCGTTATAAATATTAAACTCAACCCCAATTCCATCAAAACCCGATTCGAGTTGAGATCTTGCTGCGGTCGCTTCTTCTGCATTGAAATAGGCCGTGTGCGGATCTAGCTTTTCGAGCATTTTGGAGATAGAATAGTCAACCAGCTCCTCGGTATTGACTGAATCGACATAATTGTTTTCTACCAAAGAAAGTACTTCCCTGAATTTGTTAAACCCTTTTGCAACGTCAGACAGTTTTTTTCCCCCGCTAAAAAAAGTGCTTCCCAACAGCACGCCGGCGGCCAGCGTAATTCCGATAATGATCGGCAACCGCACGACCGATTTCGGATTATTGATCGGTGTCTGTGATTTTTCTGAATTCATGCTGTGATATAGGAAAAGGAGCAAATTTGCCCGGGCGGATAACTTCTATCTAACGTGAAGTAAAAGAATTTGGTTGCTTATTCCAAGCGGGTTAACAGGAAAAACTACTACACAAAAGACTTCAAAGATTCGGGGTTTCGCATGGTATCCAGGTTAATGACTTTTTCCGGATCCTGGCCCATCAATATCCTTTTCATAGGCGCCTCCATCTTTTTTCCATTGATAGTATAAGGAATATCGTCGACCTGCTCGATGGTATCGGGAATGTGACGCGGGCTATATTGTGTGCGAAGTGTCTCCCTGATCTCAGCTTTCAGTTCGTCGGTCAATTGTTTGTCTTTCCCCAAAACAACAAAAAGCGATATCGTACCTTCCCCGTTTGACTTTTCCAGATAAACGGCGAGGCTGTCTTTCACCGCGGGGATACTTTCCACGGCGCGGTATATTTCAGCGGTACCAATGCGCACTCCGCCACGGTTGAGGGTAGCATCTGAGCGGCCATAGATAATCACAGATTTCCGGTCAGTAATCTTGATCCAGTCGCCGTGGCGCCACACATTCGGGTACATTTCAAAGTAGCTTCCGAAATATTTTTCCTGATCTTCATCATTCCAAAAATAGATCGGCATGGAAGGCATAGGCTGCGTGATCACCATTTCACCCATTTCATTAAAAACAGGATTACCCTCTTCATCAAAAGCTTCGATCCGGCAGCCCAGCATTCTGCATTGGATTTCACCAGCATAAACCGGCGTGATCGGACAGCCGCCTACAAATGCGCTGCAAACGTCGGTACCGCCGCTCAGCGAGATCAGCCAAACATCTTTTTTCACCTGCCGGTACACCCACTCAAAAACTTCCGGCGGTAATGGCGAGCCGGTTGACCCAATAGTTTCCAAATGCGAAAGGCGCTCTGATGTAATACTGACGCCATTTTTCATCGAAGTAATATAAAATGCTGCACCGCTGCCGAAGTGCGTGATCTTGGCTTGCTCTGCCAATGTCCAGAGAACCTGGGACGACGGATAAGTAGGTGCGCCATCGTAAAGGACCAATGTAGCGCCGCATAAAAGTGAGCCCAATGCATAGTTCCACATCATCCAGCCGGTAGTGGAATACCAGAAATACCGGTCGCCGGGCTTGACATTCTGATGTAATATCAATGCTTTCATGTGTTCGATCAGGCAGCCGCCGACACTGTGCGTGATCGCTTTCGGCGCGGCAGTGGTTCCCGAAGAATACAATATCCAGATAGGATGATCGAAAGGTACCGGCTCAAAGTCGATCCCGAAATTTTGTAAATGGAGAATATCTTCCCAGGAAGTATATCTGTCCGGCCTGGAATCCGAGCCGATATTATTGATCAATACAACATCCTTCACCGAGCGCAGCGACATTGCTAATTCCTGTGCAAAGGAAGTGAGATCGTGCGTTTTCCCATTATAATGATAACCGTCGGCGATGAACAAAACCTTGGGTTCAATCTGCAAAAAGCGCTCTATCAATGCTGTTTTACCAAAATCCGGAGAGCAGGACGACCAAACGGCCCCTATTGAATTCGCAGCCAGAAATGCGATGACAGATTGGGGGATATTGGGCAAAACGGCAGCTACCCGGTCGCCGGGCTTTACGCCTATTTGTTTGAGCCAGGTAGCTACTGCCGCCACTTCTTCTTCCAGCCTTTCCCAGGAAATTTCTTCCGGCCCGCCTTGTTCTGACTGGAATATAATAGCGGGGCGATCTTTGTTTTTATTACGGAAAATATGCTCGGCGTAATTGAGTTTCGAGCGGGTAAACCACTTTGTTCCGATCATGCCGCGCTGCGGGCGTTGCAGTACTTCAAGGTACAGATCGTGCGATTTTATATGAAAGTAATTCCAGAGACTTTCCCAGAAATCTTCCAGATCAGTAACCGACCATTCCCACAAATCGTGATAAGATCGAAAATAAAGGCCTTTTTTGACAAACAGCCAATCCATATATTTTTTCAGATTGGACTGTTCCATTAATGTCTTTCCCGGTTTCCATAAAGGTTGATTCTGTACTTCGGCTGACATATTTAATTCATTACAGTGAAGATTTAGATCGCAAATGCTCTGAGAGGCATTTTGCTGATAGTACTAATAAACGTTGCGTTATCACTTTTGACATAAACAGCAACTGAAATATTTAGTCGAAAAAATTGACGTATCTTTGCCGGCTAATATAATTACAATCAATACTTTCTGATGATCAGATAGGCTGGCTGACAGAAAACAACTTTCAGTTAGAAGCAATTTGTTAAGAGGAAATAACTCCAGTAGTGATACTGCATTCCTAAAATGAGAAAAAGAACAAACGATTCAAAGCCTGGCAGCTTAGGCTCATCCAGTGGCGGAGACAAATCATTCCGTAAAAGCAGCGGCGGTGGCGGCAATTCATTCAGAAAGCCAAAACCAGAAGTAGAAAGCCGTTTCAGCAAGCCGAGCATCAAAAAATCCAGTTTGAGAGCCGCCAGCGGCGACAACAAACCAACCAAAGCACGTCCGAGCTTCGACCACGAAAAACCACGCGACGACAGGCCGCGTTTCGATAAACCACGTTTCGACAGACCTGAACAAGGTGGTTTCCGCAAAGACAAACCTTTCGAAAAATCGGCTCGCCCATTCGGGAATAAAGGTTTTCAAGGAGAAAAAAGCTCCTTCCGCAAGCCAGATCCAACAGGCGACGCCCGGCCATTCAGACCACGTACCGGAGACGAACCAACTGAAAGAAGACCTTATTCTGATAGAGGAGAAAAGCCGCGTTTCGAGAGAGGTACCGATAGAGGAGACAAGCCACGTTTTGAAAGAAGTTCAGACAAAGGAGAGAAGCCACGTTTTGAAAGAAGTGCGGATAGAGGAGACAAACCGGCTTTTGACAGAAATTCAGAAAGAGGTGAAAGACCGGCTTTTGACAGAAATACAGAAAGAGGCGAGAGACCTGCTTTTGGTAGGAATACAGAAAGAAGTGAGCGGCCCCGTTTTGATAAAAAAGACTTTAAACCAACCGGAAAACCGGCATACGGTCGCAAGGCTGAGGGCGAAAGCCGCCCGGTAAGAGAGCCCCGTGAGAATTTTGCCAAAGAGGAAAAAGCCCCGGAAGCAGAGGATCGCAGTGGTTTGGACAGGAGAGTAGGACGCTTTGAAAGTGCCCCGCGTTACAACCTGAAAGAATACGAGAAGAAAAACGCTCCAAAAAAAAAAGAGGAAACCGGTGAGATAAGGCTTAATCGCTATATCGCAAATGCCGGTATTTGCTCGCGCCGCGAAGCTGATGATCTTATTTCGGGCGGCCAGATTTCAGTAAATGGGAAGGTCGTGACTGAAATGGGGCATAAGGTGAAAATGTCCGACGTTGTCAAATTTGGCAAGAAGGCGTTGAATCCTGAAAAAATGGTCTATATACTGATCAATAAGCCGAAAGATTACATTACTACCACAGACGATCCGGAAGAAAGGAAGACGGTTTTGGACCTGATCAAAGGAGCTTGTCACGAGCGCGTTTATCCCGTCGGTCGCCTCGACCGGAACACAACAGGATTGCTGTTATTGACAAATGACGGCGAGCTGGCTGAAAAACTGACGCATCCTTCGAGCGGTATCAAGAAAATTTATCAGGCTGAGCTCGACAAACCCATCACAACGGAAGATTTCGAAACTTTGCAGCACGGTGTTGAGCTGGAAGATGGATTTATCCACCCCGACGAAGTAGGTATCGTAACTCCTGATGCGATGGTTGTAGGGCTGGAAATTCACAGTGGCCGCAACAGGATCGTTCGCCGGATGTTTGAGCACTTAGGTTACGAAGTTCAAAAACTCGACCGTACAGTATTTGCCGGACTGAACAAAAAAGACCTCCCCCGCGGAAAATGGCGCTTTTTGAGTGAGAAGGAAGTGGTTAAGTTGAAGTATATGCTTTGAGTTTCATTTGAAAAAGACATAAAAAAACCGGCAACGAATTCGCTGCCGGTTTTTTTATGTTTCAATCTTATAATCTAAATCCAAAAGAGAATACATCGTAAGGTGCATCAGGATACAATCCTTCAAAAGTCACCATTGATTCTTCTTTTCCAGCGATCGCTGCTTCGAATTCTTTCACTGTTTTAACAGCTTTTCCATTCACTTTGGTGATGATGAAACCTTCTTCGACTTGTGATCTCGCAAACTTACCGCCTTCAATAGCCAGCACTTTTACGCCACCTTCTACTTTGTACCGGGACAGTCTTTGTTTTTCCTGATCACTCAGGTTACCAAACTGCGCACCAAGTACACTCATGATCGCCGCAGTTTCATCACGTTTGATGATGTCAGAACCACCTGTTCTGTTCCGTAATGTAATGCTAAGTTCTCTCTCTTTGCCATCGCGGTTCACAGTAAGGTTCACTTTGTCGCCAGGCTTGTGCAAGCCGATTGACTGTTGCAACTCAGGAACAGAGTGAATATCGATTCCGTCCACTTTAACAATCACGTCGCCTTTGTTGACACCGCCAGCCTTAGCTGCACTGTTTTCTGTGAATTCACGCA
Source organism: Dyadobacter linearis (assembly GCF_907165045.1). Classification (GTDB taxonomy): domain Bacteria; phylum Bacteroidota; class Bacteroidia; order Cytophagales; family Spirosomataceae; genus Dyadobacter; species Dyadobacter linearis. Next base: position 391,400 of record NZ_CAJRAU010000005.1, read on the forward strand.
CATAAACACCGTCATTTACCTTCACGCCGTATTCTTCTGCTTTTCTGCTGTCTAGGTTATCCAGTTGAATACCCAGGTATCCTCTCTGCACATTACCAAATTTGATCAGGTCGCTTGACACTTTTTTAACGATACTTGAAGGCACCGCAAATGCATATCCTGCAAAACTTCCTGTCGGGCTGGCAATCGCGGTATTGATACCAATCAATTCTCCTTTCAGGTTAACCAATGCACCACCACTGTTTCCAGGGTTAACTACCGCGTCTGTCTGAATAAAAGATTCCAGAGGCGAGTCACCTGCTGTTGCAGCTGCCGGAGTTACGCCATTACGACGGCTTGACGAGCCGATAATACCTAATCCACGACCTTTTGCACTTACAATACCCGCAGTTACGGTCGATTCCAGGTTAAACGGATTTCCTACTGCTACCACCCATTCTCCTACCTTCACCGCGTCAGAATTACCCAATGTTACAGCCGGAAGATTTTTGGCTTCAACCTTGATAACCGCGATATCCGTAGATGGGTCAGTACCAACAACTTTCGCGCGGTACTTACCTTTATTGTGCAATGTAACTTCCAATTCCTGAGCGCCTTCTACTACGTGGTTATTTGTAACAATATATCCGTCAGAAGTTAAGATCACTCCGGAACCCGACGCTTCCTGAGACTGAGGTCCGCGCTGTCCGCCACCGAATTCATCACCAAAAAAGTCCCTGAAAATATCCGGTATCTGCTGACCTCCTCCGCCGCCGCGATAAGCCTGACGAGTTGACGTCGACTTAATGTGCACTACGGTAGGGGTTGTTGCTTCGGCTGCGTAAACAAAGTCGCCCGGTGCACCAACTGGCGCTCCGGTTGAGGTGAAGCGTGCAATATTCTCACCCGCCGCCTCCTTAATAATTACATCTTTATCATTATCAGTGCCTAAGAGTTTAAAGCCGGCGAGAGTTGACGCACTTGAAATCAACCCAACCAACACTAAACTTTTCCAATTTGTTTTCATAGATATATGTTGGAGTTTTTATTTTGTAAATGAATAACGCAAAGCAAACAACAAACTATTCCCGTAGCAGGCTCATTTAACATATTTTAACAAAGGTATTTGATTTCAATTTTTACTAAACAATCCTGCCAGAAGAACTTTGTCGTTTACCAGCTCTACCATAAAAAAGGCGTTATTTGTTCAATAACGCCTTCTCCAATTTGATCAGTTCATTAAGCGATTTCGATCTGACGGGCAGGCTTTTCTTTCGCCTCTTCCCTCTTCGGCAAAGCGATGCTCAGGATCCCTTCGGAATAGTTCGCTACTACCTTTTCTGCATCAACAGAGTTTGGTAGTGTAAATGTGCGTTGGAAAGAAGTGTATTTGAACTCCCTGCGCGTGTATTTTTCTTCATTTTCCTCTGACTTCTGTTCCTTCTGAGCAGAAATGGTCAGCTGGTTTTTTTCAAGATTTAATGTGAAATCTGATTTCTGCAAACCTGGTGCAGCGACTTCTATGCGAAAACCTTCGTTGCTTTCTACCACATTTACAGCTGGTACGCTGCCTGAAAACGCTGGTGTGTTAAATTCTGGAAACAGATCTTTGTTGAAAAATCCGTTTAAATAGGAAGGAGTTGCGAAATGGGTTTTTACTAACGTGCTCATTTTATGGAATGTTTGATGTTTGAGTAAAGTTTAAACCTCTTGGGTTTTGCTTCTTTAATAACAACTTCCATTCCCGTAAGAAAAAAGCATATTAATTATGCCATTATGTCACTTATTTTCAATAAAATTGCAATTCACTGACATTGTGTCACATATCAGTTAGAAAATAACGAACATTCTGACATTTTTGATGTCAGATGATATATACCCATTATTGTCTAGCGTAGTTCGAGGATAGCGCAAGCTTGCTCTGAGGCAGATTGCTCGGCTTTTTTCTTCGTAAAACCGTTGCCGGTTGCGAAAGGCTCCTCGTTGACAAGGATTTGTGAGATGAATTCGCGGTGGTGGCGGGTACCTCGTTCTTCGATAATCTCAAAACGGATTTCCTTACCTTCCCGCTGCGCCCATTCAATGATGAGGCTTTTGAAGTTCGCATTGTTCTGAATAATACTATCCAGATCATAATGCGTAATAAGCTTGCTGATGATAAATGTGCGCGTGAAGCGGAAACCTTTATCCAGGTAAATTGCGCCTACAAATGCTTCGAGCGCATCGCCGTACATGGAAGATCTTGGCGACATGCCGCGACGGTTGCCGTCGTATTCAATCAGATTGTCAAGACCAAGTTTGCGGGAAATTTGGTTTAACGATTCCCGGTTTACGATCCGCGATCTGATTTCGGTTAAAAAACCTTCGTCCTTGTAGGGGTATTTGGTAAAAAGAAATTCTGCCACGACCATTCCTAAGACTGCATCTCCCAGGTATTCAAGTCGTTCGTTTGACTCACGAAATCCTTTGATGGCCGTTTCTTTGGAAGCGGAGGTGTGGCGAAAAGCGAGCTGATAAACACCCAGATTAGAGGGACGGTCGCCAATTATATGCGCGATAGACTCCTTAAATTTTTTATCCTCAGCACTTCCGGTTCTGAAAAGAGAAAGTATCGGTATAAGAATTCGCTTTGCCAATTGTAGAAAGTTTATCAGTCTTCATATCTTTTGAAAACGACTGATGCATTATGACCTCCAAATCCAAAAGTGTTACTCAAGGCGATATTCACCTTTCGTTTTTCTGCTTTATTAAAAGTAAGATTCAGTCTTGGATTAATTTCCGGATCGTCCGTGAAATGATTAATTGTAGGGGGAATGATTTGATCTTTGAGCGCCATAATGCAAGCGGCAGCCTCAATCGCACCTGCTCCTCCGAGCAAGTGTCCCGTCATTGATTTTGTTGAACTGATGCTCAGATTATAAGCGTGTTCCCCAAAAAACTTCTCAATTGCCTTGATTTCCTGCGGATCACCAATCGGCGTCGATGTTCCGTGGGTGTTAATGTAGTCAATATCAGTTGCCTTGATCCCTGCGTTTTCGATCGCATTCCGCATTACTATGAATGCTCCAAGTCCCTCTGGGTGTGGGGCAGTAATGTGATAGGCATCGGAAGACATTCCTGCACCGATCATTTCAGCGTAAATTTTTGCTCCTCTTGCTTTGGCGTGCTCATATTCTTCAAGGATCAGCGCAGCGCCTCCCTCTCCAAGTACGAAACCATCGCGATCCTTATCATAAGGCCGGGAAGCAGTCTCAGGACTGTCGTTTCTTTCCGAAAGTGCCTTCAATGCATTAAATCCGCCTACACCTGCAATTGTGATAGCAGCCTCAGACCCGCCGGAGATACATACATCCATCATACCTAATTTGATATAATTGAATGCGTCTATTAATGCGTTGGTAGCTGATGCGCAGGCAGATACGGTAATGAAGTTCGGGCCGCGGAAGCCGTAGCGGATCGAGAGAACTCCCGACGCGCTGTCCACAATCATTTTAGGGATGAAGAAAGGATTGAAACGGGGCGTTTTGCCATTTTCGGAGAAGTTCATCACTTCTTCCTCAAACGTTTTTAAACCCCCTATTCCGGTGCCCCAAATTACACCGGCTTTGTCGAGATCAAGCTTATCTACGTCAAAGCCGGCGTCTTTCATGGCTTCGTCTGCAGCAATAACCGCGTACTGTGTAAACGGGTCCATTTTACGTGCTTCCTGTCGAGGGATGTAATTGTTGATGTCCAATCCCTTGACCTCACAGGCAAAACGGGTCCGAAACTTTTCAGCGTCGAATCTGGTAATCGGCGCAGCGCCGCTTACCCCCGCAACCAGATTTGTCCAAAAGGTAGAAACATCATTCCCGATGGGCGTTAATGCGCCCATTCCCGTAATCACAACTCGCTTAAAACTCATAAAAAAGGACAGAAATAGAAGATGATACTGGTATAAGAACCGAATTACTTCACGTTCTCTTCCAGGTATGCAACAGCTTGGCCAACTGTACCAATGTTCTCCGCCTGATCATCAGGGATAGATAGATTGAATTCTTTTTCGAATTCCATAATCAATTCAACGGTATCTAGAGAGTCTGCTCCCAAGTCGTTCTGGAAGTTTGCTTCCGGTGTAACCTCCGACTCTTCTACGCCGAGTTTCTCGACGATAATTTGCTTAACTCTTTCTGCAATTGCTGACATTTTATAATCACTTTTTGGTTAAAATCGCAACAAAGAAAGATATTCTAGTTCACTTTTTCAAAATTTTTTTACTCAGCCCTTTTTATTGTAATATCTCATTCCAAAATAAAAAAAGGACTAAAACGGACACTTGTTGGTTATACGTTTTTTGATTTCTTTCGATAATCTGCAGAACATCCGGTATAAGTGTACATTCACCAAATTTTAATAAGAAACGGCCATTTTAATATGATTTCGATACCAAAACTAAAAAATACAGATTCCGGGCAGTTCTTTCTCCTAGCAGGTCCGTGCGCCATTGAAGGCCGCGATATGGCGCTCAGAATAGCAGAAAAGATCGTTACAGTTACTGAAAGACTTCGGATCCCATACATTTTCAAAGGCTCTTACCGAAAAGCGAATCGCACCAAAATCGACTCATTTACAGGTATTGGTGATGAAAAAGCATTGAATATCCTGAGAGAAGTTTCACAAACATTCGGGATACCCACTGTGACGGACATTCATGAATCACACGAGGCGGCGATGGCGGCCGAATATGTGGATGTTTTGCAAATACCCGCGTTCCTCTGCCGGCAGACTGAACTACTGGCTGCAGCTGCAAAAACGGGGAAGGCTGTAAATGTAAAAAAAGGGCAGTTTTTATCGGGCGCGTCCATGAAATTTGCCGCTGAAAAGATCCATGAGGTCAACCCGCAATGCCAGGTAATTCTCACAGATCGTGGTAATAGTTTTGGGTACGGCGATCTGGTCGTTGATTACCGTAATATTCCGGAAATGAGTGCATTTGATGTGCCTGTGGTGATGGACTGCACGCATTCGCTGCAACAACCCAACCAGAGTTCGGGAGTAACCGGAGGCAAGCCAAAGCTGATCGAGACCATCGCAAAAGCTGCTATTGCAGTGGGCGCCGACGGACTTTTTATCGAAACGCATTTTAATCCCGCCGAAGCAAAATCCGACGGCGCAAATATGCTTCCGCTGGACCAATTAGAAGGTTTATTGGAAAGATTAGTTCGGGTGAGAGAAGCGATATTATGATATTAAAAGCTGCCCGTAACCAGATTTTTGTATTGCTGATATGCTGCAACCTGCTGCCTCAGTCGGTCAGCGCGCAGCGCGATTCCACTCTTTGGAGAGTGAAGGCGGGTGACATTATCCCGCCGGTTTCACTCGCCGTCGCCGGGCTGGTCGTGCAGGGGAAGATCAGCCGCAGCCTGCAGAGGGAAGTCCGGTCGCAATATCCTTCATTCCGCACGAATGCTGACGATTTTCTGCCTTACGCGCCGGGTGTTGTGAGCCTTACCCTGGCCTCGGCAGGTGTAAAAGGCAAGCATTCTCTTGGCGACCAACTGATACTTGCTTTATTATCTAATATCGGCGCGCAAGTGGTTACGCAGGGCGTCAAACGCATTTCAAAATATCCGAGACCAAATGGGGAAGACAACCATTCTTTCCCCTCCGGGCACACCACCACGGCCTTTGCGAATGCAGAGATATTACATCAGGAGTACGGCAACAGAAGCGTTTTGTATAGTATCGGAGGGTACGGAACTGCCTCTGCCGTGGGCGCGATGCGGATTTTAAACAATAAACACTGGCTGGCAGATGTATTAATGGGCGCCGGGATCGGAATCGGGGCGACGAAAGTGTTTTATATCAGCTACCCTTGGCTCAAACAAAAATTCCCCCGCAAGAAAAAAATTGCAGTTCCCAAATAGCTGCTGACAAAGGGCTGTCACAGGTACCTTTTTTATTTGCCCTATTACTTAACAGACAGCCCGATGCAACTTAAGATCATTCAACCGATCCACGTTCTCTATTTTGAGACAGAAACCACTTTAAACGATATTTTCCAATATGTCAGGCTGGTAGCCCGGCGGCTGTATCGGGATGCGGTTCAGCACGATATGGAAATCACCGGTCCAGTATACTGGATTTATGAAGGCGCCGATGGTAACCCAGACACCGTTTTCAAACTCACGATCGCATTGCCTGTTAGTCCCGCTGCGCCTGCTTCCAGCTCAGAATTCGAACAAAAATTGCTGGAACCATATAAGTGTATTTCTCACGAATTACAGGGAGATTGGAATGGATTAGGGAATGTTTACGGTGAAATTTTTGCCAAAATAGGCGAAGGAAATCACGCGCCTTCCGGTCAGAACCGTGAAATTTATATCAATATGGACTTTCAGAATCCTGCGGGAAATACCACGGAAGTACAAGTTGGTATCTTTTAAAATTTTAAACTCACCAACTCACTATCAATGTCTTACTGCGATTATATAAACAATAATATCTCCGAGCTATCTGATTTTCTCTTAAATAAAGAGTACCACGATAATCACTACGGTTATCCGATCGACGATGATGATGAACTCTTCGGGCGACTGCTGCTGGAAATAAACCAGGCGGGGCTGAGCTGGACTTTAATGCTGCGGAAGCAACATTCTTTTCGTGAAGCTTATGCTGGTTTTTCGATTGAAAAAGTGGCGGCTTTTGATGAAAATGACCGCGAGCGGCTCATGCAGGATGCAGGTATCGTCAGAAACCGGCTGAAAATCAACGCGGCCATTGTGAATGCGCAGAAGATTCTGGAACTGCAAAAGGAATATGGTTCTTTTAAAGGCTGGATCAATGCTAATCACCCCCTTACCAAGCCCGAGTGGATCAAACTTTTCAAGAAAACATTCAAGTTTACTGGCGGCGAGATCGTGAACGAATTTTTAATGAGTACCGGATATTTACCCGGCGCGCATTCGCCGGATTGTCCTATTTATCAAAAAATTGAGCAGTTGGCAGGCTAGCCGACGTTCGTTTTAATGTCCTTTTAAATAAGTGAGCAAATGCGCCGGCTGGTCGGTTTGTAATCCCTGAACTCCTTTGTCAAGTGCTTCTTTCCACGTCACCGGGCCTTCGGACGGATTTTGTACATCCAGCCAAACTTCCACGCCGTTTTCATTCGCTGCTTTGATCAATTCAGGATCTTTCAGATTGTCCAGGATCTGAACGTGTGTTTTTTTCAAAAACCCTAATAATTGCTCTTTGCTGGTGACATCTTTTGGCAGACTTGTCATCAGCGGAATATGCGGCGCTAGCTCTTTCCATTGCCGGTACTGGCGCTCATCGTTGAGGTAAACTATCACCTGATTTTCCATTCCCGCAGCTTTTATCTGCTTCCAGGCTTCCTCAATATTTGCTTCTTTACAATCCAGATAGATATTGATCTTGTCTTTGCACAAGGCCAGCATTTCCTGGAATTCAGGGATCCGGTGTGTTTTTTTATTTCGGTTAAATACCTGCAATTTCCGCACTTCCGACAGATTCATTTCTGAAATGCGGCCGCTCCCATTCGTGGTACGGTCGACTTTACTATCGTGCAGTACTACGAGTTTCCCGTCTTTTGTAGTCCGGAGATCGACCTCGACATAATCTGCGCCGCATTCGATCGCATCCCGGCAGGAAGCGAGCGTATTTTCAGGGGCCGCAATATGATTCCCGCGATGGGCGATCACAACCGTTTTATTTTTACACTGAGGTAACTTTACCTGCTGTGCCTGTGCGCCAGCTGCAAGTCCCAGGATGGAAAACAGAATAAAGAAGTTTTTGCCAATCATAATCTGAAAGATAAAAGTCTACAAGTGCAGTGAATAGCTCCGCACTCATAGACTCATCAACTCTAAACTAAAAATTACTGTATCTCAAAGCTGCTCAGATTCACAAATTCCTGAACCCGCGCATTGATTTCCTCACGTGAAAGATTAACCAAACGCTCCGTACCAAATTTTTCAACACAAAAAGAAGCCATCGCCGAACCATAAATAACCCCGCGCTTCATATTCTCGAATGAAATATCATTGGTACTGGCGAGGTAACCTATAAATCCACCTGCAAAAACGTCACCAGCGCCGGTTGGGTCAAAAACCTCTTCAAGCGGCAACGCCGGTGCAAAGAAAATACGGTCTTCCTGGAAAAGTAACGCACCGTGCTCTCCTTTTTTAATGATCAAAGTTTTCGGGCCCATTTCCATGATCTTCTTCGCCGCTTTACGAAGCGAATATTCACCTGACAGTTGGCGGGCTTCCTCGTCGTTAATCGTGATCAGATCAACCATTTTTAAAACCTCTTTCAAATCGTCCATCGCAATATTCATCCACAAATTCATGGTATCGAGCATGATCAGTTTCGGACGTTTCGCCATTCTTTCGATCACCAGTTTCTGCGTAGCCGGAACTGTATTTCCCAGCATCAGAAATTCGGTACCCTGGTAAGAATCAGGTATAGTAGGGTCGAAATGCTCCATTACATTCAGTTCGGTCACCAATGTATCGCGGGTGTTCATATCCTCGTGGTACTTGCCCGACCAGAAGAAAGTTTTTCCGTCCTGAACGATTTCCAATCCTTCGGTATTAATGCCGTGGTCTTGCAAAAGCGTGATCATTTCCTTTGGAAAATCGCCGCCTACTACGGCAACCAGATTATTATCCTTTGTGAAATAAGAAGCGGATAGTGTGATGTAAGTGGCGGCGCCTCCGATAATTTTATCTGTTTTTCCAAAAGGCGTTTCGAGCGCGTCGAATGCAACAGACCCTACGGTTAGTAAGCTCATAGATAATTACTGTGTTGATTTTAAGTTAGTTTCAATCTTTGTTTTAATACCAAAAAACGCTGCTAAGATAGTCAAAACAGCCGAATAGCATATTTCCTACCCTGCATATTAGGCAGCCGGCGAATCTATCATCTGTTATTTGCTATTTTTGTTGATCAGCTTTTTATTTATTCACTATAAACACATACTAACAAATGGAAGCAGTTTCCGAAGCACGCAGGCATATTGATAATGCGAAAGATTTTTTAAGTAATAATGCAAAAAAAGAGGACGGACTTTATCACGACAAAAAGTACGTCAAGATAGCCGGCCACACCGCTTACACAGGCATATTGCTGGTGCTCAACGAGCTGCTCGGAGAGAAAAACAGGAAAACACCGAAAAGCGTGGAATGGTACCAATATGAGCTCAGTCGGATAGATAAAAGTTTGCTTGCCAACTTTACCACAGCTTACCAGATCCTGCATATTGATATGGGATACCAGGGCACTAAAAGTGCAAAACTCGCTTCTGTCGGGTTACAGGAAGCAGAGAAAATAATCAGGTGGGTGGAAACCCGCCTCGAAAAAAAGATGATCAGTTAAAAATTAATTTTCAGTAAGTACCGGATAAATGACCGACCAAACTTTCCAGCCTCTTAAGATATTCAATACACTTACGCGTAAGAAAGATGTATTTGTACCGATCGCCCCTCCTTATGTCGGGATGTACGTCTGCGGGCCGACGGTCTATAATAATGTACACTTAGGAAATATCCGCACCTTTCTGGCATTCGATATTCTCTACCGGTACCTCACACATATCGGCTACAAAGTGCGCTATGTGCGGAATATCACGGACGTGGGCCACCTGGTAGGTGACGGCGATGAAGGGGAGGATAAAATTGGCAAAATGGCGAAGCTGCAAAAGCTGGAACCCATGGAGATCGTGCAGCGGTACACCAATGATTTCCACGATGTTACAGCCATATTTAACCTGCTAACTCCCAGCATTGAACCTACTGCCACCGGCCATTTGATCGAACAGATCGAGGCGGTGCAGACGCTGATCGAAAAAGGCGCCGCGTACGAATCAAACGGTTCTGTCTATTTTGATATTAATAAATACCAGGGCGCGGGAAATGAATATGGAAAGCTTTCCGGCCGCATTATCGAGGACCTTTTAAATGAAACGCGGGAGCTCGACGGGCAGGCAGAAAAACGCAATCCACTCGATTTTGCATTGTGGAAAAAAGCCAGTCCGGAACATATTATGCAATGGGATTCTCCCTGGGGAATGGGCTTCCCAGGCTGGCATTTGGAGTGTACCTGCATGAGTAAGAAGTACTTAGGCAAGCAGTTCGATATTCATGGCGGCGGAATGGATTTAAAATTTCCCCACCACGAATGCGAGATCGCGCAGGGAAAATCGCTCACCGGCGAGGAACCTGTGCGTTACTGGATGCATACCAATATGCTGACTGTGAACGGGCAAAAAATGTCGAAATCGCTGGGTAACTCCTTTCTGCCTTCCGAGCTTTTTGCAGGTAGCCACGAGCTGCTCGACCAGGCTTACAGCCCGATGACCGTGCGGTTTTTTATGTTGCAAAGTCAATATCGGAGTACGCTTGATTTTTCAAACGATGCTTTAAAAGCGGCACATAAAGGCTACAAAAAGCTGGCAAACGGGTTAAGGAATGCGAAACTGCTGACCTATTCTGCCGAAGAAGAAATTGCTATTGACGAAGCAAAAAAAGCCGATATTCAAAAATCAGTCGACGGTTTTTACGCCGCGATGAACGACGATCTGAATACCGCAGTCGCATTTGCCAACCTTTTTAATTTGCTCAAATACATCAATATGCTCAATATGGGGCAGCTGAAACCTGCGGCAATTGGTGAGGATACATTTAATCTGCTGAAAGAAAAATTCGTTGTTTTCTTCGAAGATGTACTCGGCTTGCAAGAGGAGCTGGCGGAAGGTTATGCGATACTGGACGGAATGCTGAACCTTTACCGCGAATTTAAAAAATTGCAGAACTACGAAAAAGTAGACGAAATCCGTTCTTATTTCAAAAATCAGGGTCTGGTAATCCGCGACACGAAAGTGCGGGTGGACTGGGCTTACGAAGAATAACCATGAAAAACCGGCAATCGATCATCGCTTATATTCTGTTGGGCGTGTTTCTACTGGGTGGGGCGGCTTATTATCTGGTCCCGTTTATCACCACTAGTAAGGTTGAACCAATCAATCTGAATGTTCCGGCCGAAGCGCCAAATTTCGTAAAGGAAGGTGAGGTAACCTTTTTGAAAAACGGCAAAGTACATTTGAAGATCGACGTTGAAATTGCAGAGAACGAAAACGAGCGTGCAAAGGGGCTGATGTACCGTTCCTCCATTCCCGACTCGGTGGGTATGCTTTTCATTTTTGACCGCCCGGAGCCGCAGAGTTTCTGGATGCATAATACGAGCATTCCACTCGATATTATGTATGTGGATGCCAACAAAAAAATCATTTCCATCGCAGCCAATACCGAACCCTATTCCGACGAAGCGGTGCCTTCACTCGGTGATGCGCAATATGTGGTAGAAGTAAATGCCGGATTCAGTGAACGTAACAATATCAAAACAGGAGATGCTATTTCTTTCTAGGAGCCTATTTTTCAAGAGATTCACTTATATTTTTTCTCTTACACTATTAATTTACGGCTGCAAGAGCAATACCAGCTCCGAGCAAACCAGCGAACAGGCGGTCAAGCTGGTCGCCAGCCCGGCATTTAATCCTGACTCTGCGTATGCATTCGTTCAAAAGCAAGTCGATTTCGGCGCACGCGTTCCCAATTCCAAGCCGCACCAGCTTTGCGGCGATTACCTTGTCGCAACTCTGAAAAAATACGGTTTGCAAGTTACCGAGCAGCCTTTTACACCGACTACTTTCGACGGCACCAAGCTAAATGCACGTAATATCATTGGTAGCTTCAATCCCGCGGCTTCAAAACGCATTTTGCTTGCTGCACACTGGGATTCCCGCCCGTTTTCAGATCAGGATTCAGTTGTAAAAGATAAGCCGGTACTCGCCGCAAATGACGGAGCGAGTGGTGTAGGTGTGTTACTGGAAGTGGCCAGAGTACTTTCTTCACAAACTACCAAACCGGATATCGGCGTAGATATTATCTTCTTTGATGCCGAAGACTGGGGCAGCTCAGATGAGCCTACCAAGATGGAATACAGCGGATTTTGCCTCGGCTCTCAATATTGGTCCGCCAACAAACATACTCCCAATTACACGGCCTACTTTGGTATTTTGCTGGATATGGTAGGTGCAAAAGGCGCTACGTTTTTGAAAGAAGGACATTCCGTGCAGGTGGCAGAAGAGGTGGTAAGGCAGGTTTGGACTACCGCGAGCCGAATCGGTTACAACAATTACTTTATCGACGAAAGAGGCACTTCCATTACCGACGACCATTGGCCGGTGAACAAGGTAGCCGGCATTCCGATGATCGATATTATCCACACCAAACAAAACAGCCTGGCACTCACCTTTTTCCCTCAGTGGCACACCAGCCATGATACGATGGAAAACATTGACCCGAATACTTTGAAAGCCGTCGGGCAGACATTGATGCAGGTACTGTACCAGGAGGCCGCGGGGCAGGCGTTGTAAGGGTCATTGGTGGTCACTGGTTGTCATTGATTGTCATTGTGGTCATTGATTGTCATTGGTGGTCACTGGTTGTCATTGATTGTTTGGGGTGGTTCGAAGTGGATCGGGTGGTTCGGGTGTTGTTCGGGGTGGTTTGAAGTGGATCGGGATGGTTCGAAGTGGATCGGGATGGTTCGGGTGTTGTTCGAAGTGGATCGGGTAGTTCGGTATTGTTTGCTTTTGACCTAGAACCGAGCGAAACAAAAATGACCACAAATGACAATAAGTGACCACAAATGACAACCTCGAACAACCCCGAACAACCCCAAACAACCCCGAACTACCCCCGAACAACCCCTACATCCTTCGCACCATAACCCAAACATCCGAATTCCGTCCCTTATCGTCGCTGCATGAAATCTTTACCCTTCCCATTGGCGGGGTGATGAAAATGGGTTCTTGCGGTTTGGCTTTTTTGGTGAGCTTATCATTGATATACCAAAAAACTTCCTCCACATCGTTTGCCGCCTGACACGCCAGCTGTAATTGCTGCGGCTCTTCTTTTTGAATGTAATACTCGCTACCCTCATTCGGACTCACAATAAGCGGCGCGCCTTCGTGAAAAACGCGCTCGCATTTCGGGTTGTGCGGTGGAATCTTCTGATAAGGGATTTTTTGTAGTTCGTTAAATGCAATCAGCTCGGGCGCGAGATTGGAATATGCTTTTTTCTCGAAACCAGTCTCAGGGAGACAATAGGTACAATAAGATATTCTGCCGGCAGGATCTGTAAAAACCCAGCGCAAATGCTGGCACTTTTTATAATTGGAAACACCTACTATATATTGATCGGGAATCGCGTGCGGACAAAAATCGGAAGGAATATCACCTGTCTCCGGGCATACCTGCCGGACTGAAATGTTGGCGGGAGACTGGTACCAGCCTTTTGTGGAATTGTAATCGAGTGAATTGAATATCGAGAAAAGCAACGGGGTCGCCGTATTGGCGCCACTTAACTCAGGTACGCCTTCCCCGGAAAAATTCCCGACCCACACTCCTACCGTGTACCTTTTATTATAACCAATACTCCACGCATCCCGCTTTCCATACGAAGTGCCCGTTTTCCACGCGATTTTGGGTAAATGATAAGTATTGTCAAAATTCGTAGGCAAATCCGGCCGGGTAATCTGGGTGAGAATATCCGTGACCAGAAATGTAGCTTCTTCCGAAACAATCTCCTGTCCATTCGCCGCAGACTTCGATTGTGTGTATTTCAATGCATTCAACTTTCCATTATTTGCAAATGCAGCAAACAGGCGCGTCAGTTCTTCCAAAGTAACCCCGCAACCGCCAAGAATCATCGATAAGCCTAGATCCTTCGCCTGCTTGTCGATCGTTTTAAAACCAGCTTTTTTTAGTTTACCAATAAAAAACGGAGTGCTGACATCCTTCAAAATCCGCACCGCGGGGATATTCAGTGAATTGGCCAAAGCAAAAGTTGTCGTAACCGGACCATTGAAACGCAGGTCAAAGTTTTCAGGCTCATAACCGCTGAAATTTCCGGGAACATCATTCAATACAGATTTGGGTGTGATAATTCCTTTATCAAATGCGGCTGCATACAAAAGTGGTTTCAAAGTACTTCCCGGTGATCTTACTGCTCTCACGCCGTCCACCTGCCCGCCGTCGAAAGGATTATCAAAATCGGCGGAACCGATATAAGCTTCCACCTCCATCGTTTCATTATTGACCACCAAAACCGAGGCATTGTGGATATTCATCATTTTCCGGCGGTTGATGAAATTCCGGACCTGCTCTTCGATCTGCTTTTGTGCCTGGATTTTAATAGTAGTCGCAATAACAGGCTGGTCGGGATACTGCTGTTTGAGCCGGATCGATAAGTGCGGTGCATTGCGCGGAGCCTGTAACCTTTTTACCTGCAAAGGCTCGTTTAATGCGTCTTCAATAGTATTTTCCTCAAATAACCCCTCCTTTTCAAAGTGCATCAACCATTCATTTCTAGCCAGTTTCAATGCGTCGTTCCTGGTTCCTGGCCGCAGGCTGGAAGGTCTGTTCGGGATAATGGTCAATGCAGTAATTTCTGCCAGACTAAGCAGCTGAGGCGGTTTTCCGAAGTATAGTAAGGCAGCAGATTTGATCCCCTCGATATTCCCGCCGTACGGAATCAGGTTCACATACATTTGAAGGATTTCCGTTTTGGTAAAATGCATTTCCAGCTGCAATGCGCGCGCCATTTCAATGATTTTATTAAAATAAGTCCGTTCGCGAGGCTGGGTTAGCCTTACTACCTGCATTGTAATTGTAGATGCGCCAGAAGTTCTTTTTCCCGTAAAAACATTCCTGAATGCGGCCCTGGCTATTGCCAAAGGATTAATTCCGGGATGATAATAGAAATATTGGTCTTCCTTATAAAGCAGCGTTTTGCTGAGCAGCGGCGTGATTTCGGGCAATGCAGTTTGTAGCCGCCACTTATCATCGCCGCTCAGAAACGCATGAATTACAGTTCCCCGGTGATCGGTGATCTGCGTAGCATATTGGATTGTGGGTTTGAAAGGAAATATGAAATCAAGTACCAGAAACAGGAAAACAACGACTGCGGCAGTCACCAAAAGTTTTCTGAACGGTACGCGTTTCATATTGGAGGTGTGTAAATCGGGTAGTTGCCGACAAAGATAAAATTAGATTCTGTTTTGCCGCGATCAGTTAATTTTCACTACTTACTGACTTTACTTCTAATAAAGCCAATCAAAATACTATTATGTCCAAATATATCGCCGCTATTGACCAGGGTACTACCAGCACACGCTGCATTCTTTTCGACCACAGTGGAAATATCATTTCTGTCGGGCAAAAAGAGCACGAGCAAATTTACCCGCAGCCGGGCTGGGTGGAACATAATCCCGTTGAGATTTGGAAAAATACACTGGAAGTGATCGCAATAGCAAGGATCAATGCATCGGCGACGGCGGCGGATATTGCGGCGATCGGTATTACCAACCAGCGCGAAACGACGGTTGTTTGGAACAAAAGAACAGGAAAACCTTACTATAACGCGCTCGTTTGGCAGGATACGAGAACGACGGAACTGGTCGCCAAATACGAGCGGGAAGGCGGCCTGAACCAGTTCAGGGATATTACCGGCCTGCCGGTTTCAACCTATTTCAGCGGTTTGAAATTGAAGTGGCTGCTCGATAATGTAGAAGGATTGCGGGAAGATGCAGAAAAGGGCGAGGCGCTTTTTGGAAACATCGATACATTCCTGATCTGGCATTTGACGGGAAGCACGCAAAGCGGCATTCACGTGACCGACGTGTCGAATGCAAGTCGCACGCAGCTCATGAACCTGCGCACTTTGCAGTGGGACGCGAGCATGCTGGAAGCTTACCAAATCCCCGAAAAAATGCTGCCCGCCATTAAAAGCAGTAGCGAAGTGTACGGTCACGTGACCAACGAAATTCTGCCTGGTGTACCTGTCGCCGGCGACCTCGGCGATCAGCACGCCGCATTGGTTGGACAAACCTGCTTTGAGCCGGGAATGGCTAAAAATACGTATGGTACCGGCTGTTTTTTGGTGATGAATACAGGGAATGAGCTCAAAACTTCGGAAAACGGATTGCTTACTACCATATCCTATCAGTTTGGTAATCAGCCGGTTCAATATGCATTGGAAGGTAGCGTGGCGGTAACAGGCGCGCTGGTGCAGTGGGTTAGGGATAATTTAGGATTGATCAAAAACAGCAGTGAAATTGAAAGTCTGGCCAAAACCGTGGAAGACAACGGAGGCGCCTATTTCGTCCCCGCATTCTCCGGACTTTACGCACCTTACTGGCGAAACGACGCGCGCGGCGTGATCGCCGGGCTGACCAGGTATGTCAACAAAGGCCACATTGCCAGGGCAGTTTTGGAAGCAACCGCCTACCAGACCGTGGACGTCGTACGCGCCATGGAACAGGATTCAGGTATCGAGCTCGCTTCACTTCGAGTAGACGGCGGAATGGTTTCGAACCAGTTACTAATGCAATTTCAATCCGATATACTTAATACCCAGGTAGTTTCCCCGGCCGTAGCCGAAACGACCGCATTAGGAGCCGCCTACGCCGCCGGACTAGCAGTAGGCTATTGGAAAAACACCGAAGAACTGAAACGCAACTGGGCAATAGCGCATACGTGGAATCCGGATATGGAAGAGGAAACACGTAGCAGATTCTACAAAGGATGGCAAAAAGCTGTTACGAAGTCCTACGACTGGATGGAATGATCCGGGGCGAAACCCAGACTTTTTATAATCTTTCCAAACAACTGCCTTTCTTGCGCTATGTGGGCTTATGGCGTAACTTCGGGTCGCTAAATAAATTAGAGTTGCCTTATGCATACCCTCCATCTGAAAAAGCCCCTCGCTTTTTTTGATCTTGAGACCACGGGAGTCAATATTTGTCGGGACCGGATTGTGGAAATATCAGTGGTCAAAGCTTTGGTGAATGGAGAAACCGAGATCCGTACCAGGAGAATCAATCCTGAAATGCCGATCCCGCTTGAAAGCAGCCTGATCCACGGGATATACGACGAGGACGTAAAGGATTCTCCGACTTTCAAAAGCATTGCCAAAAATCTCTCGACATTTCTTGATGGTTGTGACCTCGCCGGGTTTAACAGCAATAGGTTTGATATTCCAATGCTGGTAGAAGAATTCCTGCGTGTAGGTGTCGATTTCGATGTTAAAAATCGGAAAATGGTTGATGCACAGCGCATTTATCACATGATGGAGCCTCGTAACCTGGCAGCTGCTTACAAATTTTATTGCGGCAAAACGCTCGAAAATGCGCACAGTGCCGAAGCAGATACGATCGCTACTTTCGAAGTATTGCAAGGTCAGATCGCTAAGTATGAAGGTGTTATCATCACAGACAGTCACGGGAAAGAAACCGAGCCGATCAAAAATGACGTCGGCGCGCTGCACGACCTGACTGCCTCCCGTGTGATCGATTTCGCGGGCAGAATGGTGTTCAATGATAAGGGCGAAGAGGTTTTCAATTTCGGGAAACACAATGGTAAAAAAGTGGTGGATATCCTCAAAAATGAACCTTCTTTCTTTGACTGGATGATGAAAGGCGAATTCCCGCTGGACACCAAGCGGAAACTGACAGAGATCAAGCTGAGAGGACTTACCCAGCGCTGAGATAAACTTTCGAACTGGTTTGAGTAAGTAGTATTTATACCTATTTTTGCCGGAAATCTATTTTTGAATATTTAACAGAATATCCTATAAGGTAAATCTGATATGATTCCAAACCCTAATATTCCAGAGGTTAGCATACCGTCGGTTATTCAAAATATCCCTCTTCAACATTACCTGATCCTCAGTACTTTACTCTTCGTGATTGGTATCATCGGAGTTCTCACCAGAAGAAACGCGATCATCATTTTCATGTCTGTGGAGCTGATGCTGAATGCGGCCAACCTGTTGTTGATCGCCTTTTCTTCTTACAGATCAGATCCTTCCGGTCAGGTTTTCGTATTCTTTATTATGGCCGTCGCCGCCGCCGAAGTAGCTGTGGGACTTGCTATTATCGTAATGATTTACCGCAATACCCGAAATACAGATATTGGTTTTCTCAATAAATTGAAGTGGTAGGTTTCCACCTGTAAATAATTATGTCTGCATCATTACTCATCCTGATTCCGCTATTGCCGCTCATCGGCTTTCTGATCAATGGAATCGGATTTAAAACAATACCCAAAGGAGCTGTCGGAATAATTGGCACGCTGGCTGTTGTGGCCAGTTTCGTTATTTCGGTCATGACTTTCAACGATTTCGTCGCATCCGGAAGTCAGCCCCTCGTGGTTCCACTCTTCGAATGGATTACAGTTGGCGACCTGCGCATTCCCTTTTCATTCCAGATCGATCAGCTGTCATTGCTAATGCTGATGATCATCACGGGCGTAGGTTCGCTGATCCATATTTATTCGATCGGCTACATGCACCACGACGAAGGTTTTGGCAAGTTTTTCGCTTACCTCAACCTGTTTTTGTTCTTCATGCTTTTGCTGGTGCTCGGGTCCAATTATGTGATCATGTTTATCGGCTGGGAAGGTGTCGGATTGTGTTCATATCTGCTAATCGGGTTTTGGAATAAAAACACAAACTACAACAACACCGCCCGCAAGGCATTCATTATGAACCGTGTAGGTGACCTTGGCTTTCTGCTAGGCATTTTCACGATCATCGCCACTTTCGGTTCGGTTGAATACACGGAAGTATTCGCACAGGCCAGCAGCTTTTCGCTGGAAGATCCCGTAATCGTTACAATTTGCCTCTTCCTATTTATTGGGGCAATGGGTAAATCTGCACAAATTCCATTGTACACCTGGCTGCCCGATGCAATGGCCGGACCAACGCCCGTTTCCGCATTGATCCACGCCGCTACGATGGTTACAGCTGGAATTTATATGGTGATCCGCTCCAACGTCCTCTATTCGCTTGCGCCTTCCGCACTGGAAATCGTGGGTATTATAGGTGGTTTGACGGCGATCTTTGCAGCGTCAATTGGTCTTTTACAAAATGACATTAAGAAAGTACTGGCCTATTCGACTGTAAGTCAGCTGGGTTATATGTTCATGGGCCTTGGCGCAATGGCGTATTCGGCTTCCATGTTCCACGTAATTACCCACGCGTTCTTCAAAGCATTACTTTTCCTCGGCGCGGGTAGCGTGATCCACGCGATGTCCGACGAGCAGGATATCCGAAATATGGGCGGGCTGCGCAAAAAGCTGCCGATCACGTTCATTACGTTCCTGATTGCAACAATTGCAATTGCAGGTATTCCACCATTTGCAGGGTTTTTCTCCAAAGATGAGATCCTTGCCCACGTATTTGAGCACAACAAATTGCTTTGGGTAATCGGTGTGATCGGATCGCTGATGACTTCCTTTTATATGTTCCGCCTGCTCTTCCTTACCTTTTTTGGAAACTTTCGTGGTACGCACGAACAGGAACATCATTTACACGAGTCACCTGCTTCCATGACGATTCCGCTCGTTATCCTGGCTGTACTTTCGGCAGTTGGAGGCTTTATCGGAGTGCCTGAGGCTTTGCACGGAAGCCACCATTTGGCAGAATTCATGAGCCCGCTTTACGATGCTGCCCGGCAGGCCAATCCAGCCGGTTTTGAACCAACTACTCTTTCACATTCCGAAGAATACCTGCTAATGGGCGTTTCAGTAGCTGTCGCATTGATTTCGGCGGTGGTAGCGTATGTAATGTACGTTCAGAAAGCTTCTGTACCTGCGCCTGACTCGGCCGAAAAATCCGGCTTGCAGCGACTGGTTTACAACAAGTATTACGTGGACGAATTGTATGATAATGTTTTTGTCAAATCAACCAAAACACTGTCGAATATCCTGTACAGTTTTGGTGAATTTTTCATTGACCTGTTTGTAAATGCGGCTGTAAGGCTGACCAGCTTCTCTGCCAAAATGCTTAGAAAAACGCAAACCGGCTCGACTGGCGACTACGTTTTTGCAATGGTACTGGGAATCGTCGCGATCCTTTTCTGGAAGCTTTTACTTTGATTTATTAACATCCGTTCACCATTCACTGCTGACCGTTGACTTAAAATATGCTTACTCTTCTTTTAATACTTTTACCGATTGCGGCAGGAATTATTACTCTCTTGTCAGGGGAGCGTCTCGCCAAACAGGTTGCACTGATCGGCGGGCTTGCATCGCTTGGTCTGGCAATATTTGTGTGGCAGCAATTTGATCCGATGGCAGGTACGCAGTTCGGTTTCAAATATGCGTGGCTGGCAGCAAGCGGCATTTCATTCGCCGCTGGAATTGACGGTATCAGCCTGTTACTCGTGCTGTTAACTACTTTTCTGACACCACTGATCATTCTTTCAGCATTCAAAAACACCTACAAATCCACCGCCACTTTCTATTCGCTGATCCTATTTATGGAATCGGCATTGATCGGGGTATTTACGGCTACTGACGCATTTCTATTCTATTTGTTCTTCGAAGCGGCGCTGATTCCGGTATATTTCCTTTCAGCAGTGTGGGGTGGCGAAAATCGTTTGAAAGTCACATTCAAATTTTTCATTTACACCATTTTCGGGAGTCTGTTCATGCTCGTTGCGCTGGTTTACTTATACTACCAGACTCCCGGCACGCATTCATCGGAAATCACTGAGTTTTACAGACTGCAACTTACCCCCGGCGTACAAGGATTTATTTTCTGGGCATTCTTCATCGCTTTTGCGATCAAAATGCCTCTCTTCCCTTTTCACACCTGGCAGCCAGATACTTATACAGAATCCCCTACGCCGGCTACCATGTTGCTTTCGGGTATTATGTTAAAAATGGGGGTTTATGGTCTGATCCGCTTTTTGCTCCCTATTGTTCCTTCGGGAATGGAAAACTGGGGTTTAATGGCTATGATCCTTTCCGTAATCGGAATTATCTACGGCTCTATCATCGCGATCCAGCAAAGTGATATGAAACGCCTCATAGCCTATTCATCGTTTGCTCACGTGGGCTTAATGGCCGCAGGTGTTTTCTCTTCTTCTTTAAATGGTTTGCAAGGCGCGCTGATACAAATGCTTGCGCACGGGATCAATGTAATAGGGCTTTTCTTTATTGTTGATATTATTTATTCCAGAACAAAAACACGCTATCTGGATCAGCTAGGCGGCATTTCGCAGACTTCGCCGCATTTGAGCGTATACTTTATGATCCTGCTGCTTGGTAGCGTGGCACTTCCGCTTACCAATGGTTTTGTGGGTGAATTCTTGCTGCTTTCAAGCGTTTTTCAATACGATGCGATACTAGGAGCAATCGCCGGTCTCACGATCATTTTAGGCTCTGTTTATATGCTGCGGCTTTTTCAGAAATCCATGTTTGGGCCGAAGTCGAAGTGGGTGGAAGGTTTTCAGGACCTGACCGCCAGCGAGCGCGCTGTTCTTTTGCCTTTAATTATCATGGTTTTCTGGATCGGTATCTATCCAAGTACATTTCTGAAACTAACCGAACCTGCTGTAAGTCAACTTTTACAACTGGTAAATAACTAAGTATAAATATGTACCCCATTGTTTTATTATCATTTTTTGGAATCGTAACGCTCTTTCTGGGCTTTTCGAAATCAAAGAATATTCTTCTCCCGGCTACGCTGCTTTTCCTGATCATTGCCCTGGCCGGCAACTTTCTGGAATGGAACAAGGGACCATTATTGTACTTCTACGATATGCTTCGGGTGGATAATGTCACCCTTGCTTTTAACGGAATTATACTATTATCGGCTTTCATGATCTTCGCCATTTCCGGCGGTTTTCAGGATAATCCTGATTCAGAGCCTGCCGAATATTTTGGTTTGATGCTGTTCTCACTGGTAGGCGCATTGATGATGGTGGGTTTCCAGCATCTGATCATGCTGTTTATTGGTGTTGAGATACTGTCTGTCGCGATGTATGTGCTCACCGGAAGCAACAAGCGTAACCTGCGCTCCAATGAAGCTGCATTGAAATACTTCCTGATGGGCGCGTTTGCGACAGGATTTATGCTTTTCGGAATTACGTTGCTTTACGGCGCGACCGGCTCTTTCAAACTTGAACAAATTCAGGGATTTGCCTCTAATATGCAGGTAGGTTCGGAATCATATATCCTCTACGCCGGCTTGCTTTTGCTGTTGATCGGTATGCTTTTCAAAGTCTCAGCAGCGCCGTTCCACTTCTGGACTCCTGATGTATACGAAGGCGCGCCGACGATCTTTACAACTTTCATGTCGACGGTTGTTAAAACAGCAGGTTTCGCTGCCTTGTTCAGACTTTTAAGCGGATCTTTCACCGGAGTATACGGTTTCTGGTGGATTGTTATTGCAGCGATCGCGGTACTTACCCTGCTTGTCGGAAACATTGGTGCAACCAGCCAGAACAGTTTCAAGAGAATGCTCGCCTATTCGGGTATTTCGCACGCAGGTTACCTGCTTATTGCATTAACTGCATTAAGCAAGCCTTCGCAAAACGCGATTATTTTCTATTCCCTTGCCTATTCACTTTCCACGATCTGCGCATTTGGGGTATTAATGTTGGTCTCAAAAGAGAAAACAATTGGAGGTCAGCCGAACGAATATTACGATGCATTCAACGGTTTGGCCAAACAAAACCCGCTTCTTGCATTTGTATTGACTGTTTCAATGCTTTCACTGGCGGGTATCCCGTTAACAGCCGGCTTCTGGGGGAAA
This sequence comes from Dyadobacter linearis, assembly GCF_907165045.1. Classification (GTDB taxonomy): domain Bacteria; phylum Bacteroidota; class Bacteroidia; order Cytophagales; family Spirosomataceae; genus Dyadobacter; species Dyadobacter linearis. The sequence continues at coordinate 414,047 of NZ_CAJRAU010000005.1, forward strand.
TTTTTCATCTTCACAAGTGCTGCCGAGCGAGGGATTATTTGGATCACAGTTATAGCAGTTTTAATGTCGACGGTCGGTATTTACTATTATTTCCGGGTAATTATTTCTTCATATTTAAAAGAGGGTGATTTAGTAAAAATCCGCGTTGCGCCTTTCTATAAGGTCATTTTAGTACTCGCTACGTTCCTTACAATCCTGTTTGGCCTTGCCCCTGGTATATTCGAAGGACTAATTTAAAGCTACAATATTTACTTAGTAGAAAGAGCTGCACGATTTGCGGCTCTTTTTTTGTTACCTCCATCCGCTTCTTGCGTCTCAACGATATTTCCGTACTAAAAATATCGTTGATGAAATCACCTGTTTCCAAAAAGTGCATAGACAGCAAGTCGGCTTTCGCCATTTTTTTGAAAAACCTATCCCGCGAGCCGATCTGTACTGATCATCAAAATTCCACCAGCCAGATCGCAGACAAAAAAGTATTAATAACCGGAGCAGCCGGCTCGATCGGAAGTGAGCTGGCGACACAGCTTTGTGCCGCTTCGCCGGCGTTGCTGGTTTTGATCGACCAATCGGAAACTGCATTATTTGAGTTGGAAACGACAATAAGAAACGCATTCCCGGATATTCGAATCGAATTGTATGTAGCAGATATTACGGATCTGAACAGAATGGAAAGGATTATTTCGGCAATGCGGCCCCATATTATTTTCCATGCTGCCGCTTACAAGCACGTTGCCGTGATGCAAAAACATCCTTATGAAGCATTGAAAGTCAATTTCTTTGGCACCAAAATACTGGCCGACCTGGCAGTAAAATATGCAGTAAGCTGCTTCCTGCTCGTTTCGACAGACAAAGCAGTGAGGCCGGCGAGTGTCATGGGCGCTACCAAGCGGCTCGCGGAGCTTTATATCCAGCATATTCACCCTACTTCACACAGTACAACCCGCTTTATCACTACCAGATTCGGGAATGTACTCGGTTCTAGCGGCTCATTCACCAACATCCTGCAAAGCCAGATTGAAAAGGGAGGGCCGGTGACCATCACACACCCTTTCGCAACGCGCTATTTCATGACTTCCGCGGAAGCCTGCCAACTGGTACTGCACGCTTTCGCTACGGGTGAAAATGGCAATATTATGTTCTTCGATATGGGCGACCGCATTTCAATCGTCTCCATTGCAGAACAGATGGTCAGTGCATACGGATTGCTACCGCACAGAGATATCGAGATGATATTCACCGGATTACGCCCGGGGGAAAAGCTTCACGAAGACCTGCTGAATGATAATGAGACGGTTAAGCCAGGCAGCCATTCTAAAACAAGAATAGCTGTTTCTGAACAAGTTCCCGCAGCTGCTTTTGAAGAAGTAACTTCATTACTCGAAGACTTAATGCACCGTGGAACCGATTCACAAATCAGCGCCGCGCTACGATATGTGTTTGTTTATCTGTCTGGTCAGGCCAATGCGGTGAATTCTATATTGAAACATTCGCCAGTCAGGTCGTGATATTATTTCTGAGGTAGAATTCCATTCGTTTGCATCCAGTGCTTGCACCTTCCAAACCATTCTTCGAAAGTTGGGACTTGCAAATACCCGTGTTCTCCTTTGGAATAAATGTGCAGATCGGACGGAATACCTTTGGCATTCAATGCTTCATAAAACTGAATACTATTTGAAATAGGAACCACGGTATCGTCGCCGGCGTGGGTGAGGTATGTCGGCGGAGTAGTGTTTTTCACCTGCAAGTCGTTGGAAAAATATCTTACTTTCTCCATTGTCGGAGACTGGCCCAGTAAGTTGGCGGCCGAACCTTTGTGACCAATTTTTTCAAGAAAGCTGATCACCGGATACACCAATATCATGAAATCCGGGCGCAGACTTGTCTTTTTTGGATTATCTATAAAACTGCTGTCATAATGCGTACCGGCAGTTGCAGCAAGGTGCCCGCCCGCCGAGAAACCCATAATTCCGATCTTTTTCGGGTCAACTTTCCATTCCGCCGCATTTTCGCGTACAGTTTTAATAGCCTGCTGCGCGTCCTGCAACGGGCCGATGGACTTATCCTTCATAATTTCGTCGGAAGGCAATCGATATTTTAAAACAATTGCAGCTACTCCGATTTTGTTGAGTTCTTTGGCAACCTGATACCCTTCCCGGTCGATCACCAGCACGCCATAACCACCTCCCGGACAAACAATTACTGCCGTCCCGTTTGCAATAGCAGGATCTGGTAAAAAGACTTTGATCGTCGGCTTGGAGACATTTCTTACTATAAAATCCTTGATCGTTTCCTGATCCGGCGCATTGGTCGCATTGGGGATCTTACCGGGATAAAGAGGCATTTCTTTTTGCGCCCGCGCCGCCGGTAGAACTGTTGAAAGTAAGATCAGAGCAAACAAAAGGCTTCTCATTGATACTGTTGTAAAGCGTGATTTTGTAATAGGAATCATAGTCTTTTTAATATTTTTCTAATGCGATTCAAGGTTATTTATAAGTAACTTTCCGTTGATGTAATGCTATTACTACAATTTTGCAGACTTTTGCTTTGTTGGCTGAGCAGAATACAGAGTGAAGGCTTTAAAAGCCGGAATATACCTCTCAGTTCAGATGCGAGTGGCAAAAGGTTTCCGGCGAAATTGTATCTATCAATGCCAATTGTCGGCTTATTATTATATTAATATAATATTTACAAGAATATCAATTTGGCTATGTTACTTTACACACTGAACGAATTGAAAAAATAAGTAGTTTTGTAGAGTAACCAAATCATTCATTACTTTCTTTCTTAAGTGATAATTAGTACTCACAACTATTTTTTGCGTTACGAGTTTCATAATCGACAATCCACAACAGAATGAAATACCCAATACATGCAGAAGGCAGGTTTCAGTTTATCGATGAAGGGAAAGGCGAAACGTTTTTGCTTTTGCATGGACTTTTCGGTGCATTGAGTAACTGGGATGGTATTATTGATCATTTCTCCGATCGTTACAGGGTTATTATTCCACTGCTCCCAATCTACGAGCTGCCTCCGCGAGAAGCGGGACTGGATGCCTTGCTGCTGTTCCTGGAAGATTTTGTAGAATTCAAGAACCTGACAAATGTGACGGTGATCGGCAACTCGCTGGGCGGGCATATCGGGCTTCTTTACACACTCAAAAACCAAAGTAACGTCAACAAGCTCGTTTTGACAGGAAGTTCAGGCCTATTTGAAAACTCAATGGGAGGCTCTTTCCCGAAACGCGGAAGCTACGATTATATCAAGGAACGGGTTGCTTACACTTTTTATGACCCAGCAGTAGCTACGAAAGACCTGGTAGATGAAGTTTTTGAGACAACTTCCAGCATTCCCAAATGCATGAGCATTGTTGGTATTGCAAAATCTGCGCAGCGACATAATCTGGCCAAAGATCTGCATGAGATTCAGGTACCTACACTTCTGGTTTGGGGGTTAAATGATACCATTACTCCGCCTCACGTAGGGTATGAGTTCAATCGCCTGATCGCCAACTCGGAGCTTTATTTCATTGATAAATGCTGTCATGCACCGATGATGGAACATCCCGGAGAATTTAACGTTATCCTAGAGAGCTTCCTTGAGAAACAAGTATCCGTGCAGGTTGCATAGACCCCCGGCCGCAGAATTTCTTTAGGTGCGAAAGTTGATAGATATATAGTTTTTTTATAGATTCGAAAAACGACGTTCCGAATATATGCTTGCCATTTCTCTCATAAATCCAATGATTCCCGTACTTAAACCGACTGATTCGGTGAGTACTGCATTGGACTGGATGGACGAATTTGGTGTTAAGCAGCTGATCGTTGCCGATATGGGCATTTATGAGGGTATTGTTTCCGAAGATATTCTTTTTGAAATCCACGATACTTCGGAGATTCTTGCCCGCATCATTATTCAGCACAAGGATATTTTCGCTTCCGAAGACCAGCATCCTTACGAATTGCTACGGCTTGTCAATCAGTTCGGGCTGCGCATTATCCCCGTTTTGCACGACGACCGCACTTTTGCAGGAAGTATTCTGGCCAACGATCTGATCGAACATTTCGTAAACGAGCTGGGTGTGCAGGAAAAAGGCGCGGTACTTGTTCTGAAAATTGCTGAAAGGAGTTATTCTCTTTCCGAGATCAGCCGCCTGATCGAATCCAATGGTACCAAAATCCTGAGCAGCTATTATTCGTCAGGGGAAGTGTACGATCCTACAAACGAAGCGCGGCTTACTCTCAAGCTCAACCGCACGAATATTACCCCCATTATCGCGACACTGGAACGATTTGGGTACGATATTGAAGAAGCACACGCCAACGACCCGATCGAGAGCTTCGACCAGGAGCGTCTGGATATGCTTTTGAGATACCTCGCTACGTAGCCGTTCACTGGCTAATTACAATCCTGCTTTTGAAACCGCCCGTTTGTCGCTTATCTTTCGGAAGGAACCATCTGTATTACTACTTTCTTCATGAAAATAGCCATTCATGGACGCAACTTTAATGAGTCCGCACGTCCGTTTATTGAGAATATGTTCAATGAACTGAAGCAACGGAAAATTGAAGTACAACTCTCCAAGCAATTTCGTGTTTTTCTCGACCAGATCGGTATTCAGCATTACTCGGAGCTGGTTTATGAGCGGCCTGAGGAACTGTTCGATGCGAAGCTGATCGTGAGTATGGGCGGAGATGGTACGTTGCTTGAAACCGTGTCCCACGTGGGCAGAAGGGTAATTCCGGCGGTGGGCATCAATACCGGCAGGCTAGGCTTCCTGGCTACCGTTCCTCCCGAACGAATTGCAGATATGATCACTGCGCTGGAAACGAACGAATTCCGGGTCGACGAGCGTACATTAGTAGCGATCGAATCCAATCTGGATCTTTTCGATGGCTTGAATTTCGGTTTAAATGATTTTACGATCACTAAAACCGATACTTCCTCCATGATCACTGTACATACGTATCTCAATCACGAATTTCTGAATTCGTACTGGGCCGACGGTCTCATCGTTTCGACACCTACCGGCTCAACCGGCTATTCGCTGAGCTGCGGCGGGCCTGTGTTAATGCCTCATTCCCAGAACTTTATCATTACCCCAATCAGTCCGCATAATCTGAATGTACGTCCATTGATCGTGGAAGATACCGCCGTGATCAGGCTGGAAGTGAAGAGCCGGAGCAACAACTTTCTGGTTTCGCTGGACGCGCGGTCGACCATCGTGGATGAGAATACGCAGCTTACCGTAAAAAAAGCCGATTTCACCGCAAAACTGATCAAAATGAAAGATGACAGTTTTTTGAATACATTAAGGAGCAAACTTTCCTGGGGCCTCGACATGCGCAACTGATCACCAATCCTTCAATAGCTTTCTCAATGAAGTTACTGTACCACACTTTCGACCTGCATTTAAAACATACCTTCACCATTGCCCACGATTCCCGCGATATTCAGCAAACGCTGGTAGTGCAACTTGTGGAGGGAGATCTGACCGGACTCGGAGAGGCTACTGCCAATCCCTATTACGGGATAACGATCGATAATATGATCGCGGCGCTCGAAGGTGTTCGGGCTATAGTGGAAAAAGGGAATTATCAATCCGCTGAGGAACTTTGGGATCTTGCGCACACTGCATTAAGCTCCAATCCATTTGCGCAATGCGCATTGGACGAAGCTGCTCATGATTATTTTGCCAAAAAGAATAACAAGAAACTCTACGAAAACTGGGGACTTGCCCTGCAAAATATCCCCCTCACCAACTTCACGATCGGCATTGATACCGTTGAAAAAATGGTTTCTAAAATGCAGGAGCTGCCGTGGCCGATTTACAAGATCAAGCTGGGTACCGCTGACGATCTGCGCATTGTGCAGGAATTAAGAAAAAATACCGAGGCTATATTCCGTGTTGATGCAAACTGCGCCTGGTCGGCTGAACAGACCATTTCTTTTGCACCAAAACTAAAAGAGCTGGGCGTCGAGTTTATTGAGCAGCCTCTTCCTGCCGATGATCGGGAGGGAATGAAAAGGGTATTCTCAGAAAGTGCATTGCCTGTCATCGCCGACGAAAGTTGTATTGTTGAAAAAGATGTAAAAAACTGCCACGGGCTATTCCACGGCGTTAATATAAAGCTGACCAAATGCGGCGGGCCTACTGCTGCCAGGCGAATGATCTCGGAGGCTAAATCTCTGGGAATGAAAACAATGGTCGGCTGCATGACTGAAACGAGCGTAGGTATTTCTTCTATTGCGCACCTCCTCCCTCTTCTTGATTATGTGGATATGGACGGTTCGCTGCTGATCAAAAATGATCCTGCCGAGGGAGTTACTTTTGATTTTGGAAAGGTTATTTTCCCTGAAAGAAATGGAAGCGGCGCAATCCTGAAATCTTCTTCGCACTGAAATAAGTGACTACATTCCTGACAAATAAACTTCCCGGCCGGACTGTACGAACACTGGACGGAAAGGAATACCTGTGGTTCAGCGGCACAGACTATCTCGGAATGGCCTACAACCTCGACTTTCAATCGTTCCTGAAAGAAGGTTTTGAAAACTACGGAACGCATTTCGGCAGTTCAAGAAACGGAAGTCTCAGACTCAGTATTTACAGCGAAGCAGAGGAAAGATTTACCAACTGGCAGACTGCTGAATCCGCGTTGCTGATTTCGTCCGGAATGCTTGCCGGCCAGCTGCTTATGCTGGAAATCGATTCCATAATCCATCAAATTGATAAGCCCGATCGCATTATTTATCACTACGCACCAAAAGTCCACCCGGCGATCTGGGGTACTGACTATCAGCCCAACACCCTTGAATGGAACGAGTGGGCAGCGGCTACCGTGACCAAAATCAATGCGGATATCTCTGGTACGCAGCATATAATCTGCTCCGATGCGATCGGTTCGCCGCTGGTAGAGCAGTTTGACTTTTCAATTTTCAATAAAATCATCCAGCCTGACAGCTGCCGGTTTATTATTGACCAGTCGCATTGTCTGGGTGTTTCAGGAGAAAACGGTACTGGAATTGCCGGGCAGTTTGAGAATTCGCTTGGCGACCGGCTCATTTTTGTTTCTTCTTTAAATAAAGCTCTGGGAATACCTGCGGGCGTGATTTGGGGAGAAAGGAAGATCATAGACCTGTTGAGCAAGTCACCACTTTTTGCAGGTGCGTCGCCTTCGGCACCTGCCTATATATTCGCATTTAATAAAATGCTGGAAACTGGTTGCTATGCTAAGTCAAGCGCGGAGCTGATTCAAAATGTCAGCCACTTCAACAAGCAGCTTCAAAATGTAGAAAATCACTTCGTCACAATTCCCAACTATCCCGTTCTCTATAACGTTAACCCCGCATTGTTCGATTTTTTGCTTGAAAGCGGCATTATGGCTTCCTGCTTTTCCTATCCCCTACCAAGCGACCAGCCGGTTACCCGCATTGCGATCAGCGCGGCGCATCAAAAAGAAGACCTCGACTGGTTAGCCGAGGTCTGCAAACGTTTCATTTCCTGATTATCAGAATTCCGGATTACCTCCCAGCGAAGCCAAACGCTTCTCTTCACGTAATTTCTCACGCTCCACTCTTGCGGCTACGATGATACTTACTTCGTACAATACAAATAATGGTATCGCAACCAGTACCTGGCTGTAAATATCAGGAGAAGGCGTAATAACCGCGGCTACTATCAGGATCACAATAAATGAATGCTTCCTGTATTCGCGCATAAAAACGGGAGTCAGCACGCCAACTTTTGCCAGAACAAACACTACAATTGGTAACTGAAATGCAATTCCGCAGGCAAGTGTCAGCGTGGCAACAAGCGAAATATACGAGGCAAGACTGAATTCGTTGATAATCGATTCATCAAGTGTATAATTCGCTAAAAAGTTGATTGCCAGGGGGCTAACCACGTAATAACCAAAAAGCACCCCGGAGAAAAACAGAAATGTCACATAAAAGACAGCTCCGCGGGCAGAGCGCCGTTCCGCTGGTTTCAGGCCGGGTTTGATAAACCGCCATATTTCCCAAAATGCATAAGGAAAAGCGAAGATCAAACCGGCAATTACGGCAGATGTCATACTCATCGTAAACGAGTCGCCCATTCCGATCACCTGAAGTTTGAAATTCAAAGCTTTTACACAAAGCTCCTCATAACCAACTGCATCCCCCAGTTTACATAACATCCTGTAAGTCCAGAAATCTGGTCGTGACGGGGCAATAATTACGTAGTGGTAGATTTCTTTGATGTAAATAAATGCGAGAATGGCAAAAACAAGAATTGAACCTACCGCACGGATTACGTGCCACCTTAATTCTTCAAGATGCCCGATAAAAGACATCTCCTGGCCTTCTTCTTCCTCTTCTTTCTCAAAATCCTGGTCCAAGGGCATATTTTTAAACTATTACTAAAATTCTATCTACGTAAAAAACCAAAAACAGGATCATACTTGCTTCCCAAAAGCTAAAATTACCTAAAAAACCCGTCGAAGTATTCCGGCGGGTTTTTCTAACAAATTTTTCTGGTCAGATCAGTCCATTATAAATGGGTAATCTGTCTCGACATATACATCTGTGTAAGCTTCCTTAGGATCCGGGAATTCTGATTCCTCGGCAAACTGAACAGATTGTGCTACTATTTCTTTTACTTTTTTGTCAATTTCTTCTAATTCCTCCTCAGTCGCGAAGTTGTTTGAAGTAATCACCGAGCGGATCTGCTCGATCGGATCTCTGTGTTTGTACTCTTCAACTTCTTCTTTCGAACGATATTTCTGAGGATCCGACATCGAGTGACCGCGGTAACGATACGTGCGGAATTCAAGGAATGTTGGTCCGTCACCTTTGCGTGCACGTTCAGCAGCGCGGGAAACAGATTCGTGAATAGCTTCCACGCTCATTCCATCGACAGGCTCAGAAGGAATATCGTAAGCTTCGCCCAGCGTATACAGTTCAGTTACATTGGATGACCGGGCTACCGAAGTTCCCATCGCATATCCATTGTTTTCAACCACAAAAATCACAGGCAGTTTCCAGCTCATCGCCATATTCAGCGCCTCGTGGAATGCACCCTGACGAATTGCACCGTCACCGAAGTAGCAAATGCAAAGGTTATCTGTCTTATTGTATTTCTCAGCGAACGCAATACCTGCTCCCAGAGGAATCTGAGCACCTACGATCCCGTGACCACCTACAAAGCCTTTTTCCTTATCGAAAATGTGCATAGAACCACCCTTACCTTTGGTTGTTCCTGTCTTTTTTCCGTAAAGCTCAGCCATAATTGCATTAGGCGAAGTGCCCAGTGCCAGCGGAATACCATGATCACGGTAAGCAGTAATGTATTTATCACCCTCTTTAAGCGCAGTTACAGCCCCGGAAGAACACGCTTCCTGACCTATATACAAATGGCAAAAACCACGGATTTTTTGCTGACCATACAGCTGGCCCGCTTTTTCTTCAAAACGACGCTGCAAAAGCATGTTCTCGAACCAGAACAAATAACGCTCTTTTGAATGCTGTAATTTTTTTGGGGCAGAAGATTTCTTTTTTTCAGTAACGGTGGCCATGTATTTGGTTCTCGTTTATAAAGACAGAACTTTGTCTTAATGTTATGGTTTGAACAGAGTCTGTTTTTTGCCGTACTCACGCAATGATTTGCGAAAATAAGCATAAACTAAATAACAAAGAAGTTCATGTGGCTAGAAAAGCTCCACCTTACATACTTTAAAAGTTATGAGGAGAAAGCCTTTACATTCGGTGAACATGTGAACTGTCTGGTTGGGGAGAATGGCAGCGGGAAAACGAATCTGCTCGATGCGATCTATTTTCTGACCCTTACCAAAAGTGCATTCCACAATCAGGACGCACTCGGCATTCGCCACAACTTCGATTTTTTCGTGATCGACGGTATTTTTAGTGACCGCCAGCGACATACTCAGATCACTTGTAGTTTTCAACGTGGTCAGCGTAAGGTTTTTATGGCCGACAAGAAAAACTACGAGCGACTGAGCGACCATATCGGCCTTTTCCCATTGGTACTGATCGCGCCCGACGATACTGACGTGATCCGTGAAGGAAGTGAAGAGCGGCGACGGTTTTTTGATGGCGTTTTATCACAGGCTGCGCCGGGTTATCTCGACGATTTTTTGAAATACAACAAGATCCTTAACAACCGGAATGGACTGTTAAAACTTTTTGCCGAACGAAATTATCTTGACGAAGATCTGCTCGAAACTTATAATGAGCCGCTGATCGTACTTTCCCAGCGCATTTACGAGCACCGAAATGCGTTTATGCAGCGTTTCCTGCCTTTGTTCCAGAAATACTATGCGTTTTTAAGTAGCGGAAAAGAACAGGTCGATGTGATCTACGAAAGCGAAGTAGCCAGTCCGGATTTCGCAGCAGAATTCAGAAAAAACCGCAGCCGCGACTTACATGCACAACGCACCGGCAAGGGGATTCACAAAGATGAGTATGTATTTGAAATTGATGAAGTTACGCTCAAAAAATTCGGCTCGCAGGGACAGCAAAAGTCCTTTCTGATCGCATTGAAGCTGGCACAATTTGAGTTATTGAAGGAAGAAAAAGGGAAAACGCCAATCCTTCTACTAGATGATATCTTCGACAAGCTCGATGACCATCGCATTCAGAAACTGATTGAATTAATCGATACCGGTTTCCTGGGCCAGGTTTTCATCACCGACGCCCGCCCCGAACGCTCCCAAAAGATATTGGAAAATGTTAAGGCTGATGTAAGGTTTTTTGAGATTGAGAAGGTGAGGCCTGGCTAATTATTTTAAGCGCCTATTGTCGCGGATATTCATCAATACAACCGTATTGTCAAAAACGGTATAGCACAGCGTTTGATGCTTTCCCAGAACAAATTCATGAACAGAACTAAACGTTCGATGCCTTTTACCCATGAATGGATAGTCACTCAGCAAATCCAGCTGAAATTTGAGTTTGTCAGTAAAATAATCCGCTGATTCAAATCCCCATTGATCATATAAATAGGAGATTATTTCGATGTAGTCACTCCTTGCATCTGCCGTCCATTTAATTTCGTAAGCCACTCTTTGCCTTCTTTAAGTACTTGTTCATTCGGGATTAAATTTCCTTGTTGAGCTTGTTTTAAAGATTCTGTTAAGAGCCGGTTGAGTTCGGCAGGATCTATCTCGATCGATTCCGCATTTTGCTGTTCTACTAAACTATTGAGCATCTTCAACAGATCTTCCATTCTGTCTTCGTCAATTTCTTTAACGATCCGAATCGCTTCCGCTCTAAGTTCTGATGTTGACATATCCTAGCTTTGACAGTGTATTATAAAGTTAACTGTATAAAAACAAAAATGCCAGACTTAGAGCCTGGCATTTTTCTAACGGTAAACTCTTGCATACTAAACGTACTTCGGACTCAACTCCTTCGCCTGCGCTACGAACTCTTTCACTTTCTGCTCTTCGTCTTTCTTGCAGATCATCAGAACGCCGTCATATTCGGCGACGATATAACCGTCCAAACCACTGATTACTACCAGTTTGTCTTTTGGTGTTTTGATGATTGAGTTGGTTGTATTATATAGTAACAGATTTCCGTCGGTTACGTTTTCATTTTCATCTTTTTCCGAAACTTCATAAAGCGACTTCCAAGTTCCGAGGTCGGACCAGCCGAAGTTACTTAGTACAACGTGCACGTTATCAGCTTTTTCCATAATCGCATTGTCGATGGAAATGCTGCCGCAATGTGCGTAAGCCCGCTGCACGAATGAATCTTCCGTTTCCAGGTAATAGTGATTATTTCCTCCTCCAAAAATATCCGCGATCTCTGGCTGAAATTCAACGAGCGCCTTTTTGAATGCATTGATATTCCAGACGAAAATCCCGGCATTCCAAACGAAATCACCACTATCCAAAAATTGCAATGCAAGCTCTAAATGTGGTTTTTCGGTAAATGATTTCACTTTTTTTACCGTCAGCTTGTCGGGGATATATTGAATGTAGCCGTAGCCGGTATCAGGGCGCGTCGGCTGAATTCCAAGTGTAACCAGGATATCTTCATTCCGCGTCGCTCCCAGTGCCACTCTGATCGTGTCTTTGAAATTATCTTCCTTTAATATGATATGGTCGGCTGGCGCTACTACAACATTGGCATTCGGGTTGCGGGCCGCGATCTTGTAGCAAGCGTAAGCAATGCAGGGCGCAGTATTACGCCTGTTTGGTTCCAGCAATATCTGATCGTCGGTCAGCGTAGGAATCTGCTCTTTGACAAGTTCTTTATATTCCTGACTTGTAACAATATATACGTTTTCTATCGGGCAAACACCATTAAACCTTTCCACCGTCTGCTGCAAAAGCGTCTGGCCGGTGCCCAGCACATCATGAAATTGTTTCGGGAAATCGGTCCGACTGAAAGGCCAGAATCTGGTTCCTACTCCGCCGGCCATGATAATCACATAAGTATCCTGCATTATAAAAGCGATTTGTATAAGCGTTAAGTAAAGCTCTTCAAAACTAGTGATAAACGACCAGTATGCCCGGCCCGGAAAGTCAAAAACATCTTCAAAATTAGCAGAAGGCGCGTTTACAGGTTTAAGCAGCAGATTTTCATGCAAATCACAAATTTAATGTTTAATAGTAACAACAGTTTTTTTACTAATATTTATTAAAACATTCCAAGAAAAACTTGTACATTAAACTAAAAACAGCGCACATTTAAAATAACTCCCACTATGACGAAAAACTTTACTGTTCTAAAAACTTTACTGCTCTTTATCTATCTGACTTCCAACGCCTTTGGTCAGATTACCTTGCAGGGTAAGGTTACCGAATCCTCGACTGGTGAGCCGCTGGCGGGAATCAGCATTCAGATCAGAGGAAAGGTAACCGGCACGATCACAGACAATCAGGGAAAATTTAATTTAAATACAACCTCAAATCCGCCGCTCACTCTAACGATTTCTTCCGTCGGTTTTCAAACGCAGGAGATCAATGTCACTTCCGGCCAGACGAATCTGGATATCAAAATGGTGGAGCAGGTAACCCTTGGCGAAGAAGTGGTCGTATCTGCCTCCCGCGTGGAAGAATCCGTGATGCAATCACCCGTAGCGATCGAAAAAATGACCCTCCGCGATATGCGCGACACACCTTCTGCAAATTTCTACGACGGCTTGAATAACCTGAAAGGTATCGATATGGCCACGCAGGGATTTTTGTTTAAATCTATCAATATGCGCGGGTTCGGCAGCACGGGTAACCCCCGAACAGTCCAGATGATCGATGGAATGGACAATCAGGCACCGGGACTCAATTTTCCGCTCGACAATATTATCGGTATTCCCGAACTTGATGTTGAAAGTGTGGAAGTATTGCCGGGCGCAGCTTCCGCTTTGTACGGGCCCAATGCAGTAAACGGATTGATCTTACTTAATAGCAAAAGCCCGTTTTTATACCAGGGATTAAGTGCGAGTGTAAAGAGCGGAATCATGCATGAAGAGCACAGATCGAAAGCTACGACACCCTTCGTAGATGCTACAATCCGCTATGCCAAAGCATTTAACAACAAAATTGCATTTAAAACGAGCGTATCCTTTATCCGCGCGCAGGACTGGGAGGCGACCAACTATTCCAATCTCAATGTGGGCGGAAACGCGGATCCGGCCCGCGGCGCTGGTACTGCGCTTGATTACGATGGGGTGAATGTATATGGAGATGAAATTCAGACGAATATCAATGCAGTAGCCCAGTCGCTTGCAACGGCGGGAAGTATTCCACAAGGCGCTGTTTCGCTGGTGCCCAACACTTTTGTGAGCCGCACCGGTTACCTGGAAAAAGATCTGGTGGATTATAAAACGAAGAGCTTTAAGGCGAATGCAGCCGTGCATTACCGGATTAATGAGAAGATGGAGGCAGTGGCGCAGGTGAATTACGGATACGGAACTACGGTATATACCGCAACCGGCCGCTACGCGCTACGAGATTTCAATTTAATGCAGGCGAAGCTGGAACTGCGCGGCGATAATTTTACAGTGCGCGCCTACACAACCCAGGAACGTTCGGGTAAATCTTACTTATCCGGGCTGGCAGCAGTTGGTATGCTTTCCGATTTTAAGCCGAATAATGTTTGGTTTGGTCAATATGTGGGTGCGTTCGCTACGGCCCGCGCGGCTGGTACCGCCGAGGCCGAATCTCACCTGCTGGCGCGACAAACTGCGGACGCAAATATGCCACAGCCTGGTTCAGCCGCATTTACGCAGCTTTTGGATAAATATAGAAATATGCCGATTGTAAACGGTGGGGGCGGTTTTGCAGATAAAACCAACCTTTACCACGCAGAAGGATTTTACAATTTTAAAAACCAGATAAAGGTGGTGGAAGTGCTGGCCGGCGCAAATTTCAGGCAATATCAGCTGCGCTCGGCAGGTACTTTATTCGCCGACCAAAAGGAAGGCCGCTCGGGTACTATTCCTATTAATGAATGGGGCGCGTTTGTGCAGGCAGGTAAAAATTTGCTTTCCAATCACCTGAAACTGACCGGCTCGATCCGCTATGATAAAAATGAAAATTTCGCAGGCCAGTTCACACCAAGGGTTTCGGCAGTAACTTCGTTTGGCGACAACCACATCCGGCTTTCCTATCAAACCGGCTTCCGCATTCCCACAACCCAAAACCAGTATATCGACCTGAGAACTCCGGCCGGAACATTAATAGGCGGCCTGCCTGAGTTTGACTCCCGTTACGGCCTTTCAAATGGAATCTTGCGGCAGAATTTATCCCCACAGGCAATATTACAGGTAATTAACAGCGACCCAACTATTATCGAGAAGGCCACAACTTATGCAAAAGCAGTAGTGACCCAGCAGGCTACCGCGGCTATTACGCAGGCTGTCACTGCGCAGGTGACAGCAGCGGTGAACCAGGCGGTCGCCGCCGGCCAGATCCCGAACGAGCCGGCTGCAATTCAAGCTGCGGTTACGAATGGGGTGAACGGTGCACTTCCGGGCGTGCTTTCTTCGCAGCTTCCCGGCATATTGGCGGCGCAGGTTCCGGGCCTCGTCCCTACCCTGGCACAAGCCTACGCATTGGAAAAATTGCCCAAATACAAACCAAGGAAACTGGCGCCCGAGCGCATTGCCTCTTACGAAATCGGCTATAAAGGAGTGATCGCGAAAAAGCTGTTCATCGACGCCTATTATTATGTCAGCCAATACAAAAACCTGATTGGCGGGGCTGTGATCGTGGTTCCTACTGCGGCGGCGGCACCTGGGCTGCCTATTGAATCGGGAATTGGTGTCGGGAATTTCAATGGATATTCGAGAGTAGTGAATACGACAGAAACGATTACTACGACAGGCTTCGCACTTGGTTTGAACTACGCATTACCCAAGGGTTTTAATGTAGGTGGTAACGTGGCAAATAACGAGCTCAGAAATTTCGAACCGTCGCCGGAAGTGCAATATTCGCAGTTCAATACGCCCAAATACCGCTATAATCTGAGTTTTGGGAAAAGGATTACGAGTAGCAGTACATTTGGTTTTAATGTAGTGTACCGGTATCAGCAGGCATTTTTGTGGGAATCGAGTTTCATTTTACCGACTACTACCGGCGTCCCGATATTCTCTAACACCCGGGTTCCGGCGATTAATAATCTCGATGCGCAGGTGAGTTACAAGGCCGCGCCGATCAAATCGATCATTAAAGTAGGCGCGACCAATCTTTTTGGAAAATCATACATTCAAGCGTACGGAAGCCCGAATATCGGTTCTACTTATTATGTGAGCATCACTTTTGATGAACTGCTAAACTAGTACGTTTACTTTTCTCCGTAAGCAAGGTCCCCGGCGTCGCCGAGCCCGGGGACTATATAATATTGTTCATTGAGCTTCTGATCGACAGCACCGAGCCAGAGCCTGCATTGCGGCATTCTGTTTTGTAAAAATTCCACACCTTCCGGGCTCGCTATTACAGAGGCAATATGCGTTTGCGAAGGAATACCGAAGCGAAGTAATGCGTGGTAAACTTTTTCCATCGACCGCCCGGTAGCCAGCATAGGATCAATCAGGATAAGTATTTTTCCAGTGAGATCCGGGCTGGTGATATAGTCCATTTCAACCTCAAACTCCTCTTCCTCATTAATATGGTGTCCCCGGTACGCACCGATAAATGCATTGTCGGCACTATCGAATATATTGAGAAACCCCTGGTGCATCGGAACGCCGGCACGCAGGATCGTCGCCAGAACGATGGGCTGTAATAAGGATCGCGAAGGCGCTGTACCTAGCGGTGTTTCCACTTTGGCTGGCCTGAATGTGAGCGTTTTCGATAATTCGTAAGCAAGCAGCTCCCCCATCCGCTCCATATTCCGCCTGAATCTCATCCGGTCTTTCTGAATATTTACATCTCTCAATTCGGCCAGATAGTGATCGGCAATGGAAGGTTTCTGGGTCAATAAAAACATAGGATCGTTAGTTTTTCAGCTGCTCCATGCAAGATAATACAAATTCATTGACGTAATTTGGAAGTATAATTCTAAAAATTCTCCGCAAAAGCTCGATTTGTGTGAACAGTAGATTTTGTTTGCCTATGGTTCCAGGAATAAGCCGGTATTTGAAAACATTGTTGATCATACTGGTATCCCTGCCATATTACGGACACGCGCAGAGCTCTTTTATCCCCTTCAACGACGATTACTACCACCTGATAGACCGCCTCGAAATCAAAAGGGGCAAGTTTTCAGAAGGTCTGCATTACAATACGAAACCGTTTGAAAGAAAGGCAGTTGTTGCATTAACTGACTCCATTTTAAAAGAAGGAACGATCAACCTGACCGACCGCGACTGGGAAACGATCGACTACCTCCGGGAAGACAGCTGGGAATGGACAAAAGGAATGGTCGCGACCGACTCGGCCAAATACGATCAGCTGGCCAGGCTGCATTGGTTTAAGCTTCCGCCTCCGGGCCAGAAAAGAAAATTTTTCGCGCATCCGGCTGATCTATACAGCATTCATAATAAGGATCTGGACCTGCATTTTAACTTCACTACCACCAATTTTATAGGAAACGATCGCAGAAACGATCTTGCTTCCCCTTCCGATTCTACTTTATGGTACACAACCCGCGGCGTAGAGATCAGGGGAATGATCAATGAAAAGCTGGGTTTTTATACTTACGTAGCTGATAATCAGGGTCGCTTTCCAAGATATGTGAATCACTCTGCGCCTCAGTATAGCTTCCCCGGCGAGGGTTTGGCGAAGGTAACGCGCAATAATGGACGGGATTTCCTAACCGCGCGCGGATACATTACATTCCGTCCGTTGAAAAGCATTAATGTCCGCTTTGGCCACGATCACAACACTTTTGGCAGCGGCTACCGTTCGCTGATCCTTTCGGACAACAGCAGCCCCTATTTGTTTTTAAGGCTGGATACCCAGCTCGGCCGCTTTCATTATACCAACCTCTGGACCAGCATGATGAATGCCGGGGAGAACTCATTTACGGAAGGTTTGAGAAATAAAAAGTTCGCGGCTATTCACCATCTGAGCGTGAACCTGACTGACCGTATCAACTTCGGGGTTTTTGAAGCTGAAATATTCAACAGGGATACTGTCGGCGGCGGCTATGATCTTAACTATCTCAACCCGATCATTTTTTACAGATATGTGGAATCCTATATCGGAAGCCAGGATAATGCATTGCTGGGATTTGATTTTCGGTGGTTAGTTGGAAGGAAAGCTTCTATATACAGCCAGTTTGTTTTGGATGAGTTTTTGACGAGATATCTCTTCAACGGCAGCGGATCCTGGACTAACAAATACAGCTTTCAGCTAGGCGGTAAATACGTCGACGCTTTCGGAGTGCCTAATCTCGACTTACAGGCAGAATATAATTTGGTGCGACCATATACCTATTCGCACAAAGATGGCGGGCGAAATTACATGCATTACGGGCAGTCACTGGCCCACCCGCTCGGCGCGAATTTCAGGGAATATCTGGGAATTATCCGCTACAAAGTAACTCCGCGGCTCTCGGCTTATGGCACAATTATGATGGCCACGCAGGGAAAAGATCCTTCTTCCGGCCCTCCTATGAACTTCGGGGGCGATATTTCTAAAAATTATGACGAGCGCAGCGTAAACCGCGACGGGGAGCTTGGACAGAAGATCGGACAGGGAATAAAGGCCTCCACGGCATTCACAGACCTTCGTCTATCCTATTCACTCGCCCACAATTTGTTTCTCGACGGGCGCTATCTGGTCAGAAATATCAAATCGGACGATGTGAAGGTTGCGTCCAAGTACAATGTTTTTACATTCGCGATTCGCTACAATATGGCTTACCGCCAGCAAACGTTCTGATAATCAATACCATCATGGAAACTAATCCGCATGAACTTCGCAATCTGATCCGGCTTGCATTGCTGGAAGATATTGGCGACGGCGATCATTCGTCCCTTTCAAGTGTACCCGAAAATGCCGTGAAACGCGCGAAGTTGCTCGTGAAGCAGGATGGTATCCTGGCGGGCGTGGAGGTTGCCCAGCTGATCTTCGACGAGACCGCTACCTATTATAATGATCCCCCACTGAAAATAGATGTGTTACTTTTTGACGGAACCGACGTCAAAAGCGGAGACATTGTTTTTATTGTGGAAGGAAGCGCGCGCCTGATCCTGAAAGCGGAAAGACTGGTGCTGAATACCATGCAGCGGATGAGCGGCATTGCCACTTACGCGCGGCAAATGTCTGCATTGATCGACGACCTGCCTGTAAAACTGCTGGATACCCGCAAAACGACGCCGAATTTCAGGCTATTTGAGAAAATGGCGGTGAAAATCGGTGGCGCGGTGAACCACAGAATGGGCTTGTATGATATGATCATGCTGAAAGACAACCACGTCGATTACGCCGGTGGTATCGAGGCGGCTATTACCAATGCGCGCAAATACCTGGCTGAAACGGGCCGGGACTTGAAAATTGAGATTGAAACGAGGAATCTGGCAGAAGTGGAAGAAGTGCTGAGAGTAGGCCAGGTGGATATTATTATGCTTGACAACTTTTCGCTGGACGATCTGCGGGAGGCTGTTAAAAGGATCGGGGACCGGTTTGAGACCGAAGCCTCGGGTAATATCACTGAAAAAACGTTGCGCGCCGTGGCTGAAACGGGCGTAGACGGGATTTCGAGTGGTGCATTGACGCACCAGGCGCGAAGCCTGGATTTAAGTTTAAAAGCCTTCTAACCCTTATCCCCATACCGAAAGCGTATGCAGCATACAGGATATTTTGCATACGCTTTTTACAAAAAAAGCCTTTGGCTGCTCCCGCGTGCGCTTTTCCTTCTCGTAGTATTTGTTTTCTTTTCTCCAAAAATCACCCTCGCTCAGGCGCCTCCGCGACAGGATATTGATATTAACCAGTTTGTAGCAAGCCTCTTCCCAGTTCCTTCCGAGGATATTGACTACTCAGAGCTTTTCGAATCGCTGATACAGCTTTACGCCAATCCACTCGATATCAATATAGTTACCGCCGATGAACTGTCTGGCACCCTGATACTTTCTGATGCACAGATCCGCGCTTTGCTGCAATATCGGGAGCAACTCGGCCCATTCATTTCCCTTTATGAATTGCAGGCAGTGCCGGGTTTTGATATGCCTACCATCCAGCGGTTACTTCCTTTTATTTGTTTAAATCCCAAACCTGTCTCTTTAAAAAACGCATTACAAAGCCCGAATCAGCACTTTTTGCTATTACGCTCAGGCAGGATACTGGAAACGCAAAAGGGATTTTCCCCCCTGGATTCTACTTCAAAAGCTGTTACCAGATATCTCGGAAATCCATATAATGCATTTTTAAGATACAGGAACGCGCGGACGGGCTATTACAGTTTCGGGGTCACTTTGGAAAAAGATGCGGGAGAAAAATGGCTGGCCTGGAAGCCGAAAAGGCACATTCTCGGAACCGATTTCACTTCTTTTCACGCACAATTACTGAACCGGGGGAAGATAAAAAATCTGATCATCGGTGACTATCGAATGCAAACCGGCCAGGGAATGGTGATGGGCGCCGTTTTTTCATTAGGTAAAGGTTCGGAAGTAATTAAAACAGCCTATCGCAGCACATTGGGATTCAAACCTTACACTTCTTCCGGGGAAGCCGACTTCTTTCGCGGTGCTGCATTGACACTCAGAATTGGCAAGAAAACGGATTTTTCAATGATGTATTCAAAAGTAAAAAGGGACGCGACGCTGGATATGGGCGCTGAAGGAAAAATATTCGCGACTTCGCTACCCCTTACCGGCTACCACCGCACACTTACTGAAAATGAGAAACATAACAACTTTTCGGAACAAAATGCGGGCGTACATTTTCTGCATCAGTTCCCATCCGAAAAAGGGCAGGTCGGGATCACGGCGCTGCATACTTACTACGAAGCCCCGATCCGGAAAAGGGGTGCGCTGTATAATGAATTTGAATTCTCAGGAAAACAAAATCTGATCGCTGGCATTCACGGCGATTACCGCTGGCACAACTATCACTTTTTTGGAGAAGGCGCATTATCCGGCGGAAAAGGTACCGGTATTACAGCTGGCGGTATCGGGAGTTTTGGCAGGAAATGGGACGCCACCTTTCTTTTTCGACATTATGCAAAGAATTTCCATACATTCTATGGTAACCCGATCAGTGAAGCAACCCGGCCGTCGAACGAAAGTGCGGTTTATGGCGGGTTACGGTTTATGCCCGGAAAGCGCTGGCAGCTGAGCGGGTATTTCGACCGGTTTTGGTTCCCCGGGCTGCGTTACCAGGTGGATGCACCTTCGAAAGGATTTGACTATTATCTGCATTTTTTATTCAAACCCAATAAGCGGCTGAATGTGTACGGGTTAATGCACGAAAAGCAGAAACAAAAGAATGATCCTGAAAATAAAGAGCAGCAGAATCGCCTCATAACTTCGGTTCGTCGCACTGCGATGCTTAATTTTGAATATGAAGTACCTCTGCGCTATGCGATTCGCACGCGGTGCCAGGTGGGCGATTCAGGTGAAAAACACGCCGCCCGGTCGAAAGGGATAACAATTTTGCAAGATCTCACCTGGCATTTTCCCAAGATCGAACTCAGCACCCGGTTTGCCTGGTTTAATACCGACGATTACGACAGCCGCCAGTACGTTTACGAAAAGGATATGCTTTACGCATTCTCAATTCCAGCTTACTACGACAATGGTACGCGGCATTATCTGATGCTGAGATACAACGTTTTCAGGAATATGAAAATATGGGCGCGCTGGTCGCAAACGCGGTACAAGGATTTGCAAAAGATCAGCTCGGGACTGAATGAGATCAAAGGAAATAAACGCAGCGAGCTCAAAATGCAGGTGATTTACCAGCTTTAAAACTATACATATTGAACACAACAACATTGAAAGAACAGGAAATGGCCCTCGATAAAAAAGAAGCATTAAAGAAGTTTTTCGGTTACGACAGTTTCAGGGAACACCAGGCGGAAATCATCGACACCGTTTTGGCCGATAATGATTGTTTTGTACTAATGCCGACAGGCGGCGGTAAATCGATCTGTTTTCAGATTCCCGCAATCCTGAGAGACGGGCTTACGGTCGTAATTTCTCCTCTGATCGCGTTGATGAAAGACCAGGTCGAGGCGCTGCTGGGCAATGGGGTTTCAGCGGCTTATCTGAACTCGACATTATCATCCGCCGAGCAGGACCGGATCATGTGGCGCGCGAAAACGGGCGACCTCAAATTGCTATATATTGCTCCCGAGCGGCTTTTTTCCGGAAATACATTCGAGTTTTTAAAAGAATGGAACGTCGGACTTTTTGCAATCGACGAGTCGCATTGCATTTCTTCGTGGGGCCACGATTTCCGGCCGGAATACAGGCAGCTGAGTTCATTAAAGATCCGTTTTCCGCAAGTCCCGGTGATCGCATTAACCGCGACGGCAGACAGGGTTACCCGCCGGGATATCCTCAAACAATTACGCATTGAAACCGCACAGACCTTTTTAACCAGCTTCGACCGGCCTAACCTGAGCCTGAACGTATTGCCAGGCCGAAAGCGCATTCAGCAAATACAGGACTTTATATCCAGGCGGCAGAATCAGGCGGGGATTATCTACTGTCTCAGCAGAAAAAGTACAGAAACGGTAGCGGCCAGTTTGAAAAAAGCCGGCTTAAAAGCGGAACATTATCACGCTGGTTTACCGGCCGAGCAACGCTCCCGAGTGCAGGAGGCATTTCTACGAGACGATCTTCAAGTAATTGTCGCAACGATCGCATTTGGAATGGGGATCGATAAATCGAATGTGCGCTGGGTGATCCACTACAATCTGCCTTCCAATGTGGAAAGTTTTTACCAGGAAATAGGCCGGGCGGGGCGCGACGGGCTGGCGGCGGATACTGTGCTGTTTTACAGTTACATGGATATTATGACCCGACAGGATATGATCAATAATTCGGATCAGTCGGAAGAACAGAAGGAGCTGTTGCATGCGAAGCTGAACCGGATGAAACAATATGCGGAAACGGACATTTGCCGGCGGCGGGTATTGTTGAATTATTTCAATGATGCATTCGACAAAGATTGCGGGAATTGTGATGTGTGTAAAAATCCGAGAAGCCGTTTTGATGCCACGGTAATCGCGCAAAAAGCACTGTCGGGCATTGCCAGGACCGATCAGAAAGTAGCAATGGGGATGCTCATCGATATTTTGAGGGGTAGTAAAAACAGGAATGTGTTGCAGCACGGCTACGAACGGCTGCCGACTTTCGGCGTGGGCGGCGAGCTGAAAGGTGAAGAATGGACCGAATATATCGGGCAGCTTCTCAATTCGGGCGCCATGGATATTGCCTACGACGAAGCACACGCTTTCAAGCTGAATGCAGTGAGCCGGCAGATATTGAAAGGCGAACGAAAAGTGGAGCTCGTCAAATTTATTCCTTTGAACGAAAGAAAAGCGAAGGAAGAAGAGCTGGCCCCTCGCGAAAAACCAAAGAAAGAAGTTGTACGCGACGCTTTGTTTGATCGTCTGCGCACATTACGCAAGCAACTTGCCGACGCGCTCGGTGTACCCCCTTACGTCGTTTTCAGCGATGCCACTATTTCGGAAATGGCGCAGAAAAAGCCCGTTTCCGAAATGCAGATGAAATCGATTTCTGGCGTGGGCGCTGAGAAGTTCAGGCGTTACGGAGAGACTTTTATCAATGAGATACTGGATTTTGCGCGGGAAAACTTCAAACCGGGGACGAAGGCGGTTGCGGGAATGACATTTATCGAAACGCTTACCCTATACAAATCCGGCGCTACCATACAGTCGATCGCCGAGCAGCGGAACCTTAGTACCACGACCATTATATCCCATTTGCTTAGGCTGAAAGAAGAAGGAAATGAAATCGACCTGCCATCCCTTATTGACAAGCGCGCGTACGACACGATCATTGCGGCCGCGGAGGAAATGCAGGTTCGGCAAAACGATCCGTTAAAACCACTTTTTGAGTTGCTAAATGAGCGATTTGACTACGGCCAGATCCGGCTCGCATTAGTAATATGGGGTGAAAAAAATGGGTTTTCTTAACAGTGAGCAGAATAGGACATAACTCATATTGGCTCTTTGAAAATCCACTTAGAAAAATTTATTTCAAATATTTTTTCGATTACAACCTTTTGGCTCAAAAATTGCTCTTTCAAGCGTATATGGCTCTTTTTCCAGATCCCAGATATTACGCATAACTATGAAAAATCAACGTATCCTAATCATTGCCTCTATTTTATTGATCCTTTGCGTTTTCGAGAAGCAGGCACGTTACAAAGCAGTACGGGGTGTAACTGTGGAAAAAATGTACAGTATTCCTGAAAGGAGTGAGTTAGATGTCCCAGTATATACTCAAAACGAGCCAAATGTATCTGGCGAAAATAAATCTTTATACGATCCTGCACAGCTGCTTGAACTCGTTTCCAGCGATACCACTTATAATAATGGTTTTAAACTGACCGACGAAAGATCACTTGACATTTCATCGGCCAATACACTTTCCAGTTACTAATATTCTTAACTGAAAAGCCCCATAATATCTTCCTGGCTTAGCTTCTTGATAAAGCCGGATTCGCCCCCCACCAGATCTTCCGCGAGGTCCTGCTTTCTCTGCTGAAGCAACAGGATTTTTTCCTCAATCGTATCCTTGCAAATCATCTTATAAGCGAACACCTTCCGCGTTTGTCCGATACGGTGGGTTCTGTCAATTGCCTGCCGCTCGACAGCCGGGTTCCACCAGGGATCAACGAGGTATACGTAGTCGGCCTCCGTTAGGTTCAGACCAACGCCGCCAGCTTTCAAACTCATCAAAAATACCCGGCAAGTCTGGTCGCTTTGAAAACGGTTAACCCTTCCTGCGCGGTCCACCGTCTGCCCGTCGAGGTACTCGTACGGAATTTTCACTTTTTCGAGATGCTGGCGTATCAGATCGAGCATTCCGAGGAACTGACTAAATATTAATATCTTGTGATTCGACGCATTCTCCTCGATCTCCCTCGTGATCTCTTCCAGCTTCGCGGATTCATTTCCAAAATCTTCGTCGCCTGACAGGATAGAAGGAGAATCACAGATTTGTCTGAGCTTTAATAATGCTTCCAAAATCAGGAAACTGCTTTTGTTCAAACCCTCCGTTGCCAGTTTTTCGGCGATTTCCTGCCGGTATCTTTCCCTGAAAATCTCGTAAACCTTCCGCTGCTTCTGGCCCATTTCGCAGAACAGAATAGTTTCCGTTTTGTCGGGAAGATCGGTTGCTACCTCCTCTTTTGTTCTTTTCAACATAAAAGGATACACCAGCTTGCGCAGCTCAGCGGCTTTTTCCTTATCCTGATATTTATCGATCGGTGTCGCATATTCACTTCTGAAAAAGTCGGCGTGACCGAGCATTCCCGGATTCAGAAATTCGAATTGTGAATACAAATCAAAAGTATTGTTCTCAACCGGGGTACCTGTCATCGTAAGCCGGTTCTTGGCACGAAGCAGGCGGGATGCTTTTGAAGTGAGCGAGTCCGGATTTTTAATAGCCTGCGCTTCATCAAGAACGATGTAATTAAAATCGAACTTCCTGAGAAGCTCTACGTCACTCCGCATGGTACCGTAAGTAGTGAGGATAATGTCGTATTCCTGAAAAAAGTCGATCTCTTTTTTCCTCGCCATTCCCCGGTGTACATACAATTTCAGGTCGGGCGTAAATTTCTCTGCCTCTGCCTGCCAGTTGAATATCAGTGTAGTAGGAACTACGACAAGATTCGTATTAGCTGGATTCAAGTTTTTCTGTTGTTGAAGAAAGGTCAGCATCTGCAACGTTTTCCCCAGCCCCATATCGTCGGCCAAACAACCTCCCCAACCGAATTCATCGAGGAAATGGATCCATTTATAACCCTCTTCCTGGTATTGGCGAAGTGTTGCCTGAATGTTCCCCGGAAGCGGTACATTTGGTATTTCCTTGAAGTTCAGCAGCTTCTCTTTCTTTTCCTGTAATTCCCTGAAAACCTCTTCATTATCCACCTCCGAGATCATTTCATCGATCAGCGAAAAGTGTATTTTGGATAAATGGATCTGGTCATTATCGACCCGGCCAAACTGCATGATCGGTTCCAGCTTAGCAATCCATTCTTCCGGCAGCATACCCAGCGATCCGTCGCTTAGCTGCACATAATTTTGTTTCTTCAAAAAGGCTTTTTTCACCTCGGCAAGCGATACTTTCTGATCGCCGAATGTGATTTCAATGGTCATATCAAACCAGTCGATACCCGAAGAAGCTTTCACTTTCACGGAGCCACGGTTTGGATTGAAACGCATTTTTTTAAGATCATTGAAGCCCAATACATCGTATTGCTTCTTTTTGGCACCTTCCACAAACTTGAAGAGCCAACCGTCTTTCATTACCTGATCGAACGGAATGTAGAAAAATGGCTGACCAGTTTGTTGTTCAAATGAAGGATGCAGGGATTTCAGCCACTGCCAAACCGCATTTTCTCCCAGCAGATCCCTTTCCAGCATTGTAATCTCATTGTCTCTGAAACTGCTGCTGGTGCGGCGCTGGTCATGGAAATATTCGGTAGTGCCCGTCTCGTTTTCGTAAACGTAGGCAGGGACGATCAGCAAATTCGCATCATCCTCCCGGAGATAGAGATTCGGCTTTTTAAGTGTGAGCGGGTGCGTGGTTACCTGGTGGCGGGTTTGAAAAATAACATCAAACTGCTCGGTCACAGGAATAATCCAGTCCGAAAGAAAGGTATCTGCAAATTCCTTTTTAACCCTGATCTTAAATCCGTTCTGGCTCAGATAAACGACCATTTCGGCCTCATTTACACCGGCCCAGCGAAATAGCGTTTTCTCATTGTGTAGCCCGAGCCAGAAGCTGTCCAGCGACATCACCTTTTGAAGTTCGATCGGAACGCCGGGTTTTAATTCGATATATGGATTAAGGGTAATAAATTCTTTGTCCTCAGTCAGAACAAAAAAGAGTTTGACCGGGTCGCGGTGAAGTTCGAGCTGGGTTAGCTGGTTGTTACTGGTCACGTAATCGCCGTCTGCCAGGTAAACCCGCTCAGAATCAAGGTCATTGAATACCCGGTTGATCTGTTTTCCTACATAAGTCCGCGCCTCAATCCGCTGGTTGTTACTTACATCGTCGAAATGCAGGTAAGCATTGTAAGCCCAGCCCTGCTTGCGGATGAATTTTTGCAAACCTTCCTCCCAATGCTTTGCAAGTCTTACCAGACGCGCATCGGCTTCGGTCAGTACCGGTATTTCGTCGGCCGCATAATAGTGGCTGGATCCGCCGGCTATATTGCGGATGCTCGTGAGCTTCTCGGATTTAGTACTGTATTTGACAGAAAAAACACCGAACCCAACGTCCAGCAGATGATTTCTTCCTTTTGACCAAAAAACAAAAATAGAAACCCTGTCCTCTTCGTCCTGCGCGTTTTCCGCATTGGCTACTGTAAATGACAGGCTTTGCTGCGGGATAATCCGCTCCTTCAAAGCTTTCCAATTCTGGTATGAGCCGATTTTCTGGATCGCCGGATCGAGTTTGATCAGCTGTAAGCCCCCGTCTTCATCCAACCGGAAATCAAATTTATCTTTAAACTGATCTTGTAGTGAATATCCGTATTCTGCGAGCAGGCTGTTCTTTTCAGCTGTCAGGTCGCGCATTACGTCAAATGCTTTCTCTCCCAGCTCTTCCCGCAATTTGAGCAAGCCGGCAAGCTTATGTTCGCATAGCGGCACCCAAAGTTTTTGTCCGCAGGTACAGGAAGTATGAATCTGCCTGGTATTTGGTACCCTGCTAAATTTTGTATGGTAAATAGTTTCCTGATCGGTAACTGCGCATTCCGCCTCTCCTTCCCGTGCAGCCGTAATTTCGACTTCCTTAATAGCCTCTTTATTGCGCCAGGTATCATCTAAAACCAGGCTGCGAAGCTGGAATTCACGAAGCTCGGCCAGCTCGATCACCGAGTCGGCCATGTCGTAAGTTACCTGCTTGATCGTCGGCATTTTGTCGAGGATATACAGGATAGCCGCGACCCTGTGTTTACAGAGCCCCGCTTTGTCAGGACAAGTACATTCGGTGATGATCTGGGGAGTAAGAAAATCCCGGATATTGATCTGATAGAAGTGGATCGAATAGTCGCTTTTGACCTTAAACTCCGCATTCCCGGGACCATTATATTCCAGCTTTGATACTTTTAAGCCGCCACTGCTATAAATGGAACGCCCTCTTGACAATACGTCCTTCTCTGTTCGCTTTAACAAGAAGTTAGATAATTTCTCCTTCTTTTCGTTTTCCATTTACCCGCTACCTTGTGAAAACGCAAAAGTACGGGATGTTTAGGTTTTATAGAAATCGCGAAAGGAGATATCCCGCTAATTTCAGCTGGCGATATACGGCTGTCGTATTACACCAATGTGCGGGCGGGCGAGTTCGTCCCTATAAAAGCTGGTGATCTGTTCGCCTACATTGGGATAGAGCAGGTTGTCTGACAGTGTATCGATTGGAAGCCATACGATCCGGAGTGCGGTTGTGTGTTCAGGATTTAATTTGGGTTCGCCCGAAGAAATAGTTGCTTCAAACACCATGTGCAGCGTTTCTTTCTTAACCTGCGGCCATATTACCTCGCCGCAGCAAACCATTTCCCCTATGTTTGCCTCGATCTGAATTTCTTCTTCGAGCTCCCGGAACAGCGCCTCGGACAAACTTTCTCCCGGATCAGGATTGCCGCCGGGCAGACCGTATACTTCTGTCTGGCCGTAACAATAACAAAGTGTTAATATCGAGTTGTCCCGGATTATAATTGCGGATGGACGTACGTTCATGCAGGAATAGGGGTCAGTAACGGAGTGATTTAATATAGTGTTGGTGGAAATTTTGTTAATCCTGCAAAACCATTTTCTCAATCAAAAGCATGAAAATGTGAATTACCTTAATATGTATTTCCTGAATTCTGTCGGCGTAGCCAAAATGTGGGACTCTGATCTCCACGTCGGCGAGTCCGGCCAGTTTGCCACCATCTTTGCCTGACATAATGATTACTTTCATTCCCTTCGCTCTCGCCGCTTCGGTTGCATTAATAATGTTAGTAGAATTTCCGCTCGTACTCAGTCCAAAAAGCACGTCGCCGGCTTGTCCCAAACCTTCAATAAACCGTGAGAACACAAAATCGTACCCAAAATCATTACTTACGCAGCTCAAATGACTTACATCCGAAATAGCGATTGCTGGCAGTGAGCGGCGATTATCGCGGTACCTGCCGGTAAGTTCCTCGGCAAAATGCATGGCGTCACAATGTGAGCCGCCATTTCCGCAGGAGATTATTTTCCCATTTGCAAGAATTGCGTCGGCCATTAAGCGGGCACCTTTTTCTATCTTTTCAATTTGTACCGGATCATTCAGAAACTGATCCAATACAGCCTGTGCTTCTTGCAATTCCTGACTAATAATACTCTTATAATCCATTATAAATAAGATTGTTAAAGTTTGATGGCTTTCAAAACGTGCGTTTTCCGGCCTGGTCCTTTGTGTCTTTGTACTTCAAAACCGCCTGCCCGCAATGCGCGTTTCACAATTCCTTTGGAAGAATATGTTACCAATACGCCGCCTTGCCTTGTTTGGGCTGCTATTTGCGAAAATATTTCGGCAGTCCATAACTCCGGCTGGGCTCGGGGATCAAAAGCGTCGTAAAAGATCACGTCAAATACCTCGTCGCTGCGGAAATCCTGCAACTGCGTGCTTTCTTTGGTTATTGTAAAAAAATCGGACAAATGTGTTGGCGCAGACCACGGGGCCTGGTGCAGCCGCATAAAGCCGCTCTCGCCGGTTTCCTGTTCGTAGTTGAGCAATTGCGCCTCGGTCTCGGAAACCGGATAAGCCTCTATCGTTGTGTAAAAAACAAATTTTTGCAGCCTGTCTGCCAGCTTCCACGCAAGGAAAGCATTTAGACCGGTTCCGAAACCCATTTCAAAAACGTGTATAGGAACTGTGGAATCTTGCAGGATCGGAAGCAGGCCGAGGTTGATACAAATGTGCTCCGCTTCCATGAGGGCACCTTGCAAGGAATGGTACTGCTGGCCAAACTGTAAACTGTATAGAGAATGCGAACCGTCTTCAGTGACTAAAAGCCTTTCCAAATAAGCCAGGTGTTTTGTTTGGCTTAAAAATAATTAAATCATTCTGCGCAGGGTAATCTGCGTGAAGAAAATATCCCCTTTGCGTTTCACAAGCAGGTCGATATTCTTACCGTCGCCGCGCTGCATGAGCTTGTAGATCTCGCTTACATTAAGATCTGAGGCAGCATGATCGTCTATAAACAGCAGCTGATCGCCTTCCACCAAACCTGCTTTGGAAGCTGGCGATTCGTCTACAATGTGGTTGACAATGTACGATTTCAGGTCCCTGCCCTCAGCGCGGATTTCCATCCCGCTCATATCGTGCTCGAATTTCTCGCGGAGGCGGCTTCTCACAGGTTTGAGCACCATGTATTGTTCCTGGTAGTTCATTGTTACCTTAAACCGGCGCAACAACTCGCAACCGATATTTCCCTGGCGCTCGGTACCCATTTTTATTTTCGCCCCAAATCCCGCACTGTCGGGAAAGGAAGCCACGATATTGTCCATTTGGAATCTTCCCAGGCGCACTTTATCAATACGTCCCAGATTTCCATTGATAACCCCGTTCAGTCCACGTCCCAATTGTGCGCGGATCACTTTTTCAGGAAGCCGGAAAGTTTCTTTTCTGGTATTGTTGAGCAACAATGCGTGTCCGGCGCCTGTATCGATCAATACCCGGATCGGGTGCTCACGACCGTCGGCAAACAAGGTCACAGCGTCGGTAAATGGCTTGGTATCCTCAATGATCAGCGGGTGTTTATCGCCTTTTTTGGATTTGTACTTGTATTTATCCGGCCGCATCAGAACCAGCTCTTTTTTCGAAAAGTCGATGGTGACGACGAAGTTGTTGAATACCTCATAACCGAAAATCCCGTGAACCGGCACGCCCACATATTCTGACAATTTTAAAAAATCTTCTTCGAGTACGACGATATTCTGGTGATTCGCTCTGAGCCGGCCCATCGAAAATTTATTGTCAATCGCCACGTGAGCTGATATGGACTTACCTTCCCCTGCCCCGGTGAGGTTAACCTTCCGGGTTAAACGCAGCTTGTCTGGTTTGAGGATATAAGGATCGGTAATGATAATGGAGCTGACGCCGGTATCCAATATAAAACGCAGGGAATCAGTATCGTTGATCTTGACGTAAAGCAAGATCAGATTGGAGTGCAGCTCAAAAGGTATGCGGGCGGATTTATGGTTTTTGTCAAGATAATAACCATATTTTTCCTCGGAAACGGGGGGAATATCTTCTGTACGAGCGAATGTATTGCGGCTTACGAAAAGTATGATCGCTACTATTAACCACTTAGACGTTTTCATCGTGGCCTCCTTTCTTTTAATCTAGATTTAAAATCATTCTGTCAGTACTAACAACACGTTGATCATAAATGGCCTGATTCTGTCTTTTATTCTCTTCTGTGTACACAAAGTATCAAATTCACGGGGCTGTCAAGTGGGTAAATTTAATCTATTTTATATTAATTAAACACAAAAAAATCTTTATATGTAAAAACTTTTTGCCTTTTGATTTAACACAAATCTTTAATCGGGTAAATGACAGAAATATGATAATTTTGTTGCGTCAAATGATGTTTTTCCACAATTAAAATTTTCTCATGCGAAAAAAAATTGTTGCCGGTAATTGGAAGATGAATAAGGTTCTGGATGAGGCAGTTGCGCTCACTTCTGAATTAGTGAATATGGCCAAAGATGAAGTGCAAAATGATGCCAAAATTATCCTTTGTCCACCTGCCATTTACCTGACCACTATTAAAAAATATATCGAGGACGCGCCTAATTTTTCATTGGCTGCTCAAAATTGTTCAGATAAAGTTTCGGGTGCATTTACGGGAGAAATCTCTGCTCAAATGCTGCAATCGATCGGTGTGGAATATGTGCTGATCGGCCACAGCGAGCGTCGTCAATACTTTAATGAATCCAATGCAGTATTGGCTGAGAAGGTTAATACGGCACTTGCAAATGGTGTTTCTCCGATATTCTGCTGCGGAGAATCTTTGCAGCAAAGACAAAATGAGGATTACGTTGGTTTTGTGAAGAACCAGCTGACAGAAAGTCTATTTCACTTGTCGGAAGAGCAGTTATTATCGGTAGTAATAGCTTATGAGCCAATCTGGGCGATCGGTACCGGGCTGACTGCAAGTGCGCTGCAAGCGCAGGAAATGCACGCTGCATTGCGCGAGCACATTGCTTCCAAATATGGGGCTAGTGTTGCCGAAGAAATTTCGATCCTGTACGGCGGAAGCGTAACAGCCGCCAGCGCAGCCGAACTCTTCGCATCCCCAGACATCGACGGCGGACTGGTAGGAGGCGCTTCTTTGAAATCGAGGGAGTTTACGAATATTGTTAAGGCTAGGTAGTTGGGGGTTTGGTCGTTTTTGTCATTAATGGTCATTGGTGGTCATTGATGGTCATTGGTGGTCAGGTATTGTTTGATATAATAGCTGACCGCTAATGACCACTCACAACAACAAATGACTACCAATGACAAAAATGACAATCAATGACCACCAGTGACAATAAATGACTACCAGTGACCAAAACGCCCCCAGTAACAACAAATGACCCACGTCAAACCTCCGTCACCACAAACTCCACTCGCCTGTTCCTGGCTCTTTCTTCGGGGGTACCTTTTGTGACTGCGCGGGTGCCGCCGTATCCTTTTGCTTCTATCCGGCTTTTTTCAATACCTTTTTCGACCAGGTAAGCCTGTACTGATTCAGCTCTTTGGCGCGATAATTCGAGGTTTTTGTCAAAATCACCTACGTTGTCGGTGTGGCCTTCAATGCGGATGCGGATGTTTTTGTTTTCTCTCATCATATCCACGAGTCTGTTCAACTCGGCGTAGGATTCGGGCAGCAATGCATATTTGGAGGTTTCGAAGTAGATATTCGGCATGGTGATCGTTTCACCGACTGCCAGCGGATTAAGGTAAAAATCGTGCGTGAATGCACCTTTTCCGGCAGAATCAGCTGGACTGAGGCTTAATGCGGTCCCATAATATCCTTTCGCCACGATTTTCAAATCGTACTTTTCAGCCGGATCAAGCCCCAGCCGGTATTTGCCCGATGAAGACCTGATCTGCAATGAATCGCCCTTTTCCACATATTGTATCTCAGCCGCTATTGGTTGTTTTGTTTTTGCATTGAAGACATTGCCCCGCAGTACTGCAACTCCACTTTCTGCTGCCGGCTCTTCCACCGGAGTTTCTTCTTTTTGAGGAACAACCGCTTTTTCTGCCGGTTTCTTGACAGGCGGCGCCGCTTTCGCAGTTATTTTAGGGGTTTTTTGAACCGGCTTTTTCAGCGGATTTTTAATGTGAATACCATAAAAATTCCACGATTGTGTTCCCTGCGAGCTGCGCCCTTCATAAAAATCAAATTCCTCAATGCCGGGGCTCAGCCGCTCGAAATAGGCTACAAAATCAACCTTTTCGCCCGCTGTAACTTCCTTGGTAGCGTTCGTTGGGATATTTTCTGCTTTTATAAGCTTGAATTTTTTCTCGATCTCTCCTGGTTTGTACAACCTCGTTTCAGGATCCAGCCAGATCTGGTTTCCCCCCTGAATAGGTCCCTGCCCTCGTTTGAACGGCAAATTAAATCCCTTCGGAACCTGGGGCACATTTGATTTTTTTTCAACAAATTCGAGGGATATGATCGTATACTGATCGGTCAATTCTACGCGCTTGATCTTGACATATTCGGCAGACTGCTCGTCTACTTTTGGGTTCTCAGTAACTTGTCCAAAGGCGTAGTTCAGCGAAAGTGTGATGGCGAAGGCAAATGCCAAAAACGTTCTGCATTTCATGGTTCTTAACTTTTACATTTTTAATAACTGCAAGAACGCCCTAAACGCCCTCATAGTTTGTTAAAAATTGTTAAAGTACTTAAACCTATTGATTTACAGAGATAAAGCCGGACCAGAATGCGGGATCGTAACGTTCCCAGGCGTGGCAGGCGAATGGAAGCTGGTGATTCGTGAGCTCGTAAGTGGCCGCCGGGCTTTTTTCAAAAGCAAATTGAAGTGCCTCTTCCCAGGCAGGCAATTTCAGAAATAATTTCATAGGGATCAGGCGTGTCGCTTCCTGCGAGAAGAGCATATCTTCATTTCCTTTCCATTGAGGATAAAAGAAATTGTAAATTTTGAGATACCGGATAAAAGCTTCCACGCGCCGCAAAGAAAAACCCCCATTGAGCACTACCCTATTGGCAGACAATGCATCGGCAAATTCCTTTTTTGAATCGGGACCCAGTGCATCATACTTCGGCTGGTGCAGCGATGGGGCTCCGATATAATCGTATCCCTTTTTACACCAAACTGCCAGCTCGTCACGAAAAACGTAAGCATCGAGCTGGCAGATTAATATGTATTGATAGGATAAAAATCTTTCGTAAAAAGTCAGAGAAGTCAGCAGCCGGTTGTACGCGTCGATTCCGTTGAAGTAATCGTCCGGAAAAGATACCTGCTGAATGGAGGGAAATGCATTGAAATCGCTGCCAAGCTCCATTTTTTCGGGCTTGACGATGATGATCGGGTAGTTTGATAAAACCTGAATACATTGTTTCAAGGAAATCAGCTCGTTCGGTGTCAGGTCCGGGCGGTAAACCGGGACTACAATCGCAACAGAAGCATTTTCCTGACCAATTTTCACGCTATAAACATTTCTTATTCCAATAAATCGCCGATAGCAGGCAGCCACCAGTCTTTGCTGCTAAACTTGTAATATCCTCTTAAAACCTGATTAATTACCGGCGTGAATCGTTTTGCGCGATTTTCAGGCAGGGAAGCGCGGCTGTAAAAATGCTTTTGCGACAAATATAGCTTAATCAGCTTTTCTCTCGGCACAAATGGAATAGCGCGCAGCAGCTTATATAATTCGTGCAGCTTATCTGCTTTTTCCACCAGTGGGACCAGTTTTTTCTTTCTGTCCCGCACAAAACGGTCTTTCAAGTGCACCTTTTCCACCTTACCCCCAAAACCGACCTGCTGGCTGGCGTGCATCCGGTAATTGATCAGCGGCTCTTCGATGAAATCTATTTTGTTTTCCAGACTCAATACCACAGCGATCCAGGCATCGTGAATCAGATCGGGTACGTGGGTTGGGAATGGGGTCAGTCTTTCGAGGCACGATTTGCGGATCGCGAGCGTGGCGCCGGTTACTACAAAGCCATTGAACAAAATCTCGTGCGGCTTTCCTTTCTTCCACTTGTTGCGGCCCCGCTCGTCGAATTCGATTTCCTCCCAAATATTTCTTCCGATCGGCTTTGAATCGTCGTCGACCATGACTGCATCTGAAAATACCGCGTCAATATCCGGGTGTTCGCTCAGGTACTTGACCTGCGTTTCCACTTTGTCGATGCGCCAGAGATCGTCCTGGTCACAAAGAAAAACAATATCGCCGCCGCAAAGCAGCATGCATTTTTCAAAGTTCCTGGTTGAGCCCAGGTTCGTTTCATTTACATAAATCCTGACCGGAAAAGCGCTCGTTTCTGCGAATGCTTTAATCACCTCAATGCTATTATCCTTAGACCCGTCGTCACAAACTACGAGCTCGTCAACCTGCATGGTTTGATCAGCAATGCTCCTCAACTGCTCAGGCAAGAACTTCGCCCCGTTGTAAGTGCACATAGCTACTGAAATCATAGTAATGTGTATAAAAATTTAGCCGACAAACGCGGCAATTTAACATTTAACCTCTCCTTTTCGCAACACGATTTGCGATTTTCACTTAACACCATTTGTAAACTAATTTGTTTTTGCGGGAATAATTACCACCTTTTTACTAATCGCCCAGCTTAAAATTTCCGAATATGGATACGCTTCCCTGTAATATACCAACCGGGTACCGGGGTTGGATTCCCACTTTTGTATAGTAGCCACGATCTCCGCATTGTGTTTTTGCAGATCCGTCCGGTTATTATAAAAACCAAAACCCCAGATCACAAGAACAATGCCCGCAATGTATTTTAAATGCTCTTTTTTGAGAATTTTGAGATCGAGCAATATCAGTACCAGAAGTACCGGGATCGTTGCAGTGAAAAACATATAGCGGGGCGCAATTCCTCCCGCAGCTTTGGATTCGAACCGCGAAACAGCGACGATTATTCCTGAAAGTATAGGCAGCGAAAGCAACGAGAAAAGAAGCGGGTTTTTGGAAGCATAACCCTTCCAAAACAGCCAGGCCCAGATGATCAGTACCGAAAGGCCCATTAACATACACACTATAATATTCACAGATTGCCCGGTCGCAGGATTGATATACAAGTAACTTCCCAGAAACGTTAGCAATAAACGCGCCATCCACTCTGCATTGAAACTTGCGCCTGCCGCGCTTTTTATTTCAGGGAGTGGTAAAAAGGTAAGGTATAACAGTACTGCTGCGCAAATAACCCAGATACCCAGCATAAGCCACTTCCTCTGTATCAACAAGATAAATGCAGCCAGGAACAACGCAAGAAAACCATTTCCAAATGAGAGAACAGCCAGTAATGCCGCCAAAAGTCCCAGAAAAAAACTGGCACTCAGGGGTTGTTTTGCATTATTAACCGCGAATAGGGTCAGAAATGAGAAGAAAAAAACTGTATAATGTTGAATCCCTCCCCAATAGTAAAACGTCACCTGCCAGAATGCAAGACTGAACAAAAACAGGCAGGTGATCAGGAGCATTTCGGGAGTTAGCTGCTTGTTCTGCCTGATCACCGCAATCATCAAACCAAAAAAAGAAAGCAGAAAGATATTCTGAAAAATAATCAGATGGCGGAAATTGAGCTGTCCGAAAATGGCGTAGTAAATAGCGGCGCAGGATTTGGAGAACAGGATCCGGTGTTCGTTGTGCCGGCTTAGCAGGATATCCTTGCGCATTTTGAAGGATTCGGTATCAAAATAATACCGCCTGATAAAGTTGATTGTCGTATCGTAATCATCAAAGGAAGGAGCATTCAGCGCATTTTCGAAAAGCGTAAAGAGAAAGATTAAAAAAACGGCTGCGCTGAGTGTGATGAATAGATATTTACGCATATCTGATATTTTTGTCAAAAACGACCCGGGATTTGTCGCCGCCAGGATTAACTGCGGATTCCCGGAATTTACTCAAAGTTACTAATCGCATTTGAATGGCCTTACCAGATCAGCTCAAAAAGGCAATTATCCAGATGCCGACCAAAGAAAAGGATAGATTGCTGCTCCGGCTTATTACCAAAGACAAAACGCTTGCCGACCGGCTCCATTTTGAATTGATCGAAGACAGCCTGACCATACCGGAAAGGCGCGAGGATATTGCGGCGACGATCACCCGCACGTCGAAATTTAACCAGAATACACCCGGCTGGATTTTAATGGACCTGCGAAATCTGAGCGGCGATATTGCCTATCACGTAAAAGTTACCAAAGACAAGATCGGGGGAATGGAGCTTAACTTGTTTATGCTCAATACGTTTCTTGAAAACTATTCCGATATCCTGAAAACCTATTCTTCGCGGGCGGATACCTGCGCACTTTACATTGCGAAAAAGGCGCAGGTGATTTTGAATGCATTCAATAAGCTGGATGAAGATTACCGGGTGGACTATTTAAAAGATGTGAACCGGATGCTGAAACTGGTTTATAGTCTTTGCTCCAAAATGTATGCAAGACAAATGGAACTGCCGCAGGAGATCGAATAGTTTCTATCTCAAACCCACTATCAATGCCGGATCATGAAAAAGACTGCCTTACTGATTATCGACGCGCAATATGATTTCTGCAACCCAAAGGGAACATTGTTTGTGCCGGGTGCGGAGGAAGATATTCAAAGGATCGCCAGATTGATCTCGCTCGACGGCGACAAGATCGACAGCATTTTCGTCACGTTGGACACGCACAAAGTCCTCGATATTGCGCACCCGCTGTTTTGGGAAGATCAGAATGGAAATACCGTGGCGCCTTTTACATTGATCACGGCCGCGGCTGTTAAAGCTGGAAAATGGATTCCGCGCTATCATAAGGAATATGTGCTGAAATACCTGGAAAAACTGGAAGAGCAGGGTGAATTCAAACATTTCATCTGGCCGGAACATTGCTTGATCGGCTCAAAAGGCGCTTCTCTTGACGATACGTTATTGAGTGCAATACTCGCCTGGACGCACCAGACTGGCCGGGATTATGTAGCTGTTTCAAAAGGTATAAATCCGCTGACTGAACATTTCGGGGTTTTCAAAGCGCAGGTACCTGTTGACAATGCGCCGGAAACTGACCTGGACCGTGCTTTTCTTTCCCAACTTACTGATTTTGAACAAATACTGATTGCAGGAGAAGCCCGCTCGCATTGCGTGGCTACGAGCATTCAACAGATCGTGAAATATGCTCCGGAGCTGATTCCGAAGGTTGTCGTACTTTCGGATTGTATGTCCGACGTGCCCAATTGGGGCTATCTGGCCGATGATATATTCGAAGAAGCCGCCGAAAAAGGAATGACTTTTTTAAAGGCCAATTCCGTTCGTTTTTAAGAGCTCGGTTCCCAATTTCACTTTGCAAAAGCCAAACTAAATAGGTTAGGTTTTGGTTTATATTTAGATCGGTCATTAACCAACTTGAACCCGATATTTCCCATATTTCCTTTATATGACGCAATTAACCGTAGCCAGGATTGAAGCTTCCCAATTTGATGATCTGGATCCGAGAGAATACATTCTGATCAAAGGTGCCCGAGTTAATAATCTTAAAAATATTGATGTTGCAATTCCCCGTAACAAGCTGGTAGTCATTACAGGTTTGTCGGGTTCTGGTAAATCTTCCCTTGCGTTTGATACCCTTTTTGCAGAAGGCCAGCGGATGTATGTGGAGAGTTTGAGCAGTTACGCGCGCCAGTTTCTGGGTAGAATGGAAAAGCCGGAGGTAGAATATATCAAAGGTATTTCACCTGCTATTGCAATTGAACAAAAGGTAAATACCCGAAACCCGCGCTCGACTGTGGGGACTTCTACTGAGATTTACGATTACCTGAAATTACTTTTTGCCCGCATTGGTCACACTTATTCCCCGGTTTCAGGCGAGCTGGTAAGGAAAGATTCTGTGACCGACGTGGTCAATTACCTGCTTTCGCACGAGGAAGGTACCCGCGTAATGGTATTGGCGCCGCTGCATATTCGCGAGGGCCGCACACAGAACGAGGAGCTTACTATTTTACTTTCAAAAGGTTACACCCGAATCGTGATGAACGAAGAGGTACTTTCCATTGAAGATATCCTCGAAAATCCCGACGATTATTCCCAGGCTGGCAACCAGGTTTTTATATTAATAGATCGCGCGGCTGTGAAGGCCGACGATGAGGATACCCAGTATCGGCTTTCTGATTCTGTCCAAACTGCTTTTTTCGAAGGCGAGGGTGTTTGTATTACCCAGGTTGTGAATGGAGAGCGGCGCGTTTTTTCTGACAAATTCGAGCTCGACGGGATTACTTTCGAAGAGCCGAGTGTCAATTTATTCAGTTTTAATAATCCTTTTGGTGCGTGTAAACGTTGTGAGGGTTTTGGTAAAATACTGGGGATCGATCCGGATCTCGTGATTCCTGACAAAAGTCTGTCGGTTTACGAAGGTGCTATCGCCCCCTGGCGTACTGAGAAAATGAGCGAGTGGCTGGTGCCGCTTGTTCGAAACGGGATCAAGTTCGACTACCCTATTCACCGGCCTTATAAAGATCTCACTACTGCTGAAAAAGAGCTGTTATGGACTGGTAATCAATACTTTCAGGGTATTAATGATTTTATAGCCGAACTGGAATCTCAAACACACAAAATACAATATCGCGTCATGCTTTCGCGGTTCCGTGGACGTACCGTTTGTCCAGATTGCCGCGGCTCGCGTTTGCGGAAAGATGCTTCGTTTGTAAAAATCGGCGGCGCATCGATCACAGACCTGGTATTAAAGCCGATCAAAGATGTGGCTGTCTTTTTTGAGAATTTGGAAATAGGCGAGCACGACCGGCAGATTGCCAGACGCGTTTTAACAGAAATTACTACCAGACTGGATTACATGAACCGCGTCGGCCTGGGATATTTAACTTTGAACAGGCTTACAAGCACATTGTCCGGCGGTGAATTTCAGCGCATTAAGCTTGCTACTTCACTCGGAAGTGCATTGGTTGGTTCGATGTATATTCTGGACGAACCGAGTATCGGGCTGCATCCGCGGGATACGCAAAGGCTGGTTGGTGTACTCGAATCGCTGCGTGACCTGGGCAATACTTTGATCGTCGTAGAACATGAAGAAGAGGTAATGCACGCGGCCGATCAAATTATCGATATTGGTCCCGAAGCAGGAACCGGCGGCGGACACGTGGTTTTTCAGGGTACTCAGGCTGATATTGCCGCATTGAAAGCCAGTGGCAGCGAATATAATACCGATCCGGAAACCCGGTCGCATACGATTGATTTTCTTTTGGGAAATGATTCGATACCAGTTCCTTCCGTGCGCAGAAAAGCACTTCATTTTCTTGAAATAAAAGGCGCGAGGGAAAACAATCTGAAAGAGCTGGACGTAAAAATCCCTTTGAATGTACTCACAGTGGTTACCGGCGTCAGCGGCTCGGGTAAATCGACTTTAATCCGAAAACTGCTTTATCCTGCCTTAATGCGGATGAAAGGTGAATTCAGCGAGGAGGTAGGACGTTTCGACGAGCTTACCGGCAGCGTGGATCGGATTGAAGCAGTGGAAATGATCGACCAGAACCCGATCGGAAAATCGTCGCGGTCGAACCCGGTTACCTATATTAAAGCGTACGATTACATCCGGCAAATGATGGCCGACCTGCCGTTATCGAAGGCGAGGAGCTATAAACCTTCGCATTTCTCATTTAATGTCGACGGCGGAAGGTGCGAGATCTGCCAGGGCGAAGGTCAGGTGAAGATCGAAATGCAGTTTATGGCTGACATTTACCTGACTTGCGAAGGCTGCAATGGAAAACGTTTCAAGCAGGAAATCCAGGAGGTTAAATATCATGATAAAGATGTAGCCGAAATCCTGGATATGACCGTTGATGAAGCTATTGAATTCTTCCGCGCCTCTGAACCCAAGCTGGTCGACAGACTGCTTCCATTGCAGGAAGTAGGGCTGGGTTATGTAGGTTTGGGACAATCGTCCAATACGCTTTCAGGCGGTGAGGCTCAGCGGGTTAAGTTGGCTTCTTTCTTGGGAAAAGGTTCTTCCAGCAAAGGCAAAATGCTTTTCATTTTTGACGAACCAACTACCGGACTTCATTTTCATGATATTAAAAAACTGCTGAAAGCGATCAATGCATTGGTGGACCAGGGTGATACAGTGATCATTATCGAGCACAATATGGAAGTGATCAAAAGCGCAGACTGGATCATCGACCTTGGCCCGGAAGGTGGCGACGATGGCGGGCTGCTCACCTTCGCCGGTACTCCCGAGGAGATGATCAAGATTGAAAACAATTATACGGCTGAATTTTTGAAGGGTAAGATTTGATCTTTGACAAAAGTCACTTATATTTAAGACATAATTCACTAATTGAAAGTTATGTCGGCACCCGTTAGCATGTTTCACGAAGACTTTGTTCCCTATGGATCAAAGCATTCATCTGATTTCAGTCTGATCCGGATTTCACGCGAAGGCGTTTTGCGCGCCACTGCTGATGAAGTTTCGGATCTGGTTGGATTGACGGACAATGAAGTTGCCTATGTACTGGGCATGACGCCGCGTAATTTGCACCGCATTCAGGCTGATAAAAAACTGGGAACCGACGCTTCCGAGCGGCTGCTGCTTTTGAAAAATGTATTAAACCATGCCCTCGACACATTCGACGGCAAAAGTAATACAGTGCGGAACTGGCTGCGCACACCTCTGAGTGAGCTTGACGACCAATCGCCGTTACAATTAATGGATACGATTACCGGCTTTGGGCTGGTAGAAGATGTACTCGGCCGCCTGGATTACGGCCTTCCAGCCTGACGCTGCAATTATGGCTGTTGTTTACAGGATCATTCGGGAAAAATTTAAAGAAAACCCACTTTCCACTGAAGGCAGCCGCCTGTTCGGTGCGCGCTGGAATCCAAAAGGTATTGGTGTATTATACACGACCACTACCCCCGAACTAGGACTGATCGAGACGCTGGCGCACGCGCCGGGAGTCCGATATGAAGATTTGCCGCTTTACTGGCTTTCATCCATTAATATGCCCGATGATATCCGCTATTTTTCAAGAGCGGAAATGCCCGATTTCTGGCAGGACAGGAACTACGATCGTACGCAATTCTGGCTTCACCAGTGGCTGACAAATCCGGATACGCTGGCAGTGGGGCTCCCTTCCGTAATTGTACCTTTTTCCTTCAATATCATTATTCATCCCCGGCATCCTAATTTTGAACAGGTAACCTTGCTTTCACAGGAGAGAATTCCCATCGACCGCCGGATCTGGAAGGGTTGATTGCATTTCAATTCAATAGCCTAAACTGACTTTCAGGGCGTAATTCACAGTAAAGAAGATGTTCCAAAGCCTTATTGAGGCAAAAAATTGCTTTGTATTATGAAATTATATAAAACAGAAAACGGCATTATTCTTGAAAAAGAAGACGTTTTTTATCGACTGCACGAAACGGACTGGGATATTGCTGTAAACCGGGATAACCTGTACGAGTGGCTTCAAGTTCAGACTGAGCAGTTGATCCCGATCGTGTTTACGGACGATCTTCCGATGCCCGAAATTTTGGCACCTATTGGTTCTCAGGAAGTTTGGGCTTCGGGAGTTACTTATTTCAAAAGTCGGACTGCGCGCATGGAGGAATCCGAAAAAGCAGGTGGCGGCAGTTTCTACGACCGCGTTTACGAGGCCGAGCGACCAGAGCTTTTTTTCAAATCCACCGCCTGGCGTGTAGTAGGAAATCATGGAACTGTGCGGATCCGCCGCGATTCTACGTGGGATGTTCCTGAACCGGAACTAACATTGTTCGCCTCTTCGTCGGGAACGCTCGTAGGCTATACGATCGGGAACGATATGAGCTCGCGTAGCATTGAGGGAGAGAATCCTTTGTATTTGCCGCAGGCCAAATCTTACACCGGAAGTGCCGCATTGGGACCCTGCTTATACGTGCCTGAATTTGCATTGACGGACGACACCGTGATCGATCTTTCGATTGTGCGCGATGGGGAGGAAGTTTTCAATGGGGAAGTTACGCTGGCACAAATGAAACGGAAACCGGAAGAACTGCTGCATTATCTTTTCCTGGAAATGTCATTTCCGCACGGCGCCTACCTGATGACGGGTACGGG
The DNA here is from genome assembly GCF_907165045.1 of Dyadobacter linearis. Lineage (GTDB taxonomy): Bacteria > Bacteroidota > Bacteroidia > Cytophagales > Spirosomataceae > Dyadobacter > Dyadobacter linearis. The sequence continues at coordinate 456,959 of NZ_CAJRAU010000005.1, forward strand.
CATTGTGCCTTCCTCCGACTTTACACTACAAAAAAATGATACTGTGCACATTACGATCGAGCCGATTGGCACATTGACCAATGTAGTGGGATAAAATGTAAGGAGCTGCCATTGCTGGTAGCTCCTTACATTTAAAGATAGAAGTTATGGCTACGAATTGCTGACGGGAGTGAGGCCGACAAATGCATATAACATGCAGCGAAAGGCTCCGATTAACTTGTGAACAATTGATTTGTCTGAGTTTTCGCTTTTTTCACTATCGAAAAAAGAAGCGGGCCCCTCTTCCAGAATCCTCTCATTCAACGTAGCAGATTCAGCAACCTGAGTCGACAGGCTTGCATTCAAAAAGCTTGCGTTTTGTTTCGCCTGAACGGCAGGTTTTGATATTTTAATCGCTGACTTTCCTTTTTTAGTGGCGATTTTTTCATTTACCACTTCTTTTCCTGATTGTAACTTTCTGTGCGCGACGAACATGTTGTGAACATATCCGGTCGCTTCCGCCTGAAAGCTGAAAAGAGCTAGAAATATTAAGAGTTTGATCGTTTTCATGGCATTGCTGGTTTCAGTCTTTCAGAAAATCCTTTCAGAATTGTTGTAACTAATTGACTCTACAAATATATATGTTTTGTTAGGTATCTTGCAATACATAGTACCTTGTTTTTAACAAAAATTATGAAAAATTTTTGGGTACGCTCGAAAGAGAATTTTCCTAACTGATTTACAGATGTAAAGTTAGTTGCGAAAGTTGCATGCGGAATACAAAAAAGACGAAACTCGGGATTATGCGCCTGAACCGTAGCGGGCCAGGGATAAAACGAAAACGCCGGCTCCTAAGAGTCGGCGTTTTCAACATTATAACTATTTAAGATCCTTATTTTTCCCGGAAGAAAATGGTGATTGGTACACCAGAAAAATCGAAATTCTCTCTCATCCTGTTTTCAAGATACCTCAAATAAGGCTCTTTCACGTGCTTTGGATTACTGCTGAAAAACACGAATGTCGGTGAAGGCGTAGGTAGCTGGATCATATATTTAATATTAATATACTTTCCTCTGTGCGCCGGCGGCGGATATTTCTCGATTTCCGCCTGCATTACGTCATTCAGTTTTGAGGTAGTGATCTTCTTAGTTTTATTCTGATAAACCTCCATTGCTTTCTCCATCACTTGGTGAATGCGCTGCTTTTCAACTACCGACGCAAAAATGATCGGCATATAATTCATCGGAGCCAGCTTTTCAAGCAATGCTTTTTTATATGTATCAGCAGTCTTCGAGTCTTTTTCGACCAAATCCCACTTGTTTACCATAATCACAATCCCTTTTTTCGCCCTATCCGCCTGACCGATGATATTCATATCCTGGCCTTCCAGACCTAAAGTCGCATCGAGCAAAATGATACAAACGTCCGATTCTTCCATTGCTTTCACCGAACGCAGAGTCGAATAGAATTCAATATCCTCCTTCACACGCGATTTCCGGCGGATTCCGGCTGTATCGGTCAGGATAAATTCCATTCCGAATGCGTTGTAATGCGTGTGGATCGCGTCGCGGGTAGTTCCTGCAATATCGGTCACTATACTCCGGTCAGTTCCCGTCAAAACGTTCAGGAATGAAGATTTACCAACATTCGGGCGGCCCATAATTGCAATGCGGGGAATACCTTCTTCTGGATTTTCAATTCCGTTTGTTTCAAAATGGCTGATCACTTTATCAAGTAATTCACCCGTTCCGAAACCTGTTTGAGAGGAAATTGCAAAAATCTCGTCGCCAAGACCTAATTCATAAAACTCCGCTGCCGATTGATAACGTTCCTGCGTCTCCGCTTTATTAGCAACCAGATAAACCGGTTTGTTAAACCGTCTCAGAACATTTGCGAAATCTTTATCCAGGTCTGTTAAACCGGTCATTGTATCAACCATAAACAATACAACGGTTGATTCTTCAATAGCCAGTTCCACCTGATCGCGGATCGCGCCTTCAAAAATATCCTCCGAACCGACTACATATCCGCCGGTATCTATAACTGTAAAGTACTGGTCAGTCCACTCTCCATAACCATAATGGCGGTCGCGCGTCACGCCGCTCTGGTTGTCCATAATAGCCTTGCGGCTTTCAGTAAGACGGTTGAACAAGGTAGATTTACCTACATTCGGGCGTCCCACTATTGAAATAATATTTGCCATTTTACTTATTTGATCTGGTCCAAACGATATGATTTATACCGTTTTTCATTCATTTATATTAATCTTCATATCCGAACTGGCGGAGCTTATTTTCTTTGCTTCTCCAATCGGGTTCAACTTTCACGTGCTGTTCCAGGAAAACTTTTTTACCAAAAAAAGCTTCGAGATCGTGACGCGCCTGGGAACCTACTCTTTTAAGCATTTCCCCTTTTTCGCCGATCAGGATACCTTTCTGGCTTTTACGTTCAACTAAAATCTCTGCACGGATAACGATAATATCGTCCTTTTCCTTAAATTCTGTGATTACTACTTCGGAGCTGTATGGAATTTCCTGGCGATAATTCAGAAAGATCTTTTCGCGGATCATTTCGGAAGCAAAGAAACGCTCCGGCTTGTCGGTTAGTTCGTCCTCCTGAAAATACGGCGGGTGGAAAGGCAAGCGGGTTATTACAGCATCAAATAACGTAGCGATATTCGCATTTTCCAGCGCAGAAATAGGAACGATAGCCGAAGGCTTAATTTCAGCTTCCCACTCTGCCATTTTTGCATTCACATGCTCCTGGTCCGACAGGTCAATTTTATTCAATACCAAAATTACCGGTGCATCGGTACGCTTCAAAAGCGGCAAAACTTCGTGTTCCGCAACTTTCTCTGCTACTTCAACCACAAACAAAACTACGTCGGCATCTTCCAAAGAACCTTTTACAAAGGTCATCATCGAATCGTGCAGCTTATAAGCTGGCTTAATTACACCCGGCGTGTCCGAATACACTAATTGAAAGGGAATTTCTTCATGCGTTCCGTTCAATATCCCTAAAATACGATGTCTGGTCGTCTGCGCTTTTGACGTGATGATCGACATTTTCTCCCCTACCAACACATTCATCAGCGTGGATTTCCCCACATTTGGTTTCCCGATAATGCTGACAAAACCGGCCCGATGATTACGCAGGGGAGCTTCTTGATTTTCTTCCATAACCTATATTAATACATAACTGGAATTAGAAATTAGCAGAAAATTCTCAGAAATCGCTGACAATTAAGGGCTTCATCCTAATTTGAGTGCAAAACTACGGTTTTCCCGGCAGCATATTGTTATAGAGGAGAGAGTATTCACAAAGAGAATTTTGAAATAGTTGTAAATTTTTTTCGAAAAAAGCTGGTATCTTAAAATTTTAGACGTATGTTTGCACTCCAATTCAACGCCGCGGGATGGAGCAGTTGGTAGCTCGTTGGGCTCATAACCCAAAGGTCGCTGGTTCGAGTCCAGCTCCCGCTACTCGATTAAAGTCGCTAACCAGTTTAGCGACTTTTTTATTTAAAAGGTTTACAAGCAGGCTTTTGCAAAAAAGAATTTAAACTTTGACATAATTTAATTTTTTGTCTACCTTTGCAAGCCCAAATTACGGGCAGACAGAGATTTATATCGCAATAATTTGATACTGAGATGAAACGTACCTTTCAACCATCGAATCGCAAGAGGAGAAATAAGCACGGATTCCGTGAGAGAATGTCCACTCCAAATGGACGTAAAGTAGTTGCCGGCCGCCGCAAAAAAGGTCGTTGGAAACTGACAGTCTCTGACGAAAAACGTCACAAGCAATAATCAAGGTTTGATTGGTTTGGGTCTGGGACGCAAGGTCTTTCATAGTCTGATAAGTTTGACCGATCAAACTTATCAGACATTTTTTTCTATAAAGACTTGAAACAAACATTTGGTAAAAATGAGCGTTTAAGCAGCCACAGCATCATCGGCAGGCTTTTCAAAAAAGGTAGTTCGGAGGTCCACACGTTCTACCTTTTTCCTTTTAGGGTACTCTATATATATGATCAGAGTCCCGTTTCTCCACTCCCACAAGTACTTTTCTCGGTCTCCAAGAGAAATTTTAAAAAAGCTGTCGATCGGAATCTGATCCGTCGCCGCTGCCGCGAAGCCTACCGGCTCAACAAAGAATCCCTGGTTACATTAACCCCGGAATCAAGACCTTCCTACATTGCTTTTTTATATCTTGCAAAAGAAATAATGTCCTACGACGTTATTGAAACGGCTATGAAGCAATCGCTTACCAAACTGGAAAAGCTGCCGGCCACCCATCGAAAAATCCATCCTAATTCCTGAATGCAGATGAAAAAGTATATTCGCTCCATCTTGCTGGCTCTGCCCGTTATAGGCGGCCTGGCCTTCGTGTCTTTCCGGCAAGACGACCGTCTGTTTGAAATCGCGCGTAACCTTGATATCTACGCGACGCTTTTCAAGGAATTGAATGCCTATTACGTAGATGAAATTAACCCTAATCAGCTCATTAAGACCAGCATAGATAATATGCTACGCTCGCTTGATCCTTATACGGTTTACTACGCGGAGGATGATATTGAGGATTACATGACGATGACGACCGGGAAGTATAACGGTATCGGCGCGATCGTTAATTCCGGCGAAGGAAAGCATACGGTGATGATGGTTTATGAAGATACGCCGGCACAAAAAGCGGGACTGCAATTGGGAGATGAAATCACGAAAATAAATGGAATCGACCTGTCGACGCGTGAAGATTTTGATACGGGTAAATTATTAAAGGGGCAGTCGCAGACCAATGTTACGCTCACGGTAAAACGCTACGGCATTACCAAGCCACTGGAAATCAGCCTGAACAGGGATATTGTGAAGGTGACCAATGTGCCTTATTATGGTATGCTGAATGAAAATGTAGGTTACATTGACCTGAAAGATTTCACTGCCACAGCTTCCCGAGAAGTGCGCAATGCATTTCAGGAATTGAAGGGAAAAGGAATGAAATATGTCGTGCTCGATCTGCGCGATAACCCGGGGGGCTTGCTGAATATGGCGATTGAGATATCTAATATATTTATTGCCAAAGGTGAAGAGATCGTTTCTACAAAAGGGAAAGTGAACGATTGGAATAAAACCTATACTGCTTATAACCCAGCGCTGGATACAGATATTCCGGTTGTGGTTTTGACAAATAATCGAAGCGCCTCCGCGGCTGAAATCGTTTCTGGCGTGATCCAGGATTACGACAGAGGCGTTTTGATCGGTCAGCGGACTTATGGAAAAGGACTTGTGCAAACCACGCGAGACCTTTCATTTAATACCAAAATGAAGATTACTACCGCGAAATATTACATCCCAAGCGGCCGGTGCATTCAGGCGATCGATTACAGCCACCGTAATGACGACGGCAGCGTAGGTAAGATTCCGGATTCATTAATGACAGAATTTAAAACAAAAAATGGCCGGATCGTTTTTGACGGCGGTGGTATTTTGCCTGATATTCTAACCGAAAAAGAAACCTATTCCCCGCTTGCTACTTCATTGGGACGCAATCGCTTGTTCTTTGATTATGCAGTGAAATATCATTTTGAACACCCCACAGTTAAGCCCGCCAAAGAATTTCAGCTGTCTGACTCCGATTATGCGGCTTTTGTAAAATGGCTGGGTGATAAGGAATATGATTATACCACGCAGGTGGAGCGCGAGTTGAGCGAACTGGAAGCTTCGGCGAAAAAGGAAAAGTCGCTGGAAGTGATTGAAGACCAGCTGAAAGCTTTGAAATCCAAGCTCGGACACAACAAGGATAACGATTTGCAGATATTGAAACCGGAGATCAAAGGGATTTTACAGGATGAAATTATCAAGCATTACTACCTTGAAAAAGGAATGCGGGAAGCTTCTTTCAACGAGGATCCCGAAGTAAAAGCGGCGCTGGCGTTGTTTAAGGAGCCTGCCAGGTACAGTGAAATTTTGAAAAAGAAATAAGTCTATTCCGGCCCGTCGCTTGCGGCGGGCTTTATTTTTATGCTCATTCTAAGTATTGATACTTCTACGCGGGGCTGCTCGGTGTCGCTTGTAAGCGACGAAGGACTGGTTTCCAGCTATGAACTTTTTACAGACAAGTCTTCCTCGTCCATGCTCACGACGCTCATGCAAAATTGCGTTGAGCACGCCGGTTTTGCATTGAATGATCTGGACGCGATCGCAGTCGCCATGGGGCCGGGCTCCTACACGGGATTGCGGGTGGGCGTTTCCACTGCGAAAGGCTTGTGTTATGCGCTGGATAAGCCTCTATTAGCCATTAATACGCTGGAAGCAATGGCATTACAATTAGGCAAATTCTATGAAGATCATCTGCTTTGCCCGATGATCGACGCGCGGAGAATGGAAGTTTACGCTGCCATATTTGACTCGAAAAATAATGTAGTACTACCAACGCAGGCAGTTATTCTCACCGAAAATTCATTTGACGAGCTCCTGAATACGAATAAGATCGTCTTCTTTGGCGACGGTTCTGCCAAGTTTAAATCACTTATTGGTGAAAATCCGAATGCTATATTTCCCGAACAGGATATTTTCCCGTCGGCGAAAACGGTCGGAATATTTGCCGTAGATGCATTTAATGCAGGAAAATTCGAAGATATAGCTGCTTTTGAGCCTTACTATCTCAAAGACTTCATGTCCCCTGCGCCTAAAAAGTCCAAAGCTCTGCTCTGATCCTAATTTTACTCCTCGTTAAAAACGAACTCAAAACTTTCCTTGTTAGTTTTTTAGTAAATAGAAACCTGAAATGGAAGGAGAGGAAATAGTAAATCGCGTCGCTACAAGTGGAATCGTTTCACTGGATCTGGAAGAACTATACCAGCCGGGAGAACGGGTTTTATATGATATCAAAGACAATTTATGGCAGGGGATGATCCTCCGAGAGAAGGATTTTCGTGAATTCCTGAAAGTGCACGACTGGGCTCAGTATGCCGGAAAACACGTTGCGATCATTTGTTCGGAAGACGCGATCGTTCCTACCTGGGCCTATATGTTGCTCGCTGTCCAGCTCGAACCTTATGCGAAAACGGTGATTTTCGGAGATTTGAATGCATTGGAAGATCAACTTTTTCACAATGCGATCCAAAAATTGGATATTGGTTCTTTCGCTGGGAAAAGAGTAGTTGTAAAAGGTTGTAGTAAGGTTGAAGTGCCGGTTTCGGCTTATGTAGAGGTCAGCCGTTTGTTAAAACCTGTCGTGCAAAGTCTTATGTTCGGCGAACCTTGCAGCACTGTTCCGCTTTATAAAAAGCCTAAATCTTCTATTTCCTCTTCCACCAACTGATCCACTTCTTCTTTTAATAGCTTGAAAGTCATTCGGTGGTACGAGCACGGACCGTGTAATCCGATCGCTTTGCGATGGTGGATAGTTGGATACCCAACATTATGTTCCCAGCCGTAAAAAGGAAATTGGGCCGCCAGATTGGACATTAATTCGTCGCGGTAATTTTTAGCAAGAATTGAAGCCGCCGCAATGGACAGATAATGCGCGTCGCCTTTGATAATGCAGGTATGGGGGATCATCGGGTACGGCGTGAAGCGGTTTCCGTCCACCAGCAAATGCTCAGGTTTCATGGTCAGCTTATCTACGGCGCGGTGCATTGCTAAGAAGCTGGCCTTCAATATATTGATCTTGTCAATTTCAAGATTATCAACTTCCGCCACTGCCCATGCCAAAGCTTCCCGTACAATTTCTTTTTCCAGTTCCAGCCGCTGTACTTTTGTCAACTGCTTCGAATCATTTAGAAACGAATGCTTATAATCTCTTGGCAAAATAACAGCCGCCGCAACCACAGGACCTGCCAGACAGCCCCTTCCAACCTCATCGAGGCCAGCTTCGATCGCTTCTATATTATAAAAAGGTTTCAGCATTAATCTTCGAGAATGTTGGCCATAAATGTGCTTTTTGTTCCAATCGCAATGAGCAGGAAAAGCACGGCCCAATAAAGGTATATGCGGTAAAAATCTTTGACATCGCGCGACAGCATATCCCGCGACTTGACTTTTTCGAGCTGGTCAATCTGTTTAAACACAGTTTCCAAGCCTTTATTATCCGTAGCACGAAAATACTTTCCATTCCCCAAACCTGCAATATTTTGAAGTTGTCCTTCATCGATTAAAGCAGCGGAGCTGGTACTATCGGAGCGTGACGCTCTTTTTGGGCGGCCGACAGATATGGTGTACACCTTCACTCCAAACGCATTGGCAAGCTGCGCAGAGGTAGTCGGATCCAGATTTCCGGAAGTATTATCCCCGTCACTTATCAAAATAGCCACTTTACTCTGGCCAGGCATTTCCCGCATCCGGTTCACTGCAACAGCGAGCGCGCTGCCGATCGCAGTTCCCGCAGTAGGAATCATCTTGGGATTTATTTCATCTAAAAAACCAAAAAGCAGCTCATAATCAGTAGTTAACGGACATAGTGAAACTGCCTCACCAGCAAATATGATCAACCCGATCCTGTCTTGTAATCTTCCTCTTATAAACTGCCTCGCTACTCGCTTGGCAGCTTCCAGCCTGTTCGGGCTGAGATCTTTTTCGGTCATCGAATCGGAAATGTCAAGAAGAAGCATAATGTCGATCCCTTCCGAAAACTGATCTGTGCGTTCTGTAACAACTTGTGGCCGGGCCAATGCGACCACGATCAACATTACAGCAAGGCCCACACAAAGCGGCTGGACGAACCTCAGTAATGTAAGTAAATTGAGCGGGCTGTCGCCGGGCGTGTAAGTGATCGCCAGGCGCTGCTTGTGATTCCGGTGAAGGGCATTGCGCAGCCAGAAAAGAACCGGGATAAAAGGCAGCAGGTACAACAGGTACGGATACACCCATTCGTACGAATTGAACATATTATAGGAAAACCACCGCGGCGAAAACCAAGCATCCATATTCTAAATCAGCTGACCGGACTATCCAGTATAAATTTCCTTTTGTTCCTGTAAAGCCTGGTTGCCCCTGTTTTCAAAACTTCCAGATACACGTGCATATTCTTCGATTCCCCCTGTCCGTAAATGATACCATCCATATTTTTTAATGCATCAGCCAGCTCTTCGTCTGCAATAGCGTCCAGAATTTCGCGGGTAGTATAAGTGGCAAAAGGTAGCTTTTCGAGCCTTTCCAGGTAATTTTTCCAGACAATAATCGCCTTTTCCGCGTCTTTGATATTCTTTCTCTCACGTGCGTTTCTCATCAATCGATTGAAAGACCTGACATATTCCAAATGCCGGCGCTGCAATTTAATAAGCTGCCATTGTTTGTAAATATCGTGACCAAAAACCCAATAAATACTTCCCGATACGCCGATAATCAATGCGATTACGCCGATCAGGATAGAGAAATTGAATTCGGAACCAAGTGGATGCAAGCCTGTTTCGGGGGTTAAAGTGCCTTTTGCATCCGGTTTAATGAGATTAGTGCTGATTAGAAACACCGAGTCGGGAGCTGTATAAACGGCTGTGCAGTCCTTTTTACCAAAAACAAAAACGGGCAAACGTAGTGATTGTTTTGGAGTAACATCAAAAGAAATCAAATGGTAAACTGCACTGTCTAGCGTACCTTTTTCATCCGTATTAGAGACGAAATTCCTTTTTTCAATGATTTCAAAAGGAGAAAAGTCGTAGGTTGAATCGGGGAAAAAAACTTCCGTTCCGGGGTTGTGTTTTACGCTGAGGGAAAAGTAAACGGGCTTTCCAACCTCAATACTGTCTGTCAGAAATACCCCGGACGGACGGACTCTCTGAGAATGTGCAGCTGTGTCCAGGCAAAGCATAAATACCGATAAAACGGCGATCCCACGAAGTGTATCAACGAAATTACTTCTTGCCATTTTATTACTGTGCTGCGCTGCTTTTCGTATAACGCCTTACTTTAAATAAATGGATCAAGGCCGGTATATAATCCTCCTGGGTGTTGATCGCGATGTAATCGGCTCTGTTTTGGTGGCAAAGTCGTTTCAACTCAGAACTTCTCTGGTCAAACCGGCTGCTCATTTCCTGGCGGTAGTGTTTGGAAGAAGTATTAACCCACACCGTACTCTGCTTCTCTGCATCGAAAAGGGGAATAATACCCAGTCCCGGCAGATTTATCTCGCGTGAATCGTACAAATGGATCACGATGAGATCGTGCTTTCTTGCGAGCGCTTTCAGGTTATGATGGTAATTATTATCGATAAAATCGGAAATCAGAAAGATCAGACTGCGCCGCTTAAGAACATTTAACGTGACTAAAATCGCGTCGGCAATATTGGTTTTGGTCGATTCCGGAACCAGCTTGTACAGTTCCGAAATGACCCCGTAACCATGTTTCATTCCGTCAGAAGGCCGGATATATCTTTCATTCCGGTCAGAAAAGCACAGCAGCCCAACGCGGGTCGCTTCCTGGATCGCAGACAATGTCAGTACGCCGCAAATTTCCTTCGCAATATCAATTTTAAGCCTTTTCACCTCTCCAACGTGCTGTGAGGCACTTACATCGAGCATGAAGAAGGCGGTTTGTTCTTTATCTTCCTTGAAAATCTTAATAAATGTGCCGTGACCTTTGGCAGATGTATTCCAATCTATCGCCCTGACGTCGTCGCCGTACTGATATAGCCGCAAATCGTCGAACTCCAGGCCAGAGCCTTTGAACACCGAGTGAAAATTCCCGTGACGCTCGCTGGTTACGGCTTTTCGCATACGGATTTCGTATTTTCTCAGCTTTCCCAGGAATTGTTCAAACATAAGTTTTGCGAAAAAATTATCACCTTTGTCACCGGTTCTATCTAAACAAAGATAGGAATTTTGATAGTGTTGCTGCTTTTAGCCACTAATATACCTATGCGTCTCGCTTCTTTCTTGCTTTTTTGCCTGGTTATATCGGGTTGTTCCAAAGAGGAAAAACCACCTGCCAATACATTGCCGGAAGATAAAATGGCTGCAATACTGGCGGACATTCACGTAGCCGAATCGCGGGTGAACAGGCTGCAATTGCGCTCACTTGATTCCTCTCTGATGATATTCGGGCAGTTGAAAGCAGATATCTGGAAAAAACATAAAGTGGATACGCTGACTTATAGTAAGAGCTATTCTTACTATATGTCACACCCACAGATCATGACCCGCATTTACGAAAAAGTAAATAAGAAAATTGAGATTAGGGAGAAAAATAATGATATTAAGCTCTAAATTTTATCCACTTCAAGATCAAGCATTTAACTAAATCAGCCCTGTCCTGTGAATAATTGTATTGTAGTAATCCCAACCTACAACGAGATTGAAAATGTTGAGGCGATCATTCGCAAAGTATTTAGCCTGGCACACCCTTTCGATTTGCTGATCATCGACGATGGTTCGCCCGACGGTACTGCCAATGTGGTAAAAACACTTATGAATGAATATCCAGGGCTTCATATCGCAGAAAGAAAAGGCAAGCTGGGGCTGGGTACCGCTTATATTCACGGTTTCAAATGGGCGCTTGAACGGGGTTACGAGTACATTTTCGAGATGGACGCCGACTTCTCCCACCCACCTGAAGATCTGATCAAATTATACAAAGCCTGCGCGATCGACGGCCACGATGTGGCGATCGGATCCAGATATATTACGGGTGTGAATGTTGTAAACTGGCCAATCAACAGGGTATTAATGTCCTATTTTGCAGGCACTTACGTAAGAACTATTACCGGCATGAAAATCATGGATCCCACTGCCGGCTTCATTTGCTACACTGCCAAAGTACTCCGTGCGATCAACCTCGATAAGATCCGATTTATCGGCTACGCTTTCCAGATCGAAATGAAGTTTAATTCGTGGAAATATGGATTTGATATCACCGAGGTACCGATCATTTTTACAGACCGTACCAAAGGCGCTTCCAAAATGTCAAGAGGTATTTTTAAAGAGGCTGTTTTGGGGGTGATTAATCTTAAAATCAGCAGTTACTTCAAACGCTATATTGTCAAGCATTAAGTTCTGAAATCGCCAGCCAGCTCATCAGTCCGGTTGAAATTTCCAATGCACTTTCGTCAATATCAAAAGTTGGCGTGTGCACGCCTGAAATAATGCCGCGCTCTTCATTTCTTGTTCCAAGGCGGTAAAAGCACGAATCTACAACCTGCGAGTAGAATGCGAAATCTTCTCCGGCCATCCAAAGGTCAAGGTCGATCACATTTTCCGCGCCCACATAACCGGTAGCGGCTGTGCGTACGCGGCGCGTCAGTTCAGGGTGGTTTTTAAGAAAAGGATACCCTTTTACAATTTCAAAATCACAGCTTCCGCCCATTGCTTCGGCAATGTTTTCTGCCATTTTCTTCATCCTGCGCAATCCATCTTCGCGCCATTCTTCATCCATACACCGCCACGTTCCCTGAATGGTCACTTCGTTTGGAATTACATTGGTAACACCGTCTGCGATAAATCTGCCGAATGAAAGAACCGCAGGATTAGCAGGGTTTCTATTGCGGCTGATGATCTGCTGCAACGCTACGATGATATGTGATGCCATTAAAACGGGGTCGATCAGCTGGTGAGGCGCAGCAGCGTGTCCGCCTTTTCCTTTCACGGTTAAATAAAGCTCGTCGGTACTCGCCATGTACATTCCTTCCCGGAAACCGATTTTGCCCACCGGAATATTGGGTGCCACGTGCTGGCCGACCATACTCGCAGGTCTTGGATTTTCCAGTACGCCTTCCTTGATCATTAATGAAGCCCCTCCCGGTGCTTTTTCTTCGGCCGGCTGGAATACTAATTTGATAGTACCTTCAAAATCGTCTTTGATCTGGTTCAATATCCGTGCAGTCCCAAGCAGCGACGAAGTATGTACATCGTGCCCGCAGGCGTGCATTACTCCTGGAACGGTCGACTTGTAAGGCACATCATTTGCTTCCAGAATAGGCAATGCGTCCATATCAGCCCGCAGGCCCACTACTTTTTTACCCGGATTTCTACCCTCAATAATCGCCACAACGCCTGTCCCGGCTATTCCTTCTTCGGGCCGCAAACCAATGGCTGTCAGTTCCGCCGCTACATATTTGGCCGTTTTAAATTCTTCAAACGAGAGTTCGGGGTTGCTGTGCAGGTGACGACGGTGGGCAATAATAGCTGCTGACTGATTCTTTGCAAGCGCCTTGATTTTTTCCTGAAGCTGAGACATAGGGAAGCTGATTCTTACTTTAATGGGCAATTAACGATAACAAACCTGCCAAAGTTAAGTATAAATAGGTTGTTGTGCAGGGTCGTCGCTACAACTGTATTTGCCGGTCCTTTTGGTAAGAAGGCGCCTAACATTGAATGTTGTATGAAGAAAAAAGGTAATTTTGACCAGACATGAATTAATCAGCAAAGCACAAAATGAATCATAAGGAGTTTTTAGAATCGTTGGTTTGTCCGCTCACAGGCACTCCATTGACACTATCGGAAGATCAGAAAACATTGACGAGCGAAGATGGTACTGTGTATGAAGTAGGCGATACAGGAATTGTTAATATGTTGTATCCCAAAGAATTACTTCCAGAAGATGCCCGCGAGCAATACCTCTACGATCAGGCATTTCTTCGTTACGACAAAGGTGTTTCCTGGGTTTTTGAAACGCTAAACCATTCTGACGAAGCTGCTACCAGAAAATTCTTTATTGATCTGATGGAATTGAAACCTGGTATGAAAGCGCTGGAAGTCGGCGCCGGAACAGGTAAAGATTCAGCTTTGATCCTGGATAAAGTTCGTCCGGGAGGAACTGCTGTTTTGTCGGATCTTTCTCCGAATATGTTGAAACTGGCTCAGGAAAAGCTTAATACGGATGATGTTAACGCGCATTACTTCCTTGGAAACGGCTCTTACCTGCCTTTTGCAGACGATACCTTCGACGCAGTTTTTCATTTTGGAGGAATCAATACTTTCTCGGAGCGCAAAAGGGCTTTTGACGAACTGACCCGCGTGGTTCGTCCGGGTGGGAAAGTGGTTGTGGGAGACGAAAGTGTGGCGCCGTGGCTTCGGAATACGCCCACTTATGCAACGTTATTGAAAGCAAACCCGCTTTTCAGAGCTGAGGTACCTTTGGAGGATCTGCCTGCGAATATTGAGAATTTCAAACTGCACTACATCTTTGGTAACGCATTTTACGTAATGGAATATAAGGTTACGTCTACTGCACCTGAAATTGACATTGACCTGCCGATACCAGGCAAAGATTTTGTCGATAACTGGCGCCTGCGTGCTGAAAAAGCGGTTGACTAACTCTTGCATTTCGGTCTCGATTTTACATTCATCAATCATAATAAGACGAATTTCATGTGGGTTAAAAAAGGAGTTATATATAAACCTGACGGGAGCATGCCGCACAGCCTCTCCCACGCGCAGGTTCCTTACGCATACAAGCATAAAGATTTTTTACGCATCTATTTCTCGACCCGTGACGCGAGTACTCAATCCCGGCCGACCTTCATAGATGTTGACTACGACGATCCAAAAAAGATCCTTTACATTCACGACAAACCCGTTTTAGAACTTGGCGGCCCCGGCGAATACGATGAAACCGGCGCAATGCCAGCGTGGTTTGTAGACCGGCCAAATGGAGATATCTGGCTGTATTACACCGGCTGGAACCGCACGCACAATTCGTACCGGCTGTCGATGGGGTTAGCGGAAAGCCTTGATGGAGGTTTGACGTTTAAGAAAAAATTCGTCGGCCCGATTATGGACCGCAGCATTCAAAACCCACTCTGGGCGGCGCAGCCTTCGGTATTGATCGACGAAGATGGTACCTGGCGAATGTGGTACATTTCCGGCCACAAATGCGAATGGATCCACGATTATCCGGAACCCTATTACCGCGCGCAATCGGCTACTTCCAAAGATGGTATTCATTGGGAGATCAGCGATATTCCTACGCTTGATTTTGACGATTTTCTACACGCAGTAGGTCGGCCAAGCGTTTTCAAGGAAGATGGACTTTACAAAATGTACTATTCCTACCGCCACTCACGTGACTATCGCACCGATCGTAATCAGAGTTATAGACTCGGCTACGCGGAATCTGTAGACGGAACTAACTGGGAGCGGAAAGATCATTTGGTAGGAATTGCAAAATCCGACAACCCCGAAGATTTCGACTATGAAATGATTGACTATGCTAATTTTTATCAGCATAACGGGAAACGATATTTGTTATATAATGGTAATGGATTTGGTGCAGCAGGTTTTGCTTACGCGGTTTGGGAAGATTAATATCCTGTGAGAGAGTGATGGAAATCAGTCTTTCATTGCAAGAAGAATGATAGTTTTGATTAATTATTATTACTTAACATCACACAGTCAATACAATGAGTACACTTCAGGAACAGTTTAATAATGATGGATATGTCCTTTTGAGAAATTTTCTCGACAAAGACATTATCAATACCATATATACAGACGCCCGCAAGATTTTCGCGGCTCAGATCAAACGCGTAACCGGCAAATCGGTGGATATCGACGACCGCGATGCATTTGAGAATGCAATGTTCGAGTTTTTCGAGAAAGATTTCAATGCATTTGTAAACACTGGAAAAACGGTGCAGCACACATTTTCGCTGCATAGGCTTGGTGTAGACCCTATTATTGAAAATGTGCTGAAACAAGTCGGGCTTTCCAACCCTATCATCGGGGCGCGGGCAGCAATGCAGTTCAACAGCCGTTTTTTGTCGAAAGATGGCAGCAAACACTGGAAGCTAGACGCGCATCAGGATTGGCGCACTGGCCAGGGCTCTCTCGACAGCACAGTGATCTGGTTCCCGATGGTCGATGCCGGCGCGGATATTGGCGCATTACAGGTAATTCCGGGCAGCCACAAAACGGGTTTGAGAGAATCTTCAACTTCGGGTTACCAGGGCGGAATTACCGCTGAGCTGAAAGACGAAGATTTCGTGCAGACGGAATTCCAGGTTGGCGACATTCTCGTTTTCTCTGCATTTCTGATACACCAGTCCGGAAACAATATCACTAACAATATCCGCTGGTCTGTTCAGCTTCGATACAACAACCTCGACGAACCGACATTCATTGACCGCGGATACCCGATGGCATATATTTACAAACCGGAAACCGAGCTGGTAACGCCCGATTTTCCAAGTGTGGAGCAGTTGAAGGGGGTTTTTAGTTAATCATGGATATCAGATATTTTCAAGATACGGATACACTCTTACTGGTTTTTAATCAGAATGAGGTAGTTGCTACGGATGATTTGAATGAGAATATGCTTGTTGATCGGGATATAAATGGAAATCCAGTTTCCCTAACAATTGAACATGCCACTACGCTGACGAATGTAAATGGTCTGTCATTTCAGCAAATCAGTGGCGACACTGTGAAAGAATTGGTTACCATTTAAAAATACATGAAAGTTTCAGTTTGCGTTCCTGCATACAATCACGAGAAGTACATTGCGCAGATGCTTGATGGCGTTTTGATGCAGCAGACTAATTTTGAGTTTGAAATTGTGATTGGCGACGATGCTTCTACGGATCGTACCCAGGATATTATAAGAGAATATGACCAGAAAAAGCCCGGAATCATCCGGGCTTTTCTGCATTCTGAGAACCAGGGACCAAGCGAGCCGCGTGAATTTGCAGGGAGAAATAATGTACTTCAACTGATCAAAGCTTGCAAAGGGGAATTTGTGGCCATGTGTGAAGGCGATGATTTCTGGACTGACCCTTTAAAGCTTCAGAAACAGGTCGATTATCTTGAACAAAATCCGGAAATCAGCATTTGTCACCATAATATGCGGGTGATTTATGAAGACGGATCTCCCGAACATCTTTTTAATAACCCCGATCAGAAAGCGATTTCTACAATTGAGAATATTCTGGAAGACAAGTGGTTTTTTGCGACTGCGAGTTGGATGTACCGGAATTACTTTTTGAATAATGACTTTGCAGAGTGGCATTCAAAAGCTGCTGCGGGCGACTGGGCAATTATGATTCAGCTGGCAGCTCAGGGAAAAATCGGGTATTTGGCTGATGTAATGGGCGTTTACCGAAAGCATAGTGCAGGATTGAGTAACGTTCACTCTCAGACTAATCTGAAATTTTTGAAAAACAGAAAGGAAATGTTCGAAAACGTAGATAAATGGCTGGCATACAAATATCATAATACAGCTCAGGCCACCATCTCACGGTATGAACAAGAGCTTTCACGGCTCGAAAAAATTGGCGGTTCGAATTAATAATCTTTAATTTGTACTGTTTTTACTATTTCACATTTATGAAGCTAAGCGTCGTAATACCAGCATATAACGAAGAAGAATCGATAACGCACACTCTTACTTCCTTACACAGCACATTAAATAAATACAATATCCCTCACGAGATTTGCGTCACCAACGATAATTCCAAAGACGGCACATTGCGGGTATTGGATGAGCTTTCTCTTCAAATTCCAACACTTGTATATTACACCAACCCCGGCCCGAATGGTTTCGGGTATGCGGTAAGGTACGGTCTGGAACGATTCAAAGGTGACTGCGTGGCGGTATTTATGGCTGATATGTCCGATGATCCGGAAGATCTGGTGAAGTACTATTTTAAAATGCTGGAAGGTGACTACGACTGTGTATTCGGGTCGCGGTGGGAAAAAGGCGGGAAGGTTATTGATTATCCTGCGCTCAAAAAGGTGATCAACCGGGTGGCGAATTTTATCGTGCGGATTGTAATGGGGATTAAATACAATGATACTACCAACGCATTCAAGCTTTATAAAAGAGAAACGATCGAAGGGATCAAGCCTTTTTTAGCGCCTCATTTTAATTTAACCATTGAACTTCCACTCAAAGCAATGGTGCGCGGTTTCAATTACGCAGTGGTTCCCAATAGCTGGACAAACCGTAAATACGGAGAATCAAAGCTGAAAATCAAAGAAATGGGCAGCCGGTACTTTTTTATTTTAATGTACTGCCTGATAGAAAAATACTTCTCGCAGGGTGATTTTATGAAGAAGACTATCGCACCAAAGAAAGAAGTCAGCCGCTGAGGAAAAGCCACTGAGGGCCAGCACCTTACTATTTGATCCAGTCCTGTATAAAATGGACTTTATGGGCGATGTACGAAATGCCCAGGCCCCAGATCACCGCGCTCAGCGTCATCCAAAGGAATATCGAATGCTTCGGTACACGAAAAGCAACTGCCAATATTGGCCCGAAAATGGGTGTGAATAGCGGCGGTGTCAAAAATGCAATGCCGATAATGCCGAAACGCTTCCAGATATTGACCGCAATGCGATTGATCCTTGTAAATTTTTTAGGTTCGGATTTTCTGCGTTTCTGAATCAATGCGCGAATTCCACTTCCTATATACGTAAGGATCAGGACTGTGAACATCATTCCGATTGCGGAGCAGGCGGCGGTTTCAAGCCAGGTCAATTTCAATATTACGCCTGTAATCGGTCCTCCGAAAAATTTGAGCGTACTGGCAAGTGCCACCGATAAGTATTTGAGAAAGGTGGTTTCCATTTATACTTTAACCTGGATCATTTCAGAAGCAAAACGCCGCGTCGCTTCATTTGTTTGAACGTAATCCGTATATGAAGGATTTTCGACGTAGGCTATCTTAGCCAGGCTCTCGACAATTACGTCCGAAATATCCAGAAATCCTATCTTGTCATGCAGGAATGCGTCAACGGCAATTTCGTTTGCTGCGTTCACGATACATGCCGCATTACCACCTTTTTCCAACACCTCATAAGCAATTGCCAGATTTCTGAAAGTTTCCAGGTCGGGCTTTTCAAATGTGAGTGAAGGATAATCTACGAAGTTGAATCTCGGAAAATCAGATTTCAGCCGCAAAGGATAATATAGTGCATATTGGATCGGCAGTTTCATGTCCGGCAGGCCCATTTGCGCTTTCATGCTTCCATCCTCGAATTGTACCAGCGAGTGAATAATGCTTTGCGGATGTACGATTACTTCGATTTGAGAGGCTTTTAAATCAAATAACCATTTAGCTTCGATCACTTCCAAACCCTTGTTCATAAGAGTGGCCGAATCAATTGTGATTTTGGCGCCCATACTCCAGTTAGGGTGTTTCAGCGCCTGCGCCTTGGTTACGGAAGCCAGAAAAGCTTTGTCTCTCCCACGAAACGGTCCGCCGGAAGCGGTCAGGATAATCTTTTCGATTGGATTATTTTCTTCTCCCGTAAGACATTGAAAAATGGCAGCGTGCTCGGAATCAACGGGATATATATTTACCTGGTATTGCTTCGCCAGAGCGGTGATCAGCTCGCCGGCTACGACCAGAGTTTCCTTGTTTGCTAACGCAATTGTCTTTCCAGCTTTGATCGCATGAATCGTAGGCAATAGCCCGGCGTAACCTACCATCGCAGTCAAAACGATATCCACTTCATCCGACTCTACCACCGAAACCAGCGCCTCTGCGCCTTTATAAACCTTAACAGGAAAACCAGCAAGTGCAGATTTTACCTGGTCAAACTTATTTTCACTACAAATCACTACCTCATCAGGAAGGAATTTCACTGCCTGCTCTATTAGTAAGTCAGCGTTTTCACCCGCAGTTAATACAGAAACTGAAAATACTTCTGGATTCGCTGCTATTACTTCAAGCGCCTGTGTACCGATTGAACCGGTCGACCCTAAAATGGCTATTCTTTTCTTCATTGTCTTTTCATTTAAGGTCGCTTACACATTTTTAAGCTTCACCAATTCATCCGCGATTTTCCTGTCATTGGAAAGCCGCGGCACTTTATTCTGTCCGCCTAATTTTCCACTGGCTCTCATAAAATTGATGAATGCATTTTTCGGCAGTGGTACCAGTTCTAGTTTTCTCAGAATACTTCCTTGAATGAGGTCTTTGTAATAAATATTCAATTCTGTCAGCCTGCGGTCAACATCTTCAACGAACTGATTCATATCCTGCGGCGCAGTAGCAAATTCTACCAACCATTCATGATAAGGAAGTCCGCCTCCGGCAGGATTTACCATCGGAGCAACTGTAAACTCCACTACCTCAACTTCCGGGTGACGCTCCATGCCGTACCGCAGTGCTTTCTCGATCTCCTCGCCGATCACGTGCTCGCCGAATGCAGAAATGAAATGCTTGATCCTACCCGTAACGAGTATTTTATATGGATTTGTAGAAACAAACCGGACCGTATCCCCGAGCGAATAGCCCCAAAGTCCCGCATTGTTATTTACGATCATCGCATAGTTCTTACCCACTTCGACCTCGCCTATTGAATATCTGGGCGGATTTTCTTCGAAAAACTGATCAGCCGGAATGAATTCGTAGAATATGCCGGTATTGAGCAAAAGCAACAAACCTTCGTCATCCTGCGAATCCTGGTAGGCGAAGAAACCTTCCGAAGCCGGGTATAACTCGATGGAATCAATTCGCTTTCCTATTGACTCAAAAAGCTTGGCGCGGTAAGGCTCAAAATTGACACCTCCATATATAAAAAGTGAAAAGTCAGGAAAAACGTCTTTGATCTTCTTTCCGGTACGCTCGATGATCCTGTCAAAATACATTTGAACCCAGGGTGGAATGCCAGAAATGAGCGACATGGGTTGATCGATCGTTTCTTCGATCACCTTATCGAGCTTGGTCTCCCAGTCTTCAATGCAGTTGGTTTCGTAGCTTGGCAGCTGATTAGCGCGAAGGTAAGCCGGTACGTGATGGTTGGAAATACCTGACAGGCGGCCTGTCAGTACCCCGCCAGTCTCTGTCAATACCGGACTTCCGGAGAGGAATATCAGTTTATTGTCTAAAAAGGCAGATTTGCCGGTCTGATCAATATACGTCAAAATGGCATTTCGCGCAGAGTTGATGTGATTGGAGATCGAATCCTTTGAAATCGGAATGTACTTGGTTCCGGAGGTAGTACCTGACGTTTTGGCAAAATATAAAGGTTTCCCCGGCCAGAGTATATTGTCAGCCCCTTCTTTGATCTTGCCAATATATCCTTTCAGATCCTCGTAATCCGCAACCGGCACCGCCTCTTTAAAATCCGAGTAAGAATGAATATCCCCAAAAAAGTGGTCTTTACCGAACTCTGTCGCTGCCGCTTTTGCGACCAGCTCTTGTCTCCATTTTTCCTGAATTGCAATGCTTTCAGAGATCCATTGCTGCTGCTGCTGAACGATATATCTTGCCAGCGGCCGACTTAAAATTGCTTTGATTCCCATAGTAAAAACAAAGGTAAGCAGGATTTGTAATTTCTGTAAAAGGAGCCGAAAATGGCGTTTTTTTACCCACTTTGAGGTAATCCTGTAAATTTTTTAAATGCCTTTGTTTGTGGACAATAATCTGTAATTTTGCCATCCTGAAATCAAAGTGAGCGCAAATTTTAACAAATTATATGGGATTGTTTGATTTTTTGACTAGCGATATTGCGATTGATTTGGGTACTGCCAATACTTTGATCATTCATAAAGATACAGTAGTTGTTGACGAGCCCTCAATCATTGCCATGGATAAAACCACGGGCAAAGTTTTGGCGATAGGCCACACGGCCATGCAAATGCATGAGAAGACGAATGAGAATATAAAAACGATCCGTCCACTCAAAGACGGGGTTATTGCAGACTTTACCGCAGCCGAAATGATGATCCGTGGTATGATCAAAATGATCGACACGGGCAGCCGCTTTTTTACACCCTCCCACAGAATGGTAGTTTGCATTCCTTCCGGTATTACCGAGGTTGAGAAACGGGCTGTAAAAGACTCCTGCGAGCATGCAGGCGCAAAAGAAGTGTATATGGTGCACGAGCCGATCGCCGCTGCAATAGGTATCGGTATCGATATTACTCAGCCAAACGGGGTGATGATCGTGGATATTGGTGGTGGTACTACCGAAATCGCTGTTATTGCATTGTCAGGTATTGTTTGCGAGCAGTCTGTCCGCATTGCGGGTGACGTTTTTACAAGGGATATCGTCGATTATATGCGTCGCGAGCACAACCTGCTGATCGGGGAACGTTCTGCCGAGCTGATCAAAATGGCAATTGGCTCTGCATCACCTGAGTTGGAAGTTCCTCTGGAAGATTACCAGATCCGCGGGCGTGACTTGATGACGGGTATTCCGAAGGAAATCCGTGTGACGTATAGTGAGATAGCGTACTCTCTGGACAAGTCAATTTCCAAAATTGAAGAAGGTGTAATGAAAGCACTGGAAATCTCTCCTCCTGAGCTTTCAGCGGATATTTTCAAAAATGGTATATACCTGACCGGCGGCGGCGCACTTATTCACGGACTTGACAAACGCATTGCTCAGAAAACGAAGCTTCCCGTCCATATTGCTGACGATCCATTAAAGGCTGTTGTAAAAGGTACTGGGGAAGTCCTCAAAAACCTGGAACTCTACAAGCCTGTATTGATTTCATAAGGATCGGATCGCGCATAGCGTGCACATTTAGCCCATGCTCCAACTCGTTGATTTCGTCATACGGAATCGTTTCTTTTTGGTTTTCGTACTGCTGGAAGTGCTCAGTGTGTGGCTTATTGTGCGCAGCAATACGTACTGGGGCGCCACTTATTTTAATACTTCCAATTACTACGTCGCTAAAACGCTTGCATTCTCCAACTCTGCCAGAGAATATACCAAGCTGGACGAAATGAATGCGGACCTGGCAAATGAGAATGCCAGGCTGCACGCATTGGTTACGACATTGAGCCAAAGAAAGCCCGTCGATTCTCCGGCAGGATACGTACCCGACTCTGCATTTGCTGCGAGGTTTACTTACACCGTCGCGAAGGTTGTCGATAATGAGACGAACAAGCATAACAATGTACTGACGATCGATAAAGGTACCGCTCACGGAATTAAGCCAGGTATGGGGGTTATTTCGGCCACCGGCGTCGTGGGTAAGGTTCGGTTCTGCTCGGAGCAATATTCGGTTATTACCTCAATTTTGCATTCGCAGTTCATGGTATCGAGCAAGCTGGTGCGCAGTAAGGAAATAGGATATGCCAAATGGGCAGGAAAAGATCCTAACCTGATTGACATGATCGACGTTTCTAAATACACCAAGATATTCAGAGGCGACTCTGCGGTAACGTCAGATCAGAACTCTGTCTTTCCTCCAGGTATTATGGTAGGCAGGGTCGAAACCGTAGCCGTGCATCCGAATCAGACGTTTTATAACATTGTATTGCGCCTTTCTACCGACTTCCGGAACCTCTCTTACGTTTATGTGGTACAAAATCAACAACTTGGGGAGCAGGAAAATTTGAAAACACGTACGATCGAAGTCCGATGAGTTTAAGAGAAACAATACAATATTCGCTGATGGTTCTGCTGTATCTGTTCCTGCAGATCTTCTTTATGCGCAATATGGTTTTGTTCAATTATGCCTTCTGCTTTATCTATATTGCGGGCGTATTGCTGATGCCGCCTGACATTGACAGGATGTACCTGCTGCTCATAGCCTTTGCAATAGGTTTCACTGTGGATGTTTTCTCGAATACCTTTGGAATGCACGCTGCCGCCACCGTACTGATCGCTTACCTCCGTCCTTTCCTGATCCACTTCCAGATGAAGTCCAAAGGAGCAGAGCGCGCGGAGGTCGGAATACGGACACAGGGTTTAGGCGCCTTTATTTCCTATATTTTCCCGCTGATCCTAATTCATCATTCGGTTCTGTTTTTTATGGAGATCAACCATTTTGGAATGATCCTTTATACGCTGATCCGCATTGGTGCCAGCACCTTACTTACTACTCTCCTCGTCATATTACTGGAACTTTTTTCCAAACGTTAATATGACATTTTGACGCAAGTCGATTTTTGGCTCGAAATTTGATGTAGCTACATTAATTAACGATGACTTAGATCGCATTGGGAACCGGTCAGATTTCCTCTCAATTGTAATTTTATCGTGAAGGAGTGGCTGTTATATAGCTTCAACGAGCCACTTGTCAAAATTAATTTGCACCGTTTGGAGCTGTTATTAATCTTTGTAAATTCAGCATTCCTATGTCAGTTGCCATGTCAGAAACGCTCACGACTAATGAATACACGGATGATCTTCGTTATGAAGTATTTAACCGCGAGTTCATGCCTCATATAGACTCCATGTACAACTTCGCCTTCCGCCTTACCATGGATGAAGACGATGCAAATGACTTGGTTCAGGACACATATTTAAAAGCATTTCGTTTTATTTCTTCTTTTGAACAGGGTACTAATGCAAAAGCCTGGTTATTTAGAATCCTGAAAAATAGCTTTATTAACGACTATCGTAAAAAGAGCAAAGAGCCTTCAAAAGTAGATTATCAGGAAGTAGAAACAACTTACAATTCAGAAGAAGCGTCGGACACTACGTATACCGTGGACCTTCGTGCTGACGCGGTTCAGGAACTGATCGGAGATGAGGTAGCAAATGCATTGAATGCACTTCCAGTAGACTTTCGGACTGTGATTATCCTGTGTGATATTGAAGGATTTACGTACGAAGAAATGGCGAAGATCCTGGACATTCCGATCGGTACTGTAAGGTCCAGACTGCACCGTGCGCGTAATCTTTTGAAAGAAAAATTGAAGAGTTATGCCAGCACAATGGGATACGATTCATAGGTTGTGAAACTTTTTTTACAACCTATTCGGTTATAAGGTACAACTGAAACTTATTCCATTATTCCTTATTTCATTTTAGGTAATGAATGCATCCCCTACGACGCCTTCTGTGACAGAAGCTGCGCAAGACAAAGTAATGAAGCACACGTGTGATCATCACGCTCAGTGTATGAAGGTAATCCAGGCTATTCTGGATGATGAGGCGACGGACGCTGAGAAGGAACATTTTCGTGTCAATATGGATAAATGCATTCCCTGCATCGAATCTTACCGCCTGGAAAAATGCATCAAAGATTCACTTAATCAGAAAATTGCAAAAAAGCCCTGCCCCGAAAGTATCCTCAATACGATCCTATCTAAAATCAACAGTTAATCTGTTCGTGTGAAAGGAAAGCTCATCATATTCTCTGCTCCTTCCGGTTCTGGAAAAACCACCATTGTCAGACACCTTTTAAGTACATTTAATAATCAGCTCGCATTCTCTGTCTCGGCTTGCACGCGTGCAAAGCGGGACCACGAGATTGACGGTAAAGATTATTATTTTCTAACGCTCGCAGATTTCCGGCAAAAGATCGCCGACCAGGAATTTGCAGAG
Organism: Dyadobacter linearis; assembly: GCF_907165045.1. Taxonomy (GTDB): domain Bacteria; phylum Bacteroidota; class Bacteroidia; order Cytophagales; family Spirosomataceae; genus Dyadobacter; species Dyadobacter linearis. Next base: position 482,100 of record NZ_CAJRAU010000005.1, read on the forward strand.
TGGGAAGAGGTATATGCCGGAAATTATTATGGTACCCTAAAATCCGAGATCCAGCGGCTTTGGGACGAAGGTAAGCACGTCGTTTTCGATGTTGACGTCAAAGGTGGATTGAAACTCAAAGAAGCTTACGGAGACAGCGCCCTAGGCGTGTTTGTAAAAGTAACTTCCGAAGCTGAGATCAAGCGCCGCCTTTCGAGACGAGGAACTGAAACCGAGGAAACGCTGGCTACCAGGTTAGCGAAAGTCCGCTACGAACAAAGTTTCGAGCACGAGTTCGACGTGGTACTGATTAACGATGAGCTGAATAATGCATTGGAAAGTGCAGAGATCCTGGTGAAGGATTTTCTGGAACTTTAAATTTCCCCCGCGATGAAAATCGGACTTTTTTTTGGGTCTTTCAATCCCATCCATATTGGACACCTGATTATCGCTAATACCATGCACGCGACTACGGATCTGGAACAGATCTGGTTCATTGTCAGTCCGCAAAATCCCTTTAAAAAGAACAACAGTCTGTTGCACGAGTTTGACCGTTTCGATCTTGTACAGCGTGCAATCTCTGACAATGCGGCATTTAAGGCGAGTGACGTGGAATTTCACATGCCGAAGCCAAGCTACACGATTGATACGCTGATCCGGATCCAGGAGAAATTCCCTCAGCACGAATTCAAGCTGATTATGGGCGAGGACAATCTGGCTCAATTTCCTAACTGGAAAAATTACGAGCAGATCCTGGAATATACGGGTCTGTATGTTTACAACCGGCCCAATTCAAAAAAACACATTTTTGGAAATCACCCGGCAGTAAGGTTCATCGAAGCGCCTCTGCTGGATATTTCGGCGACATTTATCCGAAATTCCCTAAAAAACGGAGTCTCTATCAAATACCTGGTTCCCGAATCGGTGGAGCAGCTGATCAAAATCAAGAAATTTTATCTCTGATCTAAAGTGGTCTTGTTTGATAAGTGATCTCTGAAAGTAATCCAACTGCATTGAATTTAAGAATCACTTTCTCCGCCTCCGATTTGGCCTTCATATCTTCACACTGAGGCCCTTTTTGTAAAAAATAGACGTAAAACTTCTGGTTTCGTTCTCCCAGCTGGTGAATATCAGGGCGGCCAAGCAGCTTGCCTATATCATCCGCAAACTTTCCTTTCAATTCTTTTTCAATAGACTTGAAATCTGCTTTCTGGGTCGAACGTGCGTTATTGCAGCCTCCCCGGTCAGCACGCCATTTTTTTAGATCCAAATTTCCTAATTTGTCCGGTGCCGAAGAACACGCTGCCAGAAAACCTATTAATATCCATGTATAAATCTTGGCCGGAAATCTCATTTTAAACACTCCTTTCGTTAAGTTTAAATCTATCCGCGAAGCTACTTATACTTCTCCTGACATGAAATTCATTTTGCTGTTTTTGATCCAGTTTTCATTTGTTCTGTCCGCAAATGCTCAACTGTCACAACCAATCGACGGAACCGACTGTGCGCGGCAGTTTTTTATTGCATTGCAGGAAAAGGATATAAATGCATTGGAAGGCATTCTCACTGCCGACTTTACGGTTGTAAGCTTCAATGGACAAACGATCAACCGGCAGCAACTTATTCAAACAGTGAACGATGGACTCCTCGTTGTAGAATCCGGCATGATATCGGGCATTAGTACAAGAAATTACCGCGATGTAGCGATTGTCACAGGATTGTGGAGTATCAGGGCGCGATTCAGAAATAACAGCTTTCAGGGCGATCTTTCATTTATGGCAGTATGCACCCGAAGCGGAGCCAAATGGCAGGTATCCGCAGTCCAGCTCACGCCGGTCCAATAAGTCCGCATAAACGAAAAAAAGGAGCCTATTGAGCTCCTTTTAAATTCATATTATGTAATTTCTATACGTTCATCAGCGATTCACGACGGCGCATTTTGCCGGCCGGAATACCAAACATCATTTTGAAACGACGGCAGAAATAAGCGGTGTCTTTGTAACCTACATCTGAACCGATCGCGCGAATGCTTTTCTTGGAAGTACGCAGCAAATCAACCGCTTTTTCCATACGCTGGTATTCGATATAATCCTGTGGGTTGATCCCGGTCAGCATTTTAAAATATTGACCAACATAATCCTCAGAAACATTTGCTACGTTGGCAAGTACCTTGTTGGAAAGATCTCCACCCAGATTGTCTTTAATATAAGCGAAAATGTCAATCAGACGTGGATCCTTGAAATAAGTACTATTCGTAACCAGCTGCTCAACAAACAATTTGTTTTTCAGAATGTAACGAATGATCTCAATCACCACCTCTTCCGTTTTGATCTTGATAATGCGTCCCTTTCCAGGAGTATCGAGCATATCTTCTGTCAATATCTGGTTGATAGTCGCTGCAATCTGATCGTCTCTTTTGATCAAAAACGGAGGTACATCCAGGGAAGTGAAGAAGTTGACAGTATCAAAAACCTTTGCTTCGAAAGATATCAGTCCGAATGAGTTAGGTAGTTTTCCAATTAATGCAGGATCGTGACCAGCGTCGATATAGTTATCACGGTTGGTCATAAACTCCTCGTTCGAAACCGTTTTCGCAGTCTGCGTATTTCCGTAAGTCACAGTCGCATGTTTTCCGCCTGGAATAAAAAGCATATCGCCTTCCTCCACACGCTGCGATTCTTCCGACCCGAAAGAAACTTCACCGTCGTACAAAATCGTAAGCGAGTTCTGGACGTCGTAGAAATTTTTAATCGTAATAGGTTGCAAAATCCGTATATGACGGGCTTTCACGAATTTCACCCCTAAAGATTCAATAATCTTATTATAATCTTCCATACCTGATATGTTTAAGGGTCCTTTTGACCGTAACTTTCAATTTTTGTACAAATCTAATAAATTGTACAAAACTAATACAAGTATAGATTGACAAAAATTCAAAAAAAATGATATTTTGATATCATTTAAATCCAAGATTCAGAATAAAATGGATTCGATCTTCTGAAATCAACTATTTAAGTAGCTCCCTGGCTATTACGAGTTTTTGTATTTCAGAGGTACCCTCATAAATCTGCGTAATTTTCGCGTCGCGCATGTGCCGCTCGACGTGATATTCTTTTACGTATCCATAGCCGCCGTGTACCTGCACAGCCTCGGTAGTGACCCACATTGCAACATCGGATGCAAATAATTTAGCCATCGCCGCAGCTTGTACGTAATCTTTTCCCTCGTCTTTCATACGGGCTGATTTATAGACAAGTAACCGCGCCGCCTCTATTTTTGTCGCCATTTCCGACAGCTTAAACTGAATAGCCTGGTGATCGCTGATCGGCTTGCCGAAAGTTTTCCGCTCTTTGGAATATTTCAAGGAAAGCTCAAATGCGCCGGCGGCGATTCCCAGCGCCTGGGCCGCAATACCGATCCTGCCCCCGTTCAATACATTCATCGCAAACTTGAACCCGAATCCGTCGTCCCCTATTCTGTTCTCCTTCGGAACCTTTACATCAGAGAACATCAAAGTATGTGTATCCGAAGCACGAATGCCCATTTTGTCTTCTTTTTTACCGACCTCAAAACCTTCCACACCCTTCTCCACCAAAAACGCATTGATCCCTTTGTGCCTTTTCTCAGGGTCTGTCTGAGCGATTACGACGCAAACGTTTGAAGTATTTCCATTTGTTATCCAGTTCTTGGTCCCGTTCAGCAGATAATAACCGCCCCGATCGACAGCCGTGGTGTGCTGGGAAGTAGCATCAGAACCGGCCTCAGGCTCCGATAAACAGAACGCGCCGATCATTTCGCCCGTGGCAAGTTTCGTCAGGTATTTTTGTTTGAGCTCCTGCGATCCATATTTTTCAATTCCCCAGCATACCAGCGAATTATTTACCGACATGATCACACCGGCCGACGCATCGATCTTGGAAATTTCCTCCATAGCCAGTACGTAAGAGAGCGTATCCATTCCGCTGCCGTTGTACTCCGGCGAAACCATCATTCCCAGAAACCCCAGTTCGCCCATTTTTTTGAGTAGCACAGGATCAAATTTCTGGGCGTTATCCCGCTCAATCACTTCCGGCAACAATTCGTTTTGTGCAAAATAGCGGGCAGCGTCGCGAACCGCCAGGTGCTCTTCGCTCAGGTTGAAATCCATTCCATTTAATTGTCCGCTAAACGCCATACTGTACGGTGGTTACAAAATATGATCTTTATCAAAAATAGATTTTTGCCTTATAGTATGCAAGCATACCTTTTTCCCTTTACATTAAAACTTTACTATTAGCTACTCATTATCAGGAAACTTGTTTTAAGTTTGCGCCTTGATTTCGACAGATTTTAGATGCCTGTTCTTACCGTTTTTTACATTAAGCTCCTCATTAATCTGGGGTTGACACTGGGAATCATCTGGACAATTACCCGGTCCGATCTCTTTTCCCGCTGGCAGTCAGGCAATGATAAGCTGGTCTTTGGCCTTAGTTTTCTCCTCTTTCGCTTCGTACCCTGGATCGGCATTTTCCTGATAGTTAACGAAGAGCCGAGGGGCGATATTCCTTTCTTTTTCTATAAAGCAGTCGCTGCAAAAGCCGGTGGTTTCGTGTACCGTGACTTCTGGTCCTACCACGCTCCGTTGTATGCATATATTATAAGTATTCCCGTTTGGCTGTGGCACAACGCGCGCGCGATCGTTCTATTTATGGTTTTGATGGAAGCCGGCATTCTGTGGCTCACTTATCAGACCTATAAAAGCCGCTCGCCCCGTGCATTGCAGCTGGCTATCATCTATTTTCTGCTGCCCGCGGGTTTTATGTATATTCTCGTGGATGGGCAAGAAGAAGTATGGTTCTGGGGCGCTGCGCTGGTGATGTGGCGGTATACTTTAAAACAGACCGTGAATTACGAGATCGGCCTGGGAATCCTTTATGCGATCGCATTGCTGACTATTAAAGTGACATTTATACTATTGCTTCCTGCGGTTTTGGTTTTAGTTAAAAAACCTGTAAAAATGCTGATCGTTATGGCGGCGATTGGTCTGCCAGCTGTCGGTTTTCTGTACTGGCAAATCGGCGATCTGTTTCTGATGCCGATCAGGCACACCGAGCAATTAATGACGCCAAATCTATTCTCGGTTGGCCGCCCATTTATCGAGTTTTTTGTTAAGATCGATGCAAAGAATTCGGGACTGCTCAACTGGTTTGGGCTGCTGTTTACTGTATTTGTACCCGTTTTCATGGCTTTTAAATCGCGCCACAAACACATTAATCAGGTATTACCGAGCATATTTATCGCTTGCTTTGTATGTATGATGGTATTCCAGGCCAGCGCAATGGGCGCTTATGTGATCGCCTATTTAATGGCGGTGATATTTGAGATCATTGATATCCGCAAAACAGTCCACGTTGTTGTACTCTTGGCACTCAACTGGCTCACTGTCGTTCAGCCTTTTGTTTGGGTTTATATTAAACAGCCCGCTTATACGTCACTCGGCATGTTCGGCGACATTTCATTCTTGTTTGAATACATCCTGGAAATACTGAATGTGCTTTGCTTCCTCTGGATACTCCGGGAAACTTACCGCAAGATCGCACCTTCCGAAAACCCCGTATTGGCATGAATATCGTTCTGGCCAAATTAGGCATTAGTCTGCTTTGCGTTCTTGTAATTGTTTTCCTGCTGTTTTTCAAAAACCGGCTGATTACCTGGCTCGATAGAAAATCGGTTGAAAAAACGCTTCTGATAAGCTGGACAATACTCAGGCTGCTCCCCTTCCTTGCAATCTATATTGTAGCCGGCATGGAAACCACTTCCGACGTGAACGGATTTTGGGACGAAGGGAGCAAAGCCTCACTCGGTCAGGTTGTTTACAGAGATTTCTGGTCACCTTATTCTCCGTTATATCCGTATTTTTTAGGTATCTGGTTAAAATTCTGGTTCAATGCCAAAATGATCGTCCTGACGATGGCGGCAATGGACGGTGTTGCATTGTTGCTCAGCTACCACTTTTTCAGGGCTTTTCAATCAAAAGGCAGACTACTTTTTTTGTCGATCATATATCTTTTGCTGCCCGGCTCGCTGGTACTCTGCATCGTAGGTGCGCAGGAAGACGTGTGGATGTGGCTTTTTGTAATACTTGCCTACCTCGTCCGCGAGCGTACTTTGCGGGTTGAATGGTACGCAGTGATTCTTGCGATCGGGCTATTGATGACGAAGGCGATCTTTGTATTGATCCTCGTGCCGCTTTTTTTAATCGAAAAAGAAAAAATGCGGTTCCTTATTCCGATGGTATTAATAGGAATTGCTTCACTGGCGATATTATACCCGCTGGTAGGCTGGGAATTCACGCAGCCACTCGACGAAGCGCAAACGTTGCGCGCACCTAATATCCCTTCCATTATCAATCCTTTGTTTCACAACGCAATTGGTGTGGGGGAAAAGTTCTGGAACTGGATCGGGCTGGTATTGTCTGTGGGCCTCGCTACGCTTGCCGCCTGGCGAATGCGCCACTCCGACTTCCGCATTATGCTTTCGCGCGTTTGGATCATCTTGTACGCGACAATGATGATCGTGCAGCAAAGTGCTTACAGTAACTATATCTTTCTGTTTCTGTTACCATTGGTTTTTTACACAATCGATTGGAAAAACAAAGTGCAGCTAACCCTCTTTTTTGCATACAATGTGCTTTGTGTAGTCCATCCGTCGTTTTGGTGGCGACTGGGCATGCCCTGTTACCTCACACCTTCCGATACCTCCGCTTCCTCGGACTTATTGCTGGACTATTCCATGCAGGTATCGATTGTGGTACTCACCGGCTATTTTATCTGGCTGGCTTTCCCGAAGTCAAAAGAAGTTTAACTTTCTTTAACGCGCCACAAACCCAGCCCGTTTTTACATTTGGAGAACCATACATCTTCAAATGCAACCCGTTGACCAGCATACACTTTACGAGCTTCAAGTACTTGCCGAGCGGAAAGGCGCATTCAGTGCTTTGCAGTTTTTTGACAAAACCCTCACCCAGGGCGGCAGCGACTACCTGAAAACCCTGCTTTCCAAACCCCGGTCGACCCTGGCCGAAGTCCAGTCGTTTCAGCAACTCATAAAAACCATTTTAGAAAAACCGGCCACCTGCCTGATCGATATTCCCAGGTCGTATATAATGGCGGCAGAGGGATATTCGTCGCTGAGTGTGGCGCATTCCATGTCGCAGGATGCGGTTATGCACTGGCTGGACACGTTGGTTTATTATATCAAAAGTCCGGAGGAATTTTATCGCATTCAGAGTGGCTTAATGGCGACGCTGAGAATGCTCCGTGCAATGCAGCGAATGCTGGTAAATATGCAGGATTCTGTAATACCGCAGGATGCTCAGGATGATGTTCAATTTATCAGCAAATTTCTCTCTACACCCACTATTCGGTCTTTTTTGAAGCAAAATGAAAATGATATTGCCAAGACGAAAGTGTTTAGTATTGACTATTATTTCAGGGTTTCAAATGCAAAAGCACTTCGCAGGCTGCTGGACATATTCTATCGTTTTGACGCGTACCGCTCGATTGCGAAAACTACCGAACTACATAGACTGACTTTTCCCGATTTCGATAACGCTACCCAGAAATTTGCGGCGGCAGGGATCAAACATCCTTTGATACCAAATGGTATCGCAAATGATATTCATATTGATTTGAATAAAAGTGTGTGCATTATCACCGGCGCCAATACGAGTGGAAAGACTACTTTTCTGAAAGCCTGCGGGCTGGCAATATACCTAGCGCACCTGGGCCTACCTGTTCCAGCGACTAATATTACCTTGCCATTCTTCGACAGATTATTCACATCCATCCACCTCGCCGACGATCTTACTTCGGGATACAGTCACTTTTACAATGAAATGATGCGGGTAAAAAGTATTGCTGAGGCTTTGCAGCAGGGAGACAGGTGTTTTGTGTTGGTAGATGAAATTTTTCGGGGTACTAATCAGGAAGATGCATTTCATTGCTCGAAAACGGTACTGGACGGTTTCTGTAAATATCCCGGCTCTTATTTTATGATTTCAACCCACTTACTGGAACTGGCAGAAGGCTATATGGATGCCGAATTTGCGGTCAACAAGTGCTTTAAAACGACTGTCCTGGGCGAACAATTTAAAAATTCATTCAAGATAGCAGATGGAATTGCTTACGAAAGAGTGGGCAGCCTTATCATGAATGCAGTTGGTATTACCTCCATTTTCGAAAAAGCAAAAAGGCTCCCGCAAATGTGAGAGCCTTTCAATATTGTAATTCTTTTTCCTATTCAATTGTTTCAAACCCGCAGTAAGGAACTAGTACAGCCGGTATTTTGACTGTTCCGTCGGCCTGTTGGTTATTTTCTAAAAGAGCCGCCAGAATACGCGGTAATGCGAGCGCAGAGCCATTTAATGTATGTAAAAGCTGCGTCTTCTTATCTGCGCCTTTACAGCGAAGTTTCAGCCTGTTTGCCTGGTAAGTTTCGAAATTTGAAACTGAACTACATTCTAGCCAACGCTCCTGCCCGGCAGACCAAACCTCAAAATCATAGGTCAATGCAGAGGTAAAGCCCATATCACCGCCGCAGAGGCGTAATATCCGGTAGGGAAGTTCCAGTTTGCCCAGCAGGCTTTTTACGTGCTCTACCATTTCGTCCAAAGCTTTGTAAGACTCCTCAGGTTTATTGATTTGAACAATCTCTACTTTGTCAAACTGGTGCAAACGGTTCAAGCCACGTACGTGTGCGCCCCAGCTGCCCGCCTCACGCCGGAAGCAAGGAGTATAGGCTACATTTCTGACAGGCAATTCAGTTTCAGCAACGATTACATCACGATATAAGTTGGTAACAGGTACTTCTGCCGTCGGTATCAGATAAAGATCGTCCTGCGCGTCGTGGTACATTTGACCTTCTTTATCGGGTAATTGGCCAGTCGCAAATCCGGAATCTGCATTCACGACAATGGGAGGCTGCACTTCTGTATATCCCGCCTTGCCCGCCTCATCCAGAAAAAAGGCGATCATCGCACGCTGTAACCTTGCAGCCTTCCCCTTGTAAACTGGAAAACCTGCGCCGGCAATCTTGTTTCCCAGTTCAAAATCAATGATCGGTGCCTGGTTTTTACCCAGCTTTTTAATCAATTCCCAATGCGGAAGTGCACCCTGGTGAAGGGTTGGCTTAGCACCTTCTTCCAGAATATTCACATTATCCTCGGCAGTTCTTCCCTCAGGAACACTGCTGTGCGGGAGGTTAGGCAACTTAACCAGCTCGTCCAATAATTCAGCCTCGATGGTCTTATGCGATTCGTCCAGTGATTTCGACCGTTCTTTTAGGGTAGCTGTCACTGCTTTCGCCTCCTCGGCTTCGCTTTGCTTTCCAGCCTTCATCAAGCCGCCGATCTCTTTGGCTTTGTTGTTTGAAGCAGCCAGAACGTCGTCAAGCTCCTGCTGCACTTCCCGCCTTCTTTTGTCAAGATCGATAATGCGGTCAACAGCTTGTTCTGCGTCCTTGAAATGCTTTTTGGTCAATCCAGCGATTGTGAAATCCCTGTTTTCGCGAATAAAATTGGTTTGTAACATCTTTATGTTGCTGTCTGCTTTTGGCAAACAACTTTAATGATTTAAAACTAATAGATCAGGGAGCAGTAAAAATGTCTTTCATCGCATCCTCGTAATAAAACAGGCGCTCGTTCAGCACATTTAGCGCCTCAGCCTTGTATTTAGAGTGAATAAGCAACGAAAGGTTGTGCTCGGAAGCGCCGTACGAAATCATTCGTATTGGAATATGTTTCAAAGCATCGAGCACTTTTAATGCGATTCCTTCTTTATCCGCACTGAAATTTCCGACAATGCAAATGATATTCTGATCCAGATCGTGTTCTTCCAGATCTGCAAATTCCTTTAAATCTGCGCTGATCTTTTCAAGGTGTTCCGAGTTATCGATGGTAACAGATACAGAAACCTCGGAAGTTGTGATCATATCAACCGGCGTTTTGTATTTCTCAAATACCTCAAATACCCTGCGAAGAAATCCGTAAGCATTCAGCATACGGGTCGAATGAATGTAAATCGCTGTGATATTGTCCTTTGCAGCAATCGCCTTGATCTCCCTGTCAGAAGTCTGGTTTGCAATCAGGGTTCCTGGTGCCTCCGGCTGCATTGTGTTTTTCAGACGAACCGGCACACTCCTCAGCTTAGCCGGCGTAATCGTGCTCGGATGCAGAATTTTCGCGCCAAAATAAGCAAGTTCAGCAGCTTCTTCAAAAGTAAGCTCACGGATCGGGAATGTGCGTTTTACGATCCTCGGATCATTATTATGCATTCCGTCAATATCTGTCCAGATCTGAATTTCGTCAGCACGGATCGCACCGCCGATCAGTGACGCGGTATAATCAGAACCTCCTCTTTTCAAATTATCCACTTCTTCACGCGGGTTCCGGCAAATGAATCCCTGCGTAATGATAGTCTGCTTGTCGGAATACTGGCTCAGGATAGTAACCAGCTTTTCTTCGATAGTCGCCAGTTCGGGTTCTCCGTCTGCGTCTATACGCATGAAATCGAGTGCTGATAACAAAACCGAGCTATCCCCTTTTTCATCCAGATAAGCCTGAAACATTTTCGTGCTCAATATCTCTCCTTCCGCAACCAGTTCTTTGTCCTGCTTGGTGGTGAAAGGTTTGATCCCTACCAACGATTTAATATATCCGAATTCAGTATCGACGATCTCCTGCCCTTTCTGCAATCCTTCCGGCGTGGCGTAAAGCTCCTTGATAAAAAGACTATAATGCGTTTTCAGATCGTCGAGCAAAACCGCAGCTTTTGCGTCGTCGAATGCTTTTACAGCCTCACCAATTGCAATCAATGCATTGGTAGAACCCGACAACGCTGATAAAACAACTATTTTACGATTGGGATCGCTGTTGAGAAGTTCTCTGATCGAATGCATACGTTCAGGCTTTCCAACCGAAGTGCCGCCAAATTTCCAGACTTGCATATTAATGAATTGTGAATGATTGAATGACTGAATAAGTGAATGTTTGGGTGCCGCGGTGATCGAGATTGGTCAAGTTAGTCGCGTGTGGTTCGGAATTGTTTTTTGATACTTAATAAAAATGACCAAACCTGACAACAAATGACAATACTTGACTACAACTGACTATAAATGACAATACTAGCCCCGCTTGACTGATCCTTTGGTGATTTGCGAATACAATCCCAGCATTTTGATCGCTGTAATCGCTGCCTCGTCTCCTTTGTTTCCGTGAATACCGCCGGCCCTGTCCACGGCTTGTTGCATGGTATTGGGAGTCAGTACACCGAAGATTACCGGTTTGTTTGTTTTTAAACTCAAATTGGTAATTCCCTGAGAAACAGAATGATTAATATAATCGTTATGTTTGGTTTCACCCTGAATTACGACTCCGAGGGCAATTACCGCATCTATGTCTTCCCGCTGTGCAAACCACTGCGAACCTAATGTCAACTCGAAACTGCCTGGAACGTTGCCTCTTTCGATATTCTCAGGCTTGGCGCCATACTGTACCAGGGTCTGATATGCACCTTCGAAAAGCTTTTCCGTGACTTCGGAGTTCCACTCTGCCACCAGAATAGCGAAGCGTTTTGTTGCGATATCCGGAAGGTCCGCCGTATTGAACACACTTAAATTTTTGTCCGCACTTGACATTGATTTTTGTTTTAAATCTTTGAGTAAAATGAATAAAAAAAGGATAAAACCATGTCGGCTTTATCCTTTTGCAGAACAGAATGGTTTAACCATTATTTGCCGACCTGTCCTTCTAATAATCCCATGTATTTCTTAGCATTCACCACTTCCGACGAAAGCGGGAATTCTTCGATAACACGTTTATACGTTGCGATCGCATCAGCAGGCTTACTTGCTTTTTCCTGAGCCAGGGCAAGCTTCATTAAATATACCGGCGTGAAATATTCGTTTTTCTCGTAGTCTGACGCTTTTTGATAATATGAAATAGCGTCAGCCGGGAGGTTTTTTTCAAAGTAAGCATCACCAATCAGTGATTGCGCGCGGGCCTGGATCAACAGGTCAGAAGAGCTGAAAGATTTCAGGTGACTGATCGCGTCGTCATATTTTCCTTGTTTGAGCAAGGCAACACCAGCATAGAAATTCGCCAGGTTACTAGCGTCAGTTCCTTTATAACTATCGGCGATAGAAAGAAGACCTTCATTTCCACCACTTCCATTCAATGCTTTTTGGAGCGAATCGGCTTCAAAATCGTATACAACACTTGCAAGCGCGTTTTGAGCAGTTCCTTCCTGGCCATCGATATAAAAGCGATATCCTGCAAAACCAATGATTGCAACCAATATCGCCCCAACAATTCCTAAAACTATTTTGCGGTTCTTGATAAAGAAAGCCTCTGCCTTATTAATCTGGCCAGCTAAAGCTTCCGGAGTTTCAATTATTTCCAGCCCAGCCTCGTCCGCGTTTTTCTTGCTCATATTAATTAATTCAATTTTGGAGTGCAAAGTTATGAAAACTTTATTAAGTCGAAACAAGTTGCTGTACAATTCTTTGCATTCAATCCGGCCGAAAATAGCGGCTACCCACGCTATGATAAATTTATGATATAGGTTAGTCCTTTAAATAAACAAAAACCACACTGCGCTAAATGCAAAAAGCGTGAAAGTACAGATACCTTCACGCTTCCACTTATCAACTTTACAATATTAACTATATAGCGGGAATTGTTTCATCCAGTTATTCACCTCTCCTTTTACAGAAGCGATTTTAGAATCGTTATCGTGATTAACCAAAACAGTATCCAGCAGATCCACAATGCGCTCCATATCCGACTCCATGAGCCCGCGGGTTGTCATCGCGGCCGTTCCGACACGGATACCAGAAGTAACCATTGGAGATTTGTCATCAAACGGTACCATATTCTTGTTAATCGTAATATCAGCCTTGATCAAAGTATTTTCAGCCAATTTACCAGTCAGCCCTGAATCGATGCCGTTCTTAGTGCGCAAATCGATCAACATGAGGTGATTATCAGTTCCGCCTGAAATAATGCGGTATCCTTTTTCAACAAAAGCTTTCGCCATTGCCTGCGCATTTCTGGTAACCTGCGTTGCGTAGTTATAATATCCTTCGCTCAAAGCTTCGCCAAATGCAACTGCCTTTGCGGCTATTATATGTTCCAGCGGACCCCCCTGGGTGCCAGGGAAAACACCCGAATCCAGCAACGAAGACATTGTTCTTAGCTGTCCTTTCTGTGTTTTAATTCCAAATGGGTTTTCAAAATCATTGCGCATCATAATCACCCCGCCTCTTGGGCCGCGAAGTGTTTTGTGTGTAGTAGTGGTAACAATATGGCAGTGATCAAACGGATCGTTTAACAGTCCTTTCGCGATCAGTCCTGCCGGGTGAGCTATATCAGCCATTAAAAGTGCGCCGATCTGGTCAGCGATATTTCTCAGGCGCTCATAATCCCAGTCGCGGCTGTATGCAGAAGCTCCGCATATCAATAGTTTCGGACGCTCTTTCAATGCTGTTTCCTCGACTTTATCCCAGTTGATCAAACCTGTTTCAGCTTCGACGCCGTAGAAAATAGGCTGGAAATATTTACCTGAAATGTTGACTGGTGAACCGTGGGTAAGGTGACCTCCGTGTGCCAGGTTGAAGCCCATAATTTTATCACCCGGATTCAGACAGGCCAGAAAAACTGCTGTATTAGCCTGCGCACCTGAATGCGGCTGAACATTTGCCCAGGTAGCCCCGAAAAGTTCTTTCAAACGATCGATCGCAATCTGCTCAATTTCGTCGACTACCTCGCATCCACCGTAGTAGCGTTTTCCTGGCAAACCTTCGGCATATTTATTAGTCAAAACGCTGCCGGAAGCTTCCATCACCTGACGGGAAGTAAAGTTTTCAGAAGCAATAAGCTCGATACCGGATTCCTGACGATATTTCTCTCTGTTGATCAGATCGAAAATGGTGGTGTCACGTTCAACGCTGGTGATGGTAGACATGAGTGTATTTTTATGATATGGACTGAAAGATGCCGCAAAAATACGAGCATTTATTTCGTAATGAAATAATAAGGCTTACTTTATGTTCCCGGTGATTTAGCTGATCGATCAATTGCCTATATTTCGCTTGAAGCAGTATTTTTAAGTAAAAAGATGTTTTTAAATTATTTTAAGAATATCAGCTTTGTGTCGTAGTTTTGCGTCCAAATATTGTTGCGTGGTCGTGCACTTACACGAAAATGCTGTAAATTCCCGCCCTGTCTATTCTAGAACTCTTATAAAATAAAACAAGGAAACATGAGCCAACAAACGGTAAGTCCTCAGACCATACTGATGCAAGCTTCAAACAACGGAAAAGGCACGAATGGAACGATCGGCCAGCCTATCACCTATGAGAAAATCCCAACCCAGATTTTCGCGGATTCCAAAGAAGCCTCTTACGCGGTAGCCAAAGAAATTGCTGACCTGATCCGTCAGAAGCAAAAAGAAGGTAAACCTTGTGTCCTTGGGCTAGCGACGGGTTCTTCGCCCAAAACGGTTTACGCACTTCTTGTGAAAATGCACAGAGAAGAAGGGTTAAGCTTCAAAAACGTGATTTCTTTTAACCTGGATGAATACTATCAAATGGAGCCTGACTCTATTTATAGCTACCACAGGTTCATGAAAGAGCAGCTTTTTGACCATGTTGATATTGCGAAAGAAAATTACTTTTTACCAGACGGTACCGTTCCTTCTGCATTGCTGCGCGATTACTGTACTTCTTATGAAAATAAGATCAATGCGGTCGGCGGACTGGATTTCCAGTTGCTTGGGATCGGTGGAAACGGACATATTGGTTTCAATGAACCCGGCTCGCTGATCAATTCCCGCACACGTCTGATCACGCTCGATCATTCTACAAGAGTAGCTGCGGGCATGGAGTTTGGCGGTCTGCATAATGTACCTCGCAAAGCGATTACGCTGGGGGTTGCGCCGATATTGAACGCGCGCCGCATTGTTTTGCTTGCCTGGGGTGAAAGAAAAGCTTCGGTGATCAGGGGCGCAGTGGAAGGGCCGGTAACTGAACTGAACCCTGCTTCCTATTTGCAGGCGCATCCCGACGTTTCTTTCGTGCTGGACGAAAGCGCCGCCTCAGAACTTACCCGCATTAAAACTCCGTGGGCTGTTGACTCGGTGATCTGGGATAATAAAATGATCAAGAAGGCGGTAACACACCTTTCGAAGATCCTGAACAAACCGATCCTGAAATTAACTGATAAAGACTATAATGATAATGGTATGAGTGACTTGCTCGCACAATATGGAGCTGGTTATGAGATCAATATCAATGTATTCAACCAACTGCAGCATACTATTACCGGCTGGCCGGGCGGAAAACCAAATGCCGACGATACCTACCGTCCTGAGCGCGCACAGCCTACAAAGAAACGTGTTCTCATTTTCAGCCCGCACCCCGATGATGACATTATTTCGATGGGAGGTACTTTCCAAAGACTCGTAGATCAGGGACATGAAGTGCATGTGGCTTATCAAACGTCGGGAAATATCGCAGTAGCAGACGACGAGGCTTTGCGTTTTATTGATTTTGTGGTTGATTTCAACAAAGGCTTTTCTATTGATAGTCCTTCCGCAAATCAACTTTTCCTCGACGCAAAAGAATTCCTGAAACATACCAAAGACAGCGAAATCGATACGCCTGAAATTCGCAAGGTAAAGGGTTTACTGAGAAGAGGCGAAGCGAAGGCTACCTGCCGTTTTGTAGGAATACCAACCAGCCAGGCGCATTTCCTCGATATGCCTTTTTATGAAACGGGTACTGTTCAGAAAAAGCCGATCGGTGAAGAAGATATTAAGATCATTGAAAACCTGATCGAGGAGATCAAGCCGCACCAAATTTATGCTGCGGGGGATTTCGCCGATCCGCATGGTACGCATAAAGTTTGCTGGGATGCGATCGAAGCGGCATTGCACCGTTCGAAACATAAGAATTTCATGAAGGATTGCTGGGTTTGGCTATATCGCGGCGCCTGGGCTGAATGGGATATTTATGAAATTGAAATGGCTGTTCCGATGAGTCCAGATCAGGTTTTGAAAAAACGTCAGGGAATTTTCAAGCACCAGTCACAAAAAGACGGGGTTGTATTCCAGGGCGAAGATTCACGGGAGTTCTGGCAAAGAGCGGAAGAGCGGAATCGCGGTACCGCACATTTGTATGATTCGCTCGGACTTGCCGAATATGAGGCAATGGAAGCGTTCGTAAGATGGAAATTTTAGGATTATACCAATAAAAAGAGAGAGCCAGGATATCCTGGCTCTCTCTTTTTATTGGTAGGTAATTACGTTATCAGCGAAGATATTCTACAACTCCATATCCACCCACATTCTTTGGAACATTTTCTCAACCATAGTCATAATGCCTTGAAAAGCACCAAATACAATGCATAATGGCAGAATGATCGGCAGAAATATCAGCCACTGTAAGGCCATCGTAAAATTGAATCTTTTAAAAATTGGTGCTTTCATAATTAAGATCGGTTAGTACCTCGGAGTTTAGTTTCCCAATTTATGCAAATTACTTCTAGTTAACAAAGTCTGATCGAAAAAACGTTCGACAATTGTTCAAAATTTCAACAAAATATATAATTATTCCCCACTGAAACAACAACTAAATTCCGCCTGGAAAACCAGCAATCCCGCATTTGGCGAGAACCGGTTGCGAAAATTTTTGTTTATTTGTTATAAGTAAAAAATCAATTTCAATATGCCGTCACCCGACATTATACAGCTGTTACCTGATTCTATTGCAAATCAAATTGCGGCAGGGGAAGTTGTGCAGCGGCCGGCATCAGCGGTTAAAGAATTGCTCGAAAATGCGATCGACGCAAAGGCTACACATATTCAGGTGGTGCTCAGAGAAGCAGGGCGGACATTGATCCAGGTAATAGATAATGGATCCGGCATGTCGGTAACTGACGCCAGAATGTCTTTTGAGCGGCACGCGACTTCAAAGATCCGTAAGTCGGAAGATTTGTTCAGCATACGGACAATGGGCTTCCGCGGAGAAGCACTCGCCTCTATCGCGGCGGTGGCGCAGGTGGAATTACGAACGCGCCAGGACGGTGATGAACTAGGTACATTAATCCGCATTGACGGTTCCGAAATCAAAACGCAGGAAAGTGTAGCGGCTGTAACAGGGACCAGTATTTCGGTTAAAAATCTTTTCTTCAATGTACCCGCGCGCCGGAACTTTCTGAAATCAAACTCGGTAGAAATGCGGCACGTTCTGGACGAATTTCAGCGCGTTGCATTGGCTCATCCCGAAGTAAGCTTGACATTACATCATAACGATACAGAGGTTTTTAATCTTCCGCCGGCCAAGCTGGTGCGTAGGATCGTCGACATTTACGGGAAAAGTTACCGTGAACAACTCGCTTCCTGCCAGGAGGAAACTTCTTATGTAAGTGTGCGCGGATATATCGGCAAGCCGGAATTCGCCAGGAAGACGAGGGGAGAGCAATTTTTCTTTGTGAATGACCGCTATATCAAGCATAGTTACCTTCACCACGCGGTAATAAGTGCGTTCGACGGGACTATCCCGGACGGAAGTCACCCGTTTTATGTGCTGTTCCTGGATATTGATCCTTCTCACATTGATATTAACATTCACCCGACGAAAACTGAGATCAAATTTGATGACGAAAAGTCGGTGTATGCGATTGTAATGGCGGCGGTAAAAAAAGCGGTGGGAATGTATAATTTCTCGCAGTCGATTGATTTCGATGATAATGTCAATTTCTTCACCCAGGGATCTTCCGAACCAAATCCCAATTTTATCCCGCGAACTGTCATGCCCGACTGGGCCGCCCAGTCCAGAAAAGCAGATCATGGACCTTCTAAATCGAACCTAACCAGTTGGAGTAAGCTTTTTGAAGGACTTCAAAACACGGAAGATCGGAGTAGTGAAATTGCTGCTTTTGATACGAGTCCGGTAACTGTATCGCGTCCCGCGTACCAGGAAGAATCTAAAACCGTAGCCAGTAAGGTCAACAGAATGGCGTCGGAAGTAATTTCTGCCCCGGAAAGTGACGCAATGCTTTTTCAGCTTCACAACAGGTATATTCTTTCGCAGGTCAAAGATGGTATCATGCTGATCGACCAGAAAGCTGCGTATGAAAGGATATTGTACGAACGATATCGTAAGATGCTCATCAACAGGACGGGCGCTTGTCAGCAGCTGCTTTTTCCGAAGAGGATCAGGCTCACGCATTCAGATATGCAACTGGTAAAGGAAACCAAGAAGGAAATTCATAGTCTGGGCTTCGAGTTTGATGAATTTGGCCAGAACGAGTTGATCATTCGCGGAATTCCGGCAGATCTTCCCGAGGAACGGGAACAGGATCTTTTTGAAGAGCTGATAGAACAATTAAAGCAAAGCTATTCTGATCTCAAACTAAACAAACCGGAAAGTCTGTCACGCTCACTCGCCCGCAGGTTTTCGGTCCGGTATGCTGTCAAATTATCATTTGTTGAGATACATACACTCATCGACCAGTTATTTGCGTCCACGGATCCTAACCGGACTCCGAGCGGCGAGCCGATTATCGTTTTGCTCACTATGGATAAGCTGACAAGCATATTTAGAAGTTAGGAACCAATGAACGGACAGAAGTAGTTCTAAAATAAAGTTTGATCAAGAAATACCTATATGTTATCAATAACCCCTACTGTAAGGAACCTTCTGATACTGAATGTCCTGTTCTATCTGGTCGACACGAGCATTATCAATCTTAGTGGGAATTTTGCATTAAGGTCGCTGCTATCGCCCGAATTCATGCCTTATCAGTTTGTGACCTACATGTTTTTGCACGGAAGCCTGGGGCATTTGTTTAGCAATATGTTTGGATTGTTCATGTTCGGGCCACTTCTGGAGCGGATGTGGGGACCTAAGAAATTCCTGTTTTTCTACTTCTTTACCGGAATAGGAGCAGGACTTTTGTTTTCGGGAATCGATTATTTCGAGAACAATCAGATACGGCAAGCTGTTGAGATATTTACTCAAAATCCTACACCCGACGCGCTGGCCGATTTTATGAGCAAACACGCCAAAGGGATTTACGAATCGATGCTTAATTTTTTGAACAAATTTGAAGAAAATCCAACCAATACCACTTATATTCAGGATAGCATTAATTTCGTGAATATCTATTATGAGCGTCTGGTTAGTATACCAATGGTGGGTGCTTCCGGAGCAATTTTTGGTATTCTGATGGCGTTTGGTTTATTGTTTCCAAACACTGAGCTGTTTTTACTGTTTGTCCCGTTTCCTATCAAGGCAAAATATTTCGTCGCTTTCTACGGATTGTATGAATTGTATTCGGGTTTTAAAAATGCTCAATCGGATAATGTAGCGCATTTCGCCCATATCGGAGGAATGCTATTTGCATATATATTACTTCGTTACTGGGGAACGCAGAGAACAAATTTCTATTAAGGTAAGAAGATGGGCAATATTGTTGATGATGTAAAACGCGAGTTCGCTAAATCTGAGAATGCACTTGTAAAAATAATTTTGATCAATACTGCGGTTTTCCTTGTATTGCTGCTGTCAAAGATTATTCTGACACTTTCTCAAAGTTCGGGTATATACCAACTGGTTATCAACTCTGTACAGCTCCCCGCTGCGACAAGTGAATTTATTTACAAGCCCTGGACACTCATTACCTATTTTTTTACCCACGATGACATTTTCCATATTCTATTCAATATGCTTTTCCTTTACTGGTTTGGCAAGTTGGTAGACGAATATCTGGGCGCAAAACGTGTGATTGCGCTATATTTTCTGGGCGGTATCGCAGGGGGGCTGACTTACATGGTTTTGTACAATGTACTTCCCTATTTCCAGGCACATATTGAAGGTTCAAGAATGCTCGGTGCGTCGGCGGCGGCATTTTCCGTCGCAGTAGGTGCATCCACACTCCTCCCGAATTATACTTTCAATCTGATATTCCTGGGGCCGATACGCATTAAGTTTATCGCGCTATTTTACATTATTCTTTCACTTGCTCAAACCGTCGGCCCGAATGCAGGTGGTAATCTTGCTCACCTCGGTGGCGCATTTGTAGGGTATATGTTTATCAAATTGCTTCAAAGCGGAACGGACCTTGGCAAGCCTATTTATGCTGTAATGGCTGGCTGGTCGAGGTTATTCAGAAAACGTCCTGCTATGCAAGTTACCTATCGCGAAAGGCAGGTTTACCGTAGTACAAGTGTATATTCTTCGTCGTCTTCGGGCACCATTGAAATGCCTGATCAAACTGAGATCGACATGATTTTGGATAAAATATCCAAGTCCGGGTATGAGAGTCTGACCAAAGAAGAGAAGCAAAAGTTGTTCAAAGCAAGCCAGCAAAAATAACGTCGACAGATTTTACAGCGAATTTCTTAATTTCGTTGATTGTTTGAAAACCAAGAGTTTGCTGAATATCTTATCTTAATACCCCGCCGTATGCTTATAACTCCTGGCAAATTGTTAGCTAAAATTGATAGTCCGGAAGACTTACGAAAACTGGATATCTCACAGCTTCCCAATGTATGCAATGAGCTAAGACAATTTATAATTGACAACGTTTCCGTTTACGGAGGCCATTTTGGAGCTAGTCTTGGAGTTGTAGAACTGAGTGTTGCGCTTCATTATGTATTCAATACGCCCGACGACCAGATCGTATGGGATGTAGGTCACCAGGCCTACGGTCATAAGATACTTACCGGAAGAAGAGATACTTTTCATTCTAACCGCACTTATGGCGGCCTGGCAGGCTTCCCTAAAAGGAAGGAGAGTATTTATGATGCATTTGGTGTTGGACACTCTTCCACATCTATTTCTTCGGCCCTCGGAATGGCGGTTGCTTCTGCTTTGGAAAACAACCACGAGCGCCAGCATATTGCAGTAATAGGAGATGGTGCGATGACGGCCGGGTTGGCATTCGAAGGAATGAACCATGCCGGAGCAACTGACTCAAATCTGATAATTATTCTCAATGACAATTGCATGGCGATCGACCCGAATGTCGGCGCCTTGAAAGAATATTTGACTGATATCACCACATCTCAGACTTACAACAAGTTTAGAGATGAAGTATGGAATCTTCTGGGCAAGATGAGTCACTTTGGAAAAAGTGCTCAGGAGATTGTATCTAAGGTAGAAACGGTCATGAAAACGGCTATTCTGCGTCAAAGCAATTTGTTTGAGTCACTTGGTTTAAGATATTTTGGTCCTATTGATGGAAACGATATCAGTCATTTAACTGAGGTTCTTCACGATCTCAAAAGTATTCCAGGACCCAAAATTTTACATTGTCTTACAGTTAAGGGAAAAGGCTACGGTCCCGCCGAAAAGGACCAGACCAAATGGCACGCACCAGGAATCTTTGATAAGATAACCGGAGAGATAAAGAAAAAGACTTTTGATACACCACAGGCACCAAAATACCAGGATGTATTTGGGCACACGATTGTTGAGCTAGCCAAAGAGAATAAGAAGATCGTGGGAATTACTCCTGCGATGCCTTCGGGTTCATCGTTGAATATCATGATGGAGGAAATTCCTGAAAGAGCTTTTGACGTCGGAATTGCAGAGCAACACGCAGTGACTTTCTCGGCCGGTATGGCGACGCGGGGTGAAGTTGTTTTCTGTAATATTTACTCCACCTTCATGCAAAGGTCATACGATCAGGTCGTGCACGATGTTTGTATTCAGGAATTACCGGTAGTTTTTTGTTTGGATAGAGCCGGACTTGTTGGCGCCGATGGTCCTACTCACCATGGCGTGTACGATATTGCTTTTATGCGTTGCATTCCAAATATGATCGTTGCCTCTCCGATGAATGAGCAGGAGCTGCGAAATATGATGTACACTGCTCAATTAGGTTCATTTCAATCAGGAACTAAGGCAATAACTATTCGCTACCCGCGGGGCGCGGGCGTGATGCCGCAATGGAAGACACCATTTGAAGAAATTACGATCGGACGTGGTAGAAATGTAAGAGCCGGGAAAGATGTGGCTATTTTATCATTTGGTCCACTTGGTAATTCTGCAAATCAGGCTTGTGACTCATTAGAAAAAAAGGGTATTTCTGCTGCACTGTATGACATGCGTTTTGCAAAACCTCTGGACGAAAAGTTGCTCCATGAAATTTTCACCTCTTTCGAACGAATCGTAACGGTAGAGGACGGATGTCTTCAAGGAGGATTTGGAAGTGCTGTGCTTGAATTTATGGTCGATAATGGCTATTCTAACCTTGTCAAAAGAATCGGAGTGCCCGATACGATTGTAGAACACGGAGAACCGCAAGAGTTATATCATGAATGCGGTATGGATGCTAATGGGATTGCAAAGTCCGTTCAAGACTTAATAAATATCGAATTACGATCAAAAGCAGCGGTTCTGGAATAGTTGACCATTGAGTGCATAGATAGCTAATTATCTAACGTAGTTGGGTTTTGTTGCCTTAGATTAATATTTCGTGCACCTAACCAACCGTATCCCTAATCTGCTTGCCTGCAATTTGCGATTAGTCCCTTCAGAGATTGTTGTCGCTGAAGGCGTTACTCCATCTTTGCCTCAATCTTAGACTAATTGCTTCCCATGTCCTTTTAGCAAGTAACATGTCAAAACGAGGATTTGGTATTGAATTTCAGAAAACTATTTGAGAGGTCGACTTCTGAAGACACTACCTGCGCAAGTCTACGCCAGTCGGCGTTTTATTGTCGTTCGGGGATTGCCTTACGCCTTAGCGTCCTATCCTAGCGCGAGCGCATTTAAGTTGGTTGGAGGTTGTTACCTACACATTATAAGCTAGTTCTAACTGGTCGTTGCACATATAATCTTCCTTCAACGCATGAGTGTGGCGCCCATTCGGTTTTATTATACCTTCTTGTCGTCTAAAATAGCTTCCTGCTTCTCATATCTGGCAATGTTAACAAAATAAAGCTTGGTGACGTAGCAATTTTGCCTTCCTCTTTTTATCGACATCCTCCTTTGCGCAACATCTGGTTGAGCTTTTCGACGGTACCCTTCATCTTTTTTTTACTGATCGTGATAAAATCAGACGAGTCGGGAAGGTCATCATCTTTAGCAGCCACACTGTAAGCTACGTGCCGCTTCCAATTTACAACTTCGGTAGGGTGTTGCTCACATAGCCTTAAATCAGCACTTCCGGAAGCATCTTCGGATGTTAGCTGGATAATCCTTTATATGATGATACGCCGCATTCAGCGGCTCTAAACTGATGTTATTGATCACCTCGTTAACTTACCCGGCAAGCATGGTCTTTGGGGACCAGTTATCTAAAAAAACTGGGAGGGAGCAGCATTAACTGCTGCCGCTTGAGATTGAAAGTCGGTTGTCGTCTGGCCGTCGGTTCTGGATTGTTGTTATATAGAGCTAAGCAATCTGAGAAAAAGGACCATGCTGCAAACGCAAAAAAGACCATCCTTTTGGGGATGGTCTTTTGGATGGTATTGTGGCGACTACCTACTTTACCAGGTTTGACCCAAGTATCATCGGCGGTTCTGGGCTTAACTTCTCTGTTCGGGATGGGAAGAGGTGAACACCAGGCCAATAGTCACCAACAAGATCTTTG
>NZ_CAJRAU010000006.1 GCF_907165045.1 Dyadobacter linearis
CAAACCCGTATAACTACCGCCATTCAAATAAGCCTTAACAAGCCTAAGCTTAAAATTCAAACTGTGTTTTTTGTAATTAACCATAAAAATGCCCCCAAGAAGTGTCTAACTTTTTGGGGGCAGTGCAATTGCTTCCGGGGCTTTTTTATTTGTGGGTAATAGCTTATTCGTAGTAATTCGGAACGCGGTGACCGCTGCTTTCCAGAAGTCTGTCTTTTTTGAACAGGGTTACATCTGCTGTTACCATGTCGTTCACCAATGCTTTCAGATCATATTTAGGTTTCCAGCCTAGTTTGGTCATCGATTTGGTCGGGTCGCCGATCAATAGTTCCACTTCTGTCGGGCGGAAATAACGTGGGTCAACTGCTACCACTTCCTTGCCTATTTCGATCTGGAAATCCGCATGGTTGCTTTTGACAACTTTCGCAGTTTCACCAGCGCCTTCGCCGGAGAATTCCACTTCGATACCCACTTCTTCAAATGCCATTCTAACGAAATCACGAATGCGGGTGGTAACACCTGTCGCGATCACGAAATCTTCGGCCGTTTCCTGTTGCAATATCAGCCACATCGCTTCTACGAAGTCCTTGGCGTGGCCCCAGTCGCGTTGTGCGTCAAGGTTACCCAAATACACTTTATCCTGCAAGCCCAAGGCAATGCGGGCAACTGCGCGGGTAATTTTTCTTGTCACGAAAGTCTCACCTCTCAGCGGCGATTCGTGGTTGAAAAGGATACCGTTTACAGCAAACATATCATAAGCTTCGCGGTAGTTCACCGTGATCCAGTACCCGTACAGTTTCGCAACTGCATAAGGGGAGCGTGGGTAAAATGGGGTAGTTTCAGATTGCGGCACTGCCTGTACTAATCCGTACAACTCAGAAGTGGAAGCCTGGTAGATCTTCGTTTTCTTAGTCAAACCAAGCAGGCGAACTGCTTCCAGGATACGTAAGGTCCCGATCCCGTCCACATTGGCGGTATATTCAGGTTCTTCAAAACTTACCTGCACGTGCGACATCGCACCCAGGTTATATATCTCATCAGGTTGTACTTCCTGGATAATGCGGATGATGTTAGTGGAATCGCTCAGGTCACCGTAATGCAGGTGGAAACGCACATTTTTTTCGTGCGGATCTTCATAGATATGGTCGATCCGCTGGGTATTGAACAAAGAGCTGCGGCGTTTGATACCGTGCACTTCATATCCTTTGCTCAAAAGGAGTTCAGCAAGATAGGCACCATCCTGACCGGTGATCCCGGTAATTAATGCTTTTTTCATTTAACGTTGGTAAAGTGAAGTATAAACAGAAAGAATCTGCCGATAAAAATACTAATAAATCAAATGCTTTTTCCTGATACCTACTTTTCGTAAAATATTCAAAGATGAAGCCAATTTCTTCCCAGAAAATTCCACGCGACTGGTCTCCATCTGACTATAAGTTTGTCGATCCGCTCAGACTATAAAATCAAATAATTCAAAAGTGTTCCTCATCGCGGGACTTAAATCAGCGTAAATCTGAACCGGAATTCCAGTAACTGGATGGGCAAACGCAACGAAATGCGCATGCAGCAACATCGTCTCCATTCCAAATCTTTCTTTGAAAAACCTATTCTGCTTGTTACAGCCGTGTGGACGGTCGCCTATGATCGGGTGCATGATATGCGCCATGTGCTTTCTGAGCTGGTGCATGCGGCCGGTGGTGGGTGTTAGCTCGACGAGGGAATATCGGGAAGTGGGATGATTAGTCGTTTGAAATGGCACTTCGGTTCTTTGAAGGGTGCGGAAAGCGGTGAAAGCTTCCTGGATAACACCGTCGTCGCGTTTGAGCGGGTAGTCGATTTCGCCCGAATCTGGCGTGAAGCCGCGTACTATAGCGTGGTACGTTTTCTCAACCTGACCGTTCTGGAACTGCTGCTGCATAAGGCTATTCACTTCCTCATTTAATGCAAATAGCAAGACTCCGGCGGTTTTTCTGTCGAGCCTGTGTACGGGGTAAACGCGCTGACCAAGCTGGTCGCGCAGGATCTGGACTGCGAACTGATCTGTATCAACGGCCAGCGAAGTCCGGTGGACCAAGAGCCCGTGCGGTTTGTTGACCGCAACCAGGTATTCGTCCTGATACAAAATTGGCAGCGTAGGAATGCTTTCGGAAATCACTTAAAAAATGGACAATTGTTTTTCCGATTTCTCTGTCAGCACTGCATAGGAACTGGGTTTAATGCCACGCAAATAGGGAAACATTTTAAGTAAACCATATTTGATCCTGGTCACAAGAAGGCCGGTCGGATTGTTTTTAAACAAAGGTCTGATCACATCTTCGTGATATAAGTGACAAATATCCTGCTTAACCTGAAAATTCTCGGAAGCCAGCAAAAAGCGAAAAAGTCCGGGCGTGTAGATATTAATATGTCCGTAGGATAAAAAGTGCTTTACTTTTTCATCCACATAAAATGAAAAATCAATAGGTACTTCAAAGATCTGGTAGCGAGAAACCCGCTTGATCTCGCGGAGCAAAATGCGTTCATGCTCAACATGTTCGAGCACGTGGGAGCAGATTACCAGGTCAAAATGATTGTCGGGATACGGGAGCTGATATCCATCAAACAGCAATACATCGTTTAAATGCCTGATGTTTTTTTCTTTGATCAGTGAAATGCCGCTTTCCGAGATTTCTACACAGTTTAAGTCGTCACAAAAGTTAGATTCTGACAGCCATTTGAGGATACTCCCCTCCCCTGCGCCAACTTCCAGTACATTTTTAAACTGGATACTTTTCGAAAGCTCGATGATATTGAGTGCCTTATACTTGGCTCCCGTGTTACGCCAGGCGACAGAATCCTGGTCATATTGGGCAGAATACGAGTCTTTTATATTCCCTGATATTTGCATAAATCCTAGGATGAAGCGCTGAACAGCAGTTTTTACTGATGCTTTTTGTTATAACGAATACGAAAACGGATGATCCCCCAAAGTACCAGGTACAGAATCCCAAGCAGCAACCCTATTTCTAAACTAAATACCAGCGCAGTCCTGTCCATGATACTATCGAACAGATTCGTAAGAATCAGTCCCGGTTCGTGGATGATATCCCAGCTGTTCATTCTTCGAACCCTTCCCAAATACACACCAAATCCGGCCAATGGAAGGCTGATTACCAACATGATATTGGCTGTCCTTCTGTAAAAAACACGCCGCCAGGCTCGGTGTATCCAGTAGAGTGAAACCAATCCATTGAAAAGGCTCACTTCCGCATAGAAAAAAAGCATGATCGTGTCATGCCAGGTTAGATCCCTTTGATAATCCACGCTCAAATGCGCCAGATCCGTGATCATATAAGGCGCATTGGGGAAGAACGCGAGCCACATAATGCTGATCAGCAGCAGGCTCACGGGCATGTCCGGGAAACGCTTTGTTATACTATCTGCAAAAAAAGCGACGATCAGGGGTATCCAGCTCAGAAAGAGGTTCCAGTCCATCGAAAAATCGACCGGTGCATTAAAGAAAATCCTGATTAAATGGAAGAAAACCGCGGCGAGACTCAGTACCAACAACAGCAATAGCGAAAACAACCCTTCCATTGTGATAATCGGCGGGTCGGTGATGCTAAACTTGTAATTTCTTATCCAATCTATTAAACGGTCCAAACGTACTCAATTTAGGTTCATGCATGTCGACTACAAAGCAAGACAAATGAACAGGAAAAATAGGAATCAAGTACTATCTCACGTTTTCATTACAAGAAAACGTTGATTTAGTACCAGAACTATTTCACGCCCTGCTGCTTCACAATGACGAACTCTGAATAAATTTTATGCTTGAGAAGGGTTATTAAACTCTTTTTTAGGTTTCCGACGCTTTTGTCCGCTACCAGTGGACCTGGATCCCTCCTTAGAGCCGGAAGGTTTTTTACGTCCGGGCGGCTTGAAACGTTTCGGCTCAAATGCCGGCGCTTCACCCAGGCCGAGTTCTTTTGTAACAGATTTTTTTTCTAATTCCTTTTCAAAAAGCCGCTCTATTTTCAAAACGTATTTCTGATCCTGCTCATTAATGAATGTGATCGCTGTTCCTTTTGACTCGGCACGTGCCGTACGCCCGATACGGTGGACATAATCCTCAGGATCGCGCGGTACATCATAATTTACTACGTGACTTAGATTATCAATATCAATACCACGCGACAAAACGTCTGTGGCCACGAGGACAGGAAACTGCCTGTTTTTAAAATTTCTCAATACAATCTCGCGATCGGCCTGCTCCGAATCCGACGAAATACCGTGCGCGTCCATTCCGAGTTTTCTCAATGAGTGCACAATCGGCTCAACGGTAGATTTGCGGGATGTGAAGAGTACCATGCTCGTGCTTTGTACCTGACTGAGCAGGTGAAGCAGCAGCGGCAACTTCTGTTCGTCGCTAGCCAGGTAAAATTGCTGGTCAATGCGGTCAGCCGGACGGGAAACAGCGAGCCGGATTTCCTCCGGATTTTTCAGAATCCGTTTGGCCAGCTCATTGATCTTCGAAGGCATGGTAGCCGAGAACATAAGCGTTTGCCTCTGAGCGGGTAAGAAACTCATTATTTTAAGGATATCACTCAGGAAACCCATATCCAGCATTCTGTCCGCTTCATCCAATACCAAATGTTTGATATCGCCGAAATTTACGTATCCGAGCTGCAAATGCGCGATAAGCCTGCCTGGTGTGGCAATGATAATATCTGCGCCTTGTGTTAATGCTTTTTTCTGCTGGTCCCATTCCGGGCCCTTATTGCCTCCATAGACCGCAATACTGGTTGCGCCTACAAAATATCCCAATCCCTGGATTTGCTGATCGATCTGAACAGCGAGTTCGCGGGTTGGTACCAATATCAATGCACCCGTGTGAATGTTGGATTGGTGTGCTACTTTATCTAAAATGGGGATCAGATAGGCGGCTGTTTTGCCGGTACCTGTTTGTGCGCAGGCCAGCAGGTCTTTTCCGTCAAGTATGTAAGGGATTGCCTGCTCCTGGATCGGTGTTGCCTGCTTGTAGTTCATAGATTCCACGGCGTTGATCACGTCCTCGTGGAGTTCAAATTCGTCGAAATTCAAAGTTCAGCTTTTAAATCTGTCACGTTATGACAGGATGTTTATAGAAAGAGCTGACTTAAATTTTCCGAGTCAGCAAACCGCTTGATTTTAACAAATATAACAAAAAAAGCCTTTTGAAGGAAAAATGCAAGTGAGAATTGGCAAAAGCGTAGTCTGCCATAGACTTTCTAGCCCGCCTACTGCCATTTCGCCCAGAAATCACTCTTACTCGTGGCGCTGAGCTTCAACAGCATAAGGTAAATGCATGCCGGATATATATGGTGCAGCAACCGGTCCGTTGAGGCTTCCAAATGCCAGGTCAAATCGTGCGGGGTGGTGAGGTACACTGCGAAATACCCTAACAGAACCATGGTAATTACCGCGAAAGGAAATGTCCTTACGAACGGGATTTTATTGAACAAAACAATTGCAGATAGCAGAATCACTATCCAGTAGTATTCAAATGCAGTTAAAAGTAAATATTTAGCAATCAATAAGTAACGCATCGGAGAGGCGATCAAATCAAGCAGTTCCGCGCCCCTGCTGGCATGGACCAGATCGTTGGCCGGCGCCAGCACGAATTTGAAATGTAGCAGGATCAATAAAGGAATCAGCGCTCCCGCGACATAGCGCAACACCGTAACCGGTTTACGCAAGTTTTGTAATAAAAATAGAAACGAGAAGACGACAAAAAACAGCTGGCCTTCATTTTTTACCCACGTTGCGCTACCTGCGAAAAATCCAAGTAGTACCAGCAGCTTTGCATTGCCGCCGGCAGTTGTTTCTTTATAAATGATGAAAGTTACTAAGATAAATAGAGCCAATAATGTGTCAGCATATTGCGACCCGGCAACGTTGATGAACTTGGTATCCAATGCGAAAATGGCCAGCGCTATCGCGGCGGAGAACAGGTGACCAAATCGGTTCAATGCAAGAAAGACGGTTAATGGAATTGCGAGTAATACCAGATGAGCAATCGCAATAGGTACAAATGGTATAATCGTGCCCAAGCCTCTCCAAATGAATGCAATCAGAGACGGTAACATGAGCGGATAATCGGGGTGAGTTACCCGTAGCTTATCTGTATACAAAAACAGATTAGTCCAATACTCGGGATGGAAAAGGAACTTCGCATGCAGGTTCCAGATCGCCCAGGCATCCCAGTCTCCCCACCGGTAGACATACTGATTAAAACCGGTGGTAAGCACCAGCGCCGCAACCGCCATGACCAGGAGTTTCAAATTACTCGCAGCTTGTAACGGAGGCAGTGATTTACTTTTTATATCCTTGAAATACAACCATCCCGTTAGGCCGGTGACTAAAATAGGAACAGCGAGTAACAGGCGGTAATCTATTCGAAAAAGCAGGCTAAGGTAATGGAGGTAGCTTGCCAGCGAAATGGTAAGTGCAAACGAACACGGATAGTTGAGGAGACTATTCAGTCCGGCAAATTTGCGTAGCAAAAAACTGGTTGAAAAAAGGAGACCGGCTAAGCATAAAAGTGTGGCTAAAATCAACATATCTATCTTTTCAGGCGCATTAAGGTATATTTCAGCTGCCGATCATTCGCAGTTGAGATCGTCTCATACTGTTCTTTGGGAATGGCTGGAAGCTGATGTTCTTCTAGAAGCAATATGGTGTCAGCTTTACTTTCCAGCTGCAAAACGGCCGGCGCCAATATCAGTGCAGATTTGAAATACAGCACACCGTGTCTGCCGGCGGGCGTATTGGTTTGAAAAGCGATATTCGAATGAGGGGAGATATAATTTTCTACACCTGAAAGCAGCGCATTCATTGTATCCAGCTCGGTAGCTGCATGCTCAGAATCCAGTTTTTGGTAGTTTTTAAAAGTAACCCAGCACAGGTACAAGATCACCAGAACAGCCACTCTTCTCATCGCGGGACGTTTTTATAGTAGCCGCGAAGATACAAGGGGATTTTTATTGTCAGTGCAGCTACCGCCCCGCTTTTAATCTATCAATAAACATAATAGCCCGGTCGATCCGAACCTGCACCGACTTGGCCCTGGCGATGTAATAGATCATTGCCCGCTGTTTGCTCGGCATAGATTCGTAGAAAAGCCGCTTTCCGACTTCGTCTATTTCGAGCAGCTCTTTCAGCTCTTCGGGCATATCGCGACCGAACTCACTTTCGTCTTTCCAGACCTTTGCAAAAAGTTTCTGTCCCAGAACAAATTTGCCCTCCTGCCGGAGAGGGGTACCTATATTAATATAAAAACCTCCACCGCCTCTCGGCCGGATTGCGCATTGGAACTCAACTTTTTCATTTAATACACAACGTACACGCGCAGGCTTTCGGCCTTCCACAAATTGCGCTGCTACTTCGTCCGGCACGAGCATATAAAATTCGCCTCCCTTTTTAGGAAGGCGATCGAGTGTAGCTTCGAAATGTATTGATTCCTGCATATCAGGTTATGCTGCTATTCTGTCAGCGGTTTCACCATAATATCTTTGTAAAAAACAATACTCTTCGGATCGTGCGCCTGCAAGGCGAAGGTGCCTGATTTCAGGAATTTGTTTTTCATATCCCCTTCCCGCTTGTCTACATCCGTTTCCTCGTAATCTACCACCACTTTGTCATTGATCTTGATGGTAATGTGCTTGCCTTCCACTTTAATATACTCAGTATACCACTCGCCGTCCTTCACATAGGTTTCCTTTACATCAACCACATTATACAAGCTGCCTGTGCGCTTATAGTCTGTATGCGACTGGTTTACCTGCACTTCGTAACCCTGCGAAGGCCAGCCGTCTTCCTGGTATGCAGTATGAATAAAGATCCCGGAGTTGGAGCCCTTCTGAGTTTTTACAGTGGCTTTGAACTCAAAATTTTTGAACATATGATTCTTCACCGGTCCCTCGTAAAACAAATGCGCGCGCGGCCCCGCAACCTGGATTGTCCCGTCCACAATTGTGAATGAACTTGCATTAGCGCCGACTTTCCAGCCACTGAGATCCTTTCCATTAAAGAGTGAGATCCAGCCGTCCTGAGCGTGGGCAGAGATTCCTGCAAGTATTAAAACCAGCGCAAATGCCGCTGAGGTGATTTTTTTCTTCATGTGTTTTTGGTTTTTGAAATTAAGATTGAGCCTGCCGAATGTTTCAGAAAGTAAAGAGAGGTTGCGGATTAAAACTACTGATCAATATGAAAAAAGGGCACCCTGGTATCAGGCGCCCTTTTCCTTGTAGGATAAGCATTTATTTGGTCAACACAATCCGTCTCGTTTGCGTCTTCCCTTCAGTTTTAATCATAAAAATATACATCCCTGATACCTGCTGCCTAAGGTCAATGGACTCCTGAATGGTTTTTCCCGCACCAGTATCCGACTTTTGCCAAACAGTTTGACCAAGCATATTCGTTACAGACAGATTTGCATGCTTACTCTTACCCAGGTAAAAGCTCGCAACTACTTGCCCGTCGGTTGGGTTGGGTGAAACAGTTATCTCTGCATATTCTAACTCATTTCCGGGTTGGAGCTCTACTTCTTCTACCACAGCTATTCTCGCTGGCGATGCGCAGGTTACTGCCCTTGGTGAACCTGGCACGATGTAACTGGTACCTTTCACGCGGAGACTGATCGAATGGGTTTTCCCATCTTTCATTGCTATCGGTGTAGAAAGATTGAAACCGTAATTACCAGTACCAAACCCTTTGTTTTTTATATCTTCCCGATACAGGCTGGCTGTGACAGTACCAAAAACCGTCGTCCCCTCGATTATCTCAAGTGTCATTGTTTTCTCGGGATAGTTTTTATCCCATGCCCAACCTTTTATCGTAGCGCAGCTTAGATAATCAAACCCTCCACCGTACAAGGCTGGTAGTGAACAATTGACAGATTTTGGTGAGCCTGTCAGAATTGTACTGGTGCCTTTGATACGCACACTGACAGCATGGGTCGCCCCGTCTTTTAGAATAGCAGGCGCTGGTATAGAAAATCCATAGTTTCCAGTGCCCATGCCAGCTGTCTTCAGGTCTGCACGGTATGTATCTGCTATCACTGTTGCCAGAATAGTACTGCCTTCCATTACCTCCACAGTCAATACCTTCGCAGGATAGTTTTTATCCCAGGCAAAGCCTTTGATGAAGTTACAATCCGCACTTTCAAGCGTTCCCGCATAGGCTGTCGGGACCGCGCAGGTGACAGATCGGGGTGAACCGGGAACAATGTAAGTGGTACCTTTTACCCGTACACTCAAGATGTGGGCAGCGCCATCTTTTAAAGAAGCAGGAAGCGGAATCTCAAACCCGTAGATACCTGTGCCGAAGCCTCTTGTTTTGATATCTTCCCGGTACTTGTTGGCCAACACAGTTGCAATTACTGTGCTGCCTTCCATGATCTCGACAGTCAATGCCTGATCGGGATAGTTCTTGTTCCATGCCCAACCTTTGATCGTAGCGCAGCTTAAAAAGTCAAATCCGCCGCCGTAAGATGCTGGTAATGCGCAGTTCACTGATTTTGGTGAGCCTGTCAGAATTGTACTGGTGCCTTTGATACGCACACTGACAGCATGGGTCGCCCCGTCTTTTAGAATAGCAGGCGCTGGTATAGAAAATCCATAGTTTCCAGTGCCCACGCCAGCTGTCTTCAGGTCTGCACGGTATGTATCTGCTATCACTGTTGCCAGAATAGTACTGCCTTCCATTACCT
This sequence comes from Dyadobacter linearis, assembly GCF_907165045.1. Classification (GTDB taxonomy): domain Bacteria; phylum Bacteroidota; class Bacteroidia; order Cytophagales; family Spirosomataceae; genus Dyadobacter; species Dyadobacter linearis. Next base: position 9,731 of record NZ_CAJRAU010000006.1, read on the forward strand.
CCACAGTCAATACCTTCGCAGGATAGTTTTTATCCCAGGCAAAGCCTTTGATGAAGTTACAATCCGCACTTTCAAGCGTTCCCGCATAGGCTGTCGGGACCGCGCAGGTGACAGATCGGGGTGAACCGGGAACAATGTAAGTGGTACCTTTTACCCGTACACTCAAGATGTGGGCAGCGCCATCTTTTAAAGAAGCAGGAAGCGGAATCTCAAACCCGTAGATACCTGTGCCGAAGCCTCTTGTTTTGATATCTTCCCGGTACTTGTTGGCCAACACAGTTGCAATTACCGTGCTGCCTTCCATGATCTCGACAGTCAATGCCTGATCGGGATAGTTTTTGTTCCAGGCCCAACCTTTGATCGTAGCGCAGCTTAAAAAGTCAAAACCGCCGCCGTACAAGGCTGGTAGCGCACAGGTCACATTCTTTGGAGAGCCACCTAAAATAATGCTCGTACCCTTTATCCGAACGCTTAAAGCGTGTGCTTTTGCATCCCGTAATGCAGATGGTAAATTAAAACTGAAACCGTATTTGCCTGTCCCGGTACCTGCTTGTTCAAGATCTGACCGGTAGATATCTGCCGTATCAGTAGCCCATATCTTGGTCCCCTCCATCAACTCCACGACAACTGCTTTATCTGGATAACTTTGATCCCATGCGAATCCTTGAATGGTATTGCAGTCAGCGCTTTCCAGCATACCCGCGTGAGACGAGGGAACTGCGCATGTAAGCGTGCGGGGCGAGTTTTTAAGAACGAACGACGTACCTTTGATTCTGGCACTCAACTCATGTGTTTTTCCATCTTTTAAAGCAGCAGGTAAGGGAACACTATAACCGTAATTAGCTGTTCCGATTCCACCATCCTGTAAATCCTGGCGAAATGCATTTGCAACTACGGTAGCATATATTGTAGTCCCTTCGTACACCTCAATGGTCATCGCGGTCTCAGGATAAATTCTGTCCCAGGCCCACCCGTAAAGTTTCTGACAATCAGCATATGCGTAGCCGTCGAACTGTGATGCAGAGCAGGTGATGCTTTTGCTGCCGGTAATCAGATAACTCTTTCCTTTGATTCGGATGCGTAACTGATGATTTTTACCATCTTTCAAGCTTAGTGGTAGGGCAATATTAAACCCATACTTGCCCGTGCCTATTCCCGCATTTTTAAGGTCGGCACGATAGATATTTGCGATGCCACTTCCGTGAACGGTTGTTCCTTCCACTATTTCAAACTCGAGGGCAGCATTGGGATTGTTTTTGTCCTGCATCCAGCCTACGATATTTCCACAATCAGCCGTTTCGAAGGTGCCGGCGTAAGAACAGTTGATCGTTTTAGGTGAGCCAGTCAGGACATAGGTGCTGCTACGCACTCTGACGCTAAGCTCCTGTCCTTCCCCATTCATTAAATTACTCGGCACCTGAACCCGAAATCCATACTTGCCCGTACCTTTCCCGGCACTTGCAAGATCGCTCCGGGAATTGCTTGCAACAAAAGTCGCATGTACTGTTCCTCCGACAACCAATTCGAGTGTCAGCGCAGCTTCCGGATGGTTTTTATCCCAGGCCCACCCAGCTATTTCCGAACAACCGGCAGTCTCGAACTCGCCTTCGTAGCTCGCTGCAACGTTGGCTACATTCAGCGCAGCAAATGTGTAAGCACGGTATTGATTCGGGACAATCTTTCCAACTGTTGAAATCGATCCTTTTGACAAGGAACTTGGTCCACTCAAAAGAGCGACCTCATCTACGGTGGAAGTTATGATTTCCCATTTTGAAGTACTGGTACTCCATCCAACCAGTGCCAGATTTTCTAGTGACTGCTCAGTCAAAGTAGCAATATCGCTCGATGCATCCCAGGTGAAAGAGAGTTTTGATGGGTTTGTACCGTCAACGTCCCAGTATTCTTTGTTGCTGACATTTTTGATACCGGTTTCTTTGCTGGCAGTCGAAAAAGGTGCTCCGCTTGGGAGTGTTGCCGCACCAGGATCGATTTTAAAGTATGCGCCAACTGTTCCATCCGCCTCCGCAGCGAATGGCCTGTAAATACCATTATCACCCACCGGAAAAGTAAAGTGAGTAGCACCGTACTTTTTTACATAACCGTCTACATGCTTTGTATTGCTTACACCAGTCAGCGTTGATGATGCTGAAAAACTGACCACACCTGGCGGAGAGCTTCGCTCTGTAACAACAATTCCGTTTTGCCCGTAGCCGAGTGTTATGCAAACAAACAGAAAAATCAGGCCTGATAGCGTACGTTGATGAATCTTACTCATAATTACATTTATCCGGTTATCGTGACGCCATAGTCACCTAAGAATTTCAATTCCCCTCCAACCTTGACCTTCACATTCTTTACACTTATGTTTTGCCCTACTTCGATATTATGCCCTGTATTGACCTGCACAATATCCTTGGGCGATGGTACCCGCCCGGTAGACCATATATCCGGATTAATCCAGGCGCCCGAAGCCAGGGATTGCACCACTTCTGTGAAGAGTGAAGTAGTCTTGAAATCTCGATAGAGGACCCGGTCCGTAGTTGAATCTGCTGTGCCGAACCAGTCATTTAAAATATCTCCATAGACACGACGAAAATCGACCTGCATTTTGATATCCCTATTAGTAATTCCCGGAGAAGGCGATACTGGAAGTAACCCATTCACTAAATCCGGGTTATTACCTACAATCTGTCTTTTGATTCCTGTACCAAATACGAACATGGGCGCTCCTATTCCGTGATCTGTACCTTTGGAAGCGTTGGAAGTTGCCCTTCTTCCAAAATCCGAGAAGGTCATGCCGAGCACTTTATCCTCTGTTCCTTGTAGCTTGAGATCGTTCTGGAACGCAGCAATTCCGTCCGATAATTTTTTGAGAAGTTGGGCATGTATGCCTTCAAGAGGTGTGCTTCCAACCTGAGTTGAATGCGTGTCGAAGCCGCCAAGTTCTACATAATAGATTTTGGATTTCAGTCCTCCATGGATCAAACGGGCAACAATCTTTAACTGCTCAGCCAGCTCGTTCTTTTCAGTTGCAGCAGGATAAGCAGCCATATTGGTACCTGCGTCTGCAGCGGCTTTGATTTCCGATGCATAGCCTACTGCCAATGCTTGTTTTTGACGGATAAATGCAATGAGTTCACCAGCGTCACAGCAAGGCAGACTACCCAAGTCCCCAGTAGTCGACTCTCCTATCAGCTGATAAAAAGATTGGGGATTTTCGATGGTAACGCCCATCGACTGTTGATTTCCCAAAAGCGTCGTTGTGCTGATCTGTCCGATCTGTATCGCCAACGGGTCCTCCATCTCGCCATTGGGATATCCGTCCGGGTAACCACTGTATCGTTCGTTCAGATATCGGCCTGCCCAGCCCGAGGTCGCGTACTGCGTAGAATCCACACCTGTCATCCAGATATCAGTGGAACGGTAATGCGATTGGTCCGGATTGGGATAGGACACAGAATGGATCATTGCGAGCTTCCCGTCGTCATACATTTGCCGCATCCCAGTCATTGCAGGGTGAAAACCGGTTTCGGCATTACCGGACAGCTTTAATACACTACTTTCCGGTATTGCTATATTACTTCTGAGGCTCTGATACTGTGAATAATATTCTAGCGGAATCACAGTGTTTAGCCCGTCGTTTCCTCCTCCCAGGTAAATAATGACCAAGATGCGATCATTATTCAGAGCAGAGGTCCTTTTTAATGACTGGACCAGCGCTGAGCTTTTTGCAAATGATTTTACCCCAAAGCCATTCAGCATCACGGGTACCATCATTGCAGATGCTGCATTTAAAAAATCTCGTCTTTTCATCACAGAATATTAAAACAATTGATATTCAGCCATTCTCAACATATACTTAAGCAGGGCGCGGCAACGCCAGTTGATCGCCCCTTTTTTATTAGCATTAGTAGGGTCAGCTCTGTACGTGTCCCATTCCCTGATCCACGTTGTCCTCGCGCTGCTGTTCATCATCATAATGGAATCTATCAGGAAGTCTTTCTGCGCCTGGTCCAGTTCGGTCGCAAACATATTCTTGCCCAACTCATTGAGAACATCTTCACAGGTTATGGAAGGGGTTCCGGCCACATCAGAAAAATTCGGTTGAATGGCGGATAGTCTACTTACTATATCAATAGCCATCAGGCTGCCAGGCCTTATCGTAACCGTCGGATTAACGAACTTGTCTGTTCCTGCGCCTCTTAGACCCAGGGACGTTTCATTAATCCAGTTTCTTGAATAACCTGTCTGGAAATAAGGAATAGAGCCAAAAACAGAAGGTTGATTAAGGAAATTCAGTTGCAGAGCGTCCATTGTATTTGCCAGGAATGTCATCATGTTCCTGAAAGCCGCTGTATCGGTGGTAATATTAGGCACAGGGATATTGAACAACCGGAGTGTTCCAATCATCAATTCAGAAGGTGCCTTTACAATCGCACCAATATTCCTGTTATCGTAAAAAATCTGGCTTTTCAGCAATTTGGCAAGAACAGGTGCGATTGCGAAGTTGTTTGAGCTACTCTTGAAAAACTCTGCAAGTGGAACGATAACCTGGTCCTCAATATCCTGTGTTACATTAGGGTTGACATACCAGCGATAAAGTTTCCGGCAAATAAACTTTGGCGTTTCATTGTGGCCCAACAACATGTCGACCAAATCGGCCAGTTCTTCATCACCAGCAGAGCTGCTGCTTCTACCCGTAATAACCCGATCGTTATAAAAAGACGAAAACACTTTGTCTGTGATATCGTGACGGCTTGCGGTAAAAACAGCACCCAAAGAGTCTGAACCCATACCGGTTTGCGCCTTCACTTGCCAGCCTGTCAAGACCCTCGCGGCTGCCTTTACGTCATCTTCGGTATAATTCGGGTTCCCATTGAAGTCTTTCTGACCAACAGTAAACAGTTCCTGTAATTCCCTCGCGAAGTTCTCATTAGGCTGACCTTTCGTACTCTCATTCCCGTTCTGAAAATAGAGCATCGCAGGATCCTTTGATATTTGTATTACAAGTTCCCTGAAGTTGCCCAGCGCGCCACTTCTCAGAAGGCGGATATATTTGTCTACAGCACGATAGTCCTCAAAAGATGCATAGGTCGTTACAAAATGATTTTGCCAGAATGCTGTGAGCTTCTCTAAAACAGACGGTTTTCCGTTCTGCTCGGCCATCAAACCTATCCACCAGTATTTGATGTAGGAATAATAAGCAAAGTGCCGGGAGGTGTAAGGCTTATCAAGAAATGTAGCTCCGAAGTCAGATCTGGATTCCTGCATTTCCACCGGTGGGGGCGGTGAGAGCGTAAAGGATGAATTATTAATTAAAAGATCAACTGCTTCCGAGGCCGTCTTGCCGGTAAGCGTATTAATTTCCTGCTGTGTAGGACCGAAAGTCGCTCTCCTGAGTAAATGAGCCGCAGTTTTTGAACTAAGAGTAGTGGTGTAAGTATCCAAATATGCCATTGATCACGATATTTAGTAGTAGTCTGGCAGTCAGACCGAGTACAGCGAATAGATTAAAAAATGCCTATCAAAAGGTTGATCGTGAAGGCCGGTCAGCTCAGTAATTTGAATAACTAATCTCTCACGAACACCTATCAACTTTATTCTATACAAAAGTACCAACATTAAGGTGATAACTACAAAGTAATTCTACGATTATTATAATAATTGTTCCATACCCAGTTTGTGTGTCATGAAAGTGGATATCCGTCGCATGAATGCGTGATGATAATCTGGGTTAGATTATTCGATAGGGACTAGATGGCTACTCTCAATCCGGAATAATCCAATTTCTTTTTTTTCGCAGGACTGGCTGGCCGGGCCTATAATTTTGTAGGATTTAATTTTTTAATCTTAAATTTGTCCAAATTCTAAATACGTTCCCGGCGCGAGGTGGATGTGCTGTTGTTGCATCACAGGCCATAAAAGCCAATAAAGTATGTTTGACTGGCTATTTGATAAAAGAAAGAGAAAAGATGTAAGGCTTGACCACATCGGTATAGATATTCACTCACACCTGATTCCCGGAATAGATGATGGTGTTGAAACAGTCGAGGAAGCCGTTGCAATGGCCGCAAAAATGCAGTCGCTCGGATATTCAGAGATATTTACTACTCCTCACGTAATGTGGGATTGCTATCGAAATACGCCGGAGATTATATTGCAGGGGGTAGAAAAAGTACGACAGGCTGCAAAGGCTGCGGGATTGACAATCGGGATTAATGCTGCTGCTGAATACTTTATAGATGAGCACTTTAACGAAATGCTGGCCAAGGGTGAGCGGCTCCTCACCTTGCCGGGGAATCGGCTTTTGGTGGAGTTGCCCTATTCTACTCCGCTGATGAATACGTCGGAAAATATTTTCTCAATTCTCTCGAAAGGTTATCAGCCTGTCCTTGCACATCCCGAACGCTATACCTATTTTTTTTCCAACCCTGCCGAATATAAGAAACTAGCCGATGGAGGTTGCGAACTTCAGGTGAACATCCTTTCTCTAACCGGCTATTATGGAGAGAATATCCTGAAAATGGCTGAATGGCTTCTCAAAAACAACCTCATTACATTCATAGGCACTGATGCACATAAAATTCAGCATTTAGAGCTTATTAGTAAAAGTGACAAAAATAGCTGGGTGTCGAAATATCCTTTTAGCAACGAAAAACTCCTGGGCATTTGATTTTCCCGATTGAATTTATTCTATATTTGTTCTGAGTTTTTGATTCGCAGCTTATTGAATATTACCGAGATTCGAAGAATCTCACCCAGATTACCTGACGTTTAAATAGTAAAGTCGCGTAAAAATCGAGATCAAAAGCAATTTCATTTCAGAAGCCTGCTGCTCGACTAACACATTGATTTACAACGTACTTATTGCCACTATAATCTACTCATCGTTTTTCTATGTCTCCATTCTCACCGAAACTTGTTAAATCACTTCTCATCCTGGTTGTTGTTTCCATGGCAATTTTCACGGGTACCACCTCCTGTGTATCGCCTAAATCGATTGTATATTTCCAAGGTGACACTACTCGGTTCTCGTCCGCAAAAATTCAGCAAAGTTACGTTCCGACTATTGCAAGCAATGACATGCTTTCAATCATCATAGGGAGTTTGAACCCAGAAGCGAATGCCATATTTAATGCTGCAAATGAGTTTACCTCATCCTCCGTTAGCTACGGAGCCGGAAGCAGTGCTGCACGACAGCCGTTTGGTTATCTAGTAGATAGTGAAGGGAATATCGAATTGCCTCTGATCGGTAAAGTGCGCATCGCAGGTCTTCAGACGCAAGTAGCAGCTGATACGATCAGGCAACGACTTTTGGTTTACCTTAAAGAACCCTCAGTTAATATCAAGAATATCAACTTCAAAGTGTCAGTACTTGGGGAAGTAAACAGACCTGCGGTGTATGTGATCCCTGACGAAAAAATCACGCTGCCGGAGGTTCTCAGTCTTGCAGGTGACCTTACTATATTTGGGAAGAGAAGCAATGTAATGATTATCAGGGAAGAGAAAGGCGAACGCCAGTATGCGAGGGTTGACTTGACATCAAGGGAAATCTTTGAATCTCCCTATTATTACCTGCATAAGAATGATGTGATTTATGTTGAGCCTATTAAAGCCCGCATGAACACCACAGACCGAGCTGTACAATTAGCTCCGATCTTCCTGAGTGCGATTACAGCAATCAGCCTTCTCGTATACCGCTTCGCAAGATTCTAATATTCAACGTTATCCAAAAATAAGCTCAACAAAAAAGAAAATATGGCTGTTACGAACAATCGAAATTCCGACCTGAACCGTGAGCAAATGGAGGAATCGGAAAAGAAATTTGATTTGCAGAGTTACATACGTGGCTATGTAAGATATTGGTTCCTATTCCCTTTGTGTCTGGCGATCGCGCTTACTGCGGCGTTCTTCTATCTTCAGGTGAAGCAGCCTGTATACCTGTCAAAGGCGAAACTGCTGATTAAGGATGAGAAAAAGGGACTTAGCGGTGGAAACGATTTCATCGAGGAAATGGCTCAGTTCGGCGGAAACAAGCTGGTAGAAAACGAGATTGAGATTCTGAAATCCCAGTCGCTGATGGAGCAGACGATCCGCGAATTGCAATTAGACGTCAGCATTGAAACCAAGGATGGTTTGAGAACAGTCGATCTGTACAAAACCAGTCCTGTTATTGTTAAGCCAGAATTAATTTCTGAGTACGGGCTTCAAAATCCGCTTGTGATCCATGTGATCGATGCCAATACGTTTTCGATCAACGATGAAGATGCAAAATACCAGTATGGACAGAAATTCAGAAACCCATGGGGGCTTTTTGCTGTATATAAAGGCTCTGACTCTCAGTACAAGGATGTCAGTGTAAATTTCAGCGATGTTAAAAGACTGACCGGCAGCATGCTCGCACGTTTGGAGGTATTGAAACCAAACCAAAAAAGCACTGTGCTCGAGTTGTCTTTTGAAGATACTTCGATCCAACGTGGAAAAGATATCCTGAACAAGTTGCTGGATGTTTATGTGCAGTCTTCTCTTAACGATAAAAACAGCGAAGCAAGCAATACGCTGAAATTTATCGAGTCAAGGCTGGGATTGATCACAGGTGAGTTAGGTGATGTTGAGAAGGACGTAGAATCTTATAAGAAAACGCAGGGCTTAACTGATATCAGCGCGGAATCGAATCTGTACTTACAGAATATCAAGGAAAACGACGCGCAGCTTAACGATGTCAACATCAAGATCAGTGTATTGGAAAGTGTTGACAACTATATCAAAAATGCTGGCGATGGAGCTCCTGCCCCTGCCACTTACATGATAAATGACCCTATTCTGGTTTCACTTTTGACCAGATACAACGATCTGCAAATTCAGCGTGAGAAATACGCACAGACCACACAGGCAAGCAACCCGCTTTTAGGTACCATCAATACGCAGATTGCCAATACAAGACAGGCTATCAGAGAGAACGTTCAAAATCTCCGCAGGGGCATGGACGTGACAAAATCCAGCCTGGAAGGGGTTAACTCCCGTTTCTCAGCAGGACTTCGCAGTATTCCACAGAAAGAAAGAGAGTATGTGGGTATTAAGCGTCAACAGAGCATTAAAGAAGGTCTCTATCTGTATCTTCTGCAGAAAAGAGAAGAGACGGCCCTGGGATATGCTGCCACGGTAACGGATAGCAGGCTGGTAGATGCACCTACTGCTTCTTTAAGTCCTATCAAACCGAAGGGAATGTATGTTTGGGTTGGAGCCGGGGCTGGTGGCATTCTTGTTCCGCTGATCCTGATCAACTTGTTGCTAATGCTGAATAATACAGTTCAGACGCGTGAAGATATTGAGAAACTGGCCCATATCTCCGTAATTGGCGACATCGGACACATGAAGACCGAGAAAGACAAACCAGGTGAGGCTATTATCAAAATGACAAGCCGGAGCGCGGTGGCAGAGCAGTTCAGGGCATTACGTACCAACCTCCAGTACCTGGGAGACGGTACCTGCCGCGTGATCATGTTCACTTCTTCAATCGGTGGCGAAGGAAAAAGCTTTGTAAGTATCAATCTTGCGGCCAGTCTTGCTTACTCTGATAAAAGGGTGTTGCTGATCGGTTTGGATTTAAGAAAGCCTACGCTGCATGAGCGTCTGCAGATATCCAACAAATACGGTGCTTCCAACTGCCTGATCGGACAAGGTACGCCTGAGGATTTCATTCAACCATCTGAAATTCACCCGAAATTCGATGTACTCACCAGCGGACCGATTCCACCAAATCCTTCTGAATTGATCAGCAATGGTCGACTTCCGATCATGCTTGCTGAGCTACGTGAACAATACGATTACATATTGATAGATTCACCACCTTTCGGCCTGGTTACAGATTCTGCCCTGATCGAAAAGCATGTGGACGCTACATTGTACCTGGTACGCTTCAACTACACGCTGGTTGATCACCTGAGACGTTTGTCCGAAATTCAAAAAGTAAACAGGTTCAATAACCTTTCTGTCATCTTCAATGGTGTTAAATACGGCGGTGGCTACGGTTACGGTTACGGCTATGGATACGGAGGTTATGGATACGGATATTACGGTGAAGAAAAAGAAAGTAAGATCCAGAATTTCGAATCGAAGCTCCGGAAAATGATCACCCGCGGCTAACAAATGTGATGTATATGTCATTCCAAATTTTAAATTACATTTATTAATGAATGCAGTTTAAAATTTGGAATTAGACCAACATCGTTCTATTTTCAAGTCGAATTAGCGGCATATCTCACGTCGCATCCTGTTACAGAATACTAATTACTCAACGATATATGAAAACTTTAATTTCGAAATTCCCCTCCAAGCCGGAGCCCTCACCTTTTGCCTTTACCAGAAAGAGTTGCAGCGCCATTTGACCGGAAACTTGTCAATCCAATCATTTAATTCTTAGAAACATGAAACTAGCAGTAGTGGGGACAGGCTATGTCGGCCTGGTCACTGGCACTTGTTTTGCCGAAACTGGAAATCAGGTCACTTGTGTGGACATTGATGTAAACAAAATTGAAAGGTTGAAAAAAGGAGAGATACCTATTTTCGAGCCTGGGCTGGATGTACTTTTTGATCGCAATGTGGCAGAAGGCCGCCTTACTTTTACAACCGATCTAAAAGCGGGTATCGAAGGCGCGGAAGTAATATTCCTCGCATTACCTACTCCTCCGGGAGAAGATGGATCTGCCGATTTGAAATATATTCTTAAAGTGGCTGATGATCTGGGACCTATTTTGTCTCAGTACACGGTCATTATCGATAAAAGCACCGTCCCTGTTGGTACTGCGGAGAAAGTGCAGGCGGCAATCGCGAAGAATGCAACGATAGATTTCGACGTAGTTTCAAACCCTGAGTTTCTGAGAGAAGGTGTTGCTGTTGAAGACTTTATGAAACCTGACAGGGTTGTGGTAGGTACTACTTCTGCCAAAGCTCAGAAAGTAATGGAGAAACTGTATGCCCCGCTTGTACGCCAGGGTAACCCGGTCATTTTTATGGACGAACGTTCAGCCGAAATGACCAAATATGCTGCCAACTCCTTCCTCGCGTTAAAAATCACCTTCATGAACGAGGTAGCAAACCTTTGCGAACTCGTTGGTGCGAATGTAGATGATATCAGAAGGGGTATCGGAACTGACAGCCGGATCGGAAACAGGTTCCTTTTCGCCGGAATAGGTTATGGAGGCAGCTGCTTCCCTAAGGATGTGCAAGCTCTTGCAAAGACTTCGGATGATTACGGATACGACTTCCGTACATTGAAGTCCGTTATGGCGGTTAACGACGATCAGAAGAAAAAGCTGCTCCCCATCGTGCACGAGTACTTCGATGGCAGTCTGGCCGGAAAAACAATAGCCGTATGGGGACTTGCTTTCAAGCCTTACACCGACGATATCCGGGAAGCACCGGCGCTGGAAAATATCAAGGCTCTCCTGGAAGCGGGCGCGAAAGTGACTGTGTACGATCCTGAGGCAATGGAGAATGTGAAGCGTCTTATTCCGGAGATCACTTATTGCCACACCGCTTATGCTGCACTTGATGATGCAGATGCGCTGATGATATTTACAGAGTGGCCTCAATTCCGCACACCAGATTTCACAAAAATGGGGAAACTATTGAAAGAAAAAGTGATTTTTGACGGTCGCAACCTATACGAATTGGATCAAATGCGGGACTTAGGATTTACCTATTACAGCATTGGTCGAGAAGCATTGAATGTCCCTGCCTTAGCATAGGGTATTGCCAGAGTGTACACGAGTTTATCTGGAAAAACGAACATAGCCTTGTTAGTAAATGTCGTCTAGCGCCAAAAAGATTTCCATCATAATACCCACTTTTCGGGATTGGGACAGATTAAGCATTTGTCTTTCAGCCTTATCTAAGCAGACCTTTCCAAAGAGCGATTTCGAAATCATTGTAGCTAATAACGATCCAGCTGATGAGATGCCACATGGATTTGTTATCCCCGAAAATGGTGCAGTTATAAAAGTTGCAAAACCTGGATCTTATGCGGCTAGGAACGCGGCAATTGTTAGAGCACAAGGTCAAATTCTTGGCTTTACCGATTCTGATTGTATTCCTGAAAGTGACTGGATATTAAATGCTTATAATTATTTTTTGGAACATTCAGAGGTAAGCAGGATAGCCGGCCATATCGAGTTGTTTTTTAAACGAGACCAATTGTCACCAGCAGAGGTTTTCGAGAAAGTTTACGCCTTTAAACAGGATCTGGTAGCTGAACGACTCAATTCTTCAGTCACGGGAAATATGTTCGCACATAAAAAGGTTTTCGATGAAGTAGGGTTATTTAATGATTCGTTGTTTTCAGGCGGTGATCATGAATGGGCACGGCGCGCCCACGCCAATGGCTTTAACATTGCCTATTCAGAAAGGGTAAGTGTAAAGCATCCCGCAAGATATAAAATGAGTGAATTGGTTAAAAAATCTCGCCGAGTCGGTGGTGGCAGAGCCGGGATGAAGCGAACAAATCTATGCAAATCTGCGGCGAAGGTGTTGTGGGCGGTGATACCTCCATTCACAGAAGTAAATAATTACTTAAGGCGTTATGGCAGTGGTATGAGCGCATATCAAAAGATTCAGGTACTGGCAATTAAGGGATATTTGGATTTTGTCGAACGTTTAGAAGAATTCAAATTTTCAACGGGAAAAACCGCAGAAAGAGGGTAGCGTTTATCTTATGAATCAGAAAAAGAGAATCTTAATTGTGCATCACAGCGGCAACCTTGGCGGAGCTCCAAGGAGCCTATCATTTCTTTTGGATAAGATTGACTACCTGAGATATGAGGTTGAATTACTCTGCATAAAACGAGGCCCGGGGTTAAATTTGTTTAGAGGTCGTCCACTTAATCTTATTATTAATGAGCGAATTTTCCCTTTTCATGGCTCAACCGTTAGCGGTATGCACTTTAAATTGTTTATTAAAAACCTTTTGTATGCGCCTCAGTCCTTTCTTGCTGCAAGGAAACTCATTAAATTACGAATGCCAGAATTGGTGCATTTGAACTCTTCTTCCTTGTTTATCGTAGCAATGGCGGCAAAATCGGTGAGCATAAAAATTAAGGTCGTCTGTCACATCCGCGAACCTCTACTTAGGAGATCTTTTGCCGGGTGGCTCATCAAAACTTTCTGTTATTTGTATGTGGATGAATTCATAGCGATAGATAAATTTGCGGCAGCAAGTATGAAGACCCGGAATAACATAAAGATCGTTTACAATGCTGTAAATTTTGAGGAATACAATCCTGATATCAAGTCTAAGATACTTAGGCAAGAGCTTAGGTTACCAGCAGCCTCTATCATATTTCTTTATCTAGCTCGATTTTCAGAAAGTAATGGCACACTACAGCTTATCCAGATGGCTAAGGCGTTGAGCGGAAAGTATAATCATTTTCATTTCGTATTGGCAGGGCTCAAATCAGGTCATTCGGACGGCTATACGAGTAGAGTAGTTCAAAGCGCATTTGGAAATCCACATATTCATTTAATGCCTTTTCGAGAGGATGTCCCATCAATAATAGCTTCTTGTGACATCCTTGTTGTACCGTTTACAGAACCACATTTTGCCAGATCCATCGTTGAAGCTGCTGCAATAGGCAAACCTAGTATAGGATCAAATTTAGGGGGGGTAAATGAGCTCATCGTTAACGGAGAAACTGGTTTTTTGTATGATACACCAGACGAATTACAACAGTATTGCGAGATACTAGGCACCGACGAATCTTTGAGACTTCGTATGGGAACTGACGCTGTACTGTTCGCAAAAAGAAATTTTGACAACCGCATCAGTTCTGCACTAGTATTTAAAACGTATGACAAATTACTAACTGAGTCTGTTTAAAACCGAAGATGACCAATCAAGCCCGGGAAGTTATTTCAAAATTGTTGTATGTATGGCGCTATCCTAGGGATATATTCTATTGTATGCTTCAAATTGGCAATTGGGACTCCAGTTGGCGATTATATGGACTTCCTTTAATTCATGTACACAGTAAGGCTGATCTATCGATTGGAAAAAGATGGATAGCTTGCAGTAATCCAAAATATAATTCGCTTGGCGTATTTCAGAAGGTTACACTAAAAGCAACTGCTCCTGGGGCAAGAATCGTGATCGGAAATGATGTCGGCATGTCAGGTGTTAGCATTTCATGTCGCGTAAGTGTCACAATAGGTCACGAAACTTTGATGGGTAGTGGCGCCGTAGTGACTGATAATGATGCGCACGGCATCCATCCAGACTTCAGGACTAATCAAAGCGCAATTATAGCAAAACCGGTAAATATTGGTGACAGAGTTTTTATAGGAGCCAGATCAATCATTTTAAAAGGTGTAACAATTGGCGAGGGAGCTGTTGTAGGTGCAGGCTCTGTGGTGTCCAAGGACGTTCCGCCTATGGCAATTGTAGCTGGGAATCCTGCCCGAATTATTGGTGATGTTCGCGATCCAAAATTTTCATCGCCCTTTATCGTCAAATAATAATCCTGTCTAATATGGACGCTATCGTATTTATAATTATTGTTGTATACAAGCGACTTGAGCTCACAGTTTCTTGTCTTATGTCGTTGCAAGAACAAACTTATAAAAACTGCAAGATAATAGTAGTTGATCATTGCGAGCAAGATAATGAGACGTTTGACTACGTGAAATCAAACTTTCCTGAAATAATTATAATCAAAGGGACTAACGATATGTGGTGGACAGGAGCGACAAACTTTGGTATCAGGCATGTGGTAGATTCTTTAAATCCTGATTGGAATAATGATTTAATTTTAACTCTTAATAATGATTTAACCGTCCCTCCCGATTACTTAGAACAGATCGTCAACACATATAAACAGTTCCCCAAAAACTCAATGGTTGGCTCCGTATCGCTTGACGGAGATCAAACCGGATTGATTGATTTTGCAGGATGTATTTGGAATCAAGTTTCCACTCGAATCAGATCTGTTTACAAACCAGACACTCGCTACATTCAAGTCATGGATTTTGGTCATGTTGACTCAGACCTTCTTCCAGGTCGAGGTACTCTATATCCTATTCAGCTTGTTAATGAAATTGGCTATTATGACGAAGCGCGATTTCCGCATTATGCCTCTGATTATGATTATTCTTATCGCGCAAAATTGAGTGGTTATAAGCTTATCGTTGCGACGCGTGCATATCTCACAAGTGCGGTTGGTGAAACGGGCGTCCGATTTGATAAAAACGCAACAGCTGCTCCTACACTCAGATATTTCTGGAAAACTCAGCTATCCATTAAATCGCCAATCAATATAAAGACTCGCTATAACTGGGCAAGGAAGCATGCACGCATTCCACTAGTTTACTTCTCCATTGATTCAATAAGGGTAATAGTCTCTTACCTTAATTATTTACGCAGATATTATAAAAGTCGTCATGACAGAATATAGCATGAATAAAAAAAGTGATTTGTGTCTCATCATACCGCATTTTAATAATGTAGATGGTTTGATAAGATCGCTTGAAAGTCTGAACGAGGAAGTAACTTTCGACGTATTAATTATTGATGACGGCAGTACTCCATCGCTACAACCGGATGAATACTTTTTAGATCGATTTCCTCACTTAAGTCTCAACATTGTAAGAATTTCTCATCAAGGAATTATTCAAGTATCAATTCTTGGCCTTAGATATGTAGAATTCAATCGGTACATCTATACAGCAAGACTTGACGCAGGAGATCTTTGTATGTCCAACAGGTTGACGATTCAGCGAAACTACCTGCACTCTCATCCAGAAATTTACCTTCTTGGAACTTTTTGCGAATACTTTGATCTGGAAACAGATAAGACCATTGCAATCAAAAGATTTCCTACCACAATGCCTGGCATTAGAAAGAAGATCTACTTTAATACGGTTTTCGAGCACCCTACTGTAATGTTTCGGGTAAAGGCAATAGAAAAAGTCGGTTATTATCCAGAGGACTACATTGTTGCTATGGACTATGCATACTTTTTTAAGTTTGTTAGTAATTTTGAGTGTGCTATGATTCCCGAAGTGCTGATAAGGAAAGAAATTTCGTCAACATCTATCAGTACCGTCAAGCGCAAAAAGCAAGTAATTAACCGGCTTAGGGCCATTTCTGAAAATTTCACCCCGAAATGGTATTTCTTTGCCGGAATTGCTTATACGGCCATACTTTATGTAATTCCTTATTCTTTTCTCAACCGTTTTAAGAAATATTTCTTCAAATAAATCCGCTTCATGGACTTAAACGAATGGTATAATGTACTAGTCGGACTTTACATAATCGCGGGATTAAGCTATGTTTTGTCTTTTGCGCTAGGAAGGTCAGCCGTTAGCCGAGCGATTATGTCACTCTGGATGTGTGTTATGTTATTATATACCGCGAGCAGACCACTTGATCTTGGGACTGATACGATGATGTACTCGAATGTCTTCAATATGTATAAGACTGGCCTCTCTTATGATGCGATTCCGGTCCAGTCCCAAATCAACTATTTTTTTTACAGTCTGGGCCAAATCTCGATTCTATTCAGTACAGACTTCGACATGTTCCTCTTTCTGATAAGCGCCGCTTTTCTCGTGAGCACTTTTATAGCGTTTAAACTAATTTTCAAAAAAAGCTGGCATTTGCCTTTCTTCATCTTCGCAAGCACATTTATCTACTACTCATTTCTATTCAATTTGATTCGAAATTCTTTGATCGTCGGAGGGGTGTTTTTGGCTTTATATCTATTCTTTTACAGTCCTACAAAATGGAATAGAATATGGGGATTTGGAGTGCTAATTCTCTTATTCTTTATTCATTCGAGTGCAGGGTTTATTGCGGTAGCAATTTTAGGATCTTCATTTCTGAAAAACGAGAAACAAGCCTTATGGATTTGGTTTAGCGTACTTGCCCTGAGTATGACCGGTTTAGATTTATTTAAGATGGTCCAGAATCTAGTTTATACATTCTTTCCGTCATCTGCTCTAGCATTTAAAACAGGAGTTTATGACCAAGTTACAAAAGAGACGGGTTTTAGGCTAGATTTTGTGTTATATACAATTTCTTTCGGCTTAATCAGCTACTTTATTTCAATTAGATGGAAAAATCCTTTTTACGAGGCGGTTGTAAAATGGTACCTTATTCAAGGTTCAATATTTATGCTCTTTTTTAGTTTTCCATATGTTGATAGAATTGCCTCACTCGCATGGATTGGTTTTCCTTTGTTGATCGGGTATCCGCTGGCTTATTGGAGTGGGGTGAGGAGATATCGGTTCCAGATCAGCTTAGCGATCTTTCTCTTCGGAATTGTCAATCTGATCCTTGTAGCCCGCTACGACTTCCATTTGGCGCTTTTTTAAAAATATAAGTTAGTTACAGACTCACTATAATAGATTCATTACAATTGACTAATAATCAAATAGTTCCTCCAAAAAAACTCCTTTTCTTAACCCAATCTCTGGGGGGTGTTGAGACATATATAAGAGAAATTATTGTCAACATAGACAGGGATAAGTTTGCTATCGTTATGGTTTGTCCGTACGGGCAAAGCATTAATGAACTCTGCAGCTCTCTATCTATACCGATATATAACGTTAAAATGTCGAGGGGATTAAATCCACTTCTCGACATTAAAAATATTTGGGAATTTCACAGGATTATAAGAAAAGAGCGTCCAGAGCTCTTACATGTACACAGTTCGAAGGGAGGGTTTCTTGGAAGAATTGTTGCCAAGCTCTGCAACATAAAAAGTATTCTTACACCAAATGGGCCATCCTATTTGTCCTTCACAGGGTTCAAGAGGACAATCTTCTTCTCGCTCGAAGTAATGGCAAAACCGCTCACCGATAAAATCCTGGCGGTTTCAAATTCAGAGGCTTATAGGATGCGATATGAAGTCGGTCATAAGCCACAAAAGATTGACGTTGTACTAAATTCGATCAATACAGATTCTGAAGTAGTTAAACAGTTAGAACCATACAATGCTACCAAAACCTTCAGGATTGGTACAATAGCAAGATTAACATATCAAAAAAATCCCCTACTATTTGTGGAGATAGCCCGGATAGTAATTGAAAAGTATCCGACTGTCGAGTTCGTAGTGTTGGGAGGAGGAGAGACTGATCATCTTGGACGAGAAGTAGAGACACTAATCAGTAAATACCAATTGTCTCAGAACTTTCATATTTTGCAGTGGGGGCATTTTAGTGGTTCACAGTCGTTTTTGCTTAGCCTGGATATCTTCGTGCTCACTTCCATCTTTGAAGGTCTGCCCTTCTCATTGTTAGAAGCTATGTCGCTCGGTATTCCAAGTGTCGTAAGTAAATGTGATGGGTGTAACGATGTGATACAAAATGAAATCAATGGCTTTGCATGTATTACGAAGGAAGAATTTGCTGAAACAGTTATTAATTTAATTGAAAATCACGCTACTGCGGTTCGTGTAGGAGAGGCAGGGAAAGCTTACGTCACACGTAAGCACAATATAAAAAAGGCTATCAAAGACATTGAAAACTGCTATTTAAGTGTTTTAGATAAGTAGCATTCTTAAAAGATTGAAAAATGGCACTTCATCGAACAATTGTTCTCGCAATTATTTCACTTGAATTTTTACAAGTATCCTGCATTTATGCGCAGGACATTGTCACATACACCACCCCACGCGGCGTGCCGGAAAGTGACCGTTTTCAAGTATCTGTACGGTCTGCAGGAAATAAAAATTGGCAGCATGTTTCTGTACAAACTGCGAAGGTTAATGTTCGCAATGCGAATAAGTCAGGCAAATGCTCGTTTGCCAACTTTGATGCCTCTTATGCAAAACCTGTTGAAGTGAGGGTAACAGCCAAATATGGGAATTTTGATGCTGCGACAATTAGACCAGAAAATAATAACATTACCTTTACAAAGAATGCCAAAGCGATTCGGTTCACTTTGGGCAAACCTCAAAAAATATCTATCGAAGTAGGTAACGACCGACTCAATAACCTGTTTTTATTTGCAAACGAGCTGGAAACTAATGTACCAGATAAAAATGACCCTAATATAATTTTCCTGGGTCCGGGTCTGCACAAGGCTTCGGATGTAAAGGTAAAAAGCGGGCAGACCGTCTACTTACATGGAGGGGCTCAGGTTCAAGGAAGCATTAATATTTACGATAAAGACAATGTCACTATTAAAGGCCGTGGCGTTTTGAACGGTGAGCTGCTAAACCATGATCGATCTAAAACACGCCCCAATCTTTTAAAATTCAAGAACGGCAAGAACATCCGAATTGATGGAATTACTTTAATCGATTCACCGGTTTGGTCACTTTTTATAGATAAATGCGAAAAAGTCGCAATAAACAATGTGAAAGTTATCAGTTACATGGTAAATGGTGATGGAATTACGCTTTCTCAGTCTCAAAACGTTAACGTCACTAACGCTTTCGTCAGAACCGCAGATGATAATATCAGTGTCAAGAGCATGAATGGTGGCGCATGCTCAGATATTAATATCAAGAATTCAATTCTTTGGGCTGATGACGCTCATAATATGCTGATAGGACCTGAAAGCAACGGAGCATCATATCAAAACATTCGCTTCACAGACATTACCGTTCTGGAAAATACCCAGAGAACTGGCACCTACTCGGGTGTTATGTCCGTTATGGCCTCGGACCGAGCTAACATCTCAGGAATTTACTGGGATCGCATAACAATTGCTGACATTACAGCGGGCGAAATAATCCGCTTAGCTTACACCAAGGTGCACTCCGTTGAAAAAGACAATTACGGTACCGTTATCCGCAATATTCACTTTTCAAATATCGATTACAATGGCCGCAATGCCACACCTGGAACCATCAGAGGCGTTGATGGAGCACGAATCGTAAGCAACGTAACAATAAAGAATTTTATGTTTAATAATGAACTTGTCCAGGCAGCGCCAATTCCCAATAAAACAGATGCCCTATTACTGAGGAGTTCCCAAAATAGTGCCCCCCAAATATCCATTAACAACTTCGTGGAGAAAGTGACTATTATGGAGTAAAACCGACTAGATGAATTACATATTTAAAATAAACTGAAATATGAGCTGTTTGAAGAAATGCATATTTTCAGGATCCCGACTCGCTGTCGTACCTCTCTTAATTTCGCACTGCGCTTTTAGCCAGACAAGTTTAACACACGTTGATAGTACGGAACGAAGGGGAACTTACTATTATACTGAACTTGGTATAATCGCTTCTAGTGCTCGAAATACGCCTTTTTGGTTGCATGCCAATCGCTTTGGAATAGCACCTACTAGAAATCCAGTTGTACTCGCAGGAGTGGGCCTTAGTTCAGATTATCACGAAAAAAAGTGGGATGTCGGATACGGAATTCAAGCGTGGGCATCTCTTGGGAGAGAAACAAGGGTCATTATTCCGGAAGCTTTCGTAAAAGCTAAGTTTAGAAGTTTTGAGATCTGGGGAGGTCGAAGGAAACAGATCATGGGCATTGTAGGCGACACAGCCCTAACAAGCGGATCTTACATTCAATCCGGAAATAGCATTCCGATCCCTCAAATTCAAATTGGATTTATTAATTACACTCCGCTATTCAAAGGCGTCATCTCCTTCAAAGCGCTCCTTACGCATGGCTGGTTCGGCTCCAATCCAGTAGTTAAGAATCATTATTTACATCAGAAAGCCGCCTACATCAAAGTCGGAAAGCCGAAATGGCCGGTGCGCGTAGCAGCCGGGTTTAATCATAATGTACAATGGGGTGGCAAAGTTGTAATGCCAAATCAATATACTGTGGGTAAAGAATATCCATCTGAATGGATCGATTACTGGTACGTATTCTCCGGCAAACGTATACCAACATTTGGCTTTGTAGATCCCGACAAATATGATGCTATAGATCGTGGTAACAGGGTAGGAAACCACCTGGGATCGCTCGATTTCTCAATCGAGGCTACTTTACCAGGCGCTGAGCTGATAGTCTACCGGCAGTTCCTGTATGATGATGGCTCATTATATTACAGAAAAGGTTTCAAAGATGGACTGAATGGAGTGAGCTTGAAATTCAACAAAAGCAACTTAGGAAACTTCCGCATCAGCGGTGTCACGGCAGAATTTCTTTATACAGTTGATCAGGGGGGGGGGGAATTTACTTTGGACGGAGGACCGAGGGGAAGGGATGATTATTTTAATCACACCCAATACACCGGATGGGTATACAATGGCAACACAGTCGGTACGCCGTTTATTACTCCCAAGGAACAAACAAGCGAATCGCTGCCCAGGAACAGCGCATTCCGATATTCGAACAACACTCGTGTCAAACTTTTTCACATTGGCTTTTCGGGACAGCTAGATCGAGTATTATTTCTTTGTAAAATTTCCTACTCTGAAAATCAAGGTACTTATGAGAAGCCATTCCCAAGAGGCAGCAATCAATTTTCGTTGTGTATTACTTCCACTATTCCGGTGAAGACAATATTGCTGGGAAAGGTGGATCTCCGGGTAATGCTGGCTTCTGATGCTGGAAAGCTATACAGAAATACTACCGGTGCCCATGTAAGCTTGATAAAAAATGGACTTATCTCAAGGTAAATCTGCATTCACCTATCTTGTACTTTGTAATTTACCGGCGGTCGGCTCTCTCGTTTGTAGTCGTCCAGGAATTATCGGAAAAATATAAACTTGCAATTTTGACTTTAATGTTATAGACTTGTAAGTAATGCTGATCTAACGGATGAATTTGATCTTTGATTCAACCTTAAAGCATGTTTTCCTGATAATAGTCCCCTTAGTTTAGTCTAATATTAAAAGGGCATTTGCAGAGTCACTCAACGTCACATCATGAAAAATCACTATCCAGGACTTTTACCAAAGGCTCATTTATGGGCTGACGTAGCCCTACTAAATCTCTCATTTTTTTCAGCCTATCTTTTTCGTTTCGATGGCTTTTCAGAAATTTTCAGGAATCAGTATGTCAATCTACTGCTGTTTGCCAATCTGTTTTGGATTCTGACGATTCATATTCTGAAAACTTACCAGTTCTCACGCCTCTCTTATCATTTTAATACACAACTCGGAAAATTTTTCAAAGCTGTGGTTATTCATGCAGCAATTGTCATGGCTTTTCTTTATTTAAGTAAACAGGGAGAAGCTTATAGTCGATACCAGTTCCTTATGACTTACGGACTGTTCATGTTTTTGTCGACTGTTTCAAGAGCTGCTGCAGTGCTGTTTTTAAAACTATACAGACAGGCCGGATATAATTACAATCGTTTCGCAATCGTGGGAAAAGGCGACCTTGCGTCGTTGATCCGAGAGTTCTATGGCGAGCGAAAGGAGCTTGGTTACCGCTATTACGGAATGTTTGAACTTGCAGCCCAGGAGAAACCCGTTGCCGCACTTGAAGCATTTGTTAGGGAAAAACAACTTGATTATGTTTATTGCTGTCTAAACGAAATAAGCGATGACCAGATTCGTGAGATTATCAAAATGGGCGAGCGGCAAAGAACCCAAATCCGTCTTGTTCCCGATTTTAGAGGATTTATGACTAATATGGCTACAATCGAATATCACGATATGTATCCAATAATTCAAGTTAACACTAAGCCATTCTCTAGCTTTAATGAGCAAACAGCAAAACGCGCATTTGATCTCGTTTTCTCCACCATTGTAATGATCTTAGGAGCACCGATTTTTTTTCTCGTCTTCCTGGCTATAAAGATAACTTCTCCTGGTCCAGTATTTTTCAAGCAAAAACGGTCAGGCCGATGGGGTGAGATGTTTGACATTTATAAATTTCGAAGCATGTATGTCGATGCAGATAAAATGGGTCTCCAGCATTCGCAGGGAGATGATGACCCACGTATAACCCGGATAGGCCGTTTTCTAAGAAAATCAAGATTGGACGAGCTTCCACAATTTATAAATGTCCTGAAAGGTGAAATGTCGGTAGTAGGGCCTCGTCCGCTTTATAAATATGATGTGGATATGCTGATGGAGGCCGAGCCGCACGAATTTCAGCGCTTGTTAACGGTTAAACCTGGAATCACATCTATTGGCCAAATCAATGTCGGCTATGCTGATACGATGGCAAAGAATGTTGAACGCCTTCGTTACGATCTTCAATACCTTAAGTCTTACAGTGTGTTTGACGATGTTATGCTAATTTTCAGAACACTTCAAGTAATGGTTCTAGGAAGAGGCCAATAATATTGTACCCAAGTCATTTTTGAAAAGCTCGACTAGCGGAATCTACTCTAGCCATGCGAGAGGAACATTCCGATTGGTATACCTGTCTTTTGATATTTTGCCGAAAAAGACGATGATGAGCTCAAACATAAGCCTGAGATTCAGTACTGCCAGCCTAAGCTCTAATTTGCTTAATCTTCGAAACATCTTTCTAATTAATCTCGCCTCTTCACGAAGAAGCGCTCTAAAAGCACCGGATTTGCTTAAATTTATATTGAAAACCGGTATTTTACTTCTTGTCAGCTCTCTCTTGTAATTGAAAGGCTTAACGACGAGATGACGATCATGCTCGGCAAACGCCCCCGGTACTATTCCAATTTTAAAGTTATGAAATAGCACCCGCTGGCAGTAGTTGTTATCCTCCCCGTAATGAAAGAAAACCATCGTATCAAAACCCCCAACACGTCTAAGGCAATCACCGGTAATCATCCAGGCTGCTGCATTAACGAATTGTGTCGGGTAAATTAAACTTAACCGGCCGAGAACATAATCGTCGATTAGTGTTTTACTTCGAAGCATATAATCTCGGAAATTGAAGTCAAGTTGACTTCCTACACCATTAAGGTGAACCGGACTTAAAATTCCGTATTCCTTGTTTTTGTTACTGACTTCCATCAGCACTCTGAGAGACGACGGATACAAGTAGCAATCCTGATTCAAAAGAAAAACGAGCTCTGCATTCTTTTGAAGCGCTAACTTGATACCAATATTATTAGCCTTTGCAAATCCCAGGTTTTCACCTGACTGTATAAGCGTGTGATTATAATTTTTTTCAATGAACTCGTATGTACCATCATTAGAATTATTGTCTATAATAATCGCCTCGTATGGAACATCCGACATGTCTAAATTGGATAGACACTTTGCAATCCAAGCCATACCATTGTAGGTAACAATAACTACATATACCTTTGTCATAGAAAAAGCTTCATCTAGTTTTAAATCTTGTTAGAAAATCCCTTATCGGTACAACCTTAAGAAGGATTAGAAGTGATACAAACGCCACAAAAAACAAGATAGATTTGACAACACTTTGAACAAGCAAATTTTCGAAATCTATTTGAACCAGGATAACTAAGAATACTGAAGCGGCACCAATAGCCGTTGGAACAATAAATGACTTGAAAACTTTTAAAGAGTTGAGTCCTAGTATTTTATTGTTGAAATATAAGTAATACATTGACATTTGAATGAATATATAAACAGAATGCCCTATTACCGCCGCGCCGACGCCAATACTTTCACTCATTGATGCATTAATACAGAGCGAAATGATGCAAGAAAACGCTGTGGAGTACAGCAAGCTCTTAGTTCTTCCTTTTGCGAGAAGCAGGCTGTTCACCGGTGAACTATGCAAGTAGCTCACAATTATAACCATCCAGATTATCAGCCATTTTGATAACAATGCATATTGATCACCTACATAAATAGTGATAATTTCTTCTGCGTTTAATATAAATGGAGCGCAAAGGATAACACAAATAATTGAAGTGTAAAGTGTTGATTGGTATGCAAACTTCTCCATTCCACTTTTATCTTTATTCAGAACAAGCCTCGAAGTTTTCGGTAAAAATATCGACGAAAACATACCACCGAGCGAGATTACAAATAATGTAATTGTCTCTAAAATCCTAAATTCAGCAACTGACCTCAGCCCATCCGTCGAGAAGATACTTAATATAATAGGCCTTGACTTATTAGCTGTCATCTGAAATATACCTATCGCAATAATTGCAATGCTGTATCGAAAAATGATGAGAAAATTTCGGTAATCAATTGCCGGCAGAAAACCACTAATAAGCTTATCGCGTTTTGATACTATAAAGAAAGGAACAAATATTAGGCTGTTAATTACTGTGAATAGTAGAAAATAAGAAACCAGGTTTAGTTTCAAGTGAATTGTAAGTAACACAGCCAGAAAACTGGTTACACTTCTCCCCATGTTAATTTGCTGTATGTAATAAATCTTCTCGTTAGCAATTAACAGTTGACTAAAGACGGATGTAGCCCAATTAAATATCGCAAACCCCGCGAGAATATAAAGCATGGTTTGAAGTATTTGCGCCTGCTCTCCGGAGACTTTGAAAAGATGGATCCCGTACTGAGAAAGCGCTAATAGGAGGATAGCGTTCACGAGACCTACAAGACCATAAAAGGTAATACTTGTCCGCGCAACGGAATCAACCAACTCCATTTTACCTTCCTTAATCCACTGTGAAAAAAACTTGACAGCTCCCGTATTTATACCGAGGTCAAGTAATTGAAGATATGCGTTTACAGATAGTGCCAAACTTATAACCCCGAAATCCGACGCACCAAAGTGGTGTAACAGAAGCGGAACAGTGAATAATTTCATTCCCGCATCGAGGATCTTCGCGACAAAACCCCACAGAAAGGCTAACGTTACATATTTTGATCCAGAAGCATCATTTTCCTTCTTTGCTCCTAGCTTTTCCATATCTGATCAAGACAGGCATAAAACTGCGATTTTACTTTTGTTGATAAAGCGTTTCGTCTCGTTTCACGTTCCGTAAAACTCTCCTGAAAAGCCTCATTTATAAAATCAAGCAGTTTTTCCTTCGTGAGATCAGCCAATGCTGAAACACGGCTTGACTGTCCCGATTGTTCCATAAAGGATATAAATTTTCTTTTTGTATTAATGCAGACGCATGCACAGCCAGCTCGCCAAGCTAAAATTAAGCCATGCAGATTCTGGCTTACCAGTACCGAACATTCACCAAGTGTATCTTGTAATTGAGAGCTTGATTTCGGAATGATCAACTGAACGTTTGCAATTGACTTTAACCTTGCAAACAACTTACTCGCGTTGGCCAGATCAGCCTCCCATAGTCGTGAGACTGTGATTCGGATTTGGAGATTTTTTAAATCCGGTAACTTAATAACCGTCTCGTAAAAGAGCCCCAGCTGAGTTTCTGTGAGAGGCTGACTTCCGAGAAGAATAGCCAGAATGGGCTTTTTAATATAATCAAAATCTGATTTTGAAAGGACAGTATCGGGAATTAATACAGGTTTCAAACCGTAGGATGTTAGCTCATTAAATGAGTCAACATCTCGTATGCTTAATACATCTGCGTAGCCAAGCTGCTTTGTGGCGAGAGATCTAAACCTGGCGTTGGTAATCGGACCTATACTTTGACCAATTACTAGAATAGGAACAGCCTGTTCATGCGCAATTTTCAATTCCAAAATTCTCGAAAGGAAGCTATCTTTCCATCCCTCGATAAAATAACCGCCACCTCCCTGGATAAACAGATCAGCACTTTCGAATTCATTTAAACTCGAAACCAATCCCGGAAACTTACTGAACAGCTCAAACCTGTTTGCGAAATAAAAATCCTGAAATCTTAACAGATATTTGCGTTTCTTTTTTTGAAATGAACTCAATTGAAAATTAGCACCTTGATCGAGCGGCTTTGATAGATCTGCAACCCTTAATCTCTTGAGTGACGCAGTCCCACTTAGTTGGCGATGAATGGAAGGAATTATTCTGATATTTGGGTCGGTAATTGCACCAGAAGTTTCTGGGGGACTATATGTCATTACGGTTATTTCAGAATCCGGATACTTTTCTTTTACGAGATCAACAGTCGATAATAGTATCGCATCATCTCCCAAATTTGCATATCCCCATCCACCGGAAATTAGGATTTTCTTTCGGCTGCTAGCCACCATAATTTTTTTGTTTACAACGTTGATTCCATCCACAGCCGGCGAAGAGTTATATGCAAGGTGTCTGAATCTGGCATAACGAGCCGTTAGACACTACAAATAGGACGAGATCCTACTATTAGTCTGCACGCCGGCTTGCCGACAAAGATAAATATAATCGAATTGGAATTTAAACTGAAATAGAAAAAAACGTAGAAAGGCAAGTCACGACGGCGCTAGCGTGTTTCACTTCTGAATTCACTAAAATATTTAAATTTATCTTAAAATTATATTACTGTATTTTCATAATAGATCGCGTTACTTCCATTAAAAAGACCCAGTTTTCATTTAAGTTAATCTCCGAGCATTATCTTTGCAATTTAACCTACCATATTCAAATGAGAATTCTCGTATTAGGCGCCTCTGGACAGCTGGGAAGCTGCTTGAAAAAAGTATCTACTGAAAAGAATATTACTGACATAGCCTTCCCTTCAGAAGAGTTAGGAAACATCCTTGACGAGGAATTACTTGAAAAGCTTTTTAGCTCGGAAAAACCTTCATACGTTATTAATTGCGCTGCGTACACAGCGGTAGATAAGGCTGAAGAAGATCAGGAAACTTGCAGAAAAATAAATCGTGACGGTGCCGCAAATATCGCCAAGGCCTGTGAAAAGCATGGTGTGAAGTTAGTTCACATTAGTACCGATTTCGTATTCAAAGGGGATGTCACTGGTTTATTATCAGAAACCGATAAGGCGGAACCTGAGAATATTTACGGATTGACTAAGCTGGAAGGCGAAGCCGCAATTGCTGAGATTCTTCAAGAACATTATATAATTCGAACAAGCTGGCTCTACTCGGAATACGGCAACAATTTCGTAAAGACGATGATTAGGCTTGTAAAGGAACGTGATCAACTAGGGGTAATCGTCGACCAAGTAGGCTCGCCTACTTATGCGATCGATCTTGCAGATGCGATTCTCGAAATTGTTGAGTCTAGAAACGAAAGCTACGGTATATATCATTTCAGCAACGAGGGAGTTACTTCCTGGTATGACTTTGCAAAAGCGATATTTGACATCAGTGGGATCGAGACTAAACTTAATCCTGTCAAAACTTCTGAATATGTTACAAAGGCTATTCGTCCAGCTTATTCAGTTATGGATAAGTCCAAAATCAAGTCCACCTATGGCATATCAATTCCTTATTGGAGAGACAGCCTAGCTATTTGTATCAATAGGCTTTCTATCTAATATGGTAAGTACCTGATAACAAGCTTAAACTAAAATTCATCGAATGGCATCCGGTTCAACATTTAGGTATGACATTAATGCGCTTCGGGCAATAGCGGTCCTAGGAGTCGTACTATTTCACTACAAGGTCCCATTCTTTGACGGTGGTTTTGCCGGCGTAGATGTCTTCTTTATCATATCTGGATACCTGATGACCAAGATAGTTGTAACGGGTCTAGAAAAAGGTAGTTTTTCTCTTGTCAATTTTTATGCAAAACGCGCCCAACGTATAATACCGGCGCTAAATTTTTTAATTGCCGTCCTGCTACTTTTTGCCTTCTTTTTTTACCTTCCCGATGACTATCAAAGCTTAGCTAAGAACGCACTCGCGAGCGTTTTTTTCTATTCTAATATTGCCTATTACGACGCAAACTATTTCGATGCTTCATCAGACACGAACATGTTGCTTCATACATGGTCACTATCAGTGGAGTGGCAATTTTACCTTTTGCTGCCCCTCGTCCTTCTCATTTTAAATAAATTCTACAGGGCCGAGAGGAAATTCTTTCTATACTTCTTTTTAAGTGCCACCGCCTTAATATTCTTAATAGCGGCTATTTCTACCAGATTCTGGCCGAACGCCTCCTTTTATCTTCTTCCAACAAGATCATGGGAACTGTTGCTAGGTGGAGTAGTCTTCTTGGCAGAAGGGCGTTTTAAATTCCTCGGTAGTAGAATTGCAATGGTGGCTGGATATGTAGCAATCTTTCTTTGTTTCTATCTATTAAACAACAGAATGAATTGGCCAGGCATATATACCCTGCTGCCAGTCTCGGCTACGTTTCTGGTCATCTCAGCAAACTTCAACGATGTTAGCATATTACGATCTCGGATTGTCGAATTTCTGGGTAAGATCTCGTATTCGCTCTATCTTTGGCACTGGCCTATCTACGTAGTTGGAGGTTATTTAGGCATTAAACTGGATGTAACTTCAACGGTCTTGTACATTGCCGTCTCGTTGGGAGCTGCCTACCTCTCTTACACATATATTGAATCGATCAAATTCAAGGGCAATATTATGCTATCCGTTTCAACTGGTTCCCTCGCTTGTGTAGCAATTCTAATTTCCCATTACAGCATCAACGAAGTAGTTTTCGAGGAGAAGAGCTTGGCTATGTCGAGATATGACGAGACTCATCAAGAAGAGCGTAACAGGCAGTTTGGGATCGGTTCTTGCTTTATGACTGCGCATTCCTATGGACCAAAAAATTTCAAACGAGACTTTTGTTTGTCGATAAAAGACAACAAAAAGAACTACATCCTGATTGGAGACAGCCACTCGGCACACCTTTCACAATCTTTGAGAGAGTATTTTCAAAAACTTAATGTCAATCTGAACCAGGCTTCTGCAAGTGGCTGCTTGCCTTTGCTTAAGCCAAACGGGGAAGCTCGCTGTCGCGAACTTATGAATTTTCTTTATCACGATTACTTGCCGAAACATGCAAAAGAAATTGACGGCGTTGTGATCAGTGGAAATTGGGTCGGTTATGCAAGCAAGGAAGTGCTTTTAACCGATATTCAGGAAACACTGCAGTACTTCAAAAAGCTTAACCTTAAAGTGATCCTAATAGGACAGAATGAAACATATACAATTCCATTTTCATCCATCGCGGCCAGAGAATGTGAAATGGATACAGAGTTAAGCTATCGATACTTAGACGATAGCTCACTCGAAGTGAATGATTTCTTAAAATCAAATCTTGCCAGTATGTATGTGAACATTTATGATTTGAACATTCCAAAAATCTCGGCAGATAACGTTCCATATATGTTTGATCAGAATCACTTTACTAAGTATGGAGCCGATCGTGTAGCAATAGAGATATTTCGAAGCAAGCAATTTAGAAGCTTTTTGAAATAATCAAATATGTTCTTTCTAAAGATACCAATCGAAGCCCAATCTTAAAAACTAAGGTCTTTTCTGATAGAAAGCATCAACCCTACCGCATTATCAAAGAGCTTGCCTTGATCAACGGATACAGCTGCCTGGATAGTTGAGCCGCCGAGTAGATTGACTGGCTTTGCCAATGCGATCAAACCCGAGAACTGGTAAGTTTTATCCGGCAGCGGCTGATCGTAAGTACCTTGATTACTTGATAAGGAAAGCTTGGTAGTCCAGGTGGCGTCACTGAGCTTTCCCTTCATTCCAACGTGCGTAGCCCAAACCCTGTTGTTATTTGTAAAGAAATCGGCATATCTAGGCCAGTTATTTTCGGCACTCGCCGTGATAAAAGGAGTACCGATTCCCCGTCCAAAGTAGGACCAGCCGTCTCTTACCTGGGCATTATTGAAATAATCATCTTTTCCGCGGATACTGTTTCCATCAACTGCCTCACTGCCGCCCTGACTCTTGGTATATAGGAGTTCAAGCGTCAATTTCTCGATTGAAAATGTTTTGGCGTCCGTATTTTTCATCGTGAACGTAACTCCGTTCAGCCCATCTTTTACATTATTTAAATAAAAGAGAGATCCGTCTTCGACCAGCGCCTGCCGGTACAGCATAATGTTGACGGAAGGAAAATCAAGCTCTATCCCAGCGTCAATACTCGCTACGTGGTTTCCGATCCGGTTCGTTCTATCAAAGTCTGACAGATCCGCCAGCTTGTTCCCAGGTTTAAATCCGGAGACTACATACCAATACTTGTCTGCGCCGCGCGGCATATTACCGTCAGTAGTAAAATAGGGGCTTTTCCCTCCCCATTGCACAGCGTGGTTAAATCCTCCGTATAATTTTAGCATTCCGGTCGGCTTACCAATTCGGATAGAAAGTCCCTTATTATGCAGCTTCAACTCACTCGTGACAGGTCTGCTATTTTCAAGCAACCCGTCTGAGTAAAACCCTTTGAAATAGAAAAAATTAGGAATTAAAGGCACATACTTCTCGAAAGCAAGCATAATTCTGGGTATCGGCATTGCATTACCCGACCACATATACGATCCTGTTCCCAGTTCGTGATCATTGAAACCTACATACTGTTTCCGCCTTCCGACAGTCAGCTGTAAGCTTTTAAAAGCAATCCCGGCGTATGCCTGCGGAAGTAAAAATTTGCTGTTCTTGCTTGCATTACCGACTGCTTCCAGTCCGTATACATAAGTCCAGTTTTGCTTTGATTCTGCGTTTTGCGAAAACGGCTGTCTGCCCACCACACCAGCTCTCAGACTACCTACCTGACCTGTGATCGGGACAATTCCCCATTGGTTGGCGTGAAGCCAGAATGGGGTCCGGGACGCAGTTGAACCATAAGCAGCCAGCTCCACCCACGCATTGGTGTGACTTTTAGAGGTATCAGTATCTTGCGCGAATCCAGGACTGGAAAATGCAGCTAATGCGGCAAAACCGCCAAGAATAAGCTTACAGAGGGAGGTAGAAGAATGAAACAAGCTTTTAGAGGTTGATGTCATTAACTGAGATTTATTAAACGTTGAGCCGGATTTTATCCGCAAAAGTTAACAAATAAATCGAAAGTTCATCAACTATTTTACCACAAACTCATAACTCCCCGACCCTGCTTCTACAATCGTGTGACCATTCTCGGTGCCGATCAGTTTTACAGATTTCGATTTGCTAATATTTTCCTTATTGGCCAATATCTGCTGCGATTTTTCAGAAGGAATATGAATGCGCGCAACCGTATTCACCGGAACATTTACTTTGAGATTGAGCCCGGAATTACCCCGCTCCCATTCCGAAACAACTTTCCCGTTCATCGTTACAAGTGAAGCTTTTAAATGGTTTATACCCTCCTTACCCATTCCGTCAGGCGCTATTTCAGGTTTTATGTCAAAGGTTGCGAATCCTGGTTGGGTAGCCTGGATACCCGCTGCATTGCCAAACATCCATTCACAAACAGCCCCGAATGCATAGTGACTGAACGAGTTCATGGCCGCATTGTACTTAAATCCATCCTCTTTGGTGAAGCTGTCCCAACGCTCCCAAATTGTAGTGGAGCCCTGTTCGACCTCAAAACCCCAGGACGGAAACTCTTTGCTCAAAAACAGCCTGTAAGCCAGATCCGTATTTCCGGTCGCTGATAATGCAGGTAGCAGCGGCTTGGCGCCAAGAAATCCCGTGCCGAGCTTATTCCCGTTTTCTTTCAGCAATGCAACAAGAAAATCACCCGACTTTTTAGTCTGAGACTTGTCGATGATCTTCATATAAATCGCATTCGCATAAGCAGTTTGCGTGTGACCGGTAAAGCCGAGCGCGCCATCCACATACCCTGCACCGTTTCCATACGCTTTCGCATCCGTTTTGAATTTCCCGCTGGCATCGCTGTAATGTGCAAGTACTGCCTTTCTCACCTTAGCGCCTATCTGGGTATATTTTTGAAAGTCCTTTTGATTATTGACCGCGCCCGCCATTTCTGCCATCAGATCAGCACAATAAGCGTAATAAAAGGAAGCGAGCATATCGGGCGGCGTTTTTTTACCGAAAGAAAGCCAGTCACCAAAGCCGCCTTTTGGGTCAATGTCAGCGAATGCATTCTCTTTGAAAACATAGCCGCCTTTGCTCCTTTTTTCCAGAAAATCCATAAATCTGGACATCGCCGGCCAGCCTTCGCTGATCATGCGTGTGTCTCCGTAAGCACGGTAGATCTGGTAGGGGCAAATAATGCCGGCTTCCATCCAGCCTGGCGAAAATGTATCCGATTTTCGCAGATCCGGTGCCGGCGCGTAAACGGGGTAAGATCCATCCTTCCGCTGGGCATCATTTAGATCAACCACCCATTTAGTGAAAAAAGAAGCTACGTCGCGGTTGAAAGTGGCCGATTTGGCATAAACCTGCGCGTCCCCCGTCCAGCCGATCCGCTCGTCGCGCTGCGGACAGTCGGTAGGAATATCAATATAATTAGCGCGCTGGGTCCAGTCGATATTGCTGTAAAGCTGGTTGACCATCGCATTATCTGTTTCAAACGAACCCGTTTTCGGAGTATCCGAACCGATCACCAGACCAAGAATCGCATCTTTGCCCGGCTTGTAACCCAGACCCGCCAGCTCTACATATTGAAATCCATGAAATGTAAATTGCGGCTCCCAGGTTTCGCCCTGCGGATCTCCCTTTAATATATAAGTATCCGTCGCCCGCGCCATTCTTAGGTTTTCGGTCATTAATCTGCCGTCGGGATGCAGCTTTTCACCAAACCTCAAACGGATCGTGTCCCCGGCTGCTCCTTTCACTTTAATGCCCACAATTCCCGCGAAATTCTGGCCCATATCAAAGATATAGCTGCCTCCCGGGCGGTCTGCGATCGTTTTCACTTCCAGCGTTTGTGTCACTTTTACCGGCGGGCCCGGGTATACCTGGATCAGCCGCTC
Organism: Dyadobacter linearis; assembly: GCF_907165045.1. Classification (GTDB taxonomy): domain Bacteria; phylum Bacteroidota; class Bacteroidia; order Cytophagales; family Spirosomataceae; genus Dyadobacter; species Dyadobacter linearis. The sequence continues at coordinate 43,248 of NZ_CAJRAU010000006.1, forward strand.
GGGTTTGTCAGCAAAAACCTGCGCTTTTTCCCATTTGCTGTCATCAAAACCTCCTTTGTTCCAGCCCGTCGGTTCGAGGCGGGCGTCGTAGGTTTCGCCATTTAAAAGATCAGATTCCAGGATTGCGCCTGTGCTGGCTTTCCAGGTTTGGTCTGTCATAAATGATTCCTTCGTGCCATCGCTATACTCCACTTCCAACTGGGCTTTCAAAAGAGGTACTTTGCCATAAAATGCGCGCACAACCGGATTTTGAACCAATAAGGAATAACCCAGGTAACCTGCGTACCAGCCATAAGAAAGCTGGGAAGCCAACGCATTTTCACCGGGTTTCAGATCAGAGGTAACATCGTAGGTTTGATAGTAAACCCTTTTGTCATAGTCAGTCCAGCCGGGCGTCAGGAATGCGTCACCCGCTTTTTTCCCATTGATCTGAAATTCATACAATCCCAGCGCGGTCACATATAGCCTTGCTTTTTTCAATCCTTTTTTGATCACAACCTGCTTTCTCAAATAAGGCGCGGGCGGCAAATGGTAGATTTTACCTTTCCCCAAATGATCCAGATCCAGACCGATCCAGTCGGCTTTCCATTCATTTTTCGCCAAAAGTCCCATTTCCCACGAAGCAGCGTCGCTCCATTTTCCGGGCACTCCATTTTTATCCCAGCTCCTTACCTTCCAATAGCAAATTGTTCTGGAAGACAGCGGCTTACCCTTGTATTCAATCTGGTAAGTGGCTCGGCCATTCGTTTTGTTTGTGTTCCAAAGATCGGCTTTCGCTTCCGTCAGATTCTCGGGAGTGCTTGCTACCAATATCTGATAGGCGGTTTGGACCTGGTTGTTTTCACCCGATTGCAGCTCCCAGCTCAGTCGCGGGCTTTTCTGATCGGTGACCGGGTTGACTTTATATTCGCAGCGCAGGTAAGTCGGGTCTAAACCTTTCGCATTTGCACCTGTAAACACGCAGGCTGACAATAACAGGGATACTAGAATTTTCATGAGGTGGGTTGGGCTAGCGTAGAACTTTCACGCCTTTTGGCGCATCAATATTGGATTTAATGCTGCCGTCGGCCTGCTTTTCATGGCGCACTTTCACAACTCCGAGCGGGGTTGGATAAGTACCTTCTGCCCAGGTCAGGTCGCCCAGGTTGGGCTGCACGCGGATCGTCTTGCCGCCTGCTTCCACAATACTAACACCCAGAACGTGCTCGGAAAGCCACGCAGTCGGACCGGAAGCCCAGCCGTGGCAGAGACTGTGGCGCAGGTTTTTGTAACAATATGCTCCAAAATCTCCGTGAATATCATCCTTACCTTCCGGCACAAGCTCGTCGATCGGCGCTGCATTTTTAGTCCAGGCCAAGTCAAAATCTTCCCAGAAAGTAGTTGCGCCCATATCGAGCATTCCGCCCCAATAGTTACGAATGCAGTTCAATGCGCCATTGTAATCCTTCGCTTTTGCTTTGGCCTGCAACATATAATAACCGTAAAAGGTAGAAAACCGCTCGCATTCACCCTGGGAAATCACGTCCGCATTGGCCTTTTCAGCCGGAACCAATCCTGCCAAAGCCAAAAGTGAAGCGGCCTGTTTGGAACCGTTTATTTCAGGTACATATAATTTGAGCTGAGTGGCCGTATTCTTGCATTTGGCAGCCTGGGCCGGCTCGTCGAGAATCGTACAAAGTTCGGCTCCTGCTTCCATCGTCATGACCATCATTGCGTGCAGACCAGCGTGTATTCCTTCGGGATTTTCGCTTGAAGGCCAGTCCAGAAAACGTGTACCGTCCAGGTTTTCCTTGTTGTCTTTTGTTTTTTGTATTAAAAGGTCAAGTAACCCGACCAGGTATTTTTGTTGCTTGCGTAGATAGGCAATATCGCCTTGATTCTTATATAAATCCCTGTGTATCAATACCCACCACATCGAATAGGCACTGATTCCATTCATCCAGCCCGGCAGCGGCGTAATGTCGCGCGCCTGGTCCAGACTTTTTGCAACTACTTCATTTTTACCAAAAACGGTATTGATCGTCATCACTTCCGGGTGCATATCCCCTACCCACACCAGCCTATCGCGCTTGATACCGTCCCACAAATATTCCTGCATATTCAAATGCACCGTGTAGGCGCCCACATTCCAGATCTGATTAAGCCGCTCGTCGTTACTTTTAAATGAACCCAGGTAAGGAATATCGCGAAACTCAAACACAGCCCGCACTTCTTTCAGCTGCAACTCCCGATCAGGATCGATCAGATCAATTCTGGCGAAACGAAAACCTGAATTCCCTACCTGCATACTACCCAGCCACGGCACTTCTACCACAAAATCGCGCATGGCGTGATCGTTGGTTGCCCCGCGGATCGTGTCAATATCCGACATTGCCTCGCTCACCGACTCGCCAAATCGTATTCTAATGCGGATTGGTTTCTGATTAGCAGGCTGATCGGTAATCAGCTGTATCCCGCCCTGAATCTCTTTTCCAAAGTCGAACAATATTCCCGGCTTCACATCTGCGGTACTGATCATCTTGCAAAAATTCTGATGCACCAGATCCGCCTGCCCGCTTCCTTTTACAAGCAGTTTCTGCGCATCGACAACACTTGTGGAAGTTTTATCAGAAGTCCAGACAATGCGCTTCGGAGTCAGATAATGCCTGATCCGCGAATCTTTCTGGCTTTCATAAGTCTTATCAAAAATCGGCGGAAGTCCCTGAGCCAGGGCCTGGTAGCTGGTAAACAGCAGCGTATAACACAGAAGCGTAAGGTATTTGTAGCGCATAAGGGTTCAGGATACATGGTAATATTGCAGGAAAATAAGTGATTATAGTTTTACCAACTAGCCTGTTGTGTCCTGTGTGGGGGGGCGGGGGAGGTTGGTCATTTGTTGTCATTTGTTGTCATTGGTAGTCATTGCTTGTCATTGGGAGTCATTCGTTGTCATTGCTTGTCATTGGTAGTCATTAGTTGTCACTGGTCGTTATAATTGCTTTTCATTCTCAAATCCTAACAACAACTGACAATCAATGACAATTAAATGACTACCAATGACCACTAATGACCTAACCCACCGCATCCCCCCAACCCCCAACGCGCTAAATCCGACAAAAAACCGTTCTAATTTTGCCAGTGCTGCTTTTAGCCCTAATTTTAGCCATTGCCTAAACCACCAAGGCCTTTGAATCAGGAAAACGACCCCCGTGACGGATTACCCCCATTCGTCAATAGCTGGAAACAGCTTTATATAGTGATGATTGGCACCCTCGTGCTGTTGATCGTGCTCTTCTATCTCTTTATGACCCACTTTCAATGAATTATCTTGACTGGATTGTTCTTGCCCTAACCCTATTATTTGTTGTATCCTACGGAATTTACCGAAGCCGCGAAAAGCACACGGTCGACTCATTTCTGCTGGGCGGGCAGTCGATGCCGTGGTACAATGTAACCTTGTCGTTAATGGCCACGCAGGCTTCGGCGATCACTTTTCTTTCCGCGCCCGGTCAGGCTTATACGGACGGAATGCGGTTTGTACAGTTCTATTTCGGTCTGCCGCTGGCGATGGTCGTGCTTTGTATCACCTTCGTTCCCAAGTTTAATAAGCTTAAAGTCTTTACCGCCTATGAGTTTCTGGAAGGTCGTTTCGACCTTAGGACCAGGGGATTAACAGCTTTTTTATTCCTATTACAGCGTGGATTGTCCACCGGGCTCTCCATTTATGCGCCCTCGCTGATTCTTTCTGCGATTCTGGGTTGGGATATTACCTGGACCAATATTATATCCGGCGGGATCGTGATGTTGTATACGATCGCAGGCGGCTCGCAGGCGGTATCTCACACGCATTTGCAGCAAATGGGCATTATCACCGTTGGAATGGTGGTGGCCGGGGTGATGGTCGTTAAATTTTTGCCGGATAACGTATCATTTACCGACGCGATCCACGTGGCGGGAAAAATGGGAAAGGTTAATCTGATCGATTTTAGTTTTGACCTGAATAGTCGCTATAATGTATGGTCGGGACTGATCGGCGGGTTCTTTTTACAGCTCTCCTATTTCGGTACCGACCAGTCACAAGTTGGCCGGTTCCTGACCGGCAGCTCGCAGGGGCAAAGTAAGCTGGGGCTTGCAATGAATGGGCTTTTGAAGATACCTATGCAGTTTCTGATCCTGCTTGTGGGTGTACTTGTTTTTGCATTCTATCAATTCAACAATCCTCCCCTGTTCTTTGATAAAACTGTTGTTGACAAAGTAAAAAAGACCTCTTACGCGGCAGAATACAATGTACTGGAAAAGCAGCATCAGCAAATCCAGGACGAAAAAAGGCCGCACGTGCTCTCGCTGGCACAGGCGCTGAGGGCAGACGATGAAAATGCGATCGCAACCAGCCGCGGCGTGCTGGCTACATTGGATGATAAGGTAACCAAAGTCCGTGCCGACGCCAATAAGGTCCTGACCAAAGCCAGCGGCAGTGATGTCAATGATGTTAACTACATTTTTCTGCGGTTTGTGATCGATTATCTGCCGGTTGGAATGGTGGGCCTGTTGATCGCTGTGATTCTGCTGGCTTCGATGGGTTCTGTGGCAGCTGCTTATAATTCGCTCGCTTCGTGCACGGTCGTGGACATTTACAAACGAATGATCCGCAAGGACAGCGACGACCACGATTATGTGCGTGCTTCGCGCTGGGCTACTTTCTTCTGGGGTATCTTCTGCATTTGTGTTGCCCAATATGCCGCCCGGCTCGGGAGTATGATCGAGGCAGTCAATATACTCGGCTCACTATTTTATGGTGTGATCCTGGGCATATTTCTGGTTGCTTTTTACTTCAAAAAAATCGGAAGCCGCGCCGTGTTCTGGGGAAGTATTCTGGGCGAAATTTTTGTCGTGATCAGTTACATGAATGATCTTACCGCATTTCTTTGGCTCAACCTGATCGGTTGCGTGCTCGTGATCGCATTCGCCTGGCTGATCGAAATGATCTGGCCACAGCCACCTTCTAATACAGTTGTTGTCAAATCAACATAGAAAAGAACGATTCGGGTATTATTCATTTTAATAATTTAATATTTTAAAGAAAATGAATAATACCTCTCTTTTTTTCGCCTTGCAGGTGAAACTATTCCACGTCTTTAATCCTTAATAAGTGCAATTGGCCTGTTAGTTCTCATACTTGCGTGTCCATTATGTAACCGTTCGTTACAAAAACTAAATTAATGTTTGTCAGTATGTTGCCGCACATTCTCCTCCTTATCAAGAATGAAGTCATTTCTGTTCCCGCAGATAGCTGACGATTCAAAGCCAGCGTGAGTACAATCTATTGCCAGAATTAACATCATCTCTCTTTCAAAATCCTATTACATGAATTATTGGTCAAAGCCACAAAAATTAATGCGTTTGGCAATTGGCTCGGCATGTTTACTATTGAATTGTTTTCACCCATTGCTTGGTCAGACTATTCAGGAACCTGCCAATCAGGCCCCGTTATTAGAGCAGGCCACTTTGCAGCAGGTGGTTGAGTATGCAATCAAAAATCAGCCTGTGATCCAGCAGTCACTAATTGACGAGCGCATTACCGAAAACCAGATCAGAAGCCGCCTTGCCGACTGGTACCCGCAGATCAACTTCAACTACAATCTGCAACACAACTTTATCGTACAAACCAGCATTATCGCTGGTAACCCGGTTAAACTCGGAGTTAGCAACATTTCCGCAGCGCAGTTTACCCTTTCACAACAGATCTTTAACAGAGATGTACTGCTTGCCAACCAAACCAAGCGCGACGTTCTACTAGCGGCCAGCCAGAATACGGCAGCCAACAAAACGGATATTGCAGTGAATGTTTCCAAAGCATTCTACGATGTGATCGCTACTACGCAACAAATTGATGTAGCGGCCGAGGATATTGTGCGGCTGGAAAGGAGTTTGAGAGATGCCGAAAACCAATATAAGGCTGGTGTAGCTGATAAAATCGACTTTAAAAGAGCAACCATTTCCCTTAATAATACCCGCGCGAGCAAAAAAGGAAATGAGGAAATTCTGAAAGGTAAAGTGCAGTATTTGAAAGCATTAATGGGCTATCCTGCTGAACAGGAGCTGAAAGTAAGCTTTGATACGCTGCAAATGGAGCGCGAGATTTTGCTGGATACCTTGCAGAATGTCGATTTCACAAGCCGCGTCGAATATCAGATTTTAAGTACCCAAAGAAAATTACAGGAAGCGAATATCCAGTACAACAAATGGAGCTACCTGCCTAATATCTCGCTGAATGGCGCTTATAACCTGAATTTCCAGAATAATCAGTTTACCGAGCTTTATAACAAAAATTACCCCAACTCTTTCGGCCTTGTAACCCTTTCACTTCCCCTTTACCAGGGTGGAAAAAGGAAAGCTAATCTGCAAAGCGCGGAATGGTCGCTCAAAAGGCTTGACTGGGATATTAAAGGTTTACAAAATAACGTCAACTCCGAGTATGCGGCTGCACTGGCTAATTACAAGGGTTATCTGACCAACCTATTGGCGCAAAAAGAGAATGTAGACCTGGCGCGTGAGGTGTACGATGTGATCCAGCTTCAATATAAATCGGGTATTAAAACCTATCTGGAAGTGGTTACTTCCGAGACAGATCTTCGGCTTGCCAGAATTAATTATTACAATGCCCTTTATCAGGTATTGGCCAGCAAAATAGATGTTCAAAGAGCGCTGGGACAGATTAACTATCTGTAAAACAGCACCTTTTCAAATATTCAAGACCCTATCAAAAAGATATACAATCGAAATACAAGTATGATGCTCCCAGATCAAATGAAATACTATTCTATTGCTGCACTTGTTCTGCTGATGGCTTCCTGCGGCAAAAAGGAACAGCAGCAGCAACCTACCCAGCCCCCGGCAGTGAAGGTTACACTTGCGGAGGTTACCACCACAGAAGCTTCCTATTATGAGGAATATCCCGGAACGGTTGTGCCTTTGAATGAAATTGAGCTGCGCCCGCAGGTGACCGGCTTCGTTACCGGCATTCATTTTAAAGATGGAGCCAGGGTGCGCAAAGGCCAGTTGCTTTACTCAATCGACGCGCAACTTTACACTGCCAATTATGATCAGGCAGTGGCTAACCTGAATGTACAGGAAGCGAACCTGGTACGCGCCCAAAAAGATGCAGACCGCTACCACGAGCTCGAAAAAAATGACGCAGTTGCCAAGCAGCTTGTAGACAATGCAGACGCGGCGCTGGAAGTAGCTAAAAGGCAGGCAGATGCGGCCAAAGCCAACATTCAGGCGGTGAAAACCAGTGTGAATTACACTAAAGTAACCGCTCCGTTTGACGGTGTGATCGGCATTTCGGCTGTTAAAGTTGGCGCCGCTGTTACCGCAGGGCAGACGATCCTGAACACGGTTTCTACTGATAATCAGCTCGCAGTTGACTTTAATGTCGATCAAAAAGAAATATACCGTTTCACTACCCTGATGAAATCTCAAAAGGCGGCTGATTCTACATTCAGCCTGAAATTTGGTAATGACATTTACCCGGAAAAAGGTAAGCTGGCATTAATCGACCGGGCTGTTGACCCTCAGACTGGTAGCATCAAGGCGCGACTTGTATTCGCCAATAAAAGCGGGCAGCTGCGCGCTGGAATGAGCGGATCTGTGCGGGTACTTAACAATGCTGCTGCTAATTCGGTAGTGATTCCCTACAAAGCAGTTACTGAGCAGCTGGGCGAGTTTTTCGTATATGTAGCCGGCGACAGCAGCAAGGTAAGTCAGCGCCGTATTACGCTTGGTACCGCAATCGGACCGAATGTTATTGTTAGAGAAGGCTTGAAAGAGGGTGAAAAAATTGCTGTGGAAGGCGTTCAGAATCTGAGAGAAGGAGCAGTTGTTGACGCAGGTAAATGATCCGGTCTCTTTTCGCATTTAATATAATCCAGTAAAAATGATTGCAGATATTTTTATAAAAAGGCCCATTACAGCCATCGTCACATCGATTGTGTTGGTACTGGTGGGACTTATCGCCCTGACAACCTTACCCGTAGCGCAATATCCCGACGTAACTCCCCCGACTGTAACAGTCAGCGGAAACTTTACCGGGGCCGACGCCCAGACGGTGGAGCAGACCACCACCACCCCTATTGAAACGCAGATCAACGGTACGCCGGGCATGACCTATATGTCCAGTAACTCGACCAGCAGCGGGCAAAGCAGCATTAACGTCGTTTTTGATGTAGGAACGGACGTGAATATCGCGGCCCTGGATGTTCAAAACCGGGTGAGTGTAGCTGAGCCGACACTTCCGGATGCGGTGAAGCGACTTGGACTAACAGTCCGCAAGCGCCAGCCAAGTATCATGATCGTGCTCGCACTCTATTCTCCAAACGGAACGCACGATGCGCAATTCATCGGTAACTATGCCAATATCTACCTGAAAGACGCTTTGCAGCGTGTGAAAGGTGTGGGCGATATTGTTTCCCGCGCGGATGATTTCGGTATGCGGATCTGGCTTAATCCTGAGAAACTGGCCAGCCTTCGCATGACGCCTGCGGATATTTCGGCTGCGTTGGCTGAACAGAATTTGCAGGTAGCAGCAGGTACGATCGGTGGCACGCCGCAGCCAAATGCACAGACATTTGAATATAGCGTACTGACAAACAGTCGGTTGAATACAAAGGCGCAGTTTGAAGATATCATCGTGCGCACTTCACCTGAGGAAGGCAGCGTGGTTTACCTGCGCGATGTTGCGAGAGTAGAACTTGGTAAATTTGATTATTCTGCCAATGCATTCGTAGCTGGAAAACCTGCCGCTTTTGTATTGATTTACCAGGCACCGGGCGCTAATGCATTGGAAACCTACGATGGGGTAATGAAGGCTTTGTCAGAAATGAAAAAGACTTTCCCAAAGGATATTGATTACGTGATCCCCAATGAAACGGCCTCAGTAGTAAGGGTTTCCATTGAAGAAGTATTGAAGACTTTTGCAGAAGCGATGATCCTGGTTGTGATCGTGGTTTTCCTTTTCCTTCAAAACTGGCGCGCAACCCTGATCCCTATTCTGGCGATCCCGGTTTCTCTGATCGGTACATTAATATTCTTCTTGCCATTTGGTTTTACGATCAATACGCTGACACTTTTCGCATTCGTATTGGCGATCGGTATTGTGGTCGATGATGCGATTGTCGTCGTCGAGGCGGTGCAGCATTATATTGATGAAAAGAAAATGTCTCCGAAAGAAGCGACTATACAGGCGATGAAAGACATTTCCGGCCCGGTTATCGCGATTGCATTGATTTTGGCGGCGGTTTTCGTTCCGGTAAGTTTTGTTCCCGGAATTGTCGGCAGGCTGTATCAGCAGTTTGCGATCACGATTGCGGTTTCAGTTCTTTTGTCTGCATTCGTGGCACTTTCACTGACGCCAGCGCTTTGCTCAATCATGTTGAAACCTTCCAAAGGTGAAAACGAGAAGAAAAACTGGCTGGAAAAATTCTTTGACCGATTCAATGCCTGGTTTGACAGAGTATCTCGTGGCTACACACGCGGCGTTTCCAAATGGATCAAGGCTACTCCGCTGGTTTTAGTAATGATGGTTTGTCTTTTTGTAGGTCTGTTTTTCCTGTTTAAAAACAAACCTTCCGGATTTATCCCTGTTGAAGATGAAGGCCGCCTTTTTGTGACCTACGAAATGCAGGAAGCAACCTCGACTACGCGTAACATTGCGATGCTCAAAGAGATCATGAAACGCGTTTCCTCTATTCCTGAGGTGCGGGTTGCGGGTGGTCTGGCAGGTTTGAACGTAGTGAGTTTTTCTAATAAATCCAATGTAGGAACACTTTTCATCAGCTTGCAGCCCTGGGCCGACCGCAAAGGAGCCGAGCACCATGTGCAAGCTGTAATCAAGGAAATCCAAAAACGGACCAGCGATATCAATGAGGCCAGGGTACTTGCCATTGCTCCTCCTGCGATCCCTGGTTTGGGTGCAACTTCTGGTTTTACCTTTCAGTTGCAGCAATCAACCAGTACGGATAATATCCAGCAGTTTGAAGGGGTAATGCGTAAATTTTTGGGAGCCGTAAACCAGCGCCCCGAGATTGCGATGGCTTATACTTTCTTCAATGCAAGAACGCCAAGTTATCAGATCGATGTGGACCGGGATAAAACAAAGAAACTCGGTGTGCAGGTCAATGAGGTTTTCAGCTCGCTATCTACCTTATTGGGTAGTAGCTATGTCAATGACTTCAACCTTTACGGGCGTAACTTCCGTGTAATGGTCCAGGCGGATAGCAGTTACCGCTCGTCTCTTGACAAAATACAAAAGTTCTATGTCCGCAACCGCGCAGGCAATATGATTCCGCTCAGCGCATTGGTTACCACCAAAGTAGTTGAAAACCCGGCTCTTATCTCCCACTACAATATTTACAGGTCAGTGGAGATCAACGGAACGCCGAAACCGGGATATAGTAGCGGCCAGGCGATCGCGGCTTTGCGTGAGGAAGCTGCCAAACTTCCGGCGGGTTACAGTTATGAATTTTCGGGTATGAGTAGTGAAGAGATCAAAGCCGGAGACAGCACGACCACGATCTTTGCGATCTCGATCATATTCGTATTCCTGTTCCTTGCTGCGCTTTACGAAAGCTGGTCAATACCCTTCTCGGTACTGTTTGCCGTACCAATTGGTGCATTCGGTTCGATTTTGACTTTGACCTTTTTGCCAAATTTATCTAACAATATTTACGCGCAGATCGGTCTGATCACCTTGATTGGTCTGGCGGCAAAGAACGCGATCCTGATCGTGGAGTTTGCCAAAGAGCGTGTTGACGGTGGCATGGAGCTGATCGCAGCTACTTTGGAAGCAGTTCAATTGCGTCTCAGACCTATTATTATGACCTCGCTGGCATTTATCCTGGGTGTATTGCCGCTCGCATTTGCAAGTGGCGCCGCTGCCGAATCGCGTAAAACCATTGGTTGGACCGTATTTGGCGGAATGCTTGCCGCTACCTCGCTGGCTATATTTGTGGTACCCGTGTTATTTGTAGCGATTGAAAAAATTGCGATGGGTAAGAAAGGGCATGCAAAAAAAGACGATGAACCAGGCAGCAGTCAGGAGCCTATAATAGCATAAATCCTGCTGATAATATTTTAAGAGCGGAGCTTTGGATTTAAACCATTGCTCCGCTTTTTTGTTATCCATTCAAAATCGAACTTTAATTTAACAATGTACGTAAAGCAAGTCTTCTCCGTTTGGAGGTTATTAAGGGGCATTTGGGGCGGTGTTGTTGTCGTAACAGCCTACGCCACAGCAGTTTTCTATTTGTTCAGTTACCAAAACTGGCACTTCCTCTCCTTCCCTATTTCAATTATCACCATTCTGGGTACTGCGCTTTCGCTGCTGCTGGGTTTTAGGACCAACTCTGCTTATGATCGCTGGTGGGAAGGCCGCAAAGTGTGGGGTGAGATCGTTAATGACAGCCGCACGCTGGTAAGGCAGTGCAGCGCGTTTATCAAGGCTGAGCGGGCAGAAAAGGATGAAATCATATCCAATATCGCCCACCTGCAAATTGCCTGGTGCTACGCGTTGACCAATTCTTTGAGAAAAAGTAAGGTTCTGGTTTACGCGGATCTGCACCTGACCCAGGTTGAGCATGATTATGTGGCAGATCAGGATAACATTCCTAACGGAATACTGAACCTGATCCAGTTCAAGATCAGCGAGCTGCACCAGCAGGGCAAGATCGAAACACTGCTGTACCAGAACATTGACCAGACTCTGGGAAGACTTTGCGATTCAATGGGAAAATGTGAGCGGATCAAAAACACCGTATTTCCAACTCAATACAGTTTTTTTGTACTGCTGGTGATCTTTATTTTCACGCTCATACTGCCGATGGGATTGGTTGAAAGTATCGGCAGGATCGCCATTCCGGTTACATTCATTATTTCGTTTCTGTTCTTTTATGTAGAATGGATCGCCTATATTCTGCAAAATCCTTTTGAGAACGGACCGAACGATATTCCGATGACCTCGTTATCGCGCACAATTGAAATTAACCTGCTACAACTGATCGGCGCTGACAAGATCCCTGAAAAGATCCTGCCGAAAGATGGTGTTGTCATGTAAAAGAAAACGGCTGCCAGTGAGAAACTGACAGCCGTTTTGATATTCTCTAATTTCGATTTTACTGAACCTTTATCGTAGTGTAGTAAAGTTCCAGCTTGACTCCCGGATCATCACTTTGCTGGTCACCGATAACGAGCCTGTTGAAGCTATTTGTGAAAGTTGTTCCCAACGCAGGATAAGTAGTCGAACTATACCGTTGAAGCTGTTCGTTGAATTGGGAAGTACGCAAGATCAAACCACCCACATCACCTGTTTCGCTCGCCAGTAATTCAGTCACATAAGAACTGATATCGATCAGATAATATTCTCTGTTTGTGACCATATCGACGATATATCTGCCGTAAGCAGGAACTTGTGATCCTAAACTTAGTAGCGGCAAGGGAAATCCTGTCTGTCCCAGATAGAATTCATTGTTTTTGTCCACCCGATACACAACCAGCGAATCCGGCGCGCGGTACAGATTCGTAACGGACTGTCTTTTAGGTGTTATGCGCAGAAATGCTTTATTGGAAGCAGTGTATTTTATATTTTTCAAACCTCTCAAATAAGGCAGATCAACCCGCGTCATTAAACCTGGCCCCGCCTGAACAAACGACATATTGCCTGTTGCAGCAGAAGGCTGAGCAAGCCTTTTAGTTACTGGCAGATTCGCCGTGGGAGTACCTGTGCGGTCGGTAAGCACCTGGTTATAGAGTGCGTTATTATTGAAAACAGTCGAGTCTTTACTCACACCGTCGGCCCGGGGGGTGTGATAATGCATTTGAAGGGCTGCGCTGGCAGTAATAAATCCGACGATCGCTCCATTATCTGTCGGCGCGTTTCTTAAAACTAATCCTTTCACCAGATTAATCCATTCTGTATTGGACGGGATCTGATTGGTCTTCGCTTTTGCAAAAATATCTTTTCCCAAAACATCCGATAATCGAATCACCAGCCTTTGCTGTCTTCTTGGTGAAGGCACTACCGTGGCCCGGCCGATCGGAGTAGGTTCGAAGGCAGTCGAATTGGAATTGAAATAGGCATTCTTATCGGTTGCAAGATCTGTCAGCAGCTTGTGTACGGTCAGATTCAGCGGTTTGGTTGTGTCTCCGTACGTGTACCTGTCGTAATAAATTGAGAAGATCAATGAATCATAAACTGCCTCCTGAGCAACAGTAACGCTAGACTGGGTACCCGGCTGGAAAAAAGTAGAGGTTTGTATTTTTCCAAAATAAGGGTCAACATAACGCCCTACCAGCATTCGCTGCGCCGATCCTGTCATCACAGAGTCGGTAATAACAGTCGATAACAGGACCGTGGAAGTATCTGAAAACAATACTGCAAAATCATCTTGATTGGGTTGAACCAGTGATTCTATCTGATCTCCCCAATCGCAGGCTGACATCGAGATAGACAACCCTAATATAAACACCAGATTATATGCTGCTAAGGAAGCTCTGACGGATTTGTAATTCAATTTCATTTATAGCAAGAACAGTAAAAAATGCAAAACTATCACATGTAAGCTTAATTACAATATGATTTAGACAATTAGGAGGCAACAGAAAACTCGAATTGGTTGCAACAAACTTTAAGCAGCCGGCGTAAACCTTTTCAACAGACGCTAAAAAACAATACGCACGATCGGTTGAAAGAGTGGCAGGACTATTTACAAACGCAAAATGCGGCGGGGTATTACAACCAAATGCAGCCGGAAGTCATCATCAAGGACGTCGGGAATACCCAACAACAATGCATTGAGTTGCGCGTTAAATGGGACTGACCGGCAAAGTTTTGGACAAAAAAGAGCTTATAATTTTTACTTAGCCCCTCCAAGCTATTATGTTTGCAAAAAATTAGTGTTAAAAACCTTTTCACCGCGCTCTGTGCCGCGTCTGTTCATTTATCAGTATTCAATTGTAACAATTCGTCAAACTATATTTTTTCATGTTTAATACCTTAAAAAAGACTTCGTTAGCCATTCTAGTTGCATCTGTCGCTATCGTTTCATTTAGCTGTAAAGATGATGATCCGGAAGCGGATAAAATGGGTAACTGGTACAGAAGGGATCTTCCAAGTTTCGGAGGATCAGGCAGAACCCGCTCAGTGAGCTTTGTAATTGGCGAGGTGGGCTATATTGGAACAGGCTATACCAACGAAACAGTACCAAGAGTTAAAGATTTCTGGGCATTTAATGCCGGCTCAAAAATATGGTCACAGGTAGCTCCTTTCCCAGGAACTGGCCGCGCTGATGCTGCGGCATTCGTTTTGGACGGAAAAGCTTACGTGGGAACAGGTTATGATGATGTAAGAACAGTTGATAACGGGTATAAAAAAGATTTCTATCAGTTTGATCCTGCTGCCAACAGATGGAAAGCAATCGCAGACTTTCCTGGCACCCGTCAGGGCGCGACTGCGTTTGTAGCTAACAACAAAGGGTATGTAGGACTGGGTTACAACGGAAGCAATTACTTCCAGGACTTTTATGAATACAATCCTGCAACTGACAAATGGACTGAAATTGCAACATTCATTGGTGGTAAGCGCAGCGGCGCTACTTCATTCTCTGTGGCTGGCAAAGCTTATGTTGGTTTTGGAAGAAGCAATTCAACAGCGTTCACAAACGATCTTTATAGCTTTGATGCGGCTGGAAATGCCGGACGTGGCGCATGGTCACGCATTGCATTCCCGAACGATGACGTGAAGGAAGCATTCACTACAAGAACCAATGCAACCGCATTTGTTCTTGGCGAAAAAGCTTACATCATCGGCGGAGAAAACAAATCTGATGTTTGGGAATTCGTTCCGGGAACCAACACATGGACTGAAATGGCACCATTTGCTGGTTTGGCAAGAGGTTACGCGGCAGGTTTCGCGATTGGTAACGTAGGGTATTTCGGCACAGGTAGCGCGTCTGGTTCTGCTGGAACAGATGATTTCTGGGCATTCGATCCTGCTGCCGCAACAAACGATGACGACAATCAGTGATCAGGAAGAATAAAAGCATAATTATAATACTGAGTACGATGGCCCTGGCTATTGCAGCTTATCTTCTCATTTTTCAAAAGAAAACAGAAGAGAGCAGTAACGGCCAGGGCCGCTCTTTGTTCAAAGTAGAAACATTCCAGGGCCAGGCTGGCTGGGCATACAGGATTTATCAGGATTCGGTGCCCGTCATTGAGCAGCTTACCCCGCCTGGGATTGTTGGTAACCAGGGTTTTCAATCTGAGCAAATGGCAAAGAGCACTGGTCTGCTTGTGAAGAAAAAGCTGGATCAGGGCATTTTCCCTCCAACTGTTTCACCCGGGGAACTTGATAGTCTGGGCGTGAAATATTGAGCTGGCGAATTGACTACTCCGATTTTTTAGCACTACCAAATCGATAGCTGGCTGTAACCGGATAGTGATCTGAATATTTTACATTTCTGTGGGTTTGAAAATCAAGTAGTTCTAGTTTGTC
Organism: Dyadobacter linearis; assembly: GCF_907165045.1. GTDB lineage: Bacteria > Bacteroidota > Bacteroidia > Cytophagales > Spirosomataceae > Dyadobacter > Dyadobacter linearis. Next base: position 58,774 of record NZ_CAJRAU010000006.1, read on the forward strand.
TGAATCATAGAACTGGTGATCGATGCGGATGAAATAAGGCAGTTTCCCAAAGCTGAACCCGAACCCGCTACCCTTGTCTTCAAATGCATTCGCAAAGCTTTTGCGCATTTTACCATATACATATCCGTAGGGTATTTCATTAAAATCCCCGCACACAATCACCGGATACGGCGAATCTTCCGCCCAAGCCTGCAAAGCTTTGATTTCCTGGGAGCGCTTCTTAAATCCAAATTTCATTCTGCTCAGGGTTACCCTACCCTCTTTAACCACGCCGTCTACCTTTTTCTGGTGAGCAAGTTTGTTAAGATCCAAGGTCATCGAATATAAATGCAGCGCGATAATCCGTACCGTATCCTTACCTATTTTTAGATCAGCCCTGATCATCCCGTTCTGCGCCTCAAAAATCGTATCCTGACTGCTGACGATAGGATACTTTGAAAACAGAGCGAGTCCAACATATTGCCCCCACCTGATTGGCGCGTGCTCATATCTGACAGAATGCCTGAAACCGCGGCTTTCGAAGTATTTGGTGGTCTTAAACATCGCCCTACCTTCGTCATAAAACTCTGGCATACAAAGCACATCGCCGTTTTCAGCGATCCAGTTTTTCATTTCCCTGACCTGCTCTTTCCTTACATCATCGCTGGTACCCGCATTGCGCATGAAAACCTGGGTATTGTAGCTCAGCACCCGGAAACTACCGGCAGAGTCGTGTTCGTCTCCACTACGTGAATTTCCGAAAGCATAAGTCCTGTCCAGAAAAATGCCTCCCAGCAAGATCAATGCCAGCGGCAACAGTGCCTTTTGCTTTTTAACAACAAACCAAACCGGCAAAGAAATGACATGAACCAGGATTACGATGGGGAATGACATCATCATAAATCCCGCCACCCAGCCATCAAAAGGAATCCACAGGATCAGGGCATAAACGACAAGTGTATAGAATGCAAAACACTTATATAAAAACCACAAAAACTTTTCAATACTACCCATCAAATCTATGTTCTTTTGGCAAAAATAGGCATTGAATATCAATTTTGAAGACCTTCCGTCAGTTGTAGATGTGATAAAATAGTTTTACCTTTGCATCCTATTCTATTTTGATCGATTGATTGAGGGGGACGCCAATCCCCTTTTTTATTTGCACAAAGTCTTCATGACAATAAAGGAAAATATAGAAGTTTTATTGGCTCCATTACTGGAAGATGGTGATTGTTATTTAGTTGACATTGTCACCAAGCCTTCCAAGCTTAGCCAGAAAATATCGATTCTGGTAGACAGTGATGAAGGGATTACAATTCAGCAGTGCACTTCTATCAGTCGCCGGCTGGCCAAGCAACTCGAAGAACTGGATCTGATCACAGAGGCATACACACTTGAAGTTTCTTCACCTGGTTTGGATCAACCCCTGGTCCTGCCGCGACAATACAAGAAAAATGTTGGAAGGAATCTAAAAGTTACCTTGAAAACAGGGGAAGTGATCAGTGGCGCTTTGACCGATGCCAGCGAGGAAGAGATCAATATCAAACTACCGTTGCCGAAAAAGAAATCTAAAACGCCCGTTGATGAAAGTCTGCTGGAACGAAAAATTTCTCTGGATGAGATAGCAAAGGCATTAGTCGAAATATCATTTAAATGAGATTCCAGGACGGAAAGCCTTTACTGTCTTGTAATCAATGACATAATATGTATAACTTAGTATCAGCAAATATTCTTTAAATAAGCAATGGATAGCGGAATATTAATTGAATCATTCGCGGAGTTTGCAAACTCTAAAAACATTGATCGTCCAACCATGATCAGTGTTTTAGAAGAGGTATTTCGTACCATGATTCGCAAGAAATATGGCACGGACGATAATTTTGATGTAATTATTAACCCTGAAAGTGGTGACCTCGAAATGTGGCGCACCAGGGAAATCGTTGACGATAACTCGGAGGATATCTGGGACTATAATAAGATACCCCTTGCAGAAGCCCGCAAGATCCAGAGCGATTTTGAAGTAGGTGAAGAAGTGGCAGAAGAAGTTAAACTGGTAGAATTTGGCCGCAGACTTGTTCAAACAGCGCGTCAGACACTGATCCAGAAAATCAAGGACATGGAAAAAGAAATCATGTTCGAGAAATACAAGGATCAGGTTGGTGAAATGATCACCGGAGAAGTTTATCAGACACTCAGACACGAGGTGATCATCGTGGATTCGGAAGGAAACGAGCTTTCCTTACCGCGTAACGAGCAGATTTCAAAAGACCGTTTCCGCAAAGGAGAATCCGTTAAATCTGTGATCCATAAAGTGGAAATGAATAACGGATCGCCGAAAATCACATTGTCGAGAACATCACCGATGTTTCTTGAAAGGCTGTTCGAAGTTGAGATTCCTGAGATCTATGATGGAATTATATCAGTAAGAAGAGTTGTTCGTGAACCAGGGGAACGTGCGAAAGTAGCTGTTGAATCTTACGACGACAGAATTGACCCGGTGGGTGCTTGCGTGGGTATGAAAGGTTCGAGGATACACTCGATCGTGCGGGAACTTGGAAATGAGAACATCGACGTCATTAATTATACTGATAACCTAGAACTGTTGATCAGCCGTGCATTAAGCCCTGCGAAGGTTAGTTCAATGCAGATCGATCGTGATGCAAAACGTGTTTCGGTATTCTTAAAGCCGGATCAGGTATCACTCGCAATCGGGAAGGGCGGCCAGAACATCAAGCTTGCAGGCAAGCTGGTAGGGATGGAAATTGATGTATTCAGAGATGTAGAGGAGCAGAATGACGAAGATGTTGATTTGACTGAATTCTCTGATGAAATCGACGAATGGATTATCAGTGAACTGCATAAGATAGGTTTGGATACTGCTAAAAGTGTCCTGGCTCTTAATAAAGAAGAACTTGTTAGGAGAACTGACCTGGAAGAAGCGACAGTCGAAGAAGTACTGGAAATACTACGGAAAGAATTTGAATAATATAATAAACTGGCATGCCCGGCCATAGTGACCAGGACTGCGATAATGCAAAACTTTTTTTCTATTAATTGCTAATATGGCAGAAGATAAAATGATGCGCCTTAGCCAAGTGGCACGGATCCTGAACGTGGGAATTACTACGATCGTGGATCATCTGTCTGCCAAGGGGTATAAGGTGGAAAGTAATCCAAATACCAAAGTCAATTCTGATCAAATCGAGTTTCTAGCCAAGGATTTCAAGTCTGACGACCTTCGGTCATCACTTACTCAGAGACCTGCGCCGGTAGAGGCTCCTGTTGAAATAAAAGAGGATAAAGTCAAAAGTGATGTTGACGGGATCCTGTATTTCCGTAATGCCCAAAAACCTGAAGAAAAGCCCGCAGTAGAAGAAGAAAAAGCTGCTGTGCCACAGCCTGTGGTTGAAAACAGGTTGCCTGGTATCAAGGTTGTAGGCAAAATTGATCTGGATCAGAAACGTTCTGTTCAGCCACAAGCTCCTGCGCCGGTAGAAGAGGCGAAACCTACTCCTGCGCCTGAACCGGTCGCTCCTCCTGTTGCAAAAGAACCGGAAATAGTGGCCCCTGTCGCAAAAGTGGTAGAGAAGCCTGAACCTGCTGAGTCGCAACCAAAGCCGGAGGCTGAGAAAGCGCCCGAAGCGCCAGTTAAAGTTCAGGAAGTTGAAAAACCGGTCGAGCCGGTGGTTGCAGAGTCAACACCTGTCACTGAACCGAAAGCAGAAGTTGAAAAACCTGCTGTTGCTCCGGAAGCTCCAAAAGAAACACAAGTTGAAGCAGAGACACCTTCGGCCCAACCTGAAATCGCGGCGGCCGTTGAGCCGGCAGGTTCTGAGCTGATAGAAGCACGTGGCGAGCAGCTTCGTGGACTTCGTGTTGTTGGAAAAATTGAACTTCCTTCTGATAAAGCTAAGAAAAAAGATCCCGTAGCGTCCAGCGACTCTGCGGCTGATAAAAAACGTCGCAGAAAACGCAAGCGAATCCGTGACGGATCAGCGGTACCAGGTGAAACCAAACCGGCTACTACTACCACCGACGCTGCGTCGACAACCGGAAGAACGCAGGGCACTACGACGACAGGAAACAGAACAAGTACTCCTGCTGCCGGAACTACACCCGCGCAACCAGGTACACAGTCGGCTAATGCCAGGCCAAGTACCGGTAACCGTGCAGGTAGTACCAATAACAGAAGAGGCGGCAGACGCGAAGAAGTTTCTGACAAAGAAGTTTCTGACAATATCAAGGCAACCATGGCCCGTATGGGCGGTGGAAACACCAGAAATATGGCCCGCGGGAAAGGCGGACGTCGCCGTGATCGCGCAGATCAGAACGATCCCAACGGCCTGGGTGAAGAGGAAACAAAAGTATTGCGCGTTACCGAGTTCGTTTCGGCCAACGACCTTGCTTCACTGATGGACGTTACCGTTCAGGAAGTTATCTCTGTTTGTATGAGCATGGGTATGTTCGTTTCGATCAACCAGCGCCTTGACGCAGAAGCGATTACATTCATTGCCGACGAATTTGGCTTCGAAGTAGCATTCATTTCGGCGGAAGAGGAAGTTCAGAACGATGTAGTAGAAGAAGTTGATACGGAGGAAAGTCTGATCGATCGTGCACCAATCGTCACCGTAATGGGTCACGTTGACCACGGAAAAACATCTCTACTCGATTATATCCGTCAGGAAAACGTAGCAAGTGGTGAAGCTGGTGGTATTACGCAGCACATTGGTGCATATAGTGTAAAAACTAAAACGGGTAAGCAGGTTACGTTCCTGGATACACCGGGTCACGAAGCATTTACCGCGATGCGTGCCCGTGGTGCAAAGGTTACTGACGTTGTTATTATCGTGATTGCAGCAGACGATAGCATCATGCCGCAAACGCGTGAAGCGATTAACCACGCACAAGTTGCAGGAGCGCCAATCGTATTTGCATTCAGTAAAATAGATAAAGCCGGTGCCAACACCGAAAAGATACGCGAAGAGCTTGCCAATATGAACATTTTGGTGGAAGAATGGGGTGGTAAATATCAGACCCAGGAAATCTCATCCAAATCCGGTTTAGGTATTGATCTTCTTTTAGAGAAAGTATTGCTGGAAGCTGAATTGTTAGAGCTGAAAGCAAATCCGAACCGACGCGCGATTGGAACAGTAGTAGAAGCATCTTTGGATAAAGGACGCGGATACGTTACTACAATCCTTGTTGAAACCGGTACATTGAAAGTGGGAGATGTGGTTCTTGCGGGAGCGCACTTCGGTAAAGTGAAAGCGATGACCGATTACCTTGGTAAAAAGCTTAAAACCGCCGGACCATCTATGCCAGTACAGCTACTTGGTTTGAATGGAGCGCCACAGGCAGGTGACCGTTTCAACGTTTTTGAGAATGAGCGTGACGCGCGTGATATTGCTACCAAGCGTGAGCAGATCCAGAGAGAGCAATCGATTCGGACCCGCAAACACATTACACTGGAAGAAATTGGCCGTCGTAAGGCAATCGGTAGTTTCCGTGAGTTAAACCTGATTGTCAAAGGTGACGTGGATGGATCTGTGGAAGCACTTTCGGATTCATTGCTGCAACTCTCAACTAATGAGGTTCAGGTAAATATCATCCACAAAGCGGTAGGTCAGATCTCTGAATCGGATGTTAACCTTGCCATCGCCGCTGACGCGATCATCGTTGGATTCCAGGTTCGTCCTTCTTCGAATGCGAAGAAAATGGCAGAGCAGGATCAGATCGAAATTCGCCACTACTCGGTTATTTACAATGCGATCGAGGAGATTAAGGATGCGATGACAGGTATGCTTGCACCGACGATCGAGGAGATTATCACAGGTAATATCGAAATCCGCGAGGTGTTCAAAATCAGCAGGATCGGTACGATTGCAGGATGTTATGTAACAGACGGTTACGTGAAACGCAATAACAAAATCCGTGTGGTTAGAGATGGTATCGTACTTTATACCGGCGAAATCGACTCACTGAAACGTTACAAAGACGACGTTCAGGAAGTTAGAAACGGCTATGAATGTGGTCTGAGTATCAAAAATTACAACGACATCGAAGTCGGCGACATCATCGAAAGCTTCGAGCTTCGCGAGGTGAAGAGAACGCTTTGATGATAGGAAGTTGTCCAATTAGAAAAATAGTTAAAAATAGATCCCAGCCGCAAATGAAGCTGGGATCTATTTTTGTTAGATACTTACATTTCGTGTGAATATGCAGTTTTCCTCCTGTACTAACTTAGAAATTTGTATAGCGCCTAACGATTAGCTGTAAACTGAGAACTAATACACTTCAAAATGAAGATACAGCCCTATTTTTCAGATCTGGTTGGACTAAACCCACTCCTATGAAATTCTGAAATTTCAGATCCGCGAAGATAAAATTTGACACATGGTCAGCTCCATACTTTGTATAGTGATTCTCATCAGACATATAAGGAATATGATTCTCAGATAATTTAGCTATGCCTTCTATATCATAAATCTCAATATACTGTTTCGAAAACTCCCTTTTCAAGCGCTCGTTTGCCTCTGCTGAATGCGGTTCTAAAAAGTTCTTACTCAGACTTATGCCATACTCATATTCTCTTGCAACAAGTGACGCAAACGGTACAATATACGTCTCATTTTGCCCCAGGAGAATCACTTTCAGACCTAGATTTTCGAGCTGAGTTATTGTCGCATGAATGTCAGACATCTGTAAGCCTTTTTCGATCCCATTCACCCAATTTGCACTGATAATTACACCATCTATGAAACCAGCATTTTTAGGGAGAAATTCGTCAAAAATATAGTTCATGAGTTCCGAACAATTTCTTTCACCATTCTTTCGCAAAATGGGCATACAGCCGCTCGCTGATGCCTGAGTCAAATTAATATTTGCCTGTTCCATTTTATTCCGCATCGACTGAGACAAATGCGCAGAATGGCTGTCTCCTAATAAAAGGAAGTTCTTATTTTTGGTGCTCAAAGCCAGACACTTTTCTTTATTGAAGTGAGTGTTAGTTGTCGATATGAAGCATACCTTGGTATTGAATTGCTTAATTCTTTCTCTAAGATGAGTTTTCGGATAGTTTGAAATCAGCAAAGTTTCGTTTTTAAATAACCCCTTATTCAAGTTCTTATCTGATATAAGCAAAGTGACACCCGCAGTTAACATCATTGCAATTATTATCTTCTTGCTAGACTCAAAACTGAAAGACTCGATAAACCGGAACGAAATATACGCAAGACCAATAGAGAGGAACATCATAGCCGGAACTGCAACTAAATGCTCCAATAGTCCCAAATATCTCGCTATTACATAAATTGGCCAGTGCCACAAATACAACGAGTACGATATTTTACCTAGAAATTGTATCGCAGGTGACCTCAGGATGCGACTCTCGTTAGAGTCGGTTATTATTATAAGGAATGTACCGATCACCGGAATTAGAGTAAATATCCCTGGCCATTTCATTTGACTATTAAGTCCTAACAGGCATCCAAACAACAATAGGTAGCCTGCCGTGCTAAATAATTTTTTGCGGCGAATTTTTACAAAATCTTCTGCGAAAAAGGCAAGTCCACCAAAAATCATTTCCCAGCACCTCGTTGGCACCAATAGAACGAAGCATTGGGCCGATAATCGGTAGCAAACAAAGAACCAACAAAAATCAGCACGGCTGCGATAAGAAAGACGGCTAAATATCCTCTCCTATCATTTTTTAAAAATCGATTTACCAACATTAGGACTAAGGGCAGTATCAAGTAAAACTGCCACTCGACTGAAAGAGACCAAGTGTGGAGAAGCATGTTGTTCTCCGATGACGCATCGAAGTAATCGCTTTTGTAGTATAATATGTTTGAATAAAATACTGCACTTGCCGCAGCGTTTTTGACGAAATCGGAATAATCAACAGGTAGGTACAGAAAAAAATTTATTACGGTCAAGCACAGAATTAGGAATAATAATCCTGGCAATATCCTTTTAACTCTTCGACTGTAAAATTCGATTACCGAAAAATTGCCTTTCGCCAATCCCCGGATAATGATTCTGGTCATCAAATATCCAGAAATCACAAAGAATATGTCGACTCCTGAAAAACCACCTTGAAAATAAGGAACCTTGTAGTGAAACAAAACAACACCTAGAACAGCCAGCGCTCGAAGAGCATTGATGTCATATCTAAACTCTTTCGTATTAATGGGCATTTAAAAATGAAATTTCGTTGAGTACTGTTATCTATTCCTAAACAGTTTGTTTTCAAAAATAGGTAAAAATTGATTCGGAGATAAATTGAATCTGGTAACCAGATACTTTATTTTTTGGGAAATACTCACATTTAGATCTCACGCAATGCTCACCTTCCCCCCACCCGAAGCCAGCAACCCCGCAGGAACATTCAACTCGCCCGTTTCAGGGTCGATCAGGCCGTTTCTTTCATCTTCGATGTTGGTTGCCTGCGTGTAAACGTCGCCTGAGATCGCGCGCTTTCTTAGCTCTGCTTTGAATAGACTGATCTGGGTGGCACGGGCGGCATCGTCTGCGGGGCCACCGTAATCTTTGAACCCAAAACCACCCCACTCACTTACAACCAGCGGCACCTGCTTTCTAAAAAAGTAAGGATCACCGACAACAAGCGGAAAAGCTGCAACAGTTTGCATATTGCCGGAAGTCAGCTCATCGAGCATTCTTTTCCAATTTTCCAGGTCGGGCGTGTATAAATGTGCAGTCAACAGATCAGATTTGAGCCGGCCCTCAAAGGAAATGTGCTGCCAGCCGTCATTGTCCACAACTAAGAATTGTGGGTAGGCGATCTGCATGTAGTGGTACATATTAATTATGTACTGGCGGGTTTCAACATTATGCGCAATATCCTGCGCGCCCCAGTCTTCATTATAAAGACTCCATATCACCACAGAGGGATGTGTTCCGATCAATGTCAGCATGCGCATCAATTCTGCCTGATGATTTTCGCGACTCTTCATCGTGGACTGGTGCGGGCTGGGGACTTCTACCCAAAGCAGCATACCAATCTTGTCGGCCAGCTTGTAAATGCGAGGGTCCACGCCAGCAATGTGGATTCGAACCAGGTTACAACCCAATTCCTTCATTGCCAGCAAGTGCTTTTTGATCTGATCATAAGTGGAATTTCCCGGTTGGTACAAAATTCCGTCCAGATAGATAGGCTCGTTATTAAGATACATCCGGCTGCCTCTCGCCTCGAATTTTCTAAGACCGAATTTAGTCTCAATCTGAGATATGGTCTCTTTCTCGTCTACAAGCTGAGCGATCAGCCGGTACAGATTTGGGGTAGCTACCGACCAGAGCTGCGCATCTGGCAGGTCCACCACAAGCCGCTGCGATTTTTGTCCCGCCTCCAAAGTCAGCTCAAATTCATCCTCAGCCGCCAGCCTATCTTCTTGTTTATCAATGATTTGAAAGACTTTCAACCTGATCTTGTATTTGCCCGGATCGTGAATACGGGTAGTGAGCGTAAACCGCACCAGATTATCTTCAATAATACTAACCACTCCTACCCGCGAACGAAGGCGGTTTCGTTCCACTTTTTCAAGCCAAATACTGCGGACAGCGCCGGTAAAGGTCTGATACCAGATCCCGCCCCGCTTGTAAACGTGAGATTCCTGCTTTCCGCGAGTGGTATCTGCGTCCATACTACTGGCAACCCTGACAGTCAGCCTGTTGACAGCTTGCAGCATTTCAAGTTCATACGAAAAAGACGTATACTCCCCCATATGGACTGCCTCCCCCTCGATCGTCGAAAGTAAATGCCCATTCAGCCAAACCTGGGTCTCATATCCGCACGCGCCAAAGGTCAATTGCAGCATGCTATCGTCTTCTTCTCCCGAGGAAGCAGGCTCCGGCAATGCAAATTCTCGCTCATACCAAACTACTATCTTATCTTTCCAGGAAGAAGTTTCCCGCTGGGTGGCAGCCAGATGCTGCTCTACACTCCCAGGCCAATGCGCTGTTTGCGAATAGTGATGCTGGACATACCAATTCTCGGACACCCCTATATCGTCGGGGTCAACCGCAAATTGCCATTCACCGTCCAGCAAAATGTATTCGTTTGGTCTGAGAACGGCGCGAGGCAGATCTTCTAAAAAAGTTTGTGTATCCAAGGATCCTTCCTTGCTATTGGACGAGCCGTAATTGGTGTGATTTTGCATTGCGTGTCAATAAATGAAGCAGTAATATTTCAGCTTAATAAAGATTGATCCGGGATAAGAACTATGCCAGCGATTTGCGGCTGCTCAGTCTGAAAAGATATCCAGCAAAACCTCTCGTGAGCTTTCTCCTTTCAAATAGTTGATCGCCAGAACAGTAATCGCCTTGGCCTTTTCAGAGCTTGCCTGCAACGGAATGCCCGTGTAATCTTCGGATCTTTCTGTTAAAATTTGTAATGCCAGCCGGTAACCCTGCGAAAGAGGCTCATTTGCGCCACTTCCTGTTCCTACTTCTGCGAGCCTGGCCCGAATTTGACGGATTGTTTCATTTACCTCTTCTTCTGTGGGGGTAATGTGCTCAAAGTCTCTTTGCTCTGATGAATTCATACTATTGTTTTAAAAGTGATTGTCTGGATCGTTTCAGGCGGGCCGCTTGCGTTGCAAACTTTCGTAAGCAGCAGTAAACAGCCGGCAGCATTCAGCGTAAAGTGCCGGGTTACCTTTATCGATCCGCCATATATACTGGTCTATTTCGGCCAGGTACACTTTTGCAAAAGACGGATCTTCGGCAATGATCGATTGAATGTTATCTATAATATCGGCGTATTTGACAGTCTGCGCAATGGGGCGGGACAAAATGATCCGGGCCGCTTCCATTTGCTTTCTTTGTTTTCTGTTCAGCCTGGGATATTTGATAGTCGTGTATTTATCAGTCAGATCGTCTACCCCTGCCAGGATCTGCGCATCCTCTGCAATACCATAACCCAGGCTCATCAGCAGCGATGAGAGCGTTGCAAGCGAGCATTCGGTATCTTCGATCAGATCATGACAAAGCGCAATCTCGATCTCACAACCTGTTTTCGGATACGCACTGACCCGGTCAGCCACGCTCAGCAAATGGGTATAATATGGCTGGCCCGAATACTTCCGCTTTTGCGAACCGTGCATTTGCTTCACAAAATCAAACAATTGCCATTGTCTGTCGGTAAGTTCCATAGCGCCTTTGTTATCGGTGGAAAGGTAATGTACTTAAAAAGAAGAAAGCGTGGAGCGAATTACCTGGGAATATAGGTATTGGGATAAAAAAACAAAAACTCGCCGTATGTTACGAGCGAGTCTTCAGTAGGACGTAGCGGGTTCGAACCGCTGACCTCCGCCCTGTCAAGGCGGCGCTCTGAACCAGCTGAGCTAACATCCTGTCAGGGCGCGATATTAAATTAATTTTCTTTCGTTTCCAATTCGAAATGGTAAAGCTTGCGCGAGGGTATTCTCGACAAAAGCACCAGCCCCAGTACGAAGATCACCAGCAATGCCAGGATACTGTTGCGCATACTGCCGGTTAGTTGCTCTACAAATCCATAGATAAATGTTCCTACCACGATCGCGAGCTTTTCAGTCACATCGTAAAAACTGAAATAAGACGCAGTATCGGTCACATTTTCGGGAATCAGCTTTGAGAATGTCGAGCGGGAAAGCGACTGAATTCCACCCATAACCATACCGACTGTACAGGCAATCACATAAAATTCCATGGCTTCGGTCGTATAATAAGCGCCGGTGCAAATACCGATCCATATAAAAACCCCTATCATCAGGGCATAAATATTACCAATCTGCCCAGACAGCCACGCGAAAGTATAGGAGCCTGCAATACCGACCAGCTGGATCAGTAAAACCGTGATAATCAAACTCTGGGAAGGCAGCCGCAGCTCGGTCGCTCCAAAAATAGTGGCCACGTACATCACCGTGCGCAGCCCCATGGTATAGATAAAAAAGGCGCTTAAAAATTTAGCCAGGTAAGGCTGCTCGCGAAGCCTGGTATATACTTTCCGCAGTTGGGCAAAGCCATTGAATATCCAGTTGCCGCTTTGCTGCTTGCCGCGATTTCCTTTGGGTAAATAATAAAAAGGAATCTGCGCGAACAAAACCCACCATATCCCAACAGTAAAGAAAGAAATCCTGGCCGGCAGCGATTTTTGGGTGATACCGTAAAAATCCGGAAACAAAACCATGCTTAAATTAAAAAGCAGCAGCAACACGCTACCCAGATAACCCATTGAAAATCCCCGCGCACTGATCCGGTCGAAGTTGTCCTCGGTGGCTATTTCAGGCAGGTAGGAATCGTAGAAAACAATGCTTCCGCTCCAACCTATCAAGCTCAATCCGAAAAGGAATATCGAAGGAAGTAATGTTTCCTTGGTAAAAAAATATAAGAGTATGCAGCTCAGCGCGCCGGTATAGCAGAACAGCTGCATAAAACGCTTTTTCGTTCCGGTGTAATCCGCTATCGCCGTGCAGATCGGCACCAGTAATGCAGTGATCAGAAATGAGACTGAAACCGTGTAGGAAAACAGAACCGAGCTTTTGATTTGAAACCCGAAAAAATCAACCTGGCCGCTGCCCGATGCAGCCAGGGCCGTGGCCGAGAAATAGACTGGAAAAATGCTGGATACGATCACCAATGCGTGTACCGAATTGGCCCAGTCGTACATACACCAGGCATTGATAATAGAAGGGTTATTCTTTTTCATTCAAAAATATTTGACACAAAATAAGAAAAGCGGCAGATTAATTCCGCCGCCTTCGCAAATTTATATCTAAACGATCTGGTCAGATCACCGGCTCAAAAACCATGATCGTTTCCTGATCCCTTCCATTGACCGGCATCGTGCTTTTCAGACGCATTTTGCTGTTGGTCAGTTCTTCAACTCCAAACTTTCCTTTGAAACCTGAAATGTCAATGTCCAACATCTTGTTGTCCTCAATCAGATACCAGGTACCACCATTGATAACCTGTTTCGATTTCTGATCGATCGCTACCGTAGTATTGTTTTGTCTGAACTGAATATCCATCACCGACTTGATCGCCTGCGTCTGGGTATTAAGCTGGTTCATTGGAATATCCTTGCCGGTAAGGTCTGTCACAGTGGACATGCGCCAGGGATAATTGACCAGTATTTTGTCCTTCTCTGTTGGCTGAGGCGTTTCGTTCTTATCTTTGTCCTTGTCACAAGCTGACACAAAAAGCGCGAGAAACAAGCAGGATAGCAGCAATATTTTTTTCATATTCTTCTTTATTTTAAGATTCAAGGCAATCATCGATGTGGCGGTCAATCCTTTGAGCTTTCACGGAAAATTAACATTGCACACATTACAAAAGTAACGAATTTGTCGGGCCTATCTTATGATATTATCTACTAAAAACAATTTTAACGGTTTTCTCAGTGGCATTCTACTTGCAATCTTTACCGGGGTTACCTGCCTTGGCCAGGACTGTGAGCCAGGTTATGTGCTAAATCCGGTGAGCGGCAACAATAGCATTGAATGGGATAAGTTTCCTGAATTTTCGCTCCCTTTTAAGATCATATACAGCGGGCCGCGCTTTGGTGACACCCAGTCCCGCCCATTGAAGCATGGGTTCAGTCATATTGCTGCATTCAGCGGCCCCGAGCCCGGTTCACTTCCCCGCCAGAACCGGGCGGTACTATGGTACGGAGTGGCGACATCGAGCGGACAGCAGCCCTGGGCAGATAATGTTTTGAGAAGTCCGTGGGGAAATGATACCGCCGTTTACCGCAGCTATTGGGACAATTTCGCAAATACAGTAACCGATGTCGACATTGTATGCCTGGACATTGAGCGGATGCAGCGGGAAGACCGTGATATTCTGGCATTGAAAACCAATGCTGCGATCCCTGCCAATTACAGAAATTTGTCTGATGCCGATTTTCTTAATACGTATAAAAGAGATATGCGCTGGTGGTACACAGAGGCGATCAACAGACTGAGGGCCAAAGGCGTAACGGCGAGCATAACCAGTTACAGCGACGTACCTGTCCGCAATACCTGGCTGAATATCACCGCCAATTCCTGGCAGGACTGGCGTACCAACCCGGCGCGCACGCATTACCTTACGCAGGACGATGCGGGCAAGATTGGAGGAAGCTTTTTTAATGCATTGGATTTTCAATCGCCTTCACCCTACTACTATTACGGCTACGATAACCCGATCGGAAAGGATTATCTCTCCTATCTGCTCTTTAATATTGAGGCCAATGCAGCTTGGAGCGACAAGCCCGTGATCCCGTTTATATGGATGCGCATTCACGACAGTTATGATCCGAATACGCCGCTGATCGCCGATTTCCAGGCTGAGGCGACTGCGATATTTCCGTTTTTCTCGGGTGCGAAAGGGTTATGGATGTGGGAAAATCCGTTTTTTCCGGGTGATCGCCAGGAAAATTATGGTGCTTACGAGCATTTTATTTACGGATTATATCGCCTCTCCGAATTCAAAAGTATGTTTGAAGGCGCCTACCAGCTGGTCATTCCACAATCGGCGCGGGATCACATGGAACAGCAAAACCCGGTCTGGCGTGGTGTGGTTAAGGGTGAAGAAATCCTGATCGCCGCACAAAATCCGTATGCGGCCGACAATCAGCAGACTACGATCGGCGTCTCATACCAGGGTTGGTCGCGCACGATCACGGTCACCGGTAAAGAAGTTTTCCTCTGCAAGTTCGACCTCAACGATTCTGTCAATTCAAGCCAGCCGATGCTTTCTGACGCATACATTTTCCCGCATTTAGCAAACCGGGAGTTGAATGTGGTTCTTTCGGGTGTAAATGGCGTTTCTGATGTGGATTTTTCACTTACCAATACAAAGGGTCAGGTGGTATTTCAAAAGAAATTAAAAGCGAACGCTGGGGAAACCAGAGAAACGCTCGCCTTACCGCGACTCGCTGCTGGCATGTATTTTGCCCGCTTCGAGACTTTCAAACAGACAATTACAAGAAAAGTAGTTGTAAACCAGTAAGTTAATCATGAACCGACTCAGCGAGGAAACCAGCCCATATCTTTTGCAACACGCTCACAACCCCGTCGACTGGTACCCGTGGGGAGATTTAGCCCTGCAAAAGGCGAAGGAAGAACGCAAACCGATCCTGGTCAGCATTGGCTATTCGGCTTGCCACTGGTGCCACGTTATGGAAAGGGAATGCTTTGAGAAAGAGGACATTGCAGCGGTGATGAATGCGTATTTCGTCTGCATTAAAGTCGATCGGGAAGAGCGGCCCGATGTTGACGCGGTATATATGGACGCGGTGCAAGCGATGGGTGTGCGTGGCGGCTGGCCGCTGAATGTATTCCTGCTCCCGGATGCCAAACCATTTTACGGGGTTACCTACCTGCCACCTCAAAACTGGACGCAGCTTCTTAAAAGTATTCAAACCGCATTTACCGATCATTACGACGAGCTGGCCAAATCGGCCGAAGGTTTTGTAGAGAATATGGTTGTTTCAGAGACTGAGAAATTTGGCCTTAAAGCTACTACCGGTGGGTTTGAAGCCGAGAATCTGGACGGAATGTTTGAGACTTTGCAGAAAAATTTTGATACCTATAAAGGTGGAATGGACCGGGCGCCGAAGTTTCCAATGCCTTCCATTTACAAGTTTCTGCTGCGCTACTATGATGTAAGTCAAAATCCGGAGGCTCTTCGGCATATTGAATTGTCGCTGAACCGCATTGCACTCGGTGGTATTTATGATCATGTTGGCGGCGGCTGGGCGCGTTACTCAGTTGATGATGAGTGGTTTATTCCGCATTTCGAGAAAATGCTCTATGATAATGCGCAGCTGCTCGAAATTTTCGCCGAAGCTTATTCACTGACCCGCAATCCGCTTTATGCCAACCGGATCAGGCAGACGATCAAGTGGCTTTCCAGCGAAATGCGTAGCCCCGAGGGCGGATTTTACTCCGCATTGGATGCTGACAGTGAAGGTATTGAAGGAAAATATTATATCTGGACGCAAAGCGAGCTTACCGAAATCCTGGGCGAAGACTTTGAGTGGTTTTCCAAAATTTACAATATATCCCAAGCAGGAAACTGGGAACACGGCTACAATCACTTGCATTTAACGGAAACACCCGCGCAGGCGGCAAGATCAGCAGGAGTTTATACCGATCAGTTTGAGCAGAAATATGAAAACGTTTTAAGCAAACTCTTTGAAAAAAGAAAGGAAAAGATCCGCCCCGGCCTCGATGACAAGATACTCGCATCCTGGAATGGACTGTTGATTAAAGGATTAGCCGAATGCTACCGCGCTCTGGGTGATGAAAATATCCGGGAACTGGCGCTTTCTATTGGAGAATTCATTGCTTCGTCAATGACCGTTGAGAACAAGCTTTTCCACAGTCATAAAAACGGGAAATCATCTGTAACA
This sequence comes from Dyadobacter linearis, assembly GCF_907165045.1. Classification (GTDB taxonomy): domain Bacteria; phylum Bacteroidota; class Bacteroidia; order Cytophagales; family Spirosomataceae; genus Dyadobacter; species Dyadobacter linearis. Next base: position 75,149 of record NZ_CAJRAU010000006.1, read on the forward strand.
GGCTTTTTGGAGGATTATGCGGCTGTAATACAGGGATATGTCGCGCTTTACCAGATCAGTTTCGATGAAAATTGGCTCATCAAAGCAGATCAGCTCGCCGCATACACGATCACCAACTTTTTTGACCAAACCGAAAACTTCTTTCATTTTACCGATACTTACGGTGAGGCATTGATCGCGCGCAAGAAAGAGCTTTTTGATAACGTGATTCCAAGCTCAAATTCGATCATGGCCCAGAACCTGTACAGCCTGGGAATGATGCTCGATAAGTTTGAGTACATTGAAATGGCCGACCAGATGCTGTCCAAGATGTCCAAACTAATCCTGACCGACGTGCAGTGGGTGAGTAACTGGGCAGCGGTTTATTGCACCCGGGCAATCCCAACTGCCGAGATAGCGATCATAGGTAACGACGCCGACGCAATCCGCAAAGATTTCGACCGCTTTTTCGTCCCGAATAAAATAGTAATGGGAACAAAAACGGCTTCCGAGTTGCCGCTTTTGCAACACAGGACGGAGATTAATTCAAAAACTGCAATCTATATCTGTTACAATAAAACCTGTCAGCTGCCTGTTACAGAAGTTGAAAAAGCGCTTGAACAGCTTGGCGGCGGGTCATAATAACGGAAAGTAACGCTCGCGGATCACATTCATGTGGTGAACAGGATGCCCGACGATCACAAAGCCCAGTGCGAGTGGCGTGATTTGCTTTCCATCTGCCGTTCCTGCACTCATAAGCATTGACTCGCTCATGTTCCTGAAAAGAGAAATGGTAGCTGTGCGAACTTGCTCAAATTCTTCCATCAGATCGCCAATGCTCCGCGTCTCAGCCAGGGTATTGGCGGCCAGTAGCTCTTCCTCGTAGCCTGCAAGAGGCGTTTTGTCTCCCCTTGAAAAGCGAAGCGCGCGGTAGGCCATAATCCGCTCGTTATCGACTACGTGCTGCAAAATGTCTTTCACAGTCCATTTTCCGGGCGCATATACCCGGTCTCCCAGCGCCTCCAGTTTCACGATTTCCGTATAAACGTTTGCGGGAGTGTGCTTTTCGAAGGCATCGAAAATGTCAATATCTTCGACGATATTAATGTACCTGTCAAAAAAAGGCGGCATCGGTTGAATGTTGGATCTTTTCATTTTTGTTTCCTATCAATGTGGCGTATACAAATGTAAGTAGCTGGTTATGCTGCGCGGAAAATACGGATTCGGGCTATACAAACAAATCGCTCGGGGCTGGATATTTATTCACCGGAGGTGACTTACAACTCATTTAGGGCTAGCCACTTTTGTATTATAAATCTTCTTGTTTATATGCCATCTTTTTATTTACATTTGAATACAAATCCTCTTGAAATTGAAAAGAATAGCACCGATCGGCTTGACGCTCTTATTGCTCTACCACATGTTTGGGCTAAGTTTCGCTGTGCTTTACTTTGAAAAGGATTACCAGGTAGCCGCAGTTTCAGGCCCACGTGGAGATCAGAAGATGATCAAAATGTACCACCCTTCCCTACCCTATTCAGGCGATGTTGAAATCTCAGGCGAAATAAAAGGGTTGATCCGGACAGAAAATGAATTTTACAATCCGGTGCAGGTTTTGCATTCCAATGACACCTTATACATCACACTCGAATCCAACCAGGGCGCGCGCGATCGCTTTGTAGAGCTGGCAGGAGCGATGGAAATGTTAAGTGACACGAAAGCTGAGCAGCCGCAGAGTCCTTACAGCAAAGCGATCAAACTGTTTAGTAATCTCTTAAATAGCTACGTTCCTGCCGCAACCCATAGCTTCGAAGTTGCCTTCCGGCCCGTTTTTACCATTCCCGCAAAATATCAGACACTGAATCCTGACATTTACTTGTCTTGCATAAGCCAGCTCAATACCCCGCCGCCCGAGCACTGCTGATTACCAGCTTCTAACATTCTTTCCATCCACTTACGCAGGCCGTTTCCGGTTCTGTGTATCCAAGGAGGTATTTCATTCTATCTAATTTGTGTATGATCAGTACTTTACTCAAAGTTCGGCGGTCGCTTACTGTTTGCTGCGCAACGCTGGCTGTCTCCATTTCCTCTGCATTTGCTCAAATGCCAAACGATGCCATTTATATGGGCAGTAAAACGGCTTGTCTGGCTGTGTCTTACAACCATAGTTCCTGGGATAAGTATTGGGAAAATTCTTTAAAAAGAAGCAATCTCAATATCGGGACGCACACGACGCAAAGTGTGATGCCAATGCTCGCGGTTGGTATTGTGAAAAATCTGAACTTGATCGTGGCCCTGCCTTACGTATGGACGCAGGCGAGCACAGGTAACCTGATGTGGCAGCGCGGATTTCAGGACGCTTCCGGCTGGTTGAAATACAGGTTTGTGAATGTGTCAGGATTTTCGCTGCATGCGATCGCAGGTGGCTCTGTTCCGATCACGAATTATGTTGCCGATTTTATGCCGATGTCGATCGGAATGCAATGCAAAACTGCTACTGCGCGGCTTCTGGCAAGTTATCGGCACAAAAGCGGTATTTATTTGACCGCGCATGCCAGCTACATTTTCCGCAGCAATATCCAGATCGACCGCGATTCCTATCAGGCCGACGACAAGCTTTACAGTTCCAATCAGGTTCGCGTACCTAATGCTTACGATGGCGCAGTGCGCTTGGGATATTTAAAACGGGCTATTCAGGCTGAGGGTTATGTAGAAACTGGTGCCTGCGACGGCGGGGATTACATCCGCAGAAACGATATGCCTTTCCCGACCAACAATATGAAATCGACGACTGTTGGGGTGTATGCCAAATATCAACCTAAAAACATTGGTGTAAATGCGCGCGCTGCGTATGTAGTGGCGGGTTCAAATGTGGGACAAACAACTGCCTTTTCAGCGGGCGTACTGTATCAGTTTCGCTATGCAAAGGCTGACAAGAAATAAACGATATTCTTCTTTTTGAAATGAAAAAATTAAATATATACCCATTCAAAACCGTCCTGCCAGGGTTAGTTGTCATTTTCTCACTTGCTCTTTTTTCGTGTAATAAGAATGTAAATGAGCCGACTGCCGGAATCAACGATCCTTCCAGCCTGGACGAAAAGGCGGGGGACTGGAAACCATACGTACTGGCATCCTCAAACGAAATAAATGTTGCTCAGCCAGAAGCGATCACAACCGATTATTACAAAACCGAGCTTAAAAAGCTCAAAGAAGTTGTGAATGCAGCCACTCCGCAGCAGAAAGAGAAGGTTAACTTCTGGGGAGCCGGCGCTGTATATCGCTGGAATGAGATCGGCCGCGAACTGGCGGCGCGCTACAATACACCTCCTGCATCTAACCAGGACGGAAAATACCCGGTGCCCGATCCAGCAAATCCGCTGGCAGATCCTAAATTTCCATTTGCCAACCCGCCTTATACAGCCCGCGCGCTGGCTTACCTGAGCGTAGCCCAATACGATGCGCTGGTAAGTGCCTGGAATTACAAGTTCAAATACAACCGGCAAGCTCCTTCGAAAAACGACGGGGAGATCAAAACACTGCTGCCGGTCACCAACCTGCCTTCCTATCCTTCCGAAGATGCGGTAGTGGCCGAAGCTTCTTTTCAGATCCTGAAAGCGATGTTCCCGGGTGAAGTGCCTTACCTGGAACAAAAACTGAAAGAGCACAAAGAAAGCCGCATGTGGGCGGGAATGAATGTGGCCAGTGATATTGAAGCCGGTGCTGCGTTGGGAAAAGCAGTTGGTGAAAAGGTAATGGCAAGAGCGAAAACCGACGGAATGGGTGCAGCCAACAATCAGGCTAAAACCGCAGAGATGATCGCCAATGCGAAAGCGATCGGTATTGCAGAGCCCTGGGTTAGTCAGGAATTCCCTCCCCGCCCGCCCATGCTGCCAACTTACGGTTTTGTAAAGCCATGGAACTTTGATGCCCAGACACTTCCGGCGATCCGCCCGACACCGCCTCCTGCGATCGGTAGTGCAGAGTTTAAAAAAAATATGGATGAGCTGACTGCTATCGCTAAAAATCAGACACGCGAGCAGGCACGGATCGCCAGCTTCTGGTCCGACGGGGTGGGAAGCTACACGCCTCCGGGACACTGGCACCGCCGCGCTGCCAACCTTTGTCATGAGAACAAATTCAGCGAAATAAGAACTGCGCGTACACTGGCATTGCTCGGTACTACTTTGCAGGATGCGGGAATTGCTTGCTGGGACGCTAAGTATTATTACTATTATCCACGCCCGAACCAAATTGACCGGAAGGTGAAAACCTCAGTAGGATTGCCGAATTTCCCTTCCTATACCTCGGGCCATTCTACGTTCTCAGGCGCTGCCGCAGCTTTGCTGACGCATATTTTCCCATCAGAAAAGCAGAAACTGGAAGCAATGGCCAACGAAGCTTCGGTTTCCCGCATTTATGGTTTGATCCACTACCGGTTTGATTGCGAAGCCGGCTTATCGACGGGACATAAGGTAGGTGGATTCGCTGTTGCAAGAGCGAAAACGGACGGGGCTGAATAGTTTTATATTGTTTTAAACATAAAAGTAGCAGTGCCGGGTGGCGCTGCTACTTTTATGTTTTTTGCAAGTTTCTATAATTAAAAACCAGAACCAACTAGCCCAGATTATTGATATCAAACGGCAGTTTTCGAATGCGCTTACCCGTTGCGGCAAATACTGCATTGCCTAATGCAGGCGCAATAGGCGGCAGACCCGGCTCACCTACTCCACCGGGAACACTGCCGCTATCGACAATATGCACCTCCATTTTCGGCGTTTCGTTCAGGCGCAGAATGTTGTATTGGTGGAAATTCGTCTGATCGCAGATACCGTTTGTGAATGTGATCCCGTCTTTGATTGCGGCCGTCAAACCCATTATGATGTTACCTTCCGTCTGCGCTTTTACATTATCAGGATTGACATAATACCCGCAGTCGATCACCGAAACGACTTTGTCAATGCGTACGCCCTGGTCTTTTTTGGTTACAGTAATGCAGCAGGCCGAAATGCTTCCAAAGGATTTGAACACTGCAATACCCTTTCCGCTTCCCTCAGGCAGTTTTTCGTCCCAGTTCGCCTTTTCGGCAAGGGTATTCAGTACTTTTTGAAAACGTTCGTCAGGCAGTATTTCCAGACGCGCTTTTAGGGGGTCTTTCTTAGCCAGATGCGCCAGCTCATCTATAAAACATTCCTGTCCCCAACCAAAGTTGGACGCGTACACCGATCGCCACCAGACAACGGGAATATCGGTTTTCACATTCGTCCAGCTCACTTTTGACGCAGCATCAAACTGATATTTGCTGTTTTCAATACTCAACTCGCCGCCTATCCAGGAGTCAGCTTCGTCTTCTTTCAAACCCTTAAAAACCTGACGGGCAATGGATTCGCCAATAGTGTGGTGATGAAAACCGGTAATTTTTCCCTTATCCACAAAACCCTGCATATGACTGAGCATCCCCGGCCGGTAGGGTCCCTGCGAAATATCATCCTCCCTCGACCAGATTACTTTCACGGGCTTTTTAACCTGTTTAGAAATATGACAGGCTTCTAAAACGAAATCGTGGTATGCTTTCCTGCCGAAAGCGCCGCCCAGCAATGCTACATTGATCTTAACCTGCTCAGGCTTAACTTTCAGGTAACCACAAACGTCCCGCAAAGTCCAGTCCGGGCCTTGCACCGGCGCCCATATTTCAACCGATCCATCGTCCTTCACGTGTGCAATCGCGTTTTCCGGCTCAATAGGCGCGTGCGCAAGGAATGGTGTTTCGTAGTTGGCTTCCAGTTTTTCCTTTGCTGCCGCAAATTTGGCGGAGAAATCTCCCTTTTCTTCGAAGTTAATACCAGGTTTTCCGGCAGCCTCGGTGGTTGCTGCAAAATAGTCTGCGTTATTGAGTGACTTTTCGTAGCCCGCATTATCCCACTTCACTTTCAGCGCTTTTTTACCTTTCAATGCTGCCCAACAATTGGTAGCAACCACCGCCACAGCTTCCGAAGTGCGGTGCGGCATGGTGCGCTCGGTTTTGATCACCTGCAAAACGCCCTTCACTTTCTTGGTTTCCGAATCGTCAATAGAGACAACCTTGCCGTGAATCGCAGGCGAATGCAGGATACTGGCGTAAACCATGCCCGGCACGTCCACATCAATACCATAAATCGCCTTGCCCGTCACCCTTTCCGGCACATCCAGGCGCTGGTTGTATTTTCCTATAATTTTAAAATCCTTCGCTTCTTTGAGTTTAGGCTCTTTGGGGATTTCGAGTTTGGAAGCGTCATCGGCCAGCTCGCCATAAGTCAGCGATTTGCCAGTTGTGTGAACAATTTTTCCATCCTCGGCCCTGCATTCAGAAACCGGGACATTCCATCGTTTCGCCGCAGTTGTTGTCAGCATTTCGCGCGCCGCGGCACCTGCTTTCCGGATCGGCAGCCACAGTTCGCGCACAGAGCTGCTGCCCCCCGAAGTCTGGCTTCCATATTTGCCGTTCCCGTCGCTCTGCACGATCAGAACTTTGTTCAGACTTACCTCCAATTCTTCGGCGAGCAGCGAAGGTACGGCCTGCGTAGAGCCCTGGCCCATATCGGGGCGCGGGTTAACCAGCGTGATATTGCCGGCAGTATCAATGATAATAAATGGATTGATTTCAAGTTTCAGGATCGCCGCACTGATCTTTTTCAGCGAGGCATCTTTCGTAAATCCCGATATCCCCAATGCAAGCCCAAAGGAGGCAACTGCGGAAGTTTTCAGGAAGTTACGGCGTGAGTTTTTTATGTTTTCCAAGATTTGTTGGGCTTAAATGCTGTCAACTTTCTGATGCTATTACCTCTTCCCGATTCCGCTTTCCGAAACCTTAATTTCTTCGGCGGCGCGGTGGATCGCTTTGCGGATCCGGTCGTAAGTGCCACAGCGACAAAGGTTTCCGCTCATTGCCGCGTCAATATCAGTATCGGTAGGCTTTGGATTGGACTTCAAAAGCGCCACGGCCGACATGATCTGTCCCGATTGACAGTAGCCGCATTGCGGTACCTGCTCCTCGATCCAGGCTTTTTGGATGATATGCATTTTCCCGTCGCCAATCCCTTCAATCGTCGTGATCTTGTCGCTTTTACCTACACTCGAAACCGGCGTCTGGCAGGAGCGCGCCGGCTGACCATTTAAATGCACGGTGCAGGCGCCGCACATCGCCATTCCACAGCCGAATTTTGTTCCTTTTAGCCCTGCAAAATCTCTCAAAACCCAAAGCAAAGGCATGTCGGGCTCAACGTCCACCTTTACTTTCTTCTCATTAACTGATAAGTTATAAATCGCCATAGTGAATAATTTTAACAGATGGTACTGTCAATCTATACGTAAATTATCCTAAAAAAAGCAGTTAAACAACCACCCCGCATTCGATAGCCGCTGCATTTGGGCTATATTTCAAAAACAAAGCTATTTTTGCCGCAAGACCTTAACCCCACCTGAGACGATGATTAAAAACGACGCTGTCGTACTGGGAATTTTAATGGCGATCCTGGGCGCAATATTTTTCACTGCGTCGCTCGATTCAAGATCCTGGAAGCGCTTTTACGGCATTATCCCACCGCTGTTGCTCTGTTATTTTATTCCCGGCCTGCTCAATTCTTTCGGGATCGTCGACGGACCCGGTTCGCAGCTTTATCCGGTTGTATCCAAATATTTCCTGCCCGCCTGCCTGGTGTTCTTTACGGTGGGAATGGACTGGAAGTCACTTGCCAAACTTGGCCCGAAAGCATTGATCGCCATGCTGGTAGGTACGGCCGGGATCATGATCGGCGGGCCGCTGGCGCTTTGGATCGTGGGAAGCATCAGTCCGCAAACGGTTGCAGGCGAAGGTCCGGATGAAGTCTGGCGGGGTTTGGCGACGATCGCTGGAAGTTGGATCGGCGGAGGCGCGAATCAGACCGCGCTACGGGAAGTTTTCAGACCCAGTGACGTATTGTTCTCCCAGATGGTCGCGGTTGATGTATTAGTGGCCGAGCTCTGGATGGCGGTGTTGATCTACGGAGCTGGTATTGCGGCGAGAATAGACAAGATGCTGGGCGCAGACAGCCAACTTGTGGAAGATGTTAAATTGCACATGGCGGGCGAAATCCAGGCCAATGAGCGGAATCCGCTGGTGAAAGATTACATATTAATGGCAGCCGTCGGTTTCGGCGCAACCGGCCTGGCGCACGGGCTGGCCGAGCTGATCACACCCTATCTTGCCCAAAATTATCCAGGACTGGAAAAGTACAGCCTTACTTCCAACTTTTTCTGGGTAATCAGCATTGCCACTTTGATCGGGATCATTTTATCGGCAACTCCGGCGCGCAAACTCGAATATACCGGGGCTTCGAAGCTGGGTACCGGATTTCTTTACGTGCTCGTGGCAACGATCGGAATGCAAATGGACCTGGGCGCAGTTGCAGATAATCCGGGCCTTTTTGCAATCGGACTGATCTGGATCGGCGTTCATGCCGTGATATTGATCGCAGTTTGTAAATGGTTGAAGATACCATTCTTTTTCCTGGCGGTCGGTAGTCAGGCGAATGTAGGCGGCTCGGCTTCGGCTTCGGTTGTAGCGGCTTCATTTCACCCATCGCTCGCGCCAGTCGGGGTATTGCTGGCTATTTTGGGCTATGCGATAGGAACTTACGGGGGATACCTGACTGCGCTCTTGATGCAGTGGGTTAGTAATGGTTTATAATTTCTACTTAGTCGATTTCTAAAACCAGCCCGTCGTAGCCCAGTCTTACATGGTCAGGAAGTTCGGTTTCTACCACAGCGTGCAAGCCCAGCTTGTGGCTGATGTGTGTGAGATATGCCTGCGGGACTTGCAGTTTTTCAATCAGTTCAAGAGCCTGAGCAAGCGTGAAATGAGATAAGTGAGGCTCTTTTTGTAAAGTATCCAACACTAAAATCTTCGAACCCTTTATTTTTTCCTGTTCTTTCTCTGAGATAAAATTGGCATCGGTAATGTAAGTGAAGTCGCCGATCCTGAAACCGTAAACAGGCAGCTTGTGGTGCATTACTTCAATAGGAATTACATTAACCCCCAGTACATCAAATGGCTTATTTTCAATTGGATGCATTTCAAAATGCGGCACGCCGGGGTAGCGTGTTTCCGAAAAAGCGTAGGAAAATTCGTTGCGGATCTGATTTAATACTTCTGCCCGGCCATAAAGCGGCATATCCTGCTGCTGGCGGTGGTTGAATGCGCGGATATCGTCCAATCCGGCAGTGTGATCCTTATGCTGATGTGTAAAGATGGCCGCATCCAGGTGCTTTACATCAGCCCGGAGCATTTGCTGTCGAAAATCCGGACCGGTATCAATTACAAAGGTCCGGCCTTGCGTTTCGATCAACACGGAGGCGCGTAAACGTTTGTTGTGCTGGTCATTAGAACGGCAAACGGCACATTCACAGGCTATAACTGGTATCCCCTGTGATGTGCCGGTCCCTAAAAATGTGATCCTCATTCGGTTTTATTCTGTCAAATGCGCCACCACTTCAACCAGGCGGTCAAAATTCAAAGGCTTCATCAGCGCATCATCAAATCCTGCCTCTTTAAAATCCTCTTCTGAATAATTTTTAGCATTACCTGTGATCGCTACGATCGGCGTTTTGGCCTTTTTCTCGTTAGGCAATTTGCGGATGCTTCTTGCGCATTCCATTCCGTCCATCACAGGCATATTGATATCAAGCAAAATAATATCGAAATCCTCTTTTTCAAGAAGCTGCAATACTTGTTCGCCATTTTTCACTGAGGTAATTTCATAATGTTGAAATTCCAGAATTTTCCTTGCCAGATTTTGAATTACTGAACTGTCTTCGGCAATGAGTACTCGCTTGGTGTATGACATACGATGGGTCAGGTATTGGTTTTAATTATTTGCCAGGTCAATTTAGGTATATTTCAATCAACAACGCAAACCGGTTTTGTGCGAAATTTCAAAAATATCACAAAAAAGTAAATAATGCCGGGATACTTTTTTCCGTGCTGGCATAAGGTGTAAGTTTGCAAACCGTTTACCATTACCGTTTTAGTTATGTTTAAAAATAAAGTGATCCGTTACAGCACGATCGCGATGGTTATCGCTATTCTGGCCTACTTCGTGATCGAAAATTTTTCTTCCGGCAATGATCCCCTCGCCGCAGTTGACCCGCAGCAATACAAAACCAAGCTTCTTGAAGAAAGAGCAGCCAAAGATGAGCAGTTCCGAACCCAGGAAGACTCCCCTATTGCGGACAAAACCAGCTTCCACGGACTGCATTATTTCGATCCGAATATGACATTCCGCGTGAAAGCTACCGTTTCTCCTTATATGAATGATGATAAGGAAATGATCGTGAAATATACCGACGGTACCAGCGAGAAATATGAAAAATACGGCTATGCGAATTTTACGATCATGGGCGAAGCTCAGAAGTTGCTGCTACTTAAAAATGAAGGCGTTATCTCCGTACTTTTTCAGGATGCCACCAGCGGAAAGCAGACTTACGGAGGCGGCCGCTACATTGACTACCCGGTTGCCGATATCAAAAACAATATGCTGATCCTGGATTTTAACAAAGCGTATAATCCCTATTGTGTATACCAGGAATCTTACGCCTGCCCGGTTCCGCCAGCTGAAAACAAGCTGACTATACCTATTGAGGCTGGTGAGCTGATCGAAAGCGCGGTGCACGAATAGGCCGGCTGGCATATAGAAAAAGTCATTTGTAGTGCATTTGACAAAGTCGCGTTCCAACTAAATCATTATTTTTGCATAAAGGCGGTTTTACGACAAAGCCGCTTTTATTATCATTATAGTAATCGCATGAAGATCTCTTATAAGTGGCTTAAAGACCTTATTGAAATTAACGAAAATCCCGAAGAAATCGGGAAACTGCTCACAGCTACCGGGCTGGAAGTGGAAGCAATAGAAGAGATTGAATCCGTAAAAGGAGGCTTGCAGGGCGTAGTGGTCGGGCAGGTATTGACTTGTGAAAAACACCCGGAAGCTGACAGACTAAGCCTAACAACTGTGGATGTAGGTGGTGAAAACCCGCTTTCTATTGTTTGCGGCGCGCCTAATGTGGCTGCGGGTCAAAAAGTGATCGTTGCTACTGTCGGTGCAGCACTTTACCCGACCGGCAGCGAGCAGCCTCTGGTTCTGAAGAAATCCAAGATCCGCGGCGCATTGTCGGAAGGTATGATCTGCGCCGAAGACGAATTGGGAATGGGCACTTCCCACGATGGTATCCTGGTTTTAAATACCGACGCAGCGAATGGAACACCAGCCAGCGAATATTTCGGTATTTCTTCGGATTATTTAATAGAAATTGGCTTAACCCCCAACCGTGCCGACGCAGCTTCCCATTTCGGTGTAGCCCGGGATTTGAAAGCAGTTTTGAACCGGCCTGTCACGCTTCCGTCGGTCGCCGGATTTGCAGTAGCGAATCAGGATCTTTCCATTCCGGTTGAAGTGCGTAACCAGGAAGCCTCTCCCCGATTTACAGGGCTGACGATCTCGGGAATCCATGTAGGCGAATCGCCCGACTGGCTGAAACAGCGTTTGCAAACGATCGGAATCCGGACGATTAATAATATTGTAGATATTACCAATTACGTGTGTCACGAGCTGGGCCAGCCGATGCATGCTTACGACGCTGCCAAAATAAAAGGCGGTAAAGTGATCGTGACTACATTGGCAGAAGGTACCCCGTTTGTAACACTGGATGGAGTCGAAAGAAAACTGTCGGCTACTGATCTGATGGTTTGCAATGCAGGCGACGGAACTACGCCGGAGCCGATGTGCATTGCGGGTGTTTTCGGCGGAGCGACTTCGGGCGTTTCTTCTGAAACCACTTCTATTTTCCTGGAATCTGCTTATTTCTCGCCGGCCTGGGTTCGCAAAACTGCCCAGCGTTTCAGTCTGAAAACAGATTCTTCGTTCCGCTTTGAACGTGGTACTGATCCTAATATGCCGCTTTTTGCATTGAAGCGCGCGGCCCTGTTGATCCAGGAAATCGCCGGCGGTCAGGTTTCTTCCGATATCGTTGACATTTATCCTGAGTCGATCGAGGATTTCAGGGTTGAGATGAAATACCGGAATATTGACCGGTTGATAGGAAAAACACTTGATAAGGAGTTGATCAAAAGTATTTTAAGTAACCTTGATATTCAGGTTGAGAACGATACTGACGTAACTTTCACTGCAATCGTGCCTCCCTACCGGGTTGATGTGCAGCGCGAAGCGGATGTGATTGAAGAAATTCTGCGCATTTACGGCTTCGGTCAGGTGGAACTTTCTGAGTCAATGAGCTCCGAGTTTTTGTCTGACTTTCCTGTAAATGATCCTGAAAAGCTGCGGTTACGTGCTTCTGAATTGCTGGCAGGCAACGGATTTAATGAAATGATCAACAACTCGTTGACCAAAGCAGAATATCAGCAGTCGCTGGGAGATAGTCTTTTTGGTGAGCCGGTGAAAATCCTCAACTATCTGAGTGAAGATCTGTCGGTAATGCGCCAAACGCTGCTTTTCTCAGGATTAGAGGTAATAGCGCACAATGTAAATCGCCGGCAGCGTGATCTGAAATTATTTGAATTTGGCAAAACCTATCACCAGACCGGCGATAAGTATGTAGAAAAGGAAAGGTTATCCTTATTTCTGACAGGCAATATCCAGCAGGAATCCTGGACTGAAAAATCGCGCGAGGTTACATTCCACGACCTGGCTGCATTCGTCAATCAGGTTTTGGCTTCATTAAAAATCAGGGAAGTTGAAAAGCAGGAGGCCGACAAAACTATTTTTAAAAGCGGATTGACACTATTTGCCAACAAAAAACCAGTAGTGACACTTGGCTTGCTGAATGCGGCCGTTACCAAAAAACTCGATATCAAGGCACCGGTCTATTTCGCAGATTTCGACTGGGAATATTTGTTGCGCCAATATAGTGCAGCAGTGGAATACCGCGAGGTACCCAAATTCCCGGAAGTGAGAAGGGACCTTTCTATTGTCGTAAATAAGAAAATTACTTTTGAAGAGCTCAAACAGATCGCCTACCGGACCGAACGCCAGTTGCTGCGTTCTGTGAATGTATTTGATGTGTATGAAGGGGCTAACCTGGAAGGCAAAAAATCCTATTCGATCAGTTTTATCCTGCAAGACGAGCAGCAGACGCTAACAGATAAAGTGATCGACAAGTCGATGCAGCGATTGATCAGTGCTTATGAGAAAGAATTTGAAGCCGTGATCAGAAAATAGACTGGAAGCAATAATTTGTTTGATCAAAATTCATCAGGCTGACAAATGGAAAGAAGCATTGAGCGCATTATTGAACACAAACTATCTGACCTGGAAAGGAAACTTGAGTTTTTGATCAACACAAAAGAAAAATTAAGCTGGACAATTTCGGAGCTTCAGCGCGAAAATGCCGAGCTTAAGCTGGCCAATAATAAGCTAAAAGAAGAGTCAAGGGAATTGAAGAAAAAAAGCGGGAGTTTGGAAAAAGACTTTAATAAGTCCAAAACTTTCGCTAAAATTGTCACTAGTAAACTGACACCAACAAGCGGAATTGCCGAGCTGAAAGACTCAGTTGAAAGATATATCCAGGAGATTGATAAGTGCATAGAATTGCTTGAAGATACCTTATGAAAAAAAATAGCATACCTAATCCAGACGTTTCTGTCTTTATAAAACTGCTGGACAGAGGTTTCAAACTGAGCGTTCCGGCGGATCAGGAGAAATTTTACAGGGATGGGTATGAGGTGTTCTTGCATCGCGTGCAACAGCATAAATTAAGAGGAAAAGTATACGGAGACATCGAAGCCATCGCGCTGACTTCCATTGAGTGCCTTGTGGCATTGCAACGGAACCAGGAGCAGATGGATGATCTGATTCTGGCTTTTAAAAACAGAGTAGAGAAACTGGATGAAGCAATCTCCGGTGCCATTGAAAGCTAACAACTGTAGAGCAACCCTTTAATTTCAAAATCTTCTAATACTTCTTTTAACTCCTTCACTTTCGGCATTTTTAGCATTGGTGTAGTCGGTAAAACCAACTATATATAAACCATTATGGAAATGTCAAATTCTTTGTTTTTCATCGTAGTCCTCTCCGATATCATCGCCATCGGTGTGGGAATTTTTGCAGGTAAATACATTTTCCAGCGATCCTTTGATCAAAAGGAAAAGGAAGCTCAGGAACGGGCAGCTGAAATTCTCCGAAATGCTGAAAGTGCCGCTGAGAATATCAAAAAAGACCGGATCCTTGAAGCCAAAGAAAAATACTTAAGACTCAAAACAGAGTTCGAAGAAGACGCTAACAAGAAACGCACCATCCTTCAAAGCAACGAGCAGAAACTGAAACAGCGCGAGCAAAGCATGAACCAGGCGCAGGAGCAGAATAAGCGCCGCGAAAACGAACTGGAAACGCTGAAAAACAACCTCAACCAGCAGCTTGAAATCGCCACAAAACGCAAGGAAGAAGCTGAAAAATCATTACAACAGCAGGTTACACAACTTGAAAAGATAGCTAACCTGACTGCCGAGCAAGCTCGCGAGCAACTGATCGACGCGCTCAAAGCGGAAGCAGATACAAGAGCGGGATCGTATGTGAAGAGCGCAATGGAAGAAGCCCGCCTGACCGCCACAAAAGAAGCCAAGAAAATCGTTATTGAGACCATACAGCGCACCGCTGCCGAGCATGCGATTGAGAACTGCGTGTCTGTTTTCAATATTGAAAATGATGATATTAAGGGTAAGATTATTGGTAGAGAAGGTAGAAATATACGCGCCCTGGAAGCGGCTACTGGTGTTGAGATCATTGTGGACGATACACCGGAAGCGATCGTAATCTCTGGTTTTGATCCGGTTAGAAGAGAAATCGCGCGACTTTCACTACACAGACTTGTTCAGGACGGAAGGATTCACCCTGCCAGGATTGAAGAAGTAGTTGCCAAAACGCGCAAGAATATTGACGATGAGATCGTGGAGATCGGCGAGCGTACTGTGATCGATATGGGGATTCACGGCCTGCACCCAGAGTTGGTTAAAATGATCGGAAGAATGCGTTTCCGCTCGTCGTATGGACAAAACCTGCTGCAACACTCCCGCGAAGTAGCTAAGCTCTGCGCGACGATGGCATCGGAATTGGGCTTAAATACAAAACTGGCCAAAAGAGCCGGTCTTCTCCACGATATTGGTAAAGTGTGGCCGGAAGAATCCGATCTGCCGCACGCGATACTTGGAATGGAACTCGCCAAGAAATACAAGGAAAATCCGGAAGTATGTAATGCGATCGGGGCTCACCATGATGAGATCGAAATGACGAGTATTCTGTCTCCGATCATCCAAGTTTGCGATGCTATTTCAGGCTCACGTCCGGGTGCTCGCCGCGAGATGATGGAATCCTACATTCAGCGTCTGCGCGACCTGGAAAATATGGCCCTTTCATTCGAGGGAGTTGAGAAGTGCTACGCGATCCAGGCGGGACGCGAGTTAAGGGTAATTATTGATGCGGAAAATGTTTCCGATGAAAAAGCAGGTATGTTGTCGTTTGATATATCTCAAAAAATAGAAAAAGAAATGCAATACCCCGGACAAATCAAGATCACTGTGATCCGCGAGATGCGTTCGGTTGCCTATGCGCGCTAACTTAGATTATCATACATGAATTACTCACAGCTTACCAGTTCAGAACGACTGGGTATCCAGACGCTCGGCGAACTTAAAAAGGCAGGTTATCAGACACGTTCCATCAAGCAGGAGTTAAGAGATAATCTGATTACGAAGATCAGGCTAAAAGAAAATATTTTCCCGGGTATCTGGGGTTACGAGGAAACGGTCATTCCGGATGTGGAAAGAGCTATCCTTTCGATGCATAATATCAATTTCCTGGGACTGCGCGGGCAGGCAAAAACGCGTATTGCCCGGATGATGGTGGATTTGCTCGATGAATATATTCCTTACATCAAGGGCTCCGAGCTGCACGACGATCCGCTGGAACCGCTTTCGCGCAATGCAAAGGATTTCCTTGATGACCACGGAGATCATACAGAAATCGCGTGGCTGCACAGAAGCGAGCGCTATACTGAAAAGCTGGCGACACCGGATGTATCTGTCGCAGATCTGATCGGTGATGTGGATCCTATTAAGGCAGCCACACTGAAGTTGCCCTATTCAGACGAACGCGTGATCCATTTCGGACTCATTCCACGTTCGCACAGAGGTATTTTTGTGATCAATGAACTTCCTGATTTGCAGGCACGTATCCAGGTGGCTCTATTCAATATTTTGCAGGAAGGCGATATTCAGATCCGTGGTTTCAAGTTGCGTTTGCCGCTTGATATACAATTTGTATTCACGGCCAACCCGGAAGATTATACCAACCGCGGAAGTATTGTCACGCCGCTGAAAGACCGGATTGAAAGTCAGATCGTGACCCACTATCCGAAGACGATCGAAACGGGTAAGAAAATTACGGAGCAGGAAGCGGTTGTTAAAGCTGAGCAAAAAGAGATCGTTAAAGTAAATGAGCTGGCCAAAACGCTGATTGAACAGATCGCATTTGAGGCGCGTGAGAGTGAATATGTCGATAGCAAAAGCGGTGTTTCTGCGCGTTTGACGATTTCTGCTTACGAAAGCTTGCTGAGCACAGCCGAGCGCCGTGCGCTGATAAACGGAGAAACTTCCACTTATGTGCGCATTTCGGATCTTTACGGCGTAGTTTCGGCGATTTGCGGTAAGGTCGAGCTGGTTTATGAAGGTGAAGTAGAAGGGCCGGTTATTGTGGCGCAGAATCTGATCGGAAAAGCGATACGGACACAGTTTTTGAATTTCTTCCCGGATCCTGAAAAAACAAAAAAGAGCAAGATCAACCCTTATGCGAAGGTTATAGAGTGGTTTGGCGCCGGAAATGAAATGGAAATGCCGGGCGATATGACCGAAAGGGAATATGTGGCAAGGCTAAAGACCATCGACGGCCTGGATGATTTTGTAGATATGCTGAGTGCCTATTCCAATGCAGAGGAAAAGCTGTTCATGATGGAATTTGCATTACACGGAATGGCGGAATTCTCTTTGATCGGAAAACAGTCGCTTGACCAGGGAATGAAGTTTCAGGATCTGGTGAGCAGTATGTTCTCAGGACCGGAAGATGAAGACTTTGATTTTGATGAAGACGATGACGATCGCAAACCGTTCTAATTCATAGAACTGGATATCAACAAAAAATGCCCTGTTTTAAAGCAGGGCATTTTCATTTTACAATAATCTTAACTTATAATGGTGCTCCTTCGTCTACGATGTTTGGCTCACTGGTATCAATCAATGCATCAGGTTCATTATTGACTTTCCCACGCACTTTGGCTTCCAGTTCGTCCAGCAGCTCAGGATTGTCTTTCAAAAGCGTTTTAACCGCATCCCTGCCCTGTCCTAGCCTGTTTCCATCATAGCTAAACCATGAACCGGCTTTCTTAACGATTTCCAGTTCCACAGCAAGGTCAATTACTTCACCTACTTTAGAAATACCTTCACCATACATAATGTCGAACTCTACCACTTTAAACGGAGGCGCGACTTTATTTTTCACCACTTTCACACGGGTACGGTTACCCAGAATCTGGTCAGCGCTTTCTTTGATCTGTCCGACGCGGCGAATATCCAGACGCACCGAAGCATAGTATTTCAGTGCATTACCACCGGTAGTCGTTTCAGGGTTCCCGAACATCACACCGATTTTTTCTCTCAACTGGTTGATGAATATACAGCAGCAACCGGTTTTGTTAATGACGCCGGTCAGCTTGCGAAGGGCCTGCGACATTAATCTTGCCTGCAAACCCATCTTGCTTTCACCCATTTCACCTTCAAGCTCTGCTCTTGGAACAAGTGCTGCAACGGAGTCAATTACGATAATATCCACAGCCCCGCTGCTGATCAGATGTTCTGCGATTTCAAGTGCTTGCTCGCCATTGTCAGGCTGGGAGATCAGCAGATTACTTGTATCAATACCAAGCTTTTCAGCATACGCCCTGTCAAAAGCGTGCTCTGCATCGATAAATGCTGCCAGGCCGCCTTTCTTTTGTGCCTCTGCAATGCAATGCATGGACAGCGTTGTTTTACCCGAAGATTCCGGGCCATATATCTCAACGACGCGACCTCTCGGCACGCCTCCTACTCCTAATGCCAGGTCAAGCCCGAGCGACCCTGTAGAGATAACCGGAATATCCAAAACCTTACTGTCGCTCAGGCGCATTACTGTGCCTTTACCATAAGTTTTGTCCAGCTTTTCAAGTGTGGTCTGTAATGCTTTTAGTTTGTTGTCCTTATCGGAAATTGGTTGTGCCATAAATGGTGACAAAAAGTTAGTTTGTACATAGAAAAAGCGGCTTTTGCAGTACAAAAACCGCTTGAAAACTGGTCTTTTTCTAATTGTAAATTTAGTAAATTCAGAGCACAAAGCAATGTAGTATTCGGCAAAAAATGATGCTTTTTATGGCTTAAAGCTCATTCCTAAATCGTTAGCTAACAGTCAGGCAAATTGCTAGTTTTCAAATGGTTAATTTCATTGATTTTAAGGTAAAGCAAGTCGCGTGTTTACCTCAGATCCATGATATGTATCCGAAAAATCACTTATTTTATTGATATGTTACCGGCTCGCAGCTTTTAACTAGATTTGCGCCGCTGAGGCCGGTTAAAGCTGGCCTTTTTACATTAACAATCTTGAAAAAATACGCTTCCATTGATTAAGAAGATATTACTGGCCTTGCTGGCTGTCATTCTGTTGCTGAGTATCTTTTATTACGATGTACTCTCTTACGGCTTCATGCAGGCGCGCGGACAGATCAGTATTTTGATGAATGTAGAGAAGGTAGACGATATCCTGTCCGATCAGAATTTCCCCGACTCTCTCAAAAGAAGGATCCGTTTGATACAGGAAATCAAGCAATTTGGTGTGGATTCGCTTGGTCTTGAACCATCTGAAAACTATACTACTTTTTACAACCAGCACGGTCGTCCGCTGATCTGGCTGATCACCGCTTCTGAGAGATACAAAATTGAACCTCACGAGTGGCACTTCCCTATCGTCGGGACTTTTCCTTACAAAGGCTTTTTCGATTCTACCAGAGCAGTTTCCGAGGAAAAGGAGCTGATGAAAAAAGGGCTGGATACGGATATCGGGGACGTTTCTGCGTGGTCGACGTTGGGCTACCTGAAAGATCCGATCCTTTCCAGTATGCTGAAAAGGAAGGACGGCAGCCTGGCAAATCTGATCCTGCACGAGCTTACGCATGGTACACTTTTTGTCAAAAACAATCTTGAACTGAATGAGAACCTGGCAAGTTTCGTCGGGGACCAGGGCGCGATCCGGTTTTTGAAATATAAATATGGAGCTGAATCTCCCGAAATGCGGACTTATGAATATTCGAAAAAATATAACGACGCCTATTCGCAGCACATGCTGCGCGGGACGGTGCGACTTGATAGTTTATACAAAACATTTGGAAATGAAAAAGCTGCGGATGCCCGGAAGGATACTTTGAAGAAGCAGTTGATCAGACAGATCATTGATGACACGGACACACTTCTTTCGGGGACCCAAACGTTAACAACAAAAAAACGACTTGCCGACGATAAACTGCCTAACAATGCATACTTTATCAGTTACCTGACTTATAAATCGAAGCAAGAAATATTTTTGAAAGAGTTTGAAAGCAAGTTCGCGGGCGACCTGAAAGCTTACCTGCAATATTTAAAAAAGCAGTACCCCTCTATGTAATAACCTGATTAGTATGAAGATAGCCATTTCGATATTAGCCGCTTCAATCTTATTGTTTTTATTTTCTTTCCGTCAAATGGAAGGAGAATCTGCCGAAAACCGAGTAGTGTCCAACAAAAGTTTTGGTACGGGGGAGCGTGTTGAATACCGCGTCCACTACGGATTTATCAATGCAGCCGAGGCAAAAGTCGAGATTTCTAAGAATATCTCGATGATTAATAGCCGCCCCTGTTACCGCGTGAATGTAACCGGCCGAACTGTGGGCGCATTTGATCTGATCTCCAAGGTTAGAGATACCTGGCGTTCCTATATTGATACTACGGCTATTTTGCCACAAATGTTTGAGCGGCAAATTCAGGAAAACAAGTATAAAAAAGAGGAAAAGGTGATGTTCAATCACCAGAGAGATCAGGCTGTATCCAGCGTAAAGGACGAAACGAAAACTTTTGCGGTTCCCAATAATATACACGATATTATCAGCGGCTACTTCTTTTTGCGTACCGTCAACTTCGAAAAAGTATCCGAAGGCGAAATTATTGAAGTACCTACTTTTTTCGACGGAGAAGTTTATAAACTGCGCGTCAGATATGTGGGCAAAGATGTGATCAAAACCAAATTCGGAAAAACACGCGTTTTGAGAATTAACCCATTGATTCCTACCAATAAGTTTTTCAAGGATGAAGGGGCAATGCGACTCTGGGTTACAGATGATTCCAATAAGATACCTGTAAAAGCCGAGGTAGAACTTAAAATCGGCTCGTTGGAAATGGACTTGAAATCATACAGAGGTTTGCGTAAAGAAATCACCTGGTTCTGAGTTTATTCCGTTTTCTCCAATGCTGTATCTGCCTGAGCGGAAACGGCAATCGGTTCTTGGATATCTTCCAGAAAGGCACGGTAGTGCTACCAAAACTCTTATAAAAAGATGCGATGGAGCTTTTCATCGGACTTTCGAAGTCGAAGATCAAATCGCTCTCTGCGTGTAGCTTGATATAGCTATCCAACAAAAATGTCCTCGCATTATCTTTCCTGCCAATTTCATCGGCCGCATTAAACAGAAACACAGCTTTTCCCCTGAACCGGATCATCAGGATACCCGCGTGAATAACCCCGTCCCGATGCGCATACCACAGATCGCAGCATTGCATTCGGCTCAGACTTTTAAATAGCGCTTCCAGCGTCTGATATGAAGCGTGGCTAACACCTCCGGGGATCCGGCGTGCGTGGTGATTTACAAAAAGAAAAATCAGCGGATGAATATGGTTACTGACCGAATAACGCCACCTGGACTTCTCCGAGCGCTTTAAATTCCGCACGCGGTCCCTGGAATAGCCATTTGCTATTTTCTCATATTGCTGATCCAGAGGAAGCCAATGTGTTTCCTGCTCCTCAACTTCGATACCTGCAATCTGACTAAGCTGAGAACGCAATACTTCATGATTATCGGGATTAAAATGATAAGCCGATATGTAGCGGTAATGCTTATTGAGCTGAGCCAGGAAAGCAGTGATCTCTTCGGCAGTAACTGGCCTTTGAGAAAAAACACCCAGATACTGGCAAAAATGCGGCTGGTAAATAATTTCAAAGCCCCATTTCCGGCGCACCGGCAGCGGCATAATGGTCTCATATTCGCCCGCGGAAGACCAGACGAGCGCCTTCCAGTCGGCGCATACCAGATCGAGGTAAAAAGTGAAGGCGTAAATAATGCTTTGCGTGGACTTTTCTACAAGTCTGTTCCAGGCTGCATCGTTAATTTCATTGCGGTTTAATAGGATCGGGACCAACGTTTCAGAGTCAAGTGTGAATATTCCTGACCCTTTAGACGTAAGATGCTACTTAAAGTAACTGCGAAGCTTCTGTAAAGTTTCTTCCACGTCCGGCGTTTCGTCCATCAGCAGGTTGATACTTTGTATAGAATGGATGACTGTACTGTGATCGCGGCCACCAAAATGGTACCCGATTGACTTCAAAGGAAGATCTGTATATTCTTTGGCAAGGAACATTGCCAGCTGCCGTGGGTACACCACTTCTTTTTTGCGACTTTTACTTTTAAGGTCTGCAATCGTTACCTGAAAATAATCGGCGATCACTTCTTGAATCGTATCAATAGTGACTTCCTTATTTTCATTCATGACGATATTTTTCAGCGTATTCTTCGCCAGCTCCACATCGATTTCCCGACGCGTAAGCGAAGCCTGGGCCATTAATGAAACGATCACACCCTCTAACTCCCTTACATTGGAATTAACACTGTGTGCGATGTATTCAATCACATCGTAATCAATATAAATACCTTCCGACTGGATCTTTTTCTGAATGATCGCGATCCGGGTTTCGTAGTCCGGTGCCTGCAAATCGGCGGTAAGTCCCCATTTAAAGCGTGAAAGCAAACGATCCTGCAAGCCCTGCAGCTCTCGCGGAGGCCGGTCGCTCGTCATGATGATCTGCTTTCCGAGCTGGTGCAAATGGTTGAAGATATGAAAGAAGGTATCCTGCGTTTTTTCTTTTCCTGACAAAAACTGAACATCATCAATGGCCAGTACATCCACTTTCATATAGAAATCAGTGAAGTCCTGCAGGGTATTATTTTTTATCGAATTAATAAACTGGTTCGTAAATTTTTCGGAAGACACATACAGTACCAGCTTATTTTCATAGTGGTTCATAATGTAATTTCCGATGGCCTGTACCAAATGCGTTTTGCCCAACCCTACCCCACCGTACATCATCAATGGGTTAAACGACGTCAGACCAGGACGTTGCGCAACTGCAAAGCCGGCCGAGCGAGCGAGCCTGTTACAGTCCCCCTCGATAAAATTATCAAATGAGTAATTCGGGTTAAGATAAGTGTCCAGGTTCATTGAATCCTGGTCCTTGGTCTTGTGATTCGAGCCCATGCGCGGGTCGGTAGCAAAATTATCCGGCTTAGAATAGTTTGGCGACTTAGGTGTCGACACGTTCATGGTCAGCGGCTGGTGCTTGTCGTTTCCCTTATCGACAATGATCGAATATTCCAGCATCCCGTCGCGTCCGATCGCATAATCCAGCGCTTTCCGGAGCAGGTTCACGTAATTATCTTCCAGCCACTCATAAAAAAACTGGCTCGGAACCTGGATAGTGAGCACTTTTCCATACAGTCGCAGCGGCCGGATCGGCTCGAACCACGTCTTAAAACTTTCGTCAGGAATGTGCTGCTGAACGATCCTCAGACAGGCATTCCAGACGTGGTCCACTTCTGTATGTGTGTTAACTCTTTCCAATGTGTAA
Source organism: Dyadobacter linearis (assembly GCF_907165045.1). Classification (GTDB taxonomy): domain Bacteria; phylum Bacteroidota; class Bacteroidia; order Cytophagales; family Spirosomataceae; genus Dyadobacter; species Dyadobacter linearis. The sequence continues at coordinate 98,155 of NZ_CAJRAU010000006.1, forward strand.
TTAACCAAGACTCAGATTTTTGTTTAAGGGACGGCAAAGATATAAAAATACCTGATCTGTCAAGATTGGTCCAGGGTTCAATTTAATACCATTATGCCCGAACTCCAAGCCAATTGATAAAAACCGACGGATTAAAAAATCGGCCGCTGCGGTTTTATTTTACGTATAGTATCTGACCAAAAAGTATGGGTTCAAATTTGTAGATTTGCTCATATCGCTCACTTTTTCCCTAAGCCAAACCGACTATGCCCAGCTCACTTTTTGCAGATTTCGCGCCGGCGGATAAGGCTGTCTGGGAGAAACAGGCGCAGAGAGAATTGAAGGAGAAATTCGATTTGTCATCGAAATACAACGTTGCAGGCGCAATTTCAGTAGAAGCGTATAGCACCGCCCAAGATCTGAATTTGGAGCAAATATCAGCGATGCAGCAATGTCAGAAATCTGTTCCCGGCTGGCTCAATCTTCCCAGCATCCGGTTTGAGGATACTACAAATACCAATACTGAAATCAAAAATGCGCTTAGTTCCGGTGGAGACGGTGCATGGATCGAGCTGGGCGGCAATATGCTTTCCGCACATGATTTTTTGAGATTGTTTAAAGATATTCGTCTGAGCGATCATACTTTTTTCTTTAAAAGTACCCAGCCCGCGCACGAGCTCTTTCAGCGGCTGTCGGGGAATACTGGTTATCAATTAAAAGGTGGAATTGCATTTGATCCTATTGCAAACCGGATGCGGACCGGCGCCTCGTTCGAACCATTTCTGAGTTCTGTGGTCGGTTTGAGTGGAGATACCTTACGGTTGCCAGGCTTTCGTTCGGTTATGGTTGAATCGCATATTTACCATAATAATGGTGCAGATCCCGTTCAGGAACTTGCCTTTACACTTTCCTGCGCGGTTACCTATATGGATCTCCTGACCAATGCCGGTTTTTCTGCCGCGCAGGCATTTCATGAAATATTCTTTTCTGTTTCAATTGGCACTTCCTACCTGACTGAGATTGCCAAGCTACGTGCGCTGAGGCACTTAATAAACAAAATCACGCTCGCCTACCAGATTCCCGACGGGCAAGCAGGCACATACATACATACGCAAACTTCACACTTTTATCATTCAGACAGCGCGAGTTACACAAATCTGATCCGCACGAGCTCGGAGGCAATGAGTGCGGTGATTGGCGGATGCGACGCATTGACAGTCAGCGGGTTTCAGGATCATTTATCCAGGCCAGCCCCGCTTTCTGACCGGATCGCGAGAAACACTTCTTCCGTACTTTCTTTTGAAGGATATCTCGACCTGGTCGCCGATCCTGCCGCCGGATCTTTTAGTATCGAAATGCTGTCTCAACAACTTTCCGCAGCAGCCTGGGAGCTATTTATCGAAGTGGAAGGAAAGGGTGGACTACTCAGTTGTTTTGAAAATGGTTTTGTTCAAAAAGAACTTAGGGAATCTCTGGATAAAAAGATCAATGATTTGAATGGGACGAAAGTAATGGTAGGCCTGAATCGTTTTACAGAGCCCGAAACGGTTTCTAACCCGGGCAATAGCGGCAATATGGCGCAAACCGGCACGTCGCCTTTTTTGACGGATCTTCGACTATCCGAATGTTTTAAAAATCAGCAACAAGCATTATGAAGCCGGATTTTAAGAATATTCCTGAGCAAAAGTTTACTTCTGTTTCCACCAAAAAAAGCAATGGGAAACTTGCGACAACACGCGAAGGAATTCGCCTGCCGAGCCAGTTTACTGCCAACGATATCTCAGGTTCGGAACATATTTCGTTCGGCGCAGGTACTCCCCCATTTCTCCGGGGCCCCTACGCCAGCATGTATCTCGATCGCCCGTGGACTATTCGCCAATATGCAGGGTTTTCGACCGCCTCCGAATCCAATGCTTTTTACAAACGAAATCTGGCAGCCGGCCAAAAAGGGCTGTCAGTTGCATTTGACCTGGCTACGCACCGCGGCTACGACTCGGATCATCCCAGGGTTACCGGCGATGTAGGAAAAGCCGGGGTTGCGATCGATTCCGTGGAGGATATTAAAATGCTTTTTGATCAGATACCGCTCGATCAAATGTCTGTTTCCATGACCATGAATGGCGCTGTGATCCCGATAACAGCATTTTTTATTGTAGCGGCGGAAGAACAGGGCGTTTCGAAAGAACTGTTATCAGGTACGATCCAGAATGATATTTTGAAGGAATTCATGGTTCGCAATACCTATATATATCCACCTGCGCCTTCCATGCGGATTGTGGGCGATATATTTGCTTACACATCGCAGTTCATGCCACGTTTCAACTCGATCAGTATCAGCGGTTACCACATGCACGAAGCGGGCGCGCCGGCACATCTGGAACTGGCTTACACGCTGGCCGATGGACTGGAATATATCAGAACGGGCATTGCCGCAGGAATTGATATAGATGATTTCGCGCCGAGGCTGTCCTTTTTCTGGGGAATAGGGATGAACCATTTTATGGAAATTGCTAAAATGCGCGCTGCAAGACTATTATGGTCAAAAATCGTCAAGCAATTTGATCCTAAAAATGAAAAATCTATGGCGCTGCGCACGCATTGCCAGACCAGCGGATATAGCCTTACCGCGCAGGATCCGTACAATAATGTAGCCCGGACAACCGTAGAGGCGCTGGCAGCGGTGCTGGGGCATACGCAATCTTTACACACGAATTCACTGGATGAAGCAATGGCTTTGCCCACCGATTTTTCAGCCCGCATTGCCCGGAATACGCAGCTTTTTCTCCAATACGAAACGGATATCTGTCATTTCGTCGATCCTTGGGGAGGTTCATATTATGTAGAATTTTTGACGGATGAACTGGTAAAAAAAGCGTGGCAGTTAATCGAGGAAGTGGAGCAGATCGGCGGAATGACCAAAGCGATCGAAGCTGGTTTGCCGAAAATGCGTATTGAAGAAGCTGCTGCCCGGAAACAGGCACGGATTGATTCAGGAAAGGATATTATTGTGGGTGTAAATAAATTCAGGGTTGACGAAGAAGATGCGATTGAATTGCTGCAAATTGATAATCAAGCAGTAAGACAATCTCAAATTGATGCATTGAGCCGTATTCGTGCGCAACGGGATAGCAGGGAAGTAGCAGCGGCACTGGAAGCGATTACGAATGCTTGCAAGAGCAGCGGCGGAAAAAATATGGACACTAACCTGCTTGCGCTGGCAATCAATGCAGCCCGGGCCAGGGCTACATTAGGTGAAATTTCAGAAGCGATGGAGAAAGAATTCGGGAGGTATAAGTCTACGATCAGGTCAATTTCAGGGGTATATCAGGCGGAAGCCTCAGACAATGAGCATTTTAAAGCTGCACGAGAGCTTTCAGATCATTTTGCAGATATAGAAGGTCGCCGCCCGCGGATATTGGTGGCTAAGATGGGTCAGGATGGTCACGACAGAGGAGCGAAGGTGATTGCCACCAGTTTTGCCGACCTGGGCTTCGACGTGGATATTGGCCCCCTTTTTCAAACCCCACAAGAAGTGGCGCAACAGGCTGCCGAAAATGATGTGCACGTGATCGGCGCTTCCAGCCTCGCTGCGGGACACAAAACGCTGATCCCCGAACTGATCGATGCCCTTAAAGTGATTGGCAGGGCTGATATTATGGTGATTGCCGGCGGCGTGATTCCCCCTCAGGATTATCAGTTTTTGTACGATGCGGGTGTGAAGGGTATTTTCGGACCGGGGACGATTATTTCAGTAGCTGCACAAAAGATCCTTACTGATCTGATGCAGGAGCATTAATTAGAACGCCCAAAAACGAGAGAAGTGCAGTTTCCACCGAAACCGAATGAGTTGGAAAGCGCGTACCGTATCGGGCGGTTCGCTTCGAATTCCATCAAAGGCGCCGTATCGAATGTTCTCACGGGATTAGTGATATTCAGACTCGGATAAAGTTCGGAGTGGAGAATGCTGAGAATACTGTAAATCGCCTCTACGGCACCCGCCGCACCAAGCGTATGTCCGGTAAACGATTTGGTTGAATTGAACGGCGGTATTTCCCCAAACAGCTCATGCAAACCAAACAGCTCAACGTCGTCATTATTATTAGTGCCCGTGCCGTGCGCATTGACATAATCAATCTCTTCAGAGCCAATTCCCGCCATCGTAATCGCCTCTTTCATGCAGCGAATCGCGCCTATTGCTTCGTCCGACATTGCGGAAGGGTGGTACGCGTCATTTGCATTGCCGTAACCCAACATTTCTGCATAAACTTTTTTACCAGCGGCGCATTCCTCAGATTCTAGTACAAGATATGCGGCTCCCTCGCCCAGGTTCAACCCGTCGCGGTTCTCATCAAAAGGCTTACAGGCCGATTCAGAAAGGATTTTTAGTGCATTGAAACCATTGACCGTATATTTTGCAAGGCTATCAACCCCCCCGACGATTACCCGCTTCGCCCGGCCGGTTTTAATCAATCTCGCGCCAAGCATAATGGCATTTGCCGAAGAAGAACAAGCGGTATTGATCGTGTCTGTAAATCCGCTGATCTGATATCTGTCCACCAGCCTAAGTGTATGTGCGGAACATCCGTACGCATCCAGGTATTCCGAACCGCTGGATTTCATATTCGCATCGTCGTAAAGCTGGTCGGTAAGGCACATTCCTCCGACGGTACTTGCCGAGATAAAAGCAGTATTGGCGTCAGAAAGTTGTTCTCTCGTGAGACCGGCATCCTGGATTGCCTCTTCGAATGCCTTGCTGGCCAGCAGACAGGTTCTGGTATACCCAAGGCTGTCTTCCAGGCCAAGTAAGGCTTTCAATTTATCATTGGAAATGCGGCATTCCCCAAACGGAAGCTTGGAGGCATATTGCGATTCAAAGTAGGTTGCGTCTCCTATTCCAGTACGCCCGGCGCGAAGGCTCTCATGGTTTTGAGAGAGATTTTCTCCAATGGCAGAGATAATGCCCATTCCGGTAACCAGGACTCTTCCCATGATCAGGCAACTTTTGTATTGGCAAGAATATATTCCGCCATGTGGTTAACGTCAATCAGAATCTTTCTGCCCTCTGCCGGATTTTTGATTTTAATACCATATTCTCTTTCCAACAGCACGACAAGTTCCAGAGAATCAATCGAATCCAATCCCAAATCACCGCCGAATAGCGGTTCATCGTCCTTGATATCTTCCGGATTGACGTCCAATAAATTAAGATACTGTACAATCTGCCCTTTTAAAATGGGCTTCAAACTTATTATGTCCATATGAGTAGTTAAATGCTGCGGAGGCCAAACTTAAATAATTCTTTCGAGCCTGAGTTTAAAATATGTCGCGAGCTGGCAAATCAGTATAAAAATCCCTAAAAAAGAAAATACCAGCCCAAGCTCTTTCCAGCTTCCTCCTTTTAAAAACAATACATAAAATCCTTCCAGGCACCAGTGGAGCGGCGAAAAGTTGCTCGCATACTGCATAAATCCCGGCATGACAAACGTCGGCACCAGGATTCCGCCGATCGCGCCGAAAATGATAATGGATATAGCGCCGAAGCCGTTGGCCTGCTGTTCTGTTTTGGAGAAAGCGCCGATCATAAGGGCGTAACTAACTGCGGCCATGCTACTTACAAATACAACTGCTATTAATGCAAGAAAATTATCAGGTACCGATAACGTCGGAAGTCCGAGCTTAGGCAGTATCCAGATACCCATTGAGAAAGTGAGTGCCACCTGAAAAACAGCCACAATTACGTAAATAGCCATTTTACTAAACATGACCAGCATAAATGTAGTCGGCATAGTCTTCAAACGCAGGAAGCTGCCATTTACCCGCTCCTTTACAATATTACTGCCCAGAGAAACAACCATAAAAAACATCGCGAATATCGTCCACGCTGGTACATTATGCTGGGTTGAATTAGGTAATGCAGTCGAGTTATTATTGCTGGCGACAATCTGATCGATCTTCACCCGGTTCAAGATCATTTTTTTCTTCAATACCTCTGATTTGTCACCCAGGTCCATATTCGCATACATTCTATCGATCATTAGTGAGTTTTCGATCATGCTCATGTACGACTGCACAATACCCATCACCGACTGGCTGTAATTATCCTGTAAAACGGGATCGTGGTAAAAAGACAGCCTGGGCATATCGACCTTTTCTTTTCCGATAGAATCGTATTCAAGTCCAAGATCGTCCATAAGTATATTGCTCACGTCCCCTGCATTGCTTTCCAGCCCGGCCGAAAATTTTTCCGGGATAAATAACGCGATCATCTTGCCTCTCGCAAGCAGCTCGGAACGTAAAGATTGTTGTGGGATCTGATCCTGGCTATCGATCTTGAAAAGGGAGGAGCTTTTAAGCGCTTTTACCAGCTTATGACCTTCCCCACCCTTGTCATGGTTAACTACCAGCAACGGAATCTGGTTTTCGTTCACCATTTTATAGGCGCTATCCTGGATGATCGTAATGATAAAGACAAGCAAAAGCGGCATCAAAAACATCAGGGCCAAACCCGTCTTATCGTTGATAAGCAGTAAAAATTCTTTACGAAGTGAGGAAAATAATTTGAACATCCTAGTCCCTGTAGGCGTCTCCGGTCAGGTTGATAAATAATGATTGCAGGCTGGCTACATGGTGCTCAGTTTTCAGCGCCTGTATCTCTCCTTTAGCAATAACCTTACCATGATCTATCAACGCGATATTTTTGCAGAACTCCTCCGCTTCCGACATGTGGTGGGAAGTATAAATAATAGTAGTGCCAGTTTCATTTACCGATTGCAGATACCGAATAATCGCATTTCTGCTTTGCACGTCGACGCCTACTGTAGGTTCGTCGAGAAATAAAATCGCCGGCTCATGAATAATGCCGATCGCTAAATTCACCCGCCGTTTCATCCCGCCCGAAAACGTCTCAACCTTATTATCAGCCGCTTTCGCAAGGCCCAGTACTTGGAGCAGATACTCCCGCCGCTCTTCCAGTTTGGTTTTGGGAATATTATACATCGCCCCGAAATAGTCAAGATTCTGGCGCGGGCTCAATTCCTGGTAAAATGCGTATTCCTGCGGGACGAAGCCGATCCTGGATTTTCGCTGAGATTCAGATAGTGATTGACCGTCGACATAAAAACTGATATCGCCGGAAGTAGCGGGCACAATGCCGCAGAGAATGGATATTAATGTGGTTTTTCCCGCACCGTTTGGCCCCAGCAAACCAAATACGTCACCAGTTAAGATATTCAGGGAAACGTCCGAGAGGCTACTTTCCTGAGCACCTTTGTATTTTTTCGAAACATGCTGAATTTCAATACACACCCGACCGCCTGATTCCATCATCCTGTTCACTTCCCGAGGTTAAATCTGGAAAGCTTTTGAAATGCTTCCTTTTCTACGAGACGAATATCCACGAGCATATCGGCAATCTCTTCAAAATCTTTCTGTTCGGTGAGGCGACCTTTATAAACGCCGGCCATTTTGATCGCACTGGCTCTCCACATATCCCCGGCTTTGGTAAAATCTTCTGAAACTTGTAACAGCCTGTCATCCTGCATGTAAGCAGCAGCCTCTTCCAGAAATGCACCGTATAGAAACCGGAATCCTCCGCCGCCCGTGCCGATCTCTTCCTGCATGCGAACGATCTGGCCGAGATATAAGCTGGCTTTTTTCAGCCCCAATTTATCCCGCCATTTCCGGATGTGACCGGCAGTATGCCTGATCCCGTCCACGCCCGCGAAATTTCCCGGAATTCGCAGCATATCACGCACATTGCGGTTAATACCTTTCACAATTCCCTTCCGGATCGTGTCCTCAGAAATCTTCTTTACGCTTTCGGGAAAGTAAATATGTCCCTTTGGAGCAAGCGGCCCTTGCGCAAATCGCACGCGGGTCAGTTCTTCGCGTGAAAGTGAGGTAACGTCTTCCATAACCGGATCGCTTATCATATAGCGATTGTCTTCACTTCCATAAACGATCAGGTTGTGCGCATTGAAGTGAAAACGGTATTCTTTGGGGAAATAAGTCAGGTGAAATACGCCGACCTGGCAACCTACGGGCACGCCTTCTTTTACTTTTTGATCTAAAAAAGCTTCCGCCGCAACCGGATTAGAAAATTTTTTGCGGGTAACTTCTACTCCAAGCGATTTACAAGTTCTTTTAAATATCGCCCCCGGCATGGTTCTGAATGAAATAGCAGGACCGTTATTAATAGTCAGAAAAGGAATTTGAATATAAAAAAGACCCGATCCCATTCCGAATGCGAGTGGTTCGGTCATAAAATCCAGGCCGTGATACTGAAGCAGTGCTGTGGTAACGCCATTTTCGCAATGCGCTGTCTGTACATGATGAAATGCATCAGTCGTGCTATCAATATTCACTGTTTCAACCTTTAAAATTTTTCAACTCACTTACAGTAATGTCGAAGGCACTGGCGTATTTGGCCAATTGACGTTCGCTGAGATCTTTGAAAACAGAAGGTTTAAAATGTCTTTTCGTGAAGAAGGTAAAATTTCCCGTATAACCTGAAAGTACTCCCACGTCCATTAATCTCAATTCCATAAAATAGTAAATCGGGCTTTTTTCGCCATTCATTACTGCTTTCCTTGCTTCTTCAATCCGCTCATTCACTTCAACCCAGGCACTGTCGAGTGCATCCTTTTTCACATTCCAGCCGTCGCTCAATGCAGTTTCGTACTTCCCATCTTCATTTTTGACGTAACAGACTTCCCGGGTCAACCTGGAAAGTGCGCCGGGCTCCTGTGGCAAATCTTCCTTTTTCATGTCGACAAGATTTCAAAACAGAAATTTGGTAGGACTAATACACCAAGTTAATAAAAATATATTTTAGCAAACTGTCAGCAAACAGAACATATATGAGAACCTCGAACTTTCAGGAACTGCTAACAGAATCTTTTCGCCCTTTTTAAGCAATCCGCAGTTAAATATCTCTTCAACCATCATGTAAATAGATGCCGCTCCCACATTTCCCGCCGACGCCAGATTCGTAAACCATTTCTCCTTGGGCACGGGAATTCCATTTTCATTCAAGGTATCTTCTATTTTACTCTCAAAAAAGTAAGAGGAAATGTGCGGAAGGAAATAATCGACGTCATCCATCGTCACCCCCTTTTCAAGCAATATACTTTTAAGGTTTGAAAACCCAAGCTTTACAATTTTTTCACTTAACAGCTTGACATCCTGCTTAATGCTGAAAATTGACTTTTCAAGAATTTCCTCATTGGAGAAATCCTTGTAGCTCTTCAAAGTTCCGTCTTCCTGCTTGTGCGCACCCATATACATACACGCTTCCTCTTCGTTAGCAAATGAGCAACCCTCAATCCATTCAATTTTAAGAGACGGTCCATTCGGGTTGGGTTCGCCTTCGATCAGGAATGCACCAGCGCCATCGGAAAGCATCCAGCGCAGGAAATCCTTGTCAAAAGATACATATGGATTTTGTTCCAGGCGGATCAGCTGCTGCACTTCCTCCTCAAACTGCCCAGCACGCAAAGAAGGCGAAAACCGCTCAGAAGCCGCAGCAACAGCCATTTTCTTATCTTTCAACTTAATGGACATGTAGGCATATTTCAGCGCATGCATACCTGCACAGCACACACCGGATGGTGAAACCACTTCGATCATACCCGTTTCAGGCAACCACCCGTGGATCATTACCCCGTGAGAAGGCATGATCTGATCCGGACTGGACGTTCCGCAACTCAGCAAGTCAACATTTTTGATTTTCTCAGGATCGGATGCAAAAAGACCTTTCACTGCGAGTGCGGCCATTTCGGCGTTGGTGTGTGTCGGCTCTCCGTCCCTCGTGTAGGCGTAATATCGGCTCTTGATCCTGTTATTCCTTAAAACGATTGATTTTGACTTAGAGGGTTTGCCGTTTATAAATCCTAAATACTGCTCCATTTCCTCATTGGGTACGGATTCATTCGGAAGAAATTTAGCAGCTCTGGTAATGTATGCTTCTGACATTGTACTGGTAAGTATTGACTCTAATAAGTGATGGCTCTGTTATATCTACAAAATGTGTAAAATTCTTCGACTAAGCGACTCCGTAAAAATACTCCTTTTCCTTCTTTATTTTACTTTGCATAAAAGGCGCTATCAAAACGAAATAGAACGTCAATATGATAGGAGATGCTACAAAAAGAGCTATTAATAAGTAATATTTAAACAAATTGACGAAAAATTTTCGCTTCTCCGGTGTTGTTCCTTTTTTCTTGATCAGTCCTGCCCATATCTTAAAAATCTTCTTCCCGCGCATTTCGATAAACCAGATGTCGGTAGGAATCTCAATAAGCCCCAAAGATAATATCTGTTTTTGCAGATTGCCGAAGTCATTGGTTTTGAGCGCATTATTCACAATTAAACCAAATCGGCCCGCACCGTCAATATCGCTTTGACCTACTCCCGGAACGGGCAGCAGATTCCATTTCCGCTCCTTGCGGCCCGTCAACATCCAGTGGAAAATAGTGAGCACACTGATCAGGTTCGGCTCGCGATCCATTAATGGAATATTCCCAACCAAAGTACCGCCGGCTTCACGAATGTATTTCTTAATGCTTTCCTGAGAATTTAGCCACATATTTCGCCCACCTATAATGGTCACAACCGGAGTTCCGTTCAATTTCCTCTGGAACTCAGGATCTTGCAAAAGTGACGTGATGGGTAATGATGGGGAAAGGAACCAGGGTTGATAGCCGATCACAATGATATCGTACTTATCCCAACCGTAGTTAATGGGCTCTAATCGAATTGGTTCCTCTAAAACACATTCCGGCATGGTGTCATAAAACACCTCACTTGTCCAGGGAAAGTTTATGGGCTTTACCGGCTTTATTATTATTCTCTCAACTTGTGAGGGATCAAAAGGTGCTAAAAAATTATCGATGATCTCATGCAACTGTCCGGATTGCGAGTAATTAACAACTAGTACTTTCGCCATTTAACTATCGATACAAATATTTTTATTTCAAATCAGCAGCTTTCAGGACTTTCGAATCCTTCGCGTAGTCTGCTATAATCGCTTTCAATCCTTCATCCAGCCTCGCGTAACCCGCCATTACTGCTTTCTTGTCTTCGTCGATCTGCTTATTATATTTCAAAACGTTGGGTGCATGTTCCTGAATGGTTAGTCTCAGAAACCGAAACTCTACTTTGTCAGGATTTTGTTTAATCTCATTTTCCAGCAACTGCGCCCCTTTTTTGAAGGTATTCACTTTGGCTTTTACACCTTTTAAAAAACCAGCCTTTTTCATCGTCAATGCGCCGATGTAAGCGCTGTTCTGAGCGGTAGATTTTTCAGATTCCAGCAGGGAGATCATTTTATCAATCGTTTTCTCTTCGCCTGACGATAGTGCTTGGTAAACAGATTTTTTGTCAACCAGAACCGCTCCGAAACCATTTGAAAACATTAGAAACAACAAAAACCAACCAATCGATGACCTTCTCATAGCTTTGCTATCTACGTTTAGTATTCCAAAAAGGATTAAGCATTCCGCTTTTTCCTGCATTCCAGAATAGTATGATAGCTGTCTCCGATCAGGGGATAAGTTTCGACGACTTCCAGGCCCGCCTTCCCGATTAACTCCTTCATTACGCCAATCCGGTACATTTTACTGTTACCGTTGGCCATAATAGTAAAGTACAGGGACGTCGCTACCAGACTGTAATGTGCAGCAGGATAATTCTGGTTATCAAAAAATGGTTCCAGAATGAAGATCGTCGTATCCTCAGAAGCCGCCTGACATGCATTATCCAGAATCTGAACAATCTGCTCCTTTGAGAAACAATCCAGAAACTGGCTCATCCATATTACGTCCGCTCCCTCCGGAATTCTCTGCGTGGTATCCAGCAGGTCGATCGGATGAAAATCAATGCGTTCCAACAAATTTTTCTTTGTCGCATTTGCTTTCGCTACCCTAAGCTGGACCGGCAGGTCGAGTATCTTGATCCTGACATTTGGATCGTGTGCGCAACATGCAAAAGACCATTTTCCGGTATTGCCGCCTATATCAAAAATTTGTTTCGGGTTTTTCTTGAAAACAATTTTCAGCGCCTCAGGAAAAGCATTATCTGAATAGTAGTGATCAAATTCAAACCACGATGTTTTCGCTGGCTCGGGAAGCACGGAAAGCCCCTGATAGATCGTGGGCCAGTCGCCTAGCGTTTTCAATCCTTCGGGTTTGCCGTTGACGAAACTTTCGGTCATATTCTTGGCGCCCAGGTAGCAAACATCATTCATAAAATTGATGTTGACCCGTGTCATTTCATCTTTCAGAAGAAAAAAGCCCACTTTGGTGATCCTGACATTATCTTCCTCTATCTCAATCACTCCAAGGATCTCCGCCGCTTCCAGCAACAAATGGATACTATATTCCGAAGCTTCCAGTTTTTCAACGATCTTGTCTATTTCGACACCCTTTCTGTTTTCGCTGATAAATTGCAAAATCCCCAGGTCCCGCAAAGCGACTACCGACTGGAAATAAATCGGCCCGAATGCTATCTTTTGTGCTTCATACTTAGCCTCAACGGCGGACATTTCTTTTTTCATTATTTGCGTTTAAGGTTCCTGATTTTCCGGAGAAGAGGGTATCATCCGGTCTTTATATTTTCTCCTTAATTTTTTCGTTTTCAGATCTTCCTCGTGCCACTCAATGTATTTGCCCATTGTCCCCTGAAAACGCTGGAAAAAGTTTTCTCTGTCGGAAAGCTTCTGAAAATTCTCCGCAATCGCATTGGTCACGTCGATTTTTGGTTCGTACAAATTAAGCGTTTTTACCGTATCGATCACCGTAGGCAATAACCCGATCGGCAGCTCGAAGCGTTTGATAAACCGTTTCATATAGCTCGACTGAATAGGATCAGTAGAGAGTGCGATTTTTGTAAAACCCTGATCCTTAGCCAGCCTGTACGAATAATAGATATTTTCGGTACTGTGCTGCGCTCTTTCTTCTGTAAAAAGATGCTCGCGGGGCACGCCCAGCGCTTCCGCATAGTTGGCCATCACACGGCTCTCAATATACTTCGTCGCAACCGCCGATCCGGAGAAAATTATGTTTTTGGTATAACCTTTGGAATATAGGTAATGCGCCCAGTGGATCCTCAGCTGCAACACCATATCCCACTTTTTACCGTCGTAAGGAAAACCCGGCACGACGATCGCATCGTAGGGTTGCTGCTTCATTCCCTTGTGATATTCCTTCTCAGCTGAGCGGTAGAGCATTTTGCCACATCCCGACAAAAATAAGGAAAGGATACCCGAAAGGATCAAGGTCGTGATCTTCACAATAGAGGTTATCAATTTAAACAGTAAGCTGTGAAATGTTCACCGAAGCGGCAAGCAGATCACAGCTTATCAAGTAACGATATGGTATCGGTATTGAATTCTGGTTTTAAAAATAAGCAATTCTCTTTATTTTCTATCCTTTGAACGCTTTACGCCACTTCATATAAAGCCTGGAATCGATCTCCTGATTGACCTTATACACAGCTCCGGCCCAATAGTTACGAAATCCAAAGCCGCCCGCTTTTCCTTCAACGCGCTCAGTGTGAAGTACTTTTTGTGTTTTAAGATCAATGAACGTGACCCAGGCGCTCATTCTTTCGGCAGTTTTACTCAAACTTTCTACCACATATACGACACCTACCCCATCCTTTTCGCTCAATGCATATTCTGATACCGATTTTCTTACCTGCTCTTCCGTAATCGCGTGTTCCGTTTCAGTGATATTTTCAGCCACATTAACCGATTTGTTCAATTTCACCATATCCTCTACTCTGGAAACATATTGATCGTCTGCCAGACTAAACGCTTTTTGAAGTGAGAATTTCTTCGGCTCCATTTCGATCAGATTGTTCCAGCTTACTATATGTTGGTTCTGGATCGCGGTAGGATCCGTAAAACCCACAGCGCCTACGTATTTAGCCTGCGTAAAATCCAGCCCCAGGAAAACCAGCTTCGTTTTTCGGGCGAACAGGTCCGCCATCGTATTATCCGCCAACACCGCCCCCGCATTACATAGCAGCACAGCAAAAAGTATCAACGTTTTCATCGTGTTAGATATTGAAGTGAACTACTATTTAAGCTTCTTGTCCAGAAATGCCGAGAGTGTTTTTCCTGCTTTTGCATAAGATTCGGCGAGCCGCGCGCCGGTATCGAAATCCATTCCCATTGCCATAGATCCAGGTACGTTCCGCATACCGAGTTCAGCCACTTTGGTAGATTTATTGTTTGATTCAACAATATCGATCTCGTAATCCACGTAAGCATTTTTACGCATTACCCCTACATTAAAACCCGGTTCCACAAACTTGGTGCGCACGATCATCGTGTAAGTCGCGTCCGGCCGGGACTGGATTACCTGCACCCCTTTTTCACCTAAACCTTTGTTAAAGAGCTCTTCAAACTTTGGCTCAAAACGGTTCTTGCGATCGTCGACCCAGGCCTTTTTCCAGGCATCGCCTTTACCAGCTTCTTTTGAATTATATTCCCCTGCCTTTTTATCAAGATACTCCTGTTCTGTCGCAAACTTACCTACTCCGAAACTGGAATAATCATACTCGACATTGATGGTTTTCTGACCGGATAACACACCTACATCTCCCGAGCGAAGCTCAACCCGCTGCGCGTTCGCAACATGCAGGCCAAGTGCAAAAATGGCCACTACGGCCTTAAAAAGGAACTTTTTCATGGACTATTATTGAGTTTATAAAAATGATAGGGTTCAAATATATATCAATTTTTCAGGTTTGCGTTTTTCCTGGCGGAAGATTCGGAACGTAAGTTCTTCAGCGGTTATAAACTCGAAAAGGGGCGTCACACGGAGCTTGGATTTGAATAGGGAATGCAGCATTTCCCGGAATGCGGCGGTATTTAAATGCAAAGCCAGGAGAATCGTAATCTCATCATTTCCAAACTCATTTTTAGAAACAACCACCTGATATAGCTCTATTTCCTTCACCATATCCAATACATCAAAAATGGCAGGCGGAAAGATAGTAGTCCCCTTGAACTTGATCATTTGCTGCTTCCTGCCCATTACCGGGCCGAGCCGCGGACTGGTTCGCCCGCACGCGCACGGACTATAATATACATGACACAAATCACCCGTTCGATACCGGATCAAAGGCATTCCTTCCACGCCCAATGTGGTGATCACCACTTCGCCCAATACACCCTCTGCCACTGCACGATCCTGCTCGTCTACCACCTCCAAAACGAGCAGATCCGGATTCAGGTGACCGCCCTTACCTTCGCTGCATTCAGTAAATGCAGCGCCCATTTCGGTGGAAGCGTAGGTCGAATACAGCTTCACATCCCATTGCGAAGTAATCCTTTTCCCCAGTTCATTATAGGTAAAATCCTGGTTACGGATCGGTTCACCAATACAGATTATAGATTTTATCGTTGAAGATTTGAAGTCGATCCCATTTGCGACAGCGTAGTCTATCAGTCTGGGTATAAAAGAAGGAATAGCGATAATTACAGTCGGTGAAAATCGCTGGATTGACTCCCATTGCAGAAACGGAGCGCCCGGTCCTACCCGGATCATCCCTGCCCCCATTTTCCGCGCGCCCATCCAGTAAGCCAGTCCTGCCATAAACCGCCTGTCGATCGTGGTCATAAGCTGGTAAATATCCAGCTCCGTACCTCCCGCGCACCGGAAAGAGGCGGCTTCATTGGTCGCCAGTCTTTCAATATCGGAGTCCGTAAGATAGAATGCGACGGGGTCACTTAACGTGCCGGATGTGGTTACAAAGTCGGCGATCCGGCTTTTAGGAACACACAGAAAATCATCGTTTGCGGCTGCCAGATCGTCTTTTGTCGTAAAAGGCAGCACCGCCAGATCTTCTATATTCAATATGGTTTCAATATCCACGCCGCGTTCGCGGAACACTTTCTGGTAGTAAGGCGAATGGTCGCTCACGTAGGATAAAAGATATTTGAGCTGGTTCTCCTGCGCTTCGCGGTAGGCAACTTTGTTCATTTCGTTTCTTTTTTTGAGAAGAACGGTCCGTGTTTTATTTTGCTGGCTTCGGAAATCTTACGTTTGATAGCGCGCTCTTCCTGGGCGGACGAAACGTCGAACTTCAATGCTTCCCGGTAATAAATGAGGGCTTTCTTGGAATTTTCTTTTTTCTGGAAATAGTCGCCCAGCGATAAATAGGTGACGTAGCTTTTGGGATTATTTTCTACAAAATCATGCTCGGCCGCCTGTGTCAGGTCAAACGGAATATCCATGAGAACGTACTTGTTAATTTTCTGCCTGGTCTTTTTAAATGCTTCAAAACGTTTGTAATCAGACGATTCCAGGAATGGATCTGCATCAACTCCCTGAGAACCTTCTCCAAACTTTCCCTTGCCAGAAAACACCGCATTCAGATCATAATGGATAAATTCACCCAGCTGGTAAGGTGGTGTGGAAATCCACATTTCCTTTTTTTCAGGTTTAAATAAAATCCCGTGGTGCGCGATCAGCTGGTTCAATGATTTGGCATTTCCGTAACCGATAAACTTATCATCCACGCCATTTTTATCTCTCAGTATCGCCGCCGCGTCTTTAATATCCAGCGGATAAGAACGTTTCATAAGCTGGTTCATCCGGTCAAACCTCGACTTGGAATCCGAACTAGCTATATTCTTAATATTGACCGAATCTTTTACAAAAGCTGGCCCCTGATAGTGATTCGCGCACACCAGGTAATCCTGCCCCGATTCATAAATACCCATTTTCTTCGGCGACTTTTCAATGATCACCGCCTTTTGATCCGCGGCAGAACCGATCAAAAGAGATTCCGACACGAAAGTTTCACTCCGCTGCGCAATCTGATTAGCCTCTTCAATCGTCCCCGCATATTGCAATATTTCGCGCGCAAGTATCGATATTGGTTCCTTTGCCGTAAATGGAATATCCGATTTGGAAGCATTTAATGTAACCGTAATGCCCTTTTCATTCATTCCCGAAACCACGCCCGTGAGCCCGGCCCAGGCGTAAGACGCGAAACTGTAACCTTTGTCCGGCTTCATGAACACGATCAGCTTATCCTCGGCGAAAGCATCGCCCATGTAAAAATCGAAATTCCGCGCGATAAGCAGCGTCGAATCGCTTGAAAGCCCATTATTCACCGCAAATGAAGTGCAGCCGACAACTACATTCATGTCCGTCAGCGCGTGTCCAATATCGTGGGCCGCATGGTAGTTTAATATCCGATAATATTTAGGAGCTATGTAATTGAATTTATCGGAAAACGACTGTGACACACCGTATATCTCCTGCTGGTTTTCATCAGGAATATATTTGTAAATATCCCGGTTAAACCAGCCTACAAATCCGCGCAATACCTGTAAAAAAACAAAACTGGGAATGAGCTCATTGATCTGCCCTACAAAATGAACTTCCTGTTTTTCCATCAATTCCTTTGCAAGAATTCCGTAAATCAGCCCGCGTTCGTAAGGCGCACCTTCCAGGTACATCTCCCAGATACCGTGCTTATTTTTCCTGAGCCAGCAATTTCCAACCGCATAATGGTCTTTCCCAAGCTGCATGCGCTTGTAACTGTCGAGAGTTTTATTACTTTCAATTTTCGGAGTCGGCAGATTGATCCGCCACAGAAAAATGCCAAATAGAACGCCGATTACCAGGAGGATAATAGAAACAGCTTTGAGGGCAGATCTTAGAACTTTGTTTCTGGGCAACATAAATTGTTCATCACACAGCCGGATAAGAACAAGCTGTTTTACATTCAAAATTAACAATAAATGGGGATCTGTTATATAAAAACCATCGCACCCGGCGCCCTGCTGGGAATGTGGCACATGACAGAATCCTGGCAGGAGCTTGCATCCCAGGTCGATCTTCCTGCGCCGGAAATGGATAAATTGACTTCTATTCAAAAAGATAAAAGAAAAATCGAATGGTTATCCTGCCGGCTGTTACTTCAAAAAATGATCAGCTCGTCGCCGGTTGTGCGCCACGACTCGAACCGAAAACCGTATATCCCAGACAGTAATATTCAACTGTCTATATCCCATTCAGGTGAATATGCGAGTGTCTATATCAATAATTCCAGATCTGTGGGCGTGGATATCCAGGAAATGAAACCGTCGATTTCGAAGGGAATTGACTATTTTTTGAATGCGGAAGAACAGCAATGGATCGATGCGGCCGACAATCTGCTTTTGCATTTAATGTGGTCGGCCAAGGAATCGGCCTTCAAATATGCCGGTAATGCGGATCTGGATTTAAAAAAACACTTTACGATTAGCCATTTTGAACGCAACCAAAATGGTCAGTTTGAGGTTTTGATTTCAAATCAGAGAGAATTGGAGCGACTGGATATTGCTTACGATACTTTCGAAAATTACGTTTTGACCTGGACGCTGTAACTTCACTGCAAGCTCCCTAACCCGATCACCGATGCGCAGATCCTTTACTTTTCTGTTCCTTTTCATTGCCACTACCCTTTCTGCCCAAGTTCCCTCGCTTTCTTCCAGCGAAATTTTTCAGAATATCAAGAAATTAAATGTGCTGGGCTCGGTACTGTACATCGCCGCTCACCCCGACGATGAAAATACGCTGATGCTTTCCTATTTATCAAAGGATCAAATGGTTAGGACCGGCTACCTTTCACTGACCCGCGGCGACGGAGGCCAGAATCTGATCGGTGCGGAACAAGGTTACAATATCGGTGTGATCAGAACGCAGGAGCTGCTCGGTGCAAGAAGAATTGACGGGGCGCAGCAGTTTTTTTCGAGGGCCTACGATTTTGGTTTTTCCAAGACAAAGGATGAAACGCTGCATTTTTGGGATGCTGAGAAAGTGCAGGGCGACGTCGTTTGGATGATCCGGAAATTTCAACCCGATGTAATTATCACCCGTTTTCCGCCAGATCCAAGAGCCGGCCACGGGCATCACCAAACCTCCGCCTATTTGGCTGAGGAAGGTTTTAAGCTCGCCGCCGACCCAAATTCATATCCCGATCAGCTGAAATTTGTGAAACCCTGGCAGGCGAAAAGGTTGGTTTGGAACACCTATACACCCGGATTTACCAACAAAAAACCTGAGGAGGAAAAAACGCCGTTCATATCGATCGAGATTGGCGGTTACAATCCGATACTGGGAAAATCTTATACCGAAATTGCGGCCGAAAGTCGTAGTCAGCATAAAAGTCAGGGATTTGGCAGTGCGCCACAACGAGGTGAGCGGATTGATTTCTTTTTACATAAAGTCGGCCAGCCTGCGCAGAAAAGTCTTTTCGACAATGTAGATATTAGCTGGAAACGCATTAAGGGAAGTGAAAAAGTGCAGGCGCTAATCACGTCGACCATCAAAAACTTTTCGGTAAATAAACCATCAGCGTCGATCGCTGATCTGTTAAAAATCAACACAGAACTGAATCGACTGGACACTGCAAACATTTATATTAAGGCAAAAAAAGAAGAAGTCCGCGACCTGATCGTACAGTGTGCCGGGCTCTGGTTTGAATCTAATCCAAATGAGTTTTCAGCAGTTGCGGGCGATCTGGCGGCGGTGAATATTTCGGTTGTAAAACGGTCGGATGTTCCTGTAAAACTGGTTTCTCTGGGTTGGATTGGTAATAAAAAGGATAGCCTGGTCAACCTGGCATTGAACCAGAATGAACTCAATGCATTCGCTATTAAGGCAAAATTACCTGACAATCTGCCGATTAGTCAACCTTACTGGCTAGAAAAACCGATTGAAAAAGGCATATTCCAGATCGATAAGCAACAGGATATCGGTTACCCTGAAAATCGCCCGGCTACTGTTACCCATTTCACTTTTGATATTGGCGGTCAGCAGTTTACATTCACGAGACCGTGGATTTTTAAATACGCTGATCCGGCTGAGGGTGAAATTTACAGGCCTTTTGAAATTCGTCCGGCGGTAACCACAACCATTGTTGAGCCAGTTTATATTTTCGCCTCAGCCGAGCCTAAAACCGTTACTATGGTCGTGGAGGCACAAAAGAATAATGTGAATGGGACCGTTAAACCGGAAATCCCGGCGGGCTGGAAATCAGTTCCAGAATCTGCCAGCTTTACATTGGAGAACAAATACCAGCAACAATATTTCTCTTTCATTATCACTCCACCTATTGATAATCAGGAGGTTTCTTTAAAAGCTACCGCGATAGTCGACAGAAAAACGTTTGATAGGTCGATCAGAACAATCTCCTACCGGCACATTCCATCGCAGACCATATTCCCCGTTTCAGAGGCAAGACTTGCCAAGATTGATGTAAAAACCACGGCTAAAAACATCGGTTACATTGCCGGAGCCGGCGACGACGTTCCGACTGCATTGCGCCAGATGGATTGCCAGGTCACTATGCTGAATGCAGCAGGACTTTCGAAAGACCTTGGGCAATTCGATGCGATAGTAGTTGGGGTACGTGCTTATAACACAGAGGACTATCTTGCAAACTACCAGGCAAAACTGATGGATTATGTGAAAAATGGCGGTACTATGGTCGTGCAATACACGATTCCCGGACAAAAAGTAAAACAGATCGGGCCATTTCCGATACAACTGGGCAGGGAGCGAGTAACGGAGGAAGATGCGGAAATGCGTTTCTTAGTGCCCGAAAGTCCGTTGCTGAATACACCTAACAAGATCACGCAGAAGGATTTCGAAGGCTGGGTGCAGGAACGTGGCTTGTATTTTGCTGCGGATTGGGACAAACAAAATTATCAGGCATTGTTTTCGGCAAATGATGAAACCGAGAGCGCCAAGGAAGGCAGCGTTTTGTACGCAAAATATGGAAAAGGACATTACATATATACCGGACTATCCTTTTTTCGCGAATTGCCGGCAGGCGTTACTGGTGCCTACCGGCTATTCGCGAATATGATCTCCGTCGGTAAAAAATAGGTAGAGAACCTATTTGACGTTTTTCCGACGGTTTCTTTGAAAATCTTCTAAAACAAATCCACCGAGTCCCTGCAAATTACTGTAATACGCGCGGCCGTTATTTACTTGTGTGAAGTTTTGCACAAACTGCTTTAAGTATGGATCGGTGGCGATCATGAAGGTAGTCACCGGAATGTCCAGCCTGCGGCATTGTGCGGCTAGTGTAAGGGTTTTATTGATGATTTTACGGTCGAGACCGAAGCTGTTTTTATAATATCTGATACCTTCTTTCAAACAGGTGGGTTTGCCGTCGGTGATCATGAAAATCTGCTTGTTACGCGTCTTTTTTCTGCGTAAAATGTCCATTGCCAATTCCAGACCTGCCACTGTATTCGTGTGATAAGGTCCCACTTCCAGGTAAGGCAAATCTTTGATCTGGATCTGCCACGCGTCGTTTCCGAAGACAATAATATCCAGAGAGTCTTTTGGGTATTTGCTGCGGATCAGTTCGGCCAAAGCCAATGCAACTTTCTTTGCCGGCGTAATGCGGTCCTCCCCATATAATATCATCGAGTGGCTGATATCGATCATAACGACCGTTGCAGTCGTAGTTTTCTGTTCACGTTCCACGACTTCCAGGTCATTTTCCATCAAAGTGAAATCGCCGATACCGTGGTTAACCTGCGCGTTTTTGATAGATTCCGTCATCGCGATCTGATCCAGTGTATCGCCGAATTGAAACTGACGAATATCACTGCTTAGCTCGTCGCCCACGCCCATGTGCGGTGTGTGGTGATTTCCGCCTGTCTTCGATCTTTTTAGTTTACCAAAAATTTCATCGAGCGCACTTTTGCGGATACTTTTCTCCGCTTTCGGCGTCATAATAATCTTACTTTCGCCTTCCTGCTGCTCTTCGGTGATATAGCCTTTCTTTTTCAGATCATCGAAAAAGTCACCTATTCCGTACGAATCGTTGGTAAGGTTATATTGACGATCGAGCTCGCTGAGCCACGACATAGCTTCACTTACGTCGCCCGACGTCATAAGCAGTAACTGCTGAAAAATATCGAAAAGCTGATCAAACTTACTATTGGCTCCCTGCTCAGGTGGAGTATATTTAGAAAAACGATGTCCCCGCATTGTAATCTGGTGTTTTTTAGAAAGCCTTTAACAAATTCGGCTACTTCCAAGTTAATTGAAAGTAGCCGAATTTCAATAATTTATCCGCGATGAACTAAGCTTCTTCCGCGCAGAATTCTTCGAATGCCATTTGCAAATGTTGCGCGATCATCTCGGCAGAGCGACCCTCAATGTGGTGACGTTCAACGAAATGAATCAACTCACCATCTTTGAAAAGCGCAACCGCCGGAGAAGACGGAGGATAAGGAAGTGTATACTCGCGCATTTTCGCAGTAGCTTCCACATCAGCACCTGCAAATACAGTTGCCAGGTGATCCGGCTTGATCTCGCTGCGTGAAAGTGCCGCGCGAACGCCCGGACGAGCCGCGCCTGCTGCGCAACCACAAACTGAATTGATAACAACCAAAGCAGTTCCTTTGGTATTCTGCATGAAGTTGTCTACTTCTTCCGCACTTGTCAAATCCTGAAAACCAGCATTAACAAGCTCAGCTTTCATTGGGGCCACTAATTGTGGTGGATACATATCTCTAAAATTTTTATGGTTATACTTATTAAACTTCGGCTTTCGCCCTCACATAAATCCTAACTCCAGCTTTGCCTCTTCGGACATCATTTCAGTCGTGTAAGGCGGATCAAAAGTCAGCTCAACGCTCACATCATTTACACCTTCCACTTCCCTGATCTTTTGTTCCACTTCGCCTGGTAATGTGCCGGCAGATGGGCACGATGGAGAAGTTAATGTCATGGAAACGAACACGTTATTAACGGGAAATACTTTAAGGTCGTAAATTAGGCCTAATTCATAAACGTCAACCGGGATCTCCGGATCGTACACCGTTTTGATCGCCTTGACAACTTCTTCCCGCAATTCTGATTCTGACATTTCTATATTAGTTTCTAAATGACTTCCTATTGATTTACTGATTTCGCCTGGTATGCTATTCCGTACGCTTTCATTTGTTTCAGCATCGCGGCCAGCCCGTTTGATCTGGTTTGGGCAAGGTGCTGGTGTAACCCGATGCGTTCCATAAAGTAAAGATCTGCGCTTGCAATTTCCTCCGGTGTGTGCCCTGAAAGCACCTTTACCAGCATACTTACCAAACCACGCACTATAATCGCATCGCTATCCGCCTCAAACTTTAAAAGATCACTTTCCATATAAGCATTAAGCCAAACCCTGGATTGACAACCCTTGATAATATTTTCCTCCGTTTTGTATTGTTCTTCAAGCGGCGGGAATTGCTTGGCGAGATCTATAATATACTCGTACTTGCTCTCCCACTCATCAAACAATTCAAAATCCGAAATTAGTTCGTCCTGTATCTCGTTTATCGTCATTGTATCAAATTATTCAACGGACCTTTAAATTATGCAACGGCCGTTCTTGTCTCTACCCAGTTTATAATTGATTCCGCAGTTTCCAAGCCTGCCTTCGAAACATCTGAGATTGGATTACCATCATAACCCATCGCCAAATGCAGTGTGTCATAAGCACCATTGAATGCATTAAGCACTTTCTTGTCCATTTTCGAAAGGCGTTCCTTGTACCAGTCTACGTCTTTTCTCTTTTTGGACTTCTCATCAAATAGTGCATCCAACGCTACCAGAACGCCAGTATAGGCGGCGTGGCCTGCCAGCTTTACATACTTTTTATCCTGATAATAGCCATCCTCTTTTCTGGCTTTCTCCCTCAAAATTTCCTTCGCATTATTCAGATAACGCTTTGCTTCCTGTACTGTGTTGGGCATCTGTGTATATAGTTTGGTTCATACAAAGGATAAATTACAAAAATTATCCAAGCATCCTCTTCACCTTATGCAAGCCCTTTATCAGAAGGTCAATTTCCTCGGTTGTATTGTAAACAGCAAAAGAAGCGCGGGAGGTTCCGGTGATATTAAAGCGGTTCATGAGCGGCTGGGTACAGTGATGTCCCGTACGCACAGCAATACCCTGTTGATCGAGTAAAACGCCGATATCCTGGTGGTGAATTCCATCTATTACAAAGGAAAGTACACTTACTTTGTTCTTCGCTTTTCCAATAATCTTCAATCCTTCAATCTCGCTAACAGCCTCAGTGGCATATTTCAGCAGCCCATTTTCATAAGTGGCGATATTGGATTTGCCCAAAGTATCCACATAATCCAATGCGTATTTCGCTGCTACCACGTCTGCTATATTCGGCGTTCCGGCTTCGAACTTGTATGGAAGCTCGTTATAAGTTGTTTTTTCAAAAGTAACTTCCTTAATCATTTCCCCGCCGCCACGGTAAGGCGGCATTGCATTCAGCAGATCCTTTTTACCATACAAAATTCCCAATCCCGTAGGTCCGTAAATTTTGTGAAGGGAAAGTGCGTAAAAGTCGCAACCGAGATCCTGCACGTCAATATGAAAATGTGAACTCGCCTGAGCACCGTCAATTAGCACCTTAGCTCCTACCGCGTGTGCTTTTTCAATGATCTCTTTGATCGGATTAATAGTGCCGAGTGAATTCGAAACGTGCACGACAGACACAAACTTGGTACGCTCGGTCAGCAGCTTTTCATATTCATCCATCAGCAAATCGCCGTTATCATCGATTGGGATCACTTTTAAAATACATCCCTTTTCTTCACACAGCATTTGCCAGGGGACGATATTGGAGTGGTGCTCCATCGTAGAAATGATCACTTCGTCGCCTTCTTTCAGGAATTTCCTTCCATAAGTCGAAGCGACCAGGTTGATCCCGTCCGTCGTTCCATAAGTGAATATGATCTCCTCAGAAAACTCCGCATTCACAAAAGACTGCATCCTTTTCCTTGTCTGCTCGAATGCAGCAGTTGCCTTTTCGGCCAGGTGGTGGATTCCGCGATGGATGTTGGCATTGTAATGCTCATAATAACCCGACAATGCATCCAAAACCAATCTTGGCTTCTGCGTAGTAGCTGCATTATCAAAATAAACCAGTTGTTTTCCATTGATCACCTCATTCAGAATGGGGAAATCATTTCGGATCGAAGCAATATCTAAGGAAGTCTTCATGAGTGCTATTTTAGAAAAATACCCAACCCAAATAATTGAGTTGGGCGACAATAAGTGTGTCCTGTTATTGCAGAACTATTATTTTGAAGCTAATTTCTCAGCAATTACATTTTCAAGATATTCGCGGATGGAGTCTATTCTTATTTGCGAAACTACATCTGCGCAGAAAGCAAACATCAACAGGGATAATGCTTCTGGCCGGGATATTCCACGCGACCGCATGTAAAATAACGCTTCCTCGTCAATCTGTCCGGTTGTAGTTCCGTGCGAGCATTTTACATCATCCGCATAAATTTCAAGCTGCGGTTTTGTGTTCATACTTGCCTCGGGCGACAGCACGATGTTTTTGCAAGATTGAAAAGCATTCGTTTTCTGAGCGTCAGGCCGAACGAAGATTTTTCCATTGAAAACCCCTTTCGACTTATCTCTCAAAATCCCTTTGTATAATTCGTTACTTTCAGAATTCGGCTTGCGGTGATCAGCAACGGTATGATTATCAACGTGCTGCGTTCCGTCTGGAAAATACAGCCCATACATATGCGCCTCGCAGCGTTCGCCGTCGAGGATGATATTCAGGTTATTTCTGGTAAAACGACCATTTAATGTCACAGTACCTGCATAAAACTGGGACCTGGCGAGCATACGAACCTGCGTAGTGCCGATATGGTACGCCTGTTCACTCTCATTCTGAACCTTATAATATTCAACGCCAGCCTCTTCACCTACGTAAATTTCTGTTACCGCATTGGTGAAAGAGCGGCCGCTCCCCAGTGTCCGGAAAGCTTCTGCCATTTTCAAGTGCGAATTCCTGCCCACCGCGATGATATTTCTCGGCTGGTTTCCCACATTCTGAGTCCGCGCATCTGCTACAAAACGCAGGATTACAGGGTGCTCAACAGTTTGGTTATCAGGCACGTGAATGAATATGCCGTCTTGCGCAAAAGCCGTATTCAATTCGGTAAATCCTTCGCCGCTTTCTTTGGTAAGCTCGTTGAAATAAGTATTAACCAGCTGCGGATCTTTTTTTATAGCTTCCGAAAGTGAAGAAATCGTGATCTGGGCTTGCGAAGATACCATTCGCGACAGCTCCGCATTGTACCGACCATTTACGAAATAGATAATATTCGCATCCTGTTCCGGAATTTTAAGATCTTCCAGATCAGCCAGGACAACATTGCTTTCGGAATTAAAATTATAAGATTCATTCACCAACTCCTTTACACTTGAGTATTTCCACTCTTCATTCCGCACGGTTGGAAAGCCTAGCTGATCAAACCGGGCAAGGGCAGCACGCTTTTTCTGATGAAAAGCAGAGGCAGCCTCGCCATTCATGACAGATTCGCGGGCGTAAAAATCCGTGATCAGCTTGGTTTTTAAATCTATTGTCTCGGTAGTCATTGATTTTTGTATTAGGTAACTTTAATGTTAAGAAACTGTAAATTTGACGTTTACTTAACTTCTTAACTCAACGCTTCCACTTCTGCTTTAATCCAGTCGTAGCCTTTTTCTTCCAGTTCCAAAGCCAATTCTTTCGGACCCGATTTCACTATTCTTCCTTTATAAAGCACGTGAACAAAATCAGGCACGATGTAATCCAGTAATCGCTGATAATGGGTTACCACGATCGCAGCCCTCTCAGGAGAGCGAAGTGAGTTAACACCCTCTGCCACAATTCTTAATGCATCAATATCCAGACCGGAATCTGTTTCGTCCAAAATGGCCAGTTTCGGTTCAAGTACCGCCATTTGAAATATTTCGTTGCGCTTTTTTTCTCCGCCTGAAAATCCTTCGTTCAATGCGCGCTTCAAAAGTGAATCGTTCATGCTGACCAGCTTAGCCTTTTCACGTACCATTTTCAGAAACTGCGCAGCGTCAAGCGGGCTTTCGCCTCTGTACTTACGAATTTCATTTACAGCCGTTTTCAAAAAGTTAATAGTCGTAACACCCGGAATCTCAACAGGATATTGGAATGCAAGGAATATACCTTCTGCTGCTCTTTCCTCAGGTGCCATTTCCAGAATTCCTTTTCCTTCAAAAAGAACACTTCCGCCTGTCACTTCGTATTCCTCTCTCCCCGCAAGGACCGAAGCCAAGGTACTCTTTCCGGATCCGTTTGGACCCATAATCGCATGGACCTCACCCGCTTTCACTTCCAGATTGATTCCTTTTAATATTTCCTTGCCTTCAATTGAGGCACGTAAGTCGTTTATCGAGAGCATAACTGATTTATTCTTAATATGTAGTTCGTGGCAATTTTACCGCAAAAGTAACACGTTTTAGGCGTAAATGAAAATGGACAGGAACGAACGAAACGTGTGCCACAGTATACCTACAACCTTTTTAAACACACCCTTGTTCCCGTGAAAATGATATTCCGCAACAAAATCCGGCTAAGTCTGCCGGGCTGGTAGCAACAATTTTTAATTGCCACGGAAAGCCTTACTTTGCGGTTTTGGCAGCCACATCACTTCACTATAAATATGGATCAGTCAAGAGATTTCGGAATTAACGTTTCGACGGAAACAGGAACGCTCAAACGGCTCCTGATACACAGTCCTGACCGCGGATTAGGCAAAGTTGTGCCCAGCAAGGCGCAGGACTGGCTTTTTGAGGATATTGTGCACCTGGATACCATGCGCCGCGGCGAGTACGATTACTACGTGAAGCTGCTCCTGTATTTTCTTGATCCCGAAAAAATAAAGGGAAAATTGGCAGAGATCGACGCCGACGAAACCAGGTCATTTTATATCCCCGGTTCTGAAAAGTACTTCGATTCTGATCGCGTAGTTGATATTCAAAAACTGCTGGGCGAGATATTACAGGATAGCAATACTCGCATTAAACTGACTGCGGCGATCTGTGGTATTGAAAAATGTTCGTTCAGGATCCACGAAGAACTTAATACCTACGATCCGCACGAGCTGGCGAAAATATTCATTTCTGGCTCCTGCCCCGATAAAAAAATGCTGTTTGCCCCGCTCCCCAACCTGATTTTCATGCGGGATATAGGGATAGTGATTAACAAGCATATCTTGTTGAACAAACCAGCCAAATCGGCACGCACGCGGGAATCGATATTGGCCCAGTTTGTTTTCTTCTACCACCCGATGTTCGCGCAGATCCGGCAGAATCTGATTGAAATTCCGGATAACGAAAACCATTTCCTGCTTCCTGATGATGAAAAAGCCAGCGACTACCACCGCTGCACATTGGAAGGAGGCGATGTAATGACCGTCGCGCCGAACCACTTATTAATAGGTTGCAGCGAGCGCACGAGCATTTACGCGGCGCAGCAGGTGATGAAAATTCTTTTCGAACAAGATATAGTTCAAAAGATCACGATCATCAAAATCCCGAAGAAGCGGGATTACATGCATATTGACACCATATTTACACAGGTCAAAAAGAATGTGTGGGTACTGCTGGGCTCGCTCGCAAGACTGGGCGATGAGGCTAAAAAGAAAGATGTACTGCATTTTCTCGCGCCGGTCGACGTAAATAAGGAATTCAGGATATTGCAATTCAAAAAAGGAAGCGAACAGCAACCAAAGGAAATCGAGAATCTCGAAGAACTCCTCGCCGAGATCAGTACCGAAGATCTGGGCAGTACGGAACCGGTACAATTCATATACTCCGGCGACAACGAATTTCCCTATGGAGAACGCGAGCAATGGACAGATTCCTGCAACTTACTTGCCTTGAAAGACGGTGTGGTGATCGGCTACGACCGAAATGACAAAACGCTGGAAGCATTCCGAAAAAAGGGATTTACGATCATCAGCGCACAGCATCTGTTGCAGGAATTTGAGGCCGGCACCCTTTCACCCGACACATTAACTGACACATTTATCACACTCCCATCGGCAGAATTATCGCGTGCACGCGGCGGCTCGCATTGTATGAGCATGCCGATTTTACGTGAATCTTAATATTGTAATCGTGGGATATCAATTGTAAATTGCTGTTAAAAAATACTCCTATGCGCGTTATCACTTCATCTGCACAAATTCAGCCACAATCCACTCCCCGGATCATGATGATCCGGCCGGCACGATTTGGTTTCAATGAGGAAACGGCTGTCAGCAACACGTTCCAGCAGCAGACTTCCCCGATCGACGAGTCGCTCACCGATGCACAAACGGCAGAGGAAGAATTTGAGCTGATGGTTGACCAGCTCACCAAGGCAGGCGTAGATCTCCGCATATTTGATGATACCGACGATATTGTTCGACCTGACGCAGTTTTTTCCAATAACTGGGTTTCATTTCACCAGAGTGGAAAAGTGGTACTGTATCCGATGATGGCTCAAAATCGAAGGTTGGAACGCCGGCATGATATCATTGAAGCACTGGGAAATGATTTTAATATTGAAGAGATCATTGACCTGACCTATTTCGAAGAGCAAGGGAAATTCCTGGAAGGTACCGGCAGCATGGTGCTCGACAGGCGATATAAAATTGCTTATGCCTGCCTTTCTCCCCGCACACACCCGGAGGTACTGGCCGCATTCGCAGAGGCAATGGACTACGAAACCGTGTCATTTTCCGCATTTGATGAAAACGATAAGCCAGTCTATCATACCAATGTGATCATGTGTGTGGGCGATATATTCGCGATCATTTGTCTGGAAGCGATCAAAAATCCCGACGAGCGGCAAATGGTACGGGCTGCCCTGGAAGAAACAGGCAAATACATTGTAGAGATTTCACTGGAACAGGTTCGGCATTTTGCAGGTAATATGCTGATGGTGAGAAATAAGCTGCTTGAAAAGTTTCTAATTATGTCAACGCAGGCTTATGAAGCACTTACACCGCAGCAGATCAAGGAATTAAATGAATATGCGCGCCTGCTGCACACGGATCTTTCTTTCATAGAAACATACGGAGGAGGCTCTGCCCGCTGCATGATGACCGAAATACACTTACCTGTCAAATAAAAAAAATGCTCCTCACTGGGAGCATTTTTTGCAATTCATAACCCTACATTAAATGCCTAGTCTCTGATTTCCGCCTTAGCTTTTGAAATCTTTTCATTTGTCTTAGCCTTGAAATCGTCCCACTTATCAGCAGTTTCGTTCTCGACATCATTCCACGAAGCTTTCAGCTCCTCTTTTTCTTTATTAAGCTCAACTTTGCGCTCGCGCCATTTGGCTTTTTCCTTATCAGCAGCTTTATCCATTTTGGCGTCAGCTTCTTCAATTTTTCTATCCAGTTTCGCTACTGCTTCATCAATATCCTTTTTCAGTGAAGCTTTATCTTCCTTAACTTTTGCTTCAAAATCGTTCCCCGCATCTTTGATATCCGCTTTGGCTTCATCGACATTTTCATCCATGTCGTTTTTAGCTTCCTCAACCGTTTCGTTGGCCGAATCTTTCGTTTTTTCCGAACAGCTGGTCATTGTCAGCATTCCCATGGTCAGCATGGAAGCAACCATCAAAGTGATCTTTTTCATAATTGGGATTTTTAGTAAAATTCTCTTGGTTTGAATGTTCTTATTCAAAACGTATAGTACAAAAAGCTTACCACGCGTATATGGCTCGCTTTTTTAAGCATTTGTGGAACTTAATTCTCAAAGCAGCTTTTATCTGTCGCTGCACTGAACTTAGCGACGGTGTATTAAGTTTGTTGGTAAATACGCCCTCCTGATCTCCATACAATCATATTTGCATTTTATCGGTATTCAAAATAGTCCTATGCGCTTTATTTACCCGCTCATCCTGCCCCTTATACTATGCTTTGATAGCTTCCAGGCCACCGCACAAACAGATAGTTCTGCAACGCGTCAGTTGGAGGAAGTAACCGTGAATGCCTACGAATCAAGAAGCAACCCGCTCGCGACGACAGCCACAGTAGCACTTATCGGCCGTCGCGCACTCGACCGCTTTCCATCGACAACGTGGGCAAATGCGATTAATACGGTTCCCGGCGTAAAAATGGAAGAACGCTCACCTGGCAGCTACCGGTTCTCAGTAAGGGGCAGCCTGATCCGCTCACC
Source organism: Dyadobacter linearis (assembly GCF_907165045.1). Lineage (GTDB taxonomy): Bacteria > Bacteroidota > Bacteroidia > Cytophagales > Spirosomataceae > Dyadobacter > Dyadobacter linearis. Next base: position 129,159 of record NZ_CAJRAU010000006.1, read on the forward strand.
ATTCGGGGTCAGGAATGTAAAATTTTACTGGAACGGAATACCGTTTACAGACGCCAGCGGCAACACGCCCCTGAATACGATAGATTACAATGCAGTGCAGGGAATGGAGATTATCAAAGGTCCGGGCAGCAGCATTTACGGAGCCGGCACAGGCGGCGTAGTATTATTGCAAAGCCAGCCCGACAATGCATTTCAGAACCGGGTAGAGCAGAGCGTAAGTTTTGGTAAATATGGTTTTCAGAGCCGGAACACAGCTGTTCAGATCGGTGATATTTCTATTCAATATGGTCACAGTGAGCAGGATGGTTACCGAAACCACAGCGCTATGGCACGTGACGCGATCCGCTTCACATCTTCTTCTGCAATAGGAGAAAAAGGCACATTATCCCTGCTAGGAATGTATTCTGATCTATATTATCAAACGCCCGGCGGCATTAATCTGGCCCAATACCAAAATGATCCGCGACTTGCCCGCCAGTCGACACCGACTGTGCCTGGCAGTGAGGCGCAACGTGCAGCCATTTATACAAGATTAGCATTAGTAGGCGCCAATTATACCATTCAGCTTTCCGATAACTGGTCACAATCGACGGCCTTATACCTGACCTATACCGACTTTGCGAACCCATTTATTTCAAACTATGAAAAAAGGGATGAAAACGGAATCGGGGGAAGAAATTTCTGGCAAAACCGATCCGAGTTTGGCAATGTAAAAACCAAATGGACAAGCGGCTTTGAGTGGCAATACAGCAAATCCGCCCAACGGAATTACGACAATTTGGGCGGTATACCGGGCGAGCAACAGACTGTGGAAGATATCCGCACATCCAACATTTCTGCGTTTACCCAGCTGGAAGCTGTGCTGCTGACGGATCTGACACTGAGCGCGGGAGTGAGTTATAATTCATTTAAATACAAATACGAGCGCTTTTTCGAACTGCCTTATGAAAAAGACCAGCGGAATTTCGACGGCATTTTTGTACCCCGGTTCGCAGCCAACAAGATCATCGCCAGGAACTGGGCTGTTACCGCCTCTTACAGCGGCGGCTTCTCCCCTCCTACCCTTCAGGAAGTTCGTCCCTCGGCAGGCGGATTTCGCAAAGATCTGAATGCAGAGCGCGGAATGAATACCGAGATCGGTATCAGAAGAACCGGCAAACGCATTGCTGGTGAAGTAAGTCTGTACCATTTCGGACTGAAAGAAACCATCGTGCGCAGAACGAACGAGGCTGGCTCGGAGTATTTTATCAATGCTGGAAAAACCAGACAAAACGGGCTGGAATACACAATCTCGTATGATATTGTATCCAGTCCGCAACTGCCAGTCGCGCTGAAATTGTGGACGAATGGTACCTACACCAAGTATACTTTTGAGAATTTCCAGCAGGCGGATGTGGACCTGAGCGGCAAGTTTATTCCGGGTATCCCACGTTTCTCGCAAACTTCCGGACTCGATATATTGCTCAAATATGGCCTTTCTGCATTTTTGACTTACCAGAATGCAGATGCGATGTATTTGAATGACGCGAATACAGTCAAAAATACACCTTACAGTCAGTGGAATGCGCGTGTAAGCTGGAAGCGGAACTGGGGCAGCCATTTTTACAGCGAGCTTTCGGCATCAGCGGAAAAAGTGAATGCGGGAATTTACAGCCTTGGGTACGATCTGAATGCATTCGGAAACCGTTACTACAACAGTGCGCCAAAAAATAACCTCTGGGCTGGCGTGAAGATCGGCTGGGAGTGGCAGAAAAATCAGAAGTAATGCATTTATACATTCACATACCTTTTTGCAAACAGGCTTGTCACTATTGTGATTTTCATTTCAGTACCAATACTGCGGGCAAAGAGGCAATGGTGGAGGCGATTGCAAAGGAAATTGTACTCCGCAAATCGTACCTGCCCGATTCCAATATAGAAACCATTTACTTCGGCGGAGGCACACCGTCAGTGTTGAGTCGACTTGAATTAGAGCTGTTGATGCAGACAATCGGGGAGCATTTCACTATTGCTGCCGACGCAGAGATTACACTCGAAGCCAATCCAGACGACCTAAGTCAAAGTAAACTTGAAATATTTTTTCAGGCGGGTATAAATAGGTTAAGTATTGGAATACAGTCTTTTAATGAAGATCATCTCCAATTTCTCAACCGGGTGCATTCAGCGCAGGAAGCTGAAAATTGTGTAAGGCTGGCCAAACAGATCGGGATCAATAATATTTCCATTGACCTTATTTACGCAATACCTGCACCCGACCACAGCATTCTAAAAAGTGACCTTCAAAAAGCATTCGAACTGGACGTTGCGCACATTTCTGCGTATTGCCTTACCATAGAGCCGCAAACGGTTTTTGGAAACTGGCTGAAAAGGGATAAGATCAAGCCTATTAATGAAGAATTTGCGGCCGTGCAATTTGAAATACTTATTGAAACACTGGCCCAAAACGGCTATGAGCAATACGAGATCTCAAACTTTGCCAGAAACAAGCAATATAGCCGCCACAATAGCTCCTACTGGAAGCAGCGACCTTATCTGGGTGTAGGTCCGAGCGCGCATTCCTATAATGGTACAAGCCGCGAGTTCAATGTGGCTAACAATGCAAAATATGTGCAGGCTATTCAGGCTGGCAGCATTCCGGCAACTTATGAAATATTGACCGCGGCGGATCAGACCAATGAATACCTGCTAACCGGTCTGCGTACGAAATGGGGCGTAAACAGCGGGAAACTGGAAAGTTTATCAGGAGGTAAATTCGCAATGCTGCATCAAAAAGAGCTGGCGGATATGAAGAAAAATGGCTGGCTCAGGGAAGAATCGGGAAGTTTGCTGCTTACAGCATCCGGCAAGCTTTTCGCTGACCGTATCGCCAGCGACCTGTTTATCGACTGAACTTCCCGGAAAAAACCAGGAAGTTCAGTATGAAAGGTGATTAAACCAATTCTGCATTCAATGTAATCTCCGCATTCAATAACTGCGAGATCGGGCATTCTTTTTTAGCCTTTTCCGCGATTGTAGCAAATTGCTCAGCCGAGATATCAGGCACCGATGCTTTCAACTCGATCGCACTTTTTACTACCTGTCCTTTTGACGGATCCAGGCTCACAGTTGCAGTTGCGTTGAGCTCGTCGGCAGTAAAACCTTCCGCATTCAGCTCAAAGCTCAGTTTCATTGCAAAACATCCTGCATGTGCAGCTGCGATCAGCTCCTCAGGGTTAGTACCTTTTCCCTCTGCAAAACGGGTATTGAAAGAATATTGCGTGTTTTCAAGAACGGTACTTTGCGTGCTGATTGTACCAGCTCCTTCTTTTCCAGTTCCTTTCCAGACTGCTGTGGCCTTGCGATTTATCATCTGATTCGTGTTTGAAATTGATTGATTTAATTAAAAAAACTTGGTATTAGCGTAAAGTAACATGTCCGTAGCATCTACGCAAATTATTATATTATTAAGGCCCGGCAATAAAAAAGATATAAAATCAGTTCCAGAAAGTGCCTGTACTAACCGTTTTCGGCCAATTCGTTAATGAAAGTTAATGTTTCGCGTACGATTAAACTTTATTATTGCAGCACAATCTAAAACCATATTTTCACTTACTTTCAATTTTTAATTTTAGCATATCATGAACAAAAAACTCATCCCCCTGCTGCTTGTACTTGTTGCATTGTTTCAAGGCTGCCGCGGCCCGGAAGGAGATCCCGGCGCTGATGGTGTCAATGTAGTAGGTTCAACCATAGATCTGGTCGACGTGAATTTTAATGCCGGCAATAATTTTGAATACTCGATGTCTTATGACAGGGCTGAACTCGAAGTGTTGGAATCTGACGCACTACTGATCTACGTTCGCTGGGAAGACGTCGAATCGGGAAATCAAACTGTTAAGACTTTCCGCCTGATGCCGCAAACTGCTTTCTTAACTGGTAACCAGATCCTGACCTACAATTACGATCAGACGATCAGTGACTTCTCGATATTTTTGGACGGAACTGCAAACCTGGCGAATCTTCCTGCTGCCTATACACAGGATCAGGAATTCCGGATCGTAGTAATTCCTGCTGATTTTGTGGCCCGGAAAAACGGAGCCGTTGATTATAACGATTACGATGCAGTTGTAAAAGCATTCAATATCGACGAATCTAAAATCCGCAAAGTATCGGCAAAATAAGCTGGAACAATTTTTTAATTATATCTTACTGAAAATATAATCTCAAATCCGGTAATCAATTTACCGGATTTCCTTTTACCTATGAAAATCGCGTTCAACACACTTCTGTTTCTGTTTTTTTCGGTTTCCATCTGCTCAGCGCAAAGCTTTGCCGATGAAACCAACAAGTTTCGGGAGCACTATAAGAAAGAGTTTCTGACAACCGGAAATTCGCCTTTAAAAAAGAAAGATCTCCCCTACCTGCGTTTCTACGAGCCCGATTCAGCATTCAAGGTTAAGGCGAGGTTTGAGAAAGTAAAAGGTCAGCCTTTCGAAATGCCGACTTACAGCGGGATTAATAAAACTTATGTCAGGTACGGGATATTGAAATTCCGGGTGAATGGAAGAAGGCAGACACTTACCGTGTACCGGAGTTTGAGCTTGCAGGCGAACGCCAAATACAAGGATTACCTGTTTATCCCATTTAAAGACAAAACGAATGGAAGCGAATCCTACGGAGGCGGCCGTTATATTGACCTTAAAACGACTGATATCAAGGATAATAGCTATGTGATTGACTTTAACAAAGCATACAATCCATATTGCGCATATAGTGTAGGATACAACTGCCCGATCCCGCCAAGCGCCAATCACCTTGCCGTGGCTATCAGTGCAGGGGAAAAGAAATTTGGTAAAGAAAGCGAGGAAGCTAGCCTGAAATAGGAGTTTCTTTCCATTCAAAAAGGATATATTCCCCATCTTCCGAATCGCCGACCTGACTTCGAAAACCTTCATTTCTCAGATAAAAATCAACTGCCGGCCGGTTTTTTACCAAACATTTCAGAGTCGCTTTTCCGCTCAGTTTTTGGAGCGATTTATGTAAAAGCGCCTTTCCTATACCCTGATGCTGACGGGCTGCATTTACATACAAGTGGTGAATAAAATGACCCGGCACCCAAAGCGATGCAAATCCAACTATTTCCTCTCCTGACTTGGCAACAAGGATAAATTCGCCCTCGGTATCGCTGTCGAATGAAATCCTGCCAAGTTGCTCCTCGTTGAACCAGGTGAATGTGGCGCGATAAGAACCTTCATAAAGCCGCGCTACCGCCTCTCGTTCTTCCTCCTCAAAATCTGAAATAGTAATGGAGTTTAGCGTATGGTCGCTCATTAACATGATAGTAAGAACATAAAAAAAGCCTAACGAAACAGTCAGGCTCCAATTAGAATAGGCTTGATTATGCTGCAAGAAAGTTCTTCTGCTTCATAATGCGTTCAAATACTTTGATATCGTGTTCAGATGTAAATATGCTGAAAGGCAGATACAAAAACTGGCCTTTTGAAATCACCAGCACATAAGCGTCTTTGTCTTTATAAGCATCCATAATCTGCTCCCATTTCATCACACTGCCTTCTTTTTGATTCAGCTTCATCAAAATCTGGCGGTTGTCAATCTCGTACTGAAATTTCTCAAACATCGGCTTATACTGTGCGAGCTGGGTAATACCCGTAAACTGGATCAGCCAAAAAAGTACGTAAAGGATCACGCCGACAAAAACTGTAATATAGATCCAGTAGTTAGGATAAACGTCTGTCAGGTTCAGTACTGCGTTGACCAGGATCAGGGCAATAGGAAGAAGCGCCCATTTGATCTGCGTTTTGAAAAAGTAACGCATGGCCAGCGAAATGTATTTTTTTGTAGGTAATGCATACCTTTTTGTACGAACCGCCGCAGGGTTCGTGGGCATTTGATAAACGGGTTGGTGTTTGTTCACCGAAACTTTGGCCATAACTTAATTTAAATTAACAATTCTGATTTCTACCCGATAAGGATCAATAGGGTTGCAAAATAAAGTGCAAAGTTAGGAAAAACCGTCCGACATATCAGAAAGGCATTGAAATAAAAACCAGTTAAGAGATTTTAGTGTAATTTGTCTTTCTTAACTGCGTTGAAGAAGTAAATATGCCTTTTTGATCCGATCCGATGAGTTTTCTGTTTCCGTCTTTTTTGTGGGGTTTACTGGCCGTATCTGTTCCGATTGCGATTCACATCTTCAACTTTCGTCGCACAAAAAGGGTCTTTTTCACCAATGTAGCTTTCCTCAAAGCAGTTGATACCAAAACGCGCTCAGTCCGGCAGATCAAACACTGGCTGGTTTTGGCGACGCGTATTCTGGCCATTATCTGTTTGGCAATTGCTTTTGCCCAGCCATTTCTTCCCGCGAAAAATAACCTCTCAGTAAACAGGCAGGGCATTACCAGCCTTTATCTGGATAATTCGTTCAGCATGGAAAGCGAGCTGAACAACAAGAGGTACCTTGATATTGCCACGCAGCGGCTCAGCGATTTGCTGGGTATCTTCAAAAATTCGGCCTCGCTGCAACTGGTAACCAACGATTTCTCTGCACAGGAACAAGGACTTTACCCCGCGGAAAAGCTGCGCGACCGGCTTACTACCATCAATCTGTCCAATACCCCGAGAACATTCGAGCAGATTTACCTGCGCCAGCAAAATCTCATTTCCCGGCACCAGCAACAAGGAAGCAACCAGCTTTTCTGGTTCTCTGATTTTCAAAAAAGCACCGCGGGCGACTTGTCTAAAATCAAAGCAGATACAACGAACCAGCTCTTTCTGGTCCCGGTTCAGGCAGCGGCCGAGAAAAACATATTCGTCGATTCTACCTGGCTTAATACCCCGTTTATCCGCGAGCTTCAAAACAATATACTTTTTGTAAAAGTCAGCAACTCAGGGACGGAAGAGGCTAAGAATGTGGTACTTAAACTGAGCCTGGATAATACGCAGGCTTCGACCGCGTCCGTTAGTGTGCCTGCGAACGGCAGCGCTACCGCGAAATTCAACTTCAACCTGAAAGGGAAAGGTTACAAAAAAGGACAGATCACTTTCGACGATTTCCCGGTAACCTTCGACAACGATTACTTCTTCGTCCTCAACTCCTCTCCGCTGATCCGGGTATTGCATATTTACGGTCAGAAATCGGCCGGAAACTATATTGAAAATGTGTACGACAATGACAGCCTATTCACATTACAGAGTTACAGTGCGCAAAACGTCGATCCCGGACTGATTAAAAATGCAGATCTGGTAGTACTGGAAGGTGTCAATCAGGTCTCGGGCACTTTGCCTCAGGAATTACAGGATTTTGTTCGGAAAGGCGGGAGTCTGGCCCTGCTGCCTTCGGCTAACCCACAGGCAGAAAGCTACGGCGGATTTCTGGCTAACCTGGGCGTGAGAGGGTTGAATGTGGCTGGCAATGCGGCTCCTAATCCGGTTGACCTTGCTGCGCCCGATCGTAATAACCCGTTTTTCAGCGACGTTTTTGAAGAATCTGTCCGCCAGGAAATGAACCTGAATTTACCTACTGCTTCAACGGTACTCAGCTGGTCGAGCTCCGGCCAGCCGCTGCTTTCACTGCGCAATGGGCAAGTTTATCTGAGTCAAATTTCTGCCGGTCTAGGTAAATTATACCTTTTTGCTGCGCCCCTAAATCCGGAATATGGAAAAGTGGCTCAGCACGCGATCTTCGTTCCGGTCATGTATAAAATTGCCGCGGCCAGTGTCCGTGCGCAGCGTACTTCCTTCAAGTTTGACGAAGATCCGATCAGTCTTTCCGTGACCGGCACCGAAGCTAATTCAATATATAAGTTGCGAAGAAATAAAACGGAGGTAATCCCCGTGCAACGCCTGGCTGGCAACCAGCTGCTACTGGGTATTCCGCAGGGCGATCAGCTGGGAGAAGGATTGGCTGCCGGTTATTACGAGTTGGTGAAAAACGACAAAACAGAGCAGATCATCGCGCTCAACCACAACAGCGCCGAATCGAAATTGCAATTCTACTCCCCCACCGAGCTCCGGACGTTGTTTGCCGGACAGAAAAATGTCCAGGTATTCGACCGGATCGACGACGATGCATTTGCCACAGCGTTTCAGCAGCAAAACATGGGCACTTATCTGTGGAAGTATTTTTTATATGCCGCACTCTTCCTTTTATTGCTGGAAATCGCATTGATCAGGCTGATGAAGTGAGTCGGCTGCATTGTCGAAATTCTTCACATTTTTGCCAAAAGACGCCGTTTGTGTTTTATGTTAGCGGTTTTTACACCAATTTTGCGTGGTAAAATTTAATTATTAAATGCTTTCATACCGAATTGGAATTCTCGGAGGCGGCCAGTTGGGTTTAATGCTTTTGCAAGCTGCTGTCGACTGGAACCTCGATATCCATGTCCTGGATCCTGACGCTGAGGCTCCGTGCAAACAAATTGCCCCCCATTTCCGCCAGGGTTCCCTGCAAGATTTTGATACTGTTTATGATTTTGGAAAAGACCTTGATGTAATTACCATCGAGATCGAAAAAGTGAATGTAGACGCGCTGGAAAAGCTTGAAAAAGAGGGAAAGAAAATTTATCCCCAGCCTTCTGTAATTCGCAAAATCCAGGATAAGCGCATTCAGAAACAGTTTTATCTGGACAACAACCTTCCCACTTCCGATTTTATATTAACCGAAAATCGGGAAGAAGTTTCAAACCATATTTCATTTTTACCCGCATTTCATAAGCTGGGTAAAGATGGTTACGATGGCCGCGGCGTGCAGCGCATTGCATCAGCCGAAGATATTCCAAAAGCATTCGATCAGCCGGGCCTTTTAGAGAAAGCCGTTGATTTTGATAAAGAGCTGGCTGTGCTTGTCGCGCGTAACAGTGCGGGCGAAACGGCTACTTTCCCGACTGTGGAAATGGTTTTTCATCCCGAACTCAACCTCGTAGAATACCTTTTTGCACCTGCGGAAATCAATGCGCAGGTCAATGCAAAAGCACAGGAGATCGCTGTTAAAACTGCCGAGGCATTTCAGATAGTAGGTCTGCTGGCCGTTGAGCTTTTCCTCACCAAAGACGGTGAAGTACTAATTAATGAAGTAGCACCGCGCCCGCATAACAGCGGCCACCACACGATCCGCGCAAATGCAACTTCTCAATATGAACAGCATTGGCGGGCGATTCTGGGGTTACCTCTGGGAAGCACGCAGGCTTACGGACCGTCTGCGATGGTAAATCTGCTTGGCGAAGACGGTTTTCAAGGACCGGCAGTTTATGAAGGAATGGAAAAGCTTTTGGCGCAGGAACAGGTATTTCCTTTTTTATATTGGAAAAAACAAACCAAACCTTTCCGTAAAATGGGCCACATCACAATTATGGACAACAGTCTTTCTGCTTTGAAGGAAAAGGTGGAATTTGTGAAAAACAATATCAGGGTAATAAGTACAGAATCTAAGCATTGACCAGATGGTAGGTATAATAATGGGAAGTCTTTCGGATTCCAAAGTAATGCAGCTGGCCGCCGACGCACTGACCGAGCTGGGGATAGATTTCGAAATGGAGATCGTTTCTGCACACCGCACGCCGGAGCGAATGTTGGACTATGCAGCTACTGCCCGTTCGCGCGGCTTAAAGGTGATCATTGCCGGAGCAGGCGGAGCGGCACATTTGCCGGGTATGGTAGCCTCACTCACTTCTTTACCCGTAATAGGTGTACCGGTACTTTCAAGCAACTCGATCGACGGCTGGGATTCCGTACTTTCCATATTGCAAATGCCGGCTGGCGTACCTGTTGCCACTGTGGCTCTGGACGGTGCCCGAAACGCAGGAATTCTTGCCGCTCAGATTATCGGCGCCAGCGACGAAGCGACTGGAAAACGGCTGGATGCATTCAAGGAAAGCTTAAAAGACAAAGTTTCGACGATGAACGAGGAATTGAAAAAGCAACTTGCAAAGTAACCCTTGTTTATTATTTTCGTGTATTATATTAACTCCACTAAAAATTGAATAACGGCTAAATTATGGAAGACGAATTCGCTAAAAAAAGAAATATCCGTCCTACTGAAAAGTCTAATTTACCGGTCGTTACACTGTTGGTGTTAGTTCTTTTGGTATTAGCCATGCTTTATGTCGGCTATGAATATATCTCTGATAGTTCTTCCAATTCCGAGGAACTGACCTCCGTAGTGGTAGACTCTACATTAAGTGAAACCACTGTGGGTGAACCGGTTACCGACGAGCCGCTCGATGTAGTAGAAACCGAAAAAGCCGAACCTATTACCAAAGATCCTGTTGCAGAAAAGCCGGCAGTATCTGCAAAAGAAACCAAACCCACTGTATCTGCTGCTTCATTGGGCGGACAGGAAATCACGCATTCCGTACAAAGCGGCGAAACGTTTTCCAGCATTGCATCCAGATATAACCTCAAAACTGAAACTTTACAGGGCCTTAATCCTGGTGTATCTGATGTTAAGTCAGGGGTTACCAAGTTAAAAATCCAGGTGCAGACGGTCCACACGGTGGGGCCGGGCGATGTACTGAGGGTAGTTGCGGGAAAATATGGCGTGACAAAAGAAGCATTAATGAAAGCAAATGGCAGGTCGAAAGACTTTTCAGAGCGCGGCGAAAAACTGATTGTTCCTTTCGCTTCCAGAAAATAGAAAGCACTTTCCTTCAATACAAAAATCCCGACTCAAACCGAGCCGGGATTTTTTTGCACTTATAGGAAGGATTTATAATACTTTATCAAAAACCACCTGGTCCTCTTCCACCGTCTCCGCGGTTTCGGAAGCCGCCGCCTTCTCCCTCGTAATCACGTCTGCGGTTGCTGTCTCCAGATGGCATTTTACCGAAATTCTTCAATGTATAAGTGAAAGTCAGCATCGCATATTGGGTCAGCACACGGTTGGTAACGTCCTGCACGTAAGTTTCGGTTACATTACGGGTGATGCTGTTGTTTTGTTTCAGGATATCAAAAACGGTCAGTTTGAGCTCGCCAGCATTGTTTTTCAGGAATTTCTTACCCACGCTCGCATTCCATAAGGTGAAGTTTTGATTAAAGCCTTCTCCCAGCCCACGGTACGATTGATTGTTGATATCACTCTGCACCACAAATCCCTTACCAAATATCCAGTTTACCCGACCGGTAACACCCTGCGTATAATAGTTATTGTTCAGATTCGGCTGAATGGAGTTGCGGACGATATTGTAATTTCCGGAATAGGAAACCGTAAAATCCAGCTTTTCACTCACATTACTGCTTAGCACAAGTCCCTGAGATACAGCATAAGTATTAGAGAAATTGGGCACATTGTTGATCATCCCCGGCGATCGCACATAGTTGAATCCGGTCGTAACATTCAGGTTCAGTTTCAATGGCGCAATTGGTTTTCCATAAGCCAGGAACGAGCGTGCATTCCAGCTTCCGTCCACGTTGATCGGCGAAGTCAGTCTCGCGCCGCGTTCCAGTACAATTCCGCTCGGCAAAGTCGTTGGTTCCTGCGCGATAATCGTCGAATTCACGATAGCATTGTTAGTTTGTGTCAAAAAAACCATCGCATTCAGGCTGTACGGACGGGCTGCCCCTGCAAGTGAATAGCGCACATTGAACATATTGCGGTATTCCTGTTTCAGATTTGGATTACCTGCGGTCAATGAAAGCGGATTGCTGTTGTCGATCACATTCTGCAACTGCGAGATCGAAGGCTGGCTGGTCGAGCTGCGGAAAGATGTCCTGAACTGCGTACCCGTTTTCGAGCGGTAAGTCAGCATAAAGTTCGGCAGGAAATTAGTGAAAGACTGATCCACTTTCGTATTATAAGGCGCAAGCTGCTGACTATACAGACCTGTATTCTGAAAATCGACACCCAGGTTCGCCGACCAGCTGTTTTTCCGGTAGCGATAGCCCAGCCCGGCGCGGTTAGTCACATAGCGGTTGTCAAAATTGTTGGAAAGCAATGTGTCCAGATCCGTGTAAGTATTTTCGTCGAAACTCATATTGAAAGTCTCTCTGCTGGAATTACTGTTACTCACGGTCAGCCCGTAGTTCAGCTGTAACTGTCCCGTTTTGCTGATCGGCTCGGTGTAAATCACATTCCCGCCAAGCGTAACTCCGTCGGAATAGGTATAGCTCAACTGATCGGTTGTATCGCCTCTCACTGAAAACTCGGGAAGGCCGAAATTGGCATAATATAAGTTACGGGAATATAGATTCCGTGTTCCATTGCGGTCGTTCAGCTGGGTATTTACGTTCAAACTGATCGTGCGGCCCTTTTTCTCAAAACTGTGGCGAAACAAAAGATCATTTGAAAAATTGTAGCCTTTATTCAAATTGCTTTGCGTATTGTCCAGCCCATTGATCTTGCTCCCGTTGGCCAGTGTGGTAAGTCCCGTTTTGAAACTCCCCGACTGGTTATCCTGGAAATTGAGGCGCGGCGTTACGATGAGTGAATTTTTGGGGTCAATATTATATTCAACTCGAAAGTTCAGGCGGTGATTTGCATTGGTACTTGACGTGCGGCTCGCTTCATTGTAAAACTGGTTGCTGTCTGCCTGCGCCAGAAAATATTCCTGCGAAGTAGTTTGCTCATTTACATTCCCGGTGCGGTTGAAAAAATAGCTGCCGGTTACCTCCACTTTTTTACCAAACTTATTGGCATAGTTGAGTCCGAAAGAATTGGTACCGGTAATGCCGCTCTGGTTTCCAACCATAAAGTTACCCGAAGAGCCGCCGCCACGACCGCCGCCGCCTGTTACCCCCAGCAGATCCTGGCCCGAGAAATTCTGCATATTGATATTGTTACTCAACCCGATCACCGAAATGCGCTGGTCGCCTTTGAAGAAACTGACGTTACCGCCCGCCTGGTACCGGTTATCTAATCCATAACCAGCAAATACCTTCCCGAACTGGCCCATTTTGCGATCGGCTTTGGTCACGATATTGATCGTTTTCTGCCCGTTCCCATCGTCAAATCCAGTGAACTGCGCCTGGTCACTGAGCTTGTCAAAAACTTCGATTTTATCAACAATTTCTGCGGGAAGAGATTTTAAGGTAAGTGCGGCATCGTCACCGAAAAACGGCTTTCCATCCACCAAAACGCGGTTTACAGTTTCTCCATGCGCAGTTACCGTTCCATTTGTAACAGTAATGCCAGGCATTTTCTGGATCAGATCTTCTGTCGTTGCATCAGGATTCGTCTTGAATGCGGCCGCATTGAATTGGGTTGTATCACCCTTCTGCTCCATCGCCGTCACTTGCCCGATTACTTTAACTTCTTTCAGGTTTGCGACTGCTTCGGTGAGCTGGATCGTGCCCAGATCCTGCGATTCGCTGGTAAGTGTAATTATTTTGGTAAAATCCTTATAGCTGAGGTAAGTTACCTTTACCAGATAGGCGGTTTCTTTGGAAAGTCCCGTAAAAGAAAACTTACCATTTACGTCCGTAGTAACATATTCCGGCTTGGCATCAGGAACATTCCTGCTCACCGCGACATAGGCGCCTACCACCGCAGACCGGTTCAGGCTGTCAACAACGGTGCCCGAAATTTGGGCATTCTGTGCCTGAGCTAAGCTGCCAAATAGCAATGCCAGGATCAGTACGGCGGAGGAAATATATCGTTTCATGATTTCTGTAAAGGTTTCTGGAAGTTTAGAGCGATCCCCGCAGGGAAGGTTTAACTATAACTCCCAAATAACCCCCACAATCGATAGAAGCCCCAACTTTTACCGATCAATCAGCCATATACGTCGACGAGTTTCAATCACCTATTTAAGCCATTTTTTCAGCAAACCTTCGTATTGACTGAGAAATAGCTCGTACGCCCGTTTTAATTCCGGGAGCGCTTCGGCCAGCGTGCTCGTATCGTCAGATTTCAGGCGCCATTCTGCATCGCGCGCAATCTCGGCTACCTGTGAAACGCCCACGGTTCCGCCACTTCCTTTCAATGTATGCAGATTGCTTTTTACAGTCGGAATATCCCCCGCCGCAAATGCAGTGAGCGCCCCTTCCACGAGCTCATTGGATTCTGTAACGAAGTCTTCAAACACTGACCATACCAGATCTGCGCCTCCTATTCCATTCAGCTGGTCGATGATTTCTTTGTCCAAAACAGGAATCACAGGCTCGGCAACAGGCGCGAGCTGAACCGGTTCCGGCTTGGCGAGATGTTTATTTCCGATTAATTCACGCACTTTCTGTACCAAAGTCTGCGCGCGGATTGGTTTTGCAATATAATCGTCCATTCCCTGACTGATAAACCGGTCGCGGTCTTCCTTCATCGAATAGGCTGTCATCGCAACGATCGGCGGCAGTGCCTGAAATTTTTTGCGGAGCTCCTGCGAGGTTTCCACACCATCCATATCCGGCATTTGAATATCCATAAAAATGATATCATAAAACGGCTGCCCTGCATTGAAACGCGCCTCCACGATTTCAATAGCCTTGAAACCACTCTCTGCCAGATCCACTTCACAGCCCGACTTTTTCAGGATTTCATTAGCCACTTTCCTGTTCACCGCATTATCGTCGACCAGCAAAATGGTAGGATGATAATTGGCGAATACGTTCTCAATGGGTACCTCTTCCAGCTGCGCGACGTTACTTACAAGCGCGCCGGTGGTTTCAGTTGTTTCAAATGTAAACCAGAAAGTGCTGCCTTGGCCCAGTACCGATTCCACGCCAATATCTCCATTCATTAATTCACAAAGCTGCTTTGAGATCGCGAGCCCTAGTCCCGTTCCACCGAAGGATTTGCGGGAAGAATTGTCTAGTTGTGTAAAAGAAGTGAACAAAATCTGCCTGTCAGTAGCGCTGATCCCTATTCCCGAATCCTGCACTTCCACTTTGATCTTATTTCTGATCCCATCCTTCTTTAACAGTGTTAAGAAAACTTTCACTGCGCCATTTTCTGTGAATTTGAGCGCATTGGAGGTTAAATTCGATAGTATCTGTAAAAGTCGGGTTTGGTCGGCAAGAATGAAACGTGGAATATCTTCGGCGATATGGTAGGTAAGTGTATTGTTTTTGCTCTTCGCGGTCTGCCCGAAAAGTGAAACCAGTTTTAGCAAAAGCTCTTCGACCGAAATCGGGCTCTGGTGCAGTTCCATTTTCCCGGCCTCAATTTTCGAAAGGTCAAGAATATCATTTAAAATGTTGAGCAAAGTTTCCGACGAGCGTTTGATCGTCAACACATAGTCGCGCTGCTCTACATTCAAAGGCGTTTCGCCCAGCAAGTCGATCATCCCGATCACGCCGTTCATCGGGGTACGTATTTCGTGGCTCATATTCGCCAGGAAACCTTCTTTTACTTTCAACGACCTTTCCGCGTGCTCTTTCGCTTTCAGCAATTCGAGCTCATTCCGTTTCAGCTCGGTAATATCGCGGGCAAGTACCGCCACTTCTGTCGGCTTACCTTTTTCGTTCGAGAACATCAGCATATTGATCATAAACTGCCGCTCGGTACCGTCTTTTCGGGGCAGCGTGATCTCGAAATTGCGCAGACTTTTTGTTTTCCGAAGCCGGATCAATGCAGAGTGTATCCGTTTTTTATCCTGAAAAAATTCAAGCACTTTGTGCCCGATCACTTCCTCTGGCAAATATCCCAGCCTTTTCAGCACCGACTGGCTGAT
The DNA here is from genome assembly GCF_907165045.1 of Dyadobacter linearis. GTDB lineage: Bacteria > Bacteroidota > Bacteroidia > Cytophagales > Spirosomataceae > Dyadobacter > Dyadobacter linearis. Next base: position 144,755 of record NZ_CAJRAU010000006.1, read on the forward strand.
CATCGTGATCTCCCCCTGGCGGTTGATCCGGCAATAGATATCCTGTAAATTTTCAAATATCCCCCTGAAAAGCTCCTCACTATGCCGGAGCGATAATTCCGCTTCCTTACGCCGGGTAATATCCCGGGCGATACCCGATACTTCCTCGATCACTCCATCTGCGTAGTGAATAGGGTTCAGGTAAAATTCAAGCCACATATTCCCACCATCGTTCCGATCGATCTTGAACTCAAAATACTGCGCCTCGCCCCTAAGTGCCTGACGGTATTTGGTTTCCAACGTGCGGCGGTTGCTATTACCCACCATCCGCCAGCCGAATTTCTCCGTACTCGATTGCAGCGACGGTCTCACACCCAACTGGTTCTGAATCAGATCAGCATAGTTTCTATTAAAAGAAGTCAGTTGCAGCGACTTATTCACCGACCAGATTAAATGCGAACTGCTATCGAAGATCGCATTCAGCCGGGCTACATATTTGCTCAGTTCCTCCTCACTTTGCTTTCTGGCGATCGCGAGCGCAACCTGCCCTGAAATGAATTCCAGCAGTTCCAGGTCCCGCGCATCGAACATATTGGGATCGTCGTACGATTTCACGCCGATTATTCCGGTAACCCTGTCCCCGATGCGCAGCGGCACACAAAGCAGCTGCTTTGGTGTAATTCCGTATAAATAGAGGCTGTTGGTTTTGGCCAGCTGCTCGATATCTCCATCCGAAAGAAAGAGCGGCTTATTAGAGGCGATCGCATATTCAGTTACCCCATTTCCCAGCTTCCTTTTCGTAAATCTTACATTGCCCTGAAAGTACTGATCTACGTAATAGGGAAAATAAATGAAGCTTTTGCTCGGATCGTAAAGCGCAATGAAAAAGTTTTTAACATCGATAATCTTTCCTAGCTCTTCATGAATGCTTTGGTAAAAATCGTCGAGGTTCTGGGTGGTAACAGTCCAGTTTGCGATGCTGTAATACAGGTTCTGAGCCTTTTCAGCGCGTATTTTTTGGGTAAAATCATTTAAAATAAACCTGAAAGCATTCGGTTTCCCACTGTCGTACCGGCAGTTCACACTTCCAGCCACAAACACTTTTTTCCCTTCCCTGCTCAGAAAAACCGCCTCGAATCGCGGATTAGGATTGCCCAGCTCAATCTCTTTCAGCTGCGCGAGTGCTTCCTCCTTATGCTGTGGATGCAGAATATCTTCCATCCGCATCGACGCGATTTCGTCTAGGCCGTAACCCAGCACTTCGCGCCACGCTTTGTTGACGAATATGAACTTCCCGTCAATCGCCACCAGCTGGATCAGGTCGCTGGTATTGTCCACCAGGTCCTGCAATTGTGAGTTGGATTTGGAGATCGAAGATTCCATGCGCCGCCGCCGGGTAATATCATCTCCGACTAGCGTAATGCATTCTATCTCATCGTTTTCCCGCTGGATCAATACGGAATTGATAGAAAAAGTACGGACTGTTCCTTTTCGAGCGATAAATGGAATTTCGCGCTGTTCGAGCTTCCTTTTGCCCTGAATACCTTCTTCCAGCATTTGCCTTACTTCGTCTTCTTCATCCTTCGGGATCAACCTGTCGAATATACTTTGCCCCACCAGATCCGATTCCAGCCAGCCCGTTTTCATCAGTGCGTGGGCGCTGATATTTCGGATCACGAAGTCAGGCGAAAAGGTAATCCCAATCAAATTAAGGTGTTGCAGTGTAGCGTGTATAGTTTGCCAGTGAGTCTGGGACAATATCATTTCCATGGTTCGGGATCAGGGCATATTTAAGGTTCTCTACAATTCTTTATTCGATAAATCTACGAATTAAGACGTAATTTTGGTCTGTGAAAACGAATTATAAAAAACCCGATGAATGGAAAGTCAGGGCCAAAAAACACCTCGGCCAGCACTTTTTAAAAGACTTAAATATCGCACAACTCATAGCCGACGGACTGTCCGGTCACAGCGGTTATAAGCAGGTTCTGGAAATCGGACCGGGTATGGGCGTACTTACCCAATTCCTCTTGCCGAAGACTGAATTTACCACCTCTGTGATAGAAATTGACCGCGAATCGGTCGCCTATCTGCACGCACATTTCCCGCTGCTTTCAGAACGGATCATTGAAGGTGATTTTCTGAAATTCAATCCGGCGGACCACTTTTCGGAGCCTTTCGCGATCATCGGAAATTTCCCCTATAATATCTCTTCCCAGATCTTTTTCAGGGCGCTCGAAATCCGGGACCGCATTCCGGAGATCGTTTGCATGTTGCAGAAAGAAGTTGCGCAACGCATTGCTTCGCCGCCGGGAAATAAGGACTACGGAATCCTGAGTGTGTTTTTGCAGGCATTTTATGATATTGATTACCTGGTAACCGTGCCGCCGGGCGCGTTTAACCCGCCGCCAAAAGTCCAGTCGGGCGTGATCAGACTTCGACGTAATCAGGTTACGCATTTAGATTGTGATGAGAAAAAGTTCTTTACTGTTGTAAAAACGGGCTTTAACCAAAGGCGAAAGACACTGAGAAATGCCTTGAAGCCGATAGGCACATTTCCAGAACACCCACTGCTCGACAAGCGGGCCGAACAACTGAGTGTCAGCGACTTTGTTGAGCTCACAAAAATCGCCGAAACGCTCTCCAACGATCCAATATCCTCGTAGAAATCGAGTTAAGCTAAAAGCAAACCGCCCACCCGCTAAAAGCTGCGACAATGACATTTGAATTAACACAACTATACGTCGACCATATTCAGGAGCTGATCGAGAAGAAGGATTCTGCTGCCATCCGCGGCGAGATGGAGAACCTTTTTCCGGCAGATATTACCAGTCTGGTATACGAGCTCGAAACGGAGAGCGCGAAATTTCTGGTTAACCAACTTAACCTGGAAACCGGGGCGGCGATCCTGGCTGATATGGACCCGGACGAGCGCCGCGAGTTTTTGAAGGCATTTACTTCCGAGGAAATTTCGGGTTTTGTCAATCTTTTCGATTCTGATGATGCGGTGGATTTGCTGAATGAGCAGCCAATACGTGTCAGAGAGGAGGTTATTGCCCTTTTGGAAGACCGTGAGCAGGCGCGTTTTATCCTTGATCTGCTGCATTACGATGAAGATGTGGCGGGTGGTTTGATGCAGAAAGAGCTCGTGAAAGCGAATGTAAACTGGAATGTAAATCAGTGTATTGAAGAGTTACGGAAGCAGGCGGAGGATGTTGGGAAGGTGTATGCAGTGTACGTGGTGGACGATTTTGGCAAGCTGCACGGGATATTATCTCTCAAAAAGATCGTATTAGCCCATAAGAATACCAAGATTGAGAGTCTTTACGACAAGGATGTGATTTTTGTGGAAACGTACCGTCCTGCCGTAGAAGTAGCGGAACTTATGCAACGCTATGACCTTGATGCACTGCCGGTTGTGAATGTGCAGGGGAAGTTATTGGGCCGTATTACGATCGATGACGTGATCGACGTGATCACCGATCTCGCCAGTTCGGACACACTGGCAATGGCGGGTATTACGGGTGATGTAGAGGAAGATGATACGATCTGGCAACAAACCAAAGCTCGCCTTCCCTGGCTTCTGGTGGGAATGATGGGAGGAATACTCGCCGCGAAATTCATCAGTTTTTTCGAAGGTGATCTTAAAATAATCCCCGCAATGGCTGCATTTATACCTATTATCGGCTCAACCGGCGGGAATGTGGGCATTCAGACTTCTTCGATTATCCTGCAAAGTCTGGCTGATAAAACGGGGATTGATACCACGGTGGGCCAGCGTTTGATCAGAATGTTTGCAGTTGCATTTATCAATGGCATGATCATCAGCCTGATCGTTTTTGGATTTAATCTACTGATAGGCAATGAATTGAGTCTCGCAATTGTGGTTTCGACTGCGTTGATGTCTGTTGTGTTCCTTGCTTCCTTTATGGGCACGATAACCCCCATTTTACTGGAAAGAATTGGCATTAACCCGGCTGTGGCCTCGGGTCCGTTTATTACAACGGCCAATGACCTGATCGGTTACGGTGTATATTTCGGTCTGGCGCACATGCTGCTGCATTTATAAAACCGCAAATTTAGCATTCGCTTAGGCTGATCGGAATATTCACTGCCAGGCCACCTTCCGAGGTTTCTTTATAGCGATTGTTCATGTCCAGCGCGGTCTGCCACATGGTTTTCACCACATTATCAAGTGACACTTTCGCATTCTGAGGATTACTCTGCAATGCAAGCTGACAAGCAGTGATCGCCTTGATCGCGCCCATTGTATTCCGCTCAATGCAAGGGATTTGCACCAAACCACCCACGGGATCACAGGTAAGTCCGAGATGATGCTCCATTGCAATTTCCGCCGCCATCAGGCACTGCTCCACCGTTCCGCCCGAAACCTGGGCCAATCCAGCCGCCGCCATTGCAGACGATACACCGATCTCCGCCTGACAGCCGCCCATTGCCGCAGAAATTGTCGCGCCTTTCTTGAATATGCTACCTATCTCGCCTGCAGTAAGCATGAACTTGAAAATATCCTCTTCGGTACCTCCGCAAAAAGTGATACAGTATTGGATCACAGCCGGGATTACGCCCGCGGCCCCATTTGTTGGAGCTGTCACTACCCTGCTGAATGAGGCATTTTGCTCGTTTACAGCCAATGCAAAACAACTGACCCAGTCGAGCGTGTAATTAAATCCGGCGCCGCCGCTACGGATTCTGCTCATCCAGTCGGTACAGTCGCTGCACGTTTGTTCTTTGAGTAATTTCTGGTTTAATGCGGCTGCGCGTCTTCTTACCTGCAATCCGCCGGGAAGCTCGCCGCTGGTTTGGCAACCGAGGAATATGCTATCCTGCATGGCGTGCCAGATATGCATCAGCTCGCTTCGAATAGCGTCTTCATTCTTCCATACTTTCTCATTTTCCAAAACGATTTCCCAGATTGCCTTGCCAGAAGATTTGTGCCATTTTAGCAGATCTGCGGCATAGTCGACGGGATATGGTAATTGTACCGGCGTCGCAGAAGCATCCTTTTCACCTTCCTGAATGACAAAACCGCCGCCTATCGAGAAGTAGGTTTCTTCAACTATTCCACTAACGCCACAGTCTGCGACAAATTTTAAACCATTAGGGTGAAAGGGAAGCGACTCGTTTTTGTGGAAGATAACATTGTCTTTTTGAGCGAAGCGAACTTGCATTTCACCGTGCAGCATGGTGGTTTCGGTCGCAGCTATATCTGCCAGTATCTGGTCAATCGAAGTTGTCTCAATGGTAACCGGATCGTACCCGCTTAGTCCTAATATCACGGCGATATCGGTACCGTGCCCCTTTCCGGTTTTGGCCAGAGAACCGTATAAATGGACGTTAACCGAAATCACCTTTTCCAGGTCAACACGGCTTTTAATCACATTAAGGAACCGCTGCGCCGCCCGCCACGGCCCCAAAGTGTGAGAACTCGAAGGCCCGATACCAATCTTAAAAATATCAAACACCGAAATCCGTTCCTCCTTCATTTGTGAAAACTTGTGCTACTTGTCAACAATCACTTTCCCGGCGACCTGGCCGTTGATCGTTACAATGTACAATCCTTCTTTGAGTTCTGATATGTTTATTTTCTCTTCGCCTTTTTGTAAAATCCGCGAAATAGCCATGCGGCCGGACTGAGTTAATATTTGGACTTCTGACTCAGTTTCTTGATTCCTTGGTTTAATAACAATATAATCTTTGGCAGGCGAAGGAAAAACCTGAGCTGAACTATATTTCCCCAGATTACTAGCGGCGATTTTTGAATAGGCAAAGCTTCCATCCAAATCCTGCATTTTCAGGCGATAGTAATATAAATCGCTCGTCAGGTTTTTGTCAAGATATTCGTAATCCGTATTTTTTTGATTTTCCCCGGAAACAATAGATACTATTTTGATAAAATTGACACCATCCTCACTCCTCTCCACATCAAAGTGACTGAATCCGATTTCAATCGCGGTTTTCCAGCGTAACCGAATTGCATTTCTTTCTTCCTGCTGCGCTTCAAATGAGACCAGTTTTACGGGAAGCGGCGGTTCATTCAGACAAGCAATCTGCATTTTCTGCGCATTCGCAGCCAGTCCAAAATCTGGGTTATTAATGATCGTATTCCCGTAGGTCGATAAATTCGTAAAATCTCCGTTCAGGCTTACCCTGCGCCCATTCATTCCATCACACCAATCGTCGGTCCAAGTCCAGGCGAGCCAGCCTACATTGTGCGTTTTGCAGCTTTGAAGGAGATCGGTATAATTGGCAATCGCATTGGAACAGGGCCCGGTGGCATCCTGCACATTCGCAATTTCACCCAACACAACCGGAAAAGTCGCATCCGCGATTTGCTGAACCCGCGCTTCCATTGCAGCTGCATTATCCGCATACCAATATCCGTGTGCGCTCATGATCACATTATGAAGCGGATCCTGCGTTTTTAGTTCTTCTCCCGCTTGCAAAGCAATGTCAAGACTTTGCCCGCAATCCGGCGCATCTATCATGATCGGCACCTCTATTCCTGCCGTTCGAAGCTCAGAAATGACATTTTTATAATGATTCAGCCAGGTAGTGTATGCGGTAGTTTGGTTTGAAGCCCATTTGACATTCCCGAATTCATTGGCCACATTGACGATCACAAAACCCCGGTGCTTATTCACCAGATCGAGTACCTCCTGCTGTTTCCACCACGGAAGTACCATCGTATTGAATTTTGCATAATCATCTGAGCAAGTCACATCATGCAATTCAATAATCGACATAATACCAGCCTTGCGAAAGCGGGTTACGACAACATCTAAATCTGCTATTGAATACGTTTTCCAGCCGCTCTGCCTGTTTGCATACCATTGAATACGAACCGAATTAGGATTGGCTTTGATGATTTCGGCCGAAAGTTCGTCGTTCACATTCGTCGGATCTCCATTAATATTTGCTGGAAACTCCCAATCATCGGCCAATGAATAATTCACGCCCATTGGGACAAACGGTTGATCGCAGGGGCTCAGGATACTTTTGCCTTGGGTGTGAATGGTTCCTTCCGCGTGCGTCGGCTCCTCGGTTAAGGGAGCGCACGACGGAGCATCCGCAATGCTATAATTTTTAACAAAATCCCAGATTGCCTGGTTTGGATTGAAATTTGAAGTCACCGGCCAAGCGTGCCCCATTCCCTGCACCCTGATCAGGGAAACTTCCTTTGTTGCAGGCGGACTACCAACGCAAAATTTCAGCTTCGTTACATTGGGAGCGATCACCTCGTTGGGCAAAGTGTAAGTGGTTTTATTGCAACTGTAATACGACCATTGCGTCAGCGGCCACTCCGTCCAGGGTGTGGGTGTGTGATTGGGATCCGGATAAGTGACAACTGCATCTGCATCACCGTGAATGTGCAGGATCGGGACGGGTTTAAAATTGGGGCTGCTGAAATAAGAATAGTTTCCATTATTCGCATACATATTTCCGGCAACCGGCGCGAATGCAGCGATTTTACCGGGTAAGTTGACCGCCAGATTATAGGTCATAAATCCGCCAGCCGACAGTCCGGTCGCGTATACTTTCTTTGCGTCGATATGATAGGTATTGCAGAAATAGTCAATGAGGTCGGAAGTGAATACTGCATCTTTGGTTTGGTCGATCGCACGGTGCCAGCCGCCGCCATCTGAATCTGCATTTGGATAAACGACGATAAAATTATTTGCATCGGCAGTCGCATTGAACCCCGTCGTGTTCCTGATATTTGCGCCCGACCCGTTATCGCCGTGAAAAACAAATAGTAGCGGCAGGTCCTCCGGCACTGACGTGCCCGGCGCGTGAAAAATAAATGTGCGGGTTTTCCCCGAAGAAGTAATGGATCCACTTACGTCTAAACCCCAGGAAAGATTAAGATTGGTTAAACTAGATATCAAAAAAAGCGTTACTATGCGCATATATCTTTTCATAACCCACTCAATGTTAGTATGTAAGAACCAAAATCAAATTGAAGGTAGCATTAAAAAAAGAATATATTCTATCATAGCATTCAAACTAATTCGTCATTTATTTCTCGGTTTGGAGATTATTAGGTTCAGACTTAAAATTTTGAAAAAGCTATTTTAGAAGAATTAAGTGATCGGAATACTGGCTACTTTTGAATGTTACAATTCCAGGGTTATAAGCATTTTATGATAGCAGTTGTTCAGCGCGTCAGCAGCGCATCCGTCACGATCGACGGGATGGTTAGCGGAGAAATTCAGGCAGGATTTTTAGTATTAATAGGAATAACCCACCTCGATACTAGCGAGGACGTAGAATGGCTCGGGAAAAAGATTGTCGGCCTCAGGGTATTCGGCGACGAGGAAGGCAAAATGAATCTAGATCTAAAATCAGTCGATGGTAATATCCTGCTTGTAAGTCAGTTCACTTTGCACGCTAGTACAAAAAAAGGGAACAGACCTTCATTCATTGAAGCAGCGAAAGCAGATATCGCTATTCCACTATACGAGGAAATGATCAGATTTTTAACCAGAGAAACAGGTAAACAAATCCAATGCGGCCAATTCGGCGCCGACATGAAAGTAGCCATACTAAACGACGGCCCCGTAACCATCATCATCGACTCGAAGAATAGGGTTTAAAGGAGGAAGGGAGGAAAGGAGGAAGGGAGGAAGGGAGGAAAGGAGGAAAGGAGGAAAGGAGGAAGTTACTAAGTTGTCGACTCTCCGCGATCGCCTCATTCACAAAACACATAATGCCACACACCAAAGAAAGTCGCAGCGCGACGCAACACAAGTAGTCGCAGAGCGACGTAACATCGGTAAAACATGACAATACAGCAAGCCCAGGACGACGTTGATCAATGGATCAAAACCTACGGTGTCCGATACTTTTCGGAACTGACGAATATGACAATCCTGACAGAGGAAGTAGGCGAAATGGCCCGGATCATGGCGAGGACTTATGGTGATCAGTCTTTCAAAAAGAGTGATCTCGGAAAAGACCTGGGCGATGAAATGGCGGATGTACTTTGGGTATTGATCTGCATTGCAAACCAAACCGGCATTAATCTGACTGAGGCGCTGGAAAAGAATATCGCCAAGAAAACGGAGCGCGATAAAGACCGGCACAAGCAAAACCCGAAATTATTATAGCAGGTACGAAACGCAAAAAAGCCCGATAAATCGGGCTTTTTCACTGCTATATCTGCAAAATTACATATCAAGTAATAACCTCATCGGATCTTCCAAAAGCTGTTTTACACGAACCAGGAAGCTCACTGAATCTTTTCCGTCGATTGTACGGTGATCGTAGGAAAGTGCTACGTACATGATCGGGCGAACAACGATTTGTCCATCCACTACAACTGCACGCTCCACGATATTGTGCATTCCCAGGATCGCCGATTGAGGCGCATTGATAATCGGTGTCGACATCATTGAACCGAAGGTTCCGCCGTTTGTAATTGTAAAAGTTCCGCCAGACATTTCATCCATGCCCAATTTACCGTCCCGCGCACGCACTGCAAGCCGAACAATTTCTTTTTCAATAGCTGCGAAAGAAAGTGTCTCTGCATTGCGGATTACAGGAACCACCAACCCGCGAGGCGTTGATACTGCTACTGAAATATCCGCGAAATCGTTATAAACCAGCTCTTCTCCGTCGATAGACGCATTCACTACGGGGAAGTCTTTCAATGCAACCGTAACTGCCTTTACGAAGAATGACATAAAGCCCAGACCGACTTCGTGTTTCTCCTTAAACTTATCTTTGAATTTGTTACGCAGATCCATCACCGGCTTCATATCCACTTCGTTGAAAGTGGTGAGCATGGCTGTTTCGTTTTTCACAGCTACCAGTCGGCGGGCGATCGTTTTACGCAACGATGACATTTTCTCGCGGCGTTGCGATCTTGCTCCTGCTGGTGCAGGCGCGGCTGCAGCTGGTTTCGCAGGTGCACTTGCTGGCTGAGCCGCAGCGGCTGGCTTGCTGCCGGCTTTCAACGCATCATCCTTCATTATTTTTCCACCTGATCCCGAACCATTTACATCTTTCGGATCGATACCTCTTTCGGCAAGGATCTTAGCTGCAACCGGGGAAGCGTGTTTTTCACTATATGCTTTGTCGCCCTGGCCGGCAGATGGTGCCTGTCCGGCAGCTTGGGCTGCTGGCTGGGAAGCCGCAGATCCGCCTGCACCCGGCTCGATTGTACAAATAACTGCACCGATCGATAAGGTATCTCCTTCCTGGCCCACGATTCTTAACGTTCCAGCGGCTTCCGCAGGAAGCTCAAAAGTGGCTTTATCAGATTCCAGCTCGCAAAGGATTTCGTCCACTTCCACGTGGTCACCATCTTTTTTGCTCCAAGAAGCAATGGTAACCTCCGTGATCGACTCGCCTACTGCGGGCACTTTCATTTCGTATGCTTTGCCACCGGCAGCGGGAGCTTGCGCAACAGCGGCAGGTTCGGCAGCTTTATCTTCGACTTTATCTGCGGCCGGTTCTACTGGCGCAGCAGCTTCGGGTTTCGCAGCATTTGCATCTTGCTTGGGAGCAGACGGGGCGGCTCCGTTTGCGGCTGAATCGATCGTGGCGATCAGGTCACCGATGTTGAGCGTATCTCCTTCCTGTGCTTTTATGTGCAGGGTACCTTCTGCTTCCGCGGTCAATTCAAAAGTTGCTTTATCTGAATCCAGCCCGCAAATAACTTCGTCCATTTTAACAAAGTCACCGTCATTTTTGAACCAGTTCCCTATTGTAACCTCCGTGATAGACTCGCCAACAGGCGGTACTTTTATTTCAATTTCAGCCATTTTATCTGCAATCTTGTTGTCGAATTAAGTCTTAATTTATTGAAATTATCATTCAAAAGCTCTGGAAATAATCTCAGCCTGCTCTTTCGCATGAATTTTCGAGAAGCCGGTCGAGGGCGAAGCGCTTGATTCACGGGCGATTACTGACAGAGGTTTAGCACCTTTGTACATCCGCAACATGAACGTCCATCCGCCCATATTGAAAGGTTCTTCCTGTACCCAATATACTTTTGCATCAGGATATTGATTCAAATGCGCATCAACCTGCGTTTGCGGGAAGGGGTGCATTTGTTCAAGACGAATAATTGCGACATCGTCCCTCTTATCTGCCTGCTGTCTTTCGTAAAGTTCATAATACAGCTTTCCGGTGCACAGCAGCACTTTTTTCACTTTCTTCGGATCTGCGTAAGTATCTCCGATCGTTTCCTGGAAAGATCCGTTCACGAGGCTGTCCATCGGAGAAATACATAGCGGGTGACGCAGCATCGATTTTGGCGACATTACTACCAGCGGCTTGCGGAAAGGAAATTTCAACTGACGGCGCAGCAAGTGGAAGAAGTTGGCCGGTGTAGTTACATTGGCGACGATCAGGTTGTAATTAGCTGAAAGCTGCAAATACCTTTCCGGGCGCGCATTAGAGTGTTCCGGTCCCTGGCCTTCGTATCCGTGTGGCAACAGCATTACCAAGCCGGTCCAGCGATCCCATTTGGTTTCACTTGAAGTCACAAACTGATCAATGATCACCTGGGTGCCATTTGCAAAGTCTCCAAACTGCGCTTCCCAAATCACCAATGCATTCGGGTTCGCCATGGAATAGCCGAATTCAAAACCTAAAACCCCATACTCAGAAAGCAGCGAGTTGTAGATCATAAATGGACCCTGACCTTCCTGAATATGTTGCAAACTGTTGTAAGCCGCATTCGTTTCCACATCCCGTAGCACCGCGTGACGGTGTGAGAATGTACCACGCTGCACATCTTGTCCGCTCAGTCTTACAATATTTCCTTCAACAAGAATAGAACCGTAAGCAAGCAGCTCGGCTGTTGCCCAGTTCACTTCTTTTTTATCAAATATCATCTGCTCACGATCTTTCAGCAGCTTGTCAATTTGTTTTAATCTGTTAAAATTCTCGGGAGTTGTCGTCAGCGCCTTACCGATTTTTTGAAGTACGTCCAGCGGCACGCCAGTCTCAGGTGATTTTTCAAAATCCTCTGGTTTCGACTTGCGCAGCGTATGCCACTCCTGTTCTAATTTTGGTAAAGTATAAGGCAACGTCTTTTGCTTCACCATATCCAGACGCTCCTGCAACAGCTGTTTGAACTCTTTGTCCATATTAGCTGCGAGTTGCGCATCAATGTCACCACGCTCTGCAAGTGTTTTTTGATAGATTTCCCTCGGATTCTGGTGATTTTCGATCGATTTGTAAAGAACCGGTTGTGTAAACTTAGGTTCATCTGCTTCATTATGTCCGTGACGACGGTAGCAGACCATATCGATAAAGATGTCCTTATTGAATTTCTGGCGGTATTCCACAGCCAGTCGCATACAGTAAACAACCGCTTCCGGATCGTCACCATTTACGTGCAATACCGGCGCGTCAACGATTTTGGCGATATCAGTACAGTAAATACTAGATCTCGCGTCGATGAAGTCAGTTGTGAAACCAACCTGGTTATTGATCACAAAGTGAATGGTACCACCTGTGTAATATCCGTTCAGCGCCGACATTTGGGTTACTTCATACACGATACCCTGTCCTGCAACAGCCGCATCGCCGTGGATCAGAACAGGCAGAACGCGATCGTAATCGCTGTCGTACATGCCGTCAGCACGGGCGCGGATATAACCTTCAACCACCGGATTAACTGCTTCCAGGTGAGAGGGGTTTGGTGCAAGTTTCAAATGTACCTTGTTTCCGTCTTTCGTAGTTATCTGGCTTGCGAAACCCATGTGGTATTTCACGTCACCATCACCCCAAACCTGATCTGGCAAATTACCTTCGAACTCGTTAAAGATCTGTCCGTAAGTTTTCTGCATGATATTGGCGAGCACATTCAAGCGTCCGCGGTGCGCCATTCCGATCATCACTTCTACCACGCCCATTTCGGCGGCTTTGTTGATCATCGCGTCCAGTGCGGGAATTGTAGTCTCCCCACCTTCCAGTGAAAAACGCTTTTGGCCAAGGTATTTGGTGTGCAGGAAATTTTCGAAAACTACCGCCTCATTGAGTTTCGACAAAATATGTTTTTTCTCATCTACTGAGAAATCCATATGCAATGCTTCTTTCTCAATTTTCTTGCGCAGCCAGCTTTTTTGCTCGCGGTCGCGGATGTATAGATATTCGAAACCGATATTTCTGGTATAGATCGTTTTAAGCGATTCTACAATTTCTTTCAGTGTAGCCGGTCTTCCAAAAACCTCAACTCCCGCTTCAAAAACGGTTTCGAGATCTTCGGGGCCCAAATTAAAATCTGTGATTTCCAGTTGTGGCCGACGGTCTTTTCTCTTCTGAATCGGGTTGGTTGTGGCCATTAAGTGACCACGTGAGCGGAATCCGCGGATGAGGTGAACCACCTCCATTTCCTTGCGTATTCTGCCAGGATCGGGCTTTCCAACGGTGGCAGCTTCTTTGCCGGAAGCGGCTGCGCTGGTGTGTCCGTTTCCGTTTATCGGATACTTCTGAAAGAAGTCAAACCCTTCGAAAAATTTCTGCCAACCTTCGTCGACTGAGGTGGCATCTTGCTTGTAGGAATTGTACAATTCCTCTATGTAAGAGGCGTCGGAATTAGCTATATAAGTGTATTTATCCATCACAAAAGTGATTATTTCATTTATGGCACAAAGGTACGAGACTTATGTAAAGATTACGAATAAAATCTCCTTTTAACTTGATTGAAAAACATTTCCATTGGTCACAGGACTAATATTTTTGAAATCCTTTGGGGTTCGGAACAAATTTCAGCATAAGCTCGTGAACACCCTTCGGACCCGAATATGAGGCGTAAATTTGCTCTGCTGTACGGGTGCTGTAAAAATACCCCAGCCGCACATTCCGGCCCACCTGGACCTCGGCAGATAATTGCAAATAATCGACATTTGAAGAGAATCCACTATATCCTCCGCCAATCCGGTAGGAAGCACCAATACCCACTTTTTCACTAAACCAAAAACGCGTACCAAGGTCGAACCTCAGCTTGCGATCTTTCTCCTGAACAAACAAAACATGCGGCAACATCAATATCTCGTCGCCCACATCATAGCTGCCTCCGGCCATGATGTAGAGCGGCCGCCGGTAAACATCCAGCGCAGCCTGCTGTCCCAATCTCTGACTCAGCAATTCCGGCTTCGACACACCAATATATAATTGATCAGACCGAAGCCAGGCACCAATACCAAACGTCCCCAAAGCGCGGTTGTTGCTCAGATACCCCGATTGGTCCGCCACGGGCAGTACATTAATCCCGCCCTGCGCCCCTAATCCGAGTTTCCAATCATCAGAAAAAGCCAGGTGATAAGCAAATGAGGCCGAGAAACCGGTTGTTGTAAAATAACTCGTCTGATCATTAAGCGCCTGAAAACCAATACCGAATTTCCCATTCGCCACGGTACCGTCGGCCGCAAAAGTCTGACTCGAAGGTGAGTTCCGGATATTGATCCATTTCCGACGGAACATCGCCGTCATATTAAAATCTTCCCGAACGCCGGTAAATCCCGGGTTGATCGACATCGGATTCTGAACATATTGTTCGTAAAGCACCTCGCGTTGTGCAGATACTGACTGCCAGCCTGTTGCGAGAAAAAGCGCTGCGATAAGAAATCTCCTCAAAGTGTAATGTGTGTTCATTCTGTTCAAATTTTTGTAAATAATGCTGTACAGATACCAAAAATGGCAGAAGACGTGATCTTCTGCCATCTTAATAACCGTATTAATTTGAGTTTATACTTATCAAAACAATTAAAAATCGTAGCCTAATGTTACGTAAGGAATAGCTTTGTTTGTGTAACCGTTGTCAACTCCCCACGCATAATCGAACTTCGCGTAAAATCCGAACAATGTCGTTCTCACACCCATTCCATAGCCCATTAAATACGGGTTTTTATAGTTTGTAACTGTCGCGCGGAAAGGATCGTCCTCAGTACCAATGATCTGTGTATTCAAACTGTTGTTTTCACTAAACGGCCCCTTCCCTGTCCAGGCAGTTCCAATATCGCCAAAACCGACGATCTGGAAGTTCCGCAGGAAGCTGGAAGTAATAGCGCCGCGATACAGGTATTTCACCAGCGGAATGCGGAGTTCCGCATTTACGAGCATATAGCTGGTTCCTGAAAGCCTGTTCAGATTGAAACCACGCAGGTTGGTGGCAAAATCAGCAAAGAAAATATCCCGGTTATCTCTCTGAAAATTCAGCGGATTCTCGCCGGTACGGTTTTCCTTCCTATTTCCGAGCCAGTTTTCCATTCCGCCCAGAATATTTTGTTTTGGCGCTTTTCCCCCTGAGTGGCTGGCAGCCGCGCGGATCGCCAGGATCAGGTCTCTGTGAATTTTCTGATAGTGACGGAAATCAAGACTTACCCGATTGAAACTTTCATTTCCATTCGTCAGCCCCTGATGCATATCGTAGCGCAGTTTGAACCGCGTACCTTCCATCATATTCATTCCATTCACACGCGTATTATCGAACACATATTCACTCCGCAACCCGCCATAATTGGACGCCATATCCGGATTAGCCAGTATGTACACGTCGATCATTCGCGTCGATGAAAACATCGGCGATAACGAGAACCTGCTGGTTGTTGAAAACGGATACGAAGCCGTGAACATCAGTTGATTGAACCGGTATTTCTGAGGAGCACCCTCGGTATCGACATACAAACTCTTGCGGTCAAAACGAGCGCCGAAGTCGATGCGGTAGGTGTTATTCATGTATTCACCAAACAAATCGGTGTTCCTGAAATTCGACGAAAGGAATACCCCGGCTTTTATCACGTGGTTTTCCAAAAGGTCATTCATGGAGATCGACTGCGCGAAACCGAATCCTCTGATCGGATCGATGCGCCAATCGGAGCTGGCATCGTTTGTTATAAATAAACCTTTGTAATTGGTAGGTCCTTTAATTGCGATATTCTCACGAGTCGCCTTCGGTCGTGATAATGCGCCCGGAGTAGTCGGGAAGCTTCCGCGGTTTCTTCTGGATTCAAAGGATTTCAAAACATCCTCGTCGAATTCATAATTGTCCGTATCAACCTCTCCATTTTTCAAAGCCAGTTTCGGCGTTTCGGAGGCTTGCTGAGCTGCTTTTGCCGCGGTATCTGGTTGCGCAGCTGCATTACCACCGCCAGCCGCCGCAGTACCCGGGGTCAATGCCGGCGTATTGATCGCAGCGTCAATATTGAATGAATTCTTGTACGCAGCTACATAGTAACCATCGTTTAAATACGTGTACGCAAGCGCACCGCCCGATTTGGTGTTGACATCGGCGTTGCGGATATTCTGAATGTGATTGGTAAGCTGCGAGGTCGAGGAAGAAGCTCTGTTATATCTGAACAGATTATTCACTCCTTTTCCATTTGACAAATAGACAATATCAGTTGCGTCAGCATACACAGGCACTATTTTCGACTTTCCATCACCCTGCACCAGCTTGATCATATTGGAAGACCTTGGCGTACCGTCGTGCTCGAATATTGTATATAAAGAAGAAATCGATTTGTAATTTCCTTTGTCACCGGTACCCACAGAGTCAACAGGACGATTTGAAGAAAACACTACTTTCCTGGAAGAACCCTGAACGAACCTGGGTGAAAGGTCGTCATAAAGGTCATTGGTCAATGCAAGCGGCGAAGCGCGAGCTACGCTGATCAGGAACAAGTCATTCTGCCCGCCTTTGTCAGCGCTGACAGCCAGCATGGTACCGTCATTTGAAACGTCCATATCTACGATCTGGTCAAGTCCGCGGATATTGCGTTTCAACTTCACCTTCACCTTTTTAGTACCTATATTTTCATAGATATACAAATTCTTTCGATCGTTTTCGGTAGCAAGGATCGCAAGTTGGTTGTTGCGGAACCAACCCAGCAAAGGAGGCTGTGTTTTTGCTCTTCCACCTACCAGATCCAGCTTGCCCTGACGCACAATTTTCTTCGAACCGCTCTCACTATCAAATATATACACCCTATACCGGCCGTTTTTGATCTCGCTCACAGCAGTAAACTTTTTGTCCTGAGAGATCTTGATCACCGCACTTGCGTCGGACACATTGAATTCGTTCAGCTTATATTTCCACGACGGGCTGGGCTCGGCGTAAAACTGCTCGGCATTTTTGTTTTGGTTGAGATAATAGGCTTTCCATTCGCGCAGGAAGCGATTGTAGGATTGAATGCCCAATGTACTTGTGATACTGGTCTGCTCGGTGCGGATAATGCGGGTAAGGTTGAGAATATCAGATATTTTGTCCTTTCCGTAGCGCTCGGCAATGTAGTTCCAAATCGACTGTCCGACCAGCGTCGCGTCGTTTCCGGTCATTAATGTAGGCTTTCTTACATTCCGGTTTTTGAAAAAATCCCGCATGTAATCGTTCAGCTCAGGCGACCAGCCGTCGGCAATGTAAGCCGCGGTACCTGACATAAACCACTCAGGGAGCGTCAGAAGCAAGGAACTTTGCAGCGCCTCCTTCATATTGCCGCCGTAAAGCATATCGTAAACAAAGAGCAAACTAATATCCTTCACCAGCTTTTTACGAAAACCAACCTGATCTCCGGTATACGCCACTTCTACGCGCGACTGCGAAAGGTCCAGCTTTTGTTCATTGAGGTTATCCAGCGTAGACAGGCCCATATTGCTCTGTTCCAGCTCGGCGGGAGAATTGTAAAGGAAGATCTTAACGCGGCTGTAAGGAGTCCAGCCAAGAATATCTGTGATTTTATCGAACTCACTTTCAGCATATTGCGCAGTCAACTTGGCCAGCGCAGTTCCACCCTGATAGTGGTAAATTTCGAAATTGGTGGTCCGGAAAATCTTCCAGTTGAAGGTTTTGTACTGAATCCGGTTTTTGCCAAATGTTTCCTGAGAAGGATAGCGTTGCGCAACTGACTGGGATACAACTCCTAAAACCGCTAGTAAACCGACCGAAAAGGTTAATCTGTATATGTGTTTTATGCTCATAAATGCTTAGGCTGACTTCAACGGAAATATAACGAAAAATACCTCTGAATATTAACTAACGGATTCAATTCTTTGCCGTTTTCAAGATGCTCCGCAAGCTGCCTCGCAAAAAACGGTCCGAGCGTTACTCCCTTCGTTCCTAACCCATTGAATATAGCCACATTAGCATGATCCGGATGGATACCAATCAGCGGGCGGCGGTCTTTCACGGAGGGCCTCACTCCCGCGCTGGCAGAGGTAATCCGATAAGGTATCCTGATCAAAGCTTCCAGTTTTTCATTTATTTCCGCTGTCCCCGAATCAGTCGGTTCCCAGTCGAGCGGATCCCAGGAATACGTCGCTCCTACCCGCATTGAGTGCTCCTTTACCGGCAACATGAATATTCCCTGATTCACAATATACCCGGGCAATACCTGATCCGTGGCCACTTCCAGGATCTGACCTTTAACCGGCGCAAACGGCAGCCACTCAAAAAACGGATTATTTACACCAAAAAATCCCTGACAAAAAACAACTGTCCCAAAACTCAAATCCTTCCAGAATACACTTTCCGGCTCAACCCGGAGATCGGCAAGAGCGAATGTGGATTCCATGTAACTATCTAATTCAGAGAGCAACTCCCTGCTCTTTTCCAAAAACAAAGGCAGATCAACCCAGCCCGCCTGGATCACTTCCAAACCACCAAAGCGTGACTCGACATAATGCGATAAATCAGTTCGGTTGTCGGCGGCAATGTAGGGTGAAATGGAAGGGTCGGCTGTTTGAGCGAGATACGTATTCTGCTCTTCAATCGATCGGAACGGACGAAAAATGGGTGTGGAATAGATCAATTTACAGTTTAACCTGCTTTCAAGGTCACCGTAGAATTTTTGGGCATAAGGAAAAAGATCGTCTGCAAGCCAGGTTTTTACCAGCTTTTTGCCGGTTAGAGGATTAAAAATTCCGGCGGCTACTTTGGTTGAAGAAGGCATGGAAGAATCGCCGATCACTAATACCTTTTTCCCCATTTCCAGCAAATGCAAAGCCAGTGAGGTACCAGCGAGGCCTTGCCCGACAATCAGATAATCGTAGTCTTTTGGAGTCATTGCTGGATCTTGCTGGCATTTCGGCGACGTAGCGAAAGTCCGATCTGCTCGTCGGCTAGGCGTACTACCAATTCCACCTGCTCGTCGAGTGTCATCAGTGAATTGTCAATATAAACAGCATCTTCCGCCTGCCTGAGTGGACTTTCGGCGCGGTGCGTATCAATGTGATCGCGCATTTTCAGATTTTCGGCGATTTCGGCCAGCCCTACCAGCTCGCCCTTTTCCAAAAGCTCGGTTTGCCGGCGCTGGGCGCGGATCAGCGGGTCTGCGGTCATGAAAATTTTTAGTTCGGCCTGCGGAAAAACGACAGTCCCAATATCTCGACCATCCATAACAATACCTTTCATTTTCCCCATTCGCTGCTGCTGCGCAACCAATGCGTGCCGGACTTCCGCAATCGCGCTCACGTCGCTTACTTTTTCAGAAACATACATTTTCCGGATTTCATCTTCCACATTAATACCATTCAGATAAGTATCATTGCGGCCCAGCTCGGCGTGGCGACGGAAGGAAATTTGAATCGAGTTGAGCGCCTGTTCTACTTCCTTCGGGTTCGTAAGTGTAATATGGTTTTGTATAAAATAGAGCGTCACCGCCCGATACATGGCGCCTGTGTCGATATAAGGATAGTTGAGCTGCTTTGCAACCTGTTTTGCAGTTGTGCTTTTGCCACAGCTGGAATAGCCATCGATTGCAACAATGATTTTTGGCATAGTTTAGTGAAGTAATTTCTGGCCGCAAAGAAAATTCACAGAGCAGAAATGAGAATATCGTGAACTATGCAAAAATAGAGGAAAGTACCAGCCGAGGTCTTTTTTCAGCCAAGTTTTTAATCGTAAAAGAAATTATCACAGAGCGAGCCTGACAAACAAATGTTCATCTAATACGACTCCGTTTTTGATAATAGCTTTGTGATGAACTGCTTCCAGCTCGTACCCTGCCTTTTCGAGCACGCGTTTGGAAGCACTATTTGTTTCAAATACACCTGCAAACAATCTGGTAATGGAGGTATTTTGAAAGATCCAGTCGGTCATCTGAACCAATGCGGCGGTAGCTATATTCTTTCCCCAGTAAGGTTCGCCCAGCCAGTAGCCGATCTCTGCATTATTACGATAAATGTCTTCCTGGCGCAGCACACCTATTCCACCCACAAATTCGTCCTGATAAAAAACAGCCCGCTGAAATGCGTTTGCATTTACTTTGCTGCACATATCGATCCAGTAATGTGCATCGGCGAGCGAGTACGGACTCGGGAAATTATCCCGGACGTGGGCCGCTATTTTCGGGTTATCCGCAAGCAAAGCCAGCCGATCGACCATATTCCGATGAAATTGTCTCAGCTCGACCTGCTCTTGCATTTTTTAGAAGTCTTCAACCAAAAATATCACCATACTCCGGGCCCCGTGTGCGCCTACCACCAGTGACTGCTCAATATCAGCGGTTTTCGACGGACCAGCAATAAAACATCCCCAACCGGTGGTATCCGTCAATCGCTCGTAGGCGTCGTGCATATTGTTCACGATCGCGCTTCTGGGTATTGCCAGTGCCAGATTTTGGGTGATAAAAGGCAGAACGCGGTGTGGAAGATAATTGTCCGAGATCCACACCGCCCCATTTTCAGCGACACCGAATTCTGCTTTTAAGATCAATATCTCGATCATTTCCAGCTCGTGCGGATCCGCTACATTTAAACTGAAATCCGCCCAGATATTTAGCTCGGGAATGGTCGTGGCTTTATTTACAACCCCCTCATATAATTCACCCGCCTTTACAGCCAGTTCTTCCCAGTTTTTTACAATAACAACTTCGGTGTAAATAGCGGTCAGCGTTTCGATAAACTTGCTTTCCGTATCTTCATATTGACTGTCAAAGCGGATATTAGCCGGCAGCGAAGTGCGCTCAGGCTTGTTCAGCCGGATCTTGCGCAGCATTTCTTCTCTTGTTTGCATGTTACTCTTTACGGTTACGAACGTACCAGTCACGGAAACTTTCCTTCGGCGGCTCCGGCATATCCCGCTGCTTGTACCAGGGATTCAGGCTGTTATTGACCATAAATGGAACGGTCCGCATCACCGACCTGCCCAGCCTCCCCGACCACTGGTAAAAACGCGGCTGCGATAATACCATCGACATCGCACGGATCCCAATTCCTTTTGTCTGCGGCACGTGCCCGCCTTTCGCCAGTACCTGCCTCCATTTATATAGCTGATCGTGAATATCGATTTTGACCGGACAAACATTGGAGCAGCTTCCGCATAAAGTGCTTGCAAAAGGCAGATCGGCGTTTTTGGTCATATCCAGGTTAGGCGCCAGGATCGAACCGATCGGGCCGGCCACCGCATTGTGGTAGCTGTGCCCGCCGCTTCTGCGGTACACCGGACAAGTATTCATACAAGCGCCACAGCGAATGCATTTTAATGAATTCCGGAAATCTGCGCGCCCAAGTTGGGTAGTACGCCCGTTATCCACTATAATAATATGCATTTCCTGACCTTCACGCGGCTTTTTGAAGTGACTGTTATAGGCAGTAACGGGCTGACCGGTAGCACTTCGAGCCAGCAATCTCAAAAATACGCCCAGATGCTCCTGCTTAGGGATGATCTTTTCGAAACCCATACTTGCAATATGAATATCAGCCAGATGCGCACCCATATCTGCATTCCCTTCATTGGTTGCCACTACAAAAGCGCCTGTATCGGCAACTGCGAAGTTGACGCCTGTTAATGCCGCACGGCGGGTCATGAATTTGTCACGTAAATGCTGACGCGCCGCCTCGGCGAGGTATTGCGGGTCAGTGGCGCCGGCTTCCGTTCCAAGATGTTCGTGGAAAAGGTCGCCGATATCTTTCTTCTTTAAATGTATAGCCGGCAGCACAATGTGGCTCGGCGGCTCATTCCGGAGCTGCACAATCCGTTCGCCCAGGTCAGTATCAATTACGTCAATTCCGTTTTTCGATAAAAACTCATTCATGTGACATTCCTCGGTCAGCATGGATTTGCTTTTTACCATGGCGGTAATGCCGTGTTGTTTGAGCAGGTTCAGTACAATTTCATTGTGCTCTGCCGCATTGGCGGCCCAATGTACGTGTACCCCATTCTCTTTTGCCTTTTGCTCAAACTGAACAAGCAGCTCGTCCATTGCCGACAAAACGTAGTTTTTGATCTGCGATGCCGTTTCTCTCAGCTCTTCCCATTCGGGCAGCAACTTGGAGGATTTGTCCCGTTTCTGGCGCACAAACCATAGCGTTTCATCGTGCCAGTCTACGTACGGTTCATCCCTGTTGAAGACTTCCGAAGCCTCGGAATGCTCCATGATTGTTTTAGACATAGTTATCTTAACAATTTAGTAATAGTACTTTTAAAAGAATAAGAATTGTACTTTTCACATTCGTTGCATTATTTGAAGTTTTGAATTTGTTTAAAGAACAACTTTCAAAAATTAAAAAATTTCCTATTTCATTGTAATGCAATATCTTATACTTTTGAATCACAAAGTTTTTCGATCGAAGATCGGAGTCTTAAATAAAGTTTAGTTTAACTTTTTTTAGACACATTAAAATTTTCACTCCTATGAAAACCAAAAACACTCTCATTATCGCAGCCTTAACAGGCTTACTTCTATCAGGTTCTGCCTTGAATTCATTCGCGCAGGACACCAACGTATCTGTTGAAAACACAAAGTCAGCTTCTGACAACCTGAGCATTCTTCAGATTAAACCAATGCAATTCCGCGTTTCATATAATAACCCGGTTTCGAACACTGTTGCAGTGCGGATCCTGGATACTGAAAACAATGTTCTGTTCTCAGAAAACAAGCGTGTCAACACGAACTATCTGAAATATTTCGACTTATCGACCCTGAATGACGGTACTTATACCTTCGAAATCACGGACGGAAAAGAGAAAGCTTCACAATCGTTTGACATTTTGACTACAACCAGCCGCGTTGTTTCTTCAATCAACTAACAACAAGCTGTTCTCAGATTCTGATTAGCGTGGTACGCCACGCCTTCCGTAAACTTTGTAAATGCCGGGACTCACACGATGGGTTCCGGTATTTGTTTTTTTACCGCACTATTAAGAATTTCAGCAATGTGCTTGATCTGCACATTCGAGTTACTTCTTTTCAAAATCCCGCCTAAATGCATCAGGCAGCTCATATCCGAGCCGGTAATATATTCTGCATTGTGCCTGATATGGTCCGCTACCCTGTCTTTTCCCATTTTGACAGAAACTGCTTCTTCACTCACACAAAAGGTCCCGCCAAATCCGCAGCATTCGTCAGTCCTGTCCAGATCGATCAGTTCCAGTCCTTTTACCTGTTTCAATAAAAAAACCGGCTTCGAAAAGGGCGCTGCATTCAGCTCAGACATTTGTGAAAGATGCAGCCCGCGCTGACCGTGGCAACCCTGATGCAGTCCGACCCTGTACGGAAACTCGGCTTCTATATGTTCTATTTTTAAAATATCAGTCATAAACTCAACGAGTTCATACACTCTTTTTCTGAGCACTTTTGATTCGTCGGCCCTGTTATCTGCCTTCAAATGCTCTTTGATATGCAGTACGCAGCTTCCAGAGGGTGAAACCACATAGTCACAATCCGAAAACAGATCGAAAAAAAGGTTATCGCATGGACGGGCGAGATGCTCGAAACCGGAGTTGGCCATCGGCTGCCCGCAACAGGTTTGATTTGTTGGAAATGTAACCCGGCAGCCCAGCTTTTCGAGTAATTCAAGGGTAGCGATTCCTACCTGCGGATAAAACTGGTCCACGTAGCAGGGAATAAATAATCCGATTTTGAGGCTTGAGTAGTTCATTTTTACCAGAATTCAATGGTGGCAATTATAGGATAGTGATCGGAAACGCCGGGATAATTTCTAAGCACTTTATAGTTTTTAATGCGAACCTTGGTATTAAGCAATGCAAAAATATAGTCGAGCCGGTCGCCGGGAAGTCCCTCGTTCCAGGTCTGCAATTGTGATCCCTGCGCCGCGTCCTGCCAGTTTTTCCGGAAAGAGAAGTACGGCTGTTCGTTCGGTCTCGCGCCCATATCCATTCCGATCAATACCGGCTGAATGCTGTTGACGAGCATTTGGTTAATGTAAGCCGCCTGCAACGCCCTATCCATGACCGACGCATATTCCAGTCTCGAATTACACATCCGGAACGTGAGTCCGCGCACCGGGTTGACCAATCCGCACAACAACACTTTCGGATCTGCGCCGGCGGTCGTAGGAAGCTGAATGGTCTGGGTATTTTCGAAATGCCATTTAGACAAAATCCCCACTCCCTGCGACCCATTTTCCGACCTGTCGGCTTCACCGTACACATAATGCATTCCGGTTTGCACAGCAATTTGCCGGAGCTGGAACTGCGTTTTTCCTTTATCAACCAGACTATCAACCGCTTGCAATGCGATCAGATCAGGTTTATGGTCTGCAATAATTTTCAGAATATCCCGCAGATTCGACTCCTCGTCCATATTCAGTCCATGCCGGATATTGAAGCTCATCACTTTTACCTCCAAGGCACGGCGGGGTTGTGACGCAGATAAGCTGCACGATATGATTGTAATGAATAAAAAGTAGCCTAATCTGCTCAACCTGCTCAATTACTGGTACACAATCCGTTTTCTTTTATGGTCAGAGGGCAAATATCTGGTTCATCAAAACCCACTTTTCGCCAGGTTTCGCTTCGGGCAGCGCCTGCTGATATTTCCACATCAGCTGCTCCCATTCCTGGACTTTCTCATTCGCCGCATCCATTTCTGCTTTCTTTTCAAAACTAAAATCGTCTTCCGTTTCCATGATCATAAAAAGGCGGTTGCCGAGCCGGTAAATATCCATTACCGTAATGCCCGCGTCGCGTATGCTTTTCTCGATCTCCGGTCTGATCTGCTTATGGTAACCTTCGTATTCGCTGATCATTTCAGGATCATTGACCAAATCCACGGTAAGACAGTATCTTTTCATTTTTATTAAATATCAAGATTGTAAAAATCGACTGCATTCTGTCCCATTACGCGCTTCGCCTCAGAGTCTGAAAACATGCTCAGATAATCGGTCAGAATACCTTTTGCACCTTCGTATTCGGCGGCTACCAGACAAACCGGCCAGTCGGAGCCGAACATCAGCCGCTCAGTACCAAATGCTTCAAAAACAACATCGAGGTAAGGTCTGAAATCCGCTTTCTCCCAGTTTTGCCAATCTGCTTCGGTTACCATTCCAGACACTTTACAGCTCACATTCGGAAGCTCGGCCAGTGCCCGTATATCGTCGGCCCAAGGTTGCATTTGCCCATTTTTGATCAACGGTTTGGCAATATGATCAAGCACGAAATGCACATTAGGTAGCTTCACAGCGAAGTTGAATGCCTCTTTCAGCTGATTTTGATGGATCAGAATATCGTAAGTGAAATCAAATGCGACCAGCTGCCCTACTCCTTTTATAAAATCAGGTTGTAGTAAAAAACCTTCCGGCTGCCCCTGCGCTACGTGCCGGAACCCTTTCAGCTTTTCAAACTGAGAGTACTTTTCCAACTTATCATACAGATCCGCTGAAAACAGATCCACCCAGCCCACTACACCTTTTACAATATCATTCGCTTCCGCGAGTTGCAGCAAAAATTCAGTTTCCGAATCCGTGGAAGAAGCCTGTACCGCCACACAACCGTTTACGCCATTCGCTTTTAACACCGGTTTGAGATTTTCCGGCAAAAAGTTTTTGCGGATCACCCCCATTTCCGGCGTGATCCAAGAATCCCGCTCCTCATCAAATATCCAGAAATGCTGGTGGCTGTCGATTGTCATGATTTTGTTATTTAGTAGGTCATTAATTGTCATTAGTGGTCATTATTGGTCACTTGTTGTCATTGGTGGTCAGTGGTGGTTGGGTATTGTTATAAATTAAAGCAACAAATGACCCAATGACAATCAGTGACTATAAATGACAATCAATGACTATCAATGACTATACCTGACTCCTACTCCACCCCACCGCTTCCTGCTTCTGGCTTCCCAATTTCTCAATACCCAGCTCTACTACATCTCCTGGTTTCAGATAAACCTGCGGCTTCATGCCTAATCCAACTCCTGCCGGCGTTCCGGTGGTGATCATATCGCCCGGGAGTAATGTCATGAACTGGCTCAGGTAGCTGATCAGGAATGGTACCTGGAATATCATATCCGAAGTATTGCTGTCCTGGATCTTTTTTCCATTGAGACTCAGCCACAGATCGAGTGCATTCGCGTCGCCCACTTCGTCTGCCGTGACCATATATGGCCCGATCGGCGCGAATGTGTCGTTACTTTTTCCTTTCACCCATTGCCCGCCACGTTCCATTTGAAATGCGCGTTCGGAGTAATCGTTGTGAACTGCGTAACCGGCCACATAGTCAAGCGCGTCACTTTCTTCGACATAACTTGCTCTTTTACCGATAATTACGGCCAATTCTACTTCCCAATCCGTTTTTTCAGAATTTCTTGGAATAACAACCTGATCGAAAGGACCGCAAATCGCGGAGGTGGATTTGAAGAAAACAATAGGCTCCTTCGGCAGTTCGGTCGCGCCGGATTCGTAAGCGTGCTTGGCGTAGTTCATTCCAATGCAAACAATTTTGGAAGGACGCGCAATGCAGGAACCGTATCTGAACCCGTCTTCTACAACCGGCGCACTGGCTGCATTGGTATTCAGCCACTCGGACAAACGGTTCAAACCGTCCGTCGCAAAGAACTTTTCATTGTAATCCTCGCCGAATGCAGAGACATCTATTTTTTTACCGTCAGCAAGTTCAACACCTGGTTTCTCCTGCTCAAAAGCACCAAATCGGAATAGTTTCATGTTTTTTTTGGCCGTTAGCTATTAGCGGTTAGCAGTTAGCTATTGACCTTTATAGTTTATTAATCATTTCAAATTCAACTCAGCTAGAAGCTATCTTTTAAGAGCTAAAAGCTAATATCAAATAGCTAACAGCTAACAGCTAACATCCCTCTCAATTATTCAACTTCTCAAATCCTCCGTCGATCAGATAATCGCAGCCGGTGATGAAGCCAGCTTCGTCGGAGCAGAGGTATAATGCCAATGCGCCGATTTCTTCGGGTTTCGCCATTCTGCCGATCGGTTGTGTTTTGGAGAGTTTTTCAAACATTTCTTCTTCTTTGCCGGGATAATTTTTAGCAATAAATCCGTCTACAAAAGGAGTATGTACCCGCGCCGGGGAAATGCTGTTGCAGCGGATTCCGTCGTGCAGGTAGTCCCGCGCGACCGATAATGTCATTGAATAAACCGCTCCTTTTGCAGTAGAATAGGCAAAACGATCAGGTATACCCACGGTTGCAGCGATAGAAGCCATATTCAGGATCACACCACCGCCATTGGATTTCAAATGCGGAATAGTCGCCATCAGGCAGTTGTAAACACCTTTAACATTGACACTTAAAATCCTGTCAAAATCAATTTCGGAAGTAGTGTCCGCCTTACCAATATGCGCGATCCCGGCATTATTTACCAGAATATGAATAGGAGACGCGGTGGCGATCGCATTGATCACATTTACCACATCGGCTTGTTTGGAAATATCGAGCGCGTGCGCTTCGGCTTTTCCACCGTCGGCTGTGATCTCATTTACAACCTGATTAGCGAGTTCCAGATTGAGCTCTAATATATGTACCGTAGCCCCCTGCTTTGCAAAGGTTTTCGAGATCGCGAGACCAATGCCGCTTGCGCCGCCGGTTACAAGCGCTGTTTTTCCACTTAAATCAAACATGCATTAATGATTAGTATTTAAGAAAAAGGCCTTTTTTGACGATATCTACCTCGTTTTATCGTCAATTGATGCTATTCAAAATCAAAGTGACACCCCGCGTTTCCATGGAATGAAGTCGTCCTGACCCAGTTGCTGCGCTTTCGTTAGCTCCCCGCTGGCCACTTTGATGACGTATTCAAGTAATGCTTCGGCGTTCTGTTCGATACTCTGCGTTCCGTCCACCACCGGCCCGCAATCGAAATCGATCACGTCGGGCATTCGGTTGGCTAGTGACGAGTTGGTCGCTACTTTGGCTACCGGGCAAATCGGATTACCTGTTGGTGTTCCTAAGCCAGTTGTAAATAGGATAATGTTAGCGCCCGCGGCAGTTTGTCCGGTAGTCGCTTCCACGTCATTTCCCGGTGTACAAACCAACTGGAGTCCTGGGCCGGTCGCTCTTTCAGTGTAGTTCAAAACGTCGGCTATGTACGCGTTTCCGCCTTTTTTGGCAGCGCCGGCAGATTTAATCGCATCGGTGATCAGTCCGTCCTTAATATTTCCAGGAGACGGATTGAATGCAAATGCAGAACCAACTGCCTCGGCCTTACCGGCATAATCACGCATTAGTTTCTCAAACTTCGCCGCCTTTTCTTCGGTCACGCAGCGGTTCAGCAACTCCTGTTCTACGCCATTCAACTCAGGGAATTCAGCGAGTAAAGTTTGTCCTCCGATACCAACTACCAGGTCGGATAAATGTCCTAAAACCGGGTTTGCGGATATTCCTGAAAAACCGTCTGAACCGCCACATTTTAATCCAACTGAAAGTTTGGAAAGTGGCGCTGCTGATCTTTCAAACTCATTTATCTTGGTAAGTCCCAAAAACGTTTCCTTCGTCGCACCTGACATCAGCGAGTACTCGGTTCCTTTTTGGTGTTCAAATGCAAAAAATGGCTTATTGAAATGTGGATCACGCTTTTTGATCTCGTCTTCCAACGTTTTCAGTTCTGAATTTTGGCAACCCAAACTTAAAACGGTAATGCCCGCAACATTCGGGTGTACCGCATAAGCTGCAAAAAGTGCGCATAAAGTATTGGCATCGAGCCTGGTACCGCCGCAACCGCCTTCGTGCGTCAGGAATTTCACGCCATCCACATTTTGAAAAGGACGTTCTGGTTTCTTTTTTGCGGCAACCGGCGCGTCTACAAACGGTTGCAAATTCCGGATCGTCCGCATATCGCCCTGCTGATACAAATGCAGAAACTCCCGCACCTGATCGCGGTAAATATCGGTTTGCGCATAGCCCAGCTCGCGTTCAAATGCATCTTTCATGATCAGAACGTTGCGATTTTCGCAAAAAACGAGCGGCACTACCAGCCAGTAATTATAGGTACCCACGCGCCCGTCTTCTCGATGATAACCGTTGAAAGTGCGGCCAAGCCACTTGCTCACATCAGGTTGCGTATAGGAATATGGCTGGCGATTAGCAGTACTGTAATCGTGCGCGTCGTGTTTCAAATTGAAGGTTGTGATCGGCTCGCCGCGCTTGATCGGCTGCGTCGCCCGGCCCACCAGCACGCCATACATAATGATCGCGCCGCCTGTTTCAATATCTTCTGTAACAAACTTATGCTTCGCCGACACGCCATATTGAAGGTCGTAAGCAGCGCCGTCGAGCGATACCTGGGAACCCGCAGGCTGATCCCGCAACGCAACTATTACATTATCAGAAGGATGTACTTTTAAAAGCTGTGAAGCCATAATTTATTTACAATTAATACAGATCAGGATAGTGAATGATATTGAAATCTATCAACAAAACAACATAATATTTCAATACTATAAATGAATATGATAGCAAATTTTTCAACTATATTGGCATATATTAAGGCATTACACAACATTATTGTAATTATTTGTGAAACCCCAGCTGCTAAAAGTCCCGAAAGGGCTGCAAAAATCG
This sequence comes from Dyadobacter linearis, assembly GCF_907165045.1. Taxonomy (GTDB): domain Bacteria; phylum Bacteroidota; class Bacteroidia; order Cytophagales; family Spirosomataceae; genus Dyadobacter; species Dyadobacter linearis. The sequence goes on from NZ_CAJRAU010000006.1 coordinate 174,472, forward strand.
TTCAGTATCAGGCAGGACGTGGTGCTGTATTTTTACAACCGCTGGCACTACCATCCCGAACTCGAACTGATTCATATCGAGCAAGGTTCTGGTACTCAATTTGTTGGAGATAATATCAGCAGCTTTCAAAATGGCGATCTACTTTTGATCGGACCAAACTTGCCGCATTACTGGCGCTGTGATGAGAAATATTTTCAGAGGGAAAGTCAGTTGTACGCCCAGGCTACGGTTGTCCATTTTTCCGAATCCATTTTTGGCAAAACATTTCTTGAACTTCCCGAAAATAAATCGATTGCCGAACTGCTCTTTAAGGCAAGATTGGGAATGAAAATATCAGGGAATGGTACTGAAAAAGTTAAAAAGCTATTGAAGGAGTTACTGAATGCACAAAATGGCAACTCGATTATTTCCCTCTTGCAAATACTGGAAAGCCTCTCCCATTGCCCAGGCGTGCAGCTTTTGACAGACAAACCTTATCTCGACGAATTCGACCAATTTGATACCGATCGAATTAACCATATATATCAGTACTCGCTGAGCAATTTCCAGAAGAAGATTTCGATCGAGGAAATTTCGGAAGTGGCCAATATCAGCCCGCATTCATTTTGCCGGTATTTCAAAAGTCGCAGCCGGAAAACGTATTCCCAGTTCCTGCTGGAATTACGGGTCGGGCATGCTTGTAAGTTGCTGTCAGAAGCCAAAATACCCGTTGCGCGCGTTTGTTTCGAAAGCGGGTTCAACAACTTTGCCAACTTCAATAAATACTTCAAACTGCATACGGGCAAAAGTCCGCTGCAATACCAGAAGGAATTCCGGAAAATCCCGATTTCCAGTCACCTCAACAACCTCGCTGCTACATTATGAAAGTGAATATTGTCAATATCCTGCAAAAAAACATTTACGAAGCCGAGCTGAAAATCTCAGGCAAACATATTGAATCCATTGTAAAGCTGGGGCCGGAAAATCCCGCATTATCTTATGCATTACCTGGTTTCGTAGATGCGCACGTACATATTGAAAGCTCGATGCTCACGCCCGCGCAGTTTGCCCGGTTGGCTGTGGTGCATGGTACCGTCGCCACGGTTTCTGATCCGCACGAAATCGGGAATGTACTGGGTTTGCCCGGGGTGGATTTTATGATTGAGGACGGAAAAAGGGTTCCTTTCAAATTTTGCTTCGGTGCGCCGTCCTGCGTTCCGGCTACGGTTTTTGAAACTGCGGGAGCTGTTATCGATGCAGAACAGGTGGGACAGTTATTGTCAAGAGAAGATATTGATTATCTGGCGGAGGTGATGAATTTCCCTGGGGTATTGAATGAAGATCCCGATATGATGGCGAAGATCGCCTGGGCCAGGCATTATAATAAGGTTGTTGACGGACACGCGCCAGGCTTACGGGGAGAAGCTGCCAAATTGTATGCATCCAATGGCATAAGTACTGATCATGAATGCTTTACGTATGATGAAGCCCGTGAGAAAATTGACTATGGCGTAAAAATCCTCATTCGCGAAGGAAGTGCTGCCAAGAACTTTGAAGCACTGATCCCACTGATCGCAGAGTTCCCGGAAAAAATCATGTTCTGCTCCGACGACAAACATCCCGATAATCTGGTGGAAGAACATATTAATGTGCTGATCAAACGTGCGTTGGCGTCGGGTTATGATCTATGGAATGTCCTGCTCGCTGCCTGCATTAACCCGGTGTTGCATTACAGTTTGCCGGTAGGATTGCTAAAAACGGGCGACGCAGCCGATTTCGTACTGATTGATAATTTGCAAGATTTCAATTTGCTGGAAACGTGGATCGATGGGGAGCAGGTCGCAAAAAATGGCATTTCAAATATCCCTGACCTAAAAAGTACGCATTTAAACCACTTCGACTGCGATTTCAAAACTGCTGCTGATTTTGCACTTAATAATGAATATGCCGGTGAGGGCAGAAATGAAGTAAGGGTAATCGAGGCATTCGATGGTCAACTGATTACCGGCCAGGCGATTGAGCAGCTGATAGTTTCGAATAAAACAATAGAAAGTGACCCGGAAATTGATGTATTGAAAATAGTAGTGGTGAACCGCTATCAAAACGCAATACCGGCTGTTGCATTTATCAAAAATTTCGGATTAAAAGAAGGTGCGATCGCATCTTCCGTAGCGCACGATTCGCATAATATCATTGCGGTAGGCGTGAATGATGAGCTTATAGCCCAGGCAGTTAACCTGATTATTGGTGCAAAAGGCGGTGTGGCGGCAGTGGGTAACGGAGAGGAGAAATTGTTGCCTTTGCCAATCGCCGGATTGATGAGTGACGAGGATGGATACAAGGTGGCTGCCAGTTATACAGAGATTGACCAGTTTGTAAAAAAGGAGCTGAAAGCAACGTTACAATCTCCATTTATGACCTTGTCTTTCATGGCATTACTGGTAATTCCCTCGCTCAAATTAAGTGATAAAGGCCTTTTTGACGGGGATAATTTTCGATTTGTCCCATTAAGTATTTGATAAGTTACATATAATTCGAAATAGCAGAATTAAACTTTGAAATATAATTTTAGGATGAAAATATTTTTTAAATACGTTTTTTTATAAATATATTTACAAGTGTTATAATGACCCTTATTTCAATATCCAATTCCTAACCCCAATCAAAATCCTTTCCAAACAATGGCTCACCTACGCTACAAGCAAGAAGAAGAACTCTGTTTTTGGGATCAGTTCAGAAAAGGCGATGAAAATGCTTATGCATGCCTGTACCGCTCTTACGTTCACATTCTTTACCAGTATTGCTCACAGTTTACGATTGACAAACCACTAATTAAAGATTGCATTCACGACCTTTTCGTGGAACTCTGGAGAAACCGAATGACGCTGGGTGATACCACTTCCGTTCGGTTTTATTTGATGGCGTCTATCAAGAGAAAGCTGGTTCGCCACCTGAACGCGCAGCAGAAGCATACAAGCAATGAAGATATTCCGGTTGAATACTGGCATATCAACACGCCTTCTCACGAAAATCACCTGATTTCTGAGGAAGAGTTCGAATCGACGAACCAGCATTTAAACGTAGCGATCAACGGGCTTCCCCGTCGCCAGCGTGAGGCTATTTTCCTGAAATTTTACATGAACCTGAACAACCACGAGATCGCGGACCTGATGAAAATCAATATCCAATCGGTTTACAATCTGGTTTTCGGTGCATTAGGTAATCTTAAAAAACAAATGACTCTGGACAGGCTTACATTCTAAGCTTACAAGATCTCAGAATACGAGCGTGGCGAACTTAGCCACGCTTTTTTTGTTACTTATTTTACCAAAAACAAACTAAATACACTTCAATGACCGCACTAACCACTCCCCTTGCCGAGCGCCTTCGCCCCAGAACACTGGACGATTTCGTTGGTCAGGAGAAATTGTTAGGCCCGAAAGGACCACTTCGCCGGGCGATATTACAGAATGCGATTCCCTCCATGATCCTGTGGGGTCCGCCGGGAGTAGGGAAAACTACTTTGGCGCTATTGATCGCGGAAACGACCAAAAGGCAATTCTACAATCTCAGCGCGATCAGCTCTGGTGTGAAAGATCTCCGGGAAGTACTCGCCCGGCCTTCCGGACTTTTTCCTGCTATTCTTTTTATTGATGAGATCCACCGTTATAATAAAAGTCAGCAGGATGCATTGCTTGGTGCGGTTGAAAAAGGGCAGGTTACATTAATAGGTGCTACTACCGAAAATCCCTCATTTGAAGTCAATTCCGCACTGTTGTCCCGCTGTCAGGTCTATATTCTGGAAGCATTTGGCGAAGAGGAACTTAAAAACCTGATCGCCCGTGCGCTTGAAAAAGACCAGTGGCTCAAAGAGAAGAGCATCACTTTCAAATCTTACGACGCATTAATGCGCCTTTCAGGAGGCGACGGGCGGAAGCTGCTGAACCTGCTTGAACTCGTTGTTCTGGGAAAAGGTGAGGCAAAAAAGATCGAGATCACCGACGAGTGGGTTACCGAAGTGGCGCAGCAGAACATTGCGCGGTACGATAAATCGGGTGAACAGCATTACGATATTATTTCTGCATTTATCAAATCATTGCGCGGCAGCGACCCTAACGCTGCGGTATATTGGATGGCGAGAATGATCGTAGCCGGAGAAGATCCTTCATTTATAGCGAGGCGAATGCTGATTATGGCTTCGGAGGATATTGGCAATGCGAACCCAACTGCGGTGATCATGGCGAATGCGTGCATGCAAGCGGTAAATGTGATCGGTTACCCGGAATGCAGGATCATTCTTTCGCAAGTCGCGATCTATCTTGCCACTTCGCCCAAGAGCAATGCGAGCTATATGGCGATCGGGGATGCGATGGAAGCGGCGAAAAATACAGCACATTTACCCGTTCCGCTACATTTAAGGAATGCGCCTACCAAACTGATGAAACAGATCGGGTACGGAAAAGGGTACAAATACTCTCACGATTTCGAAGGAAACTTCGCGCGACAAGACTTTTTACCTGACGAGATAAAAGGCAGTAAATTCTTTGAACCGGGAAAAAATGCCCGTGAAGAGGAGATCCGTAAAAAGCTTCAAGGCTGGTGGGGAGATTGGTACGGTTACTGATCCCCGTGCGACTTCATTTTCTCAGCAAATTTAGCAAATGAAAGGTCGGGTTTCTGGCCGTGGTTTTTCAGAGATTGCTTCCATTCTGCCAGCAGCTTTTCCGCCAGCATTTGCTTGTTATCTTCCGTTTCAAATTCGGCGACGATCCTGGCTAGTAGCTCCTGGTCTGGAAGCGGATCATTTTCGGTTGCCGGATTACTACCAGGCTCTTGCATAATGCAGGTATTCAAAGAGTTAGAAGAAGATTGAGTGTAATGGACTGCAAATATGCATTCAAGACGCGTAAAATCTCAATTTCTGACGATTTATAGGAATGTTATGCTTTGAATAGGTATATAAAAAAGCAAAATCTTCACGCTGGGATCTAGGATTTGAGTTATCAAATCGTTAAATTTGTCCCTGAAAGCCCGTAACAGGTTTTCAATAACGTTGAGTAAAATCGAACATCCCGGATACATTGCATCCGGGATGTTTTTTTATGTCTAAGGTATATGATGGTCTTAATGAATCTGTACTTTTCTCAATCTGGAAGCATTACGCTTCATGAACAGGCGGTCGCCAATAGAAAAATTCTGATAGGAGCTGTTTTTCTTTAATTGGGCTATCAACCACACTCCTATCGCCGCTGCCAGCATTAATAATGCTACAAAAAGATAGGGAATAAACAGGTAAAAATTTTGAAGGAGCTGTGCCATGATTTCGGTCAGTCAGGTTATCGTATGTACCTGAATAAGAAAATATCATACCAGCATAACCAGCTTCCTATTGCATGAAAATGAGGAATTTATGCCACAACTAACTTTAAAATTTGGCGTTTACCACCCTCGTGTCGCAACCTACCACACTCTGACTTACATAGCCGACACTTACTCCTGATACCTTAGATGATTTGTTGGCAGGGACTGAGGCTTTGATCGTGATGATCTTGGAAGTGACCACAGCCTGTGTTTCGGAAAGGTATTTAAATTCAACCTCAACATTCGTTAAAGCTTTGTTAGTACCGTTCACGATCGTCATATTGTGAATCGCAATCCCGCCCACTGACCGCCATTCATTATCCTGGATCTTTATCTTCCCGAGAAGCTCTTCTTTACTGCGCGAAGAAATCGTGTCGAGAGAATCGGTACCGCTCAGTACTTCTGTCTTTGAAACGACGACCGGCTTTTCCTTTAAAAAATCAAATTGCTTGTAATAGTATAGCAAATATATAAATGCGCAAACAGGAACGAGCGCGCTTATCCATTTGAGCAAGGGAATCAAAAACTTTTTCCACTTACCTCTCTTACTCTTTCTTCCGGGCATATCGGTGTGCTAAAGGTGGCTAAAATGCGGAACATTGGCCGCAAATATATATAATCTGAAATACCAAATTCATACTATATCTGTCGAATCCCTAGTGTCTCTAAAAAAAACAAACCGCTGGACAAAATCCCAGCGGTCTGAATGTGTATCGTGTTCAACAAGGCTACTGTCTTACAAACCTGTGCGTCAGCACACTTCCATCATTCTGTACTACCTTGACAACATAAGTACCTACGGCCAGATTTCTGGTGCTGATACCCGCTGAAAGAGCATTTGAGCTTTCGAATACAGTTTTACCAGCTGTATTGATCACTTGTACAGATTTAACATTTGACCAGTCGGTTAAAGTGAGTTTCAGATTTTCGTCCGCTCTTACCGGGTTTGGTGAAACGAAAGAAACTTCTGAGAATTTCACGTCTTTGATCTGGCTGAGCGAGAACGTTCCGTCCAGGTCAACCATTTTCAGACGGTAGAAATTCTGTCCGCCCGCCGGATTTGCGTCTGAGAAGTTGTAATACTGCGTAATCTTGCTTTCCTGATTAGATTTAACTGAACCGATTTTAGACCAGTTCTTACCATTTTTGCTGCGCTCGATATCAAAACGGTCGCTGTTGGATTCCTCAGCAGTTGACCATGACAATGAGGCTGTAGTACCCTCTGCTGCTGCATTGAAAGTCACAAGCGTAACAGGTAGCGGATCAATAATGCGGAGGTAGTACAATTCTTCTGCAACCTGAACACCGTCAGTTACATACAATGTGAAAGAATAATCATCTTCCCCGGCAGCCGATGGATCTCCGTTCAGGTCTCCACCTGCCGATATCGAGAACGAGCCGGGCGCTGCCATCACTCTTGCAGTTGGCGCTTCAAGTGAATAAACCAACGTAGCGCCTGTGCGGCCGCCTATTGCCGATCCGTTACCGTTTGCGTTTACCGATTCTGAGATATTTTTATTGTAGCTCGACACATTTTCCAAAGTGTATGGGAAAACGCCGCCTGGAAGAATCAGTTTCGGATCTACCAGGATCGTTTTAGTCAATGTCAGTCCCGTAGGGTTTCCATTTACCAGTATTCCAACTACCACGGTGTAAGTTGTGGTTTCAGTCACCTCATCAAGTTCGCTTGTCGGCAACAGCTCGCCTGTCGTTGTATTGAAACCTACCCCTGCCGGCAAGCCGGTTGGTGTATTATAGGTAACTGTATTACCGTCCGAAGAAGCTCTGATGAATACATTTGATGGAAAACTCTCTCCGCCTACTCCTGCTGGAATTACATCCGAAACGTCATTTAATACGACCACACGAAGTCTTGTAGAGTCCGAAGGATTCAATGTGCAACCAGCCCCCTGAACTGAAACTGCTACATAGTCACCATTTGCATTAACAGGAGTTGGGAATGCCGCTGGTGAAGCAATAGGATCTTCAGTCAGGTTTGTTCTTGAAGTCAAAGGCCCCTGCCAGTAGATCGGATCACCGGTTGTAGTACTTGCAGTAACATTAGGTGTTGCACCGGCAAACTGATAGACAAGTTCCGAACTCAGAGTTGGCTTAGGAGTAACTTGTCCTGCGCCGAAAATCCGCACACCCGTAGATCCAAGCAAAGAAAGATTAACTGTACTTCCAAGGCTTATCCTGATACGATCAAACTGGCCCGTAGACGTATAGTAGAATGGAATGACCACATTCGCAGGTATTCCATTAACCGTTATAAGATCAAGTACATTCGCATTCAACAAGCTTGATATCGCCGTTGCGGGACCTGCTGCCTGTTCTCCGTTAAATGCCTGGATAGTTAAACCATTAAGCAAATTCGCATTCACAAGAGCGGTTTGGAAAGACAGGTATACAACAGCCTGGTCGGTAGCCGCAGAAAGTTTTTTGAAATACAGTGATTGAGACAGAGACGCTATTGCAGTAAGATCCACTCCACCGCCCCCCAGGCCGGAAGAAGTCGTCAGGCTGTTATCAACGGCACCTGATGGAGTTGAAACAACAGAAGAGAGACTTACATTTAATACGCCATCGACCTCGCCAAGCGAAGCAAATACCGGCACACCACAAGCATCTTCCACGGCATCCTCATAGTAGAACGCATTGTAAATATTCAAGGTAAGCTCAGAAATAATGTCCAGTGCCTGAGCACGTACCTCTATACGAACCGCATTGAATGTAGCAGTATTGCTAGTAGGAGTAACCGCAATATAGAGATTCGTACCTCCCGCATCAGTAACAAGTCTTGCAGGCGCAGTTGCAACTGCTGTCCCTGAACTAGTCACGGTGGCACCAGTTCTCAATTGAGCTGTGATTCTGTTTTCAGTAAAAAGACTCACGATCCCGAGCAGGTTGGTCAGCAAACCTGTTGCTTCTGGAGCGTCAATTTTAATATAGACTGTCTTTCCGGCTGGAAGGTTTCCAGTAAACCGAATCGTCTGGAACACATTTCCTCCGGACACTCCAAGAATAGCTTTCCTTGAATAAAGCGTTGATTTTGTCGCATCACTACCAGACCCATCCAAAGCGCTTCCGGGCGAAGTAACTGCCGAAAATCCGCAATCTGGCTCTAATAAGTCTCCACAACCGAATGTGCCCGAAGGAGCGGTCTGATTAGCATAAACCTGCGCAAATGCTTTGTAGCCGGTCGACAATGTGAGCAGGAAAGCCAGTGCCAAAGCGGACCATGCGACCCGCATTTTGTTATTCAAATTGTAAGTAATGTGATGCTTCATACGTAATGTGATTTTAAAGTTTGAACATGAGTTTTCCGTTAGCCAGGTTGGCTTTTTTTTCGCAGGAAGTGCGCTTTTGAAGAATTTATGATTTGGAATGTAAAGTCTCTTCTATGTTGGTTTGGTTGATGATGATTAAAAAGTTTACGAAATGACTAATAACTATAAAATTATTTAAGGCCTTCAAATAAGAGTTACTTGCAAATTTATCCATAATTAGATCAAAATAAACCCGCATATTATTACTATGCATCAACCCACTATTTCTAGGGAGTAGCGAATAAATTATCGCTACACGGACGAATGCAGAAACAACTTTTGCCATCTTTACCACTAACCCCTCCCATAAATTGGATTAATCTTAGTATTTTGAATAAAAATCGGCGATAATATGCCATCGTGAGTTTTTAAGGCCGTTTACAACCAGAAGGAGTAAGCCCGGATAGGTGTTTTTTTTGGAAGCTAGTTTCCAGATAAGAATAGTAACGCAGAACATTAGTACCTACTTAGCACATCATGAACATTTCATTAGTCCATAAAAACCTACTGCTAGTTGATGCACTAAAAACCCTGTTTGAAATGATCCCTGAATTTGGTACCGTTAGTACATATACCTTAGGCGATACATTTCTCGAAGATGCGGAAGTTGCCCCACCAGACCTGCTGATCATGGATTTGGAAACGACGGTACTAGACGGTCGCGATTTGCTCGAAATCGGACGGAAGCGACTTCCTGAGGAACTGAAAATTGTTGTTTTTTCAGAAATAACCGATGTTCAGAACATCAAACTGATGATCAAGCGCGGAGTTCAGGGCATTCTTTCACAGTCAACTACATTCGAGGAACTGAAAGAATGTGTCAGCACAATTGCGGCAGGGAATCAATATATTGGAAATTCACTCAAAACCTCACTGATCAACAGCGTGTTTACAAGCGATAGCATTGCATTACACCTGTCGCCCAGGGAAAATGAAGTTCTGCAAAGAGTGTGCGGTGGCAGTACTATCAAAGAAATAGCCTACGATCTGAAACTGAGCGCACATACCGTTCAGTACTACCACCGCAGTGTGATGGATAAATTGAAAGTGAAACGCACTACCGATCTGATCGTTTACGCAATACAACATAAACTTTACGTTCCGGAATCTAAATAGCCCGGTTACGCAAGAGTGTACCATAAAAATCAGGCAGTGGATTGAGGTCAGGATTCTTACGCTGATGCCAGTACGGGTACACCGGTGCTTTTTCACTCGCTTCGTCGAGCCTCTTCACTTGTTCAAGACTGAGATTCCAGCCGATCGCCCCGAGGTTTTGCCGGAGCTGCTCTTCATTTCTGGCCCCGATTACGATATTGCTGACGGTAGGACGTTGTAAAAGCCAGTTCAGCGCAACCTGTGCGACCGTTTTCTCAGTTTCAGCCGCAACCTCGTCCAGCACATCGATAAGGTGAAAGAAAAATTCTTCAGGAATAGCTGGTCCTTCTCCACCACCTTGCGCGATACGCCCGTCGGCCGGAATGGGCTGGTTTCTGCGATATTTTCCACCCAGTCTGCCGGCAGAAAGCGGGCTCCAAACGATGGTGCCAATTTTCTGATCAATCCCCAGCGGCATCAGCTCCCACTCGAATTCCCTGCTGAGAAGCGAATAATGTGCCTGATGCGCAATGTACCTGGCGCAGCCGTAACGTTCTGAAACGGAAAGTGACTTCATTAAATGCCAGCCGGAGAAATTGGAACAGGCGATATACCTGATTTTTCCATCGCGGATCAGATCGCTTAATGCGCTCAGTGTTTCCTCGACCGGCGTAACGCCGTCGAAACCGTGCATATGGTAAATGTCAATATAGTCTGTTTGCAACCTGCGGAGGCTATCTTCACAGGATTTTACCAGACGAAATCGCGATGATCCGAAATCATTCGGCCCGCTGCCCATTTTGAAAGTAGCCTTGGTTGAGAGAATAATTTTATCCCGCATTCCGATAATCGCCTTGCCTAATATTTCCTCTGAAAGTCCCTGAGAATAAACATCTGCGGTATCAAAGAAATTGATCCCCGAGTCCATGCACAGGTTTATCAGGCGCGTGGCTTCATCGACCTGCGTATTACCCCAGGCTTTGAAAAAATCTCCGCCGCCTCCGAAAGTTCCTGTACCGAAGCTCAAAACCGGCACTTTCAAACCAGATGCTCCTAATTGCCTGAATTCCATATTGCCCGAGAAATGCGTTTAGATAAATATTTTCAAAGCCTAAGCAACAAAAATAACGCCAGAATGAAGGGGAAAGGCCAAAAAAATAACTTCCCTGAAAGTTCAGGGAAGTTATTCGCATTATTTACTCAACGTTCCTCTATTACTTAACCTTAAAACTGGCCTCGACCGGGGAGATCTGAGGCGCTATATAGTTTAGGTTCAGAATATGATTCAAATATGGCGAGCGCGGTCCGACCCAGCAACATCGGTTGAGCCAGCGGTTATATCTGATTAACGTTCGGAAAATTAAGGTCAGCCGCAGCCTATTTTGCTGGATCAATCACAGATCAGTGTTATATTTAAAGATCAATTATAGTTATTTGAATTTCACCATTAATAATCCTAATCCATGAACCGTAGAGAAGCTGTTCAAAAAATAACGCTCCTGATGGGAGGCACCCTGTCGGCCCCGCTAATGGCGGGTATTATGGGGGAAAAATTGAATTTTGGGCCTTCGATATCCATTTCGGAAAATCAGGAAGCGCTACTTGCCGAGGTAGCCGACGTGATCATTCCAACCACCGGAACACCAGGGGCAAAAGCAGCAGGGGCTGAGAAGTTCATTACCCGGATCATGCGTGACTGCTATCCGATCGACGAGCAAAAGAAATTTTATGACGGGCTGGATAAAGTGGAGGCACTGAGCAAAGAGACTTACAGCAAAGGATTTGTAGCTCTGGACCCAACCCAGAAAAACGAGATCATCAAGAAAACAACTGTGGCGGACAAGCCTTTTTTCCTGCAAATGAAAGGGCTTACTGTTACCGGATACTTCACTTCCGAAATTGGCGCGACACAAGCACTTGATTATGTGCCTATTCCGGGAAGATTTGACGGTTCGTGGCCGATGCCGAAAGGCCAGAAGAGCTGGGCGCTTTAATCTCTAAACCCTATTATAAAAAATCCAAAATGGCGAATCTTAATATTGACGCATTAAAAGAAGTAACCTACGATGCCATCGTAATCGGTTCGGGCGTGTCGGGAGGCTGGGCTGCGAAGGAGCTCACAGCCAAAGGTTTGAAGGTTTTGATGCTTGAAAAAGGCAAGAACCTGGAACATATTACCGGTTATGACAATGCATTAAAAGCACCCTGGGAAACCAAATACAACGGTCGGCTGACCATTAAACAAAAAGAAACGCACCCATTCCTTTCCCGCGATTATCCGTACAACGAGAACACGGAAAAGTATTGGATGAACGATATGGACGCGCCCTACGAAGAGAAAAAGCGCTTCGACTGGTTTCGTCCGGATATCGTTGGTGGAAAATCGATTATGTGGGGAAGGCAGTCTTACAGGCTGAGCGACATTGATTTTGAAGCAAATTTGAAAGACGGAATAGCCGTAGACTGGCCGATCCGGTACAAAGACATTGCGCCGTGGTATTCTTATGTGGAAAAACACGTGGGGATCTCTGGTGAGAAACTGGGGCTTCCGCAATTGCCTGACAGTGATTTCATTGCCCCGATGGAAATGTATTTTGTTGAGAAAGAAGTCAGAAAGCGCCTTGAAAAGGAATTCCCGGGCCGCAATATGACTATCGGCCGGGTAGCGAACTTGTCGCAGGCAACCAAGGAACAGCTCGAAGGCGGCCGCTCTCCGTGCCAGTACCGGAACAGGTGTTCGTTTGGCTGCCCCTACGGAGCTTATTTCAGTACGCAGTCGAGCACATTGCCGCCGGCTATGAAAACCGGATTACTGACTTTGCGCCCGGATTCTGCGGTTCGTGAGATCATTTATGACGGTAAAAAAGCAGGTGGCCGTGCGACCGGCGTCCGTGTTGTGGACACGAAAACTTTACAGGAAAAAGAATATTTCGCAAATATCATATTCGTCAATGCGAGCGCAATCGCGTCTGCTGCTTTGTTATTGAATTCTACTTCCGACCGCTTTCCAAATGGAATGGGAAATGATTCCGGCGAGCTGGGACATAACTTAATGGATCACCATTTCCGCACCGGCGCCAGTGGTGTTTGGGAAGGTGACCTGGATAAATACTATTTCGGTCGCCGCGCAAACGGGATATATGTACCGCGCTACCGCAATATCGGTAACGACAAGCGGGATTACCTGCGTGGATTTGGCTACCAGGGAGGCGGAGGCCGCCAGGGCTGGCAGCGCAATGTTGCTGAACTGGCTTTCGGTGCCGATTTCAAGGAGGAACTGACTACGCCGGGCAACTGGACAATGGGCTTCGGAGGCTTTGGAGAGACTTTGCCTTACCACGATAACTACATGTATCTCAGCAAAGAAAAGAAAGACAAGTTTGGTATCCCGACTGTCGTATTCGATGCGGACCTTCGTGAAAATGAGAAGAAAATGCGCGTGGATATGATGAATGACGCGGCTGAAATGCTTGAAAAATCAGGTGTGAAGAATGTAAAAACCTATGACAACGGATCCTATCTTGGAATGGCGATCCACGAAATGGGAACTGCGAGAATGGGCCGCGACCCAAAAACTTCGGTTCTGAACGGAAATAACCAGCTTCACGCTGTGAAAAACGTATTCGTAACAGATGGTGCTGCCATGACTTCGGCTTCCTGCGTGAACCCGTCGCTCACCTACATGGCGCTCACCGCCCGTGCAGTCGACTTCGCAGTCAAAGAAAGCAAGAAGAAGAATATTTGATCGTATAATTTTAGCAGAAACGGTTGCTTGTTTATTCAGGCAACCGTTTTTTTCGCATTAAATTGCGAAGTTATTTAACAACCTCCAATGGACGATAAGTCGAAGATTTCTGCTGCGCGCAGAGCAGTTTTACTCATTTTTTTAGTCTGCGGAATAGGGTTATCGAGCTGGGCTCCGATGGTTCCTTTTGCCAAAATACAACTCGCATTAAACGACGCCGACCTGGGTATCGTGCTCCTGGCGCTCGGTGCAGGCGCAATCCTTACCATGCCCGTCGCCGGATTTCTGATCAACAAATATGGCAGCCGGGCGATTGCCTTCATCGCTGCGATGGTAATTGCGGCGATACTTCCGGTTTTGCTGCTCACAACTACTTCCTATCAACTGGCTGGCGCATTGTTTGTTTTCGGCGCCGGAATCGGCTCTATCGATGTGGCGATGAATGCACAGGCGGTACTCGTGCAGGAGCGTTTCGGCCGGCATATTATGTCTTCCTTTCACGGAATGTTCAGCGTAGGCGGCTTGATCGGCGCGATCGGACTCGGGTTTTTGATCAAAATGGGCTTGTCGCCAAATATAGCCGCGATCACGATTTCTGCATTGCTCGTCATCATTACGGCCACCCAGATCCGGCATTTGCTGCCTCATTCACAGGAAGCAAAAATGGACAGCAGCAATTTCACGATACCAAAAGGCCCCGTGCTTTTCTTGGGTATTATGTGCTTTATTATCTTCCTGGCAGAAGGTTCCCTGCTTGATTGGAGCGCGGTATTCCTGCAATTTTCCAGAAACTTCGACCCTTCCTGGTCTGGTCTTGGATATGCTGCATTCTCTATTGCAATGGCGGTAATGCGTCTTACCGGAGACGGACTGATCCACAAACTGGGGCCGGCCAAAGTAGTCTTATACGGAACTTTGCTCGCTGGTGCCGGATTCCTGATCGCGGTCATAACCCCCTGGGCAGCAACCGCATTGATCGGATTTGTATTAGTAGGACTGGGTGCGGCAAATGTAGTCCCCGTATTCTTCACAGCTGCCGGCCGCATTCCCGGCATCCCGCCTTCGATCGCACTTTCCGCAGTTACAATTTTGGGCTATTCCGGACAATTGGCCGGGCCGGCTCTGATCGGGGTAATCGCTGAATTCACTTCACTTGCATTCGCGCTCGGATTGGTTGGAGTACTATTGTTTGTTGTTGCGTTTGGATACAAACACCGGGACTAGATCACTTAAAAAGCTTCCCCGGTAAACAGGTAAAAACCTGGTCCATCTTTGGTAAAACCTACGTCCAGACGCAGGAATATGTCTTTTCTCGGAAAAAGAAGGTAACGCAGCCCAACCCCGCCGGAGGGCCGGATGTATTTCAGGTTAAGTTCAGAAAGCTTGGGACCCACTACTGCCGTTCCCGCAAATGCAACCGCGCCGAACCGTTTACTAAATCCGAATGGAAGCCACCGATGTTCTATCTGCGTGGCAATCATGCCCTTATCCCGATATCTGCCATAGTAATATCCCCGCATGATCATTTCGCCGCCCATTAACGCAAGCTGGTTGAAAGGTACGTTACCTGCGCTGAAACTGCTGTAAACCTGCCACGCAAATACATTTCGGATACTTGTCGGGTGCGAGCCGCGGATATCCACATTGATCGAACGAAAATTCTGGTTGCTGCCGAGTGCCGGACTGTATTTCAAGAAAGATACTTCACCAAAAAACCCTTTTCTCACATTCAGCACGTTGTGACGGTTGTCGTAAACGAGCGCCGCTCCGAACCCTATATTGCGAGCCCCGTCGCTTCCCAGTGGTTTATCATAAAAATGATCATCGGGTTGCTCGAAGCCGGTATTATACAACTGCTGGTAGTCAATCTCCGGACCGACAAACAGGTTTGGCACTATTTTACGCAAAACCCTCTGCCTTAGAAGCAGGTAATTTGCATCGATCAGCGCCGGATCTTTGTCGGGAGTTTGAGGGCCGATACCATAATATAGTAGTGGAAAACGCTGAAAACGTGTCCTGCCGAGAAAAAACCATTTATCCTTATCTCCATAAATCGCATTGTCCAGCCAGATCCCGTACTGCGCTTCCAGCGTCAGAAACGTAAAAGCCTGCACTTCGCTGAGGCGGTTGAGTGTGTCTTTTTTAGCCTGAAAAATCAAAAGCGACGATAGCCCGAACTCAAAGCTTGTTTCCGGTGAATAGCCCAGAGTAGGATAAATACGGAAGCTGGATTCTCCCGGGGCTGTTGTGTCTGAAACTGTTTTTTTTACAAAACGCTTAAACCAATCCCCCTGCGCATTGGCGTGAGGAACGCGCGCAAGGCATAAGGTCAAAATCAGGAGGATAATGAGTTTATACAATATCAGAACACTTTAAGGTGAGTAAGTACTTTGGAAATACTATTTGTTAAAAAATTAAGCCAGACGAAACCGGTGCATAGGGATATTCAAGAAATACAAATTTCCCAGTAGATACAAAAGCGGTGGTACCTTTTCAGCCAAATGAGTTTACCCATGAAAAAACCACTTCTGCTGCTGTTCTGCCTGCTTTCCTGCCTTTCTGTTTTTGCTCAGAAAAACGATATAAAAGATCTCTGGTGGAAAAGAAATAATCTCCGCGTCATTCAAATGAACCTGCCCGACTACGAAGCGAAGACGATCAATGCGGATTCTATCGTGGAAGATCTCGTTCGCTTTTCGGCTAATACCCTGTTGATCAATGCCGGCGGGATCATGGCGTTTTATCCTACCAAACTGAATTTTCACTATCAAAATCCTTATGTAAAAGGAAATGTGCTGGGCGACGTAATCAGGAAATGCCACGAGCAGAACATCAAGGTGATCGTTCGTTTTGATTTCAGCCGGGTGCATGAAAGCATTTTTAAGGCGCATCCCGACTGGTGCTATATTTCTCCGAAAGGCGAGCGGATCATCAACACCGATATGTACGTAGTGTCAATCAACGCGCCTTATGTGCAGGAAAAAGCATATCAAATTATCAGCGAAGTAATGGATAATTTCCCGATCGACGGGATCTTCCTGAATATGCCGGGTTACCAGGTCAACAATCCGTACGAGGGGAAATACCACGGAATTGACCAGAATGAATATGACAAAAAACGCTTCGCCGAATTTTCCGGCGGGAAGCAGCTTCCGGTAGAGGAAAACAAGTCAGATCGGCTTTTTCAGAAGTATCTGGAATTTAAGAAACATACGGTGGAAGATTGGTCGGAGCGGCTGCACAAACTGGTAAAGTCCAAAAATGAGCAGATTGCGATCTGTACCTATTCTGATAAGTTCGTGGATATCATTCGCCATGAATCTCAGAGTATGACCACACTACCCTACTGGCCCTATTCGGCGTCAGACAATGTTTCGAATGCGGTTAACTCTTTTCCAGATCATATTATCAGCAATGCGAGTATCCAGCAGATCTCATTTCAGTCGAGATATAATGCAGTAGAACCGCAGGAAGTGCAGATCAGGTTGTATGAAAATATTGCAAACGGATCCGGGCTCGACCTGAGTATGATGGGCGATATGCGCGGCTATGAAGACGAGCGGAATTTTGAGGTTTTCAGGAAAGTATATGCGTTCCATAAAAAGCATGAGCCGTATTTTGGAAGGTATAAATCGGTTGCCAAAATCGCAGTCATAGCGCCGGGCGCCTGGCCAAATGGCGAGCCGATGCAGGAATACCGGGGCATTCAGCTGATGTTACGCGAGGCGCATATTCCTTTTGACATTATCGAAGACGGACAGATCCACAATCTGGCAGAAAAAGTAAAAGGCTACAAACTGCTGATCTTGCCAGAAATAACTTACCTGAAACCGGAAGCGATCGAGGTGTTGAAACAGGCGAGCCGCGAGGGTACCAACCTGATCGCCACCAACAGAAGTTTGTTCGATAGCCCCGAAACCTTACTGGACTTATTCGGAGCGAAAATCCAGAAAAAAGACAACGACGGTGCCGGCAATTACCTGGTACCGGACAACCGCGCGATCTTCAAAAGCTTTGCTGGACAGAAAATGCTTTTCTGGAAGTTTAACCTCGGTATCTATGATTTTCCGGGCGCTGATGAAAAGCTGTTACCCATTTTGGCAAAAGGTCGCCCCGGCCCGCCGGAAATAATCGGTGGCCACGACGCGACGGGCTCTTACGCGATGGCCATTAAAAATCATGAGAAAAGTAAAGCAGTGATCTTACCAATCAATCTTGGCAAAATATACTATATGCATGGTTATCAGGAACATAAAAACATATTATTGGATGTGATAGATCACATTCTGCCCGAGTCGAAACATACGATTCAAACTAATGCACCTGCGCGAGTGGAAACCATTTTAAAGGAATTTACGAAGAACAACGTCAGTAATAGTGAGAAGCAAACAAGCGACGGGATGATCCTGCATTTAATCAACCTGACAGGTTTCAGCGGCAATACCTATTTCGAGCCGCTCCCATTGTATGCGCTTAAATTTGGGATTGAATCAAGCAAAAAACCCAGGAAAGTGTTTTCGCTTTCGACTGGAAAAGCCATAAAGTTTGCCTGGAAAAGCGGAATCACCAATCTTGAAATTGCTGAGCTTGCCGGATTCGATGGAATTGTAATGGAGTGGAATTAATGGAGAAAAAATTGACCAAAATCCTATGGAAGAGCCAGTAAAACGGATTCCGACGCTCTTTGAATGGGCTGGCGGAATGCCTGCATTTGAGCTATTAACCGAAAAGTTTTACCAAAAAGTATTGCAGGATCCACTTCTTGAACCCGTTTTCAAGCACATGTCCACCGAGCACCAGCGCCATGTTGCACACTTCATTGCCGAGGTTTTTGGCGGACCGGAAATGTACAGTACCGAAGAAGGAAGTCATTTCAGAATGATCCAAAAGCATTTGGGCAAACACCTGACCGAGCAGCATCGGCAGCGTTGGGTTGCATTGCTGCTCGAAACAGCCGATGAGATCAGTCTGCCCGACGATCCCGAATTCCGTTCTGCATTTGTAGCTTACATAGAATGGGGAACACGAATCGCAATTCTAAATTCCAATGCCGAAACTCTTGAAATGAATCCTGAGGAGCCGATGCCAAAGTGGGGCTGGGGTGTTCCGGGCGGGCCGTATTTAGGGTGATACTGCCTGCACGGTCGCAAGTGATCACCGCATTACAAATAACTCAGCCACCACTTTTTCTCCCGAGCGCGATAATCACCAAACCATTTGCAGGGAAAATATAAAGCAAGCACGATCGCAATCCAGATCAGGTATACCCAGCCCAGTTCATAACCGAAATCGAATGGACGGAATTTGAAGAAAAGCTTGTCGTCGGTCGCCTGCTGCCAGGTATAGCCGGAGCTAAGTACTGCGATCATCGTGAACAAGTGGATGACGTAAAAATGCAGCATAAAGAAGAAAAAAGGTACTTTTCCGTAAACGGTGAAGAATTTCGCAAGCTTATTTTCGGCACTTTCAGTAAGTGCAAGTAAGATCAGAACTGGGCCCAATGTCATTAACGTAAACAAAAGTGACGGCGGATATTTGCTCACATTCATAAAAGAAAGGAATGTGCGAAACCCTTCCTTCTGCACTGTCCAGTGCGACGGATCTCCATAACCGTTCAGCAACCTCAATGCGATAAAAAGGACAATGGATACAGCGCCTGTGATGAGCAGTAACTTCCTGCGCTGCGCGACGGGAAAGCTTCTTTTAAATATAGAACCCAATCCATAACCCGACATCATAATACCGGCCCAGGGCAATATCACGTACAGAAATGCAATGTTACCACCGTCGCCACGCGGATAGAATTTGCCCGCGCCGGTGAGGAAAATACTAAGTAAAATATCGGGCACTGAATTAGGTGCAACTTTCGCGTAATCAAGCAGGTTGTGACCGAAAATCAATATCAGCCCGACCGCAAGAATCGCTTTGGGAGAAAGGAAACGAACGAGTAAACCCAGCGAGATCATACTCGTACCAAGCGCCCATAACACGGCCAGAAAGATCGTTTTGTAAGTAATATCGAAAGAAAAAGCGAAGGTCATGAATACGATTTCGACGAATATCAGCCAGAAACCACGCTTGATCAGAAAGGATGAAGTGGTGCGCGCGGATTTATTTTGTCCCGATAAATAAGCGGAGATACCCGACAGCAACATGAATGAAGGGGCGCAAAAATGCGTGATCCAGCGCGTAAAAAACAATATACCCGAAGTAGCTTCCGGGTTGAGCGGATCGGCAGTGAATGCGGAAATGTGAAAGAAATCACGAACATGGTCCAGGGCCATGATCACCATGATCAAGCCCCGGACGGTGTCTATCGATCGGATACGATATTGCATTCCCTTACAGTATTGAAATGGATGAAACTCCTTATTTCACTACAAAAGCGCCGCGCCGAAAACGCCTGCGCTATCCCCAAGCTTGGGTTTCACAATCGGCGTCGTAATCGTGCCGTTGTTGAAAATATATTTCCTGATCCGTTCGTAACCGGCTGTGTAAAGCAGATCCACGTTTCCTACCCCGCCGCCGATCACGATCAGGCCCGGGTCGATCACATTGATCAAAGTAGAAATTGCGCGGCCGTAAAATTCGAGAAGCCGTTCAATCGTGGCCGTCGCGTGCGGGTCTTTGCCTTCATTATATCTTTCCAGAATAACCTTCATCGTCAATTTCTGACCACTTTCACGCTCATAGAAACGTTCGAGCGCCGGGCCGGAAATGACTTGTTCCACGCAGCCTGCTTTTCCGCAATAGCAAGGCTCGCCGTTTTCTTCCAGGATATTGTGCCCCCACTCGCCGCCTATTCCGTGGTGGCCGGAGATAATCTTGTTGTTGACTACCAACCCGCCTCCGACACCAGTACCCATTATCACACCAAATACAACTTCCGCAGTGTGGTACTCTTTCCCGGCTCCCATTAAGGCTTCGGCAAGCGCAAAACAGTTGGCATCATTTGCCAGCTGACAAGGCACACCCAATATCTCCTGCAAATCCGTTTTGAGCGGCATTCCGTTCAGACAGGTTGTATTCGAATTTTTCATCAACTGCGAATCCGGCTCCAGAACACCCGGAGTAGCGAATCCGATCTTCGTCGGCTGCTCCCCTACCTGCTCCGCAACCATATCGATCAGTCTTTTGATCTGGGACAAAATGTGATCATAACCTTTCGCCGATTCCGTCGGCAGCCGCATTCTCGCGACTACTTCGAGGTTCCTTTTAGAGTCCAGAACTGCACACTCTATCTTGGTCCCGCCTAAATCTATACCCCAGAGATTCATGGATTTGATTGGTTTTTAGCTGTTGGCTGTTAGCTATTAGCTTTTTAGCTGTTAGTATTTAGTTTCAAAAAATATTTTCAATAATTGTTATTAATGGATCAGTAAAAAAAAGAATCCACCCAGCAAAGCCTAACAGCTAATAGCTACCCGCTAATAGCTAATAGCTACCCGCTAATAGCCAATAGCTAACCGCTCTACCTCACCTTGTAAAACCGATATCCGAACAGGAATATCACTGCATAGCAAATGATCGGAAGGTAATATGCGTGAGCTACGTCGGACTCTGCTACTGCGCCCATGGCGAATGGGAAAAATGCGCCGCCTACTACGCCCATTGAAATAAAGGATGAAGCCTGCTGCGTGTGTTTGCCCAAATTTTTCAAACCCAAACTAAAAATCGTAGGGAACATGATACTGAAAAAGAAATTCAGCATTAATAACGCGATGAATGAAGGCCAGCCCAGACTTTGCGCAATGATGAGGCACATCACAATGTTGCAGGCAGCGAAAATAGCGAGCAATGAATGCGGCGCAATGTAGCGCATCAGGAAAGTACCGATAAACCTTCCTGCCAGCATTAGCACAAAGAAGAGGATCATCCAGTTACCAGCCACAGCGTCGGTGAAACCCATTTTTTCGTGGCCGTAATTAATAAAAAACGCCCATGTACCTGCCTGCGCCGCCACATTAAAAAACTGCGCGGCAACTGCCCACTTGAAGTGGCTGTGTTCGAAAAGTCTCTTTCCCGGGTGAATATCAACGTTGGCAGCAGCCGGGTCGGCGGCTACGTGTGGATCCGTTAATGCAGGAACTTTTACAAATGAAAACAAAACCGCGATCGTAGCGATCACTGCGCCGATTACAATATATAGTGTCTTGACAGAAGTGAGGTCAGTGCTGCCTTCCACATTGTTTCTGAGCAGGAAATAAGAACCTACTGCCGGCCCGATGATGGTACCTACTGCATTAAAAGCCTGCGCAAAGTTAATGCGCATATCGCTGGTGCGCTGGTCGCCCAGAGAGGCTACGAAAGGGTGAGCGACTGTTTCAAGCGTGGAAATACCGCAGCCCAGAATAAACAGCGCGCCTCCGAAAAACGGAAACGAAGCCGCTGCCGCAGCCGGGACAAACAGGAAAGAACCGATTGCAAAAAGGGTCAGTCCAAACAATACGCCATTTTTATAACCGAAACGCTTCATGAAAAGCCCGGCAGGAATTCCCATTACCCCATAGGCACCAAAAATGGCGAACTGTACGAAGGCAGACTGGGTTTTGGTAAGGCTCAGAACGTGCTGAAAATGTTTGTTCAAAACATCTCCCATCGTAATGGCAATGCCCCAGAACATAAAAAGGGAGGTCACGAAAATGAGGGTAATGAGGTATTTTTTATCCGTGAATTTGGGGGCACTAGCTTGCGCAGACGAGGAAATGTTGCTCATTTAGCTGAATAGTAAAATTAAAAGGTAGGTTAATTCTATTTGTGCAAATGTAATTCGGGAAAATTTAAAAACTGAATGCATTCGAAAATACCCGTCACTTCACAGGAGCTTCTTTTTTACTGAAAAAATTATTCATAAAAAGCAGCTGGTATTGAATCGCATTGGTCCAGTAAGGCCAGTTGTGCGCGCCGGGGCGTACAATATAGTCGTGGGGAATGTTGCGGTACATGAGCTCACGGTGCAGGTTTTCATTTACCCCAAAGAAAAAATCCTCTTTACCACAGTCAATTATTATAGATAAGGTATTGGGTGTAAGTAAATGCAGCATATTGATCACCGTGTTCTCTTCCCACACTTTCGGGTTCTCTGCGTATTTACCCAGCCTTTTGGCCATATCCCAGTTGTTGGGAAACGGGCGGATATCCACGCCGCCGCTCATGCTGCCCGCAGCTCCGAATACATCCTGGTGCCTGAATGCGAGGTACAATCCGCCGTGTCCGCCCATACTTAATCCTGTGATCGCCCGCCCGCGCCGGTCTTTAATAGTTTTGTATTTGCTGTCGATAAATGAAACCAGCTCTTTGGAAACGTAGGTTTCATATTGAAACTGCGGATCTTTTGTGTCCCAGTACCAGCTTCCGAATCCTCCGTCGGGGCACACGATCATCATTTGGAAGGTATCGGCCGCTTTTTCAAAACCTGGGGCTCGTTTGACCCAATCCGCATAATTGCCGCTGTAACCGTGTAAAAGGTATACAACCGGCATTTCCCCGGCCGAAGCATAATTGTCTGGTCTGATTACAACTGCTTTGATATTTTTTTTCATCGCCGCGCTGTAAGTGTCAACTGTATCGACAACAGCAGCTTGCGAAGTTATTGAAAGAGAGGTGATCAGGAATAGGAGCTGTAAAAGGACTTTGTTCATAACCGGAATACTTTGAGATAAATTTCTACAACTTACTGCTATAAGATTACTGAAACACGCAAATATTGTAGAATCCGGGGAAATATCAGACTTAAAAACACCGAATTATTGCTGGCATCTAAATTGATATGATTATGACAGATCTATATTAACTCTAACTTAAAAATTTAAGACAATGGGAAATCTTCTTTATACAATAGCTGTCATCCTTGTAATCATTTGGTTGATAGGCTATTTTGGCTTCGCTAGCTTCGGAATGGGTAACATCATTCACATTCTGTTAGTGATTGCAGTTGTTGCAATAATTCTTCGTGTGATTCGTGGCGACAGGGTTGTGTAGGGAAAGACCATTTTAATAGAAAGGCCCGGAACTTAACGTTTCGGGCCTTTGCTTTTTTACAGCTTTAGCATTCATATTAAAGCAGGTCCTTGATCTCCACCCACACATTTTCTGCAAGTATTTTGTGACCTTCCGCAGTTGGGTGAATGCCGTCGGGCAGATTCAATTTTGCTTCGCCACCCACTCCTTCCAGTAAAAACGGGATCAGGGTGAGGTCATTTTTCTCTGCCAGATCCGCATAAACCGCCCGGAAATCCGAAGCATATTTCTGTCCGATATTAGGCGGGATCTGCATTCCTGCCAGTACCAGCTTGGCCTCAGGATATTTTGTATGTACCTTATCTATAATGGCTTGCAGGTTCTTTTTGGTTTCAGAAACGGGTATCCCGCGCAAACCATCATTGCCGCCGAGTTCGAGCACAAATATGTCTAGCGGCTGTTTCAAAAGCCAGTCGATGCGGCTATTACCTCCGGAAGTAGTTTCTCCGCTCACACCCGCATTGATTACCTTATAATTGAGCTTTAAGGAATCTATTTTCTTCTGGATCAGACCTACAAAACCCTGTGAAGGATCGTCGAGCCCGTAGGCGGCGGTGAGACTATTTCCGAAAAATACGATTGTCTTCTTCTTAGCGGCAGGTGTTTTGGCTGCGGTATCTGTTGAATCTCCGGCAGCGGCCGACTGCTCTTTTTGCTCCGTGTTACAGGCCAGTAGCAGGATTGGAATTAGAAGTGTGTAAAGAAAACTGGGAATTCGCTTCATATGGAACATTAGTTTTTACACTATATTTAGGTTTGGCATAAAATCAAAACAACCAAATTAGATCAAAACAGGTTGCGAAACGCAGCACCACAACTCATAAATTTAGAAAACAATAGATGGATACGATACTCGACCTGCATCAGGTAAGTAAAATATATAAAAGCGGGGACCGGTCCCTGACTGTTTTAGACAACATTCATTTTTCGGTAGAAGCCGGCTCAACGATGTCGATCGTGGGTCCTTCGGGAAGTGGGAAAACGACGCTGCTCGGTCTCTGCGCCGGCCTCGACCGCGCCACTTCGGGAACTGTGGAATTGCACGGGACTAAATTGAACGGATTAAATGAAGACCAGCTTGCCGCCGTCCGAAACCAATATGTAGGTTTTATATTCCAAAATTTTCAGCTGCTGCCGACACTCACTGCATTGGAAAATGTGATGGTACCGCTGGAATTGAGAGGTGAAAGAAATATCAAATCCCGCGCGCTTGATCTGCTTGATAAAGTCGGCCTTGGTGAGCGGAGTCACCACTACCCTACCCAGCTGAGCGGCGGCGAGCAGCAGCGCGTTTCGCTTGCCCGCGCATTTTCAAATCAGCCGCAGATCCTATTTGCCGACGAACCTACCGGAAACCTGGATGCAGAGACCAGCGAAAAAGTAGTGAAGCTGCTTTTCGACCTCAATAGAGAAGCAGGTACCACGCTCGTAGTCGTGACCCACGACCTCGAACTCGCCGCAAAAACCCAAAGGATTATCCGCATCAAAGGCGGTAAATTGGTAGCATAACCCGAATTCCTGATGAACCCAAATAAGCTGAATATAGCATGGCTGCTGCAAATGGCGTGGCGCGACAGTCGTAAAAACCGCTCGCGTCTGGTACTGTTTATTTCCTCCATTATCCTCGGTATCGCGGCCCTGGTGGCGATTTATTCCCTCGGCGACAACCTGAAAGAGAATATCGACAGCCAGGCAGCGACGCTGATCGGGGCGGACCTGGCACTTTACGGCAACCGGGCTGTGGACGGAAAAGCGAAGGAACTTGTAGATTCTCTGAGCAAGAACCGATCGGAAGAACGCAGTTTTGCTTCCATGGTTTATTTTGTAAAAAATGGCGGGAACAGACTGGCGCAGGTGAAAGCTTTGTCGGGCAGTTTTCCCTACTATGGAAAATTTGAAACGGTACCGGTTACTGCTGAAAATACATTTCGTTCACGCCAGGAAGCACTGGTGGACCAGACTCTGATGCTGCAATACGGAGCCAAAGTAGGCGACTCTATTCGCATAGGTGAAGTGACTTTTGCAATTGCGGGAATTCTTGAAAAAGCGCCCGGAGCGACAGGAATCACCAGTTCCGTTGCGCCGACGGTTTATATTCCCATGCAGTTTCTGGATCAGACGGGACTTATGCAGAAGGGAAGCCGCGTGGCTTACAGGTATTATTTCAAGTTTCCGGCGCAGACAGATGTTGAGAAACTGGTAAAAACGCTGGAACCGAAATTTGAAAAATACGACCTGGACTATAATACGGTACAGGAACAAAAAGAAGACACCGGCCGCTCGTTCCAGGACCTGACGCGCTTTTTAGCGTTGGTAGGTTTTGTAGCACTATTGCTCGGCTGCATTGGTGTAGCGAGCGCAATCCATATTTATATTCGTGAAAAGCTGAATTCCATTGCTATTCTCCGGTGCCTGGGCGTAAAAGCGTCGCAGGCTTTTATGATCTACCTGATCCAGATCGTGGGGATCGGTGTGATAGGATCGGTACTTGGCGCTGCGCTGGGAACCGCTATTCAGCAGTTTTTGCCTATTGTAATCAAAGATTTGCTGCCTTTCGAGCTCACAACGAGCATTTCGTGGCTGTCTATATTGCAGGGTCTGGCAATCGGAATATTGATATCGCTGCTTTTTGCATTACCTCCATTGGTTTCGATCCGCGGCGTTTCCCCCCTGAACGTACTACGCGTTTCGCTAGACCCGATCAAGCTGGACCGGGATCCGCTTACCTGGCTTTTGTACGGGCTGATCGTGCTCTTTATTTTCGGGTTTTCCTTTCTGCAAATGCGCACCTGGATCGAAGCGTTGGTTTTCACGGCCGGTATTCTGGGCTCATTTCTGGTTCTTTACGGCACTGCGATATTACTTACCTGGCTGGTCAGAAAGTTCTTTCCTGTATCGTGGAGCTATTTGTGGAGACAGGGGCTCGCGAATTTGTACAGACCCAATAACCAGACTGCGATATTGATTGTGTCTATCGGTTTGGGCACTTCGCTGATCTGTACTTTATTTTTTGTGCAAAGTATTTTGCTGGAACGCGTCAGACTTTCAACCAGCGGAAACCAGCCGAATATTGTACTTTTTGACATTCAGGGCAGTCAGAAAGAAGGTGTTATGGCGATTGCAAAAGCGCAGAATGTGCCTGTTAATCAAAGCGTTTCCATCGTGAATATGCGATTGGAAGAATTGAATGGAAAAACAGCTTCGGATTTTGAGGGAGATACTACTGCGGAACAATCAAGAAGAATTTTTGGCCGTGAATACCGCGTTACTTTCCGTGATTCCACGACTTCATCCGAGAAAATTGTAAAAGGAAAGTGGGAAGGTAAATATGATCCTGCAAAAGGATTGGTACCAATCTCCCTGGAACAAGGTTTCGCTGACCGCAGCCGCATTGACCTGGGTGACACGCTCGTTTTCAATGTGCAGGGCACTATGATGAATACGCGCGTTTCCAGTTTCCGGGAAGTGAACTGGGGTGAAGTCCAGACCAATTTCCTCGTCGTTTTCCCGACTGGCGTTTTAGAAGATGCGCCGCAATTCCACGCGATGCTTACCCATGTACCAAATCCGCAGGTTTCGGCTACATTTCAACAGGCTGTTGTTCGCAAATACCCGAATATTGCGATCATCGATCTTGCATTGGTCTTGCGTTTGCTGGATGATATTTTTAACAAAATCGGCTTTGTGATCCGTTTTATGGCGGGTTTCAGTATTCTGACGGGCTTGATCGTATTGATTTCCTCGGTACTGATCAGCAAATACCAGCGTTTGCAGGAAAGCGTTTTGCTCCGGACGTTGGGCGCAAGCAGGAAGCAGATCTTCGCAATCACAGCTCTTGAATACTTCTTTTTAGGCTCACTGGCGGCACTTACAGGTATTATCATTGCATTAATAGGAAGTTTTGCGCTGGCTAAATTCAGTTTCGAAGCAGAGTTCAAACCCGAATTCTTGCCTATTCTGGGCGTATTCCTGTTCGTCTCATTCCTGACCGTTTTCATCGGACTAATCAACAGCCGCGGCATCTTATCAAGACCTCCGCTGGAAGTTTTGAGGCAGGATGTTTAGAATTCAAGACACACTATCTCCTATCTAAAAATTTAGAAAAAAGTGGAATTTGACATTTATGGAAACCTTCAACCAGCAGAAATTATTCTGACAGATTGGGTAACATTTGAAAAAATGTTTGTCGAATCCTTTCCAGGCTCTGCAACCCGATCGGATCTATTCAACAATTTTGCTGACTATGTCACCAATGCAAAACAGATTTTCGGTATAAGCTTTTATCAGTGGATCGATGGCAGTTTCATTACCAATAAGCTGAATCCCCGGGATATTGATTTTGTGACCTTCGTTAATTTCGACGTGTATTACGCGAATGAAAGTGAGATTGACCGGTTGAGAGAGCTCAGGAACATTGGAAAGTTCGGGATGGATGGTTATTTTGTACCAATATACCCGCATCAGCACCCGAAACGGTTCTTGTACGAGGCAGACCAGCTTCAATGGCAATACCTTTTCCAAAGATCCCGGTCAGATAGAAAAAAAGGAATAATAGAACTAAAATATTGAGTCATGCAGGAACAAGAATTACCTCAGTTGCACGAATGGGGACTTCGGGTGTCCCGTTTGTTAGAATTGATTGCACTTACTAACCAGACCTTGAAGCTGCACGAAGCCCAGCAGGGTTCACAAGGTCAGATAAGGGATTACCGCGCTTTACTGGCACAGCACAAGTCAGAACTCGATGAGCTGATGCAAACCTACGGACTCAGCATCCAGATTAATCCGCTCGAAAGCGCTGCGTGACAACTCTTTACTCCCTGGATTCCCGGATTTAACAATTCCTTAAACTTCACTTTTGCATTCATTCGGGATGCAACAGCCACTTTTGCGCTCCCTTAAATGCGCCGGGCGCAGCTATGCTATTGATTTTATCCAATTCCTTCTTCATATTTTTTCAAACGTTTGCATAAAATTTCAAACGTTTGAAATGTGTATTAACTATATTCTATAATTTATTTTAAAAATACAAATGTAATCTTGCAGGAAATCCTCTCACTACCACTCCATCCTTTTATGTTGTTTCAATTTAATAATCCACAAGTATGATGAAAACTCTATCCCGATCGGTGAGAACTGGTCTTTGGCGAAGTTATTTGATGCTTTTCGCTGTCGCATGCTGCATGCAGGCGAACGCGGCCGCTCTCAGAGAGATAACACTCACTGGCAAAGTCCTGACCGAAGGCAATTCCGAACCGCTGCCAGGTGTGACTGTCGTAATTTCAGATGTGAATGGCGGCAACAAACAAGGTGCTACTACCGACGAAGCAGGCGCATTTTCCTTCGCTAACCTGCAAACAGAAACACGTTACAACCTGGAATTCAGCTACATCGGGTTTGAAAAACAATCCCTGAACAATTTCCTGCTCACAGAAGCGAATGCCAGCTCTATTGAAATTAAACTCAAAGAAACAGCTGCCAACCTGGGGGAGGTAGTTGTGGTGGGTTACGGAACTACGGTTAAAAAAGATATTACCGGCTCTGTGAAGTCTTTAAAAAGTGCAGAATTCAATCAGGGTATCATCAATTCCCCTGAGCAGCTTTTGCAGGGAAAGGTATCGGGCGTAAATATTACCTCCGCAACAGGTGAGCCAGGCGGAAAATCCAGCATTACCATACGGGGCCCGGGCGGTGTACGGACAGGCAGCACACCACTTTTCGTGGTCGACGGACTGGCGCTGGATAATAGCGGCACGGGCGGCGATACCAACCCGCTCAACTTCCTAAACCCACAGGATATCGAGTCGATGGACGTTTTGAAAGATGCGTCGGCAACTGCGATTTATGGAGCGAGGGGCGCGAATGGGGTTATTTTAATCACTACAAAAAAAGGAAAAACGGGCCAGGCAAGTGTTACCTATTCGGGAACACTGGGTATTTCAACATTGGCGCGCCCGCTCAATGTGCTATCGGGCCCCGACTTCATTTCCGAGGCGGGCAAGCTCGGCGGCACGATCATCAACAAAGGCGCAGATACAGACTGGCAGAAAGAAATTTCGAGAACAGCGACCACGCATAATCACAACGTTTCTATCGGAGGCGGTACTGATAAAATGACATATTATGGTTCATTTGGTGCGCAAAAACAACAGGGTATACTCAAAGGAAGCCAGCAGGACCGTTACACCGGCCGGATCAATCTTACCCAAAAACTGCTGAACGACCGTGTTTCACTTGACATAAACCTGAATGCGACGAATACGCAAAACAAAAAGCCAAACGTGCAAAGCATGATCGGCGGGGCTGTTACTGCCAATCCGACTTATGCGCCCTACGGCGAGGACGGTCTGCCTTTTCAATATGAGGACGGTACGAACCCCCTAATCTCGCTCAAACTTTACAAGGAGCTTTTGAGCACCAACCGTGTTCTGGCGAGTATTTCCCCTTCGGTTACGATCATTAAAGGACTGGTTTACAAACTGAATTTCGGTCTCGACCATGCCACTTCGGTACAGGACAAGCAGACTTTGCCAAATACAGTTCCTTACGAAATCGGCCGTTTGGAAAACTGGAGTAACAAAAACTCCAACAGGCTGATCGAGAATTACCTGACTTATACTACCAATACCAAAAATCATAGTTTCAGCGCCTTGGTAGGACATTCTTATCAGCATTTGCTAGTGCAGCAGCGCAATTTCAGTATTAATAAATTCCCGATTTCCGACATTGAGCCGATCTATAACCCGGGTCTCGGACAGGAAATCGACCTGGTACTGAACCAGCCAGGCGGTTTTGCGAGGATCAATGAGCTGCAATCGTTTTTCGGACGCGCAACCTACGGATTCAAAGACAGGTACCTCGCCACAGCCACGCTGCGTGTTGACGGTTCGTCTAAATTCGGAGCGAACAATAAATACGGTTATTTTCCTTCGTTCTCAGTAGGCTGGCGGATTTCGGAAGAGGCTTTTATGAAATCGTCGCCTTTTTCAGACTTGAAATTGCGTGCAGGCTGGGGATCGACGGGTAACCAGGAAATTCCTTCCAAGATCACACAGGCGCGTTTCACTTCGGTGGTTTCCGGAACTACGAGCTACCCGCTCGACGGAGGCGATACCTACCCGGCAGGAACTACCTACACCAGGCTAGCCAACCCGAATATCCAGTGGGAAGTATCCCGCCAAACCGATATAGGACTTGATTTTGCATTGTTCAAAGGTGCATTGAGCGGGGAAATCGATTATTTCTCGAAAACATCCCAAAAAATCCTTTTGGAAGTGATACCTGCCGATCCCGTTCAGCCGGCCGGTACTTTCTGGACCAATGTGCCAGATATGAAGATTGTGAACCAAGGACTTGAAATCGACCTTAATTACAGGAATTCAACCGAAAGCGGATTGAGATATGGTTTTGGCGGAAATATCACATTTATGAAAAACAATGTGACCAACTCCCCATATTCTGTAATACCCTCAGGCTCGGCGCAGGGATCCGGACTTACTTCGGCCACGATCAACGGTTATATCAATAATGAACCGATCGGAACATTTTTCCTGAAAGAACATATTGGTTTTGACGACAAAGGGATAAGCCAGTTCAGGGATGTGGATGGTGACGGTATTATTTCTGACAAAGACCGCATTGCAGCAGGTACCGCAATACCTACCAGAATGTACAATTTCAATGGTAATGTGAGTTTCAAAGGCTTTGACCTTTCAGCGAATTTCAATGGCGTGGCCGGCAATAACGTTTACGACAACACGGCCAACTCGAATTTCTATAAACTGAAATTATCGAAAGGTGTGAATGTGACAAGAGAAGCGTTGAACGATGCAGGAGAATCAGTAAATAACTCCGCTCCCGTTTCGACGCGCTATCTTAAAAATGGCGCGTACCTGAGATTGAACAACCTCGTACTGGGATACAACCTGAATACTACCAAACTGGGTATCAACAAATGGGTCCAGACCGTACGCTTGTCGGTTACCGGCCAGAACCTGTTCCTCTGGACAAAATACGACGGATACGATCCTGAGGTGAATAATGATCGTCAGATCAATGGGATCACCTCTTACGGTATCGACTACCTGAGCTATCCAAAAGCTAAAACTGTCCTTTTTGGTCTAAATGTTGGTTTTTAATATTTACCTCATGAAAAAGAAATTATCACTCATATTTACGGCTGCGGGTCTATTGTTATTTACAAATGCCTGCACGGATTTAAAAGAAGAAGTGCTCGACGAAACACTCAGCGTCGAACTATCTGACCAGGCTGCTGCAAACGGTCTTATAGCGCCGGTTTACGCACTTTTGCCCAATTTGTTCCAGCATACCACCTATTTTGCATTACAGGAAATTACCACCGACGAAGCGATCCTGCCTTACCGCGGGGGAACCGACTGGGGCGACAACGGCATTTATCAGGCGCTGCATCAGCACAATACTACCAGTACCGATCCGAATGTAAATAATACCTGGAATACGCTGGTACAGTCCATTTCAAGATCAATTACTGCGATTACCGGCTTTAAAGAATCGGCTGATCCGAATGCAGCGATCTATCTTGCTGAGGCGAGGGGAATGCGGGCCTACTATAACCTGGTTATGCTGGATATGTTCGGGATCGCCTTCATCAAAGAAGATCCGGGAACAACTTCGAAGATCGTAAGAGGAGAAGAAGCCGTGAGTTACATTGAAAGCGAACTGCTTGCAATCGAGCCGCTTGTCCAGTCCAAAACAGCAGTAGGTCCTGGCCGCCTCAATCAGGCCGCAGTATGGAGTCTGCTTACTCGGTTGTATATGAATGCAGGCGTATATCGCAATGTATATTCGCCTACGATCGAGTTCCGGCCGGAAGATCTGGACAAAGCGATCCAGTATTCCGACAAGGTAATTGCTTCGGGCCAGGCCAAGTTGTCAGCCGATTACTTTTCGATTTTTTCAAATAACAACCACACAAACCAGGAACTGATTTTTGCAGTGGATCAGCGCGCTGACCTGAACGGACACAACCGGATGGCGTACTTTTCGATCTCGGGAGACCAGTTTCCACTGGCCGAATTCCCTGCTGCAAACGGTACCGATGGGCCGGGTATTACCTCTGACTTTTACCAATCCTGGGTGCAGGCTTACGGCGCCGTGGACCCGAGTCGCGACCCGCGTTTTTATCAGCAGAATATGTCAATATATACCAATGCAGCCGACACTTGTATCAACGATGCAGATTACAAGATCAATCGCGGTATTCTGCGAGGTCAGCAATATGGTGCTTTGCGTGTAAATGGGGCCTTTACAAGGTGTGCGGACAATAAACTGAAAGTAGGAAAGCTTACATATGTAACGCGTAACCGTGCGGATCTGCCTGTCAGTTTTTCAGAACTGATTGACTACACAACTGCCGGCAGCAACTACAACACGGGTTATCGCGTAGCGAAGTACGAGTTTAGCAGCAAGTCGAATACTGGCCGGAACAAGGGAGAAGCGGATATTGTAATCGTTCGTCTGGCAGACATTTACCTGATGCGCGCGGAAGCGAAATTGCGCAAAGGTGATGCAGCCGGCGCGCTGGCAGATGTGAACCTGGTACGTGCTTCGCGTACAGCCACATTGGCTCCTCCGGCACTCACGAGCATGACGCTGGATATTCTTTTCCGTGAGAGAGGTTTTGAATTTTACTGGGAAATGCTGCGTCGTACAGATATGATTCGTTTCGGCAAATACGAAGGCAAATGGACTGAAAAAACCAATTCTGACGTCCACAAACGCATTTTCCCAATCCCACAAACCGCGATCGACGGCGCATCGAATTTGCCTGGGTACTTGTCTCAGAATGAGAGCTATTAAATAGAACCAAATCAATAAGTCCGGGGGCTGAAGCCCCCGGCAATTGATTTTATAGATCTATCAGGATCCTTACCTTTCCGCCTAATCCTTTCTCCACAATCTCATACAAAGTCCTCAGATTGAGATTACTGCCGTCATTCTCCACTCGGGAAATAAATTCGCGCTTCTTGTCAATAATCGTCGCGAGCTGTGACTGAGTCAGGTTCTTTTCCTCCCGCGCTTTTTTTAAGAGTAGCCCGATCCTGAAACCAGAAACATCCCGCTCTAACTCATCGCGCCGCTCAGTGCCCGTTTTCCCATAAACATCATCCTTTATTTCCGTCCAGCTTTTAGTGTCCACTGCCTGATGGTTTAGTTGCAAAATATTCTGTCATAAGTCTCACTTATTAGACGTAAAATATCTGGAAAGGTCACATTTTGCTGACAAATTATTCCCGGTCACAACTAAATCTAAACAAATCAATAAGTCCGGGGGCTGAAGCCCCCGGCAATTGATTTTCCTTTGCATTTTCTAATCAAACATTAACCCATTCCATTTGCGAGGCTTCGTATCTGGTTCCTGAGGCGGCTCCTATTGGGACGATGGATTCCAGCTTTTGCTTTTCCTCGGCGGTTAATGTTACCTCAGTTGCGGCGGCGTTTTCTTCAATATATTTAATGCGCTTCGTGCCGGGAATGGCGACGACATTGTTGGAAGCTACCCAGGCGAGCGCCAGTTGTGCAGGCGTAATGCCCTTTTCAGCAGCGATTGACTGTATTTCTTTCAGCAAATCAAGGTTTTTGTAAAAATTCTCCCCCTGATAACGTGGGATACTTCTTCTGAAATCGTCCGCAGCAAAATCGTCGGGACTTTTCAATTCGCCCGTTATGAAACCGCGTCCAAGTGGCGAATAGGCCACGAAACCGATCCCCAACTCTTTCAATACATCCAAAACACCATTTGCCTCGGGCTCGCGTTCGAAGAGTGAATATTCAGACTGAACAGCTGAAATAGGATGAACCTGATGTGCTTTCCGTATTGTTTCCGCAGACACTTCCGACAAGCCGATATACTTAACCTTACCAGCCTGAACCAGCTCCGCCATCGCGCCTACGGTATCTTCAATGGGGGTATTTGGATCCAGCCGATGCAGGTAATACAAGTCAATATAATCCGTTCCCAAATTTTGCAGCGACCTGTCGATCGACTTTCTTACATAATCCGGCTTTCCGTTGAAACCCCAGGTAAGCTGCTCATTATCATCGACTTCGAAACCGAATTTGGTAGCAACAATATATTTATCCCTGCTTCCGGAAATCGCTTTGGCGACCAGGCGCTCGTTTAATAGCGGCCCGTATAAATCGGCTGTATCCAGAAAATTGATACCCAATTCCAATGCGCGATGAATGGTGGCGATCGACTCTTTTTCATCTGCCTTTCCATATATATCGCCGCCCGCGATGGTCGTCATGCCCATGCAGCCCAGTCCTTGAACAGGTACTTCAAATCCCTGGCTTCCTAAATTGATCTTTCTCATTTTGCGTTTGTTGTTTATGATTAACAAGAGCAAAAGTAGCAGGTCAACTCTCGCGGCTCGCTACAAGTTTCAAAGCAAAAATTATAGTTTTCAAAGTGATTTTCTGAAAACGAGCGGCGTGTTACCTGTGTGCTTTTTGAAGAAATTATTGAAATAGGAAGCATATTCAAAACCCAGACTGAAAGCAATATCCGCCACACTCCAGGTAGTATATTGCAGTAAAGATTTCGCTTCTGTAAGCAGGCGGTCATTGATATGTGCGGTGGTTGATCTACCTGTAACTTCCTGTACAGCAGCATTCAAATGATTTACATGCACCGAAAGGTTTTCCGCATAATCACTTGCCTTTTTCAGTTTCAGCATATTCTCCGGCGAATCGACGGGGAATTGTTTTTCCAAAAGGGTAAGAAACAGTTTTGCAATCCGGGAAGATGCATTGGTATGTGTAAAATAAGCCAGCGCCGGCTGCATTTTGATTGCTTCGTGAATAATCAAACTGACCTGATTCCGAATTACATCGAGCTTGAAAACGTACTCGCTGTCAGCTTCCTGCTTGATTCTCTGGAAAATACTTTCGAGATAAGCGGTTTGTTCGGAATTCAGGTGATAGATCGGATCACCACCTACTTTAAATAGCGGTGACTCTTCCAGATTTTCCGTGCGGCCGTTATGATGCAGGAACGAATCGCTCAAAATGCAGAAATAGCCAGAAGGCTCTTCATGCAGCATTTCCCAGGAATAGGGGATCAGCGGATTGGTAAAAACCAGCGCAGGCGCGACGATTTCGATGCCCCGGTTTGCATATAATAATCTGCTTCTACCGGTCAGTATCAATGATATTTTATAAAAATCCCGCCGGTTGTACGAGGCTAATGTGCATTGGTCCTCTCCTACTACCGAAATCCTGAATTGCGCCGGCTTAAACAATATGTCCGGCGCCCGGCTCTCGGCCCGTTGCACTATTTCGAACTGCTCCATTTTCAAAATTAATCATTTCAAAGAATAAAGCAACCCGCTTTAAGCTTCGTCGCGCTGAACTGCTCCGGGATCGTTTTCTGCTGCTTCCGGCGTTTCTTCATACACATATTCCTCAGGCTCGGTGGGAGGATAGGTATTCACAAATGTCTGCGCGACCTGCTTGGACTGATAGTAATACGGCAGCCAGATCGCCGCTGAAATCAGCGCCCTGATAAATTGCTGGTAAATAATATCGCCGTTAAACCCTGCGACTTCTGCATAGATCGTCTGCGCCTCAATAAGTCCGACGATCGCAAAAACCAGATTCCCAATCAGAAAATATGAAAAAAGCTGTGGGAAAGAATCGCGTTTTTTGAAATACAAAATCGCAAGCAGGATTGAAAAACAAAAGATAACAGTGGAAACGACGATCTCAAAAACCAGCGAAACCTTATATAAAGAGCTCACTAAACCCGATTGTGCAGACATTGCATTCCAGCCAACCGTACTGAAATAGATCATTCCGCCAGACAAAGCGAGGTTAAAGAAAGCGACAATCGGATGAAGGACCATTTGAACCCCGGTCAGTAAAATCCAGGAGCCAAAAGGTAAAGCCGGTTCAGAAGCCTGGCCTTTGAGCGGGGAAAAGTAATAAAGTTTTCGCAGCAGCAACGCACAACCGGCCGCGGTAAACAGGGAAAGCAGCAGCGTCACCCAGTTGAGGGACCTGCCTGACGATGACCCTGAGGTTGGTGCCAGGAGTTCCAGACCGAGGTTTTTAGTCAGTCTGGACATATCTTCCCGAAACTCAGCTACACTTTCAGCCGCTACATGATCTTGCAGCACATTGTATTCATACGAAAGCTCCCACACGCCTTCCTTCGGAACAAAGTCCGAGCTGAAAGCAACCGTGTAGGCCGCCCGCTCAATCCGCCACGATTCCTTTTTGATATTCGAATACTCCGGCATATGTACCCGGATCTTGTAGGTATTGTGATACGGATATTGCAGGGATACCGGGTCTTTTCCGGACTTTTTAGGTAAAATGCGAAGCTGGTCGTAAAGCACTTTTCCCTGCAACCCAAAATACGCGCGACCGCTGACGGAATCATATTGCCAAGCGTTTTTCAGCGCATAATTTTCAAGCAACGAAAAGTTATTGGCGTCGCGCTGGTCGTAATAAGTGAGCGTATCGGCCAGTTCCAGTTCCGCGTGTTTGTATATTTCGCGGTAGTAATTCAGGTAAGCGTCTTCGGTCTTGGACATTACATTCTGCTGGAACATCGACCGTATTTCGTCAGCAAGGGACTCGAAATAAACGGTTTTCACCTGAATATGTCCCGACATCAGCGTGTCGCCGCGCTTTGGAAGGTAGATATCCTCGGTAATTGAAATATTTCCTGTACCCTGTAACGGGATCGAAATCGGTTGGATCTGTCCTTTTCGCAGCAATAAACCCTGACCATAAGGTGGAAAACTGATTGTGCTCAAACTCCCGCCCTGCAATGCGATGGTAGGATCTACAAACCGGAAGATTTTAGTATCCGATCTGCCCGGCACGCCGGAAAATTCCTCAATGCGCACTACCACGTGATTGAAATCGATCGGCGACGGCAGGAACTCCGACAAATGTGCTCTTTTATAAGTATTTACCAGCACTGGATCGCATTCAATTCCCTGGTCACGCAGCATCGCGCAAAGCAAAAATGCCTTGTCTTTGCAATCGCCGTAACGCTGCTGGAACACCTGTCCGGGCGAATGCGGCCGGTGCGTATTTTCACCCGTTTCGACGCCGAGATAGCGGATTTCATCCTGTACAAAACGCACGACCTTGCCAATAAACTCCGAATTGCTCTCGCCTTCTTTTCTCCAACAGGCCACTTTGCTTTTGAGCGGACCGGACAATTTTGTCTCTCCGTAAAAGCCTAATCCCCAATCCACAACTTCCTTCCAGCTCTTGAATTCGGTGACCTGTACAAACGGACTTTTACTGTACCACTCCGGCGCAAAGTCGTCGTAGGCAACAGGTTTGATATTTACTACCTCCCACTCGTACACATTTTTACCGTTGCCGGCAGTCAGTTTTCGGGTTGGAGGCTTATTAAATTCTTTGAAAATCAGTGCCCTTTTTTGATCTGCTATAATTGCAACATGCTGGTGTTGGGTATAGTCAAATGTATCAAAATGGAGGAAATCTGAGTATTTACCCTGAAACACCGGGTTCCAGCCTTTGCGGGAATAGGCTACTTCAATGCGGTCGCCTTTGCGGATATCTGTCAGAATTAAGGAAGCAGTGTAGTGCCCATTGTAAATGAAACGCTGCCTGTCAGTTTCCAGCGGCATTATTTTAATTTCTGCCGGTTGCAGTTGCGACGTACCTTTCCCGTCGCGCCAAACGGTAACCTGGTGAAAATCCAGTTTTTCATAAGTCGGATCGAAAGCCACGGTAATATCTGATCCGTTTTGAATACCGCTTTCAGAAATGATTTGTCTGGTATAATGCGTGTAGACAGACTGCTCGTCCAGATTTACCTGATAATCTGAAAAGGCAAGATAGTACCCGCCCGCCACATCTTTGGCCGAAGCCGGTTTGCCGGAAGCGGTGACCGGGATAACCCAAGCAGGTGCAGGCTTAATTTGAACACCGGGAGCCGCAAAAAGTGGAGATACAAGCAGCAGCAAGCAAAACAATGCGGAAAGGGAAACTCTGGCAAGAGTAGAATTAAAAATCAAGCGAAGTGTAGAATAGAGGTTTTGGATTTACCAAGATAAGTAATTCTACACTCTGCCTGAAAGATTTACAAGCTTAAATCCGCAAAGTCGATTCCCTGATCACCAACTCGGAAGGGAGGACGATACTCTCGTGAATGAAGTCACCGGCTCCGTTGACCTGATTGAGAAACAACCGCGACGCTTCCATTCCGATCTTGCGACCGGGCCGGCTGACGGTTGTGAGTGAGGGAAAAGTGTAGGCTGAGATAGGTGAATTGTCAAACCCGATCAGCCCGACTTCCTGCGGGATTTTCAGTTCTTTGTCTTTCACAACCCGCATTGCCCCGATCGCCACCTGATCATTTACACCAAAAATAGCATCAGGCGGAGCGGCCATTTCCAGCAATCTTTTGGTAGGAACGATCGCGCTTTCAACTTTGAAATTGGTATTGATAATCAGCTCTTCCTGAACCGGCATATCGTATTTCTTCAAACAATCCACATAACCTTTCAGCCGCTGCTCAGAAACGGTCAGCCCATTTGGTCCCTTTAAATGCGCTATCCTTTTGTAACCGATATTGATCAAATGCTCTACTGCCGCAAAAGCGCCGTGGTAATCGTCGACCGTGGCGCGACTGGTTTCAAAATCCTCATATTCCCGGTCAATAAAAATGAGAGGCGTTTTTCGCTGGATTACACTTTCCAAATGTTCGTAATAGCCTGAGTCATAAGTCTCCTGGGAAACGGAAAGAAAAATCCCTTCGGTCCGGTTGGAGAGCAGTTTGGAGAGATATTCCTTTTCCAGCATATAATTTTCATTGGTCACACAAATATTAAGCGTGTAGCCCAGTGGCTGCAAAATCGTGTGCAAGCCCTCGATCACCGCCGTTTCATAGTAATTACTGATCGTCGGAACCACGACTCCGAGCGACGCGGTCTTCTTATTTAACAAGCTGAGAGACACTTCATTCCGCTGGTAACCCACTTCCCGGGCATATTCCTGAATGTTCTTGCGGGTATCTTCATTGATCGCCGGATGGTCGTTCAAAGCCCTTGAAACTGTGGACGGAGAGCAGCGAAAACGACGTGCAATATCTTTAATAGTAATCGGACGGGAGGAATTCATGGATCGGATAGAGGCGATTAAATCTTATTTATTTTTTCAAACGTTTGCATTCGATATTAACATATTTACATTTTGTGTTTAATTTATACAACACTATCATTGTGCAAATCTATTCGATTACCGCGATGAGTGACTTATTGATCAAGCCGAAAAATGACAAAAACTACCATTCAATGACAGCCGAACAATCGGGTTGGACGTATTTGAACTTTGAGGCGAAAATACTGGATGTTAATGAACAAATATCCGGCAATACCGGAGAATACGAATATTGCATTGTTTTATTGGGAGGCAATTTTAAAGTGGAAGCCGCCGGGCAAACCTGGGAAACGCGGAATGGACGGAAAGACGTTTTTAGCGGCATCGGCCACGCGATGTATCTTTCCAGAAACACAGAATTTGTCCTCACTTCACAATCTGCTCAAACCGACATCGCGATCTGTAAAGTTCTTTCTGACGAAGATCACCCACCCAGAATGAAGCGCCCGGAAGAAGCCGCGATCGAGTACCGCGGGGGAGATAATGCTAACCGGCAGATAAACAGTTTGCTGGAACCTGGTTTTGATTGTCATAAAATCGTTTGCGTAGAAGTATATACACCTTCCGGCAATTGGAGTTCATTTCCGGCGCATAAGCACGATGAAAGAAAGGTTGATGCCGACGGTAACTTGCTGGAAGCGAACCTGGAAGAGATCTATTTTTATAAAATCGACAAACCGCAGGGCTACGCTATTCAGCAGGTCTACACCGAAGATCGCTCGCTGGATGAGATTGTTAGAGTGAAACACAACGAAGCGGTACTGGTTCCGAAAGGCTACCACCCGGTAGTAGCAGGCCACGGTTACAATGTTTACTACCTCAACTTCCTGGCCGGCAGCGACCAGTCACTAGCGAACACGTCCGACCCCGACCACGACTGGATTTACGGCACCTGGAAAGGCTCGGATCCAAGGTTACCGATTGTGACGGCGGAAATGAATGGGTAGTTAGCTGTTAGCTGTTAGCTGTTAGCTGTTAGCTATTAGCTGTTGGCCTGGGAGTCGATGAATAAGAATTTAATACTAAAATTTAAAGCGAAAGCAGAAAACCTAATTGCTAATAGCTAATTGCTAATAGCCAATAGTTCAAAGCTTTCAGCAAAACCCAAAGCCAAATGAAACCCCTCGACCTATTAACCCTCGGCCGCTCTTCTATTGACTTGTATTCAGCGAATGTAGGCAG
The DNA here is from genome assembly GCF_907165045.1 of Dyadobacter linearis. Taxonomy (GTDB): domain Bacteria; phylum Bacteroidota; class Bacteroidia; order Cytophagales; family Spirosomataceae; genus Dyadobacter; species Dyadobacter linearis. The sequence continues at coordinate 215,374 of NZ_CAJRAU010000006.1, forward strand.
CCCTTTTGAAAAAATTGAAGCGTTTAATGCATTCGTAGGCGGCTGTCCGCTGAATATCGCGACTGGCAGTCAGCGGCTTGGATTGAAAACTGCTATTCTTACCGGAATTGGAAACGACCAGGTCGGAAATTTTATCAAGCACTTTTTAGATAAAGAAGGCATTTCAACCGAGTGGGTACCGGTGATCGAAGGAACCAGAAGTTCCGCAGTGGTATTGGGCATAGAGCCGCCCGACCGCTTCCCGCTGGTTTACTATCGCGAAAACTGCGCTGATATTAATCTCAATATCGATCACGTAGCTGCTATTCCTTTTGAGAATTTCAAAGCGGCTGCTTTTTCAGGAACTGCATTCAGTAAGGATCCAAGTCGGACAGCGATGTTTTATGCATTGGAACTGGCCAAACAAAATGACGTGATCAGGCTCCTGGACATTGACTTCCGGGCCGATCAATGGTTCGACCCGCGTGCATTTGGCGTTACAATCCGGGCTGCATTGGGGAGTTTCAATATTGTAGTGGGCACAGAAGAAGAAATCCTGGCTACTTTTTTGACAGATAAAGAACAATTATTGATCAAACACCAGCAGATATCCGCACCTGAGATCAGAGGAAATATCGAGAACGGAATTAGTGAAATACTTGCTTCGGGCGTAGAAACGCTGGTTGTAAAAAGGGGAAAAGACGGCGCATCCATTTTCCAGCCGGGCAAGGAAGAAGTAAAGGTACCAGGCTTTCCGGTCGAAGTTTTGAATGTACTGGGAGCCGGAGACGCGTTCTGTGCTGGGTTCTCTTATGGATTATTAAATGACTGGGATCTATACAAAAGTGTAAGAATGGGCAACGCCTGCGGCGCAATCATAGTAACCAGAGAAGGCTGCGCCAACTTCATGCCAACACTGGAAGAAGTGACGGCGTTTACGGAATCTTACGGGGGGTTGTGAGGGGAGGAAAGGGAGGAAGGAGGAAAGGGAGGAAGGAAGGAAGGAAGGAAGGCGGCCCTCATAGGCAGCAAGGGGCAAATAATCAAAAAAGCAAATCATCAAATAAATAAACAGGGCTTCAGCCCAAAAAAGGGCGAAGCCCAAAAATCAATTGCCGTGGGCTTCAGCCCATGGATAACAGATAGATAGGATGGAAAAATTACAGAATTATATTAATGGGGAGTGGGTTGATAGCCATTCAGATCAGTTTGAAAAAGTGCTCAATCCGGCGAATCAGGAGGTATTGGCGCTGGTTCCTTTTGGTAACAGGCAGGATGTAGCTGACGCGGCAGCGGCGGCGCAAAGCGGTTTCCAGGAATGGAGAAGTATGCCGGTTTCGAAGCGGGTACAGTATTTATTCAAGCTGAAAACTTTACTCGAAGACAACATCGACGATATCGCAAAAACTATCACGCTTGAATCTGGGAAAACTTTTATAGAGGCAAGGGCTGAGATTGTCCGCGCGATTGAAAACGTGGAAAATGCCTGCGGAACCCCTACTTTGATCCAGGGAGAATTTTCAGAAGATATTGCCAAAGGAATTGACGAATACATGATCAGGCAGCCGCTGGGCGTTTGTGCATGTATCGCGCCGTTTAACTTTCCGGGGATGATCACGTTCTGGTTTTTGCCTTATGCACTTGCCTGCGGGAACAGCTATATTATCAAACCGTCCGAAAAGGTACCACTTACGATGACCAAGATCGTGGGATTAATGGAGCAGCTGGATCTCCCGAAGGGGGTATTGAATCTGGTACAAGGAGCGAGAGAGGTTGTAGATTCTTTGCTGGAACATCCTGTCATCAAAGCAATTAGCTTCGTTGGCTCTTCAAATGTCGCTCGTCACGTTTACGCCAAAGGAGCTGCAAACGGAAAACGCGTGCAAGCACAGGGCGGCGCCAAAAATCCTGTGATTGTATTGCCGGATGCGGATATTGAAATGACTTCCCAGATCGTGATCGACAGTGTGTACGGCTGCGCGGGCCAGCGTTGCCTCGCCGCTTCTACCATTATTACAGTTGGTGATCACAAGGATATTACGGAGAGTCTGGTTGAATCAGCAAAAGCCAGAAAAACCGGTTTTGGACTCGACAGCGACGTTTTAATGGGTCCGGTAATTTCTCCTGAAAGTAAAAACCGCGTACAAACGCTCATTGAAAGAGGTATTAACGAAGGCGGACGTTTACTGGTCGACGGACGTAACGCGAAAGTGGACGGTTATGAGCAAGGTAACTTTATTAATCCAACCATTATTGAAGATATTCCGCTTGACGGGGAACTGGCTTCAACAGAGATATTCGGTCCGGTATTGAGCCTGGTACATATCAATACGATTGACGAAGCGATACGCTATATCAATGCGGGAAAATACGGAAATATGGCCTGCATATTCACCAGCAGCGGCTCCAATGCCAGAAAATTCCGGCACGAAGCTGAGGCCGGGAATATTGGTATTAACATTGGCGTAGCCGCACCCGTCGCGCAATTCCCATTCTCAGGCTGGAAAGACAGCTTTTACGGCGACCTCCACGGCCAGGGCAAACACGCAATAGAATTTTTTACCCAAACCAAAGTAGTGATAGAACGCTGGCTGAAAGAATGGAACAGAAAATTCTAAATCAAGAAAAACAAAACATCAATTAACCCTAATCAATACCCGTCGACTTAAGTCGACGGCAAGGTATCCAAAATGGCTAAAAAACTTAAGACTGGCGTGATCGGACTTGGTCGGATCGGGCAGATACACCTGAGTAACCTGGTGCATCATATGCCTCATGCAGAGGTGATTATCGCTTCCGACGTTTCGCCGGAATCCCACGCTTTTGCATTGAATCTTGGCGTGAAAGAAGTTACTACCGATGCGTACGATGTGATCAACCACCCTGATGTGGAGGCAGTGATCGTATGCTCCCCTACCCCGTTTCACGTTCCGTACACCGTGGCGGCAGCTCGTCAGAAAAAGCATATCTTCTGCGAAAAACCGCTGGATGTGACATTGGAAGCGATCCACGAGGCAGAAAAAGCGGTGACCGAAAACAATGTCAAGCTCATGCTCGGTTTCAACCGCCGGTTCGACGCGAATTTTAATAATGTAAGAACCCTGGTCGAAGCCAACAAGATCGGCGACCCGCATATTCTGCGCATTACCAGCCGCGATCCTGCGCCCCCGCCGGTGGAATATCTTAAAATCTCTGGCGGCATATTCCTCGATATGTCGATCCACGACTTCGATATGGCGCGGTTTATCGTGGGCAGCGAAGTGACAGAAGTTTTTGTGAAAGGCGACGCGCTGATCCATCCAGAGATCAAGGAATTTGGTGATATTGATACAGCGGTGATCGTTTTAACATTCGAAAATGGTGCGATCGGCGTGATCGACAATAGCCGGAAAGCAGTTTACGGTTACGACCAGCGGCTTGAAATTTTTGGGTCAAAAGGAATGGCGAAAGCTGAAAACAATACGGCTGACACACTGATTCATTTTGACGATAATGGCGGCCACAGCTCACTTCCGCTTCATTTTTTCCTTGAAAGGTATGAAACTGCGTACCGCGTTTGCCTCAAATCTTTTATAGATTGCGTGCTAAACGACAAGCCTTCGCCGGTTGACGCGCATGATGGATTAATGGCAACTGCGATCGGCATTGCAGCAATGAAATCACTGACAGAAGGCAGGAGCGTGAAGATTAGTGAGGTGTTGCAGTATGCGGAGGTGTAAACAACACGTTTTGTCATTTATTGTCAGGTGTAGTCAGTAGTAGTCATTTTTGGTCATTTATAGTCACTTATTGTTCTAAACCCGAATGTCCACAACCGGTTTGCAATCGCTGGATTATGTTGTATTCTTTATTTATCTGATAGGCGTTTCTGCTTATGGTTACTGGATTTACAAGAAAAAAAGTGCGAAAGAAGTAAGCTCGACAGACTACTTTCTGGCTGAGGGTTCCCTCACATTCTGGGCAATAGGCGCTTCGATTATCGCTTCCAATATCTCCGCCGAGCACTTTATCGGGATGTCCGGCTCGGGATTTGCTATCGGGCTGGCGATTTCTTCTTATGAATGGATGGCTGCGGCTTCACTGATCGTGGTGGCCGTTTTCATTCTGCCGGTTTATCTCAAAAACAAAATTTACACCATGCCCCAGTTTCTGCGGGAAAGGTACAATCCTACCGTAGCCACGATTATGGCCGTTTTTTGGCTCTTACTGTATGTTTTTGTGAACCTCACTTCGATTCTCTATCTCGGCGCTCTGGCACTGGAAGTAACCGCGGGACTGAATTTTAATTACGGAATTATCGGTCTGGGAGTTTTCGCGGTCGTTATCACGATCGGCGGGATGAAGGTGATCGGCTATACCGACGTGGTGCAGGTGATCGTGCTCATTTTGGGCGGACTGGCTACTACTTACCTCGCGCTGGATCTGGTGTCAACGCATTTTAATAAACCGGGTATTTTCAATGCATTAGGCTTGCTGAGAGAGCAGGCGGATACGCATTTTCACATGATTTTGCCCAAAGAAAGTCCTTTTTACAAAGACCTGCCAGGCTTGACGGTGATTATCGGTGCGATGTGGATCAATAACCTGGCTTATTTTGGTTGTAATCAATACATTATTCAGCGCAGCCTGGGGGCCGATTTGAAAACCGCTCGCAAGGGGATTCTATTCGCTGCTTTACTCAAACTACTGATCCCGATCATCGTCGTTATTCCGGGTATTGCCGCTTTTGTTTTGTATCAAAATGGTATGTTTCAGCAAGAAATGCTAGACGGAACCGGAGCAGTAAAGCCTGATCACGCTTACCCGGTTCTATTGAACTTACTCCCGGCGGGCTTGAAAGGAATGGCCTTTGCAGCACTTACGGCGGCAATCGTCGCTTCCCTCGCCGGAAAAGCGAACAGTATTTCGACGATTTTTACACTGGATATTTACAAACAATACATTGCCCCGAATGCATCGGAGAAACAGCTGGTCAGAGTCGGTCGCTATACGATTTATGTGGCCATGGCGATTGGGGTATTGATTGCGCCGCAGCTGCGGGTTTTGGATCAGGCTTACCAGTTTATTCAGGAATATAGCAGCTTCATTACGCCGGGCGTGTTTGCGATTTTCATACTCGGAATGTTCTGGAAAAGAACCACTTCCGCCGCCGCGCTTACAGCCGCATTGCTCACTATTCCATTGTCGACTGCGGGAAAGTTTCTTGCACCGGAAATACCGTTTCTTGACCGTATGGGCTACATTTTCGTAATACTGTGCGTGATAATAGTTGTGATTTCACTTGCTGATCCGAAAAGTAAAAACAATCCTAAGAGCTTGGAAATCAGCCAATCCATGTTTATGCCCGGCAAAAGTTTCGTCATCGGATCGGTACTCATTTGCGGCGTGATCGCGGCTTTGTATACGGTGTTTTGGTAGGGATTGGCCGTTAGCTGTTAGCTTTTGGCTGTTAGCTTTTAGTCCAATATTACTGATACGCATTAAAAACAGAAGAATATAGCCAATAGCTAAAGGCTAACAGCTAAAAGCCAACAACCAAACATGCTGCTAACCACGAAACAGCTTTTTACCCAATGCTATTCCCGCTATGCGATTCCGGCGGTGAATGTGTTTTTTATGGAGGAAATCCATGGTTTGTTTGCGGCGGCGCAGGAGGCTCAGGCGCCGTTTATTGTTCAAACTACGCCTTTTGCAAGGGATTATGCGCACCCCGAAATGCTCTTATCCATGATCGGCGCCGCCGCACGAATCTATCCCGATGTAACCTACTCGATTCACATGGACCATGGGTATGAAGCACACATTTTTGACGCAATTCAAAAAGGCGGCTATACCTCCGTAATGATCGATGCGTCGCATGATGATTTTGACAAAAACATTGAAAGAACCAAAGCTGTTGTGGCGAAGGCGCACGCTAAAAACATTAGTGTAGAAGCTGAATTGGGGGTTTTGGCGGGAGTCGAAGATGATCTGACAATCGACGCGGCGCATTCATTTTATACCAATCCGCAGCAAGTGGAAGATTTTGTAAAAGCAACAGATTGCGACAGTCTGGCGATTGCGGTGGGTACGAGTCACGGCGCTTACAAATTTTCAGGTGGACAGGGTTTGCAGTTTCAGATTTTGGAAGAAATTCAAAAAAGATTACCCGGTTTTCCGCTCGTACTGCACGGCGGATCCAATGTAATTCCCGAAGTAATCGGACGTATTAATGCGGCCGGAGGAAAACTGAAAACGGATGCAAAGGGAGTTCAGGAAGATGAAATAAGAAAGGCTATTCCGCTGGGAATCTGCAAGATCAATATAGCGACAGATACACGTTTGCTCTGGACAATGGTAAATCGCGAGTTTTTCAGGGATAAGCCGGAAGAATTTGCGCCTACTACACCGGGGAAGATTTTTATGGAAGAATACAAAAAGTTTATGCTGAAAAAATTCGATTTGTTTGGCTGTGCAAACAGAGCCGGAGACTTCAAAACCAGCAATTCCTGAACCTGAGTGGGAGAATAAATTTCAAGATTATGACCAGAAGACTTACCGTAGCGCAGGCTACAATTACGTTTTTAAAGAATCAATATATTGAGCGGGACGGTATAGAGGAACCGTATTTTGGCGGCTGTTTCGGGATTTTTGGTCATGGTAACGTGGCCGGACTGGGACAGGCTTTGCAGCAGAATCCGGATTTCCGTTATTATCAATGCCGGAATGAACAATCGATGGTACATACTGCGGTTGCTTATGCCAAAGTAAAAAACAGGCTGGGCGCGTTTGTTTGCACTACTTCTATCGGCCCAGGCGCTACAAATATGATCACTGGCGCTGCGCTGGCTACTATTAACAGACTGCCGGTTTTACTTTTGCCCGGTGACATTTTCGCTACCCGCGAGCCGAATCCGGTTTTGCAGCAGCTTGAAAGTGCGGTGACACAGGATATTTCTGTCAACGATTGTTTCAAACCCGTTTCGAAATACTGGGACCGCATTAACAGACCGGAACAGCTTATTTACTCGCTACCGGAGGTAATGCGCGTTTTGACTTCACAGTCCGAAATGGGCGCGGTTACCCTATCAATGCCGCAGGATGTGCAAACGCACGCTTACGATTTTCCGGAAACACTTTTTCAAAAAAGAGTGTGGCACGTAGGTCGCCCGCGCCCGGATCTGGCTACGATTCAAAAAGCTGCGGAATGGATCAAAACGAGCAAAAATCCGGTGATCGTTTCTGGCGGAGGCGCTATTTATAGCGGAGCAAGTGAAACCCTTCACCAATTTGCTACCAAAACAGGCATTCCGGTCGGCGAGACGTTCGCGGGAAAAGGGTCAGTTCGCTATGATGCTCCGTATTGCGTCGGCGGACTAGGTGCGACGGGTACCAAATATGCGATTGAAATTGCCAATGAAGCTGATCTGGTAATCGGGATCGGCACGCGATACAGCGATTTTACAACTGCTTCCAAGTCCATTTTCAAAAATCCGGACGTCAGATTTATTAATATTAACATCAGCGAATTCGATGCTTTTAAGCATGCAGCTTTGCCGGTGGTCGGTGACGCAAAGGTGATTTTGGAAGAACTTTCCTGTTTACTAGCTGATTTTCAGGTAGATTCATCCTACCGCCAGCGCGTTGCGGATATGAACAAAGCCTGGGACGATGAGGTGACACAGATTTATCTGGACGGTAACAGTACCGCCCCTCCTATTGATCAGGCGGTTGTGATCGGAACACTAAATAGCTTCATGGATGACCGTGACGTGATGATCAATGCTTCCGGTAGTGCTCCGGGCGATTTGCACAAGTTATGGCGCGCGACTGACCCTAAGAATTTCCATTTGGAATACGGTTTCTCGTGCATGGGTTACGAAATCGCAGCAGGTTTAGGAGCGAAAATGGCTGATCCGAGCCGGGAAATATACGTTATCTGTGGCGACGGGGGCTATTTGATGAACAATAGCGAGATAGTAACTGCGATTCAGGAGGGTGTGCGGTTCACGATTTTGCTTTTAAATAACAACGGTTTCGCAAGTATCGGCGGCTTGTCGGAGAGTATTGGAAGCGAGCGTTTTGGAACGATGTATCAATATCGTGAAGAAACTTCTGGACAATTATCCGGTGGTTTCTTACCCGTCGACCTGGCGAAAAATGCAGAAAGTCTGGGTGCGAATGTGATCCGGGCAACTGATAAAACTTCACTGGAAGCAGCCTTAGCCGCCTCCAAAACTGCCAACCGCCTTACCGTTATCTACATCGAAACCAGCCTGTACCGCACCGTCAAAGGCTACCACGCGTGGTGGGAAGTCCCGGTAGCCGAAGTCTCCGAATCAGAAAGCGTGCAAAAGGCGTTTGAAACTTATCGCGAGAATAAGAAGACGCAGAGGGCGTTTTTGTGAAGGGAGGAAAGGGAGGAGGGAAAATGAACAAGAGAATAGAGAATTAGTGAATCATTAAAACGGGGTGCGGATTGCTGAAAGATTTGAAGATTAAACTTCCTCCTTTCCTCCTTCCTCCATCCTCCAAAATCATGAACTTCGAGAACATTAAACTGGGTGTTGCTCCTATTAACTGGACTAACGACGATATGCCTGAACTGGGCGGCGAGAATACTTTTGAACAGTGCGTGAGCGAAATGGCGCTGGCGGGATTTACTGGTTGTGAAGTGGGCAACAAGTTTCCACGCGAGATCAATGTACTGAAAAAAGCATTGGAAATGAGAGGATTGCAGATCTGCAACCAATGGAACAGCTACGAGCTCACCACCAAAAGCTTTGCGGAAAACCGCAAGAATTTCACCGAACTGCTTGATTTCTTGGAAGTAATGGGAGCGAAAGTGATCGGTGGCGGCGAAACCGGGAATAGCTGTCAGGGGAGCATGGATATTCCGGTTTTTGAAGGAAAAGGAATGCTGAATTCAAAAGACGAATGGGACAGCTTTACATTCGGGCTGAATGAGCTGGGTAAAATTGCGCGCGACCGCGGGATGAAACTCGCGTTCCACCACCACATGGGAACCTGCATTCAGACCATCGCGGAAACCGACAGGCTGCTTAATGAAACAGATTCGGAAAACGTGTTTTTAAACTACGATTGCGGGCATTTCCATTTTGCGGGCGAAGATCCTGTTGTTGCTTTACAGAAATATATTGGCAGGACAGCACATATTCACCTGAAAGATGTCCGCCCGAATATTTTGCAGCGCGTTCACGACGAGCGGCTTAGCTTTTTGACAGCTGTTAAGAACGGCGTATTTACTGTTCCGGGTGACGCAGAAGGCTGCATTGATTTTCCGTCCCTTTTCGCGATCATCAAGGAAAGCGATTATCACGGCTGGATCGTCCTCGAAGCCGAACAAGACCCGGCAAAAGCCAACCCGCTGGAATACGCAATCATCGCCCGGAATTTTTTCAGGGGATTGACCGGGATTTAACTAGTCTCATTGGATTTTCTCAGAGCCCTTCGGGGCTCTTTTTGTTTCCAAACTTTGTCGGAAAATGATCTTCTTCCGCCACATTCCCTCCCTCACATACGTATTACATTTCAGATTCGTTAATGTACTTCAAATCCCAAACCTGCTTATGATATAGCAGTTATACTTCATTTTAACCTACTAATATGCTTCGTTTTAATAAGTTGAGTTTTTTATATGTCCTGGCAGCGGGGCTGTTGCTGGGGGCTTGCAAGGATAAGGAAGTGGCGCCGGAAGTGAGTACAACAGTCGATTCTACGGCCGTTTCTGATTATGCGGCGATTAATAGCTGGTTGTACGAGATCATGAACGACGCGTACTTCTGGTACAAGGAAATGCCGACCGAAGCGAGTCTGAATGCAAATGTTAATCCAAATGAATATTTCGAGAAACTGGTCTTTCAGCGAGCGACCGTTGATCGTTTTTCTGGCGTGACCAATGATTTCGACGCACTTCAAAACGAATTCAATGGAATCAGTAAAGTGTTCGGTCTCAGCTATGCACTTTCTTATATTGACAATAGCAAGTCGAATATCGGCGCTTTTTTGAACCACGTTGTCAAAGGCAGCCCGGCAGATGCGGCAGGACTTAAAAGGGGCGATATCTTATTGAAAGTGAATGGAACGCAACTCACGGAAGCGAATTATGTAAACCTTCTCTCCAATGCCGAAACTGTCTCATTTACCCTCGGTACCGTCGAAGGCACGTCGATTATCCCAACTAATAAGACTGTGTCGATCACCAAAGCGGAAGTAACAGAAGATCCTGTCGCGTTTTCGAGCGTTATTTCCCGGCCAACTTACGGAAAAACGATCGGTTATATTGTTTACACCCAGTTTGTTCCGGGTACCGCGGCCGATGAAGAGAAATATGACAACGAACTGCGCCAGATTTTTGCGGATTTCAAAAGTAAAGGTGTGAATGAGCTGGTGCTTGACTTTCGACTCAATGGTGGCGGGTATATCAGTTCTGCGAAAACGCTGGCTTCGTTGATCGGGAAGAATATTTCTACTTCAAAAGTATTTTACAAAGAAGAGTGGAACGACAAATACAACGCTTACTGGCAGCGCACCAAGGGTGCCGAGGCGCTCAGCTATAAATTCAGTGGTGAAACGAACAATATTGGCGCGAACCTAAACCGGGTATTTGTGCTTACTTCAAATGGTACCGCTTCTGCCAGCGAGTTGGTTATCAATGGTTTGGAACCTTACATGGAGGTAATTACGATCGGTGAGAATACTGCCGGAAAAAATCTGTTCGGCTCGCTGATCAATGATGATCAGGAACGCTGGAACTGGGGTGCGTACGTGATGCTCGGCCGGACGGTAAATGCAAACGGGCAGTCGGACTACGGTACTGTGAATGGTATGACGCCCGATTATTTTGTAGAGGATTCCCAAGTCCCTTACCTGCCTTTTGGAGATGAAAATGAAACATTAATGCGGAAAGCGCTCGATGTAATGGGTGTACCCGCAAGTGGAAACCTGCGAACCGGGGCTGTCAAAACAGTGAATGCATTTAGAAAAACGCTGAGAGACAACTTGCAGGAGCCGCGAAACCTCATGATCAGAACGGGCAAGCTGACACCTGTCACGCAATAACTGCAGCTGGCGATATACGTGAAAAGAGGTCTTCAACGGCCTCTTTTTTTTATTGAATCAAAACAAAAAATCAAGAGGCAATAGGCATTTTCAACGCGTTTCAAGTACTTTTATGCTCCTTTCTACTCACGATTTCTCCTACCGGCTGTGGCTGTGATATGAAGTTCAGCATTTACTCTGCGTTACTTTTGATATTTTGCCTGGCTCATGCGGCAGTCAGCCAATCCGTGCGTCACACTTACCGTTTTTACGAAGATCTCGCAGTTGCAAAACCGGAATGCGGGCCGGGCTTAGAACCCTGGAAAGCATTGGGTTCTTGCCAGGCCAATCCACAGGAAGGGACTTATGTAGACGACCGGCTTCCGTGCGGTGTGCAGCGGAAAGTGTACCAGAATAATATGAACTGGGGGCTGATGTACCCTAATTCGGAAGGCGCGATCACGGATACTTACTCCATCCAGATGTACATTAAGGTTACGGATTGGGGTAACATTTGGGCGCGAATTATCGACTTCTCCAATGGTACGCTGGATGAGGGGATTTACTTTAAAAGTACCCCGGGCTCAACCGATCGCTGTCTCGATTTTTACCCTTCCGGCATTACCGGCGCTTGTCCGTTTTTCAACAAATCCACCTATTACCTGCTGACTTTTACCCGAAACGGACAAACGGGCATTATGAATGTGTATGTGGACAATACGCTTTTCACGTCCTATGACGATTCGGAGGGTAAATATGTAGGTAAAGCCGGAACGCCGATCTACCTGTTTCGTGACGATGCGCAGAAGCCCTGCGAATCGGGGACTGCCAATTTTGCTTACTTGTCTTTCACGAATAAGTATTTCGCACAAACAGATGTCGACAGCACTTTCAAGGATATTTGCTTCGTCGCCAACATTAACGCATACGCCGACTTTTCCATTTCCCCAAACCCAAGCTGCGGCTTCCCGCGGAATATCACGGTACAATACACCGGCATCCTGCCTTCGCCGGCAGCGGGTTACACTTTTAATTGGGAATGGGATGGAGCGAGAGTCATTTCAGGTTCAGGAATGGGCCCGTATGTAGTGAGCTGGGATACCGGTGGTTCAAAAAACGTGGCGCTGACTGTCGTAAATGAAGCTTGCGGAAATGAGCTTTATAACCGAAAACAGGCTGTGATCAGCAGTTTGGACCTGACGAGTACGATTGTTTCGGGCAATTGTGAGCTGGGGGAAAAAGGTACCATTACACTCCGCGGCCTTGAAGGTATTGAGCCTTACCAGTATTCGATCGATTCGGTCAACTACCAGACAGATTCCGTGTTTGTGGTACCGATCGGGAATTACCGGTTTTTTGTAAAAGACCAGAACGACTGTACGATTGCGAAGGATATGGTAGTTGAGTTCAATGGAGATATTGAATTGACTGCGATGGCCGATACGACAGTTTGCTTTGGTGAATCGATCAGCCTGAACGCCTCCGGAAACGGACAACAATATAACTGGTCGCCGGCGCTGGGACTCGATGATCCCGCTTCGAAAACGCCGGTGGCGTCACCGGTTGAAACTACCGAATATGTTGTGACAGCAATAAAAGGCTCGTGCTCAAAATCAGACACGGTTATTGTAGCAGTTGCACCAAAAGTGCAGGTGAACGTAACACCCGACGCGGTGGTAGAATACAATGTTCCTTACCAGCTTACCGCTTCGTCGCCGCAGATAATGGACCTGAATGGCGCGGTTTTCGCGTGGGCACCGCCCGAGGGATTGAATAATCCGGCAAGCCAGAGCCCGGTCGCGATTGTGCGGGACAATAGGTCCTATTCGGTAGAATTGACGGGACCAAATGGCTGCAAAGGAAGTGCTACGGTTAATTTGTCTGTCAAGAAAACGGAGAACATCTCTATTCCTGGCGCATTTACACCGAACGGTGACGGAAAAAACGAAGTACTGTTACCTGTTCTGTCTGAAATGGCTACGATCAAGTATTTTAAGATCTATAACCGTTGGGGCGAGGTAGTATTTTACACAGACCAGATTAATAATGGCTGGGACGGTAGGTACAAAGGTGCGAATCCGGTCAATGGGACTTATGTTTGGGAAATTGAAGGGACTTCACTGAAAGGAAAAGTGATTACCCGGAAGGGTTCGGTGCTGCTCATTAAATAAAAAAACGCCCTTCCGGAGAAAGGGCGTTACTATTCAATCTGATATTATTTTTAGCTGATCCAGCTGAATTCGTAAGCAAGTTCAGGAATGCGGGTACGGTCTGCGATCCGTCTTAATCTTGAAGGCAAAGCCATCAGATAGTCCCTCGCTTTCTCCGCTTTTTCATTAATTCCACCGAGCGTACCCAGCTCCCATTCTACCAGCAAGCTTTCGAGTATTTCAATATAATCGATCGTTGTATAAACGCCTAAACGCTGCGCCGCGTCGGAGAAATGGGCGAAGGTATCCCCCATCTTCACGCCCGATTCCCGCATGAAATGCGCAGGCATTACGATCTTCTTTTTCATCATATCTTCCAAAGCTATGACCATTTCCGAAGGATCCACTTCCAGAATACGCGATACAAAAGTTTTGTAAGCCTTTGCGTGACGCGCCTCATCGGAAGCAATTACGCCGCATATTTTGGATAAATGCGGGTTACCGAATTTTTTGGCCAAAGTAGCAGTACGCCGGTGTGAAACGTTGGTCGCAAGCTCCTGGAAAGAGGTATATATAAAGTTGCGATAAGGGTCGCGATCCGTCCCGATGTCGAAACCGTCGGCGATCAGGTATTGTGTGGAAACCTCCATCGCACGCATATTTACGCGGCCCGAGAGATACAGGTACTTGTTGAGCAGGTCGCCGTGGCGGTTTTCCTCGGCAGTCCATGCTCTTACCCACTTTACCCAGCCGGATTCTGGCTCGCCTACCTGATTCACCCCGATCACATCCATCAGCCAGGATTCGTAGGTTGGTAATGCTTCCTCAGTAATGGTATCCCCGATCAGGACAGCCATATAATCGTATGGTAAATCACGGCAGCTTTCCTGTAACAATTTTACCTCACGGAAGAAATCTTCATTCCTTGAATCCGGGAGAAAATCAGCAGGCTGCCAGTTCTGGTCGATTGGTTTTAAATATTCAGCTATCAGCCCATCCAGATCTTTCCCCAAATGTTTCATGACTTCTAGCCTTTCTGCTGAAAGTGCGGTGTCCATTGTCAATTCGTTTAAAACGCTCAGTTATATTTTACAAATAACGTCATAAATCTGTAAGTTTTATATGACAAACGTCATTTCGAATTCCAGATTTTGGGATAAAACAAAACAGTTTTAGGCTATTTTTGCAGAAAAAATAAGAATGAAAAAAATCCTCGATTACCTCCTTGGCAGCCTTTATCTCGTGCATTTCGGATTAACGCTTTTGATATTCCACGTAGTCCAGGCGGTTGCTTTCAATATATTCGGAAAGAAGGCACATAAGGTGGTGGTCGATTACATGAATTTTTCCCTTACCTATGGCCTGTATCTTACCGGCGCCCGGATTAATCTAATCAACCTTACCGAACTGCCCGATAACCGCCCGATCATATTTGTCGCTAATCACCAGAGCAGTTTTGATATTGCGGCTGTGTATTGGTTTCTGAGAAAATATCACCCAAGATTTGTTTCCAAAATAGAGCTTGCAAAAGGTGTTCCAGGCATCTCCTACAATTTGCGGAAAAGCGGCGCGGCGCTGATCAATCGCAAGGACGGTAAGCAGGCTGTCACAGAGATCGCCCGGCTGGGCAAGCTGATCCAGGACGAAAAAGCTTCGGTTATCATTTTCCCCGAAGGAACCCGCACCGCCTCCGGGATCATGCGACCATTCGTGACCGGCGGTGTTGCTACTCTATTAAAACGTGCACCCGATGCGCTGATCGTGCCGATTGCAATCGATGGAACCGGCGCATTTAACCCGAAAGGAATTTTTCCGCTGAAATCATTTTCCAACCTGAGCTGGACGGTGCTGCCGGGTATTGAACCGACCGGAAGAAAGGTTGAAGAGATACTCGCTGAGGCGCAGGAAGAAATCAGAAAAAAAATCCGCATTACTACCAACTAGCTGCTTCAAGCTGGTTTTCAATCACTTACTTATCAAAAGTAAGGTCAATTTCCATGACTTTTTAGGGGTTTACTTGCCTTAACAATTGTTAACAATGGCACTTTAAACCTATGTGGTTCGCGGCTCTCTAACCCACGAACTTTAACATTTATTGGTCATGAAAAAGATACTTTTTGCCGTCGCATTACTTGCTTTTGGATTCACATCAGCTTCTGCACAATATGGTCCCCGCCACGACGGTCGCGATCGCTACGACAACCGCGACCGTTACGATCATAGTGACAGAAACAGGCACGGATCGGATATCAACTATATGCAGCGGCAGGCGCGCCAGCAAATCGCGCAGGGTGTACAGCGGGGCACACTTAATTCCCGGGAAGCAAATGCATTAATTGGCCAATATGAAAGAATTGAGGCCAGAGAGCGCAGTTTCAGCCGTCGCGGAAGATTGTCGCCGCGTGAATCAAAAATCATTCGCCACGATCTGGAAAGATTGATGGCCGATACGCAAAGGCTGAGCAGCCGCCGGGGTGAGGGCTGGGCTCGCGAGCGCAGAAACAGATATTAAGTTCTTATGGCAGTTGAAGGTTTAGGGTAATGCAAAAAGCGCCGGATCATTGGTCCGGCGCTTTTTTTATTCTTCATTTTTAAAATAACGCACCAGCTTTACGTGCGACTTCTCAAACCCCGCCTGCTCGTAAAACCGGTGGGCTTGCTCCCTGGTGCTGCGGGAAGTTACTTCCATTTGCACAGCACCTGCTTTTCTGGCAAAATCAATAGCCCGTGCGATCAATACGCTGCCGATATTCTGAGACCGGAATTCCGGCTCCACATACATTTCCTGAATTTCAGAAACCAGTGCAGCATGGTGCAGCAAAGACTGAATATGACAACTGACAATACCCACAGCGACATTTTCATAAAATGCCAGGAAGTAACGGATGTTATTATTTTTTAGGTTTCTGTCAAATACAACGTTGAAATTCTGCCGGTCCAAAACCATATTTTCCAGTCCGCATATCATTTTATAAGCTATTTCACGGTCTTCGGCAGTAGCTGCCCGGATTTGGAGGTGGTTCTGATTCATTTGCTATCCGTATGTTGAGTAATAATTTGTCGACAGCAAAAATAAACTATTTCTCAGGCCAGAGTATCACGTGCCCGGCTTTATCTCTGCTAATATTCTCCCAGGACATTTTACCTACTCACAAAACAATGGGCTGGATATACAAACGGTGAGGTTTGAATATGACTGCAAAACGCTTTGGTACGATTGTTTAAAATGCACGCATCATTACTCGGCACACGATCATACTAACCGGAATATGACAACTCAACCAGTCAAACGCAGAACATCTAAAAGGAAACGCACCACGCAGATCGTCATTGGACTTATTCTCCTGATCGTCACGATCCGGCTGATTTTACCTTACGTGGTGCTTCATTTTGCAAATAAAAGTCTGGCAAATATGAGCGGTTACTATGGTCATATTGAAGATGTAGACCTGGCAATTATCCGCGGCGCGTATCGTGTCGACAGTATTTATCTGAACAAAGCCGATACGATCACAGGAAAGCAGACCCCATTTTTCGCATCCTCGGCGATCGACCTCGCGCTGGAATGGAAGGCGTTGTTCAAGGGAGAAATCGTGGGACAAGTATTTTTACAGCAGCCCTATTTGCGATTTACAAAAGACAAAGTGGAGCCAAAGGAAATTGTGAAGGACTCGGCGGATTTCAGGAAAGTGCTGGACAAATTCATGCCGCTCAGTATCAACCATTTCGAAATAAATGGCGGTGTTATCGAATATAAGGATTTCACGAGTAAGCCGGTAGTTGATATTTCAATGACCCAGCTACATCTGATCGCCCGGAATTTGCGCAACAGCTACGATTCCACAGCGCTGCTTCCTGCCACTGTCAATGCGACGGCCAATATTTATGAAGGTACCCTGCGGATGGACGCCAGGCTGAACCCGCTGGCCGATAATCCGACGTTTGATATGAGTGCAGAACTTAAGAATACGAACCTGGTGAAGCTGAACGATTTTTTCCAGGCCTACGCCAAAATAGATGTGAACGACGGGCGGTTTGGGTTGTATACCGAGGTCGCAGCAAAGAACAATGCATTTACGGGTTACGTAAAGCCGGTGATCCAAAACCTGGATATCTTGGGTAAAGAAGACCGTAAGGACAATCTATTCCAGAAAATGTGGGAAGCGGTTGCCGGTGGTGTCGGAGAGATTTTTGAGAATCAGCGTAAAGACCAGGTAGCGACTAAAATTCCATTCAAAGGGAAATTGGATGACCCGAAAACTAATGTCTGGGTTACTATTGCAACTATTTTACAAAATGCTTTCATCAGTGCATTGCAGCCTTCCATTGATAACGAGATCAGTATCGGCTCGGTAGAGTCTCCGGGTACAGAAAAGAAAACCTTCCTTCAAAAAGTTTTCGGTAAAGACGATAAGCCGGAAAACAGTACGAAAGAAGTAAAAAAAGAGGAAAAGAAGGAGGCTAGAAAGGAAGAAAGAAAGGAGAAAAAAGAGGAGCGGAAAGAAAAGAGAGCAAATAAGAAAGACTAATACTTTCGGGGTACGGCGAACATAACCGTACCCCGAATTTTCATTTCCCTTCGCCCAGCATTTTCCCGATCAGCATTTGGCTTTCGTGGTTTTCATGCGAGCCGGTGTGACCAAGTTTGTCATTCAGTTCTTTCAAAACCTTTTTAGAATCTTCCGTACCAATCGCGGCAACACGCTGGATTGTGTAAGGCAAAATTTTCGGCAGTTTCGATTTCTCCGCCATTTGTAATGCACGCTTCATATCAAGCGCAGCCAGAGGTTCAGCTGCGTACCACACCATCAGCGGCATATTATGATCGTCCCTATCTTCCGCCTTTTGCATTAATGCCTCTACTACTTCCCATCGCTGCGAGGGTTCAACTCTGGTCATCGCCGAGGCGAGGTACAACCTTACCAATGCAGAATTGTCGCTCTGTGCCATTTCAGCAAACTTTTTTAATGTTTCGGGAGAAAGGCTTTTGTCCTCCGCCAGCAATTGTATCGCCCAGCTTCTTACATATTCACTTTCATTTGTTAGGAGTTCTGTAAGTTCTTTGTCGTCGATACCTTTCGTTACATGCAGAGTCCACAGTGCGCGCAGCTTGCGGGTTGCGTCCGGGTTTTTAGCCAAAATTTCCTTTAATGCTTTGTGAACCTTCTTGTTCGGCCCCCTTTCCTGCAAGATCGTCCTCGCCTGGCGAACATACCATTCGTTTGTATTGAGTTGATAATTAACCAGTTCCAGGTCAGAAGCTTTGGTCAGATCTACTTTTATCCATTTGTCATTTTCGTGGGAAATTTTAAAAATCCGCCCCATGGTTTTGTCATGCACGTCGGGATTGGGACTGTGACACTGGTTTTTATCGTACCAGTCAATCGCCCAAACCGAGCCGCTGGCGTCGTACTTAAAGTTTAGCCACTGCGACCAGGAATCATTCATCGCCATGAAGTCCGGCCGGTGCTGCGCCACGTACCCCGACCCTTTTTTCTCAAAACGATCGATATTCATCCGCGCGCCATTGATATTATTCATGAATATCTCATTGCGATATTCTTTTGGCCAGCTGTCGGTCAGGTATATCATCGCCCCAGCGTGTGCATGTCCGCCCCCAGCCGCCGCCGAGCGGAAGTTGCCCGCGTGCGGCCCGCGTTCTCCCAGCCAATGCACGTGGTCGCCGATGGTTTTGATATCATCATAAGTATACGGATTGAAATGCTTGCCTGCCTGGCGCTGGTAGCGTGCGCCCTGGATCACGTGGTACATGTGCGGGATCACGCAAACCGTAATAAAGGGGTAACCGTAATCATTAAAATCGATTCCCCAGGGGTTGCTCGAACCTTCTGCGAACAGTTCAAATTTCTGGGTTGTGGGATGAAACCGCCAAACACCGGCATTCAATTTTGTGCGCTCTGAGTCCGGTGCGCCGGGTTTACCTACATTGGAATGCGTGAAAACGCCGTGTGTTCCGTACAGCCAGCCGTCGGGTCCCCAGCGGAGACTATTGAGCACTTCGTGGGTATCTTCCAAACCCCAGCCGTCGAGTAAGGTCTGCGCCGGACCGGCTGGTTTATCTGTTTTCGGGTCAATTGGGATATAGATCAAATAAGGCGCAGAGCCCAACCAAACGCCGCCCATTCCCACTTCAATGCCACTGATCAGGTTCAATTTGTCAGCAAAAAGCTTTTTGCTGTCTAGCTTCCCATCCCCGTCGGTATCCTCCATAATGAATATCTTGTCCCTACCCTGCCCTTCCGGCGCACGCACTGGGTAAGTGTGGCTTTCCACCACCCATAACCTGCCTTTTGCGTCGATCGTGAATGCAATCGGTTTAATTATCTCCGGCTCGGAAGCAGCGAGCGTAACCTTGAAACCTTTTGGAGGCGTCATAGCCGCAGCTGCTTTCTCTCCCGACAATCCTGCATTCAAAACGGGATCGAGAGGCGGCAAAATGATGATATCTGCGGCTTTTAATTCGTTGGCAAATGCAGGGCGGCTTGGGTAAAACAGGAATTCATCAAAGTTGATGTGTGCCCATTTATCGTTCGGAATGTAAGGGATTTGAGAAATGCCGGTCTCATTGTCTATAATGCGAATAAAAATCTCTTGTCCGAGGTACTTCTGCAAATCCACCACAGCAGGTTGCAGCGTGGCCCTACCCTGCCCGGTTATGTGGTAAATAATGCTGTCCGTTCCAGCGAGTACCAGCTCCACGCGCGTATCCTGCAATGCCCCGCCCGACACTTTAAATGCAGCAAAAGGCTGGGTAATCTTAAACGGAGCCGATATTAATGTACCTGTCAGCTTTGCATTCGTATTGCCGCCGCTGCTCAGGAAATACTTACCGTCAAATCCAATGTGTAAATCTTTGTCGTGAACCGGCGAAGGATCGGCGCTGATCAATGGATTCGCAAAAGCATCTCCCGTAGCAGTCCAGTCTTTCAGGGAGCCCGATTCGAAATTGAGGTTCAAAGGCTGTCCATCCTTCATCGGGAGCTGGCCCGCTACCGTTTGTTCGTTGATATCACCTTCTACTACCTCAAAGCTCCCCACCATTCCCGCAGCGCGGTGCCCGGGCACTGAGCAGAAATAGGTATCGCTGTCTTTGGCGACAAAATTGATGGTAGTACTGGCTCCTTTTTCGAGTATCACCTTGCTTTTTATCCCCAGTTTTTCCAAAGCAATATCATGCGTCATGAGCTCGCCGTTGGTAATCTTGATCCGCACCCTATCTCCCTTTTTGGCCTTCAATGTAGGATTTCGTGCACCGTCGGGTCCGAAGAAACCGAGCATGGTCGCTTCCAATGCAAAGTCCCTGTCAAACTTTCCTGTATCCTGTCTGGCAGTGGTGGTCTTCGCTGCGACAGCCTTCGACTTCTGGGCAGCCACAGGGATTTTTGATGTCGCCGCCACAGTTATCAATAAGGCGACAATAATGCGAAACGAGGTCATAAACTGGCAATTAGTGTTAGGAATATCTGGGGATAAAATCAAAAGAAAGCTCGATTACTAATTTACTTATATGCATTTCGTAACGCAAAGGAGCCGAATTATGACGATTCAGAAAAAATATAGTTGAAAAAATTCATTTTCAAATCAGAAAAAATTCAATATCTTTGGGGACTCAACAATGAAAAAAGGAAATGAAAAGCGTCAAAACTATATTCAGTGATCTTGACTTATCAAGCGATTTCGCGATTATCGTTTTGGCGCGTAAAGGTGTACACACGAAGGTATTTTATGAGTTTGCAGAAGCGATTAAAATGCCCGAAAAAAACTTAGCAGCTATGATCAATCTGTCTTCAAGAACAATCAGCAATTACAGCGAAGCCGGCAAGAGCCTGGACGCTCCTCAGGGAGAGCATTTATTAAAATTGATAGCACTTTATGAAAAGGGGGAGCTCCTTTTCGGGAATACGAGTGAGTTTAATTACTGGCTGGCGAAGCCTTCCTGGAATTCGGCCGAGAAGCCGGTGAGCTGGCTGACCACGAGCGGAGGTGTCGGGTTTATCAGCGCGGAGCTGGATCGTCTTGCTCAGGGATATCCTGCCTGATATGCTTGTTTACAGAATTGTGCACCAGGCTTACAGCTCAAATCTTCTGGCTTCGGGCGTCGCAGGCCGGTGGAACAGGGAAGGCAGCAAAGTAATCTATGCCTCTGAATCTATCCCCCTCGCACTACTGGAAAATTTTTTCAGAAGGCAGGGTGTCGGGTTTAATAGAGATTTCAAGATCATGTTTATCGAAGTGCCGGAGCCGTTTTCACTTAAAACCGTGAATATGGACGATCTGGGCTTAGCCTGGCGAGATCCTTATGATTATTCAGGATGCCAGCCCATAGGCGACCACTGGTTTCGGATGCTGCAATCGCTGGTATTACAAGTACCTTCTGCGGTGATGCCCGAAGCCTGTAATTATGTGATCAATACGCTGCATCCGCAGTTTAAGACGGTTAAAATTGTGGCGGTCACTGACCTGGTCCCCGACCCGCGCATTGAAGAAATACTGAAAAACTATTCGAAAAAAGGATAAACTTCCTATTGTTTCGCTATCCGGAGCACCAAGATTTTCCGGATCAGGTCGAGCGGCAGCGGCTTATCCAATGGGAAATGCACTGATCCTTTCGTCCCTTTGTAGCCCGACAACTCCTCTTTCAATGTTTCGGCCAACTGTACAGTAATGGGGTACAATGCAATATGCTTTTTCCAGCCGCCGAAATAGATCAGGTAGCTTCCATTCAGATTAAATGTTGGCATATCGTAGGAAATAGTCTCCTCAGCATCGGGCGCAACTTCGCGGATTATCTGCCTGATCTGTTCCAGCTTTTCAGATACTTCCTCTGGGAAAGCTGAAATGTATTCGTCGATTGTCTGAGATTTTGCTTTTGCCATCAGCAGAACACTTATTTAATTGTAATGATCTGACCCAGCGGCTCGCTGATTTTTATGGGAGCGGATTCCACTGCCGAGTAAATTTCATATTCCCCGTTCGGAACTTCTTTGGGAATCGTGTACTGGTCGAATGTGGGACCGAAACACATTACCCTAAATCTGGGGTTATTGCTGGTCAACAAAAACGCCTTCCTGGTCGCCCTGTTTACCAATTTCAACTTGATATCACTTTCCCCAGCCGCCCAGCTGTTACTGACAATATCCTGTATTCGGGATATGGTATTCGTCGGTTTGTAATAATTGCACCCGCTGGATATCAATAGCGATGGCTGAGAAACGAAGGAAATTACAGGCTGATTTTCGGAAGAGTTGATCAACAGATTTGTCGCCGGATCACCCTCATAAGTTGAAACATGATAAGGTTTATTATCAACCAGAATCTGCGCTTTGTAATTGCCGGATTTGATCTCGGCGGGTAATTTGAGACTTAATGAATTGTAATTGTCTCGGGTAAGTTCGTATCTCCTTAGCGGCATGAAATCGTTCTCGATCAGTATCTCATATTTACTGTCTGGATAAATATTATATCCTGAAACCAATATCTTATCTGTTTTGCTACGATCGAACGACCAGCGTTTCGCATCCAATGCAAGCTTACCGTATTTAATGTTGATAGGATACGGAACCTTTGCCAAGCGATTCCCCCACTGAACCTCCGCTTCATATTTGCCGGCCGAGGCAGTTACCGGCAGATTGAGCATCACAATCCCGCGATCCAGCGAATCGTGACCGACCTGGTATCTGTCAAGCACGATCGTGTCACCACTCTCTGTGTTTTTCAAGGTAACCTGCAATTTATCTCGTGCCACGTAGTCTGCACCGTGTGTTGATATAGTCCCGAAATTCTGAAAGGCCAAACTTACATAAGCCTCTGCGCCAACTGTAACATCACGAGCTCCCTGTGGGATTACCTTCAATGGAGCCGTCGGTTTCACAAACATTCGGAAGGATGCATTGCTGAAAGTCGGGCTCGCAACCGAAAGCAAAACATCTTTTGCCTCAAAGTTGATGCCGTTGCTCACATCTGTTTCGACTACGAAATCCCGATTGGTTTTGATCGCTACTTTTAGAACATTCCCATGGCGATAATCGGCTGGCAGTGTAACGAAAATGGAGGTCCCTCCAAACTTGATATTCCCATCCGGAACACCGGCGATCCGTAATTCCTTGATAGAAAAATCAACATAACTCACAACCGGAGCCAGCGTAAACTCTTCCTTTTTACAACCCAGAAATAGTATCAAAAACACTGGTAAGAGCTTTTTCATCGTTTCAGGCTATTGGCTATTGAATGTTGAGGATCTGATAATATTTTTCAGTCATCGTCGGCGCTTCCTCGCCTACAACGGAATAAGCTTCGTATTTGCCGGCCGGTATCTTAGTAATATTGAACCGGTAAAATGAAATAGCTGCGTCGAAAATATGGGTAAGAGTTCCCGTGTGGGTCAGATTGTTGAATTTCAGCGTATAGATCATCAGGTCCTCGTCTCTCCTGCTACCAACCCGGATAATCAGGGGAAATATAAGCTTAGAATCTGAAAAATAAAACAACGTATATTACAAAATCAAGCGGCAAGTAGCCGGGTGTATACTGAGGCTCCTGATTCTCCTAAACTATTTGCGAAGGTCTTTGGGCAGGTATCCGAACTTTCGTTTGAATGCGGCGGTGAAATGCTGTGGGTTCTTGTAGCCCGAAATAGCTGAAATTTCGGCTATCGTGGCACCGAATTTATTTTCAGCCAGCAGTTTATGAGCTTCGTCCAGCCGCGAATCGGTGATGTAGCCGAAGATCGTGGTACCGAAAAGCTGGCGGAACCCTTCCTGTAATTTGGTCCGGTTGATTCCGGCCAGGCGCGAAAGTTCTTCAATT
Source organism: Dyadobacter linearis (assembly GCF_907165045.1). Classification (GTDB taxonomy): domain Bacteria; phylum Bacteroidota; class Bacteroidia; order Cytophagales; family Spirosomataceae; genus Dyadobacter; species Dyadobacter linearis. Next base: position 239,370 of record NZ_CAJRAU010000006.1, read on the forward strand.
GAAAAAGGGTCGTACATATTCCTCAGCAACAGCTCTTTTATCTCGTGCAGCTTATCAACATCAGTCTTTTTTAGCACTTTCCGCTTGTCTTCGATCGCATTGATCTGACTGATCTGAATAGTGAGCAGCTCGATCACTTTTGCTTCTACAAACAGCCTTTTCAACTGACCTGAAAACTGGCAATCCCGAATCTGTCCCAGGATCTGCCGCATGGCAGAGGTAATAGGAAAGCTCTTTCCGCCCATAATTGCGGGATGATTTTTCTCAATATTTCTGCCAAATTCTTCGAGTACTTCAAGGTCATTATTAAAAATCCGCCTGAGGAAATCCAGCGAAAGTTCAATTTCCACACTTTGCGACAGCGGCTTTTTGAGATAGTTCAGCCTGCCTTTCAGCGACGGATAAAAAAGCAGCGAGTGAGATCCGTTGTAAATCACCGTATCGATCTCCGCTCTGGCTTGCGGGTGATACAGGCAGCCGGTCGACGAGAGCTCAAAATGCATTTGAAGATAAGGAAAATCGCTTTCCAGCAAGTGTACTAGGTCTTTTTCCAATGAACCTTCGATCATTGAGACGATCATGCCGGGACAATAGATCCGGTGCGTGCGGGCATTCATTCCCTCGTGATTAAATTCTTCCCTAACCTCCCTGATCTGCGATTTGTCGCGCACTTCAAACCCTTCATCAAACTCCCGCACGTGGTTGAGTTCCGCGAAATCTTCGGATTTAAATACAACTTTCATCGAACTCCTGTTTTTGGCGGCATTAATACTGCTTTTGGCGTTAACCCAGCGGAAGGGATACCCTTACTTTTGCATTATTTTTAAACAGTCTTAATAACAAAACTATACAGATTTGACAAGAATTCGACTCCTCTTCTGCATTTTAATAAACTACCTGATTTTAAATCAAATAAATACGTACGCCCAGGAAGCCCGGATCGTGCGCGGAACTGTGAAAGACAGCCGCGGCGAAATGCTGACCGGTGCCGCAGTAATGCTGGAAGGTTTGGAAAAAAGTGCGTTGACAGATAGCAGCGGCCAGTTTCGGATCGCTGCCCCAGCCAGAGAATCTTACACGATCCATATTCAATATATCGGCTTCAAAAAACTCATCCAAACCATTTCGCAGAGGGATATACGCAGAAAAGAATTGATTCTCACGCTCGAAGACGACCATACCCAGCTTTCGGAAGTACAGGTAACAGGCAAAACTGAGACGCAACAGGCTAAACTTCAACCGATTAAAGCCGAAATCATCAACACAAAAGCAGTGCAGGAACAACCTTCTACGCTGGTGGAACTGATGAACCGGTCGGCTGGTATCCGCATCCGGCAAACGGGCGGGCTCGGTTCGAATGCGGGATTGATGATGAACGGTTTTCAGGATCGCGCGATTAAGAATTTCCGCGACGGTATCCCGCTCGATTACCTGGGCGCTGGCTACAACATTTCGCTCGTGCCGGTGAATATGCTCGAACGCGTGGAGGTTTATAAAGGCGTTCTGCCCACAGCATTAGGGGCAGACGCATTGGGCGGCGCGGTGAATATGGTGACCAAAAAATCACTCTATCGCTACGCAGAAGCTTCTTACGAAGTTGCCTCGTTTAACACGCACCGTGCGTCCTTGAATGCATTATATACAGATACCACGCGCCACTTCTTCGTGGGCGCAGATGCTTTTCTGAACAGATCAGACAACAATTATAAGGTTGATGTGATTGTTACCGACCAGGAAACCGCCGCACGGACACCTGCTACTGTTCGTTTATTTCACAATCAATTTACCAACTTTTATACCGAAGCTTACGGCGGGTTGACCAACCTGAAATGGGTGGACGAGCTGCGCGTGGGCCTAACCTGGTTTCAGATCAATCGCCAAAACCAGTACGGCGCTTCCATGTCGCAACCTTTTGGCGCTTCGGTGAGCAGACAGCATTCGGTGATACCGACACTTCGCTACCGGAAAAATTTTGGAAAGCTGGGCATTGACCAGTTTTTGACCGTGAGCAATATCAATACCGCGCAGGTAGATACGGCAAAAGGCACTTACGATTGGTACGGCAAATTTATTCCGAGCCCGTCGCGTAATGGCGAAATCTCCATGCAGGGATCGTTGTCGGATATTAAATTTTCATATTTCACCTCCCGCACGCATTTAGGTTACAGGATCAGGCAGAACCATCTTGCGGAAGTCAATGTGGTTTCAACAAATATCGGCCGCAGCGGTCGCGATCCGTTTGGCTTGAAGTTGCCGCAAACCGGTGAGGATATTTTGTCGCTTCCGGCTAAGTATTACAAAGTCGTTGCAGCGGCGGGTATCCAGTCTACGTTTTTGAATGAGAGGTTAACCAATAATCTCATCGCCAAGTTTTTCCACTATAACACTTCCACTATCAATGTTGATATATACGGAACGGCATTGGGCGCGCACCGGGCAACGTCGGAGAATAGCTTTGGCATTGCAGAGGCGCTGAAATTTGCATTGACAACCAACACATTTTTCAGGTTTTCGGCCGAGGCTGCTACCCGGCTTCCCGAGCAGGACGAGATGTTTGGCGACGGTAATTTTCATCGTTCCAATTTTCTGTTAAAACCTGAAAAAAGCACCAATATCAATCTCGGCTTCCGCACCGAAAGAAGAAACGCTTACAGTTTGGAAGTAAATTCATTTTACAGGATCACGAGAGACCTGATCCTCCGCATGCCGATCGACTTTTTGTTTACCCAAAACCAAAATGTGGAAAGTGTAAAAGGACTGGGTTTCGAAACTGACCTGAGCGTTTCACTAACCCGCTGGCTGCGCGCAAATGGGAATTTCACCTACCAGGATTTTCGCCTTTTCGACACCGGAAACCGGCTGAAAGAAAAATCGAGGCTGCGTAATACCCCTTATTTCTTTGCCAATCTCGGGTTGAACAGTACGCTCAGCAACATCGGTCGCGGTAAGCTCAATCTCTATTATTACTTCACATTTGTGCGGGAATATTACCTCGATTACGTACCTAAATCGCTGGAACCCGACGGTTTTCTGGGACTTTGGGGACGTGCCAAATTCGATGCACCCAACATTATCCCGGACCAGGGATTGCATTCTGCCGGTTTCACTTATAGTCCGGCAGGCGATCGCTTTTCTATCGGTTTCCAAGCCAAAAACTTCCTGAATGCACGCGTTTACGACAATTTCCGCATTCAGAACGCAGGCCGCAGTATGCATTTCAAAGTCAATTATACCCTCAAATAAAGTATAGTTTTTACAAATCAATTCATGTTTATGAAATCTCGTTTTAAGTTTCTTTCTCTCCTTTTTGCTGTTGCCGCGCTGGCTGGCTGTTCCGATGATAATGGTGGCGAAACGCCTGGACCTAAGGACAATAACAAGTTTGTCCTGATGACCAACGTTTCCCGTTTCGGCGACGGTTACCTGACTGGCCTTCCTGGTATTCCTTCCGGTTCAATAAAGTCTACCAATGAAAAAACGCTGGGGCTGAAATCCGCTTTCGGTTTCCGTACTTTCGGAAAATGGGTTTTCAACCGTACTAATGCAGCCGGGGATGAGGGTTTGCAAAAATTTACCGTCAATGCGGACGGTAGCATGAAAGACGAGGGTTTTATCGCAGGATCGACCCAATTTTTAATACTCAGCGAAACCAGTGGCTATTACCTGGACCCGACACGCGGGACATTGAAGCTGCAAAAGTTCAATCCTACTACAATGCTGCGTACAGGCGAAATTGACCTTTCGAGCCTGAAAAGAGCGGGAGTTGAATTCCAGTCGGTTGGTCAGCATACGTTGGCGGCCAAGGAAGGTAAACTTTACGCGGGTATCACTTACGGAACAACCGCTGGTGCCGGCTACGGTGACGATCTGTACAATACGATCGAAGTAGCGGTTATTGATATTGCTACTGACAAATACGAAAAAACGATCAAATACGATGGTTTCAGAAGTCTTGGCTGGGGATCGTCGGGTAACAAAATGTGGTCTGTCGGCGACGACGGCGCTTTGTATTTTTATGCGACCGGATTGGGTAAGATGGCGTTTGAGAGATCTTCGATCATTCGTATCAAAAAGGGAGAAACTGATTTTGACAAAGAATGGATACTTACCACGCCAAATGGTAACTCGGTGGTAATGGCGCTGATCAAAGGTGGAAAGCTATATTACGAAATCGCCTCAGTGCCACTGAAAACAGATTATACAAATCTTACTGCAAGTATTTTCGAATACTTCGTTTATGATTTTGCGACAAAACAATCAACCAAAATCGAAGGTATGCCGCTGCATGATTACGCTTATGCAAACGAGCAGGCAATTACTGAAATTGATGGTAAAGTATACCTTTGGGTGCGTAATACCACGGTGAATGGAACTGTGGTTACCGTTAACGAAGACGGATATTATGTGGTAGACGGCAATAAGGCAACATCTGTATTTAAGGTAGACCACGACGGCACGATCGAAGGTTTTGCCCGGGTTAGTGAATAAACGACTTACAATTTAATGGATAACTTTCGAAGTATGAGCTCTGTAAAAAAAATCCAGACCTGGTTCCAGATCCACAAATGGACGAGCCTGATATGCACAGCTTTTCTGCTGATGCTCTGCATTACCGGCCTTCCGCTGATCTTTCACGAAGAGATTGAGGAACTGGAAGGAAAGCCGCATCTGGCAAAGCAGGTCCCGGCCGGAACACCGGTTGCGAGTATGGACAAATTGGCTGAAAATGCATTGGCCAAGTACCCTACGAAGGTTATCCGTTACATTTACTGGGACGAGCACGAGCCGAATACCACCGCATTCAGTCTTTCCGACTCTATCAATGCGGCGCCCGAAAACTACACGACAGTGATCATGGACGATCACACGGCCGAAGTATTGGAAGAACCAAACTACCAGGAAGGCTTCATGTACATAATGTTCCAGATGCACGTCGATATGTTCATGGGAATCGGCGGGAAGCTTTTTCTGGGTTTAATGGGCCTGTTGTTTATCGCGGCAATCGTCTCGGGCATTATGCTGTACGGTCCGATCATGAAACGGTTTGATTTCGGAATGGTCCGCACGGAACGTTCGACCCGACTGAAATGGCTGGATTTGCACAATCTCCTCGGCGTGGTCACGGTCGTCTGGGGCGTTGTGGTTGGCTTCACCGGGGTTATTAATACAGCCTCGGAAATCGTGCTGGGACTTTGGCAAACAGGCCAGCTTTCTGAAATGACAGCGCCTTATAAAGATGCAAAACCGCTCACCGGCAAGCTCAGCTCACTTGACCAGGCTGTGGCACTCACCAAACAGGCCGCACCCGACATGGAACCGTCGCTCATCGCTTATCCCGGAACGCCCTTTTCCAGCCAGCATCATTACGCAGTGTTTGTAAAAGGCAAAACGCCGCTGACCAAACGGATTATCAAACCCGCGTTGATCGACGCAAGCAAAGGCGGGCTGACCGACCTGCGCGATATGCCCTGGTATGTGAATGCATTGTTTATCTCGCAGCCGCTCCATTTCGGCGATTACGGTGGGTTACCGATGAAAATCATCTGGGCGCTGTTCGATATTGCGACGATCGTGATATTGGGAAGTGGTTTGTATCTGTGGTTTGCGAGAAATAAGGCGACCAGAGCACATATCAGCCGGATCAATAAAGTCGAATCTGAAATCCTGACCGTGCAGGCGCAAAGTGAAAACGCTTAATCCAATCTCTTGAAATTATGAAAAGCAATTTTTGGAAAGTCTGGGGCCTTCCTGTGATCATCGGCATATTGTCGGCCATTGGTCTGCTATCCGCACTGACCGGCGACGGTTTCTACGATCTGCTATCCTGGCTGACGTTAGGAATTCCGGTAATATTGACGATCCGGTATTTAATGACTGCAAAAAATCTACCGATTAACAGAAAAATCCGATCGAGGTGATCTGAGGTTAGGTTTCGAGAATAATAATTATAAAAGACCAGCTACCTGAAAGTGATCAGCAGCTGGTCTTTTTGTGTTTAAATCAAGTCGATTTTAAAAGTTACTATTCCTTTACAAAAAGCTGGCTACTCTCCGATCCGTTTTTAAAAATGACCTTCATGATATATTGTCCGCTTGCGAGCTCCCTGATATCAATTTCCGCGCCCGGCTGCTTCAATTGGTATACTTTCCAACCGGCTTTATCGAATATCTGAACTTCGGAAATGATTTTGTCACCATTCATCAGGCGAATATGATCGTCGCCGCCAGCAGGATTTGGATAGATAAAGATTTTCTCTAATTCAAATTCCAGCTTCTGGATCTGACTGTACGCGAACGAACCGTCTTTGTCAATCATTTTCAGGCGATAGTAACTTTCTCCTTTAAGAGGAATTTGATCTGAAAAACTGTATTCAGAAGTCAGGTCTTCATTTGGAAACACCTTTCCAATATCATCCCATTTCTTCCCAGTCCCGCTCCGCTCAATGCTAAAATGATCAAAGTTCACCTCTGAAACCGTTTTCCAATTCAGCAAGGCAGTTTCACCTTCTTTTCTCGCCCGGAAACTACTCAACTTCACCGGCAGCGGCTCATCTTCACAAGCATCGACAGTCGCATTGAAAATTGAAACTTCATTCATGACCCAATCTGTCAGTTCGAAATGATTCGAAAGCGGAAACTTATGATCAAAATTACCGACAGTGGCAAATATCGATGAGAATGGCGTTTTAGCCAGTTTATTAGGGTCAGCGGCGATGTTATGGTACCAGTTGTCCGTATTGAAATCAAGCGCACTGACCGTTGGTATAAAGCAACCGTTGGGCATCCGGATATTTGAATTAACGCCAACTCCATTCAAAGCCTCTGCTACTTCAAGGAATATCGGAGCGAAACTCCCGGGCATTACATCTGCCGGTATCGGCGCATTGTAATAGCCCGTAATGTGGCTTGAATTAAATATCGCGCTAGCTACTGAAATATACATGATAGCAAAAGGGAAACCAGAAACTGGTATAGTAATATTATACGGAAGCGGGGAAGCAATCCCAGACAGTGCGTATCCAATAAAAGGCGCGTTCTTAGCACCGGAAAAGCTGAAAGCAAGCGGATTTGTTGGTAGCAAAGTGGCATTATGGTCTACCCAGTTGTTTGCATTATTCATATATGCCTGCCCAAGGCCTGTCCAGTTACCTAAGCTAGCCGCGATCATTTTGCATTTTTTCGGATAACCATTCCCGCCGATCAGCGCCTTCATTTGAGCGTAAAATGCAGTAAACGTTGGATTTACATTAACTACATCTCCCACAATGTAGTCCGTATGGTAAATCAACATCTGTTGCGCAGCATAAGAGTGTATCGATCTCGTCTGATCCTGAATGTCCGCACTTAAACCGTATGTGACCACATTGTTGTCCAGCCAGTCGACCATATTTTGCATACTTAACGGTACATTGGCTCCTTTTTGAGGAGCATCAAACGAGAAGAAAAGACCAACATTATGCGGCAGCGCATTAGCCTCCATGTAGTTCAGTGCATATCTGGAAACGATTCCTCCCATACTGAATCCGGCTAGAATTATCGGACAAGCTGAGGCTTTAGTAGCATTAATATGCTGGATCAGTTTCATTAACAGGAATGCATTTCTCTGTATGAGCTGGCCTCCATCACCGTAATCAAGCACAATTAAATCATAACCTTGCAAACGCAATTTGTCGGCCAGATTGTCCTGAGTAAACCTAGTTGAACCGTTCAACAACTCAACAACATCGTCACAGCTATAGTCATGGTTTGGATCAAAGCCCTCTGCTATGATAATAGGTTTCAAAATTTTCCCCGATGTATTGTTCGGAGCAAAGTATACCGAATAACTACCGCTTGCCACCTGATAGGAGTATGGATCGCCGGGAGACCCAGGCGTCGCGCCGGGTACTGAGAAATGCGTCTTGACTTCACTCATGGCGGCTGCATATCCAATATCTGCGGTGATTTGAAAATTCCCCTGCGCAAGAGCGGAAAGTGACAATAGATTTAAAACAACCAGCGTAATTCTTGTCATGATAGTGTTCTTTTTCATAGTTTTAAATCGAATGTTCCGTCTGTGAAATTTTTAATGTTGTTATTCTTTTCTCCCTTTAATTGAACTTTGAATGTGCCGGACACGACTTTGTTTACCGTATCTAACCGGGTTATATTGATCTCATTAATACCGCCAGGGTATGGATGGTATTCGTCATCGACCAAGTCACCGTCATATCTCGACGCACCAATACCTCCGGAGTTATCCTCCTTGAATTTGTAGATCCCCTCAGATCGTACATTGGTCACCAGGAGGATGATCGTCTCATCAGACTTTTTCCTTGCCTCAATTGCCAGGATTCCATCATAGATAGAGGCATCCAGGATCTTGGGCCCACCGAGCAGTCGAAACGGATATACCGGCAGCCAAACCTTCCCATCGATCTTTACTCCGAAGGTGTTCAGGCCCTCTTGCGTTGGCTCGGGCAGTATTTGCTTGGGCTTGCACCCTCCTATTGCATTTGCCAGAGCAATAGCAACTAATAGTAATTTCAGCTTTCTCATTTCAGTAAAGATTTAAATGTAAATCGACCGCAAACAGGCCAGCTAATGCGGATCTGCGGGCATAAAATGTTTGACTTTCGTACACAATCGTTTGATTCATGGCTTCATTTTTTAGATGATAAATGATGATTTTATAAGCAGCACTTATAAATTATTCTCGCAAATAATTCAGCAGTTACTTCGCCGGCAATATGAAGTTTATTTGTAATTCGAACGGTGATAATGATTGAACGGCAACCGATGAATTAATAAAAGGTAAAACAAAAAAAGGCGGGCAATTTCCATTGGAAATTGCCCGCCCTAATTAATTAAATGATGTAATATTACTTCTTAAATATCCTTTCTGTTTTACTGAAATCAAAATAACGATACTTACCTAAAACCGTCATTTCCAATGACAGAAAATAGGTTCCCCATGAATGTGTTACTTCCGTTTTTATCAATTCCTTTTTTGCATTGCCTATTTTTTTACCTGACTTTTTAAGAAGCTCCGAAACTGCTCTTCCGTCCATTTTTTCAGGCTGGGGAATGTTGTAAATGCTGAGTATCGTAGGCGCAATATCGATATTGGAAGTGGGCAGCTCGGTCACTGCGACATTCTTAAAATCGGGGCCTTTGGCAAACAGGTTAATATGTATTTCGTGTGGACTCGAACCGCCGTGCCCCGCCTTGCCTTTTGAATAGTCGGTTCCCGCAAAACCCGCCTCATTTTTCACATCGTTCCAGGCCGGCGCTACCAGGATATCTCCCGTGCGCTGCGGGTGATTGAAATGAATTGCATCAAACGAAAGTGTGCCTTCCACCCAGCCATTTACGTCGCCTTCCTGTTTGGCCTTTGTGAAAATCGCCCCGATCCACTCTTCCTCCTGCAATGCTGCGACGATCTTCCTAATTACCTCAGGATCATGGTTTTTAACATATATACTCCCCTCCGCCAATATCACATCGTCCGATTCCTTGTCTTTTTTCAATCCCTCCTGAATCAGGAAATCGGTCACGCTCATACTTCCGATCTGTGTCACAAAACCGTGATCCGTTGAGATAATGATATTGAATTTCTCTGTAAGCTCCTTATTCTGAATCTCTTGCAGGATCCGTCCAAACTGACCGTCAACAAACTTGATCGCTTCCACAGCCTCGGGCGAGCCGATCCCATGTTCGTGTGCGGCACCGTCGGGGTCCGAGAGCCAGATCGCACTCACCAGCGGACCGTCTTTCGCCAATCCATATTTCAGCAATGCATCTGTTACCCATTTATGCCGGTTAAAATCTTTGTCCCCGTCTTTGGAAATTTCGCCTATATCAACCAAAACCTGCGCTTTAAATGCTTCCGGCAAAATCAGATCCGGGTTAACGATCGCGCCGCCGCTCACTTTATTATTTTGCAAAAAAGCCTGTCCGGTGGTCCCTGAGCTGAATATCATCATTTTCTCCCCAGCCGCTTCGAGGATTTCACCTATTGAAGCAGCAGTTAAAATCGGCCCACCGGTTGCAGCGGGTATTCTGGTCAGATCCGGATAGCCGGTACCGATGCTTTTGGACGCATCCACCTCCGGAATGTAAATCGCATTACCCAGCAAACCGTGTGTACCCGGGTAAGATCCTGTGGCATAAGAAGCGGAGTTGACCCGCGTCACCGTCGGAAAAACGCTGTGGTGATTTTTTGCAAAACAGGCTTTTTCCTTGAACGCGAACAGATTCGGCATTTGCTCCTGCGTAATATAGTCCGGCCGCAATCCGTCGAAAAACACGATCAGTGTTTTGTTCCTGTTCGTCCCGGCGGACTTTCCTTTTTGAGCAAAAACAAAATTTTGAGAAAAACCTATACTTAAAATTGCAATTAACAGCGAAGAGAATCTAATCATAAAAATGCCTTTAATCGATTTTAGAAACAGTTACAGCATTAGCCGATCTTTTAATTCCATACAATACCACGCCACTTTTTACAGATTGGTCAAAGGCAATGCCCTGGCCTTCAACAGGCGCCGGCAAAGTGGCCAGATGTTCCAGGGTGTAACCCGATTTAGGTATTTTCAGCACATACAATTCAGGCCGGTCGTGGCCGGTGCAATAGAGTTTTCCATCGTTTCCCCAGCCGCCGCCGGAATTACTTTTAGGCGTAAAAAGAGCGATCAGATTTTTAGGAAACACCCAGGATTCGAGCTCGCGCCACTCCATATCATATTTCACAAGCGCCGTCCAGCGCACATCCCTGCCCTCGCTGGCTTCCTTGCCCGCATAATGCGCGAAGCCCGCCCACCAGAATCCGTCTTTCTGGTCAATCCAGGTCAGAGATCCGTGCGGGGCGATGCCAAAACTATGGTTACCAATATGCTGCATCGTCTTCACATCGAATATCTCGATCGAGCTGGCCATCGGAATTTCAGGATAATTGGTATTGGCACAATAAAGCTTCCCTTTGATCACCACGCCGCTGTTCAGGTGCTTGATCCCCTCCTTTTCTCCATCCCAGGTTTTAATCAGCTTCGCATCTTTTTTACTGTATTTGCTGATCGTACTATTGTTGATCGCATAAAAGAAATCGGCGTCCACCGCCACTGCCTGCTTTGCTTCGGCGACCTGGAAACTTGAAATTTCGGTGACCGTCTGGGCTGTCAGCAAGTGCGCGCCAAACAGTGTAATCAGGAGTAAAAATCCGTGTAATAGCTTCATTTGAAATTGTAATAACATTGAAAAGTAAAAGTAGCCAATCGCCCTCCTTACTCGTCAAGTATTTCAAATATCCATTGCACTGAATATTTGTCGGTCAGCGTCGCCCATTCGCCTGTCTGAATATCGTGCGACAAGGGACCTGTTACTTCACCTTTGCGGGAAAGTCTGGCAAAGATCGTTTGCAATTGGTCGTCTCTTTTCATGCTGATCAGCAGGGAAATGCTGTTTCCCGCGTATAACCCTTCGTTACTGCTCATGTCAGACGCAAAAAGACTAATATGCTCGGATACCAGACTGGCCTGCACGACCAGCTTTTGCATATCCTCGGGCAGGTCGCGACCGAAAGGCGCTTCGCCGAGGTAGGTAAACCGCAATTTGCCGCCGAAGCAAGAATGGTAGAACCGCATCGCCTCTTTGCAGTTGCCATTGAATGTAAGAAATGGGAAAATGGCCATGACAGAATCTCCGAATATTGGCTGGGGCGTTTTATCGGCAGTTTGCAATCCGTATGTTGCACACCGGTAACATATTACAAATTTGCGCGTCTTATAACCTAAAAGCAGGGTGTGTTTACGGCGATATTAGGGGGTAAAAGCGTCAGCTACTCAGGCGCGATTTTTTGGTATTTTGTCCAAAATAGCGAAATCAATAATAGCCGACTAACTTTCCACTGAGCATTTTGAAGACAATATATCTGGCAGATGATGACGAAGACGACCGGATGCTGATCCGCGAAGCGATCGAACGCGTCATTCACGACGTGAGGATACTGGAAGTGAGCGATGGAGAAAGTCTGCTGGCCATGATCAATTCCCAGAAAGGCTCTGCGGATTCGGAGTTGATCCTGATGGATATGAATATGCCCCGCCTCAATGGGCTGGAAGCACTTTCTGTATTAAAGGCGGATACAGACACGCAGCATATTCCGGTACTGATGATGTCGACCACATCAAGCCAGGAGCTGGTTAGAAAAGCATACGAAGAGGGGATCAACGCCTACATCGTTAAGCCGGTGAGCTCTGCCGAATTCACACATCTGGCCCAGTCGATCGACGTTTGTTTTTTGCACTCTAACCTCCATATTCAGGATACTTTCGACAAGCCGAATCTGAAAGACACCAGTATTCTGGTGATTGAGGACAACAAAGATCATCTGTTACTGATCCGTGCGGATATCCGTCAAAGCATGCCCGATGTACAAGTGATTACAATGAGCGAGGAGGCCAAAGTGCTGGATTTTTTCAGGACCGAGCTTCCGAGAATGCCGCAAAAACCGCATCTGGTTTTGCTGGATCTGTATTTTCCAAGCCGGGAAGCGGGGATAGATCTGCTGCAAAGGGTACGGGAAATACTGATCATGCACAAATTACTCAGTATCCCGCTGATCGTTTTCAGCTACTCCGACGATCCCCGGGATATTCATGCCAGCTATCAGAACAATGCGAACGGATATATGGTAAAAGGCGTCGATATAGCGGACTGGGAAAGCGATTTCAAAAGTCTGCATAACTTCTGGTGGAATACCGTTTCCCTGCCAAAATGATGCAATTTCTATTATAAGCCTGGGGCCTCCCGACCCTTTCGCTGATGTCATTTCCAAAACTAATCCTTGCACAAGCCACGATACCGACCTAATTTAGTATCGTGAAAAGGCTCATTTTACATATTATGCTGACGATCCTGATCCTGGATACAACTTCTTTGTATCAGGTTTTCAAGGCTCCTACGCTATTCCGGCATTATATTGAGCATAAGGCATTGAACCAGAATATCAGCTTCATGGACTTCCTTTCCATGCATTACTGGGGCGATGATATGGATGATAATGACGACGAAAAGGACATGCAACTGCCTTTCAAGAAATTTGAGATCCAGCATACCAGTTTCCTTTTCGTACCCTTTTCAAATTCTTTTACTTTCAAAAATACCTACTGGCCGATCAAGCCGGATTACGGTCCCGACCAGCCGCAGGGACATTACAATGCCGCATTAGGCTCTCTTTTTCGCCCGCCGCGAGTTTAAATACCAACATACAGCAGGATAGTTCTGTCCTGTCACGACTATGCGCTCACCGTTTGCTGAGCCCGTAGCCTGTTTGCTATGTATTTATACTCAATAGGTTATGCTTAATAAAATCATACAATTTTCAGTTCATAATAAACTAGTAATTGGTCTGTTCATGCTGCTGTGGGTTGCCCACGGTACTTATGAAGTGACGCAGTTACCAATCGACGCAGTTCCCGATATTACCAACAACCAGGTACAGGTGATCACCACCGCGCCTGCTTTGGGTGCCGAAGACGTAGAAAGACTAATCACTTTTCCGATCGAACAGGCTATCAGCAACATTCCCGGCTTAAAGGAAAGCCGAAGCCTCTCGCGTTTCGGACTTTCCCTGATCACCATCGTTTTTGAAGACGGTTCCGACATTTACTGGGCGCGGCAGCAGGTTACCGAGCGGCTCGCCCAGGTAGAGATCGACGAAAATGCTGAAAAGCCTGAGCTAGCGCCTGTTACGACGGGTTTGGGGGAGATATATCAATACGTGATCAAGCCGAAAGCAGGATTTGAGAAGAAATTTTCACTCGCCGACCTGCGTACTACCCAGGATTGGATTGTGAAACGCCAGCTCCTCGGCACCCCCGGCGTGGCCGACGTTTCCACCTTCGGCGGCGAGCTTAAGCAATATGAAGTGGCCGTGAATCCGGCCAATTTGAAAGCGGTTAATCTCACGATCAGTGACGTGTTCACTGCATTGGGGCGAAACAACCAGAATACCGGCGGTGCGTATATAGAGAAGGGTCCCGCTGTTCTATACATCAGAAGTGTAGGTTTAGCCGGTTCGCAGGCGGATATACAGGATATTGTGGTCAAAAATAACGCGAACGGAACGCCCGTACTGATCCGCGATATTGCCGAAGTGCGGCTTGGCTCGGCGATCCGTTATGGCGCGCTCACTATGGCCGGTACCGGTGAAGTTTCGGGGGGAATTGTGATGATGCTCAAAGGCGGCAACTCTTCGGATGTGATCAAAAATGTCAAAAAACGCATTGCTGAAATCCAGAAAACCTTGCCCGAAGGATTGGAGATCGAGCCATTTCTCGACCGCACCAAAATGGTCAATAACGCGATTGGCACCGTTGAAAAGAACTTATCTGAGGGCGCGTTAATCGTAGTCCTGGTATTGGTACTGTTTCTGGGAAACCTTCGCGCGGGCCTCATCGTAGCCTCCGTGATCCCGCTTTCCATGCTTTTCGCGATCACAATGATGAACACTTTCGGCGTGAGCGGTAACCTGATGAGCCTCGGCGCGCTGGATTTTGGATTGATCGTCGACGGCGCGGTGATCATCGTCGAAGCGATTTTACACCACTTGCATTCCTCTAAAAAGTATGCGGGCGTCCATGCAATCTCGCAGGATGAAATGGACCGTGAAGTCACCGGCTCGGCCTCGCGCATGATGAATGCGGCGGTTTTTGGCCAGATCATCGTTCTGATCGTGTACCTGCCGATCCTTTCTCTTTCAGGTATTGAGGGAAAAATGTTCAAGCCGATGGCGCAAACCGTCGCCTTCGCAATCCTGGGTGCATTCATACTTTCGCTTACCTATGTGCCAATGATTAGTGCACTGTTTATCAGCAAGAAAGTCACGCACAAACCGAACATTTCTGACAGGATGATGGCGAAGCTCGAAGCCGGTTACCATAACATGCTGACCCGCGCGCTGCATTTCAAAAAGTCTATGGTAGTTGCTGCATTTGCATTGTTCGGCATTGCTGTTTTTATATTTTCCCAAATGGGCGGAGAATTCATTCCGCAGCTTGAAGAAGGCGATTTTGCGACTGAAACGAGGTTGCTGGTGGGTACCAACCTGAGCACGACGATAGATGCGATCAACCGCGTTTCTGAAAGGTTGCAATCGCAATATCCCGAAGTGGAAAAGGTAGTTTCCCGGATCGGCAGCGCCGAAATCCCGACTGACCCGATGCCGATCGAAGGCGGGGATATGATCATCGGTTTGAAAGATAAATCCGAATGGACTAGCGCGGAGACATTCACCGAACTCGCCGACAAAATGGCGCAAACTGCCCAGGAAGTGGTGCCGGGCATTACCACCGGCTTCCAGTATCCCGTACAAATGCGTTTCAACGAGCTGATGACGGGCGCAAAACAGGATGTGGTATGTAAAATTTTTGGCGAGGATCTAAACAAGCTCGCAACCTACGCCGAGCAGCTGGGCACTATTTCGAAAACCGTAAAAGGTACTGCCGACTGGTACGTCGAAAAAGTGACCGGCATGCCGCAGATCGTCATTGAATTCAACAGGCGCGAGATTGCGAAATACGGATTAAATATCGACGATATCAACCGCACGATCAATGCTGCATTTGCAGGCGCAGCCGCAGGCCAGATCTATGAAGGAGAGAAGAAGTTTGACCTGGTAGTACGAGTTGGGAATGAAGGCCGCAAGAGCATTGCCGATGTGCAAAACCTGCCGATTTCCACGCCTTCGGGCATGCAGATACCCCTTTATCAGGTTGCGACCATTCAGGAAATCGAAGGCCCAAACCAGATCCAGCGGGAGAATACGCGGCGGCGGATCATCGTCGGTTTCAACGTCCGCGGCCGCGATGTACAGTCGATCGTGGAGGAGCTGCAACAAAAAGTGGAAGGAAAAATCCGCTTCGAGCCAGGGTACACCGTTACTTACGGAGGCGCTTTTGAAAACCTGCAACAGGCAAAAGCGCGGCTGATCATAGCAGTTCCGGTGGCGCTGCTGCTGATTTTCGTCATGCTCTATTTCGCATTCTCGTCAATCCGCGAAGGTGCGCTGATCTACACGGCGATCCCGCTTTCGGCGATCGGCGGCGTGTTTGCGCTGGCGATGCGCGGTATGCCTTTCAGTATCTCGGCCGGCGTAGGCTTTATCGCATTGTTTGGGGTTGCTGTTTTAAATGGCATCGTGCTGATCTCGGAATTCAACCGCCTCAAAACGGAAGGTACGATCACCAATGCACTGGAACTGGTACTGACCGGCACCCGAAACCGCCTCCGACCGGTACTGATGACCGCCGCCGTAGCTTCGCTGGGATTTTTACCAATGGCGCTCAGCAATGGCGCCGGGGCAGAAGTGCAGCGACCGCTCGCGACCGTGGTGATCGGCGGGCTAATCACCGCTACCTTGTTGACGCTCTTTGTGTTACCGGCTTTGTATCTTTTGTTTGAGGGTAAAAAGAAGATAGCATCGGTGCCGAAATCGCTGGCTTTACTCCCACTACTTTTTGCGGCTACCCTGGTCAATGCACAGCCAAAACCGATCGACCTGCCAACCGCGATCACAATTGCCAAACAAAGAAACCTGCAAGTACAAAGTGCGCGGCTGGGAGAAAAAAGTAGTGAGCAGTTACAGAAAAGCGCGTTTGATATCCCTAAAACGAATTTCAATGCAGATATCGGAAAGTTTAATAGTGTCAACAACGACACCCGTTTCGGGGTGAGTCAAACGTTCAGTTTCCCGGCAGTTTATACCAATCAGCGCCGAACACTGGAAGCTAATTTTACAGCAGCACAGGCACAAACGCGGTTGACCGAGCTTGAAATTCGCACCAGCCTGCGTCAATTGTTCTATGAATATGCCAGCTTGACCGAGCGTAGGAAACTGCTCATTTACGCCGACAGTATTTTCACACTTTTTGAAACAAAGTCCAACCTGCGTTTTGAAAAAGGCGAAGCTAATGTGCTGGAAAAAACCGCAGCCCAATCACAGCGCCAGCAGGTAACCAATCAACTGAATATGCTGGAAAGCGACCTGGCAGTCACGGTCAGATCGTTTAATCTTTTGATTCGCGACAGCATTCAGTATGTACCCCAGATCGGTAGCGCACGCATTGAAAATGTGCTGACAGTCCAGGACTCCGCATTGCATAATTTTCCTCTGCTCGACTTGGCGAAAAGCCAGCAGCAAGCTTCCGAATTCCGCTGGAAAACGGAAAAAGCGCGACTGCTGCCCGAGCTGACTCTCGGTTATAACAATCTCAGTATTGTAGGGTCGCAGCTGGTAAATGGGCAGGAACTCACTTATACCGGCAGGAACAGGTTTAGTTATGTCAATGCAGGAGTCGCAGTTCCGCTATTTTTCAAAGCGCAGTCTGCGAGAGCAGCAGCGGCAAAAACGGAATTTGAAAAAACCCAAAAAGAAACCGAATACCTCACGCAGCAAATCCTGACCGAGCGCGACAATGCACAAACCCAGGTCCGGAAATTCCTCCAAAGTCTTGACTATTTCGAAACCCAGGGCCTGAAAAACGCAGAAGCCATTATCACCACCGCCGACGAACAGTTTCAGGCGGGCGAAATCGATTATTTACAATGGGTTATCCTTGTCAATCAATCGATTACAATACGCAGCGAATACATTCAATCACTCAGCAGCTACAACCAGGCTGTGATCCAGTTACTCAAACTTAACAATCTGTGAAAACCGATATGAAGACTTACCTCATCCCTGGCATTTGCGTTTGGCTGCTCACTGCGTGTGGTGGCAAAACAGATAATATCGAAAACGAAAAACATGATTCCGCCGCCTCCGCGCAAGTAGTTTCTTTCAGCTCAAAACAATTGGAAAACGTAGGAATCGAGGTTGGGCAACCTGAAATGGAAAATATCAGTGGCGTACTGAACCTCCACGGCAAAATCGACGTGCCGCCGCAAAGTACCATCAGCCTCAGCTTTCCGCTTGGCGGGTATTTGAAGTCCACCCGCATGCTGCCCGGTATGCACGTGCGGAAAGGCCAGGTATTGGCGGAATTGGAAGATATGCAGTTTATCCAGCTGCAACAGGATTATCTCACCGCGAAAGAAAAGTTTACACTGGCAGAAAGTGAGTTTAACCGTCAGAAAGACCTGAATGCGACAAAAGCGAGCAGCGACAAGATATTCCAGCAAGCCCGGGCAGAAATGGAAACGCAGCGGATTTTGACGCACGCACTGGCACGAAAACTGGAAGTGATCGGCATTAACCCCGCCAATCTCAAACCGGATAATATCTCCAAAACGGTTTCTATTATTTCTCCGATCGACGGTTTTGTTTCAAAGGTCAATGTGAATGTGGGTAAATACACGGCACCTACTGATATGCTTTTTGAGCTCGTCGACCCGAAAGATATTCACCTTGCATTGAGTGTTTTTGAAAAAGACCTGAGCACACTCTCCGTTGGTCAGCGTGTGACAGCTTATACAAACGGCGATCCCGAGCGGAAATTTCAAGCAAAAATTATACTCATCAGCCGGAACCTGGACGATGACCGGATGGCGGAGGTGCATTGCCATTTTGAAAAATACAATCCGCTGCTTGTGCCGGGAATGTTTGTAAATGGAGAAGTGGCGATCAATGGTACCAAGGCATTAACAGTACCCGAAGAGGCGATTGTGCGCTGGGAAAATAACTTTTACGTTTTTACGGATAATGGAAGCGGGAAATTTGAAATGGTGGAAGTAAAGCCCGGAACGATCAGCGGCGGCAAGCAGCAAATTGAAGGAAGCGGGATAAATGGAGATACCCGGCTCGTTGTCAAAAATGCTTATGCTTTGCTCATGAAAATCAAGAATACCGAAGAGGAAGGATAGCGTTTCAAACAACCGGTAGCCAGATATGAAATGTCGCTCCTTCGCCCGGGCGGGATTCGGCTGACACATATCCGTCGTGCTGCTCCACGATCTTTTTCACAATACTTAACCCAATACCGGTACCTGAATATTCGTGTTTCCCGTGCAGCCTTTGGAATAGACTGAATATCTTCTCATTAAACTCCGGCTCGAAACCGATTCCGTTATCCGAAAACGTAAGGTGAACAAAAGTGCGTCCGTCAACCGGCAAGTGCGGGTCTTTGGTCTCGTAAGACGCGACCAGCTGTGAGGTGATCGTGATCCGCGGATTGGTCTGTGAGAATTTCAGGGCATTACTAAATAAGTTTGAGAACAACTGGTTGATCTGGAATTTGTTGGCGCGTATCTGAGGCAGATCGCCGCAAATCACTTCCGCTCCTTTTTCCTCGATCAGCAACTCAAAATCTATTTGAATATCCCTGACGATCTTATTCAGGTCCACCATTGAAAAACCTTCCCCGGATTGCGCCAACCGACTGTAAGTCAGCACCGACTGGATCAGCTCGCTCATGCGCTGGGCCGAGGAATTGATCTTTTGAAAGTATTTCTCGACTGCTTCCCGGTTGTCCTTATTTTTGTCGATAAGATGAATAAAAGTCTGGATCTTCCGCAGCGGCTCCTGCAAATCGTGGCTGGCCACGTAATTGAACGATTCCAGTTCCTTGTTCGCCTTGGTGAGTTCTTCCGTTCGCTTCCGCACTTCGTTTTCCAGTTCCTCTGTAAACTGACGCCGTGTTTTAGCAATTTTAAGCTGCGATTTTATTCTTGCCAATAATTCATTGGAAGAGAACGGTTTGACCAGATAATCGTCAGCGCCGATTTCATAACCTTCGATTTTCGACTCTTCACCTGCACGGGCTGTGATCAGAATGATCGGTATCTGCGCACTTTCGGGTGTGTTTTTAACATGTCTGAGCAGCTCGATACCGTCCATTTCGGGCATCATAATATCACTCAAAATAAGGGAAGGCCGGTGTTTCTGGATCATTTCCAGTGCATCGATCCCGTTTACCGCGCCGATCGTTTTGTACCACGGGCCAACCAGTGACTGAATGTGCTCGCGCATATCCGTATTATCATCTACGACCAGAATCGTCTCATATTCAGTCCTGTCGGGCGCCGATGCAAGCGGGGCAGCGTTCGCCAGCGGAGTTTCCGAGGGCAGTAAGGTAGCCGCTTCTTCGACAAAAAAACTGGAAGTTATCTCTTCGAAAGCAGGTGCTGCCGCAAATACTTGGGCGGGATCAAGATGCGCACTGCCTGTGGGGATCGTCACCGTAAACCTGCTACCCTTCCCTATTTCACTTTGAACGTTTATATTGCCGCGATGTAGCTGCACCAGCTCTTTTACCAGCGATAACCCGATCCCGGTGCCTTCATAAGTCCGGCCGGTCGTGTTCTGGACCCTGTGAAAACGCTCGAACATATGCGGAAGCTCATGTTCCGGAATGCCCAAACCGCTATCTTCCACGACCAGCTGTACCTCGTTCCCTATCTGCTCTACCGACAGTTCAATACCTCCTTCAAGGGTATATTTGAATGCGTTGGACAGTAAGTTGAAAACGATCTTTTCCCACATTTGCTTGTCGACATACACGGGCTGGCTGATCGGCTGCACGTTCACATGCAGGTACAAATCGGCTTTTTCAATGACTGAGCGGAAGTTACCAGCCAGGTTTTGAGTGTACGTGGCAATATCGGTCAGCACGTAAGTGGCCATATTCCTGCCGCTCTCGATCCTGCTGAAATCAAGCAAAGTATTAACCAGTTTCAATAGCCGGATCGCATTGCGGTGCGTTACTTCCAGATTATGCTTTTCGTCAGTACTTAACCCGATCAGCGGCTTGCTCAACAGTTCTTCCAGCGGACTCAGCATAAGCATCAGCGGCGTCCGGAATTCGTGGCTTATATTGGTAAAAAACAGCGTTTTTGCTTTGTCAAGTTCTTCCAGCGCTTTTGCACGCTTGCGTTCCTCCTCATAGGCCAGCGCATTATTTACGCCGAGCGAAATCTGGTCTGCTACGAGCTGGATGAAATTGCGGTATGCATCATCAAAATTCCTGTAAGGGTTTAAACCGATCGTCAGGATCGCGAGCGGAAATTTCCGGTTGGCAGATTTGATCGGAACATCCACAAAATGACGCGGTACTACATCCCAGTGCCCTTTTGGCAAAGAATGCCACCTGTTTGGGTCAATCGACTCTACGATTTTATTCCCAAAAACGGCTTCCGAAACAGTAATGGCTTCCTCACGGGGGTTATCAAGGTCAACAGGCGCGTTAATGGTAAGATTTTCAGGACCAATACCTGACATCGCGGTGATCTCGGCGGTATTCGATTCGCTGTTTACCTGATAAATGACCGTAAAAGGAAAATCCCTGTTATTACTGCCCAGCGCTTTGACCGCCTGTGCATACACGTCCTGTTCCGTTTTCCGCTGTGCCAGACTATCCAGCTGCTGCATCGTACGCAGCGACCTTTCATTGATGATCCGGTCGGTATCGGCTGTGTTATAGCATATTATCCCGGCCGGGCGACCGTCTTCGCCGAGTACGGGCGTGTAGGAAAATGTGTAATAGGTTTCCTCGGGAAAGCCGCTGCGCTCCATAATCAGCAGCTGCGATTCCACGTAAGTACCTTCGTCTCTGGTCATTGCGAGCGAAAGCATGGGTTCAATATCCCGCCAGATATCCTTCCATACCACAGAAGCAGGCTGTCCCAATGCGCCGGGATGTTTCCCCCGCACAATATCCACATAAGCGTCATTGTATAACTTGATCAGGTGCTCGCCCCACCCGATCCAGATCGGCTGCTTGGAGCTGAGCATGATCCGAATACACGTTTTCAGGCTCTGCTGCCATTGTTCCGGCGGACCGAGCGGAGATTTATCCCATGGAAAGCGGCGTATGCGTTCGCCCATTTCGCCGCCGCCAACGAGAAATTCAAGTGATGTTACCGCGACCTGATCCATTAAGAGCGTGAGGTAATGTTGTGGATAATTTTTTGAAACTCCCGCTTTACCTCATCCGTGTCTGCATATTTTTTCACAAAACCGGTTGCCCCGAGATCCGTGCATTGACTAACGATCTCCTTCTCATCCGAGGTGGAGTACATAAAAACCGGTACTTCTGCCAGGCGGGGCATTTTTTTGAACTCCACCAGGAATTCGATACCGTTCATCCGCGGCATATTGATATCGGCGAAAATGACGTCGGGGAAAAACGTTTCGTCCTGTAACCGGTGCAGCGCCTGCATTCCATCGCTGGCGAAGGTGCATTCAGCATGCTCGAAAGAATCTTCCATAATAGTAGCCAGTATTTCCTGATCGTCTATGTCGTCGTCGATTAAGAAGATGCTGATACGAGGGCGCATGCTGATCCGGTTTTAGTTTAGTTGTAGCTGATCAATATAAAAATCCATTCCAAGACCCGTTTTTCTGAAAACTACTACACGGGAATGTTGTGGTTTATGGATTAATGATAAGGATTTACGACGAAAATACAAGCAGCCCTGGCCGCAGCTAGCGCGACAGTTTTGAGAGGTATTCGAGCGCCTGCTTCACATCGGGCATATTGTTGTTCCAGTTGCCTTCCCGCTCTATATAGGCCATTCCATTGAAGTTCTGGCGTTTAAGCTCCTTTACTATCGCCGGATAGTCGAGTACGCCGGTACCTGCCACTACGTCGTTTGCTTTCAGGTTATTAGCCCCGTCGAGGTCTTTTACGTGCACACAAATGATCCGGCCTTCCAGGGTTTTCAAACATTTTACCGGGTCAAGTCCGCTCCTGACCCAGTGTCCGAGGTCGGCGCAGGCCCAGATGTTCGGGCGGCCTTTCATCGCGGCAACCACCGAATCAGGGTGCCAGTAATAGCTCGATCCTTTGGCGTGTTCGTGGATCGCAATTCTCATTTTGTAGGCACCGGCCAGGCTGTCGAGCAAATTCCAGTCCTTCTTTTCCGGCTCGCACGTCAGGAACTCGATACCCATTTTCTTGGAAAAAGTGAAATAGGTATTCCATTCCTCCAAATTCTTCCCGTTACCCGAATACAACGATTTCATTTGAATGCCCTTTTTATCAAGCATTGATTTCATCTTCGAGATCTCCTCGTCGTTCAGGTTTGGAATAGCGTGACCGTTGAAATCCTTTCCCAGATTATGGAAGAAAAAACCTTCAACGAACTTAGCCCCGGCACTATCCGCTTTCTCGATCGTCTCAGCAAAAGAGAATTTATTAAAGGAATAGAGCGCCACGCCGGTTTTCCAGTTCAATGCTTTTTTGGACAAATCGTTTTTAACAAAACTGATCTGAACCAATGCGGCCACGGCGATTAACGCCAGTAAAGCCAGGTTTTTAGTGTTTTTCATAGAAACTATTTATTGTTTTTTAAACCAAAGATTCTTGACCCTTCCGCCCGAAAATGTAAGCCCCGTCACTTTTTGCGCGCTATCCCTCACAAAACTCACACTGCCGATCCTGCTGCTGAACTGTCCGCTTCCGGTCAGGTCCGGGATCAACTCAAAATCGCCGTTTCTCATGTGGTGCATCCGCAGCGTATCGGCTTTCATATCCACTTTATATTCTGTCAAAAGTTCAGGGCTGTAATAGCTACCTGCGAGCGACGAGAACGTTTTTCGGTCGGGCAGCTGCACATAGATCCGGTTGGCCTTAATATCCTTATATTTAAGCATATTGATGTTGCCAAGACTGTTTTTCACAAAAGTCATCGGCGCACTATATGCATCGATCCAGATCAGAGAATCAGATTTCGGCTCGACTGGAAACTTAGGCTCGCCTGTGGCTTGCACCATCAGCTTTCCATTTTCGAGTGTAAATGTCACCGCCCAGCCCGGCCCCAGTTCATAGGTACCCGTATATTTTCGGGCTAATGCGGTATCCAGTTTCACAACCGGCATATTCCGTACATCTGGCTCATTCCCAACCTTTTCTTCCACTTTTTTACCCGGCTGCAAATACAGCGCCGCCACCTCCGAAGCGAACCTGCCGATACTGAAATCGTCCGAATTGCTGAGCAGGATCACAGACAATTGCTTTTCGGGATAATTCATGATAATAGTCCGGTATCCCTGCCAGCCGCCCGTGTGCGAAATGGTTTTCAGGCCGCCTTCCACATCCCGCGCCAGCCCAAACGCATATTCCACTTTATCCCCATTGTTCAGCGCCCCGTCTTTGAGCATGTTGGTGTATACCGGGTTTCCGTCTGCAATTTCTTTGTTAAAATGGATCACCCATTTGCTCAGATCTTCCACCGAAGTAAAAAGTGAGCTGGAACCGTAGGCGGTCAGCGAGCCCGTAACTTTCACGAAACGATCCCCCTTTTTCGAGTAAGAATAGGCAACGTTTTTTATGGGCCGCGTATAATCGTCCTGCGACCACGTGTTTTTCATATTCAGCGGCCGGAAAATATGTTCCTCTGTCCATTTGGTGAAAGACTGGCCACTTACTTTTTCAACGATCGCCGCAAGCAGATTGTAGCCTGTATTGCAATAGGAGAACTTTTCACCTGGCTCGAAATCGAGGTCGCGCTGGTTTCTAATCATGCGCATAATGTCTTCAAATGAAATCACCTCGTCCCAGCGCCAGCCTGCAATGCGGAGTGCTTCTGGCCAGTCGCGAAGTCCGCTCGTGTGGTGTACCAGGTGCCCGATTGTGATCGTTTTCTTAAATTTCGGAACCTCGGGAAGGTATTTACGGATATCATCGTCGAGTGATATCTTGCCTTCCTGGACCAATGTAGAAATGGCCAGTCCCGCGAATTGCTTGGAAACGGACGCAATATCAAAAACCGTTGCGCGCGTGATCGGTATGCCATATTCCAGGTTCGCAGTCCCGTATCCTTTGGTAAAAACCACTTTCCCACGCTCCACAACTGCAACCGCGCAGCCCGGGCTTTCGGCACTATTGTATTGTTTGAATATCTTGTCAATATCCATTTCCGCCGCATTTTTTTTCTGCGAACAGCCCGATAGACACACGATCAGCATCAGAAATGCGATCAGCTTGTCAACCGTGATCGGCAGTTCCCTTACCCGCTTACCCGTGGCATGAAAAACAGCATTGGCGACCGCTGCTGCCACACCTACGATCGCGATCTCACCCAGCCCTTTGGACCCGATCGGGTTTACGCGCATATCTGGTTCGTCGATAAACATTACCTCCATTTGCGGAATATCGCTGTGAACAGGAATGTGGTAGCTGGCAAAATCGCTGGTAACGTACCTTCCAAAACGGTGGTCCATTACGGAAGCTTCCATGAGCGCCATGCCGATGCCGCCCACCAAACCGCCAATGGACTGGCTGCGGGCAGTTTTGTGGTTGATGATCTTGCCTACGTCGGCGCAGGTCACTGCTTTTGTAACTTTCACTTCCATGGTGAGCGGATTTACGTTAACCTCTATAAAATGACAGCCAAACGAATACATCGAGTACTGATCGCGCTCCGGCCCCGATTTCGATTCTTCCTGCGCTTCCAGCTCGGTGAGTTTGTGGAATTTCAATATATCCTGATAGGATGCGCTATTGCCGCCGGGCATTTCAGCAGCGAGTTTTGCCAGTTTGTTTTTTAAAGATTCACAAGCCGCATGCACAGCCGAACCTACACTCGGGATCGTGGAAGAACCATTTTGTCCCGGCGCGTCTGGCAGCGACGAGTCGCCGAGGTCGAAGCGGATATTGCGGGGGCTGATATTCATCACTTCCGAAGCAATACGAGTCATAGCAGTGCCGGTACCAGGACCAATATCCATCGTCGCACTTTGCACGACCAGCGTACCATTCGCCATTATAACTGCCCTGGCAAGAGACGGATGCCGGTGAAAACCGTACAAGCTAGATGCCATTCCATAACCCACCAGCAACCCTTTATTTTTCATCGAACCCGGTTCAGGCTGCCTGTTTTTCCAGCCAAAAGCCGCTGCTCCTTTTTCGTAACATTGCCGCAGGGACTTGGCGGAAAAAGGCAGGTTCCTTTCAGGGTCCGTTTCGGCATAATTGCGCAAACGGAGTTCTAGCGGATCAACTTTCAAAGCATAACTGAGCTCGTCGAGCGCCGATTCCAGCGCAAACATGCCGGTTGCGTCGCCGGGGCCGCGCATCCACGTCGGAGTGTTCACGTCTAGGTTGAGAAGCCGGTATTTGGTCACCACATTTGGACAGGCGTAAAGCGACCTTCCGGCAAGGATTGTTCGTTCCAAATGCTCCTCGTACTGCGAAGTCTGCCCGGTACCTTCGTGCACGATCGCGGTCAGTTTACCCTCCCTATTCGCTCCGATCGCCACTTTTTGCACCGTATAAGGCCGGTAACCCACCGAAGTGAACATTTGCTCACGACCCAGAACAAGCTTGACCGGCCGTTTTAAATGCTTCGCGGCGAGTACCGCAGCGATCGTATGCGGCCACACGCGGATCCCCGACCCGAAAGCGCCGCCGATAAAAGGCGAGATCACTTTGACATTGGGCCGCGGCAGTTTAAAAGTCTGCGCCAGACTACCCTGGGCAGACTTTACGCCCTGATTTTTATCATAAACCGTCAGCCTATCCTCCGCTTCCCAAACCGCGATGACCGCGTGCGGTTCGAGCGGCTGGTGGTGCTGCGTGGGAATGGTGTACGTATTTTCAATTTTTACTTCCGCCCGGTCGATCGCGCCGGTATCTCCCCTTTCGTAATCTTTGAATGGAGAATTTTGGCTGCGCTGCACACTTTGCGGCACCACCGCACTCACTGCATTCGCCTCGAAATCAGTACTATGCAATTCTTTTTGATAAGATATTTCCATCAGCGACGCCGCGTGCTTCGCCTGTTCCAGCGTTTCCGCCACAACCATTGCTACTGGCTGTCGGTCGAAATAAATGTAGTGATCGTAAAAAAGGCGGAATGCAGTGCCAATCGGCGCGCGCCCGGCAGGCTGCTTTTTTTCGGGGTAACCGGGTATCAATGGGGAATTCAAATGGCTGATCACCGCGAGTACACCCTTTGCGGTTTCGGCTTGCTGCGTGGCAATTCCGGTTATAGTGCCTTTTGCTATTGTGCTGGTGACCAATACTGCGTGGGCGAGGTTACTTATCTGATATTCTGCCGAATACGTTGCAACACCTGCCACCTTAACTGCCCCGTCAACCCTGTCCAGCGATTCTTTTTCTTCCACAGTTACTTTTTCCATCATACCATTATTCAATGCCGGCGGCGGTCAGTAATGCCTGAACGATTGCGTTTGGGGCCAATTTTAGTTTAAAATCATTTTGTCCAAAACCCCTGGCACCAACCATCGCCACTTCCGCCGCCTTTCTGAAACTGCTTTCGGTCACCGGCTGGCCTTCCAGCGACTTTTCGGCTGCTATTAATCTCCAAGGCTTGTGCGCCACGCCGCCCATTGCCAGCCGCGCCGATCGTATCTGACCGTTATCAATATCCAGCGCAGCCGCCACCGATACGATCGCAAATGCGTACGAAGCGCGGTCACGGACTTTGAGGTAATGTGAATTGCGTGCAAATGCATTGTCCCGAATCTCCACCGCCGTGATCAGCTCGCCGCGTTCGAGGTTGGTATCCAGCTCGGGATTAGCGCCGGGTAAGCGGTGCAGGTCTGCTATCTTGATTCGTCTTTCGCCTCCCGGTCCGCTCAGCAATACATCGGCATCCAATGCGGCCAGCGCCACGCACATATCGCTCGGATGTACCGCAATGCAGGTTTTTGCAGGATTTTCAGTCTCAGTTCCAAAAATCGCGTGCAGCCTGTTTATTCCCTCCAAGGCGCTGCAACCGCTCTCCGGTTCGCGTTTGTTGCATGGTAATGCAGTGTCGTAAAAGTAGGTACAACGCGTTTTTTGCAGGATATTTCCACCCACTGTGGCCATATTCCGCAATTGCCCGGAAGCTCCGGAGTCGAGCGCCTGCGCCAGTAGCGGATGCTTTTGCAAAACGGTTTCATGCGCGGCTACCTCACTATTCAAAGCCAATGCGCCGATACGCAGCACGCCGGTTTTGTATTCAATTTTTTTGAGTGGCAAATGATTGATATCGACCAGCTTCTCAGGCGCAACGATTCCCCTTTTCATGAGGTCTATGAGGTTGGTACCGCCGGCAATATAGCGCGCCTGCGGGTCACCGGAGACCATTTCGATTGCAGCTTTCAATTTCGACGGGCGGAGGTATTGAAATGGCTTCATACCTTTTCCCCGCTATTTTTTACTTCTAATATCGCATTTACTATATTCGGATAAGCGCCACAGCGACAGAGGTTTCCGCTCATATATTCCCGAACCTCAGCCTCGGAGCCTGCATTTCCTTCTCGAATGCAGCTTACCCCCGACATGATCTGTCCCGGCGTGCAATACCCGCATTGAAAACCGTCGTGCCTGATAAATGCTGTCTGTAACGGGTGGAGCTTTTCCGGCGTGCCGATGCCTTCGATCGTCGTCACTTTGGTACCGTTTTGCATCACCGCGAAAGTGAGGCACGACAATGTACGCTGGCCGTTGATATGCACCGTACAAGCGCCGCAATGACCCAGATCGCAACCTTTTTTGGTGCCTGTTAATGCGAGTCGCTCGCGAAGCAGGTCCAGTAAGGTAGTTCTTGGGTCGATATTCAGCTGGTGCTTTTTCCCATTGATCGCAATACTGAGCTTTACATTTTCAGTATCTCCGAAAGATTCAGGCAGCGCATTTTCTCCGCCTGCAACCAGTGATCCAGGCACAAATGCAAGTCCGGCAATGGCGACGGATTGTTTTAAAAAATAGCGACGATCTTCATCAAAGCGGTTTTCAACGCCACATACCAGTTCCTCGCCTGCCGGAATTTCTTCATCTTTCATTCACACCAAGGTTTAGGCTTTCCAAAAAAGTAAAGGCCGCCCGGTTTCCGGATTACTCAATGCGGGAGTTTATTTATTGCTTTTCCAGCTGGTGGCTTATTCTGCTTAGTTCCGAAAAATTCAACTGCCTTTTCGGTGTTTACTTTTTCGTAACATGCGTCTGGTCTTCCGGCCTCTTCCATTCGTTGGAATAAACAGGAGGCGCCGCCGGGGCCTAATATGGATCCGACGTATTTCCCTAGAAACAGGGAGCCGCTCTGCAGCTTTGCAGCTATTCAAAAAGGTGCCGGCGGAGCCTCCTGTTTCTGGAAATATGTTTTGCGAGATAAGCGTGGGTACGGAGGAGCGTCCTGTTTCTAGGAATATGTTTCGCAAGGTTAACGTGGCTGCAGCGGAGCTCCCTGTTTCTAGGAATACGTTTTTTTTACAATCTGCGTCTGGTATTCCGGCCTCTTCCATTCATCTGAATAAACAGAAGGCCCCGCCGGGGCCTAATATGGATCCGACGTATTTCCCTAGAAACAGGGACCCGCTCTGCGGCTTTCCAGCTATTCAGAAAGGTGCCGGCGGAGCCTCCTGTTTCTGGAAATATGTTTCTCTAGATAACGCGGCTCCGGCGGAGCGTCCTGTTTCTAGGAATATGTTTCGCAAGGTTAACGTGGCTGCAGCGGAGCCCCCTGTTTTTAGGAATACGTTTTTTTTATAATCTGCGTCTGGTCTTCCGGCCTATCCCATTCATCTGAATAAACAGGAGGCCCCGCAGGGGCCTAATATGGATCCGACGTATTTCCCTAGAAACAGGGACCCGCTCTGCGGCTTTCCAGCTATTCAGAAAGGTGCCGGCGGAGCCTCCTGTTTCTGGAAATATGTTTCGCGAGATGAATGTGGCTCTAGAGGAGCCCTTTGTTTCTAGAAATATGTTTCGCGATAAACGCGGCTCCGGAGGAGCCCCTTGTTTCTAGGAATATGTTTCTTTTTCTCAATCTGCGTCTGGTATCCCGGCCTCTTCCATTCGTTGGAATAAACAGGAGGCCCCGCAGGGACCTTATATGGATCCGACGTATTTCCCTAGAAACAGGGAGCCGCTCTGCGGCTTTGCAGCTATTTAGAAAGGTGCCGGAGGAGCCCCCCTGTTTCTAGAAATACGTTTCGCAAGATAAACGCAGCTCCGGAGGAGCCTACTGTTTCTAGAAATACGTTTCGCAAGATAAACGCGGCTTCAGCGGAGCCCCCTGTTTCTAGAAATACGTTTCGCAAGATAAACGCGGCTCCGGAGGAGCCCCCCTGTTTCTAGAAATACGTTTTGCGAGATAAACGCGGCTCCTGCGGAGCCCCCTGTTTCTAGAAATACATTATCCCGAGGTAAACGTGGCTCCGGAGGAGCCCCCCTGTTTCAAGAAATACATTTCGCAAGATAAACGCAGCTCCGGAGGAGCCCCTGTTTCTAGAAATACGTTATCCCGAGGTAAACGTGGCTCCTGCGGAGCCCCCTGTTTCTAGAATAGTCTTTCAAACACTCGCCGCGCCCATTAACGGGTCTGTGCTACTTTCCTTGCCGGTCTCGACGTGCCCGGCGTACGTCCACACCATACCCGAGTCGAATTTTAGGCTTACGTCGTACCAGTTATGGCTTTTTCTGAGCTTTTTGACAATCACTCCTTTTCCACCCGCACCACTTATACCTCCCGGCTCTTCACCATACGCGTTATCAATAATAGACACCGCCATTGATTTGCCACTGCGGCTGCCAACCGTAAATTGCAAGTCGCCATTTGGTTTTCCCGACTTATCAGTCAGATAGGTGCAGGCAACATCGATATCCTCGCCTTTATCGCCTGCGAATTCGCGGTAAAATCCATTTGGTCCATACACGCGCAAATGGTATTTCCCACCTTCAAAATCGGCGATTTTAAAACTTTGCGTTAAAGTATCCCCTGCTTTCACAGCAAAATTCCATACACGCAACGCTTCGCCCTGGTAAGTATTTATTGCATAAATAATAAATGGCGCGCCGGCTGATTTTTCACCAAAGGCTTTCTTTCCAGCATGCAAACTGATGTCGAATGCGGTTTTATCATTTGAAAAACTACCTTCCGCATAAAGCTCGTAGGGAATGGCGCAGGAGCGGCGCGTACCGGGCTCCTGTTTGGGCAAATGCGCCGATTGCAGCGCATTTCGATTAATGTCGGCTATTTCTCCCGCAGATAGCGCCTTGAAATTGGAAGGTGCATTGCGAAACTGCGCCTGGTGAATGGAAGTAACGAATTCATCGCGGTTAACCGGCTTCGGTTTTTCGTAAGCCGATGCATCGAAAGGCTGGAAAACGGAACTGATATTGCCACAGATCGTGCGCCGCCATTCAGAAATATTGGTTTCCTTCACCGTCTTTTTCGACTTGTGACTCGTGAATTCTTCCAGAAACTGAATAATGGAAGTATGGTCAAAAACCTGAGAACAAACCTTGCCCCCGCGCGACCAGGGCGACGCCACCACCAGCGGAACGCGGAAACCCAGCCCGATCGCCCCTTCCCGCGCATTCCCTTTCGGCACCTGCGAGAGATCCTGATCGAGCGTCACGTATTCGGCTTTGATATCAATGCCTTCGGACACTTTTCCTGAGTCTGATTTGAATGGATTTGGAATGGAGAACGGCGGAATATGGTCGTAGTAGCCGTCATTTTCATCATAACACAAAATAAAGATCGTCTTTTTCCATACCTCCGGGTTTTTGGTCAGGATGTCGAGCGTTTCCGACACATACCACGCACCATACCAGGGCGCAGACGGATGATCCGAGAAGTTCTGCGGCGCCGCCAGATACGATACCGCCGGCAGTTTCCCTTCATTTACATCTTTTCTGAATTGATAGAAAATATCACTTTTCGGAACCTGAACAGTCTTTTTCTCCCCGTTTTCTTCGTAAGTAACCGTGCTCAGTTTAAGATAATCAGGATCATTTCGGTTGGTCACAAAGGCGCGCTCGTGCAGGCTGCGATCGGTAACCGACAACTTTTTAAGGTTTTCCTCACTGTACTGCGCCAGGTCCGCTTCGTACTTTTCCACTAATGCGACTTTATTATCAAAGCTCTTGGTAAGCTTCGTTTTTTCTTCATCTGTTGCAGCCGCCAGCTTTTCTTTCAATGCCGGCATTTCACCTTTCAGCTTCTCCACTTCGGCCTTTGCGTAGCGGATATAGTCTGGCGATGATTTTACGTGGTATTGCGCATATCTTTCCAGCGGATTACAACCGAAATTACTCAGCCACGAGCCCAGCCCCGAGTGAAACTGCATGATTGCACCGACCTCATTCTGATAAAATTTCCACGGTACACCGGCTTCCTCCATCCGCTCGGGGAAAGTCTTCCATTTCACGGGTTTGTTAATGGAAAAATAACTGTTACGAACCACCGCCAGCGAGTCAATACTAGGTTCTTCCCTGATCGTACCCGACCACAAATAATAGCGATTGGGGTGCGTAGGCGTCATCGAAGAACAGAAATTCTGGTCGCAGATGGTGAAGGCATCGGCTAATGCGTAATAAAAAGGGAGGTCTTCCCGGTCATAATAGCCGAGTGTGAGCGGCATATCCGAGTATTCCTTGTGGCTCGACCGCTTCGATGCCAACCATTTATCATATTTACCCCCATTGTAAGCATCCACCTGCGACTCCCGGGAATGCGGCAGATCGTGCATCCAGGTAGCTTTCGTGTTCTTGATATCGAGGTGAAAAGGAGCATAAGTATCCCCTTTGTTATCCGTTTGCAGCCAAACCTTGTTCTTGTTCGGCAGCGAAATCGCACGCGGATCGTTGAACCCCCTTACACCCTGCAACCGCCCGTAAGTGTGGTCGAATGAACGGTTTTCCTGCATCAATATCACCACGTGCTCGGCATCGAGATAAGTAGTGCCGGGATCGGGACTGATCGCCATTGCGCGCTGAACGGACTCGGGCAGAAACGCCATCATACCTGCGCTGCCGGACAACAAAGCGGCTTTTTTCAGAAACTCTCTTCTTGAATCCATGTCAGTGGTTTTGGTTATGGACTACCAAAGAAAGCACGTTTTTCACGTTCGATACTTAGTGTTAATAATAAGATAATGCTACGCGAATGGCGGATACAGCACCATGCCGCTCGCAAAAAGTTGTTAATTTGCGGTTCAATTCAGCATACATTGAGAAAGAGAATCAGAAGGCACATGCGCATGGCGCGTTATGTGATTTATAAGGAAACACTGGTCGATTACAAAGATCATTTCTGGACATTTTTAGGATCTTTTGCAGGCATTGCGCTGATCGGTTTCGTCAATAACAACATGTTTTCAGCCTCCGACAGCGTATTCCTAATCGGCTCGTTCGGCGCTTCTTCGGTACTTATTTATGGAATTGTGAATAGCCCGCTTGCACAGCCGCGCAACCTGATCGGCGGCCATCTTGTGTGTGCTATCGTGGGTGTGACGGTGCATAAGCTCGTTCCCGGGAATATCTGGCTGGCTTCTGCATTCGCCGTTTCCATATCTATTGTATTGATGCAGATTACCCGCACGCTGCACCCGCCGGGAGGCGCCACGGCGCTGATCGCCAATATTGGTTCAGACAAAATCAAAAGTTTGGGCTATGAATATGTACTCAGCCCGGTACTCACGGGCGTGCTGATTTTACTGCTTGTGGCGCTGCTTGTCAATAACCTGGCGACGAACCGCCATTACCCGAAAAACAAAAACTGGTACAAGATCTGGAACCGTCGCTACCGGTAGCCAGTTAATTAATCATGACTTTACATTCTTACCAGATCAAAAAATCGCGGCGCGTCGCAGCCGTTCTCTTTGCGGCTTCCATCACGGGCGTATTATCCGCACTGATCGCCGACACGCTAAAAGTTGCTACTGAACACTACGAAGAGCTTTTTATCGAAAGCATTCACCACAGACCCTACCTGATTTTCATACTTCCTTTTATCGGTCTGGCAACAATTTACGTGTTGAGGCATTTTTTGTTTCGGAATAAAGCCAACAAAGGAATCAAAGAAGTGATGGACACGATCAATAAGGACGCGCACATGCTGCCGGCTTACAAAATTCCGTCGCATTATTTCAATGGTTTGCTCACGGTCGTTTTTGGCGGCTCGACGGGCATTGAAGTATCCACGGTCGTTTCCACAGCGGCGATTGGCGCATTGTCGTCGCGGAAGGCGAGCTTTTTGAAAAAGTACCGCACCGACCTGATCTGCTCGGGCCTGGCAGCCGGACTTACCGCACTTTTCAACGCCCCGCTTGCCGGTTTTCTGTTTGCATTTGAGGTTTTCACGAAACGTCGAAGTAAGCTGCACCACGTCAGTGTAGTCACTGCAATCGTCACTTCCTGGCTCATCACGCACTTTTTATTTTACAAACCCCTATTCCAATTCAATATCAAAGCCTGGCATATTCAGGCGCTTCCTTATATGGTTTTGCTTGCTGTTCTGGCGGGATTGAATGCGGTGTACCTTACTAAATGTGTGTTGTTCTTCAAGAAGCTATTCGGTTCTTTTAAAAATGACATGGTCAAAATTGCAGTAGGCTCGCTGTCAATCTCCGCGCTCGTTTTTATGTTTCCCGGATTGTATGGAGAAGGGTATGCGGGGATCAAAACGGCGATTGCAACTACCAATCTCACTTCTCTCACCCTATTACTCCCGCTGCTCATCGTGATGTTACTCAAACCCGTCGCGACTTCGGTGACGCTCGGTGCGGGCGGTGATGGCGGTGTTTTTGCACCCAGCCTGTTTATGGGTGCATTTCTGGGCCTGATTGTGAGCCATGTTCTTAATATGTACTTTCACCTGGGACTGATCCCGATCAATTTTGTGGTGATTGGAATGGCGGCGGTATTGAGCGGAAGCATTCATGCACCTTTTACTGCCATTTTTCTGGCTTGCGCCATCGCCGACAGCTACGTGCTTTTTATACCGATCGTATTAGCCTGCCTCATTTCAAGATGGGTTGCCGGCCTGATCCTTCCCTATTCGGTGTACAGTTACCGGCCAGCGGTGCGCCCGTTACCCTGATTTTCAGGTTATCAGGAACAAGTTTAAATACTCAGATCAATCGCGCCGGGCAGTCACACGCTCCATATTTCTCTTTATCAGCGCCTTCTCAGAATCGGTAGCGGCCAGCGCGAGTGCCGTTTCAAAATGCTGTAACGCTTTGGCATCATTCAGCCCGGAATATAAATGTCCGAGCAGTGAAAAATAGAAATGGTTATCTGTCAGTTGCAGTTTTTCCGCCTCGGCAATCGCCTGTTCCTTCCCCCGGCTTTTGCTCACCGCAAATGTCCGGTTCAATGCGGCGATCGGAGAATATTCGAGGATCAGCAGGTTGTTGTAGAGTTGGAGAATGCTTTCCCATTTGTGCTGCGTATCCTCTTTTTGAGTATGCCAAAATGCGATTCCAGCTTCGAGGTGATATTTTGAAACCTCGTTTCCAGTGGAAGCTTTGATCAGAAAATCCTTGCCGAGCCCGATCAGCTCCTGGTTCCAGCGCGTTTCATCCTGGTCTTCATATAAAACAATTTGTCCGATTTCATCAAGGCGGGCGTCGAAACGCGAGGAGTGAAAGCACATCAGCGACAGCAATGCATTCACTGCGGGTTTGTTAGTCGTGGGATTGTCGAGCAGCAGGGAATTAAGCCGCATTGCCTCTGCACAAAGGTCTTTCCGTAAAGTTGTATTCTCATTTTGGGAATAATATCCTTCTGAAAACAGCAGGTACAAGGTAGTAAGCACCGTGTCAAGCCGGCTGTTGATCTCGGATAAGGTAGGCTGCTCGATCCGGATATTGGCTTCTTTTAGCTTTTCTTTGGCGCGGTTAAGTCTTTTGTAAACAACCGTTTTGCTCGTCAGAAACGCATCGGCGATCTCCTGAATACCAAACCCGCAGAGCAGATTCAATGCAAGCGAAATCTGAGATTCGGCAGAAATGATCGGGTTACAAACCGCAAAAATCATCGCGAGCTGACTGTCTGCAATGTTTTTTATCGAAAGATCGATCTCAATCTCCTCTGAAGTTTCAGCGCTATACCTGATCTCAGCCGCGAGTTTTTTCTCGAAAAGCGCGTTCCTTTTCAGGTGATTCCTGGTCTTATTCTTAGCGACCGTATACAGCCAACCCACCGGATTCTCCGGGATCCCCTCCGTGCCCCAATGCTCCGTAGCCGACAAAAAAGTATCACTAACAATATCCTCCGCCACCTCAACATGCTCAATACCAAACCGATAACAAAGCACCCCTACGATGTTCCGGTATTCGGTTCGGAAGAGGTGAGGGAGGAGGGGGGAGGGGGAGGTGTCATTGGTAGTCATTGGTAGTCATTGGTAGTCACTTGTTGTCATTAATAGTCATTTATTGTTTAAGGTGCAACCTGAAACACAATCTCAAACCGTTCCTAATAATCCCGAACAACCTCCAAACAACCATAATGACTATTAATGACATTAATGACTATCAATGACTATTAATGACCACCAATGACCACCAATGACCACCAATGACCACCAATGACCACCAATGACTATAAATGACCACCAATGACCCAATGACCATAACCCGCCGTCACCCCACCGCCATCCTCACCTCCACCGACGCGCCCCATTCCAGGACAGGGCAGCCTTTGGCGATTTCTACGGCTTCTTCGTAGTTTTCGGCGCGGATGAAAAACAGGCCGCCGATGGATTCTTTGATTTCTGCAAATGGCCCGTTCAGAACGGTACTGTCTTTTTTAACCACCCGGCCGTCGAGGTCCCAGCGTTTGGGCGGGGCTACGAGTTTGTTTTGTGCTGCAATGCT
Organism: Dyadobacter linearis; assembly: GCF_907165045.1. Taxonomy (GTDB): domain Bacteria; phylum Bacteroidota; class Bacteroidia; order Cytophagales; family Spirosomataceae; genus Dyadobacter; species Dyadobacter linearis. Next base: position 275,898 of record NZ_CAJRAU010000006.1, read on the forward strand.
GCCGATCCAGTCCTGGAAAGGTTTGATCGAAGCCTGCATTTGTTCGGGAGACGGACTTGCGTCTTTGCTCTTAATATCCCGGTGTATTGCGATCAGGAATTCATTCATTTCGTTTCAATTTATATGTTTCTGAAAAAAATTTCAACCGAACTGGCCTACCTGGTAACTGCCGACTTCTCCCGGGAATGAAATATTGAGGCGGTTCCAGGTATTGATATTGGTTACGACCATAGTCAGATCTATCAGCTCCTCGTCGGAAAACTGCTGTTTTACTTTGGCATAAATTGCATCGGGCACTTCACATTTGGTCACAGCTTCTGCCCAGGCAAACGCTGCTCTTTCGCGATCGGTGTAATAGGGTGCTTCGCGCCACGCGCTCAGTCCGTAAAGGCGCTGCTCGGTCTCCCCTTTTGCTCGGGCATCTTTGTAATGCATATCCAGACAATACGCGCACTGGTTGATCTGCGATACCCGAAATACGACCAGCTCGCGCAAAGGCAGTTCGATCGAAGATTTATGAAGATAGCCGCCCATTCCAAAAAGCGCTTTCAATGCATTTTTTCCTTTTTCCTGAAGATTTAATCTTGCTTCCATTTTGTAAAGATTTTAACGTTTAAAAACCAATGACAACCGAAGATCCAGGATTAGACAAAGTCTGAAAGAAATTTTTAATCTTTTGAGAGAAATTAAAATACTGTAACATAATGGATTGGAACACACGCTGAATATGACAAAATCAATGCAAATACCATTTAAAAATCAACCCAATTCCCAGCACCGAAATTCTGAGCAAACCATGAATACCGTCACAATAACCCCTATAAAAACAGAAAAGGATTACCAGAACGCACTTCAAAGAATTGATGAATTGCTGCTTCTGGATCCTGCTCCATACTCTGAATTGGATGATGAACTGGATGTTCTGAGCACATTAGTGCATGCTTATGAACAAACGCATTATGCAATACCATACCCGGATCCGATTGACGCTATCAAATATCTGATGGAAGAAAACGGCTGGAAAAATAAAGACCTTGAGCAATTGATCGGCCCAAAGTCCAGAGTGTCTGAAATACTGAACCGAAAGCGCTATTTTACTTTGCAGCAAATCCTGAATCTTCACAAACATCTGGGATTACCCCTGGAAATTTTCATAAATGATAAAATGCCGCAGATAGCAAAACAAAACAGCAGATAGGAAATCCTACCTGCTGTCCGATCAACTTAAACCTAATATATTATGGGTTTTGGACCAGGTTTTTGTTCTGGTCCACTTCGTTTTGAGGGATAAAGAACACTACCCGCGGGTCGGTCGGTAATATTGTCTGGTTCACATTCGTGGTTGGTGTATTGTTTTGCGAATGCGTGCCCGGGTAGTTTCGTATCATCGGGCGGTTGTTGCGGAACAGGTCGTAAATGCGGTGACCTTCAAACGCAAGTTCCAGGAAACGCTCTTCCAATACCACGTCCAGTACCGTTTTTCCAGCCAGGTTTCCGGCAGTATACAATGCAGCTCCTGTGAGCCCGGCGCGGGTGCGGATCAGGTTCACGTCGGCCAGGGCGGCGGCGGTATTGTTCAGTTTCGCATTTGCCTCCGCACGTACCAGGTACATATCAGCAAGGCGCAGATACACCGGCGACGATGCATTGATCACATTATCCTGCAACGTGTATTTGTTGATATAATACATCGGCGTGGCAGGTGTCAGCTTTTTGTTCGTCTGCAACTCTCCATTCAGTACATAAGGTGTCACAAACGATTTCCGCAAATCTTCCGGATGCTTACCCAGGAAGTCAATATATTTTTGCGAAGCATACAATTCCGCCCAGCCGCTCACACCCTGCGCAAGTGGCGCACCCGAGCGATCGGAGCTGATGTACATGCTGCTGATCTCCGCGATCTGCACGCTCGTGTGGCGCACCGCGAATATCGTTTCCGTATTGTTTTCAGGTACCAGCTTGAAATAGTTAGGGTAGTTGGAAGAAGAAAGCAGCGTATACCTGCCGCTATCGATCACCAGATTTGCGTATTTCAATGCATTCTGATTATCTCCTTTAAACAAATACACCTTCGCAAGCAGCGCATAAGCCACTTCTTTGGAAGCGTAGATATTCGTCTTTTTTACCGTCATCAGGTCGGCAGCGGCTAGCAGGTCAGCGATCACGAAATCGTAAACTTCCTTCACCGACGACCGTGGCAATGCGGTAGCTTCGCTGTCGCTCAATCCGTCGCGCAGGATCGGTACGCCCGGGTTGTTACCTTCGTTCTGAGGGTAAGGCCTGCCAAACATCCGCACCATGTTGAAATGCGCCATCGCACGCAGGTAAAGGTTCTCCCCTTTCAGCTGTTTCAACTCGGCGGAAGCGTCATTTGCAACAAAACCAATCACCTTATTCGTCGCCGCGATGATCTTGTAGCACTGGCTCCAATAGGCAGTTGCATGCGAAGAGGTATTGATGTGGGTATACCGATAAATCCGCGTGAAATCATTACCCGATATCTGCCCCTGGGCGATCTCATCACTTGGATATTCCATCATAATGTGGCCCGTGTACACATAAGGCGATTTGTTCAGAAACGCGTAAGTCCCGATCGTGACAGTCTGCACGTCCGACTCGCTCGCGAGCGCCGTCGTTTCATCAATATTGGTGGTAGGATCGAAATATTGTTCGCAGGACAGCATCGACACCAATCCAAGTGCCAATACCAGTTTTGATTTTATAAATTTCATAGTGGCTGAGCTATTACAATGTGAAATTGACACCAAAAAGCAGTTTTCTGCTGATCGGATATTTGATACTGGAAGCACCCGGGGTGTCTTCAAATGAGAAAGAAGCCTCCGGATCCGGACCTGTGAACTTGGTTCCTGTCCAAAGGTTATCCGCACTTACGAAGATGTTCGCGCGCGCAAATCCGATGCGCTTGATGGTATTCACCGGGATATTATAGCCCAGGCGCACGTTACGCAGGCGGATGTAACTTCCATCTTCCAGGTACCGCGTCGAAGACTGGTTGGAATCCTTGTTACCGCCCACGATCGGTTTCGGGTGCGTGGCAATATCACCCGGCTTCTCCCAGCGAGAATATTGACTTGGCAGTACCATCTGGTTGTAGCTTTCGTACAAACCGTCGTTGTCAAAATAAACGCGGCTTTCATTGTAAACCCAGTTACCAGATACGAAATTGAAGAATGCAGAGAGTGTAAACCCTTTGTAACCCAACGTATTGGTCAAACCGCCTGTAAAGTCAGGGTTGGTTGATTTTCCTGTAAACTGCCGGGATTGTGCGGTTTGAACTGTGCTATACGCATTTGTCAGTTCTTTGGTCACATTTCCATTTGCGTCGGTCACAAGCTTTTCCCACTGCGGATCGCCGTTTTCGGGATTTACGCCCGCCCAGACCGGCATATTAAATTCGCCCATATCGTGGCCGGCTGCCAGAGGTAAGCGGTTACCCGGGCGGAAAGTAGCTGCGCCGCCGCTGAGTTCAAGGATCTTGTTCCGGTTGAAGGCCATATTAAAATTGGTCTCCCAGGTCAATTGCTTTCCTGTGATATTATTCGAAGTAAGGCTGAATTCAACCCCGCGGTTGCGGACAGAACCTGCATTTACCCAAACATAACTGTAACCCGTAGTCGCCGTTAATGGTCTCTGGTAAAGCAGATCTTCGGATTTTTTGTTATAGATATCCACGGCCAGATCAACCCGGTTCCATAAACTGATATCAAATCCGAGGTTGGAAGCACGGATCTTTTCCCAAGTCAGGTCAGGATTTCCTTTCTGAAAAGGCTGCGCACCCGGCACACCTGCATAGCTGGCCGACTGTGAAATCGTGTACAAGCCGAGCGACGCGAAATTCGGAATAGCCGCATTTCCCACTGTACCATGGCTCAAACGCAATTTCGCAAAGGTCAATACCTTATTGTTTTTCAAAAATTCCTCATTACTCAATACCCACGAAGCACCCAGCTGGAAGAAGTTAGCGGTCGAGTTATTTTTCCCGAACAAAGAAGAAAATTCATTCACCAGCGAACCCACCAGGAAGTAGCGGTTGTCATAATTGTAGTCAGCCTGGCCGAGGAATTTACGGAATGCGACCTGCTCGTTGTAACTGGTCGGAGACACGAGAATATCTGTCGCAACTGACAATACATCCTGCCCAGCCGGTAACCCTTTACCCGAAGTGGTATTGAATTCGTTGAAAGAAGTCTCTGCTTCCGCAACACCCAGCAATGTCAGACTGTGCTTTCCGAATTCTTCCGAATACCGGATACGGTTGGAAGTCAGCAGGCGGTAATTGTTGTTATTGTTATTGTAAAGTTCTCCGCCATTTGCTCCGCCCTGTTTTGTACGGCGGTCATAATAAGTAGCGCCCGACCCGTTTCCGAAATTGGCGCGGTTGTAGCTCGAAAGCGTGATCTTGTCGGTCAGGTCATAGTCCAGATTTACATCCAGGCTGGTTCTCAAACTCCTTGCATTTGCAAAATTGTACTGGATCGAATGCAGGAAGTTTTCCCGATCGCGGCCGAGCCAGTTTGGATAAGAGCGACCGTCGGTAGGGACACCGTTATCATAAGCCGGATCATACGGAAGGTTGGTATAAGCATCATACAAAGTATTGCTATTCTGATAGTTATCCCTCGTGTACTGCGCATTGAAAAGTATCGCCGCCGCCAGTTTGTTGGTCAGTTGCGATTTCAGGTTGGTGCGGAAGTTGAAGCCCGTTTTATCGTTTTCAACCACTGTACCCTGCTCTTTGTAGTAGTTACCCGAAACGTAGAAGGTCGTTTTGTCCGAACCACCGGAGATAGAAACGTTGTGGTTGTTCACAAATGCGGTACGGAAAGCTTCATTCCACCAGTTGGTATTCGTGCGCAACACTGATTCGTTCCGCGGATTGAAAGTGCTGTGAAAATCAAACAGTTCCTGCGAATCCATCAGGCGGAAATTACCTGTTGTTGCCTTCGCCCAGCCAAATGTATTGTTGAAGTTGATCTCCGTTTTACCCGCCTTACCCATTTTGGTATTGACGATAATAACCCCGTTTGCCGCGCGTGAACCGTATAAACCCGTCGCCGCCACATCTTTCAGTACCGTTACGCTTTCCACGTCGACCGGGTTGTAGCTACCGTCAATATTACCGTCGACCACGTAAAGCGGCGAGCTGTTTGCCGAGATCGTACCCGATCCGCGGATCACAACCCTGGCCGGACTGGTAGGATCTCCTGAATTCGTGGAAACCACAACCCCCGGCGCCTTACCTTGCAACAGGTTGGGCAATTCGTTGGAAGTCACGTCGCGCAGCTTCTGGCTGCTGATCGTCGAAACTGAACTCGACAGGTACCGCGCCTTTTTAGCCGAATATCCTACCACTACCACCTCGTCCAAACCTTTTGCATCCGATTCCAGCACGATATCCAGGTTTGTGGCACCGTCCACAGCCACTTCTTTGGTCGCATATCCGATGAAGCTGAAAATGAGCGTCGTGCCGGGACTCGTCAGGTTAATGGTGAATGCGCCGTCGATATCCGTCGTGGTACCTTTATTCGTTCCTTTTTCTACAATGCTCACACCAGGTAAAGCTTCATTTTCGCTGGAAACGACTTTTCCAGTAACCGTATAATCCGCTTGTCCGGCCCGTTTTTTCACATTGTTATCGGGTGAAAAGGCCACAGCGCTTTCCAGTCCGTTTGCCAGCGAAAGCGCGGCAAAAAGGGAAAGCCTGATTAAAAATTTGTATTGATTTCGCATAGTTGACATTGTTGGTCTGTTAACTGAAAATCCTCTAAGAGTTTAGAATAATTAAATCGTGCATGCTGCTTTGTTGAACAGGCCGCCCCTCCCGCGCGAACATGTCCCTGATGAAGTTTTGATTTTTACATCGATAGCTACTTTATATTGTGATATCTCTTGTGTAACCAGTAGTAATAGTAATAAAATTTTCTAAAACTTAATTTTTAAAGAATATTATTTTAACATTCACAGGAAAGGTTCTTTTATTATTTACATAGCAGTTACCGTAAAATACAAAAAGTGTGCACGTGCACACTTTTTACCTGCCCGACAGGGCGCTATTTAAAATTTCATTTTTTCACCTCTGTTTTGCCATAATATCCGGTCTTAATTCAAGATCACAAAAAGGAAAATTAACGGTAAACCAGCTCAGTGGTCGCTTGGCAGGACTTGTCAGTTTTGAAACGGATCCATCTTGCTGCAAATGCGGCTGGAAATTCAAAGTCAAGCGATTTTCCCGGCTCCACGGTGAAGGTTTTGTATTCCATCCACGGACCATTTCCAACCGGGTCAGCTTCCAGCGTGAAAGTGACAGGTGTTGTCGCATTGTGGGACAAAGTCATTTTTTTCTTGTCGTAAAAACCGATCAGGTAAGGATCCGAAGCTTCGTTTGCATTCACCTTCGCGTTTTTCCAAGGACCGCCGTGACCGGTAGGTTTGCCCAGTTTCCAAAGATCATCGATCGCTCCTGCCCAAACCGCCGCTTTTTTATCGTTTGAAACGATAATGTGCTTGTTAGCAGCAGCTTTATCCGCGTCAAGACCGGTCATCACTAGCAACCCGCGGTAGGAAGCGTAATCGTTGATCCGGAAATTATGAGAAGAAACCGGCCTGATCTTGGCATAACCGTCTGCATTTTCAGCAGGCAGCTCGTAAAAAGTACCGTGGCAATTGAATAGGTCACGCTCGGTCGCTACTTCGCGGCAAATGCGCAATGCAGACTGGTCAGTAAGTCCTGTAAAAGCCTCGTTACCAAGTGGTAACCGCCACCGGCGACCTTTGTCATCGACAACCAATACCGAAGATGCGTCTACTGTCACCACTTTCTGCGGAATAGCAAATTTTGTTTTTACAAAATCCAGTGTCTTCTGATCCTCTTTTCGTACGAGCTTCATATCCGCGTCCAATTCATAGTAACCCACTTCCTTGGCTTTGCTACCTTCATAATCTCTGGCAGCCAGCGCCAATGCGCGGCGGTCGTCGCCAAGTCCGTAAATAAGCCCGGCGGTTGACTTACCGGTAGTTGCTTGTGTCAAACCATTGAAAATAGCATCCGGGCTGGTGGTACGTTTGTCGTCGGTAGAATAGTAAAAGTGCGCTGAAACATTAGTCGCTTTGCCCGACTTAATGCGCACCCACTCCCCTTTTTCGCCATTTTTAAAATCAATGCGCTGTGAAGCTTTGGGCTTAACTGAAACGGATTTCAACTCCGACCAGCTGCCATTTCCATCTTTATCAGCTTCCAATGCAAAACTCACCTCGGTATCCCCGTTATTCTGGATCCAAACCGACCGGTGCGGCCAGCCGGCAAACAGCATAGGGTCCGAAACGTCGCCTGCATTCACAGCTTCATTCAGCCACACAGAACCTTCGGCGGTGTTCGGGCCAAGCTGATCGGGCAGATTCAGCGAAGTGAACCACAAATTTGAATTCGATTGTCCGGGACCTTCAATGCCACCTTTTGCTTTTCTTTTGTTCAAAAATTCGCGTTGCGCCGAATCATCGCAGCCGAACACAAGCTGATCATTCCAGCGCGTATAATCGCCGATCACTTTCAGGTACGACGAGCGCGGACGAATTCCCGCCGAACTTTTGGAAGTGAACTTGCCTGGAAACTGCCAGAACATTCCGTGCATTGTCATCAGATAATCGGACTTGGCAGCAGTACCTACGTCGCGGATGCGCGGCCACTCTGTGTTCCAGCCGTGTGCGCCGTCGTAAGAGTGACTGGCTTTTGGAAGGCGGTAAAAAGTCCATTTATTATTGTCCCTAACCCCCAACAGCACCGACTTATGATCCCAACCCGTAGCCCAGATCGGGTCGGTTTCAGGATTTTTATTTCCGTAAATGCCACCCGGCCCCGTTACTTCCACGAATTGGTTGCGACGAACTACTTTCCAGTCTTTCCCGTCCCATTCCGCCAGCACGCCCGACTCAATATCAAAATCGATTTCCGCCCGCTTTCCGGGTTCGCCGTTATTGGAATAAACCGCCACGCCCTGGCCGGAATAAAAGCCTTTTCCGTGGGTTCCGGGAAGTAACCCTTTGAACTGATAGGTAGATTTGTCAGCCGCTTTGGCGCGGTCGATATTCCCATCTTCATAAAGCATGGTCGGTTTCAGCGTGGCTACATCTACTTCATAAAAACCCTCCTCCATCGTCCCGTAAAGGATTTTTTTGGTTGGATCTGTCAAATGTCTCGCATTGCCGGTGTGCCTGCCGGGCATTGCTTTGTACGGGATCACGCGCACATTCGACTTATCATCAATCGCATAAGGCCCGATAAAAAGCTGCTTGCTTTCCGAGTGGATCATCCGGTTGGCCGGGGTACCTCCGATACTGCCCGGAAATACGGTTTGTTTCAGATCCGCACTCACCTCATACAATTTATCAGAAGAACCAAAAGGTAAATGCGGGCCGTATGTGATCACCCAAAGCTTTCCCGCCCAGGGTACCACCGCACCCGTGCCGCATTCGCCCTCCTTGTTGTACATGGCCAAATGAGGATAAATGCCACTGAAAGATGGTTTGTTCGGGGTTTGCGCTTTTGCAAATTGGCCACACAGGACCAGCCACCCCAGCAGGGTCAGAAGCGAATACTTTTTCATTAAAAAACGATCGTTAAGCCCTTTAAAAAAAGGAATATTGGTAATAGGAAAAATAATTAGTAGCCTGGATTCTGCGTCACATTGGTATTCACACGCCGCTCGACGGCGGGTATTGGCCAGAGGTATTGTCTGCTTTTGTCAAAACTCCGCTGCGCGAGCACTTTCACGTCGGTACCAAATCCTGAATAGTCAGGAATGCCGTCAGCATCCAGCGGCGTCACGCCGGGAAATGGCCATTTCGCACGATTTTGAGCGGCGGGATCAGGAAGGCCGATCACTGGTTTTGTGAGTACCTTTTCAGCCAGCTGCCAGCGGATCAGATCCATGTAGCGCAAGCCTTCACGCGGGAATTCCACGCGCCTTTCTCTCCGCAAAAGTTGGCGCAATGCATTTGCATTGGTACTTGTTACCACCGGGTAAGACTTTGTTTCTGCAGCACTCACCCCATAAGCCCGCGCGCGAACCTGGTTGATCGCATCTGCCACGCTAGCATCGATTTCACCCAGCTCGATCTTCGCTTCCGCGTAGGTGAGCAGGATTTCGGCGTAGCGCACGATGATCAGATCGTTGTCTTCCACGCGCCGGTCGGCCCAGGTCTGGTCGATGCCTTTTTTCCATAACAACCCGGTGAAACTTGCAAACGCAGCTACTGCACGGGTATCCTTGTTCTGTACCTTCCTGTTTTCCTTTGCGCTGAATACCAGTAAGGAATCCGGGTGAGGCGTATAATTGTAGCCCAGCCACTGGGTATTAAACTCAACGATACTGGCAGTCAACCGTGGGTCGCGGTTTTTAAATGGCGCCAGCGGGTTGTAAAGCGGCGATTCGTCAATGGGTTTTCCATCAATGCATTCGTAAGCATCCATCAGCTCACGTGTAGGAAGCTGCGCGCCAAAGCCGCCCGCATTTCTTGAAATATTATCCTGCACATAAGCCGCAGCACCGAAAACCTGCTGGCTCTCGTCCCTCGGAATACTGATGATCAACTCGCTGCTGGATTCTCCGGCTCTTGTAAAAAGCTGCGAATAGCTCGTGTGCAGCTTATAACCCGCCGCCGATTCCATGATCGCTTTCGAAGCGTCACGGGCAATATCCCATTTACCCAGATACAAAGCAGTACGCGCCTTGATAGACAGCGCAGCCCCTTTTGTCAACCGTTTCGTTTCCGCGGCGGCATAGCTTTCGGGTAAATTAGTAGCTGCAAAGTCAAGCTCGGCGAATACGAATGCAAGAATTTCATCCCGGTTTGTACGCTGTACCGAATACGAAGCATCAAGCGCCAGCGGCTCGGTGAGCAGCGGCACGTCGCCAAAATGGGTGATCAGCCGGGAATACTGGTAGGCACGCATCAGGCGCATTTCAGCTTCCAGCCGGGTCATGATCGACGCAGGTGTAGTGGCTGCGGCGCGGTCTTTATTGGCCAGAAATGAATTGGCGCGGGCAATTGCCCTGTACGCATTCAACCAGAAAGTCTGAACAGCGGCATCGTCCGCATTCATCGTGCCGCCAATCACCGCATTCGTCAGCTGGCCGCGGTGCCATTCATTATCGCTGAAAAGCTCGTTGTCGTTCGACCAGAAAGTAGCGCGGTACAGGTCATTCACCGCCAGTTCTAGTTCAGTTTGATTAGAGTAAAAAGTTCCGGTTGAGGCTTCCGACAAAGGGTTAAGGTCGAGCGTATGACAGGATGAAAGTCCCACCGCCACGAGAAAAGTCAATGCTATTTTTTTCATGAGAATAAGTGCTTCCTGTTAATTAAAATCGGATAGTTGCGCCCGCCATCAGGGTGGTCACGATCGGGTACGCGTAGCTCGTCGACGATTCAGGATCGACGTATTTCGGGAATTTGCTGAATGAAAGCACATCGTTGGCAGACACATAAAGCCGCAATCCCTGCACGCCGGCCCGCTTCAACAACGTCTGCGGAAGCGTGTAACCCAGCGTCAGGTTTTTCACCCGGAAATATCCGCCATTGAGCAGCCAATAGTCCGAAAGCGCATAGTTGGCGGCGTTGGAAGTGCGTGAAAGACGCGGATAAGTAGCCCGCAGGTTTTGCGCGGCATCGTTGTTCAAACTCCAAAACTTACCCACCATTTCCGAAGGCATATTGCCAAATGCTTCTGCAAAAGGTTGCGTAATATCACTGTTGAGGCGCGAAAGCTTCTTGCCTACACCCTGAAAACTGATCCCAAAATCGAAACCTTCATAATCCAGGCGCAGGTTACCGCCGTACAAATACCTTGGCAGCGCGCCGCCCAGCAGCACTTTGTCGTCAGTCGTGATCTTACCGTCTTTGTTCACATCCACATACCGAACGTCGCCCGGTTTGGTGGTTACATTCAGCACGGGTGCGCCGGTGATCTCGTCCTGGGTTTGAAAAAGGCCATTTGACAAATACCCAAACCATTCGTTGTATTCACTACCGTTCCGGATGATCTGGTCGCCGCGGAACTCCGTGCCGCGCAGGTCGCCGACGGTGGATTTGGCGTCGGACAAGTTAGCCGCGACCGAATAGCCCAGCTTGTTGATCTTATCGCGCCACGAAGCTTCCAGCTCCCAGCCGTGCACATTGAGCGTACCTGCATTCTGGTTGGGCTTGTCGTAACCGAGGTACAATGGAATATCGAGCGGGAGGAGAATATCCGTCGTCTTTTTCTTGTAATAATCTGCGGCAACGGTCAGGCGATCGTTCAGGAAAGCTGCATCGAGCCCGAAATCGAGCGTCTGGCTGGTTTCCCACGAAATGTTCTCAACCGCATAAACCTGCTGTCCGCCACCGGTAAGCGGTATTACGCTTCCATTCTGGTAAAAAAGCGCAGTCGTGAAATCGACTGTCGCCAGGTAAGGATAGTAGGCCGGATTGTTGTCTTTATTCAGCAGCCGCTCATTTCCGGCCGCGCCCCAGGAGCCCCTTACTTTCAGGAAAGAAAGCCACGAATTGTCTTTAAGAAAACTTTCTTCCGAAATCGTCCAGCCTGCTGATATTGACGGATAAACAGCCCGGCGGTAAGCCGCTGCAAATCGCGAGGAAAGGTCCGAGCGCAGGTTTCCCTGAATAAAATATTTGCTCTTGTAATTGTATTGTAATCTCCCGAAAAACGAATGCAGTCCCGATTCATTTGCATACCCGGAATTGTCGCGCAGCTCGGTGGAGCCGGAATTGAGGTATGGAAAATCGGTCAGCGCAAACCCGCTTCTGGACGCGGTCAGGTTTTCCAGCGAGCGGTAGTTTTCTTCAAATCCGGCAAGAATATCAATGGTATGCCCGCCGTTCAGCTCTTTCACATAATTGGCGAGCAGCTGTCCGTTCATACTTAAACCCTCCGTGCGGCCCTCGGTCAAAATAGTCCGCGCCTGGTTCACGACCGTGCTCGGCGTTCCGTCGGGGTTCGTGTAGCGTATTTGTTTGGAGAAGTATTTGTTTTTATCAAGATCAAAAACAGGAGCTACCAATGCAGTTACCGTGAGACCGTCCACCGGTTTGTAACTAAAAGATACCCGCCCTCCGATCTGATTTTCGAGTGACCTGGTAAATCCACCATCGCGCACTTTGGCCAACGGATTCCGCCCGTCCTTACCAAATGCCACGCGACCGTCGGAATACACATCATCATAAATAGGCGGCATGACCCGGCTTTCGTAGATCGGATTGAAATCATTGTTCGGCAGCTCGTTTGCATTGCCTTTGTTGGCTGTCCTTTTGTAAAAAACATCCAGGTTCACAGCAATCTTCTTACTCACCTGCAAATCGTTATTGACCCGGAACAAATAGCGGTCGAAAGATCTGTTATCGTAAAAAGCCCCGGATTTGGAGTAACCCAGCGAGGCCTTGGTTTTGATCTTGTCGGTACCCATTGTGAATACCAGGTCGTGGCGCTGGCGGGGCGCATTTTTGCGCGTGATCAGTGCTTTTTGCCAGTCGGTATTCGGAAACTCGTCGGGATTCGCACGGTTATTTTCAAGGTATGAATCAATAAATGGCTGCGCAAATGGGCCGGTACTGGCGCCATCGTTGGTGGTTTGCTCATTAAAATACCGCATATAATCTTGTACACCTACGTACTCGGGCATGGCGGTAGCGCGCTGCACACCGTATTCATAAGTGTATTCCAGGCTACCCTGTCCGCTTTTCGCCCTTTTTGTCGTAACCAAAATTACCCCTGCGGCACCTCTCGAACCATAGATCGCTGCGGAAGCGGCATCTTTCAATACCGTAATATTTTCCACGTCGCCCGGATTTACATTATCAATGCTGCTCACTGGCACGCCGTCGACGATCACGAGCGGATTATTGGTACCAATTGTTGTGATACCCCGGATCAGAATGTTGGAGCTGGCTCCCGGCGCGCCGCTGCTGCGTGTAACCGAAACGCCGGCAATACTACCCTGCAATGCTTCGGAAACCTGGATCGTTTGCCTGCCTGCAACTTCTTTGGAACCAATGGAAGAAATGGCCCCGGTCAGATCCTTCTTCCTTTGCGTACCATAACCTACCACGACCACCTCGGACAACGCATTGTCTTCGGACTTCATGGACACGTCCAGGGTCGATTGCCCCGTCGGGGAAACTTCCTGGCTCTGGTAACCTACAAATGAGAAAGTAATCGTGACCGGGCCCTGGTCAGGAATAGCCAGCTTATATACACCGTTGGCGTCGGTGACGGTACCACGCTGGGTACCTTTGATGACGATGCTCACTCCGGGAAGTTCCGTTGCGGCGTCGTCAGTAACTTTGCCGGTAATTTCACGGGTTTGCGCCATTGCGGGAACAAGCCAGAGAAGTACCAGGACAAAACTCAGTAGAGCTTTTTGTCGCATATTTTTCAGATATTTAGGTTTAGTGCAAAATCGGAACGGCGATCGTGCTTTGGAATAAATTTGAGTTAGCAAATATAAATTTGCATAATACGAAGATTACAGAAAGACGTTAACCAGCTGCCTGTACAAAATTATGGACAACCCAATTATTTAGCTATCAGGATATTAGAGTGCAATTATAATGGAAAATGGAAAAGGTCAGGCTACGCAGATCGACCACCTGGACTACGGATGTCAGCTGATCAGTGAGATTTATGGCAAACCTGATATTGCCGAATGGACGAACAGCGACTTTATCCGGCTGAGCCACATACTGTACAAGAAAACGCGCGTTCAGATCAGTCCGAACACGCTGAAACGCATATTTGGCAAAATAAAAACAGACGCGCGTTACTACCCTCAAAAGGCCACCAGGGACGCGCTGGCCAACTATATCGGGTATCCCGACTGGGATAGCTTCGCGACTGCAAAGCCTTTGCCGTCGTTACAGCAGCCGGTTGTTCACGAGGCTGAAAGTCCTGTAACTGGACCTTTCGCGGCTCCGGGAGGCGGACAGGTAGTATCCGGAAAATTACCAGTTTCGAGGAGGTACGCATGGAAAATCCTGGCCGGACTGATCGTTCTGATCGCCCTGATCGGCGTGGCGGAATACTATGCAGCGGTGAGCGGCGAAGGTGATGTGACTGCTGAAATGATTTGCAGAAACCCGGAGGGAGGAAACCCGCATTCAGCGTTTTTTGCATTAAAAGGAATCCGGACAGCCGGGGGCGCTGCGGATTACCATATTGAATTCGGGGATGGAAGGAAGATGAAACTGACAGACTCGGACAGCGTTGTGTCGCACTATTATGAAGTACCCGGGCGGTTTCTGGCTGTGCTTAAAAAAGATCAGCAAGTCCTTGATTCAGCAACCATTTACCTAAAATCTACTGGCTGGACGGCCACAGCGCGCATGATGTACGATTCCAGCCGCGTGTATCCGATCGAGATCCCAAACCTGCTTTCCGGCGGAAAACACAGTGTGACCGCCGAAGAAGTAGCGCGTGCCGGCGTGGATACCAACCGCACATTTTTCATTGACTTTATCAACACCCACCTGACCGATATCAACGGCGACAATTTTGATCTCGTCGCCCGTGTCCGTACCTCGCACGACCGGGCCGGTGTGCGCTGCTCGCAAGTAAAACTGACCGTTTTCGGCGAGTCGACGCTGCATATGATCGACATTATGAAGCCGGGCTGCGTGCATTGGAGCAAGCTGCAATTCTCGGAAGTCAAAAAAAGCGGGCGGAATGACGGGCTCGAATTCTTAGGCGCCGACCTCCGAGAGGGCGGTACGATCCGGCTGAGCGTGAAAGAGAAGCACGCCAAGCTGTACATTAACGGCGAGCTGGTGCACGAGGCCAGCTACCGCCACGCGCTCAACCGCGTGTACGGTCTCGGACTGATGTTTGCGGGAATAGGTACGATTGAGAGCGTTACTTTGACCGACCTGAAAACGGGTAAGGCATTTGACGGTAACTTTTAGAGATGCAAATTTTATTTATCACTAAAAAACCCCGCATAATCACGGGCGAAATCATCGAAGCTTCGTGGCTGCAAACCGGTAGCTTCATGAAAACCCTGAGCAACGTCAGCTGCTTCGCCGAGCGCGTAATGCGCATAATCCTCGATCAGCCCGTCGGCCTGCCATTCTGGAAGACCAACATATAAAAGCATATCGCGCAATGCGGCTGGCGGTACGTCTACGAATCGGACCGGGCGGCCAATTGCGGTTGACAATTTTTCAGCGAGCTGCGCGTGGGACAAAGCTACCGGGCCGGTCAGATTATAAATTTTGTTTTCATGACCTGGCTGAATCAATGTTTCACCTGCTGCGGCGGCAATATCCCTGCTATCGATCAGGCTCACTTTCGCTTCCCCGATCGCGCCGAAAAACTGTCCTTGCCCGATAATTGAATCCTTAAAACCCAACAATCCCTGCATAAACAAGTTAGGACGCAGAAATGTGAATGCAATTCCTGAGTTTTCGATCGCCCGCTCCACCACCGCGTGATATCTCAGAAACCGGACGGGCGAATTCACATTTGCGGCCCACTGCGACAGTTTTACAATATGCTTCACGCCAGCTTCAGCGGCTGCATCGACAAACCGCAGCTGCTGCTCTTCCGCAAGCTCCGACGAATTGGTCAGCAGGAATGCTTTGTCGATCCCGGTAAGCGCCTTTTCCAGTGATTTTGGGTCGTTGAAATCGCCGGTAACATATTCCGCACCTGTCAGTTTTGCGGCTTTATCCAGCGAGCGTACCATCGCGCGGAACGGTATTCCTCCGGCGGAAAGATATTTAACAACTTCCGAACCGACATTTCCAGTAGCTCCGGTAATCAATATGCGGGGTGATTGCGCGTTTTCCATTTTAGTAAGTGTTTTGGTTTGATTTATTTTTTACCAAAATTAGAGTCGGCCACGGGCTGAAAATTGTAAGAAAACGAAATGCCTTGCCTAGTCACCTATGCCAGAGATCGGAGAACATATTGAAGTAACGGGCGCGCTCGGCGAGGTGATCAAGCACTTGTATTGTATTAAAACCGACAGTGATTTCAATACAATTACGCAGCATCTGTCGCCGAGCCTCGAAATAATGCTAGCTTTCAATTTTGGGTTACCAGTCCGTATATCGTTTGGGGATCAGGATTTGGGAGAAAAAAGAATAGAAAAAGTCGGCGTGATCGGTCCGCTGCGCAAAATGCTGAACTATGAAGTACTACCGGCGACGGATATGATCGTGGTCGCATTCAACCCAAATGGATTTTACCGGCTTTTTCAGATTCCGGTGGATCGGATGCAAAATGAAATGGTACACGATCCCGACTCACTGCTGGGTATTTCGGGATTCGAAGAGTTGTGGGAAATGCTTAAAACACTGCCGGCACAGCAAAGCCGGGCAAATTTGCTGATCGAATATGGACTAGCTTTTATAAAAGAAGCAGATGCAGGAAGCCAGCCGCTGCTGGAAGGGATACTGGATCTCGAAAATGCATTTAATCAGCCTTCGAAGGCGATTGCCGTAGAAACCGACCTTTCCACGCGGACTATCCAAATGCGATTTCAGAAGTACCTCGGTTTTTCAACAAAAGAACTCACGCGATTTGTCCGTTTCAAACAGGTTATCGATTTTATCCAGAAACAGGAACATTCCGTAGATTGGCTTGCGGTCGTCACCGAATTCGGCTACCACGATCAGAGCCATTTGATCAAGGATTTCAAACACTATCTCTCTACTACCCCGCGGAAATTTGTGCAGGATTTTCTTGGCAAAGAATTTTGCGTCAGCAAACCATCGGGTGATCCGCATTAAACCAAAAAAAGGCTGCCGACCAGTGGTCAGCAGCCTTTTTGAACCTATAATCCACCATCAGAAAGAATATCGCATTGTCACTCCGTATGTGCGCTGATCGCCCACGATACCTGCATATTGTCCGTAGCTTCCCGGCGCAGCGAGCAGCAATTCGTAGTAATCTTTGTTGAATATATTTCTTGCCCAAACGAAGAATGAAAGTCCGTTGGAAGCTCTGAAACCGGCGCGTCCGTTTGTCAGCGAATAACCTTCTATATTCAGGTACTGCGAAGGCGACGGGCTGGATGAGAATTTCGAGCGGTAAAATGCGTCGATTCCCAGGAAGTAATTTCCTTTTAAACCCAGAAACGCACCTTTTGTATTCGCCTCACCACCCACAGAACCCGACCATTTAGAAATACCCGGCAGCACACCGCCCGAAATATCCTTGAAAGCCTGCGGGCCGCCTACTTCTTCCAGGGGCACCGGCGCATTTTTAAAGCTCACATATTCACCGTCCGTATAAGCCACGGCCGCATTGAAAGTGAAGTGTGTGAAACGGATATTTCCATCCAGCTCAGCACCCTGCACGCGCACTTTTTCTGCATTGGCCAGGTAGCCGCGGTTTACACCCGGATCAGGAGTTTGAACCTGCGTCTGAAAATCCCTGATATCGGAACGGTAGAAGGTAAGGTTCAGGATCGAGTTGGCACTTGGTTTGGTTTTGATACCAAATTCCTTGTGGTCGACATACTCGGGCTTTACATTCGCCAGGTCTAGCAAAACTGCACCGTTTGCTGTCGGCAAGCCGCCCACGTTTACGCCAATAGGCTTATAACCAATAGAGTAAGTTGCGTATGCATTGAACCGGCTTGAAGCGCGGTACTGTAAAGAAAGTTGTCCTGAGAAGTTACCCTGATCGTAGTTTGTATTAAATGCCTGGTCTGAATAAACGCCTCTTTTGAGTGCCAGCAGGGCAGCGTCGCTGGTCTGCAAACCTCCGTAAACCTCTCTTTTATAATCCACTACCTTTTTGTCGTAGTTATAACGAACACCCGGCAATACGTGCAGTTTGTCGGTAATCGACCAGTCGGCCTGACCAAAAACGGCGAGCGAAGTGCTCTTAATGCGGTTGGAAGTACGGATACCGAAGTTATCGAACAAGCCTGGTGTTTTCCACAGCTCGCTGGTCGAGCTCTGGGCAAAACGCCATTGTGCCGAGCCCGCTTCCTCAGTTTGTACAGGGTCAGATTTCAGATCCTGCCAAAGTCCGAAGACACCAATTACCCCGCTTAATTTAGAAGAAATTTTCCCGGAGTAACGAAGCTCCTGGGACCACTGATCGTGCACCGAGTTACCCGAAGAAATCGTGAATACCGGCAGACCAAGGTAATCACGGTCATTCAATGGTACCCATTTCCAGAATCTCCACGCCGAAGTGGAAGTAAGTGTTCCGTTTCCTATTTTAATATCTGCATTCACAGAAACACCGCCCAGCCTGTTATCCGCTTTGGAAGGTGTGTCCAGGTCTACCTTTCTTTCAAATGCACTTGCATAAGGGAGTTTGTAATTCAGATCTGCAATGATCGCATCGAACTGGCGGTAGGCCGCGCGCTTGGTCGGAACCACGCCCGCCACCGGCCAGCCGTAGCCGGTTGGTTTTTGGTCAGAAACGTCACCGATCACTGTAATATTCACTTTGCTGCTCGGGGTGTAAAGGAATTGTCCGCGCACGCCGATGTTGTTGATATCGTTGATCGGAAGCTGCGTATGTTCATTAAAGAAAAGCCCGTTCCGCTGGGTCCCGGTAAATGAAACGCGTGCAGCCAGTTTCTTGCTGATCGGCCCGGTGAACGATCCTTTTGCCTGTATGTAGCCAAAATTTCCGTAGCTCAGCTCAAAGCTGCCACCCGGATCGAAGCTAGCGCCGCGGGTGGTGATGTTGAAAGCACCTGCGGTTGTATTTTTTCCAAAGAGCGTTCCCTGTGGTCCGCGCAATACTTCAATTCTTTCTATATCAATAAAGTCCAAAGCGGTTGCGGCGGGACGGGCGTAGTAAACACCGTCCACATAGAAGCCCACACCCGGATCTATCCCGTCATTTGTGAGTCCGTAAGTCGAGCCTAACCCGCGGATATTCAGGGTTGTGTTCCTTGCATTGGATACATAGAGCTGCACGGTAGGGACGAGTTCTTTCAGACGGTTTACGTTAAACGCACCAGCATCTTCCGCAGCCGATCCGCGGATAATGGAAATCGGAATAGGTACTTCCTGTGCCGATTCCTGACGGCGGCGCGACGAAATGATCACGTCTTCAAGCTGATTGCTGTTCGCGTCCAGCGTAATTTCCACATTGGTCGCGCTTACATTCACCTCTTTTCTTACATACCCAACATAGGTAACAATCAGTGTAAAAGGCAGTCTCTGGCCGGTAATCAACGAAAAGTTACCGGCAGCGTCGGTCGTAGATCCGTTGGTAGTTCCTTTAATAGAAACAGTAGCGCCAACCAGCGGCTCGCCCGAGCTTCCATCAAGTACTTTTCCCGAAAATGTAGAGTTAACAACGGCATTGTCCTGCGCCAGCAAGGAGGAGGGGAAGATCGTGGCAATGACGATCGTAGCGACGACCGAGAAAACTGAGGTAAGGAGTTGCTTCATAACAAATTATAAACTGGTGGTAGTAATACTGTTTTCGATAAACTATATAGAGTTTGTAGATTAGAATCGCGCTTGAAGTGAATATTCCTGCGTTCTATCCGGAGGCAAATGTATTAAAACTATTTAATCTACCAAATTGATAGTCTAATAAAAGTATAATTTTGTTCGACGGCTGCAAACTGGCTGGCGCGGTTTTTATATTTCACTCAAAATATAACTATCAGGGAATTACACTTTTTTATGACCAGTAAACCCGCGCGGAAGCGCATTGCAATTATCGGAGGTGGGCCAAGTGCCTTGTTCGTCTACAAGCGGCTGGTCCGCTCCCCTGCCAGGTTTGACATTGACATATTTGAGAAAAGCGATATGCTGGGTGCGGGAATGCCTTATAGTAAAGCGGGCGCCAATACAGAGCATATCACCAATGTTTCGCACAACGAGATCCCGAAGATGTCCAGCTCGATCATTCAGTGGATCAAGGAGCTGTCTGTCGCGAAGCAGAAGCAATTCAATATCGACCCGGCGAAATTCACACAATACAAGGTTTTCCCAAGACTGCTTTTCGGCGAATACCTGGCTGCGCAATTTGCCATGTTCAGGGACGAAGCTGATAAGAACGGGATCGTAACGCGCGTACATTACAACAGCGACGTGACCGATATGGCAGATCAGCCGGAAAATGGCGTGGTACAGGTTGCTGTAAACGGCACAGTACTGGAATTTGAACGGGTGATCATTTGTACCGGGCACAAATGGCCGGAGAAGTATGAAGGCGAAATACCGGGTTATTTCGCGTCACCCTACCCGCCCGCCAAGCTGCGGCTGGCGATCGACCACCCGGTGGCGATCAAAGGTTCGTCCCTGACTGCAATTGACGCGATACGGACGCTCGCGCGTGAAAACGGCCGGTTTGAATGGGTTGAGGAGGATAAATTGATGTATATACCTAACGAAGACAGCCCCAAATTCAAGCTGGTGCTGCATTCACGGAGCGGCCTGCTTCCTGCGATCCGGTTTCACCTAGACGAACCTCGGATAACCAGCGACTCGCTGCTGACGGACAAGGAAGTGGCAGATAATATGAAGAAGAACGGCGGTTTTCTTTCTCTCGATTACATTTTTGAAAAGAACTTCAAAGACGCATTCAAAAAGTGGGACCCGAAGCTTTATCGTCGCATTAAGGATATGAAGATCGAGGAATTCGTACATACCGTGATGGATATGCGCGAGGGCAAGCCGCCGTTTGAGCTGTTTAAGGATGAATACAAGGAGGCAAAAAAATCGATCGAAGAGCGCAAATCGGTGTATTGGAAGGAGATACTGGCAGAGCTGAGTTTTTCCATCAACTATCCTGCCAAATATATTTCTGCCGAAGATACGATGCGCCTCGGAAAAGTGCTGATGCCGCTGATCGCGACGGTTATCGCGTTTGTCCCGCAAAGCTCCTGCGACGAGCTTTTTGCATTGCACGACGCCGGGAGACTGGAAATGGTAGCTGTCGGCCAGGAAGGCAAAGTGGAGCCGAAAAAGGAAGGCGGTATTGTGTACCGTTACGTCGATGAACAAGGTAAGAAGCACAACGTTTCGTACAAAACCTATGTGGATTGTTCGGGGCAGCGCCACTTTTCCTACGAGGAATTTCCATTCAAAGGTTTGGTATTAAAAAGAACTGTAAGCCCGGCGCATATTTGCTTCAAGTCAGGAGAAGTGGGTAAAAAACTGATGGATGAAGGCAATGAGGATGTGATCACCAACTCGCACGGGGACTATTTCCTGAAAGTACCCGGCGTGGCGATCAATGATTGCTTCCAGGTGGTGAATGAATATGGCGCAGCCAACGAGCGCTTGTTCATTATGGCAGTGCCCCATATCGGCGGTCACAATCCCGACTATTCCGGACTTGATTTCTGCGAACAGGCTTCACAATTTATTGTTGAGAAATTAGAAGAAACGGCTTCATGGTAGCATTGGGGCCGTTTTTGTCTGAGATTTGGGTTTACCCCGTTAAGTCACTGGGTGGCGTCAGATTGGAAACGGCGCAGGTGGAGGAGCGCGGGTTACAATATGACCGGCGCTGGCTGATCGTGGACGAAGAAGGTAAGTTTTTGACGCAAAGGTCACATCCTGAAATGGCGCTGATCGATGTGGCTATCCTTGAAAACGGCCTGCTCCTCTCCCATCGGAATTATCCCACAAATGCGGTGAAAGTATCGTTCCAGCCTGATACTTCAATGGAAGTTACTGTCAGGATATGGAAAGACTGGGTACCCGCGCAAACCGTTTCCAAAACTGCCGACGATTGGCTCAGTGCCCAGCTGCAAAGGCAGGTACGCATTGTGGCGCTTTCAGAAAACGCAGACAGAAGATCGCCTGCTATTGGTGGCAAAGAATCTTCCCTGATCAGTTTCGCAGATGATTTTCCTTTTTTGTTAACCTCCTCAGAATCCCTCAACGATCTCAATAGCCGCCTTCCCGAGCCCGTTGGAATGAATCGCTTCCGTCCTAATTTCGTGATCGGCGGTGCAGCTGCATTTGCAGAAGATACCTGGAAATCGATTCGCATTTCGGGTATTGGATTTGACCTGATCTCGCCTTGCGAGCGCTGCGTTGTAGTTACGATCAACCAGGAAACGGGAAGAAAAGGACTGGAACCGCTGCGGACACTTTCTAAGTTTCGCCGGCAGGAAAGACACATCATATTTGGACAAAACGTTACCGGCAGCGGAGAAGGAATAATCCGAACGGGCGACGCAGTCGAAATACTCCATTGACCTCTGCATTTAATCCCGACCCAAATGTGATCTGACTCCCTGTTGCATCAGTTATCGCACTATATTTGCCGCACATGATGCTCGCAAATTACATTCTGGCGCTCTACACGATCCTGCTTTCCTGCATTCCCTGCCAGGATGAGGTCATCGCTGTGCTTCATGAAGATCAAATTACCAGTATCAGTACCAATACCCACGACAACGGGCAGGAAGCTGTCGATCTGTGTTCCCCGTTCTGCATTTGCGCTTGCTGCGCAGGCATAACCTTGCAACAGGTACCTGGCTCCCTGCCGGAAATTTCTTCCTCCCCTTTCTTCAATGACAGATCTTACGCGTACCTGGCACCGGGTATGAGCGAAAATCTGAGCGCGATCTGGCAACCGCCCAGGGCTTAGTGTATCCACTTTTTTGGGTTTGTTAACTGCCGGACTTGTCTTCGGCGGTAACATTTTTTACACGCAATCTAAGCTCAGATGTTAGATAAGATCATTCATTTCTCAATTCATAACAAGCTGATCATCGGTTTGTTAACATTCGCACTGATCGCCGCCGGGGTATATTCTTTTACCCGATTGCCGATCGATGCGGTGCCGGATATTACCAATAACCAGGTGCAGATCATTACCACCAGCCCGTCGCTCGCGGCGCAGGAAGTGGAGCGGCTGGTCACTTTTCCTGTTGAAACGGCGATAGCGACGATTCCTTACACCGAAGAGATCCGGTCGATTTCCAGGTTTGGGCTGTCGGTGGTTACCATTGTTTTTCAGGATAAAATCGACGTTTACTGGGCGCGTCAGCAGGTATCGGAGCGGCTGCAAGGTGCGGCGCAACAGATTCCGCCTAGCGTCGGTATGCCCTCACTCGCACCTGTCACGACGGGGCTGGGTGAAATCTATCAATATGTGTTGCACACCAAAAAGGGTTTCGAGGACAAATATCCGCCGATGGAACTGCGCAGCATTCAGGACTGGATCGTGCGCCGGCAGTTGCTGGGCACAGAAGGTGTGGCCGATGTGAGCAGCTTTGGCGGTTTTTTGAAACAATACGAGATCGCGATTGATCCCTTTAAGTTAAGGAGTGCGCAAATATCGATGTCGGAGGTTTTTTCTGCATTGGAAAAAAACAACCAGAATACCGGCGGCGCTTACATTGACAAAAAACCGAATGCGTATTCGATCCGGAGTGAGGGTTTAATAGGAAGCATTCAGGATATTGAAAGTATTCAGGTAAAAGAAACGGCAAACGGACTGCCCGTGCTGATCCGCGATATCGCCAAAGTGCAGTTTGGATCGGCGGTGAGGTACGGCGCGATGACCCGCAACGACGAGGGCGAAGTGGTGGGTGGACTGGTACTGATGCTCAAAGGCGCAAATGCGTCGAAAGTGATCGGCCACGTGAAAGAGCGTGTGGCGCAGATCAGCAAAACGCTGCCCGAGGGTGTGGTGATCGAACCGTTTCTGGACAGGACAAAGCTGGTCGACAAGGCGATCGCTACGGTTTCGAGAAACCTGATTGAAGGCGCGCTGATTGTCATTTTTGTATTGATCTTGTTGCTGGGAAATTTACGTGCGGGCCTGGTAGTAGCGTCTGTGATCCCGCTATCAATGCTTTTTGCAGTCACGATGATGCATATCTTCGGCGTTTCGGGCAACCTGATGAGCCTGGGCGCGATCGATTTCGGGCTGATCGTCGACGGGGCGGTGATTATCGTGGAAGCTACTCTGCACCATATTGCGGGCAGGAAGTTTACTCACCGGCTCACGCAGCGGGAAATGGATAAGGAAGTTTACGAATCTGCTTCGAAAATCAGGAACTCCGCGGCTTTTGGGGAAATCATCATTCTGATCGTTTACCTGCCGATCCTTGCACTGGTAGGTATTGAGGGAAAAATGTTCCGCCCGATGGCGCAGACCGTTGGCTTCGCAATTCTGGGTGCCTTCATTTTGTCAATCACCTATGTTCCAATGGCCTCCGCATTGTTTTTAAGCAAACTCAATGAACATAAGCCAAATATCTCAGACAGGATCATCGCCTTTTTTCACAGACTTTACCGGCCCGCGCTGGCATTTGCATTAAACCAAAAACTCCTGATCGTTGCAAGTTCTGTGATATTGTTCGTTGCTGGCCTCGTGCTTTTTCTGAACATGGGCGGCGAGTTCATCCCGCAGCTGGACGAAGGCGATTTCGCGGTTGAAATGCGGGTGCTGACCGGCAGCTCTTTGTCGGAAACCGTAGATGCCAGTCAAAAAGCGGCCGCACTGCTCAAAAAGAAGTTTCCCGACGAAGTTATAGAGGTAGTTGGTAAAATTGGCTCCTCCGAAATACCGACCGACCCGATGCCCGTGGAAGCCGCGGATCTGATGGTCATATTAAAAGAAAAATCGGAATGGACGCAGGCAAAAGGCCGTGTGGAGCTGGCGGAAAAAATGCAGCAATACCTTTCAGAATCCATTGCCGGCGTGACTTTCGGTTTTCAGCAGCCTATTCAAATGCGTTTCAATGAGCTCATTTCGGGTGTAAAGCAGGATGTTGCCGTCAAGATCTTTGGCGAAGACCTGACTGTGCTTTCCGAACAGGCGAAGAGAATTGGAAGACTGGCAGGCTCGGTGGAAGGTGCGGAAGATCTGTATTTGGAGGCAGTAAGCGGGCTTCCGCAGATCGTAGTTAAATTTGACCGAAGCAAAATGGCCGTTTTCGGGATCAATATTGAAGACGCCAACCGCACGATCAATACTGCATTCGCGGGCAGCAGCGCGGGGCTGGTGTATGAAGGTGAAAAACGTTTCGACCTCGTGGTGCGCCTCGATCAGACCAGCCGACAAACGGTTGAAGATGTAAGAGAGCTGTTTGTCACCAACCAGCACGGACAGCAGGTTCCGCTCGGCCAGATCGCGGAAATCGGAATGGTAACCGGTGCGAACCAGATCCAGCGCGAAGACGCGAAACGGCGGATTATCGTCGCATTCAATGTCCGCGGCCGCGACGTGGAAAGCGTGGTGACCGAGCTGCAAGCCAAAATCAATAGCCAGCTGAAACTTCCTACCGGCTACTACATTACTTATGGCGGACAATTTGAGAATCTGAAAGAAGCGAATACGCGCCTGGCGATCGCAGTACCGATTGCGCTTCTGTTGATTTTCGTGCTGCTCTATTTCAGTTTCAATTCACTGCGCCAGAGTTTTCTGATCCTCTCCGCGATCCCGCTTTCGGCAATTGGTGGCGTTTTTGCGCTCTGGCTGCGTGATATGCCTTTCAGTATTTCGGCCGGGATCGGGTTCATCGCCTTGTTCGGCGTGGCGGTATTGAACGGGATCGTATTGATCGCGGAGTTTAATTTTCTTCGGAAACAGGGTATCACAGATCTGAAAACGATCATTTTCCAAGGTACCGAAACGCGGCTCCGCCCGGTATTGATGACGGCGCTGGTGGCTTCACTTGGGTTTTTACCAATGGCGTTATCGGGCAGTTCCGGCGCGGAAGTGCAGCGGCCACTCGCTACTGTGGTGATCGGTGGGCTCGTGTCGGCTACCTTGCTGACGTTGCTGGTACTACCGGTTCTATATTGGTTGATCGAGACAAGATTTGACAGAAAAATAAGTGTTAATGCATTGATTATATGCCTATTACTTTCAACCTCGACACTTACCGGGGCTCGTGCGCAGGATAGCAATACACCTGCAAAGCAACTTTCTCTCGCAGAGGCTATTCAGCAGGGTACCGCCCAAAATCCGGAGATCCGCTCGGGTACTTTCCTGGTCGATTATCAAAAAGCAATGCTGGGTACTGCTGTTGAAATCCCTAAAACGGAATTGATGTGGATGGGCGGGCAATACAATAGCAGCCGGTTTGACAACCATTTTCTCCTATCGCAATCCCTGCCGAATCCGGGCGTGACGAAAAAGCGGCGTGCACTGCTTTCCGCCCAGGTCGACGGGGCGCAGGTGCAACAGGAAATCACGAAAGCGGAGCTGATCCGGCGCATTAAATCTGTGTATTACCAGCAGCTATTTGTAAAAAGCAGTCAGCAACTGCTCGTTCAGGAAAGTGAGCGCGCGGCACGTTTTGCAAAGGCGGCACAACTCCGGTTCAAAAGTGGTGAGGCCAATATGCTGGAACAGGCAGTAGCGCAAAGCGGCGAGAGTGAGATACAGACGCGGCTTACGCAAAACCAGACTGCCCTGAAAAACCTGCAACGGGAACTGCAAATGCTCTTGAACAGCACTGAGCCGATTGAGGCGGCTGAGGATAGTCTGACCAAACGCAGTCTCACCGTTGCATTGTCGGATACTGCGGCGCTAGGCAACTCGCCTTATCTGCGCCTTTTGCGTCAGCAGATTATGATTGAGAACAGATCCACTGCGATACAGCGCGCAAACCGGCTGCCCGATTTTTCGCTCGGCTATTTCAACCAATCGCTCACTGGCTTCCAGAATCCAAACGGTACCGAGATTTTTTACGGGTCCGGCAAACGGTTTCAGGGTGTACAGGCGGGCATTGCGATCCCGGTTTTCAATGGCGCGTCGAAAGCCAGGATTAAAGCCGGGGCAGTGAGTGAACAGCTCGCCAGGAACCAGGCGGAAGTGGCCCGGTTGCAGCTCGAAAGCAGGCTGGCGCAGGCATTTAACTCCTATTTAACTGACCAACAGAATATTGAACGCTACGAACAGCAGTCGCTGACACTTGCCGCTGCAATCCAGAACAGCGCGACGAAAGCTTATGAGGCTGGCGAAATCGGTTATGTGGAATATGCCCAGGCATTTTCGCGCGCATTTGAGATCAGGGCCGGCTACCTGGAATTGATCGACTCGCTGAACCAGTCTGTGATCGAAATAGAGTTCCTGCTCGACAAACAATGAATCCGCTAAATGAAATTTTTATGAAAAATATATTAATGCTTTTCTGCCTGCTGGCGACACTTACTTTTTGTGCTAAAAAAGAAGAAAAAGAACCCGAAAGTGCTGAACACGAGCACCATGAGGAAGAAACCAATGTGGTAGAACTGACGCAGGCGCAGTATGAGAGTGCGAAGATCCGGACGGGCGCGGTCAGTATGCGCAGCCTCAGCGATGTGATCAATGCGAATGGTGTGATCGATATTCCACCCCAAAACCTGGTCAGTATCTCGGCTCCCCTGGGTGGTTTTGTTCGTAAAACGGATCTTTTGCAAGGTATGAATGTCAAAAAAGGACAACTGATCGCGACGATTGAGAATCCGGATTTTATTCAGATCCAACAGGATTATCTTGAAACAGAAAGCAAGCTGGAATACGCACAGCTGGACCTGGCGCGGCAGACGGAGTTAAGTAAAGAGAATATCAATGCGCAAAAAATCCTGCAACAGGCGGCTTCCGAAGTGAAAATTCAGAAATCAAGACTGGCTGGTCTGCGCGAACGATTGAAAACCGCCGGTATCGATCTGACTGCGCTGGAAAAGGGTACGATCAGCAATCGTGCTGCCATTTACGCGCCGATCAGCGGCTCGGTAACCACAGTGAATGTGAATATCGGGAAGTATGTAAACCCGACCGATGTCATGTTCGAGATCGTCGATACTGACCATTTGCATGTGGAACTGTCTGTTTTTGAGCAGGATATCCCCAGAATGAAACTCGGCCAGCTGGTGCGGTTTACGGTCAGCAACAATCCGCAAAAGGAGCATCTGGCCAAGGTGTATCTGATCAACCAGAAAATAAATGAAGACCGCACCGTGCGCGTGCATTGTCACCTTGAAAAAGATGATCCCGGACTTTTACCTCAAAATTTCGTAAAAGCAACAATTGAAACCGGCGCCAGGCCGCTACCCGCATTGCCCGATCAGGCGATCGTCGATTTTGAAGGTAAGTCTTATGTTTTTATCCAAAAAGAAAAAGAGGGTAACGATACGCATTTTGAGATGACGGAAGTAACAAAAGGCATTTCGGAAAACGGCGTTACACAGATCACCGCGACGGGGAATACAGAGATTGAAAAGGCGGGTATTGTGGTCAATGGAGCCTATGCATTGCTTTCAAAACTCAAAAATTCCGAGGAAGAAGGTCACGCACACTAGGCAGGCGGCAGCGCAAAACGGGAGTAGAACGGGCGCTGAAAAAGACTTATAGGGGCGTCTGCCAAAATCCTTTGGGCAGACGCCAACCTAAAACTCTTAACATGAAGAAGATTCTGTTCCTCCTCTTGCTGGGCGCATGGAGCGCCACAGCGCAGATTACCTCTCGCAATATCCTGGAAAAGGCTTATCCCATTGAATCCGTGCAACAAATGCTCGTGCCGCGTGACCAGTGGAAACCCTACCCGACCGATCCGGCTGCCTGGAAAGCGGCGGTTCCGGATTCTGTGCTGGCGCGGATCATCAACGAAGCGGAGAAACTTCTTGAATATAAGTTCGAACCCGTTTCAGCCAGTATCTCCCTCGATTTTGTGCGCTCCGGCGACCGGCTGCGGCATTCCGCAATTTCTTTTGATAAGCGGAATGTGCTGACGAAACTGGTCCTCGCAGAGAGTATGGAGGATAAAGGCAGGTTTACCGAGGCGATCATGAATGGGGTTTGGTCGATTTGTGAAGAGAGTTTTTGGGGCGTGCCGGCACATATCGGGAAAGCGGGTCTGCCTGATCCGGAGAAGCCGATCGTCGACCTTTTTGCAGCAGAAACAGCGGCGGTTTTGGGATATGCAGACCATTTTACGGGCGAGAAGCTGGATAAGATCAACCCGCTGATCAGGAAACGTATTTATTTTGAAACTAATAGAAGGATATTCATCCCGATGCAGACTTACGGCGATGAATTTGTGTGGATGAGCAAAACGAAGGAAGTGAACAACTGGAATCCGTGGATTATGTCCAACTGGATCGCGGCTACCCTATTGCTCGAAAAAGATGAAAAGCGTCGGGCTGAAATGGTACGCGGGTCTATGGTGGGGCTGGATCGGTATATTAATAGTTTGGGCGTAGATGGCGGCTGCGACGAAGGGCCAAGTTACTGGTTTGCGGCTGGCGCGAGCGTGTACGACTGTCTGGAACTGCTTGCCGGCGCGACGAACTCAAAAATCGACATTTACAAGGAGGATATCATCAAAAAAATGGCTTCCTATGTGTATAAAACGCATATTGACGGTCACTACTTTGTGAATTTCGCAGACGCCGACCCCAAACTTCGCCCCGACGGGCTGCTGCTGTACCGGCTCGGAAAAGCTGTAAAAGACGAAAAGCTGGTAGAAATGGGACAGTGGGCGTTTCAGGATTTTCCTGGTGTATCTACTTCACCCGAAGGATTTCATCGCCCGAGAAAAATTGAAAATTTACTGACAATCAATAAAATGAGCACTGAAAAGGTTACGTTAAAACCCGTTCAGGATGCGTGGATCAGCGATATTCAGGTACTGACAGCCCGCGCTGGAAACGGGCTTTTTCTGGCAACCCACGGCGGCCACAATGCCGAAAGTCACAATCATAATGACGTGGGCGATTTTATTATCTATGTCAAAGGCCAGCCGATGATCGTGGATGCGGGCCGGGGAAACTATACTGCGCGGACATTTTCCAACAAACGTTACGAGCTGTGGTTTACACAATCGGAATACCATAACCTGCCGATTGTGAATGGGATAGGTCAAAAAGCGGGGCGCAAGTTTGAAGCAAGATCGGTTAAAAGTACTTTGAATGCGGAGGAAGCAAGTCTGCAAATGGACATTGCGGCCGCGTATCCGCCCGAGGCTGGCATTACTTCCTGGAATCGGCTGGTGCGGCTCAACAGGGTCAAAAATCAGGTGGAGATTTCAGAAGATTACAACCTCAAAACCCAGCCAGAATCTGTGCAGCAGATATTCATGACGGTCTGCGACGTGGACACTTCTGAGCCGGGCAAAGTCAAATTAAAAGGCGCAGCGGACACAAACCTGACACTTTCTTACGACCCAAAATCCTGGACCGTTTCCACGGAGCTACCATCTACGGACGGAATGGAATACGAAAGTTTCAAAACCAAATGGGACAGCCGGCCAGTGACCCGCATTGTGCTGGCGAGCAAGCAGTTAAAACAGAAAGGGAAGTATTTGCTGGTGTTTGATACGAAGGAGTAATCCCGGGCGGGCAGGTTACTCAAGGCTTCTTGGCATAAACCTTGTCGATCTCCGCGCCCGCATCTCCCTGCTGCTTCATCCAATTTTGCAGCTCGTTTTTGAGCTGTGATCCTTTTCTGATAGGTTGGATCGCCGGCCAGATTATTTAGTTCGAAAGGGTCTTTTTGCGTATCGAAGAATTCAACGGGCGGGCGGTTTTCAAAACGGTCCGTCAGCTTTTTTGCAGCTGGGTTCGTCTCTGCTTCGGCAAGCCACGAAAACCAAACGGTATTTCGGTCCTTACGCTCGCGGTTCATCATAAACTTGTTATAGTAAGGTTTATCCGCTATCAGGTTCAGAATCAGCTTATAGCGGTCATCACGAATACTGCGAATGGGGTAAGGATCACCTTCCGGAATATTATTATGAATGCCAAATGCATATTTACGTTCACCTTTACTTTTTCCCAAAATAGTAGGCAGGAAGCTTTTTCCGTCGAGCTCTGTAATCGTTTTTCCACCTGCAATGTCGATGAGCGTTGGCGTAATATCCTCATATTGAGCCATCGCTGCCGTTTCAGTAGCCGCTTTTACATTTCCCGGCCACTTGACGATCATCGAGCTCCGCTGGCCGGAATCGTATAAACTCCATTTTGCTCCGGGAATTTGTGCGCCTTGTTCTCCCAGAAAGATCACGATCGTATTCTTGTCCTGACCCGTTTCTTTGAGCAGCCCCTGGATATCGCCCACCTGATCGTCGAGCCGCCTGATTTCGGCGAGGTACTTTACATATTGCCTGCGCGTCACCGGTGTATCGACCCAGTCTTTCGGCAAAATCAAATTTGCTGCATTAAATTCCGAAGTATCCCCAACTGTCCAGGGCATGTGCGGGTTAATGCTCATCACGAAAAGGCAATATGGTTTCTCAGAGGTGGTAATGTATTTCTTGATATCACCCAATTGGTACTCGTCCGTCGGCGCGACGCAGTTCGGCTCGAAGCCGGTTATGATATCGAAAGGAAATACGCTTTTCGGCTTGGTAACGTGGTCTTTGCCGGTTAATCCGACCCTGTAACCCAAGTCTCCCAGGTAATGTCCGACGCTTTTCAGGTGATCATAAACGGGCTTGTGATTTTGAAAAGAACCATGTTTCACCGGATACAAACCTGTAAAAAGAGAAGCCCGCGTAGGCACGCACATCGCTTCCGACGCGATCAGGTTCGTAAATTTCAAGCCTTCCTGGGCCAATGCATCGATGTGAACCGTTTTCAGATTTTTTCCGCCATAACAGCTTAACTGCCTGCTATCGAGATCATCGGCCATTATGATGATGATATTGGGCTTGGTGGTTTGGGCTTGGGTGGTGGGTGTCAGTAAGAAAATTATGAACGCCAGACCTAAGTGTTTCAGTTTCATAAATCAATGTTACCTGATTGTATTAAAGTCGCAAATTAAACTTCACCACCACAAATCCTACTAAATTAGTAGAGAAAGCTACGAAATGCTATTAAGATAGCCACTCCTGACCTATTTGCGCCCAATACTCCCTCGTATTTGCCAGTGTTATCTCAGGCGTGATCATGCCAGGGTCAAACGGTACTACTTCCTGCGCAGTCAATATTTTATTTGGAAAATCGGGGTTTGCGATTGCTGCGCGGCCAATTGAGATTAAATCGGCGTGGCCGGTTGACAGCAACTTTTGCGCGAGGTCTTGATCGTGCATGCCGCCGTTCGCGATCACCGGTACTCCCGCAAGTTCACGCGCGATAGAATTGGAAGAGCTTCCGTCGGGGAACAAGCATTCCCGCGCCCATTTCCCGCCTTCCGCAGCAATGTGAATGTAGTCCGGTTTGATTTTCGCAACTTCTCTGTAAATGGCGCGGGCAGTTTCAGCGCCTCCTTCCCAGCGGTAGGCAAGGTCATTCACTTTTCCCTCAGAAAAGCGGATTCCGATCAAAAAATCCGGTTTCACCACTTTTTTGATCGCATTAAAAACCTCCGCGAGCAGCCGCAGCTGGTTTTCGACGGGGCCGCCGTAATTGTCCGCACGCTGGTTCGTCTCGGGTGTAATAAACTGGTCGAACAGATAGCCGTTTGCTGCGTGCAGCTCCACTCCGTCAAAACCCGCTTCCTGAGCCAGTAATGCTGCCTTTACAAAACCTTCCCGGATCTTTTCCATGTCTTCAAAATCCATTTCCCGCGGCATAGGATAAGGTTTTTCCCGCATTTCTGATTCAGTCGGGAGGCTGTCCAAGGGTAGCACTGCGGAAGGGGCGATCGTATTTTCGAGAAACCGGGAAAGTGCACCGGCGTGCATTAACTGGCTGATAAATACAGTATCGGATCGCTTCACTTTCTGCACAACATTCTTCCAGCCAGCAAGTTGCGCAGTGTCGGTCAACCCGGGCTGGTTGGCGCTCGCCTGACTGTACAGATTGTCTGTGTAAGTACCTTCCGTGATGATCATTCCAAATCCGCCTTTGGCGAAAGCAGCGTAGTAATCACGCATCTGCGAAGTTGGAACCCCGGCAGCATCTGCGCTTACGCGCGTCATCGGCGCAACTGCAAACCGGTTCGGTAACCGCCTGTCTTTAATGTAAACAGGATTGAATAATGGAGATTTCTGAGCTTTCATTTCGTTTGTATTTTTGATACAAATTTCCATGTTAGCAGTCAGGTGCGGGGAATAACTAATTTAAGAAATGGCATTAAACTAGTTTAATTTTTCTGCTGATTTAGCCGGTTTCACTTTCCTGATTTTGCTCAAAAAAACTGGCGTAATACCGAGATAGGAAGCAATATGCCGCTGCGGAAGTCGCTGCTCAATTCCGGGATATTTACTTAAAAGCGCCTCATAACGCGCTGCTCCGCTCATCATAATCGCATTCAATATCCGCTCATCCTGAGCCAGACAGGCGCTTTCATTCATAATCCGCCAAAACCGTTCGAAAACCGGAACCTGCCGGTAGAGCATTTCAATGGACACTTTATCCAGCTGCAAGACCGTGGTCGGTTCCAATGCGACGATATTTCTGGTAGCAGGTATTTCCCGCACGAAACTCGCCGAGTCGGAGATCCACCAGTCTTCCATTGCAAAATGCAGCGTGAAGTCATTTCCTTTTGAATCCACATAAAAAGATCTCAGAAAACCCTTTACTACAAAGGATTCAAACCGACAGACTTCGCCCTGCTGCACCAGGTATTGTCGCGGTAATAAATGGCGGATTTTGATCAGCGAACACACGTATTCCTGCTCTTCCGGCGTAAGCGGAATGCGTTTCAGAAAATGATTGATAATGGTTTTGAAATCGTCGTTTTGCATTGACTGATTGCTAGTTCATATTGAGCGCCCTTTTCATAAATCCTCCCAAAAAACTGGCCACAAATGTGAGGATAACAGACCCGTAGAGACTGAAATTTTCGAGCTCTGTGGCACTGGTTGTTTCGGGTAGTTTGGTAAACAAAAAGTAGCCGCTTAGTACCAGCACAGACTGCACCAATGCCAGAAACCAACCTTTTCTGGGTTCCGCAAATCCAATCGCAATAGCCGCACAAACTGCGACGAGATAAGGCATGTGCACACTTTCAGCCTGCTTCACCACAGCCACAACCAGAACACTTGTAAAAACCACCATCACAAGACCGGCGATCAGTTTTTTGTCGAGAAATGGCGATTGGCGGTTTTGAGGAATATCAGCCTGCTCTTTTTCTGACTTGGAGCGAAGGTCTGAGTAATTCCGCAGGTAAAGGATATAACCGATAAACGTGATAACAACGACAGCTTCAAGCATAGAATAGTAACAGCTTTTATCAAACCGTGAATGTGAATGCCTTTCTCAACATTTCGAGACTTTTCGGGACGGATGTTTTCGGGTCTTCTTTCCCTTCCATTTCAAGTGAAACAAAACCTTTATAATTCGCTTTCTGGAATATCTTACCGATCCGATCGTAGTCCATTGCTTTATCATAAAATGTACCTCCGCCGAAATACGTTTTTGCCTGAACGATCGTGGCGTAGGGAGCCAGTTTTTCCAGGCCAGCGTAAGGTTCGCCTACAAAATTGCCGGTATCTACGTTCAAACCCATGGAAGGCGAGCTTTTCAGCGCATTGTACATTCTCAGCAGATATTCAATGTTAGAAGAAAGCCCCCAATGATTTTCCAGCGCGAGCACAATACCTTGTTTCTCAGCATATTGCAAACACTCCCCCATTCCGTCAATCGTCCATTTGATCCCATCTTCGTCGGTATATCCTTCAATCGGTGGTTCTACGCCGTGGGTATAGTAGTCGGTTTGCCGCTTATTTTTAACCGTACCCCAGGAACCGGTGTTCATTCGCACGCAGGGAATGCCCATTTGCGACGCCATATCAATGCATTTATAGGTATGCTCAATATCCGCTTTCCGCTTGGCGACGTCGGGTTGCAGGAAATTCTGGTGGATAGAAAGCAGCGGGAGCGCCATGCCGTTATCGAAGGCGATGCGCTTCAATTTGTTCTGGTACGCCACCGTATCTTCTTCCATGGATCTGTGCAGAATTTCCACTCCGTCGAAACCGAGGCGGGCCGCGTCTTCGATCACATTTTTGATCGGGTACTTGGGGCCGGAGAGCGGCCAGTATGAATAGGTCGAAACGGCAATCGGCAAGCGTCTTGTAGCCGCCAGTTTGGCTTCGGGGGCTGCTTCTGCTAGTGAGCCGGTTAATAAGGCAGAGCCCAGCACAGCGGTTTTCTTGAACCAAGAACGTCGTGAATCAGCGCTTTCAGATACGTCAAAATTTTTCATAGGAAAAGGTGAATGGTGGTTGAATGGAATAGCTTTGACCGATGTGCGGTCTTGCAAAACAGCTTAATATACAAAGCATATTTTCAAAGACACTACCCCATCCTACCCTTGCCTTTTTTATACAAAAACCCCTTCACCAAGTGCCATTTTCTATCGGATCAGGTCCTCGGCAAATGACTGCCACTGTATTTTTGAGAATATCTCTTTCCCAAAAAAGCCTGTCACTGCATTCCTCACCTTATCTATCAGGTTTTCTGCCTCAACATTTTCTTCCAGATCCCGGTCGTAAATGCCCGCGGTAACCGTTTGAAATTCCCTTGTTACCGTAAATGTGCTTGTTGATTTCTCCGAATAAAAATGAGCAGGCGCTTCCTCGTCTGATGTCGGCGCAGCCACGGGGCGCACGCGGATCGCCAGACTTTGCACGTCCTCGGACTCGAAATTCTTGACCTTTTCGATCCTTACCCAGTCGAAACCATCGGCCGCTTTCGTGCCCGGGCCGGGTACATCTATGCGGATCAATAGCCCTTCCTCCGCATTTTGCTGCAACGGATTCCCGGCCTGGTCCATCAATGCAAACTCTCCGGCGCTACCTGTTTTGCCCCAGTTATTTACGTCCAACAACCTTTCTCTGGCAACCTGATAAAGGTTACGAGCTTCTTCGATGGTTGACAAATCCTTTTTACTTTCTGCGTTGACGACGCTGCCGTCTGTATTTTCGGGCACGGCGCCTGTATAGTTTTTCTCGTCCATTTTTCAAATTTTTTATTGTGAAGTTGGCCGGATCTGAAAAGAAATATGCCAGCCGGATTTTGGCACGGTTTTTAGATTGAACACACGTTTCAGATCAACAAACTATCCTTAGAATTATGGAAAATACAGGAAAATACGCACTTGTTACCGGCGCTACGAGCGGCATTGGATTAGAACTGGCGAAGTTATTTGTGAAAGACGGGTACAATCTGGTCATCACCGCAAGGGATTTGACGGAACTGCACGAAACTGCGAGCCTATTACAGAAACCTGGTATTGAAATAGTTATCATTCCGAAAGACCTTTTCGACCGCGAGCAGGCATTTTCACTTTATGCGGAAATCAAGCAGCGTGATATTGAAATTGATGTGCTCGTCAATAATGCCGGCCAAGGCGTTTACGGAAAATTCGACCAGACCGACATCGACCGTGAATTGCAGATCATTGACCTGAATATCGGCTCGCTGGTGATCCTGACCAAATGCTTTCTGACAGATATGGTGGCGAGAAATTCAGGTAAAATTCTGAACCTGGCTTCTATTGCGAGTAAGGTTCCTGGACCTTGGCAAGCTGTTTATCACGGCACAAAAGCATTCGTTCTATCCTTTACGGAAGGGATACGCGAGGAATTGAGGGAGACGGGCGTTACAGTCACCGCATTGTTACCGGGCGTCACGGATACCGACTTTTTCAATAAAGCGGATATGCAGGACAGCAAGGCAGTGCAGGACGAAAGCAGCAAAGCAGATCCCGCAGATGTGGCTTCGGACGGTTACAAGGCATTAATGGCCGGCGACGATAAGGTGATATCAGGGCTGAAAAACAAACTGCAAATGGCAATGTCCGCTGTGACGCCAGACAGCATTTCTGCGAAACAGATGAATGAGCAGCAAAAACCTGTGGACAAAGACGATTTGTAGCAAATGTAAAACGAGGCTGGTTTCAAAATCAGCCTCGTTTTTTTTACAGAGTGTTCCTGCTACGAAAGATCAAAGTTGCATTGAGAGTGATTTCGACCGTTAGTTCATTTAAAGAGAAAGTTTCTGGAAAAAGAGTTTACATTGTCCGCAATCAAAATGGGT
Source organism: Dyadobacter linearis (assembly GCF_907165045.1). GTDB lineage: Bacteria > Bacteroidota > Bacteroidia > Cytophagales > Spirosomataceae > Dyadobacter > Dyadobacter linearis. Next base: position 312,777 of record NZ_CAJRAU010000006.1, read on the forward strand.
TAGTAGTTAAATTAAACACATCATTGCGTCGACACAACTATGGAGAACCAGCAATCGGATATCATTTTTTATAGCTCGCCAGCCGGCCACGTTAAGGTTGAAGTTATTTTTAACGATGAAACTTTTTGGTTGAGCCAGAAACGGTTAGCCGAGTTGTTTGCAGTGGAAGTGAATACTATTAACTACCATCTGAAAGAAATTTACAAGTCCGGCGAATTAATAGAAGAAGCAACTATTCGAAAAATTCGAATAGTTCAGAAGGAAGGAAATAGGGAAGTTGCACGTGAAGTAGATTTCTTTAATCTCGATGCAGTAATTGCAGTTGGTTACAGGGTCAACAGCTTCCAGGCTACACAATTCAGGATCTGGGCGACAAAGACGCTGCGGGAATTTATTATCAAAGGTTTTGTGCTGGACGACGAGCGGCTTAAACAGGGTAAGCGATTTGGGAAAGATTACTTTGAGGAGTTACTAGAACGAATCCGCGAGATTCGCGCCAGTGAGCGGCGGTTTTATCTCAAAATCACTGACATCTACGAGCAGTGCAGTATTGACTATGTGAAAGGATCAGATATTACCGTGAAATTTTTCAAGACGGTGCAAAACAAGCTGCATTATGCCATTTCGGGGAAGACTGCCGCCGCCCTGATCGCAGAGCGGGCAGATGCCGAAAAGCCAAATATGGGACTGCAAACTTTTCGAAATGCGCCCCATGGGAAAGTTCAGCGAACAGATATTGGCGTCGCCAAAAATTACCTGATCGAGAAAGAGATCAAGGAGTTGCAACGCATTGTTTCCATGTATCTCGACTATGCCGAAAATCAGGCAGCACGGCAGATTCCAATGAAAATGGCGGACTGGGCTGCCAAGCTGGATGGTTTTTTGCAGTTCAATGAATACCAGGTTCTCTCGGATGCAGGAAAAGTGAGCCATGAAGTGGCCTTGAAACTTGCCGAGAAAGAGTTCGAAAAATTTCGGATTGGACAAGACCGTAGCTTCGAAAGCGACTTTGACCAGGAACTGAAAAAACTGAACATTACAAACCAACCGCCGAACTAATTCCCGCTACGAAGCCAGGATCTCAGCAGTTTCGTGACGTTGGGCATCACGATCCAGGTTAATATTCCTACCATGCAGGCGGCGATTATCAATGTCCGCAGTGACGCAGGCAGCTCTTTAATAAGCGGCCCGACGGTAAATTGAAGAAACAGACTTGTGGGATAAACACCGCACAAAGTAGCGACGGCCATTTTCCAGCGCGGCGGCTGGACAGGTGCACGGAACCACGCTTCCAGGCCGGTAAGCTGGCGGTAATTCGGCTCCTCGGTCAGTGTTGACGCAAATGCTTCCCAGTCTTTGAACAATTGTGAATGATAGAATGCATCGCGCTCGGCTTCATCTGCGAATGTCCGCAGAATACCTATTTCCCCGCTGTCGTCTCCTGGCAGCGGCGTGATCATACCCGCGCCCTGCACGCCCCCGTGCAAAAAGGATTCGCCCAGAAACCGGCGAAGCGCCTCTTTGAATTCCGCTTCTCTTCCCGGAAGAACCTTGCGCGTAATGGAGACGTGAATGGGCATAGTTCGTGTAATTTTGTCTGATTCGGTTTAGATCCACAATATAACACGCGTTAAATATTCTTCTTCCATAAATTAGATTTTTGACCAGATACTGCTTTAACTTTAAAATCTGCGCAAAACAACCAGCCGCGCCCAGCCTTAATATTCCGGATTCATGACAAAAGCGAATACGCTGCTATGTGTTTTTATTGTTTTGAAGTTTGTACTGCAATATTTACTGATCATTCCTGAATACGATCTGCACCGCGATGAATACCTGCATCTGGACCAGGCGAACCACCTGGCGTGGGGCTACCTATCTGTCCCGCCTGTCACATCCTGGATTGCGACCCTGATCAAATGGCTTGGAAATGGCGTTTTCTGGGTCCGGTTCTTCCCTGCCTTGTGTGGCGCACTGACGATCTGGGTCGTCTGGAAAACAACCGAAACTTTGAAAGGCGGCTTATATGCTTGCGCACTTGCCGCTACGTGTACCTTATTTTCTGCGCTGATGAGATTGAACCAGCTTTTTCAGCCCAATTCGGTGGATGTCCTTTGCTGGGCAACGCTGTATTTTCTTTTGATCAAATACATTCAAACTAACAAACCAAAGTGGCTGTACTGGTTTGCGGTCGTTTTCGCATTCGGTTTTTTGAATAAATACAATGTCGCATTTCTGATCATAGGGTTACTTCCTTCCATTTTACTAACCAAACACCGCCAGCTGCTGGTTACCCGCCCATTCTTTCTGGCAGTACTGATAGGCCTTGTATTGATCTCACCCAACCTGATCTGGCAGTATCGAAACGATTTTCCAGTGTTTCACCACATGAAGATATTGGCCGAAACACAGCTGGTAAATGTTACGCCCGCCGATTTTTTCAAAGAGCAATTTATATATTTCATTGGGGGGATGATCGTGCTGGTGCCTGGCTTGTACGCACTTCTTTTTTATAAGCCGTTTGAAGAATACCGCCTGTTTTTTTTCTCGATCATTTTCACACTGGCTGTGTTCGTTTTTTTGAGAGCAAAAGGATATTACGCGATCGGCATTTACCCCATTTACCTGGCTTTCGGAGCAGTTTTTGTTTCGGCGAAAATTAAGTCGCAGTGGATCCGTGCTGCATATATCATCATTCCCGCGACTATTTTTATCCCGGTCGCAAGGGTGGCTTTCCCCAATCAGACACCTGAAAAAATCGTTGCTAACTCTCAACGTTTCAAACGGGCCGGTTTGCTTCGCTGGGAAGATGGAAAAGACCATGAGATTCCGCAGGATTTTGCTGATATGGTCGGCTGGAAAGAGCTGGCAGAAAAGGTTGACGCCGCTTATGCCAAATCACCCGACCCTGAAAATACACTCGTACTCTGCGACAACTACGGGCAGGCTGGCGCGATTAATTACTATTCAAAAAAGGGAATCCGTGCGGTGACTTTCAATGCGGATTATGTCAATTGGTTTGATCTTAGCAAGAAATACAAACACCTGGTTCGCGTCAAAAATGGGTGGGAAACGGAAGCGGAAATGAAGGAAACAGGGCAGCTTTTTACCAGCGGAGCAATTACGGATTCGGTCACCTATCGGTACGCCAGAGAGCGCGGCGCGGCTATTTTTTTGTTTTTAAATGCTAAATCCGACATTAATGGCAGACTGGCCAAAGAAATAGAAGAAATGCGCTGGTAAGAAAATTGATTTTTTGGGACAATTAAGCTATCTATATTATGCCAGAAATAGAACTTACGGGGCTTCAAAAGAGAGCTTCGAAATACATTGATAAAACGATTACTTACAAAGTCCGGCCGGGCGAGGTAATTGAAGGCTACTTTGCGGGCTTTGATGAAAAAAACAACGAACGCGCAGTGATTCAAATGTCCAATGCAGCGGATACAACCACGTTACCGTTGATGACGGTGGTCAATTATTTTGAGGGGGTTGAAGATGATGAGGAGTGATTACTGTTCGCCCGGACGAGGGTATTTTTTTAAATTTTCAGTCATGCGAACAGTCTTTTGCACGATGCTGGTCTGGCTGTAATCGACTGTAACAGATTTTAAATCCGCCTTTTCGCTCGTTGCAGTCACTTTAACTTGCTTGATAGTTGCGGTTGCCATATTTGATAGAAATGCTTGATTTAAAAATAAAGTATTATCTCCTCGATAACAAAAAAGCGTCAAAGTTTGTCCCTCGCTTAAACTCTATGAAGCCCACTTCATCTTGCTTGACCAGTCCATAAATGCAAAGATCTGGCGGCACGTAGCTTAGCACTTTGGCTATTTCGCGCTGGTACAATCTTGTCCTGGAAATTGTGCTTCCCTCTGCATAAAGCCCGGCTGCCGGATATTTTTTCAAGAAGCTGAGCGCATAGTCAGCTAACGTTCCCAGAATTTTTGGCATATCATCATTCTTAGTCTGAACAGAATCATCGATGATTTGCAGAGTTTCGTCCCAAACGCCAAAGCCAATGTTGAAAAGATCAAGATCCCAATTGCCTTTCGATCTTGTAACTATAATTCGAAGCTCGAATTTACCATTCCTTCCTTGACTGTAAAATTTACGCAAGTCTAAAATATCGACAAACTCTGAGTAGCCTGTATACTCACGCGAATCAACCGGAGTTGTATCATATCTAGCAACAGCCATTTACAGCTTCGGTTATAGTGTGTTATTTGTGAAAAACGGGCATTAAAAGAGCCTCCCATTCGTGTGGTGGTTCCTACCGGACTCGAATGTACTTTGAATATTCTAATAGGAAGATCTTAATTATCAAAGGGTGCGTTTACTTTTCCAACTACCTCCAACCTCCCAATTTCCCGCTCTACAAACCTTCTCTCAAAAGCATTGACCGGGCAGCTTAGTGCTTTTTTGTAGCTGGCTAGTGCGTTGGAAATTTCGTTTCTGTCCACATATATTTTTGCCCAGAAACAATGGATGAGGTGATAGTTCTGAAAAAAGCGGTTTGCATTGAGTTGCTTTAAAATTTCGATAGCGCCGGCTTCATTTCCGCCGAAATACAAGGCAGCTGCCTGACCGAGTTTCGTGAACGGAGAAGAATTGAGTAACACAAGTTTCCCGTAAAGCTTGGCAATACCGGGCCAGTCGGTTTCGTCAAATGTGCGGGCCTGCGTGTGCTTGTAGGCAATCGCCGCTTCCAACTGCCAGGCGCTTGCGAATGCAGATTCCTTTTGAGAAAGTAAGAGGTAATGGTTGGCCACAGCGATCATTTCCTGGTCCCAGCGGCTTCGGTCCTGTGTAGCGAGCGTGGTCAGTTCGTCGGGCTGGTTGGTCCTTGACTCCGCCCGCGCCAGGTTGTACAGGAGTAACGCATACAAAGCTTTCACTTCCCCGTTTCCAGCAATGCCCATTTTCATCATTTCCTGTAACAGGCTCAGCGCATCTTCGCAAAGCCGCTCGTCCGACAATTTGCCGGAATCAGAAAGCTGATATCCTGCGGTAAACATCACATAAAGCACTTTCAACGCCATTCTGACTTTCTGCCCACTGATATTTTCCGGCATTTCTACGGCGGTGAAATCATCACGCGACTGTTCCGCACGCCAGCGATAAATGATCTTTTGAATGGTATCCTCGCCCGAAGCCAGGAGCGCCGCGATTTGTTTTGTCTTTAATCCGCACACATATTTCAATACCACCACCAGCTGCACCTTGGGAGGAAAAGCCGGTTGCAGGCAGCCAAAAAGCACGCGGAGCAAGTCATGATCATCGGTAAACCGAGCATCAACAACCAGATAATCATCCGTTTCCAGTCGGGCCGGTTTCTGTTTTTTCAAATGCTTGTATGCGATGTTCCGGATCGTAGCGTAAAGCCACGCTTCGGGCTGATCGGGTACATTTTCCCGCCATTTATCCGAGGCGATTGCAAAGGCTTCCTGCACGATATCCTCCGAAAGCGAGATCTCTTCAATGCCGGTATGATACATCAAAACCGCCACCATTTTTCCGAAATGATGGCGGTGAAGCTCAGAAATCAAGTCCGAAATATTCTTCGTCACGGCTCTTGCTGCGTATCCATGATCGGCCGCACTTCAATGCTGATCTTGTCCTGGATTATCTGCGGGCATTGTGCGGCGATCGCAGCGGCCTGCTGTAAAGTTTCCGCCTGGATGATCAGGTAGCCGCTGATTCCTTCTTTCGCGTCCATTAACAATCCGTCGGTGTCGACCTGCTTTCCTACGATCCTGGATTCGTTTTCCAGCGGTTCGCCCGCGATGAAGCTGTCGAACTTGATCAGTTCTTCCACCCAGCTATTCATCTCGGCAATATCCTGCTGCATTTCTTCTTCCGACATCCCGGAAAGCCGCACAAGGTCTTCACGGATAAGCAATAAGAATTTTTTCATAGTCAGATTTTCTGGTATAGTCCCTGACCGGCAGTTTTCCGGACAAGTTTTTCGAAATAAAATTATTTCGTGTTGCCAATCTAACCAAATGGGGTCAAAAGTCCCGGCCTGTTTTGCGGCCGGGACTTTCAATTATAGCGAAGTCGCGCCGGCTTCGGCCACTTCATGATCGTCGTCTACGGTACTGCCACTGACACCGATCGCGCCAATTATTTCTCCGCCTGAGTTTTTAATCACAACACCACCGGGGAACGTAATAAGTCCGCCATTCGAATGCTCAATGTTATATAGCGGTGCGCCAGGCTGTACCAGCGGGCTGAGTGCGGCAGTGTCCATAGTAAACCAAACGGCCGTTTTCGCCTTTTTTAACGAAATATCAACCGATCCGAGCCAGGCTCCGTCCATACGTGCGAACGCTACCAGATTTGCTCCGGTATCTACTACGCTGATGTTCATTTTTGTATTGATTTCCGTCGCTTTTGATTTTGCTGCGGCAATAATAGCTTCTGCCTGTTCCAATGTAATGTTCATGATCTCCCCGGTTTAAATTTTTTTTAAAATCAGTTTCCTACCTCAACCTAAAAAGACCGTACCCTACACACTAAACGTAACTGAGAGCATCCTCTGTTTCACTTTGAAATACAGTTCCTTTTCTCAATTTCAAAGGTTATTTTGCATTAAAAAAGCAGGCTAAACTTTTCCAGAATAGAAGCAAATGCGGCAACATCACTATAAAACTACCATCGAATGGACCGGCAATACCAGCCGGGGTACGGCCGACTACCGCGCCTATGAAAGAAGTCACACTGCAAAAATTGAAGGTAAGCCCGGCATCGATCTCTCCTCGGATCCAGCATTCCGGGGCGACCGGACCAGGCATAATCCGGAAGAATTGTTTGTAGCCTCGATCGCTTCCTGCCACATGCTCTGGTACCTGCATTTGTGCACCGAAGCGGGCGTGGTAGTGCTCGAATATCAGGACCGAGCGACTGGAACGATGGAAGAAACTGACAATGGCAGCGGCCGTTTTACGGAAGTTATATTATATCCCGTGGTAAAAGTGTCGGATGAAAGTATGCTTCAAAAAGCGAACGAACTGCACCATAAGGCACACGAATATTGCTTTATCGCCAATTCCTGCAACTTTCCGATCCGGCACGAGCCAGTTTCGACAATTTAAGATTATTCGCTGCGCAAACTTTTCACCGGATTCATCAAAGCCGCCCGAATGCTCTGATAACTGATAGTGAGCATAGCGACAGCGAGCGCCATTCCTCCGGCAGCCGCGAACATCCACCAGGATAGACTGATTTTATACGCAAAATCCTGCAACCAGCTATTCATACTGTACCAAGCAACAGGTACCGCGATCACGATGGCGACCAGGATAAGCTGGATGAAATCCTTTGCGAGCAAACCTACAATACCGGCCACACTGGAACCCAAAACCTTCCGGACCCCGATTTCACGCTTGCGCACCTGCGCTGTGTAGGCGGCCAGACCAAATAATCCTAGGCAGGATATCAGGATCGCAATACCTGCAAACAAATTGAAAAGTGTGCCGCTTTGCTGCTCGGACCTGTAAAGATCATTGAATGCCTGATCCAGAAATGCGTAGTGGAACTCGAAATCTCCATTATATTTTTTCCATGAACGGCCGGCGGCTGCGATTGCATTTTCCGCATTCTGGCCGGTAGTTTTGATGTAAATCTGATAGGAATCGCGGGGCTCGTAGTAAAATACCGCCGGGTCTATCGTTTGCCGCATCGAGGAAGCGTGAAAATCTTTGACCACACCAATAATAGTACCTTCCCTATCCCAGAGCTTAAACCGCTTTCCGATCGGATCTGTCAACCGGGCCGCTTTCACAGCTGTTTCGTTTAGTATAAAATGGGTGCTGTCCGAAACCGAACCTTTAAACCCGGCTCCGTATGCGAGTTGCATTTTAAAAAATGACAGGAAATCCTTTTCGATCGCCATCGGCCTTATCATCATGGTTTCGCCCTTTTCCTTTCCATCCCAGTCGTTGTTGCCCGTTTGGCTACCGATGCTGATAATGAAGGAACTCGCCCTTGTCACACTGGTAATGCCCGGCTGACTGAGCAGATCCGCTTTTACCGCCTCGAAGTGCTTGCCCATTTCCCGCATATTGAATGAAAGCACATGCGCTTTGTCGTAACCCAATGCTTTGGAACGAATGTATTGGAGCTGGCTGCTGATCACAAACGTGCCGATGATCAGGATCACGGAAACTGCAAACTGGGTTATAACGAGCACCTTACGCAATGCAACGTCGCTGATCTGCGCCGAAGCCTTGCCTTTAAAAGCCCTGAGGGGATCGAAAGACGATAATAATACCGCCGGGTAAATGCTTGATACCGCTAATGTGCCCAGAAGCGTCAGCGCGATCACTTTCCAGATCTGGATATTTGTCAGGTCAAAGGTCAGGTCTTTTCCCGAAAGCTGATTGTAAAGGGGTAGTAATGAGTAAATAAACAATACCGCAAATGCGGAGGCAATCCCGAAAATTAGTGCAGTTTCTACAATGAATTGCGTAAAAAGCTGCCTCCGTGCCGCACCGACAATTTTGCGCATACTCACTTCCTTTGCCCGCAACATCGCGCGCGCTGTCGACAGATTGACGTAGTTAATGCAGGCAATGCCCAATATTAGCAGCGCAATCACGACAAACATCCGCACGGTTTCGATGCCTCCATTCGATCCGTCGGATTGATAAAGGTGCCTTTTCACAAGCGGCACCAGCAGGTAGGTAAGGTCGGTATCGTCGGGTTTATTGCGCAAATGGATGTTCCGGAGCTTAACGGCCAGCTTGGCAATTTGTACGTTTGGTTGCAGCAGAAAATAAGTATCGTAGTTGAATTGATGAAAATCATTGTCCCTGTTCCTGCCGTCGGGCCGGTTGCTGTACATATCCTTAAAAAGCTTTCCGATAGGCAAAAACATTTCACCCTGAACCGTGGAGTTTTTGGGAAGATCCCGCACTATTCCGGTCACTGTGAAATTACGCCGATCGTTTGCACCCATTACCTTACCGATCGGATCCTCGTCGCCGAAGTATTTCCTGGCAGTGGTTTCGGTCAGAACGATCGAATTATCGTCTATAAATGGTTTCGCAGGATCTCCTTTTATGAGGTTAAAATCAAAAACTGAAAACAAGCCAGGGTCTGTAAACATCGATTTCTCTTCGTTGAAAACCTTGTCTTTGTACCGGAATAAAATGTAAGACTGATTATAAGACATCCGCACAGCCGCTTTGATCTCAGGCAGTTCGCGCGTCCCCAAAACAGCGATTGGCGCGACGGTACTGGTCCAGATCTGCTTGCTGGAACCGGTACCGACCAGATTTTCTAGCTTATAGATCGATTCCGAATTTTTATGGAAACGGTCAAAACTGAGTTCATCCTGTACCCAAAGCAAGATCAGTATCCCCACTCCCAGCCCTAGTGTAAGCCCGGCTCCATTGATGAGCGTGTAAAACTTGCTTTTCAACAGGTTACGCCAGGCAATTTTGAAATAGTTACTGATCATGGTTGCATTGAGTGAATGAGTTGACAGGAAATCCGTTACCGGACGATGCGTTTGGTCTGGTAGGAAAATAGATATGCCAGCGACATTAGAACCGTCTTTCAGCTTTATAATCAGTACGATAGCCTATATCATAGAATATCGGTTGTCCAGAATCGGACAAATTACGTCCGGCGGTGGACATAGCTGAAACGCTATTTTACAAAACAAAGAATTAATAAATAAAGGAAAATAAAAGTTAGTAATTGAAAATATAATATTACAATTGCAATACTAATTCCGGAATTCAGACTATGTCAGCTGTTGCGATATTTAATTCAAGATACCTTCAAATTGTGTTCATTGCTGTGTTTTGCTTGCTGAATGCAGCTGCCACAGCACAGATCACTTCCCTCCCACTAACCAAGATCACGCTCAACGATTTGAGCGCATTTAACAAAACGAACGGAACCAGCTGGCAAATCGCAGGAAACCTGACCGCCAGCCGCTCCGTTCCGGGCGACCTGAAACCGGAACCCGGAAAGGGAATTTTGATATATAAACCCGAAAAACAGCCGTCTCCCTCGCTGATCTCTCATTTACCGCACGGAGATATCGACCTTGAATTCAATTTTCTTTTGTCAAAAGGAGCTGCTTTTGAAGTGCTTTTGCAAAATACATATCCTGTTAAAATAGCCGATTTGTGGCTTGCAAAAGAAGGCCCGGCTTACAAAGCGCCCGGCCTCTGGCAGCACATTGCGATTCATTTCCGGGCTGCAAAGTTCGACGGATCAGGAAAGAAAATAAGTGATGCAAAATTTGAAAAGATATTGCTGAATGGTCAGCCGGTAGCATTGCGGGAACTTCCATCCACAGCAGCTGCGGAGGCAGGATTTGCGATCAGAGGATTGGACAAATCGTTTGCTATCAAGGAATTACAATATAAAACATATCAGGAAAAAAAGATCAATATGTCCGGAATGACATTTAAAGTATATCCCGGTTTACACAAAAACCCGGACACCCTCGCCAGCCTGACACCCCGGCGCACAGGCACTACCGACACGATTTCGCACCGCGTCGGCGACCGTAAATCCCAACTTGTGATCGACGGAACGATGGACGTTCCCATCGACGGAAATTACCTATTCAAACTCACTGCCGGCGGCGGCGCCTGGTTTTATATTAATGGAAAATTAGTGGTACAAAATCGCGGCTCACGGGATTTTGAAAAGGCATTTTACAACCAGTCCGCATTGAAAAAAGGAAAATTCCCATTCAAGATCGTGTATTCCAATTCGGATGAATGCCTTGTGCTGCATTATGAAGGCCCGCATATTCCCTGGCAGTCGCTCACCACGCCGGCTTCCGTGCGGCTGAGCGAAAGTTTTGATCCGCTGGAATATGATGTACATAGCAAACCTGCGTTACAGCGCGGGTTTATGATGCATCAAAACAAAGTAAATCCCTACGTGGCGGCGGTCGCATTGCCTGCGAAAGCGAGCGGAAAAACTGTCCCCGGCAACAATTACGCTTGTGATCTGCACAAATACACACTTCTCTCCGCCTGGCACGGCAGGTTTATCGAAGTGTCTAATATGTGGACGGAGCGGGGCGAAAAGCAGCTCGAAATCCCGCTGGGTGCGAAAATGGAATTCTCCGGAAAACCGCTCATTGCTTCACTTGCAAACCCGCAAGCAACCTGGCCCGACTCGGTTTTCTCCGCCGACGGATCTTATGCGGCGAGAGGGTATCAGCTCAATAAAGAGGGTATTCCAGCCTATTTCTATGAACTGAATGGGAACAAGGTGCAGGATTTGATCACGAATCTGGCTGCAAATGACGGGCTGGCGAGGCAGCTGACGATCCGCAATGCACGCAGTAAATTATATGTGCTTCTGGCAGAAGGAAGGAAAATCGAGAAGTTGGGAAGCGGCAACTATGCGGTCGACGACAAGAATTACTACCTCGAAAAGTTGCTTTGTGGCAAATTTAAGCCGGTTATTAGAAAAGATAAGGATATGGAACAGCTCATCATCGAGCTACCGAAATCAGATCAGTCAATTCAAATCAGTTATCAGATCGTATGGTAGTGAAGAAGAATGTGATAATTGCGCTCGTCGCTTTGCTTTTTGCGACAAAATCAGTCGGCCAGGACGCTGCTAACCAGGCTGAAAGCCCGTTTTACAGAATCTCCAATATCCCTATTCCCGATAGTGTGAAGCTGGAAGTGGGCGGACTGGCCTTCAATGAAAAAGACCAGCTGGGCATTGCCACGCGCCGGGGCGAAATATGGGTGATCGACGATCCTTACCTGAAAAAAAGCAAAAAACCGAAGTATTCGTTATTTGCGAGCGGACTGCACGAGCCGCTTTGGCTGGCCTATAAAAACGGTGCCTATTATACGACACAAAGATCGGAGCTGACCAAAATTTCGGATACTGACAAAGACGGGCTGGCGGACTTGTACAAAACGGTCTATTCCTGGCCGATCTCTGGCAATTACCACGAATATTCGTACGGACCTTTGATATTGCCAGACGGAGATATGCTGGTTACATTGAATCTTTCGTGGGTTGGTCGCGGGGAAAGCCTGACCAAGTGGCGTGGATGGATGCTGAAAATTAAGGAAAATGGCGAAATGACGCCATTTGCGACCGGAATGCGCTCGCCGGCGGCATTTGGACTGGATTCAAAAGGGGAAATTTTTCTGGCTGAGAACCAGGGCGACTGGATTGGTTCGGGCAGGATCACGCATTTGAAACAGGGCGACTTTGCGGGTCACCCGGCGGGGTTGAAATGGTCTGCCGAAGCGGGTTCGCCTGTTGAATTGAAAAGGTCTTCATTTAAGGATTCGATCGGTATTCTCTACGATTATGCGAAGGGAAAGCCGAATTTCAAAGTGCCCGCGATCTGGTTTCCTCACACGGTTATGGGCATTTCCACTTCGGCGATTTTGTCGATCAATTCCGATGCATTCGGACCCTTTAAAGGTCAGTTACTGGTTGGAGATCAGGGACATAGCAAGATCATGCGCGCATTTTTGGAAGAAGTAAAAGGAGTGTACCAGGGGGCTTGCTTTCCCTTTCGCGAAGGGTTTTCGTCGGGGATACTGCGCATGGCGTGGGGAAGCGACCAGTCACTTTTTGTAGGTATGACCAGTCGCGGCTGGGCTTCCACGGGCAAAGAACCCTACGGCTTGCAGCGACTCACCTGGACTGGCAAAATGCCGATGGAAATCGCAGCCATGCGGATCACGACCACCGGCTTCGAACTTGAATTTACAAAGCCTGTCAAAAAAGAACTTGCAGCGCAGGCGAGTCAATATCAAATGACGGGATTTACATACAGTTACCACAAAAAGTACGGCAGTCCGGTGATCAACCAGGCGGGTTGCAAGGTGACAAAAGCCGAAGTTTCAGCCGATGGATTAAAGGTAAATCTGACCGTCGCCGGACTGCGGGAAGGTTATATTCATGAACTGAAAATAAACGGAGTTACCTCTGCCGAAGGCGACGCGATACTGCATCCGCAAGCATATTACACCATCAATGCATTCCCCGAAGGTACCGAGCATCACCATCACCAAATGGCCGGATCCGACACAGAAAAAGGAGCGGCCGGGTGCGGAAATGATGCCTCCAAGTCAGTGAGCGAGCAGCCAGCCAGCTGGACGAGCGGACCGGATATTACGATCTCCATGGCTACCAAGCCGGGCCTGAAATTCGACAAAGAATTAATTGAAGTGAAAGCGGGTAGCAAAGTGAAGCTGACCTTCAATAACAACGATGATATGCTTCATAATCTGGTGGTTACACAGCCTGGCAATGGCGAAGATGTAGGTCAGAAAGCAATGGATATGGGACTTACCGGGACCAACGCAGGCTACATTCCCGACTCGCCGGAAGTGCTTTTTCACACCTGTCTGATCCAGCCGGAGGCTTCGCAAAGCATTTATTTCGTGGCGCCGAAACCAGGAGACTATCCTTTTATTTGCAGTTTTCCTGGACACTCATTTGTGATGAAAGGAATCCTGAAAGTGCGTTAAAATAGAGCCTGATTTTGTGCTGCCGGATCTATTCAAATAACCAGTCGATATTCCTGACTCCGCTACCATCGCCCATTGCGGCAGCGTGCGGTTTCATCTCGGTATTGCCGTCTATAAAACCAAGCACTGTAAAGATCCCTTTTCCGGGAACCAGCGTGTTATTTCCGGCTGGAAAAGTGTAGGAATGCACGTTAATATTTGGAAGCCCTTTTGCCGTAAGCGCCGCAGTAATTTTCGCTTCCGCCTGACCGAAATCGTTACCAGTTGCGTCCGTTTCCAGATTTGGCACAGCGAGAAAGGGTTTTTCCTTAGATTGAAAATAACCCACCAGCACTTTCACAGGTGTTTTGCTGGAAAAAGAAATCGAAGTCTGCTTATCCGCCAATTCGCCTGCATTCAAGCGTATTCCTTTCAGCCCTGAAAGCTCTTCAGCCAGGCCGGTAATTGCCGATTCTCGATCTGAGAAAAGTGGCTCTCCTTTCGCCAAAGTGAACATTTCTGTATTTTTGTCTTGCAGCCTCACAGCTACGGGTTTCAATTTCGCAACGAGTTCTTCCGCACTTTTCCCGCTTTCCAGCAAGGTGAGATTCTTCTTAAATTGTTCTAATTCTTCCTCATAAAACGGCAGCAGCTCGACCCACGTTTTGTTTTTTCCATCATTTCCACCCACAGGAACGCGGCGCTGGGCAGTTTGCATGCTATTTGCGTACAAATAAGTATCCTTTGTCAATTTGGCCAGCTCTTTAAAATGCGTTACACTTTTTTCCAGATGCGGCACTGCGTTTTTCAGATCAGTAATGTTTTTTGAGTGGGTATATTTCAAAACGAGCTCCGCCGCCTGCACCTTTTCCGAGAAGAAATCCGCCAGTGCCCGGTGGCAATACATATCGTTTCTGATCCGCTGAAATTCCTCTTTCTCTTTCTTTACAAAAGGCTGAGCGCGGTCGATTGCCTCTACTGAAAGCTTTCCGTGCTGCACTACTTCCCTGATAATCTGCTCTGGCGTCTCGCCAACGTGCTTTTCACCTTTCAAATTTTTCTCAACATATTCAGTCAAAGTTTCGCCTTCCGGCCCGTCAGAATTATACAGCTCTGGCCACACGCGGTGTTTTTTCGGGTTCACCAGCTGGCTCATCGTCATACCCAGCGTAAGCGTCTGCCGGTTTCCATTTGTAATCCCAAACCGGCGCAGCAACTTGGGCGTAATTTCTCCGGCCTGCTCGTAAGCTTCCAGTATATCGCCTCCGTGATTTTGGGTATCAAATGTCTTATCCAGCTCCTCTGACCAGTATTTCACTTCCTCACTGCGGTCCCTCCGGCAATTCCAGGCATAACGCGCCCATGCTTTGTACCACACCCAATCACGATCGATCTGTAACTGGCGCGGGCTTACATTGTCGGCTGAATAGGGCCAGTCCCAATACGAAGCTTCCGGATAAATATGCAGTCCGTTTGCTCCGTGCACGTCGTGCATTGCCTGCACACTTTTTTGGATAAAGTCCGCCGATCCGTAGCGGAAAGGTTCCAGATTGGCCAGAATGTGCACATTTTCAATATGAATAGAACCCAGCTCGCTCATTTCCTGGTGCATTTTTGCCCACGGCCCGCGCGGCTGGTAGGTCGTCAGCGCCTCGCCGTTATACTTGTTCATCGTGTACAAACTTTTGTAGATCGGCAGTGAAGCTTTCATCACCATTTGCGGATTCGTGTCGTGGCCCCGCAGCACGATCGGCGGCTGAATGTCCGTTTTCAATGCCGCCAGCCCATCTTTTACACCCGGAATAATGGTTTTGGTAAACCACTCCACATCCGTATCGTCGCCTTCCATCGCTTCACCCAACGTGATCAGCAAACCTACATTCGGGTATTTCTCTACAAATGCAGCGATCGACTTCCGGGTATAATCAGAGATCAGCGGCGTGATCGGACGTTTTCTGTCCTGCGTTTTGATATTGTGTTTTTCGGCAAATGGTTTTGAAACGATGATATTATAAAACATCTGGATAACCCAGATACCCCGCTTGTCCGCCTCTTTCGTCAGGAAGCTAAATATTTCTTCATTTTTCTTAAAAGTCTCCTCGTCCACTTCCAGCGCGTAAGGGTAATCTTTGAGTTTTACCAAAGACGCAAAAGGATGTCCGTTCCACAAGTACAAGGAATTCATGCGGTTGTCTACCAACATATCCAGATAATTGATCCACAATGCTTTATCGTACAGCCAGGGGAAATTTTCGGGTGTATAAGGATATTCGTAAACTGTCCGTCCGGGCAGATATTCCGGTTTTTGAATTCCGATACACGCGCCCCGCATGACCATTTCAGGCTGGTCTTTCACAGTAAGCTGCGCAGGCAGTTTGCCGGACTGGGCAATGCGCTCCGCCAGGTCCAGACAACCGTACAATGCCCCCGACGCATCGGCGCCCGCGATCACGGTCTGGTTTGCATTTGTATTTAAAATATACCCTTCCTTACCCGGCTTATCAGCGCCTTTTTTTGCAAGAATTTTCTGAATATTTGCTTCATCCAACAACCCGACTATCAGCTGTTTTCCAGCACCTTTTTTCAACGATTTACCTGAATTTACCACATATCCAGCTGCATTTAATGCCGTAGTCAGGCGGGTTACTCCGAAATCAATGCGGTCGTTTTTTGCGCCTGTCAAAACGATCTCGATCGCCTCTTTCACCGGTTCGTTTTCATTGGCAAAAACAGTGTTTCCCAAACCCACATTCAGCAGCAAAATATTCAGGAATAGATAGTTGCGCATTAGGTTAATCAGTTGCATGTTAAGAACTATTCAGTTTCAATTTTGAAAACATAAGCAATATCAGAAGGCACGCGCGTTTTGGCCGGCACTGTCAGTTTCAGCCCCGCTCCGCTGAGCTGGCTTTCGCATTTCACCAGATTTTTGAGACCTAATAAATTGACAGCCTTTACTTTACCCAGTAGTGACTTTGCATTTAATTCCTTTAAACTAACTGCCACGCCCGCTTCCGGCCATTGCAGGAAAATCGCGTAAATCGTTTTGCCTTTTTGTGTGTAAAAAACCTGTTGTTTTGCCGCGGTAGTTTCCCCAAAAACCGAAAACGGCCGCGTTTCGTACAGCGACTCGCCAAAAGACCACATCCAGCGCCCAACTTTGTAAACTACCTCTTTCTGTTCCTCAGGAAAAGTCCCGTCGGCGCGCGGCGACAGGTTCAAAAGCATTTGGCCATTCTTGCTCACCACCTCCACAAGCGTATGGATAATTTCCTTTGCCGGCCTGATTTCCATACCGTCGGTGTAGCCCCACGAATAGGATAGCCCGGTCCCGATCGAGTAATCGCAGAGCCACGGTTTTTCGATGATTTTATCGGGATTCGAATTTTCGTGATCCTCCATTCCGACGCCCGCCGGCAGGTCTTCGCCCTTGTAAGTCACGATCACATCCTGCTTCCGCTTGTCGGCTTCGTTGAAATAATGTGCGAGGTATTTCTGTATATTTTGCGTCGGGACCTGTTCGAGCCAAGCGTCGTGGTAAATCACATCGGGGTGGTATTTGTCGATCAGCTCGTTGCATTTGTCCATCCACATTTGCTCCCATTCCTCCTTTTTCATCGTCGATCCGTATAGTTTGGCATATTTCGGATCGCTACCAGCCCAGCCGGGCTTCATTTTCACATTGGTATAATTGAGTTCGTGGTGCAGGGATGTGAAAAATTTCATCCCGCGTTTCCGTATTGACTTTTCCAGCTCACCTACTACATCGCGCTTTGGCCCCATATCCTTTGCGTTGAATGGGGTAAGGTCGCTGTCCCACATTGCAAATCCGTCGTGGTGCTCTGCTACCGGCCCTGCGAAACGCGCGCCACCTTTCACGAAAAGATCAGCCCACTCTTCCGAATCGAACTTTTCACCTTTGAACATCGGGATAAAATCGTGGTAGTCAAACTTTTCCAGCGGCCCGTAAAGCGCCAGGTGCCGCTTATAAGTTCCCAGCTTCGAGTGGTCGGGACTGTCGTTGTGCATGTGCTGAATGTAATGTTCATTATTATAAGCAGGCACGGCATAAACACCCCAGTGACAGTAAATCCCGAATTTCGCATCGCGCATCCATTCAGGTACCTCCTTATGTTTTTCCAAAGACTGCCAATTAGCCTGATAAGCTTCCTGGGCAAAAGCATTCTCCCCAATCAGTAATGCAACAAGGAGTGTGATTCTTGACAAATAATGCATTGGCTTTCAATAGTTTGTTAAAAAAAACAGGCAGCACGCACGCCACCTGACGAATAGATAGTACCGGAACCACGATGCTGAACACCGCCGACTCTTTAAAGTCTTACTAATTGTCAGCATAAGCCTATTACCTTCGATCTATACTTCGTTTTTAATGACTTTATTTTCTATTTTTTTCGATTGATTTTTATTTTTAATCAATTTTACAAAAACACTACTTACGTAAGAAAGCAAGTGTGAGTTGTTGAGTAAATATCTGCGCTCCCTGATTTTGGTAGTGAGCGAACGAAACTTTAAAAACTATGAAACACAACGCCATATCAATGCGTCCGTTTATTGGGGCGAAGGATTTTGAGGTATCGAGGCGGTTTTATCGGGATCTTGGATTTGAGGAAGTTGTATTGGAGCACAACTTTTCCGTGTTCAAGCTCGATCAGCTGGCCTTTTATTTGCAGGATTATTATATCAAAGATTGGATAGATAACAGCATGATCTTCCTCGAAGTGGACGATGTGGAGCGTTATTATGCTGATCTGCAGGCGCTCAGAAGTCCTCTTGCAGTGGAATAAGACAGGTCGAATATTTTCAACATTAAATCCTTATTGCGGATTTTATGGTCCCCCAAATTCAACACGCTATCAATGTCTTTGACCTTAAAAACTGATGATATGGTTGCCTCTAATTTGGCTGCTTCACTTGTAGGCTTCTGAGAGATTGCAAAGATTTCGACCCGGCTGGTTACCATCAGTAATCTATGCTCACCAGTCTCAATTTGAGCTCTGAATTTGTCAAACTTAAAGCGAAAGGAGGCGACGGAATCTTTTGTAGTTGGATTCTCTATATATAGCTTGTCAAGGCTACTGTCGATGATTTTTATATCAATGTTTTCTATCACGACGATTCAAGAAACAGAGTATTCAACAAATTTAACCGGATTTTCAGTCCTTAAATAAGGAACGTCCAAATGGTCTAAACAGCTCTCACAATCAACAAAATCAGCGATTGGCGCCTTATCTTCATACTCAATTACATTGTTCTCCAAGCTGTCATTCATAACTGCCATGATAACTTCTTCCAATACAACCTCCAAATGTGCAATAGTCTTGATAGTGAAATTATGAGTACCCGATAGCCATTTGCTTACTTCCGACTCACTTTTCCCTAACATTGCTGCAAACTGCCTCTGGGTTATCTTTTTCCGAGTCAGGATTTCAACGATCCTGTCTGAAATATCAAAACTCTTGTCAACAAATCTGCTGATTGACTTATTAGCTTCTATTGAATCTAGTCTACCCATAGCTAAGTTATATCTACAAAAAGTTCACCTGACAAATCCATCTTATCGAAAGAATATACAATGTCCCGGTCCTTGATTTTTTCCACAAATGCGATATCTACTGCATTCATCAGTTCCATAGCTGCGTTCGTTTCTGCTCCATCCTGCGTTTTCTGGCCTTTTTTCTCTCCGCCTCCATCCAAGATAATCAGATTCTCATGGCAGCGAATGCAGTAAATTCTCAATTTTGAAAATCTAATCGGCCCGGCGTTTGCCCTTTTCTCGTGTCTTAAATAATGTTCCTTGGCTCCCCTATTTTCAAGGTTTCTGAGCCAACTTTTTATCATCATTATATCTTCTTCAAAGCCCAGACGAAGGTACTTATCCAAAAATCTATCCGTCTGATTTTCAACACAATCATCATATCTGACAGTGTAGATTGACAGTTTTTTATTTTTAGAGTATTTCTCAATATGAATACGCTTCACTTATAAGTTAAGTTCAAATGTAGAAAAATCGGCATGACTAATATCACGAAACTCCCATAACTGACAATTTTGTAGTGAACTCGTTTACTATTAGGCTGTATTAAACAGATTAGCGGTCAAAAACCGGATATATTTAAATAAAAACTATGAAACACAACGCCATATCAATGCGTCCGTTTATTGGGGCGAAGGATTTTGAGGTATCGAGGCGGTTTTACAGGGACCTTGGATTTGAGGAAGTTGTATTGGAGCACAACTTTTCGGTGTTTAAGCTCGATCAGCTGGCCTTTTATTTGCAGGATTATTATATCAAAGATTGGATAGATAACAGCATGATCTTCCTCGAAGTGGACGATGTGGAGCGTTATTATGCTGATTTGCTGGCGCTGGATCTGCCTGGAAAATATGAAGGTGTGAGATTGACGCCGATTAAGACCGATTATTGGGGCAGAGAATGCTTCCTGCACGATCCTTCCGGCATATTATGGCATTTCGGTGAGTTTTTCAGAAAGGATTAATTAGGGGATATCAAAAAAACCTGGCGGGTTCCGGAGATCCCGCCAGGTTTACTATCTCATCCTATTCCGCGTCTTCTTCTGCGACACTGGCGATGACTTCCGCCTGGTAAGTATCCGCATATTTGATCTCGTCGAGCCAGTAAGACGAGCTGACGATATCGTAGGTAACTGACTTTTCATCCCGGGAAATCGTTTCCAGTTTCCAGAGAATATCCTTCGCTTCTTCAAATTTGCCCCCTTCAAGCTGGTCGGTAAATAGACGGTGAATCAGGCTGCGATCGGACATTCCCGCTGCAAGTATTCTCACGATCGCCGCTTCCGGTTGCTCGCCTAATTCAGCTATTTCACCGGTGATACTGAGCTGAAAATGAACCGCTTCTCCGCGTGGAAACTTTCCATTATATGCTTCGTACAGTAACTGCGTGGCACGGAACAGATCGGGATGCAGGGACAGTTCGGGATATTCTTCCCATAACTTTTCAGTCAATATCTCGTGTGAAAGATTCTCGATCTGACCTTCCGTCAACCGGCCGTCGATCACGTAATCGAGGACAATTTTTGCTGCTTCTTCGGGCTCGAAATCTGTGAGCGACATCATGCACATTTCTTTCAGCTCCCCGTCTTTGATCTCCTGAGGATTATCGTAGTCCATGGTGATCAGCAGGTTAACGTAGTCAACTCCCGACCAGGAATCGGGCAACTCCCGGACTTGTTCAAATGACAAAACCTTTGCTTCAATTTGGCTCATGCTCTTGGTTGTAATGCGCAGTGAATCCTGCGCGTAGCTTTGATAATCATTTACAGCAAAAGCATGCCAACCGGATTTACGACATTCTGCATTCAACCAAAAAAATCGCAAATTGTGATTGATATCCATAAGTCGTTTTCATGAAAAGATATAGCTTGCTCCTGCTATTGATCTGCTGCATTTCAAATGCCGCATTTTCCCAAACTGAAAGATCTCCCACGTTTCCCGATGGAACCCGGATACCAGCCTGGTTTTCTGACAGTTCAAAAATCAACCTGCAAGATTTGGGCAAACAGTTTGTCATTACCAGACACGGCGCGTCAGCGGACAGCAGCGTTTTGCAAACTGCCGCTATTCAAAAAATCATCGATCTGGCGCACAGTGAAGGCGGCGGCGTGATCGTGATCCCGAAAGGTACATTTCTGAGCGGCGCTTTGTTTTTCAAACCAAAAACACATTTGTACCTGTCGGAAGGCGCGGTATTGAAGGGATCCGACCAGATCGGGGACTACCCGAAAATGCCTTCACGAATGGAGGGACAAACGCTGGATTATTTTCCAGCATTGGTAAATGCGTATGGTGTAAATGGCTTTACGATCTCGGGAAAAGGGATTATCGACGGCAATGGGCTTAACTACTGGAAGGCATTCTGGCAACGGAGGAAGGAAGATCCCAACTGCACGAACCTGGAAGTATCGCGCACGCGGCTGGTTTTTATCTGGAAAAGCAACGATGTGCAGATGCAGGACGTGACGCTCCAAAATTCAGGTTTCTGGACGAGCCACTATTATCAATGCAATAATATCAAGATCCTAAATGTACGGATCACAGCCCCGCACGAGCCGATCAAAGCGCCGAGTACCGACGCGATCGACCTGGATGTGTGCAATAATGTGCTGATCAAAGGCTGCTATCTGGCTGTAAATGATGATGCGATCGCATTGAAAGGCGGAAAAGGACCTTATGCAGATACCCAAGCCGGCAACGGCGCGAACACCAATGTGATCATCGAGGACTGTACTTTCGGATTCTGCCACGCGGCGCTTACGTGCGGCAGCGAGGCGATCCATAATAAGAATATTGTCATGCGGAACTGTCACATTACCAACGCAATGCGTGTGCTGTGGCTCAAAATGCGGCCCGACACGCCACAGAAATATGAGTTTGTGAGCGTTGAAAATATCGACGGCTACGCACATAGCCTGATCTACGTAAAACCCTGGAAGCAGTTTTTTGATTTAAAAGGAAGAAAAGACGTCCCGCTATCCTATTGCGACAATATCAGCCTTAAAAACATTAACCTGAAATGCGAAGTTTTCTTCGACGTAAGCCCTGGCGATTACGATAAACTGTCAAACTTCAACTTCGAAAATCTAAACATAACCGCCAAAAACGCCGACTACGACAAAAAAACTGTCAAGAATTTCAAAATGAAAAATGTAATAGTCAACAAAACCCAACTAAACTAACCCACTCCTCCATCCTCCGCCCCCCTTTCCTCCCTTCCTCCCTTCCTCCTTCCTCCCTCTACCCTTTCCTCCCCCTACTCCCCATAAGTCAACTCCGCCAGCTGGTCGATTAGCTCATCACTCTGATCCAGATAGTCGGCTTCATCGAGCAGACCAAGTTGGTATGAACGGTAAAGTACGTCCAGATCGGCTTTGATCTCACGGCGACGTTTGGGCCGGGGCGGCTTGATTTTGGGTGGGAATTTCGTCTCTACCCATTCGGCGATAAGGCTGACGATGAACACGAACGTTCCGACTACAATAAAAAGAAGAAGTTCAAATAGCAGCACGATAAAAGCCTGTTTCCGATCCTAATATCCCTGACAGGGTATAAGTTATAAACTTAACAAAAACGGACGGAGAGGCAATATGTCATTCAAATAGTTTTTTGAACCAGACTAAAAAGGAAAGTCTTTGACAAGAAAAAGGCCGCCTCATTTAGATTTGAGACGGCCTCTGCATTCAATACACAATCAATTGATCGATACTATTTATTCGATTTCGATTAACCGGGGACCTTTTTGCTTCGCCTCTTCTTTTTTCGGGATAGTCAGGCGGAGCAGCCCGTTTTCATAGCCGGCCAAAATACCGTCGTGATCAACCACATCTTTTGGCAATAAGAAACTTCTTTGGAAAGACTGGTAGCTGAACTCCCTGCGATTATATCCATTATGCTCCGTTTCTTCCTCGCTTTCTTTTTGGGAAGAAATGGTCAGCAAATTGTTATCCAACTGAATTTTGAAGTCTTTTTTGTTCATACCAGGCGCCGCAACTTCGACTTCAAAGTTTTCAGCGGATTCCTTGATATTCACCATCGGTATCGTGGTCTGCGTTGATGAATAGTTGGAGTTACCCCAGTTAAAAAGTTCGCGGCCAACGAAATCGTCGAATAGAGCTGGGATCGTGTTGAATGAATTCCGGTTCTTTTTGATGAGTGACATGACTTTATCCTTTTTAGGTTAAACAATAAAACTATCATATCGATGCTTTCGCATACAGAAGCTAATAATCAAAGTGTATTCCAGCAGCAATATGTTGTGTCAAATTTTCACTTAACACTGAAATTTTGACAATTGACCCCCGAATATCGAAATTCAAATTCTGTCAAATTTTCAGTTTTGAAGTCGATTATCCTCAACCGCGCTGACGGAAAGAAGCGGGAGACACACCTGCATATTTGCGGAATTGCCTGCAAAGGTGGCTCTCATCGGTGTACCCAAATTCGTCTGCGATTTCGGTCAGTGACCGTTTACTGTAAAGCAGCCGCGATTCGATGATCCTTACTTTACTCCTTATAATATATTGTTTGAGCGACTCGCCGGTATGTCGCTTGAAAAACAGGCTGATATAGGCAGGAGCATAATTGAACTGCCTGGCCAGATGCGCGATAGTGAGGCATTCGGGCTCGAAAATATGTTGCCGAACGTACATCAGAATCGCCTCCACGGAGTATTTTTTTGCCTCGCTTGCCGGGGAATGACTGAAAAGATTGCGCGCGAGTACGAGCAGCATACTTCGCAAAATGTTGTCGCGGACCATATCGAAGTAAGCGGACTTTTCATTCGCGCATTCCGCTTCCAGCACGGCGAGCAAATGCAGTAACTTTTGTTTTTCGTTCTTGTCGGTCACGATGGAATTGGAGCTTTGCGAAGACGTACTGAGCAAAGTTTTGATGATTGGCTGCCACGCCGCTTCCGGCTGCTGCTTCTCAACGGTTTCATGAAATCGAACAAAGCAGAATTCAGTGATTTCACTGATTTCGAAATGGTGAAAATCCTCCGGCCCCAGCAGGAAAACGTCACCGCTCACATATTCGTAGGCGTGGCCGTTGATATGATGCAGCCCGCTTCCATTCAGAATGAAAATGATCTCGAAATAGGTGTGCTTATGCACAGAATGCTGCCACATATCCGCTTCGAAGTGGTAGATACTGAATGGTTCATGGAGCGTATATCTTTTCATGTGCATAGAGGTTAATGTAAATCTACCGGCAAATAATGGATTTGTACAAAAGCGCCGTCTTTCTCATTTCTATTTTTGTAAAAAAACAGATTAACGGACTTACAACCTGAATCGAATATGAGATTAGCAATTTTACTCCTGGCTGCATTCACGACTATTTGCACCCTTTCTTCTGTGCAAGACAAAGAAGAATGGGAAGTTCTTCTGGATAAAGATCTCAGTCAATGGGAAAATTACCTGAGCTATAAACACAAAGATAACTATAATGGAAAAATACCGGTAGACGCAGCCGGTAAAGCAATAGCGCCGGTGGGATACAACAAAGATAAAGGGCAGGTTTTTTCAGTTATAAACGAATCGGGCGGACCGGTTTTGCGGGTCAGCGGGGAGATTTACGGGTGCCTGATCAGCAAACAGTCGTACAAAAACTACCACCTCAAATTGCAGGTTAAGTGGGGCAAGCAGAAATACGAGCCGAGGTTGCAAAAGCTGCGCGACTCAGGCATTTTATACCATTCAAACGGGGAAGCGGGCGCCGAATACTGGCGTACATGGATGCTTTCGCAGGAGTTTCAAATTATGGAAGGACACATGGGAGACTTCTGGTGCCAGGCAAGCTCTGTGATCGATATCCGGTCATTTCCTTCCGAAGGTGTGATGAACCGCGTCGCAGATGAAGGTCAGCCTTATGGTACATTCAAATCAGGAAGTGACTATTTCTGCATGCGTTCGGGCAATTTTGAAAAGCCTGATAATGATTGGAATACGCTGGAACTGATCTGCTTTGAGGGACAAAGTCTGCATATTGTGAACGGCCACGTGGTGATGGTCTTGAAAAATTCACGCTACATTAAAACCGGCGGCGAAGAGGTTCCGATGATCAGCGGCAAGATCCAGCTGCAAAGCGAAGCCGCGGAAGTTTTCTTCCGCGACGTTCGCATTAAACAACTTGCCACATTACCGGCGGCGTATCAGAAGTATTTTCTGTAAAATGCTTTGATACTTACATATTCGCCTGTTTCCGTCAATTCTTGGTAGCCATTGCATCCATCAGCACATACCGACCCTTGTGCTTATCGGTTTCGAGCCGGCTATCCACATCCAGGTACATATATTTTGCACCACCCTCAGGCGTCACAGGCGACCATTCGGGAAGACCTTTTCCATTGGGATTTGATGTTTTTATAAAATTGGCGAAGTACTCCTGCATGGTCGCAGATACCTTATGGTCTTCCGGTGTCCAGGCGTACACTTTATTGTATGAGAGGTTGCCCATTGCGTACTCGATTTCAGCCGAATGCACCGCACCTTTGGGCAGTGGCGCTTTTGGGGCAGCATCTGTACTTTTGGAAACACCGCCGGCCAGGTTCGCTGTTACATTTCCAGCTTCGGCATTCATAGCAGGGCGCGGACGGCCGTACAGATAGCGGTAAACTGGTTTTCCTCCGCCTGTTTTGCTCTGGATATCAATCCATTTCCACGTACCGAAACCGATAAAACGGTCGCCGGCCAGGTCAGTTGCCACTTGCTCCACCTCTGCGTCCGAGGTAGCTGCATATTCCTTCAAAACTTTATCAGCCTGCTCCCCGTAAAGTTTCTGAACAGCTTTTGTGTAGTTTTCCAGCGTCGGCGCTTCTTTGCCCAGGATCATCCGGTAGTTCATTTCCTCGGTATTCCATCCTGCCAGCAACGGCACCTGCGATTGTTTTCCTTCCTGAAATGTCTTCAAAGGCGGCTCCGGAAAAAAGTAACCGTCTACCGCAGATGAAAACCTTGGTACGCCCGGACCAGCTGTCGCTTTCAGCAATTCTTCGGCGGGTATCGCGCGCATTTCTGCCAGTGTTTTCTTGCCAACCTGCTCATTGAATTTGGCACCCGCCTGCTCCGCCTGCGCCAAAGGCACGGGAGGAAGTGTACCCAATACAGAGCCACTTTCGCCTATTGCCGCTGCAAACAGATCTTTGGAAAGCGGCGATGCCATCAAGGCACTTACCGAAAGTGAGCCGGCTGATTCCCCTGCAATAGTTACTTTGTTAGGATCACCTCCGAATGCGGCGATGTTTTGCTTTACCCACGCCAGCGCAGCCGCCTGATCCAGATAGCCGTAGTTTCCTGATGCTTTGTGCGGTGATTCCTTTGTAAGATCTGCTGACGCATAAAAGCCGAATGCACCCAGCCGATAGTTTACAGTGAGACTGACAATGCCCTTTTTGGCCATACTTTCGCCATCGTACCTTCCTTCGGAACCATCTCCGGCAATGAAACCGCCGCCATAGAAATAGACCAGAACAGGAAGTTTTTCATTCGCTGACTCAGCAGGTGTCCATACATTCAGGTACAAACAATCTTCACTCATTCCGTCCGAGCGAAAGCCCATATCCCCGAACACTGCGTTTTGCATTGCCCGCGGCCCAAATTTGACCGTTTTACGAACGCCCGTCCAGTTTTTGGCGGGTTGTGGCTCGCGCCAGCGCAATTCACCAACTGGTGGAGCCGCAAAAGGAATACCCTTAAAAGCCCGCACACCTGACGTTTCCAGCACACCTTCCACGGTTCCGTTAGCAGTTTTAGCCTGCGGAGGCGACGTCGCACTTTTGGATTGGGCCGAAGCAGCGTGCATGATCTGCACCGCCAGCACCATGGTAATAAAGATAGTTTTCATCTAAAAATAGAGTTAAATCCGATTCTGGAAAGCAATGTAGTAAATAGAAATATATTGTCTTAGGATAAGACATTAATAAGAAGATTACCTCCTAAATTTTCTTTTGTGACAAAACGCGAATGCCAGCTTACTGAGCCGCACGGGCAAAACATTTGAGCCGTAGAAGCAACTCGCGGCCATGCTGATGTATGACCTTTGTATCATGAAAAACATCAAAAAAATCCA
The DNA here is from genome assembly GCF_907165045.1 of Dyadobacter linearis. Classification (GTDB taxonomy): domain Bacteria; phylum Bacteroidota; class Bacteroidia; order Cytophagales; family Spirosomataceae; genus Dyadobacter; species Dyadobacter linearis. The sequence goes on from NZ_CAJRAU010000006.1 coordinate 339,869, forward strand.
CCTGGGCCAAAACGGCCCGCTTGTGTCCAAACTAGGTTTGGGCTGTATGCGTATGTCTTCCATCTGGGGCGGGCCCACGCCTGACGAGACAGAAAGTATCGCGACGATCCATGAAGCGCTCGACAGCGGAATTAATTTTTTGAACACCGGAGACTTTTACGGTGCCGGGCACAATGAAATGCTAATTGGAAAAGCGATTAAAGGAAGACGGGATGATGCTTTTATCAGTGTAAAGTTTGGTGCTATCTTTCACAATGGTCAATGGCTGGGGCTGGACCTGCGCCCGATCGCGATCAAAAATTTCATTAACTACTCGCTGACTCGCCTGGGGACTGAAACAATTGATCTTTATCAGCCCAGTCGAATGGATGAAAGTGTGCCTGTGGAAGATATCATCGGAACGGTCGCCGACCTGATCAAAGAAGGTAAAGTTCGTTATATTGGCGTGTCGGAAATTTCGGCAGACCAGCTTAGCAAAGCCAACAGCACTTACCCGATCAGTGCGCTGGAAATCGGCTATTCACTGGCCGACCGGCAGATTGAAAGTGAACTGTTGCCAACTGCCAGGGAACTGGGTATTGGTGTAGTTGCATTTGCCAATACCGCCGAAGGTTTACTGACCGGCGAACTAAATGCGCCGCTTCCGGAAAACGATTATCGCGATCATTTCTCTCGTTTTCAAGGTGAAAACTTACGCCATAACCTGCAAAAAGTAGAAGTATTAAAGCAGCTCGCCCGCGACAAAAGTTGTACTCCGACACAGCTTGCGATTGCCTGGGTGAAGGAACAGGGCGAGCACATTATGCCTTTGGTGAGCATGAGCCGCAGGTCGCGGTTGCCGGAAAATACAGCGGCAATGGATATTGTATTTACACCGGAAGAAATGAATACCTTAAATACTACTTTTGCCGCAGGCGCCATCCTTGGCGGCACTTACTTACAACGTTAAAATGGAAAGTCCAGCAGAAATCCTTCCCGGCGTGATCTTTTATTCTTACCTCTCTACTGAACGGCGGGAGAAGGTCTGTTTCTGGAACCACCATACGCTGATTTTGCAGGTTTCGGGCCAATTCACGCTAGAAACATCTGTGCAAACCATTTCAATGAACGGGGGTGAAATGCTGCTGATCGGCAGAAACCAGCTCGGTACGCTCACGAAAACGCCGGCCGCCAGCGATCCTTCGGCCGGCGGAGGCCACTACGAAACAATCGTAATTTCCCTGCAGGAAGATCTCATGCGCAGGATTGCGCTGGAAGAAAAGCTGGAAGCTCAACAGAAGTATATTGGTCCGCCCAATCTGCTGATCCCGTCCAATGAGTTCCTGCGGGGATATTTCCAATCCATTATCCCGTACGCCCGAAACTCCGGGGCTGCCATGACAGACGAAATGGGTATATTAAAAGTAAAGGAAGGGGTTAAATTGCTGCTGCTTGCACTTCCGGGGCTTCGCAACTTTTTGTTCGACTTTTCCGATCCCAGCAAGATCGACCTGGAAAAATTCATGCTGAATAACTTTCATTTCAATGTCCCGATCGAGAAGTTCGCGCAGCTTACCGGTCGCAGTCTGGCCGCATTCAAGCGCGATTTTTTGAAAACATTCGGTGCCCCGCCCCGTCACTGGCTGCAAGACAAACGGCTTAACGAAGCCAGGCACCTCATCGAAACCAAACATGTAAAACCTTCGGCTATTTATCTTGATCTGGGCTTTGAAAGCCTGTCGCACTTTTCACATTCTTTTAAAAAGAAATTTGGCTTCGCGCCTACTTCACTGGTTATTTAAGAAAAATGAAATCAATTCTCATCTATTCCTTTCTCGTTTTCTCTGCATTGCAGGCCCTTGCTCAGTCGAATCAAGAGATTTTCTTTGCGGATGTGACCATTTATGTGGAGGGTGGCAAATACTATCTTACCGGTTCCAAAGGCGGGGGCGACGGGCCGCAGGGATTCGCTTTCTTAGAATCAAAAGAACTGAAAACATGGGCGGTGCCTGCGAAATCGCAGGATTCGCTTGGTATGATCCTGACCAAAGGCGACAATACATTCGGCACTAAGGGTTTCTGGGCACCGCAGATATTCAAAGATAAAGGTACTTATTACCTCACTTACACGGCCGATGAACAAACCGTTTTGGCTGAGTCGAAATCGTTATTAGGTCCATACAGACAAAAAGAAGTCGGGCCTATTGATGGGTCTGAAAAGAATATCGACTCCTATATTTTCAAGGATACTGATGGTAAATACTATCTCTATTGTGTGCGTTTTGATAGAGGAAATTACCTGTATGCAGCCGAGTTTGACATGAAAACCGGAAAGACAAGGCCCGAGACCCTGAAAAAATGTTTTGAACAGACAGAACCCTGGGAAGCTACGCCAAATTACAAATCGGCGCCTATCATGGAAGGCCCGACCGTTATTAAACTAAAAAATAAATATTACCTATTCTATTCCGCCAACCATTTCGAGAACATCGATTACGCGATTGGCTATGCCGTAGCCGATTCACCATATGGTCCGTGGATTAAAAATGAGAATAACCCCATTATCCATCGCTCGATAGTTGGTGAGAACGGATCGGGACACGGTGATCTTTTTGAAGGGATTGACAAGCAATTGTATTACGCATATCACATTCACAACGCATCAGACAAAGTAGGCCCGCGCAGAACGCGCATCGTGCCGGTAGTGAAAGAATGGGATGAAAAAGCAGGTGTTTATAATTTCAGCGTAAAAGGAAAAGAGGTAATTGTACCGGTGATGGCCGAGAAATAGGAGTCGGTCAGTAAGTATCTCTTGTGAATTCCTTTCTCGGTAAAGCTCATTTTATTTTCAGATACTGAACCATTAAAAACGTGGAGCATACCCAGCAGCAAGAGCAGAAGTGGGGTTTCTGGCTTTTCATGTTAAATTATTTTAGTCTGGATTCAATTGCCAGATCTCTTCTCTTTAAGACGCTGAATACACCCGAAACTACTTTCAGCCAGTATTTCATCACGTTCATTATTGCGGTCAGTTTGACTTTCGGAATCAAATATGTGCTACGGCATCGACCCTGGAAGGATAAGGTTTGGACTACGGGCATTATTGTCATGATTTCGCTCGCCTTGTACATTCTCAGGTTTGTTTAACTACCACAACTTGTTACCTATATTATCGCGTAATAAGGCAATGCGTAATATCCGGGAATGGGACGTTTCGTTGAAAATTTCCAAAACTCCCGACGAGCTCCCTGTTTCTAGGAAAAACAATCGATAGTAAATATTTGCCCCGCTGGGCCCTTATTCAATGAACTCGGCTGCCTTTCTAGAAACAGGAAGCCCCGCTGGGGCTATGCCGTAAATGTCAAACGTAATTCTAGAAACAGGGAGCCGCTCTGCGGCTATGCGAAACTCTATGGAGTGAGGCTGGGAATTGATTCGGTAAATGAGCTCCGGAGGAGCTCCCTGTTTCTAGAAAAACAATCGATAGTAAATATTTGGCCCCGGCGGGGCCTCCTGTTCCTTTTTGATTGCAATTCACAGGATCCCGGCGGGGCCTCCTGTTCCTTTTTGATTGCAATTCACAGGATCCCGCCGGGGCCTTATAAATCCGGCTGCCTTTCCCAAAACAGGAAGCCCCGCTGGGGCTATGCCATAAATGTCAAACGTAATTCCAGAAACAGGAAGCCGCTCTGCGGCTGTGCGAAACTCTATGGAGTGAAGCGGGAAATTGATTCGGTAAATGAGCTCCGGAGGAGCTTTCTGTTTCTAGAAAAGACAATCGATAGTGAATATTTGGCCCCGGCGGAGCCTCCTGTTCCTTATTGATTGCAATTCACAGGAAGCCCCGCTGGGGCTATGCCATAAATGTCAACCGTAATTCTAAAAACAGGAAACCGCTCTGCGGCTATGCTAAACTCTATGAAGTGAGGCGGGGAATTGATTTGGTACATGAGCTCCGGAGGAGCTCGCTGTTTCTAGAAAAACAATCGATAGTGAATATTTGGCCCCGGCGGGGCCTCCTTTTCCTTATTGATTTGCAATTCACAGGGGCCCCCGACGGGCCCTTATTCAATGAACTCGGCTGCCTTTCTAAAAACAGGAAGCCCCGCTGGGGCTATGCCGTAAATATCAAACGTAATTCTAGAAACAGGGAGCCGCTCTGCGGCTATGCGAAAATCTTGAAGTTAGGCGGGAAATTGATTCGGTAAATGAGCTCCGGAGGAGCTCCCTGTTTCTAGAAAAACAAACGATAGTGAATATTTGGCCCCGGCGGGGCCTCCTGTTCCTTGTTGATTGCAATTCACAGGGGCCCCGCTGGTGCCTTACCAATGAACTCGGCTGCCTTGCCAGAAACAGGAAGCCCCGCCGGGGCTATGCTATAAATGTCAAACGTAATTCTAGAAACAGGGAGCCGCTCTGCGGCTGTGCAAAACTCTATGGAGTGAGGCGGGGAATTGATTTGGTACATGAGCTCCGGAGGAGCTCCCTGTTTCTAGAAAAACAATCGATAGTAAATATTTGGCCCCGGCGGGGCTACGCCATAAATGTGAAACCTTTCCAGAAACAAGGAGCCGCTCTACGGTTGTGCGAAATTCTATGAAGTGAGGCGGGGAATTGATTTAAATACATGCAATGAAACGCGATTGACGAAATCGGTTCTGGAACGGAAATTGCTAAACGAACTACATTCATCAACATTAACCATACCATGAAAAAAATAACAACAGGTATCGCCGCATTGATGCTTATTGCAGGCGGAACGCTTTATGCACAAAGTACGACCAATCAAAATATGCCGAAACAGGGATCAAATACCACAACCCAGCAGGGTAGCTCCACTTCCGGAACACAAAATAACAGCACTACCAACAATGCAATCAATCCTACGGGACAGCGCACTGGTAGTCAGGATATTCCGGCGACGCAGAGCAACAGCGGAACCCAGGATAATTCGAACTCAGGAACGCAGAATAACAAGACAACCAACAACGCTATAAATCCCACAGGACAGCAGCCTGCGAGCCAGGGTAATACCAATTCCGCAATTCCGAACAACAGCGGTACGCAGGGAACCAGCGAAACCTCGACTCAGTCGCAGGGAAGCAGCGCTGGGGGCACTTCAGCGTGGCCGCAGGCAACAGGTACCACAGGTGCTATCACACCTCAGTCGCAGACGCCCGCAGCAGGTAGCAATACGGATAAAACAAGCAATACTACCGGCACCCAAACCCAGGGTAACAGCGCAAACGGAACATCCGCATGGCCGCAGGCAACAGGTACCACAGGCAGCCCGGTTCCTGCCAACGAAACGGATTCGACCAAAAGTAATCTGAACGAAAGCTCAGGCAATACATCAAAGTCTGATATGTCGGACAGCAAATCGAAAAAGAAACGGAAAGATAAAAAAGGGACTTCCGATCCGAATTGATCCGAAGTATAACTTTTGAGAATAACCCTGACTGTCAGAAGTCGGGGTTATTTTTTTGTTTGAATTACATTAAAAATCAATCCTTACCGCGCATTACCCGCAAAGCGAGCCGCCGCTGCCAGTACATAATCAGGATTGGCGAAAGGAGTTCCAGAACCAAAGAGGCGCTGATAAAAAAAGGCGGTATACCCAATTCGTAGATCGATATTAACCTCGCAAGCCCACCCAATAATATTGCGCCGCAAATCACCCTGCACGCAAAAGTCTCCTTTTCAATTACCGGTAGGATACAATAAAATGATATCGCAACTGCGACAGACACAGCATTCAGGAACCGCAAGTTACTATCCAAAACCAGGTCAGCCGGAAGCGTCTCAGAAAAGAGTGGATTATAGATCCCCGCTAATCCCAATATGCCCGACACCAGCGGAGCAGCTGCTAAAATAGCAATCACGATCTGGAGTGTCCTCTTGCTTTTGAACATATAGGGTATTTAAATCCTACTTATTTGGGTTGAATCTCGTTCAGTCTGCTGACTTGCAGTGTGCCCGAATTGATAGCAGTGAATAGCAGTCGTTTCTGATCAGCGCCCTTTATAAAAATACTGTTCCTGGCATCGCCTTTAATTATCAATCCGCTTTCGGCACAATCCGTTGCCGTGAATTGCCCTTTTCCATTTCCGAGCAAAAGCAGCCCGGTTGACGCATCCTGTCTGCCCATATTCACTTCGTTGGGATAAAAATTACCCGTCAAAATCACATCTTCGTGCCCGTCCGCATTTACATCCGCTGTAACTATGCCAAAAACCGGCGATTTCTGGGCTTCTATGGGCAATGCATGGACTTTGAAATTTCCCTTACCCATATTTTCAATGTAAGCACTTTGCAGATAAGTTACCTCTGCTGAATAGGCGTCTTTCAATTCATCGGCCGAAAGCAGATCATCAAAGGTGACCTGCGCATAATCTGCGTAATGCGGGAATTTGCGGCGAAACTGGATTACCTGCTGGTTCAATGCATCGCGCGGAACACTCGGATACCGCTTACCCTGGATGAAATAGCCCATTAGCGGGTCAAAAGTCCCATCGCCGTTAAAATCCTTTGCTACAATTTTGATAGGTTCTTTTTCAGAGGCGCGGTAAAATGTATTCAAACCTTCATTTCCGGCGATAAAATCAATATCCCCATCGTGGTCGAAATCACCGGCTGCCAGGCTGTTCCACCAGCCCGTAAACTGGTTTAATCCAGTTGCAGCTTTTTGAGATTGCAGTGATTTCCCCTTTTTGTTTTCAAATATCCTAATAGGCATCCACTCTCCGGCGAGCACAAGATCGTCAAATCCATCCTGATTAGTATCAGCCCATAGTGCGCTGCAAACCATGCCGATATTGCGTAGTTCGGGACAAAATTTGGAAGTGATATCCGTAAAATGCGGCTGGCCATTTTTTGAGTCGTTTCGCAGCAGATAACTGCTCGCGGGAAGCGGATATTTTCCCGGAATACTCCGACCACCAATGAAAATATCCAGATCGCCGTCTTTGTCAAAATCGTTGGTCACCATGCAGGAACTGCTCAGCGAAATCGCGGGAAAGGCAGTTTGGGCGGCTGGCGTAAAATTTCCCTTACTATCGTTCAGATACAGTTGTAAACTGTAAAAAGACTTTTCTGTCACAGGCAGCTCGTTTCCTCCATTCGAAACCAGCAGATCTATATCTCCATCCCTGTCCGCGTCCAGAAACACAGCAGCTGCATTTTCGTGTAAAGAATCCTGGGAAACGACACGCTTTTCAAACCGGCCCGATGCCATTTGCAGAAAAATTGTCGGCTTGTCTCCCCTGTAACTTCCACCCGCAAAAATATCTTCCAAACCATCTCCATTCACATCACCCGACGCGATTGCAAAACCGCTTTTGGACAGCATTTTGTGCATGGTAGCAGTTTGTTTGAAATCTATAAAAGTGCTTTCCAAATGCTGAAAATCAATATTCAGTTCTTTGGAAATGTCGGTAAAGTATGGTTGTGACTTCGGCTTGACTGGGACAGGTTTGTCCGAATATAATGCGTCTTTCTGGTTCATAATCAGGCGTTTAGTCGCAGCAATCTTTAATAGCTTTTGTGATTTTCCGCCCGGCCACACCACTTCCAGACTATCAATGAATGCTCCGTTTCCAATTCCAAAATGCAATACCGGATCCACCGAAGACTGAAACCCCCTTACCACGCTCAATTCCGCATATTGCTTCGTCTTGCCCGTCCAGATCGTAACCTTGCTGCCGATTCCCGACAGGTTTCCCTTTGCTCCTTTCAATTCAATGGTCAGGAAATTCGCTGTTCCTTTTTCGCGACTATTGTTTTGATATATAAATGGCTCTGAATCAATATTGTTCACCACCAGATCAAGGTCGCCGTCTCCGTCCAGGTCTGCATAGGCGGCACCATTGGAATAAGAAAGCTCATCGAGTCCCCAATCTTTGGAAGTATTGGAAAACGTAAGGTTACCGGCGTTTTTATAGGCGTAATTGGCGATCTGCACCTCAGGCACTTTTTCGATCAGTTCCAATGCATTCTGCTGCTTGAAATTATTGGTACCAAAATTTGAAAAATCTTCTTTAAACTGAATAAAATCACGATCTGTCACGTCGCGGCGGTAACCGTTTGTGATGAAAATATCTTTTTGTCCATCGTTATCAAAATCTGCGATCAGCGGCGCCCAGCTCCAATCCGTTTTGGCAATGCCGGACAACAAACCAATCTCACTGAACATCGGTACGCCACCCGGATCGGCAGCTCCCTGATGCAGCTGCAACATATTGCGCATATACTGCAACTGGTAACCATACTGATCAGAAATACTCATTTCCTTCCGGTCGTAATCCTGGCCGGCAAGCATTTTCTTCTGTCGGAAATTATCTTCCGGAAGCATATCCAGCTGGAAAATATCGGGGTAAGTGTCATTATTAATATCAGCAATATCCAACCCCATTCCGTACAGACTCGTATGCGCAGTCGCTTCGCGGATCACATTGTTGAAGCCGGGCATTCCTGCATTTTTAACACCACTATTCAGATAAAATATGTCACTGCTGATGAAGTCGTTTGAACAGTAAATATCTGGGTAACCATCTTTGTTCAAGTCACTTACAGCCAGCCCAAGCCCAAGTCCCTCATACCTCACACCCGCTTCTTTTGAAATGTTTGCAAAAACAGGAATACCATTTCCACCTGTTCCTTCATTGCGAAACAACTTACCGGTACTGGGATACGAACCGTCGTGATAGGTCTTGCGGAGGTAATTGGGATTTTGCAGATCGGGCGCGGAATTCATCATAAATGCATCCAGATCGCCGTCGAGATCGACATCGAAAAATGCAGTTTGAACCGTAAATGAAGCATCATTCAATCCATAAATTTTCGCCATTTCCTTAAATACCGGCACCTTATTTTCCCCAGAACCCTGATTTACAAAAAGCAGATTTTCGGTATCTGCGGCAGGCATCTTGATATGTTTTGCGACAGAAACATAAATATCAAGCAATCCATCCTGATTAATATCCACCATAGAAATTCCCGTGCACCAGCGATCCGTTTTCACTCCAGCGGCCTCCGTAATATCTTCAAATGCCCAATTTTTAGATAGTGTATCAATTTTGCTCAGATATAACCGGCAGCTCACCTGGTTTCCACCAAAGAAAATATCCGGCTTACCATCATTATTCACATCCCCGATCCCTACCCCGCCGCCATTGTAGAAGTTTGTAAATGTGAAGGGGTTAATAGAGTCGTTGGGAGTTAATGTATTGGAAAACCTGATTCCGGTTTCGGACGATTTGTGGGAGGTAAAAAGGGTTTCCTGCTGCTTTTTACAAGACCAATTGAGGAGGAGGAAGAAGATGTAGCTTAGGAAGATACATTTTTGCATAGCAATGAAGCTGGATTTTAAACTTGTCACCCTGAACTTACCGGGCGGCCGGTATGCTCAGGGTGACAAAAGATAAGTGATTAGTAAGAACTATCCCGTTCTAATATCCAGGATTCTGATCTCCCGGCTCAATTTTCGCATTATTATCAACTTCCTGCTGCGGAATAGGCAGTAATTCATGCTTGTTAGCCTGGAAATAAGCCAGCGGTTCTGCTTTTTGCTTGGCCAATTTTCTCCATCTCACAATATCCCTGTTACGGATCTGTTCGCCGCTGTGCTCCACACGTTTCTCGTGGACGATAGCTGCAAAAACCTGGTCTTTATTGGAAACAGGAAATTTGGCTGTCGGATAAGGCGGCATACTTACGCTTTTGCGCGCGCGGGTCATATTCAGATATTTCACGGCTTCGGCTGTGTTACCCAGTTCGTTCTCCACTTCTGCAAGTGCCAGGATCGTTTCGGCAAATCGCATGATGCGCTGGTTAATACCGCCCGTCAGAAACGATTCGTTCATTTTATACATGAGCGAATATTTCTGCCAGCTCACTTTTTGCGTCACACCGTCCACAACCGATGCATTACCATTTTGCTGGCCGTCGGTCAAAGTATTGGCGCCTTTGTTGTATTTCTCTCCTGTAAAATAGAAAGAGTCGTCGTAACGAGGATCTGTCTTCGCGTCGCCTTTCGACGTTTTTTCAAATTCTGAAAGCAAACTGTTAGAAGGGATCACATTACGCCACCCTATTGCCGAATATTCCTGGGTGCGTACCGTTTCTGTACCGGCAGTAGCGCCGTTTCCGTCACCGTCCCAATTGTATACACCTCCGGAAGGAAAGAAATTTACCTCAAAAATAGACTCTTTATTAAACTCTGTTTCTTCCAGGAAGTTGTCATTATAGTTATCAACCAGCGCATATACATTGGAATTGTAAACTTTCAGTAACTCCGTTTTCGCGCTGGCATAATCTCCTTTTTGCATAAAAACCCTTGCTAAAAGCATCTGAGCTGCTCCTTTTGTAGCCCTACCCTGGTTTGCCGCATCGTAAGTTGCCGGCAGGTCAGCCTGGATCGCCTGCAATTCGGAGATGATATAGGCATAAACTTCCTCCGCCGGAGCGCGTGGCAAGCTGCCGTCGACAGTCAGTACATAGTTCTTGTAAAGTGGCACCCCGCCCCACATACTCACCAGCTCATAGTAAGAATAAGCCCTCAAAAAACGCGCTTCTCCCAGCAGTCTGCCTTTTTCTGCGGCCGAAATGTCCGTCACTTTTTCCGAGTTGTCCACCACTGCATTGGCACGGTGGATCAGCCGGTAATAGGCAAGCCACACAGTTCCTAAAACCGAATTGACAGCGTCGTGCGTCCCCAGCAGCAATTGGTTACGCGGCGTTTCGAGCTGGCCGCCACCCGCCGCCACATCGTCGCTCCGAAGATCGTGCAGGAAAAACCACTCCCGGGCTACCAGGTTGTTCGATTTCAGCATGGAATACACACTCGTCACGCCGCTGTTCAGCTCAGCCCCGTTTTTGTAGTAACCCTCCACGGTCACACCGTTTGGGTTGGTTTTTTCAAGGACATCGTCGTTACAGGCGAACACGATGCCAAACAGAAAAACATATAGGATAATCAGTCTCTTTTTCATTTCAATTCCTTTAAAAGTTTCAATGTCAAAATCCTACGCTCAATCCTACCTGCAAAGTTCTCGGCTGCGGATACATGCCGTAATCAATCCCGTTGATCAGCTGTGTTGCGGTATCGGTTGAAGATCCGTTCACGCCAATTTCAGGATCCAGTCCTGAGTACTTCGTGAAAGTCAGCAGGTTCGTTGCGGAAACGTAAATCCTTGCTTTCGTGATGAATTCATTTGTCAATGCAGATAGTACTTTCGTTGGCACAGCATAGCCGATGCTGATATTTTTAATCCGCATATAGGACCCGTTTTCCACAAAACGATCACTTGTACGACTGTTGTTGTTTGGGTCGCCACTGATCGCTCTTGGCACATCGGTATCCGTGTTGGTTGGTGTCCATGCATTCAGAACCTCCGTTCCTGCATTGAACAACCGCAGCATTCCCTGCTCGATCACCTTCGTTCCATTGTAAATTTTGTTACCCTGAACACCTTGCAGATACAATGTAAAATCGAAGTTTTTATAATTCCCTCCCAAATTCGCACCGTAGCTGAACTTTGGAATAAAGCTGCCCAGATAAGTCCTGTCCGCAGGCGTGATCTTGCCGTCGCCATCCCGATCTTTGAACCGGATATCCCCGGGTGCAGCTGCGTCCTGGTACTTGGTTTTGTCATCTCCATCCAGCGAATTGGCAGCATTGATCTCGCCAGCGTTCTGGAAAATGCCATCTACCTGGTATCCAAAAAATGACTGAATCGGATGTCCTGCTTCGGTTTTTGTAATGTCGCCGCCCCCAAAGTCTGCATTAGCACCTGAGAAAAGTGTCGCACTTTCTGACGCAAGGCTCAGCACTTTGTTTCTGGTAATGTCGAGGTTTGCAGAAGCATTCCATTTAAAATCACCGTCGTTCTTGCTATAACCCAACTGAAATTCATAACCCCAGTTTTTCATACTTCCAATGTTTGACAAAGGAGAGGTAGAATATCCCACCGAATTCGGGATCGGAACCTGCAACAATAGCCCGTCCGTATTACGCTGATAAGTTTCCGCAGTGAACGTGACGCTGTTATTGAACAAAGCCAGGTCTACACCCAGGTTGGTCATCGTAGTACTTTCCCATTTCAGCTGCGTATTGGCAAGTGAACTGAAATATGAACCCAGCACCTTATTCCCACCAAAAACATAATTACTGTTATCAGCTGACACAAGCGCCTGCCAGGCATAGCTACCGATACCATTGAAACCGGTTTGTCCGTAACTCGCGCGGATTTTCAGTTCGGAGATCTGCGGAACTGATTTCAGGAATTCCTCCTCGCTGATACGCCAGCCCAGTGAAAGAGACGGGAATGTACCCCATTTGTTGCCCGGTGCAAAACGGGAAGAACCGTCGCGGCGAATGGAGCCGCTCAGCAGGTATTTTCCGGCATATTCATAATTCAAACGTCCCACATACGAGAGCAGCGAACTTTCATCTAATGTACTCGTAGCATTTGGGTTGGAAGCGCCCTGCAATTCGTCGATGTCATTATTCGGGCGATATCCCGATCCATTCAGAGTACTGGTGCGGAAAGTTTGCTTGTCCACGATCGCCGTTACATTCAGTAAATGTTTGCCAAAATTCTTTTCAAATGTCAGCTGGTTAGTCAGCACCGGAGAGAAAAAGCTCGTGCGGTTGTCCTGGATCTCGTATTGTGTACGCGATTTAAAACCATCATTATAAATAGGAAACTGATTAACAGTGTTCGCAGAAACGATATCTGCACCAAAACTGAACCGGTATTTTAAGAAGCTGGCCAATCGCACTTCTGCAAAAATAGAGCCGAGCAATTTGAGGCGCTGGTTGCGGGTTACATCCATCAATGCAATGCGGACCGGATTGTCGGGGTCACTTCCATCTGCGGCGGTCGGCGAGCTGTAACCGCCGGGTTTTGTCGGGTCATTAACAGGCCAGTAAGGCAGGTTCCGTATCATTTGCATCACCGCAGTACGGCCTCCTCCGAATCCCTGTTCGCCGCGCGATCTGTCATAAGATACGGTCAAAGTCTGCCCGATATTCAGAAATTTAGCTACCTGGTGATCCGAGTTGAGACGCACATTGGCGCGTTTGTAATTGGTACCTATCAATATTCCTTCCTGGTCAAAATAGCCCGCAGACGTAAAGAACCGGGAAACAGCATTGCCGCCGGAAACGGAGATCTGGTGCTGCTGGATCGGCGCGTTGCGGAACATTACGTCCTGCCAGTTGGTATTGGTTTGCGCAAAAGTCTGCGTCGCTCCCGCATAAATAGGCTGGTTCAGATCTGTCAACCGGCCTGGCATTGCAATGCCCGCGTTACCCAGCAGTGCCGTCGCATATTGCTTATATTGGTCTGTATTGAGCACATCCAGCTTTTTCCAAGCAGATTGTGTACCTACATAAGTATCCAGGTTTACATGCAGCTTTCCGTCTTTTGATCCTTTTTTGGTTGTGATGATGATCACCCCATTGGAAGCCCTTGAACCGTAGATCGCGGCGGAACTTGCATCTTTTAAAACTTCCAGCGATTCAATATCTTTCGGATCGAGGTTATTCAGGTCACCCGCAGGAATTCCGTCGATCACATAGAGCGGCCCGGAAGCGTAATTAATGGAACCGATCCCCCTTATACGTACAACCGGCGTTTGCCCAGGACTACCGTTATTGACCACGCGAACACCGGGCACCCGGCCCTGCAAAGCCTGTTCCGCGCTCACTACCGGCAATGCAGTCAGTTCTTTGGGCGAAACCGAAGATACTGCTCCGGTTAGCGATGATTTCTTTTGGGATCCATATCCGATTACCACCATCTCTTCCAAAGCCTGGTCTTCGGCGGTAAGCCGGATATCTATCCGAGTTTTGGTACCTACCTCGACTTCCTGTTTGGCATAACCTATAAAGCTGAATACCAGCACGCTGCTTGGTGAAGGCACGCTGAGTGAGAACTCCCCTTTCGTATCTGTGGTGGTTCCTACACTACTGCCTTTCAAAGTAACATTCACTCCCGGCAAAGCCTCGCCATTGTCGGCAGTAACCTTACCAGCAACCTGTTGATCTGCAAATCCTCCGGCCCATACGACCTGAAAAGACAGTAGTAGCAAAATCACAGACCCGCTTAACCATGTACCCTTGAAACAGGGAAAAGTTTGTAATCGATTTTTCATAGATTCGACTTAAATGTTAAGATGACACTTGTTAAACAGCACAAAATTTTCCCTGAAAGGAACAAAAGAAAGAACAGCACGCGGAATAAGGAACGCTGAATTTATCCAATTTTTCACCAGATAGATCCTATATACAAATATAAACTCTTTTAATTATCTGTCAAGGCTACACTTAATAAAAATATTATTTTTTTACGATTATTTATTATTCTTTGAACAGAGAACGGTTTACCTGATCAGGTACACGTTTACAGACTTTTTTACTTCTTCCAAAGTCTGCTTAGGCGGTTCAAATCCTGTGGGAACAGGTTGTTTGGCAAATGTCTGCAAGTATAAAACCCAGGCATCCCGCCACCAGATAGCCTCCCGCCGCTGAACTTTTAACCGGTCTGCAACTTCAGCATACACTTGCAGATCAAGACCTGGTTTAGCCAGGTCCCATTGCTGCTGCATCCACATGACGGAATCCGCGCCCGTGTAAAATCGGGTGCACAGTTCCTCCCACAACGTTCGTCCTGTATTCAGTTTTTTGTCCCAGCGTACATGGTGGAACCACAGGAGGTAAGGCAAAGGTGTCTGGTCGGGATTGTGCCATTGTTGCTGCACTTGCGGGCGATACTGAGCCAGTGCATTGCTTCCCGAAACTGTCCGGTCAAAGCCAAGCCCGATAGAATCGGCGCGGTGATAATATACGGCAGTCCAGTCGGGCCGTGAACCCTTGTTTTGCCAGGGTTCGGGCGCAAAGTGAACGCCCATCCAAGGACGCGAAAGGCCGATCGGCGTGTTATAATCGACGTAAATTTCTCTTGATCGCAACATTAATGCAGTAATGTGCCCACTTGCTTTTTGATTTTGGGTCAAAGTCAATGCAATCCATTCACGCGCGATCTGCTCCGAACTCAGCTGATGGTCCCAACTCAATCGTCCGAATGCATACCAGTTGGCCTGTGCCAGCGGATGCCCGGTCCAGTTCCGGCTGTTGCCCGTATTGGCCACGCCCGCCATTAGCGTGCGTGCGTAACCATGCAAGCTTCCATCGACCACTTTCGCCACGGTGGATCCGGCACCATTTACATAAGTATCCGAATCCAGGCATTCTTTAAAAATAGGTGCTTCGTAAACGGCGTGGGTGGCAAATCCCAGATATTCCTGGGTGATCTGAAATTCCATTCCCAGGGGCGTTTTTGGCATATTTCCAAAAAGTGGGGAAAACGGCTCGCGGGGCTGAAAATCAATCGGCCCATTCTTAACCTGCACGATCACTTTCGGATCAAATTTGCCGTCGAGCGGCACAAATTCCTCGTAAGCGGCTTTGAACCGATCCGCATTGGGATCGGCTTTGTAAACAAACGCCCGCCAGACCACAATCCCTTCATAAGGTTGGAATGCTTCGGCCAGCATGTTGGCACCATCCGCGTGCGTGCGCCCATAATCCTGAGGCCCAGGCTCTCCTTCTGAATTTGCTTTTACCAAAAATCCCCCGAAATCAGGAATCTCTTTATAGATCTGCGCGACCTTTTCTTTCCACCAGGCACGCACCTGCGGGTCGAGCGGGTCGGAGGTTTTGAGCCCGCCTAAGGTTTTTGGCGCAGCAAAATAAACGGATAAGTAGGTCTTTATCCCATATTTACGCATCACATTGGCTACCGCAGCAACCTTTGCAATGTATTCCTGAGACATGAATCTGGCGCTGGCGTTCACATTGTTCAGGACCGTTCCGTTAATTCCCAGAGACGCATTGGCCCGCGCATAATCCGTGTACCGCGGGTCTACACGCTCGGGCAGTTCGTACCATTTCCAAAGCGATTGTCCTGCATAACCCCGCTCGATGGTCCCATCCGGGTTATCCCAATGATTCAGCATCCGGTAACGCACTTTGGGGCTACTGGCAATGCTTAGTCCCTTGATCGGAAGCTGCATCTGCATGTGTCTCAACAGGGCAAATGTTCCGTAAAGAATGCCGTTTTCCGATTTCGAGCTGATCACAATGTTGCCTCCCGAAAGCTGAACCTGATAACCTTCGGCTGGCTTTGTTGTATCCGCGCCGGGTTCGATTCTGAATATAATTCCGCCCGTTTTTCCACCGGATGAATTGGTAACATTAACCGTTTTGCCCAAAAGCTTTCCCAGTCCCATTTGCAGTTCCCGCGACGCACTTTGCAGGATTTCGCCTTTTCCTGGTTGCGTGATAAATGTTGTGTATTTGAGATATTCAGCTTTTACGGATGCGGTGCTAACCGACTCATATTTAAGCCATAAACGATAACCATCATCGCCATCAGAAGCCAAGGGATCAGCCGCAAGGATTTTTGAGCAAATCAAAAAACAGCTGAAAATTGCGAGTAAATGCTTTCTGGTCATGATGGATTTTTGGCAAAATTTTATTTCTTCAAATGTTGAATATGCTCCGATACATTGCGCATCGTATCAATGTAAATGTCCTTTTCATTTTCTTTCAAATAATGCAGTAACTCGCTGTGCGCCTGGTTGGAGACATTTAACGCGTGCTCTCCGCCCACGCCGTGAAAAAGAAAAACAAGCAACTTCCCGCGCTCTTGGGCTTGCTTAACCAGCCCGATCATTTCCTTTCCCGATTGTTCCACCATCGAATAGCAGTTAATGTCCATCAGCTTCTGTTCCTCAAAAGTGTGCATTTCATGCCTGACAGCTCGTGCGGCTATAAATTCGTTGGAAAGTGTTTGTATAAATTCGCCCTCGGCCACCTTTTTATGTCCGCAAGTGAAGGCGAATGTGCGCTTATCAAGACCATCGATAGACTTCAAAAATGCATTGCACATCCGGATTTCATCCTGGATCCGGCCCATGCTGTATTTGCTGAGATCATACTCCGGCTTCACCCAGCTCATGCCCGGTCCGGTTGCGTCACAGGGATGGTAAAGCGTGTGGTTACCCAGCTCGTGCCCGTTGGCAGCGGCGGCGCGCCAGTCTTTGATCCGGTTACGGGCAGCGTCCGAGGAAGCGGTCAGGTAAAATGATCCCTTCAAACTAAGCGAATCAAGCGCGGGGATTACATTGTCCAAATGGACGTTCAGGGCGTCATCATAGGTTAATACGACCGCACATTTTTTTCCTTTCCAGGGTTTGGTCTCGTCCAGCTGCTGCCCATCCGTGCGAAATGGCGATGCTGGAAGATTTGCAGCATTGTAAAAGTTGATTCCTTCCGGGTTATCCTGCCAGGCATAACGCACGTATTTGGGCGTTGCTACTTTTTCGCTACTTACCTCGACCTGATTTTTCCCAATGATTTTTGCATCAGCCCAAACAAATTTCTCATCATCAGCAGCGACTGCAAACCAGCGTAACGCTTCTCCGTCAATAGACTTTATGCCATCGGCTACATTGTCGAAAGTCAACACAATCTTGTCGCCCGAAATGCTTTGCGATTTCAGTGTCGGGCCGCTGTAAATCACATTCTTGTCTTCGTAAGCCAGGTTTCTGGCAGACAGCGCCAGTCTTTTTCCGATTTCCTTTTTGTTCAGCGGGTGAATGTCATTCCATTCTCCCAGATCGAGCGTGACTGTTACAGCCGTGTTTTTTAATGTCAGTGCCTTGTTTTGCGCTTCGCGAAGCAATGCCATATTGCTTTCCGCGGGAGAAAAATCAATGTCTTCAAAATTAGGAAGTTGCACAACCAGAAATGGCAAATCCTGATCATTCCAAAGGCTACGCCGGTCGTTGATCAGTGCGGGTAAAAAGGCATTGTATGGTTTGGGATCGCCGACATTCGTCTCGCCCTGATACCAAACGAAACCTTTCAATTTCATCGGCAGCACAGGTGCGATCATCGCATTGTAAAGTGCAGCGGGCTGGTTTTGCTCGACGAACGGAATTTGCTGACGATCTGCCATTTCCGCCCGTTCAAAAACCTGTCCGACCTTATATTGCCACGTTCCTTTCAGATCTATTTCCTCACCATTAGCTGTCATGAAATACGACTTATCCGGCACGAAACCGCCCTTTCCAGCTGAATTCGTAACCCGGATCACGAATGTATTTTTGCCAGCCTTCAACAAACTAGCCGGAATTTCATAGCGCCGGGGCGGATACTGGTAAGTTACCCTGCCAATGCTTTTTCCGTTGACAAACATTTCATCCGCATCCACAATGCGTCCCATATACAACTTTACCGGCTTGCCGATCCAGCTTTCGGGCACTTCAAAATCCCTGCGAAACCACACCACACCATTCAGATCTTTCAACCCCTGATCTTCCCAGTAACCCGGAATGTTGAAGTTGCGCCAGCTTTTCGGCTCATATGATTCGCTTTCCCAATGTTCTGCTAGTCCCCGATCTGATAATTTAGGCGTCTTAGGCGTATTGTTAAATGTGCTTTGCCTGCTGCTCTGCACGTAAGCAGTATCTTTATTTTGATTAATCACTTTTTGAATGTCGGCAAAATCCTTGTAGCCGCCTTCGCTGATCCACGCTTCAATCGGCGTGCCTCCTACCGAGCTATTAATGATGCCGATCGGCACTTTATATTGATCGTAAAGGTCTCTGGCGAAAAAATAGGAAACGGCTCCCATGCGCAGCACATCTTTTGGATTTGCCGACTTCCATTCCGCATTGGGGAAATCATCTTGCGGACTGTTAAGATCGGTTAATGTGGGGATAAAAAAATTGCGGATGTCGGGGTAATTGGCTGTGGCGATGTCATCGGGATAGCGTTCTTTCACCCGCTCCATGTTGATCACCATATTGCTCTGTCCGTTGCAAAGCCACACGTCGCCAAAAGCGATATTCTTTATGGTCAGCTGGTTTTTCCCCTTGAAGATCATTTCAAAACCGGTCCCGGCAGACTGTGCAGGCAGCTGAATTTTCCATTTGCCATCCGCACCCGTCACCGCACTGTAACTCTTGTTTTTGAATGTTACCGTCACCTTTTCCTTCGGCGCAGCCCACCCCCAGACCGTAATCGGCTGGTCGCGCTGCAAAACCATGTTGTCAGAGACCAGCTTAGGCAGCCGGACCTGGGCAAATGCATGGCCGGAGACGAAGATCAGTAACAGTAAAAACTTTACAATGCGCATTCGCAGGATGGGTAACAACATTAAGCTTTTCAGAAATTTACAACACCTTCAAAAGCCTTCTTAGGCTTGAAATTCTGATCAAAAAGCAATGGATAATCTTTACGGCCGGGAACCGGGAAGTTATCCAGCCAAGTCGTTTTATCTGAAACATTCCAGAAAGTAACACCTGTAATGGTGCCTTTGTGTTTTCTGAATGTGTCGAAGATCATCTTGTAATGCGCAGCTTGCTTCTGCTCCATTTCTGGGGTAAAAACACTGTTTTCATCGCCGGCCTTTCTTTGTCTGCGTTCATGCTCTTTTTGGTGAACGGAAACGTCCAGTTCCGTGATCTGAACGGCTAGTCCAAGGCTTGCAAATTGCGTGATTGACTTTTCAAGCTCGGCTTGGGTTGGTTCAAAAATAGACCAATGCGCTTGCAGGCCTACGCCATGAATCGGGACATTTTTTTCCTTTAATTTTTTGACCAACTGATAAATTTTCTCCCTTTTTACAGTGCTTTCCGTATTATAATCATTGTAAAAAAGCTTGGCATCAGGATCTGCGGCGTGCGCATATTCGAATGCTTTCTGAATATAATCCTCCCCGATGATCTGGTAAAATTTGGATTCCCTGTAAATGCCTTTTCCCGTATCCGGAACGGCCTCGTTGACAACGTCCCAGGCGTAAATCTTGCCTTTGTAATGCGTCATCACATCGGTAATGTGCTGTTTCAAACGCGCTAACAGTTCGTCACGCGAAACCTGCGCGCCGGTTGAATCTGTGAAGAACCATTTGGGCGTCTGGTTATGCCAGCAAAGCGTGTGGCCGCGCACCTTAATGCCGTTTGTTTCTCCAAATGCAACAATCGCATCCGCATCTTTCCAGTTGTAATGGTCCTTTTCGGGATGGATCGGCCCCATTTTCATCGCATTTTCAGGCGTAATACTGTTGAACTGCTGCTTGATAAGCTCCGCTTCCGGCCCTGCTACGCTTCTCGGCGAAACTGCTACTCCGATTGGAAAATAATCCTTATATGCTTCCTTAAGAGACTTTTGAGCCAGAAGATCTTGCGAAGAAAACAATGCCGCTGAAAGCGCCGCCGTTTTTAGCCAGGTGATTGATGATGAATACATGTCCATATTGACGATAAATGACTGAAATGATTAATGACTGAATTTCTAAACAACCAATGACCTAATGACCCTCTGACCCAATGACTGTTTATTTAAATAACACCTGCGAAAACCCGTGCAAGTCGTGGCGCCAGACTGGCCAGGTGTGGCCGCCGGGATATTCGCTGTATTGGTATTTGATGCCCAGTTCGTCATATTTTGAGAGCATGATCTTGCAGTTTTTGTACGCAATATCCTGCTCGCCGCCCATTGAGATCCAGAAGTTTTTCAGATTGCCATTGATCGCCTGCACATTGTCTTTGGCAAATGCATAATGCGGACCGGATAATGCGTCGTTATTGGCAAACCAGCCGGAACTGAAAACGCCGAGGGACGAGAACATATCGGTGTTTTTGACGCCTGCATATAATGTTTGAATGCCACCCATCGACAAGCCAGCCAATGCGCGGTGCGCTGCGTCGGCTTGTACGCGGAAAGTGCTTTCCACGAAGGGGACAGCGCCTTGTTTTAATTCATTTTCAAAAAGTTTGAGAAAACCATCACCCGCAGTCGACATACTTCCCGGCCCCATCGGGCTGCCTAGGTTTCCATCCATCATCACCACCAGCATTGGTTTCGCTTTGCCTTCTGCAATGAGATTATCGAGAATCAGGTTGGTTTTCCCTTGCGTGGCCCAGCCCCGCTGATCTTCGCCGCCGCCGTGCAACAGGTAAAGAACCGGATATTTTTCAGTGGATTGGTCGTAGCCGGGAGGCGTGTACACATACATTTCGCGCCAGGAGTTGCTGGCTTTGGACAAGTATTTTTTAACCCGGATATCACCGTGCGGCACATCCTTCATGGCATAATAGCCCCCGTTTCGGAAAGGAATTTCGATGCCGCTCGCCATGCGCCCCATGCCATAGAAAGATTCACTGGCAGGATCCGCCAATGCAACACCGTCGATGAGCAGCGAGTAATAATGAAAGCCTTCGCCAATGGAGTCCGTCGTCACCGACCATACACCCGCCGTGTCTTTCACCATATCATACTTTTTACCCAGATCGATCTGCACTTTTTGTGCATTGGGTGCTTTCGTGCGGAACACAACCCTGTTATCCGGCAGGATCTGCGGATATTTTACATTGCGGATGTTGGTTGCCGCAGGTGATCCGAGAATGGTGTATTTGGTCAATGAAGGAACATCGACGGGTTTGAACAAAAATTGAGAAAACATGTACAAACCATTTTTCCAAACTTTAAAATCATGCACACCCGGTTCAATGTAAAAAACGTGCGGGACATTGTTTTCAAACAGATAATCATGTGTCCGTTTGCTGAATGTAATGAGCCTGTCTTCGTCGCCGCATGATAGAAAAAGCAGTTTTAATTTTTTCTTGGCTTCCTCCGGATTCGGCATCAGTTCAGCAGGCGCTTTCGTATTGGGTGCGGAAGAGAACCCTCCTACCCACGCAAACTGATCCAGATTTCCCAAACCAAAGTTGAGTGACTGGCCGCCGCCCATCGAAAGTCCGGCTATCGCACGGTGCTCACGATCCTTCAAAACCGGATATTTACTTTCAACAAAAGGGATCAGATCTTTGAGCAGATCCTGCTCGAACGTAGCAAATGCAGCCACCTTATCAGCCGCCATAATGTTGCCCGTCGCCCTGTCGTCCTTCATGGCCCGGCCATTCGGCATGACCACGATCATCGGTTCTATTTTCTTTTCGGCATACAAATTATCCAGGATCAGCTGCGGATTTCCGCCTTTCAGCCACTCCTTTTCGTCCCCGCCAATGCCATGCAGCAGATAAAGGACAGGATATTTTTTCTTTTTACTAAAACCAGGGGGCGTATAAATCAGCGCCTTACGCTTGTTCCCAACGGTTTTGGAATCATACTGGACCGTATCAATTTTCCCCGCTGCAACACCCGCCTGCGCTGTGTCGTAACCTTTGGGCATTTCTTTCAAAATCTCCTGCGCCTGACTTGCGAAAGCGAGTAGTGCGAGGCACATTGCAATGGGAAAAAGTCGTTTCATGTTAAAAAGGATATTGGTTCTGTACTAATCGATCGGTTTTGATGTATTAAGGCATTTGGAAAGAATCTTCCGCACGCAGACGCTGAGTAGTGGCTGTCGGAAAATTAGCAGGAACGGGGAACGTTACATTACCTGTCGCCAGCCACTCTGCCGCCCTGATAACAGTGGTCTGATAACCAATGCAGCGATAAGCTGGCGGGTAACTTTCTCCTTTCCAAAGATGCCCCAAACTTGAATTGTAAACCCGCCCTTTGCCATATTTCACAACCCATTCCACCGGCCAGGTCCTTTTAGTGCTCGTACTGTCGAAAGCGCATGAAAGCACACGGATGTTTTCTGCCGGTCCGCGGGGAAAATAGTAAACTTCCGTGTTGGCCGTCTGCCACTTCTTGGGATATCCTTTATTAATCGGATGAGGTGTCAGGACCTGAATCAATGCATTGAACCTGTCGCCATGGCCGGTCCCTTTTCCTTCATTTGGTGCGATCCGGGTGATTTTTTTTGCCTCATCAACCTCCAAAGCATATCCTTCGGAAGCCCGCCGCCAACCCAGTCCGATCATTTTATCGTATTCTTTCCAATGGGAAAATGCATTGTTCGCTGAATGCAGAATGTACAAACCACCGCCGTTCCTGACATATTCTTCCAATTGCTTTTCGGCATGAGTTGGCCAGCGCAGATTGGGATTTTGAATGTTGTTGGTATTTTGAACAATCAATGCATACTTGGTGAAATCGGGGTTCCAAGCCCTTCGTTCCAAACTATCCGCAGGAACTGTACTGACCTCCACCAGAAAACGCCCACTTTCTTCCAGTATCCACTTGGTTACGGCCGTAGTTTGTTTCCAGTCATGGTTACTGAACCCATCGACGATCAAAACGCGTATCGGTTTCGGTTTTTGAGCCAGGACATTCAGGGAGACACAGGCAGACAGCATCAAAACAAGACAATTTCTAAGCATCATCGAATTATTAAATTAACCTAAAAAGCACCTGAGATTTATATTGACGGTCTGCTCAAAGCGAGGAACCGCCTTCCCTATTCAAGTGCGCCGATCAGCTCCACGAATGTGCCGTCGGGATCCTGAACCAGGACGAAATGCGAGTCTTTCGTCAGCGGTGTGGGCGTGCTTCCGAGGAAGGTCACATTTTGTTCTTTCAGCCTGTCGATGATTGGTTTCAAGGATTTAACCTGAATGGTAATATACTGCGGGCCCGTATCATCCTGGATGAACTTCGATTTGGGATGGTTTGCCTTTTTGCCGAAACTCATCAGCTTCCAATCCGTGCCTTCGGGGCCGTTTTCAAGTTTCAGAATATTAACTTCAACAGCTTCACCGCCCGTCAAACCACCTCGTTTACCAAATTCTGCATTGATCGTAAAGTTGCCCGTTTTGACCATGCCAATTCCTTTGACATAAAAATCAAGAGAACGCTGCATGTCCGACACCACCACGCCTACGCCGATGGATTTGCTTTTGAAGTTGGATTGTGCGTGAACGAAACCGCCAATAAGCAGCGCAGTAATCGTCAATAGATTCTTAAAAGTGGATATATTCATCAGTTATTTGCTTGTTTTGAAAATGGGATCATTGCCGCTGTATTTCAGGTATTTGAATGAAGCGGAATTAGTTGTTTGGTCACCGGCTGAAGTCGCATACATGCCGAACAAACAGCCGATAAAGCCGCCCGCAACCTCGGTACTCAGGAATTTGGCGTCAACTTTGTCTTTGAGCAGTTCCCAGGAAGCGCCTTTTGAAAAATAAAAACCGTAAGTGTCGCCTTCGGCAACAATGCGCAGCTTAACCGGCTTGGAATCGTCTGAAACAGGCTTTTCGGACACCAATTCCATTTCCTTACCGCCTGCCGCACTCTTAAAAAGCTGCACCATGGGCTTTCCTTCTTTTATTGATTTGCTCAAAAAGTAAAAATGCGATTCGTCCTGAAAAATGGTCAGGCCCGCTTTTTCCTTTTCTGTTTTGGGTGAAAAATCGAGTTCCGTTTCTGCGGTGCAGAACAAATGCTGCTGGCGCTTTCCGATGAATGATGGGTTGTTCAATTCCATGACAGTTTCAGGTTTTAGCTTCATGGTTAATCCCTTTTGCCTGGACAATGCAAAGGAGCTGCTGTCAATCGTCCGCATGAAAAGCAAAGCGGGATCGAGTTTATTTTCGAATGTTAGTGTATAAGCAAAATTGCCAGCCTGCGGAAGCGCGTCTTTTTGTTTTATTTCCTTATAGCTTACTTTATATTGATAATCCACATTCTTGCTAGGCGGGTTAATCACCGGCCAGTCGTTTTGCCATTCCACGGGCGCGATGAATGTTTCGCGGCCTGTGTTGTAATAATTGCCTTCATAAGGTCTTACTGCGAGGAAAATGGCGTAAGTTTTTCCATCCGGGCCATCCACAAATTGTGCGTGACCGGCAGAAGTAATCGGATCCTTGCGATCATCCGGCAATCCTTTTTGTGTAAGTATGGGATTGTTTTCATAAGGAACAAATGGTCCCCAAACCGACTTGCTGCGAAACACGACTTCTGTATGATTAACGGAAGTCCCGCCTTCGGCTGCGTACAAATAATACCAGCCATTTCGCTTCATAATATGCGGCGCTTCGATCCAGACCGGCTTTTTGCTCAGATCCACCCCACCATTAACCAGCTGTTTTTCCTCTCCAACGACTTTCAATGTGGCAGGATCAAGTTCATAAATGCGGATGGTTCTATGGCCGGAATACAAGGGTTTACGATCCGGTGCATCGCTGTTGTAAATAATGTAGGCTTTGTTATCGTCATCAAAAAAGAGCGAAGGATCGATGCCGCGTGCTTGCGGAATGCGGATTGGATTGCTCCACGGGCCAGCTGGATTTTTGGCAGTTACCACGAAGTTTCCATCATGATCAATGTCCGTGCAAGTCACGTAAAAGGTGCCCTTATGATAGCTGATTGCAGGTGCAAAAAGTCCTCTTGTCAGTTTCTCACCCATGAAATCCATTTGCGAAGCGCGGTCAATCACATTGCCGATCTGCTTCCAGTTTTTCAAGTCCTTACTGTGAAAAACCGGGATTCCGGGGAAATAAGAGAATGTTGAGTTGACCAGATAATAATCCGTCCCCACCTGCACGACGCTGGGATCGGGATAAAAACCAGTCAGGATGGGGTTAACCAATGTGGTTTGTGCCGATACAAATTGTCCCAGACAAAGCATGGCAACCAGCGTTGCAGAAATAAATTTTCTAATCATTACAAAAAGGACTAATCAACGAATACCAATAAATTACTGACCAGCAAAAACATAGGTTTTTCCAGCCTGCGTGGGAATGTCATATAGAAATGTTTGCTTCAAATCAGGCGCTGCTGCATTTGCTTTGGGAGAAATGACCGCATTGGCCACTGCTTCATTTTGATAAAATGCATTTGCATTCTGTCCGGAAGCAATTTTCACTGCCTTGTTATCAGCAGATTTTAGTGCGTTCGGCGTGCGTAAGCGGAGGTTGCCGCCTAGTTTGGATTTTACTTCAACCTTCGTGAGCTTGCCTTCTTTCCACTCCATATTTACAACCTCAAAACCGCCTTGCGCAAGTAATCCGCCTATATTTCCAGCTTGCCAAACATCCGGTAATGCCGGGAGCAAATGCACGGAGCCGTCTGCACTTTGCATGAGCATTTCGGTGATTCCTGACGTGCAGCCGAAGTTACCGTCGATCTGGAATGGCGGGTGTGCATCGAAGAGGTTGTTGTAAGTGCCGCCGCCTTCTTTGGAAGTTCCCAATGGCGAAAGCTGACTTTTGATCAATGTAAATGCGTGGTTTCCATCCTGTAATCTGGCCCACCAGTTCACTTTCCAGCCCATACTCCATCCCGTGGACACGTCGCCGCGGTGCAGCAATGTGGTGCGGGCAGCGGAGAACAATTCCGGCGTGCGGTAAGCTGATATCTGGTCTGATGGAAACAGACCGTACAAATGCGAAACGTGGCGGTGGTGATCGTTTGGATCGTCTACGTCGTCGAGCCATTCCTGCAATTGTCCGTGCTGGCCTACGTGCATAGGCGGCAGACGTTTGCGCATTTGTTTAAGTGAATCGGTGAATGCGGCGTCTTTTTTCAGAATTTCTGCTGCGCGGATGGTGCTGCTGAAAACGTCGAATGCGATCTGGTTATCCATCGTCGTTCCGGCGTCCAGCGACGAACCTTCGTGCGCGGCGGGTGCATTTTCGGGAGAACTTCCGGGGTTTACAACCAGCCATTTATACTTGGGATGTTCAATCAAAAAATCCGCGTAGAATGTGGCTGCGCCTTTCAGGATTGGGTAAATTTTGGCCAGATAGGCTTTGTCGCCGTGATAAAGATAATGTTGCCACAAATGCTGACTTGTCCAGCCACCGCCTGCGATCCACATGCCCCAGAATGCGCCGTCGATGGCACCTGTTGCACGCCAGATGTCGGTGTTATGGTGTGCCATCCAGCCCCGTGCGCCGTACATGGTTTTGGCCGTTTCCTTTCCGGTTTCTGAAAGTTCTTCCACCATTTTCAAAAAAGGCTCATGCAGCTCGCTGAGGTTTGTGCGCTCTGCTGGCCAATAATTCATCTGCGCATTGATGTTAATGGTGTATTTGCTGTCCCATGGCGGCATCATTTTATTGTTCCAAATCCCCTGCAAATTGGCAGGCTGCCCACCCGGTTGCGAGCTGGAAATCAGCAAGTAACGACCATATTGATAGTAAAGTGTAACCAGTTCGGGATCATTGACATTGCGGAAGTTTTTGAGCCTTTCGTCTGTCGGTAGTTTTCCCTGGTCGGTCGAGCCGAGATCAAATTTCACCCTTTTGAAATACTTTTGATAAGCTGCAATGTGCGGGTTGAGAATAGCGGCGAAAGATTTGGAAGATGCTTTTTCCAGATACGAAGCCGCGAGCGCGTTTTCATCTCCGCTTACATCATTATAGTTCTTAAAATTGGTAGCAATAGAAACGTAAATGGTCGCTGCATTCGCTCCTTTGACCACTAATAAAGTATCATTAGCAGTTACAGTGCCGCCTTCTGTTTTGATTCTCGCGATTCCCTTGAACCGAACCATTCCTTTTACACCCTCATGATCCTGGGTCGTTCCGGCAATGGTAAGGTCTTTCGAGGCAGTTGTTTTAATCGTTTTGATTTTGTGCAAAGAGGCATAGGAAGCATCAAATGTGAGCTTACCCGGCTTATCAGCAGTCAGCCGGATCACGATCACGCGATCCGGAAAGGAGGCGAGCACTTCGCGGGTGTAATTCACGCCATCGACCTGATAAGTGGTTTTGGCAACCGCCCGCTCAATGTCGAGTTCTCTGTAATAATTGGTAAAATTATCGTGTCCTGGAAATGTCAGCCGCAGGTCGCCCAGCGGCTGAAACATTTGTCCATGTGACTTTTTTGTAATGATGGCTTTGTTGGCAAGCTTTTCTGCTTCTTTTTGTTTTCCGTCAAAAATCAGTTTCCGGATTTCCGGCAAGGCTGCCAAGGCGTCAGGATTATCATTTCGGTTCGGTCCGCCTGACCATAATGTATGCTCATTCAGCTGGATCGCTTCGTTGACAACATTGCCATAGACCATCGCCCCGAGCCTGCCGTTTCCGACAGGCAAAGCATTCTCCCAGGTTTTCCCCGAAGGCTTATCATACCAAAGCTTTTGCACACGCGGCGTTTGCGCGTAGCTCGTAATTGTAATTGCCAGGAATAACAGGTAAAAAAACTTCCTCATAGTGAAATATGAAATTGAAAATTTATTAATGTGTCAATGTGACACTTTAATAAATACAATGGTATGAGGTATTTTAGAAAAAACAAAATTATTTCTTGATTAAAGGCAAGAAAATCGCGTTACAGCAAACCGTGTGCTCCTGTAACGCGATAATTTTTAAGGATTAATCGTTTTGATATTGCCGTTGCTATCCCGGAGCAATTCCCTCACTTTCACATTGCGCAAATGCGTCTTTCCCGAAATGGCTGCATCGTGATAAAAAATATACCATTTTCCTTCCACCTCAACGATTGAATGGTGCGTCGTCCAGCCTTCCACCGGATTCATAATCACGCCTTTGTAAGTGAATGGGCCGTAAGGCGAAGTTCCTTCGGCATAGCACAGCAAATGCGTGTCGCCGGTTGAATAGGAGAAATAATATTTACCATTAAACTTGTGCATCCAGGCCCCTTCAAAAAAACGGCGTTTGGTGTCTGATGCCAGGATTGGCTTACCATTTTCATCCAAAATTTGTACATCCTTCAGAGGCTCTCCGAAAGACAGCATATCTTCGCTCATCACCGCTATTTTGGCACTTAGCGCAGGCTCATTTTCATGACCTTTACCCAAATCCGTCATTAAAGATTTGTCATAAGTCCCTGTATGCCAGCGTTGCAACTGGCCGCCCCAGATTCCTCCGAGATACATATAGCTTTTGCCATCTGTATCCGTAAAAACCGCCGGATCAATGCTGTAACTTCCTTTCATCGGTTGAGGCTCAGCCTTGAACGGACCACTTGGTGATTTGCTGGTTGCCACACCCATCCGGAAAACGCCTTCCTTGTCTTTTACAGGAAAATAGAGATAGTAAGTCCCGTTTTTGAATGCTGCATCGGGTGCCCACATTTGTTTATCTGCCCAGGGCACGTCTTTTACATCCAGCGCCACGCCGTGATCGGTAACTTTGCCACCGATCTTATCCATCGAATACACATGATAATCGCGCATCTGGAAGTGCCCGCCTTCATCGTCCTGAGGCACATCGGCTTCAATGTCGTGGGATGGATAAATGTAAATTTTCCCGTTAAAAACATGCGCCGACGGGTCGGCGGTGTATAAGTCGGTTACCAATGGTTTTACATTGGTAACCTGACAAACACCATTTTGAACACCTAAACCGAACGCCACCACGGACGCCGATATATTTAATAGCAAACTGCGGTTTATCATCATTTGATTTTTTTATCAATATCCAGAATTTTGAGGGAATTTCGGTCCTTCTACAACCCTGTCAATCTGAGTTTGTGGAATGGGGCGGAGCATATTGAAATCTTTCACATAAGTCGCAGCCTCCTGATTCCATTCCTGCACCCGGCGTACAAGCGATCGCGTCCGAACGAGGTCATGCCAACGCTGCCACTCTCCGAAAAATTCGCGGCTGCGTTCGTCGAGGATAAAATCAAGCGTTACCTGCGCCGGGGTGATCGTCAGTGCTGTTGCTGCTGCGGCATTTTCTGCTGTTGAATTGGTTTTTTTGAATGCTGCGCGTTGACGAACCACATTGATCAATGCGGCTGCTTTTATATTGTTACCCGCTTTGAAATACGCCTCCGCGCCCGTCATATACACATCTGAGAACCGGTATAATACAACCGGACGCGTCGAAGGATCGTTGAAATTAGCGCCACGGCTTGGGTCCATGAATTTTTTCAAAGCCGGGAAAATGCTGTTATTCCAAAGACTTGGCGGCACTACAATGCCTTTAAATGGACGATTGCCTACAAATTGCGGCGCACCCGGCACCTCATAATCCGGCAACCAAACGGCAGTATCCACGCCCGGAACCGTTGTATAAGAAATTCCGCGAAGGTTATTCGTTGCATTTGCCTCGTTTTTTACAGCAGTATTTGAAATATAAACCGTGTAAAATGAATTGTTATAACGCGAATCTACATTACGGTTGGTGAATGCCTGATCCAGGAAATAGTTTTTACCAGCCCGCGGTCCGGTAGCGATTTTATCAGAATTAGGACGCATCCGAACATACGGACGGCCATAATACGAGTCACGGAGCATGCCGGAAGTTCCACTATGAACAAATGCACCGGCGGCATTTTTGATCGAGTTGATGCCGCTGTTGTTCGGGTAGTTCCAGTTGGTAAACCACGGGCTCAGGTTTTGCGCCGCGCCTCCCCCAGCCTGTCCGCCAACCTGGTAGTAACCATATTTCGGGTCGAGCACGTGGTCGCTTACAAACATGGTTTCTTTGCCATAATCGTTTGCAGGCACAAATGCATCTCCATAATCCTGCCATAAATCAAGTGCGTAATCTCCCTTTTTGGCGATTATATCATCGCAAATGGTCGCTGCCTGTGTAAAATCGGAAGCGGTGTTGTTCAACCAGCCGCGCGTTAGATATGCTTTGGCGAGCAGCAGTTGTGCAACTGGTTTGGTGGCTGCTTTTCCCAAAAATGGCGCAGTTGGTTGGTTAGGCAAATCAGCGGCTGCTTCGGTCAAGTCTTTAATAATAAGCTCGTAAACCTCCGCTGCCGGCTGACGTGATGCCGCCTGTGAAGGCACGGTAATGAACTCGGTATGCAACGGTACATCGCCCCAGGTCTGCACGAGATAGAAATACCAGAATGCTCTCAAAAACTTTGCCTGCGCCAGATATTGCTTCCGCGTGGCTTCCGGCAAATCAATCGTTGCGCCGTATTGGAGCACGCCGTTCAATGTATTAATGTCCTGAAAAGCAACGCCCCACGCTGCCCCGAAGTTGCTGCTATTGAGACCATTGTACGTATAAGCCGGCCCCCCGCCGCCATTCACGCCTTGAATGAATTCGTCGGTCCCGGCCTGCATTTCCACGGTGAAACCTTCGGTTCCCCACTGGCCGCGAATGTCATTGTAAACCCCGGCGATTCCACCTAGAACGCCCGAGGGGCTGTTGAAATAAGTCGGAACGATCTGTGATTGGGGATGTTCTTCGAGCACTTTTTCGCATCCCGAGCTGAATGAAGCGATCAGGGCTGCGGTGATCAGTATTTTTATGGATTTCATAGTCGGATTAGAATTTAAGGTTTACGCCCACAGTGAATTGTTTTACCGGCGGGGAATTCAGGTTTACCGAGATCTGGCGTTCCGGCGCGCCACGATCGCTGGCGCCTTGCGGATTCAGCGTAGACTGGCCCGTTGCGTAACTGTTTCCTTCGGGATCAACAGCCAGATCGTCTCTAACCAATGGTGAGTAAATAATAAACGGATTGGTAAGGTTGACATAGATCCTGGCCGAGGTCGCGCCGATTTTTTTAATCAGGTCACTTTCAAAAGTGTAACCCAGGTTAATGCTTCGGCATTTGATAAATGAACCGTCGTAGTAACCCAATGTCGAACCAAAGTTGGCCACAGCGCCGCCGGCATCAGGAGCCGGAAATGCATTGGTTGGGTTGGTTTCTGTCCAGTAATCTGTTTTCACCTGGTTTACACGGCCTTGGTTGAAGAATGCAAATCCGCCTGAACCCGTGGAGTTACCCGTCAAGTAAGGCACCAGCACCTTCATACCCATTCTCGCATAAGTCACGATAGAAGCATCAAAGTTTCTGAAACTGAAACGGCTCGTAAGTCCTCCCTCCCATTTCGGCTGGAAATTGCCCAGGATCTGGCGGTCGTTTGCATCGATCTTGTTATCCCCATTCAAATCTTCCACACGGATCTGTCCTGCAAATTGAACCGGTGAAGTTTGCTGCGCCAATGTTCCGTTTTCAGCGTCAGCGGTCTGCCAGATTCCTAATTTTTTGTAATCAAAAATCACAGAAAGCGGCTGCCCTACAAACCATCCCGCGCCCAGATTGGACTTTTCTTCCGGCGTTGTCAGCTGCGTAATTTTTTCGCGGTTGAAGAAATAGGTCGCGTCAATGCTCCAATTGAAGCCTTTTGGTTTTCTGACAATCTCAAAAGTTGCAGCCACTTCCAATCCCTTTCCTTCTGTTCTACCCAAATTTTTCAAAGTAGAACCTGCACCATTGCTTGGCGGGAGCGGCACAGATAGCAGGATATCCTTGGTTTTTTGGTGATACCAGTCCACTGAACCGGTGATGCGGTTGTTGAACAAACCAAAATCAATACCAATGTCCAGCTGCGAGGTCGATTGCCAGCTCAGATCGCTGGAAGGAAGGCTGGTTACGGTGTAAGCCAGTTGTTGCCCGGCTGTGCCCAATCCAAAGTTGTAATAACCCGCAGATAATGCACCCAATGTCGAGTAAGCTCCCACATTGCGGTTTCCGGAAATCCCCCATCCGCCGCGCAGTTTGAGGTTAGAAATGAATGGAGCCGTTTTCATAAAACCTTCTTCCACCACATTCCAGCCTAAACCAATCGCAGGATAATTGAAATATTGATTAGCCGGGGACAATGTTGAAGAGCCATCGCGACGCAGTGTCAATGTCAGCAAATATTTGTCGGCATAACTATAATTAAGCCTTCCCATGTAGGATAGCAAGCCGGTTTCTGAAAACGAGTTACCAAAGTCCGACGGCGCCACTGGCTGGCCGGCCGCGAGCGAGAAATTGGAAGTTTTGATATAATCGGCCGGCACACCTGTTACAGTGAAGCGGCTTCCCAGCGAGTGGTTTTTGGTGTATTCGTAAAGCGCCGTGAAACCCAGTTTGTGCTTGTCTGCAAATGTTTTATCGAAATAAAGCAAATGTTGTAGGTTCACATCCCAATATTCGGTGTTGCTGATCTCTGCTGTGGAGCCAGCCTGCGTCGTGGCCGTATTGAAATAGGTCAGCGGGCCATTGTAGTTATTCAGGTTGGACTGGCTGAAATTGAGACCAGCATTGAAACGATATTTCAATCCCGGCAAAATATTGACCTCTGCATAAAGGCTGTTGAATGTCCGTATTGACCGCGTGCGTCCCAATGCCGATTCCTTTTTAGACATGATCGTCAGCGGACTCACGATGGCTGCATCGATGGAACCTTCGGCCGGGAATGTGTTCACCGTTCCGTCTGCATTATAAGGCGAGGCTAACGGAGTAAGGCGCACAAGTCCGCCCGGCACACCTCCGCCACCCGGCGTATTGGTGTAAGTCAGCGTATTTAATGTATTCAGACCGATTTTGATGTTTTTACCAATCTTCTGATCAATGGTGGCGCGCAGGTTGTAACGCTGGAAACTCTGGTTTGGAATGATCCCGGTTTCGTTGAAATAACCCAAACCCAGCGAGTATTGGGTGTTTTCAACGCCGCCTTGCAAGCCCAATTGGTGATTGGTCATGAAACCCGGCTTGTAAATCAGATCCTGCCAGTCTGTGGAAACGCCATTGTCGAGTGCTTCCTGCTCTTTTTGGGTTAACAAATAGCCCGAAGTTCCCGGCGCTGTGCGGTTGTATTTGGCTGCATCGGCTTTGAACTGCGCATATTCCTGGCCATTCATGACATTGAATTTGCCCATCACCTGCGTTTGTCCATGATAGCCGTCGTAACTGAAAACGGGCTTTCCGATCTTTCCTCTTTTGGTCGTTACCAGGATCACCCCGCCTGCGCCGCGCGAACCGTAAATGGCTGTTGCAGAGGCATCTTTCAAAACTTCCAGGCTCAAAATATCATCCGGGTTAATGTCATTCAACCCACCAAATGGAATCCCATCGACCACCACAAGCGGACCATCCAGACCGTCGCTCGATCCTGAGCTGGTTGTTAATGTGCGGTTTCCACGGATCCGGATCTGTCCTTGCGAGCCCGGCGTACTTCCATTACTAATGATCGAAACGCCAGCCGCGCGGCCTTTGAGCTGGTTCACAAGATTAGGCGCAGGCACTTCTTTCAATGTGCTTTCACTAACCGATACCACCGAACCGGTAACGTCCCGCTTCCGCTGAACGCCGTAACCGACTACGACCACTTCTTCAAGTGTCTTGTTGTCAACCGCTAATGTTACATTAATGATCTGCTGCGTGCCTACAACCACTTCTTTCGGTGCGTAACCCACGAGTGAGAACACCAGAACGGCATTTGCATCCTGAACCGTCAGCCGGAAATTACCATCCTGATCTGCGCTCGTTCCTCTGGTTGTAGATTTCACGAGCACACTTACGCCAGGCAGCGCCTCGCCGTCCGGGCCGGTAACTTTTCCGGAAACCTCAATGTCGGCCGCGGGTGCTGACCTGTGTCTCGTGCCATAATCGGCCCAAGCTGCGCTGCTGGCAACCGCATCCATGGAAGCGCCTCCGAGCAGCAGGATCGGAAGACCAGAAAGTCCGAGCATTCTGGCCAGCGTTTTATTGGTTAATAAACGTTCATGCATTTTGTGTATGATTTGATGTTTAAATTAGATAGAATCATGTGGTTTAATTAGTGTTGTCTTGAAAGTGTCAATTTGACAATACTTGAATTGGGTGTAACTTAGGCTTTTGATCATCTAAATAACTGCATCACTTTTTCCAGATATTATTTGATTTATTGTCGACAAAAGTAGCGAAGCGGGGCAGCCTGCTGTGAGCACATTTGTTCATATTAAGGATACAATTGTTCAAATTGGCCAAAAAAATGCCTGATTCTGGGACAAACTTGCATTTTTGAGATAACTTTCGTCCTGGGCTCCGGTTTTAACCCACTCATATCAATGCGCTTGAAGATTCTGCTCACACTCCGTTTGCTCTACCTGATTGTTGCCTGTTTGGCAGCGACGATCACGGCGTGGGCGCAGCCTGCCGAACCCAAATTCACTTCACTCACTTCGACCGATGGATTGTCGTCCAACACCGTCACGGCTATCCTGAAAGATCGCTATGGATTGATGTGGTTCGGGACCGACGATGGCTTGAACCGGTTCGACGGAACGGATGTGATGGTTTATCGGCATAATAAAAAGGATTCGACATCGCTTAAGTCGAGCGACATTTCTTGCTTGCACCAGGACCAAAAAGGGCGGATCTGGGTGGGTACGATCGAAGGCGGACTGCACCTATATGATCGCCGGAAAGATGCATTCATAAGCATTCCGTCACCGCACAGTGTCATCAGCATGACCAGTGACGCTTCGGGCAAACTTTGGGTGGGAACAACAGCGGGCCTCATTCAGGTAAACCCGGAAAACTATCAGATTCGCACATTTACTTCGGTGGCCAACATGCCTGATCAGATCTCCAAAGGAATGATCCTGAGCATTGCCGTGGATCGTAAAAAAAGGGTCTGGGTGGGAACGCGGACGGGTTTGTATAAAATTGACCCGGCGGATAAAACCGGGGAATACATTAATTATCTGCAATCCTTGCCCGAAGAGGTCGGCGCTCGACCGGTAAAGTCCATTGTCGAGGATCAGGAAGGAAACATTTGGGCAGGCACATTCAGCGGCGTTTTTAAGCTCAATTCAAATGGGCAGATCATCAAACACTTTAAATACGAGCCGGATAACAAAAATTCGCTGAGCACGAATATGGTCTTTGCGGTGACGTGGGAAAATCCGCAGCGGCTCTGGATCTGCACGGATGCGGGGCTGAACATGCTCGATACGCGCACAGGCATCATTACGCGTTATGGCCCGGATGCGCGGACACAATTTAGTCTGAGCAACAAATCGGTGCGCAGTATTTTGTTTGATAATGAGGGCATTTGTTGGTTGGGGACTTATAAAGGTGGTGTCAATAAATATGATAAGAATCTGGCCATTTTTGGGTTAAAGCGTTCTGATGTAAATGATCCCTACGGTTTGAGCGGCCCGTTTGTTACTGCTTTTGCAGAGACCGAATCGGGCGAATTGTTTGTAGGAACAGACGGTGGCGGGCTGAATTTGTACAACCGCCAAACCAATCTTTTCAGGAAATTTCCCATTAACCCAAAAAACAAAAACGCTGCATCCGGACTCGCCATTTTAACATTAGAACTCACAGCCAGCAATGAGCTCTGGATCGGGACATTTGGAGATGGGTTATTTCAATTTAATCCCAAAACAGGCGGTTACACGCAGTTTTTAAAAGGAAAAGACTCCACCAGTTTGAGTAATAATGAGATTTTTTGTTTCGAAAAGGACAAGTCTGGCAAATTATGGGTGGGCACCAATGGCGGCGGCGTGCATTTGTACGATCCTTCTACCAACACTTTCAGGAGAATGTACGATCCAGGCATTCCGGTAACCCAACGGAGCATTCCGTTGAATGGTTATATCAGGGACTTGCTGCTGGATCGGAAAGGAAAGCTTTGGATTGCTTCGCACGGAACGGGGATTGCGGTTTTTGACCCGATAACCCAAAAATCAATGCTGCTTGACAGGCAAACCAGCGACCTGGCCAGTAACATCGTTTTCTCTCTTTTGGAGGATAGCAAAGGGAATATCTGGGCGGGCACTTCGGGTGAAGGATTGGCTTTGTATGATCCGCGTTCGAAGAAATTCATTACTTACGGAGCAAAGGAAGGCTTGGCCAGTAACATTGTCAACAAAGTGTTGGAAGATGCGCAGGGACGGATTTGGGTAAGTACCAACCAGGGAATCAGCTATTTTGATCTAAAGAACAAAAAATTCATTAACTACACGTCGTATAACGGCATTCAGGACCGGACATTTGTGCTCGGCTCGGGCATTCGCGCGAGTGATAACACGCTGTTTTTCGGTGGCATTGCCGGATTTAATTACATCGACACCCGCAGCCTGCCCAACAGCAAACGCATTCCACCGATCATTTTAAAGGATTTGAAAATCGGGAACCGCAGCATTACGCCCGCCGATTCCAATTTTATTGACGCGGACATTGCGGTTGCCAGAACCATCAGTTTGGATTACAAACAGAATTTTTCAATTGGTTTTGCAGCGCTGGATTACACCAATCCCAAACAAATGCATTACCGGCACCGGCTGGTCGGCATGCAATCGGAATGGAACGAGACGGGACTTACCAACTTTGCGAGTTACACCAATCTGAGCCCGGGCGAATATATTTTTGAAGTGCAGGCCAGCGGGGACGGTATCAACTGGGGGCCACAAACCAAGTCGGTGGCTGTGATCGTCAAACCGCCTTTTTATCTGACCATTTACGCCTACATTTTTTACATTCTTGCACCATTTGCAATTGTTTACTGGATGAGACGGCGCGGCATTCAGAAGCTGCAAAGACAGTTCAAAGAGCAGCAGCAACGTGCCGAAGTGGAACGGGCGTTAGAACTGGACCGGATGAAAATCAAGTTTCTGACCAATCTGAGCCACGAGTTCAGGACGCCGATTTCGCTCATTCTGGCGCCGGTCGATAACCTGCTCGTCAAAACCAAATCGACCGAGCTGCATCCGCCCGTCACGGCCATCAAACGGAATGCAAAACGACTGCTTAACCTCGTGGACCAGTTGCTGGATTTCAAGAATATGCAGGAGCAGGAAGTGAAGCTGGATTTGAAACGGCGCGACATTATTCTGTTCATCAAAGACACCTGCGAGCAGTTCAGCGATCTTTCCATTCGAAAAGGAATTCTGTTCAAAGTGGAAAGTACATTGGATCAGCTTGACATGGATTTTGACGCGGAAAAGCTCGAACGCGTTTTGTTCAATTTGCTTTCCAATGCATTTAAATTCACCCCAAAAGGCGGCGAAGTGGCTTTACAAGTGCAGCTGCAAACGGATCCCGAGGGAAAACACTGGCTGCAAATCAACATTGCGGATAATGGAATTGGCATTGCAGAGGATCAGCATGAAAAGATTTTCGACCGGTTCTTTCAAAGCGACACGGACCTGACCGTGCTGAACCAGGGAAGCGGCATTGGCTTGTCCATTGTGCGGGAATTTGTGCAGCTGCATCACGGAAAGATTAATGTAGCCAGTCAGCCTGGCGCAGGAAGCACATTCACGGTGGAGCTGCCTATTGCGGATGAACTTTTGCCTAAGGATGAGCAGCCCGTCGAAACACCAAAAACGCGTACTGGTGACATTGAAAACGGATTCAATAAGCAGGAAAAAGCCGGTTCGGAAGATCCTTCCAATGTGCTGATCATTGAGGATAATGATGAATTCAGGCATTACCTAAAAGAAAGTCTGGCGCCATTTTACCATGTTATCGAAGCAAGTAACGGAAAAGAAGGCTGGCAAAAAACGCTCAGTCACCACCCCGAACTGATCGTTAGCGACGTGGCCATGCCTGAAATGGACGGCATCGCGCTAAGCCAGAAAATCAAGTCGGACAAGCGCACCAAGCACATTCCCATCATTCTCCTGACCGCCAGCACCGGCGAGCAGCAACAACTTGAAGGCCTCAGCTCAGGAGCAAATGACTACTTGACTAAACCATTCAATTTTGACATTCTGAATGCAAAGATTAACAACTTGATCCTGCTTAACCGGCTGTTAAAAGGCGTTTATTCCAGACAGATACAGGTTGCTGGCAATGCACCGCAGATGGAATCGAGCCAGGAAAAGTTGCTGAAAGATATGTTATCCTATATTGAAGAAAATCTGCACACTGCACAGCTTAGCGTCGAAAATTTGAGCAAGCATGTAGGCATGAGCCGGGGAACATTATACAGCAAAGTCCTGGAAATGAGTGGTCAGACGCCTATTGAATTCATTCGCTCCATTAAACTGGAAAAAGCCGCATTGTTACTTGAAAACAGCGATCTAAGCATTTCGCAGATCTCTTACATGACCGGTTTTACGGCACCGAATTATTTTGCAAAATCGTTTAAAGCTAAGTTCAATATACTTCCTACTGAATACAAGCTCGCGAAGCGCAGACATCCAGAGGGAATGGCATCGGAGCGGTAACTTAATGCCATTCGTCCACCTACCCCTGCCTTTTGTTGGACAAATACCCTTTTTCGCTCCCGTACCTTTGTCGAAAAGAGAAAGGTAAAATGGTCAATATATTTAAAAAAGCAGCATCGGGATTAATGGAGCGAATGCTGAGCAGTGGCACTGTAACTTCCATCCAAAAGTGGGAACCCGGCACGCTGTACGAAATAGAGCTGCATATTCCACACATCAATATGAAAGGCTGGGATTCTATCAAACGGCTAAAATGCAAGGTGGACGAGCTGGAATACCGGGATTATACGCCTGTAAGCTGGAATTCAGAACTGAACATTTGTACCCTGCTGATCGACGGCGGACACGACGGAGCCGGAAGCCGCTGGGTACGGGCATTGAAATCGGGCGACCCGGTCCTGTTTGGTGCAGCGCATGCAGCTTCGCTACCCTCGGCGAAAGGGCCGGTATTAGGTTTGGCGGATGCCAGTGCGCTGGGGCATTTTCTGGCATTGAGACAACTGACAGATCCGAGTGAACATCCCATGGAAGTGGGCGTAATTGTGAATGGCGGTCAGGAAATACCAGACGCATTTACAGAGGAAAATCCTGAATTTCAGTTTATCCAAGATTCTCAAAATGAAGGAGCTGATTTACTGGAACAATGGTATAGCGGCAAATCGCTGGCGGATTATAATTCCATTTATATTGCAGGAAACATTCCTATGATGAAAGCGCTGAAAAGAAAATTGAAATCGGATCCCAGGGTGCACGCCAAGATATATGGTCACGGGTTCTGGTCTTAAAAAATGGCAAATCAGGATATTCAAATCAGGCATTTACAGCAGGACCTGACGGGCATTGAAATCACGTATGTCTCCGGCGATAAGCAAATCGGCGACATGGCAGGTCACCTCGGCCGCCCGCATCGTCATGACCATTATTTCTGTTTTTTGCTGGAAAGTGGCTCAGTGAGCGGCGCGATAGACTTTCATGATGTGGAAATGGACGAGCCTGCGCTGATGTTATCCTGTCCGGGACAGGTACACGATTTCAGGCGGGCCAAAAATGTCAAAGGCTGGGCGATTGCTTTTGATCCCAAATACATTGACCAAAATGCCCGAATGGTGATCGAACATTCGCTAGCCAATATTGCCATTATTCGTCTCAATGAGACTGATAAACAATGGTTTGCACACATTTTCCAGCTGCTATCTGCGGCGGTAAACGACAGTAAATCGGCTCAGTTTGAGCAGCAACTGGTACAGGCTTTGCTCAATGCGCTTTTTTACAAAACGGTCAACATTTTTCAATTTCAGGAAAACGAGCGTATCCAGGCGGTATCGTTACGGAGTGTCGAGATTGTCAAAGTTTTTAATCTGCTCGTCAGAGCGCATTTTCATGCATTAAAGAAACCCGCCGATTACGCTTCGCAAATGAACATTACGGTAAGCTATCTCAACGATACGGTAAAGTCGATCACCGGCTTTTCGTCCACCTGGCTCATCAGGCAGGAGATTTTACGCGAAGCGCAGCGCCTGTTGATGTATACGTCGAAAAGCGTGAAGGAGATCGCATTCCAACTGGGTTACGAAGATCATAAATATTTCATCCGGCTATTCAGCAAATCCATCGGGACGTCGCCGGCCATTTTCCGCAAACAACCCGGAAAACTGTCGTAATCGAAATAAAAAAAGGCCCTCTCTTTACATGGTAGAGAAAGGGCCTTCGCTTTTTTAGTGAGCAGCCTGACTAACTCGCCGGCTACTCAAATATGACATTCGCTCTATTACCTGTTGATCAGCAGTTTTCTACTCACCGTCTCGCCATTCGAGTGGGTGATATTCAGAATATACATGCCGACAGGCAGATCTCTCACCGATATGGTTTTCGATACCGTTTTAGCCGAACGATAAACTGAGGTTCCAGTCATGTTGTAAATTTCAACCGATTGGACCTGCTTCCATTTTGTACTTGACAGCGTGAGTACGTCGGCAACCGGATTTGGAAAAAATTCTGACTTCAAAACATCGTTAGCGAAACGCACTTTGATCACCTTGCTGTAAGCAAAAGTATTATCCAGATCTATCATTTTAAGGCGGTAAAAATTGTCCCCCTCCGCAGGTTCCTGGTCGATAAATGCATAAGATCTCACTGCATAACTTTCACCGTGCGATTTTTCCGTGCCAACGATCTGCCAGTTCCTACCATCAGTACTCCGTTCAATATCAAACCGGTCGCTATTGGTTTCTTCGGCAGTTTTCCATTGCAGAACAGCTGTGTTTTCGATTTTGGAGCCTGAGAAGCCGATCAGAGTTACCGGTAAATTACAGTCTTTGAAAACGCTAAGCGTAGTTGAACAGCCGCCGAAAGTCGCGGTCAGTATTGCCGTCTCACCGGTTGGAATGCCGGTGACCGTATTGCCGCTGACAATACCTTTGTCCGAAGTAACTACTGCTCCCGCCGACGCCGTGAAGAAAACCGTATAGGTATTCCGGTCGCTCATGCATGCGTACTGATCACCGGTGAGCGCAATCGTCGGTGCCACGTCCACTGTGATCGTAGCAGTTTGTCCCGCAACAGATGCGGATGCGTCGCCTGCGCCACTGACATTCGTCAGAGTGTAAACAAACGAACCCGTAGTTGTGGTAGGCGCAGCTACCGTGACAGTTGTGTTGACACCGGTTGTAGATATGGTCTGATCAGATCCCCCGTCGATGTTGTAAGTAAATGTAAACGGCCCGATCCCATTGACAGCTGTAAATGTGATCACCGGCTCGGTTGTGTTCTGGCATGCCGTTGCAGTGCCCGTTATCGTGGCGGAAAGGTCAGATGCGACGGTTACAACTGCCGTCTGCGCCGAAGGGGGGGTCAGCGAACAGGACTGTGCATCCGATACACTCACCAGTTCATACGTAAATACACCGATAACATTCGTCGGCTGGCTTACTGTTACAGTTGTCTGGATTCCCGTCGTAGAAACGGTCAGATTGCTGCCTCCGTTCACCGTGTAAGTAAATGTGTAAGGTAATGTACCACCCGTTGCCCCGAAGGTTACTACCGGCGCAGCTTCTCCCTGGTTAACACTCATTGTTCCGGTTAAAGAAGAGCCTGTGATCTCATTGACCGTCAGAATTGCAGCGGCGGAGGTAGTACTGTTGCATGGATTTGAAACAATGCAGCGGTATTCCGACTGGTTATCCTCAACCGGTACATTGGTAAGTGTCAGCGTCGCATCGTCAGCAGTTGCATTTGATTCAACAGTAATATCAGCAAATGCACCTCCGAAAGGTTTTTTCTGCCATTGGTAAATTACATCGCTCTGAGAAGACGCGACTGTGAATGAAGTTCCTGAACCCGCACAAATGGTCTGGTCATCAGGTTCATCCGTAACTGGTGGCGCTGGCGTAGGAGTGACAGTCACTGTGAATGAGCAGGTAGGAGCCGTTCCGATGCCATTCGAGGCTGTTACAAGCACTGTTGTAGCACCTGCCGGAAATGCGTACGGGAAAGTGATCGGATTTCCATCCACACTATATGTAACGGTCGCAGCAGGACAGGCATCTGCGGTTGCCGCCAGTGTTTGCGTAGATGTACAGGTACCTGCATCGGGCGATACCGTCTGGTCGCCAGGGCAGAAAGTGATCACTGGTACCGATACTACCGGTGTAACTGTCGGGTTGTTTGTCCCGGCTACGGTCGGATCGTCGGTCAGTACGTTGTCAAAATTGCTTCCGGAAACAGTACCCTGGGTCGAAACTTCGCAGGCGGCCGTCGGGATGTCGTCGTTTATAGTAGCCTTGAACACGATGATCACATTTTTGCCAGCCGGGATATTAAAACCGCTGCCGCTGCCATTGATTGTGATCGTCTCTCCGGCTTGTGTACCGTCCAAACGGGCAGGACTTGCCGTAGCGGCAGGTGCTGTTTGCACGACATCCTCCGTGACTGCTCCGTTTACAGCTGTCTGGCGCAATGGCGCAGGAGGGTTTTCTTTCGGTGCGGTTTGCGATATTTCTATTTCCTCGGCGCCCAGTCGTGCGTTTAGCGGAGGTACATTAGGTGTCGCGCAGGCTACGCCTGCACCGAT
Source organism: Dyadobacter linearis (assembly GCF_907165045.1). Taxonomy (GTDB): domain Bacteria; phylum Bacteroidota; class Bacteroidia; order Cytophagales; family Spirosomataceae; genus Dyadobacter; species Dyadobacter linearis. The sequence continues at coordinate 382,716 of NZ_CAJRAU010000006.1, forward strand.
TGTAAATGGTCCGTCACCGCTCTGGTTTACTGGTCCGACGCCGGGCGTATTGCCTCCGTTGTTCCAGGTTTCCGCGAAGGTAGTTCCTGTTCCCTGCAAGCGGATCTCGGTTGAGCCGATTACTCCTGACCGGGCTCTCGCTGCATAGTTAACAACAGGCGAAATGGTCACATCATTATTAATGATGTTGGCGCAAATCTTTGCATTGTTCGAGCCGCCGCCGGCAGTAATCACGTCGATTCCATAAAGCGCGTCGACACCCGTCATCGCTAAGGTGTTATTATCAATAGTAACGTTGCTCAGCGCGCTGGTAGAGGATGTTGCTTCTACCGCAATACCGTTCCCCGTAGACCAGCTATTAATAGTATTATCTTTAATCAGTACAATTGAGCGCGCGCTTGGCGTGTTGTTACTTACCCGGATTCCCGAACCTGCCTGGGCGGTTTTTGAAACAATATTGTTAAGAACGTTTCCTTCCAGATAGCCGTTGCCCGTCGTGAAGAAGTTCAGTGCCGGGCCGTTCCACGTAGATACTGTGTTGTTATTTACATTAAATTTCGCAGTAGCATTGCCTGAGCTGGCGATATCAATACCCGTTCCGACGTTATCAGTCGGGTTGACAATACAGTTAAGCACGTCAGCCTGGATCACTGCATTATCCGTCGCATAAGCTTCTACACCCGCTGTACGACATCTGGTGAACTGGGAATTATCAATCCGAAGGTTCATTGTTGAGCTCCCGCGGGCATACATTTGCAAGCCTGAACCGTTATCGGCATTATCGAAAGTGGAGCCGGAAACCGCAATCCTGGTAAGGTTGGTGTTTGTATTGTCAAAATAAACGGCACGTCCGCCGGGATTGGAAAAAGAAGAATTGGTGATCGTGCAGGTGCCGGTCGTGTTGATAGCGTAAATACATCCTTCTTCGCTTGTGATTGCCGAACCCCCATTAGCTATGGTACCATTGGTAAAACTAAAATTATTTACACCTCTCAGGTTAATACCTTCTTGCGAAACCGTGCCGGTGATCTCCACATTATCCAGTGACAATCCCGCTACCGAATTTGCATGAATTGCTGCATTGGCATTTGAATTGTCAAGGGCTACGGGCAAGGTCCCATCTGTGGTATTGGCGTTAAGCATATTCACGTTCTTAATCGTGATCCCGGCTGCCGAAATGAACTCCATGCCACGGCTCGTGATATTCTGGATCGTACCTCCGGATCCGTCTGTCGTCCCGTTACCGGTAATCTGGAAAGAACCTGTTGTACCCGAAACAGAGATACCTTTTGACGCGCCGGCGCTTGATACCGAAACGAAATTGACGTTCAAAGCCAGTGAGGTTCCCGAAATCCTGATCGCGCCTGAATTAACAGCGTTGAGAGTTCCTGTCGCGATCGTGACAGAACCACTGCCGGCTTCTATCGTAACCGACTCGCCTGACGCAGTAGAGCTCGAAGAAACTTCTGAAAACTGGGCGTCAAAAGTACCTCCTGATACCGCCAGTGCACGTCCGCTTCCGCTAAGAGCCATTTCCCTGATAGTCAGTGTACCCGTGAATGTGCCAGCAAGTTTGGAACCGGTAGTATTGCCGATGTCGAAACCCCTGATTGTGTTACCCGCTCCGAGTGTGACTGCGGTTCCGGAAGAAATAACGGTCGGACGTGTTCCGCCGGTAGCTGGCAGGAGGTTGTCACCGCTTGGTGTAGCGAATGGGCCAAGGGCAAGTATTGTCTCTCCCGCGCCCTGGCCGATCAGTTTTTGGCTGGCCAGCAACGTCACACTGCCGTCGTAACTTCCGGTGTAAAGAAAAACAAGATGCCCGGCTTTGGCGTTTACGCCTGTATTATTATTGATGCTCTGAAATGCGTTCAGGGAGTTGAATGGCTTGGATAGCGTTCCTGTTCCGCCTGCTGGGGCGTCGGCCTTGATGAACCAGACAGCGCCCGACGAAGTGATCGTAGCAGTAGCGGTGGATGCGGTACCTGAGTTATTTCCGATGGTATAGTCGAACGTATCTGCTCCGACATAACCCGCTGGTGCATCATAAGTGAATGCACCGGTATTCTGATCTAGTGTGATGCTTCCGCCCTGGGCAGTGGCAACCGTCGCGGAGCTGGTAATAGTCAGCGCAGTTCCGTTCGGACTGACATCATTGCTTAGCAAACCGCTACCTGCCGGGATGCTGAGCCCCACGTTACCGATCGTATTGTATGAGTCGTTGACAGCGATCGGGCTTACGGTTACTGAACCCGGCACCAGGGTGGTGTTTGGGTCAAGCGTTTCCGAGAATACTACTCCGGTAGCATCCGTGCCGCCATTGCTGATTGTGACAGTATAGGTGATTTCGTCACCTGCTGAGCCTCCGCTGAGCCCGGTATCATTGGAGATCACATAAGTATTGGTAGCCGAAATGCCGGGCACAAGCATTAATGCTGATCCCTTCTTTGCGGCACGGGATCTTGCGTAGGGAACTTTGACCGAAGCTGATTTTTCGGCGCGCACGCGGTCGTTCTGTGTCAGGGCGAATTGCTCTTTTCGGGTGCTGTCAGTACCGAGCCTGTCGACCATTTCGATGCCGGAAGCGAATAGCACCAGCCCTGTAAGATATAGGTAAAAATTTTTCATGCAGCTAGTTTGTTTGATGTAGCCTGTTGTGTTAGTTCAGTTTCAGGAAAATACAGCCTCATACCTCATCCCTTTTACATCGGTCCCGACCGGCACCAGGAACACTTCTATGTTCCCGATTTCAGGATGTGCGATCCTGTAAATTCCCTGGGGGCGGGGAGCGTGATCTCCGCTCGTCTGGAGTTCCAGCGAAAAGGGCCCGCGTTCGAGTGGCGTGTAGCTGCTGAGCCGGGTAACTCTCGTTAAAGCGGAGGGTACTATTTGTGTTTCAGCAAAATAGACGTCGAACGTCTGGTTCATGTATTTGCTGAAATCATCAGCCGTTATGGTACTTAGGTCGTATGCTTCCATTCCATTAAATGATAAACTCCGTTTGTTTCGCTTACAGTTTTAAATCCCAGGCGGGTATACAGATTCTTGGCAGGATTGAAAGTTTCAACATGAATGCTCAGCGGCCGTCCGAGTTGGGCGGCCCTGTTCATCAGGTCTTTCAGGATTGATTCGCCTATGCCGCGGTTCCGGTATAAAGGAGAAATCGTAATGTCAATGATCCGCATACCCTTATCCTGGTAGTTTTCGTGGAGGTAGAGCCTCCCTATATTGTTTCCTTTGTCTTCAATCACCCAGAAATTGCCCCCGACATAGTTTTTTTGATAGTAATCATGCTGGGCGTTGAATTGCCCCGTCACAAATTCCCGTTTCATCAGGTCGGTCCAATCCGGGACCCTTTCCAGTTCTTCCGCACGTGTACTTGCGTAGGTATCGAGCAGGAATGCCCTATCATTGGCGTTTATAGGCCTGACTTGGAGATCGGTGCGGGTAAAACTCAACTTCATAATGGTAACTATAAAAAATCGGTAATCAGGTGGTTGTCGATTATGGTCTTGGCGGGAATACGCCTTGCAAAGCGATATTGAAGTAGCAGGTAAGATAAGGCTGCATATTATTATGCGGCAGAGATCCGCCCGTCACTTGCAGGGAGTTAAGTGCCATTGGGCTGGTTGGAGTACCTCCTACATATACGCTACCTTCGTCTGCCTTTCCAAACGTGGTCGTGCTGCTGGGGGTAGCGGTTTCTGAAACGTCGCTGGCAGCGCGCAACTGGTGATTGTGAAGCGGCATTTCAGATTGGAGCAATGTTACGGATGTGCTTCCCGACATTTCCCCAAGATCGTGCAGCGACAAGCCAGCTCCCTGTCCGGGATGCATTGGCGCCGCGCCTTGCAGGTCTGGCAATGCAAATGTCGACTTGCCATCGCCGCCGTAGGTTGTGCCTAGCAACGAGAACAGTGCGGTATTTTGAGAAATCGGCATTAATTGACCATTACAAAAAGCCCAGCCCTTGGGCGCAAAATTGAATGGGAATATTCTTACTTCAGCTACGAATGGATCCATGATATTTTCTTGTTTTTAAATTTTTATACATCACCTTTCTTGCCGGATTTCAGGTCGGCGACGGGAATATCCCGAAGAGAGAAATGATAAAATTGAGACACAGATACGGTTGAAAATTGCTGTGTGGCTGGCTTCCGCCGGCAGGTCCGATATCGTTGGCGTTAAAATTTACCACAGGGGGATCCGCAAAGAAGATTTTCGCTTTGGTGGACACGCCGATGATAGAGCCGCTCGGACTGGGGACGTTCCCAATGTCGGTAGTCACCTGAAAATTGTGCGTATGGTTGGGAATCTGGTTACTTGTGAGCGTTTCTTGCTCAGTACCTGCCTTTTCCGCGATGATATAGCTGGTACCCTGGTTATTGCCCATGTGGACCGGCAAACGGCCCTGCATGTCAGGAAGGGCAAATGTAGACTCGCCGTCGCCTCCGTAAGAAGTGCCTATTAATTGAAAGAGGGTTTCGTTTTCGGAGATCGGCAATAATTGACCTTCGCAAAATTCCCATCCGGCAGGCGCAAAATTGCCCGCAAATATCCTTATTTCGCCAACATATGGTTGTGCCATGTATTTTCTGTGTTTGATGTGATCGACTGGAACACCGGGGGATTAATTCTGGCTGGGGAAAATTCCCTGCAGCGCTATGACGAAATTGAGCACCGAGTAAGGCTGCATATTATTGTGAGGCTGACTTCCCCCGACAGATGATACTGTGCCCGGTCGAAGCGACAGCAGATTGTCGTTGATCGCGTTGGAATACAGGTTACTAGGTTGGGAGTTTGAAAACGAATTTCCGGTAGGGTCGATCACATTGGTACTTGCATCCCCCGTGTCGCGCGCCTGCAACAGGTGGCTATGCTGCGGTAGTTCGTTCTGAGTGAGCGTGTGACTTATTTCGCCGCCCGTTTGCCCGAGATTAAACCCGTTTCCCACGTGAATGGGCACTTTTCCCTGGAAGTTGGGTAATGCAAAAGTTGTCTGTCCATTACCGCCATAAGTAGTGCCCAGTAAAGCGAACAATGCCTGGTTTTGATTGATAGGGAGAAACTGCCCGCTGGCATTTGCCCAGCCTTTTGGAGGGAAATTGAAACTCACCATTCGGATTTCAGATAGAAATGGTTCTGCCATGTAGAAATAGGTTAAAGGATGAAAAATGGATGTACGCCATCGATCCCGGGTGGTCAGCCGGGAGCGGTGTAAAGAAAAGTGTGCGGGAAAATATGTGGAAAGACCGGCCAGGAACCGGCTACACGCTACTCAGGAAGCAGCTGAATGTAATTTCGGAGAACTGTAAGAGGGGATGTACATTTTCATAGAGGTCAGTAAGTTAGGCTCGGAATATTTTCTTAGCCCAATATTAACACTATCCAAGAAAAAGTAGGAATTAACTTAGTTATCGGTAAAAGTTATTCTATTGCTGCGTCGACGGAGCATAGTAAAGTAATATAGCACCGCTGGCAAAGGTTTGCGTTTTTGTTAATTTCAAAACCACTCCGTCTGCGAGTTCGTCAAATAAAGGCAAACCTTTTCGCGCCACCACCGGGTGTACCATCAGCTGAAACTCATCCACGAGGCCCTGGTTGATTAGCGCAATGATCAGGCTGCGGCTGCAAATCAGAATGTTACCGCCCTCTTCTTCCCGGAGTGCCAGCGTCTCCGCTTCGAGGCTGCGGGTAGCAACCCGTGCGCTTTTCCAATCTACGCTTTGCAAGGTGCGGGAAAACACAACTTTCGGAATAGCATCCATATTCACTGCAAAATCATCCATCGATTTTTCTCCACTGGGCTGTTCTGCCAAGCCTTTCCAAAACTCCATAAGCAAATACGTTTTCCTGCCATACAATGCAGTATCGGCATTTTTAAGGAGCTCACCATAGTGAGCGTGCACTGCTTCGTCGGGCGAGACTGCGGTGTGATCGCAAAAACCGTCGAGCGTCATATTGATAGCGGCGATTATCTTTCTCATACTTAGCCAGATGTTTTGATTCGATTTTGGACAGCAGCAAAAATAGCGAACTTCAAATCCATTACTGCGGCCATTTCGAACATATAGAAGGGGTATTTGAGACAAAAATATCAGCCCTCAAAATTCGCGATGCTGCAACATTACTTCTAATGAGTTGGTAATACTTATAAACACTTAGTATCCATACCTCATGATCCGAAATTATTTAAATGTCGCGGTTCGCAATTTGCGTGCGGGCGGCTGGTATACGGCGCTGAACATCGGAGGCCTTGCCGTAGTGCTGGCTGTTAGTTTACTCTTGTTCTGGTGGGTCCGGAATGAGCTCAGCTTCGATCGCTTCCACACACATACCGACCGGATTTATCAGATCAATACTCATTTTGGCAAAGGTGAAGATGAGTATACATCTACATCGACACCGGGACCGATCGCAGTGTCGGCTCTTAGGGAAGTACCCGAAATAGAGAATGCCGTCCGCATCGGAGATTATCCTTCGGCTACATTCAGGGTTAACAACCAGACGTTTACTGAAAAGGGAAATCTTGCTTATACAGACTCTAATTTTATAGAGATATTCGATGGCTTCAAGGTGATCTTTGGTAATAAAAATGCGCTTTTTCCTGCGCCTAATTCTGTGGTATTGTCCGAAAAACTGGCTCACAAGTTCTTTGGCACTGCCGATGCGATCGGCAAATCGTTTGTTAGTGTTGAAAGCAACGCTACTTTCACAGTAAGTGCGATTTTGAAAGATGCTCCCTATAATTCATCATTCAGACGCGATATGTATGTCAATCTCGCCGTCTTGAAAAGTCTTGATCCGCAGAAAGGAGGCCGCCGCTCAGTTGATGACAACTGGGATGATTATAGTTTTACCACATATGTAAAGCTTGGTGCGAATACAGTTCCGACGAAAGTTGAAGGAAAGCTGACCGCCATACAAGGCAGGGCACACCGCGACGCAACTAACCCTTCGGACTTTGTCTTACAGCCTCTTTCTGAAATCCACCTATATCCGGTGGAAGGAAATGAATCAGCCAGTAAGCAGGTAGGCATGATGGGAGCTGTTGCCTTACTTTTGCTCAGTATCGGCTGCATTAACTATGTGAATCTTACCACCGCACGGGCCACCAGGCGGTCAAAGGAAATTGGCATTCGAAAAGTAGTAGGCGCGGGCTCGCGACAACTGGCCATGCAGCTACTGGTGGAATCACTGCTGACATTGAGCCTGTCGATGTTCCTTTCGGTCGGGCTGCTGCAAGGTATTATTCCTTTTTATGTAAGTATTACCGGCGAATCGGGTCACTTTTCACTTTTCGATCTGCACACGTGGCAGATTCTGCTAGGCGCACTGGCATTCTGTTTTGTTTTGGCAGGGCTTTACCCCGCGTTTCTGATCTCCGGATATAATCCGATCCAGGCCTTAAAGGGACGTTCCAGCAAGGCCGGTGGAGCGCTGCTTCGCAAATCATTGGTGGTAGCGCAGTTTGCGCTCGCAAACATGCTCATTGTGGGCACCTTTGTCATTGGCAGTCAAATGCGCTTTATCAGAGACCGCGATCCGGGGTTTGACAGAGAACATACCTTCACATTTGTTGGACGAAATTTTACACCGCAGTTTAAGCAAGCACTAAGAGCTGAGTCAAGCATTCTGGCCGTAAGCACTGCCACAGATACACCCGTCAATGTGCTGACTGGCACTGTGTCCACTGATTGGGATGGGAAAGCCAGGGACCGGACGATCATCATGGCGCAGCTAAGCGTAGATCAGGATTTCATCCCGAATTTTAAATTAAGACTAATTGCCGGCAGGAACTTCAGAGGCGACAAGACAGATTCAACCTCCATTATTTTAAATGAAACAGCTGTAAAACAGACTGGTATCAGAGACCCAATTGGCAAGAGATTCAAACTGGACGGTACAGAAGGGGTGATCATCGGTGTTGTGAAAGATTTCAATATCACCTCCATCCGCGAACCCATTATGCCGCTCGTTATATATAGTCACCCTAACCAAAATTACCGCGTTCATGTGCACACGACGGCACAACTTGCGCCAGTTGCTTTGGCGAAAGCCGAACGGTTATGGAAGCAATACATTCCGGGTTACCCATTTGAGTACGCTTTTCTGGATGCCGATTACAATGCACTCTACCGTACCGAGGAGAAAACCAGTCAGCTATTTAACTTTTTTGCAGGGATAGCAATTGTGATCTCATGCCTGGGATTATTGGGATTAACTTCCTTTACTACTGAACAGCGCACGAAAGAGATCGGCATTCGAAAGGTACTCGGAGCGACGGTTCTGAACATTACAACATTGCTTTCCAAAGATTTCATGAAACTGGTTGTGATCTCGATCGTCATAGCTTCGCCCATCGCCTGGATTGTAATGGACCACTGGCTGAAAGATTTTGCCTACAAAGTGGAGATTCAATGGTGGACTTTCCTGCTGGCCGGCCTGCTGGCATTGACAACTGCGTTAATTACCATTTGTTTTCAGAGTGTAAAAGCCGCCATGGTCAATCCGGTACAATCGATCAGTTCAGAGTAGAAGCGTTTTTTAGTCTCGCATTTTGACCAGGCTTTTGGAAGTAGTTTAAATGTTAGTTATTAGTTTTACCCCATGGCAAATCTAATTAACCTGAATTCGTTTAAGAAATTTTTCCAGTCCAGTTCAACGGGCGGCATCATCCTGATCATTTGTGTGATGATTTCGCTGATCATTGCAAATTCAAGCGCAGGGCCAGGCTTTGAGGCACTACTCGCTACGGAAATTGGCGCCGATATGGCTGGTGTTCACCTGCGCTACCCCGTCCTGCTCTGGATCAATGACGGATTAATGGCCGTTTTCTTTCTCTTGGTGGGCCTTGAAATCAAGCGGGAAATGGTGGAAGGTGAACTTTCATCTTTCAAGAAAGCATCACTGCCGATCCTGGCCGCTATCGGGGGCGTTCTGGCCCCTGCGTCGATTTATTTCTGGTTTAATTCAGGCACCCCGACCGCCAGCGGCTGGGGCATACCTATGGCGACAGATATTGCTTTTGCCATCGCCATTATCTCCATGCTCGGAAAGCGTGCGCCATCTTCCTTGAAAATATTCCTTTCCGCGCTGGCAATTGTTGATGATTTGATGGCAATCCTGGTGATTGCTATCTTCTATTCAACCGACATTCATTACACTTACCTTTTATATGCGTTTGGAATATTTATTTTCTTGTTGCTTCTCAACAGGCTTAAAGTCAAAAGTCTTGCAGCATATCTGATCCCGGGTCTTTTCATCTGGTATTTTATCCATCACTCAGGAGTCCATGCTACCATTGCTGGTGTGCTGACTGCCTTTGCGCTACCTACCACCCCGGATGCAACCGAGTCACCTCTTGAAAAGCTTGAACATATATTGGTCAACCCAGTGAACTTTGTCATTATGCCGATCTTCGCACTCGCCAATACGAATATTGAATTCGAGCCTGGCATGCTGCAAGGACTGACCACTGTGCTGGGCCTGGGTATCATCGCGGGGCTTGTAATTGGCAAGCCTTTTGGCATTACCCTGTTTTCATGGATTGCCGTTAAACTTGGAATCGGTAAAATGCCAAAGCATGCTTCCTGGATGCACATCATTGGTGTAGGTATGCTTGGAGGTATCGGCTTTACCATGTCGATATTCATCGCCTTGCTTTCTTTCGCTGGCGAGGAGCTGATCTTATCGGAAGCCAAGTTCTCAATATTAACTGCTTCGGTAACCTCCGGAATTTTAGGGTATTTCTGGCTGCAACAGGTGAACAAGAGAACGCATAAAAATAAATAACGACAGCCACCTCATTGTGGGGGAATGATCGGGCTTTCCTGCTGGGGTAGACCGTGATCTTTGGCATAATAAACGGTTTGGGAAGGAAGCATCAGGCTTGTACCGCTGCTGGTGATCACTTCCATCATTTTCAAAAGCAGCTCTTCCTGTATTTCAAGGAAAACATCGAAGTCCGCTGTGTCAACGTAAGCATATACCTCGATTTGGAGGCCGCCAGGCCCTACTTCTACAAACCTGACACGGGCAGGCGAGGGATTAACCCGTGGGTGGGTAAGCAATACCCTTCGCAGATCCTGGATCAGCTGACGGATCTGGTCCGGTGTGGTTTCAAGCCGCAGATTGAAAATGGGGTGAAACCACAGACGTTCGCGATGCGCATAGTTTTCAATTTTCAGTGATGAAAGTTCTCCATTGGGAATTGTAACAACGGTCCGGTCATTTGTACGGACCTGCGTAGCGCGCATTCCGATGCGCTCAATGGTTCCGGAAATGTCGCCTATCTTGCAAAAATCACCGACCCGAACAGGCTGATCCGCGATGATCGTCACGCTGCCTACAAAGTTTTCAACGGTTTTCTGAGTGCCTAGCGCCAGCGCAATACCACCTATCCCGAGCGCGGCAATACCGGTTGTTACATCAAAACCGAGCGTATCCAGGATCATAATCACACCCACAACGACTAATGCCGTTTTTAAAGCTCTTCTAAAAAAAAGGATCGCCGACACTGCTGCCTGATTGCGATGCTTTTTAAGGCGGTGTTCTGTTACCCCGCCAATTACATCGATTAACTGCCAGATGAGCAGCATTACCGCCACTACCCCAACAATGAGATTGAGGTTTCCGAACCGTTGCCGAACTACGAGCGAAATACCCGCCTCCCGGCTCAGGAACATAAATAACCAGGTTGAAAGGTATAACTGAACAGGCAGAGAAAAAGCCCGGATCACGCCTGCATGCGGATCTTCGCCTGCTTTTTTGTAGAATTTCGGCAATAAGAAAATAACGAGCCTGGCCAGCCCAAACGCCATCAGATAAGCAAAGATCAGCAGGATGATCGAAGCAACCCAGTGTGATACTGGCGCGCCTCCCCATTTGTTTTTTTGCATGAAGGCAGGCGAAATGTCACTGATCAGCGTACTCGTCTCGATATCACTCACATTGAGTGGAATGCGCTCTATGGTTTGTGTCGAAAACAGCCAGATTGGATTGCCTTGCTTGTCTTTAAAGCTTTCGAGGATCAGGTCAAAGGATTCATTTTCAATTGTGACGGCACCGATCCTGTCCAGGTTTGGGCCGAGGTTGTCGTCGGTTTTTCCTTCCGGCTCATTGCTGATCCAGGAATACGGGTAGATCCGGCCATTCACTTCCAGCAGCGCCTGCAATGCTTTTGCCTGCGCCAGGGTGTTCTGACGCTTTTTGAGCGCCGGGTCGCGGCGAATGTACAAGGCCGCTTTCCGGTAATCGTTTTCGTAGCTGGCTTTCAGGAAACCGTCGATGGTACCGCGTGGTGTACGTCGGCCGAGCGAATCGGGCGGATACACCGGTCGAGCTGGTTTCGCAGTATCCTCCGGCATCGGCGGCAGCTGCGCCATAACAGGAACCTGTGCTGCGATCATCAATATGATGCCCAAAAGCGGGCTGATCAGAAAGGCATTCAGTCTTTTTTTGTAACGCATTGTTCAAGGCAAATTGGTGCATCGCCCCGTGTAAATTGTATGCCAGCATGTGGGAGAATGCGAAAATGGCTGTAAAAATGGTTGCGACAGGATGCCCCCGATCATCACTTACACGAACTTCCAGTGGCATGATTTTAGTTATGAAACCACAAGTGACAAAAACTTTATCAAACGTTACAACAACCCAAACTATCGATGGAATTCTGCCTCGTCTACATTAGTTCTTCCGACATGCTTTCTGCTCCTGAACTAGATGAATTATTAAATAAAAGCCAGCAAAAGAACCGCAAATTGGGCATTACAGGCGTATTACTGTATTGCAACGGCAGCATCATACAAGTGCTCGAAGGGGAAGAGTCAACGGTAAGTAATCTTTACAGTGTCATTTCAAGCGATCCTCGGCACAGTCAGGTTATCAGATTATACAGTGGAAAAATTGGAGAAAGGTCGTTCCCAGACTGGCAGATGGGTTATAAAACTTTGACCCAAAACGAAATGACTTCCTTATCCGACCAGCTTCCATTTATAAGGAATCCGTACGTAAGTCCACCCGAAGGCGGTGTTATAATGTCGCTATTGAAGACTTTTTACGTAAATAATCACCGTAATTAACCTCTGCTTTAAATCTTCCCGCGCTGCGGTTTCAGGTGATTAATCGGTTTCAGGTGAATCTTTTCTGCTGAACATCATCGGGTCAATTAATCTTCCTCTTCTTCATCTTCTTTTTCAAGTCTTACAAATGCACCCCGGCGCGGCGCGGGCATAATGCTTTTTTCACCCCGCACCGTCTGCCACACAATCCGGCTGAAAACAAGGTCGTCAATCGCATCAGGCACGGATAGATCAAACTGATCGGATTGGCGCGAATTGGAATTCACTGCCACATTTTTTTGAGTCAAATCAACCCCTGCTTCCAGCGAAGTAAAGCCAGCCGGATTAGCCGTTTTGTTAAAACACCTCCACATCGGCGTGGCAGCAGCATCATACTGGCTCATGGGTTTTATGCCCAGGATCAGCTCCATCGTGCGGAGCATTCCAGAGGTTGAGTACATAGTATGGTCTACAAAACCTCTTTTGACAAAACCTCCTGCAACAAAAGCAATGGAGCGGTGTGCATCCACGTGATCCGGTCCGTTTTGCGCGTCGTCTTCCAGGATAAATACCACCGATTCATTCCAGACCTTACTTTTGGAAAGATGTTCAACAAAACGCCCTACGGCCAGGTCATTGTCGGCGACAGCCGCAAACGGCGTCGGTTTCCCAACACTGGCACCGGAAGTATGGTCATTCCCAAATCGCAGTGTATTTAACCTTGGAAGTTTGCCCGCTGCTAAAAGTTCATCAAAGTCCTTTTCCCAGGCAGCTTCCCGGTCTATATCCTTATAACCAAGATCGTAGCCTTTAAAAGTTGGACAATAGTTCCCTTCCAGTGTTTTGATATTTGCTTTTCCTTCGTCCGCAAACCAACCATAGCTCCTGAAAGTCAGGCCCGCACGCAATGCATGGTCCCATATAAATCCATCCCGTGGGTGTGCGATATCCTTGCTACCCTCATAGTCATAAGTGCCACCGCGACCGCCATAGCTTGTCACCCAGTTTTTTTCTACATAATCATTGGCATATGCAGCCGATGACCAGTTGTGCCCATCTGCGCTAACTTCGGCATCTACGTAAAAATTATCGAGTAACACAAATTGGCGGGCCAGCGCGTGCTGATTTGGCGTCACCTTTTCTGGAAAGAGGCAAAGTGAAGCATCGCCATTACCTTCTTTCATATCTCCCAGGATCTGGTCGTAAGTCCGGTTTTCCTTGATGATGTAAAAGACATATTTGATCGGTGACTTATCACCTACTTTCATCGGGATCGGGTTTCCGGCCTCCCCTTCTGCATTCAGTTCTTTGTTCTTTGTGTAGGGTGTATTTGCGTAAACAACCCGGGAATAAGCCGAAAGTGTCTCCGCAGAAGGTGAATCAATGATCGACAAAGTGCCTTTAAACAAGCCACCGATATACTGCTCTCTTCCCGTGTAAGCCTGGGGGTTAGGTCCTATCTGCTGGGGTACTTTTGATAAATTAGGATTGGGACCTTTTGGATTGGCCTTGGAAGAAAAGCCTTTTCCATTGGTAACAAAAATCTTTGAACCGATCGTTTTCACAGCGGTCGGATACCAGCCGGTAGGTATAAATCCGACGGAGTGGCTGCGCCCTTTGATTTCTACATCAAATACCGCCAGGCAGTTATTGTCTGCATTGGCAATGTAAAGTATTTTCTCATCTTCACTCAGCGCCAAGCCATTTGGAGTAGTTCCAACCGGCGCATCAGGGAAAAGTGAAGTTGTTAGTGTTTCCGATATCTGACGTTTGGTAAGATCGATGAGCCCGACGGTGTTATCATTACCATTGGCCACGTATAAAAATTTGCCGTCTTTGGTCAAAAGCAGATCGTTCGGGTTCTTGTTCGTCGCGATTTCTGCGGATATTTTTTGTGTTTCTGTGTTTACGATTACTACCCGCGATCCGCCCCAAAGCGAAACGTAAAGTTCCTTTTTATCATTGGATAGCAAACAGGTGTAAGCTGCTGCCCCCAGACTTAGTTTTCCAATGGTTTTTTTGGTTTGAGTATCACAAATGTAAAGCGAGCTATCTTCTTTGGTCACTACATAAATCCTATTCTTGGCATCGTCGACAGAAATTCCGGTAGGCGAAATCTTAACCGGCCAGGGCTTGCCCAACACGATCGGCTCAGCTGGCACAAGCTGCTGATTGTCAATTTTAAATACCAATATCTTATTATCATTCCCACCCGAAGCATAAATGGTTTTTTCATCCTGACTGAATGCCAAACCAAGGTAAGACTTGGCGACTATGGCTGAATCCAGCACTTTTTCCAAAGTCGCATCAATTAGGATAATGCTCTGCGTGCTTTGCCCGTTGTTGGTCACAGCCAAATATTTCTTGGACGGAGAAACTACCAAATTCAAAGGCAAATCATCCAGATCCAAACTTCTTCCAACCGGCGTAAGTGACCAACCATTGGGCAGACCAATGCGCTTGGACGAAAGCGCTTTAACTATGGCCGCCTCCTCGCGACCAGCCGACGAGCCGGCATTTTTCTTACAGCCGTAGGTGAGGACACCGCAGAGCAGCAAGCAAAGTCCGAGTTTCAAATAATTTGTCATGGTGAGTTATAAGACTTATGGATGAATGCGATTAAAATCTTCCTGTTAATGTCAGCCACAGGCTCCGACCGACGCCATTAATTCCCGACCCGTGCGTACGATAGTCTTCATTGGTAAGGTTCTGAGCAACAGCATTTACTGCGAAATGTTTGGTATCAAAACCGGCCATTAAATTCACGACTACCCAGCCCGGCGTGCCTCCTTTTGGAATGCGGTTATCACCGGCATCTCCGGCTGCCAGCCGTGTTTGTTTTTCTGCAAACCAGGCTTCGGGACGTACATACCATTGACTCCTGCGATATTCTAGTCCAAATCTTCCGTTTAATGGCGGAATGCGGCGGACCGGCTCATTTTTAGTAACATTCTTACCAAAATTATAAGCTCCTGATCCATAGATTTTCCAGTACTCGCTAAACACATATTCCACATCCAGCTCTGCGCCCCGAATGTAGGCGTGCTCCACATTTTCCTTCCGGTATACGTCAATGCCGTCTATTTTCTGTCCGGCAACTTGCACACGTGTAATCAGGTTACGCAGGTTATTTTGAAATAAAGCCGCGCTCATTGCAAAGCCGTCCGACCTAAATTTGTAACCCGCTTCAAAATTGTAGGATGTTTCAGGTTTGAGATCATAGGCGGGCAGCTCGTACCGAAAATCAACGATCCCTAATGTTCCCATATCATCAATATTGGGCGCCCTGAAACCGGAGTGAAAGGATGTATAAAAATTGGAATGGTCTTGAAGTAGATACGAAATAGAAGCATTTCCAACCAAAGCTGTTGGCTTCACAGACACATTACCCAGCGCTTCATCGGCAACTTTTATACGAAAACCATTAAAACGTCCCCCGAAAGAAAACCGCCAATCATCAAGCTTTAACTGGTGAAGCGAGTAAACCGCGTAATTGAGATATTTACTGTCGTCAGGATAAAGACCGCGGCTCGCGACCGGGCCAGCACCGTCAACCTGATCGATCTTGTCGCTTGCAACCTGATCATTATAGATTTCGATTCCGGAACTGGCATTCCAGAACTCGGCAATGTTAGATTGAACATTGAATATCAATCCCGAGGTTTGCACCTTATCCGTCTCTGTGCGCAGGCTGTTACTCCCCTTTTTTCGGCTGAGCCTACCCTCATTAGTCGCCTGCCACGATCCGGTCAGCGATATTTCCGAAGCCCATTTACTGGTTGTTGTACCATTAAGTTTAAAATAACTTAAAGACCGTTTTTGCGGATTGAACTCGTTTAAGGCGAAATTTTCGAGCTTATAGCGATAATAAAGTGGTACGTGTTTTTGAGAAACTGATTGATGCGCAAGGGTGAGCGTCCACGAGTCGCTTAGAGCGAAAAGCAACTTCGCATCGAAAGCCCGGTCCTTATAGCCACTCGGAGATTGTTTGCCGGTGGTATCCCCTCCTACCAAATCTCCAAAGTTGCGGATACTCACGCCGCCAGAGAATGCAACACGCGATGATGAGAGCGCAACTCCTGCCCGTAATGTTTTCTCCATATCGCTCGTCGCATACCGCGCAACTGCTTTGCCATGAACAGCCGGTTTTTCAGAAAAGGCAGGATTGGAAGTAAGCAGTTGAAGTGTTCCACCTAATGCATCGGAGCCGTATGCGACAGAACCGCCGCCCCTGAGGACTTCTATTTTGTCAATCGTGAAAGGGTCAATCGTGTTCAAATACTGGTTGGGGCCGTAGCGGAATGTGCTGTTATTGAGTCGGATACCGTCAATAAGAATGAGTGTTTGATTACCTGTCAATCCTCGTAGAAATGGCGAACCGGCTCCATGGGTTGTCTTTTGAACGAAGACGCCGGTAGAACCCATTAATGCCTCCGGCGTGGTGCGCGGCTGGTAGGTCTGCAAGGTTCTGGCAGAGATTACTGATATGGAGCCCGCTGTTTCCAGGGTCTTTTGTTGTACCCTATTCGCCGTGACATTTACTTGATTAAGCAGTTCGGTACGAAGTGAATCACGCTCCTGGGCGAAACTGGAAAGCGCGGATAGCACCATGAAAAAACAGCAGTAGAATACCCTCATAAGTGAATGCTAACATTAAAATGAGATCAAATAAGGGGGTAAAACTAAGTCTTCTGTTTGCAGAAAAGCCGGCAATAAGATTACCAATTTGTTAAGGTTGAATCCAGTTCCGCTCCCGACGTGACGGAATACCTTTTACAAAGATTTAATAAACGCCAGACCGGCAGTCCAGGTAATGTTAAGATAACGGTTATTGGCTAATGTTCGAAGCTGCGTTCTAAATATCTCCATCATTTCCAGACCCAGGCCTTTTTCAATTCAGCAAGCCTGCACTCCATTGTAAAGCATAAATAACCTTAAAGTATTTGGCTTTTAGCTCGATCAACTTCTGCCTTGCTTCAATGGCTTTATTTTCGCGGGTATTAATTAAAAACAGCGAGCTTTCGCCATTTTTGAACCTTACTTCTTCGGCTTTAACCAGTTGCTGGTAATTGCTCAGATTAAGATTCTGCAATTGGATCTGTTCCCTGAGGTTGAGCAGATCATTATGATACTGCCGGATCTTGACTTGCAGATCGAGCCGTTTTTGCATTTGCGCCAGTTGAGATTCTTCAATTTTTAGTTTAGCCTTTTTGTACTCACCGCGGCCGGCCGACAGTCGCATTGGGATTTCAAACTTGAACCCATACTGGTAGTTATTGTCAAAAATGGGAGCTTCGGAAACGCTGGCAAATGCATTGTAACCCTTGCTCAAATGGTTATATCTAAAATCCGCTTTGGGTAAAAGCTGCTGAAATTTGAGTTTTTTCTCAATGTCAAGCGCCCGTAATTTGAAATCATAAGCTTGTAATTCGGGATGGTTTTGCTCGGTTGTCGTAAGCAGGCTGGCCAGGTCAAGGTCAAAGTCCTTCGTACTTTGCTCGTTGTCCCAGTCTGCGGGAGGAACTATGGTTTCCGGTAAGTTATAGGGCTCGCCGCTCGCCGTCCATAAAAATGCAGAGAGTTGCAAACCAGCGTTGCGGAATTCTACGCGGTATTGATTCTGCTGATACTGAAAGCTTTGCAGTTGTGCCAGCGTCTCAATCGTGTCAATGGCCGCACGCTCGCCGTTCTGTAAGGATTTTCGCACGAAATCAAGCCGTTGCTTATTGATATCGACATTGGCCTGCATAAGGGTGTATTGATTGTAACTGCTCACCCATTGCCAATATGCATCCATCGCATTCATTAACAAGTCGTTGAGCACCAGTCTTTGCTCCGTATCCGCCAGTGTCCTGAATATCCGGGCCTGCTTCAAAACTGCGCGCCGTTTGTCCATCAGCAAATCTTTGGCAAGCGGAATACTCACACCCACGTAAGCCGATTGTCCTTTCGTCATCGTCGGATCCAGCCGCTCCCCGGTATAATTTTCAATACCACTGTGAATTTCAATGCCGTACCAGGTTGGAATAGCAATTTCTGGCGAGACCCGGTTGTAGTAATTGGTGCCGCCAAAACGCTTTCGGGCCACATACGCACCGAGCACAGGATCAAACCCGCCACGCGCCGTGACCAGGTCTGCCTCCGCCTGCCCGACCTGGATTGCTGACTGTTTGGCGACAGGATGAAACGCCCGCACCAATTCAAGAACCTGCTCAGCCCGTAAAGTATTGGCTGAATCCTGTGCGACGACGGGCGTAAAAATCCACGTCCCGAGCAGCATTTTTAGCACTATGACAAAGCTCTTCATAACGGACGGTTGTTTTATTTTTTTGTAGAACCTTTGCCCGCAGCATCGTCCAATGTGTAATAATCCGGCGGGAAGCCGTTGATATTACGCCATAGCTCATACCATACCGGCACATCTTTCAACAAGGCAATCCCCTGTGCACCCGTGCCCAGTTTCAGCTGCTGCGGCCAGGGCCTGTCCGTCGGATCTTCGGCTACCAGCACGCGGAACATTCCGTTGGCGCTGATCGTGTGCTCAAATGCAACCACTTTGCCCCCGAAAGTCCCGTAACTGTTTTCGGGCCAGCCGCTGAAAATGATCGCCGGAAATCCATCAAACATAAACCGAACCTTCTGCCCGATGCTAACCAGTGGCAGATCCACCGGCCGCACATACATCTCGACGGCATAGTTCACGCGGGTAGGAACAATAACGGTGATCCGTTCGCCGTCTTTGAGAATTTCGCCGATCCCGGCCTTGCTAGCCTGCACGATCTGGCCATCTTGCGGGGCCAGGATGAAATACATGCCATTGCGGATTTTGTAATTGGTCACCTGGTTTTCCAGCTTCGCCATTTCCCCCTGGCCGGAAGCAATGTTGCTCAGACTTTGCAGCCGGTCGCCCTCGGCCTTACTGATCTTTTCCGCATACTCCTGCTCTACCCCATTCTGGTCTATCTCCACAATCAGCAGTTCCTGTTTTGTCTGCGCGATCTTGTTTTCAGCGGTAATTTTTTTCGCCAATGCATTCTGAAAACTCGTATTGCGCTGTTGCAGCTGTGTCTGGGATACGAGTCCTTCCAGAAACATTTTTTGCTGGCGGTCATATTGATCTTTGGCCAAATTGAATTCGTTCGTGACCGCTTCCAGCTCGGCCTGCTCGCCATTAAGCTTGTTATTGAGTTGGACGATCTTGTTTTTAAGTTGTTCAAGCTTAAAATTCTTTGCTGCCAGCAGCGCTTGCATTTGTGATGACGACGTTGCTGCTTTTCCTTTATAAAAATTAATCGCGCCCTTTTTTGCTTCCACCTGTTCCTGGGTGCGGCCTACCAGATTGGGGTCCAGGTAATCCTCCTTGATTTCAGAAATCTGCATGATCGTGTCCCCCATTTTTACAAAATCGCCTTCCTTGACATACCATTTGGCTATTTTGCCGGGAATGGGTGAGTTGATATTTTGCGGGCGCTGCTCCTGAAATAAAGTCGTAATGTCACCTTTTGCCTGAATGTTCTGCGTCCAGGGCAGAAAAAGCGCAAGACCGAGCAACATAATGATGCCATAAAACCAATATCTGACCTTACTTTCCTGATCACGCAGATAAATGGTGTCCAGGGATTTAAGCGGGATTTTATACGTTGCCTGTTCCATTTTCATGATTGTTAAGGACGGTGATCGCTTTGTTGTCGAGTATAATCTGGTAATCGCATTGTCTGGAAAATTCCGGATCATCGGCAACCACAATGATAGTCGCGTTATTGGGTTCGCTCAACAGATATGCCATCATGCGCTGGCGCTCAGGCCCGGTGAGCATTTGCCAAGGATCTTCCAGAAGCAGCAGATCAGGCTGGCCCAGCAGCGCTCTTAACAGACAAATGCGCTTGATGTAGTCGCTGGGCAGGTTTTTACCATTTGGGTCAACCGGCGTCTCGAATCCATCAGGCAGCGAATCAAGGAAACCAGACAACCCACATTTAGCAGCGAGTGCCATGATTTCCTGTGAGCTGATGTTGTTTCTGCCCATTAAAATGTTGTCCAGGACCGAGCCGATGAAAATTTCCCGCTGATTCAGATACAGGCCGATCCTTTCCCTGAGCGATGAAAGTGAATAGTTGCCCAGGGGAATCTTGTTGATCAGCATGGAGCCCGAAAACTGCTGATAGTGCCCTGCCAGGATCTTCAAAAAGGTTGATTTACCCGAAAAATGATCCGACGAAACGGCGACCAGACTCCCTGCCGGAATGTGGATAAGGACATGATCAAACAGCTTGCGGCCATTCGGAAATGCAAATGAAAAGTCGATCAGATCAAGGGTAAGGCCTGCATTAGTGGGTTCCAGGGTAAGTTTCCCGTCCCGTTCCGTCAGGTTTTCGGTCACCGTTGCAATCTTTTCCAGACCAGTAGCCACATCATACACGCTATCCAGGTTGATGATCAGCTTTTCGACGGCATTTATCACCATAAGCACTACGATTTCGGCTGCGATAAACTCACCGATATTAAGCTGTTGCCGAAGCAGCAGGAACGAACCGCCCGCCAGCATGGCCAGCGTAATCGCCACTTTTGTGACCACCAGCGTCTTATATTGGACAAGCAGTACTTTGAAGTGATCCGTGCGCGAATGCAGATATTTGCTTACGTGGTCATCGGTTTTGGTCAAATTTAAATGCGATCCGTAGCTCAGCTTAAAGGGATTGATCACTTTGGCCATTTCTTCGAGCCAACCCACCGTTTTGTATTTATTGACGCTTTCCCGCAAACTCGTTTTCAACCCATTAACACCGGTAAACCTGAAAATCAGTGTCAGAACCAACAGTAATGTCAATCCGAAAACAATAAAGAAAGGGTGATAAACCGCCAGCAGCAGCAGACCGAAAATGAGTTGAATACTCGCAATAGGCACTTCCAGCAGCAGTTTTGACAAACTTTTCTGCACGATCAGCACATCAAAAAAACGGTTCACTTTCTCAGGCAGATAAAACCGGTCGGTTGTCAGCAGGTCGAAACGCGGGATCTTGTCGGCGAACTCAAATGCGTAGCGGGTGAATATCTTTTGCTGGATCTTCTCAATGATCTTCATCTGATTGATCTGCATAATGCCGACTGCGGCGACACCAAAAACGACGAGAATGATCAGTATATAAATCGAAGTGACCATTGAAGCACCGAGAACAAAGCCGATGATCGCCTGTATACCCAGGGGCAGACTGAGGTTGACCAGACCACTCAGCAAAGCATAAAAATAAACGGCGCCGATGTCGGACCGGTCCAGCGAGATCAGATTCCAAAACCTTAAAAAGGGGTTTACCTTTTCCATACCTATTGCGTTCAATATCCACAAATATAAAAAGCTTTCTTTTATTATAGTAATACTATCAATAAAAGTAGTTAAAGTATTTTTTACGATACATTAGCTGTTACTTGCAAATAGTTTACTATTTTCGATGAATAATCGGCTTCGTATGGATTTCCAGGTAAGTTTTAATTTAAATGAAAAGGTCTTTTTGAGAGACCCGGAGAGTAGTGAGGTAGGAAAAAAGCTTGTGAAAAGCGCAATAGACTTGATCTACGAGCTTGGATTTGAGCATTTTACCTTCAAAAAACTTGCGGCAGAAGTCAATACAACCGAGGCTACCGTATACCGGTATTTTGAAAACAAGCACCGCCTGCTGCTGTACATTCTCAATTGGTATTGGAATTACATGGAGTTTCTTCTGGAATTCAGATTGCAGAATGTGACGGATACCAGGGTGAAATTGCAGACCATCATTGAGCTGCTGACCCAGGAACTGCCTGAGAGCTCGGGGAAAATGGACTATAACAAGCGGTATCTGAACCAGATCATTATATCGGAAAGCAGCAAAGTTTACCTGGTCAAAGAGGTGAAGGAAATCAACAAGTCCGAAGTATTTAAGCCTTACAAAGACCTGTGCGGAAAAATCGCGGAGGTGGTCAGCGAATACAACCCTGCGTATCAGTTTCCAAGATCACTGAGCAGCACGCTTATCGAAACATCGCATTACCAACAGTTTTTTTGCAATTATCTTCCAAGACTTACCGACAGCAAAGGCGGAGATCAGAAAACCTTCACTGCCGGCTTTTTGTCCGACCTGTTATTTAAAACGCTGGATCATAGTTAGTTGAGAAAAAGCAAATTGACTTAATTGTAAAATATTAAGATTAAACATGGGGATTCTCCTAAGAAACTTGTCTATGAGAAGATGTTCTAATTTTCTCACCAAAGACTTGAAGTATGAAAAGATTACTCCGAATGATGAGCCTGTTGATTGCATTAACAGGAGCCCTGAATTTTGTAGCCAAGGCACAGACATACAACTGGAAACCTGTCCGGATTGGCGGCGGTGGTAATGTCACCAGTATCAAAGCACATCCCAAAGTGCCTAATCTCTATTTTATTACGACCGACGTAGGCACACCTTACCGCTGGAACCACGCGGCGCAGAAATGGGAAGATATGATGTGGTCTGGTAAAATTCCGACGACAATGCTATTCATATGCAGGAAGAGAAAGCCGAACATTAGAAATGGCGAGCCTCGCATTTCGACATAACAAAATGCGAGCTTCAACCCATAAGAAGTCGTAAAAATAATCCGTGAGTAAATTATCTATCCAACCGGCCTATGCCGGTTTTTTTAATTCTCTGAATTTCCATTCCACGCTAAACCACATCCTCTTCAAATAGAATTATTTTCTGAAAAAAAAATATTATTTATAGTATGGGGATAGAGCTAGTGGTTTTGTCTGTGTGAGAGAACTGCAAATGTGCAGCCGCGTTAATGAAACGATATGGCAATAAATTCTATCAAAAAACTACCGTCAGCCGAAAAAGACGTAGCGGACTTGTCTGCGCAGGATAACGGCCCCATGATGCTAGACGACGAATACCTGATCCGCAAGACGTTCAGCCAGGACCCGCAGAAAGGGTGCGAGCTGCTGTTCAAAAAGTATTACACCAATTTATGCAACCACGCGATCCGCTTTGTGCATTCCAGCGAAGTCGCGGAAGATATTGTATCAGAGGTCTTTGCAGCTTTCTGGCAAAGCCGGACTTTTGAGCTCATCAACACTTCCTACCGCGCATACCTCTACAAGTCTGTCCGGAACCGGTCCTATAATTACCTGAAATGGGACCTCAACCGCACGTCCCCCATGGAAGGTATGACCACGCCCTTCGAGGCCCATACGCTCAATCCGTGTGACGCTTTGTTATACAGCGAGTTGCACCAGCAAGTCGAGCGCATTGTGCAGGATATGCCGCCGCAGTGCAGGAAGGCTTATTTGCTTAAACGCGTTGAAGGCAAGTCGCTCGAAGAAATTGCAGCTGAGCTTCAGATTACGCCCAAGTCTGTCGAAGCGCTCATTACCCGCGCCATTGCAAGGCTTCGTACCGGCTTGAAGGACAGCTGGTTTATCTGCCTCGCGCTGATGATTTCAATTAAAGTATAAACCCGACATGGGGTTCGGGCCAGTGCACTTGTCTGTTGTTGACTGCCGCGAATTATCCAAGACAGCCCTCACAGGACTGTAAAAGCTAAAAAATATAAAATGAAAGAATCCCTATCCAAAGACGTCCTCTTCGATTTTTTTGACGGAAGGACCACATCCATTCAACGTAAGCTCGTCGAAGACTGGCTGGCCGACCCGCGGAATGAAGATCTTTACTATCAGTATCTCGACGAATGGGAAAGCCGCCATCCGCAGTTTACACCGCAGGTGGAAAGCGCTCTCTCTGAATTTGTTGCGCTGGTCAATGATCAGGATGCAGCGAAGGCAATCCCAATGTATCAGGCAGAAAAAACGCATTTCAGCATCTGGCAAAGTGCGTGGGCTTACCGTGCCGTGGCGGCCACTGCCGTAGCGGCTTGTTTCCTGGTGGTCGGTGGCTTTGTTTTCAATCAGGAATTGATGTACAAATCATTGACATCCGAAAACGGCCGCATATCTGCCTATGAACTTTCTGACGGAACGAAAGTCGTGCTCAATGCCAATTCAGTTTTACGCGTTCCAAGGTTGGGTTTCGGATCGGGTAACCGGGAAGTAATGCTGGAAGGCGAGGCGGAGTTCAAAGTCGTTCATACCGAGCAGGATAGCCGGTTCATAGTGAAAATGGATAAAGATTATTCTATCGAAGTGCTTGGTACTGAGTTTGTTGCTTACTCTCGTGAGCGTGGTACGAAGGTTTTTCTGACCAAGGGAAAAGTAAAGCTGAGCCTGCCGAAAGGAAAGCAGCTTTATATGAAACCCGGAAATCTCTTTTCAACCGAAAAAGACGGAAAATTCACCCTTACATCTTCATCGACACCAGCAAAGTTCGTGGCCTGGAAGCAGGACATGTTTTATTTCGACAATACGCTATTGTCCGAAGCGGTGCAACAGCTTAACGAACGCTTCAAAGTCGATGTGCGTATACTTGATCCCGTTCTTGGCAACCGTCGCATTGGTGGCGTGTACAAGGCCAGGCAAGCCGACGACCTGCTGGCCATTTTATCGGAACTGCTTCATCTGGAAGTGGTAAAACACAATGAATTTATTGAATTGAGAACATCAGTAACCAACCCTAACCATGAGTAGCAGATTTCTACAAAAAACCCGTATCGTGCTGACCATGTTATTTGTTCAGCAGCTTTGCACGGCGCAGGGTATCTCATTTGCAAGCCAGCCCACCCAACGGAGTGCCGCCCAACGGAATGCCGCCCAACTGAATGCCGCCCAACGCGAAGAAAGCAGCGCCAAAAACCTGAAAGATTTACTAGTAGATCTGGGCAAGCAGCACCAGGTAAGCATATTATTTGAGGAAGAAACCGTTAAAAATATCACCATTACCGGGGCGGATTTCCGTCAGGAAGGCGGTAAGCTGGAAAAGCAACTGACCGATCTGCTCAAACCATTCAATCTTCGTTTCAAAAAAGCAGGAAAAGAAGCATATGTGATCGTCTCACGATTTGAGAAAAAAGCTTCTGAGGCTGGAATAGCCACCATTGAAAGCGCTACCATCGCCCCAAGTGTGGCTCCTGAATCGTTGAGCAGGACTGATATTGCTGTTTCTAAAATAGCAAAGGAAAATCCAGCGGAAGAGACAATCAAGGGAAGGGTTACAGATGAGCGAGGCGATGGACTTCCGGGCGTGAATGTGGTGATTAAAGGTTCGCAGCGTGGCGTAACGACGGACATTGCGGGCAAATATGAGCTGACAGCAGCAGGTCCTGACGATATTCTGATATTTTCATTTGTAGGGTATCTGCCTAAGGAAGAGATCGTTGGGAATCGTTCTGTCGTGGATATTTCGCTTTCGGTGGATACAAAAGCGTTGGAAGAAGTGGTGGTCATTGGTTACGGAACGGCCAAGAAAAAAGACCTGACCGGCGCAGTTGCCGTGGTCGGCCGCAAGGAATTCGGGGATGTATCGGCTACATCTGCCCAGCAACTTTTGCAGGGCAAAATCGCCGGTGTACAGATCGTGAATACGGGCGGGTTACCAGGTTCGAATGCGAAAATCATCATTCGCGGCGTGGGCTCGCTCACCAATTCCGATCCGCTTTATGTGATCGACGGGATTCAGGGGGGCGATATTAATTCAGTAAGTCCTTATGATATTCAGGATATTACGGTGCTGAAAGATGCTGCTTCCGTGGCGATTTATGGCGCATCGGCAGCCAATGGGGTGGTGTTGATTACCACAAAAAAAGGCAAAGCCGGAACGCCGAAAGTAACTTACAATGGCTATGTAGGCGTGGCGCAGGCCTGGAAAAAGCTGGATATGCTCGATGCCGCGCAGTATGTGCAGCTCGTGAAAGACATTGATGCAGTACAGGGAAATAAGGTCCCTGACAAACTGAACACCCCCGACGTGCTGGTAACCCGGACCGACTGGCAGAAGGAGATTTTCAGGAATGGAAAAATCACCGAGCACCATGTGAATGTAACGGGCGGAAGTGATAAAGCGACCTACAATTTCTCGGCAGGTTATACCAATCAGGAGGGTATTATGCGGGATTATGGATACCAGCGGATCAATTTGCGGACGCAGCTCGAAGAGCAGATCGGCAAGAGAATTCGACTCGGACAGACCATTAACTTTAAATACAACAGGACAACGGGCAATGCAGCCAGCTTTGTAGAGGCGCTGCGTATGCCACCTTACGCACCGACAATGGATCCGACGAATTTGGGCGGGTACAGTAAAGTAACGACGATCATCGACCAGAACGACGCGCTCAATCCGCTACCAGGAATTTATCTCACGGAAAAACTCGGAAGAGGCGTTTCAAATCTGTTTCAACTATGGGGTGAGGTGGACATTATCAATGGCCTCAAATTCAGGACGCAGGCGAACATCGGCCTTTCCAATGCCAACAGCTACAATTACACAGGCGAATATCTGAACGGGAATACCAAAATTGACCGCAAGATCGAGGAAAGCTACTCATTCTCAGTGTCGCCGATCATTGAAAACATTCTGAGCTATACGAAAACGATTGGCCGCCACGATTTTTCACTCATGGCCGGTAACACCTACAATGAAGGCAACCGGAGTCGGAGCGTGAATATGACTGGTTCGGGTTTTACCAATGACCTCATCAAACAGATCGGTGTTTCCAAATCCAACAGCATTACCGGCACCGGATCGAGTATTTATGCGTCGCGCTCGTATTTTGGCCGTCTTACCTACGCTTTTCATGACAGGTATCTCGTGAATGCCTCTATCCGTCAGGACATTAACCCTGCATTTGGAAAGGCTTACCGCAAAGGGAATTTCCCATCGGTAGGTGTGGCCTGGAAAGTTGCTAATGAGGAGTTTATGAAAAATATCTCGTTTATCTCCGACCTTAAACTGCGCGGCAGCTGGGGCATTACCGGCAATGCGAATATCGGTTTGTTTCTTACTGATCCGACCGTTTATCGAGGCTATGGAAACAACAACATCGTGTATTCTTTTGGCGAAAACAAAGCATTCCAGCAGGGAGCGACCGTTACCCGCGTTCCTAACCCGTTCCTGAAATGGGAGGAAACCACGCAGATCGATTTCGGTGTTGATTTCGGCCTTTTGCAAAACAGACTTCAGGTGAGTCTGGATTATTACAAACGCGATAGCAAGGATTTGCTGCTGGATGTGAAACTGCCCGTTTCCACAGGTTTGGGAGATGTTTACAATGATGCGAGCATGGTTCAGAATGCAGCCAATGCAGTTAACAAAGGTTTTGAAGCCGCGTTATCTTATGCAGGGCAGTCAGGAGATTTCAGTTACAGCATTTCGGCTAATACAGGTTATAATAAAAACAATGTAGTGTCACTTGGCAATGGCGCGCCTATCGTGAGTGGCAGCACCAATGGCGGGATCAATATTACCAAAACAGATGTAGGCGCGGCGATTGGTTCATTCTACGGATACAAGGTGGATCAGGTGGTGTCCAGCGCTGCGGATGTGGCCAGGTATAATGAGCAGGCAGTTGCCAAAGGATTTGCAAGTTACCAGGATGGTTTGAAGGCGGGTGACATTGTTTATAAAGATCTGAATGGGGACGGACGCATTACCGACGCGGACCAGTCATTCCTCGGCTCGGCGATCCCAGTATGGACGTATGGTGGCTCGGTCAATTTGTCCTACAAAGCTTTTGACCTTTCAATGGGTTTGGCTGGAATCGGCGATGTGAAAGTTTACAATGCATTGCGTTACTGGACAGAAGGCACAACCCGCCCGTTTAACTCTTCAACGGCTGTGCTGAATGCCTGGAAAAAGGACGGTGACATGACGGATATGCCAAGGTCCGGCCAGAATACACCGTCGAACCTGCGTGCTTCCGACCGATTTCTGGAAAACGGCTCGTTCATGCGGTTGCGCAACCTGACCCTTGGATTCTCGGTCCCGAAAACAATTTTGAATTCGACAGGCGGCAAAGTGTTTTCAAGCTTCCGCATTTATGCCACCGCAATGAACCTGCTCACATTGACCAAATACAAAGGGTATGATCCCGAAGTGAGCGCCAGCGTGAACGATGCCAAGTCGTTTATTTTCACCAAAGGCGTCGATACAGGTCAGTATCCACAGCCGAGGACATTCCTTGTCGGATTGCAGGTCGGGTTTTAATTTTTTCTATTCAAATTCATTTTCATCATAATGAAAAAGCAAATACTTTCGCTGGGAACGCTGGCCTGCCTTACCCTCGCCGGCTGCGACAACTCACTGGATAATGTCAAAAACCAGTCGAGCTACAACGACGATACTTACTTTACAACGCCCGCTACGATTTCGGAAGCCGTTACAGCGACTTACGGGCTGCTGCTTTACAAAGGCTTGTATTCCAGGGATTTCTATTATTTAATGGATCTTACCGGCAATGAAGCGGAGGCTGATGCGCCGTTGCTGGGGGACGTTTTGCAGCTGCACGATTACAGTTATGCACCCAATCATGCGCAGATCAATGACCTTTGGTCTACCACTTATAAAATGACTTTCCGGGCGAATCTAGTGATCGATAAAGCTGCGAAAATAACGCCCGCAAATGACGCAGAGAAACAAAAACTAGCCCAGTATGTCTCAGAAGCCTATTTTTTGAAAGCCTATGCCGAGTTTTTGCTCGTAACGCTTTGGGGCAGGGTGCCAGTCCGCAAGGATTACAGTGGTAACGACGAATTTTATCTTCCAAGGGCGAGCACTGAGGAAGGCTGGAAAATGGTAGAATCCGACCTCGCCAATGCAATCAACGGACTGCCTGTCACGTACGCCAGTGCGGGTGACCTGGGCCGCGTTACCAAAGGTGCGGCGATTGCATTATTGGGTAAAACCTATTTATACCAAAAGAAATACGCCGAAGCTGCCGCGCAATTTGACCTACTTACAAAGGCGCCTTACACGTATGATCTGGTCAAAAATCTGGACGAGCTCTTCACTAAATCACCCGTGAAAAACGCAGAATCGGTTTTCGACGTCCCGCACAAAGAATGGGGCGGCTGGGCCGAAGGTAGTCCGTACTATATGTTTGGCTCGCAGGAAGGATCGGGAAGCGGTAAAAATACATTGACCGGCCGCGCTATGGAATACGGCTGGAACGACTGGCGAAACGTGTTCATCTCCGATGCCGCCGTGAAAGCATTCACTTACAAAGACGAAGCCGGCAAAGCTTATGTTGATCCGAGAGCCCAAAACACATTTTACGGTGACAAAGCCAGCGGAGGCGACGTGACCTATTGCGACAAATGCACGACTGGGGTGAAAACTTATCCGTTTGCAGAGAATGGCAACGGCTACCGGTGGAGGAAATACGAACCTTACGAATACAAGGAAAAAGGCGAACTACCGCAATCGGACATCAATTCCCAGATCATCCGCTTTGCCGATGTGCTGCTGATGCTCGCGGAGGCGCAGATCCAGGTCGGAAAAATGGGTGAAGCTTTGCCATTGATCAACAAAGTGCGCGCCCGGTCCGGCGCATTCGCTTACACCACGCTGGGCAGCAAGGACGAAGCAATGAAAAAGCTCATGCTGGAACGCCAGCTCGAACTCGTCGGTGAGCAGGTGCGCTGGTTCGACCTGATCCGCTGGGGTGTTGCCAAAGAAACGCTCAATGCTGAAAAGAAAGCGAAATATCCGGCATCAAGTCAGTCTTTCTTCCAGGACAAACACGTATTATTTCCTATTCCCTTAACCGAGAAGAACACCAATCCGCTCGTGGCCAAGGACGTTAGTAATGACTGGAATTGAGGATCAGGAGCTTGTAACCTTCATTTAGGCATATCGGGTCGGGAGCCGACTCTGGCTGCATACAGATCCTGGTGACTCAGTGATCAGTATGCAGCCAGGCCGCCGATTCGTGCAGACATATGTAAGCAATAGTTACCACCGTTTCACAACAGCAAGAACGCTATTCCTTCCAAACAATCTCTTTATAAACAATGGATTTGTAGCCATCAAACTCATACAAAACCCCAACGCTTTTCTTGCCCGTTTGCACCAGGTCCGAATAAGCTGTGTAATCCTTTTCGCCGCTTTTGCTTTTGTCAACCACGTAACTTTGCTTCCAGGTTTTGCCGTCGTCAAAGCTGATCCTTAATGTGAGGTTGTCGCGTTCTTTGGTGTCGGCTGCGTTGGAGAATGCGAGAATGTTGTGTTTTTTGGTTTTACCAATGGTTAAAATGCTTCCTTCGCAAACGGGATCAGGCAGGTTATGGTCAAAATAAGTGGTATCCCATTTCACTCCGCCATCGCTGCTTACCGCCACAATGCGCGCGCGGACATCGCCCTTTTGGTTTCTCGCATTGAACATGACCCTGCCTCCCGAAATTTCGGCGGCCGTGGATTCATTGGAACCTTCGAATGAAATCGTTTCGCTTAATTTGAATGTTTTGCCATGATCATCGCTGTAAAAACCGTGTGCCTGGTAATCCGCACCTTTGGGTTTGGGGTCACCGGCGGAGTGGTTGGCGGCAATGTAGATCCTGCCTTTAAACGGTCCTTCCGTCATTTGCATGCCGTGCCCGGGCGTGTTGGCGTAACTTCTCCAGTCCTCACTGAAATTGTAAGCCGCATTCACATCCGGCATTTTCGGTTTGTGAACTTGCGTCGTAATGTTGACAGGTTCGGCCCAGGTTGCGCCCGCATCCGTCGAGGTTTTATACCAAACCTCACGCAATCCTTTGCCTTTGCGCACTTCGCCTTCATGGTTATTTCCTGTGTTAAAAAACAAAAACAATCGTCCTTTTGGAAATGCCGGATCGCTCAGATCGAACACCGGGGCCGGATTTCCGGCTTGCAGCTTGTCGTAGCCCGCCACCACTTGTGATGCCGACCACGTTTTGCCTTTGTCTTTGCTACGTTTCATGACAATGTCAATGTCTCCAAAATCCCCGCTTCCGGCCACCCTACCCTCTGCAAATGCCAGCAGATCACCATTCGGTGCGCGCACAATGGCGGGAATACGGAAGGATTTATAACCTTCTGCGCCGGAAACAAAAACGGGCGTCTGCGCCTGAACGGCGAGCTGGCAAATGAGTAATGCAATGAGGGTTAGTTTTATGATTTTCATGTTCAAGCGTTCTGTTTTTCAGTTTCAAAAATGTTGTTCTCCACGCCCATTCCAACGAGTTCCTGCATCAGCTGCGCACAATACCATTCCTGCCTCGGCAGGTGGAACGGGCCTTTGAACAAGTTGCCTTTGGCGGTTTGCGCCACACTTCCGTCGCGGTGCAGGTAACCAAACCATTCCCCATTTTCCTGATCGTGAAAGTGGGTGTAGGCCCAATCGTGCACCATCGTGTGCATTTTCGCGTATTTTTTATCCTGGGTAAGCGTATAAGCCAGCAGCGTGGCAATAATTACTTCATTGTGCGGCCACCAGAACTTCATATCCTGCCAGTATTCCTGCACGGGCTTGCCATAGACATCCCTGAAATAGAATATGCCGCCAAATTCCTTGTCCCAGCCGCGCTCCCACATGTAATCGAGCATTTTGCAGCCGAGCGCGATCAGATGCGGGTCATTGTTCCGGTATTTGGCCTCGTGTAAAATAAACCACGCACCTTCTATCG
The DNA here is from genome assembly GCF_907165045.1 of Dyadobacter linearis. GTDB lineage: Bacteria > Bacteroidota > Bacteroidia > Cytophagales > Spirosomataceae > Dyadobacter > Dyadobacter linearis. Next base: position 414,324 of record NZ_CAJRAU010000006.1, read on the forward strand.
CGTGGCCCGGATTGAGCGTGCGGCCGTCGATGTGGTCGATAATGCTGCCGTCGGGCGCGACTTGTTCCATCACGCATTGAATGTCTTCTTTGACAAAATCGGTTTCAATTTCCCTGATAAATTCGTCGATCAATCCGTCGCAGCGTGGGTCACCGATGGTTTCGCGCAGTTGCTGGGCGGTGTTCATCAGGATCATCGGCACGCCTATTCCCTTGGCTGGTCTTGTGGAAGCGAACTTGGGTTCGAGCAGTCCGGGTGTGGTTGCGTACTCCATGCATTTACCAAATAAATAGCGCGCCTTTTCCGCGGCTTGCTGGTCTCCGCTCGCTTTTGCATAAGCTGCATTGGCTATTACGGCGAACGTTTCTGAAAAAAAATAACGGCGTTTGCGGATGGGTTCACCGGCGCGCGTCATGTGGAAAAACATGCGTCCGTCGGTGTCAAAACAATGTTTATTCAAAAAATCAATTCCTGATTTGGCTCCTTCCAGCCATGCTTGTCTGGGCTCCACGGTGTTGTATAATGTCGCCAGCAACCATGCCGTGCGGCCTTGTATCCAAACGGCCTTGTCGTCATCGATCAATGTGCCGTCGTGATCGCGCATTAAAAGATATCCGCCAAACTCCTCATCCAGCGACCTCGGAAACCAGAATGGCAGCGTGTCGTTCAAGAGCTGATTTTTGTAAAAATCTCCCAGGTTTTGCAGTTCTGCTTTTGTGTAATGCATTTCTTTTTATTTTACTGCTATTGAAAAGGTCGAAGCAGGCAAGCCCGCCTCATTATAAAGATTAGCCCGCGTAAAAGGCTTATATGCGTACAAAACGGTGCTGATCCGTTCACCAGCCGGAACGTTGATCACGATTTCATTGCCTGAAATTTTTGCATTTGCAGACATTTGTTTCCCATTTTCCGTCAGTAATTCAAAGCCCGTCAGCGGTGCATTGTTTTTGGTCAAAAGGTTTTTTTGTTTTGACCAAAAACCTTTCCCATTAAAAAAACGAATCCTGATCTCGCCGTTTGTAAGTGTTGCCTTTTCAGGAACCGGCCCTTCGGCTACGACATTCTTTTTATATGTGTCCCGAAGTGCCAGCAATGCGAGCCGTTCGCCGACTTCCTTCTTTTGTGTGGGATGCACGTCCAGCGAATCGCCAAAATCGTAGCTGACCGCCATGCCGGAATTGGGGATTGTGGTCAAAAGCTTTCGTTGCGAATCCCTGAATTCGGGCCAATTGGGTCTTTCAATGCTGGATAACTGCACATAGTAAAACGGAAATGCATAACCCCACTTCTCCCGCCAGTTTTTGACCAGCATTTCGAAAAGCTGCTCGTGCAGCGAAACATTAAACACATTGCTTTCACCCTGATACCAGATCACGCCCGCAATGGGGAAGTCAGTCAGCGGAACAATGCTCGCCTGAAAGTTGTAACCTGGCTGAAATGGATGTTTTTGATCCTTTGATTGCGCGTTACTGATATTTTTCGCAGCACGTTCACGGCACCAATCCATGACTAGGTTTGAATGTTGCCAGTCGGTGAGCATTCCGGTAAATTGCTGATCTTGTTCGAGAAGCGCACGATCAATCCAAGATTCGGTTGGAGAACCGCCTAATGCAACCTGTATGAGGCCAATTGGGACGTTTGTTTCTTTTTTAATTTGTTTACCAAAATAATAACCGATTGCTGAGAACGTGGCTGCCGATGATTTATCCAGCGTTTTCCAGCTGCCCGCGAAGAATTTATATTGATTGATTTTATGGAGCGAAGCAGAATCCCAAGCTGCATTCCCAGTCGAAACGGTTCCGCTCATTTTCAACAAACGTAAGTTATAATCAAATTTTCCCGCTGCCAGTTCCTCCGGCCCTGTTTTCGCATCCTGCAATGCAAAAGCCATATTCGACTGCCCGGAGCAAAGCCATACATCGCCGATCAAAATGTCACGAACATTGACTTCCTGATTCTTCGTCGAAACTGAAATATCATACGGCCCGCCTTCTTTTGATGCCGGAAACGTCACGCTCCATTTTCCTGAACCGTCCGTTGTTACAGTCCGTATTCTTCCCAAAAACCCAACAGTTACGTCAGTTCCACTGGCCACATTTCCGTAGATCTTAATGGGTTTGTTTCGCTGCAAAACCATGTGGTCCGAAAATACGGGAGCCAATGTGAGCTCGGTTTCCGCCACATTTTGGGCTTTGGAAAAATTAAATGCTAATACATTCAGCAGCAATAAAAATACGATTCGCGCCATCATTCGTACATGGTTAAGCCTTTCAAATCGCGCTCGGCGGGCATGATCAAACTAAAAATGTAACCGAAAACCACGCAGCTTACCAGTCCGGTAAATGCGTACATGAGCAAGTGAATGTTGGTATAATGCTGGATCAGGATCTGCGTAAAACAGCTGATGACCATGCCGATCATCACGCCATTTCCGCTGGCTTTTTTGGTAAAAATTCCCAGAATAAATGCGCCACCAATGCAGCCGGTAAACAGGCCGAGAATGGTGTTAAACTTATCCCAGAGCGAAGAAACGCCCTTGTGCGCCATATACAGCGCGATGCAGGTGACAAAAATGCCGAGCAATAATGTGGTGGTTCTGGCAAAGAACAGCGTTTGTTTTGGCGTAACGCCGGGTTTGAATTTTTGATAAAAATCCGTCGTCAGCAATGTGGCAGTGGAGTTCATGCTGGCTTCCGTGCTGCTCATGGCCGCGGCGAAAATGCCTGCGATGAGCAACCCCGACAAACCGGCCGGAAGCTGGCTTACGATATACCACGGAAAAATGTTGTCCTGATCATTCAAAGCCATATTCACCTCATGCGGATGCTCGCGGAAAAACAAAAAGAGCAACGTGCCGATCGAGAAAAAGACCAATGTGGAAGGCAATGTCAGCCACGCGCCGAGTTTCAAGCTTTTGATAGATTCCTTCTCGGATTTGGTGGTCAGATAGCGCTGCACGGTGGTTTGATCGGTGCCATAAGTCAGCAAATTGATTGCTAACCCGCCGATTACTACAACCCAGAACGTCGGTTCGGTGAAATCGAAACGGAAGTCGAAAACCTTTAATTTATCAGCATGATTAATGGCATTGATGCCTGCATCCCGGTCGGTAATGTGAAATGGAAGATAAAACAGGCAGAACAATGCGCCCGTGGCCAGGATCAGAACCTGGATCACTTCCACCCAGATCACCGCCTCAATGCCGCCTTTGACCGTGAAGAAAATACTGATCGCACCGATCATAATGATGCAAATGTTGATGTCGATGCCCGTTACCAGCGTCAGCGCAATGCTCGGCAGCAGCACCACAATGCCCATCCGTCCGATTTGCAGCAACACGTAAAGCGCCGAAGCCATGACGCGTGAACCATAATTGAAGCGTTTGCCCAGATATTCGTATGCCGATGTCACCTGTAGTCGCCGGTAAAAAGGAATGAAAAATTTGGCAACCAGCGGCATTACCATAATGATCGTCATGAGCAGGAAAAAGTAAGTCCAATCCGTGCCGTAAGTCTTGGCCGGAATGCCCATGAATGTGATGGCGCTGAGCTTTGCACCAAAGATGCTGATGCCGGCAGCCCATTGCGGAATGCGCTCACCGCCTTTGAAATAATCGTCTGTGTTGCTGGTTTTGCCGGTGAACAAGAAGCGGCCTGCCGTCATTAATAAAAAGCAAATTCCCAAAACAGCCGAGTCGATCCAGGAAAAGAATGGCTTGTGCTGAATGCTGCCTTTCGTGATCACGGGCGTGCGGGTTCCGGGGCGGATCTCGCCGCTAGGAATGATAATGTCGTTGTTCCATTTTACCGCTGTGGTTGTCACCTGCGCTGCTCCCGGGAGCTCGCCCACGCTCGTCCAAGCGTTGGTAATGGTGTTGTATAAATAAATGTCCTTGCTAAAACCTTCGTGGGAATTCAGTAATGCGACTTTTTCCGCTTGCAGCTTTTGTTTCAGCTCGGCGGTTCCGGCTTTCGCAATTTGTGCATTGAATGTTTCGATCTGGTGAAACACATTCCCCTTATCGCCGCCGATCAGCAGAATGTAGGAAGCACCGCTGGCAACGCCCGTCCCGGCTGACCATGTGGTAACCTGCTTTCCATCGCTGATATCGCCGAGTTTTTGCCAGGATTTTTTAGCAGGATCATAACTAAAATTGCTGCTATGCAGATCACTGATCCCGCTCGCCGTAGCACTTCTGCCGCCGAGCACATACACCTGCGCATGCTTGCCATTATGCTGTGAAACCACCACCGAATGCGACATAGCAACCGGCAATGCAGGTAAAATCTCCCATTTCGGTGCTGCCTCAGAAAGATTCAATGCAAAAAACTGGTTGGACGGCTTGCCATTGTTTTCGCCGCCCGCCACATATATCGTGTTACCGATGCTGGTCGCGCCAGCATTGGCCAGCGCAACCGGCATATCCGGTAAGGGTTTAGAAATGATTTCATTTTTTGCAGCATTCCACTGCATCATAAAAGCCTTGTTAGTCACACCATTTTCCAGCTCTCCACCTAGACAAACGATCCCATCCGGCACGGAAACGCTGGCGCCATATGCTGCTTTTACGTGCAAACGAGGCATCTTTGGTGTAATCCACTCATAACTGTCCTGCTTTTTTTGCAAAACATACATTTCATCCCGATACACTTTTTTGCCACCTTCCCACGGCATTCCATTGGGGAAATTGGCTCCGCCGGCAACAATCAGCACGCCGTTATGGACGCCTGTGAATGCGCCGGCCACGCCCAGCTGTTCTTCGTCCTTTGCGGGAGCAGGCATGTTGGCAAGTTCCGACCAGACGATTTCATTCGCCTTCTGATCCTGGGCGCGCAGCGTTGGTGACCACATAAGTTGTAAGCAAAAAAGAAGACAGAAAAAAGCGGTTCCGAGCTGCATTAATGAATGGTTTTGGTCATAAGCTGACCTGATTTAAACGAATCGAAATCAAGCGCGGCCACATCCGATTGGAATGCTTCAAACTGCGCGTCGCTCATATTTTTTACGGGTAAGCGAAATTTACCACAATCCATCCCCACCACTTTCATATAAGCCTTACCGACTGAAATTCCACCATATTTGCCTAGCAAACGGATCATATCAATTGATTTCTGCTGTAATGTGCCTGCTTTAACAATATCGTTCTGTTCAAAAGCTTCTATTAATTCATAATAAAGCGGCGCCGCATAGTTGAATGTGCTGCCGACCGCGCCCTTCGCACCGACAGCCAGGGCAGAAAGCATGTTTTCATCGCGGCCCCAAAGCATATCGTATTTGCCATTCCGGAAATTCAGGCATGATTGAAAATCCATGAAATCCTCGTGCGTATACTTGATCCCGGCAAAGTTTGGAAGCCGCCCGTCGATGGCTTTCAGCAGATCAAACATTGGGAAACCTACGCCGGTGAGCACCGGAATGTGGTAATAATAGAAAGGCATTTGCGGCACCGTTTCGGCAACGGCGATGATGCATTCGGCCAGCATTTCCACATTAGCCGGTTTGAAATAAAAAGGACTCGTGAATGAAACCGCGTCCAAACCGATTTGCTCGGCATGTTTTGCCAATTCAATGCAATCGGCAATGCAAGTCCCGCCCAGCAAAGGCATAATGGTGAAATCCTGATCCGCTTTTGCACAAACTGCCCACGCCTCGGCCACCTGCATTTTCTCCGAAACCGTCAGCGAAACGCCTTCACCCGTGGAGCCGCAAATGAATGCGCCGGTCACGCCATTTTGTTTCAAAAATTGATAATACGCTGGAATCAGATCCAGGTTAAGGCTGCCGTCTGCGTGCATGGGTGTAAACGGAGCGGCAATGAGGCCTTTCAAATGTAAATTCATAATATAATGTTGATAATCTGATGCTTAATTTGGTCTTGCGGTTTGGTAACCCGGCGTTTGCGCCACGAGCGGATCATTGGTCCAGATGTTAGCCTCAATCGGCCATAGAATCCGGTAAGCTTGTGTGGCTTTGTCGAGCAGGCCGTAAGGATGGCTTGCACTCTTAAATATAAGTGGTTCAGCGCCATACTTCATCCTGCGGAGGTCGTACCAGCGTTTTCCCTCGTGCACAAATTCCTTGGTACGCTCTTCAAAAATTGCCAGTTCATTGGCATCTTTTCCGGCGTTTTTAAATGGCTTCGGATCCTTTGCAGGTGCAAAAGCGCGGTCGCGCACCGGCTGAATAAACGCAGCTGGATCACCGCCTTCTGCATTGGTAATTTCGGCAAGCATCAGCAAGCGGTCTGCCTCCCGATACACCGGCCAGTCGTCGGAAAAGTAGCGTTTGTTGGCATCGATGGTTCCCAGGAATTTCACCAGCGCGGTGTTTTTAATGGTTGTTACATAAGGCTTCACGTCCGTATTGACTTTATAAAAATCATAAAAAGTAGCATTCCGCCGCGTGTCGGCTATATCGTAAGATTGGAACAGCTCAAAAGTGTAAGCATAGCGCTGGATCACTTGCATGGAATTAGGCGCAGCCAATGTCAAAGGATCAACCAGAAAATTGCCCACTCCTGCGCTGACCGTTGAATCCTTGTAATGCAGTCCGTTGAAATTAAATGTGGAATAAGTGTAAGCCGCCACATTACCCATTTCAGCCTCACCTACCCGGAAGCGGATCGCAAAAATGATCTCAGCATTATTCTTTTGATTATAGGCAAAAACGTTGGCAAAATTGGGAAGTAACGCGCTGCCCGTCACCGCATTCAAAGCCGTTTTGGCTTCTGCCAGATCGGCTGTTGCATTATACACTTTGGCCGACCATAGGAAAACTTCTCCTTTGAGCATTAAAGCCGCATTCGGTGACCATTGACTTTTGTCCGTAGCCGCACCCTGCGCGCCAAATAACGAGATTGATTTGTTCACGTCCGCCTTGATCGCCGCCAGCACATCCGCCTCGGAAGCACGGGCTTTTCTGAGCAAAACCGCGTCCGTTGTGCCATTCAAAACATCCGCTTCGAGCACCAGCGGCACGCCGCCATATGTCCGCAGCAAGTGAAAATAATAGTAAGCACGCATCGCATAAGCTTGTCCTAAAAGATAGCTTTTGCGCGTTTCGGAAAGGAAAGAGATCGCTTCAACTTTCTGGATAAATAGATTTAGCTGCAAAATCGGGCCATAAAATCCTGCCCAGTTACTAACGCCGGAAGATGTTTCTTCCAAACGCTGCTCGATCACCGGAAGCTCATTCAATGAAGTCGCCTGACGGTCCACGGTGCTGTAATTGCCGCCGCGCATTTCGCCCAGGCGCAGAAACTGGAACTGGTTGTCCCGGAATTGCTTGTGCAAACCCACCATGAAATTGCTAACCTGCGATTCGTTTTGCCAAAAGTTGCTGTCGCCGAAATAATCCTGCGGCGTGAGTTCAAGCGCATCCTGGCAGGCGCTGCCCAGCACCGAAAGCAGAGCCCAGCAAATGTAAATTCTGATCTTTTTCATCATGTCAAAAAGTGAAATTGGCTCCAAGAATAAGGGTTGTAGGAATAGTATAAGCGCTGTTTTGTGAGCCGGTGCGCTCGGGCAGGCTCAGCATTTTGTTGGTAACATAGCCCAGGTTCTGCCCGGTGGCCGTGAATGTTAATCCCGCAATTTTTGCACGCTGCAAAAGGGAAGAAGGAACAGTGTAGCTTAACGAGATCTCACGGAATGCGAGGTAAGACGAGTTGACCCAGAACATGCTGCTAGGCCGGTCGAAATTCTTGGAATTCAGCTGATCTGCCCAAGTATAGCGCGGATATTTCGCATTAGGATTCTCCGGCGTCCAGGTGTCTTTTACCAATTCGGTTGCATTGAATTCTCCCTGGAAGCTGCCCAGTGCCCACATTTGCTGGAAGTCCATTTGTTTGTGACCCAAGGCAAAATCCATCCGGGCGAAAAGGGAAAGGTTTTTCCAGCGAACTGTTGTGTTGAAACCACCCGTCCATCTCGGGATTGTGCGCCCAAGTGAAACCATATCGCGGGTGTCGATGGTGTCGTTTTGATCCAGGTCTTTCCACATCATATCGCCCAGTTGGGTTGAAATGTAGGTGGCCCTGTTCAGGTTTCTGGAATTGATCAATGCATTGCTGGCCACCCGTTTTCCGGCGGATGCGCCATATTGCACTTCGCCGGCGGCAATGTCTATCTTATTGTATTTGTCCAGATCTTCGCCCGTGCGGATGATGCCATCGCTCACGTAACCGAAAATCTCGCCTGGCTCCTGCCCTTCCTGCAAGCCGCCCGCCCAGATCACATTACCCGACCTCGGATCATACACGCGCTGGCCGCCCTGACGGTTATTTTCATTGCCGTTGAATGGCAGTTTCAGGACCTTATTCTTGTTCCAGGCCGCGTTAGCACCGATTTGCACCGTAAAATCCTGCTTTTGAACTGCCTTAAAAACACCTTCCAGTTCTACCCCGCGGTTGCGCATGCTTCCATTGTTGGTGCGAACGCTGGCCACACCAGCAGACGTTGGCAACAATACGCTGGCGATTTTGTCCGTGGTTACGCGGTTGTAGACGGCAATGTTCGTGGTGATGCGGTTATTGAAAAATCCCATTTCCACGCCTGCTTCCACCGTGTTGCTCTTCTCCCATCTCAGGTTTGGATTGGCTACGCCGGTTTGCAAAAAGCCGATGCTGCCGTTGTAAGGAATTTGCGAACCATATGACCCTTGCAGTTCGTAAACGCCGATCCCATTGTTTGTGCCAATGCCAATGTTCCCGTTCTTGCCATAACTCGCGCGGAGTTTCAGGAAGGAAAGCCACTGCTGTGTAGAAGCCATAAATTCCTCTTTATGCACCAGCCAGCCAGCCGAGAATGCCGGGAAAGTACCAAACTGGTTGTTGCCAATCAATCGGGAATAGCCGTCACGCCTTACTGTAAACGAAGCAAGATATTTGCCGTCGTAATCGTAGTTCAACCTTGCAAAACCAGACATAATGCGCTCCTGCGTGTGGTAGGAATCAACGCTGCGCGTGTTTGCGTCATTGGTCGTCAGGCCCAGGTCCTGAAAATCGTCTGTGGGTGCGAGACGGCCTGCAGCACTGAAACCACGGGTGGCTTCATCGTAATATTCGAATCCTGCCATGGCGTCGATGTAATTCTTGCCGAAAGATTTTTTGTAGTTTAAAATGGCATTGTAAGTCTGGCGAATGGTGCGGTCGAAACCGGCCGATGATGCCCTGTCGCGGTTCCAGCCTGTATTCGGATTGGCCGGGTTCATAATTCCAATCCGGTAATCGCGGTTGAAAGATTCACTTTCGGCTTCGTCGTACATTAAGATCCCGCCGATCCTCAGAAACAAATCATCACTGAAATCGACCTTGAATGCCTGCCCGAGCGTGAATTTGTCCGACTGATTTCTTCTTTTGTACTTATCAATGTTCAGGCTTGGATTACCATCGCTGGCGTCGCGACCGAGGATCAGGTCGCCATTTACATTGGTACCACGCATGGTTGGCGGCGCAGAAAGCATCCTTCCCCAGTAATTGGCTTCACCGTTTTGAAGCGACTGATCGCGCCAGTTGGCTCTTGCAAAAGCAATGCTGCTTTCGGATTTCAGCCAGCTTTTGATCTTATAATCACCATTCAATGTGAAGGTTAACCTGCGGTAGAATGTGCCGAGCGAAAGTCCGTCTTCATTGTAGTAGCCCAAATTGGCATAGTAACCGCCTTTTTCATTCCCACCATTCATACCAATGTTATAATCCTGGGAAATAGCAGGCGATTTGAACGCATAATCACCGTAGTTAAAATCTTTGTAAATCAGGTCCGCATTTGTTCCGTTGGGGTCGTAGGCTCCTGCCTCATTGGTTTTGATGGGATCTTTCATCGTTTTCCAGCCGTCATTTGCACTAAGCAATTCGCGGTTCTGGTCGGTGAGGCGCATGGTGCTCCATATGGCGCGGGAATCATAATTTCCGTCCAGAATGGCTCCGTTCGCATCTTTATATAAGTTTCCTGTTCCGCGCGGACCAACGCCGCTGAGTAATGAGGAAGTAGTGACGCCGTTTTTGATAGCTTCCACCACGCCCATCCGTGTCCATTTGATGTAGTCCTCCGCATTGAGATAATCATAAGGAACATTCAGAAAATTGATCCCGGTTTTGGATTTGAATGTAATGGATGAGGAGCCGGCTTTTCCTCTTTTGGAAGTGATTAACACCACACCATTGCTTGCACGCGCTCCGTAAATGGCTGTGGCAGAAGCATCTTTCAACACTTCCATGCTTTCGATATCGTCCGGGTTAATGTCGCTTAGTGAACCGCGGACCTGGCCGTCCACCACGATGAGCGGGCTGCCGCTGCCGTCGAAGTTGGTGCCGCCGCGCAATGTAATGCTGGCAACCGAGCCCGGGCGGCCTGTTGAAGTGGCAACCCTTACGCCTGCGATGGTTCCCGCCAGAGCCTGCGCCGGGTTCGAGCGCATTCCCGTTTCCAGGACTTTGGAATCTAGCTTGGCAATGGAAGAAGTGATCTTGGTCCGGCTTGCGGAGCCATAACCGGTTACCACGACCTCATTTAATGAAGAAACATCCGGTTTTAGAAAAATATCGAGCTTTTCAGAAACACCGACGGGCACTTCCTGCATCACATAGCCAACCATCCTGAATTGTATCACATCACCACCGCTCACCTGGATCGAGTAATCACCGTCCACCGAAGTTTCCGTAGCAATGCTTTTTCCTTTGAGCAAAACCGTAACGTTGGGAAGCGGCTGGTTGTCGTCCTCGGAAATCACCTTGCCGGTGAGCAACCTGCCCGACTGCGCTTGCAAAGCCACTGCAAGGAACACGCCTGCGAGACTGAGAAGCACTTTTAAGCGCGTAATGTTGAATTTCATAAAAGGCTAAGTTTTAGGATTTGTATTATGTATGACATAATAAAGGTAAAGGGATCAGCGTGTTGATTCCAAGCTTCTTGTGAAAATTATTTTTTATGATGTTAAATTGATAATAAAAAAATCACTTGCAGATTGGAAGAAAACCACCACTTTTGTCAGACATAATACGCAATACGCATCAATGGACGACATTTTTCAGAGCATTAAGACGATTGACACGAGCTCGCTGGTAGACAAGGTTGAGAGTAACCTTATCGCATTATTTATTGAAAAGAATTTCAAAGTGGGTGATTCCATTCCAAAAGAATTGGAACTCGCACAGTCGCTTGGGGTAAGCCGGACGGTGGTTCGGGAAGCAATGTTACGCCTGCGCCTGATGGGTTTGGTGGAATCCAAAAAGCATCGCGGTGCCGTGATCACGAGTCCGGATCTGGTTTCGATTCTTGAAAAAAGCATGAACCCTAAAATCTTGGATGACAATACATTAAGGGAGATTTTCGAAATGCGCTTGTCGCTGGAAATCGGAATGGCCGATTTTATCATGGAGCGCGTTACGCCGGAAGACATTGCGGCATTGAAGGTGCTGGTCGAAAACGAGCCGTCGGCTTCGGACCGGATGCTTTTTCAGATCGAGCATGAGATCGCATTTCATGGCAAGCTCTATGAAATCACACGTAATGAAACGATGAAGAAATTCCAGCGGATGCTATTGCCTGTGTTTGATTATGTGCATAAAAGCGGCTTGCTCCGCAAATATTCGGCGAATGCGAGCTTTGTTTCCCATAAAGGCCTTGTTGACATTATAGAAAGCGGCAACTCGGAGCAGCTGCGCAATTCCATGCGAAGCCATTTGGAAAACCACTTTGCGAGACTTTTTGAATAACAAACCTGCCCTCCTCATGAAACTGCATATCCTGCTGCTAGTCATTTTTCTTCAATTTTGGTCAAAAGAAGTCTTCGCTCAAAAACAAATCGCCATCACCATCGACGACTTGCCGACAATTAGCAGGACCATGAATACCGATGCGTTGAGAGCGGAGCTGACAGATCAGCTTTTGGGTCATTTGAAACAACATAAAGTCCAGGCCACAGGGTATGTCATCGGGGAGAAACTTGTCAAGGACGGAAAAATTATTCCCGCTCAATATGGGTTACTTAGCAAATGGCTGAAAGGTGGCCATTCACTTGGTAACCATACTTTTGGACATTTAGGCATCAACGATATTTCGGCAGCTGCCTATGAAGCGGATGTGCTTGGTGGCGATACACTGCTTCGGGATTTTCTCCAAAAAGAAGGCGCTGAACTCAAATATTTCCGGCACCCCTATCTACACAGAGGAAATACGGTTGCGAAACGGGATTCGCTGGAAATGATATTGGCCAAACACAAATACATCCAGGCACCGGTAACGGTCGATAACGAAGAATACATTTTTGCCGCTGCCTTTGACAAGGCAATGGGCAGCAAAAACCAGCTCCTGGCCGATTCGATATCGAAGACATACGTCAACTATATGATGGATTATGTCCATTACTATGAATCCCAGGCGGATTCGCTATTCCACCGGCCCATTCCGCACATTCTGCTCATGCATGCCAACCTGCTCAATAGCAAGGCACTTGGCCAGTTGCTTTCCAGATTGGAAGCAGATGGTTATCAGTTTGTCACGATTCAAAAAGCGCTGCAAGATCCTTGTTACCTCACGGAAGATCAATATATCGGAAAGAGGGGCATCTCATGGATTCACCGCTGGGCTATTACCCAAGAAAAGAATGGTGCATTCTTCAAAGGCGAGCCAACAGTTCCAAAATTCATCTCCGATCTGATGCAATAGCAATTTTAACTTCACTGACGTTTCTCTTATAAAGTCCAGAAAGTCCTCTAAGGCGCTGGATCAGTTTCCGGCACTTTTAATTCTTTTACGGAACAATTTGCATTCAAACAAGCTGATGCTTAACTTATTGCAATATAGGCCGGTGCACGGATTTTCTCAACACAGAAAACTTACAGTGAAAAATCGCAGTCAATATTTTCCCATTATCTTAATTGCCGTCTTGGCAATTATTTCCTTATCAATCGCTGCAAATGGTCAGGCGCCAGCACCGGCAACCAAGGGCGTTTCGTCAATGCTGGCCGCGCTTGAAACTAAGATAAAGCAACAATCTAATGCCGTAGAAGCTAAATTAATAGCTTGGCGGCAGGACATCCATCGTAATCCGGAACTGGGTGATCAGGAACAACGAACAGCCAATCTGGTAGCAGACCACCTGCGTAGTCTTGGCATTCAGGTGCAGACAGCAGTTGGTGGGACGGGCGTCGTGGGCATTCTCAAAGGGGATAAGCCGGGCCGCTTGGTTGCCCTGCGCGCAGACATGGACGCCTTGCCCATTCAAGAGCCATCCGGATTACCATTTGCCTCAAAAGCCACTCAGCAGCAGAAGGGTGTAACTGTGCCTCTGATGCATGCCTGCGGACACGATACCCACACAGCCATGTTGATGGCCGCCGCCGAAGTACTCACCAGCTTGAAAAGCGATTTACCTGGCTCAGTCATGTTCATTTTCCAACCTGCCGAAGAAGGATCAAGCCTCGTCGAGCCTGGTAGCGGTAAGAGTTGGGGGGCCAAGCGGATGCTGGAAGATGGCTTGTTTGCCAAAAACAAACCGGAAGCTGTTTTCGGATTGCACGTTCATCCTGGCAAGTCAGGACAGATAGATTACAAACCAGGACCAGCCGCCGCGAGCAGCGACGTCCTGAATATCTCTGTAAGCGGCCAACAGGGTCATGGAGGGATGCCCTGGAACACGATTGATCCTGTTGTGGCTTCTGCCCTGGTGATTACGGGCTTACAAACCGTAGTTAGCCGCCGGACCGATTTGACAACCTCTCCGGCAGTCGTTTCGGTTGGCATGATCCACGGAGGGTCAAGTCAGAATGTTATACCGGATACCGTGAAAATGGTTGGGACGATCCGCACCTACGACGCTGACGTGCGCAAGCAGCTGCACGCGGATATTAAGCAGGCTGCGGAGCATATTGCCGAAGGCACATATGCCAAAGCTCAGGTTACCATTACGCCGATGTACGATGTTACAACAAACGACCCTATGCTGGCGAGCCAAATGTTGCCGGTACTGAAAAGGGTAGCCGAAGCGGGGGTGGTTCCGGGAACACTCCAGGGCGCATCTGAGGATTTCTCATATTTTGCCAAAGAAGTACCGGGCCTTTATATTTTTCTGGGTATTACGCCAGACGGTGAAGATCCCGCTCAGGCCGCTCCGAATCACAATCCTAAATTTTTCGTTGATGAAAAGGCACTAGTGGTAGGTACACGTGCAATGGCAACTATGGCTGTCAATTTTTTGCTCACTGGCCCCATGAAACCAGCAGCAATCAAACAAGAAAAGTGATGAGATCCTGCTTATTCGTCGGAGGTTCTGATCCGGAGATCAGAACCCCGAGCCTAGCTGGTTTAATTCAACTTCTTGATCCTGATATTCTTAAAATAGGCTTTGTTCCCGTGATCCTGTAGTGCGATCTTGCCTTCATCAGCAATCGCGTAATCCGGGAAATCATTCCACTTTCCGCTGTTCCGCTCTTTTTTCCACTCTTCTGAGCCTACCTCAAAAGAAAGAATAAGCGCGCCGTTGAGCCAATGTTGCACTTTTCCATTGTCGTACACAATCCGGCTGCTGTTCCATTCGCCTACGGGTTTCAGCTTTTTTTCAGGTCCCGCAATTTTCATCGCATAATCAGCACCCGTTTTTTGCCAGTCTTCCAGCTTTTCGGGAAAACCAATATCGTCAATGATCTGATATTCAGGTCCGGTTTCATATGGAGCTTTGTATTTCGGATCTTCTACCACATGGTACATCACGCCGCTGTTACTCCCTTTGTCCACCTTCCACTCCCAGCTGAGGTCGAAGTTCTTGAATGTGCCGTCGTACACCAGATCTCCCCCGTGCGCATCTTTGGCAGCGCCCAGACAAACCAATGCACTATCCTGCACAATCCAGTTCTTCACCTCCTTACCAGGCTGGTTGAATACGTGCCAGCCCGACAGCGAAGCCCCGTCAAACAAGACTAACTCCTCTCCTGCCCCCGACGATTCAATTGATACAGAATCCTGGTCATTTTCAGAATCCGACTCGGGTTTGGAAGTACAGGATAACGCAACGGCCACAGTCACAGCGGCTAAAAATGATGAAACTTTCATACAATTATATTTGGTTTGGTGATTTTTCAAATTGCCTTTTCCTGGCCGCATTCGCCTTCTTCCGGCCTTTCAATGAAGCCGTCTTTTGTATTGACCGGCATTTCAGCGTGATCGATTTTCTTAAACACTTTCCCCAGAGAATACGGACTGATCTTCGAAGAGGCTACAATTTGCCCGGAACCGGGCGGTGTACTGTCATACCAGAAGGTGCGCAGATCGCCGGGCGGAAGTTTGACGTTCAGGGTTTGCAGAATATCCACACAAATGCCCGCCCCTGTTCTGTCAGCCTGCATACTTCCCCTGTTTTCGAGTGAAGAAAGGTAGCTGACCAGCAAATCAAACTGGGCGCTATCCAGCTGAAAGCCGACAGCCAGATCGATACTTTGCAGCGGCCTGGCCATATTTACAATATGGGCCGCATTGTTGGTAGAATCTGCGTAAAAAGCGATGGTTCTCGTGATTATAGCGCCCTCCTGGTCCTCCGTACTCAACTGCATGTACACCCTGCCCGCAGGGTACCCGCTCGGATTGAACGGATTAAAAGGGAAATTGACATTTGCCACAGGCTGGTCGACCAGTATCCGTAGCGTGCGCATTACCTTCTTGTCCCGGACAAAACAAGCGAAGTAGGAATCGGGATCGGCGACCAGTTCGGCTGGCTGCTGCCTGGGTTCCACGGCTATAAAATTAATATAGCATATATACATCACCGGCAGCAGTACCGCCAGTATTTCCGGGAAGCGTTTCATGGATTTTTTGCTTTTAGTTAGTTGTCGTGAAGATGATATGCGACTAAATGATCGATTAAATTCGGCACAATTGCGCCGGTTTCCATGCCAAATGCATCTGCCGTTTCCCTGAGCGTATCTGCATAATAGTACCCGACCGAACCCACGCAATTGAAAATCAAAGTGCGAAACTCAGGATATGCACTGACGAGATTTTCAAAAAAATCATGGAAACTATCCCTGATCACACCTTCCGAGTAGGCTTTGTCCATCTCGGGATGGTTCAGAAATAATACATAGTTCGCACAATACCGATTCGGTAACGGAGTACTATATACTTCGTCCATGATTACGGCCGGTGTCTTTTTGTATTCCTGATAAAAAAGCTTTCGGGCGGCTTCGGGCATGCGGCCCCGGATATAGTCAGACAATATCTTTCTGCCCATATAAGAACCGCTGCCTTCGTCTCCCATTAAAAAACCTAGTGACTCGATTTGCTGGTCGATCTGCACACCATCGTAGGTACAGGTATTGGTGCCGGTACCGAGGATCGCTACAAAACCGGCGTTTCTTTGAAGCAAACCGCGGGCTGCTGCGAGCAGGTCCACCTCCACCTGTAATGCTGCTCCCCGAAAAAATTGTTCGAGTGCGTTGACCACCAGTACTTTCTTCTCGTCCTGACAACCTGCACCGTAGAATACCACTTCGCTGATTTTTGACGTATCTATAAACTGAGGAATGCTATTTCCAAGAGAATCAAAGATGTATTTTGAATCAACAAAAAATGGATTATATCCCTCTGTAGCAAACTTACAGACTTCCTGACCCGCACTGATCAGGCACCAATCTGTTTTGGTTGAGCCACTATCCGCAATCAATTTCATAGCAATCAGGCATTAATCGTTTGCTCCCGCTTGCCGGCTTTGTAACCCGACAGGGAGTAATAAAGAATAAATAAATAGCAGGGCACCAGCAGCCAATAGGCAGACTGCGGATCGTGGTGATCGGCATAGTAACCGTAAATCAGGGGGATTACCGCCCCGCCCGCGATCGCCATCACCAACAAAGCCGAGCCCAGATTGAGCAATGAACCAAGTCCGTCCAGCGCCAGCGGCCATATCGAAGGAAAAACGAGCGCATTGGCGAAACCCAGAAAAGCAATGAAGAAAACAGACGTACTGCCTTCGGTAAAAATCGCGGCCAGCGCAAAAGCAATTCCCAATACCGCAGAGCCTGTGAGTGCGGTGCGCTGACTGATGAACCGTGGAATAGTGAAAATTCCGATCAGATATCCAGCAAGCATGGAAGTGAGTGTGAATGAGGTAAAAAACCGCGCGCTCGCCATATCCACGCCTTTGAAAGATGCATAACCGATAATCGTATTGCCCGCGATCACCTCCACGCCGGTGTAGAAAAATAATGTTGCCACACCCAGCAGCAAATGTGCGTGAGACCATATTCCCGCAGGCTTTTTGTTATCCAAAATAACAGAATCGGTTGCTTCTCCGTCCAGTTCGGGTAGTGTTGATTGTTGCACAAAAATTGCAAGTGCAACGAGAACGATCGTAATGACAATGTATGGATTGATCACTTTAAGTGCCAGCGCATCCAGTTCCTGCGCGCGTTCCACAACTGACAGCAATGCGATCGCATCAATTTGTTCCTGGGTATTGTCAAGAAGCACAAAGCCCAGTGCGAGCGGCCCGAGTATGCCCGCGACGCCATTGCAGATCCCCATCAGACTGATCCGCTGCGCGGCACTTTCCATCGGCCCCAAAACGGTAACGTAAGGATTGGAAGCTGTTTGTAAAATAGCCAGACCTGTTCCCTGAATAAACAATCCGATCAGGAAAAGTTCGAATGTTCTTGCCAGAGCCGCCGGAATGAAAACCAGCGAGCCAACCGCCATAACCGCCAAACCCAGCGCCATTCCATTTTTAAAACCGGTTTTTTTCAAAAGCATTCCCGACGGTACCGCCATTACGAAATAGCTGATATAGAAAGCAAAGCCGACCAGCTGGGATTGAAAATGATTGAGCTCGCAGGCAATTTGCAGGTATGGTACCAGCACGGAATTCATCCAGGTCACAAACCCGAATACAAAAAACAGAAACCCGATGATAACGAGTGGGCGCATAACTTAATAGTTTTTAGTAGAGATCCGGTTCACCACGCGATCCAGAATATCCAATGGAAATACAGACGGAAGTCCGTACCAGAAACAAGATCCTTCGCCCTCATACACCCGCGTTTTAATATGCCGCTCCACGGGCAGGTAACTGGATACATCATTGCAATACCCGGCTACGGAAACCAGTTTTTCCGGCCAGAGCTTTTTAATCGCCAAACCATATTCCGTCACCACTTCGCGGGAAAGCCCGATCAGTTTCCACTCTCCTATGTTGATCGTCTGGATATAAACCGGCATTGATTTGGGCATCGTATTTTGTTCGAGGTGACTGAGCATCAGATCGGCCCAGGCTACATTCCGCTCCGGCTCCATTTGTGCACCGAGCTTACTATTTGTCTCCCGGAATTCGACCAGCTTCTCTTTGCTCCATGGCGTAGTTTCGGCCAGCACACTGTCCATGTGAAAGGTAACTGGCCCCGAAAGCGGCTTCATATTGCTGTCCATCACTTTTAATGCGTCGGCAGCAAGCTTTGCGCCTGTAATTTCAGGTTCGTCTATCGGGTTGATATCACCCGCGCAACCCTGCATAAAAAGCGCCGTAGTTTTGATCTTGCCAGCTTCTTCGAGTGCATTTCTCATAAATCCCGGATAGTTGCTGCTTACCGTGAAATGTTTGATACCGGCCGTACCCGCTACCGGGTGGCAGCCACTCAGCACCATGACCGTTTTTTCGCTTCCGTCTGTCCGCTCGGCGGTCAGCACGTCCACGGCGTTATCGTAAGGGGTAGCCAGCTCTCCGTTACTCCTGTTGCGGCCAATCGCGGTTGTGCCCCGGCCCACTTTCACGTATGAAGGCGCCGAAGAGGCTAATGCCCGGTCGGCCGCTTTCAGCATCGCGGGACGCACTACTTTGTTCATGTAAGCCTCGTCGGGATACCGGTTATGCGGAGCCCAGGTCAGCCATTTTTGTGTGCCCGGCGCAAAGTGCGTGTGCGACGCATTGATCAGGATCGCTTCCTCGGGTAACCGGTGCTTTTTAGCAATATCTTTCTTAATTTCATTGATAAAACTACCGTCAAACCCGCACAGGTCCAGGCACATCAGCAGCACCTGGCTTTGCTCGCTTTTCAATGCAAGCGCCCGCGCAAACAGTTGTTCCGGCTCCTTTCCGTGGATCACAGCAGCTTCAAAAAGTGAATCGGTTTTAGTTATTGCATATAATTTATCCTGCGACACAAAAATCTCTTTCGGCACCACACGCGGGATCTGTCCGTTGTGATATGCTGCCCGCATCCAGCCCCTTTCCGGATTGGGCAGATGCAGCCGGTACAGCGTGTCGCTTCCGGCAGCTGCGTACATATCATTGTTTTTGACGACAAAACCTGTGATTCCGGGTAATGCAGGAAGGCTCTTCCCGGACTTTCCGGCTGTGATATTTCCTTTGCTGTCGAGCTTGTAAGTTACTTTACCGACAACCGCAGTTTGCACAGAGCCTTTACCAACTTTGGGGATTGACCTGGAAATTGCAGGGTTGCTGCTTTTTAGTCCTTTTGGAAGCCAGGTGAATGCAAACCGCCCCGCCCACGGGCCGGCGTAGCCTGAAAGTGCGACGGAGAAAGACTCTTCTCCCGGTTCCAGACTTTCACTGGCAACACCTACCTGGTACACCTGCTGGGCATTTACCAACTCACAACCTCCGAGCAATACCATCAAAAACAATCTTGTCAGACTCCGCATCATTTTCTATTTTGTTTCCAAAAAATCCATTGCATTGCTCACGCTTCCCCGGCTCACCAGCAGTTCCTTCGCTTCGGTATAGTCTGAGATATTCCCCATCCGCATCAGCATTTTTACAGCGCGGTCCACGATCTTGTCGTTGATCAGCTTCACATTGACCATCTTATTGCCCTTCACCCTTCCCAGCCGGATCATGGTGGTTGTGCTGATCATATCAAAGATCATTTTCTGCGCAGTCCCGCATTTCATGCGCGTGCTGCCCGTGATGAACTCAGGGCCGGTAATTACTTCCACTGGAAAATCGGTGTAGCTGGCTATTTCCGAACCGGGGTTGCTCACAATGCAGCCGGTTGCAATCCCCGCCGCAATGCATTGCCGCAATGCGCCGAGCACAAAGGGCGTGCTGCCACTGGCCGAAATGCCCACGACGATGTCATTTGCATTTACTTCTGCCTCCCTAAGTGCATCCCACCCTGCTTCGGGATCATCTTCTTTTTCTTCGAGCGCATCCGCAAGTCTGGGGATTCCGCCTGCCAGGATTGCATTAAAAACACCTTTTTCGATACCATAAGTGGTGGGCAGCTCGATCACGTCCAATACCGAAAGTCGGCCGCCGCTGCCTGCACCGACGTAAAACAAGCGACCGCCCGTTTCAATCTTCTGTACAATGGCTGCGATCAGGTTTTGTAGAGCGGGCAATGCGACATCAATCGCCTCGGCCACCGTTTTATCTTCCTGGTTGATCAACGAGGTAATTTCTTCAATGCTCTTTTGTTCGAGGTGATCGTGCCGGGAATCACTTTCTGTAATTCTAGTCATATTCGTTATCATGCTTTGGCCAGCTGCGGCGCGTATTTTTGAATTCTTTTAATCGCATAGGCGATCTGCTCCATATCTTTTTTGGTACCCAGCAACATATTCTGGAAAAACCAGACTGATTCGTTGTTGGTCAGATAATCGTTTTGCGGACACTGGTTTCTTTCCAGCCAGTCTTTCATGGTTTTTTCTCCGTACACTTTCAGGTAATGCCGGTTGCTCGCCAATCCTGTCACATACGAATTCTTGTTCATTTGACCATAACCTACTGCGCACGGAACCCCTTCTGCATCAAGCGCTTTCAGGAATTTTTCACGACTTAAACCGGCAAAACCTTCTTTGTTATACCTGAACATATAAAGGTGGAATGCGCTCTTAGTAACTCCTTTATATAGTTTCGCGGGTGTGATTCCCTTTATTTCGTTCAAAAGGCTGGTAAGGTAAGCCGCATTCTTCCAGCGCGTTTCAGTCTGCTCCACCACGCGCGACATTTGCGCACGCAACAAATTTCCCTGAAACTCGGTCAGCCGCAGGTTTGTACCACGCGTACCAGACGAACCCGGCAGGAAACCCGTCGATTTTTCACCTTGTCCCTGGTTGTGAAAATCGTAGCAGGTTTGGGCAAACTTTTCATTGTTGGTAATGATAGCGCCGCCTTCGCCGGAGTTGAGGTTCTTGGTAGCCTGAAAACTGAATGCCCCGCCCAGGCCCAGGTTTCCCACTTTTTTGCCCTTCCATTCGGCCAAATGCGCCTGGCATGCATCTTCGATCACAGGTATCCCTGCTTTTTCCGCCATTGGAATAATGGTATCCAGATCAGCCGGGGAGCCGCCGATGTGCACGGGCATGATCAGCTTCGTTTGCTTCGTGATCGCCGGTGTGATTTTCGAAGGATCGATCTGAAAGCTTTCAGGATCAGTATCCACCAGGATCGGCAATGCGTAGTTGAGTGTCACCACATTGTAAGTGGCGATGAATGTGTACACAGGGATAATTACCTCGTCGCCGGGACCGATATCCAATGCGCCCAGCATGGTTTGCAGCGCGCTTGTTCCGCTTGAAACACCGAGTGCGTGCTTTGCGCCGAATAGCTTGCTGTATTCCTGTTCAAACTTATCGACAACGCTGTTACCGCCGAGCCGGCCCCAATTTTTGCTGTCCAATGTTTGTAAAATTGCGGTTTTCTCAGTGTTGTCGGCGATCGGCCAGGCTGCGAACGGGCCGGGATGCGCTTTACTGCCACCCAGTAATGCAGGCTTGGAATCGTCCGCCGTTTTTCCGATCGAGAACGTTGGAAAACTGACCGCAGCGCCCAATGTCGCGAGCGACGCGCTTTGTATAAATTCCCTTCTGTCAATATTCTGGTCCATTGTTAATATCTGTTTATTAAGAAAAAAAATAATAATGCTTTGTTACTCGGTTTTCAGCACCAGCTGCGGGCTGTAATTGTAATAGTTACCAGGGTTAACCGTCCGCGCAGCCGCCCTGATGTAATAGGTCGTTTTGGGGCTCAGGCCCGTGAGCTGATAGGTACGCTCGCCAGAATCAGGAATTTTATCAGCTGAAACATCATCCAGAATCGTTTTTCCGTGCGGGAAGACAAGCATATTGGGATTTGGAGAAGTGCTCCACGTAATGCCCAGCGCCGCGGCTTTCTGCTGCGCGTTCACTTTCTGGTACGAGATCTTCACCGTGGCAAAGGTCGCGGACGAGCTTACCAGCGTGCTTTTTACCCGCATATTTGGCATCACTTCAATATCCACATTTTCATTTTTGGAAAGAGAAACCGGTTGCTCGGCACGGACGAGCGTAAAAGGTCCCTCCGCCACCAGCCGGTACTCGGCCGGGAACATTTTGCTGTTCACAAAATTTCCGTCCGGGAAAGTGGTCAGCATCAGCGGCTGCTCCGAACTTCCTTCATAGGTTTTCACAACGGTACCTGCATTGATCCCGCCCGATTCCACCAGTTCTTTGCTTTCCGAATCGATGATCTTCCCCGTCAGTTGCAGGGAAGGTTTTTCGTAATTATCAATGGAGCAGCCGGAAAGCAATGCGGCTACCATGAAAATGCTTACAGATCGTTTCATAAGGTTGTCGTTTTTGATTACCATCCGGGGTCTTACCATCCTGGATTATTGCGAATGTTGGCATTGGAGCGGATATAGGCGGATAAATCGCTGTAATAGTCGCGCTCCTGGAACAGCCGCGTGTAGCCATTATCGATCGGCGCTCCCGACTGCTTCCTGAATGTGTACTTGTAATTTCCATCCTTGTATTGCAGGTAGGGCCACAATCCGTGCATCTGGGTATTGCGGAAAAGGCTGGTTCCGATGCGCCATCTTCTCATGTCCCAGAACCGTTTGTCTTCAAATGCCAGCTCTATCTTTCTCTCGTTGCGGACCTTTTCGAGCGTCAGCTGCGCGGTGGTCAGTTTGGCAATACCTGCCCTGGAACGTATCTGGTTGATCGCATTCAATGCAGCGGCTTTGTCAAGATTTGCCTCAAAATTGGCTTCTGCGAGGTTCAGCAGAATCTCTGCATATCTGAAATCAACGTAGTTTTGAGCTGAGCGTCCGTCCGGTACGATCCCTCCTTTTGTATTGATGTATTTACGCAGATAAAATCCTGTTTTCCCAACGTCGCCAAGCGGCGCAGGTCCGTCCAGTCCGACCTGCTTGCGGCTCGGATCTAATGGAAAATCAGCTCCCGGCGCATCGTACACAGTTCCGTTCGGTCCCACAATCCCGCGGTATATTTGGATATTCCTGCCAATAAACGGAGATTCAGACCTTGAAACCGTCGCTTTGAACCTGGGGTCTTTTTTCTCAAAAAGCGCATCTGGCGTTTCAAAAACCTTATTTTCATAGTCAAGCTTTCCAGGTGTACCATCGATATTCTCGTAAGATTCTACCATTTCCAGCGTCACCGAACCCACACTTCCGCAGCAGGCCGGCTTGAAACTATGCGGCAGCACGTAAGTATCATACAAATGCGTTTTGTTAGGATCACTGTATGCTTTTTGAAAGATTACTTCCACGTTGTTTTCATCCGTAAAAATGCTTTCATAGTTAGCCGCCGGATCGCCGGATCCACTTTCATGATCGTAGCTTTTTGCATAAAGCGAGTATTTTTTTCCATCGATAATCGCTTTGGAAGCACTCAATGAATGCTGGTAATATTGCTGGGCCTGGTCTGCCGGAATGCCTATCAACCCGTTGAGTTGAACCGCACCATACTTAGCGATCGACGCGGCGTACAGCATCGAACGTGATTTGAGCGCCAGTGCCGACCATTTGGTGGCTCTGTTAGAGTTGGTCGCATCCCAGCCTTCTGGCAATCCAGCCGCTGCCGCATCCAGTTCCGCGAGTATGTAATCATACACTTCCTTTTCGGTATTGCGCGAAACTTTGAGTGCCTCTATATCGCTGTCAAAGCTTTGCACTTCGGTAATAATCGGCATGCCGCCGTATTTTTTGACCAGATCAAAATAGTAGTAAGCGCGGATAAACCGGCACTCGGCAGTCCGTGTAGCGATTTCCTCCGCTGTAAGTGCGCTCGTCGGGATCATTTCCAGGAAATAATTGGCCTTTCTGATCCAGGAGTACATGGTCGTGTTCAGCGCCAGCGCCTGAATGCCATAATCGGATACGAATATAGAACCCGCGTAAGGGTGGGAAGCTTCGTCGGTATAATGGAATTCAAAGGTAGCGCCGCCTCTTACCATGCCCGTTGGAATGTTGTCGTAAAGCGCAACCAGGTAAAGATCGACCAGCTGGGTTGACTGCCACACATCCGCGTCTGACACCAGGTTCAGCGGCTTGCGGTCGAGCACATCATCAACGCAACCCATAAAGGCCAGCAGCATAAATGAAAGTAATATTTTGCTCTTCATCTTAGTCAATTAAAAAGTGATGTTAAAACCCAGGTTGTACGTTTTTTGCAGCGGGTAAACCGAATTTCTGCCGGTAGGCGTTTCCGGGTCCATGTATTCGAGACCTGAAAAAGTGACCAGATTTTGTCCGCTGAGAAAAGCTGTCAACGATTTCACTCCAATGCGTTTCAATTGCGGCAGGTCCACTGTATAGTTGATATTCAATGCTTTCAAACGAATGTAGGAGGCATCTTTTAACCAAAAAGAAGAAAACCGATTGTTGTTGTTCGTACCATTGTTGCGGATCGCCGGGTAGCGGCCAGGTATCCATTCCGAATCCGGGTTGGTAATATCCGCACGGTGCCACCGGTCCATAAAGTATGCGTAGGTACTCATATCGTTGGCAAAAGGCTGGATCAGGAAATGCTGCATTTGCATGACGAAATTGGCCCCGCCCTGCCAGTTCATTGTCACTGAAAATTTCTTCCAGGATGCATTGAGGTTCAGTCCGTACATGATCTCCGGAATCTCGCCACGCCCCAGCGGCTGACCATCGTAGTCGTTGATCACGCCGTCGTTGTTGAAATCCTGGTATTTAATATCTCCGGGAAGCAATGTCGAATTGCCAAGTGCGTCCTGTACTGGCGAGCTGAGAATTTCTTCTTCCGACTGAAACTGCCCGACCGCTTTCAATCCCCAGAACCTGTTTTTCCACCTGCCCTGCACGCTGTTCCGCCAGTAGGCATCCTGCGAGGGGAATTCTCCCTGTTCGTAATCCGTCCATTTCGATTTCGAGAAAGACACATTTCCCGAGATATTGAATTTCACCTGACTGATCTTGTTGGAATGACTTACCACAAGCTCCATCCCGGAAGTCTGGTCTGCATTCAGGTTCTCGGCAGGCAGTCCGGCGCCGAAAGTACTTGGCAACTGCAATGCCCTCGTACCCAGCATACCTTTGCGCTGGCGTCTGAAAATATCGAATTCAACGTCCAGCAGGTGATTTTTCAGGCCAAAATCAATACCCGCATTAAACATACTCGTACGCTCCCAGGTAATGTTGGGATTGGGCACACCTGCATCAACCAATCCGCTTGACACTTCATTACCGCCCATAATGTAGGTTTGCGAAGGATAATTATAACCCGCCAGGTATTGAAAAGCGCCGGTATTGTCATTCCCGGATTCCCCATACGAGCCGCGCAGTTTCAGGTTTCCGAGAAAAGGAAGGCGATCTGAAATGAATTTCTCTTCCGACAATCTCCACCCTGCTGAAACTCCCGAGAACAGTCCCCAGCGTCTCTCCACAGGAAAGCGCGGCGAGCCGTCGTAGCGAAAACTGTATTCAAGGAGGTATTTGCCATCGTAATCGTAGCTGAATCTGCCCACGAGGCTTTGTCTCCCATCATCCATCGCAGTTCCCGAGTTGGTCTGGCCAAGGAGCGGGCCGGCGAAGAGCTGATCGATCGGTACTACGTAATTATCTCTCCTGGCGGAAATGCTCGTTCCTTTGATCTCATTTTCCTCGTAAAGAAGCAGCGCGCCCACATTATGGTGATTGGCAATGAGCTTGTTGTAATTGAGCGAAGCCTGGATGCGGCTTGATGAATTCTCGCCTTTTCCCAGTACAAGAAAATTACTGTCACGCCCGCCTACTACGCGTGACGTTCCTGTGGCAGGGTCCCAAACGTGGTGCTTGATCTGCTTTTGCCAGTGCTTGGAATCGTCATAGAGCAAATCGTAAGCCGCCAGGAACCGGGCATTTAAACCATCAATGAAAGGGATTTTGTAATCGATAGCCAGGTTACCCTGCAATGCATTCCGCCGGTTTCTGGCATATCCTGATAATTCAGGTTCCAGGTATCCCGAAAGTCCGTAATTATTATTGGATATCTTCCCGTCCGGTGTCTTCGGGTTCACGATCGGCCACGAGTATTGCAGCCAGGAAGCCATTAAGTAAGCGTCCTGCACGAGGTCGTTCCGCGTTTCGCTTCTTGCTCCGATATCCACGGACACTTTCAGGTTGTCGTTGATCTGCGCCTCTACATTCGACCTGAAATTGTATTTTTTGTAAGTCTGGTCACCCTCGCCCCACATGGCAGTAGCTTTGTGCCCGCCCAGCAAAAAGAAATATTTGATCTTGTCGCTTCCTCCTCTCACACTTAGGTTTTGCTGTACAACCGGCGTATAGTCCCTTACATACAAATCGTAATAGTTATAGTTTGGAAAATTGATCGGGTCACTGCCGTCGCGGAATTTCTGTACATCGGCCTGGCTGTAAACCGGTGTACCTCCGATATTTACGGCTGCCTCGTTTTTCAATGTTGCAAATTCTTCGGAGTTAACCAGTCTTGGGTACTTGGTCACATGCTGCACGGAATAATTCATGGAATAACTCAGCTCAGGCTTGCCCGAAACGCCCTTTTTGGTTGTTACAAGTATTACACCGTTTCCGCCGCTCACGCCGTATACCGAGGCAGACGCAGCATCTTTTAATATGGTGATACTCTCGATTTCATTCGGATCGAGCCGGTAAAAATCCCTGCCGACGATACCGTCAACCACCACAAGTGCATTCCCGAAACCACGGATTGACAAAGTAGGGTCATCTTTTCCGGGTTCGCCGCTGCGCTGTACGGATATCAGCCCCGGCAGGTTCCCGGCAAGCAGGTTACCTACGTTGCCCGACGGAACGACAGACAGTTGCTTCGCGTCCATCGTGGCTACGGAGCCGGTAAGGTTTACTTTTTTCTGCGTTCCATAACCCACTACCACCAGCTCTTCCAGTGAATTAAGCGCCGGCTGCAATACCATCGACACAAAACTTTTGGTACCAACCGACGTTTCCTGGGAGGTAAATCCGATAAAGCTGAAAACTAGTACCGCGGAAGTATCTGCTACCTTAATCTCAAATTCACCTTTTTCATCCGTAATCACGCCGGCCGTGGAACCTTTGAGCAGCACACTCACGCCGGGTAACGCTTCGTTCTTTTCGGAGTCCGTCACTCTGCCTTTCACCACAATTTCAGCCTGTTGCGGCGCTATCATCACGCGCGGCACTTCACTGCCAAGTGTTTTCAGATTGCTGTGATCGGGTCCTTTTCTTTGATTGGGTGTTATTTCCGGCGTACCTGCTGCATTTGTGCTCGCGGGCAGGATTACAAATGAATTTCCTTTTACTTTTCTGTGTCTGAGCCCGACCGGTGTGAGCAACTGCCTGAGATTTTCTTCAAGCGTACTTTTGGGTTTCACCGTCATTCCCCTCGCTTCCAGTCCTTCCAGGAGTTTTTCCTCAAAAAGAATATCTGCTTTGTAAAGCTCCTTCAATTGCAAAATTACCTCGCGTACCTGTTTTACCTGTGTTTCGGTTCTTTCCTGGCTCACTTTGTGCTGTGGAGACAATGCCAGGATCTGCGCTGAGACCTCAATGGAAAGGGAAAGAAATACAGCCGCGGACCAAATGCTGATAAACCTAAATTTTTGTCTCATGTAGCAAGAAAGGTTTAGTAATGGACATGGGTTTAATTGGTGTTTGTGGGTTTAGGAATAAGATGCACTTGCTTTTTAACTTTAATCACTTCAATACCAAGCATTTCTTTAAGGACTTCCAGAAGGTCATCGGCCGTCTGAGCTTTGAAAGTTCCTGTGAGCTGCCTGCTCGCCAGCGAAGGGTCGTTAATCCGGATATCTGTTCCGAAAACATCACGGATCTGCACTGCGATTTCTGTAAGTGTAGTGTGGTTGAATGCAAAACGCTGCTCCTTCCAGGCTGTCTGGCTGGAAAGTTCTCCGGGAGAAAGTGCGTGGATATGAATACTTCCGTCGGGTGCGAAACTTCCCTTTTCACCGGGCTTCATAACAGTTGGTTCGGGTGAGTTAACCGATGCCAATTCTACTTTTCCTTTATTTAATGTTACGTCCGTCTTGTTATTCCTGCTGTATACCGAAAACTCAGTTCCCAATACCGTAACTGTATTATTGCCAGGTGTATGCACTACGAAACGGAGCTTATCACCGCGCCTTCTCACATGAAACTCTGCCTCTCCTGAAAGACGGACTTCTCTTGACCAAACGGCGAAGGTGAACCTGGGCACGCGCAGGGTACTGTTGGAATTGAGAACTACGCTGCTGCTGTCAGAAAGTGTAAATGAGCGCAACTCGCCGTATGCGGTTTCATAGTTTTCATAAATGATGTGATCGCGGAAAAAGTAGCCGGTCAGTCCGAGTACCAATATACAGGCAGCTACCCTAATAGCTAATAAACTGGTTAAAACGTGCAGCGGGTGGATTGCGGCACCCTTCCGAAGCCGGCGCGGCTGCTGTTCGGTACTGTGTATACGTTCAAGATTTTTAGTGAATGCGGCTGGAAGGTCAGGCAGAAATTGCGGCTGGCATTTTTCCCATTCTTCGAGATATGCATAATAGATTTCGAGATTTTTTGGATCTGCCAGGCTCTCTGCAATCAATTTCTTTTGCAACGCCGAAGCATGTCCCGAAAAATAGTTGAACATGATCTCTTTTGTAATTATAAATTCCATTTCAATTTCTGTTGATTCTCTTGTTAAATGGCTAACTCTGTCTGCTCCAAACCTCACTTCCCCGGCATTCGGTAAGCGGTAAGCGCCTTGCGGAATACGGCCAGCGCCTTGCTCATGTGACCCTCTATCGCCTTCACGGATACACCCATTGCTTTCGCAATTTCAGCGTAGGATTTCCCTTCAAAGCGGTTGAGCAGAAATACCTTGCGACATTGCGGCGGCAGCGAGGCGGCGATCTTTTCTATGTACATATAGAGTTCATCGTATTCAAGGATCTGATCCGGCTCAGGTGTTCCGCCCGTTTCTCCATCCTCCTGTAACTCAAAATGATCTTCTTTGAAAAACTCCCATTTCAGATAATTAAGCGCCTTATACCGGACAGAAGCAAACAGGTAGGCCCGGAAAGATGTATTGATCTGCAGATACGCCTGATTTTTCCAAAAAGTATAAAACACTTCTGAGACCAGATCCTCGGCAACCTCCCGGGTATAAACGTACCTGGCCGCGTGGCTGCATAGTGAGCCGTAGTATTGCCGGAAAAGCAGTTCATAACCAGTAAGCGCGTTGACGTGAAAAGCCTGCCGGATAAAGTACTCCTTATCCTGCGTGCAATCGGATGCGGGAATCTCACCGATCGTCACCGAAGCTTCAATTGGTATGCTGCCCGAAGCGGTTGTTAGCTCAGTTTGTTTCTGATTCAATGTCCTGATTGATTGATGCTTTCAATAGTAAAGACAAGTTCTGTCAGGAACACCCTAGCTCCGCCTAAATAATTTAAACCGGTATCGTCTCACGCTGGGGCGACAGGATTGGTTTTTCCATCCCTGATCAAGGTAGTATGCGCTTGGTTTTGGCTTTTGGTGTTTAAGAATGTTAAGTGGCCAAGCTAACCCAAAGTTTATTTTAATACCATGGATCGCAAAATCTTGATCGTTACCGGAGACGGTGGCGAAAGTTATGAAACCCTTTATGCCGTTCACCGTTTCCAGGAAGAAGGCGATATCGCATTGATAGCTGCCCCGAGCAAACGCAGGCTTAACCTCGTCATGCACGATTTTGAATTAGGCTGGGATACTTATGTAGAGCGCCCGGGCTATTGTCTGGCTTCTGACCTCACAATTGAAGAGGTAGTAGTGAGTGATTACGACGCCATTCTGCTGCTGGGCGGCCGCGCCCCCGAACACCTGCGCAACCATGCCGGGTTACTGGAAGTAGTACGGGAGTTTGACAGGCAGGGCAAGTGGGTCTTCGCAATTTGCCACGGGATCCAGATTCTGGTTACAGCCGGATTAGCCAACAACCGGAACCTTACCGCTTATGAACATATTCGGACCGAAATTGAAATGGGAGGTGGCACGTATTCAACGCAAGAAGCAATTCGCGACGGAAATATAGTAACTGGACAAACCTGGCAGTCGCACCCTGATTTTTACCGGGAAGTTTTTTCCTGTCTGAACAGCAATCGGTTTTAATTACGGGCCATTTCTTGCATTATATTTAAGTTATATTTAGCCTTTCTTATGATATGGCTTCTTATTACCTAAGTAGTGATCTGGAATTAGCTGAACTGATAGCGAATGACGATGACCAGGCGTTTGCCGAAATCTATCGTCGCTATAAGGGTGTGCTCTTTTTGCATGCTCACAGGATGCTGGGGGATCAGGAAGAAGCCAAAGATATTTTACAGGAGCTTTTCACTACACTCTGGCTTAACAGAAAGGAGATCAAGCCACACACCTCCTTCTCTTCCTATTTATACAAGGCGCTCCGAAATCGCATTTTTGATGTCATTTCCCACAAAAAAGTGGAGCAGAAATACATCAGTTCCCTGGCTGCATTCATTGAACAGGGTGAATGTATTACCGACCAGCAGATAAGAGAAAAAGAACTCACCGTACTCATTGAGCAGGAAGTTTCATTGCTACCTCCCAAAATGCGTGAGGTATTTGAGATGAGCAGAAATACAGACCTTTCTTACAAGGAAATTGCTCAGGAGCTTCATATATCAGACAAGACTGTCAAAAAACAGGTTAGTAATGCCCTTCATATTCTCAGGCAGAAGCTGGATTTGGCTTTCGTGCTGATGTATATTTCGAAAGACCTTTAAAAAAAACAGCTTTTTTTTGCGCAAGCCTACTACTTCCACCCGCGCAGCCCGTCTTATATACATTAGCAGAAAACATGTATCATGGACGAATCTCTGGCAAAGGAGCTATTTCAAAAATATAAGGACGGAACATTGACCGAGGAGGAAATGGCGCTGCTGGAAAGCTGGTATATCGCTCACGGAAAATCGTCCAACTCAACCATTACTACCAATGAAATTGAAAAGAACCTGGATCAGGTTTGGGAGTCCCTTCCGGTAAATAAGGATGAGAAAGCATCGAATAACAGCACGGTGAAACCACTGCTCAAATGGCTTGCAGTTGCCGCTTCCATTGCCATAGTTAGTACAATCGGCGTGAATTTTTTCTTTAAACAAAAAAATGAGCCCAACATTAAAACTGTTGCCATCGTTCATGATGCGGCTCCGGGGGATAACAGAGCGAAGCTTACATTGGCAAACGGTCAAAATATTATGTTGCATGAAGCTGGCAACGGTAAGCTGGCGCAGCAGGGACAAACTGCGGTGATTAAAACAAAGCAGGGAGAAATTGTTTATGAATTTGATATGCAGGAAGCGGGCAGCCGTGCACAAACGGTGACCTATAATACCATTTCCACTCCAAAGGCAGGGCAATATCAGGTAAAGCTGCCCGACGGGACGCGGGTGTGGCTTAATGCGGCTTCATCTATCCATTTTCCCACTGTTTTCCCGACAACGGAACGGGTGGTTGAAATTGCTGGCGAAGCATATTTTGAAGTGGCCAAGGTGACAAAAAATTCAAAGCGCGTTCCATTTAAAGTGAAAGCGGGCAACCAGGTTGTGGAGGTGCTCGGCACACGCTTTAATGTGAACAGTTATGCCGATGAAGCTATTATTCAAACAACCTTAGTGGAAGGCAGTATCAAACTGGGATTAGCAGGGAAAGAAAATCAGGGAGTATTGCTGAGGCCGGGAGAACAGGCTTTGTTAACCAGAGATCTGCGAAAAAGTGCTGACATAGCTGCTGGGTCATTTAAAGTCAAACAGGTGGATACCAAAACCGTAATCGCATGGAAAGAGGGATATTTTCGCTTCAACAACGTAGGCTTGCCGGAGTTGATGAGACAACTTTCTCGCTGGTATGACATGGAGGTAGTTTATGAAGGACCTATAAAAGAATACGAATTCGTAGGACAAATCGAACGGAATACCAATTTATCGAAGGTACTGCAGATACTCGAACTGGGTGATGTACACTTCCGGATAGAAAATAAGAAAATAGTAGTGACTAACTAACCCTCTGATTTAAACCTAAACCTGCCGATTATGGATAAATAAAAAAGAGAAATTGACACCCACGTTCCAGGAACAAAAAAACCGTCTCAGATCTGACCTGAAACGGCTGATGTCCGGAATGCTCCCAGCCGCGAAGCGGACCAGGAAAGAACTGCCCTTTTTTGATGGAAAAACAATCTTAACAATCCAAACCCAAACAAAAATATGCAAATTATTTTACACAGGAAAGTGACGTGTATTAACCTCCGTTACTTTATTAAATCGATTTTGATAATGAAACTGATAGCGCTTTTGATAGCAATCGCTTGTGTTCATGTATCAGCCGACGGCGTCTCGCAGAAAATAGTTCTTTCTGTCAAAGACGCGACGCTTTCAAACGTGTTTAACCGGATTGAACAACAGAGCGGTTACAAGTTTTTTTATGATAATAAAGTCGTTAAAAGGGCTAAGAACGTAACTGCGTCCCTTCAAAGCGGCTCAGTTCAGGAGATCATGGATGAAGTATTGAAAGGTCAGCCGCTTACTTATACCGTCTTGGATAAAACCATTGTGGTCAAGAAAAAAGAGGAAAAGCTGCCTGCGCCACAATCCGGCTTATCACCGGATCTCTCGTCGCCAACAGAAGGTACCTATCCCGGCGCACATCAGGATATGGAAAAAAGAATGCAGGGAATGCTCATCGATAAGCTGAATCGTGCTCAGCAAAAGGACATTGCCGTGCGGGGCACGATTACGAACGTAGCTGGCGAAGGCCTTCCGGGAGTTAGCATCCTGCTGAAAG
This sequence comes from Dyadobacter linearis, assembly GCF_907165045.1. Classification (GTDB taxonomy): domain Bacteria; phylum Bacteroidota; class Bacteroidia; order Cytophagales; family Spirosomataceae; genus Dyadobacter; species Dyadobacter linearis. Next base: position 447,355 of record NZ_CAJRAU010000006.1, read on the forward strand.
GCGCACAATTGGGGACAACTTCCGATGAAAACGGGAAATTTCAGCTGGATGTGCCCGATCAGAATGCAAGATTGGTTTTCAGTTACGTGGGATATGTGTCCCAGGAAATTGCTGTGGGGACAAGGACCGTTTTTGAGGTCAGCCTGGCAGAAGATGACAAAGCCCTCGAAGAAGTAGTAGTGGTGGGTTACGGTACGCAAAAGAAAACCTCTGTTACCGGAGCTATTGCTACGATGAAATCCGATGACGTTAAGAACAACCCGGTACCCAACCTGTCGAGCTCGCTGGCGGGAAGATTAAGCGGGGTGTATGTAAGCCAGGCATCTGGTGCGCCTGGGTATGCGCCGCCCATCCGGATCCGGTCTGTTAACACCTGGAAAAGTACCGGGAACGATCCCCTCTATGTGATTGACGGTGTGATCATGGACAAAAGAATGTTTGACGCCCTGGATTATTCCGAAGTGGAAAATATTACGGTGCTGAAAGATGCGGCGTCCGGGGCAATATACGGTGCGAGAGCTGCGAATGGCGTAGTACTTGTCACTACGAAAAGAGGAACGTCGGGTAAGTTTCAGCTTAATTATAATTATTCGTACAGTTTTGACAATCCATCCAAAATACCAAGTTATGTGGATGCCCGCGATATGGTCAGGCTGAATAATTACGCACGGACAAGCAGGGGCCTTGCACCTTCGTATGATGCCGAAGAAGTCGCCTTCTTTGAAAATAATGATCCGGGACGGGGCTGGTATAAACAGGCTTATATAGATCCTGTACTACAAAGACATTCCCTTTCTGCCAGTGGGGGAAGTGATAAGGTGAAGTATTTTGTAGCTGGCTCCTACTTCGACCAGTCGGCATTCATCAAAAATGCAGATTTTAAAAAGTATAATTTCCGCTCTAATGTTGACGTAAATCTTACGAAAAACTTGACAGGTACCTTCAATGTAGCCTACAACGAGGGTAAAAAGACGCGGTTTGCTATGCAGGAAGACCTGGACGGTTTTGACACAAATCCGACTTTTGGTAGTTTGTGGGGCAGGCTGCTTTATTACCTGCCCAACACGGGACCAAAAACATCAGACGGCAAATTCATCAATCCGGGGTGGATAGGCAATCCACTTGCCTTTGTGGAAGAAGGCGGCTCAGTGACGCGCACAGAACGCAACATTGCGATGGTTTTAGGATTAACCTACAATGTTCCGTTTGTACAAGGGTTGTCTGTGTCGGGTAAATTCAGCCCGAATTATGAGTCCAGGACGATGAAGCTTCATGAGCTGAAAACGACTCTGTATGATGTAGTGAAAAAGGGAACCAATGGCGCAATCTTCACAGACGAGATTACCGGCAGCATAAAATCCTCATATCCCAATAAAGAGCGGCTGGTAAGAACCCAGGAAGCAACCAACAATTATCAGTTGAATTTCAGCGCCAATTATACCAAGCAGTTTGGCAAACATAACATAGACGCAATCGCCGTTTATGAGCAGAGCGAGGGCAAATACGATTATTTCTATGGTGTAAGAGAAAATTTCCCGCTCGTACAAAACGACCAGTTCTGGGCAACATCCTCGGCCAGGGCTGACTCTTATGTAGACGGCACCGAATCGGAAACCGGTCGCGCATCCTATATTGGCCGGGTCATTTATAGTTATGACGACAAATATTTCCTGAATGTAACCGCTCGCCGTGACGGATCAATGCTTTTCGGACCTGAGTACCGCTGGGGCTTATTTCCTTCTGTTTCGGCTGGCTGGGTATTGTCTAAGGAGAATTTTTTCAAAGTAAAACACATTGAGTTTCTAAAACTGCGCGGCTCCTGGGGCTTGGCAGGTAATGATGCTGTCGGCGGTTGGAAATGGAGCGAATCTTATGGCGTGAGCGGCGACTATCTGTTTGGGACCACGCCGCAGCCGCGCGTAGGTTACAATGGGATTGTGAACGAAAAACTTACCTGGGAGAAAACCAGTGAGCTTAATGTAGGTTTTGATGCACAAATATTCGACCGTTTTTCACTTTCAGGGGAGTATTTCAAAAGACATAATTACGATATCCTCGATACCCGGATCGCGTCGCTGCCCAACTCTTTCGGAGGAAGTATGCCGCCTGAAAACTATGGTATTGTCGATGGTCACGGCTACGAAATCGAGCTGGGTTACAATGGCAACGCGGGTGATGTAACGTACGGGGTTAAAGGCAGCTTCTCTTATTCTAATAATAAAGTAAAAGTAAGGGACGTGGCTCAGAATGCGCAGGACGTGGATAACCCGAACGGACGCCCGACGGACTATATCAGAATGCTCGTATCCTCTGGCATCATCCGTACAAGCGAACAGTTGGACGCTCTACCATCCGGCTATACAATTTATGGGAAACCGGCTGTTTTAGGTATTATCAATTTTGAGGATGTCAATGGTGCACAGGGAGTTCCCGATGGCAGGATCGATGACTATGACAGGCAAGTTCTGAAAGGCAAGCATGCTCTTAACCCCTACACATTTGGATTAAACCTTAGGGCCAGCTGGAAAGGCATCGGACTAGACGTGTTTGTTCAGGGTGTTACCGGCGGTTCCAAGCTGTATGACGATGGATATAGCAGAAGGTTTTTCGACGGCGCAAGACCACCTTCATTCTGGCTCGATTCATGGTCGCCCGAAAATGTGAATGCGGCCTATCCGCAGCCGGTTACCTGGGATGCTTCCAATGACCATCTACCATCCACTTTCTGGCTGAAAAATGGCAGTTTCCTGCGCTTTCAGAACATAAACCTGAACTACTCCCTCCCCAAAACTCTGACTAAAAAGATCGGCATGGGAGCGGTTAGCTTTTACTTGTCCGGGGCCAACCTGCTTACGCTTTCAAAATATGATTTTCATGACCCAAGTGTCGGCAATATGAATTCATATCCGACGATGAAGACTTATACCATGGGCGTAAACCTTTCATTTTAATCAGTTTGCCAATCTTTTATCGAAATACAGATATGAAAAAAGCATATATATTCTTGTCGAGCCTGTTTTCCCTGATGATGCTGGCCGGCTGCGATCCTTTGGACAAAAACAACCTTGCAGCACTCAGCAGCGAGGATGTTCTCACCAATCCCAAGGTGGCTGAGGCTTATGTGAATGACATGTACGCCAACTTTATGCCATCCTCGTTTTCAGTTGGGCGACTTACGGATGAAACCATGGTGATCAACGGAGAGAATGCAGGAGGACTCAGTGATTATCTGAAAGGCACCCTCACGGCTGACACTTACAATGATTTCCCCTACGAAAACATTCGGAAAATCAACATTTTTCTCGCTCAGGTGGATAATGCAACCTTTGATGAAAACATCAAAAAGTCGTTGAAAGGCGAGGCGCTTTTCTGGCGTGCATTCGCTTATTTCAGAATGGTTAAAGCTTATGGAGGGGTTGAACTGATTTTAAAGCCTGAATCACCGGCTAATAAAGACGCCATTTTTGTTGCCAGAAGCAAAACCTCTGAGTGCATTGCACAAATACTTAAGGATTTGGACGAATCAATCCCGCTGGTAGAACCGCTCAGCACGATCGGGCGGATTGATAAAGGCGCTGCAATGTCTTTCAAAGGACGCGTTCTGCTGTATTGGGCCAGTCCGCAGTTCAATCGTACGAATGACCTCGCACGCTGGACAGCCGCCTATCAGGCAAGCAAAGATGCACTCACGTTCCTGGATGCAAATGGAAAAGGACTGTACGCAAATTACAAAGACCTGTGGACGGACGAGATGAACAAAGAGGTGATCATGGTCAAAAGATTCCAATATCCCGGGTTTGCCAACGGATATTCTCAAGCAGGAATGCGCCCATTACTTTACTCCCGCGGCGCAGTAGGTGATAATATTCCGTCTCTGGAACTGGTTAATGCGTATCCGATGAAGGACGGATCGAAGTACAATCCGGCTACGATGGATTACAAAACCTTGTTTAAAGACAGAGATAAGCGTTTTTATGCTTCGATTGCTTACAATGGCGCTGAACCTTACCTGGCGGAAATGTTTGGAAAGGAAAATATGTGGACGTATTTCTATGATGCGGATGGCAATGCGGCTACCGGGATTAATGGGAAAGAAGCCAGGGCAGATAATAGTGAAAACCTGTATTCGCATTCAAGTTTTTACCCCGCCAAAATGCTGGACCGGAACATTACCCGAACCACCGTTGAAGACGGGCAGGTTGACTGGATCGAGATCCGATATGCAGAAGTGCTGATGAACATGGCAGAAGCCGCAAACGAGATTGGTAAAGCAGATGAAGCATTGGCTGGCATGTATAAGATCCGCAGCCGCGCCGGGATAGAGCCGGGAGCAAAAGCGAATTATGGTATCACCGCAATAACACTTCCCGAGATCAGAAAAGCGATCATGGATGAGCGTTTGGTCGAGTTTGCTTTCGAAGGACAACGCTTCTGGGACCTGCGGAGATGGCGGGTTTATACTTCCACATTCAACAGTTTCAAGGATAAATATTTCCATGGATTAAGAGTTGAGTGGAATGGTACGGCAGCAGACCGGCCAAAAGGTCTCGTCGACATCAATACCATCGCCGATAAGTTCACTATAACAGAAGTCAGGGATTACCGACCGATTGTGATGCTGGATGAAGAAAAGTATTCCTTTTTTGGTATTCCAAAATCGACGCTGGATCGCAGTAGTAAAATCGAGCAGAATAAAAGCTGGGGAGGCACATTTGACCCATTGCAATAGAAATTACCTAAACCCTTTACAAATCCGGAGCGCACTACGGTGCGCTCCTCCTATTGACGGGCAGAATACGCGGAGAAGAGTCTTTTGTTACCGCGCAGCATGTTATCAAAATCCTAGACCTTAATGAAATACATTCTTCTGAGTACACTGCTGTTTTTGGCGGCCGCCGTAACCGGGCAAGACAGCGGCGAGCAATACATCTCTGCTGAAACCGCCAAAAAGCAGTACGGAAAGCTGGCAAAACAGTCGCATTATGTTTTTGCTGAAAGCCGGGAAAACCCGATACGGTGGAACGATTCGTTGAAAATATCGTGGTTAAAAAATGATTTTATCAAAAACAATTTTGAATTAAAAGCCCGGCCCGGTGAGTACTTTGTGTACCAGGTCGGCGTGTGGGCTAGCAGCGGCGACATTCAAGACCTCGAAATCAAATTTTCAGATCTGAAAAGCAAGGATGGGAAAACCATTCCTTCAAAGCAGGTAAGTTGCTTCAATGCGGGCGGAATCGATTATTTAGGAAAACCATTTTCCAAAAAAATCAATGTCCAGAATAGTAAAGTGCAGGCATTGTGGGTGGGGGCAGATCTTACCGGCGTGGCCAAAGGAATTTATAATGGTACCACTACCATTTTAGTCAATGGTAAAAAACAATCTATAAAAATACAGCTCACGGTTGACGGCAATGCTGTTGAAAACCATGGCTACAACGAGGGTAAAGGGCTATCCCGGATGAACTGGCTGAATAGCACCGTCGGCATTGATGCAGAAATCACGAAAGGTTTCCAGCCAGTAACCCGCAAAGACAAAACGCTGCATATTTTGGGAAGATCTTTTGTGATCGGAAGCGACGGACTACCTGCGGAAATCAATAGTTTTTTTACGAGTTCAAATCAGCGCATCTCTGAAAAAGGTGAACCTATTACCGGCGGCGCATTTCGTTTTGTAGTGGAAAAAGCAAATGGCGAGATTATCAGGCTAACGCCAGGAGCTGTGAAATTTATCGAGGAAAAGCAAGGCCATATTAATTGGCAGGTAAAGAACACATCGGCTGAATGCGAGCTAACCTGCTCGGGCAGCCTGAACTATGACGGGTTTGTGGATTATAAAGTTTCGGTGAAGGCATTGAAACCATTAAAAATCAAAGATATCCGTCTCGAAGTGCCGGTAGCGAAGGAAAAATCTACTTACATGATGGGACTGAACCGCGAGGGCGGTTTGCGGCCCGATTCCTGGAAATGGCAGTGGGATACAACCAAAAATCAGGATGCACTTTGGCTGGGCGCGGTAAATGGCGGGTTGCGTTTGAAATGGAAGGCTGAAAACTACAAGCTGCCGCTGGTTAATATCTATTACAAATTCGAACCGCTGCGTCTTCCTCCCTCGTGGGGAAATGAGAATAAGGGTGGCGTAAATGTGGAGGAAAAAGGCAATTCCATCCTGGTGAGCGCCTATTCCGGCAGCCGGGAAATGGCCGCAGGAAGTGTCCAGAATTATGATTTTGAGCTTCTGATTACGCCATTCAAATTTATCAGCAATGAAAAAAAATATGGCGACCGCTACTTTCACGGGGGAGGCACCAATGCGATCAGCAAGGTGGACAAAGCCGAAAAAGCAGGAGCCAATATCATCAATATCCACCACGCCGAAGATATTTACCCGTTCATCAATTATCCTTATTTAGACGAAAATACAGCTGAACTCAAAACACTGGTGGACAAAGCCCACAACCAGAAAAAGCGGCTTAAACTGTATTACACCACCCGCGAGCTTACCAAGAACATTCCAGAATTTCAGGCTTTTTACAGCCTAAACGGGGAAATACTTTTTCCTGGACCAGGCAATGCGAGCCGCACCGAAGCATTACATCCCAAAGGCCCGAATGAATGGCTGGTTAAGAATTTAAGAGAAAAATATGTTCCGGCATGGTATAACCCGGTGAGCGAAGGCAAATTCAAGGGATCGATTGATCTGTCTGTGATCACCACGCCCAATAGCAGGCTCAATAATTTTTACATCGCTGGGCTTGACTGGATGGTTCAGAATTTAAAGATTGATGGCATCTATATCGACGATGCCGCACTGGATCGATTCACTTTGCAGCGAGCCCGGAAAGTCATTGACCAGAACCGCCCCGAAGGCCGGATCGACCTGCATAGCTGGAACCATTTCAATAACTGGGCTGGATTTGCAAGCTGCCTGAATCTCTATATGGACCTGCTTCCGTACCTTGACTTGGTTTGGATCGGAGAAGCAAGAGATTACAACCGCGCACCCGACCACTGGCTCGTGGAAGTTTCAGGGATACCTTTCGGGCTTCCGGGACAAATGCTGGAAGGTGGAGGGAACCCGTGGCGTGGAATGGTTTACGGCATCACCAACCGCTCTGGCTGGACCGGCAATGTGCCTGACGAGCTATGGAAGTTTTGGGATGAACACAACTTTAAAGACAAAGAACTGCTTGGCTACTGGGACAAAGATTGTCCGGTTAAGACTAATAATGAGCACGTTATTAGCTCTATTTTCAAGGGCAAAAATGAAAGTGTCATCGCTATTGCCAATTGGGACAAAGAAGCGCAAAGTGCATCGGTTTTAATCGACTGGAATGCGCTGGGTTACGATGCTTCCAAATGCACGATCTCGATGCCATTTGTAAAAGATTTCCAGGACGAGCAACCTCTGCAATCGCTGAGTTCCGTCAATGTGCCGGGAGGAAAAGGGTTTATGATTGTAGTAAAAGAAAATAAATGACAGAGCTATCTCGAATCGATAAAATGAAAAAAAATATCCTTGCTATTGCGACATTTATCATCACCACGTGCCATCTCGTCGGTGCACAAGCACAGCGAATTGAGATAGGTAACCTGCCTCTTTATGACAAGCAAAGATTGCGGAGCAAAACGGACTGGCTCATTAACGGTAATGCTCAGAAATCAGCTGTTTATAAAACTCAGGAGGGCTATATGGTTTTGAGTAATGGACTGGTTTCCAGAACATTCACCATGAATCCAAATGGTGCAACTATCGGGCTGGACAACCTGGTTACCAACGAAGCGCTGGTGAGAGCAGTGTCGCCGGAAGCTGTGCTCTGGGTGAATGGGCATGAGATCAATGTGGGCGGACTTACCGGCCAGCCGATCGGGAATTACCTGCTGCCTGAATGGATCCCGGGCATGAAAGCCGATCCATATAGCCTGAAACTAATGTCGTACACCTCCTCCCCGATCAAAGAACGTTTCGAATGGAACCGTCGTACTGAATGGTCGTCGCAGCAACTGCCCTGGCCGCCCAAAGGAATAGAAGTAGCATTCACATACAAAGCCGACGAGGACGTGATCAGGAATTTTAAAAACCTGAAAGCGCAGGATTCGAAAAGGGAAGTTTTGCTGAAAGATGATTTCATCAAATTATCGCCGGACTGGAACATTGTTACGTCCCGCACTTTGGCCAATGCATTTAATAATGAAGGTAAAGCAGGGGAAATCCTCGCTCCGGCCAATGCGGTGGTTTTTGGAGAACGCGCATTGCCGCAGCAAACCAAAGTGATTATCTGCAAGCTCAATTCGGGAACAGATGAAAGTAGCGGATATGGTCCGGGCATTGCATTGCAGTTTGAGGGCGACAAATCTTCTAAATTTCATCTTTCGCCGGGTAACAAGCGATTCCGTGTTTATCATGATGGTAAAAGTCAGGACTTTGAAGGTTTTGATACAGGCAAATCTTATTTCCTGAAAATACTGCTGGTGACGGGGCCGGCCGCCGGATCGCCGGCCGCCGGAAAGATGATCTGCTCGGTGTCAGAGGATGGTAAAACTTACCAGATACTTACAGAATTGCAGACCAGCAGCTTTCCGACGCATATCCGGCTGGGAAAAACCGATCCTCGCGGAGGTAACGTGAAAGGCAATGGTGCAGATGGGGCGGTGGGAAGAGGCAAGATAGAACAGTTGCTTTTACTTGGTGAAAATAAAGGATCGGATACCGATTTCAATTTCCTCAAAAACCTGAAAGTGACGGTACACTACGAGCTATACGACGGACTGCCCATGATCAGCAAATGGGTGAGTGTGGAAAATGAAGGTGAAGCAGAATTTATTGTCAATAATATTAAAAGCGAGCACCTGGCTGTGACCGAGGCGGAAAGTGCCGTAGAACACAAGCAGCGCTGGGAAATGCCGCCCATCTTTGCAGAAAGCGATTTTGCATTCGGCTCCATGTCGCCCAATGCCGCCCAAAATGCGTGCGTGGAATGGAAGGTGGATTCCACTTACACCACGCAGGTGAACTACCTGCTGCAAACCCCCTCCCTGCTGGTATGTATGCCTAAAACGGGCATGGGCCAGGAGCTTGCCGGCGGAGCTTCATTTGAAAGCATGCGGCTTTGGGAGCTGATTTATGATAGCTACGACCGGGAACGGAGAGGCCTGAGTGAAAGGAAAATGTACCGAACGATATCGCCCTGGGTTACCGAAAATCCGGTGATCATGCATGTAAGCAGCGCAAAAGATGAGCCGGTGAAAGCTGCGATCGATCAATGTGCCGAGGTAGGTTTCGAAATGGTGATCATGACATTCGGCAGCGGGTTTGATATCGAGAATACTTCGCCTGAAAACTTGCAGCGCATGAAGGAGTTGAAGGATTATGCCAAATCGAAAGGTATTGCGCTGGGCGGCTATTCTCTGCTGGCGAGCCGGGCTATTAGCAAAGAAGATGATGTGGTAATGCCGGCCGGGAAGAAACCTGCATTCGGGAATTCTCCCTGTCTGGAAAGTGAATGGGGGAAGGATTATTTCAAAAAGCTATACAATTTCTACGAAACAACCGGGCATGACCTGCTCGAACATGACGGTTCCTATCCCGGCGATGTATGCGCCTCCACGACCCACCCCGGCCACCGTGGGCTGGAAGATTCGCGCTGGAAACAGTTTGGAGAAATTCAGAAGTTTTACTGCTGGTGCAGAAGCAAAGGCATTTATCTGAATGTTCCCGACTGGTATTATTTGAACGGCAGTACCAAGGGGGCCATGGGTTACCGGGAAACCAACTGGTCGCTTCCGCGCGAATTTCAGGAAATCATAGAGCGTCAGAATATTTATGACGGTACCTGGGAGAAAACGCCGTCGATGGGCTGGATGTTTGTTCCGCTTGTACAATACCACGGCGGCGGTGCGGCTGCAACCATTGAACCCCTCAAAGAACACCTGCCGCATTACGAACAACGACTGGCCAATTTATTTGGCGCGGGCGTGCAGGCGTGTTATCGCGGCCCGCAATTGTATGATGCCCCTCAAACAAAAGCTATGGTCAAAAAGTGGGTCGATTTTTACAAAAAGCACAGAAGGGTACTCGACTCGGACATTATCCACATCCGCCGGCCAGACGGCAGGGATTATGACGCGATCATGCACGTAGATCCGCTTGGAAAAGAAAAGGGTTTGCTCATGGTTTATAACCCGCTCGACGAGGCTATCACCAGGGAAATTGACATAGACCTTTATTATACGGGACTGCAAAAGCAGGTTAGTATTTCGGAAAATGACGGGGCGGCCAGAAAAATGGCATTGAACGGTACCAAAATGACATTAAAAGTGTCGATCCCAGCCAAGAGCCAGAAATGGTTTTTGCTGACACCTTAATGCGTTTATTTTTTTTTACAGAGATGATTAACATGCAATTTCAGATCCTTAAAACCCTTATTTTAAATGCATTAATGTTAATAGTTGCTCCGTACTGTTATGCCCAGCATGACTTTGCTACCGACTATTTTAAAATCCATATCAACAATAAGGGATGGATTACCAGTATGAAGAATGTAACCGGAAAAGGTTCCCAGCGGGAATTTAGTCCAGTTGACAAACCGTCGCCATTGCTTTCTCTTTACGATAGTAAAAAAGCGAAGTATTACCAGCCAACGAAGGCAACATATAATAAGTCAAAAAACACTTTCGCGCTGCAATATCCCAATGGTTCGGTCGCTACTGTCGCATTGATTGCTAACAAAAAGTATTTCAAACTGACTTTGCAATCGCTTGGTCCCCGAAATGGTATTGACAACATTCAATGGGGTGCCTATCATACCAATATTACCAATCTGTTTGGAGAAATAATCGGGGTAGCTCGCGATACCAGCGATGCTGTTAATTATGCGATCGGCATGCTGGCCCTGAACGATAACACACTGGGCGGTACATCCGAAACCATAGCAGACGCGGCGCCTTTTCAGTATATCATTCATAGTCCTGACAAAAAGCGCTTCCCGCTGCCTTCACACCTGCACGAAGGTCAGATTTTTCCAATTGGAGGCGATGGTATCAACGACGTTGCCTTTTATGCGCACAAAGAACCTTATTACCGGATTTTATATGGCAACGCTGCTCAGATCGACATTCAGGGTAGAATTTCCATTGCGTACAGTTCGAGGGACCGGGCACCAAAGCGGGAGGTTTACTTTTCGCTGATTCCAAATATGGCGGTTAACAAACCGAACCATCAGGAAGTGCAGCCATTGCCTGGGATAGATTACAACGGATCTTCGGTTGCATTTTGGGGAAGTCCGGACAGTACCGCGCTGCTGGACGTGGTTCAAAACATTGTGCTATCGGAAGGCCTGCCTTATCCTACGATCAATGGAAAATGGGTGAAAGATCCGGCCGCATTTGTGCCGGACGCTCTTACTGTCGGCGGGGTGTATGATAGCATTGTACCTTATACCCACCGTTTAGGTTTCAGAGCAATCAGCTTATATGATCAGGGTTTTGTTAGGCCCGACCGAGCGAATGCAGGATATCTGGACGGAAAAAACTTTGAAAAGAAACCATTAAAAATGGTGGCTGGTGATAAGTCGCACAAAGAATTTGCCGAAATGGCCGCCAAATCCGGATTGATCATAGGCCGCACGCCGATCACGACCGCATTGGCACCGGGTACCAAAGACGCCAGCCCGGTTCCGAGTGATAGCTTATATTACCAGCAAAAACGGTTGCTCGTCAAAAGTATCGCACCCGGTGATACGATCATTGTCGTCAATGATCCCAAATATTTGGACGAAATCGCCAGCTGGGAAGGTCATGCCAAGAACCTGAATATGATCAAGATAGGCAAGGAACTCATTTATTATATGGGAGTTTCAGATAAAGCGCCATTCCGGCTGCTTAATGTGAAACGGGGTTACTGGAAAACGACGGAAGCCAGTCATGCAGCCGGTGATACGATTTACAAATTGCAGGTGACGATCAATTATGGCTACGACGGGCTCATTCCCAACATGCAATTGCAGGACAAAATAGCCGAGTACTACGCCGAAGTATGCAAGATCAATGGACTGGCATACTATGATTTTGACGGCCAGGAGTTTCTGTTTAACAATGGCCACGGATATTATTCCGTCAAGCGGTTTTTTCGTAAAATGTTTGAGAGGGCAAAAGAGCTTAGCGTACCCTATATCCGGTTTACCGGATCCACCTTGTCAGAAGGCTCCTGGCATTATCAGAGTATCTGGAATGTGGGTGGCGGTAAAAATCTTTATGACCTTGAAACCAGGGAATGGGGCAGTGCCACCAGCCAAGGGAAAGACCTGAGAGATGTTACGTACGCCAACTTTTTTCCTGCCGGAATGGGCGCAAACTTCCCGATCAACGCAAAATCCACCGTCGCTGAATATGAGCACATCCAAGCAATTTCAGTAGGAATTGGCTCTACTTACAGTTTAAAACTTGATCAGAAAGAAGTCGAAAGTTGCCCACATAAAGATGCTATTTTCAAAGCCATCAGAACCTGGGAAAACGCCCGTGCTGCAAATGCTTTTCCACGCTGGCTCAAAAAGCAGCTTGCCAATCCCGCCCATCAATTTCACCTGGAAGAGCTCACTGATGATAGCTGGCAGCTATATAAAACGGACATAGATGGTGCTAACACAAAACCTTACTGTATTCTCAGAAGGGATATAAATTATGTGAAAAGGGATTGAGAAGTGCCGCATCGTCGCCTGATAAACACTACTTCGCAATTTTATCAGGAATTTGATGCACGGCGGATCTATGCACTTGTGGCACATTTGCATACAGATGTAAGCCGGCGCAACGACTGGGAAGCCGGCTATTTATGAGAATGGAAATTTCAAGCTCCGGAGGAGCTACCTGCTTGTAGAAAATCAATTATCATAAACATTTAGGCCCTGGCGGGGCCTCCTGTGAATTGGCGATCAATCAGGAGGCCCCGCCGGGGCCCTTGCTATAATAATGGAATGTACTTTTCTATAAACAGGGAGCCGCTCTGCGGCTAGACTTTTGTATCCGATTTGTCCCATCTTTCGGATTGTTTTCTGAATTAGGTGTTTATATTTAACTTACTCAAAATCCTTCATTTTAATATCTATGAAATTTCCGAAATAGCCGGCTGCTTAACTAACCTCATACTATTCCCCTGAGCGGAACATTTGCATCTCGATTTAGGCTACTTAAGGTGAATGATGTTACGTGGTTTTATCCCGGTTAACAATTTTGAGAATAAAAATGAGAAAGGCAGCTGTTGAGAAACCTAGTAGGACATATTTAAACGAGCCATTGATGAACAGGGCTGCCGCAAAGGCGACCAGAGCTAACGATACAATTACACGATCATTTTTCATACGCTGTTTTTGAGTAGAAGTCCGAGATCATTAAATATACTTAAAGTGCCTGGGTTTTAATATCTTCTGTGCAGTTGGTAATGAACTGATCATAGTCTGCCTCCGTCAAAGCTTACCCTGGGTAAGCTTGTCATATTTTACTTGTCAATTTCGATTCCGATCTTGCCGTAGAAATCCTTATCGCCGGTTTTGTTTTCCAGCAAATCATGCGCTTTGCTGATCTCCGACAACGAAAAGACTTTATTAAGAACAGGTTTTAACTTGCCAGTTTCCACGAGTTTCGTTATCTCGTCCAATTTATTTCTGTTTTGTCGGGTAAATACAAAATGGTAAGTCGCATTTTTCCCCCAGGCGTGAATCAGATTTTGCGGTTTTTCGATGTCTACGATAGTTACTACCTGACCCAGTTGGCTAAGGATCTGTCCACTATCGGAAAGTGTATTGCCTCCGATGGTGTCAATCACAACATCAACTCCCTTACCGCCCGTAAGTTGCTGGATCACTTCAATGTAGTTTTCATTTGCATAGTCGATCACATAGTCTGCCCCTAATTCGAGCAGAACCTGGTGATGGACTTTCCTGGCAGAGGTGAAAACGATCGCTCCCATTGCTTTGGCAATCTGAATGGTCAGCATTCCCACGCCACCGGCTCCGCCATGGATCAGGATAGTCTGATTGACTTTCAACTGCGCCCGAGTAACCAGCATTTCCCAGGCTGTTCCGGCTGCCAATGGAAGCGTTGCAGCTTCCAGATGGCTGATGTTTTTAGGTTTTAAAGCAATGATAGACTCATGGACGCTGTGATACTGGGCATAACTCCCCTGCCCTTTGAAGATCTCAGGCGTGTAATAAACCTCGTCACCGGCCTTGAAATTTTCCACACCGTGGCCAACTTCCACTATTTCACCCGATACATCGTGACCTGTGATGACCGGTAAGGTCAGCTCATCTTTATAATCACCGCGACGGACCTGGTAGTCCAACGGGTTCACAGATGTTGCAAAGACTTTGACCAAAACTTCCCCGAAGCCTGGCTTCGGCGTAGGCACATCGACAATTTCGAAATTATCAACAGGGCCAAACTGATTTAAGATTGCTGCTTTCATTTTGTTTTTAGCTAATTAGGCAAATACCTAAGTTGTAAATCAAAAAAATTATAAATTGTCTTTAATATGCCGTGCTAACTCCTGGATCGACTGTTCATTTCTTTTGTAATAAGTCCACTGATCCTTTCTTGTGGCAATCAAGATGTTGGCGGCCAACATTGTTTTCAGGTAAACCGAAACGGTAGGCACAGACATTCCAGCTTTTTTTGCAATATCAGAAACACACACGCCCAAGTCCGGCGAATAATCAGCTAGCTCCTCGGCAGGAAAGTGCGCAAAAGGCTCTTTTAACCATTCAAGAATGCTTAACCGGGTCTGATTTGACAATGACTTAATGACTTCTAATAATATCATGATGCAAATTTAGGGAATTACCTAAATATCTACAAGCTTTATTTTGTACCGCAAGCACCATTACCTGGCCGTTTAAACAAGCTGATCGAAGAAGGAGCATATTTGTAAGCCGGCCTGTCCAAAAGCAGATTTCTTGATACAGATATTCAATTCATAGACCGAATAATGAACTTCCTCAGAATATCGGGTCTGTTTTGCTATGAATCCCAATGTAAAACTTTACTTTTTGGGCTTGAATCGCTTAAACGCTTACTATGATTCGCGCAGAAAGTCTTCCTGTAAAACGTGGGCTAATCTTTTTCTTTTCGTCGCTGCTCTATGCATTGTGCCAAATGCTTTTGAGCAACATTGTGATGGAAGATGATTTATGGAAGAATTTTCATATCCAATTATCAGCTCATTACATCGTGGTTTTCGCGATGTGTGTGGCCGACTATCAATTATTGCTATTTCTGAATAAACATCTGCCCTACCCAAAAAATATCATTTACCGGATCATTGCCGAGCTTACAGGACTGATCGCCATCTGCTTTATACTACTGTCGGTATTTAATTTTCTGATCTACAATGTATTGCTCGTTTCTCATGAAGGAATGCCTTCATTCCTGACAAAATTTGCATTGGCAATGCTTACCAACACCCCTATTCTGCTTGTTTTCGAACTGATCCATTATTTTCAGTCTGAACAAAAAGCGATTGCTGATTCAGAAAAGGCACAACGTGAAGCGCTGTTATTTGAGCATGAAACATTAAAGTCTCAAATCAATCCGCATTTCCTTTTCAATTCGTTAAATGTTCTTTCGTCTTTAACTTATATCAATCCCGAAAACGCCAATAAATTCACAAAGGCGCTTTCAAAAACATACCGCTATGTGCTTTCACTTAACCGTCAACCTCAGGTAACCGTTGCCGAGGAACTGGACGCACTTGATTCATATCTTTTTCTGATGCGCATGCGGTTTGAGGATTCTTTCAATTTTACTATTGAAAAAACGGCTTCCCGACAGGAAAGTAAAATCATTCCGCTCACTTTGCAGCTGCTTTTGGAGAATGCATTCAAGCATAATATTGCGACCGAAGAATCGCCATTACATATCCGTCTGACCATTGGCAGTGAATACATTACCCTCGAAAATAGCATACAGCCCACAAGCGATACAGACAAAGGCGGCATCGGACTGAAATATATTTCGAAGCAATATGAATTATATGCCAAAAAAGTAATTGTGCAGCATACAGGCAGTCTTTTTATTGTCCAAATCCCTTACATAGCGCCATGAATTATTTGATAGTTGAAGATGAGCGGTTTGCGTATGAAGAATTAAAACGCATGATGACGCAACTGCGCCCTCATTACCAATTTGAAAAGCGGACAAAAACGGTCATTGATACCATTGAATTCCTGAAATTCAATACGGTCGACCTAATCCTGATGGACATCCGGCTTGCTGATGGAAACTGCTTTGAAATATTCAATCACGTCGAAGTTACCACGCCCGTAATTTTTACCACCGCCTATGACGAGCATGCGATTAAAGCCTTTAAGTTTAACAGCATAGATTATTTGTTAAAGCCTTTTGACGAGAAAGAATTAGAATCGGCACTCGCTAAATTTGAAAATATCTTCCACAGCAATTCCTATAAACCGGTTTCGAAGGATTTTGAGCAAATTCTTTTTACCAAACTCAAAAACCGATTCCTGATATCGAAAGGCGAAAATTACCATTATATAGAAACGCAGGATATCGCCCACTTTTACAGCGAAGACGGCGTGGTTTTCCTGCACACTTTCGAGAATAAAAGGCATATTATCAATTACACGTTGGACCAGTTGGAGCAGCAACTCGATAACGGTTTATTTTTCCGGGTATCGCGCAATTGCATTGGCAATGTGAAAGCTATTGAGAATGTTGCAAAGTATTTTAATTCGCGTTTACAGCTCACTTTTTCACCGCCTTGTCCCCACGAAGTGCTCGTCAGTCGCGTCCGCATTCCGGACTTTTTGAAATGGATGGACGGAGTGCTTGAATAATTCCATTCCTCTGATGCTGCATTTCAACCTGCCGATTTTAAACTCCATGGTTTATCGATTTCTGAGCTGGTCGATTCACCGTTCTTTTGAGAAATCAAAAGGAATGTAAACGTCAAATACAAGGTCAAAACCATGAAACGAGCATTATTAGTGGCGACATTATTCGTAGCACTATTATCCAACAAAGCAGAAGCGCAGCAAGTATCTTTCAAGACAGAATTCATCGGGAATTCGGGCTATTGGTTTCTCCCCAACGGAGACAAACCAAAGGAAAGAATCGGTGATGGCACAGGTTCCTCGATCATTTATCAGGGAGCGTTTAATATGCCGCTCTCCTCAAAAATGAACGAAAATAACCGCCCGACCGTCTGGGGCGTTGGCCTGAGCGGGGCATATGCGTCGCTCAACAACAAAAATTTCGAGGATGAAATGGTCTCGAAAATCATGAACATTCAGGCAGGTATTTTCCACTTGCGGCCACTGAATGACAGATGGTCCATGCGGGCCAGTGTGGGTGTGGGCGTGTTTACACCGTCTGCAAACCTTTCCAAAATCAGGTTCAAAAATGTGCTTGGCAGTGCAGGCGTCATCTTTATCCGCCACTTGAAACCAAACCTGGCCATTGGTGGTGGGTTAGCCGTCAACAGTTCCCTGGGCTATCCAATGCTATTTCCTGCCGTTTACCTGAACTGGAAACGCGAGGGTAACTTCGACCTCAAAGCCGAGCTGATTGACGGGCTGGATATTTCGGCGACTTATGGATTCAATAAACAGGTTAAGCTGGCGCTCGCTTTTGAAATGAACGGACAAATGGCATTGCTCGAAAAAGACGGCAGAGATAAAATATTCTCTCACCAATATATTGTCACAGGCCTTCGTCCGGAAGTCAAATTAGGCAAAACGGGCCTCTCCATGTCTGCTATGGTCGGGTTGAATTTGTACCGCCCAGCCGCTTACAGCGACCGGACTTTAAAAGGCATGTTTGCTGGTAATAATGATTACTATTTCGCTGTTTCCCCTTATGCTTCGGTTGGTTTAAAAATGGGATTTTAGCTTATAAAAACTTAATCAAACCTGCGTCACGCAGCTAACCAAATAATGCAAAAACGATGGAAACATTGAAGGAAAAATTTGACCCGACTTTACATCAGAATAAAAGATTTTCTGATGTAAATCATGATTGGTTTGATCTTGGTAATCAACAGTTTTTCGGCTGCACTTTTGCAAACTGCCAGTTCAGGCAATGTGATCTCAGCTACAATGATTTTATCGATTGTCACTTCATTGACTGTAATATTGAAATTGTTGATTTGAGTTACACCGGTTTTCGAAATGTATTGTTTGAAAACAGTCAAATAATTGGCGTTGATTTCTCTGAATGCAATAAGTCCTTATTTACAGTTCAATTCTCAAATTGCATTTTGGATGATTCCAATTTCCGTGGGATGAATATGAAGTCAACAAGATTTGTCAACTGTTCACTAAAAAATGTCGATTTCAGAAACGCAGATCTAAGCGCTTCTTTTTTCGAAAACTGTGACCTGAATGGTGCAAAATTTGAGGACTCGGGGCTGTTAACCCGATTCAATGTTGAAATTCGTCAAACCAAATCTTACAATTATAGTGAGTCAATTCTGGATTTGTTTATGGCATCTTCTTCGTCTCGCGGATTTTGAGTTTTCCACGCTTACCGGCTGATTGGGCTTCATTAAGCGGCGCTATTATTTCCGACTTATCAAGCTTGGAATACATATCAATAAATGCCTTCAAGGCAGCTGATTGTGTTTTATCCTGCCTGAAAATGAGCACGGTGATCATCGTTCCTAGCTGTTTATCCAGCGCATTGCTGATAATTTTCCTGCCTGCATAATATTGAGAAACGACTTCTTCGGGCAGTATGGTCATCCCCAAACCGGCTTCGACGAAGTTGATAATTCCTTCAATGGAATTGAGTACGGTGCTTTTGTAATGGACGATGCCTTTGGAGCTTAGCCAGGATTCGAGTCTTGCCCTGAATATGCAGCCCTGGCCGAAAACGACGATCTTAACAGGCTGCTTTGCAAGCAATTCCTCCATGTTAGGACCCTTGGAAGCTGTTACAATGACCAGCTGTTCTTCCCGGATCCGGATTTGGTCCAGCCCGCTTAAATTGATGGGTCCGGACACAAATGCAGCGTCGAGATTGAAGTTCAATACATCATTGATCAGCGCATTTCTCATGTCAGACTTGAACGTTAAATCCACATCCGGAAAATGCTCTTCAAAATGGTTGATCATCTCAGGAACCTTCAAAGCCATCGTCGTTTCGATGCATCCAATTCTGAGGCTGCCGCTCACCCGCGTGCTGCTTTGCACATCACTTTTTGCCTCGGCGATCAGGTTACTGATCTGCTTACAATACTGCATCAATGTTTTACCGGCGGCCGTAAGCTCCACTTTGCGGGATGTGCGGGAAAACAGTTCTGCACCGAATTCCTCTTCCAAGCTTTTGATTCTGGCCGTGACGTTGGATTGCACCGTAAACATGGCTGCGGCTGCTTTGGTGAAGCTTCCCGTTTCCGCCACAGCTTCAAATATTTTAAGATCGTTCGTATTCATATTCAATCATAATTAGCGATCACTTTCATCACTATTAATCATTTGTACAGATCAAATATCGGCTGTAATTTTGATATATCAAAAACAAAAGATTCGTCATGAAAAACACATCGATTCACTTCAACAAAGTGGTGGTAAACGGGTTAAACATTTTTTACCGGGAAGCAGGCGCGCCTGATGCACCGACCATTCTCTTGCTGCATGGTTACCCGACTTCTTCCCATATGTTCAGAAACCTGATTCCCATTCTCAGCAAACAATATCACGTAATCGCCCCGGATCTGCCTGGATTTGGCTATTCTGATGCGCCTGGTAATCAAGACTTTGAATATACTTTTGACAATCTTGCTGAGACAATGCAAGCATTCATTGATCAACTAGATCTGAAACGCTTCGCCATCTACATCTTTGATTACGGCGCGCCGGTTGGTTTACGTCTTGCCATGACAAATCCGGAAAAGATTACGGGCATCATTTCCCAAAACGGGAATGCTTACGAGGAAGGATTGAGCAATGAATGGAGCCCGATAAAGCGCTATTGGAAAGATGCTTCCCAGGAAAATCGTGAGTCGCTCAGGGATTTTGTTTCAAAAGAGGCGACATGGTTTCAATATCACGAAGGGGCTTCCGACCCATCTTTGATCGCGCCTGAAACCTACACATTGGATCAGCATTTCCTGGACAGACCGGGGAACATTGAAATCCAACTGGATCTGGTAAAAGATTACAGGACTAATGTTGAACTATACCCAAGATTTCACGAATACTTCCGGGAATACCAGCCAAAATTGTTGTTAGTTTGGGGAAACAGAGACCCGTATTTTTTGCCAGCCGGAGCGGAGGCATACAAGAAGGATTTACCCGATGGTACTTTAAAGTTTTATAACACGGGGCACTTCGCGCTTGAAACGCACGCGGCGGAAATCGGGGTCGATGTACTTGAATTTTTGGAAACGCTACCGAGCTAAAAGTGCAGTAACTCAGTTTACATAAACTTTATTCAATGATGAATTCAGATAACAAGGCCATATTATTAGCAGCAAATGATGCTGTAACAGAAGGAGATAACGAAGGGTTTCTGTCTTTTTGCACGGAAGATTTGAAGTATGAATTTGTCGGTGATCAAACACTGCAAGGTAAGGATGCCGTCCGGGAATATATGAAATCGGCATACGTGGAACCGCCCGAGTTTGATGTCGAACATTTGATCGCCGAAGGTGATTTTCTTACCGCTATTGGAAAGATCAGCATGAAGGACGAAAGTGGAAAAAAAATCGACTACTCCTATTGCGATGTCTGGCGTTTTCGGGACGGCAAGATGGCTGAGCTAAAAGCATTCGTCATCGAAATTTGACAAATGTTTGCGCTATTCGCATCTACAAAACACCTGTTCAAATAATATATTTTTTCACCTTCGAGTGCTGACTTACTTTTGTATCACAATTCAGGAAAAAGGAAAGTAAAACATAATTCGGGATGATCAAGTAAGTTCACAAAGACAGTAAAATGCTAAAAGCGACTTTGAACTTTTTTAGAGCAAATTACAAGCGATTAGCGCTATTAGCCTTATTCTCTTTGGTGATTTACGGTTCGTTTCTTTTGCTGTCGTATGTGACAAATCCTACGCAGACAGCGCGCGTTTTTGCTGGCCGGACAGGCTTTTTTTTCAACACCCTGATCTATGTTATTGAGTCTGTTATTACGCATTACATCCTGATTTTTGGATTGATACTGCCGGTGATGCGTAAGCAACGTAGTTTTGGCAGCGCTGTAATAATCGGACTTCTGTTCTTTCTAGTCAAGTTTGCGTATGATCACACATTTTTCTTGATGGAAAGAGCAGCCCAGGCACGAGATATGGCTGCTTATCCCCCGGCTGTTTTGCCAGAAGATAAGATGAAGTGGGTGTTGATCATGTCTTATGTATTTATCCTGATTGCAAGTTTTTCAGCAGCATTATTGATCGAATGGGTGCACAAAGGCAGAGAGCGAATTATGCTTGAAAAGGATAAAACGGAAGCGGAATTAAAAGCATTAAAGCACCAGATCAACCCGCATTTCCTGTTTAATTCGCTGAGCTTTATTTATGGAAAGGTGATCAAACTCGATAAAGAAACTGCGGATTCTATCCTGATGCTGGCCAACATTATGCGCTATGCTTTGGGAAAAAATACCCGCATCGACGGCACTGTCAATATCATGGATGAATTGGAGCATTTGAAAAATGTAATTGAAATTAACCAGCGTCGTCACAATCATCAGTTGAATATCCGTTACGAGGAACAGATTGATGATCAGTCCACTAGCATTGTCCCGCTTGTTCTGATTACACTGGTTGAGAATGCTTTCAAGCACGGTGACTTGCATGATCCTGCTCATCCGTTACGGATCAGAATTAATACATGCGTGGATGAATTAACATTTGATATCAGTAATAAAAAGGGAAAAGGATTGAAAGAACTTTCAAATGGGATCGGACTTCATAACATTGGGCAGCAGCTGAATTTAACTTACGGCAACCGTTCAACGTTCTTTGTAGATGAAGATGAAACCCATTTTAATGTATCATTGAAGATAACATTTCCGGTATGATTGATTGCATTATCATTGACGATGAGCAGCATGCCATCGATTTATTGAAAGAACATATAAGCCAGGTTCATTTTTTGAGATTGGTAGGTTCACAGACAAATCCGATAAAAGGTTTGGCCATGATCGGTGATCTCAAACCCGGGCTAGTGTTTTTGGATGTTCAAATGCCTAACCTGACCGGAATAGAAATATTGAAGCTGATCAGCAATGATTGCCATGTGATTATGACGACGGCTTATAAAGAATATGCACTCGATGGATTTGAGCATGCAGTAGTAGATTATTTGTTAAAACCGATCCCTTTTTTAAGGTTTTTAAAAGCCGTTAACCGTTTATGGACCATTCAAAATAATGTTCGTCCGGTTAATGATCAGGATCATTATGTTTTTGTAAAAACAGAACAAAAAGGAAAACTTTTAAAAATTGATTCCCGCAGAATAACTTACATTGAAGGGCAGGGAAATTATGCGACAATCCATATGAATGATCAACGCAAGATTACCGCCTATTTAAAATTGAAAGAGCTCGCAGATCATCTTTCGTCGATGGGTTTTGTGCGCATACACAAGTCGTTTATCATTTCACTGAGCCACTTAACCGCCGTCGAAGGCAATATGGTCCGGATCGTAGACGAAGCCCAGCCCATTACCATCGGTGAAGCTTATCGCAAAGAGTTTTTTGAAATGATCAATGCGAAATTGCTTTCCATGCCTCCGAATAACGCACCTGACTGATCACCAGTAGCATATCCTTCATTTTCCGTTTATTTTTTCTCACCATCGTTCTAAACGATTAATAATCCTATGAAACGTATTCAAATGTTTACGGCAACTATTGCCGCTTGTTTTATTCTTTTTTTCAGCTGTAAAGACATAGTTGATCACCCGGTCAATCCGGATCTAGCAGAAGTGGTGCCAACTCCTTGTACCGATCCTCCCCTGCGTAAATGGCTTAATGATGAATATTTAAGTTGGGGCGAAGTGCCAACGCTCATCACAGCCAGTCCGGAGCTAAGCATGTCAGATCTGGCTAATTTGCACACATTGTACTTTGAAAACAGCTCTGAGAACCAGTATTATGGGGTTAATGGTGAATATACCGACCAGATTAATCAGAGCTTCAAGGATGTGAAAAGCTTTTGGGATATCGAGGCGGAAAACATCATGACAGTTGCAGCGCATGGTTCTATGTTGCAGGATCGGAGTAAGGTGGTTAAAATGTATACAAAAATATATGGGTACAGTAATGAAAAGGCTAATAAATATGCCGACTCGTTAGCCACGTTATTCAAAATCTACCCGAAGTTCCTTAACGGAGAACATCCAGCATTTACTTTTAATCAAATTGCCGTACCGGACACAACCTTTCCAAATATTGGTCAAATTCCGGCTAAAATCGTCATTGGCGACGGCCTCTTGCAGGGTTTGGATGAGATTGGTTACGCAAAAATTGCTCCACAGGCTATTCTGGCCCATGAGTTTGGGCACCACATTCAATATGATTTGGGCATTTTACAACCAGGTATGAAATTAACTCCAAAAATCTCCCGACGCGCCGAATTAATGGCCGATGCCTACGCAGCCTACTTTTTAGCGCATAACAAAGGAGCCGCTATGCAGTTAAATGATTTGCAAAAAGTCGCAGAAGTACTTTTAAACACTGGTGATTGCAATTTTAATGTCGACAGCCACCACGGGACACCTTCGCAAAGAAAGGCAGCCACTGAGTGGGGATCCAATCTGGCCAGAAACGCAGACAAAAAAGACCAAATTATTGGCAGCCGCGAATTTGCAAGTTTGTTTGACGCAGACTTGAACGAGCTTGTCAAAAAGTAGCCTTCACGCACCGCTGCTTAAAAATCTTACCCATTACAATTAACTTCAAACCAATATCCACATGAAAAACATGATGATTGCCCTGTGTATGCTCACAATCAGCTACGCAGCAAATGCCCAGTACGACCCCGCTTTCCGATTTGGGATTAAAGCAGGCGCGAATTTATCCAATATCAATGGCAGCAACGATTTAAGCCTTTCTCCCGGCGGTAATGCCTTTGATTTCAGGGACAATGATAACCGTTCACTCGGTTTCGCCGGTGGTGTTTTCTTCCGTTTTGGTAAAACACTTTATATCCAGCCAGAGATTCTGTTGTCTCAAAAGGGCGGCAAGTTCAATGTATATGAGGACGGTGTGCTCAACGATGGAAAAGTGGACGTGCGTTTTTCAAACCTCGACGTTCCCGTCCTGTTTGGAGTGCGCATTGCCAAGTTTGTTCGCATCAATGTGGGTCCGATGGCATCGCTCAGATTAAATAAGAATGGTAAAATCAGTGATTCATTTGATGATGTAACGGGTGAGGACTCAGGAGCTGAATTTAAAAATCGCTTGGCATTTGGTTACCAGGCGGGCGTTGGCCTTGATCTGGGAAGATTGAGTCTGGATGTGCGTTACGAAGGGAACTTCACGGACATTATGAAACTGCAATTCAATAATGCCACCACTGCTTCGCAGTTTGGTAAAAAGAGCAACCTTTTCCAGGCAACGCTGGGGCTTGCTATTTTCTAAATCTTAGGAGTTAAAAGTTGAGCGTATATAGCAAGCCGTAATCAGTCGGTTTGCTATATACGCTTTTTACTTTTTGGATTGATTTATACTAATGTCTGCTAAACGTGGGAGACATTTTCGCGGTCCGCGTGGGCGTAAACCTGCGCAATAAACTGCTTCAAAGTGGTTGGCTTTCTCCCTAAAAAGCGCTCCAAAGTAGGATCATCCGCATCCATTGTATGCTGTGATAATGCCGTAGCCCAGGTGATAAACATTCCGATATATGGATCCGGCACGCCAAAGCTTTTCAGCATTGATTCAAATTCTTCTATCATTGGGGATTGATAGGACACTTCTTTTCCGAGGGCTCTGGATAGTTCATCCGAGATATCATGGAAAGAGACCGAATCGGTGTTTGTCAATTGGTAAAGCTTGTTTTGGTGGCCATCCGTAGTCAGTATGTGCGCTGCCGCTTCTGCTAATTCTTCCCGAAGCACGTAGCTGGCTTTGCCATTTTGAGCCGGGAAAACGATATTGCCTTTTTCTGCCACCTTTTCGCCTGCGAAGACGGGAATCATTTCCAGATACATGCCATTTTGCAGAATCGTGTAATTGATTCCGCTATTCATTAATGACGCCTCTGACTCGACATGCGAATTTTGAAATGCGGCAATGGCAGAATTTTCAAAGCCTGGTTTTCTTACAAAAGAAGTATACACAATGTGCTTAACGCCTGCCTCCTTTGCAGCTTTGATCACATTCAAATGATGCGCTGTCCTGTTTTCAAAAGCCTGCCGGTCATTGCTCGACACCAGTAACAGCTTGTCTACGCCGTTAAAAGCCTGGACCAGTGAATCGTAATCTGCATAATCACCCACTCTTATTTCAATGCCCTTTTCTTGAAGCGCCTGTGCCTTTGCTGCGTCTCTCACCAACGCAGAAATCTCGGATGGTTCAATTCCTTTTTTTAACAAATGGTCAATGGCATTGCTGCCGAACTGCCCTGTTGCACCCGTAACTAGTATCATGTTGTTTTTTGTTTTTTGATAAACAAAATTACTGTTACCACTATATTAAGTATAGTTTGTTATCATAAAATATCAGTATACTTTTGTATACTGAACATAATAAACAGTTGATATGGGTGACTTTAAAGATTTCATTGGAAGCGACAAAGGGCCGCAATGTCCGCGGACTTACATTCTGGCTTTGACAGATACATTGAATGTCGTCAGCGGCAAGTGGAAACTGCCCATTATCGCAGCGCTTCTGCGTGGTGTAAGCCGCTTTAAAGACCTGTTAGACAGCACTGAAAAGATAACGCCGCGTATGTTATCAAAAGAATTGAAGGAGCTGGAAATGAACAGCATTGTCGAGCGTAAGGTGTACAGTCAGACACCCGTGCTGATCGAATACAGGTTAACAAAGTCCGGCAAAGACATCGCCAACGTGATTGATTCGATGATCGATTGGGGAATGGTTCACAGAACGCAGGTGATCACCAATCCCGAAGCAGGAGAAGTAAGCTAACCTGATTCCCTATCACAACATTTGTCAGACTTCAGATTTCTCTTTTTTGCATGTACAAAACGCCTGTTCAGATAATAGATTTCCTCAAAGGTTGGTGCGCGCGTTACTTTGAAGAAAAAACGTCATGCAAAAAACAGTATTTAACCCCTGGACCTGGCAGGCTGATCTTAGTTACGTGCAGGCCGTAGAAGTGACCGAGCCAAAAGGAACATTGTACTGCGCCGGACAGGCCGCTGTACATCCTGATGGCAAATCGAGCGATGCGGACATGCGCACGCAGCTTGCACTGGCGATACAAAACCTGGAAACGGTTATCAGTGAAGCTGGTTATGAATGCCGTAATATCGTCAAGCTCACGATTTACTCGACCTCCACAGAAGAATTTATCAACAATTGTTTTGACCTCTTTCAGGAATTCGTGGCAAAGCACGAAATGAAACAGGCTGTTACGCTGCTGCAAGTCGTTGCGCTGAACGACACGTTGAATATTGAGCTGGATGCTACCGTTGTAAGATAGCGGCCAGCCCACATGCTTCATAAAACATTTTCCAGTCGGCTGTCCGAGAGATGGCTTTGGTCTGCCTTTATATGTATCGCATCGCTCTGGATGCCAACGTCCGTGACCGCGCAGATTCGCGACATCCCTGTTGAAGTGTTTGCAGGAAACCGCGCCTTTGCTCACCAGATGTATCTAACCAAGTATACGGATTCGACAAGCCGGTTTGGTTATTTCGGATATCTAAGATATGAAACGCCCTACTCGGACCGGCTGAAAAGCAGTTTTCTCGGCCAATCGATATTCTTTTATGATGTTGCCAAAGGCGTTAGTCTGGGTGGCGGCGGCTACATTACAGGTGCCGGGTTTATGCCTCAGCTTGCCGTAGCTTATGGTCGCAATATCGGAGATCTTTCCTTGATGATTTTTGGCTCGTTTGAGCCTGTCAAGCCGCCTAACAGTGAAATTTTTGCGCTCGTCTCTTACAGCCCGCCATTGAATAAGAGTGGCAGCTGGAAGCTGTTCGCCCAACTCATCGGTTCTTACAATTTTAACTACAAAAACAATCTTGAATACAACTTTGCTAACCAATATCTGCGACTAGGGTTAAGTTATAAAGATTGGCAATTCGGCTTGGCCACCGATCTGGTCCAGGAAAATCCCGTTGGACTGCTGCCCACCAACACAGGTTTGTTTTTAAGACGATTGCTTTAATGCGGATCCCAGCACATTCACTCACCGTTAATTCTGAATCTAACATATGTACGTAAAACGTTACCTATCTCCCCTCATCATCTATTATTACTCCTGGCGAATGGTCCTGTTTTCCCTCTTTACGGGTTCCATGGCTATTTTTCTTTATTCGTATTTAGGTTGGAGCTGGGTCGGGATTCCCTGGTTACCCGTTTCTTTGGTGGGTACGGCCACTGCTTTTTTTGTTGGTTTCAAAAACAATCAATCCTATGACCGGAGCTGGGAAGCGCGCAAGGTCTGGGGCAGCATTACCAACCATAGCAGGTCATTTGCGGCGGCATTGAGAGCTTTTGCAATGGACGAAGATCCACTGGAAATGAATGCAAACATTGATGTTAAGATCATGATTTACAGACATATCGCGTGGCTTTATGCACTAAAAAGAGCCATGGCGCAGCGGACAAGTTGGGAGCATAAAGACATTGCAAGCAAGCGCCAGCGTAATATTTTGCATGGACTGCAAACTCCGTGCGAGGTTGAAATTGAAAAATATCTATCTGGCGATGAGCACGCTGAAATTGAAAACAAAACGAATCTTGCGACACAAATCCTCGACAAGCAATCGCAGCATTTGGCCAGGTTAAGACATGCGGGCAATGTGGATGCGTATCAGCACGTGGCTTTGCAGACCATCATTTCCAACTTGTATGACGAGCAGGGAAAGAGCGAGCGCATTAAAAATACGCCGTTCCCACGCCAGTATGCGACCACCTCGAATCTTTTCATTTTTGTTTTCATGACACTCCTCCCCTTCGGGTTGCTCCTACAATTTGTCGAGCTCGGCGAGCGATATATGTTCCTGCTGATCCCGTTTAATATGATCGTATCCTGGGTTTTCATGTTTATGGAATACGTAGGCGATATCAGTGAAAACCCTTTTGAAGGTCTGCTAAACAACATTCCCATTGCCACCATTGTCCGCAACATTGAAATTGACCTGATCGATATGCTCGGCGAAGACCAGATTCCCGAAAAGTTACAACCCTATTTCGGTGCGCTGTTTTGAAAGTTTCTCTTGGCAAAAACAATAGACATTCAATATTAATACACTAAATCAGCTCTAATATCGTCGAGAATTCATCTGGATTGAGGACATTTGATTAAAACTTATTTTTTAGATTCTAACATTGCCACTATCGAAATGGATATCTCACAAATTTTCAAAAACAATCAGAATTGGGTTCAAAGTAAGCTTAATCAGGAAGCCAATTACTTCAGTGACCTTTCTAAGGGACAGACTCCCGACATTCTCTATATAGGTTGCTCTGACAGCCGTGTCTCTGCCGAAGAACTGATGGGCATAGCACCTGGTGAAGCTTTTATTCACAGAAACATCGCTAATATGGTGCCAAATTCCGATTTGAATGTCATGTCAGTGATCAACTATGCAGTGGAACATCTTAAAGTAAATCATGTAGTTGTCTGTGGACATTACTATTGCGGCGGTGTGCAGGCAGCGATGAAATCCGGCGATCTTGGGATATTAAATCCTTGGTTAAGAAATATTCGAGACGTGTACCGGACTCATAAAAATGAATTGTCTGCCATAGAAAATGAAGAACACCGATACAAAAGATTGGTTGAATTGAACGTCGAGGAGCAATGTATCAATGTAATCAAAACGGCAGAAGTGCAAAAGGCGCAACGTGACCGGGGTTTGACGGTTCACGGTTGGGTCTTTGATGTACACTCCGGGAACCTGATTGACCTGAACATCGATTTCAAAAAGTTATTGGAAAATATCATGGAAATCTATCGCCTCGATTTGGCCGACCCCGAGGTTCAGACTGCAAAACCGTAATATTCGAAATTTAAGAATAAGCCCGCTGGTTTCAGAAGATGCAACTACCCGTTATCTGTCTTTCATTGAACAATTCCCCGGTCTTGTCAACCGCATTCCGCTTTCTCATATTGCTTCTTACCTGGGAATTACGCAACAATCACTGAGCAGAATAAGAAGAAACATTCGTTAAAACCACTTTTTACCATTTGGTAAAAGGTGGTTTTTTTTTGATACCGACATTTGCATCATTACTTCAATCAATAAAGAAATGAGCAAAAAAGTCGTATTAATAACAGGAACAAATAGTGGATTTGGATGGCTTACAGCCAAGCCGGCTCCGACGCTTCTATCGGTGACGAATATGCGGCCATATCGGAATATCCGAATAAAATGTTTGCGGCCATCGGTCAGATTTTTGAAATAGTAAAACCAAATCCGCAAGACGTTGCTGATGCCGTTGTGAAGCTGATTAATTCACCAAAAGGAATGCGACCATTAAGAACAGTTGTTGACCCATCCACAGGAGAATTTATCAAAAAGGCCAACGACGCTGTCAGTGCGGAATATGCCAAAGCATTAACAGCATTTGGAATGGAAGGACTTTTGAAATAGACAAATGTCTATGGTTTTTGTCTGCAAATGTCATCTTTTTAGTCAAGCGAGTTTGTGAACTTTGCTTGATTAAAAGATCATTACTATGAAAAAGAAAAGCAGTTTTTCAACCGATGGACAAAGGGCTGACATTGACGGAATGGAAATAAACAGAATGCTGCCTAACAGGTATGCCGACGCGGTAGGCCCATTCGTATTTCTTGACCATATCGTTCCACATACTCAGCCCAAAATCAGCCATGAAGGCACCGGCGCACATCCGCACCGGGGAATCGCTACTTTAACGTATATACTAAGCGGTGAGGACGAACATTTTGACAGTGCAGGAAACTACGCCCTTGTACATTCTGGCGGCGTGCAATGGATGAATGCAGGCAACGGGATCATCCATGACGAAACGCTTAATTACGATTCACAGTCGGATTCCAAACTGGTTCATGCATTACAATTCTGGATTAACCTTCCTTCGGAAATTAAAGTCGGCAAACCGGGATACTTGGCAGTTGAAGGAAACAAAGTTCCGTATAAAAACCTGCCGCACGGAAAAGGATGGATCAAAGTGATCGCCGGATCGTTCGAGGACCTGAATTCCGAGATCCCTAGTTTTTCAGAACAGTTCCTGTACCACATCCATTTAAATGCGGGCGCCGCGTTTGAGATTGAGTTTGCCGATAAACTGGAAGTTGCCGCTTACCTGCCAGAACTGCCAGCCATAATCAATGATGAAATGGTCAATGCTGGCAACTTTATGGAATTTGACAGAGAAGAAGGCTGGATATTCCTCTCCAAAGTACTCCACGATTCCTCTGAAATGACGCCAATTATTCCTGCGCAAAGTACGCCACCGATCTGATGAAAGTTGCGGTTTTTGAGAGGCCTTCTGTATTGGATTCCAGGTT
>NZ_CAJRAU010000007.1 GCF_907165045.1 Dyadobacter linearis
CAAACCCGTATAACTACCGCCATTCAAATAAGCCTTAACAAGCCTAAGCTTAAAATTCAAACTGTGTTTTTTGTAATTAACCATAAAAATGCCCCCAAGAAGTGTCTAACTTTTTGGGGGCAGTGCACCGATAGGGGCGGCTCTTCTTTTATTTGTATCTTTGCGGAAATTTTGATTCATCAGAATCGCTGAAATCAGTATCTCAATTCTACATGAGTAATATAGAGGAAATAAAAAAACGCCGCACATTTGCGATCATCAGTCACCCGGATGCTGGAAAAACAACCCTCACGGAAAAGCTGCTTCTGTTCGGAGGCGCAATACAGACTGCGGGGGCGGTGAAGTCCAACAAGATCAAGAAAACGGCTACTTCCGATTTTATGGAAATCGAGAAGCAAAGAGGTATTTCGGTCGCTACGTCCGTGATGACCTTTGAATATAAAGACCTGCTGATCAATATCCTGGATACGCCGGGCCACAAGGATTTTGCGGAAGATACTTACCGGACTTTGACGGCTGTCGATAGCGTAATCCTGGTTGTGGACTGCGTAAAAGGTGTGGAGGAACAAACTGAAAGGCTCATGGAAGTGTGCCGGATGCGTAATACGCCGGTTATTATTTTCATTAATAAATTAGATAGAGAAGGCCAGAATCCATTTGAATTGCTGGATGAATTGGAAAGCAAGCTAAGTATCCGCGTTCGTCCGCTCACGTGGCCGATCAATATGGGTGCTAATTTTAAAGGCGTTTACAGCTTGTACGAACAAATGCTGTACTTCTTCAAAATCAATAAAACGAAGATTGAAAGCAACGTCGCGAAAGTAAGTTTGGACGATGAAAGCCTCGCGGAACTGGTTGGTGAAAAAGACGCTGAGCAGCTCACAGAAGACGTGGAGCTTGTTGAAGGTGTTTATGACGTATTTTCAGAAGAAGCTTACCAAAAAGGGGAGCTGGCGCCTGTATTCTTCGGTAGTGCTATTAATAATTTTGGTATCAAGGAGTTACTGGATACATTCTGTGAAATTTCACCTATTCCGCAGCCCCGCCCGACCGACGTGCGTGAAGTAGCTCCGACGGAGCCAAAGTTCACCGGTTTTGTTTTCAAAATCCACGCGAACCTCGACCCGCGTCACCGTGACCGTATTGCGTTCCTGCGCATTTGTTCGGGGAAATTCGAAAGGGGAAAATTTTATAAACACGTCAGATTAGGCAAAGACGTACGTTTTTCAAGTCCATTTACATTTATGGCTTCGGATAAAAGTGTGATGGACGAAGGTTTCCCCGGCGATGTGGTTGGTTTATACGATACCGGCAGCTTCAAAATCGGAGATACCCTGACAGAAGGCGAGCTCCTGCAATTCTCAGGTATCCCAAGCTTTTCTCCTGAGATATTTAAGGAATTGATCAATATGGATCCGATGAAATCCAAGCAATTGGAAAAAGGTATCCAGCAGCTGACCGACGAAGGTGTAGCGCAACTATTTACATTGGATTTGGGAAACAGAAAAATAGTAGGAACAGTAGGAGAGCTTCAATTCGACGTAATTCAATACCGACTTGAACACGAATACGGCGCGAAATGTCGCTGGGTGCCTATGAGTACTTCACGCGCCTGCTGGCTTACCGCCGACGAAAAACCGGCCATGGACCAGTTTATCAGATTAAAAGGAAACCAGATCGCGTATGACAAAGACCGCAACCCGGTTTTTCTTGCAGATTCCGAATGGATGATCCGCATGAACCGCGAAAACAACCCCGCCATACATTTCCACTTCACCTCGGAGTTTAAGACGGAGATGGCGGTGTAGTGGAATGATTGAATGATTGAATGACTGAATGAGTGAATGTTGAAACTAATATTCGCTCACTCACTCATTATTACTATTCAATCATTCGATCATTCAATCATTCAAAATTAATTTTCCCTCGGTTCCCGCTCGCCTCTTCCTCCCGCTCCCCTCCGATCTTCCAGCATCGTCTTATACTTCTCCTGCTGCTCTACGGTCAGGATTTTTGCGATTTCAGTGTTGAATGTTTCCATTGATGCGCGCATTTCTGAGCGGTCGCCGTTTGATTTTTCACGCAATTCCTGCATTTTTTGAGCTCTGGCCAGGCTTAGGTTGTAAACTTGCTTTTTCTGGTCTTCGGATAAGTTCAGATTTTCAGTCAGCGTTTTCGTTTGGTTTTCGGCGCGTTGCTCCGCTGTCATATTCCCACCGCCGCCCTGCCGCTGCGCAAATGCAGTTACTGTGGCGAAAGTCAATAAAAAGACAAACAGTATTTTTTTCATGGTCATCAGGTTTTGATACTCCGGTTAGAGTATGATTTTGGGATTTAGTTTAATCGTTTCTCTGAGATTTCAATAAAACATCCGCACCATGAGCGCAATAGCGATTGCGCAAGTGTAGCTCATCAGTGTTCCTACCAGTACATATTCTGATTTTTTACTGATGTAGGCGGGAGAAGTTTCGGGTGCTGGTGCCTTGTCGTTGTACCTGAGCAGCGATTTGGCGGCGATCAAAAATCCGATCGCTGAAAATTGGTTAGCCAGTACGAACACAAAAATCAGCAGCCTTTCCGACATTCCGATCCAGCGGCCGGCATTGGCAAGATTGTCGTCGGCTTCCGGCGCTAGCTTGCTCAGTTCTTCACGCCACGGGCGGGTGAGGATACCAACCAGAAATGAGACGGGTGAAAGGGAAGTTAATGCGCCTGCCATTGTTGCCAGGGTTTTGGGAGTATCCAGCCACGTTAGGAATTGCTTGAAACCAGGTTCGATAGTATTGGTAAGGAGCAGTGCTGCAATAGCAATAGTGAGAATGTGGGCAATCTGGTCGGTGATAAACCAGGCGAGCGAACCTTTTTTGTCGAATGAGATTTTGACTACATCAATAATCCCGTGTGCAAGTCCCAGGAGCAATGCGGGCATCGGATTGTCCCATTGGTGTAGTATTACGTAAGAAACCACAATTACCAGCAGGATATGCCAGTAGAGGTATTTTGATCTGAAAGACTTTTTCTTCTTGTCTGTTACCCAGCTGGTTGGCTGCCAGTAGAAATCTACTAATACATGAGCAAGGAGCAGCAGCAGAAATTCAGTCATCAGAAGTTAGCGTTTTGTGTATAGTGATAATTGCTTTGGAAAAGTACTAAGAAAATTTTCAATCGCCCACCATTTGGCGGCTGCAATTCGCTGGCTCGCCGCTGACTGGCTGATCGATAGCTGCTCGGCTATCTGGGTCACTGTTTTTTCTTGCAGCAACGCCGTGATTACCTGGCTTTGCGACATCGTCCAGCCTTCTATCAATGTTTCGAGCAGCCCAAGTGTAGCAGTCAGCGGCTCTGAGGGTATAGGCAGTGCAATTGCAATGCGGGCTTTTTGCTGACGAATTGTGTCGGCAAGGCGGCCGGATAACCGAAACGCTTCTCCGTCGGAAGTGCCTGCCCGCTCGGTCAGCATTTCAGTTTGCCCGATCCCTATCGCAATGCGCAGATCTGCATTTGGTGCGTGAGAACGCATGATAGCACGGGCTAAAATAGCTACGCGCGCCGCCTGATCGGCATTTTTGAGTACTCCCTGAAAGCTGTCGCCCCGGTAAATTTCAGGTTTCAGCAACCACTTAAATGACTGATGGTCCCGTAAAGTTTGTGTCAATTCTTGCAGCCACAGTGCAGTGTCTTCTCGCGTAAAGCTGGTCGAATTGACCATATCGGCGGTAAAAACGGCGTGATGCTTTTTCATTTATATAAGCTTTTTACCTTATAACAGGTGAATATAAGGAAAAAACCTTATATCTGGCACATATAAGGTAAAAGCCTTATATATTTCGGGGGTAAAAATCGAAAAGATATGCTCTTTCCTCGTCAAAAGATCCATTAAATACCTCTGAACCAGCGCGTTTATACCAGTATCCTGCATTCCAGGTGTCACCCTCTACCCGGTGTAAATAGGCGTGTAAACGATCATAATTTCGGGTGCCTTCTGCACTCTGTGCGATATTGTGCGCCGCTTCCCAATCGCCTTTTGCGTCGTACCAAAGTGCTTTTATGAGTTCAGGAAGGCCAGTTGGCGGAATTTTCAGTGAAAGAGATTCTTGAAATTGGTCGTAAGTCATAGGTCTGAATTGCTGTTAAAGTATTTGAAAAAGTACCACAAAATGTGAAAAAAACAAGCAACATGAAAATTCGCAGCGGCAATTGTAACTTCCGGAGAATATCATGCCTGCCGGGCGTTTTGCTGATTTTCATTGTATATTGTAAAGTTGAATCTGAACCATTAACCGATATATGTTTAAACAATTATCAACCTTATTTTCAGGGCTGGTTGTTAGCATTTGCTGTCAGGCGCAGCAGACTTTCCCACAAAATGGCGCTTACGATGAAAGACCAGGAAGGTATGCATTCACCAATGCCACCATCGTCGTCGATCCCAAAACAACTATCGAAAACGGTACTTTACTGAT
Source organism: Dyadobacter linearis (assembly GCF_907165045.1). Classification (GTDB taxonomy): domain Bacteria; phylum Bacteroidota; class Bacteroidia; order Cytophagales; family Spirosomataceae; genus Dyadobacter; species Dyadobacter linearis. The sequence continues at coordinate 4,464 of NZ_CAJRAU010000007.1, forward strand.
TGAGAACGGACTGATCAGCCAGGTTGGGAAACAGGTGAAACTGCCCGCCGGGACTGTGGTCGTGGACTTGAAAGGTAAGTACATTTATCCTTCGCTCATCGACCTGGATTCTGATTACGGCATGCCGGAAGCAAAGCGCGACAGGCCGGCGGGCGGCAGACAAACGCCGCAGCTGGAATCCAATAAAAAGGGCGCATTTGGCTGGAACCAGGCGATACAATCGGAAAATGACGCCAGTCTGATCTTCACCCCGGATGCTAAAAAAGCGGCTGATCTGCGTAAAATCGGTTTCGGTACTGTGCTTGTGCATTCACACGACGGGATTGTAAGAGGAAACGGCGCGCTGGTCACGCTGACTGACGAAGCCGCCAACAAAGCACTTTTGAACAGAAAAGCTTCCGCACATTTCTCTTTTAGCAAAGGTATTTCCTCGCAAACGTATCCTTCGTCCACAATGGGCGTGGTGGCGCTTTTGAGACAAAATTATTACGATGCAGAATGGTATGCCCGCACTCCGAAAGCAAAAGAGGCTAATCTGTCGCTGGACGCATTTAACCAGATCAAAACACTGCCTTCTTTCTTTGAAACCGGTGACAAATACAGCGTATTGCGGGCTGATAAGGTAGGAGATGAATTTGGTGTTCAATATATTATCAAGGGCGGAGGTGATGAATATCAGCGTATTAATGAAATAAAAGCGACCAAAGCTACGCTGATTTTGCCGCTCCAATTTCCGGAAGCTTATGATGTAACCGATCCCTGGGACGCAGATGTGATCAGTATGGCGCAGTTGAAGCACTGGGAACTCGCGCCTGGAAATGCTTCGCTAGTAGCTAGGGCGCAGATTCCGTTTGCATTTACTTCGGCCGGAATGAAGAACAAGGCTGACTTTTGGAAAAGCATTAAAACCGCAGTGGAATATGGTCTCCCAAAAGAAAAAGCACTGGAAGCGCTCACGACTCTGCCGGCCAGCCTGATCAAAGCGGAAGGCCAGATAGGAAGTTTGAAACCCGGTTTGCTCGCCAACTTCATTATTACTTCGGGTGATCTTTTTGATAAAGACAATATCATTTATGAGAACTGGGTTCAGGGAAAGAAATTTATCCTTGCGCCGATTAATGCACCGGATATTCGGGGTACCTATTTGCTGACAATCAATAATCAGCCTGGCGGAAAGCTGGAAATCGCCGGCTCGCCAGAGAAGCCGGAATATAAAGTGATTGTTCAGGATTCAGTGAAAATCACTCCCAAGGCTATCCTTTCCAATGAGTTATTGACATTAAGTTATCAGGCTGACAAAAAAGTCACAGGTACGACCCGCCTCACAGGCTGGCTGACTGGAACTACCTTATCCGGGGAAGGCATTTTGCCTAATGGCGCCGCAGTGCCATGGAATGCAACATTGACCCAGAAATTCCAGCAAACTGCTGCTGCCGATACTACTACCATCAAACCAAAAGAAACAGGGCCGATCCTGTATCCTTTTGTAGGTTTCGGGAACGAGCAGCTGCCTAAATCAGAGACGCTACTGATTAAAAATGCGACTGTTTGGACGAATGAAAAGGAAGGTATCCTGCAAAATGCAGATGTAATTGTTCAGAATGGAAAGATTACCAAGGTTGGGAAATCGCTCGCTGCGCCTTCCGGAGCGAAAACCGTTGATGGTACAGGCAAGCATTTGACCAGCGGTATTATTGACGAGCATTCGCATATTGCGCTTTTCACGATCAACGAAGGTGGTCAAACGAGCTCGGCGGAGGTGAGGATGAGCGATGTAGTGAATCCGGACGATGTCAATATTTACCGCCAGCTCGCGGGTGGGGTTACTGCTTCGCATTTGCTGCACGGCTCGGCTAATTCGATCGGTGGCCAGAGCGCGATGATTAAATTGAAATGGGGCGCCAGTCAGTCGGAAATGGTACTGCCGGATGTGAAGACGATCAAATTTGCATTGGGTGAAAATGTGAAGCAATCCAACTGGGGCGATGTGGCTAGAGTACGTTTTCCACAAACCAGAATGGGCGTGGAGCAGGTATATTTCGACCATTTTCTTCGCGCAAAGGAATATGCAAAGAGCTGGAAAAGTTTTAACTCAACCTCTAAAAAGGTGGCTGCAAATGCGCCGAGAAGAGATATTGAGCTGGACGCACTGGCCGAGATTCTCGACAACCAAAGATCCATCACCTGCCACTCTTATGTACAGTCGGAAATCAATATGCTGATGCATGTAGCTGATTCACTGAAATTTAAGATCAACACATTTACCCACATTCTGGAAGGTTACAAGCTGGCAGACGGAATGGCAAAACGGGGTATCGGCGGTTCTACGTTCGCGGATTGGTGGGCTTATAAAATGGAGGTAAAAGAAGCGATTCCTTACAATGCGGCATTGATGTATCACCAGGGCGTGACCGTCGCGATCAATTCTGATGATGCTGAAATGGCGCGTCGGTTGAACCAGGAAGCTGCAAAAACGGTCGAATATGGTGGCGTGCCGGAAGAAGAAGCCTGGAAAATGGTAACACTTAATCCGGCCAAATTACTGCACGTAGATAACAGAATGGGCAGTATCAAGGCTGGAAAAGATGCGGATCTGGTACTCTGGAACGCACATCCGCTGTCTATCTACGCCCGTCCCGAATTCACGATGGTGGAAGGTGCGGTGTATTTTGACAGAAAAAAAGACGAGGAAAAGCAAAAATCAATGCAGCAGGAAAGAGAAAAGCTGATCCAGAAAATGCTGAATGATAAAGCAGAAGGAAAGCCTACTCAAAAACCGCAGGCGGCGCAGCCCAAAATGTGGCATTGTGAAGATATAGTGGGTGTGCACACCGAGCATGAAGGACACAGATAATAGCTATGACATTTTACCAAATGACGATACATCATTCATTTTCCAAGACATTTCTGTTTCTGATCTCGCTTTTTGCAACAGCAGAAACTTTTGCCCAAAACCCGGCTCCTGCGTTGCCGCAAAGCCGCCCGGTCGTGATCACCGGCGCCACAATTCACGTGGGCAACGGGCAGGTAATCCAAAATGGCGTAATTGCTTTTGACAAAGGTTTGATCACCTATTTGGGCGCGGCAGGTTCTAATCCTACGGGTGCAAATGCAGAGACGATCGACGCGAAAGGAAAGCATATTTTTCCGGGTATAATTTCGCTGAATACCACGGTAGGTTTGCAGGAAGTTGCTTCCGTGCGGGCCACGCTCGATTTTAATGAAGTAGGAGAGATCAATCCGCACGTTCGCGCGCTGGTGGCTTATAATACTGATTCTGAGGTAATACCAACTTTGCGGGGAAACGGGATCCTGGTTTCTCAGGCTGTTCCACAGGGTGGTGTGATTTCTGGTTCGTCTTCGGTTTTTTACAGCGACGGCTGGAATTGGGAAGATGCCGTTTTGAAAAAAGACGATGGTATCTGGCTCAGCTGGCCGCCATTTCTGGCCAGTACCTTTAATTATGAAGATTTTTCTGTTTCGGTTAAAAGAAATGAAAAAAGACAGGAAACAATCGATCTGATCAAATCCACTTTCTCTGAGGCCAAGGGTTATATGGAAGTGGCGGAGCCTGCGGCTGTAAACCTGCGACTGGCTGCAATGAAGCCACTCTTTGCCGGCACAGCCAATCTTTACATTCGTGCGGATTACGCAAAGGATATTGTTGAAGCTGTGAAAACGGCGCGGGAGGCCGGTATCAAAAGAGTAGTGATCGTGGGCGGTGACGAGTCTTACAAGGTTGCTGCTTTCCTGAAAGAGAACCAAGTTCCGGTGGTTTTGAACCCCACGCACAGACTGCCTGGGCGCGTTGATGAGAATGTGTACCTGCCTTATGAACTGCCAAGTATGCTTCACAAAGCTGGCGTGAAAGTGGCTATTACTTACGCGGACGAATGGTGGCGGACAAGGAATCTGGCTTTTATGGCAGGTACTTCGTCAGGATTCAGCGACGTTTCTCCGGAAGATGCACTTCAATTTGTAACCAAAAACGCTGCCGAAATTATTGGTGCCGAAAGGGAAGTAGGGACGCTCGAAAAAGGCAAACACGCCTCACTGATCGTTTCCCAGGGCGATATCCTCGATATGCGTGGCAATTCAGTTGAAATGGTATTCGTAAAAGGCGGGAAAGTGAATCTCGACGACAAGCAAAAGCGGCTTTATGAGAAGTATAAAACGAAATACGGGAAGAATTGATCTTCCCGTATTTTAATCCGAATTCACCAAATATATCCCATCTTCCGCAATCCGGATCAGGCCTTGTTTGTAGAGGCCGCCGATCGCTTTTTTGAAGACTTTTTTGCTGATTTGCAGTTGTTTATAAATATCCTCCGGCGAGCTGCTGTCTGACAGATTCAGGTAGCCTCCGCCCTTTTGAACCAGCTCCATAATTAGTTTGCCCGATGGCTCGATCGTTTCTGCAACGCTTTTTTGGAGGCTGATATCCAATCTGTTGTCTTCCCGGATCCTTTTTACAAAACCTTTCAGACTGTCTCCAACTTTCAGTTCCCGGAACACTTCGTTTCCGTAGATCAAACCGCGGTGAAATTGGTTCACGATCGCATTGTAACCCAGATCAGTTTTGTGGAAAATCAACAGATCCACTTCGTCTCCTTCCTTAACGGTCAGCCTTTCATTATCAAGAAAACGGTCAATTTTTGTGGAGGCCAGCAGCCTTGAACTTTTCTGGTCGAGATAGAGAAATACCACGTGCCACTCACCGATTTCCATCGGCGTGATCTGCTCGCGAAAAGGCACGAAAAGATCTTTTATCAAACCCCAATCCAGGAAAGCACCATATTCCGAAACGTCCTTCACTTCCAGGAATGCAAATTCGTTGCGAATGATCTTTGGAGTTTGTGTAGTAGCCACCGGCCGGTCTTCCGAATCCAGGTACACGAATACCCTGATCTCGTCGCCAACCTGCATTTCGTCTGTAAGATATTGGTTGGGCAAAAGCACTTCTTCACCTTCTACGTCGCTGAGAAACATGCCGACGCTTGTTACTCTTTCAATAGTGAGGTGATTATATTTTCCGATAAAAAGCATTATGATTGTTCAGTTGTAAGTCGCAAAGGTAATGTTTTCGTCGCGACTATCAGTCTTCGTCACCGCCACCGTCGCCTTGTTTGTCCAAACTCGGCCTTTCTTTCGAGCGGTTGAGCCGGTAAGATATCGTCACCAAAAACTGCCTCGGGCGCCATTGGAATTCCGATCTTGAATAGTATCCGGCATTTTCGATGATACTCCGGCGCTTGTTGGAATTGAGCAGATCACGGACGCTGGCCGTAACCGTTCCCCTGCCTTTGAGAATATCCTTAGAAAGCCCCAGATCGATGAAATAGATCGATAAATCCCTTCCCTGAGTAGTACGACGCGGCGCGCGGTAGTTGAAAGAAGACTGGAAATCGACCGATTTGAATAGGGTAAGCCGCGAAGAAAGCCGACTGGTCCACGAATATGTGTCGCTTTCATACAACTTGTCATTATAAAAACCCTGGTTCATCGCCCGGAACACATTCGCATTGGCGGTCAGTTTCCACCAGGGGGCGGGATCGTACGTAAGGTTGAATTCAAATCCGTAAGAGTCTCCGGTTGAGAGGTTGATCGGAGTTACTGTTGTAAATCCTGTCGAATCTACCGAGGTTATATTCTCTACCACACCAAGCCGGTGGCGGTAATATACACTCGACAGCAACGTGCCTTTTTCCATATTCAGTAAATGTCCCGCTTCAAATGAATGCGTAAATTCCGGATTTAATAGGGGGTTACCCGAGCGAAAAACCCTCGAATCGCTGAAATTTGAGAAGGGAAGCAGATCCCGGAAATTAGGGCGGCTCAGCCGGTAACTATAACTCAACTGCAAAGTCTGCGCATCTTGGAGCTTGTAGGAAAGGTGAAGGCTAGGGAAAAGGTTAAAGTATTTTCTGTGATTGGTTACTGCCGTTTTTTTGAGTTCAGTCAAAATGTCCGTGTATTCTCCGCGCAAACCCGCCTGCACGAAAACCTTCCCGAACTGGCTGCTCGCCATCGCATAACCCGCGTGTATCCTTTCATCGTAGGCCAGCATGTTGTCGAAATTGGGCAGGATAATCCAGTTCATTTCTTCGTTTTGCTGATGCACTGAAAAATCGTTGTCTAGCTGGCGAATGGAGCTTTTTAGCCCTACTTCCATTTTTCCATCTTTCCCGAGCGGGTGAATGTAGTCGAGCTGCGCCAGGAAATTTCGTTCGTCTTCCGTATTGAATGCCCGCTGTACGATCCGCGTCGCATCGTTATCGGAAAATTCATTGTATTTGGCTGCTTCCGTTTCGTCGCTCAATATGTATTTAGCATCAAAAGAGAGACTTTGTCCTTTTCGTTCGAAAGTCTTTTTGTAGTTCAATGCGGCCTCGATATTAGTTCTGGGCTCAGTTTCCCGTTCTTCCCGTACCACGGTGCTGGTGAGGATATTGTTAAAATCAAAATCCCGGTATTGCAGGGTAGACCTGTTGTCATTCTGCGAGTTACGATAGGAGAGGGTTCCAGTTAGTGTGTTGAAATTGTTGATAAAATAATCCATTCCTACCATGACACTATTCGAGTAGCCCGACCTGTTCCTATTGGTATTGGATTCATAAACAAAACTGGTATCGGCGCTGCTGTATTCCTGGCGGGAATTTCCCCGGCCCGGGCCGTCGCGGTACATTAAGCCGTAATTCGCGATGAAATTGACTTTTTTGCGACGGTAATTAAGGTTAAAGGATCCGCCAAAATTGGAAGGATAACCCGCAGTTCCCGTGAAAGAACCGTTGAGACCATACCTGATATTTTTCTTCATCACAATATTCAGAATCCCCACTTCACCTTCCGCATCGTAGCGCGAAGAAGGATTGGTGATGATCTCAATGCTTTCGATCAGGTCGCCTGGTATCTGCCGCAATGCTTCCGCCGGATTCAGCCCCACCATCCCAGATTGTTTACCATCGATCAGGATCCGCACATTCTGGCTCCCGCGCAATGCCACGTTACCTTCCACATCCACAGTCACCGAGGGCATATTATTAAGGATATCAGACGCATTGCTACCAATATTGCTCAGGTCTTTTCCCACATTAAATACACGTTTGTCCAGTTGCAGGTCCATCTGACTTTTCTCACCTCTTACTACCAGCTCTTCCAGATTTCTGGCATCAGAAACCATGGCAACCACACCTACGTCCACGCTGTTTCCGGCCACATTAATATTCTGAACCAACTTTTCGCGCAATGCAAGAAATGTGATCTTGATGAAGTAATTCCCCGGATCAGCCGCGATTTTGAATATCCCGTTTTCATCGGAGGTACTTCCCCCAATCAATGTAGAATCCTTAGTTCCGTAAAGCGCAACGTTTGCAAATGGAACGGGACGTTTGTCTGCGTCCTCCAATTTGCCGGAGATCGTGAATGCAGCAGGCTCTTCCTGCGCGTACCCGACGTAAGCAAAAAGCGTCAAAAGGAGAATAGGGAGCAATGATCTTAGCATAACGATGGAATTAGTGCGACAGCAAACAAGTGCCGCCACTCAGTAAGTTGAAAGTGGTAATTGAATTAGATAAGAAAATTGCGTGGAGGTTTAACAGAAAATTTAATCCTGTTGAATTTTACTGTTAAAAAGCTATGCCAGAGAAAGTTAGAAGCCCCACTATTCAGCAGTAACTGAATGCGGGGCTTCCTTATTAGCTTTTATTAAAAGGTTATTGAAGATTATTGCTCAGTCTTTTTAGCTCGATTTCTGCGGCTTTAGCTGCATAGTTCAGATTGATAAGACGATATCCCGCGTCTTCAAAACTACGTTGGGCTTCTCTTACGTCGATAATAGTAGCTTGAATCAGCTCAAACCGCTGTAATGTAAGATCAAGCAGTTGCCTGCTGAGCGCATAATTTTGCTGTTGCGTTTCGAGTTGTTGCAATGAGCTCAGGTAAGTCTGGTACATTTTGACAACACCCGCATTATAATCTCTCAAAATTACATTCTTCTGAATCTTCGCAGTGGAAGTGTTGATCTCCGCAGCCTGCTGCTGTCTTTTAAATGAAGATCCGTTGTAAATGGGAATTGCCAGGGTAACACCGGCATTGGGTCCGAGCGAGCGGTTAAGCAAGGTAAAACCTGCCGCTGTCTGGTTGCGGGAGTAGTTGTAAGCCGTATTCAAGCGCACGGAAGGATAACGCAGCGCCGCAGTTTCGCGCACGATCAGCTCGTTAATCCGGATCTGGTGGTCGGCAGCTTTTACGTCCGCATTCAATGCAAGCCGGTCAAGGATCGGTTCAAGTTTAAGATTGAGGTCGACCGTGATCGTATCTCTGATCGTCACTGCTGCTTTGGTATCCAGGGTCAATATGCGTAGTAATTCCGTTTTGGCAACCTGAGCGATCATTTCCTGATCCCGGAAGGTCTGATTAAGGGTATTGACGTCAATCTGCGCTTGAAAAATATCTGCATTGTTGGCCATACCTGCCTCTTTTCTAACCTGCAAAATCTCTAACCTCTTTTCGGAAGCCTGAATGGAGGCGCGTAAAGTATTCAGGTAACTCAACTGACGAACCACATCGTAGTAGCTTGTCATTACCATAGCTATCGTATTCTGTATCTGCGAGTTAAGTAGCTCCTGGCTCTGGTATTGCAGCTCAGCCAGACGCTTTTTGGTAGAACGAACCCTTTTTCCATTATAAAGTAAAATACTGGCCGACACGCTCGCCTGCGTATTGTTACCCGCCGCCGCACTCCGGTTGATCTCCGTACCGTTGTTCAGTTTTTGGTTAACCTCCGTAATTTGTTCCGTATTAGAGGCATTCGCTGCTACCAGCGGCAGCCCGCCGGCGACACCGTAATGGTTCAGTACCGTATTTACTTCCACATTGTTTTTTGCAATCTCAATCTCATAACTGTTTTTCAGTGCAGTAGCGATCGCAGCGTCTAGTGTAAGCGACAGACTATCAGGCGACTGGAAACAAAATGCGTTGCTTCCGCAAAGCAGGATACCAATCAGAAGATGCGTTTTGTTCTTAAAAATTTTGAGCGGGTTCATGCAAAAACAAATGGATTTTTATAAAAAGGAATAGGAAAATAGCCCGGAACTAGACTGCCAGCTCTTCGGCCATTTTTTCTTCTTCGGTCTTTTTGTGTTTTTTGGGTGAGATGAAAGTGTAAACGGCGGGGATCACAAACAGCGTCAGGATCAGTGAGAACATCAAACCGCCCACGATTACAACCCCCAGCGGTATCCGGCTGGTAGCAGCAGCTCCAAGACTTAATGCAATAGGCAATGCACCGAATGCAGTCGCAAGGCTCGTCATTAAAATTGGCCGCAAACGTTGCGTAGCCGATTCGACCGCAGCCGCCATTCTTTCCATTCCCTGTTCCCGTTTCTGGTTGGCAAACTCCACGATCAGGATCCCGTTTTTGGTTACCAGACCAATCAGCATGATCATCCCGATTTGAGAGAAGATATTGATCGTTAACCCAAACAAATACAAGCTCAGTAATGCACCTGCAAGTGCAAGCGGCACGGTGATCATGATGATGAACGGATCTGTAAAGCTTTCAAACTGACCTGCCAATACGAGATAAACCAATAGCAGCGCGAGACCAAATGCGAAACTGGTATTTGAAGAGCTTTCTTCAAAGTCACGCGACGGTCCGGTCAATGAAGTCTGGAAAGATTCGTCCAGCAACTTATTGCCGATTTTTCTCATCGCCTCCACGCCGTCGCCGATCGTTTTGCCTTCGACCAGAGAAGCCGAAATCGTGGCGCTTTTGTATCTGTTGTAGTGATAAATAGTTGGCGGGCCGCTCTCTTCCTGCATTTTTACAACGGCAGTCAAAGGAATATTCTCTCCACGGTTATTTCTAACATACAGTTTTTCAATGTCAGCCGGTCTGTCCCGCTCCGATTTTTCAACCTGCCCGATCACCTGGTACTGCTGCCCGTTCATGATAAAGTAGGCTAGCCGCCGGCCGCTGAATGCAGATTGGATTGTGGCAGCGACGTCGGTTGTGGAAAGACCCAAGTCGCGCGCTTTTAGTCTGTCAATGGTTAATCTGATCTCAGGTTTATTGAATTTCAAGTTGACATCCACATTCTGGAAAGTCGGATCCTGTCTTGCTTCTTCGAGGAACTTGGGAAGTACATCGTAAAGTTTTTCAAAATCAAGGTTTTGCAAAACAAACTGGACAGGTAAAGAACCTCTTGAACCAATACCTACCGAAATAGTCTGTTCCTGCGTTCCGAATATCCTTGCGTCATTAAATCGGCTGAGCTTTTTGTTGATATCCTGCGCAATATCATTCTGGCTTCTGATCCGCTCGCCGGCAGGAACCAGCCCGATACGGCCGGTAGCACTATTCATCCCTCCACCTCCAAAACCGGGCGTCGCTGAAAATGTAAACGCTTTTTCAGGGACGGAATCGTTCAGGAAGTTGCCAAGTTCATCGGAGATCTGCTGCATCTGGTCGAAACTGGTCCCTTCCGGTGCAGAGAGATTGAAACGAATACTGTTCCTGTCTTCCATCGGGGCCAGCTCACTTTGCAGATTGGTATAACTAAACCAGATAATAACCCCGCAGGCTACTACCAATACCCAGGCTGCCCATCTAACCCGCATAAATGCTTTCAAGCCCCGGTTGTAACCATTTTCCATTCCTTCGAAAAACGGTTCCGTCTTATTGTAAAACCAGCCGTGACCTGAGTTTTTCCGGTTTAAGAATACGTTGAGAACTGGTGTGATCGTAAGTGAAACGAATGCAGAGATCAAAACGGCAGACGCTACCACGATACCGAATTCACGGAAAAGGCTTCCTACAAAACCTTCCAGGAAGATCACAGGTAGGAAAACGACCGCGAGTGTGAGGGAAGTTGAGATAACCGCAAAGAAAATTTCTCGGCTACCTTCCAGCGCAGCCTGCCTGATCGGCAGTCCGCTTTCAAGCTTTCGGAAGATATTCTCCGTCACAACAATACCATCATCGACCACCAAGCCGGTCGCAAGTACGATTCCCAGCAGTGTCAAAATATTGATCGAAAACCCGAAAAGGTACATGACGAAGAACGTCGCGACCAGGGAAATCGGAATATCGATCAACGGACGAACTGCGACGAGGAAGTTTCGGAAAAAGAAGAGAATTACGATCACCACGAGCCCAAACGCAATGAAAAGCGTTTCTTCTACTTCTTCAATGGACTGCCGCACCAGCCGGGTGTTATCTATTAAAACACTGAACGTAATATCCGATTTGTTGGATTTCTGAATCTCCGCAAGCCGCTTGTTGAATTCATCGGAAATTTGAACATAGTTGGCGCCCGGCTGCGGAATTACCGCCAGCCCGACTGCGTAAACGCCATTGTATTTCCAGCTTTGTTCTTCATTTTCAGGACCTAACTCAACTTTCGCGACATTGCCTAACCGCACGAGCCCGGAGCTGTCATTTTTAATTACCAGGTCTGTGAAATCCTTCTCGCTGGTAAGCCGCCCCATGGTGCGGATCGTCAATTCGGTATTGTTACCGTAAATTTTTCCGGCAGGAAGCTCTACGTTTTCAGAAGCCAGCGTGGCAGAAATATCGTTGAAGGAGATATTGTATGCGCTCATTTTGTCGGGATTAAGCCAGATGCGCATTGCATACCGCTTTTGCCCGAAAATATTGATAGCACTTACCCCGTCGATGGTTTGCAAACTTTGCTGCAATACATTTTCTGCATATTCACTGAGTTCGAGAAGACCTTTTGACGGGCTCTGCACGGCCAGCAGCAATATAAAATCACTATTCGCATCAGCTTTACTCACGACAGGCGGCGCGTCAATATCCTGCGGGAGGTTCCGCTGCGCCTGGCTTACCTTATCGCGTACATCATTTGCGGCACCTTCGAGGTCCGATTCGAGGTTAAATTCGACGGTAATGTTGCTGGAACCGATCTGGCTGGAAGAGCTGATACTTTTAATACCCGGAATACCATTGATACTCTTTTCGAGCGGCTCGGTAATCTGACTTTCGATGATATCCGCATTTGCGCCTGTGTAGCTCGTTCGCACATTGACGATAGGAGGGTCAATCGCGGGATAGTCGCGTAAGGAAAGAAAATTGTAACCTACTATCCCGAAAAGGATGATCAGCAGGTTCATTACAACCGCAAGAACGGGCCGTTTTAAAGATAATTCCGATATATTCATAACGTGGGTTTCGAATAGTCAATTTGAACCGCTACTTAACTCCAACTTTCAAGTTCCTTACACTTCTCACTTTCACAGGAGCATCGGGACGGGCAAACAATACACCCGAAACAACCACAGAATCACCAACATTTAAGCCGCTGGTAACCTCAACCACATCAGCAAGGCGGTCGCCCGTAACAACAGTCACAAATACCGCTTTGCCATTTTTAACCACCACCGCCTTCTTACCCTGCGCCTCAGGAATAATACTGTTGGTAGGGATCATAATGCTGCTTTTATTCGAATTGGTCTTTAAATACACCTTCGCAAACGAGCCGGGACTGGTATCGCCGGAATTAAGCACGGCACGCACGGTGATGTTTCTGGTAGTCTGGTTCACCTGTGGTTCAGTCGCGATCACGCGTGCGGTTACGAGCTTTTTGCTGTTTTGATCCAGCAAAACGTCCACGTTCTGGCCTTTGGTAATGTATTTTTGATAAGTTTCAGGAAGAGTAAAATCGATGCGCAGATTAGAAAGCTGCTGCATGGTAGCAATAATGCTATTTGGGGAAACGTAAGAGCCGGCACTCACTTTCCGGAGTCCGATCACACCAGTAAAGGGCGCGCGGACGATGGTTTTGTCGATAAGTGCTTGCGTGTAAACCATATCTGCTTTGAAGGTATTGACCTGATTGGCAGCGAGATCGTAGTCAGCCTGGTTGATACCGTTGATTGCGACCAGTTGTTTTAATCGCTTCTCAGTTGTTTCAGCAAGTTGCAGCTGGATCTTTATTTTGTCGAGTTGGGCTATCAGATCTGCATTATTGATCCTCGCGATCACCGTTCCCTTTTGAACTACTTTCCCCTCGGGAACATCCAGAAAGGTAAGCAGGCCGCTGACTTCAGGCCGGAGTTCGGCAAATTCGTTGGCGACGATTGTTCCATTCACTTCCACTTTATCACTGACAGCTTCTGACTTTGCAATAATCACGTCGACGGTAACAGGCCCGCCGCCACCTTTCTGCTGAAAAGTGTCTTTTTTTTCACCGCAGGAAAGCATTAGGAAAATCGTACCCGAAATTGTTAATAGAGAGAAGGGATTAACTAGGAAGCGGTCTGAGCGCGCAGACTTTTTGATAGAATTCATAAGTAGGTAAAATCCGGACTTGGTGGTTTAGGGGTTATTCGGATCTATATATGTGCTTTATGTGCACTTTCAAAATTATATATTAAATCTCAAACGGATTAGACTTTTTTATATTAAGAAAGTTTAATTATTAAAAATATTTTTTATAAACCCCGCTCGATCACTTTCAGGAGCGTGTCACATTTCAGCTCGGTTTCTTCCCATTCTTCACTAGGAATTGAATCTTCTGTGATCCCGGCTCCGGCGAAGAATGTAGCTTTACCGTCTTTGAACCGTACCGTGCGGAGGTTAACATACAAGCTGGTCGTTTCGCCGATTTGTGCAGGTCCGATAAACCCGCTGTAAAAGGAGCGATCGTAGCCTTCGACATCTAAAAGGAATTGCAGGCTGGGTTCTTTGGGTACGCCGCACACCGCGGAGGTAGGATGCAGCAGTTTCAACATTACGGAACCGAGTTCGGGGAAATTGGCAGAGTCGGTATCTACCTCAAAATCAGTTCTCAAATGGTACAAATTGCCAGCCAGAACCGTTTTTGGCCCCGTTTCTGTGTATTCGCGGAGCCGGATCTTTTTAAAACACTCCACAATATACCGGCTTACCAATGCATGCTCTTCGATCTCTTTTTCACCCCAGCGGATTTCATACTTAGGTATCAGTTCGCCGGAAGCTGTTCTTGCGCGCTGCGTACCGGCCAGCGACATTGTTCTGAAAACGCCCTGCGCATTCTGCTCGACAAGCAGCTCTGGACTCGCTCCCAGCCACATTTCATTGAATTCCGGCAGGTTGACAAGCGATACAAATGCGTGCGGATATAGTTTCGAAAGCTCACAAAATGCCTTTGCAGGCTGGAAATTTTCGGAAAACAGAAGGTCTTTGCTTCTTGATAAAACCACTTTCTTAAACTGCTTCTTGCGAATCGCCGATACCGCAAGTTCGACTGTCCGCTCAAATCGTTGTCTGGAATCGAAGTTATCGACTTCTGTCACGAGCGAAGTTGTATTGACTGAGGTTGGAGCTGTTTGATTTGCGTCGATTTCTCCCGCCAGTTTCAAAAGTCGTTTTACTTCAATATGCTCTTCTCCGGCAGTATTGATTGCGTCTTTTAGTTGGGTTTCAGGTCCGAAAGTCAGGATAATATCTCCTTCCAGAAAAAGAACATCCTGGTCGTCTTTCCAATGGAAACTACTTACTATAAATCCCGGGGAAAGTTTTTCAAGTTCAGGCTGACATTTTCTGATTTCCTCGCGAAGAGAAATAAGCAGTTTGATCTCATTGGTATGTGGCAGCCGCCAAAGTGCCGATGGAAAACCCAACTGCCTGGCTGCGGCCCATAGTTGCTGGATCTGCAAGCCTTCAAATACTGATAGTGAGGTGCTGGTTTCTACTGAAAGCATTTATTGAGAATAACGATAATTCGTGTTAGGTTGATTGTTATGCAAATTAATGTCAGCGGTTTGCATTCACAATAGCGACTGTAAGCCTGCTGATGCATACGAGCTTCTCTTGCTCATTCGTAATTCGTATATCCCAGATATGCGTTGTTTTACCCAAATGAATCGGCCTCACAGTTCCATAAACAAAACCTTCTTTGACGGGCCGCAAATGGTTGGCGTTGATTTCCAGACCTACCGCATGTTTCTCATCCGAATCGGGCAATGTAAGAAAGGAAGCGATGCTGCCCAGCGTTTCGGCAAGTACCACCGAAGCGCCTCCGTGCAGAATGCCGAAAGGCTGGTGTGTCCGCTTGTCGACAGGCATTCTGGCAGTTACAAAGTCGGGGCCAACCTCGATAAACTCGATTCCAATGTGTCCTGCTATGGTGTTCTCACTAAGCGATTTAAGTTGCTCAATCGTGGCTGTTTTAACAAACATATCTAAAAATTGTATAAATTTGTTAGTGCTTTAAAAGCTCAAAACAAGGTATTTGTAAAAATAATATTCAAATAATCCTATTACGTTGAAAAGAAAATCTATATACATCATTCGCCACGGCGAAACGGATTTCAACCGCAGGGGAGTAGTACAGGGCAGTGGAGTTGATTCCTCGCTTAACGAATGGGGCGAAGCTCAGGCAGCTGCTTTTTTCAATTCTTATCAACATGTACCTTTTGATAAAATATATACCTCTGACTTAAAGCGAACACACCAAACTGTTCGCGGGTTCATCAAGCTGGGCATCCCGCATGAAAGTTACTCGGGCCTCAATGAGATTTCCTGGGGAGCTCGCGAAGGACGCGAGCCTAATACCGGCGATAACAACTATTACAGAGAACTCGTAACTGCCTGGCGCAATGGGCAGACCGAACTTGCAGCCGAGGAAGGCGAGAGCCCGGTCGAAGTTCGGGCAAGGCAGATCCCGGTGATCGAAACGATCCTTTCGCGCCCCCACGAGCGCAATATCCTGATCGCTATGCACGGGCGGGCAATGCGCGTGCTGCTGACCACACTTTTCAAGCAGCCGCTGGTCAATATGGACGATTACGAGCACAGCAATCTTTGTTTGTACAAAGTCAATTACTCCTACGATCTTCAAAAATTCGAGCTGGAAGTTTCCAACGATATTACCCACCTGCTCTCCCTCGAAATTCCGCAAACTTTATAAAAGCCGTTTGTGTAGGTTCGTTTCCATTGATGTATTTATGCGGAAAGGTTAATTCCGTGTAAATACATTTGTAATTTTCGGAACAATCAACGCAGCATTACTTCATGTCCAAAAAACGAATTTATTGGACTCTTCAAATCCTGGGCTGGACATTGCTGATCATGTTCGAGTATGTTCCTTATGTACTTGAATACGGTTTTGAGATCGGCGAATTTTACACAGCGCTGGCTAATATCCTTCTTGGGATCGTTTTAACGCACGTTTACCGGCTGGTTATCCGCAAATGGAACTGGTCTTCGCTGCCGCTTCCGAGGCTTGCGTTGCGCGTGATCGGTTCCGTACTCTTACTCGGTCTTATTATGGCGATGATCAATCAGCCGATGGACCGCGAAATGCTGGAACATAACCTGCTGAATCAACCACTGGTCTTTTGGAGTTACTACGCAAACTGGTGTAAAAACCTGCTGGCCTGGATATTGTCATACACTGTTTACCATTATGTAGAGCAGACACGCCTTGCGAGTTACGAGAAGATCATGCTGAAAATGTCAATGCGGGAGGCGGAAGCTAAGGTTTTAAGGTCGCAGCTGAACCCGCATTTTACCTTCAATGCATTAAACAGCATTCGCGCGCTGGTGTTCGAAGATCCTTCAAAAGCACAGCTCAGTATCACGCAGCTTTCCAATATATTAAGAAATTCCCTTCTTGCCGACAGACGGAAAACGGTTGATCTGCAGGAGGAGCTGCGGACTGTGGAAGATTATCTTGAACTTGAAAAAGTACGGTATGAAGACCGGCTCCGATACAGCATAACTGCCGATCCGCAGGCTATGTACTGGCAGGTACCTCCCATGATGCTGCAAACTTTGGTCGAAAACGGCATTAAGCACGGCGTTTCCAAAGTAATGGGTGGTGGATTTACCGATGTAAAAGCAGAAATTGCTAATGAACTGCTGGTAATTCATATCACCAATTCGGGTAACCTCGGTTCAACCGAGTCGGGTGGGGTAGGGTTAAAAAATACAGCGGAGCGGCTTTCGATCCTTTACGGAAAGGCGGCGACTTTCAGGATTTATCAGCAGAGCGATAATATCGTGTGCTCGGAAATTAAAATACCAATGCTTTCGGAAGGAGTTTTGATGGCGGGGCAGGAATCGGGAGCAAGCAATTGACAACATTTTAGTCCCCGGACTGAAGTCCGGGGCAATTGATTTCATCGAATAAAAAAACTTATAACTTTTTCCTAACTGATCTGCCATGAGAACTCTTATTGTTGACGACGAACGTCTTGCCAGGAATGAATTAAAGCGGCTGCTTGAACCTTACACCAAAATTGAGATCATAGGCGAAGCCGCCAATGCGGAGGAAGCGCTGGTGATGATTGATGAATTGCAACCGGAACTGCTTTTTCTGGATATTCAAATGCCGGGTAAAAACGGTTTCGAGCTGCTCTCCTCCATTGAGGGGAAAACGCCGGAAGTGATATTCACCACTGCCTACGACGAATATGCTATCAAGGCATTCGAATACAATGCGCTCGATTATCTGCTCAAACCTATTGATAATGAACGGTTGAAAGAGACTATTCATCGGATCGAAGAAAATCAGGCGCAGCCGGAAGCGCCGGCCCAAACGCACGAAAGAGCAGAGAAGGTGTTGGGAGGAAATGATCAGGTTTTTGTCAAAGACGGAGAGAAATGCTGGTTTGTAAAATTGGGCAAAATCCGCCTTTTCGAATCAATGGGCAACTATGTGCGACTGCATTTCGACGATCAGAAACCGCTGGTACTTAAATCTCTAAACAATCTGGAAGAGCGGCTCGACCCTAACACCTACTTCCGCGCCAACCGGAAGCATATTATCAATTTGGGCTGGATCGAAAAGATCGAACCATGGTTTAGCGGCGGTTTGCTGGTAACATTGCAAGGCGGCGATAAGATCGAAATTTCACGTCGGCAGGCGATCCGGTTTAAAGAACTGATGAGCCTGTAATTCAACTTATTCAATATATGATGCTTATTCGGAAGGGATTATTTTTGATTGCAGGGCTGGTTATCTACGGTTGCACGCAGTCTTCCAAAAATGAACAGGAGGCGGAAACATCCCGGTTGACCAAAGGAAGTATTGAAAAGCAGTCTTTTGGCGGTTGCGATACTGTCGGCTATGGAAATGGAGTCGCAGTAAATGTAGCTGTCTGGAAGTCGCAGGATTCGAGCCGGGCTGGTATTGAGATTAATAAAATTCTCTCTGAAAAGCTTATTAACCGCGTCAACCAGCACGGCGACTCCGCACATATTGCGTCCGACCCAGCTGCATCGAAGAGCCTTCAAGGCGCATTCAACCTGTTTCAGAAAGACTATACCGGTTTCAAAAAGGACTTTCCCGACGCGCCGGGATGCTGGGAAGTCGACCTGAAAGGAGATACGGTGATGGTCACTCCCAAAGTGCTTTTTTATCAGCTCGATCACATTTACTTCACCGGCGGCGCGCATCCAAATAGCTTCCGTTCCTTCCACGCATTCGACGCTGCGACTGGGGCTGAGGTGGAAATGGAAAAGTATATAGCCGATTCGTCAGCACTTTTGAAACTGGTTGAAACGCATTTCCGTAAAACCGAAAAGCTTTCTGCTGAGATTAATCTAGAAACAGCCGGCTACTTTTTGTCAGATCACCGGTTTTTCCTGCCAGCAAATTATGTTTTCACACGTGAAGGGTTATTCTTCTACTATAATCCCTACGAAATAGCTGCCTACGCACGCGGCGCGGTCAAGTTCACGATCCCGTATGCTGAGTTAAAAAGCATTATAAAAGAGTCGGAAGTATTCTGATCACAGCTCGCCGGAATCTTTGAAACTGTAAAAGCCCGCGTCTGTAAATATCATGTGATCCAATATTGGCATATCCAGCAGCCGCCCCGCGTCCCGGATCTGCAAGGTCAATATCTTGTCGGCGTGGCTTGGGGTTAGCTGGCCGGAAGGGTGATTGTGAACGAGTATAATGGAACTTGCCAGATTTTCCACGGCAATTTTTAGGATCAGCTTAACGTCCACAGAAGTCCCGGAAACACCGCCTACACTCACCAGTACAGTACGTAATAACTCGTTTGCGCGGTTCAGTAACAGTATCCAGAATTCTTCTGTCGGTTTAT
This sequence comes from Dyadobacter linearis, assembly GCF_907165045.1. Classification (GTDB taxonomy): domain Bacteria; phylum Bacteroidota; class Bacteroidia; order Cytophagales; family Spirosomataceae; genus Dyadobacter; species Dyadobacter linearis. Next base: position 23,526 of record NZ_CAJRAU010000007.1, read on the forward strand.
CAAGAAGGTATTGCCGCATTTCTTCATAAACCGATTCCGGGCCGGTGATCTTCTTTTTCTTCAAAGGCTGGATATCGCTCCTCCGCCGCCCAAGTTCCAGCGCGGCCACTATTGAAATAGCTTTCGCTTTTCCCATACCCTTGTATTTCAGGAAATCCTTGAAGTCCAGCTTGGCCAGATCATGAATACTGTTTCCCGCGCTTGCCATAATTACTTTCGCAAGATCCAATGCCGACATTTCCGTCGTGCCGGCCCGGATGAGAATAGAGAGTAGTTCCGCATCGGAGACAGCTAATCTGCCCTTCATCATTAACTTCTCGCGTGGCCGGTCTTCTTCTGACCAACTCTTGATTTTTCTCGGATTTTCTGGTTTTGTGTTTTCGGGCATTTTGATTTTGTGACAGCGTCTGCTTTTTTAGACGCAGACTTGTGCAAAAAGTCACAAATTATTCTCCCAAATCCGTAAGTGCAGCTCTCGCTTTATTATCGATACTGTTTTTGTATTCGTGCTTTTTGAAAAGCATTGCCTTTTTAAAGTAACTAGCAGCCTTTTGCTTTTCTTTTTTATCAAGATAAATATATCCCAATTGCAATGCAGAAGAGGCGCCGAAACCAGGGCTAGTATTCCCAGAAAGTTGCAGGCAACGCTCAAAGTAATGAATTGCAGGTACAGTCTGCCCGGTTTTATGCATAATCCGGGCTTTTCTGTAATTGAACTCTGCTTTTTCAGCCGGGATTTTAAAAGTGCTTTCTGAGACATTTTGTAAAACTTCCGTCGCTTCTTTTAAATAACCTCCGTCGAAAGCATATCTGGCTTTGTATAATATTTTTTGCTGCGCCCCAATTTTCCCTGCCAAATATTCTTTGCCAATTCGCTCTGCCAGCTGGTCGGCCTCTATGATCGTTTCTCCCGTGCTGCCGATCTTTTTCGCAAATGCGGTAGCCTCCGCATCTTTCCCTGCGAGCCAGCGGCACATGAAAAGCTTGAAATTTGTATCCTTGACATAATTAAAGCCACGGTATTCCTTTTGAAAAAGCAGGTATTGTGCAGCGGCGCCGTCGTACTGACCTTTTTGAAGTGCTATTTCACCTTTCAGGTATTTCAAAAAAGGAAAATCAATGTAGGCGTCGCCTGCTGGCGCATTGTTCAGATATTGAAGTACCTCTTCACTTTGGCCTTCTTTCATCAAAACAGTTGTGGCGAAGAAATGGAGGAGCAGATTGTCTGGCTGTTCATTTGGCCACTGACGGATCTTTTTTTGCTGGTCAGGCGTCAGTTTCAGGGTGTAAGCGTGGATCAGCAGATCGATCAATTCTGCTTCCTGTTTAAAAAACGGTTCTTGTTGCTGTACTGTCCTGAGCTCCCGGATCCCGTTCTGAATGTTTCCTCTCAAACCTACGATTTTGGCGACCCACGCATAATTGTCCGGAATAGAGCCGATCAGAATGTGTAGTAAGCCGAGCGATTTGAGCGTCGGAATAAAGTCAGGAAACTTCTTTCTGTTCTCTTCCAGCAGTTTGTATGCCTTGATAATTTCCCATGAACCGCTCGCCTGGTCTCCGTATTTCAATTTGGCAAAAGCCCAATGAAGCCGGATTTCCGCAAGCAGGAACCGTTTGTAAGGCGATTGGTCCGACAACTTCGCAACCTGGTCGAGCCGTTTGCTTTCCTGAGAAGACAGATTTTTATACGCCGCTTTATCTTCCGCGATCAGCAGGTAATGCAGGTCGGCGTAATTATCCAGATACTGAATAAATGCATTGTCCGGGTTTTCCTTCCTTTCGATTTCAATCAACTTACGAGCCGCGGGAAGCCGCAGTTTTTGTATTTCAAAATACGCTTTCTGCAACCTCGGCGTGAAGTCTATATCCGCTGTCAGATCATTTTTGGGCGCGGCAAATGCAATAGAAGCGAACAGGAAGACTGGTATCCAAATCGACAACAGTAAATTTCCGTTTCGCTTTTTAAGAATTTTGAGCATAGTAAAGGCATAAAAAAAGGTTGCCTTCATCAGACAACCTTTTCAAATTCATTCAATGATATTAGCGGCGCTGATGAACTGGTTCAACGCTTTCAACGTCTGCCAGAATTCTTCCGCAATGCTCGCAAACGATCAGTTTTTTACGCTCCCGGATATCTGCCTGGCGCTGTGGCGGAACAATGCTGAAACAGCCTCCGCAAGCTCCTCTTGATACGTGAACAACTGCCAGACCGTTCATTGAGTTGTCGCGGATTTTCTGATAAGATTTCAGCAGACGATCCTCGATTTTCTTAATGTGTTTCTCGCGCTCAGCGATCAATCCTTTTTCATCCGCTTCGCTTTCGCTTGTGATGACAGACAGCTCGCCTTTTTTCGCTTTCAAATCTTCATTTCTCTCGTTCAGAACCGATTCGGCGCGATTTGCATCCTCTTCGATCAAACGGATACGGGCTCTGGCCTCATTGATTTTCTTATCAGCCAGTTGCATATCAAGCTCCTGTAATTCAACTTCTTTGGTGATTGCATCGTACTCGCGGTTATTGCGGACGTTCATTTGCTGATCCTTATATTTCTTGATCAGCTTTTCACCATCTTTTTGTGCGTTTTTGAAATTGTCAATTTCAGTATTCAAATTCGCAATTTCACTCTTAAATTTTCCCAAACGGGTCTCAAAACCGATGATCTCATCTTCCAGGTCTCTTACCTCTTCAGGAAGATCACCGCGTGTTTTAAGTATTTCGTCAAGGCTTGAATCAATTTCCTGCAACTTCAGGAGAGCATCTAATTTTTGAGCGATTGTGTTTTCCATGTATGTCTTTAATGGACTTGTTTCAATGCGTAATAAGTGAAGGCAGTCAGCCGAGGATCTTCAATAGTGACCGGAGAATATTTTGATTTACACTAATATTAAACAAAATATCGAACCGGATTGGTATTGACCTGCGACAAACAGAGTGCAAAATTACTAAATTTTCCTGACAAATATTTATATAGTAGATTTTTAGTATACACTTCGCTTTCATAATGCCCGATATCGCAGATCATAATCTGACCCTCAGCATCAAAAAATTCGTGGTATTTGTAATCGGAAGTTACAAAAACATCTGCGCCCGCACGAATCGCATCTTTTAGTAAAAAGCTTCCAGCTCCTCCGCAAACGGCTACTTTCTTCACTTTTTCTACACTTTCCGTGTGTTTGATCACTTTTAAATGCATTTGGCTTTGAAGGTGACGCAGGAATTCATCAGCTGTCATTTCAACTTCCAGTTCTCCCACCGCGCCTGCACCCACTTCCTGATTTTCATTTTCAAGCGTCGTGAGATAATAGGCTACTTCTTCGTAAGGATGCATTTTGCGCAGTACCGACATCATTTTGGATTGCAGGTAAGACGGAAACATCACTTCTGACCGATGTTCAGCTACTACCTCCTGCGTGCCTCTTTCGCCGATCACTGGGTTCGCTTGCTGGTTAGGCATAAATGATCCCATACCTTCGGTCCGAAAGCTGCAATTTTCATATTGCCCGATCCGACCGGCTCCTGCCGCAAAAAGTGCATCCAGTATTTCCTGCGTATTGGCGACGGGCGAGAAGAAAGTCAGTTTGGTTAAAATCTGCGATTTGGGAGCTAGCACGCGCAAATTGTTGAGACCCAGCAATTCTGCGATCTGCCAGTTTACTCCTTGCGGTACGTGATCCAGGTTGGTATGCGTCGCATAGATCGCAATATCGTTTTTAATAGCCTTGATCACGGTCCTTTCCACATAATTGCTCCCATTCAGCTTTTTCAAACCCTTGAAAATAATAGGGTGGTGAGCGACGATCAGGTTGCAGTTTCGCTCTATCGCCTCTTCTACTACTTCTTCGGTCACGTCAAGCGTCAGTAGCACGCCGGTGACGGGTATATCGGGAGAACCTACCAGTAAACCTGCATTGTCGTACCCTTCCTGGTAAGCAAGTGGAGCGAGATATTCGAGCTCCTGAATTATTTCTTTTACAAAAGTCATTATAAGTCTGGCTACAACTATTTCATTTTCAGAATTTTCCTTTTGCAGGATATTCTTTTCACAAATAAAATAACTAAATTGAAGTCTCAGCTATTGTTATGGTAAATAATAATACTAGTTTTGCACCACGTTTTCAGTAAATGTACTGGAAATTATACCTTGGTTTGGTAGTTCAGTTGGTTAGAATACATGCCTGTCACGCATGGGGTCGCGGGTTCGAGTCCCGTCCAGACCGCGAAAAAGCTCAGAGAGATCTGGGCTTTTTTTTGTTTTAACCATTACAAAGAAAAACCGGCCCTTGAATAGGACCGGCTTTGTCAGGACTATATTGCTTAAACAAATTATCAGAACCCAGGATTTTGCTTCATATTCGGGTTTCCTTCCATTTCTCTGGCGGGAATAGGCCAGAGGTAATCTTTCGCTTTAAATGTGCGCGTTTCCACGTTTACCGGCTTTTTGGTTCTCGGGTCAATAGCGCCTTCCACTACACCGTTCATCACCTTCTCCGCGATCTTCCAGCGACGGATGTCAAATAGCCGGCTGCCTTCAAACGCGAGCTCAACGCGCCTTTCACGCTGGTAAAGCTCACGCATTTTGGCTTCGTTGTTGTAGACTTTAATATCAACATTGGGCATTTTAGCTCTGTTGCGGATCATATTGATGTATTTGATCACGTCCGGATTGTTCCATTGTCCGCTTTCCACCAATGCTTCCACGTACATTAAAAGCAGGTCACCATACCTGTAAACCATATAATCCAGCGAGCCGCGGCCTCTTCCTCTGTCAGCCAGATCAACGTACTTTCTCAGCCAGTAACCGGTTTTCGAAGAATAGTTAGCTGCAAGCCTGTTCGGATTGTTAGGCGAATCGTCCCATGGATTCAGGTCCCCATAAAACGTAGAGCCGGGATAAGCGATCGTCAACTCCATTCTTGGGTCGCGGTTGGATCTGTAATTCGGGCTGGCTTTGTAAATAGCGGCGCTGTCGGGTGAGAGTTCGGCCAGCGTTTTGCCCTGCTTTGTTTCGTATGTATTCACCAGCGAGCCGGTTGGGTTAAGGCAGGCATTTCCACCAATATAACCCGGCGCACTTCTGTAAAAGGTATCGTCATTTCCACTCTGACGAATGAAGATCCGCTCCTCGTTTACTTGTCCTTCGTAGTTGAAAAGCGCGGCGTAGCTGGGATGGAGCTTGTATAAATTCATATCAATCACCTGTTTTGCAGCTTTGGCGGCCTCGGCATATTGCAGGTTGTTGAGCAATGCTACGGTTTTCATCGTGTAGCAAGCGCCCCTCGTGATCCTTTTGATATCATTCACGGCGTATAGATTCGGCAGATCGGCAGAAGCTGCGTCGAGTTCGGCGAGCACAAAGTCTACAACTTCCTGCTTTGTGTTTTTCACCAGATCGGTTTCTGTCGGCAGTACCACGGTGGTCACGATCGGTATCTCTCCATAATAAAGCATGAGGTCCAGATGAAACCACGCACGCAATGCCCGCGCTTCGGCGAAGTAGCGCTTTTTGAGAGCCGGCTCGATCAATGCTTTGCCTGCATGTTCCAAAAAGCGGTTCGCACGTCGGATCGCCGTATAGTTCTCCTGCCAAACAGGCTGAATCGCGGCCCACTCCGTCGCCCGCATTTGCGAATTGGAGTTACCAAGTGCAATGGTATTTACCTCCCCAAAAAAGTTGGCATACCAAACTGCATTGTCGGTCATTCCCTCAAACGTAATGCGGGTATTGTTCTGGTAGCGAAAGCCACCGGTTGGTACCTGATCATACAGGATATTCAGCGCGGTATTAATTTCGCCTTCGGTGTTCCAGAAGTTGAGGTCGGTGGTGGCCGTTGGATGGTCCCTGGTCAGAAATTCTTCCGCGCAGGAAGAAAGAAAGAATGTGCTTATTGCTAATATAATGATCTTCTTCATGGTCGTGGATTTAGAATTTAATGTTCAGCCCTGCTGTGAATACCTTCATTAGTGGATAGTTAGCCTCACTTCCGCGCGTCTCCGGATCGAAATATTTCATTTTACTGAAGGTGATCGCGTTTTGCGCATTCACGAAAATCCGAAGGTTATTCAGCTTGATCTTTTTCACCAGTTCAGGGCTAAAATTGTAGCCCAGCTGAATATATTTCACTCTCAGGAATGCCGCATTTGTGAGCCAGTAGTCAGAAGGTAATGCATTGTTACCAGGTGAAGGTGCCAGTCTCGGGAACATTGCATTCGGATTCTCCGGAGTCCAGTAATCCGTTTGATATTGCATCGGGGTTCCGCCGTCGAAATTTGAGGTAACGTTCAGCACAGTCTGGTAGCGACCAGTGTAATAAGCCAGACTTTGGGTGAAACCATTCAATTGCGTTTCAAGACTGAATCTTTTGAACACAAAATTCAAATTGGCAAAGTAGCTGCCCTGCGGATTCGGGTTACCCATGATCTGCTTGTCTGCTTTATCAATATTTCCGTCACCATTCACGTCAATGTATTTGATATCTCCGATTTGCTGTCCGGGTAATAGTGGAATCCCGCCGTCGATATCGGCCTGCGTTAGCAAACCCGCTGTTTTGTGCAGGTAGTAGCTATTAATAGGGTAGTTTATTTCGTTGATATCCAGACCGCTTCCTCCGATGTAAGGTCCGCCGCGGAGTGAGATGATTTTATTGTTATAGTAGGAATACCCCGCACTTCCGCTGATCTCCATCTCTTTTCCAAGCGAGCGGGAGTAATTGACCATGAACTCCCAGCCTTTATTTGATACCGATCCTGAATTCACAGGCAGCGAATTGACGCCTGACGAAAGCGAAAGTGGTGGAGAAAGGAGAATATCGTCCGTCGTTTTGCTAAACCAGTCAATCGTAATTCCCAGGTTATCAAATAGCCTGATATCTGCTCCAATGTCCAGCATCTTAACCGTTTCCCAGGTTATTTCAGGATTACCTATTGTAGTTTCAACGCCATTGCCACCATCGATCAGACTTTGGTACCGATAACGTTCCACATTACCGTTGTTACCCATAAGTCCGTAAGAACCGCGAAGTTTAAAGCTGGTAAGGAAATTCACATCTTTCAGGAATTCTTCATTGTGTATATTCCATCCAACTGCCACGGAAGGAAATGTGCCCCATTTTCTATCTGGTCCGAATTTGGAAGAACCATCGGCGCGCACAGTACTTTCGAGCAGGTATTTGTTGTTAAAAACGTAGTTGAACTTCACAAAATAGGAAGCCAGTGTCATCTGGTCGAAGTTGGAAGGGTTATCCGCTTCACGCGATAATCCGGCAATTCCGTATACAAAGTGTTTTCCATAGGTTTGAGAGAATTCCAGATTTGATGCCAGGTAGTTGTAAGTGCTTCTACCTACGCTCGAGCCTTTGGAATTCCCATAGGTAAACACCAGGTTTCCAGTGTAGTAGTCGAGAAAATTGTAAGAGTCGCGATTGTCAAGAAACCCATTCGAGTTAATCCGGTACAAATACTGGCCGCGAATTTTGAGCTCAGGGGTAATCTGCCAGGTCGGCTGAAAGTTGATATTGATCTGGTCGGATTTGTTTTGCGCATAACCGCCTCTTTCAAGTTCTGCCATTGGGTTCATCATCTCTCCGAAGTTCCCGTAAGCCTGGTACCCGTCGTCTTTGACAGGATATTTCGGTACTATATTGGGCGGAGTGGAATAGATCAGGTGAAGCGAATTCCCGAAGCGAACCAGCTCTGATCTGTTTCTCCCTCTATTCGCAACAAGGTCAAGTAGCATGGATACATTTTTCGTAAGCGTCACCCCCGTATTGGCGCGGAACGAAAATCTTTCATAATCCCGTTTTGGAGTAAGTCCATCCTGATATAAATAGTTACCGCTCACAGCAAACCGCGCCAGCTCGTTACCTCCTGAAATACTCACAGAATGACTATGGATCGCTGCATTTTTATTGAGCATAAGCTCCGACCAGTTCGTGTTTGGATACGAAATGGGATCACTTCCTTCCCGCGTTTTCTGAATCGCCTCGTCGCTGTAAGGTTCCAGTCCGCCAATGTTTGAATAGGCTTCGTTGACCATTTCCATGTACTTCGGCCCGTCTACGAATTTGGGCAGGTAAGTGGCATTCTGCACACCGGCGTAACCGTCATAGGTAACCGATAATTTCCCCGGAATACCTCGCTTGGTGGTCACCAGGATAACCCCGTTTGCCGCCCGCGCACCGTAAATGGAAGCCGCCGCCGCATCTTTCAGAACCGTAATACTCTCCACCGTAGTTGGATCTACGGAGTTGATATCAAATGGAACACCGTCCACGAGCACGAGCGGTGAAGAGTTACCGATCGTGGAAATACCGCGGATCAATATATTAGACCGGTCTTCGCCCGCCATGCCGCTACCCTGGGTTACCGTTAGTCCGGTAACACCGCCTTGCAGCGCCTGCGAAAGCTGGGTGATCGGCTTATTGGCAACCGCAGCTTTTACGTCCAATTTTCCAATCGCATTGGCCAGGTTACGCGCTTTTTGCTCTGAATAACCCGTTACAACCACTTCGTTCAATGCATTATCTTTCTCTTTGAGAGCTACTACCATGTTTTTAGTACTCAATACGGGCAGCTCTTTAGGATCCAGTCCTACAAAACTAAAAACCAGTGTATCACCCAGGACTGCCCTAATTTCAAAGTTTCCGTTGGGATCGGTGGTAACACCGCGGTCTGTTTTCTTGACCTGCACCGTAACACCCGGCAATGCTACCGGCGGTTCGCTGCCATCAAATACCTGCCCCTTCAAACTGAGGGTATCGGCCGCAAATGCAGATGGTTGTGGGTTAATTGAATTAAAATTACTTGCTGATGCTGTGCCGATGAGCAGAAAAAGGGCTGAGCAGAATGCAACGAGGAAAGCGCCCGGCTGCACACCGGGCGGACTGATTAGTCGCTGTTTTTTCATACTTTTGAATAAGGATTAGGCTTGTTTAAGCAGTGAGTTTATTCCTTTTGTGTTTGCTCGAAACTGGTTTACCAGACCAGTGAACGAGCTCATTCTCGGATCGACGGTGTTACCAGCATCGTCGATCTTTTTTTGTAAATGGATCAGGTCATAGGCATTTCGTGAGCATGAGTTGTAGATTAAATTCGATGAATGTGCTACGATGAGTAGGAGGCTCGAAATTAGTACCCATGACCTGAGCAAAAAATTTGCATTCTTTTGCTACTTTTTGTCATTATATCCTCAGCTATATCCGGTTACGGTGTAAAAAAAATAGCAGGTTCAGTACAAAGCCTGACCTGCGAAGTAACTGATTTTCAAAAATGAACCGGGATAAAAGGTGCCTCCGGGGGAGCCAAATAGCGGATGAGTACGGAGGAGAATTGAGGCTTTAAGGCTGGGGAGTTGTTGGTGGTGGCTGTAAAATAAAAACACGCAGGTTTCAAAATGAACCCGCGTGTCAAATTACACTTCATCAACAAACTAAAAACCAAATAAAACTAACACGAAAAAATTCGCTTGTCAAGTTTTTTTTGCTGTAGGAGGGGGATTCGAACCACCCACGGTGCGGTTAGCTACGGTACAAATACTGTTGGTGGTCCACCCCAGTCGACGTTAGTCGGCATTATGCCGCGTTTATCCCTTATTCACCACCCCCGAGACAGGAGGGCATGGCTGCCAATTTCATCACCCTACAATAGTGATTACCAAATTAATTATGGAACATATTAACGGTTCCTTCCTTGATTTGGTTCTGCAAAATTATATTTTCCAGATTTAATTATAAAATATTTTCATTAAAAATTGTCAAAATTTACAATAATCTCATAATTTGGTCAGTAAGATTGCGAAAAATTCAAACTTTCAGACTGAAATGCAGAAATATTCAGATATTGACAGCACCGATTTGCGTATACTTTCCCTTCTGATAGAGAATGCTGCGTTACCGTACACGGAGATAGGCAAACGCGTTTTTGTTTCCGGAGGAACGGTTCATGTACGCATGAAAAAGTTGGAGCAAATGGGCATTGTGAAGGGTTCACAACTTGTAATTGATCCCGCAAAACTTGGTTGGGATATCAGTGCATTTCTGGGTATCTATCTCGATAAAAGCTCACTCTACGAGCAGGTCGCTACTGAGCTGGAAGGTATTCCGGAGGTCGTCAACATCCATTATACGACGGGTATTTATAGTATTTTTTTAAAGATCGTTTGCCGCGACACCGGACATTTACGCGAAATCCTTCATGACAAAATTCAAAAGGTAAATGGGATCCAGCGGACAGAGACCTTTATTTCACTGGAAGAGCGGATCAGCAGGTCAATTCCCCTGACAGAAAGTTAAATTTCGCATTTCGGTTGACTTCGGAAAAAACTTCTCCTACTTTTGTATTGTATATATAAAAAACTTATATATATTCGCTTAATCAAATTTTAACTCATGGATAATAACACAACAAGTAACGAATATGTCCGGGGCACCCTCAAAACCATAGTGCTGAATTTGCTGGCCGAACACGATCGGATGTACGGATATGAGATAACCCAGGAGGTAAAAGAGAGAACAGGCGGCGCCATTGCTTTGACGTTCGGCGCGCTTTACCCTGTTTTACATAAATTGGAACAGGAGGGAATGTTGCTAACCGAGTCGGTGGAAGTCGATGGTCGCCTTAGAAAATATTATTCACTGACCAGCCCGGGAAGTGAAGCCGCGCGTAATAAAACCAATGACCTTGAACGTTTTATAGACGCTGTCAGACTCTTACTCGCTCCTAAAAATCTAGCAACGGAATAAATTTGTTACATGGCTGAAATCTAAACAGATGGTTCTATGAAACGCCTTCACGAAGACCGGATCGATTTAATTAAATCATACCTGAAGTCAAGAAAATTAAGTCCGGAATTGCTCCCGGAGATACTTGATCATTTGGCTTGCGAGGCTGAGGAGCGGCTGTGGGACGGGAAACCGTTCGAGCAGATATATAGCAGCATTGTTGAAACCGCAGATAACGAGGTAGTTCTGAATCTGAATGCGGATCATAAGAATCTGTTAGCCATGGAAAAATCCCTCAATGACATTGTGTTCGAGGGGAGAAACAAATTGTACGGAGCGTATGATCTTCGGAAATCATACGGGCAGACTATTCAAAAATCCGTTTTAATGGGCGTCGCATTGTTTGGAATGATTGTATTTTTCCCAAACCTGTACGCCCGGCTTGTCCCTGATCCGAAGCCCGGTGATATTGCTTATATCGTTGAGGCGAGGCCGATTGATATCACAAGGGAGCTTCCGAAACCAGCGCCGGAAAAGCCAGAACCTGCGCCGGAAGCTAAAACGGTGCGCTCGCTGCCTCCGGTGGTCATGCAGGATGATGAGGTGGCAATGGAAAACCTGCCCCCTGTATTAAAAGAGCTGGAAAACGCTGCTCCGGCGGCGAAAACGCTGGAAGGAATCGAAGACCTTGAAATCATCGTGCCCCCGGCAGCGGAATTCGGCAATGCGAAAACAGCAGCCGCGGATGTGAAAACGAGAGAGGAAAGTATCTTTTTACACGTTGAGCAAGCGCCGGAGTATATGGGAGGGGTTCAGGCAATGGCGGCTTTTTTACAGAAGAATTTAAAATATCCCGTTGCTGCTGCGAGGGCCGGTATTCAGGGAAGAGTATTTGTGCAGTTTACTGTGGGATCTGATGGAAAAATTGAAGATGTAACTGCGTTGAAGGGAATTGGTTTTGGCTGTGACGAGGAAGCTGTGCGGGTGGTGAAAATGATGCAGAACTGGATGCCAGGCCGTCAGGCGGGAAATCCGGTGCGCGTAAAGTTTACATTACCGATCGCATTTCAGATCAACTGACACTGAATGTCATTACGTAAATTGCCTTCCGCTATTGGAAAATCCTCGCTTCGGTGAGGATTTTTTTGTTTTTTTGTTTTGTTAAACTCAAAAATACTTCAGAAAAGCGGTTGCGTAAAAAGGCAACTTGATAAAGATACATGTACGCAATCGTTGATATTGAAACTACCGGAGGAGGAGGCGCGGCGCGGATTACTGAGATTGCAGTTTTCAGGCACGACGGTCTTAAAACGGTCGATTTTTTTCATTCCCTTATCAATCCTGAGATTTACATCCCACCCTTTATTACGAAGCTGACCGGGATAGATAACGAAATGGTAAAGGATTCTCCAACATTCTACGAAGTTCAGGATGCAGTGCGGGCCGTGACCAAAGACGCTTATTTCGTCGCACATAATGTGCGTTTTGATTATGGATTTATAAAAAGGGAATTCGGGGCTTTTGACGAATACTTCCAGCGTGATCTGCTTTGTACCGTGCAGCTTAGCCGGAAGATATTTCCCGGCTTGAAATCGTATTCCCTGGGAAATCTTTGCCAGAGCCTGGAAATAGGTATTGAAAACCGCCACCGCGCACACGGCGACGCAGAGGCGACGGTGAGGTTATTTGAAAAACTCCTGGTCAATGATAGGCAGAAGCTGATCCCGATTGATTTTTACCAATAACAGCCTACTTGCTGGTTTGGAATGATTTTTTAAGTTATTACTTCAAAGTTTTCAACCTAAACAGTACTTTCCATGAAAGCCTACCTGAGTTACCTGATTGTTTTCCTCCTGACATTTTCCCTGACAAGCTGCGAAGTAGTAGGCGGCATTTTCAAGACCGGTATGTGGGCAGGTGTGATAGTTGTAGTAGCGGTCATTGCAGTTGTAATCTGGTTACTTTCCAGAGTATTTGGCGGTGGCCGGCGATAATATGTCAATCCAGCGACTGGCGATATAAAATTCCTGCCGGGCTTGTTTATCATGATTCTCCGTTTAATCTTTGCACTCGCTGAGCGCCTACTCAGATTGAACGGGGGATTAGCTCAGTTGGCTAGAGCGCTTGCATGGCATGCAAGAGGTCGTCGGTTCGAATCCGATATTCTCCACAAACTTATTTTAAGCTTAAAAACCTTCCACACCGGAAGGTTTTTTTGTGTTAGAACCGTGCTAGTATCTGACCAACTCTGTTTGCCAACTTTTTACACTGGTTAAAAGTTGTTCGGAAGCCTCGATTTCTAATTTTCTCGCAGAGACACTCTCAATATTAAAACCGAACGGGACATTCTTTTGCCGACAGAATTCCGCGATATCCCTTGCAATATCAAGACAGATATGAATGGATTTTTCCAGCATGTTTTCACTCTGGCTGAGCTCTTCGGAAAGATGATCGGGAACATTAATTCCGAGCCAATTCAGGAACTGAAGGGTTTTGCCCGAGCCACAAGGTGTTAATGTAAATATCATATATGGTACCTGCTGTCCCCTTGTTTCGCACTCGGCTGATAAATCAGTGACGAGTTTTCGCATATATTCCAGGTTATAGACGCACTGGGTTATGAAATAGGAGCAGCCTTCAGAGGCTTTTTTTAGCAATCGAATATGCTCTGCGTTATCGGATGAATGTCTTTCTGCAATTGCTACTCCTCCCAGCACTCCTCCGGTCCGAGCTTCATTCCAAAGGTTATACGCGTCTTTCAAATGCATAACAGCCTTTTCTTCCCGGGAGGGAAGGCCAACGAGGACAAGTGAATCGGCTGCGGATATTGACGACATGATATTCCGCATTTGCTCTGGATTACGCTTGCCTACTGAACAGTAAACAATCTTGGAGATTCCCGATATGTGAATGTACTGATCGGCAAATGTCCATGCATCCAATGTTGGTGTGAATGGGAATGGGCGTTGCTGCGAAGTCCGGGATGTTTCATCCTGCAAATCGTAAATGATAAGTCCATCGGCACCAAGCGCCATAACCCTGTCACTCTGCACTTTACCAATTTCACTGATTCTCTCTTCCGGACTTTCCAGTCTTGGAGGTGTAATGCCGTACAGGATAATTCCAGATTCCCGATTGGCTAATTTGGTTATAAACATTGCATAAAATTTAGTCATGCAATTTAACCCGGGAGGTCGGAAAAACCTTGGAAGTGCCTGTTAGGTTCGATTTTGAGGCTCTCTTGGCAGTGAGAAATGTGCGTCTAAATACGTCTGGAATCGTTCGAAACGGGGTAACGTATCGCCCTTTTCCAGACATAGGACAAGCTGTTTAAGTGCAGCGGCCACTGGCTGAGGTCAGTCGGTTTTACCATATAAGCGTTCGCATAACGTTGATAGCATGCATTAATATCTTTTTTGTCAGGCGAGTTGCTAAAAACGATTATCGGGGTTTCGGGAAGATTGTTGATGGAAATAAAGTAACGGATCGACTCGAGTAAAGTCAGCCCTTCTTTTCTGGTGGGTAGGTATAGATCCAGCAGGATCAGCTGCGGAGCGGGCCTCAGTTCCTTGTAACATTTGTCAAGAAATTCAAGCATGCTGCTCTTATTTCTAAGCCTGATCAGATTCAGGGTGGGCCTGCTATATTTAAATGCTTCGTTCATCAACGCCCAATGATCATCACTGTCTTCAATAATGATGATCGTTTCTGATTGATTGTTTGGAGCTACCGGAGGGAAGTGCGATATATTTAAATAGTTAAGGAAGCACAGATTCACTGCCTGAGCTGCCAGTTCGTATTCAGCAGGTGTAACCGGCTTTTTAATGAAAGCATTAACCCCAAGCCTGTACGCTTCGCCAACCAACTCCTGTCCGAAGAAGTGGACATCATGACGACCGGTATCATCCTATTGTCAAGGTCTTGTTTTAGCGATGAAAGCACGGCTAGTCCGTCTAACCCTGGCATATTCATGTCAAGCAATATCAACGAAGGCTTTTCGAGTTCTGCGCTGGATATTAGGTTCAAAAGCTCGAAACCGTTGCTGACTTCTCTGATCTCCAGGTAATCTATCAGGCCCAACAATGACTGTGAGATGAGCATTCGGTCATCTTCATCATCATCGACCAGAAAAACAATAGCCTTTTCCATATTTGAAGTTATTTGCTGTAATACCTCCTCTACACATGATGTATTCAGTCAGCTTGCCAAACCCAGACTTCAATATATGATAAGAAATGCCAGGGGGGCCTTTAAAATTATGCCAAACGTTTAATAAAGCCACATTTTCATCTGTATGCTGGCCCAGCAAGCAAACGCGCGAACGATAGTTTAACGGCCAGGCAGTCGCACGCCCAGCCTACCTGCAACCGCTTTGGAACGGTTTTAATAAAACCGTGCGCTTCATGCAAACACGGTTTAAGCCTGAAAAAAATATGACAAATCCTTATGTAATTGTGATAGGTTCTTCTGCAGGGGGCGTTGCTGCGCTGCAACAACTGGTAGCCGGCCTGCCTTCGGATTTTCAGGTACCGATTTTTATCGTCCAGCATGTTGCTGCTGATTCAAAGAGTCACCTGCCTGATATCTTGACCAGGACTGGGCCTTTACCTGCGCGGCATCCCAAAGATGGACAGCCCATATTGCCAGGCAACATTTACCTGGCCCCACCGAATCAGCACATGCTCATTGAAGACGGGCGTATCCTGGTCAAACATGGCCCAAAGGAAAACCGGTTTCGTCCGTCCATTGATGCCCTGTTCCGGTCTGCCGCTTACAGTTATGGAACCGGGGTGATCGGTGTCGTGCTGACAGGTATGCTCGACGACGGGACCTCAGGCATGTGGTCGGTGCAGCGAATGGGCGGGGTTACTATCGTGCAAGAGCCTGCCGACGCACTGTACGCCAGTATGCCTTCGAGCGTATTACAATATGTCAATGTTGATCATGTAGTACCGCTTGACCAGATCAGTGCATTGCTGGTTGAGCTAACAACAAAAGCAATGAGAACAGAACAATCTGCGAGTCAAGAGGAAAAAGAGCGGCTTAAATTGGAGACAGACATTGCTGCCCAGGATAATGGGTTTGAAAAAGGCGTTCTAAAGACCGGAGAGCCATCCCATTTCAGCTGCCCGGACTGCGGCGGGGCTATGGTTCAAATCAATGAAGGGAAAATTATGCGGTTCCGCTGCCATACGGGACACGGTTACTCGTCAGGGTCGCTTTTACATGAAATAAGGGAAACAATTGAAAAGAAATTATGGCAGTCTGTTCGGAGCCTGGATGAATCCATCATGCTGCTCAATCTGACTGCAAATAACCTCGCCCGGGAAGGGGATATGTCGGCAGCTACTGAGTTACAAGCGAAGGCACAATTGGCCACTAAAAGTGTAAATGGGCTGAGAGCTTATATCTATGAGCAGGTATTCGAGCAGGGCAGTGCTGACAATGCGCCAAGCGACAGAAATTCCCAGGACGCTGCGTAAGAGAAAACGGAGGCTGTGATAAGTTGCTTTCATAAATATGCTGCGTTGATAACAGAAATGAGGCGGCTAGTGAACCCAGCCGCCTCTGCGCTAAATGGACTGAAACAAACTAACCTGTGATAATGTCTTTCACTTTATCCAGAAAGTCTGCGTCAGGCTTTACACCTTGCTCAATTTGTCCATGAATCTCCTTGTCAGCTGGCGCCAGCATAGGTTCGCCTCCGGTAGGGACCGCTTTTTCCAATGTAAATATTCCTTTTCCGTCGATAGAAGTGCCTTCCGTCCACCGTCCGCTGGCCGTGGTGCCGTCCATGCTTGTGCTAATGAAGCTGTAAGCCACGTTTTCATTTTGCAAATTCGCCGGGAAACTGTTCGGAATGGGGTGGGTATCTGGTCCAAGCTCTTCCAGTACCGCCATCCATTGGTTCTGGTGCATGGTGTCACGTGCAATCAAAAACGAAAGCATATCCTTCATACCTGCGTCGTCGGTCATTTCATACAGACGTGTTGCAAGCACCCTTCCCGTCGCTTCGGCCATTACATTTGCGTGCATATCGGCTGCGATATTCCCGCTGCTTACGACCCAGGAACCATTGAATGGAACACCATTGGCATCCGACGCCATTGCGCCCAAGCCGGCAGACAGGATATGTCGCGGGTCGCGTCCGCCCATTACAGCTTCCACCATCGGGTTACTCATCGCCATTTCGTCTTTCAATGCACTGGACGAGCCTTCCAGGTTCAGGCATACAGCCGTGGCCAGCATTTCAATATGCGCAATTTCTTCGGTCCCTGTTTCCAGGAGCATGTCCCTGTACTTCTTGGGCCCCCGCGAATTCCATGCTTGAAATAGATACTGCAGGCATACACGCATTTCGCCTTCTATCCCTCCGATAGCTTGCTGAAGAAGTTTTGCAAATTGAGGGTTTGGTTTGTCAACCCTTACATTGTACTGAAGTTTTCCATCATGATAGAACATACAAGAAAAAATTTAGGTGAGAAATGGCGCGGGCTACATAAAAATTGTACCAGTGTCCCTCAGAGTGCTCATTTCTCTTTTTTTCTTTTAATTAAATTTATGACGAGCTGAACCGCATAGAGCAGGAGCAAGCCGATGATGATGAAATTGAATACCTTTCCCACCGTGTCAAAAGCTCCCTGGTATTTGTTCCCAAAATAAAAAGCGGCGAAAAAGACGAGCGACGACCAGATGAGCGTACCAGCAAAGGTGTAAATCAGGAACTTAACAGGTTTCATCGCTACCAATCCTGCGGGGATCGATATGAAAGTTCTGAAAGTTGGTACCATTCTTCCCCAGAAAACCGCCGCGGTGGCGTGCTTGTCGAAGAACCGGAGCGCTTTTTGGTAGGATTCTTCCGAAAGTCCGACCCACATACCCTTTTTGCTGATCCACTTTTCCAAACGATCATGGCCAACTTTATTTCCGACCCAATACCAGAAACCTGCACCCGCCAATGAGCCGATAGTCGCGGAAAGGACTGCGAGAAACGGGTTTAATTCATCCTGAGCTGCGGTAATGCCGCTGATTGACAGTATGATTTCTGACGGCAGCGGAGGGAAAACGTTTTCCAGAAGCATCAGGAGAAAGATTGCTAAGTAACCTGCTTGGTTAATAAACTCTTCGATCAGGGAGGTCATATTTGGGAGCGATACAAATTTCAAAATGGTGCCTGATTTAAAAATGGTGCCACTTGCATTTTCGACTATGTATAATTTTATTCATCAAATTGAGAACTATTGCTGCCCGCCTGGCCTTGCATAGTTACGTATCCATATAACAAGTATGTTCTGGTGATAATTAACAAATCATATATAAGCCTGGTTACTGCGCTGCTGGCGTGGCTGCTGTGGACACCCTGTATAGGGCAAAAAAAGTATGAACGTGAGTTCAGCATTAAGTCGGACGCAGTTCCGCAAGCAGCAGCCGATTTCGTTTCTTCTGTGTTCAAGAAATCAAAAATCCACTGGTACGGGGAAGAAAGTCTTACTGGGAAATCGATAGAGGCGAAGCTGAAATATGCGGGCAGGCGGTATAGTATCGAATTCGATGAATCGGGGAATATTCAGGATGTTGAAATATTGTCGGGTATCAATGAAATGCAGCCTGATAGTCGGGAGAAATTGAAGGAGAACCTGAATAAGGAATTTTCGCATTATAAAATCGTGAAAACCCAGCTTCATTGGAAGGGACCGGTGGAAGCATTGAAAGAATCGGTGATTCAAAACATCGCTGCAAAGGGTGTGATGACCAGATATGAGCTGGTATTAAAGGGCTCCAAAGATAAAACAGAAACTTATTATGAAGTACTGGCTGAGGAAAACGGAATAATTGTAAGTGTCCACGAGATCGTTCAACGCAACACTGATAATCTGATTTTTTGATGTACAGATCTGGTATTCCCTCTATTTTGCTTCTGCTTATATTACCGGTAGCCGTATTTGGTCAGGCCAATTTCCGCACCGGTACGATTCCTCAATTGAATGTGAATATAAAAATTGCAGAGAGCTGGAAGCTGAACACAAAACTGGAAGCCCGACAAATATTTTTCGAAAAGGAGCCCGGATCAGCCACCAGCCGCCAATTACGATACGAAAGGACCGATTTGAGCACGGTACTCACCAGGAAGGTCTCGGCCGACAACACTGTCGGGGCGGGCTATCTGGTCAGGCGGGAAGGCAGCGAATTTACTCACCGCCTTATTCAGCAGTTCAGTAATGTCAAAAACTTCGAAGTAATAAGCCTAGCGCACCGGATCGTGACCGATGAAACGTTCAGTCCGGCCGAACCGGTGGAATTCCGGGCGCGGTACCGTTTGGGGATAGAAATGCCGCTGAACGGCCGGCAGATCGACCCCAGGGAATTTTATAGTAAAGTTAACAACGAGTATCTCGGGTTGTGGTCAGATGGCGAAGCGGACCTTGAAATCCGGGGCTTACTTGCTTTGGGATACAATGCCACCGACAGCAATAAAATAGAGCTGGGTTTTGAATACCGGGTGAATGAGTTCGATAATCCGGCAAAGGCCCAGCAGTTCTGGCTGACAATCGGATGGTTTGTTAGTATTTAAATTAAGCCCGAAGAAAATGCAGAAGGATGTAGGCGAGAAGAAATTGATGAAGATAAGTCTATAAAATCAGTAAGCCCGGTCGTAGTTCGGCCGGGCTTACTGGTTATGCGTCTTTTCTGATTTTAGTCATTTGTGGTACCTGCACCACTTCCGGTATTGCTACCTTGTTTGTTCTTCCGTTTTTTCGATTTTTTAGAATCATCCGTGGTTCCTGTTCCTCTGGAATCCTGGCCCACAGTACTCTGACTGCCAGAAGTTCCCGATGTTCCTGCGCCAGAGGTACCGGTAGTGCTACCTGTCCCTGAGCTGCCGGTGGAGGTTCCTGATTGGCTCTGACCGCCAGTAGTTGATGAACCTGTACTGCCCGATGTTCCGGTTGTACCCGAAGTTCCGGTAGTTCCTGTTCCCGAGCTGCTAGTGGAGCTACCCGACTGGCTCTGACCGCCGGTAGTTGATGTACCTGTACTGCCCGATGTTCCGGTTCCGGTAGCGCCAGAAGTTCCTGTAGCTCCGGTTCCCTGTACCTGGCTGCCGCCGGTTTGTCCGGTTCCCGAAGTGCTGCTGGAACTTCCTGTCTGGCCCTGACTACCCGTAGTACCTGATGTTCCGGTAGTACCTGATGTGCCGGTGTTACCTGATCCCTGGACCTGGCTGCCGCTGGACTGTCCGGTTGTTCCGCTGGTAGATGAACCGCTCTTGTTTTTGTCTGTACCTTGCGTCGAACTTCCGCCTTGATTTGTTGTCTGGTTCTGCTGAGAACTTGTTCCGGTCGATTGTGCGTAAGATGTGCCCGCTGCAAGTAACAGGAACATTGAAACACTTAGGATTACCTTTTTCATTTTCTTTTAGTTTTTGATGTGACGAATACGCTTCAAACTTGAAGCGGCAACGCATTTATAAAAACTGTTCCCGCAAAATCTGTGGATAAAAATCTCATCGCAGATTTATCTTTCTCGCATTCATCCTATTGTAGAAAACCTGAGACCAGGTATCTGCTTCTAAAAAGAAAAATTATAACGCATCGAAAACGCTCTGCCCGGCAGGTTATAACCGCGTTTTTCGTAGTAATTCTCATCCGTCAGATTGGCGATTTTCAGGCCTAGTGAATGATGTGCATTGACTTTGAATGATGCCGCAAAATCCATCACGGCATAGCTTGGATATTCAATTTCCGGGTTGATCGGGTCGGTGTAGTCAATGTCTTTGCGCTGGCCGACCGATCTTCCGGAAAGGCGCAATTGCAGCCATTTCCGATTGTCATACTGAACGCCGTAGTTGAATGTATTTTTAGCCACATTCTGAATGTCACGTTCCACCGCAGAAGCGTCTGTTCCAACGATCAGTTCCTTCGCTTTTAGCAAGGATGAGCCCGTAACAAATGCTTTGAATGAATAGCGATAATCCTGAAACACACCAAAATCAAAAGAAACTTCCGTCTCAATTCCCTGGATCGCCGCGTCCGCCGCATTCACAAATGTTGCTCTCGAAACAATGACCTCGCCATCGCCCTGCGGCTCATTAACCACATTAATAATCTTAGCGATTCGGTTGTTAACCTTCGTTGAAAAGTAAGTAAGCCCTGCTGCGAGCCCGGAACCTGGCTTGCTATATTGAAATCCAAAGTCCCAGCTCAAACTGCTTTCATTTTTCAAATCCGGATTCCCAGCCGTGACCGCGATCCTTCCTTTGGCATCTTTAACCTCATTATAACCCGCCACCGAGTAAGCGTCCGTAGTGACGAATGCTCTGCCCGTTGCCACTTTCAGCCGAAGATCTGAGGTAAGCGCATAGGTGATTCCCAGGCTCGGGCTAACGAATGGCGTCGTTTTTTTGCCAGCCTGATAAGTGGGCAAAAGCGCTGTTTCCTTTACATTGAATGTAATGTTGTCATAGCGCACACCCGGTTGCAGCGTCCATTTTTTATAGTTCAAAAGCGCTTGTGCGTAAAAAGCCGACGAAGTGATTGAATAGGCAGGCTGCGTCGGCGCCCGCTCGGTCGTGTCATTGCTCCATCTTCGGCTGCTCGTTTGGGCGTTCAGATAGTCATACCCCAGCATGATCGTGTGCTTCCCGATCTTCCAGGAGTCCTTAATTTGTGCCCCAGTCCACTGGTTTTCTCCTTCGGCCGAGCGGAAAGGCGTTACCGGTTTTCCCGCAACATTCAGCGTGAAGTTTTTTGTATTTTCCTGTGCATGAAAGACTTTTACGCTTGGCTCATGATTTCCGATTATGCCTGAAACAGCCACGTCAACCGCATTTCTGTCATTATTTTTTTTACTCGCCTCCGCACTTCCGGATGATATTTCGCCGGGAGATTCCACGTTTCTCGCAACAAAATTTTCTCCGCTTACATCCACCCGCCAGTTTTTGCTCAATTGATAGCCCAGCCGCGCCCGGCCCGTGTAATAATGCAGGTTTGTAAATGGCCTGCGCTGTCCGTCCATAACCGTTTCATCCACCTGCTCGACCGGAATATCCGTGTAATTTTTCTGTGCATTTTCAAACCCAAACAGATCCCGGAGCAGATTATTCTTTCCTATTTTATAATCCTTCGCACGCTTAAAATATGCGAACGAAACATCATAGTCGAGCTTTTTGGTCAGGTTACCGCCTGCATTAAGCCCGGCCTGCATGGTCGTAAAACTGCCATATTCTACAAATGCATTTCCCTTGGTTGGGCCTTGTGATTTGGTGCGGATAATGTTGATCACCCCGCCCATTGCCTGCGAACCATACAAAGAAGATGCAGGCCCTTTCAGCACTTCAATGTGCTCGATGCCATTCAAATTGATCTGCGATAAATTAGTAACACCCGCCGGACGGCCATCGATCAGCAGCAATGTCCGCTGATTTAATCCTGAAAATTGCGGCCGGAATCCGCGGATCCCGATGCCGGAAGACAAGTTTGGATATTGAATCACGTCAACGGCCGCCAGCTTGCGCACAATGTCGGTAATGTCAGCGGCCGGGGTGAGTTTTAAGTCTTCACTGGAAATGATCGTAAGCTGCTGCGCGAGATTTTCCTTCCGCGTTTCAAAGCGTGTTGCCGTGACAACGATGGGATTCAGCAAATTGGTTTTGCTTGAATCTGCAACTGGATTCTGTGCTTTTGCACAAAGCGAAATCGTCAGCAATGCTGCGATCTGGTAAGTAAATGTTTTCAATATTAAAATGAATTGGAGAGCGTGATTGCTCCGATGACAATAGAAAAAGCGCCTACGAGATAATTGACGATCCTGAAAAACTGCTCACGTTTGGAGACATACCGGCTGATTGATAAAGCAAAAAAATAGCCATAAGCGGACATGGAAAGAATGATTCCCAAACTTTGAATGATGATGATCCAGACAGCAGTCCGCGCATCACTCGCCGCCAGGGTAAGCGCCACCGCACAAGCCCCGCCCGTGCCAGCGAGCCCATGCACCATGCCCACCCAAAAAGAGCGGCTAACCCGCTGCGGCGGATTCCTGTAAATTCGTGCGTCCCGCGGCAAGAAATTTCGCCTGATCGCCACAATCCCCAGCCAGATCATCAAAGGCCCGACGAGCATTTCGACTTTTCCGGAGACTTCAAGCGAAAGCTGAGATTTAAGCAGCAGCACCAAAACCGCAAACAAAATGAGGCTCAAAGAATGCCCCAGCGCCCAATGCATCGACCGCCAGATCAGCTTCCAGCGCCGCGCCGGACCCTGCTTTTCGTCGATGGCCAGCACAGAAACGGCCGCCATATGATCGGGTTCAAAAGAATGCTGGATGCCTAAAAGAAGGGAATCGACAAGTAAGTAATTGACCATAACAATCGAATAAGGTTTCGCCCAAAAGGCACTGAACTTATCCGGATTGGAAACAGGAGCATACAAGAGGAGGGGCAAAGACGCACACGCCCTGCCAACATCCTATCGCCTTTCTTCCCGAAAGCAAAACGGATATTCTCAACTGGCAGGTCTTCTGGCTCGTTCAACTTCTAACGCCTTCCCAGGTCAATTTTGAATTTTGAATGAGTGAATGACTGAATGTTTTTATTCATTCATTCTATCATTCTATCATTCAAAATTGCACCCCAGTGGCATTATGTCAGAAGCTTGTAAATTGAACTTACAGCAGCGGGAACTGCTCCGGAATTACACCGGATTCCCTTTTAATTCCGCCAAAGGCGGACACCAAATGAAGCGGCAAAGCTAGATCTTTTTAATCTACTTTGTTAACATTTACCATATCTTTGGCCCAATAACGAGTTCTTTACATTCTTTTTTCCAACAGAAACAGGTTTTACAAACCAGTAAATTAATAGGGAATCGTGTGAGAATCACGAGCTGTCGCGCAACTGTAAGTAACGCAAACAACTGCCGTTCATAAGCGTCCACTGGAATAATAAATGAATGAATGACTGAATGATTGAATGATTGAATATTCAGTCATTCAGTCATTCAATCATTCAAAATTCTGGGAAGGACGAACGTCAGGTTACAAGCCAGGAGACCTGCCTTTTTCAAAGTTGACGATGCTTTCGCGAGATGAAGCAAGTCGGTCCGGATATCTGTTTTTCGTGGTTTTAACAACCCGGAACTGCAACAGGCGTGCTCCTGCACGACATGCTGGCTTCCTCTTCTGATCGCATCGTGAAAATGATGCAAGGAGCTTTTAACACATTCAATGTCAGTTAAAAGAATGGAAGCAACGGCATGAAATCACACTTTCTGATCTCAGCACCATCAAGCAATTCGGGTAAAACGACGGTTACCCTGGCACTGCTGCGCGCGCTGAAAAATCGGGGATTAACCGTGCAGCCCTTTAAATGCGGCCCGGACTACATCGACCCGACCCACCACGCGCATGCTTCGGGAAATATCAGCATCAATCTGGACACATTCATGGCTTCTGAAAGTCATGTAAAGGAACAATATCAGTCCTATTCCCAAGCTGCGGACGTATCGGTTACCGAAGGCGTGATGGGTTTGTTTGACGGGGCCGACAAAATGAGAGGAAGCAGTGCGGAAATTGCCGGGCTGCTCGACATTCCCGTAATCCTCGTGATGGACGCAAGATCCATGGCCTATTCTGTTGCGCCGCTTCTTTATGGATTAAAAAATTTCAGAAAGCAGATCAATGTTGTCGGTGTGATCTTCAATTTCGTAAACACAGCATCGCATTATAGTTTTTTGAAAGATGCCTGCGCAGATGTCGGCATTGAGCCATTGGGTTATTTGCCAAAAAATGAAGCGCTTCAAATTCCTTCCCGGCATTTAGGGCTACATATCTCATCAGAAACTGATTATGAAGTAATTATCGAAAATGCAGCGCACGCGATTGAAGCAACCATTGATATAAAACGCCTGCTGGAAATCACTCAATATTCAAAGCCTGACACACATTTTAAAACCACTTTTTTACCAAAACAAAACTTGCAAATAGCAATCGCCCGCGACGAGGCATTTGCATTTACTTACCACCAGAACATTCAGGTGCTTTCCACTTTTGGCCAAATCAAATGGTTTAGTCCGCTGCACGATGACACAATGCCGCCGGCTGATTTTCTGTATTTGCCCGGTGGCTATCCGGAGCTTTATTCAGCGCAGCTCAGCAATAATCACAGCATGCGTGAAAGCATTAAGGCATACTGCGAAAGCGGCGGACTGACTTACGCTGAATGTGGCGGGTTAATGTATTTAGGGGAAAATTTAACAGATAATAATGGACAAACATTTGCTATGGCCGGCGCGCTCAAATGCAGCACGACCATGCAAAACACGAAAATGACATTGGGTTACCGCACTGCCATTTGGGAAGATTTTTCATACAAAGGACACGAGTTTCATTACTCAGATTTTCACACCAATGAGCTGGAAAAACTGCCCGTCCAGTTCCTAAATGCAAAAGGAATTGAAACACACACCCGGCTTTACAGACACAAAAACACCTTCGCTTCCTATATGCACGTGTATTGGGGCGAGAACGAACATTTCATCAATAAGCTATTGAAAATGAAAGGCTTGACGCGGTTATGAAAGAAATCAAACGCCAGCGGATTACCCGCGCCGACGGAAAGTCGATCAACCTCGTGCAGCGCCGGGGACATTTATCCTATTGCTATAATGCGTGCTGCTGCGGGCGGGTGGATAGGGGATATGCGCCCGTTCCGGTGGAGCTTTACAAAACCGAATGGCTGAAACGTAAGCTTCGCAACAAGGTCCACATGACCAAAGGCGGCTGCCTCGGACCGTGCACGCTGGCTAATGTGGTAACGCTGCTGTTCGACGGACATTCAGTCTGGTTTCATTCCATTAATAATGACTGGCAGATCCTGGCCATTTTTGATTACATCGAAAGCATGGTTCAGGCCGATCGCTATCTCGTGCCACCTGCTGACCTAGCCGAATATGTGTTTCAATTTTACACCTGGAAAGGCTCCGAAAATGCAACATTGGCCGGCATTGTCGCCCAACCCACAGAAGGCATTGTATTCCTGACCCACGCTGACACTGACCTGCTGGCCCTCGACCGCACGATTCAAATTTTACCCGAAGATTTTCCCAAAACCATGGGCATGAGCCTGACCGGGATCAGAAGTGAAGAACAAATGGCGCAATTGCTGGAACGTGAACTGGCTGAGGCAAAGATCATTGTCGTCCGCGTTCATGGCAGGCTAAGCACGATTCCAGGGTTCAGTCAGCTCGTCCATCTTGCCAATCAGCGCGGGCAATATCTGATCGTCGTCAGCGGGACAGGCGAATTCAACCCCGAATTTGCCGCCGTATCCACGGTTACGCCTGATGTTTTGCAGGAAACATTGCATTACCTGAATGCAGGTGGTTATGCCAATTTGTATTCGTTATTATGCTATCTGTCAGACCATTTGCTCATCACCGGCTTTGGTGCGGAGCCGCCGGCAGCATTGCCTGAGCACGGTATTTATCATCCCGATTTGCCCGAGAACGCAGACATTTCTGACTGGCTGAAATATCACGATTACGCGCTCCCGACGGCCGGATTAACATTCTATCGTGCACATTGGATTAGTGGAAACACCGGTTTTGTGGATGCCATGATCCGCTCGCTGGAAGATCAGCGGCTGAATGTCCTTCCCGTTTTTACATCATCATTAAAATCCATAGATCCGAACACCGGCAAACCGCAGGCCTTTCAATATTTCGAAAATTCCGTGAAGCTGGATGTGCTGGTGAATACAATATCTTTTGCCATGACGGACTTACAGCCTGCGGGGACGGTCAGCAAACCGCAATCGTCCCTGACAGCGCTGGACGTGCCGATCTTACAAGCCATTACGAGCGGCATGAGCCGCGGCCCCTGGGAAACTTCCTCGTGCGGATTGAATCCATTGGACACCGCCATGAACGTCGCTATTCCTGAATTCGACGGCCGCATTATCACGGTTCCGGTTTCTTTTAAGGAAAAAGGCATCACAAATAAAGGTTATCAGGCCGTTGAAAACCGTGTTGACCGCGTTGCAGGGCTGGCGGCCCGATTTGCAAGATTGAGACATTTGCCCAACAGCAAAAAACGTATTGCTTTTATTTTTACCAATTCAAATACAAAAGCTTCGCAGGTTGGTAATGCAGTCGGGCTCGATGCGCCGGCCTCTTTAATGAATATCCTGAATGCCATGATGGCGGAGGGTTATCAAATTTCGAATCTCCCCGAATCAGGAACGGCGTTGATCCACGAATTGATCGACCGCTGTTCGTATGATGAAAATTATTTGACGCCGCAGCAGCTTGCGCTCGCGCCGGGCCGTGTTGCAATTGATCAATATAAACATTGGTTTGAAGAACTTCCCGAGCAGGCGCGACAGAAAATGGTCAAACAATGGGGGCCGCCGCCGGGCGAAACTTATGTGCATAACATGCACATTGCATTGGCCGGACTGGATCTGGGCAATGCATTTGTGGCTTTGCAACCGCCCCGCGGCTACGGCATGGATCCCGACGCCATTTACCACCAGCCCGACCTGCCGCCAACGCACCATTATTATGCATTGTATCGCTGGCTGCGCGATGACTGGCAGGCTGATGCAATCGTGCACGTAGGCAAGCATGGCACATTGGAATGGTTGCCGGGCAAAGGAATTGGCTTGTCCGAAAATTGCTTTCCGGATGCATTTCTGGCGGATATGCCACTTTTTTATCCGTTTATTATCAACGATCCTGGCGAAGGTTCACAGGCCAAAAGACGTGCCCATGCAGTCGTGGTTGACCATTTAATGCCGCCTATGACGTCTGCGGACACCTATGGAGAGCTCGCGCAGCTCACCCAGTTGGTGGACGAATATTATCAGGTTGAAAGTCTGGACCCTGCCAAGTTGCCATTGCTGCAAAGGCAGATCTGGGAACTGATCAAGCAAACCAATCTGGACGCAGACCTTTCGGCGATGCTCAGCCGCGATCATGGCGATCACAAACACGATTGGGATGATGAAATGACGCCCGAAGGCGTGCCGGTCAGCATTGCCGAAATGGATGGAAAAGATGTAGCGCATTTGATCGAAGACATTGACGGCTATTTGTGTGAACTGGGTGCTGCACAGATCAGAAATGGTCTGCATACGCTGGGTGAAATGCCTTTGGATCAATCACTTGTGGATATGCTGCAAGCGCTGACGAGGTTGCCTAATGCCGACGTGCCAGGTTTACAGTCGGAGCTGGCCGCATGCTTTAACATTGACCTCGAATTGATTCTGGCAAGAAAAGGCGAGCGACTCACGCACGTTTCTCCACAATTACAGGAACTCGCAGGCCGCCCGGTTTTGACGGGCTCAGATGCGCTGGAAACATTTGACGAGCTGTCGCAGCATTTGTTTACCTTATTAATGAAATACGGATTCCAGGTTCCTTCGATTAACCAGACATTGTTTGAAACATTCAACATTCCCCCCGCAGATCGCAGACTTTCGGGCATTTATCAGATCCTTGAATTTGTTTGTAAACATTTGGTTCCTAATCTCGCGCAGACTGAAAATGAGATCAATAACCTGCTGCATGGACTGAGCGGTGGTTATGTTCCTGCTGGTCCGAGCGGGGCGCCTACGCGGGGAATGGCGCATATTTTGCCGACAGGCCGCAATTTCTACGCAGTCGATCCACGGGTTTTGCCTTCCAAAGCCGCGTGGGAAGTGGGCCAGCAGCTCGCAAAAGAAGTTCTTGACCGGCATTTAAAAGAAACAGATCGCTATCCCGAGCGTGTGGGCATCAGCATATGGGGCACAAGCGCCATGCGGACACACGGCGACGACGTGGCCGAAGTGCTTGCATTGCTGGGCGTAAGGCCGGTTTGGCAGGCCGAAAGCCGCAGGATCACGGGTGTAGCAATGATCCCGCTTTCCGAATTAGGCCGTCCGCGCATTGATGTTACGATTCGCATTAGTGGCTTTTTTCGGGACGCATTTCCGCATTTGATCGAGCTCATGGACGAGGCCGTGCAAATGGTGATCACAGCGGATGAGCCGCTTTCTCAAAACTTTGTAAGAAAGCATTATTTCGACGATCTTCTTGCATTGCAAAAGGACAATAATCTCTCAACCGACGAAGCCGAGGAGCGCGCTGCTTACCGGATTTTTGGCGCAGCTCCCGGAAGTTACGGCGCTGGAATTCTGCCACTTATCGATGAAAGGAACTGGGAATCAGATGCTGATTTTGCCAAAGCTTATCTCAACTGGGGCGGTTATGCTTATTCGCGCAGTGCGGCCGGCGTTGATGCGCGGGCGGAATTCAGCACGCAGCTTGCGGGTGTCGAAATCGCCTTGCATAATCAGGATAACCGTGAGCACGACATCTTCGACAGCGACGATTATCTGCAATTTCATGGCGGCATGATCGCCACCATCCGCAACCTGACCGGGAAGCAGCCGCGCCATTATTTCGGCGATTCGCAAGATCCCGCCCGGCCGGTTGTCAGGGATTTGAAAGAAGAAACATTGCGCGTTTTCCGCACCCGCGTAGTGAATCCCAAATGGATTGAAAGCATCAAAAAACACGGTTACAAAGGCGGCCTCGAATTGACGGCAACGGTGGATTATCTTTTCGGTTACGACGCCACAGCCAAAGTTGTGGATGACTGGATGTATGAAAAAGTGGCCGAAAGCTATGTATTGGACGGTTCTATGCAGGATTTTCTAGCCGAAAGCAATCCGTGGGCGCTCCATGCGATCTCGGAGCGATTGCTGGAAGCGGTCCAGCGCGGCATGTGGGCGGAGCCTTCGGAAACGGTTTTGGAAGGGTTAAAAGATTTGTATTTAAAAAGTGAGGCGGAAGTCGAAACGAGAACAGAATAATGCAGCATTATCCATTTACGGCCATTGTCGGGCAGGAAAAGTTGAAGCAAGCATTGCTGCTTTGCGCGGTCAATCCGGGCATAGGCGGCGTGCTCATCAAAGGTGAAAAAGGCACGGCCAAAACAACGGCAGCACGTGGTTTACAGTCGGTTATGCCGCTGGTTAGCGAACTCGAAACAGCGACTTCAGTGCCTTTTGTTGATCTGCCCATCGGTGCTTCCGAGGACCGCGTATTGGGCAGCCTCGATTTGCAGGCCATTCTTTCGGAAAAAAAGAAACAGCTGCTTCCGGGGTTGCTGGCGGCTGCACATGGCGGCATTCTTTACATTGACGAAGTGAATTTGTTGCCGGATCATCTCGTCGATATTTTGCTCGATGTGGCTGCTTCCGGCGTGAATACGATTCAGCGGGAAGGCCTTTCGGCAAGTCATCCTGCGAAATTCATTTTGATTGGGACGATGAATCCCGAAGAAGGCAACCTGCGTCCTCAGTTTCTGGACCGGTTTGGTTTAATGGTGGAAGTGGGCGGGGACTTTGATGTGCTGTCAAGAATTGAAGTCGTCAAGCGCAGAATGGCTTTTGAAGCAAATCCGCATTCTTTTTGCCAAGATTATGAAAATGAGCAAAATGTGCTGAAAGTCCGGATAGCAAACGCTCAAAACTTGCTGCCGAGTGTTGAAATGCCCGACGGACTACTTTCACTAATTAGCCAATTGTGCATTGAATCGGGCATAGCGAGCTTACGTGCTGACATTGTGATGTACAAAACGGCCATTACAATTGCCGCGCTCGAAAATCGCTTGCTTGTCAATACGGCGGACATCACTCAGGCAGCGGCGCTCGTGCTGGCGCATCGCAGATCTAAAAGAATGCAGTCTCCAAATCCAGGAAGCCAGTCGCCCAATGGTGAAAGTGAATTGCAAAATTCTGATAATCAATCTGCTAATCCCAAGAACAATAATAAACCGAAAGAGGAATCTAATGTCAGCCCTGAAAGTGAGCCGGGCAACGACGAATCGAGCATAGACAAGTCAAATGCTGAGGGCGAATGCGGTGAGGGGAAATGTGCCGACTCTCCGGACGAAAAAATATTTGGAATAAATGTCAATGTGGAGGCGCCAGCGCTGCAAGTAAAACCAGCCGGCAATGTCAATGATTGGCTTGAAGGGCGAAGAAGCAAAGCGTCGGGCACGCCACAAGGATTTAAGATTCGCACGGAAGCGGGTTTTGCTGGAAAAAATATCGCTCCGACGGAAACTTTGCTGAACGCCATTATTCGTAATCCGGATAACATTTCAATTAAAAAAGAAGATGTGCATTATGCCATTAAATCTGGTAAAACAGGGCATTTGATCCTGTTTGTAGTGGATGCATCGGGCTCGATGTCAGCGGGAAAGCGGATGGAAGCTGTGAAAGGAAGCGTGCTGAGCTTGTTAAATGACGCTTACCAAAAACGAGATGCTATCGGCGTCATTGCGTTTCGGGGTGTGGAAGCAACTGTGTTATTGTCGCCCACTTCAAGCACGGAAATGGCCGAAGCGGCATTAACAAATCTGCCAACCGGCGGCCGCACGCCGCTCGCCCACGCATTGCAGCTAGCCAGTGACATATTGCAGCAACACGCAAGAAAATCGGATTCAAAGCCTTTGCTCATCCTACTTAGTGACGGAAAAGCCAATGTCCCGCTTCCGGGCGGTGGCGACGCATGGGCGCAGGCGCTGGAATGCGCAGTTGCGATCAGAATGTCAGGTGTTGAGGCGATGGTGATGGATACGGAAAACGGGTTTTTACGGATGGGCAGGGCGGCGGAATTGGCTGCTGCATTGGGTGCGGAATGCGTGTCGCTGGACACATTGTCTGAGCAGAATTTGACCAAGAAAGTTTCTTCCAAACTCAATCTGCAAGCCAAATGAATGAAATAAGCGCTAAAAATAAAGATAGAAAGCTGCGGCCGATCATGTTTGTCGGGACGGGCTCTGATGTAGGCAAAAGTGTCATAGCAGCAGGATTTTGCAGAATTTTTAAACAAGACGGGTTTAGTCCAGCACCGTTTAAAGCGCAAAATATGTCCTTAAACAGCTATGTAACTGCGGAAGGACTCGAAATGGGACGTGCGCAGGTGGTGCAGGCAGAAGCCTCGGGCATCCCGTGCGAATCGGATATGAATCCGGTGCTTTTGAAGCCCACAAGCGATCAGTCTTCTCAGGTGATTTTGAATGGAAAACCGGTGGGCAACCAGTCTGCCCATGCCTATTTCATGGCCAATGATCGTCACGAATTATTCGCTGCCGTGAAAGCCGCATTTGACCGACTTTCGCAAAAATATCACCCAATTGTTCTCGAAGGCGCAGGCAGCATTTCAGAGCTGAACCTGAAACATCGGGACATTACCAATCTCAGAATGGCCGCCCACGCCGGAGCCGCGACTTTCCTGGTCGCTGACATTGATAAAGGCGGCGTTTTTGGAAGCGTTTACGGAACGATCGCATTGCTTTCAGCGCAGGAGCGCGCGCTGATGCAGGGAATTATCATCAATAAATTTCGGGGAGACAGCCGCCTTTTTGAAGACGGCAGACGCATGCTGGAAGAGCTGACAGGCTTGCCGGTCGTAGGCGTGTTGCCTTACTTTCGGGACATTCACATTGAAGAGGAAGATTCAGTTTCGCTTGAAAAAAAATACCGTCTGGCAGCAACAGGCAAAGTAAATGTGGCCGTCATTCTGCTCCCCCGACTTTCCAATTTCACGGATTTCGACAGGCTGGAAAGTGACGAGCGGGTCACTTTATTTTACAGCCAGGATCCGGCCGAAATTGAAAAAGCAGACATTATCATCATCCCCGGCAGCAAAAACACTACCGAGGATATGCTGGCCATTAAGAACAATGGCATTGCCAGCGCCATTCTGAGATCGCACAAATCTGGCAAAACGGTGGTGGGCATTTGCGGTGGTTATCAAATGCTTGGCGCTGAAATTTCAGACCCGCAAGGCGTGGAAGGCAGCATTGCCTCGATCCCGGGATTGGGCATTCTCCCGCTGACTACTGAGCTGCAAACCAGAAAAACCACAATGCAATGTTCCTTTTCATTTTTAAACAATCCGGCCAAATGCACAGGTTATGAAATTCACATGGGCACGACGAAAATTCATGGCCAGCCATCACCTGTGGCCGTTTTCGAAGACGGTCGCCAGGATGGTTTTTTATTGAATGAAAAAACGTGGGGCTGCTACATTCACGGCATGCTCGACAATGATCATATCATTGATTATTTGCTAAAACCATATGCCGCCAGCCTTGAAAAACCACGCATTTCCATTCATGATTTTAAAGAAGAACAATACGATAAGCTGGCGAACATGATCCGTCAGCATGTTGATATAAATTTGATTTACAATAGTTTATATAAAGAACCACGCGTATGCTGACAGGTCACGGAGACGATGCTTACCGATACGAACGCGAAATCATCGCAGATTTCAGCACCAATGTCTGGCATGGCGGAGCACCGGCTGGGTTGAAAGCATATCTGTTTGAAAACATCGACCGGGTTGAGCGCTATCCGCAGGTTTTATCAGAAAACCTCACTCTGAAAATAGGAAATCACTACGAACTCCCAGCCAGTAACGTGCTCGTTTGCAACGGAACCACCGAGAGCATTTACCTCATTGCACAACTGTTTTCGGACAGCAAAACCACCATTATAACACCCAGCTTTTCTGAGTATGAAGATGCATGTCAGATTTTCAATCACGAGCTGACTTACCTGCCTTGGCAACAGGCACTGGTAATGCCGCAGCTTCGGTCGGACGTCGTTTTTATTTGCAATCCCAACAATCCCACAGGCAGCTATTTTCCTGATTTGCAATTCTGGATTAAGAGAAGCCCCGGTTGCATTTTCGTCATTGACGAGGCATTTATTGATTTTACAATGGGCATCGAAAGCGCGATAGATCTGGTGAAAAAGTACCGCAATGTCATTATCCTTCGCTCGCTTACTAAAACCTATTCGATCCCTGGATTGCGGCTGGGTTATCTGCTGGCCAACGATGAAATCGTCGCGCAGCTGACTGCTATCAAGCAACCCTGGACGGTGAATGTAATGGCGCAGGCGGCGGGGGAATTCATTTTTGACAACCTTAATGTATTGCAGCTTCCTATTTCGGCAATGTCGAATGCAAAGGAAGATTTTGTCAGACAACTTAAAGAAAATGACGCCCTTGCCATACAAGATAGCGCGACGCATTTTTTCCTCTGCAAAACATTGGTAAGGAATGCTGCACAGCTCAAAGATTTCCTCATTCAACATCACGGCATTCTGATTCGCGATGCAGGTAATTTCCGCGGATTAACAAGGCAGCATTTCAGACTCGCAACGCTGACTCCCGAAAAAAATCAACTCCTTATCGACGCGCTCAAAGCATGGAACAAGCTGCATTACTGATCGTTCCGCTGCTGGCCGGATACGCGCTCGACCTTTGGCTCGGCGATCCCGAAACTTGGCCACACCCGGTAAAAGTCTTCGGAAACCTGATCGCCTGGGGCGAAAAGCGACTAAATAAAGGTTCATTCAAATTCATAAAAGGAGCCATCTTGACGGTAATTCTTGTTGGGGCTGTTTTAATTTTTTTTTATTGTATTCGTGCCTTATTTGCGGCCGCCGATGCGGCTCATTCGTGGCTAGAAATTGCATGCAACACAATCCTAATCTGGTACGGCCTTGCGAACAAAACCTTAATCCAGGAAGGCAAAGCCGTATTCCACCAACTCAACAAAAACGGCTTAACCGCCGGCAGAAACCAGCTCTCACGCATAGTTGGCCGTGAAACCAAAAATCTCACAGAAAACCAAATCCGCATCGCGGTCCTGGAAACAATGTCCGAAAACCTGAGTGACGGCGTCGTCGCACCGCTCTTCTATTATATGCTAGGCGGCGTCCCAGCCATGATGGCCTACAAAATGATCAACACGCTCGACTCGATGATCGGTTATAGCAGCACCCGTTATGAGCAATTTGGAAAATTTGCAGCCAGGCTGGACGACCTCGCAAACCTCATTCCAGCCCGGTTAACTGCATTATTAATGGTTTTGGTCACATTCAGCGGACGCGGAATGCAGCACATTTTCAGGTTCGGGAACAAGCACAAAAGCCCAAACGCCGGTTACCCGGAAGCTGCACTCGCAGGCATTCTGGATTGTCGTTTTGGTGGCCCGAATGTGTATTACGGCATGTTGGTTCAGAAGCCTTTTATAGGTGAAAATGAACGTGAGATTGAACCCCACGAAATTGAATATGTCAGTCGCATTAATCACCTGGTTTGTCTGGCAATGGTGTTGATATGCTGTTTATGGTTTGTATTAAAATATTCGTAATGCCCTCATTTATAATCACCGGCGGACCAGGATCCGGAAAAAGCACATTGTTGAATGCACTTGAAGCATCGGGATTTCAAACCATTCCGGAAGTTTCCCGCGAGCTGATCCGCGCGGAAGTGGGTGCTGGCGGAATGTGTCTGCCCTGGATCGATTTGCCCTGTTTTGCCCGGAAATGTTTGGAGAAAATGCAGGCTGATTTTCTTGCTATTAGCACAACTGAACCAGTCTTTTTTGACCGCGGATTGCCCGATATCATTGCCTA
Source organism: Dyadobacter linearis (assembly GCF_907165045.1). Lineage (GTDB taxonomy): Bacteria > Bacteroidota > Bacteroidia > Cytophagales > Spirosomataceae > Dyadobacter > Dyadobacter linearis. The sequence goes on from NZ_CAJRAU010000007.1 coordinate 58,735, forward strand.
TTTAAATGTTGGAAAAATCACCGTCGATCCCACGCTGCTCGAAGTCTGTTCGACTCATCGCTACAACACAAATGTCTTCATCGCGCCGCCCTGGGAGGAAATTTATGTCAACGACGACGAGCGCTGGCAGACTTTCGCGGAAGCCTGCACATTGTACAAAGCCATTAAAGTTGCATACACAACGCTGGGTTATCGGCTGACTGAACTTCCCAAAGTTTCCGCAGCGGAAAGGGCCGATTTTATCATTAAACAAATAGCCGGATGAAATTGAACTTGCAGATTTTGCTCTTCCTGCTCACGATTCTAGCCGGTTGCAGCAGTTCTTCGGCGCTCTATGAAAAAAATGAACTGCGCAGAGAGGGCAATGCGACATTCAAAGAGCGCGTGCAAATCAGGCACGCCAAAGGGTTTTTGATCACTTATCATAAAAATTATAAGCTGCTCCAAATCATTAGTCCTTTTGAAAAACAGGCTGATACTGCCACTTATCTACTCGTTCCGCGCGGTAATGCGCGACCGAAAGGTTATCCCGAAAGCCAGGTGATCGAGATTCCGGTCAGGAGTTTGGTGGCCATGTCTTCGATGCACATTGGGCTCATCGGGTTTCTGGAAGCCGAAGATGTGCTGACGGGATTGGGCAATGTGCAATATGTTTCTTCACAGCGCGTGCTCGACCGCATCAAGGCAGGGAAAATTAAGGAAGTAGGGAAGGATCAGGGACTTAACGAAGAATTGCTGCTGACGATGCAGCCCGATCTGGTGATGGCGACAGGGACTCCGGTTTCTAAAATGGACCGGTTCAATGGGCTTAAAGCTGCGAAAATTCCAATCCTGGTTAATTCTGAATGGGTGGAAACGACGCCGCTGGGACGGGCAGAATGGGTGAAGCTGATGGGCGCGCTGCTTAATAAGGAAGACGAAGTGAACAGGCGTTTTGATAAAATAGAAAAAGAATATAATCGCCTGGCCGCAGTAGGCACAAATGCAGCCACAAAAACAAGTGTGATCACCGGGATGCACTCGCGTGACGCATGGTTTGTACCGAATGGAAACAGCTATGTCTGCCGGTTTTTGAAAGATGCGGGTGCAAGTTATTACTGGGAAAAAACAAAGGCAATGGGCAGTCTGCCGCTCAATTTTGAAACTGTATATCCGGTCGCGCTGGATGCTGATTTTTGGCTGAATGTGAGCATTAGTAATGTGAAATCCAAGCAGGAGTTGCAGGCCAAAGACAGTCGTTATGCCGATTTCAAAGCATTTAAAACAGGAAAAGTTTACGGTTATCACCTCCGGGCAAATGACCAGGGCGCCAATGATTATTGGGAGTCCGGCGCCGTTAACCCGCAGGATGTGCTGGCCGATCTGATCAAAATTTTGCATCCGGAGCTTCTTCCGGATCACGAACTCATTTATTATAAACAGCTGAAATGAAAATTTACACCAAAAAAGGAGATAAGGGCACAACGGGGCTGTTCGGCGGGAGCCGGGTCGATAAAGATGACGTTCGCGTGGAATGCATGGGCACGCTGGATGAAGCGAATTCGACCATTGGTTTGCTGCGCGTCAAGCTTGGCGTGGAACATGAATGGCAGGCTAACCTGCACAAAGTTCAGAAGGATCTGATGGATATGATGTCACATCTGGCCCGGCCGTCTGATGCCAAAAAAGAGAACAAAAACCCGATGCCGGTCGACGGCGCTGAATTTTGTGAAAACTGGATCGATGTGCTGGAAGCGGGCATGAGCTCGCCTTCGGATTACTTTCTCTTGCCGGGTGGAAATGAAGTTTCCGCGCTTTGCCACGTTGCCCGGACCCAAATGCGGCGCGGCGAACGAAGACTTGTTTCGCTCATGAAAACCGACGAAGTCCACGAAGCCATTCCGGCTTACATTAACCGCCTATCCGACCTGTTTTTCACCCTCGCACGCGGTGAAATGGACAAGGCAGGCGTGGCGGAGGAAAAGTGGCAATTGTTTTTGTACAAACGTTTTAAAACGGCCGAATAGATGATCATTTATGTCAGTGGTGGCGTCAGGAGCGGTAAAAGCCGATTTGCGCAAGAGCTTGCATTACAACGAAGTGCAAATCCGGTCTACATCGCCACCGCCAAAATCTGGGATGATGATTTTGCAAAACGCGTGCAAATGCACCGGAATGAGCGCGGGCCGGAATGGACGCTTTTTGAACGGGAACGGGATCTGCATTTATTGCCGCTGGAAAGCCGCAATGCCGTCATTGATTGCGTAACGCTTTGGCTGACAAACCTTTGGATGGAGCATGGTCAAAGCATTGAGCAAACATTAACTGCATTCAAATCCGAAATTGATGCGCTTTCCAGAATTGACGCTACGCTCATCATTATATCCAATGAAATCGGGATGGGCGTGCATCCGGAGACGGAAATGGGAAGAAAATTTGCGGATCTGCAAGGGTGGGCCAATCAATATGTTGCCGCCAAAGCGGATCAAGCGGTTTTTATGGTTTCCGGGCTGCCTCTTCAACTTAAATAATGGTTATGTCACAAACAGATCTCGAAGCTCAGATTCAGCAGAAAATTGATTTTAAAACAAAGCCGGCGGGTTCGCTGGGAATGCTGGAACACATTGCTTTCCAGATTGCAAATGTTCAGCAAACGCTGTCTCCCGAACTCAGTAAGCCGCATATCGTCGTTTTTGCAGGCAGTCACGGCATTGCCAAAGAAGGCGTGAGCGCTTATCCTGCCGAAGTAACCGCACAAATGGTTCTCAATTTCCTGAACGGGGGAGCGGCCATCAATGTCTTTGCCAGGCAACACGAGATTGAGCTTGTTATCCTAGACGCTGGGGTTGACTTTGTTTTTGAGAATGATAAAAAACCGGTTGACGCAAAAGTAGGCTTTGGCACGCAAAGCTTTCTGGCGGCAGAAGCAATGACGGCGGAACAATGTGCCGAATGCTTTACCAGTGGAGCCGCGATTGTGAAAGACATTAGAGAAACGGGCTGTAACGTCATTGGATTTGGTGAAATGGGCATCGGTAACACGTCTTCCGCCGCAGTCATCATGAGTAAATTGCTCGACCTTCCTATTGCGGAATGTGTGGGAAAAGGAACAGGATTGGATGCGACGCAATTGGAAAACAAGCTTTCTGTTTTACAAAATGCTTTAACATTTCATGAGCAAGTCGGAAATGATCCGATGCAGATTTTGCGAACGTTCGGCGGATTTGAAATTGCGATGATGTGCGGTGCGATGCTGGAAGCGCACAGGCAAAATATGATCGTGCTGGTCGACGGGTTTATCGCTTCCGTCGCGTTTTTAGCTGCATTTAAAATGAATAATAAGATCATCGAAAACGCGGTTTTTTGCCATCAGTCAGACGAAAAAGGGCACAGGCTTTTGCTCCAAAAGTTGAATGCAAATCCGGTGCTGCAACTCAATATGCGGCTGGGCGAGGGGACCGGATGTGCGGTCGCTTACCCATTAATAAAAAGTGCCGTGGCTTTTTTCAATGAAATGGCCAGTTTCGACAGCGCGCAAGTGAGTCAAAAAACGGCATGATGAAAAAGCAACTGACCTTGTTTTTTGCGGCGTTGCAATTTTACACGCGGATTCCCATTCCTGCTTACATTCAACATGATCCTGATAATCTCAATCCGGCAACAAGGTTTTTGCCGCTTGTGGGCTGGATCGTCGGCGGCGGGGCTGCATTGGTTTGGATGTTGATAGCGCTCGTGGATGTGCAGGTTGCGATTATCTGTTCCATGATCGCTTCCGTGCTGATCACCGGCGCTTTGCATGAAGACGGATTCGCGGATTTCTGTGACGGATTTGGGGGCGGGTGGACGAAAGAGAAAATCTTGCTGATCATGAAAGACAGCCGGATCGGAGCCTATGGCGTCATTGGATTAATTGGAATGTTAGCCTTGAAATTCAGCCTTTTAAATGCACTTTCTAATTCTACAAATGCTGCAATTATTGGTTTCTGTATGATTACAGCACATGCATTAAGCCGGTTTATGTGCGTCATAATCGTTTATTATTTTTCCTATGCGCGTGAAACGGAGGATAGTAAAGCTGCATTTGTCGCTAAAAGAATGCTTGTTTCGACATTCGCTGTTGCAGGTCTATTTGGTGTAATGCCGCTTTTTTTTCTTGCTTTTACATTAAAATCTGCTGCGGTTTTCATGGTCATTCCGGCGCTGGCAGTGGTAACGTTGTTAATGGGGGGCTATTTCAAAAAATGGATTGGCGGTTACACCGGAGATTGTCTTGGGGCCGTGCAGCAGGTTTGCGAAGTATTGTTTTACTTTTTCCTGTTGATCGTATGGAGGTTTATCTAATCAGACACACCAAACCATTGCTTACACCCGGACTGATTTACGGACATTTGGAAGTGGAGCTTGCAGCGGGATTGGAAACGGAATTAGACAACATCAGGTCGCAGCTTCCAATCCATTTCGACGCCGTTTATTCAAGTCCGTCGACGCGGTGCACGCTTCTTGCCAAAGCCATTAACCCAAATTATCGAGTCGATGAGCGGTTACGCGAGCTGCATTTCGGTGATTGGGAAGGGAAAACGTGGGATACGGTTGATCAGGCGGATCTGAAATTTTGGATGGAGGACTTTGTAAATGTGCGCATTCCGGGCGGTGAAAGTATGCTGGATTTAAAAGGTCGTGTTGAAGACTTTTTTACAATACTCAATCATAGTCCAGATGAGAAAATTGCAATCGTTACCCACGGCGGCGTGATCCGGCTATTACTCACATTACTAGCTGATAAACCCCTCCATCAATGCTTTGAAATGAAAGTCGATTATGCATCGGTTTTTAAAATAGATAGGTTGTCAACTGATCGCATTTACAGCTCTAATGCAAACAGGGTTTAAGAAAGACCATTAAAAGCTTATCCCGCAGGCGATTTTCCCTTATTATTGCACTGACTTTATTTTAGACGAATTTATGATGTCAGATAACATATTCGATTTTGGAATGATAGGGTTGGGCGTTATGGGCCGCAACTTTTTGCTGAACATGGCCGATAACGGCTTTTCAGTGATCGGTTTTGATAAAGATGCAGCCAAGAATACTGCGCTTGAAGGCTCCGCCACTCCCGGTACCACCGTGAAAGGTGTTTCCGAACTATCCCAAATGATCAGCCTGCTGAAAAGGCCGCGTAATGTCATGATGCTGGTGCCTGCGGGACAGCCTGTTGACGACGTAATTGCCTCACTATTACCGCTTCTTGAAAAAGGCGACGTAATTATTGACGGTGGTAACTCGCATTATACGGATACCCTCCGCCGCGTGAAGTACCTGCGTGAAAAAGAGATCCATTTTATGGGAATCGGGGTTTCGGGCGGGGAAGAAGGAGCCCGTCGCGGACCTAGTATCATGCCGGGCGGGGATTTGGCAGCTTATGAAAATGTGCGGCCCATGCTGGAAGCAGTCGCTGCGAAAGTAGACGGTACTCCTTGTGTGGCGTATCTGGGAAAAGAGGGCGCCGGGCATTATGTCAAAATGGTCCACAACGGAATTGAATATGCGATCATGCAATTGATCAGCGAGTCTTACGCGATCCTGAAAGCGGCAGGTTTAAGCAACCAGCAGCTGCATGAGACTTTCAAGACGTGGAATGAAGGAAAACTGAAATCGTTCCTGGTTGAAATTACAGCCGATATTTTCCTGCAAAAAGATGATAAAACCGATGCGCACCTGGTTGACGTGATTTCTGATAAAGCGGGCTCAAAAGGTACCGGTAAATGGACTTCTCAGGATTCGATGGAACTTCCGGTTGCCGTGCCGGTGATCGATACTGCGGTTGCAATGCGCACATTATCAGGTTACAAGGATGAGAGAATCAAGGCTGCTGCGCTTTACAGTACAACAACAGCTGCCCAAATCGTACCAACCCAGGAACTGATCGATAAAGTTTACGACGGACTGTATTTCGCGACCATATTGAGCTACGCGCAGGGACTGGCCATGTTGTTTCAGGCTTCCAAAGATCTGCAAATGGATATCCCGCTCCCCGAGGTGGTAAGTGTGTGGAGAGGCGGCTGTATTATCCGTGCTTCGCTGCTGCCGGTGTTTGTAAATGCCTACAAGCAAAACCCGGAATTGTCTAATATTTTGCTGAACCAAGAGGTAGCTGAACTCGTTAAATCAGCGGAAGGTAATACGCGTGCATTGATCGCGCACGCTGCCCAGGCTGGTATTCCGGCCGCAGGTTTAATGTCATCACTTGCCTACTTCGATGCATACAGGTCGGAGCGCATGCCGACGAACCTGATACAGGCTCAGCGTGATTATTTTGGCGCACATACTTACCAGCGTATCGATATCCCCGGTACTTTTCATACAGAGTGGGGTCAACAATAAATCAGAAGTTTTATGCAAACCAATAAACGTCCTCCCGCCTCAGTCCTTTTTATATTCGGAGGGAGTGGGGACTTGAATTACAGGAAGTTAACTCCGGCGCTCTATAATTTATTTTTAGATAACTGGATGCCCGACCAATTTGCGATAGCCGGAATTGGAAGAAGTCCGTACACCAACGAGGCTTACCACGAGCATTTGCTGGACGGAGTTACCAAATTTTCAAGAAGGAAGGGGAAACAAAACGGGCACTGGACGGAATTCGCTCAGCACGTTTCTTACCTGCAAATGGACGGCGACGATGCCGCTGCCTATCATAAGATCACGGATCTTGTGAAGCAGAAAGAGGAAGAATGGGGCGTACATCCCAACGTTATATTTTACCTCGCGGTAGCTCCCCAGCTTGTTCCTTCGATCGCTCAGAAGCTCGGTGCGCTTAAAATCTGTTCGGATAAAAGTACAACCAGGATCGTCGTGGAGAAACCTTTTGGTCACGACCTGGAAAGTGCGCATAAACTGAATATCCTGCTTTCTGAAATGTTTGCCGAAGAGCAGATCTTCCGCATTGACCATTATCTGGGTAAAGAAACCGTTCAGAATATCCTGGCGCTGCGTTTTGCAAATGAGATATTTGAGCCGATCTGGAACCGTAATTATATCGACCATATTCAGATCACTGCTGCTGAAAGTGTAGGTCTGGAAGGTAGGGGAGGCTATTTTGAAAATGCGGGTGCATTGCGGGATATGGTTCAAAATCACATTTTGCAGATCCTTTGCATGATCGCGATGGAGCCGCCGGTTTCCTTTGATGCCAACGAAATACGTAATAAGAAAGTAGACGTACTGAATGCGATCCGCCGGATTACGAAAGATCAGGTTCACGATTTTGCTGTTCGCGGTCAATACTCGGGAGGCTGGAAAAAAGGTGAAAAAGTAGTGGGTTACCGCCAGGAGCAGGGAGTTGATCCCCAATCGGCGATTGATACCTTCGCTGCTGCGAAGTTCTATATTGACAACTGGCGCTGGCAAGGGGTACCGTTCTACGTTCGGACCGGTAAGTACCTCAATCAGAAAGCGACGCATATTACATTACAATTCAAGCCCGCTCCGCATTATGCTTTCCCTAAGGAAGCCGCGGAAACCTGGCGCTCAAACCGGCTGACGATCAGTATCCAGCCAAATATGGATATCAGTATCCGTTTTCAGGCGAAACGCCCTGGGCAGACGATGACGCTTGATCCGGTGGATATGACCTTCGATTACGACGCAGTAGCCGGCGAACACGCTCCCGAAGCTTATGAAACTTTGCTGTTGGACGTGATGGAGGGCGACGCTACACTATTCATGCGGAACGACCAGGTGGATGCTGCCTGGAAGGTAATTATGCCGATTCTGGAAACCTGGGAGGCAAGGTCACCGCAGGATTTCCCTAATTATGCACCCGATTCCTGGGGACCTGACGAAGCCGATGCATTGATCGCGCGCGACGGTCATACCTGGATTAACCTGCCACCGGCACCCTGATCTATGGAAATACACATTGAAAAAGATGCAAAGCAGTTGAGCGAAAAACTCGCAGCGTGGCTGGCAGATTATATTCACGAAGTGGTGGCTAAAAAAGGCCAGTTCACATTTGTTCTTTCCGGCGGAAGTACGCCTAAGCAACTGTATGCGCTGCTAGCCGAATCGCCTTATCGCGAGTCCATTCCGTGGGAAGACGTAATCTTTTTCTGGGGCGATGAACGCGCAGTACCATTTGAGGATTCGAGGAATAATGCGAAAATGTGTTATGAAGAATTGCTTGACAAAGTGCCTGTGCGCGAGGATAATATCTTTATCATGCGTACCGACGTCGATCCGGAATCGGCAGGGGGCGAGTATGACGATATCCTGAAAACGCATTTCGAAGGTCTGGACGAAACATTTGACTTTGTACTATTGGGAATGGGCGACGATGGCCACACGCTTTCATTGTTCCCCGGTACCGAGGTAATACATGAAGAAGAGAAATGGGCGACTTCGTTTTTCCTGCCCGAACAGGATATGTACAGGATTACGCTTACGGCCCCTGTTGTAAATCAGTCGGCGTGTGTTGCTTTTCTGGCGGTAGGAAGCGGAAAGGCCGAAACGTTGAAGCATGTACTTGAAGGCGAGCGGAATATCGACCTGTATCCTTCACAGATTATCCAGCCGCTGCAAGGTCAGTTGCACTGGTTTGTAGATGAGGCTGCGGCCGCATTATTGACAAAATAGCAGGACTTAAGTCTTGAATCCAGAGCGTCCCGTCTAGCGGGGCGCTTTTTTTTGTGTATCAAATTCTCGCCTTTAAAATGTCGGGTAACCATTTGATAAAAATAATCGAGTGTTTGCAGATGCTGCGATTACATTTATCCCAACAAACCTCGATCAAATCATGCAACACATCCTTAAAGTACTCGCGGCGATCGTTGTGATCACCTATTCGCTTCACCTAGTCAATGCCGAGAGCGATCTGCTGGTTTTCAGCGGGCTAGCGGTAATCTTGTCGGCGCTTTACTTCCTCTTTCGGGAGCTTGACCTAATTTTCGAACAACTTAAATCTAAACTATAATCAGAATGAGAAGAAACATTTTACTTGGCCTGGGCGGTTTTATCCTTCTGACAATTATCATCGTCGTACAACCTTTCAGCTTCGAGAATATTGACGCGGGTAATGTGGGTATCCGTATTAATCTCTATGGAAGTGACAAGGGAGTTGACAATATTACCATGGTAACCGGGCGCGTCTGGTATAATGCGTGGACAACCAAAATCATCGAATTTCCGACCTATACGCAGAGTGTGGACTACGATTCATTTGTGATCACGACCAAAGATGCGGCGGAATTTAAAGTGGATCCGAAGTTGAACTATCACATTAATCCTGACAAAGTCCCGCAAATCTACCGCCAATACAGGCGACCGTTAGGCGAAATTCAGCAGGGATTTATGAAGAATACCATTTACGACGCCTACCGGATCGTTGCCAATTCATTTACTTCCGATAGCGTAATGTCCAACCGGGAAGTTTTTGAAGACCGCGTCCAAAATGTATTGACCAAAACACTTGGCAAAGACGGTTTTATTTATGATCAGCTAACCTCCGCCATTACTCCGCCGCCTTCACTCCGACAAATGATCGACGAAAAGAATACCTCGATCCAGGCCCGGTTGAAAGCCGAGAATATGGCAAAACAGGCGGAAGCTGAGGCGAAAGTAATTATCGCCCGCGCCGAAGGTCAGGCGAAAGCTACATTGATTAAAGCAAGGGCCGAAGCGGAAGCGAATCAGCTGCGCCAGAAAACGTTAACGCCGCTGCTGATCCAGCAGGAATGGGTGTCTAAGTGGAATGGCGTGCTACCGACAACCAACGCAGGCGGAAGCACGAGCCTGATGCTGGGGATCAAGTAATTGAGCTTAAAACGTAATTAAATTTAGCATCCATTTCTCGCGGTTGAGTCGGAGAAATGGATGCTTTTATTTTAAAGAACAGACTTATCAATCAGGCTGCCGGGCAGGTTAATGTGCGCCGAACTGTCCACCTTCATTTTAAAGGAGCCGATTATATCCTTTTCAATGGTGAATGTGCTGTTTTGTTTTACTTCAACAAATACTTCTCCCAGCTTATTTTTCTCATCGATTTTAGTCCAGGCTGTTCCCTTTTGGCTCAGCTGTAAATTGCGGAATTCATTTCCGGAAAAGAGCACTGCTCCGTCTGTAATATCAACCGATAACTGATCCGAATCCCAGTTAGCCACTTTGCAATTCACGTCGTTTACTTTAAGTCCCACCAATTTAGGGGACATAATATAAAATGAAGGCATACTGCGTATTTCGTATTCTGCCGCAATATCATCTTTTGGCCAGTCCCGGTGGTAAGTGAATATGATGGTATCCGATTTCATTTTCCAGCTCAGGTATCTTGCATCCGGCATGATCCTCAATTCGTGCGTTTTGCCGGGTTGGATCTGCGTTACACCAAATGCATCGCCTTCGAGTTTGATGTGGTTGAAAGCAGGTAATGCTTCTTTCCGGTGCCCGGCGAGCGCGTCATTTTTATCGAGTTTGTCGTATTCTGCCTTTAAAATCAGGTTTGCGCCTACTGTTACAACCAGGATCAGGGCGAGTAAGGCTGTTAAAAATATACTGCTTGGTTTCATAAACGACTGCTATTTGATGACGGGAAAGTGTTCAGCAATGAATTTTTCATATCGCACACCCAACTCTTCCATACTGATATTGAGAATGTGAAGTGTGCGAAAAACTTCGGGCATTTCGATTTCCAGAAACCGTTCTTTCCGATAAGCCAAAATTTTGGCCAGTGCATTTTCATCAGCTGAATATCCGATTCCCCTTTTATTATAAATGATCTCTTTGTTCTGAAGAAAATCATAGGTGCGCATGACGGTATTCGGGTTTACTTCCAGCATACCCGCCAGGTCGCGCACGGAAGGGATCCGTTCGCCGGGCGGCCACTTGCCAAGCAAAATCTGCTCGCACAGGTAGTCGGCTATTTGAAGGTATATCGCCTGTTTATCTTTAAATTCCATGGGATATTCGGTTAAATTTCCTTTTCACGAAGTCTGAGAAAAGAAGCAATCCAGAGTACAAGAACGATGACCGCGGGGAAGCATTGAATGAGAATAAAAATGGTTGGAGGGAAGTCTACCGTGAAGTAAGTCGCCGCCATTGCCGCGCCCTTTCCACTCACATCGCCGTGTGTCCAGACCTGCCAGTTGGAGATCGGAAAACTGACGACTTTGGCAGGATAATCAGTGAAATAGGAGGCCAGCGAAATGTGGATAATGCCGGTTACCAGGTACAGACCGACCAAAGTCGAAGCTGTTTTTACATAAGATGCTTTTTGAAAAAACAATGAGCCCAGAAAGGCAGCGCCATTGATGATAAAGTAAAAAAGGAATGAATACCTCAGCGGCATTTCGGGTATCGTGTGAAATTTCCGGGAACTTGCCGGAAGCTGCATATTGGCATATTCAATTGTCCACACATGCATTTTATAAAACAGCAATGCGAATGGGACGACAAAAATGAGGTTTAAGAATAGTGAGCTAAGAAACTTCTCGGTCGCCGACGCTGGTACCATTATCGCGGCAATTCCGGTGGCAGCCGAGGCATACTGGCTAAATGCGAAGCTGCTATACAGGCTTGAACCGAAGAGCACGATCATAAAAAGCGCCAGAATATGTAACAGCTCTTTGATATTGCTGTATTCGGTAGAAAGTCCCACCGGCGCCATTAGTAGCAATAGTAAAACAAGCAGGAGCGAGGCGATAAGCAGATAGTTCCTGCCTTTTTCGGCAATTTCCAGCTGGACCGTGAGCACAAAACGGTGAAGGTCAAAAGTCTGATTCATCTTGTTAAAAAGTTTGCATGGCTAATAGTTGAATATCTTCTGAATGCGGTCCGGATTTTCCATCACGGCATTGAACAATTGTTCCAGATCTACGCGACTTTCTTCGTGCCCGGAGTTCTCGAAAACTGCTTTATAGCCGCGCAGCGAAGGTTCTGAGTAAATAACCCGGTCGTCGTAAGCGATGGTGGAAAGCGTACCGAAGCAAAGCCGCTCGGTCACTACATCCAGGCTGTGTTTTAATAAGATCCGGCTGTCTTCGAGGATAATAATGGAATCGATCAGATTGTCGAGGTCGCGGACCTGGTGCGTGGAAATCAGGATCAGCCGGTCTTTGTTCAATGCGCAGGAAACGAGTTTGCGAAACTGGCTTTTCGAAGGAATATCCAGCCCATTGGTTGGTTCATCCATGATCAGAACCCGGGTATTGGCGGCTAATGCAAATGCGATCAGAAACTTCTTTTTTTGGCCAAAAGACATTCCGGTAAGCTTATTGTTTTTCGGCAGGTCCATTTCTGAAATGTGTTCCCGGAATTGGTGTTCATCAAACTTCGGATAAAACGGCGCGAGCATTTGAAGGTATTTCTCGATGGTAACCGAAGGCAGATAAATTTCTTCGGGAATAAAGAAAACATCCTGTAAAAATGCCGGAAAGCGCTTCCGGGGCTCGAATCCTGCTACTTTAATTGTACCTGCCAGCGGAAAAAGCAAACCCACCATATTGCGCAGCAAGCTGGATTTGCCAGCCCCGTTTTTGCCCAGCAACCCATAAATATGCCCCGGCAAAAGCTCCATACTCAGGTCTTCGAAAAGCAATTTTTGTTTACTATAACCAAAAGAAACACGGTCGAGGTGGATCATATTCTAAATTGTTTTAGTGTTCTAGTTAAATAGTACACTGCAAATGTAGACGCGCAGATTTAGAATCCAATACTTCCTGGATTTTATTTTCTAAAAAAGATAAAAACGGTTGAATCAGCTCGTTCTGAGCAGGTTTTGGTAATCTTCCTGCGTGTCGATATCGACAGTTCCGAGTGGAAATGGGAGAGAGTGTACTTCGGACTTGTGCGCCACGATCAGCTTTTTAGCACCTTCGGTACCTTTTAGCTGCAACAGTTGCTCGAAGTAAGTTTTCGTAAAAAATACGGGCGTCCCAATGGTATTTCCGTAGGAGGAAGCCACGATCGCGGCACCGGATTGTGCCCCGACAATGAGATCCTGGAATAGCTCAGCAGTAACAAAAGGCTGGTCGCTCACTGCGAGGATACAGCCAGTAATATCAGGGTAAGTTTCTTTTAATAAAGTAACTCCCTTAACAATCGACGACGCCATTCCTTCCTGCCAATGTCCATTGTAGATATGCTGGCAGGGAAGTCCGGCAAGCTCATTTTCGATCAATGCAGCCGAGGAGCCGGTCACAACGATCACTTTTTCACCGGCAACTTCCACCGCAGTTTCTGCAATATGCCGGATCAGGGTTTTGTTCTGGAATGTCAATAATTGCTTGGGTTCGCCGAGGCGGGAGGAGTTGCCGGCGGCAAGGATAATGATGCCAACGTTCGGTTTGCCGGTTTCCATCAGGTGGTTACGGGTTGTATAGCGCAAAGAAATTCTTCCTTTTCATCCTTACTATATTCAATTGGCTTTACGGCGCGATTGTGGATCGGTTCTACTTTCTCCCTCAGTGAGTTACCCGACTTATCATTCAATACCGCTTTGATCTCGGCCAGCACCGACAATGCAATTTCTTCCGAAGTCTCGGCGCCAATATCCATTCCCACCGGCCCGTAAATCCTGGCTTTTTGCGACTCACTTACTTCAATACCGTCTGCCAGCAGATCGGCAAACATTCGTTCAAGCTTCTTTTTGGGCCCTAATGCACCGATGTAGCGATATTGATCCTCAATCAAAAGGCTTTTTAAAAGTGCGAGATCGTAATTGTAGTTATGCGTCATCAGCAGAAAAAACGTTCTGCTATCAGTTTGCACGTGCTTTAAAACGTCATCCGCTTTGGAAACAAGTACCTTGGTCGCTTTTGGAAAACGTTGTTTCGTAGCGTGACTTCCGCGACCGTCCACCACAGTGATTTCCCAGCCCAAAACGGCCGCCATATCTACCAGCGGTATCGTATCGTTTCCAGCGCCGGCGATTACCAGGGAGGGTGGTGTATTAAAATACTCAATAAAGCCTGTCAGCGGTTGTCTGTCAGACTCAAAAAGCTTGAAAAATGAGTCTCCGATTTGGTAGGCCAGTTTTGATTCGGCCAGCAGCGTTTCAGCAGTTAAGAGATCCTGCCCATTATTTATGAGAATTTCATCGTCCTGCAAATGCAGAAAACATGTACCAGGCTGCTTTCCTGTTCGGGATAGTAATGAAAACAATGTAATCACCACGGCGTTCTGCCTTTTTACCAAAACCTTTTTTAATAACTCGATCGGATTGTCTGGCTGCGTCGCATTAATAGGTTCGAAAAGAATATGAATAATCCCATTACAGCCCAGCTGTACGCCCAGTGTGGTGTCGCTTTCGTCGGTGGTATCGTAGGTGACAAGCTTATTTTTTTGCTGGGAAATCGCCAGTAATGCTTTTCGCAAAGCGTCGCCTTCTAGACAGCCGCCGCTGATCGCGCCCGTTAACTGCCCGTCGTCGGTTACCAGCATCCGCGCGCCCGGCCTCCGGTACGAAGAACCTTCCACGTGCACGACCGTCGCCAGCGCCATTCTTTTTCCCTCAACAATTGCCTGCTGGTATGATCTGATGATTTCAGTTATTTCTTTCACCGCGATGCGCATTTACAATTTTGGATATTACCAGGGCACTGTGCCTCGCCTGATCTTCCGTGGAAAACCGGCCGAAACTAAAACGAAAAGAGCTGTGGATCAATTCATCCGGCAGCCCCATTGCTTTGAGTACATAGCTGGGTTCGAGCGTGGCAGAAGTACAGGCCGAGCTTCTGGAAAAGGCGACATCATTACCAGCCTCAAATATCATTTTCTCTCCATCCACACCTTCAAAGGCGATATTGGTCGTATGCGGCAGCCGGAGTTCGCTGGTCCCATTGACGCTGATCCCGGTCAGTTCCAGCAGTTCGGTTTCAAACTGGTCCCGGATTTTCGCCAGCCGCGCCGATTCAGTTTCCATTTCGTCCTGACATAGTTCGCACGCTTTTCCAAGTCCAACAATCCCAGGTACATTCAATGTGCCGCTGCGCATATTCCGTTCGTGTCCGCCCCCGTCGATCTGCGCTGCCAAAGATACGGCCGGGTTCTTTTTTCTGACATATAATGCACCTGCACCTTTTGGTCCGTACATTTTGTGCCCGCTGAATGCGAGCAAATCAATACCATCGTCGTGCACATTGATCGGGATCTTGCCCACCGCCTGCGTCGCGTCGGTCATAAACAATATATGGTGACGTTTTGCGATGGAAGAAATCTCGGATACCGGATGCATAACGCCGGTTTCGTTGTTTGCATACATTGCACAAATCAGTACGGTATCTTCTGTGATGGCGGTTTCCAGCGTTTTCAAATCAATATTTCCGTCGTTTCCAACAGGTAAATAAGTTACATGAACCAGCTCGCTTTCCACGCGCCGGCAGGTATCCAGTACGGCCTTATGTTCTGTGCAAATGGTAACAATATGCTTTCTTGGCCGCTGATCGGCTTCCAATACACCTTTGATCGCCAGGTTAACTGCCTCGGTGGCACCCGAAGTGAATACGATCTCGGTGGGATGTGCGCCTATCAATGACGCTACCTGTTCGCGCGCGATGTCCACAGCTTCCTCGGCTTCCCAACCGTAAGAATGTGTTCTGCTGGCTGCATTGCCAAATTTTTCGGTAAAATAGGGGAGCATTTCTTCCAGGACGCGCGGGTCCATTGGCGTGGTTGCATTATTATCAAGGTATACAGGCAGCCTGACAGCCATAGTTAGTTATTGATGAAGGATCGAATATTTCCTATTAACCAAATTAAACAAAAAACCATCCCATTTTACGAGGAGCGGCATCGAACAGTATAAAACCGTTCCACTCTGCTTCGAAACATGTTGCCTGAACTGAAACTATTTGCTTATTTTTGTGTTAAACTCTATAATATCAGTAGATTAAAATACTGTCCACTTAAACTTAAAAACTATGTCACTTCGACTTGGAGATATTGCCCCTGACTTTGAGGCAAATACTACACAGGGACCTCTTAAATTTCATGAATGGTTAGGCGATAGCTGGGGTTTGCTTTTCTCTCACCCGGCAGATTTTACTCCGGTTTGTACGACTGAGCTTGGCAAAACGGCACTTTTGCAAGGTGAATTTCAAAAACGCAATGTGAAAGTGCTGGCAGTAAGTGTAGATGATCTTGACTCTCACAACCGCTGGATCCCGGATATCAATGAAGTAAATGATACAGAAGTTAACTTCCCGATCATTGCTGACGAAGGTCGCAAAGTGGCTCAATTATATGATATGATCCACCCGAATGCGAGTGAGAAATCAACCGTTCGCTCGGTATTTGTGATCGGACCTGATAAAAAAATCAAGCTGACATTGACTTATCCTGCTTCGACAGGCCGTAATTTCAATGAAATCCTGCGCGTTGTGGATTCGTTGCAGCTTACTGCCAACTATTCAGTCGCTACTCCGGCGGACTGGAAAGATGGTGACGATGTGATCGTGGTACCTGCTGTGAGCACAGAGGATGCAGAGAAGAAATTCACAAAAGGACTGAATATCGTGAAGCCGTATCTGCGGTATACGCCACAGCCGAATAAGTAATCTTATCAGGCTTAATATAAACGAAACGAGGCCGTTGCATTGCAGCGGCCTCGTTTCGTTTATTAAAATATCAGTCTTCCTCCTGTATTATTTTCTCCGGAATTATCTTTTCCTCCCCGTAATACGTCATGTGACGCGCGCCTTTGTAGTAGTACCAGATAGACGCGGCCATCGCTATGTGGCTGATATCGTTATAGTTGAACCACGGGCCAAAACTGAATTTGAGTGCGTGAAGTCCAGCGGCAAGCGCGCCCATGAATGTGGCAATGAAAATATTCACGCTCCCCGGATCTTTCTTTTTCCGGTACACATATACTTCAATCGAAAACAACATCAGGAACAACCCGTAGAAAGCGTGGATCTCGACGATCAGGAAGTTGAGTGTGATAAAGGTCAATATAAAGAATACGGTCAGCTCAATATAATTTAACCAGCCCAGGATCAGTCCGTTACGTTTTTGTAGCAGGGGCTTAATATGCCAGATTGCGGCTCTTTCAAAGAGTGCAACTGCGATCATACTGGCAAACCAGCCTGGAATCTTTCCCTTCTGCCCCGTCAAATACAGGAAGCCGTGACCTAAAACGCCACCTATCGCTGTCGCGATCGCCATAAAAAGGAAGAAGTACTGGATCTGCTTATACATTCTGTGCGCCCGGCCCAGTTTGTTGAGATGGATAAATGCATAAATGCAAATGGCAGTCATCGCCAGGCTGGATAATACCGTGGAAGGTTCGAGGATAGTAATGCCGAAAACTTGTATCTGGTGGACTTTACTAAAATCAATTACAACATCATTCATGAATAGAAGAGCGTTTGGTCGCGGATGGAGTGAATGTCATCTGATGATATTCAATGCCCAAAGTAAACCACAAATGGCTTAAAACGGATACGAAATCAATATTGAAACTCACTTTACCAAAATTATACCAGTCTTTCCCCGGAGTTTGGAACGGACAAACCGGGCAATTCGACGATGAAAACCGCCCGGCTGTCTATTATCACTTTGGATGTGCCGGTTATACTTTTCCTTTGTATCAGTAATTATAATTTAAACAGGAAAAATCACTCCGGCTCTCTTTTTATACCGTGTTCTGAAATCATGAAAAAATCTACGCTGTCACTTATCAGAAATGCCTCATTATCGCTACTTACATTGTTTTTGGTTCAAAATGTGAATGCGCAGGTTGGTGCTCCGGCAGGCGGGCCGATCTTGGAAACCGCTCCAAAGGGGAATTCTAAAATATCCGGAATTGTACTGGACTCAGCTGCTGCAAAAGGAGTGGAGTTTGCAAGTATTGCATTATTCAGTGTCGAGGATAATAAAGCGATCGACGGAACTACGGCGGACGAAACGGGGAGATTCTCGATCACCAAAGTGGCTCCGGGAAACTACAAACTGCTGGTCTCTTTTATCGGATTCAAGGACAAATCGATTGATAATATCAAAATTGAAAAAGGCAGGGATATTGACCTGGGTTCGGTTCAGCTTGCTTCCACTGTGCAGAATTTGCAGGAAGTGACCATTACGGGTGAAAAGTCGCTGATTGAAGAAAAAGTGGACAGGCTCGTTTTTAATGCTGAAAAAGATATTACTTCCAAAGGCGGCGACGCGGCAGACTTGTTGCGTAAAGTGCCAATGCTTTCGGTTGATCTGGATGGAAACGTCTCGCTGAGAGGAAGTTCTAATATCCGTGTACTCATCAACAACAAACCTTCGACGATCATCGCCAGCAACGTGGCGGATGCATTGAAACAAATACCAGCCGATATGATCAAAACGGTGGAGGTGATCACTTCTCCCTCTGCGAAATATGATGCCGAAGGCTCAGGCGGTATTATTAATATCGTTACCAAAAAGAATAATCTGCAAGGTTTGACCCTCAATATCGATTCCGGCGTGGGTAACCGCGGAACGAATTTAGGCTTGAATGGAAGTTACCGCAAAGGTAAAATGGGTTTTACGCTGGGTGGATTTGGCCGCGCTTTTTATAATAAGGCTACCTCTTCATTAGATCAAACAACTTTTTCAGAAGGTTCTTCATTTTTAACCAAACAAACTTCTGACGCGAAAGACAGGGGTTTGTTCGGTCAATATTCGTTGGGCTGGGATTATGACCTGGGTAAAAATCAGGCACTGTCGGCTGGTCTGAGATATGGGACCCGGAATTTTATCCAGAAGCAAAACCTGACGATCAATCAATTTGAAAACGATGTGCTGGATCTTACCTCGCAGCGCAAAGTGAACCGCAAGGATCTTTCAGGAACGGTGGATTTCAATATTGACTATATCCGGACTTTTAAGCCGCAGCAGGAGTGGAGCATTTCTACGCTTTACAGCCGGACCGGTTTGACCAATAATTTCAATACCGATCTGCTAACAGAATCGAATGCAGTGGCCAGCACATTAAAAAATGAGAATAAAAATCGCAATTCCGAGTTTACGATCCAGACCGATTACCAGACTCCGATCGGTAAAAACCAGTTGATTGAATTTGGTGCAAAAGGGATATTCAGGACAGTGGACAGTGATTTCAGATATCTTACTTCGACTGAATCGGGTGATTTTATATTGAGTCCTGCAAATCCTTCCGGCGTTTTGAATTACAGCCAGAATGTTGCGGCGGGTTATGTTTCCTATACTTTGACCACTAAAAATAAATATACATTCAAGGCAGGTACACGCTACGAATTCACGGGAATTACGGCGGATTTGGGAGAAGAAGGGGCGGTAAGTATCCCGAATTATGGAAATCTGGTGCCGAGTATCAATGTTTCGAAAAGTATCTCAGGCAGCACAACGTTGAAAGCCGCTTATAATCGCAGGATCCAGCGGCCTGGAATTCAGCAGCTTAACCCAAATGTAAACTTGTCTAATCCGCAGAGTATCAGCACAGGTAACCCCGCATTGAGCCCGGAACTGACTGACAATTTTGAGATTGCGATGAGTACCAATATCAAAAAAACTTATCTGAACATTTCTGCATTCGCCCGCCAGACCAATAATTCGATCACGCAGGTCAGGAATGCGGTGGATACTTTGCAGGGAGCTATTGTGACCACTTTTGACAATATCGGAAAACAGCGCGCATACGGGATGAATGTGTTTGCAAACGTATATCTTACTCCGAAATGGACTGTAAATGGTAGTTTGGATATTCTACACAGCTACCTCGAAGGCCAGACTACCAGCCTGGAAGGAACTTCGGTAACAGCCAGTAACTCTGGGTTTAATTATGGTGGCCGGTTAATGTCACAGGTTACACTTCGCCAGGGTTGGGGAGTGCAGGCTTTTGGTTTCTATCGCGGAAAGGAAATCCAGCTGCAAGGAACCCGGACAGGCTTTTACATGTATTCGCTGGGCTTTAAGAAAGATCTGCCGAACAAGAAGGGAAGTATCGGATTCGCTGCGGAGAATTTCATGACAAAAGGGGTAAAATTCACTTCTGACCTTACTTCTCCACAATTTAATCAGGTTTCCCAAACCCAGCTTTATAACAGGAATTTCAAGATCACATTCAACTATGCGATCGGTAAAATGAGTTTTGACGCGCCGAAGAAAAGGACGAAATCTGTTAATAACACGGACGTAATAGGCGGCGGAGAGCAGAAGTAATATTCAAAGATTTTAAGAGAAACCGATGCAACCTCAGCGTCGGTTTTCTTGTTTTGCTTAGAGTGGGATATTAAACTGTATCTTTGTTACGTTAATTTGAAAAGATATTATAGCATTATTGCTATATTGATTTCGGTTGACGAAGTGTATAAACCTCATGAGATGAAATGGACTTTTGTAATTCAGAGAAAGTTTAGGGCTGCGGCTTTGCTTGGTGGTATTATGTTGGTTGTGATCCTGGGAACGGTACTTTTGCAGCGGAATGCACAGGGGATCGACCAATCGTCAGCTTCAATCTATAACGACCGGCTGATCCCGGCAACTACGATCCTTTACATTACTGAAAATTTGTACAGTAAGCGGCTGACTCTTGAAAATCACCTGTTTACGAGCGAAGGAACCAGCGAACTTCCGGTTTCTGAGCAGCTTAAATCGTATGATAAGAGCATTGATTCGCTGATCCGCGTTTTTGAAAAAACCTACCTGGTAGCCGAGGAAGAGAAAAGCCTGACTGCATTTAAAGAGCAGAATAGCAGATATGTGCATTTGGAGCAGGAAATACTAAACCAGTGCGCGGCGGGCAACGTGGAAGGAGGGAAGCGGGTATTTGCACAAAACGGCGCGTTGAAGTTCAAGGAAGCGGTAGCTAGTCTGAATGCGCTGACGAATATTCAGTCGGACGTGGGCAAGGATTTGATGAAGGAATCGAAAAGTAATATGGCCAGTTTCGGCGTGATCACCTCGCTGCAAATCGGACTGGCAGTGATTATAGGATTGATGATCCTGGTTTTGATCTACGACTCCAAGATTATCGAGAAGCCGGCATTAAAAGATAAAAGCCAATATTTTAACCTGAACTGATAAGCAACAAAAAAGGCCAGCATTTGCTGGCCTTTCGCTTTATATGCTATTTCTTATTGACCAACTTTCCGGCCCTTCAAGGTTTCTCTTGAATTTTTAACCTGCTTCAAAAGGTCTTTCTT
Source organism: Dyadobacter linearis (assembly GCF_907165045.1). Lineage (GTDB taxonomy): Bacteria > Bacteroidota > Bacteroidia > Cytophagales > Spirosomataceae > Dyadobacter > Dyadobacter linearis. Next base: position 79,851 of record NZ_CAJRAU010000007.1, read on the forward strand.
AACAAACAGCCGCGCTCCGTTACCACTCTGCAAATCGAAAGTACGCTCCTTGTAATCGAATTTATTGTTAGGAAGCACATCCAAAAAGTAATTCTGACCGCTGAGGTTGAACTTCATTCCTTTTGTATCCTGCTGAGTATCATCCCACGAAACGCTGATCGAGCCGGATTCTGAGCCTAATGCAACGCCGGGAGTGAATGGCAGCACGTTGATTGTCTGGATGGATTTTCCATTGCTCATCGTAATCTGACCTTCCGGATTTACCTTGATATCGTTCGGATCGGAAACTTCTCTTCTGATATTGATCGCTTTATCATTGAAAAACTGCACTTTTTCCAGCGGGATACTTGCCGCTTCCAGATCGCGCCGCAAATCCTCTGTGAAAACTGTGTAATTGGACAGAGGTACCGAGTTCATGGTGGTACAAGCCGAGATTGTGCAAAGGAAAAATGCTCCCGCAAATGCTTTTTTAATGAGATTCATGTTTGAAATTGGTGTTCGTGTGGAACGGTTTTGAGATTCTAGCTGGGTTGTTTACCAATCGCAATATTAAGAAAAAAGCCATTCACATACCAACCGGATAGTTAAAGGCTTTTATCGGTTCACAAACTGACAATGTGTCAGCCAGCGCGTATTTTGATTGTAGTTGGAACGCATATTTCAGTCGGGTATTGCAACAGCCGAAAACAATTCTAAAAATATAAAAACAAAAAATAGACTATGGAATCAGTGATTCAGGAAAAAGGGAATCTTAGCATCCACACCGAGAATATCTTTCCGATTATCAAAAAATTCCTTTATTCGGACCACGAAATCTTTTTAAGAGAATTAGTTTCAAACGCAGTCGACGCGTCTCAGAAAATCAAGAAACTGGCATCTTACGGCGAGTTTAATGGCGAACTGGGCGAACTGAAAGTGGTAGTGAAGCTGGATAAGGAAGCGAAAACGATCACGATCAGCGACAACGGTATCGGTATGACGGCCGATGAGATCAAGAAATACATCAACCAGATTGCATTCTCCGGTGCGACTGAATTTGTTGAAAAGTATAAAGACAAAGGCGAGGACGGAAAAGGTGATAAAGGCATTATCGGCCACTTTGGTCTTGGTTTTTACTCGGCGTATATGGTTGCCCAAAATGTAGAGATCATCACAAAATCTTATAAGGAAGGTTCCGAGGCAGTACGCTGGCAGTGCGATGGTTCGACGGAATTCGAACTTTCTCCGGCTGAAAAAGAGAGCCGCGGATCAGATATTATCCTGCATGTAGCCGCAGATTCAGAAGAATTCCTGGACGAGCACAGATTGCGCGGGATACTTGAAAAATATGGCAAATTCCTGCCGATCGCTATTGAATTTGAGGAGAAAACGATCAACAATCCAAACCCTGTCTGGACTAAAAACCCTGCGGACCTGACAGACGAAGATTACCTCTCATTCTATAAAGAACTATATCCTTACAGCGAAGATCCCCTTTTCTGGATCCATTTGAATGTAGATTATCCGTTCAATCTGACGGGCGTTTTGTATTTCCCAAAACTGAAAAACGATTTTCAGGGACAGCGTGAAAAGATCCAACTGTACAGCCGCCAGGTATTTATTACGGACGAAGTGAAGGATATTGTTCCTGATTTTCTTCAATTAATGCATGGTGTGATCGATTCGCCGGATATTCCTCTGAATGTTTCGAGAAGCTATTTGCAGGCGGACGGAAATGTGAAGAAGATCAATGGATATATTACCCGCAAAGTGGCTGATAAGCTTTCGGAGATATTCAAGAACGACCGAGAAGGTTTCGAGAAGAAATTTGATGACATTGGTTTGTTCGTAAAATACGGGATTATCAGCGACGACAAGTTTTACGAGAAGGCGAAAGATTTCTGTTTGCTGAAAAATACAGATGGTAAATTCTTCACTTTCGAAGAATACCGGACGCACGTCGGCGAAAATCAGACAGACAAAAACGATACCCAGATCTGGCTCTATACTACTGACGAGAAAAAGCAGGATGCGTTCATTCAGTCTGCCAAAAAACGCAGCTACGATGTATTGGAACTTTCGAGCATGATTGATTCGCATTTCATAAATGCATTGGAACAAAAGCTTGAAAAGATCAATGTGAAGCGCGTAGATGCGGATACACTAGATAAGCTGGTTGAAAAAGATGTGCAGCTGGAAAGTATTCTTTCAGCAGATGATCAGGAAAAAGCGAAGAAGATTTTTGAGGAAGTGGCAGGCAGCAAAAGTGCAAATGTACTGGTTGAGCCAATGCCGGTTGATGAATTGCCGGTTGTAATCACTTTCCCTGAATTTATGCGCCGGATGACGGATATGCAGGCATCTTCTGGCCAGCGCTCGATGTTTGGCGATATGCCTTTGATGTACACGGTTTCACTCAATTCGAATCACCCTGTAATTGGTCGCATTTTGTCGACGGAGGATGAAACGGCTCAGAAATCACTTGCAAAACAGGTTTATGATCTGGCATTGTTGTCTCAGGGACTATTGTCTGGAAGCGATCTGACGCAGTTTATTCAGCGCACCGTTACAACTTTGTAATAGGATTGATATAAGTCTTAAAGCAGAAAACCCGCCATCGAGCGGGTTTTCTCTTTTTATATTGGAATAACACTAACCTTTCCGTGAAGCAAGTTTGCCTATAAACTGTTCCAATTCTTCCCATTCCTGATTTTTCGCCAGTTCCGCTTGTTTTGGCCATGAAGACGGATCCTGAATTTGAAACCTCGGCCCGGCTTTTTTTAAGATACCTACCATCCTGATCACAGAAGTTTCGGACAGCTGCTCGTAGGTGTGGATTCCTTCCTTATTGAAAAGCTCCTCTATTTTCGGGCCTATTCCGTCAATGCGTTTCAGGTCATCGGGCGCGTGATCGGGGCTGGTGACAGGATAAACCGTTTTGGAAGCATTTGTTGCTACTGGTTGGTGGTTATTGTTTTCCATTGAAGTTCGAAATTCGGTCAATTCATATTTTTTTTCTTCCAGCAATATACGCATTCTCCTAATCCGCGTTTTCACGATCGTTTTCGCCAACCACCAGCCAAGTATCGCGGAGAGAAACAGCAGGGAGGCTATTTCTCCGATAGCAATTGCCAGGCTCTGAGATTCTATCGGAAAAGACAGCTGATTCATTGTTTCGATTTTGAAAAAGCCAGTTCACGGCTGATCTGATTTAGCTTATATTTCAATTCCCGCGTTTTCCTCGTTTCATAACTGCGTGCTGGGAAAAAGCCCAAAACGAATGTGACCAGCAGCATAATGGAATACTGGATCAGCAAATTAATGTTGATCTGAAATTCGCCGGCGCTGACCCTCGGGCCCGTCAGATTGTACGAATATAATCTCTCAGAAAAAATGCCGGTAGCAGGCAATTGATCACAAAGCTGCTTGATCTGGCAAATGTGCCAATATATAGCGCCCAAAATCCAGATAGCCAGACAAGTCCACCAAAGCGGTTTGCTTTTCAACATATATGCATTGGTTAGCTATATAAATTGGAATATTCTAAAAGTAGCTTTCGGGAGGGGAATTTGCAATATGGGGGAACATGAAAAAGGGTCTGAACGTTGATTCAGACCCTTTCTTATTTATCGGTTCATCGAGATCAGGAACTCTTCGTTGTTCCGTGTCCCTTTCATATGTTCGAGCAGGAAATCCATTGATTCCATCGCATTCATATCGGCCATGTGCTTTCTTAGTATCCACACTTTTTTCAGTGTTTCTTTGTCGATCAGCAGATCTTCGCGACGGGTACCGGAAGCGACAACGTCGATAGCCGGGAACACACGCTTGTTGGAAAGCTTGCGATCCAGCTGCAATTCCATGTTACCGGTTCCTTTGAACTCTTCAAATATAACTTCGTCCATTTTAGAACCCGTATCGATCAGTGCAGTAGCGATAATGGTCAGAGAACCGCCGTTTTCGATATTTCGGGCAGCACCAAAGAACCGTTTTGGTTTGTGCAATGCATTCGCATCCACACCACCTGAAAGGATCTTACCGGAGGAAGGTACCACTGTGTTGTAAGCACGCGCCAAACGTGTGATCGAATCAAGCAAAATCACTACATCGTGGCCGCATTCAACCATTCTCTTAGCTTTTTCCAGAATAATGCTGGCAACTTTCACGTGACGGTCGGCCTGTTCATCAAAAGTAGAAGCAATTACCTCCGCACGTACGCTGCGCTGCATATCGGTAACTTCCTCAGGACGCTCGTCGATCAGCAGGATCAGCAAAAATACCTCAGGGTGGTTACGCGTGATCGCATTTGCAATTTCTTTCAATAAAACTGTCTTACCGGTTTTAGGCTGCGCCACGATCATACCGCGTTGTCCTTTTCCTATCGGAGCGAAAAGGTCAAGAATACGGGTTGAATACTGGTCCGGTCGGGAGCTCAGTCTGAGGCATTCGTCTGGGAATAGGGGAGTTAGGTATTCAAAAGGAATACGATCCCTGATTTCTTCCGTCGTTTTGCCATTTACAGTTTCAACCCGCAGCAATGCAAAATATTTCTCGCCTTCTTTCGGAGGACGTATCTGACCTTTCACGGTATCGCCCGTTTTAAGACCAAAAAGCTTGATTTGCGAAGGAGAAACGTAGATATCGTCGGGACTGGCGAGGTAGTTGTAATCAGCAGAGCGCAAAAAGCCGTAGCCTCCATCCTGCATAATTTCCAATACACCTTCATTAGTGATCAGCCCGTCGAATTCTCTTACGTAATTATTATAGTTCCGTTTAATTTTTGTAGACGGATCTTCACGTGGCGGTTGTGGCGCAGATTGTGGCTGGCGCTCAGTATTTTCGTTATTCTGGCGTGCCGGTTTTTCTTCTCTCGGAGCTGAAACTACATCCTGAATATCAGTAACAGTGGTTTCTTCCGTATTCTCAGGAGCCGAGGCTGGTTCGTTTTGAGCCTGTGCCACCACTTCTTCCCGACCAAGATCATTCAGTGTATCATTGTCTGAATCGTCTTCGTCGTTTATATCTGTATTATTGGTTTTTGGTCTTTCGTCAAATAACCGCGGGCTTTCGCTTTTCTCAGGGGTATTGAAAAGGGGAGTTTGCGAGCTGCGCGGCGAGTTATCTTTTTTACCCTTCCCAGACCTTCCGTTGCCCGCCTTTACGGTAACCGGAACAGGTTCAGCTGGTCTGCGCGCCCTTCTCTTCTTGGGTTCGTCGCCATCTTCCGAAGAATTGTCGTCTGAACCGGAATCCGTCGAAGTGGCTTCCACAGAAGTAGCACTTTCCTGGGTAGCTCCTGAAAATGCAGGTTCTGAAACTTGCGCAGGTGTTTCCTGTGTATTCAGAATCCGGTTAATTAGTTCTTTTTTAGAGAGTTTAGTATGGTCAGGTACGCCCAGGCTACCTGCTATTTCTTTAAGCTCGGAGAGGAGCTTAATGTTTAATTCATCAATTGTAGGCATAAAAAAGGAAGTAAAGTGACACTTTACCGGTGGGATAATAAGTTGTGAATGTGTTTGGATTAAATTCGGGGATAGGCCGAAGTCATGTGATGGTCATTGATATTGGAATAGGTATATATTGTAGAAGCCCTGGAAAGTGACTTTACTAACTGAAAGCTTTGATGGATCAATCGTGAAAATTTGCAACTTGATAATACAGAAGTATTGACAATAATAAATCGGCAAGATTTGTAAACCTAGGTAACGCAGGGAATGGTGGTTACCGATAGATGGATTCTGGATTTAAAAGTCGATACTGACTTAGATGGACGAAGGTGCAATTTTTTTAGTATAAATGCAAATAATTGGAAATAAAAACATTTTAAACTTGATAATGTTCAGATAGTCAAGTGTTTATCTGTGAGTGCGGACAAAGAAAGCTACCTGATTTGAATGCGTATTTCATTTTATGATATTTGCAGCCAGTTATTAACGACCCTCATTTAAGTTTTAATATGAATATTGTCATCGACTCCGGGAACACCTATTCGAAGGCTGGCTGGTTTGAAAATGAAAAACTGTTACGCTATACGACAGGTTTGAGTTTCGATGAACTGATCCGGACGATCCGCGAAGAGCAGCCTGAGCATATTCTGTTTTCATCTGTAAGTTACACGGAAGCAGAATTTATAGAAGCGCTTCAAATGCCTGTTCGCGTGCACAGCCTGTCGCCACAAACCCCTCTCCCTATATCTAAATGCTACGATACGCCCGAAACACTTGGAGCGGACAGGATCGCAGCGTGTGCAGGAGCCAATTTTTTGTTTCCCGATGAAGATATTCTGGTGATAGATATGGGTACCTGCATTACCTATGATCTGATCGATAGCAGTGCTGCGTTTCAGGGCGGATTAATTTCTCCTGGTGTAAGAATGCGATTCAAAGCAATGCATTCGTTCACTAAAAGGCTTCCTATGATCGACCCCGAAACAGTGTCGGAACTGGTAGGTAAAAGTACCAGGACAGCAATGCTCAGCGGGGTGATGAATGGCACTCTCGCAGAAATTGAAGGAATTATTCAAATGTACCGACACAAATTCCCCGAATTGCGCGTAGTAATATGTGGTGGAGATATTACTTTTTTTGAAAGTAGCTTGAAACCACCCATCTTTGCGGTGCCGGAATTGGTTTTAATAGGCTTGAACAGAATTTTAACATATAATGTCTCATTACAGTAAAGTTTTATTACTTACACTTACAATTACACTGGGATGGAGTTGTGACGGCCTTTTGGCGCAAGGTCTTGGTAATTCGCCTTATTCCTCGCTCGGTATGGGCGAATTTTATGGCGACGCATACTCCGATAATTCAGGAATGGGACAGTCGGGAGTCAGTACTGCGAGCGGGTTTCAGGTCAATAATCTTAACCCGGCACTTTGGGTACGAAACCGGTTTACTACACTGGATATCGGTCTGATCGGGCAATATAAAAACATCACTTCTGGTCAACAATCTCAGCGGAACGCCGGAGGAAATCTGGGCTACGTTTCTCTCTCTTTTCCGGTAAGTTCAAGGTGGGTGATCGGAGCGAACCTGAAACCGTACAGCTTTATCGATTATGAAAATCAATCGTCGCGCCCGGTTATCGGAACAGCTGCAAATGCAAGGTATATCACTTCGGGAAAAGGCGGAATCAACAAAGCGTCTATTACAAACTCTGTGCAGATTCACAAATATCTCAGCCTTGGGCTTGAAACAAGCTATTTCTTCGGCAATGTGCGCAGGGCTTCGGAAGTTACGGTTGAGAATGTGCCGGGTACCACTATTATTAGTGAAGAAATGGTTAGTCTTAACCAAAGAACAACTTATTCTGATATTGCTTTCCGTGCAGGTGCGGCAGGTCGCATTCCGCTTAGAAAGGATAACAAACTGAACCTGAACCTGGGCGGTGCTTACAGTTTTAGCACCAGGTTGAATGCTGCCAGTACCACTTCATTTGATCTGACACAGAGCTCATTTCCTATCACAACGGATACCCTCGAAAATAACCTGAACGGCGGGCTGACAATTCCTGAACAGTTCCAGGTAGGCGCCAGTCTTGAGTGGCCTTTCAAACTGATCTTATCAGCAGATTACAGCCGCCAGAATTGGTCGGGTTACCGCAATTTCAGCAACTCGTCGGAAGGTCTGACAGATGTGAACCGGATTCACTTAGGCGCCGAGTATTTGCCCAAGTTTACTTCACTCAAATACTTTGACCTTGTCAGATATCGCGTTGGTTTTAGCTATGGAAATACACCTTACGTAGTAGGTGGGACTAATGTAAATGATGCTAATATCAGTCTCGGATTTACGTTCCCGATGGGACGGGGTTATCAGAACTTCCTTTCTGTTGCGTTAATTGCAGGGCAGCGGGGAAGCTCAGGATCCGGCCAGATCAAAGAACAGTATGGTCGCGTGGTGCTCGGGATAACTTTATTGGAAAGATGGTTTATTAAACAAAAACTAGACTAATTCCTTACGAATGAGGGTTTTAATACTAGTACGGTATATTTTAAAAGGAGATAAAATTTTATCTCCTTTTTGTATTGTAGCCCTGCTGGCGGTCCTTTTATCATCTTGCGAGGATAAGAAAAATAAGGTAGGCGCCTTGTACACAGGCCCGGTGGAGATAGTTAATGATGTGCAGGTTAAATACAGCGAGCAGGGGAAAATGAAGGTATTGATGAAAACGCCCAGATCGCTGCGGTTTCAGAACGAGACACAGATTTTTCCCGACACCGTAAACATCAGTTTCTTCGATTCGCTGAGTACCATCGTAACGAGACTCAGGTCCGACTCAGGCAGGTACGACAAGAGTTCGGACATTTATATTGTGAAAGGAAATGTCAAGGTGGTAATGTCCGAATCCAATCAGATCATGTACACCTCTGAGCTTAATTGGAGCCCGCGAACCAGGAAGATTTTCACCGATAAACCTGTTGCTATCCGCAAAGTAGGCAGCCCGGAAGTTACTAACGGAGTCGGACTGGATGCCGAGCAGGATTTTACAAGCATCAAGTTCAGAAAAGGTACGGGCGTTTACAAATTGAACCCGTCTTCACAATAGCGGGGCGCAATTCTGCAAAGATTTTTGCACCGATTCAATGGAGGTGTAGGTACTGTCTTTTCCCCATTTTATCGTCACGTAAGTCACAAGTTCAGCTAGCTCAATATCCGTAAGCTTTGGATTTCCGGGCATCGGTCTGCTGAATTCTTTCCCTTTGACCATAATCGTATCATTCATTCCATTCCGGATAATACAGGGAAGCAGTTCTTTTTTGCCGAGCGAGGCAGCTCCTTTGAGAGGCGGATACAAATTGGATAGACCTTCTCCACCCGGCTGGTGGCAATTTGCGCAGTTGGTAGTATAAAGCTGAAAGCCTTCCGCGAAGTATTGCTCCGTTTTAAGTTCGTCTTTAGTACTACAGGAGGCAAGGGAAATATAAAGCGCCAGTATTGCAAGCTTGTTACTTTTCATACTCTTTCAGCAACGTCGCAATATCTTTCATGAGCTCTTCTGTTCCCTCTTCGGTGGTTCCGTCGTACATACCCCTCACATGCTTTTCTTTATCTACCAGAATAAATGCGCCGCTATGTAAAAATCCTCCGGCAGCTGCACTATCTTCCTGAACCACAGCCATATATTTTTTCTGACCGATATCGTAGATCTTCTCTTTTTCTCCTGTCAAAAACTGCCACTGGTTCCCTTCCACACCCAGATCTTTTGCATATTTGTTCAATACCTGCGGTGTATCATGCTCAGGGTCAATAGAATGTGAGAGAATCATGAACTCCGGGTTTCCTTTATATTGATTGTAAATTTTAGTCATTTGCCGCTTCATAACCGGGCAAATAGTAGGGCAGGTGGTAAAGAAAAAATCAGTCACGTAAATTTTATTCTCGACGATTTTCTCGGTTACAGTTTCTCCGTTTTGATTCACAAAGGAGAAAGGCGGAATGGTGTGGTAAATCGTATCGACTACTTCTTTGCCATTCACAGTCTTGGTAACCCAGTCACGTTCGCCCATAATAGGTAACTTGTTGTCACCACAACTCATAAGCGCGAGGAGCGCGGATAACGTCAGGAACGGAGTAATGTATTTTCTGAAATGCATAAGTTATTCTAAGAATTTTTTCGCTTCCTGCAAAGACCTCAAAGTCAATTGCTTCACTTGGAGTATCTCATCTTTTTCTGCTTCAAAATAAAGTACTGCCTGCTCGGATTGCAACTTCTTGGCAGAATCACCTTTGTATCCGTGCATCCAGTCCATCATCGACTTGTCGGACTCATTGAGTTTGTTATTTATATCAATTGCTTTAATGCGTTGTTCGGCCAGGGAGTTGCTGCTCAAACCGATATTGTCAAGACTGTCGATCTCTTTTATTTTCGTCGACAGCATTGCTTTCAAAGTCATAATGCTATCCATTTTCGGCATGATCTCGTCGTGTATCGCCAGCACTTCCGTTTCCAGACCGGTAACCTTGTCTTCTCCCGCTTTTTTTTCACAACCTAAAAAGACTGTGGCCAAAATTGCTGTTAGTAAGATTTGTTTCATGATTCGGGAGTTGTTGTTTACGTTTAGAAATAATATTTAAAGATCAGCCTTTCAGGATCAGTTCTCTCGCATTGAGTAATACCGCCTTAGAAGGATTGTGGCCGCCGATCATTTGGGCTACTTCCTGCACACGCTCGTCAATGGTCAATTTTTTGATCTTACTCACGGTTTTGTCCGCCGAATGATCTTTATATACAAAGTAATGCGCGTTGCCGCTGCTGGCAATCTGATGCAAATGCGTGATAGCGATGATCTGGTGGTTCTTGGCCATATTTTGCATCATTTTACCCATTTGTTTGGCAATCTCGCCGGAAACGCCGGTGTCGATCTCGTCAAAGATAATAGTAGGAAGCATGCGTTTGTCGGCCAATATGTATTTTATTACCATCATCAACCGCGAAAATTCCCCTCCTGATGCAACCAGGCGCAGTTCCTGGGGCGTAATGCCCTTATTACCACTGAAAAGGAATGCGACCGCATTTGTCCCGTTGGGAGAGGGGGCAGTATCGGAAAATTGAATGGACAAGGATGCATTTGGAATGCCCAGCTCAACCAATCGTTCCAGAATCAGTTTCTCGATCGGCTCGGCTACCTTCTTCCGGCTTTCAGACAGTATCTCACTGCTTTTAAGCATTTCCTGCTTTGTCCGGATCATCTCGTTTTCAGCAGCCAGCAAATCGTCGTCCAGGTTCAGAACTACATTTAGTTTCTCCTGAAGTTGATTTTCGATAGCGAGCAGTTCGTCAACGGAAGTTGCCTGATGCTTTTTTAATAAACCATAAATCAGGTCCAGCCGCTCCTGAACTTCCAGGCTCCTGCCCGCATCAACATCCACTGAATTGTTAACCTGATCAATTTCGTCAGCGAGATCCCTAAGCTCGATCAATGCACTTTGGGCCCGCTGCCGCAACGCTTCGTACCCGCCCACAAGTCGTGCAGCCTGCGAAAGTGCGGCTGTGGTATTTTTGAGAAGATCCAGTACCGATGTCTCGGGATTATCCAGGTAAGTGTAAGCAAGTTGCAGGCGCTCCTTGATTTCTACTGCATTCTCAAGGATCGTAAGTTCTTCTTCCAATTTTTCCTGCTCACCCTGGCGAAGGTCTGCTGTATTCAATTCCTGGAATAAAAACTGATCGTAATCGAACTCTTTGCGAAGCTGAGCTGCCTTTTTTTGAAGTTCATCGAATCGGGTAGCTGCCTGACGAAAAGCCTGATAATGTTGTGAATATGTTTTAAGGATAGCTGCGTTTTTAGCAAACGAATCAATTACTTCCAATTGAAAATTATTGTTACCCAATAAGATCGAATCGTGCTGTGAGTGAATGTCGAGCAGCTGGCTGCCAATCTTTTTTAATGTATCGAGATTGACAGGTGTATCATTGATAAATGCGCGTGACTTACCTGAGACTACAATTTCTCTTCTGATAATGCATTCATCGGCGAAATCCAGATTTTCATCTTCAAAGTTCGGACGTAAGTCATAGCCAGCCAGATTAAAGCTCCCTTCTATCACGCATTTTTCGCCGGAATCGTACAACGATTTCACATCCGCACGGTTTCCCAGCAACAGGCCAATCGCACCAAGCATAATGGATTTTCCCGCTCCGGTCTCCCCGGTAATGATGTTGAGACCAGGATCAGGCGACATTTCCAGTTGCTTGATCAATGCGTAATTCTTGATAAGTAAATTAGAAAGCATGTGATTTGGAGAGCGGTCAGGTTTTAATTAGCGAAGCGGAGTTTGCGTCATAGACGATCTCATATAATTCAGTGAATGCAAGCGTATGTTCGTGCCTGCGAGGATCTTGAATAACCAGTTGGCTGGTTGTAAACGAAATCAAAACGCCAAAATACGTTTTGCCATTATTCAGTACACCATGGATTTCGTGTTTCAATAATCCTGTCAGTTCCTGATCGGACAGCCGGGAAGATGCGATGCGGGTCAGTCTTTTGCTCATTATAAAGAAAGGCGCTGGTACAGCTGCGTCTTGGTTGGATCCAGGCTCACAAGCAACGTATATGCCTTAGCGCGTTCATCAGGCTGGGCTTCAATTAGTATTTTAAAAAGCTCCTCAGACTTGGCATCGAAAAATGAATTGATCACGACACTCGCGGGCCTAAGCTGATTTACTTCCTTCAAAGTGGTAAGAAATTCCAGCACTTTCGCCCTTGTCTCGACTGGGTTTTCAGTTGCTACGTCCAACCCTTGCCGGTAGTATTTATACATTCCTTCCCGAAAAGGCGTGAATTGCTGACTCATGAGATTTTCAATCAACCAATACCGGTTCCGGGATTCACCGCCCGAGTCCCAGCCCCGTTTGTTTGGAGATGAATTCCTAGCCTGGTTAACGAGATTAAAAGCCCGCTGCACGTAAGGAGACCCGCCCATTTTACTGAAAGAGTCATAATCGAATATCAGCGCTACATTCGCATAAAAGGCGAGAATATAAGGTAGCTCCTCGGTGTAGCTGTTTTCGTTAAAATATAACTGGGTATTAGGTAAATAAGTAAAAGTGAAGTTCTTATCTACATATGTGAACAGTACCGATTCGTAATTTGAGTTGTAAACCGGCCTCGAAACAACCAGCTGTGCATTACCCTCGTAGCTGCCCTGTGCCAGCGATCTGGTCAGATTGACATTCAGCTTGCACTTAATTTTCTCTTCTTTCGCAAACTGGTCATTCGTCCATCTGGTATTATTCAAAAACTCATTCATGTAGTTTTGAAGCTGGTTCATGGACTGCGGGTCAGTTTTCTGCTGCGCCACAAGCTGCTCATAATTCAAATTGACAGTAAATTGCAGCTCCTGCGCGAAAATGCTACCAGCATTTAAGGTCAATAAGAGAATAAAAATTGCGGCAAGTTTTTTCATACCTTTTTCCATTGATCAATCACAATTTCCAGAATATCCTGCGCGACTTCTTCTTTTGATTTTAATTCGAAGAGCCGCTTATTTCCTTTCCTGTCAATAACGGTTATTTTGTTCGTATCGTGCGCGAACCCTGCACCGGCATCATTAAGTGAGTTCAATATAATGTAATCGAGGTTTTTGCGGTTAAGCTTTTCCAGCGCGTGGGCTACCTCATTTTCAGTTTCTAGCGCAAAGCCGATCAACAATTGTCCGTCCCGCTTTTGTTGTCCCAAAGTGCCCGCGATATCGGCCGTTTTAATCAGTTCAAGCGCCATTTCTGAACCTTGTTTCTTAATTTTTTGATCGGCTACAAACTTGGGTGTATAATCGGCCACTGCGGCCGCGAAAATGACCACATCCTGCTCGTTAAAGTGCGCAGTAGTAGCGTCAAGCATTTGCTGCGCGGTTCCAACCTGTATTCTCCGGATCGACGGTGGGACACTTTTTATGCTAGTTGGGCCGCTTACCAATGTTACCTGAGCACCAGCCGCAGCAAATGCAGCAGCGATCGCATAACCCATTTTTCCAGACGAATGATTACTGATAAAACGCACGGGATCAAGCGATTCTACGGTTGGCCCGGCTGTTACCAGGACTCTCTTGGTAAATGCGAGAGGCTGCCTGGCAAAATGATCTTTAAGCCTGGAAACGATCGTTTCGGGCTCCGCCATTCTTCCATCACCGGTCAACCCGCTTGCCAGCTCCCCATATTCCGGCTGAATAAAAAAGTTGCCGAACGATTGTAGCGACGCGATGTTCCGGGTGGTGGAAGGGTGATGAAACATATCCAGGTCCATTGCCGGAGCAAAGAATATCGGGCAGCGTGCAGATAGATATACGGCTGTCAGCAGGTCGTCGCAGTTGCCTATTGCGCACTTCGCAAGCGTCTTCGCTGTCGCCGGTGCAATTATGATAGCATCGGCCGCAAGTGCCAGGTCAACGTGGTTATTCCATTCGTCCTGGCCGCTGGTAAAAGTTGTGTAAACGGGATTTTTGGAAAGTACTGAGAGTGTGAGAGGCGTAATAAATTCGGTGGCTGCCTGCGTCATTACAACCTGTACCGTCGCGCCGGCTTTAATTAATAGCCTTACCAACAATGCAGACTTGTAAGAAGCGATACTTCCGGTAACTCCGATGAGGATATTCTTGCCTTTCAGGTTCAACGCTTGTGAATTTATAGCTGGCTGAAATAGTTTGTTTCGAATGCAAAGTAAGAAGAACTTCCTCCAAATCTTACGGATATAAATGAAAAACCAGCCACAATGCAAATTGAGGCTGGTTTTTCATTTATTCTAATTTATTCTTCGTCGCTTGTAGTCCGGAATGCGTGGTAAGTTTTACCTTCAATAAATTCGTCGATTGAAATGCTTCCTGCTTTTGGCATACGCTCGTAGAATTTAGAAATTTCGATTTGTTCTCTGTTTTCGAACACTTCTTCCAGATTGTCAACACCAGAAGCAAATTCAGCAAGCTTGTTGTTAAGCTCTTCTTTCATTTTGCTTGAAATCTGGCGTGCTCTCTTTGAGATAACTGATACAGATTCATATAGATTTCCGGTAACGTCCGCTATTTTATCGGTATCCCGGGTAATGATCGATGGATTAGTTGCCATGATTGTCTTATATAGTTTGAAAAATTTTAAAACATTATAATGTGGATTACTGACCTTTCGGTTCCGCAATCGCAGGGGTAGTTACTTTTGTAGGCTGGTTCTCAGGATCTGGTTTCGCCTCTTTCAATTTCTGTCTTTCTAATTCCAGTTTCGCAATTTCTTCTATCTGCTTCTGGCTGTTATCAAACATTCTCTCCGCATCGCGGCTGAACTTTCCCGTAGGATATTTATCAACCAGTTCCTGATAAAACTTCACTACATCCTGGTGTCTCTCTTTCTGCTTGTCTATAAAGCTATTGGTAGCCAGGTTGTATTGCGATTCCACTTTCAGGAAGGCAAGTTCTTCGTTATACTGAGAATCTGGGAAATCCTTCTTAAAGTTTTCGATAGATATTACCGCAGATTTTAGCGACATCAAATTGAAGTCACTGATCTTATGGTAAAGCTTAGCCCGCTCGTAAGCTTTCTTTTCCAACTTGGACCTCAATTCCAAAATATACTTGGTACACTCGTCACGAAACGGACTTTCAGGATAAGTATTGATGAAATCCTGCATAGCCGAAATGGCGGTATGTGTACTCGTTTGGTCTAAATTATATGGAGAAGAGTCCTTATACAGCGAAAACGCGTGCATATAATATGCTTCCTGCGCATAATCACTCCGCGCATAGGTATCATAAAATTTCTTGAACAGAAATTGGCTCGTGTTGTATTGACTTTGCTGGTACTGCGTGTAAGCGTAATAGAATTGCGCAAGTTCCGATTCTGTACTGCCTTTTAACAAAGGGATAAGTTCCTCGAACAGAATACCAGCCTTGTAAAAATCTCCCTTTTTGTAATAGGCCATCGCAGCATCATACTTCTGCTGATCTGTACCTGTTTTCTGTAATCGGGAGAACTTGCTACACGAAGTAGTACAAAGAAGGATTGCAATAAAAAGCAAGAAATAGCTTGCTGGACTGTTTTTTCGCATATTGGCTGCAAAGGTAATAAAAAAAGCTACACCATCCATAACGAATGCGTAGCTGATCTAGTGTTAATTAGAAGCCTATTGCTGATGGCGAACGAGCATTTTTTTAGTTGCTACTTTCTGACCATCAATCGATAGCTGGTAAAAATAAAGACCGGTTGGCATGTCCTTCGTATTGACACGCAATTTCTTATCATTTTTATTCAGCGTCAGCTCGCTCATTCTGGAACCAAGCACATTATAAAATATTAGCTTGGCTTCTCTAACAGACGGAGCGATCGTAAAATCAAGCTCTGCATATTCGCTGGCAGGGTTCGGATATATATTCGATACCGAAATCCTGTCACTAACGTAAAGTTGCTCTTCTACTTTCAGATGCGCTTCCAAAGCCACCGATTTTCTTTCTCCAGATCTTTCCACAACATCGGCAGCGAGATTTGCATTGCTGTCAGCATTGTTGGGGTTAGAGAACAAAAATGAGGTGTAGAATTTATTAAGCGCTTTTGGATTTTGTAAGGATAACGGTTTGTAACTAAGCCCCGAAGGCATTACCGAAAACTTGATTTGCTCTGAACTGGCTGGCTTCTTCTTTCCGACTATATTCAGCCGGCTGCCTCCCGATGCAGATTGTGCTTCTACGCCGTCCATAGACAGAATAGTTGCGATAAGTATATTCAAAAAGAGTACATATTTTTTCATAGCTTCAAATAATACTTTTGACTAATGTTCAATAATTTAGCTAAAAAGTACACTACAAAAATATAGAGAAATAATTGGATCCTCAACATATATTGTGCGAACGGCTAACTTTATTTTTCAAAGGTAAAAAACCATGCCGGTTAGACAGAAATTCTTACCTGAACATTAAATTTTTTATAATTCCGCCCAAATCGTTTTTTCACGTGTCGGTTTCTCTGAAATGCGCCAGTTAAATCCCTCAAGTTGCCGCTCCGGCTGCTTGATTTTCATGGGTGGGATCAGCTTTCCGTCCGGTTTCCCCACAAAGGAAATTTTCTCTACGCGGTTTTCTTTGAACAGCAGGTTCATCCGCCCGCATTCGACCCTATTCAGACCAATATTTTTCTGTTTATCGTCAACAGCGTAGTACGCACTTTCACCATTTCCCTCCACCAGAACCTGTTTTAATTGATTTTTGGCACCGAAATAAGCATTGATAATCCTCCCTTTGACCTGATTGAACTGCCTTACCAATGTGTCTTCCGTAATCACAAATGCCTTCCCTTTTAAAAGCATCCGGTTAATCTCATTATTGACCAGAAAAGCAGTAATTGTGTCCGCCTCCATCTGATAATGCTGATCGCTCCACAAGATCGGCTGACGGAAAAATCGGATCACAGAATCCGCCGTATTATAATTGATCGAGTCGCATTTACCCTGAAAGTCAGACTTGTAAATAAACACATTTTTATGTCCGATCAGCTTCCGGGTCGAGTCCCTCGCGTTTTCAAAAGAATAAAGTGTATCAGCCCGAATGTACAGTGTATCCTCTGAGACTACATTTCTTACGTATGCGTGACCATATATTTTGGAGTATCCTCTTGATTTCCAGTAATATCCCTCATCACCATTCAAAACAGTCTTATCTTTTTTCGCAACAATCACCACATTGCCTTTTCCCTGCCCGTCGTTACTTTTTCCATCGACGATCAGCGAGTCTGCGGTTAGTGTATACGTTTCGTTATCAACCGTTGTTCTTTTGTGAAAACTGGATTGCGTCGTCTCTGTATTATACTGCCCCTTCGTCCCTACAACCGTACCATCTTTATTCACAATTTTGGTAGGCCCATTGAAATAGGACCACTTGGTTATCGAATTGTAAAGCAGCGTATCAGTGGTGAGCGTATATTTTTTATTGACAAGCTTCACATTTCTGTAATAGGTGAATTCTTTCGTCGATGTATTGTAAAATCCCTCTTTACTAGTCAGCACATTTTCTTCGTCAACTGTGCGGCCCGGCTGCTTGTAATAAGCAATTCCGTTTCCCATTTCGTATTCAATTTTTCGGGTCGTCAATGTTCTTTTGCTGTCTTTCAAAACAGTTTTTCGTCCGCTGACAATTGCGAGTCTGGTGTTGCCATAATAGTAGAGCGTATCACCAGTCACCGTCACAGTATCTCCTTGTACGATTTTCACATTTCCAAAAGCCTCGATCACATTGGTATTGATATTCTGAATTGCCAGATTACTATATAAAAAGGCTCCCTTGTGTTTAAAAACCCCATTGATAACCCGCCGCGACTCAATACCGTTTGCATTGAGAATTTCAAGCTCATCGGACTTCAAAATCTCAACCAGATCTTCACTGGAAGCTGTATTATTTTGAGCCAATGCATTGACGCACAACATGCTAGGTAAACAAATCAGTAAGGCAAAGAACGTTAGATAATTAATATTCCCTTTGATATTGATGACGCGTGAAAGTTTAAAAGAGTTGCAGCCTGACTTGTAATTATTTTTATCCATGTTCTTTTCTTTCTTTTACCTTTGAAACCAGCACCTGCAAAATAGTTGCTTGCGTGCAAAGGCCAGGTATTTTTGAGCCTGCCAAAAAGATGATCCGGCTCTGACATGCCAAAACTACACCAAATACATCTTAGAGGTTCTTTGTGGATTCTTTTTTAACTTTTATTAACCAACAAGCTTGGGAGCTGAATCAGAAAAGATCACTGCTGACTGTGAGTGGGGGAGTGGATTCTATTGTTTTGGCGCATCTGTTTTATTTACAGGGATTTAGGGCCGGTATTGCGCATTGTAACTTCAAATTGCGAGGCGATGAATCCGATGCAGACGAGCAATTTGTGCGCGAAATCGCAGCATTGTACGGGTTTGAATTTTTCGTTACAGAATTTGATACAAAAAGGTTAGCCGGGGAAAAGGGTATTTCTACTCAAATGATTGCGAGGGAGTTACGTTATAAATGGTTTGAAGAAGTCCGGAATGATAATCAATATGACTGGATCGCGACTGCCCACCATGCCAACGATTCACTTGAAACTACATTATTGAATCTGGCACGAGGTACTGGCTTGCCAGGGCTCAAAGGAATCGCGCCGCATGTAAATGCGATCATCCGGCCGCTACTCCAAACGACGAAGGAAGAAATCCTGACTTATGCTCGCGAAAATAGTTTGCCGTGGCGAGAGGATAGGTCTAACTCGTCACTGGATTACAAGCGCAACCGTATTCGCCACGAGATTATACCTGTACTGCAAAAGCTCAATTCCTCCATTGAGACTACGTTTATCAACACATCTGAGCGATTGCAGGCTGCCGAAAATCTGCTGGAAGAACTTCTTGAAACGTGGAAGCGCAGCGCGGTATATCAAGAAAATGGCTTGATCTATATCGACAAAGGAAAGTTACTTACTTCGACGGAGCCAGCGTTCAGGTTGTGGTCTGTTTTGCAGGAGTATAAATTTAGTTATGCGCAGGTCAAGCCAATCCTTACTGCCTTGAATGGAACTGTCGGAAAAACTTTCAGTTCTGCGTCATACGAATTGTTGCTGGATAGAAATCATCTGATACTCCGGCGGCGCACTCCACAGGTTTCTGGGGATGAGATAACAGTTTGGGGACCAGGATCGGCTATCTCAATAGGCAACTCAATATTGTTCTTTGAAGGAATAGCGCAAGTTCGGATAAACGAGCTTGGTAAAGATAAGTCACTAGCCTTCATTGATTTGGAGAAAGTGCAATGGCCGCTGACAATCCGCAAATGGAAAACAGGTGACACCTT
This sequence comes from Dyadobacter linearis, assembly GCF_907165045.1. Lineage (GTDB taxonomy): Bacteria > Bacteroidota > Bacteroidia > Cytophagales > Spirosomataceae > Dyadobacter > Dyadobacter linearis. Next base: position 99,119 of record NZ_CAJRAU010000007.1, read on the forward strand.
TTTCCCATTTGGTATGGAAGGGATGAGAAAAAAGCTGAGTGACCTGTTTAGCGACCTCAAAATGGACCGTTTTCAAAAAGGAGAAATACAGGTTCTTGTAAATGGAAACGGCGAGATTATTTGGGTGATAGGTATTCGCTCAGATGAACGTTACAAAGTATCAAATGCAACTTCCAAAGTGCTGAAAGTGGCTCTGATAAACAAATTGAGCGCATTATAAGAATATTGCCCTGCACAAAAAGTTAAACAAATTTCAACTCATATATTGCGCATACAAATTTTGTTTTTACATTTGCACCACGTTTCGCATCCGGCGAAACATTTAGAGAGATGGCAGAGTGGTCGATTGCGACGGTCTTGAAAACCGTTGACTGTAACAGGTCCGGGGGTTCGAATCCCTCTCTCTCTGCCAAAAGGTAAAAAAAGCTTAAAGTATTGCAAGCCTGGCCCAGCCAGGCTTTCTTTTTGGAGTCACAGTGACGTTTTTTGAAAAGCAGGCATTAATCGGTTTTTTATACCATGTTATATACCATTCAGGTATGGTATATAAGTTATGCTGGTAATTGCTTTCCACTAAACAATTTATCTATGCTGTACTTAAAAAAAACATCAGAATGCGCGTTCGTTTCATTTTACGAAAAGCCCGCCTAAACAAGCTAGGACAATGTCCTCTGGACTGCCACATCCGTGTCAATGGTATTCCGTCAACTCCTTTTTCGACTTCGGTATTTGTAACTCCTGCTAAGTGGGATGCTGCGTTACAGCGGGTAAAGGGTTCATCCGACCAGGTCTATTCGCAAAACAAAAAGCTCGATCAAATCAGAACTGAGCTGGAATTGATTAGGGACAGCCAGATGGCCAGGGGGAAAAGACTCACCGCCCGTGAAATTGTGGACATCTATCACGGTAAACGTGAAATCTCCTGCACCTTTCAGGCGCTGAGTGAAAAAAAGATCGAGGCTCTCAAATCCTTGAACCGCTCGCCCGCTACTATCGGTATCCACAAAAAATGTCATCGGTATTTGCTGGCATACCTAAAAGAAAACCTTCCCGTCCATGAAATTCAACGCAGGCACGTCGAGGATTTCTGGGATCACTTAAAAAATAAGGGCTACGACCATGACTATGTCAACAAGACGGTCGCGAATTGCATGAGCCTTTTCAAATTTGCGGTGGCAAAGGGTTTTACAGACTCAAACCCGTTTTCGAGTTCTTCGTTCGTCTGGGAAAATAAAATTGATCTGATCTGTCTTGATGAAGGAGAAATTCAAAAGCTTAAAACAACTGTTTGGAGCGAATCCCTGCAACAGGTTGTGGACAGCCTTTTGTTTATGTGCTATCAGGGCATGCACATTTCAGATTATAGAAAGCTGGGGGACAATAACATCTCAATCATCAACGAGGTGAGATGGATCCGGATAGGACGGACGAAAACAAAGGTCGAGGCCATCATTCCCCTTCATTCGGAAGCATCCAGGATTATTACTAAATACGGGACACTGTCCAAACTTCCGAAGCTGTCAGGCAAGACCTCGAATGCATACCTAAAAATAATTGCCGAGCGTATAGGCACAGCAAAACATTTGACCAATAAAGTGGCCAGAAAAACTTTCACAAACATGTGCATCAATGAGTACGGCATGAGTGATGAGTCTGTCGCAGCTATGCTTGGTCACACCTCCACCAGATTTGTTAAAAAATATGGAGCAGTCAAGCAGAGTAGGATATTGGCTGAGTGGAAAGACAAATTCAAATTAGCGTAAGTGAAATCATGATAATCTCAACGTTCCTCGATTAACTTCTTTACAAAAAATGAAAGCAACTTCTAATCCGGAATCGGAAGCTATTAGAAATAGATTTTTTGAAGCGATCGGCGAGCTGAAAAAGAAATATGGATTGACATTGGCTGCGTATTCCCGCCGATACAATCTGGATCCAAGCAATGTTGCCAAATTGAAGGCCGCAGGAAGACAGCCAATCCCTGGTTGGTACCTGGCCGTTCTCGTAAAAGACTATGCAGTTTCCTCTGAATGGCTACTGCTGGGAGAAGGAACAATTTTCGGTCAATAATCATTGTCAAAGTAGCTTTTGATATACCAAAAGCCATCGATGTAAGTTATTGTTATTACCGCACCTCCCGGAACCTGAACCACTGGTTTTCCCCTGATTGTCTCCACGATCAAAAAACCCAACACATCGCTGTTACTCATTAACATGATCTCCTTGCCATTATACAAGGTATTGGCATGCCCAGATGAATCCATTTTAACGCCCGCCGGCGAACCGTTAGGCGGAATCACAGTGATAACATCCCATCTGGTTGGATCAAAAATCATCGTTGTCGCGGCCGGTATCCCTATCGTAGTTGATTTTCTCCCGTTAATAAGCGCTTCCCCAAGCATCGCAATCCCGACCCCTGCATAAATGGCATAATTCATTGCCGTTCCGTGCGATCCTCCCGAGGCTTCAAACACAGCAGCTATCTTATTGTGTCCCGGGCTCGGGTCCACCTCATTATTTTCAAACCTGGCAAGAATTGAGATATCCGCGGTAGCGGGTGCCAGATTCGTGCCTATGCCGGCAAACACGTCCCGGGCATCATCCCTGAGGATAATCGCTGCGTCGCCAGTGAAGTTGTGGTTTTCATCCTGGTTAGTAAGGCTTCCCTGGCGGATCTGCATATTGGTTATCTGACCTGTTTCCAGCCAGGCAAATCCACGGCCATCTACCCTAAATGGCGCGATGTCTCGATTGTCGTAGTCCTGGCCAGCATAAATGCGGATACCCGAATCGTCTTCGATCTCGCTGCCGGCCAGCCCAGCCTGCCCTTTATATCCATCCGGATCAGAGCTGTCCACGCCCTCTACTTCTATGCGCGTGCGGCCAATCATTTCACCGGACTGCTTTACCCGCCATGGCGCTGTAAATCTATTTATATAGGATGCTCCTGCCCAGAACCGCACAGAATCGTCTGCGGTACCATGCCCTGTGATACCCGCCCACACCGCATTCTTGTCTCCGGCAAGCTGGATAGTTCCTGAAGTAAGGATCCCAGCGTCGATCGCGGTTGCCGTATTATCGAAGTTGAAAGGCTCGACCCAGTCATTTGGATCGAAACTCTGCCCGATAACTTTGTTTTTAACGCTGCGACGTATTCCTTGCTCAGACATCCAGAGATCTCCATCAGAATATTTAGGGACGGGCAGCGCCGTGAAGAGCTGAATATGCTGATTGTTCCCTATTCGAGTGTATTGTTTGATGTAGGATTTCAAGGTTTCAGGATCAGATATGGTAACCCATCCGCCGCCAATACGCCTTGACACCGTGACAGTGCCCGAATTAAACCACATGTCCCCTTCATGAAAAGCCTCTTCTCCGCCGGGCCAGGTGGCCGGGTTGGTCGACTGGAACCATGCCGTAATTTTACCATTCAGATAAGAATCGAGAGGCTCGATGACAGAAAGTTCGTAAAACCGGTCCGTTGCCGCACCGATATCTGATAAATCCCGGTAATTCCCCTCCGAGTCAATGAATTTTATGTATCCTCCGATTGCAGATAGGTCCAAATCGAAAAATGTACGTCCATCAAATGATTGCAGCCGGCCCGTCTTGATGAATCGGCCATTAATCGCGGTGGCGCCATAAGTCAAACTGATCCACCGCACGCCTTCCATAACCGAATGGAGCGTGCCTACAAGAAAATGATAGTACGCCGCATCATCGTCGACCTTAATCTTATCAGTACTGAAAATGATATGTCCGTCAGTATATTCAGACTTGCTGACCTTCGCATAAATATACCTTGCTGCATTGTCAGGGATGGTATGCATTGATGCCTGAATATTCCAGGTCAGGATTTCCTCTTTCAATGCATAGTGGATCAGTAGGCCCTCGGACACATCGACTACGTTTGGATTTCCCTCAAAATTGGGTTGAAACACCACGTCCTGTAATATGAATTGCTGGGACTTCGCGCCCACTACCAACATCATCGTCTCAATACTCTCCGGCTTGATCTTGCCACCATCAAAGTATCCGTCAGTGTCAAAGATCATCGCCAGTAGTTCCAGAGTAGTTTTCCATCCCATCCTGGCGCGGTTCGGGTCCCGCAAGTCATTTACTTTGATAATCGTCTGGGCATCCTTGATTTTATCAATGATCTGGATGATCGTTGACACCTGGTATGTGTCATCGATTGTCAGTTCATATTTATAAGGGCGAAGCACGTCCCGGCGCAATCCAATGACGCGACTGCTTTTATCTATGTTCAAGTCAGGATCGAGTATGTGCAGATAATCGCCTATTCCGTAAAAATTGACAATGCTACCATCGCCTGCAAGTTCAGACAGGTACATTTCATCCACTTTCAGGGCGTATTGGACCTTCGGATTTTTGACCTGGTCCAGGTATTGCTCAGCTTCTGCAAGCAGGTCTAGTTCGGCTGACTCCACATAAGCCTCCGGCAAAACGATATCAAGGATAACATACTCGTCGCCGACCTGCATCTGGAATGCCAGGTGCTCGGGGCTCGGCAACTCCAAATCCCGTTCATCTTTGAATGGGATCAGCGTGAAAGTTTTTGTGGTATGAACGTACCCTGTTTTTGCTTTTAAACTAAATTCAAAACCAGCCAGGTTGCCAGTGTTGAATTTGATCTTCGGCTGCGCTCCATCTAAAATCCACTTTGTTCCACCACTGCCATTTGACTCTGCCAAGTCAAAATTCATCGTAGAGTCTTGGAAGGTATTTATGCCGGTGACGGCCGTGACAACGCCTTTTCGGTGCGGATAAATGTCTTCCCAAACATGGGTGTTCTCAATAATTCCAAACGCTGCAATAGCCTGCGCGTCTTCTATAAACCCCGGATCGGGAATGCGGAGTCGCTGACTGAAATTCCGGTAATTTGATTTCAGATTTTTGCTAGCCCCAAAAGGGTAGAGCCGCGTCACTATGTCGGAATCGGTGACTGTTTGCCTTTTTAGCTCGTAAAGCCCGTAGCCACGTCCGTATTGATAAGTATGTCCGAGGATCTGACCCGCTTTCCTGATATGCAGCGTATGGGTGTTGCCAGTTTGGACGATATCAAATTCGGTTTCGAATTCCTTACAGATCGTTTGCAGGGCGGCCAGGCAGTTATTTTCACTGAAAGTGATTGTCTTAGCATTGGTCGTCGGGAACTGGCCTTTGATCCATTTGCCAGCACCGAATACCCGGACGAGATTATTTATCAATACATCCAGGAATAACTCGCAGTCACCAGTGAGTGGGAAGTCTGAGCTTGTATTGAAACCTGTAATATCAGCATTGAAGAATACTGCTTTGCGCAATGTATACTGCGGTCCTTCGAATGTGAGATCGTACTCGAAATGCCGCTCACCTTTGACTTGCGCTGTGGGCAGTTGGTTGAGAAAATAAGTTTTCCCTAAGGCGGTCACCCGCTGGCCGATTGTCAGATCGAGCGGATCCACGGATGTAACCGAAATATTAAGTATATCCTGCCCAAGAAGATCCTGAACTTGCTCTGCCTTTGTTACAGTACGCAATGGCTCTCGCAGGAATAGGGCGATTACATCATTATCAGCTTTAATGACCTCAATTTGATCTGGCATAGTGTGTATTTTCAATAAATATGTACCTTTTCAGGCAAACCCGATTACAACTATGAAAAGGCTTCCCACCATCATCGTCACATCGTTTTTCCTTATCATCATTCTCTGTTTTATTGCTGGTTGGGCATATTTCGAAAAAATTGGTGACGGGTCCTGGAACGAGGAGATATTTGTTTGGAGTACCAGCGGAATGCTCATCGCAATGGCAACTTTCGGTATTTCTCTCATTCTGCTGATTATAAAAGTATGGTGACGATTAGTCAACGTTTTAACCTTAATTCAATCGAGCCTTTCAACGGCACACCGAGTAGTACTTCCGCTGTGCATTCTCCATTTAAATAATCCACGGCCAGCACAGCAATGGCACGGCCTTGCACGGAATGCAATCTATCAATCCCCTGATAAGTACGTCGGTCGTCTGCCAGGATATCAACGGATTCCTCATAACCCTCTTTGACTGCCGCGTTTGCCGGCATAGACATTTCCTTACGTTCTAGGCGATCCTGGACCTTTTGAAGCGTCTCTTCGATCTCGTCCTCAGTAGGAGGCAGGATGCTTTTTTGCTGTTCCATATCTTGAATTAAATTTTAGTCCAAACGATTACCGCATCCGTAGAGAATCCAGTGATATCTTCAATATTACCAGAAATGACTACATACTTATCGCCCCCGCCGGCGTAGTTATGGCTGACATTCACCCCATTTCCGTAAACGTTCATGGTCTTCTGCCCATCCCCCCAGGATATGGAGAGAAGCTTCCGGCTGGTTAAAGTGATGCTGACTGATGATCCGGAGACCTTCAAAACACGTTTGACCGGCTCTGGCTCTCGTAGTTTCAATGTGAAGCGGATAAAATACGGTCCCGAGTTTCTCCACTTATTCGATGGTTGTAAGCGTTCCCGATGATACACGTCAAATAGCAGCGGCTTGGCGCCAGCATCAATTTGAAGACGCTGCGTACCGGCAGACTCAAATATCTGGCGTAATTGCAGCCACTTTGAAACCAGCTCGTCCTGAGTGGCCGCTTTCATCCAGCAACGCAATTCGATTTCTCGCGGGCCGAATACTGGTTTCATCAGATCAACCACTTCCCCATGATAATCTTCCCAATCAACTGTGAGCGGGTCTTTTCGGTCTGGCATTTCCAAAATGCTGTCCAGGTGTTCTACGATGACGCCCAGGGATTGAAAGTTGATGTTATTTATATGAAACTCCACGGGTTCTAATGTGTGTTGGATGTTATTATTAATATCGTCTGGAGTAAGCGCTTCTGTATAACTCCGAGCCCCGTCCAGTGAACAATACCCGCCAGTATTATGTAGTGCATTGTTGATAATGGCAAAACCGGTCATATTTCCTGATCGGATGAAAGTTCCTTTTTGCACGCCATCGACGTAAACTTTTACCGTGCTACCCTGCTGAACAACTGCCAAATTCTGCCAATACTCCAACCTGGTAAAAAGCTCTATCTCGACAAAGTTTGTCTTGCCTAGAAACTTGAACACAGCCCACGTCCGGTGCGGGCCTTCTGCCTGCATTTCTACCTTCGCCCAAACCGTGAAACTGAAATCCTGTGAGAAGTCGATTACAGGCCCAACAATCTCCGCTTTTCCTTCCCCAGGAAAGTATACGCAGTTCCCGAACTTGCCGGGGACGAATCTCCCTGATTCGATCGCAGCATGATGCGCACCCGGACCGTAATCATAAGCCATTGTCGATCCGTCGGGCTCGTCGAAAAGAATGTCCAAGACTGGGTTTGCCATGGATAAAGATAACTATACAGGTATATATTACCTCTAAAATATTCCGCAAAATAATTAGCTATTCTATTTGGGTAAAATCGTAACAATATTCACTACATTTAACCACGCTCATCTTTTGATATATTGATGACGTCGAGTAGTAGAATTTTCAACTGCGGTGCTTAAATCATCATATACTCAGAAATACGCCGTTATGCGCAACCTATCGCCCTGTAGACCTGCAAAATTACTCTTAACTCATCACGGATATTGCTCCCCCCGACTCACTTTCAGGGATTCTGCCATACCCAGATTCGCGGTGTAGCGAATTTTTTTTGGTGTAGCTGCGTTTTCGGTGTACCTTTGCACGCTCAAATGAAAACATCTCGAATTGAGATACGCCAACATCCCCAAATTGTGTACCATCCCGGTTCCCTGTTTAGTACTTTCCTATAATGTTGGAGAAATCAAAACAAAGTTTTAACAGCGCAGTTATCCTGAAAGATCAAGGAAAAGTATGCTATTGTATGTCTGCGCAATGTGCCTATTACAGCGGACTTCAACTCGCTATGACACTGTTAATGACGATAAAAGGATTAGACGCTGCGGGGCTTTTTGAGTGGTACATTAGTGACAAAAACAATAAGTCGACCACGCAGTCGGGCGGTAAAGCCGATGAGGGCAAAGGGAACTCGCACGCTTTTTATATTGACCAGCTAGAAAAGGCAATCGAACAAATTACCGGAAGTGAACGAGTGGCATTCAACGTGAGTCAAAGGCTCACGTCTCTAAAAGGCATTCGTGTTAAGGCTGCCTATAAAGAACATCAGGTTGAAGAAGATGAAATAAAAAAAGTTATTTCTAAAGCTAGTTTGCTACAAGAGTCAATACCCGCATACATTACACAATATCTGAACAAAAGAAAATAGTATGAGCAATATTCAAGAAATCATAAAATCCCATTTCGAAAATTTATACGGGGTTACTGTGCTGTATGAATATTCAAGTTTATATGAGTTACACCTCTTAAAACTTATACCTTATAAATCAATTCTGAAAGATGAGGTATTTAAGGCGATAAGAGCAGTCATTAGAGAGTGTACTCGTAACAATCCAGATGAATCGTGGTATTTGGTAGAAGATGATGACATGATCAAAATGACATGTCCGACTTTTCTATATTGGAAAGAAGAGAATGTCGTATCTAACCACGTCGATGTTGACGCATCATACAATGGAAGATATTTGCCTACGCCTGGCGTTTTGATTGCAACCGACAATTTCAAAAATTTAATGTCGCCAAGAAAATTAGCTAAAACCGTCGATGTGATAGAGGAAGCTACTTTGAATAACTATGAATACGCATTTGCTGCGTAGAATTGACCGATAATTATGGCATCTTTTTCAATCAAGAAGGTTTATTTAGTTGAAAGCGACTTTAAGTACAATCCCGAGGTAAGCACTTCAGAATCCGCAAGGTTTGATTTAGAAGTAACAATGTCAAGGATGGATACTGACAATGGAGATACATTGATATCTCTGGGTGTCAAAGTAATAGCCTTCTCTGGCGACGCCAGTCTTTTAACCGTCACCGCAAGAATGGATGGTATTTTCGATTTCAATTTGGATGGGGCCGGTCCAGCAGAGGATTATTTGGCTAATGTGAATGCTCCAGCTATAATTTATCCATTTGTTAGAGAGCATATAGCAAGTCTTACCGCCAAGGCGGGAGTTGATGCGTTACTAATACCGCCATTTAACTTTGTTGATCATTATCAGCGACTGAAAGAGAAAACTACGTCCGAATCTGACGAAAAATAACAGCGACATTCTCAGTCGATAACTAAAAAGGGCCTCGGCCCTTTTTTCATACCCTCTAAACTGATATCCTATGATTCTTGTCACAAACGAACTTAAAGACCAGATCATCGAGCATATTCTACAAACCTCCAACGGAGATATGTTCCAAATTAAGAACTCTGATGCTGAAAAACTGTTCGGAATACCTGGCGGGAAACTTTACAGCTTCCTGATGGAGTTGAAGGATCTTCAGTATTTACGAGAAGTAAAGGGGTATAAGTCGGGGGTAGTAGGCTTCACAACTACTGCACTGGATTCATTTTATGTAGATGGCGGTTTCGTAAAACACTTCAGCATCAAGAACCTGCTCGAGAACAAGGTGATGTACGAAGTAAATCGAATTCTCGAAGTTGGAGAAAAAGCTGACAAATCTGAAATACTGGGCAAAGTGGAGAAACTCCGCCCATACATTGATACAGCGATAAATCTCGCGAATGCAGCCGTGACCGTAAAGTCATTTCTTAGTGGTGGCTCAGGCTCAGGAGGCCACGGATAGCGGGAAGAATCGGTAGAACCACTACCGGAACCGTAAAGAGCCACAAACGGAACCGCAAATCTTGCATGCGGCTCCAAAAATGTGCCTGTTTATCAGTCGTTTAAATACAAAGTGCCACAAAATACTGTATAACTAAAATATTATACTTAGGGAGTACCCATATAGAATCCTTACATATAAGCATTCCCTAATTAGCATAATTAATCGATATGGCTTTTTGCGGTTCCTGCGGCTCTTGCAATTCCATTTAGAAATAGACCTTGTAAATATTTCGCGGAATTGATAATATTGCGATTACATAACTGCCTCTACTTTGATTCGCTTTTTGCTGTTTTTCCTTTTAATTTCCTCCGGCGCTTTCGCGCAAACCTTTTATGTCGAACCGACTGAAAAGGGCTTCGAAAAGAAAATTATTGAGAAGCTAAAATACGACAGCTACAAAGTGACCGCTGACTCTTCTGCATACGATTACAAAATTGAATGTCTCATCCGGCAAACAAGCAAATTCAATTCGATGTACAAAGGCTATATCCGTATCAGTGATAAGACTGGAAAGGAAGTCGCAAGATCTGAGGAAGTTCGCAAGGGTGCTGTTGCTGTTAATGGATTCAATGCAGCGGATAACATTTTTGGAGTAATTGCTGAGAAACAATTGCCCCAAATAATCAAAACCCTTTCCAAATAGTTAGAGCCCAAATCCTCGCAGGGAAGTCTGATTTAGTCTTTCGAGCCGATCAATTACATCAACAAGAAGATTTAACTGAGACAGGTGTCTTGTGTTAATTTCAATGTTGCTGAGATAAAGCAGCGATGATCTCACATCAAAAGCCATTTGAGCCTGATATATGCGGATCGCATTGGCTTGTCCAATCAAAACGGACACAGTCTCTTCTGACACACCTTTGATGACGCCTTGCATCGCCTGATCCTGGCCCTGACTTCTGCCAAAAACATCTTCAAAACCTTTATCCTTTGCCCATTTGTCGAACTCTTCAAGACCTTGAAAATATTTTTCGACAGCTGGTAAGCCGTATTCGTCAAATCTAACCAGGTCATCAACGATGGCGCCATCACCAGCAGTGAGCGACTGGGTCATTTCTTGAACCAATTGATCGAGTGCTGGCCCCACTAGTGAGGAAAAAAGAAGTTTTGATGTAATGTCGGCTATTATCGAGCTGACTGTTTCGTGCAAAGCTTCGGCCTCGCTTTTGCCAGCGCGGAACGCTTCTACAAGTGCATTCTTCAAATTATCGCCAACCTGACCAGAAAGGTCTATCATGGTATCTTCTATTTGCTGATTTGCTTCTTGCATCGCCTCATTTAGTGCTACGGCATTTTGAATTAATTCCTTCGTCTTGTCATCTACCTGGTTGTTAGTCATCAGTGCATTAGCCATTTCAACATTTAATTCTGCCCAGCCGGTCGCCGTTTCTTTAACCAAATCGGGGTACTGTTCCATCAGGGAACCGTATACGTCCTTTTTCTTTTTAGCAAATAACCCTCCAACAAACCCAACTACCCCGCCGACAACAGCACCCACGGCTGCTGCCGGAATCGATAATACGCCTGCCCCGGCCGCGGCTCCAATCACGGCTCCTGCCGCCGCGCCAGCCCCGACCATCCCGAGTGTAGTCTTCCCGTCAATAACATTTTTTTGTCGCTCCTTTGCTTTGCCTTCTTCCAACTTATCAAGTGCGTCCTGGTACTTGCCCATTGCGTCTGCATACTGGTCCACACCAGCTTTGATCATGCCATCATAATCCTGATAAAAAGGGTTGTCTTTGTAGTTGGAGCCAAGGCTTTTGTTTAATTGCAGCGCATACTCGTTCTCAAACCCTATCCGCTCCGCTTCAAATTGGCGCTCGGCATCACGTCTACGTTTTTGAGCGTCGATAATACCGGTGATGATTTGGATTACGTTTTGGGCTGCCGCGGCATACCCATCCATCGACATTTTCCCATCAGTAGTTTTGTAGCTGTCCATATTGGCCAGGGTGGAGCTAACCCTGCTGGCGGCAGACGAAAGACCAGACAGCGCGCCGCCTATCTCTCCAAGCGTACCCCCGTAACCTTCAAGAGAAGCGCCGATCTCGCCGACCATGCCAGCGACAGCACCCCAGGTCTCCAGACTTTTCCGGCGATGATCTTCCTCCGCCTCCTGTACTTCTTTAAGTTTTTGTGCGTACTCGTCTGTTCCATTAGTCAGTTCGGCCAGCTGTTTCCTGAGCAATTCAAGCCTGCGGCCGGTGTCATTCCGCTTGGTAATCGCCAGCGCCTTTTCAAGCTCTTTGTAGCCCTTGGAAGCCGTAAGCGTTTCGGTGGTGAATGCTTCAAGCTCTTCCTTTTCCTTATCATCGATAGCAGCAAGCATCTTTTTGTAGCCTGACGATGTCTTGTCCAGGTTCTTATCTTCTAGGGACGCGCGCAGGTCTGCGTAATGGGCAGTTATTTCAAGGCGCTTCTGCTCAGATCCAGCCACCGAGACAAGAAAATCACGTAAAAGCTTCTTACGCTGTTTCTGAACTTCGATTTCTCGTTCAGCCAGTGCCTGGCGCTGAGCTACACCGGTCGTGCTGTTGTCATTTGGATTCAGCTCTGCCTGGATCGCTTTCAACCTGAGCAGCTCGTCAGTCAAACTTTCGGAAGAGTCGCGCACAGCATCAAGCTTATCCCTAAATTGGTCAACAGGCGACTTCCCGCCCATTGCAAACGTGCGTTCGCTTAGCAAGGATGAGAGGTCAGCAGCATCTGAATATGACATCTCCCCGGCATTTTTGACGGCTTCCATTCGTGCGATTTCCGAATTCAGATAAGTGAGATAATCCGCATTGCGTTTTACCAGGGATGAGAACTGTTCATCAGCTGACTGCTTTCCATAAGCGAGCACCCATTTTTCGTAGGTTTCATATAGTCGTCGTTTCTCTTCAAGTTCCTCATGAAAGGTTTTTACATTTTCCTCCTTCGATGCTTTTGCTGCCTTGCTTGCGTTGGATTTCTGCTTACCCCCAGCGATCCGGTCCCGCGCGGATTCCAGAGATTTAATCTGCTTCTCGATTGCGTCGAATTCTGCACGAGTGCCTGACTTCTCCTGCTTGTCTTTTAAATCCTTGATTTCATCGTTGTAGTCGCCAACGGTTTTACGGACCGCTTTGGTTGTGTTGTCTGCTGATATCGTTGTGGCGGCGTCAACTCCGGACAGAGACTTAACCCTCTCCCGCAGTTTTGCTTGTACTTGATCTTCATTTTTTATGATCTGATCATTCAATCTCTTTCTCTCAGAAGCTGATGATTTGGAATAATCCATGTCTCCGGCAGAAGCAGCAGCGGACAAGCTGAGCCTATCCCAGAAAGAAAGATCATTCTCTCCGCGACGCGCCTTATTCTGATTAGTGATAGATTTTTCGAGCTCAACTTCTATTTCCTTTAACTCGATCTGTCGCTTTTTTGCTTCGATGTAGTCGCCGAGCAGTTTCGTCCCTTCCGCTGTCGCGAAATTTTCGAGCGTTAACGCATTAAGATGTTGCGGACTCAGGGCGATCAGATCTTTCAGCTTTTTATTACGCTCATCCCGGGACTTGGTTTCGTCCTTGATCTGCGCTGTGAGCACTTGGATTTTAGCCTGTTCAGAAGCGGCGGCGTCTTCCGCCTTCTTCATAGCCTCGTTCATCCGGTTTTGCAGCTGTTCTGCTTCGCTGGCTTCATCGCCGAACACAACAAATGCTGTAACGAGGCCGGCTAATGCCGTAGCAGCTAATACGTACGGGTTCTCCCGCACTGCGAGGTTTAGCAGGGCTTGAGCATCGGCTGCTGTTTTAATCGAGCGGGCAAGGGCAAAAAATGCCTGAACTTCTGCGAGAATGATAGAGCTTGATTGTGCTGCTGCCGTTAGAATAATCGCAGCCCGGTATGCGCCCTGGGCCGCAATGAGAACCTTTAAAGTATCGATTATAGGCTCATAATTCTCTACAACCAGCGTTCCGAATTTTATCGAATCAGCTAACAAGCCTTCTTGTTCTTTTCCAACTTTATTAAAAGCCTGAGATATGGTGTCTTCGAAATTTGAATACAGACCCGTTAGAGATTTCGCGTTTTCTTCCGTCAGCCCTGCAAACATCCCTCCTGTATCGGTCAGTTTTTTTATAGCAATTTCAACTTGCTCAAAACCGACTTTACCAGATTCCACAAGGGCTTTTACATCTTTGTCAGCAACTTTAAATTGCTCCGCTAATAATTGAATTAGCGGAATCCCCCGATCAATGAACTTGTTAAAATCTTCCGCGTACAATCTTCCTCCGACCCTTGCTTTGCCGTAAATTTCAGTCAATTCATTAAGCGGGATATTCAATCCGGAAGATATATCCCCTAGTCTACGAAGCGTGGTTAGCACTTCACCGCTTGCAAATCCGTAAGCTAATAATTGCTTAGTCGCTCCGGCGACCCCTGCAAGATCAAACGGCGTCGTTGCTGCAAATTTCACAACATCGGCCATCAACTTATCGGCTGCCGCCTTGCTACCGAGCATAGTTTTGAAACTTGTCTCAAGTTGCTGAAACTCGCCTCTCACTCGAATCAGTTCACCTGGGAGCTGGGCCAATCCGAACCCAGCGAACGCGCCGGCCGCCAACCTTCCTAAATTTGAGAAAGCCGACTCCATTTTCCGGGACTCATCAACGGTCTTATTTGTAAGGCCTTCCAACTTCCGGTTCATGGACTGGATTGTCCTGTTGAAATCAGTATCGCCGATGTAGGCGTCAAAGCTCAATGCGCCGTTTCGATTATTCATAGTGTGTGGTGGTGCGGATCATCCGCGCTTGATGGCGTTGATTTTCGCCATGAGTTTCTCATGGTCAGACTCTTTTTCCCCTTTTTCGCTGCCATAGTCAGGACCGTCTGCCAGCATGCGTTGGACGATCGGCCACTTGATCCCCCAGAGCAGGTACTCCCAGGTCCAATGGAAGTGGGCGAGTATCGCCCCGCGAGAGCCAAAAGGGCTCTTTAATCCTCTATCGCCTGCGGAGCTGTCGTCCGGTTCACGGACAGTAATGCGATAGAGGCGCTGAAATCCGTTAAGTTGGATGCTCTTAGGATGATGGAAGTAAGTTTCATCAAATCAGAAGGCTTGACCGACCACAAGAATTTTTGTGCGTAGTACTCGGTCAAAAACCGGATCTTCCATTTTTTGTTAAGAACTGCGATCGCCACAATCCTTGCGCATCGGCGGGCGTTGGGGGCCACTATACGCTTTTGCTCTTCGAAAATCTCCAGCGACTCTTTGGATTCAAGCTTTTTTAGATCCACGTCGAGCCTTAGAAGTTCAGCGGCCAAATAGTCGAGGGTGCCAAGATATGGCTGCTCAATCAGATATTCTTTGCGGCCGGCTTTGAAGGTGAGCCCCTTGTCGAGCAGAACCTGTTGCTGCTGGACTTCTGCCGCGATGTAATCGAAATTCTCTTCCATATCCGTGTGTGTTAAAAAAGCCCGATCGGAAGTCCGGCGGGCTTTGATTACTCTTACTCTACACTATAAATACTAAGCTTGCGGACCCCAGATGATAGGGTCGGTATCAGCTTTTGTGGGCTGTTGCGGCTCAACAACCACATCGATGGCCACTTTACCGGCTTTCGCCCAATCAGCATTGATCTTGCCATACATCGCGCCATTGACAATGGTGACGATCAGGCCCTTTTTCGGGGTAATCTTGACGGTTTGCTTTTTGATCACCTTTGTTCCCGGCATCGAATAAGTTGCAGTGCTACCCGAACCAGAAACGGTACCACCAAAAATTTCCGCCATTGTATCAAGGTCAGGATCCACGACAGTAAAAAGAAAAGGACTTTCACCGCCAGTCACCTCTGTATCGAGAGGAGTGTCAATTTCGTGGGCATAAAGACGATCAATCGTCGGGTCTGCTTCCACCATAGTTACAGGACTGTCACGGTCGGTAAAGCCCAAGGTGGCGAGTGACGTACCTGGCCCACCGTCTGCGGCTACATTGCCTACCTCGATCTTGTCGAGCCCTCTGGTTATTTTTCCCATGGGATAGTGTGTTTAATGGTTAATGAATTGAAATTCTATTCGAATGTTCATAAAATGCTGGTTGATTTCTGGCTCAGCAACAGGCCTGGTTGATTCAATCCAAAGAGCAAAGCTGTCGCCATCTGTTTCCTCCAAAAAAGGTTTCACAAGGTTGGTCAATGTTGCGAGTCTTGCGGTGTTGGTCAAGAATTGTTGTTTGCCTCCGATCATGGCCTGAATATCCTTCACATAGATATTAACATTCGAAACCCCGAACTGGCGCGTACCCTCACCAGTCGTAATCGTATTGATGACAATGTCTTCGAGCTCAGAATCCGATGGACGCCTTCCCTTGTAAATTCCGCCGGTGATGACGCTGGTAATATCGGGTACATTCAGCAGCCTGAATATCTCAGTATCCTGGTCGAGTGCGGTTTTCATTTCATGGTTTGGATCTGCAACTTCAATTTGGCTTTCATCAATGGCATTTCCTTTTTCGCAAATTGTTCAGCGGATGAAAGCACATCGTAACCCATTGTTTCTACATGCTCAGCATACGCCATTCCCGCTACAACAATCAGGATGTACCCTCTCTTTGTACCAAGCAACACTTCCATCGCAAGCGCCTCGCCCGCCTTTAAACCATCAGATGACCCTTTGGTGGTCTTAGGTTTCCCGGACTGTGTTGTGCTGGTGACCGATGCCGATTTCCGGAAATTGTTGCTAACCACACGTCCATCCTTTGCAATGATATACCCGACCGAATTTCGAAGATTTCCAGTCTGATCTATATAAGTATCGAGGCTTCGAGCCATCGCTACACATTCTTCGCCCAGATATTGTAGCCTGAAAAGTATTGCCTTCTCTATCTTTTTTGCATCAGCTTCGAGCTTTGCCCGAATATCCGCAAGTTTATATGTTGGCCTTACACCCATAACCTGGAATGCAATTGATCTTTTTGGAATCGCTTCACCGTGCCTTTCACACGGACAACATTCTCCTCCATCACACGGATCCGTGAACCGACATCGATCGGCAATGGGCCTTTCGGTAATTGAATGAGTGAGTCGAAAACGTGCGCAGAGCCATCAACCAGATTTATTTGGTTTCCACCGCTATTGGCTTCATCCCGACAGTTGGCATACTCGACATATTCTTCGATAGAGGGAATTGGGTTGCCATCTCCGTCAAAACCGCCACCGGTCAGTTGCAAAACCTGCAATGTGTAGGGATACTGTCGGACTACCATATACTGGACTTGCTTTTGATTTTTGGTTGTGGATTGAGCCTGTCATCGATTCCGAGCTGGGCACATAGCAACTTATAATAAGCTGTCACAGCCGCACGGTCAAACTTGATCGAATAACCTCCTTCGGTGATGTCAGGAGCGAGAAGCAATTCGGGAATCACGCTGGCAATTACTTTCAGTGATGATTTGGAGGCGGATGACGTGTATTGATCTGAGGATACTAATCCCTGATCAGTAATAGCGGCGTCAAGCTCGGCCTCGGTCAGATCGATGTTGTATCGTGAAAGTTTTGCCTGTATGAATTCCCGAATTGTTGCCATGCTTCTTAGTCTGGGTTTTCGTCGCCAGCTCCACTATCCTCAGTGAAGGGCGGCTGAATAAGCCCCCTCTCAACTAGTGAGTCGAGACGGTCCTGATCGAAGTGACTTACATCATCGCCAGCCTTGTGCTCTAAATCCCAGTTGTTGATATCCCGGAAAGGTTTTATAACTGAGTAGGGGGCGGCTGCTTGCTCTTCTGCGGAAGGAGCGACTTTTGGTGCCTGTTGTTTTGCCATTATGCTTGAACGGTTTTAGAATCCAACAGATAGATCTGATCAACTTTCCCAATGACAGGTACTCCCGCAGCTTCCGACTTGGTAAACTCCTTAATGGAGGGCCTGTTTTCGCGGAATTTGGAAACCAGTATATAGTCGTCCGCAGTCTGATAGCGAGTCCCTTCAACAGGGCTGTCCATCTCGGCAATACGAGTATGTACAAGACTACCTACTTTTGGGCCGGTTGTAGCCAGACCAACAACTGCACCCTCTGCCCATGGTTTAACGGTCGTTTTTGTGCCATTCTTCTCATAACGGGTTGCCCAGTTGATGATTCGGATTGATCCAATTTGAAGACGATCTTGAAGTACGTCAACAAGCTGCGACTGTTTGAGGGCAGGTATTTTGGAGTAGTCCCCGCCGAAGTTTACGCCAACACCATGCAAGTCTTTCAGCTGCGCTGATTTGATAAGGTTGTTATAAGCAAACTTATCCATTAGCAGCTCGCTGATCGTGTTCCCTTCAAG
Source organism: Dyadobacter linearis (assembly GCF_907165045.1). GTDB lineage: Bacteria > Bacteroidota > Bacteroidia > Cytophagales > Spirosomataceae > Dyadobacter > Dyadobacter linearis. Next base: position 117,151 of record NZ_CAJRAU010000007.1, read on the forward strand.
CGTTGCCTGATCCTGCATGCGCTGGAAATCGTCAATTGGCGTTGAAGTTGCGGGATTTGACCAAAGAACAAATACACCAAACTTGTGATTTGTCGGGTATTTGTAATCCAGACGAATACCGGTACCCGTGTTATCAGAATCAGCAATTGCTACTCCGCTTGAAAGGCCCTGCAAGAACATAAATTCGTTACGCTCGTATACAGCTTTGATGACGCGGGGAATGTCCTCAAACACACGTTTGGCGATCTCCGCTTTTTGCCCTCCCTGCTGGCTTAGGATTTGCAGCTCGCGAAGTTGTTTCTCGTTGAGCCACAGTTCCTGGCCTTGTTTGGAAATATCGCCGCTTGCCTGTCCCAAAGAATCACGGGTTTTCAAAGGCAGGGAAGAATCCAATGCCACGTAGTCGGCCATTACGGTACCGAAGTCACCTGACAGCGATGTCCACTTCCCGTCGACTGAGTACTCTTTATCGAGCATCAGTTGATGAAGGTAAGGGCTCGGCTGCTCGGTGCTCCCGTTCAGACGGATCACGGTGCGCAACACTAGCTGGGTCATGTACTCATCGATCAGCTGAATAAATTGTGATTGTGCCATGGTTAGTCTTGTCTGAAATCAATGTGTGGAAGAGCGGTTTTCACAGCAGCTAGAATGCTGGTCATTACGAATGGCGCAGCGGCAGGGTTCACCGTCCCCTGGGTCAATATTCCGGCAAAAGGCTTTTTTGCTAAAATTGAAGCAATCAAAATGCCGGCGTAGGTATGATCGGCTGGCAGCGCTGCGTAAGCAGTAGCCCCGCCGTTCAACGGCATCGGCTTGTGCGTGCCTGTGGCGGTTTCCACGATGATGACATGACCTGCCCTAATTACGGCCGGAGTAAACCCGGTCACGTCCAAGGATCGTCCACCTCTGATAGAAGCAAAAACATCGACAATGACGACGTTGTCTTTGGAGGTGTCAATGGTGTCAGCATCGTTAACGAGGTTAACTGTAACTCCCATGTTATAAAACTTTGTCTAAGATTGCGTCGGCCTCCTCCGTGGAAACCTGTTTTTTCTGCCCGCCTTTGCCTTGCACAGGCGTTTTGAACCCGCCCAATCCTTCGTTCGCTTCAATTTGAATGAACTCCTTGGCGTCTTCTGCTGCCTCAGTTTTAAATGCTTCGAAGTCTTCGTCCGTTTCAAATTTCATCCTGCCAAAGTGTTTCAGCACAGACTCCTTATACTTAGGATTTGTGTCCTTCAATAGTTCTTCTAACTGAGATTTGCGCGAGTCGCCAATCTTGCCTGTTTCGAAACTGTTGATCTTCTCCACCAGGGGAGCAATAGCAGCAGCAACGATTTTGGCAATGTCAGTCGACTGAGGGTCGGGTTTTGGATCTTCCTCGGATTGTTTCGGGTCTGGGCTGTCCGGCTGCTTGTCTTTTTTCTTTTTTGCCTCAATTTCTCGCTGACGATCGTCATGACGGGCGATATCGGCAAAAGGAAAAATATCATTTAGCTCGTCCAGCTTTTCGTCGATAGCATCATCATCGGAATCATCCGGAAGTTTGAGTTTTGCCGCCGTTGCGTCAATCCTCTTTGTAGACAAGTTTACGCCAGGAAACTTAATTTCCAGTCGCTCCTTGACCTTTGCCTTTGGTAGTGCCATGTGTGATCTGCGGGTGAAATTTCAGTAACAAATGTAGGTTATATATACTTAAATAACGGTAATATATACCTTTAAAATTTTATATTTGCTGCGTATTTTATTGAAATATGGGGCTAATTGTTTCATTCGGTGATTATGGGGTTGGCGATATCGTTCAGGACGCGCAGGATTTGTATGACCTGCTACTTGACCTTTGCCAGGATCAACTTGAATGGAAGAACATTCTCAACAAGCCGGAGCTTTATTTAAAAACCGAGCTATATAACCGGCAGGAAATAGATCAAAAACTTGAAGACATCGCTCCCGGCGCGCATACACACACGATAGCCGACGTCGACGGGCTGCAAGACGCCCTCGATGATCGGTATACGCAGGAGCAGGTTAATAATTTTCTTAGCGGTAAGTCTGACATAGGACACATTCACCCCACTACCGATATCGAAGGCCTGCAAGAAGCGATAGCCGCTCTGGGAGTTCAGATAGTTAATATTCTTCCAATGCCGGTCCAGAACGGTAAGGTGTACATGGTGCATATCGAGGGAAGTGCCAGCTTTTCCACTTTCATCACCGTTAACGGCCAGTATATTCCACTCGATGCGGTCACATACGCTGCTTTGGCGACTGCTCTTTCTGCTAAGCAAAACAAGTTGACAGGATCGGCCTCTCAATATGTACGCGGCGACGGATCCTATGGAGAGATGAATAAAGGCGCGGTTGGGTTAGGGAATGTAGCAAACCTGAGCGCTGCAAATCTCCCAATAAGCGATGCGCAAGCCGCTGTGAACGCTCAGAAAGCCGATGACAGCACGGTTCTTCATAAAACGGGCAATGAGACCAAGTCTTCGGGTGTTTTGACCTTCGCGCTATCGCCGGTAGTGCCGATGCCAACTGCTTCAAACCATGCTGCTAGCAAAGCCTATGTCGATTCGATGTCTCATACATCTGATATGGAGTTTATCTTCGATAACCCCTCAGAAGAATGGATCATCACGCATAACCTGAATCGAAAACCGGACACGAACATTGTGATCGGTGGCTACAAAGTCATTAGTGATGTGCAGTATATCGATAACGATGTCTTGAAAATAATACACACGAAACCAGAAATTGGTTTGGTGATCTTAACCGTATAACCTCGCCGAAATGAAATTTCTAAATAATGTTGATTTAGATAAAAATCAACTCTTGCAGGTTGTTATCCATTCTGCTGCTGTCGCGCCGGGTTCCCCTGTTGATGGTCAAATCTATTATAACACAGCAACCGCTCAGTATTATTACTACCGCGCCTCCGATACGACCTGGGTACCATTCGGTGGGGGGAATATCATTGGGGGTGATGGTCTGGCGGAGTCGACCGTTGCAGGGATCACGACATTATCTGTAAATGTTGACGGCGTTGGGCTGGAAATCAGTGCCGACATCGTGCGTTTAAAAGATCTCGGTGTCACTGCTGCGAAGCTGGCCAACAACGCCGTGACCACAGTCAAGGTGACCGATAAGAACATCACCTTCGCTAAAATTCAGGATATTCCAACGATGACCGTAATTGGTCGCGTCGCGGCAGGCAGCGGAGTTCCGTCCGCTATTGCCATTATTAATGATAATACGATGGCCTCCGCATTGGCTACGAATCTAGCGACGGCAGGCTCAATAAAAGCATATGTCGATAGCCGTATCACTGAGCTTGGTTCTTTGCAAGGCGCATTCAATGCGACAACAGCGACTAACTTTCCAGGTGGAGCGGCAACATTCAAGGGACATTACTGGTACGTAACTGTTGCCGGAACTGTGCAAAGCGTAGTAATGAACGTGGGCGACGTGCTGATTGCTAACAAGGATAATCCATCCGTTACATTGGCCGCTGACTGGATCTTTCTTGAAAGTAACAGGGACCAGGCGACTACAACCATTCTCGGTGTTGTTTCCCTTGCAACAGCTGTTGAAGTTCAGACTGGAACAGATACCAGTAAGGTTGTGACGCCCTCTACATTAAGCCAGAGAACTGCCACTACAACCAGGACCGGTCTTGCTGCCCTTGCTACCCAGGCAGAAGTGACTGCCGGTACGGACAATTCCAAAATAGTTACTCCACTCACCCTAAAAACCGTACTCGACGCGGCGCTGGTGGCATCGGGTTTCGCGACAAATGTCGGTGATGCTTCTGCATTGACTTATGTGGTAACACATAGTTTCGGTACCAAGGATATAGTCATCGAATTGTTCGATGCCACTACCGGGGCAACCGTCTATGCAGATGTAACCAGGCCAACTGTCAATACGGTCGGCATTGCGTTTGCAAAAGCTCCCGCATTGAACGCATTCCGGGTAACAGTGAAAAAGAATTGACATGAAGTTTCTAAGCGCAGCTGATTTTGACGATGCAGTCACGGTAGCCTCCAAGGTGAGAGCCGCCGGTAGCTATGTCATGCCATCGGCAGGCTCTGTTAATAGCGCCTACAATAGCGGGTCTTTCGAAGCCTACATTGCGCCGGGAGCCTTTACTGCTGGTGTCAGACCAGGCTACGGATTTCATGCAGCAAGTAGTTTTGGGCTTTTTCTTTATGCACAATCAGCCACAGAATTGCGTATCCGGTCCAACAGCGGTCTTGATTATATGTTGTGGCATTCGGGCTCTCTGCGCTCTAATTCAGAAAATGACAATGTGTATGCACAGCTTGGCCATACACATGCGATCCCGGAAGTAACCGGGCTCCAAGCAGCCCTGGATGCAAAAGTCCCGACTTCAAGGCTGGTGTCGACGGGAACTGGGCTAACAGGAGGTGGCACGTTGGCGGCGGACCGGACGATTTCGGTAGCATTTGGAACTACCGCCGGGACTGTTGCGCAGGGAAATGATATTCGTATACTCAGGGGGGAGAATGCTTATAACAGATGGGTATCTACCCCTGTCAACTTCTCTACCGTTACCGGCATTACTTCTTCTGGTGTCTCCTCCTGGGGCAATACGGCGGCCGACCGGCCCGGATCTTACGGAACGATACTGACATTTATTGGCGCTTCTCCCAATGGAGAAATGGCTTCCGGCCTATGGTTAAATCAGATTATGGTGACCACAACCGGCGATTGGTTTGTACGTTATGGCGACGGTGCGATCTATCAGGCCTGGACTGCCAAGCAGTTTTCGGTCACAAGTATAAATAATTGGAACACATCCTATGGCTGGGGTAATCACGCTGGCGCAGGATACGCGTTAAACAGCTCGTTGGCAGGTTACGTGCCGACCACAAGAACAATTACCATAAATGGTGTCACCCATGATCTCTCCTCTGATAAGGCATGGACAATAGCCGGTGGAGTAAATGGCAGCGGGACAACCGGGTCCATTGCGAAATTCTCAGCAAGCAATTCTCTCGCCAGCAGCTCGATATCTGAGGATTCCACTTATGTCAGTACTTCTCTTGGCCTGAAAGCAGGTAATAATGGGACTAGCAAATATTTGCAGACAACTCATAGTGGTACAGTCGCCAGTATTTCCTTATTGGATTTCTCCGGCTCTTCCGGATGGAATATTTCGTATGAGGGCAGTGATTTGAAAATGACGTATGCCGGTACTACCTACACATTCGATTCAGCTGGCCGCTTCACGGCCCCGCTGCAAATGGGTATTGATGTGCCTGCAAATGCAAATGCAAGGGGATTCGTAATGCTGGCCGGTGGAACCAACCGGTGGACAATAGGTAAACAGGGTCTCGAAACCGGATCAGATTCCGGCGCCGATTTCGTCTTCAACAGATTCAGTGATGCCGGTGCCCTGCTTGGCACTGCGTTTAGTATAAACCGTGCTACTGGAAATACAACTTTCTCAGGAACAGTTACCGCCAGTAGCAGTAACTCTGTAAACTGGACCAGGGCACATTCAAGGTGGATATCAACGCCAGTCAACTTTTCTGACATATCAACAATAATCAATTCTGGGGTTGACACCTGGGGAAATACCGCGGCGAACAGACCAAGCCCTTACGGAACGATATTGACGTTTGTGGGAAATACCGGCTCGGGTGAGTATGTGCCCGGCGCATATGTGAACCAAATCATGGCAGCGACTACCGGTGACTGGTATGTGAAGCACGGAGGAGCAGGGACAATATACCAGATATGGACTTCAAAGCAATTCACGGCCGCTGACAAAAATAATTGGGACTCTGCTTACGGCTGGGGAAATCATGCGGCCGCTGGTTATGCGGCGAGCAGCTCGCTTTCCGGATATGTCCCGACTTCCAGAACTATCACCATAAACGGCACTGCCTACGACCTGTCTGCGAATCGATCCTGGACAATCACGGGTGGAGTGGGCGGCTCGGGTACCATTGGTACGATCCCTGTTTTCTCGGCGTCAAATACCCTCGCCAATAGTTCGATAAGTGAGGATCCAGACTATGTGACCATAAAGAAATGGCTTAATGTCGGAAAAAACGGGGTAGACAAATACATTACGCTATTGTCGGATGCATCAACTGCGGCCGCGTATTTTCTGGACCCGGCAGGTTCTTCCGGTTGGATATACGGTTACATAGGCAACGATTTCAGGATCGCATATGGAAGTACTGCATACGTTTTAGATCAGGCTGGCCGCTTTACCGCCCCTCTCCAAATTGGTATCGATGTGCCCGCCAATGCCAATGCACGTGGTTTTGTAATGCTGGCCGGTGGTATTAACCGGTGGACAATAGGTAAGCAGGGACTTGAAACGGGTGGGAATGCAGGTGCGGACTTTGTATTTAACAGGCACAATGACGCAGGTGGTGTTCTCGGTACTGCGCTGGGTATAAACCGCGCGACGGGCAACGCCACATTTTCAGGCAACATTAGCGCCAGCGGCGGCAATTCCACCAACTGGAACATTGCTTATTCAAGGTGGGTCTCACTTCCTCTTAATACAAGTGACATTGATACAATTGTTGACTCAGGGGTCAATACCTGGAATAATACAGCGGCAAATCGCCCGTCATCGTTTGGTACAACTTTCACCTTCGTAGGAAACTCTTCGACTGGCAATTACAGTGCAGGTACATTCGTCAATCAGATATTGGCCGGTACGACCGGCGATTGGTATGTGCGATACAACGGTGGAACCATATATCAAGTCTGGACGACCAAGCAAATCTCATCCAACGCTATTTCCAACTGGAATACGGCATACGGATGGGGCGACCATGCTGCTGCGGGTTACGTGACAAATGGGTTTTTAAATACCAACTATTATACACGTGCTTACCTGGACTCTGAAATTGGTCTCCGCGCATATAATGGTATATCAATAACTGGTCAAGTCAGTCTCTCAGGGGGAGGTACTCTAAGTTCGAATCGGACGATCACCCTGCTGAATGATAGCGAAAACCCGGGCGCCAATAAACTATATGGAACGAATGGAGCTGGTACAAAGGGTTGGCATAACCAGCCTTCGCCGGGAGGCCTTTCCGGAAGCGGAACAAGTGGCTATCTGGCATTATGGAATGGGGGAGCTTCTCTCACAAATAGTTCCATTTATGATTTTGGTTCTTACATGACAATCAGCAAGCCTGTATCATTCTCCCAGCCTTTTATAGTAAAAAACGGGACCCAATCGCAGCGCACATCTTATTCAATAATAGGAGTTGGTACGCTCTGGATGCAGACGGATGGAACCCAGGGGATATACTATTCAAACAGCGGTGGCGGATGGACTTATTTAGGGTAACATATTTTTCAATAACCAATCATAAACAATGGAGACCAGTTACAAGAAGGCTTTCAGATTTACAGATGTTGCACGGACATTCATTAACGACCAGGAGGATCAGGAAACAAAACTAGTTTACGCCCTGAACTCGGTTGTTGAACAGATTGATGAGCAGCGCGAAGCGTATTCAAAGAAGGTCACAAAATTACAGCGTAAATATGCAGCAGAAGATAAGTTCGGCTGTATCCTCCGAGATGACAAAGGAAATTACCGCTACAAGAAAGACCAAGAGGAGGTGTTGGAGGAGAAGCTGGACGAGCTCTTCAACCACGAAGACAGTGTTGAGTTTGAACCTGAATACGTCGATGTGGCTTCGCTACCAGAAAAGCTTCCCTCATTCCTTCGTAAGACTTTTTCGGGTTTTGTCATTGAGCCCTCAGAGCCCGAATCGCCTTCGCAAAAGCTTAAATCATTACTACACAAAACAACCTGAGCATCATGAAAAACGAAGTAAAAAACCAAGGGGCAGCTTTCGAATTCGATTACGTGAGCCTCAATTTCTCAGTATCTGGTAGGGATACCAGCACGGGAGAACAGAAATCATTTTCTTATAACGATTCTGCTCAGCTGAATTTTAACGATGAGAGTGAACTGAATAAGACCTTGAAGGATAAAAGCTATCTGCTTGAAGTTATTCCAAGACTCGTCCAGCGCGCACTGAATTCATACGATCCGGAGAACCAGGACGCCAAGAGATTGCGGGAAGAGATCGGTCTTTTGTTACAATAGTTTCACTTAAATAAACGCACACTGTGAAAAATTTAATCTTTCTGCTGCTGAGCTGTATCCAGTTCGCAGCCTTATCGCAGCATATTCCAGTTTCCGGCACTGTCAATTTATCCAACTACTATACAAGGCCGCAGATCGACAGTCTCTTTAAAACTAAGACTGTCGATCCCCCAATTGTCCGGATACCCGTCTGCAAACGCGGGCCAGCGATCGAGTCGATTAGTAAGATCACCAATACGTCAGCTGTTCTGAGGTTTGATGCCGAGAGCGTGTTTGTGATTAAATATTGGATATCCATACTGCCAAAAGGGCAACCGGTTTATCTGGATAGCCTCCGGCCAGAAAGTAATACAGTCACCTTCAACTTTCCTGGCCGGCCGGCCGGTTCCTATTACCTAAACATCACCGGCAAATCCTGCCGAAGCGATACGGCGAGCCGCAGCTTCACGATCGATTCCGGAACTGGCGGCCCGATATTGCCGCCGCTCCCAGTACAAAATGGAAAAAGCAAGGTGCTGGGTGCAAACACTGCCAGGGTCGGCCAGAGAGAGTACAGCTTCAACCGGACACCTGAATTGGTAATCAAATTCAATGATGACGGTACCATTTCGGATATCACAGAAGGCATTGACAATTCAGGCGGTATTACCAGGTTAGCAGGATATAACGTCTTCTACATGATCGGCAACGGCTGGTTTGAGAATGCAGAAGGGACTTACGAAAAACTGCAAAATATCAAATTGCCTGATGGCGTCCGTACCATAAAGCAGTTTGTCTGCAATCCCGCACGAATACCCAATTACGAAACTTTCAAGCAGCATTTGAACTCATACGGAGAGGCAGGGGTAAATATGCTCAATGGCCGCATGTCACAGATAATGGTGTCAATCCATTCGGATCAAAAAGTTGGACAGGGGCTCGAACCAAAATGGCTTGTTGTTTCCAGGGCGCTCAACTTTCCAAGCGCGCTTCCAGCAATTGATTGGAGACCGTACAACAAATGGATAGCAACGGCAGGCATAAACAAGGGCGACGATCAGGACACTTACAGGCGGGTCGGCGTAATACCTGATGCCCGCTTCGGCGACCCAAACCAGGCCATGACTTTTAATACTGTAAAAGTTGAGCAGAACCGGGTTTTAACGAGGGACGAAGCATACAGTATTGGCCGGGCCTTTGCAAATTATATGGGGTCGAGCCCATATTCCTACATCACAGAAGAGCTCATTGAAAATGGCCAGGGCCAGTACGACAAGACTGATCCGTCGACCGGCGCTGAAATAACGGCGCCTGGATATGAGATCACCAGAATGTTTGCGAAAGGTAATCTGGATGAAATCCGAACGAAATATCCAAACATCGACAAAAGGAATACTGGCATCAACGGAGGTTATGGCGGGGACGACTATCACTCGCTGATTGATCAATGGCTTCTGTATGGTGACAGGCAAACCTACGAGCAATCACTGACCGATAAGCTCTATAAGGGACACAGCATACACGGTTTCACCGCAGAAGATCACCCATATTATGCCAGAGGGCACATTGATGTAAGGAATGTCAATGCCAAGTACTATTTCTGGAACCGCATTTACAATCTTCCGTATGAGTTCATCGCATTGAACGAACGCGTCAAACTTGCCAGTAAAACCTATGAGGGCAAGGATCGTGAATCCAACTTGACAATTTTCAGCTGCCCATTTATAGAGAGTTTTATTTCTGATGATCGCGGTAATAAGATCAACATTGAGCAAGCGAGCTCAGGAGAACTTATTGAGTATCCAAGCGGCACCCTTCTAACCAAAATGAACACGCAGCCGGCTGCTGCTTGGGACGAAGCGTTTACGGGTGGGTTCTGGTCAACGCTGGTTACAAGTGGAATGGCCATGTGGGACGCGCCACGCAGCACATTTGGGACAGACAGCACAAAGGCGCACGTTTGGTCAGATCAAACCTTCCTTTGGAAAAAGAAAGGAGCAAATGATTTTCAACGCTATGAACCTGGCAAAGATGGTGCACCCGAAAACAGTTCAGATGGATTAAAACATTCCCTGTATGCGCCTGTCATCGACGCAATGGCTGCGGGCATGGAAGCCGCCTGGCAGATCAGGGATAGAACAACAAAGCTTTCATTTTCATCCTACTCGTCCACCAGAGGTGATTTCATTGCCAAGCCAGGTAGTGCCGGTCTGCATCTTAACGGATTTGGAGTTCCCAATTACAACTCATTTGTCGTAAAGGACGCTTTCGATCAGAAAAGGGCGATCTGTTTAATCGGTGAAGGTCCAGGCGGAGCGATCATCATTTACTACAATGGCTTTCTCTCGGCTCATCTTTTTGAAGATAACGTTACTGTTCACTACAAGGGAGCGGCGTACAATATTGGCCGGGTTTACGGAAGACAGACGGTCGTTAAAAAGCTATAAGTATCATGTAGCTAAGCATCGCGCTGGCATTGGTTGTATTGGGGTTGGCGCCATACTTCTTGCTGCTTGGTTGCTTTGAATCCACAACAGAAAAGTTAGATGCAGAGAGAAGATAAATTAACAGAACTGGCTGACAAAAAGCCGCGCGTCGCAATGGTTTATGGTATGGCCATTGCAATAGGTGCCCTATTTAGTGGTGTCATTTCTCTTCTTATCTATATCAAGGTCCTGGTTGCCGATATGCGGGCGTTAGAAGTGGCTCACCGCCTGGAACTGACTGAAATCAACACAAAGAACCAGGAGCGGAACGACGCCAGAGATTCAACGAGCACGGCCAAAATCGAGGGGCGGTTTGAAACCCAGGCAGCCATTCAGGAAGAGAGAATAAAAGAATTGCAAAAAACAGTTGAGTCCCTTCTAAATCAATCAAGTGCCGTCAAAACGCAATTCCAAAAAATGGAGAGCAAAGTTGATCAAGTATCAGGGAACACTAAAAAGATCGAAGAGGTCATCAATCAATGAAAGCAAAACTAATTTCCTACTCAATTTCCGGCGCGCTTGCTTTTGGTATCATGGGGGTTGTAATCCCTGCCATTGTTCTCTTGGGAGCTATGATAGCAGCTCCCACCAGGGCACAGCGGACCGATTCCGCCCCTGGCGAAAAACCTGTCGCCATTGACTCGGCAGCTGTCTTATCTCCGATTGACAGCGCTATTAATATCGTTACCGAGAAGGCGAGGCAGGCGGGAGCGAATTTAGATAAAGTAGAGACTGGCGTAGACCGAGTCAATACCAAACTGAACAAACTTCAAACCCGTCAAGCCCGCATTTTGGATATGATCACACCTGCCGACGCTCCTGTTGTGGCTCAGTGGCCCTTACCGCCGCAGGAATTTCGGGTAGACCCCGATACACCTCAAATCAAACCCGTAGAGCCAGAAAAAGCGGGCTGGTGGAAACGGACATTCAGAAAGAATTAAGCGGTTCAAAGATGAGAAAGATCAAATATTTGGTCGTCCATTGTACAGCATCTCCACAAGCGACGAGTGTGGATTCGATCAAAAGGTATTGGAAAAATGTGATGGGTTGGGAGGATCCAGGATATCATGTGATCGTCAAGCCCGACGGAGAAGCGACTGTCTTAGCTCCAATAGAGCGCGTGACGAATGGCGTAAAAGGTTACAACTCCAAATCCATACATATATCCTATATCGGTGGTGTTGATAAAAATGGTAAGCCGATCGACAACCGGACGACAGAGCAGAAGGAAACGCTGCTTCACTACCTGAGAAAATGGAAGCAAATGTTTCCAGAGGCGGTCATTTTAGGTCACAGGGACTTTTCGCCAGACAAGAATGGCAACGGCCGGGTTGATCCGTGGGAGCGCATTAAAGAGTGCCCCTGTTTCGACGCGAAGATCGAATATGCCTCTCAGGGGTTCAATGCAATTACAGAATATCAAAACATTTAGAATCAAATCATGTTCACAGACATATTAGATCCGGAAGACAAGACAGAAACCATTGTAGTTTGTAGCGGTGGCGGCTCACGCGGATTGTGGCAGTGGGTTTTGCTATTGCTAATAGCTTCCAGGTTCCGCATATCAATGATCTGTGGAACCAGTGCTGGAGCTTTGAACGCATATGGATTTGGGAAAGGAGCTGCTGCGCAGCAATATGTAAGCGAGAACTACAAGAAGGTTTTCGCAGAAAATGCATTACCGATTACCCTGCCTGGTCTGGCAGAAATACAGAATGGTAAGTTGACTTTCAGTCTGGTCAATATCAAAAAGTATCTGCTCAAAGGGATTAATCTCTGGGATACATTTAAACTGGTTACTGAGAAAGGGCAGCGAAACTTGATCAAACAACTGCTTAAAAATGTACTATCCGCTCCCGCATTACTTAACAACGCCCCGCTGTATGACCGTATCAGAGATTTACAGGCGATTAATCCAGGTTGGACCATACCAACTTACTGGAATCGGGTTGATATGAAGACCGGCAGTCTGGACGAATGCGGATGGGACACTGGGCTTGCGCCTGCTGAGGAAGTAGCTAGCGTAGTCGCGTCGACGACAATACCACTTCTATGGCCATTGGTAGCTGACCGTTGGGCCGATGGTGGATTACGTGAGGGAACCCCGCTTGCCCAGATTATCGAAAAAGTGAAAGCAGCTGTTCAGCTAAATCCGTCAAGGAGATTTCGCATCATTTTACTTGAATGCACCAAGGATGAAATGCCCGAAGATGCTTTGCTTGCTAACCCTATTGATGTGATCTCGCAGATGGTTTCCATTCAAATGAATGAGAGCCGCCGCAATGATACAAAATGGATCATCGAGAAAAATCAGGAAGCGCTTAATGCCATTGCAGCCGGCTTACCGACTGACCTGGTCCCGTTTGAGCTTTACCGTCTGCGATATCCCGGCGCAAAGAGCTCATTGGATTTTAGCAAAGAAGCGGAAGCCGATTTCACCAAATCTGCACACGAAGTTTTTGAGACATTCATTAAGGATTTTGATGAAGCCGCGTAACTAAAATGGTATATATTACCATTTTTTCGGTCTGTTTATTTTTGTTGAAAGGCACACACAACTCTATTCATGGATCCTAATATAATTGAGTCCGAGATTCAAACTGGTTTACTTCCAAAGCAGCAACTCTTCTGTGAGGAGTATATCAAAGATTTTCATGGAACAAATGCTGCAATAAGGGCTGGTTATGAAGATCGAAATGCGGCTGTTACCGCGTCAAAGATGCTGGCCGATGATCGGTTTCGAAAGTATATCAAGACTCTATTAGATGCGATTGGACTGGACGAGCACGAAACCAAGAAGCTAATCGCAGACATTGCACGCAGTAGCCTGAATGATTATTTCACGTTCAAAAAAGTATTGTACACTCCGAAGATCGAAAAACCGCTTTCCGATTTGATTTCAGAGCTCCGCGCTGAAATGGATTTTGAGAACGAATATGCATTGGCGGCCAGTTTGAAGGGCCAAGATTTAGAATTGCATCAAGTTGGCCAATGCCGGCGAGAAAGGCAGCTGCTACGGTACGAGCTCGAACTAAAACGAAATTCAGATGCAGTCAGAATTGTTGATGGACCGGCCAGATTGATTGATGTCCCGGAACTGGATATGGCAAAGCTGGTTGCTGATAAGGAGAAAGGAAGAATCAAGTCGATCACACCTGGACAGTTCGGGACGAAAGTGGAGTTGTATGCCGCCGATGCTGCACTGACCAACCTGGCCAAAATGCACGGGCTATTTGAAAAAGATAATAGCCATCGGCATGAGCATACCGGCAAAGATGGTACCCCATTAAAAGCGCCGGTAACGTTCATCAGCGCCGACGCATTAACTCCCGAGCAAATAGAAAAGTACCTGAACGGTGATAGGACTAACGACGAAGGTTTTTGAGGGATTATACAATGCATATTTATCCAGGAAATACAATGTTTTTGTTCTGGAAGGCGGTTCACGATCGTCAAAAACGCACAGTATTATTCAATTTTGGATCATTTGGGCATGGATGAACCAGGGCAAGAGCCGGCGCGTCGTCGTTGCCCGGTTAAAGGGTACATGGCTTGCCGGCACCGTTTACAAAGACTTTATTGATGTCTTGAAGGTATATGCGATCTACAATAGAAGGTGCGAGAACAAGACCAATAAGATATACACCATGTGGGGGACCGAGTTCTGGTTTGTAGGCTTAGATGATCCGCAGAAAATCCACGGTATGCAGACCGATGCATTTTGGATTAATGAGGCCGTGGAAGCAAGTAAAGACAGTTATGATCAGCTGATGCAGCGGTGCAAAGGCTTTGCGATCCTTGATTACAACCCGAGCGAAGAAGAGCATTGGATTTACGATTCAGTTTGTAAACGGGAGAAAAGCTGGTATTCGCATTCAACAATGCTGCACAATCCGCTGATCCCACTCAATGCCAAAGAGCAAATACTGTCTTATGAGCCTACGGAGGAGAATTATCGAAATGGTACCGTAGATAAACGCAAATGGCTAATCTACGGCCTGGGAAAGCGAGCGAAAATAGAAGGGTTGGTTTTCGAAGATTGGGAGATTGTAAAAGACATCCCGTCGGGAGCTACCATGTTTCAAGGTCTTGACTTTGGTTATACAAATGATCCGACTGCTTTGGAAGATGTCGGAATCTGGAAAGGGCAAAACAGTCTGTACATACACGAGCTCTGCTATAAAACGCACATGACAACCGCCGACATCATTAAGGAATTGAAACAGGTGAATAAAGGTCGGAAAATCATATCTGAGAGTGCGGATCCTCGTATGGTGGATGAGATTCACAATGCCGGGTTCAATATCCACGCTATCAAGAAGTATCCGGGCTCTGTGGTTGCTGGGATTGACAAAATGAAATCCATGAAAATCTATGTCACCGAGTCCTCTGTGAACGCGATAAAAGAGCTTAGAAATTATACTTATCAGCAAGATAAAAATGGGAAATGGCTTAACGAGCCAATAGATGACTTCAACCACATACTCGACGGTAGCCGCTATGTAGTCCTGTCAGAGTTGCTCGGACGAAGGGAGCCAAAACGAAATTTAGGAGCTTACATCAGATAATTACACGCACATGAAATACCGGGATTTGAAGGCAATTATTGACGGCGACCAAATAGAGAAAGCTATTCAGGCGCTGACTTCTCAAAAAAAGGATATCGATATTGACAAGCTCAGAAAACAGTGGAATGTCGATGAGCATGAGGTATTGGACAAAGCGAGCAGAAAGGATCGCGATGTGGCCTACGAGCAAAAAGTCGATATCGGGGGCGGCGAAACGCGCATCGACATCAAGCAAAAGACTGAATCTGTTGCACGGATCCCGATCCCGTTTCAAAAGAATATCGTTGGTAAAGCTGTCTCTTTTCTCTTTGGTAATCCGGTCAAAATAACTTCATCTGCTCAGCAAGAGCAAGAGCTATCTGTTCTTGAATCTGTAAATAAGATCCTTGATGACAATAAGACAGACAGTCAGAATAGGGTAGTAGCAAAACAGCTTTTTCGAAGTACCCAGGTAGCTGAGTTTTGGTACCCGGTAAAGGTAACGGAGGTGCACGAAGAATATGGCTTTCCTACCCAGTTTAAGCTGAGAATGTCAGTGTTCAGTCCATGGTCGGGCATTGAGCTGTTCCCGCTGTTTGATGATTTCGGTGATATGATTGCTTTTTCCAGGCAATACACAGTCAAAGACGAAGAGAGCAAAGACGTCGCACATTTCGAAACGTATACAGCAGAGGACTATTACCTGTGGAAAAAATCGGGTGAAGGCTGGGAAGCGCTCGAAAAGGAGCCGAATGTTATAAAGCGGATCCCCGTCGTGTATGCAGAACAGGAGCAGGCCGAGTGGGCAGACGTCCAGTACGCAATCCAGCGGCTCGAAACACTGATTTCCAATCATGCCGACACGAATGATTACAATGGATCTCCAATTGCGGTGGCAGAAGGAGAGATAATCAGCCTCGGACAAAAAGGCGAGCGGGGAAAAGTCATTGAAATGGAGAAAGGTGGAAAGCTGTCCTATCTATCCTGGGATCATGCGCCAGAATCAATCAAAATGGAGATTGACAACCTCTTTAAGATCATCCTAACCTATACCCAGACACCCGATATCAGCTTTGAATCTGTAAAGGGAATTGGCGCCATTTCAGGTATTGCTTTGAAGCTGCTCTTCATGGATGCGCACTTGAAAGTGCTCGACAAACGCGAGACTTTTGATCCATACCTAAAACGCCGGATTAACATCATCAAAGCATTCGTAGCAATGATGAACACCTCCGTTTCCGCGATCGCTAAAAAGCTTAAAATCGATGCCGAGATCACTCCATACATTATCCAGGACGATATGGAACGCATGGAAGTATTGCTGGCAGCAAATGGGGGTAAAGCAGTGCTATCGCAACGCACATCGGTTGCTCAGTCTGGTTTGGTGGACGATCCGGAGGCCGAGTACGATCAGCTTCAAATGGAGTACGAAAAGGCGAATATGACGGGAATTACTGAACCGACGGAATAGCACAAGGCAGGAAGGCCCCTATTAGGTTTCTTCTGTCAAGCCAAGTCCTTTTGCCCAACTGATTTTGACCTGACCGTCTCCAAGATCCGTCACTTCAAAACCATGCTTTTTGAGTTCGGGAATGCTAAACGCTTCCGTGTTTGGCGTCATACTCGGTGCAAAGCAATTTTCCTTGCTGCTAGAAAACTCAAATTCCCCTTCCATCAGTACGTGGTGAATCATTTCTAGGACAGTGTATAATTCAGCTGGAGCATCAAATTTTTTCTTCTCGAATGCCTTGGCAAATACCGGACTAATTACAGCTTGGAGCCCTGATTTATTTAACTCATTCAGCTTTTGATATTGTAAAGTTTCTGCATGAACTTCTTTGGCTGTAAGCATAACGATCTGTTTTTTCTGAATAAGAGCCAAGCACACTAATAATACTCATGGGAAAAGGAGAAGAAGATTACGCCCGATTGCACATAGGCCGAATTGATGCCTTCGCCCTAAAAGTGCAAAAACTGTATCATCAGGCCTTGGCCGATGCCATCCGTATAGGCGTAAGTACTAAGCATGATCCTAAAAAGCCATTTCGGTTCTCCGACTACCCCAACTTGCAGGAACGTGTAAACTGGATGTTGGTGAATCTAACCAACGGTATAGTGAAGGTGATCAATTCAGGATCAAACGATGAATGGCTGCTGGCCGAACAAAAAAACGATGATCTAGTAAACCGGCTTTTCGGTAAAAACTTGCCTGCCGCTGTATCCGACCGGTTCCTCGGTCGCAATCTCGAAGCGTTGGCAGCTTTTCAAAATCGTAAAGTGAACGGGCTTGACCTTTCAAAACGTGTCTGGCGCCATACAAAGCATTTCAAAAGTGAGATGGAAATGGCTCTGGATGTAGGATTATTGGAAGGGAAGTCGGCGCGGCAGCTAAGCCAGGACACGCGCGCATTCCTTGACGAGCCTGCGAAACTTTTCCGAAGGGTTCGTGACGCACGAGGACAACTTCACCTTTCAAAGCGCGCTGCTTTGTACAAACCTGGGCAAGGCGTGTACCGTTCATCGTACAAAAACGCAATGCGTCTCACCAGGACCGAAACCAATATGGCTTATCGTGAATCTGATCACGAGAGATGGCAGTCCATGGATTTCGTTGTTGGTATCGAGATCAGGCGTTCGAACCATCCCTACGAATGCCCCACTTGCGGACCTCTGGCAGGTAGATACCCTAAGCAATTCAAATTTACTGGGTGGCATCCTCAATGCCGCTGCCATGCTGTGGCAATCCTTTCCTCAAAAGAGGAGCGAGATGCCATCGTCGACAGAATACTTGCAGGTGAAGAGACGAGCGCAGTTGTGTCGAAGAATGAGGTGCGGGATATGCCTGACAATTATAATCACTGGGTTGACAAAAATCGTCAGCGCCTGTTACGCGCGCCAAGCAAACCCTATTTCATCCGAGACAACTACGGCAACGCAACAGCGCTGAACCTCTCACTTGACCTGCCAAAGATGCCAGAGTCAGTGATCAGGACACGTGCGTGGGTGCCATCCTTTGGAGAGCGCTCCGCAGCGATTGCAAACGAGCTGAATGTAATTGTGACGCCGGTAAACTTAAAATCTGACAAGAGGATTTTGGAGAAAGCCCGGCTCGACTACGGCGGTGATGTGACGAAAGTGAAAGATATAATACGGAATACATTTATCGCAACCAATGACGAGAAGTACGACCAAGTTGTTGCCAAGGTAAAATCCACATTCAGCGTAGATAAGGTTAAACAACAAACTCCTGATCGAGACCCGATGGGATACAGTGGTACCCTTATGCAGATTAAAGAAAATGGGATTTTTGCCGAGGTACAAGTCAATACCGCGCAAATGATCTATGGGAAAGAATCGGCCGCCGAAGCTATTTTGGGTAAGGGGCTATTTGACTTGATCAAGCAGAAGTCTGGGATGCCACATGGACTTGGTCACAAGTTTTACGAGGAATTCCGTGTGCTTGATGAAAAACGGCCAGGAGATTTGCAGAAAATTATTCGTTTGAAAGCCGAATCGAGAGCTTATTACACAAAGCTTCGGACGGTGCAGATTTAGAATGCTTCGTATTCCTCCCTGGTGATAGTTGCGTTTTCAAGAATAGCGTCGGTCACCAGCCGGTGGCTTCGCTCAACCTGAAATTCTTTTTCTCCTTTGAACTTCAAGAACCAAACGTTTTGGCCCTCGCGATCTTCGAAGCGGATTGCAGCATCCTCATAGTCATTCAAGAGGTAGCCAGCGCTATCACCGCCTTTTAGGTTAGTAACTTGGTCGTGGGTGCCTTTCATTCCATTAATGGGCTGTTTGATATTGCTTTACTTAACTGTTATCAACCTTTTTCTCTGCTTGCTCTTCTGTCGAAGCATCTTCTTTAACCACTGTCGTGCTAGGAGCTGCTGATTCCACAGATGCGTCAGCTGGTACTAAGACTGCGGCTGGCTGCTTCGCTGCGTTATCAGGTTGGGCGTTTTCGGGTTTTTGGGCGACATTAGTTTCACTATTATTGCTGAGATCAACAACCTCGTTCGAACCGAAGAAGCCGATATTCCGATAAATACCTTCGTTCTTTCTAACTACTTGCCGTAGCGCTTGTGCAGAACTATACGCATCTACTTTTTTCCAATTAAAGGCGTCTTGCACCTCATGGAGATCAATTTCATAGAATATTCCCCAAACAGCTCTGCTCTTGAAATCGAAGATTTTATCAATGGAAACAACAAGCCCTGGTAGGCCCGCAATTACCGCAGTAATCCATCTATACTCTTCCTTGAAAGGGTCTGCCACGGTCAGAATAGCGGAAGTAAAGCTAGCAATTAATGATATCCATACAAACCAATGAGCAAGTTTGAAGTCGATGTTAATCCACTTTTTTCTCTTATTTATTTCAGCAGCAATCTCAGCTTTTAAATCGTTTTCGACCTGGGTAGAAACCGTATTGTCCATAGAACAGGGAGGTTAGTTTAAATAACGGGAAAACCTGGCAAGGATGTGACTACTCGCTACCTTGCTAAGGTACCCATCTAACGCCCTCAATGCTAACCGTTTACTAAGACAGATGCACCATATTGAAATCTGGTAGAAATCCAATGGCTGCATGCCGCAATGCTTCCTAGTTTACTTTGGATTGCCTTGAAAAATGTTAGCCAATGTTAGCCAATGTTAGCCAGTGCGGCCGGCATAGATGGGAATATTTAATTTCTACCGCCCAATTCCAAGGTGCGGGCTGATGGCTCTGCACAAGACTTGTTGTTGGAGTGTTATCTTGCAGACGATGTGATTGTTAGATTTCTGAATGATGTGCCTTTTATGCTAAAATTCACCCCCTCGAAGTACTATGCATCGTTTTTCTATTCTAAAAAGACAAACTATTGAAGTTTGGAGGCGTTTTAAACTTTTGTTTATCATCTATTTTCTATTTTGTATCTGCTGGATTGTTTCTGAATATTACCGGGTAGAGCTGGAATGTGCCGTCGAAGGTACACTAGGTGAAGGGTTCGTTCTGTCATGGCAATCGTCACTGTTTCAGGATCTGTTATTTTTCGGACTGACCGGCTTCCTGGGACTCGTTCTAAGTACCCGTTTACCTCATGAAGAAAACTTTGAAACTCGGTCTAACGTGCTGGCCAACGCTTTGAATGTCGGTCCCGAGGCGAAAAGGTTTGTTCGGGAAGCTCTGGGGGATTTGATGGTATTTAACAAGACTACGACAATTACAATCCATGTAGAGAGATTTAATGCCGAAGATCAGATCGCAGCTGTGTTCTGTACCCATGAAAATACTCTGCGAAACATGTGCTCAGATCAGCCATTCAAATTTCCGGTAAGTGCTTATGTTATACCTGGTCCCTCTCAAAATGGCGAGTACGGGTATCTGTCAAAGCTCTCTTTTGAAGATAAGGTGAACATGCAAAACAGCATTTCGGTTCATGGCGGAGGCGTGCGTCATTTAGATAAGACCGGATTTGAATACGATAATAGGTTGGTAATTGCTCCCGATGGAACACTGGTCCAAAAGTTGGAATATCTTATATATTGCAAGACTGACAATGACAAATCCAATCCCGATAGTACACTGTTTTTCAAAAGCCAGATGTTTACTGAGAAGTTTACTGTCCAAATAGTTAACAAAACCGGGATCGATTTACGGTATACCTACTCTTACCCGGACAGGCGGCGCAGAAGCGATGATACCAACCTGAAGCTGATAACAGAATCTGGAAAGGTTTCCGCGAAGAAAAAAACTGGTAGACCTAGTACCCAGAACGATCGTGTTCATCTTGTTGTTAACAATAAGTATATGCATCGGCAAGACAGATTCGAAATTTCTTTATATGTATGATAGAGCTCAAATACGTTTTTTCAATGCGTTTGCGTTTTTTGCGAAAGAATGATGTAAATTTGTATAGTAAACATGATAAACATAACGAAAATGCCAGGAGGCGGTAATTAATATAATTTAAAATACCTGCTTAGATTGTTCGCAGGTTGTGCTCAGACGGGCTCGTAACGTTCTTTCACATTGAAAAGAATGCTACCCTTAGGACTTCACAGCCCCACTCATTGCAAACTTCAATGCTCAGTTCAATATAAAAATCACCGGCGTCATTGGATTGAAAAGCGATCCATGCTGATCAACCACAGGCGTAAGCCTGATCCATGCAGTTTGAATGATATCTCTGTTCTTGCATTTGAATGAGTACCATTGTTGACTGTTTTCGAACAGGTACCGCATAAAGTTTGTGTCGTGAGAAACTAAGCTCCATTTGATCGGATAGATCTTTCCCTTGCTTTGATATTTCATGTTTGACAGGTGGGGACAGGCAAAAATTAGATGATTTGATCGTCTGTTGATATTTGGTAGTCCCTGCCTTGAAAAGGCTCATACTTTACAATTTCACCACTTTGGGTATCCCACCATTCCCACTGCTTCTTTTTAACGTTGCGACGCTTTTCGCAATACAGGGAGTGGAATATGTAGCCGTCTTTAATATTTCCAGAGAGTAGATTGATTTCAGCCTTCTTCGTGTCGATTTTGGCTTTGTAGCTTGAAGTAACACTCTTCTTTTCATCTTCGAGCGAATTCATTTCTATCTGCTTTTCCGCGAGAGTAAATGCCATGTCGTTGCGTTCATCCTGAGTCAGGATGTGCTTAATATTCACGTATTCCATTGTTGCCATTTTAGGAGTTATTAAAGGTTGAAAATAGATTTACAGGCTTTGACAATACCGCCGACTATCACAAATGGCAAGACAGCAATGCAAACGATAGATGTGGCAAAAAGCCAGACGATGGCTGCTGCTATTTTTAAAGGATATAACATGATGATCAGGTGTTTACCGTTAAATCGATGTGTCTTTTACATTCGAATATTATTTTCATTATTTGATCAATCCTTAGCCTGTTCACATGAGAAAAATCAAAATGCCTGGTCTTCAAAAGTTCAGTAACTTCACATTGAAGAAACAGATCATTCGGCGGTCGACGGTGCTATCCAGCACATATACCAGAGGCGTTTGGCACGGGATTGTCACTCCTGTGCGATTTGCAAACCCGCAGGTGCGGAGCTCAGATAACGTCTGGCGGCGCGTTACTAAACCATACCCTAATTCTGATCTTTAATACCGTGAAAATGTTGGTCAACCAACTGCGCGGCAATTGTATAGGTGTCGCCCGGGAAATTGCTTCTCATCATCCATTCCAGGAAATCAATGTGATTTTTAGCTGGGTTGCCCCGGTGCTTGCCGAAGTTCAGCAGCAGCTCACCCTCTTTGTTGTAGACGAACTTGCCTGACAGGTCAGCGACCTTGTTTCCGTAGTTGGTGTACAGAGCCAGCTCATCCGGAGTCTGCGGGAATCCTGCTTTGTCTCCATACTTTTCCAGCATGGCAAGAAAGACGTCGAGCGTCGCTTCGATATCTGCCTGCGCGCTGTGAGCATCTACCAGCTCTCTGCCCAGGTAAAGCTTTACCGCGGCGGTGAGTGTGCGCGGCTCTTCAATTTTGAACAGGTTCCCGGCGTCAAACATTCTGAATTGTTGGTAGTCCCAATAATGACCCGCCCGGGCAAATTCATGAAATAACATCGGCACATCATAGCTGTTGCTATTGAAACCGGCTATATCACAGCCCTCTATCAGATCGAGCAGGTCTTTCGCCAGCTGTTTGAAAGTGGGCTCGTTTGCCACATCTTCATCTTTGATTCCGTGAACATCAGACGCGCCGGCTGGAATGGGAATGGTTGGGTTGACTCTGCGGCACACACTATTAATCTGGCCAGAGTCAGGATCGAGCTTGCAGACTGCGATTTCAACGATGCGGTCGTTTTCCCGGTCCACGCCGGTGGCTTCGAGATCGATAAATGCGATTGGACGGTCAAATTGAATTTTCATCTTTTATTCAATGATTTGAGGTAACACTTCACGTCTGCTCCATTCGGGCAGGGACATCCGGACAATTCCACGATCACCACTTTCGGCGAAAGAGTCGAAGCCTGGCCATAGGTCTTTTGCCATCGCTTCTTTCACATTTCGTAGGGCTGTCCGGTACCGGTATTTTCCATTGGCAAGATCGTCCGGATTGTATATGAAAACCACAGGCAGGTAGGGTAGGACTGTTTGCAGCATGATGCAGATCACAGCTCCACACTTTCGGCCGGTAACATTCTGGAAAACTTCTGCGTACATGCCCTCGGTCAGGTAGTACATGTATTTTGCAGCGTCATACTGCATTTTGCCCAAGTTATCAGCGTGGGTGGTCTTAAAGCTGATAATTGCATTACAGCCGATATTCTCTTCGATCTGGAAAGCGTCAGGCCTGATCTTCACCGGCAGGTCTGTCTCTTCGTCCGTTCCATAAATGCTTACTTCCGGTACGCAGCCCTTCAATAATTCAGGGATGATTCCATCGCCGTACCGGTAATAGTTGCGCTTGATCAGGTCTACGATCTGGTAGCTTTTCCGGTCGACTGAAACTTTGCCGGTCATACGTTTCAGGTGTGAGAGATAGCAACGCATGCCGTCGATCTTGTCGACATTCAATCCGGACGCGATCGCCTGGATATACGCTTCGGTTTTGATCAGATCATCTTTCTGATCTGCCAGATCTTCCCAGAATTCGATTAGCTTCTGAACACCTTCTTTACTGGCAGCGGTGGCGCCTTCTGGTTCCTGTGCCAACGCGTCGAACTTTTCAGGTTCAAGGAATGCGGTATGGCAGAACGTACCCAGCTCGAAATGACTTTTGTCCGGCCGTACCTGCTTTTCCTCAGTTGTTATCAGGTAATGCAGCGGTGATTTCAAGGCCTCCTTTAAGGATCCGGATGAGCATGCTTTTGTGTTCAGATAAATGCTCATGTCTTCTTCCAAGACACGGCCATTCATGCTCATTTG
Source organism: Dyadobacter linearis (assembly GCF_907165045.1). Classification (GTDB taxonomy): domain Bacteria; phylum Bacteroidota; class Bacteroidia; order Cytophagales; family Spirosomataceae; genus Dyadobacter; species Dyadobacter linearis. The sequence goes on from NZ_CAJRAU010000007.1 coordinate 141,164, forward strand.
CGGCAGTAGTGGGCGAATGTCGGTTATCTTTTTCCGCTTATTGATGAAGGAAACGATGTCTTGCAGCTCGCTGTATTCGTCAGGATCCGTGAAGGTCGGATTCAACTCGGGCCCTTCCTGGGCGTTGATTAGTAGATCAAAGTTCATAGCTGAGAAGGGCAGGGTAGTAGTCCCTGCCCGATTTAGATGTTAATGATCAACGGCTTAACAGACCAGTTGTCTGACTTGAATGCATTACTGCGATTCTTCTTTTTTCCCATGTAGGTAATCTTCAAAGCAGTTCCTCGCTGTACATTCTGTGCAAGCAGCGCGCCTACAAGCCTTTTTGATCCGTTGCGAACAGATTTGATTTCCCTTTTATCATCTTGTTCGAGGAAATACGCGCATTCCAGATCGATCAGGACGGGGGTTTCATCCTGCGTGAGTACCTGGGAAACATCAATTCGGTCGAAAAAGACATTCTTAAACTCTCCTGCATTTTCCGGCGTCCAATAATCCGACATTAGGTCGAGAGGCATTTCAGTCGCTTCGGACAGAATGGGAAGATCGACAATGGATCCTGTCAGGTCGAATACTTGGCCCATCGGGCGAGATACAGCTACACCTGTTACTTCTTCGGTTTTTACGAGTTCACTCATGATTGTTTTGGTTTATGAATTAGAATTAGACTGGCTTAATTACTTGAGTGCGGTTATGCTTATACGTCAACCAGTATCATCAGGCATTTGATCAGATATAGTAGGGATTCCAGGAACGACTGATCTGGGCCAGTACCCGCAATGGCAACAAGGATCACCGCAGCTACAAAAAATATGATCAGCACTCCGATCAGGGTTAAGACATTCATCGCATGTTCCGCAACGTCTGGGGATATTCGAATCGGATTCCATTTTATTGGGGATTGTGCAGTCATGATGGTGAAAACTAAAAAGCCTGAAAATATGGTGAGGGCAATACCGGTGAGAGCTGGCCATCCCAGGGAGTCAATAACAGATTCCAGAAATGAACCTGCCATTGATGCCACTGCGAGTACGAGTATAATTGCGGCTTGGCGCATTATTCAGCTTTTGAAAGGGTACTTGATTTGATCAGCAGCTCAATTCCTGTGAGAAATGAGGCTTGCGCTGATTTGCCTTCTTCGGTCTTGAATTCGAATGAATTAACAACCTTCAAAACATCGGAAGTCATGTCAACAAACTTCATCAAGTCAGGTCGGCGAGCTAGCCTTTTTACCTCCTTTTCCTTGGCGATCCGGTCAGCTTCTGCTTTTGCTTCCGCTTCCTGCTTGGCTTTCAATTCAGCTTCCTGGCGGGCTTTTTCTGCGGCTTCTTGACGTGCTGCTTCCAGATCAGCCAAGCGCTTTTCTTCGGCAGCTTTTGCATCGGCTTCCCGCTGAGCGCGGCGGGTTTCCGCATCTTTTTCTTCCTGCTCACGCTTTAATGCAGCTTCATGCGCAGCTTTTTCATCGTCCAGCCTTTTGCGCTCGGCAGCAAGCTCTTCCTGCTGACGTTTCAATTCGGCGGCGGCGGCTTCCTGTTCTTTCCGAGCAGCTTCCAGGCGGTCGGCTTCTTCCTTAGCGATACGCTCAGCTTCAAGACGAGCTTCCAGAATTGTTTGATACTTAGCTTCGAATGCTTCTACCTTGGTTTGGAATGCGTCGTCCGACAGCTTCTCAATGCCTTCCGCATCGATCGTGACATCCTGCAAAATGTAGGACACTCCGTCGAATAGCACATCTGGGATAGATGCGATCACCAGACAACGCGCCCGCAGCTTTTCCAGGCGCTGGCGTTCAGCTTCCTGCTTCTGACGTTCGCGCTCAGCGATAAAGTCATTTTCTTTTTGCTGTAACGGCTCTTCGATAGCTACGAGCTGCTCAGTGATGCCTTTGGCTACTTCGTTCACCTGACGTTGCCATTTTACGGCATCATCAATCAGAGTTTTTCTTTCCTTGTCTACCTGAACACGGAGCGCTTTTACTTCCTTCCGGGCGGCAGTCACCTTTCCGAAGCCTTCTTTATCGTTCGTGTCTTTAATGGTCAGACCTGAATATGCTTTTCGCATGCGAACGATTTCAGTTTCTACCTTGGTAATTGGGGCCAGCTTGTCAGCTTCAGGCAATTCGAGTACTTCTACGGACATAACGTATAGTGTTTAGAGTTAATATTGAATTTGGTTGGTAGGGTAGCTCATATCTACCATTGTTTCCCTCCCAGCGCCAGCCAAAGCGGAATATTGAGGGTATCGCGGAGCATCCTCCAACCAATATTTATGCAGCCTTATTTTCTTCAACTTCCTCACAGATCTTTCTGGCAAGAGTTAGATCTGAAAGTGCTGAATCAAACATTTTGAAGTCAACCGAGGTCTTTGTGCCTGATTCAAATTCGAGAATTTCATTTGCAGCCAAGACCAGGTCAGGAAACTGATTGATGTCAAATGTTACTTGCATAGCTGCGGAAAAGATTAGCACGTGAGAGAATCAAAGGCGCGACCCTGAGTAACTGATGGGTGTTCGTAGTTGTCGCGCTCCCAGCGTCCCATATAGTCGCGATATTCGTATTCCTGGTCTAACAGGCTATCGAAGCGATCTTTCATAGATTCGACGTTGTCATCGAACTGAACCGCTACGTTCAATTTGAAATCTCCATATTCGGAGTCGACAATAACGGTGATCAGGTTGCCCGATACTGAGCTATCCTTTTCGTAAAGCAGATGCAGGTCCTGATAAAGCTCCTGCGTGAAGTCTGTAAGGCTCAATGCTTGCTGGGTGGTTGTGTGTATTTTTGTCATCGAATTAGAAATAGTACATCCGGTTCGGCACTTGCTGGCCGGGTGTCTTTATGGTTTAGTGCTTTTCGTTTCCCGAATTGCTCGATACAAATATACACTAATAGTTGTATATTAGTCATATTTTTAAGCAAAAATAAGTGTACTTTATATACATTATTTAGTGTCTTATATACATCTATTTGAGTGTCAATGTTTTACACTAAAAAGAATTTTGATATTATTTCAGGTTTTTGTAAGATTACTCTCAGTTACAACTCAACCTCTATCAATAATTCATGCGTAAATACCTCTACGTTCTTCTTTTTCTGATAAATCTTACAGCCTGCAAAGACCCAGTTGAGAATCCAACCTTATTGTCAGTCACAGATGACAGGGAACTTGCGGACTATCTTGTCGGTACATGGGACTATTCCATTGTAGGTCCAGGTAAAAAATTATTCGCTGACGCGATTACCTTTTCAATCGACAGCGATAGGATGTCGAGTACTACTGCCATAAATAAGTACGAAACAATTAATGATACAAAGTTTGAGACGTCCACATTTCGGATTAGGATCGCCTCGAAAATACTTAGCACAACTGCGGACGGTAAGACTTACGAGAAGTTCGGATTAATTGAGAAGGTGGGCGATGATAGCATGAATATTTACCCGTATCTCGGCAATTATAAGGGAGATGCTCGGCTATATAAGCGCCGAAGTTGAAGATAATGTTGCCTTCCGAGTGTAATGGCAGGAGAAGTATTCATAAAACAGAATTTCAAAACATGGCAAGAATTTACCCGATACATAAATTGGATGATTTGTACAGGCTATCACCACATATAGTTGATTCAGAATTCGAATCTATGGAGCGAACCATTGAAAATGGAGAAAGTATCAAATTTGAAGGCCTGGGATCACCTGATATTGAAATCACCACTGTTGATCAATTGCGCGAATTCCGACAGCGCTTAGATGGAACAGATCCGAACTCTAATGATCCTGAGAATACGAAACAGCATGGGTAAATTCATCATCAAAAAACGATCAACGGCGAATACATGTTCAATCTTCTCGCCGGCAACTGCCAGGTGATTCGCACGAGTGAGGGGTATCATACTATGGAAGGTTGTATGAACGGGATTTTGTCAGTTAAGGCTAATTCTCATCTTCACAGCCGGTATGAACGATTGCAATCCGCGGATGGTCAGTACTACTTTGTGCTGAGATCTTCCAACGGCGAGAACATCGGTACCAGCGAGCTGTACCGCACTGCTGGGGGGCTGATGGCCGGGATTGAGTCTGTTATGGAGAATGGGCAGGGGGAGGAAGTAGCAGAGCAGGATTAGAGCCATGGCTCTGTTTCATGTATCTCATCAAGATAGCAAATTTCAATTACCATCTTTTATAATGTATTACAAAAAAACATATAGGATCCTCTCCATGGGTATAATGGCCGGCATCACGATTATTATAGCTGTTTCTTATTTCTTAGGCGTGATTAAGGCAGTTTGGTGGCCGGTTATCGGAACAACTTCACTGCTAATTACAGTCGGGACTTCAATATTTTCGTATCTGGAAAATCGGACTGATCGATTTATGCAAGAAGGCAGCTGGGAGCGAGAATATCATAGGAAGTTATCGAAATATACCTCGCTTGCTGGAGATGTGTCATATATGTCTTTTCTAGATGATGCGGATAAGATCGAGATTTTAGCAAAAATAAAAGCTGGGTATAAAGATTCTATAATAGAGGAACTCGAATCTGAGAGAGACGATGATTCCGAATCAATGAGCGCAGATGATATCCGTAAAGAGCAAATTAGCGAAACGTTTGGCGTTCTAGAAAGCTTAACGAGTAGGATATCTGGCGAGATATCATCTCTCTCAACCAGAGCGAATGTTAATCTAGTTATTGGTTGTGTGACAACATTATTGAGTGCTGGTGTTTTAATTTGGTTTACGCAAGGCCTACCTGATAGTTTTGTGAATTCTGTCGAGTTATTAAGTTATTATATACCAAGATTGTCAGTAGTGATTTTTGTTGAAGTTTTTGCATTTTTCTTCCTACGATTATACAGGAGCAACCTTAACGAAATTAAGTACTATCGCAACGAGGCAACCAATATTGATTTACGACATGCAGCGCTCAGAAGTGTGCTAATTGATAGCAATCCAGAGGCTTTAAAGCTTGTTGTTTCAAGCTTTCTAAAAACTGAGCGAAATGCCATATTAAAGCGTGGTGAAACAACTGCTGAAATCGAGACAACCAAACACCTACATCAATCTGACAAGTCGTTTGTAGAAAGTTTTAAAAGTGTCTTTAATTCTTTACAAAAATTTAGGCTGGTTGGAAATTCCAAGGAGGAAGGTGTTTAGCTATGTAATTTATAATGTATTATATATGGGCGACGTTGAGCGAGAAGGGCACAATAGCGGTTTAACAAAGTTAATAGGTGTTATAACGGATAGCTTCGGCACTTTCAGCGACTCTTTTCTAGGGAAAAAGAACCCTGATCAAAAGAAATCCTTTTTGGAAGCCATGACACGGCTCGAAATTAGTACAGGGAAGTCAGAGCAATACGACTTGGCTGGTGGCAGATTTACGGATGAAAGAACTGATGTGCAAAATAATATAAATAATCCATTAGAAGACGTAGCGTTGCGGGCAGAGCGAAGACAATTTTATCAGCGAGTTGTTGGTCAACAAAACTTAGAGAATATCACATCGGTGGCGTCGGAACAATTAAGTGAGGAGACGGATGTTTCAGACGAACCTGTCGATTCTGATTGGTTGAATCGCTTCTTCCAGCATGCCGAAGGAATTTCAAGTGAAGAAATGCAGTATGTATGGGGTCGAATCTTGGCAGGTGAGATCAAAAAGCCAAATACCTACTCGTATAGAACACTCGAAGTTATAAGATTGCTAACAAAAGCCGATGCTGATGAATTCACAAAACTTTGTAGCCGAAGTCTTACTAGTTTAGTGGATGACATTCATTTTTTTCCGTATACTGATAAGGCAGACGACATCAAGCTTCCAGCATTGTATCGATTAAGAGAAGCTGGCTTATTGCTGGAAAGTGACTTTGCGAGTATTAATTTCAAGGCGAAAACTAGTGCACAGATGGTAGTTATGTATGGATTTCAACATGTGCTTAAAGTAGAATCGCCTGTGGGTAATAACGAATTTATCTTAAAGATTAGACCTTTCACAGTTGTGGGAAAAGAGTTATCAAAATTAGTTAGTCCAGTGGATGACTTTGATGCGATGATTTCTTTAGCAACAAAGATAAGGAACGCGGGAAATATTGTAGAATTTGGCCCAATTAGGACCCGCGATGAATTCGGAATACCTGATACTTTTAAGAAAATGGAAGAATGGTAGTACAGTCGACTTAATCCTGCCGTCGATTTTAGGAACTCCACTTGGAAACCGCCAATGCCGCTGAATTCGCTGAAATGGATCATTATCTATAATGGTGTAAATAGCATTCCTGACAGTAGTTTAATTTGTAAAACATATTATCGACGAAAAGTTAGTCTCAATGATAGAAATACCGACTTTGATTGACACTCGCGATAGGGGCGTTATTATACAAGATTTCGATGTTGTTGTACGGGAGCCTTTGTCAGGATTTGATTTTAATATTCGAATGTCGAAAATATTCTTTACTCATAAAGTCGAAGTGGGGGTTATGAAATATACTGAATTCGATACATACGCCCCTGATGACAGGACGACCAACAGATTTTTAGCAATGAGAGAATATGTTAAGATATGTGCTGATAATGCAGAAGATATAAAGTCTGACCTAACTCAAATCAACTTGTCGATGCCAGGGGTACAGTTGAAAGATGGGCTCAGAATAATGGCGATGGATTTCTTAGTGCTAAAAGACAATTTCATGGATCTTTTGAAAAAAGATGATAAAATAAAAAAAGTTGACAAGTTTAGTTCGAACCAGAGGTTTAAGCCTTTGCGGAAGGATTTTGAAACATTTATAAAGCTGAGAAATATCTATACACATGGTCGTTTATGTATGAGATTCCCTGAAAAAGATTTTGTTATTTCTTACATTGAAAAGGGAAGTAAATTTCGCAAGTATGGTATTTTAACAATGGAAACATTGAAATCTTACAATTCATGTTATAAAGAAATTAATGAATTGTTCACCGCTTTCAAAGATACTAGGTAAGAGATGTTTTCTGTAATAGCTGGCTCATCTTTGATGATTTCTAAATTTTAATATGAATACAGATAGATCTCTTGATTTAAAAAGAACTTATTTTCAGATCTCAGAATTGTATTTAACGGGGAGGAGCATGGTGATGGATGTGATACAGTGCAATAGTTTATATATTCTTGTAAAGGACTCAGAACCACCGAAGTTAACTTTCCTGTTTAACATTAGAGAAAATCCGACCCTAGTTGGAGGTGCTACGGAATTGCGCAATTTTGTTACAGATTTGGATAATTTTTCAAAATTGCATTTGAGTGATGATTACATTATAAATCGAACGAGAGGCTTTTTTGAGAAAAATCCAAGATGGCGTAAATATCCTAGGTATCTGAGGTTCTCATTTGAAAGATCTGGGTTAACAAAAGATTTTGGGATCGATGTGTCAAACAAGGAATCAAGGTTAATATTCGAAAGGAATTTATAAATTAGTGATAACAATAAAACGTAATAGATTTTGATGGAAAGTATAAGAATATTTTCGGGAGAACTGATTGACAAACTGTTGGATGCAAAAAAAGAGGCGTTTAAAGCGAAACTTGATACAGTGTTAACAAAAGATCAGTTTGCTTTCGATCGAGACATAATTGAAAATATGATTGCTGAATTTCGAGTGGACAATTTGAGATTTCATTTTGATAAAGTGGAATGGCATCGGATTGACAAAGAGAAACAGTTTGTTCCAATGGATCAGATTTCGCATGCAGTTAGATTCTACATACCTTTTACTGGTAACTGGATCATGTTAAAACACGTTCCTCGTAATAGATCCGCGTTTGGTTTCCAGCTATTTATTAACGAATCTTATGACGAATTAATTTACGATCTGGTCATTGGAGAAGCAGAAGGATCTCAAATAATGGACCACTTTACGAAATTAAAGGATTCGATTGGAACAAATTTGAACGAGTTTGAAAGCTCTATTGCCGAACACAATCAGTCTCTGAATAAAATTGCCGAGCAGGTGATTGAAAAGAATCTTCAGGTATTGGATAATCAAAAGAAGCTCTCAGATTCTATCAAATTCCCCGAAAGACGTTTCAGTAAGCCGTAACGCTTTCCGGTCCACGTTAATTCCCTTCTGATTCTCCGTATCTACAACATATCCATCACGAACTACCTGCCGAACAGTCACCGGAATTCTTATTTCCTGCCCTGTTCGGTGGGGTAGGTGGACGAGTTCGGCGCAGTCGCCGATGTTGAAACGGGCGATCTCTCTTTTAATAGCAGGAATCAACATAGGACTGGATCGATTTAAATATTTGAAAAGCAACCCACGGAACAATAGCATTACCGGCCGCTTTTATTGATTCCGTTCTCCAACGGGTTGTGTGTGAGAATCTTCGTTTCCCGATTTCGTCGGGCGCAAGAATGGCAGCTCTGTCCAATCTGCGGGAAAGCCCATCATTTCCAAAACAAACCGGGGGTTGAGTTGGGAAGTTTTGCCAGGCTGACCCACCATCCCGTGAATCGAATGCGCAAGAGTATCGTTCTGTCGCTTTTCGTTCGAACGTGTGCAACCTCCCTTCGAGTCGCTGCTGGCTGTCGGAGTAGGCAGCATTATCGAAGAGTAATCCGGTCTTTTGCTGCTGTGATGCTTTGCCTGTTCGAAATCTTGATAGGTCACCATCGAATTGGTTGGCGTTGGCAATAGTCCATTCAATGCCATTCCCGGAATACCGTTCCTCGGGTCTGATGATATTTGACCTCTCTTTTCCGAGTCGTTTGCTCTTGGTGTTGGGAGTAAGGCCATATGCGCGTAGTCTTTCAAATCCCCTCTCCAAGAGCCGGGGCTGTTTGGATCTCGCCTGCCGGTTTTGAGCCGAAGGCTCCGCCCCTTTCCTGACCCGTCGATCGCTTGTGGAGTCGGTAGCAGCTTCGCCACATGCTGTATCTTCGCTCCAAACTCCGTCCCTGTTGACTTGCTGATCCGAACGAACCGGCCCTTTTTCAAGCTCACCGTGTCCGTGTCGCCTCCCTCTGTATCGCTTACTGTCGGCGTAGGCAATAAACCATACTCGGTCGCGCCGGTGCGGTGCATCGACGGCACAAGCTGGAAGTAAAAACGGGAGGACTTCATACCCGAGAGCTTCCAGGTCAGCGCACACCTCGTTGAATACCATCCCTCCATTCCAATTAGTAAGCCCGCGAACGTTTTCGCCCACAACCCAGGTCGGCTGAATCTCCTGAATTGTTCTAAGCATCTCTGGCCAGAGGTGACGGTCATCTTCCTTTCCAAGGCGCTTACCTGCTGAGCTATAAGGCTGGCACGGGAAGCCGCCTGTAAGGATGATGTCATCGTTTCTCCAACCGGATCCGTACCGGCTTGAAAGTTCAGTGTCAATTGTTGCATAAGTCAGTGTTTTGATATCCGTGTGGTGATAGGCATTCGGCCAGTAATAATTGAGAACTTTGTTTCCAAAAGGATTGATTTCGCAGCTTAGATAATTGCTCCAACCCATCATTTGTGAGGCAAGGTCAAAACCTCCTATTCCACTGAATTCGCTGAAATGGATCATTATCTGAAATGTAAAATCGTGTAAATAGCATCCCTGACGTCATCATTCATCCGGTGGGATAACCCAGATTCTTTTTCTATATATTGACGGCCGTGTGATGACCAGGATCCGTCGAGGTCTTTGAAGATTCCCTTTTTCAGAGGTGAGAACTCATTGACCGCGTATCCCGCCTTCCGAAGGATTTTAGCGATCAGCTTGCCGGTCGCGTGGTTCTCGCCAACGTTGCGGGCCTTTGCCTGTGCTGTCAGATAATTGCCACCGCGCAGGTTGTGCTTTTTGATCTTCCAGCCGGCTTCTATGTAAATCGTCGTTTCCTCTGGGGGCAGTCCAACCAGCGCTTCAAGAATGCTTTCAATGCTGACGGACTTAGCAAATAGCCATTCTCTGGTTTTTGTGTTCCAGGCAGCTACGCCGGAAGCGTTCAGGTCTGGATCGATCGCTACCAGATAGGGGGTAGGGCAATTTAAGCGGGGGATGAATTTCATAGCTGTGTATTTTTGGAACTTATGCGTCGCCATTTTTCCGCCGCATCGTATCGCAGGTGGCATATTTGGCAGAGGGCTTTTAGTCGATCATCCAACACTTCGTGATTGTCTTCGTCGTGATCCAGATGGGCGATGGTCAGCACAACCTTTACCGGTCGTACTTCCCGCCAGTCGGTATTTTCGCGTACCGCGTCGCGCATGCTGCTAAACCAGATACAGCGAGCCTTATAGCGGCCGGCGTCATCCTTTACAGTTAGTTTGATCGAGAAAACAGTGGCGCCATGTTCAAGTCCGCATTGTTCGCAGAGATTGTTTGCCCTGGCCATGATCCGCGGCCGTCTTCCTTTTAGCCAGTCAGGCGGGTATCTTGAATAATCAATTGGCATTGGCTGGTGAGGTATTTAGGGATTCGATATATTCTTTCACCTTGAAATTGACGTTTTCCAGAAAATCGTTTGCGTCGTCCAATGTTCGGCAGATGCCTTTCAGTTTGTCAAAAACGATCAGCCGCTGGGCAGTGGCGATAACTGACTCATCTTTGCGTCTGGCCTTTGTAGATAGCATCAGCTCTGACATCAACTTCACCCTGCCGCTATCCTTCGCTTCAACCGCCTCGTGCAGCATGATTTGATTCGCTTTTTGCATATAGCCCCACTTCGCTTCGCAATCCAGGTTCAAGTATTCAAATTGATCCAATAGACTGTAAACAACCCCTCCATAATCCTGAAAACCTTCGCTCTCGGGCCCCGACTTTGTAAGTGCTGTCCGAAGGATCATTAATTTGCGAAGGAGTGTTTCCCCGATAGTCGGAACATAGTCGACCTGATCCACCTGGTGATTGAGCTGAGCAAAGATTTTTATAGCCGGCTTCTTTTTCAGTTCGATATAGCTCTTCACCCAGATCACAAAATTGGAGGGGCTGAAAATCACGACGTTCTTTTCAGCAAATTCTCCGTCTAATCCCATTTCCAGCGCGAAGAAGATTTCAAGCGTCGTCTGATTAGGGAACTTCATCAGATCGGAGTCAATCTCGTTAATCAGCGCTTCCTGATGAAGGTCGTCTTTGTCCTTGCTGCCAAGGCGGGTTTCTGCCTTGATCACAATTGTGGAAGCTGTTCGTAAACGGCGACGTTCATCCAGCTCGCAAATCCGAGGGTTCTTTTCCGACGGGATTGAAACGGAGACGATCCGAAACTCTGACTGCGTCAGTTTCGCCTTGATTTTATCAGGAATCGAAAGCTCGATTGATCTCTGGATTGAAGTATTTGATTTGCTTAGAGCTGTCATAGCCGGTCAGTTTAAGCCGCGTTTTTGAAGAATTCTTTGTTCTGCTGTCATCACACTTTCGTAGTTCTTCTGAATATTGCCTTTTCCGGCTGGAGCATTCGGTTGCCAGTGATTTTCTGATCGAAGTTCATACACGATGCCGTGCCAGCCCTTTTCGACGGTTTGCAGGATCAGTGCAGTTGCGGTGGCCTCGTCAAATGAGCTGAGCTTTTTAAGTTGCTGCCCGACGGCCGTTTCGGTCAAGGGCTTTTTGATTTCTTGCCGATGTTTTATCCATGCAAGCCAGGCTATGGAGAATCCTTCGCCACTGAAAGGCAGTTCGATTTTAGCCGGGTCAAATTTGGGAGAACCTTTTCGCGGAACTTTTGGAGAGGCATTTTTTTCTTCATCAAGAAGACGATCTTTTAAACTTTCCAGAATCTCGACGCGATCAGCGTCAATAGTTTCTTTGTTTAAAGGTTTAAAGGTTTGAAAGTTTAAAGGTTTATCTATGGTTACAGTGCTCGACTCAATGCCTAACTCAGTGCCCGACACAATGCCGGTACGGTGCTGGTCGCTATGCCGGTACAGTGCTGTACTCAGTGCCATACTCAATGCTTGTTCATTTTCGCACCAGCATAATTTTACGATGCATGATTGATATTGATTTTTTGCCTCTTGCACTATCTCAATAAATCCCCATGATACCAAGTCCCGTAAAGTGTTACTGTAAGTGGTTTTGTTGCCGATGCTCAGACCTTCCATAGTCGCACTCATAGGTAGACCAAAGGTAGATTTCCAGCCGAGTCGGTTGTTTAATTCAACGATCCACAGATACAGTGCGGTGTGCTGTACCTTGCACTCCTGCCGTTCAAAAGCAAAGTCAAACCACTGTCGCGAAAGGTCATATCCGTTCATACGGGTAATCAAAAGAGGGTTAACGCTGACATTTTAGCGTCAGCAGACTTGGCATGTCGAATGCTATCTTTCCAGTACTCAGTTTTCAATTCACAGCCGTCGCCGAACCTTCCCATCTTCACAGCCTGGTAAACCACAGATCCGATTCCGTTAAAAGGATCTGCTACCACATCGCCTGGGTTAGAATACCGTTCAATGCATCGCTCAATGATATCGAGCTGCAAAGGACAAATGTGCTTTGTGAGGTTCTTCCGTGTTTGTGTGCCGTTCAATGTGTTTACCCGGCTGACATCATCCCATATCTCGGTGCTTAGCGCTTGCGGAGGTATGGCCATGAAAGTACGTGGTAGCATTTTGACCTGATCTAGCTTCTCACAGATTTCAATGTGCTTATGATAATCGTAGCGCTCGGTGGTGTCAATGGCTTTCCACGCCTTCAAAACATCAGATAGGTCGAGCTTTTTAAGGTATTCAGGGTCGATTAAGCGCTCGCCGGATGTCTTCCAATGAGCATGCGCGTCGAGCTGCCAGCGGGCAAGTGTGTACTGATCCTTGGAATGCTGCACTGGTTCGTCGGCATAAGCGTTTTCTGACCCTGTGGGCGGCTTTCGGAAAATTAGCACATATTCAGGCAAGCCCGCGCCCATCTTGGTCATGTCCTTGCAAGCTTCGGACCAGGATAGCCGGTAAGTGCTGTTATTCTCCTGAACAACGTCGGTGTCAATGGTGATCCGGGAAAGCAGGTGGAAGCCATGCTTTCGGAAGCACTGCGTTGTATCATCACTGAAAGGATCAATCGAAGTGAAGCCAGTACCGTTCATGTAGCTGTAACGGATCCTGTCCTTCACATGGATCGCCGCGATGCGCCCGGGTTTCAGGCAGCGGTACAGGTGAGGTACCAGGAAATCCATTTGCTCAAAGAACTTCTCATTGGTTTCATTGTGCCCGAAGCAATTGTAGTTTTCTGAATATTCATAGTGATTTCCGAACGGAATGCTGCTAACGATAAGGCCTATACTACAGTCTTTTTTGCTGGAATATTCATCAACCGAGTCGTTGTTGACCTGAATCCAGTTCGGGCCCCGCGCTTCCTGTCGGCCTGTGAACATTTCACGTTTCAGCTGATATTCGTACAAGTCGGAGTTGAGACCAAAATCCTGAATGATCGAAGTCATTTCAGATTGAAGGTTGAGATGCTCTTGCCATTTCTCTTCAAGCGTCCGCAAGATTTCAAGTTCCGCATCGGTAAAGATCAGGTGCAGGTGGCATTCGTGCAGCTGCATAAAACGGTATACCCGAAAAACCGCTTGAATGAAGTCATTGAATTCGTAATTAATGCCTACGAAAATGGCGTTGTGGCAATGATATTGAAAGTTGCAGCCACTTCCCAAGATTGACGGTTTACTGGAAAGGTATTTAAAAGCGCCTTCCGAAAAGCCTTCGATATGCTTTTCCTTTTCATCGATGGATTGAGAGCCGAACACGGATTTGCAGTCGTCACCAAGTATCTTCTGTATTTCGGTTCGCTCATGTTCAAGGTGGTGCCAGGTGATAAAATGATCATCGGGGCTTTCATCGATAATCGCTTTCATCTTGGCAACCCGGTGCGGCAAGCTTAACCGCTTCTCCTTGGCCGCTTCCGGCAGACTGCTCGAAGAGTCGGGAATGAAAGTAGATTGTCCCGTTTTCCTATCAACCTTGGTCGCTCGGTCAAAGCTGACCATGTGGCGATGAATAGTGAGTGGAGGCAGCACATAGCCGGAGTCATCATATCCCAGGTCAGACGGCTTTGTGATAAATACCGCCCAGCTCGACATCCAGAACCAGAATTCCTTTTCCCTCTTTTTGTATAGGGTGAGGTTGCCGGCCGTTGTAGAATCTCGCTGGAAGAAGCGGGTGAGTGCCTGTCCGCGGTCCATGATACCCAGATACTCCGCATAGTTGATCAGTTCCAGGTACCGGTTTGGTGACGGAGTGGCTGTATGAACAAATCGGAAAGGCACATGACCAAACGTATCAAGTATAGCGTTCGTAGTATCCGTTTCCAGATTGCGGAGGCATGAGGCTTCATCAAAGGTGACTGCAATGAATTTGGATGCATCGATATCTCCCTTCCGGATCCTTTCATAGTTGGTGATGTAGTAGGGAAGACCTTCTTCAAGCTGATCGGTATTGGTAATATATTTAATCCGGCCAATGCCCAGCTTCTTGCCATCTTTTACAAATTCCCTTTTAACCCCTAGCGGACAGACAAAAAGGACATTGCCACCTTTGTACATATGGATCAGCCGGTTCGTTTCCAGCTGCATGATTGTCTTGCCGAGTCCGAAACTGGCAAATATCCCGCGGCGGCCACCTTTGATGGACCACTGAACAATGTCGCGCTGATGCGGTTTGAGAATAGGGTGGAGGTCTTCCGGATGGATATCAAAGCCCGTTTTTTCGGCAATACGGATTTTGGCTTCCAAAAAGTTTTGGTAGTCCATTCTGAGTTTGGTTGCTTGAGTTGAGCGGATTTGCCATATTGACCTATCCGGTCAACTCAAAAATTTCTAATCAATGAGATACTTATTTCAGAATCGTTTGAATTTCCAGGCACACGCTCAGCTAGTTGTGTCAGATTCCCACGAAAAGCCTGCGTATACCTTCGAGATCAGGTCTGATACCAATCCGGGCGACTCACGGACATATCAACTGAACGGCAAAGAATTGTTGGAGCTGAGAGATCTTCTCACACAACTTATTGGAGCAGGGTCGACGATTTCGATATCTCCGACAGATATTCAACAAGCCGATGTAGTGGAGTGATATCTTGTTGAATATTATTAATATCTACGGTTAATACGCCGTTGTCAAACACAACGATATGCTTGTCGTTGATCTTTATTTCAATTTTTACGTTGTCCATAGTTCTTTATTAATGTTGATTCACTTCTTTCAATTTTCTTCGAGGTCAATACCGGGTAAGATTTGCGTCATTGGAAAGCCTAAGCAGCCACCTCGGAATCTTCAAACTCAGTTACTAATTTTTGCATCTCCTCTAATACTTTTTCGTTAACGGTTCTGTGACCCCTCACCATTTGATAGATCTGCTCTGACTTAATGTTAACTCCTTGATCATTAAGTTTCTGGGAAATTGTTTGAGCGAATGAACATCGGCTGGGAAGCTTGTCCCTAAGCTCTTTCAACTTCTTAATTCTTGTTACATTCAGAAATTTCGAATTCATACAATTGATTTTTGGCTAATGGTTGTATATTAGTCGTGTAATAGACACAAATATACAACTATTAGTGTATATAAACCAAATATTTAACACCATTTAGTGTATGAAAGAACAAGAAAAGTTCGAAAAGCTAATTGATGCGCTTGGGGTTACAGTTTATCAGTTCGGAAAGGATTTGGGCTTTGCGCGAGTTGAGCCCATTTACAAAATAACACGAGGAGATACTAAGGATCCGGGAGTGTCGATTTATGGCAAGATTAAGAAAGCATATCCAAAAGTAAATTTGGAATGGCTTGTGACAGGGGAGGGGTCAATCTTTGTCGATGAATCGCAAAAAGAAGAAAGCGAGTTGTCCTCGAGGGTTCAGCAATTGGAGTCAGAAAAGAGGCTTTTAAAAGAAATGTACGAACAGGCAGTAATTTCAAAAGCCGCAAGCCTGGGAAAATCTAAGGACGCGGCTATGTCAAGCCCAGAAAGAGATCGTATTTTAAGAAAGGACGCTGCAAGACAGGCAATCAGAAATGTGCGTCGCGGTGGTCGGAAAGAAGCTACGAAACCTCTCTCGGGTCGCGTCCAAGGAGCAACAGTTCCAAGCTTACTTGAACTCTTCGAGTAACGAGCTGGCTCCGAAAGGGCAATACTTTAAGTGGTTTACCTACCATTTTACCTACCATAAGGTGAATGCAAGCAGTAGAGGCAGATTTCCAAGACCCTCTCTCTCTGCAGGACATGATGTCAAAACATTCAAAAACCCCGTTTAAACGCTTTAAACGGGGTTTTTGCGTTTTTGGCCTGTACCAAAATATTCAAAAATTCCCGATGTTTTTATGCGCCAATCGTGGAACTCGACAAGTCCCACGAAATGACGCACAAAAATGAACTTAACTAGCTGGTTAGTAAGATGTTTACCCCGTAAACATCTTGCGTTTCAATGATAACAATTCGATTTTTGTTCATCTTAAACATTTTTACCATGTTAGAAACAAGCTTCGGGTTGAACTTCTTTTTGAAGACCCCACGCAATGAAAGTCCAGACGGAATCAGGCATATTTATATGCGGATCACCGTAAATCGCCAACCCAGAGACATTGCCACAAAGAGAGCATGGCACCCGTCCAAATGGAACATTCGGGCAGGAAGGGCCACCGGAAACAAGGAAGATTCCAAGGAATTAAACAGCTACTTGGACTCACTCAGCGCAAAAGTTTTTCAGGCTAAAAAATTACTGCTGGAAACGGACAAGGAAGTCACCGCGGATGCTATCAAGAATTTGCTCCTTGGAAAAGATGAGGACAGAAGGACAATTCTGACAATTTTCAAGGAACATAATGATCAGATCGCCGCATTGGTCGGGGCCGATTTTGCGGCGGGCACACTTGAACGATATGAGACTTCTCTGAAACACACGCGGGAGTACATCAAGTGGAAGTACAACGAGGAAGATTTCGATATCAAAAAATTGGACTTCGAATTCATCTCACAATTTGAGTTCTGGTTCAAAGCCAAAAAGAAGATCAGTCATAATACGACAATGAAGTATTTGGCTAACTTCAAAAAGATTGTTTTGCTCTGTGTCAAAAGAGGATGGCTTCTGCGCGACCCTTTCTACGCATTTAAATTTTCAAAGCGCGAGGTTGACCGGCAGGCTTTAACTGAAAGCGAACTAAAGAAGGTTTGGGACAAGGAAGTGGGCGATGGGCGTTTGGCATACGTCAAGGATATTTTTCTTTTCTGCTGCTATACCGGTCTCGCCTATGCTGATGTGTATAAGTTGAAAAGGACAGAAATAGTTGAGGGCATTGACGGCGGCAAATGGATCACCACCAAACGTCAGAAAACTGACACGCCTTCCAGAATTCCACTTCTACCGATGGCGCTGGAAATTATGGAGAAGTATGAAGACCATCCCCAATGTGAGAATGAGAACAGAGTGCTGCCGGTGCTGTCCAATCAGAAGATGAATTCTTATTTGAAGGAGATTGCGGATTTATGTGGGATCAAGAAGAATATAACCTTTCACTTGGCTCGGCATACTTTCGCTACTACGGTGACTTTGACTAATGGGGTGCCTATTGAGAGTGTTTCGAAGATGCTAGGGCATCGGAATATTAAGACTACTCAGCAGTACGCGAAAATTGTTGATCGGAAGATTAGTGATGATATGGCTAGGCTGAAGGATATCCTGCAACGATAGAAATGAGTTTCAAAACTTGAAATAGCCTAGGCAGGTATCAATTTGTCTGGGCTATTTTGTTGACAAACGGCTTGTGGAATTTCATCAAAAATTTACCGTTAAATAACTTTTTCTAAAAAATACAATAATTAAAATATTTTGTAACCGTAGAAGTAGTTAGATTTAGCTAGTCAGTCGCGTTAACCCCCTTTAAAATTTCTTGGAATCAGTAAAATTTATCCAGGAAATAACATAGTATGATAAATTCTTTACTTGCTAAGCTCGAATCAGCCCGAAAAGAGCTTCTTGACTTGGGGATGCGAAATTCCCTACTAAATTATAAAGTTCCGCAGGCTCGCGGGCTACACATTGTCCAAGAGAAATCCAGTTCAATTTATAACTTATTAGTCAGGCAGTCCAAGCCAATGTCCTTCTTAGGGCGTGCGGGAAAGGAGGACGAGCTCGACTTTGGTGACTTACCTGAACTTTCAGATGAGGAGCTGTTGGATGCCTATAATGATACACGACTTCAGACCAATGAAACTGAAAAAAAGCTTCAGACGAAAATCCTAAACACCTATTATTTCGCTAGGACCAGCATTGAGGAACAAGGTGTCAATATCTTATACCTTTCGCTCGGCATGCTTAAATGGTTTGAGGAAGGTAACAAGGAAAATGTAAGACAAGCTCCTTTGATCCTGATTCCTGTTTCTCTTGAAAGGTCGAGTGCAAATGAGCGTTTCAGAGTTCGGTATTCTGGGAGTGAAATTGGCGGCAATCTTTCTCTGCAAGCGAAATTATTGGCAGACTTTAATATTACCATTCCGGATCTTCCAGAAAGTGATGACCTGGATATAGATGCTTATTGTGCCATAGTCTCAGAAAGAGTTGCCCATCTACCGGCATGGTCGGTTGAGAAAGACGCCATTGAACTTGGCTTCTTTTCCTTCGGAAAATTCATGATCTATAATGATCTGGATAGCACCAAATGGCCAGATAGTAAAAAACCATATGACAATTCCACTTTAAAATCACTCTTTGAGACAGGCTTTCGAGATACTCCGCCTACATCAACTGAGGAGCATAATCTTGACACAGAAACGAATGCGGAAAGCTTGCTCAGTGTGGTGGATGCTGATAGCTCCCAGGTACTTGCAATGCTAGCGGTTCAGGAAGGCAAGAACATGGTAATTCAGGGACCTCCGGGGACAGGGAAATCTCAAACAATTACCAATATAATTGCGAACGCCATTGGACAAGGTAAAAAAATACTGTTTGTCGCTGAAAAGATGGCCGCATTAGAAGTAGTAAAGCGGCGTCTGGATCGAGTTGGTTTAGGAGAAGCATGTCTAGAATTACATAGCCACAAGGCAAATAAAAAGGAACTTCACGAGGAGCTTAAAAGAATTCTTGATCTTGGAAAGCCAATGCTGATGCACCTTGAGAGAGAGGTTGCGCTTTTAAAGGAGCATAAAGAAGAGCTTAATGCATATTGTGAGGCGATAAATTCAATTGTTTTAGAAAGCGGACTTTCGACACAGCAAGTCCTCGGTCATTTACTAAGAATAAACGAGGAGTCTGAGGGAGTCAATTTACTAAAATTGAAAGTCGATTATATACAAAACTGGAACCAGGCGACAATGTTGAGAGCGGAAGCAATGTGCGACCGGATCCAAGCTAGGCTATCCGATATTGGAATGCCAGTACACCTACTTTTCTGGGGTAGTAAATTAAAAGTGTTGCTTCCTAATAATGAGGAAGAGCTTCGAGATGCATTAAATAAAACCCACGAGAACCTTTTTGATCTGAATTCTGAAACAATCAGAATAGCTGCGGAATCTGGATTACAGATACCAAGCAATCTACAATCCGTGGATACCTTGCGCAACTTTGCCGATTTGGCTGCTGAAAGTCCGAATCTGAAAGAATTATCAATAGACGACTTAGGCTGGTTACAAAACAGGGTCGATCTGATTGAGCTTTTGGATAGTGGTGAAAAACTCGCAAAGATTCGCGCTGATTACCAGAGCATTTTCTTGCCGGAAGCGTGGGAGCAAAATGTCCTGGAAATAAGACAAGATCTTATCGAACATGGCTCGAAGTGGTACAAGTTTGTAATTGGCTCTTACAAAGCAAGTAACAAGCGACTTGCATCCTTCTGCATTTCTAGTCTACCAGATAATTTACAAACAAAGGTTGCATATACTGATGCTATCCTGGAAGCCAAACGCCTGCAAAATGCCATTAAGGACTTAGAGCCAATCGGTCATCGACTATTTGGTAGCAGGTGGTTGCAACATAGATCAGATTGGTACGGTTTGCGCAAAAGCGCTGACTATTTAAAGACTGTCCATGAACTGGTTCAGTCAAATGGTATCGATACTTGCATTTTCAATTTTCTGAAAAAGGACAATGCATCAGAAACTGCTCGCAAAAGTTCCACCTCTATCTCGGTAAGGGAGAAAAATTATACCGAAAGTATGCGATCGTTAAACGCTATGCTTCGGATAGATGAAAACGTTGCTCCTTCCAATTCAGAGCTGTTCCAAACGCAGCTTAATCGGTTAGAGCAATGGAATAATCGACTTGCCGAAATACATCAGGTAATTGCGTGGAATACCCTGGAAGAGACTGTTGCATATGAGAATTTACATTTCCTGACGGAAGCATCTCTTTCATGGCCAGAAGCATCGTCTCATTTAAAATTAGCACTTCAAAAGACCTGGTATGTAAAGCTTTTAGAGCTATCATTATCATCCAGCATGGCTCTGAGGCGGTTTGAACGCACTAGTCACGAGGAGGTTGTTGAAAAATTCAGAAAAGCAGACAATCTGAAATTTCAGTACAACCGAGCCTTAGTTGCATTACGGCACTGGGAAGGAGTTCCAAAGGGCGAAGCTGGCGGACAAGTGAATATCCTTCGAGCTGAATTTAATAAAAAGTCCAGACATAAGCCGATTCGAAAATTAGTGCAAGAGGCAGGCCTAGCAATCCAGGCAATAAAGCCTGTTGTGATGATGAGCCCTATGTCAATAGCCAACTTTATTCCTCCCGGAGCAATACAATTCGACCTGGTGATTTTTGATGAAGCTAGTCAGGTCAGGCCGGTTGAAGCATTGGGTGCATTGCTAAGAGGTCGACAATTAGTTGTTGTGGGGGATACCAAGCAATTACCTCCGACAAGCTTTTTTGACAAAATGACCGGCGAGTCCGAAGACGAAGACAACGTTACTGCTGATATGCAAAGCATTTTAGGAATGTGCAATGGGCAGGGAGCTTCGGAAAGAATGCTGCGCTGGCACTACCGAAGTAGACACGAATCGTTGATTAGCCTTTCCAACAAGGAATTCTATGAGAACCGTCTGGTTATCTTCCCTAGCCCTGGTGCGAAAACACGTATGGGACTTAGGTACCACTACTTTCCAGAAACTGTTTATGAGAAAGGCACTACCAGTACAAATCCAAAGGAGGCGGAGCATGTCGCAGACGCGGTTATCGAGCATGCATTAAAACATCCGAAGCAAACTTTGGGCGTTGTCGCATTCAGCTCCAAACAAATGCAAGCCATTCAGTTTGCACTAGAGATTAAAAGACGAAAAAATCCTGCCGCCGAAGCCTTCTTCACTAATCACCCGAATGAGCCTTTCTTTGTCAAGAATTTGGAGAACGTCCAGGGTGACGAAAGAGATGTCATCTTGATCAGTGTAGGTTATGGACGGATTGAGAATGGATCTGTTCCACAAAGCTTCGGCCCACTCAATAATGAAGGTGGGGAACGCAGGCTTAATGTACTAATCACCAGAGCAAAGCTAAGATGCGAAGTGTTCACAAATTTAGTTTCTGATGACATCGACGCCTCGGGTAAGAAGTTTGGTGTTAAAGCACTCAAAAGCTTCTTGTACTTCGCTCAGCATGGAAAGTTCAGCGAAGCCAAACCGATAAGCTTTCCAAAATCAACTCCTTTCGAAGACTTCGTAGAAGCAGAACTGACTAAATCAGGTTATACGCTTCGGCGACATGTAGGATCAGAAGGTTACAATATTGATTTAGCGGTTGTTGATCAGCAGAATCCCGGACGCTACTTGCTTGGCATTGAGTGTGACGGAGAAACCTACAAGAATGCCAAATCTGCCAGAGACCGTGATCGTCTTCGCAAGGAAGTGTTGGAGGCAATGGGCTGGAAAATGTATCGTGTATGGAGTACCGACTGGTTTCGAAACCCCGAGCGGGAGTTGCAAAGGCTTGTTGACGCAATCGAGAAGGCTAAAGAACAAGTCATTCTTGATGATGTCGTCGAAGAAGAAATCCAGAAAGACCTGGCATCTCTTATAAGAGAGGATGTAACAATTGAATTCCTTCAACCTTTTTACCAGCTCGCTGAACTTCAGGCCGAAATCGGCAGTCAGGAATTGCATACATATCCTGCTGGAAAATTGGCGAGCTGGATTCATGAAGTTGTAAAAGTTGAAAGCCCGGTTCATTTTGACGAAGTCGCCAGGCGAATTACTGATGCGGCAGGTGTGTCAAAAGTTGGTTCAAGAATACGACAATCATTTGAAGGCGCAGCAGTTTATGCGGCAGGAGCTGGTCTAATTACTATAAAGGAAGGGTTTCTCTGGCTTCCTGACATGACAATCCCGGTTGTTAGGGAACGGAGTAATATTCCAGCCGCTTCAAAAAAGTTACACCTAATAGCTCCAGAAGAAATTTTGCAGGCCATTCAGCGAGTAACTGAAACCTCGCTGGCAATTCAGCCTGATGCTTTGGTCCCGCTCGTTGCAAAAATGCTCGGCTTTCTGCGGGTTACAGAAGAAATGCGAAGAGAGATCTCAGAGAAAATTGACCACGCTGTAAGGAAAGGAATGATAAGGAATGAAGGTGGGCACTTAACCACTTAATAGTCAACGAAATGTTTTGCCAATATAACCTAACAATAAAATGTCAAAAAATTGGATTTGCGTTAATGATTCGCAGCATGTATTCGATGCTCAAACCGCTGCAAGTAACGGATATTTCTGTCCTACCTGTGCATACGGGGAGGGGATTCTAGTGGAGGGAGGTTCTGTAACATCGCAGGCCACAAGCGATCTTGGTTTATGTATTATGGTGCTGGATTGTTCAGGTTCAATGAACGATGCTGCCTTCCAAAACAGTCCTATTTCTAAGAACGAATTGGTTGCACGAAGCGTGACTGCGGGAATATATTCATTGATAGGCAACTCTTCCAAAGAGTTTGCATATATGTTGATTATTGGATTTGATCATGAAATCGACATACTACTACCGTTTACAAATCTCGAAACGATTTTTAGAGATTATCCAGAATCAAAGGTTTTTGAACAGGAACTTTTGAGTAAAATGAAAGTGAAAGGCGGCGCGACTGACATAAACGAGGCCCTGAAGATTGCATTTAACTTTACTCAACAGTTCATTAATTCGTCGATATCAAGTCTTGGGAATTATGCTCCACGAGTACAATCTGTAATGGATAATAATTTTGAACTGCATAATATCCCGAACGTTAGAGTATTACTGTTTACGGATGGAGGTCAATATACAACGAGCGGAGAAAGGATATTGCCTAGTCCTTTCAAAGATCTTTCATTTGATGGAAAAAACTTTGATTTGTTAATGAGTGCTTACTATGGTGAGGTTGGTGAAAAAGGATACTCCCAACTATTGAGTCTTTCGAGCAAATGTCCATCGCACTTTGATACCGACCAATTCTTTCTCTTCGATGATCCTAAAAAAGTTGCAAATCTAAAAGGCCTTTTTCGAATGGCTAGTGGCGCTAGCGGTTTCTGTCCAAAGTGCTTGGAAGAAGCAAACACAGTGACGACAGACAACAGACAGTAGTAATAACGAGGATATTATTATGCGTAAAACAATACAGAAAAGTGACAGTAAAAAGAACGTGAATGCTTGGCGGCCAAACTCGCCAAGCATTCTTTCAGAAATTTTCATGTCCGCGGGCCCTCGGAAAAACTCATCCGATGACACAGAATTGGGAGAAGATGTTGTCGGAATCTCATCTGGATTTAATCGAACTTTTTTTTGGCTAATGGACGGCACTTCGGAAAGTAGTTCGGTTGGTAGTAGCACGGAAGAGGATGAGCAGGAGATCAATTACGTTTTTTCTAGTCGATTGTTGGCTCAGGAATTATCCTATTTTTTTCAGCAGAACTGTGAAAAAGAGCGTATTGCGAAGCTGGTTACTTCTGCCATTCGAGTAATAAAAATAAAATGGTTAGAAGAACTCAATAAATTGCCAGAGCAAAAAAGAACGGATATAAGTGATTACTTATCAAAAGGACTTAATATTCGCTGCTCTTCAACGCTTGTATTTGGTTATTTTAGTTCCGCAGGAGAATTGCAGTACGTTAATTACGGAGACTCTAACGTAATTCCAATTAGTAATGCAAAACATCTAAACATACCAATATTAGAGCCTACTGCAAATAGAATTATTCTCCAGCTATCAATTAAAAATGGTCTATTTGACATAGAGAGCAATAATATTGATGATATAGAAGAGCACCTTTATTTTGTACGCAATATTCGTATCGTCTATGTGTTTTCTGACGGTATTGGTAAGCTTATGCAGTCTCGACTAAAGTCATCACTTGGAAATAATGAAGCTCTTGTAAGAGCTGTAATGGCAAAGGCGCCTCATAAGACGTATGATGACAAGTCGCTAATCATCTTGAAAAGAAAACTTATTGGGAGGTGAAAGTAAATATTACTGGATTTGTCGCTGATTTTATTTCAGACTTCGACCCGAAAGACCTGGAAGCAAATATCCGGCGGGGATGGAAAGTTTCTGCGGGAGACTACTTTAAATTTCCGGTCAAAATTGGCAGCAAAGAGGTTTTTGTAAAAAGGTTTCAGAAGAAACCCAAGGAGATATCTGGATTTCAGTTTCTCAAAAAGATTGTTGGCCAGAAATTATCTGGTCTCCCTCAAATCTATGACTTAGTATCTCTAGTCGAGGACGGTAAGGAGACACATTATTTGTTTACTGAGCTTATTGTAGGTGATACCTTAGACAACCTTCACCGCTCTGGATTGAGTCTCAATCCTAAGAAGTTAGCGACGGACTTGAATTTAGCTCTTGAAGCAATTAATAGTCATGGATTTTGGTTTCCTGATTTTGATCCCAAAAATATATTCGCCTCTAAAAGCGGTGAGTTTTACCTTATAGACTTAGATAGTACATATCCCTTAGCTGTGTATCCACAGAGTTCTTTATATGGATCAAAAGATTATTGGAAACCAATTTATGAATATTGCACGCAGAATTTTCCGCATGTTGACAGGAAGATAATAAGAGGAGATGTCCTAAATTCTCTCAATTTGACGTATTTGTTAGCCCTTTATTCTTTTTATGTTAATAGAGATTCAGATGATTTTACAGCAAGATCTATCACTCATTTGAATACTTTTTTAGTTGAGGTTGCAGCGCCTCAATTGAAATATATATACAATTTTTGCTTTCCCGTATCGGCCGTGGGGAATAATTATCAGAGGAAGGTTACAGTCGCAATAATTCACGAACTGATTGACAAGTTTCTGTTTGTAGGGTATGAGAAATTTGATATTTGTCAACTTCAAGAATCACCTCAGATCCTATATTTTTTAGCAAAAGAATGCACTGTACCTTTTGGAAAGCATGGCAGTGCGCACGAACTTAGTTGGTCTGTTAAAAGGGCTGCCAATACAGTTATAACGAATGTTGGCAAAGTGCACCACAGAGGTTCATCGGTGATTACTGTTACAACAAACCAAGAATTCAGATTAGTTGCTGAGAACGCCAAGGGTAGGCAGGAACTGGGATTGCATCTTAAAGCAGAGCAGTTACCTATTATTAAGGAATTCTCTGTGAGTAAACAAACAATCAAAAAAGATGAGGAAATCGAAATAAGGTGGCATGTAGATCATTCAACCTCTGTGTATCTTCATTTAGGCGCAAACTCAAGACGAGTAAGTATCAGCGGCGTTTTTAAAAAGAAGATAGATGATACAAGCTTGATCAAATTGGTCTGTAAGGCGTCTGACAATAGTGTTGAGGTTGTTGAAGGAAATATTCAAGTGAACGTACTTAAACCAGCTGACATTATTAGATTCGAAGCAGATAAAAAGGTAGCACTACTTGGGATGGAGGTCAAGCTCAGTTGGGAAGTATTAAATGCGACCAAGGTTACACTTCTGCCTTTAAATATAGATATTTCGAACACCTCTCAATACAGAACTATTCTTTCTAAAAATACGACATTCATTCTTGTGGCGCAAAATGCCGCATTCACTCAAACAGCTACTGTTGCTGTGCAAGCCCAAGAAAAGCCGAACATAGTTGAGTTTAGAGCGAAAAAGCAATTGATTGAATTAGGTTCATCGACAGAACTTGTTTGGGATGTAAAGAATGCACATTCTGTCAAGCTAGATCTGGGGAATTCCTCAGTTGAAGTTTCGATGAGAGGCTCGAAAATATTCTCACCGTCAAGATCCCAGGATTGCAAAATAATAGTGACAGGGTTAGATCAGCTTACTCGAATCGAAAAAGTTTCTAGCGTAACAGTTGTCCAACCTGTGATAATCCGTCTATTCAAATCAGATAGTAGCTTTATTTACGGAGGACAATCAACACATCTCAGCTGGGAGGTTGATAACGCAACCGACATCACCATTCTACCGGACAACGTAAAGGCGACTGGACTGAATAAGCTGGAAGTTAACCCTGGCAATACTACGATCTATACACTCACCGCAAAAAATGCACTGCATTCTGTTTCAAAAATCTGCCAGATCGATGTGGGGCGCGCTCCGACGCCATTGTGGAAGCCAGTGTTCGTATTGTTGGGAATAATTGCATTGACCGTAATAGGGTCGTTCTACTATCAGTATTATAACAATAGATTGATTGTAAACGAAGTTTATAAGTACTATCACGACGGTCAAAAACTTGCATTTACCGATTGTGACCGCGCTGCCTATGCTTATCGGCAGGCCTTTGACCTAAATTCCACCTTACCACCGGAACTTCGTTTAGATTCGCTGAATATTTCCGCCAAACGGTATGAAATAAACGGTAATAAGAGGTGTGAGGCATATGGTCGCAAATCCTCTAAGATTAGATATATCATAGAATGCAATTACAATTTATCTGCCGCTCTTCGCGGGAGCGGACAACCCCAAACTTGCAAATGAGAATACTTTACCTCGTCATTATCTTATTTCTGGTCAATTTTGAAATAGTTGCTCAGGATAGACTTGACAACTGGCAATGGGCTGAATGGGAACAGACGGCCAAGCACTTAGACGAAGGTGATTTTAATTCGGCAATGGCTATCTGTAAACTTCATCCACGTAATCGAGGTTTTGCTGAACGACTGAAACAAATTCAAGATTTGAAACAACTGAACTCGGAAGGAGAGCAGCAACAAAAGGCGGGACGATATTTTGAGGCAATAGCCACCTACAAAAAACACAGGACCAGTTCTGGGGTTGGCAGTTTAACTTACTTCGAGAAAAAAATTGATCAGTGTGTAGCAAAAGTTGCCATGTCAAATTTGTCCCGACTAAAAATTCTGCAACGACAAGTTTTCGCCTCTGAGTTAGCCGTTCGTGCTCTTCGAGAGTTGGAAGATCAAAACGCATCAAGTGCCCTTAAAGATTTTACCCAAGCCCAAATCGTGATCGGTAAGACTCAAGGCAATTTAAAGATCCTAATAGACCGAGGAGTTACAGCTTCTAAGGCATTTATGATTTGGGATAAAAAATACCAAATTGCAAAAAATAACAATGTTAGCCTCGAAGGCGAGCAAGATCTTTTAGTTGAGCTAGGATACATTCCGCTTGTCAAAATCCCCTCACTGAATCGCCGGTTGGCAACTGTTATTGAAGAGATTGCTGGGAAGAATTCTATTGAAGAAGCGCTTAGTAGTTGCGAGCTAGATAGGCTTATAGAAACCTTATCAGCCAGTTCCGAAATTGTTTCTTCACAGATTTTGGACAGAAGAAATGTATTTAAAAGCACTTACAGTAAACTGCAAGTATTGAATGGTGATAGGAAGCATGACTCTACCATTACTAGTGGATATCGAAGTCTTTACGTACTTATGGCGGCTTTTCCAAAAGAAATACAATTAGGCTTGAAGCGATGTCTCGACGATGGAAGAATAGCTGCTTTAAAAGCTTTTCTTGCGCAGGCAATAGCTGAAGGAGATACACGTGCGGCAACTTCATATAGAAAGACACTGTTAGAAGAGATGGGGATTCAGGAAAATGTTCAGGAAGATTGTGTTGATGTAGCTGCTTTTAATTCTAATATTTCGAAAGTGAGAGACGCACTGCTAAAATGTAATTTGAGTGAAGCGCAGCAATTATGGAATGAGCTGGAAAAGGCCGCTGATTGTAATGATAAAAGGCTGAAGCTCCAAGCCAATACCGATCTAGGTAAAAGAATAACTCAGTTGATCGCAGCTGATCGCCAATATAACAGGCTGCTAAACGAAGCAAGAGATGAAATAAAGCGAGGAAATTTCAAAAATGCAAAGGCAAAATACTTGCAGTTATCCAAGACGGATGTGTGTGACCTTTCCAAAAGGGATACCGACCTTAAAGTCGCACTTGACCAACTGAGCGAGTTGGAAGGTAAGTATAAAATCACTCTCGAACTGGTTGGTGGAGTTGGAGGCAACAAGCCGCTATATAAGGTCAATTCAGAAAGTCGTCCAATGAACTATGGGATAACATTTGGAGCAGGTATTCAGGTCGCATATGTAAACCCCGCAAATTCAGCTGCCCTTGTTTTCGGAATTGAGTATATAAGCACGAGCTATTATTCTGCAGATAAGAGCAGCTATTCATTGGAAAAATTTACCGTGAATGGGTTGAGTGGGTCGTTATCTATAAAGATGAGTCCATTCAAAGAAGCGAGGATTAAACCTTACATGAAAGCAGGAGTCGAGGGAATAGTTCCCTTGTCTAACCAATATGAAAGATACTCGTCATTAGGAGCTATTGGCAACAATGCCCAATTGAAGCACTTTCTTCCATCTGTACTTGGAGCGCTGGGAGTTGAATTCAAAGTGGCGAATGTCCCAATTTTTCTTGAAGTAATGGGGTTCACAAGCGTTGAGAGTGTTTTAGATAGAAATCAAAAAAATATTTTGTCACCTGGAAATCAGGAAGTTGACGCGCGATTTCGGAGAGCAAGCATACGGCTTGGTGTTAAGCTGTTCTAGCGCTTCCTATTTCACAGAATGTCACCAGCTCCCTAGAAAATTGCTCTCTCTTTTGCAGGACTTCTAAAACAGTCTAAGTTTACCAATTATGTCAAAACGACTTTTTACGACTTTTACCAAATTCTATGAATAACGCAGTACACAATAAGCTTGTTTCTTTTATCTGGTCCATCGCGGACGATTGTTTGCGGGATGTTTATGTGCGGGGAAAATACAGGGATGTCATACTTCCAATGGTGGTTTTGAGGCGGTTAGATGCGCTGCTTGAACCGACCAAAGATGCTGTGATGGAGGAGTTGGCGTTTCAAAAAGACGACGCTGGTTTCACGGAATGGGATGAAAACGGGCTGAAGCAAGCTTCCGGATATGTGTTTTATAATATCAGTCCGTGGACTTTGCAGCGGCTGCATAACACTGCTACCAACAGCCAGCAGATATTACAAGGCAATTTTGAGGAATATCTCAATGGTTTCAGCGCGAATGTGAAGGAGATCATTGAAAAGTTTAAGCTTAAAAGTCAGGTGCGGCACATGGCGAGTAAAGATGTGCTGCTGAACGTTCTAGAAAAATTCACTTCGTCTTACATTAATCTCACGCCTTTTGAAAAGGTGGATCCGGATGGTCGCAAGTTGCAGCCACTTTCCAACCTTGGAATGGGGTATGTTTTTGAAGAGCTGATACGGAAATTCAATGAGGATAATAATGAGGAGGCCGGGGAGCACTTTACGCCGCGTGAAGTGATCGACCTGATGACGCATATCATTTTTGATCCGATTAAAGACAAATTGCCGCCTGTGATGACGATTTACGATCCGGCTTGCGGAAGTGGTGGTATGCTTACGGAATCACAGAATTTTATCAAAGATGAAGAAGGCGAGATCCGGGCCAAAGGTGATGTGTATCTGTATGGCAAGGAGATCAATGATGAAACATATGCGATTTGCAAGTCGGATATGATGATCAAAGGGAACAATCCGGAAAATATCCGGGTGGGCTCCACGCTTTCTACGGACGAGTTTGCCGGAACGAGTTTCGACTTTATGCTGTCGAACCCGCCCTATGGTAAATCCTGGGCGAGCGAGCAGAAGTATATCAAAGACGGCAAAGAGATTATTGATCCACGTTTTCGGATCAAACTAAAAGATTACTGGGGCGTGGAGGATGATGCAGACGCAACGCCACGTTCGTCGGACGGGCAGTTGCTATTTCTGATGGAAATGGTTTCTAAAATGAAATCGAAGGAGAAAAGTCAGAGCGGCTCACGCATTGCTTCGGTTCACAACGGTTCCAGCTTGTTTACCGGTGATGCCGGTGGCGGGGAAAGTAACATTCGTCGGTATATCATTGAAAATGACTGGCTGGAAGCCATCGTGCAATTGCCTAATAACTTGTTTTACAACACAGGAATTACGACTTATATCTGGATTTTAAGTAACAATAAAGTGCCGCATCGCCGCGGAAAAGTGCAGCTCATCGACGCCGGGCAGCTTTACCGGAAGCTTCGTAAAAACCTGGGTAACAAAAACTGCGAATTTGCTCCTGAGCATATTACAGAGATTGTGCGGGTTTATACCAGCCTTGAGGAGATTGAACGGGAAGGCGATGACGGCATTGCTTCACAGATTTTTGACAATGCAGATTTTGGTTATTACAAAGTGACCATCGACCGGCCCAAACGCCTGAAAGCACAGTTTACCGAAGATCGTATTGCAGACCTGCGGTTTGACAAATCCTTGCGCGAACCGATGACCTGGGCTTATTCAGAATTTGGAGACGAAGTATATTCCAATATCGCTGCCCACGAAAAGGCAATTTTGGATTACTCTGAAAAAAATGACCTCAACCTTAATACCAAACAAGCCAAAGCGCTCACGAGTAAAGATACCTGGCAAAAGCAGCTGGACCTGTTAAACATTGCGAGCGCATTGCTAGCGGCGATGGGCACAGAAGAGTTTAATGACTTCAATGTATTTAAAGACAAAGTCGATGCTGCGCTTAAAAAGCAAGGTGCGAAACTCACTGCTTCTGAAAAGAACTCGATCCTGAATGCGGTGAGCTGGTATGATGCTTCGGCAGAAAAAGTGGTAAAAGGAATTACAAAACTCACAGGAGAGAAATTGGAAAAGCTGTTGGATTATTTGGATTGTACGGAAGACCGTCTGGCTGATTACGGGTATTTCCCAACCAATAAAAAGGGTGAATATCTGCAATACGAAACAGAAAGCGATTTGCGGGATACGGAGAATGTTCCGCTCAAAGAGAACATTTACGAATACTTTTTACGCGAAGTAAATCCCCACGTCGAAGAGGCCTGGATCGCATTGGACGCTACCAAAATCGGTTATGAAATCAGTTTCAACAAGTATTTCTACCGTCACAAGCCTTTGAGAAGTATTGAAGAAGTTGCTAATGATATCTTGGCTTTGGAGACGGAAAGTGATGGGCTGATACGGGAGATCTTGGCTATGGGTGAAGGTGTGGACGTTTTAAATAATAGTATTTGATGTTTGAGAAATATAGTGAGTATAAGGATTCTGCTGTCGATTGGATCGGTCATATTCCAGCGCATTGGAAAGTAGTGCCCGGGTTTACAATCGTCCAAGAAAGGAAAGAGAAAAATATTAAGTTAAGAGAAAAGGTTGTTCTATCCCTAAGTTATGGAAGTGTAATTGTTAAATCAGAAGAGAAGTTAACGGGACTAGTCCCTGAGTCATTTGAAACTTATCAATTGGTATATCCCGGCGACATTATCATACGTCCAACGGATTTACAGAATGATAAAACTAGTTTGAGAACTGGTTTGGCAAAGGATAACGGAATCATTACTAGTGCGTATATCAATCTCAGGGTAGAAAAAGGATATTCAGTAAAGTTCTATCACTACTTCTTGCACAGCGTTGATATTTCCAAAGTGATTTATAGCCTGGGATCAGGACTTCGTCAAAACTTAGATTTTGGAGATTTTAAGAGGTTCAAATTTTTAGTGCCCGGGCTTGTCGAACAAAACACCATTGCCAATTTCCTCGATCGCAAAACGGCCCAAATTGACCAGGCCATTTCCATCAAAGAAAAACAGATAGAATTACTCAAAGAACGCAGGCAAATACTCATTCACAATGCCGTAACGCGCGGGTTGGATCCGGATGTGAAGATGAAGGATAGTGGGGTTGAATGGATTGGGGAGATTCCGGAGCATTGGAAAAAGATAAAAATGAAAACGATTTCTAAGTTTATTTACGACGGAACGCATGGATCATATCCACGAGTTGAAAAAGGTTACCGGCTTTTAAGCGTTAGAAATATTATCGACGATGAGTTTGTCTTTAGAGAAGATGACAGTTTAGTTTCTGAAAAGCATTTCAAAGAGATTAGCTCAAAATTCATTATACAAGAAGGAGACATTCAACTAGCAATTGTTGGAGCAACGCTTGGTAAAGTGGCAATTGTGAGAAATTTTGGAGAACTATTTGTAACTCAACGAAGTGTTGCGACAATTAGGGTTGATAGAACCCGCTGTACTTCGGAATTCCTATTTTACTTTATGAAGAGTAATTCTTTTCAATCGTATCTATGGCAAAGCGCTGGTTTTTCAGCCCAACCAGGAGTTTATTTAGGGACAATTCAAAATAGTTTTATCCCACTACCTACGGTAGGCGAACAGATTCAAATAGTTAAACATCTAAAAAGATGTTCTCAAAGCATCGCTAACGCTATTTCTCTGAAACAAAAGGAAATAGAAAAGTTAAAGGAGTACAAATCGACTTTGATTAATAGTGCGGTGACGGGGAAGATAAAGGTCGCCTAGAAATTCGCTAGCAATTACAAACCCTCCATAACACTATCTTTAAAATGCGCATTAAATCTCTACGTCTTAAAAACTTCCGGGGTTATTACAATGAAACCTCCATTGACTTCGATGACTTGACTGTGATTGTTGGGAAAAATGACATCGGCAAGTCCACCGTACTGGAAGCTCTGGATATCTTCTTCAACGATGGTAAAGGCGTTGTGAAACTTGACAAAGACGACGTAAATAAGACAGCACTAGCCGCTGGGGATAGTAATATATCCATTGCCGTGATCTTTGATGATTTGCCTGCATCGGTGGTTATTGACAGTACCAACGAGACCACGCTTGCGGGAGAATATTTGTTAAATGCGGCCGGTCACCTTGAAGTCATTAAAAAATATACTAACGCCGGCACAGCAAAAGTATTTATCAATGCCAATCACCCTCAGAATCCAGCTTGTACAGATTTATTGCTCAGGAAAAATGCTGATTTAAAAAAAATTCTCAGAGAACATGATATAGAATGTGACAATAGCTCTATAAATGCAAAAATACGTGCAGCCATTTGGAATCACTTCTCCTATGACTTAGATCTGGAAGAATTTGAAATGGACGTTAAAGAAGGTGAAACGAAAGACATTTGGGAAAAACTGCAAGCTTATTTGCCGCTATACACCTTGTTCCAGTCAGACCGGAAAAATAGTGATAGCGATAGTGAAGTACAGGATCCACTTAAAGAGGCTGTGAAGCAGATCATGGCAGACACTGAGATTACAGCTTTGCTGGCAGATGTAGCTGAGCGGGTGGAGCAACGACTGATAGACGTTTCCAATAGCACTTTGGAAAAGTTACAAGAAATGAATCCGGAAGTTGCTTCTTCGCTAAAGCCAGTAATTCCGTCCGCCAGCGCCCTAAAATGGGCTGATGTGTTTAAATCAGTGTCGATAACCGGTGATGAAAATATTCCAATTAATAAAAGAGGAAGTGGAATCAAACGACTTGTACTACTAAATTTCTTCCGGGCGGAGGCAGAGCGAAGACAGCTGCAAGGTCATACACGATCAATCATTTACGCTATCGAAGAGCCAGAAACTTCTCAGCACACAGATCATCAAAAAATGCTGATTAGGGCTTTCAAGCAGTTGGCTAGTGCGGCAAACACACAGGTGTTACTAACGACTCATAGTTGCACAATTGTGAAAGGACTTGATTTTGGTAATCTGAGATTGGTTTCAGTCGATGCAGGTGGAAACAAATGTATTGAAAGTATAGTACCTCATCAATTACCCTATCCGTCATTAAATGAGATTAACTATATCGCATTCAGAGACTTGACGGAAGAGTACCACAATGAATTATTTGGGTACATTGAAGCAGAAGAAATGCTGACGGATTATAAACTAGGAAGGACTACGGTCAGTTATCATAGAAGAAGGAGAAGTGGCGATGTTGTAATAGAAAGTATCACTCTTACTGAGTTTATTAGGCATCAGATACATCATCCAGAAAATACGAATAATACGAGGTACACATTTGACCAGTTAACTTTCTCGGTTGATTCGATGAGAGATTTTATTGTCGCCAGTCGCGTGAGTATTTAAAACATTGGAAAGGTTGATACCTCGGATATAAGGGTTGACAGTTCTACAAAATAAGGTTGCTACTTCTACAACAAAGGTTGACACCTAAATCAGAAAGGTTGATACCTCGCAAGTCGTTCAAAGAATACAAATCAACTATGCCCAGCCAGACCAACGAAGCCGCACTTGAAGCAGCCATTGAAAAAAAGCTAACCGGTTCTACGCTAGAAGAGCATTTGAAGCCTATCTCCAATGTCCCATATTTTGAAGAGCGAAGGCCGTTGTACAGAAGTGGCCAAGGATATTACCTGGGATTACCCGGTGATTTCAATGCGCGCTATGCGGTAGACACTGTTCGGCTTTGGGATTTTTTGGAAACTACTCAGCAGGAGGAACTGGCCAAGTTGCAGAAGCAAAGTGACTGGAAGCTCAAAATACTGGAACGGCTGGACCGAATGCTGAAAAAGAATGGCATCATTCGCATTTTGCGCAAAGGTCTGGATGTGGAAGATGCGCACTTTACATTACTGTATGTGCTCCCGCTGGCCAGCAGCAGTGAGGCCATCAAGCAGAATTTTGAAAGCAACCAGTTTAGCGTTACGCGCCAGGTTCGTTATTCGCTTACCAAACCGGGCGAGGAGATCGACATGGTGCTGTTTGTGAATGGCTTACCGTTTGCAACCATGGAGCTGAAAAACCAGTGGACGGGCCAAAATGCCAAGTTTCATGGGCAGAATCAATATAAAAACGAGCGGGATATCACCCAGCCTCTACTGAATTTTGGTCGGTGCCTGGTGCATTTCGCAGTGGATACCGATGAAGCCTATATGACTACGAAGCTGGATGGGAAGAACACTTTCTTCCTTCCATTTAATCTGGGCGATGATTTCGGCAAAGGCAATCCACCAAATCCATTCGGGCATAAAACCGCCTATCTGTGGAATGAAGTATTGACGCGCCAGAGTGTAGCCAACATCATGCAGCACTTTGTCCGTTTTGATGGAAAGGATACTGACCCACTGACCAAAAAGCGATTGTACTTTCCGCGTTATCACCAAATGGATGTGGTAAGGAAGCTTATCGCAGATGCCAGTAGATATGGCGTCGGAAAAAGCTACTTGATTCAACATTCAGCAGGTTCAGGAAAGTCCAACTCCATTACCTGGGCGGCTTACCAGTTGATAGAAACCTATCCGGAAAACGACCAGATTCCGGGAGCAAAAGGCATTGAAAATCCGCTTTTCGACTCAGTTATTGTAGTGACCGACCGGCGATTGCTCGATAAGCAGCTTCGCGAAAATATAAGGGAGTTTTCGGAAGTAAAGAACATTGTCGCTCCGGCATATTCATCGAAAGAACTGAAAGAAAGCCTGGAAAGCGGCAAGCGGATTATCATTACAACCATTCAAAAATTCCCATTCATAGTCAAAGGGATAGATGATTTAAGCGACAAACGTTTTGCGGTGATCATCGACGAAGCGCACGGTAGCCAAAGCGGTTCAGCTGCTGACGATATGAACCGGGCGCTGGGAAGTTCATCAAACGAAGAAGAAGATCCGGATCCGCAGGATAAAATTCTTGAAGCGATGCGGTCACGCAAAATGCGGGGGAATGCATCGTACTTCGCTTTCACGGCCACACCCAAAAACAGCACGTTGGAAAAGTTTGGGGTGCCGAAAGAAGGTGGCGGTTTCCGTCCGTTCCATTTGTATTCCATGAAACAAGCCATTGAAGAAGGATTTATCCTCGACGTGCTGGCAAATTATACGACCTATCGCAGCTACTATGAAATTGAAAAATCAATAGAAGATAATCCTCTTTTTGATACCGCCAAGGCACAAAAGAAATTGAAAGGTTTCGTTGAAC
Organism: Dyadobacter linearis; assembly: GCF_907165045.1. Classification (GTDB taxonomy): domain Bacteria; phylum Bacteroidota; class Bacteroidia; order Cytophagales; family Spirosomataceae; genus Dyadobacter; species Dyadobacter linearis. The sequence goes on from NZ_CAJRAU010000007.1 coordinate 177,240, forward strand.
AGCACCGGCAGACAATTGGCACAAAGGCGGAAATCATGCTGGATCATTTTATTTCGAAGGTTGTAAATACCAAGAAATTGAAGGGTAAGGCAAAAGCCATGGTGGTTACACAAAGTATTGAGTCGGCGGTGCGATACTATTTTGCACTCAAACAGTTGTTGAATGACAGAGGCAATCCATTCAGTATCGCCATTGCGTTTTCTGGAAAGAAGGAAGTAGACGGTAATGAATACACAGAAGATACAATCAACCATTTCCCCTCAGCACTTGACACGGCGAAACCGGCCGACCCGGGTTACATCAGTGATAAAATCGCCAGGTATTTTAATATGGACGAATACCGTATGCTGGTAGTAGCCAACAAATACCTGACCGGTTTTGATCAACCAAAGCTTTCGGCAATGTATGTTGACAAAAAATTGCAGGGTGTTCTGGCAGTTCAGGCATTAAGCAGGTTGAATCGGTCTGCAGATAGTCTGGGAAAGAAAACGGAAGATCTGTTTGTATTAGATTTCTTCAATTCAACTGACGAGATCAAAGTAGCATTTGATCCTTTCTACACATCCACGACGCTCAACTCCGCGACGGATGTGAATGTACTGCATGATATCAAAAGTACATTGGACGACAGCGGCGTATATGAATGGGCGGAAGTTGAAGATTTTGTCCAAAAGTATTTCAGCGGCGTTGACGCACAACAATTGAGTGCGATCATTGATGTGGCTGCCAAACGCTTCAATTCTGACCTGGAATTGGATGACAATGGAAAAGCAGAGATCAAAATTTTGGCCAAGCAGTTTGTGAAAATCTACGGGCAAATGGCTTCCATTCTTCCCTATGAGATTGTTGCTTGGGAGAAGCTGTTCTGGTTCCTCAAATTCCTGATCCCAAAACTCATTGTTAAATCTGGCGAAGAGAAACTTTACGATGAACTGCTGGATTCGGTAGATCTTTCAACGTATGGGCTTGAACGTGTAAGACTAAACGCATCTATTGGCTTAGATGCATCAGAAACAGAATTGGAGCCGCAGAACCCAAATCCCCGCGGCGCCCATGAATCGGAGGCAACCGAAGATGCACTGGACTTAATCGTCAACAGTTTCAACGAACGCTGGTTCCAAGGATGGGAAGCAACACCAGAGGAGCAACGGGTCAAGTTTGTAAGTCTGGCAAAATCAATGCAGGGCCACCCCGATTATGAGGATAAGTATCTGAGGAACCCGGACGTTCAAAACAGGGAGCTTGCGTTCAGGCGGATTTTCGAAGAAGTAATGGGTAAGCAACGGCGAAACGAGCTCGATCTATATCGGGCGATTTCGAAGGACGACGCTACGAAAATGGCGTTTATTGATTCGCTGAAACGGATTTTGGGCGCGGCTTGAAATGGATTATCTAAGAATATAAATAGGTCACCCTTATCTAAAAACTCATTATGATTATCAGGAAAGGAATTGCGAGGATTAAGGAACAACTTGGGGAGAAGAATCATGTCGTTACGATCCCATTGATGAAAGCAGGTCAGTCATTTACAGCAAAGTGGGACGATAGGGGTGTATGGGTTGATAATTTGGATAAACAGCCGTTGTTACCCTGGGCTGTATTTGAAACGGCGATTGAATTGATGATCGAAAAGGATTCGAAGAATAGAGGCGCTCATGTTTTGAAAGGAAATGCTGTGGGACATAGACTTGGAACTTCTGCATTTCCCTTGGATTCCATTGAAGGTCGCGTGGCACACGTAGTTTTTGGAAAAAAGATCGAACAAACCGCCTTCCGTAAAATCTCAGCGATTGTCGGGGTTCTCAGCTTTGCAGGTATATGCACGAACGGGAGAGGTTACGTCACATTGAATCAATTCTAGTATAATAATTTCAATAGCAGAGAGATGCCCAAATTTTACGTTTGCAGTGCAGGAAAGCGATCTGAAAGTTACGCCAAGGAAAACTTTGACAGAATAATTGCCAATTCGGCTTATATCTTAGATGAGAAAGCTGAGCAGAAAGGACCTTATGATGAAATTCTGCCGGGAAGTATTCTCTTATTGAAATATAACGGACTGCTTGTAGCATATGGTAAGGCAATCAAGTTGGTAAAGCAGGAAAATGAATCTTGGAATCTATGGGTCTTAGTAGATAGGTGGTTTTTTAAGAACCAAGATGATAATGAACAAGGCGTTCCATATGATGGAATAAAGCAATCTGCCATAACCCGATCAAATTATAGCGCAATAAAAGAAGTCAGCATTGATTTTGGTTGGCAGAAATTACAACAAATAGACAATACCTCTACGCTATTCAACGAAGTTAAAAACAGTTCTTTTTTGGAAAGAAACGATATGCAAGACATTATAAAGTTGCTTGAGTACAAAAAGCAGATCATTTTGCAGGGCCCTCCCGGAACTGGAAAAACTTATACGGCGAAGGAAATTGCAAATGCCTTAGTATCGATTGGAGAGCATGGTGAAAAATTGTTTCCTGACGTACAGGAAATTAAGAAATTGTCGAGAGAAGGAGACAAATTGCCAGTTACAAATGGAGTGCATGAGTCAGTTGTAATCGCAAAGCTTGATGCTGATACTTTTAGGTTGCAAGGAACGGGAAGAGAAACTTTCGGGGTTTCATATGCCAAAGTCGCAGATAGTATTTTGACTATGAATCCGAATCCAGTGGGCAAGGACGTATATCCAAGCGCATTGGCAAAATACATAATTCAGAAATGGGTCGCTCACGGTAATATCTACGAAGAAGGGAAGGAATCGGCTTCTGAAAGAATTAAGCTAATCCAATTTCATCCGGCCTATTCGTATGAGGATTTTGTGAGAGGCATCACAGCGAAGACTAATGGAGTGACGGTAGAATACAGGACAGAGAACAAAATTTTGGCGGATTTTGCGAGCAAAGCTTTAGTTAACTACTTGGATAGCAAAAAAGAGCCATCGGTGATGTCAAATGAGATTTGGATAAAAAATCAGTTTGAACAATTTATCAGACATATAGAACCAGAATTTGAAAAAGATAGAGGGTACTTACTAAATGACGCAGTTTCCATTTTTGATCTGGACGATGACGGTGCTCTGCGTTATTCAGGGCATAACTGGATCGTGAAAACAATGCATCGAATGAAAGTGAGTGACGTTGTAAATATTTATCTATCAGGGGTTAAAACAAATTTAGAGGTTAAGAAACTAGCAAATGTCAATGGATCGGCTAAACAGCACGCAACCTATTATTTGATATTGGCAAATCATTTCAGGAAGTTTATAGCAGGTAAGAGTGCTCCCGCGGCATCCAAAAATGGGATATCTGAAAAAAAATTCGTTTTAGTTATCGATGAAATTAACCGGGCAAATTTACCCGCTGTCTTGGGTGAATTGATTTATGCGTTGGAATACAGGGATGAATCAGTTGAAACTATGTACGATATTGATGGTGAGAGAAGTTTGAGGTTGCCTCCTAATCTATACATCATCGGAACCATGAATACAGCCGACAGAAGCGTCGGCCACATTGATTACGCAATTCGGCGGAGGTTCGCATTTATGGATGTTCTTCCATCTCCCGTGCCCGTACATGTGGCTGCTAAGAAGCTTTTCAAGCAAGTTTCTGAATTATTCGTAAGTAACTACGATTTGATCGATTGGAAAGATCCCAAACCGATAAGATCGGAGTATGTTGCAGCGGATTTTCGGCCCGAAGATATCTGGATTGGCCATAGCTACTTTATGTCAGAGAAGCAGGATGAGGAGGAGGCAAAAGCAGACCTTGAGATCAGACTTAAATATGAAATACTTCCGTTGCTGAAAGAATACATCAAAGATGGTCTCCTGGTACCCGACGCTGAAGTGAAGATAAAGGAGCTACATGTGTAAGATCTTTCATTACTTCGAGCATTTTGATGGCATAATAGAGGGTGCATTTCCATTTTTAACATCGGATAGCTATAAATACGATTTCCTAAAAAAACGAGGAGATCAAAATTGCTACACCATCGCTAAAAAAGGAGAGGAACATCACTGCACACTCTCTTACTTCATCGGTGTTGACTGGATTGTTGAAAATGACGTAGCACTCTATGTTGCCCCGAAATTAAATCAATCAGATCGAGAGACTGATTATTTGAAAATGCTTTTTTCAGCATTGAAGCATAATGATGTAGCAACGCATGCCAACGAGCTTTTTGAAATTAAGTTTGATGCGCCCTACATCGAAATATCTCAGCAGCAGGACTTGTTGACGCCACTGTTGATTGTGCAATTTCTCAGAGTAACCCAGCAAATAGTCAGGAAGGGGCTTAAAAAATCATATTATAGGGTCACTGAAAATTTGCATTCCAAGGTTAAGGGCAAGGTAATGGTAGGACATACTATCAAACACAATGTCCTAAAAAACAAACCTTTGCACACATTCTGTTCTTATGACGAATTTGGTGTAAATGGGCTGGAAAATCGGCTTTTGAAAAAGACTTTAATTTTCATTCAGCAGTATTTGCCGTCATGGAAAGTTCCCCATGCTACGGAATACGCATCGCAGCTTCTTAATTACATCATGCCCGCGTTCGGATCAGTCGATGAAGATATTGAACTAGCCGAAATCAAACATTCTAAAATTAATCCGTTCTATAAAGAATACACAGAAGCGGCCTCCCTGGCTCGCTTGATCCTTAAAAGATTTGGTTACAATATCGCGAATGCTAACCAGACCCTCGTCGTAAAAACACCACCCTTTTGGATTGACATGAGTAAATTGTTTGAGTTATACGTTCTTGGGTTATTAAAGGATCGGTTCCCGGATATAAGTACCGTCAGCTATCAATTTTCCACAAGTGGAAGTAAACTCGACTACCTCTTAAATTCGAAACAGTTCAAAATGGTAGTGGATGCCAAATACAAAACGAAATACGAGAATCATGTTGATCATCTCGATATTCGACAAGTCAGCGGATATGCGAGGCTGAAAAAAGTATATGCTACTTTGGGGATACCGGAAGACACCCTCATTGATTGTCTTATCATTTATCCGGATCAAACAAATGGGTTAGAGGAATTACCACTAGACCTAAAAAGTTCTGCTATAAAAGACTACGTTGGTGTATACAAGATTGCCGTCAAACTGCCAATGCTGACTCCATCAGACATACTTTAATTGATAGGAAAATATTGATTGAAGGAATCTTTCGAAATGTAACGTAAATTCTTGCCGAAAGTCACCTACGAAATATCTATAAGGCAGATTCGGCTGGTTTTTACAATACAAATTAGGTAGATCCCATCGGGCGTGAATTGTAAAAACTTAGCATTATTCGCTAATACAAACGCCAAACCCCTCCCGAGCTCATCTCGAAAAGTTGGTAGCCTTCCGCAGTTTTCTAGACTCTGTAACTAGTGGAAAAATCATAACAAACTGGATCCATCCCCGAAGAAAAGCACAATCACAGGCTTGAATTAATAGATTACGAGAAGCAAGCACAACTTAAAAAACAGATTTTTCATAACACAGCAAAGTAGTGTAACTAATTGCAAATCAACATGTTTACCTGGTAAACATCTTGTTTTGTATTGCTAACAATTCGACATTTGTTCTTCTAAAACAGTCGTAATATGTTAGAAAACAATTTCGGATCGAATTTTTGTTTGAAGATCCCAACTGCCAAAATTCAAGATGGGACGAGAACAATCTACATGCGTGTCACATTAAATCGTCCCAGGGATACCATTCCTGCACAAATCTGCCACTCATATCATTGGGATGTGCAAGCTGAAAGTAAAATCAAACACAAGAAAGCCAGCACGGAGTCGAGGTTTAGATTAATCGTCACTGCAAGAATCATTGCGGGATGAAGGTTAATAAAGAAATTCTTATTGACCTGTTCGAGCGGAAGGATAAGAAACGGAGAAAGATCCTTTATGAGCTTTATGCAGAGTTGGTGTTGACATCGCTCTCAGCGCATTATGTCGCAGAAATAATCAGTTCAGATTTGGCAAAACCTGAGCTGATCGGTGCCGACGATGTGCGCTATTGTCGATATTATTTTCGGAAAACGTCCGTGTCGCTTAAAAAACTTCCAGTGAAAACGGAACCGCTTCCTCCTTCAGCTCCTGAACCCCGGCCGCAACACGCTCATAATTTGAGTATGAAAAATTCTGTTAAAGCACCCTGGTCTGATGGGGATGCAAAAGATATGCAAGACAAGATTTCAGTAAAAACTAAATTCATTAACAAAAATGAGACGTAAATTCAATTTAATACTTCAAGCAAAAGGTGGAGTTGGTAAAAGCCTGCACACCTATCTCCGGGCTTTGTCTGAGAAAGATAAGACCTCGCTTTTCGTCGATCTGGATAGTTCAACTCAAACATCCACCCGTCAATTAGCTTTTCTGGGAGATGAGCGGTTGGAGACCATTTCGCTGATCGACAATCGCGACATGTTGGTCCGGGATCTTTTCATCGGATACATTGAAAGCCTCATGCAGACTCCATTTTACGAAATCTTTATGGATTTTGGTGCACCGGAAAGTGAGCAGTTCCCAGCGCTTGTTTCGAGAGATCTGGACTTTAAAGAATGGTGTGATGAGGTAAATGCAGACGCTGTGTTCCATATCATAATCGGTGGTGGCGGTGCTTACCGTGCTAGTGTCGAGTATTTGCAAAAAATGATTGAAGTCCTGGAAGGTAAGTTCCGGATACTTGTCTGGGAAAATGTGTTCAGTTTCCGGCAATTCTCGCGTCTGTCAGAAGAATTGGCTAATAACTGCGCGGCACTTGGGTTGGAACACATCAGGTTTGGTGATTTCGAGGCGAACTCTTTGCTCGGAAGCCAGATTTTGGACGGTATCAGGAATGGATCTCCTTTGGAAAATTATGGGCCGGGTGCGAGACTAAGGTTGAAAAAAGAAATCCGAGAAAGCTTTTGCCATGCATAGTAGAACCGAACTCAATCACATTAAGGGAAAGTACGCGCAGAAATACGCCCAGGAAATCGATGACTGGTCTGCGTTGTTGCTAGCCGAGGTCGAGGAAAACTTTGAACGCATTAAGGCAGAGGTCGATCAAACCGTAGATGCAATCGACAAAGCGGCAGCTGCAATTAAAAGCAATCAGCGACCAGTTCATTTTTCTGACAGAAAGCAAGCTTTCTATTATGGCTTGGCTCAGAGTCTTCCATGGTCTGTTGTTGCGATAGTACTATCGATTTTATTTTCTTGGCTAATCTCAACAGACGAGGAATATCGAGAGCGTCTCAGGATTGTTGAAGCTTACGAAAATGCACCAGCCTATCGTCTTCTAATGCAGAATGGCGAGATTGTGCAGGATGAGCGTGGGAATTTTTTAAAGCTTCGACCTCAGGGGAAGAAAGGGGATGTGTTGATCGGTCAGGAATACATTTTAGACAAAAAGAGTAAGGAAATGCTAATCCCACTTGGGCGGAAGTAACGCCCCGGTAAGTTTGAAATCAAGCTTCGAACATTTTCAAACAAAGACAAACAAACTCAAACATTTTCGGGAACCACGGTGGTTTTTCCAAAGCCAGCTATCGCCGGTACGTCGCAAAAAGCGACTCCCCGGCGGCTGGCCATGGGAAAACCCCTGGACCCCTGCTATTCGCCTCGCGGCTCATAGCTTAAATCGTAGACATTATGGAAAGCAAAAGAAAAGTAAGACCACAGAAAGAGGAGAAGGTTGTGCGAAGAGATCACTTTTCTGTATGGGTTACCAAAGACGAAAAAATCAGGATCAACCAGCTGGTCGAAAAGAGTGGGCTTTCAGCAAGTCAATTCCTTTTGACACTGGCACTGGACGTCCCCATTAAACGACCGCAAAAGAAAACATTGCCCGCCCGAACAGCCGAAATGATCCGGACGCTCGAACAACTCAGCGGCATTCTGTCGCTTGCGGTTTTGAAAACAAAGGATCATCAGATGCAAAGTCGGCAATGGATGCAGAGCAGTCAGCACCTGCGCTTACTTGCACAGATCATCACGCTCTGGATATTTGAAGATTTTGAGATCAGGACATTTCATAAGACACTCAATAATGTGCAGGAGTGGATGCACCAGTTGACGCTATACATTCAGCGGATCCTGCCGGAATCTCAAAACAAGAGCAGCATTCTTGAAACGACCGAAAACATCTTTCGTAATGTACAAGAGCTACTGGCAAAGTATGAGAGCTACTATCAGCCAACTGAGCTGGCCGGACAGCTTCGGGTATGGAAGTCGGATGTGTCGGATCATCCCGATCAAGTGCATAGGATGATTGAAGAGAAGGTCACGGCAATGCTTAAACGTTTAGACTTATGATAGGGAAAGTGGGTTTGGGAAACTTCGCGAAGGGAATATTGAGCTACTGTTATTACGAAAAGGAGTTGACAGCAAAACAATTGAAAGAAGTTACGATTGACGACGTTCGAGGAGAGCTTATTTACATTCAGCATCTTGGCATAAATACAATGCAGGACGGAAGGCTGGACTTGGACTATCTTGCCAAGCAAATGCTGGATAATAGGGACAAAAACAGAAATCTCAATAAATATGTTTGGCATCAATCGTTCAGCTTTCCCCCAGGGGAAGATCCGTCCACAGAGAAGCTCACCAGCTTGGTCGTAGAGTTTGCAAAGGAATTTGGTTTTGCAGAAAATCAAATGCTTGCCTTCAAGCACAACGATACGAAGCATAAGCACATTCATATTGTCGCAAACCGAATCAACTATAACGGCAAAAACACCGCTGATCATTTTAAGAACTATGCGCGGACGGGCGAATTTTCCCGACGAATGGAATTGCAACTTGGACTCACTATAACTTCTGACATGAGCTTAAATCAAAAAGGAAAGCAGCAAGCGCCAAGGCAGGATACAGCAATCATTAACCTCAGGAGTTTGGTAGACCAAGTTTTAGCAAAAGCATCTTCAATTGATGAATTTGCGAAGCAAATGCAAACGAGCGGTTTTAAGACGTATATAGGAAGAGGTGTAGCTTTTTTCAATATGCAGAATCGTATGAAAGTGAAAGGTTCTGAGTTGGGGAAAGACTATTCATTGCAAAATCTTGAAAACCGAATGGGCATGGAGATGTCGCAAGCTTTTGTGCCTGTAAAACGAAAGAAAAAGTCTCGCCGCAAACGACAAGGATTGAGCATCTAATGAACGAAAAATAGACCGACAGCGGATAATATGTTTTCAGAGTACAAAACCACGCGCACACTTGTCAGTCAGTGCAACGAAAGTTACGAAAGTAAAAAGTGACGGCTGCAAAGTCTCCGGCTATTTACCGCGGCCATTGCCGCTCCTTAAACCACCTCCCGACTTTGCACCGAAGGGGCGAGCCCCGTCACTTTTTATTCGATCGGAGAAAGCGATTGCCCTGAGCACAAAGCTGGGGCTCGTAACTTTAAAGACTTTCAATTATGAAATCATCAGAAAATGCTCCAAAGATTTATGTAGGCACTTATGGAATGTACAACAGCGGTTCACTCTTTGGGAAATGGTTTGATTTGACGGACTATGCTGATGCAAAGGAGTTTTATCAGGATTGCTATGAATATCATCGGAATGAGTTTGACCCAGAGCTTATGTTTCAGGACTGGGAAAATATTCCGGATTTTCTGATTTCAGAATGCAGTTTGGATGATAAGGTGTTTGAATACTTCCAAGCGCGGGACGAGATGGACGATGATACAGCTAAAGCGTTCAAGCTTTACTGCGAACAGATTAGCAACTGGCCAAGTAATGGAAAATCAATAGACGAACAAGCAGAGAGTTTTCAGGAGAGCTACCGTGGATACTTTGGAGGATCGATGATGGATGCGAAGGTGGAGTATGCTTATCAGTACGTTGATGAAACTGGAATGCTGGCTAATGCCTCTTCGGTGCTCGAACGGTATTTTGATTATGAGGCTTTTGCGAGGGACTTGTTTTCGGATGGGTATACTGGGCGCAGGGTATGTATTGGCTGATTACTGAAATTATGCTAGATAACCGACCGATAGCAGGTTATCTAGCGTAATTTCAGTATTGCAATGACGAGATCAGTTGACGTCCTAAACATGGATTGCTTATTTGCGTCGGTTGCCGACAACGTAAGCAACACCTGATTGCCCCATATGCTTCTTCTAAGTTCAATTAGCTTCTCCTACATGACCATCTCAATAGATAAATCACCTTGGCACAACGACTTCAAGTTTTCCTACATTTGAACCGTTTTTATAGTTTTTTGAGATATAAAAATATTGGGTTTTGTCACTCAATACATTATTTGCCAAAACAGAATAAGTCTCAAACAGATAGGACGTTGATGGTTTAATTCCATCAACTATAGCAGCTGTCAACCCCGATAAGGAATTTACCTTTATCGAATTTTTAAGCAATGGAGTAATTTTTTGGCTACTTGCATCAAGCACATTCAGATCAACTTCTTCATATGCTGCAAATACAGATTTCTCTTCATTTGCGGCAACGTCTTTGACTCTAATAAGATGGCCCTTCAAACCGGAAAACTTCTCGACAGGGCTAAAGCTAATCCATAATTTATCTGAATCCTGGCGGATTTCTCGGATAACGGGAACAAAGTTAGTAGCGAGATTCTGCCCGGGATTGTTTATTACTCTGTTTTGAAATAAGCTATGTCGATAATATCCTGGCATGAATTGCAACCGCATTCTTTCGATTTGACCTTTTGAAAAAGAAGAAAGACAATTGTCTTTATTGTAGTTCATAAAATTCATGAACATTATGGGCTGTTTAATATCACAACTATGTTCGCCAAAAGTTTCACAGTTGAAAGATATCTTTTTGTGAAGTGGAGTGTCAAGAACGAAGTCATCCGAGTCGCAACAATTCTCGGAAACTCTACTGCACTTGGAACCAAATGTATGATAGAGTCCTAAATAATGTCCAGTTTCATGAGTTAGGGTCTGGCCACCATCTTTTTCTGGAACATTTGCCAAATTATTACATTCTTTAGTACCAAAGCATGTAATATTTATGACAACACCGTCATATGCAACTGGCCACTTTGGAAAGGATGAGTACCCCGGAAGTGTTACTTCTGGTGCTGCAATTTTTCCAACCCATATATTGAATTTACCGCTCACATACTTGGAGCCACCATCCCGCTCGAGCTTTATATTTCTCTTCTCATTGCCTTGGTATTTGTACTCATCTTCAATAAAATCGAATAGCTCGGTTTCTGTTGGCACACGTTTTGTTTCCACTAGCTCGAACCTAATACCAGCATCGATACCTGCGTAAATTTTAAATAACGGAAAAATATCTAGATTCGACCTGTTAGGATTTTGTCCTGAAAAGTCACGATTAAGTACTTTAAGCTGTTCGCTTATTATTTGATCACTGATGTATCCCTCTAACTCCTCATGTCGGCCTTTGTAACTATTTGGCACATAGTATACATTATGCACAACTACGGGAATTGTTATTACCTCAGTAAATTTAGATACATTATTATGCTCATTCTCAGTCAAAGGATTGTTTATGGGAATCACCGATCCAGCTTGATAAATTGAACCAACTTGATCGTTAACTGATGGGCAAAATATGTCTTGCGAAAGCACCGGCCTTACCAAAGCAAATGACAAGATTAAATGTCCGATGAACATTCTAAAATCCATAACAATCAGCTTTTTGAATTTGATCAATGAAGCCATCTCGTTTTGTAAGATAAGCAGTATATTCATCGGGTGTATCAGGGGCGTCCTGAATATTTTTTAACTGCAAAATAATACCGTTTAAGAGCGTATAACATCCTGTTGTAGCTTCAGTCTTTTTATCAATGCCGAAGCTTGCAACTAAACCAGCCGATGCTCCTGATACAAGACTAGTAATTGAGGATGCGGTGGCACTATTCGAGAGGGCAATGCCTAGTATACCCCCTCCTAGTCCAATAACGGCGCCAGAGATTTTAAAGATTGTGGATGCAGTCCGATTTTTTTTTCGCGCTTTTTCATTGTTATCCCTGTATGTTTCAATGAGTTCTATAAACTCTTTATGATTCTTGTTCCATACTGCCTCACTGGGAAGCCCGATAGCTGATCCGCTAGGGGTTGGTGGTATTTTGTAACTAGCTATGGACTCTGCGTCAGATTTCAGCTTTTTCGAGCTAGAACATGAACAAAATAAAAGGATAAAAAATAAAGTGGAAGGGAGAACTGCTTTCATAGGTAAATGTTAGTTTGATAGGATTAGAGTTTAACCCTCCTAAAATCGGAATTATGCCTCATTGGATAAGAACATTTTTCGAAAAAAACTTACAAAATTTATTTAACGGTATCTGCGACAATTTACAGTCACAAATTGGGATATGAAACACCTACAAGACATCAGTATTGGAATTGTAAATTAGAAACAAAAAAATTCATTTGATATCCGAACCCCATCCTTGGTAGTGGGTAGATTATAGCGCACCTTTTTCGAATCAGTCTTTGCAAAACCTATTTTAAATTTGGAGTCAGAAAGTCGATAAACACTAACGAAGATTTGTGAACGTAGGCAGCAAACGAAAAGAGAATTTCAATCGCGATGTACTGGTATGTGTTAGCAGGGAAAGATCAAATGAGGTTCATAATACATGATCCGCTCGAGAAATTTAACGGACCAATAAAATCAGGTGCTACAAAATCAATATTGGCTAAGTTTGTGCAATGATAAATTTCAATCGTGCCAAGGGTAAGATGGCGACGAAGTTGAAGTTCGAACTTGAAATACATTGTGAGTTATCTCAAAGGGCAGTTTTACTTGCTCCTTAGCTGGTAGTTGTTATAGTTTGTGTGAATTGGAAAAACGCTCTTCCCTTGCTGCATCTATGACAACTAGCAAAACCGCGCACTTCGGACAAAGTCAATGCGCAATGTATTCACTACTTGTTCGATACTAACTCGTGTTATTAGCAATGGCGCATGTAAATAGCCATATTTGAACAGATATTGCGTTTTTCTTATGATCTCTTGCCAGTCTGCCAGTAAGAGTCGATTGAAATAATTGCGCGATTTCGGCAATTTTCCTAAGCACGTTTTCTTCCGCTGGTTTAGATACTCAATCTCACTAAGTTTTTTGCCAATTGCCGAATGTCTCTCAGAAAACACCATTTTGCCGAGTGATTTCGGCTGATTGCTTTCAGAATCTAAAAATTTGATAATTTCGATGAGCTGTGGAATGTCCCCCTTAATAGTAGGTCAATTTAGCGGAGTTGCAAATTCTCCACAATAGTGTTTTTGGAGATAGTAATGCTATTCGAAGATTTTCGGAAAATTTTATCAAAATTAATCTTCAATTGCAAACTTAGTCACCAATATATTCTTTTTAGTGTCTAGTATAAGAATATAAATCCCCTTCGACAAATTATTAGTAATTATATCTGAATACTTACCAGGTATTAAATTGCCGTTATTTAACGTTTGAACAACATTTCCGCTAGAATTAATAACATCTATTACAACATTACTGACTTCTTTTAGCTCATACTCAATATGCAGACGATTTTTAGACGGGTTTGGGAATACTAGAAGTCGTTCAGACGATAGATGCGGTTGCACACTGGTGATAATGTCTAAACTTACAGAATACATAGCAGTATCGCTCATGCATCCATCGATGCTTGTTTCAACTAAGGATAATTGCCCGTAGCCACTAGGGTTGCCAAACCAAGTAACATTAATCTCATTTTTTCCATTACCTTCGTTAATTTGGCCGTTTATTATGTTCCAAGCATACTTAGAATTGGGTGTATTTTCTACCTTATAAGTGAGTCGAACGCTTTCATTATTTATAATTACTATATTTTGGTCTTGGCCTGATATCACAGGCAAAGTTGGTTTCGTACCAGTCTTGACAAGAGAAGAACGGTTACCGCTCCTATCATAGGATAATTTATATACTGTTTGCCCTAAACAAAGGTTGCAAAGACATATTGGCAATAGTACAGTAAGAAGATGTCGAAACATAATGCTATTTGGGGATTAAGGTTTGGTTCACTAAGCTGTCCACAAAAATATTCACCGTGAAACCTACGCCCACAGCTGCACCAGCGGATATTACGAAGGGGATCGCAGCTGTGCCAGCAGCGACAGAAAGCAGTGCAGTTGTACCTGCGGCAGCCAAAGTTCCAAAACCAATACTCAAGCCTGCCCTGGCAAATGCGTTGGCTGCATTTGTATAGTTTTCTGTTACGAAAAGATTATATCCGCCCTCAACAATACCCGGAAGCCCATTTAACATTTCGCCATATCTTTTGAATACCATCTGATATTTTGGACTAATTTCTTCAAATGCAGAGGCTGACGCCCCTGCTACTGTGGCTGCATTGCTAGCAGTTTCTGAATTGCGATTAATTTTTTCTTGAAGTGCATGCGCTTCACTATTAAATAGTTGGACATACGCACCTGTTACTGCCCCATTTACAAATTTCCCTCCGTTTATTTCTGAAGTTGTCCCTCCAAGCGCAGCGGCAGTTGCAACTCTGCCTAGTTCCGAGCTTATATTGGCATTCACTGGTTCAAATCCACCCGTAACAGCACCGGAATAAAAACCATGAGCAAATTTACCTCCTTGAACCTTCGCCATGCCACCTTGTACCAAACCATGTCCCATTATCTTTACCGAATAGCCAGCAGAGCTAACTTGAGCTTCCGTCACGGCGCTAGCTGTGGATCCAACTCCATAAGTTAACCCCGCTGAAACCGCGCCGAGTGCAGCACCTTTACCCCCTGATTTAAATGCGTCCCCTAAAGTGCCGCCACTCATGAGTGTACCGGTAAATCCTCCAGCAAAGCCTCCGACCGCCCCCGATATTACTGCTCCCCAAAGCGCATATGGTCCTCCAGCTGCAAAGGCAACGCCTAAGGCGCCTCCAGTCAACGCTGATGCAGCAACGACAACTGCGACAATTAACACAGTTTTCCAATTTTCCTTAAGCCATTTGCTACCTTTCTCCCAAGCCCAGTCTGAGAAAGCAGCAATACCTACAAGCGGAGCTGCAACATAACGAGCGATATCTCTAATTGCGTTGAACGGATTTGGGAAACTAAAACCGCCAATGTGAAAATACCCACTAGGATCTATGTAGGTGAGTGGGTTATTTAAGGCGTAACTGTACCTATTAAAATTTTGCAAATTCGAAATATCTTGAATGAAGGGATCTGGTGAAAGGAATCTTCCTAGAGTAGAGTCGTAAATCCGGCCATTCATATCAACTATATCAAATAAATCATAATGTTCATGACTCGTAAACCCACGTTCATCACCGGCTCCCAAAGTATACACACTGCTTGCAGGTGCCCCGTTTAACTCACGCCGTTTGCCCCAAGCATCGTAGCTAAATTCTTTTACCAAGCTCCCTTGTTCATCACTCACTGCAATCAATGAGTTTAGATTATCTTTATGCCAATATTGAGTGCTAGATTTACCTTGATTGTTTTTTATATATACACCAATAACTCCATTGGCACCTCTGATATAATGCACAAGACGTTTTTCATTTAAGGTAATTTCAACCTCAAAATTACTATTTACATAAATTTTTGTTTTAATAAGCACACCCTTTATGAACATTTTCTGCATAACACGTTGTTTTGCAACACCATAGGCAAATTCTACATAGGCGGTGTCATTTGAAATTTTCTTAACTTTATCAAATGAATTATATTCTGTTTGTAGGTTTAAAGATGGGATACAAATTAAGGGATCAACATTAGAAACCGGAGTTATTCGTACAACCTGATGTGGACCATTATTTAATTTTCCATACTCATATGAACCGACGTCTGATTTATAAACGATATTTCCTAATAGGTCATAAGATACCGTGACGTCATTAACTCCGTTTATTGCGCTGGTAAGTCGGTTTAATCTATCATATTTAAATGCCTCCGTTAAATCTCTAAGCACATCTGTACGACTGACTAGGTTTCCAAGTTTGTCATATTCATATTCGTGATTACTCAAAAACTTACTACCCTTCGACACCTCAATTTTCTCTAATAGATTGGTATGTGAATTAAAAGAATACTGTGTTAATATGCCGTTCCCAAATTCTTGTAGTGTGAGCTGATCTCTTGCGTTATAATTCTTAGCTCTCCAAAGTATAATTTTATCGTCTAGGCGCTGTACATACTCTAAAAATCCAAGTTCATTGTACCCGTACCTAATCTGAAAACCAGAAGGATAAGTGTATGTGTTTGGCCTACCTTTGGAATCGTATTGAGTGCTACTTGTATAGCTCTCACCGTCAATGTTTTGAATCTCACGGGCTAATCTTCCGAGACTATCATACTGATATTCAACTCCTATGTTACCCGCAGAATAGGATATTGCTATCACTTTTCCTATCGATGCCCCAAGACCTGAATCGTAAGTCCAAACTGTTTTGCCCTCGGGTTCAATTTGTTCAATCATTCTTCCAAGTTTGTCAGTCTTAAATTCAGAAACTAATCCTTGCGGGTTGGTTTGTTTGACCAACTCACCGAAGCCATTGTATTCATATCGAAAAGTTCCGACGTTTGGATCTGAAGTTGAAGTTTTTAAACCTCTTGAATCGTACTCATTATAAATAACGTTACCGAGGGGATCGGTACTTTTCAAGAGATTACCATTTGCATCATAGTCGTACAAAACTGCATTTCCTTCATCATCTGTGACTTTAGTGATTTGATCTCTGACATTTTTCTCAAATAGTTTTTTTTGCCCAAGCGCATTTATGTAAGTAGTAATTTTGCCATTGTACTCGAATTCACTGATTCTGCTATCAGGAGCTATCGTTTTAATATGCCTTCCAAACTCGTCATATAGTAAGATTGTCTCTTGGGGAGTTTCATCATCTGTAAAGGCATTATATTCAACGTTAATCTCAGAATCATTGATAGGCGAGTGCCTTCGATAACTAGATACATTTTGGCCGTTGAATCCGGTTGTTCTTGATCCAACATTCCTTCCCAGTTCATCATAATATTCGATGATGGGTGGTGCAATCGAAGATTGTTTGTGAATCACGAAGCCTATGTATGGCTTAGGAAAGACATCGGGGCAATTTTCTTTACACTCGTACGGTGTTCCAAAAAAACGAGGGTCATAAAAATAATAATCCGTCGATTTCCAATTACCATCAGGGAATAGCTCCATTCGTCTCCTGCCCCATTTATCATATTTATATTTAGTAACAAGACCGTTTAAGTCTTCTGTTTCCAGAATATTCCCGTTTCGATCATCAAAACGACTTGTTGAGGTATGACCCAAAGCATTAGTTATCCTAATAGTAAAACGCCCGAGGCTATCCATGTAAGATTTCAATGTGCGAGTTTCTCTCTCGCCATTATTCCAAGCTAGTTTACTACTTTCATGTATATTACCATAGACATCATATGAATATTTCTTTTCAGTTTGCAGCTCTTCGTTCCCACTTCCCGAATTTGTGATTTCCTTAATCAACAGTCCGGATTCCTCATCGTATTCAAATAAAGTGGAGCTTGTTTGCAATGGCTTGCCGGGGATCAGCTTGTATACCGTTGCACGCACTAGTCTTCCCAGATGCCATCTTTCTTTGTCATTTTGATAGACATTGACCACAGAATCTATCATACCCTCCCCGTAATCGGTTGTCAATACAGTTAGATTTCCGAAAGAATCAAATCTCTGTCTAGTAATCGTATTGTCTTTCATCGTTTGATTGCTAGGTTCAAACCGCGTAGTCTTTGACTGTTTAGGGAAGGGGAAGTAAGTTAGCGAAATGTTATCGGCAAGATATGCTTG
This sequence comes from Dyadobacter linearis, assembly GCF_907165045.1. Lineage (GTDB taxonomy): Bacteria > Bacteroidota > Bacteroidia > Cytophagales > Spirosomataceae > Dyadobacter > Dyadobacter linearis. Next base: position 194,988 of record NZ_CAJRAU010000007.1, read on the forward strand.
TTCAATTGTTGTACTTGTTAAAACTTTTCCATTACTATAAGTGGCAACACTAAATAATGGATCTATTCTCGAGTTAACAGAGTATTTGAAGGACTTCAATTCATCTAAATTCTTCCCAGAATCTTTTGTCAAGATGCTTTCAAAACCTCTAAATCCCTTTCCCCTTAAATCCACGACAGACCCAGTGTAGGAGTACCGAAAGGTGTTGAATGTTAAGTTTGACTGCATAAACAGCTCTTGTACCACTGTAATTGGAACATAAGATTTTGTTAAGGGGTAATCGTACGCTACTGATTGATTAATATTAAATACATCTTGGTTGAATAATGTGCTATAGGTAACACTATACTGTTTTGTCGTCTCTGCTATCTTATCGATCGTAAGTTCATACCCCCCGGAGCTGAAGTTGTAGAAGTTCTCACCAGTGTCGTAATTATAAGAAAAGTCATAACTGGGGCCTGTTGTCAAGTAATTTGCCCTTTGTTCTGAGTTGTTTGAATCGAAAAACATTTTTGGATAGTTTATCGGCCCAACGAACTGAAAATTTCCTTCATTAATAAAGGCTATAATCAAATTAGATGCCTCAAATACTAGATCGGGATAATTGTCTCGATTAATATCTGTTATAGAAAGTTTATTCGATAATGTCTTGGCCAAAATAGCGGCTAGTTCAGTACCCGCTAGAAGATTAATTGGATTCTTATCTGGCTTTTCAAACTTGAAATTGCCTTTATTAATTTTAAAATTAAAGTATGGCACTCCCGCTTCAATAGAGTAAATGAGAATATCTAGCAGTCCATCCCTATTGAAGTCATTCAAAAAGATTTCTTCGTAGTTCTTGCGAATAATAGCCGGGGTTCCCGGCTCATTATAGAGCCTAATGATGGGCAGCTCAAAAGGAGTAATTCCTAATGAGTCGAAATCAAATTCATGCGTGAAGTATAATTTACCTTGCTTAGTGACTTCGTAGTTTTTTTGAGGGAATATTTTTACATTACCTCCTTTTAATGGTTCCCCGACAGCGAGGCTTTGTGGTTTTCGTTCATCTAAACTGAGAACATCAACTAGTCCGTCATCATTAAAGTCCTCAAAGAAGACGCGCGACGTATCGGATTTAGCTATTGGTATATTCCATCCGGCAGCCTTTTGATTCTGCCAATCCCAAGTTTTAAAAGTACCAACATTTAAAGAAAGACTTGAAATTGTTGGCGTACTGGGCGGTTCTGTTTTGTAAAATTCCGATTTTATATAGCCCTCCCCATTCTTAGAATAAAAAATTAGATCCATCAATCCATCGTTATTAAAATCACGAGGTATCAGCTGAAAATTATTTGTAAATAAAGAATTAGATATGGCTGGCGAGGTCTGACGAATAAATTTTATATCGGAAGGTGTGGAATTATTTATATACATATAATGCTGTCCATCTCGAGGACGATACCATATCAGGTCACTTCTGCCATCAGCGTTGAAGTCTAAAACTATGAAATAAGAGATATCTGTATAATCTTGAGCAGGCGGTGGCAAGTCAAATGGTGATTGCCCATATTTTTGAATCTTGTATCCATTAGTTGGGCGCCACTCATCCTCTTCCGATGCACCAAGATTTTCGTAGAAAGTAGCAACTTTGAAAGGTTCTTCTCGGCTGGTGTAAAATATTGGATATTTGTGATCCGATTTCAAAACGTGTATCAGCATATCTTGTCGTCCATCTCCATCCCAATCCCCAAAATACGCTAGTCGCGGCTTTAGAGGGTCCATTTTGAGTGCTTTATAGTTAAACACACCTATCCGCTCAGTTGAATTCGGGTTTACTGGTGTATTCCAAGAAAATCTTATAGGCTCGAGAGTATCTTTGTCTACTGATTCAGAAATAGACTTCAAATAGTTTTTGGAGGTCCAATCGCCTTGATCATATTTGAAGGAGTACGATCTAACTATTTGATTTTCAAATTTACAATCAATAGAAACTAAGAGTTTGGAAAGATTAATTTGCGAGCCATAGCTGTAAACGATACTTACTTTTGGAGAAGTCTGATAGTTAAAGTTAACGGAAGCATAAGGGGCTATTCCGGCCTTATCGTTTCCAGTATATTCAATTGTTAGCGGGTAATATTCACCTGTTTCATTGTTTTCAGCGTACTTAAATGTTATATAGTTCCCTTTTGTATCGGAAATTTTATTGATTAGCCAATGAATAGGAATTTTTCCTCCTGGAGCTTCAATTCGAGAATCTATTGTATTCCCAAACTCCATGACAAGTCCCGATTTTGTCTTAACTTCAAAATACGTTGGGGCACCATTTAATGTGTCTTTGATAACCACTTTTGAAAAGTCATTTTTTTCGGGGAAATAAGTGGTGTTTGGCTCGCCATAGTTGACTTCGAAAAAATCACTTGGGTCAGTCGAAATGTTCTCTTCCGATAAAACTAAGTTTTGTCCGTCGAGTGAGAATCTGTCATTTTTATCGAAGAGCAAAGCTTTTGCTAATGAATTTCTGTAAGAATCCTCATACAAAGTCTTGGACCGGGGAATTCTCGAAATGGTTGACAATCCTTGGATATTCCAACCTATTCCCATCATTCCGTTTCCTGATTGATGATTGTAAGCGATATTTAAACTTGGTTGCGTGCCAGAACTCCCGGGAACAACTTGGATGGGTACTAGGTAGGTTAACGAGCCGGATTCGGAAACTTTAATCTTTCCTTGTGATAATCCAAGTTCTTTGACAGGAAATTTCTTCTGAGCAATGATATTATGACTGGCCAAAACTACGAGAAGGATGACAAATGTAAAATGTTTTCTCATACGTTGCGAGTTAATTAGGGTGACCTAAAACAATAAATTATAAACTTGGTTGTTTAGCGCTAATCACTTTAAAGTAAAGGTTACATTTTGCCCTATATAGGCGGCTTTGAAATTCATAACTGCTTATGGTGAGGAAGTTAAGCAATTATTTAAATAGTTTATTATTCGAACGCAAAAACATATTTTGCGGCATTGACATCTGCAAAGGCAGTGCATTCTATTGCCGTCTGGAAGTTAGCATAGATGATAATCAGTTGGGATTGTAAATTTACTGAATTTTGGAATTGGCGAAAAGAGCGAATTTTAGCTGAGATACATATTATTTCGATCCTCAACAAAAAGAAGCAAGCTTTGTCTCCGAGAAAATTTGTAACAGCATTCCATTTCCGAAGTTACTTTTATTAATCACTAATATCGTTGCTGCGGCATCCGAAGCCCGCACGTGAATGAACTTGACACTTCAATACCCAGCATCAAGTGGAGCTTCAGGACTTGTGCCGTGACAATTCGACTCCAAGATGAAAACCAACTTAAAACGGGCTAAATTGAAAAGGTTCGACCCATATATTGTGGATCGGTACTAGAACTCAGTTATTTCTTCCATTGTGATTAGCTTAGCTAAGTAACAGCTGACCGGACCGAACCCAGGGCCTAACGAGTAAGATGTAGTCAAAAACATCTTTATTCTGTGCGATCTAAGCTTGCGTAATTTGCGTTACCAAGATGATCTTCGTGAATCAGTTTCTTGTTATACTTAAAAGAGTAAAGGTGTGTCTCAAAAGCTGATTCAAGAAAAATGCCACTGGGTAGGCGTGGCTGTTTTGACTTACAAAATCAATGTCGTAACTTTAAAACGATATTGAGTTGTTATGAATTGAAAATCAGACATTTCGGTAATAGCTAGTACCGGAATTTTTGAATGCTTCGTGCATCGTGGAAAGGTAAATTGAGAAAGAGTCATGCTGTTGACTTTGAGGTGGTTAAGTCAATCGTTCGAATCCCTCTCTCCCTAATTCCAGTTTCAAAGTTGTTGTCCTTCCAATAATATGCGGTTACTTCTTAATTTAAGGTTTTAATCCTTTGTAGTGTGAGAAAGCTAACATCAATTAATGATGTGATACCGAATATTAATGCCTTCTAAGTTCCGTCACTGACTATTTGAAGTTTCCTTGTAAGGAATATCTAATATGATAGTCGAACCCCCTTCGCTGGTTTCCGTTTTTAACGTTGCGCCGATGTAATCTGCCCTCAGAATACAATTTCTTAATCCTATTCCCGGAGATTGAGGTGCCATTTTCCGAATACTATTCCCGAGCCCGTCGTCTTCTACCACAATTCGTAGAAAATTTTCAAAGTAAATCAGCTGAATTGCTGCCTGCTTCGCGCGGGCATGTTTGAGGATATTTTGTATTAGCTCGGAAACTATTCTATACGCATTCAGCTCAATATCTCTTCCCAACCTTTGCTCGGTACCTGAGCAGAGGTATTGAAACCGGGTAGGGGCTGCCGGTAATGCAAGCACAAGTTGCGACAATGAATTCGACAAGCCGATCCTGTCAAATTCAGGTGGCATTAAGTTGTGCGAAATCCGCCGCAGATCTTCGCTGCTTTTCTGTATGAGTGGTTCCAGGTTTTCAAACTTTCTAACCGTGTCGGGATCCTTCGACTCAGTCATTAGATCTGATATACTTCTCCTGATAGTGGCTAAGGTGCCGCCTAAATCATCGTGCAAATCTGCCGCGATACGTTTGCGCTCCATATCTTGAGTTTGTAAAATGGAAGAGGTAAATTCTTTTTGCAGACGGTTTAGTTTTAACAGATATTCGTCCCGGTCGCGCACGAGCTTGTAGCCGATGCCAGCTCCCAGAACAACGATTTCGAACAGCGAAGAGTAGTGGCTCGCTTCAAAAAATAGCCAGGTACGGGGCATGCCCACCAGTACAGCCGTAGCAAACCAGACTGACATAACGAAGAGGGGGCCGATTGCCACCAAGTAGAGAAAAGATTCGTACTTGCGCCAAATTATGCCGTAAATGATCATAGCGGCGACTGTTAGCAAAGTAACGAGGCTAAGCAGGGACGATAAAGTCGCATTGAAACTGCTGAAAGGAGTAAGCCAGGCGTAGAAAATGAATGCCAGCGAGAGGTAACACAGCAGTTTTGCGAACGTAACCAGCCATTTCGGTGCGTAGGAACCTATTTGTAAAAAACTGATTGAAAACTGCGTCATGAAAAAGGCAACAACTGCTATGAAAACGATGTTGGTGTTTTCATCCAGATACGGAATGTTGATCTTGAAGTTTGGCGTCAGGATACCTTCGAGATTTGCCAGTGACAGTCCGTAAAAAAGGGTATACCCCGCATAATACAAGAGCAGGCGGCGACGGGTGACGACGTATAGAATGCCTGTCAGAATAGCTGCAACCGCCACAACTCCCAGTGAGAAATAAAGCAGAAAATCGGCGGTGAACATGTATTTGAAAAAACCTTCTTTACTATACAACCTCAGCGGCATTAGTACCACACGATGTTCCCGCTGACCGCACCAGTAGATCGTCAACCGCTGGCCCGGCTTGATCCGGATTGGAAACGCAAAATATCTGGTCAGGATCGGTTTTTTAGAGATAGGAGTTTTTTGGGAGAAATTCTCCTGACGAAACAGGATATTGTTCCGCTCGTCGACTAAGTAGAATGATATATAATTGAATTCTTTAAAATGCAGATTTGAGATTAGAAACTGCGTTTTATCACTGGCATTTCTGATCGCAAATCTGATCCAGTGGTAGCGGCTGTCCATACCCAGATCCGGCAACTCCTCTTCGATGCGGTAGAACTTCTCGTAGCCATTTAAAATCGCACTGATCCCGATTGTACTGTCTCGTGTACTGAATTGATATAGGTAACCTGACATGTTGCTCCGGACAAAACCAGCTTTGATCGCCATCGGCCGCAAGTTATTTTGCTGAGCGTGTGTAAATTCTATAGTCGGGTCGGCCTGGGCATGAAGCGGCTCAGGGAACAATACTATTGCTGCTGCCCAGGCGGTCAGCAGCAATAGTACCCGGACATAACTTCTCTTTCGGTCCACAGGCGGAAGGTGGAAATGGTATTAAAAACGCAGTAAAGCACACTAAATCCCATTCTTGACTGCAAAATCAATCAGTTCGGTAACCTTGGTAAGCCCGAGTTTGAAATGTATGTTCTTGCGGTGTGTTTTGATAGTGAAAAAGCTCAGATGCAACTGATCCGCGATCTGCTCGTTCGTGTAGCCGTTTTTAATGAGCCTGATGATTTCAATTTCCCGGAATGTCAGATTCAGTTTTTGGGCAAATGTGTCCGTGAATTGATCTTCCTGCTGGGGAGTGCCGAGGATCGCTTCGTCGAAGTAAGATCTGCCTTGCAGCACAGTTTCGATACCATTTAAAAGTTTAGCCGTCGTAGCGTCTTTCAGCAGGTAGCCGTGCAGCCCTGTTTTTCTGGATTCTTCCAGCAGTTTCGACTGGTTGTACATCGTCAGCACGATCACTTTAATAGCCGGGTAATCTTTGATGATCCGTTTACCAATATCAATTCCATTCACACCCTTTAAATTGACATCCAGCAGGATCAGGTGTGGCCTGAGATTTTCGATAGCCGGAAAAATGTCTTTGGATTGATAAACCTGTCCGCAAACGCTGTAACCTGGTTGTTCGTTGATCAGGCGTTTCAGGCCTTCATTGAATATATGGTGATCATCTACCAGCAGTATCCTGGTTTGGCTCGTCAGCGTCATTTGAAATGTAACGGTAAGGAATATCGAGTATAACAAATGTACCGGCTTCTCCGCTCTCTCTCAGGAGACTGGCGCCAATGTAATCCGCTCTCAATATACTGTTTTTTAACCCCATACCTGAGGCCAAAACCGACGATTTTTCAACTTTGTCTCCATTACCGTCATCTTCGATCACAACTCTCAGAAAATCAGATTGATAGAGCAGCTGAACCGACGCCCGTGCCGCATTAGCGTGTTTGAATATGTTCTGTACCATTTCCGATACGATCCGGTAGGCATTCAGCTCCACTTCCAAGGGCATTTTCTGCACATCCCCGCTAACTACAAACTGAAATTTTGTGGGCTGTGAAGGGATCTCAGTGACGAACTGTTTAAGTGAATTTGCAAAACCTATGCGTTCAAATTCAGGCGGCATCAGGTTGTGCGATATCCGCCTCAGGTCGTCGCTGCTTTTCAGGATAAGCGGATCCAGTTCGTCCAGTTCCTTTGCCAGATTTTCATTATTGATCTTAAACCGCAGGTCCCACAACCTGCGCCGGATCGTAGCGAGCGTTCCACCCAGATCGTCATGCAGGTCGGCCGCAATCCGTTGCCGCTCAGCGTCCTGGGTGTTGACAATGGAGGAGGTGAACTGTTTCTGCAAGGTATTCAATCCAATTAAATAATGGTTCCTGTCTATGATTAGCTTGTAGCCCAGCCCGATACCCAATACGATCATTTCAAAGAACGGGAGAAATGGAAATGACTGGTAGAAAAACGCTGTCCTGGTCACGCCGAAAATGATCGTTAATATCATCCAGGAAGCGCTCACAAACAGCGGCGACATGGCGATCAGATAGAGGATAGCGATCCTTTTTTTATACAAAAGAGCAGTGATAACAAGGCTCAGAACCAGCAGCATATCGAACATAGCGACGGCCGAAAGAATGAGTGAGGTAGTGCCCGTAAAAGGCGTCAGCAGCAGATAAACGCCAAACAGGAGAACGAGTGTAGCCTGGGCAATGCAAAGCCGGTAAATCTTCCTGCCAAGAAACGATCTGATTTCCAGAAAATGAACTGCAAAAAGGATCACGAAGAAGTTGAGGCAGCAGAAGAATACATTCTTGGTATTGTCTTCCAGAAGTGAAAAATTCAAATGAAAATATTGGGTCAGAATCCCTTCCATACTCGCGATCGAGAGCCCGTAGAAAAGCGTGTATCCCGAGTATAGGAGCAGGAGCCGGTATTTGGTGAAAATATAGAGGAGCAGACTGAGCAAAAATGTAAAAGTAAAAACGCCCAGACTCAGGTACAGGAAAAAATCATAGGTCGCATTAAAAGTAAAAAAGTACTCCTGATCAAATAGTCCGGCGGGTACCACGATGAAACTTTCCCTGCGATACAATCGCCAGTATACGCTGACAGTTTCGCCGGGTTTGAGCCGCAATGGAAAGGAAAAAAACCTGCTGTGTACCGGCTTTTTACTGATGTGGGTTTTCCGGTTAAAATGTTCTCTCGAATAGGTTACCTGATCAATGCTGTCCAACACATAAAAGCACACATCATTTAATTCATTGTACCGAATGTCGGCGATCAGATTTTTTGTATCCGGGCTTGCATTCCGGACCTGGTATCTGATCCAGTGAAACCTGCTATCCATACCCAGCGTGGGAATTTCATCGTGCAGCAACGAGAAATCTTCCTGCCGGCGCTTTACTTCATCAATGCTGATATTTTCTGCCGTAGTGAGCAGATACACGTGGCCGGTCAGGCTGCTAGTACTGAAATTTTTACCAACCATAAACAGCCGGTAGGAAGACGATATTTGTGGCTTGGCGTTGCTATATGCCTTTTGGGAAATACCCGGTACGGTCAATATGAGCAGAAACGGAAGTAAAAATTTAAGCATAAGCAGCAAATTCACTGTCGCATCCTCGTGTGCCGTGTGTGCAGAAAACCGAATTCAATAGGGTATTTCGGCAATTATAAATATGCCTGAATGACTTACTTCAAGGTAGAAGTTTCCATCGAGGTAATTTACAAGTAACGAGTAGCTTGACAAATCTTTTCGCACAATTTCATCCGTCTTAGTGACCGACCCAATTTTTTCATCGGCTTCAATCACGACCCGCAGGTGTTCGTCGCAATAAAGGAGTTGTGCCGAGCCGCGGGAAACCTGGTCCCGGCGGCAGATATATTGAACCATTTCTGTGGTAATGCGATAGATAGCCAGTTCTTTTTCCGTGTACAGATTTCGCTTTTCCCCTGCTGTGAGAAATGTGAATTTGGCATTGTGAGCGGATAACGAATCGACAACATGCTTGATGCTGCCCGCTAATCCGATCCGTTCGAATTCGGGAGGCATGAGCGTTTGGGAAATACGCCGCAGGTCATTACTGCTCTTGTGAATCAATGGTTCAATTTCCTCGACATCCTGCATTTCCGGCTGCGCGATATTTTCTCTGAGGTACAAGCCCCTTTTTAGCGAAGCGAATTTAAGACGTATAGTAGCCAGCGTTCCACCGAGTTCATCGTGCAGATCCGCCGCAATCCGTCTCCGTTCTGCGTCCTGCGTTTTCAAAATGGAAGACGTCAGTTCGCGTTGCAGGTCATTTAGTCCGCGGTAATATTTGTCCCTTTCCCGGATCAGCCTGTTGCCAAGCTCAATACCAAGCACTACCATTTCAATAATAGGGATATACAAAATTGAGGTATAGTAAAACCAGGTGGTCGGAACGCCAAACAGTATAATCAGCGCAAACCAGATGCAGGAAGCGAAATACGGGCCCGCCGCGATAAAATAAAAATAAGCCGCCCGCTTCCTGTGGATCATGCCAACGATGATCATCACAAAGATCAGGATGATCGAAAACATCCCCATCAGAAAAAAGATGGACACGAAAAGCGTATTGAGCGACAGCACCGCGATTGCAATAGAGAGGACCGGCAGGATGTAAGCAAGATATTTAGCCGTTTTTACCACCCAGCGCCACAGCAAATGGTCGGCACTCAGAAAGTATCTGGAAAATTGCAGCAGAAAATACATCATGAGTCCGGTCGTTACCAGCCGTACGCCGATTGCTATCTCAAACGGATCAATATGGAAGTATTGCAGGATGATCCCGTCATTTGCGATACACAGAATAAAGTAGAAAAGGCAGTAGCCTGCGTAGTAAATAAGCAGCTTGTATTTCGTTACAAAAAACAGAATAAAACTGAGTAGGAAGGCACTCAGTATCACACCCAGGCTTATAAACGCAAGTGAATCGTAGGTGACCAGGAATGCGTGAAATGCATTCCGCTGATATAGTTTGAAGGGAAGTATGACACTGTTTTCGTCTCTGAAAACGCGCCAGTAAATGGTAACTTCCTGTTGCGGCCGGATATCCACAGGAAATGCAAAGTAGCGCGTGATGATCGGTTTTTGGTTAATGTAAGTCCTTTGACTGAAATGTTCCTGCTGGTAAGTCACTTCATTTTCGTCGTTGACAATATAGAAAGCGATATCTGACAATTCGTTCTGATGCAGGTAAGAAACAAGCTGATTAACCTGTGTGCCATTATTTATGATGGTTGCGCGTATCCAGTGGTAACGGTGGTCATTGCCAAAATGCGGTATCAGGCGTTCCAAAACGGTGAAAGGCAACTTTTTTGATAAAATATCCTGAATCCTCAGATTACTGTCGACAGTGCTGAATGCGTACAGATAGCCGTGCAAATCCGTCTCCCGAAACTGATCGTCAATGGGAAAAGCATACGGTTTACCCGGCAATGTATCCGGCGGGAAAGGAGTCCGGGCTATACATGCAGCGCCGAGGTTGGCTAGAAAGGCCAATAGCAGGAGGGTTTTGCGCATCAGAGAATTTTTGCGAAAGATACACGAAGCCGGTACTAGTAAAAATACCCCGATGGGGGTATTGCCAGCGGCGGGGAATGCAGTGAGATTTGTTGTACGTAAACCTCTCTAAAATCAGTTCGTATGAATTCAATTCTACGTTACAAAAACATTCTTTCTGTCCTCGTCCTTTCACTTTGCATTTCTGGTTGTGAAAGCGAATTGGAACAAAGCATGAACGAGTACTATCCCGTGCGCGGTGTGAAGGAAATGACTATTGGCAAGCCTGCTAAGACCGATTATTTTATTGGAATGGAAGACATTTCAATTCCGCTGACGGCAAGTGCTTTCGACGCGGCAGGCGAGCAGCTTGATGTTCCGGAAAAGCTGATCTATTTTACCCAGGGAGATAAAATCATAGAGGAAAGTGAATTTACAATCGCAGCCGAAGGTACCTATCAAATTGTAGCGCACCTGGGAGAAATACGAAGTGATACCCTCACTATACGCGCACTAGATCCATCAAAACTATCTCTCCATTTGTCCATCGACCAGGCGCAGCAGGAGATTTTCGTCGCTGACGGAAAGGCTGCTCTGGACTTCAAAATCGCGCTTTTTCATCATGGCGTGGAGGTGCCGCTATCATCGGAGTTTGTCCTGTATTGCAACAACGAGGTATTAACAAGCGAGTCGTTTTCGACCAGAAAGGCCGGGCAATATAAATTTAAAGCGACTGGCGGAAACCTGACAAGCAACGAGATCACTGCGGAAGCATTAAGTCCCGTGAAGAAGCTCAGGCTTTCTAAGCAATCAACCGATGCCCGTTTTTTTGGCTACAACATTTCTGAAACCGGTTTTGTATTGGAAGGGTTGAATGCTGCCAATGAGCCGGTGCCACTTAGCGAAGATATCAGGCTTTTCAAGGGCACGAATGAGATTGATGCTGGTGCCAAATTCAAAACGAGCGAGTTGGGTAAGGTGACTTTTCAGGCCAAGGGATACAAGATAGAGAGCAATTCGCTGGACATAGAGGTGATGAGTCCGGTCAAAACGTTGAAATTGAGCTATACACAATACGGTAATACCTTTTGGGCGGACGGATTTTCGGAGGTTTCGTTTTCGGTGGAAGCACTGGATTTCGACGGCAAGCCGATCACGCCGACGGCGGATGTAAAACTGTATCAAGGCACCGATATCATCGACTATTCAAAGCGTTTTACAACCAGGAAAACCGGGGACCTGACTTTCCAGGTAAAAGGATTTAATGCAGAAAGTAATATAGTCACCATTACGGCTACTGCGCCAAATACATTCGACATCGTTCGCATTCCCGTAATTTTTCATGAAGTGAATACAGAAAACCTGACCCAGGCCAAAGTCAACGAGTTGCTGGAAGGGGTTACAAAGGCTTTCAGGAATCAGTGGAATCCTACGGGCGGCCCGAAAGACCCGAATTCCAGCGATTTGTTTATAGAAGTTTACGCGGCTGAGCGTGATCCGGAGGGGAATATCCTGCCGATAAAAGGTTTGCACCGTGTAAAATCTGCTAAGTGATCGTTCAAAGTCGACACGGATGACAATGTTAATGAGGCGGCGGATGATGCTTTCAGCTACTTCTGGACACCGGAATACTTCCTCAATATTTGGGTGTATCCCAATATTGAAGGCAATTATGCCAATGCCAGCTGGGCCTATTATCCGATGGTCACACGAGATTTGGAAGGCGTAGATGTTGGTGGAAAGGGATCCAGGCCCCACTATGCCTATGGTGTATTCCTGAATGCGAAGCATCTGGGCCCGGGCGACGGGGTGGAAGTGACAGCTCACGAGATAGGTCATGCGCTGGCGCTTGCGCACGTCTTCGATGGAGGCCTGGATACTCACTTCGGATGCAATAAGGGAGATCCTGACTACTGCGGCGATACGCAATACTATGATCGCAATGCGTATGAAAAGAATTACCAGGAAGAACGTTACAACCGCAGGAATTGTGAAGGAGAAGCGTACATCGCGAACAATTTCATGGACTACTATTATAGTCACGACAATTCGTTTACGGTTGATCAGAGAAAACGGGTGCGGCATACCATCAACTACGGACTTTGGCTACCGACCCCATTCAACGGATTTCAGAATGGCCGTGTGATACGCAATGGCTACGTCGAAAAGCCGGAAAAATTCATTTACCGGGAGCCGATACCGTGTTTCTTTTCAGGGTTGGGGGATGAAAGCAAATTCGAGAAACGAATCCAACCAGATGAATAAAGGAATCGACATTACACTCGCGTATATAGCTGACCGTTCCTAATGTGTGACCGTAGAATACCCCGATCGGGGTATTGAGCGACATGATCTGACAAGTGCAAATTTGTCTTACAAACGCGGACGTATCGCTGTAGGCCAGGCTACTCATATCCGACGTAACCCAACTCTATCAAAAGATCCCGAATGAAAAAACGTTTACTATTACTGTTCTTTTACCTTACTCTCATTGCATTCAGCTGCACACGCGAAGTTTCGGTGCAGGTGGGCGGCCCGATCGTGGAAGAGGGCCAGATTACGGGAAAGGTCATTTTGCCAGTTAATACCAAAGCGGATACTTCCGGGCTGGTGGTACTTTCCGGGGCAGGCAGCAGCATTCCTGTCGCTTCGCAATTTGCAATCGATACCACTGGCAAAGTTTCAACAACGGTGCTCAATAATAGTAAAGGTGAGGTTCTGCTGCTCGGCTATAACTATCCTGGGCAGACCAATCACAGCATTTCCGCCGAATCGACTGCACTGGCGCTTTTAATGAATACATTGACTTTGCGCTCACTCTCAGTTTTCGGGAAATTGGAAATGATCGAAAAAATCAAGAAAGATCCATCTTACCAGGAGCTTGCCAAGCAAATTTCGCTTGGCTTACAGTCCGGCCGGGCAGTGACCGATACGACTAATACTGAATTGATAAAGGCCATTGCTTCTATGTTCAAATCCACTACCGGTTTGAGGACAACGGCGACAGCAGGATACAAAGATCCCATCAAAATCACGACTGCCAATACCGAGGTAATGCTCCAAAACAACAATGTAGCGCATACTTATGTGGCTGGGGTTTACAAGGACAACAAGGCTGTCGGCCCGATGTATGTAATTGGCGGCCGGACACTTTTTGCGACCAGCCTGGCAGAAGCTGCGGCTGGTGTATTTGGTGATGGTTATGGAATGCCTTCACCCGCACAGTTCACGCTGTCCGGTAATGGGGAATATACGATCAAGATCCGGTCTGGAAAGCCCTCGGAAGGAGACGAAACGCTGGAAAGCAGATTTGCCAGAAATCATAACGTGCACCGGTTTCTTTATGGAATCCTGAGAGATGTCTTTCCAATCGCTAATGATTGTGGTTCGGCCATTCTTGAATCGATACCTGTGAAGCTTAAAAGCATTATGGACAAAAGGGAATCCGTGTTGGCAACTGCTAATTCTCCGGAAGTTTTTGCGGCCCTTGCGCTCGACATTACCGGCGAGGCGCTGGAAACTGCCACAGACCTTTTGAAGGAGTGCGACGCGGGCGAGGACTCGTTCAAATTCCTGAGAAGTCTGGGCAAGACGTTTTCGCTGCTGGGCATCGCCACCAAATTCATGACCGCAGCCAACATTACTGCTCACACGAACGATTTGTTCCAGGCAAAAGCATCCATCGACAGCTGTTTTCAGGTGGTTGGTTTGAAACTCGTTAAATGCGGGGAACAGCCTGTTTACCTGGTGGATTCGGTGAGTGGCGGTAATCAAAAAGGGGAAGCCGGTAAAGCTTTGCCATTGCCATTGGTTGTCAAGGTAAGGACCGAAGACGGAAAACCGGCGATCAAAGCGATGGTGAGCTGGGTTGTTAAATCGGGTGGGGGAAAAGTAAGCCTGGAAGAGACAGAAACCAGTTACGACGGAATAGCCCAGGTTACCTGGACACCCGGGCCGGGAAAAGGAGTGCAGCAAGTGGAAGCTCACGTCAACAAAACGAAAGGCTCTACAACGGCCACATTCAAAGCAACCGCATTCGATGGCAACGACCGGAAAGCAGAAATAGCCTCAGGAAACAGCCAAACCGGCCAATATGGCAAAGAGCTAGCCAAGCCACTGACCATTCGCGTGCTGAACGGAGAAGGCAGGCCGGAAGCTGGTGTAGAAGTAGCCTGGAAGATCCTGGCCGGGGGAGGAGACTTTGGGAATTTGCAGCGCATCACGAATGTAGAAGGGTTGGTTTCGGCCAACTGGAAGCTGGGGCCGTCCGGCGGACAGAATGTGGAGGTGATTGTGAAGAAGAAGGATGGGACGCCGGCGGCGGGTTCGCCGGTGGTGTTTTCGGCGAGTGGGGGTAAAGAGGGGAATTTGGCTAAATTAATATTAGGAAATTGGAAATTGGTTAAGGAATATGGTATGGACAGGCCGGGTCCATACAGCTACACCTTTGACGGGCCTGACCATTTTTTTTGGATTTTTAAAGGGGGCGGGGATTATGAATACCGGACATTTTACGATCAGAAGTGGAGTACAGGAGATAATATTTATAAAATTGACGAAGAGGAAAAAGTGCTGTTCTTTTTTGATCCCTCAGATAAAGAATGGTGGGGCAGGCGCATTGTTACGCTAAATGAAAATACGCTACTTCTATATGAAGAAGAATTAGATGTAGTACTCCAAGGGGTAAAATTTGATTACACCACATATACTGAATTCGAGAGGATATCTGAAATTCCAAACCTAAGAGTAGGTAGCAACTCTACAAAGAGAATCACCCCATCCGCAAAAGGTAAGATTGGCGGTATAAGATCACCCTTTCAAAAATCTATTAAATGATGGCTATAAGACTAGTTTACTCGGTCATATTCGCTCTTCTGGTGCTTTTTGATACCAGCTGTACCAACGAAATCAATATTCAGCAGGCGGGGCCGGTCGTAGAGGAAGGGCAGGTCGGCGGTAGCATCAGTTTGCCGGCCGGCATCAAGATAGATACCGCCGGATTGAAGGTGTTTTCGGCATTAAAAAGCACGACGCCGGTCAACTCATCTTATGCAGTTGACACAGCCGGTAAAACTTCTACCACGCTGTTGATGAACAAAAACGGCGATATTGTACTGATGGGTTATAACTATCCCGGGCAAACAGAGAGTGATCTTTCGCCAGCATCCACGGCACTGGCGATGTTGATGAATTCGCTTATGATCAGTTCGTTAACCACAGAGGGTAGGGTCGATGCCATCCAAAAAATAAAGGCCGAACCGGCATTCAATGCGTTCGTTGATGAAGTATCCGCAGTGTTGCAAGCTGGTAAATCCGTAACTGATACCACCAATACTTCCTTGTTCCGCTCAATGGCTGCGGTTTTTAATGATGTGACCAATCTGAGAACAGCCGCGGTACAGAGTTATGACAAGCCGATTACCATTAAAACTGCCAACACGGAATTATTGCTGCAAAATAGTTATGTCTCACATACCTATGTCGCCGGGATTTATAAAGACGGAAAAAATCTGGCACGGCTCACGATCGACGGCAGAAGGATATTTGCTACCAGCCTGACAGATGCTGTTATGGGCAAATGGGGCGATGGTTATGGCATGCCGGACCCTGTTATGTACTCAATGGCGGACAATGGGGAATATTCCGTAGTGATTCGCTCAGGGAAACCATCTGAAGGGGACGATAGCGAAGAAAGCAAACTGGCGAGGAGGCAAAATGTATATTTTTTCATGCTTAATCTGGTCCTGGATCATCTGCCTATCCGGGCTGGTTGTCTGA
Source organism: Dyadobacter linearis (assembly GCF_907165045.1). Taxonomy (GTDB): domain Bacteria; phylum Bacteroidota; class Bacteroidia; order Cytophagales; family Spirosomataceae; genus Dyadobacter; species Dyadobacter linearis. Next base: position 211,160 of record NZ_CAJRAU010000007.1, read on the forward strand.
AAACAACGGCGCAGGGCATCCAGAACCTGTCGAAGAGTTTGGTTGAAAAAAAAGAGTTGGTGCTGAAGAAAGCCAAATCTCCGCAAGAGTTTGCAATTATTGCTCTGGAACTGGCAGGGGAAATGTTTGCATTGTCCAATGAAGCGGTGCTGTCGTGCAGTGGATTGACAGATCAAACAAATTTCTTCACAAGGGGACTGGGAAGATTGTTTCGATGTGTGAGCGTGGCAAGCAAATTCATGGTACTGGGCAATGTGATGTCTCACACCAATGATCTGTTTCAGGCGAGGGCTGCCATGGATACCTGTTTTCAGGTAATCGGTTTGCGGACATTCAGATGTGGGGAGCAGCCCACTTACCTGGTAAGCTCAGCTGACGGGGATAAGCAAACAGGCGAAGCGGGTAAAGAACTTGAAAAGCCGCTCAAAGTAAAAGTGACAGATGATGACGAAAGGCCCGCCGGTAAAGCGAAGGTCGTCTGGATCGTGAGATCCGGGGGTGGGTCGGTCAGCAACATTACATCCGAAACCAATAATGAGGGGTTCGCGGAAATGAAATGGAAGCTCGGCGCTGCCGCTGCACAGCAGGTTGAAGCTTATGTGAATAAAAAAACGGAATCGAAATCAGCCATGTTCACTGCCAATGTTGCTGTTGCATCCGCTTTTAAAGTGGAGATCATCAGCAAAAATGCCAGTGGAAACTTCTATACCAATCCGATTAAAGTGCGGGTCACCGACGCCAGTGGAAATCCGTTGCCGCAGGTAGAACTTAACTGGGCACCTGAGTCGGGTGTGAGGCTTACCAATTTTGAGCAGTTTACAAATTACGACGGAATCGCCCAGGCGTCAATTGTCCTGACGGGGGGAAAGATTGCTATGCAAGTAGCCGTTAAGAACGACGATTCGAAATCGGTGACGTTTAGCCCGCAGCAATTTGTCTCGGGAGTACCTTATGACCTGTTCTGCTTTATCGATATCAACGATAACCGCGAATCTTTGCCGAATCCTTTCAAGCTTATTTTCGTAGACAAGCATCTGATCCCATTTCCGGGTCTGGATGTCATAATCGGGCCAGCGAACAGCAATAGCATCGATGGGAGTGGTACGAACGAACGGGGGGAAATGACCGTTACGCGCAACAATCCCAGCATTACGCAATATCGTCTTAACATCAATGTTAATGGCCAAACAATAGCATCATGGGCCAACATCATAATAAAATGAGATTTTTCCATTTTATGAATCACATGAAAAAAACATTTATTGTCCTTCTGCAATTGCTGCTCATCACTGCCGGCTGCAGAAATGAAATTGATATAAAAAGTCCTGCCGGAGTTACAGAAGAAGAGATAAAGGCGGATGCTGCATTCAACAATCAGATTGTGGAAGGGGTCGGGAATGTAATCTATGCTCAAAAATTAGAGAGAAACACTTTGTCACAATTGGTATTGCGCGTTGCCTATCAAGGGGATACGGTGGCCTATTTCGGAAAAATCAATGCGGAGGGTAAGCTGGAATATATCCACACCTCGGTGTACGCGAGAGAGAACAACTCCAAATTGTTTGTACGTCAAATTTATCCGGACGAAGGCACGGGCAGAATGTATACCGTCAGCAATGGCGTCAAAAGCAGGTTTGTAATCGAATCCGTCAATTATAACGAAACCGATAAGCAAATTTCTATTCTGGATTACGACTGGACCACCGGGAAGTACAAAACACTGGGCAGTGTAGTCACCAGGGACGGAGAGATCATTGCCGACTATTCTTCGGAAAGAAAAATGGCAAGCGAATGCGAGAAAAAAGAACCTACGGATGAAATAGATAAGAATTTCAACAGCCACGCGCAAAATATCGCCTGCGGAGGAGTAGCGCTTGATTCTTATCCGGTGCTTGCAACTCTGAAAAAACTTGTCGAGTCTGCCTTGCAGTCGGGCGAGGGCGGCGCCAATAATCCGCAGGCTGCAAAGGAGTTAACTGACCTGGACGAATCGATCATCAAGCAATCCGATTATGAAAAGAAAGTAACTGGAAAGGTGGAAGATCTTGAATCCTTGGAGACCGATGCACCTTCTTTCTGGGATATAGTCGAAAAGCTATATGACAAAGTCACTAGCCCAGCTGGTGTTCCGTTGTTTTTGGTGCCGTTCAAAGAGGCGTCGGACCTTGACTATAATGAATTGGAAGACGATATGGTGAAACTGGCCTTTACCGTCATCCACCAGGAGACAAAATTGCCGTTTACTGAACTTCCTGTTCCGATTGATATGCGTATTGTTGTTCCTGGAACCAGTACAGTCCTTTATAATTTGCAGCCTAAGTTCGCCCACAGGGCTAACGGGCAGGTTGTTTTCAGGTTCGATCCGTACATTCTCCCGTTAACCGACTTAGGCGAAACTTATCCAAGGGTCGAAGTGCAGTATAAGTTTGGTTTTGACAGTTGGTCCCACTTCGAAAAGCAGTTTGTAAATATTAAGCACAATGTCCCCAGGGTGGTTGATGAGCAAAACAACCTTCTCAAATTCCCCCTGGACTTTGAGGAATATAAGCCCAAACTATTCAAACTTGTACAGGCCGACGGAAGTACACCCATTGATCCGAAGAATTACGCTCATATGAAACTTGGGAAAGGCGCCAACTCAAAGATAACGGCATCTCTGGAAACAAGCAGTAATGGCTTTTATATCAAAATGAGCACCTCTGATCTGGTAACTCCAAGCCAGCTCGGCATTTTTAGGGTGACTTACAAAGATCGTGTATTAGATGAATTGAGCTTCCGGCTCAAACTAAACACACCCACGAAGATTGCTTCAGTCAGCGGCAATGCGCAGACTGGGGCAAAAGGAAAACTTTTACCTAAGCCGCTCAAAGTACGAATAACCAATAAGGATGGCGAAGGAGTGTCAAACGCGATTGTGAATTGGGTTGTTACTGCTGGCGAAGGCAGATTGGAAAATGCAATGGTTGAATCGGATGACGATGGTTATGCCGAAGCAAATTGGGTACTGGGAGATAATGAGCTGCCTCAGGAAGTACTAGTCGGTTCCGTTAACCGTGCAGGCGAAGCCCTGGCGGGCTCACCTTTGCAATTTAGCGCCAAGGTTGGGCCAGACTATAAAATTGAAATCCTGAGCAAGAATGTCCTGGGAGGCTATGGCAACCCCTTCCAGGTGAGAGTCACTGATATGGAGGGAAAGCCGATACCGCAGGTCGAAATCAACTGGCAGGCTGTTAAGGGTTTCGAAATAAAATCCAGTGAGAACTTCACCAATGCGCTTGGTATCGTAGAAGCAAGGGGCGTGATCACGGAATTCAGGGGCTATTCATTAAAAGCTTCACTTAAAAATGAGGAATCGGTAGCTGTAAGCTTCAATGCGTCCGAATATATTTCAGGAATGACATATGAAGGAAGGAAGAGCAATGGGTTTGTCATTGACTACGATCCAAACGTCAGGCGACCCAATCCCTTTTATATTTTTTTCCATGACGAAAATCTGATTCCCACGGTAGGCATGCTCGTGGAATGGCAAATTGGGACTGAAAGAGCTCAGGTATTGACAAATGGAGTAGGTGCCATTGAGGTTAAATGGTCAGACCCGGAGGCCAAGACGGTGAATTTCAAAATACTCGGGAAAGGTAAAGTGCTTGGAAGTTGGTCAAATCTTCCACTATAATAATGTCTGACAGCCGGATTCAAACTGAAACAACTCGAACTTCTACTATGAAAATAATCTACCTGATACTACTCGCTGCGGCATGCAGCATCCCCGCCCAGGCTCAGGAAACCCTTTACTGGTCCAATGGCAGCAGCTTTCCGTTCAAGCTCGTTGAAGCGACCGAAAGCATTGTGAAGGTCGCCGAGCAAAAGGGCGAGCGGGTGATCAAGCGGAGTGTGCCAAGGGAAAATGTGCTGGTTGCATTCAATGCGCGGGGGGATTATCTGCTGGTGGCGGACCTGCCGGCGGACCCGGCGCAGGCTGCACAGCGGATCATTGATTTTTATAATGCCGCTGGTCCTTCGAGTGATCTGCTCGTACAAGCCAACCCGCTTAAAGTGATCGAATGCAGTATCAGCTACAAAAGCGACAATGTGGTGAACTATAATACGCCGCAGGGAAGTACCGCGTCCATTAACAGAAACGAACTTGCGCTGATCATTTTCAAGGACGGGCACCACGAATTTGTCCTGCCGCCGGCCGATGCTGCTAGTGTGCTGGCAGGTGCGAAGATGCAGGTTCAGAAGGCAATTGCCCAGCCTGCGAAAACTACTGCTCCCAAGGCAGAACCGAGGCCAGTTGCTGAAAAGGTTGCTGAGCCAGCCGTGGAAACTGCCACCCCGGCACAAAGATGGAACGAGCCGGTAGCGCAGACACCCGCGGCTGAACCTGCTGCCGCGCCAGTGCGAAAATCGGCCGAGAATGCAGCGCCGGTAATTGCTGCCCGGAAAGGTTTAACCGACGAGGAGGTTAGTTCTTATGGGAAAAAAGGGATCCGAAAAGTGGACGAGTTTGTGCAGTACCTGAACATTATCAGCGACAAGAATATTGACCCGGATAAAAAAGATAATGCTATTGAGCAGGCAGTAAAGCTATTTCTGGCAGATGCGACAATTGAAGTTTCTTCTTCAAACAGGGAGGGCAAGCGTAAGTATCCCGTCAAAGACTACCTCACCCGGCTCAAATTGCTGCCTTATAGCTCAACTAACATTGCATGGAATGAGGTGAATTATGTCAAGGATCTGACCCAGGCGAGCGACGGAAATTACTATGGAACGATCACCGGATCCCAAACTTTTACAGGATATAGCGCCAACGGGCAGGATGTAATGTACAGTGACGTGACCCAAAAGAGCGTAAAAGTGAAACTGGAATCTTACAATAAAACGGTGGACGGCCAGCAAACTACCAACTGGGATATTTTGCTTGGTAATGTGGGTATCAGTGTAAATCAATAGGAAATGCTGCGGGTGATTTTTTGCGCAATCGGGTTATGTATGACCTTCATGGTCAGGTCGCAATGCGTGAATATTTATGGAAATGTTACAGATGCTTACACAGGTAAACCGGTCGCAGGTGTTTTGATCAACCAGAAAATGAAGGGAAAATCCCAGCCACTTTCACGAACTTCCGCCACGGGGCAATATCAGGTGTCGCTCGCTTGCGGTGCAGAAAGTCTTACTTTGGAAGCAAAGGGATTTCGCTCTCAAAACTTACCCGTTAATCCGATCGGGCAAGCAACTGGAAATGGATTCCAGGTACCTGTGAAACTTGTACCAATTGACAAGCAGGCAAGCGATCAACCGTATTTCCAGGAGCAGCAACAGTTTGTTTCAATTTCCAATGGACTGTCAAAATCAGTGCAGCGGGCTACGAGGTTGTTTGAGGTGACTGACGCTTTGACGGGCAAAAATGTGGCGGCTGAGTTGTGTTTGTTTTATACCAAATCGGGCAAAAAAGACTGTCAGCAGCTTTCCGCCGGAAAGTCGGGCTACGAAGTTGATTTTACCAGTTCTGATATTGTGGCTATTGAGGTGAAGGCAAAAGGGTATCAGGATTACCTGGGAAACCTGATTATGGATCAGCTTGACAATAAAAGAAGCAAATATCAGATCCGGCTAAGTGCTCAGTTTAATATTCTCTCGGTAACTGTGAATGCAGCTGGACAAAAAGTGGATTGCCAGCTTTCGGGAAGTAATCCGATTGCCTTGGCTTCCACGGACGGAATCCACTTTTCTTCCGAAATACCTGTGCCCGGTAACTATAAATTGGCTGTGAAAAGTGAGAGCGGAGCTATACTGCATTCAAAAGCATTGACAGCTTCCAATGGGATGAATCTTTACGCGGTGAAAGTCCATTCGCCGCGCATTGCAGAGAAACCAGAGCTACTGGTGACCGCTATCGAAAGCAAGCCCCGGACGATCTATTTCGACAAGAGCGATTACAAGCTGCGGGCAGAAAGCAAACCCGTACTGGATACGCTGGCCAGCTGGCTCAATCAAAATCCTTCGGGATACCTGAAGATTATCGGGCATACCGACAATGTAGGCAATAGCAAATTGAACCTGACGCTTTCCGAGTACCGTGCGAGACTCGCTTATTATTTCCTGGAACAACGAGGGGCGGACGTAAGTCGGGTTACGTATACAGGTAAGGGTGACGCATTTCCTGCGGCTCCAAATGATATTGAAGCAAATAAGAAAAAGAACCGAAGAGTGGAAATACAGTTATTTAACAAACCCTAAACCGAGACGGATGTGCGAAACTTATACCTGACAATACTACTTCTTTTTACTGCGCTCGCATGCTTTGCGCAGAATGTGTCCGATACGATTTACCAGGTTGACAGATCGAAGATCGCGGCTATGATTGACGAAGTGGCTTCGGAAGAATTGATTTACTTTTTGCCGACAGACAAGGCGCAGAAGAAGATTAAAATAGCGCGGGCGAAAGTTTGGAAGGTGATTTATGTGAATGGAGAGACTGAGATTTTCAATTCCCCAAATCCGCTTAAAACCGTAGGTGACCAGCTCTTTTTAAAAAATGGAGAGCGCATTGTGGTCGGTGTGCAGGAAGTGACTACTGATTTAGTTAAGTACTCGCTTGCAAACAGTGAAGAAAAGGAGCTTGCGTTGTCTCAGGTTGAAAAGATTGTCTACGCAAACGGAATTGAGCATAGTTATTCGCAGGAGCCGGAGGTTAAGGCTGTTCAGGTGGAGGAGAAAGCGGGCCCGGTAGCAGTTGTGGAAAAGAATCAAGCACCTGTTGCTGCGGCACAAAAGCCGGTAGTAACACCAGCGGCACAGCCAGCGACACCTATCGAACCGGCAGCGACTAAACCCAATGAAATCATTATTAAAATCCAGCACGAACACGCTCCTGACAATTCAAACAAAGAGCCGCGCCGCGAGTACAAAAATTACGTCGGTATCCGCGTTGGAGGTGCTATTACTTCTTTTTACTCCGAAAAAGTTTCGTTTCCAAAAAAGCCATTTTACAATTGGGAAGCCGGGCTTGGATTCAGTCTATACAACAGCAAACATTACAATGCGCGGTTGGAATTGGTGTATGCCAATAAAGGCGCACGGGAAACATTTTCAGACCAACTTAACACACTTACCAGCAGAACTAAAATGACTTACGGACAGGCAAATCTGCTTCCGCTCATCCTGAAAGCGGGTGCCCGCAAACTGAATCCTGCGATTGGAGTGGGAGGCTATTACGCCTATCGGATCAAGCACATTTCTGAATTTAAGGAAGCTGACAGTGAATACGAGCCTGATGATCTCACGCAGGATTTGATAGACGAAAGCCGGTTTGATTATGGTGTCTGCGTAATGTTAGCCTTTTATTCCGGGCACAAACCTCTGCTTGAATTTCGGTACGAGCACGGTTTGGCCGATGTGATGAAAGGCTTGAAAGTTAAAAACAACGGACTTAGCGTATCCCTTTTTCTCTCACTTTAGAACATGTAAAATATTAACCTATGCGTTACTTTATACTTTTACTTTTGACAACGTTTGCCGGCTCAGTGAGCGCGCAGACGGCCTCTGACCAGATTTACAAACTGGATAAAAGTACTATCCAGGCAGTTGTGGACGAGATTGGCGACGTCGAGATTATCTATTTTTTACCCAAAGACACTGCAAAGCGCACCGCCCTTCGTATTCTACGGAAACAGGTTTGGAAGATTGTTTACGAAAACGGCGAAACGGAGTTGATAAACGCACCTTCGGTCGCTTCGCCAGTGGCGGCAAAGGCGCCGTCTGAGATCCGGGAATCAGCAGTGAAGCCCGACAGAATCTTCCTTGCTAACAAAACAATGATCACCGGCAAAATCATAAAAGTGACCGAAGACAAGATTGAATACACCCGCCAGGAGTCGGGGCCGATTTACGAGGTAGCACGGAAAAATCTAGCCAGAATCGAATATGGTAACGGGCAGGTAGAAGATTTTGGATCGGCTAAGCCGGTAAAAGCTGCGATAACGCAGGAGGAGGTTGTGAAGGCGAACACTGAGGCGGAAGTTACTGCAAGTAAAACGGCCAAACCGAGCCCGTTGGCAAAACTCTCTGTAACTGTGGGAGTTGACGGAAATTATTTGCTAGGATCCAAGGTCTGGACGGATCGGGAAGAAGGTGCAGGATTAATGACTCTATTGGGCGGGAGCATAAGAGGCAATTACCAGCTTGGGAGATCCGTTGCGGCTTTTTTGACAATCGGTTATAGCCAGGCCTCTGTACAGAAAAACTATTTGGCAGGCGAGGAGCTGATCTACAAGCAAAAACTGAACCTTGCGGGGCCGAGCGCGGGAATAGGTCTTAAGTATTTTATCAAAGAATCGCTTTACGTGATGGCGCAGGGAAAAGGTAATTTCCTGAAAGCAAAGACAGTTGTTTTTGAAGATGGGGAAGAAACTAAGGACCAATTGTCCGCAACGTGCCCTTCTTTCAGCCTTGGGCTGGGCTTTACCAGGAAAATCACACGGGTCATAGTAGAGGCAGAGGTGCATTACCAGTTGATGCAAAGCACCTTTGACTCAATAACAGATCCGTTCCACATGGTCGGCGCCAGGGTGGGCATTGGAATGGCGGGTTTTGGCAAGAAATAAAGGTTTAATGGAGAATGAAAATGAATACAAATTTGACTGAGGTTCGCGTAAGTGCTCGTTTTGTGTTACTGATTTTAGGTGTGCTCACTATATCATCACCCGCATTCGCGCAGGATTCGCTGACTATTCGTGACGAGCAGGAAATACAGCTTTTGGCACAGCGCAAAGTAGAAAAAGGGCTGAGCGATTTGCTTAATACGATCGCATTTGAGGATTTAGGTGAATTTGAAAGAAAAGCATTAAGAGCAGATAGTTACGGAAGCTCGCCGAACAAGATCTTTTTCAACGAAAAAGTGATCGTCGAAGATGATGTGAATCCGGAGCATACTTCCAAGCATACCGGTGCCGATGTACCCGTGGAGCGGTATCTAGCCGATTTTGAATTATTTTACCCAAAAAGCATAGACAGAACAGTTTCATTTTCAGGGTTTAAGGTTTCAAAACTTAAAAAATCAGACTATTATTATGTGAAGGTTTATTTTCAATCGCGCTTTGGCGGCGTGCATTCTCAGATCAAAACGCCTTACAAGGAAACCAACCGGGTTGCAGAGGTCAGGGCGGAGCGGAAAGGGAAGAAATGGCTGGCCTACATAACCGGCCTGGGATTCGCGACGCCCGCGGATTCGGCAGAAAGCACATTCAACGATATAACTCTTAGTATCGTACCCGCTCCGGCAGATAGCAGTCAGGAGAAGCAAGAAATCAGTCCAGAGGAAATCGCCAGACAGAAGGAGCGAGAGATCGAGAAAAAGGCGCTGGAAGAATACAACAAGTGGCTGACCGATGGAGATAAGGCTTTCGCGGCCAAAGATTACGACAAAGCATTGGAGGCTTACACCGAAGCGGAAAAGCGGAACGATTTCGACGATCTGTTGCCAAGAAGAAAGATTTATCAGGTAAAAAGGGCATTCGAAAAGGAAAAGCAAACGCAGGTGGAGCTGCTGAGAGAATACCTGGCAAAGGCGAACATAGCGCAGAAAACAAGAAGCTATTCCGAGGCGGTCGGTTACTATAAAAAGGCGTACGAGTTAAAGCCTGATTCGGCGGCGCTGGGAGAAGTAATCAAAATGCTTAACCAAAAATCCAGTATCAGGACTGAGCTGGATGAAAAGTATAACCTGGGTAAATATGCCGAGGTAATTAAAGATTATTCACGCATTTTAAAAAAGGAAAAAAACAATTCTGACCATTACCTGGGAAGGGGGCTGGCTTATGCAGTTACCAATGATCACGACAAGGCGTTAAAGGACTTTACGCAGGCAATAGAACTGGACTTCGCCAACCTGGCTGCATTGCTCGCACGGGCTGAGTTATACGCTTCCAAAAAAGATTATCCAAAAGCCGCAGCCGACCTGACCAGTTATTTGAATATAGATCAAACTGCTGTTGATATTTTGACAAGACGCGCGAGATTAAGGACATTGACCAACAATAAGAGCGGCGCATTCGAGGATTATTCCAAAGCAATCGAACTGGGCCCGACTAATGCACAGAGTTACTGTAACAGAGCATTGTTCTATATTCAGCAGGAAAATTATTCAGCCGCAGTAACAGATTTAACTAGTGCGATTGAAAAGAATCAATCGTATAATGAAGCGTATTACCATCGCGGCCTTTGTCAGATTAAATTAAGCCAGCCGGAATTGGCAGGAAAGGATTTTGCCAAAGTAAGAAAACTAGGTATTACTGACGAGCAGAACAAAGAGATAACTGCAATTGCACTACAATATTTTCATACCGCTTTCGCGCAATTGAGCGAAAGAAATTATAGTCCTGCAATTGCTGGATTCGATGAAGTGATTCATATTCTTCCAAATCATTCACAAGCCTGGTATCATCGGGGCAGGAGTCTGGAAAAAGTGAGCGATACGCTGGCCGCTATGGAATCTTTTGATATGGCTATTCTTCATTTACCAGATTACGGGGAAGCTTATTTTGACCGGGCTATTCTTTGGTATAATATGGGCAAGTATGAAAAAGCTGAGAAAGATTTCAATAGAGTGGTACAAATACAGCCGACCAATTACCTGGCGGTGAAAGGTGAAGGCGATGCTTGTTTTGCGATGAAAGCTTACGACAGGGCAATTGCTTCTTATGAAAACATCAAAACTAACGAAAAGAAAATAGGGCAGTCGCTTTCTCCCCAGCAGTTAGCCAGCGTTTACAACAACCTGGGTTCTTCTTATTTTTATACTGAACAAACGGAAAAAAGCATTGAAGAATTCGACCGGGCGATCAACCGAAATGCAACCTTTTCGGACGCATATTATAATAGGGGACAGGCTTATGAAAGTACTAAAAACCTGCGCCGCGCCATTTCCGACTATAAAAAGTCAACTACACTTGATGTTACAAATTCATTTAAATATGATGCGCTGGGCAATGCATTGTTTAATGAACAGGATTATGAGGAAGCGAATCGCGCATTTTCCGCAGCCATTGAAAATAGTACTAACAATCAATACGGTTTAGCCAGATCAACCTCGCGCCGCGCCGAAAGCTTCCTGGCAATGTCGCAATACAAATATGCTGTGGCCGATTACCTGAATGCATTTGCACTGGATTCTACTACGCAAACTTCCGACGCGCGTTACCAGCTGGGGCTTGCGCTATTGTACCAAAGGCAGTCGGAGGAAAGTTTGAAATACCTGCTCGCAGTGGGGAATAAGGACAATATAAAAGGCCAATCCTATTACGCAATCGGTTGCGCCTACGTAATGCAAAGCAAGCGGGAAGAAGCTTTAAAATGGTTTGAAAAATCATTTCAAACGGGGCTGATCACCAGGTCCTATATTAAAAAAGATAAGTTATTGGAAAGTATTGATAAGGCATTCGCTAATACAACTGCATTTAAAGAGTTGGTAAATAAGAATGTGATTAAGTGAAGGCTGCGCACGTCGATCAACGGCAAACAGTACACTTTGAAATGATAAAGGAATGATCAGATTATTGACACCGGTCAAGAATTTAAGGAGTAAGGATATTTCTGTGATTTTATTGGAAAATTCCAGATTCGTTGTGAATGCTTTAGGAGGTGTTTATATTGAACAAGAATGGAAGAGAGATCTTGGTATCTGGGTAAATGAAAACGATAATCAAAGCCGATGATCAGATGTCAATTGTGTTTAGCCTTATTTCTTTACCCCTACGGTTGTATGGGCCAGAAAGACACGCCGCTATTGCCTGCTGAATGGGATAAACAACAGGCCGTTTTCATTAATTACTCGGGCAATTCAGATGATGCTGTAACCACTGAAAAGGTTCATGTCGTTTGTCGCGATATCATCCGTGAGTTAGCCGCGGTTACACAAGTATATGTCTTAATCAATGAGGAATTCAGGCCGGACTCATTAAGGCAGCTATTTGATGCCAACGGTATACAAACCAAAAACATATATCTCCTCCCGGTTTACAGACTGTTCAGCATGGGAGTTCCGAGAGATTATGGACCGATGGTCGTGAAGAACAGAAGTGGTGGAAATAAGATAATCCGGTTTGGTTGGGACTATGTGGGAGCAGATTTCATCAATCCTGACACAATTTGGTCGAAACGGAGAGAAGTGATCAGGGATAGGTATTTTGCGCAGATGAAGCAGCTTCTGAAAATCGAAGTTGAATCCTCGCCGCTCGTTTTGGAAGGAGGTGAAATTGAAGTAAATGGCAGGGGAACCGCAATGCTGGTCGATTCTTTTCACCTTTCCAGGAACCCGTATTTAACTAAAAAACAGCAGGAGGATTTACTGGCCAGTAGCCTTGGAGTCAAAAAAACGATCTGGTTACGTGAAGGGCCTGCCGAAGATCCTGGCGTAGGACGAAAATCGAAAATTATCGAAAATGTGTATGGCAACGGTGTGGGCGGGCATGTAGACGAATTCGCCCGTTTCGTCAATGGTAACACGATATTCCTTGCAATGCCGTCGAAAGCGGAAGCTCAGGCTGATCCTATAAAAAAGATCACTTACGACAGGATGAAAATCAATGAGGCTATTTTGAAAAAATCGGGGGATCAGGATGGTAGGCCTTTCCACATCGTGCATATCCCCGTCCCTGATGTTATTCCTGAAACGCATAGGATTGATACCACAAATTTTCAATTTCCTATCAGCGCGCTGCGGCACGACTTTCCGGAATGGAGGCACGGTGACAGCATTCAATTTATGCCGGCCATTAGTTACCTCAATTTCCTGATATTTAATCAGTTGGTACTTATCCCCAAATATTGGCGTCCAGGATTTTCGGAAAGATGCAAGGAAAAGGACGAAGAGGTGAGAAAAATATTTGCCAGCTATTTTCCTGATAAGAAGATTGTTCAAATAGATACATGGGGCATGAATCTGGTCGGTGGTGGTATTCATTGCTGGACACAACAGGTACCTGCGGATTAGCTTATCCTTCCTATTTCTGGTATACTATCTAAAAAAAAATATTACGAATCGACGCTCGCAGGTGGCAAAAGAATGCTTCCAGAGAGTTGCTGAAGCAACAGTAATTATTAATATTTTTAATATTAATGCTCATATTTGTTGGCCAGAAATAATCATCGCACAGATTATTGTCTGGCCTTTTTCATTCTTTGGTTTGCACAACGTCTCGAAAAGTATAGCTCTTGATGAATTCAAATACGACAAGAAAAATCAGTTGTTTGATCATTGATGACGAAGAACCTGCTCATGAAGTGCTCAAATTCCTGATTGCGAAAATTCCCTGGCTGGTTTGTGTGGGAAGCTGTTACAATGCGGTCGAGGCGCTGGAAGTAATTCCCGACAGCAAGCCAGATATCCTTTTCCTGGACGTCAATATGCCCGAACTGACGGGCCTTGATTTGTTGAGTATTGTAAAGGCACCCAACTCGCATGTGATCATGACCACCGCTTATTCTCAGTATGCAGTGGATGGATTTACCTTTGATGTTACCGCTTTTCTATTAAAACCCATCGGTTTCGACCGTTTTCTGAAAGCTGTTACCAAAGTACGGGGGTTAGTTACTGGTAATAATTTGCCCGATGAAAAGACGCTTGCAACAGCCGCAGAGGAAATGTCCGGGTCACAGCCGGTACAGACCGATCAGGCCTTGGCAGCTAGGCCTATGTTACAGCCAATCAACGATTGGCGGGATGAAAACGCAGTCCAGGAAGAGTATATGTGGATCTGGGCCGAGAAAAACCGCATGGGCGGAAGATAGGGGCAAGTCGAATGGCAGGATCATTTCCAGGAACGACTGAAGCCGGAAGAGATGAGGGAATATAATGGTGTGGAGTAAATAGCGGGGCACTTGGTATGCTTTTTTATGATTTAAATCAAGCTGTGCCTGAATGGTCAGGTACATTGAAATTTATCACCACTTAAACAGATCACTAAAATGAAAATCGCATCAACATTTCTGACACTCGCAACCGTAGCCATGTTATGGAGCTGTGGATCTAAATCGACCGAAACAACCGACACGACTGACTTCGCAGACAGTACCAACGAAGCAGTAACGGATAATGCAGCCTCCGACTCAGCATCCGCCGTTGCCGAAGATGACGCAGAGTTTGCAGTAGAAGCTGCCAATGGCGGAATGGCGGAAGTCGCATTAAGCAAAATTGCCGAAGAAAAAGCGACTGACCCGAAAGTGAAAGAATTTGCAAAACAAATGGTAACAGACCATACGAAAGCAAATGATGAACTGAAAACGCTGGCGACGAGCAAAAATATTACGCTTCCCGCTGCTCCAAATGAGGAAAAACAGAAAGCGGCATCAGACCTTGGCGCTAAAAGCGGAAGCGATTTCGACAAAGCTTACATAGCGCAAATGAAAAAAGATCACGACAAAACGGTGAAGCTTTTTGAAGATGCGCAAAAGGAAGTGAAAGACACCGAGCTGAAAGCTTTCATCGACAAAACTTTACCTGTGCTTAAAGCGCACGCTGAGCACGTGAAAAGTCTTGATAAGACGAAATAATTTTTCGGTTAGCATATTGAAGCTGGCGGCCACAACGTGGCTGCCAGCTTTTTTGTTTTTATGCAAAAGCGGTTTCCACAGAAAGCTTTTTCCAGGTCGCTATCTCATTCTGAAAAGCCTTGATCTTTGCCTCTGCAATGTCGTTTGCATCCTGACCAAGCAGGAAATGGACCGGCGGATTTTCAGCGTCAGCAATTGCAATGATCGCGGTTACACCTTTAACAGGATCGCCCGGCTGATTGCCTTCGAGCTGCTCGTGGTACGCTTCCGAATCGCGGATTAGATGATATTCCTGAATCCTTGTTTCGGGCAATCTCAGTGAGCCTGATTTCAGGAAGTTGGTGCGGAAATAGCCGGGTTCCACAAGCGTGACTTTAATCCCGAACGGCGCCACTTCGGTTGCCAGCGATTCAGATAAACCTTCCACGGCAAACTTGGTAGCGCAGTAAATGCCCCAGCCAGGGAAATTTCCGCTGATGCCCGCGATGGATGAAATGTTAAGGATATGTCCCGATCCCTGTTTGCGAAGCTGCGGCAAAACGTGACGTATAATATTTAGCGTTCCAAATACATTTACATCAAAATTGCTGCGGGATTCGGCGTCGGTCAGTTCTTCGATCCCGCCAAGCTGGCCATAGCCGGCATTGTTGGCAACTACATCAATGCGGCCGAAGCGCGAAACTGTCGTCTCGATTGCTTTGGAAACAGCGGCTTCGTCTGTGATATCAAGTGCCAGGGGCAGAAAGCTTTCCGATTCGGTGCCAGCTGCATCCTGCAATTCGGCCAGACTCCGCGAGGTAGCCACTACTTTGTGGCCGAGTTGTGATAACTGATTTACTAATTCCAAACCGAAGCCTTTCGATGCTCCGGTGATAAACCATACTTTTTGATTGTCCATCTTTTCGATTCGTTTGTTTGACGAATACAAAAGTAGAGGAGCGGACAGGGGAGGTGTTTACGAAAATCAATGCGTTACTTACCAAATTCAAACAATGCGGAAAGTAGAGGGCGTAAGGCCGGTTCGTTTTTTGAAGAAGTAAGTAAAGTGGGCCGGCTCGTCGAAACCGAGGCTGTACCCGATCTCGGCAATGTTCCAGTCTGAATGCATTAATAATGCTTTGGCCTCGCTGGCCAGCCGGTCGGCAATGTGATCGGTGGTAGTTTTGCCGGTAGTGTCGCGCACGCAGCGGTTAAGGTGGTTGACGTGCACGGCCAGCTGCGATGCAAAATCACTGGCAGAGCGCAGGCTGAACCTGCGCGAAGGCGTTTCAATAGGAAACTGCCTTTCCAGCAATTCGATAAATATGCCGGTGAGCCGAGAACGCGCATCGGTATGTTTGTGAAGCGTTTCGGCCGGACTCATTTTCAGGGCGTAATGGATCAGCTCGAATACGTAATTTCTCACAAGGTCATATTTAAGGGGATAGTCGGAATTAATTTCGGTCAGCATCTTCTCGTAAATACTGCTTACTTCCTTATCCTGCTGCTCACTAAGCGGATAAGAAGGAGTGGCGCCGGGCTTGAAAACGGGCAGGTCGCCGGGACCGTTGTCGAAACGTCCCTGGAAAAATGCCTCCCTGAAAATGCAGAAAAAACCGGTTGTATCGTCAGAAAGCGGCTCCCAGGTGTAGGGTACCTGCGGGTTGAAGAAAACGAGTGTGGGTCCTTTGATCTCAATGCTCTTGTCGGCGTAGTGATACACATTATGGCCGCGGATCAGGGTTATTTTATAAAAATCCCTGCGACTGTAAGGTTTTTCACCACAATCCGGCGCCATCCAGTCTTCCAGACGAAAAACGTTGGCTTGCCCGATATCGGCTTTCAGCGATGAAGGCACATCCTGAAAATGAAAACGGTAAAACTCTTCGAGGCTTTCTGATTTCTGCATGCGGTAAATTTACCAAATTCAAACTATATTAAACTGAGCCAGAGAATAATTAGTGTTTTATAAGGGTAGGAAGCTTCATAATTGGTTCTTAATATTTAATCAATTAATCCTATACCCTTATATGACCAAACGGACGTTTACTTTCTCTCTTTGTTTAATTTCCTTCCTCACTTTTTTGACGTTTACCTATCAGAAAATTCGCAGCAAGACCACCACAGACCTGGTGATTATCGATGAATCACTTCAAGATTACCGCACACTGGCAGCTGGCCTCGCTCCCGGCTCGCAGGTGATCTACGTTGCCAATAGTCCGGAAGGTTTTGAAGAACTTGAACAACAACTGGCCTCTCACGGAAAAGCCGAGCGCGTGCACATTATGACCCACGGTACGGAAGGTAATTTTATTCTCGGGCAAACCCAGCTCAATGGTGCCAATATCCGCGAGCACGAACGCTTCTGGCAAAGCCTTGGGAACGTACTCGTAGCCGGCAAATCCAACCTGCTGCTTTACAGCTGCCAACTTACTGCCACCCGTGAAGGAGAAGGTTTCGTGCAGCGCCTGCATAAAATGCTTGGTGTGCCCGTGGCCGCTTCCAACGATCAGACCGGTTCGGAACGCCGTGGTGGCGACTGGGACCTGGAATATGTTGCCGGGAAAATAATTAAAAAGCACATATTGAATCTATTGGACTTCAAGGGCCTGCTTGTGCCCACCTTCGCGCAGCTGACCGGCGGTTCAAGCCCCTTCAATGCTATGACGATTTTCACTGACAACCAGCTGATCTACGGGGATTTTGACGCTGATGGGGATATTGATATTCATTTATACCCCGGAGGAAATGTTAACCAATTCTGGCAAAACAATGGCAGCGGATCATTCGCAAGGGTAACCGGAGCTGCGGACCCTTTTGAGAAGATCAACGAAAACGCGGTCTTTTATGCCGCTTCGAATGCATTTGTGGCAGACTGGGACAATGACGGCGACGATGATATCTACGTCCCGAGGCGCAATGGCAATACAGAGAAAAACTTTTACTACCGCAACGACAACGGAAAATATGAATTGCTCAGCGGAGATTCGAGCCCGTTTAACGGCATTAATATAAGCGGAGATAATCAGCTGATTTTTGGTGATTTTGATGTTGACGGGGATATTGATTTGCATAGCTACCCAGGTAGCCAACTTGATAACGAGTTCTGGCGAAACAATGGCAGCGGCGCGTTCAGCAAGGTGACCGGCACGGAAAATCCGTTCGATGGCCTGGCCGGAAAAGCGGCTTTTTCGAGTGCGCAGTTTGCCTACGTGGCAGATTGGGACAATGATGGGGATGTTGATATTCTAGTGAGCCAGATCGGCGGTACTTCGGTGAGGAACTACTACCGCAATGATGCTGGCGTTTATTCACAGCAGACCGAAGGGGCCAATCCGTTTAATGGGATGGTAATAGCCAGTGACAACCAGATTATTTTCGGCGACTTTGATGCAGACGGTGATATCGACCTGCATACTTCCGACGGCTCGGAAACGCTTGTTTTCCACAGGAACAATGGCAGCGGCGTGTTTACACAGGTTGCAGGCTCCGGAAACCCTTTCAATAGTCTGCCTAACTCCGGCGCTTTTTACAATAATTCGCTAAGATCTTTCGTCGCCGACTGGGATAATGATGGTGATGTGGATGTGTTCACTACCAACTACGACGGCGCAAACCAGAAATATTTCTTCCGGCAGAATGACGCTCCTCCCCGGATTACTGCTACCAGCCCCGCCAACACCGCAACAGGTATTTCCGTGAGCAGCGACATTTCGTTTACATTTGACCGGGCGGTTACCGGTGCAGCAGGCAAGTACATACAGATCCGGCGATTGTTTGACAATGCCGTCTTTGCCACCATTGAAGCGAACAGTGCACAGGTGACCGGCAGTGGCTCAAATACCATTACGATCAATCCGGCAACTGACCTGGAGGGCGGCAGGGCCTATTATGTTGTAATTGACAAAGCCGCATTTTTCGATACTGAGGGTCGTATTTTCGCGGGTGTGGGTAGTGATGCTACCTGGCTGAGATTTACCACTGGCATACCTGTCGTTGCGCCAACTGTGACCACGGCTTCGGCGAGTGAAATTGCACTCACTACCGCAAATGTCGGTGGTGAAGTGACGGCCGATGGCGGCGCGGCCGTAACGGAGCGTGGTATTGTGTGGGGCACTTCAACAGCGCCTACTACGGCGTCCAATAAAGTGGCGATCGGTTCCGGGACAGGTAGTTTCAGTACCACCGTGACCGGGCTTCCGGCGGGTACGCGGGTCTATTTGCGTGCATATGCCATCAATTCTCAAGGGACTTCCTATGGTAGTGAGATCGATTTTTACACGCAAACGAGTGTAACGTCCATTACCCGGCAGTCTGCCAATCCTACCAGTGATGCTGCTGTCACCTACCAGGTTGTCTTTGCGCAGAGCGTCACCATTGAAGACGCTTCTGTGTTCTCACTGTCGACCAGCGGCGTTTCGGGCGCATCTGTTTCCGGAGTTTCCGGTTCAGGCACAACCTATGATGTTACTGTAAATACCGGCAGCGGTAATGGAACAGTCAAACTGGAAGTTACTGGCCTGACCAGCACAACACCGAATCTAAATGCGGCATTCACCACAGCAAGTGCCTATACTGTCTACAAAGTTTCAAATGCCGGCGATTATTACAGGGCCGCCGCGGCAAATGGCACGTGGACCACACCGGGCGATTGGCAGTCCTCTCAGGACAACAGCTTCTGGATTGCCGCAACATCTTCGCCGGGTGCCGAGGCAATTGAAACGATTATTGCGAGCGGGCAAAGCATGCGGATTCCGAATGGAACAAATTTGGATATCAGCAACCTTGCGGTGAGCGGCGAGTTGTACGCCGGGGATTCCGAGTTGCAGATAGGCGGAAGCTTTGACAATAGCGGCATAATTCGGGGAAATGCCACATTCTATTATTCATCATTTTCAAATTCCGGTACCCTCGCTCCTGGTGAATCACCCGGCATTTTGCGTTTCACAAATAACCTGGACAACGCCGGCACAATGCTGATGGAGATTGGTGGTACAACAGCCGGTACCGGATACGACCAGATAGAGGCCGCTGGATTTTCCGCAGGGGGAAATTTGTCAGTGTCATTCATTAACGGTTTCACTCCTCTCCTGGGTAATGCTTTCGTGTTGATAAATGCGTCCGAGATTGCTGGAACATTCGAAACACTTACATTGCCCGACATTGCGCCGCTCGTTTGGGAAACGAAGTATTCAGATGGTCAATTCATAATAAGAGCTGTGAATGACCCCATGCCCGTTACCCTCATCAATTTCAAAGCTTCAAAGAGCGAATCGGCGGTAGATCTTGTCTGGAATACTTCCAGCGAGGTGAACAACAGCCATTTTGAGATTCAGCGCAGTGCAGAAGGGAAGGTTTGGGAAAACATCGGCACCGTCGACAGACTTGACGATAACCTGGTAATCCGCCGCTACCGGTTCACTGATGCAATGCCACTGCTATCCGAAAACTTCTACCGCCTCCGCATGGTAGATAACGACGGTACTTTCGCATTCAGTGAGATCGAGCACGTGCGCTTTGCCGACAACAAAACGCCGATCAGGAGCTATCCAAACCCGGTTACAGACAAGATTTTCCTGGATGCCGCAAATATTGAAAGCATCACGTCGGTGGAGATCTATTCCGCTTCCGGAGCCCTGCATTATTCGGGTACATATACCCGCGCGGGTATTGATGTGAAAACATTTCCCGCTGGCATTTTTATAGTAAGAACGACAAGTTCGAATCGCGAAGTGTCGACTTCCCATTTCGCCAAATACTGATAAAACTTCTTTTTCATTTTTAGTAATCCCAGCGTAGATATCTTATCTGCGCTGGGATTACTATGTATTCACCAATCTCATTTTAATACTTTTTAATACTTCTTTACATACGTTAAAAGTTCGGGTGGTTTCGCACATATACCTTTGTTGTCATCAAAGTGTAAGTGCACTTCGATTAAATTATTTACACAATCTTTTAAAATGAACACTCAACTTTTAAAAATGAAAACGCAACTTTTGAAATCAGTAAGTGCATGTCTTATTGTAAGCACAGTATTATTTTCAACTTCTTGTAAAGAAGATCAAATTCTACAAGAGAGTCAGGTAGAACAAAATATCAGGGACGATAGTAATGCAAAGCTTCTGGGTACAAAACTGGATAAATTTGTATTTGCACAAAAAATCGAAGATTATCTTTATAATGTTGGATTCGGCTATTCAATTTATGTAGAGGGAGAAGAAATATTTAAAGGAAATGGAGGTGAAGGTTTTGCAAGAAAAGGCTTTGAAGTCGGCGGAGCTAAACCGCACGGGGCTTCCGTCAGGCAAGAAACGCTTGCAGCTACACAGTTCGTAACAGCGCTTGCAGTACTTAAAACTTTAAGGAAATACAATATCTCAGTCAAAGCGAAGGTGTGGCCTTACTTACCAAAAGGCTGGGTTCCCAGCCAAAAGTTTAAATCGCTGAGCTTCGAGCAATTGCTCGCTCACAAAACAGGATTAAGCAATGTTTTCGCGCCGAATAAGATCAAATTAGTTGTAGAGGGTAAAATTGATAATGCCCCTCTTATTGGGAATGCTGATATTAATTACAGTCTGCTCGGGATTATTACTCCATTTGTTGAAGCGGTTGAATTGAGCAAAAAGGGAAATGCAACCAGATTGAATCTGCTTAATAAGGTCCCGATGGCGTTTAATACCTATGCAAATGCGTTTGGGGAAATTGTTCTGGCCAATGTGTTCGTACCAGCAGGACTTCCTTACGCCAATAGAGTTTCCTGGAGTGCCTGGAATGAGAGCGGTCCGATAAATGCATCTCTTGCAACGCAGGGATATCCCGCACTGAAAGGCGATGCTCCCGGACTTGATAAAGCTGAGGTTGTTGCACATGCAGGGGCAACGGGATTATATCTGAGTGCGTCCGAATTTGCAAAAATTCAGTCAGCAGCTTCTCAATTCAAGATAGTTAGTTCAGACGATTTGAAACTAATGAAAGATAGCCTTTTAGGCTTTACCGGAAAAATTAATGGCGGAGCGGGTACTTACTATTACAAAACTGATTCAGGACTCAATTGCGAAACAATGATCATGGATTTTGGCAAAGTTCAGGTTTGTATATTGGCCAATTCAACACAAAATGATTTTGTTCAAAACCCTGCTGCTATTGCCAAGTTATTTGATCAATCATTACATTAAATAAACTTAAAATTAATACTATCGGAACCACTGGATCAATACGTGCAATTACATTGCCAGTTGGTTTCGATATTAAATGAACACATAAATTAATTCAACAATAATTTAATCAATTCAACACAATGAAAAAGAACATGACATTAATCGGGTTATCAAAATATGCAGGATTGGCTTGTATCGTATTGTTAAGTGCTTGCAATAACGATCACGAACCGGACGCAGAAATTCCGGGAACTTATAAGGTAGTGACGGGCAGCGGGGACATTAATGCAAAGCTCGCCGAATTCAGGACTTTACTTGGCGATCCGCTGAATACTACGCCCAATCAGCCCGCGGTTGGCAGGCGCGAAATCAACTGGGACGGTGTTCCTGACAATCTTACAAATACGGATACATTTCCGGGAGATTTTTTCAACAGCACAGATCCCGGGGCTCCTGCCGGCAGAAAGCGGGGCGCCGTTTTATCAACTCCCGGACAGGGTTTGCGTGTGAGCAACAACGATTTTACCGATGTTCTTACAGGGGATGCCAATCATTTTAACGCTTTTAGTCCGGCACGTACATTCGCAGCCGTTGGAAGCAACAAAATGGATGTTACCTTCAAAGTCCCGGGAACAGCGACCGATGCTTCTGTGAAGGGTTTCGGGGTTATATTTTCAGACGTTAACCTGGAAAATTATACTACAGTTGAATTTTACGACGGAGATAAAAGTCTGGGCCAGTTTAAAGCTCCGGTAAAAACGGACGAAAACGGATTTTCTTTCCTCGGTGTAGCCTTCACAGATGCCAAAGTAACGAGAGTGAGAATTACTTCCGGCACCGCAGCGATCGGGAAGGCTACCTATAATGCGCCGAACGATCAGGTGATTATGGACGATTTCTTTTACAGCGAGCCGCTGGCGCAATAGGAGTTACCTGAATATCTCATTCATTTCCGTTAATATCAACGGCGCCTTATCAGTCACAACAATTGTATGTTCGTGCTGAGCCATAAAGCCACCTTTATTTCCCACCATCGTCCAGCCATCGTTGAGTTCGGTTGCGAAGGATGAGGTTGTGGAAATAAAGGTTTCAATGGCTACAACCGAATTCTTCTTAAACCGTCTCTGATCAGATTTATTTTTATAGTTCAAAAGTTCGTTGGGCTGCTCGTGAAGAGCTCTGCCGATACCGTGGCCTGCCAGATTTCTGATCACTTTGAAGCCGCGTTTCTTAGCCTCCGATTCCATTAAATGACCAATATCCGCTATTCTCACACCGCCTCTGATACTATTGATCGTCTTGATCAGAATCTCTTTCGATGCATTCACGAGCTTCTGGTGCTGATTAATATCCTGTCCGAGCACGAAAGAGCCTCCGTTATCTGCCCAAAATCCATCCAGCTCGGCTGAAACATCGACGTTAATTAAATCTCCTTCTTTTAGTATCCTTTTATCCGAAGGTACACCGTGGCAAAATTCGTTGTTGACACTAATGCACGTCCATCCCGGAAAACCATAAGTGGAGTGGGGGGCTGATTTCGCTCCGAATTCAGCCAGTATTTTTGCTCCGAATTCATCAAGTTCTTTGGTCGTCATTCCAGGCTGAGCGTGCTGTATCATTTTCTTCAAAGTATATGCTACCGCCTCACTCGCTTTTTGCATTCCTGACAAATCTGACTCTTTCGTAATTGACATATATTCCCGTTGTTTATTGAAATGCTGCACCGTGATATACTGGCACCAGTTAGCGAACACCAGATATAGCTCTTTGGTTTTGCAAAATACAAAGGTTCCGTTTTTGATTACAACTAATTTTATGTCCTAACGGTCTTCCGAAAAAAGCTGTGTTATGAAAAATTTGTTATACTTACTACTTGCGCTATTGTTAGGTTGCAAAGATCGCCCCGCGGAACCAGATGAATACCAGGGTGTAATCACTGGATATATGGTAATCGACAACTGGGCCAAAGGATGCGGCAGTGGCGGACTTGCAATCGATATTAAAGGCAATACCTATCTGGTCACTAATTCAGTCGCAGACACTTTCGAAGACCCGAATGCCTGGCCCGTTCCGGTTTGGGTACGCTACAAACCAGCACCTGCCGACTCTTGTACCGGCTCTAAAAACCGAATTGAAATACTGTCGATCCGCAAGCAGTAGGTTCAGGCCGCATTTAAATCTCTCTTAATTTTTCGAATAGTTAGGAAGTGTTCTCTTGGCAAAATACATTTGCGCATCAATTTGTATTCTGTCTAAATAAGTTTAATGAAACCGCTTCTATCTATCTGTATTTGCCTCCTTTTATCAGCCCAATGCTTTGCGCAGACGGGAAAACTGAAAGGAATTGTAGTTGACAACGCCAAAAGCGGCCTTCCGGGTGTCAATGTAATGATCAAAAATACCAGCGCCGGGTCCCAGACCAACGAATCGGGTTACTTCGAAATATCCAATATTAATGACGGTGATTTCGTATTGTCCATTTCTTCGGTGGGGTTTAAGACCAAAGAAGTGCGCTTCACGATTGCTCAGAATGAAGTGGATCTGCAAACGATCACCCTGTATGCGGGCGACGAGATCTTGCGGGAAGTGGTGATCGAAGGCGAGCGGGAGAATAAATTTTCCAGAAGTAAAACAGCTTATGTTTCCAAACTGCCGCTGCGCGATTCCGAAAATACGCAGGTTTACAGCACGATTACCAATTATCTGCTAAAATCCCAGATCATCACCAACTTCGATGATGCATTGAAAAACGCAACCGGAGTGGAAAACCTGTGGACTTCTACCGGCCGCGGCGGCGACGGCGCTGGCTACTTTTCACTGCGCGGATTCGCAATTCAGCCCAAGCTGGTGAATGGACTGCCTGGTTTGACCAATGGAACGATCAATCCTGCCAATATCGAGCGGATCGAAGTATTGAAAGGACCGTCCGCGACATTGTTTGGAAATGCTGTAAGTTCTTATGGCGGACTGATCAACGTGGTTACTAAAAAGCCTTACGTCGGAACCGGCGGAGAGCTTTCTTATACAACAGGTTCTTTTGGATTAAATCAGATTACAGGGGATTTTAATACTGCCTTAAACAAAGAGAAAAACCTGTATTTCCGGTTGAATACCTCTTACGCCACTGAGCGCAGCTTTCAGGATGCGGGTTTTAGAAAGTCGTTTTTCGTAGCGCCTTCGCTTTCTTATAAAGTGAACAATAACCTGTCATTTTCTTTCTACGGCGAGATTACGCAGGCCGAGCAAACCAATCCGATGTTCCTGTTCCTGAACAGAAGTGCGCCCACGGATGCCAGAAACATCAAAGACCTTAATTACAACAACAAGCTTTCGTTTACCAGCAATGACCTGACATTGCAAAACCCTACCCAGAATTACCGCGTAGAAATGGACTACAAATTGTCGGATACGTGGGAATCGCAGACACTGATCTCAAAAAGCGCCACTTCGACGAAAGGATACTATTCCTATCTGTTTGATTACGGCATATTAGGGAACGATACTTATTCGAGGTTTTTGAACAAACAAAATGAATATACCGGTACTTCTGATATTCAACAGAATTTCATCGGCGATTTCAGGCTGGGTTCGTTGAGAAACCGCGTTGTGATCGGGCTGGACTATTTTTCAGCTACTTCAACCAGCAATGGAACGGGTTATGCTTTTTACGGAAATGTAACGCCTGAGGGTGGGGCAAATGGGGATAATCCTTTTACGCCTGATGAGGTTGAAACTACGGCTTACCCGCTTTCTACCGCCGCTGTGGATGCCGTTTTGGCGACTCAACCTGTTTCTAATGCAAAGTCGAAATTCAATATTTACAGCGCTTATGCTTCGGACGTTTTGAATTTAACCAATAACCTGTCCGTTATGCTGGGCCTTCGCCTGGACCATTTTGATAATGTCGGTGACGTGGCAACTGCTGCCGACGACTATAACCAAACCACTTTGTCGCCTAAATTCGGGATATTATACCAGCCGGTTATCGACAAGGTTTCGATTTTTGCCAACTATCAGAACGGTTTTACAAATGTAGCGCCGGCACTTGTAGGGAATCCGGAAGACGGACCCCAAACGATCAAAACTTTCAGGCCGGAACAGGCAAACCAGATCGAGTTTGGTATTAAAACGAATATCATTAAAAACAGGCTGAATGCGACGATCAGCTATTACGATATCCGCGTCAAAGATCAGGTTATCTCAGACCCTGCGTCCCCTTTTAACAAAATCCAGGGAGGCGAAATTTATAGTAAAGGTTTTGAGATTGAATTGAATGCAAATCCAGCCAACGGGTTGAATATCAGAGCAGGATATAGCAACAACGATAGCAAGACAACCAGGTCGGACAATACCGAAATTTTGAACAGACGTCCACTCGACGCCGGCTCAAAACATACTTACAATGCCTGGGCAAACTACGAGGTACCGGGCGGCAAATTACAGGGATTCGGGATCGGCGCAGGCTTTAATGGTGCAAGTGAAAGGTTTGCGATAAACTATGCATCTACCGGCAACTTCATGCTCCCGGCTTACACAGTAGCCAATGCATCCCTCTTTTACCAGGCCGAGAACTACCGCATCGGTGTAAAGCTGAACAATGCATTTAACAAAGAATACTACAAAGGCTGGTCAACGATCGCCCCACAAACGCCGCGGGCATTGATTGCGAACATTACTTATAGTTTTTGAGCAGTTAATAGAGCTTGCGTTGAAGGTCAGGGGATTTGTTTCCTCTGGCCTTTTTTGTGATGAAGCAAGTGGAAGCGTGAAGATTTTAAATAGGAGATTGGAAGGAGAAAAAAGTAGGGCAGTTACTCAGAAAACGGGATAGCCGGATCATTTCAGGTAAAACGTCTGACTGAAAGCACCGTTTGCCGCGCTGTCCCAGGCTTCCACGCGCATCCATTTCCTCCCTTTCAGCTTGGGACGAAACTGCAATTGCTGCTCACCGAATGCGCGGGTATTGGTCAGGTCCATTCGTTCACGGTACACTTTTTCGCCGTCGCCGGATATTACCTCCACAAAGTTCATCGGAAAAGTCCAGCTCAGTTTCAGGCGCAGATCAGCTGTACCGTCTGCATTCAATGCGAGCGAGTCGCCGGACAATTTTCCGTTTACTTTTAATTCATGCATTAATACCTCGCCGGTAGTCGCAAAGAATTTGCCGCGCTGCATTGCGTCCACCACCGGCTGCCAGCCTTCATTGAATTTGGGAAGCTGGTCGAGCATCAGGTAGTTCACATTCATGTGCGCATACATTTCATTTTCCTGCGTAACCGTGAAGAGATCAGCCTCGGCAATCACCGTTTTCTTTTCCCCCCAGTTATTCATATCGTCCAGCAGGTCCAGCACGCGGTTTCCGAGTCGGGGCTGCGACAGGTCGGCGGGCATTGCTTTCCAGGCTGCTCCCATAAACCGATCGGATTTAAAAAAGGGTTCGTGGTTATAAATGTCGGGGGTATTCACTGATCCTTTGGTGCGCGCATGGGCTGTCCACGCCAATCCCTGCTCATCCTGCAACAGTTTCAGCATTTCATTTTTATCCCCGATGTGATATACCTTGCCAAAACCCGGCTTATCTTCCACATAAGGCGTTTCCTTTTTCCGCGACATGATCCAGTAGACTGGTTTGGGGAAGATCTGCATCCAGTGCCCGCCAAAGAATTCGTTGGGTTCTTCTCCCGGCATCAGCAGAAATTCATGATCGGAAAGCCGCTCGCATTGTTCAAAAAGCGCTTTCAACTCCCTCAGCCGAAGTGAATCCGGGCCTTTTGGGTGGGCGGTGTAATGAAACTCTCCCAAATGGACCATATCAACACCCAGCCGCTTGAATACTTCCACAAACTCTGGCTTTTCAGGAACGGGCTTGCCGGCCAGTACCACGTTCATAATGAATTCATTATGGAAATGGCTCGACATAGTTTTGAATCCCGGCAGCTTGACATACTTGTCCGCATTTGTGAATTTTTTGACAGCATTAATAGCCTCTTTGCCACCGGCATTATCCAAAAGGCAGAAGAAATTTAGCCGCTGCTGCGTTCCCGGCGGGGCATTGAACCACGGCACAAAACGCTGGTCACCTTCCAGTTCCTGACGGATGCCAATCCCGTAACCGTCCAGCATTTTGCGGTAACCCTTTCCGTGCCAGATGAATTTCAGGTTAAAAGCTTCGTCGAGCGGATAAAAGTACTGGTGCGGCGCAGGGAAAACCGCCAGTGTTCCGCCGGTAGTCTGGGCAGCAATAGTTCTGTATTTCAAAGCAAGATTTTTGGCAGAATCACCATAATGTACCGGAATTGATTCGATCTGTTCTGCTGTATTTGTCCAGGATAGGTTTTTCCACTTTTCCGTCTGGCTTATCAGCCCCGCATCGTACACGATCGCGGCCGCCTCTGCTTTCGTGGACATCACAGCAGCAATGTTGAAAAGCGGGCTGCCGTTGTAGAAAGTTACTTCCAGCACTCCGGAAAACCGGTCGGCCGAGAGGCTGCCTATCGTTACTACCGTGCGACTGCCCACACTTTTAACCGCGATATTTGTCTTTTTTAGTTTAATAGGATAGGTTTCAAAGGGGCGGGAGGGGACTTTGTCAAAGAAGATATTCCACCCGTTCTGAGAGAGCAGGTCGCGTTTTCCGACGGTCAGCAAAAAAGCGGCATCCAGATCTTCCGAAACAGTTTTGGGGTCTGATTTTGTGCCTAATGCAATGCGTTTGAACAATGGATTAGCGGGCGACATATCGAACTGCACATTTGCAAACTTCCCGTTACCGGCCGGCCATGAAACTTCCACAAGTTCTTTCTGGCTCGTGACGGTAGCCTCATTTTTCCGGTTAAACTGGTCGGTATTCAATTTCACCTGCGACCACGCCTGCACGGATCCCACAGCCAGGATAGTGATCAGAAATAAAGTTCTGCGTATCATAAATCGTCTCGACAGTTCCGACATGAAATTTTTTCTGGCATAAGTCCAAACCCGGTGACTTTTACCCGGTTACCGGCTCAACAACCGCTCGATTGTCTCAAATGGCCGTTTTTTGGATGAAATGTCGGATATTTGCCGCGCCATATTTGTCTTTTGCGAGTTCATTAAGTCGACTTATCAGGTGCGATTTGAAAATTTTCGGACTTTTTTTGTAGGGCGGGAGGGATTACGGTTGTCTTCCTGTTAAGTAGTCAGATAGCCATTTAAATTAAAAGATATGAAAGATCGTGCTGAACATTTTCCGGGAGAGGGGCGAGATCGGGGGATTCCGGTATCCCGGCAACAAATGTCGTCGGCCCCGAAAATGAGTATCGGATTGAATTTACTGCTGATAATCTGCCGCGCTGCTTCTTTTGCCATCTATTTCACGACAAGATTTGTACTCAGGTACCGGCGTGAGATACTTGAAGAAAATTTCAAAAATGCATTTCCGGATAAGTCAAAGGCCGAAAGAAAGGCGCTGATCAAAGTATATTACAAGCATTTGGGCGACCTGGTTGTTGAGCCGGTACTTTTCTCGATTGTGAATGCGAATGTGAAAAAGAGGCTGGCCACCTATCAGAACAAAGAATTGCTGAGCAAGTTATATGCTGAAAACAAGCACGTAATCCTGTTGGCCTCCCACCATGGAAACTGGGAATATCTGATCAACCTGCCGCGGGAGGTCGATTTCAAGGTTTATACCGCCTATACAGCTATTTCTAATGCACACGTAGACAGTTGGGTGCACAAAATGCGGTCGAAAATGGGGGTGGAAGTGATCGTGAAAAAGAACTTTTACAAAACCGCCTTGTCCGCATTGAGATCGCCGGATCAGCCTGCATTGGTTGTCGTGATCGCCGACCAGCGACCTGCGCCGGGAAGTACGAAATACAGCGTCGAGTTTTTGCACCAGACTACCAGCGTGCAGATTGGCGCTGAGCGGCTTGCACTGGCTTCAAATGCAGTGGTTTTATATCTGCAATGCGAAAAAGTTGCGCGGTTCCATTACCAGTATACCTTTCATCTCATCACCGAAAATCCCGCTGCCGCAGAGCCGCTCAGCATTACAAAAGCCTATTACGAGAAGATTGAGCAGGATATTCAAGCCGATCCCGGTTACTGGCTGTGGACGCACAAACGGTGGAAGCCCGTCGCGTCGCTTTCAAAAGCGGACCCCGTCGTCGCCTGATTTGTAGGGTAGTTTTGGTTGATAAAAAAACTTAACAGTCGTTACTAGACCAATATCACAGCAGTATTTTCAGGTTCGGAACCTTGTGCCAGCCGGGCCACTGAGCCAAGCGTGACGCGCGCGATTTCGGACAAAGCTTCTTCTGTAAAAAAGCCCTGGTGCGCCGTCACGAGCACATTTGGAAAGCTCATCAGCCGCTGGATCACATCGTCGTCAATGATAGAACCAGAAAGGTCCCGGAAAAAAAGTGCCTCTTCCTGTTCATACACATCAAGTCCAAGCAACCCGACCTGCTTCGCTTTCAGTGCATTGATCACATCCTTCGTATTGATAAGCCTGCCCCGGCTGGTATTGATCAGCGTCACGCCAGGCTTCATCAGTTGCAGCGTATTTTTGTTTATAATTTCAAAAGTGCTGTCATTCAGCGGGCAATGCAGCGACAATACGTCTGAAATGCGCAGTACTTCTTCCAGCGTTTCGTATACTACGCCCGCCTGGCGCAGCTGCTCATCGGGGAATATGTCATAGGCGACAACCCGGCAGCCGAAGCCCTGGGCGATCTTGCAAAATGCCCTTCCGATCTTCCCGGTACCGATCACGCCGATCGTTTTTCCGTGGAGATTGAAACCCATTAGTCCATTCAATGCAAAATTCTGCTCTCGCACGCGGTTGTAAGCTTTGTGGGTTTTTCGGTTCAGTGTCAGCAGCAGCGCCATCGCATGTTCGGCCACAGCCTCGGGTGAATATTCGGGCACCCTGCAAACCCGGATACCGGCCGCCCGGGCAGCATCGAGGTCAACATGATTGAAACCTGCGCTCCTGAGCGCGATGATCTTAACTCCTTTTTCTGCCAGCGCACGGATCACCTCCGCATTAACCTGATCATTTACAAAAACACAAACCGCAGCCCCACGTTCGACCACACTCGTTGTGCCAGGCCTCAGGCCGGTTTCGAGGAACTCCAATTCAAAGCCTGTTTCACTATTATATTGCTCAAAGAACTGTTTATCATAAGGTTTCGCTGAGAAGAACTGAATTTTCATGCCTTTGCTGTTTTGTAAAATGTAAATGTCTGCTGGCGGCATTGCGCTTGCCTTCCTTCAAACCTACCAATTTTCAGTTAACACTTGACACGTAACGTGTCGATTATTACCTTTATAAAATACACCACTATCATCGATGGATAAAAGACGACTGATATTTGAACTCAGGATGGAAATTGCAGCAGTCAGACAAGCACTCAGGGATTCGGAAGATGCCGGTTTAACAGAGTTGCAGATTAACGGACTACTGGAAAGGCTGAGTTACCTGTTGGAAATTGTGCGAAAATTGGAAGAATAGGGGAAGTGGAAATTTAGAGAACAGATCAACAATGACTACAACGGAAAAAACTAACGTGAACGTAGATGAGCTTCTTAGAAGGGCTGATCAATTGATCAATGCAGGAAAGGAATTTCTGGTGAGTGAGGGAAAAGTCCTTGAATTGAGTGACTGGCTGACAATCACTCAATATGCAGATAAATATGGTGTTACAACGCAGGTCGTTTCCAAATGGATCGAGCGGGGTGTGATCGGGGAGGATGACTATGTGGACGTTGGTAAGTTCGGTAAAAAACTCGTCAGAGATACAGCATACAGATCCTGATCCTGTTGCACAAAAAAATCGCCTGCGCTGGTTATTTTCAGCGCAGGCGATTTTTATAATATCACAGGTCAAATCAATATATCAACCACCTCCAACTTTGGCTTGTTCGGGCAATCCGTCGTAGCCGCCTGACTGGTCTGCGGCTTCTGCTTCACTTTGGTGCGCATTTTCGGGTTGGTTCGTATTTTCTGAGGTATGTGTTTCACTTTCAGCTTCCTGCGATGTTGCCGAATCTGTATTGTCACCATTGGAGGACAGGTAACTGGTCAGATCATTCAGTCCTTTTTCCCAGCCTTCCTGATGTGGGGAGAGAAATTCCGGACCTGAAAATCCTTCCTGTACTACCCGCAGCCTGCTTCCTTCGCCTTCTGAAGTGAATGTAATATGAAGGGTATAACCGCTTTCGGAACCTTCGTCATTCATATTCCAAACCCAAGTATAAACAAGTTTTTCGCCGGGTACCACTTCGCTGTATGTGCCGGTGATCTCTAAATCTGCATCTCCCACGTAATATTCCACGGCCCCGCCTTCGCGCAGCTCATTCTTCACGTCGGTGATCGTTTCTCCCATTGGCTTCCACCATTTTTTCAATTGCTCAGCTTCTGTCCAGGCAGCGAAAAGTGTCGCTACATCGACATCAAAGTCACGCTCTATTTCAAGCACATTATTGTTCTGATCCATTTCCATTTTTCAATTTTTAGTTTGTTGACTACGCGCACCGCGTTATGCGTCGCAGTGTCATAATAACTATGCCGCGGAAAGGTTGTTTTCTTGCGGGTCAAAAAGCGACCTCATATTTGTAGCGAATAAGAAGGTCCGTTTTAAAGTAAATATGCATTGTCGCCGAGTTTAGTATTAATTAGCTGAGGCGATTCGAAAAGTGTTTTCAGTTGTTTGCTGATAAATTTTGATATTACTATTTTTAAAGTATTCAAACAGACTATGATACTAGAACGGCGTGAATTCCTTTCCTCACTGACCCTGGCCGGCGCGGCTACTTTGTTTCCGGGCATTTCCCTGCTGGCAGCGACTTCTCCCAAAAAAGAAAAACTGGGCGTAGCACTTGTTGGTCTGGGTTATTACAGCACCGACCTGCTGGCTCCCGCACTACAACTTACCGAGAAATGCTACCTCGCAGGTATTGTGACCGGAACACCGGCAAAGGCGGAAACGTGGAAAACCAAGTACAATATTCCTGAAAAGAATATTTACACCTACGAGAACTTTGATAAGATCGCGGACAATCCAGACATCGATATTGTGTACGTGGTATTGCCGCCTTCCATGCACCGGGAGTTTGTAGTACGCGCAGCAAAAGCCGGTAAGCACGTGTTTTGCGAAAAACCGATGGCACCTTCCGTCGCCGACTGTGAAGCGATGATCGCCGCATGCAAAAGCAACAAGGTAAAGCTGGCAATCGGGTACCGCTGCCAGCACGATCCGAATATTCAGGCTTACATGAAAGTAGCGAAAGAGCAGAAATTCGGGAAAGTGAAAATGGTGACCAGCGCGGCCGGATATGTAGACAACCGGACAACGCATTGGAAGCAAAATAAAAAACTGGGCGGCGGCGTAATGGGCGATATGGGCGTTTATGCATTGCAGGGAGCAAGACTGGCAACCGGTGAGGAGCCGATCAGTGTGATTGCGCAGGCGTCGACCACCCGCCCGGAAATTTATAAGGAAGTAGAGGAAACGATGATGTTTATGCTGGATTTCCCTAGTGGTGCACGCGCGGCTTGCCAGACAAGTTTTGGCACTAATATGAACCACCTGCAAGTCAATTACGAAAAAGGCTGGCTGAAAATGGAGCCGCATTCGGGTTATAACGGGAATAAGGGTAGCATGTCTGACGGTACGGTGATCAACTTCCCGATTAAAAGTCAGCAGGCGAAGCAAATGGATGAAGACGCGCTGGCGATTATGAATAACACAGACCTGATCGCGCCGGGAGAAGAAGGATTGCGGGATATCAGGGTAGTGGAGGCGATTTATAAATCTGTTGCTTCCGGTAAAAGTGTTAAGATCTAGTTTATCATTAAAAAGGAGCGTGCAAATGCGCTCCTTTTTAATCAGCTTCGGTCAGGTGCCGGATCTCATCCACGAGCGTAGGTACTGAAAATGTTTTTTCTATAAATTTATCTACACCCAGATTAGAAAGCCTCGATTGCCATTCTTTGGGGATAGAAGTCGAATAAACGACGATACAAGGGTGGTCAAATTCTTTCAGCTTCTGTAATTCCTGTAAGCAGCGGTCGCCGGCAATCCTCGGCAGGCTAAGATCTATAAAAACATAGCCGGGCGTAGAAGCCGCTGGTTTACTGAAATACCTGATTGCAGACTCACAATCGGAGAAGAACAGACAGTCAACGGATCTTCCCAGGTCGTCGAGTGCCATCTTGAATATTTCATGATCATCCGTATCATCGTCGATCATTACAAAAAGTCCTTTATTACTCATATAGTGTTGTTTCAATCTTTTATGTAAAGTGGGTAATCAAAAACAGGTACCTCATCAGCACCTGTTTTTGATTTTGGATATTGATTCGCGGATCAATATTCATCCAGATTTTCTTCCTGATCGTGGCCCTGCAATTTGACGATCTTGTTGTAAAGTCCAAGTAACAGGAAAGGCGCCGGCCATTGTCCCACAAATAGGGCATTGTGTTTATGTCCCATAATTTTAAGTCCAAGCGAAACACCTATTGCTCCCACCGCTGCCCAAAGAAAAAGGTCTGACGGTAATTTAGAAGTTTGTTCTTCGATTGCTTTTGCAACTTTCCCCTCGCCATGTCCGGCATTTGTTAGATCTTTCATAGTAATTATTGATGATTAGTGTACGGCGCGCTTGTTAAAAAAGCATACCAGGAATGCATGAGGCGGGATGGGGAGTGATGGAAAAATAAATTTTCAAAAAAATGTGACCATCTGACGAGTCGGACGTCTAAAGGATTGTATCGCTGCAATTACAGGGCGAACACAACATCCATAAATCATCCGGAACCTCATGAGACAACTTATCGCTTTCGCACTGATCCTGTGCCTTGCTGGCTGTAAGAAAGACAAGATCGATCCCCATCAGGCTATCCTGGGGAAATGGGATGAATTCTATCTAGGAAACGGCGAATACCGCCCACCGATAAAAAATCCTTCTGCTTATTGGCACTTTTTACCCGACAGTGTATTGCTTGAATATGAATACGCCACCAAAAAAACATGGCATAAAAAATATTGGATCGATACGCTATTGCACATAGGAATACCCCGGGGAGATGGCTACCTGCTAAGATTCGATTATGAATGCAGGTTTGAGGCAGACACGCTCCGACTCTATTGGGTTAATGCAAGTCCCCAATTCAGCGTCTCCAAATGGAAAAGAATTCACTAAAACAAATACACACTATGAAGCAACTGATCACATTAGTGCTGCTCTGTTTCCTTGCCAGCTGCAAGAAAGACAAGATCGATCCCCACGAGGCTATTCTGGGGAAATGGGAGCTCGTTTACCATGGAAATGGTGAGCCTATTCCAATAAACTCACGCAGCTACCTCGAATTCCTTCCCGATAGTGTATTGTTAACTCACGATTATAATCCAAACATCACAATGAAACATAAGTATTGGATTGATTCACTCCTTCATATCGGATCAGCTTATTACAGCTATGAGTTTCATGCTGACACATTAGAACTAAATATAGAATATGCTACATCAATATTTAGCCTTTCAAAATACAAGCGAATTCAATAAAACAAGTACACACTATGAAAAATCAGTTACTCTCCGCTATGATTTTGGCGTTTCCGATGCTGGGCGAGGCGCAGCAGCCGGAATCCGTACCGACCGTTTTAACAGACAAAAATGGCATTATCCAGGCGATGGAATTTCCGGATAACGCGCCGAGCCCGAGTGATCAGGAATTTATGAGGCAGTATTTAAAGGTATCCGCCGACGATCGTTTTGAAAAAGCAAACGACAAGCAGCGAAGTCCTGGAAATACCGACGATCACTTTGACCAATTTTATAAAGAGATAAAAGTGGATGGGGCAGGATACAATTTTCACTACAAAAAAGGAAAGCTATTTTACGCACACGGTCATTTTGTTAAAATTGAAAACCTGGACATAGTATCATCGATTAATTCGGAAAGAGCGAAAGAACTATTTGCCCAATACAAGCAAATACCTGCTAACGAAATCTCTGACTTCACTTCGGAGTTGTTGGTTAAGGAAATCGCCTCGGCAGACAGCGCGGCTTATCTGGTATTCGAAATTTACCTGCACAGCAACGCTCCGGTGAATGATGAAATTGGGTATGTAGACGCTAAAACCGGCGAAGTCCTGGCGACGGAGCAGATTTTTTCGCATAGCTCGCCACACGTTAAAATCATTCAGCCGAAGATAACTCAAACGACCACCCCCGCCTTGAAACGTGCATTAGCTCCTGCAAATGGCAACTTTGCTACCCGGTACAGCGGAGCCAAGACGGGGAGCACGGACGAAGATGGGCTCAAATATCGCCTTTTAGATGAAACCAGGGGCGCTGTTATACATACCTGGAACATGCAGGGAAGTTTTGATTTTGACGCCCGTGTTGAACTGCTAGATAACGATAATATATGGACTGCGGCAGAACATGCGGCCAATGAAAATGACATGGGTCTTGACATTCATTGGGCATTGCAAAAGATCTATGATCGACTAAATACCGTACATGCCGTCAACAGTTTTAATAATCCAGTTGCTGGCGCGGGTTTTCCAATCAATGCATGTATAAGGTATGGAAGCACTAATGATTCTCGGGACAATGCGGGTTGGGCAGCAGCTTTAAAATTCTTAGTCTTTGGTGACGGTGCTATTCTTTTTCGACCAATGGCAAGTGTTGATGTCGTTGCACATGAATACGGGCATGGTATAACCGATTTTCAGATCGGATGGGGGAACTCGGGAGATCAAGGAGCTTTCAATGAAGGATTGAGTGACATCTGGGGAGCCATAATGCAGCATAGAATCACTGGGGGAAGCGTTTGGCAGGCAGGGGAACAGGTTGCTATCAACAATCCATGTGCGAGGGACATGCAAAATACCAACCTCCCCAACGTGCTCCGGCCAATGGCGAATACATTTGGCTCCGGCCAGTATAACGCTAATTCCGGGAGCCCCGGGATTGACGTTTACGTTCGCAGCGGCGTGTTATCTCACTGGGCGTATTTGCTGGCTAACGGCGGCTCGGGCACGAACGATGTCGGTACTGCGTATAATGTGCAGGGTCAGGGAATGGATCTGCTGGAAAACCTGATCGTGCGGGCGGTGTTTGGTAATTTTCTGGATAATAGTACCACTTATTTGCAGGTTCGGACAGGAATGGTCAATGCGGCAAAGGCCCTTTGCGGCAATCAGAACGGGGTGCTGGTGCAGCAGGTTGAAAACGCGTGGAAAGCAGTGAATGTGGGAGCAGCTACCCAGTCCGTCATTTCCGGTCCTGATCACCTTTGTCCGAATGCCACTTACACGATTGCAAATCTGCCCGCTGGCTCCACCGTGGCCTGGGTAAGCAGCAATGCCGCCGGGGTTACCATCAGCAATGCAGGTGCTGCGGCGCGTGTCGGGAATTTTCATGGAAATGTTACCCTGACGGCCACAGTCTCGGGTGGCTGCGGAAAGCTGGTGCTGACAAAAGCCATCAGTGTCGGCAAGCCCGTCGCAACAAATATTGCCATCAATGCACCAGACAAGTGCGCAGGTACAAGCCAGCTCGTGGTAGCGACTACAAAAGGCAATCCTACGAATATGAAGTGGTCTGTCACCAGCGGAAACGCCCCGAATGCTTCTCTGAGTGATTTTGCAAATGGTAGTGCCTCTTTTTTTACCAATACGCCAGACTGTTACGGATTGACACTTAGTATGACCAATACCTGCGGGGCTGCCACGACCGGAACGACCATTTGTATAGACAATTGCTTTGCCGGGAGTAAAGTATATCCCAACCCGGCCAGGGACCTGGTGACGATCGAATTTGAGCACGTTGAAAGTCTTCACGCGTTACCCGAGCAGATTCACTTGTATTCCGAGCATTCGACCGTGCCGGTCAGGTCGATATCTATCAGGGAAGTTTTTGAGAACAGGGGTTTTAAGGACGGTAATAAGATAGCGTTTCGTGT
Organism: Dyadobacter linearis; assembly: GCF_907165045.1. GTDB lineage: Bacteria > Bacteroidota > Bacteroidia > Cytophagales > Spirosomataceae > Dyadobacter > Dyadobacter linearis. The sequence continues at coordinate 248,809 of NZ_CAJRAU010000007.1, forward strand.
AAGTGACCTGCCCAGAGGTATCTATTTTGTGCACATTATTCCGGGCAAGAACTCGGGGCAGAAGCCGGAGCACATCAGGATTGTTTTGGAATAAAATAGTTGATAACCAGCCTGATCCTTCGCTACTTGACTGGTTAAATGGCCACAGGATAAGTGGGGTCGTCGATGATATTTACCTCAATAACATCACCCGCATTGCGGAGCAGCCGGCGGCAATCGGGGCTGAGGTGTTTTAAAAGGACTTTTTTACCAGCTTTCTGGTATCTGCCGGTGATCTTGTTTAATGCATCAATACCCGACATATCTGCAACGCGGCTTTCGGAAAAATCGATGATCACTTCCTGTGGATCTATTGCTACATCAAACTTTTCGCTGAATGCAGCCACGGAACCAAAGAAAAGCGGGCCGTAAATCTTGTAGGTTTTGACGCCGTTTGCATCCACAGACTTGTGCGCGCGGATCCTTTTCGCACTTTCCCATGCAAATACAAGGGCGGAGATGATCACACCGATCAGTACAGCCAGCGCAAGGTTATGCAGGTAAATCGTGATCGCTGCGACCAGAATCCCTACGAATACATCCTGTTTGGGCATTTTATTGATGATCCTGAAACTGATCCATTCGAAAGTACCAATCGCCACCATGATCATTACACCCGTCAATGCGGCCATCGGGACCAGCTCGATCACCGGCGCGGCGACAAGGATAATTGTCAGGATCGTTAATGCAGCGATGATACCGGACAACCTGGCGCGAGCCCCGGCAGAAAGGTTGACCAGCGTTTGGGCGATCATCGGGCAGCCGCCCATTCCGTAGAAAAAACCGTTCAGAATGTTCGCACTTCCCTGGGCAATGCATTCCCGGTTTCCGTTTCCGCGCGTCGCAGTGATCTCGTCAACCAGATTGAGTGTCAATAGTCCCTCCGTCAAACCCACGCCGCCCATGATCAGTGCGTAGGGGAAGATAATTTGCAGGGTAGCAAGGTTCAAAGGTACCTGCGGAATGTGAAATGGAGGAAACCCGCCACCGACCGACGCAATATCCCGTACTGTTTTGGTATCAATATTAAAACCCCAGACCACAGCAAAAACGACCAGGATCGCGACGAGCGAAGGTGGAATCGCTTCGGTGAATTTTGGCAACAATACGATGATCGCGACAGTGAGCAGCACCAGTGCGGCCATAATGAGCAGCGGGGTGCCGGTAAGCCACGTTGTTTCTCCGTTCACTACGGTTTTAAATTGTTCCAGCTGCGACATGAAAATGACGACTGCGAGCCCGTTCACGAAACCATACATCACGGGCTGCGGCACGAGCCGGACAAATTTGCCCAGTTTAAAAACCCCTACCAATATCTGCATAACCCCCGCAAGCGCCACAGCCGCGAAAACATACTCAATACCATGCGACTGCATTAATGCGATCAGCACGATCACCGTGGCACCCGCGCCGCCGGAGATCAGCCCGGGCCGGCCTCCGAAAATAGCAGTGACCAAACCCATGATAAATGCAGCATACAAACCCACCAACGGCGGCAAACCGGCCAGAATCGAGAAAGAAAGCGACTCGGGCATCATGGTCATCGCGACCGTGAGACCGGCGAGAATTTCAGTTTTATAATCTATCTTTTGCGTAAAATCAAAAAAATTCAAGTAACCTTTCATTACAGGACTATCATGGATTCGGGCGGAATGTATTTTCCTAATTCAAAGGAAGCCGGAATAGTGGCGATGACAAAACATTCATCGTATTATTGCGCAGAAACAACCGTCACAAACTAGCTTCCCGCAATGGAATGGATGAAAAAGTAAGGTATCTGCGTAAATTGCTGGACTATATCCTGCTCGGAATGAGCTTGCTATGTTGCATTGTGATCATTTTTCACCTGGGTTACAATACCAATACGGATATCGAGCGGCAAACCAACCGCATTCTCGAATGGTGTTTTCTGTTTTTCGCCCTGGCACTTTGTGTAAAAACCGTCACCGCATTTAAAAGTAAATCGTCGGTCATAGCCCGGGTCGGGGAGGCGATCCTGTTCCTTTATTTTGTGGGAGTGATCGTGGCCGACAGCTACTATTTTGCAGGAAAGGATGGTACCGAGCTTGTGAAACCGGAATGGATGTTCCTGGGCATTTTCGCCATTTTTATTATAGAGATTTCAAAACAAACGCTCTTTTTCGACCAGTTCTATTTCAATCCGACGCTGCTTTTTGTGCTCAGTTTCCTGCTTCTGATCCTGATCGGCACGGCGCTTTTACTTTTACCCAAATCCACTCATAACCAGCAGCTCAATTTCGTAGATGCGCTCTTCCTCGCAACGAGCGCGGTTTGCATTACGGGCTTGTCGGTGGTTGATATTGCCTCTGAGTTTACGCGGTTCGGTCAAATGATCATGCTCATCCTGGTGCAGATCGGCGGGTTGGGGATTATGACATTTACAGGCTTTTTCGGCTACTTTTTTTCAGGAGGTTTTTCGTATAAAAATCAGCTGATGTTTACCGAGCTGATTGGCGAAAACAAGGTCAGTTCCGTTATTTCAACACTATATAAGATCATTTTAGTAACCTTTTTCTTTGAGATCATGGGCGGCGTGCTCATTTACCTGAGCCTCGATCCTGATACTTTTGAAAGCAGCGCGGAGCAACTTTATTTCACCGTTTTCCACGCAGTTAATGCTTTTTGTAATGCAGGATTTTCCACGGTGCCCAATGGACTGCACAATGAGGCCCTCCGTTTTAACTATGAATTGCAGCTTTCTGTGATCATGCTTTATGTCATGGGCGGGCTGGGGTTTGGTATTATTTTTAATTCGTATGAATTCATCAGGCGCTGGGCTTTGAATATCTACCACAAAGTCAGGTTCGGGCGGCATTTTTCGCACCGGGCGGGCGTGATCGCATTCAATTCGAAGTTAATCGCCTACACTACTTTCTTCCTAATACTTTTCGGACTGATCGTTGTTTTTATCCTGGAATTCAACCACACGCTTTTGCAGCATGAAAGTTACTTTGGGAAATTTGTGACTGCATTATTTATAGGTACCAGTCCACGCTCGTCAGGTTTTAATACCGTAATGATGAGTGAACTGGCTTTTCCGACAGTTATGCTGATACTTTTATTAATGTGGATAGGAGCAGCGCCGGGCTCGACGGGCGGCGGGATCAAAGTGACCACTTTTGCGGTTGCGACGCTTAATATCCTCAGTCTGGCAAGGGGTAAGGACAGGATTGAGGTTTTTGGCAGAAAAGTCTCTGACAATTCCGTGTCCCGGGCGCTGGGTATCATTTCGCTTTCGCTCATTTTCCTGGGTCTGGCCATATTCATGCTTTCTATTACGGACCCCGACAAAAACCTGCTTTCGCTCGCATTTGAGACATTTTCGGCTTACAGTACTACTGGCCTCAGTCTGGGCGTTACGCCTGAGCTGAGCAATGCGGGCCGGTTGGTGATCATTTTGACTATGTTTGTCGGCAGGGTAGGGTCGCTCACCCTGCTCGTCGCATTCGTGCGGAAAGCGAAGCCGAAAAATTACCAGCTGCCCGAAGAACAAATGAATTTTTAAAACCGAACACAATGAAATACATCATATTAGGATTGGGAAGTTTTGGTAAATCCCTCGCGACCCGGCTCACGGAACTGGGCCACGAAACGATCGGCGTCGATAATAATATGCAGAAAGTGGAACAGCTGAAAGACCGGATCACGCACACGGTGTGCATGGACTGTACCGATAAAAGCGCAGTAAGCTCGCTCCCGTTGCGTGACGCCGATTCGGTGATCGTCGCGATCGGGGAAAACGAAGGTTCGTCCTTGCTGGCGACTGCATTATTGAAACAGTTGGGTGTAAAAAAGATCATCGGCCGGGTAGTTTCCGATCTGCAAAAAACGGTACTCGAAGCGATGGATATTGAAGAATACATCCTGCCCGAAGAAGAATCCGCAGAAAGGCTCGCCATGCGGCTCGACAATTCGGGTATCGTCGATTCTTTCAAGGTTTCGGATAAATACAGCATTATTGAAACCAAGGTACCTGCCCGTTACATTGGCAAAACACTCGCCGAGGCCGACCTCACAAACCAGTATAATGTGATCGTACTCACGGTATTAACACTTTCAAAAGGTTCTGAAAACGGTTTGGCAAGAATATTCAAAAGAGCTTCCGGCATTGCCACGCCGAATACCGTCATGCGCGAAAATGAAGTGCTGGTATTGTTTGGTGAATTAAAAGATATTGAAAAACTGATGCACTAAAATGGTTAAAAACTGCCGACCCAGGACTTAGAAATATATATTCAGGATTTTGGTTCCCGGCGGTTGGTATGGTTGGTCTTTTCAAATTTTCGAGGTTTTCTCTGCTGCTGTTGTTAGTGCTGGCTTCGCTGGGCTGGGCGTGCGGTAATAATCAGGAATCTTCCAAACCAAAGCGTAAGCCGAAAATTGAATCCCTCGCCGACCTGGGCGCATTGCCAAAATATGTAACTGATCCGCCCGGAAATCCAACCAGTCCTGAGAAAGTGAAGCTCGGTCGCCTCCTGTTTTTTGATCCTATTTTATCCGGAAGTAAAGACGTAGCCTGCGCCACCTGCCACCAGCCCGAGTTCAGTTACGCCGAGTTCCTCGAAACTTCAATAGGAGTGGGTGGAATGGGAAGAGGATCAAAACGCTTTTTCCTCGACCCGAACGATATTCCTTTCGTCAAAAGAAATTCACAAAGTATCCTGAACGTCGCATTCAACGGCATTCGAAATGGAGAAACCTATCATCCCGATTCGGCGGCAATGTTCTGGGACTTGCGAACCAAAGGTCTGGAAGAGCAGGCACTTTTCCCGATCCGTACATTTGAAGAAATGCGCGGGCACGGTTACGAAGAGGATAAGGTGGTGGATGATATCGTGAAAAGGATCAAGGCGATCCCCGAATACCGCAGCCTGTTCGCAGCTGCATTCGGCGGGCAAAGTGATCCTGTCAATGCAGGTAACCTGGCCAAAGCGATCGCGTCGTACGAAAGAACGCTCATCGCTAATAACTCCCGCTTCGACCAGTATATGCGGGGTGACAGCAGCGCGCTGACCACGGGAGAAAAAGAAGGACTGAATTTATTTCTGAAAGCCGGCTGCGCCAAATGCCATTCCGGTCCGATGTTCTCGGATTTCAAGCTGCATACTCTCGGCGTACCCGACACACCGAACCGGCCAGAAACAGACGCGGGCGGCGACAATAACTACGGATTCCGTACACCTACCCTGCGTAATCTGCGCTACACAAGCCCCTACATGCACAGCGGGGCATTCAAAACGCTGGATCAGGTTATGCTTTTTTACGAAGACCTGACCGGCGGAAAGATCGAAAACCCGAAAGTGGAAATGTACCAGATGGATTCCCTCGTGAGCCAGATCAATGTGAAATTCAAGGATATTGACCGCATCGTAGAGTTCCTCAATTCCCTCAACGATGAATCTTTTGACAAAAGTATCCCCGAAAAGGTACCCAGCGGGCTGCCTGTTTCGGGGATGTGACAGAAACTGAATATTTCAGTTTCCCATATTAAAAAATACCGCCAGCCCGTCTTTTCCGGCCACGATAATGTCTTTTCTGCCGCTTCCGGTCAGGTCGGCGATATCAAAATAAACGCCTATTCCCTTGCCTACGCCATAAGGTCCGTGTGAAATGATCTGCTTCACAAATGCCTCGCCATTCCATTTGAAATAATATAAACCTACCAGGTCCTTTTCGCCCGGATCACCGCCGTTATGAGCGCGGTACCGCTTTCCGGTCATCAGTTCCTTCACGCCGTCGCCATCCAGATCCACCCATGCCAGCGAGTGAAATTGCGAAGTATAGGGATCAATGCTGTGTTTTGCCCAGGTAATCTTGCCGGCAGCATCTTTCTTTTGCTCATACCAATGCAGCCCGTAACTATGCGCCTGGCCCACGATCACGTCATTTTTTCCATCGCCATTTACATCAGCCACAATAATAGGCACACTCGCGTCGCCGAAATTAAAATCGTTGTGCGCAATCCATTTGTCTTTCATCACATTCTTGGGCGCTTCAAGCCAGCCGGTACTGATGATAATATCGCCGCGTCCGTCGCCATTGATATCTCCAAAACCAAGTCCGTGATCCTGCTTGTCCGCAATCTGTACTTTGGTGAATTTGCCGGTACCTTTTCCGCTCTGGTCTCTTTCCAGTTTGTAAAATTTCAGGGGTTGGTTGGGGTTATTGGGCACAATTTCGAGCTGGCCGTCATTGTCAATATCCCACGCCTGGCCGGTTTCAACATTTCCGGTTTCGTCGATCAAATGGTCGGTCCACGGTTTGTCATTTCCCGGATTCTCCCGCCACAGCAGCGATTTGTTGAACCAGCCGCCGGTCACAATATCCATTTTTCCATCCCCGTTCACATCCATTGGTACAGTCAGGAACTCGTCCCAATATTCGCCGTGGCGTTTTACATCGCCCAGGTAGGCCCGGTCGAAAAACTCAGGGCCTTTATACCAATATGAACCCGAAACAATATCCAGCTTCCCGTCATTATTGACGTCAAAAACCGCTACCGATTCAAAGCTTTCCGAAGCGATCATCTTCTTTTCAAAGCGGAGCGGCGTCTGGCCTTTCACGTCCTGCGCCTGACTCTGGTTGGCTCCGAAAGCGCTGGCAACGAGCAGAAAGCAACAGGTGTTTTTTAATAAATGCATAGTAATTAGGCTAGGTGATAATGGAATGATTTCAGTTGATAAATTAAGCGGCAGGAACCAGTTGGTCCCCGCCGCCGGGTTCAGGGTTTAGGAAATAAGTCGGCCGGTCTATTAGTAGCCCGGGTTTTGTTGCAGATCGGGGTTTACTTGTATTTCAAGAAAAGGAATAGGGAAAAGCAATTTGTTCTGATCGAGATTGTAAGTCGCCGCGGTCAGATAATAGTAAGCCGGGTTTGCTTTCAGTTTTGCACCATATGCATTCATCACTGCAATCGCATTGCCCGTTCTTACCAGATCGATCCAGCGTTTGTTCTCGAAAGCCAGCTCAACGCGACGCTCTTTCAAAATCGCAGCCCGCAATGCAGCCTGGTCTTTCGCAGGCGAATCGGCGAGTCCCGCCCGCTTGCGCACCTGGTTGAGATAACCCGCCGCATCGGCAGTTTTACCCTGTTCGTTGGCTGATTCGGCCTGCATCAGCAGCACTTCCGCATAACGGTACACCGGGAAATTCTGGTTGGTCTGCCCGTAAATCGAATGCGGGTACTGGTATTTTTTGATATAAGGCAAATTCACATAACTCGTGTCCGAAACCTGCGACGGTCCTGTAATAAAACCGATCGACGCATTGAAACGCTTATCTTTCGTGCGGTCCTCGTAAGTCGCCAGCAGGTCTTCCGTCGGCGTGTTCCAGCCGGAGCCGGGAGCGGTTTGCGAGCCGGTCGGGCCTTTGGTGAACTGTGCGTGATTGACTGTCAGCGGAATGAAATAGTATGGGAAATAGCTATGCAAACCCAGTGTAGTACCTTCCAGATACTGCGCTTCAAATACAGATTCCGCATTGTTTTTATTGTTCGGATCAAAAACGGAAGCATAATCTGCCAGCAGTGAATATCCTGTCACTTTTGCTGACGCAGCTTCCGCCGCAGCCCAGTTTTTTTGATTAAGATAAACATCAGCTAAAAGCGTAAATGCCGCACCGGAAGTAGCTCTGCCTGGTTCCTGCGTGGCTTTGTTGGGTAAAAGTTCGCTGGCCTGGGTCGCATCCGAAATGATCTGTGCGTAGATCTGCTCCGCCGACGCGCGCGGCAGGGAGGCAGTACCCAGGTCAGAAGCCGGTTCCAGGTGCAGCGGAACGCCGCCGTAATATCTGACCAGATCAAAATAGGCCAATGCACGCAAAAAAAGCACCTGCCCTTTGAAATTAGCCAAAACTGCTGGGGCGAGACCTGAATCGTCGATCAATGCCAGCACCTGGTTAGCACGGGCGATCATGTCGAAATTGGAATAATACTTGGACGCTGTGATCGAGTTTTCGGAACCGTTCACAAACTCATCAATCTCTTCGGGAATAGGGGAGCGGTAATCGATATTGTAAAAGAAATGGGTGTTGTCTGACCGCATTTCGCCCATCGCCCAGCCCGATTCATTATTATAAAGTGCCTGCAAAGGCGCATAAGTACCGTCGACGGCCTGTTTGAAATCTGATTCGGATTCGAAAAAGTTGGAAGGTACTACTGCATTCTGAGGTTCTATATTTAAAAAATCACTGCACGAGCCGAGTACCACGGATATGACAAATATTGCTGATAGGGTCTTTGATTTCATGACCTTCGTATTTTAATGATGATGTCCAAAAATTTAAAAACCTACGTTGAAGCCAAGTGAATAGGTGCGGGGCACAGGATAAGAGCCGCCGTCGATCCCTAAACCTGTCGTGCTCTGACTAAGGCTCACCTGCGGGTTGGCGCCCGGGTATTTAGTGAAAATGTGGGCTTGCTGGATGCTTGCATAAGCGCGTAGCCTTTTGATCGCAGCGTTGCTTTTAAGCGGGATCGTGTAACCCAGTGTAATGTTGTTGATCGAAATGTGGCTCGCATCATACATCATCTGGCTTCCCCACCAGTCGCGTTCCAGGTAGGTAGTACCTGCTTCCAGGCTTCCATACCGGCCGCTGCCCGGGTTTTCAGGTGATCTCCATCTGTCTTTCACGTTCGCCAGCACATTGAATACACCGTCGAGGTTGGTCAGTGTCTGTTCCGCACCGCGCACTACATCATTTCCATAAGTACCTGACACTGTGAGCGAGAAGTCGAAGTTCTTGTAAGACACATTATTTGTCATACCAAAAATGAAATCCGGGTGCGGGTTACCAATGATCGTCGCGTCGTCCACGGTAATGATCCCGTCGCCGTTCACGTCCCTGAACTTGGCGGTACCTACCTGCGAAGTGCTGTGTTTGGGAGAGTTGTCGTATTCCTGCTGGTTTTTGTAAACGCCCTCGTGCTGCATACCATAAAGCATTCCGATCGGGTAGCCGACGCGCGTAATGTGGTCGCCGCCAATAAGCCCGCTGCCCGAACCTGTGATGAGCTCGTTGGTTTTCGTACCCATTGAAGTCACCTTATTGCGGTCAAATGAGATATTGAAATCGGTCGTCCATCTCAGTGCGCTTTTCTGCACATTCACGGTATTCAAAGAGAACTCATGTCCCCAGAAACGCAGCTCGCCGATATTCGTCTGGATATTTCCAAAGCCGGAAGCCCGCGGAACACGCACATTGAAAAGCAGGTCGCTCGTGTTTTTGCGGTAATAGTTATAGGTAAAATTGATCCGGTCTTTGAACAAATTCAGGTCGAGACCGATATTGAACTGCTCGTTGCTTTCCCAACCAATACCCTGATCTGCCAGGTTATCCACGCGGCGACCGCCTGCAACCGTTTTTCCGAAAACATAATTGGCCGTAGAGATCGTCGGAATATGGGTATAGTTACCAATATTAAAGTTACCCGCCACACCCCAGCTCGCGCGGAGTTTCAGGAAAGAAATGGTTTGAATATCAGACATAAAAGTCTCTTCACTCAAAATCCAGCCCGCAGAAACGGAAGGGAAGTTACCCCAGCGGTTGCGCGTCCCGAAGCGGGAAGAACCGTCGCGGCGGATAGAAGCAGAGAGGAGATATTTACCTTTATAATTGTAATTAACCCGCGCGAGATACGATAGCAGGCTCCATTCCTGAATGCTGCTGTTGGCGGTGACAGTACCCGCTGCGGCGAGCGTTTTCACCTTATCATCGGGATAATTATTTCCGTTGATCGCACTCGCATCCTGCCGGAACCGCTGCGCCGTGAATCCTCCGATCGCGTCGAAGTTGTGCTCGCCGAAGTTCTTCTGGAACGTCAGGATATTTTCATTTACCCACGATAAGTATTTGGATTGATTAAGGCTGGAAAACGGCACTTTGTACAACCCGGTACCTCTTGCGCCGGTAGTTAGTCCATTGAATGCAAAACTTCGTCCGTCGCCTTTGTCGATATTGGCCGAGGTTTTAAAAGAAAGCGCTTTTGTGATCTGGTATTCCGCAAAAAGATTGGCTAGAATGCGCGTTTCGCTGTTGTCGACCACGCGATCTGTCAGCGTCCTCGCATAGTTTGGAGTCGGGAACATACCCGGCGAAGTGGCAGTAAGCGTAAGTGATCCGTCCGGATTTCTCAGTGGCTCCAGTGGCGAAGTTTGCAGCGTTTCGTTCACAATACTTCCCACACCGTCCACGCCCGTATTGGAATCGGTGGTATAAGTCGGTGCGATGTTAATACCGATATTCAACTTTTCATGCGGGCGGAAATTGGTATTCACACGCAGCGAATAGCGTTTGTAACCCGAGCCTAAAATCACCCCGTCCTGCTGTAAAAAGCCGGCTGTCGCAGTAGTACTGAAATTCTCGGTACCGGTACTCAGGCTCAGGCTGTGATCCTGCATCAGTGCAGTGCGCGTGATCGCGTCGTACCAGTCAGTACCTTCGCCATATTGTTGTGGGTTTTGAAAAACGGGATCAACGGGCAAGCCTCTTTCCTCCGCCATTTCTTTCCGCCAGGTCGCAAATTCCTGCGCATTCATCATATCAGGCCGGCCGCGCTGCGGCACCTGCTGGGCTCCGATGTAAGTACTGTAATCAATGCGCGTTTTTCCGGGAACTGCTTTTTTTGTTTCAATCAAAACCACCCCATTTGCAGCTCTCGAACCATATAAGGCCGTCGCAGATGCATCTTTCAATACACTGATCGACTCAATTTCATTTGGGTTGATATTCGCAATACCGCCTACGATCGGGTTACCGTCCACTACATAAAGCGGGTCGGCACCGGCCGTGATCGAAGCCGCGCCGCGTATCCTGATCGCCATTCCGGCACCGGGCGTACCGGTGGTTTGCGAGATCTGTACACCGGCGAGTTTGCCTTGTAGTTTTTGGGAAAACTGTGAAACCGGCAAGTCGGCGAAGTCTTTGCCGCTCACTGTCGAAACCGAGCTGGAAAGCTGGCGCGTAGATTGTTTCCCATAACCAACGACCACAAGTTCGTCCAGCGATTTTTCATCTTCTATCAATGCGATATCAATCGTCGATTGCGTGCCCACCGCCACTTCCTGACTGATATAACCCACAAAAGAAAAGATCAGACTCGCATTATCATCGGCTACTACCACCGAAAAAGCCCCATCGGCATCGCTGCTGGTACCCTGCTGCGTTCCCTTAACCACAATGCTCACGCCAGGCAGCGGCGCACCTTTTGAGTCGGAAACTTTACCTGAAACCTTTCTTTCAGTAGATTTTACTTCCTCAGGCTGTACAGGCGCAGGGGTAGTTTCGGCAGGCTGGTTTTGCAGCATAATCTGCCCGCCCACGATCTTATAGCTGATATTGAGGGGTTTTAAAGTCAGCGTCAGCACTTCAGAGAGACGCAGGTTCACTGCATTTACACTCACCTTCCTGCCGGCACCAATGGTATTGGAACTGTACACAAATCTCACATTGGCCTGTTGCTCAATGCGCGCCAGCACCTTGCTGACCTGCGTGTTTTCCAGCTGGATCGTCACCGAACGATCCAGTAAATCCTGTGAATGCCCGCTGTGTGAGTAGGCAAAGGTCATTGTCAAAAAAGCTAGAACAGACTGTAAGAAGCTGATCCTCATAATATGAATCAATAGAGGATGGAGACGTATTCGGTTTTTCATTACTTTTACATGTTTTGTTTAGGACTGTGAAAAGGTTGAACAAAGCCCCACTCGCTCCATTGACGTCTTCCAAATGCCGGGGAGAGAGGGGGAAATCTTAGAGAGTCGAAAGTGCTGGTAACACGTTCGGCTCTTTTTTTATGCTTAAAAAGTCTGCTTACCTGGGTGGCGGGCAACCGGCGCCACTGATCAGGATCCGGGTGCCGCGCACTTCATACGTTGCATTCACCGCGGCACACAGCAGGTCCAGTTTGGTAAATAAGGGTTCCTGGGTAATGTCCGCCGTGAAAAGGCAATAACGCATTGCATCGTTGTCAAGGATAATCTCCACGCCGAAAGATTTTTCGAGTTTTTCAATCACATCAATAAAATGAGTGTCCTGAAATACAAATGACTCCGGCGCGGGGACACCCTTCGCACTGCTGGTAACAGGCTGGGGATTAGCCACAAGGCCGGTCTCAAATGCATGCGTTTCGTGCGAATACTTCACGCGCTGGTTGGCAGTAAGTATCACTCCGTCTTTGATCTTACTGTTCGCTTCGTCTGGCCCGGTCGATTTTTTGGATACAGATACCTTCCCGGTTACTACCGACACTTCGATCGCGCTGTTATCATTGCTTCCCTCAACCCAGAAGCTGGTCCCGAGTACCTTGGTCACTACCTCGCCGGTGTGGACAAAAAACGGCCTTTCAGCATCGTGGGATACATTGAAGAACGCTTTTCCCAATAAATAAACTTCCCTTTTGGAGCCGGCAAGTTCGGCAGGGTAGGAGATTTTTGTTCCGGGCGAAAGCAGCAGTACCGAGCCGTCGGGCAGGGTGATATTTTCAGGGGTGGGGTTTCGGTTTAAATAAGTTACCAGGTTATCAGGCAGATTGCTGGCCGTGGCTACCACCGGGTCAGATTTTTTGACAAAAACCTTAATCGAAGCAAACCCTATTCCCAGAACAAGCACAGCCGCAGCCGCCCACTTCCAGAGCTGGAAGGTGCGAACGGGCGTTTCCTGTTCTATTTCCTGGTTGGCCAGGATCGCATTCCAGATCCGTTCTTCGATCGCCGCATTTTCCTGGGTACTTCGCTCGGGAACTTCTTCATCCAGCGTTGCAAACCATTGCTCCACGAGCGATCTTTCCTGGTCGGTACAGTTTCCTGCGCGGTAGCGATCAAGTAATTGGTAGAAGTTTTTTTTGCTCATAGAGAGTGGAATGGGGGCCTTTCTAGTAAGACTGAAAAATGAACGTCCACCGCAAATCATATAAACTTTTCCTTGAAAGTTTATATGTATTCTGACTTGGAGACCAGTTTTTCTTTAAAAGATGATATTGATAAAAAAGAGGAGCGCAGTGATACCGTTGCGCAAAATCTCCCTGAGCTTGCGCAAAGCCTGGGTAATGTGGTACTCAACGGTGCGCGATGGAAGTTGCAGTTTATCGGCGATCTCAGAAGCCGATTTCCCTTCGATACGGTTCAATAAAAAGATGTCCCGGGTTTTTTCAGGCAGCTGACCCATTGCTTCCCTGAAAGTCGATTCCAGTTCGTCCAGAAACAGCGGGTAATCGGGCGCGGAGGTATCGGAGGCTGAGGTAAGGTCGGAGAAAATGCGTTCTTTATAATGGTCGATGATCCGGTTCCGGACGGAAACGAAGAGGTAACTTCTCAGATTGGAGATCAGCAGCTGGTCGCGTTTTTCCCAGATACTGACAAAAAGGGCCTGCACAATTTCTTCCGCCACGTCTTTATCGTGGGTTTTGGCAACGGCAAAGTCATACAGCTCACGCCAGTGTTCCCGGTAAATACCCTCGAACTCTTTTCTGTTGATCGGAAAGGCGGAACCGGCACGCGCATCTTCTGGAATATATTTCAACCGTTTCATTGCCTATTTAAACACATCGATGTGGGTGCGGAACCAGCGCTTCGAAAACTGCACATTTTGCATTTCCACACAACCATAAAGCTTTGGAATGATGAATTGCTACCGTTCGTTCTCCATTTTATTCAGATTTCCTTTTGTATTTTGCGCAAATTCACTCCCAGTATACTTATGAAGAATTTGCGCAGCATACTGTTCTATACCGTCACGCTGGTCATCTTTTCGGGCTTGCTCTACTGGTTTATCATAGAAGGGCAAAAACTCGAAAGTCCGGAAGTAGCAATCAGAAATCCCGTCCCGACCACCTCTTCTTTCGAACAATTTCAGGGGACATTTTCGCACGATCTCACCAGTCCGCTGGCGATCCTGCTATTGCAGATCATCACGATTATTCTGGTAGCGAGGGTCTTTGGTTGGTTTTGTAAAAAGATTGGACAGCCTACTGTGATCGGGGAAACTGCCGCAGGGCTATTCCTCGGCCCGTCGCTGGTAGGTACGTTCTTCCCTGAGTTTTCAGCCTTTCTTTTTCCAAAAGCTTCACTCAGTAACCTGCAATTTCTGAGCCAGATCGGACTAATCCTTTTTATGTTCATCATCGGCATGGAACTGGATCTTAAAGTCTTGAAAACCAAGGCAAAGGAAGCGATCGTGATCAGCCACGCCAGTATCGTACTACCTTTTGCACTCGGTGTCGGGCTGGCGCTTATGCTGTATCAGGAATTTGCGCCGGCAGGGATCAGCTTTCTTTCTTTTTCGCTTTTTACCGGTATTGCACTGAGTGTGACCGCATTCCCCGTACTCGCTCGGATCGTGCAGGAAAGAGGATTGTCGAAAACCCGGCTGGGTATGATGGTGATCACCTGCGCCGCTACCGACGATATTACTGCCTGGTGTATTCTGGCTGCAGTGATCGCGATCGTTAAGGCAGGTTCGTTTGTGAGCTCTCTGTACACCATTTTGCTGGCAATCGCTTACGTACTGGTGATGCTGAATGTGGTCAAACCGTTCCTGAAAAGGCTGGGCGATCATTACGATTATAAAGAAGGGTTAACCAAACCTGTGGTCGCGATATTTTTCGTGGTACTGCTGGCTTCGGCTTACAGTACCGAGGTAATCGGCATTCACGCGTTGTTCGGGGCATTTATGGCGGGGGTGATCATGCCTTCAAACCATAAATTCAGGAATATATTCATTGAAAAAGTAGAAGACGTTTCGATGGTATTGCTGCTGCCTTTATTCTTCGTATTCACAGGTTTGCGCACGCAGGTCGGCCTGCTGAACGATCCCTATCTGTGGAAAGTAACCGGGATCATTATGCTTGCCGCTGTGGCTGGTAAGTTTATCGGCAGTGCAGTGGCGGCGCGTTTTGTGAAGCAAAGCTGGCGCGACAGTCTGATCATCGGCTCGCTGATGAATACGCGCGGATTAATGGAGCTGGTGGTACTGAATATCGGCTATGATATCGGCGTGCTTTCTCCACAGATTTTCACAATGATGGTGATCATGGCGCTCCTCACCACCTGCATGACAGGCCCGGCACTGGATCTGATCGACCGGTTTATGCCCGAGAAGACTACTTTGGCCGAAGTTGTAGGCGCAGTCGGAAATAAATTCGCGGTCGTGATCGCATTCGCCAGTCCGCTGAGTGGCCGCAAAATGCTTAAACTGGCCAGCCAGCTGAGCTCGCGCCAGGAAACAAAAAGCCTGACTGCATTGCACCTTTCGCCCAGCAGCTATCTCAGCCAGGTCGATTCGCAGGAATATGAAACCGAGACTTTCAGGCCGATCACGGAGGAGGCGGAAAAGCTGGAAGTGCCCGTTACCACGCTATTTAAACCATCACAGGATATTGAACACGATATCATCGAATATGCGAATACGGGCGGTTATGACCTGTTAATGATGGGTATTGGTCACGGAGCGTTTGAGGGTACTTTTTTGGGTAAATTGCTGGGTATCACGAATAAGATCATCAGCCCGGTCCGCCTGTTTGATACCATTACAGGTAAGGAAAAGCTGTTCCATGCCGATATTTTTGATGAACGCACGAGCCACGTGATCAAGTCGGTGAAAGTGCCGGTTGCTTTATTGATCGATAAAAACCTCAGTAAAACCGAGCGCATATTCCTTCCCATATTCTCTTCGGCAGACCGGTTCCTGCTCGATTTTGCCGCCAGGATGATCGGTCAGCACGGAACCACTGTTACGATCATGGATCCGACAGGATTGCTGGATCAGAAAACGGAGGTCAGGGAAGCTGTCGCACACATGCAGAGCAACTTCCCGGATCGCATTGAGCTACACAATGAGAATGCACTTGAAAAGGAATTTCTGGTAAAACAGGATTTGATGCTCATCAGCTACCAGAGCTGGAAACTGGCTGTGCGTTCTCACAGCGTGTGGCTCTCGCATTCTCCTTCGGTGCTGGTAATCCGAACATAGCAGGGCGTATATGGAGTAGCGTGTTATCGGTTACTTTTTTTGTTAAACTCAATTTAATAGGCAGGATCTTAGGCAACACTTGGGTGTAAAGCTGTGTCTGGTAAGATAACATCGTTTTCACCAGTTCCTAAATCGATCGGCTATGAAATTCAACGTTTACTTCATCATCACATTTCTTTTCTTTTCTGCCAGCGTCAGTTTTGGCCAAAAGGGTCTTCAATTGGTGGTCGATTCCGTCACGCACGAATATAAGGTCGTGGAAACGCCGCTGAAATCTTCCAACAAACGTACTGCCGCCCGGGATATAACCGTCACGGTCACACCACATGCAGCCAAGCCTGAAAGTATGATCGATATTCACATGGAGATCGGCGCGGGAACCAACATCGAGGAGATAAGCTCTATTTATTTAACCATTATACCCGATTGCGGCGATGGTTGTATGCAGAACGGATTTGCGCACATCTGGCTCTCGCCCAGGGCTATTAATAAAACTGCCAGAACGGTGGATCTCGTAATGGGCGGCATGCAGGCGGGTAAGGATTATCGCCTCATGACAGCAGTATTTGGTGTTGACGGGAGTGCATGCAGCGGTGATGGCTGGATTATTAACCCTTTCAGGACGGACAATGCAGTGAAACGACAGGAGAAAATGCTGCTTGTGATCAATGAAGAATGGAGAAGCACTGCCGCAATTCAGGAGAAGCTGGATCAATATATTGCTGACGTGAAAGTTACCCGGCCAAATCTTTCGGTTGAAAAATTTCACATGGAGAGTAACAGTTTCGACAAGAACAGGCTCTTTGAATACATCCGTCAAAATCATCTCACGGACAACATTACATATCTGTTTTTTATCGGTGCTAATGCGGCTACAACATCTACCCGCCATTTGCTCAATGATGCCGGAAATATCGAGATGACCTTTTCTTCAAGCACTTTTTCCCGCTATACACACCCGCTCTACAAGCACTACATTTATGATGCAGAAAACGACGAGATGCGTACGTACAAGTATCTTAATACCTGCTTGTACCCGCCGCAGGAAGTCAGGGAAGCTGTTTTTGAGCAAACTAACCCGCTGATATCGATGGGTATGGTCATTCCGGCTCCTAACCTGACGCCGCAGGAGAAGGTCAGTTACGTGACAGATTATTTTACAAAGCTGCACCGATTCCGAAAAAGGGAGATCTCATTTGACCGGAAAGTCCTGATCACGGACGGTTTTGTAGATGAGCAGAATGTGGTGGCAATGGCGCAGGCAAACGGAAGGTGGAGTTCGGCCAGTACGGTCGCTTTCGGGCTGGAAAAAGATGCGAACTATTCCGGAGAAGACGCGATATGGAAAGCAGATTACCTGAATAAGCTGGGTACGCAATCCTATGAGATTATGAGCCTCAATGTGCACGGCTCGCCCGATTATCAGTCTTTCGGTATTTATAAAGAGGATATTAATAGCCTTCCCGCGCTGAATACGCAGGTAATCAGTCTGAGCTCCTGCAACCTTGGGAGTTACGGCTGGGGTAATTACCTGGGCGGCGAATATCTTGGGAAAGGTAATGTCCTGAACGTAAATTGTTATTCGGATCTGCTGCTGCTGATTACGACGAATGGTGCCAGCGCGCTGGAATATGAGTACCGGAACAACGGCGCATTTACTTTAATGTCGCAGGGATATGCATTCAGTGATGCGTACCGATATGCAGCCGGATACGTCGAGAGCCAGGTTTTACTGGGCGATCCGCTGGCAACATTGCGCGACTCGGACCCGTTACCCGTTGTGCTGAAAGATTTTAATGTGACTGCCGAGGGAAGAACCGCTCAGGTTTCGTGGTCAACTACTTCTGAAACGAAAAGTGCGCATTTTGAAGTGCAGCGGAGTAAAAATGGCAGCGACTGGAAGCAGATCGGCAAAATGGATTCGCAAGGTGAAAGTGCGGCGGAGCATTTTTACAGCTTCACCGACTGCCAACCCTATTCGGGTCAGAATTTATACAGGCTGAAAATGGTTGACCTCGACGGGACATTTGCCTATTCAGAGATACGTAACCTGCGATTTGAAGGCGGGGAGGAAGCTGTTTATCCGAACCCGGTTTCGGACAAGATCTATTTTGACGCGGAAATGCGTGGGCAGATCAAATCTGTGACAGTTGCTGATATTGCAGGAAAGATAGTGCTGCGGGTTACCAGCGTTTCTGATCAGGGCATTTCTGTAAAATCATTTGGTACAGGGCTTTACCTGCTGCGGATTTCTAAAATGGACGGAAGTACAGAAGTAAAAAAGGTGCTGGTAAACAGATAGTGCGTTCCTGCCTTATTCCCTGACGTATTTCGATTTGTTTTCAGGGGAGCAAATACTCAGGGTCATCTCGTTGGGTTGCAGATCGACATTCCAGGTAGGGCAGTCGGCGCAAATGCTGAGGAAGGGTTCAATGGCCGGCTCACTTTTGAGTTGAATCGTGAAGTGGTCGCCATTGATCCGGAGATAGCTCGGTCCGCAAAACCGCCGTTTTCCTTCCGAATTGACTACTTCACCGTATTTGCTGAAATAGATATAAATAGAATCGGCGCTCTTATCCTGTGTGACGATCTTGCCTCCCTGTAAATGTTCCGTGGAAACCAGTTTCCATTTTCCCACGAGTCCCTGGGGAGCTACTTCAATTTCATCTTTTTTACACGCAAGCAGGCACGTGAAGATTAATAGGAAGGATAAAGCGAGTTTCATAATCAGGTCAGTTTTATCCTCAGACACATGTGGGCTGGAATAAGTTGGTTACCGGGTAGAAAGAATTTTAGTAAAAGTATTTTGAGTTTAACTATTAAAACTAATTAGTACGACTTCTTACGAATGAAAACTTTGAAAGATTTTATATAATTCTTATCATTACCGACAGTTACATGCCTCTGTCAATAATGAAACATTCTTTACTCTCAACGTTATTAATTGTACTACTGTGCTTTCCTGAACCTGCCTCCGCACAAAAAGCGGGACTTCCTTATAACAGGTTTACCGGCGAGATCACGCAAACCAAAGTTGTCCAGACCGGACAATCGAAAGCAAAAACCTGTCAGGCATTAAGGTCCTGGATCTTCAAAACCTACCCTAACTATCGGGAGATCATGAAGGTTGACGATCCCGGTACCGGCAAGATCGTTTATCAGGATAAAGAACCGATCGTTTCCGGGAAGTTCAAATCATTCAGCTACCGCGTTTCGATCGATGTGAAAGACGGGCTTTACAGCTGTACCATCGATCAGGTGCGGACATTAGGCCCCGGTTCGACGGAATTCACGTCTGCGGATATGGATTTTCCCACAATAGGGATTTTCAAGAAGGACCTGGATGATGTTGAACGGGACATTTCTTATACTACAAACAAACGCGAGCTGGCGAAACTTTATAAAGAGCGCCGCACGCTGAAATCGTTTTTGCTGGACTACCACAAGTCGCACCAGACTATGCTTGCGCAGTTCAATATGATCCAGAACGGGCTCCGGTTAGCGGTAAACGGCATTGGGCCGCTGGCGGCAAAGTGATGTATCCTGGCGCAATGCGTAAATCGCCTTCACTCGGATCTTGCAAAAAAAACCGAAAATGAATACCTTCGGATGTACCCTGGCACCTGCCTTTGGGTGTTTCTGCTGATTTAAAAGCTGCCAAATGTTTTCTTTCAAGTCCTTCTTTTCGCAACTGTTTGGTTCAAACGGAGATAAACGCGTTGCTGATAATTCCCATTATTTGTCACTTTGCTGTATTGTAAAAGATGAAAACGATTATCTCGCGGAGTGGCTGGATTACCATCTGAAAATAGGCGTGACGCACTTTTTCATTTACGATAATGGAAGTAAGGTTCCTATTGAAGAGACAATCAAATCGCTGGGACTCACTGATATTGTGACAGTAACCAGAATCCCCGGCAGAAACAAGCACGTAAAAGCATATCAGCATTGCCTCGATCATTACGGGAACAGCTCGCAGTGGATAGGATTTATTGATACTGACGAATTTATAGTGCCGAAAACCGGTGATCCCGATTTTACCAAACTGCTGAACAAATATGAATCTTATGGTGGGCTGGGAATTAGCTGGCTGATTTTCGGCTCGAACGGGCACCAGTCAAAACCTTCCGCAGGTCAGCTCGTGAGTTTTACAAAACGGTCGGAAACTGATTTTTTAGCGAACAAACACATTAAGAGTATTGTACAGCCGCGGTTTGTGAAGTCGGCTTACAAATCGCATTGTTTCAAATATAAACCGGGTTATTACTGTGTAAATGAGCACGGTGTGAAGATCGAAGACTCTTTCGCCGAGCCGAGTATTGATACCGTGCAACTCAATCACTACTATTGCCGCTCTCTGGGGGAATATCAGGAAAAGATAAAAAGGGGGATCAGCGACACAAAAAGGGAGCGGAAACTGGACGAATTTTACTACCACGACGGAGAATCGAACAAAGTGGAAGATCGGGCGATACTTGACATTCTGGCCCGGACTCAGGCCAGAACATCAGAGTAACGTCAGCTTTTCTTTATTCTTAATACTTCATTTAAATATCCTTAGCCGGGATCTTCCACCTTTTCATGATGATCTTGGCTGAATATCGTTTGAGGTGATATTGCTCTGGTTCACCGATTAAAAAGCCGAATGCTTTCATCGAAGGCACCGCGTCGAAAACCACCTTTAACACAGCTGTAATCGGGATAGCGAGGATCAGACCCGCCAGACCAAAGAGCATTCCGCCTAATAGCAAGCCAACGAGCGCCATCAACGGATTGATACTCACTTTCCCTCCTACAATATTAGGGGTGAGGAAGTTACCTTCCAGAAACTGAACGACCTGAAACCATGCCACTACGCCCAATGCATACCAGGCGCTGTCTTTGGTAGCCAGTGCAAAAAGCGCGGGCAATACCGACCCGATCGCAATCCCGATGTAGGGTAATAACATAAGCAGAGAAGCCAGAATGCCAAAAAACCATGCATAAGGTATACCAAGAACCAGTAGTCCGACCGTATTGAGGATCGCGACGATGCCCATTACAGTTACGAGGCCCACGAGGTAGCTTTGAACTACATAATAGATCTTGTCGAGTACCTGGCTCACCAGCTCTTTGGAAGCGGAAGCGAACGCGTGAAAGAAAAATTCACGGAAGAAATCGCGGTAGTACAGCAGAAAGAAAGTGAATAGCGGCACGATGATCACACCAGCCAGAATGCCGCCGACAGAGCCGAACGCAGTACTGATGATCATGCCTGCATTACCGACCACCTTGTTGGAAAACGCAGTGATCTGTTTGGTGATTTCGCCTTCTTCAACACCAAAACGCACAGTAACCCATTTCTGGATCGTTTCCAGAATGTGTACGAAACGAACCTGGATATCACTTCCATTAGCTCCGATAACAATCACCTGATGAATAATAAACCACACCAGAAACCCGATCAGGATAATAGCGATGATCACGGAAAGCAAGGAGGCGGTGACGCGGTTGATCTTGTACTTTTCAAAAAACCGGGTAACGGGAAATAGGGAAATCGCGAGCAGAATAGAGAACATGAGCGGGACTACTACACTTTGCATGGCATAAAGCAAGGCGATAATCAGCACGAGGCTCAGTAAAGATGCCGCCAGATTGATGCTGCGGCTGTTTTCAGAAAGTCTTATCATAAATTCGAGATGGTTATCATGATATACAGTATTAATTTGGTGCCAGGGTATATTTGCCCTTTAATGCTATGAAAAAATTACTGACTATCGCCGCTCTTCTGATCACGCTCACTGCCCACGCACAGGCTTTGCGCAAGCGTACTACCATGTTAATGGGCGCGAGGTTTGATATTACAATTGTCGCTAAAGATTCACTCACTGCCGAGCGCAGCATTGATACCGTAATTACGGAGATTACCCGCATCGAGAACCTGATTTCAGACTGGATACCTTCTTCGCAGGTTTCGCAGGTGAATGCCCATGCAGGAATACGTCCGGTGCGGGTAGATAAGGAGGTTTTTGGGCTGACCGAACGGGCGATCGCTCTTTCCGAACTGACTGGCGGCGCTTTCGATATAAGCTTTGCGGCAATGGACAGAATATGGAAGTTCGACGGTTCGATGACCAGAATGCCAACGAAAGCCGCTATTCAGAAGTCAGTCGAAAAGGTGGGATATAAGAACATCATCCTCGATCGCGGGCAATCTACTATTTTTTTGAAATACAAAGGCATGAAGATCGGCTTCGGCGCATTGGGAGAAGGTTATGCGACAGACAAATGCCGGGATATGATGCTTGAAAAGGGTATTAACGCAGGTATAGTGAACGGTTCGGGGGATATGAGCGCCTGGGGGAAGCAGCCCGACGGAAGCGACTGGGTGATCGGGATCAACGATCCAGCGAAGTCAGGCGAGCTTTTCGCCATTGTGCCGCTGCGGGAAGGCGCGGTGGTCACCTCGGGGAGTTATGAGAAATTTGTGGTGTTGAATGGAAAACGCTACTCCCATATTATAAATCCCGCCACGGGCTACCCGGCCACCGGACTCACGAGCGTCACCGTTTTTGGCCCCAGCGCAGAGCAGGCAAATGGTTTCAGCACGTCGATCATGGTTTTGGGTAAAAAGGCGGGGCTGGAAATGCTGGCAAAGTTTCCGGAATTCAGCTGTTTGCTAATTACCGACAAAGGTAAAGTAGTGACTTCACCGAATTTTGATATTTCCAGATACAAAACGGATCAGTAGCAGTCCATCAAAATCTGGCTGCGCGACTGGTAATAGCTTACACTTTTCCCCAGCCGGTCCTGGCAGATCTGTTCCAGGAGTTCGATTACATTCGTTTGCATGGAAAGCGAGCCGCAAAGCATAATCACCCCTTCTTTATTCAAAACCTCGGCTACCAGCAGCTCGTCGCGGCTGAGCAGGTCTTTTACATATTGCTTTTCACCTTCACGCGAATAGGCGATTTGCAGGCTGCGCAGCTTGTGATCGGCCACATTCTTATCAATACTATTTTTATATAAACCAAAAGAAGCCCGGTCGCGGAAGCCGCAATATAAATAGGTATCTGCATTCGGTTTCTGCTGATCGATCATACCCAGAAACGGTGCGATACCGGTTCCGTTCGAGATCATGATCACGGAAGTAGCCCGTTGCGGAAAATGGAAATGCGGGTTACTCACAATGCGGGCATTGAGCAAACTTCCGGTACCGAGGCGATACAGATATTCGGAGCCAAGTCCCTGCTCGTGCAGCTTTACACTCAGCTGGATATCTTTCCCGATCTTCCCGATTGAATATAGCCGCTCGCGGTGATCGTTTGCCGGATAAATTGCGAGCAGGTCGCCCGAAGTAAAGTTGGTGCGACGCTTGGGTTTCAGTTTTATCAAAAATGATTCTCCCGGTTTCTCGATCTCAGTTTTTTCTACTACTATCAAAGATTGCAGAGGATCTTGTCTCGTAACCATGGACCCGCTATCAACGGTGAGCGGAATCCCCGCGTGCTGGGACCAGGTAGTGGCCCACTGCCCAAATTCCTCCGGCGATTTGTCATTGACCGTATGGATTTCCAATAGAGGCACCGCCCATTTCTGTTTAGCAAAAAGGTTATCTGCTTCAAAAGCGAACTTGCAAAAATCGGGATAGCCGTGCGACCCGAAACCGACCACTGAATAGTGGACTGAATTCGGCTGCGGATATTTTTCCAGCACTTTGGCAAACTGCGCAGCATTGGTAGGAGGGTTACCCAGCCCGTAAGTCGCCGACATCACGATCATGTGCGAAGCTTTTGGGAAAACGGTATAATTATTCAGTTCAGTCACAAAAGCGGCTTTCCCACTTCCGATCAATTGCTTGTGAATCGCATTTGCATAACCGAACGTACTTCCATTTTCGGAACCTACCAGAATGATATATTCACTTTCGGCTGCACTATACTTATTCCTGACCCGGCCGGCGCGGCGTTTCAATGTGATCGCAAATCCGGAGTAGATGAAAAAGAGGATATTGGCTGATGCAATCGCGATTATGATCGCCCACACAGCATTGGTCCGCCCGGTGTGTAAATCTAAGCTCAGCTCAGTGAGTATAGTTGCGGAAGGATATTTAACAGTGGTCAGAATATCGCCAGTAATCTGATTTACAGTCAGTTCCCGATCTTTCAGTTTGAGCGTGTAATAATCTTCGGGATCTTCGGAAAAAGGAAATTCGATTGTCTGTACTTCTGAAAGTCTGGTTTTTCTAAAAATTTCAAATTCTGCCGCATTTTTTACGGGCTCTTCGCGGATAGCGTCGAAGTCTACGTCTGCTGAAATCCTGGCCGTATCAATGAGTCCGAAACGGGCGAGGGAAAGGTAAGTTCCGCTTAATGCAAGAATAAAGATCGGGATCAGCGACAGCCGGCCGAGCACGACGTGGTAGTATTGCGCAAAGTTCTCGTTAACGATTTTAGTGAAAAACCGTTTGAATCCCCGCTGCCGCTGCACGATCAGCATCGTTCCCGAAACTGTGATTAGCAAGAGTAGAAATGCGGTCAGTCCTACAAAAAAACGGCCCGCTTCATGCAGAAAAAGGGAGCGGTGCAGCGCCGTAACCCATTCGAAAAATTCACTTTTTGGCTCGGGAACACCCAGGATTTTGCCTGTTGCGGGATCAACGTAGGCAAGCAGTTTTTTACCATCATTACCACTTCCCTGAACCTGCACAAACTCGTTTGCATCAACCGAAAGCGAGCTGATCCCGGGATATTGCTTTCTGAGCAGGGGAAGGGTAGTGGAGAGATTTGTTTCACTGAAATGCTCGGACCGATAGGATTGCAGCTTTTCAGATATGGGTTGAAAAGCCAGCAGGATACCGGTTACAGAAGCGAGGGTCAGCAAAAGAAAAGAAGATACAGCCAGGGCTAAGTGGCTGTATCTCCATATCGAAATGGTCATAAATTACTCGGAACATTAATTGGGGCTGAAACGAACATAGCGGATGTAGCCGGTACCTTCGTTTTTGGCGGAAAGGGATTCCGTTGTCAGCGGAATTTCCAGGTCTTTCACATGGTAAGCTTTGTCTTCTACCGCGCTTTCAAACCGGAGTTTATAGCCGGCATTGATCTTGGAAGCTTCAATCTCGATCACATTCACACTGCGGTCGCCGCCGGTCACCGAAGCGCCCGTGATCGCGCTGATATTTCCGGGTTTTTTAGACTGGAACTTGTGCCACTCTTTCATGCTGTTGTACCACTTTTTATCGGGACCAAGCACGTAAAGCGTCTTTTCGTATGCACCTTTCGCATTCATCAGTGAGATTACGATATAGGCGCCTTCGCCCATGTAGTTCGTCATCTGGATCATGCATTTATATTTATTCGTGCCTTGCGCCGTTGCAGCGTTGGAGCGGGCAAATGTGAGCGCGAGGAAAAGCAGGGTTATTTTAAATAAACTGGACATGAAAATTATTTCAGGAAATTGACTGTAACATTGTTTTTAGAAAGTGACTCATTTTCGCCGGCCAGATCGAAAGCCGTTTCCTGGAAGTTGGTCACAATATCCTTTTTGGCACCGATCGAGATCAGGTATTTCAGCATTTCATCATCTTTGGAAACCATCGCCGCTTTGTGCAGTGCCGTAATACCTTCGCTATTCTTCGCGTTCACGTCAATCTGCAAGCCTTCCAGACGTTTTACCAATGCCATATCATTCTTGGCTACTGCGCTGTGATATAGTGTGTTGCCAATTTTTGAAGGCGCAGCTACTTTGAAACCTTTGTCTTGAAGCACTTTCAATTTGGCATCAAAATCAGTAGCTGTGCGGGGATTATAAGATTGCGCCAGATAGAAGCCCAGGTTTTCGCCTGCTTTATCTGTTGTGTTGATGTCTGCACCTTTCGAGATCAGGTAAGCGATCACTTCCGGTGAGTTACCGCGAACTGCCATCGCTAATGCACTGGTTCCCTTTGCATTACCAACGTTAATATCCTTTACTTTCGGAAGCAGCAAAGCCAGCACAGCGGTATCGCGATTGGTCGCAGCTGCATTCATAAATACCGTATTTCCGTTCTCGTCAGCCTTGTTTACGTCCACGCCTTTGTTCAGAAAATACTTCACAATTTCCTCCTGCTTCGGTTTGCGAACTATCGAATGCAATGCATTTTCGCCGTTGTTGCCGATCACCGTTGGTTTGAGTTTCAAACTTTCCAGGTATTGGTATACTTCAATCGTATTCGCCGTGCCGCGACCTCCCTGCGCCGCCATCAGGAATGCATTCGGATTGGCCGTAACCCCTTTTTCCAGCAAGGCTTTTAGTACGTCTATCTTTCCCGCACGGGCTGCGTAGCTGAATGCATTGTTGCCGGCGGCATCGGTGCTTTTCAGGTCAAGTCCTTTGGAAATGAAATAATTGGTAAGTGCGAAATCCTTATCATTCGCGATACCGATCAGCAATGCATTCGCGCCGTCATGATTCAGGTCTTTTTTTAGGTCCGCCCCAGCCGCGAGCAGGATATCGTATACTTTGGTATTCTGCTGACTGCCAGCCGCAAAGTTGATCGGGGTAGCACCGTGGCCATCGACAAAATTCCCTTTCGATCCTTTCGCAACCAGCGATTCCATCAACTCCACATTACCGCGTATCGCAGCCCAGTGCAGGTAAATGCGACCGTCGTGGGTTAATTTATCAACGGTATTACCCGGTTGTGTAAGCAAAAACTCGATCGTCGCGTTCGGCGCGCCTGAATTGATCGCCATCACAACGGGGTCAAACATATTGTTATTGAACTGGGAAGGATTGCTGCCTTTTTCAATTTCTGCTTTTACAGCATTCACATCAGGGGAAGTTTTCCAGAAAGATTGTTCCAAAAGCGTATTTTGCTGAGCCTGTGCAGCGAACGCAAATAGGGTGCAAAAAGCGATAACAAGTTTTTTCATATAAAGAGAATGGATTGAAAGCTGATTACCTCTGCCTCTATGCCGCGAAGGTAGGTCGTTCAAAGTTAACGATAACTAGTCTAAATAATGGCCAAAACTGCTTTTTGATTCCGCTTTACGTCAATTCGTCCGTTTTTTTTGAGGGTTGGCGTCATTGGGGGGAGGATGGGAGGAAGGGAGGAAAGGAGGAAGGGAGGAAAGGAGGAAGGGAGGAAGGGAGGAAGGAGGAAGGTAGGATGGGGGAAGGTAGGATGGGATGGAGCTTCTTTACTGGTTTATTGGACATTTTTATTTTACATATTGATGGAAAAGCTCTTTTGGAGGTTGTTTTTGGGGGCGGTTTGCATGCTTTCGGGTGTCGGCTTTCATGCATTTGCGCAGAGTAATGCTGGTACGCCGGCCAGGATAGAGGTGAATTTTGATAAAACAGTCGGGCCGATGAAGCCGGTTTGGGCCTGGTTTGGCTACGATGAGCCGAACTATACCTATATGAAAGATGGTAAAAAATTATTGACCGAAATCGCGGAACTGAGCCCCGGACCGGTTTACGTACGGGCGCATTGCCTGCTTTGCACAGGCGACGGTACCGCTGCATTAAAATGGGGTTCGACGAATGCATACACCGAGGATGAAAACGGGAAGCCGGTTTATAACTGGGCTATTGTCGACAGTATTTTTGATACTTACGTGAAACGCGGAATGAAGCCGCTCGCGCAGATCGGTTTTATGCCAAAAGCACTTTCCACCAATCCCGAGCCTTACCAGCACGACTGGAAGCCGGGCGATCCCTACAACAAGATCATGACCGGCTGGGCATATCCACCAAAAGATTACCAGAAATGGGCGGATCTGGTTTACAACTGGGTAAAGCACAGTGTGGAACGCTACGGGCAAAAAGAAGTGGAAAGCTGGTATTGGGAAGTTTGGAATGAGCCAAACGGCTACTGGAAAGGTACGATGGAGGAGTTTTTCAAACTATACGACTATTCAGCCGATGCAGTTAAACGCGCATTGCCGACTGCACGGATCGGTGGGCTGAATATTGCCGGTACTTCGTCGCCGGGAGGTAAAAAGTGGCTCGAAGCTTTTCTGCTGCATTGTGCAGAGGGCACTAACTATGCAACTGGCAAAAAAGGCGCGCCGCTAGACGCCGTACTTTTTCACGCCAAAGGTTCGCCCAAACTGATCAATGGGGTAGTGAGAATGAATATGAGCCCGCAGCTGCGGGATATTCAGACCGGGTTTAAATCTGTGCTCGCTTATCCTCAGTTCAAAAACCTGCCGCTTATCGTAGGCGAATCGGATCCCGAAGGTTGCGCCGCTTGCGGTATGGCTACCAATCCGTCCAATGCATATCGGAACGGCACCATGTATTCCAGTTACACAGCCGCCACTTTCGCCCGGAAGTATGCGTTGGCAGATCAATATGGTGTCAACTTTCTCGGCGCAGTTTCCTGGTCATTTGAATTTGAAAATCAGCCGTGGTTTTACGGTTTTCGCGACCTCGCGACCAATGGAGTTGATAAGCCGGTTTTGAATGTATTCAGGATGTTTGGTAAAATGAGTGGGAATAGGGTGGAAGTGAAAAGCGACCGGATGTATCCGCTGCAAATGGTACTTGATTCCAGCATCCGCGGGCAGCAAACGGAAATAGGCGCACTGGCCTCAAAAGAAAATAAAAAAGCTGCTGTCATGCTCTGGAACTACCACGATGATGATTTGCAGGGAGCTGCCGAGCCGGTGGAGCTGACGCTTAACGGTATCAACTCAAAAAAAATAAAAATCACGGAATACCGAATCGACCGGGAACATAGTAATTCGTACGAAGCCTGGAAAAAAATGGGCTCTCCACAAAATCCTGACAAAGGGCAGATAGTTGCGCTAGAAAAGGCCGGCCAACTGGAAAAGATGAGCCGCGAGCCGCTTTTAGAGCATAAAAAGGGAAAAACAGTGGTGAAAATTGCCCTGCCGCGTCAAGCTGTTTCCCTGATTACCCTGGAATGGTAGCATAAAAATAGGCCACTTTTGGTGGCCTATTCTGAGGTTCGTAGAGTTGTCTGTGTCTGTGGATCGATGGATCCTTTAATCATTATTAAATTGAAGAACCCACATGCAGTTGTCCGGCCAGGGTGCATCGACCGTCCCGCAGTTTACCAGCTCATCGTCTACGACGGCGTAGCTCATTAAACTGCCGCCAGAATTTTCGATCTCCGTTTTGGCGCGATTGTACAATTGATTGAGAGTTTCGGAAGGTACAGGCTCAGCCCATTCGCTCGAAGCATTTTTCCAGGCATAATCGCCGACATGCTCGCCGTATCTGTTTATCAGATAATGCTTGAAACTCTCGCCACTTAATGAAATGACCGGATGTTTTTCGTTTTCCCGTTTCATACTTTCAAGGTTTACTGAAAAGAATATTGCTTGTCATAATGTATCCGTCGGCTACTAAAAACATACCAAACCCTTTAAGTTGGGGATCCAATTAATTCTACAAAATTTTTGCACAAAATGGGAGTTATCTGGTTCCGGTGATTTCCTGCTTTTTTGCTTTCAGAAGAAGATAATTCCGGTGTTTGAAAAGTGAAGCGTCGAGTTTTTCCAGCAACCCCATATTTTTAAAGGCATACCAGTTGATTTTCAGCAAGTAAAGGCTTACGTAGGATTGTGGATTTGTGCGGATAAATTCGGCAGTTCTTGCTAGCAGGTCTTCCCGTTCTCTGGTTTGGCACGCAATCCAGTATTGGGCGCTGTCGGGCAAGTTCTTTCTGCGCATCCGCGCTTCCTGTACTACAAATGCATTCGCACGCGCATCGGAAGGTTTCTGAATGCTATCATTGAACTGTCGCCATTCCAGATTGCTGCGCGAATGCGTGACCACTGACTGTGCCACATTGCCAGTATCCAGCAGGATCTGCGTGCCCGATTCAAAGAAAAATGTGAGAGAACCTTTGAGTTTGGATACTTGCAGCTGATAGAGATCGGGCAGCAAATGTGCGTCCATTTTCAGGTGCGTCGTGTCAAAACCGAGCTGAATGGAATGCACAATCGCAGCAAAGCCCTTTTCCCGTGTCAGCAAAATCGCTTTCCTGTCATCCAGTACCCGCGGGGAAACGATGCTGATCTTTACATTTTGTGCAAATGAAGCAAAAGAAACAAACGCAAGGAAAGTGAGAAGGAAGGAGATTTTCGTCATCTAATTTGAGACAGTCACATCAGGCAATGTTCGCTGACCGGAGTTCGCAGGTGCCGAATTTAACGAAAATAAGTTGGGCGTAGTGTTTTGCTACGCCCAACTTATTCAAAAGTATTCTGTGTTTCTGCAAAAGCTATTTAATAAGTGCCTTGACTACAACTGGCTGGTGATCAGACGGATATCGTTGTTCCTTCGCATCAGTCAATACCCCGTATTTCAAGACATCAATATCCTTGCTTACGAAAATATAGTCAATGCGCTTGTCCATTTTTGCGTCGAACTGGAAGCTGTTAAAAGTACCCTCTGGTCCGTAAGGCGGCTGTTTGGTCACTTCGTGGGTATCGTTCAAAATTCCCTGGATCGCTTTCATTTGCTCAGTTTCTGGCGTGGAATTAAAGTCTCCCGTCAGAAATGTAGTCGCTTTTCCGGCGATCTCGTTGATTTTCTTTACCATCAGTTTGCCCGACTCCTTCCGGGCCTCTACGCCCTGGTGATCGAAATGTACATTGAAGAAGAAAAACTCCTTTTTAGAGGCCAGATCCTGGAACTTACCCCACGAACAGATCCGGTTGCAGCAGGTAGCATCCCAGCCTTTGCCCGGCTTATCAGGTGTTTCACTCAGCCAGAAATCACCAGATTTCAGCAATTTAAAACGGTCTTTCCGATAAAAAATCGACGAATGCTCGCCACCTTCCTTCCCATCGTCGCGCCCTTTTCCGATAAATGCAAACTCAGGGAGCTCAGCCACATCTTTGATCTGACCGATTAGCGCTTCCTGCACGCCGAAGATGTCGAATTCATGAAAACGGATCAGACCTTTTACATTTTCCTTACGATTCGGCCAGGCATTTACGCCGTCGTTGGCGGTATTGTAGCGGAGGTTGTAGGAGGCCACATTAATCGTATTTTTTTGCGCAAAAGAAAGCGTCGATAAAGTCAGAAGAAGGAGAAGAAGGAAAGCGTTTTTTTTCATTGATTATTTATGTTAGTTAAAAGTTTGTTTGTGGAAACATAGGAGGCCCCGCCGGGGCCGCATAATTTGTACCGTCGATCTTCCTACAAACAGGAGGCCGCTCGGCGGCCGCAACTGCCCCGGCGGGGCATCCTGTTTATAGAAAAAAGGTAATTCATTTTTTGTTGGCCCCGCCGGGGCCAAATGTTTGTACCGTCGATCTTCTTACAAACAGGAGGCCGCTCGGCGGCCGCATTTGCCCCTGCGGGGCATCCTGTTTATGTTCCATTTTTTGTTGGCCCCGCCGGGGCCTCCTTCCTACAACAACGATATTATTTCCCTTTCCTCGGGATCAATAACTTGCCAACCACCTCGCCGTCGTCGCGGATCATTTTCAAGTCAAGCTGCTTGCGGGTCGCATGCAATTTGATCAATGTTCGCTTGCCTTCCAAAGGTCCGCCGCCGATTACGATCGGGTAATTGTGGTCTGCGTCGGGCTCGTGGGTCATGTACCGGTGCGTGTGGCCGGAGATCTGCAAGTCAATTTTCGCCTTGTTCAAAACCGGTCCGAACACTTTCCGGCAATGCAGCGTGCCGTGCCAGTCGCCCGAGTGGTAGGGGGAAATATGGATCAGTACCACGCGGAATTCAGCTTTCTTGAACTCCGGCGATTCCACTTCTCTTTCCAGCCACGTTTTCTGCGTTTCCCGGTAGCGGTCGAAGGCGATCAGCCCGCCGTAATCCACCGCGTCGTCGGCCTTGTCTTCACCAGAGTCCAGCACTACGAAGCGGACTGGTCCGCGGGTAAATGCATAGTAATATTTGTTTTCCGGATAAGCGTAATAGGAAGGAATGTGGCGCGAGAAACTGCCCCGGCATTCGTGGTTTCCCTGCGTGAGGATAAACGGAAATTCAGTGGCGAAAATATCCACGCAGGGTTTGATCAAATGGTCAACCATCTGACTTTCTTCCGTAACCCAATCGAAACAATCCCCATTGAAAACAACAAAGTCGTAGTCGCGTGTATTGCCCGTATAGGCATGACGGTAAAGCAGTTGCGGGATAATCTGCGGCCGGTCGTGGATATCATTGAAAACAACCATTTTGAACTCATCCTCATTGGCAGCCGGTGTTTTAAATCCATAAAGCGGACTGGAAATACTTTCGCCAAATTCAACTCGGGAACCTTTGTAGCCCGATATCTCGGTCGAAACCAGCTTGTATTTATGGTCGGTACCGGGCTTTAAACCTTTGAGAGTGATCTTATTAATGCGGTTATTAGCCTCGACCAAACCGTTGGTGTAACCCACTTCGCGCATACTTGTGTAAGTACCCGCGCCGTATTCAACCCAGCTGAAACAGTTTTTGTGGGTGATCCACATAATAGTCACTTCGTCGGTCCCCAGATTTTGGAGATAGGGACCGGCTACGAAGTGATTTTTTTCTTCCACCGTAGTATCCGAACTGTCGGCGGCGGCAGTTCCGGCGACGGCAGTTCCGGCGGCGGCTTGTGAGGCAGTGAGCGGCAGTAAGCTCAATGCCCCGATCTGGGACATTTTTTCAAGAAAAGACCTTCTGTCTGAAAGCATAAATTGCAAGGGTTAGGAATAGGATTGTACTGTTTTTTACTCCCAGTTAGGGTTCTGCGTCAGGTTGGTATTCAGCAGGCGTTCCTGTCTCGGGATCGGGTAAAGATAGTCTTTGGTTTCGTCGAATTTCTTGTTGATATGTCCATTCACGACGATATTACCGCCTTTATTCCCATTTTCCAGCAAAATCTCACTACCCAGTTTCAACAGCTGCGCACCCGGTACCGTCGGTTTTGTTCCTTCATAAATAACAAGGTCCACCTTTCCGTTTTTGTCAAGATCGTAGTTGCCCGGGCCGGGAAAGTACATTCCTTTGAACTGTCTCGTCAGCAATTGACCTTCTTTCCAGCGAATGATATCATCCCAGCGCAGGAAATTTTCCATCACCATTTCAATCCTTCTTTCACGGCGGATTTCCAGTAGTACGCCCGCATTCTTGCCGGTCAGGTTGGTGTACATTTGGGCCTGGTAAGGATCCGGTTTCGTATTCGCATTCAGCATATTAATGTTCGGCATACCTACGCGTTCGCGGGTCAGTTTAGTCGATATTTCCAGGTCTTCCTGCGTCAGGGTACCTTTTTCAGCTTTGGCTTCGGCGTAATTCAGCAATACTTCGGCATACCTGAAAATCGGCATATCCGTAATATCCTTATTGAAAGTATCCCATTTCGGCTCGGACACAAATTTGATGAGCTGATAGCCGGTAACCGTCGCGCCAAACTCCGGTACGAGCGGGGTAGTTTCTCCAATGCGGGTATATCCCGGCGTGCGGATCGTCTGCGAAAGGCGCGGGTCACGGTTTTGAACTTCTTCGTAAAACTGCATCGTTTCGTAACCCTTCACATTCGTAAAAGGGGTCCCGTCTTTCATCAGGTAGCTATTCACCAGTTTTTTCTCCAATCCCGGCTTTCCGTAGGAAGCGGTCATGGTGTAGTAGTTGAGGTTATGATAAACCTGCAATTCATCGCTGAAATCCCTGGCCAGAATTACTTCGTCCGCAATCGCATTATCGGAAGAGAAAAGTCTCAGATAAGCCGTTTCGGGCGTCGCTTTATAAATCGTGTAGCCGCTGTTTTTGATCAGCTCTTCGGAAGCCGCAATGCTTGCGTCCAGGAATTTTTCGGAATCGGGCAGCTTAAACTCGGTGTGGTATTTGCGGAAAGTGCCTTCATAAAGTCCCACACGAGACTTTAATGCGAGTACAGTCCATTTTGTGACCGAGTTGACCTGACGAGCATTATTCGCGCTAAGTGCCTGCGCCGCGTAGTCCAGGTCAGCCATAACCGAGTCCATCACCAATGTGCGCGGGTCGCGGGCTTTGGTGAGCAGGTCTTCATCTTCCACTTCAATCGTGCTGGAATACCAGGGTACATCGCCGAAACGCTTTACCATTTGGAAATAAAAATATGCCCTGAAAAACCGCGCAACGCCATTATAGCGGGCGACTGCGTTCTTGTCGGGACATTTATTAGAATTGGCCAGGAAATAATTGATATTCCGCAAACTGCCCCACGACCAGCCTCCGCCGCTTGTAGGTACGATGCGGGTTCCCTGTAATTCGTCGCGTAAACTGTTTTTTATAACATTGTCAACATCCTCATTATAAACATCTTCCGCGCCGGGAAGCATATTGTAAAATGAGTTGGTATAAAGCAGCAGGTCATTTTCGGTATTGAAAAAAGTTTCAGGGGAAATGGCGTCCAGCGGCAGCCTGTTCAGATCGCACGAGGCTAGTCCGATGCCCAGAAACAATATGGTAAGTAGCTTTTTCATAAGATTATTTAAAATTTTGTTGGACAACCGGATCAGAAATTAATGCTCAAACCAGCAGAGTAGGTCTTCGAAAGGGGATAGGTCCTTCCGTTTGTACCGTCGCCGTCGAATTGTTCCGGGTCGATGTATTTGCTTCTCAGCGGCGTGTAAGTCAGCAGGTTTTCACCACTGATATATATCCGCGCGTTCGGGATGCGGAGTTTGGTGGTCAGTTTAGGAGGAATTGTATAGCCTATCACCACGTTTTTCAATCTCAGATAGCCCACATTCTGAATGTACCGGTCGTTTCTTGCATTCAGGTCGCCGCCGCCATTCAGTGCTGTGTAGCCACGCAGGATCGGGAAGTATGCATCCTGATTTTCAGGAGTCCACACATCTTCCTGGAAATCTTTTGGAATGAAAGAATAATAAGGTCTCGAATAAGGTCCCCAGAATTTGTCCGCATTCGCGCCCGGGTACCAGTTTTTGCGAAGAATACCTTGCGCCAGGGCTGAAATGTCAAATCCTGACCACGATGCACCCAGGTTAAGTCCGTAACGGAACCTCGGGCTGGTGTTTCCGATCACTTTCAAATCGCCGTGATCAGCCAGGGTATTGGCTCCTTCCGAGATCTTCCCGTCACCGTTCACATCAATGAATTTGAGATCACCCGCCTGCAATTTGCTCCATTCGCCCGGCGCGCTCAAACGCTGCTTGTTGACCAGTGTCTGATCCACCGTATAAGCCTGCGCCTCGTCGTTTGATTTGAAATATCCGTCAATCGAATATCCCCACATTTCTCCGATCGTCTGGCCTTCGTAGCGGCTGGAAAGGATTTTATTTGGGTTGTCAAATTTCGTGATCTTCGCTTTGTAGTCAGATAAAATGAACGACGCATTGTAGGAAAGCACTTTTCCAGCCACTTTAAACTGATCTCGCCAGCTGAGCGCCAATTCGAATCCGCGCGTTTCAAGGTCACCTGCATTCTGCGTCGGAACAGTAGCTCCGTACACTGATGGAAGAACCTGGCCGGGGATCAGCATATCCGTTGTTCTGCGGATGTAGGCGTCAAATACAAGGTTCAGCCTGCTTTTGAAGAAATCTGCGTCGAGACCAATATTGGAAGTGGTCGCTTTTTCCCAAGTCAGATTAGACGAGATCGGGTTCGGATTGTTGACATAATTGAGTTTCTGTCCGTTCGTCATCCAGGAAGAAAGCGCAGTCGGCATTGTAGAAATATAAGGATAGTAGCTCGCCGAGTTATTATTTGCCGGCAGCTGGTTGCCTAATGTTCCATAAGATGCTCTGATTTTCAGGTTATTGACAGCGCCTTTGATCGGGTCAAAGAAATTTTCCTCACTGATTCTCCAACCTGCTGAAACCGAAGGAAAGAAACCGAAACGGCGACCTTCACCAAAGCGCGAAGTACCATCGTAGCGACCATTCACTTCAAGCAGGTATTTGCCCATATAATCATAGTTGGCCCGGAAAAAAGCGCCGAATAGTGAATACTGGTAAGAATCTCCGTCAGTCAGCTGCTCGCCGGTACCGAGGTTCAGGTCATTCAGACTTTCAGAAAGCAGGTTTTTTCTGGCACCAAAAAGCCGCTGGTGCTTTTTGTTTTCATAGTTCATACCCAAAGTACCGGCGATATAATGCTTGCCCAGTGTTTTGTTATAAGAAGTATACACATTGGTCACATTCATCGGGTCGAACCAGAATGTCTTCTTCAACTGGTCGGTATTGTAATTAGGTACCGGCGTCAATATGCCGGGCTGGACCGAATACTGCGCGACCGCGGAACGGTACCAGTCGTCGGCGATGTAAAACGAATAAGAGTGATTTGCTACCAGGTTCCAGTTCTTGGTGAAATCCATCGTGATCGTATTGATCGTGGTCAGCTCGTGGACTTTCTTTTCACCACCGGCAACACCTTTCAATAGATTGGCAAACAACCCGTCGCCAATCGAATAGTTGTTTTTCAATGTATTATAGGTAGCAGTACCGTCCGGGTTACGGGGTGCGTAAGCCGGCATTGCGTGCACGGTAATCGCGACGAAATTCGCATTTGCGCCGCCTTCCAGTCCGGGATATTTGTATCTGGAATCAAAATACTGGGTATTGTTACTGATTTTCAGCCACGGGGTCAGCTGCGCATTCACTTTCGTACGCAATGTGTAGGAGTTGAATTTATCGGTATTGATCCGCATGATCCCTTCCTTTTGAAAAGCCGAACCTGACAGGAAATAATTGATCTTGTCCGTTCCTCCCGAAACATTGAGGTTATGCTGGCTCGTAGGCTGGGTCATATCGAAGATCGTATCCCACCAGTTGTAGTTTCCGTAGTAGTTGTAAATGTCTTTTCCGTTCACATTCTTCACCACTGTCCACGGGCGGGCAGGATTTTCAGTTTTGTCGTATCTTCTGGCTTCCAGTTCGGCATAATCTTCTTCTGAATACCGCGTGTAGGTATTGCCCGTCGCGCGTTTGAAAGCCTCGTCATTCAGCATCGTATGTTCGTACCCGTTCGTCATAAAGTCGGTGCTGACAGTAGGAGTGGACCAGCCGAAGTTATTGCTGTAACCAACGCTCGTTTTGCCGCTCTTCGCCGTTTTTGTAGTAACTAAAATTACCCCAAAAGCACCGCGCGCACCGTAAATGGCCGAAGCGGCCGCGTCTTTCAACACCGAAACAGACTCTACGTCGCCCGGGTTAATGCGGTTAATATCCCCCGGAATACCGTCGATCAGTACCAGCGGGCCGCCACCGTTAATCGAAGTTTCTCCGCGCACGTTCAAGCTGCCGCCCGAGCCTGGCTGGCCGGTACTGAATGTAATGTTCAGGTTAGGGACCATACCCTGCAATATTTGCGACATATTGTTCAAAGGTCTGTTTTCAAGATCTTTGGAACTGATCGTACTCACAGCGCCGGTCAGGTTAACCCTTTTTTGCGTACCATAACCAACTACAACTACTTCCGAAAGTGCCTTATTATCTGTATCCAGCGAGATATTGATTTCCGAGCGGCTGCCTACAACCACTTCCTGCGAGATATAGCCGACGAAACTAAAAACCAGTACCGCTTGCGGGTTGGGAACTACCATTGTGAATTTTCCATCACTGTCGGTTGTGGTACCCTGCGCACTTCCCTTCAAAACCACACTCACGCCCGGTAGCGTACCCTGCCCGTCATTCGAGCTTACCGTACCGGTGATGGTAATATCGACCGGGTTGACATAATTATAAAGTTTCTCTTCCATATTATTGATGAAAGATTCTTCCTTATTCACCTTGGTCTTCGCCAGTACGATCTGCTCGTTGATCACCTTGTAATCGATCCCCCTCGGGGTCAGCAGCTGGTCAAGTACTTTCGAGAGTTTTTCGTTTTTTACATTAATACTAACCTGCTCCCTCACAGATACTCTGCTGCTGTACACAAAACGCGTATTTACTTTCTGCTGAATCTGGTTTAATGCTTCTTTAAGCGAAACATTTTTCAGGTTCAGTGTCATATCCTTGCTCAGAACAGATTGAGCGGAAGTCTCCTTCGCATAGCTGCCCCCGGCGAGCAGGGTAACGATAATCCATTGAAGCAGTCCAATGCGCATGATTTTTCGCCAGTTGACCGGCTTGTTACGTACTGATTTTTGCATAATTTTGATTGTCTGATGGTTAGGCACTGTTGGATAAATTCTTCTTTTTGATCGGTGGTACGATCAAAAAGGCTTTGTTTTGGAACCGGGGGTGGTGGTACACCTCCGGTTTTTTCATGGTGGTACTGAGTGGATGTTCATAGCTGACAGATTGGATTATTCACAGGGCGCGCCGCTGATCGTGATCGTATCGCCGGACAAGGAATAACTGGCCTCCAAAGTGGTACAGAGCATTTCAAGAATGCTGTTCAGAGGATGTGATTCAAAGTTGGCGGTGACGCTGCACTGGGCGATGCCCGGGTTGGAAAATGAAATATTGACATCGAACCGTTTTTCAAGCTGCTCGATCACTTTGATCATCGGAGTTTCTTCAAAAACAATGGTTACCGGTTCATAAATGGGCTTTCTGGCTTGCGGAACGATTACACGGGCAGTCAGTTTTCGCGAACCCGTTTCAAACAAAGCCTGCTCTTTAGGCTTCAAGATCACCTGCTGCGCCGCACCGACCTTATCCCGGGCGGATACTTCCACACTGCCTGTGACCACATCCACCTGAAACATTTTTTTGCTGACGGGCGCTTTTACATTAAAGCTCGTACCCAATACCCGGATCGCCAGCTCGCCGCTTTCGATCAGGAACGGGCGGGCAGGATCTTTTTGAATATCAAAAAAACCTTCTCCTGAAAAATGGACAGCCCGCTGGTTTGTATCAAATGCTTTCGGATAAATAATAACTGCATCCGGATGCATTGCCACTGAACTTTGATCGGGAAGCTGGTGGATCACGATCCGCGTCGCCTCGTTTCTGAAAGTGATCAGTTCGACAGATTTGTTCTGGATTTGCTGCGCAGCAATTTTCTGTTCTTTTGCCTGATTTTTGACATTATAAAAAAAGTAAATGCCCGCAGCGAGCAGTACCGAGGCCGCAATGCTGGTCAGCCAGCGCCAGCTGTACGAAAGCGCCGGTTTCTCTTCCTCAAAATCCAGTTGATTCTTTATTTCAGAAAATGTATTGTTCCTGATCTCTCCCACATCCGAGTCGGGCAGCTGGTCAAGAAATGCAGATTCCCCTTGCAGCGATTCGTACCACGCTTCCACCTGCGCCTTTTCTTCTTCGGTGCATTGGTCCAGCAAATATTTTTGAAGCAGCGAAGGGGGGATCTGAGGGGTCATCTTCCTAATAATGGTTATACCAGGAAGTCGCGCGCCGGAGCAGCGACCCTTAGCCGGTCGCTCAATTTATTTTCAGAAGATCAGAGAAAGTATTAAAGCGTAGATCATGTGCTCTTTCAAATGCGCTTTCAGTACTCGCAAAGCTTTGGTAATGTGCTGTTCCACAGTCTTTTCCGAGATAGAAAGCTGTTCTGCGATATTTTTATTGGCAAACCCCTGGCGGCTCAGGATGAATACTTCCTGGCATTTAGGCGGCAGCAAATGTAGTCCCGACTGGTAACGAAGTTCCAGATCGGAGACCAATGCAGACTGGTCGGCGGTTTCCTCGTGGCCGGGCTGGTGGATAGTCCACTGGTCGTAATGGCGGCGGCGGGTAAGTTCTTTTCTGTAAAATGAAATAACCTGCCTTTTGGCGATCGTGAACAGCAGTGACTTGCAGCAATCGGCATGCATGCGATCGCGTTGCTGCCAAAGGTTCACAAAAAGCTCCTGAATAATCTCCTGAGCCGCAAATTGATCGTGAACTTTACTGTAAGCATAATTAAAAAGCGACTTGAAATAGCGATTGTAAAGCGCTTCAAATGCCAGCTCATCGTGCTGCTCACGGATCAGCGTAAGGATATTTTCATCGGAACAGTTGTCGTATATGTAGTTCATAATGAAGATGGCCTGTGAAATCTGACTTTAACGTGGTCGGAAGGGTTTACAAAATTCGCAATTAAATTTGTTCAGGGGTCTTTGTCCAGATTAAGTATTCTCTTTCTTTTTTTTACTTTCTTAATATAAAATTAACATCACTTGAAAAACTACCCACAGGCTGCACGCATTCTCGTGGCGATCGACTGCATCATTTTTGGTTTCGATGGCAAGGAAATCAAGCTATTGCTGATCAAAAGGAATTTTGAGCCGGAGAAGGGAAAATGGTCGCTGATGGGCGGTTTTGTGAATGAGGACGAGGATCTTTCCGACGGTGCTGCCAGGATACTTTATAACCTGACCGGCCTGAAAAATATTTATGTGGAGCAACTGGAAACGTTCGGTAAAGCCAGGCGCGATCCCGGCGAGCGGACTGTCTCGGTGGTTTTTTCTGCACTGATCAAAATTGACGCGCACGATTCCGAAGCTGTGCGAAGCCACAATGCATCCTGGATAGCCCTGGACGCGCGGCCGAAGCTGATATTCGACCACGAAGAAATGGTTGCGCGCGCTATCGAACATTTGAAATACAATGCAGCACTTCACCCGATCGGCTTCGAGCTGCTGCCCGAACGTTTTACGATCCCGCAACTTCAAAAACTCTACGAAGCGATTTATAATATCCCCATCGACCGGCGAAATTTCAGCAGGAAGCTGCTTTCAACCGGCTTACTGATCGATACGGGCGATAAAAATAACAACGGCGCAACGAAAAAGGCGACGCTCTACAAGCTGGACACCGAGAAGTATAAAGCCAATTTCCATTCCTTCTGGAATTTTATGCCCGATTCGATGAAGGAATGAAGGAATGATTGAATGATTGAATGATTGAATGATTGAATGAGATAGTGAATGATTGAATGACTGAATGATTGAATGACCGAATAATTGATTAGTGTTATTGAGTTTCTGTTGTGATTAAGAGCTATAAAGAATTACACAATTATTCATTCATTCGAAACTCCATTCATTCATTCGATCATTCAATCATTCAATCATTAATAAATTGTGTCAATTTTACACCAGAAACAAATTTAATTATATTTGGTAGTCGATAATTGAAATAAAAGTCAGCCGGTAAACTATCCTAAACCTATTCAGATGAAGCAAGATTATGTAATTGGAATTGATTTCGGGACCGACTCGGTGCGGGCATTGGTGGTGAATGCGCACACCGGCGAACAGGCAGGTACCGCTGTGCAGGAATATGAACGCTGGAAGCAGGGGAAATACTGCGACGCCTCGCAATCCCAGTTTCGCCAGCACCCGCTCGACTACCTGGAAAGTATGGAAAGGGCAGTGATCCAAGCGCTGGACAATGCACCTTTCGAAGCCAGGAATCTGGTGCGCGGAATTTCGGTAGATACCACCGGTTCCACTCCGGTAGCGGTTGACAAAAACGGCACGCCGCTCGCGCTGCTGCCTGAAATGGCCGAAAATCCGAACGGAATGTTCATTTTATGGAAAGATCATACTGCCAATGCAGAAGCTGAGGAGATCAACCGCCTCGCCGATTCCTGGCCTGAAAACTATATCCGGTTCGTAGGCGGTATCTATTCTTCTGAGTGGTTTTGGGCAAAAATACTGCGTACCCTGCGCGCAGATCCGGAAGTGCGCGAAAAAGCATTTTCCTGGGTCGAGCATTGCGACTGGGTTTCGGCTGAGCTGACGGGTGATACCGATCCTTTAAAACTGAAAAGATCACGCTGCGCGGCTGGGCACAAGGCGCTCTGGCATCAGGATTTCGATGGGTTGCCTTCCAATGATTTCTTGAAAAAGCTCGATCCGCTACTCGACGGTTTGCGCGACCGCTTGTTCGATACGACCGAAACTTCCGACAAACCAATGGGCACGATCTCGGATAAATGGGCCCAAAAGTTCGGTATTCCGGCGGACACTGTGATCGGAGTAGGCGCTTTCGATGCGCACATGGGCGCTGTGGGTGCATTGATCGAACCTTATTCATTATGCAAAGTGATTGGTACTTCAACCTGCGATATGCTGATCGCGCCGAATGAGGAAGTCGGTCACCTGCTGATCAAAGGAATTTGCGGGCAGGTCGACGGTTCCATAATTCCGGGAATGCTTGGA
This sequence comes from Dyadobacter linearis, assembly GCF_907165045.1. GTDB lineage: Bacteria > Bacteroidota > Bacteroidia > Cytophagales > Spirosomataceae > Dyadobacter > Dyadobacter linearis. The sequence continues at coordinate 290,826 of NZ_CAJRAU010000007.1, forward strand.
ATGGAGGCGGGGCAATCGGCTTTCGGAGATATTTATGCCTGGTTCGGAAAGCTTGTTGTGGAGCCGGTACGAACATTGCTTGGCGAAGAAGCTGCAAAAGAAATAGCAGCCAAACTAATACCGCACCTGGCTGAGCAAGCTGGAAAATTGCCTGTAAAAGAGACAGATCTCATCGCGGTGGACTGGCTGAATGGCCGGCGTACACCCGACGCTAAACATACATTGAAAGGTGGAATTCTGGGCCTTAACCTCGCGAGTGACAGTCCCAAAATATTCAAAGCGCTGGTGGAATCAACCGCATTCGGATCCAAAAGTATCGTCGAGCGTTTCCGGAACGAAGGAGTACCGATCAACGATGTGATCGCGATTGGCGGCGTGGCTAAGAAGTCTGCATTTGTAATGCAAACACTCGCCGACGTGCTGAATATGCCTATCAAAGTAGCTGCGTCCGAGCAGGCTTGTGCATTGGGAGCGGCCATGTTTGCAGCGGTTGCGTCGGGCATTTACGCTACATTACCCGAGGCGCAGCAGGCGATGAACTCAGGCTTTGATGCAGTATATCAGCCGCGCCAGAAAGAGGCGCAGGTTTACGAGCAGCTTTACCAGAAATACCTTGTTTCCGGTGCATTCCTGGAAAATGAATTTCTCAAAAAATCAGAGCCAGCTGTTATCATACCAGTTGCTGATACTTATTAAAACATTCTTTTAATTAATCCCAATGCTAGATTTAAAACAGTTTGAGATCTGGTTTATCACCGGAAGCCAGCATTTGTACGGAGAAGAAACGTTGCGCCAGGTCGATGAGCATTCACTTGCTATTGCCGGTTCGCTGGACAGTTCTTCCCAAATACCTGTCCGGGTCGTTTTTAAGCCGGTCGTAAAGTCTTCAGAAGAGATTTTCCAGATTATCCAGGAAGCGAACAGCAAACAAAATTGCATTGGAATCGTGGCCTGGATGCACACTTTTTCTCCTGCAAAAATGTGGATCAGGGGCTTGCAGATCCTGCAAAAACCTTTGCTGCATTTGCATACCCAATTCAACCGCGATATCCCGTGGGCCAGCATTGATATGGATTTTATGAACCTCAACCAGTCTGCCCATGGCGACCGGGAATTTGGGTTTATGATGACCAGAATGCGGCTCAACCGGAAGGTAGTTGTGGGGCATTGGCAGCAGGAGCAAGTGCAGGAACAAATCGGCCAATGGGCCAGGGTTGCTGCGGCACGCCACGATTTGCAGGGAGCGAAATTTGTCAGGTTTGGTGATAATATGCGTCAGGTGGCAGTTACCGACGGAGATAAGGTAGCCGCAGAAATGACTTTTGGATTTTCGGTCAATACCCACGCGGTAGGTGACCTGGTTCAGGTGATCAACCAGGTTTCGGACTCCGACGTAGACAGGCTGGTGGAAGAATATAGCGCAGCCTATGAAGTCGCAGAAACGCTTAGAAACGGGGCCGGAAGGCATTCGTCGCTTCGTGATGCCGCCCGAATTGAGCTTGGGATGAAGTACTTTTTGCAGGATGGAAATTTCAAGGGATATACCAATACGTTTGAAGATCTGCACGGGATGAAGCAGCTGCCGGGAATCGGCTCGCAGCGGATGATGGCGGCGGGTTACGGGTATGCAGGCGAAGGCGATTGGAAAACGTCGGCGATGGTGCGCGCATTAAAAGTAATGGCCAGCGGACTGGAAGGCGGAAATTCGTTTATGGAAGACTATACCTATCATTTCGACCCGCAAAACAGCCTGGTATTGGGCTCGCACATGCTCGAAATATGCCCGAGTATTGCTGCCGGAAAACCTTCCTGCGAAATCCACGCATTGGGAATAGGAGGCAAGGAAGATCCGGTGCGCCTGGTATTTGACGCGCCCGCCGGGCCTGCAATAAACGTGTCTCTGGTGGATCTTGGAAATCGTTTCCGGATCATTGTGAATGAGGTAGACGCCGTGGAGGTAACTGAGAAACTGCCGAAATTGCCTGTTGCCAGGGCGCTATGGAAGCCGCAGCCAGATATGCAGACAGGTTGTGCAGCCTGGATTTACGCCGGCGGTGCGCACCATACTGTTTACAGTCAAAATCTGACAGTAGACCATATTGAAACTTTCGCTGAAATGGCGGGTGTGGAGCTGGTTGTGATTGATAAAAATACAACGCTAAGACAGTTGAAAAACGAGTTGCGGTGGAGTGAGGGATTTTATAAGTAACTAATATGTCGAAATATAAATACCTGAAAGAGCAGGTTTACGAGGCCAATATGGAGATTCCGAAGGAAGAACTGGCGATCGTTACATTCGGTAACGTAAGCGGGATCGACCGGGCGGCGGGCGCTGTGGCTATCAAGCCAAGCGGCATTCCTTATCACCGACTGCGGCCGGAGGATATTGTAGTAGTGGATCTCGATAATGTGGTAATTGAAGGATCCATGCGGCCGTCTTCGGATACTAAAACGCATACCTTGCTTTATAAAAGCTTTCCTTCCATCGGCGGGGTTTGTCATACGCATTCTACTTATGCTGTGGCGTGGGCGCAGGCGATCCGGCCGATTCCCAACCTGGGTACCACCCACGCGGACCATCTTACGGCGGCTATACCCGTTACAGAAGTAATGTCGGATGAAATGATAGAGGGAAATTACGAGCTCGAAACGGGCAATCAGATTCTGGATCTTTTTGCAGCACAGGGACTGAGCTATGAAGAAGTGGAAATGGTGCTGGTCGCCTGCCACGGACCATTTACCTGGGGCAAAGATCCGGCGAAAGCTATATACAACTCTGTGGTCCTGGAAGAAATCGCCAGAATGGCTTATCTGACTTTACAGATAAATCCTTCGGCAGGCACCATCAAACAAAGCCTGATCGATAAGCATTATTTCAGGAAACATGGAAAAAATGCCTATTACGGGCAGGAGTAGTTATTTTTTATCCATCCGCTGACTGGCGATTTTCCGCATCTGACGCAAAGCTTCCTCTCTCGAAATTCCTTTATTATTGGACTTGGCCTCTTCGATCGCCTCTTTCGTGAACCGGCCTTTGATCATATTATACAGGGCAAAAAACATAGTGGATCCGCTGATTATTGTTTTGAATATCTGATAATCAAACTTACCAAACAATCGCCTATAAAAAAACTGCCGGATGTAGATACATCCGGCAGCGGTATTTTCTAAACGTTGAGTATGAATTGACCTTAACCAATTGCTTCCTTACGCAGCTTGCTGCCCGGATTAAATTCATCTTTGATCCAGCGAACAAAGTTGTTGGAATTGGTCTTGTAAATTTCTATTGATAAAGGTTTAATACCGCTGAACTCCACTTCTCTCACGTATTCAGCATGCAACTTTAAAATTTCTGAAAGGGTCTTGCTGTCAGTTTTCATTGAAAATCGGTGAATGTTTAGGTTTACAAAGATTGTTCAGAGGGTTCCAACAAACATGTTCCCAAACACCGGATGCTTTTTACGAAATGCAAAAATTTATATTTTAAATTTTTTTAATTACATAAACGGGTATTTGTATCCACAAGTTTATTTAAAAAAAGCTTCCTAAAATTGGAATATTGTTACAAAATGGGACAGATTGTGTAAATCGGGGAGGGGAGCAAAAAGTTTGTTCTCGTGCACAGCTGGGTTGGGAGCTGTGAAAGAATCAATAAAAGTATGCCTGATCAGCAAGTTTGGGAGGGGAGACGCAGGGTAGGGTAATGGGAGAAATCAAAGCGATAATCTGTTTTTTAAATAGCTGACTTCCAGGGGTTTTGGAAGCAAATCGATGATGTGCGGGCTGGCCTTCGCTTTTTCGATATCGCGTGTGTCGATGGTCGAGGAGAGCATGAATATCTTGACTTTTTCTCTCAGGAACCCGGGCAGATTTGCGTATTCGTCCACAAACTCAAACCCGTTCATATCGGGCATTTGCAGGTCGAGTAAAATGATCGTTTCAGGAAGTACAGAACCCTCGGTGAGCAGGTGTTTTAGCGCTTCCCGCGCAGAATTGAAGGTTTTGACAGTATCGGTTATCCCGCTCTTGATGAGCAACTTTTCGTAAATGAATAGATCGAAGGCGCTGTCGTCTATCAAACAGAAGTGTAGAAGAGGCTTCATGAGCGACCGTAGTTTATTTTCTTATTGAGGGAATATTGATTTCAAAAACGCTGCCCTCACCAATCTTGGAACTGACACTGATCTGACCTTCCAATTTGGAAATTGCTTCATGCACAATATACAATCCAATTCCGGACCCGCTATTGGTGGCGCCGGCGCGGTAAAACATCCGGAAGATCTTATCCTGATCCGATTCCTTAATACCCAAACCATTATCTGCCACAGTGATCCTGGCTTCGGTAGGGGTAGATCGCACCGTTAAGTGCACGTAGGGGTCGGGCTTGGATTTGTCCTGAAATTTGATCGCATTATTAATTAGGTTATTAAAAATGATCCTGAGCTTCATCACATCAGACTGGAAGTTGCCTGACTGGTCAATATCCGTGGTCATTTTCAGGTTACCGTATTCGGGCAGGTATTGAATAGTGGCTTGTACTTCCGTTACCAGTTCGTCAAAACTGATATCTGTGACCACCGGCACGCCGCGCGCGTTTTTATAATAGTCAATGATATTGATAATGAAAGTATCCAGCTTTTTGACCGATTGGCGGATCAGTTCCAGGTACTCATTCTGCGACTGAACATCTTCTTCCAGCAAAGCCAGGTTCACAATGCCCAGAACCGACATAAGCGGTGCCCGAAGATCGTGGGAGGCGCTGTATACAAATTTGTCCAGCTCTTCATTTGCCTTTTGCAGTTCGCTGTTGCGCTGTTTCAGGTCTTCCCGGGTTTTGTATATCTCGTATGCATTTGAAATCGCAGTTTCAACATACTTATAATCCCAGGGTTTGTCGATAAACCTGAAAACCTCTCCTTTGTTGATCGCATCGATCGCCGCGCCGATATCTGTATGCCCGGTGATCAGGATGCGGATAGGTTTTGGGAATTTTAATCTGATCTTTTCAAAAAACTGAACGCCCGACATCACCGGCATACGCTGGTCGGCCAGGATAATGCAAAAATCTTTTTTCTCCAATATCTCTTCTGCCTCGACGACAGACGCCGTGATCGTGATGTCGTATTGCTTTCTGAAAGAAGCCTTGAACGAATGCAGGTTATGCTCCTCGTCGTCGATATAAAGAATAGTTATTGGTTTTTCATTCATCGAAATTCAGGGATAGGGCTTACTTTTCTTTTAACTGGAAGCGTAATTAAAAATTCTGTTCCCTCGCCTACCTCGGTATTAACCTGGATAGAACCGCTATGGACTTCTATGATTTTGAAGACGATCGAGAGGCCAAGGCCCGTTCCGTCGCCTACTTGCTTGGTCGTAAAAAAGGGCTCGAATATCTTGTTTTTGACTTCCTGCGTCATTCCAGGTCCATTATCGCGCATGGAGATAGAAATGTTGTCAGGGTCGCTTAGCCACGTTTTTACCCATATTGTCGGGGTCTTATCTTCTTGCTTGTCTTTGAGCAAAGCGTAGATTGAATTAGTCAGTATATTCATAAATACCTGATTTAGCTTGCCTGCGTAACATTCGATACTTGGCAGATTGCCCAGATCTTTAACCAGCTGAATCGCATTGCCCATCTGATAATTCAGGATGATCAAAGTCGATTCTATGCCTTCGTTGATATTGACGATATTCAGGTCCAGCTCGTCGATCCGCGAAAAGATCTTTAATCCCTTCACGATTTCGACAGTTCTGTTCGCCCCATCCTCCATACCCTTTAAAAGCGTGTCGAGCTCAGTTTTAATGTAGTCCAGCTCAAGTTCTGCTTTCAATTGCTCAATTTCGCTCATTTTAATTTGCAAATCCTCAAGAGACTCCACGTTTTGAATATTTTCGTAGGAATCGAGGATTTCAAGTACATCGTCAATATCCCTTCTCAGGGGCTTGATATTAGAGCTTACAAAATTGATCGGGTTATTGATCTCGTGCGCAATGCCGGCGGTAAGCTGACCTAATGAAGCCATTTTCTCGGAATCGATGAGCTGCGTTTGCGCATCTTTGAGGCGGGTTAATGCCATATTCAGGTCCTGGTTGGCGAATTGAAGCTCGGCTGTACGTTCGTTCACGCTTTTTTCCAGGAATACATTCTGTTCCATGATGATCTTTTCATTTTCCATCGAGATCCGGAGCGCCTGCGCCTGCGACTCTTCCCTTTCTCTCTTGAAAATATTGATCTTGTCTGCAAGTGCTATTGACAGTAATACAACTTCCATAATGGAACCGAACTGCATGGTGTAAGTCGTAAATACATTATACGGCAGCACGTTTACATTGCGGAGAATAAATAGGAAAAGGCCGAGCAGAAATATAGACCAGCCCAAAAGGAAAAGCTTGGCCGGGCGGTAATTTTCTCTGGATAACTTAATACTGATCACAAGACAGCAAAGCGCCCCGAAAGCGCCTGTAAAATCCACCACCCTGAAACTCAAAAGCTGGAATCCTGTCATATTCAGCACCGTGGATATAGAATACAGCACCACGATAATCGGCATAATGATCGTGGCACGGGGCCAGTTTTCTTTTAGCTGCAGGAAATGCTTAAGGAAGTACATCACCGACACGCCCGCAACACCGGAGAAGTAAATCGCTGCTACTGAATTGAAGGCGGGCGCATTTGGCCAGAGGTATTTGAATGCATATCCCGAAAGTGTGGTTTGGGCCAATCCGATGGAAAGCACGTAAAGTACGTAAAAGAGGTAACTTCTGTCTCTCGTGGAAAAGTAGATAAATACGTTGTAAAGCACCATTACCACGATAATCCCACAGAAAATGCCGTTGATGGTCTCGCCGATCTGGGCAGTTTCAAAGAATACCTCCCGGTCGCGCACAAGTAGCGGCAGCACGACCTGATTTGACCCTATTACTCTCAGATAGTAAGAATGCTCTTCGTTGGGGCCCAAACCGAGCCGGAAAACGAGGTTCTGGTGTTTGATGAGCCGATCGCTGAAACGATCGGTATTCGTGTAGGCTTCGGAGCGGACTTCGTTCTCGCTGATCTCAAAAAGCTCGCAGGAATGGATCGAAGGCTGGGCGAGTTCCAGGTACAGCATTTCCGCTGCCGAACTGTTTTTGATAGAAAACCTTACCCAGAAAGTGGATTGACTCAATCCGAGATTGGGAACTTCATCTTTGCTTTTGGCAAATCCCTGCACCTTGCGGACCTCGTCGAGGGTTAGTGAGCCCGATGTATCTTCATAAATTTCGAGGAATTTTCCAATGATCAGCGAGCCGTTTTTATAGTCCGCAGTTTCAGCGGAACTCTTTCCGGCGAATACGATCAATAAAAGTACAAGTAGCAGTCTCACCATATTATACCTTTATTTTAATATTCAGATCATAATGTAAAGCTATCTCACCTTTCGGGCCCTGCTCAACCGCGAATTGAACGGGGTTGTTTCTTAAACGTTTAATATGCTTCAATTCTTCTTCATGTGCAAGAGGCAATTGTTCCAGGTCAGTCACAACGATCGCAGTTGCTATCAGGCCTTCCTTAGGGTAATAGAACGTACCATTATTTCCCAAGGTCCGGATCACCTCGAAACCGAGCCTGAGACACTGTCGCAATGTGGGCGGCGAACATAATGCAAGCAGCCTTGTAATATCAAGCCCGGTAGTAAGCGCAATACCAACCCGACCCAGAAAAACGCTTCCTATCCCGAATCCTGCAACTTCCTTGCTGTTGAAAGCGCCGCAAAGCTCCGCAATTTTCTCGTCCTTCAGTTCGTCTACATAGCTGTAAATGCGCGTATCCTTTTTTGCAATAGCGTGTTCCATCGGCATTTTGCGTGTTTCCTGCCGAACCTGAAGCCGGGCGCCGCCGTAGATCTTTCCGCCGTCTTCCGACTCCACAATGATCACGAATGTATTTTCATCTTCCAGCCAATCGCGATTGGCGGAAGTTACCTGCTTTACCCCGTAAGCTTCTAAAACTTTTCTGTGCTCGTCAATATATCTGAGGCAGGTTTCACTGTCTTCGGTAGATTTAAATGCTCGTATTTTAGCTACCATCAAATTTCGTCATTTACAATAAACAATATTTTATCTAGTGTCAGGCGATTCGTTTTAGTAGCTATCGTTGCAGACTTTTGTATTCTCAGAAGAAAAACCGGGCCTGATTCGATCGGCAGTTTCAGGGTGTTGTAAAAATGATTCGCTAAACGTTGAATTTTGTTCATATCTGTATTGTCGAGTCCGTCACCGTTTTTCATTCGCTCAAAAAGAACCACCGGTGAATAAAGGATTTCTGCCGCTAGTCCGAGCTTTAAAGCCCGCAGCCAGATTTCCTGAACTATTCTTCCCGAATCAAATGCTTCCTGTCCCGGTGATGTAACAGAAATAGCGGCAATGCATGGGGAAGTGGCGATCGTGCGGCCGATCAGTCCGGCCACCAGATTTCCACCGTCAATATCTTTCAAAATCCCCGCAATCTTTTTGTCTTTTACAATCGAAAGGGCCGTCAATAGGCCAGGATCGGAGGTATAAGTGCTCAGCGGAATGCTGTTTTCACTTTCTGCATTTGCCTCTTCATTCGTTTTGATAACCTTCCCGAAAAAGTCAGCATGCCCCTCATCATGCAGTAAAGTCACCAGGTCACAAGCACCGACAACTTCTGCGAGTGTGCGAATATGGGCCGAATCCTGGATAAAGTCAATCCGCCCGTGTATTATTCCGTGAGCGGCTTGTCCGAGGTAGTCCAGGTCAGTGTCTGTCAATTGCAGCGATTCTCCCGCTGATCTGTCCGTCGCACGGATATGTATAAATGGCGAAAGCGAAGAGGCAATATCGACTGGTTCCCGGGAGGTAAATTCGATCGTCACCACGAGGTCCGGCTCGTTATCTGCCGGAAAAATATGGCTTGTTGCGTGATATCCCAGCTCAGCACTTTTGATCACGACATTCTGAAATGCAGCGCCAAGTGCAAAATGCGCTAGAATGTCTTTATAATATAGGAATGGCAGCGAGCGTGTTTTGTCATGAAAAAGATGGAGCCGGCCATTTCGGTAAACCCATTTCCAGGGCTGTACATTACCATAGGAAGGAGCATGAGATGCAGCTTCCACGATTAGTTTAATGTGTTCCGGGTCAAGAAAGATTTCGGGAGGACTTGCGGAAAGCGAATCCACTGTTGCAATCGCAGCTGCCAGATCGAAAGGTTTCTCCGTGTGGATACTAACAGATTCAGCCGGACTTCCGGCAGTATTGCCCACCAGTTGTTCCAGATCCACATAATACCTGCCCGATTCTGTAAATTGATCCAGCAGGATCCTTCTTGAAACGTCGGCCACTACGCCGCCGCCCAGGGTTACTGCGCTGGCCAGCTGCGGCCAGGTGCTGATCGACTGCCCCACTTCCAGCAGCGACGCCCTGCCTCTGAGAGAAGCTTTCGACACATCAATAATCCGCATCACAAGCCCGACCCTGTCCGCGGGGGAAATATTTTGCAGCCTTTCTTTGGGAATATCACTCAGCAGGCCGTGCAGTATCGGCCGGTCATTATGAAGATCAAACCTTTCCACATCGAGTAAACCCCTGTCGCTGGTCTCCATTACCACGGGGATACCAAGTGGTCGGGCTGCTTCACGGCATTTTATCTTGATCTCAATATCATCACATTCGTCGATCAGCAGGTCCAGCTTACCGTCTTTGGTCAAAAAATCATTCAGATTATCCGTAGTGATTCCTTCGGTGTAGCATTCAATGTGAAGGAACGGATCGAGTTCTGCAATCTCCCGGGCGGTGATCACACTTTTATTGAGGCCGCAGTTGTGAATTCCGGTCCTGATCCTGTTGAGGTTACTCAGTTCCAGCGTATCAAAATCGGCCAGCCGCAAGGAGCCGAAAGATCTTTCTGTGGCGAGTGTCAATGCGACGGAGTGCCCAACGGATAGCCCGATTATGCCAATCCGGCGTTTTGATAGGGAGTTTTGTTCCTGCAACGTGATTTTGTGCCGGTTGCGGGCGGTGCGGAGTTCGATGAAATCGGCCTCATCCAGCAAGTGCAGGAGGCGGTTTGACCAGGGATAATATACCCAGCAGCCTTCGAGGTCGGCGTCTTTTTCGGCTGTCCACCCGGCGTACCTTTCGTCGAGCTGTTGGTCGGATAAGCGTTCCCGGGGATTTCTGACCTTCATCAGCTCTTTCGACTGAGATTCGAACAAATTCAAAATGAGCGCATTGCGATATTCGCCTGTCAACAAATCAAATTTCTGCCGGTCAGCATATTGTTCTTTGGGAATGAATACCGGGCGGTAAATTGTGTTTAGGATCGTCTCAGCGTACATGTTGTAATTTTCGGAGGGCGCCTCTGAGAAAAGTCATTTTCCTTGTTTTAAGTTTTACAAAAATGTTCTTGATCTTAGTGTGCGCCATTTTGATTATCCAACCCTACCAGTAAAAAAGTGTATTGGCAACAGTTGCTTAAACATTTACAAATTGCTGAAATTATTTTTGTAAAACTACCACCAACGCACCGCTGCTGAAAATATTTGAAGAACGGTTACAAAAATATTTGACGAATAATGCCGTAAACCAGTTGCTCTCAGCTTGTTTGCAATTGTCTGCCGAGGTTACGTACCCGAATTTCGATTCAAGAATGTAGAATTATCTTTATATTATCATTGAGCTTACGATATTTGCAGTTACAACCAAGCCACCTCAAAGTTTAAATTTGATAATGGAAACTAAAGGGAAGATTAGCGTACTCTATGTGGACGACGAGATCAATAACCTCAACTCGTTCAAAGCAGCTTTCAGAAGAGACTTTAATATACTTATAGCCACGTCCGGCCGGGAGGGTTTGGAATTGTTGAAACACAACATTGTGCATGTGATCATCACCGATCAACGCATGCCTGAAATGACGGGGGTAGATTTCCTGATTGAAGTATTGAAAGAATACACTGATCCGGTCCGGATCCTGCTCACTGGGTACACTGATATTTCTGCTGTGATAGATGCGGTCAACAAGGGACATATCTACTATTACCTCAATAAACCCTGGGACGAGCAGCAGCTACGTATTATCATTAAAAATGCATACGAGATATTTCACCTGCGGGAAGAAAACAAAGAGCTGATCGAAAAGTTACTCGATGTAAACGGGCAGTTAGAATTTCTTTTGAGACAAAATCTTCTTTCCTAGGCGCAGCAGGCGCGGGCGATCTTCACTCCTTGGTAAAAGCAGCGTTTTGAAATTGGTCATAGCGGGTACCATACCTTTAAGCAGGTAAGTAAGCACCGAGAATGCCGAAGTAACGAGAATCGCGAAAAACAGGATCGCCGTGAAGAGCAGATTTCCTATTGCTTTGAAAAATATGATAATGTCCATCTTCTGATAAGTTAGCGTGTTGACTCTGTTTGATATAAAATCGTACCAGCACCTTATACTTTGCTTCAAAATCAGCTTCTTCGATGTTCTCTCCCTTAGCTGGTATCCTTTTTTAAGAATAAATAATGTGCTTGGGAAACTGATCCAAAGCCGCATTTTACCAGCTAAACCATTTTCAATCATGAAAAAAATTGTCGCAATAGGCGTGATATCCGGAGTTATTTTATTTGTTTACCTGAATTCCCTCGCCAGACAAATGGACGGGAAGTTGAGAAAGGAAAAAAAGGACGGAGAAATTGCTAAAAAAAACGAAACAGAAGGGTATTTTTACCATCAATCCTAGTAAGACCGGGAAACCGGCTCTACAAAACAAAGACGGTAAAGCGTTCTGAGGCCAATGCTGAGAAAAATATACTTCTGGAGTGCCTTTACCATGATCGTCTGGCTGTGTACCAACTGCGGCGGACCGTCGGTGGTGCGTCCGCTGCCGGAGCCGGGAGGGGAGGATACTACCGGCATTGATACCTCCGTTGTGACCGATCCTGATACAATGATCGTAGATACACTCCCGGTCGTTGACCGGGATTCTGCTTTTGCATTATCAAACCGCTTCGGCACAATCAACATTTTCACAGAGGCTGACCTGGTAAAAAAAACCGGCGTTTATTATAAAGCGAACGATTTTATAGGCAGGCCAGTCACGCTGGATTACAGCTTCATTTATGCAACGAAGGACACGATGCAGCGCAAGCCTTTTGTATTAATGGTACATGAAGGTGCATTTCTGTTTGGTACGCTGGACAACGAAATGGGCAAAGCGACGTGGCTCGCCAGAAAAGGTTATGCGGCGGCTTCTATCAATTATCGTTTGGGATTTAATGGCGGGAGCGAGCAAAACGCCTGTGGCGGCAACAATAGGGAAATTGTGCAGGCTGTGTACCGCGCTGTGCAGGATACCTACGCGGCACTCCACTATTTTGCCGGCAAAGCCGACGAGCTGAATATTGATCCGGCGCAGATGATACTGGCTGGCAGCAGCGCAGGTGCTATTACAATATCTGCATTGCTATATATGCGTGAAGCCGATTTTGAAGCATTGCTTCCCGGGATAGTCAAAACCCTCGGGCCACTTGATCCTAACCCGAAAGGCGCGCCTTACAGGGTACGCGCTCTGCTTTCTTATATGGGTTACGGTGTTTTCAAGAGCAGCTACATTACTGCGGCAAATGCCAAGCCGACTGTGTTTTTCCAAAGAACAGGGGATAATGTGCTGCCTTACCAGAAAGGTACTTTCCTTTCCTGCCCATTTTATCTCAGCTCCGAAGGCGCCAAGCCTGTTTCGGATCAGCTCAGACGATTGAAGGTTGCATTTGAACTGAACTATCAGCCTGAACAAGGCCACCACCTTAGCTATACCGAAGAATATGTAACGAACCGTTACGCGCAATTCATGAAGCGGCTCTGGGCTGGCAACCGGCACCAGATCGTAAATGAAAACTTCAAAACGGTAGAGGATATTGAGATAAAATGATCAGGCCCGGGCTTCCTGCGCCTTTTCACGCTTTTTTCTACTTTCCATCATTGGGAAAAGTGATTTGAGAAAATTAGAAAATCTCAGCTCTAAATAATGATAAGATAATTGCGAAAGCGTGAGCGTGACTGAAAGCGACAGGAATAGCATAGCTGTGCCCGATCCAAAAACAGGGTAGCCGAGTTTGGCAAAGAATATAGGGATAATTACCAAAACCGGCATGTGGATCAGGTAAATGGAAAACGACATATCGCCTGTCCGTACCAGCCAGGCGGGGAAATGCAACCGGGTGCCGGATTCATGGAAAATGATCGCGAAGAACAATGCAAATGCGCCGAAACCCCACTGGAATGGACCCAGCCCGCCAAAGAACCCAGATAAATATTGCCAGATCACCAGCAGTACCACCGCAGAAGTAAGTCCTTTTCTTGAAAACAGGGAAGTGAAAAATGCGTGCGTGACGGGGTTAATGTAAAGGAGCCCGATGATTACGCCGTAGACAAAATTCCATATAATCGGGTTAGTGATCATATTCAGGTAACCTGAACCAAAGTCGGGAGACTGATCCGGCTTAAAGGTAAAATAGCCTGCGGTAACCGGAATAACGACGAGCGTGATCAGAATTAGTAAAAAGAAAACCGGCCACCGGTATCTTGCAAAGAACAGCGAGACAGCGATTAGCAAATAGAAATAGATCTCGTAGTTAAGACTCCACCCGACAGAAAGTGTCGCATTACCATAAAATGGCGGGTCGGTGTGAGTGAGCGGGATGAATAGCAGGCTCATGATCAGGTCTTTCATGAATCTGCTATCGGCCGAAAATCCGTGGTGGATATAGTAAAACCAGAGCGTCATAATCGCGTAGGTCGGCCAGATCCGGACAAACCTTTTTACCATAAACTGGTAAATCGCCAGCGGCGACGACCGCATATTGCGGGTAATGTAAACCATAATAAACCCGCTGATCACAAAGAACAAAGCCACACCGGCCGGGCCTGAACTGAACAAAAAATCGACTTCCTGTTTGAAAGGCTCACCTTTCGAGAAAACGTCTTTAGAATGAAAAACCGTGACTATGAGCGCTGCGATCGCCCTGAGTATCTGAATGCTGTCAATCTTGGAATCGTTACGGGGCAGTGTTGGCGCTTCGATCATATTTAAATGGAAATTATCATTTTCAGTTCCTGCCGGCTTGCGCGTATATTGTGCGCCAAAAATGGAGTAATTTCTTTTGAAACGCAGACATTTTGTTGAGAAAATAAACGCAAGGCTGCGCACGGCATAATTTTTACCCTGCGAAGTTAACTAAGCCTATAATTTCGGATACATGAACGAACAACTGATCGTAAAGCAGGAAATACTGATTGAAGCGCCCGTTTCCAAAGTTTGGGAAGTGCTCATCGCCCCCAAGTATATCAGGCAATGGGACGATCTGCCGCAGGATTTTGGCGATTACTACCTGGAAGTCGGCCGGGTGATTGAATGGACCGGTTCTACGCGCCTGACAGTAACAGAATGCGAACCGCACGAGAGACTGGCGATGAAACTTTATGCATTCAAATGGGAGCTTCCCCCGGCTTCCTATGATATCGCGTATACTTATCAGCTTTCGATTGAATACAACGGAACACGTTTGTCACTACAAATCGGAGATTTTTCCGCATTGCCCGAAGGTAAGAACTACTACGACAGCTCGCTCGAATTTGCAGGCGCAGCACTGGAAAAGATCAAAAGTTTAGCCCAAAACAGGATGTAATGGTAGAGCGGTAATTATCTTTGTAAGACTCGCTTAAGAATACCATGGAACCAAAGGCAAAGCTTTATTACGACATCAATGAGGTAGCGGAACTGCTTAAAGTGGAAGCGCCGACGCTCCGTTTCTGGGAAAAGAAATTTCCTCAGCTGGACCCCAAAAGGGACGCCAGGAACAGACGAAGGTATACCGAAAGGGATATTGAGATCATCAAAAAGATCATGCACCAACGCGAAAAGCAGGGGCGCACCATCAAAGGTACCCGCGAGCAGCTGCGGAGAAAAGAAGAATCTGAACTGATGATCCAGCGATTAATGCGTGTACGGAAGTTTCTGGTGGAGCTGAAAGACAATTTGTAGCCTTCAATTTATTCCTTTTAAAGATATTAAATGAAACACCTGTTTTGTCTTGCATTCAGTGCTCTTATCTCTTTCGGGGCCGCAGCGCAGACTTTCGAAACGGCGTCACTTCGTCGGCATATTACCTTCCTGGCTTCCGATGATCTGGAAGGTAGGGGTACTGCCAGCCTGGGCGAGATCCGGGCGGCCAATTATATAGCAGATCATTTCAAAAGTTTGGGATTGAAACCTGCGGGGACCGGCGACAGCTATTTTCAGCCTTTTGAAGTTTCCTTTGCGATCGAGGGAAAAGCGCATTTAATGACTGGCCGGAATGTGGTAGCGTTGCTGGATAATGGCGCGGCTAAAACCATTGTGATCGGCGCGCATTATGACCACCTTGGGAAAGGTTTCCAGGGCAGCTCGCTTTCGCCGGACAGCAAAAATATGATCCATAATGGAGCTGACGATAATGCGTCGGGAACCACGGGCGTAATGGAACTGGCGAAGTACTTTGCCGAAAACAATGTTAAGGAGAAACATAACTATCTTTTTATAGCTTTTTCAGGCGAAGAGCTGGGGCTGATCGGTTCGAAACATTTTACCGAAAAACCCACTATTCCACTGGCTTCTATGTCCGCGATGATCAATATGGATATGATCGGGCGGCTGGATGAAACGAAAGGTATGATCGTCTCAGGGTGGGGGACGAGTCCCGTGTGGGGAAAGCTGATCCCGGATCTTGCAAAAAAGCAGAATTTGAAATATACAGTCGATTCATCAGGTGTCGGCGCTTCGGACCATACTTCCTTTTATCTCAAAAATATCCCGGTTGTGCAGTTTTTTACGGGCGCGCATGGCGACTATCATAAGATTTCAGACGATCCTGACAAGATCAACTACGAAGGAGAAGCCAGGATCCTGTCACTCATCGCCGGCCTGCTCACTAAGCTCGACAATGAAACCGGTGAACCCGAGTTCGTAGCTGCCGGCAACCCGCATGCAGGGGAGACGACCAGCAATTTCAAGGTGACGCTTGGGGTGATGCCGGATTATAGTTATTCTGGAAAAGGTCTTAGGATCGACGCAGTTTCTAAGGCTCGCCCTGCTGAAAAAGCGGGCATATTACCTGGAGATGTGATTATGAAACTGGCTGGCGAGGAAATCGGCACTATTTATGATTACATGGAAATCCTGAGCAAACACGAAAAAGGCCAGCAGGTAGATGCAGAGTTTATACGCGGCAAAGAAACCAAAAAGGTGAAAATTACTTTTTAAACCTCAGTTAATAGCTCCCCGTTTCCCAAGTTCAATCGCCTCCATCTGGCTGATCAGCCCGTCATGCATATTGAAGCGCAATACCGTGCGGATCTTGTGAAAACCTTCTTTTCCCGCCGCGCCGGGATTAATGTAAAGCATATTGTTCAGCTTCGGGTCGCGGATAACGCGCAGAATATGTGAGTGGCCGCAAATGAAAATGTCGGGCAGTGTCGATTTCAATGTTGGCATCACGATTGGGTTATATCTAGGTGGCGCGCCGCCAATGTGCGTGATCCAGATTCGAAATCCTTCGAGTTCGAAATGCTGGTGCTCCGTGGTGCGGATCTGAATTTCACTATTATCAATATTCCCGAATACCATCCTGGTCGGCTTGAATGCTTCCAGCTTTTCAATAATCTCCACCGAGCCAATATCCCCCGCGTGCCACACTTCGTCACAATTGGAGAAATGACTGAAAATCCTTTCGTCCAGATAACCGTGTGTGTCCGATAGCAAGCCGATACGCTTCATTTTTCCTGTTTAATACTGAATAGAATTGCAAATATGGCCATTGAAAATCCTTCCCGGAATGTTTTGTGAAATTTTTGTTAAGTTTAAGTAACTTATATATAAATATTTTACAGATATTGTTAGGCAAAACTTAATTAAAGTTAAATTTATCTTATTTCTGTATAAATTTTCACTAAAACTAAATTTGTAGTTGTAAAGTGTTTATCCTTTGTATATTATTGTAGAAATGTAATTCGTCAGTTACAAACCTTCTTACCAAACCTTAGCCACGCCTTGAAAAAAATCTTACTCCTGGCCATTTTATGTCTCACAATGTCGGTTGCGCACGCGCAGACCTCGGGACGATTTACATTGAAAGGAAGCACGGTCGATACTGCCGGTGTCCCGCTTCCGGAATCAACGGTGATGCTGCTTACTCCCAAAGATTCGACGCTTGTCAACTTTGCGCGGACAGCTAAGGACGGAACTTTCGAATTCAAAAATGTGAAGCGGGCCAACTACCTCATCAAGATCACTTATGTGGGGTATCTTCCTTACCAGGAAGCTGTTAAACCGAAAGACGATGATGTTACGGATCTGGGCAAGATCAAGATGACATTTATGGACCAGGTGCTGTATGATGTGGTGATCAAGGCATTTCGCGCGCCGCTGAGTATTCGGGGAGATACGATTGAATATGACCCAAAAGCATTTAAAGTACAGCCAGGTGCGTCGGTCGAGGACCTGATCCGGCGGCTCCCAGGCTTGCAGGTAGACCAAGACGGGACGATCAAAGCGCAGGGAGAAACGGTTAAACGTGTAACGGTAGACGGTAAGCGGTTTTTTGGAGACGATACCAAGGCTGCAACGAAAAATTTACCAGCAGAAGCGATTTCCAAAGTGCAGGTATTTAATGAAAAGACAGAACAATCCAGGATAACCGGCGTAGACGATGGTAAACACGAGAAAACGCTGAACCTGCAATTAAAGGATAGTCACAAAAAAGGCGGTTTCGGAAAAGCGACGCTTGCCGCAGGTACCGATAAACGCGTGGAGGGAAAGATCAACTACAACCGGTTTAATGAGAAAAATCAGTTCTCGGTAATTGGTCTTGGAAATAATACCAACCAGGGCGGCATGTCGTGGGACGATTACCAGGACTTCAAAGGAAGCCAGTCTTTCAACTGGGGCGACGACGGGGATTTCGGGTTTGGCGGGGGAGTCAGGTATATCTCGTTTGGTGGTGATGACGATGAAAGTTTGACGATCCAGGCAGGTAGGGGAGCGCAAAACCGGGGTTTTAACAAGAACTGGGCAGGCGGCGCGAACTACAATTTTGACACCAAGAAAACCAAATTCAACACCAGCTACTATTATAACCAAACGACGCAGGATCTGGACGCTACTGCGCGGCAAACGAACTTCCTGACCAATTCGGCATTCACGAAGGTGGATACTAACGGAAGGTTGAACTTCAATGAGAATCACAGAGGTAGCTTGCGGTTTGAAAAAACGATCGATTCGCTGAATACGCTGATTGTTTTGTCTAATATGCGCATTGGAAGTGGTACTGCCGACTATTTCAGTCACCAGGAATTCTTCCGCGGGGCTCAGGATACAACGCAGCTTTCGAATACCAGCGACCAGCGCAATTTTTCTGATTTCAATTCTTTTGCTCTGGGCAATACTGCTATTTTCCGTCACAAGTTCAAGAAAAAAGGAAGGAACTTCGCAGCCAGTGTGGCGTACAATGTGAATAATTCGGAAGGTACGATCGACCAGAAATCGACCAACCGGTTTTTCAGAACTTCGGAGACGACGCCGGACAGCATATTGAATATCAATCAAACCAACTATACCAAGAGTTTGCGGAACCAGATCAAGGGGAGTGTGCTGTTTATTGAGCCTTTTGCGAAGAAGTTTGTTGTGGAGACATTCTATAATTACAGCCTGAAAAGTGACGATGTGGACCGGGATGTATTTGATATCAATGAGAGCGGGTCGGTCAGGAACACGAATCTGAGCCGCTATTACCGCAATATCTCAACTTATAACCGCCTCGGAACTTCGGTCAGGTACTCGCATAATGGTTTGAATATAGCGGCGGGAGTCGGCGCACAGCAGATTCACCTTGACGGTAAGTTCTCAGTGGATCAGAACGACGCAGTCCGTACCAATATCGACAGGAAGTTCTTCAATTTCGTGCCGAACGTTTCCCTGAATTTTGACCTGAAACAAAACAGATATCTGTACGGTGGCTATAATGTGTCCGTTCAGGAGCCTAATATCCGCGACCTGCAACCGATCGTCGATAACAGTAATCCGCTGTATATCCGGGTAGGTAATCCGAGTCTGGTACCTACTGTGAACCACTCTGTGAATCTGGGATACAACTATTTCAATCCGGGCAGCTTCATCCAGATGTTCTTCGGGGCTTATTATAACTACTATGACAATCAGGTGATTTATAGTCAGCGGGTATCTGAAAATCTGGTTACTACCACGATGGCGGAAAATATCAGTGGCGGTAAAAACTTCAATTTGTACGGTAACTATGGTTTCCCGATCGTGAAAACGAAGAGCAATTTCAATATCAATGCTTCCTACAACCGGGGCAACAACCTGACGAATATCAACGGCGAGCTGAACGAGACGAAAAACAACGGTTACAACTGGGGCGCGCGACTGGATTTCACACCGAGCGACAAGTTTACGGTTTACACCAATGCAAACTGGAATATCACTGATACCAAATATTCGATCAGCTCGGGGCAAAACCAGAAGATCATCAATACCAATTATGGTGCGGAAATGAATGTTAAGCTGCCTAAGGATATTTACTTTAATAGTCGCTTTTCATATAATTCTTACGTAAACAACCGTTTCGGTTTTGACCAGAAAATGCCGATCCTGAACGTGTCAGTATTCAAAACCATGCTGAAAAGCAAAAAAGGGGAAATCAGACTATCAGCATTTGACCTTTTCAACAAAAACCGCGGGATATCGCAGTCAGCTTACCAGAACTTTGTTTCCCAGGAGCAGGTACGCACATTGGCGAGATACTTTATGCTGAGCTTTACCTACAATATGCGCGGGGTAGCGCATTCGGTTCGCCGGAAAGGTTTCGGATATTAATCAACAATCAATTATTAGGAGTTATGAAAAAATTATTTGCCCTGTTCCTGGTGATCGCCGGCTTGCCCGCATTGGCCCAGTCAGACGGCTTGGTTGTTACCTACGAGCGGACATTCTTCTGGTCGAAAGTGTATGAAAAGCTTACATTCCTGTCGGAAGAGGAAAAAAGCAGGATGAAAAATTCCTGGGGCGTGAACGATGAAGGCTGGAAGAGCAAAGGTCAACTTGTTGCAAGCCCGGGTCAAAGTAAATATGTGGAACTGGAAGAGGAAGCCGACGGCGGTTACCGGGGCCGGAAAAGTGAATACCTTGTTTTCCGCGATTTTGATAAAGCGAGGAAAATGGAGCTCGAAGAGTTTGCCGGAAAAATGCTGCTGATAGAGGACACACTGATTGCGCCAAAATGGAAAGTAATGAATAAGATCAAGGAAATCGGCGGGTATATGTGTATGATGGCAGTTTCGGAGGATTCTATAAAAGGTCAGAAAATTGAAGCCTGGTTTGCCAACGACCTGGCTTACGGGAGCGGCCCGGAACGTTACTACGGCTTGCCGGGTATGATCCTGGAAGTGGATGTAAACGACGGCGAAATGCTGCTGACCGCTATTAAGGTGGAGAAAAAACCGGTAACCGAACTCCTTGCATTGCCGAAGAAGATCAAAGGCAAAAAGATCACGACGACGGAGTACGAAAAGATGATGACGACCCACTTCCGCGACAGCATCAAATCACGCCGGAACCCGTACTGGGCTGTGAGGTATTAGAGTGAGCTTAGAATTGTTAATATTTGCTAAGGAGCTTCCAAAAAGGGGAAATTGTAAATCACAATTTCCCCTTTTTACGTACCTTTGCGCTTTGAAAACGCATCCCAGGGTTTTCTGGCTCGATATTTTTGTTGTCAGTGTAGTTGTACCATGTTTTACTTAACAGTGTTTAATTTTTTTTAACAACCCTTGTTCCCTATGAAAAATACGCTTTTAGCAGTTGCTATGCTCTTCGTACTTGGCTCATGCGCCAGTAAGAAAAAGCTACTTACAGCGCAAAAACAGGCTAATGAAATTCAAATTCAATTAGACAAAGCGAGAGCTGACCTGAATGATTGTGACAGCAGAACTGCTGGTTTGAATAATGATTTGAAGGCTAAAAATGACGAGTTGACCAGCAAAAACGCCAAATTGAAAGAGCTGGAAGAACAAGTTGAATTCTTGAAAAAGAACAATAATAACCTGCTTGACCGTATGTCTGATCTTTCAGTGATCAGCAAGGAAGGTTCTGAAAGCATTAAGAAATCGCTTGCTATGATGGATGCGCAGGGAACTCAGATCAGAGACCTCAATTCAAGCATTCAAAAGAAAGATTCTTTGAATATGGCGCTGGTACTCAACCTGAAACGTTCACTGGCTGACGTAAGCGACGAAGATGTTCAGATCGAAGTGAAGAAAGGCGTAGTTTACGTGTCTCTATCGGACAAAATGCTTTTCCGCTCAGGAAGCTCCGTGATCAATACTCAGGCTGAGAGCGTGTTGAGCAAAGTAGCCAAGATCCTGAACGATTACAAAGAAATCGAGATCCTGATCGAAGGTCACACGGATAATGTACCTATCGCGACAGATAAAGTGTCTGATAACTGGGATTTGAGCGTTTTGCGCGCTACTTCGGTTGCTCGTACACTTCAAAAGAAATACGGTGTTGAGCCGGTTCGTATGATTGCAGGTGGCCGTGGCGAATATTTACCCAAAGTGGCAAACGATTCTGCTCCTAACCGCAGCCTGAACCGTCGTACCGAGATCATCATTACTCCTAAATTGGATCAATTCTTTAATCTTTACACACCTAACGCGGGTAAATAAGATTATTGCAGATATTCAGGAGCCCGCAGGATTAGTCCCGCGGGCTTTTTTTATTCACTCCAATCCCGATTATCCAATGTCAGAAACTGTACCTACCAGAGAAACCATTGAAGCGGCGCACCAACTGGTGGCTCCCTGGATCCATCGCACGCCGGTCATGACCTCGCAGTTCTTTAACCGGCTCTGCGGTGCGGAGCTTTTTTTCAAATGCGAGAATCTGCAAAAGATAGGCGCATTCAAAGCGCGGGGCGGACTGAATGCGATCTTATCATTGTCGCCTGAGCAACTGAAAAACGGGGTTACCACGCATTCTTCCGGTAACCACGCGCAGGCGATCGCATTTGCAGCGGCAAAGGTTGGCGCCAAAGCTTATATTGTAATGCCTGAAAACTCTCCGCTGGTCAAGATCAGGGCGGTGGAGGAATATGGTGCGGAAATTACGTTTTGCGTCAATACGCCGGAAGCCCGGCAGGAAACGGTGGATCAGATTACTGAAAAAACGGGCGCTACCTTTATTCATCCTTTCAATAATTATGAAGTGATCGCGGGCCAGGCAACTGCCACCAAAGAGCTGATCGAGGACGTAAAAGCGCATCTTGATGTGATCGTGGCGCCGGTAGGAGGGGGAGGATTGCTGAGCGGTACCGCACTTTCGGCGCGCTACTTTTCGCCGGAAACGAAAGTGTATGCAGGCGAGCCGGAAGGAGCGGCCGATGCGGTATTGTCTTTCAGGAGTGATAAAATTGAAAAAGCACCTTACGTGAAGACGATCGCCGACGGGTTGCTGACCTACCTGGGAGACAAGACGTTTCCGATCATCAAGGACCACGTGACAGACGTTCTGCTCGTGTCGGACGAGGAGATAATCGCCGCAATGCGCTATCTCTGGGAAAGGATGAAAATCGTTGTCGAGCCTTCGGGAGCTGTTTCGCTTGCGGCTATTATCAGAAACAAAGAAGCCTTTACAGGGAAGAAGATCGGCGTGATACTGACCGGTGGTAATGTCGATTTAGGGAAACTGCCATTCTGATAATCAGTAGAATCGAAGAAAAGCGGAATTTTCATAAAGAATAGTATGCGGATCGGGCTTAAACACCGTTATAGAGAAAATAATTATATTTATCGAACCAACAAACTGGTAACTATTTACACCAAACATTGAAGTATGAAAAAGCTGATTTTTTGTTGCCTGGTCGTTTTAATGGGCGCTTGCAAAGACAAAAAGGAGAATGTGGAGCCGGAGACCGATTTCGCTCCTGATTTTGCCGGAGTCTATGCTACAACAACAGTAATACCACCGTCAAGGACAGATTTTAACTGGGTTGTTACTCAAAATGCAAAGAACCAGCTGAATATCGTTTTCACAAAAGACACTGAGGTTTCGGCTGCCGGAAGCACGATATCATTGCTGCAAACCTACAAGCTGATCAATGTAAAAACGACCAGCAAAGATATGATCGAGCTGGACGAAACTGTGGATGTGGAGCAAAGCAATGGAAAGCAGCTCAGACAGAAAGTTCAGGGAACAGGTACAAGAGTGATCAATAAGGACGGAATTCCGCAGATCAATATTACCTTGAAACTGACTGACGCGAGTACCAACAATGCAATCGAAGAGTACCTCGAATTCAAGAAGAAGTAAGTAAAGAAAGAAATATTATCAAAAGGGGCGGCTGACATATCAACCGCCCCTTTTGATTTTTATCTCCCGCAAATGCCTGTAAAATCGCAATAAGTGCAGATCGTCAGATCGTCCGTTTTGCGGAAAGGAATATCGGGATCGAGCATTACATTCAATATATCAGCCAATATCTCCTCCGACTTCCGGATAAAATCTCCCGGCGCCAGTTCATCCGTCAGCTCCATTGGGTTGGAGACCTGGTTTTTGGGATCGCGGAATGAGTAAAATCCTGATTTTACCGCAAAATCGCCGAAGTTGTAAGTAGTATCTCCCAACTTCAAACCGTTTTCATCGAGCATTTTCCGGTACATCAGGTATTCGTACATCCACAGCTGGCGTACATAGCCCATTTTTCGATCCGGATCTGTTTTTAAAACTTCTTCCCGGCGCTCGGGGTCCGCGAGTTTTTGCTTTCCCGCTACCTCCACGCTGCCCGTTTTGTAATCCATCACAAATAGCATCTGATCCTGCTCGTCAAGTTCGATGCGGTCTATTTTCCCGCCAAGGCGCACGGGCGTGTAAGTTCCCTGCAAAACGAGCTCGATCTTCGTACTGATCTTTTGCTCTGCCGCCAGTATTCTCCGGCGCGGCCTGAGCTGCATCTGATGTTTGAGAAACACCAGGATCTGCTGCTCGCCGATCTGATAATAGATCCTGTTCAGACCGAGGTCAGTCACATATCCTCTGAAAAGCCGGTCAAACTCTTCTTTGAGCGCGGTCTTGATCTGTTCCTCGGAAGGGTCGATAATATTCAGGAAAAATTCGAGATCCAGACGTTCCAGCGCCGCGTGCAGCCACGTCCCGATCTTATCCATTCCCAGCTCTTCCTCCACTTCTTCCTTCTCTTTTACCCCCACAATATGTTTGAGATAAAACTGCATCGGACAACGGATGAATTCATTTAAATGTGTCGGATAAATGCCTTTATTCGCCAGATACCCACGAATTGCCAGAAGCAAGGCTTCATCTTTCCTTACAGATTCTTCAAGTTCCTGCTGTTGTTGTCCGTCAAAAACGACCCGCTTATGTTCGATACTGATCTTCGGATTGTATTTGGCCAGCTCAAATTCCAGTTGTTGGATAAACCTGCTTTTCTCGCCGCCGCCGGGCGCATTACTTGTACTCGTATAAAGCAAATGCACCTCGCTCGCGCGTTGCAGCAAACGGTAAAAATGGTACGACATCACCGCTTCCTGGTGCAAATGCGTCGGTAACCCCACCGCCTGCGCCGCGTCGAATGGGATCAGTGAATTTTGGCGTTTTGCCTGGGGTAATGTGCCTTCATTGAGCGATAAGATGATAATGCTTTCAAAATCCAGCGCCCGTGTTTCCAGCATTCCCATGATCTGCAAATTGCTAACCGGCTCCCCGCTGAAAGGAATGCGCGTTTGCCGGATCAGTTCAAACATAAATGAACGCAGCGTCCGCAGTGTGATCAGCTCGGTTTTTTCGTCAATAGTTTGTTCAAATTGTTTGAGCAGCGTATAAAAAAGGTAGAGATACTCGGTTTCCAGCGCGTTTTTGTAATCTTTATAAACATCTCGCAGCAACTCGATCAACTGGTAAAAGGTCTGCAAAACCTGATTCGGTTTGTTCTTTTCCCAACGCGTGAACAGTACCCGGAAAAGCGGGTGATTTTCGCCCAGCATCAGCAGCTGATCCGAGTCGAGAAAAACCTGGTTACCGTTCGTGATCTCGTATAATGTCTTTTGAATGATCGTCTGGCCGCTGTCAGAAGGTTTTAGAGCCACATATTCATAATGCCGGATAAACGGGTGGTTCAGTACCTTATCGATCGACTTATGCCCGAACTTCGGGATCCTGATCATTTTGCCAGCCTTGCTTTTAAACTCAACTACATTCTGTTGCAGGTCGAAAATGCTGTCGATTAATGTATATAACAGCGAATTCCGCATGGAAAGGCCCATTGTCACATTGAGGTCGAGCACATTTTCGTCGAGTGAATAGAGCATCGGCATCAGCAAATTCTCGTCTGCAAGCACAATTGCCGTCGGGACCTGCGCGGCTTCGGGGGATGCTTTTATGATCTGGTAAAGCTGCCCTGCTACTTTTGTTTGCAAAGTCGCGTTGGGTACGCCGTACACCGTAATGTGTTTGGAGCTCGAAAGCAGATCGTCGCTAATCCAGTTCCACGGGCCGAATGCGCCGCTTTTCTGGTAGTCCCGCAAACTTTTACCCGCTTCCACATTTTTATTCTCGGACATATAATACCGGTCGCTGTCCCAGAAAACTTCTGCTTTTTCTGCTTTTACCAGCGTAGTAACAATCACCCGCTCCGACTCGGTGAATGCATTAAAACCTGCGAAATAAATCCGCTCGTAATCAGCCCGTTGCAGTAATAGCTCCTCAACATCTTCCGCCAGTTGCCGGTACGCCATGCCGCGGTACGCTTTTCCTTTCTGTTCCAGTTTTTCGCGAAACAGTCTGTACAGGGTTTTTATATTTTGAAAAAGAGAAAAATACTGCTTATGCCCGCCTTCACTTTGCAGCGATCTGCCTTCGGGTAAATTTTGCTGCCACCTTTCAATCGCCTGGGCTTCCGATAAATAGTCGAATAAATAGTCCGTTTTTACGAGGTACTGATCAATTTTATCAAGATCATTCAGCAAAACAGCCGCCCAGCCCATAAACCGCTCAAACTGCACCTCGGGATCGATCTCGCGGAAGGTTTCATACAGATCAAAAAGCAAGTGCACCGGATCTTCAATTTCCAGCGTACACATACTTTCCACAAAATCATCAACCGCGATCACAGACGGGCTCATCATCGGCTCAGTGGTTTCGATCGCCAGCTCCTGCATTAGAAAAAACGCCGCCCGCCGCGTCGGTACAACGATCTGAACCCTTTCCAGCGAAGAATGATTGGCTAATATTCGTTTTGCAACGGAATTGAGAAAGGACTGCATAAAATATTGGATAAGAGCGGCTTAGTCGAAAAGCGGCCAGTTGATCCCGAAAGAAAATGCGCGGGCCAGACCGAGGTATTCGGGTGTTACAAAATATCCTTCCGGGAAAAGGTTAAAATTGCCTCCCTGGTTGAGATATGCCATTTTGAAAAACAAACGAACCCTTTTAATGCGGACATTCGCAAAAACGTCCACCACAACATTCTGATCGAGCCGGTCGGTATTTTGTAAGTGAAACTGTTGTGTAACAGGCATATAAGCATCGGCCAGATAGGAAGAACGGTATCGCGCCGACAGACCAAGCTGAATGAAAAGTACTTTGGCATACACAAAATCAAATGTAGCCTCGCCGCTCGCAAAAACCGTCGGGACGCGCAGTACATCCTTATTATCATTCAAAGTAAGGTAACTCATCGCCGTAAAATTCCAGCGGTTGAGGTGAATACCGGAATTGAAGCCCACCCTGAGCAGTCGAAAACCTGCATTGAGCTGGCGCGGCGCGGCGGAGGTGTCGTAGTAGATGAAATCGTTGATCTGGTGGATCTGTATTTCGGGCACAAACTGGATTTTCTTGGTTTTGAGCGGAAGCGACGCATAGATCGTCTGCACTTTTGTAGGGTCAAAGTTATTTCGCCATTCAAAATGATTACTCAGGTACCGCTCTACCAACAGGTCGGGCGCGGTTTGGATACTCTGAAAACCTGCTTTTCCCCACTTCGTATTGAGCTCACCTTTAAGCCGGTACTCCACATTTTTGGCCAGGTTAAGATCAGCTTCGGCGGTAAGGTAGTTAGCAGAATCTTTCAAATAGTAACCAGCCCAGGCGCCGATGATATTATCAAATCTTAAACCGGTTCGGTAAGAAGTGTAAATGTCACCCACATCGTTGCCGAGCTGGCTCGCGCCCCGCATTCCGTAAAACCGCTGGCGAATGTAAGCACGGTAGTTGAAACCCGAATAATAGCCTTTAATTCCAACCTTGTTGTCCAGGAGTTTGTAATAAATATCCTGCCGCGTCTGGGTCGAATCGAATCTGAAACGGGGATAAATGCCTCTTTGCAGTCCGCGTTCCAGGTCCAGGTCCGTAAACCGGTTGATCGTACTTTGGAAATCGGCCTGCTGAAAAAGCTGGAATCCGTTTGCGAGCCTGTATTGCTGGTACAAATGGAAGACGTGCCGCCGCTCCCAGGAGTTGGCATCGTCGCTGATCTTGGCAGCCCCGTCGTAAGAATACTTTTGTTCAACACCCTCAATCACATTGGGAATAATACCGCCTTGCTCGCGCACTTTCTGGTTCATGTGCCGGTAATGCGCCAGGATCAGGTATTTTTTGTTTTTGGAAAAAAAGCTGGTGTGTAAAAGCAGAGTCCAGTTCTGACCCAGCAATGCTTCGGAGTTGATCGTATTCGCAAAACCATATTGCTTATTGGAGGTAAACCGCTGGCCGCGAATCCCGAAATTGAAGCGGGAATGCACATTTTGCGTGTAAACGAAGGTACCCATCGAAGTTTTGCGTCCCCCTGAAAGGAAGTCCAGCTCGGTATGCTGGGAGCGGGTATCGATGTATTTAACTTCTTCCTGCTTGATCGCGTAAGCGTCGTACGCTCGAAAGCCGAGTTGCTGCCCGATATCTTCCCGGGGCTGATAAAGTAAGTTTCTGGTCGCAGTAACTGCATTTCCCAGGTCCGCCAGCTTGCCCCAGGCTTTGTCCATCGGAAGCCACCGATGGAAATTCGTCAAACCGGTATCTACCCGGTAACGCACCGAATCGCGGTTATTAAGGATATCATTTTCAAAGTAATGCAGGGTTGTGTGCGGGCCGTAGACATTCTTGGTACTATCGTCCAGGATCTGCCCGCCGCCCTGTGCTCCACCGCCGCCAGTCCGTGAACCGGTGCCTCCGCCTCCGCCAGGCATTTGCATACCTCCGGGCATCCTTACCTGGGCGTTTGCCAGTGGTGCAAATAAAAAACCTGTTATAATCCACAGTGTGGCGTAAAAAACAATTCTCATAGAGGAAACTATCGTGCTGCGGTATTTTGAAGTGCCTCAATGCGCAAACCGAACCAGGCATTGAAACGGTCGGTATCGCTGCCAAAATGGACTGTTACGGGAATATAGGCAAATCGGTCAATATGTCCGGACTGCGCTACCAACGGCTTTAATTTGACCATATCCTTTTCAGTTGTTAATACAAAAGTACCGTTTTTTAAGTACTTAATCAGCTCTTCCACGTCTGTCGCCTTGTAATTATAGTGATCAGGGAAAAGCATCTGATCTAAAACGTGAAAGTGGGTGTCAACATATCTGATGAAGGGGCGTGGATCTGCAATTCCGGCGGCTATTTTAACATTCTTTAACTTCACAGGCGAGCCAGCGTAGGTCAAAGGTTCGGCATAATCGGTTTTTGAGAAAAATACCGGTACGTTTTCGGAGGTATATTTATTGATCTGCTCCGTGATCTGTTTCCGAATCAGCGCGTCGGGCTCGTGCGGACATTTCGTTACAATTACTGCATCGGCCCGCTTCGCACCGTTTCGGTTTTCCCGCAACCTGCCGGCAGGAAAGGGAAGGTCTTTGTAAAATGGCCGATTGAAATCACTCAGTAAAATATTGATATCCCGCCGGATCGCCCGGTGCTGAAATGCATCGTCGAGCAGGATGATCCGGGCTTCGGGTCTTATTTCAGCCAGTCGGGCCGCACCCACAGCGCGATCTTCACTTACTACAACGGTAACCGGCTTGTTTTTGAATTTATTATAGAATTGTAACGGTTCGTCCCCGATGGTTTCGGCAGTGGAATTATCGTCGGCCAGCAAAAAACCTTTCGTTTTCCGACCATACCCACGACTTAAAATTGCAATAGGGTTCCGGGCAGAAAGCAGGTTCGCGAGGTACTCAGTTACAGGTGTTTTGCCCGTTCCGCCCACCGTAATATTGCCAATAGAAACAACGATCTGTGACGCTTTTCGAGAAGAAAATGAGCCGCGATCGTAAAGCTGGTTTCGCAGGTCCGTAACCCACCCATATACGCGCGAGAACGGGCTCAATGCTGTTTTTAACCACGGACGATCTTTCATATAGGCTGCATAATTACATATTTTTTGTCTAATATTGTGCCCCTTTTAAATACCTGACACCACGTTCCCATGCCTTTAAAAATTGTGTACAAACCCTGTACGCTTCATTTTCGTAAAGAAGCGGGTACCTCGCGGGGGATACTTACACAAAAAACTTCCTGGATACTGCAAGTTGCAGATTCAGAGCAGCCTGGGTTGACCGGTTATGGTGAATGCGGCCCGCTTCCGGGTCTGAGTGTCGACGATCTGCCCGACTTCGAAACGCAGCTTATTGATGTCTGCGACCTTTTCAACAGCCTCGACCTCGACGTTTTTCCATTTAATCTAGGCATTATCCTCGACCAGGTAGTGCCGCAGCATTTACCTTCCATTCGGTTTGGCGTAGAAAGCGCTCTACTCGATATCATGAAAGGAGGCAAGCGGAAGCCTTTCAAAAATGACTTTGCCGAAGGTAAAACGGGCGTGCTGATGAATGGGCTGATTTGGATGGGATCGTTCGACGATATGTTCGCGCAGGTAGAAGAGAAACTTTCGCAGGGTTTTACAACACTGAAAATGAAAGTAGGTGCGATCGATTTTGACAAGGAATGCCGCATTCTCGAATCCGTCCGCAGTCGCTACCATAAAGACCAGATCACATTGCGCGTCGATGCAAACGGCGCATTTAAGCCGGAAGATGTGGAGCAAAAATTAGCCGTACTTTCAGCTTTTGACCTGCATTCTATCGAACAGCCTATTAAAGCTGGCCAGCATACATTAATGGCCACATTATGCCAAAATTCACCGGTCCCCGTCGCACTTGATGAAGAGCTGATAGGGGTATTCGATTACCGTGAAAAGTTTGCGCTGCTTAAAAAACTGAATCCGCCGTTTATCATTCTCAAACCTACATTACTTGGCGGTTTCCGGCACACGAGCGAGTGGATTGAGATCGCGAACCGTTTGCAAATCGGCTGGTGGATTACTTCCGCCCTTGAATCCAATATCGGACTTAACGCAATTGCGCAATACACAGCTGCCTTCAACAACCCGCTCCCACAAGGTTTAGGCACCGGCCAGTTGTATGTAAATAACTTCGAATCGCCGCTGGAAGTGCGCGAGGGATATCTGTATTATAATGTGGAGAAGGGCTGGGAATTGCCGGCGTTATAATCGGATTACCCCCAACCCCCTGGGAGGGGGGCGATGGTTAGGGGCGTTTTGGCTCGATTACCCCCAACCCCCTGGGAGGGGGCTTTCAAAAAAAGGACGAATTTTACTTTAAGCCCCTTTTTAGGGGGTTGGGGGTGAACCTTTAAGCCCCCTTTTAGGGGGTTGGGGGGTAAGGCTCAACGTCAAACCCAATCAATCCCTTTCTTCAAATAACTCAGCGTTTCTGCCTCAGCCGAGCCACTTTCCGGCGTAAAGTTATATTCCCAGTTGGCCTGTGGTGGCAAGCTCATCAATATCGATTCCGTGCGTCCGTTGGTTTCCAAACCAAACTTGGTACCTCGGTCCCAGACCAGATTGAACTCCACATAACGGCCGCGGCGGAGGTATTGCCACTGTTTTTGTTGTTCCGTAAATGGGTCGTTCCGGTGCTTTTGCATGAAAGAAGTATACACCGGCGCAAACGTTTCTCCTACTTCTTTTACAAATGCGAAAAGTGTTTCTTTGGAAAGATTTTGCCCTTTTCCTTCCTCATTTGGTTTGAGATAATCAAAGAAAATACCACCAATTCCCCGCGTTTCTGACCTGTGCGGGATATAAAAATAATCGTCCGCCCAGTTTTTGAATTCGGGATAAAATGACGGGTGATGCTTGTCGCAAGCGTTTTTAATGCTTTGGTGAAAATGCCGCGCATCTGCTTCCACTACATAATGTGGCGTAAGATCGATGCCGCCGCCAAACCAGCACGTACCGTTGCTCAGCTCAAAATAGCGCACATTCATGTGAATGATCGGGACGTTGGGATTATGCGGGTGCATGACGATCGAAACGCCGGTGGCCGTAAAATGGTAATCGTCGCCGGGATGCAGGTCCATTTGCTGTCGCAACCGGGGATGTACCTCGCCTTTAACACTCGAAAAATTAACGCCGCCCTTTTCGATCACATTGCCATTTTGAATCAGCCGCGTTCTGCCGCCGCCCCCGGAATGGTGTTCCCACAAATCCTCCTGAAACTTCGCAGCACCGTCGGTGGTCTCCAATGCATTACAAATACTATCCTGTAACTCCCTAAAAAAAGACTCTATCTCTTCAACTTTCATAATATACTTACAATATCAAGGCACAAAAGTAACAGAAAACTAAACTGCCTGACAGTATTGCATTAGAAGGATTGGGTTGACACGCGTTACGTAACGTGTTACATTTGCGAATGATCAGAAGCATTGTCAGCAAACCTCTCAGACTGTTCTATCAGAAAGGGGACAGTTCGAAATTGCCAGCGTCCCAATTGAGTAAAATTGGGCTGATTTTGACATTGCTCGACGCTGCCAACATTGCCGAGGATATGGATTTTCCAGGATCGGGGCTGCACAAGCTTTTGGGCGAACTAAAAGAATTCTGGTCTGTTAAGGTCAATGCTAACTATCGTATTATTTTCCGGTTTGAAGGAAAAGACGTAACTGATGTGGATTATCTGGACTATCATTAAATAGGGGAAGTATGAGTGAGAATAACGTAAAAGGGCCGATGAAGATGCCGGTGCATCCCGGCCAGGTACTCAAAGATCTTTATCTTGAACCATTGGAACTGACGATAACAGACGCTGCGAAGGGTCTTGGTGTGACTCGTAAAACGCTTTCACAACTGGTTAACGGACATCATGCAGTAACGCCTGATATGGCACTGCGCCTTGCAGAAGCATTCAATACTACGCCGCAATTGTGGCTAAACATGCAGCAAAATTATGATTTGAGACAAGCAGAAAATAAGGAGAAAAATTACAGCATCACGCATTTCTGGACTGCTGCAAAGTCTGGCAGCGCTCGCAGCGTGTAGCGGCAAGTGTTTAAGGTCTAAAACAAAAAAAGCGGAGCTATCTCCGCTTTTTGCATTCGCGCTATTTCAATCACGATCAATCATCAATCCTTAAAAATGTTCCGCTCAGGTTGAATACCAGCTCTTTGCGGTTGGAAAGTTTTACTTCCTGGGTTGTTTTGCTCTTTTCCCACTCAGTGATAACTTCATCGGGGTAATTATCCTGCACGTATTCAAGTACTTTCAGCGGCACTACGCTGTCGGGGATTCGTTCGTTACCCGGCGCGTCGACGCTGTAACATTCGCCCTGCCGGTCAAATTCCAGTTCGACCTGGTTATCCAAAATCACATCGTAGCTCGTCAGCAGATCGTCGCGGTCGCGTACTACGCGGGCAATACCGGCATCGGGGAAATGGGCTTCGATGAATTCAGTAGCTTGTGCAGGCAAATTGGTTTCGTTTACCACTTTTTCATTGTCACAGCCAGTAACCGCCAGTAGTATCATTACAAAGTAAATCGGGAGTGCTTTCATGATTCTTGTCAATTAAATAAAACATTGCTTTCTCTCCCGACAACTCAAAAACATCATACCCCCACGCGCCCCATTCTTTTTCCTGGATTTTTATCACACTGTCTTACAAAAGCCTTTCAATTTCCGAAACAAGTTTATCGTCAGAAGGTCTTGGTGCGTTAGAATCGACGATCTTTCCCGATTTGTCAATCAGGAAATAGCGTGGAATGCTGGAAATCCGATATTGCTTTTTCAGGTCTGATTTAGAAGGCTGGATCAGTATGAAATTGTTGGGCGTATCGATACCATCTTTTTTTGAAGCCTTTTTCCAGGCAGCACTATTTTCATCCATGGAGATATTTACAAACACCACATCTTTTCCTGCAAATCTCTTTTTAAGCGACTTCGCTGCCGGCGCTTCTGCCCGACAAGGCCCGCACCAGCTTGCCCAGAAATCCACATAAACCACTTTATTACGATGGTTTTTAATTAACTCTTTCCAGGAAATATTATCCCCGCCCGCATTCACCAGATAGCCCGTCGCCGACTTCTTTGTTTCCAGAAAATCATACATTTCTTTAATATATTCTTTTAATAAAGGATTCTGCGCGTCATTTTGAAAACGTTTTGCGAGTGCCGGATTGGGTTTAGTTTCATTGAACATTCCACCCAGCTTGATCAGGTTATATAAAAGGTAATCACGCGTCTTTCCTTTGAATGTATTGCTGTAAATAGCATAAGCTTTTTCCGGCCCGACT
The DNA here is from genome assembly GCF_907165045.1 of Dyadobacter linearis. Taxonomy (GTDB): domain Bacteria; phylum Bacteroidota; class Bacteroidia; order Cytophagales; family Spirosomataceae; genus Dyadobacter; species Dyadobacter linearis. The sequence goes on from NZ_CAJRAU010000007.1 coordinate 324,510, forward strand.
TTGTCAGGATCGGCTACGTAATATTTGGCAAAAACCTTCGTGAGATAAGGGAATTCTGGATCAAAAAAACAGCTGTCACAGCTCATCAGAGGCAATAACTCGTCGTGCAATGCCTTATTATCTGACAGGTACGCACTTACTTGAGAAGGTGATTTTTTGTTAAAAGCAAACTGTGATATCTTGTGTTGATAATACAGGTTTCTTTCTAACATCTTATTTTGGTGAATGCTGAAATCGTTTTTAGACGCATACTTTTCCAAAAACTGTACATTGTCTTCATATTCACTTTTCAAAACGGAATCTCTGGATTGAAAATCCAGCTTCGCGAACTTCTGGTATCTCGCCTGGTCTGTAAAATCAAACTCACTAAGTCTCTTCTGTTTAGCCGCGTACTTTTTTAATTCTTTGAATGCATTCAGTTCATAAGTCCGTTTTGCATTGCCGGCTATTTCGAAATTTGAGATCAGTGAATCTTTGGTAATCCGATACTTTTCTCCAGGAATCAGATAAATATAATTCTGTGCTTTCCAGTGAATATCTTTCAGTAAAATGGGGCTGGATGAAATAATAGTCTCTTTAAAAACAGAATCGGTTTTCAGTTTCTCCGGCGTTTCCATCATATTGAAATTGAACAGAGGATCGGTATATCCGAAAAAGAATTGGTCGCCTCGTTTGGCGTCAATTTCAAGGGTAATCACACTATCCTTCGGCGCATTACGAACTGCCGGTTCAGCTGGCTTCTTTTTGTCTTCCTTTTCAGCATTTTGTGAACAGGAAAACAGGTGCAGGGAAAAGAGGAGTAGTAACCTTTTCATCGTAACAGGGATTTAACAGGGTTGGAACAGATTAATTATTCACCTTTCTTCTTCAAGATTTCTGTGTCAATTATTTTCCTCAATTCTTCCAAATCTCTGGCAGTGAGATTGGTATCCCTCGTAAAAAAAGAGCCGAACTGTGCAGCTGAGTTATTGAAAAAATTGCGGATCAAAGCATTCAGGTGCGTTGAAAAATAATCCGTCTTGGCAACCAGCGCATAATATCGCCGCGAGTTTCCATACAGGTTGTAGGCGACGAAACCCTTGTCCTGCATTCTTTTAAGCAGGGTGATCACGGTCGTGGAAGCTGGTTTGGGATCTGGCAGCGCTTCGATCAGATCCTTCAAAAACACGTTTTCATGCTGCCAGATCTGTTCCATAATTTGCTCTTCGGCTTTACTCAGGCTCATTTGATCTACATTTGTAATGTGTACTCTACAAATGTAGATCAATATAGGATTTTAACAAATAATAATTTGAATAATAATATATGAAATGTTGAGATAGTTTTACTCTCAAACAGGACAGTTAGCAACCGGACAGAAACTACTTTTGCACTTATATCTTTTGATCCGTTCCGAAATGCTCAGATTTTTACCAATACTCTTATTCATTTTTACGTCAAGTTTTGCGCAAACCTATACTTCCACGATTCGCGGCACCGTTCGCGATGCAGATACCGGCTCGCCGCTGGTAGGAGCGACGGTGCAATTGGTGCAAGGGCAAACCGGCACCATCACCGGCCCCGACGGCAATTTTCGTTTCGATAAACTCGACGTGGGCCGCTACCAGCTCACAGTCACGTATGTGGGTTATGAAACGATCAGCATTCCTGAAATTTTGCTGGAATCGGGAAAGGAAAACGTTGTTCAGGTCAGGCTGAGCCCGTCGGGTAGACAGTTGCAGGAAGCGACGGTTTCGGCAGCGAGGCCGGTTGCATTCAATAGTGTGCAGCCGATCACGATGGAGCAAACCTTCCGGTACGCGGCAACTTACATGGACCCGGCGCGCGTCGCTACTTCATTTCCCGGCGTGGCGGCGGCCAATGATCAGGCAAATGGGCTGGTGATCCGTGGTAACTCGCCCAATAGTATGCAATGGCGGCTCGAAGGCGTAGAGATCGTGAACCCAAACCATTTGTCCAATGCCGGTACATTCAGCGACCGGCCCACTTCAACCGGCGGCGGCGTGAATATCCTGAGTACCCAGCTGCTGGCGACTTCCAGTTTTCTGTCCGGCCCGTTTCCTGCGCAATATGGAAATGTAACTGGTGGCGTGCTCGATATGAACCTGCGAAAAGGAAACGATGAGCAGACAGAATTTACGGCCCAGGCAAGCGTGCTGGGCTTTGACATCGCTGCGGAAGGCCCATTTTCGAAGAACTCAAAAGCGTCTTATCTCGTCAACTACCGCTATTCGTTTACGGGTTTGCTGGGCGCGCTGGGGGTTAGTTTTGGCGGAGAGGTTATCAATTTTCAGGATCTTTCATTTAACCTCAATTTTCCAACAGCAAAAGGAGGGAAGTTCACGGTTTTCGGAATGGGCGGGTTGAGCGACAATACGTACACACCCGACAAGGATACCACAACCTGGGAGTTCGATAAGGAAGGTCAGAATATTATTTACAAAGGTTCAATGGGCGCTGCCGGCCTCACTTTCGATCAGCCGATCGGTAGCCGGGCTTCGATTCGTACAGTAGTAGCAGGTTCCGGGCTTTATTCGACCAGAAAAGCATTTTTGGTTGATCCAAAAACACTTATGAATAGCGACGTGCTAGGCGATGAGCAGATTTCTGCCTCAAAGATTTCATTCAATACCACTTTCAATTATCGTTTGAATGCAAAGCAACGCTTCAAAGCCGGCTTGTTTTTAACTTCCCAGCAGTTTGAAACGCCCCGCAATTATTTCAATGAATCCGTAAATGCCTGGACGGTGCAGCCATTTGTGAATTGGTCATACCAGGTTGCGCCGTCGGTAACTACTGAAATTGGCTTGCACGCGATGATCAGTAAGTTGAAAGAAGAAGACGCAAAAGGAAGTTTTTTGCTTGAACCGAGAGCTGCTATAAAATGGCAGGTTTCTGATAATCAGCAGCTCAGCCTTTCTTATGGTCTGCACAGCCAGCTGCAATCGCCCAATGTTTACACCGCAACTTACGGAATGACGACGATGAGGCAGAATATGCATTTGACGCCAACGCGATCGCATCATATCGTGCTTGGGTATCAGCAGACTTTCAACAAAAGCAACAGTCTGAAACTGGAAGCTTATATGCAAAACCAGTTTGATGTGCCTGTGGGAGGCGATGAAAGCACTAAATATTCGGCGATCAATCTGATCGAAGAAAGGCCGGCGGTACGTTTTGAAAATGTTGGGACAGGACTTACTTACGGTTTGGAAGCCAGCTTTCAGAAATTCCTGACAAATGACTTTTATATGCTCGTCTCAGGGTCGATCTACGATGCTACTTACGAGGATATGAATGGTATTCGGAGGGCAAGCCGCTTTGGTGGCCGCCACACATTCAGTCTCACGGCGGGCAAGGAGCTGAAATCGGGTAATGCGAATATCTGGGGTATCAATGCAAAAATTCTCTGGATAGGCGGCTTTCGTGACAGGCCGGTCGATGAGGAATATTCCCGTATCCTGCAAACCACTTTGTACAGCAACTCGGGCATATATTCTGTTAAATTGAAAGATTACTTCCGCCCGGACCTGAGAGTGTACTGGAAAAAAAGCAAAGCAAAATACAGCCGCACCCTGGCACTAGACCTGCAAAACGTTTCCGGAACCAAAAACGAAGCCTATCGCTATTTCGACATTCGCCAGGACAAGGTGGTAACCCAGAATCAGCTGGGCCTGATCCCGGTGCTGAGTTATCGGTGGGAGTTTTAGTTTCAATGATTGAATGATTGAATAAGTTTTGAGTCAATGAGTCAATGGGTGAATATTGAATAACCAAACAAGGTCGAACAACATCGAACAACACCTAGCCATACTTGACAATAAATGACCCAATGACAACAAATGCCCCAATGACTTTTGACATCGCGAAACTTTTCCATACAGAAAAATGTAACTATACTTGCAACCGACTTCATATAGGTCCAATGCCAACAAAAATGGGGGTGACTGGAATTGACAGCGGGTTGGAAGTCTGTGTGTAAGCATGTCGGGAGTTGAGATTACCTCCCGTAAATAATGATCTCAAACAATAAATGGCGAATCTACTTACGCCATGGCTGCTTAATCCGGAGGATTAAACAAATGCCATCATCCCTCCAACCTACGTGCTGATGGTTGGGCTCCGGGGTGTCGCAAATCAGCGCTGGTTGGAATAGTGATACGGAAATCCAACGAGACACCAGTATCTAAGGCTTTGATGCGGGTCCGCCGTGCACCTTGTCGAGCTCGAAAACCTAATCACGGATAAGCATGTAGAAGGCGCAGGGTTTCCCTGTTCTGGACCAGGGTTCGACTCCCTGCATCTCCACGAGTACCAAGTACAAAAAGTATCAAAAGCCTGCAAATCAATGATTTGTGGGCTTTTTGATTTTTATGCTAAATCCGAATTTTTCAATTCAAACAAAATCAAAGGGACGAATTCGGGACTAAATCTTAAAAACATTTTTTGGTCCCAAATTCGTCCCTTTTAGTCTTCTAAGGAGCTAATATTTAGAAAGATGTGTTTAACTCGGGATGCAAAAAGCTTGTCAGCTATCCAGAAAAACATACAATGACTTGATTTTTCCATTCTCAAAATGGGCAATATCCATTCCGGTTGCGACAGGAGATTCACCTCTGGGGCCTGCTCCCCAGATCAGCCTGCCGATGTTGTTATTGATTATAACAGGTTTAAGTTTGGTAAATACAAACTCTGCGGGCAAATGTTTCAGGGTGGATGTTACGCTGCTATTGATCGCATCAAAACCTGTAACCTGGTCGTCCACGTGGTATAGATTTGCTGCGGGATCGTAAATTTTCTCAATGGCCTTCAACCTGGCTTCCGGGTTTCTTTCATTCCAAACCTGGTTGAGATTATTTTCCATCATCAGGGCTGCTTCCTTGCTCATGTTCTTTAATTTTTGTTGTGAGAAAAACAAAAGCAACATCCTGAATTGGTCAGGATGTTGCTTTCCGATTGTCAATTATTTTCTGGTACAGGAGTCGCTAGAAGTTGTAGTTCCCAAGCGAGCGATACGTCGCTTCCTCCACCGTGTTCCAGTAAAACACCGGATAATGGACGGGCTGTTTCCATCCGGGCCCAGTCGCGTTGCCATTCGGCGGCAACGGCCATCCAGTTGATCGGCACCACTCCGGCCTGAACCATTCGGCGCACTGCCATATCATGTGCTTCTGCGGTGACGCTTCCACATGCATCTGTAACCACAAATACGTCATAACCTTCGCTTAATGCCTGGATCGCTGGCATAGCAACGCAAACCTCTGTCCACAAACCGCATAGGATCAGCTGCTTACGGCCACTTTCTTTTACAATGTCCGTCACCTTGGGATCTTCCCATGTATTGATGAATGTCCGGTTGATCGGTTTTTGTTCAGGGAAAACATCCTGGATCTGTTTGATGATGTAGCCGCCGCGTTCTTCAATAACCGTAGTCAGGATGGTTGGGACATTGAACACTTTTGCTGCCTTTGAGAGACCTGTAACATTGTTGATAATGATGGTAGGCTCGTGGCTGTTCAGGTTGGTGAACTGGTAAGGCTGGTGATCGATGAGGACGAGAATGCTGTCTTCCGGACGCAGAAGGGCTTCCAGACCTGTTTTTACATTTTGCATGATACTTTGCTTTTGATTTATAAAGTCAAAGTTCCGATGCAGCGTAAAAGTAAAAGATGATCTAAGTCGAGAAATAGAGTAGACTAATGTCTACGTGGAAGGGTGAAGGAGCTAAATGGACTTATCTTGTAACAGCTGTCGTCTGACGCGGCTCAGCGTATCTTTTGTAATACCCAGGTATGATGCGATAATATGCTGCGGAAATCGCTGTGTTAATTCAGGATAGCAGTCGACGAATTCAGTGTAGCGTTTTTGGGCAGTGGAGCTGATGGATGAAGTGAGCCTGCGTTGATTAGCAATGTTGTTTTTTTCGTCAAGCTGCTGGATCATTTCACAAAATGGATGGATCGTCTTGATCAGTTCCAAGGTGTTGGCCCTGTTAATCAAAAGCATTTCAGTGTCCTCCCAGGCATCAATATTATAAATGCTTGGCGAAAGCATCACCCAGCTTTCGCGGTCGCCCATCCACCAATCTTCAACCCCTAACCTGATGATATGTTCCGAGCCTTTATCATCCACTGAATATTGCCTCATGGCTCCTTTTACGATAAAAGCAAAATGTTTGCACTGGTCGCCGGCCTGTAAGAAATATTGTCTCTTCCTTAGTTTGGCTGGAACCAATGCTTTTTTAAGCAAAACCTTATCGTCTTCTGAAACGGGTTCAGAGCTAAATTTTTCAAGATAATTAAAAAACGCGTCGTACATATATTGCGGTATTACTGCCCGGCAACTCGTCGGCCTTTGGCGCACATCCATGTAAATTATTGAAATACGACGAAAATAGCTAGTAAGTAACGGCAAATCAAAGTTTACCCAAGAGTTAGCATTATCCCGTTTCTCAATTTTGTTATGACATGCTCCGATTCTGTTAGATCTGCTTTTTGAAGGTTGCGCAGCTTTGTAATACAAAAAAACAGAAACAGAATGAACATTGTAATCACAGGTTCGCTGGGCAATATCAGCAAACCGCTAGCAGAAGAATTAAGCCGGAAAAACCATTCCCTGACCATCATTAGCAGTAAAGAAGAGCGGCGGCAGGCCATTGAAGCATTAGGCGCAGAAGCAGCAATTGGCAGCATTCAAGACGTCGATTTTCTAACAGCCACATTTAAAGAAGCCGACATTGTTTATCTGATGGAAGCATGGGAGGGCATCGGCAACATTTTTGATAAAAATGCAGATTTTGTTGCTGCTTTTACCAAAGTCGGAAACAACTACAAACAAGCCATTGAAAACTCTGGCGTAAAGCGGATTGTACATTTAAGCAGCATTGGCGCCCATACCAACCAAGGAATCGGGAGCCTGTATCTGCACAATACGGTCGAGACGATCCTGAATCAACTTCCCGAATCTGTTACTATCAAATTCATGCGGCCGGTTGGGTTTTTTACCAATTTATACCGGTATGTCGCTTCCATCAAATCGCAGTCAGCCATCATTCAATCTTATGGCGGCGATCAGAAAGAGCCTTGGGTTTCTCCCCTGGACATTGCGGCAGTCATTGCAGAAGAAATGGAAAAACCTTTCGAGGGAAGGTCCGTTCATTATCTGGCAAGCGACGAAGTTTCCCCCAATGAAATCGCAAAAGCGCTAGGTGACGCTATCGGAATGCCCGTTCTAAAATGGCAGGTGATCCCGCGTGAACAGATGCTGCAACAAATCCTGGACGCCGGGATGAACGAATGGATCGCAAAGGGCCTCATTGAAATGCAGGCTGCGCAACAAGACGGAAGCCTTTACGAAGATTATTACCGCAACAAACCAACAATGGGCAAAGTAAAGCTCGCTGATTTTGCAAAAGAGTTTGCATTAACCTATCACAACCAATCCAACTAACATGAAAAAAGTACTGATTACCGGAGCTAACAAAGGTGTTGGCTTTGAAACCGCACGCCAGCTTCTGCTGCAAGGATATTATGTATATCTCGGAAGCCGCACATTATCAAATGGCCTGGACGCAATCGAAAAGTTGAAAGCCGAAGGCCTGAATAATGCCGAAGCAATCGAACTGGATGTTACGGATGCCGCCTCAGTGCTGGCTGCACGTGCCATTATTGGAGAGAAAACCCAGTCGTTGGATGCACTGATCAACAATGCAGGGATCAATGGTGGAATGCCACAATCGGCTTTGGAAGCGGATATTGATCAATACGCGAAGGTATTTGACACCAATTTATACGGAGTGATCCGGGTAACACAGGCGTTCATTGACCTGCTGCGCAATGCGCCTGAACCCCGGATCGTCAATGTATCATCGAGCGGATGCTCTTTGACGCTGCACAGTGATCCAACCTGGAAATACTACGATCACAAAGCTGCGGTTTACACTTCCTCCAAAGCTGCGATGAATATGTACACCATTAACCTGGCTTACGAGCTTCGGGACACGCCTTTCAAGGTCAATGCAGTTTGCCCGGGCTTTGTGGCTACGGATTTCAATGGTCACCGGGGCACAGGAACAGTTCAGGAAGGAGGAGCGCGAATCGCCAAATACGTGATGATCGATAACGACGGGCCAACCGGGCAGTTTTTTAGCGAAGAATATAATCCGGAGACGGGCGTAACGCCCTGGTAGGGCATATTTGGTCAAAGTTCAATATCTTTAAGTTATGAAAACAGAAGCGCCTGCTTTATACAAATTTGAATCATTGACCGACTTTCACCGGGTGTTTGGGCTTCCCAAGCCTTTGCACCCGATGGTAAGTTTTATCAATATCAAAGATATGACCATAACTCCGGGTGCATTGCCGCCCTCAATGGTTATGCCTTTTTACAAGATCGCTTACAAAATGAACCTGTGCGGGAAGGCCAAGTACGGGCAAAATTATTACGACTTTGGCGAAGGCGGCCTAGTGTTTACCGCGCCGGGGCAAATTTTTGAAAGTCCAAGCGCGAGTGCAACTTCCGGTTTCCTGCTGCTTGTTCACCCCGACTTTATGCTTTCCTACCCGCTGGCCGGTACAATTAAGCAGTACGGCTTCTTCAACTATGCAGCCAATGAGGCATTGCATCTTTCAGAGAAAGAACGTGTCGCTATTTTTGCAGTTTTCAATATTATCGAGGAAGAACTAGATAACAGAATTGATCAATTCAGTCAGGATGTGCTGATTTCCCAGATTGAACTGCTGCTTAATTACAGCAACCGGTTTTACGGGCGGCAATTTATTACCAGAAAAGTTGGCAATAATAACCTGCTGCAAAAGATCGAAGATATTTTAGATGATTATTTTAAAAATGGAACCGCTTCTGAAAGCGGCGTTCCTACCGTTCAAGTGCTTGCCGACAAATTAGGCATGTCGGCAAGTTATTTGAGTGATATGCTGCGGTCGTTGACAGGCGAAAATGCCCAGCATCACATTCAGGAAAAGCTTGTTGAAAAAGCTAAGGAAAGACTGTCAACTTCCAACGCATCCGTCTCTGAAATAGCGTATGAACTCGGATTTGAATATCCACAATCTTTCAGCCGACTTTTTAAAACAAAAACAAATCTTTCCCCGCTTGCTTTCAGACAATCATTTAATTGAAAATGCAACAGTTAGTACTTTTACTTTCCTCAAAATATCCGATACGTGCGTGATAATTGATGATAAATAAAGCGACTCCTTACTGCGCTTTTGCCCTTTGTTTTTCGTAATCAATCTTGCCGTAATCTCCATTATAGTAGTCGCGGTAGGCATTGGCTACATCTAGCTTGGAATTCATAACGAATGGTCCTTCTGCAAAGATCGGCTCTTGATAAGATCCGCCGCCGAACAATATGAAGTCGCAAGCTGCTGCATGCTCATTCCGCAGTTCAATGCTGCCTTCTTAGATATTCCTGTGAAAGTACTCCAGTGTTCCTGGGCAAAAGACGCCGTTAATTCCTGCGCAAACTACGCCACCTAAAAGTGGCTAACGGCACTGAGCGAGAGTGATAATTTAAACTTAATGATTTT
>NZ_CAJRAU010000008.1 GCF_907165045.1 Dyadobacter linearis
ATGATGAATGATGATGAATGATGATGAATGATGATGAATGATGATGAATGATGATGAATGATGATGAATGATGATGAATGATGATGAATGATGATGAATGATGATGAATGATGATGAATGATGATGAATGATGATGAATGATGATGAATGATGATGAATGATGATGAATAATAATGAATGATGAATAATGATGATGAATAATGATGATGAATTAAAAATCATCATCAATGAATTTAATGAGTTTGAAATCAATAATTAGAATAAAAGCATGAGTCAGAAACAGATTACAGTAGTTATTGTGGGAATGGGTTTTGGTAAAGAATTTATCCCGATCTATCAAAGTCATCCCAACATCAAGGCAGTCGGAATTTGTACGCGCAGCAAAGAAACCCGCGACGAACTTACTGCCAAGTTTAACCTCGATCCAAACCTGGTATTTGAGCATTTCGAAGATGTTCCCGGCCGCGACGACGTGGATGCGATCCATGTAGTGACGCCGGTTCCTGAACATGCGAGAATGACTTTGGCTTCATTAAATGCCGGAAAACATACTGCCTGCACCATTCCGATGGCGATGACCAAGGAAGATTGCGAGGCGATCGTTGCCGCGAAGCGTAAGTCAGGGAAAGTGTATATGATGATGGAAACTGCCTTGTACACGCGCGAGTTTCTGTATGGTTTGAAGCTTGCAGAGAACGGCGATCTGGGCCGGATCCAGTTTGTGCGTGGGTCACATATTCAGGATATGAGCATGGAAGGCTGGGGTGAATATTGGAAAGGTTACCCACCAATGCTCAACGGTACGCACGCGATTTCGCCATTATTAAAAATCAACAATACCATCGCAGAGACAGTAGTTTGCCACGGTTCAGGCAGGCTTTCCGAAGATCTGGCCAGCCGCTACGGTTCTCCATTTGCAGTGGAAACAGCCACATTTACCCTCAAAAATTCCGATGTAGTGGCCGAGGCTACGCGCTCGCTTTTTGATGTAGTGCGTCAATACCGCGAAAGCTATGATGTATATGGTACGAAAATGTCCTTTGAATGGGAGCAGTTGCAGGATGAAAGTCATATCATTTTTGATGGAGGTGAAAATGCAAAACGCATTGACGTGCCTGATACCGACGAGCTGCTGATCGAACCGATCAAGCATTTTACCAAAAGAGAAAAAATCGACGATCCCAACCACGTTTCATTCCTGCAGGGCGCAGGTCACGGGGGCTCACATCCGCATTTGGTACAGGAATTTGTCGCTGCGATTATAGAAGGCAGAGATTCGGCGGTAGATGCGGCATTGGCTGCCAACTATACCTGCGCTGGAATATGTGCTCACGAATCAGCGATGGAAGGCGGGATCCGGGTGGATGTGCCAAGTTTTGAAGAATAAACAAATCAGTATGCTATTTGGCGCGAGCACATTTATCTGGGTTTCCCCATTTTCCACACAGGATATTACCCTGCTGACAAAGGTGAAAAACATGGGCTACGATATCATTGAGATAGCCGTGGAAGACAAAAATCTGATCGACTGGAAGCAAGTGAAGGAAGTAGCCCGCGACCTCGACCTGAAAGTGACCATCAGTGGCGCTTTCGGGCCCGAGCGGGATATTTCAAGTACTGAACCTGCCTATCGGGACATAGGTAAGGAATATATTATCGATTGCATTAAAATAGCAGCAGATATGGGCAGCCCGATCTTCGGCGGGCCGCTTTACTCTGCGGTCGGAAAGACCAGGATTGTTTCCGAAGAACAGAAAAAACAGGAACGTAACTGGTGCATTGAAATCTTAGGTGAAGTAAGCCAGGTAGCAGCAGATTATGGCATTGAACTGGGTTTAGAGCCTTTAAATCGTTTTGAAACCGATATGATCAATACGGTCGACCAGGCGCTGTCGCTTGTGCGAGACGTCAATCATCCGAATTTGAAGATCGTGATGGACACTTTTCATGCCAATATAGAAGAAAAGGATATTCCCGACGCGATCAGAAAAATTGGAAAAAACCTGCTCTGTCACGTCCAGGGCAACGAAAGCGACCGCGGTACACCTGGCACCGGGCATCTTGAATGGGAAGGTATTAAAGACGCATTGGTTGAAATAGGCTACGAAGGCGCCGTGGTGATCGAAACCTTCGGGCAGCCTTCCAAAGAGCTCGCCCGCGCCGCCTGCATCTGGCGCCCGCTGGCCAATAGCGCCGACGAGCTGGCAGGGGAAGGTTTAACGTTTTATCAGGAATTATTTCAGTAAAACATCAGGCGGAAGCTATTTCCGCCTGATGTTTTTTATCTCAAAACGTCATACCCAGGGACATCTTCGAGCTGAAAAAGTTATTAGGCTTTCCATATAAAGTGCTTCTGTTGTAAAAGGCAGAAACATCAAAATACAGGCGCTTGAACAGTCTTTGCTGGTAACCCAGCGCCAGCGAAAACATGGGACTATCGAACCTTTTAGTATGAGATTGCTCGTTATAAAACTGGCTTCGCGCCCATGTCCAATCATACGCTGCCGAAGCAGCCCAGTATACACCTGAAAAACTGTTTCCCGTCTTCCCGCGCAGCATTTGGTGTTTTTGAAGAAAATAGTGACGCAGACTAACACCCGTGGTTACGTTGCCAAATCTGTAATAGTTATCGTTGTGATAATTCGCATTGGCATACGCACTGTAAGAAAATGCACTTTTCCCGATTTTCCGCTCGTATGCGATCCCAAGCGCCGCCCTCTGATATTTCAGCCCGATCACCAGATCTGGGAGCTGGACTTTCCATTGATCCTGGTCCTGTTCGTCGCATCGTAAAATGTCACAGGTCGGCGTTTTATCCGATCTTTTCCAGTCACCAAAAGCAAGTCCCACATTGAATTGGGTGGCGATCATCGTGTTTCTGAACTTCGATGTAGATAGGTTATCCCGAAGTATCGGAGAACCGTTACCCTCAAAAACACCCACAGCAAAATCAACGAAACCACTATTAAAAAACCTGCTCTGGAATCCGTAAAGCAACCCTAGCCGGCCTTCATGCCCTCCGCGGTTACCATATTCACTTCGGGTGATCACAGGTTTTTCATAAGAAAGACCAAAATAGGCGCCGCTGAAATTATTGGCGCTCAGCCCTTCTTTCATGCGTTGATTCATCTGGTAGTACCAGCGCAGCTTTGCATTGGCCCATACATTCAAAGTCTTATTCGGGTCAAAAGCAATGTTTCTTAAAAGACCCAGATTTTCAGTCCCATTCTGTACATAAGCGCCCGCTTCCAGCGAAAGTGAGGGGGAAAGCTTGTATTCGTAAGCCAGGTTAATGCCGGTCCCACGAAGCGACGAGCCGCCGGCTGAGATTTTAAACATGTGCCGGGTCGGTACTTTGGTCATAAACACATTCTCATACCTGTCGATAAAATGTTGCTTCACCAAGGTATCTTCCTCCTGCGTGTAGGTAATCGGTGCATTGTCTTGTGCAAGGGCGGGTCCGCTGATTATCAATGTCAGCAGCAGGATTGTTGAAATTTTCATAAATGATGATTTTGATACGCTTACTTAATTGTCACCTGCCCGAATTCCGCATTGATATCCACGTTCGCCAACTGATTTTTCGAGAAAAATGCTTCTTTAAAATCTGCGGTATTTTTTTTCCACTTAAACCCGTTCGGGAGTTTCATCGTCGCGTAGGCGCTATTGATCGTGTAATCAAATTGCTGCCAGTTCTTGGCAAATAAGGTGACTTCTGATTTTTTAGATCGTATTGCCAGGCTGGTTAAACCGGTCGTGGGGTAGATCTCCACGTTTCCATACAATGCATCCAGCTTCACGGATCCTGAAATATGGTCGAGCCTGATATTCGTCCGGTCTGTTGAAAAAGTAAAGGTACCGGCAAGCTCCGTGCCGCTCAACTCCCCGAATGTAGTATTCAGAATGCCTTTGCCGCTCAGATCAGAAAGTGTAGTTGTGCAGAAATCGGCTTTCAAAGTCAGGCTTTTCATTAAACCTTTGAGCATAATGTTCCCAAACGTATTTTTCAGATCAACCGCGCAGGAGGCCGGGAGGTGAATAATATAGCGTGCTTTAAGATTAGATACCGGCTTGTTTTCGCCGTTTTTCAACACAATATAATTTCTCAAAAAATAATCCTTCCCATTACGGTCAGCTATATACTGCATCTTCGAAAGATCCTGAGCGGCGGTGGCGCGATCGGGGTGCTTCGCTGATAATTCCATCACAACAGAAATATCATCTTTGCCCCACGTGACCATTTCGATATCCGCTTTTTCGGCATTGATAAATAAGGTGCGAACAGCCGGCGCGCCTATCGTCCGCTCGATTTTCTTCGTCGCAACCTGCAAAGTGGCCTGCGCCTGAGCCGTTGAGATAAGCGACAGGCAAAAGAGGAGGGTTACGGGTATCGCTTTATTGAATATAAAATTGTTCAGTTTCATGATTTTGCGAGATATTTTGCTCTTGCTGCTGATGTAATTTGCTATTCTTCACTATACCAGCCAGGGTTTTCTTAAAGAGGCCAGGAAGTGTTCAAATGGTTGTATGCAGATTAAAGTGTAAGCCCAAAACCAAGTCTGATTGCGCTGAGCCAGTGTTTTTCATAAGGTCCTGGTTTTAAGAAATTGTAGCTTGAACTCAATGCGAAATCAAGATAGGCTTTCCCGAAAAGGGTTTGCTGGTATCCCAAAGCTGCGCCTGCTCCCAAATGCCTTTTCGGCCTCCCGACACTGAAAATCGTTTCGCTATTGTAATACACAAAATCGCTGTGTGGCCCAAGGTACACACCCGACAGATTATTGCCTCCGGTACCACGGCGAAGCTTCTCTTTTGTATCCAGATAATACCTCAGTTGAAGTGAAGGCCAGATCTGGATATCATTGCTCGCGCGCCTGGCTTCTGTGCCGGTCCGCAGGGAGGAAACAATTCGCATGTAATCTGCATTGATCTGGGCATTAACGGACAATGGCAGATTGCCAAGTTTGCGTTCATAAGCGAGTCCGGCCGTTGCCTGTGCAAAGCGGGAAGAGAGGTAAATTTTTGGCCAAAGGAGTTTCCACTGTTGCGAAAGGGATTCGTCGCAGCGTAATACATCGCAAATAGCCGCATTCCTGTTACGCCGCCAGTCGCCAAAAGCAAGCCCCATACTTGTTCTGGAAACGATCGCGAAGTCCGACTTCTTGCCTTGTTCGTAGCTCAGCAGGGCAGGGTAGTAACCTTTCTGGTACAACTGGTAAAACGCGCCGATCGCAAATTCAATCCTTCCGTTATTCAAGAACCGGCGCTGCAAGCCAAATTCTGTTCCGAATCTAGATAACTGGTAATTTGATTCAGCAATTCCCCAGCTTTTTTCAGCCACGATCGCCAGATAATTGCCCGTAAAGTTATTGACATTGACACCCTCCTTAATCCTGCGTTTCATGTCGTAATACCACCTTCCGTACACATTCGCGACCAGTGTTCCTGAGAAATCCGTCTGACTTCCCCATCCTCCGCCCGCCGTAACTTCGGTACCTACTGAAAAGGAAGGGAACGCTTTGTATTCATAACCGACGTGGTAGGAAGTGCTCTGGGTCTGACTGTTTTCGACTGCAAAAAGGTAATTGGGAGAAAATGTCAGACCGAATTTAAACATGTGCCGTGTAGGCACCTTCGTCATAAATACATTCTCATACCGGTCGATAAACCGCTGCTTAGCGAGCGTATCCTGCTGTTCCTGGGTGTAAACAACTTCCAGACTATCCTGCGCATACACGGATTGAAACAGGAGCAGCGATAAAATGAAGGATAATACTTTCATAGCAAAACAAGCACAGGTTGTGTTCTTTTTTGCTTAAAGAGGCTGGCGCAAGGGAGGAAGGTTGTATGGAGGCTCCAAAAAGTATTAGATATAGCAAATAGGATTCACTAGTTACCTATCTAAGTGCCAGAAACGTAGAACTTGATACCGCAGGATATTCAGTTTTCGTTATAACAAGGGATTGTCGTACTTTGGCAAAACCCTAATAGTCTGGCTGTTTGGTATAAAGATTGCCTCTCAATAGTCATTTAATTAGTTCGGGATATTTCTAATTTTCGATAACATGAATACGATAGAGGAGAAAACAGAAATCACAATTAGTGCCATGCTCTATATTTTAAAGCATTTAGGCGGCAAAAGTGATATTCATAAACTGTTCAAGATCCTATATTTTGCCGAGCAAAAACACCTGGTCAAATATGGGTCGGAAATATCCGGTGATAGGTTTCACGCCATGAACAATGGGCCGGTACCATCTTTGGCATACGATATAACAAAAAGCCTGCGTGCCGGGAAGCCAACTTTTGCCAAATTCTTTGAAACATTTGGAGATTATAGTATTAAAGGAATTTCTGAACCAGATATGGATTGGTTGTCTGAGTCGGAAATTGCCTGTCTCAATGAATCAATTCACGAAAACCAACATCTGGATTTCAAGACACTAACAGAAAAATCTCATGATGCCGCATGGGCAGACACAAAACCTGACAGGGAGATAGATATCATCAAAGTCGCAAAAGCCGGCGGGGCTGATAAGGATATGCTCGACTACATTGAAGATTCTATGTCCTTGAGGTTTGCCGAATTTGAATAAACATCTTTCAGGCCAGATATGAATTCGCTTTTAGGTTGCGTACTTCGAATGTTCGTGAAAGATACCTATCCTCCCAAAATAAAAAGATTGGTTGTAGTTGGTGAAACGGAAGACAAATTAACCGTCGTATCAGTCTTCTTTAATACTAAATTAAACGAGAAGGTTAACTGGAATCTAGATTTTAAGTCACAGCAGATCGAATTTACGCCGGAGGGAAGAGATTATTTAGATCACAAATGCCTGATTGACTGTTCCAAATTGAGGCCGATTCTGAGGGATGAAATTAACGAAGCAATAAAAGCCAGACCTGGAATTATCATTGGGAAACTGAGTGACGAAGACTTCTCCCTGGTTAGAACTCAGATTATACATTCCACAACTATAAAAGGTAAGCTAAAAAAGAAATACGGTTTCCTCGACTAAAAGTTTGTCTTCGAACAACTGTATTCTCGAACCTACTTTTCAAACAACCCCAAGCCTAACCGCTACCTTCGTTAACCCTACCGAATTTTTTACGCCTAGTTTCTGGAAGAGGTTGCGGCGGTGGGATTCTACGGTTTTGCCGCTGATGAAAAGTTCGGTGGCGATGCGGTTGGTTGAATATTCACTGGCTACCAGGCGGAGGATTTCTATTTCTCGTTTGCTCAGAAAATCTTTCGTCGTACTGGGCGCAGGCTGCGAGTCCGACTGCCCGATCGGCGACTCTGACAGTCGCATCATTACTTCCTGTCCATAATAGATCTTCCCTTCCGAAACCGAGCGGATCGCCTGTTCCCATTCGTCGATCTCCGCTTCGATCCCGATGTAGCCGCTGACACCCGAACGGATAAGCTCTCTCACCAATTTCATGGAGGAGCTGGGGCCAAGAAGCAGGAATTTCAGGTTGGGATGGATTTTTCGAAGGGCGAGTATCTGCCCTGCCGTATGTTCGGTGTGGTAGGCAAACGCGATCACCAGCTCAATGTCCATCAGGTAGGGAATGTGCATCACCCTATCCAGGCAGGTACTTTTTCCGATCAGACTAATAGACGATCTGTTTTGAAGCCAGCCCGCCACCGCCTCGCATTCCAGCGGGTGGGGATGAACCAGTATTGCTTGTGTGACGCAATGTTTCATAGCCAGGATTTTAGGACAGCACAAAACACGCGAATTCGGTTTTTCCCGACATTTGGATTTGTTGCAAAAGCATTTGAATATGTAACAACAGCCGAAAATGTGCCTATTTGGTACTAAAATCGACTTTTTTTAATGCTTCGCTGGGTGGATACCCGAAGTGCTGTGCAAAACTGGTGGAGAAATTGGAAGGATTTCCATAACCGACCTGATACCCTATTTCAGCCACAGTACCGGCATTTTTCCGGAGCAGTTCCAGCGCCTTTTCCATGCGTACAGTCCTGATCAGATCGCCGGGCGTTTGGTTGATCAGCGCTTTCAGCTTGCGATGAAGTTGTGTCCTGCTGAGGTTTACGTCGCTCGCGAGCAGCTCTGCACTGTATGTTTCGTCCGACAAATGTGTTTCCAGCGCGGCGCGTATCTTGGTTAAAAAGGTTTGTTCGATCGAAGGCAGTTCGGCGGTGTGCGTGAGCCAGAGGTTGTTGCTGTTGTATTTTTCGCGCAGTAACTGCCGCGTAGTGACCAGGTTTTCGATCTGGGCGATCAGCTCCGCTTCGTGGAATGGTTTTCGGAGATAAGCGTCAGCGCCGGTTTGCAAGCCCGTGAGCCTGCTGGGCATATCTACTTTGGCGGTCAGGATAATGACCGGAATGTGGCTGGTTTTCTCATTGCTCTTGATATCCGCACATACCTGGTAACCGTCTTTTACCGGCATCATCAGATCGGTGATGATCAGATCGGGGACGGTGTCCAATGCGAGATTATATCCCTGTTCGCCATTTTCAGCTTCCAGGATCCGGTAATTGCCGGAGAGTGAAGAGCGGATAAACGTGCGGAGGTCCGCATTATCTTCAATCACCAATACCAGATGTGAATCCGGCGCCCGTGAAAATGCTTTGTGATCAGGAAGTGAAGTCGGGACCGTCAGTGACTGTTCTGCTATTTGAATACTTTCAGAATCGGGCTGTTCCGCCGCCATTTCCACTGGAATATGCACCGTTACGACGGTTCCTTTGCCGGGTTCGCTTTTAACTTCAATACTACCTTTCAATAAATCAACCAGCTCTTTTGTCAGCGCCAGGCCGATGCCGGTACCTTCCTGCGGCCGGATATCCGATGAATCGGCCTGGTAAAACCGGTCGAATATATAGGGAAGTTTTTCAGCCGGGATCCCGGTGCCAGTATCTGTAACCGTGGCGACCAGCTCAGTTGAATGATCTCTTTGATTAAAAATAACAGAGACAAAAATGCCGCCGCTGTGCGTGAACTTCACCGCATTGGATATCAGGTTATAAAAGATATTTTCCAGCTTGTCCTTATCCGTATTCGCGGTGAATTTTTGCGCAGCTGCTGAAAAATGAATGCTAACCTGCTTCTGGTTAGCGAGCGTTTCAAACGAATAGGTAATGCTTTTTATAAAACCGACCACTTCCAGAGGCAATTTGTTCAGTTCCATTTTTCCGGCTTCCAGTTTGCTCAGATCCAGCAGCTCGTTGATCATTTTAAGCAGCCTCTTCGCGTTTCTGGCGATCAGGCCGAGCTGGCTGCGCATTTCTGTGTCCCGGGTTTGGGATAAAATACGTTCCGCCGGACCGAGTATCAATGTAAGCGGGGTACGGAATTCGTGGGTCAGGTTGATGAAAAACCGGGATTTGAATGTGTCCAGCTCACGCAGTTTGTCGGCTTGCTCCTGAACCTGAGCGGTTCTTTCTTTTACCGTTTTTTCAAGGGTAACTGCTTGTTGTTCAATTAATTCACGTTTATCCTGTTCTGCGAGCAGTTTTTGGGAAGATAGTGCTTCCACTTCTGCCAGCTGCCGGCTCAGGTCCCTGTTTGTTCTTGCAAAATCCAGTGCAAGGAAAATGGAAAAGCAGAGCGGCATAAAAAGTAGCCCCACCGCCATAAACCGGTCTATCAAATGCAGCTTGCCCGCAAAAAGATTAAGTATATCAACCCCGACAAAAAAGAAGAACAGGGCAGTAATAAACATGCCCAAACCAATCAGCCAGACACCTTTTCTCCCATTCCGCGAAGCTATGAAAATCTCCCTGAGCCCGTCGATGATTACCGCCAGAAAATACAGGTTAAATATGTCGTCACGCGCAGAATCGTGGAAAAAGCCGAACATGATCACATAGTATATTCCCGGCATCAGAAACAGCACGAGCCGCAGCCAGGTGAGTTTTGTACCCGCAATTTTATATAACAGTAAACCCGCGGCAATGGTAGTGAGCGTTTTGGAAACGTCGAAAGCCGGCCACATATATGCTTGCAGGTAGGGATCCGAAAGTACCTGATTAAAGTATCGGAAAATCTGCGTCGCAGCCGCAAAACCGACAAAAAGCGCATAATACAGATTTGCTTTTTGTTTGGGATAAAAAAAGAAGAGGAACAAATGCAGCAAAGCAAATGCGAACATGGCCGCAATGCTCATTAACATATACTCCTGACTATCTGAGCTTAGTTTCAAGACAGGCAACATCATTTCATACACCCCGATCCAGGCCTGGAAACCTGTAAAATTTGCAAATGCCGGCGTATAGTTGGCATACCGGATCGCGAGCACGATCGTGTCGGATTGCGGGGCTTCAAACGGGATCAGCTGATCGGGCGCGCGTTTCGGGATCGTTTCAGCTTTGTTACGCCCTATTTGACCATATCTGCCCTTTTTGACACCATTGATAAAGATTTCAGAAGCCCCATCGTGGTTGATCCGAAAAGCGAGTGTTTGGCCCGCCAGCGTCGAATCCGTGACCAGCCGCAGCCGGAACCAGCCACTTCCTTTCCAGTTTTTTGGCAGATTATCTTCTCCAAAAACACTTCCTACCTCAGCCCAGTCGCGATCCTGATATTTAGCAGATGCCCACTCGGGCGAATCTCCCGGATGGAATTTCCATTTCAGTCCTTGCAGCGAAAATGAATTGGTTTTATTGATCAGACTGTCAGACGAAATCGGTACAGCAGCTGACTGAGCGAGTATTTCGCCGGAATAGAGAAAGCAACAAAGCAACAGAAGCAGGTTTTTCGGTTGCTTGAATATGTTTCTCAGTATCCCGATCATCCAGTTATTACAAATTAAGATTGTACAACTTAGCGATTGAAAGTCACATAATCAAGCACTTGCAATGCATTACCTTGCAGCTACCTCCGCAGGTTCGGCAAAAAGTCTTTCAGCCATTTTTTTGTCGTGACCGTATACGTCTTTCCGGAAATTGAGTTTGCCGGTATGGTCTACCCACGCGGTGAAATAGCCGATAAATACGGGAATTTCGTTTGCGCCACGCAGCCGCACGTACTTTTCCTTGCCGCTATTCATCGCAGCTGTAATTTTCCCGGAAGTCCAGGTTGAATCTTTGCGTAGCAGGAACTCCGCCAGCTTTTTAGGTTCCGACAAACGAATGCAACCGTGGCTGAATGCCCGCTGCGACTCGCCGAAAAGGCTTTTGGAAGGTGTATCGTGCAGGTAAATATTATAACTGTTTGGAAAAAGGAATTTGACCAGCCCCAGCGAGTTAGACTTTCCAGGCTTTTGCCGCACGCTGTTCCCATTCCACTCCATATTGTGCCGCGCCAGATAGTTCTTGTTCTTCTTAATGCCGGGCAGGATTTCGTTTTTCAGAATGCTCGGCGGGATATTCCAATAGGGGCTGAAAACGACCTGATTTAGTTTTCCGGCAAATATCACCGTACTGTGCGCCTCTGAGCCGACTACTACATTCATATCAAATGCAAGCTCGCCCTTTTCGTACATATGAAGTCGGAATTCGGGGATATTGACGAGGATATAGTCGGTTGCCGGTGCAGCGGGTACCCAGCGAATGCGTTCCATATTGATCAGCATCAGACGAATCCTTTCGCTCACGGGCACATTCAATTCCTTCATAAATGCAGGCCCGATTTCCCCCGAAGCCTTTAAACCCATTCTGGTTTGAAATGATTTTACGCCCGCCACCAGCATAGAATCGAAGATATCGGTAGAGTCGCCGGGTTCCATATCCTGCAACAGAGCGAGTCTTCTTTTTATTTCCGCGATTACCGGCGAGCTGTCGCCCAGTTTCAGTTTTTTGACCGGTTCCAGTTCTGGCCAATCCTCGTTTTTGAGCGAATTATAGAGTTTCAACTGCTCTTTCAACAGGTTGTACTGCCGGTTCACGGGTTCGTAAGACGCTACATTTTCTCCTTTATTTTTTAGAAGAGAATCCAGAAAAGCGCCGGGATTGATCTTTTTCCGCGGGATAAACCAGTTGAGTTCCTGAATATTTAAACTGCCGTCGCCGGAATATGCTTTTTCGGTATAATTAAAAAAATGCTCGGTCAATGCCAGCTCGGTATTGATCACCAGGGGATCTGTCGGTACAATGCGTTTCAAGGTTTCCAGTGAATCTATTTGCGACATCAGTTTCGCGTCGTAAAGCGAGCTGTCGCCTGAACCGTGGATGTAATCGTTTTGCAAACTCAGAAAAGTCTGCACAAAATCGGCCATACCATCGGGAAAAAACCAGGCAAACTGATAGTTCCGGCGATTGTAAAAGCTTCGGATCTTATTGACCGTGCTATCCTGCATACTCCGCGTTTCCACAAAACGGCCGAGCGCAGTTGTGTCGATAAAAAGCTCGGTGAAGGAATTTTCAACCTTAATAGTTGTGTCCCGCACCGCAATTTCGGGTTGCTGTTTTTCTTTGGTTTTACAGGAAGCAAATAGCCCGCAAGCGATAACGAACAAGAATAGGATTCGCATAGAGAAGTGAGATGGTAGCCGAAACTTAACTTTTATTTCGTTCCAAAGCGCATCTTTCTTCGATTAATCGGGCGCGGGGCGTTAATCGAATTTTTTCCGCAACCCTCTCACCAGCTTCCGCACCGAGGCCGATTGCGAATTGAACCCGTTTGCGCCGTTTGGGGCGGCTTTATAATATTCAGACTGCCATATTTCGCGGTTATCTTTTGTCACAAACGACGCGCTCAATGCCACCGCTTTCCCACCCCAGGAAGTCCAGGTAACGCCGCCGGATATTTTGGTATCAAGTTTTAAAATCACATCCGCCTCACTTTTTGAAGAAGCTATTTTCCAGTAACCCCATTCGGCCAATACACTTTTAAGCTCCTCGCCGGCGCTTTTTCCTACGTCTGTTTTATTGCTTTCTATGTACACCGACTTGCCTTTTTGCAGCGCCTCGTCTTGCGCGGCGGCCAGCAGCGGAAATAGTATGAGCATCAAAAATGAAATCCGTTTCATAGTGTTTGTGATTTGGTACAATGCAAAATTCGGGATTAAATCCACCCGGCACCATCCCTGAAATCAGCCATATTTCTATACAAAGCTGGTAGATCATAATTTCCCGGAAATTTTCTCTGTATCCGGGCACAATTCAATTGCGGTTTGTGTTTGATAAACTCAGACCTGGTAATCAGGGAATAAGACAAATAAATTTATTTACTCTATAAATTCGATAGAGAATAAATATTTAGACACTTTTTAATAAATTTGCAGCGAAATCAATACTTAAAGGCTAATACGGGTTTAGTGCAATCTCAAAAGAAAATCTCACCACTCTTACAATAATACAATTATGAAAATACGGTTTCTCTACCTTTTTCTGCTGACTTTCCTGGCGACCGGATTTGTCAGCGCGCAGCAGCGGGTTATTACCGGGATAATAACCGACGCTGGCGATGGTTCTCCTCTACCGGGTGCTTCGGTGGCTGTAAAAGGCACTTCATCAGGTACACTTTCTGATGCGGACGGCGCATTCAGTCTCAATGTGAATGACGATGCCTCTATTCTGGTGGTATCTTTTATTGGTTATCTGGCCCAGGATGTGGCGATCGGGAATGTTGACAAGATCAGTGTCGCATTGAAAGCCGATACCAAGATCCTCAACGAAGTAGTAGTAACTGCACTCGGTATCTCGCGTGAAAAACGTGCATTGGGTTACGCGGTGCAGGAAATAAAGGGTGAAGCTTTGCAAACAAGGCCTACCAATGCATTGAGCGCACTTTCGGGTGAAGTAGCTGGCTTGCAGGTGGTTACTTCCGGTGGAAATATGGGCGGCTCGTCACGTGTACTTTTGCGCGGGGTCAATTCTATTTCAGGAAACAACCAGCCATTGTACGTAATCGACGGAACACCGATCGACAATGCGGATCTGAACAGCGCAGCGACGAGCTCGGGAAGCGGCGGGAAAGATGTAGGTAATATGATCCAGGATCTGAACCCAGACGATATTGAGAATATTTCGGTGTTGAAAGGACCTTCCGCGGCGGCACTTTACGGAACGCGCGCTGCGAACGGTGTAATTTTGATCACGACTAAAAAAGGAAAAGAAAACAGCAAAGTGAACCTGACGCTGAATACGGGTATTGAATTTGAAAATATCGTTCGTCTTCCAAAACGTCAGAAACTGTATGGCGGTGGGTTTTCAAGCACATTTCAGCAAGCTAATATCGGTGGTACCAATTACAATATCGCCGAATATGCGGTAGACGAAAGCTGGGGTCCAAAGCTCGACGGAACACCCGTTTTGCATTGGTATAACCTTGATCCTGAGAATACTGCCGATTACCTCAATCCGCAACCGTGGATTTACCCTAAAAACGATGTACATACTTTCTTCGAAACGGGTGTGGCCAATACAAACAGTCTGTCGGTGAGCGGCGGGAATGCGAATTCTACTTACAGGCTTTCTTACACCAATAAAAATGTAAAAGGTACCGTACCGAATTCTTCTTTGAAACGGAATTCGATCAACTTTTCGGGCTCTTCGCAGCTGGGTAAGTTGAAGGTTTATAATAATTTCAATTACATCAAAAATCAGTCTACCGGCCGGCCGTGGACAGGTGCTACCAATAGGAATATTATCCTGGAAGCATTTCAATGGGGAGCAGTGCAGGTGGATTACGAAAAGCTGAAAAACTATAAAAGAGCCGACGGAACGCAGATTTTGTGGAACCGCAGCGGCTATCAGAATACGCCGGCTGGCGAAGCTGCCAAGTTTATTGATAACCCATATTGGTCGGCCTACGAAAGTTACCTGGACGAAAACCGGGATCGTTTTTACGGAAATGTAGGTCTGGTTTACGACGTGAACAGCTGGCTGAAAGTGAGCGGAAAAGTGAATGCGGACCTTTACAATTATCAGTACCAGGATCGCATTGCGGTGTATTCACGCACGCAATCTCAATACCAGGAGTATAATAATAATTTCAGCGAGTTCAACTACGAGTTGCTGGCTTCTGCGAATAAGAGCTGGGGAGATATTTCTTTGAATGTGAATGCAGGAGGAAACCTCATGAGCCAGCGCCGTCGCATCAGCGACGCTGTAACGCAGGGTGGTTTGATCATTCCTGAATATTATAACCTGAAAAATGCGAGCTCGGTTTTGGTCAATTCCAATTCGTACCAGAAACAGATCAACTCGCTTTTTGGAAGTTTCTCACTGGGCTGGAAAAGTTTGCTTTTCGTAGATGGAACCGTGCGTAACGACTGGTCGTCTACGCTGCCGATCGGACGAAATTCATTCACATATCCTTCGTTAACAACGAGTTTGATATTAAGCGAGCTCAATGGAATTAAAGATGTGAGCTGGCTGGATTTTGCCAAAGTTCGCCTCGGCTGGGCGCAGGTGGGTAACGATACCGATCCTTACCAGTTGCAGCGCGCTTACGAAGCTACCCAATCTTTCGACGGTCTGGCTTCTTACAGGCTACCAACGCAGCTGAATAACCAGGCCTTGAAACCGGAGATCACCAGTTCGTGGGAAACGGGGCTGAGCTTGCAGGCATTTAAAAACAGGGTAGGGCTCGACGTGACTTACTATGATAATGTGAGCCGCAACCAGATCATCAATATCCCCGTTTCTTCTGCTTTCGGGTACGATTCGAAGGTGATCAATGCGGGTAAGATCAATAACAAAGGGGTGGAAGTTACATTAACCGGCACACCGATCCGCAGCAATGGTTTTGAATGGAATTCCAGCCTTAACTGGTCGCGGAACCGGAATAAAGTGATCCAGCTGGCACCGGGTGTGAATACTTTCCAGCTGGCAAATAGTCTGGTTACATTGGTGGCACGCGAAGGTCAGCCTTACGGACAGATTTTGGGTAACGATTTTATCTACACAACCGACGGTCAGAAAGTGATCAAAGCGGACGGTACTTACGAGCGCGGGCAGCAACTGACGCCGCTGGGTAGTGTTTTGCCAAAATATCTGTTCGGTTTCCAGAACAGTTTCACTTACAAAAACTTCAACCTTGGATTTTTGGTAGATGGTCGCGTAGGCGGAAAATTCTTCTCGCAAACCTACAAAGTTGGAATGTACGCAGGTGTGCTCGAAAAAACGGCTGCCAACAATGTGCGTGAAACGGGCGTGGTGCTCGACGGTGTGAAAGGGACAGTGACCTACAATGCCGACGGAACTTACTCGGTGAGCAATATTTCACCCAACGATACCCGCATTACGGCGCAGGCCTGGGCGCGGGGCGAATACAGCGGCCCGACGCCGCAAACGATCTTCGACGCGACATTCGTGAAGCTGCGCGAGGTCACATTCGGATACAGTCTGCCACTGGCGAACAAAACAGTGAAATCGATTTACTTCGGATTGTACGGCAGAAACCTGGTGAACATTTACACAGCCAGCAAATACATCGATCCTGAATTCACAAGCAGCGGCGGTAATATTCAGGGATTGGAAGGTGGAAGCATTCCGGTGCCGGCGACTTACGGTTTGAATGTGAATGTGAAGTTTTAAGCCAGCTTATTTAAAAGTTAAAAATTGAAGATCATGCAAAAGTTCATATATCAAAAAAGCAGTTTTTTACTCGCGATTGGCTCAGTAGCATTGCTTGCCTCATGCAGCGACAGCTATTTTGAGGATATCAATAAAGACCCGAACCGGCCGGTAAATGCAACAACCACGACGATTTTGTTGAATGCTGAAAAACAGGCGATCGATAACATTCGTAACGAAAACAGTTCACTCCGCGGAACCCAGCTTTTTGCGCAGTATTACAGCCAGAATATTTACAGCGACCAGTCGCGCTACGACATTCCGCGCTCTTATTCGGATACTTATTGGAGCAATGCTTACAAGGCGCTCAACAACCTGAACGAGATCATTATCCTCAATACCGACCCGGCTAAAAAAGACGTGGCGGCGGCTGGTGTGGCGGGTACCAATGCAAACCATATCGCGATCGCGCGGATTTTGAAAGCTTACGTTTTCCAGAACCTGACTGACGTTTTCGGAGATGTACCTTACCAATCTTACGGTAACCCGGATCCTGAATTTCAGGCTTTGCAACAAGCTCCCGAGAACCTGAGTCCGGCTTATGCAAGCCAGCAGAAAATTTACCAGGATATCCTGAATGAGCTGAAAGCGGCAGGCGATACTTTGATCAAGTACAAAACGGCGACTACATTCGGGAATTACGATGTGATTTATAAAGGTAAAAATGAGTTGTGGGCCAAATTTGCGAACTCGCTTCGTCTGCGTATTGCTACCCGGATCAGAACCAAGCTACCGGCTGAGTCGAATGCACATTTTGAAGACGCTTTGGCAAAAGGTGTTTTCACTTCGAATGCAGATAATGCGGTGTTCAAATACCAGGCACTCGCGCCCAATGAAGCGCCTTTGTACCGCGCTACGGTTACGGCCAATCGCAAAGACTTCGCCGTTTCGCACGTGCTGATCAATGCATTGAAAGGACAGATCGGGACAGTGAAAGTGCAGGACCCGCGTTTGCCTATTTACGCAACCAAAAATGCAGCCGGTGAATACGTGGGCCAGCCCTACGGACTGCCCGTAGCAGCAGCCGGTTTGCTCACAGCCACGGATGTGAGCTTGCCGGGAGCCGCCGTGAATGCAGCTAGTTATGGTGAAGTGTTGCAGGAATATGCGGAAGTGGCCTTTTTGATATCTGAATATAAAAACTGGGATCAGCAGGAATATATCAAAGGAGTTACTGCTTCCCTGCAAAAATGGGGCGTGGCGCAGGCAGATATTACGACCTATCTCGCAGCACTTCCGAAAGCAGATAAAGCGAACGTCTTAAACCAGAAATACCTGGCACTTTATACCCAGGGAGACGAAGCATGGAGCGAGATCCGCCGCACCGGTTATCCTACGTTTTTGGTGAAGCCGGGTGATGTGGTTTGGAGCCGCACTGCGAATGGAGCGACTACGGACTATAAATTCCAACCGCTTTTCGGAGAAGGCGTTCCATTGCGCTTGTATTACCCGCCTAAGGAGCAGAGCGTAAATCTTGCCAACTACCAGAATGCCGTAAAAGCGCAGGGTAACGACGATATCACGACCTCTTTATGGTGGAATAAGTAGAGAAAAATGATCTATTTAGCGACTCGTCTGTTAAAAGGATGCTTGTGCTGGCCGATAAGCTGGGAACTATAAATACCCCGGTGACCGGAGCAGAGATAAGCGAGAATACACGCAATAGCCACATACCCCCCGCATTCGCTGCCGAACAGTTCGATAGCCAATACAATACATGCGAGGGGCGTATTGGCAGCTCCGGCGAAAACGGCGACGAAGCCCATTCCGGCGAGCAGGCCAACCGGTAGCGGGAGGAACCAGGAGAGTGCATTGCCCAGGGTAGCGCCGATAAAAAATAAGGGGGTTACTTCTCCGCCTTTGAATGCGGCACCGAGTGTTACTGCCGTGAAAAGGATTTTTAGTAAAAAATCATAAGGAGGCAGCTGGTACTCAAAAGATTCGAGGATAACCGGAATACCCAGGCCAATGTACCTGGTGGTACCGGAAGCAAAAACTGCAACCGCAACCAGCGCGCCGCCCAACAATGGCCGCAGTGGAGGAAAAGGAATACGTTTGAACAAGCTTCCGGCATAATGGGTCAGCTGGGTGAAAAGCATTGATCCCCCGCCAAATGCAATACCGGCAATGCCGGCATACAGCATATTCAGCGCGGAAAGATCAGGAACTGCTGGGATGTGGTAATGCGTGTGACCAACCTGCCAGGTTTGGGTAGTGAGGTCTGCAACAATTGCCGCAGTGAATGCGGGCATAAGTGCGTCGTACCGGATGCGGCCGATCAGGAAAACTTCAAGTGCGAATATCCCGCCTGCCAGCGGTGTGCCGAATACAGAGCCGAAACCCGCGGCGATACCTGCGATCAGTACGAGCCTGCGGTCGCGTGGGCGCAAGCTCAGGAGTCGGGTTAGCTGGTCGGCCAGGGAGCCGCCCATTTGCAACGCGGTGCCTTCCCTGCCCGCAGATCCTCCGAACAAATGGGTGGCAACGGTACCGATCAGTACGAAAGGCGCCATTTTTAGTGAAATAATTTTGGAAGGGCGGTTGATGTTTTCGAGTAGCAGGTTGTTGCCGGCCTCCACTTCTTTCCCGAAGTAATGGTACATGCAACCGATCAGAAAACCAGCCAGCGGAAGAAATGCGATGATCCACCGGTGGGTTTCGCGGTACTGCGTGGCCCAGTCGAGGGAAACTAAAAAGAATGCAGACGCAGATCCGGCAAGAATGCCGATAATGCCAGACAGGATAAGCCACTTAACTATAAAAACCGATTTCTTGAGAAGACGAAACCGGGATGCTGACATGCTATTCATGCGTAGTTGGTCGGCAAAATAGCCCAAAAAAGAAGTAGCAGCCATTGCGTGGCTGCTACCTGAAATAAAGGAATATTAAAGTAACTTCTCTTTCGGAGGTGTAGCGCCTGCCATACGGATGTATACAGTTGTCTGACCTCTGTGGTGAGTTTGATGTTCAAAATTTTTGATCAGCGCCATTCCTTTTGTCATATTGAAACGACCAAAAAGTTTCACGGATTCAGCCATTTGCGCGGGTGTCATTTTTTTGATCCCGTTAATTACAAAATCATATCCTTCCACCACGATTTTCGTAATGTTCGCCTTCGACTTGTCTGTCGTCGATTTTTCCAGTTCTCCCATTCCGTACGGGCTTTTTACGCCAGTCGCAGCTGAGGCGAATCCGTAATTTGCGTCGGTAATGTGCAGCATTTGTTCGGCGAATGAGCGCATTTCCGGTGTAGGCTTCAAAGCGTAACCGGTCTCAGGCATTGCGTCGAGGTATTCCTGGGTATAGGCTTTCGCCCTTTCCCATTCTTTAACCATCTCATCTGCCGACGATTGAGCGTTGGCAAACTGGATCATAGTAATCGCAATAAACAATGTCGATAATAGTCTAAGTTTTGTCATTTTCATTCATGTTTAGTGATTTACAAAACTAACTAATCTAATCAGGCCGCGCTAATCATCTGATTAAGAAAGCGCATTGACACCTAATTCTCTATTTGTTTCGTACAAAACAAAGGTTAAACCGGTATTAACGGGATGCCGCATTTCCATACCTTCCCCAGGCGACAAATGCGGCAAGCACGCCAAAAATGATATTGAACAACGCCGGTTCACCCCTGGAAATGTGAAAAACCATCGCGCTCAGCATAAGTATTACAATCCCCGCGGCCGCAGCAAATGTCAGACGAGGCCGGATATTCACCAAAGTGGGAAGCACGATCCCAATTCCTGCAACGAAGTCGATAATACCGGTAAATTTTACAAATGCGGCCGGCAATTCCCCTGTCCATGGCCACATTGCGGAAAGTAGTTCCGGCGACTGGAACAATTTCATGTAAGAAGCCCAGATGAGCGTTAATGAAAGTGCTAGCTGGGTAACGAGCAACAATATATGCAGCGTTTTTGAAGGTTTTCTGATCAACATTGGGATAGTCTTTTTTGTGAGTAAGCAAAAGTATTTACATTCACTTCCCGTTCGTCAGTACTTTCCCGATGGGATAATACTATCAGTTCGGGTAGTAACGCATTACGCAATCATTAAAGAATCACAAATGCTAACCGAAAATGGCTGCCCGAAGACTGCATTATCCATACGCGATGCACTCGAAGCCCTGGAAGGGCGGTGGAAACTGTTGATATTATTTGCACTCTCTTCCGGTCCGAGGCGGTTCAGGCAACTTTCTGTCGAAGTAGCAGGTATTACGGACAAAGTTTTGTCAAAAGAATTGAAAGCAATGGAAATGAACCAGCTGATCAGGCGGCAGGTTTTCGACACGTTCCCCCCAACAGTTGAATATTCCATCACCGAGCACGGCGCATCATTAGACAAAGTCCTGGAAGAGCTCCATTACTGGGGCCTCGCGCACCGGGTCAAGATCATCGGGAAGTAAGTGTTATCGCCGAAAATGACAATCCTTGAAGTCATCCGACAAAATTAGTGACTCAGACGGTAGCGTTGCATAGCAAGAATTTGCTATTGTGCCTTCGCGCCGTGTCGTTTTCTTTTGCACTACATATTACTCAACGTTATTCATTTTATCCATCACTAAAACCCGAAACGCACGACGATTATGCATTGCGTGGCGCGGCCAGCGTGGCCCGGCCAACGTGGCCCGGCCAGCGTGGTCAGCACGTTCCGGTTTTCAGTTCAGTCCTTAATCAAATACTCAATTTTCCAGAAAATGAAAAAATTAGTACTACTAGTTAATGTTATCATCGCGTCGATGTTCATTCAGGCCTGCACCGACCATGTGGAGCCAGTCGCGGAACCGGAAACTTTTACTTCACAACCCTTTGTAAGCGAACTCAAATACCCGATTGGACTAACAGTCGACGATCATTCAAATGTATGGGTTACCGAGGCTGGGACAGGCAATAACGGCACGGATGGAACTGTATCCATGATTACCTCTGCAGGCGTTAAAACCACATTCGTAACCGGACTCCAGTCACTGATGCGTGAAGGTTCGATTGAAGGTATTGGTCACCTTATTTATAAAGACGGGACGCTCTATTTCCTGCACGGTTCAAATGGTATGCTTTATACAGCCGATGTATCTTCTTTCAAATCAGGTGATCCGGCCGTGAAGCTTGCCGATATTCCTTCTCAGGATCTTGCAACTTTTGTAAAAGGCGAGAATCTGACGAACCCGATTAATTCGAATACATACGATCTCACATTCGGGCCCGACGGTCACCTGTACTTTGTTGACTCCGGAAGTAATGCGGTTATTAAAAGGGATAAAAACAATGGTAAGCTGTCAGTATTTGCAAAACTTCCTAACGTCGCGCCTGGCGTTGAGGCAGTACCGACGGGTATCGTTTACGACGGTAGTAAGCTATTTATCAGTACATTAACCGGCTTCCCTTTTGCACCGGGCAGCGCCAGTATTTTACAAGTAGATGACAAGGGGGCTGTGGATGTGTACCAATCCGGTTTCACAACGCTGACCGGCATTACACTTTCAGCTAACAATAAACCTATTGTAATCCAGCACGGGGAATTCGGAGCAAAGGGATTTGCAAAAGGATCAGGGCTGGTACTGGACGGAGAAGGAAATACGCTTTTTGGCAACATTACGCGCCCGACCGACATTATGCGGGCTGGCGATAAAATGTACTATCTGCTAAGCTACGAGGACGGAACAATCGTTAAACTCAGCTATTAAGGTGAAAGTGCTTAAAATCATTGGCAAAATAGTTGCCGGCCTTGTTGTAATAATTGCAATAGGACTCATCTATGTGAGCGCGGGCCTTCCTGATACCGGTCCTCCGCCGAAACTGAAAATTGAGCTGACACCAGCACGCGTCGAGCGCGGGAAATATCTCGCCAATCATGTGACAGTTTGTATGGACTGTCACAGCACACGCGACTGGTCGCAATATGCGGGACCGCTTAAAGGCGGACTGGGTGGCGGCGGCGAGGCATTTACGCAGGAAATGGGCTTTCCAGGCAAATTCTACGCGCCTAATATTACACCATACGCACTGGCTGGTTGGACGGATGGCGAGATTTTTCGCGCCGTCACAACCGGTGTGAATAAAAGCGGAAAACCACTTTTTCCGGTCATGGCTTACCACCGTTTTGGGCAGCTGGATAAGGAAGATATTTATTCAGTGATCGCCTACATTCGCGGATTAGCACCGATGGAGACTCATATTCCGGAGTCTGAGCCTGACTTTCCTGTCAATATCCTTATCAATACAATGCCCCGGGAAGCTGCTTTTACCACCCTGCCTGCTGAGACTGATCAGGTGGCTTATGGTAAATATCTGATCACTGCTACCGGCTGTGTGGATTGCCATAGCAAGACTGAAAAGGGTAATGTGGTGGCTGGAACTGAGTTTGGCGGAGGAATGGAATTCAAAAGTCCGAACGGAGTGGTGCGCTCGCCTAACATCACGATGCACAAGGAAACCGGCATTGGTAACTGGACGGAAGAAGCATTCGTAGCGCGGTTCAAAGCGTATACAGACAGCGGTTACGTTTCACCCAAACTCAAACCCGGTGAGTTGAATACCCCAATGCCGTGGACCATGTACGCAGGCATGAAGGAAAAAGACCTCACTGCAATCTTTGCCTATCTGAGCACGGTAAAACCAATTGAGAACCAAATAGTAAGGTTCGAGAAAAACCAGGTTCAGTGATGAAATGCTCAAATGCGTTTTTAATACTGAGGCATAGAAGCGCGCTGCGGGATTAAAAGACCAGGCCAATTGCCGAACTTTCCAGCATCTCCGCTGGATTTCAGTAAAGCGAAAGATATTGTAGCTGGCGTAAAGATTTTCTTCGGCATTCATAAAGCCCAATCTACAACGCCCTTTGCGAATCCTTGCCAGATGCCAGAGCCGGGAACCCAGGGAAATGCATAATGGAAAATACAGCAGATCAGCAATGAAACCAGGTAAGGATAATAGTTCTTTCCTTTCGCGTATTCATATATCAACAAGCCAACAAAAAGCACATCGCACAAGGCAAAGGCCACCATCACAGCGGTGTTGAAATCAGTGAAGCCCAGATTAATGCGCCCAACACCCGGGCCAAGCAATGCAACGGCCGAGGCGATCATATAGCGCATGTGACTGGCAGGTTGCTTCTTGTAAACAATGGCCAATACATATAGGCTGGCAAAGGGTATCAATGCGGAAGTTGGAAGGTATAAAAATGCCAGGTTCTGCATTTCGGACATGTGGGAAGCGTTTTTCAGGTATTGTGTCTTCATTACCGCCAGCAGCGATAAGATAATGATGGGGACAAGGACGTAGGAAAATTTACCAACGAGTCGGTGCAGAGCAATCCTCTTTTGATATATAAGTATGGGTTGCACGATCAGCATCGCAAACCAGAGCATCAACAATATCGTATGGATATGATGCACATAAGTGAGCCCGGTAAATGAAGGGAACTGACTGAAATAACTTTTGTAGAAGCCGGTCACCACAATGGCAAGGGTAGCCACAAAGAAATAGCTGACGTTTTTGTAGGAACGTTCCATGGCATGAAGCATTAAGAGTAGAATAAGCGCTGCCGGAATGGCTGCACACTGAAAATGTTACTGCAAATGATTTTACACTCCCCTGAACCCGGTCGCGATGTTGAGCCTTCTTTCGGGGTTCTGGGTGCTCTGCTCAATGAGCGTATTGGGGGCAGTTCCTGCGAATTGTTTAAAATCCTTCACCAAATGCTGGTAGTCGGAATACCCCGTATGCAAAGCGACAGTAAGCCAATCCAAACCAGGATTAAATTCTTTCATTTCATAGGCCTGGTAAAACCGGCAGATTCGTGCAAAATATTTCGGGGTAATTCCGATTTGTCTTACGAACCTGTTTTCAAACTGCCGGATACTCAGGCATGCGTGATCAGCCATGATGGCTAAGTCAAATCGCTGCGGAGAAGTCAGAATGAGCCTGCCGATTTTATCGAACGGCTGAGATTTTTGTTTGGACCTGAGGATCTGTTTCAAGAAGAATGCATCCAAAATCTCAGGGATCGTGGCATAATCGGGCGCATTGGCAAGGCGGTCGTCGACCTCATCAATGTCCTTGCCAAAAATGGTGGTTGCATCCACGCCCTGGTGGACAAGCTCGTTCATAGGAATACCCGACAACTGAAACAACGCCCCGGGCTGGAACCGGACATGCACGAACATGAATTCATGTGTGAGATGGAAGTTCTGCCTGTAATCCGGCTGTCCAAATACATATGTTTTAGGGCGTTTTTCGAAAAGCTTCAATTCCGGACATTCGGCATAAAGATTGCCAACGATCTGAAACGTCATCCCTTCTTCCGGATTGGTTGGATATGCTTTTACCGGAGCTGGGGCATCTCTGTCAAAAATCATATGCAATAACAAGTACTCCTTCACATGGCTGCTGACAGAAGCTGCGGGGGCAATGCGTTTGCAGATCATAACGACATGTTATTTTGCTGAAAGATAGCTATTTGTCATTTCATTTTGAATCCCGAATCCGCTTCCACCGTCTTCCAATTTTCTTTCCCAACTTCCTACTGGGCCTGGTTGTTGTTGCCTTGGTTGATTTAAAATATGTGAATCCCGCATAGAGGCTGCAATACCAATAATGGAGAGAATTATAAGCAGACTAGTGTTCATAATGTACCTTGTTAAAGTGAATAACTGTACAAAAATGAGCAGGGGGAAAGAGGTTTTGGTGGTAAAAAAACGCAATCGTGGGTTTCCACAAAACAAAAAGTATGTTCTGTCTCAATGCTCCTGTCAGAATAGTTGAACAGAAACAGGCCAGTTGTAAAAAAAGCCACTCACAACTTTCGCTGTAAGTGGCTTCTAATCAATGTCGGGATGACAAGATTCGAACTTGCGACCCCTAGCACCCCATGCTAGTGCGCTACCGGGCTGCGCTACATCCCGAAATTATTGCAGACCTAAGTCTTGCAAATGTCTTTTAATTCCTCTTTTCTTAATCTTACTCTCCAATTGCATGGCCGTTGAACGGTCCGAGCACTCAAAGGTATGTACTAATCTCCAAGGAACTCCTTTGCCGGTAAAATTGACACGGCCTTCATTATGCCTTCGCAGCCTGCTATCCAGATCCTGAGTCTGTCCTACATAAAACTTATTGAGCGATTCGCTAAATAAAATATATACAACAAAACTCATTTCAGATAGTGTGTTTGCGACTCTCCCGCTCCAAGCGGGATGCGCTACCGGGCTGCGCTACATCCCGAAATTATTGCTGAGTGAGGTATTTGAGTGCCTTCTCAACGCCGGTTACCCGATTCTTTGGGGTTGCAAATCTAGGAATTTTTGGAATACTGCCTATCTCAGTTTGAAAAAAATTGAGACAGGCAGTATTCCTAGTTTTAGATCGTTTCGTTCTGCCAGTTCGGGTTCACAACTTCCTGCTTGCCTTTTCTGAACCATTTTTCACGAACCCTCTCATTTACATAATACATACACGGTACCAATATCAACGTAAGTACGGTTGAGAAGGTGAGACCGAAAATGATTGTCCAGGCGAGGATATTCCAGAAAATCGAACTTGGTCCGCCGATGATCAGGTCGGGTTCGAGGTTGCGGAAAAGTCCGACGAAATCGACTGTGATACCCAATGCAAGAGGAACAAGGCCAAGCACGGCCGCCGACGCGGTAAGCAATACAGGTGTCAAACGGATCGCACCGCCTTCGATAATCGCTTCACGCATCGGATAACCTCTGCCTCGCAGCTCTTCGATGAATTCAATGAGAAGGATACCGTTTTTGACCACAATACCAGCCAGCGCGATAATACCCACACCCGACATAATCACCGAGAAATCTTTTTTGAAAATCACAAAACCCAATAACACCCCGATCAGTGAAAGTACGATCGTGAAGAAGATGATGAAAGGTTTCACAACCGAGTTAAACTGCGTCGCGAGGATGAGGTAGATCAACAGGATCGCCGCACCGAATGCAGTTCCCAGGAACGCCATCGATTCGTTTTGTTCCTCCTGTTCACCACCCATTTTAATGGTATAGCCATTTGGTACCTCCATATCTTCGATCAATGTCTGGATCTGCGCAACAATTTCATTGGCGTTGTAGCCGGGCAGTACGTCGGATCCCAAGGTAACTATGCGTTGCTGATCCTGGCGGTTGATCTGGCTGAATGTAGTTGAGTAGTGGATATTGGCCACCGAAGTAATAGGCACCTGGCGCAATGCACCGCCCATATTCATATCGCGGTACACCACATTGAGGCTCAAAAGCTTCTCAATCTGCTCGCGATCATCTTTTTCCAACCTCACCATAATCGGATATTCGTCCTTATCATCGCGGAATTTGGAAACTTCCAGACCGAACAATGCGGTACGAACTGCAAGTGCTACCTGCTGGGAGCTGATCCCTTCGCGCTGCGCTTTTTCACGGTCGATATCAATTACAATTTCAGGCTTGTTAGTCACCAGATCGGACCGAAGCTGGTCAATACCCTCGATACCGGACTGTTCAACGCGCTTCAATACCGTTTTTTCAAGAGCCTGCAACTGCTCAAATTCATCTCCCGAAATCTCAATGGAGATCGGCTTACCTGTTGGCGGACCTACTGCTTCCCGTTCAACCGATATTTCGGCGCCCGGGATACCCGCTACCGCTGCCCTTATTTTCCGAAGGATCGCTTCCGAAGATCTTCCGCCACGCTCGGTACCATACACAAATGCAACCGTGATTTTAGATTTATGCGGCGTTGCAGCGCGGTCTGGGTTATAAGGATCACCGGCGTTTTTACCTACATTGGCAATCACCGAGTTGACCATATCCATCGCTTTTTCCTTCTCCAAAACATCAAAAACCTTTTTCTCGATGATCTTGGTTACAGAATCCGTCACTCTTGCGTCTGTTCCAATAGGCATTTTAGCGTAAACGTACACATAGTCAGGATCGCCGCTTGGGAAGAAAAGTACCTTTGGCTGGGCAATACCGGTTATAATAAATGTAACTACTAAAAGTACCAGCATGGATACGATCGCAACCACTGGACGCCAGCCGCGCAGCAGCCAGTCGATCAGTTTACGATAGTTATTTTTCAATGCAGGCAACAGTCTGTCCTGGAATGGAACAAGTACTCTTGGTGTCAGGATATAATGGTTGAAAATCCAGAGTACCAATATGAATACTATGAAGTTACCAATACCACGATCGACCAGGTAGCCGATCAATGCAGCTACTCCCAAAACAATCACAGGTCTGCGGATCGCCTTGAAGCTGGTATCGTGGGCTTCTTTTTCGTCGTCGTGACGGCCCATGAATGATACTGCGAAAACAGGGTTCATTACATAGGCTACGAAAAGTGATGCGCCCAGCGTAATGATCAGCGTGAGCGGCATGAATTTCATAAATTCCCCGACTATACCAGTCCAGAAAAGCAGTGGGAAGAATGGTGCAATGGTAGTAAGTGTTCCGGAAAGTACCGGGATAAATACCTCACCTGCCGCTGCTTTCACCGCCTGCTGGATCGTCCAGTCTTTATGATTGTTGAAAAGCCTGTGGGTATTTTCAATTACCACAATTGCATCATCCACAACCAAACCAATACCGAGCAGGAATGCAAAGAGTACAATGGTGTTCAAAGTAAATTCAGTCCCTACCAGCGGCCCGATGATCGGCATCATTACAAAGGCTACCAAAGCCGAGAGCGGCACCGACAACCCGACAAAGATCGCGTCGCGCACACCCATAAAGAACATCAGTACCATTACTACGAATATAAATCCGAGGATAACCGTATTGATCAAATCGTGGAGATCAGCTCTTGTCTGGATCGACTGATCGGCTGTAATATTAATGTCCAATCCGGGCGGGAAACGGTTTTCCTTGAAATCGGCGATTGTTTCTTCGATTTTATCTGCCGCGGCTACCAGGTTTTCACCGGAACGTTTGATGACGTTCAGGGTAATTACCGATTTGTTGGCCAAACGTGCGAAATCCTGCTGTTCTTCAAAATCATCCCGCACGTCAGCAACGTCGCCCAACCGGATCGTCGCGCCTGTGGCAGTACGAATGCGGATATTCGCCATGTCGGCCACATTGGTATATTCACCTTTTACACGCAAAGTCCTTCTAACACCTTCTACATTTAATTCACCACCTGAAACGTTGATGTTTTCACCCTGGATCGCGGTTTGAATATCATAGAATGTCAGACCGGTCGACCGCATGCGGTCCAGATTTACATTGATCTGGATCTCACGGTTCAATGCGCCCAGGATATCCACGCGCGTAATTTCCGGCAGCGCTTCAATTCCATCCTGCAAATCTTCGGCAAACTGTTTGAGCTGTTTCAGTGAATAATTTCCGGCGATGTTCACGTTCATGATCGGGAACTCCGAAAAGTTTACGTCTTGCGCGGTAGGGCCCGTATCCAGGTTCTGGGGTAAATCGGTTTTCGCCTTGTCAATCGCATCTCGGACTCGCTGCAATGCGACTTCCACAGCTACATCCGGCGTAAATTCAACCAGGATCACGGATACATCCTGCAATGCATTGGATTTGATCTTTTTAACCCCGCTCAGCGATTTAAGCTGCTTTTCGATGGGTTTATTGATCGTGTTCTCGATATCGGCAGGCGCAGTACCAAAGTAAACGGTATTGATGTAGATCTGCGGGATCTTGATATCCGGGAACTGCTCTTTGGGCAGGTTATTGTAAACCATAAACCCGGCCAGCGTGATGATGAACGTAAAGATGTAGATCGTCGTCCGATTCTCTACGCACCAGTTGGTAAAACCAAGGGTTTTATATTCGCTAAATTTCATAAAAAGCTGATGTTGAATGGTTTTTTGCTATCAAAAACTAATCGGCTGACCGTCTGAAACTTCCTGGTAGCCTAGCGTAATCAGCTGGTCACCGGCAGTAAGCCCCGAGAGTATTTCGATCTTCCCATTGTAGCTCAAACCCGTTTTTACTTCGCGGGCTCTGGCGATCTTTTTGTTTCCTTCTGTCACCGCCACGTACACCACGTTGCCTTTTTCCGTGCTCTGAACATAGTTCTGATCAATAGCCAGCGCATTTTTACTGATCGCGTCGTTGATCTGCACATTGGCCATCATATTAGGCTTGATATCCTTGTTAGACGGAAGATTGGCCTCGATCGTAAAGGTTCTTGAAAGCGGATCCACGGTAGTACTTACAAATGAAACCCGCGCCTTGTATTCTTTTTTCAGGTCGGGAAATTTCACGATTACCTCGTCCCCTTTTTTAACACTGGCAGCATAGGTATCAGATACTTTCGCAGACACTTTGAGGTTGCTCAGGTTAACGATCCGCACCACGCCCATTCCGGGAGAGGCCGTTTCACCGACTTTCACATTTACCATATCCACTACCCCGGCCATTGGAGATACGATATTGGTTTGCGACAGCTGTGCATTCAAAGTACTCATTCTTCTTTCCAGCGATTCCTTGTTATTTTTCGCCTGAAGGAACTGGATCTCAGTACCTATTTTCTGGTCCCAAAGATTTTTTTGTTTCTCATAGATCGTATTGGCCAGGCTCATCTGGGTTTTCAATTCTTCCACAGATTCCTGCAGTAGGCTATTGTCTATCTTGCCGATGATGGTGCCTGCTTTTACATAATCACCTTCTTTTACATTCATCGCGACTACCACGCCGCCCGCCTTAGGCGTAACCATCACGTTGTTCTTTGCATCGACGGTACCCTGAAGTTCTACGAAGTGACGGAATGTTTCGGCTTTCAAAGTATCAATAGATACCGGCTTGATCCTGGCCTCAGCGGCCTTTTTAGGATCGAGTTTAGTGATCTCAGATTCAAGTGCCTTGATCTGCTTTTCTTTCTCGGCCTGTTCTGTTTTCAGTTTGGCGAGCTCTTCTTTTTTGCCTGCCAGATCATTTTTCTTCTCACCTCCGCAGGAAGCAAGTATCGTAGCCAGGACGCCTATCAGTAAAATATGTCTTTTCATGGTATTAGTAAGTAGCTGTTTCAAGTTTTGTAAGTGTTAAGGTCAATTTCCTGTTTCGGTATAAAGTTCGCCTTTTGCTCTGCTGAGATCTACTTTGGCGATCATCAGATCATATAGTGCTGTGAAGTAGTTGGTTTGCGCTTCCTTCAGTGACGATTCCGCATTGATCACCTCGATGTTCGAGCCTACGCCTTCTTTGTATTTGATTTTGGAAACACGCACAATTTCTTCTGCCAATTGCAGGTTGCGCTGCTGTGTTTCCAGTGTTGCGAATGCGTTCTTGATATTGATCATGGCCTGATTACTCTCCAAATCAATGGATTGTTTGAGCAGCGACTGGCTGTTTTTGATCTTATCCAATGCGATTTTCCGCTGGTGGAGCTGGTACTTTTTTGTAAAACCATCGAAAATCGGAATGTTCACATTCAATGCTACCAATGCATTGTTGAACCATCTCGTGGAGAACAAATTAGCAAAGGTACTCTGACCGTTGTTGTGACCATAACTTGCGTTAAGCGAGACACTTGGAAGATACCCCGCTCGCACATTCCGAATATCCAGTCCTGCGAGTTTTTCCTGCGTATCCAGCAGCGAAAACTCAATGCGGTTGCTGTAATTCAGTTCAGCGCCGGAGAAGGAAGATTTCAGGGAATCGATGTTTACTGCATTGATATCGTCAATCAGCTTGATCGGTTCGTTCGCCGGCATTCCCATCTGGTATTTCAGCAATGCATAACTCAGCTCGATGAGGTTCTGCACTTTCTGGCGTTCGGTTTGCAGGTTATTGATCTGCACTTCGAGCCGGTTCACATCCAGAAGTTCAACGAAGCCGCTGGCATTCATAGCCTTGGTCTCACGCATGAGCGAATCTACGCGGGAAATGTTGAGATCGAGCAACTTAGCACGTTCCTCGGCTACCTGAGCTGAGTAATAAGCCTTCGTAACCGCCTCTGCCACTTGTACTCTCGAAGAAGTAGTGCTCTTTTGCGCCAACTCACGGTAAGTTGCCGCCGCTTTTAAACCAATAAAATAAGAACCATTGAAAATGAGCTGGTTTAAGGTCGCCGAAGCGGTTCCGAGATACCTTACTCCAAATTCGATTGCAACAGGTTCAGCAGTAGCTGGTACACTTGGGCCGCCAAACTCACCGGGCGGGAGGAAAAATCGCTGAATGATCAGGTTGTCTGTCAGGTTGAAGTTGGCGCTTACCTGGGGCAACCCGGCCGCCCTGATTTCGCCGATCCTGGCCTCCGCAGAAACTGCGTCGAGCTGTGCATTTTTGATATTCAGGTTGTTTTTGATCGCGTAATCGACGGCGTCTTTCAGTGAGTAACTCCCGTTTTGCGCATTACTGTGCATAACGCTCATTACAAGCATGAGAATAATATAGCTTGTTTTTGCTCTCATATGTAACTATTTTTATAGATAATGATGTTTTTTCGTTTTACTTAATCAACAAATCGTTATGAAAAAATTTGTCGTTTTATTTGTCTTGTTGGTCGCACTGAATTCGTGTAGGGAAGGTGATGATTTTAAGATTTCATCAGATCCCACAAAAGTAGATGCTCGTTTAATCCAACCGAAGGTTGAACAAGGATACCTGGTGTTCGCGAGTGCTGAGGAAATAATGTCACTATTATCCGATAGTGAACGTCCGGAAGTGAATGAAAAAATAGAAAACTGGCAGAAACTACCGGGTTTTACCTCATACAAGGAATACAGAATTGCAAACACTGAGTATCTCGTCAATGAAGAAGTGTTAGCTCTTCGAAAAGCGTTAAATAATCGAGACATATCAATAATAAAGCAATCGGTTAAAAGCTTACCGTTAAGTATTGAAGCCTTCATCAATGAAAAAGGGTTAGTTCGAATTGGGAGTACTTTACTGCAATTCACACCTGATAATGTTAAAGAATTAAAAAACTTCAATGGTCAACTAGATCAGATCGAGACTCTGATAACGAGTACAGAGGATAGTCCGAAAAATAATATCAGGTTTCAACGAATTTTTTCTGGCCTAAATAATTTAAGCGACTCTAATGCCCGTATTGGCCCATATTCCGTATCAGTGGTAGGAGGCCCGCTTCCTATTCCTCCCGTTGGGTCCATGTTTGTTCACGGTTATCTGACTTGCTATTCCTTTCCTTCTAGCACAAGTTCCACAGGATACAAATGGTATATAGATGCAGAGTCGAGGGCTTATTCCGACGGCGGTACCGAACTTACAGGTGTTCAGACGTCAATCGAAGTAACATCATCCACTCATGGAGGCAGAACGGTAACAGGTAAAACTCGGCAGCAAAACCAGATACTTGGCTCACGTGGCAGCGATAACAATAACGATTTTAAGGGGCAGATCAAATTTGTGATCACCATGTATCCTTATGGGTACACATTGCATTCTGTCGGATATATTAATATTACCGATTAATCGATCTCTTTGTTTTGTCATCGCGTCGAAAAACGCGATGACAAAACTCTTCAGGTTATTTTTCATGGGTATTGATTTCAATTGCTGATTTATCTTTTATGGTGTTATAATTTTCAAATCCTTTTTCAGATAATACGCCCCTCAGAAAATGATGTACAAATTCCATTTGAATGTGCATCAGATCAAATTTTTTGAGTGGGAAAATAGTCGGGTCGAAACCCATTACGACCTGCTCGATGCGCAGCAATGAAAGTACTTCCACATCAATATCCGGCCGGTACAGTCCGAGCTCGATACCCGATTTCAGGTTGTCGCGAATGCTTTTGAGGATATATTCATGTTTATAAACTTGAAACAGGTCCCAGGCTGCGGGGTAATACTTTTTCAGATCGTATAAAAAAGTCGGATTCATATTTGCCATCGTTTCCCGCATCTGAACCGAGGCGTAAAGCATTTGTTCAATCGGATTGGAAGCCTGCGAGTCCAGCATTTCCATATCACATTTTTGAGACTTGATTTCTTCCTGGATAACCAGTGCCAGAATTGCTTCTTTGTCCGAGTAATGCTGATAGATAGTCCGTTTCGAGATGCCCAGATCCCTGGCAATATCATCCATCGTAACGCTCTTGATACCGTAGCGCCAAAACAGATTCAAAGCTGATTTTATAATTCGATCTTTCACGGAGGCAAATTTGAAATATTCGAATGATAAAAACTACGAAAACTCTGTGAATTTTTAAAGTTTTCTAATTTTCCCTTCACTTACTGCATTTCTTTCTATTTCAATGCTTTATAAAGCAGCTTCAATGTGTTGCAGACCATCTTCTGAAAGCATCTCGCCGCTTATCTCAGCATAATATCATATAACAGAGATCTTTTTCGCAGCCAACCAAGAAATGATAACAATAACTTAATTTGTATTATTTCCCGAATAACTAGTGCCATATTATCAGCGGGAGGAAGGGTGTTTTTTCGGATAAAGAGCTTTTCGGTCTGGCTCCGGGCTTAAAAGTAGCCACTCTTGGTCCGGATGGTCAATCAAAAAATTCTTAAACGGACTATTTGAGGTATGAACCTTTGAAAACGGCCGATAAAACGTTGCATGAAGGGAATGATTTCATTGTGAACAGTGTTTGGAAATGACGCACATTCTATCCAAATTTCGCGTCTTTTTATTTCCCTTTACTTATAATTCCATCATTACAACCGCGACGAGCATATAATGAAAAGCAGCTACATTGACCTTATTGAGCAGACGTTCGAATTTCCCACAATGGAATTTAATGTTGATAATAATGAATTGCTGTTCAACAATGTACCTCTGATGGAGATCATCAGGGAGCACGGTACGCCCCTTAAAATAAATTATTTACCTAAAATCGGGGAGCATATTGAGAATGCGAATATGTTCTTCAGGAATGCTTTCAAGAGGCACAATTACAAGGGGACTTATACCTATTGTTATTGTACAAAATCATCGCATTTCAGCTTCGTGCTGGAAGAAGCGTTGAAGCATAACATCCATATTGAGACTTCATCTGCGTTTGATATCCCCATTATTCGCGAGCTATATCGCCGCGGGAAGGTTACCAAGAGTACCTACATCCTTGCAAACGGTTATAAATTACCCCGCTACACGCAATACCTCAGTGAGCTGATCAACGAAGGTTTCAATGTGGTACCTATCCTGGATAACCTCAAAGAAATCGAATCTTACGAGCAACAGGTAACTGCGGATACGGTGAATTTCGGGATGCGTATTGCGACGGATGAAGAGCCTAATTTTGCATTTTATACATCACGTCTGGGTATTCGGTACCACGATGTGCAGCAGCTTTATAAAGAGAAAATTGAGCCGAATCCCCGGTTTAAACTCAAAATGCTGCACTTCTTTATCAATACCGGTATCAAAGACAGCGCATATTATTGGAGTGAGCTCACCCGGTTTATGTTCAAATATTGCGAAATGCAAAAGATCTGCCCTGAACTCGATTCGATCGATATTGGCGGCGGGTTACCTATTCAGACTTCTTTGCAGGCGGGTTACGATTACCAGCAGATGATCGACGAGATCATTGAAAATATCCAGTGGATCTGTAACAAGAACAACGTTCCGGTTCCTCATATTTTTACCGAATTCGGTAGTTACACAGTTGGTGAAAGTGGCGCGGTGATCTATGAGATCATTGATAAAAAGCTGCAAAATGACAAAGAGCTCTGGTACATGATCAACGGATCGTTTATCACGCAGCTGCCAGATTCGTGGGGTATGAACCAGAAGTACATCATGCTTCCGATCAACAACTGGGATAGTCCCTACCAAAAAGTTAACCTGGGCGGACTGACCTGTGATTCGCAGG
This sequence comes from Dyadobacter linearis, assembly GCF_907165045.1. Classification (GTDB taxonomy): domain Bacteria; phylum Bacteroidota; class Bacteroidia; order Cytophagales; family Spirosomataceae; genus Dyadobacter; species Dyadobacter linearis. The sequence goes on from NZ_CAJRAU010000008.1 coordinate 35,243, forward strand.
ATTTTTATAACAGCGAAATGCACAGTGCGGATCTGTATATGCCTATTTTCGAGGAAGAGACTGAAAAGCAATATATCGGCTTTTTCCACACGGGCGCTTACCAGGAGTCACTGGGCGGTTACGGAGGTATTCAGCACTGCCTGATCCCAGCTCCGAAACACGTTTTAGTGGACAAGGACGAAGATGGGAAGATTACCACCCGCGTTTTTGCCGAAGAGCAGAACAGCGATTCCATGCTGCGTATTCTCGGCTTTAAAGAAGAGCCTTTTATAAGTCAGATTAATAACAACGACGGAAAAGAAGACGCGCCGGAAGAGGTAGAGGAAGAATTGGTCGAGACTAAAATTTAATACGCTTAATATAAAGTTCTTTGAATGAGTTCGTTATTAGTCAGATTCTAACTCTCATTCAAAGAATTTTTTTATATTTTTACGGTGACAAAAACTTTATACAAACGGAAAATGAAGAAAATCTTAGTTCTGGTTGCGATTTGCGGAACATTGGCAGCCTCAGCTTGCACGAAACATGCTTGTCCTGCTTACGGTTCAGTTCAAAAAGCACCACAGGCTGCGCCGGTTGTAAAGGCTTAATTTGCAGTTTGTAATATAATATGCGCAGCTTCCAATAAACTGGCTGCCGCATAATCTCCCTCTGAATTTTCTTTTTCAGGAACAATGTGAATTGTTCTTACGCCCGCTTTTTTACCAGCTTCCATATCTCTGTCCCTGTCGCCGATCATCCACGATTGTTGAGGGTCAATATCATATTTCGCCATTGCTTTTTCCAGCATTAAAGAACCTGGCTTTCGCGAAAGTGAAGCGCCTGAGTATTCCGGGTGGTAAGGCGAAAAGTATATATCATCCAATGCATTTCCCGAAGCTTGCTGCATTGCTTCATGAATGGCGTACACGTTTTCAGCTTTATACAACCCTTTCGCAATCCCGGCCTGATTGGTGACAACTATCAGTAGATAACCTGCCTTTTTGAGCATTTGGAGCGCCTCCGGCACACCTTCCAGGATAACAAGCTCTTTCAGGTCGTAAGTATAATTGGTACAATCCTCATTGAGCACACCGTCGCGGTCGAGGAAAACGCATTTTGTTTTTAACGAAGACATTTACAGACTTGAATATTCTTTGACAGATTCGATGAAGCAACGGACTTTGTCCGGATCGGTATCCGGATAAACGCCGTGGCCGAGGTTGGCAATATATCGCTGGGTGCCAAACTGTTCCAGCATTTTCTTTACTTCTATTTTAATCTGATCGTAAGAAGCGTAGAGCACGCACGGATCCAGGTTTCCCTGTAAAGTTTTGTTCGGAATCAGTGCGCGTGACTCGCGGATATCCATATTCCAGTCAAGTCCCACTACTTCACAGCTCAGTTCGCTGATCTCTTTTCTTGCAAAAAAAGCACCTTTGGCGAAAACCGTCACAGGTACTTCATTAATCGCGTCGCAGATCTGCTTGATGTAAGGGAGTGAAAAGATCCGGTACTGTTCGGGCGACAGAATGCCCGCCCAGGAATCGAATATCTGCACGAGATTTGCGCCGGCCACTACCTGCGCTTTCAGGTAGGCGATCGTGCTATCTGTTATTTTTTGAAGCAATGCGTGAGAAAACTCAGGATCGGCGTACAAATGCTTTTTCGCGACTGAAAATGTTTTGGAGCCTTTTCCTTCTGTCATATAACAGAAAATCGTGAAAGGCGCACCTGCAAATCCGATCAATGGAACCCTGTTTTCCAGTCCCTGCTTGGTAATTTTGATCGCGTCGAGCACGTATTTGAGATCAGTTTCCGGCTCAGCTACATGCAGCTTTTCAAGATCTTTTAGTGAATGCACAGTCGCAGGAAAAACAGGGCCGCGCTGCTCAATCATTTCGTACGGAAGTCCCATTGCTTCGGGTACCACCAGGATATCTGAAAATATAATCGCTGCATCAACGCCCAGCAAATCAACGGGTTGTAATGTTACTTCGGCCGCCAGTTCCGGCGTAGTCGCCAATTGAATAAAGCTGCCTGCTTTTTCTCTGACAGCTCTGTATTCAGCCAGAATCCGGCCCGCCTGCCGCATCATCCAAACCGGCGTCCGCTCCGTTTTCTCGCCCCGCGCCGCACGAAGCAAAAGATCATTTTTGAGTTCCATGCGGCAAAGGTAATACGAAGGGGCATATTACCATGTCTCAAATGCAGTACTTCGCGAAGTGCAACGAAAAGCGAATGGACGTTTTTGTTTTGATAGCTTCTTAATATCCCTCCACCTTTTAACAATCTGTTCCACCATTTCCCAATATTCATACCCACTTTTGGAAGGTGGAGTTAGGAAAAAGACTCCCACTCCATATTTCTCGAGTAGTTCACGCTGCCGTCTGTTTCTATGGATATTAAGGTCCTGGGTGATTATCATAGCATTCTGTTGTCCAATTTTAGGTAGCCATTCTTCATCCGGAACTCCTCGTCCAAAAGCGCTTTCCAGCGAAAGCACTTCAAATCCATCATTTAGGGGACTTTGCAATGTATTAAGACCGGTAGCGATGTGCGGAGAAATATTCTCGTCAATGTAAATTTTTATCATGCTGCTCTCTGATAGAAAAGAATTACATCTCTGATCTCTTTACTCGACAAATCGTATAGATTTTTGATCGTTGTCTCCGATTCTCCACCAGCCAGAAGTAAATGAACTGTTTCCGCCAAGATATTGGAATTGCCAACCAAGGGTTGTCCAAATCGCCTATGAGGATCAACAATTATGGCATGTTCCTTTCCGAGAGGATAAAATCTCTCAGCCAACTCGCTATGGTTAAAATCTATTTTCTTGCAAAAGGGCTCGATAATATCTTTAATAATAATTTGAAGCGTCTGGTCAGCCTGAATGATTTCATTCGTTTTTCCCTCGAACAAAATCTGTTTCCCATCTGTCAAGACTTTTGAAGACGCAAAGGGATATTTTGTGTCAAAAATATTTGCCAAAAGCTGGTGGGCCTTCACAATTCGCTGCATACTCACGCCCTCTGAGCGAAGTTGGTAGAATATGAAGAATTCTATTAATGTATGAAAGTTGGTTACAAGGTTTCTGCCGGACCCTTCGGAAAAGCCTACACCATCAGAAGATCTGAACTGCGCATTCCAATATTCCTTCATCCACCTTCGCACTTTTCCAGCAGGCAGGTTTAGGATGGAGGCAATATCCGCAATGGTATAAATGCCAGTTCCAATATCAATTAGATTTGCATGATTTTCAGTGTTCATAAAGAATGCAGCTTGTAGCTCGAAAGTCAGACTGCCAAATTAGTAAAAATTAGGAACCTGGAACCTTTCAATTATCCTGCGGCTCAAAACCTAAAATTGACCCCTACCAGAAAGTTTCTGACGGCTTGCGGGAAGTAGAAGTTTTCTTGCGTTAATGCGCCTCCTCCAATGTATCCATACGTATATCCATTCGATTCGTATTGCTCGGACAGAATATTGTTTACTAACAAATTGAACGAAATCTCATTCGCCCAGGCTGGTTTGATCGTCCACGAAAGCCGCACATCATTCGTAAAATAAGCGTCGAGTTTGCGGGTTTCAGTGGAGGTATTATCCAGATATTGCTTGCCTACATACTTGGTCAGCAGCGCCAGTTCAAGGTTCTTTTGAATTGAATATGTTAGCTGACTTCCTGCAATTACATTTGGTGAAAATGAAATGTCAGACTTTCCGTGGTTTATGGTTTGGTACCCTCCATTGTCATAATCAACCACATATTCAGTGAAGTTATCGATCTTATTCTGGCTGAAAGTGGCATTTACATTCCATTTCAGAAAGCGGTTAAATGCTACTGCTCCTTCAAGTTCGACTCCCGTCCGGTAGCTTTTCGGAACATTCACACGGATCGAATTCCCAACATCATTGATCTGCCCGGTGAGTACCAGCTGATTTTTGTAATGCATTAAATAGTAGTTCGCAGCAAAAGCAAATTTTCCCTGCTGCGTTTTAAATCCGGCCTCAACATTTTGCAGACTTTCATTTTTTGGGAATAAAACAGCAGTTGTATTGGTCAGATCATCGCGGTTTGGCTCGCGGTTTCCGATGCTGTAAGATGCGTAAATGCTACTCTGGTCCGCGATTTGGTAGGTTATACCTGCCTTTGGATTGAAAAAAGAATACGATTGATCAACCGCCAATTGAACCTGGTCATTGTCGGTTCCATTGATCGCGTGACTTACAGTTCTGAACTGCAGATCGGCAAATGCATTGAGTTTGTCGGTGAATTGATAATACAGTTTTCCGTAAATATTAAAGTCTTTTTTAATTCCCTGACTATAATAGTACCGATGCTCATTTTCAATGTTTCCTGCATTTCTGGCCCAGATAATCTGCCCATAATGATCGCCGTCATATTTGTTCCAGCCGCCGCCAATGCTCGCTGTCAGTTTTTTGAAACTGTTGTAATCGAGCGAAAAGGTAGTTCCGTAGAAATAATTATCCAGCCACCGCCTGCGGATCAGATCGGTACTTTCCAGCGTATCTGCGCCGATTATTACATTTGGTAGATTGTAGTTCGCGTAATCATCGCCTTTCCGGTATTGCTCATAATAACCCAAACCTCTCACCAAAAATGCATTGAGATTGAAATTCCATTTATCGCTCAAACTGTGCGACGAAACGATTTGGTAGTGATCCTGGCGGTAATTATCTACCTCATTTTTATAAGTATACGAATTGTAAGTGCGGTTGTCGGAGTTGAGCAGGTTTTGTGCATCTGGTTCGTCTAATCCATTTCTATCAATGTAGCTCAGGATTCCCTCGCGGTCGCCGCGCAGTTTCGCCTCAGGCACACCGTTCCACGACTGGTAAGTACGCTCATTTCCCGAAAATACATTAACCCGCACAAAGCTTTTCTTGCCAAAATATCCACCTGACAAATAATAGGAATGCAGCTCAGAAGCCGCACGATCGACAAAACCGTCGGACGAAACGCGGGAAAGTCGGGCGTCGAATGTGAATTTATCCTTGATCAGCCCGGTACCTACTTTCAATGTATTTTTGAAAGTATTGAAAGATCCGTAAGCATTGTTCAGCTCGGCATAAGCTTCCTTCCGCAATGCATTGGTATTGATATTCACCGTCGCGCCAAAAGAAGCGGCACCGTTGGTAGAGGTACCCACGCCGCGCTGGATCTGGATACTGCTCACCGACGACGCAAAGTCCGGCATATTTACCCAGAAAACACCCTGACTTTCAGCGTCGTTATAAGGTATCCCATTGACTGTCACATTAATGCGGGTGGCATCAGAGCCGCGTATCCTGATTCCGGTATAACCTACTCCCGCGCCAGCATCACTTGTACTGACAAGCGAAGGTGTAAAGTTGAGGAGTACTGGTAAATCCTGGCCGAGGTTCTGCTTGTCGATCGCCGCTGCGCTTACATTGGTAAACGCCATCGCACTTTTTTCATTTACGCGGGTAGCATTGATCACCACTTCGTCAGCCTGATAAGTACTTCTGAAAAGCTTGATATCCAGCTTGTTCTGCGGTGAAACTGCGAATTTTCCGGTTTCATAACCAATGTAGGAAACCTCAATTTCGCTGACATTTTCTGAGATATTGCGTAAGGTAAAATTTCCGTTTTGGTCAGAATTGGTACCACGGATTTCGGAAGCTTTGATCGTCGCGCCGGGAAGTGGTTTCCCGTCTTCGGCATCGGTAACGCGACCGGAGATCGTGCGTTGTGCAAAGGTATTGGCACAAAAAGCTGCACTGAAAATCAGCGCCAGCAGATAGGTAGTAACGTTTCGCATTGCGAGATAAATAGTTACAACAGGCAGGGGCCACCTATCTTGATTTTAAACAATAAATAAAAATTAGAAACAGCTATGGATTATTCCAGCTTTCTCTTCCTACGCCGGCATTACCCGGATCAGGTTTATGGGTATGATCTCAGCCCGTCAGGTAGGGCACCCCTTTGAGATTATGTTTGCAAAGCTAATTCGGAAGCAAGCCGTTTGCAAACAATTATTTAACCCGTTTCCAAATTTCAGGATTAAGGCTCTTGTGAACCACGCCTGTAATAACAACCAGGCGAAGTTCAAGTATGATTTCAAAATGAATCATGAACGGAAATATCGACAATACTGCTGTGTGGACTATCTGGTACCGTTTTGCAAACAGAAAAGGATTTTCTCTTATCAGCTTCACTTTCGATCTGACCGCACCAGTAAAGCGGCGGCCGAGACCAGCAGTCTGTTGATTATACCAATTAACTGCATCCTGAATATCATCTAATGCGATATCAAGAAACTTTACGCTGTATGTCATAGATTCTTCTCGATTTCGTCCATAGCAGTGTCGAAATCAAGAAGTTGAGAATGATGAGTATTTTTGAGAAGCTCGTGTCTGGCAAAAATAAGGTCTTTATGCCATTGGGGGAGCTCTGTGAATTCTTGAACGGGGCGCAGGGATTGGATTTTAAAATTATTCCATTCCCACATCGGCTTGAATAATCGACCCGAATTACGTGTGTTTTTGAAATTATAGTGCGTTTTCATGATCTTCTGTTTTCTGATCTTTTACAAATATAAGATTATAACGCTTACTGTAAACCACTGATTCCCTCAATGCTTTTCTCTATTTTTACATAAATAGAAATGACGGCTTATTATGGAAAAAATCTTGGACTATACAGACACAATGAACAGCTCGCAGCAGGCAATGGAGCTCGAATACCGATACGGCGCGCACAATTACAAACCAATGCCCGTAGTGCTGGAAAGAGGCTCGGGTGTGTATTTGTGGGACGTGGAAGGAAAGCAATATCTTGATTTTTTGTCTGCTTATAGTGCTGTAAGTCAGGGGCATTGTCACCCGCATATTATCAATGCGATGATCGAACAGGCGCAGAAACTGACGCTTACCTCGCGTGCTTTCTATAATGATAAGTTGGGTGAATGTGAAAAGTACCTGTGCGAGTACTTCGGTTATGACAAGGTTTTAATGATGAACTCAGGCGTGGAAGGCGGCGAAACTGCATTGAAACTTACCCGTAAATGGGCTTATAAAGTCAAAGGCATTGAGCCTGGAAAAGCCAAAACGGTGTACGCCGCGGGCAACTTCTGGGGAAGGACGTTAGCCGCTATTTCATCTTCCACCGATCCTTCGAGCACAGACGATTACGGTCCGTTTTTGCCGGGTTATGAGATCATTCCCTACGACGATCTTGATGCATTGGAAACCATTTTTAAAAATGATCCGAATGTGGCTGGTTTCATGGTCGAGCCGATCCAGGGAGAGGCTGGGGTAGTGGTGCCCAAAGAAGGTTATCTAAGAGGAGTAAGGGATTTGTGTACAAAATACAATGTACTTTTTATAGCTGATGAAGTGCAAACCGGCATCGGGCGCACAGGGAAGCGATTGGCTTGCGACTGGGAAGGCGTGAAGCCTGACATTTTGGTTTTAGGAAAAGCGCTTTCCGGAGGCGTAATGCCCGTTTCAGCCGCATTCGCCGATGACGAGATCATGCTGACGATCGCCCCGGGCGAGCACGGTTCCACGTTCGGCGGCAACCCGCTCGCGTGCGCTGTGACGGTTGCAGCTTTGGAAGTGGTGGAAAAGGAAAACCTCGCAGAAAACGCGGAGAAAATGGGCCAGCTTTTCAGAAAAAGAATGCTGGATTTGCAGCAGCAATGTTCTCTGATTGAAATCGTTAGAGGAAAGGGACTTTTAAATGCGATCGTTATCAACGACAGTGAGGAAGGGTCGACGGCAATGGATCTTTGTTACAAAATGATGGAAAAAGGGTTGCTCTGCAAGCCTACCCACGGCAACAAGATCCGGTTCGCTCCTCCGCTGGTGATCAGCGAAGTGCAAATGAATCAGGCCTGCGATATCATTCAGGAGGTATTTCTGCAAACAAATCAAGCACTATGAAACTAAATTACGTACCCCTTCTCCTGCTGGCCGCTTTGACAATGTTCGGCTGCCGCGAAAAAAATGTGGATCCAGCGTCGGAGACAGAGACCAATGAATGGATTTATGCCAATATGAAGTATTGGTATTACTGGAACGATGAGATCACCGACAAGCCCGATTATTCCAAAAGCCCCGCCGATTTTTTCAAATCCCTGTTATACCCATTTGATGCGAATGCGCGCCCCGATGGCGACCGCTTTTCCTGGATCCAGGAAAGTGCCGACGAGCTGGAAGCGTCGCTCGCCGGAGAGTCGAAAACGACGGGCATGGAATATAAGCTCGTTAATTTTCCCAGCGGCACCATTAACGTGGTCGGCATTGTTTTGTACGTGATCCCCGATTCCCCGGCAGATAAAGCAGGTTTTGCCCGCGGTGATATATTCAATCGGATCAACGACCAGAAGCTGATCAACAGCAACTACGTCGGGCTATTAAATACGCAGGATAAAAAGACTTTCGGACTTGCGAAAATTAACGGTAGTGAACTGGAAGAAAGCACGACAAAGCGTGAATTGACGCCGGTTGTATTGCAGGAAAACCCGGTGTTTTTTGATACCATATTTACTTACGGCGCCAATAAGATCGGTTATGTCGTGTACCACCAGTTTATCCCGCAACCCTACAAAGCTTCAAACGGGCAGTACGACAAGGAGCTCGATAATATCTTCACTACATTCCAGCGGAACAACGTCAATGCATTGATCGTGGATCTGAGGTATAATCCGGGCGGTTATGTCAGTTCTGCTACTAACCTGGCGAGCCTGATCGTGAAAGGTACTTCCAGCGATATTTTTTATTACAAAGAATACAATGATGAAGTAACTGAAACGAACCGCAAGAAATATGGCGACTCGTACTTTTACGATAATTTTATCACCAAACCACAAAACCTGGGCGCAAACCTTAATAACCTCGTTTTCCTGGTTTCCTCGCGTTCGGCTTCTGCAAGCGAACTGCTGATCAACGGGCTGAAACCATTTATGAACGTGACGCTGGTGGGATCTAAAACAGTTGGTAAAAATGTGGGATCCGTTACGCTAACAGGCGAGGATAGGGGTATTAAATGGGGATTGCAGCCTATTGTCTCGAAGTCTTTAAACAAGGATAAAAAATCAGATTACCATACCGGATTTGTGCCCGATATTCCAGCCAGTGAGGGTAACATTCTTTATCCTTACGGCAGCCCGAAAGATCCGCTGCTGAGCGAAGCCCTGTTTAAAATCACGGGCGAGCGCGTGGTAAGGCAGGCCCGGAATGCACGCGTTTTGCAGGAAGAGGAAGGTCACGAAATTACTTCTTCGATTGTAAAAAAGGCAGGAGGCAGCAATATGTTTTTTGATAAATGATCTGATACGGCATGCTTTTTGATTATTGAACTGTAATTCACATTCATTAATCTAAACTAAGTATCATGGGAATCATAACATGGATCATTGTCGGCCTGATCGCCGGTGCTATTGCGAAGGCAATCCATCCGGGTAAAGATCCGGGCGGTTTTATAATCACTATATTAATTGGTATCGCGGGCGCCGTGGTGGGTGGCTGGATCTCATCGATGCTGGGTTACGGTACCGTTGACGGATTCAATATCGGAAGCCTTTTCATCGCAATATTAGGCGCTGTAATACTTCTTTTTATTTACCGGAAGTTTAGCTCAAGATCATAGATTTCTAAGTCATAGAATGGTGGGAAACAAGTTGAAAAACTGCTCTCCCACCATTTTTTATTGTTATTTTTACGGTCTTGCATCTGGCACTTCAAACTGAGTAAATACAATGAAGCTGGTTAACGATATGACTGTCTGGTTTTTAAAGCGCCGCTTTGAAAGGATAGAGCAGTTTATGAAATATCCCGTGGAGACTCAGCAGCGTATCTTTTCAGAACTGATCGAAACGGCCCGCTACACCGAATTTGGTAGTCGCTATAATTTTGGTCAGATCAGGTCGGTGAAAGAGTTTCAGGACCAGGTTCCGGTTTCTACCTACGAAGACCTTTACCCGTATATTGAGCGTGTTTTGAAAGGCGAGCCGAATGTAATGTGGCCTTCGCCGATCGAATGGTTTTCCAAATCTTCCGGAACTACCAACGCCAGAAGCAAATACCTCCCCGTTTCCCCCGAAGCATTGGAAGAATGTCATTATGAGGGTGGAAAAGATATGATGACGCTATTGATCAATAACCGGCCCGACACGCAAGTTTTTGATGGAAAAGGGTTGTCGATCGGCGGGACTCTACACGCAAATCCATTTGATGATTACACACAGATCGGTGACGTTTCGGCAGTGATTATGCAAAATCTGCCTTCCTGGGCTGAATTTATGCGTACCCCGCCGCTGGAAGTGGCATTGATGGACCATTGGGAAAGTAAGCTTGAAAAAATGGCATCCATTTGCTCGCAGGAAAATGTAACGAGCATTCTCGGTGTTCCTACCTGGACAATCGTGTTACTGGATCAGATACTTGAATTGACAGGTAAGAAAAATATGCTGGAAGTGTGGCCCGATTTCGAGGTATTCGTTCACGGCGCAGTTTCATTTGAGCCGTACCGCGACCTTTTCATGACCAAATATTTCCCGTCGGACCAGGTTTTATATCTTGAAACTTACAGTGCTTCGGAAGGTTTTTTCGCAATCCAGGATGATGTAAACAGAGTAGGTGAAATGCTGCTGATGCTCGATTACGGCATTTTCTATGAATTTATTCCCGTAGAGGAAGTTGGTAAAAAACACCCGAAAGCATTGCTGCTCCACGAAGTCGAAGTAGGCAAGAATTATGCGATGGTCATTTCCACCAATGCAGGATTATGGCGCTATCTGATCGGGGATACTGTGAAATTTACGTCGGTTTATCCGTTTCGGGTAAAAGTAAGCGGACGTACCAAGCACTTTATCAATGCATTCGGAGAAGAAGTGATCGTCGAAAATGCGGATCATGCGATCAAAGTCGCGGCGCAAAAAACCGATTGTCTCGTGGCCAACTACACAGCCGGCCCGGTATATATGGGCGACGGCTCGCGCGGCAGCCATGAATGGATCATCGAATTTACCAAAGCCCCTGAAAATGAGCAGGAATTCAGTCACGCGCTGGACGAGGCATTACGTGAAGTAAACTCGGATTACGACGCCAAAAGATACAAAGATATGGCGCTCCTGCCGCCCGTCATCCACTTCGTACCAGCCGGTACCTTCTATTCGTGGATGGGAAAACGGAAAAAACTGGGCGGGCAAAATAAGGTCCCCAGACTCAGCAACGACCGGGAATACCTGGATGATTTGCTGGGGGATATTCCATCAGCCAACAGCTAATAGCCAATTCAATGATTCCCAAGTACCTGAAAATTAAAGGCCTGTATTCTTACCAGACAGAGCAGGAGATTGATTTTGATCCTTTGACAGACGCGGCTTTGTTTGGGATTTTCGGCGCAGTGGGAAGTGGGAAATCTTCAATTCTGGAAGCGATCACATTTGCATTGTACGGCGATACCGAGCGATTGAATAAGTCGGGAGACGACCGTACTTATAATATGATGAACCTGCGATCGGACGAGTTACTGATTGATTTTGAGTGCATTGCGGGGAAAAATGGGGATAAATATAGGTTTACTGTCAGAGGGAAGAGGAATACCAAAAATTTTAAAGAAGTAAAAACCTTTGAAAGAAGAGGCTATAAATGGGAAGATGATAAGTGGGTACCATTACCTGAAAATGAATCGGCTGAGGATATAATAGGGCTGAGCTATGATAATTTCAGGCGGACGATCATTATTCCGCAGGGACGTTTTCAGGAATTTATAGAGCTCCGCGACGCGGAACGGACGCGGATGATGAAAGAGCTTTTTCAGCTCGAAAAATACGATCTCAGCAGAAATGTAGGCTCACTAAGCAAACAAAATGATCTCGCATTATCGAACGTCGATGGGCAGCTGACTGGCCTGGGCGAGGTAACTCCCGAGATGATCGGTGAAGAGCAGAAAAAGCGGGAAACTGTCAGAGAGGAAATTAAGAAAGTTACTGCTGAGTTATTACTTCAAACCGAGCTGGAAAGCCTTTTTCAGCGCTTAAAAGCTACGGCGGAAAAGATTGGTTTGCTCCAAAAACAAAAAGCAGAACTCGAAGTTAAAGCGCCGGAAATGCAGCACCGGGAGGAAATACTCCGCATTTATGAAATCTGCTCACTCCACTTCAAATCGCTTTTTGACCAGAAAAGAAAGTTAGTAACCGACACAGAACGCGACGAAAAGCAATTTTTGAATAATCAGCTGAGAAGTAAAGAACTGGCTGTTCTGGTCGAAAAACAAAAAGGTACATTCAACGAGCTGAAACCACATTACGAGAAAAAAGAAGAGCTGCTTGATACAGCCGAAGAACTCGAAAAAGTAATTCGTATTCTCGAAAATTCCGCAGCAGCTGAGAAAAGAAAAGAAGCTTTGCTACGTGGGGAAGATCAGCTTAAAAGTAAGGAGCGCACGATCGAATTGTTGAAGGTGAAAAAGGCCGAAAGTGAGGCTGAAAATGAGACCAGGAAAGCGCAGCTTGCAGATATTCAGGAGCTTAGTCTGATACAATCCTGGTATTCCACTTCGGGGAATTTGCTTGAAAACAGAACTGCTGTTAAGAAAGAAGCGGACGATCTGAAAGGGGATATTGAATCGCGACAGGGGAAACTGCAATTACAATTAGAGGAGTTTTGGGCCGAATTTGCATTGGGGGCACCTGTGGAAATCAATCTGGCGCAGTTCCAGGTTTATGTTCAGGAGGTTTTGAATAAAAATGATATTGCCAGGAAAAATCTGACAGGTAAGTTGCTGAAATTCAATACACAGCTTGCATTGCAACAGTACGCGGGCGCACTTGAAGACGGTGAACCTTGCCCGCTTTGCGGCTCTGCGCATCATCCCTCGGTTTTACATGCGGATCAATCGCTCTCGCCGGAGATCAATGCGGTCGAGAAAAACATTGCGCAGCTGGACGCAAACGATAAATTAGTTCGAACGTTACAGTCGCCGATCGAGCGGTTATTTGACGAAATCAATCATCTTGAAAAACAAAAAGCGGCTATTAAAGAGCGCTGGACTGCGGCAAAAGCGAAAATAGAAGCGCACGAAAAGCTGTTTGTCTGGGCCAGATTCGACCGGAATGACAGAGAAGGTTTTGACAAATATTTTGAAACGGTAACCCAGAGTCAGCAAACAATTCGCGAAGCTGAATTGGCCATTAAAAAGCTGGCAATGCAACTTGAAACGGAAATTCAGGAAAAAACTGAAAAGATAGAAAAGCCGCTCCAAGTTCTGAAAGACGAGATAATCCGGCTTGAAAACACAATTTTAACATTAACCGAGCAGCTTGAACGGATTGACCTGGCAGATTACAAAAATGAGGCGGAGGCAAAGATCTTTGAGAAAATCAATGCATTGAAGTCCAGCTACAAAGAGATCGTCTCGCTTTTTGAACAAACTGAAAAACAACTCGATACACTTGAAACTGAAAAAAATTTACTTCTGGGAAGTCAGGCGACTTTGCAGACTGCATTGGATAGTTATCGAACGGACCTGAAAGAAACCCAGAATAGCATTGACTTACAGCTCGCGAAATACGAATTTGATTCAGAATCGCAGGTTGAAACGATACTGAAAAACCAGATCCAGATTGATGCAGAGCGGAAAGCGATTGAAACCTTCAAGTTCGCATTAGAATCAACCAGCCGGGATTTGCATAACCTTTTACAGGAAAATCCGGAGCAGCGATATGATCCGGTGCAACACGAATCAGTTATTTTGACCAAAAAGAACTTAAGTGCGAGACTGAACGAGCAGCAAAAAGAAGAAGGCGGATTGGACAGGCTTGTCAAAAAAATGGAGGAAGATCTGGCCAAAAAGAATGTTCTGGAAAAGGAAAAAGCGCGTTTGAAGCTAAGAAAGGAGCATTTGGATGATCTAGCCAAGTTGTTCCGTTCGAGCGGATTTGTCGATTATGCATCCAGCATTTATCTTAATAATCTGATTCAGGCTGCGAATCACCGTTTTCATCAAATGACGCACCAGCAGCTGCATTTGGAACTGGGAGAAGGTAACAGTTTCTGGATCAGGGATTTGTTGAATGGCGGACATATGCGGTTGCTGAAAACACTATCCGGCGGACAGAAATTTCAGGCGGCACTTTCACTCGCCCTCGCGCTCGCTGATCATATTCACATCCGCAACGAATCAAAACACAATTTCTTTTTCCTTGACGAAGGTTTCGGTTCTCTGGATAAAAATGCACTGCAAACCGTGTTTGATACATTAAAGTCGCTGCGAAAAGAAAATCGTATTGTCGGGATTATCAGCCACGTAGAGGATTTACAACAGGAAATACAGACTTATCTCAAGATAACGGAAAGTGAAGAGGGAAGCCGGATCGAAGCCAGTTGGAAGTGAAATTTCAATAGACGTATCTTTGATGCTGTATGCACTTTACCCCCAATGATCTTAGAAAATTTCTACCGGTCCTTTTTTACCTGGATTGAGCTTAAGTTGGCTGCGGACAATTGGTTATGGAAAGCCACATTGGTTTCTGTCGCCATTGCGCTGTTCCTCGCATTTCCCCCCTACACGCTATTAATCGACCATTTCCGCCCTGGCGGCGTGAAGCTCGATGCCTGGGTTTTTATCCATAACCAGGCGCAGGACCTCTTTCACCCGAAAGACATGGATTATGATGTGCGGCGGGAGAATATGATTTTTCGCTGGACACTGCCGCTGTTCTCATTCCTGACAAATGGCAATATTCTCATCATATTGTTTGCTCAGGCAGCGCTGGGGGTACTGTTTTTAAAACAAATCGGTAATTACGTTTATGCACTTTGCCAGGATAAAGCAGTGGCCGCGCTGGTCATATTGTCTGTTGCAAATACATTCGTGAGTGTCTGGACTTTCGCTGATATTCACGGTTACGGCGACGGATTCGCCTATTTTTTCCTACTTGCTGCATTGTTGAGCAGAAATCCGTTAATCATTTTTTTCTCCCTTCAGGCTGCCTTTTTTACCGACGAGCGGGCTGTGATCGCGGGCGGGTATCTGCTGCTTTGGTGGATGGTTGCAAAAGCTTACGAAAAAGACGATTTCAGCTTTTTGGGGATTTTCAGGCGGTTTTTTACAAAAGAAAATCTGGTAGTGTGGCTGGCTTGGATCGTATACTTTGGAATTCGTTTTTATGTGCAGGATAAATATTTTCCAAACCACAGCTATTCCACAATAGGTACCCCGGTACTATTTGCAGATGCGCACCGAAATGGGCTTGGAAGTAGTATCTGGGCCACTTTTGAGGGAACCTGGCTGATTATACTCGCTGCTTTTCTGATCCTTTGGCTTACAAAAAAATACTGGCTCGTACTGGCGCTCTTCATCGGGTTTATTGTATTGACCGCAACTGGAATCTACGTGCACGATCTGGACCGGGCGCTGGCTTATGGATTTCCCTTTATTTTGCTTTCTCTTCATATACTTATTCAAACTACATCGGTCGCAACGATCCGGCTGATCCTCTTTTTCACGGCGGTAATCTGCGTCACGCACCTGGAAGTATTTTATATGGGTTACAATAGAATACTTTGGCTGGAACCTTTACCGGTCAAGATATTCATGTACATAGATCATTTCGCGGGCTGGAATTTTTTTGGGTAGCAATAGATCTGACTGCTTCTGTTGTAAAATGTCCTTTACGGAGATCGCTTAAATTATCGTTTTATAAAGTTTATTTTTTAATATACTGATAATAAAAAAGTTAGCGAAGGCCCTTTGTTAAACGCTTTTTTTATCTCATTTTTTTATTTGTATTTTCAGAAGAAATATGAGTTCCGGGTAATTGTTGTGTGGGTGTTTTTTAGCAAGTCCAAACAGAAGGTTTTATATGCCATTATTAATTACTTTGAATACATTCAATACCGACTCGGGCAACCTGACGGTTTTTGAAAAGATTATTCCGGGGACTATCAAGCGTGTTTTCTATATATATGGTACCGGGGATGCGCCCAGAGGTGGACACAGGCACCATAAAACGTGGAATGCATTGATCTGTCTTCACGGAAGCTGCCGCGTTTATTCCAATGATGGTGAAACAGAAGAGTATTTCACACTCGATAACCCAGCTACCTGCCTCATCCTGGAACCGAAAGACTGGCACACAATGGACACATTCTCTTCCGATGCGATGCTGCTGGTTCTGTCAAATGAGTACTACGATAAAGCCGATTACATCGACGAACCTTACGCATTGAAGCCGCTGCTTGTTCAATGATCCCTTTTCTGGATTTAAACCGCGTTAATGCGCCCTATCTCGATGCGATTGAAGCTGCGTCCCTGCGGGTAATCCGTTCGGGCTGGTATATTCTGGGCAGGGAACTGGAAGCTTTTGAAAACAATTTTGCTGCCTATTGCGGGGCCGATCACTGTGTGGGCGTGGCTAACGGGCTCGATGCGATTACATTGATCCTGAAAGCAATGGAATTCCAGCCCGGCGACGAGGTGATCGTTCCGGCCAATACTTATATTGCTTCGGTGCTTCCTTTGAGCTACCTCAATTTGAAACCTGTATTCGTCGAGCCCGACTGGGCCACGATGCTGCTGGATCCGAAGCTGGTGGAAGCACATATAACGCCCGCGACCAAAGCGATCGTGACTGTGGATCTGTACGGAAGAAGTTGTGAAATGGATCCGATCATCGCACTCGCTGAGAAATATAAGCTCAAAATAATTACCGACGCAGCTCAGGCGCATGGTACTACTTACCACGGAAAAAAAGTCGGTTCCATCTCCCACGCGACGGCTTTTAGCTTTTATCCTACCAAAAATCTGGGCGCTTTGGGCGACGCCGGGGCAGTTACCACATCCGATAGTGAACTGGCAACGAAAATAAGATATCTGCGCAATTACGGTTCGCAGCAACGATATAAGAATGAGTATCAGGGAGTTAATAGCCGGCTAGATGAAATTCAGGCGGCTATTCTGAATGTTAAATTGCCTTTTCTGGACAAAGAGAATAATCGGAGGCGGGAAATCGCTGACAGATACCTGCGGGAGATTAAGTTAACAGAATTGATATTACCGCCAGCAGACCGCGTAAACGAGGATTCGTGGCACCTATTTGTAGTCCGACACCCACGCCGGGCCGCTTTGATCGAATACTTGGATGGCAAAAGTATACAGACGAACGTTCACTATCCTTTGCCGATTCACAAACAGCGGGCGTACCAGTCCATCAATCATCTTAGTCTGCCGCTTACAGAGCGTATTCACGAGCAGGTGATCAGCCTGCCGCTCAACCCGGTGCTCAGCGAAGAAGAGATTACCTATATCATGGACACCATTAATCAATTTGACCTTTAAGCATGAAGTTGTCAGTCATTATTCCGGTTTACAACAGCGAGAAGACGATTCGTTTCTTGGTTGAAAAATTACAGGCAACTTTATCCGAAATCACTTTTGAGATCATTCTTGTCAATGATTGCAGCCGCGACAGGTCCGAAGCCGTGTGCATGCAGCTATCCAAAACGTACTATAATGTGCGTTTTATCTCGCTGCGCCGCAATTACGGTGAATTTAATGCAGTTATGTGCGGGTTAAACTGGGCCTTCGGTGATTACTGCGTGATGATCGACGATGATTTCCAAAACCCGCCTGAGGAAATCCTAAAACTGGTTGAAGTGGCTGAAAATGGCAGTTTCGATGTGGTTTATACCTATTATTCCAAAAAACAGCATTCGATAGGGCGCAACCTCGGAAGCAGGCTGGTAAACTGGCTGACCAGCTATTTGTTGAATAAACCCAAAGATCTGTATCTGTCGAGCTTCAAGCTAATCCGCAAGGAAGTGGTGCAGGAAATTATCAAATACCAGGGGCCTTATCCCTACATCGACGGGCTGATTTTCAGGATTACGAAGAATATCGGTACCGTGCAGGTTGCGCATTTGAAGCGCGAAGAAGGTATTTCTAACTATACCTGGCAAAAACTAGTCTCACTTTTTCTCAATATCCTTTTTTGCTATTCGTCGCTCCCGATCCGGCTTTTTATGCCTATTGGATTCGGTTTGTTTACACTCGGCTTTTTCCTGCTTCTATTCCTGACTGTTCAGTGGCTCATCGGACCCGATCCAAAAGGCTGGCAGGTGGTAACAGCTACGATCATTTTTATTGGCGGCATACAATGCACGTTATTGAGTGTGTTGGGAGAATATATCGGTAAAAGTTTTATGGCGCAAAGTGGTCAGCCGCAATATGTTATCAAATACAATAGCGAAGAGCCGGTATGATTGATAACAGGTTGGAATACCAGCGCATGTTTGAGGTGGAGCAGCAGCTTTGGTGGTACCAGGTTCTGCACGAGCGGGTTTTGAAGCAGATTAATCAGCATTTTAAATCTCAGAAAAAGGATCCGGCTATTCTGGATGCAGCTTGCGGGACGGGCGGGTTGCTTTCTTATTTGCGGAAAAATGGATTCCAGAATCTGAGCGGTTTCGACTACTCGCAACATGCGATTGATTTTGCAAATGAACGTGATCTGAATGTGACATTCGGCGATTTGAAAAACATGGAATCCTATTCCCCGAGCCAAATGTTCGATGTGATCTGCTGCAACGATGCATTGTACTTTTTGAACGATCACGAGATTATTAATGCGCTGCAAAACTTCAAAAATCGTTTGAATCCAAACGGGCTTATTATCATCAATATCCACGCATTTGAAGCATTTTCCGGCATTCACGACCTGGCAGTGGGAAGTCAGCGGAGATTTACAATGCAGGATTTTAATAGATATAGCAACACAGCAGGTCTTAAAATAACATATAATACCTACTGGCCTTTTTTACTGTCGCTGCCTATTTTGGCTGTGCGGCAGTGGCAAAACTACCAGATCCGCCGCAATGCGATTGATGTGAGCCAGGTAGATTCCGACGTGAAATATCCGGGTGACCTGATCAATTCTGTGCTCCGCGCTGTAACCAAAACGGAAGCTGTATTGCTGAAAAAAGCACCTTTCGGCAGCTCCTTGTTTATGGTATTGCAGCCTAAATAACGCCGGAACTTACTTTTTCGAGAATCCGGAATTATTGATCTGCTCGAAAAAGTCTTTCGTTTTGCTCAGTCCGGCTTCCCCATTGATCGCGAAGTACCAGAATGTTTCCAGGTCGCCGCGATGCATAGCCTGGTTCATATCACCACTTTGCGACTTGTGTGCAGCCTTGACCCAATCGGCCACGATCATGTAACTGTGCTTTTTATCTTCCCCAAAACTAAATGAACGGTCAAATTCGAAAACGGGCGCTGACGCGAGGATATCGGTTTCGGGATAGCCGCTGAGGCCTGAAAACTGGAAGGCAGATCCTTTGTTCTGGGATTGGCCACCGAGCACGATCGGTTTTTTGGCGCCTTTGAAACGCTGTACTGCCCGAATTGCGCTGATCGAAGCCGTTTTATGATGCGCGTGCTGGCCTTCGTGCGGGATCAGACAGAATATAAAATCGTAATTTCCATTGCGCAGGATCTGGTCCAGGCGGTTCTCAATGTATTTAATATCCCAATTTTTACCTGCGAGATAAGGTTTTTCATCGCGGTTATAGTAATCGTCCAGCTGGTCGAAAAAGAAGAAGTTACCAATGCCCATAATCTCGCCGGAAGCCATTATTTCTTTTTTGCGGATCAAAGGCAAATGCTTCCTGCCGGTAGCAGAATCGATCAGATTGAGCCCATAAAAGCTCGACGCGACAAGTCCGTTATAGCCTCCCGATGCATCTGTGATCAATGCAAGATCGGCCGAGCCTTTCAGTTCGCGGGTAACTTTGAAAATAGTAACGGGAAACATCGTTTCATCGTCAGGATGCGCGGTTACGATCAGCACACGTGGGCTCTGAGCCGCACAAAGCCCGGGCACAAACAGAAAAAAGCATAGGAAAAGATTTCTCATAGATGGATGTTTTCGGGACTTGACTTGTTATCGAATCGGCTGCGGACATTGCTTATATGCTCATTCGCAGGGATTTTAGTAAACATTTTATTTGAATAATAATAAAAAATTATGGATTTGCAACTAAAAGGAAAGACCGCATTTGTCAGTGGATCAACGCAGGGAATTGGTTTGGCTATTGCTCAGAATCTTGCCAAAGAAGGCGCTTCGGTGATCATCAACGGGAGGTCGCAGGACAAGGTGGATGAAGTGGTGAAAAAATTGCAGCAGGGTGTTCCCGGTGCCGAAGTTTCAGGTATTGCAGCGGATTTTTCCAAAGTAGATGAAATAAACGCATTGATCGAGAAGCTGCCGGATGTTGATATTCTGATCAATAACGCAGGGATTTTTGAACCGAAACCATTTGTGGAAATCACAGATGAAGATTGGTTTAAATTTTTTGAAGTAAATGTCATGAGCGGCGTGCGTTTGTCGCGTTACTTTTTGCCAAAAATGATCGCACAGAACTGGGGTCGGATTATTTTTATTTCCAGTGAATCTGCGGTGAATATCCCGGAAGAAATGATCCACTACGGAACCACAAAAACGGCTCAGCTCGGCGTAAGTCGCGGTTTGGCGGAGTTGACAAAAGGTACAGATGTAACTGTCAACACGGTAATGCCCGGCCCGACGAAATCGGAAGGTGTCGCTGAGTTTGTGAAGCAACTGGCTGCGGGCAACAATTTGACTGCGGAAGAAGCTGAGAAAGATTTTTTCAAAACGGCGCGCCCGACTTCGCTGCTTCAACGGTTTTCGTCCGTGGAAGAGGTCGCTAATCTGGTGACTTACGTGGCGAGCCCACTATCCTCGGCTACCAACGGTTCTGCATTGAAAGTAGACGGCGGCGTTGCCAAATTCATTATTTAACAGAATTTTCTGCCAGGTCTGGGTATAGTCTCGCAAAGATTATACCCAGCACCATTCCCGCCATACTTGCCAGTAATCCGTATATCAGCGGAGGATATTCAGTATCAAAATAGCTGCAAACCAGCCAGGCAATAAGCCCGGCGATCATGGACAGAATGCAGCCAAGCTCATTCGTTTTCTTCCAATATACGCCCGCAGCAAGCGGGATAAAGAGCGAAACTAGACTGAAAGCGGAAGATTCGGCTACCAGCTCGAAGATACTTTCACGGGTGAGCGCCATGGTAATGCAAATAGCGGTAATCACCACGATACCTATGCGGATAATGCGCAGCAGCTCCTTGTCCGTTAGTTTTGGGTTAAAGAATTTGAAAATATTCTCACCAAGTACCACAGCCGGGGCCATGATCGCGCTGCTTGTGGTGCTCAGAATAGCGGAAACAAGCGCCCCGAAAAAGAGGATCTGCAATGGAAGTCCCATGTGCCGCAGGATCATATTCGGAATGATCATTTGTCCGTCTTCTGTTGTATTGGGATAAAGATATTGCCCGCAAAGTCCGATAAACAGCGGTAGTAGCGCAACTGTGAGGTACATAAAGGAAGACAGAAGTGAAGCTTGCACCGAGACTTTCGCCGATTTGGCCGACATAATCCTTTGAAAAACATCCTGTTGCGGAATAGAGCCCAGCCCGATCGTAATCCAGGCGGCGAAGTATTCCACGGAGCCTTTGAATGTGAAGTCGGGATAGAAACGAAAGAAACCCGGAGGAGCCTTATCGATCAGCGGCTGGAAACCGCCCACATCCTGATACAAACTCACTGCTACAATCATTAGCCCGATGATGATCATCAGCGTTTGGATAAAATCGGTGATCGAGACGGACCACATACCGCCCCAGATCGTATAAAGGATGACAACAACGGAACTGCCGATAATGCAACTCGCCAGCGACCAGCCCAATACGACTTTCAATACAATACCCATAGCGAGCAATTGCGCGGCGATCCAGCTGAAATAGGAAGGGATAATCAACAACGCAGAAAGCAGCTCTGCTTTACGCCCGTACCTGATCCTGAAAAAATCACAGAACGTGATGATGTTCATTTTATAGAACTTTCTCGCAAAGAACAAACCTACCAGCAACAGGCAAAGCGCCGCACCGAAAGGGTCTTCTATAACACCCAAAAGCCCTTTTTCAACGAATTCAGTAGGGGCGCCCAGAATGGTTTCGGAGCCAAACCACGTTGCGAAGCTGGCAGAAGCGGCGAGAACGAGCGGCAGTTTCCTGCCGGCCAATACAAAGTCTTCGGTGGAGGAAATGCGGGTGGAAGCCCAGAGTCCGATTCCCAGATTTACAAGTAAATAGGCCAGAATGGCAACAACAAGCATGATGGTCGGCTTTATGGATTATCAAGGTCGCTTTGATGATTCTTCCTGCAAGAACCGGGTATAAATGGCCGCTCCTTTCTGGTTCAAATGGTGCCGGTCAAACATATTCTCCGGCTCAAAAAATTCGGTAAGCAGCAGTTGTGCAGGTAACCGGATCAGGTTTTCTTCCGGCAGAAATGGCGCTACCTGCGATAAGATCTGATACTCACCTTGACTGATATTATTACCAATAAAGAAAATGACTTTTACGCCCCGCTGCTGCGCATGTGTTATCAACTTCCGGATTTTCGAGACGAAATAAGTGTTCGGCGATCCAGTGGGGCGTTTTCTAAATAAATTTGAGGTTGCAATTTTATGGCTCTGTGTGCGGTCCAGTGTTTCTGAAAGTGCTAGTGAAACAGACTGATGACCATTATCACGCAGCTCAGGATCGCCTTGAATAGGATGAGGATTGTGAACAAAAATCTTTTTTGCCACTGTAATCTGGGGTGCGATCGACAGCATTTGTAATAGGGTCGCATTAAGCCCCTTGAAAAAAGCATTTATCTTATCACTCAGGTCAATTTCGGAACAATCGGCGATCACATGCATCCTGAAAATGGCGTCAGGAATAACATCCTGCGGCTCCAATGCATGTATACCGTAATCCAATGCGCTCAGTTCAATGTAAATGGTCCGGACTGCCGCACTTTTTGAAACAATGTCCTCAGCAATTTGAATGGAAGTTTGAGGCGAAAGACTGAATATGCCAAAGTTGTAGCTGCGTGTTTTTTGCTGGTTTAATGAATCGAATATGGCGGGATCAATGCCGAACAGGGTGCGGCTGGTACCTATGAACACAACATTGGGTTTGTAGGCTCGGCAAAGTTCGTGCCTTGCATTTACGTCACGCCTCGGATCGGTATAAAACTGTTCAACAAGGAGTACAGCCGCCATTTTAAAGGCAAGAAGCAGTACAAGCCATGCGGAAAGTTTACCGACCATTTTTAAAATTGTATATAATAAAAATTACCTACGTTGGGGTTGCCAAATAGCAGCACAAGTTGCACCAGCAACAATAAAGCTAGCCTTCGATGCACCGGTGTCTTTTTTTGCAAATAAGTAGCAATATCTTCCTTTTCACCCATTTGGTAATTAAAAAGGTCCATAACGAGGAACAATGCAATTGTTAAAAGCAAACTTGACTTGCTCAACGAGGTAGCGCCCGACGAAATGCCGAACATACTGCTGTAAAGTTTCAGCCCGTTGCTCAGTTCCGCGGCGCGAAACCAGCCCATGATCAGCGTGCCTGTGAGCAGCCGTACCACCACGCGGCTCACATAATGTACCTGGGAGCCGATCGGCAAACCAAATCTGGGATAAAATTTTTGCCAGAAATGCTTCGTCCGCATTTCAAAGTTAATGTAAGCCCATTGCAGCGCGCCCCAAATTACAAACGACCAGCTAGGCCCGTGCCACAAACCGGTAATGACAAACGTGACAAGCCGGTTGATTTCGAGCCGCTTTTTGTTGGTAACGCCTTTACTGATGTTGAAAAAAACGTAGTCGCGGAACCAGGAAGTAACGGTAATGTTCCAGGAATTCCATGATTCGGTGCGCGACGGACTAAAATAATAGCGGTTTGAAAAGTTTCGGCTGAGTCTGATCCCTAGTAACCTGGCTGAGCCCATTGCGATGTCGCAGTAACCTGAAAAATCGCAATAAAGTTGAACGGAAAAAAGCAGGATCGCCAATGTTACGGAGAGGCCGTTATAGTTGACAGGATCGTCAAATACGGGGTTACTAGTGCCGGAGAGTCTCGACGCAAGTACTAATTTTTTAAATAAACCCCAGATAATGAAATAAATGCCAGCTTTGATATCGTCTGCGCGATACGAAACAGGATTTCGAAGTTGTGGCAGCAATTGCCGCGCACGTTCCAACGGGCCTGCCAGCATAGTTGGAAAAAAACCCAGGTACAACGCCAGGTAACCCCAGTGCTGCTCGGGTTTGATGTACTTTCTATTAATATCAGTGAGATAGCCGATGATCAGGAAAGTATAATAAGAAATACCAATGGGCGCGAGCCAATTAAGGGCAACTGCGGAGTAAGAATTACTAACGGGAATAAGGTATTTGAAAAAAAGCAGGGGCGAGAGGCAAACAATTACCGAAAAGGTTAGAACGGTTTTCCGGCGCTGTTTTGAATGCAGCGGATTTCCCAGGTATTTTCCTGCAAAGTAGCCTATCGTAACAAGAACAATCCAAACAAGCACATACCAGCCACTCCAGCTAATATTGAAAAGGATACTAAGCGCAAGCAGCAGTATCCATTTGCGGGTATTGGGCGTCCAGTAATAGGCTGGGACAACCAGCAGCAGAAAGAGGAAGTAAGTAAAGTCGGTAAATTTTAGCATTATGCCCCTATCTTAATAACACCGGCAGGCTTCTATACCCGCGGAAAAATACTTTGGTGTCCCATTCACAGAGCTTTGCAGGGTTTAAGCGGATACTTGGAAAGGCTGACATAAACGCCGGTAGGAATTTCTGCATTTCAAATCGGGAAAGTCGGGCACCGACACAATGGTGTATACCGAAACCAAAGCCAATATGAGGATTTGGTTTCCGGGTAGGCATAAATGTATCAGGGTCTTGAAAAACGGCCGGGTCACGATTGGCTGAGGCAATTCCGACGAGCACTGTTTTACCTTTATTCAGTGACAGGCCTTCAAACTCCATTGCCTGATGAATCTGCCTGGGAATCCAGTTGACGGGACTGACAAAACGGATCAGTTCTTCTACCGCTATCGCACATTCCATATGCGAATTCCAGTTGATTTCCTTGTCTTTATTATCGATTAATGTGGCAATGCTTCTGGTGAGCAAGAGGGTAGTAGTTTCGGTAGCCGCATTCACCAGGAATTCCCATGTACTGATCAGCTCGTGGATACGGGAAGTGCCCATTATCTCGTTCATTTCCAGGAGAAGGCTGCGGGTCAGGTCTTTTTCGTGGCGACTAAGTGTTTGGGAGAGATAGCTGGTGAACTGTCTAGACATATTCGCACATTCCAGCAGGTCTTTCACTGAAAGCGTTTTTTCAAATATCAGTGTGATCACATAAGAGAATTTCTGGATAAAATCGTAATCAGAGCTTTCCAGATTTATGATCTTGCTGATAATTAAAAAACTGAATTTTCTTGCAATTTCAACCAGATCAGCTTCTTGCCTGTCACCATAGATATTCAAGACTTCTTGTATTGCGTTGCGTGTTATTTTTTCATAATCCGCTTCGTAAAACTTTTTGTTTACAAACCGACGATGCTCAGCATGCCGGTCACCGTTCATAAACAAAAGCCAGTACCGGAGGCTTTCGCCGAATTCGAGGAGGGCAGGATCGTTGTTCGCGATGGCCGATACGATCCGGAAACGCTCGGTAAAGTCGAAATTCCTGAAGTTCTCAGAATCTGAGAAAACCCGCTTGACATTCTTGTAATCCATGACGACCAGATCTCCAAACATATTAAGATGAACCGGGTTGGATTGTCGCATACTTCCGATCAGCTCTGAGTAGTTTTGGCTGATCTCATTTTGTGACGACCAAATAGTCGTTGCGGACATAAATTCCTTATTTATGAACTATTGAGTAAGTATTTAAAAAGCAGCAATATATGCTAAACTTCTTGATTCTCTAATATCCACTGGGTTGTAGCAGCGATCGTTCCCATTTCCCAGAAGATGGACGGGCTGAGCTCCATTCCCAACCACTCTTCTAAGTCGGCCGTGATGTTAACCAAAACAAGTGAGTCCAGCCGGAAATTGGCGATATTTGCATCCGGTAATACCTGCGCGGGATCCATTTCGGCATGGAGGGCAATATTGTGGATAATCCATCCGGAAATTTCGGTAAACGTTTTATTCATGATAGTAATTCGAGGTTTTGGTCAAAACTACCAAATATTTCTTTGGCATGAAGCCTTTGAATTTTTCCGCTGGAAGTCCTAGGGAGCTTGCCCGTCGGAATCAGTAGGATCTTATACGGGATCAATCCGAATGCAAGTCCGACACTGTGTGCGACAGTATTCTTTATCTGATCCATATCTTCTCCTGGTTGCACTATACGTTTTACTTCTGTTACAATCACAAGCGACTCGCCGAGTTCGGTATTGACGGAGAAGGCAGCAGCTGCATTTGGCTGAACATTCGTGTGGCATTCACTAACAACTTCCTCAATATCCTGCGGATAGTAATTTACTCCCCGAATGATAATCAGTTCCTTGGTACGCCCGGTAATGTAAAGTTGCCCATTTTCCATAAATCCCAAATCTCCCGTTCTTAGATAGGGTCCCGCGCCATCGCTGGTATATGCATGAAAAGTAGCTTCCGTAGCTTCCGGGTTCTTCCAGTATCCCAATGCAACGCCAGCGTTTTTCACCCATATTTCTCCAATTTGGGACGATGGCAATGCATTCTTCTCTTCTGACGCAACGATGACTACTTCCGTAAGCTCCACAGGCGGCCCGCAGGCGACTACCTCTTTGGAATTATCAGCTGTTTTGTGATAAACCATCGGTGTTCCATTCAAATGTAAGCTCACGGCCAGCGTAGCTTCGGCAAGTCCGTAGGCGGGTACCAGGCTGTTGCGCCGGAATCCAGTGACTTTCATGGTTTCAGCAAATCTTTCCAGGCTGGATATGCGTATCGGTTCTGCACCTACATACAATACCCGCAAAGAGCTTAAATCCAGCGTGGCAAGCTGTTCACCTGATATTCTGGCGTCACAATGATCAAGTCCGAAACCCGGCCCGCCACAAAACCCGGCCTGGTAGTTACTGATAGCTTGAAGAAATAAGAATGGCTTGGTAATGAAAAGCAGGGGGGAAAGGACAATGCCGGTTCCTCCTGTGTACAACGGGGATAAAAGCCCGTCAACTAATCCCATATCATGGTAATGCGGCAGCCAGGTCACCGAAACATCAGCTGCCGTTCTTCCAAAGCAATTATCGATAGCACTCAGGTTAGCAACCAGGTTAGTGTGGCTAATCATAACCCCCTTTGGAAGGCTTGTAGAGCCGGAAGTATATTGCAGGTATGCCGTTTGATGCGGATCGATGTCTGGAATATAGTTGCCGGCAGGCGTGGGATCAAAAGATACTTCGTCTGTAAACAACCAATTGATAGTGTAATCCTGTAATGCTTTTACGGCATCATTTTGCCTTTGAAAAAGCATTCTAAATGTCTTCCTGTTGGTGATGATCGCTGATGCTGCACAATCGCGAATAATATTGAGGATGCGCTGAATACCAGATTCCGAGTAGCCAACAGGGCAAGGTACGGCAATAAGCTTTGCTTGCAGTGAAGCCAGAAAGAAGCGAATAAAGGCGGCTTCTGCCGGAAGTAAAATCAGCAAGCGTGCGCCCGGCTTATATCGTGTGGATAGCCCGGCCGAGATCGCGTTTACCTGCTGACTTAGTTTGCTGTAAAGTATTTGCTCGGTTAACTCACCATCCTTACCTAAAAAGCCGTAAGCCAGCTTATCGGGATACAGGTTAGAATTTGATTCAAGTATATTGAGTATATGCATAAAAAAATAACAGGCCGAAAGCGAGAAGTTGACTCCGCCTTTGGGCCTATTTAATTAAAGCTTAAAATGTTTACGTCATCTCGGTACCCTGGACCTGTTTCCATGACCGTAATGGTTGCCCCGATTATACTGACGTCTGTATACTTTATCATTTTGACGGCTTGGTCTGTAGCGGTCCGCATGAATCACCCGGCGATGCGGCTTCGCAACCACTACCCGCGGCGGAGGAGCCGGGGCGCGGTAATAATACCGATGCCCGTGCCTGTAACCATAATCATAGCCAGGGTTGTATGACGCACGGTATGTACAGGATGAAATGCTGATTGCTGCGATAATCGTTATAATTACCGACAACATGACTCTGTTTGCTCTCATGGTTTCGTTCGTTTTGTGCTTCTTATAAAACGATCCCGCCGTGGGAATAGTGCCATCAGGCACCTGGCAAACGTGTTGTCGGATAAGTTATCCACAGTGTAGAAACTTGTAAGTGCAGGTTAATACACTGTAAATTCGGTTCGTGTGGACTTGTTAACAGGTTATCCACAGTGGTAGTGTGGATAACTTGTTAACAAATATTAGCAAGTGAATTATGCTTCTACATCGTAGATCAGCACCTTTTCCCAGAGGTGTGCATTCTCGTCGACAAACTTCTTGTGAAGTGGGTGAACCTGGTATACATCGTGCGCTGCTTCATCTGCAAAAACGAGGATTTCAGCAAAATCATAAGTGGCGTCGATTACCGGGCGGCGCGTTGCTGCCGGGGTACCTATGTAAACTGATTCAATGGATTCAATGGCTTCGAGGGATTTAATTCCGGCCAGTAGCTGCTCGCGCGCTTCTGCATTATCCTTCTCTTTTAACCAAAAAAAGACATTATGTACAAACATGGATGGTGGTTTTATAGGTTTTAAAATGCTTAAGAATTCACTTGCGTTACAAAATCTTCTTCACTTTGTTCCGAATGGGCGCTGGTAAACGCTTTTTCAAGTTTGAAAGAAAATGTGGTCCCCTTATCCGGCTTTGACATCACGGCGATCTTGGTGTCGTGCGCATTTAGAATGTGCTTTACAATCGCCAGGCCGAGGCCGGTACCGCCGATATCTTTGCTCCTGCTTTTATCGACCCGGTAGAAACGCTCAAATATACGGTTCAAATGTTCGTGTGGAATGCCCGGCCCGGTATCCCGCACAGCCACTTCCATGTATTTTTTACCCTCACTGAACTGCACAGTCACCTTGCCGCCCTCATTTCCGTACTTAATCGCATTTTCGATCAGGTTGAGCATTACCTGCTCCATTCGGTCGGCGTCGGCTTTAACCCACACTTCTGTAAGTTCGTCAGGCTTTACTTTTAATGTAACATTTCGGGATTTTGCGATATTTTCAAGTCTGCCGAAGATATTCAGCGCCATCAGCCGCATATCGACCGCGGCCATATTCATTTTAATATCCCCCGTTTCCATCTGGGACAAAACGAGCAGATCTTTTACGAGTACATCGAGACTATCCAAATTATTGGCTGCTTTCCGCAAAAAGCGCTCGCGTACTTTTTCATCATCCATCGCGCCGTCGAGCAAGGTGTGGATAAATCCCTGGGCGGCGAAAATGGGCGTTTTAAACTCGTGAGATACATCGGCAAGAAATTCCCGCCTGAATAATTCGAGCTTTTTCAGCTCATCAATCTCCTTCTGTTTTTTAGTAACATACACAAATATCTCGTCATTGATCGTCTTCAACGGATTGGATTCCTGGATCAGCTTTTTGCGTGGAGCAAGATTAAAATCCCGCATTTTGAGCTTGTGAATGGTACGGTACATCTTGTTCACCTCCCGGAAAACCAGAATATCGACCGTATACAAAACAAGAAAAAAGGAGGAGATAAACGCGGCAATAGAAACCACGAAAAGCATTCCTTTTGACACCCCCTCGACAAACGCTAGAAAACTGCTGGTGATAAGGGAAATCAGGAATGCAAGTATAAATGCAATAAATCGAGGACTCAGCGACATAACAAGAACATTATTCCCATAAAGTTAACATTTATGCCACTTATTAAGGCGCAATTAACCGGCTAGGCGGGATTTGTTAATGTTTGGGTAATGTGGTGGGGCGGTTTGGGTCATTGGTGGTCACTTGTGGGCATTAATAGTCATTCGTGGTCATTAATTGTCATTGGTGGTCATTAATTGTCATTTAGAGTCATTTGTAGTACTTGTTATCAGGTGTAGCTAAGGGCCAATACTTTTAACAATTCCTGACTAGTAATGACCAGAAATGACAATCAATGACAATCAATGACTTCAAATGACAATCAATGACTACAAATGACAATCAATGACCACAAGTGACTAATAATAACCACCAATGACAATTCCGAAAATCAAAACCCTCCCCTAAACTTATAAGTACTCGATACCTTGTCGATAGCTACGATGTAGGCGGCGATGCGGAGGGATACTTTGTGTTTTTGGGAAACTTCGTATACTTTATCGAATGAATCTTTCATAATCCGGTCGGTGCGGCGGTTGATCCTTTCCAGGGTCCATTTGTAGCCGATCCGGTTTTGTACCCACTCGAAATAGGAAACCGTGACGCCGCCTGCATTGGCCAGGATATCAGGGACTACCATAATGCCCTTTTCATTAATAATATCGTCTGCTTTGGAAGAAGTAGGTCCGTTTGCACCTTCTACGATCATTTTCGCCTGAATGCCGGATACGTTTTTGCGAGTGATCACGTCTTCCTTCGCTGCCGGCACCAGTACGTCAACAGGCAATGTCAGCAGATCGTCTCCTGGGATGAGCTCTGCGCCGCTGAAACCCTCCAGAGAACCTTTATTCGCGTCGCGGTAAGCTACTGCGGCTGCAATGTCGATTCCCTTGTCATTATAATATGCGCCGGAAATATCACTGATCGCGTGAATTGCCACGCCGCGGTCGCGGAGGAGCGTGGCGGCGTGTGAGCCTACATTACCAAAACCCTGCACTGCTGCAGTAGCACGGTACGGGTTGATCCGCAATTTTTCCATACCAGCCAGCGCCGAAACCATCACACCCCGGCCGGTAGCCTCTGTCCGGCCCAGCGAGCCGCCCAGTACCAGCGGTTTTCCGGTTACTACCGCAGGCACCGTCATCCCTTTCGATTTAGAGTATTCGTCCATCAGCCACGCCATTTCGCGCGGGCCCGTTCCCATATCGGGTGCTGGAATGTCCTGATCGGGCCCGAAAACGTCGAGCAATGCAGTGGTATAAGCACGCATCAAACGTTCGATTTCTCCGGCCGACATCTCACGCGGGTTACATGCGACCCCGCCTTTTGCGCCACCATAAGGAATATCAACTACCGCACATTTCCACGTCATCCACGCGGCAAGCGCGCGAACTTCGTCCAGATTTACATCAGGATCAAAGCGGATACCTCCTTTGCTGGGACCTAAAATGGTGGAGTGGATTACGCGGTAACCTTCGAATGTCCGGATCTGGCCGGAGTCCATCATAACGGGCAAGCCAACAATTACCTGCTTACGCGGTACTTTTAATATGTGGTACATTTCTTCGGAAATTCCGAGAATTTCTACGGCTTTATCGAATCTCTGCATCATTGACTCCAGCGGATTTTCCTTATCCTTAATGGGAGCCGGTTCTATGTATGACATTTTCTAACTTGTTGAAATAAAGAATGTTAATGAATAATGTGTATTAGACCTTACAAACTTACGGCATTTGTTTTTATAATAACAAAAACTCAAAATATCTTGGAATACTACAATAAAATGGTAGAAGTAGATTGTTTTAAACAACATGAATTGGCTGAATGAATATTTGGTTTCCTGCACTTTGCCAAAATATGATAGATACATTCTATGAAAAAATAAAATGATCAAAACCGACCACCCAAAGATTATTTTTTTGAAAAATGCAATGCTCCTCAGAAAGTCAGCCCGAGCTCTTTCAGCAGGTTATCGCGGTAATTTGTACCGATTGGAAGTTCAATGGTGTTCAGGAAAATACGGTTTCCCTCGATGTGGTTGATTTTGGATTTGTTGACAATAAACGATCGATGAATGCGGACGAAGGTAGTACCGGGCAGCATTTCCTCGAAGTTCGAGAAGGTCATGGCGGGTAGCAAGGTGCTGTTCGCCAGTATTATTTTGGTGTAATTGCCATTTGCCTCTGCATACAGGAGGTCCGAGAAGAGTATCTTAT
Organism: Dyadobacter linearis; assembly: GCF_907165045.1. GTDB lineage: Bacteria > Bacteroidota > Bacteroidia > Cytophagales > Spirosomataceae > Dyadobacter > Dyadobacter linearis. Next base: position 67,186 of record NZ_CAJRAU010000008.1, read on the forward strand.
AAATCCTTCCGTCTGTTTTGATAAAAATGAAATCATCTTTTTTGGGTACGGTTGTTTCTGCTGCGGGACTGCCGGCTACCTGCAAGCGCTCCATTGCCTTGTCGACTGCTACAACAAAACGTTCGAGTGAAAACGGTTTTAATAAGTAGTCACAGGCAGAAAGTTCAAAAGCGTCGAGCGCGTATTCGCGATAGGCGGTTGTGAAAATTACCTGAGGTGGATTTTTAAGTGTTTTCAGAAAGGTAACTCCGTCCATTACCGGCATATTGATGTCCAGAAACAGGATATCAACCTTTTGCTCAAACAAAACGGGCTTTATTTCCAATGCATTTGTAACCGCGCCTACTACATTCAGGTAGGGGAAATGCGCGCAGTAGGTTGCGAGAATATCCCGCGCAATGGGCTCGTCGTCGACAATGAGACAATTTATCTTTTGCATATCATAGCGCATTTAACCTCAGCACAACCTCGTAGGATTGCGCCTCCTCTTTGATGGTCAGCTCGTGTGCATTAGGATAAAGCAGTTCAAGCCGCTTTTTAACATTGGGTAGTCCGAAACCGCTGTTTTTATCGAAAATCTTGGCTTCTTCTGTCGCAGGTCCGCGTGAGTTTTTGACTGCAAACAATACCAATCCGTTCCAGGTTTTGATAGAAATGTCAATGTAAATTTTCTCGTCGGGCGTGTTTTTGGAATGTTTAAAGGCATTTTCAATAAACACGATCAACAACATAGGCGCTATTTGAATTTGACTGTCGGTAACTTTCTCAATGTCAGTAACCAGTTCCAGCCGTTCTCCAATCCTGATTTTTTCGAAATCAATGTAGTTTTCAATATATGCCAGCTCATCTTTGAGCGGAACGAACATTTCTCCGGAATCGTAAACCGAATAACGAAGCAAATCTGCGAGTTTCAAAAGTAGCGGAGGGATTTTTTCGTGTTGCGTAATGGATAGTCCGTAGAGGTTATTCAATGTATTGAATAAAAAGTGGGGGCTTAGTTGCGACTGCAGCAGATGCAGTTCACTTTTACTATGCGCCGCCTCACTTCGGGCTACATTAAGCTCATTTTTGCCGATTTCCCGTACCAGTTTGATGAGCATACCAAGCATCACGCTGGCATTCATGAATAGCATCCAGCCAAGAACAAGTTCAAATCCTCGTGGACCATCTGGGGGGAACGCCATTGGTATTATGATACCCAAGCAGCTGATAGCTAGGATGGATGCAATAAAAAGTGCAGTTATTTTTAGCTCCTTGAACTTTATAATTGTCAGTTCTGCGAGGTACCTGCCGGTGAAAACGCCTGCGAACAAAAAGGCAGTAAGTGCAGTTGCAATTGCTTCGTCACCGTGCAAGTTCATTGCATTGGCAAAAAAATCCATTGCCACCCAGATCGGGCCAGCCGCGCATGCAGATAGGAAGATGTATTTATCCCGGGTGCTAAACCCCGTTTTTGTCCAGATATCCGTTTGCTTTTCCATTTCCATTTACCGGTTTGTGAGATTGCAAAGGTGTTTGTCAGGATCACAACTATGCAATCTTGCTGTCGGATTGGCTAAAAACCGTGACAGAAGTCGGGATTTAGCTTTCAGATCATTTCGACCTGCTGTGAATCGAGTCCGTCAGTGATTTGGGAAGTTACGACACTATTATTTCCCGCAGCCGGACAAGCTTCGAATATTTGGCTCATCAAATCACTTCCAATAGATGAGCCATGAAAACGATAAGCACTTTTTTAATCATTTTACTTTTTGCCAACCGGCTACTTGCCCAGTTGCCTGTGCATTCAATTTCCGGAACTGTAAAAGGTATAGGCAATGATGTTTTGCCCGGCGTAACTGTGCGGGTCGTGAAAATGCCGGATTCGATTTTTGTAAAAGGTGAGATCACAGATATCAATGGGAAATTCCAAGTTAGTGCATTGGACAGCGGGACGTACATGCTGGATATATCCGCGGTAGGTCAGAAAAGATTTATCAGCTCGCCACTGAAACTCGACAGTGCGCATCGGTCCATTGTATTGCCAGTTATCATTTTGCTTCCTGCCAAAAATTTAGAGTTGAAAGAAGTTACTGTAAAAGCTAAAAAGCCGCTAATCGAGCAGGAAATTGATCGCACAATCGTGAATGTTGAATCGATGATCAGCAGCGCGACGAGCAATACTATGGAGGTTTTGGAAAAAACGCCGGGTGTTTCTGTGAACAATAATGGAGAAATAAGTCTGAACGGGAAGAGTGGAGTACTGGTGCTCATTGACGGAAGAAGTACCTATATGTCAGGCACCGATCTGGCGGCTTACTTAAAATCGCTTCCTGGCGGGTTGCTGGATAAAATTGAGCTAATTGATAATCCTTCTGCAAAATACGATGCGGCTGGAAATGCTGTGATTGATATTCGTTTGAAAAAGAACAGGATCGGCGGTTTTACGGGAAGTTTTTCGGCGGGATTTAGTCAGGGTAAATATGCGCGGACCAATGATGCGTTGAACCTGAATTACAATTATAAGAAACTCAATGTGTTTGCGAATCTGGGTTATGGATTTGAAAGGAATTACAGTACTGATGTTTTTGACAGAAGATTTTACAATGAAAATGCTGCGCTGCTGTCGAGAGTCGATCTTACTAATGATCAGGTCTACAAAAATAGAAGTATCAATGCCAATATCGGTTTTGATTTAGCTGCTACTCCGAAAACGACATTTGGTTTGATATTGAATTTAAACAAAACAAAAAGAGACGGAACACTGGAATACGAAAGCAGGAACTACAACGCAATGCACGAGCTGGCGGTTTTAGGGAAAGGCGGAACTTCGGGCGGGGACAAACGGGATAATACTGCGCTGAATTTCAATATGCTGCACAAGTTTAATACAGCTGGAAAGGAGCTTTCAGTCGACGCAAATTACCTTCACTATGCAAATAATGGAAGGCAATTATTACAAAACCTGGCTTTTAAGCCTGATAATAGTCTGATCCAAAAAGAAGAATTTGTGTACCTGATTCCGGCTGATATTAATATTTATACAGTGAAAGCAGACTATGTGCATCCATTCAAAAACAAGGCACGGCTGGATGCGGGTTTTAAATCGAGTCTGATAAAAACAGATAATGTGTTTGATTTCTATGATCGTGAAAATGGTCTTGAAACGATCGATAATGCTCAATCAAATCATTTTAAATACAATGAGAATATCAATGCGGCTTATCTAAATGCGCAGAAATCCTGGAAGAAAATCGGGTTGCAATTTGGTTTGAGAGTTGAGAATACAAATATTGAAGGGAATCAGCTTGGTAATGAGTTGGTTGCAGGCTCCTCATTTAAAAAGCATTATACAGGCGTATTTCCAAGTGCTTACATTAGTTTCAAACCTGATGGAAAAGGGGATAACACTTTTGGGTTAATGACAGTAAGAAGAATCAGCCGCCCCAATTATCAGCTGCTCAATCCATTTCTTTTCCAAAGGGATCAATATACATACAGCTCTGGTAACCCGGATTTGAACCCGCAATACCAAACCCGCGCTGAACTAAAATACCAGCGGAAACAGTGGCTGAATATGGGATTGAGCTATAACAAATTCAGCAATACTATTTTCCCCACTACACAAACAGTCGATACAATTTTCATAAACCGGCCCGATAATATCGCAGGAGGCTTTATGGTACTGCTGAATACCAGTGTATCTGCTTCACTGACGAAATGGTGGTATACAAATACAACGTTGAGACTATCGAGAATCGGACTGAAAGGGAAAGTACTTACGGAAGATCTTGATTTCAAAAGTAATATCGCACGGCTGGAAGTAAATAATTATTTTACGTTGAGCAAGAGTGTAAGTGCAGAACTAGGCGGCTATTACGCGAGCCGTGATTTTACCGGGCAGACTGTCACAAGTGGAATGTACCGCGTGAATGCGTCCATTCAGAAAAAGCTACTGGGCGGAAAAGCCAGCATCCGACTTTCGTTTGAAGATATTTTCCATTCGTGGGTTTACCACAACAGGTCAATCAGCTTGATCCAATCAGAATATTTTCAAACTACTACCACGGACACCCAGCGGATCGGAGCTGCATTTACTTACCGTTTTGGTAAAGATACTTTTGCTCGGAAGAGAAGGCACAACAACAATGCGTCGGATGAGGAGAAAGAGCGGTTGTAAGCTGGCGCTAAATGAAATAGGGAGCACTTTCGCGCTCCCTATTTGCTATTGTGACTTTCAGAAATGTCCTAAGCCATTTCCATTTTGCCGGAATTACGTTTGCGATCGTTTTCTTCCAGATAGATCTTCCGCATACGGATGCTTTGCGGAGTCACTTCAAGATATTCATCTTTCTGGATGTACTCCATAGATTCTTCAAGTGAGAAATTGATTTTCGGAGCGATTCTCAAACCGTCATCAGTACCAGAAGCACGCATGTTGGTCAATTTTTTCGCTTCCTGAAGGTTTACCACGATATCGTTCGGGCGGTTGTGCTCGCCGATAACTTGTCCACCGTAAATTTCATCACCCGGCTCTACGAAGAAGCGGCCGCGATCCTGCAATTTATCAATGGTATATCCAGTAGCTGGTCCTGTATTTTTCGAAATGATAGAACCACTGATACGTCCTGGGATTGGTCCGCGGAATGTACCGAACTCTTTGAAACGGTGCGTCATAACTGCTTCACCCTGAGTTGAAGTCAGAACGTTCGAACGAAGTCCGATCAAACCTCTTGACGGAATCAGGAATTCAAGGTGCTGCAAATCGCCTTTTGGCTCCATAACAAGCAATTCACCTTTACGCTGCGTTGCCAATTCGATTACTTTACCAGCAGTTGATTCAGGAACATCTACTACCAAAGTTTCGATTGGTTCAAGACGTTCGCCTTTTTCATCTTCTTTGAAAAGAACCTGAGGCTGACCCAATTGCAATTCGTAGCCTTCGCGACGCATTGTTTCGATCAATACCGACAAGTGAAGGATACCACGACCGAATACAAGGAATTTATCTTCTGTATCTGTTGGCTCAACGCGCAATGCAAGGTTCTTCTCAGTTTCTTTCATCAAACGGTCACGAAGGTGGCGTGATGTTACAAACTTGCCTTCTTTACCGAAGAATGGAGAGTTATTGATGGTGAACAACATATTCATTGTTGGTTCATCCACTGCAATACGAGCGATTGGCTCAGGATTTTCAAGATCAGCAAGTGTGTCGCCAATTTCGAAATCTTCAATACCAGTTACTGCACAAATATCACCTGCTGTAACTTCGGCCACTTTCACCCGACCAAGTCCTTCAAAAGTTTGAAGTTCTTTTACTTTCACTTTTTTGATCACACCGTCTGCTTTGCAAAGTGACAATGTCGATCCTTCTTTGATAGTACCGCGTTTCACACGACCAATTGCGATCCGGCCAACGAATGCATTGTAGTCAAGTGAAGTGATTTGCATTTGCAGCGTACCTTCGTCGATAACCGGCGCAGGAATGGATTCGATGATCGTATCCAGCAAATAGGTAATATTATCAGTAGGGTGTTGCCAATCCGGGCCCATCCAGCCTTGTTTTGACGAACCGTAAACTGTAACAAAGTCAAGCTGATCTTCCGTAGCACCCAGGTTGAACATCAGGTCAAATACATTTTCCTGAACTTCTTCCGGGCGGCAGTTTTCTTTATCTACTTTATTAACAACGACGATTGGCTTCAAACCCAAATCGATCGCTTTTCCCAGTACGAAACGGGTCTGTGGCATCGGGCCTTCGAAAGCATCGACCAGCAACAATACGCCATCCGCCATTTTAAGTACACGCTCCACTTCACCACCAAAGTCGGCGTGACCTGGGGTATCGATTACGTTGATTTTATAGTCTTTGTAACGAACAGATACGTTTTTCGAAGTAATTGTAATTCCACGCTCACGTTCCAGGTCGTTGTTGTCAAGAATAAGGTCGTCGAATTCCTGATTGTCCCTGAAGAGCTTTGAAGCGTGGATGATTTTGTCAACCAATGTGGTTTTACCGTGGTCAACGTGCGCAATGATTGCGATGTTACGAATGGCTTGCATTGTTTTATAGATCAATTGTTTACGAAACCTGAAATTGGATAGTTGGATAGAATTACCAGGCCCCGCTATGCTTGTTTGACTGAAGTATTGTCAAAATAAGGTGCAAATGTACGAGTTTTCTGCTGAATAGCAGTATTTTACAATTAAATTATTGTTAATAGCTAAAAAGGAGGCTTTATACTGTGAGAAGTGCAAATTAAGAAAAGGGAGTCAGAATGATGCAATCTCGGCTTCTGACATTTTGTAAAGATTGTCCGGATCAAAATCGACACCATTTTCCCAGATTAATGTTCCATAAGAATCGAGTTTGACAGATTTGAAATAGTCTGGATCGGCAAGCTGACTTATGAGACCATCGTTGATCTTCCGATACTTTTCAATAACTTTTTCAAGATCAACTACACGCAATTCACCCGTATTGAACAGGCAGCTGACTGTGTAATCTTTGACGGCAACGATCTTTTGAATGTAGTACAGCATTTTATTGAAGTGGGTTAATCTTGTTCCACGATTTGTGATCCTCACCAAGCGTCACAAAATTCTCTAACAATTCTACTTCATGAATAATTGCCCAGGCTTGTACCAATTTAAGCTGTTTCGGCGGAAGATAACCTTCAAGCGGCTCAGCATTCTTGATTGAAATAATCGCTTTGAATTCCTGAAATTCTGCGTGAAAGTGGGGCGGATTGTGATCGTCGAAAAACATTCTGATAACTATTCCGAGAAAGCGGCTTATTTCAGGCATAGAATTATAATGTGTGAATGAGACTCAAATTTAAGATTTTCCTTCGACAGTTGGTGACAGCGCCACGATTGTCTCGATTTTGCTTTCGCCGGCAGGTTTGTTTACTTTGTAAAGATTGACATAACAACAAACAGATACATGAATAAGAATTTGCTCGCCGGAATATTGCTTTCCGCTGCAACAATAGCGAATGCACAGGATGATGCTTCCAAATACGCAGAAAGCATCAACAAGGATGATCTTAAAAAACACCTGGTAATTATCGCTTCCGATAGTCTGGAAGGTCGGGATACAGGCTCGCCGGGACAGAAAAAGGCAGCCGAATATGTTTCCAAATACTACAAGCAGTTCGGCTTGCAGCCAGGCGCAACCGACGCTGACGGAACAAAAAGCTTTTTACAAAAATATACCCTGCACAAAAGAAGCTGGGGCGAAGTGTATGTAAAGGCGGGTGATAAGAAATTCGAGTTTAATAAGGATTTTTACCTGAACGGGATATTACTAGCCCCCGAAGAGTCTTCCTCCGAGGTAGTTTTGGCTGGTTATGGTATTGATGATCAGGCATATTCAGATTACAAAGATCTGGACGTGAAGGGTAAATCAGTTATCGTTTTCGAAGGCGAGCCGAAAGCTGCCGACGGGAAATGCCTGATCAGCGGAACTGCTGAGAAAAGCAAATGGGGCGCGGCTGTGGGCTGGCAGAGTAAAGTAAAAGCGGCACACGAGAAGGGAGCGAAATATGTTTTTATTATTACGGATAAGACCGGCGATGATCTCGACAAGGAAATTCGGCAGCGGGCTGTGATGGCGCGCAGGTTCAATGCGCCTACATTAAAACCTGTTCAGGAAAACCCTAACAACATTGCGGCGGTGGGTGTATCGCAGGATGTAGCTGCCCAAATCCTGAATACGTCGGTGGCCAAGCTGGCAAAAAATAAAGCGGCTATTGACAAATCGGGCAAACCTTTGACCAAAAATCCAACCGGGCAGGTAGCTGTAAAAGCGGAGCGGACAAGCGAAACGATCGAGACGGAAAACGTAGCTGCTTTTATGGAGGGTTCTGATAAAAAAGAAGAAGTGCTTGTTATCAGTGCGCATTTGGACCATATCGGTATTTCACCAAACGGAGAAATAAATAATGGCGCCGACGATGACGGATCGGGAACCGTGTCGCTGCTAGAAATTGCGGAAGCATTCAGTAAGGCGAAAGCAGAGGGAAAAGGTCCGAGGAGAAGTATTTTGTTCTTGAATGTAACGGGTGAAGAAAAAGGTCTTTTTGGTTCTGAATATTATTCTGAAAATCCTTTGTTCCCGCTTAAAAACACGATTGCTGATTTGAATATAGATATGATCGGCCGCGTGGATGAAGCACATAAAAACGATCACAATTATGTGTATCTGATCGGGTCCGACAAGCTTTCTTCGAAGCTGCACGAGATTAGCGAAGAGGCGAATAAGAAATATGTGAACTTCAAGCTGGACTACACTTTCAACGACCCCAAAGATCCGAACCGTTTCTACTACCGTTCCGATCATTACAACTTCGCGAAGGTCGGCATACCTGTGATTTTCTATTTTACAGGAGTGCACGAGGATTACCACAAGCCCGGCGACGATGTTGAAAAGATCTTGTTTGAAAAGCAAACTGCGATCGTTAAACTGGTTTTTCACACGGCTTGGGAGTTGGTGAACAGGGACGAGCGGATCGCGGTGGATAGTAATAAGGAATAGGGAGGAGAGGGAGGAAGGAGAAAGGGAGGAAGGAGGAAGGAGGAAGTTTTTTTAAATTTGGTTTGTATGAAAATTCGGGTTTTGGGGTTTTTGGGGTTGATGTTTTGCTTTTTCGGGGAGGCTGGGTTTGCACAGGTTCCTTCTGAAAACGCGTTGCTTTGGGAGATATCGAAACCCGGGCAGGCTAAACCTTCCTACCTTTTTGGTACCATTCACCTGATCTGTCCGGCCGATTTTGTGCTGAGTGATTCACTGAAATCGGCCGTGACGAAGTCCGGCCAGATCGCATTGGAAATGGATATGGACGATCCGGGGATGATGATGACTATGATGAAGTCTATCAATATGAAAGATGGTGTCGAGTTGAAAAGTCTGATCACTGAATCCGAATACAACCAGCTTAACCGGTTTTATACTGATTCGGTGGGAATGGGGCTTGCGATGCTTGAAAAGGCCAAACCTTTCGTGTTAATGGGGCCTCTTTTCCATGCAGTATTGGCTTGCCAGCCCCAGTCCTACGAAATGACACTGGTTGAGCTGGCCAAAAAGCAAAATATGGAAGTAGTTGGGCTGGAAGCGCTGGAAGAGCAAATGGCAATTTTTGATTCAATACCCTATAAGGAACAGGCCAAAATTATCATATCCCTGATCAACGACCGACCGAAAGCGAGAAAGGAATTTGAAGAAATGGTGGCACTTTACAAGCGTCAGAATATCAGCGGGCTGTATGATCTGACCATGAAAAGTGAATATGGATTGGAAGGAAATGCGGAGATTATGCTTTTTGACCGAAATAAAAAATGGATACCCCGCATTCAAAAAATGATCGGTGAAAAACCTACCTTCTTTGCGGTAGGCGCGGCGCATTTGGGAGGTGAAAAGGGCGTGATCGCATTGCTGAGAGAGCAAGGATTTAAAGTCCGCCCGGTTTTGTAGTTTTTAAAAAGCGGTAATCCATTTCAGCAGCCACTCTGGGCTGAAAAAGAGCGCGAGTACTGCTACCAGTACAACTCCTGCGAGTACTTTTCCCGGAATATTATCACTTACTGCCTGCGTTCCTGCTTTTTCTGACTTGAAGAACAATAGATATGGAAGTCGCAGGTAATAGGCGAGCGAAATAGCCGCATTCAATATTCCGCCGATCAGCAGCCACAACATCCACGGAAATTCCTGCTGATGATAGCTTTCCCAAAGTGCAGAAAATATCAATAATTTTGAAGTAAAGCCCACAGTAGGAGGAAGCCCGGCGAGCGCGATCATGATCACGGTAAGTGTTCCGGAAATCCAGATATATCTTTTTCCCAACCCTTCATAATCGGCGAGAGTAGTGTCGGATTTTGGTTTTAAAAGGTCAATCAGCAGAAATGCGCCGAGGTTGATGATCAAGTAGGAAGCAGTGTAAAATACAGCAGATTCAAACCCAAACCGACTGTAAGCCGCGATCCCTACTAACAAATAACCCGCCTGCGAAATAGAGGAATAGGCAAGAAGTCGGCGCGCATTGGTTTGCCACAAGGCGGCTACATTGCCGATCGTCATGCTGATCAGCGCAATTCCGCCCAGGATCGGGAAATATTGCGCCGGTAATATCCCCGCAAGGCGCATTAATACCAATACAACAGCTACCTTAGGCGCCACAGATAAGAAGGAGACGAGCGGAGTAGGAGCGGATTCGTAAACATCTGGCGTCCAGACGTGGAAAGGGACGAGCGAAAGCTTGAAAAGCAGCCCGGCGAGCGTCAGTACAATGGTAACCGTTACCACCAGGTCATTGTTGTTAGACAGCCCAACAGTGAGCGCCTCGCTGGTAATATCCATCGTGCCGGTAATGCCGTAAATGAACGATATCCCGTAAAGCATTACTGCCGAGCTGGCTGAGCCGAAAAGCAAATACTTGATCCCGCCCTCCGCAGCTTTCCGGTAGGGCGATAATGCGACCAGGATATAGGAACTGATGGAAATGAGTTCGAGCGACAGATAAATAGAGAGCAAATGTGTGGACATACTCAGCAAATTCATCCCGGCCACGGCCGCGATCAGTAATGCATTGTATTCCGGCGGGAAATCATATTTCAGGAACCGGACGTGCAGCAGCGTAAATAACCAGGCAAAAACGATCATCAACTTGAAAAAAACAGCCTGACGATCGAGGAAGAGCAGGGGATGGAATTTAAACGAAGGTTCAGCATTCCACTGCATTAAAACCAGCCCGAAAGTGATAATGCAGCCAGCCAGCGCGATGTTTTGCAAATAGGCTGCGGATTTTGCCGGAGTTAGTTTTTTAAGAAAAAGCAGTTCAGCAAGCAGTATAAAACAAAAAAGGAGAGCCAGGAAAATTTCCGGAACGATGCCTGCTAAGCTTTGGCGTATATGTATGAGCTGTTCGCTGATATTCAATGGAACGGGTACAATTTTTTTGGCAAAAGTACTTAAAGATGACAGGGAAACCAGCCAATGCGGCTACCCAACTTCGAACTTATCAAATTAACCAACTTAAATCATGAATTATTTAAGAAGATTTTTTCTCTTAACTCCAATATTACTTGCACACCTGGCGATCGCACAGGATTCAACTGGTCTTGCAGGCACTGCCTACAATGAGGCTTCTGCAGAGACCGACGGCTCGCATTACCTGTTTAAAGAATGGTATTCGGGCAGTATCAGAACTTCCGACGACCAGGTTAAGGATGGTGTGAAAATCCGGTATGATGTAAATAAGGATGAGCTGGAATATAAGTCGGATTCTGGCATGTACCGCGTTTCGGCGGGTATCAAGGAATTCAATTTGCCCACCGGCACCGATTTGTACACATTCAGAAGCGGCTATCCCTCGGTCGCAGATCAGACTGAAAAGAGCTTTTACCGTTTGATGTATGACGGAAATACGAAGCTTTTAAAGAAATATGTCAAACCTATCAAAGTCGAAAAAGCAAGTGCGACTACTCAAATGGACCCTTCGGCGAAACTTTATATCCTGAAAGACGGAAAAATGAATTTAGTGGATCTGAAAAACCGAAAAAGCTTCCTGAAACTGCTGACCGACGAAAAGAATAAAATGCAATACGTGATTCGTGAGCAGCAACTTGACTTCGCTGCCGACGATGACCTGATTAAATTACTCGAAGAATACGATTCTTACAAAGCGGGTCGCGGCGGCAACTAAGCTGTTATTTCTCCACGATCCAGCGATTCACACTATTATATTTCGCTTCTAACACCACTTTAAAAAAGCCGGAAGGATATTTACTGATATCTATTTCGGCTTTTTCATTGGTAACCGGCACTTCGGCGGCCAGGTGGTAAATGTCCCTGGTACCTTTGGCGAAATTGTTGGTAGTCGTAATCCAAACCTTCACATTTCCTTCCTTATTTATTGATTTCCAGGTTAATGCGATTTTTCCCTGCTCTTTTTTAATGGTAGGGTTATTCATAGAAATTTTCCCTGTCAGCGCAATTCCGTCGACTTCAAATGCCTGATCTTTCGGAATGTGGATATCCATGTGACGCGCCACGGTAGGCATAATGTCGACGATCCCCGGATTGGCTTTGAAGTTGGCATTCAGGTCTTTTGCATTCGTCACGATCCATGTCCCACGCTCGCGGTCTGACTGTCCGCCGTGGCCTTTTCCGGTCTTGCTGTCGCGACCGTGATCGGTGGTAACAACCACCAGCCAGTCTTCGTTAAAGGTTTTTTCGCGGTATTGAACAGATTTCCAGAGTCGCCCCATTTGATCGTCCATGGTTTGAATAGCCTTGTGGAATTGCTCGCTGTCGCCAAAACGGTGGCCCATATCGTCCGTAAATTCGAGATAAACCCACGACATATCCGGCGCATTATCGTGAATGTACATGGCAGCCTCGTCCACTACTTTTTCATCGATCTTGTGAATGTACTCTGCCTGCTTGTCGTGTGGAAAATGAATGGTATCGACTTCCAGGCCGTCGAAAGAATAGTCTAGCTGCAACTTATTGGTTTGTTCCAACCCTTCACCTACCAGCTTCGTGCGGTTATCCAGCCAGGTTGAGAATACGGCGCTTTTTTTGTGTGGATACTGACTTTCCAAAAACCGGAATAAAGTCCAGTAATGATAGTTGGGGTCTTTGATATCGTTGTCAAATACATTGTGCTTATTGACCCAGGTGCCCGTCAAAAGACTGTTGTAGCCTACCGCCGAGATCGTTGGCGTTTCGGAATAGGTACCTTTATCGCCGCCTACGTGCGCGCGGGTATAGCCGCCTACTTTTGCAATTGCGTCTAGATATGGTGTGGGAATTTTCTCTTTACTATCACTGGAAATCCCGTCCACAATCACGAAAAGCGTCTTTTTAATTTTAGTTTGGGCAAAAACGCTTTCTTTTTGAAAAAGGACTAAGACGAAACTGAGCAGGGATAACCGTAAAATTTTCATTTGAAACAGAATAAAAAATGCTCTCAAATTAACGGCGATTTTGCCGGATTTGAGAGCATTCATGCACTAAGAAATTATTAAATATCAGGGATTTGCCGGCAATGCTGGCGTTTCTTCGGTCTTTTTCTTTTTACCAAAAACATAAACCAGACCAAAGTGGCTTTTCAATACCCCGCTGTCAAATTCGTCCTTCACATAGGGATTCAGTTCCAGAGCGAGCTGAATGTTCCTGTTTTGAGGCAACGGTGATATTCTAACACCCACATTCAGTGAATATCCGTCGATCGTAATCAGGTCTGCATCCGCGTCAGCAATGCGGTAGAGCGGGTTCAGTCGAAGTCCGCCGCCAATATACCACTGTACAACTTCGCCCCTTTTCAAATTGATCATCGGAAGTAGATCGACACTCAGACTGCTAAAAAGTGAGTTGGTCTGAAACCGGGTATCGAGCCAGATCGCTTTCCGCGGGTTGGTACTTACCGAAAGCAGGCTGCTCCACGGATAATATCCCACAGAAGCTTGTGCTTTGAGTGTTTCTGTATTTAATGCAAAAAGAACGGTGAGCAGGCAAAACAATTTTTTCATCACTAGCGGCGGATCGCTTTATTCAGTTTACCGGCAGCTTGCATGGTATTCATCTTCTTCATCATTCTCCGCATTTCATCAAATTGCTTGATCAGGTTATTGACCTGTAAAATGGTGGTTCCGCTACCGGCTGCGATCCTTTTCTTGCGGCTTCCGTCGATCATATCCGGATTTTCCCGCTCCTTTTTGGTCATCGACTGAATGATCGCCTCAATAGGTTTGAAGGATTCATTGCTAATATCAAGATCCTTCATCGCGCTGCCCATTCCAGGGATCATACCGATCAGATCTTTCACGTTACCCATTTTCTTGATCTGCTGTAACTGACCAAGGAAATCGTCAAAATCAAACTTATTCTGACGCATTTTCGCATTGATACGCTTCGCTTCATCTTCATCAAAAGCCTGCTGCGCGCGCTCAACAAGGGAAATAACGTCACCCATACCCAAGATCCTGCTCGCCATCCTGTCGGGATAGAAAGAATCCAGGGCCTCCATTTTTTCGCCGGTACTGATGTATTTGATCGGCTTATCTACAATCTGACGGATCGAAAGCGCCGCTCCACCACGTGCATCACCGTCGAGTTTTGTTAATACAACTCCGTCAAAATTAAGTCTTTCGTTAAATGTCTTAGCCGTGTTCACCGCATCCTGTCCCGTCATCGAATCCACGACGAAGAGAATTTCAGATGGTTTTACAGTGGATTTAATATCTTCCACCTCCTGCATCATTACTTCATCCACCGCCAAACGTCCCGCAGTATCGACGATCACAATCTTCTTGCCCGTTTTCCTTGCGTACGCTACTGCATTCTGTGCAATGCTTACTGCATTTTTGTTCTCAGGCTCTGAATATACCTCCACGCCCACCTGCTCGCCGAGCACTTTCAGCTGGTCGATCGCCGCGGGACGATACACGTCGCAGGCAGTTAACAGAACCTGGCGACCTTGTTTTTTGAGTAATGCAGCCAGTTTCCCGGAGAAAGTAGTTTTACCGGAACCCTGCAAACCTGCGATCAGGATCACAGCCGGGTCGCCTTTGATATTGATCCCTTCGGCTGTTCCGCCCATCAACTCGGTCAGCTCTTCCTGAACGATCTTGACGAACATTTGTCCCGGCTCGACGGAGATCAATATCTTTCTGTCAAGCGCTTTTTCACGGATGCGGTCTGTAATTTCTTTGGCAACCTTGAAGTTCACATCGGCGTCGACCAACGCTTTGCGGACTTCCTTGGTAGTTGCGGCAACATTTATATCGGATATCCTGTCCTTTCCTTTGAGTGTGCGAAAGGCATTATTTAGCTTATCCTGTAAGTTCTCAAACATGGATTATAAAGTATTATTCTTGATCTGACCTTAAATAAGTCACAAATGTATAAATAAAATAAGGAGTACAGGAAAGGGAATCCTGCACTCCTTAAAATTCAATGTGATATCTGAATGCTGACTTATTTTTTGCCTTTGAACTTCGCGGCGATCCAGCGGAACATTTTCTTTTCTTTTTCCCAGAAAAATGAAAACTGGCCGAGTAAGAAACCGTATGCAAGTAGTAAAGTCTGGTACGTCGGGAAAATGAAAATGATGTAGGTAATGGTTTTGAGCCACATTGGCGTCAGATCGTCGTAGCCCAGGAGATAAAAAAGTCCCTTTCTGAACCAAACAACCGACGAGCCCGCCAAACTGAAAACGGCTAACACTACAAGAACCTGCCTGGTAGTCTCCAATCCCCATCTTTCCTGCATTTTGCCTAACCAGGGCTGCGCATTTTTTTCTCCGCTCTGCATATATTAGTGTCTTGTCTGCGTTTTAATTTCCTGCAAAGAAACAATGCGAATCGCAATTTTCCTTGATTTTAATGAATGTTTAATCATGACTTTAGTCAGCTGAATTGACGATGCGCCGGACTATAAGCTGTATTCATAAAGCACATAACTTGCTAGTTCTCCTCACAGCGAAGTCCCAATTCCGGGATCTGAAAATTTCTTGTCCCTGATAAACTGCTCGTCGTTTAATGTTCTCAAAAATGCGATGATCGATTGTTTCTCAGTCGCATTCAGCTGTATGCCAGCTTTGGTACCCGTTTTCAGAAGCGGGTCGAGCGTGTTTGATTCGTGTATGCTGGGTTTTGCATTATCGTTTGCATAATGGTTCAGCACTTCTTCCAAAGTCGTAAACCGCCCGTCGTGCATGTATGGCGCAGTGAGGCCGATGTTCCGCAGGCTCGGCACCTTGAATTTCAGGCGGTCGGCCTCATTTAATGTGATCGCATACCTGCCCTGGTCGTTGATCCGGTTGGGCGGCAAGCCGTTATTTCTGAAACTATGGTCTGTAAAAAGCTCCGTAGCGTGACAGGAACTGCATTTTTGTTTAAAAACCGATAATCCTTCTTTTTCCAAAGCATTCAAAGCCGACGCGTCTCCCTGCAAATAATAATCGTAGCGTGAGGTAGCCGAAACCATCGTCATCATAAACTGCGACAATGCTTTCATCATTTTATCCGCCGTAATTTCATTCGTACCAAAAGCAGCTTCGAACATTTTGGGATAGTTTACCTGCTTGGTCGCGCCTGCTACGGGTGTATTTTTTAGCTTTTCGATTACAGTAGCGACCTTTTCGCCCATTTCAACCTCGTTCTGAATCGGTACCGGAGGCACTTCGTCCATTGCGTGCACACCGCCGTCCCAGAAAAAGGAGGTATTCCACGCCATATTTTGTACTGAGGGAGAATTCCGGATTCCGATCTTGTCGTCCACGCCGTGGCTGAGGTCGTGTCCGTGGTGGGTGAATGCGGCCTGCTGCTGGTGGCAGGTACCACAACCTATATTGTCAGTTCTGGATAATATTCCATCGTAAAACAGAAACCGGCCCAGCTCGATACCTTCCTCGGTCAATGGATTTTTGGACAGATCATAAACCGGCGCGGGGAAATAGGAGGGTTTGGTAAATTGTACGGGCGTCGGGCCAGTCGGTTTCGGTTCCGGCTCGGGCAGCGGCTTTTCGGGATCCTTTCCACAGGATATCAGCACCAGCAAAATCCAGGTGAGCATGACCGAAAAGTTGAAGATCTTTTTCATTGTAGCTACTGACTTGTAATCAGTTATTTCGCACCTCTTTTACGCTGAACATATTCGCATAATTCTCAGCAATATTCGCTGAAAACGGTTCAAACATTACTCCTGGTTTCTCTGCAATACGCAGTTTGGTTGGGCCGTCAAAAATTTTGAGGATATCAGCTTGAATATAAACCTGCGGTGTCGCTGTGGTGGTAACTGAGGCTGCTTGACTACCGAAACTCAATTTTACCGTCTTGATATTGTTCAACGTTCTTCCCGATCTCCCGCCGAAGCCGCCAATGTGGTATTCGTATTTTCCATTCGCTATGGTAGACGAGTCCGATTTTCCTTCGAACTTAAGGAAAATGTACCCCGGATTCCAGTTCCAATACATAGCTTCTTCGTTCGTCGGGCCAGTGTATATATCCAGGATCCCTTTCCTGTTCTCCGGTTCTTCAATACTTTTCAGACTGTCCACTCCGATCACATATTCAATTCCAGCGTAGTTGCCCGTCGGTACATTGTTAATTTTCAGGATTTGTGATGCTTCATCTACTTCCCTTACCAAAAAGTAGCTCGAATCCTTCGGTACCGTAAAGGTGCTGCCGTCGGCTTTGGTGAATTTAATATTGGAAATATAGTAATTGAGTTTGCTGACCGTGAAATCTTCACCCGCTGCATTCGTATAGGTGGCGCTATTCAAAGCCACTTTCGCATCGCCGGCCATGTTGCTGAAATTCACCACGATACTGCCGGTTCCAACAGTCGGCTCATTATCATTGGAACAGGAAAGCTGGAATAATGCCAATGCGAGAAATGCGAAGGCAGAGGATATTGCAAAGTATCTTTTCATACACGATCTGAAACAGAATGAAGGCATTTACTAAAACTTAAAACAGAAAAAAGGGTTCATTTATGCGAAATCAGCTGGTTTAGGATGAAAAATAATATGTAGTAATTTTCCTATATTTGGCCTTTAAACAATATGGCAGGCATGCCTCCGTTTATTTTCAAAGCCATTTTTTCCAGGATTGACCGCTGTTCCATTCGCTTAAACTTTCACTATTATATTTAATATGATGCTTCTGCAAGCACTTACTGACTCTACGGTAGCAGCGCCTGTTGCTGACCAGGGACTTTCCATTATAGATCTTCTCGCAAAAGGGGGTTGGGTGATGTTACCGCTGGGTTTACTTTTCCTGGCAACTCTTTTTCTGATCATCGAGCGGTTTTTAGGAATTAGTGCAAATGGAAAGATCGAGCCGCAGTTTGTGGACAATGTTAAAGATTTTATCCAGCAGGGAAACCTGAAATCGGCTGAATCGCTTTGCCGCAACCAGCGCAATGCAGCGGGCCGGATCCTGGAAAGAGCCTGTGGCCGAATCGGTTACCCGATCAAGGACATTGAAACTACCATTGAAAATGCCAGCCAGATCGAGATCCAGCGCATGGAAGGTAACCTGCCTTACCTCGGTGTAATCGCAGGTATCGCGCCTATGTTAGGGTTTGTGGGTACAATTTCAGGTATTATCCGGATTTTCTACGATATCTCTATTTCCAACGACTTCAATATCAGTACGATTGCGGGTGGTATGTATGAAAAAATGATCACTTCCGGCTCGGGTCTGATCATCGGTCTGATCGCTTACGCAGGGTACCACTTGCTGAATATGAAAATCGACAATTTCGCATTGCGTTTGCAAATGGCGGCTTCTGATTTTCTGGATGTATTACAAAAGCCGGTGGCTGCGAAGTAAAAGACAAATTTATTTATGAAAATACGTCGCAAGAGCCGGTTTGCCCCTGAGGTGTTCACGCACTCGCTCAACGATATCATGTTTTTCCTGCTGCTGTTCTTTTTGATCATCTCCACGATGTCCAATCCGAACGTGATCAAGCTGATGCTTCCCAAAGCTTCCGCGACACAGCAGATGTACAAAAAGCAGATTACGTTGTCGGTGGATGAAAACAAGGGTTACTTTATTGATAAAGAACAAATTCCTTTCGACCGCCTCGAAGCCGAACTCCAAGGCATTTTCGCCAATGTAGAAGAGCGTACGATCGTTTTGAGAGTAGATAAAAACCTCGCAGTCCAGGACCTCGTAGATGTACTGGAACTTGGCGCCAAGAATGATATTAAAATGGTAATGGCTACTGCGAAATAATTTTAAAGGGAGGAAAGGGTGGAAGGGAGAATGGAGGAATGGGTTTTGTCCCGTTCAGCCATTCTCCCTCTCCTTTTCTATAGCTAATTTCTTCTTCCTCCCTGTTTATCCCATTTTCCTTCCTCCGTTCCTCCCTTCCTCCTTCCTCCCTTTCCTCCCAACTCCCGGCACTCTCATAAATCAAAGCGACAATCCTCTGTAAAATCGCTCCCTGCTCTGCATTCGCTATATTACTTGGTTTTCCTTCGCAGGCATCGAGGAATGCGGTTGTGTTTTTGAGTTGGATATCTGCTTCTTCTATATGGGGAAAATCGATATTCGCAAGCTCGCCGCCAAGTTCTGTAAATAGCGAAAGCGGTTTGTAAACTGCGCCGCCTTTTGTTCCGAATACTTCCAGGTTAACGTCTTTGTCAGCCTTCATATTCAATGCGAATGAAGATGATAATGAGATACTTGAATTGTCGGGAAAAGATAAATGCGCAAAGCAGGCGTCTTCTACTTCGAAACTCTCCGGGCTCCACTCGCCCATCAAACCTTTACCGCCAGCTTTACCCAGGAAATCATAAGTGTTGGCCACAATCCGATCCGGCATCTGGTAGTCCAGCATTTCCAGCGCGAGGTCGAGGATATGCACGCCGAGATCCATTAATGCACCGCCTCCCTGTATGGATTTATTAGTAAAATTACCCCAGCCCGGTATCCCGCGCCGACGCAGATAATTGGCCTTAATGTGATAAATGTGCCCCAGCGTTCCTTCTTCGCGGCATTTTTTAATTAACGCAAATTCAGGGGTTTGCCGTAACTGCAAGTTATAAGCCAGTGTTTTGCCTTTTTCTCTGGCCAGTTCCGCCATTTCGCTGGCTTGCCCGGCAGTAAGTGCCGGCGGCTTTTCACAGAATACGTGACAGCCGTTTTCGAGCGCCTGAATCGCAAAAGGATAATGCAGGTTATTGGCAGTACAGATCACAACAATATCCGGCCTGCATTCGCCCGCGTACATTTCCGCGGCATTATCGTAAGCAAACGGGATCTGGTGCTTGTCGGCCAGCGCGCGGGCCTTTTCTTTTACCCGGCTGCAAACCGAAACGATCTCAACCCGATCATTGAGCGCTTTTAATGCAGGAATATGGTTCTGGTCGGCAATGTGGCCGCCGCCTATAATGGCGACTTTGAGAATGGGCATATTAAAACTGTTATCTCTGATTTGGTTGCCGTAAAATATGGAAACATTAGCAGAAATAACAGCCAATACATTTTATCCGAGACTAGTTACTTTTTTCGGTGGATTCTTTCAGGTATTTGTACTTGCCGCTTGTTTGAAGTCCCATGGAATACTCTGGCAGACCGGTAGTGTAGTAATTCATAAATCGATAACTGCTCGAATCGGGGGTAAATCGATATTCAGCTTTTGGAGGATTCGCTGACGGCTTGAACGTTTTAGGCTCAAAGAAAGCAAGGGAAGAGTTAAAAAGATCCTCAACCTCTACTTTAGCTATCCGGACAACTTTGAGAAACGGTTTAGGTTCGGGTAAATGAAATCCCTGGCGTTTATCGGACTTCTCACCTGGCAGATCAAATCTAATTTCGATATTCTGCGCCGCGCTCAGAGGTTTTCCATTCTGTACCGCGGGCTCCCATTTGGGCATATTCTTCACAAGTCTGATAGCCTCTGCATCCAGACCAAATCCTACGCCTTTTACGATCACTATATTACCAATAGAACCTTCTTCTGCAACAGTAAATCTCACGAACACGGAACCTGAGACAAGCGCTTTGCTTGCGCTTTCCGGGTACTTGGTGTTAGTTTTGAGATATTCGAGCATCGCCTGATGTCCACCTGGAAACTGCGGCTTTTGTTCTGCTACTGTCAAAGGTCCGGCATTTTGTTTAGTAACAGCTGGCTTCTCGATAGCTGCATTATTAGCAGTAGCCGAAGCTTTAATTGGTTCATTATCAATTTCGAGTGTGAAATCGTAAGTAAGTTTGTTTTTATCAATCGTCATTTCCTGCGACTTAAACTGCACGTGGCTGACTACAATCGAGGCGTTTTCCGGCACATTACGAAGCTCATATTTTCCTTGCTTATCAGTCGGTGCACCCTGATTAGTTCCTTTTACGATCACGATCGCATCGGCAATTTTGTTTCCGCTTTTGTCCGAAACAGTTCCTTTAATATCAATACCAAAACTTTCATTAACAGCCGGATTTTCACGTTCCGGCGCAGGCAAGTACATTCTAGAAGCGGTCAGAAAAACAGTGAGCGCAGTCAGTGGGATGATCAGCGCATATTTCCCCAGCAACCATTTTGAAGTGCGGTTTTTGTATATCATCTGAATTCTGTTTTTAAGTAAGGATGAATTGGCAAAATGATTCGCGAGTACCTGTTCAGGCACTTTTAATGCATAGGAGACCAGGAAATTTGCATAACGGTCACGGTTCGGCGCTTCCGCATCGGCGAGGTATTCGTGCACAGCCTGTATCGAACGCTTGTACATCCACACTACCGGATTGAGCCAGAACACCACTTTCAGCAGCTCAATCAAAATCACATCGAAACTATGCCACTGCCGGATATGCACATATTCGTGGCGGATGATCGCGTCGGGGTTATTCTCATAGTCTGACCTGTTCACGATCAGCCATTTAAAGAATGAAAATGAGCCGGTTTCTGCACTTTGGAGTTGTCCGTTGTCGAATAGCAGGAGCGTGTAAGCGTCCGTGCGAATGCGCTCGCCGCGGCGGAGTAGCGAAAATAACTTTTGAAATGAGCTTAATAACTTGAAAATCATGACCATAACTCCCGCCAGATAGTAACCCGCTACCAGGATAGCCCAGTTGAACGGCTCCTCTACCGTTTCGGTAACTGCGGGAATTAGTTGCGTGGATTGCTGGTCGTAACTGGTTTCTAATACCGGCGCAGGAACCCAAAACGTGATCGCAGGGAGCAAAAACGCTGCCCCAATCGACGCTAGCAAATAGAACCTGTTCCACTTGAAGAACGTATGCTGCCTGAAAAACAACCAGTAACAGCCGTAGAACAGTACCAGGTACAGGTTCGTTTTTGCCAGATAGGTCAGCATTTCCATGATTTCTAGTTTTTCTTGGTCGTGATCAGGACTACGCCATTTTTACCTTCTTCTCCGTAAACATCCGGTGTTCCTGCTTTTTTCAAAACACTGATTGATTCAATTTTATCAGGATCAAGTTCGGATGTGCTCAAACCGTCCGTTTGTTTAACACCGTCGATGATGTACAATGGCGGATTTTTCTCTGCCGACGGGTCGCCTTTGAACCGTACTCCCACACTGGCTGTACCACCCGGGTTCAGCTCACGCACTTTGGCGGTACCTGAGGCTTGGTCGTTCGTTTTATCGGAAATATGCACGACGGTAGCCTCGTTCGAAGCTTCCGGCTTGGCTGGTTTTGTAGTAATATCAATTACTCCGCCTTTCGCTTTGTTACCATAAGAAGCAACAGCCTGGTCACCTTTAAGTACATTCACCGAGGCGATCTGGTAAGACTGGACGTTTTTTTGAACATCCTCCTTTTTCATTTCCTTTCCGTCGACCACATACAAAGGATTATCTTTCGTGTCTTCGAGGTTCAATCTTCCCGAGGTATTTTCTTCCAGCATAAAATTGATCGGAAGCGTCATTTTTACATTCACTTTATGCCCGTTCTGCTCACCTGGTGTCCAGGCAGGCATACTTTTCACAACCCGCACTGCCTCCTCATCACAACCAAATCCAATACCCTTTTCTATCATGACATTCTGCACATTGCCCGATTCAGTGATGATATATGAAACAAATACCTTTCCCTGCACATTTGCTTTGGCCGCTGCCGTCGGATACTTGATTTTCCTGGCTAGAAATTGAAACATCGCTGTCTCCCCTCCCGGATATTTCGGTTGGGTTTCCACTACCATGAAAACTTTGTCAGGCATTTTCTCTTCCCCTGTTTTGGCTGTTTCTGGTTGTTTGTCTTCGCGCTGCTCACAGCCCGCTACGAACAATGCGGTGGCGCCTATTAGTGTAGCTGCTGCCAGATAGGTACTCAGCAGCCATTTCGGGCTTCGGTTTTTGTAGATCATCTGGATTCGGGATTTAAGTTGTGATGGTTTGAAAAAATGGTTTGTCAATGAAGCCACGGGCGCATTTAATGCATAACTGACTAAAAAACGCGCATAATTCTCCCGGTTGGAAGCTTTCGAATCGGCCAGGAATTCGTGTACTTCCTGTAAATCGCGTTTGTAGAGGAGCAGGACCGGATTGAACCAGAACAGCACTTTCATGATCTCCAAAAACAGAATATCCGCACTATGCCACTGCCGTGTGTGCACCATTTCATGACACAGAATATCGTCAAAATGGCTCTCATAGTCGTTTCGATTGATTACAATCCATTTAAGGAAAGAAAATGAGCCGATCTTGTTCGAGTCGATCATCACTACGGTGCAATCTTCCAGCTCGATCACTTCGCCGGATTTCAGAAAATTTCTGAGTTGGAGAATATGGCGAATCAGGTAGATAAGCGAGATGATCAGGCCGACGATGTAAACAAACCACGCTGCCTGCGTCCACGTTACCAGCGGCTCTTCCTGCTGCTCAAACGTAATGGCGACCGGGGCCGAGCTTACTTCGTAAATAGCCGGGATCGCCGGCGCGGTTTCGGGGTATATCACAAAAGGCAATGCAAATGCGATCGCGATCGAGCCGAGCAGGTAAATGCGGTTCCACTGGAAAAAGGTGTGGTTCCGGAGCATCAGTCGGTAACAGGCAAATAATAAAATCCAGTACAGATTTACCTTGCCGATATATAAGAGCATATCCATGGCTAACAGATTTATTTTTCGTCTTTGTGCTGATTGATGAGTTTCATGATCTCGTCTAGGTCCTTCGTTTTCAGATCATTGTCCTTTACAAAAAACGAAACAAGGTTAGGCAGTGAATTGTCGAAGTAATTGACCATTAACTGCTTCATTTCGTGTCGCTTATATTCCTCCTCGCTGATCAGCGGAAAGTATTCGTGCGTCTTTCCGTAAGCGTTGTAGCCTACCACCTCTTTCTTTTCAAGAATGCGGATGATCGTCGAAACCGTGTTGTATGCTGGCTTAGGTTCAGGCATTTCGGCCAGTATATCTTTGACAAATCCTTTTTTTAATTGCCAAAGAATCCGCATTACCTCTTCCTCAGCGCGTGTCAATGTGCGTACTTCCATGATATTGATATTGTATTGAAAAGTTAATTAACTGATAATTCAAATGTAGGACTATTTATTTAGTTTCAAAACTATTTTATTAGTTATTTAAAAATTCTCACTTGTTTTTATCTTTAAACAAGGCTGGCATAGTATTAGCGAACCTGCTTTCTGTCTCTCTTTCTATCCAAATATGACTGAACTGATCACGATTAAGGTAAATGGCAAAGTGCATAATGTCGAAGCGGATCCGGAAATGCCTTTGCTCTATTTGCTGCGAAACGATTTGCGGCTGAACGGACCAAAATACGGTTGCGGGATCGAGCGTTGCGGCAGTTGTATGGTGCTTTTGAACGGAAAGTCACAGCCTTCCTGCGTGATACCCGCTTCTTCTGCGGCAGTTTACGAGGTCACCACATTGGACGGGCTTGCCAAAAACGGGAGGTTGGATCCTGTTCAGGAAGCATTTATAGAAGAGCAGGCTGCGCAATGCGGCTATTGTATGAACGGCATGATCATGTCCGCCAAATCATTACTCGCCGAAAACAAAAATCCCTCTGACGAACAGATTCGCCAGGCGCTCAATAGGGTACTTTGTCGCTGCGGCACACATACCCGAATTATCAGTGCGGTAAAAAAGGCAGCGGCCAAAATGAAAAATTCATGAAAGATCACACGCATTTCAGCTCCGACAGGCGCTCGTTCCTCAAAAGTTCCGGGCACTTGGTGATCGGTTTTCAGCTTTTTCCTGCCTTAGCAGCTATTACCGGGTTTGAGGACAAATCTGTTTGTGAAATAGAGCCGGTTGCAGATGGCCAGACGATCGACGCCTGGATTCGCTTCGATGCAGACGGTAAGCTGTCGGTTATTACTGGCAAAATGGAGCTCGGCCAGGGTATCCGCACGGCGCTGATGCAAATGGCCGCCGAAGAACTGGATATCCCGATGAATAGAGTGAAAATTATCATAGCAGATACGGGCCAGACGCAGGATGAACGCTACACTGCCGGCAGCGGCTCCATCGAAGGCAGCGGTCGCGCGATCCGGAATGCAGCTGCCGAAGCGAGGCAATATCTATTGAAGCTGGCTGCGGAAAAGCTTCAAACGGAGGTTGAAAACCTGTCGGTCAAAGACGGAGTGGTAATATCTTCCAAAAGTAAGAAAACGGTCACTTACCAGGAATTAGTTACAGGTAAACGTCTGGAAGTGGAAGTGACCGGAAAGGCGCCGCTGAAAGATCCTGCGTCGTACAAGCTTGTTGGTAAAGCGATCCACCGAGATGATATTGCACAAATGGCCGCAGCCAAAGCCTATTACATTCAGGATATGCGGTTACCCGGGATGGTGCACGCCCGTATTTTACGCCCTCCTGTTTATGATTCCAAACTTGTTTCTGTACCGAAAGAACAGATCGCAAAAGCACCTGGCGTACTGAAACTGGTCGTGAACGGGAACTTCGTGGCAGTGATCGCAGACAAAGAATATACTGCTGTAAAAGCTTTGGGAATCTTAAAAACCGACGCAAAATGGGATTCGAAGCCACTTAGTGTTTTACCTCAAAATTTATATAACAATATACTAGAAACTGCTTCTGACTCCAAAGTAGTAGAGGAAAGCGGCGGCAGCGTACCAGCGAAGGATTTTACGCACGAAGCTGTATATAAAAAACCGTATCAAATGCACGGATCGATTGGCCCGTCGTGCGCGATCGGCCTCTGGAAGAACGATCTGCTTACTATCTGGTCGCACAGCCAGGGCGTTTACCCGCTGCGGAAAACGATTTCAGATCTCCTGAAATTGCCGGAAAGCAAGATCAGGGTAATCGGTGTCCCGGGCGCGGGATGTTACGGCCACAATGGCGCCGACGATGCGGGCGGCGATGCGGCTTTGCTTGCGATGGAAATGCCGGGTAAGCCTGTGCGCGTGCAATGGATGCGGGAAGACGAGCATAAATGGGAGCCTTATGGTTCTGCGATGCTATTAAGTATAAGGGGGCGGATCGGCGCGGCTGGTAAAATCGATGCCTGGGATACGGAGATTTGTTCGGATACGCACAGCTCGCGGCCGGGCGGCAATGCGGGGCACTTGCTCGCAGGAAGACATATTGCCAAACCGTTTACCTTCAAATCGGGCGGTTTTTCGGGCGGCAGCCACCGGAACTCAGTGCCGCTTTATGATTTTGCTGCTAAGAAAATAAGTCTGCGCGACTTCGACGGACCATTGCGGAGTTCTGCATTGAGGAGTCTGGGTGCGTACGGGAATATCTTTGCGCTGGAATCTTTCATGGACGAACTTGCGTGGAAAGCGGGCGAGGATCCGGTCGCTTTCCGGCTGACGCATTTAAAAGATGAGCGCGCGCGGCAGGTGATTACGACGCTGGTTCAAAAAGCAGGCTGGGGGCAGGGTAAAGGGGAAGGTTTTGCTTTTGCCCAATACAAAAACAGCGCGGCGTACCTGGCCGTGAAGGCGGAAGTAACTATTGACAAAGCAGCCAAAACGTACCAATTGACGAAATTAAGCGCTGTGATCGATTCGGGTCAGGTGATCAATAGCGATGGGATCATAAACCAGACTTCCGGTGGAATGATCCAGGCGGCAAGCTGGACCATGCTGGAAGAAGTGAAGTTTGATAAAACGGGCATTACCAGTACTACCTGGGAAACTTACCCGATCCTCCGTTTTGATCAGGTCCCGCATACGGAAGTTCATATTATCCACAGGCCGGGGGACGAGCCGCTTGGTGCAGGAGAAGCGGCTCAGGGACCAACTGCCGCCGCGATTGCCAACGCGATTTTTCATGCCACCGGCAGCCGCCTGCGCGAATTGCCTTTGACACCCGACAAAATCAATTGGGAAAAGATCAGCTGACTGCCTCGGGAGCTGCATTCCGGCTCACATTTAAATGGCGGCTGATCACCCGCATCAGTTCTTCTGCACGAAAAGGTTTGGTAACGAAGCTTGCAAACTTGACCCCGTCAATTTCCGGCGCTTTTTCGGCAAAAGTATCTGCGGTAAAAGCGATCACAGGCACGTGCGCGTGTTGAGGATAATTGGTGCGAATAGCTTTCATCGCCGCAATGCCGTCCATCACAGGCATTTGAATGTCCATTAAGATCAGATCAAATTCCCCATCGTCCAGGTAGGAAAGCACTTCCTGTCCATTGTTGCAAATGACAAAATAAGCTCCCCACCGCGTAAGCAGATGCTTGAGCAATATCTGATTGGCCAGAATATCCTCGGCAGCCAGGATACGGTAACCTTTCAGAGAAACCTGCTCGGGTGCTACTATCCGCTGCGGTTCGATTGCATTTGCGACCTTACCAAAATTAAGAATCACGCTGAAAGTGGCGCCTTCGCCCAGTTTACTTTGAGCAGAGATCGTTCCGTTCATCAGTTCGGTAATTTTTCTGGTAATGCTGAGACCAAGACCGGTCCCGCCGAAATACCGGGTTGCATCATTTTGGTGCGCCTGTGAGAAGCTGTCGAAAATATTACCGAGCTTATCTTCCGAAATGCCAATTCCTGAGTCAGTTACGTCAATTTTAATATCGACACTATCGCCCTTATCCTCATATAATTCCACCGAAACTTTCACAAATCCGCCTTCCTCCGTGAACTTGATAGCATTCCCGACCAGATTGATCAGGATCTGGTTCAGCCTGTACGCATCTCCCATTAATAATTTCGGCACATTAGGTCCGGCGCGGAAAGCGAGGTCGATCGATTTTTCCTTTGCTCTCACCTCGAACGTCCTGACCAGGTATTCCAGTTTCTCTTTCAGGTCAAATTCAAAGTTTTCCAGCCCGAACTTACCCGCTTCGATTTTGGAGAAATCAAGAATATCATTCAGGATAACCATCAGGTTATCAGCCGAATATTTAATCATTTTAAGGTATTGTCTGTCTTCCTCAGGAAAATTGCTGCTCAGCAGGAGCTCTGTAAATCCAATGATACCATTCATTGGCGTACGGATCTCGTGGCTCATGGTCGACAGGAAATCGGACTTGATGCGGGTAGCTTCTTCGGCATCTTTCTTGGCTTGTAACAGCTCTTTTTCCACCAGTTTTCGGGCGGTAATATCAATCGCGGTGCCAAGCACTTCCTGTACACTTCCCTTTTCATTGCGCTTGAAAGGCACTTCTCTCGTAATGATCCAGACCTCCGACCCGTCACGGTGTTTCAGCCTGAACTCCTTTTCGATCACATCCGAATCCTTTACCCAATGCCGCATGTAATGGTAGTGCCGGCGAAATGTGAGCTGGTCCTGGTCATTGATAATTTTGGTCAGCCCACTAATGCTGTCAGATATATTATCCTCCTCTGAATATCCTAATATTTTGGATATCTGTTTGTTATGAAAAATGTTGGTCCAATTCTCAATATCAATCACGTAGATGATATTGGGAGACAGCAATGCTATTTTATTAATAAATTCCTCTTTTTCGGCAAGTTCGCGATGAGCCCGCTTGCGTCCCTCTTCCGCTTCCCGCATCCGGCTCATTGTATGGAAAGTTTTCGCCAGTTTTTCGGCATTGATCTCTGACTTGGGGAAATAGTCCATTGCTCCGGCCTTCATCATTTCCACGGCAATACGTTCGTCACTCTGTGAGGTAAGTACGATCACCGGAAGATTTGGCGCCACTTTTTTGATCTTTTTCAGTAATTCCAGGCCGTTCGTTTTCGGCAGCTGGTAATCCAGGAAAATGCAGGTAGGAAACCAGGTTTCCAGCACTTGTAATGCATCTTCGGCGTATTTCGAGATCCTTATTTCTCCGAGCTCTACCTGTGACTCTTGAACGGCGTGCGCGAAATGCATCGCGTCGATATCGTCGTCGTCTACTAACAGGATGTTAAGGGTAGTCATAACAGGTTTTTATCACGCTGAGTTATGTTATTCCGGAAATTTACAAAGGGTCCAGTAATTATTTAGCAAGGTCAGGGTCTCCGCCCATACCGTTGATGAGGCTTTCACCAGCAAGCTCTTAATAGCTGTTTTGTCAAATTTAAGGACTGTTGTAACGATGGAATTGTCTTTTAAGAAATTTGCGATTTCACCCGCAGAAGAGTAACCAGAAAAAATCGCGCCGGGATATTCGCCGGTCAGCTTTTGTGTGAGATTACTTGTCTCGAGCAGCTCGCGGTTGCCAAAAACAACGAATAATTGGGGTGTTAAACTGAATGAAATAGGAGAGGAAATATCATTATAAACAACCTGTTCAATTTGCATGAGGTGGATATCTGATCGGGCTTATAATTCGAAATAACAATTTACAGAAAAGTTTTGATACTCGAATTAATATTACCCTTATCCCTGTGTAACTCCGGCAATTACGGTTCAGGTAATGGAAGGAAACGATATTCCTTTGATCTTCCTAAAAAGTTCGACTGCATACAAATCCGTCATTCCGGACACAAAATCAAGCACAGTCTGGATTTTCGAATAGGGATCGGTTCGCGAGGTGATGAATTGTTTAGGAATCAGCTCTACCAGTTTCTTAGTGTAATGTGAATTGTTGTTCAGATAGGCGGGTACAAATTCTTCCAATAATCCTCCAATTACTTTGTAACCAGCGACTTCTATCTGTACCACGGATGAATAGTTATAAATTTTACTAACAGAAATGCGCCCGATCTCTTTCATCGCTGACCGGTAAGGTTCCGCAATTCCGTCGATCAGGCTTTGATTGAAATTACCGTCGAGGATTGTCTGCTGCTCATTGTAAAATAATTCGGAGCATTCGTGGATGAGCGTACTGATCGACTTGGCTCTTAAAAGACTGATTTTCGCATCATCATCGTCTATTTCCTGCAATCGGCCGGGCATTTTTGGATCATTGCAAAGTTGCAGGAGCAGCGTTTCCACTTCCTGGTAAGAAAGGATCTTCAACCGGTGCGCATCTTCAAGGTCAATCACATTATAGCAAATATCATCGGCCGCTTCAACCAGGTAAACGAGCGGGTGGCGCCGGTACACCAGCGGCGAACCGGACTCTTTTTGTAGTTCTAATTCATCCGCAATCTTCTGAAAACCAGCTTGCTCAGACTGGAAGAAACCGTATTTCTTCGTGTATATGTTCGCCTTGTTATGTCCGGCAATCGCCTCGCAGGGATACTTTGCGATCGCAGCCAGCGTGGAGTAGGTGAGCGCGAAACTTCCGTAACCCTTACCTGCATACGGATGTGTCAGGATCCGGAATGCATTTGCGTTACCCTCAAAATGAGTAAGATCGGCCCACTGCGCCGCGGTTACCTGCGATTTGTATTTTTGTCCGTCGTCATCTGTAAAATAATGGGAGATCGCCGCCTCGCCGGAGTGCCCGAATGCCGGGTTACCGAGATCGTGCGCCAGACAAGCAGCGGAAACGATATTCCCGATTTCGCTGATCAGAGGCAATTTAGTATCAATATCCTGATCGTCGGCGCGGAGTTTATTGTAAAATATCCTTCCTAAAGATTTACCGACACTTGCTACTTCCAGGCTGTGTGTGAGCCGGTTATGGACAAAAACACTTCCTGGCAGCGGGAATACCTGCGTTTTATTTTGAAGTCTGCGGAATGGAGAGGAAAAAATGAGGCGGTCGTAATCGCGCTGGAATTCTGATCTTGCCTCGGCAGGATCTGCATTGTATTTGTCTTCGCTTCCCCAGCGTTTGGCCGAGAGCAATTTTTCCCAATTCATCATTTGCTGTCTTTAAATGGCAAATCTAATCGGTTTCATCTCGCATTGGTAGTTTCCTGCCGGCTAATCCTTTTCATTTTCAGGGAATACTCACTCAAAATCTCAAAACTGACTGCTTATGAAAAGGATAGGGTTCAAGGCTGGTCTGTGTATATTGTTTTTTGTCGCGGGAATCGCGGCTTCAAATGCAGGTAACCGCATTTTGGGGCCGGGCAAAGATGAAAAGCTCGCCAAAGAAATGGCGCTCGCCGTAAATGCATTCATTAAACTGCTTGATGCCGGCCAGCAGAAAGACGCGATATTGCCCTATTCCGATCCAATGAGGTTTGACTGGAATTTTACACCCCGCGACAGAAAAGGGATTTCTCTGAAACAAATGGATGCAGCGCAGCGAAAAGCCGCAATGGCGCTGATCAAGGTTGTTTTAAGTCAGGAGGGATATAGTAAGGCTGAGCAGATCATCGACCTGGAAAACGTACTGCGGGTGGTAGAAACACGCCCGGCAAACGATACTTACCGGGACCCTGAAAATTATGCATTTCTTGTATTTGGCAAACCAGGCAACGATCCCTGGGGCTGGCGGGTGGAAGGCCACCACATTTCCCTGCATTTTTCCTCGATCAACAACCATATTACTTACACACCTAGCTTCATGGGCAGCAATCCAGGCAAGGTGCTCGCCGACGTACCTCAAAAAGGGAAAGTAATCCTGAAAGCCGAGCAGGAAACAGCATTCAAGTTGCTGAACAGCCTTGACAAATCTCAACAGGAAAAAGCCAGTCTGGGCGCAAAGGCACCGAACGAAATATTCACTTCAAACACCCGCAAAGCGTCTCTCGAAAAAATGGAAGGAATACCAATGCGGGATTTAAATGCTACGCAGAAAGCGATTTTCAAGGACCTGATTATGGCTTATCTGCAACGCTATCACGTCACACTCAAAAGCCAGCAGTGGGCCGAACTTGAAAAAGCCGGACTGGAAAATATCCATTTCGCATGGATGGGCGACCGCGAGCCGCTGATCGGTCCGGGCCACGGCCACTACTACCGCATCCACGCCCCCACATTCCTGATCGAATTCGACAACACCCAAAACGGCGGCAACCATATTCATACAGTAGTAAGGGACCTGACGAATGATTTCGGGGAAGATATGCTGCGTGCGCATTATGAAAAGGGGCACCGGTGAATAGACCCCTAAATCCCCTGTTGGGGACTTGCGTTGATTGCGTATCCAACGGAATACTGCCGAGCTCCCCTTTAGGGGTTGGGGGTAGGTGCACGGAAGATTACTTTGTGCCCTTTTACCCCTAAATCCCCTGTTGGGGACTTGCGCTGCTGCTCAGTTAACGAATAACGATAGCTCCCCTTTAGGGGCTGGGGGCAGGTGCACGGAAGATTGCTTTATGCTCTTTACCCCTAAATCCCCTGTTGGGGACTTGCGATGCTTGTTGGTTAACGAATAACGATGCCCCCTTTAGGGGCTGGGGGTAGGTGCACGGAAGATTGCTTTATGCTCTTTACCCCTAAATCCCATGTTGGGGACTTGCGATGCTGGGTAATTTACGAATTACGATAGCTCCCCTTTAGGGACTGGGGGTAGGTGCACGGAAGATTACTTTGTGCTCCTTTTACCCCTAAAACCCCTATTGGGGACTTGCGATGCTGGTTGGTTAACGAATAACGATAGCTCCCCTTTAGGGGCTGGGGGTAGGTGCGGGGTAGATTACTTCGTGCCCCTTTTACCCCTAAATCCCCTATTGGGGACTTGCGCTGCTGAGTAGTTAACGAATAACGATGGCTCCCGTTCAGGGGCTGGAGGTAGAGGCTGGGGGTAGGTCAATAGCCCATTTGCTCCAAACCAAGTACTATCGAAAACCAAAATGAAAGCCACCTACCAGCCGCATTCAAAATACACACATTATGATGCACTATGGCGCTCCGCCTGTCTTATTTGCCCGTGCAAGACAGCTTCGTGAAAATGAAACCAGGGCTGAAAAGTTGCTCTGGGAAAGATTGTCTAATAAGCAACTGGGCGTTAAATTTCGAAGGCAGCACCCATTTCACCTGTATATTGTAGATTTTTATTGCCACGAAGCGAAACTTGTGATCGAAGTGGACGGAAGCATTCACCTGCTGGATGAGAACGTCGAATATGACCGGTTGAGATCTGAGCTGATCAACGATTTCGATGTTCAGGTGGTTCGGTTTTCGAATGACGATATATATTTCCGGATAGATGAAGTCATTTCCGCAATCCGGGAAATTGTCGCCGGGAGTCAGTAAATTCGCAAATGCCCCAGCCCAGTCACCGCTACTTTATTATCAATAAGCCTCCTAATATGGTTTCCCAGTTTGTCAGTACCGACGAGGTGGGGTTGCTGGGGGATCTGGATTTTGAGTTTCCGGAGGGTACGCATGCAATAGGCCGACTCGATAGCCACTCGGAAGGTTTGCTGATTTTGACTACCAATAAGCGGGTTACCAATCTCCTTTTTATGGGCGAAGTCCCGCATAAACGTACGTATTGGGTCAATGTGGGGCATCTGGTAAGCGAGCAGACCTTGCAGCTGCTCCGCAATGGGATCGGGATCAGGGTAAAAGGCGGGGTGGAATATATTACCAATCCCTGCGAGGTCGAAATTATCCCCAGACCCGCTATTTTAACAAA
Organism: Dyadobacter linearis; assembly: GCF_907165045.1. GTDB lineage: Bacteria > Bacteroidota > Bacteroidia > Cytophagales > Spirosomataceae > Dyadobacter > Dyadobacter linearis. Next base: position 100,464 of record NZ_CAJRAU010000008.1, read on the forward strand.
ACACAAAAACGAAACCTACGAAAACATCCCCAATACCTGGCTGGAAATGACCTTAACAGAAGGGAAATTTCACCAGATTCGTAAAATGGTGCGCGTAGCCGGGCACCGGTGCAAGCGCCTTGTTCGCGTTAGTATTGAGGAGCTGGAACTGGGCGACCTGCCGCCGGGCGGGGTCAGGGAAATAGAAGAGACGGAATTTTTCAGGTTATTAAAAATAAAAAACGGGCAATCATGAATCTCATTGGAAATATTATCTGGCTGGTCTTCGGTGGTTTTCTGGTTTTCCTGGAATATATGGTCGCGGGCTTAATACTCTGCATTACGATCATTGGAATTCCATTCGGGATCCAGTGTTTCAAAATCGGTATGCTCGCGCTTTTCCCGTTCGGGCAGCAAGTGCGCGATGTTCCCGGCAATACAGGTTGCCTGTCCACTGTTTTTAATGTGATCTGGCTGGTAGTCGGCGGGATTTGGATTGCGCTCACTCACCTGATCTTTGGAATAATTCTTGCCATTACCATCATCGGACTTCCTTTTGCAAAACAGCATTTCAAACTAATGACCCTGTCTTTGACCCCATTCGGGAAGGAAATTTATTAATCCGTACCAAATTAAAGTGGCATGAAAGCAGCCGTTATTACAGAATCCGGTGCACCGGAAGTATTGCAGATTCGCGAGCGGGAAGTGCCAAAGCCAACAGGAACCGAAGTACTTATCAAAGTTTACGCCGCGGGTATAAACCGGCCAGATGTGATGCAGCGCCAGGGTAAATACCCGCCACCAGCCGGAGCTTCCGAAGATATTCCCGGGCTGGAAGTAGCCGGCGAAATTGTAGAAACAGGCAGTGCAGTAACTGGCTGGAAGCCGGGCGATAAAGTTTGCGCATTGCTTTCCGGCGGCGGTTATGCCCAATATGCTGTCGCTCAGGCCGGACACTGTCTTCCGGTACCCTCCAATTTTACCTACGCACAGGCTGCATCTTTGCCCGAGACAATTTTTACGGTGTGGCATAATGTATTCCAGCGCGGGCAACTCAAAGCAGGTGAAAATTTCCTGGTACACGGTGGCAGCAGCGGAATCGGTATTACTGCGATCCAACTTGCGAAAGCAATGGGAGCGACGAAAGTTTTCGCGACCGCCGGTAGTGCAGAGAAGTGCGAAGCCTGTATTTCACTGGGAGCTGATATTTGCATTAATTATAAAGAAAATGACTTCGAAGCGATTCTGAAAGAGGAAGGCGCAGATGTGATCCTGGATATGATCGGTGGTGATTATATTCCTAAGAATATCCGCCTGCTGAATACTGATGGTCGCCTGGTTTTCATCAATACCATGAAAGGCAGCAAGGTGAAAACGGAGGAAGATCAGGTAGATTTCGGACTGATCATGCGGAAGCGGCTTACAATTACTGGCAGCACTTTAAGGAACCGGGATAATGATTTTAAAACACAGCTGGCGCAGGAAATACGCGATCAGGTTTGGCCAGTGCTGGAAAAAGGCGCATTTAAGCCTGTCATTTTTAAAGAATTCACATTAAACGAAGCTGCATCAGCACACACTTTAATGGAAAGCAGCGAACATATCGGGAAGATTATTCTGGTTAATAACTGGGAATAGTTACTTCTCCTGCATTAATTTTCTGTTCAAAATGGCTGAAATTTCGTCAGCCTGAATGTAAACCATCAAATGTCCGCCGCCGGCAATCACTTGATCCGGCTTCACCAGCTTGATCGGGATCAGCCGGTCCTGGTCGCCGTGAATATGATACAGATTGTCGGCCCGCTGCTTTTTCTCCCAGCTACCGGTTCGTGCCAGTGCCCATTTTAAGAATTTGGTATGGGTATCGTGCAAAATAGCCTTCAAAAGCGATTTCGATTCGGGTGTAGTTGCGCTAAAGTACTTATATGTGGTCTTATTGGCAGACTTCAAAATCGGCCCTGCAAAGGGTGACAACAGTAGAAACCGCGTTAATCCACGATAGAAGCGTGAAACCGGAATCCCGGTAGAAGTGCTCGAGATAATAACGATCTGCTCAGGCCGCGCGATCTCCGATATTTCCGACGCGATCATCCCCCCAAAAGAAACCCCAACCAGCTGAAACGGTTTTGTAGTATCGATCTGCGAGATAATCCTGCCCGCATAATGTGCCAGCGTCTCTTTTTTCAAAGGTTTAGCCCACTCAATATGATGCACGGAAATGTCATCATCTAGTTTCAGGTTGCTGAAAATGCGCTTATCCGCGCCAAGACCGCTGAGGAAATAGACATTCATTTTGGACGAATCAGCGGAAGTATTTTGTCCGGCAAAAGCATATTGGCCCGAAAAGAAAGTGAATATTATTAAAGCAAAAAACGCAGCCCGGGTTTGAGAAAGCATATCATTGGATGTAACTTCTCAATATACGAACTGCGCCTGAATAACGATTTCTTATCGCGTGAGATTAAATCTGATTCCGCCCATTACCCATCGACCAGGCATTTTGGAGCCGAGTAAATCGCTGTATTCTTTGTCAAATGCATTGTCAGCCTGCACATAAAACGCCAGCATTTTATTGAGGAATGCGTATTCAGCTCTCGCATTCAGCACAAAATAGCTTTTTGTGATCTCAGCCTCAATCGCCGCCGCTTCCCTCGCTGCTCTTTGTTTGTACAAACCATTCAGGCTGAGTGAGAAATTATTAACCTGATAAACAGCAGAAAAATTAGTCAGGAACCTGGCGTGCGACGACACGTAAAACGAGGGTACCTGGTTACTATTCTTGCTATCGAGCCAGGTTAATCCTGCATTAAAGAGTAGTTTCTGGTTTGATCCGATGGTATTAACAGACTGAATATCAAACTCGAATCCAGTCGTATTCACCTCCGCAATATTCAGTGCCAAACCAAAATTTCCGGTCGATGAAAGGTTATCCTTTCTCGGCATTTGCGCATAAGGCGTAGTCACGTAATCAATCAGGTCGTTTTGTAATCTTTGGAAAAATGTCGCGGAGAATTTGAATTGAGAGGCACTATTTGCAGTCAAAAACCAGTCTGCGCCAGCCTCGTAACTGAACGACCGCTCGGCTTTCAGATAAGGGTTACCCACGTTTCCACCTGCGACGAGGGTTTTATTATAGTTATTAAAACGCTCGGTAAAATCTGCATCGCGGATCGTTTTACCCGCACTTCCGCGAAGCTGCCAGCTGTCTTTTTTGTAGGATAATGTAATTTGAGGAACTGCTTCCGTACCTATACTTTCTCGCCAATCCACACGAAGAGAAGGAGTTACTGTAAAACTTTCTCCAAGACGCTGCACGAGTGAAACGAATGGAGCAAGCTGGTGAAGCGAATGGTCGCCGCGATCGTTGGAAGCGATATTTTTGTTCTGATAATTCAAACCTGCAATCACGCTGGTGGCCGGCGTGAATTCCTGTTGTAAAGTCGCCAGTCCCTGCCAGAGCTGCGATTTGCTGTTATTAGCAATGGAGTGCGGATTAAATAGGTAGGTATCTTCCACAAATTTGTAGCCCGCGTCGAATGCAAATGCAGTTTTGTTCTTTTTATAGCCAAGCCGAAGCTGGTTCCACGAAGATTTTACTTTTTCGCTGGCGGTATCGGATTTGAGTACGGTGTAAAAATTCTGCGCGGCAAAATCGCGGTGATCATAAGAACTGCGCACTGCCACATTCCACGCGTCGGAAAGCTGGTAGTTCAGGGAAAGCGACGCGGTATTGTTGTGAAAATATCCTTTTATACCCCGCTGCTGCACGCCAGTAGCATTATTTGTGAGCAGGCCGCCGGAAACTGCCAGTCTGCCTTTTTGATAAAAACCACCTGCATTTGCATTGATCAAACCATATTGCCCGGCTGAGATTCCGGCACTGACATTCGTTTTTGCCGGGGCATTTTCAACTGTTTCTCCATGTAGCCGCGACGCGAAAGTTTTGGAAATTACGTGAATAACCCCGCCCACCGCATCTGAACCATAAATCGCCGAAGAAGCACCTTTCAAAACCTCGATCCGCTCGATCTCTGCCGGAGAAATGGGGATATAGCTATTAAAATGCCCGGTATTGGGATCGTTAAGGCGAATTCCATCCAGAATTACAAGCACTTGCTGAAAGGTACCGCCACGCAGTACGATATCACTCTGTGAGCCCATCGGTCCCCGTGCCTGAATCTCCACGCCCGGTACATACCTGAGCAGGTCATCGATACTATGCACCGGCAGGTTCTGAAAATTCTCCCCCTTGATCACCGCAATATTCCGCCCCGTCTCCGAAGCCCGCTTTTCAACAATCGAAGAAGTAACAGTCACAGGATCCAAAGAAATATCCTGCGCGAATAAAGAGCCGGCAACAAGACAAAAGCCAGTACAAAAAATGTAAAATTGAGACATTGAATAAAAAATTAAAATGTTTTCCTTCCTCCCTACGCGGGCCGCCCTTTCCTCCATCCTCCCTTTCCTCCATCCTCCCTACGCGGGTCGCCCTTTCCTCTCTTCAAACAAAACTACTACCTTGCCGGACCGTCTAAATGCTCCGGTTTTGATCTAATGAATAGTCCGGTTGAAATTCCATTTAAAAATATCATTCTGCTCGACAGGCTTTCCGGTACGCCGGTTTATCTGCAAGTGGCTCATAAACTGATCAATGCGATCCAGCGCGGGGTGCTGGCAAATGGCGCTAAACTTCCCGGAACGCGCTCGCTGGCCGAAATTCTGGAAGTGCACCGGAAGACCGTCGTGGCCGCCTATCAGGAGCTGGACGCCCAGGGCTGGATTGAAATGCGGCCGAATAAGGGTACCTATGTGACGTATTCATCAGAAAACAGGTACCCGGGGCTGAAAAATTTCCGGGCGGAAGATCTGATTAGTTACCCCCGCGAAACCGGTTTTGCATTTGAAAAAAGCATGCTGCTCGATCGTCCCGTTTCCGTTTCAAATGTTGATCTGGAATTTACAGACGGGCTGCCCGACGTGAGACTGGCACCGATGGACAAACTGGCAAAAGCCTATTCAGGTGTTTTGAGAAGAAAAAATAACCGCAAATACCTGGGCTATTCGCACGCAGAAGGTAATATATACTTCCGCGAAAAGCTTGCCGGATACCTCAACAATACCCGCGGGCTGCATATTAAAGCAGAAAATATCCTGACTACCCGGGGAGTTCAAATGGGTATTTACCTTGCTTCGCAGCTGTTGATCAACAAAGGAGACCGAGTAGTCGTGGCTGATCTGAGTTATTACACGGCCAATATGATTTTCCAAAAGGCCGGCGCACATATCCTTTCTGTTCCGGTCGACGAGCAGGGAATATCGGTAGATGCATTGCGGAAACTTTGCAAAACCACGCCGGTCCGCCTGCTCTATATTACGCCGCACCACCACTATCCCACCACCGTAACGCTTAGTGCCGAGCGGCGAATGGAATTGCTGGGTCTTTCGGTCAAATATGGATTTATCATTCTGGAAGACGATCACGATTACGATTTTCACTATAACAGTAGTCCGGTGCTGCCGCTCGCGAGTGCCGATCGCGCTGGAATGGTGGTGTATGTGGGTTCATTTTGTAAGGCATTGGCGCCGGGGCTGCGGTCGGGCTACCTGGTTGCGCCGGCCGATCTGATCACTGAGCTGGGGAAGTTCAGGCGGATCATTGACCGGCAGGGGGATCTGATGATGGAGCAGGCACTGGGCGAATTGCTGGACGAAGGGGAAGTACAGCGGCATATCAAGAAGGCGCAAAAAGTGTATCACCAACGCCGCGATCTGCTGGAAACGCTGCTGAATACCCATTTAAGCGATTATCTCACATTCAAATCTCCCCCCGGCGGACTGGCTTTCTGGACGGAGTGGCGGAAGGATATTAACCTGATGCGCGTTAGCAAGGCTTGCCTGAAACGAAATCTGCATTTGCCGCAGACCTTACTTTTTCAAACCGGAAAATTAAGCGCGGTTCGGCTGGGATTCGGTAATATGGATGAGGATGAAATGCGCGAAGCGATCCTGATTCTGAGTGAAGTCGTGGCGCAGGAAAGCTGAGTTGGAATCCTGAATTATTCAATTAATTTGTGATAAATTCATAAACCTGCCACGCAATTCCCCCGGTATGAAAAAGAGAACATTTATCAAATTATCATCTGCATTCATGACAGCTCCACTGTTTTCACCACTCGAAGGATGGGCCGTAACCGGCGAAAAGCTAAAAAACTGGGCAGGTAACCTCGAGTATAGTACTGAAAAGCTGGATTCGGTGAAATCGTTGCAGCAGGTGAAGGAAATAGTTGTCAAATATCCCAAGCTCAAAGTGCTCGGTACGCGGCATTGCTTCAATAATATCGCAGACACGAAAGACCAGTTTATATCTGTAGTTAATGCGGACGAGCAGGTTGTTTTAGACGAAAAAAACAAAACAGTTACTGTGAATGCCGGCCTGAAATATGGTCAGCTGAGCCCTGTCCTGCATAAAAAAGGATTTGCATTGCATAATCTCGCCTCGCTGCCGCATATTTCTGTAGCCGGCGCCTGCGCTACGGCTACGCACGGTTCGGGGGAGAAAAACGGGAATATGTCGACGGCGGTTGCTGCGATGGAGCTGGTTACCGCGAGCGGTGAAGTAGTCCAGTTAAGCAGAAAGAGCGATGGGGAGAAATTCAATGCGGCGGTCGTAAACCTGGGTGCTTTGGGTGTCGTAACGCAGGTTACCCTCGATGTGCAGCCCACTTTTATGATGGGCCAATATGTGTACGAAAACCTGCCGCTCGACCAATTAAAGGAGCATTTTGATGCGATTGAATCTGCTGGGTACAGTGTCAGCCTTTTCACCAACTGGCAAAGTAACGCGATTCAGGAAGTGTGGGTAAAGTTCAAGGTCGGAGATAATGCTTTCAAAGCAGAAAAGGAATTTTTCGGGGCAAAACTCGCTACTAAAAACCTGCATCCGATCCCGCAACTTTCAGCTGAGAATTGTACCGAGCAAATGGGCGTGCCGGGTCCCTGGTACGATCGGATGCCGCATTTCAAAATGGGTTTCACGCCCAGCAGCGGAAAAGAGTTGCAGTCGGAATATTTCGTGCCGCGCAAAAATGCCGTGGAAGCTATTATGGCGATTTCCAAGTTAGGCAACCAGGTCGGCCCGCACCTTTTCACCTCCGAAATCCGGACTATTGCGGCGGATGATTTATGGCTCAGTCCGTGTTATAAGCAAGATTCGGTCGCTATTCACTTTACCTGGAAACAGGAATGGGCGGCTGTGAGCAAGCTTTTGCCAGTTATCGAACGCGAACTTGCTCCGTTCAATGTCCGGCCGCATTGGGGGAAACTTTTTACGATTTCACCCGCTCTTCTTGAAAAACGGTATGATAAACTGGCTGATTTCAGAAAGCTGGCGAGGGAATACGATCCGAAGGGAAAATTCGTCAATGACTTCCTGAAGCTGAACGTGTTCGGTTGAAACTTTCCTCGAATACGATGTAGAAACTGGCACGAATAGCGCGGCGTTTGCGTTCTTCAGTGTAGACATTTTGCGCTAATCAACATCTATAATGGCAACAAAATTGAGAGAACTTCCGGCCGCTGCACAGGAGATTACCTCCGAAAAAATTACCGAATTATTCATGCATTACTGTTTGGAACACAACAAAAAGCCTGAGTCGGTGTATTTGTTCTGCAAGCAGAATGGAATTGTGGAAAAGGATTTTTATAAACATTTCTCGTCCATCGACGCGATTGAAAAAAGTGTATTCGTTAGCTTTCATAAGCTCGCTGTACAGCTAATGGATCAGAGTCAGGATACTGTATTACTGGGTTTTCAGGATAAGTTGCTGACTTACTATTACACTTATTTTGAGATACTTACAGCGAATAGGAGCTATGTGATATTGGCTTTGAAAGACAATAAAAACAAGCTGGACAGTCTGATGAAGTTGAAAGAATTCCGGAAGGAATTTAAAGAATTCGTCAACCAGATCAGCACGGGATACCTCAAAATGAAGAGCGAAAGGATTCGCAGCGCACAACAGGACGCGTTGAACGAAGGCGCCTGGATCCAGTTTCTGGTGACGTTGCGATTCTGGCTTGACGACGAGTCGATCGGGTTTGAAAAAACAGACCTGTTTATCGAAAAGTCGCTCCGCGCCACATTCGACCTGATCGATACTTCACCACTTGAAAGCATTATTGATTTTGGAAAATTTCTCATTAAAGAAAAGCTGCGGTAGGAATGGAGACAATTGATAGTATACCTACCTCGAAAATTCAGCGTGCCTCTAAATTGATCTCGACCGGCGTGAAAATCGGCGGGAATTATTTGAAGTATTATGGCGAGAAGATCACAAACCCGGAGTCGGCACGTGATAATTTGAATACGAATAATGCGGAAGATATTTATGACGGTCTTAAAAACCTGAAAGGCAGTGCATTGAAATTGGCTCAAATGCTAAGTATGGAGAAGAATTTCCTTCCTCAGGCTTATGTGGAGAAGTTTTCGCTGTCGCAGTTTTCGGTACCGCCGCTTTCTGCTCCGCTGGTTGTGAAAACGTTCCGTAAATATTTTGGTAAATCTCCACTTGACCTTTTTGACTCTTTCGACGCAAACGCGATTAATGCCGCGAGCATCGGGCAGGTGCATAAAGCTACGCTTGGAGATAAACAATTGGCAGTAAAAATCCAGTATCCCGGCGTTGCGGAAAGTATTTCAACAGACCTTGCCTTGGTGAAGCCGATCGCAATGCGGATGTTCAATATTCAGGCAAAAGATTCGGATAAGTATTTCAAAGAGGTTGAGACCAAGCTGACGGAAGAAACCAATTACATTCTGGAAATTGCGCAAAGTGCTGAAATAGCAGAGGCTTGTGCCCACATTCCAAATCTTCGTTTTCCGGTTTACTATCCCGAATATTCCTGCGAAAGGGTTATTACGATGGATTGGATGCAGGGAAGGCATTTGTCGGAGTTCACGAAGACTAATCAGGACCAGCATTTAGCCAATAAAATAGGGCAGGCGCTTTGGGACTTTTATATGTTCCAGGTACATCAGCTGCGAAAAGTCCACGCAGATCCGCACCCCGGCAATTTCCTGATCGACGACCAGGATAATTTGATTGCAATTGATTTTGGCTGTATTAAAGAGATTCCTGAATCGTTTTACATGCCATATTTCGATCTGGCCGAGCCTGAAAATCTGAACGATCCGCTGATCTATAATAAAAGGCTCATGGAACTGGAAATCCTGACACCAAAGGATACAGAAAAGGAGATCATCTATTTTTCAAATCTCTTCAAAGACGTACTTGGACTTCTGACACAGCCATTTAACTCGGATACATTTGATTTTTCAGACGAAACGTTCTTCCTGAAACTGGCCGCATTAGGTGAGAAATACGCCAACGATAAAGAACTTCGCAAAATGAATATGAACCGCGGATCCAAGCATTTCATTTATATGAACAGGACGTTTTTCGGTCTATTCAGCCTGCTGCACGATTTGAAGGCGACAGTGGAAACGAAGCAGCTAGCGGTTTGATAATTGATATTGTCCTATTAAAAAATGGCAGACCGGGAGGTCTGCCATTTTTGTTATACTTGAATTCAGATTTTCTAAAATATGTTTAACTTTAATAAATAGCCATCATGACGTCACACACACTTTCGCGGACATTATGGTCGTGATCAGTTACAAATTGATCAGGGAGTTTACAGTACGTTATCCAGATTCAGCTAATGCCTTAAATACCTGGTTTAAAACATCAGAAAAGGCAAACTGGTCAAATTTTCATCAATTAAAAGCAGATTTCAATTCGGTCGACGCCGTCGGAAATGATAGATACGTATTTAACATAAAGGGAAACAATTATCGGCTAATAGCCCTTATCAACTTTAGTATCAGAACTATTTATCTATTGTTTATTGGGACGCATGATGAATACGATAAAATAGATGCCTCAACAATTAAGCTCAGAAAAAAATGAATAGTACCTACATAAAAATAGACACCGAGCCAGAGTATGACCGTATTATGGAGGAGATATTGGTCTTAATGAATAAAGGCGAGGTCAATCTTTCCGAGGCGGAAATGCAGAAGATACGCAAAATGGCACTTGCGGCAGAAGCTTATGAGAGAGAGCATTATTATATTAAGCCTCCCAAAGCCCTGCAAGGTATGATCTAGACGCCGATTTCATTCCGAAAACACATCTAACCCTATTCCATCGTAAACTCTGGGTTATAGATCAACCCAATTACATTACCCCAGGGGTCGAGCACGGAGGCTACTACGATATCGCCGCCGACATTCGTGGGCTCTTCGTGGGGCGTGGCGCCGAGGCTGATCAGTCTGTCAAACTCCTGCTCTGCGTTTTCTACCCCCCAATAGGTTACTACATTCGCTATCTTTCCAGACATTTCTGCCTCTTCCGGCTGCAAGCCTAACTCGTAACCGGCGATATTGAACCCGACGTAAAACGGCTCGTCGAAATACGGCGCGGTTTCGAATGCTTCCGTGTACCAGGCTTTTGCTTTTTCAATGTCGGGGACTTTGTAAATGGTAGTCCGGAGACCGAGGAATTTATTTGCCATTTGCTTGGTTTTTTACGATTTCAAATCCTTTTGCATACATACACTATAATCGGATACTGCTAAAATCGGGTCGGTAACCGGCTTGTAACCTAGCTTTTTATACAATGCTATTGCCTGTGGTTGCCCCTTGCCGGTTTCAAGAAACGCAGTATTATATCCCAATTCCAGTGCCCACTTCTCTATCTCAGCTACCAGAGCAGAAGCAATACCGCGACCGCGAAAGTCGGGCTCCACATACATCCGTTTAAGCTCTATTGTGTTTTCATTCAGTATCTTAAAACAGCCGCAAGCGGCAAGGTGACTTTCGGAATAGGCAAGTAAAACCGTATTTAAACCTACAATCCTGTTGTACTCCTCAAAATCCTCCTTTTTAGTATTATATATCCGGCAAAGCTCATCGTCCAGCTTGTCCGTCAATGCTTTAAAGTCAGGATTTTCGCTATTTGTCCTGATTAGCCCGGTCATTTGTTCAGAATTCAAAGCAGCTTAATCTGCCCGGCATTCTTCGGGTCAATAGGTACGTGCAGGTTCATCCCCAGCTCGTCGTTAAATTTCCTGATCAGGTAACCCGATAAAAAGGGCGAGGCTTCTTCGTGGTTTTGATGGACGAAAAAGTAGATTTTTTCAATACCTTCAGCTACCCACACTTTTATCCTTTCAAACCACTCGTCGAGCCTCGTATAATCAGAATCCACATTGGCGCCATTATAACGGATAAATGCAATAGGCGTAGTCAAACGCATGTGCAATAGGTCCCTGCGCCCGGCTGCGTCAGTGATGATGTGCGTGATATTATTTTTTTCGAGCACTTCGTAAAACTCCGTGTTGTCAAATGTGCCATCGTACCAGCCGGTGTGCCGCAATTCCAGTGCAAGCGGAAAGCCCGACGGCCACTCTTCCAGATATGCTTTGAGTGCCTCCCAGTTCTTGGGGCCAAAATTATCCGGCATTTGCAGAAACAGCATTCCCAGTTTTTCCTGTAAATGCGAAATCCCGTCTAGGTACACGTCAGTTTGTTCCTTTGCTTCTTTCAGCCTTTTCCAATGACTTACACCCTGGTGTATCTTGGGAAAAAACTTGAAACCCGGGGTAGTTTTATTGTACCAGCCTTCGATGGTTTCAACGGGGAAGTTATTATAAAATGTGGCATTCAGCTCGATACTGTTGAACTGCGTCGCATAGTAGCCCAGCTCGTCTTTGGTCCCTTTCGGGTAGAAGGTTTTCAGGTCCGTTTTATTCCATTTGGCGCAGCCGATACAAATTTCGGGGTTGCCCTCGCCTTTTGCATTGGCAAAAATAATTTTGGTGCCAGGTGCATCGGGCGGCAGCGTGAAATCGATTTCTGCGGGATTGTCAACTTTTCCGAATTTCATATGATAGCCTGAATTTTGTCAAAACAATGAAAAGCCTTTCTATTTTTATCTCCCAAAATCATCCTGAACACGCACAATATCGTCTTCATCAGAAGGATTGGCAGGATCTGTATGTTGCCAGATCTCAGCTACGAAACCCCATTCATTTACACCAACCAACCGGTGGCGCTCGCCTTTTTTCAGGTCAACAACAGTTCCGATCGGTAATTGCTGCAATTCGGTTTCTTCGTCGGTATCACTAATCACGATTCCTGCATTTCCTCCTATTACTTTCCAGATCTCAGCGCGGCGGTGGTGATATTGCCACGAAAGGCGCTTGTTTGGAGCCACTACCAGAATTTTGGGACTCAATTTTTCGTAGCCTGCGAAGTCTTCCAGTGACAAATGCGGGAAAAAAGTCGAAATGAATTGTGGCGCCTGACTTTCGTCTAAAACAAAAAAGCCGCCCCAGGGCCGAAAATGATCTTTGCTGACAACCGTGAAGCCCTGCTCGTCGATAAACTGCTGAACTTTTGCAAAAACGACATCTTTGTCCGCATCGGCTGTGAATGATTGTATCATATTAAAGGGAAATAACGTAGATAAGGTGAATTTCAAAATTAGAACAAAAAACAAAAAGTCAACCTAAAAATTACTGTGTGACAGGTTGAGCTAACCTTCGGTAAAATCTGCTTATTGGCACTATTTAAATATTTTATAGCTATAAATTATTGGCGCTGCCTGATACAATTTAAACTGTTATTGGTAAATTTATATATTGTAAGCCCAGGTCTATGAATGAAATTTACCGCGAGATCACCCCTTTGACGCAATACGACTGTTTTACGGTATTTACAAGAAGTAAGACAGTTTTTGACTTTCCATTACATACGCACGAAGAGTTCGAGCTGAATCTGATCCTGTCCGGGCGCGGCGTCAAGCGCATTGTGGGCGACCATAGTGAGGTGATCGATAATGCAGAACTGGTACTGGTAGGAAATAACCTCCCGCACGGCTGGCTTACGCACAGCTATAAATGGGAGGAGGGAATGCCGGAAGTGAAGGAGATTACGGTGCAGTTTCACAAAGATCTTTTTGACGAAAAATTCCTGAAACGGAACCAACTGTTTTTCGTCCGGTCGCTGCTGGAAAAATCGGCGAAAGGGATAGCTTTTTCAAAAGATACGATTGAAAGGATATTGCCACGGTTCCAGGCCTTGGAACAAAAAAGTGGGTTCGATTCGATATTGGAACTGATGTCAATCCTGCATGATCTGTCCGTTTCGCGCAATATGCGGACACTTTCAAAAGGTACTTTCACCGATGATACCATCAATTTCAACAGCCGGCGGATTGAGAAGGTATTTGTTTTTATGCGGGATAACTATGACAAGGAAATTGATCTCGACGCTGTGTCGAAGCTGGCAGGTATGTCTGAGGTTTCTTTCAGCCGGTTTATCAAGAAAAGAACCGGGAAGACTTTTATCGAGAGTTTGAACGAGATCAGACTGGGGCACGCGTCGCGGTATTTGATCAACACCAGTAATACAGTTTCCGAAATCGCCTACAAATGCGGGTTCAATAACCTGTCCTATTTTAACCGGATATTCAAAAGTAAAAACGGCTGCACACCGAAGGAGTTTCGGGAGAATTACTCGGGGACTCGGACGTTTGTTTAGGGTTTATGAGTATAGAGTTTGTAGTTCGGAGTAGTTCTGTGTGGTTCGGGGTAGGTGAGAGTTTTGAATGATTGAATGATTGAATGATTGAATGATTGAATGATTGAATGATTGAATGATTGAATGATTGAATGATTGAATGAGTGAATGAGTGAATGAGTGAATGAGTGAATGAGTGAATGAGTGAATGAGTGAATGAGTGAATGAGTGAATATAGAAAAAGAGCTCAAAGCTTTGGGCGGACCCTTACTTTGAACTCTTTACTCATAAACTCTAAACTCATCAACTCAAAAACCCAAACTACACTTTCGTCATCCAGCCGAATCCGTCTTCGACTTTGCCGGTGCGGAGGTCGGTCAGGTAGTTTTTCACTTTATTGACAAATGAATCTTCTTTGATCTCGGGAAGTGCGTAGTCTACACCTTCATAAGCGATGGTCGCGAAAGGAGATATTACTACTGCTGTACCAGCTCCGAAAGCCGATTCAAGCGTTCCGTCTTTTGCGGCGTCGATGATTTCCTTCACACTTACCCTGCGCTCTTCCACCGGAATACCCCACGTTTTAGCGATTTCTACAATGCTTTTCCTGGTAATTCCGTCAAGCGTAGTTTCTGATACATAAGGTGTTACCAGCTTTCCATCGATCAGGAACATGATATTCATCGTGCCCGATTCTTCAATATAAGCATGCTCGCGGGCGTCGGTCCAGATCAGCTGATCATAACCCTCCTCCTGTGCAAGCTTGGCAGGGTACAATGAACCGGCGTAGTTACCAGCACATTTGGTACCGCCCACACCACCTTCGGCGGCACGGATAAAATGCGTTTCCACTTTAACCCGCGGCGGCTTCGCATAGTAAGTACCTACCGGACTTGTGAATATGATAAAGTAATATGAATCAGATGGTTTTACACCAATATAAGGATCGGTAGCGAACATGTACGGACGAATGTACAGCGAGCAGCCCGGCTGTGAAGGTACCCAGCCTGAATCCAGGCGAAGCAGTTCAAGCAGCCCGTTCATGAAAACGTCTTCCGGAATCGAAGGCATGCAAAGGCGTTCTGCCGATTTATTGAGTCGTTTCCAGTTATCTATCGCACGGAAAAGAAGCACTTCCCCTTCTTCATTCTTATAAGCTTTCATTCCTTCGAAGATCGCTTGTCCGTAATGAAGCGCAGCAGTAGCAGGGCTGAGCGAGAGGTCGCCGTAAGGGACGATCCGAAGGTCCTGCCATTGGCCTCCGCGATATTCGGCGATAAACATGTGGTCGGAAATATTCCGGCCAAAAACCAGGTTGTTGAAGTCAACATCCTGTAAGCGAGACTGGCTTGTAGGCTGAATCTCAATCTGTAATGTGTCGGCTGTCATGATGCCAGAATTTAATTTTTCGTACGCTAATAACGACTTTATCAGGGATTGCAATTTAAATATTTAATCTATAAATACCCGATATTTAGTATAACAATTATTTTTTTGAAGATACCCGCGGATTCCACGTCACTTCCTCAATTCCAAGCTCATAAGTCATCGCCCGGCAAAGCATGAAAAGGTAGTCGGAAAGCCTGTTGAGATACCTGACAACGATTTCTTCCACTTCCTCACCCTGCTGCAAATGGATCACCCCGCGCTCGGCCCGGCGGCAAACCGTCCTGGCCAGGTGCCCGAATGAAACCGACTGGTGCCCGCCCGGCAAAACGAATGCGCGCAACGTGGGAACGCTCAGCTCGATCTGGTCCATTTCGGTTTCCAGCAGAAAAATGTCGTCATCGTGCAGGTCAGGCAATATGCGCTTGCTACGGTCTGATTCTGAGGCTAAATGCGAGCCGATGGTAAAGAGCCTGTCCTGGATTTCCTTCAACAATTCTTTCCTCCCCTCATTCACGGGCTGGTCGCGCAGGAGGCCGATATAGCTGTTCAGTTCATCCACTGTCCCGTACGCATCGATCCGCACGTGGGCCTTGCTGAGCCGCGTGCCCCCGATCAGCGACGTCATGCCTTTGTCACCTGTCTTTGTGTATATTTTCATTTTTGGCTTCGTTGTCAATTAGGTTTTAGAAACTCCCCGCCCTAATTTTGCACCCTGATTTTAATTTGGCGAAAACCTCCGGAAGGTTGAAGAATTCATGAAAATTACAACATTTGCAATAAAAATCTGGCGCTGGATGTCCATATTGTTTGTGGTCGGAGCGCTGGTCTGGACCTATTCACTATTCCCCGAAATGGTCGCAGTAGACTTTGCCAATACCGGCCTTGCGGAACGGTATGTGAGTAAAGAACATATTTTTTACATCATTATGGGTCTCTTTTTGCTGAACAATGTGGTGATCGCCGCATTTGCCAGACATATTTCCAATGTAGACCCAATGCACCTCCCGATCCCGAACAGAAAAGCCTGGGCGCAGAACCGTCCCGAGCTGAACGAGCACCTTATCAACTGGATCTACTTCCTGGTAGCGGTGATCAATACCATCATGGGATTCAGCCTTTTTGCACTGGCGACCATTAATAGCACGCAATACAAGCTGGATGTTTTCGACTTTTCTTGGGTGTATTACGCAGGGATCGTTTTAATAGTAGCTGTCTTCCTGTTGCCTTTGCGCCTGCTCCGGCCGCCTGTTCCTGAGGATAAGCTGTAAAATCTGGCGGTATGGAAAATGAGAATGGGACGCCCGAAATAACGCAGGCCGGCTGGCTTCGGGAGGCAGAGGCGATAACACTCGAAGATTACGTTTATGACCTGCCAGATGAACGAATCGCGCATTATCCGCTTGAAGTGCGCGATCAGTCCAAACTGCTTGTTTATCGAAATGGGAATATAGCTCACAGCCAATTTTCGGATTTACCGGCACAGCTTCCTGCCAATACCTTACTCATTTTCAACAATACCAAAGTAATTCCTGCGCGGGCCTATTTTAAAAAACCGACCGGCGCAGTGATCGAAATTCTGCTGCTGCATCCCGAATTTCCCACTCGGGTAATTCAGGATGCCATGCTGGTGAAGCAGCAATGCGTTTGGGAATGTATGATCGGAAACAAGAAACGGTGGAAGATAGGCGAAAGCTTGAAAACGAGTGTCGAGGTCGGTACGCAGGAAGTTACGCTGGAAGTTTCTTATGTGGATTATGTGAAAAATCATGTTCAGCTGAGCTGGAATGCAGATTTTACATTTCTTGAAATTATAAAAGCACTGGGCGAAATACCATTGCCGCCCTACCTGAACCGCGACACCGAAGAGGCTGACAAGCAGACTTACCAGACCGTTTACGCGCATCACGATGGCGCAGTTGCGGCACCTACCGCCGGCCTGCATTTCACAGATCGTGTTTTTGAAGAACTGGAAGCAAAAGGTATCCGCCGCTCATTTCTGACGCTGCACGTGGGAGCCGGCACTTTTCTGCCGATTAAAGTGGAGTCTGTTACGGCGCATCAGATGCACTCCGAGCAGGTCGTTTTTTCTAGACAATTGATTGATGAATTACTCGCGTCGCCTGAAACGATAGTTCCTGTGGGCACTACTTCGCTGCGGTCGCTGGAAAGTTTGTATTGGTTTGGTGTGAAGTTGTTTAGAAACGAAACTGACGAATTCAGGATTGAGAAACTGTATCCTTACTATTCCTCTCAAAACACACTTCCCACATCCTCGGAAGCACTTGCGGAGGTAGCGCGTTTTATGGATGCGAACTCTATGGAACAGCTGATCGGTGAAACGGAGATATTCATTTTTCCGGGTTATCGTTTTCAGCTTTGCAAAGGACTTCTTACCAATTTTCACCAGCCTGGATCGACGCTTATTTTACTGGTAGCCGCTTTTGTAGGGAAAGATTGGAAGGATATTTACACAAAAGCATTTGAGAATAATTACCGCTTCCTCAGTTACGGCGACTCTTCTTTATTGTGGGGTCAAAATGCTGATTAATAAGTGTTTCAAAATAAAACTATGAAGAAATTACTCCCACTTTTACTAATTTTCTGGCTACTGCAGGGATGTAATACAGAGAAAGCTTCCCACGAAAAACCGCAGGAAAAGCAAGCCAAAACTAGCTTCACTGACACGACAAGTGTTCGTCACGCGAAAGGTTTTTCAATCGGATATTTTGATCAGTATAAAATAATAAGCATCAAAAATACTGATTCAAGCGCCCGCCAGGACCAATATATCCTGCTCGAAAAAGGGGCCACTCGCCCGGAAGGATTTCCCGACGCGCAGGAAATCCGGATTCCGCTAAAAAGCATGGTCGCAATGTCGTCGATGCATATTGGACTGCTGGAATTTTTGGGAGCTGAAAATATACTGACCGGGCTTGGTAGCCTGCAATACGTATATTCACCCAGCGTGAATGCGATGATCAAAGCAGGTAAAGTCGCGGAAGTGGGGCGAGATAATGGTTTGAATCAGGAAAAACTTGTGGAAATGCACCCTGACCTAGTGATGACAATTGGTACATCGGGCGCAAAAAAAGATGGTTATGCAATATTGAAACAGGCCGGAATACCGGTTTTGGCCAACTCCGAGTGGATTGAAACAACGCCGCTCGCAAGAATGGAATGGGTCAAGATAGCTGCTGCATTGCTGAACAAGGAGAAACTCGTGAACGATAAGTTTGATGTAATTGAAAAGGAATATAAAAATCTGTCGGCGCTTGCAGCTTCTGCTAAGTCAAAGCCTGCTGTGATTTCAGGGTTGAATACAAAAGACGTCTGGTTTTTGCCAAACGGAGAAAACTATATGGCGCAATTTCTGAAAGACGCCGGCGCGGATTATCATTGGGGCGGCACAAAAGGCGGCGGAAGCTTGTCGCTGAATTTCGAATCCGTATATCCTTTTGCATTGGATGCTGAATATTGGGTGAATGTGGGTTTTGATAAAAGTGATACGCGCAAAAGTGTCCTGGCGATGGATTCAAGATATGCCGATTTCAAAGCTTACAAAAGCGGGAAAATGTACAGCTACAATAATCGCGTGAATGCACAGGGTTCGAACGATTTTTTTGAATCGGGTACTATCAACCCGCACAAGGTACTTGCCGATTTGATCCGTATATTTCACCCGGAGCTCCTGCCTGAGCATCAATTGGTTTACTATAAACAACTTCCGTAATAAGATGACCGCACGTGCAAACAGACAAGGGTTGCTGCTGACCGGCCTGGGAATACTTACGGTCGCCCTGTTTGCATTGGATATCATGTTGGGGTCAGTGGCAATACCATTTAAAGAGGTATTCAATATTGTCGTCTTTCAGAAATCCGAAAATACTGCCTGGTTATTTATTGTTGAAAAGATCCGTATTCCGAAGGCTATTACTGCTGTTCTGGCAGGATGCGGCTTGTCTGTGAGCGGTTTACAAATGCAAACCCTATTCCGTAACCCGCTCGCGGGACCATCGGAACTAGGAATAACTGCCGGGGCCGGGCTCGGCGTGGCATCGGTCATGCTGGCGGGCGGAAGCAGCGCGGGCATGTATGCGATCCGCGAGCTGGGAATTTCGGGCAGCTGGCTGGTGATATTAATGGCCTCGCTAGGCTCAGCACTCGTTTTGTCGCTGATCCTGTTGATCGCTGGCAGGGTGAAAGACAATGTGGTACTGCTGATTGTGGGCGTGATGATCGGTACCATTACGCTTTCTGTGATCAGTATCTGGCAATATATCAGCCAGCCGGAGCAGTTGCAGGAGTACATTATGTGGACTTTCGGCTCGCTGGGCGGCGTTACGCAATATCATTTATTTGCACTGGCGGCGGTGGTTTTGTTTGGTTTGGGAATCGCATTTATTTCCTCCAAATCTCTGAATGCATTGCTTTTGGGAGAGAATTACGCAAGAAGCATGGGACTCAGTATCAGCCGCACACGCCTGCTGATCATGATCAGTACCAGTCTGTTAACCGGCAGTATCACTGCGTTTTGCGGACCTATCGGATTCATTGGAATTGCGATCCCGCATTTGACAAGGTCACTATTAAAAACCTCCAACCACCGCATTCTCATTCCCGCAACCTGCCTGACGGGAACCTTATTAATGCTTTTTTGCGATATCGTAGCCCAATTGCCGGGCACCGAATCCGTGATCCCTATTAACGTAGTAACCTCATTTTTGGGCGCTCCTGTGGTGATATGGGTGATTTTGCGCAGTAATAACCTTCGTTCGTCATTCTCATGAAAGGCCTGCAACCCGTACTCGAAACCACCGGCCTTTCGATCGGTTACCGTTCCAAAAAAGTCGAAAAGGTTATCGCCACCCAACTTGATCTCAATTTGTATGCAGGTCAGCTGGTCTGTCTGCTGGGTGCGAATGGTTCGGGGAAGTCAACATTAATGCGCACGCTGGCTGGCTTGCAGCCTGCACTTTCCGGAGAAGTTATGCTTGATAATCAGCCGCTAACCGCGCTGAAACCCCAGGGACTGGCAACGAAACTCAGTCTTGTTTTAACAGAAAGACTCGAAACCGGTAACCTGACTGCCGCAGAAGTGATCGCATTGGGCCGCACACCTTATACGGGGTGGCTTGGGAAACTGAGTGAAAAGGATCAGGAAAAAGTAAATGAAGCAATTGCATTTACCGGGACCGACCAGCTGCTAGACCGGCACATGAACCAGCTCAGCGACGGGGAGCGGCAGAAAGTAATGCTCGCGAGGGCGCTGGCGCAGGATACCGGCGTGATCATGCTCGACGAGCCCACGGCACATTTGGATTTGCCTAGCAGGATAGAGCTGATGAAATTGCTGCATTACCTCGCCGACGAAACGCAAAAAGCCATTTTACTAAGTACCCACGAACTCGATCTTGCCCTGCAAACTGCCGACCAGCTTTGGTTGATGGAGCCCGGAAAGCCGCTGGTGACAGGCGTGCCCGAAGATTTGATATTAAACGGTTCTTTCGAATCCGCATTCAACAAGAATGGGATATTGTTCGACGCACTATCGGGCGGCTTCGTCATTGAGCGACAGGCGCAATCGTATTTAATAGACTTGTCAGGAAATGAAAAACAGGTATTGTGGACTAAAAAAGCATTTCAAAGACAAGGGATAAGGATCGAAAAGGGTGAAAGGGCAAGATTTAAGATTAACGCTTTAAAAGATCAGCTGGGAGCGAATATTTGGGAAGTGATCTTTGAAAATCGCCTGATAAAGCTGCATTCCATTGCGGAGCTTTTGCATTTTATCAAACTTAACAATGAAAAGAAATAGAGGGGCGGTGACTTAGTGCTGTTGTTTTCGCCTTATTAACTAGTTTTGGTACATACTAGTCAAACAGTACTTTACCTTCCACATGATTTTTTTGATTCCGCTGGCGATGTGGCTTTGTTCAGCCTGTTGCTATCTGGCTTTTTTCAAAGGCTCGCCCCAGTCGTTCCGGCGCTCGCTGCTGGCTTCGGGGATATTTTTGTTCTTTTTTATAGCCGCCAGTACGGAATTGCTCAGCGCATTCAATCAGATCAATGCTATTGCGATCGACATGGTTTGGCTCCTATTGAGTGTCACTCTGATCGGAATTTCAGCCCGCCTTCAAAAAAAGCAGCGTACCAATTTGCGGACGATCATGGGAGACTGGCTCGTTTCTTCCAAGGCTTTTTACAAAAAACTGGGTGCCCTTACCGTTTTTGCATTGGCATCGATATTAACCTGTACGTTAATCGTCGCCATTGTTGCCACACCCAATAACCTGGACTCGTTCAGTTATCATTTGAGCAGGCTTGTTTATTGGGTTCAAAATGGAAATGTAGAGCACTATGCTTCTCATATTGAGCGTGCTATCTCATTCAGTCCATTTTCTGAATATGTGCATCTGCATACTTACCTGCTTTCAGGCGGCAACCGCTATTTCCAGCTGGTGCAGTGGCTTTGTCTGGCGGGTATTTTAATATGCATTTCCATCATCGTATCGCTGCTTTCGGGCAGTGACCGCGCTTTGCGGATCGCATTATGTTTCGCAGCCACTTTGCCGATCGTGGTGCTGGAATCGATGACAACCCAAAACGACTTAATTGTCGCGTTCCTGATCGTAGCCACCGCTCTGTATGTTTTCGATTTTACGGTTAACCGCAAGTACATTGCTTTTTTTCTGATTGCCCTCACAGTCTCGCTGGGCATGATGACGAAAGGTACTTTTGTGTTTTACGTGCTGCCATTTGGTTTTTATTTATTGATTTTCCTGCTGATCAGGCCGGTTTACTGGAAAGCGCTCGCTTTTTCAATGGGGGGTATAGTGATTATCGTGCTGCTGCTGAATGCCCCTTTCTGGCTGCGTACCTATGAAATATTCGAATCGCCGGTGGGCACTATGAGCAATGGTAACCGGGCAGATATCCGGAGCGCGACCGACCTGACTTCGTTACTTTCAAAGCATATTTTTCTTCATCTCGGATTTGTATCCCCAAGTAATGCCTACAACAATTTTATGGAATCGCAGCTGCTCAGTCTGCACGAAACCATCGGCGTCCCGATTGACAAACCTGCGACCGGAATGCCGTTTAAAATGAATAAGCTGAATTTCAATGAGGATTTTGCGCATAACTTCTTCGGAATGTGGCTTGTACTGCTGAGTATTCCGCTGCTGTTCCTTGCCCGGCTTTCTAAGGAAGCAAAATGGTTTACCGGACTGGCCTTTCTTAGTTTTCTCGCTTTTTGCTCATTTATAGGCTACCAGATTTACGGTTCGCGGCTGCACATCGGTTTTTTTGTATTGATATCCCCGGTAATCGGACTGGTTTACGGATCAGTATTTTCCTCCGTTTTGTCCCGAATTCTGATCATTTTTCTCTGGCTTGCCGCACTGCCATTTGCATTGCTGAGTTCAACACATCCGCTTCTTTCAACGAAATGGTTTTTTGAGACCGTTTTTCCCAAGATCAATACTGCACTGCATTTAAATATGCAGGTAGGCGCTCAAAACCTAAACCTGATGCAGGAAAGTGTCCTTTTTGCTAAACCGGAGAAAATAATCTGGGGAGATTTCCTTCCGGAAACGGAGGCACTTACCCGATATGTCAATGCAAGGAACCCGCAGAAAATAGGATTTGTATTTACAGAGGCCAGTTATGATTACGCATTTCAGTATTCATTGCAAAAGGAAGGCCGTATTTTTGAGCATGTGATGGTGCGGAATCCTTCGAATGCTTTGGAGAAATCCGAATTCCAGCCTGATCTGATTTTGGCGGAACGTTTTGAAGGTGAGCAGTTTGCCTGTCATGGAAGAAGCTATAAATTAGGATTTCACAAGCGCGATAAATGGATTTATATACCTCAAAACGAATTTGAAAATGACAGCACTGGAAACCGTTGAACTGTATTACGATAGGTTTAATAATAAAGACTGGAAAGGAATGCTCGCGCTGCTCGACCCAGAAATTCGCCACGAGCCGAACCAGGGAGAAGTACGGATCGGGATTGAAAAGTTTACCGCATTTTTAGGTGATATGGACACCGCTTATGAGGAAACGCTGACCGAAATGGTCTTTTTTACCGAACCGTCAGAAACCCGGGTAGCGGCCGAATTTGTGGTGAATGGCATTTATAAAAAAGGCGAAGAAGGCTTCCCGGAGGCGCACGGGCAGACTTATGTGCTTCCTGCTGCGGCATTTCTGGAAGTGAAAGAAGGGAAAATCACCCGGGTGACAACCTACTACAATCTGCCGCACTGGATTGACCTGGTTTCGAAAAAGTAATGGAAAATCTGACATTTATCTGGAAAAAGGGCGCTGAGATCGAGTCGGTTTTTGAAGATCTGGGGAAATTACGCATTACGGTCTTTCACGATTTCCCATATCTGTATGAAGGTTCGCTCGACTATGAAATGGAATATCTGAAAATATATTCCCAGTCTGCGAAATCGTTGCTTTTCGCAGTGTACGATGGTGATCAAATGGTAGGCGCCACAACCTGCATTCCATTGTCAGACGAAACGGAAGAAGTACGTAAGCCTTTTAAAGATGCTGGTTATGAAGTAGATAAGGTTTTCTATTTCGGAGAAAGTATTCTGTTAAAAGAATGCAGAGGTCTTGGACTGGGTCACCGGTTCTTTGACGAAAGAGAAGCTCATGCACGCAGTTTCGGAAGCTTTCATATCGCGTGTTTTTGCGCTGTCGAAAGGGACGCTGATCATCCTTTAAAACCCGCAGAATATCGTCCTAATGATGCATTTTGGTTGAAACGGGGTTATAGGAAGGAGCCGGGGCTTCAAAGTAATATGGAGTGGCTCGATATTGGTGAGCGTGAGCAAACCAGCAAGAAAATGACGTTTTGGGTGAAGAGTTTAGAGAATAATTAATGAAAGTAACGATCGCTTCGGCGCAATATCCGATCACGGAACACGCGGATTTTTCGGCGTGGAAAATACATATCACAAGCTGGGTTACGGAAGCTGTCGCAAAAGGTGCACAGCTGCTGCTTTTTCCCGAATATGGTGCGATGGAGCTTGTGAGCATATTTTCGGAAGACATCAGGAACGATGTCAGAAAACAGGTCTTTTCATTGGATGGTATTAAAAGTGAGTTTTGCGCCGTATTCGAAGATCTTGCAAAGCAATATAAAATAACCATCGTTGCCCCCACTATTCCGGTTATCGAAAATGGCTTGAATGTGAACCGTGCGTATGTTTTTTCTGAGAATGGATTTGCAGGTTATCAGGATAAGTTTTTCATGACCCGTTTTGAAAATGAGGAATGGGGTATTGAAAGTGCGCCCAAAAGACTGACAGTTTTCGAAGCTGATTGGGGGAAGTTTGGTATTCAAATCTGCTACGACGTCGAATTTGCAATAGGCTCTCAAATATTAAGTGAAGCCGGGGCAACACTCATTTTGGCACCCAGCTGCACAGAGACGATCCGCGGTGCAAGCCGCGTTCACATAGGTGCCCGGGCGCGGGCGCTGGAAAATCAAGTCTATACCGTAGTCTCTCAAACAGTTGGGGATGCAGCGTGGTCGCCTGCAGTTGATATTAACTACGGTTTCGCAGCCTTTTATTCAACACCAGATACAGGCCTGCCGCAAGAAGGTATTATTTCAACTATGTTGCCGCAAAAAGAGGGCTGGCTGATTCAGGAGCTCGATTTTTCAAAAATTGAGCAGGTTAGGAGCGAAGGACAGGTTTTTAATCACAAAGACAATCAGCAAATCAGCTACACATTAAAAACAGAAGAAATCCAGATCAACCATATCCAACTTTGTCCCCGGGCTGAAGCCCGGGGCAATTGATTTTTTTCTTGCGGCCTTGCCGCTTTTGTTGGTGTTTCACCAACTTATGCCTTTGTTGGTGTTTTTACCAACATTTGTTCATTTTGCGTTGCCACTTGTTTTGACTGTATTCGCTGCTTCCAGCGCTTGCAGCCTGCTTTCGAATGTGCTATTGGAAGTTTTGAGCGCTTCATTCTCTTTTGTCAGCTGCTTAACGGATTCGATCAGGTGCGGAATAAGGCCGATATAATTAACAGATTTAAAACCCTTATCATCTGTTTGGACCAGCTCCGGGAAGAGCTTTTCGACTTCCTGCGCAACAAGACCAGTTTGCATCGACTGGTCGCGGGCAGGGTCAATCCAGTTGTAGTGATAACCGGTGAGATTATTTACTTTTCTTAAACTTCCCGAAAGCGGAGACAGATTATGTTTCAGGCGGGCGTCAGAAGTAAGGCTCACATTCCCTCTCAAATATGCATTCCCTTGATTATTAACCCACAATTGCCAGGTATCCATAAAGAACCCGACTTCGTCGTCCGTTTTCATGCCGACAAATGCCCGTTCAGTGCTTTGGGAATTATCTAAAAAAATACCCGCAGTGGCACCGTTGTGGCGTATACGCGGCCTGCCGCCAATGTCAAGAATGCGGGTAGGTTCAAGTACAAATTCTCCTAGCCCAAGATTTCCGTTTCTTATCATTGTCAATGCATTTTTTCTGGCATCAATGGACCCATTGCCTATTTGAAAAATTCGATCGGTTTCCTTGTCTATCGCAGGGTCAGGTTGATCAGAGAAGTTATTGTACAATCCGGCAACAAAGGAAGCCTTCGTCTTTGTCCTGGTAAAATATCCGAAGGCCGTGGACATATCGCCGTATGCCGCAGTATTTACTCCGAAACTGGATAAGTAATATCCTGCCGCCTCCGAATTAAATCCTGTGGCCAGAGAGTAACTTCCAAGAGCTTTTGTATTGCTTCCAAAGGCGGCGCTGACCGCACCGCTTGCCTCTGTTTCTGTGCCAGTGGCAAAGGAATTACTTCCCATTAAATTATCTTCCCATTTCCCAGCGGAGGAATAACCCACCCGGAATGCACCTTTAATCGGGTACCAGATTAGCTTATATCCATCCCCTATTGTCGGAAGAAGATATTTTTGAAGCTTTGGATCATTCGGCTCAGGTGCAATCGGGTCTAATCCTGGTTCTAGCACCATACTCTGAACGACCGGAAGCCCGTGGTTCCAATGCGACGCTTCTTTTGCCTGCAAAGCATAAGGTACACTCAGCAACTGTGTCGTTCCTAAGTCTACCAACGCATTTCCGCCGGTCGGGTCCATTTCCAACTGTATGAATTGTTCCTGCGCCTTCCATGGTATCTCTTCGAAAATTCCAGTTTTGCCAATCCCTTTCCCAATAGCTATCGTGAAAATTCCGTTTTCGTTAGTTAGGGGACGATGGTTTTCCTGGTAAACTGCTGGCCCGGTGATACTTTCGGAGTGAATGGTCACACGAAGGCGTACGACAACGTTTTTGACCAAATTACCGTCGGCACTTCGTGCCACTCCCTGAAAGTTGAATTGCTCCGGAGCCTGCGCGGCCAGAAATCGATAGGTTAGCAGAAAGAGAAGTGATAAAAATACGGATTTCATAAAGTTGCTTTAATATGGTAAAACTCCACTTGCCTCGTTTGAGGGAGTCAGACCTAATTAAAACAAACTTTAATCGAATGCTGAAAGCAATTATCCAGTAGCCCGTTTGAGATTTTTAAAGGAATATATGCCGGATGTCTAGTGGCCGATTTTTACGCTTTTCATAAAATCCATTATTTCTGAATATCTGCGGTTCCAGGGGTTAAAAAATTGCGTGATCATAGGTATGTGCTTTTTCTTTTCCTGGATGCGATAGGGCGTTTCTGGGGCATATTCCTGTAAAGCTTGGATAAACTTCTCATTACTTTTTGAGATAGAGGGATACGTTTTTCCGCCGCGGTAAATCAGCATCGGCGGCATTTTTTTGTGCAAATGATAAAGTGGCGTCGCGGCCTTCCAGATCTTCGGATCGTTCGTGAAGGTGTTCAGGTAAGTATGCCCTTTTTCTAGTTTTTCTTCTGTTAAATAGCCGAACATATCCAATCCGGCGGCATCGATGAGAATCGTTCCCGCCAGCGGATTTCCAATTTTTAAATTCTCAAAATACTGATTGTCAATAGAAACAAGCGCGGCTAAATGCCCACCCGCAGAATGCCCGGACAGAAATATACGTTCCGGATCTCCACCATATTGACTGATATTTTCCTTCACCCATTTCACAGAATTCGCAGTCGCGTGGGCCATATCGCTATAATCTACACCCGAACCCAGCGGATAATCGATCACGACATAAACGATGCCCTTCTTTGCCCAGTGATTCCCGATAATGTTGTACTGCGATTTTTTGCCCGAATTCCAGTTTCCGCCATGTACGAATAGCAGCACGTCGCTGGCCTTTTTATGTTTTTTAGGGGCAAAAATGTTGAGGTGCTGGGCAATTACTGATTTGTCAGACGGCTGATATTCAATATGTTTCGAGCGTGAAATGGGCCTGAGGGAGCAAGCGGAGAGCGTAAGTAAAAATGCGCATACGATAATGGTAAGTACAATCAAAGTAACCCTGGCTTCCGATTTCATGAGATAATGTGTCGTTTATAAAGACATACGCACATCGTTCCGCCAGCGATTACCGCTCACCAAATACCTTACAACCGCGTTACTTTTCCATTGTTTTCAAACCACGTATCTTTCACCGCTCCGGTACCATTGAAACGGATCTGAACACCGACGATGCCGGTCGGCTTATTAGGGAATTGGAGTGAATATGCCCTGTTTCCGTTTACAAAAATGCTGGCTTTTTTATCGATCGTTTCAATCCTGAGTTTCGTCCATTGCGTCAGATCGGCTCCGAATCTGGATAGGTCGGCTGTTTTGCTTGTCAGATAATTTCCGCAAAATGCGAGTGCCAGGTCTCCCACACATGCCTTTGCGGCGAGCGGAATGATGATCACATCGTCTTTGCATTGGATCAATACCTGCACAGGCTGACAGGCGTTTGCACCGAGCGCGAAGTCGTTTTTTACAGTAGTTTCAAACACAAAATTGTCACTCATCAAATCCCCCATATCCCGCTGGTTAAACATCCTCACCCGCGGCGCCTTGGGGTGAAGAGAAAGGTTATAGTTTTTCAAAATGTCCTCATTTACCTCTACAATGCCATTTTTAATGCATTCTTCTTTCTTAAAATACACCGGTGTCGGCTCGTCTTCTGCCAGGCATAACCAGCCGTCCGAAGTGATCCACAAATCGTGCGTTTTCACAATCTGGTTGTCGGCGATCAGTTTGGTATTGAAATAGCCGGGGTAATAATAAATTGCCGAATGGTAATTTTTGACCTTCGAAACGTGCGTGCGGCGCCGCATATCCCACGTTTGTATGATGAAAACGGAATCGGTTCTGGCCGCTTTTGCATTATAATGGAACACGACAGAATTGGGAACACCTTCTGTCATTATTTTATCAGCTTTAAAAGAAAATAGTTTCGGATCAAGCTCACGATCAGCGGCTGTAATGGAAAATAATGCATACCCAGCCAGCACAAGCGGGATCAATGCGAAAAACCAGTAATATCTGGATTTGCTTTTGGACGAAACGGGAGTGGGAGTTAATACCGGCTCGCTCGTGTCGGGTTGGGTAAAAAGCCTTTCCTGCCGCTGCCTGAGCATTCGCCAATCTTCATATCCTGCAAACCGGGCCAGTGCATTGAGCGTCGTGAGGGTAGGGGCGCTGTCGTATTTCAGCTTGCCCCAAATCCGCTTTAAAGTGGTGACACTAAGCCTTACGCCCGTTTTTTCGTGAAAAATGTCACTTAATTTTTCGAAATCATAGTTTGTCCAGTTTGCACTGCTGCCCCAACCGAGCTGCGACTCGATCAATGTCAGGCATTTTTGTAAGTCCTGCTCTTCTCCGTTTTTTGTCATGGCTGGCGGTAAGAATGCATTTGCATTCAAAACCAAAACCATTTGTAGCCAAAAACTTACTTCCTCTATTCCTTATTTCAATGATCCTGACAGGTATGATCAAAATCTGTCGCTGCCGCCAATGAGTTCGTGAATACCATTTGCTTGTTTTTCAACTGCTTTATTACGATTGTGCAACATTATTTATTTATCGGTTTTGTTAGTCAGCGGTTACTTAGCGATATTCGGGAATCCTAACAAACAGAACCTGCATGGGCGACACGCAACTGGCTGTTTCGAGAAAATCGATACTCAACTTAAAAATAGCAGGCTGGCTGCTGGCGATCTGCTTCATCTGCCTCACCTTCGTTCCCCGCTCTTTTGACCACGTCTTGTTCGTCGACGGGCTTGCTTACGCCGCAATTTCCCGAAATATGGCGATGGGACTTGGCTCATTTTGGGAGCCTTATTTCGCCGATTCCTTTTGGCTTCCCTATAATCGCTGTACTTTCTTTTGCGAGCATCCGCCACTTATGTTCGGAATGGAATCACTTCTTTTTCGCCTTTTTGGAGATAGTCTGGTGGTAGAAAATATCTATAATCTGATCGTTTTAATTGCCAGCGTCCTGCTTATAAGCCTGATTTGGAAGGAGTTATTTAAAAATAACATGGCGGCGCAAAAGCAAGCCTGGCTGCCTGTTTTAATGTGGTACGGAATACGGGTTGTGTGGTGGAGCGTGCCGAACAATCTGCTGGATACTACAATGGCGGTGTTCTGTTTGTGGTCTTGCTATTTTCAACTAAAAGCATTGCAATCGCCGCAAAAGAAACTCCATTACTGGGTGGCCGCGGGTTTGATGATCATGCTGGCTTGTCTCACAAAAGGTCCGGTCGGGCTCTTCCCGCTGGCGTTTCCGGCGATCTACCTGTTTGTTTACGGAAAGGCGTTTTTCACGAAAGCTGCGTCGGGGTTAGTTGTCACCTCCGTCACATTTTCCATACTCTTAGGTGCGCTTCTCATTTATCAACCGGCAAATTACTTTCTCAAAAATTACTTCGAGGGACAGGTGATGGCGGCGCTTTTACAAAAGCGCGAGCGGGTTACCTCCGGTTGGACAGCCCATTTATATCTGTTAATGCTGCTGCTGGTAAATATCGTGCCTCATTTGCTCATTCTTGGTGGACTTTACCTGTTCAAACTTTTTGCAAAAATCAATATCCCTGCCCCGTCAGAAACCCGGAAAGTGCGCATACTGACAATTCTGGTGGGTATTTCAATTATACTTCCAATGCTTGCCAGTGTGAAGCAAGGTGACTATTATCTGATGCCCGCGCTGCCTTTTGTAGGCTTATTTTTCGGCGCCTGCTGCATTGAGCCTTTACTTTTGCTGGCGGACAGATTCAGCATTTTACCCAAAGTTTTGTTTCCTGCTGTCGCAGTTTTGCTGGTCGGGTTAATGGTCTACAAGCTCGGCCACCCAGATTTCGACAGGAATTATGAAGTAGCAAAAGCGCTGAAAGCGAAGGTCCCGGAGCGTTCCAAGGTTTATCTGCCCAGGGAAGTGAGCATGGAATCGGGCATTCACACGGCCTACCAGCGTTACGCCAGACTTTCGATTGCATTTGACACCACGGACACCGACTACCTCCTTTTCGAAAAAAACGGCACCAATCTCCTGGATTCTATCTCAAAAAGCCCGGCCTACGAAATCCTCGATCTGGGTAATGAAGCGACGCTGGCCATTAGAAAAGCGCGGCGCTGATTTGGCTTGATATTTGAGTCGGTTATCTTTTCAAAATCACTTAAATGGAGCTGGCCAAAAAGAATTCTTCCCGATTTTCCGTACCTGTTTTGACGGTGCTTCTATTTTTGTCTTTTTCAAATGCAAATGCGCAGCGCGAACGTTTGATCGATCATAATGCGATTGGCTGGTTTGTCTACAACGGCGACCATAAACTGAGCGAAAAGTGGGAGTTGCATACGGAGTATCAGTGGCGGCGCATTGATTTCGTTCGGATTTGGCAGCAGTCTCTGGCACGCGTCGGCGCTAATTTCATTATTTCAGAAAAAGTTAAAATTGGGGCTGGCTACACATTCTTTCAAACGTTTCCCTACGGAACCTATCCGCAGGCAGATCTGGGAAAATCCTATCCCGAGCATCGGTTGCACCAGGACATTTCAATGGAGGAGAATTATGGAAAACTGGCATTGAAGCACCGTTTCCGGCTCGAACAACGTTGGGTTTCAGAGCTTGACGAGACAAATCCTTCAAAGGTAGCTAAGTGGCCATTTCAAAATCGGATCCGTTATCAGATCGGCGGAAGTTTTGCATTAAAGGGTCAGACAATAGACGATAAGGAGTTCTATATCAATGCGTTCGATGAAATATTTATAGGTTTCGGAAAGCATGTAGGTGAAAATGTTTTTAACCAAAACCGCATTTCACTTGGCCTGGGTTATCAGGTTTCCGACGGACTGCAAATTGAACTGAATTACCTGAACCAGATTGTCCAGCATGCGGACAATGATCCACTTTCCGGTCGGCCGGTTTTTGAAATAAATAACGGTTTCAGGCTGAATATCAACCATTCTCTTGATTTCAGTAGAAATTAAACCAATTAGTTTTTGTTCAACTGCGGCTTCATTAAGGAATATCAAATGAAAGTCCATGAACTTCTTTGCAAAACACCGCCTCTTCATTCTTTTATATTTCACAATTTTCGTCGCTAATGTAGCTGCCGCTTCAAATTTCAGTGCTTTTTCGAAATCAGATTCAGTTCCTTAACGTGAAAATCTGAATGGGAGCGACGTAGTGCCGGTTCTGACTTTCCCGGGCATTACACAGGCAGACTTTCAGGATGCATTCAATGTATTGAACGAATGTCTGGTGATGAATGCTGGTTTTGGGTTCAAATATCCATTTATCGCGCCGGGCGGGCATTATGGGCAATGTTGGTGGCAGCTGGATGGTTCGATCAGTTTGCAGGCAACGAAATGGGTGAACCAGACATTTTCCGAAAATATGGTCCGGGGCTTCGCAGGGGTGCAGAAACCCGACGGTCGGATACCGCTGTATGGGCACGATAAAGTTCCTAATTTTCCTACCTGCAGCTCGCTGCCCAAACTATTCGAAGCTGCGTACCAGGTTCTTAAACATTCCAGGGATAAAAAGCTGATCGCCGAAACTTATAGTAGCCTCAAACTTTACCTCGACTGGTGGTTTTCCGACGCCCGCCTCGACAAGGAAAGCGGCCTGATCACAGGCGTATTTGAAGAGTCTTTCCCTCCTTTTGAAAACAGGTTAAAAGCCGTCGCACAGGTGGATTTGAATGTGGAAATAGTGGCGAGCTGTCAGGTTGTGGCAGGTCTGGCGAAGAAATTGGGACTAAAATCGGATGTTATAAAGTATGCAAGGCTGGGTGAAGAATTGAAGCAAAGTATTAATAAATACATGTGGAATGAGCCTACGGGCGCATATTTTGCCTATTTGGTAAATGAAAAAAAGCAGGACGATAAGCTGATCTGCTACACATTCGATCCGCTCCGCTTCGGAATCGCCCCGGCTGACAGGATTCCGGCGATGATCCGCATGCTGACAGACCACAAATATTTTAACTGGGAAGGCAATGCAATCACCAGCGTTGCCAAAACCGATCCGCTTTATAATGAAACGGTAGGCGACTACAATGGAAATCCAGCCTGGTCGGGCGATATCTGGACACTTCGGAACCAGGTGGTGATTGAAGGATTGGAAGATATCGGAAGGTTTGACCTTGCGTCGGAGCTGAGCTTAAAAACGGTGCAGATGTTCAACTCAAACTACACCGAATTCCTGAAAACTTCGGACGCGAGCGGCCAGGGCGTAAAAAGATACGCATGGAGCGCCGCGCAGTACATTCAGATAATGACGGAAAACATATTCGGTATTGATTACAACAGATTTACAAAAACGATCACCATTAAACCAAACCTGCCAAAAGCATTGCTCGGTCAGGATATTGCGTTGGAAAAATTGCTCCTGCCGGACGGTAACCGGCTGAATGTATATGTTTCGAATCAAGCCGGTTCGGTGAAGGTGAGATATACTATCGATGGTGATCGAAACGATATGGAAGTGGTCGTAAGCCTGGCCGGGCATTAAAAGTCAGGTCCAGTTCTTGTGCCATTACTTCAATAATGACCATTTCGTCATGGACTGCTTCAGTACCTTTCTTTCCCTCGCTATTTAGTTTTGAAAATATGGGAACTTCGACGATAAATCGCATATTTATTCCAACATTACTCAATACTTTATCCGCATGACCAAACTCTGCTCCCGTTTAAATTTTTTATTGTCCATCTGGCGGCCCCTGCTTCCAATTTTACTAATTTTTGTTGCAGTAGATTTTTCCTACGCACAGATTGCCGCTACGGATTATGTAACCATCTGGAAAACCGATAATGCCATTCCTGAAAATACCCAGATTTCTATTCCGGCCTATGGTGAGTACACGCTCTATTATGAAAGTATTCCGGCGGGCATATCCGGCACGCTACCGGAAACCGGCACTTTTACGGATGTTCAAACTATTACGTTTCCGGCTGCTGGCACATACCGGGTAGCTATTAAACCAACCGGCTCCATTCCATTTCACAGGATCACTTTTGGAATTTTGGGAGGCTCTGACACCATATTAGAGATTGAGCAATGGGGGACGACCGTTTGGTCATCAATGGAAGATGCATATGTGAATTGTAGTTTCCTAACATCATTGCCGGAAACGGATTTGCCGGTGTTGAGCAGCGTCACATCAATGCGATCCGCCTTTAACGGATGCAGGTCCCTAACCGGCTCCTCGAAGATGAATGACTGGGATGTCGGTAACGTAACTGATATGCAAGGTACCTTTACCAATGCAAGTGTGTTCAATCAACCGATCGGTAAATGGGATGTCAGTAATGTAACTAGCATGCTGTATACCTTTAACAATGCAACTGTATTCAATCAGTCTCTGGCAGATTGGGATGTAAGCAGCGTGACAAATATGCGAGCGATGTTTTGGAGGGCAGAAGCATTCAATCAGCCGATTAACAGCTGGAATGTAAGCAATGTGACCACTATGCGGGATATGTTTTTGCAGGCTAACAGTTTTAACCAGCCGTTGGATAACTGGAATGTGGCGAATGTCAGTGTTATGAGATCAATGTTTGAAGATGCTGTGAGTTTTAATCAGCCCCTTGGTAATTGGAACGTTACCAATGTGAACGACATGGGAGATATGTTCCGGGACACGGAAGCCTTCGATCAGCCTTTGAACAATTGGAACGTCAGCAATGTGACCCTTATGGCGAGTATGTTCAGAAATGCATCAGCTTTCAACCAGCCGCTCAGTCAATGGACATTTAGTCCTGACAATATCAATTTGAATAACATTTTTACTGGCAGCGGCCTTGATTGCGGTAATTACAGTACTTCTCTGATTGGGTGGGCGGCAAATCCTAACACGCCTGACGGAATAATTCTGGGTGCCGATGGAAAGGTTTATGGCCCGCTAGCAGTAACTGCACATGACGATCTGATAACTAACAATGGCTGGACGTTCAACGGCGACAGCTTTGACGCCACCTGTGCAGGCCTTCCGGTTACATTAGTATCATTTGGGGTAAAAAAGCGGGAATCTTCCTTACTGCTCACATGGTCTACCGCCGAGGAAACAAACAGCGAGAGGTATGAAATACAAAGAAGTGCAGATTCCAAGATCTGGAAAGCGATAGGAATCGTGGCTTCTGCTGGCGAGAGCAGGGTTACTCAGCAGTATCAGTTCAATGATCACTTTCCGATGGATGGTATCAGTTATTATCGCCTGAAAATGGTTGATAAAGATTTAACATTTGCATTCAGTGGCATCGAAGCTATTGAATTCTCTACCGATACGGGGTTCGGCATATATCCCAACCCTGCCAGCGACAGACTCCTGATTGATGATTATAAGCAAATCAAGCAAATCGAAATATACAATGCCTCGGGGCTAAAATTGCTGGACAACAAGAGGGTAGGTGCTCATGGACTGGACCTAAGGAGCCTCATGCCAGGTATACATACGGTTAAAATGTATTTCGAAAATGGTCATTTTCAGACCAGTAAGCTTGTGATTTCCAGGTGAAGCAACCGATATGGCGCTAATCAAACGTGAACTGGTCTACGACGGCATCTTATAATCCACAGCGAGTTCTCTTGCCTTTGCGCTATCAAATGCGTGTTTAAAGGGATTTTATTTGATTGATCGCCTGATGAATTTCAACGTTTCCTTCCCTTTCCACAATTCGATACCTATTGCAACCTCTATTGCGACAAAACAAAAAAAGCACCTAGCAAATTAATGCTAAGTGCTTTCGGAGCGGCGAACCGCATTTTCAGGCTCCCGAAGTTGGGCTCGAACCAACGACCCTCTGATTAACAGTCAGATGCTCTAACCGGCTGAGCTATTCAGGAGTGTAAACCCGGTTGTTTATTCGAATTATGGTGCAAATGTAAGCGTCAAAGGTATATAGCGCAAGTTTTCACGCTAAAAAAATGTTACGCCTGCACCTTCTGCAATATTAACTCCTTGACTTTCTTGGCATCTCCCTTCGTAAAATTGTTGATAATAATTTCAGGACGCATTCTTGGGATCACCCGGATCGTCGAGAAAAACATGCCGCTGTCGACTTCAACACCTGAAATGTCGGAATAAAATACAAAGTTGTCCGTACTTCTGAAAAGCTTGCTCACTTTGAATGTTACACCTTTATCCCCGAATGTTACTTTATCCGGAAAAAATGGATTCATTAGTCCACTGGCGCTGAATTGTTCGTTCATAAGATTAGGTTATTAAATTTTTATAAAGGTACGTAGACGACCTTCTTCGTCTCAAAGAATTCTTCACTGAAATAGTCCGATAGCTCGAAAACGCGCTTTTTGTGCGGCAATTCTGCCAGCTCTTCGGTCAGGTCGCCGCCTTTCAGGTATAAAATTCCGTTCCTGAGTTCGTGAAATGAATTTCGGCTGATGTTTTTCCTGACCCAACCTACGAAAGGAGTAATTCGGGTAACCGCTCTGCTCACCACAAATTCGTAAGAATCGTCCAGCTTTTCGGCCCTGATCTGCTCGGCTTTCACATTGGTCAGCTTCAATGCATCGGCGATTTCCTGCACGACGCGGATCTTTTTCCCAATACTATCCACCAAATGAAACTGCGCATCGGGAAACATGATCGCGAGCGGAATACCCGGGAATCCGCCGCCGGTACCTACGTCCAAAACGCTCGTGCCCGATTTGAAGGGCTGCACCTTGGCAATACCCAGCGAGTGCAGAATGTGTCTTTCATATAATGTATCAATATCCTGCCTCGAAATCACATTGACCCGCGCATTCCAATATTGATATAGTTCTTCCATTTCGCTAAACTTACTGCGTTGATCATCAGTAAGTTCAGGAAAATATTTATTGATTAATTCCATGTCCGGCGAGGCCTTCTTTTAATTAGAGTAACAAATCCGAAAACGGTATAATAGGCGAATAACGCAAAATCCATCAGCAAAAAACTAAACCACTCTACCGTTTTATCGAGTTTTAAATTAATAAGGATCAGCAAAAACCATTGGATCACCCAACGGGCCCCAACAATGATCCCGAGATATTGCAGATAGACAAAGTCCATGGTGACCAGTCCGAAAACCAGCGCTACCAGTCCCAAAAGCCAGATCGCAATGTGGCTGCCGGAAAGCAGGGCCAACAGGATCTTGTTCCGCATTTTATAGTATTTACTAACCGAAATATGCCGCTGTTTCTGACGGTACCACGCTTTCCAGGTCGTTTTTGGGATAGAATAAACAAATGAATCTTCCTCGATCGAAACGGTGGTGTTTGAGCTGTTCGATACTTCATTCAGGAAAATATCGTCATCGCCGCCGAATACACTTTTGTGCTTATAAAAACCTTTGTTTGCGAAGAAAACAGAACGCTTATATAATATGTTACGTCCGACACCCATATAGGTCATTCCGGCGAGCGCGAACGATAGGTACTGAACGGCGGTGTAAAAGGTTTCGACACGGATAAACCAGTTGAGCAAACCCGCATTTTTGGAATAGGGGGAGAAACCTAAAACGATATCCTTGTCTTCCGTCACGCGGGAGGTCATTGCAGTAATCCAATGTGTGGAGGAGGGGCGGCAATCGGCGTCGGTCATCAATGCGATCGGATATTTGGCCTGCTTCATTCCGACTGTCAACGCGTACTTTTTCGGAGTAACGTGATCAAACTGATCGTTGATCCGGATGTACCTGATATGTTTCCAATTAAATATGTTGCTGCGGATATAATCTTCGCTTCCATCGTCCGACCTGTCGTCGAGCAGGATTACTTCAAATTCGGGATATTCCTGTGCGTCCAGCAGCGGCAGCAACTCAGTCAGATTTTCCTTCTCATTCCATGCGCATACGAGTACAGTTACTCCCGGCCTTGAATTGCCATAGTTCGCGCCTTTTTCATAAAATGCAAGTCTTGTAAAAAAGAAGAGATAATAGAATAATTGTACTGAAACGAACGCCGCTAGCGCATAGAGTAAAGAGTCGGCCACAATAGAAGAGAGAAGTAAATTTTTACCATATTGTCACAAATATACAGTCATTGTCAGGATTCTTCGAGACCTTCAATCTATTTTTGCAGGGCAGAAATTTAAAATTTAAATGAAGTTTACATTAGAGGCGAAAGACCCCGGATCGAAGGCGCGGGCAGGATTCATTGAAACAGATCACGGAATAATTGAAACGCCGATATTCATGCCGGTGGGGACTGCGGGTACAGTAAAAGCAGTTCATCAGCGCGAGTTGCACGACGATATTCAGGCACAGATTATTCTTGGGAATACATATCATCTTTACCTTCGCCCCGGACTCGATATTATTGGCAGGGCTGGCGGCTTGCATGCATTTAATGGTTGGGATAAACCGATCCTTACCGATAGCGGCGGCTACCAGGTTTACTCACTGGCAGGTACCGGTAGAAAGATAAATGAAGCAGGTGTGGTATTTAAGTCACACATTGACGGTGGCGTACACACATTCACGCCGGAAAATGTGATGGATATTCAACGCACGATCGGAGCAGACATTATCATGGCGTTCGACGAATGCACACCATATCCCTGCGATTTTTCGTATGCGCGGCAATCCATGGAAATGACTCACCGCTGGCTGACGCGCTGCTGCGAAAGATTTGACAGTACAACTCCGCTTTACGGTCACAATCAGACACTTTTCCCGATCGTACAAGGCAGTGTCTATAAAGATCTCAGAAAACAGTCAGCAGAATATATTGCTTCTTGTGACAGGGAAGGGAATGCAATAGGCGGACTGTCAGTTGGGGAGCCGGCCGAGATCATGTACGAACTGACGGAAGTGGTTTGCGACATTTTACCGGAAAATAAACCAAGGTACCTCATGGGAGTTGGAACCCCTGCGAATATCCTGGAATGTATTGCTTTGGGGGTAGATATGTTCGACTGTGTAATGCCTACCAGAAACGCCCGTAATGGCATGATTTTTACTACGGAGGGAGTGATCAATATCAGGAATGAGAAATGGAAGGATGATTTCTCGGCGATCGATGCCGGCCTGGGTGGTTATGTGAGCACTTTCTATTCAAAAGCGTATCTGCGTCATCTGATCAAATCGGATGAAATGCTTGGCGCACAAATTGCAAGTGTACATAATCTTACTTTTTACCTCTGGCTGGTGCGGAGTGCGAGGGAAAAAATCAAGGAAGGGAATTTTGTTTCCTGGAAGAGGGAAATAGAAAAAAAAATAAATCAACGTCTTTGAAAGTTGCAGAATCGGCATTTCTTTCGGGAAAAATTAAAATGAAAATTCCTGAAACTTTTTCCAATTCTGGTGTACTTCGGTTGATTTAATGATATTGTTAACCTATTTTTGTGCGCACTAGGCATTTGGTTAACGTACAATTGGCCATGAATTGAATACCTAATTTACTCATAATTGACTAAAAGATCAATCCTAGTTAATCTTAATAACGCTAACTTGAATAGTATGAAAAAAGTATCCCAGTTGATTTGTTCGTTTGCCTTGGGGGCAATGATGGCGCTGCCTTCATTGGCGCAACCACTAGAGCAACCGAATTCTCCGGATTACAATCCCAAAGCAACCTACGACGGTCCCTACAAGCTGAACACCTGGTCAATTTCAGCGCATTTCGGTCCATCCATGTTTTTTGGCGATTTAAGAGAGTATGATTTCTGGCCTGTTACCAAAACAACAGCTGACAGCCACAAGGAATCCGGAACAATTCAAGGAGGCCTCACTTTAAACAAACAGCTTTCATACTGGTTCGGCTCTCGCCTGGACGTTTCTCTCGGAAACCTGAGAGGTATGAAACGCCGGAATTACAACCGTTATTTTGAGGGCAACTATTTTGATGTTTCTGTTGCCGGAACAGTGAATTTGAAAGGTCTTTTAATGGGACCTAATAAAATGAAACGCTGGAAAGTAGATGCGTATGTTGGAGTAGGACAGATTTTCTACAACGCTGACGCTTACGATCTGACTGGCGGTGTTAAGTTGCGCGAAACCGGCAGCATGAACGACTGGATCGTTCCAACGGGATTGAACGTTAACTATGAAGTAACCAAAAGAATTGACATCGGACTTGACTTCCGTTTGACTCATACAAATTCTGACTACCTGGACGCAACGTTCGGTGGTGACTACGACAGAACTGCGAATAGCTTTGTAATTGCAGATCAAAAAACCTCCCGCAAAGGAAATTCAGAACTGGATAGCTACGGATATGGTGCTGTGCAGGTAACTTACAAATTGGGTAAAAACCCATTGAAAGTTCAGAAAGTGGATGGCAAATGGGATTACAAACCTGACGAAGGCGGATACTACCACCTGCGTTACACGGATCCTAAGGCGCTTATCAAGCCTCCGAAAATCCTTACACTTGAAGAAATGGACTCAGTTGCAAAAGCAAACCGCCCAAAAGATATCGATCCAAGATTGTTGCTTGATACAGATGGTGACGGTGTTTCTGACTTCTTCGATAAAGAACCAAATTCACCTGCTGGAAGCATAGTTGACGGTGGTGGTCGCGTTCTTGACTTCGATGCTTACGTGAAAAATGCGCTTAAAAATGGTGCAGCTTGTGCTGAGATCTTCGCTAACGTAATGTTCGATACTGACAAAAACACGATTAAGCCAGAAGCTCAGGAAATGTTGAAAAATGTAGCGAAACTGATGAACCTGAACGGTTGCCGCTTGCAATTGGCTGGTCACACGGATCGTCGTGCATCTGACCGCTACAACATCGCACTTTCACGCCGCCGGGTTGATGCAGTTAAAAACTACCTGATCAACGAAGCAGGATTGACTGACCCAAGCAAAGTGATCGTTGATTACTTCGGTTCATTCAAACCAATCGCTGATAGCGCAAGACGTGAAGGACTTCAAAGAAACCGTCGCGTAGAACTTAAACTTCTTCCATAGTATTTAATGGAATAAAGATAAATACAGAATAAGGTCTCCTTCATGGAGGCCTTTTCTGTTTTATAAAGGGGTTGAAAAACAAACATACTTACATCAATTATTCTAAAAACTGAATGAAACAATACGATTATCTGGTAGTGGGGGCGGGGTTATGGGGTTCCGTCTTTGCGCATGAGGCTACTAAACGAGGCAAGAAATGTCTTGTAATTGACCGAAGATCACATATTGGCGGTAATGTTTACTGCGAAAATGTAGAAGGTATTAATGTCCATAAGTATGGCGCACACATCTTTCACACTAACGATAAGGAAGTATGGGATTATGTGAACTCATTTGTTGAATTCAACAGATATACGAATTCCCCGATCGCTAATTTCAATGGGGAGATGTATAATCTGCCTTTCAATATGAATACCTTTTACCAGCTTTGGAAGGTAAAAACGCCAGAGGAAGCGAAGGAAAAGATCAGGGAACAAGTGGAAGCGGCAGGTATTAAAGATCCGCAAAATCTGGAAGAACAGGCAATTTCTTTGGTTGGTACCGATATTTATGAAAAGCTGATCAAAGCCTATACAGAAAAACAATGGGGGAGAAAGGCGACCGAGCTTCCTGCATTCATTATCAAACGTTTACCTGTTCGGTTTACGTTTGATAACAACTATTTCAATGATAAATATCAGGGTATTCCAATCGGCGGGTATAACAAACTGACGGAGGGACTTTTGGAAGGTGTGGAAGTAAGGTTAGGGGTTGATTTTTTCAAAGAGCGGGAATCACTTACCGCACTCGCGGAAACGATTGTCTACACAGGACCGATTGATGAATATTTTGACTTCAAATTCGGCCAGCTTGAATATAGAAGTCTTCGGTTTGAGAATCAATTACTTGACCAGGAGAACTACCAGGGCAATGCAGTTGTGAATTATACCGACGGTGAAACTGCTTTCACGCGTATTATTGAGCACAAGCACTTTGAATTTGGTACGCAGCCCAAAACTGTGGTTACCCACGAATATCCGCAGGAATGGGTAAAA
Organism: Dyadobacter linearis; assembly: GCF_907165045.1. Lineage (GTDB taxonomy): Bacteria > Bacteroidota > Bacteroidia > Cytophagales > Spirosomataceae > Dyadobacter > Dyadobacter linearis. The sequence goes on from NZ_CAJRAU010000008.1 coordinate 141,760, forward strand.
GGCGCAGAACCATATTATCCTGTTAATGACGACAAGAACACGGCTGTTTTTAACCAGTACAAAGCGCTTGCTTCCGAAGAGGAACAGGTGATTTTTGGAGGTCGCCTGGCCGAATATCGATATTATGATATGCACCAGGTTGTTGCCTCAGCACTTAAAAAAGTGAAGGTGCATTTCGCTTAAAAACGCATTCACGATAACGTAATCCCCAGTCCTGTTAGGCTGGGGATTTTTTTGTAAAAGTTTTTTCAAAAAAATTTCAGTTATCGCGTTACGTAATCTACTAACCTCCGTCTAAATCATACTAAACTAACCAGTATGTAATGGCGGATCATAATTTAGAGTTAATTACCAGTTTGCGGGCAGATGAGCAGCGTGTTTCGATGTATGCTTTCCTGAGGGACATACTTCAAAACTGGCACCTGTTTCTGATTGGGTTGATAGTCAGCGTATTAATCGCTGCTGTTTATCTACGGTATGGCACCCCGAAATACCTGATCGAGTCTTCACTATTGATACGGGACGATTCACGCGGATCGAACTTCGGGGATGCTGCTGCACTGGAAAACCTGGGTTTATCAGTAACCAACAGCAGTATTGACAATGAAATTGAGATTTTAAAGAGCAAGAGCCTGGCTGAAAACGTCGTGGATGCGCTCGCGCTTCATGTCAGCTATTTCGCAGAGGGCCGCGTGAAAACGACTGAGCTGTATGAAAAGTCGCCTTTCAAAATTGTATTTCTCGATACAAATATTCGTAGAAATACACCAGCTAAGTATCAAGTGGTGTTTTTGAAGGATAATGCGTTTGAGCTTACCAGGAATAAACGAACAGTTTTCGGGAGATTCGGCGACACGATTTCAATTGACGACCGGGCCGTAGTCTTGTCAAGAACTCAGCATGTTTTTTCGGGAGAAGGCAAATATTATTTGGTTGTAGAGAATAAGGAAAATTCGATCCGGAAACTGACTGCGGGTTTGTCTGTTTCGGCTGCGAACAAGTTTGCCAGTGTAATTAACCTGTCTATCAATGAGACGATCCCTGAAAAGGGCGAAGCGATCTTGTCGACGCTGATTAGGCATTATATCAGTAATAGCATTGATGACAAGAATAGGGTAGCAGATAATACGCTCACTTTCATAGGTCAAAATTTAGCCCAGGTTTCGTCCGAACTGCATAAAATTGAAGGTAGTATCGAGCAATTCCGGAAAACGAACAGGTTACTGGATATCGAAGCAGAAACCCGGCAGCTGATCGAACAGGCAAGCTCGACATCAGATCAATACAGTCAGTTTGCAATTAAATTAAAGATTGTCGAAACCATTGCGAAGTATATAATTGACAACCCGACAGGAATCATTCCCAGCTCCCTGATACAGCAGGAGGCCAACTTTAAGGAACTGGCCATTAAATACAATGACTTGATTCTACTGCGAAGCAAGAGTTTGGTCACGATGAATAAAGGTCACCCGGCGATATTGGCAATTGAAAATCAGGTAACTGGACTAAGAGCTGATATACTATCTGCCCTCGATATTCAACAGAAAGAGCTGGGTATAAGTCTGGATGCAATTCGACGGAGCGGGCAGGGATATCAGGATGCGATTTCGAAAGTGCCGCCGAAGCAAAGGATATATTTGGATTATACGCGGCAGCAGCAGATCAAGCAGGAACTGTATTTGTTTTTGCTGAAAAAACAAGTCGAGACTTCAATTTCCAGGTCATCGACAGTCCCAAATGCGAAGGTTATTGATCCTCCCAACGCAGATTCGAATCCTGTCACGCCGAATAGACAGCTTGTATTTCTGGTATCGGCTTGTTTCGGTTTGGGTATCCCGATGGCGGGTCTGCATTTATCGAAAGTATTGAGTGACAAAATTCATGACAAAAATAGTCTTGCTCAATACTGCAGAGCGCCGGTAATCGCAGAAATCAGTTACCAGAAAGGCGCTCATTCAAGATTCTTACAGCCCGACGGAAAGAGTTTAATTTCGGAACAGTTCAGGACACTCCGGGCGAACTTGCTTTTCGCTTCTGGTCTGGCAGGTTGCAAAACTATCCTGATCACGTCGGGAAATGCCGGTGAAGGGAAGTCTTTCGTAGCGGCGAATCTCGCTCAGTCTTTCGCGATGATTAGTGAAAAGGTATTGCTTATTGAGCTGGACCTGCGTAAACCCTCCCTGGCGAAGTATCTCAATGTAGAATCACGTGGCGTCACTGATTATCTACTTAGTAAATCAGATTCCGATATTTTGATCCAAAGATCAGGGCAGGGGCAATGCTTTGACGTGATCACCTCCGGCTACCCTCCACCGAACCCCGCAGAGCTTCTATCAACTACAAAGTTCGAAAAGTTGATTTTGACACTGAAAGAAAAGTACGATCACATTGTCATTGATACCCCGCCGGTAGGTTTGGTGACGGACGCGAATACGCTCAGATCTTTTGTCGACGGCACCTTATATGTAGTCCGGCAAAATGTTACCGGCCGACAGCAAATGCATGATTTGAACAAGCTATTCATCGATAACCGATTATCAAATCTTCATGTACTCTACAATGGTTTTCAGCAGGCTGGCCGCTACTATCAGTATTATGAAAACGAAGAAAAAAAAGGCTTGTTCTTCAAATGGAAGCATAATTTCAAACTAACCCAATGGTAATGGACAACATTTACATGATTTGTGAAGTCGGTCAGGCGCATGAAGGGAGCATCACACTTGCACATGCATATATCGACGCGGTTGCCAAATCCGGCATCAACGCAATGAAATTCCAGGTTCACATCGCGGAGGCAGAAAGTGGCCCTTATGATAGTTTCCGGCAAGTTTTCCCGTTCGCTGATACTACGAGAATGGCGTATTGGAAAAGGATGGAATTTACAAAAGCGCAATGGGCTGAGCTCAAACAGCATTGTGAATACCATGGACTTGACTTTATTGCCAGCCCTTTTTCCATAGCCGCTGTCGACCTTCTGAATGAGATTGGGGTTTCCAGGTTCAAAATCGGTTCTGGGGAAACGGAAAACCTGCTGATGCTGGATAAAATCGGGGCAATTGCCAAGGAGATAATTGTGTCTTCGGGGATGAGTACCTTCTATGAACTTGATGAAACAATAGCTTGCTTGAAGCAATATCCCTGTGCGCTTTCAATTCTGCAATGCACCACCGCTTATCCCACTGATCCGTCCCAGTGGGGATTGAATGTCATTGAGGAACTCAAAAAAAGATACCTGTTGCCGACCGGCTTCTCGGATCATTCGGGCGGGCTGTTTGCCTGTCTGGCTGCGGCAACCCTTGGGGCCCGGCTCCTTGAATTTCATGTGACTTTTGATAAAAGAATGCTTAGCCCGGACGCATCATCCTCACTGGGAGTGGATGAGGTATTCAAATTGGTGGAAGGGGTGCGGGCAATAGAGCATGCGCTGGGCAACCCAGTCGACAAATCTGATAATTCCGCATTCAGGATTTTGAAAGCGCAATTCGGTAAATCCCTGGTCGTCAATAAATTCATGCAAAAAGGGCAGCTGATATGCATGGACGATCTGGAATCTAAAAAGCCAGCCGGCCTGGGCATTCCACCGAATGATTATAATCAGGTTTTAGGTAAAGTATTAACCCAGGATGCACAGCAATGGGATTTTATAACTGAAAATCATTTCTGAGATGCGAAAAGTTTGCGTAGTAATTACGGCCCGGGCTACTTATGGCAGGGCGAAGACTTTATTGCAGGCAATTCAGGAACATCCGAACCTTCAATTACAATTGGTTGTGGCAGGTAGCACTTTATTAGAAAGATATGGGCACGTGGCGAGTCAAATCGAGGATGATGGTTTTGCAATAGATGAGCGTATTGCCAACTCTTCCATTACAGACGAACCCACGTCTGCTGCGATCACGACTGCTTCCGGTATTCTCGAACTTGCACACACTTTTGAGCGAATCAGGCCGGATGTGGTGGTGACAGTTGGCGATAGGTTCGAAACTATGTCCACCGCAGTTGCGGCAGCTTATATGAACATTCCCCTCGCACATGTTCAGGGAGGGGAAGTGACTGGTAATATTGATGAGAAAGTGCGTCACGCAGTCACCAAAATGTCTGATATACACTTTGTGGCGACTTCCGAAGCACGCAAGAGATTGATCAGAATGGGCGAGGCTCCCGAAACAGTATTTTACACGGGCTGCCCGTCGCTGGATATTGTAATGGATGTTCTTAAAAATCCAGTGCTGGATTTTGACCCTTATGAACTATACGGCGGAATAGGAAGCAAGCCAAATTTATCAGACCCTTTCGTAACTGTTTTGCAGCACCCCGTAACCACTGAATCGGAGCTTTCCGAAGAACAGCTTAACAGCACATTGAGCGCGATTATTTCGCTGCAACTTCCTGTATTGTGGTTTTTGCCAAATGCAGACAGAGGCACCGCGGGCACATTTAACAGGATCAGTACATTTTACGCTCAAAACACACTTTTGCCATTTCATTTCTTCAATAACATGCGCCCCGAGCATTTTTTGAAGATCCTTAAAAATTGTGTCTGTCTCGTAGGCAATTCCAGTTGCGGTATTCGGGAAGGTGCAACATTGGGGGTTCCCGCTGTCAATATCGGCAGCAGACAGAAAGGGCGGGAGCGGGGTCAGAATGTGGTGGACGCAGAGCACCGGAGCGACGCAATATTTGAAGCTATACAAAAGCAGGTATCCCGCCCGCATTTCCCACCAGACTTTATTTACGGTAAAGGCAGTGCAGGCCGGCAAATTGCAGATCTGCTTGCCAGTGTTCCCTTCAGCATCGACAAGAAAATCACTTACTGATGAATGCACCTATACGAATTTTAGGAATTATCCCGGCGAGAGAGGGTTCCAAAGGTATTTATAATAAGAACATGAAGCTGCTGGCAGGCAAACCGCTCATTTACTATACCATTGAATCGGCACTGAAATCCAAGCTGCTCGATACCATTATCATATCCAGCGACTGCCAGCGGATTCTTGAATATGCGCAGCAATTCCCGGCTATCGAAATTCCATTTGTGAGACCTAAACACCTTGCGTCAGACTTTTCTACTTCGCTCGAAGTAGTCCGTCACGCTTTGAATTACTATGCTGAGGCGGAGATCGCGTTTGAATATGTTGTCTTGCTTCAACCTACGTCGCCATTTCGAAGTCCGGATTTGGTCGATAGATCTATCCAGTTAATTATTGATAAACAAGCGGATAGCCTTATTACAGTTCAGAAAATACCGCACAAGTTTCATCCTGACTGGGCTTTTTTTGACGGACAGCAAGGTTTGCGGCGGGCAATCAAGGAAGATGAAACGATTGTACCGAGGCGCCAGGATTTGTCCGACAGCTACTACCGGGATGGTAAGATCTACATTTCAAAAACGGCCCTGATCCGCGAAGGGAGGCTCTTAGGTGGAAGGATTGCGAGTCTGCTGACGGAAGGCGAGCTGGATATCAATATTGATTCTTATGCTGACTGGGAGGCAGCGCAAATACAGATCGACAAATGGAGACAATACCAAAACGCAGGCTATTGATCCTGATAACCAATCAATTTGCAGTCCTCAATATGATTCACACAGGTTTTCTGGAAAAGCTTTCAAGGAGATACGACATATCGCTGATATCTGATTTGATCAACAAAAGGGATCTCGCGTCGATCAATGAACACTTTAACTGCTCCCTGGAACTGCTGAATACGCACGTTCCATCAGAAATCCGGTTTCTCCGTTTTTTGCGGTGGATTGAAAAGGTATTGTTTTTCATGACATTCAATACTTCTACGCGCCGCATTAAGGTGTTGCAGCTCGGGTTACCCTTCCGGTTTCTGCTGTATTGTTTCGATAAAATGCCGATCGTGAAGCGTTTTTCACGGTCAATGCTGTCCAAAATCAGGGAAATAATTATTCTCATATCATCGCGGATGTTTCAAAAAGAGGGGCAAAGTGTGCTCCATTTTGATGGTATATTGTCCTCGTCTCCGCTGGATATCCGCGAAAATATAATTGTCAATTTTCTTATTAGATACACCAGGATTCCGGCGATGGGTGTCGTTATAAGTTGGGATAACCTGACATCCAAAGGGCTTATCAATAGTGATTTTGATCAGATGCTCGTTTGGAACCAACAAATGGCAGCGGAGTTCGAGCAGCTGTATTCATTTTGTAAAACAAAACCAAAAATATGCGTTTCAGGGGTTCCCAGATTTGATATTTACTTCGGGAAAAGAACAAGCCGGCCAGCAGAGTCCGGAAGAAAAACGATCTTATTCGCGACCAGCGCACCTAAGCATTTCCCGGACCAGTATCAAATCGTCGAAGATCTGCGGGAATACATGCAAACCAGAAACGGATTTTCATTACTTATCAGGTGCCACCCAGCAGACGATCCCGACGCTTACCGACAGTTTGCGGCTGAAAACGTGGAGATTTGGCCGTCGCAAAAACAAAATCGTTATTCTCCTTTCCCGGCGCTCGATTTTCTGGAAGTTTTAGCAGACACGCTGTTTCGTTGTGACGTCTGTCTGCAAGTAGCCTCCACCATGCGTCTCGACGCAGCTGCATGTAACAAACCGACTATTAGTATTGCTTATGATGGAAATAGGAAATTGCCCTACGCGCATTCGGTCAGGCGTTTATATAGCTATTCGCATCAGATTCCGCTGAATCGTCTTCGCCTCGATCATCCTGTGTTTAGTAAAAAGGAGCTATTTGAATGCCTGGACAAATTGCTCGTAGAAGACTTGGGAAGCACTGATCATAGATTGGCGATACAAAAATTCATTCATCACACCGAAGCAAAATCGGTTAACTCGATGATTCAATATGTGGATGAATGGCTCACTTAGTCGCGGAAATTTTGCTGAAAGGGCTGGGCTCGCTATGTTTTACAAGCGCTTTTCTTTTCCTATTCCCTTCGTTGATAGTTTTTGGAGATACTGAATTCCAACTTACTATCGTGCTTTCGTTTTATGTGTATTGTTTTGTTGTACTATTTACTTTCTCGCCTGACAAGCTCTTTCACGTCGTTTCGATTCCGCTTTTTACACAGTTTTTGCATTTGTTTCAAAAATATGCTTTCCCGGCCGGCGCTAATTCACTTTGGCGCTTAATGCCGTTTTTAATACTCATTCTGTACTTTCTCAATTTTTTTGTCAAAAAGGAGATTACAATATCGGCTTACGAAAAGCTGTTTCTGATCGTCTGGATTGTGCTAGGCTTTTTTTATCTATCCATATCTCCAAATCTCGGGCATATTATAGTAGGGGCGACTGTTCTCGGTCTGCTCATTTTGCCCTGCAATTTTATCTATCTGAGATTTGCAATGCAGGCAACAGACTTTTGCCGAAAACTTGAAAAGTACTTATTTGTCAGCTACCTGATATTGGGCGTCGGGACTTTTGGTTTGGTTGTTGCCGGAGCCGCCTATAAAGGTTCGGATAACTTACTGGCTACCAGGAATATTTCTGACACCAATATAACAATGGCCTATTTTGTACTACTATGGCCGTTTGCGATGCTGTATGCGAGCAGGTTCAGGCAGCAATTCCTTCGTTTTATCACGAGTTCAGTGACTCTGGCGATTCTCGTCGCCGTGGTTGTACTTTCATTTTCAAGGGGAGCGGTATTGTTGATCGGCCCTTTTATCCTGATTTCCCTCTGGCTCACTTCAAGGAAGGCGCTTATGCTTATTCTGATGATCCTTTCCGGCATAACCCTGCTCTTTCTGGCTCAAATCGAAACCTTCCTTGCAACCCAGGATCTGACTTACTTCTGGAAACTTAGGTTTGGCGAAGCTTCAAAAGGAAATGCGATCAGTAAGCTGCTCGAAGCCAGCGGGAGAAATGAAATCCAGGCAATCGCTTACAAATTGTTCCTGGACAGTCCGCTGGTTGGGCATGGTACCGGTAGCTTCGAAGTACTGGGTCCCGGTTATCGGGAAGCGCATTCACTTTGGTATACATTACTGGCAGAGAACGGGTTACTCGGAGTTATTCTGATGTACCTGCTTTTATTAAAATGCTTCTGCACTGTTTGGACGGTCAATGCCGGCGGGAGAAACTATATGGTAATGCCGCTCTCCATACTTTTTTACCTGCTATTCAACCACACTGTTGGAAGCGTTTTCGTGATCATCCCATCCAAAAGTGTGACCGTTAATTGTATAGCCCCAATTTTGCTTATATGCCAGTATTTCTATGCGAAACGCCAGGTTTCAACTTGTTTCGATGGCTAACATATTGATTATCGGTCGGTTGCCCCCACCGATTGGTGGAGTCACTATCCACGTGAGCCGGCTGATCGAGAACCTGGAACGAATCGGTTTCAAAAATTTCGACTTCGCTGACTTGAATGAAGGTCTTCCGGGTGTCCTTTGGAAATTTGCCACAAACCGTGCGATCCACCTGCATGTGTCCAATCCTTACTGGCAATTGTGCGTGGCGCTGATTTGCAGACTATTGCTGAAAAAACTGGTGGTCACCTACCATGGGAATTGGGGACGTTATGATTTGGCTGGAAATCTCTCCGTCACTTTATCCTGCTGGCTAGCGCACACTCCTATTATACAAAATGAGGAAAGTTTCAAAAAGGCATTTCAATGGAACAAGAATGCGAAACTAATCTCAACCTATCTCCACTCCGACCATATTGCGCCGCTTGACCCAGACACTGCGTCACTGCTTTTGAATTTTACCAAAAAATACAAACTTATAACCTGCACGAATGCATGGAATGTAGCATTCGATAAATACGGAAAGGAGATTTACGGAATTTCTGAGCTGGTTGAATGGGCTGCCGAAAACGAAAGTCATGCGTTAATCATTTCCGATCCCTCCGGCAACTATGCGCCGTTTATCAAACAGAAATATCAACATATTTCTGCTAATGTGTTGTTTCTGTCCATCCCGCACGATTTCAGGAACATCCTGAAAGTGTCAGATGCATTTATCAGAAATACTTCTACGGACGGGGTATCTCTGTCAATTTGTGAAGCAATGGAGTTGAATGTACCGGTTTTAGCTTCGGATTCAGTAAGTCGGCCCGCACATTGCCGCATATTCAAAAGTTTATGGCAACTGGATGTGGAAAGTGAAATCGTTGCGGGGAGAAAGATGCTTTCCGGCAGCAATAGCGAACTATGTGGCGGAGAGGTTATTCAAAGATTGATTGCGGTGTATCGGGAAATCCTGGCAGATAGAAGTTGAGTGGCTGCAAAAAAACAAAGGCATAGAAAAATTTCCATGCCCTGTTTCACACTATACACACACTATATTTTTAATATCTATATCAATCTATTTGATGGCTCTCGGATTCAATTCCAATACCGCAAAATAACAAACTAAAGTAATTAGAAAAAAACTTTCGATTGTGAATTTCTAAATTCTAATAAGAAAATAATGGATAATTTTTAAATACAATTCGGCAAAATCCATTAAGGTGTCAAATTTAGGGAAATATTCTTTAATAATTGCTCAAAGGTTTGCCTCTCGTTACATTCGTATACGCGAAATTTTAGTATTGTCTTTTTTGTTCCTAAGACAGATACGCGAAAATGAGAGGAGCTGCGCGATCGCGTTAACGAAATTAGATTACAGTACATGAGGATCAATCCTGAAACCGTAGACCGCATCAAGCAGGCCGCCGACATTGTGGAGGTGGTAGGAGATTTTGTGTCCCTAAAAAAAAAAGGTGCAAACTATTCAGCCTGCTGCCCGTTTCACAATGAAAAAACACCTTCTTTCAACGTAAACCCCGTCAGACAGATCTATAAGTGCTTTGGCTGCGGGGCTGCGGGCGATTCGATCAAGTTTGTAATGGATGTTGATAATGTAGGTTATGGAGAAGCATTGCGCTATCTGGCCGGTAAATACAATATCGAGATCGAGGAGGAGGAGATGACCGATGAGGAAACACTCCGGCAAAACGAGCGGGAGAGTCTGTATATCGTGCTCAACTTCGCCAAGAATTTTTATCAAAACCAGCTCCAAAACTCAGACGAAGGACAGTCGATCGGATTGAGCTATTTCCGGGAAAGGGGATTTACGAATGAGATCAGGCAGAAATTCGAGCTGGGTTACAGTCTGGACATCTGGGATTCTTTTTCCAAAGAGGCGCTTGAAAAAGGTTACTCGGCGGAGCTGCTCGAAAAAGCCGGGCTGCTGATTCCCCGGGAAGGCAGCAGCAGCGGCGGGTACGACAGGTTCAGAGGCCGGGTGATTTTTCCTATTCACCATGTCGGCGGAAAAGTGATCGCTTTCGGCGCGCGTATTCTGAAATCTGACAGCAGTTCGAAAGCCAATCAACCTAAATATTTAAACTCACCTGAAACGGCGGTTTATCACAAAAGTGATGTACTGTACGGAATATTTCAGGCCAAAAACGCAATACGGCAGCTTGATCATTGCTACCTGGTTGAGGGATATACAGACGTTATTTCACTGCATCAGGCTGGAATTGAGAACGTTGTAGCATCTTCGGGTACTTCACTCACGATCGAGCAAATCAAGCTGATCGGTCGTTTTACACCTAATGTAACAATACTTTACGATGGGGATATTGCCGGGATAAAAGCTGCATTACGAGGTTTGGATCTGGTTTTAGAAGAAGGTCTGAATGTTAATATCGTATTATTTCCCGATGGCGACGATCCCGATAGTTATGTGCGGAAAGTGGGTGCGGAGGCTTTCAAGCAATATTTAAAGAAAGCTTCAAAAGACTTTATCACATTTAAAACCGAAGTACTGCTACAAGATGCGGGTGATGATCCTTTCCGGCTGGCTGCTGTGATTGGCGAAGTGGTGAGCAGTATCGTGAAGATCCCGGATGCGATCAAACGGCAGGTGTTTTTTCGGCGCACATCGGAAATGATGAAGGTGGATGAGCAAATGCTGATCACCGAGGGCAACAAGCTCGCGCGCAGACTTTCAACTCAGAAAAAACCTGAAAGAGCTCCGTTTCAACCCGGCAGTATGCCCGAGGGGCCGAATGATATTGGTTCGATGCCGGGGAATTTCACTTTTTCCGAAGACGACTTCAATCCTTTTGAGCCGGAGCCAGTCACGCACGAGGCGCCGCAAAAAAGTAAGTTATATTACCAGGAAGAAGCTTTTACGCGTCTTTTGGTGCTTTTTGGGACAAAGGAACTGGAACCTACTATCACAGTTTGTCAATACGTACTCGGCGAGATTGATGGAATAGATTTTAAAGATCCCATTTTTCAACATTTGCTGACTCTCTTTCGCGAAAACCTGGGGCGTAACTATGTACCGGACACAGACTATTTTCTCAATCACCACGAATCCGAAATCAGAACGTTGACAATAGGCTGGCTGACAAGTAAGTATGAGCTGAGCGGGCTCTGGTCTGAAAAGTATGAGATATATGTTCCGTTTGAGGCGGATGTATTGGACAAAACCGCCTTCGTGAATATCCTGCGGCTGAAAAAGGCGTTTATTGAGGAAAAAATGAAGGTATGTCTCGACCAGGCGGTACACGCAAAGTCTGAGGAGGAACAGACCAATATTATGGGCGAGTTTATTTTTTATAAGGGTATCAGTATGGCGGCTGCCAAAGAATTGGGAAGTGTTATCGGATAACTAAAATAGCTGATCATGAAAAGTATCGTTTCTGCAACGCTGGGGCTGATTTTAATTGCAATGGCCAGTTGCAGCACCTCTTATAAAGTTTTAAAACCAAAGCAGGAAGACAATTTCAGGCTTTCGGATTATCCAACATTTGGGTTCTATGAAATCGAAGCTTCCGGTGATACGGTTTCAAAGAATTTTGAACAGAACGTTGAAGTTATCAAAGCGGCAGTCGCTCAGAATTTGCAGGCGAAAGGCCTCGATGAGGCGCGGGACGCGAATTTGAAGGTAAATATCGCACTTTCAGTAGAGGAGAATGAGCAAACCAGACAAACCGATTTTCGGACGGACGGACTGCCGCGCTACATGGGCCAGCGGCGTTATTCGTGGAAAAGTGAAGAGGTTGTAATAGGTAAATACAGGCAGGGAACATTGATGATTGACCTGGTGGATGCTGCAAATAACAAGCTCGTGTGGCAGGGCGGCGCTTCTGGCATTATCCCGGAAAAGAGTAAGAATTTTAAGGAAGATATTGATCAGGCAGTCGCAGAGATTATAGGTCAAATTCCAAAGTAAGACGCAGGAAAAAGGCCGGTTCGCTGCGAACCGGCCTTTTTAATATCTTTATATGGGAGTGCGATTAGTGATTTACTACGCCGCGCACTTTGTCATTTACATTGTCAGCGACAGCACCAGCTTTGTCTTTCACCGTGCTTACGTTTTTCAGGAAGCCTTCTTTCAATTTATCAGCTAAAACAGATAGCTCTTCGAGGCTTTTTTCATATTTATCTTTGGCATTTCCCCCCAGGTCATTCGCTCTGTGCTTGATCAGCTTGCGAGTGTCTTTTCCGTTTTTAGGAGCAACCAAAAGGCCGATTGCGATGCCTGTAAGCAATGCACCAATAGAGCCTATCAAAAATTTTTGATTCTTGTTCATATGAATTTCCTATTTTGTGATAATAATAGATTAGAATAGCAAGCAACAAAAATACTGTGCCAATTTCTTTAAATACTTCTTCAATAGGCGGCCTCAAATATCTGACGGCGCTTTTCATTTCATTACAGGTCTCCCTGTCAATGCCGGCTTATGCACAATGGAGGGTTATGGATATCAAATCGAATATTCACATGCGGGCTGTTCACACCGTTTCGCCTACTATCTGCTGGGTTGGCGGCTCGAAAGGGACGATTTTGAAAACAACTAATGGCGGAAAGACCTGGGCAACGTATAAAGTACCCGGCGCCGACTCCCTGGATTTCCGGGATGTGCATGCAATTAACAAGAATACATTGGTGGCGATGAGCGCAGGAGAATCCGAGAAAGGTCAGGCGAAAATATACCGGACCGAAGATGGCGGCGAGAGCTGGAACCTTGTGTACCAAACTACACAAAATGGGGTTTTTCTGGATGGAATCGACTTTTGGGATAAAAATAAAGGGATTTGTCTCGGTGATCCGATCGACGGAAAACTGTTCATATTGACTACCGAAGACGGAGGTAAAAGCTGGGCTGAACTACCAATCGAAAAGCGTCCGGTGGCAGAACCCGGCGAAGCTTGCTTCGCTGCGAGCGGAACTTCTATTATTACTTTCGGAAAAAGCAATGTGTACATCGGCACCGGAGGATCGAAAATGGCGCGCGTTTTCAGGTCAGAAGATTTTGGGCAAAGCTGGAAAGTATCCGCAACGCCACTACCGGCTGGACCTACCAGCGGGATATTTGGGTTGAGGTTTTGGTCAAATAAAAATGGAATTGCTGTGGGCGGGGATTACAAAAAAACCACCGACTCGACATTAAATGTGCTGCTTACAAAAGACGGCGGAGTAACCTGGACTCTATCAAAAATGACCGTTCCGGCGGGCTTGAAAGAGTGTGTTGCATTGTATCAAAAAACCGACGCAATATGGACGGGGGAGACGCAGCTCCGGGCAGATGATTACGCACTCGTCGCCACCGGCCCGTCAGGCAGCAGCTATTCTATTGATCGAGGTAAATCGTGGCGGTTTTTGGGGAAAGAAGGATTTCACGCGGTCAGTTTCGCAGGAAATGTGGGTTACGGGGTAGGAGCCAGTGGTTTGATCGGGAAAGTGGAAAAGCTTTCTTTCAAAAAGAGAAAAAGAAAACTGGTATTTGTTGATGAATAGCCGGCTGAATGCCGGATTTAAATCCTGTCAATCAACTCCTTCACTGTCCTGATCTCGCGGCCGGCCAGATGATCTGCAATGGCGGCGGCATGATCTCTTCCGTTTTCAATAAATACCTTTTCGGTAAATATCCCAGCCATGACCGTTCCGCAAAGGTAGAGTCCTGGTACATTCGTTTCGAAATTTTCGGTATTGAATGTAGGTACTTTCGTAGCCGGATCCAGTTCTACGCCGCATCTTGTAAGTAAGTGTTCGTCAGGAAGATAGCCCACCAGCAAGAACACAAAGTCGGCCGGAAGCCACTCAGTTTCTCCCGTTTCAGTATTTCTGATCAGCATTCTGCCGGGTTCAATAGCCTCGGTTACACTATTGAATCGGGTGTGGATCTTGCCTTCTTTTACCCGGTTTTTAACATCAGGTACCAGCCAGTATTTCACTTTTGTCCTGAAATCTGCCTCCTTATGTACGATCGTTACGTGCGCATCGTGGCGATACAATTCCAATGCAGCCTCCACAGAAGAGTTGGAACCGCCTACCAGAACCACATTTGTATACGAATATTTAAAAGGCTCATCATAGTAATGCGAAACATTCGGCAGGTTTTCGCCAGGCACATTCAACAATCTCGGCACATCGAAATACCCCGTAGCGAGTACTACATTTTTCGACTGAAAAATCTGCCCGTCGTTTGTATAAGTCAGAAAAGTGCCGTCTGGCTGCTTCTCGGCGCGATCTACATCTATAAATAACTTGAAGTTGAGGTTGTAGTAGCCGGCCACCTTGCGGTAATATTGCAGCGCCTCGTTGCGGCTGGCTTTCACCTCGGAAATAGCGAAAGGTATCCCGCCGATCTCGATATTTTCAGCGGTGGAAAAAAAGCGCATTCTCCTCGGGTAGTTCCGGATCGACTCGGTCAGATTTCCTTTTTCCAAAATCAGGTAATCCATGCCGCTTTTGGCAAGTTCCACGCCCATTGCCAGTCCACAAGGACCACCGCCGATTACTATAACATCGTAAATGTGCATTACCTCAGATATGTTTTGATTCTTTGTATTTCCGGCAGCCTGCCCGCAATTCGCCGGAACGCCGGAGCGCCGGAGCGCCGGAATGCCGGAACGCCGCCTATTCAATTTAACCCGGCAAATCGGATATTGGTTTCTGAACTTTGTAAATTCGCTTACGGTTAAAAATGAGCGATATTCCGCATAAAATTGGAAAACGGGCTGGACACTTTTACGGGCAATCTGAACAAATGGGGAAACGAAGGAATTCCGTTTGTTTTTCTTGTGGATTATAAGATGCAAAAGCCGCTCGCATGGAAGCTGACCGACATTCATCTGTCGGAAATAATGTTCGATCTGAATGGTTTTTCTAATCAAAAACGCAAGGTTGACAGCTTTTTGGGAGATTTTTCTTTCCACAAATCACCTATATCTTTCGAGGAATACGAGCCGAAGTTCAATCACGTGATCGGCAATATCAGGGCTGGGAATTCATTTTTGCTGAATTTGTCTTTGCCTACGCCGGTAGAAACCAACCTGACTTTTAAGGAAATATTTGAATACAGTGACGCGCCTTACCGGTTTTGGTTAAAAGACCAGTTTGTGTGTTTTTCACCCGAAATATTTGTCAGAGTCAGTGGAAACCGAATTTCTTCTTTTCCGATGAAAGGCACTATCGATGCTTCGGTGCCGGATGCTGAAAATGTGATATTATCGGATTTCAAAGAAGCTGCGGAACATGCGACGATCGTGGACCTGATCCGGAACGATTTGAGTATGGTGGCGGAAAAAGTTTGGGTCGAAAGGTATCGTTATATTGATAAAGTGCAGGCTTACGACAAGACGCTTTTGCAGGTCAGCTCGGAAGTAGCAGGCATTTTGTCCAATGATTTTAATGGTAATTATGGCGATTTACTCTTGCATTTGCTTCCCGCTGGTTCCATCACCGGCGCTCCTAAGCCGAGTACTTTAAAGATCATCGAAGAGGCAGAAGGCTATGAAAGAGGCTATTACACTGGCATTATGGGTTATTTTGACGGCATAAATTTTGAAAGCGCGGTGATGATCCGTTTTATTGAAAACCAGAATGGAAAAATGGTTTTCAAAAGTGGCGGTGGAATTACGGCCCTGAGTAATGCACGAGGCGAGTACCAGGAATTGATTGACAAAGTTTATCTCCCATTCAACCATATCCCGCATGTTGTGTATTGAAACGATTTGTGTTGAGAACCGCGAACTAAAAAATCTGGCCTACCACGAAGCCAGACTGAACAGAACGCGGCAGGAACTTTGGGGTTACCAGGATCAGTGGGACCTTGCTGAAATGATTGAAGTGCCTGATTCTGTGGCTAATACCATTCACAAATGCAGAGTTGTGTATGATCGCAAAATTGACAATATAAAATGGGAACCCTACTTGCAGCGGCCGATCAAAAAGCTGAAAAGGGTGTACCATAATAGCGTGGATTACAGCTACAAATATGATCAACGCGACGAATTGAATACACTTTTCGCCCAGCGCGAGGAAGCGGACGATATATTGATCATAAAAAATGGTTGGGTTACGGATTCGTTCTATTGCAATGTAGCATTCAGTGACGAAACCGGCTGGTATACACCCAATACCTATTTATTGCCCGGCACGCAAAGGGCGTTTCTAATTGACCAGGGCATTATTCAGGAGCGGCAAATCTCGGAGACTGATATCTTTACATATGATTCGGTCAAGCTTTTCAACGCAATGGTAAGTTGGGAAAAAGCGCCTGTGATTGATGTGAGGATGATTGATTAATTAATAAAAAGCGAAAGCGAGACAACTATTTTTTAACTTTTTCTACACAAAATGACCTCTTTTTTTGAGGAAGAAACCACGCTTTTTGTTGATTTGATTTTGCCGGTTCCGGTGCCTTCGTTATTTACTTATCGGGTTCCGCGCGAGCTGAGCGGGCTTGTGAAAGTAGGCGCGCGGGTGATTGTTCAGTTTGGTAAAAAAAGGGTGATTACTGCGGTTATAGCAAAAATTCACTCGACGCCACCGCCGCAGTACCAGGCGAAATATATCATGGAACTGCTTGATGAGCAGCCTATTGTAACCAATCACCAGCTCGAACTGTTCAAGTGGGTAGCAGAATATTATCTCTGTAATATCGGCGAGGTACTTAATGTAGCCTTGCCCGCCGGTTTAAAAATCACCAGTCAGTCGAGGATCCAGTTGAACCCCGAGTTTGAATATGAGGATCTTCTGACGGATCAGGAAGCGATTGTAATTGAGGAGATCAAAAAACATCAGACACTCTCATACGAAGAGGTGGAGCGGTTGTTGCAAAAGTCGAATATCACATCTATAATCAAGTCACTTGTAGGCAAACGGGCGGTGATCCTTTACGAGGAAGTGAAGGAAAGATACAAGCCAAAAGTTGTCAAAAAGATCAGACTGACAAGTGCTTATGTCAGTAATGCGGCGCTGTCTGCACTGGCAGGTTCGCTTGAAAAGAATCAGAAACAGCAGGATATTCTGCTCAAATACCTCAGTTTCATTCCGGTTTACAATAACCCCGACCTCAATCAAAAGGGTTTAGACAAATCTATTTTCGGCGGCGACGATTCCATTTCCGCTTCGTCATTGAATACATTAATTAAAAAAGGAATCTTCGAGCAGTTTGAAATATTTATTTCCCGGTTTGAAGAAATTCCCGCAGGTAGTACCACTGCAATTACTTTGACTGAAACCCAAACAGAGGCAGTCGCGCAGATTCAGGAGCATTTTAAACACAAAGAAGTAGTACTCCTGCACGGAATTACCGGTAGTGGTAAAACCGAAGTATACATTGACCTAATCCGTCAAGTGCTCGAAAGCGGCTCGCAGGTACTTTTTCTATTGCCCGAAATCGCATTGACCACACAGATTGTGGTGCGATTGAAAAAGGTTTTTGGAGATGTAATGGGAATTTATCACTCTAAATTCTCGGACAACGAGCGCGTCGAAGTTTGGAAAGGGATCCTCGACGGGAAGTTTCAGTTTGTAGTTGGTGTGCGTTCCGCTATTTTTCTTCCTTTTGATAATCTGGGTTTGATTATTGTGGATGAAGAGCATGAATCTTCGTACAAACAGCACGATCCGGCTCCGCGCTATAATGCCCGCGATGTGGCGGTGATTATGTCTTATATGCACAACGGGAAAACGCTTCTTGGCTCTGCAACTCCTTCACTGGAAAGTTATTACCACGCGACAAGCGGCAGATATGGATTGGTAGAAATGAAGCAGCGTTTCGGAAATGCCGCACTGCCGACTTTTGAATTGATTGACATTAAAAAAGAGAAAAAACAGAAGAAGATGAAAAATGAATTTTCGTCTGTTTTGATCGAACATTTACAGCATAACCTCAAACACAAAGAGCAAACGATCCTTTTTCAGAACCGCCGCGGGTATTCGCCTTATATGCAATGCGAGGAATGCAACTGGATTTCTGAATGTGCCAATTGTGATGTTAGTTTGACTTACCACATGAAAGTGAGGGAGTTACGCTGTCATTACTGCGGGCACAAGGAAGAAGTGCCTCGTACCTGCCCCAACTGCGGCTCTCCGAAAGTGAGGACGATCGGCTTTGGTACCGAAAAGATCGAAGATGAAATTAACCTGATGTTTCCCGAGGCGCGCGTGCAGCGAATGGATATGGATACCACGCGCGCGAAAAATGCATATCAGCAGATCATTCAGGATTTTGAGGTTGGTGGGATTGATATTCTCGTTGGTACACAGATGGTTAGCAAAGGTCTGGACTTCGATAATGTGAGCATTGTAGGTATTTTCGATGCCGACAGAATGATCAATTTTCCGGAGTTCAGGGCCACTGAGCGGGCTTTTCAAATGCTGACACAGGTGAGCGGCAGAGCAGGAAGGAGGGCGGACAAACCGGGGAAAGTGCTGATTCAAACCGCAAATCCAGGCCAAAAATTGTTGGAAAGAGTTGTCCTGAATGATTATATAGGCATGTACGAATCTGAAATCGGAGAGCGTGAAAAATATAACTACCCTCCTTTTTCGAGACTGATTAAAGTTACTGTCAAGCATATTGACGAGGCTACTGCAAACCGTGCTGCGAAGGTACTGGCTGAAAAGCTGGCCGGAAATCTCGGTTTAAGCAGGGTTTTGGGACCTCAGCCGCCACTCGTGGAAAGAGTAAGAAATCTGTTTTTGTTCGACATTCTCATCAAACTTGAGCGAGAAAAGATTAATTTTAAGGCGGCAAAGTCATTCATACAGGAAAAGGTAATTGACATATTGACCGACAAAACATTGAAAAGCATCCAGGTCGTGATTGACGTGGACTGTTTATAAAAATCATTTCTTACTGCAAAATCCCCTATGTCTTCCAAAAAAACCAGAATTGTTGCAACAGTAGGTCCGGCCTCAGAAACAAAAGAAACATTATATGCACTCGCAAAAGCCGGAGTAAATGTATTTCGTCTTAATTTTTCTCACGGTACCCACGCCGACCACCTTGCAAGACTCACTACGATCAGGGAGATCAACGAAGAACATGGACTGAATCTGGCGATCCTGCAAGATTTACAAGGACCCAAGATCCGTATTGGCCTTGTGGCTGAAAAGGATGGGGTTCTGATTGAGCCGGGCAAAAAGCTGATTCTGTCCAATACAGAGGTATTAGGTACTGCCGAAAAGGTTAGTACTCCTTACGATGGTATGTATAACGACGTTAAAATCGGCGACCGTATCCTGATGGACGACGGAAAACTGGAAGTGCTGGTAACCGGACTTGACGGTAGCGACGTGGTAACGGAAGTAATTTACGGCGGTTACCTGAAATCTAAAAAAGGTGTAAACCTTCCAAATACGAGAGTATCAATGCCTTCTGTAACAACAAAAGATTACGAAGATCTTGACTTTGGACTTGAAAACAACGTAGAATGGATTGCTTTGTCATTCGTTCGTACTGCGGCTGAAATCCTGAAAGTAAAGGAATACATCGCGAACAAAGGTAAAACGGCGCGTTTGGTGGCGAAAGTTGAAAAGCCGGAAGCGATCGTGAATATTGACGAAATTATTGAAGCAAGCGACGCGATTATGGTAGCTCGCGGTGACCTGGGTGTTGAACTTCCTGCCGAGGAGGTACCGATGATCCAGAAAATGATCGTTGATAAATGTAACAAGGCCGGTAAACCTGTAATTGTTGCCACTCAAATGCTGGAAAGCATGATCGACAGCCCACGTGCGACACGCGCGGAGTTGAACGACGTAGCAAATTCAGTGTTAGACGGAGCTGACGCGGTAATGCTAAGTGCGGAAACTGCTTCCGGTAAATATCCGATCCTTGCCGTTGAAAGCATGACACGGACCATTGAAAAAGTGGAATCGGCTACAAACAGCATTTATTTCAAACACCATGCATTTGTAAATGAAAGTCCGGGTTCTTTCAAATTGAACGATAATGTGGTAATGAGCGCCTGCCGCCTTGCCCGTGATACGCAAGCGAGCGCAATTATCGGGATCACGCGGTCAGGTTATACTTCTTTCCGTTTGTCTCACCACCGCCCAAAGGCGAGTCTGATTATTTTCACTTCTAACAAGGTGTTAATGAATCAATTGGCTCTTTACTGGGGAACGAAAGTTTATTTTTACGACCGTGATCAAGACGTATCGACTGACGATCTGATCGAGGATATCAAAACGTTTTTGGTTGAAAAAGGCGAGTTGCAAAAGGGAGATGTATTTATCAATACCCTCAGCATGCCGGTTTCGAGACAACGTAAAACGAATACAGTGAAATTGAGCGTTGTAGAGTAATTTACAAGCTATATTATAGAAGAAGGGACTGCTTTAACCGGCAGTCTTTTTTGTTTTTGGACTTTCAAATGCATCTATCGCAATGTAATTATCGCCTCCATCGCCACTCATTTTGTAAATAGTAGCTCCTTTTGGACAATGATCAAATACCAGTTTGAGGTAGTCAATGGGTGGAATAGTATCTCCTGGCCGATTTAAGAATTTAATGTTGGCAAAGCTTTCAGCCGATAATTCCTGTTCTGAGGAAATGACAAAGCAGGTTCTGCTATCGAGTATGAGATGAATGTGGCTATTAAAATTATGCTGATCCAATTTAACAACACTCAGATTTCCCTTCGCCAATACCAGGTAAGTGTTTTGCTCATCGCCTTTAAAGAATTTCTCAAAAAGATACTCCGTGCATTCTTTGAATAGCGAATCATATACATTGATATCATTCGCAGGTCCTGCAAATGCAAATCTGATGCATTGAATATTAGCTGCAAGTTCGCGCTCGGCATTTGTTAAGCCGGCAAGAGGAAAGTCCGAAGAGAGATAGAGGTTTTCTTTGAAGATATTTTGGAAGTGGTATGTTGTCAAAATGCCAGGTCAAATTCTTTATTTAACTATCACAAATCTCTTTGTAATACCCAACGTTTCCGCTTGTAGGAGACAGGTATAAGTTCCTGGTGCATTTGATTTCATATCCAAAGGGTAACTGAATTCGCCATTGGTATGAAATCCATCAGCCAATTTTTTTATGGTTCGGCCGGATACATCTAATACTTCCAATCTAACTGCTCCTGCGGCAGGCAACGTAAATGAGATAATTGAAGGCTGATCTGTGACGGGATTCGGACTAATTATCAATTTATAGATACTTTCATTACTAACATATGCGTCTTTTCCCTCGGCTGATAAACGTGCAGGTGCTAGTCCGCAAAAAGCTTTTCTTAAATATTCAGGTGACAAAAGCCAGTTACCATTCGGATCTTTGACGTAGCTGAAACCATCATCACCTGTCGGGTTCGTGCCAGGTGAATTTGTTTTACTATTCCATCTATATTCATTAAATCCTGCCGCCAGCAAAATCGGGAATCCTGGTAAGCCCATTTGAAAGTTTCCTGTCGGAACAATTGCGGCCGGAAACAGATTACTTGCTGTTCCATATATCGCAAGTCTCCATGAAGTTGCCAGATCTATAAGCCCCCACATATAAATGTGAGTTCCGTCCAGTCGGGTAGATATTCCATCAGTTGATGGGCCTGGATGTACATTTGGATCAGCGCCAATCAGGGCGTTTTGGGCATTGATAACATTCATTGAGGTTGTCCCGCCTGTCAATGATGCCCGCGCAACATACCAGGTCAAATTCGGAGATCCGAAATCTGTCCGGGATTTATTGATCACGAATTGCAAGCGACTTTGGTAATTTGCGGAAGAAGTACCTGCACTATTATCTGCTTCCCCCTGATGCCATAAAACAGCCTTTAGGCCAAATACTTTGCCATAGAATTTTAGGGCATTCTTTAAACCTAAGTATGGTTGTCCCTTGGCATCATTCATGCTTACATTGTATAAAGCACATAGATAGGTTCCAAACGCGTTTGTAGTGATACCCTTCGCTCCCTCTTCCCAATTAAGTACTGTTGTTCCTCCAATAGCAGCGTTGAAGAAAGCCGAAGGCACTTGCTGATTGATTGCGATTTGCTTTCCTAGGGGAGCATAGCACCAGCTATTGAACCCATTTGCTCCGACACGGAATAAGGTCGGATCTATTTGTGGAATGAGCTTTTCCATCCTTGGGTATGAATAAATATCCTTTATGCATGTCCCATCAAAATTGTGCACACTAACACAGTCGTAAGAAGGATCGTTAGGTAAATACGTATTTTGATTAAAATTATCACCCTTTCCAATAGCTTGCGCATTGGACTGCCCGGCAATAATAAATACATCACCTACACCAAAGCGAATTGTCGAAAAAGCCTGTACAGCTGCCCCAACACCACCGTTTGTAGCCATAATTTTTAAGTCATACCATCCGCCATCAAGATTAGCGAGCTCATTCTTAAACAATCCTGCACTTTTATTGAACAGAGAAAATTGTGTCCAGGGAATCTTGTCAGAGACGTATGTACCGAATTGCAAATTCAGCTTTTCTACTTTATAGTAGTAGGTGTATTGAGGACAGGGATCAGTTTCGCTGGTTGGTTCTGTGAAGAATTGCCCCGTAAAAATTACATTAGCCTTATTTGAACTGTTGCGCTGAGTTACAGACCTATTAATTGGCCAGGTAATGGAAACGGAATATGCCAGCACGGAGATGCACGAAATCAAAACAATAGTAAATGTGAGAAATAGCCGTTTACAATGTATGTTCTGAACAAATAGGGAAATTTTCATAGCTATCAGGATAGTTAAATGTTCATAAATCACTTCACTTTTTCCATTTCCTTCGCATACAGTCCCACATCGATTAATGGGATTTTTGATTGATACGATGCATTCAAAACTTTGATGACTTCATTTGCTAATACAGCTTGCCCTATTGCGGAGGGATAAATTCCATCCGCAGAGAAAAAATTACCATGGGAATAAGAAGGATCGATTTTATAACCATCATCAGTAACATAGTTTCCCGATAGAATTTTCTTGTAAATAGCGTAAAAGTCAACTAGTGGATGATTGTATTCCTTTGCCCATTTTGCTACAAATAAATTATTATATAACTCGGGTCTCGAAGCTTCCCTTTCATTAATTATATCCAGATCAGTTAGATATTCATTCTCGCTATTCCCATTAAAAAGATCTATTACTTTTCTGGTTGGCAAAAATATGGTTCGGTTATTTGCCTCCTGAATGTCTTTTTCTGATACCGCAATTTTGATTGGCTTATTCAGCTTAGACGAGAGATTTTTGTAGTTATACCAATTGAAGTAAGGAAAGTCGAGAACGTCAGGTATTGTCGCATATACATATTTCGTATTGTTCTTTTTTAGATAGTTGATCACATTTAATTCCCAAAAAACTTCCCGGGGGCCCAGTAACCCAGCCTGTCCGCCTTGGATATGACTTTGAATATAGACATCGGCATTAATGTCGACTATTGCTACGTCCGGTTGAATTGAATTAAGATATTCCCAAACTGACTGTTTTTCCGAATGCACGACTCTTGATAATAAGGAATTTGTCAGATTACCAGTTGTCCATAAATAATTTGCATCCATCGCGTACGGAGGAAGCGGGATATTATTGCGGTATTGAATTTCATTTAATAATGTAGTCTTTGGGTTCAGTTGGTAAGAATTTGGATGATTGCCTGGAACTGATAAGTTATGAACAAGCCCTTGGGAATAGGGTGCGAAGAAGTTTTTCTCAGGGTCAATGTAGGCCAGATTGTTAGTTACTTTTGACCAAGATGGTAATTCTGAATCAGATTGTCTGAGATAATATCCCGTCCCATTACCGTTCTGTTTATCAAAAACTGCCTGATTGAAGTTTTTTAAACCCATTTGTCTCGCGACGAGATTGGGATAGGAGGTAAGCTGGCCCTGTCTGGTCAGCCCTCCATCTCTATATCCTGCTGCAGTCCCGGTACCAATTGTTAGTAAAACGGGTTCTTTTTCGCCGGATTTGAGAGCTCCTAAGTCTACCTTTCCAGATTGCGGCGTCCAATTGAAAGATGGATCTGATTTTACGGGGATACTTACCTCAGAGACAAGCAACGGATTGTCCGACTGCCATATACTTTCAATTTTTTCTTCAATGCCGACGTTGCTGCAATTAATTACAGTTCCTGAGCTTAGTATAGCCAGAAAGATTGCTAATTTAGTTTTCATGACTGATAAGATTTAGATTTAAAATGCTTTTTTAATTCGCCTTGATAAACTAACCGTGGCAATTGGAGTATAGGAATACGCCACAATTGCCGCAGATTATCGAATCTGAAAGTTCGACACGGGCAAATGTCAATAATTGCGAGAAATGTTGAGAGAGACTTAATTATTGGCAGGCTAGAACTTAGCTGAATCCGCTGCTTACTTGTAACTTTTACTATTGGAATAATAGCGGTAATGCAGAAGATTTTTCAAATCTAATATTTTGTACTATCAATACAAATTGGTTTAATATTTTCCCTGAATTTCACTTGTAGTAGTCTTCCGTTTTTAACAAACCGAAAATACCTTAGTATCAGTCGTAATATAAATCTTTCTATTCTTCGTTAAATCCATTTGAAATCCCCCAGTGAAAACGCCGAAACTTGGCAAAATAGCCTGGTGATTATCTACGACAAAACAAGGCAGGCGAACACTTTGGCGGCCTTTTCCGTAGGTTGTGAAAACGGGGTGCACGTGGCCGGCGAAGACGAATTTATTCTCAATTGCATCTACTTTCGGGTGATGTGTAAAAACGAAATCACCTTCTTCGTAATCATTTAAATGCACTGCAATATCAGCTTCCAAAAACAAGCTCACAGGCAAAATATCGTGGTTGCCAATTACGATCAGCATTTCGATATAATGGTGCTGCATTCGCCAGTCGTGAAAAAGCTCCCATTCTGCATTGTACTGGTTGTGAAAAAGGTCGCCTAGGAAGATAATTCGGGTAGCGCCGGTATTTTGAACGAGCTCATTGAGCCGCTTGAAATTGTTGTCGATCGCATTGGGCGGCACTGCAATTCCTTCTTTTCTGAAATGCGTAATCTTGCCTAAATGGAGGTCTCCGATCAATAATGTCTGCGTTTCCTCCCAGAAAATGGCCTTCTGACTTAATAAAATAAAATGTTCCCCTCTAATTTCAATCTGCATTACTGTACTGTTTGATCATTTTCTGGATGCGGTCTTCCAGCTTTTCCGAAGTTAATTGTTCTCTCAGCCGATCCACCATAATCGGGAAAGAAAATGGGGTAGGTTTGGGTGTTTTTTTAACGATAATTTTCTGCGTCGCAATGCGGTCGAGCGCATTCCGCATCCGCACTTCTTCGAGCTGGTAAGTAAGTACTTCCTGGTAAGCCTGCTTGATCAGCAGGTTGTTATCCTCGTATTTGCTCATTACCGTAAATAATAACGAGCTGGAAGCCTGTAACTGTCTCGTTTTTACATTTTTTCCAGGATATCCCTGAAACATCAGTCCCGAAATCGCCGCTATTTCCCTAAATTTTCGCTTCGCCATTTCCGTCGCATTCACACTCTGATAGATATCGTCGACCAGATGTTTGGTGGAAAAAAGGTCGTTTTCTGCCAAAAGCTTTTCAAAATCCACATATTGATCACTTAACAGCTCAAAACCATAATCATTCATCGCAACTGAAAAAGTAATGGGAGTGAGCTTGCTGATCCGGTAGGCGAGGATAATGGACATCCCTTCATGCACGAGCCGACCTTCAAAAGGGAAAATAAAAACGTGGTAACCTTCGCGCGTTTCGCATTGCTCGATCAGCAGCTCGTCCGTTTTCGGTATCATCGAGCGTTCTGCCTGCAATTCCAGCAGCGGCCGCATTTTAGCAAGTTCTTTTTCTTTAAATGGGTTTTCGATCGCATCAGCCAGTCGCTCGCGGATGAATGTGGATAGCTGCGAGGAAAGCGGCATTCTCCCACCTGCCCAACGAACCAGAAACCCTTTTTTACCCTGTGCTTTTTTAACAGAAACAGTCATTTCGTGAATGCGCAAAAACTCTACCGTCATTCCCGCGAATGTAAAAACGTCGCCCGGTTTCATCCACGTTACAAAAGACTCCTCCACCGTTCCGAGATATTTACCGCTTTGCAGCTTCACTTTGATCCCGGTTTCAGAAACGATCGTTCCCATACTCAACCGGTGGCGCAATGCAACGCGCCGGCTGGTAACTACATAGCGCCCATCGACGCGCTCCACTTTTTTATATTCATCATAAACCGTAAGCGACGAGCTGCCCGTGGTGATGTATCCCAAAAGCCACTCCCATTCCTGCCGGTTCAGATATTGGTACCCATAACTATCGCGCACTTCCTCAAACAATGCGGCTTCCTCAAAACCTTCTCCGACTGCCAGCGTCATCATCCATTGAGCCAGCACATCGAATGCGTGAGCAACCGGCGGCCGGTCTTCGAGTATATTTTTGGCAACACCTTCCCGGAGTGAGACTGCTTCAATCAATTCCAATGCATTGGTCGGACAAAAATAGATCTTACTATCCACGCCCGGCCGGTGACCGCTCCGTCCCGCTCGCTGGATAAATCGCGCGATACTTTTCGGGCTGCCGACCTGAATTACTGTATCCACTGGCCTGAAATCCACACCCAAGTCCAGACTCGCTGTGCAAATCACAAGCTTCAACCTCTCATCGTGCAGCGCTTCTTCCACCCAATCGCGTATTTCTCGGTCGAGCGAAGCGTGGTGCAAGGCCATAATTCCGGCAAATTCAGGGTATTTTTCAATGATAGTCCGGTACCAGATCTCGGTCCCCGATCTTGTATTGGTAAAAAGCAATGTAGTATTGCTCTGGTTCACGATCTGCACCACCTGATCCACCAAACGCGTACCCATATACCCCGACCATGGAAGTGTCTCAACCCGCTCAGGTATAATGCTTTCGACCAGAATTCTCTTATCCGTATTTGCTTTAATGATCACCGAATTCTCTTCCGGAAAACGCATTCCGAGTAGTACTTGTTTGGCTTCGTTCAGGTTACCAATAGTCGCCGATATTCCCCAGGTTTGGAGGTTTGGATTCATATTCCGGAGTCTTGCAATCGCGAGTTCGGTCTGGGTACCACGTTTGCTGCCCATTAACTCATGCCACTCGTCGACTACCACTGTATGTAGGTTTTTGAATAGCTCTGAATTATTTTTTTGAGCAAATAAAATATGCAGACTTTCTGGGGTAATAATCAATGCATCAGGCATTTGCTTCTTTTGATCGCTCCTGTCTTTTGCATTGGTATCGCCCGTCCGCATTCCAACGCGCCACGTCAGGTTCATTTCCAATGCAGCCAATTCCATATTACGGAAAAGGTCTTTCGAAAGCGCGCGCAATGGCGTTATCCAGAGTACTTGCAAGCCTTTTTTAGCCTTCGGTTCTTTTGACTTAGTTTTTGGTTCTTTTGGATTAGCCTTCGGCTCCTTGGCAGGAAGCGAATTAATGTGCCTGATCAATATCGGAACCCAGAGCGAGTACGTCTTTCCGCTGCCTGTCGGCGCATTTACCAACCCGCTTTTACCGTCTAGATACGCAGCTGCAGCCTCTTTTTGAAAAGTCGCCCACTTCCACCCCTTGTTTTTAAACCATTGTTCAGCAATACTATGTCCGCGGGATTTGGTCAAGGGTTGTTACGGGTTAAAATGAATATATCAGCATTAATGTCAAATACTGTACCATAAAACGTTGCGATACCGAATTGTTCAATTGCAGTCAAAATAGCTACTTTTGTCCAAAAGCTTAAAGTCAATTTTTGAATTAAGGCTCTGCCAACGTTGACACACTAATATCAATCAAATAAGAAATATGCTTAACAGTATTCAAATTCTCCGCGCGATTGCAGCCCTTTTGGTTGTATTTGCCCACTTTGAATTTGTGAAGCCCGCAGTAGGAGGATTTGGCGTCGATATATTCTTTATTATCAGCGGCTTCATCATGGCCTACATTGTCAATAAAAATTCCGACGCCTTTCTATACCGCCGCCTGGTCAGGATCATCCCGATTTACTGGTTTATGACTTTGCTGACACTTGCGCTTTATGCTGTCAAACCAAGTTGGTTCCGGAGCTTAATTGTTACGCCTGAGGCAGTTATCAAATCGCTTTTGTTCATTCCCTACCGCATCAAAGGCAGCGGGCCCATTCTCTCTCTCGGCTGGACATTGACGTACGAAATGTTCTTTTACGTTTGCATTGCTGTATTTACCGCGATTTTTGGAAACAGAAAAGGAATGAATGCGTGTCTTATTTTCCTGACACTTTTCGTAATTGTTTTCAACGTTTTTCCGGTTCGAAACTACATTGTCCAGTTTTACAGCAACACTATCATCCTGGAATTTGTAGCGGGAAGCCTGTTGTATCAATATTGGAAGGCATTTGGAAACATCAAATCAGGACTTCTCAATGCAATGGGCTTATCGCTGGGAGTTGCCTCATTCGTATTCCTGCTGTTTGCTGATTACCTGCACGACCCCAATTTGACCCGATTTATATTGTTCGGTATCCCCGCCTTTTTCATTGCCAATGCGTTTTTGATTTTAGAGGAAAAAGTCAATCACAAAAACAAAGTTCACGCCACTGCTATTTTGCTCGGCGACGCGAGTTATGCAATGTACCTCGTTCATCCGTTTGTGATCTACGCGTTTATCAGATTAATTTTCGTCAGGTTCAAAGTGGAGGGAACCGCATTTGAGCTAACCCAATTGATCGGTACAATGATCATCGTCTGCCTCGTCGCAGTTGCTATTCACAAATGGTTTGAAAAGCCTGTTTTGAAAGCTTTGAAATCGGTTTTGGATAAGAGGTTTGATTCGAAAAAAGTTGTTAAGCCAGTCTGAGAAGCTGTCTGGCTTCATTTATACAATTCTAAAATCCCTTTCAAATTTTCCAATGTATCAGCTTCCTCTGCCTTCTTATCCTGCCTCCATCTCAATATCCTTGGAAACCTCACTGCAATCCCGGACTTGTGCCGCGTTGAAGCATTAATCCCTTCGAAACCGATTTCAAATACCAATTCCGGCTTTACTGTGCGCACCGGGCCGAACTTCTCGATTACATTTCTTTTGATAAAATAATCCACCTTTCCGATTTCCTGATCAGTTAAGCCAGAGTAAGCTTTGGCGAAAGGGACCAGTTTTCCATCGTCTCCCCACACAGCAAAAGTATAATCTGTAAACAGTTCAGCGCGGCGGCCTGAGCCTTTTTGGGCATATATCAAAACGGCGTCGACGCTCAGCGGATCCACTTTCCATTTCCACCAATCGCCTTTTTTACGCCCAACCTGATAGGTACCCGCTTTACGTTTGATCATAAAACCCTCTGCATTCTGCTCGCGCGAAGTTGAATGCAGGTCATGTAAATCCTTCCACTCCTTAAACTCAATTAATGGAGAAAGATAGAAAACTGATTCCCCGGCAACCTGACTGTGCAAGAGTTCGAGTTCAGCGCGGCGTTGCTCCTGCGTCAGTCCGCGAATATCTACGCCATTTGCTTCCAGCATATCATAACCCAGAAATGCTATCGGCGCTTCTTCAAGTACTTTTTTGGATAAATTCTTCCGGCCAATCCTAGTTTGCAGCACATTAAAAGGCATTGGTTTTCCTTCCTGATAAGTCACGATTTCACCGTCTAGCACAGTCCCGTTTGGCAAAATATCCGCGAGGAAATGCAGCTCTGGGAATTTTTCGGTAGAAAGTTCTTCACCTCTTGTCCAGATGAAAAGCTCATTATTTCTATGAATGATCTGCGAACGGATTCCGTCCCATTTCCATTCTGCAAACCAATCTGTGGGATCACCTAAATCTGATACATCTCCTTCGATTTGATAAGCTAGATAGTAAGGATAAGGTCGCGACGCATTGTCGTTTTCACCTTTGTCAAGAATAAGCTTTTCAAAAGTTGTGCTCTGCGGCTCCCATTGGCCCATTACGCGGTGGGCGATCACATTGGAGTCAGTCTCCGTAGCTTCGGCTAATGCTCTCACCACCAAAGTTTGAGAAACACCAATTCGAAAGCTGCCCATTAAAAGCTTATTGAAAACAAAGGTTTCATGCTGCGAAAGCTGAGCCCATGCATTGACTATATGCGCGTGTTTTTCTTCATCGGTCATCTTCGGCAACTCGCCCAGGTATTCAAACCAACCGGTAAGCGATTTGTCCGAACCTGTGCTTCCTGTTCTTGGCAAAAGCAGTGAAATGGTTTCTCCCAAGTCACCCACGCTATGATAACTTTCCTGAAATAACCACATCGGTACATTCGCTTCCTGCGCCGCCCATTCTTTCACCATCGTGCGGTTTACCTTGAATGAAGGTCGCCGGCCGGTGAAAAGGGTAAGTGCCCAGAGCTTGTCCTCGTCGGACGCTTCCAGGAAATATTGTCTGAGTAAATCGACTTTCGCATTCGTTTTGTTCGTGCGGTCGAGGTTCATGAAGAGGTCTGCGAATTGTTTCATGGTTGCTGGCCTCCTGCCCCTAAATCCCCCTGGGGGGACTTTTCTTTTGATGTATTTTCGACGTCATCGTCTAGTATTGCTTTGTGTTGCTCGTAACTTTCACTTGCTACTGCCGCGTCTTGTACTACTTCTTCCTCCTCATTTTCATCTTCGTTTCCGTACATGGTGTTCACTTCTGCGGCCCAGATGCCGTTTTCATTTAGCCAGCGGGAGTAAATGGCGGTGTATCCATGCGTTACATATACTTTCTCAGCGCCGGTTTCTAAAACTGCCGTGTTCAAATCTGGCCAGTCCACGTGATCGCTCAGCACAAAGCCCTGATCGACAGCCCGACGGTTTTTAGCACCCCGCAGCGCCATCCAGCCCGAACAATATCCCAGAGAATAAGGGGCAAATTTTTTGATCCACGTGCTGCTATCCACCGAAGGAGGCGCAACAACTAATGCGCCTTTAAAGAGTTTCTTATCAGTTTCCTTTGTTACTAATGTGAGTTTGGGCAAATCAAATCCAGCCTCTCGCAGCCTCTCATTTAGTGTGAAAATAGCGCCGTGCGCGTAAATAGGTTCTTGCTGCAACTGAATATTTTTCAAGATCCGCTGCATTTTACCCAAAGAATAACCCATGATCACACTTGCTTTCCCATCGACCCGGTTCTGCGCCCACCAGTTATCGATCTCAGTCATCACTTCATGCTGCGGCTGCCATTTGTAAATGGGCAAGCCGAAGGTAGATTCCGTGATAAATACATTGCATTTCACCGGTTCAAAAGGGACTGAGAAGTTGTCATTCTCCAATTTGTAATCACCACTTGCCACCCAAACCTCACCCTGATACTCCACCCGAACCTGTGCCGAGCCAATAATGTGGCCCGCGGGATGCAGTGAGAACTTCACGCCATTGATCATGAATTTCTGACCGTATTCTATCGTTTGCAGAGAAATATCCTGCCCCAAACGAAGCCGCAGAATGGGCTCGCTGTCTTTGTGGGAAAGATAATGCCGGCTCCCCCAACGTGCGTGATCGCTGTGCGCGTGCGTGATGATCGCCCGGTCTACCGGAATCCACGGATCAATGTGAACATCGGCAACGGAGCAGTATATACTTTTGCCGGTAAATTGAAGTAACGGTTGTGCTGGCATGAACCGGAAATCATGAAAAGTGTGCCAGCTTGATTAATGCTCGTTTATGCCCGGAATGTGCTACGCTGGATAAAACATGTCACAGGATAATTGGATTTGAATTAGTAAATTGTGTTTGTGTAAATTGTCAGATCACTCATAAACACTTTACACACATGGGATTTGCGCTTATGGTCGAACCGAAATATACCATATCTGAATACCTCAAACTGGAAGAGGAAAGCGAGATTCGTCATGAATATTATGACGGCGAAGTGTTCGCTATGGCCGGTACGTTGATGAACCACAACCGCATTGTCGGCAAACTGCGGGCAATATTCGAGAAACGTTTTCAGCCTGATGGATGTGATGTATTTACGGAAAACATCAAAACCGAAGTAACACCGGACCTTTGTTATGCGTATCCTGATTTGATCCTGACATGCGCTGCCGATGATCGTGACGGCATTTACCTTGTCAAGCACCCTACAATTCTTGTTGAGGTTCTTTCCAAAACATCTATTTCCAAGGATAAAGGATTTAAATTGAGAATGTACAGGCAAATTCCTTCGCTTCAACACTATCTGCTGGTTTCTCAGAATGAATTTTACGTTGAGCTTTACAGCCGCTCAATACATAACAACTTGTGGAATTATCAAAATTTTGAAGATCCGGCTGATAAGATTGTATTTGAAGCGTTGAAATTTGAGATTCTTATGTCTACGATTTATGAAAATATCAAGTTTCTGGACAAGGAAGAGACAACGCTACCAGGGGATTAGAAATAAAGTGCGTAACACTTATAATTCTTATGTTGACAAAAACACGCGAAGAAAGAACAGCAGCTGAGGAAGCGCAACGCTATTTGGAGAATGCCCGGACCATACTTACTGAAAAGGCCGGGAAGAAGGACGGTTTGTATGCAGATGTGAAATATGTAAAAATGGCTTCAGGTACAGCCTATTGTGCGGCATTGCTGATTCTGGATGAATTCTTGAAGCAAAAGGAAGGTATTCATTTTAAGAAACCGACCAGCATTGAAGATTACATTTCGAGGATTCGTAAGTATGATAAAAAGTTGCTTAGACTTTTAGTAGATGTTTATGATGAATTGCATTTAGCTGGTTATTACCACGGAACAAAGTCAGTCAATACAATCCAGCTTGGTCTTACCAATGTGACTAAGATGCTGAACTACATCGCAAACTGATTCTCGCAATTCCGAAAACCTCTCGATTCATAAACAGGAGGCTCCTCGGGAGCCGTGATTTCCGATGTATACACATTTTCTATAAACAGGGGGCTCCTCGGGAGCCACGTTTTTCTGGGGATGCACTTTTCCATAAACAGGAGGCTCCTCTGGAGCGGCATTGTCAGCCGAAACCGTTCCGGAGGAACGCCCTGTTTATAGAAACAACATATTTCTACCACTCCAAAAGCTCCTGAGGAGCCTCCTTTTTGCATTTAGTGTACAATTAGCCCGAAACCGTTCCAGAGGAACGCCCTGTTTATAGAAACAACATATTTCCTACCACTCCAAAGGCTCCTGAGGAGCCTCCTGTTTGCATGTAGTTTACAATTAGACAGAAACCGTTCCAGAGGAACGCCCTGTTTATAGAACCATCATATTCCCTACCACTCCAAAGGCTCCTGAGGAGCCTCCTGTTTGCATGTAGTGTACAATTAGACAGAAACCGTTCCAGAGGAACGCCCTGTTTATAGAACCAACATATTCCCTACCACCCCAACGGCTCCTGAGGAGCCTCCTGTTTGCTTTTAGTGTACAATTAAACCGAAACCGTTCCAGAGGAACGCCCTGTTTATAGAACCAACATATTCCCTACCACTCCAAAGGCTCCTGAGGAGCCTCCTGTTTGCATGTAGTGTACAATTAGACCGAAACCGTTCCGGAGGAACGCCCTGTTTATAGAACCATCATATTTCCCTACCACCCCAACGGCTCCTGAGGAGCCTCCTGTTTGCTTTTAGTGTAGATAGGGTGATTCCTATCTTCCAAGCTTCATCAGCATTGTCGCAACTCTAAGCTGGTTCACAATATGCACGCGCATTTCAGGAGTAACATTTTCAAGATCTGTACTGAACAAAAAGCTTTCAACCATATAGTGCATTGATTCCACCATTTCGCTGACATGGTCGGTTGCGAAAAAATCACGAATGATCTCATTTTGTTTAACTAAGGCCTCATCCGATAGGCTGGTTTTCAGTGTGTTCATAGTTTTGAAATAGTTTTGAAATAGTTTAAATGACAAATGTTTTACGGAGTTTTACATAAATTTTAGATAAATAAAAAGCCGATTAGGGCTTATATCTGACTACGGTTTCAATTTCAAAATGACCATATTCCATTAGAATTTGTCGCATTCTTTTTTCAGAAATTCCTCTTCCATAAATATAGTCTTGCATTGCCTGAACCGCTTTTCCTTTCTTTTGCTCAGGACTCAATTCAGGATACAAATTTTTAACCCACCAGTCAAATGCCTCAGACACAGAAGAGAATGTCTTCATTTCAAAAGTAAAGAAATTTATGTAAAACTCCGCAAATTGCTCTAAAATATTTGCTTGCCCGAATATCGGGTATTTACCAATAATACCATTTGCCGCACATTATAAAGTTTTCGATTTACTTAATCCCAACAACCTCACTCATCCCGGAAACCCCATTCTCATTAAAAGCCTCGATCCTAAAATAATAAGGCACACCGACATTCAACGCGCGCAGCTCGAATGCATTCGGCTCGTCGTGCCAGAATTGGTAAGTCTGGTATAATTTATCCGGCGCGATTCCCCAAAGAACATTATAACCTGTTGCGACAGGTACTTTTTCCCATTTCAGATCCACATTTCTGGCGTCTTTCTGGCGCACAGCTGTAAAGCTTTTTGGAGTAGTGGGCGCTTTTCCAAAGCCATTTCCAAAAATCCG
The DNA here is from genome assembly GCF_907165045.1 of Dyadobacter linearis. Classification (GTDB taxonomy): domain Bacteria; phylum Bacteroidota; class Bacteroidia; order Cytophagales; family Spirosomataceae; genus Dyadobacter; species Dyadobacter linearis. Next base: position 176,470 of record NZ_CAJRAU010000008.1, read on the forward strand.
GAATTCGCTGACTGCCAGGACTGGGGAGGCTACGTAAATGTGCTCGTAGCGTACATATCTCGCCTTTACGGGTTTTGCAAGTTCAATGTAAGCTACTGGCCGGTCGCGTTTTGGTTCGTTGGAAAGATCTGCAGCGGACTCCCATTTCTTGCCATCTTTCGAAGTCAGGATCTTGAATTGGGTGTAAACCTTCTCGGGTTTGTTGTCAAAAATGTTGGATTTGTAATCGGTATAATTTACCTGAACAGCCTTCACTTCCTGTTCACCTCCAAGGTCGATCGTCAGACTTTCCCGGGGTTTGTTTTGCTTCGCAGCCCAGAATGTACGCGGGTTTTCATCGGTAATCTTCGCAGCCGCCATTGTATCCATTGTCGATGAGGCTGTTACCGGTTTTTTGTAGGACAAAAGCATCCAGCCGGTAAACTGTTCATCGCCTTTTCCGGTCCAGGTTTTGGTGGTCATTTTGTGCGGGAAATCGCCGAAACGGGTGTTTGCAAACATTTGTCCGTCTTTGTCGAAGCCGGCGGGGTACATCACAATCCGCCGCTCCATTCCCCAGTTCAGCCCGATCCAGGTGGTGCCGGTATTCCAGTAATTTCCATAGTTATCCTGAAATGTATTTCCATGTCCCGCGCCGGTTGCAAACCCGCCTGGCTTGTAGGAAACAGGGTTATAAGGCGCATAAGTAAACGGCCCAAGCGGATCGTCACCTACGTAGGTACCGTTTGCATACACATTGTATTCCGTGCCGGGCGCGCCGTATTGAAGGTAATATTTGCCTTTATGCTTCGTCATCCACGCTCCTTCAGTGAATGGTTTGAAAGGGTCCGAATGGTTTGGCCCAAAACGCTCCCAGCCGTGATCGTACTGATTTAACCAAAACATGGCTTTGTAATCACCCTTGAATGCAAGTCTTTTGGAATAATCGAGCTCCGAACCAAAAATCGGGTACACATTCGACGAGCCCCAGTACATATACCATTTATCGGTATCGGGATCATGAAAAAGCGCCGGGTCCCACGGGCCGATATCTTTCGGCAGCCTCGGCGTCCAGCGGTTATAAAACTCCCAAATACCCTTCTCCGGCGCTACTGAGTACAAAATAGGTCGGGATTCGAATGTGGATTGGAACAAAAACAAGGTATCCCGCACTGAAACGGCGGCGGGCGCGCACATATCTTCAAAAGGCCAGCGATTGGCAGTGAGGTACTTCCAGTTCAGCATATCTTTCGAATGCCAGTAGCCTCCGGAAATGGTGACGAACAGGAAATATTCGCCTTTGTGGTTGATAATCACCGGATCGGCGCCGGAGCGGTAGCTGATATTTTCATTGAGCTGCTCGAAATTGTATTTGTAATCGATATCCATCGGATTACAATAGGTTGTCTGCGCCAAAGTCTGCAATGTGCAAAGTATGGTCAGGGAGCAGGTTAATAGTGTGGTAGTCAGTGTTTTGAACATGCGGGTATATTGCATTTAAATCTTTTAACAATACCAAAATAACTGTTTTTGGGCGAAATATGAGGTGCGATTTCCAAAACGTTGTTGATACCGCAGCATTTCAAGTCGATAACTTTTACCTTTGCGCTTCGATTTGAAAAAGTATTTGAACTCACAATGGAAATTGACTTTATAGAGGAACTGCGCTGGCGCGGAATGCTGCACGACGTGATGCCGGGCACACAGGAACAACTGAAAAAGGAGATGACTTCCGGTTACATTGGTTTCGACCCCACGGCTTCGTCTCTCCATATCGGTAACCTGGCCACTATTATGTTGCTCGTGCATTTCCAACGCGCTGGCCACAAACCATTTGCATTGGTGGGCGGGGCTACGGGAATGATCGGCGACCCTTCTTTTAAAGCAGCCGAACGTTCGTTTTTGGATGAAGATACGCTCCGTTTTAATCAGGAAGGTATCAAAAAACAGTTGGAGCAATTCCTTGATTTTGACTGCGGCGAGAACTCTGCCGAAATGGTCAATAATTATGATTGGTTCAAGGAAATCGGGTTTTTGCAGTTCTTGCGGGAAGCAGGTAAGTTTCTGAGTGTCAATTACATGATGTCGAAAGACTCTGTTAAAAAGCGTTTGGAAACCGGGATATCTTTTACCGAGTTTTCGTACCAGCTTTTGCAGGGTTACGACTTTTATCATTTATACAAAAACAAAAATGTGCGCCTGCAAATGGGCGGTTCGGACCAGTGGGGAAATATCACAACGGGCACCGAAATCATTCGCAGAAAAGAAGGCGACGAAGATGGTTACTTCAAAGCCTACGCACTCACAACGCCACTTTTAACGAAATCCGACGGTTCTAAATTCGGGAAAAGTGAAGGTGGAAATATCTGGCTCGATGCTGAAAAAACGTCCCCATACGAATTTTACCAATTTTGGCTGAATCAGGCGGATGAAGATTTGCCAAGATACCTGCGCGTTTTTTCATTAAAAGGTCGGGAAGAAATAGAAGCACTGGAAACCAGCCACGCCGCCGAGCCGCATTTGCGCATCATGCAAAAAGCGCTCGCCGCCGAACTGACGACCCGCATTCACTCCGAAAAAGCATATTATACGGTAATCAAAGCATCGGAAGTACTTTTCGGAAAAGCGACGCTGGAAACTTTGCAAAGCATTGAAGCTGATGAATTTGACACGATTTTCAACGGCGTACCGCAAACCGAAATTACGCGCGAGGAATGGGATGGAGCTGCAAATATTCTCGACCTGATTTCAACAGTTACCAAAGCCGAAATTTATCCCTCAAAAGGAGAAGCGCGCAGAGCAATTCAGCAGAATGCAGTGAGTGTCAATAAGGTGAAGGTTACCTCTGAATCGCAGGCTTTAAGTGAGTTTTTGCTTTTGCAGGACAGGTTTTTGCTGATTTCGAAGGGGAAGAAGAATCATTTGGTGAGGGTGGTTTGAGGATTTGAGGACAAATGTTCCAGAGGAACATCCTGTTTCTAGAAAAATAGAATGCGATTTGGTTGTGGGGCTCCGGTAGGAGCCTCCTTTTTTTGTATGGATTTCATACAGATTTTCTAGATTTGAAAATAATTCAACGAGAATTTATCGGATTTTCCTACAAATTAGTAAATTGCAATGAAGAAATTCTCATCTGTTACCGAAGCTTTCAAATGGTGGTTGACAGAAATATATCCAAAGCTATCGCCTGAGGTGAAAAAGGGAAAGTTGACGACAGCTTGGAGGGATTTTACTTACAATCAGGGCATTTCGGAAAAAAGAATGAAAAGCATTCTCGAAGAATTTGGTAGGATTGAGGTGAAGACTGAAGTTTTATTTTTTCCAGACTAAATTTTTTGTTTCAAATTTATCGGAATTTCCTACAAATACATTTTTCACTTTTAATTGCTATCAAAATGATTATCAGCTCCAAACTAAGTGACGGATCTATCTCTTTGTCAGATGCGCAAGCTCAAATGCTTTATCAGCAACATGAATTGGTAAAGGAGTTTTTTAAAAGAGATGGTAGCGCGGAAATTGTAGATTCCCTTAACACGTTGGTAGAAACTTTTTTGTTTACGGAAGAAATAGAAAATGTCACTCCTGAAATGCGGGTACATATTGCGAATCAGCTTCGGGTTGTAACGTTAATTACGAAACTGGGTGAGACTGCGGTGAAATGGAAGGGAACACAATTGCTCAAAACTTAAATTTCTCCGATGGATTGTTCATATACGCCAGTGATCCTTTGAGTCCTACTAGTGGCTCATTGGGTTTTGCCTCAGGAATTGGTTTCCCTATATTTACCATTATTAAATGAAAGCCATATGAAATTTATAGCCAACACTGTTTCTAAACCTGTTTTAGGAAGAGAAGCAACAAAATTAATAAAGGCCATTAAAAAGGATCAGCATGTTGCAAATGAACAAGCAATGGAAACAATAAAGCGAATCATAGATAGAAGAGCCAACCAGAAAAATAAGTAAATGCCATTGATAAAGAAGTTTGATGGAGTCAATTTTTCCAACCATATAGTTTCTGAACTAACCCCTGACTTAGCACAACTAGGTCAGGGGTTTCGTTGTAAACGGCCGGAATTTCAAACCTTTTGGAAAAAAGGACGAGTGATGCGAGAAGTAAATGCTCATACCAGTCGCTGCTGGATAGTGCAGTGTGATAACAGTCTTGCTGCATATATCACACTTTTGGCTGATAAATTGATAGCAACTGAAAAGCTTCTCGAAGACGAGAAGATCAAGTACGTAACTTTTCCTGCTGTCAAAATCGGTTTGCTCGCAGCTGATGAGAGAGCTTCAAAAGTTGGAAAAAGAATGGTGGAATGGGCTCTTGAATACGCTGCTTTTCAAGTAGCGCCGTTAGTCGGTGTACGGTTTATGACTGTTGATGCATTTTATGATAAAGACAACGGTTATGATATTTCTGGCTTTTACCAAAAAATAGGATTCATGTTTGTCAATCCGGATGAACAATTACCTCCGCAGCATTCTTACAGAACCATGTATTTTGATTTAAAACCGCTGATTGATTCAAATCTGGCGAGATTTAATTAATAGTAGCCCTATCACTCCTTCCCCGAAAACGCATTTAAAACAGGCGCAGCCGTCGGATTATACTGGTACGATTGCCAAGTGTGGTCTTCGTAGATTTCTACAACCCGGTAACCTTTGTAGGATGTGCCCCAGTTGCCGCCGAAGTGGGCGTCGAAGAAGTAGGGTTTTTTGCCGTATTGCTTGGTGCTGTCCTGGTCGTGGTCGTGGCCGTTGAAAATGGCTTTTACGTTTGGGGTATTTTCAAAGAGTTCGATCACTTCTTTGCATTCAATTCCGTTCACGGTCCATTTGGCCGGCGTGATGTGCAGGAATACGAAAATGCCTTTCTTTTCTTTGTATTTGGCGAGTTCTGTTCGCAGCCAGGTTGCGTCAGGACAAACGTATTCGCCTTTTTCGTTGGAAGTATCGCCCACCACAAATGCGTATTCGCCTTTCGCAAAACTGTGGTTGGTCGGGTAGCCCCAGGTGCTTTCCCAGACGTCTAATCCTACTTTATCGTGATTTCCGCGACTTACGTAAAATGGTACGCTGAGGCCGGAGATTGTTTTTTTGAAATCGTATAAAAGTGTCGGCTCATCGTGGATCAGGTCACCGTTGATGAAGAGGAAATCTACCCCTTTCTGCATTTTTTCACGGTTAACCCAACTGATCAGGTCACTGTGAAATTTCTGAAATTCGGTATTCGGTTGACCGTAATGCCCGTCGGAGGCGACGATGAAGCGCATTGCAATTCTCGCTTTCGGGCCTGCATTAACACTATCGGAAAGAAATGGAAGCGTGGAAATGGCAGGGACAAGTTTCAAAAATGACCGTCTTTCGAAATTCATTGGTAACCGGGTTTAGTGAGTAGGTAGGGGTGGTATTTGTTTCAAAAATAGTTATTGATCGCCGATATTTTCTTTATTCTTGCATTGCATTAACAGTAATTAATATAAAAATGGATCGCCTCATTCTTCAAAAAGCCGCTTCGTATTGCGCCTACCAGGAACGCACGCAGGACGAAGTAAAGCAGCGGCTCCGGAAATGGAATGTATGGGGCGAAGAAGCCGACGAGATCATTGCGGAGCTGATTTCAATGAATTACCTCAGCGAAGAGCGTTTTGCAAAAACTTTCGCGGGTGGAAAATTCAGGGTGAAAAACTGGGGGCGCATCAAGATCAAGCAGGAATTGCAGCGTCGTGGAATCAGCAAATACAGTTTGGATCAAGGTATGGCGGAGATTCAGGACGAAAGTTACATTGCCACTTTGAAACAACTTCTTGAAAAGAAAAGGGCTTTACTGGAAAGAACAGAAACGAACCCGCTGGTTGTAAAACAAAAATTGGCCAGATATGCTCTGGCCAAAGGGTATGAAAGTGAACTTGTGTGGAAAGAAATTGAGACCTTGTCATGCTGAGCGCAGTCGAAGCAAATATGCGAGACGCATCGCACACGTACCTTCGACTGCGCTCAGGGTGACAAAAATGTCAGAAATCAGAATCAAACGAAATTTTGTGACCTGAATCTTTGTCTTTTACGCCACTCATTACACCAGCTTTCTGGTATTCTCCAACACGTTTTTCGAAGAAATTGGTTTTGCCTGGAAGTGATATCAACTCCATGAAATCGAATGGGTTAGCTGAGCCGAATTGTTTTGAACAACCCAATCTTTCAAGCCAGAAATCGGCGATGTACTCGATGTATTGTTTCATCAATTCTGCATTCATTCCGATCAGGGAAACAGGTAATGCTTCTGTGATGAATTCTTTTTCAATCTCCACCGCATCGAGCATAATTTCTACCACGCGTTCTTCCGGTAGCTGGTTAACAATATGCTGGGTGTAAAGCAGGCAAGCGAATTCGCAGTGCAAACCTTCATCGCGGGAGATCAGCTCGTTTGAGAATGACAATCCTGGCATTAAGCCACGTTTTTTCAACCAGAAAATCGAGCAGAATGAACCGGAGAAGAAGATTCCTTCTACCGCTGCGAATGCGATGATCCTTTCCGCGAATACCGGACTGTTAATCCATTTCAAAGCCCAGTCCGCTTTTTTACCAACACACGGAACGGTATCAATCGCCCGCAATAAATGGTCTTTTTCGTGAGGATCTTTGATATAAGTATCGATCAGCAGCGAGTAAGTTTCAGAATGGATATTCTCCATTGCGATCTGGAAACCGTAAAAACATTTCGCTTCTGCATATTGTACTTCGCTCAGAAAGTTGACTGCCAGGTTTTCATTGACAATACCATCAGATGCAGCGAAAAATGCAAGTACGTGTGATATAAAATGCCGCTCTCCATCAGACAGGTTATCCCAATCCTTCATATCCTGCGAAAGATCAATCTCCTCGGCAGTCCAGAAAGAAGCCTCATGTCTTTTGTACATTTCCCAGATATCGGAATGTTTGATAGGAAACAAAACAAACCGCAATGGATCTTCTATCAACAGGGGCTCGGGGCGCGCAAGTTCTTGTGACATAATTAGTTTGAGTAAATACGGGGATTAATTTTGAACAGCCCGTTGTGTTTCGCTGGCCAGAGATACCAACAGCCGGGAATAACAAATCTACACGCTTTGGCCCGAAAACTCAAGGATAAAAGGATCAAACCGGAAGAGTTATTTAGAGAAATTCTTGTTAGTAATGCCTTAACTTTGTTGCTCCCAGATTCTTAATCGACGGTCAGAAAACTGCGGCCCGTCAATCCATTTTAACCATTATACTGTTGAAGATTTCCGGATTTACCATCATCAGAAATGCGGTTATTAACGATTACCCCATTGTCGAAGCTATTACTTCCATTCTCCCGGTAGTGGACGAAATGCTTGTCAGTGTGGGACTTAGTGAAGACAGTACGCTGGCTCTGATCAAGTCCATTCCATCTGATAAAATCCGGATCGTTGAATCGGAATGGGATATGTCGCTGCGTGAAGGCGGAAAAGTACTGGCGGTGGAAACGGATAAGGCTTTGAAACAAATTTCGCCTGATAGCGACTGGGCATTTTACATTCAGGGCGACGAAGTAGTGCACGAAAAGTATCATACCGCCATTCTTGAATCCTGCAAAAAATATGTCGATAATCCCGAAGTCGAAGGGTTAGTTTTTGACTATGTTCATTTCTACGGGACTTACGATTACGTGGGCGATAGCCGCAAATGGTACCGGCGCGAGATCCGCATTATCCGTAATGAGAAGCAACCACAAGAGACTCCGATAGCAGCATTTCGCGACGCACAAGGTTTTCGTCGCGGGCGGGAAAAGTTGAACGTAAAGCATTCGGGAGCCGCCGTATATCATTATGGGTGGGTAAAAAGTCCGGTTCAGATGAAGACTAAAATGAAGAATGTAAGCCGGTTTTGGGACGAAGGTGATAAGCATAACAAACTCCTGAAATCAGAGGATTTCTTCGATTATACTGAATTTGATTCGATCAAAAAGTTCGACGGTTCGCACCCGGTGGTTATGCAAGACAGGATCGCGCGGCAGAACTGGAAAATCGAGCTGGACCCTTCAAAAAAGAAATTTCGCCTGAAAGACGCGCTGTTATATTGGTACGAAAAAAAGACCGGCCGCCGGCTTTTCGAATTTAGGAATTACAGGTTCATCTGAAACCGAATCGTCTCACCGCAAAGCATATTTCCGAAAACTTTCGGCTCCTCGCTAATTGCTCCAATAAATCTGTATGTTTATCAGGAAATTAGTAGCACCCTGAAATAAATGCTGGAAGTTCCCAAAAAGCAGCTGACTGTTGTTCTGGTCATTTTCGTTGTTCTGGCCCTAACTACCTATGTTTACAGATACCCCACCGGCGACGATGCGTGGCTCGGCGAACAGGCTTTCTGGCTTGAAAAGGGAGGTATTATCCGGTCTGAATTTTTCCGTGGACTGGTTGGTTGCGAGAAACAAATCTTTGTCTGTCATAAGCTTTTTCTCATATTCGGAGCTTTGATGATCCGGTTATTCGGCTACGAATTGCCCGTTCTACAATTCGTAGGGCTGATTTTCTTTATAGTTCTCATTTGTGAGCTGGTTTACTACATTGGAAAACGGGAAGGCAGCTTTGCTTCGCCTTATATACCCGCACTGTTGATCCTGATTTTTTCCAACCGGCTGCTGATCAAAATGAGTTTCGAAAACCGGCCCGAAATGATGGTAGCTGCATTGGGGTTTGCATCTTTTTTATGCCTGACTCGTAGCAGAATTACCATCTCACAAGCCTTAGGTGCAGGGTTTCTTGCAGGCCTCGCTTTTCTGGGGCACATGAACGGAATTATCTATTTGATAGCGGGTTTCGTCACATTGATTTATCTCAAACAATATAAACCCGCTGCTTGGTTTGCTGCCGCAGGCGGACTCACCTCGCTCACTTATTTTCTTGATGTCTGGTCGATACAAAACGGTTTTAGTCTCTGGCTGGCGCAGTTTTCGGGCGATCCCCAGACCGTCGCCGCATTGAAAGGCACCGCGAAACTCACTCAGATATTGACATATCCATTGCTGTTTTTTAAATCGCCTGAGCAGATCGCATTATCGCTGCTTTTGGTATTTTTAATTTGGAGTCAGCGCGCGTTACTGAAAAACCTTCCTGCGAAACCAAAAGTATATGCATTGGTGATGTTTTTGTCTTTCTGGACTATTACAAAGGCGAATGTTGGGCTGTACATGCTGATATTCATTCCTTTCATGCTCGTTTTAGTGTACGAACTTTACAAGTTGCGGCCATTTCGCAACCTGCCTTTTCGCCTCGTGATCGCGACTTACTTTATCATCGGCGCATTTGGAATGTGCCAGATCATTTATGCGAATTTGACTATGGAATATCTGCCGGTATCCTATGAAAAGTTGCGTAACCGCATTGACGATAACGATACCGGATTTGTACCGCTTACCTTCTTTTTTGATGAATACGAAGCATATCCGAGGCTATTGACGCACGAAAATTATGAATTGCAGTCGGGGAAAAGGAATATGACCACGAAGCACATGGCCAATTGGGCGCGCAAAAATAATGTGGGTTTTATATTGATGGACTATGCTTTCAGGCCCGAATCCTACTATCCCAAAGCAGGTACCAAGTCTATTCCCTTCTATAAATTGACCTATTTCAACGGCAGGTTCGCAATATACGAGCGCTGAATAAGAATCAGATCCAGCGTTTTCTCCTGAAAAACCAGAGTACGATCAGCGAAGATAAGACCATGAGAAACAGCGATAGTCCAAATCCCCACGTGTGGCTTGTAGTTGGAATATGGTCGTAATTCATCCCGAAAATACCTGCGATGAGCGTTGGCGGCATGAAAATGATCGTCACGACGGTGAAGATCTTGATAACCTGACTTTGTTCGAGGTTGATCAAACCCATAAAAGTATTCTGTAAATATTCCAGCCGCTCAAAATTGAACGTGGTATATTCCAGCAGCGAGCTGATATCCTTCAATATGATCCGCAAATGCTCCTTGCGATCTTCGGGGAAATACTGGCTCCTCAAAATTCCGGACAAAACGCGTTGTTTGTCAATACTCGTTTCGCGCAGCATCATCGTAATTTCCTGCAAGCCACTTATCCGGATCAGCACTTCCTGCCGGGCTTTTTGCTCGTGGGTAAGGTCTTTGCTGATCGCTGAAATATCTCTTGAAATGCCTTCAAGTGAATCTGCATCGGCTTCAATGCGCGTTTCGAGCAGCAGCAGCATAAAATCCACTCCACCCTGAATACCCTCGGGACTCACTTTCATTTTCTTCACCACATCCGCAAAGGTTTTGGAATCGCCCCGGCGGTAAGTAAAAAGCACATTATGGTTTAATAGAAAGGAAACCGGGTAAGTTTCGTACCCGTCGCGGTCTATCCTCAGGAAGTTGGAGTTTGCGTTAATGGTCTCATTTTGTTCAAAAAAACGCGAGCTGCTTTCAATTTCCACGATTTCCTGCGGGGTTTGAAAACTAATATTACATTTATTCTCAACCCATTCCTCTTCCTCCGGCGAAGGAGATTGCAAGTCCACCCAAACGAGGTTTTTCACCTTGCCCAGCTCCCGGACATCATTTTCACGTTTGATCAAACGTCCTTCCTTATAAAATATGCGTACCATGTTTTAAAGTTGGCAAATTATCTTTAAATGGGGTTGAGATGTTCTCAAAAAAGATATCTTTGACTTTACAAAAACACACACGAATGAACCATAAATTCTACGCGTTACAGTCGTCGGAAGACTATCTCACTTTTAATTTCCAGAGCATTTCGTCTGATAGAGTAGTAGCGAAAAGGATTCAATTTGTGCCGATTCAAAATGATCTTTACAATCTTGCATTTGGAGACCTTGACGAAAAAGGCGAAATCGATGATTTAATTGTTACAAATAATAACGATACACATCAGGTACTTGCGACAGTTATTCAGGCAATATTCCTTTTTTTAAATAATTATCAACAGTGCTCAGTGTATTTTGAAGGAAGTACCTCTTCCAGAACAAGGCTGTATCAAATTATCCTTGCGAAGGAAATGCAAAATTGGAACGATACCTTTACCGTATTTGGAATAAGTGAAGGCCTTATTTCAGGTTTTGAAACAGAACGGGATTTTGATTCGTTTATAGTAAGACTTAAAGATCTGCATTTATGAAAAATGAACAGAAGAGAATGCTTAAAGTGGGTCAGGTAACAATAGATCCTAATTTAAAGAGTCACAGGGGGGATCCCTTTGTTGTCAGAAAGGTAGAGGCAGCAAAAAAATCGCTCGAAAACGTGGACCTGAGTATTTTGAACTTACCCGGCAAAGCCTGATATCTTAGCAAGCGTTTCATTTTGTTTGCTTGATTCCTGTAATTTTGCAAAATGCAAAGTACAGCTCCACGCAGCATATTCACCACGCAGTTCTGGTTACTCGGTCTCAGTTCATTCCTATTTTCTTCCAGCTTCAATATGCTGATACCCGAGCTCCCCGGGTATCTTTCCAATATGGGCGGCGCGGATTACAAAGGCGCTATTATTGGGCTATTTACACTCACAGCAGGTTTATCAAGACCATTTAGCGGCAGATTGACAGACAGGGTAGGTAGAGTTCCGGTCATGGCTTTTGGCTCTTTGGTCTGTTTTGTCTGCGGGTTAATGTACCCGATTTTCACCACAGTAATGCCTTTTCTGCTGCTCCGTCTTGTCCACGGATTTTCAACAGGCTTCAAGCCAACAGGTACCTCAGCCTACGTGGCGGATATTGTCCCCGCTGAAAGACGCGGCGAGGCGATGGGCATTCACGGCATGTGTATGGGCGTCGGGTCTGCATTTGGGCCGGCGGTGGGAAGTATGATCAGTCAGACATTTTCTCTGAACGGATTATTCTATACATCTTCCATTTTTGCATTGCTTTCGATCGCTATTCTGATGAATATGAAAGAAACCTTGAAAGAGAAGAAACCTTTGTCCGTGGATGCATTCAAAATTGGCTGGCGGGATATTTTCGAACCCGACGTATTCAGTCCGGCTTTGATTACCTTCTTATGTTACTTTTCATTCGGTGCCGTCGCGACCATTACTCCCGATTTCAGCGACTATTTGGGCTTGCAGAATAAGGGGTATTACTTCATGATCTTCACCGTTTCGTCTATATTGGTGCGGCTGGTGGCGGGGAAAGTTTCCGACCAGCACGGACGTATTCCCGTGACCCTGGCTGGGTGTATCATCCTGATCATATCGATGGTCATCACGGGCTATGCCGATACGATCACCTTGTTTTTGGCGGGAGGCGCTGTTTTTGGGATTTCAATGGGAATTTTATCGCCGGTTCTGTCAGCATGGACGGTCGATCTGAGTAAGGATTCAAATCGCGGGAGAGCTTTGGCTACCATGTACATTTGCCTCGAAGCAGGTATCGGTATTGGCGCATTTCTTTCAGCTGCACTATTTGCCAACAAGATCCAGAACCTTCCGCTCGTTTTTTTCAGTATGGGGGGATTTGCGATCCTGGCGTTGATTTACATTTTAGTTATTTATAAAAATAAAAGAGGCGCCCGTGCTATTTGACGATACTTTTCAAACAATAGCTGCTCCGGCAGAAGGTTTCTTCAAAGACAAGGGAAGCAAATTTCTGTCCTACCTATTTCCGATTTCGGTTGAAACAGACGCAAAAGAACATCTCGCTGCATTGAAAGAGCTACACCCGAAAGCAGTTCATCATTGTTATGCATATCGGCTTGGAACTGATAAAATGAGCTACCGGATGAGCGACGACGGTGAGCCATCGGGTACTGCCGGCAGACCGATCCTTAATACCCTGTATTCCAGGGATATTAACAATGTAATTGTGGTTGTTGTCAGATATTTTGGCGGGACATTACTCGGCGTTCCGGGATTGATCAATGCTTACAAAGCGGCCACGGAAGATGCGCTGGCATCTGCGGAGATCGTAACCCGGCATTTCATCAATAGATATAAAATAGCATTTCAATACCCGCAAATGAACGAAGTAATGCGGATCGTCAAGGAAATGGAGTTGAACGTATTGGAACAGCAGTTTGAAATGGAATGCAGCATGACCGTAGAGGTCCGCGTTTCGGCAACGGAAGTATTTGTCACCCGCTCTCAAAAAATTGACGGGCTAAAATTGACGCTGCAATAGCTATTCGTTGTCTTTCAGCATTTTAACAAAATCATCCTCATAAGCTTTCAACGCTTTCAGTAGTTCTTGCAACTCCTTTTCCTCAGGCGTCCCCTTTTTTGCGCCAAAAATTTCATCAGCTCTTTCCGACGCTCTTTCGTATTCCGTTTCGTTTTTGATAACCATTTTTCTAAGATCTTAGGTTAAAGATATCGATAATGGCATAAAACGCAAAAGACCCGCCGGAGCAGGTCTTTGCATTTTAGTCAGGTTAAAAAGTATCGGTAATTAATATCCGGGATTCTGGGTCAGGATCATTTTTCCATCCAGCTGGCTGTTCAGGATTTCGTCCTGGGGAAGCGGGTAGTAAAGGTTTTTGGCTGTAAAGCTTTTTCCGGCCATATATCCTCGTTTACTGAAAGTGCGTCCCGACGGCTCTTTGCCCGCAGCAGCTTCTTCCGTCGCATATTTGTTCAGCACTTTTTCGGCAATACCCCAGCGTACCAGGTCGAAGAAACGGTGGCCTTCCATTGCAAATTCAAGTCTCTGCTCCATGCGGACCGCGTTTCTTGCATATTCTGCGCCTTTGCCAGCGAATGTACCGGCTGGATAAGGCTCCACTTTGTAAGTAACGCTCGCATCCTGAACCGAGCCAGTTTTAGCTCGCAGGCGAATCTGATTTACATAACCTTCCGCCGCACCGAGGTTGCCAAGTTCCACTTCGCATTCGGCAAGCCAAAGCAAAACGTGCGACAGTTTGATCAGACGAAAGTTGTTATTCACATTCCTTTTGCTGGTAGAGTGGGTAGTACTGTTCTCCTCTGCGAGGTAATACATCCATTTTTTACCTAAAAAAGGACCGGCATAAGTCTGGTCACGAACCCAGGAAGAACCTGGCATCGGTCCCCAATCCAGGAAATTGACGCCGCGGCGGCCCACGGTCCAATCCAGGCGGGGATCAACAGGGATTGTTTTGTCCAAAGTAAATGCAGTTGAAGCGGTAATGCCCTGGTCATTTGGCAGGTCCACTTTGTTGTAAGTGTCGAGTGAACCGTCTCCCGCTGCACCGATCATCGGCAAGCCGTTTTCTGTTTTGAAAGCATTCACAAGGTTGTGAGAAGGCTGGTAAAAACCGCAGCAGCCGCGGCCCGGCGCATTCGCTGAATACGGCCAGTTCAGGTTGTCGCCGGCATTACCGTTGTTTCCATTGGTACCGTCATTCACCGAAAACTGTACTTCAAAAATCGATTCACTGTTGTTGTTTCCGGTTGTTCTGTAATTATCGTGGTAGTTGGCGACCAGTTTTTTACCTGAGTTTTGAACCACATCCATCAGCAAAGTTTTAGCTTCTGCCCATTTTTTCTGGAACACCAACACTTTTGCAAGGTGCGATTTGGCAGCCCATTGCGTAGCTCTCCCTTTTTGTGCTTGTACCACAGGTAGATTTTCGGCAGCAAACTTGAAATCTTCTTCAATTTTTGGCCAGATATCCTCAGTATTAGGGATTTTGGTGGAGTTAGGATCCGCCGCCACATAGATTTTATCATCAATGTAAGGAACCATATTCCACATTTTTTTGGCTTCAAAATGGTAGAATCCTCTCAAAAAGCGAGCTTCTGCAACTACCTGTGCAATTTCCGTTTCTGTCATATCCTTCACCAAATCGCTGGTTGCTACCTGAATTACCTCGTTACAGCGCGCAACGCCGTCATATTGGTGCCACCATTTTCCAAGGAAATAGGTGTTGTCCGCAAGCCAGTTGTATTGTTCGATAAAAGATTGCTCAGGCTGGTCACCTGCGTCGGTACCTTTCACTGCATCGTCGCTGGCTATTCCACCAAATACATAGTTGGATATCGTCGACTGCCGGCCTGTATTACCCGAGCCTACACCATCCAGCAAAGAGTAAGCGCCGATCAGCAATGCGTTCACCCCGTTTTTATTACTCAACTGCTCCCTGGACGCGCGTCCCTGGGGTTTCAGATCGAAAAAGCTGTCTGAGCAGGAGAAACTCAGGCCGATCAAAAAGACTAGTAATGTTATTTTTTTCATCTTTCAAATATGAAATTAAGTGAATGTCAAAGAAGATTAGAAACCGAAACGTAAGCCTACCAGGTAAGATTTTGAAACCGGATAAGCGCCTTCATCTACGCCCATGTGCGTATCCTGATTGTCATTTCCTGATCTTCTCAAATTAATATCCGGATCAAGACCCGTGTATTTGGTGAAAGTCACAAGGTTTTGTCCCTGTACGTATACTTGCGCAGAAGCAATTTTCACCTTTTTCAATAATACCGAAGGAAGCGTGTAAGTCAGCTGGATATTCTTGATACGGAAGTAAGATCCGTCTTCCAGGAAGTAGGAGGAAACCTGCTGGCTGGTTGCATCGCTTGAATTCAGCCTTGGCAATTTCGCATCGTCACCCGGTTTTTTCCATGAATTGTAAAGCATATCCTTCGATCTGTTACCCTGGAATACGTTGAAATCTGTCCAGTATCTCACATAATTGAAGATCTCGTTGCCCTGAACTCCCTGTCCGAATAAAGTAAGGTCAAACGCTTTGTAACCTACATTCACATTCACACCATAGTTAAAATCAGGGTGAGGGCTTCCGATCATCGTTCTGTCGGCGGCGGTAATGATCCCGTCGCCATTTACGTCACGGAATTTGAAAGTACCTTCACGGGTATACGAGCCGAATTTCGGTGCCGCGTCTGCCTCAGCCTGATCTTTGATCACCCCATCAACAAAGTAACCGTAGTAGCTCGCAATAGGAGAGCCGGCCTTGGTTGCAGACATCGCAGGAAGGCGGGTAGCGAACCCGAAAATAGTAGCGCTTGGGTTATTGTTGAGTTTCAGTACCTCGTTTTTATAGTGGCCAAAATTCACGCCGACCATATAGTAGAAGTCACCTCTTTTATCCCGGAAATTTACTCCAATATCAAAACCTCGGTTACGCACTTCACCAATGTTGGTATAAGGAATAGTACCTGTACCGGCTGTTCTTGGAATGGCGATCTGCGTCAACATATCGCTTGTGATACGATTGTACAAATCAAGTACGACTTCCATTTTGTTGTTTAACAAAACCGCATCCAAACCAAGGTTGGTAGAAGTATTGGTTTCCCATTTACCATTTGCATTACCAAACTGAACCAGGTCAAATCCGCCAACGATCGATGTTCCGGTTCCGTTGATATCGTATGCATTGTTCTGAGGATCAGGAGCATAAAGCGTGTACGCATTATACACGTTCGGGATCAGCTGGTTACCGGTTTTACCCCAGCCAAAACGTACTTTCAAATCGTCCAGAACCTTCTTGGTTGGTTTCATGAAGTTCAGTTCTGTCAGACGCAACCCAACCGAGAATGCAGGGAAGATACCGTAACGAAAGGCTTCGGAGAAACGCGAAGAGCCGTCGCGGCGTAATGTAAAGTCTGCCAGGAAAAGGTCTTTATAACCGTAGTTGACCTTACCAAATTGCGAAAACAATGCACTCAGCGTCGCACCTGCACCGGCATTGGCCAAACCTGCTGCCGAACCTGCATCCAGGTAACGGTAGTCAAGATCGTCGAATGCAAAACCGCTTCTGCTGGCCTGGAAGCCTGCCGAATAAGTTTTAACAGCCTCCGTTCCTGCCAATACATTCAGATTGTGAGAACCGAAAATCTTGGCATAATTCAGTGTATTGAACCAGGTATACGAGCGATCAAGGTTATTGATCACGTTCATACTGTTGGCATTACGCGACTCAGCAGCCTCAATATCGCGGTGGAAATATTCAGAACGGTTGGATTGATTGTATTCCAGACCGAAGCTGGAACGTGCCACAAGTCCCGGAAGGATATCCACCTGCGCATACATATTTCCGAATACGTGCGTGCCTTTCGTGATATTGTCTTTCTCACGGTAAAGCCGCGCAAGCGGGTTGGGCGCATTGCCCAGGTTACTACCGCGGCTTCCTGCAAAACCATTATACGCCGAGGTATTGTTGCCGCCAAGTGCCACAGGGCCGTCTGTTACGTCAAAAACCGGGATGATCGGGTGAACGCGGATCGCGAACATGATCGGGTTACCTTCGTCATTGTTGGTAATACCTTGTCTTTCATCATAAGAGAAAGTCAGGTTTTCTCCCACGGTCACTCTTCCTTTTGTGAACTCGGTGTTGGCGCGGATCGAGTACCTTTTATAGTTGGTATATCTCAGAATACCATTTTGCTTGAAATAGTTAGCCGAGATCGCATATTTAGCTGATTTCGAGCCACCTGAAGCGCCAATCTGATAGTTGGTGATAGGCGCCGGATCAAAGATCACATCCTGCCAGTCTGTTCCTTCTTTATTTGCCTTGGTAAAGTTGAATGCTGTTTTGCCAAGATTCGGGTCTGCGATATCGTTGGTATACGTGTAGTTTTCAGGCAGTGTTCCAAACACGTTCGGGTAAATGTAATCGGCAACGGTTTGCTCACCATTTGGGCCAAATTTATATTGTACCGAAGGGGAAGTAGCACTTGGGTTTTTGCCTGCACCCAAATCAGCCTGGTAAAGATATTCTCCCAACTCCCTGGTATTGAGCAGATCCAGCATTTTTCCGGGGCGCTGCGTACCTGTGTAAAAATCGAATGTAATGTTCGGCTCGCCTGGTTTTCCTTTTTTGGTAGTAATAATCACAACACCATTTGCCGCACGTGCCCCATAGATAGAAGCAGCAGATGCATCTTTCAATACCTGCATCGACTCGATATCGTTCGGGTTGATCTGGTTCAGCGTTCCCTGCGTCGGTACGCCGTCAATTACATACAGCGGACTGTTGTTGTTGATCGAACCGAAACCGCGGATACGTACCATTGTTCCGCCACCCGGAGAGTTGTCATTTCCAACTGTTACCCCCGCAGCGCGCCCTTGCAGCATTTGCGTTACGCTGGCACTTGGTACTGACGTCAATTCTTTTGGACTAATAACAGTTACCGCGCCGGTAATATCCTGCTTACGCTGGGATGCATAACCGGTTACGACTACCTCGGTAAGACTTTTTATATCGTCACCCAAACTCACATCTATCACGGATTTCGAACCGACTGTGAATTCCTGTTTAATGTAGCCGATCGACGAAAAGACCAGCACTGCATTGGGTGATTTTACTTCGATTGAATACCTGCCTTCGGAATCAGTAACGGTTCCTACATTGGAACCTTGTAACTGCACATTCACGCCCGGAATCCCGGCACCATCGGCAGAAGAGGAGACTTTCCCTGTAACTTGTTTGTCTTGCGCATAGACCACGCTGCTACCCAGCAGAGCCCACAGCAAAAGCGTTACGGAAGTCACAATGACTCGTAAATTTTTTCTCATAAAACGGGGATGTTAAAATGTTAATTATGTATTACTAATGGTCAATATAATATCAAAAATACGAATCGTCGGGATATTGCAAGAGAATATTTTGTATCTATTGGTGAATTAATTGTAATATACGAATGGTTACAAATGTGTTATTCAGGTTAATATCCAAATTGGCAACGTTTGCGTAATAATAGAAAATCACGAAATGTTTATATAATTAAAAACAAGTTTGCGAAAGGCATTCTTGTTAAATTTTTGCAACTCAAGGCGTATTTTTGTGGTTAGTTTGTA
Source organism: Dyadobacter linearis (assembly GCF_907165045.1). GTDB lineage: Bacteria > Bacteroidota > Bacteroidia > Cytophagales > Spirosomataceae > Dyadobacter > Dyadobacter linearis. The sequence continues at coordinate 195,202 of NZ_CAJRAU010000008.1, forward strand.
GAAGCCGACCGCACAACATTATTCATCACCAGCAACTAAAATATTGGAACATCTGAATGCGACAGAACTTGCAGGGCAGGATCTCATTGAAGTAGAGGGCGCCCGCGAGCATAATCTTAAAAATATTGACGTCAAAATCCCACGGAACAAACTTGTGGTGGTGACCGGAATAAGTGGCAGTGGCAAGTCCTCCCTGGCTTTTGACACGATTTACGCAGAGGGCCAGCGTCGCTATATGGAGAGTTTTTCTTCTTACGCGCGCGGTTTTATAGGTGAAATGGAGCGGCCCGATGTGGATAAGATCAGCGGACTTTCGCCTGTTATCAGCATTGAACAAAAAACCACATCAAGGAACCCGCGCTCTACCGTGGGTACTGTGACGGAAATCTATGATTTTTTGCGTTTGCTTTATGCGCGCGCCGGTGACGCATATTCGTATGTGACGGGCCGCAGAATGGTAAAGCAATCTCAGGATCAGATCGTTAACCAGCTCTTAACTCAGTTTGTTAACAAAAAAACGGTACTGCTCGCGCCCGTCGTAAAAGGTCGTAAAGGGCATTACCGTGAGCTGTTCGTCCAAATTACCCGTCTGGGCTATACGAAGGTGCGCGTGGACGGCGAAGTAATGGATATTACACCCAAAATGCAACTCGACCGTTACAAGGTGCACGATATTGAAATCGTGATCGACCGGATCATTCCTAAAAGTGAAGCGGAAGATAGTCAGTCGAGATACCGGCTAAGCCAGTCAGTAGCGACGGCGATCAAGCAGGGGAAAGGCGCGTTGATGGTTTTGGATGAAAAAGGGCAAACCTATTATTTTTCTCAAAATTTGATGGACCCGGAATCCGGGATAAGTTATGACGATCCGGCGCCCAATGCATTCTCATTCAACTCCCCGTACGGCTGGTGCCCCACCTGCCAGGGGCTGGGACTGATCGAGGAGATCACGGAAGAATCCATTATGCCGGATAAAACTTTGAGCATTGCCAAAGGCGGGATCGCGCCGATGGGCGAATACCGGGAGGCGTGGATTTTCAAACAGCTTGAAGTACTACTCAAACCATATAAGATCACATTACAAACCCCGCTCAACAAATTTTCCGAAGAGGCGGTCAGGCTGGTACTTTACGGAAGTGAAGATGCTGTGCCGGTACCGTCTAAAAAGTATCCGGGTACAGAATGGGAAACGAAGTTTGACGGGATTATCAACTTCCTGAAAAGGCAGCAGGAAAGTGGAAATGATAAAATTCAGGATTGGCTCAAAGACTTTATGTCGATCCGCACTTGTCCGGAATGCGATGGAAAAAGGCTGAAAAAAGAGTCGCTGCATTTCAGGATTGACGGAAAAGACATTTCAGAGCTATCAAACAGCGACGTGCGCGAGCTGGCCGACTGGCTGGTAAACCTCGAAGATCGTCTGGAAGAAAGACAGAAAGTGATCGGCCACGAGGTTTTGAAAGAGATCAGAAAACGCGTCGGTTTTTTGCTAGATGTAGGTTTGGATTACCTGACTTTGAACCGCGCATTGCGGACATTGTCGGGCGGAGAGGCGCAGCGGATCAGGTTGGCCACGCAAATCGGTACGCAGCTGACGGGCGTTCTTTATATTATGGACGAACCGAGTATTGGCTTGCACCAGCGGGATAATGTGCGACTGATCAATTCCTTGAAAAGTCTGCGCGATCTGGGGAATACGGTTCTGGTAGTGGAACACGATAAGGATATGATGCTTGCGTCAGACTACATTCTCGATATTGGTCCGGGAGCTGGTCGCCATGGAGGAAATGTAGTGGGTGCCGGCACGCCGGAGGTATTTCTGAAAAATGGCTCGCTTACAGCCGAATACCTGAGCGGGCGTGAGGCTATTGATGTTCCCAAAAAGCGCAGAAAAGGATCCGGGCAATCGATTTCTTTGAAAGGCTGCACTGGGCACAACCTGAAAAATGTGAATATGTCGTTCCCGCTTGGGACGATGATATGTGTGACCGGCGTGAGTGGGAGTGGAAAATCCTCACTCGTCCACGAAACGCTCTTCCCGCTGTTGAATGCGCATTTTTATAAGTCCAGAAGAGAGCCGCTGCCTTACAAATCGGTGGAAGGTCTGGAACATATTGATAAAGTAATTGAAGTAGATCAGTCGCCGATCGGTCGGACTCCGCGCTCAAATCCGGCTACTTACACGAATCTTTTCACAGATATCCGCTCACTTTTCGCTGAGCTTCCGGAGTCTAAGATCCGCGGTTATAAGCCGGGCCGGTTTTCATTTAATGTAAAAGGCGGCCGCTGTGAGGATTGTGAGGGTGCGGGAATGAAGAAAATTGAAATGGACTTCTTGCCCGACGTACATATCAATTGCGAGACCTGCAAAGGAAAACGCTTTAACCGCGAAACGCTGGAAGTACGGTTTAAAGGCAAGTCGATTGCAGATATCCTCGATATGACGGTTGAAACTGCATTGGATTTTTTCGAACATTTGCCAAGATTGCTTCGTAAAGTGCAGACACTGAATGATGTAGGTTTGGGATATATTACCCTTGGCCAGCACGCGACTACATTGTCAGGCGGAGAAGCACAGCGCGTGAAACTGTCGGAGGAATTGTCGAAACGCGATACCGGCAAAACGCTTTATATCCTCGACGAACCTACAACCGGGCTGCATTTTCAGGATATCCGGCATTTGCTGAATGTTTTGAACAAGCTTGTCGAAAAGGGAAATACCGTATTGATTATTGAACATAACCTCGACGTGATCAAAGTCGCCGACCATGTGATAGATGTGGGGCCGGAAGGTGGTGCGAAGGGTGGACGTATTATTGCCGAAGGTACTCCCGAAAAAGTCGCCAAAGTGAAAGGCAGCTTTACAGGTCATTTTTTGAAGGAAGAGCTGAAATAGCTACATCCATTTACTCAAAAACTGGTTGAAGTTCTCTTTGTACTGGTCGCTTACCGGGATCGTGATCGTGCCGATCTGGATCGTATTCTTAGTTACCGCGCTGATCTTATCGAGGTTAACTATAAAAGAACGGTGCACGCGCATGAACTTGGAGGAAGGTAATTTTTCCTCCAAAGCTTTCAGACTGGTAAGCGACAGTATTGGTTTCGGGTCTGATTTCAGGTGGACTTTAACATAATCTTTGAGTCCCTCCGTGTACAGAATATCATCGTAGGCAATCCGGACAAGCTGATATTCAACTTTCAGAAACAGGTATTCATCCTTTGTTTCCACGGAGCCAGCCGACGATGCTTTTTGCAAAAGCTCGGCATAAGCCTGCGCTTTCGATGCAGCACGGAGGAACTCTTCATAATTAAAGGGTTTTAGGAGATAGTCAAGTGCGTCGACCCGAAAGCCATCGAGGGCATATTGGTTGAATGCGGTTGTAAATATGATCCTGGGAGCTCTGCCTCCCGCTTTTTCAATCACACGGGCCAGCTCAATTCCGGTCAGATCGGGCATTTGAATATCAAGGAAAATGACATCGATCTGCTGGGTATGAATCACTTGTAATGCTTCTACCGCGCTTGAATACCTTCCGGTAAGCGATAGAAAAGGTGTTTTTTCAATAAAAGCACAAACTAATCCAAGTGCGAGCGGCTCGTCGTCCACGGCTATGCATTGCAATACATTCATGCCGTTTCCAATTCAAGATGTACTTCAAATTCTTTCTCAACTTTATTCTCGTTCACTTCCAGCTGGTATTTTCCGGGGTATAGCAAATCGAGGCGTCGCTGGGTATTCGCCAGTCCGATCCCGTTACTTTCATCCAGAATCGCCCTTTTGTCTGGGAATAATGTATTTTTCACTTCTACAAAAATCTTATTTCCGCTTTGACTGATCTTGATATCAATACGGCTTGGCTGCACTGCGCTTACCCCGTGTTTGAATGCATTTTCAATAAAAGGCAAAAATAGCATTGGCGCAATAGAAACGTCGTGCATAGGAACAGGCGGGTCCAAATGTACCGTCACCTTGTCGGTGAGCCGGAGCTGCATTAATTGTATATAATCCTGCGCAAAAGCGATTTCCTGACTAAGCAAAACGGTTCCGTGCTGGGTTTCATAAAGCACATAGCGCATCATTCTGGACAACTTATGCAGCGCCTCGCGGGCCGCTTCGACGTCGATTACCGTCAATGCATAAATATTATTTAGGGTATTAAAGAAAAAATGCGGGTTGATCTGCGCTTTCAGGAACGAGAGTTCGGAATTGATCTTTTCTTTTTCCAGATTCTGGCGGTACTGTTTATCCATCTGTGCATTGCGCACAGCTGCAATACTGGTACTGAGCCCGATCACCATCAATGCCGTGATCATAGCAAAATTATCCAGTTTTTCAGCCCGTTTCTTTTCTCCATTCGCTTCTCTCGCCAAACGGAACGCACTTTCCATCTGGCTGCCAAAATCAATATTGTTCTTAACCTGTTCCATCGCAAAAGCGATCGCCAGTACCAGTGCTACATTCAGGAGAATGAACTGAACATATTTATTCCTGGCTAAAAATCGCGGAAACAGTACATAGTAGTTTGTGTAAAAAATAACTACCAGTAATGTAAAAAGAACAGCCTGTTTGATCCAGAATGCGATCGGGAATTGTATTTGCCAGTTGAGTGGCTGCCACATCAGGAACATAGCCAGGAAACCCCATCCTAAAAGGTGCAGGAGCAGTGGCGGGTATTTTCTTGCGGCACGCGTATCTATTTTCATCGGTGAGTTGGTATGTCAATGATCCTGACATACAACCACAATCTTACAGGGAAATTTTCAAATACACTATTTCAATCGATCAAAGGAGTGTGAATACCGACTGATCGAGGTGTGGAATCTATTAATCATAAGAATCGGATTTTCATCGGTGAGTACGTGCAACTTGATCGTTTGAAACGCGCCTTTGATCGGTACATTACCTGTTTCTATCTATTCCTTTTTTTTGCGCAGGTATTAGGTACTTATTTTGAGACTCGGATAATGCATTTAATACAAACCCCAACCATGAAACTTAGTATACGATTTACTATTCTGGCGCTTTTGACCGGAATCACATTTGGAGCCCACGCGCAGTTTGGCGGAGGAGGCCGGCCGGGTGGAGGCGGCGGAGGAGATTTCCGCGGAGGCGGCGACAGGCAGCGGCAGACGGTTATACCAGGAACCGCGGAGGATACACGAAGCGGAAGCGGAAAAATAAGAGGGATTCTTGTGGATTCTGTAAGCAAGAAGCCGGTCGAATTTGCGGCATTATCACTTGTTGATATTAAAACGAATAACCCGATCGATGGCACTACTACCGACGAAAAGGGGGAATTCACTATGTCAAAAGTGGCATCGGGCGATTTTAAGATCCTTATTTCATTTATTGGCTACAAAACAAAAACGATCAACGATATCAAGATTGATCGCAAATCAGACCTTAATCTGGGTTCAATAAGCATGGCGCCGGATGTGGTGCAGCTGAACGAAGTGGAAGTTGTGGGAATGGCGCAGCTGGTCGAAGAAAAGGTCGACAGGCTGGTTTACAATGCTGAGAAAGATATTACCAGCAAAGGCGGCGATGCTTCCGATATTATGCGGAAAGTCCCGATGCTGACGGTCGACCTGGACGGAAACATTTCATTAAGAGGTAGTTCCAATGTTCGGGTATTGATCAATAACAAACCTTCTACAATCATCGCGACCAGCGTGGCAGATGCATTGCGCCAGATTCCGGCGGATATGATCAAATCGGTGGAGGTAATTACTTCTCCCTCTGCAAAATATGATGCGGAGGGTTCTGCGGGTATTATCAATATCGTAACCAAGAAAAGCACGATCCAGGGCGGAACATTGAATCTGGATACAGGTATTGGAAACAGGGGTTCAAATCTGGGGCTGAGAGGAAATTACCGCGCTGGTAAAATGGGTTTCAGTCTGGGAGGTTTCGGCAGGTTCAACTACAATATGCCCGGTAAATCGGAAAATTTGCAGGTAGGTAAAACAGAGAATTTCTCTATTCGCCAGACCAGCGAATCAGACAACAAAATGTCTTTCGGTTCTTACAATTTCGGTTGGGATTATGAGATCGATTCTAAAACCTCACTTTCGGCAAGTGTCCGCTACGGAATGCGGAATATGCGGAATTCACAACAATTATCTACGTTTGACACGCCCAGCGCTGGTCCTGTCCGGAACGGTTTCCGGGATGTTAACTCGAAGGATTTGTCCGGTACCTGGGATGTCAATGTAGATTATATCAAAACACTTTCCAAGCCGCAGCAGGAACTGAGCATTTCAACCCAGTTTAGCCGGAACAACCGCACGAATGATTATGAGGCCGACGTATATTCATGGAGTGGCACTAGTACCCGCGAGTTTCTTGGACAGGAATTGAACGATAACAACAGCCATAACCAGGAAAGTACGGTGCAGGTCGATTACCAGACTCCTATTAAGGATAATCAAATGTTTGAGTTTGGTGGAAAGGGCATTTTCCGGCAGGTAGTAAGTAATATCGAATACGGCGGGCTGATCGCGACGCGGCCGGTAAGTGCATTGAACTACGATCAGAATGTAGGCGCGGGATATTTATCTTATACCTATACTACCAAAAGCAGATTTACGATCAAAGCGGGAACGCGCTACGAATATACCAGCATCGACGCGACGCAGGGAGAGCGGGGAGAACTGGACCTGCCGTCGTACAGTAACCTGGTACCAAGCCTTAACTTGTCCCAAACTTTTGGCAAGGGACAAACTATTAAATTGGGCTATAACCGCCGTTTACAGCGCCCGGGTATTCAATTCCTTAACCCTAATGTAAACTCAGCCAACCCGAAGAATATCAGTTTTGGTAACCCGAACCTCGATCCTGAGCTGACGGATCAGGTGGAAGTAGGAACGAGTTTCTTCAAAAACTCACTTTATGTTAACGTTTCGGGTTTTGCGCGTTTTACAAATAACTCCATCGAGAGCATTCGTACTACGGACACTTCCGGCGTGATCTCTACCACTTTTGGTAATATCGGGGAGAAGAAAAACTACGGTGTGAATGTCTTCGGAAATATCACTTTGTTCAAGAAATGGCAGATCGGTGGTGGATTTGACGCTTATTATGCGAATTTGACAAACAATAGCCCGGACCCTTCCCTTCAATCCAATAACAGCGGGGTGGTTATCAGCGGTCGTTTCCGTACCAGTTTGAATATCAAAAATGGCTGGGGATTGCAAGCTGGCGGTTTTGCCCGTGGTCGCGAAGTGCAGTTGCAGGGTACGCAGGCTGGTTTCCGGATGTATGATCTGGGAATTAAAAAGGATTTCAAGAACAAACGCGGAAGTATCGGTTTCGGAATGGAAAACTTCCTGGCGCCTTCTTTCAAAATGCGCACCAGTCTTGAATCCAATACATTTACACAGACCAATACCAACTATCTGTTTAACAGAGGTTTTAGGTTGAATTTCTCTTATCGTTTGGGTAAAATGACATTTGTGGAGCAAAAATCACGTAGAAGAAAATCGATTAACAACGATGATCAGAAAAGCGATGGCGGCGGAATGGATGGCGGCGGCGGCGGACAAGCTGCACCCGCAGTTTCAACTCCTGCGATGACACCTGCAAGACCAAACGGAGCTGGAAGACCACAAGGCGTGGCTCCGGCGGGAGATAGTACCGCAAGACCTATGCGTCAGGGAATGCCAGTGCAGCCAGGTTTGAGTCCGGATTCAACGATGAGAAGAGATTCGACAATGCGTCCTGATTCGACAGCCCGACCAGCTGTACCTGCTGTAACTCCGGATTCGACAACCAGACCGGTGGTTCCGGCAGATTCGACTATTAAACCTGACAGTACAGTAATTCCTGCGAAAACAGATTCAATTCCGGCAAAACCTGCGGTTCCCGCGGACTCACTTCCGAAGAAAGAGTAATACATAACCCGTTAACCAAAGTAAAGCCCGGACTCAGTGCCGGGCTTTTACTTTTTAGGCCAGTGTATTTTGGGATCGGATCGATTGCAATATCCTGTCTGCGCCGGCTTCGAGGAGCTCGTCGGCGAGGGCTAGTCCAAGTTCTTCCGGGAAAGCCTGTGCGCCGGTTTGCGTTTTGCGGATCAGTTCAGAACCGTCGAGGCTGACGATGCCGCCCGTGATATGGATCTGATCCTCATTTAATGTCGCCATACCGAATACCGGAATACTGCACCCGCCTTGTAATCTTTTCAGGAATGCACGCTCGGTAAGGAGGCAAGTTTCTGTTTCTTTGTGATTGAGTAACTCTTTCAAAAGACTTTTCTTTCTTTCATCGAGCGTCACCGCGCATTCAATCGCAACACTTCCCTGGCCGACTGCCGGCGTGAACTCATCCAATAGTAAATGCTCCGCGATCTTGTTGTCATATTCCATTCTGTGCACTCCGGCGTAAGCCAGTAAAAGCGCGTCGCACTGTCCTTCTTCCAGTTTTCGCAGTCGGGTTTGCAGATTTCCCCGCATATCCACAGTTTTGATCTGCGGGTAAAAATGCTTCAAAATAGCGATCCGCCGGGTCGAAGAAGTGCCGACTACAAACGTTTCGCCACTTTTTAGCGACAATGCAGTATTGTGGCTTACGAGCACATCGTTTGCTTTTTCTCGCTCGGTGAATGCGATGATTTCAAATGCATCGTCCAGTTGTGATTGCAGGTCTTTTGCACTGTGGACGGCAATATCAATTTCGCCACTTTGCAACTGATCTTCCAGTTCCTGGGTAAAAACGCCCTTGCTTCCGATTTTCGACAAAGACCTGTCAAGGATTTTGTCTCCTTTTGTTTCAATAACGACAATCTCCGAATCTATCCCGCCCGTCAGTAAAAGGTCCCTGACATAATATGCCTGCCAAAGAGCGAGCCTACTACCGCGTGTTCCAATTTTAATATGCATGATTTGTATTCTTTTTAAACTCCAACAGTATCGCCTTCGTCGGTAACAATTTTGTCTTCAATATAGCTAACAATCAATGCGGCTACATCGATCCCGCTTACTTCTTCAATTCCACGCAGGCCGGGGGAGGAATTGACTTCCATGACCAGCGGCCCGCGGTCAGATTGCAGCATATCGACGCCGGCGATCTTTACGCCCAATGCTTTTGCCGCAGCTACGGCAGTTTCTTCTTCCTCCGGGGTAAGTTCTACCAGGCTGCCCTGGCCGCCACGGTGCAGGTTGCTTCTGAAATCTCCATCGGCTCCCTGGCGGCGCATTGCCGCTATTACTTTATTTCCGATCACAAATGCACGAATATCCGCGCCTTTTGACTCGGCAATGTATTCCTGGATCAAGAAATTGGCTCTCAATCCGTAAAAAGCTTCAATCGTAGATTTTGCTGCCTTGATGGTTTCGGCTAAAACTACGCCCACTCCCTGCGTTCCTTCGAGCAATTTAATCACGACCGGCGGCCCGCCGACGAGGTGGATCAATTCATTTACCTGCGAAGGATTTTTGGCGAAAACGGTCTTAGGAATATCAATTCCTGCTTTTGCTAAAACCTGCATACTGCGCAACTTATCGCGCGATCGCAATATCGCCTGTGATTTGACGGTAGTAAAAACCTTCATTAGTTCCAGCTGGCGCACTACCGCACAACCGAACGCACTTACAGAAGTACCAATTCTGGGAATAGCCGCGTCGATCTCAGGAATCGGTTTTCCCTTATATATTATAGTTGGCTTGCCTCCCTCGATCATGACAAAGCACTTAACATGGTCAATAACAGTGGCCTCGTGGCCTTTTTGCTTGATTGCCTCCACCAAACGGCGCGTCGAATAAAGGTCTGCATTGGTGGACAAAACGGCGATTTTCATAGAATCGGAATAATTAGCAGAACGGGTGAGGGTATTATTCATCAGACTTCAAACGCTTTGACGCGGACGAAAGCTTTGAAGCGGATAGATTTTTTTGGGAAACGTCAATGAGAAATCTGTTTTTCAGCAGTTTGCGGCCAAGTAATATCGGGTATTGCATTTTACGGCGGTTCGCCAGCGAGAATTCGGTTCGTATCTTTTTTCCGAAAATCTTGATCTTGGTTTTAATTACATAACGTTTTTCTTCTTTTCCAGAGGAATTCCGGACAAAGGTTTCCTTGAATTCGTCGACGATAAAAGACTCCTGCGGGGCTCCTTTTTTTTTATCGAGATAAAATTGCAGCTGAATTTGCTCGCCTTCTTTGATCAATTTTACCCGCGAACAATGGATAGAAGAGGTAGTAGCTCCCGAATCAATCCGTACCGGGACATTGAACCAGCCCAGTTCGGGCAAGTCTACGATGTCCGTTGCGCCGATTATTTGTAGTGAGTGTTTCATTTGCGCTGAAAAAAATGAGCGATAGTTAGTGAAAGATCCAGAAAAACCATTTTGGCCCGCACATTCCGCTCAATATGGTAATGCGCCGTATTTACCTCGCCGACCATCCTCTCCAAAGAATCAAAAGTGACAGCTTTTGAAAAATTTTGAACGAAAGTCAGTTCTTCCTGAGGTACTCGAAGTAATTCGCCGGCCCCATTACTCCAAATCAGCATATCTCTGAAAAGCCGCAATGCGTATTCTAAAAGACCTTTTTGCCGCTCTTTGGGCATTACATCATATCCGTCGGCAAGCTTCACCAGGTGTGAAACATCATATTTATAGCAGGAACGCATCCAGCCGGCAAACCAGCCCGAGCGATCGTCTTCGTCTTCCTGAACCAGTTTTAATGCTTCAGACAAATTTCCATCGCACAAATAAGTAGCCTGATTGACGATGCTTTCGCTGATATCCTGTTTTTTTAGATAGCTGCGGATTTCGTCATCGGAAAATGCAGGAATTGTAATGCGCTGGGTGCGGGAAATAATGGTTGTCAATAATTTGTCAGACTGGTCACTTACCAGCAGAAAAAGTGTCTTTTCAGGCGGTTCTTCAAGGATTTTGAGTATTGCATTGGAAGAAGCCGCATTCATAATATCGGGCTTCCAGATCAGCAGGATCTTGTATTCACCTTCGTAAGCTTTTACCGAAAGTTTCCTGAGAATGCCTCTTGCCTCCTCCACAGAAATATTTCCCTGCTTGTTTTCTGCGCTGATAAAGTCCAGCCAGTCCGGCAAAACCCGGTAAGGATTTTCGAGCAAAAATGTGCGCCAGAGTGGGAGAAAAGCTTCACTGGTTTTACCGTCCGTTTTTTTGGAGGTTGCAATAGGGAAAATGAAGTGGAAATCAGGGTGAATCAGTTTACCCATTTTAAAGCAGGAGGCGCAAGTTCCGCACGCATCGTCTTCCTGCTTGTTTTCGCAATTAATATAGGTTGAAAAAGCCAGCGCCATTGCCAGCCCTGCCCCGCCCGGCGGAAAGTCAAATAGCTGTGCATGTGCCAGGTGACTATTTTTCACCGAGCGCCTCAGCGTGGATTTGATCGGTTCAAGGCCTGGAATATCTTTAAAGAGCACGGTAAATCTGAGTTAACTTTTTAGAATGAAGTGCGTGTTTAATAATTGCGCTGATTTTGCGTTAGGTCAAATACCGCCTGCAAAATGGCACGATCTGTTTCCTCAAAATCGACATTTCGTCTGCCAACTGTGTCAGCAGCAACTGCCGCAGCTTTTTGCAGGCGATATTCACAGATCCCTTCCGCAGATCCGCCCCAGGAAAAAGAAGGAATGTGTTTTTGCTGAAAACCACCGCCAAATACATTCACACTTACGCCAACTATGGTTCCGGTGTTGAACATGGTAGAAATGCCGGCTTTTGAATAATCTCCCATGATCAGTCCGCAGTTTGTTAAGCCGGTATTTTCCAGCTGGTTTGTCGCATAACTGTGCAGTTTGACGATGCTATGGTCGTTTTTTAGATTTGAGTTATTTGTATTTGCGCCGAGGTTACACCATTCTCCTAGAACAGAATTGCCGAGATAACCATCGTGTCCTTTGTTGCTATAAGCTGTTAATATACTGTTACTTATCTCACCACCTGCTTTGCAAAAAGGTCCGATCGTAGTGTTGGGCCGGATCTTGGTTCCCTGTGCCAGTACCGAACTTTCACCGATCGCAAATGGCCCCTGCACCATAGAACCCTCCTGGATCAATGCATTTTTACCAATATAAACGGGGCCGTTTTCTGCATTCAAAATGGAAGCCTTAATAACAGCACCTTCTTCGACAAATATCTGATCGGGATTATAGCAATGCGTAAAAGGATCAGATATCGCTATTGATTTTTTATTAGATGTAATTCTTTCAAAATCAGCTTTAATCTGAGCTCCATTGAAAGTGAATATATCCCAAACGTTCCTGATCAGGGTGAATGGTTTTGAATAAGTTAGCAGGTTAAACTGACCAGTTTCGCGACTATACTGCCACGATTTGTCAGTTCGTAAAGCCAGCAACTCGTCCTTTTCGGAGATCAGCATAGCACCGATTTCCAAACTATTTATGACTTTAATTAACTCAACGTCAGGACAGAGGCCGCCATTGATATACAAATTATCGCCGGTTTTAATGGAAGTGAATTTTGTACTTAAATACGCTTCTGTCTGGAAAGATACCGTCGAATTCAGGCAGCCCGCCCATTTTTCGGCGATTGTCTGAATGCCGCAGCGGATTCCCGCAATTGGCCTGGTGTATGTAAGTGGCAATAGTTGTGTGCGAAGTACTGGGTCGTCAAAGAGAATTACAGCGGGCATATTGAATCAGTATGTATGATCAAAGTTCGGTCATTTTATTGGTTGGGACAAAAAAAGAAGCAGTCTCCTGAACATTTGTCAGGAGACTGCTTCCATAATTATTTAAAGCCAAAAAGCGAAGTGCTGATTAAGCTTCTTTCTGTCCGTAACGTTTTCTGAACTTGTCAACACGTCCCGCAGTATCAACCAGTACGTTTTTACCAGTATAAAAAGGGTGTGACTGAGAAGAAACCTCTACTTTGTAAACAGGATAAGATTTACCGTCTTCCCAAGTAATATTTTCCGTGGTTTCGATTGTAGAACGTGTAACGAATTTGTAGTCGCTCGACAAATCCCAGAAAATTACCTCTCTATATTTGGGATGAATATCTTTTTTCATTGGTATATGGTATTATTTGTTTCTATACAATTCTCAAAAAGGATTGCAAAAGTAAGTATTCTAATTTTTCAAACCAAGTATTAAAACTGTATCTTTTTAAATATTAATACCATACGAAAATTTCTACTGCTAAACTTCACTAAGTTGCTGTTTCAGAACTTCGATCCCTTTCTTCGCTTCCTTATGAAAATCGGTGTAAGTAAAGCATTCAATAGACAGCCCGCCTTTGTATTTGATCTTCTTTAATGCGCTGAGATACGGTCTGAAATCGTCGCCTTTTACGCCAGGAGGAGTTCGGTTTTCTTTTTCGGCAATGTGGCAATGCACAATATGCTTGCCATATTTCACGATCTCTGTCGCGGGCTCATCTTCCTTTAACATATGAAATATGTCGCAAAGCAGCTTGATCGACGGGCTTTTTACGGCGTCAATGATCTCAACTCCCTCGGCCAGACTATTAATAAAGTTCGTTTCTCCTTTGTTAAGTGGCTCTACCGCGATAGTAACACCATATTTTTCAGCAAGCGGCGCCATTTTTTTTGTCAATTCAATGTGCTGGGCTTTGGCGGTAGCCCGGTCGAAACCTTCGGGGATAATCCGCGAGCCACCGCTTCCGAATACTACATATTGAGATTTGCATTCCTTCGCCCGCTTCAAAACGAGCTCGGTCCTTTGCAGGATGGCCTCATGGTTAGCATCGGGGCCCAGCGTTTTCAATGCTGCTGGTAACAAGATCACATAAGACTTGATCGGAAAGTTGTCCTGATGGAGCTGCTGCAAATTCTGCTGATACTTTTCGTCGCCCCCGGAAGGGATCAGGAATCCTCCGACAGACTCCTCTATGTACGAACATCCAGATTCTTTCAGAAAGTTGGCCTTATCATATGCAGCATAAACGCCAAGCGGGATCATATATTCGGGCTTTGTTCCGTGCATTGCAAATGCCTCGGGAATCAGGGATCCGGCTGCCAACCCCGCGAATACGCCTGAGGTCTTTTTCAGGAAGGTTCTTCTGCTATTTTGGTCAGTTTCAATGCTCATATTGGTAATTAGTTTAATTCGTTTTGTTGTAAATATTTGGTTTTAAATGCAAGTCCCCGTTAATAAAAGTTTTCTAATTAAGATTTATTATAAATAATTTTTTCTTATTAATTGCTTGATTTTCAGTTGTTGTCGAAGCAATAATTTATGTTCGAGTAAAAAGGCATTCAAAAAATGTTTGCAAATTTTGTAGCTGAAAATATTTTTGAAAATTTTTCATTGAATACTTCTTACCCTTTTGGGAGCTAAATAACTAGGTATAAGTTTATTACCAATTTCTTCATTTGTACTATGCCGGTAAACGCCGATTTCTGCCCGGAATGCCGGTTGCGATTGTGACTAATTTAGTGTTATTTCAACAGGTTTTAGAAAGTCAACTCCCCAGAATATACATCACTAACTTCCTTTAAAACACCACTTTACTATGTCAATGTATGTAATTAAGCGAGACGGTCGCCGCGAATCTGTAAAATTCGATAAGGTGACGGCCCGCATTGAAAAACTAAGCTACGGCTTGGACAGCAAGTATATTCAGCCGATCGAGGTAGCCAAAAAGGTTGTTTCCGGTATTTACGATGGTGTTACCACCGCAGAACTGGATAACCTCGCTGCCGAGACTGCGGCTTCGATGACCACCAAGCACCCGGATTACGCGATCCTTGCTGCCCGCGTCGCGATCTCAAATCTTCATAAGAACACATTGAAGTCGTTTTCGGCAACAATGAAGCGCTTATTTACATATATAGATTCTAAGACTGGTGAAAATGCATCGCTCATTTCAAAGGAAGTGTATGAGGTAATTCGCCAGAATGCTTCGCTATTTGACTCTACTATTATATATGACCGCGACTATGCCTATGATTATTTTGGCTATAAAACCCTCGAGAAATCATATTTACTGAAAGTTGACGGGAAAATTGTAGAGCGTCCGCAGCATATGCTGATGCGGGTTGCGGTTGGTATTCACCAGGAAGATATTCAGGCTGCGATTGAAACGTACCATTTGCTATCTGAAAAATGGTTCACCCACGCAACGCCTACCTTATTTAATGCAGGTACGCCGAAACCGCAAATGTCTTCGTGCTTCCTTTTGACAATGAAGGAGGATAGTATCAGTGGTATATATGATACCCTCAAAAATTGCGCGCTGATTTCACAGTCTGCGGGCGGGATCGGATTGAGCATTCACGATGTGCGTGCAACAGGTTCTTATATTAAAGGTACAAATGGGCAATCCAATGGTATTGTACCGATGCTGCGCGTATTTAATGATACTGCCAGATATGTGGATCAGGGGGGTGGAAAGCGCAAAGGTTCTTTTGCTATATATATGGAACCCTGGCATGCCGATATTTTTGATTTTCTGGATTTGAAGAAAAATCACGGGAAAGAGGAACAGCGTGCGCGCGACCTTTTCTATGCATTATGGATTCCCGACTTGTTCATGAAACGCGTTGAGGCCAACGATACCTGGTCACTTTTCGATCCGCACGAATGCCCGGGACTTTCTGATACGCACAGCGATGACTTTGTGAAACTGTACGAGCAATATGAATTAGAAGGAAAGGCCCGCAAGACTATAAAGGCTCAAGATCTGTGGTTTGCTATCATGGAGTCGCAGATTGAGACCGGTACTCCTTACATGTTATATAAGGATCACGCGAATAGTAAGTCCAACCAGAAGAATCTGGGCACGATCAAGTCTTCGAACCTTTGTACTGAGATCATTGAGTATACTGCGCCTGATGAGGTAGCTGTATGTAACCTGGCTTCTATTGCATTACCGAAGTTTGTAGAGCAGGGTCCTGACGGGTATATGCGATTTGATCATCAGAAGTTATATGAGATCACCAAAGTGATCACGAAAAACCTGAACAAGATCATTGACCTCAATTACTATCCGATTCCGGAAGCTGAGAAAAGCAATAAAAGACACCGGCCAATCGGTATTGGTGTGCAGGGATTGGCCGATGCATTCTGTTTAATGCGCATGCCATTTGACTCTGACGAAGCCCGCCAGTTGAACAAGGAGATTTTCGAAACGATCTATTATGGATCAATGGAAGCTTCTATGGAGCTTGCTATGAAGTTAGGACCGTACGAAACCTGGGCTGGTAGTCCAATATCGCAGGGTATCTTCCAATTTGATATGTGGAACGTAACTCCCGACAGTAATCGCTGGGATTGGGAGAAGATGAGGAAGGATGTTATGAGGTACGGAATTCGCAATTCACTGCTTTTGGCGCCTATGCCAACTGCATCCACGAGTCAAATTCTGGGGAACAACGAGTGTTTTGAGCCGTTTACTTCTAATATATATGTGAGAAGGGTTCTTTCAGGGGAATTTGTGGTAGTCAATAAGTATTTGTTGAAGGATTTGGTAAGGCTGAATCTATGGAATGAGGAAATGAAAAATAATTTGGTCCGTGCAAGCGGATCGGTGCAAGCCATTCCGAATATCCCTCAAAACGTTAAAGATCTTTACAAGACGGCCTGGGAGATTAAGCAGCGTAGCTTACTGGATATGTCCGCCGACCGCGGGGCTTACATTTGCCAATCGCAGTCACTTAATATCTTTATGGAAGAAGCGAATTTCGGTAAGCTGACTTCTATGCATTTCTACGCCTGGAAAAAAGGACTTAAAACAGGTATGTATTATTTGCGTACACGTGCAGCATCTGATCCCGTTCAATTTACGGTTAGCAAGCAGGCAGAAGTGTTGCTGGAACCTGCTACGGCAGTTGTTACAGAAAAGGAATTGAATTACGTACAATACGCGGAGGATCACGCAAAACCTGTGATGCCTCGTGATAATAGATCTGACATGCAATGCTCACTTGATGATCCTGAAAGCTGCGAGGCTTGCGGCAGTTGAGATAGTAATGCTATCTGAAATGAAAATGGCACCTACGAAAGTGGGTGCCATTTTCATTTCAAGAACTCATTATTGGAAGGTCTGAAAATATTTCAAATTTTTTTTAGTTCTTTTATTTTCATTTTCAGGGAGTTGCGTGCTTGGGTTAGAATTTTGGTAAAAATATTTTGCTTTGGGATTTGGAAGTTAAAAATAAAGCCTGCACTTTTGCACTCCCAATCGGGAACAACGGTAGCGCAGACGGCGAGACCACTAGTTCTGAAAGATTCAGAGCAACGTTCTTTGACATGATGAAGAGAGCAAAAAGATAGTTCGTTTAGAAGTATAGATGGTTTCGGCCATTACAAATAATTTACAATGGAGAGTTTGATCCTGGCTCAGGATGAACGCTAGCGGCAGGCTTAATACATGCAAGGCGAAGGGGCAGCAATGTCACTGTCGTACGGGTGCGTAACGCGTATGCAACCTACCTTTTA
>NZ_CAJRAU010000009.1 GCF_907165045.1 Dyadobacter linearis
TACCGTTGTTCCCGATTGGGAGTGCAAAAGTGCAGGCTTTATTTTTAACTTCCAAATCCCAAAGCAAAATATTTTTACCAAAATTCTAACCCAAGCACGCAACTCCCTGAAAATGAAAATAAAAGAATTTCAGCCTATTTTAAAGTTCTTTGAAATATTCTATAACATGCATTTTTAGTAACGTTTCCTGTTTTAGAACATCACCAGGTGGAAGAGCGCGTATCAGTTTATAATGAGGCCAGCCTTCTTTATCGGCATATTCAAATTCATAATAGGAGGAAAGGCGCAGTACTTCACAGATACCAATATGCATCAGATCCTGTTTCTGTTCCTTGGTAAAGCGTTTGGCTCCCTGGCCCAGCTCCTGTACACCTATAAGGAAAAGGACACCATTCAGGTCGGCCGGTTTTTTACCTACTAATCTTTCAAGCTTATCCAGCAGGAACTCCCACTGTACTTCCAGTGGCTGATCTTCTATATCCATTATAATGTTTTCATATTAATGCTGTGTAACAACACCATTGCAGACAACCGATAAGCTGTTATTAGCGTTCTAAATCGAGGAACAAATTTTCCACCTTCGAAACTTACAGGTTTTACAGTTGAAGTGAAAGAAGGCATTAAAGGGTTTTTCCTAACTTTGAATTTTAGCAAAGGGCAATGAGCAAATCAGAAAAACATACGATTTTAAATCAGAACGAATATTTATCCACCCTCAATCCACCTCAACGGGAGGCCGTGCTGCATGGAAACGGGCCTTTAATGATCATAGCGGGTGCCGGGTCGGGAAAAACAAGGGTGCTTACTTATCGCATTGCGCACCTGATCGGCAACGGAGTGGATCCATTTCGCATATTATCCCTCACTTTTACCAACAAAGCTTCCGGCGAAATGCGCCAACGGATCGAAGGTGCAGTTGGGACAGAGGCCCGTAATATATGGATGGGTACTTTTCACTCGGTTTTTGCAAAGATTTTACGGATTGAGGCAAGATACCTGGGGTATACCAGTGACTTCTCTATATATGATACCGACGATTCCAAGTCCTTATTAAGAAGTATCATCAAAGAATATAACCTGGATGACAAGGTTTACAAAGCAAATGTGGTTTTCAATAGGATCTCAGGAGCTAAAAACCGCCTGATCTCTGCGGATGATTACATTAACAATGCGGTGATCCAGGCAGACGACGACGCTGCCAAAATGAAAGAGATCGGGAAGCTGTACAAAACGTACGCAACCCGCTGCTTTCAGGCGAATGCAATGGATTTCGATGATCTGCTTTTCAATACTAATGTGCTTTTCAGGGATTTTCCGGATGTACTATATAAGTACCAGCACAAATTCGAGCACGTGATGGTGGATGAGTTTCAGGATACCAACGTTTCCCAATACCTGATCACGAGGAAGCTTTCAGCGGTTCACAGGAATATTGTCGTGGTAGGAGACGATGCGCAGAGTATTTATGCATTTCGTGGCGCCAATATTGAGAATATCCTGAATTTTGAGAAGGATTTCCCTGATGTCCAGACGATTAAGTTAGAGCAAAACTATCGTTCTACCAGCACTATCGTTGAAGCGGCTAACTCGGTTATTGCGAGAAATAAGGCGCAGCTGGAGAAAAAGACATTTACCCAAAATGAAGAAGGTTCATTAATAGATGTGATCAAGGCCAATTCTGATAATGAGGAAGGCCGGCTTGTGGCGACAGCTATTTTTGAAGAGAAAATGCAAAAAGCGCTGCGAAATGAGAATTTCGCCATTTTGTACCGTACCAACGCGCAGTCCCGGTCCTTTGAAGAAGCACTCAGAAAGCTTGGTATTAAGTACAGGATAGTTGGCGGGCAGTCTTTTTACCAAAGAAAAGAAATCAAGGACCTGCTTGCTTACCTGCGATATACCGTCAATCAGCGCGATGAAGAAGCATTCAAAAGAATTATTAACCTTCCCAAACGCGGCATTGGTGACACTACCGTTGCAAAAATTTCAGTTACGGCTTCTGAAAACAATATGCCGATCTGGGATGTAGTAGCTAATATTGGTAAATACGCTTCGGGCCGTACAATATCACCGATCGAGCAATTTGCTACGCTGATCAAGAGCTTCAAAATCCAGGTCGAAGAAGGAAAAGATGCGTATGAAATTGCTGCGCATATTGCCAAAGCATCGGGAATTTTAAGAGAACTGTACGAGGATAAGACCGTTGAAGGGCTTTCCAGGTATGAAAACGTTCAGGAATTATTGAACGGGATCAAAGAATTTGTCGATAGCGAAGAAACCGAAGACAAATCGCTTAGTGCATTCTTGCAATCCGTTTCGCTGCTGACTAATGCAGACGAGCCGGATGAAAATGAGGATCACGATCGGGTTACTATGATGACTATTCACTCCGCTAAGGGTCTGGAATTCAGGAATGTATTCATAGTTGGTTTGGAGGAAGATCTTTTCCCGAGTCAGATGATGCTGGAAAGCCGGCAGGATTTGGAAGAAGAAAGGCGCCTATTTTATGTTGCGATTACGCGCGCTGAGAAGAAACTGACTTTTTCTTATGCGGAGAGCCGCTATCAATGGGGACGCATTAAGCTTTGTGAGCCAAGCCGGTTCTTACTGGAAGTCGACCAGCGTTTTCTGAATGTTTCAAAAATGGTCCAAACTGCCACAGCGCGTGATTCCGGGCCGCCGCCGATCACCAATTTTGCAAGAAATCTTCGCAAGCCCGCTGCTCCGGTAGCAACATCGCCGGGCCCCGCGCATTCCCCTTCTCCGGATTTTGTGCCCAGCGATACTTTTGACCTTACAGAAGGAGATAAGGTGGAACATTTGAAGTTTGGATTCGGGACTGTGACTAAAATGGATGTGAATGGAACCGACAGGAAAGCGACGGTCAAATTTGATCTCGTAGGTGAGAAAACCTTGCTGCTTAGTTTTGCCAAATTGAGGATACTTAAATAAATCGGTATCCATAGTTATAGCGTGTTCCCGGCTCGCTTTTATATAACTAGTCTTACCCTAAAACTTCACTGATTAAACAACTAAAGTATGTTCATTGAAAAAGATATAACGCAAATAAAGGAGCGAGGAAGTGATATCGGCACTGTGGAAGAGCAGGTTGGATATTTTGTTAATGGTTTTCCATTTCTCCAGCTGTCAAAAGCGGCGACAGTTGGTGACGGAATTATAAGACTTACAGACACAGAAATTTCAGAAGTGATCAGTGATTTTGACAAAAAAGCAGCTGACGGCGAAGTGGCTTTGTTGAAATTTGTACCCGCATCCGGCGCGGCCACCCGAATGTTCAAATCACTTTTCAGCTTTCTGCAAGAAGGGAAAAGAGATAAATCAGTGGATGAATTCTTTGTAAAGCTCCCCGACTTTGCTTTTTACGAAGATTTAAAAGCGTCACTATTATCAGATGGTTATGATATTACTTCTGCGGACGAAACTACGATCGCATCTTATTTCCTGACTACTAAAGGGCTGGGTTACGGGGAGTTACCCAAAGGTTTATTGAAATTCCATAATTATCCCGATCGGTCAAGAACGCCTCTGGAAGAACATTTGGTGGAAGGTGCGAAATATGCGAATGCGGGCAGCAATGTCCAGATCCACTTCACAGTTTCACCCGAACATCGCGACAAATTTGAAAAACTGGTCGTAGAAGTGCTGCCAAGTTACCAGAGCGAATTTGGCGTGAGGTATATTGTTTCATTTTCAGAGCAAAAAAGTGCAACGGATACTATTGCGGTTAACCTGGATAATTCGCCTTTCCGCGAAAAAGATGGTTCGCTTTTGTTCCGCCCCGCAGGTCACGGCGCGTTGCTTGAGAATTTAGCCCAACTGGATGCAGATATTATTTTTATTAAAAATATAGATAATGTAGTGCCTGACAGAATAAAGGCAGATACAATTCAATACAAAAAGGCGCTGGCGGGAATAGTTCTCAAATACCAGAAAAAGATATTCACCTATCTTGAAAAACTTCAAGTAGACACTGATTTTAGCATTTTATCAGAAGTCGATACTTTTTTCAAAAAGGAGCTTTGTGTGATTCCGCCTGCTGGTTTCGATTTGTGGGACGATAAAAAGAGAAAAGAATATTTTGTTCAAAAACTGGATCGTCCTTTGAGAGCTTGCGGAATGGTGAAGAACCAGGGTGAGCCCGGCGGCGGACCTTTCTGGGCCGAGAATGCAGACGGTTCTTCGTCTTTGCAAATCGTAGAATCTGCGCAGGTAGACTTAGATGATTCGTCTCAAAACGATATTTTTAAAAACTCGACACACTTTAATCCGGTCGATCTGGTGTGTGGCGTGAAGAATTATAAAGGAGAATTATTTGATTTGAAAAAATTCCGTGACCCGCTTACAGGTTTCATTACTGCCAAATCAAAAGATGGTAAAGACCTGAAAGCCCAGGAGTTACCAGGTTTGTGGAATGGATCCATGGCAGATTGGAATACCCTGTTTGTAGAAGTTCCCCTGATCACTTTCAATCCCGTAAAAACGGTGAATGATTTGCTGAGAGAGCAACATCAATAGTGGCGAACATTTAAAAAACAAAAAAACCGCAGAAGGATATTCTGCGGTTTTTAATGTCCTGACGAAATATGATTAAGGTATAGGTAATACTTTGCTTTCTTTAAAAGTAGACAGGATTACCATCGTCTGAGTACTTGCTACCTCTTCAATTTCATTGATCTTTTCAAGCATCAGTTTTTGATAAGTACTGATATCTTTCGAGATAACTCTCAATAAAAAGTCACCTGTACCTGTAATATGGTGGCATTCAATTACTTCTGGGATTGCGTGGATCTTTTCAACAAACGATTCCGTCACAGCCTTACGGTGCCCTACCAATGAAATCTGAACAAAGGTACTTACACCCAAGCCCACTTTCTCAGGTTCAAGCTGAGCGTGGTAGCTCTTTATAATGCCCGACTGTTCCAGCTTTTTCACGCGCTCCAAAGTCGGAGCAGGGGACAGCCCTATTTCTTTCGATAGTTGTGCGTTGGTTATTTTTGCGTTCGTTTGAAGGATCTCCAGTACTTTACGGTCTATCTGGTCTAACTTAATAATGGCCGACATTTCTCTCTGACTAAGGTTTTAAAAAGGCCCCTTTTTGGGACGATGCAAAACTAATTAGATTCCCGAAGATTCTTATAATTTTATATTGGAAATTTGTCAAAAAAAAGAATTATCGTAGGTCAAAATAGATTTTAGTACTTAAATATTAGGCTCCCAATGTTTTAAACGCATTGCCGGCTATCGATTTAGACTGCATACGTTTCTCTTTTTTGCAGGAAATCCTGGTAAGTTACACGGATCCCGTCTTCCAGTTCTATCCGATGTTTCCATCCCAAACCATGCAATTTGCCCACGTCCATCAGCTTTCTCGGCGTGCCATCAGGTTTGTCGGTATTCCAGTTAATACCACCATCATAACCAACAATATCCCTGATCATTTCAGCCAGAGATTTGATCGTCACGTCCGCACCTACACCTACATTTACAAAGCCCGGCTCATTGTAATTCTGCATTAAAAAGTAGCAGGCATCCGCGAGATCATCGGCGTGCAGAAATTCTCTCAAAGGCGATCCTGTGCCCCAAAGCTCAACAGCAGGCCTGTTTTCTTCCTTCGCTTCGTGGAATTTCCGGATCATCGCCGGCAATACGTGTGAGTTGTTCAGGTCGTAATTGTCGTTCGGACCATACAGGTTTGTGGGCATTACCGAGATAAAATTGCAACCGTACTGAGCGCGGTAAGCTTCACACATTTTAATACCCGCGATCTTCGCAATCGCATAAGGTTCATTGGTTGGTTCCAGCAATCCTGTCAGCAGAGAATCTTCGCGTAGCGGCTGTGGGGCCAGTTTTGGATAAATACAGCTGGAACCCAGGAACATCAGCTTTGTCGCGCCGGAACGGTACGCACTATCGATTACATTATTCTGGATCAACAGGTTATCATGTAAAAACTCGGCGCGATAAATGTTATTGGCCAGGATACCACCTACTTTTGCGGCAGCAAGAAAAATATATTCCGGACGCTCCGTTTCGAAGAAAGACCTAACTGCACTCTGATCGCGCAGATCAAGCTCGGAAGAGGTTTTTAGCACCAGATTAGTGAAGCCTTCGCTAACCAATTTTCTATGTATGGCAGAACCTACCATTCCTCTGTGCCCGGCGATATAAATTTTTGCGCTTTTTTCCACGGTGTTTTTTTTAAATTTGTACGTTGAATATCAATATAGAAAAAATCAATTCGTTACAAAAGTAACAATCTTGCTCGTAAGAAAAATCCAATTCTCATGCAAAGAATCGTTCTGATTTGTAGCCTAATTTCGTGTTGTCTGATAGAGGGGGGATATGCTCAGTCCGTTCAAAAGGATGCTACGCCGCCTGCCTGGCTTCCAAAAGAGACAGTAAAAAAGGACACAGCGAGCCGGCCAACCGGACTTAGTTCATTTATTTCGGGCCTTGATCCGGTAGTAGGAGCCTCATTACCAGGTGATAAAGGGAAAACAACAAGCCTCTCGACACTTTTTGGAGAAACTATTCCTGACCTAGGCTTACGGGTAAAGGAATACAAGAGCCAGAAGTCCGACCGCAAGGCGAAAAAGGAGAGGTCCAAGCTTGCAAAAGTGCAATATAAAGGTGTTCCAATGCAAAGTATGTCGGTGAAATACGGTAGCGGCGACCGTGCGACAGTCGAATCGTTTCATGTATTGAAGGAATATCAGCCGATCAGCCCCTATGCCCGCGCTACCGAAACCCGCTGGTACGATAAAAAAGGCAAGAAGCTGAGCTCGGCCGTAATCCAGAAAAAAGACCAGGCGCTGCCGCTTCACGGTTCATATAAAAAGTATAATGGTGAAAATTTGATTGAAGAAGGATATTATTTCATGGGCGTGAAGGATGGTCGCTGGGTGAAATATGATGCGAAATATAATTTAATAGATAAGTCAGTCTGGGATAAAGGTTTCCCCGCCGAATCCCGCATAACTTACTATGATTCAGCACATACGCAGATTAAAGAAGTAGTGCCGGTTGCATTCGGCGAAGTGGAAGGAGAGTTTTTGCAATTTTATAAAGAAGGCCAGTTAATGGCCAATGGTAAATACGACGACGGCAAAAAAGTAGGCCGCTGGATTGAATATTACCAGTTTCGCAGACAGCGGAAAAAAGAGATACAATATCCCAAAACAAGTTGGGAAGAAGATTTTGAGCCTTTTGTTTTGAGGGAGTGGGACGATAAGGGCAAGCTGCTTTACGATTACACAAAGGATCCCCGCGCTTCGGCCGAAGAGGAAACCGAAAATTAAATTTATGCTCGAATCTCTCCTACGTTTGGCCAGGGAAAAAACCTGGCTTTTATTATTGTTTTGCATTGCTCCTGTCGTCATTTATGTTTGGGTATTTAAGGCAATTGCGCTGAATGTCAATTATGTAGCTTTCGACGACATTACTATTCTAGGCGTCATTCCCCCATTCGGCGATGCTAATCTGCTGGAACGCTGGAAGCTACTCACAGACTTATTTCCCGAACACCGCCTTGTTTTCTCCCGCTCTGTAATTCTCCTGCTTTACGGGATATTTGGTGAAGTCAACCTCGTTTGGCCGATGATCATCGCCAATATCTGCTGGGCGCTTTGCGCATTTGTCTTTTATCGCGCATTTAGCAAGCTCCGTATTTCAATATGGTACTTCGTTCCGGTTTTGTGGCTATGGTTCAATATCCAATCTTTTGAAAATATATTCTGGGGCGTTAGTTCGCTATGCAATTTCGGCGTAATCCTTTTCTTTCTCTCAGCCCTTTATTTTGCCGCATTTCATCCAAAAAAGATAGTAGCCGCCTTACTTTTCGCGCTCGCTGCCACATTCACTTATGGAAATGGGTTAATGGTTTTTCCGGTGATAGGTTTGATTTACCTGCTAACGGGATACAGAAAGCAGTTTTTAATCACATTGATTACTACTCTGGTCGTCGCGGTCGTTTATTTTATCGATTTCACGCCAATTACTCAAAATCTCGACATTTCTAACCCAAAGCAGCTTCACGAAGGCTTCTTTGGTTTTTTTGGATTTATCGGTTCAATAGCCACTCTCAATGCCTATAATACGCCTTATTCTATATTATATCTGGCGTCGGGATTTGGAATGCTGTTCATTGGTCTGCTCATTTTCCTTTATCGAAAAGAATTCAGCAAACTCTGGGATTCGACTTTCTTGAAAGCTCCTTATGCAAATCAAACAGCCCTATTTGCCGCTGGGATAGCAATATTAGTAGGGATAACTGCACTTGCATTAACCTACAAACGCATTCCGACGGACACTTTTGAAGGAATGTTCAAAGGTCGGTATCGCATGTATTCGGCGCTCTGGTGCATTGCATTGTACTTTGCATTTCTCGCACTTACCCCAAAAGCTACCGTTAGAAAATTTGCTCCGGGAATTTTAGTGCTGACAATCATCTTAAACCTCGTGGTCCTCCACAGCAATTTTGCCGACGCAGTGAATAACCGCCGGGCCGCCATTGCGCAGGAATTCAATGCACGCTACAATGCCGATTGGCTCGGTCTGAGTATGTTTTCAATGGACCAGCAGCATTATGAGAAGATACGTTCCTATTACAAATCGCGTGACCCGCTGGCGGAAGGCTGGAATCCCGACAAGAAAAACCTGGATATCCAGTGCGACAGCCTGCTAACACCAGAAATCGTAGAGAAGGTTGGAAATCATATCGTTATCAGATTCCCTCAGCATTTTTTCAAAGCAGAAAAAGACTATTCTGACGGTCCTTATATTTTGCTGAAATCGCAGGAACATGCGTATGTTTCGCCGCCTTATCAATCTGCGGTACCCCTAAAAACGACAGCCCGGAGGTTGATGTACTTTTCAAAAGGCGCTTATGGAAGCTTTCACGAGGCGACTGTGGAACCGGGAAATTATCAGATCTATCTTTTAGTGCGGACAAATGGAATGAACCGCATTTACTGTACCGGCAAAACCTGGGAAGAAAAAGAATAGCTTAAAATTTATCGCGTACGCCGGTCAATATCCGCTCCACTTCTTTCCTCACTTCGCTGCCAGGTCGTGTAAATCCATTGTTCATAAAGCTGAATACGAGTACTTTACCTTTTTTTGTGACTAAGTATCCGCTCAGGTTGTACACGTTGCTGAGGCTACCTGTTTTAGCATAAATAAAGGGTGTACTGTCTTTAAATAAATTCTTCAAAGTCCCGCTTTGCCCGCCCGAAGGCAAGATTTTAAAGAGCTTTTCCTGTGGCATTTTCACATAAATCTTTTGCAAAAGGGCCACGATACTTCTGGGCGTGAAGAGATTATATCTGCTCAATCCCGACCCGTCTTTCCAGACCGGCCTATCGGGTAAGTCTTTCAAATGGTGCTCAATTGCATGTGCGATCGCTTTCTCAGTATTCAGCGGGAGCCCGCTCGCTGAGGCATATAGCAGCATTAATTGCTCGGCCATCATATTGTCGCTCACCTGCATCATCCGCGCATACAGTGAATCGGAGGGGATACTATTGATTTTTTGCAACTCAATATCAAGCGGAATGTTGATCAGCTTGATCTCTTTTTTCAAGGTGTCACTCAAAAGCTGCACAGTGAGCTGATCCGTCATGCGAATGGGCACGTCCTGTTCAAGTCCCTGAGGAACAACAAGTTTTGAGTGGTGAAATACATTATAAAATTCTTCCCGCTCGATACCCGAAGCCAAACTGTCAAAAACCATAGCCGATTTCCACCTGCCGGGACTCACTGTAAACTGCTGCGAGTCACTTCCTTTAAAACGGGCGATATTTCCGTAAACAGGCATTGGCGTAATTTCCGCCTGGTAGTAATCATTATAGTCGCTCCACGCCCAGCCGGAGCCAAATCGCTTGTTTTCAAAATTATAGGGGGTAAAAAAAATAGGTTCTTTACGGCTTTTCAGGAAGTCGATTACCTTACTGTGAGGCAGGTCAGGGTGCAATAATGAAGGGTCGCCTGTTCCGCGAATGATCAGCAATTCTCCCCATTCAAGGTATTCCAAACCCGGAATAGAATCGCCCAGGGCACATAAACCTGCGTAAAAACTGAATAGCTTTGTATTGGATGCAGGCGTAAAATATTTGTTGCTCTGGTAAGAAGCCAGCTCTTTCCCCTCACTCAGATTGGAGATAGAAACTCCCGTATGCTGCTGGCCCAGAACCGGCGAATTTTTTATTTCCTTATTAATATACCGCGATACGGAACAGCCGGAGAGGCTAACAATACTGATAAGGAAAAGCAGCGTGCGCATGAAACCGTTTTAAATGAATGAAAACAAAGTTAATATTTTCAAGCATTTAAAACCGGCCCGGTTAGCTGCCGGTACCGTAATTTTGAGTTTGCGAATAACACACTGTAACTTGCGGAATGATTGATCTTCATGCCATTTTAAAGCGTTTTTGGGGCTATGATACGTTTCGTCCCTTCCAGGAAGATGCGATTAAAACTGTCCTGAATGGCATCGACACCCTCGTTTTGCTACCCACGGGAGGCGGAAAATCCGTTTGTTTCCAGGTGCCGGTAATGGCAATGGAGGGGGTCTGCATTGTGGTAACGCCGCTGATCGCATTGATGAAAGATCAGGTAGAACAACTCAAAAAACGGGACATTTCTGCTGCCGCCATTCACACCGGAATGGGCAAAAATGAGATCGATATTACCCTCGATAACTGCATTCACGGCAATACCAAGTTCCTTTACGTGTCGCCGGAAAGATTGCGCACAGATATTATGAAGGTGCGCGTGGCGCAAATGAACGTATGTTTGCTCGCAATCGACGAGGCGCATTGCATTTCTGCCTGGGGTTACGATTTCCGGCCTTCCTATCTCCTCATTTCAGAATTTCGCAAGCTGATCCCGCGCGTGCCGCTGATCGCATTAACCGCGACGGCCACCGAAGAAGTGCGGGCTGATATTCTGGATAAGCTGGAAATGAGGAACTCCCGCGTTTTCAAACAATCATTCGCGCGCGCTAATCTTTCCTATTCCGCTTTTGGTGAAGAAAACAAGGAAGCCAAGATATTGCAGGTATTAAAAAATGTAGAAGGATCGGCGATCATTTATGTGCGGACGAGGAAGAAAACCAAGGAAATAGCCGACTGGCTCAACCGAAAGGGCATTTCTGCACAAGCATACCACGCGGGCCTGCCGCTTAAAGACAGGTCGGAGCGGCAAACTGCCTGGATACGAAATCAGATCAGGGCCGTGGTGGCTACCAATGCATTCGGAATGGGAATCGACAAGCCCGATGTGCGTACTGTGATCCATTTCGACTTACCTGATAACCTGGAAGCCTATTACCAGGAGGCTGGCAGGGCAGGGCGCGATGAGAAAAAAGCATACGCAGTAGCACTTTTCAGTCCGATCGAGCTGGAAGAACTTTCAAAGAATATCGAAAGGCGGTACCCGGGCATGGAAGTACTGCGGAAGGTGTACCAGTCGCTCGCGAATTATTACCAGGTACCTGTCAATGGGGGTGAAATGGCGGGGTATAGCTTTGATATTCAAGATTTTACCGGCGTATTCGGACTACCGTCAAGTGAAACGCATTACGCATTGAAACTCCTTGAAGAAGAGGGTTTTATTCAATTAAGCGAAAATTTTAACGATCCTTCCAAGATACATTTCCTGGTAGATAACCGCCAATTGTACGACTTCCAGATACGTTACCAGGAAATGGATTCGTTTATCAAATTGATTTTGCGACTCTACGGCGGCGAGGTTTTTACAGAATATGTGCGGATCTCGGAGACGGAACTGGCGCAGATCTATTTTGCCCCGGAAGCGGAAGTTATCAAAAAACTGAAATTCCTGGCCGAGCGCGAAATAGTGGATTATCAGCCTAAAAAAGACAAACCTCAACTTATATTCCTGACACCCAGATATGAAGCGTCGGTTCTGCCGCTCAATGTCTTTGAAATACAGCGAAAAAAGGAGCGGGATTTAACGAAGGCCCAGGCAGTTGCCAGATATGCGTCGCACACCCGCATTTGCCGGACGTTATTATTGCTGGAATATTTCAACGAGTTCGACGCGGAAGAGTGCGGGATCTGTGATATTTGTTTAAAAAAGAAAAAAAACGAAACGACCGAAGCGAATCTGGCCGGGCAAATTATAGAATATATCAAAAAGGAAGGCGCATTGGCCCCTGTCGCATTGGGTCAGGCTTTTGAGCATACAGATGAAAATTTACTAATACAAACACTACGGGAGTTGATCGGACAAGAGCTATTACTTTACGATTCTTCCGGAAAACTGAACATTACAAACAAATCTCAACATTGAAAAAATCAGCACTTTACTCAGCACTATTCTCCGCATTCTTCGCAACAGGCAGCTTTGCCCAACAAATTCCAGGTCTCGACAAAAGTAATTACGGCGGATTGTACCGCGCCACCTACAACCCGTCGGTACTGGGCGGGCCGAAACATAAGTGGCAGATCAACATCGGGACCATCGGCGGGAGCATTAATTACAGGTATTTCAGGTTTTTGGGTGAAAATTCACTGTTATACCCGCTTCTTGCGCCGCATTCAACCAAAGAATTATATGGTCGGTCGAGGACAATGGGCTCACTTTCTTACGAAGATCCGATTCACCTGGCAAGTGAAATCCGCTGGCCCTCGGCTATGATTTCTCTGGGTAAATACCAGGGACTCGCATTGTCATTTCGCACGAGAGGTTACGCGATGGCGAACCATTTTCCCGATGCTGTGCGCAATTTGTATTTCCATAGATTGGATACTGGAAGTACGCCGGCAGTCAATAATGAAGCCTGGGGAGATTTTAGCCTTATTCAGCAAAGTTTTTCGGATGTAAGTGTTTCTTATGGCGTGCAGCTGCTTGATTTAGAGTCACATAAGGTGCGGATCGGCGGTACGGTTAAGCGGGTTTTTGGTGCGAGAGTAGGGTATTTGTCTGCCAATGTCGAAAACTTTTCCATTCAGCAACTCGCAACTAATCTTGATATAAGTGAGCTAACTGTCAATAACTTCGGCTATGAAACCGGTTACAGCACACCAAACCGCGGCGTTTCGCTGGGCAGCTTATTTAATTCAGACAAATATGGATCAGGCTGGGGTTACGATCTTGGTTTCAGCTATGAACTGGGTTCTTATTGGGGGAAATCAAAAGAAGTGTATGACGAAAGCCCGGAATACCTTATTCGGCTCGGCGCTTCGCTGACAGATATTGGCTCAATCCGCTACAATACCAATGATTCAAAAGTTTCGAGAGGTCAGCAGGCGCAGGCAGTAATTGGCCAAACCGAGCTGGAAACGATCAGTGACAGAGGTACCGAAGGTTTTATGAGCCTTTATCCCTCAACTTCTGACACAACTTTTAATAAAAGCGTGAGATTGCCGCAGGCTTTGCATTTGGAAGTGGATCTTCAATTAGTAAAAGGTTTCTTTCTTAACCTTTCTCAAACAAAACGATTTCAAGAACGGTCAGGCGAGCTTTTGGATATTTATCAGCCAAATGCTTTCACGATCACGCCGCGTTTTGAAGATGAGGATTCCGATTTCGCATTCCCTATCTCATTCATTGAAGGAAATAATCGGCCTTCGATCGGAGCTGTGGGGCATTTTGGACCGATCTTTCTGGGGCTGAGTAGTGTAAACGGACTTTGGAAAAGGGGAGGAGCGAGAGGGAGTATGGTCTACTTAGGGTTCAGCGCCTGGAAATTGAACAGAAAAAAGGATAAAGATTGATATGCAGAAGACTTTTATCGCACTCGTTTTTCAACTGCTATTTTCTGTCGTGCTTTTTGCGCAGCACGAACACCATCATGCAGCTGATCACAAGCAAAGTGCGGTAGAGCCTCAGCCGCTTTTATCGCAGGCAATGCGACTCCGGGATGCACTGACATTTTCCGGAAATCCACTGGCAGATGGTGATCTGCAAAAGTTAAAGGTGCTGGAAAACAAGCCATTATCAGCGGAAACCGTAAAAGGTATTCAGGAAATATTCGATCCCTATTGCCTGAATATCATCGATATCAATCCCGAAGGCCGGGTAAAAGTGGAACGCGGTGCGGCAAAGGCAGAGCTGATCCAGAACGGGTGGACAAGTTTTCTGGTACGGATCAATAATGACGCCGGCATTACCGCAAAGCTCGAAGTAGAAAGTCCGAATGCAGCCAAACCATTTCATTCTCCGTCCTTTGAACATCGGGTAAAGGAAGAACATAAACTCACACCCGGGCAGGTTGCAAACCGTTTTCTGGAAGTCCAGATGTACACCAACCGGCCGCTACAAGCTAATCTTTCTGGTCTTAAACTTGAATATGCGGTTGTTCAGATCTATTGTAAAGATGCCGGAAAGCGGGAGGCGGAAATTGCTTTTCATGTTGGGCAGGGGAGCCAGGATCTTGGTTTCCGAAATTCTACACATATATTATTTAATGCAAAACCGGCAGTTACTGTCAATTTCCGTATTCGCGATTCAGACGGAAGTCCGGCGATGGCTTCTTTTATTATTGCCGATTCAAAAGTGCTTTCAACGGGTAAATTCAAAAGATATTACCCGCTGCAATCTCGCCGAGTAGCCGCATTTGACGAATATCCCGACTTCTTTTTCCAACCCCAGATCTACCGGAAAGACGGTGAGCACGTGCAACTTCCTGCTGGTACGTACCGTATCACATACACCCGCGGACCGGAGTATATTCCTCAGATTAAGGAAGTTACCGTCCCAGAAGACAAAACGACATTTGATATTAGTTTCGATTTGAAACGCTGGATACAGCTCTCAAAACTGGGCTGGTACAGCGCCGATCACCATATTCACGCCGCAGGATGCAGTCACTACGACAGTCCCGAGGAGGGTGTAGATCCCAAAGATATGTTCCGGCAGGTTTTGGGAGAAGACCTCAATATGGCTGCGAATCTGGCTTGGGCGCCGAGCTGGTACCGACAGAAAACGTTCTTTACCGGCCAAGACCACCCGCTTTCCGGCAAAACCAATACCATGCGGAATGATGTGGAAGTTTCCGGATTTCCTTCGTCGCACGCGGGGCATATTGTTTTGCTGAGGATAAAAGAAGATGATTACCCTAATACCAAAGTGATTGAAGACTGGCCGAGCTGGACTGCGCCGGTTTTATCCTGGGCCAAAGAACAGGGCGGTGTTACTGGTTACGCGCATTCCGGCTGGGGACTCGAACCTGTGCAGCCGGTTAATAAGATACCAAACTATATTTTACCAAAAATGGATGGTATTGGCGCCAATGAATACATTGTTACCATCACTCAAAATCTTGTCGACTTTTTCAGTGCGGGCGATACGCCTGCTCCGTGGGAGCTGAATATGTACTACCACACACTCAATTGCGGCTTTACACCCAGGCTCAGCGGTGAAACGGACTTTCCCTGCATTACCGACGCGCGGGTAGGGCAGGCCAGAAGCTATTTTAAAACCGACGGGCCGATGACTTACGACGGTTACGTCGACGCGCTCAAAAAGGGGAGAAGTTATGTTTCCGATGGAAAATCGCACATCCTGGATTTTGCAGTAAATGGAAAACTGGCCGGAACTGGAAACAGTGAATTGCAGCTTAAAAACGGCGCTGGTATCGCTGTTACTGCGGAAGTTGCGGCCTATTTGCCTGTAAGCCAGGATAGTGTAGGTGAGGTGATCGCCAAAACGCCACTGGAAGTAAGACCATTTTGGGATATTGAAAGGGCCCGCATTCAGAAATCACGCAATGTGCGGGTGGAGCTGATTGTAAATGGAGAGGTGGCGGATAATACCGAGGTAGCGGCCGACGGGGAAATCAGGGATGTAAAATTTGATTATAAGCTTGAAAAATCATCCTGGGTAGCACTGCGCATTTTTCCAAGTTCGCATTCAAATCCTGTTTTTATAAAAATTGGTAATAACCCAATTGCGGAAAGCAAAAGCGCAGAGTGGTGCCTAGCGGCTTTGGAACAATGCTGGAAAATGAAGGAACCAAGTATCCGCAAAGAAGAGAAACAGGCGGCGAATGCGGCTTATGACAATGCGAGAGGAATTTACAGGAAATTAATAGAAACGGGAAACAAATAGGAATACAGCCTACACCTCGGCCCGCTTCTTTTTAAACAAACTCCCGATCCTGCTGAACATACGTTTTTCAAACTCCCAGAAAAACGAAAATTTCCCCCAGATCCAACCCCAGATCAACAATATAACCTGATATAGTGGTAGGATAATGAGGATATTAACACCCCACCGAAGCCAGGCCGGAGAAGCTTCGGTGAGTCCTATTAATGCGAACAATCCCTTTTTTACGTACAAAACTGAAAAACCGGTGCAGGCAAAAACGAGCAGGATGATCAGTACATCCCAGCCGTTTTTGACATTCCAGCGTTGTTTCAGTTTTTCGATCATGTACTTATTCGTGTAAGAAACCGAGATGTTCCGGCTTGATTTCTTCCTTGTCCAATGTTAAAAACTCCTCCCAAAAAGGGTCATTAGGAACGCCGGCGCGGCATATTACCGGCTCTTTTTTTACAGGATGCTCAAAATACAGACGTCGCGCGTGCAGATTGATATTTCCGTCAGGGTTTGCTTTTGGATAACCATATTTCAAATCGCCACGGATCGGGCAGTTCATAGAAGCCAACTGAACACGGATCTGATGCGGCCGGCCGGTAATCGGCATTACTTCCAGCAAATGAAATTTATTGACTTCTCCCAGCCAGCGATAGCTTAGTTCTGCACGTTGCGTATTCGGCGCTTCGTAGTCGTACGCCGTAGTCACATTGCGCGATTCGTCTTTCGATAGCCAGTGTATCAGCTTACCTTTTTTCTCGGCCGGCCTGTTTTTTACGATCGCCCAATAGGTTTTTTGCACATCACGCTTCCGGAAAATTTCATTCATCCGTTCAAGCGCTTTCGAGGTGCGTGCAAATACAACGAGCCCGCTCACCGGCCTGTCGAGGCGGTGGACAGTACCGAGAAATACTGCTCCCGGTTTTTGATATGTATCCTTGATATATTCCTTTCCCATGTCCAAAAGGCATTTATCGCCGGTAGCGTCACCTTGGACCAGGATACCGGGTTCTTTGTTGATGATGAGGAGGTGATTATCCTCATATATCACATGAAGAGATTTTTTAGCCATTTGAATAGTTCTTTACTTTTAAAAAGGTTAATATGATTCCTGTTCGTTTGGAAACGATTTTCCTTTTACGTCTTTAATATAATTAGAAATTGCGTCAGTCATAACGCCGTTCAAATCCGCATAGCGGCGCAGGAACCTGGGTTTGAACTCTTTATTGATTCCCAGCAGATCGTGCAGCACTAATATCTGTCCATCTGCATGCGGCCCTGCACCGATTCCCACGGTCGGGATCGATATACTTTCGGAGACCTTCTTGGTCAGTTTAGCAGGGATTTTTTCCAGAACCACTGAGAAACAGCCCACATCTTCCAGCATTTTTGCATCCTCTATCAGCTTATCTGCTTCCGTTTCCTGCTTGGCACGCACTGTGTAGGTACCGAATTTATAGATCGACTGAGGTGTTAATCCCAAATGCCCCATAACCGGAACCCCGGCGCTTAATATCCTGATGATAGAGTCCTTAATTTCCAGTCCGCCTTCCAGCTTCACCGCGTGGGCGCCGGATTCTTTCATGATCCGTATTGCCGAATTCAATGCCTCCCTGGAATTTCCCTGATAAGACCCAAAAGGCAGGTCTACAACAACCAGTGCTCTTTTAACCGCGCGTACAACAGAAGTAGCGTGGTAGATCATCTGGTCAATGGTAATTGGCAAGGTAGTCTCGTGGCCGGCCATTACATTAGAAGCCGAATCGCCGACAAGAATCAGCTCTACACCCGCAGCATCCACGATCCCGGCCATTGAATAATCATAAGCAGTAAGACAAGAAATCTTCTCGCCCCGGTTCTTCATTTCCTGGATAGTATGTGTGGTAACGCGTTTAATATCAGGTGTATGAACAGACATGCTTTATGCGGTTAGGTACTTTGGGAAAATCATTTAGTGGGCAGTGTGGCTTTGGAGCATTGGTGGTCAAGGGGTGTCATTTGTGGTCATTGGTTGTCATTAATTGTCACGTGTTGTTCGGAGCTGATCGGCGTTGATTGGGAGGTTTCGTGTTATCTGGATTTTTCTTTGATTTAACTACCAATGACCATTAATGACAATTAAATGACCACCAATGACTATAAAAATGACCACCAATGACTATAAATGACCATTAACGATACTCTTCACCATTCCGACCTACCTCCTTATCAGCCAGCTTTCCGGATTCAGGCGGGAGGTGTTTTTCCAGATCTGGAACTGGAGTTCGGAGGTACCGTCGCTGTCGGTCGCTACGCGGCCGATATTTTCTCTTGCTTTCACTTTTTGCCCGGCACGAACGGTAACTCCATTCATTTTGGCATAAATCGTCATATAATTTCCGTGCTGAATAGCGACTACATTTCCCATTCCCGGCATTTCAGTAACATCCAATACAACCCCATCATAAACGGAACGAACAGGTTCGCCGGCGGTAGTCTGGATATCTACACCCAAATTATCAACCATAACACCCTTCAAAACTGCATGTGGCCGCTGGCCGAAGTGACCTGATACAAAGCCTTTTACCGGCCAGGGTAGTCGGGCTTGGGATGCTGTGAACGAGGAAGCCAGTGTTGTTTCTTCTTCACTCATACCACTGGAAATAACAGGCTCTTCCTCTTTCGGCGCCTCTACAATAGCGGCTTCACCTTTTTTCTCTCGTTCCGCATTTTCCCGAGCAAGGCGTTCACGTTCCGCTTTCCTGCGTGCCTCCCGCTCTTCGCGTTCGCGGCGTTCGCGTTCAAGCCGTTCTCTTCTTTCCCTCTCAGCGATCCTGCGGATATTGGCTTCCAGTAAATCGGTAGCGCGCTTGTTTTCAGCTATCTGCTTTCTCAGTTCTACTTCCTTTTGCGAAAGCTCCTGGATCACTTCATTCTGCTTTACTTTCAGTCCTTCGAGCTTCGTATTTTCGGTCACGCGCGTATTCAGAACCGTTTTTTGCTGATTCTGTTTCGCAGTGATCCGCCTGCGCTCGTTCATGACCTTTTCCTGAAGAGCGCCAATTTCCTTGGCCTGTCCCTGCCGCGCTTCTGTATATTGTTTGAGATACTTATACCGCAAAACCAACTGATTGAAAGTACCCGCCGAGAACAGGAACACCAGCTGGTTGAAATAGGCATTTCGCTTGGAAGCTTCGTAGATCATGTGCCCGTATTCCTCTTTCAGGACATTCAGGCTGCTATCAAGGGATTGACGCTTTTTTTCCAGCACTTTCAATTCACCATTAAGCAAATCAAGATCGTCGGAAAGAAGGTCAATTTGTTTTTTATAAGTATTGATTTGCTGGTTAAGCGCCTTTAATTGACCAAGATTGACGTTTTTCTGAGAGGAAGTTTGCTTTAAAATGCTCTGGATCTCGCGGATCTTGCTCTGGTTCTCACTTTTCTCCTTTTCCAGCTGTTCCCTGGATTTTTGGGCGTACGCACCGGCTAACGAACAGAGAATGAACGTTAACATTAAAAGTAAACGACGGCGACCGGGGGAACTAATGAGCATATTTATTGATTCTTGCAGGCAAAATACAATTCGTGGCCGGCAAATTTAAGCAGACTTTCTGACTTTATTTTTTGCGTTTATAGCTGGAAGGCACGCTGAATGGAAATCCGGGGCTGTCATTCAGCATTTCAACCTTGGTATGCCTGATGCGCATATTCGTCTCTCTCACTTGCTGATCTTTCAAGGATTTGACATTCAGGTTGATAATGCTTGTGAAGGGAAATAGAAAGTTGTTTACATCTTTAAAATCTTCATAGTCAAGTGTAAACGCATTTTGGGTAGGTACTTCGATTGCTTTTAACCTCGACAATTTAAGGTTGCTTTCACTGATAAAATTGTCGACTTCAAGTCGGTCGACAATCTGTTTTAAAACATAAAACTCGTTCATTTTGACAAATCTTGCCTCCGATTGAGGTTCAAACGGAAGATTTCCGATGATCATCGATTGCAGCAAATCAAAGTTGAGATCGAAATTGTATTGTTTGCTTAATTGCTCATAACTAAACACAAAATAGTCCCGGTGGATTTTATCCATAAAAACAATAGAATCCCGTGTAATAAGTCCCCTGGCGACTTCCAAACCAACTCCCGTTACAGATAGCCAGATCACACTATCCTTTTTCATCCGGATATTGACATTGGTATTATCGAAGTTCTGGGACTTGCTGACTAATGAAACTTTGGATTTGGCAGTAAGGTAATTGAATTCGATCTCGTTGATCTTTACCGGTGCAGCATTTGCCGGAGTGCCTGCTGTTGCAGAATCGATTACCGGTTGCGTGGCCTGGGTCAATGTAGAATCGGCGACGGGGTTATTTTTATTACGTTTTGAAGTACGCTGTTTGTGACAAGCTGAAAACCAGATCAAACAAATGGCCAGCAGCCCGACAGAAAATTTATTGCTCATGTAATGCACCTGTTGCTATTTTTTTGTCAAGAAGTTCAGTGGTTTCGCCCATTCTCTTCGCTCTTTTCCACTGCGCCACTGCATTGTCCCTTTCACCTAATTTGAAAAGAACATCTCCATAATGCTCAACAATCGTGCCACTTACGGTACTACTGTCGGTCATAGCTTTTTCAAGAAACTCCTTTGCTTTTTTATAGTCTTTGCGAATGTATAGCACCCAGGCGTGCGTATCCAGGTAAGTAGGATTGTTTTGATGCTGCTGAACGAGCTTTTCTGACATTTTGAGCGCCAAGTCCAGTTTTTCTTTGCGTAAAGAAAGGAAATAGCTGTAATTGTTCAGGACGTGATCATTGTCGGGATTAGCTTTCAATGCCTGATCGTAAGCCGCGTCTGATTTCACATGATCGCCAAGTCCATTATAGGCGTCGCCCAGCTGCGCGTGGATATAAGGTACTAGTTCAGGATTGTTGGAAATCAGTTTCAGGCTTTCTTCAAGAGAGGAAATCGCTTCTTTGAAATTTTTCTTCATCAAATGCGCAGTACCATTTGAATACCAGAACATTCCTTGGTTTGGGAACAATTCCAATGCTTTTTCCGAATGCACGAGCATGCTATCTACCTGATTCAGATCACCGTCGAGCTGTAAAATTGCCGCCCAGACTTGAAATACGGAACCATCAATGCGGCTCGCTTTGGTATACATATCCCGCGCCTCGGCCTTTTTATCCTGGCGAACCAGCAAATCGGCATAAATCACATTTGCGCGCGATTCATTAGGATGCGTGTCATAAAGCTGTTTGGCGAGGGCAACTGCGTCTTTGATTTCTCCTTCCGATTTGAGCATGGTCAAATAGCCCGTCAAAACCCTGATCTTAGGATCTGCATCCAGATTAGGATTGGCAAAAACCAGTTTCAATTCTTCGTTACATTTCTGAACATCCCCGTTACGACGATAGATATCCGCCAGCAAAACGTGCGCCTGCGCCTCGTCGGGGTTGATTTTCAATGCTTCTTCCAGTGGTTTTACAGCCTCAACGATCCGGTCATTCGCGATCAGCAATTCGGCCAGCTCTACACGATAGCTTACCTCGGTAGGTTCTGCTTCAATGAGTTTTTTTGCTTCTGCGAGCGCTTTGTCGAGGTTGTTCTGGCGTAAATAGAGTTGTTGTTTCTGATGCGTGATTTCTTCGGTAATGCCCATTGATTTTTCCAGGACATTATAGGTTTCAATTGCCTTATCGGGCTGATCGTTAAAAACATATATCGCAGCCAATTCAATACCATACTGGATATTTTCGGGATTTTTGGCAACGAGCGTTTCATATATTTCCGCAGCCTCCGCATATTTCCTGCGTTTTGCATAGAGTTCAGCCAGCTGCTGGGCGTAGAAAATATTATCTTTTTTGAGGTCAAAAGCTTTCTTGGCCGGTGCGATCGCTTCGTCGAATTTTTCAAGCTTGATCAGCGCAGTTGCAACCAGATAGTGACTGGCCGGATCCTGCGCACTTTCCTGAACCAGCTTTTCAAAAAGTGGCAATGCGCGTTCAGGCTCGTCTTTCATCATGAACTTCATGCCCTCAGTCGCCAGCGACTCCTTTTCTATTCGAAGAGCGACGGTATCGATGACCGACTCCTTGTCCCGGTCTTTACTGCGCCGCTGGGCAAGGGAATCGTGCGTAACGAAGAGATTCGCCAGCACCAGGATCAGAAGGGTTAACTTTAAATATACGGTCTTCATATTTCAATCAGATGCCATCAGTTTCCTAGACGTGACCGGCTATTTCAGTGTAAACAACAAAGTTACCAATTTTGTCACCAGAACTGGTTTTAAACGCTATTCAAATAAGAATACTAACGTCGGAATTCAAGTATTCTTGTTTGTTAATTCACTGAATATGTGGATTTCCCGAATCCCGGAATACCATTCGCACTCAGTGCCTCAACGCGGATGTCCACCGTAGTTGCAGCGTCGGAATTATAGTATTGTAACCTGATTTTTCCATTTTTATCGGTCTTCAACATCGGCGCCCAAAAAATCGTCGACCGATAGTCAGGATTAGAATTCTGCGGAATGCCGGTAGAGTAGGCAGGCGAATAAAAAGTTTTTGGTACATGAAAACCTGCGATTTTAGAAACCAATACCCCCGGAACCACATCCTGCGAATAGTCATAATTGCTATTTCCTCTTTTAGTCAAAATCGAGATCACGCCGTTTCCACCACTCATTCCAAAAATCGAAGCCGACGCGCCTTTCAAAACGTCGATAGATTCTACATCATGCACATTGAGCGCACTAACAAAATCTTTGTCCACCGGCATTCCATCCAATACAAATTGCGGCTCCCCGCGGTTACCCCGAATGTAGACCGAAGCATTTATGCCTGATCCAACTACCTGAACTCCCGCCACTCTGCCAGCCAGTATATCCAGGATACTCGTTCGTCCGCCGACCAGTTCAGGAGTTACCTTGATAGATGCATCTGCTGTTCCGTAAATTTTCCTGGAATCGCGCGGCACCTGCTTCTTCGCTTTGATCGTCACCTCCTGCAATAATCGCTCCCGGCTCTCCCGTATTTTCCGCGCAATCTCCTGATCCTGTGCATTTCTTTTCAAAAAATCATTCAGCAGGCGACCGTCGACGGTAAGTGGGAAATAAGGTCCTTTCGACGCAGATAATTTTGGTGGATCAAATGGAAATATCCTGAATGTAAAGCTCTGGCTGTTCTTTTTGTTCATTCCCTGGACTCTTACTTTCAGCGAATCTTCAAAAATCAGGTTATAGAGTGAAAACTGGCCACGCTCGTCAGTGTCGGCAGTCAAAAATGTACTGAGGCTATCATTGCTGAGGTAAACCGAGACGGGCGTTTTAGCGACTGGCTTTTTATTTCTTTTTACCTCCCCGGAAAACGTAATTCCCTGTTCGAGAAACCGTTTTGGAGGTTGTAAAGAATCTTGCAAAATGTCGTCCCAACCGAACCGCGTCCAGCCCTGCGTCATCATCAGGATATCCCGGTGGATTTTTCTTTCTGTTTTAGTTTCATCAAAATAATAGCCGGGCTGTTCAATAAAACCCTTAATATCAGAAGATAGCAGCAGATAGGAACGAATATGCTGGTCGTAAAGCTGTTGCTGGATCTGTCCCGCGTCCGTAATTGCGACGGATAGATTTGTTTCCATGGGTCTGCCCGAAGAATCGCTCACCGTAATCTCAATTTCCGATTTTTCACGCGGCTTGAATGCATTCTTCGAAGGCGCTATTCCTACCCGGAGCTTGTGCCCGTGGTCGATAAAGATAAGCCGCTCCGAAACTGGTTTGTTTTCATCATCAAATAGCGTCAGATGCGTAATCCCGTCGGGCAGGTCGGCATTTGGAACCTGGATCATCAAGCCTCTGCTACCAATTTTACCTTTGGCAACAAATGCGACTATTCCGCGGGAATGACCGACTACGTGCACGGGAATCTCACTTTTGCCAGGCACTTTTGCGTAAACCATAATCCTGGTTTTCAATGGACTGGAAACATTATCTGCAATTAAAGTATAGCCTGTCTCCTTCACTTTCGGAAACGGATACTCACTCGCATTTCCGTTTTCTGCCCATAGAAATGCCGAATAGATGGCGCCGGATTTAGGCGAAAACTGTATCCTGCCCATTCCCAGATGGTCGCTTTTGAAGGAAGCAATAGTATCCTTATTCTGGTCTAAAATAAAACCTTTCACATCATGACCTAATCCACTAGTATTCAATGCCTTGAAAGCAATCCGCGTAGAAGATTCCGCCACCAGGTCGCCGCCTTCAGGAAAGAATTGCAGGTCCACCTTGCCAGTAAGCGGAGCGGGTGTACCTCCCGCCGGATCGTAAATGAAGATATTTTTTTGAAAGAAGAAATCCTCAGCTGCATTGCGCATCCAGTTGGTGTAAGCGCGGATCGTGTACGCGCCGGGAGGAATAGAGTCTGCGAGCACAATCTCCCCGTTCCCGACACCTGCTTCCAAACTGGTTCGCTTGACTGCCAGGTTTTTACCGGTACGTTGCTCTATCAGATCAACATATAATAAATTACTCGCGCTATCTGCAAAGTGCAGCGAGCCTTCAACCAGGTAAGCCTGATACCATAATGTGTCTCCCGACATATAATAAGGTTTATCCAGATGCAGATATGCTTTCTCGACGGGATACGTTTGCCTGTATCTCTCAAGTTTTCCTGAGATCATTTTTGTAAAATCTTCCTCCCACTGAAAAGCAGCAAGAAGGGTACAAAGCAGGATAATGCCGGAAATTTTGACGATGGATTTACGCATTGAATATTATTTATATCGCTGACAATTAACGGTTTGCTCTCCTAACCAAAAGATAGGCAGGATAACTGATCACTAAAAAAAGCAAAGCATATTGACTACTTCCTAAATCCTGTATGACTGCGCCCACTAAAAATGCGAGTGAGCAGATTAGCATAATGATTGGTAATACGGGGTAAAGCGGCACTTTCCATGGGCGGGGCAGCGAAGGTTCTTTACGGCGAAGTGCGAGCAGGGAGGCAAAACCCGAAGTATAGCCGAGTACGAAAAAGAAAGTGGCAATATCGGACAACTTTTCGGTGGCTTCTTTTCCTATTAATATCAATAAGATAGCGACTCCAGAGGTGATCAGCATTGCAACTGCCGGCGTGCCTCCGCGGTTTACATTTGTCCCGGCGGGAAGGAACAGCCCGTCGCGGCTCATGGAATAGAGTACACGGGGGTTGAATAGGAGTTGCGCATTGACAATCCCCAATATGGATATCATTAAAAACAACGTGACGATTTTACCTGAACCTTCCCCGAATATCAGTCGGATCGCATCTGCCGCCGCCAGCTTCGACTGCGCCAGTTCGTCCATTGGCAAAATGTGCAGGATCGCCATATTGCACAGCAGGTAGATGGCGATGATCAGTAGAATGCCGCCAATCATGGATTTGGGTAGATTTTTGGAAGGATCTTTATCTTCTTCCGAGAAATATGCTGCTGTATACCAGCCGTCATAAGTGTAAAAAATCGCTTGAAGCGAGAAGATAACCGGCGCGATCCAGCTGCCTGTCGCCAGAATCTGACTGGTGGTACTCTGCATTTGTTCAGCCGAAACTTCATCCCCATAGATATAGCAAACCGCCACAAAAACGAAAAGTCCGATTCCCTTCAAAACACTCATAATGTTCTGAAAACTACTCGCAAGTGCCAGTCCGATCCAGTGAATGCCGCTGAGTACCAATAAAATAACAGCAGCGACATAAGGTTCTGAACCACCTAACTCCGGGATGAGGAGCGCCAGGTATTCGCTCATGGTATACACACCAAAACCAAGCGCAGAGCAGGTTCCGAGCCAGCTATTGATCCCGACCACAAAGCCAGCATAGTTGCCAAATGCACGTTGTGCATACACGTACCAGGCGCCCGCTTTCGGGACAGAAGTGCCGAGTTCGATCGTGCAAAGCGTTCCCAAAAACGCGTACAAACTTACAGCTGCCCAAAGGGCCATGATCAGCCACGGTTCGCCAAGTTGCTCCGCGATCGGGCCGGGTTTCCGGAGAATGCCGGTCCCGATTGTGCCGCCCACGGTTACCGCGATGCCAAAACCAACTCCCAGAATTTTCAATAGTCCGTTTTTGGCAGCCGGTTGTGTCATTTTTGGAAGTGAAGGATTGTACTTTTCGAAAATATGAAAACTTTTCCTTTTTGTAACTTCTATATTCTTACTGAAATACAATGCAATGTCGCGGATCGACTGGTATGGACTTAAATCCTTATTGAATCCAATGACTTTGTATGTGCCTGATCACAAAAAAAGCAGAAACCGTTTCCAGTTTCTGCTTTTTACAAACTCTTAAATCTATATTATAGAATCGCCTCCGCCAGTACCAGTACTTTGTTATTAAGCACTTCTACTACACCGCCATCGATCACGTAGGTTTGCCTTGCAGCACCGGTATCGATCACCACGTCGCCTTTTCCTAATGTACTTACAAGCGGCGCGTGACGGTTTAGAACCTGAAATTGACCTTCTGAACCCGGTAACGTCACGGAATTCGCCTCTCCGGCAAAAACCTTCTTATCTGGGGTAATTATTTCTAAATGCATGAGTTGAAAGTTTTTAGTTTATGAGTAGACTTCAAACTCTTAACTTATCGGGTTGCTTCTGCAAGCATTTTTTCTCCTTTTGCCTGCGCATCTTCGAT
This sequence comes from Dyadobacter linearis, assembly GCF_907165045.1. Lineage (GTDB taxonomy): Bacteria > Bacteroidota > Bacteroidia > Cytophagales > Spirosomataceae > Dyadobacter > Dyadobacter linearis. The sequence continues at coordinate 26,738 of NZ_CAJRAU010000009.1, forward strand.
GGTTCCAACCAGGTTGAATGCCATTTCAGGAAGGTGGTCATAAGCTCCGTCCATGATCAGGTTAAATCCTTTGATGGTATCGTTGATATCTACCAACGTTCCTTTCAAACCTGTGAACTGCTCAGCTACGAAGAATGGTTGCGACAAGAAACGCTCTACACGACGAGCGCGGGATACAACCAGCTTGTCTTCGTCTGAAAGTTCTTCCATACCAAGGATCGCGATGATATCCTGCAATTCTTTGTAGCGTTGCAAAATATTTTTTACGCGCTGTGCGCAATCGTAATGCTCAGCACCCAAAGTTTCAGCATTCAGAATCCGTGAAGCTGAATCCAATGGATCTACCGCAGGGTAAATTCCTTTTTCAGAAACTTTACGGCTTAGTACCGTAGTTGCGTCCAAGTGGGCAAATGTTGTCGCAGGAGCAGGGTCAGTCAAGTCATCCGCAGGTACGTAAACCGCTTGTACAGATGTGATAGAACCACGTTTTGTGGAGGTAATACGTTCCTGCATCTGTCCCATTTCAGTAGCAAGCGTAGGCTGGTAACCTACCGCTGATGGCATACGTCCTAAAAGAGCGGATACCTCTGAACCAGCTTGTGTAAAACGGAAGATATTGTCGATAAAGAAAAGAATATCACGACCCTGACCTTCGCCGTCACCATCACGGAAGTATTCCGCCATAGTCAAACCTGACAATGCAACACGTGCACGTGCGCCAGGAGGCTCGTTCATTTGTCCGAAAACGAAAGTTGCCTGTGAGTCTTTCAAAGTATTATAATCCACTTTTGAAATATCCCAGCCGCCTTTTTCCATGCTGTGCTTGAACTCGTCGCCGTATTTGATGATACCGGCTTCAATCATTTCACGCATAAGGTCATTTCCTTCACGGGTACGTTCTCCAACTCCCGCAAACACTGAAAGACCAGCGTAAGCTTTCGCAATATTGTTGATCAACTCCTGGATCAAAACGGTTTTACCAACACCGGCACCACCGAACAAACCGATTTTACCACCTTTTACATAAGGAGCAAGCAAATCGATTACTTTGATACCTGTAAACAGGATTTCAGTTGAAGTCGCCAGCTCTTCAAATTTCGGAGCTGAGCGGTGAATTGAGATACCGTTTGTAGTATCCAAAGGCGTAAGTCCATCGATCGCTTCACCGATTACATTGAAAAGGCGACCTTTAATTCCTTCACCGATTGGCATTTTAATAGGCGCACCAAGCGGCCTTACTGCCATTCCGCGCTGCATACCTTCGGTACTGTCCATCGCGATGGTACGGATACGGTCTTCGCCCAAGTGCTGCTGGCACTCAAGAACTACTTTCGAACCGTTTGGTTTGATGACTTCTAACGCATCGAGGATAGATGGAATGCTTCCGCTATCTTCAAATGATACGTCTACAACGGGACCAATTACCTGCGTAATTTTTCCTATGTTTGTCTCGTTTGCCATTATATGATTTTGATTATCTCTAATGAGGTTTTTTTCAGACCGCAAAAGTATAGGATAATTTGGTCAGTACCAAGAAGACATAAAGTGATTTATTGGATATTTTTTAGAAAAGGGAGGGACAATGTTACTGTTATTTGCATTTAGCAGTAAGTAACTATGGCGATAAATCTGATAAGGGTTCTTTAATTAGTAAAGTCATCTTCACCAGAGAATTCGAAGAAATACGATAATATGGTAAATTTGAATTAATCATCTATTCAGTAAAACTATGAATACGCAACTCCTGGAACGTATCACTTTTAATCCCGATCAGTGCGGAGGGAAGCCTTGTATTCGGAATATGCGTATCAGGGTGACGGACGTAATAGAACTTTTAGCAGCCGGCCTGACGCCAGAGCAAATTGTTACAGAAGAGCTGCCAGACCTTCAACCGGAAGATATCACTGCCTGTTTACTTTACGCCGCGGCAAAGCTGAATCACCCGGTATTACGGGCAGCCTGATGATCATTCTGGACGCGCATATCCCACCTTCTCTCGCACTCTGGATTACATCATTCTTCAAGCTCGAATGTTGCTCTGCCCAATTTTTAAGCCTGCGGCACTCCTCAGACTTCGAGATATTTTTCAAAGCAAGAGAGCTGAATGCGATCGTGATCACGAAAGACGATGATTTTGTGACACTTCTTGATCGGAACGGAATTCCCCCAAAAGTGATCTGGTTAACTTGCGGGAATACATCGAAAGCGCGGCTACAAGAAATTTTCACAGCTAATCTTGGCAATGCACTTGCATTACTTGCGGCGGCCGATCTGGTGGAGATAACAGGTCACTGAGTTTTTCGTTTGATTTAAACGGATCTTTACAATTCTGCATTCTCAGAGCAGGTTAATCTATAATATGAAGGAGTTTTTTTTCTGGAAGGTATGGTCAGTGTCGGAGCGCAGAATGGCGCTTGGGGCGATGACCATTTTGTTTTTGGCGATTGTATCTTTTGTATTCAAATGCATAAATCCACTTGATAATGTAGTTCGCTGGAATGTAATCAGCGAACTCTCCGAAGTGAGTTCGGTCGTGGACATTCTGCAACTCGGAAGCTGGCAATATGGTGTTTCGACGCCGACACACCTGGTGAATGAAAGCTTTATGGCGTCGGTCATGGAAGTGGATTATCTTACGGTACGTATATTCTGGATATTCGCTACACTTGGACTTTCCTTCGTTTTAGCTGGTTTAACCACCTTAACAAGATTTTGGTATCTGGCCGGAATGGTCATTTTTATATTATTCCTTGCTTTCTCCCGATTGGAGCTGCTGGACGTTGCCGAAACCGATAGCAAGTTCTTGTTCATTATTACTGTACTCGTTTATAGCGTCACTACCTATTATTTCCACGCATTCAGGCCGGATGCAGGTATTGGGTTGCGGATTGCAGGCTTGCTGGTTGCATCTGGTATGATGGTTTTCCTAATCTGGACAATGTCCGGGGTACCGTTTCCCGCGTTGACAGCAGCGAGTTATTCGTTTCCGTTCTGGCTGATCGTGACAGTCCTTTTTCTCCTCATTTCTTCCACCGAAATCATGGCTGGTTTCGTATGGCTGAGCACCAGCGGTTCTATGCGAAAAGGAAGTACGGGACTGATCAACTTTGTCGTCATTTCAATACTATACCTGCTCTTACTATTGCTGATCTATCTCCGAAACACCCGACAGATCGATTGGGATATGACGTTGGTAAGTCCCGTTTTCCTTGCATTGGCGGCGGGTATTTTAGGTATCTGGGGATTTCGCCGCAGGGCGGATTCGATGGGTAGCCTGCTTCCGTTCAGAAGCGCCGGTTTTTGGATCTATATGGGAATGTTCATTATAGCGGCCGCATTCACCGGACTTATGGCGGGTACCGCCAATGATCCCGTGCTGGAAGCATTGGAAGATGTGGTAGTACAGGGACAGCTCGCAATGGGTGTTTTATTCCTGTTTTATATTCTGGTCAATTTTTATCCTCTTTTTAAACAAAAACTCGCAGTTCACAAGGTACTCTACAAGCCTCTCCGGTTTGGATTAACTCAAACCCGGCTATTTGGTTTTGCAGGCTTTGTAATTTTAATTTTTATTCAAAAGCTTTTACCAGTAAATCAGGCTATTGCAGGATATTTTAATGGAGTGGGGGATCTGCACGCAGCTACCGAAGAATTTACCCTTTCTGAGCAATACTATAAGCTGGCATTACAGCGGGAATTTCAAAACCATAAATCCAATTATTCACTCGCTTCTCTTGCAATTCGTCAGGGTGACCGCACTGCGGCTGCATTTTACTTCCGGCAGGCATTATTTAAGAATCCCTCCGCACAGGCTTACGCAGGTTTGAGCGGAATATTGATCCAGGAAAATCTGTTTTTCGACGCTGTTTACAGTTTACAGGAAGGTATTGGCCGGTTTCCGAAAAGCGGGGAATTGCTCAATAATCTCGGAATGCTTTATTCCAAAACAAATGTCGCGGATTCTGCGTACTACTATATTGAAAGAGCACAGGCGAATGCAAAACGCCCTGAAATACCGGCGACGAACCTGCTGGCTATTTTAGCAAAAAACACAGACGCCGGCCTGCTTGATTCGCTGGCTTCTAATACCGAAAAATATAATTACCTGTCGTGGCAGGCTAACTGGCTTGCAGTTCAGAATTTGAGGCAGCAGTTCGTCAAGCAGGATTTCAATACCAGTGCAGTGCCGGCTGATTCACTTCTGAGCGTGTCAGCTTCGGCTTATTTATTGAACTATGCTGTTAATCAGGCTAGATCAGATACCGCTTCTGTGAAGTTGCTGAGCAAGCTAGCCACTTCGAACCCGGTACTTGCAAAGGATTTGACATGGGCTGCATTATATCCTGAATTTTACAGCGGCGACAAGCTCAGGGCATTGCAATCACTTACAGCCCTGGCATCGGACGAGGAAGAGAAGAGTGATCAATATCATAAGGTATTGGGCCACTGGTTTTTGCAGTTAGGTTTATACGAAAAAGCAATTGAGAATTTATCAGTTGTAGAGGGTTTGGAAGGGACTATTGGAATGGCGGTGGCGAATGCGCTTTACGATAAGAAAGAAGTGGCTGTGATTTTGCTTGATAAAATACAGGAGAAAGAGAATAACCCGGCGATTGAAAATCTTAAACAAAGTCTTTTTTCCGGAGTAAAACCAAAAGTGCCGGGCGATTCTTTACTGAAAGTGGCGTTACAGTCACCAACTGAGGCTAATTTTCGAAAAGCAATCAATATCAACCCTTTCAATGCGCAGACGATATCAGCTGCATCGACCTATTTCAGAGGGAAAAAGCAAACGGATAAAGCTTATAATCTGGTTCTGAATGCGCTCGCATATAACGAATACGATTTTCGATTATGGGAGCAATATGCATATCTCAGTCTGGAACAGGGTTTGACCGGGCAGGCCAAAGAGGGCGAAGAGAAGGTAAAACAATACGCGACGCCTGCCGACTATCAGCAATTTGTGAGCCGCTATCAGCCTATGCAGGCACTTATCGAAAAACGGCGGGCAGAATTTCAGTGATTTGATATTTTAGTTATCTGTAATTACACTTCATCAACAATGTCATTAATCTGCAAATCCAATTTTACCGGCACCGAATGCAGGATTTTCAGAGGAAAACTAATAGCCGGGATATTGAAAACAAGCTCTTGGAAAGAAGAAGGATACGGAGAATTGGACGGTAATATGCTCAGATTCAGATCCCAGGGATTTTGGAAAAAAACAATCGATATCACTGATATCGAGGGGCAGAAGGTTCTAGGTCAAATGCAATTTCGTTACCTCAAAGGCACTGCTACCATCACTTATAGCGGGCAAAACTTTAAGTGGCAGTTCGATTCTTGGACCATGCGGAATTGGACCGTCAAAAACGAAGAAGATAGTGCCGGATTTAAATCGACAAGCTGGTGGAAACCTGATGGGAAACTAGCCAACGAAGGCGTTCCAGCTGCTGTTCTTCTGGCGTCATTATACGTTGCAAATCATTTCCGAAAAATTGCGGCAGCATCCTAACAGGAAATTCATATATGAGAATTATAGAGACCAGCGAGATTGCAAAACGTTACGTAATGGGCAGCGAAGTAATCCAGGCGCTCAAATCGGTGACGATTTCGGTAAATAAAGGCGAATATGTCGCTTTTATGGGCCCTTCCGGCTCGGGGAAATCTACATTGATGAATATCATCGGCTGCCTGGATACACCTACAACCGGCAGATATGTCCTTAATAACAAGGACGTAAGTGATATGACTGAAAGCGAATTGGCTGAAATCAGAAACAAGGAAATCGGCTTTGTATTTCAGACTTTCAACTTGCTGCCAAGAATGTCTTCACTTGATAATGTGGCGCTTCCATTGATTTATGCAGGTTTGGGAAAGTCAGACCGGACTGAAAAAGCAATGCTTTCCTTGAAAAATGTAGGTCTGGAGAACCGCGCCGGACACAAGCCGAACGAACTTTCGGGTGGTCAGCGGCAGCGGGTTGCTATTGCCCGGGCGCTTGTCAATGATCCCAGCATTTTGCTCGCCGATGAGCCCACAGGTAACCTGGATTCCAAAACTTCCTACGAGATCATGGATCTGTTCGACCAATTATATAGCAAGGGAAATACGATCGTAATGGTGACCCACGAAGAGGATATTGCGCATTACGCGCACCGGATTGTGCGTTTGCGAGATGGTTTAGTCGAGTCTGATACGATCAATCCAAACCCGACAAAAGTTTCTGCAATGGTTTAAAGCTATTAAAACCATTGTCATATAAGATCGAGATTGATTAGTTTTGTGTTATAACGGAACAATTCATTTCGAAGCTCCGTGAATCCGAATGAATTACTTTTCCGGTAGTTCATTCGGATTTATTTTTATCGCAATAACTATGAAAATCAATTTTAAAGACCTCATTTTATTTGAAAACGAGGATTTTTTAGTCGTAAATAAGCCGCCGCACCTGGCTACCCTGGATGAAAGAACTGCCGATAGAGGCGGTAGTGTATTAAGGTTGGCAAAGGAATATAATTCTGAACTGCAGGCGGCACACCGGCTCGACAAGGAAACTTCCGGCGCATTGGCTTTTGCCAAAAATCCAGCTGCTTACCGGCATTTGGCCATGCAATTTGAGCACAGGGAAGTTACTAAACGGTACCACGCCGTGACAAACGGCATTCACAAACTCGACAGCATTTCTGTGTTTTTGCCGATTTTACCTCTAAAAAACGGCACAGCAGTGAAAATAGACCGGTCAGAAGGCAAAGTCGCAGAGACTATTTTCAACACGTTGCAGGTTTACAGAGGTTACACATTAGTGGAGTGTATTCCCATAACCGGCCGCATGCACCAGATCCGCATTCACCTTTCGTGCCTGAAAGCGCCGATCGTCTGCGACCCGCAATACGGGGGGGAAGTAATTTATCTATCCAGTTTAAAGCGGAAATTCAATCTTAAAAAGGAGACTGAGGAACAGCCTCTCATTCAGCGCGTTGCATTGCATGCGCATTCACTTTCTTTTGCAGTGATGGACGGAGAGCGAGTTCGGATCGAAGCGCCTTATCCGAAGGATTTTGAGGTACTTGTAAAGCAATTGAACAAATTCGGGATGTAGTAGCACAATTTTTTACAAGATTGGAAAAAGTTTGTGTACGTTTAGCTTTCATTTTTTCCATCTTAACCATACTACAAATGCGGATACACACATTTAAAAACCTGCCAGTTCTGCTGATCACATTGTTGTCAATCGGCGTTGCGCAATTATCTTATGCTCAGAGCCCGCGCAAAAATGATATCATTGTTAAGCGGGACAGTACACAGATTCAAGCGCTGATCACGCAGATGAGCTATGAAAAAATCAACTACCGCGATCTTGGAACTGCCGACAGCGCCGCTACCTACATTTATCTGGATAAAGTAGCGCGGGTTTTGCTGAAAAATGGGAAAACAATCAATGTAAGAGACTCTATCCAACCCGGCAAAGTGCCTACTGACTCGGTAGGGCAATATGCAGATTTGAACAATTTGCCGACCGACCCTTTTGAGAAAAGCATTGTAATGGCCAATTCGGATCAACTGCGGGACAAATACGAATATCACCACAACAAATCGGTAGATGGGAAAACCGGCGCGATCGTATTTACCTCTATTGCCGTGGCAACCCTGGTTTCCGGCGTAATCGTGACTGCTGTTGGTGAAGATTCGGATGATAAAAAGTTCGGCGGTGCATTAGCGATCGCCGGGCCGGCTTTCGGAATCGTGTTCGGTTCCCTGTCTTTTAACAAGTACCGTGTGCATAAGAAAAAGGCTGATAAGGTTAAAAATGAACTCGAAAGACGAGGCCAATCACTTACTACATTTAAGCTCAGCCCAAAATTCGACCCGCTTAATAAATCAGGCCAGCTCACCCTGCGGATGACATTTTGATAAAGGCGAATTTATTGCTTCATTGAAGGGTATATTCATATTATCCTTCTACAATGAAAGTAATTTTATCACTGCTGAAAATCCAGCTGTTAGCCATTTTATGCCTTTTATTATTGAATCCGGTTTTCGCTCAAAATGTGCGGAAACCGGATATTCTTTTTTTGCGCAATGAAACGAAGCTTGAAGTCCGCATCCAGGAGGTAGATGATACAGTCGTGAAATACAAAAAGCTAAGTGACGACGAAGGCCCGTTATTTACTGTAAAAAAGTCTGAAATCGCTTCTATACACTACGGAAACGGCGAGGTGGAGACTTTCGAGGCAGTGCTGGAAGTGCCCAGTTACTATGCGCCTGGCCAATCAGCTCCACAGGCCAGGCCAGCTGCACCCTTGCAGGCGTCCGGGTCGCGCAATCAGTTTTTGGAAGAAATACGCGCATCTTCTGCGGACAACCTTCGGGCGACTTATAAATATTATAAGGGTAAATCTAAAACCGGCCTCGTGATGGGGATCGCCGGGACTTCCGTCGGTATGATCTTGTCCGGAGTGGGCGCAGGCATTATTGCCGGCTCAATGGATGCAAATGGCAATTTCGCCTCTTATGCAGACGAGCAGCGCGCAATTCGTGGGGCGTGGTTGATGCTCGGCGGCTTCGCAGGTGCAGCGACATTTGGTACTGTCGGGTTTATAAAAGCAGGGAAAAATGGCTCGAAAGCGGGTAAGATCAGAAGGGAACTAATTCACAGAGGCGAGCCGATCGCATTCAGGATTAGCCCCGGCTTCAACCCGGCAACACAAGCGGGTTATCTTACATTAAATATCAGATTCTAATATCAGCAAGACATAAAAAAATGCCTGAGAAGCGATTCCCAGGCATATTTAGAATATATAGTTCTATTAAAACTTGAAAGTGATACCAACTTTCAGCGGTGAGGCATTATAACCAACTTCCGCGAAAACGCCCATAGTTGGTTTAAAGTAATATCTTGCTCCCGCAAATGCGCCGAAAAATACGCCGCTACCATAAGAATCGTAGCCGATGCCATCGTAAGATGAATTTGCAATTCTATAACCTAGTGAAGGCCCGGCGTATAGATCCAGGTTGTCAACAGTAAGAAAATGCTTTCCGTAGTGATAAGATCCTCTGGCAGCAATATTGATGAAGTTATATCTCCATCCATTTCCATAAAGGCCTCCGCCGTAGTTCCAGGTTACGAAGTCAAGCTGACCACCAACACTGATAAAATCATGGACACCACCCTCGAAAGATGCACCAACGCCTATTCCGCCGCCGCCGTATGTGCCTCCAAGGTTAATACCCGCATTCAGTAATTTATCTCCCTTCTCAAACTGCGCGAACGCCTTTTCCGAAGTTGCGCTCAGAACGGCGCAAAAGAAAAACATGAATAGAATCTTTTTCATCGTAATAGATTAGTTATTGTTAATAATGGCACAAATTAAAGCCTTTATCCGAACGCTTCAAAACTTGTGCCATTTATACTTATTATCCGGGGTGTCTAGCCGTATAAGTGGGCAGATGCCTTTATTTTCGCTAAAAGCCTATATTTCTTTCCGCAGTTTCTCTTTAAAAACCTTCTTGAATTTGTCGAGTTTTGGGGCAATTACGAACGCACAATAGCCCTGATCGGGGTTGTTTGCGAAATAATTCTGATGATAGTCTTCGGCCACAAAGAATTTAACCGCTGGCGTAATTTCGGTGACAATTGGCTTGTTATACGCGCCGGATTTGTCCAATTCTGCCTTCGCTTTCTCGGCCAGGGACTTTTGTTCCTCATTATGATAAAAAATCACCGAGCGATATTGCGTTCCAACATCATTTCCCTGGCGGTTCAGGGAAGTAGGATCATGGCTGCGGAAAAATGCTTCGAGCAGATCTGCATAGCTGATCACTTTTGGGTCATAAACCACCTCCACACACTCAGCATGACCGGTATTGCCGGTGCAAACTGCCTCGTAATTCGGCTTCGGATCATGGCCGCCGGAATAGCCTGAAACTACTTTTTTAACTCCTTCCAAAGACTCTAAAACAGCTTCGGTACACCAGAAACACCCGGTTCCGAATGTCGCCGTTTCCATGCCGGCAGTATTTACATTTGTCTCATCAAGCGAGGTAAAAGCAGCTTCCTTATCCATTTTTCTTTTCTGTTTTTTATCCGACTGTGCACACGATATCACTACCATGCAGCACATCAAGAGAAAGGTCAAAATTGGGATGGTCGTTCTCATCTTTATTATCATGGGTTATTGTCAAAATGATTAACGAATACCGTACGAAGAAAGTTTGTGTCTGGTATTGCTGTATTATTTACGAAATTTATCCCCGAAACGATTCGTCCTATGACATACCTTCACTTTAAAGCGCTGCATATTATTTTCGTTGTAAGCTGGTTCGCGGGACTGTTTTATATGCCCCGACTTTTCGTCTATCATACCGAAGCGAACAGCAAGCCGAGCCCCGAGCGGGAGATCCTGCTTGCACAGTTTACAAAAATGGAGAAGCTGCTCTGGACTGCGATTATGACGCCCGCCAGCTGGCTGACTTTAATATGTGGAGGAGCAATGCTTTACATTACACCCGCCTGGCTCGACCAGGACTGGATGCGGTTGAAACTCGTGTTTGTCTTCGGTTTATACGCATACCACTCATTTACAGGCAAGATCCTCCTCGAATTGCGCGAAGGAAAATTCCGTTTCACATCCTTTCAGCTGAGGCTTTTCAATGAAGTCGCGACGGTATTTTTATTCTCGATTGTTTTTCTGGTGGTATTAAAAAATACAGTAGACTGGCTCTGGGGTGTGTTGGGATTGATTGCTTTTGCTGTTGTGATTATGACCGCGGTAAGGATTGTAAAGAGGGTCAGGGAGAAAAAGTAGCACACTATTCTGCGATTTTTCTCTTTCATTGATCGCAAAACGCCTTTTTTTTAAGCGCTAAAAAGAATCCCGGATGTCGGCAACACTTATTTCTCTTTAACTGTTTAATATTACGTGATGTAACTGCTCTCCAAGAGCTTAGCTTAGTCCCTATATGCACTCGATAAGTCTTAAACACACTACAATTTTTGACAGATTTTTACATCTGTGCAGCCATGCTCCGGCCATCGGCAACGCCTTACCGTCCCTTGCGATTAATAAATTGAATGCCGTATACCAGGGTTTTCTGAATGATCTTGACAAGGAACAGCGTGCGATTCATGATTTCACACATGAAGATGCACTTCTCGAAAAGAAACGGTATGAAAAGGCACTTAAATTGCTGGCGCCGATCGAGACGGCAGGAAAGCCGGTTCAACCCAAAGTGAAAGCCCTTCATTCGACTATTCTCCAGGTTATAAAAAAACTTCGGGAAAATGCCTTTTTGATGAATTTGGTTATCAACCAAGAGTTAGAGCCGGAGGACACATTGGTCGACCTGCTGGAAGATTATTATGATGGCCTTCTTATCAAACAAATACAGGGCGAAGAATTCGTTCCTTGGGAGCAAGTAAAAACGAAGCTGGACGCTAGGCATGATTTGACCTGATGTACAGTGTCATATTGAGCCGCAGCGCGGAAAGATTTTTGAATGGACTTTCCGGGAAGGATTATAACCTGGTGTCAGCAGCAGTCTCATCGCTTGTCGCAAATCCTTATCAATCGGGATGCAGAAAGCTCAAAGGCTATAAGGAAATGTTCCGGATCAGAGCTGGTAACTACCGGATACTATATCAAGTGGACGGGGAAAAACTGATTGTAGAGATATTCGAAGTAGGGAACCGAAGAAATGTTTATGACTGAGTGTTAGGAAGTAAAGCGTTGCGAAGCTATTTAACTGCACTGAGAATTTGTCTCTAAAAAGCAAAAGCGCCATTCCTGATAGTAGGAACAGCGCTTTGTGCCGAAGGCGGGACTCGAACCCGCATGGGGCAACCCCCACACGCCTCTGAAACGTGCGTGTCTACCAGTTTCACCACTTCGGCATTGAAATTGGGTTGGCAAAAATAACCAAGACTATGGACTTTCCAAGTTTACAGAACCCGGAATGCCCATAAAAATTCAGATTTTCACAGCCTCGTACAAAGCAGGAATCTGAACGTTTTGAAACCCAGCCTTTTCCAATTTTATTTTGAAGGAAACCTGTGTTTCATATTCACCGTGAACCAGAAATACTTTCTCCACCCGCGAAGGATTCTGGCAGGAAAGAAAGTCGAGCATTTCGTTATAATCACCGTGGCCGGAAAACGAATCCATACTTTCCACCTGGCAATGCACCTCAAACTTTTCTCCAAAAATATTCACCTCCTTATCCCCGCGCTTTAATGCACCCGCCAAAGTATTTGCGGAAGCATAACCCACGAGCAGGATCGTGCAATTTTCATTGCCGATATTGTTTTTAATATGATGTTTGATCCGTCCCGCTTCGGCCATTCCAGATGCAGAAATGATGATACAAGGTTCCTTTTTGTCATTCAATGCAATGGATTCGGTTACTTCCGACACATAATGCAGGTAAGGGAATGCAAAAGCGTCGCCGTCTTTTTCAATATATTCGAGTATCTCAGGATTGAAACATTCCTCATGTTCCTTCATGATCGCAGTGGCGCGGATTGCGAGCGGGCTGTCAATATAAACAGGAATATGCGGCAGCTTACCAGAGCTGTAAAGCTGGTCCAAAGCGTAAATCAACTCCTGCGTCCGGTCGATCGCGAAGGCAGGAATGATCAGTTTACCCTGCCGATCTACACAAGTATCCTTCACAATCCGCAGTAAATGCGCTTTCATGTCCACTTCTTTTTCATGGATCCGATCGCCGTAGGTGGATTCGCAAATAATAATATCCGCCTGCGGAAATACATCGGGCTTTTTGAGAATGCGGTCTTCCGGCCGACCAATATCTCCCGTGAAAGTCAGTTGTTTAAACGTTCCTTTCTCAGGAATCGTAAGATGCACCGCCGCACTTCCGAGCAAATGCGCAGCGTCGGTGAGCAAAACGGCTACTTCTTTGTCTTCACCCAAATGAAAAGTCTGGCCGTATTTAACGGTTTTGAACAAAGTCAATGCGTGCGCCGCATCTTCCGAATCGTACAATTCTTCGAGCAAAGGGCGCCCCTGATTTTTCCTGCGGCGATTGATCCGCTCCAAATCCTTTTCCTGAATATGCGCACTGTCCATTAACATGACGCGGCAAAGGTCAGCAGTTGCAGCTGTGGTATAAATCTCACCTTTGAATCCTTTTTTAACCAGTCGCGGAATAAGGCCGGAATGGTCAATATGGGCGTGGGAAAGTATGAGAAAATCTACTTCTGAGGGTTTGAAACCGAAATTCTGATTGAATTCGTCTGTTTGTATTCCCTGAAAAAGACCACAGTCAAGAAGTATTTTTGTGCCTTTTTCAGTAGTTATCAGATGCTTGCTTCCTGTTACGGTTTGCGCAGCACCGAAAAATTGAATCTGCATGGTCAGAGGTTTAGTTGTTGAGCGATATGCGAACGATTACGCAAGTACGTAAATCGAATCCAGGTTGCGGCCAATGCCGTCGTAGTCAAGACCGTAGCCAACTACAAATTTATTTTCAATCTCAAAACCCGTGTAACGCATACTAACAGGTGTTTTCAGTGCGGCAGGTTTATGAAGCAAAGTGGCGATTTCGACGGATTTAGGCGACATTTCCCGAACCTTTTTCACCAGTTCCGTCATTGTCAAACCTGTATCTACAATATCTTCAATGATAATTACGTCCCTGTCTCTGAGATCTTTGTCAAGCCCGATAATTTCCTTGACCTCGCCCGTAGACTCAGTTTTTGAGTAGGAAGAGAAGCGGATAAAATTAATTTCGCATGATAAATTGACCCTCTTGACCAGCTCGCCCGCAAAAAGAAATGCGCCGTTTAACACCACCAGAAACACAGGACAGTGATTTTCATAATCCTTACTGATCAATGCGGCAAGCTCCGAAACGCGGTGCTCGATGGTAGCGGCGGGAATAAAAGGGACAAAAGTTTTATCAAGAATGTTAATCATATTCGGGGTGTCATTTTGGCAAATGCTCTGAGGATCAATATTAACTCTTTTTTCAAAAACCGGGCTCGTCACAAACGTAAAATATAAATCCGGCGTTAATAGGACAAGTTTACCCCTGCTATGAAAATCATCATTAACACCATCATTTTCTGCTGTTTAACTGTAATTTCAATACAAAACACTTCCGCTCAATTGTATTCTTCGGCCGAACTGGACAAGAATTACGATATGATCCTGAAAAATCCGAGTGTGCAGATTGAATCGACGGAAGCGATCAATATGCTTTACAATTATCAGTTTCACGAGGCAGATGCAGAGTTCCGGTGGCTGAAATATCGCTATCCAAAACACCCTATGCCACATTTTCTGATGGGGCTCGCGGAATGGTGGAAAATTGTGCCGAATACGGACAACGAAGCTTACGACAAAACTTTCCTGGCTCAAATGGATTCTACCATCAACCTGGCTGAGGAGTTATATGATAAAGAAAAAAACAAAGTGGAGCCCGCCTTTTTTCTGGCTGCGGCTTATGCATTCAAAGGCAGGTTATATGCGGAGCGGGAAAGCTGGACAAAAGCAGCATTTGCGGGGAAAAAATCTCTGAAATATTTCGAGCAGTGCAAAGGAAACGGTGACCTCACGCCGGAGCTGCTTTTCGGCGACGGACTTTATAACTATTACGCCGAGTGGGTGCCCAAAGAATATCCGATCCTGAAACCAATCCTGGCGCTTTTTCCAAAAGGAAACAAGAAACTGGGTGAGCAGCAGTTGGAGAAAGTGGGTAACAACGCATTTTACACACGGGTAGAAGCCAGGTATTTTCTTTTGCAGATTTATAGTATTGAAAATGAGTACAATAAAGCCTACGAAATGGCCAAGTACATGTGGCAGACTTACCCAAATAACCCTTATTTTGAGCGGTACTTTTGCCGGACTGCTTTCGTGACGGGCAAAATGGGAGAGGCTGAGCGGGCTGCGCAGAATATTATTGACAAGATTAGCAAGGGAATGCCTGGTTACGAGGGAGTTAGTGGCAGGAATGCAGCTTACGTGCTGGCTTATTATAATATGAACTACCACCGTAATTACGATCTGGCTAGCCAATATTATAAGAAAGCGATTGATTACTCGACGCAAACCAATTCCATGAATGCGGGTTACTACGTTTCGTCACTTATTGGTTTGGGCAAGATTGCCGAAAATAAAAAGGATTACGACGAAGCTTTGAAATACTACAAACTGGCCGACGATCGCGCGGACAAGAAATCAAGTCAGCACAAGGAAGCGAAAACCGCGATCGCGAATCTGAAAAAGATGAAACGCGACCAGCGGAGAAAGCGATAGTTTATTTGGGAGCAAACATTATTGTTTCAACTCGGCGTAATGCTTGAAAAACAGTGGAATAGTTTCGATTCCCTTGTAATAGTTGAATAATCCGTAGCTCTCATTTGGAGAATGCAGGGCGTCGATATCCAGTCCGAAACCCATCAGAATACTTTTGCAGCCGAGTTCCTGCTCGAAAAGTGCGACAATAGGAATACTTCCTCCTCCGCGTGTCGGAATCGGTTTTTTGCCAAAAGACTCTTCCATTGCCAGTTCAGCAGCTTTGTATTCTACTGAATCAGTTGGAGTTACGTAAGGCAGCCCGCCGTGATGCGGCATCACTTTCACCTTCACCGATGCTGGGGCGATCGATTCGAAATGCTTTGTGAACAGTTCGAGAATTTCATCGTCTGTCTGGTGCGGGACGAGGCGCATGGAGATCTTAGCATTCGCTTTAGAAGGCAATACCGTTTTTGCACCTTCGCCAATATAGCCGCCCCAAATTCCATTCACATCCAATGTGGGCCGGACGGAGGTTCTTTCAATGGTTGAATATCCCGCTTCACCCTGAATATCATTGATTTGCAGATCTTTTTTATATTCTTCGAGATCAAATGGCGCAGCATTTAATGCGTCGCGTTGTTCTGTGGTCAGTTCTCCTACTTTTTCGTAAAAACCCGGAATAGTAATGTGACCGTTTTCATCTTTCAGCGACGCGATCATTTCGCAGAGTACATTAATAGGATTTGCGACCCCGCCGCCATACACGCCTGAATGCAGGTCGCGGTTTGCGCCGACAATCTCTACTTCCACATAAGTCAGTCCGCGCAAGCCGGTTTCAATCGAAGGAACATCATTCGCGATAATGCTGGTATCAGATATCAATATGGTATCGCATTTCAGCATTTCACGGTATTCTTTCACAAATGTCCCCAGATTGGAAGAGCCGATTTCTTCTTCGCCTTCGATCATAATTTTCACATTACAAGCCAGCGTGTCAGTCGCGATCATCGTTTCCAATGCTTTAATGTGCATATAAAACTGACCTTTATCGTCACAAGCGCCACGCGCAAAGATCCGCTCATTTTTGATTACGGGTTCAAAAGGAGGGGAGTTCCAGAGTTCGTACGGATCCGCCGGCTGCACATCGTAATGCCCGTAAATGAGCACGGTAGGCAGTTTTGGATCAATGATTTTTTCTCCGTAAACCACCGGGTGCCCGGCAGTTTCATATATTTCCGCTTTGTCTGCTCCCGCTTTCTGAATGCTGTCTCGCACAAATTCTGCCGCTTTCAGCATATCATTTTTAAATTTCGAATCTGCGCTCACAGAAGGAATGCGTAGTAAATCGAGCAGTTCGTTTAAGAATCTATCGCGGTTATTTTCTATGTATTGCTGCATTGTTGTTGATTAAGATTGGTGGGCCAAGATAAAAAAATAACCCCTAAGGTTTCCCCAGGGGTTCGTATTTCTTGGTTTCTTAGAAACTATTGGCGGGCGGCACCTTTCGATTTCCCGAAAATATTAACGCGGTTTTCATTTCCATTTAAAAGTCTGACAATATTCTTCTGGTGTGTAAATACTACCAGAACGAACATTACAAAGCCAAATACGATCAGTAGCGGCTCGGGGTGACCAAACATACCTGCCCAGGAAAGTACCGGGAAAGCGAGGGTCGCCAGAATAGAGCTGAGTGAAACGTATTGAGAAGCCAGTAGTGTCAGAATAAATATTGTAATGCAAACAGAGGCCAGTTCCGGGTGGATTGCCAGGACCATACCCAGCAAAGTAGCAATTCCTTTTCCGCCTTTAAAATTTACAAAAACAGGAAAAATATGACCTACTATGGCGATAATTCCGAAAAGAATCTTGTAAACCAGCAGCTCGGTTTCGCCGATTTCGTTCATATAAAATAGCATTGAAGCAAGACAGGTAGCTGTCCAGCCTTTCAATACATCGATCAGCATTACAACAGTTCCTGCTCTTTTACCTAGCACACGAAAGGTATTCGTTGCACCTGCATTCCCGCTTCCCTGCTTCCGTACGTCAATTCCAAAGTATCCTATTCCATACCATACCGAACTTGGTATAGATCCCAACAAATAAGCGGCAACAATCGATACTATTAATAAGGCAACACTCATTTTGTATTATTCAATGATTAATTTAAATTACAATCAGTTTTCTTCAAAAATACGATAGTCAGACGATTTTCCAAGCATTAAGTCGGTAAAACTGCATTTCTGTAAGCAAATTTTCAAAGTGTAGCATAAACTATTGCAATTATTAAAATTTGCTTAGAAACCTTCTGTTGGTTCCTCCTTTTTCTTCTTTTGCGCGGCCGGCGCACTTACAGGTTTCTTCTTTTCGGTGCTCTTCACAAGCTTCGCCTTTTTAATTGCAGGCTGGTAAAAATCATCAAACCGGTTCACAAACATATCCTTCTCCTCCGACCCGATCGAAACCAGACTCATATCCTTCGACTTCACATTTTTCGACTTTGCCGTGATCTGATCGTTGAAATCGAGCTGCGATGAAACCACGCCAAGCTCGCCCAGCTTGTAATCAATATAGTACCAGATATCCGGTGAAGCCTGCAAATACAAGCTGAATTCATCACCTTCCACACCTCTGCGGATTTCAAGCACACCTTCCATCTGCGCATTAATATTGTTCCGGCCAAAATGCGCCACGCCAATCGGCCCCTGCGAATAATATGCCTGATGCGTGGGCGACCAGCGCAGATTTACATTCGATAAAAGCATCGGAACATCGAGAACAGGCGACGCTTCAAATAGCGGTTTGTAACCAGCGGCAGTCAGTTTTGCGTAAGCATCGGTCGCTTTCGAGCCGATGAGAGCCGACAGTTTTTGATTAAGTTGTTCAAAATCATCGTCTGCCGCAGTACTGTTTTGTTCTTCCAGATTAGTCTCCACAATTTTTGCAGCCATCGGTTGGGAGATCGGATCCAGTGCCGGAAGTTTGAGCAAAAGCATACTATTAAATGAATACTTCGCGCTATCAACCTGCACTTCCGCACTTCCGACCGATTGAAGCCAGTCCGCACCGATGAATTTGAATGGGCCGGAGAATGTCGCCAAGCCGGTTTTGTCATCAAATCGTAGCGCATTCGCCTCGTCGATCAGCCCGTCGGCACCCGGCGGCGGGCTTACTTTGAACGCTTTGTTATCTTCGTCATAATTCAATGCACCCTGCGCGAGATAAATGTCTTCGTCACCGTCAGACTCTTTGGGAGACAAAAAGCTAATATACATGCCGCGCGCTTCATTATAATGCAAGCCTACCGAAAGCGGAATTTCGTGCTCGTTTTTTAGGTCTTTGTTAATGTTAATTGCAACCGTTTCGCCAGGCGATTCTTTATATACAATCCACGAGCTCTGAAAATCCTTCCGGAATTTGATCACCGGTTTCACAAAACCGTCGAGTTGCAGCGAAGGCTCGTAGGCGATCAGGTTAATGCCGCCTTTGAACTGAATGCGCGGAGATAGTATGAGATTTTCCTCCTCTTTCACATCTGCCCGCGCAGTTGTATAGTATTTGATCGGGCCCGACGGATTGTTATTTCTCGACCGTTTTCCTTCTTCCACCGCGCCGATTTCCCTCAATTCAAAATTCTGCATTTTGATATTAAAAGTGTCTTTTCGCGCCGTAATGTATTGATAGGTAGCAGATCCTTCGAAATGGTTGCGGGAATCAATGCGGATATCGGCGTCGCGGAGACGGTGGGCTACATTTAGTGTGTCAATTTCAATGCGCGCCTTTTTGAGTGGGGCAATTTTTCCTTTGCTATCTACACTCACTATTCCTTTGTCCGGGATAATTTTGACATCGGCTGTTTGTATAAAAGGCACTCCCTTGATATTCAGGGACACTTTTTCAATATCATAAAGCGCTTCGGTACCACTGAAAGTCAGACCTTCCTGAGTCGAATCCGTGGAAGTATAGGTCGAAGTTTCACCGATTCCTTTCATCAGAATCGTCTTTTTATTCATATCCCACTTCGCACTGCCGATCAGCGTTTGGTAAGAAGCCGTCGGAATCTGCATGCCCGAAGTATCGCTGCCAAAACCCGATTCATCTGTCAGGAAGTTGGCAATGCCCGTTTTGAAATTGAAATCGATATTGACATTGTTTCCGGTCAATAGCTTTTTAGCAGACTTCGCTTCTCCGCTATTGATTGCAAACTCCGAGCGATTTGCGAGAAAACCATCTTTATTGAATTTAATATCCGGCGAGGTCAACTCAGAATCGGCCCTTTTGAGCTTACCATTTCCATAAAGTCCGGTCGATCTCAGCAGCAAACTTCCTTCAAGATTAGTAGTACCCTGGTGAAAAGTAAATGATTTTCCGGTTGTATTAATAAACATACTATCTGCATTCGGATACCATTTCAACGCAAAATCCTTCAAAGCCACAGCCGGGAAATAGCCTTTGCCAATCGTCGCTTCCTTAATGCTCGCCACTTCGCCCGACGCCATTAAAGAATCCGAAGTGAGCAGCACGTTTTTGGCAGTCATCGAAGCCGAGAGATATTTCAGGATCGCTTTGGAATGCAAGCCGGAGTTATCCATCGTAAGTGTATCCGTAAATTTGGCAAGCGCCTTTCCCTCGTAAAGCTTGATATCCGTCACCGGCGGCTTGTATTCGAAACCAAGCGAATTATCAGGCATACTTTTCAGAATGGTCTGGATAGGCGGAATAATGCCGTTTGAATTGAATGTACCGTCAAAAATCACATCCCGGTTGTCCAAGCCGTCCATATCGATTTTTGGTATTTTAAAGAAAACTTCCCTGGGATAGAGCACAGTTCCCCGTTCCGGCTGGTCGAAAAATACGGTCATACCATCTTCCACAACGAGTCGCGGCGACTTTTTAATACCCTTTTGAAGACCGGATTTGTTCTTGGGATCACTCAGATAGAAGGTACCGCCTTTGTCATATTTCACGTGCCCGCCGACTTCTCCTTTCTGTCCTTTTGCAAATTTTTCTCTTGGTGTAAATGTGATCGAATCCGATGGAGCCACATTTACGAAGAACTTATTATAGTCAAATTTGATATTCTGTCCACGAAACTGGTAGTTCGAAGCCACCATCTGACCATTCAATGTAAAGCTCCGGTTCTTGCCGATAATAAGTTTTTTGTCAGAAGGTATCGCGTAGATTTTTAAAGAATCGCTCACTACAAACCTCGAAACGCCGAGCACGGTCAGCAGCGTGTCGGGCATATAAATCGTCGCATTGGCTGTCTGATTATCGGAAGTATATTGTGACGCAACCTGGAAATTGTCGTAGTCAGCTTTGTCGATATTCGCGAGCACGAACAAAACGCCCTTTTTGCTCAGTGCAAATTCGTCGGTTTCCTTGTTGTACATAAAGTAACCATCCAATGTCAGCCTATCGAGGGCATTGCGCAGGATTTTCGGGTTTTGCTTGTACTTGGCAGCCAGTTCTTCTGCCAGGAATGAAGATTTTTTGGTGGTTTGAACGTAGCTCGCGGCCATATTCAGCGGCTGAGAGCCGAATTCTTTCGCTATCTCCCGGAAACGCTCTTTTTTGAAAAAATCCTGAGACTCTAATGTTACCGGTACAACCTGCTTACCGTCAATGCGGTGAAACTCCAACTTATCATTCGTAAACCGCCACCGCATAGCCTGCGACCAGATATTCATTTTGTGGTAACTATCCTGATAGGGCAGGGGAGCGTAGTCGGTTTTTTCCATCCGGCTGGTTTTCACCAACCCTTCGTCGTCATTATATTTAAATACAACTCCCTGATGGTAAATAGAATCGCTGCCCAGCGGCATGGAATAAATAGCAAACGAGGATGAGATCACAGAGTCGCGCAATGCAAACTTTTTACTGCGCGCCGTGAATGCAAGCTTGTCCTTATATTTTACTTTGACAGTCGAAAGCTTGTCGCTGAGCGAGGTACTGTACATGTCCGTCCCGATCAGCGAAAACCCGCCCAAGTAGTCAATACTCTTTCTGGTATCCTTCAATCTGGCGTCAATACCATTTGAAACGAAGCGTGGATACGGAGCCGGCTGGCCTTTCACTTTTTTGACGCCGCGATATTCCAGCGTGCCTTTAATGGGAGCTGCCAATTGCTGATCGTGATGTAAAGTCACATTTTCCGCAATAATCTTTGGTTGACTTATATTAAAAGAATAAGCGTCGAGATCTGCGTAAATAGACGAATCACCTGCCGCTAACCAATCAAACTTGCCATTTTTACCCACAAAAATTCCATTCTGCAAAGCAACACTACCATTGGCAGGACCGAAAACGACAGAATCGCTGGCGGTAACCATCGCAAACTTCGCATTTTGAAGATCGATCAATGCGCCCGTCACAGCCGGCAATGGATTTGATTTGGGCGCAATTACAAAATTGGTATCAACCGGCGTGTCCCAGCTATCGTTTGCCGCCGCCAGATTGGCCTCCGCATTTGCCTTTTCTGCATTGGTAGTGTCAAAACGATAACTATACGTGCCTTCAACCAGGTAAAGTGAGTTATAATTGGCGGCGTATAGCTTTTTATTTTCATTCAAAAGCCGCACGGTTTCCATTACTTTCTGCAACGTTTTTCCGTCATATTTTTCTCCCGAACTTTCCGCGAACTTCAGGAAGCTATCGAAGCTTTCAGGTTTCTGTTTCGCGAAATAAACTGCATTGCGGGTCAGGATATACAAAACGGGACCAGCTTTCTGCCCTTTCGCTACCTGCGCTTTGATAATGCTGGTAAATTTCATCTGTTGGCCGGTATTGAAGCCGCTCATCCAGGCACTGTCAAGCTGGGCGGCAGCGCGCATATATTGCGGATTGCGGCTTCCGTCCATCAGCTTTTTGAACTGTACCATAAACTGCGTCGCCTCGTCCGGCAACTTTATATTCTGAGCAGCGGCAGTGTGTCCGATTATTAATATGCAGTACAGAAGAAAGGTATAGCGGATTATTTTCATTTATCTTGGCTTTTAGCTATTGGCTTTAAGCGATTAGCTCTTCGCTGGTTGTCGATTAATCTACTCGATTTTCGCTTTTTCAAATACAACGGTCGCCCATTGGTTACGTGTATTTGATCTCAGTTTTTTCAGGCCGTTCTCAATGGCGCATTGTTCAATATCGGGCTGGTCTACTTCGTAAAATCCACTTGTTACCAGCCAGCCTCCCGGTTCCAGGTGTTGTATATAAGTTGGAATTTCGCAGAGGAGAATATTGCGGTTAATGTTCGCCAGTATTCCCCCAAACATCTTTCCCTCAGGCACTTTACTGATCGTTCCCTGAAATACTTCCGTTTCCGCGGAGAGCTCATTCATTTCAAAATTCTCGACCGTATTCTCGACCGCCCATTCATCGATATCGAATCCAAGCAAACTTACTGCGCCCAGTTTCGCGCCTAAAATGGCCAGAATACCCGTTCCGCAGCCTACATCCATAATTGCCAATCCCTGATGAGGCAGGCTCAGCTGCTCGTTCATCACCAGCCAGGTAGTTTCGTGGTGCCCGGTACCGAAAGACATTTTGGGTTGAATCAGCAGATCGTACGTAAATGCAGGATCCGGTTTATGAAATACGGCCCTCACCCGGACCTGGTTACCGACTTCAATCGGCTCGTAGCTTTTCTCCCACTCCTCATTCCAGTTCTTTCTTTCTAACGATTTCCAGGTAGCCGCTATTGCAGTCAATTCCAGGTATTTGGCGACGATATTTTGTAGTTCAGTTTCATCAAAATCACCTTCCTGAATGTAAGCCAGCAAGCCTTCATCCGTCTCCACAAAAGATTCAAAACCCAACTCCCCCAGCTCCGCTACTAATATCTCCGAATAATCCGGCTCAACGTTCAGAGCAACTTCTATGTAGTTCATGTGTTTGTAATATCGTTTTTGATACTGGAAAAGGTAATAAGAATCTGCGTTTTGATTGAAATTTACATTTGATTTAGAGCTAATTCAGAAAATTAATACCGGTATTTTAAAATTAAACTTTAAATTTACGGTATTAAAATAATGAAATATGTTCAGTCGCGTCATCGAAGAGGAGTTTTTAGAGCAATTATCCGATAATCCGGCAGTCGCATTGCTAGGCCCCCGTCAGGTCGGGAAAACAACTTTGATAAAGAGTTTTCTGGATCAATTTGGCAAACCTTCCATTTATCTAGATCTGGAATCAAATGCGGATTTAATCCGATTGCAAGATGCGGAATTATATCTGGACGAAAGGCGGGAGAGCATCATAATCCTTGATGAAATTCAAAGAATGCCGTCCCTTTTTCCCTTAATGCGGTCTTTGATAGACAGAAATCGGGTGCCGGGAAGATTTATATTATTAGGATCTGCCTCACCGGACTTGCTAAAGAACAGTTCTGAAACGCTCGCCGGCCGGATCGCTTTTTTGGAACTCCATCCACTTCTGCTGGAAGAAGTCAAAAATGAAATTTCTTATGCAGTTCACTGGCTGCGGGGAGGATATCCCGCTATGTTACAGGCTGCGACAGACCGCTCCTCGGCAAGGAAAATGGCTGATTTTATCAGCAGCTATATTGAGAGAGATTTGCCATTGCTGGGTATTCCAGGAAATCCGGTCAATGTGAGGTTGCTTGTTAATATGTTAGTGAGTGTTCATGGTGGATTGCTTAATGTATCGCAATTGGCGAATTCGCTCAAGATGTCGGTTCCTACCATTCAAACATACCTTGACTATCTCGAAAATGCCTTTTTGATTCGACGATTGTTGCCCTGGCATGTGAATGTGAGCAAGCGGCTGGTCAAAACTCCCAAGATCTACATCAGGGATTCTGGTATGCTGCATTCCCTTGCAGGCATAACAGGTATGGAAGATTTGACAGGTAATATCATTGTAGGCAGTTCGTGGGAAGGTTATGTTATCCAACAAGTTATAGCAGCGCTGCCTTTTAATGTAAAACCCTACTTCTACCGCACTCAGGACGGTGCCGAGCTTGATCTTGTGCTGGTAAAAGGCAATAATGTGAAGCTTGCGATTGAAATTAAATATACCAATAGCCCCACCTTGAGCCGCGGCAATAGTGTTGCACAACAAGATCTGGGTAATCCTTTATTATTAATTGTCACACCTTCTGCCGAGGATTTTAGACTAAAAGAGAATATTCAGGTTTGCAGTATTAGCACATTTAGTAATTACCTGAAAGAAGCCCTTTAAACAAAAAAGCCCGCATTCGCGAGCTTTTTCAACCAATCTATAATTATCAAGGCTTCCTCCTCTTCGCCGCCAGATCATGCGCCGTATCGTAGTAGGATCGCAGGTTGGTCCAGTCGAAAACGTCGGAGATATTTTCGACGCGGTTTCGCTGCATAATGCGGTCGCGGCGCTGCATTCTTACGAATTTGAAAAGAATATCCGCCAGCTGGTCGGCGGCTTGCGAGAAAGTTTGTGATTTCCGGTTGATCACATAAATACCGCGGTTTTCGTAATCCCGCATAATCTGCATAATGTAATCTCCAAAACCCGACAAATCGCTCGTCACTGTGGGAACGCCGCGCACGACGCATTCAAGGGGCGTATAACCCCATGGTTCGTAGTAACTTGGAAATACACCCAGGTGACAGCCACGAACAAATTGTCCGTAATCCAGACCAAATAGCGGATTAGTAGAAGAAATAAAGTCGGGGTGATAAACGATTTTTACCCGGTCCCGCTCATTATTGATCAGGTTTGCTTTCTTGCAAAAATCGGTAATGCCGTCTTCCTCTTTCAGATCGTGGGTTACGAATGCAGGAAGTTTCTCAGTTTTCCAACTCTGGATCGTCCTTCTCAATCTCAGGCGCCAGTATTCATCTACAAACTGATTCAAATCGGGCATTTTGTGATCGGCTCCCGCAGCTGTCGCGAGGAAAAGCTTTTCTCCCACCTCTTTTTCGATCGCAGTACACGTTTCCTGTAATTCGTTCAAAACCGCCCGCGATTGCAGCACGTCAGGATTGACGGAATAATAAGGTTGCTTGGTCACGATGAACATCACGACCGTCATATCCATATTCGCCTGCACCATTTTCCAGTTCAGGCGCGCCAGTGCTTCGAGAGTAAGGTCGTAACCTTTGTTACTATATTCATAACGCCCCGAAGTAAAAAAGTAAAGTGTTTTGTCAAGATCAAATGAATAGCTCGGGAAAAAGTGCCCCAGGACAAATTCGTGTATCCTTTCCTTGTGTTTTAAATGCAGGTTTTGAAATTCGTGAACTGCCTGGAAACGAACTACATTCAGACCGTTTGGCGTCACCAGATCGGGCATTCGGCCGAGGAATACTTCACATTCACGGGCAGTAACGTCGCTCACCGTAGTCAGTACATGCGCATTAAGTGCGGCTTGCCTTTCTACCGAACATTGAGCGAGGATACCATAGTTTTTGGCTTCCTGTTCCCAATCGAAAAATGGTAATTTATTATAGAAACCGGAGACATTCTGCGCCAGATACCTGCCCAGCATGGTAGCGTGGGTGGTAAATGTCATCGCCACTTTTACATTGTCGCGTTTCAGTTCAGGTAGCCCGCTGCTCGCCATCCATTCGTGGAACTGGGCAAAAATTTCTTCGCGCTTGGCATTATCCTCCGCATATTCTTTCAGGAACAGGCGCACCATTTCACCAAAACACAAGGTCTGGTTAACCAGCGGCTCGACGTTTATAGTAGGAATGCGGCTTTTTTCCCAAAGGTTGAATTTGATCGCGTCCAGGTCTTTCGCAACGCTGTCGAGGTCGAAAAGTACTACTCTGGGTTTTCCGGTTACCAGCCAGTAGCCATAGTGCACCGCGTAGCCCATTTCACGCATTCGTTTAACAATACGGCCCGCGGGCGAATCGTCAAGATCGGTAATAGCCTCAAATTCAGACGATGCCTTTTTCTCAAAATAGGGCCCCAGCAAAAAATAGTTGTCGTCCCACTTTTCGACCATAGCGGGCACCTTGGTTCTTATAACAGTGTATATTCCTCCAACTTGATTACAAACCTCCCATGCAATTTCAAACAGGACGTTTTTCTTAGTGGTTTTAACAAAAGGTTCCAATATGGGATGTATGTTTAAACGTTACCAGTATTACAAGGCCAGGGCTTTTATTTTTATCACAAAAAACCTTGTAATTACACAATAAATATGCAGAAAAATAATTCACAATTACAATAATCGCGGCATTGATTCTTCCTGTGCAACAGCGCTAAAAATGAGCGAAATATAACAAAGACAAGAATACATAAATCTCTCTGTATCGCGTTCAGAAGGGTATAGGCAAGCTTCTCCGCGTGAATTTAAGTCTCTTGTCAGCTAACTTTGTTCCAAATTACGTTACTTTGATTGGATTAACATTTTGCATTGGTCAGATAGTGAAAAAAATTAAAATAGTTGCGCTTTTCTTTTCTGTGATCCTATTCTCGCTGGAAAGTTGCATCGCGCAGACTACTGAAATTGACAATCCATTGCCTCCAAAACGAGAATTCAGGGCAGTTTGGATTGCAACCGTTGATAACATCGATTGGCCCAGCAGTAAAAATCTTATACCAGGCGAGCAGCAGGAAGAATTCTCAAATCTTCTTGATTTTCATAAAAAGGTGGGAATGAATGCAGTTTTCGTGCAGGTACGTGCGGCGGGAGATGCGTTTTATGCGAAGAGTCCCGAACCGTGGTCTGAGTGGCTCACGGGGAGGCAGGGGAGGCGGCCGGAACCGATGTGGGACCCGCTCGATTTTATGATTGAAGAGGCGCACAAACGCGGACTTGAATTTCATGCCTGGCTTAACCTGAACCGGCTCGTTCACAAATCTTCCACCAGTGTTTCCTCTGAGAATATGAGCCGCCTGCACCCCGAATGGATCCTTACTTATGACGGGTACAAATTATTCGACTTCGGGATCCCGGAAGTGAGGCAGTTCATTACCGATATGACAGTAAACGTCGCCAGGAATTACGACGTCGACGGCATTCACTTCGACGATTACTTTTATCCGTACGCTTCGCCCGGCCAGGTGATCCAGGATGAAGGTACTTTCCGGAAATATGGAGCAGGATTTACAAGTAAAGCGGACTGGCGGAGGCACAATGTGGATTTATTGGTAAAACAAATTCATGATGCATTGCAGGAATTGAAGCCGAAGCTGAAATTCGGCATTAGTCCTTTTGGTGTATGGAGAAATAAAGACCGTGATGCCGAGGGCTCTAAAACTTACGGCGCGCTTGCTTCCTACGATGATCTTTTTGCTGATAGCAGGAAGTGGGTCAAAGAAGGTTGGATCGATTACATTGCCCCCCAGGTTTACTTTTCATCGGGTTTTAATAGGGTACCCTACCGGAATCTGGTAGACTGGTGGACTGAAAATCGTTTCGATAGGCACTTATATATAGGAATGGGCGCCTATCGCGTGGGCTACAAAGACAGGGATACGCATTGGTCCAATCCTAAGGAAATGCCCGGCCAGATCAGGTATTCGAGAGAAAGCGAAACCGATGGGGAGATATTTTTCAGTTCAAGATCTTTAAAAGGAAATAGTCTGGGTTTTGTTGATTCACTGCGCCGCGATCTTTTCAGATATCCCGCATTAATACCTACTATGCCCTGGAAAGATCAGGTTCCGCCACTTTCACCAAGAAGTTTGAAGGCGACATTGCTGTCGAAAGGACTGGAACTGACGTGGGAAAAGCCCGATGCCGCTTCTGACGGCGACCGCGCTTGGTATTATGTAATCTACCGTTTTCTTCCCGAAGAAAAGGGTTCGGGCCACGATCCGCGGAAAATTATCGGAATGTGTTACCAGGGAGAAAAATTTATTGACAGCAGTGCCGAATCCGGCCAGAGATATGTTTACTATGTAACAGCGGTTGACCGCCTTCATAATGAAGGCAGACCGATCGGCCCGTTAAAGGTCGAGGTACATGATCAGAAACTAGTCAGATTTTAAGTATGAGCAACTCCATTCAATACGAATACAAGCAGGAATACCTGACTGTTTCTGTTCCCACCAAATACAAGTCCGAAAATCTTCGTACTGAGGAAATGGTGCTGAATATGGGGCCCCAACATCCTTCTACTCATGGAGTTCTGCGATTGGAAGTAGTGACTGATGGAGAAGTGGTGGTAGATGTGATCCCTCACGTAGGTTACCTGCACAGGTGTTTTGAAAAGCATGCAGAATCTCTGCCATTTAATCAGATTATACCCTACGTAGACCGTCTTGATTATGTAGCGTCGATGAACTCGGAACATTCCTATGTTATGGGTGTGGAGCGCATGCTGGGTATTGAAAATGATATTCCTAAAAGGATTGAATATATCCGGGTCGTGGTGGCTGAATTAAACAGGCTGGCGTCTCACTTTGTTGCATTGGGCACTTACGCAATGGATATTGGCGCGTATACGCCATTTTTATGGATGATGCGCGACCGCGAGCAGATACTCCGTTTGTTGGAATGGACCTGCGGGTCGAGAATGCTTTACAATTATATATGGATTGGCGGGCTATTCTATGATTTGCCGGTAGGATTTGAAGAGCGTTGCCTCGAATTTATCAAATATCTCAAACCGAAGTTGGTAGAGTTGCAGCAACTGGTTGTGGATAACAAGATCTTCATCCAGCGTACAGCCAACGTTGGTGTTCTGCCTCTACCAGTAGCGATCAACTACGGCTGCACGGGCCCTATGCTGCGCGGCTCGGGCTTGCGATACGATCTACGGAAAGTAGATGGTTACTCGGTTTATCCGGAGCTCGACTTCGAAATTCCGATCGGCGAGGGGAAAATGGGTACAGTCGGCGACTGCTGGGACCGGACGTGGGTGCGGGTACTGGAATGCCAGGAATCGGTCAAGCTGATCGAGCAAAGTTTGGTCCAGCTAACCAACGATTACAAAAGAACCCGAGATTTCGATCCTCAGGCTATTGTTCCAAAAAAAATCCGCCCAAAGGCAATGGATTTCTACGTCCGCGCCGAAAACCCAAAAGGGGAGCTTGGATTCTATTTCCGGACCGACGGAAGATCTGATATTCCTGTCAGATGCCGGGCGCGCTCCTGCTCATTCCATAACCTTTCCGTAATTGGTGAAATTACAAAAGGAGCCCTACTGGCCGATTTAGTAGCAGTTATCGGGTCGATTGATGTTGTAATGGGTGAAGTGGATAGGTAGCCCGAACCAGGGACTGGCAAACCCCCAACCCCCTGGGAGGGGGCTTATACATTCATCCAGATTAAAACGTAAAGTCCCCTTCAGGGGATTTAGGGGTGCACAAAAAAGAGCCGCCTTTCAGCAGCTCTTCTTCATTAAAATACTTTGAATTCTTACGCTTCCTGAGGAACACCTACTAATTCGTTCTTTGCTAAAAACTCCGCAATCTGAACTGCATTTGTTGCTGCTCCTTTGCGTAGGTTGTCAGCTACGATCCATAAATTCAGCGTTTTAGCTTGTGATTCGTCGCGGCGGATGCGGCCTACAAAAGTTTCGTCTTTTCCATGCGCAGTTAACGGCATTGGATACAAAGCGTTTTTCGGATCATCCTGAACCACAACACCTTCTGTATCAGCAAGTATCTGGCGAACTTCGGCCAGGTCAAACTCATTTTCAAACTCGATATTCACCGCCTCGGAGTGACCTCCGATCGTTGGAATGCGAACCGTTGTAGCAGTAACAGCAATGCTGTCATCGCTCATGATCTTCTTCGTTTCGTTCGTCATTTTCATTTCCTCCTTTGTATACCCGTTATCCAGGAATACGTCAATATGAGGAAGCACATTCAGGTCGATCTGATGCGGGTACACTTTGCCTTTACTGTGGTCGCCTGCGCGTTCTGAGAAGAGTTGGTCAACTGCTGCCTTACCTGTTCCGGTTACAGATTGGTAGGTAGAAACAACAACCCGTTTGATCTTATATTTTTTGTGCAAAGGATTCAAAACCACCACCATCTGAATGGTTGAGCAGTTTGGGTTTGCTATAATCTTATCTTCTTTGGTCAGCTCGGTTGCATTTATCTCTGGTACTACGAGTTTTTTCGTAGGATCCATTCTCCATGCTGAGGAGTTATCAACAACTGTAATTCCGGCTTCTGCAAATCGTGGTGCAAGTTCAAGAGAAGTACTGCCGCCAGCTGAGAATATTGCTATTTCAGGTTTAGCTGCAATCGCTTCCTCAAAACCGATCACCTTGACCTGTTTACCCTTGAATGTAACTTCCTTACCAACAGATCTTTCTGATGCGACAGCTAACAATTCCGTCACTGGGAAATTACGCTCTTCGAGCACTTTGAGGATTTCGCCGCCTACCAAACCGGTAGCGCCTACTACTGCGATTTTCATTCTTGCATTTGATTAAATGGATAAAAATTTTGGCTCTTGCCAACAGGCAAAAAGTGCCGCAAATTTACGACGAAAATTTAGTTATAACTCCCGGAATCCCTGATTAAACTATTTAAATTCAATAAATAAGAACATAGTTGACGCTGCTCATAAGTGAGAACACAGAATTTTCCTGCTAAAATTCATAGATCTGATCAGGGGTAATGCATAGGTCCAGCTGAATGTCGAATTCATCAATATCAGAGATCTGGTCAATAGGGTCGAACATGGAAAGGCCGATTTTAACACAGTCAGAGCGGGTTTGAGCCAGAAACCGATCATAATAACCGCCACCGTAGCCGACGCGGTAACCTTTTCGGTCGAATGCAAGCAGCGGAACGAGGACGATATCTATTTCTTTTGGTAAAACTGACTCGGAAGTACCGGGATCGGGTTCAGGAATTTGCCACCGGTTAACAACGAACTCACCCTCAGGAGTTAACAAAAAATGCTTCATCTCCTTCGTGCCGGGAATAATATAAGGAGCTACAATGCGCATCTCCGGAAAAGTAATGCGTAACAATTCAATAATATAAAACGTATGCACCTCGCGGGAGTTTAGCTGAGGCAGAAATGTGTGCAGGGTCTCAAATGTATTTTTCAGAAGATATTTTTCAAGATTTTGGGTGATCAATGCGTTTTTTTCAACCAACCAAAGCCCGTCGGCATCTTCTCTTTTTTGTAAAAACTCCTTTCTTAATTCAGCCTTTTTCATTAGAAATAACCGTCTTTTTCCCACGCAAGTTGATGAAATTCCCGCCTTTTTATTCATTTGTTTGTACTTTCACGGTTTGATTTCAAATCTTTAACTATTGTATAGAATTTAAGACATGAGCAAAATTAAAGTTGACAATCCTGTTGTAGAACTCGATGGCGATGAAATGACCCGCATCATCTGGAAGTTTATCAAAGAAAAATTGATCTTACCTTATCTGGATGTAGATATCAAGTATTACGATCTGGGCGTTGAGTACCGCGACGAGACAAATGACCAGGTTACAATTGATGCAGCCAATGCGATTAAAGAATTTGGTGTTGGTATCAAATGCGCAACAATCACTCCTGACGAAGACCGCGTTAAAGAATTCAATCTGAAACAAATGTGGAAATCGCCGAATGGTACTATCCGTAACATTTTGGATGGAACCGTTTTCCGCGAGCCGATCGTGATGAAAAACGTACCACGTTTAGTAACAAACTGGACTGCGCCGATCATCGTTGGCCGTCACGCGTTTGGTGATCAATATCGCGCGACAGATTTCATTGTTCCTGGCAAAGGAAAATTGACAGTGAAGTTTGAAGGCGAAGACGGACAGGTGATCGAGCACGAGGTGTACCAATTCCAGGGACCTGGTGTAGCGATGGCGATGTACAACGTTGACGAATCGATCCGTGGTTTTGCACGTTCTTGCTTTAATGTGGCTTTGGACAAAGGCTGGCCTTTGTACCTTTCTACAAAAAACACGATCCTTAAAAAATACGACGGCCGCTTCAAGGATATTTTCCAGGAAGTGTATGATGCTGAGTATGCTGGAAAAGTGAATTATGAGCACCGTCTGATCGACGATATGGTTGCTTCTGCATTGAAATGGGAAGGTAACTTTGTGTGGGCTTGCAAAAACTATGATGGTGACGTTCAGTCAGATACAGTTGCGCAAGGTTTTGGTTCATTGGGTCTGATGACTTCAACATTGGTTACGCCAGACGGCAAAACAATGGAAGCAGAAGCTGCGCACGGAACTGTAACCCGCCACTACCGCGAGCATCAGAAAGGAAGACCAACTTCTACCAACCCAATCGCATCAATCTTTGCCTGGACACGTGGTTTGGCATTCCGCGGTAAACTGGACGACAATCAGCCATTAATCGACTTCGCAAATGCTTTGGAAAGAGTATGTATCGAAACGGTAGAAAGCGGCAAAATGACCAAAGATTTGGCGATCAACGTTTTCGGAAACGACGTGAAACACGGTGACCACTACCTGTACACAGAAGAATTCCTCGAAGCGATCGATCAGAATCTGAAAGCTGCTCTGGCGTAATTCTGAGTAGTTTAAAATATGAAAAGGCTACTGATCTATGGATTAGTAGCCTTTTTGTTTAGATGGATATTGTATGCAACTTGTAAGAAGCTAAGAAAGATACCATTACAAATGAACTTACATGCACAAATAGTAGAAGAGGCTGGAACCCCGAAGTTTGCTCTTTTGCCTATTAAAGAATACGAAAGTCTGATAAACGAATTGTCAGACTTTGATAGCATTGAAGATTTAGCGGACTATTTATCAGCTTTGAGAACAAAAGGTGAAACGAAAGTTTGGCACAGTTTGGAAGATGTGAAATCGGAACTCGGAATCCGATAGTTTAATCCTCCCGCCCCTCTTTCCTATTTGCGTCTGCCATCCTTACAATTTTTGGTGAGAACTTCGCGAGTACTGAAACGAGGTCATTTTGCGCGGCAATTACCTGATCGATGTTTTTGTAGACCATTGGCGACTCGTCCAAATCTCCCCCTATAAGCTCAATACCAGCGTCTCTCAGAATCCTGTCCATTTCGCTTCTGGTAGTATTTGTAAATGCTTTGTTTCGCGACATAAGGCGCCCGGCTCCATGTGAGGCAGAGTTAATGGAAGCTGCATTCGCTTTCCCGCGAATTACATATCCCGGCTGACTCATCGAGCCGGGTATAATACCCAACTCATCTTTTCCAGCCGGCGTCGCACCTTTTCTGTGGACAATAACTTCCCTTCCATCTGCCAGTTGCTCCTTCCAGGCGAAATTGTGGTGGTTTTCAATCATTTTAATAGGCTTTTCACCGAGTTGCTTTGCTATCTTATTATGAATTTCGTGGTGATTGGCCGACGCATAGTTCCCCGCCAGGTTCATCGAAATCCAGTATGCCTGGCCTTCTTCGGTATTCAAATCCAGCCACGCCAGGTGGGCAGCCTGCTTGGGCAATACGGTTTTCTGCATAGCCAATTTGGAATAATGATTGGCTATATTTCCGCCAAAACCTCTTGAACCGGAATGAGACAGTAGGGATAAATAGATCCCTTTCTGTAAATCCAGCAGCGGATCGTCTTCAAAAACTTCGGTAATACCCCATTCCACAAAATGATTCCCAGTGCCCGAGCTGCCCAGTTGCCGGTAAGCTTTGTCTTTCAGGTTCCGAATAATCTTCGTTGCTCCCCATTCCGGCCGGTCCATTACGCTGTCGTCAAACTTGCGCCCGGTCTCTCCACCCATTCCGAACTTTGTGTTTTCCAGCAATATCTTTTTCAGTAGATGCGGCTCGCGTTTCAGATAGTCGGGCGAGATGTCAAAAACGGACATGCACATCCGGCAGGCAATATCAACACCGATAGCATAAGGAATCACCTTATCTGCCTCAGTAGCAAGCACTCCACCTATTGGCAAACCATAGCCCTGATGTGCGTCGGGCATTAATGCGCCGGCAATAGAAATGGGCAAACTAACCGCAGTTTCCATTTGCAATAACGCGCCTTCTTCTATCTGTTCTTTGCCAAAAACAGCATAATGCAGCTTTTCTTCCCGCAAATCAAACTGTTTTCCCTGCTGCGAATCCTTTTGTGCTAATGTCAAAACAGCTTCTTCATTTACCAGCAGCTCTTTTCCGTCATCTGTCAAAGTGATTTCGTTGCCACCCTTTTTAAGTTCATACACAGTTTTGGCGAGATTGGTCAGTTTATTTCTGGAAAGAGCATACTTCTTCGGACTGTGGATCATTTTTACCAGCATCACAAAAATTTTCTCCTTCGTATATTTTCCCCGCTGGTGAAGTCCGTTCGCTATTCTCAGAAAATCATTATCCAGTTTTTGTGGAATATTTGCCAAAAATCTCAGCTCTTCGATTATGATCTCAGTTTCCATAAATTCATTTTTTAGTGTGAACTGTTACATGATTATTAATGAATACGAACATTCATTGAATTGGTAACGGAAATATTTGAAAAATCTTTATTTGCTTTAAACCGCACAACTGTAAAAAACCCGTACCTTTGCGGGCAATTTGTTGATACAGATCGCAGTACCTTCTTTAACTCAATTTTTGTTGCAATGTCCGCAGTAGCAGAGCAAACCCGGTTGGAAACACGTATGTTGGCCGACCGCATCAACGCCCTCGAAGAATCTTCGACGCTGGCGATGACCAAAATGGCCCGGGAGCTAGCCTCCAAAGGTCACAGAGTAATCAGTCTGAGTGTAGGTGAGCCAGACTTTAAGACGCCTGAGCACATTTGCGAGGCAGCCAAGAAAGCTATCGATGATGGTTTCCACGGCTATTCTCCGGTTGCAGGCTATCCTGATCTGCGCAAAGCAATTGCTGATAAGTTGGCACGTGATAATAATATAGATTGGAAGCCAGAAAACATCGTGGTATCCACAGGCGCCAAACATTCTTTGGCGAATGTGATCCAGGTTCTGGTCAACCCAGGCGACGAGGTTGTGATTTTTGCACCTTACTGGGTAAGTTACTCCGAAATGGTGAAGCTGGCAGAAGGTAAGTCGGTAATTGTGGACGGTGCTTTTGAAAATGATTTCAAAGTTACCGCTGCACAACTGGAAGCTGCCATCACACCAAAAACGAAAATTGTAATGTACGCTTCTCCCAACAATCCGACAGGAGCAGTGTATTCAGAAACAGAACTTAGAGAAATCGCTGCGGTACTTGAAAAACACGAAGGTGTTTACGTGCTGGCTGACGAAATCTACGAATATATCAACTTCACCGACGAAGGCCATTTCAGTATTGGTTCTATTCCGGCTTTGAAGGAACGCGTGATTACTGTTAATGGTGTTGCAAAAGGTTATGCGATGACAGGATGGCGGATCGGTTTTATTGCAGCCGCCAAATGGATCGCCGAAGGTGTTGAGAAATTACAGGGACAGGTTACTTCCGGTACCAACTCAATTGCTCAAAAAGCGGCTACCGCTGCTTTTAACGGGCCAATGGAACCTTCGATAGAAATGGCAAAAGCTTATCACCGCCGTCGTGACCTGGTTGTTGGTTTGTTGAAGGACATTGAAGGATTTAAAGTAAATGTACCGCAAGGCGCATTCTACGCATTCCCGGATGTGAGCTATTATTTCGGAAAATCAGACGGAGAAACTACCATTAAAGACTCCGACGATTTCTGTAACTGGCTGCTTAATAATTCTTACGTATCAACCGTAGCAGGTTCAGGATTTGGTGCGCCGAATTGCATTCGCATTTCAACTGCCGCATCAGACGAATCTCTTATAGAAGCTGTGCAACGCATTAAAGATGCAGTTGCAACTTTAAAATAGAAATCAGGAAATGAAAAAAGCCTCATAGGTGTTATCCTGTGAGGCTTTTGCATTTATATTCAACAATACTAAAAGCTACCCGCTAAAAGCTACCCGCTAAAAGCCAATAGCTAAAAGCTAATAGCCAAAAGACCATGAGCAAGCACTATTTTTTGAAAGTTAAGGAGGTAGAAAAGGAAACGGAAGAGGCATCAACAATCCACTTCTGGCATCCGCTGAATGAGGTAATTGCTTACAGGCCAGGCCAGTTTCTCACATTATTGTTACCAATGGAAGACGGAACAAAGGTGAGAAGATCCTATTCAATGTCGAGCTCGCCTTATACCGACGTTTCGCTGGCTGTTACGATCAAGCGCATTCCGGGCGGATTTGCTTCCAATATGTTGCTGGATACGATCAAGGAAGGTGATATCCTGGAAGCAGTAGAACCGATGGGCTCTTTTTTCCCG
The DNA here is from genome assembly GCF_907165045.1 of Dyadobacter linearis. Classification (GTDB taxonomy): domain Bacteria; phylum Bacteroidota; class Bacteroidia; order Cytophagales; family Spirosomataceae; genus Dyadobacter; species Dyadobacter linearis. The sequence goes on from NZ_CAJRAU010000009.1 coordinate 63,115, forward strand.
AAACAAGAAGATGATCAGATTAGGCAGGTTGTTTTTGTTGGTGCGGGAAGCGGGATAACTCCTTTATTTTCAATACTAAAATCAGTTCTAATTGTGGAGCCGGAAAGCCAGGTATTCCTGATTTACGGCAGTCGCAATGAAGATTCTATTATTTTCAAAACAAAAATTGAGGCTTTAAAAGAGAAATACGGTGACCGTTTCCAGGTTGTACATACCCTCAGCCAGCCAGGCGACAGCTGGACAGGAGAAATAGGTAGGCTGAACAAAACGCATATTCTGAAAATATTAGGTCAACTATCTGATTTAAAGGCAAGTGAGGCGGAATATTTTCTTTGCGGGCCAGACGATATGATCGATGAAGCCAAACGTGCATTGTCAATTTTAGCAGTTCCTGATCAAAAAGTGCGGAGAGAAAGTTTTGTGACTACTTCTTCAAGCCAGCCGGGCGAGGTGATCGTGGCAGAAGACGATACCTATAAAACCAGAGAAGTAACCGTTTTTTATGAAGGTACTGAATACAAGGTTTCTGTAAAAGCGCACGAAACTGTGCTGGAAGCTGCTTTGAATATGGATATTGACTTACCTTATTCTTGTCAGGCGGGTATGTGCACGGCCTGTATGGGCAGGTGCGTTTCCGGAACTGTACAAATGGATGAGGATGAGGGGTTGACGCAGGGAGAAAGAGATGCCGGATTTATTCTCACCTGCGTCACCCGCCCATTGACGGACGATGTAATTATTGAAGTCGAGTAATTTTTTAATTGCTGTCAATTCCCTCTTTTCTTGGGAGGTGCTGGTGGAGGTGGCGGCGCGATTGGTGATTTTGCAGGTTTCGCTACTTTTGCTGGTACCGGCGGTGGCGGAGGCGGTGGAGCCAGCCCGCGGCGATTGTGTATTTTGCCAGTACCGTGTGACATTCCCGCTGATCTCGGGCGGGCGGCTACTTCCAGTTTCTCCATATTAATTGCTTCCGCTCCCAGTTTCTGGCTCAGTTCTTCAATTTTCGCATTCACTTCCTCCGCTTCCGCTTCCAGTTTTCGGTTTGGCATCTCTGCTTCAAACTGCGACTTTCTGGCCGCTGAAATTTGCGTGTTCAGTTCTGAGATAGTTTGTTCCACAACTTTGATCTGTTGTTCATAATCAGCCAGTTGTTTATCAAGATCCGTATCCGTTAGTTTGGATTGGTTCGTTTTATTTCCTCTGTCAAGAAGCGAAGACCGCTTTTCCATTAGCTCCGATCTGGATTCAAGCGCACGCTCTTTTTTCCATTCGATCTTCTCCAATTCTCTTTCAACCCGCTCTACCTCGAAATTCTGCTTCTCCATTTCCAGGTGAATTTCCTCAGTTCTGCGTAGAAAAGGCTCCATTTCTGAATTTATGGCGTGCATCCTGCGACTGATTTCGGACATTTTTCTTTCGAGTGAATCACTGTTCAAATGCAGTACAGCCGACTCTTCGAGCAATCCTTCAATATGGAGCGCAATATCCTCCGGGATTTCCTCATCAGGAATCTGGATAATTTCACCGGATACTTCCACCAATAAAGGTTGCTTTGCTTTTTTCTTGGCAGTTTGTTTGACTACTTTCTTTTCTTGTGGTTTTTCGGATTTCTGAGCTACTGCATACACCGAAATGCTGACAGCCAATGTGATAAGAAAGAACAGGACCGGCAAGCTTCCGTTTGTTCTGGAAGTTTTTGGAGAAATACCGAGTACGCGCTGCACTCTGCTGAGCAATAATGGTTTTTTTGAAGCAAAAGCCATTGCAACCCGAGGGGCGGTTTGCCATTCCGCAACTTTTACCAGTGCATGCGCCAGCGACATTTTATCTCCACAAACTGCCAGCGCAATATCATCACAGCAATGCTCGCGCTCGGCACGGATCCTGTCAGAAAGCCACCAGATAGCAGGGTGAAAGAAAAAGATCACTTCGACAAATGACTGAAACAGATTAATCAGATAATCATTTCGCTTAATGTGGGCAAGTTCGTGTGCAAGAATCGCTTCAACCTGTGCTGTTGAAAATCCTGACAGAAAGCCTATTGGAACCAGGATGACCGGGCTTAAAGTACCGATCACGATCGGTGTCAATATTTTAGATGTTTCCTTGAAATCTACTGATTTGGCAATATTCATCTTCGCGACAATCACGCCTAGCCTTGCCCGCCACTCTTTGTCCATCACTACGCGAGCCTGAGCGCGTAGCTTTTCAGTAAAAAGCCAGCCTCCGAGAAAACGGATCAATAGCATTGCAGCGCCAATTACCCAGCAAACGACCAACTCATGCAAATGAGAAGTGAGCCAGAACTGTATTTTTAAACTGATCGGAAACTCGTACCCTGATTGAGCGAGACTGTTCAGATTCGATTTGTTCAGCGAGACTGTATTGCTTAGGCCGGGTAGGGGGGAGGAGTATTTGGAGTGATAATAGAAAAATGTAATAATAGAAGCGACAACCTGACCGAAGAGCAGACTCACCCCAGCGAGATACTTGATACTAGCTGATTTCTTCCGGAGAACGTAGAATGCAACCAGACTAATTATCAGCAATGCAGTTGCCTGCCACAGGGAGTGTACCAAAGTCCAGCCGAAAGCTGAGATAACAGAATCTGACACAAAAGTTGAGATCGATTTCATAGCTACCGATTGTTTTCAAGGTTATTTAACAATTCACGAATCTCATTTAATTCTTCCGGAGATGTAGTATGATTCCCCAGCGCCTGCATGACCATTTGCGCAGCAGATCCCTGGAATACGGTGTCTACTAATTTGCCCAGCAAATTTTGTTGCGTTTCCTCTTTTCCTAATAGTGCGACGTAAATATGCGACCTTCCTTGCTCTGTCCGGTAGAGCAAGCCTTTGTCGTGCATGATCTGCATAAGTTTCAAAGTGGTCGTATAACCAACATCCTTCGTTGCGGCGAGGGCATCATGAACTGCTCTGACGGTGCTGGGGCCAGCTTGCCATAAGAAATTCAAGATCTCTAATTCAGAATCAGTGGGCTTAATATACATAATAGAAAAATGGTTACGATTCTTCGTACCAAATGTCTACGAAAAAAATCGTAGATGCAAGCGTTAAGTACGATTTTTTTCGTAGTTAGCTATTTCGAATTGTAACTGTCTGAATGTAAGGCACAAACAAAAAAGTCCGGCACAGAAGTGTCGGACCAAATATGTTTTGAAGTTAATTCTATACGTAGGTATTCAGCATTACGGGCATCACCAGCATCAGAATATCTTCATTTTCTTCCTGATCGACGGGGATAATTAAGCCAGCACGGTTTGGAGCGGAAAGTTCAAATGTGATTGTTTTGCTTGAAAGGTTACCTAGTACCTCGATCAGGAATTTAGCATTAAAACCAATTTCCAGATCCTCACCATTGTACTCACACATTAACCTTTCATTGGCTTCATTTGAATAGTCGAGATCCTCTGCAGAAATCACGAGGTCATTCAGTGACATTTTCAGACGAACCTGATGTGTAGTGCGGTTTGAATAAATAGAAATACGTCTTAACGAACTCAGAATTTCCATTCTGCTGATCGTAAGTGTATTCTGATTGTTAGTAGGAATCGCATTTTCATAGTCCGGGAAACGCTCGTCTATTAAACGGCATATCATGCGGATATTTCCAAAACTGAAAAATGCATTTGATGAGGTAAATTCTGCTTTAACCAGCAAATCCTCAGAAGGCAAGCAAGATTTAAGCAGATTCAGCGCTTTCCGCTGAATGATCATCGAAGTGTCCACATCCGACTTAATATCTGTGCGGCGGTAACGAACCAGGCGGTGACCGTCAGTTGCTACAAACGTCGCATTCTCTGTTCCCATTTGAACGAAAACACCTGTCATGGCCGGACGAAGATCGTCAGTACTGGTTGCAAAAAGTGTATTGGCAATCGCAGATCCTAAGGCAGAAGAAGAGAATTCCACAGACTGACCGCGATTGACAGCCGGTGTTTTAGGAAAATCAATCGGATTTTCACCAGACAGTTTGTAGCGGCCATTGTCCGAAATGATCTCGGTTCCAAAGGTTTCGCCATTTACCTGTAATGTAATCGGCTGCTCAGGAAGTCCGCGCAGCGTATCCAGCAACAATTTTGCAGGAATCGCGATAGCGCCTTTTTCAGAAGATTCCACTTCAATTTCGGTGATCATAACCGTTTGAAGGTCCGAGGCGGTTACCGTCAGCGAGTTACCATCCAACGTTAACAGAAAATTTTCAAGAATCGGTACTATTGGGTTCGTTGAAACGACACCGTTGATAGCAGATAGCTGTTTGAGTAGAACTGATGACGAAACGACAAACTTCATAATTCGTGACGTAAGTGTTTAAATGTGAAATATATAGGGTTGGCCACAGCCCGAAAATCGTTTTGTAGGGAACAAAAATAGAAAAATTACCGGACGAAGTACCCTAAATTCTGGTGAATTTTCGTAGCCGAAGATAGTATCTCAGGGCGCCGAAGATCCCGATGAGCGCAATCGGGAGAAGCAGGTTGAGCCCCTGCCAGAATTTCCTGTTTTCCTGTAATTTGATCTTGTCGAGTGCGCGGATATTGATCTCCTTATTTCTCGCACTGATCAGCCCATTTGCGTCAGTAAGGTAGTCCAACGCATTCATTACAAAGTCCTTATTGCCGAAAGTTTGCTGGGAAACGCGATCGTAACCCAGTGGCAGAGGAGCATTTCTTTTGTAGTCAAAATCGTTGACGATCACGTCTCCATCTGAGCAGATGATCACTTTTCCCCCATTCCCTTCCCCTTTAAACTTAGCTGATCGCGGGTCGTTTGGCAGAATGCGGTTTTGAAATAGAGAATTAAATGATCCTTCCAGAAGCACAGCCGCCAGTTTTGCTCCGCCTCTGTATTCGGAAGCCTCCGGATCTTTCCGGGCTTCGTTATAGCCTACCAATGCAGGCGCATTTACTACCTGCGTGTACGGAGAAGTGAACATCAGCGGCATTTTCTGAATGTTAGCCGCGCCGCCAACCGTATCAATGCTGCTCAAAAATCTGGTGTAAACTGCGTTCAAATTTCTGGTGATCGTGTGCGGACCAAAGTTGTTTAACAACGGATAGAATCGCCAGGGTAGTGGCTTGATTTCGGGGGCGTCGCCGCGGGTTCCTACGTTCAGTAAAATATCAGCACAATTGAGGTCTTTGATCAAATTGGTATTGACGCGCACTCCCCATTTGAAAAACAGATCATTTAAATTAAGGTCATTTGGCTGTGCATAATTTCCGTCCAGACTCACACTATCCACTTTTGCCCCGTCGATAAAAAACATCGCCTTTCCGCCCGAAACCACATATTGGTCGAGCTTGTACTTGTCATCGTCTGAAAATGCGCTGTCCGGTTTCATAACCAGCAGTGCGTCAAGTCCGTCATAGGACTCGGGATTGTTCATATCCAGGAATACATCATAATGCTGCTGGATCGTCGCGATCAGATCGCTCAGTCGGGCAGGAGAAATTTTGGTATGGCTTACAATCAAGCCTATTTTCTTCCTGTCAGGATTTGCCAGCAGCCGGATCGCCGAAGCCAGTTCAAACTCAACGCCTTCGTAAGACTGGTTCAGTTGATCTTCGGAAGAGCTCGTTTTGTTTCCTTTTAATAGCTGCACGGGCACGGCGAGGGTATCGGCCTGAACGATAGCACCGGGGAAAATGATCTTTTCAGTTCGCTTTCCATCTTCATTTGCAAAAACATTGGTTGGAGTCAATCCGCGATCCACCAGGTTCATATATTGCTTTTGCCGCTGATCTTCGCTCGTCGCGCTTGAAGGGTCAGAATAATTGACAGTTAAATGTCCATTGGAGAATGTCTTAAATTCTTCAAGCGTCTCCCTGGTTGCACTTTCTAGTCTTTCGAAACCTGCCGGAAATTCACCTGACAGGTATACATTGACAATAATATCTTTTTCAAGGCTACCCAGAAGTTCTTTTGTGGCTTCGGAAATACTGTAACGCTTGTCTTCGGTGAGATCCAGTCTGAAAAAAAACAGGGAAGCCAGCCAGTTAAGACCAGCCAGAAAGGTTATTAGCAGGACAATCCGAAGAATTGTACTTTTTACGAGCATATGCTATTTCTTGAACTTACAAGCTTGATTATCAGGCTCTACGTAGTATGATTTGTAATTAATAGCTTTGGGGTTCATGCATCCCTTCAATTCGAGCACTTCAATATTCCGGAAATCAATCGGGTGACTTTCAGCCTGCAGCGCAATATATCCGCTGCCCAGAGGCGTGCCGTCCTTTTTTACCCATTCGTCTTCACTACCCACTTTGCCATCTTTGAAGGTGTGATTTTTCCCGACATAACCGCCGCCGATTCTGGGTTTGGTAAATACAAGTACCGTATCTTTTTCAATCAGGTGATACACAATGGAATCGCCCAGCACGATCGCTTCTGCATTCACCCACTGATCGCCATTGTATGTTTTGGAAGTGGAGTTGATGCAATGCGCCTCATCGAGCTTGCCGTTAATGTCTACGATTGTGCCCGGGGTGCAAATGTTTCCTGTATTTCGTTCGCCAGCATTCAGTCCTCCCAAATATTGCATTTCCAGCGAAATAGGGAAATCCTGGTCAAGTCCCAGGCTTGCGGCCGGCTGTGAATGTAGCATAATTCCGCTGTTTCTTACATTCCACGAAGCGCCGCCCGGCACCTGGTTTCCGGTAAAACGATATTGTAATCTGATTTTATAGTGAGAATACGGCTTGTTATAATACATGTGTCCATATTCTGTGGTAAATCGATCATACTCCTTGTAATTCACGCGTATCATATTGTCCTCAACGATAAACGTATTCTTGTAATTGTCGTTGACTTTGTGCCCCGCGATCTTAATATCCCAGCCAGTCAGGTCTTTACCATTAAAAATCGATTTCCAGTCTTCCTTATCAGCAGCTTTTTGTGCGAAGGAAGTGAGGGACGTAAGTAGGAGGAAAAGAATGAATTTTGTGGGCATGAGCGAATGGTTGATATTTATTTGCCACGAATGCACTAATATACACTAATGCATTCGTGTGGAATTCGTGTATTCGTGGCGAAAATTAAAGAACCAATCGCTTATATTCTAACCTACCACGCCCGAAGTTCACAAGCAATCCAAGTTTGTTACCTGAAACCTTCAAATAATTAATAGTTTGTGAGATATGTTCATTTGTCAGGCAGGACACACATTTCACTTCCAAAATAATTTTATCAAATACCACAAAATCAGCATAGAATCTATGCCGGAGTAGAATACCGCGAAAATAAACGAGATACTCTTTCTCGCGCTCGTAATATATCCGCGTTTGAGAAAAACAGAGTTCTAGCGCATCCTTGTAAACGATCTCTGCGAAACCATGGCCGAGTTCATTGTGCACTTCCATACACTGTCCGATCACCTGATACGCTTCTTCTTTGTGAAATAATTCCATCTTGTCTAAGACTTTATATACTTAGACGAAAGAGTTGGGATTAAGTCACATTGGAAATGGATCACTACCTCCGTTTCCGCTTGGGCTTCTCTGCTGACGATGAACTACTGGATTTTTTATTTCCGCGTGAAGACCTTGGTGCGCGCGATTCGTGCACCGCTGGTTTACGGACATTCGAGCGGCCTCCTCTGTTTTCACGGCTTGGGGAAGGTATAGTTCCTGCGAGATAAAGGTCCATACTGCGGCGGGCGAGGTTGGTATCTTTCACTTTTACCTTTACCTGATCTCCAAAAGTGTAAATCTTCTTTGTGCGCTGACCAATGATCCTGTAATTTTCTTTATCCAGCTCATAATAGTCATCGCCAAGGTCAGTCATACGAATTAATCCTTCCGAAGCGGTTTCCGTGATCTCTACAAAAATCCCAAACTCAGTCACGCCCGTAATAATCCCGTCGAATTCTGCGTCAGGATCCATGGAGCTCATGAATTCAACCTGCTTATACTTAATTGAAGCGCGCTCAGCCTCTGCCGCAAGCCGCTCGCGTTCAGAGGAATGCTTTGCTGCACTTTCGTACTCTTCCGGATTTACATTGGCGCCGCCATCAAGATAGTGCTGTAAAAGGCGATGTGCCATTACGTCAGGATATCGACGGATCGGGGATGTGAAATGCGAATATCGCTCGAATGCCAGACCAAAGTGCCCATCATCCTGAGTTGAATACCGCGCCTTCGCCATCGTTCGGACTGCAAGTGATTCGATCAGATTTTGTTCCGGTTTTCCTTCAACGCGGGCCAGCATCGCATTCATGGATTTGGCGATCTTATTCTCTTCCTCCACTTCCAGCTTGTGGCCCAGCTTGCCGACGAAAGTGGCAAACGTTTTCAGCCTTTCAATATCCGGCGCTTCGTGAATACGGTACACCATCGTGTTTTTATTCTCATCCTTTGACAAAGAATACACATATTCGGCAACCCGCTTGTTGGCGAGCAGCATAAACTCCTCGATCAGCTTGTTGGAATCGTGGCGCTCTTTCTGGTATATCCCCAGCGGTTTTCCGTTTTCGTCCAGTTTGAAGCGTACCTCCGGAGTCTCAAAGTTGATCGCTCCTTTTTTGAAACGCTCTGCACGAAGGATTTTAGCGAGTTTGTTAAGTGTAGCCAATTCGTTTGGAAAGTCTCCTTCACCAGAGTCCAGCACAGCCTGCGCCTCTTCGTAACTGAAACGTCTGTCCGAGTGGATTACCGTCCTGCCAAACCATTCTTTCAGCAACTTACCTTTCGGGCTGATCTCAAATATGGCCGAAAACGCGAGCTTATCTTCATTTGGTCTTAGCGAGCAAAGGTTATTAGAGAGCTTTTCCGGAAGCATAGGAACCGTTCTGTCGACCAGATATACGGAAGTTGCCCGTCGATAAGCTTCTTTTTCCAGTTCGGTATTTGGTAGCACATAATGCGAAACGTCGGCAATATGTACGCCTACTTCCACCACTTCATCATCCAAATATCTCACAGACAATGCATCGTCAAAATCTTTGGCATCTACCGGGTCAATCGTGAATGTGAGCCAGTCGCGGATATCCCGGCGATTTGAAATCTCCTTTTTCGATATCTTATCAGAAATCTTATTCGCTTCTGCTTCAACGTGTTCGGGGAAATGGTAAGGCAAGCCAAACTCCGCCAGGATCGCATGCATTTCTACATCATTATCTCCCGCCTTGCCCAGTACCGTCACAATTTCACCCGCCGCCTGGCTCCTTCTCGTCGGCCATTCCTTCACTTTTACAATGACCTTATCTCCGGTATTGGCATCCTTGGTTTCTTCCGGTTCAATGAAAATAGGGTCGAAAAGTTTCTTGTTATCGGGCTGCACAACGGCATAGCGCTGATTGATCTCGATGATACCGACTATATCCGCATTTTTCCGCTCTATAATATCCGTTACCCGGCCTTCAACCCGACTTTTACCGGAATCACTCCTGCCTGAGTTGCGACTGTTTTTACTTAATGTCTGAACAGAAACAATATCCCCATCCCACGCACCATTCAGCAGCTCGGATTCAATGTAAATATCGTCATCGCGCCCTTCCACGATCACAAATGCAAACGATTTGTTCACACGGTCTACGCGGCCTGTCAGGTCTTTGTTTACAGGTTTATTTGCGCCTGCGGAATAGGTACCATTCTTATGATACGTAATCCGGCCCGCCTGTTCGAGTTCGTGCAATATCTCATTAAAAAGCACTCTCACTTTTTTATCCTGTACCCCAAAATGATCGTGAACGTCGAACGGACGAAACTCCTGACCACCGTTCAGATCGAAGAATGCGGCTATATCTGCCTTCAAATTATCAATATAGGAAACAATATGATGAGGAGCTTTTTGCTCCTTCTTTTCCCTTTCGGGCTTATTTTTTACTTTTTTATCTTTCATTATTCTTTAAATTAATACCTGGCAACCTGTCAAGACCGCCGGGTGCAGAGTCAGCCGACCCTGGTAATGTTCTCTTCCTGAACAGCCTGGAAGCAATGCAAACGCAAATAAAGCTGTGCCAGCACGACTACATCCTCCCTGCAATATCGGGAAATTTTTGCCAGATCATTTTCTTCATAATATACCTTGGTGACCTGGTCGCCGCTCATTTCGTTTTTACTGCCGGGAATATCGAAAACAGCAGCCAGCAGATCGAGCGAAGTATAGCTCTTGTAATCCCCGAATTTCCATAGATCCATCGTATCCTGGTGCAGGATTTCCCACGGTTTTTTGCCAGTCATTTGAAGTGCTTTCGGTATTTCAATGCAATGGATCAGCATGCGGCGGCAGAGAAACGGGAAGTCAAATTCCTTGCCATTATGCGCGCAAAGTATAAGTTGGTCTGCGGGATATTTTTCAATCAATGCTTTAAACTGCCGCAACAAATCAGCCTCGTCGTCGCCCGAAAAGCTGCTTACTTTAAATGCAAGTTCCTCATTTTCATTCCAGTAAAAAGCGCCGAATGCAATGCAAATAATCTTTCCAAATTCCGCGTAGATAGCGCCACGGTCGTAGAAATGTTCTGCATTAGTGAGAGAATCGTCGCCCCGTTTAAGACTTACCGCCTTTTTGTCCCAAAGTTTCTGCATCCGATCGGGCAGCTGTTCATAGGAAGCGTGCGAACAAACTGTCTCAATGTCAAGGAGAAGGAAATTCTTAATGCGTCTTTTAAAATCTTCTGTCATAGTGTGTTGGGTTATGGTTAGACGGTTTGGGTGAAATGTCGTCAGTGTTAGTCATTTATTGTCATTGGTTGTCATTTGTCGTCATTTATAGCCACTTATTGTCATTTATAGTGAATACTAAATAAATGTAAAACCTGACTACCCAAGAACAATCCCGAACCACCCCGAACAACCCCGAACAACCAATGACCACCAATGACAACCAGTGACTACTAATGACCACCAATGACAACCAGTGACTACCAATGACAAACCAATGACCCCCAATACCCCCCCAAATCAATGATGCAAAACTCCCTGCAAACCAAGTGGTTCGATCGGGATCAGGTTGGCTTCTATAATGCTGTCGGGGACGAATATAAACTTTTTATCGTAGATCTGATTTCCGATGAAGTAGCTGACCCAGAATTCGTTATTAAGGTGAAAAACGTCCGGCATGATCGGTTCCACCACTACATGTGCGCCCGGCCCGATCTCTGCGAAAAAGTGCCTGAGCGTCGATGTTTTCTGATTAAAATCATTACCCAGCTCGCTGTTCCCGTATCCTTTTGAAGTGACGAATACATTCGTGACCGGCTCGTCATTCTTGTTGATCACAATTACATTCCATTCTTCACCTTCCTCCGCATTAATACTTCTGACAATCGCAACCTGTATTCCCTTTACGGGGTGAAATATGATATCTTTCTTCATTCTTTATTCGTCTGTTAAATCCATCTGAAACAAATCTGCCAAATGGGTTTTTAAAATATTGGAAACTTCGCCGATGCTGACTTCTCTTCCCAACTCTTTCTGCATCGATGTCACTGCCTTATCCTCAATGCCGCAGGGGACGATATTTCCGAAATAGGACAAGTCGGTATTCACATTTAGCGCAAATCCATGCATGGTAACCCAGCGACTGGCTTTTACGCCCAATGCACAAATTTTTCTTGGATTCACCTGCGCCTCGTGATCAAGCCACACGCCCGTCAAGCCTTTGATTCTTCCGGCATCGATTTGATAATCTGCTAACGTGCGGATAATCGCCTCTTCGAGCATCCGCATATATAGATGAATATCGGTAAAAAAATTGTCCAGGTCAAGGATCGGGTAGCCTACTATCTGGCCCGGCCCGTGGTAGGTAATATCTCCGCCGCGATTGATTTTGTAGTATTTCGCCTGTTTCGCAGTCAAATCTTCTGTCGACAAAAGCAGGTGTTCTGGTTTGCCGCTTTTGCCCAACGTATAAACGTGAGGGTGCTGGCAAAAAAGCAGGATGTTGGGGGTCAATACTTTCTCTGCGTCGCTTAATATGCGGTTTTGAGTCTTTAAAGCGAGCGTTTCAGCAAAAATCCGTTCCTGATAATCCCACGCTTCCTGATAGTCAATCAGTCCGAGATCCCGGAAGGTTACCTGTTTATTGATGAGGGTATTCATTGAAATATTGAAACTTGCCAATTATTTTTTTGTTTTACTTCTGAAATCGCGTGACTTTTATAAAAAGGCAACGTCTAAACCTATACCGCGGACAGAAGTATCTGAAATACTAACACTCATTTCCAGTTAAAATGTTCGTTTGGAGCAAGTTTACAGTTAAACCTATTTTGAAATGAAAGTAATGCTAGACATCAAAGACAGCAAGGCAGGTTTCGTGATGGGTCTTTTACAAAGACTTCCTTTCGTTAAGGCTAAGCCCCTTTCTAAGTTTCAGGCTAAGGTTCTAGAAGACGTTGGTGACGCAGTCAATGAAATGCATCTGATAAAAAAGGGTAGGCTTGCTGCAAAGGACGCGGAAGATCTTTTCCGTGAATTATAAGGTTCTCGCCATTACAACCGAATATTTACCGTAATATGGCCGCACATAATGATACGGGGCATTGGGGCGAGGCGCAGGCTGCTGCTTTTTTGTTGGCAAAAGGTTTTGAGATAGTCGAGAAGAATTACCGCAATAGGCACAAGGAGATTGATTTGATTTTACAAAAAGACAAAATGCTAATTTTTGTCGAAGTGAAAACGCGGAGCGGTACCGGTTATGGAATGCCCGAAGAGTTCGTCAATCCGGCAAAAGCTAAACTCGTAATGCGCGCCGCAGAGAATTATATTTTCGACAAAGACTGGCATTTCGATGTGCGTTTTGACATTGTTTCTGTCCTTATTTTACCAAACGGTGAAACCGAGATCCGGCATATCGAGGACGCTTTTTACAAATAGTAACCTGAGTATCTGACAAGTAGAATCCGTTTACAGGCAGATTTAAAAGGTAAATGCATTGCATTCCTAAATCCGCCTGTGATGTTTCAAGATCTGTTGTTAAGTCGAAGAGAGTTGCTCCGGAAGTCTGCGCTAATGTGCCTTGCAGCCTCGCAGGACTGGGTTTTACCTGCTGCGCCCCGGTTTCAGTTGGGGGCCTGTGATTGGTCTGTCGGCAAAGCATTGAACCCGGAAGCTTTTGACAGGGCGACACAAATCGGGTTGCAAGGAATTCAGATCAGTTATAATACTTCCAAAGACCAGGCCGGACTTTCTGTCCCGGCTACATTACAGTTGATTAAAGAAGCTTCCAAGCGAACAGGCGTTAAAGTTTCAAGTCTTGCTATCGGAGAGTTAAATCGGGTACCCTACAAATCCGACCCGCGGACCGAAGAATGGGTCTGGAATAGCGTCAATGCCGCAAAGGAGCTCGGCGTGAAAGTGATATTGCTGGCTTTTTTCTCGGATGGAGATTTGAGAAATGATGAAAAAGGTAAAAAAGCAGTTATTGAAAGACTAAAAAAAGTAGCATCGCATGCTGAAAAGCAAGGTATTACACTTGGAATTGAATCTTACCTCAGCGGGCAGGAGCATTTGGATATTATCCATGCAGTAGGTTCAAAAGCTGTCAAAGTTTATTACGATTTCAGAAATTCGGTCGACGCCGGTCACGACATTTTCAAGGAAATTCCGATGCTCGGAAAGGAAATGATCTGTGAGATTCATATGAAGGAAAACGGCCAGCGGCTTGGCCAAGGCACGTTAGACTGGCCAAGAATAGCAGAGGCGGTCAAAAAAATAGATTATTCCGGCTGGATGCAAATCGAAGGTGCTACCCCGCCCGGTGCTGATCTCGTCGAATCTTATCAGCAAAACCGTACTTATCTCGAAAGCCTTTTCTCCTTCAAATGATATGAATTCAATATCCCTGATTCCTCAGCGTAGCATTTATGCGTTTGTCGGCATTGGCCTGCTTTCGTTCTTTGGTTTTTATCAAATACAAAAACAGCCTGAAACTCCAAAACAATCGACAGGCGCACCCATAGTATTGGCCGATACTTCCAAGCTATACGTTCCCGATGATCTGGAAGCGACACTTTGGGCGGAGGCGCCCATGTTCCATAATCCTACGAATATGGATATTGATGCGAAAGGCAGGGTTTGGATCACGGAGGCAGTGAATTACCGGGATTTCAATACCAAACCTGCTGATCGGCTGAGCCATAAACAGAAGGGTGACCGCGTGATGATCTTGGAAGATAAGGACGGCGACGGTAAGGCAGAATCCTCCAAAATATATGTAGAAGATACCTTGCTGACTTCGCCGCTGGGTATTGCAGTAATTGGCAACAAAACCATCGTTTCCTGCGCACCTAACCTGATCATTTACACCGATAAAGACGGAGACGATAAGCCCGATAGCCGTGAAATTTTCCTGTCCGGTTTCGGCGGCTTTGACCACGATCATTCTCTGCATTCGCTGGTAGCCGGCCCTGACGGGAAGTATTATTTCAACACCGGCAATGCGGGGCCGCATAAAGTGAAGGATAAAAGTGGCTGGGAATTGCGGAGCGGCAGTTTGTACACCGGCGGAACACCTTATAATAAGTCAAACCAGGGAAATCAGAAGTCGGACGACGATCGGATCTGGGTAGGAGGGTTAGCATTGCGCATCAATCCCGACGGAACCGGTTTGAAGGTTTTGGGGCATAATTTCAGGAATAGCTTTGAAGTTTGCCTGGACAGTTACGGTAATATGTGGCAAAATGATAATGATGACCAGGTAATTACCTGCCGGGTAAGTTTCTTACAGGAAAATGGTAATGCGGGTTATTTTTCGGCAGACGGGACACGTTACTGGCAAGCCGATCGGCGGCCGGGACAGGATATTTTCACAACCCACTGGCATCAGGAAGATCCGGGCGTAATGCCAGCCGGTGACAACACCGGCGCCGGCTCGCCCACCGGAATCGTTTTCTACGAAGGCGACGAGCTGGGAAAAGATTACCGCGGCACATTACTGAGCTGCGAAGCGGGCCGGAATGTGATTTTTGCGTACAAACCCGAGCAAACCGGCGCAGGTTTCAAGCTCAATCGCCGCGACCTGATCAGCTCATTTCCGCAAACCAGTGAAAGGTATGAATGGTACGAAACGGACGGAGATACCCGGAAATGGTTCCGCCCGTCGGATGCGACAGTCGGCCCGGATGGTGCATTGTATATTGCCGATTGGTACGATCCGGTAGTAGGAGGCCACGCGATGAAGGACAAAATCGGTTACGGCCGCATTTACCGGATTACTCCGAAAAATAAAAAATTAACCACCCCAAAAATCGACCTGACAACTATTGCCGGCCTGGTCAATGCATTGAAAAATCCAGCCGTAAATGTTCGTTTGCTGGGTTTTGAAGGATTGAAAGCAAAAGGCGAGGACGTGGTCGGCGACGTAAAACAGTTATTAACTGCCGAGAACCCATTTCACCAGGCGCGGGCAATATGGCTGATGTCTCAATTGGGCGAAAAAGGTGCGGCAGAAGTTGATAAACTGACAAGATCAGCGGACGCCGCGCACAGGCTCACCGCATTCCGTGCATTGCGGTCGATTGGTAAGTCTGACGGATTTTTGGAACAAATGGCGAATGATCCCGACGCGGCTGTACGGCGTGAAGTAGCGATTGCGCTGCGCGATATGCCTTATGAAAAAGTATCAAAACCTATTCACAGCCTGATCAGACACTATGACGGAAAAGATCCCTGGATGCTGGAAGCGATAGGTACTGCAGCTGACGGAAAAGAGCAAAAGGTATATGCAATGGTAAGAGAATCGTTCAAAGCCGATCCCGAATACTGGAACGCGCAGCGGGCAAATCTAACCTGGCGACTACATCCTGGAAACGCAGTTAACGATTTGAAAATCAGGGCAAATTCATCAAAAGTCTCGGAGAAAGACCGAAGAAAAGCGGTGGCTGCGATCGGTTTTATAAAAACTAAAAATGCGGCTGAGGCGATGGTTGCATTGAGTAAGTCGCCATTAAAAGACGTTTCGTCGCAGGCTTCGTGGTGGCTGAACTTCCGGAAAAGTAATGACTGGGCCGATCTTATGAACTGGGAAGAAGCGACTGCGCAGCAAATGACGCCGGGTTACCGTCAGATGCTGGAAAAGAAAAAGATAGTACTTGACAAATCGCAAAGTGTGTTGAATAGAATTGAAGCAGCCAAATTAATGGCCGCTGATGTGGACGGAGGCAATATTTTGGTTGATATGCGGGTGCAGGGACAGTTGCAGGATACGGTTGCGAAATCCGTAAGTGAGATTATTTTCAAAAATCCGGATCAGAATGTGAGAGTTGTTGCGAGCCAGTTCTTTCCAAGAAACGGAAAGGTTTTAAAAACAGATTTTATCTCCCGAATGAAAGCGAACAATACCCACGGCGAAAAAGTCTTCACGACCTATTGCGTAGCCTGCCACAAACACGGCGAAACAGGCGCCGATATTGGTCCGGACTTAACTTTGGTACACAAGAAGTTTGACAAAGGCGGCTTACTCGACGCGATCGTTAACCCGTCGGCGAGCATGGTTTTCGGTTATGAAAGCTACACGATCGTGACTAAAACCGGAGATACATTTTTCGGATTCTTACTTAGCGACGGAGCGAATGTAGTACTGAAAGACGCAGCTGGAAAACAGCATTCGATTAAATCAGCTGACATTAAAACCAGGGAAAAAATGCCGAATTCCCTGATGCCCGAGCCAGTAACGCTGGGATTAAATGAGCAGGATCTCGCTGATCTGACGGGTTATCTTTTGAATTTTAAATAACAAAAACCAGCATACTTACAGCCTGCCGTATTTACGCATTATTTCCAGCACTTTCTCTTCGGGAAGTTCCTCTACCTTGTGACCCTGCGTTCCTTCCATTGTTTTTGCCATAAAAAGAGAGTTAATAATCGCTTCTTCGGTGGATTCCATCGCGGCCATAAAAAGCGGAGATACCACATCGTTGGTCAGGAAAGTAGCGGTTGCGGTAGGCTCAGGGGCGTCGTGCAATACCCGGTTTGCAGTTGAGAATGCGATGACATAATCCCCGCTTCCGTTTGCCGCAATGCCACCCGTTTGCGCCATTCCCAGGAATACCCTTTTCGCAAGCCTTTTTAGATTTCTCGCGTCGAGCGGCGCGTCTGTCGCGAGTACCATCATGCAGGAACCGTCGGACGATTTATCAAGTTGCTCTTTGAATGCATATTGCCCCAGCTCCTGCCCCACAGGCACGCCATTTACTTTCAAAACTCCTCCAAAATTGGTCTGTACCAAAACGCCCACCGTGTAGCCGCCCAGCTTCTGAGGCAGTTTCCGCGACGCAGTTCCTATCCCACCTTTCCAGCCAAAACACACCGTTCCGGTGCCTGCGCCCACATTCCCTTCCGCGACAGCACCATTTTCAGCCTGTGCCAATGCATTCAGAATGTGTTCTTTACGAACGTGGCGGCCGCGGATATCATTTAAGAAACCATCGTTGGTTTCTCCTACAACGGGATTAACAGACCGCACGCTTTCATTTCCCTTCTGGCCCAAAGTCCAGTCAATGATCGCGTCGGCAGCAGTGGGGACGCTGAGTGTATTGGTCAAAACAATGGGAGATTCAATCGTACCCAGCTCCTCCACCTGTGAATAGCCGGTCATTTTACCAAACCCGTTTCCTATATACATCGCAGCCTGTACTTTTTGCTGAAAGAGGTTTCCGTCATGCGGAACGATCGCAGTGACGCCCGTGCGCACGTCGGCTCCCTCAGTGAGGGTTACCTGTCCTACTTTCACGCCGGGAACGTCCGTGATCGCATTAAGCGCGCCGACAGGCAGTACGCCGATTTTAATTCCCAGGTCGCGCGGTCGGTTCTGAGAAAATGAAATGATTGGCATAAGTGCCAGCAGTGATAGCAGGAGTGGCTTTTTCATGGTCTTTTTATTTAAATGAAATATACTAAAAAACCGCTGGCAAAGTAGCTGGCCAGCGGTTTCAATATTTTGGTACTGGGAGATTAATCTTCTTCCGGACGTGCCTTTGCAGGGTCGATCGTCGTTTCCATTCTGCTGATCGCCGAGGCGCCGAAAAAGCCCAATGCTTTGGGGCCGGCCGGATTTGCATTCACTACATTCGATCGGATATTGGCGATCGGAGTAGCAAACAGCCCGCCGTTTCCGGCCTGCTCACGGATTTGTTTCAAAAACTCGAAAGCTTCATTGGTAATGCTATGAAGCTCCACACCGATTTGATTTCCAGCTGAATAGAGGGAATCGGTAGTGATTGACTGGCGAAGGGGAAGGATAAAAATCAGCCCGTCGGAAGGGGCGCCGGCGCCGAATGCTGCGTCGTAAGCAATGGAAATGCTGGTTGCCCTCTGAACTTCGGCTTTCCCTCTGATTACCGGCTTGATCCAGTAAGTATCGCCTTCTCCCACAAAATCACGCGCGTAAAATTCGGCTACATAACCTTCCCGTGGACCTTTATCCGGCTCAAAAGGTAGTTTTTCCTTGGTATAAACAATGGAATCCACCGCCGGAACGCGCCTGATCTCGGTACTTGACGTAAAAGTTTCCGCGCCTTGTTTGATCGTCAAAGTGTATTTGCGACCAACGTGACCCAGCGTGTCCCCCGCTTTTTGCCAGATATACTGACCATTTCCCAAAGAATCCTCAAATTCGTAAATAGTGCCTCTGTCGTCTCTTATAACTACTTCTGCATTCAGAACAGGTTTGGCAGGCGTATTATCAAAATAACTCGCCGACCACGTAAGTTTGATCGTCTGCGGCCCTGCCTGGTTCGTAATCCACCCGTCGACCACCAGTTGTCGAGGCCCGGTTTGGGTTTCGAGGTCGATTACATCTTCGCAGCCCGTCAGGAAAAAACCTGCCAGCAATGCAGCAAAGCCCATTTTTATTGCTGATTTATTAAAATATTTCATCTGATTCATGGCCGGTTAAAATTTGAAATTGTAAGTGATCGCAGGAATAAAACTTCCAATCACCGCGTACCGTACAGCCTCTGTTTTCAATGCATTGTCTTCATTCACCCGCGTATAGATCGAAAACGGATTGCGGCGGTTGTACACATTGTAGCACGACAATACCCACTCACCTTCGCCTTTCTTGAAAAGCTTCTTTTTCGATTTCAAAGTAGCCGCTAGATCCAGGCGGTGATACGCTGGAATGCGGTTATTGTTTCTTCTGTTTTCAAAATTGTTACCCACCGGCCAGCCTTGAAATTCCCAGCGATTAGTTGGGAAAGTCGCGGGTGTACCCGAAGTGATCGTGAAGTTGGCCGACAGTGAAAGTCGTTTACTCATTTCATAGATCGCGACGGAAGTGAAGTTGTGCGGCTTATCGAATCTTGCCGGAAACCAGTCGTTATTATTGATACTCTCAACCTGCCGCTCAGTTTTTGATAAGGTGTAACTGATCCAGCCGGTTAGTTTTCCTTTATTCTTTTTGAGATAAAACTCAGCACCGTAAGCTCTTCCCTTTCCAAAAAGCAAATCGCCCGCAACGAACTGGTTCAAAAGCAGATCGGATGCAGGTACGTAGTCAATCTGGTTATATAGTTTTTTATAATAAACCTCCACGGAAGCTTCGTAAGTATTGTCTTTCAGGTTCTGAAACCAGCCTAATGCAACCTGATCGGCTTTTTCGGGCTGAATAATAGGTGAACTCAGAGTCCACACATCAAGCGGCGAGGCAGCTGCTGTGTTGGACAGTAAATGCAGATATTGCGCTGTCCGGTTGTAGCTGGCTTTAATAGAAGCATTGGAAGTTACCCCGATATTCAGCGACGCCCGCGGCTCCCAGTTGCCGTAACTCTTAATCTTTTGGCCCCTTTTGTATTCGGTACCAGGAAAAACAGGTTCTTTCCGCTGACCTATTTCATCAGTAAGGTATTGATATTCAGTGCCTGGTCCCAAACTGCGGAAATAAGAGTAGCGAATACCATATTGCAGGGAAACCCGGTCCGAGAATTTCTGTTCGTTACCAATATAAAGTGCCGATTCATCCGCATACTTTGGATCCAGACTGATATCGGTTGACTGACCTTCCGACACAGCTAGTGCGCGACCCGGACGGGTATCGTAGTAAATGTACTGGCCTCCGAAAGTCAGCTGGTTGTTAGGTGTAATGTAAAATGTAAAATCGGGCTTAATGCTCGTACTAATGATCTTCGATTTCCAGTCAAACTTATCTTTTGCATTTGGATCGTTTGCGTTTTGTCCGAGCGAATAATCATAATTGCTGTAATAGCCCGTCAGGTTCATGAACAGCTTATTGGAAAAAATGTGGTTCCAGCGCGCCGTGGCAGTTGCATTTCCCCAGCCGAATCCAAAATCTCCTCCGCCGAAAACGTCTTTACCAAAATAACCCGAGGCGTAGAATGTATCCTTATCGCCCAGCTGGTAATTGACTTTGGCTGTAAGGTCGTAAAAATAAAATTTAGAATCTTTCAGGTCTGAGTTCAAAAAGGGCTTTGCGAGCACATCAATGTACGAACGACGACCAGCGACGATGAAAGACCCTTTTCCTTTAGCAAAAGGCTGCTCGTAATTGAGGCGGGAAAATATAGTCCCGATCCCACCATTCACCTCCCGTTTTTTGGAGTTACCCTCCTTCATTCTCACGTCGAGAATAGAAGAAATCCTCCCGCCATATTGCGCAGGAATACCTCCTTTGATCAATTTCACATCTTTTACAGCATCAGGATTAAATACCGAGAAAAAGCCAAAAAGGTGAGAAGAATTGTAAACCGGCGCTTCATCCAGCAAAACCAGGTTTTGAGAAACATCCCCGCCCCTTACATTGAAACCCGAAGCGCCTTCACCAACAGTAGTCACGCCCGGAAGCAGCTGAATACTGCGGATCAAATCCACTTCACCGAGTAATGCGGGCATTTTCCGGATCGTTTTCATCTCCACCTTATTCACCGACATTTCAATACTCCTTACATTTTCATCCTCCCGCTGCGTCGAAACCGTTACTTCCTGCAACTGATTGCTTTCGTCTTCCATTTCAATGCTCAGCGTTTTGTCAGCATCGAGTGTCACTTCTTTGGTGACTTTCTGATAGCCTATGTAACTGAAAACGAGCGTGTAATTGCCGCTGGGCAATGTAATGGAGTAAAATCCGTAAGGATTCGTAACCACGCCGGTAGCGGCTTCGCGCACATAAACCGAAACGCCGATGAGCCCTTCTCCGTTGGCTTTGTCTTTAACATAACCGCTTACCGTCTGCCGGTTTTGCGCATTGACCTGAAAACAAACGCCGAGTAATAGCAGCAGTAGGTAGATTTTCCTGTTTTTCATTGGCTTAATTTGGTTCGCAATTTGAATTTTTTCTATTCAAAAGATTGACAACTCAGTGGCTACATCCCCTCTGTTTTTACGGACAAAAGGTAAAATTGATTGGCTTATCTCCGCAAAACAAGGTCTAACGGCATTATAATGATAGAGAAAAGTGATGAACTACCTTAAAAAGGGAGTCAATGGTCATCGGTGGTGAACCGGTAGTGAAAATGCTTTTATAAATATTTCAAGAGACCTTTGAAACTGTACTATGATCAGGGCATTCGTCCAATAATTGAGTAATTGTCTTCTTTTGTTTCGGGTCGATAAATTCCGGGGCGATTTCGGAAAGAGGTATTAATGTAAACCTACGTTCGTGGAGGCGGGGATGTGGCAAAGTGAGGGTGGAATTGTCAAGAATGAGGTTGGCGTAGTAGAGCATATCAATGTCAATCAGCCGGGCGCCCCAGCGTATTTTGCGAATTCGGCCCAGTTCCTGCTCTATCTGCAACAATATGTTCAGAAGATCTTCCGGTTTTGATGCTGATTCTATTTCGATAACCTGATTCAAAAACGCAGGCTGGTCGGTTAATCCCCAGGGTTCGGTTTCGTAGATCGAAGATTCTGCTAAAATAGTACCTGCTTTTTCAGCGACCATTTCCCGGGCGTGCTGCAAAATCGCGGTGCGATCGCCGAGGTTAGAGCCTAAAAGGAGATAGATATTTCCGCGATCGTTCATGCAGGCGAGTTAATGTATTGAGCAGGACACGAAAAAAAGGACTTCCTGATGAAAGGAAGCCCTTTAAAATAAATTCGTAATATCCTTAGAACGTAAGTGTTCCTTTATCGTATGCTTTCTGTATAGTTGCTTCGATACCGTTTTTATTGATGGTACGAAGAGCTGATGTAGCTACTTTCAACGTAACCCACTCTCCTGTCGAAGGAAGGAAGAAACGTTTCTTTTGCAAATTCGGGAAGAATTTACGCTTTGTTTTATTGTTAGCGTGAGAAACGTTATTTCCAACGCGAGTTCTTTTACCTGAAATTTGACAAACCTTAGCCATAACCTTACCTTTTTTTCCAAATGAGGGTGCAAAGATGTGTAAATATTTTTTTTTGAACAACTCCTGGCCCAAAATATTTTACAAAAAACACATTACCAGCGCATTCTGAATCCTACTCCGTGAATATTGTCAATGCGGATCTCGGGGTCTCCGGCGAGGTATTTACGCAACCTTGAAATAAAAACATCCAGGCTCCTGCCCATAAAATAATCATCGTCCCCCCAGATTGCTTTCAACAATTCGTCGCGGCGGATTACCGCGTCAGGGCGCTCCGAAAGATACTTCAAAACCTCCGCTTCCCGGAAAGTAAGGTTCTGGCTTGTACCGTTCAGATTTAAGGTAAGTTTCTGAAAATCAAATGTATATTTACCCACATTGCTAGTATTGTTCTTCACCGGAGCAGGCTGCTCGGATTTGCTTCTTCTCAGAAATACATCGATCCGCAGTTTCAGTTCTTCAATGCTGAAAGGCTTGGTCACATAATCATCGGCGCCAATTTTCAGCCCTTTGATCTTGTCTTCCTGCAAAGATCTTGCAGAGAGGAAAAGGATAGGAACCTGACTATCGGAGCTGCGGATCTTTTCGGCCAATGTAAATCCGTCCATTTTAGGAAGCATAATATCCAGCACACAAATATCGAAATGCTCCTTTTCGAAAAAATCCAGCGCCTCTTTTCCGTCTGCGGCGTGAATTACCTCAAAGTCATATTGTTCCAGATTGTCTTTGGTAGCGAACGCCAGATTAGGATCGTCCTCTACATATAGTATTCTTTTTTTCATGCGTGTTGTTTCTGGGGAATATTGATCCTGAAAGTACTTCCTTTTCCTAATGTACTTTCCAGTTCGAGTTTCCAGCGGTGAGCCCGGACGATCTGTTTCACATAACTTAATCCGATCCCGAATCCTTTGACATTATGCACATCGCCGTAAGGAATGCGGAAGAACTGGTTAAATATCTTCTTTTGGTATTCAGGCGCAATTCCGATCCCGTGGTCGCGCACTGCGATTACGAGACATTTTCCTTTGTTGTAAATATCAATTTCAACTTCGGGCGCATCATCGGAATACTTTAATGCATTGTCTACCAGATTATTAATTACACACCTCAAATGAAATGGATCTGCTTCGATGATCTGGTTTTCGGCCTGGTCTTTAAATTTCACCTTATTTTCAAACGGAAGCAGCACAGACTTTATCATTTCGCCCACATTGATCTGCTCCTTTTGTAAAGTAAGTACATTCCGCTCAGCTTTGGCCATCGAAAGCACCATTTCGACCTGACCCTGCAACCTTAATATCTCATCCTGCACGATCTGAACATAACGCTTGTGGCGTGCCGGCTGGGTTACAATATTGTCAGAATTCAAAACATCTGCTGCAATTCTTATCGTAGAAATCGGCGTTTGCAGCTCGTGGGTCATGTTATTGACAAAATCACGCTGTACCTCCGAAAGCTGCTTTTGTCTCAAAATAACAAAAAGCGCATAAGCGAAAAGCGACACGGCGACAAGTACCAGCACCGACGACCAAATTGCGCGGTTGATACTACCTGCAAAATAGGTTTCCTGTTCTGGAAAGCGCACGCCGAAGTAATAGGGGTATTTATCTGTTTTGATCCAGTTGGAAGTCGGCGTTGGGATTTTTGCATTGTTTTTCGTGCTCAGCGACATTCCGTAGCGCATTCTGTTGGTCGTACAATCGTAAATTCCGACGTCGAAATCGGCAATCAGTTTGTATTTCTGAAAGCTTTCCTTGATAAAAACTTCCAGCAGCTCAGGCTGCGTAGTGGAGTTGGTATTGACCAGAAAATACTCGGGGGAAAGCTGCTCGACGGGGTTACTGGTTTGCATTACGCCATTTACCTGCGCCAGTTTTGCTGCTACATCCTGTAAAGCAACGTGGGCATTCTGGTTAAACTGCCGGTGCCGGAGGTCGAGCGCCTGTTTCACCCAGAAAATCTGCGTGATCACCACGCCTATAATCAGCAGTGCAGAAAAAACAGTAAGCGCTTGAATTGTTCGTCTCGACATTACAATAGTATAATAGTCAAATTTAAGACCATTTACACGAATACAACGGGAATGCAGCTTGCCTGCGCACCAAACTGGCGCGCTTTAACATTCATTAACGCTTCGTTCCCGATTGATTTATGAATAATACTGTACCAGTCCGCCCAGCGGCGTTTTTAGAATGCGGCCGGCTTGTAAACCTTTTGAGGCGAGTACGGATTTGAGAATATCCTGGTAGTAAAATGCGATCGATCCGGTGAAATGGACAGGATATTGATCTGCGTTTTTGTGTTTGAGAATGTATTTTTGGGTAAAAAGCGAAAATGCTTCTTCGAGCACATCCCGGATGTAGCTATGATCAGTATGCTCTGAAATAAATCCGGAAAACGTAGCAAAAAAGCGGTTTGGATAGGGTTTCTTATAAGCGTGGTCCAATATGTAGAGCCGATCTATTTCGGGATATTTTTTGGCAAATTTTTCGTGCAGATCAGCCGGAAGTTCATTTTGTAAATAACTCACGACGAGCGTCTTACCGAGATAAGACCCACTTCCTTCGTCGCCCAGCCAGAATCCCAGCGAACCGATCTGGCGGACTATATTTTCGCCATCGTAAAATGCATTATTAGCCCCGGTTCCGAGAATGCACGCCAGTCCGGCACTATGCCCGCACAGGCCGCGTGCGGCACCCAGCATATCGGAAGCGACCTGAATTTCCGTAGCGGAGGGAATGCAATTTTGTAAAGCATCATAAACCGGCCGGCTCGATTTCTCGTCCGCACAGCCGGCTCCGTAAAAGAATATCTTATCAATAACAACCTGAATTTGAGGGAGTACCTGCTTTTCAATTACAGGAATAATCTCTTCCGCCGACTGATAAAATGGATTAATACCTGCCGACTGGAATGTGGCTAGTCGCGAGCCGCTTTTTGTGACAACCCAATCGGTCTTCGTGGAGCCGCTGTCGGCTATTAAAAATGTAGATTCCATTTGACCGGGTTTAGAGTTTTTGTAATCTGCCGATCACCTGAAAGCGCTTGAAAACCTGATCTGTGTGCGTCGCGTCGCCTAGTTCTTTTGTCAGATCCTGACCAGCCCAATGCTCGTAATGGTGCCCGTTTCGCCATAATCTCGACGAAGTGACGTCGTAAATGATCCCTTTGTAGGCACACCAGATCTCCTCTTTATCCTGACCATTCCGGAGCGCCAGCTGCGCACGCGTATATTCTTTCATGAAGGTAAATTTTGCCTGCAATTTAATGATATCAACCGGCGGCTATAAAATTAAAATGATCTTGATCGAATATTTTGATATTCAGACTAAAAAGTGGGAACTTGGCGTTGTGTTAAGAAATTTTTGAAAAAAGATCTATGAAAAAAAGTTACTCTCTGATATGGTGTATTGCTCTGGTTTTCACATTGATAACCGCGGGATGTAAAGAAAAAGTAAAGCCCGTTTCTGAGCGAATTGCCAAGGCGTGGACAGCGGAATCTGTAAAACACGGAACTGTGGCGGCTTATTCAAGAGGCGGATCCAGCAACCAGTTTCCGGGATACTCGGCATTCAGGCTGGTACTTACCAATGCAGCAGGCGCAATGACCGTTTCATTTACAGACTTTGAAGGAAGCACTTTCAACGGAACCTGGGCATTAGAAGGAGATAGCAAGTTGATATTGAGTGGATTGACTCCGCAGCCGACCGGAACAGGCGGTACCATTGAATTTACGATCAATTCAATCGACGATGCCAAACTGGTATTGACCCGGTTGAAAGGCAGCTCAAAAACGGGCGGCTCGATCAACGAATACACTTTGACAAATCCATAGGAATACATATACTTAATATTTTGAATTGTGAAGCCATTTCCGACCGGAAGTGGCTTCGCTTTTTTTGTCTAATTTTGCAGCATGGAAAGCAGAACAGAAATCAGCAGCCTGGGTGAATTCGGGCTGATACAGAGAATAAATAAAGGAGTGACAAATACGCAGCCGGATACTGTTACGGGTATCGGCGACGATGCGGCGGTAATGGATATTGGTGAAGAATATGGGCTGTTAACCACCGATCTGCTGCTGGAAGGCGTGCATTTCGACCTTACCTTTTTTCCACTTAAACATCTGGGATACAAATCAATAGCAGCCAGCGTTTCGGACATTGCTGCAATGAACGGATATCCCCGGCAGGTTACTGTAAATATTGCGATCAGCAACCGGTTTTCGGTTGAGGCGATCGATGAATTTTATGCGGGCGTGAGAACGGCCTGCAAGGATTTCAGCGTGGATCTGGTGGGCGGCGATACTTCTTCTTCGAGATCCGGATTATTGATCTCGGTAAGTGTATTTGGGAAAGTTAAAAAAGACAAGGTTGTTTACAGAAATACAGCAAAGCCAAACGATTTGCTGTGCGTAACGGGAGATCTGGGCGGGGCTTATCTTGGTTTGCAGCTACTGGAAAGGGAAAAACAGGTTTTTCTGACTAACCCGGATATGCAGCCGGAGCTGGAAGGTAAGGATTATGTGATACAACGTCAGTTGCGCCCCGAGGCAAGAATGGACGTGATTTATGAACTCGAAGAAGCGGGTGTAACGCCAACTTCCATGATCGACGTTTCCGACGGGCTGGCTTCCGATCTGCTGCATATTTGTGCCCAATCGGGCGTTGGAGCGGTGGTTTTTGAAGAAAGATTGCCTATTGATGAGCAAACTTATCTGGCAGCTACGGAACTCAATCTGAGCCCGATAACCGCTGCATTGAATGGAGGAGAAGATTATGAGCTGTTATTTACAGTTTCTCAGGCAGACTACGAAAAGATCAAAAACAACCCCAAAATCACATTTGTAGGTTATATAGCAGATAAAAGTGAAGGAGTTTCTCTGCATACCAAAGGTGACAGCCGCGTGCCGATGACCGCGCAGGGCTGGACCTGATATTTAAATAGAAAAATAATGAAAAGGCACGATCGCGCAGGTCGTGCCTTTTTTATTTACTGCAAAAGCAAAAGAGCAGCCACGCAACCATCGGAGGTTTTTCGCCGTAATCGCGACAACCAATTCATCTCTAACAATAAAAATGAATCCGATGAAAATCTTTTCCATTACCCGCAGTCTGCTAGCGCTGGGGCTATTACTGGCAGTGACGATTTCCTGCTCTGACGATGATAATAATCAACAGCCGGTTCCTAATGATGTGATGCTAAAAGATGCCGGCTCGCTGGGGAAGGTTTTGACAGATAAGGAAGGGAGAACGCTTTACTTTTTTACAAAAGATGCAGGCACAACTTCGGTTTGCACAGGTCAATGCGTAACGCGCTGGCCGGTATTTTCAATAGCGAATCCGTCTTCTATCAAGCTGGACGCAGGTCTGAAAGCTTCTGATTTCGCCAATATCACGCGGACCGACGGTGTCACTCAAACCACTTACAAAGGCTGGCCGCTGTATTATTTTCAGGATGATGCGGCTGCGGGTGATGTGAAAGGCGAGGGCGTGGGGAATTTGTGGTATGTGGCTAAAACGAAGTACACGGTAATGCTTTCCAATGCGCAACTGGTTGGAAACGACGGTAAATCCTACAAGGCAGACTACACAGAAGGTACCGCAGAAACGCAATTTATCGTCGATAGCCTCGGCAGAACATTGTATGCATTTGCCCGCGATTCTTCAATGAACAACAATTGGACAACAAACGACGCCACCCACGACGCCACCTGGCCGATTTATGAGGTGAATACGATTGAGGATATTCCTTCGGCTCTGGATAAAACCTTATTCGGTACGATCACCGTTTTTGGTAAAAAACAGCTTACCTACAAAGGCTGGCCGCTTTACTATTTCGGATTGGATGCGATGGCCAAAGGACCAACGAAAGGAATAAGTTTTCCGCGGCCTGGCGTTTGGCCAATCGTCAACAAAGAATCACCTATTGCACCTAAATAAATTGATTTATTACAAAAGTGAGAAAGTGGCTTTCGAAAGGAAGTCACTTTTTTATTTACCCCAACCTGAAACCAGCTTTTCGAAAAGCTCCTGTAAAAATAACGTACGCTTTCCAGCCAGTCCGTCGCTTATAAGCTCGTCGCCGATCTGCACGACGGGCATTACCCATTTGGTGGTGCTGGTGGTGAAAACCTCGTCGGCTGTTATTACTTCCTGATAAAAGACCGGTCTTACTTCCACTTCAAAATGTGCCTCTGCGAGTTCCAGTACTACTTTTCGCGTGATACCGTTTAATATATTCCGATTGGAAGTGATCAGTTTTCCATCCCTGAAAATGAATATGTTACTTCTCGTCAGCTCGCTTACTTCTCCGTCTTTATAAAATAAAAGATCGGCCGCCCGCTGTCTTTTCATTTCATCCGCCATCAAAACCATGTGCACGTAATTGGTCGTTTTGATCTCAGGCAGGTCGCGCACATATTGATAAGGAAGTACCTTAATACCTTTCAAACGGCCGGCTGGGTTATCCTGCGGCAGTGCCTCCGTTTTTATCAGGAAGTTGGGCTGGACCACATTTACGCTATCCGGTGCATAACCTCCCGTGAGTACAAAGCGGAATGCAACTTCCTGTTCGCCGGACAATGCGTGCAGATCGGCGAGTACCTTTTCGGTTTCGTTTTGTGAGATCGGAACTTGCAGTTTGAGCAGCCGCGCAGAGTTTTCAAATCGCTGCCAGTAATCGTCCCAGCGGAAAGGAACACCGTTATAGGTCCTGAAATAGTCAAACAAACCGTATCCGCGCAGTAAACCCAGGTCGTTTGTCGCGAATGCAGGCTGGTCTATCGGTATAATATCGCCGTTGAAGTACTGATAAAATGGCATATTGATCTGAAATCTGGTGGATTTTCAAAGTTATCATATTGTGGGAGAATAGCTCCAAAACAATGCAAAATCGAATTAATACATGAAATGTTATCCGCAAGACAAGGAAATTCCGCTACTTTGCATAAGTCGCCTCAACCGGCTGATAAGTTAAAATCTAAATATTGCGTCCTGATCTGATCAGGCGATTTCTGCACTTCGAATGGTTAACCCCGAGCAATTACTGCAAACGCTTCAAGCCGAATTTGAGAAACATTCCTACGGCGAAAATCCGGCTGAACTTTACGAGCCGATCAGTTATATAATGTCCCTTCACGGGAAACGTTTCCGCCCTTTGCTGACATTATTGTCGGCGTCGATCTATTCGGAAAATATCAGTGCGGCCTTGAAACCGGCTATGGCGGTGGAGGTTTTTCACAATTTTACATTGATGCACGACGACATTATGGACCGTGCGCCGCTGCGAAGAGGAAAACCGACCGTGCACGAAAAATGGAATGCAAATACGGCGATATTGTCGGGGGATGTGATGCTGATCCGCGCCTATGATCTTCTTTTGGATATTCCGAAAGAAAAGCTCAGGCTCGTACTGGAGCGGTTTAATCAAACTGCCGCGGAAGTGTGTGAAGGTCAGCAACTCGATATGAATTTCGAAACGCGCTGGAATGTGACGGAGGGAGAATATTTGGAGATGATCCGCCTGAAAACGTCGGTTCTGCTTGGTTTTGCATTGGAATTGGGTGGAATAATAGGCGGCGCGGATGAAGAATCCGTCAAGCTGCTTTATGCTGCCGGAGAAAATATGGGGATCGGTTTTCAACTAAAAGACGACCTACTGGACGTTTACGGTGACCCTTCGAAATTCGGAAAGCAGGTAGGCGGAGATATTATTGCGAACAAGAAAACGTTCCTATTGATCGAGGCGCTTTCGAAGGCCGACGAGGCGACCAAAAGTGAACTTGAAAAGTGGATTTCAGAGCCGGTTTTTGATGCCGAGGAAAAGATCAATGCGGTGAAAGCGATCTATGAGTCACTGAGTATCCGGAGCCTGACTGAACAAAAGATCAGTGATTATTTCGGAAAGGGGCTGGAAAACCTTCGAAATCTCAATATTGAAAATTCCCGGAAAGAGCCGCTGCTGCAATTTGCACAGCAACTGGTTGAGCGGGAAAAATAATGTTATTATTTAATTTTTGATTTTATGTCACTTACCCTTCTGCTTGTCATTATTACATCTGGTATCAGTTATTATGCCTTCAACAATTACAGTTTGATGGATAAGCTGATCATGAACCCATACAAAGTCACGAGGCGCAATGAATATTACCGGTTCGTAACATCCGGCTTTATACACGCTGACTTTGGGCAT
Organism: Dyadobacter linearis; assembly: GCF_907165045.1. Lineage (GTDB taxonomy): Bacteria > Bacteroidota > Bacteroidia > Cytophagales > Spirosomataceae > Dyadobacter > Dyadobacter linearis. The sequence continues at coordinate 93,571 of NZ_CAJRAU010000009.1, forward strand.
TTGATTTTCAATATGCTTAGTTTGTGGTTTGTAGGGGAAGGAATTGAGCGGCTTTTCGGAATGCTGTTCGGGCCCAGCGGGTCGCTGTATTTCCTGTTTCTTTATATAGTTGGGATTATCGTTTCTGATATTCCAACCTTTATGAAGCACCGCAACAATTCAAATTACAACTCCCTGGGCGCTTCCGGAGGTGTTTCCGCTGTTTTGTTTGCGGCAATTCTCTTCGCTCCGACCATGACAATTTCCCTGTATTTCTTCATCAAAATGAAGGCTTTCATTTTCGGAATCTTATTCCTGGGATATTCGCTTTATGAAGCAAAAAAGGGCACGAGTTATGTCAATCACAGCGCGCACATGTACGGAGCGATCTTCGGAATGATGTTTATGGCGATTGTTTATCCAGCGGCGGTGCCGGGATTTTTTCAGCAAATTGGCGATTGGCTCGGCACATTAACGCCGTAAATTATTTCAATTCAGCCAGTACCGTCACGCTGCCTACGGTTTTGTCTTGCAGGTTAACTTTGATCTCCGCATCGAGCGGAACGAAGATATCGACGCGGGAGCCGAACTTGATAAAACCCATTTCGGTGCTCTGCTCTACCTGGTCGCCTTCTTTTACGTACCAGCGAATGCGGCGCGCGGCAGCTCCTGCAATTTGTCTGAACAGAATATCGATCCCTTCTAATGTCCTGATTACTACCGTGGTACGTTCATTATCCGTGCTGGATTTTGGATGCCACGCTACCAGATAAAGTCCGGCGTGGTATTTGAAATACTGCACAACGCCACTTACCGGGTTCCAGTTGATGTGCACATTCAGCGGCGACATGAATATGCTGATCTGTCTTCTTGGCCCATTAAAGTATTCCGTTTCAACGACTTCTTCAATCACAACCACTTTTCCGTCACAAGGCGCTACGATTTGTCGGTCGCTTTTGTGCACTACGCGGGTCGGGACGCGGAAAAACTGGACAACCAGCAGAAGCACAAAGATGCTGCCGATAATTGCCAACATCGGGATCCAGTAACCGTCCGGAAGGAGGTAATTAATCCCTAAGTTGATCAGTACCAGAACGATAATTGTGATTAAGATAATGGTATATCCTTCCTTGTGAAGCTTCATGTTGATGGAATATTGTGTTAATGCGCTACAATAACTGCAAATATCGTATAAATCTTGATTTTACGGCAGCAAAAAGCCCTGCCTTTCTGTTCTGAGAAGGCAGGGCTTGTATTATTTTTCAGAAAAACGACTATTCAATTACTACGCATTCGCCGTTTTTCACTTCTTGTTCTACTTTTTTAAACTTCACATCGCGCAGGATCCGACCGTCGCGATATTGAACTGATACCTTCTGGTTGCGGTCTGCAATACGCTCAATGCGAACAGGCTGTGCTTTCGTAGAAGACTCTGTACGAGCATATCTGCTATCTTCAATATCCAGATCAATATCTTCTTCCTTGTTGGTATGCAGCTCTGGTGCTGGTGCAGGTCGGCGTACCGTTTGCTGCACAGCAGTAGCCGGAACAGCCTCTTCCTGAGGAATATCCGCCTTCATCAGGAAGGATATCATATCAAAGTTTACCTTGCTCAGGAAGCGTTTGAAAAGTTCTACCGATTCGAATTTATAGATCAATAAAGGATCTTTTTGTTCAAATACCGCATTCTGAACCGACTGTTTCAAATCGTCCATTTCACGCAAATGCTCTTTCCATTCCTGGTCGATCAGCGAAAGCACGATCGCTTTCTCCATTTCGTGGGTAATCTCCCTGCCTTCATTATCGATGGCTTTTTTCAATCCTACTACCACACCAGTCTGGCGAAGTCCGTCACTGAACGGGATCATGATCTCCGTAACAGTAGCGCCTCTTTCCGCGTGGATCGAACGAAGTATCGGCAATGCTTTTTGCGAGATCGCATTGTTCTTTTCCTGGTATTGCCTTTCAGCAGCTTCATAAAGACGCTGCGACCGATCTCCCGGTTTGAACGAATTGTATTCTGATTCACTGAATGGAAGTTCCATACCCAGCGTAGTAATGGCCGCCAATTCGAGCTCTGCGTAAGTTCCGGCAGTATTTGTCAGTTCATCACACACATCGAAAAGGGTATTGGCAATATCCACAGCCAAACGATCTCCAAACAGTGCATTCCGGCGGCGGGTGTAAATCGCGTCACGCTGGTAGTTCATGACATCGTCATATTCCAGTAAACGCTTACGCATTCCAAAGTTGTTTTCTTCCACTTTTTTCTGCGCACGTTCGATCGATTTTGTGATCATGCCGCTCTGGATCACCTCGCCTTCTTCCAGCCCCATTCTGTCCATTACCTTCGCCATCCGGTCAGAACCGAACAAACGCATCAGGTTATCTTCCAGAGAAACAAAGAATTGAGAAGAACCCGGGTCACCCTGACGACCGGAACGACCACGCAACTGTCTGTCGACGCGGCGACTTTCGTGTCTTTCCGTACCAATAATGGCCAAACCGCCCGCTTTTTTCGCTTCCGGGGTTAATTTAATATCCGTACCCCGACCCGCCATGTTGGTAGCAATAGTCACGGTTCCTGGCTTACCAGCTTCGGCAACTACTTCTGCTTCACGCTGGTGCTGTTTTGCATTCAGTACCTGGTGGGCGATCTTACGCAGGGTAAGCATGCGGCTGATGATCTCGGAGTTTTCAACCGAAGTCGTACCCACCAGAACCGGCCGGCCTGCTTCAACCAGCTCCACGATCTCGTCGGTAACCGCATTGTATTTTTCACGCACCGAACGGTATACTTTATCTTCCTGATCTTTACGAACAGCAGTTACATTGGTCGGGATAGAAACAACGTCCAACTTGTAGATTTCCCAGAATTCACCTGCTTCTGTTTCCGCAGTACCCGTCATACCAGCCAATTTGTGGTACATCCGGAAGTAATTTTGGAGAGTAACCGTCGCGTAAGTCTGGGTAGCGTCTTCAACTCTTACACTTTCTTTCGCTTCAATAGCCTGGTGCAAACCGTCAGAATAGCGGCGACCTTCCATGATACGGCCGGTCTGCTCATCTACGATCTTAACCTTTCCGTCCATGATCACATATTCCACATCTTTTTCAAAGAGTGTAAATGCTTTCAGTAACTGGTTCACGGTGTGAATGCGGGCAGTTTTGACAGAGTAATCACGGATTAGGGATTCCTTCTTGATGATCCGTTCCTGCTCGCTCAGTGAATTATCTTTTTCGATCGCATCGAGATCAACTGCGATATCGGGGAGAATAAAGAAATTAGTTTCTTCCGATTCGCCTGTTAGAAAGTCAATTCCTTTTTCGGTCAGCTCAATGCTGTTGTGGCGCTCATCGATCGTAAAATACAATGGCGCATCGGCTACCGGCATCAGCTTCTGGTTCTCAGCGAGGTGGATCGATTCCGATTCCTGCATGATTGCCTTGATACCCGATTCACTGAGGTATTTGATCAAAGGCTTGTATTTCGGCATACCGCGGTGTGCACGGAACAATGCCAGGCCACCCTCTTTTTTATCTCCCGCCGCAATTTTTTTCTTGGCATCATTTAAAAAGTCCATTGCAAGCTTTTTCTGAGCTTCAACAATGCGTGAAACGCGGGGTTTCAATTCTATATATTCCTGCTCATCGCCGCGTGGTACTGGCCCGCTGATGATCAATGGCGTACGTGCATCATCGATCAAAACGGAGTCAACCTCATCGACCATAGCGAAGTGGTGCTTGCGCTGAACAAGCTCTTCCGTAGTCCGTGACATATTGTCACGCAGGTAGTCAAAACCAAATTCGTTGTTTGTTCCGTAAGTAAGGTCCGCTTTGTAAGCATTCCTTCTCGCGTTGGTATTAGGCTGGTGGCGGTCGATACAGTCGACACTTAAACCATGGAATTCAAAAAGAGGCGCATTCCACTCGGCATCACGTTTTGCGAGGTAATCATTGACGGTTACAATATGCACTCCCTGACCTGCCAATGCATTCAAAAACGCGGGTAACGTCGCAACAAGCGTTTTACCTTCACCTGTCGCCATTTCGGAGATCTTACCCTGGTGAAGCACAACCCCACCGATCAGCTGCACATCATAATGCAGCATATTCCATTTAATAGGCTGGCCGATTACGTCCCAGGTTGTATTCCAATATGCCTTATCGCCTTCGATCCGGATATGTGACTTACGTGCAGCAACTTCGCGGTCGAAGAAATTGGCAGTCACTTCCAGCTGTTCGTTTTCTTTAAAACGGCGGGCTGTGTCTTTTACGATCGCAAATGCTTTTGGAAGAATTTCAAGAAGTACTCTTTCCAATTCCTTGTTCCTGTCCAGTTCAAGGGCGTCGATTCTTTTGAAGATTACTTCTTTACTATCCACATTCGGCTCGTCGGCGGCCTCTTGTCTCAACGACGCGATCTGGTCGTCAATGGATTTAAGCTGATCTGATATATGCTGTTTCAGGTTTTCGGACTGGGCCCTGAGTTCGTCATTTGTTAAAGAAGCTAACAGAGCATATTCGGCATTCACTTTACCCACATACGGGGTCAGTTCTTTCAAATCCCGTTCTGATTTGGTGCCAAATAGCTTAGAGAATATTTTAAACATGGTTTATATATTTTATATCGTTCATTCTCAAACAAAAAATTAAGCCTGTCGCAAATAGATGCCAGATTGTCAGCACACAAGCTTATTCCAATTCCAAAGGTAATTCATTGCCAATTCTGTTGCGCAACATCTTTGATTTTCCTGATACAGATCTAATGCAGTTACAATTCATCCACATACCACACAATACAACCCATGTTCCCAGCAAAAAGCCGCTTATAAAGAAAATTAACAACTACTATGTAATGCATAGTAGCTTTGAATCATCAAAATGAAATAAACACAAACAGCCATGAACCATAACAGATTATATCGCAATACAGCTAACAAAATGATTGGTGGAGTTGCTTCCGGCCTGGCAGATTACTTTCAGATCGATGTAACGATCGTCCGGGTATTATTCGTGCTGGCAGTTTTTATCCCTGTCACTTTCCCCATCGTCTTCCTTTATATCATCCTCTGGATCGTAATGCCGGATATTGCAAAAAGACCAAAATCAATCATTGAGGAGAACTTTCACTCCTAGATTTTAACAATCCATCAGTAAAGACTTCGTAGTTGCAAACCGCCGGAAAACAATTTCCGGCGGTTTGTTGTTTTATGTTAAATTTCTATTTTTACCTGATAGTATGTCTGCATACTATCCTATTTTCATCGACTTAAAATAGCTATATGAACGCATATATTGTAGCGGGCTACCGGACCGCGGTTGGAAAAGCTTCGAGAGGCGGCTTCCGGTTTACACGCCCCGATGACCTTGGAGCGACTGTAATCAAACATTTACTCGAACAGCTCCCTCAGCTCGACCCTACCCAGGTTGACGATGTGATCGTGGGCAATGCGGTACCAGAAGCTGAGCAGGGAATGCAAATGGGCCGTTACGTGGCTTTGCTCGCATTGCCGCAAAACGTGTCAGGAATTACGATCAACAGATATTGCGGCTCGGGCGTGGAAGCGATTGCGATGGCCTCTGCGAAAATACACGCCGGAATGGCTGAATGCATTATTGCAGGAGGTACCGAATCAATGTCGATGGTACCGACAATGGGATGGAAAACGGCATTGAACTACGAAATCGCACATACCAATCCGCAATACTACCTGAGTATGGGACTTACAGCAGAGCAGGTTGCGAAAGACTTTAATATAAGCCGTGAAAAGCAGGATGAATTTTCATTTCATTCTCACCAAAAAGCATTGCGGGCCCAGAAAGAAGGCTGGTTCGCAGACGGAATTGTGCCTGTAACTGTGAAAGAAACCTATTTTGACGCGGCTTCTGGTAAGAAGAAAACGAGAGAATTGGTGGTGAGTCAGGATGAAGGTCCGCGCGCGGATACGACGCTGGAAGCTTTGAACAAGCTGAAACCTGTATTTGCAGCCGGCGGCTCGGTCACGGCGGGTAACTCGTCGCAAACTTCCGACGGGGCCGCATTTGTGATGGTCATGTCGGAGAATATGGTCAACAAGCTGAACCTCAAACCAATCGCAAGAATGCTATCCTACGCAACTGCCGGTGTAGATCCACGCATTATGGGCATCGGGCCGGTTGCGGCTATCCCTACTGCGTTGAGACAGGCGGGTTTGAAATTACAGGATATTGAGCAGATCGAATTAAATGAAGCTTTTGCAGCACAGTCCCTGGCCGTGATTCAGGAGCTGGATATCAACCCTGAAATAGTGAACCCGAATGGCGGAGCAATCGCGCTGGGCCACGCGCTGGGATCCACAGGCGCACGTTTATCGGTGCAGTTGTTCAATGAAATGAAGCGGCAAAATCAGAAATATGGTATGGTAACTGCCTGCGTTGGCGGCGGGCAGGGAGTGGCCGGAATCTTTGAAAGGCTCAATTAACCGGCAACTAACTAATTAAATTCTAATCGACGATCTCCGTGGAAGGTTTGCCCTTGTTCCACGGAGATTTTCTATTTTTACGCGTCTAACTTGCACGCTTTTTCATGGATGTATCCATCATCATCATTAATTACCGCACTTCACAACTTATCATTAATTGTTTAAAGTCGATTCATCAGTTCACTTCCGGAGTGACATTTGAGGTAATAATTGTTGACAATGATCCTGAAAATGGCGGCGGCGACCTGATCCGCGCCTCTTATCCCGAAGTACGCTGGATTGACCTTCCTTCCAACCCGGGTTTTGGTATTGCTAATAACGAGGGTATGGCGATCGCAAAAGGGAAGTATTTTCTGTTACTTAATGCAGATACTTTACTGACAGACAATGTGATAGGCCGCTGTTTCGCGCGCATGGAAGCCAAACAGGATATGATCGCCTGCGGCGCTTTACAATATTATGCAGACGGTACGCCAATGCCTTTTTACCAGAGTTTCAACGAGTTTCGCAAGACGTTTTTCATACTTCCGCCGGGCCGCCTGACAGAGAATATACTAAACCGTTTTTATCCGGAACCTGATTATAAAGATCCCGATCAATACGATTGGCTGGTCGGCGCATTCATCTTCCTGCGTCGTGAAGGATTTAAAAAAACAGGCGGTTTCAGCCCTGATTTTTTTATGTATGGAGAAGATGTGGAATGGTCGGGCAGGCTTGGAAAGCTGGGAAAACTGTGCTATTTCAAAGACTGTACATTTATTCATCTTGAAAATAACAACCCTTTCCGGCGCACGAACATATCCTGGATCAACCGGTTCAGTACCCAAATGCAGGTGTCCAATTTCCTATGGATCAGGAAGCAATATGGTATTTTTCAATACCTTTTGCTGATCGCGCATTATATATGTATGGTGCCCGTCATTTTTGGGTGGAAAATCGCATTGAATATCAAAAGTGGCAGAAATCCATTTGCTGAGCTCAGGACGCAGCGGATCTATGTCAGAAAAACAAAGGTGATTTTAAAATATTTCTGGCAAACGTTACTCTTAAAAAATGGGTCTTATAAGATAAAACCACAGGAGAACATCGACCTTTTAACCGCCTCTGCATGAATAGTACTAAGAAAAAAATACTGTTTTTCACGCCCTATGCGACAAGGACAGGATCGGAAATGATGCTGTTGTATATTCTTAAAAAGATCGACCGTTCCCGTTTCGACGTAGGTATAGTAAGTTTTGCCAATGGAGAATTATTAAAAGATTTTCCCGAGGACATTCCAAGATTTATTGCGCCGCGTCACTTCAATATATTGCAAAAAGTATCCTATCATCTTGGTATTAACCCTATTCACAAGTATTTACGAAAACTTGCGAAGGATTTCAATGCGGATTTCTGGTACGTAAATACCACTATGATACCGGAATCCATTGTGATAGCGAAGGAGTTTTCGATTAAAGTGGTGACCCATTTTCACGAAATGCCTCTCACGTACGCTTATCTGAGTGGCCCTGATTTCAAGGGTATCGTCGATTACTCGCATTTGCTGATCGGCTGCTCGCAGGCTACCTGTGACGCACTTAGTAATGCAGGCGGCAAAAATATTGGCTTACTCCATTCATTTATCGACCATAAACTGGTCAAGCAAGATAACGAGCGCAGCAGCCAGTTGAGAAAGGATCTCGGCATACCTGAAAAAGCATTCGTTTGGGTATTGTCAGGAATGACTTCCGAGCGAAAAGGTTTCGATATGCTCCCGGATATTGCGGCTGAGGTCAATGACCCCAACGTTCACCTGATCTGGGTGGGCGCTAAGATCGATGACGGGCTCGTTTACTATACTGAACAAAGGTGCATTCACTCCAAATCGGCGACCAAAATTCATTTGGTGGGAAAGCAGAAAGAAGATTATTATAACTACCTTAACGTGGGTAACGGTTTTCTGCTCACTTCCCGGCAAGACCCATTTCCACTGGTAATGATTGAAGCTGCGCTGTTGGGAAAACCTATCGTTTCGTTTCCTTCGGGAGGCGTTTCTGAGTTTATCCAGGATGGAATGGGCCTGGTGACCAAGGATTTGAGTGTGAGGCAGATGGTAGCGGGAATGCGGTCAGTAATGGAAGGAAAAGTGACGGTTAATAGTGCAAAAAGCATTGAGCGCGCAGGTCAATTCAATGTGGAAAACGGATACAACGAGTGGATCAAATTAATTGACAAAAAGTTTTAGCATGTTCAATTCTACGAACGCATTTCATCATCTCAATAAGCTATTTTTTCTGGTATTCGGCCTGTTTCTTGCGCACCAACCGCTATCAGCCCAAATTGATAAAAAAACAGCGGAAGCCGATCCGCAGAGGTACTTGGCACTGATGCTACTGAACCTGACCGACGCTGATAACCGCGGTCCCGAGCCAGAACTGATCACAGCCGCCAGTCAGTATGGCCTCAATGCAGTTTATATTACAATTCCCTGGGACAAAGTATATTACAGCTCTCCTACTGAAACCCCGAAGTGGGCCAAGTACGATGAACAGATCAAAATAGCCACTGATCTTGGCATGAAAGTGGCGCTCCGCATTCACCTAGGGAGACACAGCACACGTATCAAAGGTTTTTGGGAACCTTCCGACAGCCAGTTTAGCCACTCCGACCAGCCGCTGCTAGGGGGATATCAGGATACTTTCTTCGGGTTTGATAATCAAGCTATTGTAAATAAAGGAATTGCGTTTGTGAAGGAAACGGTGACCCGCTACAAACATTTACAGACTACCAACAAACTGCTTTACGTTTCCGTCACCAATACTCCCACTCAGGAAGGCGAATATCCCGGCGGCCTGATCACCGGCGGCAAGGAAAGCACGGCGGTTTATGATTATTCGAAAATGATGGTAGCTGGCTTTCGAACCTGGCTGAAAGACCACTACAAAAAAATCGAGCGCCTCAATTTTCTCTGGGGTATGAATTACAAGACTTTTAATGACCCTTATCCGCCATTTACAGCCTGGGACCCGGAAGAATCTTTCAGGCAGCGGGCTGGAAAGGACTGGTATATCTACCGGCACGAGGCGATGAAAAAGTATTTCGAACAAATGATCGGGGCTGTAAAATCCGTTGATCCGGGCGTTAAGTTCGTTTCCGATTATGGTTCAGTATTTGATGCGGCTTCCGTCATGCGCGGGACGCTGGGTTTCAAGGATCTGAATGAAAAATCAGATGGGATTAAGATTAACGACAGCCCGAATTACGATCACAGGTGGTCGGTGGATATTGTAAAAAGTAATATGCCGGCTGATTTTATCACGGCTAATGAACTGTTTGTCAGCTCATATCTCGACAATAACACGCATTTAAAACAGATCACAGAGAATTTCGCCCACGGTGCAAATGTGGTCGCGGTCGTAATCTCTACAAAAGACCAAATGACGCGATCGGAGGGATTTCTCCGTCCTGCTGCATCGAACTGGCTCGGCCAACCTTTGCAGCCTATCACTTACAGCGAATCTGTCAGCTACCGGCTTTCTGCCGCGGTTGAAAAAAAGGGAGCGATCAATGTGATTTTCTCTGAATGGTCGAAACGCGCTTATGCCAATCCGGCCAGCCCGAAACCTGTGCAGGTGAAGCTGGAAGAAGACCTGCTTACGCCGGAATACTGGAACGATGCGTCAAACTATGCGCCTTACGTTTTCCGTCCGGTGCCGATGCAGATCATCGCAGTCAACAAGGATTTTACTTATAAACTGCCTATTGATACCTTTTCGGATGTGGACGGTACGATTGTAAAAGTAGAAGTAGGCGGCCTGCCTTCGTGGTTAAGATTTGAAAACGGAACACTGATCGGTCGGCCAACTGCGCTTGGCGACTACCGGATTACAGTTAAGGGAACCGACGATGAGGGAGGTTCTACGGATGCTTTTTTCACGATCCGGGTTGATACCAGGGAGAATGCGAACAAGCCGCCGACTGTTGATGCTAATTTTTCCAATCAGATGGTCGCGATCGGGAAGCCTTTCAGCTTTGCAATTCCTGCGGGTACATTTGAGGACAGTGACGGGGAAATTACCAGGATCGAAGCTGCTGAATTGCCTGGCTGGCTGAAATTTACGAACGGAACTTTGAGTGGTACTCCTGACAAACTGGGTGAGTACCGGATCATTTTTAAAGCGTACGACGATCTGAATGCATTTGTAGAAACCTATTTTACGATCCGAGTTGTAGAGCCACAGTTCCTGAATGCACCGCCTTTTGCATCTACTACATTGCCTGTGAAATATGCGCAGGTAAATATGCCTTTTAATTATATTTTACCTACCAATATCTTTGGAGACCCGGACGGTTATATTTCATCTATATCTGTCCAAAACCGGCCTTCCTGGCTCAATTTTGCGTTAAATGTGTTTTCAGGAACCCCCACTGAAGAAGGAGAATACAGGCTGATAATCCGGGCTTACGATAACGGCGGAGCATATGTGGAAATCCCGCTGATACTGAAAGTACAAACTCCCGAACTACGGTTTGAGCTCGTGCAAGGCGGCAGTAAAGTGGACCAGCGCGTGATCCGCAAACTCGCCGGCGACGATGTGGTAGCTTACGATTCACTTCCGCCGCTTCTGAACATTTACGCCTACGGAAATTTTGAATATGACCAGGTGACCTTCGAACTGGACGGGCCTTACAAACGGACTTCCACTACAAGCGTATTTCCGTATGCATTGTATGAAAATGCGCGCGGATTTGCGCCTTACGTGGGTAGGTACACCCTCACGGTCACTGCCGCAGAAGAGGATTCTGCGATCGTTACCAACTCAATTCAATTCAGTATTTCTTACGGGGATTCCGTGAATATCACCAAGAATATGGAGGAATGGGCGTTTTATCCCAACCCGACAGAGAATATCATTAACATTAAACTCCCAGAAAATCAGACCGGCGACGAAATGTTGTATGAGGTTGTAATGGTCTCAGGTAAGCGGATCGCGCTTCCGCCGGGGCTGGTTACTGTTGCGGATAATCTGGCTTACATCGATCTCTCGGATCTGGGGTTATCATCAGGCATTTACTTTATTCGGGTCAATAGCGCGGGCGGTGAGCTGCTCAAACAGTTCAAGATCTTCAAAAAGTAACTATCAGCTGAAAAGCAGCGATTTTCCCGTATTATTTTTTCGCCGACAGGATGCAGGCGTAATATAATTATGATTTATATTTGAGTTTATGAATAGTATGCTTGCATACTAATATTTCACATCGTTCTATAATAATCATTGATATGGCCGTTGCAGAAGCGAATAAAATATTCGAGCGAAGCTCTATCCGCGGAGGAGAGTTTTTGATTAAAGAAACCCAGGCTTCGCAAATATTTATCCCAGAAGAGTTTAACGAGGAGCAGCAGATGATTGCCGCTACTTGTCGCGAGTTTCTTGCCAAAGAGATCTGGCCGCGGCTGGATGAAATTGATCACGCTAAAAGTCCCGAACTGATCGCCAGCCTCATGGATAAGGCAGGTGAACTTGGCCTGCTGGGAACCGCGGTACCAGAGGAATATGGTGGTTTTGGGATGAATTTCAATACTTCTATGCTGGTAGCTGAGGCAACTGGCGCGGGTAACTCGTTTTCGGTCGCATTGTCTGCACACACCGGAATCGGGACGCTGCCGATATTGTATTATGGAAATGAAGAACAGAAATCTAAATACCTTCCAAAGCTGGCTTCCGGCGAGTGGAAAGCGGCTTACTGTCTGACTGAGCCGGATTCAGGATCAGATGCGAATTCAGCCAAAACTAAAGCGAGACTTTCCGGTGACGGGCTGCATTACATTGTGAACGGTCAGAAAATGTGGATTACGAATGGCGGCTTCGCGGATGTATTCATCGTTTTTGCCAAAGTCGAAGAGAATGGACAGACTGATAAAAACCTGACTGCATTCATTATAGATAAAACTTCGGGCGGCATTACGATGAACGAGCCGGAGCACAAAATGGGTATCAAAGGATCTGATACCCGCCAGATCTTCTTCAACGATTGTGAAGTGCCGGTTGAGAATATGCTTTCGGAGAGAGGTAATGGTTTCAAGATCGCGGTTAATATCCTGAATATAGGTCGGATAAAACTGGCTGCCGCTGCATTGGGCGGTGCAAAAAAAGTGGCCGAACAGGCGATCAATTATGCAAACGAGCGCAAGCAGTTTGGTACTTCAATTGCCAATTTTGGAGCTATTAAACATAAAATCGCCGAAATGGCTGTGGGAATGTATGCTACCGAATCGGCGGCGTACCGGGTTGGGCAGAATATTGATGATTTAATAACAGCTTTTCAGGCAAAAGGAATGTCGGATTCCGAAGCAAAGTTGAAAGCTTTGGAAGAGCTGGCAATTGAATGCGCGATCATGAAGGTGCACGGTTCGGAAGTGCTCGATTTTGTGGTGGATGAAGGTGTCCAGATTTACGGCGGAATGGGCTTTTCTGCCGATGCGCCGATGGACAGAGCCTATCGCGATAGCAGGATTAACCGGATTTTTGAAGGCACCAACGAGATCAACCGAATGCTCGTGGTCGATATGCTTTTGAAGCGCGCCATGAAAGGTCAACTTGACCTGATGGGCCCGGCGGCGGCAGTTGGAAAGGAAATTATGTCTATTCCTGATTTTGGTGCGGACGAAGAGGAAACGCTTTTTGCAAAGGAAAAAAAGGTAATCAGAAATCTAAAAAAGGCAGTATTGATGGTCGCCGGGGCTGCGGTGCAGAAGTTTATGATGAAGCTTTCGGAAGAGCAGGAAATTATCATGAGCCTGGCCGATATGGTGATTGAGATTTATGTAGCCGAATCTGTTTTGCTGCGGGTGGAAAAACGTATCGGGCTGCTCGGGGAAGAGCGAAATGCATTGCAAAAGGATCTTGCATTGGTATACCTAAACCGTTCGGTAGAAAAAGTCAATTCGGCCGGACGCGCCGCAATCACCAGTTTCGCAGAGAGCGACGAGTTGAATGTGATGTTAATGGGATTAAAACGCTTCACGAAAATTGAACCGTCGAATCTTAAAAATGCCCGCCGCCGCATTGCGGATGAGCTTATTGCCAAGAATAATTACACTTTCTGATATAAAATAGAAGGTTCAAAAAAAGGCCGGATTTACATGGATCCGGCCTTTCTTGTAACCGCTTGCCGGGTTTTTTATTCTTCTTCAAAATACGCAACTTTGGGAAACCAAAATCCGCGATTTTCACGTTAGATCTTTGGTTTCGAATGAACACAAAAGAAAAAAACGTTGGATTCTCTACAAGCTGCTGAAAAGCCACCTTTCACGACTCTGCATACTGTGGATCTGCGTACAACCGGACAATTTCCCGCTTTACTGCTGGATTATCTTGATCAAAAAGCGCCACTTTCCGAGTTTTACAGCAATTTTCCGACGCTTGAAAATGCGAAAGCTGCTATTTTAAACAAGAGCGCTTTTGAGACTGAAAAGAGAAAGATTCTGGTAGAAACCCTTGAAAGTCAATACAACGGGCTGGCTGATCTGCCTGATTTTTCGCTGTTGCTCGATGAAAAAACTTTCACTGTTACCACGGGGCATCAGCTTAATATCTTCACGGGGCCGCTTTACATTATTTACAAGATCGTAACGACGATCAAGCTCGCCCGCGCTTTGAAAGAAACCTACCCGGAATACAACTTTGTGCCGGTGTATTGGATGGCAACCGAAGATCATGATTTTGAGGAGATTGCATCCGTGCATTTATTTGGAGAAACTCATAAATGGACCGGTGATCACAAGGGCGCGGTAGGCAAGCTGAATCCAAAAGAGCTGGAAAGTATATTAAAACAGCTTCCCGGCAAGCCGGACCTTTTTGCGAGAGCATATCTTGAAAATAATACACTCGCCGACGCGGTACGATGTTATATGCACGAATTGTTCGGGCAATACGGCCTCGTTACCCTCGACGCCGATCACACGGATCTCAAACGCTCCTTTCTTCCCGTTATCAAAGAAGAACTTACCAATTCCATTTCTGGAAAACTGGTAAATGAAACGACCGCGAAGCTCAATTCGCTGGGCTACCATACGCCGCTGAATGCACGCGAGATCAATCTTTTTTACCTCGACGAAAACCTGCGGGAGCGCATTACAAAAGATGGTGATGTGTACAAAGTCCTGAATACAGACTTAACTTTTTCAGAAACCGAAATTCTGCATCTGGCCGAAACCAGGCCCGAAATTTTCAGTCCAAATGTGATCTTAAGGCCGCTTTACGAAGAGATCATCCTGCCTAATCTCGCGTATATTGGTGGGCCTTCAGAAGTACCTTACTGGATGCAACTGAAAGGCGTATTCTACCATTTCTCGGTTCCTTTTCCTATGTTGATCCCGAGAAATTTTGCGCTGTACATTACGGGGCATCAATGTAAAAAGGTTAAAAAACTGAACATCAGTTATCAGGAGTTGTTTTTGGATGAAGTCGCTTTACGCAAAACTTTTATCGAAAAAAATACAGCGCATATCCTGGACCTGGACGATCAGAAAGAGGAATTTAACAGGATATTCGAAGCTATATTGGAGAAGGCTGTTGCTGTGGACCAGACTATGCTGGGCGCTGTAAAAGCGGAGCAAACCAGATTGTTGCATTCACTTAAACATCTGGAAAAGAGGATTGTAAGAGCAGAAGAACGCAATCATCAGTCTGAAATCGAGCAGTTGCTGGCGCTCAAAAACAAACTGTTCCCGAACGGAATCGCCCAGGAACGGTATGATAATCTCCTTAGTTTTTATACGAGCGACCCGGCATTTATTGAGAAACTTTTCAACGCATTCGATCCGCTGGATTTTAGTTACAATGTGATTATAGAGGAATAGAAAAGCTTACTCTTTAAGCCTCACATCGCCGTAACGCGAATTGATCGTAATCTTTGTCCCCGAGCCCGTACCTATCTTGCCCTGGTACTGCTTTATTTTATAGTATTTGTTGTCCTTCGCGGGCTGCACCGAAAAATTGACGTTGCTGGTAGGATAGGTAAAATTCCCGTAAGTCACCGTGACATTGAACTGGTTGCCCTCCGCAGGCAGTACTACCGAGGAGTAAGATGCTTGAATATCAAGATTTTGCGCAGAATTAGTCAGCTCGTCAATCTTGAAATTACCCGAATAGTTCAGTCTTATTTTCCCGGTTCCCCTGATGGTGCCGATCTTGGCGCCCGAATAGTTGATATCAGCGTCCAGATTAAATACATCGCCGATATTCAGCTCGCCTGACTTATTGGTCAAGAGGATCTTCCTGCCGTGATCCAGGCTCAGCTTGGAGTATTCGAATTCCAATTTACCACCGTCCATTTTGCCGATTTTGGCGCTGCCGTATTTTACATCGATCACATTATCAGCGTTTTCGAGCAGGTTAGCCACAAAATTTCCATGCTTGGAATCAATAGTAAGTGGCGCGTGGAAGGAAGGAATATCCGTGTCGCCGAACTTATTACGGACTATCAATGCATTCTCTTTCGGCATATACACCGTATAGTCGATCTGCACATAATTCTTTTCGCCCTTCCGGTTGTTCCAACCATTGTTGGCAAACTGCCCGCGGTCGATTTGGGTGGTTAATGCGATCTGATCCTTACTCCTCTTTTCGTCGATATTCACAGAACTAAGATATTGCGAGGCGCGACCGTCGGAAGCTGCATTAGCTGTGATCAGTATCTCGACCTTGATCTCTTCCTTGCTCCACAGGTTGATCTTGACCTGACCGAACTGGTTGTCCACCACCAGCACATCGCTTTTTTTCACATCAAAAACCTTGATGATATTCCTACGTTTTTCAATAAGCCCGCCCTGTTCGGGATCGGTGGGCGCCGCGCTGAGTAAGTGCGGCAGAATAAGTGCTATATTAAATAACAGGAGCGCTGTTATTCTCTTTTTCGCTGTCATCTTTGACTTTATTAATACGTTGCAAAATGTCTAATTGTTGGTTGAGAAGGTCAACCTGCCATTGTAGATTCTCGATCATCGCTTCCAGTAATGCTTCCTGGTTGGGCGCATTGGAGAGGTTGGATCTGAGGTTTTTGTAATTCACTTCCAGATTTTCAAGATCAGCCGCAAAATCCTTGTACAATTCAGGATTATTCCGTGCGAGCTTGATGATCTCCTCCCTCTTCTGATCTATTGCAACATTGTATTGATTGAGTTCGCGGGCGTAAGTAGGCACTTTCAATGCCACACGCGGGTCGCGGGTAATGCCGTATTCGTTATTCAAATACACCATAAACCCGATTCCAAGCGCAAGAAAAACCCCGGCGGCAATGCGCCAGTCGAAATAGGGATTAGTTAGCCGCCTAATTTTTTTTTTGGATTTTTCCGGAACGATAGGAATCTCGTTGTGAAGCTGACTTTCAATTTGGCTCCATAAAGAATCCTGCGGTAAGAAAGTATCAAATCCATCCCTGTTATCTCTCACAAACCGCTCCAATCGATCCTTTTTATCTGAAGAATTTTTCATAGATTCATTAACGTGTCATGGGTAGATAATTTTTTCAAATCTGTTTTTTTTAAGTTGAATGTCATTGGTAGTCACTTGTTGTCACTGGTAGTCATTTGTTGTCACTGATAGTCATTTATTGTCACTGGTAGTCATTTATTGTATTAAAAGTTGCGTGTTGTTACCGTATAAAACTATCAATGACAATCAATGACTAAAAATGACCACCAATGACACATTCAATGACCAAAACGCCCCTCACACTACCCCCCCAACATCTCCGTCAACTTCCGTTTCGCCCGCATATATTGCGTTCGCGAGGTTGTTTCGCTGATTCCGAGTACTTCGCCTATTTCTTCGTGGTCGTAGCCTTCGAATAAATAGAGGCTTAATACCACGCGGTAACCGTCCGGCAATTTCTGGACCATATTCCTGACCCTTTCTACTTCCAGCGTCGTCTGGCTTTCGTCGAGGCCGAACGAATCTTCATTTCGGTCGCTATGTTCCAGGGTTTCCTGAAATTCGTCGATCTCCACCCATTTCACTTTCCGGCTGCGTAAATGGTTGATCGCTTTATTTACTACGATCTGTTTCAGCCAGGCACCGAATGTCGCCTGCTGCCTGAACTGGTGCAGATTCGTAAATGCATCCACAAACGCCTCCTGCAAAGCATCTTCTGCCTCCCCCATATGGTTTAATATCCGCATGCAAATGTTGAACATGGCTTTGGAATACGACTTGTACAACTCGTATTGTGCCTTTCGTTCACCGAGTTTACAGCGTTCCACCAGTTCGACATGCCGGTCTGGGTATATTTGTGTTTTCAAGCAGAAGGTTTAATTTTTGAACGTTCTGTGTTAAAGACAATAGCGCCTCTTGCATGTTGCACGGCGCATTGGAATTTTTTTTAAAATCCGGATTTGAACAATGATAAACAGCCGATTGTTCTTATGCAGATGGAGTTCTGTTATCTTTGGCTGTTTGCTGCAATCTACCGAAATCATAAATGAAAACGTTTAATATCCCCGACTTTTACCGGAGCCAGATTATCACCCCGATCAAGGAATTTCGCCGGAAAAATGACAAGCTGAAAAGGGACTATTCGCCTACATTGCTCGATTTTGGCCCGGTACAGTTCCTGATCGCCCGTCATTTCGGATTTTGTTACGGGGTGGAAAATGCGATTGATATTGCCTACAAAGCGATTGCCGAAAATCCCGGAAAACGGATTTTTCTTTTAAGCGAAATGATCCATAATCCCGATGTGAACCGGGATCTGGTAGATCGTGGAGTTCAATTTATAATGGACACAAAAGGCAATCAGCTGATCGCGTGGGAAACGCTTACGACCGAGGATATCGTGATCGTTCCGGCTTTTGGGACTACGGTTGAAAATCAGCAAAAACTGGCTGAACTTGGCATTAACTCTTATGTGTACGATACAACCTGCCCTTTTGTAGAAAAAGTCTGGAACCGCGCGGCGCAGATCGGCGAGAAGGATTATACGATTGTGGTGCACGGAAAACCGAAACACGAAGAAACCAGGGCAACATTTTCACACAGCAAAGAAAACGCGCCGACTGTGATAGTCGAAAATATGGCGCAGGCCGAGCGGCTGGCCGAATATATGACAGGTTCAAGACCAGCAGAGCAGTTTTATACAGATTTTGAAGGACAATACTCGGACGGTTTCAATCCCGCCAGAGACCTGCAACGCATTGGGGTTGTAAACCAGACTACGATGCTGGCGTCGGACACGCAGGGCATTTCAGATTTCCTGAAAAACGTCATGATCCGGCACTATAACCTGCTCCCGGATCAGGTAGAGGCGCATTTTGCTAATACCCGCGACACACTTTGCTACGCTACCAATGATAATCAGGATGCGACTTATGCATTGCTCACGCGCGAGGCCGATCTGGTTATAGTCGCGGGAGGTTATAACAGCTCCAATACTTCACATTTGGTCGAACTTTGCGAGCAGAAATTACCTACTTATTTTATTGAATCGGTCAATAAGCTGCTTGATCGACAGCTGATCAGGCATTTTGATATGCATTTAAAAGAAGAGATCGTTTCGGAAAACTATATTCCTGAAAAAGCGCCTGTGAAGATTATGCTGACTTGCGGCGCTTCCTGCCCCGACGCGGTAGTAGAGGCGATTCTGCTCCGGTTATTGTCATTTTTTGAAGGTGCCAAACCAATAGAAGAAGTGATGGAAGCGTTTTGATACCAGTTACATAAAGTTTCAGACCTTTAAATCATTTAGGATTCAATGTTCCGGGTGATTCGGTGATAAAAGTTAAATTAGACGGATGATTTTGCTACAAAAATCATCCGTTTTTTATATCTCATTATGAAAAAAAGTTTCCCGTTTCCCCTCGTTTATCTGTTCTTTTTCAGCTGGTTATTAAATAGTTGTTCTACTTTAAATGAAGTCAGGATTGCAGGTACCAACTTTGAGAATGAGATCAGTTTGTCTCAAAATCTTGTATTTACTTTCAATAAAGACCTGGTTGCTCTTGGTGACCTGAACGACTGGGATTCTACACAATACGTTCAGTTTGAGCCTGCTGTGAAAGGAAAGTTTAAATGGACTGCGCCGAATGAACTGATTTTCTCTCCCGTCGCAGGGTTCGAACCCGCTACTTCCTACAAAGCGAAGCTCACAAATCTGCTCACTAAAAAAGTTGAGAAGGAAAAAAAATACGACGTTTCCAAAGATCCGTTAGACTTCCACACGCCATTTCTGCAACTAGCCGGGACTGAAAGCTGGTGGACAATTTCTCAGGAAAGCGGCAGACAGGAAGCCCGGCTCAAACTGGTATTCAATTATCCTGTCAATGCACAGGAGGTAGCTGAAAAGCTAAAAATTACAGTTGCGAATCAGTCGGCAGATTTTAAATTACTTCCTTCTCCCGATGAAAAACAGGTGATCGTAGCAATAACCAACACCGGAAAGGCCGATAATAATGACACGCCGGTGAAGCTGAGCATCGCGGCCGGTTTGAAAATACCGAATACCAAATTCAATACCGATGTCGAGATTTCGCACAACGCATCATTGCCTTCTCCGCTTCATTTACAGGTAGTTAATATTCAAACAGGTTTTGAAAACAATGCGGGTTACGCGCGGATTATCACTTCGCAGGAGCTGGATAAGGAAAGTATTTCCAAAGGTTTCAGCATTAACCCCGACACTGTTTCCCAAATAGAGCCGACGCAAAACGGGTTCATCGTGCGCGTCGATTTCAATGAAACGGAAACGTATTCTTTACTGCTCAATAAAAATCTGAGAGGTATGCTCGGACAGGCGCTGGAAGAGGAAACTTCCAAGGATCTGTTTTTCGGAAAATTGCCGCCTGCTATTTCATTTACCAACAAAAAAGCGGTTTATCTACCTGGAAAAGGCTCCCGGAATGTGGGCGTCCAAATTGTCAATATACCCGAAGTTCAGATCCGTGTGTCAAAATTATACTCCAATAATATCCTCAACTATCTCCGCCAAAACCGCTGGAATGAATACGGTTATGTAGGCGATGAATGGCAGCAGTTGAGTACTTTTCAGTACACCGACGAAGGAGCAGATAATATGAGTGACGCACTGGTTTTCAAAACCGTCGACACGGAAAATCTGCCCAAAAGCAAAGGGTTATCAGCACTCAATATTGCCTTACCCGATGAAAACAAGCGGCAGGGCGTTTATCTGGTCACCGTTCGTTCTACAAATGAAGCTTATTTGAGCGCAACAAAGCTGATCTCTATCTCCGATATCGGGTTAATAGCCAAGCAGGGGAAAGACGAAATCTGGGTTTTTGCCAACTCACTCCAAACCAACGAGCCAATCTCCGATCTGGAAATCACATTGATAAGCTCTAATAATCAGGTAATTCACACCATTTCTACCGACGGAAAGGGAGTTGCGCACATCGATAAATTGGAAGAGAAAGGCCCTGGTTTTAAAGTCGCGATGATTACTGCGAGTAACGATAAAGATTTCAATTACCTCGTTTTGAATGATACCAAAGTTGAAACTTCCCGGTTTGATGTGGAGGGGGCTCGTGATAATGTCTCCGGTTTCCAGGCTTTTACATATGGACAAAGGGATATTTATCGACCGGGGGAAACGATGTACTTTAATACCGTGCTGAGAAGTCAGGCGTGGCAAACTGGCGCCAAAGTCCCGCTGAAAATGAAAATGTTGACCCCAAATGGCCGGGAGTACCGGACCTGGCGGAAGACAACCAATGAGCAGGGGGCAGTTGAAACGGAAGTGCAAATGGACCGTGCCGCACTAACGGGGACCTATGTACTGGATGTATACAATGCAAATGACGTCCTGCTTGGCTCGCATGCAATCAGTGTCGAGGAGTTTATGCCCGACCGGATTAAGGTCGATCTCAGCGGCGCGGCAAAAGAATATATGTCGGGCGACCCTGTGTCATTAACTGCGACTGCCGTCAATCTTTTCGGCCCGCCGGCAGCGAACAGGACTTACGAAATGGATTATGAGCTTACACGAAAAAGGTTTTTTACAAGGGCATTTTCTGAGTACGTTTTCGACATTCCGTCTGAAGACCCCTTCGCAAAAGACACCCGGCACGGTGTCACCAATGAAAACGGACTGGCGAAGGAAACCTTCGTGCTGGGTGGCGGATTGAAAGATATCGGAGTGCTGGAAGGAAAGATTTACGTGACGGTTTTTGATGAAAACGGGAGGCCAGTCAACCGGTTGCAGCGGTTTGACGTATTTACCCAGCCTGTATTTTATGGTATCCGCCTGCCCGACACTTATGTGGGTACAAATGCGCCGGTACCGATAGAAATTGTGGGGTTGAACCGCAAAGGTCAGCTGCAAGGCGGCGCAACTTCTTCTGTGGAGGTGGTTAGGATTGAATATCAGACTGTTGTAGAGAAGAAATACGAGCGGCTACAATATACTTCCCGTAAAAAAGAGAAAGTAGTTTACGCAAAAGCATTGAATTTACCGGCGGGCAAAGGCACATTCAGCTATGCTCCAACAGTTTCCGGGGAATACGAAGTGCGGGTGAAAAGGCCCGGTGCGGCGCATTATACAGTGGCCAAATTTTACGCCTATGGTTACGGTAACACGCAATATTCGTCTTTCGAGGTAAGCAATGAAGGCAGGGTTTTGATGGAAACGGACAAGCAAACGTACCAAACCGGCGACGAGGCAAAAGTGCTGTTTAAGACTCCTTTTGACGGAAGATTGCTGGTAACCATCGAGCGCAACCATGTATTGGAGCATCAGATTTTAACCACTGATAAAAAGGCGGCTGAGCTGACGCTGAAAATCAAGGAAGAGCATTTACCCAACGTATTTGTAACTGCGACGCTGATCCGCAAAATGGACAATTCTGACATGCCGCTGACGGTAGCGCACGGATTTGCGCCTATTATAGTGGAAGATACAGAGCGAAAATTGCCGGTGACGATTTCTGTTGCAGAACAGTCCAGATCCAAAACAAAACAAAAGATCAGAATAAAAACAAAACCGAATGCGCAGGTGACATTATCGGTTGTCGATGAAGGAATTTTGCAGATCAAAAATTTTAAAACACCTGATATTTACGGCCATTTTTATCAAAAACGTGCGCTGGAAGTCACCAGCCACGATTTATACGCGCAGCTTTTCCCGGAATTGAGCCTGAATGCAAAGTCCAGTTTCGGGGGCGACGGTTATGATCTGGAAAGAAGAATTAATCCGCTGAGTAACGGGCGGACGGAGCTGGTTTCATTCTGGAGTAAAATCCTGACTGCGAACAGTAGCGGCGAGGCGACTTTTGATATTAATATCCCCCAGTTCAGCGGCGACCTGCGCGTGATGGCCGTGGCTTATAAGGATAATGCATTCGGCTCGGCGAGTAAGAATATGAAAGTAGCTGACCCGGTCGTAATCAGCGCGGCGGTACCCCGTTTTCTGAGTCCGGGAGACGAGCTGATTTTGCCGGTCAATATCAGTAATACTAGCAAAAATGCGGCAAATGCTTCTGTTACGCTGCAATTGCAAGGTCCGGTAACCGCTAGCGGACAAGCTTCTCAAACCATACCTATTGCTGCCGGCAAGGAAAACAGAGTTACGTTTTCGCTGAAAGCTGCGCAGGCGATCGGGGTGGCGAAAGTGATTGTGAAGGTCAACGCTTTTGAGGAAACATTTATAAACGAAACCGAAGTGTCGGTAAGGCCGGCTTCTCCACTTTTAAAAACCAGTACTTCGGGTACCATCGCAGCAAACAACCAGGGAGTTATTGACCTCAGCACTTCTTTTATTCCTGCAACCAGCCGCAGCCAGATCGTTTTCAGCCGCTCGCCGCTTGTGCAAGGAGGTGGAAAGGCGCTTTTAACTTTGCTGGGATATCCTTATGGTTGTCTGGAACAAACAATCTCCAAAGCATTTCCGCAGATATATTTCTCTGAACTCACCAAAGCAATGGCAATACCGGTGTACACGGTGCGAAATGCGGAAAGCGACCTCAACCCGATGACGAATATCCAGCTGGCGATCAGGAAAATAGAATCCCAGCAGCTGTATAATGGCGGAATGGGCATGTGGCCGGGCGCTACCCAGGAAGATTGGTGGGCGACGGCTTATGCGGTTCATTTTCTGGAAGAAGCAAGGAGAGCGGGTTTTGAAGTTAACGTGAAGACAGTCAGCCGCGCACTGGAATATTTGAAATTAAAATCCGGAACAACTGCGACGAAAGAGGTAGTAATCGCCAGTACCGAAAATGGGCTCGGTTACGAAGACCAGCCCGGGCAACGCACACAAACCAGAAAGCTCGTCGCGCGGCGGGAGGCTATTTATTCGCTTTACGTGCTGGCGCTGAATGGAAATCCGAACCGGGCGGCTATGAATTATTACAAGCAAAATGCGCAAATGCTGACCAGTGACTCGAAATATCTGCTCGCCGCTGCATTTCAGCTTGCAGGCGATTCCAGAAGTTTTGCTTCACTTTTGCCTAAAAAATATGAAGCGGACCGCGGGGGGCAATACCAGGACGATAGCTATTCGTCGCCGCTGCGTAATATGTCGCTCGTACTGAATACGTTGCTGGAAACTGATCCGGGGAATTTACAAATTACTCCACTTGGCAGACAGCTTTCACAGGCTATCCAATCGGCGGCTTACCTGAACACCCAGGAAGCGGCATTTGCAGTCTTGGCACTTGGGAAATTGGCTAAAAAAACGTCCGGCTCGACGGTTACTGCCTCGATTTCGGCCGGTGGTAAAGAACTGGGCACATTTAGCGGCAAAGAAGTCATATTTTCAAAAGGGATTTCTGGTAAAAAAGTAGCTGTAAAAACGCAGGGGAAAGGCGATTTGTACTGGTTTGCGCAAACCGAAGGAATGTCGGCTACCGGCACTTATGCCGAAGAGGACCAGGGACTTAGCATTCTCAGGCAGTTTCTGACACGCGATGGAGCACCGATGCAGGTATTCCGGCGAAATGATCTGGTAGTTGTAAAATTGACTTTGACAAGCACCAACGGACTTCCGGTTGAAAATGTGGTAGTAACCGACCTGCTGCCCGCCGGCTTTGAGATTGAAAACCCCCGCATCACCGAGCCGCGCGATATGCCGTGGATCAAAAACGCGGCTGTTCCGGAGTATTATGATATTCGCGACGACAGGATCCACTATTTCACAACCGCCGAAAAACAGGCTAAAACTTTCTATTATCAGGTCAGAATCGTTTCAAAAGGCAATTTTACAGCAGGCCCGGCTGCGGCAGATGCCATGTACCGGGGAGAATACAGAAGTTACTCCGGCGGCGGAAAGATAAAAGTAGAGTGATTTTCAGAAGGAAAAGGAGCGTAATATCAAACCTCCTATAATAGCTCCGGCAATGGGCGCAGCAACTGGAATCCAGCCGTAGCCCCAGTCTGATCCGCCTTTGTTCGGGATCGGTAAAATGGCGTGTGCAATGCGCGGGCCCAGGTCCCGCACCGGATTGATCGCGTAGCCTGTGGTGCCACCCAGAGAAAGCCCGATGCTCCAAACCAGCATTCCAACCAGATAAGGCGCCACTCCAGACGGGATACCGCCTTTGTCGGGATCGGAAGTGCCTGCGTAGCCGATCGCGACAACGCCCACGATCAATATCACGGTTGCGATGAATTCACTCAGGAAATTAGCGCCGGTTGAGCGGATCGCAGGGTCGGTTGCAAAACAGGCAAGTTTTGCGCCTCCGTCTTCGGTTGCTTTCCAATGCGGTAAATATTGCAGCCAGACCAATATTGCTCCTAAAAACGCGCCAATTAGTTGCGCCGGAAGGTAGCTGGCCACCATACTATAATCGTTTCTGAGCACAGCCAGCCCGATTGTCACAGCCGGATTTAAATGCGCTGCTGCACTGCCGAATGCATTGGCAGTAAAAATCCCGATCATCACCGCAAATCCCCAGCCGGCGGTGATCACGATCCAGCCGCCGCTTTCGCCTTTGGTCTTTTTGAGTACCACATTGGCGACCACTCCGTTGCCGAGCAAAATGAGGACCATAGTTCCGATTAACTCTCCAAGAAATGGCGAAGGCTGCATAGATTATTGGGTGATAAAGGTTTAGCGGGCGAATATGCGAATAGTTTTAATTATTCCCGACCTAATGCTAAAAAGAATATTTCGTGTCAGTTTTACCATTTTGTGACCGTGAATTCCACTAACTTTGCGCGATAATCAATTTTTGTATTGAAAATCATGTCTTTAAATCAGCTCACAGCGATTTCTCCGGTTGACGGCCGTTACTACAAACAGGTAGCAGAGTTGTCAACTTATTTCTCCGAATACGCCCTTATTTATTACCGTGTTTTTGTTGAAATAGAATACTTCATCGCCCTCTGCGAGATACCGCTGCCTCAATTATCAGAATTTGATAAGAAGAAATACCCCGCGCTGCGCAAGATCTATGAGGATTTCAGCGAGACGGATGCATTGCATATTAAGGACATTGAAAAAGTTACCAACCACGATGTAAAGGCGGTTGAGTACTTTATAAAGGAGCAATTCGAAAAGCTGGGCATTGAAACCTACCAGGAATTTATCCACTTCGGTCTTACTTCCCAGGATATCAACAATACCGCGATTCCGCTTTCGCTGAAAGATGCGCTGGAACGCCAGATTAAGCCGCTTTTCCGTCAGGTTCTTTTTGTATTGAAAAGAATGTCGATCGAATGGAAAAATGTGCCGATGCTCGCATACACACACGGACAGCCGGCTTCGCCTACACGCGTTGGAAAAGAGTTTCTGGTTTTTGTAGAGCGATTGGAGCGGCAGCTTGAAATGCTCGATAAAATTCCGGCTTCGGCTAAGTTCGGCGGCGCAACAGGAAATTTCAACGCGCACCACGTGGCTTATCCTAAACAGGATTGGATGGCGTTTGCGAATCATTTCGTGGAAGGTTTGGGCTTGAAAAGAAGTAAGCACACGACCCAGATCGAACATTACGATAACCTCGCCGCTACTTTTGACTGTTTGAAAAGGCTCAATACCATTTTGACAGATTTGAATCGGGATATGTGGACCTACATTTCCATGGGTTATTTCAAACAAAAAATTAAGGCTGGTGAAGTAGGTTCATCGGCAATGCCGCACAAAGTGAACCCGATCGATTTTGAAAACTCGGAAGGTAACCTGGGACTTGCGTCTGCACTGTTTGAACATTTTGCAGCCAAGCTTCCGATCTCACGTTTGCAGCGCGATCTTACAGATTCGACGGTTTTGAGAAATATCGGTGTTCCCCTGGCGCACGTCGCAATCGCCCTGAATTCATTGATTAAAGGTCTGGGAAAAGTAGAATTGAATGGCGAAATGCTGAAATCTGACCTGGAAGATAACTGGGCGGTAGTTTCAGAAGCGATTCAGACGATCCTGCGCCGCGAGAGTTATCCAAAGCCTTACGAGGCATTAAAGGAACTGACACGTACCAACGAAAAGATCACCCACGAATCCATTTCGAGGTTTATCGAAACGCTCGACGTATCAGAAAAAATCCGCGAAGAACTCCGCGGATTGACTCCTTATAGCTACCTGGGGATCGTAGAAGATCATATTTTTTGAAAGCAGTTAGCTATTAGCGGTTAGCTTTTTACATAAATCCGAAGCTAACCGCTAATAGCTGAAACCTAATAGCTAAACCCTATCCACATTTCGACGAGCCGCAATCTTTACAAGTCAGGCAGCCTTCCTGATATTGCAGGTTTGTCGAATTACAATTCTGACATTTCTGTTTTGCCGCGTCGGTTCCGTCCGGAATATAGCGTTTCAATGCACGCGCCACGCCGTTTTTCCAGGTATTGATCGCCTCATCCAGTTGCAGACTTCCGATCAGGTCTACCACTTTTTCAATAGGCATTCCGTGCCGTAATGTGCTGGAAATCAGCTTTGCGTAGTTCCAGTATTCCGGGTTGAATTTATAGGAAAGACCCTCGATTGTGGTTTTGTATCCGCGCGTATTTTTATATTGAAAATCGTATCTGGAAGTCCCGTCACTTTCCCGGTTTTTGATAATAAAACCATCATTAACCCAGCGCGGGATCAGGATTCCATCATCATCGTCTGCGAAACCGGTGAAAATCTCATAGGGTCTGCCGTCGATCGTTCCGATAAATGCGATCCATTTGTCTTTTTTATTCTGGAAACGAACTACATCGGCTTCCAGCGTCTGCGGTCTTTCAGTTGGGAAAGGAGTCGGCGCGTCCGGTTTGGTTTCCTTTTTCTCTTCATTTGAAATAAGAACACCCGATCTTGATCCGTCGCGGTAAACCGTAACTCCCTTACAGCCAGCCTTCCACGCTTCCATATAGCATTCGCCGACCAGTTCTTCGGTCACATCATTCGGCATATTGATCGTCACGCTGATCGAGTGATCGACCCATTTCTGGATCGCGCCCTGCATTTTTACCTTTTTCAGGTAATCCACATCGTTGCTGGTCGCTTTGTAATAGGGTGATTTTTTGACCAGATCATCAAGCTCTTTCTGCGAATAATTTTTCGTCAGATCGTGTCCGTTCACTTCCATCCACTGTCTGAAACGGTGGTGAAAAACGACATATTCCTCCCACGAATCGCCTACTTCATCCACAAAGTCAACGCGCACATCCTTGTCGTTCGGATTCACCTTTCTTCTCCTTTTATAAACCGGAAGAAAAACAGGCTCGATACCCGAAGTAGTCTGTGACATTAAGCTCGTGGTGCCGGTGGGAGCGATTGTCAATAGGGCGATATTGCGGCGGCCATATTCCAGCATTTCGTAGTAAAGCTGTGCGTCAGCGGCTTTCAGGCGGAGTATAAACGGATTATCCTTCTCTCTTTCTGAGTCGAAAATCGCAAATGCGCCACGTTCCTTTGCTGTGTGAACTGAGCCGCGGTAGGCTTCCAATGCAACCGTTTTATGAATTTCAACTGCAAAATCATTTCCTTCGTCACTGCCGTAACGCAGTCCCAGCCCAGCCAGCATATCGCCTTCTGCGGTAATGCCAATACCTGTCCTTCTGCCTTCGCCGGCTTTTTTCTGAATGTTCAGCCACAGATTTTTCTCTACCAGCTTCACTTCCGCGCTCTCAGGATCGGCGTCGATTTTCTGAATAATGGTATCGATCTTTTCGAGTTCCAGGTCGATGATATCGTCCATCATACGCTGGGCTGCAGCAATGTGTTTTTTAAATAAAGTCCAGTTGAAGCTCGCAGTGGCAGTAAATGGGTTTTCTACGTAAGAGAATAAATTGATCGCCAGTAACCGGCAGGAATCATAAGGACATAAAGGAATTTCGCCGCAAGGATTGGTGGAAACGGTCTCGTAACCCAGGTCAGCGTAACAGTCAGGAACCGATTCACGCGTGATCGTATCCCAGAACAAGATCCCCGGCTCGGCCGATTGCCACGCATTATGTACTATTTTTTTCCAGAGCACCGTCGCGTCGATGTCCTTTATATGTGTTGGATTCGCACTTTTGATTGGATATTGCTGCTTGTAAGTACCCTGCGATTCGACCGCTTTCATAAAATCGTCGTCGATACGCACAGATACATTGGCCCCGGTAACTTTGCCCTGCTGCATTTTTGCATCGATAAAGTCCTCAGAATCAGGATGTCGGATCGCAACGGACAGCATCAATGCACCGCGGCGACCGTCTTGCGCGACTTCGCGGGTAGAGTTGGAAAAGCGCTCCATAAACGGTACAATGCCCGTCGAGGTAAGTGCCGAATTTTTGACAGGAGACCCTTTTGGGCGAATATGCGACAGGTCGTGACCGACGCCGCCCCTTCTTTTCATCAGCTGCACCTGCTCCTGGTCAATCTTCATAATGCCGCCATACGAATCCGACGCGCCATTATTTCCGATCACAAAGCAGTTTGAAAGCGAGGCGATCTGGTATGGATTGCCAATACCGGTCATCGGGCTGCCTTGCGGGATAATGTATTTGAAATCTTTAATCAGGTCAAAAATTTCAGTCTCGCTCATCGGGTTGGCATATTTCTGCTCAACTCTCGCAATCTCCTTCGCGATCCGTCTGTGCATATCGTCGGGGGTACCTTCGTAAATCGCGCCGTAAGAGTCTTTCAGCGCATACTTATTTACCCAAACTCTGGCAGCAAGATCGTCACCTTTAAAGTATTGAAGGGAAGCCTGGTAAGCTTCGTCGGACGTGTAAGTTCGCTCAGATTGGGAAGACTGAATTGTTTCCATGTGAGTATGTTTTATTAACAGGATTGAATGTTAAATGTACAAAATTCGAAAAACCTTCAACATTAAAATTTAGAAAATCTTTACAGAATTCTAATTATAATATGCTAATAGACAGAAAATTAGCAGTTTGTGTTTCCGGGAAAGTTTACAAAAAAATATGTTGGAGAGTAAATTATTTTATTCTATACAAACAAAAAAACCGGCTCAATATGAAACCGGTTTTCCTAATTACTATGGCGAAATTTAACTTAGAAAATTCTTGTAACTATATCTTAACCCAGTCTGGTCACCGTAGTTTCCAGCAATGCCGGCCACTCTTTCAGTTCGGGAATACCTGGCTTTCTTTTTCCAAAAAACTGATTGAACATCACACCTTCTTTATCGATCAGTTCAATGCCGGTCACGATACCGTCTTCGGTCGGCTTGCGCACGATCCAGGCTTCGTCGATCGCGTCTTCCCGCAAATGAAGGTTGAACTCCGGGTCCATGATATTGAGCCACGGGCCCATCACAAAAATCTTATTGATCGGCCCGGTATGGATCTGAATGCAGTTTGGGTTGGAAACGAAAACCATAATTGGTAGCCCCGACTCAGAAACTGCGTCGAAAATGGGCTTCATGCTCGAAGGCGTGATCTGGTAGGCATATCCCTCTGGAGCGTAGCGTAAAGCTTGTTTCCGGGAGAGTTTGTATTTGCGCAGCAATGTGAAAAAGTCGTGCGTGTCTTTCAGCGCCAGCCACTCGGCCTGGAATGCAGCAACATCAATTTCCCGTGCAGTTTCCGGCTCCGGTGCTTTTTCTTGTTTTGGGTTGATAAGTAAGTTAACATCCTGATCAGCAGCAGTATACTTGGCGACTAATGCGTCGTATGCAGCTTTGTTACTTTTTTCGGTCAGGTAAATTTTATGCGTTGCTTCTCCGAAGCTATTGAAGAATTGCAGACTATGTCGGTCGTTTTCCGACACCGCGAAACCGAATTTCCAATCACCCAAAAACAGCCTCAAATCAATATCCTCGCCCAAAACAAGTCCGACGTGGTTATTGAAAGAAACATTTTCGTAAACACCTTTCCGCTCGTGCACTACGTGGTCATTGCGGGTCAGCGCCATCACGTGGCCCAGCGAACCTACTTCTTTGATCAACTCACGAAAATCACCGTCGAGCAGGGTCGCAGTTTTACCAACACCGATCGCAACCAATTCAGCCTCAGTTGTATTTAGTTGTTTGGCCGCATCTCGTATCCTGGTTTTAGGGTTAATAACCTTAAATTCTTCCCAACGTTCTTTGAGTTCTGTTCTGTCTGGTGAAAGGGTTGATTTCATGGTAATGTTTTTTAAAAGTGATATTTATAACTGTGAAGTGCCCGACAATGCCGGGGTAACATTTGGTACGATGATCGGAAACTGTACGTGTTCCGGATGCAGGATCCGGACCGGTAGCCCGAAAACTGACTTAATATGTTCGTCTGTCAAAACCGCTGACGGTAAGCCGATCGCAAAGCTTTCTCCGTCTCTGAGCATTAAAACCTTGTCGGCATATTGCAAAGCCTGATTGAGATCGTGGATCACTGCGATCACCGCGAAATCTTTTGAAGTCATTTCTTTCGCTAGCTGAAACGTCTCAAACTGGTGCAGCAGGTCCATTCCAGTCGTAGGTTCATCGAGGAGAAGTAAGCCATTATCTACTTCCCAGATTTGCGCCAGTGCCCTCGAAACCTGTACGCGCTGCTGCTCGCCGCCCGAAAGGGTAGGGTAAAGCCGGGTTTTCAAATGGCCGATACCAACTTTTTTAAGGCACATATCAACGATTGCAAGGTCACGGCGCGTAGGCGCTGAATCGTAAAAAGGGTATCTTCCCATTAGTACAATTTCCTGCACCGTAAATGACAGTGTGATCGTATTCTGTTGCGCGAGTACCGCCCGTTTTCTGGCCAGGTCCCTGAGCTTGTATTTTTTGAGATCCTTCCCGTCAAATACAACTGAACCCGAAGTGGGCGCGAGTTCCGAGGAAAGTATCTTGACCAGCGTAGACTTCCCTGCGCCATTTGCACCGACAATCGCCCAGAATTCACCGGCTTTCACCTCAAAGCTTACTCCATTCAAAAGTCTGCGGCCCCGTACCTCGAAACCTACCTGAGTAATCTCCATCATAGTCTTTTTCGTTTTTGTTCCCAAAGAATGTAGATGAAGAATGGAGTGCCTAAAAGGGCGGTAAGGATTCCGATGGGCAGCTCGGAAGGCGCTACGATAGTTCTCGAGAATGTATCTGCCAGGGTAAGTACGATGGCGCCGCCTATTGCCGAGCCGACCAGTAACGTTTTGTGGCTCGGACCGAATGTAGTGCGTATAATGTGCGGAACAACCAGACCTACGAAGCCGATTGTGCCTGCTACTGCAACTGAGGCCCCGACGCCCATCGTCGCAAGAATGATCACTTTCTGTTTGAGCGCCTTCATATTTACCCCCAGACTAGCCGCCTGGCTTTCGCCCAATACAAGCAAATTCAATGCTTTTGATAAATAAGGCATAAATAACACAGAGATCCCCACAAATGGCGCGACTGCCAGAACGGAAGTCCAGGTAGCGCCGCCGAGGCTGCCCAGGTTCCAAAATGTAATGCTTCTGAGTTGCTGATCATCAGCCAGATAGGTCATTAAGCCAGTTACTGCGCCCACGAATGCATTGATCGCGATACCGCAAAGTAAGAGTGTGGTAATGCCACCTTCGCCGGCAACTTTTGACAATTGGTAAACCAGAAACGTAGTAAATGCCGCACCCAGAAATGCGACAAACGAAATGCTGTAAGCACCGGCCAGCTCAGTTAGCATTCCGAAATATTTGACATTTAGCATTAATACGAATATTGCGAAAAGCGACGCTCCCGAAGTGACTCCGATCAATGTCGAATCCGCAATAGGATTTCTGAAAAGTCCCTGAAGCGAGGCGCCTGCAATACCCAGGCCGGCGCCTATTAGTACCGCCAGACAAACTCTCGGCAAACGGATCACCCAGAAAACGATCGATTTTTGCTCTTCAACACTGGTTGTGCTAATTAAACCCAACTTGAATGCTACTATCTCCGTCAATTCTTTTACAGAAATAGAAAGTGCGCCCGTGCAGGCGGAGAAAACAACGCAAGCCAGCAATATGAAGCCGAGTATCCACGCCATTTTTCCCGTAGAAGACGGCAGGAGCAACCGATCTTCAACGGCTGGTTTGTCAATATCTCGTTCTCTTTCGATTTCTGCTAGCATGCCGGTCAGTTGACTTTTTGTGACAGTTCCAAAGCCGCCTTTCCGAGCCGTGGCCCGAAGCCGGTCAGTAACTGACCATCCATCGTGATGATTTTTTGATTTTTACCCGCGTTGGTATTTGCAATCCCTGGCACTTTCAGCAGCCCGTCCATTCCTTCCAGACTTTCCAAACCACTTGAAAATAACACTAGTACGTCCGGATTTGAAGTGACCAGCGACTCGGCTGTCAGTGGTTTGAAATCTGTAAATCCCTGCACCGCATTTTTGTGGCCTGTGAGCTGAAACATTTTATCGAGCGAAGTGCCTGATCCCGAGACCATCAATGTGCCGGTTCCGCGTGCATATATGAAAAGCAGTTTTTTGGGAGCTTTCGGAGTAGTGATTTTGGCAAGATCAGTTTCCAATGATTTGATCATTTTCTCTGCCTGCGGCTTTGCATTAAAATAGGCGCCTACTTCCCGGATCAGCTTCACTGCGCCTTCTCTGGATAAATCGTGCCTGAATTCCACCATTTTCTTGCCCGCGCCGGTCAGCTGTTTGAGGACTACGGGAGGTATCATACTTTGGTTGGTATAAATAATTACGTCCGGGTTCAGTGCGAGAATTCCTTCTGCGGCAATACTGCGGTTGTGCCCGATCTTGGGGATTTTATCCAGAGAAGCAGGAAAATTACTGGTCACATCTACACCCACAATCTGTTTTTCCAAACCCAAACCCACCAGAATTTCGCTCAGCGTACCATTTGTCGACACAATGCGCGTCGCTGCATTTGCATGGATTTGAATACTAAAAACAAAAAGGAATATGCTGATTAACGATCTGACAGACAAAGGCATTCGAATAGGTTTTGTAAGCCGGAACATTTTCCGGATTGAGTTAATACAAACGGTCACTGGCAAATATAGGGCATTAATTTAGACCAAGTATAAATAGAAGATAAAAATATGCTTTTGTGCAGCCTAAATCCGGTGGTGGAATTTTTATTATTGTAAATTGATTTCTTGCCTACTCTTATATCTTGCTGCTTTTGAAAAAGTTATTTACCAATCTTACCTTTTGGGTTTTGGCCGCGATCACCTGCGGCGCATTGCTGGGCCACTACTTTCCGGCTCAGGGGGTACAGATGGAGTTTCTGGGCAAGGGGTTTATTCAAATCGTCAAAATTTTCATTAACCCCATCATTTTCCTGACGATCACGCTGGGAATTATTGGAATGGGGGATTTGAAAAAAGTAGGCAAAGTAGGAGCTAAGGCACTGATTTACTTTGAGATAGTCACTACCCTTGCTTTGATCGTCGGGATAATCGTTGCGAATGTGATCAAGCCCGGCGAGGGCGTTGTGACCAGTAATCTGGGGCAGGGAGATATTTCCGCTTACACCGGCAAGGTCGGCGATTTCAGCTGGCTGCAATTCTTTTTCGATAACGTTACTTTACAAGTTTTGCTGTTTTCGCTGGTTCTGGGGACGGTTTTGAGTAAATATTCAGGAAAGGACAAGGTTATTCACTGGCTGAATTTTGTTTCCAAATACGTATTTCGAGCCTTGCACTTTGTGATGATCTTTGCCCCGATCGGCGCATTTGGCGGAATGGCCTACACGATCGGTAAATACGGTATTGACACGCTTTTACCGCTTGCCAAGTTGATGGGGACGGTTTATGCGACAATGGCGATATTCATTTTTGGTGTTTTGGGGCTGATTTTGCGCATGTACAAGATTCAGCTCTGGTCTTATCTTAAATATATTCGTGAAGAGCTGCTGATCGTACTCGGCACTTCGTCTTCGGAAGCGGCATTGCCTTCGTTAATGGTCAAGCTGGAAAGAATGGGCTGCTCCAAACCCGTCGTAGGGCTGGTGGTACCGGCAGGATATTCCTTTAACCTCGACGGGACCACGATTTACCTGTCGATGGCGACGATATTCCTAGCGCAGGTTTTTGATGTACACCTCACTTTTGGGCAGATATTGTCTTTGATCGGGATTCTGATGGTCACATCAAAAGGTGCCGCGGGCGTGACCGGGAGTGGATTTGTAGTGCTGGCCTCGACTTTAACTGCTATCAAAGTAATCCCGGTGGAAGGTTTGGCACTGCTCCTCGGCGTCGACCGTTTCATGTCCGAAGCCCGCGCGATCACGAATTTCATTGGCAACGGCGTTGCTACGATCTGGCTGGCCAACAACGAAAAGGAATTCGACCGCACCAAGATGGAATATGCATTCGCAAATGTGAAGGAAACCGAGAATGTGATCACAGATAACCTGTCAGACGCAACCCAGCCGGAGCAAACGAAGTTATAGTATTGAGATTTTTGTTAATTTGAGATATCAATAAATCATCAGCATTCATGAATTACAGAGACTATATTTCCTCTGATCACCGGATCATGCTGGGCAAACCTGTACTAAAAGGAACCCGCTTGTCCGTCGAGTTGATCCTGCGCAAGCTCGGAGAAGGTGCGTCAATGGAGGATTTGGCTAATATGTATCCTGATATTCGCAAGGAATCGATTCAGGCAGTATTGCAATACGCCGCCGAGCTTGTTGCAAACGAGGAAAGTCTGGAAGCGGCTTAAATTGAACACTAAATTTGAAATATCCACAAGCAGTACAATATTATGATTGAACAGGAAACGATACATATACCGAGCCGGGCTAGCCGGGTTTTTATTGGGGAAGAATTTGATTTGAAAAGCTGGGACGATGTGCAGCCGCTTTTTGAAAATCTGCAAAACCGGGAGATTAATTCCGCCGCAGATCTGAAACAATGGTTTTCGGACCGCAGCGAAGTGGAGTCCTATTTGTCGGAAAACTTCGCGTGGCGCTACATCCGTCAAACTTGTGATACTGCCAATACCAGCCTGATCAATGCACTGCAATTTTTCATAACTGAAATACAGCCGAAGCTGGCCGAATATGGCAATGCATTGGATAAAAAGGTGGTAGATAACCCGTTTCTGAGCGAGCTGACAGAGCCAGGTTTTACGATCACTTTGCGCGGAATGAAGAAAGCGATTGAGATTTTCCGCGACGAAAACATTCCGATCATCACCGAAATGCAAACCGAAGAACGTCGCTACGGAGCAATAGCCGGAGCGATGACGGTGACGTTGGATGGAGAGGAAATGACACTGCAAAAAGCGGCCGACCGGCTTCAATCCACTGACAGAAAAATCCGCGAGGAAGCGTGGCGGGCGATCAGCGAGCGGCGTTACCAGGATCACGACAAGCTGGACGAACTGCTAAATTCTCTGGTTACACTGCGGAATAAAGTGGGTCAGAATGCAGGTTTCGATAATTACCGCGACTATATGTTTGCGGCAATGGGCCGTTTCGATTACACGCCGCAGGATTGTTTCGATTTTCACGAATCAGTGAAAAAAGCAGTCGTACCGCTTTTGAACAATATGGCTACTGGCCGTAAAGAATCGCTGCAAGTTGACGCATTACGCCCGTGGGATACCAAAGTGGACCCGAAAGGCTTACCGCCACTGAAACCATTTGCGACGGGAGAGGAGCTTTTGGATAAAACAATTCGCTGTTTCACACGCCTTAACCCATTTCTGGGAGACTGTCTGCGAGTGATGAAAGCGATGAACCACCTCGACCTCGAATCACGGAAAGGCAAAGCGCCGGGCGGCTACAATTATCCGCTGGACGAAATCGGGGTGCCGTTTATCTTTATGAATGCTACCTCCAATCTGCGGGATATGGTCACGCTGCTGCACGAAGGTGGCCACGCGGTGCATTCATTTGTAACGCGCGACCTGGCATTGAATTCGTTCAAACATACGCCTTCGGAAGTGGCGGAACTGGCATCCATGTCGATGGAGCTGATTACGATGGATTTCTGGGATGAATTTTTTGAAAATGAAGAAGATCTGAAAAGGGCCAAGATCCAACATCTGGAATCGATCATTGAAACACTTCCCTGGGTTGCGACAGTCGATAAATTTCAGCATTGGATGTACGAAAATCCAACGCATTCTGCCGAAGAGCGGACAGCTGCCTGGGTAAGGATCTATGAAGAATTTACAGATTCGGTGATGGATTGGAATGGATTGGAAAATTTCAAAAAGTATCTCTGGCAACGTCAGCTGCACATTTACGAAGTTCCTTTCTACTATATTGAATACGGAATTGCGCAGCTGGGCGCGATAGGTGTCTGGAAAAATTACCGCCAGGATCCTGCCGCAGGCCTGAAAGGTTATCTCGACGCGCTGAAATTAGGCTATACTGCCCCGATAGGCGAAATTTACCAGGCTGCGAATGTTCCTTTCGATTTTTCTGAAAAGAATATCACCGAGCTGATCCGGTTTGTAAGCGACGAGCTGGAAGCATTGAAAAAATAGTAATCCAAATGCCTTCGCAATTTGGTCGTTATCAAAATGGCGGTTATTTTTGCGGGTAATACTATTGAACTATCAAAGAAATGAAAGTATATAAAATTGTTGCGTTTGTTGCTTGTGTTGCCTTGCTGAGCTCTTGTGAATACCAAAAGTATAACCACATTGAGCAGTCGGATGTGAATAAGGGGGACAAAGAGATTTACGGCGTAAGTCCTGATTCACTGCCGCGCCAGATGTCATACAAATACGATGCACAGCCTGAGCTTGACACCCGCGTAAACGATATCAGAGCGAAGTTGTACGGTGGTATGACCAACTCTGTGGTGAAGCAATAGCCTCATTTCTTTTAAATTATACCAAGATATCCCTGTTCACGCGGGGATATCTTTTTTTTAGCGCTATTGAATATTTTTAATACCGCCAGTTGCATATTGCCCGTTTGCAAGCGCCCACTCGAGAACTGAAGTAGCGGCTTTTTGAACATTTTTAATTTACTTTACGTATTCGAGGCAGGAAGATTTGATATTATCAAGAAAATAAGTAATTAAAAAATACACAAACATGAATATAGCTTTGGTTACCGGCTCGGCTGGATTGATAGGGAGTGAATCGGTTGCGTTTTTAGCTGATAAATTTGATCTTGTCATCGGTGTTGATAACAATTTGCGTCAATACTTTTTCGGAGCTGACGGAAACACTGAATGGAACCGCAATCGTATCCAGGATGCTTTCGGCAACTACAAGCATTATTCGGCAGATATTCGGGAAGTTAGTCAGCTCGAACCCATATTCAAGGAGTACGGTACAGATATCAAGCTAATCGTTCACGCCGCCGCGCAGCCAAGCCACGACTGGGCAGCACGCGAGCCTTTTACGGATTTCGGTGTAAATGCGGTAGGTACATTGAATATGCTAGAAATGACCCGCCTGCACGCTCCTGAGGCAGTTTTTATATTTACTTCAACCAACAAAGTATACGGCGACAATCCTAATTATCTGCCGCTGGTAGAATTGGAAACGCGCTGGGAGATCGACGAAAACCATCCATATTTTGAAAATGGTATCGACGAACAACACAGCATTGACCATACGAAACACTCCATCTTCGGCGCTTCCAAAGTAGCGGCCGATATTATGGTACAGGAATACGGTAGATATTTCGGCATGAAAACTGCTGTTTTTCGCGGCGGCTGCTTAACAGGTCCAAACCACTCCGGTGCCCAGTTGCACGGATTTTTGGCTTACCTGATGAAATGTGCGATTACAGGCAACCACTACACGATTTTCGGTTACAAAGGCAAGCAGGTACGTGACAATATCCATAGCCACGACCTTGTAAATATGTTCTGGCATTTCTACCAAAACCCACGTCCGGGCGAGGTGTACAATGCAGGAGGCGGCCGTTTTGCCAATTGCTCGATGCTGGAAGCGATCGCATTGTGCGAGCAGATTTCGGGTAACAAACTTTCCTATTCATATTCTGACACCAACCGCATCGGCGACCATATCTGGTACGTGAGCGATCTTTCCAAATTCAAATCCCACTATCCGCAATGGAGCCCGGAATATGGTTTGGTTGAGACACTTACACAAATGCACGACGGCATTTCTTCCAGATTAGGTCTAAAAACTGTTTAATTTTATAGAATCTCCGGAGCCCGCTTCGGAGATTTACTATGTCCTCCCCAGATGTCAGAAAACTTTGTCATTATAATACCCCAATTCAACGACTGGGAGGCGCTGAACCTGCTGATAGAAAAAATAAATGCAGATGTCAGCACTTCAATTCTGGCTAATACCACCTTACTGGTTGTCGACGATTGTTCTTCAAGGTTAAGATCCGTGCCTTTTGCCAACTTTGACGGCAAGGAAATCAAGGTTTTAAGATTATACAGAAACCTGGGACATCAAAAAGCGATCGCAATCGGTCTTTCCTACGTAGCCGAAAATCTGCCGACAGACAAGGTGATCGTAATGGATGCAGATGGCGAAGATGCTCCTTCTGACATCAATAGTCTGGTCAGAAAGTCGCTCGAAGAGCCTGATAAAATCATTTTTGCGGAAAGAAACAAGAGAACCGAGGGGCTGCTATTCAGGTCATTTTATGTTATTTACAAGTTGATATTCAATTTGTTAACAGGAAAAATGATCACTTTCGGGAATTTCAGTCTGGTCCCGAAAAGCAGACTGCAAAATCTGGTACGCGTTTCCGAGATTTGGAACAACTATCCGGGAGGTATTATAAAATCCCGCATTCCCTACGATTCTGTATTGACCAACCGCGCCAAAAGATTGGCGGGCGAGAGCAAGATGAACTTCGTTTCCCTCGTTTTGCACGGTTTGAGCGCAATTTCGGTGATGATCGACACTACCGCAGTTCGGATCCTGATCTTTTCGATGTTCATGTCAGGCGTCGCTATCGCATTCATTTTTGTCATTATATTCCTGAAACTGATCGGCAACGCCACACCCGGCTGGGCTTCGACTCTGGGCAGTACTTTGATGATCTTAATGCTGCAAGCGTTTCTGATTTCCCTTTTTCTGGTGTTTATGGTATTGCAATACCGCTCCCAGCAGCACTTCATCCCCGCGGTACATTACCGGGATTTCGTCGAAAAGGTAGATACGATCAGCTAGCCTATGATTACGTTCGACTATTCCCCAACGGTATACTGGTTAATCGGCTACATACTGGCGGGCGCGGTCGTGATTTCGGCATTTTATAAACCACTTTCCTACAAGATCAGCCTTGTCGCGGGCATTGCATTACTGGTTTTAATGCGTTTGCCGGTCATCGTTTTCAACCGGGAACTCAATCCCGACGAAAGCCAGATGCTGAGTCACGCGATCACATTATTTCAGGATCCGGTCTACTGGCGCTCTGTCGACGGTACGACCATTGGCCCGCTGGACATTTACTGGCTGGTTATTCCCCGGCTTTTGGGTTTCGAGATCAACTACACTTCCGGCCGCATTATGGGCCTGATCAGTTCGGCCGGCGCTTTACTTTTTTTGTTTTTTGCGTTAAAAAACTGGTTTGGCGAAAGAGCGGCACGGCATATCTGGTTGGTCCCTGTTATTCTGCTCTCATTTACGCAGGAAGTCGATTTTG
Organism: Dyadobacter linearis; assembly: GCF_907165045.1. Classification (GTDB taxonomy): domain Bacteria; phylum Bacteroidota; class Bacteroidia; order Cytophagales; family Spirosomataceae; genus Dyadobacter; species Dyadobacter linearis. The sequence continues at coordinate 133,884 of NZ_CAJRAU010000009.1, forward strand.
TGCATTATTCCAGTGAACAGGTTCCGGTATTACTGCTGGCGATTTGCGTCTGGCTGCTTTCCAGGATTTCCGTAAATAATGAACATTTCAAATGGAATGCATATTGGCTGGGTTTCGTCGCGGGCGCCATTCCTTTTGCAAAACTTCAGGCAGTTCCGCAGGCGATCGTTTTGGTGCTCGGTGGCTTTTTTTACTGTTATCAGTCTAAAACCAGGAAGGATTACATTCCGGCGATATCACTTGCGCTAGGCGGGCTTACATTTCCCTTCATCGCATTGATCTGGATGCTCGCGTTTGGTGTTTTTCGGGATATGATAGACTTCTATCTGCTCGGCAACGCAGTTTACGCGGGTGGTGAAGGTTTTCTGGGAATACCAGCTCAGTTTCTCGCAATCTTTAAACTGTCTGCTGACTTTCAGGCTTTTACCTATATTTTGGTTCTTCCAATCTTACTAGGGTTAATCCAGATTTTCCGGCCTGCGGACAAGAAATCGTCCGATTTGATATCTCGCTTTACAATACTTTTTTCAGTACTAGCCAGCATTTACGCCGTCACCAAATCCGGAAACGATTTTATCCATTACCTCAATTTTTGCATCATCCCCTGGACTCTACTCGCTGCTTTTGGGATAAAAAAGATCGAAAAATGGGCTATTTTGGTACCTGCTGCATTACTGATCTGGTTTGCGGGAGTTGATGGAGTTAGTTATGTCAAGGAACGGAGGTTGAACAACTTTGATTCAGTCAATGCGCGGACGCTGGCGCAGAGTCCGGTGGTGCAGGAATTGATGAAATACCGGAAAGACAAAGATTATATGGTAGTCTGGGGCTGGCAATGCACCTATTACGTGGAGGCGCAGCTGGCAGAAGGTACCGCCGAAAACCATACCGAGCGTTCTATTTTCGACCTTCCGGTTCGCGAAATCTATCGCAAGAGATTCATGTCTGATCTGGCGCGGAACAAACCTGCATTTATTCTTGACGCAGTAGGAAAAAACAGTTTCTGGGTACAAGACAAAAAAACGCAGGGTATTGGAAGTTACCCTGCGTTAAATACTTATATATTAAATAATTACAAATATATCGGCGATTTCGACGGAACAGATCTATACGTCCGGAGTGATCGCGCTGCTTTGAGATAGCAGATCAGAACCCGCATTCTCGGCGCGGAGCAGATCATTCAATGTGGTTTTGTCCAAAACTGCCAGGTTAGCATCCCGCCACCTTTCAAGCACGGTTCTCAGACTGCAAGTTTCCTCATCCTTACAATCGTCGCAACGACCGTAAAAAAACATCGATACGCACAATGCAGGCGCAATCGGACCATCAATGATCCTTAAAACTTTGGAAAAATTAACTTCTCCGGGAGGTATCCGCAACAAGTAGCCGCCGCCTTTTCCTTTCTGGCTTTGCAGCACACCATTGTTCCGTAAATCAAGGAGAATAGCCTCCAAAAATTTTTTCGGAATCTTCTCTTTTTCAGCGATATAAGATATCAGAACAGGGCCTTTTCCATATTGCTCTGCTAATACTTTCAGAGCTTTCAGGGCGTATTTGGCTTTTTTAGAAATCATTGTTGGTTAATGTGCTCTTTGTTGGGGTGGTTCCGGCTCAAAGATCAGATGGATTCAGAGAATTTTTTACTTGATAAATTCTAAATATCAAACATTTGATCAGAAATCCTAATATTTCAAAACACTAATTCGCCCGGTAATAATTCCTGGATATGGTCTGCGATCTGTTAATTTCTCGGCGGCTTGCCTCCGTTCAATAGTCCCTGCATTCTTTCCAGCGTCTTTTTTTCTCCGCAAAGAGACAGGAAAGCCTCCCGTTCCAGGTCGATCAGATATTGCTCAGTGACCATTTGCGGGTAGCTCAAATCTCCTCCGTTGATCACGTAAGCGAGCTTATTTGCAATTTTCGCATCATGGTCGCTGATGTAGTTCGCCAACCGCATTTGTGCGATTCCCGCCATAAAAAGCGCCATTCCTGTTTTTCCCTGCACCTTAATATCACTGCGCTGCTTGGGCTGCGTGTAACCGTTTTCCGCCAGCTCAATAGCAGCCTGTTTGGCCTCGGCGATCAGGCGTGAGCGATTGAGCACGATCTGGTCTTTTTCTTGTAAGTAATTCATTTCCCTCGCTTCCTGGGCCGATGTGGAAACTTTCGCCTGGGCAATGTTCATGAATGCGGCTTGCAGGATATTCAATTCCGTGTCTCCGGCCTGGTACAGATCAGAACACCGCAGCGCCATTTCCTTGGTACCGCCGCCCGCAGGAATCAGTCCCACACCCAATTCCACCAAACCAATGTAGGTTTCGGCATGTGCTACCACTTTATCTGCGTGCAGATTCAGCTCGCAGCCGCCGCCCAATGCAAGCGAATGCGGCGCAGTAACGACCGGAATAGAAGAATAGCGCGCGCGCATCATCGTTTGCTGGAATTGCGCGATTACCATATTGATCTCGTCGAACTCCTGCTCGATCGCAAACATAAACAGCATCGCGAGGTTCGCGCCGGCAGAATATGCCTCACTGGACTCATTTCCGATCACCAGTCCGCGGAAATCTTTCTCCGCAATACTGATCCCCTTCTGAATACCCTCGATCACCTCCGCGCCCATCGTATTCATTTTGGATTTGAATTCGAGGTTCAATATACCGTCGCCGATATCATACAGGTTAGCGCCTGCGTTTTTCCATACTATGTTGTCCGACAGGTTGCTAAGCAATATAATACTGTCCTGACCAGGGATTTTTTTGTATGATTTAGAAGGAATATCGTAGTAGTGCCGCTTGCCTTTTTCGACTTTATAAAAAGTCTCATTTCCGGCTTCCAGCATTTCGTAAACCCAGTTTGCCGGTTTCAGATTGAGGCTTTCCATGATACCGAGCATATTCTTAACCCCGATCGCGTCCCAGGTTTCGAATAACCCATATTGCCAACCGAAACCTGCCGAAATAGCCTGATCGATCCGGAACACTTCGTCTGAAATCTCGGGAATGCGGAAAGTGGCGTAGCGGAATATGTCGGCAAATGTTTTTCTGTAAAACTCACCTGCTTTATCCTCGCCAGCCAGCAATACCGGAAAGCGTTTCCAAACATCTCCGATGGCCTTCGTACCTTCCAGCGTAGCAAATTTTACCTTGCCCGAAAGCTGGTATTCCAACGTTTCGAAATCAAGCGCAAGAATGACAGATTTCCCTTTTTCGTCTTTGATTTTTTTATAAAAACCCTGACCGGTTTTATCGCCAAGCCACTTATTATCAAATAGTTTCTGCATGACAGCAGGCAACTTGAATGCGTCGCGCGATTCGTCGGTACCTTCGCCGGAAGCATAGAGATTGTTGGCTACGTGGACCGTCGTATCCAGCCCTACCACATCTGAAAGCCGGTATGTACCCGACTTCGGGCGACCCGCAACCGGACCTGTCAATTTATCGACTTCGTCCACGCTCAGTCCCATTTCTTCGGCCACGCGAATCGTCTGGATCAGAGCATATATTCCGAGCCGGTTGGCGATAAACCCGGGGGTATCTTTACATAATACGGTCGTTTTACCCAAAAACAGATCGCCGTAATGCATCAGGAAATCAATTACCTGCTGGTCAGTGTCGGATGTAGGAATTACTTCCAGAAGGCGCAAATACCTTGGCGGGTTGAAAAAGTGAGTACCGCAGAAATGCTTTTTGAAATCCTCGCTCCGGCCCTCGGCCATTAAGTGGATCGGAATGCCGGAAGTATTGGAAGTAATGAGCGTTCCGGGTTTACGCAGCGCGTCGACTTTTTCAAACAAGCTTTTCTTGATATCCAGCCGCTCCACGATCACTTCGATCACCCAGTCATAATTTTTAATATCGACCAGATTATCGTCGAAATTCCCTGTTTTAATGCGGGAGGCAAAGGCCGGGCTGTACAGGGAAGCGGGCGTCGCCTTGATCGTCTGTTGCAGCGAATCGTTGACTATTTTATTTCTGAAAGCAGGATGTTCCGCAGTTACGCCTTTCGCTTTTTCTGCGCCTGAAAGCTCCTTTGGAACAATATCGAGCAAAAGTACTTCCACTCCTATATTTGCAAAATGGCAGGCAATCCTGGATCCCATGATACCGGAACCTAAAACAGCAACTTTACGGATTGAACGATTCATTGGGTAAAGATTTTGGTTTTTAGAATAGTTGTCGCGGCTTAAAACTCTTCTATTTCGCCGTCGCCAGCCTTTAACTTCTGGTTTTCTTCCTCCACCAGCCGGTTAATATCCTTGATCACATCAAAAAATGTGACCAGCTTTTCGAGAGGTATCTTGTCGCGGATCATGGTATTCAGAGAAATCACGCCTTCCCGCGCAAGCTCGCGCTTTTCCTTGCCGAGCTCGGTCAATACAATGCGGACAAAACGCTTGTCATTTTCACTCACTTCGCGCTTGATTAACCCTTTCTCTTCCAGCGCTTTAAGCATTCGGACCAGACTTCGCGGCTCCATGCCGAGCAAAGGTGCGATCTTGGTTGCCGGAGTACCATTTTCAATATCAATATTCAAAAGCACGTAGCCCACCGCCATCGTCGTATCGTGGCGTGCAGCATACGCATTGTACATTCTTGAAATGGAATGCCAGGCCCTTTTTATCTGAAAATCAACCGTTTTCTCTTTGCGCATTGCTCTTGATCTGCTTTACAATATCAGGAAAGCCTCGATCACAAATGTAAAAATCGAAGTAGTATTATGCAAGCATACTATTTTTTGGGTATAAAAAAACGCCCCGCAGTTTACAGCTGCGAGGCGTCTGAATTTGCAGTTATTTCTCGGCGATGAGCTTGTCCATCAGGGTATTAAACTCATTTACGAATTCATCATAGTACTTACCTGTTCCCGGGCCGGAAAAGCCGGTGTGTATCTCGCGTACTTTTCCTTTTTTATCAATAAAAATGGTAGTGGGGTAGGACATTACCTTATTGAGCATTGGAAGCGCTTTCGCAGTCGCTTCGTCGGTGTTAGTACCGGCCAGCACAACAGGATAATTGATCTTGAAACGTTCTATCATCTTGGTAATCTTTGGATTAGATACCTCAGGCTTGTCAGAACGTTCAAAAGATAACCCGATAATCTCTACGCCGCGGTCTTTATTTTTGTCATACCAGGGTGCCAGAAAGTTGGTTTCATCCATACAGTTGGGGCACCACGAACCCATGATCTGAATGATCACCGGCTTGCCTGCAAATTGCGGATCTTTCAGCGACCATTCCTTGCCGGAAACATCAGCAAATTTGAAATCGACACGCTCTGCGCCGGGTTTTATAAAGGTAAGGCTGTTCGCGTCGGGTAATTTAGCATTTGGGTCCAATGTAGCAGTCCACGTGCGCGAGGCTTTCAGACCAGATTTCAGGGAGCCCACCATTTTCCGATCCTGAATAGCTGCTTTGAAAAGCTTTGCATTCGAGCCGTCGAAAGTGGAAAGGAACAGACTATCCCCATTTACACTTCCTGTGAGGTAGCGATAATCTCCGGTTGTAGTTAAAAATGAACCAGTTACGTCGGTGCCGGTTTGGTTCAGGACTCCCAATGCCTGCGTACTGTCGCCGGTTTCTTCGTTGATAAAAACAGTAGCCCATTTACCCGTCACATTTTTGGAGCTCTTTGCTTCACCGGGTTTGAAAAAGGTATATTTTTCACCAAATTTTGCTTCAAAAGGCAGTGAACCTGAAACGATGCCATTTGCCAGTCTGTAATAAACGCCTTTCAAATGTTCATCTTCTGCTTTTGCTACAATTTTAGCATCAAAAAGCTGCATCGTGATCACCAGCGAATCGTTCTCAAAATAAGCGGTATCCATGCTCAGTTTTTCAGCTCCGTTCAATGCGTAAACGTTATACGTTTTTCCATCGGGATTTTTGGAGATATCGAGCAGAAACGGAAGTTCCTGATTGTCACGGCTGAGCGTCGCCCGCCAGATGCCATTTTTCAGATTGGCTTCCGAGGTAGATTTACAGCCGATCTGGAACACTAAAAACAGCAGGGAAACTCCCGAAATGATCGCTCTCATAAACAGTTTGTTATATTGGAAATATAAGTGTAGCAAGAAAATTAAATCCCTGGCCCGGCGCAATTCCTACGGGCTAAAATTGCTAAGTTTGTAACTGCCTCCCGGTAAAAATTAGTTCCTAAAAATAGTCTCTTTTCACAATGGATCAACAAAGTACCTATCACGAACCTGTAATGCTGCAGGAATGTCTTGAAGGATTACAAATCGATCCCACAGGTATTTACGTCGATGTTACTTTCGGAGGGGGCGGGCATTCGAAAGCAATTCTTGAACAGCTAACCACCGGCCGGCTCCTGGTTTTCGATCAGGACCCTGATGCGGCCCGGAATTCAGATATATTAAAAGACGATCAGCGGTTTACATTCATCGCAGCGAATTTCAGGCATTTAAAGCGTTATCTGAAATTACACAAAGCGGAGAAAGTAAATGGTATCCTGGCGGATCTGGGCGTTTCGTCTCATCAGATCAATACTCCCGAAAGAGGTTTTTCAACAAGATTTGAGGCGGACCTGGATATGCGGATGAATCCGGGTATCGATAAAACGGCAAAGGAAGTGCTGAATTCGAGATCGGCGCGGGAGCTGCAACGGATCCTGGGGATGTATGGCGAAGTAACAAATGCAAAAACTGCCGCCGAAGCCATTTTTTCAGCCCGTCATAATACGCCTATCGAAACCGTCAATGATTTAAAGACCCTATTGCTGCGTTTTGCGCCTAAACATCGCGAAAACAAATATTTTGCGCAGGTTTTCCAGGCCTTGCGGATCGAGGTAAACGATGAATTACTGGTGCTGGAAGAGTTTCTTGCGCAGGTTCCGGAAGTGCTGGCGCCCGGCGGAAGATTAGTGGTAATGTCGTACCACTCGCTGGAAGACCGGCTCGTCAAGAATTTTATACAAAAGGGAAAATTTGACGGAGAACTTGAAAAAGACTTCTACGGAAATGTATTAAAACCCCTAAACAGCGTTACCAGAAAGCCGGTTGAGGCGACGCCTGAGGAAGTAGAACGCAACCCACGGGCGCGAAGTGCGAAACTGAGGATCGCGGAAAAGGAAGCGTAAGTAGTTGACTCAACGCATTATAACAAGAAAGAAGCATGGCGGAAAACAAGAAAAGACCAAAGCCAATAGCCCCGAAACCGCCCAAACGTAAACGGGAATATCATCTTTTTAACTGGCTGAATAAATTTTTACCGCTCGATAAGGTATTTGGTGAAAAAGCGCCGGGACGTGAAGAGCGGCTTCCTGTTAAATACTTCTACTATTTTGGCTGGGTGGTGATATTGCTGGTCGCCTATGAAAGGATCGGTTTTCAATCTGAACAATATGTGCGGAACAGTATTAAGCTAAAAAAGGAAGTGGACGATCTGCGTGCCGAATACCATTCCATCCACTCTGAGTATCAAAAGAGCAAGAAACAATCGGTTATTATTGAAAAAGTGAAGGCAGCCGGTCTGGAAGAAAACCTGACGCCGCCAAAGAAGATTTTTGTCAAAGCCGAAGAATACTGAGATCCATCAATCGACTCAATATATCATTTAAAGTAATTTTTTCTTCCCTGTATGAAGAACGAAGTGGAAAGTGGTCAAAACAATAAGAAAGCGCTGATCAACCGGGCGAGGACTGTTGGCTGGCTCTTGTTCCTGTTGGCAATATTGGTATTTGTGAAACTGATCCGGGTACAATATTATGATGAGTTTAAAGGAAAAACGTGGGCTGAATATTCTGCAAAAAATGACCTGAAACTGGACACGATCCCGGCAATGCGCGGTAATATCTACTCCAATGATAAAAGCCTGCTGGCTACTTCCTTACCCTATTATTATATTGGACTGGACACCAAAGTAGCGGATTCTACCTACTTTGATGAGCATATTGATGAACTTTCGTCGCTGCTTGCGAAGAGTTTCGGGGAGCATACGGCCGCTGGTTACCGGAGCAAGATCATGCGGTACCGGGTTAGTAAAACCAAACGTTACCTGCGCCTGAAAAGCCGGGAGATCAGTTACCTGGACCGCGAGAAGGTAAAGAAATGGCCGTTTTTTGCCAAACATAAAAAAGGCGGCGGCGGCAAGTTTGAGACTATTTACAAAAGGTACAAACCTTACAGCCCGATGGCCGACAGGACGATCGGCGGTATTGATGCGAAAAGCGGCAGAGGATATATTGGTCTGGAAGCGAGTTTTGACAAGATACTGGAAGGAAAATCAGGTATTGGCTGGGTGGAACTGGTCGAAGGCGGGATGAAAATTCCAGTTGGTGACGCGCTCAATGTGCAACCGGAGGCCGGTCGCGATGTTTACACCACATTGGATATGAAAGTCCAGGATATGGCTGAGATCGCATTGCGGAGGAAACTGAATGAAATGGATGCGGACTTTGGCTCGGTGGTGATCATGGAAGTAAAAACCGGCGAGATCCGAGCGATGGCCAACCTGACCAAACGCGGCGACCACAAGTATGAGGAAGTGTTTAATTACGCGCTGGCAGGCAGTAATGATCCGGGGTCGACTTTCAAATTAGCCACGATGATGGCGATTTTGGAAGAAACGAAAATGGACCCTGATAAGATCATGGTCAATACCGGAAACGGGGCAATGCGTTTCAGAAGCAATATCATCAGGGATGCACACAGAGGCGGTTTTGGTACAATCACAGCCGCACAGGTTTTGGAAAAATCTTCAAACATCGGAATTGTGCAGCTGATGTTGCGCTACTTTGCCGATAAACCCGATCAGTACCTGAAATACCTGAAACAATTTCACCTCACCACGCCGACGGATATTCAGATGAAAGGCGAAAAGCCGCCGCTGATCCGAGACCGGACTTCCAAGCAATGGAGCAGCTATTCGATGTACTATATGGCGCACGGATATGAAATGCAAATGACGCCGCTGCAAACGCTCGCGCTTTATAATGCAGTCGCAAACGACGGTTACTGGGTGCGGCCTATGATCGTGAAGGAAATCCGGAATGCCGAGGAGCTGGAAGATAAAATGGAGCCTTATGTGGAGGAAAAGCCAATTTGCTCGCCTGAAACGATCCGGAAAGTGAAGAAAATGCTGGAAGGAGTTGTGAACAATGGATTAGCAAAACATATTAAAAGTGATCTGTACAAGATCGCAGGAAAGACGGGAACTGCGCGCAAGCTGATCAACGGGATTTATACAGAAGGTAAAAACTATACTTCTTTTGCAGGTTATTTCCCCGCGGACAAACCTAAATACAGCTGCATCGTTGTGATCGATAACCCGAAAAGCTCCGGAGCGGATTATACCAGGTATGCGGGAAGTGTTGCGGCTCCTGTTTTTAAAGAGGTTGCGGACAGGATCTACGCGTCGGAAGTAGGTATTCAGAAGCCGGTAATAGATTCATTACCAGCAGAATCCAAAGCAGTAATGTGGGCGGGGCGTACTTCCGACCTGAAAGTGATCAGCAAGGAACTCAAACTAACCCCAGCGCCCGAAGATGCCGAATATGCGGCTGCCTCCCTTTACAAAAAGGGCAAAACGAACTGGAAAAAGACAGATCTGGGCTCGAAGGACGTTCCGGATTTGCAGGGCATGGCAATGCGCGATGCGCTGTATCTGCTTGAAAACAAAGGTTTTAGAGTAACCTTTAAAGGATCCGGAAAAGTGGTTGAGCAATCACTGCCGCCAGGCGCCAACCAGAGTGGGGGCAAAACGATACTATTAACTTTACAGTAATTCCATTAATGGAAAGTAACCAGGAAAAAATACTCAACATACTTCTTTCCGATGTGAAAGGCGCCCGCATCACGGGTTCCGATGAAATCAGCATCACAGGCATTGTGCTCGACTCCCGCAAAATCCAGTCCGGGAGTCTTTTTGTTGCGCTGAGGGGTACACAAACCGACGGGCACCAATACATAGCGACCGCCACGGAGCTTGGCGCGGCTGCGATATTGTGCGAAGAGTTGCCTGAGCAAATCAGCGAGCAGGTCACTTATATTCAGGTAGAAGATTCGGCTGCTGCGATGGGATTGATCGCTTCTGCATTTTACGGGCATCCTTCGCGAAAAGTGAAACTGGTAGGGGTTACGGGAACGAATGGAAAGACTTCGGTAGCGACGTTTTTGTTTCAGCTGTTCAGAAGGCTCGGCTACCGTTGCGGGCTTTTATCTACGGTTCAGAATCAGATCGAGGACGAGGTAATCGCTTCCACGCATACTACGCCCGATTCTGTTGCATTAAACCAGTTGCTGGCGCAAATGGCAGCGAAAAATTGCAGCCACGTTTTTATGGAAGTGAGCTCGCACGCCGTAGCCCAGCACAGGATTACAGGGTTGCATTTTGCCGGTGGCATTTTTACCAATATTACCCACGATCACCTCGATTTCCACAAGACATTTGACAACTATATTGCCGCCAAAAAGGGCTTTTTTGACCAGCTGCCCAAGTCTGCATTCGCGCTGGTCAATATTGACGACCGCAGAGGCTCGGTAATGGTACAGAATACCCGGGCGAAGGTGGAAACCTATTCACTTCAGACCCTCGCCGCATTTAAAGGCAAGATCATTTCGGATACGCTTGCAGGTATGCACATGGATGTAAACAACCAGGAAGTGTGGTTCAGGGTGATCGGGCGGTTCAATGCTTATAATCTGCTGTCGGTTTACGGCGCGGCTGTTTTGCTGGGTGAAAAGCCGGAAATCATATTAGTGGAACTCTCAAACCTAAAAAGTCCTCCCGGGCGCTTTGAGCAATTTCATTCTGCCGATGAGATCGTAGGAATTGTGGATTACGCACATACGCCCGACGCATTGGAAAATGTGCTGGAAACGATCGCGCATTTGCGCAGCGGAAATGAGCAGGTGATCACGATTGTAGGTTGCGGGGGAAATAGGGACTCTGAAAAACGCCCGAAAATGGCTGCGATCGCGTGCAAGTTTAGTAATAAGGTTATTCTTACTTCTGATAACCCGCGTTTTGAAGACCCGATGGATATTCTGGCGCAAATGCAAAAAGGAGTGCCGCCTATTGATTTTAAAAAAACTACCACGATAGCCGACAGGCGTGAGGCGATTTTTAAAGCCGGACTTGCAGCAAACCCGGGAGATATTATCCTGATAGCAGGAAAAGGTCACGAGAATTACCAGGATATCCAGGGAGTGAAGCATCATTTCGATGACAAGGAAGTTTTGCTCGAAGTGTTTGAAAAAAGACATTCCAATTAAAAAACGAGTGGCTTTTTGCGTAGTCTTGGAAAAGAACCAAATTTGCAGCCGTCACCCCAATAAGTTTCTTCATGCTCTATTACCTGTTTGATTATTTAGACAAGCACTTCAATATCCCTGGTGCCGGTGTATTCCAATACATTTCATTCAGGGCGTTGGGAGCGACCGTTTTGTCGCTGTTCATTGCGGCGACTTATGGTAAGTCGATCATCAATTTCCTGCGTAAGAAGCAAATGGGCGAGTCGATCCGTGACTTGGGACTAGCCGGTCAGATGGAGAAAGCAGGTACGCCGACTATGGGCGGATTCATTATCCTGGCTTCCCTGCTGATTCCGGTATTACTCTTTGCCAAATTGACCAATGTATACATTGTGCTGCTCATTATCACAGCATTATGGACAGGTTTGATCGGTTTTGTTGATGATTATCTTAAAAAATTCAGGAATAATAAGGACGGGTTACACGGACGATTCAAGATCGTCGGTCAGGTTGGGCTGGGACTGATCGTCGGCGTGACTTTATCTTTTAATGATAGTGTGCGGATCCGGGTTTATGACCAGCCTTTGCTGAGCTCAAATCTGGGTGAAGTGCAGCGGTACCGGGATATCGTACATCCAACTATCACGACCATTCCTTTTTTTAAGAACAATGAATTTGATTACAAAACATTGCTTTTCGGCTGGCTGCCCGAGGAATATACCTGGGTGATCTACACGATCATTGCTATTTTTATTATTACCGCGGTCTCCAACGGAGCCAATATAACCGACGGAATTGACGGCCTGGCTGCTGGTGTTTCCGGCATTATCGCGTTGACGCTCGGTGTGTTAGCTTACCTTTCAGGAAATACCAAATTCTCGCAATACCTGAATATCATGTACATTCCCAACTCGGGTGAGCTGGTGATTTTCTGTGCTGCGTTTATTGGAGCTTGTGTCGGGTTTCTCTGGTATAATGCGTACCCTGCCCAGGTTTTTATGGGCGATACGGGGAGTTTGATGTTGGGTGGAGTAATTGCGGTAGTAGCACTTGCGATCCGCAAGGAGTGGCTGATCCCGATCATGTGCGGGATTTTTATTGCAGAAAACCTCTCGGTTATCATGCAAGTCAGCTATTTCAAATATACCCGAAGCAAATATGGCGAAGGGCGACGCATATTTCTAATGTCACCGCTTCACCACCATTATCAAAAGAAAGGAATCCACGAATCGAAGATAGTAACCAGGTTCTGGATTGTTGGGATTATCCTGGCGATCCTGACGCTGGCAACTTTGAAGTTGCGGTAACCTGCGCCCAGCCCCCAACCCCCTGAAGGGGGCTTACTTTTAATTAGCCCCCTTTAGGGGGTTGGGGGAATTATTACTAATACCGCGTCCCTGGCCTAGTCACTAGCCGTCGGCTTAGCCCTTCGAGTCACTAGCCGCGGCTTAAGCCCTTTTAGTCACTCGCCGCCGGCTTAGCCCTTTTTAGTCACTAGCCGTCGGCTTAAGCCGACGGTAATTGATTGAATAAATTAGCGGCCTACGGCTTCGCTGTATCTTCTTGGGTCGTAGCCTTTTGCGAATAGGGGGTATTGGTCGAAAATGCGCCTTACTACGCTGCGGTAGTGGTTATTGGAGTTTTCTACGCCCTTGAATATCCCGGAAGCATAACCTCTCCACACCACCTGGTCGCTTTCTGCGTCGATGAGTGAAACGATCAGCGTGCCTTTGTCCAATGCATATTTAATTGGCTCGTAGCGGAAACCGTCATTTTCCGTATCTACCCAGTTTTTGATGACCGGCTGCATATAGCCCTGGTAACGAAGGTTGTCGTAGAAAATACCGTAATTAACAAGCAGCGTTGGTTTTTCGGCGGTAAGCTTGTAGCCTCTTACCTGCATCTGGCGGCGTATCGCCTCGTAAATTTCTGTACAAAGATTATTGGTATCCCGCTCGCATTCCAGAAACGTATAGGAAGAGTAGTCCTTGAAGTTGGTTTCGTAGCTGTAATCGTGCTCGACGAACACTTTCCGGCCGCTGGAACATCCGGCGATTATTATTACTAGAAGTAATGCAACATAAGTAAAGATAGACCTCAGCATAAGTATTTAATTTGTCAGGTTGTGAAAAAATATGTCTGTAATAGATTGATACACATCATTCTAACCAATAAACTTATACTCGAAGCTGGTAGATACTATCCCAAATAATAAGCTATTGATTTACGCATTTCAGAAGCAGTTACTACTAGATCAAACGCACATTGCCCCGCTCCTTTCAGCAATGAAAACCGTACTTCTTTTCCTCTGTTTTTCTTGTCCTGTTTCGTCAAACCGATGATTTCTTCAATATCCTGCGCACTGATTTTTACCTTTCCGTAGGTAGCAAAAATGAATTCTTCAATATCGGAAAGCGTGTCCTGCGTGATCATTTTTCGCTCAAAAGAAAGATAGCTTTCCATGATCATCCCGATTGCGATCGCTTCTCCGTGATATAATCTCTGATTGGCCGTTTTGTTGAGAAAACAAGTTTCAACTGCGTGCCCGAGTGTGTGTCCGAAATTCAAAATCTTACGTAATCCTTTCTCCGTAGGATCTTCTTCCACTACCTGCTGCTTGATCTTTACTGAATGCGCGATCAGGTCCTGCCAGTTTTGTCTCTCAAAATCCTTCTGCCTGATCTCGTCCCACTTGGCCGCATCGGCGATCAAACAATGCTTGATAATCTCAGCGAATCCCGAACGTATTTCTCTTTCAGGTAATGTATTCAAAAACTTAGGATCGATCAGGACGCTTTTAGGAATATTGAAAACACCTAAGTGGTTTTTAAAGCCCTGAAAGTCAACCCCTAACTTTCCTCCGACACTGGCATCGACTTGCGAAAGCAGGGTCGTCGGCACCTGTATAAAATCTATTCCACGCTTGTAAACCGCCGCACAAAAACCGCCCATATCTCCGATCACGCCGCCACCGATATTGATCACCAGCGCGTGCCGGTCAAGCTCTTCATTTGTCATTCCCTGCCAGATCTTTTCACAGGTCGCCAGGGTTTTATTCGCCTCGCCGCTCGGAACGGTTACTACGCTATGTTTGGGTAAAAATGCTTTTAGACTCGGGTAACAGTGTTTTTTGGTATTATTATCAGCTATTACAACCACTTTTGAGTAATTGGCAGAGCCTAAAAAATCCGGCAAGCTTTCGCTTATCGGTGCAATGGTAACTGACTGATTCATTCGAGATTGAATTGAGACAAGCTCACCACACATACGGTGAGCGCACCCAAATGGATGCGTCGATTTCCTGTTTTTAAAAATAATATGCTGGAAATCTCATTTAAATATATGAATTATAATGTTTAACAGACAATGAGGAAGGAATTGTGCTTGAAGAAAATTTTTACACAGTCCACAATTTTTTCCCAACTGTGCCACACGGCGATCGGTTTGCGTTTTATTTCGTAAAATTGCCATTCAATAAATTTTTGCGACCGATCTAATTTTTCTCAACGAATGAGTGCTGCGCTGATTTCAGGAATTCAACAAGTAGGAGTAGGTGTTCAAAATGTGCCGGATGCCTGGAAATGGTACCGAAAGGTGCTGGGTTTCGACGTACCTGTTTTTGACGAAAAAGCCGAAGCTCCCTTGATGACTCCTTACACAGGAGGCGAAGTGCACAAGCGCCACGCAGTACTGGCACTGAATATGGCCGGTGGGGGCGGATTGGAAATCTGGTCTTTCACGAGCAGAAAATCGCAGCCAGCTAACTTTAAAGTTGAGATAGGAGATCTGGGAATCAATGCAATACGGTTCAAAACGCCCGATGTGCATAAGGCGCATGCCTGGATAAAAGGTAATTCTGGTCAGGCAGTTGGGCCGGTTGTAGCTTTGCCGGAAGGTGAAGGTTTCTGGGGAACAGATCCTTATGGAAACATTTTTCAGATCACGACGGATAAAACGTGGTTTCAGAACACCGGAAAACCTGTCGGTGGCGTGGCTGGCGTGGTGGTAGGTGTTTCGGATATTGATCAGTCAGTCGTTTTTTACGAGAGCCTTTTGCAACCGCTGGAAGTCGTTTATGACGAAACGGGCGTGTTTGCCGATATTCCTTCCGCATTTCCGGGGCAGCGATTCAGGAGAATGTTACTGCGCAAAAACTTTACGCCCGAAGGTGCATTCAGCAGGCTTTTGGGAGATGTGCAGATTGAATTGATCCAGGCGCTCGACCGCACACCTAAAAACATTTTTGAGAACCGCTTCTGGGGCGACTGCGGATATATTCACTTATGTTTCGATACGCTGGATATGAATGCATTGAAAACCAAGCTGCAGTCGCAGGGTTATCCCTTTACAGTCGATAGCGAACAATCTTTTGGCATGGAAGCAGCGGCCGGCCGGTTTGCTTATCTTGAAGATCCCGACGGAACATTGATCGAACTGGTAGAAACCCATAAAGTGCCGCTACTTAAAAAGATCGGCTGGTTTATGGATTTACAGAAAAGAAAATCTCAAAAACCGCTGCCAGACTGGATGCTGAAAACGATGGGTTTTGGTCGGGTGAAAGATTGATCTACTACCTGTATTTACTTCCCACCCAGGCCAGCAGCGGCAATGCAACGAATAATGCCAGCCCTGCCTGCCAACCCGCGAATGCTCCCACGATTATTGCCATTATTGTGACGATTGCCGGATAGAGGTACATCAGCATTCCAAACAAAACGGAATCATAAAAAACCGACTTACCGGTAAGCTGGGCTGTTTTTTTCTTAAAAAATGAATAGAGCGGTGCATGAACGATTCGTCCGATCCAGCCTATTCCTTTCAATAAGATATTACTTCGATCGGGCGTCTTGCATTCGTTGAAATAGGCATTCAATATGTTTTTACGCTCCTGAACCGGCAATTCTGCAGGAATCGTCAAAATCACTTCGTTCATCCGTTTTTCCAGGATTTCATTGAATTCGCGCAGCCACTTTTCATATTCATTGGGGCTCATAACAATATCTGCCTGACTGATCGGGTTGCCGAATTTCAATGCAACGCGTTTTCCCGGACCACGGAAGTTCTCGTAGTTAACACCGGTTGGAATCACTTTCATTTCAGGCAATGCATCGTCGCCGAACCAGATTTTGTAGGCCATTCTCGCAGTACCTTTTCCGAGCGGACGCAAACGCCATTCATTTACACAAATACCCTCTGAAAATACGACTACTGCATCATTTTTCTTCAATGCATCGTGACTTTCCTGCGCAGTAACATCATGATTTTTAAGATATTGACGGCCTTCCGATCCTCTAAATACTGGAATCAGTTTGATCTGACGCAACCAGAAAGCAGCCGCAGGTTTTTTAAAAACATCGCCGCGTGTCAGCGTATGAATAGGATGCCTCAGCACAGAACCGATTACGACAGCGTCAAAAAACGAATCAGGGTGATTGGAAGCGATCATGATCGGACTTCCTTTGGGAACCCTGTCGAAATTAGAGACACAGAGCTTTTTGAGATAAATAGGCAGTGCCAGGCGAACCAGAAAACGGGAGAAGTAGAAAAACAAAATTGAAAAGGTAAGTTTCTGTAAAAATATGGGATTATTTTTTTATTTATCCTGTCTCGCAGCCGCAATCCGCGCAGTGAAGTTGCTACCTTTGAAACTGATTTTGAAATAACTAAAAAAAGCATCAACACGCTAAAAAGCGTAGGGAGAATAAAGCAATGCGTTTAAAAGATTATCCGGGAATTATCAGAAAGGCGTGGGCCGGATTTGACAATTCAATTGGGGTGAAGTTTGTTGAAGATATCAGTGCAATGGTATCTACGAACCATGTTTTCAGGGTGACGCTTGATAACGATGACAAGGTGATTGCCAAGCTTTCCTATTTTGGTAAATACGAGCATTTCAAGGAGGATCACCGGATTATTCAGGCGCTGTCCAATAATTTGCTCTACCCTTTTGAGAATTTGCTGGCCCGGTCGCTGGTCAAAAATAACCAGGTTTATACTTACCGGTACCAGGAGGATTTCGTCGATACCTGGGTTGTTTTTTACAACCCGATCCGCGCAGCAAACCGTCTTCCACGCAGATTAAATGAGGAGCAAATAGGTAAGCTGGGTGCAGAAACTGCAAGATTTCACCAGGCTTGCTTTCGCGCAAGCCGCTCAATACCAAAGTCTTCCAAGAACTTGCGGACAGATATTCAGCATTTGCTCGATATTCTGGAAACGGATACCGGCCAATACGAGCACCGCGGTTTTATCAATATCCTGAAAAAACAGTGTGATATTTTTATGAAAAATATCCAGCGGCTGAACGTGAGCGGATTTGATTTAATGCCCGTTTTCGTCGACTGGAATATTGGTAATTTCTCAGTGACCGACGATCTGAAATTCTACTCAAGATGGGACTACGACTGGTTCAGGGTTTCATCACGCGTAATGGACTTTTATTTTTTTAGCCGGGTTTGTTCCAATGTCGGCGACAGGACGGTTTTCAGTTATCTGATCGGCCCGCTTACGGAAGACCGCTTTATGATTTTTCTTCAGGAATATCACAAAATATACCCGCTTACAGAGCGGGAAGTACTGTTTATGAAGGAGGCTTACCGGTTTTTTATCCTTAATTATGTGATAAAATATGGTAAATACTTCTTTCACAGATCCTATTGCGCCAAGCTGCAAAAGGAAGCTTACGAACTTTATTTTCCGTCCATTGAAGGGTTCGATGCGGATATAATCCTTCGGAAACTGAATATTTAAGGTCTTTGACTCATTGCTTATTTCACTTCTTACTATGGTTCTCGATAATTTCAAGTCTGTTATTTCTAAATACGACGTCATTTTCTTCGATGCTTTCGGGGTTTTAAAAACATACAACGGACTGATTCCCGGGATAGAAAAAACATTCGACTATCTTAAAGAGCACGGAAAAGATTTCTATGTAGTTACCAACGACGCGTCGCGCAGCCCTGAGCAGCTCGCCGAATCCTACGTGAAAATGGGCATTGCCGATGTTACTGCCGACCGGATCATTTCATCGGGTATGCTGGCGCGGGAGTATCTGGATTACAAATTTCGCGAGGGCCTGGTAGCCTACGTCGGTACCGACAATTCGGCACATTATATTGAAACGCTGGGTCTGAAAACGATTTCTATCCGGGAAGTTAATCTGGACGAAGCACATAATATCAATGCACTCGTTTTTATGGATGATGAGGGTTTTGACTGGAATACAGATCTTACTAAAACGCTGAATTTGCTGCGCAAACGCAATATTCCGGTTATAGTTGCCAATACAGACAAAACTTATCCGGCATCCAAAAACAGGCTTTCCATTGCCGTCGGAGCATTGGCCAAAATGATTGAGGATACCATAGGCAGGCAGTTTATCCGATTCGGAAAGCCTGATCCTCAGATGTTTATTTTTGCGTATCAGCATATCAAAAATTACCCGAACGTCAGCAAAAGGAATATTCTGATGGTAGGAGATACGCTGCAGACTGACATTCTGGGAGGCAATAAATTTGGTCTGGACACTGCACTTGTACTCACGGGGAATACCCAGGCGGAGGATGCCGAGGTACGTATCAGGTCTACCGGCATTATCCCAACCTACATTTGTGTATCAGCGGTAGTCGAGTAGCCGCAGGATAACTCAGAACTTTCATACGGAAACTGATTCCATACTGCAAACTGTCTTTGCAGCTTTCAGCCTTGTCTGTTACCCCAGACGAGCGGGTTTTCCATTGAGAGTCTCGTCGATTTCCTGCTATTTTTGCCGGGAGACGAATTTCACTTTTATCCTAATTACACACACATGTTAGCGAAAACTTACGGAAGCGCCGTATTTGGCGTCGATGCGACCATTATCACGATTGAAGTGAATGTAGGTCAGGGACTAGGGTTTTTTATGGTGGGCCTGGCGGATAGCGCGGTGAAAGAAAGCCAGCAGCGGGTAGAAGCTTCCCTTAAATATTTCGGCTATAAAATGCCGCGGCAAAAGCTTGTGGTCAACCTTGCGCCTGCTGATATCCGCAAGGAAGGTTCCGCTTACGACCTGCCTATTGCGCTTTGCACGCTCTATACATCGGAGCAGCTTACTTGTGAGCGCAGCCTCGAAGACTACATTATCCTTGGAGAACTTTCCCTCGACGGAATTTTGCGCCCGATCAAAGGCGTGCTGCCTATTGCGATCGAAGCGCGGAAGCAGGGTTTTAAGGGGTTGATATTACCGGCCGAAAATGCGCACGAAGCTGCGATCGTCAATAATATCGACGTTATTCCGGTGGAAACGCTGCCGGATGCGATCGCTTTTTTCGAGGGAAAACTCAATATAGATCCGGTAAAAGTTGATACGCGGGATTTGTTCTTTGCTACACAAAATGAATATGATGCTGATTTCGAACATGTTCAGGGTCAGGAGAATATCAAGCGCGCACTCGAAATAGCAGCTGCGGGCGGGCATAATGCAATTATGATCGGTCCGCCGGGTTCAGGGAAAACAATGCTGGCGAAGCGGATTCCAGGTATTCTGCCTCCGCTAAGTCTGCCGGAAGCACTGGAAACCACCAAAATACATTCAGTAGCCGGCAAGCTCGGCAAGCGCGCGACGCTCGTTTCGCGGCGACCTTTCCGTGCACCGCACCATTCCATCAGCGACGTGGCGCTAGTGGGCGGCGGAAGTTACCCGCAGCCGGGCGAGATTTCGCTGGCGCATAATGGGGTGCTTTTTCTGGATGAGCTGCCGGAGTTCAAAAGGTCGGTGCTGGAAGTAATGCGACAGCCGCTGGAAGAGCGTAAGGTTACAATTTCGCGTGCAAAAATGGCGGTTGAATTTCCGGCAAACTTCATGCTCATCGCCAGTATGAACCCTTGTCCGTGCGGCTATTACAATCATCCCGAAAAGCAATGCGTTTGCGGCCCGGGCATGGTGCAAAAGTACCTGAACAAGATTAGCGGCCCGCTTCTGGACCGGATCGACCTGCACGTGGAAGTGACGCCCGTGTCCTTTGATCAAATCGCTTCTACGCGAAAATCGGAAAGCAGTGCCGAGATCCGCGAGCGCGTAATTAGTGCCAGGCAGAAGCAAACCGAACGTTTTAAAGATAAAAAAGAGATCTATTCCAATGCGATGATGACGCCGGAAATGGTGAAAGAAATCTGCGTAATTGAAGACGCCGGAAAAGCACTTTTACGCAAAGCAATGGAACGACTGGGTCTTTCTGCCCGGGCTTACGACCGCATATTAAAAGTGTCCCGCACCATCGCCGATCTCGCCGACAGTGACGATATCAAAGTAGAACACCTCGCCGAAGCGATCCAGTACCGGAGTCTGGATCGGGAAAATTGGGCGGGGTGAGTGATATAGCTTTTTTTAATAATCCTACAATTGTAATTGTAACACTATGAATAGCAGCATTATCTCGAGAATCTTGGAAAGCCCTGATGCCTACTTGATTGTGGATGCAGCTGAGCGAGCTTTGGAAAAAGAAAGAGAATTGCGTCTGAAATTTTTAGATGAAATTACTGACGATGATAGAGCTGAATTTATTAATGGCGAAATTATCAAGCACGCACCAGAATGTTTGAAACACAATCGCGTGAACGGCTTGGTGCTTCGTCTTTTAGGTTTGTGCGTTACGAAACAGCAAAATGGCGAGTTTGGATTTGGGAAATTGATGATATGTCTAACCCGCAATGCCTACCAGCCGGATTTTTGCTTTTTCAACAATGAAAAATCTAGCCAATTTACAGCCGATCAGACACTTTTCCCCGCGCCCAATTTTATAGCTGAGATAATCTCAATTTCTTCAGAGCAACGCGACAGAGGAGTAAAGTTTAGAGACTATCAAGCGCATCAGATAGAGGAATACTGGATCATCGACCCAGACTGTGAAAAGATTGACCAATATCATTTAAAGGGAGATGAATATGAATTGATTCTCAAATCCGGCAATGGAACCATTACGAGCTTTGCAATTGAAGGATTGCATATTCCAATTCGTTCTATTTTCGACGCGAATGAAAATTTAAAAACCCTGCAAGATTTAGGATACACTCAAAGTTCCTCTACACTTACCCCACCCAATTCCTGAAACAGCGTTTGCCAGTAATGCGTGACGTGGGGGTTGTTTTCTTTGGTGGATGCAGTGGGTTCGAAAGGCGAGACGATCGTCACCTGCGGCGAGCCGATTGCGTATTGATCCAATTTCTTGGTATCAGCTTTTGCATCAGCTTCGGCTTCTGAATCGTTCTTTGGTGGTTTGATATGAAAGTCTCTGCGATCAGCGCCTTTGACACTTTCTACCATATCACTGAAATAATAAACCTTTACCTCCGAGCCGCTTTCGCCAGCTTTTGCGATCACCGGCAGGCTCGCCCAAATATCCGTGGATTGATTCGAAGCGCCCGTATTCTGCTGATTCAATTTGGCGAGTAACTGTCTCAGGTAGATACCCTTTTCTTTTTGCAGCGAGAGTTGAAAAGCTGTTTCAATTCCCTCTCGGTCAGTCGCATTCACACCTTCCAGGTTGTCTTTTTCGGTTCTTACGGTTAGTGACAATGCTCTTGCTTTTGAAGTATTTTCGTGGATAAAATACACTTCCAGCTTATCGCCTTTATTCCGCATATTGGTTTCCACAATATCGGTCAGCGCCTGGCGATATTTGTCGTTTACATAGTTTTTATCAATATGCACGCTTTGCGTTTTATCCAGAAAAACCAGCGTATAGATCGGTGCGTCCGGTATCGCCTTGTCAGTTTCTTTTTCAGAGCCGCAGGAAACCAGAAAAGTGAGTAACGAAAGAAATGAGAGAGACTTGAAGAACTGATTCTGCTGAGGTTTCATGGGGCTTTTTTATTTTGGCTAAAACTAATCTGTTCATAAATAGCACACAACGGCAAACGGGAGCAACGGTTAAATATTTTACGCTAAAACAGAAAACCCTTCAAAACGTGTGCCTTGAAGGGTTTAATTTCTGTAAGCTTATGCTTGAATTCCTTATTTATGCTGATCCTGGATCATGGTAACCAGTTCTTCCGAGATACCAGTCGACGAGTAACCGCCGTCGTGATATAGGTTTTGCATGGTAACGTAGCGTGTCAGATCCGAGAACAATGTAATTGCATAATTTGCACAATCGTCGGCAGAAGCATTTCCAAGAGGGCTCATTTTATCGGCAAATTCGTAAAATGCGTCAAAACCAGCAATTCCTGAACCAGCTTTTGTCTTGGTAGGCGATTGCGAAATGGTATTTACGCGGACATTTTTAGACTTACCGTAACGGTAACCGTAGCTGCGCGCAATGCTTTCCAACAATGCTTTTGCCTCAGCCATATCATTATAAAAAGAGTACGTACGCTGAGCTGCAATGTAGGATAATGCCACAACCGATCCCCATTCGCTAAGAGCATCCTGCTTTTCAGCAACCTGCAAAAATTTATGCAAAGAAAGCGCGGAGATATCTAGGCCTTTCTGAAACCATTCGTAGTTCAGATCACCATATTCTTTGCCTTTTCTCACATTGAGCGACATACCGATCGAATGCAGGACAAAGTCAATTTTACCGCCCAGGATTTCGGTCGATTTCGAGAACAGATTTTCAATATCCTCAACAGAAGTGGCGTCGGCAGGAATGATTTCAGCATCGCATTGTTTGGCCAGATCATTGATCGCGCCCATACGCATAGCGATCGGAGCGTTTGTCAACGTGAATGTGGCGCCTTCTTCTTTTGCTTTCAGGGCTACTTTCCATGCGATAGAATTCTCGTCCAATGCCCCTGAAATAATTCCTCTTTTTCCTTTTAATAAACCGTAAGCCATGTTTTCCTTTTCTATTGATTAATTAGGATAAGTCCGTTTGAGGTGGTAAAGTAAATAATTTTTGACGGGTTTGCCAGAATTTAGTCTGCCCAACTCACAGCACTTTGCTGAGTTGTAGTTCCTGCTACCGGTTTCATCAGCAGCTTTTCCATAAAAAACTGGTCGGTAGCTTCATATACGCCTTTCACATCTTTCGATCGCAGTCTGGAAGCGATCACGTGATCGCCGCTTTCCGGAAATGCCTTTTCTACTTTCAGATTATCGGGTGTGCCCAGCTGCGGAAACATTTTCTGAATAGCCGCCACCGACACGACCTGATCCTGTTCTTTGTCATTTTTAAAATAATATCCTACAAAAACGGGCATTTTGATCCGCTCGTACACTTCGCGGCGCGAGATCACGTCCATCATTTGCTGCAAAGTGACGAGCCCATTGGAATTATAACCTTGCAGCCAGAACTGCGCGTGTTCAGGAATCGTGTCTTTGGAAGTATTATGTTCACCCATTACCTGGTTCAAAATCTGCTTTCCCCACGGCCCGGTGATCAGTTTCAGGCTCGGATTGGCTACTTCCATGCAAGGAGAATACAGAACCAGTCCTTTAATCTCAGGGTGAGTTGAAGCCAGATAAACCGATAACAGTCCGCCCGCCGAAGTGCCTATAACAATCACACTGTCACCCAGCGCTTTACCTATTGCCAGCGCCCTTTTTGCTCCGGCCAGAAAGTTATTTGGGGTAAGGTCGTCGAATGCATTGGGATCACTGATACCCGCGTCGTGCATGCGGGAGAGGTACAGGTTCGCTCCGTATTTTTTTGCAAGATCTTTATGTATCGGGTCGCCTTCCGCCCAGCTCGCCCCGAAACCGTGTATGTAAACAATGCTGTATGGCGTCTTTTCTTTCTTCGTACTATCTGCCCAGATAATGCGCGCTTCATTGTCATTTTTAAGCAGCGCAGTCCCTTTTTCAGACTGTATTATTTCCTGTTCAAGCTTTGCGAGGTCACTTGTTATGGTAGGTAAAACGGGAGTCAGGCGCGCGTCCGGCACCTTTGGCCCGGCATAATACGCGATTCCCAAAATGACAAAAATCACGATTAACGACACCAGAAGTTTTAACATTTTTTATGAGCTAAGAAGGTTTATCAATACTATCTTGCAAACATAATCTAATATCCTTTCTATGCCCAACCTGCTACTAGTTGAGGACGATGCAAACCTGGGATCGCTGCTTCAGGAATATCTTACCGATAAAGGCTTCCCTACCGATCTTGCTACTGATGGACAGAAAGGTTGGCAGAGTTTTGTCGACAAAGAATATGACCTGTGCATATTCGATGTGATGATGCCGAAAAAAGACGGTTTTTCTCTTGCAAAAGAAGTGAGAATGAGCGGGCGCGATGTTCCGATCATTTTTCTGACTGCAAAATCGATGAAGGAAGACACAATGCAGGGTTTTCGGGCCGGGGCGGACGATTATGTGACCAAGCCTTTTGACAGGGAAGAATTGCTGCTTCGCATTGAAGCGATTTTGCGGCGGTATAAGAAACAGCCTGATTCACAGGAAGCTACCAAAATCTTTATTGTTGGTCAATATACTTTCGATTACAGCCACCAGCAGCTGACTGCGAATGAGAAGTCTGCCAGACTGACCAGCAAAGAATCCGAGCTGCTCAAATTATTTTGCCAAAACCTTAATCAGCCGATCAGCCGCAGCTTCGCATTGAAAACCATCTGGGGCGACGATTCGTACTTTAATGCAAGAAGTATGGACGTTTACATCACCAAACTCCGCAAATACCTCCGCGAAGACCCGACTATTCAGATCATGAACCTGCATGGGGAGGGGTTTAAGTTGATGGTGGGGTGAAGGGGGGAGGAAGGGAGGATGGAGGAAAGGGAGGAGGGAGGAAAGGGGGCGGCCCGCGTAGGGAGGAAGGGAAGGGAGGATGGAAAATGGGGGAGGAAGTTTTTGGGTTTGGGAAACTGAAATTGTGGCGGGATGGTTTTTTATTTGCGTAAATATTCAAGTAGCTAATAAAAGCCGGCAGCCGAGTGCTGACGCCGAAAGCCCATCATGATCGATATATCTCGTCGCCCTAGACGCAATAGAAAGTCTGCAGGAATCAGGGAACTGGTTCAGGAAACAAATCTTCAGGTTTCCGATTTTATTTACCCGATGTTTGTCCAGGAAGGTACTCACCAGAAGATTGAGGTGAAATCAATGCCTGGTATTCACCGGTTTTCGCTCGACAATCTGCTTGAAGAACTGAAACAAGTAACTGATCTCGGCATTCGCGCGATCGATCTTTTCCCAAATTATCCTGAGAGTAAAAAAGACAGAACTGCTTCTGAAAGTTATAAGGAAGATACTTTTTACCTGAGAGCGATCACCGCAATCAAAGAACGTTTTCCGGAATTGGTAATCATGACGGACGTCGCGATGGATCCTTACAGCTCCGACGGTCACGATGGATTGGTGGAAAACGGGAAGATCGTTAACGACGCTACGCTGGAAATTCTGGCGAATATGTCGCTTGCTCAGGCGAAGGCTGGCGCTGATATCCTTGGTCCGAGCGATATGATGGACGGAAGAGTGGGTTACATTCGCCGCCACCTCGATTCGCATGGTTTTACGGACGTGAGTATCATGTCCTATTCTGCCAAATATGCGAGCGCATTTTACGGACCTTTCCGCGATGCGCTGGAATCTGCTCCTAAGTTTGGCGATAAAAAAACCTACCAGATGAACCCGGCGAATAAGCGGGAGGCACTACTGGAAGCGCAGCTGGACTTTGATGAAGGTGCTGATATGCTGATGGTTAAGCCTGCATTATCCTATTTGGATATTATCCGTTTGCTGGATGAAAACTTCGATATTCCTATTGCTGCCTACAACGTTTCCGGCGAATACGCGATGATCAAAGCCGCCGCCCAAAACGGCTGGCTGGACGGCGACCGCGCGATGATGGAAGTCCTCATGAGCATCCGCCGCGCAGGTGCAAAATGCATTCTGACGTATTTCGCTAAGGAAGCTGCGGTGATTTTAAATAGGTAGTGGGGTAGGAGACTGGCCTGATAAGTGGAAATCAAAGTTAATTGTTAAAACATTATATTTGTTTAAACAAAAGAAGACTATGCAACACACTTTTCAGGTCAGAACCTCAGAACTAGGAACTTCATTTATCAAATCGATTCGATCCGTTTTTGGTAACCGGGAAGTTAAGATAACAGTCGAAGATGTTACGGCGGCACAATGTACACCTGACCAATCTGAGATCGCGAGATTGCTGCAGCATCGCAAAGATCATCCCGCTGTAACAATCGAAGATACCAGAGATTTTAATAAAATAATAAATGATCAGGATCAATAGCTCGTGCGCTATTTTGATTCGGATGTGATCTTTAATTACGTTGTAATTCAGGATTATGCCAAGAACCAGCGAGCAAATCGCCTGATTCTTGATGCTATTAAAGATGCATGTTTTGTAATCTCCACATTGGTACTCCCGGAATTAGGTTATGTTCTCGCAAGATTCGATTTGGAGCCAAAACAGATTAAGATTGAACTTGAATTCCTTACTTCGTTGAATATTTGCACGATAAGTAAAAATGATTTGAATCGGGCTATCCAACTTTCTGAGACAATCGGTTTCAAACATATTAATGATTGTATCCATACCGCAGTTGCCGAAAACCTCAACTGCGAATCACTTTACACTTATAACAAGTCGGATTTCAAGAGGATACAGAAGTTAACTGATCTTGAAATTATTATCTTGTAGTTTATCAATCCAATACTCAATATTTAAGATGAAGAAAACCATTTACTTGCAGATACAATTGCTTCTACTGTTGTCGGGAGCGTATGTTTACGCCCAAAAGAAACCCCAGCAACTGCCCGAGTTTCAGACAAAAAAAACAGAAACAGAAGCGCATATGCGGTTTTTGGCGGCGGATGAATTGATGGGGCGGCGGACTGGGGAGATGGGGAACTTCGTGGCTGCGCGGTATGTGGCTGAGCAGTTCAGAAAGCTGGGATTGAGCCCGGTTACCGATTCTGCAGGTTTAAATACAACTTCTTATTTCCAACGGGTCCCTTTTGAGAAAATGGGAGCGTCTGCTGCGGGGGAAATTATTGCCGACGCTGAAATCATGAAAGCAGGTGAGGCGTGGCTGCTTATGAATGGAGGCGAGACGAACCTGAAAGCCCCCATTGTATATGCGAGTTTTGGTTTGGAAGATGCTGCAAAAAGCTGGGACGATTACAAGGGGCTCGATGTAAAAGGTAAGATCGTGCTCATCGAAAGTGGCACACCAGATCCGCAGACACCCTCTGAAATTATTGCGACCTCAATTGAAAAGCGCAAACTGGCTGCCGCAAAAGGGGCGATCGGAGTAATTGAGTTATTCAATGCGCCTGTACCCTGGAATATCGTGTTGCGATCTTTTGGCGGAGAAAAAATATCACTCGCAGAAAGCGGCAATGCAGCGTCACCCAGCATTCCGCACGCCTGGGTAAATGGAAAAGAGGCAAATTATGCACGCGCTTTACGTGCTGTAAAGGAAGTTGAGTTTAAAACGAGCGGCAGAAAAGCAAAATCGATCAATAGCTATAATGTGGCTGGATTGATACAAGGCTCCGACCCAAAACTGAAAGATGAATACATATTGCTGACCGCGCATTACGATCACGTAGGCGTGGGCAAGCAGGGCGGGCAGCCTTATACCGCCGAGGACAGCATTTTTAACGGGGCGAGAGATAATGCATTTGGTACAGTGGCGCTGCTTACTGCTGCCGAGGCTTTGTCCAAAAATCCTCCGAAACGTTCGGTACTGATCGTCGCATTGACGGGAGAAGAAGTAGGTTTGCTGGGTAGCAAGTATTACGCTGCGCACCCGCTGCTGCCTTTGAACAAATGCATTTTCAATCTCAATTCCGATGGGGCTGGTTATAATGATACCACCATCGTTGCGGTAATGGGCCTCGACCGGACAGGCGCACGCGCTGAAATTGAAACGGCCAGTAAGGCTTTCGGACTCGGTGTTTTCGCGGACCCTTCGCCGGAACAGGGGCTTTTTGACAGATCAGACAATGTAAGCTTTGCCAAAGAAGGTATTCCTGCGCCGACATTCACACCCGGTTTCAGGGAATTCAATGGCGATATTATGAAAAACTACCACCAGGTTTCGGATAATCCGGAAACGATCAATTTCAATTATCTTCTGAAATTCAGTCAGGCTTATACTTATACCGCGCGGCTGATCGCGGATAGGAAAGTGGCTCCACAATGGACTGCGGGTGATAAATATGAGCCGGCTGCCAAAAAGCTTTACGGTAAATAAAGGCTTTTTGTTACACTGAGCGCAGCCGAAGTGCATGCACTTCGGCTGCGCTCAGTGTAACAAAGTATTACTTCGCTCCCGGAGGACAGTTCTTCCTCAGGTAATCAGTAAACAAAGTTCTCAAATGTGCCGAAGTTCCAGCGCCTTCGCTAATGCTGTGCGAGCGGTTCGGGTAAGGCATGAATTGGAAAACCTTATTTGCTTTAATCAACTCATTAACAAGCATTTCTGCATTCTGATAATGCACATTATCGTCGCCGGTTCCGTGAATGTACAGAAGGTTACCACGAAGATTTTTCGCGTGTGTGATCGGCGATCCTTTTATAAAATCATCCCGGTTTTCCTGTGGAAGGCCCATGTAACGTTCCTGGTAAATATTGTCGTAAGTAAGCTGGTTACCCACCGCAGCGACCGAAATACCAGTTTTGAAATGATCCGGATATTGGAAAAGCAGGTTTAAAGTGGAAGAACCGCCGCCGCTCCATCCGTGAACAGCAACTCGCGAAGTATCGATAAAAGGATATTTTTTGAACATAGCAGTCGCGGCACCGTCCATATCCTTAATGTTGATCCTGCCTATATTCTTGTAAATCGCCTTTCTCCATTTTGCGCCTTTTGGCGAAGGGGTACCCCGGTTGTCCATAGACGCATAAATGTACCCGTCGTCGGCCATACTGCCATTATAAAGGCGGTTTCTACCCGTTCCGTACGAATCTTTCACGGTACTTCCCGCAGGTTCACCGTAAACTGTGAAGACGATCGGATACTTTTTCGAAGCGTCAAAATTGGTCGGCTTCACAAGCCACGCATCAATTTCAACACCTTCTTCCGTAGTTACCTTGAAGAATTCAATATCCAGTTTTGCAGCATTGATCTTGCTCGCAGACTGCGCTATGGAATTGTTAGGATCAATCGCAGTATGTTTTGGAAGCGATATCCACTCTGTAATTGGTGCAGTTTTGGCATTTGAAAAACGGTGCATTGCGAATTTGGCCGCAGGGGAAATTTCGTAATTATGCGATCCTACCTGATCAGCCGGCGTCACCCGCACTGGTTTGCCTTTTCCATCGAGTGTGGTTTTATACAAATAACTCTGCGTCGCATTGTCGGGAGAAGCCATGAAATAATAGGCATTGCTTTTCTCATCGATACGCACAGGATTGATCATATCGAAGTTTCCGGTGGTGATCAGCGTTTCTTTCTTACCATCGCGGCTCACGCGGTAAGTGTGTCGCCAGCCGTCTTTTTCACTTACCCACAAAAATTCTTTACCTCCATTCAGCCAGTCCCAGCCCATCGGATCATTTTCCCACCGGCTTTTGATATCGATCCAGGCTTCGTCTTTTTCAGTATAAAATGGTTTTGCGCTGCCGTCAGTTGTATTGATATACATCAATGTGCTCTCGTTCTGTTTGCGGTTCAGCTGTTGAATCACCAACTCGTTAGGCATGCCCGACCATTCCATTCTTGGCACATAGGTATTTTGCGGGTCGCCGGGGATATTCATCCATTTCGTTTCTGCACTGGCAATCGCGACTACGCCGATTTTATAAGGAGAGGGCGTTTCGCCTACTTTTGGGTATTCGACAGGAACATTAAATGAATAGATAGAATCCGTCGTATTGATCATTAAAAAGTTGCGGATCTTGCGCGCGTCGAGCTGCCAGTAAGCGATCGATTTGCTATCGTCACTCCACCGGAATCCATCGCGGCAATCGAATTCTTCTTCGTAAACCCAGTCAAAAGTACCATTGATCACGCGATCCGTACCGTCTTTGGTCAGCTGCTTTACTTCGCCGCTTTGCAGGTCTTCGGCGTACACATTATGCTTGCTGACATAACCTACCTGCTTTCCGTCAGGAGAAAATTTAGCGAACATCAGCGAAGAGGCCGGCAAACCTTTTCCAAGCTGTTTCAAAGTCTTGGTATTTGTGTCAAAAACCCAGTAATCTCCGCGGGTTTCGTATCTCCACACCCTTTTGGAGTTGGTATAAATCAAAAACTTGTCGCCGGCTTTGCTGACCGTGTAGCTCTTGATTGCCAATGCATTACTTCCCTGCGGAGTTAGCTGTGCACGTGATACGAGGACTTTTGGCGTATTGGCAGGCAAGGCAACCTCCACGATTTCATCATCGCTCACATCGCGGTAACCGCTTCCATCCGGAAGCCACTGAAAAGTATCGGGGATTTGTGCAAAGACTTGTAGGGAGATAATGGTCAGCGCCAAAATCCGGATAGCGTTCTTCATATTTTACTTAAAATTGGTACGACAACTATTGTAATGCAATGTTAACATTTTCTTTAATCTTTTCCTTCCGTACCGTTGTCGCTGAGTTTCTTCACCCGCCTTTGTTTTTTCAGCGCTTCGCTGAGCAGGTATTCGATCTGTCCGTTTAAACTACGAAAATCCTGCTGTGCCCAAACTTCAAGTTCTTTGAGCATATCAGGATTTATTCGTAGTACAAATGCCTTTTTTTCTGACATATCAGGGATACAGGGTACCAGCGTTCAAAATGGGAGTGGCTGCTTTTTCACCACATAATACTACCAATAAATTGCTTACCATCGCCGCTTTACGCTCTTCATCCAGCTCCACGATGTTTTTTTCTGAAAGCATTGCCAGTGCCATATCCACCATTCCCACTGCTCCGTTCACGATCTGGCGACGGGCGGCTACCACCGCAGAAGCCTGCTGTCTTTGCAACATTGCGCCGGCAATTTCTGGCGCATAAGCCAGGTGGCTGATCCGTGCTTCCAATACTTCAACTCCGGCGCGGCTCAAACGCTCCGTCAGTTCGCCTTCCAGCATTTCGTTGATCTTCCCGCTTCCATCACGGAGCGTCACTTCGTGCACGGCGATATCGTCGTCTTCCATACTATCATAAGCATAAATACCAGCCAGGTGCCGCACTGCCGCCTCCGATTGGATTTCCACATATTTCACATAATCATCGACCTCGAAGCAAGCTTTTACCGTGTCGCTGATCCGCCAAACTACAACGGCTGCAATTTCAATAGGGTTTCCGAGCTTGTCATTTACCTTCAATTTCTGACCGTTAAGGTTACGTGCGCGCAGACTGATCTTTTTCTTTTTAAATAATGGATTAATCCAACGGAGGCCGTTTTGCTTGACAGTTCCCTGATAATCTCCGAAAAAAGTGGCTACAACCGCTTCGTTCGGATTAACAACAGTGAAGCCTACCAGCAGGAAAAAGCCGGGAATGAAGAATATGGCGCCCGGTATCGGATTGTCGAAAGAGCTGGACAGGCCAACGCCGATAAATATCAGCAATAGACCCAGACCAAGCATTCCTGCGCCTGAATTGGAAGCTAGTGGTTTTTCATTCATAAGGATTGAGGTTGATATTAAAATGATATCACAATATCATCAAAAAATTTTTATTCTTCTTGTCTTTTTGGTATAAAAAAATCCCAAAGCCCTTGAAAGGCTTTGGGATAGGATAAGTGGTTTTTGTCTTTACATGGTCTGGAAGTTGATCGGCATATTATACCGCACACGCACGGGCTTGCCGCGCAGCACACCCGGCTCCCAGCTTCCATTCATTTTTTTAACCACCCGAAGCGCTTCTTCATCCAGCCCGGATCCGGCACTTTTCTCTACCTTATATTCACAAAGACTTCCATCCTCGCACACTACAAACGAAAGCTGCACTCTTCCACTCGCTCCCCGGCGGGAAGCTTCGACGGGATATCTGATGTTGCTGGCAAGAAAACGATACATTTCATTGAGCCCGCCTTTGAACTGCGGATTGACCTGCGCCTGTGTGTACTCTTTCTTTTCTCCATTGTAAAATGAAGTGCCGTTTTGCAGTACTCCTACTTCATATTCTTCTGTATAATGCAAAGTGCTGTCGGCCAATTTGCCCGTCCATTTCCCATTTTTAACGCCTGAGATCACCTTTCCTTCTTCTGTCAACCAGTTTCCATCATGAGATTTGCTGGTCGCTTTCCAATATCCGTCGCCATCCTTTACGACCTGCTTACCGTCTGTATTCCATGCATTTACGTAAAAGATCTGTTCGGATTCGTTCTGTTTGCCTGCAATAGTTTCAACAACTGATCTGATCTGCCCATTGTCGTACCACCGGATCTCGGTTTTCAGGCTGTCGGAATAGAGCTTCATTTCACGTACCATTCCGTTCAGGTCATAGAGTTTTTGCATGGCGGTTTTATTATTTGCCCCATATTCGGTGTATTCCAGCAGGCGACCGTTTTGTTGAAAAGTAGCTTCTGATGCGTGGCTCGTCATATTCTTGTCCCGAGCCGACAGTGAATAAGCCTGTACCGAATCCACGCCCAGGTAGTCGGATTTGAACCAGACGTTATTTTTCGCAAATGCAACCGTACCCACCGGTTTCCAGTTATTACCTTTTTTTTCCTCGTATTTCACATCACCTGCCACATAGCCGTTTCGGTCAATAGGCAGCGTGGTGCGGTATTCAGCTTTTGCGGGATCCTTTAACGGCACATATTTGTGATCATAATACTCCACAACGGCGCCGCTGGTACTATCATAGTTACTTCTCGGAGGGGACTTGAACTGAATTGGGTAGGAAACCGATTGTCTTACCGGCTCGCCTTTGACCAACGCGGGTTTCCACGCGCGAAACAATTTCGCAACCCGAAGTGCTTCCTGATCACAAAGCGAATCGATGCCGCGGACTAATTCCAGATTTGTCATCGTGCCGTCGGGCTCTACTATGCCTTTTATAAATATGCGCTTATTCAAACCTTTCGCAGCACTTTGAAAGGGAAGTTGAAGATTCGCGTCGATAAATTGATTGAAATACGCTACTCCGCCGGCAGGTTCAGCGCCTTTTTCTACTTCGTGCGGCAGGTGGATCTTTTGCCCGAAAGCTTGAAGCGAGCAGAGGAAAAGAAGGGTAAATATTGATTTCATAGCCTGATAAGTGATTCCTGGAATATAAATATGCGCTCTTTTTTATTAATTAACCCATGGTGACGATAAGAAAAGTTTTAAGTGTTTTTGTAGAAGTAATTTTTTATTCAAAGTTAACTTACTGATAACCTGACAGTAATATCCAGGTAATATAAAATGTGAAAATTTGTATCATGGGAGATACAACTCACTTTCGGACTATCATCATTTCGGACCTGCATTTGGGCGCGGGCGGATCCAAAGCGGAAGAGGTAACCAGCTTTTTGAAAAGCTATACCTGCAAAAAGCTTATCCTGAATGGCGACATCATCGACGCCTGGCAGCTCAAAAAATATGGGGTCTGGAAAAAGAAGCACACGATGTTTTTCAAACGGGTGCTCAAAATGATCGAAGAACACAAAACGAAGGTGATTTATATTAGGGGAAACCACGACGATTTCCTCGATCAGATCATTCCGCTCAGGCTGGGAAAGCACTTCCAGATTCGTAAGGATTATATTCTCAATTCGGGTACCCAACGCTTTTACGTCACGCACGGGGACGTTTTCGACTCTATTACTACACATTTGAAATGGCTGGCATATCTGGGCGATATGGGCTATACTTTTTTGCTTTGGGTAAATAAATTTTACAACAGATACCGGGAGTGGCGTGGGCTTTCTTACTATTCTTTGTCTCAAAAAATAAAGCAATCTGTAAAGTTGGCCGTGAATTATATGACCGATTTTGAAGAAAAATTAACAGAACTGGCTCGTTCCAGAAGCTGCGACGGCGTGATTTGCGGGCATATCCACCACCCGGCAATCCGCGAGATCGACGGCATTATGTACATGAATTCAGGCGATTGGGTGGAAACGCTGAGCGCTTTGGTAGAAGATTTCGATGGTAACTGGAGTCTGTTGTATTATGATCAGCAGGCGATTGCTCAGAAGCCGGTTAAAGCGGCGAAGGTTGCAGACAATTTTTCTGTAGTCGAAAAACAGGTAGCATTTACCGGGTTTTTGACAGGAAGAAATCAACGCTATCTATAATATGAAGATCCTTTTCATGGTCCAGGGAGAAGGCCGCGGGCATTTGACCCAGGCGATTTCTTTGGGGCAGCTCTTGCGGCAGGCGGGCCACGAAATTGTCGGTGCGATGGTCGGTACTTCTCCCGGGCGGCAGATACCGGCCTTTTTTAATGAAGCGATCTGTACAAATGTCCTGCATTTCGATGCTCCGAATATCATTTACAATGCGCAGGGCGGCGGCATGAATCTGCAACGCACGATTTACACACACCTTACCAATTTACCCAAATACCTGAAAAGCCTCCGCCAGATCAACGAGGCTGTAACACAGATCAAGCCCGATCTTATTGTCAGCTTTTATGATACTTTTGGAGGTTTGTACAACCTGATCTACCGCTCTGGCATTCCGATGGTTTGCATTGCGCACCAGTATCTTTTGCTTCATCCCAGATTTGTTTTTCCTGAAAAAAGCAGGCTGAACCGGTTTCTTATCAACCTTAATTCCAGATCAACGTCGTGGCTTGCCAGCAAACGCCTGGCATTATCATTCCGCGAAATTCCTTCACGAACTGACCTGAAACTGACCGTCGTACCGCCGCTATTACGTGAGGAAATAGCCCGGCTCGTTCCTCGGAATGGAGATTATCTGCTCGTATATATGACCCACCACAGTCTGAGTGAGCAGATCATAGCGTGGCATTTGCAGCACCCCGAAGTGAAGCTGCATTGTTTTTGGGACAACCTGGATGCTGCTGAGGAATTTGCCTACGATGAAACGCTGACTTTCCACCGGATCAATAGCGAAAAGTACCTGAATATGCTGGCGGGCTGCCGGGGATTGGTCACGACAGCCGGGTTTGAATCGGTTTGCGAGGCGATGTACCTCGGTAAGCCGGTGATGATGGTGCCGGTACCCAACCATTTTGAGCAGGAGTGCAATGCGATCGACGGCGTGATTTCGGGTGCAGGTGTTACTTCAAGAACCTTTGATCTCTCAGTTCTTCTGGAATATTTACCAAAACACCTGAATCAATCTGCCCGATTCCGCTCCTGGTATCACCGGGGTAATGCATTGTTTCTGGAGGAAATTGAATCGTTTGCGGGCAAGCTGGTAGGTAAAGTGGGTTATCCAAAAACAAAATCGTCCGACAGCAAAGCCCTCGGACGATAACGCACCCCGAAAATACCAGCAGAGCCGGCATTTTTTATCTTTGATATTTTGAAACCTCAGTCTTGACGGGTTAAGTGACTTATTTGCTGTCCGGGTTTTTAATTCTTCCCATGAACAGAATGGTATTGGATGTATTTTCACTGATAATCAATCCAAAAGGCCGGTCGCAGATGAATGTCGGCTCCTGCGGAACTGTGGATGTCGGTACCATTCCGATGGACGTGACGGCGGCGGCTTCCGTACCTTTTTCATCAATAGCCAGGTAAGCATCCTGTTTCACAAAGTCGACTTTCATAGGGGTAGATCTCGATATTTTACCAAACTGGGCCCCATTTGAAAATGCCTTTATAATACCCATTTGGTACAAAGTTTCATTCAATTTTTTTGAGTAATCGAGCGTAAATCTGGGCAAGCCTACCTTTACATTATTTTCGGCATTACCGCTGATAATCGTTTTCCATTTTTCAGCATCGAGTTCAGATAACACGGCGTCGATCGTATTGCCTGCGGTCGGAAGCAGGAGTGTCATTGTGAACTGCCCGTTTCCGTAAGGAAGTCTCACTGCGCCGAAAGTTGTGCCGCCTGCTACTTTGAATGCAGATTTAATGCGCATCATTTTCACCGTTTTGCTGGATCCGTTTTCCAGCTTGAATGGCATATCAATGGTTTCTTTTGGGTCAAAACGCGCTTTCCAGTCTGCCTTGAAGTAAAGTGCATTCAGCAGGAACATCAGGTGATCGCGCTCTATGGTCTGGATCACAGTCTTGATCTTCCCGTTCGTTTTGTCGCTGGCCCACTTGTTAATCCTCTCCTTGGAAGAATCATCAAATGGTAATCCTGTGATCTCAGCCTGGAAAGATTCTTTCAGCACATTCTGGAAACTGGTCTCGACATTCAGCCCGTTTTTGTACCAGATAGAATTGGCAAGTCCGAGCGAAACTCTTGAATCAGCCACCGGCAAATCCTTGATCAGCGTGTTGTAAGCTTTGTTCAGATCTTCAAGCGAAACGCCCTGCATTTCCAAAACTTTGTGAATCTCGGCAGCCGATTCATTTTCAGCGCCATTGAGGAGCATTCCCAGCGCCATGTGCAGGCTGAGTGGTGATACAAAGAAGTTGTCTTCGGCCGGCTGGTTTTTTTGCAGGTTGTGTAAAAAATTGAAAGCAAACCTGCTGGATCCGTCGGCAATAGCTGCCGGGATCTCTACCGGATTGACCTCGTTGGAAGGGGGTAAGTTTTCGTCGTTTGTGCAGCCCAGCGTGAACAAAGCAGTTACAAGCGGAGCGAGAAGCACCTGTTTAAAAATTTTCATGGCTAATAAATGTTAAGGTAGTTGCAGAATACTGGTAGTAATTTCAGTGTCCTTTCAATGCTTCAACACTTTTTAGATTCAAAAATCCTTTCGAAGGTTGGAACGGTTACAAACTATTTTAGAAGGAATATCTTACTCCCCACGCCACTCCGTACAGATACGGGTGCGCATCCAGCGTTTGGTTTGATCTGAATCCGGAAGAAATTGCTTTCTGGTACGAACCTGTCAGATTTGCCTTCCATCTGCTTGATAATCTGTAATTAAACCGCAAGCCGGTAGTTGCCGCCCAGTTCATGCTGCGGTAAATTTCATCGCTTGCTCTGGTTGTGATAATATCTCCCGAAGCGGCTTCAATTTGGTTACTGAGGAAGAAATTGGCCATCATTCCACCCAGCAAAGAATAGCTCAATTTTTTGTCAGGATTCAATGTAAAGCCCGCCTGAACCGGCATTTGCAGGTATTGATAGTTGTTGGCCACTTTATTGGTAATGTCTACATACAGCGCACCGTTGTTGAACTTATCGGTGCCACCAGAATAAGACGATCCCTTCGAAGCATCTGCTAAGGCATTTTCAAGTACATTGGTGGATTGGCTTTTCGAATTAATAAGGTATCCACCGCCTTCATAGGATGAATTTCCCTGTAAATAGCTCAACCCCAGTTCCACTGACCAATGTTTAGAAATCCGCACTCCGCCGTGGGTCTGCAAAGCGTAAGAAATACCCGCTTCACTGGAAGCCGTAACTGCCTTAGTGCGGGAAAGAGCCTGGTATGAAAAATCCTGAGGTGCGTTTTTGAGTTGAACGTCGGGGTTGAATGAAGCCGGCATCAACCCGATTCCCGCCCAGTATTCTGTATGTTTTTTAGGCTTAATATCCTCTTTTGCAATTGCATCCGGCTTGAAGAAAACGTACCGCTTTTGCACGTGAATATCCAGTTCATTGTAAGCTGGGGTAGCCAGCATATCCACGGCAATCGCCTTTTCTGAACTTTCAGTTTTTGCGAGAATATCGTTTTGTATTTCGTTTGAAGAAATGCTTGTACTGGCTAGATTATTACTTTGCGCAAAATCCTGATTTCGCTCCAATACACTATTTTCAACAGACGCAATATCAGACTTTCCCGCAGCTCCTATTGAGTTCTGGCTATTAACGCGACTCGCGGACGATCTTCCGGAGCTATTTTCAACATTCCTCCGGGGAGTAGTTGCAGAGGCCAGAGTCTGATTATTTTCTTTAACAGACTTACTATCAGTTGATTCGATGTTATCAGGCGCATTTGATGCAACTGCTTCTGTATTTTCCTGAGCAGCTGCATGACCAGCTTCGGGCATGTTAGTTTTTTCAGTCGCGGGCGACTGAGCGGCTTTACCAGCTACTTCGATGCGGTTCTGACCATTTTTGGAAGAGTCAGAAAACCAGAATCCAGCGCCTACGACCAACAATGCCGCAACAGAAGCTGCTGCAAGCCAAAGTTTTTTAGACTGCCACCAAAGTGGAAGAACTGCTCCTTTCTCACTGTTCTCATCAAGACGTGCTTCGATATTCTCCCAAATAGACTTCGGGGGAGTTTCGGAAGCTTCGCTCAATGCCTTTCGCCACTGTTCTTCAAAGTTGTTTATTCCGGACGGATCCATCGTCAAATCTTGTTTCCTTGTTCAATTTTAGTTGAAGGAGTGCTCTTGCCCTCGCATATTGCGATTTGGAAGTTCCTTCTGAAATGCCCAGTTTTTGAGCGATTTCGTTGTGTTGATAACCCTCAATAGCGTACAGATTAAAGATGGTCTGACAGCCCTGAGGTAATTCTCTTACCAGTTCCAGCAGTTGCTGCAACTGGAAATTCGCCAGCGTAAACTCCCTGTCTGCGATACCATTCAGGTGGTAATCAATATCATCCAGCTCTTTCACGTATTTCTGCTGCCGCAAATGATTGAGCGCTGTATTTACTACCACAGAACGCAACCAGTACTCCAAAGGACTATCGCCTCTGTAAGAATCTATATTCTCGTATATTTTAATAAAAGCATCCTGCAAAACATCTTCTGCATCAGCACGGTTTTTGGTGTACCGGAGACAAATAGCGAACAGCTTCCCCCCAAAAACATCATATAGCTGTTTTTGGGCGATCCGGTTGCGCTGCTTGCAGCCTTTCACCAATTCCTGTTCGTTAAAGGTCATCCGAAGTTTAGGGGTGCTTCGTTCGGTTTATATAATAAAATCAGCACGCCTACCCAAAGATAGTTGAATACTGTTTTGCTTTGGTCGCGTTTGAAATACTGAAAACCGCAATCCGTGAATTCTACGACACTGGGAAGTATGAGATGGTTGGAAAAGTTCTGGAAGCTTTTTGTGAATATTTGAAGCTCACTTTCAGGAACTAATAAAGGGATCAGATCATTTTATTAGCAGGTCACACACAAAACGGGTGCATTTCTGTAAACCTAACTGCTATCGACTATGAGCCAATATATGGTTGAAATACAACTTCCGGCGGTGATGTCGGAAGATTTTACTGCTAAAATCCCAGCTCAGAAGAAAAAGATCAATGAACTGATGGAGCAGGGGAGAATGATGTCGTATGCATTGTCGGACGATTATTCCAGACTTTGGTGCGTCGTAAGGGGAGAGAGTGAATTTGAAGTAATGTCGCTCGTCTCAGAGTTCCCGTTGATCGATTATATGGATCCAAAGATTACAAAGCTGATGTTCAATAATGTTGTCGCCTTGCGGCTTCCGATGTTTTCTTTGAATTAAGAAGTTATAATGCAAAAAAGGCTCCGTAGTTTATCTGCGGAGCCTTTTTTGCATTTATGGTATTATAGTTTTCTTTCCAAAAGTTTCAAAATAGCACCCAAGCCTGCTGCGTCGGCTTCTGAAAAATCGTCCAGCTTGTCACTGTCCACATCCAGTATCATTGCCACTGTTCCATTTCGATGAAAAACAGGCAGCACGATTTCAGATTTTGAATCGGAGCTGCATGCAATGTGGCCGGGAAATTGCTCCACGTCAGGCACTATGATTGTCTCTTTCCGTGAATAACTCGCGCCGCAAACTCCTTTGTGAAATGGAATGCGCGTGCAGGCAATAGGTCCCTGGAATGGGCCGAGTACAAGCTGCCCTTCTTTAACAATATAAAATCCAACCCAAAAAAATCCGAAAGCCTGCTTTAATGCAGCTGCAATGTTGGAAAGGTTGGCAGTAAGGTCACTTTCGTGTTCAATTAATGCGTGGATTTGTGGTGTGAGTACCTTATATACGTTCGCTCGGTCGGTGTCGGCAGGGATAATTAGTTCTTCGGCCATTGAATAACAGATTAGGGAGATTAGCTAACAGAAATTTTCTGATATTGGTTACCGGAAAAAATTAGTAAAACAGCTAAATGATTCAAAAACACATTCTTTTAATGGACGGCCCCGATCATAAAGGGTTGATCTATCAGGTTACCCGCATTCTTTTTGAACATAATCAAAATATCATTCGAAACGATGAATATGTAAGTCCGTCCAAATATTTCTTCATGCGGACCGAATTTGAAGGCGAAACAGAGGCAAATGAATTGCTGGAAGTTTTGCAGAAAGAGTTACCCTCCGGGCTCAATCTGCGCATTAACCCCAAAAAGAAAAAGGATATTGTACTATTTGTGACCAAAGAACATCACTGCCTCGGAGAGCTGCTGATCCGGTATGCATTTGACGAGCTCGACGCGAATATCCTTGCGGTTATCAGCAATTACAATAAGTTACAGCCGCTGGTAGGAAAGTTTGGGATACCCTTTCATTTTATTTCCCACGAAGGAAAATCACGCGAGGAACATGAAGATGCTATTCTGAGAACACTGGGCGTTTACCAGCCTGAATATCTCGTTCTGGCCAAATATATGCGGATTATCACACCTTCATTCGTTAATCATTTTCCGGACAAGATCATTAATATTCACCATTCTTTCCTACCTGCATTTATCGGGGCAAATCCTTACAAGCAGGCTTACGACAGGGGGGTAAAGATCATCGGCGCGACGGCGCATTTTGTAAATAATGATCTGGATGAAGGGCCGATCATTGCGCAGGATGTGAAGTCAGTGGATCACCGGCAAACGGCTTCGGATATGGCAACTCTGGGTCGGGATACTGAAAAAGCGGTACTTTCGAAGGCACTCAAACTAGTTTTCAATGACAGAGTATTTATTCACAACAACCGGACGATTATTCTTTAGGCAAAGAAAAAAGCCCTTAGTCAAAATCACCGAGGGCTTTTTGCAATCTGATGGATGTTATTGAATATGTAATGGTACAAATAAATCTTTAAAACATCAAATTCAGATTCAAGGAGTTAACCATTTCTAAGCATATTCTAATTAAACCGGAATAGCCGTTTTTGCAAGATCTACCAGGTCTGCGTCGTTCACTTCTTTCTTCAAATCTGCCACTTCCAGGAATCTGGTATACAATTCGTCCAGGGCAGATTTGTCGAAGCTGAATCCAAGTAGTTCGAACCGATGCTTCAATGCGTGACGCCCGCTTCTGGCTGTCAAAACAATATCTGACTTGTCAACACCCACATCCTGCGGGCTCATGATTTCGTAGGTAAGGTTGTTTTTCAAAAATCCGTCCTGGTGAATTCCGGAAGAATGCGCGAATGCATTACGACCCACAATCGCCTTGTTAGCCTGCACCGGCATACGCATCATTTTGGAAACCAGCTGACTTGTCGGATAAATAAATTCCGTGTTAATACCGGTCTCCAATCCCAATTCTTCCTGATGAACTTTCATCGCCATCACCACTTCTTCCAGCGAAGTATTACCAGCGCGCTCACCAATTCCATTGATCGTAACTTCAACCTGGCGGGCACCTTGTGAAATGCCGGCCAATGAATTCGCAGTCGCTAATCCAAGGTCGTTGTGGCAGTGAATTGAAATGGTCGCTTTATGGATATTGGAAACGTGTTCGAATATGTATTTAATTCTGTTACCATATTGTTCAGGCAAACAGTAACCGGTAGTGTCAGGGATATTAACTACCGTCGCGCCTGCTGCTATCACAGCTTCCACCAGTTGAGACAAGAATGCAAGATCGGCCCGGCCGGCATCTTCACAATAGAATTCTACGTCTTCGATTTTCGATTTGGCATATTTCGTTGCCGAAACTGCTCTTTCCAGAATCTTCTCGCGGGTCGTGTTGAATTTATGCTGGATATGAATATCAGAAGATCCGATTCCAGTGTGGATCCGGCCGCGTTTCGCAAATTCTAATGCGTTGGCTGCCGCGTCGATATCGCCTTGAACTGCTCTTGATAATGCACAAATAATAGGCTCACGCACTACTTTCGAGATTTCAACCACAGACCTGAAATCACCAGGGCTAGAAACTGGAAACCCCGCCTCAATAATATCTACCCCAAGCTTCTCGAGTTGACTCGCTACAACAATCTTTTCTTCAGTGGTCAATTGGCTGCCAGGTACCTGCTCGCCGTCTCTCAAAGTTGTGTCAAAGATCTGAACTCGATTACTCATTGGTGGGTATTAGAAATTAAATGGATACGAATTTAATAATTTTTAAATAATATAAAACCCCTTCCTGTGGGGGAAAGGGTTCGAAATGCAATCAAAACATCACCTTTTCCAGTATCACTAGATAATAAGAATGAGGAGGCAGAGATTTATATTAAGTGCGTTCATCGATATAGAGCGAAAATTCGCTGACAACTGGTTTATACTGCAAAGAAAGCAGAAGTTTTGATTGCAACAAATATTATTTGGCAAAACTTAGATTCAATTATAATCTTCTCAAAAGTTCAACGCCGGCTGCCTGCGTATTTAAGATCTTGTCTGCTGGCGTGGTGCTGTCAGCAATATCTTTTGTTCTGAAACCATCTTTAAGTAGCTGATCCACAGCTGCAATGATAGAATCTGATTCTTCTTTCAAGCCAAACGAAATATCCAGCAGCAACGCAGCGGAAAGCACGGAAGCCAAAGGATTGGCAATTCCTTTGCCTGTAATATCGTGCGCAGATCCGTGAATTGGCTCGTAAACTCCGGTACTATCTCCGACAGACGCGGAAGCAAGCATTCCCATCGAACCGGCGATCTGGCTCGCCTCGTCAGTAAGAATATCGCCGAATAAGTTTGCAGTTACTACTACGTCAAAACGGCGCGGGTCTTTAATCAGCATCATCGCGGCAGAGTCAACAAACTGGTGCTCAACCTCGATATCCGGATATTCCGGCGCAAGTGCCTGTACTACTTCTCTCCACAAACGGCTGGTTTCCAACACATTCGCTTTGTCTACTGAGCAAAGTTTGCCTCTTCTGGTGCGCGCTGCTTCAAATGCTTTTCTCGCAATTCTCTCGACTTCATAGCGGCTATATTCGGCGATATCGTAAGCAGTATTATTGTCGTTTTTGCGACCTTTTTCACCGAAATATATATCACCGGTGAGTTCGCGGAAGAACAGAATATCAGAACCTTTCAAAATTTCGGGTTTAATGGAAGAAGCGCCTAAAAGCTCGTCAAACAGCTTAATAGGTCTCAAATTCGCATATAATCCCAGTTCTTTACGCATTTTCAGCAAACCTTGCTCCGGGCGAACTTTGGCTGTCGGATCATTATCATATTTAGGGTGACCCACTGCGCCGAACAAAATCGCGTCGGAAGCCCGCATTTTTGCAAGCGTTTCGTCAGGAAGCGGGTTGCCTGTTGCCTCAATAGCAGCGTGGCCCATCAATGCATCATCGTAAATGAATTCATGCCCGAATTTTTCGGCAATTTTCACCAGAACACTTTTTCCAACTTCAGTAACTTCCTGCCCGATTCCATCACCGGGAACAATAAGGATATTTTTTTTCATTAAGGTATTTAATTGATAATCACTAGTATAATTGATTTAACTTATGTAGGAGTGGGGGGAGATCTTCAATGACCGTTGCGAAAATAGTTGCTGGTGATATCCCGAAGTATTCATGTATCAATTTGTTTCGCATTGATTTCATTAATCTCCACTCGACCTCAGAATGCAATTCTTTAAATTCTTCAGAGATCTTTGTTACTGCTTCTCCTATTATTTCAAACCGCCTGTATACCGCATCCTGTAACAGTAAGCTTGCTTCAAAATCCTGTTCAGTCTTTCATTCCAGATACTGCTGAATTATTTGAATGGATTCGATAATGTCCTCGATATATACGTTGTCGTCGCGTATCATATCAATTGAATTACATTTTTAAAAACATGATGCTGAATCGAATGCTTTACCGCTTTGTATTCTACGAGGTCTATTTTTCTATTATACATCGATTCTAACTCATCTTCAATCCGCAGTATATCAAACATTGTCAGATTATTTCCCTCGATCAACAAGTCAATGTCGCTTTCGTCATTTTCTTCGTTTCGTGCAAAAGATCCAAAAACAGCAGCCCTGGTAATCTTTTTTTGTAAAAGATAATGTTTCAGGTCTTGATATAATTCCGGTTTGTTCATGGCTTTTAATTAAGTGCATCTTTGGCTACCGGGGAAACTAACGGAACATCAGCCGGTATCCCAATCAAGTTCAACATTTTCTGCGTCGCCATAATTGCGGAGAATGTTTGATCGGAGTCCAAACCTCTGGTTTTTACTTCTTTACCATTGATTTCCCAGGTAATGATCGTTTCGCAAAGTGCGTCGGTTTTTCCGCCCGGCGGGATGCGAACCGCGTAGTCCGTCAGCATTGGCAGACTGATCCCTTTCTGGAAATAGATCTTTTTCAATGCATTCATAAACGC
The DNA here is from genome assembly GCF_907165045.1 of Dyadobacter linearis. Lineage (GTDB taxonomy): Bacteria > Bacteroidota > Bacteroidia > Cytophagales > Spirosomataceae > Dyadobacter > Dyadobacter linearis. Next base: position 178,422 of record NZ_CAJRAU010000009.1, read on the forward strand.
ATCATATTGACCGTCGCCCTGCGCGTTTTCTTCAAAAACTTCTTCCCCGAACTTAATCTGTAAAGTCGCGGAAGGTTTCAGGTTTTTCGAATGCGTCAAAACATAATTCACGATCACTACCTTCTCCTCAATCGCATTGCTATCAAGGATATCGGAAATAATGTAGGGCAAATCTTCGGGGGTTACAGCCTCTTTCCTGTCTCCTAGTTCGATGATCCGCTGCGTCACTTTTTTAAGATCAGCGTCGGCAAGCGTGATTCCCAGATCACGCAAATTGTTCTCGATATTCGCTTTCCCGGATGTTTTTCCCAAAGCATAAAGCCGCTGGCGGCCAAATCTTTCGGGCATCAACTTGCTGAAATACAGGTTATTCTTCTTGTCTCCGTCGGCGTGGATTCCCGCAGTTTGCGTAAAAACGCTTTCGCCGACAATAGGCTTATTGGAAGGAATACGAATACCCGAGAAAGTCTCAACGATTTTGCTGATCGTGTACAACGAGCGTTCATTTACCGAAGTTTTGTATTCCGGCATCATATCGTTCAAAACAGCAATTGTGCTGGCCAGCGGCGCGTTTCCGGTACGTTCACCCATTCCATTGACCGTCAAATGTAACCCTCGCGCACCGGCACGCAGCGCCTCCATTACATTGGCAATGCTGAGATCGTAGTCGTTGTGAGCGTGAAATTCGAAATGCTGATCAGGATATTTGTCAACGATCTGTTTTACAAAAGAATAGGATTCAGTCGGGGTCAGGATTCCGAGCGTATCGGGCAGCAGAATTCTTTTTACAGGCTGTGAGGTCAGGAAATCGAGCGCCTGAAATACATATTCAGGTGAACTGCGCATTCCATTGCTCCAATCTTCCAGGTAAACATTGCAGTCAATGCCTTTGGAATCAGCCAGTTCCAGCACCGCTCTGATGTCTTCGAAATGCGCGGCAGGTGATTTTTTAAGCTGGTGCGTCAGGTGGTTCAGCGAACCTTTGGTCAGCAGATTCATAACCCTTGCGCCTGCGTCAAGTATCCAGTTAATGGAAGCATCGCCATCGACGAAAGTCAGCACTTCTATTTTGTCAAGAAAACCATTCGATCTTGCCCAGTCGGTAATCTGCCTGACTGCCTGAAATTCACCTTCCGACACCCGTGCCGATGCGATTTCAATACGGTCGACCTTTACTTCCTGCAAAAGCACCTGCGCGATGGTGAGTTTCTCCGACGCAGAAAACGACACGCCGCTGGTTTGTTCACCATCGCGAAGTGTCGTGTCCATTATTTCTATATAGCGGCTGTTCATAGTTGGCTATCAGCTATCAGCTGTTAGCCGTTAGCAATTAGCGTTTCTATGAAAGCTAATTGCTAATAGCCAACAGTTAATAGCTATTAATATATTCTCTGTTTTTCGAACCCTCTTATTTCCTCCTTCATCGCCTGCAAATAGTCGATATCGTCGAAACCATTGGTCATATTGTGTTTTTTATAACCGTTGATGTCAAAAGATTCGTTTTCGCCGGTTGCGATTATCGTAATGGTCTGTTCCGGAAGATTTACTTCAAGCTCAGCATTCGGATCTGCTTCGATTGCGAGGAATATTTTGTTCAGAAACTCGGCGCTAACCTGCACCGGCAAAATGCCGATATTCAGCGAGTTACCTTTAAAAATGTCTGCAAAAAAGCTGGAAACCACGCAGCGAAATCCGTAATCATAAATCGCCCAGGCGGCATGCTCGCGGCTCGATCCGCTACCAAAGTTGCGGCCGCCAACCAGAATTTTTCCGGAGTAAATCGGATTATTTAACACGAAATCCTCTTTCGGGGTCTCGTCACCATTGTACCGCCAGTCGCGGAACAGGTTGTCTCCAAATCCTTCCCGCTTGGTAGCTTTCAGGAAGCGAGCAGGTATAATCTGGTCAGTATCAACGTTTTCGATCGGTAAGGGAACTGCGGTACTTCTAAGAATTGTAAATCTATCGTAGGCCATGGTAGTAGGCTGTTGGCTTTCGGCTTTCAGCGTTTTAATATTGAATAACTATCTAAGTTCTTGTTACACAGAGATTAAGGAGAAAATGGAGAGCCGCGGAGAATCATTTTATGAATCTTTTGATGCCGTTTTTTAAGATCAGGACGTTGAAATTGATTAGTAATCCTACCTTTTTCTCTGCGAATTTCATATAGGTTAGAATCTGAGCTTCATGAACTGGATTTAATGCTTCAACGCTTTTCAATTCTACGACGACAGCATTTTCAACGACAAAATCCATTCGGTAACCATATTCCAATCTAACTTCCTTATAATTGACTGGTACCGGTCTTTGCCTTTCGAAAAACAAGCCAGACCTTTTTAATTCATAAGCCAGGCATTCTTCGTAGGCAGATTCTAATAGTCCCGGGCCTAATTCCCGATGAATTTCGATGCAACATCCAATAATCTTCCCAGTCACATCGAACTCCATCTCCGTGGTTCTCCTTTAAAACTTAGTGTGTCTCTGTGTAACCTATAAGCACTCCCTCAAACTCAAAGCAACTCTCTCGGGTCAGTTACAACCCCCGTCACTGCCGCTGCTGCTGCCACTAATGGGCTGGCAAGAAGCGTACGTGCGCCCGGCCCCTGACGTCCTTCGAAATTGCGGTTGGAAGTACTTACTGCGTATTTCCCAGCCGGAATCTTATCGTCGTTCATAGCCAGACAAGCCGAGCAGCCAGGTTGACGAAGCTCGAAACCAGCTTCTGTCAAAATATCAAGAATACCCTCTTCTTTAATTTGCGCCTCAACAATATGCGAACCCGGGACAACCCAAGCGGTCACGTTATCAGCTTTTTTACGGCCCTTTACAATAGATGCAAATGCACGGAAGTCTTCGATCCGGCCGTTTGTGCAGCTGCCGATGAAAACGTAATCTATTTTCTTACCAAGCATCGACTCATTTTCATGGAAACCCATGTAGTTCAATGACTTGTCAAAAGTCGACTTGCCGCCTTCCACCTGATCAGCAGTAGGGATCGCTTTGGAAATTCCCTGTCCCATTCCTGGGTTGGTTCCGTAAGTAATCATCGGCTCAATTTCCGACGCGCTGAAAGTATATTCTTTGTCAAAAACTGCGTCAGAATCCGTTTTAAGCGTTTTCCAGTAAGCCAGGGCAGTGTCCCATTTCTCACCTTTCGGAGCCTGGTCGCGGCCTTCGATATAGTTGAAAGTAGTCTGGTCAGGAGCGATCATACCACCTCTGGCACCCATTTCAATACTCATATTGCAAACGGTCATACGACCTTCCATGCTCATATTTTCAAAAACGTCGCCCGCATATTCAACAAAATAGCCTGTTGCGCCAGCAGTTGTCAGTTTTGAGATAATAAAAAGGGTCACATCTTTCGGCGTAACTGCCTTACCGAGAACTCCGTTTACATTTACCCGCATTTTCTTCGGTTTCGGCTGCATAATGCATTGCGAAGAAAGTACCATTTCCACTTCCGAAGTACCGATCCCGAATGCAATTGCACCAAATGCGCCGTGCGTAGAAGTATGCGAATCGCCACAAACGATCGTCATTCCAGGAAGCGTAATGCCATTTTCAGGCCCTACTACGTGAACAATACCGTTTCTTGCATTGCCCAATCCCCAGTGAGAAATGCCGTATTTCGCCGAGTTAGTCTCCAATGCTTGGAGCTGCTTAGCCGAAAGCGGATCCTGAACAGGCAGGTGTTGATTGATTGTTGGAGTATTGTGGTCGGCAGTCGCGAAAGTGCGCTCAGGATACATTACGCCAATATTTCTGGTTTCAAGTCCGAGGAATGCAACTGGGCTGGTTACTTCGTGGATAAAGTGACGATCGATGAAAAATACATCCGGACCATCTTCAATTTTACGTACAACGTGTGCGTCCCACACCTTGTCGAAAAGGGTACTTGCTTGATTACTCATTTTGTTTGATTAAAATTTCGCCATTTCAAACCGGCTTTAAAGAACTAAGCAAATGACTATTACTTCTTTAAAGGAGAATTGAGGATACAAAGTAGCAAATATTCAGGCGAATACCGATAACGGGAAAGGGTCAAAAAATAGTGATTTTAGTTTTGAAAGGCAATTTGAGCGGAAATCTTTATTTGGCGAAATGGATCTCACTGACTTTTGACGATTTCAAGAAGTGCTTCTCTAAGAGGTTGTAAATGAATTTCAATAATTCTCCATACAATTTCAAAGTCGATTCCAGCGTAATCGTGCACCAGGATATGTCGTGCACCGTTTCGACGGAATCCAGCATATCAGAAAATAGAATGGAAGGAATTCTTTCAGACATAAATTAGGGTTTTCTCGATTGGCGGGAGTAGTGGAGCTTTTAATCCTTTTTTGCTGACCAGATCTACTTTTTGTTGCAAAACGGTCTCCAATTCGATTGCTAGATCGATAAATTCGAAACCTACCGGAGCAGAAAATTCTACCAGTATATCAATATCGCTTTTATCGTTCGCATCATTTCGTGCATATGAACCGAACAATGCCATCGATTTCAAGGGATATTTATTGAAAAAATATCCTTTTGACTGATGAAGCTTTTGAAGAATTGCATTTGTATTCATATTCATTCAATGTTGAAATGAATCTATACGTTTTTGAGCTCAATCCCAAATCACCCCTGCCTCTTCGGGGTTACTCCGTACTTTTCCTTGTAGGTTTTGATAAAATGAGAAACGCTTTCGTAGCCGATTTCGGTACTTATTTCGGACACATTTTTGGTGCTGTTTCTCAATAGAAAGTCTGCGTAATCGATACGTTTATTTTTGAGCCAAAATGCGGGGGAAGTGTGAAATTCATCTTGAAAATCGCGTTTGAACGCGGATAAGCTGCGTCCTGAAAGCTTTGCTAGTTCGTCTAATGTGAGCGGTTTGAGGTAATAGCTATTCATTAGAAAAGCCAAGTCCACTTTTTCACCTTTGTACAAACTATATAAAATCGCCCTCAACTGCTGCGAATTATCAAGTTCCAATAAATGCAAAAGCAGCTCCTGAAATTTCAATCTGAGAAAATGATTTTTCAGTATTGCGCGCGAGCGGAAATAGGGGAATACAGATTGGATGAATTTTTCGAAATTATCATCCGACTTCAAAAGCAGGATCGGATTTTCGAATAACGTTTTTTGTTCCTGCGTATTAAAAAGCTCAGGATGAAGGCCGACAAATTCTTTCAGTAATTTTTCGTCAAAAAAGAATACAAGGCTTTTGTAAGATTCATTGATAGACTCCGACATCAGATAAAAACCTCTCTGCACGAATAGAATATCGCCTTTCTCAACATGAACTTCCTGGCTCGGACTTGTAAATTTTTTCTCGCCTTCCAAAACCACAATCACCGCATGCTCCTCGAAAAATACGTCGTATTTCGAGGGGTATACTTCATTGCGGTAAGCAACAAAAGTCATATCCTGAATTTTCAGGGATTCAAATTCGGAAGAGCTGATATCGGAAGGGACACGGAGCATATTATCAAACCATAAACTGAAACAAATCCGGCTGATCGTTCAGATATTCGTAAACGATGCGGTTTCCATCCATTCGCTCGATTAGTGGCGCGAAGTCTTCCCTAGTTTTTAACTCGATACCAACCAAAGCAGGCCCTTGTTCCCTGTTCGTTTTTTTAACGTATTCAAATCGTGCGATATCATCATTCGGACCCAGCACATTCAGAAATTCGCGGAATGCGCCGGAGCGCTGGGGGAAACGGATGATGAAATAGTGTTTCAAACCTTCGTATAACAACGATCTCTCCTTAATCTCTTCGGTGCGGGTAATATCATTATTTCCACCGCTGATCAATACTACTACATTCTTTCCTTTGATTTCGTCTTTGATAAAATCGAGGGCCGATACCGTGAGCGCGCCGGCAGGTTCTGCTACAATAGCTTCCTCATTATAAAGCTGCAAGATGGTAGAGCAAACCTTTCCCTCAGGCACCAGCAATATCTTATCCAAGCTTTTCTGGCAAATCTCAAAAGTTATATTACCCGCTCTGCGCACAGCCGCGCCGTCGACAAACTTGTCGATATGATCCAATGTAACAACCTGACCTGCGTCGACAGACCTTCTCATTGTGGGCGACCCCTCCGGCTCTACACCAATCAGTTGGGTTTTAGGAGATAGTTGTTTAAAAACCGTCGAAATGCCCGAAGCCAGCCCGCCGCCACCGATCGCCATCAACAAATAATCAATTTTGAAATCAGCATCCTTGAAAATTTCCAAACCCACAGTTCCCTGACCCTCAATAACTTGTAGATCGTCAAAAGGATGTACAAAAATGGCCTGATTCGTAGTCTGGTACTCTTTTGAAGCATAATAGGCATCGTCGTAAGTATCACCTACCAAATGAATTTCTATCCACTCTTTCCCGAAAAGTCTCACTTGTTTTACCTTCTGAGCCGGCGTAGTAGTGGGCATGAAAATAGCTCCCTTAACCTCCATTTTCCGACATGCATAGGCAACTCCCTGGGCGTGGTTACCAGCACTTGCGCACACAATTCCATTCGCCAGTTCTTCCCGAGAAAGACTTGCCATTTTGTTATAAGCCCCGCGAATCTTGTACGATCTTACCGTTTGCAGATCTTCTCTTTTCAGATAAATATTAGCCTCATACTGCTCGGACAAATGCGCATTGTACAATATCGGCGTGTGATTAATAATCCCGCGCAACCTTTCGGCAGCCAGGAAAATATTATCTAGTGTAGGAGCTGAATGCACTGTTTCCATTACTTATAAAGAAAAAAGCCTTGCAATAGCAAAGCTCTTATTTGAGTCCCCGGACTGAAGTCCGGGGCAATTGATTTTCGATATTGCCGGCTAAGGCCGGCGGTTGTTTAGTCAAAATCGTTGACTGAAGTCAACGGTAATTGATCGATTACCTATTCAATTGCCGTCGGCTTCAGCCACTAGCCATTCAATTGCCGTCGGCTTCAGCCGACGGTTCTCGATAATTTTATTAATTGTTTTCTGGGCGCAGGCTGCGGACAGTTTTGCCGGCTTTCCACATTTCAGATTCGCGCAATTCGGCTAGTTCTTCTTCCAGTTTCACGCGGTAGTCAGGTTGTGAGTTACGTGTGATGGAGATATTAGCTTGTTCGCCGCTTTTTACTGAATTGTAAAGTTGTTCAAAAACAGGCTTGGTAGCGTCACGGAATGGTTTCCACCAGTCCAATGCACCGCGTTGAGCTGTTGTAGAGCAGTTTGCGTACATCCAGTCCATACCATTTTCAGCAACCAATGGCATCAATGATTGGGTCAATTCTTCAACTGTTTCGTTGAAAGCCTCAGAAGGAGTGTGTCCATTTGAACGCAATACTTCATATTGAGCAGCGAAAATTCCCTGAATAGCGCCCATCAAAGTGCCACGCTCGCCAGTCAAATCGGAAGTTACTTCACGGTAGAAATCAGTTTCAAACAAATATCCTGAACCTACACCGATACCCATTGCGATGCATTTTTCACGTGCTTTTCCGGTTGCATCCTGGAATATCGCGAAAGAAGAGTTCAAACCTTTTCCTTCCACGAACATGCGGCGAAGTGAAGTACCTGATCCTTTTGGAGCAACAAGGTAAACATCCACATCAGTAGGAGGGATAATGCCGGTCTGATCTTTGTAAGTAACACCGAAACCGTGCGAGAAATACAGTGATTTTCCGGCAGTAAGGTGTTTTTTAACCGTTGGCCAAAGTTCAATCTGAGCGGCGTCAGAAAGCAAATAGCAAATGATAGTTCCTTTTGAAAGTGCTTCTTCGATATCAAAAAGCGTTTCTCCCGGTACCCAGCCGTCAGCAACTGCTTTGTCCCACGACTTACCACCCTGGCGCTGACCAACGATTACATTAAAACCGTTATCACGCATGTTCAGGCTTTGGCCCGGGCCTTGTACGCCGTAACCGATTACAGCTATAGTTTCAGTTGAAAGTACTTCACGCGCTTTTTCAAGAGGAAATTCTTCACGGGTTACTACTTCTTCTTCGACCCCGCCGAAATTTAATTTTGCCATTGATTATTGGTTAAATTGATTTATTACGATTTAAAAAGGATATTTATTAAGAGGTAATGCTATTGATAATATTCCCACTCAGCCTCGGGAAGATAATCAACCAGCGTCTGCGGCGACTTGCTTACCGCCACTCTGCCTGATCTTACAAATTCAAGGATCTCGTGCGGTTTGATGTAGTCAAAAAACTCAAAGATCTCTTTCTCTGTACCCGTTTTCTGAATGATTACATAAGTAAGATGCCAGTACACGACCCACGCTTTGTAAACTTTGTTAATAGTCTCGATATCAATAGGTTTAGCACCGATCGGAGTTGAGACTTTGAACAAAGCTATTTCATTATAAGCGATATCATCGTTCAAATATCCGAAAACTGCCAGTACTTCAATCACTTTCCGGATTTGCCGCACCAGCTTTTCCACAGCCTCGCGGGATTCATGCCGAATGACGATCGTGAAGCGGGAAATACCCTTACGCTCGGTTTCAGAAACAGTAAGGCTGTCGATATTGATCCGCCGGCGTGTCAGGATAGTGGTAATCTTATTCAGAATACCGATCGTATTTTCCGTGAAGACACAAATGGTGTATGTTGTCATATTTACGATAATTTCAATGTCATTCTAATCTGATATCCGATACGCAAGCGCCGGTAGGAACCATTGGGAACACGTTTTCTTCTTTTTCAACGATCACTTCCAGCAGGTAAGGTTTGTCGGAAGCCAGCATTTTATCAAGTGACGCATTCAGATCTTCGCGTACCGAGCAGGTATGTCCGTCAATTCCAAAACCTTTTCCTATTGTGATAAAATCCGGGTTTTGCAGCTCAACGAATGAATACCTTTTCTGGTGAAAAAGCTGCTGCCACTGGCGAACCATTCCCAGGAAGTTGTTATTTAAAATAATGATTTTCACAGGTAAACCACTCTGCGCGATCGTACCCAATTCCTGGATCGTCATTTGGAAACAACCATCTCCGATAAATGCAACCACCTCACGGTCAGGAGCTCCAACTTTCGCGCCAAATGCTGCCGGCAATGCATAACCCATCGTTCCTAATCCACCCGAAGTAATGAAAGAACCTGGTTTTTTAAACTGATAGTAACGTGCAGTCATCATCTGGTGCTGGCCGACGTCCGCCAAAACCACCGCCTCACCATTTGTTTTGTTAGACAAAGTGCGGATTACCTCAGCCATTTTGATCTTCTCCGTAGTGGGAGCAAGTTCGGGCTGCGTGATTTTCTCGTCTTCTATCGCATCAAATTTCTTGAACTCCGCGATCCATTCTTTGTGACTATTTTCCTTCACCAGGGGAAGCAGCATTTCAAGTGCCAGTTTCGCGTCGCCTACGACAGGAGCGTCGGCTTTCACTATTTTGCCAATCTCAGCCGGATCTATTTCAATGTGTACCACTTTCGCCTGCTTTGCGTAGCGGTTCACGTCGCCGGTAACCCGGTCGTCAAAACGCATTCCGATCGCAATGATCAGGTCGCATTGGTTGGTCAGTACATTGGTGCCGTAATTTCCATGCATTCCGAGCCAGCCCACATAATTCGGGTGATCAACGGAAACCGAGGAAAGTCCCAGCAGCGTGGAAGCCGCAGGAATGTCTGTTTTTTCAATAAATTGAAGCAATTCGTTTTCAGCATGCGAGATGCGCACACCGTGGCCAACGAATATAAAAGGCTTTTTTGCTTCGTTAATAAGTTTCGCAGCCGCTTCTACCTGTTCCACTTTCGGTGAAAGGCGTGGTCGGTAGCTGATCAGGTTTTCACATTTCTTGTATGTAAACTCTCTGGACATCAGCTCGTTCTGAGCATTCTTGGTAATGTCGATCAAAACTGGTCCCGGGCGGCCTGACTTGGCAATATAAAATGCCTTCGCCATAATTTCCGGAATTTCATCAGCGCGCGTAATCTGGTAATTCCATTTAGTAATCGGAATTGTAATACCAATCACATCCGTTTCCTGAAATGCGTCAGTACCCAGCAAATGCGCAGCAACCTGACCAACCACACACACAAGCGGCGTGGAATCGATGATTGCGTCGGCAATACCGGTAACCAGGTTTGTTGCTCCCGGGCCGGATGTGACCAGACAAACTCCCACTTTTCCGCTTACCCGGGCATAGCCTTCCGCAGCGTGCGCGGCACCTTGCTCGTGGCGTACCAGAATGTGGTCGATCTGATCCTGATAGTCATAAATTGCGTCGTAAACGGGCATAATTGCGCCGCCAGGATAGCCGAAAATAGTTTCCACACCCTCCTCAATCAATGACCTGATGACCGCATGAGATCCGTTGACCAGCTCCGGTTTGGCGACAGCCGCTACCGTTTCGGCAACCGGTACTGTCTCAGTTTGATTTTCATTAAATTCCATGACTCCTCTATTTATTTGTCTGACGAATTTTCAAGATTAAGGCATCACTAAGCCTCGTCTGTAACGCAGCCTTCACTGGCCGACTTCACCGTTCTGATATATCTTCCCAGCATTCCTTTTGTAAACTTCGGCGCGGGCTGAACCCATTCCGCTTTTCGGGCTGCCATTTCTTCGTCTGAAATATGTAGCGTCAGCTGTCGGGTATTGGCGTCGATCATAATTCTGTCGCCGTCTTTTACCAAAGCGATAGGTCCGCCGTCGAATGCCTCAGGCGTAATATGACCTACTACAAATCCGTGGGTACCTCCTGAAAAACGGCCGTCCGTGATCAATGCAATCTTATCTCCTAATCCGGCTCCCATTACTGCGGAGGTCGGTTTAAGCATTTCCGACATTCCAGGTCCGCCTTTTGGCCCTGCATTGCGGATTACTACAACGTGCCCGGCCTTAATTTCGTGGTTGGAAAGCATGGTAATAATCTCCGATTCATGCTCACAAACTTTCGCTTCGCCATCAAAGGTCAAACCTTCTTTACCTGTAATTTTGGCAACAGCACCGGTAGGAGCAAGGTTACCATACAAAATTTGAATATGTCCGGACGGTTTGATTGCCTGTTCGATTGGGAATACCATTTTCTGGTTATCAAAATCAAGATCCGGCACTTCCGCAAGGTTTTCCGCAACTGTTTTTCCGGTTACTGTCATACATTCTCCGTGGATCAAGCCTTTGGAATACAGATACTTAGTGATAGCAGGTACCCCGCCGATCGCCAGAATATCTTCCATGAAGTATTTACCACTTGGTTTCAGATCCGCGATAAATGGTACGCGATCCGAGATTTCCTGGATATCGTTTAATGTAAGCCAAAGTCCGGCAGAACGTGCGATCGCCAGGAAGTGCAAGGCTGCATTGGTGGAGCCGCCCAGTGCCATTACCACAGTCAATGCGTTTTCCAGCGACTTTTTAGTAATTATTTCTTTTGGAGTGATATTCAATTCGAGCAATTTCTTCATTGCCGCGCCGATCTTCTTGCATTCTTCCTGCTTGCCTTCGTGCGTGGCCGGATAAGAACTGCTGAAAGGAAGGCTCATACCCATTGCTTCGATCGAAGCCGCCATGGTATTGGCAGTATACATCCCGCCGCAAGCGCCCTGGCCAGGAATAGAATTTTGAATAATACCTTTATAATCTTCGTCTGAGATATTGTTCGCAAACTTTTTGCCCAATGCTTCAAATGCCGAAACAATATCCAGTTTCTGTCCTTTATAATGTCCTGAGCGAATTGTTCCGCCATAAACCATGATTGCAGGGCGGTCTAAACGCGCCATCGCCATTACTGCGCCCGGCATATTTTTATCACAACCTACTACCGCAATCACGCCATCGTACCATTGCGCCGCAACCACCGTTTCGATCGAATCGGCGATGATATCACGGCTTGGAAGCGAGTACCGCATTCCATCATTTCCATTCGTCATACCATCAGAAACGCCGATCGTATTGAAGATCAAACCCACCATTTCATTGGCAGTAACACCCTGTTTTACATAAACAGAAAGCCCGTTAAGGTGCATATTACAAGGATTTCCCTCATAACCTGTACTTGCAATACCGATCTGTGGTTTTGCAAAATCTTCTTCTTTCAGCCCAATACCATAAAGCATTGCCTGTGCGGCTGGGTTAGTGACTTCCTGGGTTAGGGTTTTTGAAAATCTGTTCAGTTCCATGGTGAATTTGTATTAGATAAAAACACCCCACTCTTTGTGGTGAGTGAGGTGCCGGTTTATATAGCTCTTTCCTCACTCACGCAAATCGCGTGACTGTAAGATTGAATAGAATGATAGTAAGCGTCTTCATAGCGTAAACCTATTGGCCAGCGAAATTTCGCTAAATTTAAGTTCCTGATACAAAATAGAAGGGTATCTTTTTATTTTCCAAATAATCAGCTCGATTTTTGACTTTAATCTTTAATTAATACCAAATTTCTTGAAGCAAAAGCTTAGTAAACGGAAAATATTTACTTTTGAAATTCAACTATCGCACTGCAAATGCTTACTACCGAATCTTCGTCCAATTACCACGACCTTGAAAAAATGAGTGTCAACGAGCTGTTGATCTCTATTAATGCCGAGGATCAAACTGTTCCTTTTGCGGTTCAAAAGGCTATTCCGCAAATCGAAGCGCTCGTGGAGCAAATCGTTCCGCGTATGCAGGTGGGAGGCCGTTTATTTTACATAGGCGCAGGAACCAGCGGTCGGCTCGGGGTCGTGGACGCTTCGGAATGTCCGCCCACCTTTGGTGTTCCTTTTGATTTAGTGGTCGGGATTATTGCAGGTGGCGATAAGGCGATCCGCAAAGCAGTAGAAAATGCCGAAGATGACAGTCAGCAAGCCTGGATCGATCTGGCCGATTATCACCCCGGGAAAAATGATACATTAATAGGGATTGCAGCTTCCGGCCGCACACCTTATGTGATCGGCGGGTTAAATACGGCGCGGGAAGCTGGCATATTGACCGGCTGCGTAGTTTGCAATGCCGGATCACTGGTAGCGCAGGCAGCCGAATATCCTGTCGAAATAGTAGTTGGTCCCGAATTCTTGACCGGCAGCACACGGATGAAGTCCGGTACTGCGCAGAAACTCGCATTGAATATGATCTCCACTGCGGTGATGATCAGGCTCGGAAAAGTGAAAGGAAATAAAATGGTAGATATGCAGCTTACAAACGAAAAGCTGGTCGACAGAGCTGTGCGGATGATTATTGAAGAACTGGATATTCCTCAAAATGAAGCGGAAAAGCTGCTAGCTGAGCACGGTAGTGTGCGCGCCGTTATTAATGCAGTAAAAAGCTGATCGCTTATAACTAAAAAAGGTGCGGCCCAGCTAAACGGATCGCACCTTTTTCATTATTTTAAAATCTAAATGTCAGAGTATTCCGTCGGGAAAAGGAACATCTGTACGTTTTTAGCTACGTTATTCTGATACTCCGGCATCGATTTTACTTTGCCCCATTCTGCATCTTCACCAAACGATTTCCAATGCGCATCGCGGGAAGCTTTGTCTGCAAATGTGGTCAGGTACATCAGGTTAGGCATATTTGCGCCAGAGATCACCTCGCCATAAAATACTGCATTGAATCCAAGGCGGGCAAAAATACCGATCTCGTTTCCTGCATTGAACTGCTTTACCTTATTCCAGTAGATCTTTTCAGTATGCCCTTCGTAGCTTCTTAGTTCGTAAATGCGACCACTTTTCGGAGAAGTCAAGTCAGGCTTTTTCATCATCGGGCTATCTTCAAAAGCTCTCAGGATAGTTGATTTAATGCGTACATAAGGCGGGTTTTTATATTCCGCGTCAATGTAATCCTTGCCGGCAGCGAGGTAGGCTGCATCTTTATTCAATGTTTTGGGCAGGTCAACGAGCTGGTCTAGTGATTTTAACGGAGTCAATACGTAGATCAACTTTCCGGCAGAGGTATCCGTCGCAACAGGCTTGAAAACGCCGATGTTTTTAATCCCCGCTCTGTGCATTGCAGGAATATATGCGTCTTTTAAATAATTGTCGACGCGGGAAGCCTGGTCGGCATCCTTCACGTGGTAAACTTTGATTTCGTAAAACTCTCGTTTGGGTGCAGCTGCAAATAGGAAAGAAGCGCAGAGTAAAAGGCAGAATGCTCCGATTAAGCCTCTCTTGTTAACATTCATCATAGGTTGTGGAAAAATTAAGATTATTACAAAAGAGAAAGACGAGCAAAATATTTCTTTACCCGTGCCTGATCTGCATAAATTTCAATTTTCAAAACCGGTTAAAATTTCGGGCAGGAAAGCTGCTTCTTGCTGCTTCGGCTACGTCTTTGTTTGGGCTCCAAAGGCGGGAAAATGTAGGATAGTGATATTTCGTGCGCCCCGCCGCTGCCGACTCCAAGTGTAGAGATCGTGAGGTCGTAGCTGTAACCGATCGAAAATTTGTCCTGACGAAAACCAGCCAGAAAGATCAAGGATTCGTGGTTATTTATATTCTGCGCGTATTTCTTAAAGGGTATCCCACGGTACCAGGCACCAAGCACGAGCGGTTCAAGGGTAACATAAAGTCCCGCATCGAACTGGTCGTATTTCCCTTGCTTTTTGTACATAATAGCCGGGGAAATGGTTTTTTCCTTATCAATTTCATCTCCCAAAAAAGTATATCCCGCAAAAGGAATGCGTAACCCAGCCTGCAAACTGGCTTTTACAGGTAACCGGGCCTCAGTCAATCCGGAGAATGCCTGATTCGGTCTGTTCAAATGGTGCGCAGAAAGTCCGGCCCAGTACCAATCTGAATAAAGCATTGCCCCGGCGCCAAAATCGGCATAAAATACATTTGGGCCGCCCTGTGCAAAAGGATCTTCGGAAGGATTTCCGGTCAGCCCGCCATTATCATATTGATCACCGAAAGTAAGACCGAAGTAATCGAGCGTACGCGAGCCAAATCCACCCTGAATACCGAGGCGGAGCGAAGTAACTTCATTAAATTGCAGCTGATAAGAATATTGTAAAGCGGCCTCGGTGGATTTTAAATTTCCCAAACCCTGGCTGTCCATCGTTACCAAGACACCAACCCCGCTATTGAAATTGGAAAAGAAAGCATCGGCGCCAAACGAAGTAGTCACAAAATTGGCCGAAAGAGAAGGCCACTGGTTACGGTAGTTAACGGTTGCACGAGGCGCGAGTGCCCCACCTGCCAGCGCAGGGTTCAGGTATAGTGGATTGGCATAAAATTGAGAGAATTGGGGATCCTGACTCCAACCATCTATGCAAACCAGTGTCAGTATAAAGAGGCAAAGTAAACGCTTGGTCATATATTTAACTTGTAGCCGCGCATGAAAAGCGGCGAGGTTACGGGCCAGAAAAATTTGCCCAAATTAAATTTCACAAAATATCTTCAAATTGCGTATTAATATTCAAATTAGAGTGGTTTTTACGACTTTCCCGCACAAAATTTTAACATTTTATTTTCGTTAGTATTGTCGGGTAATCTGAATATTCAATGTGCTGGCTAGGGGTGTTTGAACTGTTAACGAAACATGGGGCGATTTTATAATAAGTACCAACAAATTTTTTGTGCTTTTTTCATTCTTATGCTGCTCACAACAGGATATGCGAAAGCGCAAACACAATTTTTGGTAAGTGGACAATGTATGCAGAACCCCGATTGTGAGGCGGACTCGACTTCATTCAGGGATACTCTGAGTACCGCGATTGCGTGGCAATGGAGTTTTGGTGAAGGCGCGGCAACCGATACACGGCGTAATCCGCAGCATTCGTATATGGCGCCGGGAGCTTACAATGTTACGCTAACCCGCACAATCAGAGGTGGTTCGCAGCAAACTGTTTCCCAGGTTGTGAATATTGGTGAGCTGCCGCCCGCTTTTCAGGAATGGAAAACAGATACTACGATCTGTCCGGGCGATACGCTTATTCTGGATCCATATCCAAACGGTGCACCTGCGGGAGCGCGTTTTGTCTGGTACCCGAAAGGCGATACTACGCAAACTTTAAATGTCGATAGTTCAGGCTGTTATTCTGTGGAAGTGATCCTGCCAAACGGGTGTAAGATACAGGATCGGATTAATGTCAAAATATGTATGGAACCTTCTGCCCAGGAGGGTGCAAAGTGGTATTTTGGGGGAAATGCAGGGCTTGATTTTTCAAATAGTCCGCCTACGCCGATTACTGATGGAAAGGCCAATACGCCCGAGGGAACTTCGTCCATTGCCAATTCAAAAGGTCAGCTTTTATTTTATTCTGATGGGATTACGATCTGGAATAAGAATAGTGAGGTAATGCCCTGTTTTAGTCCGGGAAATTGCGCGCCTTTAAAAGGAAGTCCAAACTCGACGCAATCGGTGCTTATTGTGCCCCAGCCGACCTGTAAAGGCTGCGAATATCTCTTCAATGTATTTACAACGTCCGATATCAATGGCGGCGAAAAGCTGTTGACGGTAAGTGTGGTCGATATGCGGAGAAATAATGGACTGGGCGCGATCATTGAACAAAATACAACTTTACAGACACCTACAACCGAACGTATAGTGTCTGCACGTAATGATCGCGACAGTACTTACTGGGTGATTTCCCACGATTACGGTACCAACAAATTCCGTGTTTTTCATGCTACTGACGGAGGATTAAATGAGAGCGGTACTTTCGATCTCGGCATCGCCCACGACAGCTTGAACAAAGCCGAAGGTTACATGAAGTTTTCCTCTCCCGACACCGCGACGGGACAGAGAAGATTAGCGGTAATCGTGCCCGGCCCGCCGAAAAACTATGTAGATCTGTTTTATTTTAATGATTCCACGGGAACACTTACCCACGATAAAACGGTGGATCTCGGCGCGGCGCCGCCTGTTGCTTACGGTATTGAATTTTCGCCCAGCGGGGAGAAAATGTACATTTCTTTTAAAGGAGAGGGTGGGACGAGTTCTTATCTGAAACAATACGATCTTACGCTGCCCGACAGTCTTTTAACCGAGACAGCTATTACCATAGACAGCTCTGCGACGCGGCAATTCGGAGCGTTACAGTTTGGTCCCGACGGTCGCATTTATATGGCGATTCAAGGGAGTGAATATCTGGCAGTGATCGGAGAGCCGGAAGGAAATTCGCTGACGGGCGTTGAATATGAACGCGATGGCGTGAATCTGGGCGGTCGCAATAGCCAGTTAGGTTTGCCGAATATGGTCCAGGATTTCACGCAGGAATCTTCGGGGCCAGGTTTTGAGGCAGATGGTTTTTGTACAAATGAACCCACTACGTTCCAGGCCAGCCCCATTTGCGACCCTATTGAAGACAGTTACCAGTGGGATTTTCTCGGAGACGGCAGCTTTACATCGCCTTCCAAAGAAACGCAGGCAACTTACACTTACACGCAGCCAGGTACTTACATGGTGAGACTGCGCGCGACGAATAAATGTAAGGATACGATCATTGTGCAGCCGGTGACGATCTACGAAACGCCTCCGCAATTCAACCTTGGCGATGACAAAGATACCTGCGGTGCCTTTGTGCCGCTTGATATGGGCGTGGAAGCCGAGGTTTACGCGTGGATCAATAGGGGAAGAGTGGTTTCCCGCCAAAGAACTTACAACGCTACCGCAACCGGCCGGTATATTGCGGTCGCATTCAACGGTCCGCAAGGGGAATGCTACTCTGCTGATACTATTGAAATCACATTGCGCCGCCCGCCTGCATTTACAATAGGGCCAGATACCACACTCTGCCGTGACAGTTCTATTGTACTCCGCGTGCAAAGTGACAGATGGATTGAGTTTGACTGGAGTACAGGAGAGGATACCCGCGAAGTGACAATCGGTCAGCCGGGTTCTTACACAGTGATCGTGAAAGACAGAAATGATTGCTATAATTCGGACACGATCCAGGTTGGTGAATTGCCTTCGCCTATATTGAATCTCGCACCTGAAAATGTAATTTGTCTTCCCGACGGGCAATCGGTTATTCTGGATGCAAACGGGCAGGGGCAATTATCGTATTTATGGCCGCATTCCGGGGATACCACGCGAACCGTCACGGTGAACCAGGAAGGGGTATACGTTGTGGAGGCAACCAACGAATTTGGCTGTGTAGCCGCAAAATCGACTACAGTCGTGGACAAATGCGAGCCGAGGTTCTTCATTCCCGATGCATTCACACCGGACGGAGAAGGCAGAAACGAAATCCTGGAAATTTTCGGAGCTTATTTTACCAATTTCTCAATCCGCATTTACAATCGCTGGGGTGAGGTGATATACGCTTCCAATAACCTGGAAGACCGTTGGGACGGGACTTATAAAGGTCAAAAAGTGTTGCCCGGCGCTTATCCTTACGTACTTTCCTACGAGAGTCTTTACTACCCCGAACGCAACCCTACCGTAAAGCGCGGGTCGGTAATGGTGATTCGCTAATCCTTCTTTTTGCAGATTAAAACAGTTATTTTTGGTTAAATAAGATACCCGCCGCATACCAGCGACGGGTATTTTTCAACAATACTATTCTATATTCAAATATGCGCCAGGACTATCTGTCGGGAGATAAAGAGGGATTATCCAATACTGAAAAAGAAATTGAACGGGCATTGCGTCCGCTTACTTTTGATGATTTTGCGGGACAGGATAAAATTCTTGAAAACCTTAAAATTTTCGTTCAGGCGGCACGGCAGCGGGGAGATGCATTAGACCATGTTTTGTTGCACGGGCCTCCGGGACTTGGTAAAACTACCTTATCCAATATAGTCGCGAACGAGCTGGGCGCCAATATCAAAATTACGTCGGGCCCGGTACTCGATAAACCCAGCGATCTGGCTGGTTTGCTGACCAATTTGCAGGAGCACGATGTACTTTTTATTGATGAAATTCACCGTTTAAATCCGATTGTGGAGGAATATCTGTATTCTGCCATGGAGGATTACAAAATCGACATTATGCTCGACAGCGGGCCGAATGCGCGCAGTATTCAGATAGGCCTCAATCCATTTACATTAATAGGCGCAACTACACGCGCCGGAATGCTTACCTCGCCACTACGCGCACGTTTCGGAATCAATGCGCGGCTGGAATATTACGATGCGAAGTTGCTTTCATCTATATTGAAACGTTCGGCTGCCATTTTGGGAACGCCGCTGGAAGACGATGCTGCATTTGAAATCGCAAGACGGAGCAGAGGTACCCCGCGTATCGCAAATAATCTACTCCGCCGCACGCGTGATTTTGCACAGGTAAAAGGTGACGGCCGCATTACGATCCCGATCGCAGAAATGGCTTTGCTCGCTCTGGATGTAGATCAAAACGGTTTGGACGAAATGGATAACCGTATTCTGAGTACTATTATTAACAAATTCAAAGGCGGCCCGGTGGGCTTATCCACCATTGCGACGGCCTGCGGTGAAGAGGCAGAAACGATCGAAGAAGTATACGAGCCGTTTTTGATTCAGGAAGGGTATATCAAACGAACTTCGAGAGGCAGGGAAGTGACCGAAAAGGCCTTCAAACACCTCGGGATTTTACCTAATTACAGGGCAGGCGAATTGTTCTGATTCTTGTAATTTATTTAGTTTCAGGATATAGATGTAAAATAAGAATAGAAGTAGTAAATTTGCGGTAAAATTACTAACCGCCTCTATGCTTGAAGTGCTTGTATCTAAAAAATTAGTTGTGAGGGTGCCCTGTGCGGTCATTGAACACAACGGAAAGATACTAGCCGGGCAACGCAGCGCAGCACTTTCCTTCCCGCTTAAATGGGAATTTCCCGGGGGGAAAGTTGAACAAAACGAATCTGACGAAGAAGCGCTGGTTCGCGAAATCATGGAAGAACTGAATGTCGAAATTGATATTCTTCAAAGACTTCCGGAGACTTCCAAAGACCAGGGCTGGCGCGAGATAATTTTGGTGCCTTTTATCTGTAATCTTCATACCACCAATATCATTTTAACCGAACACGAACAGATCCGCTGGCTTTCGCCCGAGGATCTGCCGACCCTGGACTGGACGGAAGCCGATTTGAATGTGATCCAGAATTACCTCGAATTTTTATCGGTTAAATAATAACCGCTCGCCTTTTACTTCTTCATTGAATTTCCCGTTTTCATAAACCAGGTGCCCGGATACGAAGGTATGCGTGACCTGCGAGCTGAATTTCGTTCCTTCAAAAGGCGACCAGCCGCATTTGGAATACAAACCACTAGCCTCTACACTGGTAATTGCATTGGTATCTACCAAAACAAGGTCCGCCTTATAACCTTCGCGAATGTAGCCCCGGTCTTTAATCTGAAAACAATCCGCTACCGCGTGGCTCATTTTTTCAACCACTCTTTCAATTGAAATTTTCCCTTCGGCGCTTAATTGCAGCATCACATTGAGGGTATGCTGTACCAGCGGCAAACCCGAAGGCGCCTGCCAGTAATGCTGTGCCTTTTCCTCGATGGTATGCGGAGCGTGGTCCGTAGCGATCACGTCAATGCGGTTATCCAGCACGGCTTTCAGGATCGCTTCCTTATGATGCGGCGCTTTGATCGCAGGGTTACATTTTATTTTGTTGCCCAGTTTATGGTAATCTTCGGCATCGAACCATAAATGATGCACGCAAGCTTCGGCTGTCACCAGTTTTAGTTCGCCGTCATTAAGTAAGATCTTTCCATCTTTTCTATTTCCAATTTCAAATAGTGGCACTTCGTCGCCTGTTGAGATATGCAGGATGTGCAACCTGGTTTTATTTTTATGCGCCAGAGAAGTCGCAAATGAAGACGATTTTAGACAAGCTTCTTCGTTACGGATCAGTGCGTGGATATTGTAAGGCACATTGTCGCCGTATTGTTCTTTAAACATTTCCATCCGCTGGCGCACAGTCGGCTCGTCTTCACAATGCGTGGCAATGATGCAAGGCGCATTTGCGAAGATCTTTTCCAGAACACCCGGTGCATCTACGAGCATATTTCCCGTGGACGATCCCATGAATATTTTGATCCCACAAACCTGCGACGGGTCCGTTTTCATAACCTCATCATAATTATCGTTCGAGGCGCCCATGAAAAAGGAATAATTCGCGAGCGAAGTCTGTGACGCGATCTGGTATTTATCTGCCAGCAATTCCTGCGTGAGCGTATTCGGTACCGTATTCGGCATTTCCATAAAGGAAGTAACCCCGCCAGCAACTGCCGCCTTTGATTCTGTATAAATGTTGGCTTTGTAAGTGAGTCCCGGCTCCCTGAAATGAACCTGGTCGTCGATCACGCCGGGCATCAGGTATTTGCCTTTTGCGTCGATAATGTTGTCAGCCGGAACGTGCTGTAAATCTTTTCCTATGCTTTTAATGTGACCATTTTCAATTAATACGTCTAAACCCTGAACCGTATTTTCATTTACTACCTGAGCATTAACTATCAATGTCGTCATATCGCGATAAGAATTTTCTTTTCCAAAGTTATTCAGTCATTCTAAAAACCCCATTATTATTTTGAAAATGATTCTCCGAGCATTTTTTAGCGATTTTATAGACCTCATTTTTCCGCGTTGCTGCACTGGCTGCGACCAGCCTTTAATCGGGAGCGAGGCAACATTATGCACATTTTGCCGCATTTCCCTTCCCAGAATCGGGCAGAGCGGCCTGCATGCAGATACGCTGCGCTACAAGTTTGTGAACGAGCCCCGCGTGCTATTCACGCATTCGTTTTTACTTTTTACAAAAAAAAGCAAAGTGCAAAAGTTGCTGCATGCATTGAAATATCGCGGTAACCAGGAGATAGGGTTGGTTCTTGGCCAGATGTTCGGACAGGAAATGCAAAAGCGCAGGAATACTTCCGTCGGTAGATCTGATCATCAGCGTTCCGCTGCATTTGAAAAAGAGAAGAAGTCGCGGCTACAATCAGAGCGATTTGCTGGCCCAGGGTTTTTCCGAATCGACTGGAATTCCGTGGTCAGGCACTGCACTGAAAAGGATCAGATACACTGAAACGCAGACAGGCAAAAACAAGATAGAGCGGAGGGAAAATGTGAAAGGAGTATTTGAGGTGGAAAACACATTTACCGCAAAAAAGGTGATCATCATCGACGATGTGCTGACTACCGGCGCTACATTGGAAGAATGTGTTCAAACACTTTCTAATGCAGGCTGCTGCGAGTTTTACATTCTGACAATTGCATTAGCACAGCATTAAAAAAGCCGCTACCTTTTGGACTGAACCCCAAAAGTTGGACGGTTTAAAATTTAGCGATTAGTGTGATGAGCCCGGTATTGTGCCGGGCTCATTCCATTTAAGTTCAGCCTGATCCTTTCATTGTTGTAGTATTCAATA
>NZ_CAJRAU010000010.1 GCF_907165045.1 Dyadobacter linearis
CCCGTATAACTACCGCCATTCAAATAAGCCTTAACAAGCCTAAGCTTAAAATTCAAACTGTGTTTTTTGTAATTAACCATAAAAATGCCCCCAAGAAGTGTCTAACTTTTTGGGGGCAGTGCATTTTCAGATAGCGGCTCTTCCATATTTGTTGATCAATTATTCTTTGTGACTACCAGTAGCGATCATCGCGCAACGGAAACCTACCATTGCAGTTGCCGAATCCTGATCCATGTAGCGGCGTGTTCCCGGAGATAACCAGTAAGCAACATCCGACCAAGAACCTCCTTTGTACACCCTCAGCTTATCATCAACAAGCGAGTTAGCATTCTTGGTATCGTAGTTTTTAGAATCATCCTGGTATCCGTCACGACGGAAAGAGTTCAAATCGTTTACGTCTGAGTTAGAAAGCGGACGGTAAACGTCATAAACCCATTCACTTACGTTACCTGCCATATCATACAAACCGTTGTCGTTTGCAGGGTATGAGCGAATTTCCTGAGTGATAATAGCACCGTCATTGGATTTTCCGGCAATACCAGCGTAGTCACCAGGACCACGTTTGAAGTTCGCAAGCATTGTTCCTTGTTTCCGGCCACGTGGCTGACGCATCGTAGAACCGTCCCATGGATAAATTCTTGAATTGGACTGGTTTTCGTCAGAATACTGTGTTCCGATCATTGCCATCGCAGCATATTCAAACTCTGCTTCTGTTGGCAGACGGTAAGGCGGCATTACGTAGCCACTTTCAATTCTAAGTTGTGGTGCAGGAGCAGCAGCTTCTGCTGTTGCAACTGCTTCGCCTTCTGCTTTTTTCTTTTTGCCAAAAGAGAAACCTTTCTTTTTCTTGCCTCCTGCGGCAGCTGCACCGGCTGTATTGTTAGCCTGGCTCACAGCGGCAGTACGCCAAGCACAGTAATCATTAGCCTGAACCCACGACACACCAACCACAGGGTAAAGGCGGAAACCAGGGTGACGAAGATACATGGTCACGTAAGAGTCATTGAAAGACAATTCGTTAAACCATACATTCGTATCAGGTAAAGCTTTGCTGTAAAACTCTTCGGAGGAATCTCTCTGAACTGCGTTCAGGTATTCAAGATAGTGAACATTGGCAACCTCAGTCTGGTCCATATAGAACGACTGGATACTTACTGTTCTTTTTGGATTATCCCTTCTTGTCATCACATCCTCTTCCAGAGAGCCCATTGTGAAACGGCCTCCCTCAATGTACACAAGGTCGGGGCCAGCAGGCAGCGCCTTGTATTGCTTTACTTCAAAGCCATCTTTGCCATTGTATGCCAACCCTGTTTTAGAACTTGTCTTACCAGGTTTCAAGCTGGTAGGTCTTTTGTTCTTACTACATGAAGTAGCCGCTAATAACACAATCAACATCAACGCGATCGACCGGGTACCCATCTTTTGCATGCAAATCATTGCTTAAAGTGACTTTATAGTTTGGTATTTTGTAGTATGCGAAATCGCAAATTTATGAAATGAAACTAGAATATTTCTAAAAATCAATTAGCTCGTCATTTCGGCGAGGATATTCCGCGCCTGATCAATACTTTTTACATCTTCACAAATCAGGATCAGCTTGCCTTTCTGGTCTTTTAAAGAGATTTGTTTGGGATGTTTTTTAATGTAGTCGATAACCTGTCCGAACTTGGCTGACTGGAAAAATTCGTCATTCTGCGAAGTAACGAAGTATCCTTTCAATGTATTGCTCTTTAAAGTTAGTTTTTCAAAGTGCAAACTCTCTGCTTTCCAGCGCAAACGCACGGTTTTCAACAAATCCTGAACTTCCAGTGGAACAGGGCCGAACCTGTCCAGTATTTCCTGTTCAAATTTCGCCAACTCATCGTCTGTTTCAATATTGTCGAGGCGGGTATATAACGACAATCTTTCCGAAATATTTTTGACATAATCGTCTGGAATCAACGTAGCAAAATCTGTCTCGATCTGGGTGTCCGCAACCAGCTTGGCAGGTAATCCCAATGCATTTGCGAAGAGATCTTTAAACTCATTATTTTTCAATTCCTGAACAGCCTCGTCGAGCATTTTGTGATACAATTCATAACCCAGATCATTCACAAAACCACTTTGCTCGGCTCCCAGCAAGTTACCTGCGCCGCGAATATCCAAATCCCGCATTGCTACTTTAAAACCGTCTCCCAGTTCCGAGAACTCTTCCAGTGTTTGCAAACGCTTACGCGAGTCGCTGGCAAGTGTCGACGCATTGGGCGTAAGCAAATAACAGAATGCTTTCCGGTTTGACCGCCCTACCCGGCCGCGCATCTGGTGCAAATCCGACAGCCCAAACATGTGCGCCGTATTAATAATGATCGTATTCGCATTCGCAATATCAATACCGGATTCAATGATATTGGTCGAAACCAGTACATCATATTCACCTTCAATAAAGGCAACCATTACTTTTTCCAGCTTATCACCGTCCATCTGGCCGTGCGCCACGCCTATTCTCACATCTGGTACCAGTCTCAAAATGATATTCGCGATCGACTCAATATCGTTTACGCGGTTATGGACAAAAAATACCTGCCCGCCGCGGTTTACCTCAAAACTGATCGCGTCGCGGATAAATTCTTCGCTGAAAGTATGCACTTCCGTGGTTACCGGCTGCCTGTTTGGTGGCGGTGTAGCGATTACCGAAAGGTCACGCGCGCCCATTAATGAGAAATGCAGAGTCCGCGGGATCGGGGTAGCTGTGAGTGTTAAAACATCTACATTCACCCGCATTTCCTTTAACCTATCCTTCGCTTTTACTCCAAATTTCTGCTCCTCATCAATAACCAATAACCCCAGATCTTTGAATTTGACGTCTTTATTCAAAATCCGGTGGGTACCTATTAAGATATCAATCTTACCTTCTTCGGCTTGTTTCAAAGTTTCCTTGATCTCTTTCGGCGACTTAAAACGGTTGATATACCCCACCTTCGCCGGGAAATCAGCCAGCCGCTCGCTGAAAGTTTTGAAATGCTGCATTGCCAGAATCGTGGTAGGTACGAGCACCGCCACTTGCTTGCTATCACAAACCGCCTTGAATGCAGCCCTGATCGCGATTTCTGTTTTACCAAAACCAACATCCCCGCACACCAGCCTGTCCATCGGGTGCGCTTTTTCCATATCATCCTTCACATTCGCAGTGGCAGTAGCCTGGTCAGGCGTATCTTCATATATAAAGGAAGATTCCAGCTCGGCCTGCATGTAATTATCGGGCGAATAGGGGAATCCGGGCGCCTGCCTGCGTTTGGCGTACAATGCGATCAGCTCGTGGGCAATATCTTTAAGCTGCTTTTTAACTTTCGATTTTTTCGCTTCCCAGTCACCCGAGCCCAGTTTGCTCATAGCGGGCGGCGTACCTTCTTTACCGGTATATTTGGCAATCTTATGCAAGTTATGCACACTCACATACAGCAGATCGTTATCGCGGTAAATCAGCCGGATCGCCTCCTGCTCTTTTCCATTCACATCTTTCCGCTCCAAACCCGCAAACCGACCAATACCATAATCTACGTGCGTCACAAAATCACCCACTTGCAGCGATTTCAGTTCCTTTAATGTGATCGCTTTCGATTTGGTAAACTTGTCCTTCAACCGGTATTTGTGAAAACGCGCAAATATCTGGTGATCCGTGTAGCAAGCGACTTTTACATTATCATCCACAAAACCTTCCCGCAGCGAAATGTGCATGGGCCGGAATTTTACGAATGGATCCAGATCTTCAAAAATACGTTCGAGCCGGTCGAGCTGCTTGGGCTGCTCGGCTACGATGATATTAACATAACCTTTGGATTGATTTTCAGATAAATCATCGATCAACCTTTTGAAATCTTTATTAAATGAAGGCTGCGGCTTGGAGGAATAGGGAATTTTAGTTTCTGTTTTGAAATAAGACTTTTTGCCAAATTCAACAGTTTTAAATTTTTTCACCTGCGTCAGAAAACCTCTCCGCGTCTCGAACAGATCCTGGGGATTCGACACGATCTGAACGCCGCCGCCGGTCACTTCTTCCAGTGCTTTTTCCGCTTTTTCAAAACATTTCTCAATCACTTCCAGCGTCAGTTCCACGTCTTTGAACCATACTGTCGTTTCAGGCGCAAGAAAGTTGAAAAACGATTCCCGCGTCTCGTGCGATAGTTTTTGCTGAATATCCGGCACTATATTGATCTGCTTCGCAGTTTCGATAGAAAGCTGGGTATCCGGGTCAAAAGAGCGGATACTTTCTACCTCATCACCAAAAAGCTCGATCCTGAAAGGGTGTTCATTTGCAAATGAAAAAACATCGATAATACCCCCACGCACAGAGAATTGGCCCGCCTCAAAAACGAAATCCGTGATCTCGAACCCATAGCTCGTCAAAAATTCGGTCAGAAACGAAGGATCGAGTTTCTCTCCCACTTTTACCGAAAAAGTATTGGCTTTCAGCGATCGTTTGTTGATCACTTTTTCAAACAATGCTTCCGGATAAGTAACAAGTTGGACGGGCGTGGCGCGACCGGCACTGAGCTTGTTCAGGATCTCCCCGCGCATCAGTACATTGGCATTATCCACTTCCTCGTAGTGATACGGTCTTTTATAGGAGGTCGGGTAAAAAAGTACTTCCGTTTTTCCGAGCAGATTTTGCAGGTCATTCTGGAAATACGCAGCCTCGTCGCGGTCACTTAATATGTACAGTGCCGGACTTTTTTTTCGCTGCTGGATCGACGCTGTCACGACCGCGTCCAGGCTGCCGACCAATCCTTTAATTTGAATATGAGCCGATTCGGGATTCTTAGAACTGATCTGCTCTACCAGCAGATCCATGTAACCGTCGCCTCCGTATAGTGTCAATAAGTCCTTAACTTCCAAGTAGTTTCAGATTAAATTGCGGCTGTTGCCGACTGTGGATTTTAAACGCAAAAAGCCGTTTCGGGGATTTTCCCGACCGGCAAAAAAGATAACATCAGCACGGAAATTTTCGTTTGCCGTTTTGATGTGATACAAAAATAAAGCCAAAAGTGGCAGCTTACAAGTTACGGTTCTGTTAACAGACGTTGCTTTCGTTCCTATATTCGCATATTCAGCTTACTTTCTGATTGCGAAACAAATGATCGACTGGCTTAACAAGATGATTTCCCTGGGAATATTCGTTACCACTCCCCTGGAAATCCTCGGTTTTGTAACCGGCGCAATCTACGTTTACCTGAACACCCGCCAAAATATAACCAGCTGGTTTTTCGGGATTGCGAATGCCCTTTTATACGCGGCCGTTTTCTGGCAGGTAAGGTTATATGCCGATATGGGTTTGCAGGGATATTACTTTTTCACGAGCATTTACGGCTGGTGGATGTGGAAATTCGGCGGGGCCAATCACGATGTTTTGAAAGTAACTTTCACACCCAGAAAACTCTACCCAATCTTCGCCGTCATATTTATAACAGGCACCATTTTGTGGGGATTTTTGCTGGAAAAATTTACAAACGCCAGCTTCACCTACCTCGATTCCGCATTGACGATCGCCAGCCTGATCGGTCAATATATGCTAGCCCGGAAATACCTCGAAAACTGGATAGTCTGGATCATCGCCGACGCCTGCTACGTAATCCTATATTTCTACAAAGCCCTAAACCTAACCGCATTCCTGTACGTTGTATTTATGATATTGGCAATGGTAGGGTTTGTGAGGTGGAGGGGGGATTTGCAGAAGGAACGTGGTTAGCTGAAGTTGTGACGGGGTTGATAATTTGTTGTCATTTGATGGTCATTAGTTGTCATTAATAGTCATAGGTAGTTCATTCATTGTCAGGTACTGAAATGACATTCTCAGGAAACAATTAATGACAACTAATGACTAAAATGACAACTAATGACCAACAATGACCACCAATGACATTCCTCCCCTAAATCACCCCAAACAAAATCTCCTGCTCTTCCAGCAGCGCTTGAATGCGATCGGATTGCTGGAATATAATGCGGAGCTCCTTTTTGTCAACACCTTCTTCATCGTCCAGCCACTTCCAGTCTTCGGCAGTCGCGTCGAGGAGGTCGATTATGGTGAGAATTTTATCTTTTGATTTTTCTTTTGAAAGCCAGTCTGCCGAGTTACTGATGTAGATAATGATCTGTTTTGCGCCGATCCAGGAAAGGTCATTCAGCATTTCGTCCAGATCTTCCAGGCTGGTACCCTCGTAATCAGGGAATTGCAGCGCCTCTGCGAGCTGGTTGTGAAAATCCTTGACAGACAATGCGTTTTTTCCATCAATGTGCGCAACTACAGCGGCGTGGAAAGTTTTCTGTACCTCCGTTTCATTTGGCGCGACCAGAAAGTGCGTGTTTTTCATTATTATTTCAAATATCGTTTTCTAAATAAATGCATCATGTGCACATTAATGGCCCATTGATCTGCCAGCGGCTGGTTGGTGAATGGTACTGTGGGTAAATAATGGGGAGGTCCAAATTCGGTCAAAACTGTTAGCGTTTCGCCATTTTTCACCTTTTGTTCCACCACTGCATCCCACCAGGCGAGATGCGCTTTTACGGTCGCCTCCCATTCCGGTGCCCGGGGATCGTTTACCTGCGGGCCTTCCTCGTGCCCAATGCGCGAGTGAATATGCCCCGTGCGCGACAATGCGAGTTTAACAGTTTCCTGCTGATCCTGCAACAAACTTTCGTGCACATTACACCAATGCGAAATATCCAGCGTCAGTTTCAGTTCCGGATTTTTCTCCATAAAATCTCTCGCAATATGCGCAGCAAAAAGCATCCTCCCGCGGTGCGTTTCGTGGTAAATCGGAATGCCGGTTTTTGCGGTAGCAGCCGTAGTATGGTCTATAAATGCCTTATTTTGTTCGTAATTAAAGAAATCCTTGCCGCTGTGACAATTGATATACAGTGGTTTCTGTTCGTATTCAGTCGAAGCCGCATTGATCTGTCTTTTAAAAATATCCAGGTGCTTCGCATACTCTCTTTCTCCCGAACCACACAGGAATCCGACGTCCAGACTGTATTTTTTCAAAGCCGTAAACAGCTCCTTTTGCTTTTCTTTCGTGCCCGGCCACCAGATTTCGAGACCGTCGTAACCTTCTTTTTTTATAGCTGCGCAAAAAGCATCCGTGTTGCCTACGAAGCCCCAGTTTGTCCCGAATATTTTCAAAGAAAACTTGTCTGCAAACTGAAAAGGCGCTTTTTCAGCATCTGAAATGGCTTCAAAGCCCGTTAATACGCCCGCTGTGGCGATCGCACTGCTCATAAATTTCCGACGGTTCATGTTTATTGTTTTTTGACTTCTTCTTTGCCGGTTGTATCCCCGGCTTTCAAAAATTGCGCTACTGCCGCCTCGTTGAACCCATTCACAACCAAAAGGTTAGGATTTTGCCTGCCCACCTGGCTCACCGCACTATCCGTAACAGCCGATTGCCACACGTAAATCGAGCGCAGCGCCTTCATGCCGGCAACATTCTTCAAACCTTCGTCGCCCACCTTGGTATCTACAATATTGATGTATTCGAGGTAAGGAAGTGGTTTTATTGCAGCAATACCCTTGTCGGTGATACCGGTATGTTCAATGTGGAGCTTGCTGAGGTTTGGGAATTTGGCAATTTGCTGCAAAGCCGCGTCGGTAATCTTGGTACCACCCAATTTCAGCCAAGTAATCTGCTGTGCAACGGGTTGCAGCAGCTCCATTTGTTTGTCAGTAAAATCAGGCAAATTCACCGCACTTATTTCGAGTAGGTTCTGATCCTGCGATAAGGTATTGACGATCAGTCCGGTTTTGCGCAGGTTTTCAATAGCCTGTTCATTTGCCTTAGGAACTTTCACACTCAATACTGCCGAAGCCTGCGCCGCGCCTGTACCCGCCGGCGCTTCTTTTCCAAGCGACGCCAATGCAGGTTTAACTGCTTCCGAAACGGTCATTTGTGATACCTTCTTATCTGCCGAAGCACCCTGATCAATCCACCAGGAAAGCAATGCGATCTGGTCTGTCGTCAATTGCGGCTTACCTTTCGGCGGCATGTGTTCGTCGTCATTTTCAGGCAGCAAACACCTCTTGATCATATCACTTTCAGCCCCTTTTCCAACCACAAAAGCAGGGCCGTTTTCGCCACCTTTGGCCAGCAATGCAAGTTGATCCATTCTTAAATCACCTTTGCTTTTACTCGCGCTGTGGCACTGCGTACATTTCGCCTGCAAAATCGGCTGTACGATATCAGAATATACGACAGCCTGCTGTACATCCGCAATCGGCTTGATCTCAGTAGGCTTTTCTTCCATCGGTGGCAGGCCAGCCAGTCCGCGGAAGGGTTCGGGAGTATATTGCGTGAGGTATCCTTCACCGTGCGTAAGCGCGCCGCCGTCGTGACCGGCGGTCAATGTCAGCAAGGTTGCGATAAGGATTGCAGGGAGATAAATGACTTTGATAGAAGGTATTGCCCGTTCAAATCGGTCTGATTTCACGAACCACGCGGCCCAGGCAAACACAGCTACGCCAATTCCTTTCCACATGTGGTTATTAAGGAGATCAGCATCGTAGCCGCCGGTCAGAGAAAGTAAGTAACCGGCTACGCAGGCAAAAGTGGCACTTATCGCTGACCAGAATAGAATAAATACAATTGTACCCTCACTGACTGCGATTTTACCCCAGCGCCGCCCGAGTTCGAGCAGTGCCCCTATCAATAAGAAGCCAATGGGAAAATGGACGATTGCCGGGTGGAACCTGCCAATAAAAGTAGCCCAGGACGAGTCCTGAAGTAAAATGTAATGCATGATCAGGGGTTTAGTGTCAATCTAAAATATGCGCTCATTTGCCTTTCAAAGCCGGAAAACTTCGGGAAGGCTGAATGCCTGGGGTGAATTGTCTTCATTCACATCCATAATATCCGCCATATGGTCCCACCACTTTTTCATGATCGGCAATGCTGCCAGGCCGGAAGTGGTATCGTTTTCCCTCAGCTTCTGAAAAGCAAAAAGTGCCAGCGTTCTTTCGTCTAAAAAAATATAATATTCCAGTACCCCTGCATTTATCAAAAGTTCAGACAATTCCGGCCAGATTTCGTCGTGGCGTTTTTTGTATTCCGTTTCAAAACCCGGCTTCAACTGCATCCGGAAAGCCTTCACTTTACTGTTTTCCATTGTTTAAATTTCCTAAGCGAGTACTTCTTTAACAACTTTTCCCTCCGTGTCAGTAAGCCTGAAGTTTCTTCCTTGGAAGGGATAGGTGAATTTTTCGTGATCAAAACCCATTAAATGCAGGATAGTAGCCTGTAAATCATGGACATGCACCCTGCCTTTTGTACCATAATAACCCAGTTCGTCTGTTTCTCCATGAGAAAAACCCTGCTTAACACCGCCACCGGCCATCCACATGGTGAATGCATCCAAATGATGGTCGCGGCCCATATAAGGCATTACCAGTCCATTTCTATTTTCTTGCATCGGCGTGCGGCCAAATTCTGCACCCCAGATTATGAGAGTTTCCTCTAAAAGCCCGCGCATCTTCAAATCTTTGATCAATGCTGCAACAGGCTGATCCGACTCGCGGCATTTCTGGCGGAGGCCGCCTTCCACGTTATGATCTTTGGAAGTACCGTGCCCATCCCAGCCCCAGTCAAAAAGCTGCACGAACCGCACATCGTTTTCAACCAGTTTCCGCGCCAGTAAGCAGTTCATCGCAAAAGTCCCCTCACCAGGTTTTACCCCATACATATCCAGGATAAACTGAGGCTCCTTGGAAACATCCATTACCTCTGGTACGGACATTTGCATTCGGAAGGCCATTTCGTATTGACTGATCCTGGTTAGGATCTCGGGATCTTTTACATCTTCGTAAGTCTGCTTATTGATTTCGTTAATAGCCTCAATGGTCTGCTTGCGCATATCCCGGTTCATTCCGCTTGGGTCGCTTACATACAGAACGGGATCTCCGCCTGTCCGGCATTGCACGCCCTGGTATACCGAAGGCAAAAAGCCGCTGCCAAAAACGCTCTTTCCTGCGTCAGGCTGCTGCCCGCCGGAAGCTAATACGATAAATCCAGGCAGATTTTGATTTTCAGATCCTAATCCATAAACAGACCAAGCACCCAGACTCGGCCGCCCAAGCCGCGGGCTTCCGGTGTGCATTAAAAGCTGCGCCGGAGCATGGTTGAACTGGTCGGTATGCATTGCTTTGAGAAATGTGATCTCATCGGCAACAGTTTGTAGATAAGGCACATAATCCGACATCCACGCACCCGACTGCCCGTATTGGGCAAAGTGACTTTGCGGACCCAGCATTTTTGGAACACCTTGTATGAATGCAAATTTTTTCCCTTCCAGAAACTCAGCCGGACAATCCTTCCCGTGGTATTTGAGCAATTCAGGTTTATAATCAAAAAGCTCCAGCTGGGAAGGTGCGCCCGCCATGTGAATATAAATAACGCGCTTCGCCTTGGGAGCAAATTGCGGAATGCGCGATTGAGCAATATTACCCACTGGACTATCGGCCGCAGAAGAAGTCCCGCAAGAATCCAGCATAGTGCCTAATCCCAACGCCCCGAGCCCAAATCCA
The DNA here is from genome assembly GCF_907165045.1 of Dyadobacter linearis. Classification (GTDB taxonomy): domain Bacteria; phylum Bacteroidota; class Bacteroidia; order Cytophagales; family Spirosomataceae; genus Dyadobacter; species Dyadobacter linearis. Next base: position 10,547 of record NZ_CAJRAU010000010.1, read on the forward strand.
ACGGACTGCAAAAAATGCCTCCGCGTTTGATGCAGCAGCGTCGCATGTTGTAATTCCTTTCTCAGCTTTTCCATCTCTATGAATCCCCGGGCTGAAGCCCGGGGCAATTGATTTTTGTTTGTAGGCCTGGTGCGTTCGCCCGGGCCTGTCGTTACTATTCCTTCTACCGCTAATCAATTTCCGTCGACTTCAGTCGACGGAAAAAGGGCTAAATCCGGAGCATCTATTTTATTTGCCTGGGGCGTTCTTCCCGGGCCTGTCTAATTTATTGCTCTATTCCCCGGGCTGAAGCCCGGGGCAATTGATTTTTGTTTTTGGGCCTCGGGCATTCGCCCGGGCCTGTCGTTACTATTCCTTCTACCGCTAATCAATTTCCGTCGACTTCAGTCGACGGAAAAGGGCTAATCCGGGGCAATTATTGCGTTTTTGTTTGCCTGGGGCTTTCTGCTCGGGCCTGTTTATTTATTGCTCTATTCCCGGGCTGAAGCCCGGGGCAATTGATTTTTTATTTTAGGCCTGGGCGGAACGCCCATCGCTACTATCCAATTCCCCTAATCAATTTCCGTCGACTTCAGTCGACGGAAAAAGGGCAAAACATGAACAATAGATTTTTGCCCCCGCCCGCAAAAGCTACTCCTTCGTAATCACATTATCCAGATTCAACATCACATTCGCCGAAATCGTCAGCGCAGCCAGCTCCGGCGTTCTTTCTTTCCCGTAAACCAGCATACTATCTGCTTCAACAGGCTTCTTCTTATAAGCGTCGAGGGCTTGGTTGTACACTTTCACCAATACATTCAGGTTCTTCTGTTCAATAGGCTGGAATGTGAGCATGCGATACCCTTCTTTCAATTGCTGCTCCGGCGTTTTACCGCGTTTCTGCATTTTCTTAGCCAGATTTTCAGCCGCTTCCAGGAATACCGGATCGTTTAGCGTCACCAGTGCTTGCAAAGGTGTATTGGTCAAAATCCTTCTTGACTGACAGAATTCCCGGCTTGGTGCGTCAAAGGTGACCATCGACGGATAAGGTGCCGTGCGTTTCCAATACGTGTAAACGCCGCGCCGGTACCGGTCCTCGCCTTCACTCAAAGTCCACTTTTCACCACTATAAGGCGACTGCCAGATCTTGTCGGGCTGCGGCGGCATTACGCCCGGACCATACATTTTATCCGAAATCAACCCACTGCAAGCCAGCGCCTGATCACGAACCTGTTCGGCGCTGAGGCGAACACGCGGCCCGCGCGAGATCCAGATATTGTAAGGATCTTTTTCAAGTTTGTTTTCATCGGTTTTAGAGCTTTGCCGGTAAGTTGAAGACATAACGATCGTTTTCAACATCTTTTTAATGCTCCATTTATCCTCCTCCATCAACTTCACCGCCAGCCAGTCCAGCAGTTCCGGGTGAGTAGGTTCGGCTCCCTGCGAACCGAAATCTTCTACCGTTTCCACAATACCTTTTCCGAAAAGCTGCTCCCAAAATCGGTTCACGATCACGCGGGAAGTCAACGCATTATCGCGGCTCACGATCCATTTTGCCAGTCCGACGCGGTCTTTCGGTGCATCTTTCGGCATGGGCGCCAGCAGCTTGGGCACATTGGGCTGCACTTCTGCGCCTTTTACCATCCAGTTACCTCTTACAAAGACATTCGTTTTTCGCGCAAAATCACCTTTTCCCTCCCAGATCACGGGCATACTCTCCGCCTGGTGCGTCAACAAAGTGGCATAGTCCGCGACGATTTGCTGATATTCCGGCTTGTCATTTCCCGGCAATGCTTTTTGAAACGACATCCAGGTAATGCGCACCCATTCGTCGGGAGATTTCGGACTTTTTAGTGAAAGAAAAACATCGTGTTTGCCCATTGTTTTTGCAATAGGCGCAATGATCACAGAGTCTCTCGCCGGTACCTTGATTTCTGAAATAACAGGTCCGTCCAGTTTGTCCAGATGCAGGGATAAAACCGCATTTTCCGCCTTAGTAGCGATATTCATCACCACATTATCAGCATTGGAAAGGTCCACCTGCGCAATACGTGCGTTTCCGTTGTTTTTTACACCATAATAAGAGATCAGCAATACCGTCGACTGATCGCCTTTTATGAAATTGTGCGCATTGATCTTCGGCTCCATCACTTTCATAAACTGCGTAACCTCAGGCAGTTGCTCCGGTTTGGTTTCCCTGATCCAGCTTTTCACTCGCTCCACCCGGGCCGAATCTTCCCCTTTGTAAAACCGCATTTTCGGCCATTCATCCCACACATCTTCGTCACGGGTATTGTTAAAAAACGCCATGTACTTGTAATAATCCTCGTGCGGGATCGGGTCGTAAGGGTGGCTGTGGCATTGAATGCACGCGAAAGTAGTCCCCTGCCAAACTTCCCAGGTCGTATTCACCCGGTCAATCTGCGCGGCAGTTCGGAACTCTTCATCGTCGGTACCGCCTTCATTATTCGTCATCGTATTCCGGTGGTAGCCGGTCGCGATCATATTCTCTTCCAGCGGGAAACCGTCTTTATCAGTTTCCAGCAAATCCCCGGCAAGCTGCTCGATCGTAAACTTGTCAAAAGGTTTGTCCTGATTGAAAGATTTGACCACATAATCGCGGTAACGCCACATTGTCCGTCCGCCGTCGCTTTCGTAACCCTTAGTATCTGCATACCTCGCCAGATCCATCCACATAGAAGTCCAGCGCTCGCCGTAACCCGGCGATTTCAGCAACCTGTCGACTACCTTTTCGTAAGCATTTTCCGATTTATCATTTACAAAATCGGCTACCTGCTTTTCAGTCGGAGGTAAACCGGTCAAATCCAGGCTCACGCGGCGGATTAATGTCGCGCGATCGGCTTCGGGGGATACTTTCAGCCCTTTGTCTTTTAATTTATCCAGAACAAAATGGTCAATTTCATTCGTAGCCCACTTTTTATCGCCGGTATTTAATAAACCAAACAGATTGCTAAAGCCGTTCAGCGAAGGCACTTCGGGCTTTTCTACTTGCTTGTAAGACCAATGCGTTTCCCACTTTGCTCCCTCGTCGATCCATTTTGTGAGGATATCAACCTCGTCATCATTCAGAGGCGTGCCATTTTTAGGCATTTTCTCATCAGGATCGTCACTTAATATTCGCCGGATCATCTCGCTGGCGTGCGCGTCGCCGCGGACAACAGGTATCTTGCCCGACTTGCCGGGTTCCAGCATTTCGTGCTCAAAAAGGAAACTCACATCCCCAGCCTTCTTCACTCCCCCGTGGCAACCCATGCAATGCTTATTCAAAATAGGCTTCACATCGGCATTATAATCCACCGACGAAGAGCCTGCTGAGCCCGAAAACCAGAGAAAGGAAGATATAGCAACGATCAGAACTCCTGCACCAATAAAAATTCTGTTACTCACCATCCTTTTGCTATTCTATTTGTCAAAATCATCAACAATACCAATTTACAATCTTTAAAAGTATTTATCGCCAATGCTTTACTTAGAACGCTGCATTTACTGCCACGTTGCATTTTGCTTCACATTCGGGTTGCCAAGCAGCTCTTTTACAGGCAGTGGCAACACATAATCCTTCGCTTTTGGCACTCGGTCCACATTGTATTTCTGGGCAAAATGTTTGATTTCCTTGCCGAGATAGTCAATAGGTCCGCCGAATTTGCTTTTTCTGCGCAGCTCAGGATACATCACCTGCTCAAACACAAACTCCTGCATTCGTTCCTGGATGATCGCGTCACGCAAAGTAGCCTGGGTCAGACCCTTCAATGCAGGAATGCCGGCGCGCTCGCGCACTTTGTTGATAGAAGCATAAGGGTCACCCTGCCCGCTTTCGTTGCAAGCTTCGGAATGCCCCAGCAGAATATCGGATAAACGAATGTAAATCGTGTTTTTCTCGGTGGCCGAGTTGCGCCTGTCGAGTTCGGCGATCTTGTTGGACCACGCTTTGCCAAAGATCATTTGCGCAGGATCTTTCGGGTTCGCATCTGATTTTACCACACCTCCAAACCGCGACAGATTGTAATCCGCTTTCGGGCTCCACGTTACCATCGGGTAGGTTCCGTTGATTTTTCCAAAACGACCGGTCGGGTAGGTTTCAATGAATGTACCTGCGATCCTCTTGTCTTTGGGATCATAAGCTGCGCGGAATTCCTGTGTCGTGCTGATCCAGCTCCATCCCGAGCCGCCCAGTTCACTTGGGAAATCTTCGGGGTTAAAGTGCGCCGAATGCTGGCTGTATTCGTTGGGGCTGGCCGTGGCGGATACCTGCGCTTCAAAAATACGCTCGCCCAAATTTTCATGTGCCAGGTCAAAATTGTGCGCAAAATCGGGATACAATGTGATACCGCTGTTGTTGATAATATCTTCCGCAGTCACTTTGGCATCGGCCCATTTCTCGTCCCACAATTGGGCTTTCATAAGGACTGATTTCGCCGCCCATTTCGTCGCACGGCCCATATCTACGCCTGTGTAACTGGCAGGAAGCAGCTCGATCGCAGCCTTTGTATCTGCATAGATCTGGTCAATAATAGCCCGGTTGCCGCCACTGTTCGAAGGAAGCTCGGTGATGTTTTTGGTTGACTTAATAGAAAGCGGAGCATCGTCAAAATAGCTGAGCAGACCGTAATAGTAAAATGCTCTCAAAAACAAAGTCTCGCCTCGTAATCTGTCGATCAGCGCCTGATTGCTCGGATCTTTCATAGCTTCGGCAGTTTCGATGATCGCATTCGCGCGGTTGATCGACCGGTAGCAAATGCCCCAGTAAGCTTCAATGTATTCATCGGCTGGATTTACATTGCCGAGATTGAATTGCAACGGCCCTTTTTCCCAGCCTACCTGGTACCCGCCGATCAGACATTCAAATACATATCTGTCATAAAAAAAGCCGAAACCGCCCGAATTCAAATCGTCGTAAACCGCATTCACGCCCAGTTTCAGTTCGTTCGCCGATTTGTAAAACGTATCCGGATTAATAAAATCAGGTTTTTCTTTAAGGTCTGAACAACCGGCAACGCTCAGGAGCGAAAGGATCAGGAAAAATGCCCGGGATTTATGTAATAGTATATTTTTCATTTTTGTAAAAGTCTGAGGTACAAATGAATGGACTTAAAAACCCAGGTTCAGGCCAACTGTATACATCCTTGCGCGGGGATATGCATCGTAATCGTCGCCGCGGTTCAGGTTGTTTTGACCCTGGTTATTTACCTCAGGATCAAACCCTTTGTATTTCGTGATCAGGAATAAATTCTGGCCGCTGGCGTACATTCTGACAGTGCGGATGTACTTGGTTTTCAGAGGTACTGAATAGCCCAGGGACAAATTTTGCAACCGAACAAAAGAACCATCCTGAATGAAAAACGATGATCTGCGGAAGGAAATAAAATCCCTTCTTCCGTCAATTACCGGTCGTGGCGCATTTGGGTTTTCCGGTGTCCACGAATCTGTCAGGATATTCCCGATCTGGTTGATCTTCTGCACCCCGTCGCCCATTTCAGATTGTTGCAGGTTCCGGACCTGGTTCCCGTGCACGCCCCTGAAAAATATGGCCAGGTCAAATCCTTTGTATTTGAGGGTTGTATTAAAGCCCCAGGTCAGTTTCGGATTAGGATCACCGATGATCTTGAAATCGTCGGTTGTGTATTTTCCGTCACCATTTACGTCCTCATATTTAGGATAACCTGCTTTTGCTGAGTAACTTTTCCCTTCTTCTTCACTCTGAAACAACCCTACATAATTGTATCCCCGCCACACACCGATCGGGTTGCCGGCTTCCACCCAGCTTCCAAGTACACCGAGGTGACTGCTTGTACTACCCGCGAAAAATGGCGTGCTTTTACCAAGGTCAAGGATTTTGTTACGAAGAATGGAAATATTGCCGCTCACGTCCCAGCTGAATGTATTGGAACTCATTAACTTATAATTGGCAGAGAATTCCAGTCCCTTGTTGGTCAGCGAGCCGGAGTTCAGCATAATGATACTGAAACCGGTACTTTGGGGAATAGACACGTCGAGGAGCAAATCGGTGGTTTTATTTTGAAATGCATCAACAGTAAGACTCAGCCTGTTTGAGAGCAATGTAAAATCAAGACCGATATTGGTCATGGAAGTACTTTCCCATTTCAAATCATTGTTTGAAATACGGTTTGGCCCGTAACCTGAAACCAATGTAGGTGTGCCGCCCAAAACATAGTTATAGGGCACCAAACCCGCTATTGAGCGGTAAACCGGAATTTGAGAGTTACCAGTTAAACCATAACTCGCGCGGATTTTGAAATCGTCAAATACAGAAGCAAGTCCTGAATTTTTGAAGAAATTCTCATTGACAACACGCCAGCCCAGTGCAGCCGAGGGGAAAGTGGCCCATTTGTTATTAGGTCCAAATTTAGAGGAACCGTCGCGGCGCAATGTAACGGTAAGCAGGTAGCGGTCTTTAAAATTGTAATTCAAACGGCCTAAATACGAAAGCAGCTCCCATTCAAGACGCCCCGAAACAGGCACCAGCGGGCGGCTTCCATTTTGCATATTCACAGCCTCCACATCGTCAGAAGGCAGGCCGCGGGTCGCTACGGATTCAAAATAGTTAACCTCTTTTTGATAAGTATACCCCAGCGTCACATCCAGAAAATGCCCTTTTGCGACTTCTTTATTATAACTTAATATGTTCTCGTTCAGGATATTGTTACTGTTCCGATTGGCTTTTTGCAGTTCGCGGTCATTCTGGCGGCCCAGGTAAGTGAAGTTGTTGTAAAAAGTCGTGCGGCGTGCATTTACCAAATCGACACCCAGACTGGTTCTGAATTTCAGTCCGTCCAAAATATTAATGGTCAATGCGGTAGTTCCAAACAAGCGATTCGTCCAGTCTTTGTCATAACCCTCCGTTGCCTCTGCCAGTGGGTTTGTCAAAAAGCGCTGATCGTAGCTCGCATATTGATAACCGCCCAGATCATCAAAAACACCCACGGTAGGATCGAGACCTAATGCGGAAATGACGATACCACCCGGTCCACCGCGGTCAGTAGGCACGTTACTACTTCCCGAACGGTTGAAAGACCAGCTGTTGCTCAGCGTCGCTTTTCCTTTCAAAAAGTCGTTGTCCAGGTTCATCCTGAAACCGTACCTGTTGAAATTTGTATTCTTGATAATCCCTTTGTTGTCAAGGTAGTTACCTACAAATGCATAGCGCATTCCCTTAGTACCTCCCGTGAAAGAAAGCTGGTGATTGGACAGCCCGCCGGTTCTTGAAATTACATCCCACCAATCAGTACCGTTGCCTATCTGGGCGATCTGCTGGTCGGAATAGCGTGGATTACCACCCTGACTTTTTTCGAGGAGATTGATATACCGCATATAGTCCCCGCCATTCAGCACATCTACATTATTAGCAATACTTTGAAATGAATACGAACCGTCGTAATCCACGCTGCTCTGGCCTTCTTTCCCGCGCTTGGTCGTGATCAAAATAACACCATTTGCGCCGCGCGAACCGTAAATGGAAGTTGCAGAAGCATCTTTGAGTATTTCAATGGACTCAATTTCGTTGGGGTTGATAGACGCCATCGCATTCGTAGGCTGGCGGTTTCCGCTGGTTCCAAGTGCGGTATTATCAGGATACATCGGAAATCCGTCGATCACATATAGCGGCTCGCTACCACTGTTGATGGAGTTCGCCCCGCGCACGCGGATCGAAATACCGCCACCCGGCGCGCCGGAAGTTTGCGTTACCTGCACACCCGGCGCCCGCGACTGGATCGCCTGATCCACAGAAGTCACAGGCATTTCCCGGATCGCCTCGCTCTTAATACTCGAAACCGAGCCCGTGAGATCACTTTTCTTGACAGCGCCATAACCGATCACGACGATTTCTTCGAGCGATTTGTTTTCCGGTTCCATCACCACCGCAATAGAGCTTCGATTATCGATCGCCAGTTCCTGCGGCTTGTACCCTACGAAGCTGAATACCAGCACTGCGCCTGCTCTCTGGGGCACGTCTATTTCAAAATCCCCGTCAGAATTGCTGGTAGTCCCTTTTTGCGTTCCTTTCAAAACCACACTCACACCCGGCAAGCCCGCGCTCGTTTCGTCGGTTACCTTCCCTTTAATTACCTCGGCGGCTGGCATTGCCGCATCCTCGGTTTTCTCAATCTGTACCGGCGGAAGCGCAGCTCCGGTTGGCGAAGTCAGCAATATCCGGCCCGACGTAAGCTGGTACGAAATATTCAGCGGCTCGAAAAGTGTCGTGAGCGCTGCGCCGAGCTTTTGGTTTACAATATGGATATTGACCGTACGTTCCGCTTTGATCGCTTTCTGACTGTAAGCAAACTTGATTTCGGCCTGCGCTTCCAGGTCGCGCAGCACGTCTTTCAACTCGGCGTCCCGCGCGTGAATTGTAACTTGTCGGTCCATAATTTCCTGTGCGCGGCTCTCACCGGCCGCGTAAGTCAGGCTGGTGCAGATGACTGCAAAAAGGATTTGGGCGAGCGATATTTTCATGACAATGCACAGTGCTGCACACCATTTTAATTGTAGGTTTCTTTGCATAATTTTGAAGGTTCTATTTGTAAAAACAGGACGTTGGCCGCATGTTCTCTCTGTCCAGGATCGCTCATGCAGGCTGTAATAGGAGCCGGTAGTGTTGACGCACTATCGGTTTTTTGTTTAGCTCAGGTTTTTTCTCAGCATAGTTCAGGGGTTAGGGGTTTAGGTTTAGTCGCAGCCGCGGCCGTTGATCAGAATGCGCGTTCCTTTTACTTCGTAATCTGCGCCCACCGATCCGCAGATCAGGTCAAGCTTTTCGTAGAGGGATAAATCGGTCATATCGCCTGTGAAGGTGCATTCGGCAATTCGGTCGTTGGCAAAAACGATCTCGATACCATAGCTTTCGTGCAGCGCCTCCACGATCTTGCCCATTCCAATATTGTTGAAAACCGGCCGCAAATCGTCAGTAGCTACATTTGCCTTCACCGGCTCCACTACCAGCCCGGTCATCAAGTGCCGGCTTTCGGGGAAATAGGTAACCCGCTGATTGGGCGTCAGGATCACGCCGTTGGAATGCGGGCTGGCCGTATTTTCAGCGAAAGAATCATTGTTTTCAAATACCGAAACCTTACCCGTCACCACTTCCACTTCCAGCGCCTGGTCTTTTGCATTGGTCTTGATCCTGAAACTGGTACCCAGCACGCGCGTGATCAACTTGCCGCTGTATACGAAAAATGGTTTGTCCGGATTTTTAGTGATTTCAAAAAATGCATTGCCCACAAGCTGCACGTCGCGCTGATCCTTTGCAAATGTGCAGGGATACATAATGCGGCTGCGGGGGCTGAGTGTGACGGTACTGCCGTCTTCCAGCCGAATTTTCTGAGTGCTGTCAGAATTGTTGACGCGGGTAATAAGTTGTCCGGCAGGAGCTTGTACCAATATCTTTTCCTGGCTGATCACCTCGCGGGAACTTGCTTTGCCAAGGAATACCCAGCAGCCAATAGCAATAATGACCGCCGCTGCCGATGCGTAGGTTGTGCCGCTGCGCCACCATTTTTTAACTAATATTTTCTGATATAATTTCTCCTCATTGATCTCTGTCCGGATATTTCCGAGAATGCGGTCCTCTGTCTGCTCACGTTCGTTTGCGTCGAGTGTAAGTAATGACTCTTCGTTCAGCTTGTCGTACCAGAGGTGGATCTTCGCAATTTCCTCTTGTGTACAATCTCCGTTGTGGTATTTGAGCAGCAGAGACTGGATTTCCTGATTGTTCATTGAAAGGCTTGATGTATTCCTTTACATAAGCCGCAGAAAGGCACCTATTCCCTAAATAAGTTTAGAAAATCTTCTAAAAATTATAGGTTAGTATCGGATTCGACCTGAAATTGTTTTTTTAATACAAATCAGAAACCTATTGGAAAAAGGGAGAGACAAAAGCCAGTAAAACGGAAAGTGTCTGTTTGAGGTAACTGCGCACAGACTTGGTGGCTTTGGTAAGATGGTATTCAACTGCTTTTTCAGACAGCTTGAAATGTTTCGCAATACGGGCAAGCGGCCAGTGTTCGAAGCGATAGAGCTTGAAGATTTCCTGGGATTTTTCAGGAAGAATATGCAAACCCTCGTCAATCGCAGTGATCAGCTCGCTTAATGCAATCTGGTTTTCGATATTGCATTCACCCAACGCAGAGAAATCGGGTGTTTGACTGAGATACGCTTCTTTGGAAATATTGCCGCGAATATGGTCTACAACCTCATACCGGACAGCAGAAAAAAGATAATAGTCGAGATTGATGATCCTGTCAGTGGCCCTTTCACGCCATAGTCGCATGAATATATCCTGCACAATCTCTTCGGCTGCTTCCTTGCTCTGGAGCTTTCGGTATGCGACCAGGAACATCTTATACCAGTATCGCTGGTAGATCACAGTGAAAGCATCTTCGCTTCCTCCCTGCAATGCTTCAATAAGCTGTTCATTCTCAAAATTGTCAGTCATGACGGGTTCAGGTAGCGCGGCACAATAGTGACTTAACTCCGACAAATTTATATTAATTGTGCAAATAATTTTATTTCAAGGCTGTCGGTTGCTGAACAAAAGGGTACTGCGAAATATTCTTACTACTTGTGCAGGTAGTATTACGCTATTTTTTACCATTAGCTAAAAAGCGGCTCCAACGTATATAGATATCAGTAAGTGTATCCATGTAAGGGTATTCCTTATAGGTGCCAACTTTGCGAAAACGAGTAGAAAAACCGGTTAGACTGCACTTATTGACAGCTTTTCAGGAAACCGGGTAATCTTACTTAGTCATTTCTGTACTTTACCGTATTGACGCGGGGAGGCAGGTAAGACTACCTTTGAATTCTTCAATATCTATTACTCAACCCCGAAAAAATGGAACAATCTATCACGCATGCCTGCCTGGTGCATCCCCATCCGTTGGAATGCGAAGCGGTGGCCGAGTGGTTAAGGAAAAGGTCTTACATTGAGCTGGTAGGTAAATGCAATAGCCTCGAACAAATTACGCAGCTCCCTTATCTGAAAGACGTAGATATCGTCGTAGCCTTCGCCCATCAATCGGACCATACCGCCGATCAGATCCTGAAAATCCGGAAAATGCACCCAAACCTCAAATTTTTGCTGCTCGCACCGAGCCCTTCTGCCGAGTCGGTGAGGGAAGTGGTGAGGTCGGGAGTGAGTGGTTATATTGTTTTTGAATCTGAGCTGGATGAATGGGAAAGGGCTGTCAGGGCTGTTTCTGAGGGGAAAGTTTACTATGGACAAGAGGTAATGCTCAAACTTGCGGAAAGCTCTCTCGACTTGTACACCCAGGAACCGGCGCCTACTACCAGGGATTTTTTGAGTAAAAGAGAAGTGGAAATACTACGCCTGGTGGCCAGTGAGTATTCTACCAATAAGATCGCGAATGAGCTTTGTATCAGTGATAAAACAGTGGAAACACACCGCAGGAATCTGTTTCATAAGTTAGGTGTCAAGAATTCGGTGGGCCTGACGAAAATAGCTGTCAGAATGGGCGTTGTTTAGTTTTTCATGAATTTTTATCATGGGAAACCCTTAAAAATCCTCCTAAAAACCCTTAGAAAAATCAGGGTAAATATTGTTGAAAATCAGGGTATCTGCCGATTGATTTCACGTTCCCGAACCGGCAACTTTGTCTAAGTATTTCAATTATGGAACTGACAAAGCGCGAAACGGAAATCCTCAACCTGATCATGGATGAGCTAAGCTCGAAAGAGATAGCTGAGAAGCTGGGCGTGAGCATTTCAACCGTGGAAGCGTACCGCCGGAGCCTGTTTCGCAAATTTAATGTCCGGTCGGTGATCGGGCTTGTGAAGGCGGCGATGAAGATGTAGCACTTTACGAAATTAGATTAATATGGCTGAGAACCGCCACATGGCTGTGAATTGGATTGACGGCATGAAAATCGCCCGTCAGCATTTTATCGAAACGGATAATTACCACACCGGGCAGGTACGGAAGGCGCAGGCGATTTTTCAAACGCCGCTTAATTACGGACTGTTTTCAAAAGACAACCGGGAATCGCTGGAAATGCAGGTTTTGGGCGACGCCAGTTTGCAGATCCGGATCAGAATTGAGCAATGCAATGCGATCACGCCGGACGGAAGTTTGCTGGAAGTAACTGCCGCCGATCAGGTGAAACTGGACACCTCGCTGACCAAGGTAACCAATGAATATCACTTTTCGCCCGGGAAGAATATCGGGTTATATATTATTTTAAGTGTCAATCTTTTTGAGCGGCAACAGGCTGGTAATGTGCTGGATACGGAGCTGCCGGTGCGGCATCCCTACACGACGCCCACTTACCGGATCGATCTGACGCCCATTGATCTGATCAACAAGGAACAATGGACGGGAGCGGGACTGATCGTTGGTAAAATCGAATACACGAATTCGGAATTGCGCGTTGCACACGATTTTATTCCTGCCTGCCGCACGGTCGTTTCACATAAAAGTCTGCGCGAATGGTACAACAGGTTTGGGGTTTATTTAAATGATATTGAAACCTATTCCTTTCGGATCCTTCAAAAGATTAAAACAAAAAGTCAGAAAAGTACACTCTCTGACAGTGTGCAAATGCTGGTAGAGAGATTGGTAAATGCGTTTTCAATTGCCAATGTAAGTTACCAGCGGCTGTTACCGCACCAGGAACCGATCAACATGGTAGTTTGCCTGATCCAGATCGTCCAAAGTATCCGCGCCGCGCTGGAATGCCTGACCGATCGGGAAAAAGAAGAACTATTAGGTTACCTGGGCGAGTGGGCCGATGATACGCCGGGGAGCCTGGAAAAACAGATCATCGGAGTTATCCAGGTCGATTATAATCACAACGATATAGTACCCTGCATTAAAACGCTAGACAATTTCTACAACATGTGGGCCGCGCTTTTCCTGAAACTGAGCCAGCTGGAATTTATTGGAAAACGAAAAGGACAGCAGGTTTTCATCATCGAAAGTCCGGTGCACGAGCCGCCGGTGCAGCCGGAAAAGCCGAAGTCGCGGTGGAGTCCTTTGTGAGGAGGGAGGAGGGAGGAAAGGGAGGAAAGGGAGGAAGGGAGGAAAGGAGGAAGTTACTTTTAAAGCCCCCTCAAAGGGGGTTGGGGGTGAGAGAGGGGGAAAGGGAGAGAAAGGGAGGAGGGCGGTCCGCGTAGGGAGGAAGGGATGAAGGTAGTACCGAACTTTTTAAAGCCCCCTCAAAGGGGGTTGGGGGTGAGAGAGGAGGAAGGGGGATTAAAGGGAGGTAAGGGAATAAAAGAGCATTAAACAATTTTTCAAATGGAGCCTTTAAATAAGAATCAGCGGAAGGTGGCGATTGGGCGGTTTTTTGGGATGTATGTTTTGTCGATGACGTTTCCTGTGCTGGCGGTTTATCTGCTGTTGCGGGTGCCAGGGTCGGTGGCGGAATCGGAAACTACCCGGTATCGGCTGATCGTGGAGGAACAATCGCCTATGCTGGTGGACACGGATACTTTAAGTCTCATTGCCAGGAAAGTGATCCAGCTCGACGGTGCATACAGCAGCGCAACCGACGAAATGTCGAAAGCGACGGCGCGTACGCAGCTCGTGGATATTGAGAGCAGGATCAACGGCATTATGAGCCATTTTAATAACCTCTCCAACTCCGCCGCGCACGAACAAAACAAGCGGCTTTCGACTGGCATAGCGAAGCTCACCGAAGCACTGGTGACGTACAGGCAAACGATTGCAGAACTCCGCCGGACACTCGATAGCAAAGGGATAGATGTTCAAATGGTGAATGACCTGCGCAATCAGATCAATATGAAAGATTTGGAAATAAAAGGAATGGAACGTCAGCTTTTGGCCGGTGCGGCTGCTGGTGGCGGAGGCGGCGGAGGCGGAGGTGGAGGTAATGAAGCCAAAGAGCTGCAAACCAAACTCGGCTTGATGCAGCGCGATCTCGACAATTGCCGTGCAGGAAAATCGGGCGGTGGCAGCGCAGATGCAGCGGCGATTCAAAAACAGTTGGATGAATGTATGTCAGCCAAAAACGGCCCGAATGTGACTTACCGGGAGTGGCTGCGGTACTCGGAAGCAGAAGGGTATTTTCAGCTGCTTACGCAGGGGAATCTTCGGAAAAATGACCGGAAAGTGTATTACGACCAGGCAAAACAGATTTATGACGGCTTGCAGCTTTCAACCGCTAACAAGGAAATGAAGGCGAAAGCAACAGAACGGATGATCTTTTTACAAAAGAACCAACCCTAGGTAATGCAAATGTGATTGAGTGAAAAATGAGTTTTTAACACATTCCTGAATCCAGAATCAATGCAAACCGAAGCACTAAAATACGCAATCACTGTCGCACAGGCACTTGCACGGGAGTACCGCCAGGAAAAATTCGGTGCGCCGCATCTTTTAATGGGCCTGCTGCATAATGATGTTGGGCTGGCTTCCGAGCTGGTGACGGCGGGAAAAGATATTGCTTACCTGCGTGACTGGGCCGAAGTGCGGCTGGAAGAATGCGCCAAATCCATTAAAGTGCCCGAAAATCCGGCCGCCGACGAAGCCGCAGCTGCTGCGCTGGAACTGGCTGCATTGATCTCGCTCCAACTGAATACCGATACAGATCCGCTGAGCACACTGGCCGCGATACTGAAACCGGGTGTCGGATTTTCATCGGATCAGCTCAAATCATTGCCGCTTACGCAAAAAGAAGTGCTGGCTATGCACACACAAACCACTACTTCGGCCAGTGAAAATGGCAGGGAGCAGGGAAGTGAAGTTGCCAGACAAACTGCCAAAACGCAGGCAGGAACATCGAATCTTGAAAAATACACCACAGACAAAACGCGCAATGCAGCCGAAGGTAAGATCGGCTCGGTGATCGGGCGGGATAACGAGATAAGGCAGATGGCCGAAATACTGGGCCGTAAAAGCAAGCCTAATGTGATCCTCACAGGCGAGCCGGGTGTAGGGAAATCAGCATTGGTAGAAGGTTTTGCAAAACTGATATTCGACAAAAAAGTGCCTCAGTTGCTCCAAAATGCAAAGTTGCTTGAACTGGACACCGGCGCGCTGGTAGCAGGCGCATCTTACAAAGGTGAGATTGAGGAAAGACTGAAAGGGATTTTGAATGAGATCAAAGCCTTCGATAAGGCGATTTTGTTCATTGACGAAATCCACATGCTGCTCGATCCGAAAGGCTCTGTAGGTGCCGGAGTAGCGCAGCTTCTGAAACCCGAACTGGCAAGAGGGGAGCTAACATTGATCGGGGCCACGACGCCGGAAGAATACCGGAAATACATTGAAAAGGATGAAGCATTTTCCCGCCGGTTTGAGGTACTTCACGTAGCAGAACCCGACGAAGCGACCGCGACGCGCATGATCGAGCACATTCTGCCTTCGTACGAGGCGCACCACGGTATTAAAATAGCGCCGGGAGTTGCGGCAGAGGCGGTTAAGCTTTCGAAAAGATATATTAAAGAACGCCGGCTGCCCGACGTGGCGCTGGATCTGCTAGACAGAACAATGGCCGCAATGCGGCTCATGGACGAGGTTTCTGAGCAGGAGCTGGTTTCATTGCAAAACGATCTGAATGCATTAATGGCGATCGACGAGGCGGAAAGGGTACACGAACTGAAATGGTTTGCACGCCAGCTCGGTAACCGGCTCAGCCCGCTGCTGATCGGGAAACTGGACCAGATCGACGCGCCCGAAATGGAGACGGCCGAGGGTATTTACACAGAATTGAATACCAAACTCATTGCATTACAACAGCTTGCGACGCAACGCACTGACTTTGTAGGTAAAAATGAAATAGCCGCGGTGATCTCGCATAAAACGGGAATTCCACTTGGTAAGCTGCAAAGTTCGGAACGTGATAAGCTGCTGGGAATCGATGAAGTTTTGAAAAAAAGGGTGGTCGGACAAGACCAGGCGGTGAAAGCGTTGAGCGAAGCGATTTTGGAGTCGAGATCGGGTTTGATCAAAGCGGGACAGCCGATCGGTTCCTTTTTTCTGCTAGGGCCCACGGGTACCGGAAAAACGGAGATAGCGAAAGCACTGGCCGATTTTCTGTTCAATGACGAATCTTTTTTGATCCGGTTTGATATGTCGGAGTTTAAGGAAGAGCATTCGGCAGCACTTCTATACGGCGCGCCTCCGGGATACGTCGGTTACGAGGAAGGCGGTTTACTAGTGAACAAAATCCGTCAAAAACCCTATTCAGTCGTTCTTTTTGACGAAATAGAAAAAGCGCACCCGTCTGTTTTTGACCTTTTTCTCCAAATACTCGACGAAGGTAAGCTGCACGACCGGCTCGGTAAGGAAGGCGATTTCTCAAATGCGGTGATCCTTTTTACCTCCAATATCGGGCAGGAGCATATTGTGCAGGAATTTAATAAAGGCGGTATTCCAAAATCGTCTGATCTGATGGAGATCATGGCTAAATATTTCCGCCCCGAATTTCTTGCCAGATTAACCGAAATCGTGCCTTTCGCGCCTATTTCGGAAGAAAACGTGGTGAAGATTTTTGACATTCATTTGCGCAGCCTCACCGATTTAATGGAAAAGCAGGGTATCTCTCTGCATCTGACCGACGAAGCCAGAAAACACATTGCCATGCAGGGTTTTACACCCAGATACGGAGTACGACCATTGAAAGGCGTGATCCGGAATATGCTACGCCGGCCGATCAGCCGGATGATCATTTCGGGTGAAGTGGGAAAAGGGTCGGTGATCGAACTGAGTGTTTCGGGGGAAAATGAAGTGTTGTGGAATACCCGAAAGACTGAGCAACAGGAAGTATTACAGGGAATTGAGCAAATCTAAAAAAGCAGTAATTATGCATTATCTGATTTCTTATAAATCCACAAACTGGGATTCGGTTTTGTTGCCGCTGGATGATAATACATTGCAGCTGACGATCCAGGTGCGTGTACACCTGCGGAAAGTAGAGCCTACCGACCGCGGGATATTCGATGACCTGATTATCGACGGTAAGGGGACTATTACGGATAGGTCGAGCGGATACAAATATCAGGCGAATCCCTGGACAATGGCGGAGTGGCAAGACTTTGAGAATGAGTATCAAAAAGTGATCACGAACTACTGGGATAAAAAATTTGATCTCGTTCCAAACCGTCCATGGTACAAATCGTCAAAGGGATTGACTCCTGCAAAAATCGTTTGCGGACTGTCAATGGACATCGTAAAGACTTCGCCCGCTCAGGCGCACGTGGCATTATCGATCTTTAATACCCGCAAAAAACCAAATACTTTCAGAAGCTTTATCAACACAACGGCTGTACCAAAAACCGGCTGTTTCAATCGAAGTGATGTCGAAACGGATATGTTTTCGTGGATGCCGCACAGGTACAGGTCAGAATCCGCAGTGAGCAGGATCAATGGCGTTGCACACGCGGTGGATTATGTCAGGAACACTGCGGCGCATGAATTTGGCCATATTCTCGAACTAGACCATGTAGGTGGAACCGGGAATGATATGCGGGATTATGGATTTAACAACGTCGATGACGCGGATACGCTGTTGGGTGTAGGCAGGGCGCAGTCGGCCAAGTTTGCCAAGCCCTGGAACCAGCGGCTGAGGGGACACCTGATCCGGCAAAATCACGAAGATCAACTGGTAAATTTTACTCCCACACTTAGCACACCGCAGATGATAGGTTACTGGGACAACGGAGAACTGATACATGTAGGCGGAAATCTTTGGATGTTGAAATCACTTTTTGGACTATGAAAGCGGATCGGTTGCTTATTTGTGATCTGGACTTCTCGGGAAGTAACCAGTTTGACGCACAGGAGAGTCTTTACTTCAATGCCGGGGCAGATAGTACTGAGGGCATTCTGCAGACTGCATTTAATATCATTTCATCAAGAAAAATAACGAATGTCTTTATCATCGTCCACGGCATAAGTACCACAAACAGTAATGGTTACAACGGCATGTCGATGGTGGCGGGTTATTCGCTGCCGCAGAAAGTGGGCGGTTTCGGGCTTGCGCTAGGCCAAGAGCTAATAGATGTTACCAATGATTTTTTGTTCAGAAAATGGGCGCCTTGCAAGCTGAGCAATATTGTGTTCCTGTCCTGCTCAGCCGCCAATAGCGATCCAGCGAAAGTGGGTGGCTGGGGAGATGGAAAGCTGATGTTACAGCATATCGCCAATGCAACCGGTGCCAATGTGTACTGCGCCGACGCCATGCAATACATTAACAGAGACTGGGAAGGCGATATGTTCAGATTCCCGCCTCATTCAACAAGCAGGGGGATCAGGGTCAACCGGCCTTATCCGGGCATTTTGAAAAGGACTTTTGCAAGTTACATGGAAAGCCTTGACTCGTGGGCCGAGTGATGTGTTACGGCAACCGGTAAATATTCGAAAATGAAAAGGATAACAAATATAGTTTTAATCAGCCTCGCGGCCTGCCTCGACGGATGCAATATGTTCCTGCCGGTTGATGCGCTGGTACCGCAGGTTTCGGAGGTGACCATTGTGGAAGTTTCGAATAACCAGGTCCGGGTAAGTGCGCAGGTTTCAGACCCGGATGCGAAGAATAGCAGGCAGGAGAAAAAGAGCGGAAAAATTAAGGATTTCGGGTTTGTGTATGGGATACTCGACGAGCCTACGATCGAAAACGGTTACGTGGAGCAGGGCGGCGAGACGATTACAGCTTCTCCCTACAATTGGGAAGACCGGATCACAAGGCTTTCCTCAGACGAAACTTACTACATCCGGGTGTATGCGGTAAATGAAGGTGGCGGTATCACTTACGGGCCGGTAACATCATTCAAAGCCAGTGAACCATCGATCATGCAGGATACTACATTTATCATGAATTTCTCAAATACTTACGACCTGGAAACCGGGCATTTGCAATCGCAGGACGGAACCGAAGATATGTACTGGTACCCTTACGGGCAGCCGGCGGGTATTTACCCAAGAAATGGAGCCAAATTCTTCGTCATGCCGACCGGTACTGATTTTAAAGCATTGAAATACTCAGATCTGACTGGTCTTAAATACACGGCTGATTTTGTAAATGGAAGCTACACCACCAGGGAGAATAAACTTTTCAACGGCACTGTGCTCGCCTACGTGACTAATGAAGGGCATTTCGGAAAGATGCGGATCAATTCGAAAGGAATGGAACGGAACGATCTCGATGTGTACTCTGGCAATATGGGCGTGTCGATTACCACTTACACAAGCAACTGAAAATAGTAACGTATATAGATAATAGTCAGGCAAAACCAGTAGGGGGAAACCTTATATTTTATGAAAAAAATCTTAGGTAAAAGTTGGATAGGATTGATCGTATTGCTCGTCGGCTGCGAAGTTTTCGGCCCGGTGGACCCGCTGCCGCCGACGTTCTCGGCATTAGAGCTGGTATTTGCCGGGAGGACTCAGATTACAGTCAAAGGCGATATCCAGGAACCCGCCAGTAAGAACGATCGCCAGGAGAAAAAAAGTGGCAAAATTCTTGAATACGGGCTTGTTTATGGTAAAAATGAGAACCTGAATACAGAAACCGGCACGGTGATAAAACTGGATAGTGTAGCCGAAAACCTGCCAATCACAATTGAACGAGAAATATCCGGGTTAGCAGCAAATACGGATTACTATGTAGCATTATACGCCCGGAATGAAGGCGGTGGTGTGGGTTACAGTGAGATATTGAAAGCTAAAACAACCAACGCACCAACCGAGCGTTTCAACCAAAAATCAATCACTCTTAAAAGAAGTGAAGGGAGCTATTTTGATCTGGATAACGGGACTGTGAGCGCATCAGAAACCAGGCAGTCGGACGCGGTCATCGATATCTATTCGATTTCCGGCCGTGGTACAGTACTCGCTATTACAGCAGCTAATGGTCTGATTGTGAAGAATATGGGTGTGATTGATTTCAATAGTTTGATCTACGACGCACTGCTAAAAGTCCGGGATTATGATGCGAAAGGAGTGTCGTTTATTGTCAATGCGCAAAGTGTGAATACGGTGATTGTATTCAAAACAATAGAAGGGCGCTACGGCAGGTGGAGAATCGAATCGGCGACGACTGACGCGCTGGTAATGAGCCTGGTAACCTATGATAATTGAGGTAATGCTATGAAATATCTGTTAATGCTTTTACTGATTTTTGCTGCGGTGTTTTCCAAAGCCCAGGACAGGATCTGGCTGGATAATGGCAACCCGGTGCAGGCGAAGCTGAGCCGCGCGATGGATAGCAAACTGGAATGGATCGCCGCCGACGGTATCCCGCGGATTTATCACAGAAAGCGGTTTTTGATCGTATTCTCTTCCAGCGGCCAGTTTATGGTGATTTCGGAACTCAATGAAAACAATAACAAGGCGCAAACGCAGATCGAGGCATTTTACAAAGCGCCGCCGCGGAATGTGAGCCAGGATATTATCGTCAAAAGTGTTCCGCTCACTGTGATTTCGGGTAAAATATCCTATGAAAGCGACGATGTGATCAACTACCTCACGGGCGAGGGAAACCCTGCTTCGATCAATAAAGAAGAAGTTGCCATGGTGATCTACCGGGACGGCCGCCACGAGATACTGCGTGACGTTGTAGATGTGGCCCCATTGCTTGCATTGGCCCATAAAGACATTGAAAAAAAGGAAAAGGAGATTGTGAAAAAGGCTGAGGATAAACCTCAGAAACCAGTGGCCGTAAAGGAGCAGCCGCAGGTACCGAAAGAGAAGCCGAAACCTTTTCTGTCGGACACGGAATACAAGGAATACAGTGCAAAAGGGATCCGGCGGGTGGATGAATTTACTTCTTACCTGCGCATTATCGGAGATAAAAGTATGAAGTCGGATGAAAAGAATAAAGCTGTCCAACAGGCTCTTAGCCTATTTGAGCCGCAGGCCACAGTCGCTGTGAGTTCTCCGAAAGGTGTAAAAAAATACCCTGTCAAAGAGTATCTGAATCGGCTGAAACTGCTGCCTTACAGCAAGATCAACATCACCTGGAATGAAGTGAAATACGTGAGCGAGCTGAAACAGGAGAATGACGGGAATTACTACGGGATTATCGCGGCGCAGCAGGTTTTTGAAGGATTTGCAGCGAATGGGAAAGTGGCTTACGGGGATATTACCAAGAAAAATATTCGCGTAAAACTGGAATCGTATCAGAAAACCATCGATGGAAAAGATACGGTGAACTGGGAGGTTTTGTTAGGAAATATCGGGGTCGAAACCAGCGAGGACAAATGAAATACGGTCAGCACATATTGGCTTTTTGTTTGTGGATAGGAAGCGCCACTGCCTACGCCCAATGCGGTTTCCTGGCCGGAAAAGTGACGGATATCAGCGGCTCGGAGGCATTGAAAGCAAGTTTGTCAGCCAAAACAGATCAGGGAAAAGTGAGGCTGGGTAAGACTGATTCCTCGGGTATCTTCAATGTGGAAATGCCCTGCAATGTGTCTGTACTTACGATTGAAGCGCCGCAATACCAGTCGCTGCACATTCCGCTAAACAGTGACGGAAAAACGGAAGGTACCTATTTCGTAGCATTTGCATTGATGCCGCTTGGGAAGCAAACCAGCGACGAGCCTTATGCGCAATCGGAGCAAAAGCACTTTGAGCTCAAAGATTCCGTTCGCACACCGACTTCCATTATCAGGCGCATTGAGGTGCGGGATGCATTATCGAACCAGTCGCTGGCGGCGGATATTTGCCTTTATTTTACCCAAAAAGAAAAGAAAGATTGTTTCAGTCTGCTCGTAACCAGGCCGACTGCCGAGATTGTATTCACTGAGAAAGATATCGTAGCCGTGGAAGTGAAGTCCGCCGGTTATCAAGCCTACAATGGCAACCTGATTCTGGATAAAACCGATCAGGAACCGCGGACTTACATTATTAAACTGAGTAAGCAGCATACCTTTTTGTCGGTCAATATCCTCAATGCGCAGCAGGGAACGCGCGCGCAGCTGGTGGAGGACAGCCGGCTTATTGTTCCGCTGAACCGCATTAACGACGGGCATTATTTTGCGGAAGTCGCACCGGGCAAGTCGTACAGTTTCGGTGTGAGCGGTACAGATCAGGCGGATTTCAGTACGGCGGTCGCTTCATTGAAAGAGGGTCTGACACTTAAATCTTTACGAATTCCCGACCGAAAAGCGGTTTTACCAGTAAAAGAAAACCCGAAAACCGAGCTGGGAAATGTGTCCGGGAAGACGCTTTATTTTCCAAGAAGCGATTACAAACTGCCGCCGCAATCGCGTGATTACCTGGATTCACTCGCACTTTTTGTTCAAAATAATAAGGATAAGGGGCTGGAAATCACCGGACACACAGATAATGTCGGTAATCCGAACCTGAATCTCACATTATCGGAATACCGCGTGAGAGTGATAACGAGATATCTGATCAATAAAGGTGTTTCCGAAAAACTGATCACAGCGGCGGGAATGGGAAGCAAGCATCCGGTGCGGCCGAATGATACGGAAGAAAACCGCCGGCTGAACAGGCGCGTGGAAGTGCAGATTATTGATTTATCCGAGAAAAAGTAATTGAAACTTATGAATGCGATGAAAAAGTTTTTGATCAAAAATACCTGCTTTTTGCTGGTGGCAGCAGCATTTTTATCTAATCAAACGAGCGCGCAAACGCTGAGCCGAAAGGACGCTGATGAAATTCGGGTGCTGGCGCGGGAAAGGATAAAGGGACTGAACGATCTGCTGAATGCGATCGCGAATGAGGACCTGAGTAATTATGAGCGCAAGTACCTGATGATGAACAGTTACATGCCCAGTAACGACCAGATTTTTGTAAACGATGGCGTGATCGTGGAAGACGATGTTGACCCGAAACACAAGGTAAGCGCACCGGGACTGGACACGCCGATCGAGAAGTACCTCAGTAATTTTGACCTGTTTTATGTCAAATCGGAGACGAATACCATTGAGTTTACAAACCTGGTCGTAGGCGATGTGAAGGTGGATAAATACCCTTTTGTCAAAGTATTTTACACGCAGCATTTCAAAGGGAAAAGCAATAAGGACAATACACCTTACCAGCCTATTACCCGCGTGGCTGAGCTGCGGGCCGATAAATCGGGCAACGACTGGATCGTGTACCTGACGCGCGTCGCATTCAATTCTTCTGAAAACGCAAAATCTGCGCCGGTAAACCCCGCTCCTTCTGCGACTTACGATTCTTTACAAAAGAAAAAAGAGCCGGTAGTGGCGCAGCAAATGGAAAAGAAACCAGCTGTAAGCCAGCAGGATACGAAGCAAGCCGAGCGTGTTTCGGAGCAGATCAGTCAGGTAAACCAGGCGGAGATCAGGCAGGCGCGTAAATGGGGGGCGATCAAGCTGGGAGCAGGTGTAGCTGCGCTTGCATTTGGCGCGGTAACCTATTCGATGCTGAATAAGGATTATAAAGATTATAAAGAAAAAATAGCCAATCCCGAGGGCCTGACCAGCTATGCAAAACCCGGCGTGTACATCTCAATCGGTGCAGCAGCAGTAGGAATTGGCGTTTCGCTGAGCTCGATCTTTGATTTTAAGAAAGTGAAATGAGGCGTCGGCTTTTTAGCCAAAAACCAACAACCATGTCCCAACCAGCAGCCCGAATCGGCGATATGCATTTTTGTCCGATGGTCACGCCGGGAACTCCGCCGGTACCTCACGTGGGTGGGCCGGTTTTACCGCCTGGGGTGCCGCTGGTGCTGATCGGGGGCGCGCCGGCAGCTTGTACTGGAGATATGTGTGTGTGCGTTGGTCCGCCGGACACGATTGTAACAGGCTCGGTGACGGTGATGATCGGTGGCAAGCCAGCTGCCAGAATGGGCGACTCGACGGCGCATGGCGGCACGATCATGCAGGGCTGCCCGACAGTTTTAATAGGTTGATTATCAAATACTAACTATAAAATTTACTCTTAACCAGATACCAGTATGTTCAACTACGGAATAGGGGGTAATGAACGCAAGATCGACCAGTCGAGCGAAGGCATTGCGGATATCCCACAAAACAGAACTCTTTTTGCCACGCAGCTTACGGGCGATCCCTCGCCGCGCCCCGAGATGGTTTACGACCTGAAAACGACCGAAGAGGTTTTTGCACATTACCAGCCAGAGGCAGAGGTAGAGTTCATCACACAGGACGGAAGCTTTATCAATGAGAATCTCCGGTTCAAAAATCTGGGTGATTTTGGTAAAAAAGGCATTATCGCCCAAAGCGCCTTCTTACAGGATCTAGACGCGCGAAGTGAAGCCTACCAGCAGGTAGTAAGGCATTTGAAAGTAAACAAGATATTAAAAGCCGCGCTCGAAAAGCCAGAAGCGAAAGCCGCATTGCTAGGTGTATTTCAGACGCTGATCAATGAGTTGGAGGAGGCGGGGTAGTTCAATGATTGAATGATTGAATGAGTGAATGACTGAATAAAAAGTTCTCTCTCGCAACGGCGACCCTGCCACTCACTCATTCACTCATCGCCCCGGTCACTCATTCACTCATTAGAATAAATATTCAATCATTCGATCATTCAATCATTCAACATTAAAAACATGTCCACTGAACAAAAAACAGACATCGCCCCGGCATTCAAAGAACGCACTGCGGTGCCGCTGGAAACGGGATTGCCGCTTCTGGCGAAATATGGCAGTTATGACCTTGTAGAGACTATTATCGAAGGCGCCGCGAATATTAATCCTGAAAAAAAGGCGCGGAAGAAGATATTTCTCACCGAGGCTGATAAGAAGAAAGAAAGACAGCAGCTGAAAAAGCGGCTGGAACTCTGGACCGAGCTGCTGAGCAGTGGCGATTCCGTTCCTGATATGATCGAAATGGGTCAGAAACAGGCTGATACCGCATTGGAACTATTGAAGGAAAACCTCGGAAAAGCAGTGGAAACAGTGCGGCCTCTGGAACAATCGTACCGTTCTGTGGCGATGTTTTTCAAGAATACCGAGCAGGAAAAAGTGAAGAATGTGACGTTCCTGAATGCGGCGCCAGACCAATTGCAGGACCTGGACGTTACGACATTCATTGACGCGGTGGGAGAAGAGCTGGCTGCGAAGTTCGACCGGCTCGATTTGCGCGAAAACTATTCGATCCTGAATGTGCCGGGTTACCTGGGTTCGGGAAAAGTGGTGGACAAATGGGCGAAACTGGCGCATCAGAACAAAACAATGCTGCTTACCGACTTCATGCACCTCGATGCGCCGGAAGACGTGATGGAGCTATTTGAATCGGCAAACCTGACAGGCGGCGCGGCGCATTTATCCAATGTGATGATGACCTGTAACTGGCTGGTAGGCAGGGCGAAGCACGCTGATCTGGGCGAAGAGGAGGATTTGTACTTACCACCTTCTACGGCATTGGCGGGCAATGTTTATAAAACCCTGATGTCGCAGGTGGCGGCGGGTAAAAAGCATGGTACCCTCAGTGAAGTGGACGGTGTGCGTTTTCCGCTCAAAAAATCGGAGATCGCGGATCTTGAAAAAATGGGGCTGATCCCGATGGTGAATGAATACAGCAAGGTAATGGCGTTTTCGGCGAAGACACTTTTCAACGGCGATAACGTGGGTTTACAAACCTATTCCGTCGTGCGGGTATTTGATTATATCACCAAAGTACTGATCGATTTTCTCAACCGTCGGGCTTTTGAAAACTTCGATTACAATACTAAAAACGACCTGAAAAAGCAGATCATTAAGTTCCTCGACAGCGTAACCGGCCCGGGCAAACTGATCGAAAAGTTCAGTGTAATGCGTTTTGAGCAGGATAAAAACCAGAAGGATAAGGTGTACCTCGATATCCACATGGTCCCCTATTTCCCAGCCAAAAACTTCATGATCGCATTGACAGGGCAGAAAGGCGACGATCTGGACGCGGCAGCATGGGCGGCGGAGTATGCGCAGCAATGATTGAATGATTGAATGATCGAATGAGTGAATATTGGGAGGATGGAGGAATGGAGGAAGGAATAAAGTAAAAGCATTACTCGCCGTACTACGGACCCGGTCATTCAGTCATTCAGTCATTCAGTCATTCATTCATTCAATCATTCAATCATTCAAAATTAAAAAATGTCCTACGCAAGCACAATGCACATTGAAGATCACGAATATAGCGTGATGTTCATGCGGTTTGAGCTGCATCAGACGGTGGATGATGCGATGTCGATCACTTCGCCTATTCAATGGGCGCATCTATATGTGGAGCTGGAAATGGTGATGGATGATTTTTTGATCGAATGGGCGAATAAGCCTTCGCAGAAATATGATCTGTCGGTGGAGCAGTTTGGTGAAAACGGACCTTTCAAAACGCTGAGTTTCAAGGAAGCAGTTTGTACCGAGTTTTTGGAGATGTTTGACGATGGTACCGATGATATGGATAAGAAACTCACGAACCGGCTGCAAAACTTCATTACCTGCCTGACTATCACTGCTTCGAGCGTGGAAATCGATGAGGCTAAACTGGAAAACTTTTAGAAATGGCTGAGCAGGATGCTACTATCGGAGTTGAAGCGCATTTTACGCTGGACGGGAAGAAGTTTTTAGTCAAAAAAGTGTCCTACGGTTGCAACCGCAATGCCGACGAACGCGGAAGTCCGACCGACGCGCCCAAGGCTAGACTGATCAGAATGACAATTTCGCCGACCCAAAACGATGATTTCGCATTGCTGTACGATTGGGCATTTAAAAACGACCGGCAGCTGAGCGGGCAGATCGAGTTCAAGTATGACAACGATTCACAGCTGTTGCGGAAAATGGAGTTTGAGGACGCGTATTGTGTGGGTTTCAGGGAATCTTTTGCAGCCCGGCAGTCTACCATGCGGGGATACCAGATCGCGCATGTGCCTAATGCAGAAGATTATATGCCGCAGCACAGAGGCAAGGATTATTTCGTGCGTGACAGTAGTCTGGCGCTGGTGTACGAGCTGGTACTGCTCCCGGGGAAAGTGAAAATTGGTCAGGTTGAAATCAAAAGTTAATGGCACGACAGGTTAATACTTCCATTGAGATCGAAGGCGGCGTGCAGATCACGCGGCACCTGGGGCTGGTGATCGAGCAGGATCTTTTTGCGCACCACTGGTTTGAGCTGCTGGTACCTTTTGATCAGCTGGAAGATGCAGGAGAGCATTTTTTCAACAAAGCGCACCGCGCGGTAATGGGCAAAAAGATCACTTTTTCATTTAGCCCGCGGCTTGGTCAGGAATCGTTTGACTTTACATTCCAGGGTATTCTGACCGAGATCCGGCTGCGAAGCCTGAGCGATATGAGCAGTGCATTCGTGCTGAAAGGGTACAGTCCGACGATCGTCATGGAAGATTCGGTTCAGAGGAGGTCGTTTTTGAGAGGTACCGTGCAGGATATATTCAATGCGGTATTGCAGCCTTACCCTCAGAATTTACTCAGAAAGCAGCTTAATCCTGAAAACGGCGGCCGTGCAGTGCCTTTTACCCAATATAATGAGAGCAATTACAAATTTCTGAGCCGCGTCGCGGATCGCTGCTGCGAGTGGTTTTACTATAACGGCCGCGAGCTGGTACTGGGCCACGGAAACGGCGGGGCGGAAGTTGATTTTCTGGTCGACGGCTTGCAGAATTTCGATGTTGCATTGAAGCTGCAACCGGCTGCATTCAGTTTTGAGGGATACAATTATACAGTTCCGGAAGCTTTTACGGGACAGTCTGCCCAGCAGCAGGTCGACGGGCTTACTTCGCTCAGCGAGTTTGCATTGGAACAATCGGACACCCTTTTTACCCAAACTGCATTGCTACCTGCGCCGGAAATTATCAGCGGACAGAGTGAAGTGGACGAACTTACGAAAATGGAACGCTCGGCACGGGTTACCTCGATGGTCGATTTCAGAGGAAGCGGCGAAACACCCACGATCAGCGTCGGGACGGTGCTGGCAGTAAAAGGGCAGCGGCTGAATGAGCGCGGGGAAGCTTATGAAGAGAATTTTGGGAAATACCGGGTTGTACACATTCGCCACGAGATCAACACTGCCGGGAGTTACCAGAATAGTTTTAATGCAGTTCCCGAATCGGCGCAGCATCCGCCTAATAATCCTTTTGTGACCAATCCGCTGGGCGAAACCGAACAGGCGGAGGTGATCGCAAATGACGATAGTGACCAGCTGGGGCGCGTGCGGGTGAAATTCTTTTGGGGCCAGTCGCGGCAGCAGGACCAGGAATCGATCTGGATGCGGGTTGGTACCATGCACAATTCACAGGGTAGGGGGACCAATTTTGTCCCGGAGATAGGGGCGATGGTGATGATCGGTTATGAAGGAAATTTAGCCGAAAATCCTTTTGTACTCACAAGTCTTTACCCAAAACCCGAAGAGGATATTGCTTATACCTCGGATAATAACGACGTGAAAATCATCGCCACGCGGTCGGGAAATATGGTGGTTTTTCTGGATAAAGACGGGGATGCCAAAATTCAGATCAGCAACCGGAATAAGCTGGATACTTTTCTGCAATTCAGTTTCAAAGACGATGGGGAAATAAAAATGCAGGTCGAGAACGGCCTCGTACATATCAAATGCAAGGATCTGAAGGTAGAAGCTTCGAACAACATTGCTATGAAAGCGGATTCCAGTTTCGATGTGCAGGCCGGGCAGATTTCGATGAAGGCGAGCCAGGCTGTGAAGATCGAAGGCGGTACGGAGGTCAAGATAGAAGGCGGGACAGAGGTTGCGATAGAAAGCGGCGCAGCCACAGATATCAAATCCAGCGGGCTCATTAATGTTCAGGGCACCATGATCAAATTAAATTAATATATCCATAATCTATTTTTTTCACTTTTAAACAGTTACAACTATGCCAGCTTCAAGTTTTGACGCCTATTTTACCTGGGACGGTGGTCCATCCGGCGACGGTATTTCAGTGATTTCATGCAACTATTCCTTATCCCAGTCGATAGACGATAAAGGCCGCGTTTCTTCCAAAGTTTACGGCGGAACTGTATTCGTACAGGTGGATTCGTCGAGCGTTTCCGAAAGCCAGAGCCTGTGGGAATGGATGGTAGACCCGGACGGAAAAAAGTCGAGCGCGAAGATCGTCTTCAAAAATGTTGACGAAGAGCAGACTCAAAAAGAACTGGAACTGACCGACGTGTATTGCGTGCAGTACAGCGAGAGTTTTATCGAAACGGGCTCCATGCCGATGACGACCAGCCTCACATTATCCGCGCGGGAAGTAAAGCTTTTCGGTACGCCGCATGTAAATCGGTGGTAATAGACTTTCGGCCGTCGCGCCCTGCGTGGCGGCCGAAATGCTTTTTCAGAGTTATTAAGATGATTTTATTTTAACCAAACAGGAATGGCTAATCTTAAAGATGAAATGGTCTCTTTCCTAAGACAGGATCCGGTTGTTAGCCTGATTAATTTTGAATTGAGAGGAAACCCGATCCGTTCGGATATGTACCTGGCAATTGCGGATAGAATTGCTTCGGGAGTAATCAAGTTGCAAATGAAAACGGTTAAAGGGCGGGGAGGCAGCTATTTACACAATCAAATCACGCTGCCGGTCGGATTCAAGTTAAATAATTATGCTAATAAGAGTATTGTTATACACGAATGCACGCACGCAATCATTGACTATCACGGGATTGGGAGACACGATTTTGCAGAGGAGGAGGCTTGCGCTTATACCGCTGCTGGCGTTTACTGGATGTATTACAATCAGTTTACCCTCAATTTCAAATATCAGACTAAAATAGCGGCCAGTATTACAATTGATGGGGTTTATCGCGTCGATAATCAGGATGCATCAAGCCTGATGACGGAAATCAGGCAAAGTGATTCGTACAAAGGATATAGCGAGTACGATTCCCGGCAAAACTGGTAAGAATCAGCCTCTTACTGCTACTATCGTCTCATTATCCAGCACATTGTTGGCTTGAAAAGTAAGATCGGGATCAATGTATTTGCGGCGCTTGTACCAGGGGCTTTTTTTGTAGAATAACCAACCATAAGGCGCGCCGTCGGGCGAAAGATATTCAACCGGGCTGCCGGGATTACGGTCGTTGTAATCATTTAAGAAAATAAAGAAAAGCTCACCGAAGAGCATTGCATTCGGTGCTTTTGCCCGGAAGTTCGTGAATGCAGTTTCGTTAACCTTTTTAGTAAACTCAAACTGAATAACCAATACCCTGGATAGGTCCAGCAGATCCATATCCGGCAGCGGCTGACCAACCGGGTAATACCATTTTTTGTATTCTTTTAAAGGGATTTCAAGATAATTCTGATAAACCCGCGAAACGAAAATCGGGAACAGGAAACCAACCAGTGCCGTGGCCATTCCTACACCTTTGGAAAGATCCTGAGCGAGTTTATGATATAGAAAAATAATGGCCAGCGCGGCAAGCAGCGAGATCAGTAATGTGAACCCTATCGCTTTCGCAGAACGGTTTTCGAAAAGATGTTCAAACCATTGGGACAATAGATAAACGTGCAACACACCCAGCACCAGAAAACTGACCATCGCCATCGGGTAAGCATCGCGGTAATCGGTGATCCAGAAACCCAGCGCCCCGACCAGCAATAATACAGCGACGAGGACCAAAGCATAAAGTACTTGCAGCCGCTGCGTGGGGGTTTTTACAAAAGGAAGGTTCATTCGGTTCAGGGACAGTTGAATATGAGGCAAAAATAAGATACACTTTCATTAAAGCAACCACATTTTATTAAACGCCGATGGAAGATCAGAACTATGCATTGCCACTCGCGCTCGACCGCATTGTTTCGGGCAAAAATCATCCCAAATGTTCCGAACGGGAGGCCATACACCAGCATTTGTATTTGCTGATGGTAACCCACTTCAACGAGTCGCGTTTTGACAGCGGCTACGGTTGTGCACTCTGGGAGCATGATTTCTCGGTTTTGTCTCAAATTAAATGGAAAGACCTGATCCGCGAGTCGCTGGAAGAAGCTGTGGGCAAATACGAAACGCGCCTTAGCAATACCAAAATAAGGGTGGAAGTGGAGGAATTCGAAATGCTTTCGAAAAGCACCAACTATATCCGCAAAAGGATCGGAATAGAGATCAAAGCCACCATCCGCCGAACCAACGAGCCTTTCGTGTTTTTTGAAAGGATATTTATTTCGCCTTTGTCGATTGAGTAAGGGGGATGGTATTGTTCGGGGTAGATCGGAATGGATCGGGGTTGTTCGGGGTTGTCATTGATGGTCATTTTTGGTCATTTATTGTTTGGGTGGATTGGGGTCGTCATTTTTCGTCATTTATTGGTCGGGGTGGATCGGGGTTGTTCGAGGTTGTTATTTATAGTCAAACAGCATTTTCAAACCACTCCGAACCATCCCTAACGATCCAAACCACTCTGAACTATCTCGAACAATCCCGAACCACTCCGAACCATTTCCAACAATCCCGAACCATTTCCAACAATCCCGAACCACTGCAAACAATCCCGAACCACTCCGAACCATTTCCAACAATCCAAACAATTCCGAACCACTCCCAACAATCCCGAACCATTTCGAACCACTCCCACCATAACCCCACAGACATGCAAACAGCCAACTATACAAAAGAAAACATCTCCCGCCGCCTATTGCGGCGCTCGGCGGAGCTTTGGGGGTTGGATGAATCTAAAATAGACCAGTTCGACCCGCTGGTGAGGCTTTTGATCGAGGCTTGCTCGGTCGAATTTGAGAAGATAGGGCACGAGATTGAAGGTACTGAGCTGCGTTTGATGACGCGCCTGGCGGAAGTTTTGTCACCCCAGATACAAAACAGCCCGCAACCCTGCGCTGCGATCGCGCAAGCCCGGCCGGTGGAGCCGCTTGGCTGGACGGAGCGGGAAAACCAGTTTGTATGTAAGCGGCCCAATGCACGGAAAGGAGAATCTAATGAGCTGTTTTTTGCTCCGGCGGGCAGCTATTCACTCGTCAATGCGGCCGTGGCCAGTTATGCTACTCCGGCTGGATTATATGCATTGGAAAAAGGAGCAAGAATCCTCACTGCCAACAGCCGGTCGCATGCAGGTGCCGAACAGGCATTGTGGATCGGACTGGAAGTGGATCCGGGCGTTACTTCGTGGAACGGATTCCGGTTTTTTATAGATTGGATCAACGATATAAAGGGATACGATTACCGCGAATTTCTTCCCAAAACCACCTGGGAGGCAAATGGCAGGGTACTGAATGCGTCGACAGGCTTGCAGGAAGATGCCGACCACCAGCTTTTGCTTTACAGCGACAATTTTGTGAATCTGGCCAGTGATGAAGTTTGGGAAAAAGGGAAACTGGAAACCGCATTTTACCCGCCTGCATTTGAGCAGCAGTTTGACAGCCGGACTTTGCAAATGCTCAAAAAGCCGCTTACGTGGATCAAAGTGAAATGGCCGTCGTCGTTTCCGGCAGCGGGTTTTGAAAACATAACCGTGGCAATCAATGCGTTTCCGGTTTTGAATATGCAGCTTCACAAGTTCACATACAGATTACAGCCCGGCCTGAACGGGATCGCGCTGCCTTCGAGCGATGCATTTCTAACGGTCAACTCGGTGATCAACCAGAAAAACCAGGCTTACGCGCCTTCCGGAAAAGCCACTTATTCGGACGAAGAAACGGTGGGTACTTACACCGTCCGGCACCAGGGAGTCGGCCGGTTTGATGAGCGCAATGCGAAGGCTGTTTTGTACCATTTAATGGAATTGCTGAAAGATGAAGTTACTGCATTCAATGCGGTGGGAGAGGATTTTCTGGCTTCGCTGCTGCGGGAAATAGCACAGAATATGGCGCGGATCGAGCAGAAACTGGGCGTGAAAAAAGCGAGCGAAACTACCGCACAGCCTTTTCTGGTGATCAAGGCAGAGAAAAATCCCGACGTACTTTTCATTTCATACTGGACTACCACTTCTGAAACTGCCAATGGAATTCCGGCGGGTACCAAAATGCAGACTTACAGCGCCTCGGGCCTGAGTAGCGCGGACACGATTTTACTGACCAAAACTGCGGGAGGAAAACCCAAGCCGGAAGAAACTGAATATGTACAGCAGCTCCGGAAAAACCTTATCACGGGCAACAGGCTCGTGACCCTGGAAGATATTCGCGCATTTTGTTTTGGCGAAATGGGCGATCGGCTGTCGGGTGTCGAGGTAAGGTCTGGTTTTATGCCGGGCAACCTACCTGGACAGGGATTTATGCGTTGCCTGATCGTGGATTTGAAACCTGCTTTGCATGTGAGCAACGATTCGGAATGGCGCGATGCCTGTCAGCTCTTACAATTGAAAATCCAGCGGCGCTCTACGGGAATGTATCCGGTGAAGGTTTTGGCAACTAAATAAACTACAAAGATGCTGGCGGAAAATCAAAGTGACCTCAGTGCCGAATTTATCGCGGGTTCGTGGCTGGAAGAAGGTATTGCAGAAGACAAAATCCTTTTCAAGCCGCTCGGCTCTTTCAAAAGGCGCAGCCACGCGGATGTTGAATTCGTTGGTGAGGCGGAGCTGGGGAATTTTGAGGGGAAGATCATAGCGTCCAACAGGAACGGGATTTATGACCATTTACCCGAGCAGCTGTTTCATTTGCCTTCTGCCGGCTCGATCAATACTTTGAAAAAAAAGGTCGACGAAATCAGGCTGCAACGGGAAAAAGAGCAAAAATCGAGACTGTTCTTTTTGCCGCTCGAACACGAATTTTTCCTCAATCGGTTGAAGCTGGCGCGTCTGGAACAGCTTGCACACGATCTCGATCCCGATTCGCTCCTGCTGGATGAACTGCGTAATTTCTGGCAGGTACCGCCTAAGATCAGTAAGGTAATGCTCGTCAGGCTGGTACCGGTAATGCCGCTGATCTCAGAGAATAGGGGTGATCTGAAAGTGGCGGGAGAGATTTTGTCGGCGGTTCTGCAATATCAGGTAACATTTCAAACCCAGCCCGCGGGCTCGGTTACAGTAACAGCTGAAACGCGGCTGAATGATGTTTCGCTGGGATTGGACTTGACTTTGGGCGGTGAGATCGACATATATAGCCCGAAGATAGTAGCAGAGGTACATTTGCCCGATTTAGAAGCATTGGAAAAGTGTTTGCACGACGACGATTTTAATATGCTAATCACTTGGCTGGCAGGCTGGTTTGTTCCGGTAGAATGCGATTTAGAGGTTGCGTTTTGCCTCTCGCCCGGTGCTTCGCCATTATTTTTTCACGAAAATGAAACACAGCATTCCCGGCTGGGCTATTCGACGATTTAAAATAAATATTTGAAAGTTGATACAAATTGCGGTTGAAAAATAGTTTGGTATTGTAAATTTTTAGATCAAAATTTGCGGTTCATTTGGAACCCCCTGTTCACTTCGTGAGAGCGCAAAGACTTATCAACCAGACAATCAGCTTTATGCTAGCCGCCATGCTTTTGGTGGTAGCAGGCGCGCGGTCTTGGTCTGATTATGCGGAAATAGGGCAGACCTACACGGGTAAGGCGAAGGAAATCGGCCAGAAGAACGCCAAAGAACAGGCTTCCAATCCGGCAGAGGCGAAAGTAAGTACCTTGTCCCTCGACGCGGTTATCACGCCGGCAATTTCATTTGACTTCTCGCATTACTTCTATTTCGTAGCTCAGCCCGTCTGGCATTTCGTTGCCACGCAGCTGGCGGTAAGGTTTACATTTCAGGAATCGTTTTTCCTTTTCTCCTACTTCCATCGAATCTTCGGAAGGTTCATAGTCACCAACGCTCCCTGATCACGGGAGGCTATTGCTGCATTTTTAATACTATAAAATCATCATTGTCAGCGACTTCGACGCCTGCGCGCAGGTATTCATCTGTTATTTTCAAGAATTTCAATTAAATTTTTTCTGTTAAAAAAATGGCTAATAAGAATGGAATAATAGGGTTAACTATTGTAGTTGCCCTCATTAGCGTTTATTATCTGTCTTTTACTTTCGCTTCACGCAGCTTTAAAAGCAAAGCAACTGCCTACGCGACTGATTCAAAAGGAGAAGTAGATATCGCAAAAAAACAGCGTTATGTTGACTCGCTGTGGCGTCAGGAAGTTTACCTGGGTCATACCCTGCAGGAAGTTACAGAACGTGAACTCAACCTGGGCCTTGATTTGCAAGGTGGTATGCACGTGGTTTTGGAAGTAGCTCCTGCTGACATTTTGAAAGGAATGGCCGGCGGAAACGCACGCAGTTCTGCATTTCAGGCTGCATTGAAGAAAGCGGGTGAGGACAAGGCTGCGAGTAACAGCACTTTCATCAACCGTTTTGCTGCGGCTTATAAAGAAGCGGCGCCGAATACAAGCCTTGCATCTGTTTTTGCAACCAGCTCCAACCGTGGCAAGATCAGCAGCAATTCTTCTGATTCAGATGTAATTAAAATGCTGAATACCGAAGTAAACGGTTCTATCGACCGTGCATTCCAGATCACTTCGGCACGTATTGACAAGTTTGGTGTAACTAACCCGAACATCCAGCGTTTGCCGGGGCAAAACCGTATTTTGGTTGAACTACCAGGTGTAGATAACCCTGAGCGTGTACGCCGTCTTTTGTCTGGTGCTGCGAAACTTGAATTTGCAGAAGTGTATCTGACTAACGAACTGGGCGCAGGTCTGGAAGGTTTGGGAAGATATTTGACGCAACAGGCGGAGGTTGAAAAAGCGAAAAGACCTGCTGCTGCAACCACTGCAAAAGTAGATACGACCAAGAAAACAACTGGCGGCCTGGCTGAGCAGCTGGCACAAAAAAGTGACTCTACCGCAAATGACTCGGCTGCGGTTGCAGCGCAAACTGCTGCGTTGACCAGCTTATTTGTTCCAATGCCGCAAGGTCTGGGTGTTTATTTGAAAGATACTGCGCGCGCAGGAGAAATTCTTCGCCGCCCGGAAGTTCGCTCGCTATTCCCTGCTGACCTGGTTTTCATGTGGGACCGTAAAGGAACTGCTGCCGGAGATAACCAGCTGATCCTGCCATTGTATTTTATCAAAAAACAAAATGGCGAAGCTGCCATGGAAGGTGACGTGATCGTAGATGCAACGCACGATTACGACGAAAGCGGTCGTCCGGAAGTAACAATGCGTATGAACGGAGAGGGAGCCCGCAAATGGCGCTCACTGACTGCCCGCAGCATTGGCCGCCCGGTTGCGATCATTATCGATAACCTGGTTTACACTGCGCCGACGGTACAGGGTGAAATTCCAAATGGTAACTCAAGCATTACTGGTAGCTTCACAGTAGAAGAGACCAAAGATATGTCTAACGTGTTGAAAGCGGGTAAGTTACCAGCTCCGACACATATTGTAGAAGAAGCCGTAGTAGGATCTTCACTGGGTGCTGAGGCGATCAACGACGGTTTGCTTTCTTCGGCAGTTGGTTTGGTGATCGTATTGGTATTCATGGTCGCTTATTACAGCAAAGCCGGCTGGATCGCTGATATCGCGCTTTTGATCAACTTGTTCTTCCTGCTGGGAATCATGGCGTCGCTAGGCGCAGTACTGACACTTTCAGGTATCGCGGGTATTGTGCTTTCGATCGGTATGGCGGTGGATGCAAACGTATTGATTTATGAAGGTATCAAGACGGAACTTGAAGAAGGCAAGCCGTTTGTACAAGCGGTTCGCGACGGTTTCAAGAGTTCGCTAAGTGCAATTATTGACTCGAACGTAACCACACTTCTGACCGGTATTATCCTTTATACATTCGGAACCGGACTGGTACTTGGTTTTGCTACTACACTGGTATTAGGTTTGCTTACATCCCTTTTCACTGCCATTTTCATTACGCGTTTGCTGCTTGAATATCAGATCAAAAAGGGTAAAACTTTCAACTTTTATACCGGCCTGACGAAGAACTGGTTCAAAGACAACGATTTCGATTTCGTATCTCAGCGTCGTCGTTTTTACATTATCTCTACTGTAATCATCGCGATCGGGATTGGGTCATTCATTTTCAAAGGCTTTGGATTGGGTATTGATTTCAAAGGCGGTCGTTCTTATGTGGTTCGTTTTGAAGATAAAGTTGATGCCGATAATCTGCGCGACAAAATGGATGAGACGCTGGGTTCTGCTACAGAGGTAAAAACTTTCGGTGGACAGGATCAGGTGAAAATCACGACTGCATATCTGATCGAAGAAACTACCCCTGACGCAGATCAGCGCGCTGAGGCGAAGGTGATGGAAGCGGTTAAAAAGATGGGTAACAATCCTGCGCAAATCGTAAGCTCAAATAAAGTGGGCCCGACGATGGCGAAGGATACTTTGTGGTCGGCTGTGTATGCGGTATTGCTCGCATTGGCTGCCAACTTTATTTATATCCTGATCCGGTTTAAAAGGGTTGCGTTCAGTTATGGTGCGGTCGTTTCGCTTGCGCACGACGTGGTGATCATTCTTGCAATCTTCTCGTTGTTCAACGGCTGGTTGCCTTGGTCACTGGATATTGACCAGGCATTTATCGGTGCGATTCTGACGATGATCGGGTATTCGATGAACGATACCGTCGTTATTTATGACCGTATCCGGGATTACCTGGCCGACGATAAGTCACGTGGCCAGAGCCTGCCGACGGTTATCAACAGTGCCTTGAACAGTACTTTAAGCCGGACTGCGGTGACGGGTATCTCTGTAATCCTGGTGTTGATCGTTCTGATGATTTTCGGAGGAGCTGTGATCCGCGGATTTACATTCTGTATGTTGCTTGGGGTAATCGTAGGTACTTACTCTTCACTTTTCGTAGCGGCACCGATCGTGGTTGACCTTCTGCAGCGTGACCAGAATAAAACGCCTGCACTCGCAACTGCGGAAACGGCGCCAGCGGCACCAAAGAAAGTTAAAGCGTAATAAGTTAGAAGAAAAAAGGGTTAGCATTGTGCTATCCCTTTTTTTATTTTGCCTTGACAAGTTATCAGCAAATTTTCTTTTAGTTTTATAAAATGTTCATATAACTACACAAAAGAGCTTATGGCAAATCAATTATGGGTTAAAAAGCCCATTGAAAAATTATTAAATGAATCAACAGGCGAAGCCAACCAACTAAAAAGATCACTTGGATCGGCGAGCTTGGTGGCATTAGGAATTGGCGCAATCATTGGCGCAGGACTCTTCTCTTTAACAGGTATTGCTGCTGCGGAACATTCGGGACCCGCAGTAACCATTTCATTCATACTTGCCGCGGTAGGCTGCGGTTTTGCCGGCCTTTGCTACGCCGAATTCGCTTCCATGATTCCGATCGCAGGAAGTGCCTACACTTACTCCTATGCCACAATGGGCGAGTTCGTTGCCTGGATCATCGGCTGGGATTTGGTTCTTGAATATGCATTGGGAGCAGCTACGGTTTCAGTAAGCTGGTCCAGATATCTCCTGGAATTCCTCAGTAAATTTGATATTCACCTTCCCACTCAGCTGGTTTGCTCTCCTTTTGAAGTAGTAACACTTAGCGACGGAACAATCATTGATAACGGAATCGTGAACCTGCCTGCGATCCTGATCGTCTGTCTGCTTTCACTTCTTTTGATCCGTGGTACTGAGGGATCTGCATTCCTTAATAATTTCCTTGTTGTATTAAAAGTGGCGGTTGTTTTGGTATTCATTGGACTGGGCTGGAGCCATATCAACCCGGACAATTATGTGCCTTACATTCCTGAAAACACAGGCGCTTACGAGAACTTTGGCTGGTCGGGTATTGCTACCGGGGCCGCGGTGGTATTCTTTGCATTCATTGGATTTGACGCGGTTTCAACAGCCGCGCAGGAAGCTAAAAACCCCCAGAAAGGAATGCCGATCGGTATCCTTGGATCTTTGGTCGTTTGTACGATTTTGTACGTGCTTTTCGCACACGTAATGACAGGTTTGGTGAAATACACTGCATTCGCAAATGATGCAAAACCAGCGGCAACTGCCTTTGCACAAACCGGTTACGATTCCTTACAAACAGCATTGATCATTGCGATTCTGGCGGGTTACACCTCTGTAATGCTGGTCATGCTTTTGGGTCAAAGCCGTGTTTTTTACTCAATGAGCAAAGATGGACTGTTACCTAAGTTTTTCAGCGAAGTGCATCCTAAATTCAAAACGCCGTTCAAAACCAACATCTTTTTCATGGGCTTCGTGAGCATTTTTGCGGGACTTGTTCCTGTAAGTGACCTGGGGCACATGGTAAGTATTGGTACCTTATTCGCGTTCTGTCTGGTTTGCGTAGGTGTTTGGATGTTGCGTGTAAAAAGACCTGAGCTTCACCGCTCATTCCGCACCCCGCTTGTGCCATTCGTGCCGATCATGGGAATAGTGGTTTGTCTTTACTTAATGTATTCACTACCGATCGAAAGCTGGTACCGTCTGGCAATATGGCTTGCAATCGGGTTCGCAGTGTATTTCGGTTATGGTAAAAAGCATAGCAAGATAGGGCAGGAGTAGGGGCTGGCTGTTAGCAGTTAGCTTTTGGCTTTTTGAAAATATTAAGTCGTGGTTGTTTCGTAAGAAACGGCCACGACTTTTTTTGTTTTATTCGTGCCAGAGTGACGATTACAGTCATTTGCACTCTATTCTGCACTCAATCGACGGCGGGTATCCTTTGGATATAAATTCATCTTTGATTTCAATGCAGGTACTTTTAATGAGTTCTAGCTTCGAGCATGTGCTTGGTACCAGCATCATCATATTAAAACTAAATCCTCCTTCAATACCATGCGCGGTAATACTTATTCTTGTAACCCTTCCACTCAACAGTTTGCAAAATTCATTATACCAGCGGTCGAAGGTAATTTTTCTGTTTCGCTGCTTGCCGTCTTTTGTAGAATACATGACGAAAAATGACCTCTCAGGATACGTTTCGTTTGCTTTCAATAATATATGAAAGATCGTCTCTCTGATTCTTGCGTCATGTTTTTCCACAAAAAAACCTTTAGATGGACTAATTAGCCCGAATCCAAAGGTGACAATGTCATTTTTTATTAGTGGATAGTCTTCAAAATACCCGGAAGCATTTATGAAATAACAGGAGTAGAGTGCGCCCGAGTCGGTTTTAAAGATATATTCTTCACAATTATCGCTATCCTCTGCTGTATAATCATAAGCCCTTAACGAACCTAACTCCTCTGGCGTGCAATTCATCCTTGGTAATTTTTCCGTCGTGGTACAGATTAACGGATTCCTTATCCGCCATTACTTTTTCAATTAGCCGAGTCAATCGATCGCTTTTCTTTGCACCATCAGCAGCTTCTGCCACAGGTGCGTTTGCCGTTTTGTTCATGGTTTTTTCAATTTCGATTTTCACTTTTCTTGAACGTAGTAAATGGCGGCAACTCATTTTCAGGAGCTTGCCAGCGCGACTAAAATTAGAAAGAATATTTTGATTTATTTAATAACAATCAATTACCCGCGACTTCAGTCGGGGGGAGGGCAAGCCAAGCCGGGAATAGTCGACTTTTGTTCCCGTCGACGGCAATTGAACACTTATACCCGCGCTAAAACGCGCTCCGAAACGGTCTGGCCGATTGACAACGACGAAGTTGCAGCTGGCGACGGCGCGTTGCAGATATTGATTGCGTTTCTGTTTTCGATAATCGAAAAATCATCCAACAAGCCACCATCGTAATCACAGGCTTGCGCGCGTACCCCGGCGCCTCCGGGCACGAGGTCGTCGCTTTGGATTTCGGGGATTAGTCCCTGTAGCGCTTTTGTAAAAGCAGCTTTCGAGAATGAGCGGTAATATTCTCCCATTCCCGTTTTCCAGTATTTCATCGCCACTTTCCGGAAGCCGGGCCAGGCGAGGGATTCCATTAGTTCGGGAAAATTGATATCCAACTTGTCGTAACCTTCGCGGCGGAATGCGAAAACTGCATTCGGGCCGGCCTCAATTCCGCCTTCGATCATGCGCGTGAAATGCACGCCTAGAAATGGGAAATTTGGGTCTGGAACCGGGTAAATAAGGTTTTTGACGAGGTGATGCTTTTCCGGTTTGATCTTGTAATATTCTCCGCGGAAAGGAATAATCCTGACCTTAATATCCTCCGGCTGAGTAAGTTGTGCGACTTTGTCGGAATATAGCCCAGCGCAGTTCACGATCAGCTTTGTTTCGAAAACTCTCCCGCTCGCAGATACCACTTCGGAATGCGTGGTCTGGCTGCGTACGTCAATCACTTTCTCACCAAAACGAATTTCCCCGTCCAGCTTCCGCACGCTCTCAGCGTATTTTTCACAAACAGTTTTATAATCAATAATACCGGTATAAGGGACCCAAATACCTTCCAGGCCTTTCACGTGCGGCTCAATTTCACGCATTTCGCCTTGGGAAATCATTCTGTTTTCGGTCAATCCATTCTGGTTACCTCTTTCAAACAGGTTTCGGAGCAGGGGCCGCTGCTCTTCGGTAGTCGCGACTACAATTTTGCCGCAAAGATCGTAAGGCACATTTTCCCGATTGCAGTAGTCGAGCAGCATTTGGTAGCCTCGAATGCAATTGGTCGCTTTCAAACTTCCCGGCTTGTAATATAGCCCGGAGTGGATTACGCCGCTATTGTGACCGGTCTGGTGCTTTGCCACTTCGTTTTCCTTTTCGAGCAGTAAAACCTTTAATGCAGGCTTTTGTTCTTTGATGCGAAGTGCAGTAGCGAGGCCGACGATGCCGCCGCCAATAATCGTGATATCGTACATGTATGAAGTCTTATCCAACAAAATTTTAGTATTGATTTAAATATCAGCCGGGAAAAGAAATTTTGCCCATTGAAATGGAGGGAACCCCTTCTTTTTTACCAAAGTCTGATTGCATTCCAGCAACGGTTTCATTGGCCAAAACTGCAAATAAAACAGCCTCCTTCGCATCGCCGGATACGCCCAACTCATCGATCAGGCCAACATCCTGATTTAGATTCTGGCTGATCGCCTGCATTAAAACGGGATTATGTGCGCCGCCTCCACTAGCGTAAATCCGGTATTCCTGTTCGCTTTCAATCGTTCTTAAAATTGCGTCTGAAATGGTATCCGCACTCAATTGCGTGAGTGTAGCGATCAGGTCAGTGTTTGAAAGCGAAGATAGTCCCGTTTTCTGAATTGCAGTTTCTACATATTCAAAATTGAAAACTTCCGGCCCGGTCGTTTTGGGAAATGGCAGACTGAAAAACGGGAGGAACTTCAATGCATTCAAAAGCAATTCATTGACAGTACCACTCGCAGCGATCGCACCGTTTTCGTCAAAAGGTTTATTGAAAAGTTTTCGGGTGAAATAGTCAAGAAGCGTGTTCCCGGGGCCGGTGTCGGTGGTGAAAACTGCGGCGGCGTCCAAATGTCCGGGCAGGTAAGTGAAGTTGGCAATACCGCCCATATTCAGCAGAATGCGGTTTTCATCTTTTTTCGAAAACAAAAAATAATCTCCGTAAACGGCCAGCGGCGCGCCTTCGCCACCCGCAGCAATATGTTTTTGCCTGAAATCACTGATCGTTATAATGCCCGTTTCCACAGCAATATGATCGCCGTCGCCGATTTGCAAAGTAGCATTCGGAAAGTCGGGTAGGTGGTGCTGTTTTTGGGGCGCGTGAAAAACGGTTTGTCCGTGGCTGGCAATCAAGTCAATATCCGAGGGGGCGATATTCCAGTTTGCCAGCGTTTCCTTGATCATTTTTCCATGCACCAGTCCGATGTAGGGATTCAGCAGGCAAAGTTGCTGAAAATCAATTTGCCGCTTCGCGAATATCGTTCTGATCTGGTCTCTGAACTGGTCTTCGTAAGGTATCGTCGTGAATTTTTCGAGGGTCAGCCCAGTTTCAGTGCCGCTTTTTTCAATATGACAGAGTGCAATATCAAGTCCGTCGAGCGACGTTCCGGACATTAGTCCGATAATGCGCCTGGATTCACCGTTCGCGATCTGATGCAGCCGCTCTATGTGTTTTTTCATAGATATATCTAAAAAAAGAAGTCAAGCTGGCCACTTGACTTCCTGTATTTTCATAAATCCGGTTCGCTTACTTACCTGCCGGCTGGTTTGGTGCCGCCGCA
Organism: Dyadobacter linearis; assembly: GCF_907165045.1. GTDB lineage: Bacteria > Bacteroidota > Bacteroidia > Cytophagales > Spirosomataceae > Dyadobacter > Dyadobacter linearis. The sequence goes on from NZ_CAJRAU010000010.1 coordinate 53,438, forward strand.
GCCTGAGGCTTGCCTTGCGCGTTCGGATTATTCTTGTTTTGTCCTGATCTGTTTTTCTTTTTCTTCTTTTTCTTCTTCTGCTCCTCGCTGTATTTTTTGTCAAGATTTTCAAGGTCGCTGTTTAATCTGCCAGCTCCTTTTTCAAGACTTTTTTCCGGCTCCGGCGTCAGGATTTCCAGTGACTCGGGAATGATATCCTTTTTGTTGAGATCAATGATCTGCAACACTTTGTCGATCGCCACCGGGTACCAGTTCGTGTCCTTATCAAACCCAAACCACATGATCTTTTTGAAAATATCCGTTTTTTGAAGCGTGGCAACACCTTTTTTGGTTTTTAAAGGCGCGTCTACCGTTGGGATATCCCTTAATGCATCAATATAAGTTTCAAGCTCGTAGTTAAGGCAGCACTTCAATCTGCCGCATTGCCCTGAAAGTTTCGCAGGATTTAGCGACAAATTCTGGTAACGCGCTGCGGAAGTTGAAATATTCTTAAAATCAGTCAGCCAGGTAGAGCAGCAAAGTTCGCGGCCGCAGGAACCCAAACCACCGAGGCGGCTCGCTTCCTGACGCAGACTTATCTGTCGCATTTCAATCCTCACCTTGAATTCAGAAGCCAGACTTTTAATCAGCTCCCGAAAATCCACGCGCTCCTCCGAAGAATAATAAAACGTCGTCTTCGTATTGTCAGACTGAAATTCTACATCGGACAACTTCATATTCAGCTTCATTTCCCGGATAATTTCGCGGGTACGATAAAGGGTCGGCATCTCGCGGGCCATAGCCTGCGTGTGCTTATCTAGATCCTTTTCCGATGCAACGCGATAAATCACATGCATATCATCGCTGAACACGACGTTTTTCCGTTTCATTTGCAACCGAACAAGTTCGCCCTGCAAAGAAACAGTTCCAATATGCTGGCCAGAGGCCATTTCGCAGACCACATAGTCGCCTGTGATAAATTCCAGCTGATTGATATTACGGAAATACTCTTTTCTTCCTCCCTTGAACTTCACCTCGACAACGTCAAAACGTTGTCCGGTAGGAACATCCATGTGGCTAAGCCAGTCAAAGACATTCATTTTGTTACATCCGCCGGTTCCGCAACCTCCTTTACTTCCACATCCGGATACCGCAGTACCGTCAGTACTGCATCCTCCTGATGAACATGATCCGCATCCCATAATTACTCCTCCTCATCAATCGTTATAACGTATTAAATCAACACCTATATCGTGACGGAAATATTTACCCTCATATTGCACGAGCTGAGCTGCGCGCTGCGATTTGTGTACCGCATTTTCGAGTGAATTGGCGAGGCCGGTGAAAGCCATAACCCGCCCTCCGTTTGTCACTATTTCGGTATTTTCGTTAAAAGTAGTGCCAGCGTGGTATAAGAACACATCCTCTACTTTTTCACTTCCGGAAATCACCTTTCCTTTTTCATAATCACCAGGATAGCCGCCTGAGACAACTACTGTTGTCACTGCAACCTGTGGTGATATCTGTAGTTCAAAGTCATTCAGGGTACCCTTTGCAGTCGAGGCCATTAACATAGCCAGGTCCGACTGGATCCGCGGAATCACTACTTCCGTTTCAGGATCACCCATACGAACATTGTATTCGATCACGTAAGGTTCGCCTTTTATATTCATTAATCCAATGAAAATAAAACCGACATATTTAATGCCTTCGCTTTTTAGCCCATTAAGCGTCGGTTTGACCACTTTTTCATCAACTTTCCGGAGAAAATTAGCGTCGGCAAATGTAACCGGCGATACTGCACCCATTCCGCCGGTATTCAGTCCGGTATCGTTTTCGCCAATGCGCTTATAGTCTTTGGCCTCTGGTAAAATTTTATAATGCTCTCCGTCGGTCAATACGAAAACGGAAAGTTCTATTCCTTTCAGAAACTGCTCAACAACAACTTTGTTACCGGCATCTCCGAATTTTTTATCTACAAGCATTTCACGGAAAGCAGTTTCCGCTTCAGCATATTTTTCTGCGATGATCACGCCTTTTCCAGCCGCCAGTCCATCCGCTTTCAACACGATCGGAAGTGGATGTGCTTCCAGGTATTCCAGTCCTATTTCAAGTGTCTCCGCAGTAAAGGTTTTGGAAGAAGCGGTCGGAATCCCGTATTTTTGCATAAATGCTTTGGAGAAATCCTTGCTTCCTTCCAGCTGCGCGCCAGCCTTGTTCGGACCGATGATCTTTACGTGTGAAAGATTCGCGTTCGCTTCAAAATAATCAACAATACCATTAACAAGCGGCTCTTCCGGCCCCACAATCACAAGCTCGACCTTATGAGCCAGTACTGCATCCGCAATTGCATCGAAATCATTGTAAGAAATAGAGAGGTTCGTTGCTACACCTGCTGTACCAGCGTTTCCGGGGGCTACAAACAGGCTGTCACAAAGAGGGCTTTGGGAAATTTTCCAGGCAAAAGCATGTTCTCTCCCGCCGGATCCCAATATCAGTATATTCATAAGCTGTTTTAAAAATTCACTTGGTGGTTGGTGCGTATTAAATTGTGTAGCAACTAGTTAGCTAGTTCAGACAGAAATTTAATGCGCATCAACCTTAATTCTTCCTCACTGATTTCGTCGTTGGAAAATTCGTCGAGTGCCACGGCGATATTATCAGTTTCGGCGGTCATAAAATAATCGTATATATCCTGTTGCCTTTCGCGGTCGATCACCTGGTTAATATAATAATCCAGGTTCAGCTTTGTGCCCGAATAGCAAATATGTTCAACTTCTTCAATTACATCGGCCAGTTCCAGGTCTTTCACCTCTGCAATCTCGTCCAGACTTACTTTCCGGTCAACCTGCTGAATAATGAAAATCTTGATCTTAGACTTGTTAACCGTCGATTTGATAACAACATCTTTCGCAGTTTCGATCTCGTTTTCTTCTACATACCTGGTAATGAGGTCAATAAATTGCCGACCAAACTTCTGCACTTTCCCCATCCCGACGCCATTGATCTGCGCCATTTCCTGCTGGGTAGTAGGGTAGGTAGTCGCCATTTCTTCCAGCGACGGATCCTGGAAAATCACGTAAGGCGGCAAATTCTTCTCTTTCGCTACCTTCTTGCGAAGTGCTTTCAGCATTCCCAAAAGCGCCTCATCGTAAGCGTGGGCGCTTCCAGTCGCGGCTGCTTCCTTGTCGTCGTCCTCCGGTTTTACTTCCTCTTCTTCGAAATTGTGATCTTTATGCAGGGTAACCTGGTAAGGATCACTCAGATAGTTGGCGCCTTTGGTACTTAATCTGATTACGCCGTAATTCTCAACATCTTTTTCCAGATAATTAAAAATTACAAGCTGACGGATCGTAGAAATCCAGTATTCACGCGATTCATTCAACTCGAGACCTTTCCCGTAAACTTCCAGCTTATCGTGTTCGTAGCTTTTTACATACTGATTTTCAGTTGCTGTCAAAAGATCTGCAATGTGCTCGCAATCAAAGCGCTGCTCTGTCAATGCAACTGCTTTCAACACTAAAACCACATCTTCCTGAACTTTTGATTTTTCAGTTGATTTGATACAGTTGTCACAAAAACCGCAGTCTTTGTCAAGATATTCTCCAAAGTAGCTCAGCAACTGCCTTCTCCGGCAAACGCCCAAAGTGGAATAAGCGACCATTTCATTCAGCAAGTGGCGCGCATTGTCTCTCTCGGTAACCGTTTTGTCTTTGTTAAATTTTTCTAGTTTCTGAATATCATCATAGCTATAAAACATCAGGCAATTACCTTCCAAACCGTCACGCCCGGCTCGGCCAGTTTCCTGGTAATAGCCTTCCAGCGACTTGGGGACGTCATAATGTATTACAAAACGCACATCCGGCTTGTCAATACCCATTCCAAATGCGATAGTTGCCACGATCACGTCGGCTTCCTCGTTCAGGAATGCATCCTGGTTCGACATTCTGGTATTGCTGTCGAGCCCGGCATGATACGGTAATGCACGTACGTCATTGACATTAAGTAGCTCAGCGACCTCTTCCACCGTTTTCCGGCTAAGGCAATATACAATTCCCGACTTACCCTTATTATTGCGGATATAGCGGATCAGCTGCTTTTTTACATCCTTTTTCGGACGGATTTCGTAGTAGAGGTTTTTTCTGTTGAATGAAGATTTAAAGGTTTCCGCTTCTTCCATTTGCAGGTTTTTGCGAATATCCTGCTGCACTTTTGGCGTAGCAGTCGCAGTTAATGCAATAATCGGAAGCTGGCCGATATTTTCAATAATTCCGTAAATGCGGCGGTATTCAGGCCGGAAATCGTGGCCCCATTCAGAGATACAATGTGCCTCATCAATGGCTACAAAGGATATTTTGACTCTTTTCAGGAAGTCCAGGTTATCTTCCTTCGTAAGCGATTCCGGCGCGATATAAAGCAATTTCAGGCTTCCGTCCAGCGCGTCAGATTTAACGCGTGTCATTTCGGCCTTGGTCAATGTGGAATTTAAAAACTGAGCATTGATACCAAAAGCGGTCAACTGGTCGACCTGATTTTTCATCAATGCAATAAGGGGTGAAATAACGATCGTCAGCCCGTCGCTGACCAGTGCTGGCAGTTGATAGCAAAGCGATTTACCAGCCCCGGTAGGCATGATTACAAATGTATTTTTTCCCAGAAGTATGTTTTGAATAATAACTTCTTGGTCACCCCGGAACTGACTATATCCAAATATTTCTTTGAGTTTTTCTTTTAACGTGTCTAGTACGACATGATCAACCTGCTTTACCATACTCTGTTAACAAAATGGTTATTCCAAACTTCTATATCTTTGTTTTTTGATTTGAATATCCACAATTGTATCCTTTTAAACTGTGTTTCAGATTTGAAATTAATAAAAAATATCCAGTCAATAGCAAAAGAAGTAATACGGCAGGAGGCAGAAGCTTTGCATACAATTATTGAACTGATTGATGATGAATTTGAAAACTGCGTATATACTATTTTAAATTCGGGAGGCCGGGTTGTGATTTCGGGAATAGGCAAAAGCGCGATCGTAGGGCAGAAAATCGTAGCTACCTTAAACTCAACCGGAACGCCCGCATTGTTCATGCACGCAGGCGATGCTATTCATGGTGACCTTGGAATGATCCAGGATAATGATGTGGTATTGGTGATCTCAAAAAGCGGCGATACGCCGGAGATCAAAGTTTTGGTTCCGCTGCTGAAAAGAACCGGTGTGAAAATGATCGCGATGGTCAGTAACAGGGATTCTTATCTGGCAAAAAACAGCGACTTTATCCTGCACGCATACGCGCCCAGAGAAGCCGATCCGCTAAACCTGGCGCCAACTACCAGTACGTCCGTTACGATGGCGCTGGGCGACGCTTTGGCTATTTGTTTGCTGGAAGCGCGAGGGTTTACGCACGACGATTTTGCCAAATATCACCCGGGCGGGGCCCTTGGAAAAAGGCTTTATCTGAAAGTCTGCGACCTATACCCGCATAATGCACTGCCAAGCGTAACAGAAAGTGCTACATTACAGCAGGTTATCCTCGAAATGACTTCAAAAAGGCTGGGGGCAACCGCAGTAATAAAAGGGGAAAATCAAATGGCGGGCATTATAACCGACGGAGATTTACGCCGGATGCTGAAAGAACACGAAGGCGAAAGCTTGCTGAATTTGAAAGCCAGCGACATTATGACGATCGCGCCGGTCACGGTTTCACCCGATGAATATGCGGTGAATGCGTTGGAGATCATGCAGTCGAAGAGTATTACCCAGCTAATTGTCGTTGAAAACAACCAGGTACTGGGCTTCGTCCACCTGCATGATCTGTTACGCGAAGGATTGGTGTAATTTGGTACCCTGAGCGCACGGGCTAAGTGCCGATTGCCGAAGGGATTATCTGAATCTTTTGGATTGCTGCACGGTGCGTTCGTCTTTCCGAATAAAACGGTTGGCGAAAACGTTTGCAAGCATTGCCCCTACCAGTCCGTAAAAGCCCATATCGTATTTGCCGGGAAGCTCCGGATCAAATAATTTGGCAGCTTTATAGAATGTGAAATAGATCACCAATCCCATCAAAATCGTCATTACAATCGAATTGACGGCACATAGTGCCGATTGCAGAACTCTGTTCCGGTACTGGAAAATGGCGTAAGCAGAAATACCGGCCACAAGAATTGCCAGTGCGATCAAATAATAAACGGGCTGGATATTGGATTGCACGGGCGTAACCTGGTGCGTCAGTTTTGTTGCGGTGAGCAACGCGTTCTGATCTCCCGAGAGTGATACTTTATTCCAAATCGGGAAAGCAAGGAACATGCCCATTCCGATCACTGCAATAGCTAGAAAAACAGTTTGTACTCTTTGTAACATTTCTTTTAAATATTATTATTCAAAATTTTGAAAGGCAAATTTAGCAAGACTAACCCAGCGGCGAAAATATCAGGAGACAACTTCACCGTAGAGGTCAAATTCTTCTGCATTATTAATCTTAACGTTCGCAAAATCGCCTAACCTAACATATTGACTAGCTGGAACAAGTACTTCATTATCTACTTCCGGCGAATCGAATTCAGTCCTTCCGATAAAATGGCCTCCTTCTTTGCGATCGAATAAAACTTTGTAGGTATTCCCGATTTTCTGCTGGTTCAATTCGTAGGAAATTCCCTGCTGCAATTCCATGATCGCGTCGGCGCGTTCCTGTTTGATTTCGGCAGGCACATTATCTTCCAAAGTATACGAATGTGTATTGTCTTCGTGAGAATATTGAAATGCGCCCAAACGGTCGAAACGCAGTTTTTCTACAAAATCGTAAGTTTCATCAAAAAGTGCTTCGGTTTCGCCCGGGTGCCCTACGATCAATGTTGTGCGCAATGTGATGCCTGGTACCTTTTCGCGGATACTGTAAATGAGAGATTCCGTTTTTTCACGCGTAATACCTCTGCGCATTGATTTCAAAATCTCGGTAGAACCCGTTTGAAGCGGCATATCAAGGTATTTGCAAACATTACTGCGCTCATTCATAATGTCCAGGATATCCATCGGGAAACCGGCAGGATAAGCATATTGCAGCCTGATCCACTCAATTCCTTCTATGTCGGAAAGTTGGGCGATCAGGTCTGAGAGGTTTCTTTTTTTGTAAATATCAAGACCGTAGTAAGTCAAATCCTGCGCAATGAGGATCAGCTCTTTGGTACCTCGTTTCGCAAGTGATTTGGCCTCTTTTATCAACTCGTCTATCGGGCGGGAAATGTGGCCTCCGCGCATGATGGGGATCGCGCAAAAACTGCACGGCCGATCACAGCCTTCGGCAATTTTCAGGTAAGCGTAATGTGTTGGAGTTGTTAATAAACGTTCGCCTACGAGCTCGTGTTTGTAATCTGCTTTGAGCGTTTTCAGCAATCTTGGCAATTCGTTGGTGCCAAACCAGGCGTCGACGGTCGGGATCTCTATTGAAAGCTCATCTTTGTAACGGTGTGACAAACAGCCGGTAACATAAACTTTATCCACCATTCCAGCTGCTTTTGCGTCGGCATAGCGTAGAATGGTATTGATCGATTCTTCTTTGGCATTATCAATAAACCCGCAGGTGTTGATCACCACAATCTGAGAATCATCTCTTTTAGACTCGTGAGCTACTGCAAAACCGTTACCCTTCAACTGAGTATACAATACTTCCGAGTCCACCACATTCTTGGAGCAGCCCAGCGTGACGATATTGACTTTGTTTTTTACTATTCCTTTGGTTTTCATTGGGATTAGCTATCAGCGGTTGGCTTTCAGCTATTTGAATTAAAAAATTTGCAATGCCTTTGGTAGCAAGTAATTGATTGTGAACTGAGAATCGGGGCGCAAAGTTCGGAAAAAAATAATCAGAATCATCATTTTAAGGCATTAGCGGAAAACGTCGCTTGTGATGTATGGGCGTAATTTTCTTAAAATATTCAAAAATTGCCGCCACACCTTTCGCTTGTCCTGAAAGGTAAAACACCTCACCGCTGGTCAGTATGAACTTGAAATATTGGACTATGTACCTCGATGTGTGATTACTGTACACGTCCACGGATGCAATGGTATCTTCCCGTAAAACGAATTCATTTCCATCCTTTTCCACCCACACTGTTTTTGACTCAGGATCGAATGTCAGTACCAGATTTTTCGAATGTTTCCAGTGATTTATGTGTAGAATGTGTATCCAGCCGGCCAGGAAAAGGAGCATTACGACTATGATTGCAAACATTAGATAACTCCTCCAATCGCCGTCAGATGGATATACATTCAGGTTGAAAAGAATTGTCGTGAAAATACCTGCCATAAATGTAAAAATGTAGGCCATGGAATTTTCAAATGTCACAAAAAAGCTGACGACAGTCGTTTTATAAACGCGGGGCTCCTTGAGAACACCGTAGATTTCGTTGTTGTGTTTCGTCAGCCGAAATACAATTATAAAGAGTGGAGCTGTGGTACCGCCCAACGCTATTATAACAACAATAAATGTTTCCCAATTAGTCAATCAACCTATTTTCTTAAACAAAGAATCCACAAACTCAGCCCGGTCAAATACTTGTAAATCATCCATTTTCTCGCCGACACCAATGTATTTCACAGGAATTTTGAATTCGTCGGAGATACCGATTACCACGCCGCCCTTGGCTGTTCCGTCGAGTTTCGTAATAGCGAGGGCAGTGATTTCTGTTACTTTGGTGAACTCGCGTGCCTGGATAACTGCATTTTGTCCCGTACTTCCGTCTAACACGAGAAGAACTTCGTGCGGCGAGTCGGGGATGATCTTTTGCATGACGCGCTTAATCTTCGAAAGCTCATTCATGAGATTGACTTTCGTATGCAAACGTCCCGCCGTATCGATGATAATCACGTCGGCGCCAATTTCGCTGCCTTTTTTCAATGCGTCGTAAGCAACCGCCGAAGGGTCAGTATTCATTCCGTGGTCGATCACAGGAACGTCAACCCTTTTTCCCCATAATTTCAGTTGGTCGACCGCCGCTGCGCGGAACGTATCAGCTGCTCCGAGTACGACCTTGTGCCCACGCTGGTGAAACTGATGCGCCAGCTTGCCGATCGTAGTCGTTTTACCAACACCATTTACACCTACAACCATAATCACGTAAGGTTTTGGTAAATGCTGGGTTTCGAAACTGTCTTTAATATCGATGGATTTATTCTCTGTAAGCAGCGCAGCGATTTCCTCCCGAAGAATGCTGTCCAGCTCTGCCGTAGTCGCGTATTTGTCTCTTGCGACTCGTTCTTCAATGCGTTTGATCACCTTCACGGTAGTCTCTACACCAACATCTGAACTGACCAGAATATCTTCCAGTTCGTCCAGAACATCCTCGTCAATAGTGGTTTTACCCACAATAGCGCGTGAAAGTTTGCCAAAGAAGCTGTCTTTGGTTTTTTCAAGACCCTTATCTAATGTTTCTTTTTTTTCCTTCGAAAAAAAGCCGAATAAGCTCATAATCCATATATGTTAACGGACCAAAAATAAAACAAAAAAAGTCCCAACAGGGACTTTTTAGTAATACAATATCACACTTCGGCTTCGCTCAGTGGAATAAATGCGATCAATGTCAGTCTGAGCGTAGCCGAAGACTAGTTTTTCAAAGCGCCTTGAACACCGTCAAGGGGAACGATTTCTTCTTTGAAGGTATAAGCTCCGGTTTTAGGAGATCTTACGGCTTTAATCACTTTGGCAAATGATTTACCGCCTTCTTTTTTCAGGGTAGCAACTACTTTCTTTGCCATGTCTGTATATTGTTAAAGTTTAAAAACTTATTTGATCTCTTTATGGACGGTATAGCGTCTCAGGAAAGAATTGAATTTCTTCAGTTCCATACGGCCTGGCGTATTTTTCCGATTTTTTGTAGTCACATAGCGTGACATTCCCGGAACACCGCTTTCTTTCTGTTCTGTGCATTCCAGTATGACCTGTACTCTATTACCTTTCTTAGCCATTTCTTTAATCGTTTTTACAAATAGGAGTGCAAAAGTAACAACATTAATTTTAATACCAATAATAAGAGCAAAATATCCGCAGAAATTTTTGATGATTTTTCTTGAAAGCGGGCTTAGTTAACCTCTTGTAGTACAAACGGGTAACTGCATCAAAGTTGCTGATAAAATCTATTTTATGCGTGATTCATGAAGGAAATATCGAGCAAACATGCTTTCTTCGTGTGATGTTTGAACACATTCCTTAATCTGGCGGAAATTTAAAAATTGAAAACAATGACAGTGAAAAAAAGCACTTCTTGGGCGATCGTAGCCCTGGCGGTTTACTTCGTGACAGGATGCTCTTCGAAGGACGATCGTGATAAATATGACCATTACTACGGATCTGGAAGCAAGTCGAGAGAGGAAACTGCACTTGTGAAGCTGGCAAACGACAAGAAAAATCAACCTGAAAAACCTGCTGTCGCTCCGGCTGCTGCGGCTCCTGCTGCCGCAGGTGACTCTGCAAAAGCGGGCGATTCGACTGCTGCCGCTGCACCTGGCGCAGCCGCAACTCCAGCAGTAGCCGCTGCTCCAAAACGCAAAGCGGTACCCTCCGAAGTTTCTGCATTGCTTAATAAACATGCTTGCTTCGCGTGCCACCAGGCTTATGACAAAGTAATCGGGCCGGCATATTCGGAAGTGGCTAAAAAGAAATATTCTGCCGACGAGATTGTAGCGCTGGTACACAGCCCAAAGCCGGAACACTGGCCTGGCTACCCTCCAATGGCGCCGATGGCGCACGTTCCGAAAGCGGATATCGTGGTGATTGCCAACTGGATCAATTCTTTGTAATAGAGACTTTTTTAGTCTGATAAATACGGGCCGTCCATGCTATGGACGGCCCGTATGCATATCTTTGTTATAGCATTTTCTATTATTATGACTCAAAATACCCTGCAACCGGCTGATATTACGGACGAACTTTTAGCCACTTACGAAACCGTAATCGGGCTGGAAGTACATTGTCAGCTATTGACAGAATCCAAATTGTTTGCCCGGGACGTGAATCGCTTTGGCACCGAACCCAATACCAATATCGGCCCGCTTACCCTCGCTTTGCCGGGCACACTTCCCAAAATCAACAAAAAAGCAATCGAATATGCAGTGCGGCTCGGGCTGGCTTGCGGGTGTTCGATCAGCAGGAAAACTACTTTTGACAGAAAAAATTACTTCTATCCTGACCTTCCGAAAGGATACCAGATCTCGCAGGATAAAAAACCCATTTGTGAAAATGGCGGCGTTGCGATTTCATTCAAGAATGCAGAGGGAAAAACTACTGACAAAGTAATTCGCTTTCACCATATTCACTTAGAAGAAGACGCGGGAAAATCTGTTCATGAAGGTGACCAGGAGGAAACTTTACTGGATTACAACCGCGCGGGAACACCGCTGGTAGAAATGGTTTCTGAACCGGATCTGAGATCAGCAGAGGAAACAGGCGCTTTTGTAACAGAAATCCGCCGCTTGGTCAGGTACCTGGGTATCAGCGATGGAAATATGGAAGAAGGTTCGCTGCGTTGCGATGTAAACGTTTCTGTTCGCAAATACGGCGCGCCGGAGTATGGTACCAAGGTTGAAATTAAGAACATGAACTCGATTCGCAATATGATGCGGGCGATCAGTTTTGAAGAGAGGCGCCAGGTTGCATTGGTTGAAAGCGACGGCCAGGTTCAGCAGGAAACGCGGATGTTCGATGTGGATAATGGGCAGACTTACGGAATGCGGGTAAAGGAAACGATGAACGATTACCGTTACTTCCCCGATCCTGATCTTTCTCCGGTCGTTATTTCGGAGGAGTGGCTTTCGGCTATTACATCTGCAATGCCTGCCTTGCCGCACGAATTGCGCGAGAAATTTGTGAACCAATATGGTATCCCCACTTATGATGCGATGGTATTGACCGATACCAAGGAAATCGCTGACTATTTTGAAGCGGTTTGTAACAAAACACCAGCGTACAAAACGGTTTCGAACTGGTTAATGGGCCCGGTGAAATCTTTCCTGAACGAAAATGGAGGAGATATTGCGCTTTTTCCTGTCAGCCCACAAAGTCTGGCCGATCTGATAGACCTGGCTGAGTCGGGTACGGTGAGTAACTCAGTGGCTACACAGAAAATTTTCCCGGTGCTTTTGGCAGAGCCGCAGCGTGAGCCGAAAGAGATTGCTGCAACAAATAACTGGCTGCAAAACAGCAATACAAACGAGCTGGAATCGTTGGTAGATGAGGTAATTAATTCAATGCCAGACAAGGTAGCGGCTTACCGCAAAGGCAAAAAAGGTTTGATAGGATTGTTTGTAGGAGAGGTTATGAAGAAGTCAAACAATACGGCGGATCCTAAACTGGTGAATCAATTGTTAGCAAAGAAATTATAATATTGAGTTTTCCCTAACAAGATCTGAACTTAGGTTATGAAGAAATTGATGAAAAGCGTTTTACTGGCTGCACTCGTTTTTGCGGGAATGCAGTCGCAGGCACAACAGCTTGAACCGAAGGAGTTTACTATTAACGGGAAAGTAAAAAGCGGCGCCAAAGGCGAGAAGGTTATCTTGTCGAAATCCTCGGCCGGCGGATCAGCTGTAAAAGTGGATTCCACACAGCTTGGTGCAGATCGCAGTTTTACGATCAAATCGAAGGAAAGTGACAGAGGGAGCTTTTTTACAGTAAATATAGCTGAACGGCAAAAAGTAGTGCTGTTGGTAGAAGGCGGCGAAACTTTTAACATTAATGCAGACGGTACTCCGAAAGACGCAAAAGGTAATGGAGGGAAAGCCGAGGTAACAGGTTCCAAAAACATGGAATACTATGCGCAGATAGATCAGCTGATGCAGGCTTTTGCTGCAAAAGTGACCGTTTGGAATGAAGAATATGCTGCCGCAGAAGAAAAGAAAGACACTAAGAAAATTGCCGAGATCCAGCAATCATTTGCGAAAGCTGACGGAGAGAGACTGACGGTGATCCGGAAACTGCTGCCAGAAATGGGAACTTCGCTGGTCGCGCTATTCACGGCCAATAACTTTTTGAATCCCGAAACAGATATTGAGGTCCTTAAAAAGCTGGCTGCCGATTACGAGCAGGTACAGCCTATGCCGACTTTGGCAAAAATGTTTATCGGGCAGATCAAAAGATTTGCGGGTGTCACGATTGGTCAGGACGCGCCTGATTTTACACTAACTAGCCCCGAAGGTAAGCCGGTTGCATTGTCGTCGCTGCGCGGAAAATATGTATTAATCGATTTCTGGGCTTCGTGGTGCGGACCTTGCCGGATGGAAAATCCGAATGTGGTGCGGATGTATGATAAGTTCAAAGAGAAGGGTTTTGATATTTACGGCGTTTCGCTCGACGATAACGAGAAAGCCTGGAAAACGGCGATTGCCAAGGATAATTTGAAATGGCAACACGGCTCAGAACTTAAAAAATGGAACTCCGGCGTGGCGCAGACTTACGGTGTGAATGCAATACCAGCCACTTTTTTGGTGGATAAAGACGGCAAGATCATCGCTAAAAACCTGCGCGGGCCTGCGCTGGAAAGCAAGTTGACCGAATTGCTCGGAGGAGCTCAATAGTTTACTTTTTGGTTATATCAATATCAAAATCCGCGGAAAACATTCTGCGGATTTTTTCTTTATATTACTATCAGATAGGATCTTCCAGCATATAAAGAAATCGCAGCGGATCCGGGTACAGAAATTCGTAGGGAAAATGCTGGGTAAGTTTTTCGTTGGAAATGATCTTGAAATCGGGCTTCGCTGCGGGTGACAAAAAGGTAGGCGCTTCCCAGCCGAATTGTGCGCAGGTATCCAGATAAATGGCTTTTCGGGGTGGGTGTAGCGGCGCTACTATATTGAAAGTCTCGTTTTTTACTCCCAGTTTCAGCATTGTTAAGATTACAGCCGCGCCATCATCGCGGTGAATGTAATTAACAGGTATTTCGCCGGTTGACATATCTTTTTGTCCCTGCACATATTTGCCCGGAATGCGGTTATAGCCCAGCAAACCGCCGAATCTGAGAATACTAACCGTTTTTTCAGGTCTTAATGATTCAATTAGATTTTCAGCCAAAACCATTTCCTGCGCTGGCGAATGTTCCGGAAGTGTTACATCTTGTTCGGTTACAATTCTGTTCAGATCCGGGTAAATGCTAGTTGAACTGATGAATATGACTTCTTTGACCGGAGAGTTCCTGATCGCGTCTACAACTGCCTCTATTTGTTTTGTATAAAAGCCCGGTTCATTTTTTCCCGAGCGCGGCGGCAGGGAAATGATCAGTGAATCGGTATCGAAAAATGCGCTGACAGAGTCATTTTCTGGAAAACCTGGTGTTAATGGTAACCGAAAACCTTCCAGCCCCCGACGCTCGAAATCGGCCAGCTTCCCCTCTGAGGTGGTGCTCGCTTTCACTACCGATGTAATAGGATCGACCAGCAAGCGTTGAGCTAATGCAATGCCCAGCCAACCGCATCCAAGAATGCTTATCCGTTTTTTTTCTATTTTTGAAGCTTCACCTGACATGTTATTTTCTCGTAATCGAATGGTTTATTTTAAGAATATCATTCTGCTTTTTTTGCTCGCTGCACTCTCGTTCTCCTGCAAGCCCGATCACCGGAGCGAGCCGGATATTAGTGACATTAATATCAATATCGTTTCAGAAAACCTCGATCAGGAGCTTTTTGCCTGCAAGTCTGTTACAGAAGTACAAAATTTTTTAAACAAACACAGTCACCTTCAAAAGTATTACTTCACCGAAGCGCCGGTCGAATCTCCGCAGCTTGCGGGTTATTTGTTCAGTGTTTTACAAAATCCTGATTTTCAGAGTTTCAGAGGGGAGCTTGATTCACTGATCGGCGACAGGAAAGCAGGAATTGTCGATTCCCTTTCAAATGCATTCAAACGGATCAAGCATTACTATCCTGCCTTTCAGGCCCCCAAAGTCGAATTTATCGTCACGGGATTCACCGGCAGCGATCTGTATATATCCGATTCACTGATTATTATCGGACTGGATTACTTCGGCGGGCCCGAGGCAAGATACCGGCCGGATGTTTTCGATTACCAGCTCCGGCGCTATCAGAAAGCGTACATTGTTCCGTCGATCGTTTTCTTTTTATCCAATAAATATAACCGGACAGATCCGGGCGACCCGACGCTTCTGGGCGATATGATCGGCTACGGAAAAGGTTACGAGTTTGTGAAATTTATGCTTCCCCACACGCCCGACAGTTTTATAATCGGCTATTCCGAGGCGGATCTTAAAAAGACTTATAACAGCCAGCAGAACATCTGGGGGTACTTTATAGCGAGTAAGTTGTTGTATGAAAAGAATGTGCTGCAAAAGAGGAAATTCATTGAAGAAAGACCATTTACCACCGAAATAGGAGAAAAAGTGCCTGGTGCAATTGCGCGCTGGGTCGGCTGGCGGATCGTGGGAATGTTTATGGATAAGAATCCGGAAGTATCTATTGTAGAGTTGATGGAGATCGATAATGCCAGCCGGATTTTGCAGGAATCGGGGTATAGTGGCCAGCCAGACGAAGTGGAGTAACTTTTTTACTTACTTTTGCTAAAACGAGTATTTGACTGAAAAGGCATTGATACCATTTACGCTGATCATATTTTTATTGCTTGTGCCGGGTTTTGTGGTAATAGGCGTGTACCTGGAAAGAAAGGTATCCGCATTTATCCAGGACAGAATGGGGCCGATGGAAGTGGGTAAATGGGGTGTGTTACAACTCTTTGCTGATCTTTTAAAGCTACTTCAAAAGGAAGATATTGTTCCCAAGGCAGCCGATAAGTGGCTTTTCCTGATTGCTCCCTTCGTTATTTTTGTCGCCGTTTTTGCCGGATTTGCTGTCGTGCCGCTTGCTCCTGATCTAGCCGGTTCCGGTGCTGCGGTGGGTGTGTTTTTTCTCCTTACGATCGTTTCAGTTGATGTTGTCGGACTGTTAATGGCGGGCTGGGGTTCTAATAACAAATTCGCATTGTTCGGTGCCATGCGCGCCGTGGCGCAGATCGTTTCCTACGAAATTCCGCTTGGGTTATCCATACTGTGTGTGGTAATGCTCACGCAAACCCTTGACTTGCAAGCAATCAGCTTCCAGCAAGGCATTTACGCTGTTGATCCGGTCTATCTTTTTGAAATGAAGCAATTTGGGCTGGATATCAGCGCGATAGGTGGATTTCTATCCTGGAATATCGTACGAAATCCTTTTCTGCTGATCGCCTATGTCATCTTTTTCATCGCCTCTCTTGCGGAATGTAATCGCGCTCCATTTGACTTGCCGGAAGGCGAATCTGAGTTGGTAGCAGGTTTTCACACAGAATATTCAGGAATGCGCTGGGCCATATTTATGCTTTCAGAATATGGTATGATGCTGCTTGTGTCGCTCCTTGGCGCTATTCTTTTTCTCGGAAGCTGGAATACACCATTTCCAAACATCGGTCCGCTGCGGCTCGCAGACTGGACCAGCGGAGAGCCGGGAACCTGGTTTGGATACCTCAGCGGCGCGTTTTGGTTATTGGGTAAAGCTGTATTTGGTGTGCTTGTCCAGATGTGGGCGCGATGGACGTTACCGCGTTTGCGGGTGGACCAGCTGATGTACCTGGGCTGGAAAGTGCTCACGCCGGTAGGACTTGTACTCTTCTTTATCTGCGGCGTGTGGCGACTAATAGGCATCTGATTTTCAAATGCTTAGTTCGTGATTTCAGCTCCGTCCAGAATATAGTTCATCTGGTAAATATCATCTGTATTGAGCTTCAATGTACCCGTGAAAGTAAGCCTTTCGTCAGTCTTGAATTTTTTCCCGTCTTTCTTTTTAAAATTAAGTGTCATCACAGTCTCCGGCCCTGCGCCACCGCAAAAAAAGCAGGCGCTGAATGGGAATGCAGATAACACGTACAGATTAGCATCCAGATCCACCGGAAGAATATAGCCTGTGATCGCTACCTGCTGGTTTTTTAGTTTCTGCACGCTCGGCCCGAATGTCGGGTGAAGCATATAAATGGATTCTTCCGCGTACCATTTTTTCTTGAAAGTAACATCTCTCAAAGTCTCCCAGGTTACTTTAATCGGCTCATTTGTAGGTTTGAACGCGAGTAAAGAGGTAATGCAGAAAAGGAATATGATCGTATTGAAGGATTTCATTTTGAATCGATTTGAATAAGGATTTCGCCTGACTAACAAATTTATGCAGATTATCATTCCTCTGCCAGCGTGCGCGAAATATTCAATTTATAAATACCGATAGAAGGCAGGGCAGCGGCTATTGCACCAACTGCCAGTGCAGCAAAAAGCAGATAGACCTCCTCAGGCAGTATCGCAAATTTGCCCAGTGAATAATGGAAATCTTGTTCTGCCGCCTTTGAAAAAAGCATTAACCCGACCCTGCTGAGTAATATTCCTGCGAAAAAACCGACAACCGAAAGGAAAAGCCCCTCAATCAGTAACATTAAAAAAAGCGACGTGCGGGTTGCGCCCATTGACAGCATCAGCGCCATTTCATATTTTCTTTCTTTTAAAGAATTATAAAGGGAAACAAAAACACTCACGCCGGCGATCGTAATAATAACCAGCGCGATCGCGCGCAAAGTTTCGATACCCACTCCTAGCAAAGAGAAAAGCCGGTTGATTTCAATGCTGGGTAATGCGGCTTGCATGGAAGTGTTCGTATTGACCTGCCGCGGGATCGTCATTAATCCCATCGGGTTGCGGAACTGGATCAATGCGCTCGTCACATCCTGCCCTTCCTCTTCGGCCTCGCCACCAGCTTCCTCATGATGCTCTTCCGGTTTTCCGGCACCAGCCTCCGCATGTTCGTGAACATCCCAGATACTCGAAAGCCGGGTTACGATCAGTTGGTCCACGACCGTCCCGCTTGCTGCGAAAATGCCGGTTACTTTATATTTTTTATGATCGTGCTGGTCGCCTTCGCCGTCGAGCCCGTGCGAGCTGGCAAATGTATCACCGATTTTCAGTCCGGCATTGCGGGCTACTTTACTCCCCACGGTAACTTCCATCGACGCATTATGAATATGCCCCTCTGCAACCTTTACCTTATAATGCTCAATATATTTTGGAGTTGTCCCAAGAATGCGGAAACCCTGGTAACTGTCGCCCATTGAAAGCGGGATAACCGTTTTGACGAAAGGATTTTTGCGTAAAGAATTCACCTCCGCCAGCGGCACGTTTCCGGTAGGCGCGTCGATCTGGTAAATACTGGACAGAATAAGTTGCAGCGGACTTCCTTTGGCGCCCACCACCATATCTATCCCCTTGATATTTTTCCTGAACTGCTCGTCGAGTTGTTGGTTCAAAAGCAAAAGCAGAGAGATCATGCCAATACCAAGCGCCAGTAACAATGCACTGAGAAAGCTGTTAAGCTTCTTTTCCCTGATATTTGCGAGGCTGATCTTGAAAAGGTTCATTGCTTTTTGTTTAACTAGGCCTGCCGGGCCGCAGATAGATTCGCCGCCGGGCTACAAAATTACCTGATTGGAAAATTCACTTTTAAGTCGCTGATCGTGCGTTACTACCACCAGACTGGCTCCTATGGAAGCGGATTGTGTTTTTAATAGGTCAATTACGCGCTGACAATTAAGGTCGTCGAGGCTGGAAGTAGGTTCATCGGCCAAAATCACATTCGGATCATTCATTAATGCCCTCGCAATGCTCACCCGCTGCTGTTCACCCTGACTGAGCTGCGATGTTTTTTTGGACAAATGTTCTGCGAAACCAAGCTCGTTGGCCAGATAAATAGCCCTCTTCCGATCCTGGTCTTTTTCTGCCAGAAAGTTGGATAACAGCATATTATCAATCACAGACAATGCGCTGACAAAATGCGCCCGCTGGTAAACGATTCCAATAGTCTTCGCCCGAATCAGCGCGATTTGTTCATGCGAAAGGTGCTTGATCGATCTTCCGCCAATAATCACCTCGCCGGATTCGGGTTGTAGCAGGAGTGCCAGCAGGTGCAACAGGGTGGTTTTTCCCTTTCCCGATTGTCCCAGGATCAGTAGAGTTTCCCTGTCACCGCAGCTGATATCAGGAAATTGAAATTTTTTTTGAGCAGAATAGGAAAACTTTAAATTGTGACTCGTAATCATTTCCCGGATCTTTTTTGGTCTGCAATGATAGCAAAGTTTTATTTGAGGTCAATTTAAAACGTCTGCGAATGTGCTTTCGGAGGGATTTCTAAAAATTAGGACCGCTACAAATAATTTTATCGGAAATACGTTGAAATGGTGATACACTCTGAAGAAAATCAACAACTATCCTATTTTTGCAAAAAAACGATTTGAAAATGCGTAGAAATTTTGAATTCAAGACAGTACCCGGGACGCTGGCGTTGATTTTTACCCTTGGACTATTAATAGCAGGTAAAGAATCTCAGGCGCAGAGCCGGGCTATTTTTGTCCCATATTCTACGGCAGGTTTTGGTATCGGTACTTCCAGCTATTTCGGCGATATGGCTCCTTACAGAAGACCGCTTGCTTCGATGTTCAAAATGGTGCGGTGGAGTATCGGGGGTAACTATACAAGGCACTTTACACCACGTCTGGGCGCCAGGGCCAGCTTCACTTACGCAAGAATTGCGGGCGACGATTACATTATGAACCGCGGCTCAAAATATGAGAGCAACGTATTTTATGCCAGAAACCTGCATTTTCGCAATGATCTGAAAGAATTTTCGGTTCAAGGTATTTTTAAATTAATTCCAGATGGTCGCAGTTACGACAGACGCCCGCAGTTTGGTGCCTATCTGTTTGCAGGTGTCGCATTAACAGCCCACAATCCAAAGGCACTTGATTCTCTTGACGGAGATTGGGTTAAATTGCAGCCGCTGGGTACAGAGGGCCAGGGAAATGAAGGTTATGCCAAACCTTATTCATTGGTACAGTTTGCAATACCGGTAGGAATCGGAGTTCGGTACAAGATCAATTCAAGATTCGATATCTCGGCTGAACTGGGTTTCAGGAAAACTTTTACCGACTACCTGGATGACGTTGCTGGAAAGTATGCAGATCCGGCTTTGTTTGCGGATGATCCATTGGCGGCGACAGTATCCAACCGTTCTACTAATCCGATTGCAGTAAGAAAAGGGGCCGACAGAACGGAATCTTTGAAGAAATTTTTGCAGGTTAATTATCAGATTGATGCCGCAGATCCTCTTGCAGCACTTCCCGCTACTGGTTATGGCGCACCTGGGAGCGCACGCGGGTATAGCCCCAGGTTGAAGGATAATTATCTGTTCGGTATGATCCATATCAACTATATGCTGCCTTCTCAAATTAAATGTCCTCCTTTAAAATAAAGGCACACTTTGAAATATTTTTCTAGAAACTATATTGATAAATACTTGCTGTACATCTTGTCGGCAGGTATTTATTTTTTTGCCGCAATTTATACAACCACAATTGCTCAGAAGATCGAGTTAGGAGCTGGAATTGGGGGTTTTAATTACAAAGGCGATATTGCTCCTACGCAAAAAATTCGCTTCATCAAACCGGCCGGTAGTTTGTTTTTCCGGTTCAATCCTAATCAGGCATTGTCGCTTCGCGCTGAAATTGCGGGAGGTATTATCGGTGCGGATGACAAGCATAGTGACGATCCTTTTCAGCTAGCGAGAAACAAGTCTTTCACGACCAGGATATTCGAAGGAAGCGCAGTCGCGGAATATAACTTTCTGAATTTCCAGGAACGCAGATTAGCTGTCAACTGGAGTCCTTATTTATTTGGCGGGGTAGGGTATTCAAAGTTTGATCCCAAAGTTCAGACCAATCCTTACAAAACATCCACATTTACGCTGCCTTATGGTGTTGGTATCAAATACCAGGTTCGCCGGCCGTGGAATATTGGTATTGAATATGGCGCGAGAAAGACTTTTACAGATTTTCTTGATGATCTGGGTGGCAAGCCAGTCGCAACCGACAAGCTAGTACAAGGCGACCCTTCACTGAAAGACAACTACTATTATCTCCGGTTATCAGTAACCTACACTTTTTACAAAATCGTTTGTCCCTGATCTATGAAGAAAGCGCTACTGATCGGGTTAGGTGTTATTGTTCTCGGATTGATTGCGTTTGCCGGCGTGAGAATGTACACCAAATCTTTCAGCCCGGAGGCAGTAGCGGAAACTTCAAAAGTTGCGGGCATCAAGGTTACTTACAGCAGGCCAAGCAAAAAAGGAAGATTGATTTTTGGCAGGGATAAGGATAATGCACTCTCTCCTTACGGAAAAGTGTGGCGAACGGGGGCCAATGAAGCAACGTTAATCGAATTTCAAGAGGATATATTAATGGCGGGGAAACCTGTTAAGGCGGGCACCTACTCGCTGTATTCCGTTCCGGGGCAAAGTACCTGGAAGATTATCCTAAATGCAGAAACCGGGCAATGGGGTACCGAATATAATGACGGGAAAAACGTAATGCAGGTTGAGGTTCCAATTCGGATCCGCCCCACTGTTCAAGAGCAATTTAATATCTATTTTGAAGATATACCCGAAGGTGTAAATATGATATTAAGCTGGGATCAGACAGAAGCGCTGGTTCCTTTCACCCACAAATGAGATTGGTTTACTACATTTGCCGACATGTTTGTTGGAGCTATTGAGAGAGTAGATCAGTTCACCCGTCCGATCCATTTCATTTTCAGATATTATTCGGGCAGCGATATCGTACCCGGAACTGCCACTTTGTTTTTCGTGAACGAAGACGGATTTGCAATTACATGCAGGCACGTGGCAAAGCAGATTTTGCATGCAAATGCGATCTACGAGAACTATCTCAAATTCAGAGGTGAACTACGAAAATTTGAAAAAGACCCCGGTTTAGAAACGCAGCGGCTCAGCCTGGAAACCAAATACCGGATCAACTCGGTGAATCCCATCCGCATTCTTTTCAACTTTATCCAGTGCGTTTCGGCTTACAAAGCGCTCTCCATCCATTTGCATCCTACCCAGGACCTGGCGGTTATTCAGTTTCGTGATTTCGAATCCATTCAATACCAGGGCCACGCGCATTTTCTGAAAGATTCGCGCGCTGTGCGACAAGGCCGGTACTTATGCCGGCTGGGTTACCCTTTTCCTGAGTTTACAAATTATCAGTATAATAAAAATTCCGGGGATATTGAATGGACAAAAGCGGGCCGCTCAAAAACCCCCAGTTTCCCGATCGACGGCATCATTACTAGGCACATCGGTGAGGCTAATGAAGTAACAGGAATTGAAATGAGCACCCCCGGCTTACGCGGCCAAAGCGGCGGGCCGCTGTTTGATCCGAACGGCATTATTTACGGAATGCAAAGCGCCACCCGCCACCTCCATCTGGGATTTGATCAGGTCAACAGAGAAGTGATTTCGGAAGGCCAGCGAAAGAGGGTTTCCAATTATCCTTTTTTGAATGTAGGTCAATGCGTGCACGTGGATGTGATCAAGAACTTCTTGCGCGAAAAAAAAATTAACTTTTACGAACAGGATCACTAAGGTAGTTTTTGCCTGAAAAAATCTTTTTTTTACTGAAAAACGACTTGATCATGGCAGAACTGCAATACGATTTGATTCAGAGTGAGCTTTCGGAACCATTTATAGTTTCGCAGGAATCGATTACACATTTCGAAACCTATGGATATGTTAAGCTCAAAAACGTGCTCAGCCCGCAGCTGCTCGAACATTATGGAGCAGTTATCACCGATCTCGTATTCAAGCTGAACAAATTGACCAAGCCGATGGAAGAACGCACGACTTACGAGCGGGCATTCTTGCAGGTGATGAACTTGTGGCGCGAAAGTGAGGAAGCAAAAGAGTTTGTTTTTTCAAAAAAGCTGGCCCGGATCGCGAATGACCTGTTGCAGGTGAAAGGCGTGCGGCTTTATCATGACCAGGCTTTGTATAAAGAATCTTCGGGAGGCATTACTCCCTGGCATGCGGACCAGTTTTACTGGCCACTCTCTTCACCTAAAACGGTTACAGGTTGGATCCCTCTTCAGGAAACTTTGATGGAAATGGGGCCGCTGGCATTTGCAGAAAAAAGTCACCACGTAGAAATAGGTCGCGACCTCGAGATCAGTGACGAAAGCGAGGCGCTGATGAATGAGAGTTTAAAGCAATTTTCATTGAATGAAACTCCCTTTGAATTGGGCGAAGTAAGCTTTCACGCAGGCTGGCTGTTCCACCGGGCAGGAGCGAATGTATCCGGCCGGCCGCGCAAGGTGATGACGATGATCTATATGGACAAGGATCAGCAAATTGTGCAGCCAAGAAATGAGTACCAGCAGGCTGACTGGGAAACCTGGTTGCTATCCAGACCAGTTGGCGGACCAGCCGATAGCGAGCTGAATCCTGTGTTGTTTCAATATTAGTTCGGTTAAAGAATAAGCAGTAGTTCTTCCAGCCGGCGAATATCGTAGGTCGGTGCCTCGTCAAACTGCAATCCGGCAGGGTTGAGGTAAACGGTATCTATTCCAACCTGTTTGGCCCCCATAATATCCGCAACCCAGTTATCTCCGACCATAATACTTTCCTCAGCAGAGGCGCCTGCGGTTTGCATAGCGAATTCAAAGATCCGTCGATCAGGCTTTCTCGCATTTGCATTGTCGAAACTGATCACATTCTCGAAAAAGTGGCTGATCTGAGAGCTGGCTATCTTCCGTACCTGGATTTCGTTGAAACCGTTTGTGATAATATGCATCCGGTAGCCGGCAGCCTGAGCGTAGGTCAATAGATCCAATGCGCCTTCCAGCAGGTGTTTTTTGTCAGGTAGCGCCCGCAGGTACATTTCGCCGATCTCGTCATGATTGTCCGGGCAATGTACGCCCAGTTCCGCGAAAACCAATTTAAACCTTTGCTCACGTATATAGGTATGGTGCAATTGTCCGCGGTCGAAAGCATCCCACAATGCAGTATTAATTTTGAGGAAACAGGTAATAAATGCGTCCTTTGATGTAACTCCGTGTTGTTCCAGGGCTAGCCGGTGAAAAATCTCTTCGAGGGATTCCGACGAATTTTTTTCAAAATCCCAGAGTGTATGGTCCAGATCAAAGAAAATATGTGTGTATTTCATATCTGGCAAAAGTTCAATATTTATTGGAAAAGTTAAATTTTTAGATTCTATTTCTTTGTAAAAATAATTGTGTCGATGAGTAAATCCGTCGGCCCCAATTAAGCGTAAGTCTATTTGATAAATTCTATTATTTGTTGCCAAAAGAACAGAAGATATCGCAAAGGATCGAATAATAGCAAAAATATACCCTGGTTGTTAACATGTGTTAACGGAAAACAATTTCCCGAAAAAAGAAACCCAAACATTTGCAAATTATTTGCTAAATCTATTTCTTTGAATCGTATAATTTCAAATACAGATAATTATTTCATTTTTATCACCAGACAGAAAGGAGAAACAATATCGGAGAACCGCTCTACGTTAACTAAATCGAATAATAAAAATGGAGAAAGTCCTAGTTAGCGACAGTGAGTTGGTGACATTGTATATCCGTGGGAACGAGAAAGCTTTCGAAAAACTCGTTCAACGCCATAAATCAAGAATATACACCACTATTTATCTAATTGTCAAAGACCAATATGTAGCCGAAGACTTATTACAGGATACATTTATAAAGGCCGTAGATACGATAAAAGGAGGTAGATATAATGATGAGGGCAAGTTCTTGCCATGGATTATACGTATCGCACACAACCTTGCCATTGATTATTTCAGACGCGATAAACGCTACCCCAATGTAGTATTCGAAGACGGAAGCAGTGTTTTTAATACGCTGGATTTTTCGGAGGATTCCGTTGAGTCAATCCAGATTCGTCAGGAAACACATGAACAACTGCGGGAAATGATCCAGCGGTTACCTGATGTGCAGAAGCAAGTACTGATCATGCGCCACTATGAGGACATGAGTTTTCAGGAAATTGCGGACGCCACGGGAGTGAGTATTAATACGGCATTGGGCAGGATGCGTTACGCGTTGATAAACTTGCGTAAGCAATTCAACCAACGTGCCCCACAGTATGACAAAAACTTTTACCTACGATGATGTTGTAAGGTATTTATATGCCGAGACAACAGAAAATGAAAATGAACTGATTGTTGAGGCGCTTGCTCTTGACGATAATCTGATGGACTTCTATCTGGATTCGCTCGAAATTCAAACCCAGATGAACAAAATCACCCGGACTCCTTCGGAAAAAGTGATTTCGGAAGTTTTCAGATATTCACAGCAATTCTCGTCGAAAAGACCTATTGCCCTTCTCTATAATTGAGGGCGGTAGGTTTTTCTTTTTACCAGCTATTCGCTGAATAGCTGGATTTTGTCGTTGTTATCAGCTTTGATTCCTATTTATGCTTAGACAGGAGCGGTTCAGACTATTTCTGGATTATTTTACCAATAACTTCCCTGAACCTGAAACCGAATTACATTACAACAACCCGTACGAATTGCTGGTATCGGTGATATTGTCGGCACAATGCACAGACAAACGCGTAAACATCGTGACGCCGCCGCTTTTCGAGCGTTTTCCCATTCCTGAGGCGCTGGCCGCTTCCAATGCAGAAGAGGTTTTTACCTATATCCGCTCAATATCCTACCCAAACAATAAGAGTAAGCATTTGGTAGGAATGGCCCGGATGCTGGTCGAGCAATTTGGCTCAGAAGTGCCGGCTTCCGTGGATGAACTGCAAAAGCTGCCGGGCGTTGGTCGAAAGACAGCCAATGTAATTGCGTCGGTGATATTTAACCAGCCTGCAATGGCAGTCGACACGCACGTATTCCGCGTTTCGCATCGTTTGGGGCTCGTTCCTTCTACTGCGAAAACGCCGTTAAGTGTTGAGAAAATATTGGTAAAATATATTCCGAAACAGCTCGTTCATAAAGCGCATCACTGGCTGATTTTGCACGGACGTTATATTTGCGTCGCCAGAAACCCGAAATGCGGCGTGTGCCCGTTATCTTCCTTTTGCAGATTCTACGAAAAAAATGTACTTATGGAAGTTTCGGCTTTGTGATTGCAACCAATAACAGTTGCGCAGAGTCTATCGATGCAAGTAGTTAATCCCATTTAATTTAAAAGAAAGGAAGACAAGAAATGAAGCGTACTTATTTAGCATTGTGTTTTTTACTTGCTATGGTGGCAGGTTTGTCAGGATGTATGAAATCCGACAACGAGGATGAGGAGAAAATGGCTGAGAACGAGACTCAGATCCAGGAGTTTCTCGCAAAAGACAGCGCAGGATCTTCTGCGATAAAGGATAGTTCGGGTTTGTATTACATTATCAGGAAGTCAAATCCAAATGGTCAGCGGCCAAAGAGAGGGGACGGAGCGACTGTCAGGATCAATGGATATCTGTTGAATGGAACGAAGGTTTTATCAATCAAAGACGATTCGACATTTACTTTTCCAGCGGAGGGATATTCGACCAATATCTTCGGTCTTGAGCGCGGAATATTCCTGATGAAAACGGGAGAAAAAGCTACTTTTCTTCTGCCTTACACGTTGGCTTTTGGCAATGCAGAAAGAGTAAACATCCCTGCTTATTCTGTGATCAGACTTGAAATTGAATTTGTAAAAACCAGAACCGAAGTTCAGCAGATCGACGATTTCCTGGCGAGGAAGCAATTTCCTGTCTCTGAGCGTACCAGCAGTAATTTGGTAATTATTAGAACCAACACGGTTACTGGGGATACGCTGGGTGTGGGCAAATCCGTCAGCGTTAAATACGTTGGAAAGTTCTTAGACGATTCGAAATTCGACGAAGGAACCATTGCAGTAACTACCGGCACTAACGGTGTGATTCCGGGATTCGACAGAGCAGTGCGAAGAATGAGGAAAACTGAAAAAGCGATTATCATTTTTCCGTCTTCTCTTGGATACGGAGCTAACGGTAACCCGAAGGTACCGCCTTACACGCCATTACAATTCGAGATCGAAATTCTGTAATACGCTAGTTAAGAGAAAAAGGCTGTTCGTGACCCGCTCATGAACAGCCTTTTTTATTTTTCAACCAATTCAATAATTACGTTGCTTATTTCTGTAACCTCTTGCTCCGTTAACTGAGATCCGGATGGAAGGCAAATACCATTTTCAAAAAGATTTTCAGCCACATTTCCTCCAAAGTAGGGTGCTGATTTATAAAGTGGTTGTAAATGCATCGGTTTCCAGACCCGTCTGGATTCTATTCCTTTTTCGAAAAGAGCCAGTCTGATTTCTTCTGGCGCAACATTGGAAGTTAATTGCAATGCAGTCAGCCAGCGGTTTGAATATCCGCCTGCTGGTTCCTCCTGAAATGAAATGCCGGGAATTGCAGCCAGGTACTGCTGATACCGATTGAAATTAGACCGGCGCGCTGCCACACGCTCATTCAGAACTTCCATTTGTCCGCGCCCGATACCTGCACAAACATTGCTCATCGCGTAATTATAGCCAGCCTCGGAATGCTGAAAATAAGTAGCCGGATCTTTCGCCTGCGTCGCTAAAAACCTGGCTTTATCCGTAAGCGTTTTAGAATCTGAAAGTAAAGCGCCACCGCCGGAAGTAGTGATTATTTTATTTCCATTAAAAGAAATAATCCCAGCTTTGCCGAAAGTGCCCAAATGCTTCCCTCTATACGTAGAACCCAGCGCCTCGGCTGCATCTTCTATCAATGCAATACCGTACTTGTCACAAATCGCCAGCAACTCATTCATTAAACAAGGCATTCCATACAAATGCACGCAGATCAATGCTTTTGGTTTTTGGTTACGCTTTATGTAATACGTTACCGCCGTTTCCAAAGCCTGTGGGCATATATTCCACGTTTTTGGTTCGCTATCGATGAAAACGGGCGTGGCGCCGAGATACAGAATCGGATTAGCAGTGGCAACGAAAGTCAGCGACTGGCAGAGTACAATATCGCCTTTGCCTACACCTAATGCACACAATGCTAAATGAATAGCCGCTGTCCCGGAAGCCAGCGCAACCGCATATTTTGCATCGGTATATTGGGCTAGCTCATTTTCAAAATGACCAATATTAGGTCCGGCAGGCGCGATCCAATTGCTATTAAACGCCTCTTGAACGTATTTCAATTCTCCACCGCCCATGTGTGGAGGCGACAGCCATATTCTGTAATTCATAGTATGTGGTTAATATGTTAAAATTCTGGCCGGGTTACCTGCGGCGGTAACATTATCCGGAACTGATTTGGTAACGATGCTACCTGCGCCGATCATGCAGTTTTTTCCAATTGAAATATTAGGTAAAATAATGCAGCAGGCACCCAGCAACGTATTTTCACCAACTTTCACATTGCCGCAAAGCGTAGCCCGAGGCGCTACGTGCACGAAATCGCCGAGCTCGCATTCGTGTTCTACAATTGCTGCTGTATTGATAATTACATGCTTGCCAATCCGCGCATCTGCCTGGATAACTGCCTGTTGAAAAACCACAGAACCTTCCCCGATCATTACCGTGGAGTCGATAAATGCGCTTTCATGAATGAAATTGCTAAACTTATGACTTACTTTTTCTGCTATTAAGCGCCTTGCCGAATTGTCTCCTACCGCGACGATCAGCTCCTGTCCGGCAAAAATTTGCGGGTGGTAAGTGACTGTTGCCTGTTCAAAAAGAGCAGTATCCATTTGATCGTCGAAAATTGCTTCGACTGTTATTCCTGCATCAATCAGCATTCGGAAAATGACCTTCGAATGGCCGCCCGCTCCGTAGATCAGCATATCAGTTTCCTTTAAATTCGTCAGTTGGCAGGCCGGACAAAGGCTTTACATTTTTGCGGTCCAAAAGTTGGGAAAACGTCCGACCAAGAATTTCCAGATCCAGTTCTAGCGACAGATCCCGCACGTAAGCAACATCGTACTCAAATTTCTCCTGCCAGCTGATCTCATTTCGTCCATTCACCTGCGCGAGGCCGGTAATGCCAGGCAAAACGGTGTGACGCTGCTTTTGAAACTCATTATACAAAGGAAGGTATTGCACCAAAAGCGGACGGGGGCCCACAATGCTCATTTCACCACGCAACACATTCCAAAGCTGCGGGATCTCATCAAATGAAGTGATCCTCAGAATGCGGCCGAAGGCGGTAACTTCACCATTGTTACGCATTGTCCTAAGTTTGACCAGCGTAAACAACTTCTCATTTAGTCCCGGCCGTTTTTGAAGAAAAAAGGGCCTCCCGCGCGAATCAATGCAGACAACGAGGGTTATTAAAACAAATAGCGGCAGCGAGATGAAGATCCCGGCTGCCGCTATTATCAAGTCTAAAATTCTCTTTCCTGATTTTTTATACATATAAATCAAACACTAAAACAGTTCCGGATAAAGCTCGGGCTCCGCTTCGTGCATGATATTGTAAACAGTTTCAAAGATATCGTCCATATTAGGTTTCGAAAAATAATCACCGTCCGAACCGTAAGGCGGGCGATGGTCTTTCGCGGAAATTGTCACCGGCGCCGAATCCAGCCAGCGGTACGCATTCTGCTTTTCAATAACCTGCTGCATCATATAAGCTGATGCGCTGCCTGGCAGATCTTCATCGGCGAAGATAACCCTGCTCGTTTTTTTAATGGATTCAACAATGCTGCTGTTCACGTCAAATGGCAAAAGTGTCTGTACATCGATCACCTCAGCGTCGATCCCTACACTTTGCAATTGAGAAGCGGCCTCCATTACTATACGGCACATGGAGCCATAAGTAACGATGGTCACATCATTTCCTTCCTTTAAAATTTCAGGTTGCCCCAACGGAATGCAGATTTCGGCGATATTATCGGGTAGAACCTCTTTTTGGCGATAAGAATTAAGCGGCTCGACAATAAGCGCCGGATCGTCGCCCTTCATTAATGTATTGTAGAAACCGGCTGCCTGTGTAAAATTTCGAGGTACGATCACGTGCATGCCGCGCAAGCTGCTGAGCATGGTACCCATCGGAGAACCCGAGTGCCAGATACCTTCAAGCCGGTGACCTCTCGTGCGGACAATAAGCGGCGCTTTTTGCCCCCCAGCTGTCCGGTACCGGAGCGACGCAAGGTCGTCGGTTAATATGGAAAGTGCGTAATAAATATAGTCGAAATACTGGATCTCTACGATCGGCCGCAGCCCACGCATTGCCATTCCTATTCCCTGACCGATTATGGTCGTTTCGCGGATTCCGGTGTCGGTAATGCGCAGTTCGCCATATTTTTCCTGCAAACCTGCAAAACCCTGGTTTACATCACCTATCATACCAATATCCTCTCCAATCGCAACCACTTTAGGGTCTCTCTCAAAAAGAGAATTGAAGTAAGTCCTGATAATTTCGCGACCGTCTACCGTAGGGCTGTTTTCCGAATATTCTGGTTTAATGCCTTCTACGTTTAAAGGAGAATCCTGGGTTTCGCTGTATAAATGTGTATTAAATCGCGCTTTGTTCTCTTTCAGGCTGTTTTTTAAAAATGCTTTCAGCGGACTTTTTACCGGCTCCGCTTCACTGCCCAATATCCGAAGCGTTTTGCGGATACTGGAAACCATATCCCGTCGCACAGGCAAATAGGTTTTGGAAAGATCATGGACCACATTGCTGAGTTCATCGGCAAACTGGCTCTCTTTCCCCGCTGTCTGAATTAGCTGTATTGTTTCCAGGTATTCCTTATCAATATCTTTCCGATAAGCCTGCCATGCATTGTTACGCGACTGTGCCGCAACTTCCTTGGACTCTACTTCGATCTGTTCAAGTTCTTCGTCGGTAGCATATCCATTTTTCAATATCCAGTCCCGGAAACGCAAATTGCAGTCGCGCTCGACTTCCCAGTTCAGCCGCTGCTTGGATTTATAACGCTCGTGCGAGCCCGAGGTCGAATGCCCCTGAGGCTGAGTGAGTTCGGTTACGTGTACTAAGACCGGAACCTGCTCCTCGCGGCAGATCCTGGTCGCTTTTTGGTAAGTCTCGATCAATGCAGGATAATCCCAGCCACTTACTGTGAATATCTCCATACCCGGCTCATCCTCATTACGTTGCATTCCTGCCAACGCTTTTGAAATACTTCCTTTTGTTGTCTGATATTCAATAGGAACTGAAATGCCATAACCATCGTCCCACACGGAAGTGAGCAGCGGGATTTGCAGTACTCCGGCTGCATTCATCGCCTCCCAGAACATCCCCTGAGAAGTGGAAGCGTCGCCGATCGTAGCAAATACAATCTCGTTTCCCTGACGCGAAAAAGTAGTTTGTCCGTGCAGTTGCTTATTGGCCCGGTATAATTTGGAAGCATAGGCAAGTCCTACCGCCCTGGGCATTTGCCCCGCAGTGGAGGATATATCGCAAACAGAATTGTAAAGTTTCGTCTGATCCAGCCAGCGCCCGTCTTCATCCAGCCAGCGTGTCGAAAAATGGCCGTTCATGGATCTTCCGCCTGTGTTAGGCTCGTGTTCGAGATCTGCATGCGCGTACATTTGCGCAAAAAACTGCTGCCAGGTAAGGTTACCCAAAGCAGCTTCAATCGTTTGGTCCCTGTAATAGCCGGATCTGAAATCACCCTGCCTGAAAGTCCTTGAAAGTGCGATCTGGGCCACTTCCTTACCGTCTCCAAAAATGCCAAATTTAGAACGACCTCCCATTGTATCTTTCCGGCCCAGCAGACTTACCTGGCGACTCTCGCAAGCAAGGCGATAATCACTGATAATGTTTTCTTTACTCAAAATACCGGAGCCGGTCAAACTATCATTCGGAAGCATAAGCGAAATTTTCTGGAAATAATCAGTAGTTAAATTACGTTTTTTTGAATGCAAGCCAAAATTAAGCAGGAAAATAATAATCCGCTGCCATACCACGATTCGCTGCCTTCTGTTAATATTGGTTAACGATTATTAAATTTAATTTTTAAGCATTAATCTTGTTTGCTAATTAGTTTTTCACCACTTAATGTATAGTCAAAGTTATGAAAGTATTTTTTTCAGCTCTGGTTCTATTGGTTGGCCTGACCACCGTTAGTTTCGCTCAGAAAGGTGTGCTAAAATTCAAAGAAGAAACGCATGCATTCGGTAAAGTGCCTCAGGGAACACCGGTAACGCACGAGTTTGTTTTTACCAACACAGGTACAGAGCCAGTAATTCTTTCCAATGTAACCGTATCTTGCGGATGTACAACACCGGTTTGGTCTAAAGACCCTGTACTTCCTGGAAAGACAGGATCAGTAAAAGCTACTTTTAATGCAGCAGCAGCAGGTTCTTTCAACAAACCTGTAACCGTTTTCAGTAATACCGAAGGCGGATCGATTACCTTATATCTGAAAGGTGAAGTGGTTCCAAAGGCTGCTAAGCCAGCTTCGAAGTAATCTGATCAAAGAAATTGAGAGGCTGCCTGCATGG
Source organism: Dyadobacter linearis (assembly GCF_907165045.1). Lineage (GTDB taxonomy): Bacteria > Bacteroidota > Bacteroidia > Cytophagales > Spirosomataceae > Dyadobacter > Dyadobacter linearis. The sequence continues at coordinate 85,746 of NZ_CAJRAU010000010.1, forward strand.
GCAGCCTTTTTTTGTGCCTGATCAATAGGCTGATCTGTCGTAGAACGAGCGGCGGCGCGTTACTTTCAGATCCTGCAGGAGCGCCGACTTCACTTTCAGCGTAAAGTTGTAGTTACTTACCCTCGCCGCGCTGCCAGCGAATGGTGTCCAGCTGAAACTCATATCCCAGCAATGCAGATCCCGGTAAAGTGTAAGCTGCGTAATGGTAGGAGAGAATGCAGTAAAATCGAAACCGGTACTTACGCTTACTTTGAAATTCTTAGACAAACTCAAATCACCCGTCGCCTGCACAGCCTGGATCAGAGTTGCTTTGGAAAGTCCGGGCTTGCTGAGGCCGAAGTTGTAGTTAAGCGACAAATTCCAGGGTACATTGAAATCGACATACAGCTCGGGGTTTTGCTCAATGTATTCCCGTTGCTCCTGTTTAATCTCCGCATCGGGATCAGCCCCGTTAACCGGCGGTGTTTTCGTTTTGTCTGATCCCTTAGGTGAAAAGCTGGTACCTAATGTAAAGCCCAGGTTTTGCAGCTTGGCAAGTCCCTGCCCCTGCGTGATCGCATATCTGTTGACCTTGGTACCAACCTGGTTAGACAAAATCCGCGGATTCGCTTCATAAGCATACGGATCAAGGTTCATATTAAAGTTCAGATTCAGGTTCCGGCCGACCCGCGCATTCGCATTCACAGTGATATTGGAGAGATTCAGTGAATCGGCCAGGAGATTGTAGCTACCTCCGACACTCAAATTGTCAAGCAGCGATATTTTCTCGAATTGGGTAGCCGCAGTATCGCTTTTCGATTTCAGCTTCATCTCAAAAGAGTTGTTTAAACTGAAAGAAATTACACTACTCGCCCGCCCGTTACCGACTCCCGTACCAATCCCGCGAAACCGGGAAAGTGAATAATCCTGTATTTCGTCTTTCCGGTTCCGGACACTTACCTTTTGATAAAAACCAAATGCGTCGCCAGTGAAATCCGGAGTGTAAGTGAATGATAGAGAAGGTATTACTGTGTGTCGGATCGCTTCCAGTCTCTTTCCTCCGATAAAGAACGTACCATAAAAACGAGTGTTTACACCTGCCCCGAAGTTGTACGAGTATTCGGTCCCCGCCTGATTGAGCGTATCGATGCGGACCCGGTTGGTGAGCGAATCCACAGAGTAATTATATTGTTTTGTAAAAACCTCCCCCTGCAAAGAAAGGCTCGGGGTCACATTCACAAACCGCAATACTTTAAAGTTGGGCAGCGAGATCGGCAAGCTGTAACGTCCGGTAAACTGCGCATCTTTCAACATATCTGGCAGATTATTCAGGTTGAAGGGTACCACTTTTGCTATCCCTACCCTCGAAGTATCTACTGTATTAGAGATCTGGAAACCCAATCTGCTGAAAGAAGTATCGATCGCAGTCAGCGAGTTTGTCAATGCATAATTTCCGCTAAAATCCAGACCAAGACGGAAGCTTTCGTACCACTTGCCGCGACCACCTTTTAATGCAAACGGGGCGATCTGATTGATACCAAAGCTGAAATCTGTGGAAACGTTGGTTTTTCCGTTTGTCCGTCGCTCGGTTACCGGGTCAATTTGTCCAAAGTTTTGATTCACACGCAAGCTCGCAGCGGCTCTGGCATATTGGCCAAATGTACGGTTGTACTGAACTGAGGAACTCGCAACATTGGATGTATATCGCTCTGTATTGAACTCCTGCAACTGGTTATAGCTATTGCTGCTTACATTGACATTGGCAGAAAACTGGGAGTTTCCCCGCGGCCTAGGTGCATGTGACCATACAACGCTAAAGTCATTGGTAACACCCCGGCCCAGCAATCGATCCACTTCGTCGCTCGGTTTGTTTTTATTGAAACGCAATGCAAAATTCCCGCTGTACTGGTACCTTCTGATATAAGTGGAAGCCACACCCAAACCCCAGCTGCCGGTCGAATAGATCTGTCCGGTTACGATGGCGTTGACATATTCACTGATTGCAAAGTAATATCCGCCTTCGCGCAGGTAAAAGCCCCGCCCGTTCGGTTCCTCTCCGTAAGTAGGGAAAATGATCCCGCTCGTGCCGCTTTCTTTTTTCTTTGGAAAAGGGAAAAAACCAAAAGGCAGCGCAATAGGAAGCGGAACGTCGCTGATCACGAGATTGAAAGGTCCCGAAATGACCTGCTTTTTGTTCACCATTTTAATCTTCGGCGCATTGATGAAGTAATGCGGGTGCGTAAGATTACACGTCGTGTACATGGAGTGGCGAATGTAAAAGTTGCCTTCCGCGTCTTTCTTGACCTTTTCCCCCCTGATATTCCCGTCGCCCTCCTGGGTTACAATCCCCTGGATCAGCGCTTTTTGAGATTTAAAATTATACCTGATTTCTTTGGTATTATAAGTTTCCGGACCGTCCTGGAATATAGGATCGCCGACCATCTTTTTGGAGGTAGAATCGTAGGTGCCGATCGCATATACCTCATTAGTAACCCAGTTAAGCCGGATGTAATTGGCTTTCAGGTTGATGGTACCATAGTTCACTTCCGCATTTCCATACAAATGAACCTGCTTAAGAACAGCGTCCATAATCGTCGAATCCTCGGAAGTATATTCGACTACATTCTGTAAATCGTCCGGGTTTGAAATCGTATCCGCGGCGGTAGAATCGGCGGAAATATTCTTATTAAGTGAGTCAGCAGGCGTTAGCGGCTGAGACGTACGATCCTCACCGGTACCAAGTGTATCGGTACCAGACTTTTGGTTAGCTGTAAGAAGAGAATCCGAAGTTTGTTTTTCAGAAGAGGAAACAGCCTGCTTACTCTTATTTTTCCCGGACCCCTTGGAGCGTTGCTGCACACAGGCTAAAGTGCTGAACAGGAGAAACGCCGCAACCACTGACGATATAATAATCGCCTTTCTTTTCAGTTTTAACAAATAGAGTATTTTTGCATTCGATATCAAAATTAGCAGAGAAACCTCTAACGAGTAACGCCCCAATTAAAAAATAATGTTAAAAGTTCTTAAATCAATAATTGCTGCGAGTTTCCTGCTGGCAAGTCTTGCGTTTGTATTTCAACAGGAACCCGCCGATTCCAAGTCCGCAAAAGTAAGAACAGTTGTAATCGACGCCGGTCACGGGGGGAAAGACCCGGGCACCAGAGGCCGGAAAATAAAGGAAAAAGACGTCGCGCTGAGCGTCGCGCTTGAGTTGGGCAGGAAGATCAAAGAAGCTACACCGGAAGTCAAGGTTCTATATACCAGATCGACTGACGTTTTTATAGAATTGGGTGAACGTTCTGCATTCGCCAACCGTAACAATGCAGATCTTTTCATATCTATCCATTGTAATGCGACGCCGAGATCAAGGTCGGTTCACGGGACGGAGACTTTCGTAATGGGTTTGCATAAAACGGAAGGTAACCTGGAAGTGGCGAGAAGGGAGAACTCGGTAATCTTGCAGGAAACGAACTATAAGCAGAAATACAAAGGGTTTGATCCAAATTCACCGCTGGCGCATATTATGCTCGCCAATTACCAAAGCGCATTTATTTCAAGCAGCCTTCGTCTGGCGGACCTGATCGAAAAGAAATTCCAGTCGGTTTCGGACAGGGAAAGTCGGGGCGTGAAACAAGCAGGGTTCCTGGTATTATGGCGCTGCGCAATGCCGAGTGTGCTGATCGAAACCGGGTTTTTATCCACACCGGATGAGGAAGATTATCTGGCCTCGGAAGACGGGCAGGTAGAAGTTGCAGAATCTATTCACCAGGCATTCATGGCTTATAAGAAAGACATGGACCGTTAAATAGACGGGATGCCGATGTTTTGATTTGTCAAAACAATTTTTGATACTTTGATGTTATGCAACCGATATAAACTTAGTGCTGCCGAGTTGCTGGTTGCCTGGCAGGAAATTATTTAGTCCATGAAATTATCGAAAGAAGCAAAAGTTGGAATGATGGCCATTGCCGCAATGGTAATGCTGTATTTCGGCTTTCATATCCTGAAAGGCTCAGATGTTTTTTCAAGAACGCATCAATACTTTGTTATCTACGACAATATTGACGGATTGACAGCTTCTAATCCCGTACTGCTCAATGGGTTGAATGTAGGCAGGGTTCGTGAGATCAAATTGCTGCAAAATCGTAAAAACCACTTGCTTGTCTCGCTTGATATACAGAAAGGAATAGCGATACCTGGCGGAAGTTCGGCAATACTCGCCGACGGCGGACTGCTAGGCGGAAAAGTAATCCATTTGTCCCCGGGTACCGGCGCTCCGATGCAGGACGGAGATACGCTTTTAGCCAAAAAAGACCCTGGTATCTCGGCCGTGCTACAACAGCAAGCACTACCGCTGGTAACATCCGCCGATTCGCTCATCAGAAACCTGAACCAGGTAGTAGCGGGTTTTGAAGAGACAGGATTGATACTGAATCAGGTATTGAAAAACTACAACCAGACAGGCAGTAGCTTACAAGGATTATTGAATGAGAACCGTACCAACCTGCTCGCGCTTACTTCCAATCTGAACAAGCTTTCCACTTCCTTAATTGAAACTGAAAAAGAGATCAAGCCGCTGCTCACCAAAACAGGAACACTTGCTGATTCTTTGAATGCATTGCAGCTCGGGGAAACTGTCCGTAATGCAAACAAGACAATCGGGGAGCTGCATAACCTGCTTGCGAGTGTGGAATCAGGGAAAGGAACAGCGGGTAAACTGATTAAGGATGAGACACTTTACACTAATATCGACAGGACGGTCGTGAGCCTGAATAAACTTTTGACAAACCTGAGAGAACATCCGAAACGGTATATTAACATTTCGGTTTTTGGTAAAAAAGACAAAGGCCCCTCGGAATCGCCGCTTGATACTACAACAGTGATCAAATAGAAAAAGTAATTTCTTAATAAGTATGAAAGTCGTTTGCTTGCGGGTAAACGACTTTTTATTTTGTGAAATAATCCACACTTCATCTGCTATGACTACACAGGAAAGCCTTCCGCAACTATTGGAAATTCTCCGGCAAAAATATGACCAGGTAAAACTCGGCGGCGGGATCAAGAAAATCGAAGCACAGCACAAAAAAGGCAAACTAACCGCACGCGAAAGAATCGAATACCTAATCGATTCCGAATCAAAATTCGTGGAAATTGGTGCATTCGTGGCGGACAATATGTACGCCGAAGAAGGCGGCTGCCCCTCAGGCGGCGTAATTGCGGGAATCGGAATTGTCTCGGGGAAACAATGCATGATCGTCGCCAACGATGCGACCGTAAAAGCCGGCGCCTGGTTTCCGATCGCAGCTAAGAAAAACCTCCGGGCACAGGAAATCGCAATGGAAAACCGTTTACCCGTCATTTATCTGGTAGATAGCGCCGGGGTATACCTGCCCATGCAGGCTGAGGTTTTCGCAGATAAGGAGCATTTTGGAAGGGTTTTCAGGAACAATGCACAAATGTCCGCGATGGGAATCGTCCAGCTTTCGGCTATCATGGGCAGCTGTGTGGCTGGCGGGGCTTATCTGCCGATCATGTCCGATGAAGCCTTTATCGTGGAAGGTACCGGCTCTGTTTTTTTGGCTGGGCCGTTTTTGGTAAAATCCTCTGTTGGTGAAGAAGTAGACGCGGAAACGCTAGGCGGCGCGACAATGCATTGCGAGATTTCAGGCGTAACCGATAACAAGTTCCCCGACGATAAATCCTGTCTGGACGCAATTAAAAGACATATTGATAAGATCGGCAGGCCGCTTTCCGCGGGCTTCGACCGCAAACCCGCCATTGATCCCAACAGAAACGCAGAGGAAATATATTCTTTACTACCAATTGACAGGCTGAAACCCTACGATGTCCGGCCCATTCTCGAATGCATTGTCGATGGTTCGGAGCTGGATGAATACAAGCCGGATTATGGAAAAACGTTGATCTGCGCCTACGCCCGCGTCGACGGCTGGGCGGTTGGAATCGTGGCCAATCAGCGGAAAATGGTCAAATCCGGCAAAGGAGAAATGCAAATGGGCGGGGTGATCTACGGCGAGTCTGCCGACAAAGCGGCGCGGTTTATCATGAACTGCAACCAGAAAAAGATCCCGCTGCTATTCTTTCACGATGTGACGGGTTTTATGGTTGGCAGCCGGGCGGAGCAGGGAGGTATTATCAAAGACGGCGCCAAAATGGTCAATGCAGTAGCCAACTCGGTCGTTCCCAAATTTACATTCATCATCGGAAATTCTTATGGTGCAGGCAATTACGCAATGTGCGGCAAAGCCTTCGATCCAAGGCTAATTTTTGCCTGGCCAACTGCGCAAATGGCTGTAATGAGCGGCGCAACTGCTGCAAAAACGCTGTTGCAGGTACAAACGGCCACATTAAAAGCAAAAGGAGAAATCATCACCCCTGAGCAGGAAGAGAAATTATTGAAGGAAATTACGGATCGGTATAACGAAGAACTGTCCCCTTACTACGCCGCCGCCCGCTTGTGGGTAGATGGTATCATCGATCCGGTCGAAACCCGGAATATTATTTCAACAGGAATTCAGGCTGCCGATCAGGCACCGATCGAAAAACAGTTCAATGTTGGAATTATGCAGGTTTGAGAAAAGTTACTCAGGTAGTACTCTGTTTATTTCTTATTTAAAAAATTGAGATTATGGCTGAAAAAATAGCTTTTCTGGGTCTTGGAAACCTGGGCGCACCAATAGCACAAAGATTAATTAACTCAGGTTTCGAAGTGACGGTTTGGAACAGGACCATTTCAAAAGCTGAACCGCTGGCCCAACTCGGTGCAAAAGTTGCCGAAAATGCGATCGACGCGATCGAGCCCGGAGGAATTGTATTTTCTGTGCTTGCCGACGATAATGCGGTTGAAACAACATTTTCTGATGCTCTGCTGCAAAAGCTTGGCAGTAATGGTTTGCACATTTCCATGAGCACCATCTCACCAGACTGCTCACGCAAGCTCACTGAAACGCACAACAAATATGGAGCAAGCTACGTGGCAGCACCAATTTTCGCGCGCCCCGACGCGGTACTTTCAGGAATGGGGAATATTGTAGTATCGGGAGAAGCAGGAGCGAGGGAGCGTGCAAAACCGTTGGTGCAAAACTTCGTAAAAGGCGTTTTCGACTTCGGGGACGATCCCGGCGCAGCGAATGTGATTAAGCTTTGTGGCAACTTTATGATCGCAGCGAGCCTTGAAATGATGGCGGAAGCATTTACACTGGCGGAAAAAAGCGGTATCCCACGTCAGAGCATATACGAAATGCTCACTTCCACCTTATTCGCCGCCCCAATTTTCCAGAATTATGGTAAGATGGTGGCGCAGCATACTTACGAGCCGGTACTATTTGGCCTGCCGCTGGGTTTAAAAGATATCAATCTGACTTTGCAGGCTTCGGCGAAGGTAAATGCGCCTATGCCGCTGGCCGATCTGGTTAAGAACCGTTTCGTCTCCGCACTGGCAAAAGACCGCGCGGGCATGGATTGGGTAGCCTTGGCCAAAGGTGCTTCCGATGATGCCGGACTTTGATATTTAAATACATACAAACGAAAAAAGCTGCACGTTGCAGCTTTTTTCGTCTTCAATGGAAAGTGAGATTACTCTCTGATTTCCATTAACATCTCATCAGTAATGTTGTTTTTCTCTTTGAAATCCGAAACGGTTTCCGTGAAAGAAGTATGGAGTGTTTCCACGTTTTCAAGGTTTTTGTAAGCGCCATCGTAAATCGCACCTAACGACTTTTCCAGGTCCTGAATGTTCAGGTTCATATTCTCTGTTTCTATCTGACCGATCTTTTTAATCACGGCAGTTTCACTATTTTTCAAGTCTTCAATTTCACGGAGAATCTTCTCCATGCTCTTAAACTTTTCGATCTTATCCATAAGTTCTTAGTTATTGTACAATGCATTAACTTAAAATATCGTACCACACAGAGAATCGATCCCGGTAAATCTAGCCGAATGATCTCTTTTCCAGGTTATGATCAAAAAACACATCCAACAGCTCATTTTATTGATTATTTGCCTCTCCGGGCGCATTAGCTACGCACAAATTGTCGAAAAGGAAACCTCCTGGAAGGGCTTCGATAAAATTGAATTTACATTTGAAAACAGGGAAGCCTGGTATGTGAAGCCGGCTAAGGCAATACCGGGCAATCCGTGGGTTTGGCGCGCACATTTCCCCACCTGGCATACTGAAATGGATAGTATCCTGCTTTCGAGGGGATTTCATATTGCTTATGTAAATACCAACGATATGTTCGCACACCCGGAGGCTATGCAGGTTTGGGATGCGTTTTACGATTATTTGGTGAAAGAAAAACAATTCGCTCCCAAGGTCGCATTGGAAGGAGTGAGCCGCGGCGGGCTGTATGTGTACGGCTGGGCAAAGCGAAATCCCGATAAGGTAAGCTGCGTTTATGCCGAGGCGCCGGTTTGCGACCCGAAAAGCTGGCCGGGAGGAAAAGGGAAGGGACCTGGATCGGAAAAGGATTGGGATTTGTGGTTAAAATTGTTTGGAAAGTCCGAAGAGGAAGCTCTGAAATTTAATGATATCCCACTAAACGACCTGGCCGGGCTGGCTGCATTCAAGGTGCCAATTGTTCACGTAATCGGCTTGCAGGATAAATTGGTGCCGCCCGCAGAAAACAGCGATTTATTGGTTAAAACCTATCAGCAGCTCGGCGGGCCGGTGTCTGTCTACCCGATGACACGCGGCGAGCAGAAGCTGGACGGTCACCATTTCCCGATCGAACACCCTGAGTTTTTTGCTAATTTCATTGAGCAAAATAGTGTTCCTGTGATCAAACCGCTTCCGCACGATCCTTATATTGAAGTCAATGCAGGACTTGGGAATGCATTTGAAAAATTTAAAACGACCAAAAAAGGCACCGTCGCATTTCTGGGCGGCTCGATCACGCATAACCCGGGCTGGCGGAACAAGACTTCGCGGTATTTGCAAGAGCGTTTCCCTGATACTGAATTTACATTTATAGCAGCCGGAATACCCTCGCTCGGCAGTACGCCGCACGCATTCAGGTTTAGCCGGGATGTTTTGGCCCAAGGAATTCCCGATCTTTTATTTCTCGAATCAGCTGTAAATGACAGGGGAAATGGATTCAGCGAAAAGGCGCAGGTTCGCGCGCTGGAAGGGATTGTCAGGCAAATGCATGCTGCAAATCCGAGGGCGAATGTGGTATTAATGGCTTTTGCCGAGCCCCTGAAAAATTCGGATTATGAAAAAGGAAAGGAGCCGACTGAAGTAGCAGTCCACCAGCGCATTGCCCAGTATTACGGAGCAGCCTATATCAATCTGGCGAAAGAAGTATACGACCGCATCAAGGCTGGCGAATTTTCCTGGGAATACGATTTCAAAGATCTGCATCCGTCGCCTTACGGACAGGAAGTGTATTTTCAAACGATCAAAGAATTGCTGAAAAAGGCTTCTAATTCAACAAAACCGGCAGTTCAGTTTCCAAAAGCGATAGATCAGTTTTCCTACGAAAAGGGAAGCTATCACTCTATTGAAGAAGCGAAAAACGTCAAAGGTTTCACATTAGACCCAAGCTGGAAACCGGCCGCAAAACTCTCGACCCGCGAAGGTTTTGTAAACGTGCCAATGCTGGTCGGCGAAACTGCAAATGCTTCTTTCGAACTACCGTTTAAAGGCCGTGGCGTAGGGATAGCGATCATTTCCGGCACCGACGCAGGGATCATCACCTATTCAATCGACGGCAAAAAACCGAAATCGCTTGATCTGTTTACGAAGTGGAGCACCCAGCTGCATTTGCCCTGGTACCTCATGCTCGACGACGAACTCTCCCCCGGCAAACACACTTTAAAGCTCACTATCTCCTCAGAAAAGAACAAAGAAAGCACCGGAACCGCCTGCCGCATCGTTCATTTTTTGGTTGCGGAATAGTATGAAAGTTTGAAACAGTTTATTAATGATTAAATTAGAAGAGGAAATAATAACCTTATGAGTCGAAACGATCTGAAATCCAGCCTGCACGCATTGATTGATGGCATTGATGATACCGCAGTTTTGCAGGCATATCTTATTCTACTATCTAGGGAAGCCAAATCTCAGGAGGATTTTTGGGGAAATCTTGACAGTAATACAAAAGCAGCAATCGACGAAGGAATTGCAGATTTCGATTCCGGGAAGCATTCAGATTTCTTTGACCATATGAAGTCTGCTTATGGCATTGAACGTTAGATTGTCCGATAGAGCCCGCGGAGACATCGAAGAGATTTCAGCATATTTAGGAGAACATTGGTCAGAAAAAATAAAGACCGACTTTCTAGTGAGTCTCACTAATCAGATTGATTTGATCAGTAAAATGCCATATATGTACCGGGCATCTCCTTCTAAGCCCAGTGTGCGGGAATGCACTTTAAACAAACAAACCCTGATATATTACGAGATTATAAACGAAGATCTTATTCGGATTCTGACTATTCGGAATACTAAAAAAGATAATAGTTAACCGTTACTTCCCAGTCTGCGTAGTATAAGTACTCTCAAAAATCTTATCAGCATTTCCGGCTTCGAAACCGTCTCTGCGGTGTCTTCGGTGAAGTTCTTGCTGAGGGATGTTTTTGAAGTGAGGTAATACTTTTCTTTCAGCAAACTCCACATAAGAGCCGGATATACTAAGCTTTTCTCCGCCCGCAAATTCCGCGTCGATCATTTCCGCAACCGTCGAACTTTGCAGCAGGCCTCCGTCAGGACTCTCTTTAATCTTCCCGCCCGAGGTATTGAGCCTGATCCCATTTTTCTCTAAAAATGTATTGAAATCGGCGACGGTATTGTAGCCTTCCGGCAGGTTATGTACGCTGATCGTGAAGTGATTAAGATAATATCTGTTATAAATCACCCAGGCTGCATATTCGCTTTCTTTTAAAAGTGCCTGGTAATCCGAAACCGTCGGTGTGCGCCAGAGCGGCTTGTGAAGGAATGCGTCTACTTCCAGGCCATTATCCAGAACAAGCGAATCGGCAGGGTCGCTGGTTACTTCGTCTGTGTAGCTGCGAATAATGCGTTGCGCCTCTTTGGAAAGATCATTTACACGGAGTTCGCTGACGAAAATGCGCGGGTCGCTCTCACGCGGCGGACTATACCACCACGCGTCCAGTTTTTTACCTTCAAAAAAATAATGGTCGCGCTTTTCGTAACCATAATGCAGGAATATTTTTTCAAACGACTGCACACCAAGCTGAGGTACGCCCATTGTCCGGAATGCAATATGGTCGTTTTCAATTTCGTCGGCATGATTGATCATACCTGTGCTCACCATCGCATTCAGGATCGTTCCCACATCGGGAACGCGCTCCTTGTACCTCCGCATCAGCCCGTCGAGAACAATGTCCAGCGTGGCCAGTTTATCCGATTTTGCTTCCATTAGTTTTGATTGAATTTGTGTTACAATAAAAACGAAAGTTACCCTTTCGATAGTTCGGCTGACCTGATCTGTGCGGCTACAATGCCTTGTTTCAGTGTTTCGTCCAGACTACCTGCCTCAAATTGCCTTAAAGCAGCCTCGGTAGTTCCGCCTTTCGAAGCTACCGCTTTGATAAGTTCGTCGAGGGATTTGTCGGCCGTATTGATCAAATGGTACGAACCAAGCATCGTTTGCTTCACCAGCAATGCAGCCACTGATTCTTCAAAGCCCATTTGCTTACCCGCCTCGATCATCGCTTTCACCACATAAAAGAAATACGCCGGGCCGCTGCCGCTGAGTGCGGTTACTGCATTCAATTGCTCCTCATTTTCAAGAAATACGGATCTCCCTGTTGCATTGATCAGGTTTTCGACTTTACGCAATTGCTGAATATCCACCTCCGGCGACGCGGCGTAGGCAGTAATCCCCATTCCAAGCATTGCAGGCGTATTCGGCATGGCGCGGATCACCGCTTTGTGTCCCAGTGTATGCTGAATGCTCTGAATCGTGATACCTGCCATAATCGACAATACAACCTGTTTCGGCTGTACGACTTCCTTTAAACTCTGACCAACCGCCGCAAAATCCTGGGGTTTTACAGAAAGGATAATCAAATCATATTCACTGACTTGCGGCCCGATCACGCCGGTAAGCACGCCCGGTTGAAAGCTGGTCAGACTTTCCTGTCTGTCGTTACTTTTTTCAACTAATAAAAAGTCTTCTTTTTTGACAAGGTCGAATTTCAGGAAAGCGCGGGCGAATGCCATTCCCATGTTGCCGCAGCCTATAATTGCTATTTTCATTTTAAAATTTCTGAGAGATAATGGTTAGGATGAAGGCGAATTACGCAACTTTTGAAGAAATATCAGTCTGCGCAGCTTCTTTAAGAATGTTTTAGCTTTAAAATAAAATTTTGCGTAAATTATTTAGTGCCGGTTTATATTTTGAAAAACAACTATAATCCGTTTTTTTACAAACAGATGTACTCCTGATTACCAAATTAATTTAGATTATTGTAATACTCCAACTATGGCTATAAAAGTTGCAATTTCGCACAAGACCAAATATAAGTTTGACCGGAGTGTTTCACTTTCACCGCATATATTTCGCCTGCGCCCCGCGCCGCATTCACGCACACCAATTGAAGGTTATTCCCTGAAAATTTCTCCCGAAAACCATTTTATAAACTGGCAGCAGGATCCATTTGGTAACTATCAGGCCCGCGTCGTTTTTCCCGAAAAAACAACAGAATTGAGCATTGACGTGGAAGTGATTGCTAAAATGCAGGTGATCAATCCCTTCGATTTCTTCGTGGAGGAATATGCGGATATGTTCCCGTTTCAATACGAAAAAACGCTCAAAATGGAGCTGGGACCTTACCTGGAACCCAGGGAATCGGGGCCGCTGCTGATGGATTTTGTGGAAAAATCGAAGGTTAACAGGGATATCAAGACTGTCGATTTTCTGGTGCATTTGAACCAGGAACTATATAAGGCAATACATTACAATATCCGGATGGAAGCGGGTGTGCAAACCTGCGAAAGTACGCTGAACATTCAAAGTGGCTCTTGCCGAGATTCGGCCTGGCTATTGGTGCAGATATTGCGGCATTTGGGCATTGCAGCGCGGTTTGTGTCGGGTTACCTGGTTCAGCTTACTTCCGATATCAAGTCGCTCGACGGCCCCTCTGGCCCGGAAGCGGATTTTACAGATCTCCACGCCTGGACTGAGGCTTACGTTCCCGGCGCAGGCTGGATTGGACTGGATCCTACTTCCGGACTTTTCGCAAGTGAAGGCCACATTCCACTTTGCTGCACGCCCGATTATGCCAGCGCGTCGCCCGTTTCGGGGGCTACGGACGTGGCACAGGTTACTTTTGAATTTGACAACAAGGTTTATCGGATACACGAAGATCCTCGCGTTACCAAGCCTTATACCGAAGAACAATGGGCTGCCGTCATGCAGGTTGGGCACGATGTGGAAAAGGATTTGCAGGAAGGCGACGTTCGGCTGACGATGGGCGGCGAGCCTACTTTTATTTCCATCGATGATTTCGAATCCCCGGAATGGAATACCGCAGCCGACGGACCTATGAAGCGCCAGCTTGCCTACGATCTGTCACTGAGACTGAAAAAACGTTTTGCGCACGGTGGGTTGCTGCATTTCGGTCAGGGTAAATGGTATCCGGGAGAGCAGTTTCCGCGCTGGCAATATGCATTGTACTGGAGAAACGACGGTGTGCCGATGTGGCGAAACGATGAGCTGGTAGCCAAAGAGAACGGTACCAAATATACTTTCCGGGACGCAGAGGCATTTACAACAGAACTTTCAAGATACCTCGGTATTGATACAAATAATATTACCCCGGCCTACGAAGACCCTATTTACTGGGCGATGGAGGAAGGGAAATTGCCCGTGAATGTGGATCCTTTGAAAGTTAATCTCAAAGATTCCATTGAAAGAAGGACACTGGCGAAAGTGCTGGAAAGAGGCTTAAATAACCCTGCCGGTTTTGTATTGCCTGTTAAATGGGACGAAAAAGGTAGTCACTGGACAAGTTCTGTGTGGCAGTTCAGACGTAATAACTGCTTTCTGATTCCCGGAAATTCGGCGATGGGTTACCGGCTTCCACTGAAAGCATTGCCAGAAGTTGCCAAAGATCGCCGCGAGCTGCCGGTTGAAAGAAGTCTGTTTGAAGATCTGCCCGCTTTGGGCGATTATAAGTCGGCCGTTCAAAATCGTTACGGTTCTGTGGCGCCGGCTTATGAATTGCCTGTTAATAAGGGAGAAAAGGAGGATGGAGGAAAGGAGGAAGGGGTTTTGTTTGATGTTCCAATTGTGAAGACGGCGATTTGTGTGGAGGAACGTGATGGGATTATCTATATTTTCCTGCCGCCTATTGATTATCTGGAGCATTATCTTGATCTGATTGCCTCTATTGAAGCAACTGCCGAGAAGCTGCAAATGCCGGTCCGAATTGAAGGTTATCCTAACCCTTCGGATTATCGGGTTCAGAAATTGATCGTGACGCCGGATCCGGGGGTTATTGAGGTGAATATCCATCCTGCAAAAAACTGGCAGGAGCTGGTCGACAATATCAGTGCGTTGTATGAAGAGGCTTTCTTTTCGAGATTGGGCACTGAGAAATTCATGGTCGACGGGCGCCATACCGGAACCGGTGGAGGTAACCACGTTACTATCGGAGGCGCGAAGCCAGCCGACAGCCCCATATTACGCCGGCCCGATCTGCTGCGGAGTTTGATTACCTACTGGCAGCACCACCCGGCGTTAAGCTATCTTTTCGCAGGTCCGTTTATCGGTCCTACCAGTCAGGCGCCGCGTATCGATGAAGGTCGGGATGAAAGGTTGTATGAGGTCGAAATTGCATTTGAACAGATTCCCGAGGACGAAGAAGTGCCTTTTTGGATGGTAGACCGCATTTTCAGGAATTTGCTGGTTGATATTACTGGCAATACCCACCGGTCGGAGTTTTGTATGGATAAACTATATTCTCCCGATTCGTCGACGGGTAGGCTGGGTATCCTCGAATTCCGTGCGTTCGATATGCCGCCGCACAAGCACATGAACCTGGTACAAACGCTGCTCATCCGCGCTTTGATCGCTAAGTTTTGGAAAAATCCATATAAGCATAAACTGATCCGCTGGGGCACCGAACTGCACGACCGATTCCTGCTGCCACATTTTGCGTACCTGGATATGGTCGATGTCGTGAATGATCTGAAAGAGTCAGGCTACAATTTCGATATTTCGTGGTTCGACCCATTCTTTGAATTCCGCTTCCCTCATTACGGAGGTATTACGGTAGATAATATCCAGCTCGATTTGCGTCTGGGTATTGAACCCTGGCACGTGTTGGGAGAAGAACTTTCCAATACCGGTACCGCGCGTTTTGTTGATTCTTCGCTGGAAAGATTGCAGGTCAAAATCAGTGGATTTGTCGAAGGAAGGCATATTCTGGTATGTAACGGTTGCCGCGTGCCGCTGAGGAGCTCTGGGATCAAAGGGGAATATATTTCGGGAATACGGTACAAAGCGTGGAACCCGCCTTCTGCATTACACCCTACGATCGGGGCCGATGCGCCGCTGGTTTTTGATATTGTGGATACCTGGAATAACCGTATATTGGGCGGTTGTACCTACTTCGTTTCTCACCCCGGCGGGCGTGCTTTTGATACACATCCTGTGAATGCATTTGAGGCAGAATCCCGCAAGATCAGCTTGTTTCAGGGTTTTGGACATACACCTTCTTCACGGCAGGAAGTGCAGATCAAGGAAGACACGTCGGGTGCGGTTTCTCGTTTTGTGGCAGAAACCAAAAAAGATATGAAGGCGGATGCACCTATTGAATTAATCAATCCTGAGTATCCAAATACGCTGGATTTACGTAAATACTGGAAATCAAAATAGGTTTCAGTATTAATCCCTTCTTACGAAATTATGCTTACCGAGGCTCCCGTGAACCTGTTACAATCTTATCAAAGCGGACTGAGCTCTTATGACGAGGTGCTGGATTTGCGTGGAAACGTCAAGCCGCATTGGAACGCACTGTTCGCAACACTCGAAAAGCTGGGCCTGGATGAGCTGAAAAGCAGAAATCAGGAAATCATCGGGAAGCTGCGGGAAAATGGGGTTACCTACAACGTGTACGGCTCGCCCGACGGCATGAACCGGCCGTGGCAGTTGGATCCGATCCCCTTTTTAATAGAACAAAAAGAATGGAATCAAATTGCAAAAGGTTTACAGCAGCGCGCCGTGCTGCTGGACCTGATGCTTAAAGATCTGTACGGCCCGCAAAAGCTTGTACGCGACGGGATTATTCCGGCCGAATTGGTTTTTGACAATACCGGCTTTTTCAGGCCCTGCATTGATATTAAAATCCCCGGCTCAAACCAGCTTACCCTTTTTGCAGCAGATATGGCGCGCGGCCCAGACGGACAGATGTGGATCGTCGATAACCGGACGCAGGCGCCTTCCGGCTCGGGTTATACCCTCGAAAACCGCGTTGTGATGAGCAAGCTATTGCCAGAGCTCGCAGACGGCATGTACGTGAGCAAGCTGGCCCCATATTTCAACAGCCTGCAAAGTACCATTTCCCGGCTTGCCGATAAAAGCAAGGACGCTCCAAATATCGTTTACCTCACTCCCGGGCCAAGTAACGAAGCTTATTTCGAACATGCTTACCTGGCTTCCTACCTCGGTTACACGCTTGCACAGGGCGACGACTTGCTTGTTCGTAACGGTTCTGTGTGGCTGAAATCCATTGATGGTTTGCAGAAAGTAGACGTGATCCTACGCCGGATCGACGACGATTGGTGCGACCCGCTCGAACTGCGCGAAGATTCGCGGCTAGGAGTCCCCGGACTATTACAGGCGATCAGAATGGGCAATGTGCAGGTACTTAATGCGCCGGGATCCAGTGTGCTTGAAAATCATGCATTTCTGGCATTTATGGAAAATATCAGCCAGTATTTTTTGGGTGAAAAACTCATTATGCCTTCGGTAGCGACGTGGTGGTGCGGGCACCGGAAAGAATTGAGCTACGTACTGGAACATCTGGACGAGCTGATCATTAAAAAGGGGAACCGGAAAACGAAGTTCAGGTCCATTTACGGCCGGCTGTTGAGTTTTCAGGAAAAGGAAGAGGTAAAACGGATGTTGTTAAAAAATCCGCACGAGTTCATCGCCCAGCAAGAAGTAAGCCTTTCCACGACTCCTTCGCTGATCAATGGAAATATAGAGCCTCGGTACGCGGCACTGCGCGCATTTATGGTAGCTGATGAAAATGGCTATTACGTGATGCAGGGCGGATTAACGCGCAGCTCGCCGGTGAAGGACAGGTTTGTGATCTCCAACCAATATGGCGGACTTTCGAAGGAT
Source organism: Dyadobacter linearis (assembly GCF_907165045.1). Taxonomy (GTDB): domain Bacteria; phylum Bacteroidota; class Bacteroidia; order Cytophagales; family Spirosomataceae; genus Dyadobacter; species Dyadobacter linearis. The sequence goes on from NZ_CAJRAU010000010.1 coordinate 103,061, forward strand.
ACCTGGATTGTTTCAAACAAAACCGAAGAAGTACAGGAAAAGGTAAGTCTGCCCAGTCCAGCGTCGGTCAACAAGCACGTTTCTCTGCCGAGCCGCAGTGCCGAAAACCTTTTTTGGGTAGGAAGATATTGCGAGCGCACGATGGCGGTGATCAAATTTATGAACATCACGATCAACGTACTGAACCTCGACCGCAACTTCGGCGGATCCGCCAAACAGGAGCATATTAAGGTATTGCTGCAATCTGTTACGCATTTATCAGGCACTTATCCGGGATTTTTGGATGAAGAAGTCGATCATTTCCGGGATCCCTATCAGGAGATCATAGACCTGATTTCCAATACAAACCGCCCCGGCTCGATCGCTTCGAATATTGGCGCATTCCTAAATGCGGTTGGCGCCGTGCGGAACCAGTGGGACCTGGAAACCTGGCGAATCGTGGATCTGATCGACAACGGATTTCATGAAATACGGAATGCGTCGAGCATGAACAGTAACAATATACAGAAAACGCTGGACGGGCTTTTTAACAATATGTTCACGTTTCTGGGCGTGATCGCCGAAAGTATGCCGCGGGACAATAGCTTTTTGCTTTTAGAAACAGGCAAGCTGATCGAGCGCATTTTGTCGAGGATCAGTGTGATACAGTCAAACTTTGGAGTTGTTAATTCGCAGGCGGTTGAAAATGAGCTGATCGAAGCTACTTTGATCAATCATCATTCCCTGGTTAATTACCGGCAGATATATAAATCCCATTTGAGTGTGGAGGCGATGCTGGATATGGTTTTGCTCGAAAAAGCATTACCTTATTCGCTGGTGTATATGCTGGACGAATTGAAGAGTAATCTTGGAAAACTACCTACCACTACCCGCGGCGACAGGCTGAACGAGGCGGAAAGATCCGTATTGAAGGCTGTAACGGCTGTAAAACTCTCTAATGTTGCGGAGTTGAGCAAAACCGGCCGGAATTCTGAAAGGCACGAATTGTTCAGCTTATTATCAGAGGTTTCCAGGTTAATATCTTCGGTCTCCATCAGTCTGACCAATATGTATTTCAGCCACACCATCATGCATCATTCTTTCTTTGAACCAGTGGATTACGACACGGATGAAATATAAGCTGGTACACAAAACGAAATATGAATATGCGCAGGCGGTGAACAATTACCATAGTTTGCTTTGTCTGATGCCGCGCACATTACCAAATCAGTCCTGCCGGAACTTCCACATCCAGATCACGCCGCAGCCTTCACAGATCGTGGAGCGGACGGATTTTTATGGAAACAAAACACATTATTTCTCCCTCCACGCGCCACACAAAGAACTTACCGTACTCACCACTGCTTTGGTGGAACGGAATGTGGAAGATATGGGTGCGCTGTTTATGCCCTCGGAAATCAGCTGCGCGGCAGCGAGGCAGCGGCAGCTTAGTGATCGATCGCTGAAAATTGCGCTGCTGGAATACATATTACCAAGTCCGATGGTAAAGTGGGGACAAGATATCTCTGCTTTTGCCAGCGATTGTTTTCAGGAAGATATGCCGCTTTATGAATGTGTCAGAAACCTTTGCCGGAAAATTTACACCGAATTTGATTTCGTACCCGATTTTACGACGGTACATACGCCAATCGAGGATGTCCTGGCGGCTAAAAAAGGGGTTTGTCAGGATTTTTCACATCTGGCTATCGCCTGTATCCGGAGCTTTGGGTTTGCGGCCCGGTATGTGAGCGGTTATCTCGAAACATTACCGCCTCCGGGAAGACCAAAGTTGCAGGGTTCCGACGCTTCCCACGCTTGGATCTCGGTGTTTATTCCCGATTACGGCTGGTGTGATTTTGACCCGACCAACAATGTGGTGCCCGGCGAGCGGCATATTGTGACAGCCTGGGGCCGCGATTACAGCGACGTGCCTCCCTTGAAAGGAATCATTTTCAGCTACGGAAAACATACGCTCACAGTAGAAGTGGACGTAATCCCGGTTTAATGTCCGGTCGGCGAAAATTAGCTCGGTTATTTACCCTATTGGTTTTTGTAAAGATTTGAGAATTGGGCTTGTTTCTCTAATTTTACAAGACGTTTTGAAAACTAGTCTATCAAACCTCTTTTAATGTAACCGGGCAAAGTAGTTGATTAGTTGGCTGGATTTTGCGAAGGTTTCTTCTAAGATTAAATAATTATACAATTACGAATGAAAGAATTAGCATTCAGAGATGCCATTCGCGACGCAATGTCGGAAGAGATGCGCCTTGACAAAAGTATCTTTTTGATGGGGGAAGAGGTTGCAGAATATAACGGTGCTTACAAAGCCAGTCAGGGTATGCTGGATGAATTCGGGCCGGAACGTGTGATCGATACGCCGATTGCCGAGCTTGGTTTTGCGGGTATCGCGGTAGGAGCAGCCGGAAACGGACTTCGCCCGATCGTTGAATTCATGACTTTCAACTTCTCACTCGTTGCGATCGACCAGATCATCAACAGCGCTGCGAAAATCCTTTCGATGTCTGCCGGTCAGTACGGTTGCCCCATCGTATTCCGCGGACCAACCGGAAATGCAGGCCAGCTGGGCGCACAGCACTCTCAGAATTTTGAAAACTGGTACGCCAATACACCAGGTCTGAAAGTAGTTGTTCCTTCAAATGGTTACGATGCAAAAGGACTTTTGAAATCTTCCATCCGCGACAATAACCCGGTGATCTTTATGGAATCCGAGGTAATGTACGGTGATAAAATGCAGATTCCCGACGAAGAATACCTGATCCCGCTGGGTAAGGCTGATATCAAACGTCAGGGAAAAGATGTTACCATTGTTTCTTTTGGTAAAATGATCCCGCGTGTGGTAATGCCGGCTATTCTCCAACTGGAAAAAGAAGGTATCGACGTGGAATTGGTTGATTTGAGAACAGTCCGTCCTATTGACTATGCGACTGTAATTGAGTCAGTTAAGAAAACAAACCGCTGCGTGGTCGTGGAAGAGGCCTGGCCGCTAGCATCTATTTCAACAGAAATAACTTACCATATCCAACGTCACGCATTTGATTTCATGGATGCGCCGGTAGTGCGGGTAACGAACCGCGACGTGCCTTTGCCTTACGCACCGACTTTAATCGAAGAGATATTGCCGAACACGAAGCGCGTAGTTGAAGCAGTGAAATCGGTACTTTACAAATAGAACAATCATGTTATAACACAAAGCCATATCCTGAAAGAGGTTGTGGCTTTGTTAGGTTATAGTCCCTCATATCAGTGTTAGTAAGTTTCATGTAGGAAAGCGTTTGCATGTTTTGAAGTATGCGTAAATAGCCAGAATACTCGTATTTTTATATTTGAAAACGCTCCTTAATATAGATTAACATAATTTCATTAAGATCATGCAAGAAGAACGCACAAGATATTCAGAGGAAGAATTAAGAGAATTTGAAGAGTTGATTCGTGGGAAGCTGGATGCAACAATGAGTGAACTGAATTATATTAAAGGAGGACTGAGTAAGAAAAACGATAGTGGAACAGATATAACGGCAGGTTCGGCGAAGTTGGTAGAAGACGGAGCAGATGCGAGTGAGCGCGAGAACCTGAGCCAGCTGGCCGCCCGTTTACAGAAATATTCAGTGCAGCTTGAAAACGCATTGATCCGCATCAAAAACGGCACTTACGGCGTCTGCATCGACACAGGCAAACTAATCCCCAAAGAGCGCCTGCGCATCGTACCCCACACGCAGCAAACGATCGAAGCGAAGCTGAGAAGAGCGAGTTAAAATATGTAAATGTAGCAGATGAAAAACAGGCTATTCCATGAGGAATAGCCTGTTTTGCTATATAATGAGCTGTGAAGGCGAAAATGGGCCACGGGGCGGCCTCCTGTTTATAGCATCAGCAATAAAAAATGTGTGGTCTCTGGAGGAGACTCCTGCCGGAGTCGTTGTATTTCCGGGTCGTATTTTTCTATAAACAGGGGGCTCCTACCGGAGCTTTTCGGTCCTCACTTATCTATTACTCTCCTTCGGTTCCTAATACCTCCCTGAACACCTCCAATAACCCTTCCGACGGTTCCTGGCCTTTGTTTTTGCTTTTGAAATATTCCTGGAAAAGCTTTTCCATACTGAGCGAAAGGTCTACTCCGGAAGTGGCTTCTGCCAGCTCGGGCTTTTTGATTTGTGGAATGATCTGGATAATGCCCGGGTGCGCCTCCATCAATCGCTTCTTGTCCGTGGCTTCGAGGTAATTATCGGAAACGATCGTTAATTCGATCAGATCCTCGGGATATTCGCCGAGCCACACAATCGCATCGTCGATGCTATGAAAGCTTTTTCTTCTCAATTTTTTTCCTTTCAATAATTCAACCGGTCGGTAGCTGATCAACTTTCCTGCTTCCGCTTCCAGTATCACCACATATTTGGTCTGGTTGGACTCCGAAAAGCTGTAAGCCAGCGGGCTGCTTGAATACACCGCCGGGGCTGGTTTTTTGTCGACTACCTGGTATCTGTGTAAATGACCGAGTGCAATGTAATGCACATTTTCAGGGAAGTTTTCGGTATAAATAGCCTGCGCGCCACCGATATGCAGGATCGGCCGCTCTTCTTCGGGCTCTTCCGGGACAGGTTCCCCTTTTTTCATTACAAACAAATGCGTGGCCAGCAGGTTGAAACCTTTATCATCGAGGTATTCGTCGGCCAGCTTTTTCCAGTGCTCCTGCAAATGCAGCCGCAACAGTTCTTCGGAATCTTCGACGCCCAAAAACGTTTTCAAACGCTGTTCGTTCGCATAAGGTGTGTGCAAAATACGGAGCGGGAAATCACAGTTGGGAAGTGTTATTTCAATAAAACCGCGCGTAGTTCTGATAATTTCGACTTTTCCTTGCGTGCAGAAGGCTTTTACTTCGGTATTTGGAAAACCTACAAACAATATACCGCAGACCTTCGCCAAAGCGTCGGGTACCTGAATGCGCTCGGGGGAATCGTGGTTGCCGGCGATCGCGATAACCGCACGTGTTCCATTTGCTGAGAGTCGGTGTAATGTACTGTATAGTAACTCGGTAGCTTCCGAGGATGGGTTGAAATTGTCAAAAAGGTCACCAGCGATAACAATAGCGTCGACCTGCTCATTTTCGGCGATTTCACAAATTTCTTCCAGTACCAGCCGCTGCTCTTCCAGTCTTGAATAGAGGTCAAGTTTTTTACCGATATGCCAGTCTGCCGTGTGAAGTATTTTCATTTGTGTGATTAATTTAGCGAAAATAACATTTCATTCCCGAAGTATTGAAACATTGCGTACCCCGAAGAAAGCGAGCGAGCGCCCTGAAACTGCTACTGATTTTGGTTGGATTTTATACATTATCCTGCCAGCCAAAAAGTAGTGAGCAGAATCGTGCAGGTATCGCTATTTCCTTTGACGATCATTTTATCGAAGAATGGTACGCATTAAGGCCGCTTTTTCAGAAATACGGGGCAAAGGTTACATTCTACATTACCTGCTCTGATAGTCTGACTACGGATGAAATTTCGAAATTGAAGCAGCTGGAAAAAGACGGACACGAGATCGGTTTTCATAGTACAACGCACGGGAAATCGACCGAGATCATCGCAGCCGGCGGCCCGGAAGGATATTATACTGCTGAGATCAAGCCTGGAATGAAGTATATGAATGCAGCAGGATTTAGTCCCACTTCCTACGCGCACCCGGGTGGAAATCATAATGAAACGGTGGATTCGGTTTTGTATGCAAATGGGTTCAAAATCATTCGTGACGTGGCGATCTCGAAACGAAAGCTGCTTGGATTTCAGATTTATGCGTTGGCGCCGCGGTTAATGCCCTGGATTTTTTATGATTTTAAAAAAGAAAAATCCGTAGATGCGCTATTGATCGATACTGATACCGGGCTGACTGAAACTTCCATGAAGGAAGCAATCCGCCGCGCAAAAGAGACGCACACTGCGTTGATGCTGTTTGGGCACGAGCCGCTTTATAAAGCACCCGAAAATGGGGAATATGGATTTAGTGTAAATTTTCTGGAAACTATCCTGAAAGAGGCAAAAGCGCAAAACCTGCATTTCTATAAAATGTCGGAACTGGCTGATCAGTAGCATTAAAAAGATTATCTGCCGAATTTTCTATCCTTGAATCTCAGTAAAGGCTGTTCGAAGTAAGAAAAAGAAAGCGATGCTACTGCAACGGAGCCCAGCAGTGTCAGTACGTACAGGCCAAACTGGTAAGACGTACCATTCCATTCAGGAAGATACCTGTTTAAAATGTTGATGATCAATACGATCACTACCACGTGATACAAGTATAATCCGTAAGAAATCTTCCCCAAATGCTCCATGACGGGATTTTGCAGACTGATAATGGACTTCGGGTTGCAGGATACATTCAGGATAAAGAATGCGAAAAACAGTGCGTATACTTCCAGGAAACCAAAGAAATGCACGCCTGAAAAGAAGAGTATCAATAGCAGGGTGTAACCGATAATCTGTATATCTTTTCTGAAAATAATATCCAGAAATCTATCTTTTCCAGTGTAAACCAGCCACGCGCACAGCCCGCCCAGCGCCATAGTTTGTATCCTGAACTGCCCCAAAAAGGTGCTTATCATTGACTTTCGCGCTTCCTCGGTAGGGTCTGCAATTTCGAGCCCGATGTACAGGAGTGCGGCGCTTAATGCTAAAAACAGAATGACGATTGGAATACTGCGTTTCGGGTATTTGATAAGCCAGGGCCAGAGGTAGTAAAACTGCTCCTCGACACCGATCGACCATGTTTGTGCGCACCAATAGGGGAGATCGTATAAAACAAAAGCGTAATTTGGGAATACCAAAAGTAAAAGGATCAGCCGCTCTGCTGCGTCAGTTGCCAGCTTTTCGTCGATACCCGGATAGTCGAGCAAGTCAATATGCGGGAAAACGAAAAAGGAGAGCCCGATGATCAGAAAGTAAATGGGCCAGATCCGGAAAACGCGCCGCAGATAGAACTTTTTCGCATCCACATTCCCATACCTACCTTTTTCATCCAATAACAAATAGGTGATCAGAAAGCCGCTGAGCACAAAAAATAGCCCCACACCCAGCCTGCCGGCATGCTGCACAATAGGCACTTCGTACATATTAGCAATTCCCAGTGCATGTTTGGCCTGTTCGAGGTGATGAAAAATAACCAAAACCGCAGCGATGCAGCGAACGCCGTTCAAATTGGGGAAGTAACGCCTTTTTTCCACTTCGGATTTAATTATTCAAACCACGCCATCCATTTCCCCTGCACCTTCATTACCTGTTCGATCAGGTCGCGAACTGCGCCGTGTCCGCCATTTTTAGGAGATATGTAGTCGGATAAAGCGAGGATTTCTTCGGCCGAATCAGCCGGGCAGGCGGCCATTACGCCGGTACGCATTACTTCGTAGTCGGGCAGATCGTCGCCCATAAATACGATTTCGTTGATATTCAAGCCCGTTTCTGCAAGGTATTTTTTGAAAACAGGCAGTTTGCCGTCGGGAGAAGTTCCAATGAAAATATCCTTCACACCCAGATATTCGAGCCTTTTGCGCACGCCCATTTGACTTTGCGCGGAGATAATTGCGACTCTGTAACCCATTTTAATCGCGCGATTGATCCCATAACCGTCGCGTACGTTGAAAATCCTTGGCTGCTCACCGGTTTCAAGGGCGATCACACTGCCGTCGGTCATCACGCCGTCGATATCAAAAATGAAAGTAGTAATCTGGCTGAACCGTTCCGTTAACGTAGAACTCATGAAAATGGTCAATTGGGAATGCTGCAAATATAGACTAACTTTTTTCCTGACGGAGGTTTTGCTATTTCGAAATGTAGGTATTCCTGATTTTGTCGGTCAGCAGTCTGTAAATCTCGGTCCAGTCTTCATTTGTTTCCTGAAGGTATTCCAGGTGGCGGCCCGTCGTTTTCCAGTCGCCTCGACGAGCCGGGCCGGTTTGTCCCAGCGACGGATCGTTTGATTGCAGTGCTTTGGAAATTGTGGTATGTATCAATGGTTTCAATAAGTCAAAACTCAGCTGCTCCCTTTCCAGCAGCTCGTGTGAAACGGTAAGGAGGTAGTTGGTGAAATTGCTCGCGAAAACGGCTGCAACGTGGAGGATAAATCGCTCGTCGGAGTCGGTCCTGCTCACCTGGTCGCTGATACTCTGTGCGAGCGCGATCAGTTTATTTTCAATCAGCTCAGTTTTTGATTCAATACAAAAAGGCAGATCCCGGTAGTCCATTTCGACGTCTTTCGTGAAGGTTTGCAGCGGATAAAAGACGCCGGTATGGACAAAAACGTCGCTGTATATTTCCACCAGATTCTGGAATTCCGCCAGCGAACGCGTGCCTGATGTATGTACCAGAATGACGCCTTCCGGCAACACAATTCTTTCGATCACACTTTCGATTGCATCGTCACTTACCGCGATCACGATCACCTCGGCTTCACTTTCTGAGAAGTTAAGGTCGGGCTGGATATTGGTATCGTACAGATTTGAAGCCAGTTGACGAGCTTTTTGGGTGTCCCTGCTATAAACTTCACAAATCCAGTGGCCCGCCTCTTCGAAAGCCTGAGCAAGGTGCCAGGCTACATTCCCGGCACCTACGAAGGAAATTTTCATGAATAAGTAAATTTGTCTAGCTATAAATATTGCGTAAAGAGTCCCGACTGACTAATTGACGAGCGGCGCGGTTTGTTCCGGAGAAGTAATGCCGCCCGGCAGCTCCATAATGCGCATATTGCGAAAGTGTATCTCTGCACCCTCGGCTTCCAGGCAGATATAGCCTTTCTTTCTTTCAGAGGCGCGTAATCCGTTCACAAACTTTCCATTTACAGATAATTTCACGGTCCCGTCGACACACACGACCACATATTTGTTCCATTCACCTTTTCCTTTGCAGCGTTTTTCAAGCGATTTGCTTCTGATACCGCGGGGGTTATCGGGTATCGCAGTCATTCCCATGGTTGGAAACAATTCGCCGTGCACGTAATCTTCGGTTGCATTATGTTGAGGCGCGTATTCCAGTTCGAGCATTTGTACTTCGATCGCCTTGGTAAGCGGGTCATTTTCCTGCGGCGAGCCTTCGCTCCAGACGAATATGCCAGAGTTGCCGCCCGCTTCCATGTGTTTCCATTCCACTTCGAGAATGAAATTTTCATATTGGCGATCAGAGCGCATTACGCCAATAGGTTTGCCGGAACAGATCAGTGTGCCGTTTTTTACTTTCCAGGTCTCCTTGGAAGTATTGACATCAACCCAGCCGTCAAGGTTTTTCCCGTTAAAAAGCGGACGGAAGCCGAGTTTATCAACATCCTGCGCTATTAATGGGGATGAATACCAAGTCAGGCACAGCATTAAACCAAGCGTAAATAGTGTCAAGCGAGTGGGTAGGGAATTTTTCATGGGTTTAGTGGTCAAGGTTTTATAAATCTTCAAATACGCATTCGTACCGGAAATCCGCAATATCGCAAATCTTCGCATCCTGCAAACTATATTTGCTTCTCAGGATCTTTTTAACATATCTTTTCGGTCAATAACATTTGCGTATCCAAGAATGAAGGCACTTCACATACTACCGTTTTTTGCTTTAATCCTGTTCAGTAATGCTGCAACCGGCCAGCGCCAGTCGCAGGTGAGTGCGGGTATTGATTTAGGTTCTGGTTTTAACAGCACATCCTGGGCTCCTTCTATTCTATATCATGAAGAAATAAGTCCTAATAATGTACCTTGGCTGCGTTTCGGGCTCGGGCTGCGGGCGTGGGGATATTATGCGGGTAGGACCAATTTATATTCCAAAAAGTCTGACTCCGACTATCTTGAATACGATCATGTTTCAGCAAATGGTGTCAGTTTTGTAGCTGGGGTCAACCTTCGATTCTGGCGGATCGATCTGGGCGTCAATACCGATCTGATCGGCGCGTCACTCGGTTCACGCAGACGCGGGTATTATGATAAATTGGTAGGAAACGGGACAGGGAGGCCAAATTATGGTCAGTGGCTTTCCACTTCACCTGTGATCCTCAATCTTGTACCATTGGCTTTGAAGAACTACAATGGCCAATCTGAGGTGTACGCACGGATCTTTTTAACAAAACGATTTGGTTTAAAATTGGGCTACGTCCACGGCCAGATCGCTTATCATACCAGGGAAAGAAACAATACTAAAGTGTTACTGGATAACAGTCAGCGCCGCGCTTATAATTTTTACGGATTGCCTTATGCAGCTGTGAGCTTTCCGATCTACTAGTTCTGTTTTTTGTCAAATAGCCCTGCAGAGCCCGCCGCCGCCCGAAATTTCCAAAACATACTTGTAATTCAATTTGTTAAACTCTATATTTGCACTCCCATTTTGCGATGGGACTGTCTTGTTACAGTGTAATATATTGAAAATCAATTAAATTTTTTGTTAATCGTGGATACGTTAAGCTACAAAACCATCTCGGCGAACAAAAACACAGTAAACAAGGAGTGGGTTGTTGTTGATGCTCAGGATGCAGTTCTTGGTCGTTTGGCCAGTGAAGTTGCTAAAATGATCAGAGGCAAACACAAAACCAGTTACACTCCTCATGTGGATTGTGGTGATAATGTTATCATTATCAACGCCGACAAAATTAAGTTGACAGGAAAAAAGATGACCGACAAAATTTATGTTCGTCATACTGGCTATCCGGGAGGTCAACGTTTTCAAACTCCCCGTGAGTTGCTCGAAAAACACCCAGAGCGTGTGATTGAGAAAGCCGTAAGAGGTATGCTTCCAAAGAATCGTTTGGGACGTCGTTTGTTTACTAATCTGTTTGTTTACGCAAAGCCGGAACATCCGCACAGCGCGCAGCAACCAAAAGAAATCCAGTTGTAATTCATGGAAGTGATCAACACAATAGGTAGAAGAAAAACAGCTGTGGCTCGTATTTATATGACGCCAGGCAAAGGAGATATTAAAGTAAACGGTCGCGATTACAAAGAATACTTTCCATTTGAAGTACATCAGATCGTTCTTCAGCAACCTTTCGCTGTGATCAGCGGAGGTAATGGTTACGATCTTAAAGTAAATGTAAGAGGCGGCGGGATCTCAGGACAGGCGGAAGCAATCCGTATGGCTGTTTCCCGCGCACTTTGCGAATACAACGGAGAATTCCGCGGTGCGTTGAAAAAAGAAGGATTTCTTACACGTGACCCTCGTATGGTTGAACGTAAGAAATACGGACGCGCTAAGGCTCGTAAACGGTTCCAGTTCTCGAAACGTTAATAAGAAATGGTCATGTGTGGTCATTTATAGTCAGTGGGTCATTTATTGTTCTTATTAAAACAACAAGTGACCATTAATGACAACAAATGGCACTTAATGACAACAAATTGTCCAGACGTTGCTTATCGTGCCCGATGCTTCGTGCTGCGTAATTTCAAAACATTCAAAATTTTAAATCTGCAATGGCACAAATAGAATATAAAGAACTATTGGATGCAGGTGTCCATTTTGGTCACCTTACCCGCAAGTGGGATCCACGTATGGCTCCGTATATCTTCATGGAGAAGAACGGGATCCACATCATTGACCTGAACAAAACTTTGAGCTGCATCAATGACGCTGAGGCTGCGTTGAAGCAAATCGTTCGTTCAGGACGTAAGATCATGTTTGTTGCTACTAAAAAACAAGCACAGGAAATCGTAACGGAAGAGGCGAAACGCCTTAAAATGCCTTACGTAACTGATCGCTGGTTGGGTGGTATGCTTACAAACTTCGGCACAATTCGCAAGTCTTTGAAAAAAATGCAGACTCTTGAGAAGATGCTAAAAGACGAAACCACGGTTAGCAATATCGCGAAAAGAGAACGCCTGATGCTTACACGTGAAAAGGATAAATTGGAAAGAGTGTTAGGTGGTGTAGCTGACTTAACCCGTCTTCCTGCTGCCCTTTTCATCGTTGATGTAAAACGCGAGCACATTGCAGTTTCAGAAGCAAAAAGGTTGAACATACCTATTTTTGCAATCTGCGACACGAACTCAAATCCTGAATTAGTTGATTTCCCAATCCCAAGTAATGACGATGCTTACAAAGCAATTTCGTTGGTTACCCTCGCGATTGGAAAAGCGATCGAAGAAGGTTTGATGGAACGCAAACAAGATAAAGACGATCAGCGTCTGGTAGAGGAAGAAGAAGCCAAACGTCAGGCTGACAAAGGCACTGAAGAAGCTGCTCCGGCTGCACCACGTGCAGAAGTTGCGGAAGAGGCACCGGCTGAAAGTGATGGAGAATAATAATTAGGGCGATATGGCTTGGGTTCTGAATCCATGTTTGTATCTGATTAGATAAAAATAGCCCATAGCCATTTCGCTATGGGCTATCATTTTTTAGAGAAATAAAAATTTATACAAACCAAATCATGGCAATTACCGCACAAGATGTAAACAAGCTCCGCCAAATGACCGGCGCAGGCATGATGGATTGCAAAAAAGCACTTCAGGAAGCTGATGGCGATTTTGACAAAGCCGTTGATATTCTACGTAAGCAGGGGCAAAAAGTAGCTGCAAAACGCGCTGATAACGCGGTTTCAGAAGGTACAGTGGTTGTTGAGATCAGTGCTGACGGAACAAACGGAAAGCTGATCGCATTAGCTTGCGAAACTGAGCCTGTTTCTAATGTAGAAGATTTCAAGAATCTGGCGAAAAGCATTTTGGAAAAGGCTGTTGCAGACGACATTTCCGACAAAGAGACTTTGCTTGCTGCTACACTTGCAGACGGACGTCCGGTAAGCGAGCATATCGTTGACCTGGTTGGTAAATTGGGAGAGAAACTTGAAATCACGGCTTACGAAAACGTAACTGCTGACCAAGTTGTGCCTTATATCCACTCTAATGGAAAATTGGGTGTATTGGTAGCATTCAACGGTGTAAACGGAACGGATGTTACTGAATTGGGCAAAGACGTTGCAATGCAAATTGCAGCGATGAAACCTATCGCTCTTGACAAAGACGAAGTTGACGCTGCTACCATTGAGCGCGAAATCGAAGTTGGAAAAGAGCAGGCGCGTGCGGAAGGTAAGCCGGAAGCAATGCTTGAAAAAATTTCTCAGGGCAAACTTCAGAAGTTTTACAAAGACAATACCCTGCTGAATCAGGAATTTGTTAAAGATTCTTCTCTCACAATTCGTCAGTTGTTGGAAAAAACGAGCAAAGGGCTGACAGTTAAGTCCTTCAAACGCGTAGCGATCGGGGGCTAATATTTCCCGTTAATAAAATAATGTTGACAACGCCTGGTATGTACTTGTATACCAGGCGTTGTTTTTTAATATTTACAAAAAATTAAAGTCCTTCTTGGTTTTTTTATACACACTATTAGTAATATTTCGACTGCCGGATGATTGAAAATCTATTTAACGATTATGTTCCGCATAGTGCATCTGATGAAGAATTAGTCAAGCTTTTCTTAGATTCCAGAGACAATTACTACTTCCAAAAGCTTTACGAGCGCTACGTGCTCAAAGTCTATCAAAAATGTCTTTCATTCACGAAAGATACCTCCCGGGCGCAGGACCTTACCCACGACGTATTCCTTAAGTTGCTTTCCAAAATGAGCACTTTCAAAGAGGATGCGAAATTTTCTACCTGGCTTTTTTCCATTACTTACAACCAGTGCATGGACCTGGTACGATCCGGGCGTAAAAGGATCGTGACTATTTATGCAGAGAATGCCGATCAGCAGGACGACTTCGATATACAGCGGGTTTTCGAAGTTGAAGAAATAAATACAGTCAGTTTGAAAACCGCCCTGAGTCAGTTGAATCTTGAAGAAAAAGCCCTTTTATATCTGAAATATCTCGACAATCGTACTATTCGGGAAATTGCCCTCATTTTCAAAATGACAGAAAGTGCGGTGAAAATGAGGCTAATGCGCTCCCGCGAGAAGCTCAGGAAAAAATATCTGGAGACAGTTCTGTTCCGCTAGTTTTTAAAAAATTCAAAAATGCCTTACCTTAACCGGGCGCTTCTCAACATTTCTGAAACAATTCAATACGGAACTCAATGGATTTCTTTCACTGAAATTGAAACGCATGAGCAGCATATCTCGAAGTTTACTCTCGGTTACCTTCTTTTTATTAGTACTCTCTAATTTTTTAGTATTCTCCCAAAACAACGTTGATCTTTCTAACCCAATTAACGCAGGCCGTTTCAAAGCGCCGGGAGATACCATCTGGAAAAAAATCGAGTTCGGGGCTAACCTGAATCAGGGTTCATTCAGTGGGAACTGGACCGGCGGAGGGGTTAATTCTGTCGCACTCGGGTTGTTCTTTAACGCCCTGAACGAGAAGAAAAAAGGCAAAAATTCGTGGCGGAATGATTTTCAATCTCAATATGGTATTGTCAGGAACAAAGGACAGCTCAGCCGTAAAAATGTCGACAGAATCTTCTTCGATACGAAGTATAACAGGGATTTGACCGAGAAATGGAGCCTTTTCGCGAATATCAACTTTCTTTCACAGTTCGGAGCAGGATACACTTATTCTGATAATCCCGATTCCTCACGAATAAAAAGGAAGGTTTCCGGCATTCTCTCACCCGCCTATCTGACAGAGGCAGTTGGTATTGAATACCGGCCGGTACCTTATTTCTTTATAGATTTCGCGCCTGGCGCATTGCGTCAGACGATCGTCGTAGACACGGATCTGTATGTGAATACGCCCGAGCAGAAAAATTATGGCGTACCTATAGGGAGGAGGGTGAGGACGGAAGCCGCTCTGATACAGCTAGTAGCCAACTTCGATAAGGATATCGCAAAGGATATTAATCTGAAATTTCGCTATCTAATGTTTTCAAGCTTCAAGCACCCATTGAATATCGACAACAGGCTCGACGCAATGCTTACTGCGAAGATCAATAAGTACGTGAATGTAAATCTGGGTGGAATTATGGTTTATGACCAGGATCAAAGTAACGAAGTTCAATTTGCGCAGGCGCTTAGTATAGGATTTTTGTATTCGTTTTAATTTCACCAACTAACCTCAACTTATTATGCTTCAGGAATTCAAGATTTTTATTGCTAAGGGCAATGTTTTAGATCTGGCAGTCGGTGTTGTCATCGGTGCTTCTTTTGGGAAAATCACTACTTCGCTGGTGGAGGATATCATCAATCCGGTACTCGGTTTGATAATAGGCGGCGTGGATTTTACTCAATTGAAAGTTGTTCTTAAAGAGGCTGTGGGCGAAACGCCGGAGGTTGCAATTAAGTACGGTAATTTCATTCAGGTGCTGATCCAGTTCGTTATTATTGCGTGGGTAATTTTCATGATTGTGAAGCTGGCAAATCGTTTGAGGATATCCGAATCGCTTAAAAAGGAATAGATAAAAACCATAAATATTTGTTGTAAAGAGGCATATCTGATATGCCTCTTTTTTATTAGGGGTATTTGCTGAAAGAGTAAAAAAAGTTTTCAGCAAAAGATTTACCTTCGTAGTTAGGGCATTTTTTGCAAATGATTAATTGAATTCCTGTGCAACAAAAAGTAGTCATCTTGGGTGGTGGAGAGAGCGGTGTCGGCGCCGCTATTCTTGCGAAATCCAAGGGTTTTGAGGTTTTTTTATCAGATAAGGGAAAGCTTCACGATAGGTATATTGAAATACTTCGAAAGGAAGATATTGCATTCGAGCAGGAGCAGCACACCACTGAAAAAATTCTGGATGCAGATCTGGTTGTGAAAAGTCCAGGGATACCAGATACAGTGCCTCTGATCGTTGCGTTGAGGGAAAAGTCGGTTCCCATAGTTTCCGAAATTGAATTTGCCGCAGGCTATACCAATGCACGGATCATCGCAATTACTGGTAGCAATGGAAAAACAACTACCACGCTACTTACCTATCATTTGCTCAAAAATGCAGGTTTGAAGATTGGGCTGGCTGGTAATATCGGCGATAGCTTTGCCTGGCAGGTAGCTACGCAGCAGCATGACTTTTATGTGCTGGAAATCAGCAGTTTCCAGTTAGACAATATCTTAAATTTTCATCCCGAAATTACGGTTTTACTTAATATTACACCCGATCATTTAGAT
This sequence comes from Dyadobacter linearis, assembly GCF_907165045.1. Lineage (GTDB taxonomy): Bacteria > Bacteroidota > Bacteroidia > Cytophagales > Spirosomataceae > Dyadobacter > Dyadobacter linearis. The sequence goes on from NZ_CAJRAU010000010.1 coordinate 119,084, forward strand.
CGGTACGGATATGATTTTCAGAACTATATCAATTCAAAGTTCAATATTATTCAAAACCAGACCGACGAAGACTACCTGATTTATTTTAAAGAAAGTGAGGTAATTCAAACGGAGCTGGAAAAGAGAAATCCGCAGGTTCGAAGGGTGGAAATTTCTTTAAATGAAACAACGATTGAAGGAGCTTATCTCAGCGATGGAAAGTTGATTTCCACTATTAAAGGAGAAACTTTTGAGGAAGATTTTGACACCTTACCAATAAAAGGCCCGCACAATGCGATCAATGCAATGGCCGCAATTTCGGTCGCGCGCCTATTGAATATTGACCATTTAAAAATCTGCGAGGGATTAAGATCATTTAAAAATGCTCCCCACAGGCTCGAAATTGTGGAAGTGATCGATGGCGTAACTTATGTAAACGATTCCAAAGCTACCAATGTAGATTCCGTTTTTTATGCGCTCGGCAGTTTCAATCAGCCGGTGATTTTGATCGCGGGAGGAGTGGATAAGGGAAATGATTATGCGCAAATCGAGGAGCTTGTACGTAATAAAGTGAAGGGTTTGGTAGTTCTGGGTAAGGGCCCTGAAAAACTGGTCAAGTACTTTTCGGGAATTGTTCCGGTCATTTTTGAGACTGAAAACATTCAGGAAGCGGTTGAGAAAGCGAGCGAATGGGCGGTAGATCAGGACGTTGTGCTTTTATCGCCGGCTTGCGCCAGTTTCGATTTGTTCAAAAATTACGAGGACCGGGGAGACCAGTTTAAAGCCGCAGTCAGAAATCTCGTCCATTAAAATACTAATCTGATTTAAGCAATGGCTTCACCCAATATTGATCTTCTGAATAAAACCAGGGAAGACACACAAGCCTGGTTTGCAAAGAACCTGAAAGGTGACCCCTGGATCTGGGGCATTTGCATTATCATGCTGCTTTGGAGCATCGTGGTAGTGTATAGTGCGAGTGTAAAAGATGCTTACAGCCAGATGGACGGAAATACGGAGTACTATCTGTATAAGCACGTGTTGCTGTGCGTATTATCTCTGGTAGTGATGTTTTTTATCCACCGGATTCCTTATATCAAATTCGTTTATGTAACCCGGCTGGCGGTCTGGAGCTCTATTTTGCTCCTGGTTTTCACAATGTTTTTCGGAACCTCGGTCAACGATGCGTCCCGGTGGATTGAAATACCTGTAATCGGCCAACGGTTTCAGCCTTCCGAATGGGCGAAAGTAGCCCTGATCGCACATTTGTCGCTGATTTTAGCGAGACATATTAAAGGCGGCTGGAATACGCGCGAGCTATTTATGGAGCCGCTTTCGCTGGTAGGTGTCGTTTGCGGACTTATTTTTACAAGTAACGTTTCCACGGCCGTCATGTTGGCGGGAATATGCTTCCTGCTGATGTTTGTGGGGAAAGTCCCTATTCATTACCTATTGTTTACAGCATTAGGACTTGTATTTTTCGCAACCATCGCGATCCTCCTCAATTCTACCCAGAGAGCAGGAACTGCACAAAACCGGATATCCGCATTTTTTGATAAAGATGTTGTTGTGTACCAATCGCAGCAATCCTATATGGCGATGGCGCGGGGCGGATTGTACGGGGAAGGTGTAGCCAAAAGCCGGCAGCGAAGATTCCTTCCCGAACCTCAGAAAGACTTCATTTTCGCAGTAGCTGTGGAAGAATACGGTACAGTTGGCGGTACGATCCTCATTGTTTTGTATCTCATATTACTCTATCGCGGGCTGAAAGCAATCGAAGCCACCAAGCGTCCATTTGGGGGGTTGCTATCTGCCGGACTCACGTTCATTGTCGTCAGCCAGGCCTTTTCGGCTATGGCTGTCACAGTCGGCCTGGTGCCGGTAACCGGACAAACGCTGCCGTTTTTTAGTCAGGGAGGTACTTCCTTATTATTCACGGGAATGGCAATGGGGATGATCCTCAGCGTAAGCCGGGGCGAATTTGTGGAAGAGAAACGGATCTGATATGCCTAAAAAAGTGATTATTAGTGGCGGCGGAACCGGCGGACATATTTACCCGGCGATTGCAATTGCCGATGCATTAAAACAAAAAGATCCCGATCTGGAAGTGCTGTTTGTGGGTGCCCTTGGAAAAATGGAAATGGAAAAAGTGCCGAGGGCCGGATATGAAATTGTGGGCTTGCCCATTGCAGGGATTAAAAGGGCACTTTCTTTGGATAATCTTGCATTGCCTTTCAAGATGATCAATAGTCTGCTGAAAGCGAAAGACATTATCAGGGATTTTAAACCCGATGTTGCCGTAGGCGTAGGAGGATTTGCCAGCGGACCTTTGCTGATGATGGCATCGTATGAAGGTATTCCGATGTTAATTCAGGAGCAGAATTCTTATGCCGGCATTACCAATAAATTTTTAGGCAAAAAGGCGGCGAAAATCTGCGTTGCTTATCCGGGAATGGAAGGGTTTTTTCCGAAAGAGAAAATAGTTGTACTAGGCAATCCTGTGCGGAGTGATATTGTAGATGTTTCTTCCAAACGTCGCCAGGGTTTCGCACATTTTGGTTTACAGGAAGACAAAAAAACGCTATTTGTAATGGGCGGAAGCCTGGGCGCCAGATCGATCAATGAAAGTCTGCATGCCGGGTTGGCTCATTTCCTTGACCAGGGATACCAGATTTTATGGCAAACCGGGCGGACTTATATTGACACTGCAAAACTTGCGATCGAAGGTTTACACACAGATGCTATTAAAGCTTTTGACTTCATATATACCATGGACCTCGCCTACGCGATAGCGGATGTTGTAGTGTCACGGGCAGGCGCTCTCTCGGTTTCGGAACTTTGTCTGGCAGCCAAGCCGGCGATATTGATCCCGTTTCCGGCGGCTTCGGAAGATCATCAGACTAAAAATGCATTGGCGCTGGTAGATCAGGACGCGGCCTGGCTTGTGAAAGATGCGGCGGCTAAGGATGATCTTGTGCCGAAAGCATTGGAATTATTAGCTGATGTTGCGAAGCAGGAAAATCTAAAAACGAATATCAGAAAGCTGGCCAAACCTACCGCGGCTGACGATATTGCAGAAGAAGTATTGAAATTAATCAGGTAATTAAAATTGACTTTACATACCATGTCGTCTTCAATGACCAATTGGAAATATATTTATTTTGTGGGGATCGGCGGGATCGGGATGAGTGCACTGGCCCGCTGGTTTAAGGCCAATGGTTTTGAAGTTGCAGGGTACGATAAAACGATGACCCCATTGGTTCGCAGTCTGATGAGTGAAGGAATTGAGGTAACGCTTGAAGATTCTATTGAAACGATCCCACTTACTTTCCTCAAAGACCCTGATGAAACGCTGGTGATCTACACGCCGGCAGTGCCAGTGCAGCACCGACAAATGCTCCACTTTCGTGATACAAATTTCCTGATCCTGAAACGTTCGCAGGTACTTGGTATTTTAACCAAAAACCTGAGGACAATAGGGGTAGCAGGCACGCACGGGAAAACCACTACTTCTTCACTGGTTGCACATATTCTGAAACATGCGCATGTAAACAGTACTGCGTTTTTAGGAGGCATTACTCAAAATTATGGGACTAACCTGCTACTGAATGAGCCTACCGAGCATTTGGAAGAGGTTTTTTGTGTCGTAGAGGCTGACGAATTTGACCGTTCTTTTCTGACACTTTTCCCAGAAATAGCAATAGTAACTTCCACCGATGCAGATCATCTTGACATTTATGGTAAGCACGAGGCGGTATTGGAATCTTTCCGGGATTTTGTTTCGCAGATCGATGAGGATGGTGTGCTTTTCATGAAAACGGGATTGCAGCTTTCAGGAAGTACCAAAGCCGAAGTGCTTTCCTATTCACTGGATTCGGGCGTATTTCATGCCAGGAATATTCATATCCAAAATGCAAGATTCGTTTTTGATTTCGTGTATCCCGACGGTGTGATCGAAGATATTGCGATGAAAATTCCAGGCTATCATAATATTGAAAATTCCATTGCAGCCAGCGCAGTTGCTTTACATGTGGGGGTTTCACCTGAGAAAATAAAAGAGGCGCTGGAGAATTATGGAGGAGTGAAGCGGCGGTTTGAATACCAGGTAGAGGAGGAAGGTAATGTGTATATCGATGATTATGCTCACCATCCCGCTGAAATTGAGGCGTTTCTCTCGTCTGTAAAAGGTTTGTACCCGGGCAGGCACGTAACGGCCATTTTTCAGCCTCATCTTTTTACCAGAACCCGCGACTTTACAGAAGGTTTCGCAGAAAGTCTGTCTTTGGCTGACCGTCTTTTATTGCTGGAAATATATCCGGCTAGAGAGCTGCCAATTGAAGGGGTAACTTCTCAGATAATCCTGGAAAAGGTGCAATCTGAGGACAAGCAAATTATTTCTAAAGACAAAGTACTTAGCATTTTAGGAGAATTAAATACGGATATTGTGGTAACAATAGGGGCCGGAGATATTGATACTTTGGTCGAGCCCCTGGCGATCCAGCTGAGAAATCGGATTGTGAATAATTAATAATAGCATTGTTAATATTACTAAGATGTTACGTAAATTTGACTATTCACGGCTTTTGTTGAAACGTAGTTTGTGGCTTCTATTGCCAATTGCCGGAATAGGTATGGCGGAAAGCAAGCTTACTCAGCAACGTTGTACTAATCTGGTAATATCGATCAAAGGAGACTCGGGAGCCCGTTTTTTAGATCAAATGGATGTCCGGATGCTATTGACAGAAAACGGGGGAGACCCCCTGTTGGGAAGCAGGCTGAAAGACGTTGCGATGAATGATCTGGAGCAACGGGTGAAACGGAACAGACTGATCAGAAAATGCCAGGTTTTCAGTGACCTTCGGGGTAATATAGTTGTTGAAGTAGAGCAGGAAAAACCGTTAGCGCGCTGGATTAATACTTCTGAAAATGGAGAAACGCGGAATACGTCGGGATACTATATTAGCGATGAAGGCGTTTTTTTTCCTCTATCAGAAAATTATTCAGCAAGAACATTACTGGTTTCGGGCGCTTTTTTTAATGAGCCCGAAAAGTTACAGAACGCGAAGGGAGCGCCCGTCATGGACTTACTTCATTTTCTGAACACAGATCCATTCTGGAAAGCGCAGGTAACACAGCTGAATGCAGATATTGATGGAGAAATTAGTCTGATGACTGTCGTAGGTGATCAGCAGATTGAATTAGGAACAGCGGAAGATTATCAGTCTAAATTTAAAAAGCTCAAAATATTCTACGACAAAGTATTGAGCCAGGACTGGAGCAGATTTAAAAGAATAAGTGTTAAGTTTCAAGATCAAATAGTTTGTGAATAATAATTCACCTTTAGCATGGCACACGAAAAAATTGTAGTTGGAGTTGATATCGGAAGTACTAAGATAGCCGTGATCGCAGCACAGGGAACGTCTTCCGGATCACGTCAGAACAATATAGAAATTCTGGGTTTTAGTGAAGTACCCGTGCCTGTCGGAGCAGTAATAAATGGATCAGTTGAAAATATAAAACAGGTTGGCAGCGCAATCAGGGAAGCTCTTCAGGAAGCATCCTTGCGGTCAGACCTGGATATTGGCGTTGTAAATGTAAGTTTCAGCGGCACACACGTAAAAGTGACTTCGCAAAGCGACGGTGTAATTCGGCCTTCTGCATCATCAGGAGAGGAGGTTACACAACGTGATGTGGATCAGCTTGTTGATGATATGTACCGCGCGAAGATCGAACCGAATTACGATGTGCTGCATGTATTGCCGATGGATTTCGTTGTCGACAATTCAATGGGTATCAAAGAGCCGGTCGGACGCACGGGAATCAAGCTGGGCGGTAATTTCCTGATTGTATCTGCAAATAACCAATCAATCCAGCGCACCAAGAAAAGCCTCGCAGACGCTGATCAGAATTTGAGATGTGATAAAATGGTACTGGGGCCGCTGGCTACCAGTCTTGCTGTTTTAACGGACAATGAAATAAAGGCCGGTATTGCATTGGTCGATATCGGTGATCATACTACGGATCTGATCATTTATCAGGACCGCATTATCAGACATATTGCTACTTTCCCGGTAGGCGGCCGTCATATTACAAACGACCTGGCCCTGGGATGTAACATTCAATATGAGAATGCAGAGCAGCTCAAAAAGCAATATGGCGCTGCACTTTCTGCTGATATTCCCCTTAATATAGAGATCCTGGTCAACTACCTTGCTGGCAGACAACCAAAGCCGGTTTTGAAGAAGAATATTGCATTGATCATCGAAGCCCGGTTGAAAGAAATTGCCGCGATGGTATATGCCGAGATCATCAAATCCGGATATCTCGACAGGTTGATTGGCGGTATTGTGCTGACAGGAGGCTCAGCGAATATCGACGAAATAGAGTTATTATTTGAAAAAGTGACTGATATGTCCGTTCGGGTCGGTTATCCAGAAAATCTGGAAAGAACGGCCAAAGCTGACGCAGTGAGCAATTCTTCATTCAGTACAGCTATTGGTCTTGCCTGGGCGGGCCTGAAATCGATTGACCCGAGGGTAAAGTCTGTTTGTAAACCAGCTACTGCTCTTACAGCCAGCGTTGTTCAAAAAGAGAAACCCAAAGAAGTGAAGGAGCCTGTCAAAAAAAATGGCGGTACATTCTGGGATAATATCAATAATATTATTGGCAAAAAGGACGATAGTTTAGGCGACTATTGAAAAATCAGCACAAGTTATGATCAACTCAACCCCGGAGAAAAAATTAAACACAAGCTTGCTGAAAGCTCTAGACCAAGATTACATCGTGAACGAAATTGTGAAAGACTTTCCAGCCACAGGCGAAGGTGAGCCTGCCATTATCAAAGTAATCGGAGTAGGTGGCGGAGGAAGCAATGCTGTTAATTACATGTTTGAGAAAAAAATCAAAGATGTAGAGTTTGCAGTTTGTAATACCGACCGACAGGCATTGGCAAATAGCCCCGTTCCTGTTAAAATTCAGCTTGGAGCAACATTAACGCAGGGACTCGGAGCGGGAACCGATGCGACAAAAGGAAAAGAGGCTGCCCTTGAAACGATTGAAGAAATTAAAGGTTTACTGGGCGGGTCGACGCAAATGGTGTTTATCACTGCCGGTATGGGTGGTGGAACTGGAACAGGAGCTGCACCTGTAATTGCTCAGTTGGCCAGGGAAATGGGGAAATTGACGGTTGCCGTGGTAACCGCACCTTATACCTGGGAAGGATTTGATAAGAAAGAACAGGCGCTTGAAGGTATTGAGCAGCTTAAAAAATATTGTGATACCGTACTGGTTGTATTGAACGACAAGCTGGAAGAGCTGTTTGAAGATATGACGATCACGCAGGCTTTTGCGGAAGCTGACGGTATTTTACTGAATGCAGTGAAGAGTATTTCCGAGATCATCACAACGAACGGTAATATCAATACGGATTTCAAGGATGTTGAAAAAGTATTGAAAAAAGCCGGACAATCTGTAATGGGAACTTCGGAGGCAACCGGCACGGATCGTGCGCAGGTGGCGATTAAAGAAGCATTAGATTCTCCACTATTGAACGACAGGGATATTCGCGGCGCGAAACGTATCCTTGTTACCCTGGCTACCAGCAAGAAGAAGGAGGCTACAATGAAAGAGCAGCGCGAGATCTGGAGCTACGTATTGTCTCAGGTAGGTGGCGAAGCCAGGATGTTCAAATTAGGAACAATTCTCGACGATTCGCTGGTAGACAAATTGAGGGTAACTATCGTTGCCGCGGGTTTTGACAGCATTGAATCTCCGATTCCCGGAATTAAATTGTCTCATAAGTTTCCCGGAACTGTTGAGACTGCGGTAGATAATACAAGGGTTGATATTCCCGTGCAGGAAGAAGAGCTTGAGCTTACTGAGGACGTTTACGAAAATACTCCTACCAGCTCGGTTGATTTGGTTATGGAGAGAGAGATTATTTCTTCAGGATTTGAATCTTCAAATACATCGCTTACTGAATTGGATGCGAATGACGGATGGTCTGAGGATGAAAATGAAGATTTGCAGGTAATGATTAACTCTTTCAAAGACGGCCTCGTGAAATTCGCTGATTTGGAAGGACCGGCATTCAGGAGAAGCAAGGCGGAGTTATGGAAACGACCGGCGATCCCTGCGTTAGAAATGGAACAGCATTGGTTAAAATAAAATAGAAAAGGGGGCTTTTGCTCCCTTTTTCATTATATCTAAAAGTGGATCAGCTGGCCTGCCTGTAACTCGATTAGCTCTTTATATAAAGCGTTTGATACTAAGTTATCCTGGAAATGATTGCGTATCTGACCCAACTTCACGCGTAACGCCAAAGTGTTCATACCCAGGTAACTGAACACGTCATTCAAGTGGCTCAATGCAATAGTTGCTCCCTGCATATTAGACGACAAGCCCACCAATGCTGCCTTTTTATTCGCGAAACTGTTGGGATAAGGAAGGCCGTCGATGAATGCTTTTAAAACTCCCGGATAAGAACCGTTGTATTCCGGAACAATAAAAACGAATTTATCAGTTTGCTCTAAAAGGGATTTTAAGCTATTGAAATCCTCGTTTTTACCAGTATTATGGTACAATGCGGACACAGTAAAATCGTGCGGGAGATTGACCAGATCCAGGATAATACTCGGTGTATCCAGGTGATTTAAAATGGTCTGGTAGTATTCGGCAATTTTCCGCGACATCGAGTTGGGCCTGTTAGTGCCAACAATAATCACGATAGGGGACTGAACTGTAGTCATCGATATTAAATAAACCAGCTATTTGATTGGTTTAATAGTAACAAATTAAGGCCAAAATTGTTCATCTATGGCTGGTAGCCGCCACTGATAAAGCCGGATACCCGGATAAAAAAACAATTATTCTTATATTTGAATCTTGTATTCATCATGAAGCCAATATAAAGAGCTGCTAGTTAAGCTTTTATATTTTAAATTAACCCACAAGAACATGTCCTGGTTTATTCGGAAAGAAAAAGGTATCAATACACCAACGGAAATGAAGCGCGAGGCGCCAGATGGTTTGTGGTACCAATGTCCAAATTGTAAAAAAATCACACCTACCAGGGAGCACAAGCAAAATGCATTCACCTGCCCGCACTGCAATTACCACGAAAAGGTCGGTTCAGATGTTTATTTCAATTTATTATTTGATGACAATGAATTCGTTGAGCTCGATGCAAATCTGACTTCCGGTGATCCTTTGCATTTCGTTGACACAAAAGCATATCCTGACCGTATCAAATCAACCATGCAGAAAACGGGATTGAATGATGCAGTGAGAACCGGGTATGGGAAAATGAACGAGTTGGACTTAGTGATTGCTTGTATGGATTTCAATTTCATCGGCGGATCAATGGGTTCGGTTGTGGGTGAAAAAATAGCGAGAGCGATTTCTTATGCATTGGAACACAAAGTCCCTTTCTTGATGATCTCGAAATCCGGTGGCGCAAGGATGATGGAAGCTGGATTTTCGTTAATGCAAATGGCCAAAACCTCTGCGCGCCTGGCGCAATTGTCTGAGGCCAAAGTTCCTTATATATCTCTTTTAACAGATCCTACAACTGGCGGCGTTACTGCTTCCTACGCGATGCTGGGCGATTTCAATATCTCCGAGCCGGAAGCATTGATCGGTTTTGCAGGTCCGCGCGTAATCCGCGAGACGATTGGCAAAGACCTGCCGAAAGGATTCCAAAGCGCAGAATTTGTTTTGGAACACGGATTCCTTGACTTCATTGTGGATAGAAAGGATTTGAAAGATAAACTAACAAGTCTTCTTTCTATGATCAGCTGATATGCGTTTGGTATCCCATCCGGTCCTGTGTAATTATTATGTGACGTATCGTTGCAATGCATCATGCAGTTTCTGTGATATCTGGGAAAAACCTTCGCCTTATATTACGGTTGAAAATCTTCGCGAAAATCTCCGCGATCTCAAAAAGCTGGGTGTTAAGGTTATAGATTTCACCGGCGGAGAACCTTTACTGCACCGGCAACTGGACTTGCTTTTAAAGGAAGCGAAGGACCACGGAATGATTACTACGGTAACCAGTAACGGGCTGCTTTATCCGAAACAGGCTGAAAAGTTGCGCGGGCTGGTTGATATGCTGCATTTCTCGCTCGATTCACCGGATCGCGACGAGCACGATCAGTCGCGTGGCGTCAAATGCTTTGATAAAGTGATGGAATCGATCGCAGTTGCCAAGTCAATGGGCGAGCGTCCTGATATTATCTTCACCGTTTTTGAAGACAACGTTCACAAGATCAAACAGCTTTGGGAAGAGATCTGCATTCCAAACGATTTGGTGCTGATTTTGAATCCTGTCTTCGAATACGATAAGGTAGGAGCAATCCTTTCGAAAGAAGCATTGAAGGAATTACTTTGGTGGGCCAAACAAAAGAATGTATATCTGAATGAAGCGTTTGTACAGCTGCGCCTGGATGGAGGAAATCACGTCGATGCGCCAGTTTGCAAAGCTGCTAGTACTACCGTTGTCATTTCACCCGAGAACAAACTGGTATTGCCTTGCTATCACCTGGGCTTAAAGGATTTTCCGATCGAAGGAGATTTATTTAACCTCTACCATTCTGACGAAGTGCAAAAACTGGTTGCATTGGAAGGAAAACTGCCGGCTTGTGAAGGCTGTGTGATCAATTGTTATATGCAGCCTTCGTTCGCGGTGGAAATGAACAAATACTGGTGGAAAGCTTTGCCTAGTACGATCAAATACAATCGAATGAAAGGTACCTGGCGGCAAATGGTCAGATTTTAATGCTTTAAGGACAGGCTTCTTTTCTTCTGGTATCTGTTATCCCTGTAATTTTCCAGCCTGTTTTTGTGTGCAATAGGGTAAATACATTGACGCCGCAGTGTGAGAACTTTTCGCCTAAATGGAATTTGTAAGGCGCCCACACAATAGCCATCGGCTCATCGATGGAGACTTTTACATCGTAGATTTTTTCGTCCCACTTTTCTTTATGTGGCGTGCCGACTGCTTTGATAAAGCCCTGAATACTGCTCGTGCGCACAACAAGTGAATCGGCTTCGTTTTTCGAAATGGATGTCAGTGCACAGTCTTTCGTAAAAACGCTTTGCAGCATCAGCGAATCACCTGCACGCATTCCATCAAATAACTTATCAACCGTCGCACGCACCGCCGACATTTGGTCCTGCGCATTCACCGGCGTGGTTTTAAAGTTCAGTAATGCAATGATCGCAATGATCAAAATGCATTGCGGTAGGTTTGATTTCATGTGTTGGTATAGTTTTAACAAAAAATTAATTTTGAGCCCTTTTATCATCCAGCTAAGAATATGTCTGAAAAAATAGTTAAAAAAGTAGATATAAAGAATCGTAAGGCATCGTTCGAATATTTTTTCCTGGAAGAGATGACTGCGGGGATGGCATTGACTGGCACTGAGATTAAATCGATCAGACAGGGGAAGGTGAATTTTCAGGACGCATATTGCCTTTTCATGGATAACGAATTATATATCAGAAGTTTGCACATTTCACCTTATACAGAAGGTACCCACTATAACCACGATCCAATGCGTGATCGCAAATTACTGATCACTAAAAGGGAGCGCAGGAAGTTGACCGAAGGCTTGAAAGACCAGGGTTTAACAATCATCCCGATCAGGCTATTCACCAGCGATCGCGGACTGGCAAAGCTGCATATCGCATTGGCAAAAGGGAAAAAACTGTTTGACAAGCGCGATAGCATAAAAGAAAAAGATATTAAGCGGGAAACAGATCGCGCTAATTACTGAGTTGGAAGTCAGTAATTTGAGGCGAATGTGAGGATTTTTTTAGCGGAAATTTATTATATTGTCGCAAATAATTACCTCGAGGAGTCATGGGTAAAGTACTGGTTCTTAATCAAGATTATAGCGCATTAAGTGTTTGCACAGTTCCAAAGGCGTTCTTGTTAGTTTACATGAACAAGGCTGAAATGCTGGCCGAATCCCGAAGGCAGTATTTGCGAACAGTAAACGACCAGTATCCCATGCCGGTTGTCATCCGCCTTCACCGCTACATACATATTCCGTATAGAGGTGTGGTCATGACCCGGCAAAACCTTTTTAAGAGGGATGGAAATCGGTGCCAATATTGCGGAACGCACGATAATTTGACACTGGATCATGTAATACCTAAATCACGGGGTGGGAAAACTACCTGGGACAATCTGGCGACTGCCTGCAAACGTTGTAATTCGAGAAAAGGCGATCATACCCCCGAAGAAATGGACATGCCGCTCCGGCAGCGTCCCTTCCGTCCTTCTTTCCTGATGTTCATCCGTGATTTCTCTGGTCTGGCTGCCGATGAGTGGCTACCTTATCTTGGTGTAAAGGAAAGATCGTATTAAGTGGCGAGTTTATCTGCCACCAGCCGTCACTTCCTTTCAACCCTCATTTTCTTTTATTTTCTCTCCAAATAAAATTTCGGACTCCTTCGGAATTTATAGCAGAAACGCGTACTTTTGCGCTCTCATTTTTCAAATACCTTGTTTAACTTATTTCAGCCAGGTAGCTCGCTCGCTGATGTATCCAAGAGCTATAATTCCTATTTATGTCTAAGGAACAACAAAATCAACCCCTTCCTGATTTCGATTGGGACAAAGCAGCAGACAAAGGCTTCGGTACAGGTTACTCTAGTGCTGACCGTGGTCGTCTGGAACAAATGTATGAAACTACTATTTCTCCGGTTCAGGAAAAAGAAGTGGTTAAAGGTATTGTAGTTGGTATTACCGACCGTGAGGTGATCCTGAATATCGGGTTCAAATCTGATGGTATCGTTTCATCCAATGAATTCCGCGACTTGCCGGGAATGAAGATCGGCGACGAGGTGGAAGTTTACGTAGAAAACCAGGAAGACGCACAAGGTCAGCTGGTTCTTTCACGCAAGAAAGCAAAAGTTATTACTGCTTGGGACAACATCCAGAAATCATTTGACGAGGATGTGGTTATCGATGCAAACGTTAAAAGAAGAACTAAGGGTGGTCTTATCGTTGATATCTTCGGTATTGAAGCATTCTTGCCAGGTTCTCAGATCGATGTTAAACCAATCCGCGATTTCGACATTTTTGTTGGAAAACGTATGGAGGTTAAAGTCGTTAAGATCAACTACGCAAATGATAACGTAGTAGTATCTCACAAAGTACTGATCGAAAAAGATCTTGAAGCGCAACGCCAGCAGATCCTGAACAACCTTGAAAAAGGTCAGGTACTTGAAGGTGTGATCAAAAACATGACCAACTTCGGTGTATTCATCGACTTGGGTGGTGTTGACGGTCTGTTGCACATTACTGATATATCATGGGGTCGTATCAACCACCCATCTGACCTGCTCGCGCTTGATCAGAAATTGAACGTGGTTGTTCTTGACTTTGATGAAGAGAAAAAACGTATCTCACTTGGTCTGAAACAACTGCAATCTCATCCTTGGGATTCTTTGGCTGAAGAAATTCAGGTTGGATCGAAAGTTACAGGTCGTATTGTTAATGTTGCTGATTACGGTGCATTCCTTGAAATCAAACCAGGTGTTGAAGGTTTGATCCACGTTTCGGAAATGTCATGGTCTCAGCACCTGCGTAATCCACAGGAGTTCATGAATGTGAATGACGAAATCAGTGCAGTAGTTTTGACACTGGATCGTAACGAGCGTAAAATGTCTCTTGGCATCAAACAACTGACTGAGGATCCTTGGACTCAGGCTTCTCTTAAAGAGAAATATGCTGTTGGAACCCGTCACAAAGGTGTTGTGCGTAACCTTACAAACTTCGGTTTGTTCATCGAACTTGAAGAAGGTATCGATGGTCTGGTTCACGTTTCTGACCTTTCATGGACTAAGAAAATCAAGCATCCATCTGATTTTGTTAAAGTAAGTGACGAATTGGAAGTAGTTGTTCTTGAATTGGACGCAGATAACCGTCGTCTTGCTCTTGGTCACAAGCAATTGGAAGAAAATCCTTGGGATACTTTCGAAAGCATCTTCGAAGTAGGTTCAGTTCATAAGTCTACAATCGTTGCGAAAGGCGACAAGTTTGCGACTTTGGAACTTCCTTATGGTATTGAAGGAATTGCAGCTATCAAAAATCTTGCAAAAGAAGATGGTACTCTGGCAGAAGTAGGTGAAAGCCTTGACTTCACAGTTCTTGAATTCCTGAAAGACGAGAAGAAAATCGTATTGACACATTCAAAAGTGAAGCACGTTCCTGCTGAGGAAAAGAAAGAGGAAAGACCTGCAAAATCGGCTCCTGCAAAGGCGACGACCTCTGATGCTCCGGCAAAAGATGCAGAAAAATCTACTTTCGGCGACCTTAGTGTTCTTTCAGCTTTGAAAGAGCAAATGGAAGAAAGTGAGAAAAAAGGCAAAAAGTAACAAGTTAATGGTGAATAGCCGGAAAATTTGATACTTTTGCACCCGGATTAGCTGCGGGTCATATGGCAAGCAGCTAATCTAAATTTGGTTCCGTGGCCGAGTGGCTAGGCAGAGGTCTGCAAAACCTCGTACAGCGGTTCGAATCCGCTCGGAACCTCCCTTGATTACAGGTAATTTTGCCCGCAAGTCTGGCACAAAAATTTATCTGAAAAATGCCATTTGCATCGGTCGCTTTTTAGCACTGACAAATGGTATTTTTTTTGCTAAATACTTGAAAATCAAATCAAATCTGGAAAGTAGGTGCTACTAAAAATACCCAATAAATTAGACAAATTATAAATAAGATACGGGTTCAAAATATCACTGAAATACTTTTGTGGATAAAAAATCGTAAGCTAGTTTTGTCTGTTGAAGAATAATGAATAGTTGATTATGAATATATCATTCCGTATGAACGCTGAGTTTCGTTCTTACTTAAGTTACTCAAGAATCCTTTTCACAATTGCGGTAGCACTGCTCCTGAACGTACAAAATCTGGCATTTGCTCAAGATAGTACAGCGACAGCTGCCGCAGCACCTGCCGGTGGCGGGGACGCTGCAAAAGGTGAAACACTGTTTAAAAATAACTGTGCGCAGTGCCACGCTGTTACAGATGAAAGAGTGGTTGGGCCTGGTTTAAAAGGTGTAAGCAGCCGCCATGATTTTGCATGGCTAGCTAAGTGGGTACGCAACTCACAGGCAGTTATTGCTTCCGGTGATCCTTACGCGGTTAAAATCTACAACGAATATTCAAAAGCCCAAATGACAAGTTTTCCAAACTTGTCCGACGATGATATCAAAGGGATTTTTGCATATGTTGATCAAGCTGCTACCGCAGCAGCACCAGCAGCCGCAGCAGGTGGCGGGGCAGTCGCAGCAGGTGGTGATGCGCAGGGTGGAGGTCCATCTGACTTATTCGTAATCGTTCTCGTTGCATTGGTATTGGTTATGATACTGGTACTTGGTGTTCTGCTCGTAATTGTTTCTCTATTGTCGAAAGCAGTTAACGGTGATGAGAGCGAAGTGGCAGGCAAAAAGGATTTCATGACAAACCTGAGCAATTCATTGAAACGCATCTCAATGGATCCGGCTATCAGATCTGCTACGTTGTGGATATTCGTCCTGCTTGTTCTGAAAGCGACTTTGGATGGGGCGTATAGTGTAGGTGTTCAGCAAGGTTACGCGCCTAAGCAACCAATTTCTTTCTCTCACAAGCTACACGCAGGTGAATATAAGATTGATTGTAACTACTGCCACACAGGCGTTAACCGGGGTAAGTCTGCACATATTCCTTCTGCTAATATCTGTATGAACTGCCACGGGGTTATCAAAAAAGAATCTCCTGAAATTCAAAAGATTTATACCTCAATTGAAAATAACCAGCCAATCGAATGGGTTAGGGTGCACAACCTTCCGGATCTGGCCTATTTCAACCATGCTCAACACGTTAATGTGGGCGGCCTTGAATGTCAGAGTTGCCACGGAGAGGTTGAGAAAATGGAAGTTATTCAACAGCGTTCGTCATTAACAATGGGTTGGTGTATCGATTGCCACCGCAAAACGGAAGTCAATACAAAAGACAATCAATATTATGATAAGCTGGTGCAGTTACACGCTTCGGAAAGCAAAGAAGCATTGAAAGTAGCTGATATAGGTGGTTTGGAATGTTCTAAATGCCACTATTAATCCAATAGAAATTAATACCAGAATACAACGCATTTGTATTGAATAGTTTTATGGAAAATACTAATAAGAGATATTGGCGGGGACTAGAGGAGCTACGGAATGACGAGAAATTTGTAAAGGATGCGGCTTCTGAATTTGCTGCTGAACCTACTGAGAGCCAATACGAAAGTCTGATTGACGGAGTTGGCACCCATCGCCGTGATTTCCTTAAAGTTCTTGGTTTCGGAATGGCGGCAGTTTCTCTTGCGGCTTGCGAGGCTCCTGTTAAAAAAGCTATCCCATATATCAATAAGCCGGAAGGTGAATTCCCTACCATCGCTAACTGGTATGCGACTACTTACGCTGAAAACGGGGATTATGCCAGTATTTTGGTAAAAACGCGTGAGGGAAGGCCGGTTAAAATTGAACCGAATTCACTATCAAAAATTTCTGCGGGAACTAGTGCCCGCGCTCAGGCTTCTCTGCTTGGACTATATGACAATGAAAAATTAAGAGGCCCTAAAAAGGGAGAAGATACAAAAGTTAGCTGGGAGACAGTTGACAAGGAGATTACCCAACAGTTAACGCAAATTGCGGGTAACGGAGGAGCAATCCGCATTCTTTCACAGACAATCTTAAGTCCGTCTACTAAATCTGTTATCGCAGATTTTACTAGCAAATATCCTACAACTACTCATGTTGTATATGATGCAAATTCCTCTTCCGCTATTCTGAAAGGAAACGAAATTTCATTTGGCAAAGCGGTATTGCCTTCCTATGATTTTGGCAAAGCGAAAGTAATTGTTGGCATAGAGGCGGATTTCCTTGGAACCTGGATCACGCCTGATACCTATTCTAAGCAATATGGTGAAACGAGAGCATTAGGCAGTGGCAAGGACGGTAAGAAGGAAATGTCACGCCATTACCAGTTTGAGGCAGGACTATCTGTAACCGGATCAAATGCTGACTATCGTTCAGCTATTAAGCCTTCACAAGTTGGTTTAGTTGTCGGTTCATTATACAAGAAAGTTGCTGCCAAGCTGGGAGGCGCTTCAATATCTGCTCCTTCAATAGAGATTCCAAACCTCGATAAAGCAGCGAACGATTTGATTGCAGCGAAAGGACAGGCACTTGTTGTTAGTGGAGTTAATGATCCGGCTGTTCAGGTTGTGGTGAATGCTTTAAATAGTTTGCTAGGAAGTTACGGTACTACAATTAATCTTGATAAGCCTGCTAACTATCGCCAGGGGAGTGACATTGCAATGAACCAATTCATTGATGATGTAAAAGGCGGTAAAATTGCCGGGGTTATTTTACTGGGAGCTAATCCGGTATACGATCATCCTCGGGGTTCTGAATTGGCAGCGGCATTGCCGAAAGTTCAGTTCAGTGTGTCATTCAATGATCGCGCAGATGAAACATCTTCATTGATGAAATACATCTGTCCGGCTCCTCACTACTTGGAATCTTGGAATGATGCAGAACCTCTTGCCGGCTCTTTCAGCCTGGTACAACCTACCATCAGTCATATCTTTAGTACGCGTCAGGCTCAGGAAAGTTTACTGAAATGGGCGGGTCAGCCTTCTGATTATCACGAATATGTAAAGGCATATTGGAGAAAGAACATATTTTCTCTGGGCGCAGGAGGTGATTTCGAAGCATTTTGGGTAAAATCACTTCACGACGGAGTATTTGATTCAAATTCAACAGCTATTGCGTCTGGTGCCACATTTGCCGGAGATATAAATGCCGCAAGTGCCAGCATTGCGAAAACTTACAAAGCAGCTTCTACAGGAATCGAGTTGGTTCTGTTCGAAAACGTAGGCATTGGTAATGGTGCTACGGCTAATAATCCTTGGCTACAAGAGTTGCCCGAGCCGGTTACGAAGGCTTGCTGGGATAATCACGCTTGTGTTTCTCAGAAAACAGCAACTGACTTAGGACTTGCTCAGGGTGATGTTGTTAAGGTAGAAAGTAAAGGAAAATCTGTTGAAGTGCCTGTTATTATACAGCCAGGGCAGGCTAATGGTACAGTTTCAATAGCTATCGGATTTGGCCGGGAGAAGGCAGGTAAATCAGCAAATGGTGTTGGAAAGAATGTATATCCTTTCGCAACATCTATCGGCGGGTATCTCTCATTCTTACCTGGTGAAGTTGTTATCTCTAAGACAGGAGATACGCGCGAGATAGCTCAGACTCAGACGCACAATACTGTGATGAACCGGAAATCGGTTTTGCAGGAGACAGTGTTATCTCATTTCCAAAAAGACCCACAAGCTGGTCGGTTTATCCCAAAAATTCCAACATCAGAAGGTACTGTTGATGCGACGGATCTGACCCTTTGGAATGGTCATAAATATAAGAACCACTCATGGGGTATGGTCATTGACCTGAATACGTGTTTCGGTTGTGGCGCCTGTGTGGTGAGCTGCCAGGCTGAGAATAA
Organism: Dyadobacter linearis; assembly: GCF_907165045.1. Taxonomy (GTDB): domain Bacteria; phylum Bacteroidota; class Bacteroidia; order Cytophagales; family Spirosomataceae; genus Dyadobacter; species Dyadobacter linearis. Next base: position 137,598 of record NZ_CAJRAU010000010.1, read on the forward strand.
TGTTCCGGTTGTTGGCCGTCAGGAAGTTATCAATAGCCGTGAAATGCACTGGATACGTATCGATAGATATTATAGCAGCGATGCGGATGTTGAAGATTTAAGAGGTTTAGAAATAGCGTCTGAAAATCCGGAAGTGACTTTCCAGCCGATGCTATGTCAGCATTGCAACAATGCACCTTGTGAAACAGTATGTCCGGTATTGGCAACTACGCACAGTTCAGAAGGTCTTAACCAAATGACCTACAACCGCTGTGTTGGAACGAGATACTGCGCAAATAACTGCCCATATAAAGTACGTCGCTTCAACTGGTTCAAATATTTTGATAACGACAACTTTGATTACAATTTCAATAATGACCTTGGTAAAATGGTCATTAACCCAGACGTAACAGTTCGTTCAAGAGGGGTAATTGAGAAATGCTCAATGTGTGTTCACAGAATACAGGAAGCGAAACTGACAGCTAAGAAAGAAAGAAGAAGAATTGTAGATGGAGAAGTGAATGTGGCTTGTGCCTCTGCATGTTCAACCGGCGCTATCACTTTTGGAGACATGAACGATCCGGAAAGCCGAATTTCTAAAATTCTTGAAGAAGAACGTGAAGGAAGAGCTTTCCACATGCTGGAAGAAATTAACGTTCGTCCACAGCTTTCTTATCTGACCAAGGTTCGTAATAAGGATGTTACTGCTAAGCCTGCGGAAGCAAAAGAGCACGCTTAATATTAAAGGGTATAATTGAAGTTTAAATCATTATAAATAGATAGTAGTATGCATGTTACTTCACCTGTAAGAGAACCGCTGATTCAAGGTGGGAAAACGTACGCAGACGTAACGGAAGATATATGTCGGCATGTGGAAGGTGCTCCAACTAAAGAGTGGAAAATTGCCTTTGGTATCTCTCTTTTGGTCTTGGCATATGGTACTGTCTGCCTGGCTTGGACCTGGTGGGAAGGTTTGGGTGTATGGGGTCTGAATAAAACTGTCGGCTGGGCTTGGGATATTACCAACTTCGTTTGGTGGGTTGGTATTGGTCACGCGGGAACGCTGATTTCTGCGATTCTTTTGCTGTTTCGCCAGAAATGGAGAACATCTATCAACCGCGCAGCTGAGGCGATGACCATTTTCGCCGTTATTTGTGCAGCTTCATTTATTTTAATGCACATGGGCCGTCCCTGGATGGCATACTGGGCATTGCCGCTTCCAAATGCTTTCGGATCACTTTGGGTGAACTTTAACTCACCACTTGTTTGGGACGTTTTTGCGATCAGTACTTATTTCTCGGTTTCGCTGGTTTTCTGGTACATCGGTCTGATTCCTGACCTTGCTACAATCCGTGATCGCGCTACTAGTAAAGTCTCTCGTTTCATGTATGGTACTTTCGCAATGGGCTGGGATGGTTCAGCAAAAACCTGGGCACGTTATGAATACATCAGCTTAATCCTTGCAGGTCTTTCAACGCCACTGGTACTTTCGGTTCACACAATCGTTAGTATGGACTTTGCTACTTCCGTAATTCCGGGATGGCATACAACAATCTTCCCTCCATACTTTGTGGCAGGAGCGATTTTCTCAGGTTTCGCAATGGTTCAAAACTTGATGCTTATTACCAGGGTCGTTTACAAGCTCGAAGATTATATAACATTGGAGCACATCGAGACAATGAACAAGGTTATTACATTGACCGGTTCTGTAGTAGGTGTGGCTTACATTACTGAGTTTTTTATCGCCTGGTATGGTGGGGTTGAATATGAATATTACGCATTTTTCAACCGTATGACCGGGCCATATTGGTGGGCATATTGGGCGATGATGACATGTAACGTAATTTCTCCTCAGCTTTTCTGGTCAAGAAAACTGCGTCGCAGCATTACATTTACTTTCTTCATATCTATTGTAGTAAATATCGGAATGTGGTTTGAACGATTTGTAATTATCGTTACGTCACTTCACCGTGACTATATACCATCCAGCTGGGCGATGTTCTCACCAACACGCTATGATATTGGTGATTACATATTCTCATTCGGTTTGTTCTTTACGCTCTTCCTTCTATTCTCGAAGTATCTGCCGGTAGTGAATATGGCAGAAGTGAAGGCCGTATTACGTTCAACATCAGCTCAGCTTCCGGCAAAAATAGCTGGTGTTGCGAAAGTAAGGCAACGTGGAACAGCTGAACCGGCATTTGACAAAGACAAAGAATAGGGAGACTTTCTGATATTTAATAATTAGTAATAGTATGGCAGAATTATCTGGTAAATATTTGGTCGGAGTTTATGACGATGACGATACTGTGCTTCATGCAGTTCCCAGACTTAGAAAAGCTGGCGTGAAGATCAAGGAGGTTTATTCTCCGTTTCCAATCCATGGTATGGATGAAGCATTGGGGCACCCAAGAACCAGAATTGGTATAGCTGCATTTATGTTCGGTGTAACAGGATGCTGCGTAGCTTTAACATTGATGATCTGGACCATGGGGATAGACTGGCCGATGATTATTGGTGGAAAAGATCCGATTTCAATTCCAGCTTATATTCCTATTACATTTGAGCTTACTGTACTTTTTACAGCTTTCGGAATGGTAATTACATTCTTTATCTCGAATGGATTGGGGCCCGGCACACATGCTCACCCTAGGTTTGATGTACGCTCAACGGATAATAAGTTCGTAATGGCGATAGATTTGGGAAGAAATTCTATGACAGTTGAAGACATTTCCAGAGCATTAAAGGACAGTGGAGCTGAGGAAGTCAACATCAAGCAATTTTAATGAAGTTTGAGACGATGAAATTCAAGAGTATATATAAAGGTATTTTGGTAGCTGCGGTTGTTCTGACTGCTGCATCCAGTTGTAAGAAAGATCTGAATGATCCTGGGAAGGAATATGCACCTAACATGTACCTACCCGTGGGCTATGAACCTTACAAGCAGGAAAAGGCAAATCCTATTAACCCAATGGGATTAACAATGCGTCTGCCGGTTGCTGGGACTGTTGCAAGGAGGAATTATCAGACTTCATTTGGTCAGGCGGACTCGGCAACTGTCGATTTGATGGTTTACAATATTGCCGCTGATAGCATTGGAATTGCTGAAAAAGTATTGAAAAACCCTATTCCTTTGACCGATGCGTCAATGGCGGAAGGTAAGATCTTATATGAACGTTATTGCCAGCATTGTCACGGTGCTACTGGCGCCGGGGATGGAAAGGTTGGTGCTATGTATAAAGGGGTTCCTAATTATGCAAGCGATGCGTACAAGAATATGAATGAAGGGCATATCTTCCACGTGATTACATATGGAAAAGCTCGGATGTGGCCTCACGGCTCTCAAATTGATCCAGCCGAGCGTTGGAAGATTGTACATTACGTACAGAAGTTGCAGAAAGGGGCGTAATTATATTTTTAATAACGGAGAAATAAATACATAATGGCATCAGCACATTCGATTCCTTCTATTGAAGAGCGGTTTGAATTTACATCAGAAGCTAAGAGGAATTTACTTATAGGCGGTGGTGTAGGGTTGGCCCTGGTAGCTTTGGGTGCTTACCTTGCAGCAACTGGCGGAGGACATGAAGCAGTTGCGCACGGAGCAGAACAGGCTGCTGCGGCAGTTGGGCATGCTGGTGCGGAACACGGAGCTGCCGGTCACGGAGCTGCGGCGGCCGCAGAAGGTGGGCATCATGCCAAGAGCTGGGTAGCCAGGATCTGGGCAAATCTCTGGGTTAATGGCGTATACTTCACCGGAATGTCGGTAGTAGGAATGTTCTTTATCTCATATAACTATCTGGCACAAGCTGGGTGGTCAACTGTTTTCAAAAGAATCCCGGAAGCTTTACCAGCGTTTTTGCCTTACATGGGCGTTGTGATGTTGCTTACATTCATCTTCGGTGGACATGATCTATTTCACTGGACGCATGAAGGTCTGTACGAAGTAGGCGGCCCTGAGTACGATAAGATCATTGCCGGCAAAAGAGGATTTTTGAATACGCCTTTCTTCATAATCAGATTGGTGATCTACTTTGCTGTTTGGTACTGGCTTTGGAGAGTGATACGTAACCTATCCTTGAAAGAGGACGAAATTGGAGGTACTGAGTTTTACGAAAAGTCCATCCGTTTCGGAACAGCGTTCTTAGTTGTATTTGGTGTTACGTCATCAACCTCGGCTTGGGACTTCGTAATGTCTATCGATACACACTGGTTCAGTACTATGTTCGGCTGGTATACATTAGCAAGCTGGCATGTTGCAGGTTTGGCTGTGATTACGTTGACGGTAGTAATGCTGAGAGAGAGAGGTTATTTGAGAGCAGTTAATTCAAGTCACTTGCGTGATTTGGGTAAATTCATCTTCGCATTCAGTATTTTCTGGACTTATGTATGGTTCGCTCAATTCCTTTTGATCTACTATGCTAACCTTCCAGAAGAAACGATTTATTTCATTGAGCGTTTCAGAGGTCACGGAGGTTTTTATAAAGCACCTTTTTTTATCACACTATTCCTTAATTTCTTTTTTCCATTCCTTGTGTTGATGACACGCGATGCTAAGTATACACATTCAATTTTGAAGGTGGCATGCTGGAGTGTTATCATCGGACACTATATGGATTTTTACACGAATATTATGCCTGGCACGGTAGGTGCAGGAGCGGAGCTCGGAGCGTTGGAATGGGGATTCTTCCTGATATTCCTTTGTGCATTTGCGTATTCAATAGCATCTCAATTAGAAAAGGCGAATTTGATCCCAAGGAATCACCCTATGTTGGAGGAATCATTGCATCACGATATCGCCTAATTGCAAAAACCAGTCTATTATCATGTATATCATTATCGCGTTAGTTGCTCTTGTATTTGTGGTTCTTGTGGGTGTCGTCATCGCCAAACTACAAAACGTTGTCAAGGGTATTAATAAGACAGATTCAAACGAAGTTAGGACTCCGGGAAATAAGGTGAATGGGGCGATGTTTATTGTGATCCTTGTTTTTGGAGCAATTTCTATTACCTGGTCATATCTACATGCTCGTGAGTTTTTCCTACCGGAAGCATCGTCTATTCATGGAAGAAGAACGGATGATTTGTTCTGGTTTTCAATGGGAATTCTTACTATCCCGTTTATCCTGGTAAACTTTCTGATTTTCTTTTTTGCGTGGAAATATCAGCATAAGAAGAATCATCGGGCTACATTCTATCCTGAAAATCATCGCTTAGAGTTAATATGGACTATCGTACCAGCTGTCGTGATGGCATTATTGGTATTCACGGGATGGAAAGCTTGGTCTGATATTACTTCGGATGCACCGAGAGATGCGGAAGTGATTGAGATCACAGGAAAACAGTTCAACTGGATCGCGCGTTACTCAGGGGTGAGTGATAACAAGCTAGGTAACTATAACTTTAAACTGATCGACGCTCAAAACGAAGTTGGAATAGATCTTTCCGATGAAAATTCATTTGACGATTTCACCAACCCAAGTGAAATGCATATTCCGGTGAACCGGCCTGTTTTGTTGAAAATTCGTGCACGTGACGTTTTACACAGTGTGTTTATTCCTCATATGCGTGTGAAAATGGATGCGGTGCCCGGGATGCCTACTAAATTTTGGTTCGTCGCTGACAAGACGACTGCGGATATGCGTGCTGAGACCGGCAATCCGAAATTTGACTATGAGATCGCATGTACGGAGGTTTGTGGACAAGGGCATTTTTCAATGAAAATGCGCCTGGTGGTAGAAGACGAAGCGTCTTACAAAAAATGGTGTGCAGAACAGTCTACGTTCCTGCAAACATATCCTGAATATCTTGCCAAAGTTCCTGAGAACCTGAAAGCAAAAGCTATGAAGTATGTGCCGGCAGAGGCTGCTGCACCTGCTGATAGCACTTCGGGAGGTGGAGTTGGAACAAGCACTAGTTTACGCTAATTACTAATTTAAAAATATTGAAAGTATATGTCAGCTATTGAAGGATTGGAAACAGCTCAGCATCACGCAGATGAGCATGAACACCACCACGAAGCACAAAACTTTTGGCAGAAATATATATTTTGCGAGGATCATAAGGTTATTGCAAAGCAGTATCTGATTACTGGTATTTTATGGGCGGTAATCGGTATCACGATGTCTGTTATCTTCCGTATTCAGCTTGGTTTGCCTGACTCTAATTTGTCATGGCTCAAACCTGTATTAGGTGGTTGGATCAGTGATGCAGGGAAATTGGACCCAAACTTTTATCTGGCCTTGGTTACGATGCATGGTACCATTATGGTATTCTTCGTTCTGACTGCCGGGTTGAGTGGAACTTTCAGTAACTTCTTAATTCCGTTGCAAATCGGGGCAAGAGACATGGCATCGGGCTTCATGAATATGTTGTCCTATTGGTTCTTCTTTCTGGCCAGCGTTATCATGTTTGCTTCTTTGTTCCTGCAATCCGGGCCAGCTGCTGGTGGTTGGGTAATTTATCCGCCATTGAGTGCATTACCTCAGGCTCACCCTGGATCAGGAATGGGTATGACGCTTTGGCTAGCGAGTATGGCGTTCTTTATTGTGTCTCAGCTTTTAGGAGGTATTAACTACATCACAACAGTTATCAACCTTCGTACGAGAGGGATGTCATTTGACAAACTACCGCTTACAATCTGGTCTTTCCTGATTACCGCGGTTCTTGGTCTGATTTCTTTCCCGGTTCTTCTGTCTTCGGTATTGCTCCTGATATTTGACCGTCACTTCGGAACAAGCTTTTACCTGTCTGACATTTATATCAATGGGGAAGCGCTTCCAAATGTTGGTGGTAGCCCAATCTTATTCCAACACTTGTTCTGGTTCCTGGGCCACCCTGAGGTTTATATCGTACTACTTCCGGGTTTGGGAATCACATCTGAGGTAATTGCAACAAATGCACGGAAGCCGATCTTTGGTTACAGAGCTATGATCGCTTCAATGTTGGGTATCGCATTCCTTGCCTTTATTGTATGGGCTCACCACATGTTCGTAACAGGTATGAATCCGTTCCTCGGCTCGGTATTTATGTTCCTGACGCTGATTATTGCAGTACCATCTGCGGTAAAAGGTTTTAATTACATCACTACATTGTGGAAGGGTAATATCGTATTTACGCCTGGTATGCTATTCTCTATCGGTCTGGTTTCCCTATTTGTATCGGGAGGTTTGACTGGTATAATCCTAGGAAACAGCGCGCTGGACATTCAGCTGCATGATACTTACTTCGTTGTGGCTCACTTTCACCTTGTAATGGGAGCTGCATCTGCATTTGGTCTTTTCGCGGGAGTTTACCACTGGTTCCCTAAAATGTTTGGAAGAATGATGAACACGACCCTGGGTCAGATTCACTTCTGGTTGACATTCATTGGGATTTACATGGTATTTATTCCAATGCACTATGTAGGTATCGCAGGTTTCCCTCGTAGGTATTACCAATTTACGAGCTATGACTTTACGCATAAGTACATGGATATGAACATGTTTATATCTATTGCAGCGATATTGTCATTCCTTGCGCAGTTCATTTTCCTTTGGAACTTCTTTTATAGTATTTTCAAAGGCAAGCGATCACCTCAGAATCCATGGCGTTCAAATACCCTGGAATGGACTGCACCGGTTGTTCCTGGTCACGGAAACTGGGAAGGTGAGATACCAGCAGTTTATCGTTGGTCTTATGATTACAGCAAGCCAGGTGCCAAGGAAGATTTTATTCCTCAAAACATTCCATATTCTCAAACGCTTGAATCCAACTTCCCTCATGAAAATGAGTTGATAGCTCAGGAAAAAGCAATTGAGTCGCAGAACTTTAATGATCAGTTCAAAGCTTCACATTAATTCCAAAGCCAACCGGCGTTTCCGTCGGTTGGCTTTAAATACTGTCATTACACTCTATTTTCTGATTGTAGCAGGTGGTGTAGTGAGGAGTACAGGAGCTGGTATGGGCTGTCCAGACTGGCCAAAGTGCTTCGGAAAATGGATCCCGCCAACGGAGGCATCCCAGTTACCAGCTAATTATAAGGAGATCTACGGAGCGAAGTTGAAAGGGGAGGTAGAGTTCAATGCAACTAAAACCTGGATAGAATACGTAAACAGGCTACTGGGAGCATTTACCGGGATAATGATTTTTCTGACTCTGCTTGCTTCCCTACCCTTTTTGAAAACGGGAAATAAGCAGATTTTTTATTTTAGTCTCGGCGCATTCATACTAGTGGGATTTCAAGGCTGGCTGGGTGCAAAAGTGGTTTCTTTTGAGTTGAAGCCGGTGGTGGTGACACTACACATGCTTTTTGCGATCATCATTGTCTTTGTCTTGCTTTATTTGTTTACCTGGTCGGGATATGTAGATAAAAGGTTTCAGGTAAGCGAAGGCGGAAAAAAAGCTCTAAATACTTTGGGCATCGCTGTGATGGGGATCTCATTGCTTCAGATTTTGCTTGGAACTCAGGTACGGGAAGCAATAGATGAAATTATAGTACGCTTGGGCTACAATTCGCGTGCAGAATGGATAGATCAAATCGGAATGCGATTCTATGTGCACAGGTCGTTTTCGATATTGGTAATGGCGATAAATGCGTTGTGGGTATTTAGGATTTTGAAATTCGAAAAGCGAGGATCTTTTACTGCTAACCTTGCGATTTCCTGCTCAATAATTTTAGGAGCAGAACTAGTGACCGGCCTGGTAATGGCCTATTTTGGGGTGCCGCCGTGGGCGCAGCCGTTGCATTTGACACTCGCGATACTATTGATCGGATTGCAATTTGTTAGCTGGCTGGTAGTAAATGGAAATACTTATTTGAAATACGAAACGTCGCCACAAGTGCGGTGACAGGTAGTAAGATAAATTTGTTTTAATAATGACAACATTACAAGAAAGCGCGAGCGGAATAGAAAGGTTAAGGGAGAGGCTTGGCGTTTTATTTGAATTATTGAAGTTCCGTCTTGCATCGCTAATAGCGTTTTCAGGTGCAATGGGTTATTGCCTGGGATCGAAAGATGTAAAGACAGGTGATCTAATTTTGTTCATAATTGCTTCGATCGGAATCACAGGTTCTGCCAATATTATCAACCAAATTCTCGAAAAGGACTTTGACAAGCTGATGAAGCGCACGGCCGGTCGACCTTTGCCGAGTGGCAGAATTACTGTTGAGCAAGCAGCAGCGTGGTCGTTATTCTTAGGAGTTGCTTCGCTGATTATCTTCGTTTTCGTTTTCAATCTCACTACGGGACTTATTTCGCTTCTTTCACTGGTATTGTACGGATTCGTTTACACGCCATTGAAGCGGGTTGGTCCTATTGCCGTGTTTGTAGGAGCCTTTCCGGGAGCGTTTCCTCCAATGATCGGCTGGGTTGCCGCAACTAATCAGTTTGGCCTGGAACCGGGTATTTTATTTGCTATTCAGTTCTTTTGGCAGTTCCCGCACTTCTGGGCTATTGCTTGGGTATTGGACGAAGATTATAAACGTGCGGGGTTCAAGCTGCTTCCTGCAAATGGTTTGAAGGATCTTGATACTACTTTGCAGATTATGATTTACACATTATTCCTACTGCCAATCGGCTGGTTACCGTACGAGCTGGGAATGACAGGAATCAATTCTGCATTTATAGCTACCGTCTTTGGAGTACTCTTTCTGGCGCAAACATTCCATTTGATGCGAACTTGCACAGACAAGACGGCCAAGCAGTTAATGTTTGGATCATTTATATATTTACCGATCGTCCAGATCGCATTTTTGTTGGATAAATTGTGAAAATGAAATTTTTGTAGAGAAATGGAAAACGTTCAGCAATATAAGTTAGAAAAGGAGCCGCAGGAGACTTTGGCAATGGATCCTATTAAGTTCATTTTGTGGTTGTTCCTGGTAACGATAATTATGCTTTTTGCCTCGCAGACGAGCGCATACCTTGTCCGCAGAGCAGAAGGTAACTGGCTCGAATTTGAAATGCCAGTAATTTTCTGGTATAGTACAGGCGTATTATTACTAAGCAGCATAGCAATGCAATGGGCCTATTTTTCGGCAAAAAAAGATCAGTTCAAACAATTGAAAATAGCAATTTCTATTACTTTTGTACTTGGCCTGATCTTCCTTTGGATGCAGTTTGAAGGGTGGAAAAAGCTGGTTGATATGAATGTCTATTTCGTGGGAAATCCGTCAGGTTCGTTTTTCTACGTGTTTACTGGCCTACATGGTTTCCATATCATTACCGGCCTGATTGTTTTAGCAGTGTCACTGACAGCGGCATTTAAGTTGAAGGTGCACAAAAAGAATTTGAGAAGAATTCAGATTTGTGCGACTTACTGGCATTTTTTAGATATCCTCTGGATCTACCTTTTTGTTTTTTTATTGACTTTTAATTAATAATACTTTTACCAATGGCTGCAAATGTAACAACACCTGGTGCTGTGGAACCCAAAATGTGGTTGGGGGGGATAGAGCCCATGAAAGCGAGTTACGGAAAACTAATGATGTGGTTTTTCCTCATCTCCGATACTTTTACTTTCTCCGCCCTCTTGGTGGCGTACGGTACAGCCCGGTTCAGTTTTCCTGCCTTCACCGGAAACCGGGAAGATTTTACCTTCTCAAATCTCTACTGGCCGATTCCGGAGAGAGTATATGAAGCAGTTCCGTTTTTACATGGAATTTCCCTTCCGCTGGTTTTTGTAGGTATCATGACCTTTATTCTGATCGCAAGTAGTGTTACAATGGTACTTGCGGTGGAAGCTGGTCATCGGATGGACAGAGCGAATGTGGAAAAGTACATGCTTTGGACAATTTTGGGAGGTTTTACATTTTTAGGCTGCCAGGCTTGGGAATGGGCTCACTTTATCCATGGTACTGATACTGGTAGCGTAATGAAAGTAATGGAAAATGGAGAGTGGATTGAGAAAACGATCTTCGGGGCCAATCTGACAGAAAATCAATATGGTCCGCCAGCATTTGCAGATTTCTTCTTCTTCATCACCGGTTTTCACGGAACCCACGTTTTTAGTGGTGTTATATTAAACATCTTAATATTCTTCCGCGCTGCTACTGGTTTTTATGATAAAAGAGGGAGCTATGAGATGGTCGAAAAAGTGGGTCTTTACTGGCACTTTGTTGATTTGGTTTGGGTGTTTGTATTTACCTTCTTCTATCTGGTCTAGTTTTTAACTTGTAATATTCTTAAACAAATGGCAGACGCACATCATATTCACAATCAGGATCCGAACGCTGGCGCAGAACAGCGCAAGGCGATCATGAAGACGTTCTGGATCCTATTGATATTAACTGCACTTGAATTCGTTATCGCCTTTTTGGTACCTCACGGAGTTCTGAAAGTTTCAGTTTTCATCGTTATGACTATTGTAAAGGCATTTTATATCGTTGGTGAATTCATGCACTTAAAACACGAGACGAAATCCCTGATCTGGTCAATCCTTGTCCCTATTATATTTGTAGCGTGGTTGATCTTGGCTCTTCTCTTAGAAGGTAATGCGATATTTGACGCGATTTTTAGTTAAGAACAAATGAAGAATTTCAGCAAAGCCGGATTACTGATAGCAACATTAGTAATACCGGCTTTGATTTTTCTATTTCTGCAAATCTTTGCGAGAAATCATTATGATCTCCCTTACCTTAATCCGGAGCTTGGCTCGGATGGAAAGATGCTGATTCAGGGCGCGGATACAGTCTTTCACCAGGTTGATGCTGGCAAATCGGCAATAACGGATTTGTCTTTCACAGGAAAGCTGAACGTTATTACTTATCTGCCCAAGGATTGCTCAGACAGCTGCAAACTGGCATTTTCCCAATTACAAAGAGTAGCAGCACTGAAAGCTGAGATTCAAGATGTGCAGTTAGTCACTTTAACATTGGAACAGGAAGATTCCACAACCTTTGCCAGAGAGCTAAAAAGCCAGGGTTGGGAAGTGAAAGCGGAACCAGCAAACCATCTCGAACTGTTCTATGAGCAGGAGTTGGGCATTAAGAATGGAGTGCCCGACAATGCGTCGATTTGCGCATTGGTGGATACGAAAGGATTTGTTAGAGGGTATTACGAGGTTACGGATCCGAAAGAGTTGGAGCGTCTGATGGCAGAGATCAAGATATTGTCTTACGAAGGCAAAACAAAAGAATAGTATGTCGACTTTGATTTTAGAGAAAAAACCGAAATACGAGCGGATTATTAACATACTCGCTGTGGTGATCCCAATCGCAGTTGCAGCTATATTGGGCATCAGACAAAAAGTCGAGCTCGGAGCATGGACCAAAGTGCTGCCCCACGTGATCGGCGTAATTAATACACTTACCGCTATTTTGCTGATCACGGGGTATTATTTCATTCGTAAAATGGATATCGCCGGGCATAGGAAAGCGATGACTGGAGCGTTTTTGCTTGGAGCTGTTTTTCTGGTTTGTTATATTCTCTATCACATTTCAAACGAATCTACTCCGTTCGGTGGCGAGGGGTTTGTGAGGCCGATCTATTACTTTTTACTGATATCGCATATTCTATTGTCAATTGTGGTCGTTTGGTTTGTACTGCGGGCCGTGTACTTTGGCTACACAAATCAGATTCCTCAGCATAAAAAAGCAGTAAAGTGGGCAATGCCGATTTGGTTGTATGTAAGTGTGAGCGGTGTAATTGTTTATTTAATGATCAGTCCATATTATTCATGAGAAAATTTTTGATCATATCAGGATTCATAATCATGTTTATGGCCCTGGGCTTCGATTCCTGGGCGCAGTGTGCAATGTGCCGTGGCTCGGTGGAAAGTTCGATGGGGAATGGACGCAATAATGTAGGTGTGGGGTTAAATACCGGCATTATGTATCTTTTTGTAATGCCTTACCTGCTTGTCGGCGTAATTGGGTACCTCTGGTATAGGAATAGCAAAAGGGCGCGGGAGGAGCGACAGCTTGTTGTTTCCAGGGTGAAGCAGGCTTACCAGGGTTAAGCACTTCGAATGTAATATTCAGCGAAATCTTCCGGTTTCGCTTTTTTTGTGCCTATCTAAAAAATAAAGTCAGTTAGTAGTGTAGAAAACAAGCTTGGCGCCTTTAATCAAAAACTCTCCTATGAGGCAACTTCTTATTCTTCTGATTATTCTCAAAAGTCTGTTCATTCAAGCCCAGACCATATCTACGGCCAAACCATGGACCTACTGGTGGTGGATGGGAAGTACTGTGAAGAAAGAGGATATCTCGACACAGCTCCAATCATTTAAAGCTTCCGGTATCGGCGGGGTACATATAATTCCGATCTATGGTGTAAAGGGATTAGAAAAAGAAGCGATCCCGTTTCTATCGCCGGAGTGGCTTGATGTAATGCAATTTACAGTCACGGAGGGTAAGCGCCTTGGGATTGGAGTTGATATGACGACGGGTACAGGCTGGCCTTTTGGCGGGCCTAATGTGTCGGAATCGCTTGCTGCGAAGACAATGGTTGTTAAAGAGGGAAAGCCGGATATTAATCTCACAAAACAAAAAGTAAAACGTGCTGCGCCGGGCGGCGAAGGATATGTACTTGATCCTTTTCATGCCAATGCAATGTCCCACTATCTCACTCGGTTCGACTCTGCATTCAAAGGTATTGCAGCACTGCCAAGATCCATGTATATGGATTCTTATGAGGCTTACGGAGCCAATTGGACAGTTGATTTTGCAAATGAATTTAAGAAAAGAAGGAAATATGATATTCTCGAAAACCTAAATGCACTGTCAGACTCGACTCCAAACCCGTCGAGCGAACTGATCAGAATAGACTATCACCAGACTCTTGCGGAGCTTTTGCTCGAAAGGTATGCGATTCCCTGGACGAAATGGAGTAAGGAAAAAGGCTTTGTGACGCGCTACCAGGCTCACGGGTCACCTGGAAATTTGCTCGATCTTTACGCCGCCGCGGATATCCCCGAAACAGAATCATTTGGTACGAGCCGGTTCGACATTCCTGGTTTGCGTGTTGATCCCGACTATTCCATTGAGCAGTTTGGAACACCCAATCCATTGGCGATGAAGTTCGCTTCTTCGGCAGCTCATTTAAATGGTAAAAGGCTTGTTAGCTCGGAGACTGGCACGTGGCTTGCGAACCACTTCAAGGTATCACTTTCACAGATCAAGCCGCAGATCGATGAGCTGTTCGCTTCCGGCATTAACCACGTCTTTTATCATGGTACCAATTATTCGCCGCCCGGTGCGCCCTATCCGGGCTGGCTGTTTTACGCGTCTACGCATTTCGGGCCCACATCACATTTTGCAAAGGAGCTCCCTTTACTGAATCAATATGTAGCGTTTTGTCAGGAGCGACTTCAAAGCAGTAAGCCTGACAATGATATACTTGTGTATTTTCCTATTCATGATCTCTGGGCGACCCGGGCGAAATCTTCCGGTAATATACATTTGCTTGAAGTACATCACGTAGACCGCTGGCTGCTCGATCTGCCTTTTGGAAAACTGTCGCAAAACTTATGGAATGCGGGCTACACATTCGATTTTATTTCAGATTTGCAATTGAAGGACTTAAATGTAAAAGGGAACAAACTGCTGACTCCCGCCAATATTACATACAAAACGATTTTGATTCCTTCCAGTACGTATATGCCGATGAAAACGCTAAAAGAGCTGAAACGACTTTCGGCGGCGGGAGTAAATATTATATTCGAGGATAATCTGCCAAAGAAAGTGAGCGGATATAATGCGCATTCTTCTAATCAACAAGCATTTGAGAAGGAATTACTAGCGTTGCAGAAAAACGTAAATGTTCACACTTCTTCGAATTTGAAAGAAAGTCTCACTAAGAATAAGGTATTTTCCGAAGAGATAGCCGAAAAGGGACTGACATTTATTCGTAAAAGGACGGAAGACGGGCGCACGTTATATTTCGTCACAAATCTTGCCAATACTTTCCGGGAAGGTTGGGTAAAACTTGGCGGGGGCGAACATTTTACACGAATAGATCCGCTTGGTGGGAAATCTGAGATGGCTTTCCGTAATTCAGGAGACAGGCAGGAAGTTTTTTTGCAATTGCTGCCAGGGCAATCCTGCTTTCTTGAATCAACAAAAGAAGCTGGCAAGCCAGGCGAAATCGTAACTTATTCCCGAAGCTATGAGATCAAAGGGCCCTGGGAAATAACCTTTTTAAATGGCCGACCTTTAAGACCCGCCCCGGCTAAAATGCAGCAACTTGAATCCTGGACAGTTCTGCCTGATTCTGCCAGGTATTTTTCAGGTACTGCCCTTTATAAGATCAGCTTTGATGCGCCGGCTGATCTTAATAAGAGTAAGTCAGTGGTTTTAGATCTGGGGGACGTTCGCGAAACAGCGAATGTAAAATTGAATGGGAAAGCCGTAGGAACTGCGTGGTCCATTCCTTTCCGAATTGAACTGGATGCTGCGCTTTTCAAACCAAAAAATAATGTGCTGGAAATTGAGGTAACAAATTTGTCGGCTAATTATATGCGTTTACGAGATACCCAGAAACCGGATTGGAAGCGATTTGAAGATATCAACATTGTTGATATTACATATAAAAAGTTTGATGCAAGCAAATGGGAACCAATGCCTTCCGGACTTTTAGGCCCGATAAAATTAATTTATGAATAGGCTATTCCCAGAGCGGATAATGCTCTAACTGGATTTTTCTGCCGAAAAAAATAGAAGTGGATTGTTCAAAAGAGAGGGTATAATCGGATACATAAAATTGCCGGTTGCCACTTCCCTTTTCATTCACGAGGTAATGCTGTTCCAGCCAGGCGCGGAGCGAATGTGCGACTATTTCAGAAGTGTCGAGGATTTCGATCTGGTCTGCGTAAAACGTTCCTATCTGCTTCTTGATAAGTGGGTAATGTGTGCAACCCAGAATAAGCGCTTCAATGCCCGCAAGTGTCGGATCCGATAAGTAGCTTGCAACAATACTTTCACTGATATTATTATCAAAAAAACCTTCCTCTATCATCGGTGCCAGCAAAGGTGTAGCCAGTGATTTCAAATGGATATTCTTCCCGATCGCATCAACTTTCTTTTTGTAGACATTGGATAAAACAGTCTGCTTTGTACCTATTAAACCGATCGTTTTTCCGTCATAATGCTCCTTAATATAATCTACAACTGGGTCTATCACGTTCAGCACCTTCGCCTTACTGCCAACATATTCACGGACCAACTCATAAGCAGCTGCCGACGCAGAGTTGCAGGCAATCAGTATCAACTTGCAGTTTTGTTGTAAAAGCATATTGCAGATCTTGATTGAATATGCCTGAATAGACGCCGTCGATTTGTCGCCATAGGGAAGGTGGGCGGTATCCCCAAAATATATGGTGTTTTCCAATGGTAGTAACCGGGTAACCGCACTCGCAACGGTCATACCGCCGATACCGCTATCAAAAATCCCAATAGGTGCTGATGAATCTAGCATAAAACATTTAGTGTCTGGATCAATGCATCAAAGCTAAGAGAAGCTTATTGATTATTTTTTACTAAAAACTACAAAAAACTTCTTGAGGCGTGCAACCTCGTCACAAGTAATAAGCATCTTGCTGTTGAAACCACAAGTTAGAATGGGTAAAATTTTATCACTATTTAGCCAGGAAGCACAACTCGTTAAAGCGCTTAAGAAGGAAGATTCAAAGGCGCAGCGACAAGTGTACGATAAATACAGCACTCGCATGCTGGGTTTATGTTTCCGATATATATGTGATGAAATGGCGGCCGAGGATGTAATGGTGGAAGGATTTTTGAAGGTATTCTCCAAGATCGAGCAGTTCAATAGTGACGGAAGTTTTGAAGGCTGGATCCGCCGGATAATGGTCAACGAGTCACTGGGATATCTTCGGAAGCAGAAAAGAATACTGGAAGATAATTTGTCTGACGAGGCGAACAATATACCTGACTACGTGCAAGCCGACCAGAATCTGGATACGCAGGAGCTGCTGGATTTGATAGAACGTCTACCAACGGGATACCGGACAGTTTTCAATCTGTATGCAATTGAAGGTTATGCACATATTGAAATAGCAGAAATGCTGGGAATCAGTGAGAGTACATCCAAATCACAATTGCATCGGGCCCGGGCATTGTTGCAGAAAATGGTTTTGGAATGGGAGAATGATTTTAAAAAAAAAGTAGAATATGAAAAAGCATCCTGTTGATGATCTTTTCAAGCGAAAGCTGAATAACCTGGAAAAAGCGCCTTCTGACAATGCATGGCTGAGGATACGGGAAAAGCAAGTACCAAAGCGACGTGTAATGGGTTGGGTGTGGTATGCGGCAGCAAGTACGGTTGTTGGCTTGTTTGGAGGCTATTTAGTTTGGCAACATAGTCAGACAGATGTTACTGTAACCAATAAACAGATTGTAGCGAAGGTGCAGCGGCAGGACAGTATTTTACCAAAAGCAGTTGATGAAAAGACTGTTAAAACTGAAAATACAATTGCAGCGGTACCGAAGGAAAAAATCAAGAAAGAGAGTTTAGTAGTAAGAAAGGCAATTGAGGAAAAGCAAGTGCCGGAGCAACGCAGTTTGAATGAAATAAATGAGGAGCAGCCTGCATTGGCAAAACTGGAAACTAAGCAGCCTGCCGAAAAGTCAATGAATAATAATACATCCTCGTCAGTTGCCAGTCTTCCTAAGGTGACTGATTGGGAGCCGGTAAAAGAAGAGAACAAAACGGCCGCAATAGCAAAAGTAGAAGCTGAGCCCGCACGGACAATCGTAGTTGCTGTTGAATCGGAATCGGATGATCCGGAGGAAAGACCAAAAGCTTCCAAATTTTCGAAAGTATTTCGTCAGTTAAAGAATGCGAGGGCTGGTGAAAGGGTTGATTGGGAAGAAGTTGGTTTTAATCCCAGAACACTGGTAGCGAGGGTTGACGACCGGCTGCGCAGTAAAGAAGATAAAACGTCAGATAAGTATCAAGACTCCAAAGAAAGAACAAAATTATAATCTATTTAGCCATGAAACGTAAAGTATTTGCCTTGCTGATAATGGGTTTTGCATTTGCTATTTTAAATGCAGGAATTTCAAAAGGCTCCGATTTGAACAAGAAATTTGAGAAAGATTCAATTATCGTAACATTTGGAAACAAAACCCGTCTGATCATTTACGGAGAAAATCGAAGAGAACTGGATAAGATCATGAAGTATGATTTAAATGCGCTTCTTAAAGACTTGAAAATAAGATTAGATAGTACACAAGCTGACACAACTTACCTGAGAGAAGAATTTAACGGGAATAATTATCTCAAAAATCAGGATGATAAAGATGAGAAGGATTATGTAAGAATAGGTTTGCGCGGCATTCATGTGAAAGATGGAGATACCAGGGTTTCTATTGACGGAAAGGGAGTTGAAGTACGGGACGGCGACGATGTGGTTACGACGGATTCGAATTACCGCAGGGTAGGTCGCCGGTTCAACAGGTCTGGCAGAAGTTCAAGTCCAAGAAAAGGCTTTAATGTCGCTTTCGGTTTGAATACTTATGGCGCTAATGAGGCTACTGTTGGATATAACAAGGCGGATTATGAGCTCAAACCCTTTGGCTCGCGATTTATCAGCTTGGGGTACATTGCCAGTGCTAAGATAGCGCAAGGTAAAAATGCAGGCTTTCATGTGGATTTCGGTGCTGATTTCTCCTGGTATAATTTGATGTTTGACAATAATAATACGGTAGTCAAGAACACCGAGTATGTTGAGTTCCTGCCGGTTGTTGATGAGAACAACGAGGAAGTAGTAATGAAAAAGAGCAAGCTGGTTGTACCATATGTCAACTTGTCTATCATGCCGACTGTCAGTTTCTCGCATTCCTTCATTTCTTACATCAGTGCGGGAGTTTACGGCGGATATAAGCTGGGGAGTTACACCAAGCTCCGGGCTGAGGGAAGTAAAGATGTGGACCACGTCCGGAAGAATTTTCATATTGAAGATTTGCGCTACGGACTTGCAGCGGAAATTGGAATTCGAAAATTTCCAGACCTTTTCGTCAATTATGACATGAACTACCTGTATGAGGACAAGCGCGGCCCGGCCGTAAGAATGTTAAGCTTTGGAGTGAGACTATTTTGATCATTGAAAACTGCATTCGGAGGCTGGAATCGATGTTTTTCGTTTCAGCTTCTTTTTTTATTTATTTTTTTTCAGAAACAATTTGAGAATTTAAGAAAAGGCCATAATTTTGCGACTCCAAAAAGTGGAACAAACGGTTTCGCGGTAGTGTTGAAATGATGTACGGGGGTGTACCAGAGTGGCCAAATGGGGCAGACTGTAAATCTGCTGGTGTATGCCTACGGTGGTTCGAATCCATCCGCCCCCACAGTTTATGTCAAGTGTGATCCTGTTACCAGACAAAGGTCAGATATAACAAATGCGGAAGTAGCTCAGCTGGTAGAGCGATAGCCTTCCAAGCTATAGGTCGCGAGTTCGAACCTCGTCTTCCGCTCATTTAAAGCACCGTCGAAGCGATTAGCGAAAACATTCCAATGTAACTTTTTCGCTAATCGCTTTTTGGTTGTAATGGATATGTTTTGCTTTTGTAGCTCAGGGGTAGAGCACTTCCTTGGTAAGGAAGAGGTCAGGGGTTCAAATCCCCTCAAAAGCTCAGGAGTAGAGCACTTCCTTGGTAAGGAAGAGGTCAGGGGCGGCCGCCGCGCGGTTCAAATCCCCTCAAAAGCTCAGGAGTAGAGCACTTCCTTGGTAAGGAAGAGGTCAGGGGCGGCCGCCGCGCGGTTCAAATCCCCTCAAAAGCTCGAAAGATTTTGATTCTGTATTTGGTGAATTGGTTTTGAAGGGCTTGAAGTTTGTAAGCTGTGCAGGATCAATAAGTAGTGTTAAATAAATTCGTAATAACTTTTTAATTTTAAGCGTACTTAAGTCATGGCAAAAGAGACGTTTGACCGCTCGAAACCCCACGTAAATATCGGTACTATCGGGCACGTTGACCACGGTAAAACTACCCTTACTGCTGCTATCACAACTGTGTTGGCGAAAAAGGGTTTAGCAGTACTTCGTGATTTCTCATCAATTGATAATGCACCTGAGGAGAAAGAACGTGGTATCACAATTAACACATCCCACGTTGAGTACGCGACAGCAAACCGTCACTATGCTCACGTTGACTGTCCAGGTCACGCGGATTACGTAAAGAACATGGTAACTGGTGCTGCCCAGATGGACGGCGCTATCATCGTAGTTGCTGCTACTGATGGACCAATGCCACAAACTCGTGAGCACATTCTTTTGGCCCGCCAGGTTGGTGTTCCTCAACTTGTTGTATTCATGAATAAAGTGGATATGGTTGATGATCCAGAACTTCTTGAACTTGTTGAAATGGAAATCCGTGAGCTTTTGAGCTTCTACGATTACGATGGAGACAATATTCCAGTTATCCAGGGCTCTGCTTTGGGTGGTTTGAATGGTGAAGAAAAATGGGTTAAAACGATCGAAGAATTGATGGACGCTGTTGACAGCTACATTCCAATTCCTCCTCGTATGACTGATCTTCCTTTCCTTATGCCTGTTGAAGACGTATTCTCGATCACTGGTCGTGGTACTGTTGCAACTGGTCGTATTGAAAGAGGTGTAATCAACTCTGGTGAAGCAGTTGATATCCTTGGTATGGGTGCAGAAGGTCTTAAATCAGTAGTAACTGGTGTTGAGATGTTCCGTAAGATCCTTGACCGTGGAGAAGCTGGTGACAACGTAGGTCTTTTGCTTCGTGGTATCAACAAAGAAGATATCCGTCGTGGAATGGTAATCTGCAAGCCAGGTTCAGTTAAGCCTCACGCTGCATTCAAAGGCGAGGTTTATGTACTTTCGAAAGAAGAAGGTGGACGTCATACTCCATTCTTTAACAAATACCGTCCTCAGTTTTACTTCCGTACCACGGACGTAACAGGTGAAATTTCTCTGCCAGCTGGTGTTGAAATGGTTATGCCTGGTGATAACATCACAATTGATGTGAAATTGATCAACAAGATCGCTATGGAGAAAGGTCTTCGCTTCGCGATTCGTGAAGGTGGACGTACCGTAGGTGCTGGTCAGGTGACTGAAATTCTTGACTAATTAGTTAAGTAACAAACGCAAGTGCATTTCTCACGGAATGCACTTGTTTTTTGTAAATAAATTGTATCTTTGCAGCCCGAAAGATCGGTTTGCGTGATAAACGGGTGTAGTTCAAGGGTAGAATAGCGGTCTCCAAAACCGTTGATGGGAGTTCGAATCTCTCCACCCGTGCATATTTTAAAAGGAACAATGGAAAAGTTTACCTCTTTTTTTAAAGCTTCCTGGGAAGAAATCACCCAGCATGTTACTTGGCCTCCATTTAACGAATTGCAGGCTAATACAACATTGGTGCTTGTGGGCTCGCTCATTTTTGCCTTCGTAGTTGGTGTGATGGATTTCGTTTTTGAGAATGCACTAAAACTGTTTTACCAGTCTTTTTAAGGCTATTTTAACCCCTAAATGGTATGAGTAGTCTAAATTGGTTTGTGTTGCGTGCAGTGTCTGGACAAGAGAAAAAAATCAAGTCCTACATTGAGAATGAGATAACACGACAAAAATTAAATGAATTTGTTCCGCAGATCCTGATTCCTTCCGAGAAGATCTACGAAATGCGTAACGGAAAGAAGAGGGTTAGGGAAAAGAACTTTTTCCCAGGCTATATTATTATTTCAGCCGACCTTTCAAAAGGAGAAGTACTTCATATTATCACAAGCATTCCGGGAGTTATTGGATTTCTCGGTAATGCGGAAGGCAATTCAAAAGTCCCCGTTCCATTAAGACAATCTGAAATTAACAGGATCTTAGGTAAGGTTGACGAAGCTGAGCAGCACGAAGAAGCGCCAAGCATGTCCTTTATCCGAGGAGAAACTGTGAAAGTGGTCGATGGTCCTTTCAGCGGATTTATCGGAGTGGTTGAAGAAGTATTTGACGAAAAGAAAAAACTCAATGTAGTTGTTAAGATATTCGGGCGTAATACACCCGTGGAACTCAGTTACGCACAAGTAGAAAAGGATAGTTGAGAGAATATGGGCAGGTAAGCTTCCACTTGCACTAGGACCGTAATCAATCAATGACCCAACAAATTCCAAAACAATGGCAAAAGAAATAGGTGGATACGTCAAACTACAGGTGAAAGGCGGCCAAGCCAATCCTTCACCTCCGATTGGTCCTGCATTAGGATCAAAGGGTTTGAATATCATGGAGTTTTGCAAGCAATTCAATGGCCGTACCCAAGATAAAATGGGTGTGGTATTGCCGGTAGTTATTACATACTATAAGGATAAGTCTTTTGACTTTGTCATCAAGACTCCCCCGGCCGCTATTTTGCTTCTGGAAGCATCAAAAGTAAAGACAGGTTCGGCTCAGCCAAACCGTTTGAAAGTAGGTTCGGTATCATGGGATCAGGTTCGTACGATCGCTGAGACTAAAATGCCGGATTTGAATTGCTTTACAATTGATTCTGCTATGAAGATGATCGCGGGAACGGCTCGTAGTATGGGTATCACCGTGGCAGGCAAAGCCCCATGGGAAGAAAACAACTAAGCGTAGGTTTAATACGCTAACGAAACAAAGAACATGGGAAAACTGACCAAAAAGCAAAAAGAAGCGCTTTCGAAATACGACCCAAATCAAGCTTACTCTTTGGAGCAGGCAGCGGACGTTCTTAAAACGATTTCGTACACAAAATTTGATTCTTCTGTGGATATCGACGTTCGTTTGGGCGTTGATCCTCGTAAAGCAGATCAAATGGTACGTGGTGTGGTAACATTGCCACACGGAACCGGAAAAGAAGTGCGTGTTTTGGTTCTCTGTACTCCTGACAAGGAAGCAGAAGCGAAAGAGGCAGGAGCAGACTACGTTGGTCTTGACGAGTATATCACCAAGATAGAACAAGGCTGGACTGACATTGACGTGATTATCACTATGCCGAGTGTAATGGCAAAAGTGGGACGGTTAGGTAAGGTTTTAGGTCCTCGCGGATTGATGCCAAACCCTAAATCAGGAACTGTAACTCCGGATGTGGCGAAAGCTGTGAAAGAGGTAAAAGCGGGTAAGATCGATTTCAAGGTTGACAAAACGGGAATTATTCATACCAGCGTTGGAAAGGTTTCTTTTGGAACTGACCAGCTTGCACAGAATGCACAGGAAGTTATCAACACTTTGATGCGCCTTAAACCATCTTCGGCAAAAGGTACTTACGTTAAGAGCATTCACTTGTCAAGTACGATGAGCCCGGGTGTTGATATTGATAAAAACACGATTCCAGGATTATAATATGACACGGGAAGAGAAAGCAGTAATTATAGACGAGTTAAGTCAAAAATTCGCTAGCACTCCATACTTCTATATTACAAGCGCGAACGGAATGTCTGTTGGCGAAGTAAACCAGCTTAGAGGCTTATGCTTCGAGCGTGGGATTGAGTATCGTGTTGTTAAGAATACATTGATAAGAAAAGCGCTAGAAACATTAGATACAGACTATTCTTCATTCGACGAAGTGTTGAAGGGATTCTCTGGAGTAATGTTTCATCCGGAGTCAGGCAAAGTACCTGCACAATTGATTAAAGAATTCAAGAAAAAATCAGGTAGCGATAAGCTTAAATTTAAAGGAGCTTCTGTTGATACTGCGGTTTTTGTTGGTGAAAGCCAGCTTGACGTTCTTATTTCTCTGAAATCAAAACAAGAAATGATTGGAGAAATAATTGGGTTGTTGCAATCACCTGCTAAAAATGTTATCGGCGCCCTTCAAAGCGGTGGAAACAAATTAGCTGGTATTCTTAAGACTTTGTCTGAAAAAGAAGACTAATTAAATAGCCAGGCTTAGCTCTCCGGGTTTAATAAAACAGAGCTTTAAAATCATCTTATTGTATAATCAAAAAATCTAAATAAAAATGGCAGATTTGAAAGCTTTCGCAGAACAGCTTGTTAACCTTACGGTTAAAGAAGTGAACGAATTGGCTACAATTCTTAAAGACGAGTACGGTATTGAGCCTGCTGCTGCTGGTGCAGTTATGGTTGCAGGTCCTGCTGGTGGCGGTGGTTCGGATGCTCCTGTTGCTGAAGAGAAAACATCTTTTGATGTAATCTTGAAAGCAGCTGGCGCAAGCAAACTTGCTGTTGTGAAATTGGTTAAAGATCTTACTGGTCTTGGACTGAAAGAAGCGAAAGAACTAGTTGACGGCGCTCCAAAACCTGTTAAAGAAGGAGTTGCAAAAGACGAAGCGGAAGCTTTGAAAAAACAACTTGAAGAAGCAGGTGCAGAAGTTGAAGTGAAGTAATTTGCTTTACTGCATTAACTTATAATTTCAAGGAATAGGCCTGACAATCGTCAGGTCTATTCCTATTTTGTGTTTAACCAAACGAAAATGCTTTTTTTTTCGTTTGCAATAGAAGGCCCTGCTTACTCATGTAGCAGTCACCTTACTTCTTCAATAATCTGCCCGAAACACTTCTTTACTCGTAGAAAAGATAGAAAAGGGGCGGTTATTTATTCTTCTACGAGGCATTAGATTAGGTTTAAAACTAATTAATACCGTACGCATCGAACAGTCGGCGTACCGGTTTTTCTTCTAACCCAAATCAGACATAGCCTTGGCTACAATTAAAGCAACACCTAGAAAAAATTTCTCGAGGATTAATCAGATTATCGATTATCCGGATCTGCTAGGAATCCAGGTACAGTCGTTCCGGGATTTTTTCAGTTTGGATACATCGGTTGAAGACCGTTCAGGGGAAGGATTGTACAAAGTTTTCGCTGAAAACTTTCCAATTGCCGATTCACGTGACAATTTTGTTTTAGAGTTCATTGATTATCTTCTTGAACCACCGAAATACTCTGTTGATGAATCTATCGATCGCGGACTTACCTATGCGGTACCGCTCAAAGCGAAGTTACGTCTGATTTGTAACGACGCAGATCATGAAGAATTTGAAACCATTGAACAGGAAGTTTTCCTAGGAAACATTCCTTACATGACCGAAAGGGGTTCATTTGTAATTAATGGTGCTGAGCGTGTAATCGTTTCTCAGCTTCACCGTTCGCCAGGTGTGTTCTTCTCGATGAGCAAGCACACAAATGGCTCTAAATTATATTCTGCACGTATTATTCCATTCAAAGGATCGTGGATCGAGTTCTCGACCGACGTGAATAATGTGATGTACGCTTACATCGACCGTAAGAAAAAATTCCCGGTTACTACTCTTTTGAGAGCAATTGGTTTTGGTTCTGATAAAGATATCCTTGACTTATTTGGATTGTCAGAAGAAATCAGTGCAACTCCTGCTAACCTGAAAAAGGCTGTCGGCAGAAGATTAGCCGCAAGGGTACTTCGCACCTGGACTGAGGATTTCGTTGATGAAGATACTGGTGAAGTAGTTTCTATTCAGCGTAATGAAGTTTTGCTGGAAAGAGATTCAACCATTTCTGCGGATGATATCGATGTAATCACCGAGTCAGGTCAGAAATCAGTGATTCTTCATAAAGAAGATATGAATGTTGCGGATTATAACATTATCTATAATACGCTGCAAAAAGATAGCTCAAACTCTGATAAAGAGGCAGTTGAGCAAATTTACCGCCAGCTTCGTAACGCAGAAGCACCGGATGAACAAACGGCAAGAGATGTAATCCAAAGCTTGTTCTTCAGTGATAAACGTTATGACCTCGGTGATGTTGGCCGTTACAGGATCAACAAAAAATTAGGTTCTGACACAAGTCTGGACGTTCGCGTTCTTACAACAGGCGATATCGTGTCTATCGTGAAGTATCTGATCGGTTTGATCAATGCGAAAGCGGTTGTCGATGATATTGACCACTTGTCAAACCGTCGTGTGCGTACAGTAGGCGAGCAGCTTTATGCTCAGTTTGGTGTAGGTCTTGCGCGTATGGCGCGTACCATTAAGGAGCGTATGAATGTACGTGATAATGAAGATTTCAAGCCTGTTGATTTGATCAATGCGCGGACATTGTCTTCTGTCATCAACTCATTCTTTGGTACAAACCAATTGTCGCAGTTCATGGATCAAACCAATCCATTGGCTGAGATTACGCATAAGCGTAGAATGTCGGCACTTGGGCCAGGTGGTCTTTCCCGTGAAAGAGCTGGTTTCGAGGTTCGTGACGTTCACTACACGCACTATGGTCGTCTTTGTACGATTGAAACACCGGAAGGTCCGAACATTGGTTTAATTTCATCTCTTTGCGTTTTTGCAAAAGTGAATGGAATGGGCTTTATCGAGACGCCATATCGTGTAATCGATGGTGCTGGTAAGCTGACCGATGAGCTTATATATATGACTGCCGAAGAAGAAGATTCCAAATACATTGCACAAGCGAATGCCTCTGTGGATGATAAAGGAAATTTCACGGTAGAAAAAATCAAAACGCGTTTCGAAGGTGACTTCCCGATGGTTGATCCTTCACAAGCATCGTTCATGGACGTTGCTGCGAACCAGATTGTTTCGGTTGCCGCTTCATTAATTCCTTTCCTGGAACATGATGATGCTAACCGTGCCTTGATGGGATCTAACATGCAGCGCCAGGGTGTTCCATTGTTGCGCCCACAAGCGCCTATCGTTGGAACTGGCCTTGAAAAACGTGTTGCGATGGATTCAAGAGCATTGGTTGTTGCAGAAGGCGACGGTGTCATTGAATTTGTTGATGCTAAGAAAATCGTTGTTAAATACGACAGAACAGACGACGAGCGCCTTGTAAGCTTCATTGAAGACAGCGTTTCGTACGATCTTGTTAAATTCCGTCGTACCAACCAAGACACTTGCCTTAACCTTCAACCAATGGTTCTTAAAGGCCAAAAGGTGAAAAAAGGAGAAGCACTTTGCCAGGGATATGGTACAGAAGGTGGTGAACTTGCATTGGGCCGTAACCTTTTGGTTGCCTTCATGCCTTGGCAGGGATACAACTTCGAAGATGCGATTGTAATCTCGGAGAAAGTGGTTCGTGAAGATATCTTTACTTCTATTCACATTGAAGAATTTGAATTGGAAGTGCGTGATACAAAACGCGGAGAAGAAGAGCTTACAGCTGAGATTCCAAACGTAAGTGAGGAAACTGTTAAGAATCTTGACGAAAATGGTATCGTTCAGGTTGGTACAGAAGTAAAAGAAGGAGACATTTTAATTGGTAAGATCACTCCAAAAGGAGAATCTGATCCGACTCCGGAAGAAAAATTACTTCGTGCGATCTTTGGTGATAAAGCAGGTGATGTGAAGGATGCTTCTAAGAAAGCGCCGCCATCGATGAAAGGTGTGGTTATCGACACTAAACTTTTCTCTCGCCCAACCAAAGAAGAGCGTGCTAAACACAAAGACGAGCTTCGTTTGTTGATGAAAAAATATGGCCGTGAGCTTACAGCGCTTCGTGGTCGTATCATTGAGAAGTTGGTTGCATTGGTTGACGGTAAAACCAGCCAGGGTGTTAAACACAAGTTTGGTGATGAGTTAGTGAGCAAAGGAATGAAGTTTAATGTGAGAAATATCTCTGAAAACTTGTTCCCGGCAAACAACCCTTACCGCGATGAGTCTCAATATGCAGTGGCAGAAGAGGTTAACTTGATCGGTGATGTGTTGACGGATTCTTGGACTGAGGATTCAGAAACCAACCTGCAAGTTTCGTTGGTTTTGAAAAATTACCTGAACGCCCGCAGTGAACTGATGGGTCGTTTCAAACGCGATCGTTTTGCGCTTGAAGTAGGTGATGAGCTTCCAGCTGGAATCGTGAAATTGGCGAAAGTATACATTGCCAAGAAACGTAAATTGAAAGTTGGGGATAAAATGGCAGGTCGTCACGGTAACAAAGGGGTTGTTGCCCGTATCGTTCGTGATGAAGATATGCCGTTCCTTGAAGACGGAACACCAATGGATATCGTGTTGAACCCGCTTGGGGTGCCTTCACGTATGAACATTGGTCAGATATATGAAACCATTCTTGCCTGGGCAGGTCTGAAACTAGGTCGTCGCTACGCTACTCCAATCTTTGACGGAGCTACGGAAGCGGAAGTTGCGGCTGAGTTGAAAGAAGCTGGTTTGCCAGATTGGGGACGTACATTCCTTTACAATGGTCTAAGCGGAGAACGTTTTGATCAGCCAATTACAGTTGGTTTGATGTACATGATGAAGCTGGGTCACTTGGTTGACGATAAGATGCACGCGCGTTCTATCGGGCCATACTCACTCATTACACAACAACCGCTTGGTGGTAAAGCACAATTCGGAGGTCAGCGTTTTGGAGAAATGGAAGTGTGGGCGCTTGAAGCATTCGGTGCATCTCACATCCTTCAGGAAATCCTTACCGTTAAATCTGATGACGTGGTGGGCCGTGCCAAAGCATATGAAGCAATCGTGAAAGGTGAAAACCTTCCGAAACCGAATATTCCGGAGTCATTCAACGTACTTGTTCACGAGCTTCGTGGATTAGCATTGGAGATTACACTGGACTAATATTTAGTCGTTGGCGCGGGAAACCGCGCCATAATGAAATCAATTGAGTTTCGACTAACAGACAAACGACTTTTTAATTATGTCTTTCAAAAAGAACAAAAAACTTAATAGTGATTTTTCCAGAATGACGATCAGTCTGGCTTCACCTGAGTCTATCCTTGAGAGCTCTTTTGGTGAAGTAACCCAGCCTGAAACCATCAACTACCGGACTTACAAGCCGGAGATGGGCGGACTATTCTGCGAAAGGATCTTCGGTCCTGTGAAGGACTGGGAATGTCATTGTGGTAAATACAAACGTATCCGTTACAAAGGAATCATCTGCGACCGTTGCGGTGTAGAGGTTACTGAGAAAAAGGTGCGTCGCGAGCGTATGGGCCACATTGAACTGGTTGTTCCAGTTGCGCACATCTGGTATTTCCGCAGCTTGCCGAACAAAATCGGTTACCTGTTGGGATTATCGACCAAGAAATTGGATCAAATCATTTACTACGAGCGATATGCAGTCGTTCAGCCTGGTGTTAAAGAAGAAGATGGCGTAGGTTATCTTGACTTTTTGACCGAAGATGAATATCTGGATATCATCGACAAATTGCCACGCGAAAACCAAATGCTTCCGGACACGGATCCAAATAAGTTTATCGCGAAAATGGGTGCGGATGCGCTTGAAATGCTTTTGAACCGGATTAAGCTGGATGAGCTTTCATACGAACTTCGTCACCAGGCAGCAACGGACACTTCGCAGCAACGTAAAGCAGAAGCATTAAAGCGTCTGAAAGTTGTAGAAGCATTCCGTGATGCAAACACACGCATTGAAAACCGTCCCGAGTGGATGGTAATCAAGATGGTTCCGGTTATTCCACCAGAACTTCGTCCGCTCGTGCCTTTGGACGGTGGTCGTTTTGCGACTTCCGATTTGAATGACCTTTATCGTCGTGTGATCATTCGGAACAACCGTTTGAAGCGTCTGATCGAGATCAAAGCACCTGAGGTGATCTTGCGTAACGAAAAACGGATGTTGCAGGAAGCGGTTGATTCGCTTTTCGATAACAGCCGTAAAGTAAACGCGGTGCGTTCCGAAGGTAACCGTGCATTGAAATCACTTTCTGACATGCTGAAAGGTAAGCAAGGACGTTTCCGTCAGAACTTGCTTGGTAAGCGTGTCGATTATTCTGGTCGTTCGGTAATCGTCGTTGGACCTGAATTGAAATTGCACGAGTGCGGTTTGCCAAAAGATATGGCGGCAGAATTATTCAAGCCGTTCATTATCCGCAAGCTGATCGAGCGTGGAATTGTTAAAACTGTAAAATCAGCGAAGAAGATCGTAGACCGCAAGGATCCTGTAATCTGGGATATTTTGGAAAACGTTTTGAAAGGACACCCTGTTCTGCTTAACCGTGCTCCAACATTGCACCGTTTGGGTATCCAGGCGTTCCAGCCTAAACTGATCGAAGGAAAAGCGATACAGTTGCACCCATTGGTTTGTACTGCATTCAACGCTGACTTTGACGGTGACCAGATGGCCGTTCACGTGCCATTGGGTCAGGAAGCCGTTTTGGAAGCTTCAATGTTGATGCTTTCGTCACATAACATTCTTAACCCTGCCAACGGTGCGCCAATTACGGTTCCATCACAGGACATGGTTTTGGGTCTGTATTATGTTACAAAAGGCCGCGTAAGCACTCCTGAATATCCGATTATCGGAGAAGGAATGATTTTCTACGGTCCTGATGAAGTTATCATCGCGATCAACGAAGGCAAACTTTCGAAACATGCGAATATCAAATGCCGCCTGCGCGTTCGTAATGACGACGGAACATTTGAAATCAAATTGGTAGAAACCGTTGCCGGACGTATCCTGTTCAACCAGGCCGTGCCAGCAGAGGTAGGTTATATCAATGAACTGTTGACCAAGAAAAAATTACAACAGATCATTGGTTTGGTATTCAAACTGGCGGGTGTTGCCCGTACAGCTCAGTTCCTGGATGAAATCAAAGAACTTGGTTTCCAAATGGCCTTCAAAGGCGGTTTGTCAATGGGATTGAATGACGTAATGGTGCCAGACGAAAAAGTGAAACTGATCGAGCAAGCTAAACTGGACGTGGAAAACGTTTGGAGCAACTACTTGATGGGTCTTATCACTGAAAATGAGCGTTATAACCAAGTTATTGATATCTGGACACGTGTTAACTCACGTATCACAGAGACGTTGATGAAGCAATTGGAAACAGACCAAGGCGGATTCAACTCCATTTATATGATGATGCACTCAGGTGCACGTGGTTCGCGCGAGCAAATCCGTCAGCTGGGTGGAATGAGGGGTTTGATGGCCAAGCCTCAGAAAAACATCGCGGGTGGTGCAGGTGAAATCATCGAGAACCCCATTCTTTCTAACTTTAAAGAAGGTTTGGACGTTCTTGAATACTTTATCTCAACACACGGTGCACGTAAAGGTCTTGCCGATACAGCCTTGAAAACGGCTGATGCGGGTTACCTGACACGTCGTCTGCATGACGTTGCACAAGATGTAGTTGTTATTGAAACAGACTGCGGATCTCTTCGTGGAATTGCAATCTCTGCTTTGAAAGACAACGAAGATATCGTTGAGCCGCTTTCTGAGCGTATTTTGGGTCGTGTAAGTGTTCACGATGTATTTGATCCTTTGTCTAACGAAATGATCCTGGCTTCTGGTCAGGAAATCACCGAGGAGATCGCTTCTTATATTGACGAAACGAGCATTGAAACTGTTGAAATCCGTTCGGTATTGACTTGTGAAACACGTAATGGTGTTTGTGCAAAATGCTACGGACGTTCATTGGCATCTGCTCATATGGTTAACATTGGTGAAGCTGTGGGTGTAATTGCATCGCAGTCCATCGGTGAGCCGGGAACGCAGCTGACACTTCGTACATTCCACGTCGGTGGTACCGCTTCTAACATTTCTGTTGAAGCAAATATCAAGGCGAAATTCGACGGTGTAATTGGTTTTGAAGATCTCCGTCTGGTTCAGTCTGTAAATTCTGAAGGCGACGAAGTAACCGTAGTAATGGGTCGTTCAGGAGAGGTTAAAATTACTAACCCTGAAACAGGCCAGTTGCTGATCTCGAACAATGTTCCTTACGGAGCACACCTTTTGGTAAAAGATGGTGAGAAGGTGCAAAAAGGACAAGAACTTTGTACCTGGGATCCATATCACGCAGTAATTCTTTCTGAATTCACTGGAAATGTTTCTTTCGATGCAATTGAAGAAGGTATTACATATCGTGAAGAATTTGATGAGCAAACCGGTTTCCAGGAATCTGTGATTATTGAAACACGTGATAAAACCAAAAACCCAGCATTAGTGGTGAAAGGTAAGTCGACGTTGTTGAAAGATCAGACAGAAAAAGGCTATAACCTTCCTGTTGGAGCGCGTTTGGTTGTGAAGAATGGTATAGCGATCAAAGCTGGTCAGCCGCTGGCAAAAATCCCTCGTGTGGTTGGTAAAACCCGCGATATTACAGGAGGTCTGCCACGTGTAACGGAATTATTCGAAGCACGTAACCCTTCCAACCCTGCAACGGTTTCTGAAATCGACGGTGTAGTTTCTTATGGTGGCGTAAAACGTGGTAACCGCGAGATTCATATCGAATCAAGAGACGGTACACAACGTCGCTACATGGTTGCACTTTCGAAACACATTCTGGTTCAGGATGGTGACTTTGTAAGAGCTGGTGACCCGCTTTCTGACGGTGCTATCACTCCTGCTGATATACTTTCTATTAAAGGACCAACCGCTGTGCAGGAATATCTGGTTAATGAAATTCAGGAAGTATACCGTCTGCAAGGTGTGAAGATCAACGATAAGCATATCGAATGTATCGTACGCCAAATGATGCAGAAAGTGGAGATCCTGGATGCAGGAGATACCAATTTCCTTGAAATGCAGCCAGTTGACCGCGTTCTGTTCCGTGAGGAAAACGATAAGATCCTCGATCTGAAAGTTGTTGAAGATGCTGGTAGCTCCGAGACACTGAAACCTGGTATGATCGTTTCTGTGCGTCGCTTGCGTGATGAAAATTCAAGCTTGAAACGCCGCGACCTTAAACTGGTTGTTGCACGTGATGCGCAGGCAGCTGTTGCGAAACCTACTTTGATGGGTATTACGCAAGCTTCTTTGGGTACCGAAAGTTTCGTTTCTGCGGCTTCGTTCCAGGAAACAACCAAGGTATTGAGTGAAGCGGCTGTTCGTGGAAAACGCGACGAACTGAAAGGCTTGAAGGAAAACGTGATCGTAGGTCACTTGATCCCAGCCGGAACAGGTATGCGTCAATACGAAAGCCTGATCGTAGGTTCGAAAGAAGAATTCGATGCACTTACTGATTCTCGTGACAGACAGTCGCGCAAGAAAAAAGAATTAGTGTAGTAAATAATCAGAATAAAAAGAGCCGGTCCGCAGCAATGCAGGCCGGCTCTTTGCTTTTAGGTGCTGCTATTTTTTAGTAATTTCCGAAATCCATTTCAGCTCGAAGCTGTTTTAAAAATCATCCAATGAAAGAAGATAAGGAAAACGAGCAACAAATTAACGTAGAATTGTCTGAGGAAATGGCTGAGGGGGTATACTCCAATCTTGCCATGATAGCGCATTCTAACAGCGAATTTATTCTGGATTTTATACGTCTGATGCCGGGAGTGCCGCGCGCAAAAGTCAAGGCGCGTATTATAGTGACACCTGAACACGCAAAAAGACTCGTTGCAGCACTAAAAGATAATATTCAGAAATATGAAGATCAGTACGGCCCAATACAGAATTCGTCTGATATTGACCCATCTTTCAATTTCCCCATCAGTTTCGGAGGCCCGGGCGGCGAAGCCTGATATCAGTTCTTGCTATATTCGCGGCTATCATAACTAAATACCCAGTAAATCAACCACTTCTGATTCTTTTGAGAGCTGCTGCCCCGCTGGATGCACCGCCGGATGCCGAGGTATTTTTTGCCAAATTTTGTAACTTGTTATTTGTTACGCAGAATCGATAATTCAGCACTCAAATTATTCACCATGGCTTTATTTAAACTTTCAATTAACAATCGCAGCTACGATGCGGATGTCGAGCAGGATACCCCGCTCTTGTGGGTGCTGCGAGATAACTTAGGATTGGTCGGTACGAAATACGGTTGCGGTATTGCGCAATGCGGCGCCTGCACCGTTCATTTGGACGGAAAGGCAGTAAGGTCCTGCGTTTTGCCGGTGTCAGCAGTAGGCAAAGGAAAAGTAACAACGATTGAAGGTCTGTCAGAAAAAGGGGATCACCCTGTTCAAAAAGCTTGGGATGAAGTGGATGTAGCGCAATGTGGCTATTGCCAGGCGGGACAGATCATGACAGCTGCTGCATTGTTAAAGGAAAAGCCAAAACCTACTGATCAGGAAATTGTAACAACCATGAGCGGAAATCTTTGCCGCTGCGGTACCTATCACCGAATCCGGGAAGCAGTGAAAGTTGCAGCCTCTAAATCCAACCAATAATGAAAACACCAGATCAAACTTCCAGGCGTGATTTTATGAAAATCGCGGCTGCGGCAGGCGGTGGACTGTTTTTAGGGTTTAATTGGACAAACTCAAACGCACTTCCGGTAGTAGTTGACGCAAAATCCATTGCAGCAGGCTCTATTCATTTCAACGCCTATCTGTCAATTGGAATAGACAATATCATTACCATAGTATCCCCGAATCCCGAAATCGGGCAGGGTATTAAAACGGCATTTCCGATGGTAGTAGCAGAGGAGCTGGATGCAGATTGGAAACTGGTGAAAACAGTGCAGGGAAACCTTGATACCACGATTTTCGAGCGGCAGGTAACAGGCGGTAGCGGCGCGGTGCCGCATTCGTGGGAAAGGCTACGTAACGCAGGCGCCACGGCCCGGCATTTACTGATCGAGGCGGCGGCGTCGACGTGGAAAGTGCCAGCGGCAGAATGCAGTACTGAAAATGGCAATGTTTTACATAAAACTTCCGGCAAGTCGCTGACTTACGGGCAGCTGGCAGAAGCAGCTTCCAAACTCGAAGCTCCGAAAGAAGTGAAGCTAAAAAGCGAAAAAGATTTTAAACTGATCGGGCAATCGGTCAGGAATGTAGATAACCTTGATATTGCAACCGGAAAACCACTTTTCGGCCTTGATTTTTATCGGGAAGGAATGCTGTTTGCTTTAATTCAGAGACCGAAAGCATTTGGATTAAAACTAAAATCTGTGAATGCAGACGCTGCCAAGGCAATGCCAGGGATTGTTGATGTGGTCACATTTGAAAACAGCGTGGCGGTAGTTGGCAAATCTACCTGGCAGGTCAAAAAAGCCAAGGATGCACTAAAGATAGAATACGAAAAAGGCGCTGAACTGGAAAGTACGGCTGATCATAACCGGATTTTCACCCAATTAATGGACAATGGTGAAGCTACTGTCCGGAGGAAAAACGGAGACGCGGAAGCTGCATTCAAAGGAGCAGCCAAGGTGATCAAGGCTGAATACCAATGTCCGTTCCTGCCGCATAGCCCGCTGGAACCGATGAACTTTTTCGCCCACGTACGCGAAGATGGCGTGGAATTGGTAGGCCCGACCCAAACGCCGGACCGTGCACGGACAGAAGTTGCAAAGCTGACCGGCATTGCGCCTGAGAAGATTACCGTCGAAATCACGCGTCAGGGTGGCGGGTTTGGCAGAAGGCTTGCTGCCGATTTTGTATTGGAAGCCGCGCACGTTTCGAAGCTTGTCAAAGCGCCCGTTAAGGTGATTTGGACACGTGAAGACGATATGACAGGCGGCATTTATCGTCCCGCAGTCAGGTATCGCTTCGAAGCTGCTTTGGATAAAAATGGAGAAATGATCGGGTATAAGTTGCGTGGGGTAGGTATCAATTCTGGTAACCCGACCCGCGAAGACAATTTTCCGTCCGGATCTGTAGATAACCTGCTGATAGATTCAGTAGAACATAAATCGCCGATTACAACCGGACCGTGGCGCGCACCGATCACCAACTTCCTCGCTTTCGCAGAACAATCTTTTCTGGATGAAGTTGCGGAGGCTGCTGGAAAAGACCCGGTTGCATTCAGGTTGGCGCTATTGGAGAAAGCCAAAAAATCACCCGCAGGAGAGGTTAAGTACGATGTCGACAGAATGATCGGGGTGATCAAAATGGCGGCGGAGAAAAGTAACTGGGGTAAGAAAAAAGGCGTTTTTCAGGGATTCAGCGTATATTTCTCTCACCGCTCTTACGTAGCGCAGGTAGGGGAAGTTACAATGGAAAAAGGCAAGCCTGTATTGAAAAACGTGATCGCCGCGGTGGATTGCGGTATTGTGATCAACAAAAGTGGCTCTTTACAGCAGGTACGCGGCGGAGTAGTGGACGGAGTTGGCCACGCGATGTATGGCAATATGACCTTCAAGGATGGAGCACCCGACCAGACCAACTTCAACGGTTTCAGGCTTATAAGAATGAGCGAAATTCCCGAAGTGGACGTACACTTTGTGGATAACGGTATTTCACCGACAGGTTTGGGAGAACCTGCATTACCGCCAGCCGGTGGGGCGGTTGCGAATGCATTTTACAAAGCCACCAAGCAGCGCCTCAGGAACCAACCGTTTATAAACGAAGACGCTTTTAAAGGAATTTCCTAAGTTTTAAAGGAAGCATATAGTCAGACAGTAAGGTGAAATGTAGTGCTGCATTTTTATCTTACTGTCTTTTTTATTTAACCCGTATTTCTATTTTTTACCCAAATTCCTAAACATCAACGCTCGCATGAAAATTACAGTCAGTTTCATCATCGCCCTGCTGTGCATTTGCGCGACTGCATTCAGGCTGGCCGATTTTCCATCTACCGATATCACGAATGGAATCATTAAAGCAAAACTATATCTCCCTAACGCAGAAAAAGGATATTACCGCGGCACGCGCTTCGATTGGGGTGGCGTAATGCCAAGTCTGGAATACAATGGTCATTCTTATTTCGGGAAATGGAACCAGGCGCCTTACGACCCTAAGCTACACGATGCGATTATGGGGCCGGTAGAAGAATTCGTCGCGCTGAATTTCGATCAAGCCAAAGCGGGCGAGACCTTTGTGAAGATCGGCGTGGGCACTTTAGTTAAGCCAGACAATAAGAAATATGCATTTGCAACGGATTATGAGATTAGAAATCCCGGGAAATGGAATGTGACCAAGGGAAAAGACAAAGTTGAGTTTGTCCACGAATTAAAAGATGCTTCCGGCTACTCCTACATTTACACCAAAACCCTGAGACTGGTACCCGGCAAGCCTGAACTGGTATTGGAACATACTCTGAAAAATACCGGCACAAAAACGATAGAGACCAGCACCTACAACCACAACTTTTTCATGATCGATAACGAACCTTCCAATGAAAACATCCGGATCGTTTTCCCATTTGAAGTGACAGGCGAGGGGAGCGGATTTGGTAGTATTATTAAACCTGCGGGCAAGCAGCTGGTCTATACGCGGCAAGTGGTGAATGGCGACCAGGTTTTCAGCAGTGGGCTCCAGGGTTTCGGTTCCTCCGCGAAGGATTATGATATCCGTATTGAAAACACCAAAAGCAAAGCGGGTGTGAGAATGACCTGCGACAAGCCGCTCGAAAAACTGGTGTACTGGGCGTGCCCTACCACTTCTTGTCCGGAGCCTTATATTAAAATTAGCGCAGCGCCGGGTAAAGAAGATAAATGGAAGGTCAGCTACGAATTTTATACTTTCTGACGGCCAAGCAAATTTCGATTGTCCCACATTGCTGCGAATTATTTCTATGTAGATTTTCTATAAGCGAAGTCGGCAAATTATTGGATGTCTGGGTATTAGTGTACGCAAATTGTGTATTAACCAGCCGAACTTTGAACGAGTCAGTACGAAATTTTTCGAATGCACTCTCTAATCTTTAAACTGTATTAGAGTTTGAGAAATCCTGGAAATATTCATTCCGCTATCGCTTCTGGAATGCTTTTGGTATAGAAAAGTTATCCGCAATCGGCGGGCTAATCATCTAAAAACCAGACTGAAATGAAAACATTATCAATAATACTGAGTGCATTTCTTGCCAGTGCAGGGATTGCCTCCGCGCAAACTACCCCGGTACCAACCAACCCGGCCCCCGGACAAACTACTCCGCAAACGACACCAACGCAGCAGCCGGCAACTACTGCTCCTGCAACCGAAAGTAAGACAGATTTCAATTCTCCCCAATCACCGGTACGACCTGCCAATATCCCTTCCGAGGATACCTTGATTAAAGGTCAGACCAGTTCGGGAGCTGTGATCAAGGATACGTTAGTACCTTCAAACAGCCGAAAAACAGACAGAATGAATCGTAGAAAGAATAAGAAAGGAACAGCAGAAACCACTGGCGATACCAGTTCAGTGAATAAGGCAGACAGTGGTAAGCCTTAACCTTTACTACAAAAACAAAAGCCCGGAAATTAACTTTCCGGGCTTTTTTAATATAAAAAGTGTGTGCAACTGAATAGTACAGAACGGGCTCGTCAATGATTATTTTGAGATTGCGCAACATTTGGAACAGCAGGTTCAAGATCCTCTTCCCAAAACGGCTGTGTCACCACTGTCTTGTTGTCATTCACCCAAGTACACCATATCTTTCCACTATAAACCCGCTTCGAGGACGGCAATGCCTGATTACCGTTCGCATAGTTGACGGCTTCGATGATCTGGTATTCATCTACCCGCATTAGTCGGGAACCGTTCTTTTCCTTCACCCAGTCATCCTTGACAAAGTTTAACGTGACCATTATTATCGAAATTTTTATAACGTTGTCAATGTTACTCAAATGTTATGCCATGGAACTTTGACCTTTTCAGACTTTAATCTGAATTCAAAATAGTTTGCAAATTTTTGTAGAAGTAGTTTTTATTGAATTGGCTTTGGCGGATTTTTCGTTTCGGGATCAAGTGAAAATCGTGAGACTCGCTGCAAGTATTATGTGAATTGATTGATATTAAATAGCATAATAGTATAATTTCGTGCCCTGGTACTTTGTCTAAAAAAGCAGAATGTGGTCGTAAAGGATACTTTTGGCAGGTGGGAAACAGAGCGGCAACTCTGGCTGGCGCTCAGGCAAGGGGACGAGCAGGCTTTTACATTCATTTTCGAAAAATACCACCGTACGCTATACAACTACGGCTGCAAGCTCACCACCCACACCGCAGTAACCGAAGATGCGATCCAGGATATATTCATTGATATCTGGCGGTTGCGGGCTAATCTGACTGAGAATATCTCCTCGATTAAATTCTATCTCTACCGGGCATTACGCCGGAGGATTCACCAGACATTAGATAAGTATCCGGCGACCGAAGAGATTTCTGACATTACCGACCCGGAGATCATGCCGTTTTCCTTTTCCGATTCGCAGACAATGCTGATAGAGTCGGAATCTAATTTGCTGCGTGCCCAGCGGATCAAAGAGCTACTTGCCCAGCTTCCCGAGCGCCAGCTCGAAGCGATTACCCTGCGCTATTTCGACGAATTCAGTATTGCGGAGATTGGCCAGATTATGGGTGTGAATGAAAAATCGGTGCGTAACTTTCTTTATAAAGCACTTACAGCATTCCGGCAGACCCAAAATGTGATCATTAATTTCCTGCTGATAATCTGCTCCTTATCTAACTTTTAGAATTTTTTTCTAAAATAATTTCATTTTATAGAGGTCAAACCCGACGATCTCCGCTCTTTGTATTTGAGGGGAATCAACCCTTTCAAGATCCGATGAAATACACCCCTTACTCTCTCACCGACCTGATCAGGCTTGATGCATTTGTTGCCTGGGTACTTAACCCCGACGCGGATAGCGAAGCTTATTGGAAAGGTTTTCTGGAACAATATCCTGAAAAAGCGGCAACAGTCGAATCGGCGAGGGAATACATTTACCTGCTGGCAGAAGATACTGGCAAAAACCGCCCTACCGAAGCTCAGAGCAGTAAAATGTGGAAGGTCGTGGAAGATAGCATGTATGTGGAGGAGCAGCCGGTTTTGGAAGAGGAAAAGCCGGCGAAGCAGACGTGGCAATGGATCCGGGCCGCGGCTTCGGTCACTCTGATTTGTGGAATAGGGGCACTGAGTTTCTGGTACTTTATTCGTCCTCAAAATGTAATTACAAGAAGCGAAGAGCCTGCTGTAATGAAAGAGCAGTCGCTCAGAAAAGTTACAAATGATGCAAAACGACCGCGGTTTGTACTATTGCCCGACGGAAGTTCAGTCGTGCTCGAACCCGGCTCCTGGCTTTCGTTCCGCGAGATGGCGGCCGGACAAAAGCGGGAAGTTACTCTCAGTGGAAAAGGCTTTTTTGAGATCGTAAAAGATCCTTCGAGGCCATTTCTGGTGTATTCAAGAGGTATCGTGACCAAAGTGCTGGGAACAAGTTTCAGTGTGGATGCGCGTGAAAAAAGTGGTGAAGTGAAGGTGGAAGTGAAAACTGGGAAGGTGACGGTTTTCTCGGTAGGTAGCGATAATGCGAGTGAAACGGAGGTGAACAAGGCTGAAAAAAAAGGTTTTATTCTTTATCCTGATCAAAAAATTGCTCTTGCCCCTGGCAGCGGCAGAGTCCTGAAACCGATCGGGCCCGCTGTTGTTGCTCAAAATCAATATGATATCGCCTCACAGCTTTTTGTATTTGACGAAACGCCGGTCGGTGAAGTATTTAAATCATTGGAGGAAGCATATAATGTAAAAATAAATTGTAGTGTGGAAGCGCTGAAAAAATGTCCGCTAACTGCCACTTTAGTCGGACAGCCTTTCAGCAAAAAGCTTGCGGTGATATGTAACGCCATTGATGCAACCTATGAGATCGACGGAGATCAGGTCAGGATCACTGGAAACGGATGCAGGTAGAAGCAAATTGTAATTGCCGGAGTCAGGAAGTCTTTTCACCAAAAACCAAAATCAGAATGACATAGAGCCCTACTGTCGACAAAAAAAATCAGCCATGCTGCCACATGACTGATTGGAATCCCCGAAAGTAACGCTAATTACTCGCAGCCACAGAAGTGGCCGCCCGGGAAGATATTGTTGAATAAAATCTCCTTAACCAACAAATCAATCAAAAATATGGAAAAAGTTCGACGAACCGATGACCTGCTCGTAACTCTTATGCGTATCACATTTATACAGTGTTTCCTGGTGTGCCTCTTTGCCGGAGTGTCGTGGGCGGTAGACGGCAGAGCACAGTCGGCCCTCACGCAGAAGGTATCGCTGGATATTGAAAACCAGGATGTAAAAAAGGTTTTGAAAGAACTGGAAAAGCAAACTAATATCAAGTTTGTGTTCAGTTCCAGGCTGATACAGTCTGACAGAAAAGCAACTATCAAGGTCAGTAATGCACATTTATCTTCTGTCCTCGATCAACTGCTCCGGCCGCTGCAACTGAATTACAAAGTGAGCGAAGATCTGATCGTAATCAAGCCGGACAAAACGCCGGTAAAAGTATCTGACGTAGAACCGGTTGAACCGGGGCCAAGCACAATTCAGACAATCGACCGGACTCTACGAGGTACTGTCAAGGACGAATCGGGTACTGCATTGCCTGGTGTAAGTATTGTTTTAAAAGGAACCCAAACGGGTACCTCTTCCGACGAAAAAGGTGCATTCTCATTAACAATCCCGAACGGAACAGCGACATTGATATTCTCTTTTGTCGGTTTTCTATCGCGCGAAATCATTGTAGCCGAGGGACAAACGGAAGTGGAAATGGCTTTGAAGGTCGACGATAAAGCATTGGAAGAGGTAGTTGTGGTAGGTTATGGTACCCAGAAAAAGGAATCGCTGACCGGCGCTATTTCAACGGTGACCAGCAAGGATATCGAGCGCGTTCACGGCGGTTCGACTGTCAGCTCCGGGCTGGCGGGAAAGATCCCGGGCGTTACTTTTCGTATGCCCGACGGTCGCCCCGGCGCGAGTGCCAATGTGCAGATCAGGAATATGGGTAACCCGCTTTTTGTGATCGATGGGATTCAGCAGGATGCGGGACAGTTTAACAACATTTCTCCCAACGATATTGAAAGTATCACGGTACTGAAAGATGCCTCGGCGGCTATTTACGGGGTTCGCGCTGCAAATGGAGTAGTGGTGGTAACTACAAAACGCGGGAAAAACAGTACCAAAAATACGGTCAATATCGACGCTTATACCGGCTGGCAAAACTGGTCGCGCTTCCCGAATGTGGTCAACGATTCGTATCAATGGATGCTCGGCCGCGCAGAGGCGGAAATGAACCAGTACGGGAAAACGACGA
This sequence comes from Dyadobacter linearis, assembly GCF_907165045.1. Classification (GTDB taxonomy): domain Bacteria; phylum Bacteroidota; class Bacteroidia; order Cytophagales; family Spirosomataceae; genus Dyadobacter; species Dyadobacter linearis. The sequence goes on from NZ_CAJRAU010000010.1 coordinate 179,285, forward strand.
TCACGCCCACTGAACTGGAAAAATACAGGGTAGGTACTGAGCCTGGTTATCAGACTTTTAACTGGAAGGATTTTATAATCAAAAAGAATGCGCCGCTGTATTCGCTCAACCTGAATATGACCGGCGGCTCCGACAAGATCAGCTACTATATTTCAGCCACGCATTTAAAACAATATGCGGTACTGGGGAGGGAATTTACTTTTCAACGAACCAATATCCAGAGTAATGTAGATGCGAAAATTACCGACCGCCTGAAACTGGGTGTGCAGATCAACGGCCGCATTGAAGCGCGCGACCAGCCGGGTATTCCGGGCGCAGACGATTACTGGCTGCCACGTTTCGCTATTCTGAGAAACCGGCCATTTGAGCGGCCTTATGCCAACGATAACCCTGAATATCTGAACGATATCAAGCATAATGAAACCAACTGGGCTTACAACAATAAGAAACTGGGAGGATACTGGACGGAATACTGGCGTGTTTTGCAAAGCAATTTCACGGGGGAATATATGATTCCCGGCGTAAAAGGGTTGGTAGCCAAAGGGCTGTTTTCCTATTACATCGCCGACCGCGTGATGAACGGGCACGAGTACACTTACGAAGCTTATACCTACAATCCTACCGATCAAAGCTACACGGTAACCGGGGGAAGTACCAATCCGTGGCGCGAGCGTGGGACCAAAAAAGTAATGCGGAATGTGTACCAGGGCCAGTTGAATTACAACAATACATTCGGCAAACATACCGTAGGCGCAACCTTCGTGGCCGAGCGGCAGGAGGAACAGGTGCAGGAACAATGGGTGCATTCGGTGCCGAAAACCAACGTGCTGCCGCTGATCTATTTCCCGACTATGGATACTTATAATGACTCAGATTCTGAGCTGGCGCGTATAGGGTATATCGGTAGGGTAAATTATGATTTTGCCAATAAGTATTACGTCGAACTTTCGGCCCGCCGCGATGCTTCCTGGAAGTTTGCACCTGATCGGCGCGTTGGTACATTTCCATCGGCTTCGGTAGGCTGGCGAATCACGGAGGAGAAATTCATTAAAGATCTCATTGGTCCGCGCAGCATTCTCGACGACCTGAAATTTCGCGCTTCCTATGGTGTTCTGGGAGATGATAATATCCTTTTTAACAATGATCCTAACAACCCTTTGAGTCCGTACGCGTACCTGCCGGGCTACAATTACAACCAGGGAAATGCGATTCTGAGCGGAAATCCGGTGGTTACTTCCCGGGATAAAGGTCAGATCATCAACAATATATCCTGGTTCAAGAGTAAGATCACAGATATCGGCGCTGATTTCTCATTGCTCGGGACGAAGATCACAGGTTCGGTGGATTATTTTTACAGACTTCGCACTGGCTTGTTGGGCCGCAAATATGATCTGCTCGTGCCAAGTGAGCTAGGTTACAGTTTGCCTGACGAAAACGTAAACAGCGATTCGCAGCAAGGCTGGGAAGGCGCGCTGACTTTCAATGGTAAATCGGGGGATATCAACTATTCAGTAGGCGGTAATGTGTCATTTTCAAGAAGCAAATTTGTAGCTTCTTACCGGCCGATTTTTAACAACGCGCAGGATCAGTACCGCAATTCACGGGAAGCCAGATATGATAATATTTTCTGGGGCTACGAAACGGTTGGGCAGTTTCAGTCGCAGCAGCAGATCAATGAATATCCTGTGAATATAGACGGGCAGGGAAATCGCACTTTGTTGCCGGGTGACCTGATCTACAAGGATTTCAATGGAGATAATGTGATCAACAACCTGGATGAAAGACCGATCGGTTATACCACAAACGGGCAACCCAATATCAATTTCGGGTTAAATATGTCGGTGAGCTGGAAAGGTTTTACATTGAATGCCGACTTCTCGGGCGGTGCAATGTACACCTGGAACCAGAACTGGGAGCAGCGCTGGGCATATCAAAACGACGGTGCATTGAACAGCATTTTCCTCGATCGCTGGCGCCGCGCCGATCCGTTTGATCTGAATAGTGAATGGATTCCAGGTAAATATCCGGCATTGCGCTACAACGACGGCTCGCACAGCAACAACAATAAGAACTCCACTTTTTGGGTGCATAATGTCAAATACATCCGCGCCAGAACGATCGAGTTGGGCTATTCGCTTCCGAAATCGGTTTTGGAAAAGCTTAAAATGCAACGGGCCAGGGTCTATATCAACGGTTATAACCTGTTTTCAATCGATAACCTGAAAGAATACGGGATAGATCCGGAAGTAGCAGACGACAACGGGCTGCAATATCCGCAAGCCAAGTTTGTGAACGTGGGTATTAATCTGTCAATCTAATAAGCTGATATTCAAGATGAAAAAGATATTTTATATACTACTGATCGGCGTTTTGACACTGAACTGGGGATGCGATGATGACGCATTCCTGAACCGGCCGCCCACCAATATCCTCACCGACGCGCAGATCTGGAATAGTGAAGAGCAGGTACTGTCGGTTTTGGGGGATTTGTATAATCGCTACGTCGATATTGCAACATTTAAAACGATCAACGATATCCCCGGCTGGACTACGATCGGCGATTTCAATGAAGCATTCTGGTCTGAGGCGGGGCGGTACAATGCATTTCAAAACAGCGGCTGGGATGTCAGATCCTGGGCTGCCTGGGATTATGGTTATATCCGTGAAATGAACCTGTTTATCCAGAAATGTACAGCTGCTGAAAAGTTGGATCCGGGCGTGAAAGCGAGGTTTCTGGCAGAGGCACGTTTCCTGCGCGCTTCCTATTATTTCGAATTGGTAAAAAGAATGGGCGGCGTACCGTTGATACTGGAACCTCTGACTTACGATTTCAGCGGGGATCCGAGCTATTTGCAGCATCCAAGAGCCAAGGAATCGGAGATCTATGATTTCGTGATCAGTGAAGCGGAAGCGATCAAGGCTGATTTGCCGGCCAATGTGGGTGAGAAATCACGCGCAACCAGAGCTGCCGCACTGGCGATGGAAGCACGTGCTGCACTGTACGCAGCCTCCATTGCGAAATACGGGACGAATACTCCTTCCGTAGCATTGCCGGGTGGAGAAGTGGGTATTCCGGCATCGATGGCGCAGGGTTACTACACCAAGGCACTGGCAGCTGCCAAAGCGATCATCGACGGAAGCGTCGGCGCATACGCACTTTACACGAAAAAGCCGGACTTATCGGAGAATTTTGCGAGTATTTTCTATGATAAGGCCAACAATCCCGAGGTCATTTTTGTAGAGGATTATAAGCTGCAAAGTGGCAAGGTACATTACTTCACAGGCTGGAACCAGCCGCGTTATGGTGCGGAAGAAGAGGAGGGCGGCCGCATTAATCCGTCTTTGAATTTCGTGGAAGCATTTGAAAAACTGGACAATACATTTGCGCCTATTCCCACTGTGAATGCAGCAGGTACGCCGGTTTATTATGATAATCAGGTTGATATTTTCGCGGGAAGAGACGCCCGGCTCGCGGGTACCGTTATGCTGCCGGGAACTACATTCAAAGGCCGCGCTGTCGATATCTGGGCTGGTTTTCAGCTTGGAAACGGTACAGTCGTAAGTGGTGACGACCGTGGTGCGCAAAAGACTTTACCCGGCAAAACAGTACCTGAGCAGGTAGTAGGCTTCGACGGCCCGATCGATGGTTTCGAATTTACTGCCCAAACCGGTTTTTACCTTCGGAAATACCTGGATCCGGTAGTAGGCTCTGGTCAGCGGGGGGTAAATAGCGAGGTCTGGCTGGTAAGGTATCGCTTTGCAGAAGTGCTGCTGAATGCAGCGGAAGCGGCTTTTCACCTCGGCCAGCTTCCGGTAGCTGCTGAATACATGAATATAGTACGTGCACGCGCCGGTTTGGTAACGCCGCTCAAAGCTGCCGACATTAATTTTGACCGCATTGTCCATGAGAGAAGAGTAGAACTCGCGTTCGAAGGCCATTATTTATATGATATGAAAAGATGGAGGATCGCGCACCAGATCATGGACGGTAATGCGATCAGCCAGGCCGAATTGTCGAAAGACCTTGGAAAGGCGACGAAACGCAACACGCAGCCTTACGGACTCTGGTCTTACAAAATCTACAACCCGGGCTCGCCCACGAATGGGAAATGGATTTATAAAGTGACCAAGCTGAGCCGCGTAACCGGCGCAGACCGCTTTCAGCTGGGGAATTACTATTCCTATATCAGCGACGATGTTGTTAATAACAATCCCAAAATCGTCAGAAATCCTAATCACTAAGGCATTTAAAATATCAGATCATGAAAGTAACAGTTCAGCTTTTGACCATATTCCTGCTCGGGTTTGTAATGCTGTCTTGCAGTAAAGACAATTTCACGGATCCCAAGTCGACACTCACGGGGCAGATCGTTTACAACGGCGAGCCGATCGGGGTCGAATTCAATCAGGTACGCCTGCAACTCTGGCAGCCCGGATTTGGTAAGCTAGCGCCTATTGATGCGCCTGTTGATCAGGACGGGAGTTATTCGGCGCTTTTGTTCAATGGAAATTATAAACTGGTAGTACCATCCGGCCGCGGCCCGTTCCGCACGATCCAGCAGGATGCTTCTAAAAAAGATACCCTTTACGTGGCGCTCAGCGGAAACCAAACGCTTGACGTGGAGGTGCAGCCCTATTATATGATCAGAAATGCCAGCTTCAATGGCGGCGAAGGAAAAGTAGCGGCTTCTTTGAAACTGGAAAAAATCATAATTGGAGTGAATGCAAAAGACGTGGAAAGCGTGTCGCTTTTTATCAATAAGACCAATTTCGTGTCCCGCGCAACCAACATCGGCGTAGTGGACCTGAATGCGGCCGATTTGAAAGATTTGAATAGTATCAGTCTGACGGTGAACGTTCCAGCACTGGTGCCTGCTCAGGATTACGTTTTTGGCCGGGTGGGTGTAAAAATCAAAGACGTGGAGGATATGGTATTCTCTCCGGTTCAAAAAATAGACTTATAATGTGAAGCGGGCCGGTTGCTAGCCGGCCCGCTTTATTGCTCTAACAGACCCGCTAAGGGAAAAGCGCCTAACCCCGAATTTTTATATAATGAAGAAAAACATCCTGATCCTTTTTGCCGCATTATTCATTGCCGCCTGTGCCAGAAATCCTTCCGGGAATACTTCTGAAAACAATGGAAGTAGTACAGGAAATAAGTCAGCCCGCCGGGGAGAAGTACTTTTTTTAGGACACACCAGCAAACACCACGATTCGGGCAAATATGCGCCCTGGCTGGCGATCAAGCTTTTTAAAAGCGGGGTCAATATGAGCTATACTACTGATCTCAAAGATATTAACCCTGAAAATCTGGCGAAATACGACGGGTTGATCATTTATGCCAATCACGATTCCTTACCCAAGCCACAGGAAAATGCGATGAAAGCTTTTGTTGAAGGCGGTAAAGGTTTGATCCCGCTGCATTCGGCGACGGGCTGTTTCAAAAACTCGCAATGGTATATCAAAACAGTAGGCGGACAATTTGCTTCACATAAGGTAGGCTCTTTTAAAAATACAATCCTGAAACCCGAACATCCGGTGATGAAGGGTATTACGGATTTTGAAACTTGGGATGAAACTTACGTGCACAAAAACCTCAATCCTGACAAGACGGTATTGGGCGAAAGAGTGGAAGGCGATCACCACGAACCTTATACCTGGGTGCGGACCGAAGGGAAAGGGCGCGTTTTCTATACAGCGTATGGTCACGAGGACAGTACCTGGACAAATAAAGGATTTCTGGATCTCGTAAGAAATGGCGTCTTGTGGGCAATAGGCGACGATGTTCAGAAAAGCATTCAGGCATTGCAGCTCCCGGCCGCCGATATTTATGATTCTGACACGATCTCGCATTATACCAAAAGACACGTAGTTCCTAAAATGCAGGAGGCACTTTCGCCGGCTGAATCCAATAAGCTGACGCAGGTAGCACCCGGTTTCGAGATCCAACTATTTGCCGCAGAGCCGGATATCACCAACCCGATTGCGATGGCGTGGGACGAAAGAGGCAGGTTATGGGTGGTTGAGTCGGTGGATTATCCCAATACATTTAAAGAAACGGATGGGGCGGCAAACGACCGGATCAAGATCTGTGAGGACACAAACGGCGATGGAAAAGCAGATAAGTTCACCGTTTTCGCCGACGACCTCAATATTCCGACCAGTATGGTTTTTTCAAATGGCGGGATCATCGTTTCCATGGCGCCGGATTTTGTGTTTTTGAAAGATACCAATGGCGATGATAAAGCCGATGTGCGTGAAGTGATTATGACTGGCTGGGGTAAAAACGATACCCACGCGGGCCCGTCTAACCTGCAATACGGCTTTGACAATAAGATCTGGGGGGTAAATGGTTACTCTGGTTTTAAAGGCGAGATCGAGGGAAAACCCTACAATTTTGGGCAGGGCGTCTATCATTTCAAACCCGACGGAAAGGACTTTTCCTATTTGGGAAGCAGCAGTAACAATACCTGGGGGCTGGGAATGACGGAAGATAATAATGTGTTTTTGTCGACGGCCAACAATACGCACAGCGCGTTCTATTCAATGCCGGGAAAATATTTGCAGCGTTCGGTAGAAGGAGAGGAATCGGGGATACAGGCAGTGCAAAAGATCGACGGGCACTATGATGCGCATTCCATGACGCCGAATTTGCGGCAAGTGGATGTGGTAGGCGGTTTTACCTCTGCTGCGGGGCACCGTTTTTACACAGCAAGATCTTTTCCAAAAGAATACTGGAACCGCGTTGCATTTGTATCCGAGCCCACAATCAGGCTGGTGCACAATGCGATTATTGAAAAAGACGGTGCCGGTTTTAAAGAAAAAGATGGCTGGAATTTGTTAGCCAGCTCCGACGAATGGTTTGGCCCGGTGCACGCCGAGGTCGGTCCCGACGGGGCAGTTTGGGTTTCGGATTGGTACAATTTCATTATTCAGCACAATGTTTTCGTACCTGCACAATCGCCTGCCGAATTTATTATTCCTTTCAAAGAACAGCCGCGCGGGCCGGGCAATGCATTCAGTAGCCCGATGCGCGACCTCAACCACGGTCGGGTTTACAGGATCGTTTATAAAAACGGGAAAAAATCTGAGCCGCTCAAACTCTCCAAAGACGATTTGCCAGGTTTGGTTAAAGCGCTGGAAAACGACAATATGTTCTGGCGAATGACCGCGCAGCGACTGATCGTAGAGTCTGGAAAGCGCTCGGTTGTGCCGGATTTGTATAAGATCATTGAAAATCAAAAAGTGGATGAAGTAGGGTTAAATAGTCCGGCAGTGCATGCATTGTGGACTTTGCACGGACTTGGGGTTCTCGATGGATCGGATATGCCGAGTCTGGCGGTTGTAAATAAAGCACTTTCGCATCCTGCGGCTGGTGTCCGCAAGGCGGCGGCTTCGGTATTGCCAAAGAATGCGCAAAGTTTCGAGTCGCTTCAAAAGGTCATGAAAGATCCTGATCTGAATACAAGACTTTCTGTTTTCGTAGCCTTAGTTGAAATGCCGGAATCGGAGAAAGTAGGCGAAGCGGTTTTTCAGGCTTCCCTGGAAGAAGAAAATGTTAAAGATAAGTGGCTTTCAAAAGCGCTGCTGGCGGCTGGAATTCAGCATGAAAAAGGATTCCTGGCGGCAGCAGGAAAACAAAGCGGCAGTTCTGCACTTTCAGGGCAGATCAGTAATGCTTTGAAAAAGGAGGTATATGCATTGGGAAGACGAAATACGCTCCAATTTCCGCCTGATGTAACGGGCAAAGAAATCACGATAAAAGCCAGCGTAGCAAAAGGAAAAGATCGGGCTTTGCAAGGTTTTATCGCTGGCCAGGGAGGAAAGGAGGGCGGATATGCGCTTTATATTCAGGATGGAAAAATGATAATGGCCGTAAAACAGCACGGAATGCTGGCTCAGGCCGCTACCAGTCAGCCTTTGCCGGAGAAATTTGATGTGGAAGCGGGACTGAAAAAAGACGGTAAGATCTTTATCAATATCGATGGAAAACCAGCCGCACAAGGCAAGGCACATATGCTTTTCGCGACGCCGCTTGTAAATACCGTCCGCACGGGGGAAGATTTGGAAGGCGAAAATAACATTGGAGTTTATGAAGGTAAGTTTGGCTTCGCGGGTAATTTTCAAAAAGCAACGTTGGAACTGAACAAACCGGAGGAAGGTAAGGCGGCTGAAACGGAGACAGATCAATCCAAAAAAGGAGGCGCTAAAACGGTGGGAGCAACCGTAATCGAGCTGAAAGTGGAAATGGAAATCATGCAGTTTGATAAAAAACTAATCACTGCGAAAGCTGGCCAGAAAGTGGTTATCAATCTTGAAAATCCCGACGGAATGCAGCATAACCTGTTGATCATCAAACCGGGAACCTTGCAAAAAGTAGGGAAAGCAGCTGATGAAATGCTCCGTGACCCGCAGGCTGCCGAGAAACAATATGTGCCCAAAATACCAGAAGTTTTGCATTCCACCAGGCTAGTGAATACGGGGGAAACGGTAACGCTCGAATTCACTGTACCGAACGTGCCGGGAGACTATCCTTACGTGTGTACTTTCCCCGGACACTGGCGTGGAATGAATGGGATTCTAAGGGTAACGAAATGATAATCAGATATTAAGTCAAATTTTAAATACATTTTATGTTCAGATTCATCCAAAAATTAGCGTTGCTTTGTACTGTAATCGCGCTGGTCGCCGGCCAGGCAGCTGCAAATATCCCACCAGCTAAAAAGCCGATCCGTGTATTAATGGTAGGCGGAGGCTCTTCCCACGATTTCGACCGCTGGTATAAGGGTGAAGATGTGGCTACTTTGCAGAAAGACGGTCTGGCCGTAGTAACCTATACCAGCGATCCGTCGACCATATTGTCCCAGTTGCCCAATGCAGACGTTCTATTCCTGGCCAACAACCAGCCCATTGCCGATGAAGCGACAAGAAAAGCGATTTTCGCATTTGCGGACGCAGGAAAAGGGCTGATCCTTGCTCACCCCGCCATTTGGTATAACTGGAAAGACTGGCCTGAATACAACGAAAAGCTAGTCGGCGGCGGATCGAAAGGGCATGATAAATACGGTCCGTTCGATGTGACGATCACCAACAAAAAGCACCCGCTCACAAAAGGATTACCAGCAACTTTCCACCTCGACGACGAGCTCTATTATTTCAAAACAGATCCTGCCGCAACGCCAATCGAAGTGCTCGCGACCGGGAAAGCCACGACTTCGGAGAATACATATCCCAGCTTATTTGTGGTAAAGTACCCAAAAGGTCGCATTGTTGGGATTGCGCTGGGCCACGACGCGGCGTCGCATACAATTGAGCCTTATAAGAAATTAATACGTAACGCTGTTCAATGGGCAGCAAACCTTTCCGTCGACTGAAGTCGACGGGTATTGATTGGGAATTTGCGCAAGGCGCCATTTTAAAGGTCATCGCCCCGGCTTCACAGCTCACATCAATCATGAACGTAGCAAAAGCCCGCGAGGCGCAAAGCGCCAGCCCGAAATCAATTGCCCCGGGCTTCAGCCCGGGGATGATGAATGATGATGAATGATGATGAATGATGATGAATGATGATGAATGATGATGAATGATGATGAATGATGATGAATGATGATGAATGATGATGAATGATGATGAATGATGATGAATGATGATG
>NZ_CAJRAU010000011.1 GCF_907165045.1 Dyadobacter linearis
AAATCATTAAGTTTAAATTATCACTCTCGCTCAGTGCCGTTAGCCACTTTTAGGTGGCGTAGTTTGCGCAGGAATTAACGGCGTCTTTTGCCCAGGAACACTGGAGTACTTTCACAGGAATATCTACTTAATTAAGTGCTGGACTACCTATTTTGGAAGTCCAAGCATTATTCTATAACCATATCTAATTTAGCCAATTGTTATTACCTGCTATAAGTTTACTGCTCTTCACGTTTTTGCAACCTGATCCCCCTGCAAACAAGCCAAGTGTGATTCGATATGAGATCTCAGCGCCTGTTATGTAGGTAATTTTGTTTGTATTTATATTATGAAAAGACCAAGAGTAAAGATTTGTTGCATAAGCAGTGTTGACGAAGCAATGCTCGCTATTGAATATGGTGCGGCGGCATTGGGTCTGGTGGGGCATATGCCAAGCGGACCGGGTATAATTAGTGATGAGCTCATCAAACAAATTGCTGAAAAAGTCCCCCCTCCTATTGCAACTTTCCTCTTAACAAGTGAGACAAAGCCGCAAGATATTATTGCTCATTATAAAAAAGCAAACACAACAACTATTCAAATTGTTGACGAGCTGGAAAAACGGGAATATCAAACACTTCGCAAGGAATTGCCAAATGTTAAACTCGTACAGGTCATCCATGTTACGGATGAAAGCGCAATAAAGGAAGCAGTTGAATTATCAACATATGTCGACGCAATTCTGCTCGACAGCGGCAACCCAAACTTAACGGTTAAAGAGTTAGGCGGAACCGGGCGAATCCACAATTGGGAAATAAGCAGACGAATTAGGCAATCAATAAAAATACCTTTATTTCTTGCGGGCGGGATAAACAAAGACAATGTCAGACAAGCTATTGAAGTGGTTCAACCTTTTGGACTTGACCTTTGCAGCAGCGTTCGTACAGATGGGAAACTGGACCCAGAAAAACTCAGAGATTTCTTCAATGCAGTCGAATTATGAAATGTGTTTTGATCAAGAACAGGATGTTATTATCTCCTTTTAGTTCTTCAATTCGGTGGGCATAACTGACATTTGAAAGCCCTTTATCAGCGTTTTAAAAGTTTTGAATTTTTCCATGGAGCGTCATTTCCAACCTTTGTGTCATTGTAAATGCACTTCCCTGCATTAACCAAAAACCAAAACCTCCAAGGCCAACAGAATTTTCCAAGATTTGTTTAAATAACCGATTTTATGAAATGCATTATTTTGTGGAGCCTGGTATGTAAGGCTGAACCTCATGCAGCAGCGGCCCTACAATACTTCTAACCTGATCCGTTTCGCCCTTGAAGCAGGCACATTAATTCCGCTCAAAAAACAATGAGATTATTACAAGACTATTCTGATCTGCACCATTATCGGGCTGATCAGTTGCAAATGTGGTAGATTTTCTAAAATTTGAACGCTTACTAAAACTACTCTGAAAATACAGGTAAATATACACAGAACGTTGATCCTTCGCCAGGACTGCTGATCGCGGTGATAACCCCACCGTGATTGGATGCCACACGCTCACAGATTGCCAGCCCGATCCCTGTCCCTTCAAAATCGTTTTGTGTATGCAGTCTTTGGAAAACCTGAAAAATACGGTCCAGGTATTTCACATCGAAACCGATACCTTCATCCCTGACATTAATCTGATGGAATACTTCAGTATTGCTAGAAAGTTTTAGATCAAATGGTAGGTCTGCTTTATTCCGCCTGAGATATTCGATGTGTATGTGGGGTTTTTCTCCGCGCGGCGTAAATTTAATGGCATTTGAAATCAGGTTTTGAAACAGATGCGCAAGTTGTGCATTATCGCCTTCCAGCACGCCAAGTTGATCAATCTCAATAATGGCTTCACGTTCTTGTATTTCGTGTGCCAGAGTCTCCAATACGTCAGCCATCACTGCATTCAATGAAACCAGTCCATATTTTTGCTGCCGAGAATCAACTAACGCGTATGCTAACAAGTCTTTTACCAATGCGGACATCCTTTGTCCCGACGCATTGATGCGGCCTAATATGTATGCGGATTTCTCATTGACCTCGTTGCCAAGTTCCTTTGTAAGCAGAGAGCTAAAGGATTGTATTTTACGGAGAGGTTCTTGCAGGTCATGACTCGCAATATGAGCAAACTGACGCAGATTGTTGTTTAGCCTGATAAGATCTTCGTTGACGATTGTAAGTTCCTGCGTGCGAAGTTTGACCCTGTCTTCCAGCTCCATTGAAAGCTGTCGGTACTGGCGTTCACTCATCTCTATCTTTTGCCGGCTTATGACCTGCGCTGTTACATCGGTGGCGATCACCAGCACACCTGATATTTTTCCGTTGAGCTGATGCCGTGGCTGATAAGTCAAATCAACATAAGCTGTTTCCAGCTTATGGTTACGTACAAGATCCACGGGAGTTTCCAGGACAGTATAAGGTATGCCCGTCGTGATCACATCTCTAAGAATTAAATCAAAACCTTGTCCCTGAATTTCAGGCAGAGCAATTACAAGGGGTTTACCAACCAATTGATCCGGTGTCCTTCCAACCAGTTGAGCGTAAAACGGGTTAGCCATTGTAAATGTGAGTTCCAATTCGTCGATCAAGGCAATAGCAACCGGTAACTCTTCGAAGGAGGCCAATATTTGTTGCTGGGCGAGATCCACTTTTTGCTGGGTCAGAAACCGGTCAGTTACATCGATGGCTATGTTCATGACCGCATAGAAATTCCCATTTCGGTCACGTATTGGTTGGTAGGTAAAATCAAAATAGTAGGTTCCTAATACGCCGTTAATTTCCAGATTGGCCGGCATATTTTCAGCAGTATATGCCACACCGGTTGTGAGTACATCTTTTAGGATTCCCAGAAAAGGTTGGTCTCTTGTTTCCGGAAGAGCCTCAGTCAGTGACTTTCCAATTACGGACCCATCTTTTCCCCAATAGGACAGCATTAGGTCATTAGCCAGATCAATCTGCATATCTTCACCCCTAAAAAGACTCATTGCAACAGGTGCCTGACTGAGCAGCGACCTAAAATGTGCCTCGCTATCACTCAATTCCCTATTTCGTCTTCTTAGCTTTATTAGGTTTACGACCTGGTCAGCTAATATTTTCAATGCTTTAAGCTGATCCTGGGTTAACACTTTTGGCTGATGATCAATCACACATAATGAACCCAGCGCAAATCCATCTTCATCAATAAGTGGCGTGCCAGCATAAAAAATCACGTGAGGGTTACCCGTTACGAGGGGATTTGATGCAAAGCGGGCATCTAGCCTTGAATCAGTAACGACAAAGGTTTCATTTGGGTCAAGTATTGCGTGGGAGCAAAATGAATATTCACGTGGGGTTTCACGTGTATTAAGTCCATGATTGGATTTAAACCACTGCCTTGTATCATCTACCAGGCTAACCAAGGAAATGGGTGTTTGGCAGATCTGAGCAGCTAAATACGTGATATTGTCGTAGTCTTGCTCTGGCAAGGAATCGAGGATATCGTATTTTCTTAATGCGTTAAGGCGGTTGTATTCACCAGCAGAAGTATTATTCAAGTCCATCAATATAAATCATCACAGTGCATTTTTTAGTATATACGACCTTGTTCAAGGTTCCGATTTCAAAGAGCAAACCTTGAAGTTTGCCACCAAGTTATTGCTACGCTTAAAAAACCGCTCCCAAGAAAGTTAGGGTGTATTTTATTTAATCCTTGTATATCAACGAGTGATAGTGCTGAACTAACGAAGCTAGTACAATCCTCTGAGGTTGATTTGGTTGTAATCTCTGTCACTGTTCCTTCTATCAGCTACGTTAAAGAGTTGAACAGACCTTTTGGGAATTTGCACGAAACATCAGAGAGGGCATTGCATCCACTCAAAATGCCGAATGGATCAAGGAGGATGGAGTAACAGATTCAGGGAAAATGATCCTGGCAGATCAGGTAGATATTATTGGTAGGGAACGATTGTAGCATACACATAGTTAATAATACATTAACGAATGCGCATGTGTTTAAAATTGTAGATATGGATACGAAATCACTTACTAAAATGGCAAAGTCGCTTAGCGACCCGCACCGTCTGCTGCTGCTGAAAGAAATAGCAAAAGGGACAAACAGAGGCTGTGCGGATCTGTTCGAATTTGTGCCGATAAGTCAACCGTCCATGTCGCAGCACTTAAAATCGCTCGCTGAATCCGGCTTGATTGAGTCGAATAAGGAAGGGCGTAATATGCGCCTTGCCATTAATGATGAAAAGTTGGATGAGTTGACGACATTTTTACAGTCCTTGAAAACAGCCTGATAACTTTTTACCCGCTGATCATCTTGACGCGGGATTTATTTTGCCACTATACATAAACGTTTGCTTATATATTGATTCAATTATCTTATCTTAAAATAGTTTTCATATGAAAATAGGAATTATCGGCGTAGGCCATATCGGAAAGACTTTGGCCTTGAAATTGGCCCAGGCAGGACATGATGTAGTTGTGGCTAATTCCAGTGGGCCCGAGAATATTGATCGGGCTGTGCTGGCTACAGGTGCCCAAGCCGTTACGGCTCAACAAGCCGTCCAGAATAAGGAGGTAATTATCTTGTCTGTTCCCTTAAACCGAATTCCGGAGATTGCCCGGCTTTTTAATGCAGTTTCACAAGAAGTGACTGTAATAGATACTTCTAATTATTACCCCGCACGTGATAGCCGCATTGAGCGCATTGAAGCAGGAATGGTTGAAAGTCTTTGGGTTGCAGAGCAACTAGGACGTCCAATTGCCAAAGCATGGAATGCAATCGGCTCCCATTCTTTGGTTGTAAATGGAAAACCTGCCGGAAGCCCGGACCGTATTGCAATTCCCATAGCCGCCGACCGGGATATCGACCGGGAAATTACTACCCGATTAATTAATGACACGGGGTTTGATGCCTTTTATACGGGCTCTCTGGCAGATTCCTGGCGGCAGCAACCGGGGGCTCCTTCCTATTGCACAGATTTAACATTGACCGAAATTCAAGCTGTGATCGATACAGCAGAAAAGCACAGGTTGCCAAAACGCAGAGACCTGGCTGTTGCAGCTATTATGGAACGCGTTGAAAGTCCAACTACCAACCCAGATGCAGAATACGGTGTTCGTCTAAGTCGCGCACTGTACATGTAATATTTATAAAACTATGGATTCTTTAAGAGAAAGAACACATTTGCCCTTCGGCAGCGGCAAGCAGATGCTTATAGGTCTTCACCTCGGGAACGGCTATGGCTCTCAACCCGGAGCGTGGCGTATGCCGGGAGTAGATCCCGAAAGCTACACCAGTTTTGATGTGCGCGTGAAGCAGGCGCAGGCAGCTGAGCGTGGCAAATTTCAGTTTATATTTTTACCAGATGGCCCTGGCGCTGTTATAACAGACATAGAAAGCGAATCGCCTGCCTTCAACCTGGATGTAATGATGACCCTGGCTGCTGTGGCGCGCGAAACCCAGTACATCGGACTGGTTGCGACAGGATCGACCACATTCAATGAGCCTTTTAATCTGGCAAGACAATTCAAAGCGCTGGATGTGATGAGCCATGGCAGAGCGGGCTGGAATGCAATTACCTCAAGCGGCGATGATGTTGCCGCCAATTACGGCAGGAAAATTCCGTCGAGTGAAGATCGTTATGGACGTGCTCACGAGGTAGTCCAACTGATACAGGCACTGTGGGGCAGTTGGGGAAAGGATGCATGGGTGCACAACCAGCAGACAGGCCAGTTTGCCAAGAAAGAGCAGATCCTTCCCATCAGTTTACAGGGCAAGTATGTCGGCTCGCGTGGACCGCTTTACATTCCGCCGTCCGAGCAAGGCCAGCCCATTATTTTTCACGCCGGCGGCAGTCCTAACGCACATGAACTGGCAGGGCGTTTTGCAAATGCGGTTATTGACGCAGCATTTACTATTGAAGATGCACGCGCCCAACGGAATGCATTCAGGGAGGCTGCTAAACGTTACGGACGTAATCCTGATGAGATTAAATACATTCCGGGACTGATGACTACTATTGCCAAAGACAGACGAGCAGCACTCGACCGCCGGATTCAGTTGACAGGCCATTCATTCCGCCAAAGGGCTGGTTATCTGCAACAAATGCTTGGAATACCAATTGATGCAGCCCGGCTTGATGAACCAATTTCAAAAGAACTGTTGCAAGATGCCCGCCCGTCCCGTTATGATCCCCGTGCACCACATGCTTTGAAAATTGCAAAAGAAGGATGGAGTTTGCGTGATATCTTGGCACACGGTGTGATCGATTATCATCCTGTAATTGTTGGTCCGGGAATTGAAGCTGCCGATCATATGCAGGCGTGGTTTGAAGCTGGTGCTGCCGATGGATTCTGGATTTCGCCAGACGTGAACTCAGACGGGATTGATGCTTTTGTGGACGAAGTAGTTCCCATTTTACAAGAGCGCGGGCTTTTTCATAAGGAATACGAAGGCAAAACCCTGCGCCAACATCTGGGCGCGCCGGACCAGTATGGAATTGATCCGCGTGTTTCAAACAAATAAATTAATTAGAAAAACTAAATACAAACATCATGGAAATAGGAATCATAGGATCCGGAAACATTGGAAGCACATTGGCCGGGTATTTAACAGCGCTTGGACATCAGGTCATGATTGCAAACTCGCGCGGACCGAAATCACTTGGCGAGATTGCTGCCAAAACAGGTGCAACTGCTGTGACTACGGAAGCAGCAGCAGGAGCAGAAGACCTTATCATTATTGCTATTCCCAATAAGGCCATTGTCAATCTTCCAAAAGAATTACTTTCTGCGTCGAAAGCCACGATTGTTGATGCCGGGAATTATTACCCTTCACGCGACGGGCAGATCGCCGATATCCAGGGTGGACTGACAGACAGTGAATGGGTGGCGAAGGTAATCGGGCATCCTGTGATCAAGGCATTTAATAACATCGTCGCGCCAAGCCTGGCTTCAAAGGCAATTCCTGCTGGCAGCCCAAACCGCATTGCATTGTCGGTTGCGGGTGATGATCAGCAGCAAAAACAGACGGTTATTGATCTCGTTGACGAAATTGGTTTCGATGCCATTGATGGCGGCACACTTTCAGAATCTTGGAGACAGCAACCAGGTGCGCCAGCGTATTGTCAGGATTTGGATAGAGAATCACTAAAATCTGCTTTGCAAAGGGCCGACATTACTCAGCGCGATGACAACCGGGCAAAGGCTGATGAAATGGCGCGTCCATATTTATAACAATAACCATTTAAGAGTATATAACGCGCGAAATCGTAGCGATAAACTGGTGCGTTTGATAATTTCACTCGTTCAGCATTTGAATAAAGAATCCTATCTAAAACATCTGTCAACTAATCTCAAAAACGCTCGTTTGTCCCGAGCGTTTTTGCCTTCGTTTGTCATTTTTTTGTTAGCTGTTCTTCCACCAAGGACTTCTTCTCCACGGGCTTTACCGCTAGCGTAGGCAGAACAAACAAACTTAAGATTTCTGATTTCAAGATCCTGGTTTTTCTGATACCTAAGTTGATCTCCTTTAACTTACCGTCACAAAATTCCTGTAAACAAAGCACAGAAAATACTGGATAAGTCTCTGTTTTAGAGGCTGTTGTTTGCAGAATTTTGCAGTTTTTTAGCTAAGTTTACTTGCCAATGCAATATGTATTACCAATTCATAATCAATGGTTTAAACACTTGTAGGTACAGAAAGGGTACAAACTGGCAATTTATGAGTAAAAAGTTTCCAGATTGTTGCCTGTCATTTTTGGACTTGCACATATTGAACAAGTACTCTTGAATATGGATGATGCCTTCATACAACATATGTACTCACCTTCAAAAGTAACGATTTTGTGTGTTATGCTTCATTGGTCAACTTTACATAAATCCTGCGGATCAACTACCGAGGTATTCTCGGCAGTTGAAGTTGGGATATAGGGTGAAAAGGGTTACGCATAGGCTATCTGTCGATTTATGATAAAATCCCTTGGTCAAGTAAATGACACACAAAACTTGACATTCGTTTCTCGGTTACCTACGAACCACATTTCCATCAAGGGTATTTGCCTTTGTTTAAAAAACAGGATCTAATACTTATAATTTCAACTTTAAAACCTCCAAGTAAGCCATTCTTCGCTTTCAATTGACTATATTTGTGATACAATAGTATTAATTATTAGGTTATAAGACCGATAGGTACTACAATGATATCACTTATATCGCCATCAAAGGCGCTTCGTAAGCTTGCAAAGAACGTGCGATCTAGGCGTCTAAGTGCGGGCCTTACTCAGGAAGGTTTGGCAGAGCGTTCAGGCGTTGCACTACCAACTCTAAGAAAATTTGAGCAGAAAGGCGTCATCTCTTTAGAGTCATTCCTTAGGCTCCTTTTGGTTGTAGGCGGCATCGAGGAAGTGATTGAGGCTATCAAGCCTGTAAAACCAGCATTTTCTTCTATTGATGAAGTGTTGAAGGAAGAGACTTCAATCCGTAAAAGAGGTCGTCGCAAATGAAACGACTTATCACAGAACTCAAAGTAAGACTGGATTTCGGCAGCGGAATTCTTCCGGTTGGGCGTTTGGCTATTCGCGACCACACAGTTTATTTTGAATATGAAGCCTCATTAATTCAAAGAGGATTGGAGATTTCTCCTTTACGCTTGCCTCTCAAAACAGGCGTTACCGCTTTTGAAACAAGACCTTTCGAAGGATTGGCGGGTGTTTTTAGCGATAGCCTACCCGATGGTTGGGGTCGTTTACTATTTGACCGCCTTGCGCGTTCTCAAAACATATTGCCGTCCGATATTACTCCACTGGATCGTTTGGCACATGTGGGGTTTCACGGAATGGGGGCCTTAGTATATGAACCGGATTATAGTCCGTCTGATATAGAAGATGGCTTTATTGATCTGGATCAACTTGCTCAGCAAGCCAGTGAAGTTCTTGCAGGAAGTTCAGAAGAGATCATTCAGGAGCTACTTTCTTTAAATGGATCATCTGCCGGGGCAAGACCTAAAGCGCTCATCGGGGTTGATGAGACCCGTCAGAATATAACGCATGGTGCAAAGCAACTCGCCGATGGATTTGAGCCTTGGCTAATCAAGTTCCCGAATTCTCAGGACGGACTTGATTCCGGCGCAATTGAATACGTTTATGCTTTGATGGCAAAAGAGGCAGGCGTTGTCATGTCAGAAGCTCATTTATTTGCAGCTAGTAAAGGATGCGGATATTTTGCGGCAAAACGCTTTGACCGGGATGGTACAAAACGATACCACATGCATACGGTAAGCGGGTTATTGCATAGTGATTTCCGGACACCATCATTAGATTATGAAGATTTACTGACGCTGACTGGTCAGCTTACGAAAGACATCCGTGAGGTTGAGAAAATGTACAGACTGGCTGTATTCAATGTCCTGGCCCATAACCGTGATGACCATGCCAAGAACTTCAGTTTTCTGATGGATAGTAAAGGGGAATGGAAGTTATCGCCAGCTTATGATCTGACGTTTTCTAATGGCCCTGGGGGAGAACAAAGCACAATGGTAATGGGAGAGGGAAGGAATCCCAGCGACAAGCAGCTTATAAAGTTGGGGCTTGAAGCGGGTTTGTCCAAAGTTCTTGTAAATGAAATTATTGCACAAACAAAGGCTGCCTTGGGGCAGTGGAAGACCTTGGCAAAAGAATACAGTATAAGTCAGGCAAATATAGATTTGATAAATAAAAGGCTGGCGTGAAATGGATGGGGTATCCATTTCATGCCGATATTAATGTACTCACGTTTGAGAAGCCCATACTATTCCATTTCAATTCGCTATAACAGGCTATCTAAATAGTCAGCATAATGTTTATTTCCAATTCTGCAACGGCCGTTGCAGAATTGGAAATAGTTAACCCTTTTGCCATAAGTGCCCTCGCATGCTGCTGAAATACGTTGTCGGAAATACTACATCAAAGATCCAGATCTGCTGCTAAACTAATGTTGGGAACTTACCCCTCTGCTATGCTTCTCCCATCTAGTTCAACGGTTATGTCCGAGCCGAATGTGTTTAAGTTGACATAACACCTGTTATACAACAAAATATTATTTGGTTTGACCCTTATATACTACCCTTTGAATTCAACAGATTCTGCAGCTCCCTCTTTGCTTGCCAACACAGTTTCGTAGCGATTGGCAAAATTCTGATCGTTTATTCGCAGATAATGTCGTTTCTACCAATAAATCACTCTTATTGGGTTAAATTAAAAGATTGAACGAAAAGTACCGCGGGTCCGGTAGAGCTTTTTTTCTAGTGAGACGTTTGCTACGTGTAAACCTCACCGCCATCTTTGAATATTGAAGAGTTCAAAATTTACCTTTTCTCAAACATGCTCTCCGGAACCGGCTGTCATAAAGCATAGGCGATTTGCTTTCAACTATATGGATGCTCATATTTGCTCCATATATAGCTTTCAAAAGCCTGGCGGTCATTTAATGTACAATCTTTTAGCCTAACCCAACTAGGAAGATGCTATTGCATTTGGTTCTGGATACACCAATCACGACTTTAATGGGATATTTAATGGATATAGTTATTTGGCTTTTGTAATTTACGGGATAATTGGTATAGCTATTATTATTCTGCCGAAACTTTGGGATTGAAAGAGCGCCATTTTAGTGGATTTAAATGTCTCATAGATAGTTAATTTGACACAAATAACAATGAATTTCAACCTAACTCAGGAACAAAAAGAAGCAGCTGAGCTTGCCCGTGCTTTTAGAGATCAGTTGCCAAATGGCATTGACAATAAGGTAACAAACGAAATTTATTCAAAGCTCTACTTTGTACGATATCAATACATGGCAGTTATCTTAGATGCTTTGTCATACGGACAAACTTTAAGCTTAAAGAGACTTAATGAAGCAATCTATAATAATTTGCCAAAAGAAATTGTGAAGAAAACACCAGAAGCAATGTCAAGGCTGATCTTTATCAAAATGCAGGCTGTTGGCTATATCACCATAAACGAAACGGAGAAGAATTATTTTGAATTTAGCATCACTGACATTGGATTGGAAGTTGCCAGGAACATGAATATCCACAATATGGCAGCGACAACATTTTTTAGCTATCAAACGCAAAAATCAAATAAACTAGCCTTAGTACTTGCTGTATCATCTGTCGTAATTGCCATTATATCAGCAATATTAGCTTATAAGGCTCTTGTGACTAATCCCTGATATTTGAGAATTATAAATAAACTCACCTCGAACTCAATAGTATAACATTATGGAATGGATATTTTTCGGCGCGCTTTTTATCGTGTTAATTGTATTAGCAGTAAGACATGAGGCAAATAAGGTATCTGAAAGGACAAATATCGTACAGTCAAAACTAGCAAGTATTGAAAATTTCAGTTGTTCGAAGCAAATAAACGGGATTAAAAACTTCTATATATTTGCTGTTGATGACATTAATAAAAAGATATCATTAGTTACAGAGATAAATAATTATATTATTGAGTATTCTGATATTATCGCTGTCGAAATATTACAAGATGGTAACATTGTCCAACAAAAATCTACTACTAGGACAATAGGAGGTGCAGTTGTTGGGGGATTATTAGCAGGTGGAGTAGGTGCAGTTGTTGGAGGATTATCCGGCAGTTCTACGCATAAAAGTAAAGTATCTAGCCTATACGTTAAAATATTATTGAGAAATGTCGGAGTGACATCTCTTCTTGTAAAATGCTTTGATGCTTTACCTATGACTGCTAAGAAGGAAGTTGAAATTACAGACGATATATATAAAATTGGAAAAAATCATGCTGATAGTATTAAAGATCTAGTAAGTATATTTATTGATCAAATTGATCAAAGTAGCAAATTAATTAATACATCTAATAATAACTTAACAATTTCAATTTCAGATGAATTAATGAAACTTAGTATTTTGAAAGACAAAGGCGTATTGACAGAAAGTGAGTTTTTAGCTGAAAAAAGTAAGATACTTAACAGGTAAAATTATAATGACAGTGTTTCTATGATTGTCAATACAGCCCTACAAAGTGATTTACCAAATTAATATAATCACCTTCGTCTATTTCAAAATCCTTCTTTTTTTGTTTCCTGAGAAGTTGGTTGATTTATTTTTTCTGACTTTTTATTAGGTGTTGCAACTATTGGTTTTATATTATCTTTTTTTGCTTGCTCTTTAGCTCGTTTTGCGTCGTAATATTTTTCCATTTGAGTTTGCGGTTTTTGCCTGACATTATTTTGAGGAGCGGGCCCGCCATCTGTGTATTTAATGCCTTTAAAAATACCATTAGATGAACCACCAATATCTAATGCGCCATTTCCGTCTGTTCTTCCTGCTGCCATTAGTAACAAAGCGTCTGCCCCTGCTTCACAAGCCAAAGGTCGAGCTAGATCAATAACGTGATTTAACCTTTTGCGTTCAAAAGCGGCTTTGCCTGTTTTAGTATCTATAATACAAATGGTTTCGTATTGGCGTTTGATATCATCTTTGTCTATATAAATATCCACATTGCAGCCTTTTGGCCTTTCAGGGTAATTCTTTGTTATTGTTAAGGAAGCATTTTTAACACAGGATGTTAAAATGGTGCAAAAACAAAATACAGTAATAAATTTTTTCATGATGTTTTTTGTTAGAAGACAATAAAATTAATAATATTTTCAATGGAAACGACTGATTATTACGTAGTGCAAATGTATGTTCCTGGTGAAGACGATTGGGTTACGCTGTCCTCTTATTATCGTGGGAGGGGAATAATTGCTTTTCGTTCAAGTGAGAGACTTAACCTGCAGCAAGCCACAATACGTCAGGAACAGCTTTCAAGAGAGCATAAATCTTTTACTTTTAGAATATCCGGCCAATCCGAATAATATTTGGTGCTGCCTGTCAAAATTTGACCTGGTGCGGCCATCTCCGGAGCAGATTTCGGACTTTATCTTCCTTTCTGCCTGCCATGTCTTCAATGCTAGTGGAATAATATTTTGTTTGACGGTCTTCCTGTGGGTATGGAATCATTGTATAACAGACCCAATGCATGGAGACTGGCCAATGTAAGAAACCGGCAGATCGGGAAGCGTTATTAAAAAACATACTGTCCACATCTACCCACAGCTGGGGACATATCAATATGCTCGGAGAATATGATTTTTCAGAAAAAGTAGATTTTCAAGCCTTCAATCGCGATGAAATCTTCAAAGATGGCGCTGAGATTTGATTACAGGTGATATATGCTCCACGAACTTTGCTACGCGAAACCCGCGGTACTTTTGGTTCTAACTTTTAATTTAACCCTCTTATTATGACGCAGGATGATTCCAATAGTTTTTTGATATGCGGTTCATCGGATGCTTACGGCAGAATGTTACTTTCAATGGGTGATCAGAAAGGAGAACGGCGTAGGGCCGGATCTGATCCTTATAGCCCCAATAACGCATTACACAATCTCGCTGTTTCCACTTATCCTGTCTGGTCATGCGACGCTTTGAATCCAGGATTACTGGAATGAATAAGGATAATGCCAATACTACGGAAGACCTTTGCTGTTGTTGCCATCAGACTAACAGATGTTTTACCCCTTTTCATAAATGATATCTTCCGCGAAGAAGTGCTATTTTTAAGTTTATAAATCCTTTTCAATTGCATCATGGATGATAATGGTATCGTAAAAAGGATCGAAGAAGATCTAGGTAAATTATTAAATATAAAGGTCGCTGGCCGTATTTTCCCCCTGGAGGACATAACAGTCTTCGTAGTAAAAATTGATGCTCCACCTTACATTTGTATAATAGATCACTTTGACTTTTCCATTGTAAAGGAAGCAATCTTAAATGAGGCCGAGTGGTCGTCATTACTGCAGTGGCTTCATAAAATTATCCTAGACAGGTCTTTTGGGCTTATACTCGATGATCTGAAAAAGATAACAGGGGCAGCGAAGTTCTATGAAACGAACTGTCTGAAATACTTTAAACCACCAGCGGATTACAAGACAGCCAATATGGATATTGATGTTTTAGATGCAATCGGGGTGCAGACATTTGTATATCGATTAGGAGGGCAATGCATAACTATTCAAGAGCTGGCCGCCCTGGGCATCGATAGATTTATGACTCTAGAATCGTCAATTGGCATACTGTTACGCAGCTGCGTTCTGGATTGTCTCTATATCATGGCCTGGTGTAATGACGACAAACTAATTAGCGCAATTGCGTCTGAATCATTTCTCAGACCACAGGGCAAAGATGTACCGGATCAAGTGAAGAACCATTTTCAGGATGTTGCCAAGTTTTTTAACCCAGATAATTTAGATGCCATAGACGCTATGAGGATAAAGAATATCCTTAAAACACTTGAAGGTAAACCTAACATCCAGTGGTATGAAAACTTATATAGCTTTTATTCTAAGTATGACCATTTCAGTCTGATACCGCATATCGTCTATAAGTCTCCTGTGGAGAAAATGGAAATGATTCTCATGGCCACTCATATGATCAAATACTCACTTTGCGCCCTTCTGACAATGAGAAACAATAATCATTCGGATAAATTTCAAGAAATACTGGGTGTAAAAAATGTATCCGAAGATGGTAAGAATTTCAGCTTTGTCTATTAATTATTAGCGAGTTTCGACAGCCCATCACTTACCATCCTTTGGAGCTGGAAGAAGTTTCCGGTTTACCGTATCTGGTGCCAACAGCATGTTCACCTGCAATCGCCTACCGGGTTAGTGAGTGGGCATAATTCATCATCAGAGGTTAAAGGTAACATCCACTACTCCGTCCCCGTTATAAGGAAAGAGAGGAATAAGTTTGAAATCCTTTACCTCAAAATCATGATCCACCAATCCTGCAAACTGGTTACCAAAATCTTCAAAACATTCTGGTGCACACCATAGGTGACTGGGCAATCGACTAGCCACTATTGTTGGTATCAATTCCATTGGAACATTAATACCTTCGATTTCAAGTGACATCATTGGTAAGTGCGCCACTAATCGTAGGTGGTGTGCCATGATTACTGTTGTACCATCTTCCTTTTGCTTATACCGGTACTCCATGCCACTAATTTTTATTGAGAATGAGTTGTTATCCAACATTTTATAACTTGATTTATGCAAATGTGCAAAAATGAGTATCGTTATATTATCAAGTTGGCCACGAAGTGCTTGTTCATTAAATAGGATGCCGTTTAATTTTAGAACACTCACAAGAGAGTCAAGCAAGGCCTCTGGCAATACTGCTGATGGATCATTCTGACTATGAAGAAATTCATATAGAATATTTAACTCCGGTATCATTTCATTTTTTTGGACACGCTCCTTTATCTTCTCCGTTAGCTGGCATAAATCTGTTCCTTCGATTAAAACAATTTCCTTGTTTACAATATTTTCGAAGTTGTTTCGCTTCAAGTTATATTTTGCTAGAAAGGCGGGATCAATTTTATGGACTATATACTTTGCCATCCCTTTTACGTAGGATGGGAAGGGACTGGTTAAGTCCAGAATTTTTTCACCTAAGATATACTCATGTTGAAACTGTGCTTTTAGTAAAAAGAATTCAATCGCCTCTTTGATAATTCCTCGGTCACGTCCTGGATGTGCAACGAAATCAGCATATTCTCTAAATATTAGATCTTTATCTGAATATTCACGAAGATCCATAAAGACGACCTTCACGTCAGTGAGTGAAAAATTGCCTGAGCAAATCTTTGCTACCAGATCTTCGATTTGTTTTTGCTGAGCTCTTAGTAACGCCATCGTATAAGTTAAATGCCCCAAAGGTGTGGCCTTTATGGTGAAAATGATTGATAACATTATGAATGTTAATGACTTTTGAGGAAGGTGTCATAAGATCAATTCCATATTTTCGGAAAATAAACGATGGCTAGACCGATTATTCCATAGACTAAAAATTCCAGATAATCGAAGCCGTTAAAAATTCCATTGAATTCACTTGGGATATCATTTCTTATATTTCCGTCAGCATCAGCAAGTGGACCATTTTTTCTCCAAGGATATTCAACGTAATCCCTATTGTCCCACCACCGACTATCCCTAAATTCTGTACTAAATGGCCAGAATCCACTACCTTGATTTGTTAGCAGATGTATGCGTGGTTTTCCATTGTTAAAATCTTCCGATTGTACTTCACCTTCTATGGGTGCGACATTACACAAAAGAGCAAATAAACAGATTGTGAACCAGACGATTAAAAATTGCTTGTTTTTCTGATTAAGCATCTTGAAAAGGATATACGTTATTTCCAAATTTAGAAAAAAGACGGTTTAGACGCAACCACTGTACAGGCAGCAGGAGACCAGCAGAGCAGGCCAACCGCCAAACCCGCTGGAGTTGCCCTAGTATAGATTGACATTTTTTGTAATTGAATGGATTACGGCATTTTATGTGAAGTGTTTGATAAGCCAAATACCCGTTTGGTCAATTGGGTTTTACGTAACTTATCATCAGGCAGAATAACCTAACATTCTAATTTGACCGACAAGCTTAAAACTTGCCGATAGGTTCAATCTCATCACCGCAATAGTGTTCAATGGAGCCGTTATCGGTGATGTGTACGTTGCTGGCTGAATAAGTAATTGAATATGAATCCTTGAAGCATTAGCAAGAAAAATGAGTGTATTTTGGCGCTATTCATCTTTCTGTAATTTTTCAATCTCCTTTTTCATCTCATCAATTAATTGTTTCTCACTCGGTAGATACAGTTTGTACTCACTGGCAATAATTGTTTTATTATTTTCCGGTAATGAGATCTTGACCACTGCATTGTTCTTGTCTGCACAGAGAAGTATTCCGATGGTTGGGTTCTCAAAATCTCTCTTTTCATAACGGTCATAGTAGTTCACATACATTTGGAGCTGACCTATGTCCTGATGGCTAAGCTTTGTCGTTTTGATTTCGATGATCACAAAACACTGTAAGAGCCTATTATAGAAAACCAGATCGACGAAAAATTCATCTCCTTCAATATGAAGTCTTTTTTGCCTAGCGACGAAAGCAAAGCCATTGCCCAACTCTAATAAAAAGTCATGAAGATGAGTGATGATAGCTTGTTCTAAATCCTTCTCGTAATAAGAGGATTCTCTTTTCAGGCCCAAAAACTCTAGGTACATTGGATCTTTGATAATCTCTTTCGCGTCAGATGGGTTTTGTTCGCTTCGGGCAACAGCCAGAACACTTTTACGGTCATTACTTAATAGCAGGCGCTCCCATAAGCTACTGTTGATTTGCCTTTCGAGCTGACGAACCGTCCAATTATTTTTGACTGTTTCCGCAATGTAAAAATCTCTTTTATCCTGCGAGTCTAATCGTATTAGCAACTTATATTGACTCCAACTCAATTGCGAATACAGTGTATTCGCAATTGGGAACTGACGATAAAACTGCCTAAAAAGCTCAATTTGTCGTTTAGAAAATCCACTGCCAAATTCCGGTTCTAGTTGTTCAGCAATAAGTTGCGTTAGGTAAAGACCGTATTCTGCTCTGTCCTTCCCCACTTGCTCTTCTTCGAATATTCGTTGCCCAACACGCCAGTACATCAAAGTGCGCTCATGATCGACCGCACGAATGGCTGCTTCTTTGGATGATTGGATGATTGCCTTAATATCGGCGATTAGGGATTGCTCAATTTCCATCTTGTTGTTGTCTGCGCACTTAGTACAGATAATTAAATATTAGAATTCGGGACATATAATCAGTGAGATACTAGACCCTGATCCCGAATTGTCTGGCAACACCTGATATACGTAGTCTGTAAGATACCATCTCAGTGGTCGCATTATAGTATTCAGCCATTTGCTCAACAGACATATTCTTTTTAATCGCCC
The DNA here is from genome assembly GCF_907165045.1 of Dyadobacter linearis. Classification (GTDB taxonomy): domain Bacteria; phylum Bacteroidota; class Bacteroidia; order Cytophagales; family Spirosomataceae; genus Dyadobacter; species Dyadobacter linearis. The sequence continues at coordinate 17,844 of NZ_CAJRAU010000011.1, forward strand.
AGACAAGCCCCTTTCTAGTGATTTGCAATGATGCTCCCAAATACCCCGCTTCAGATTCGTGCAACGGATCGTAAGAGCGAAGAAAGGGTAATTCAGCAAGGATGGCATCACTTCTGAAAGTGTGCCCCCGTATTACATGGGCCAGCTCGTGCATTATTGTACTTTGTTGCCTGCCAAACGGCTCACCGGAATTGTAAATGATAATCTTTTCACCAAAAGAATTGACCAGGTACAAGCCAGACCACCCGGTCAGGCCCACCAGCACATTTGGATCAAAACCATAATCACTGGCCGTGCAAACACTAACACCCAGGTGATTGGCCAGTTTAAATCCACACAGATGCCCACATGGATGGATACTTAGTTCTTTCCGAAAATTCTCTGCCAGATTTTCCGCTACGGTCGAATAACCCCTGGGCAAGATGGTGGTTTTCTTAGTTTTCACTTGCTGTAACCGGACGGGGGGATTTAGATGAAAAAGCTAAATTGACCAGTTGCACCAGCATTTGAACTGTATCCGAGGTAAGCTCCCTGTCAGCACGTAAATGTGCAATGATTGTCTGCTCAGTAGATGGGGGCCGAGCGCCATCCGACTCGGTCTGTATTACAAAAGTGTCAGTAGGCACTTGTAACCATTTACAAATTTTTATGAAGGTATCTACATCAGGCACCTTACCCTGTTCTATACGAGATAGTGTAGCAACACTAACATCGCCAATAGCCTCCGAGACGCTTCTTAGGCCACTTTTGCCCCGCTTGTCTTTTAACATGCTAGCAAGTAAATCTGTATTTAACGTCGTGCTCATAAGTAAAATTTTGTATCACTCATGAAAATAATGGTATATTTTTCTTATGTATGGAACAATCCAATAATATAATCCGTTTCATTTGAAAGAATCCTGCGACATATTTTCACGCAAGAGACAATATTAGAACATTATCAACTAATACTATGCCAATTGGTGAAATTATATCCGGTGTATTAATGAGTCTAGCAACCAACAAGCTAGAAGCTTTCATTGATGAAAAGATCCCAAGGGGTAACAAATTCAAACTTTGGCTTGCCAGCCTAAAAAAGGGCGAAATGCGGGTTTCGGTCGCTTACCTATACAAGATTTATGTCGATGGGCAATATCTTTTAATAAAAGGCAACAGAATCGACCAATATCAACCTGTTGGTGGCGCAAGAAAATATTACCTTGGAGCCGGACCTACATTTCGAAAACTTCTTGTGCGGCCTGATGATAATATCACGATCGATAACAAAAGCATAGACGATCTAAGGATCCGGATCCCGACCCAAAATATTATCAAGTTTTTGGATTGGTATGAAACAAAGCACGACAGGGAGGTGTGCCAGCAGCGTGAATTTCGGGAAGAGTTAGTTATCCCTGGCTACCTGGATAAGGATTTATTTGCCACAGTAAGCACCAGCTACCTATATACTGTACCTACTTATCACTATTCCCACCATTTCAGGTGTTGGGAACTTCTTTATCATGAGGTGTACGAACCTATTTTTTCAACCGAGCAGCTGGCCGCGTTACGTGCGCTGAAAGATTCCGAACACAATGAGCTCAAATGGGTAAAAGAAGATCTGATCATGTCACTTGGGCACGACCGGCAATTAGGAAAAAAACCATTTCAAATCGGCGAGCACGCACGCTTACTGATTAACAGCAATATTAAACTTTTTAAAAATTAAACTAAAACACACACATGGTAACAGATTTCAAGTACAACAAACCTTACGGCTCAGACTATCGCATCAGTGATATAGATGACCTATTAAATAGGCTTGGAGAGAGCCTGCAACTGGATACAACGCGCAGAGAATTTGCCGAGCAGCGCTACAAGACAATTGCTGAATGGATCGAGTCAGATTGGCTATTTTTCAAATCCGCATTGCTCAGCGTCTACCCACAAGGGTCATTCCGAATTAGAACTACGGTTAAACCTTACAAACAAAACGAGTTTGACTTGGATTTCGTCGTTCATCTTGATTTTTTGTCTGGAAAAAACTACCAGGCAATGGAGCTTCTCGACCAATTGGAACGCAGGCTTGGCGAGAATGAATTATATAAGAACAAACTGGAGCGGAAAAATCGGTGCATTCGTATCACTTATGCAAACGACTTTCACATGGATATTATGGTCGGGTGCCAACAGGAATATTTTGACCAAGAAAGACTTCTTGTTCCGGACCGAAAAACAAAGCATTACACTCCCAGTAATCCCAAAGGATATGGAAAATGGTTTCTTGTAAAGGCCGAGTTAAAAAAACAGGACTTGGATATACTGTTAAAAGCACACACTGCGCGTAATCCTGTAATTCGTCTTAGCGAAAACCTGCCGGCGCAGCAGCCTTACGAATTCAAATTACCGTTGGAACGCGCTGTACAGATTTTTAAGAGATACCGAGATGTGCATTTCTATCATAAGCCCCAACTAGCAACTTCAAGTATTATTTTGACCACTCTTGCTGCTGGTGCCTACCAGGGAGAATTGTCCGTTTTTGAAACCATTGATAATATTATTAAAGACATCACTTCGAAATCCGGTATGCGCTCAGGTAGAGCTCAACCTTTTCGAGTTCCAAACCCTGCCAACCCTGATGAAAATTTTAGCGAAAAATGGTTTGAAGACCAGGCAGTATTTGAATCCTTTATTCAATTCATAAGTAAAATGCAACAGGTATGGGATAGACTTAAGGATCCAGACAATGATCTCACAGATGAAATTCTATTTGAAAAGGCATTTGGAGAGGCTAGAATTAAGCGTTTGGTGGCTGATCAACAGCAATTTCGGGCTACGGCTACCAGAGCAGCTGCCTTGACGCCGATAGCAAAAGCAGCTGGTTTGGGAACACTTTACACCACTCCGGATATCAAACCAACCTTTAAACCTGATGTCGTTCAAAATCAACCAGCTCGACGTTTCGGTGGAAAGTTTTTAAAGCCAAAACCTTCCAAATCCTCAGTTGGAACTTTGGTTCTACAGCAAAGATTGATTCAACAGGCCTATCCTGGGATGTTTAGATTTGTAATCAAAAATGGAATTTTAGTGTGCAGGACTAGACTTCAACCGCATGATACATGCGAGGCATATAAGATACGCATTGAATACTCTGCTGGCGCTGCTCCCCAAGTTTTTATTGATAGTCACAAAATAATCCCCAAATCCTCGATACACATGTACAGCAATGAAACATTATGCTTGCATTATCCTGGGGATATTAACTGGAAACATCGTACTTCATTAGCTAGCTATACTGTTCCATGGATTTGTGAATGGATTGTTTGCTATGAGCTGTGGAAAATTACAGGAAAGTGGGAGGGCGCTGAAATAGTTCATTAGTATGATAATATCATCCTGTTGAGCAGTCTCTGTCGTTCCAATTGTTATAGAGGCCCTCCCCTTAATGATAAATACAAATATTTATAACTAAGCGCCAAACCCACATTGTCATGCTCACGTACAGAAAGCAACTTTCGGCCATATTGAGATGGACGAGCGTCGAAGTTGAAAAAATAACTTAAGTAACCCGGATTGTATCAGAGTAGTATTCTTTTCCTTATTCTAAAAGCGCCTAATGGCATTTCTAAGACAAACTTTGATTTTCCAGTTTGATAGTGATGGAAATATTCACAAAACATGAAGAAAAACATCAGAAAGCAGTTGGACGCCTGAACCCAATGACCAATATTCTCCATTGCGGAATACGATCTATAAACCGGAATTTCAAAAAAAATACCGAGAAGAATACATGGTGAAAGAAAATGACTTTGAAGTCATCCCTTTCATTTATAAGCGAACGGCTAATGCATTCGATTATTATAGAGATGTTACGACGGGGTAGTGACCTGACATTCAAATGTGCCGTCAAAGGACTATTCTAGACTAAGATTTCAATTAATTTCTGACCGTCTTTTATAATTATCTCTTTCAAATCCTTTATGTTATCTACTTCGCCAATTTTTATTCCAAGAGCATGTCTAATGTTGCCATATCCTTGTCCAAGCTTAACGGTAGATCCAAGAGGAATTGGTGCAATATTGTGCGTAACGTTTGCTCTACTGATAAAATGACAAATAGGATTAGATAAATGCCAAGTACCATCTAAATCTCTGATACCTCTGTAAGTCTCTTTTAATGAAAATTCTATTACCCAGTTTTCACCAGCAGAATCCGTCTCATGGAGCTGATATATATGTTCATTCAAATCATCCGTCATTCCAATAGTATGAACCTTTAAGAGGTTTAACTTTTCCAAAATCTCAATTATACTGTCCAGCTCTCGTCTGTATATTGGAGAGTCAATATTATCATGCGAGAGTGGATTTAACAACAAATCCTTGTGCTCTCTTAACTTTCGGTAGGGTTCAATATCACCGCCAACCTCTTTGAAATATTTCAAAAAGTTTCCAATGAGATTATCTAACTGCAGAACTACTAGACCTTTATCATCCTTAATATAGAAGTTTAGATTTTGAGGAAGTAAAACCTTAAAAACTCTTTCCGTTTCCTTTCTAAGATAATTTGCACTTGCCGGATAATCAAAGGACTTTAAATACTTTTTGGCCAGATCTAAATAACTATTTTGCTCAGGGATAAAGGGGCAAGGTATACCATTAATTGTCTGATGCTGATACATCTCTTTAAATATCCAACCAGTAGTAAAACGATCCTGGATTCTATTCTTACACAAACTATAAAAAGCCCTGTCGTGTGTCAGTATTAGAATTTGATATGTGTCAACAAATGACTGACTAAGTAAAATATCTAAGACTCTATCTCTATGACTCATATCTAAACTGAGCAATAAATCATCCAAAATAAGGATTCTAGCAGAATTGTCAAAGGTTGGCCTTCTATCTAGAATTGACAATCGAATAGCCAGAGCTATTGCCGTTAACCTTGCCTCATTAAGAAAAGTGTGTGGTTTTTTAACTTCCTTCTCGTCTTCATCCAAATTTGGATCAGTTAGAAAAACTTTTAAAGGAATTTTTGGGAAATAAATCTTACCATCCTTTTCCCTCACTTTACCAGTTATTCTCTTATTAAAATCACATTCAACAGAATCAACCTCAAAGGAAATAGTAAATTTTTCAGCAAAACTAGTAGTTAGAAATTCATTCGCCCCCTGAGTGATACTTAATAAAAACGCACGAAGTAACTCAGTGAACTTTGGAATTGTTTGATTTTTGAATCTAATGTATTCGTCAGATCGCTCTGAAATCTTGTTTTTATTTTTAGGTAGGCTTGTATACTCTCTGGAGATAAACTTCCACCAGTCACTTGCGTAAGTCTTGCTAGAAAGAGTGCCAGTATGATCCGTAAAAGCCGTTTCAAAATCTACAAACATGAACACTTCTCGTTCAAACATCTCAAAAAGATCTATACTCTCACTATTTCGAAAGTCGTAAATCTTTGATAAATATTTATAATTAATAAAATCGCTGCCAACCAAAGTACGACTTACGAAAGAATCTTGGAAAGTATTTATGCTAAAAGATCCATTTGGTCTTCTTAAAAGCTCCTTTATGGTACCACCAGTTGGTGCTGAGAATTCAACTACGATTCCCGACTCATCATCAGCTGCAGCAAACCTGTTTCTCAAATTCTCACCATTACCGGGATCAAAATATTTTTCTATCTCTGACCTAGGATCTTTAAGCGAGCTCTGCAAAAATGTGTACAATGCCCAGTATATGGAACTTTTGCCACTACCATTCTCTCCATAAAGCAACAAATTATTCTTGTTAAGATCGATAATATTCTGAGGTTGTACATCTTCTTTACCATAAAAATACTTGAAGTTCCTTAGGGTAATAGATTTAATTTTTTGCATAACTAAACACTTAAGATTGGAAGTAGAAGATCTTTAAGCTCAATTTTCATCAATTTGATTTGATTACGAAGCGGATTGTCTTTTTCGCGTAGGGTTTGATACGCGGCTTGAATGTCACTAATTTGTTCCTCAGCTGTTAAATCTATTATAGGGGAAAATATCTCAAGAGCAAATCTTTGTATTTCTATACCACAATTTTTAAAATCCTCAGGAAAATATAACTCAAAGATTAACGAGTCTATAACCTCCTCAAAAGCTTCTGCAAGAAAAGCATTTGGAACAGTATTTTCAACGACACTTTTTGAGCTCTTAATCAAAATAAGAAAATCAACTAAAATGTTAAGCGTTACATTATCATAAAAATTTACTGGAAGTGGAAATTCCTTGATATCTTTTACTAATATTTTAGGGAATGCTCCTTTTGTGGCCTTTGGAGAATTATTAAAATGGTAATAAGTAGCTAACTTTGAATTCAAAATAGCAGCTAATGGCTTAATTGAGTAATTGATATTTGACTTAACTATAATAATTGAAGGGTCATTATACAATTCTTCATTCGTTATACCAGCAAAAATCGTAGGATTCGTAATTTCACGAATCAACAATCGTTCTCCAATGAAGTATTTGGGATCTCTTGGATTTGCAACGTCATCACAATAATCTATGTATTCTTTATTATTCCATTTAACCTGGTAACGAGTAATATCCGCGCCCCACAGCCATTTTTTTAACCCTTCCTTTGAGTATTCATTGTAATGGAACGCCCTAGAATCAATGGTTTCTTTGGTCTGTCCACGATATTTATCATATGCTATAAGCCCTTGACTTATTGACGGATATATCGTATCTAATGAAATCTTATCTGCCTTAATCTTTGATATTCTTTCAATAGATTTTTGATCTAAAAAAAATGCAAGTGCCCAATTCTGATTGATTTTTAGAAGATCATCGCTCTTAATAATCTCTCTACTTGACGAGATTAATTCACCAAAGGATGCTTTATTTTTTGTCTGTTTATAACCAACAGTACTTCCCACCTCCTTTTTCCAGATGGTTATTACGTTTCTAACCGTCGCTTTCTCAAATATACTGAATTTAGTACAGTCTAAAATTTCAACTAAATGCCAGGAGTGTAAAAGGTGAATCCTATATTGTTCCGCAAAAGTGTTAAACAAAAAAGTATTTGGAATAATATATGATTTAACCCCGTTGTCTTTCACCAGTCGAAAAGCAAGTTCAGTAAAATAATAGTAAATCTCAAAATCAGGAACTTTACCAAATATCTTTATTACTTCATTTCGGTAACTATCTTTTATTGAGACGCCGTATGGAGGGTTTCCAATCACAATATCAAAACCTATTTCACTTTTAACTAACGGATTTAGTATTTCCGGGAAATCTAGCCGCCAGTCAAAATGACTAAACGCTTTATTAGTATCGATTTTAAGTTCATATAAATCTCGAAGATCACTATCAAACTTTGCTATCTGATTGTCCCTATCACTATTAAATTTCACATCTTTAGCTGATGGAGCGAAACCCCCTTTGATAGGAGTTCTATTTTCATAAGATAACTTATTATAGGTTAACTGATTAATTAACACGGTTACTTTTAAATCCCGAATTTCGGTTTTTATTTCAGCTTTCTGAGTATTATTGCTGCTATCAAAAAATGATCGCTGAAGGATATTTATATGATTTAATGCTTTTTGCATCTCCTTAACATATTTGTCAGCTTCCCCCACACTACCCTTTCTATTCCAGTCAATTTCAATCACAGAGTCATTAAACGTACTCAGCAAACTATTTCCGACAACAATTTTATAATCTAAATTTGGAAGGGCTTTGGGCACTTCCTCATCCACAATCAGGGATAACCAAAATCGTAATCTTGCTATGTCTACTGCTCCACGTTCAATATCAACTCCATAAATAGATTTTTGAATAATATTTTCTTTTACTGTGGCTGGACTCCATACTTTGTACCCCAGGTCATAAGCAATACGTTCTTTAAGCCCAAAAATCTCTTGCAACAACCCCATAGGGAAAGCACCGGAACCGATTGCTGGATCACATATCTTTACAGAATCCAATTTCTCATCAATCTGTTTTTTATGTTCTTTATTGAGGTTATTCTCTCTGTTTCTTACAAAGTTTTCAAGGTCAACAGGACTGGCATCAGTTATTTGGGTATGTAAGTATTCAATTAATGACTCTCGCGTCATGTAATGGACAATGTCCTTTGGGGTGTAAAAGGCTCCTTTGTCTTTGTTATCCTCTAAAAGATTCTCAAAGATATGGCCAAGCATCTCAGGATCGACGGCAACTGTATGCTCTTCAGCGCTGTCTTCAAAAATGGTAAAATTATATTGATCAAAGAATGCAAACAAGTTGGCAAACAAGTCTGATGGGAAAGTTAATAAATCATAATTTAGGGATTCATTCTCAAAAAGCCCACCATTCAAATATGGGATTTTTACCAGCTCACCATCCGGCATAACAAAATCATCACTGGGCCTTTCCGTGTTCAAAGCGTCGAAAAAGAGCTTAGAAAGCCAGTCGGAATAGAATCTGTCATTTGCACCCGCTTTATGAAAGAAGTGAGGCATAAAGTTTTTATCTCCATCTTTGTAGGAAGTATCTTTCGCACCCAACCAGCCCTTCTTTTGCAAAAAGTATAAGAAAACGATCCGCCCTAAAAGCTTTTTGACAAAATCACGAACGTCCTTATCGTCTCCATTAAATGCTGTTTTTTTAAAATTTGAACGCATTAAATAATCAACGAAACCGACATAGTGCACATCACGATACTCATCAAAAAATGCTTTTGACATCGACTCCACTCCAAAGGCGTCCTTGATTTTGTTAATGGTAATTTCTAGTTCACTGCCAAGTACGAAAAATTGATCTAATGCAGTTTTATAGGTTTCTTCCGGTTCTCCAAAAACATATGTGTAACGTTTAGGATGTGTATCCTGTATTTGCATTTCTCCACTTTGAAATATACCATCACGAGCAATAAATGAAAATCGCCAAGTTCTTTTATCAGGAATTTGGTACGCAAAATTTACTAACACAGCATTGTTACCGATAATATGTTTTTTGACTAAACTTCCTAGTCCAACTCGACTTCGCTCAATTTGCTTTCCATCTTTTACAATTACTTCATAGAGCTCAACGGTCCGTGGAATTTCATCCAAAGTCTTAAATTCTCCATATTTTACTATTGAGTCTGCATAGTTCTGTTCAGAAGCGGACAAAACCATATGCTGAACACCTTGGTCATCATAAATTTTGAAATCTGCAACTTTACCTTGAAACGTAGGTATAAGTCCGTTATATATAAACGATTGCCGATTATAAGGAGCTTTAAAGAGTTGTGCAATTATTGCTTTATTCATTTCACCATAGAGTTTCTAATTTCATTATCTATAAATCGTTATCACTCTTTATCAATAGATAAGCATATGAGGGAAGTGATTGATTCATGCATATGAGAGATTAATAAAATCAATTATACTAAACAAAGGACTCCGAAATTACAATTTGCGGATTTGCAAAAACTTGCTTAGCAATTGTCCTACTGGGTTCTGATTCAGTATCATTAAACTTATACTCTGCCAAAACCTCTTTGTAAAGTCTGTCAACAAGAACATCCAAGTCGTTAACTTGTTCAATTTTAGCCCTTTTAAGGAACGCATCTATATTATTGGGCAATTTTCTATGAGAACCTTTATAAAGCTCATCCACCGTGCGTTTTAGTAACTGTTTGTAAAAAGCATTTTTAACCTGAGCAGCGTAAGTGGGAAGAACATTTAATACCCGTTTTTCCAATGCCGATAATTGCGATCTAGTAACCTTTTGGTTCTCATAAACCTTTACTAATTGCTTAAAATAATTAGTAGCGCTGTTGATTTGCTCGTGATGGAAATCAGGTAAGGGTTTAAGAGCCACCTCATTTGTAGCGCTACTGAAAATCTTTGCTGCTTCGACAAAAGTCAACTCGTGTACAATACCGCTCTCATCTATTTTATAAAATACGCCAGGGTGTCCTTCACTTTTAAGATAAGTGATGGAATTGCTAGCAATCGTAGTCATTTTTATATTTTCCGCATGTCTAGCAAGTCGCGCTTTCTTGGGAATTTTGGAAATAAATTCAAATTCCTGCTTATTTTCCTTTTTGAATGTACGTAGTTCTTGTAAATACAATAAAGTCTCATTGATCTCTTCTTTAAGCCTGGAACCGTAAAGGCCCGCCTCCCCAACTTCCTCTAATTGGGAATATATTTGAGAGTCTTCACCAAAGGCAGAATGGAAGGCCTGTAATTTTTTTATTGCAGTATTCGTCAGTTGTATTTGATTTTCAGATTTATCTGATGGATAAAAGTTAAACACATTGATAGCCTTAGCTTCTGTACCAATACGGTTAACACGGCCAATCCTCTGCATTAACCTAGTAGAGTTCCAGGGAACATCATAATTAATAATGACATTGGATCGATGCAAGTTGATGCCCTCTGCAAGGACTTCCGTAGTGAAAATAATATCCAAATCATTCAACCACTCACCTCTTTCCTGATTTGCATCAAAGTTAAGTCTAATGGTCTTTTCATTTTCTCTTCTATTTCCCGCGCTTATACCAATAGTTTTATTATACCCGGCTTTGTTAGTGGCCTTTTCAATGTAATCCATCGTTTCCTTGGACTCAGTGAAAATCACGAGCTTGCCGGAGTGATTAATCGATTTCTTTAAAAAGATACTTTTCAAATCTGTAAGGAATTTTGAAAGTTTGGGATCATAATCTATACCCTTCCATGAATCCACCAGTTCCCCAACCAGTTGTCTGTCTCTTTGAAGGAATATAATAAAGGTTTCTTTGAAATCCTTCGCTCTATAAATTTGATTATTCCCTCGTCTCGAGTTGATCTTAGCTTCTAACCCTTCTTCATCCCCTTCATCTAAATACTTGTTTACATCAATATCCGGAGCAACATATACCTTATCTTCTTCAAACATTCTTATCATGTGATCGGTGTTTTTCAGTAGACGTCCCAATGACATTTTGAAGGCTTGAAAACTACTTTCCAGGCGCTTAACAAGCAATGTCTTCATAATAGATGAAAGTCTTAGAGAGATGGATTCAACATCACCATATCGCTTTCTATCTTCCTCATTAATAAGGTATTCAATCGCTCGATAGCGATAATACCCTAACCCTAATCCATCTATTTTTTTCCCGACATCATCAAAACTTGTTAGAATAGTGATAGTTCTGTCAAATAATAAGGATAGTTTGTCGTCAAATTCATAATTTACTTGATTAGGGGGATTAATAATTGGGAACTCAATACCCTGCTCGTTAATATCTTTTAAGTATTCCGGATTGTTTAAAATATCTGTACGCGTTCTCCTAATTACAAGCGGTTCAATAACTTTATCTCTTATCTTATCAAATATATTTTTGACCTTCCTAACGTTTAGCACTCTGTCTTTCCTTAGCCTATCGTATTCTTCTTTTAGTGGTGTAAAAAAAAGTTGCAGATCCTTAACAGCAGGAAGGTTAGAATTTCTCTTGTCTTGAAATAAGTAAACTTGGTTCTCGATATCAGCAGGGTGATTATTCAACGGTGTTGCAGTAAGTAACATTACTTTCTTTTTTACATCGCCATCACTACCTGGTATCCTTCTATCCGTTTTTGTAATTGTTTGCAACTTTTCATACATGTGAGAGGCATCATTCCTAAATTTATGCGCTTCATCAATGATAATAAGGTCATATTCATCGGCATTAGGATAGTCTAAGCTCTTATTATCAATAACTTTGTGCAAGCTACCAGTTGAAATAAAAGAGCAATTATTCCATATATGAAAATCTTTAATTGTTTTCTTCCAGTTTGCCTCCAATGCAGGAGGATAAACAATTAGTATTTTTGAATGATAGCCGTTTTCAAATACAAACTTTTTAGCAATAATTGAAGCAATAACCGTTTTTCCAAGGCCAACGACATCTGCAAGAAAAAACCCATTATATTTAATAAGTTTATCATAACCTTCGATAGCTGCCTCTGCTTGATAGGTTAATCTTTTGTAATTATCCGGCAACAGTAAATCAACGTTTGCCGGGTCATAATCGATTCTCCTTCCAAAAAATTCAATTAAGAGTTTTATATATAATTGGTATGGTGTGAAATCATCATTTAAGTAGGTAATTTTTTTGAGTTTTTGAACATCTGTGGGCAGGATGTCTATTGATTCGTTCCAAAGAGTTTCAAATTCATCAGAGGCAAATTTGATATCATCAAACCGCCTCAATTCAACATTAAATTCGTAATTGGACTTTTCCGACGTGCCTAAGCCATTGTCAGTAAAATTTGATGATCCCGTAATTACAGTTCCTGTTGAGTTGGGATTAAAATTTTCAGGTTTAAAAATATATATTTTTGCATGTAGATTCTTTTCAGGATGAGCTTTAAGAAGTATTTTTCCAGAAACAATGTCTTCAACAAACTTAAAAATACCCTGTTCAATATCCTTTTTGTAATCAGCTTGCTCAATATCTTCCCTTAATTTCTCTAAAAAAGCATCTTTGGTTATTATCGGGTCTTTTAAGTATTGCTGACCAATTGATGTATATTGAGCAGAAATCTCATCAACATTTATACCTACTAAAACCCTTATTTCTTTAATATTCTCTAGAAAGGGTCTTAGCCGAAAGTATCCGGATGCGCGAAAATACCCGACGAGAGCGTCAAATGCATAAAGGTTTGGAATATGTTCAAGTATGCCCTGGAATTTGTCTAAAAGATTATTACCAATCCTATTGGTAAAAAATTGTGTGTTCATATTGTCTTTAATACTTTTTTAAGTCCATCAGCCAAGAACTTTAAGTCTCCAAGTTCATCGAAAACAATTGACTGAATAAATTCAATCTGTATTTCCCTTTCTGGAATATGCAATGATTTGGAAAGTGTCGGCAGCATCGCTTTGGTCGCGCCTCTTTCATTTCTTTCAATTTTACTCAATATCGAAGTATCAATGTCAAGTTCTGCTGCTACCTTCCGCAATGGAAGACCTAAAAGCTCTCTCTTGTACCTTAAATATTCTCCAAATGAATTCATTTTGTCAGATTCGTTTAGACGATTTTATCAAAAATATGAAATAAAAGTCTGTGTTTAGTGACCGTACCAAATTCATATCAATGATAAGGCAATGTCACCCCAGGAAAAATCTGTTGGCATAAACATTTGTAAAGGTAAAACCAAAAGATAGCCGAATATTTTTAAAAACGCGAGATCACCAATAGCTGGCAACATTAGTTAGTCAGTGCTTTATCCGTTTATTATCAAGCACTTCGACAGAGGAACTCACAAGTTAAGCTTCAAGTACTGAACGTTAGTTAATGATGAAAAAACCTTCTTGAGCTGTTTAAAGATAGGATTTCAAGAGCAGCGCAAATAATCCGCCTAGGAGGAATAGTTGCAAGGAGCAAATTTCTGAGTATCAGTAGTATTTTTAATTGTCCAATATTTTGTGTCTTACCCACCCTTCAATTTCAATGCCTTCATGCCTCAGGTAATTATAGAGCGTCGCCTTACTCCCAATTTTTAATTGCTCGCATATCTGCATGGTGGTGTATTTCTTACTTTGATACAGAGTAGCTGCCAGGCCTGCTAGCTCTTTAGACTTTTTAGTCAATCCCTTCGGCCTTCCTCCTACCCTACCCCTGGCACGGGCAGCTTCCATCCCGGCCAGCGTCCGCTCCATTAAGATCTCTCTTTCGTTTTCCGCAAAAACCGAGCTAAGCATATACCAAAGCCGACCCATTTTTGTAGAAGTATCAATCCCCTCTGAAATACTCCGGAAGTCAACTCCCATTTCCTTCCATTCAACCATAAGCTTGATCAACTCATAGGTCGTTCTACCTAGCCGATCAATTCTCCAGACAACTATGACATCCCCTTCTCGAAGTTCTGAGATCATCCTTATATACTCAGGTCTTTGCAAGGAAGCACCAGATATCTTTTCATGATAAATTTTCTCACAACCAGCTTTCTTGAGTGCATCAAATTGCAGGTCCTGGTTCTGTTCGGTCTTCGAAACCCTTATGTATCCAATCACCATTCAAAATAGTACAGTTTAACGTGCCAGTTTGCAATATACAGTAATTTGTTTTGGTGTACCACTATTCTGTAATTTGAAAGTGGCAAAATGAGATGTTTTATGAACTAAAAGGGGAGAGAAATCGAGAGGGCCTAGAGTACGGAAAAACCACCGATTAATTTGGCAGGTATTCGGTATCGACAATATCTATAACGTTGCGTTAAACACGGAGTGCCGTTGCCTTTCGGTAGTATCCCCAGGTAAGAAACATCAGAACTAATGCGAGAGCCGTGAAGATCAGGCTCAAATGATTATTGGTCAATAAAAAGCCGCCCGCTAATGCGCCAAATGCGGAACCAGCATCCCGGAAAGTGGCATTAATTGAGACTGTGTGTGTCACATCGTCTTTCCCAGCGGATGCCGCGCCAGCTGCTAGCGATGCATTGACGTTGTAAAAGGTAAATACAAGGATCAATCCGGGCATTACCCAGCCACTTGTTGCCATCAGCAAACCCAGGCAAATTAGCAGAATAGAAGCTGAGTAAATATTCGCAAGCCCATACCGGTCAGCGGACCAACCCGCAAAAGGCGAAATTAAAAGGGAACATATCCGCCGGAAGAAAAGAAACCCGGCAGCTGCGGCGGTAATTTCAACCGGTGACCAATTATGCTGCGCGCTCATCAACAGGGTCCCAAGCAAAACTACGAGCATTCCTTCTACTGCAAAAGCACCTAAAAACGCTAGCCGGTTAAAGACTGCTGGAAATGATATTTTGAAGTTAAATGGGCGAGCTGGCGACCGATTCCTTTCTTTAAGTTTTAAGGCAAAGTATATTCCTGGCGTCGAAAGGAGCGCAATTACTAAAAAAATCGACCTGGGACTAATTACTTCAAAGAGCAATGGGCCGATCAATAACGCCAGAAGCGGCCCTGACTCAATTATACTTTGGCTAACCCCCAATGCCAAGCCTTTCTTAGGATAATCCATGGCATAGGTAATTGCCCCAACGCGAAGAACAGAATACGATATACCCCATAAAATCCTGAGCAGTATCAAAGTTGCAATGCCAAAACCGGCACCATAGCCAGCTGTTGCTAATACAGATACAGTTGCCGCAACGATAACCGGTATACGAAAACCTACAAGACTGAAAACGCGCAAAATAAGTGGGTTAAGCAGAATCCGTGTAAAGCGGTTAATTGATAAGATGGTGCCTATCCAAATGATTGGAACGTGGATGCTGGAAGCATTTATTGGCAGAAAAGAATACAGGAATGCATCACCCATCAAAGCGAATGTCAAGCTGAAAGAAGCGTACATGGGAAATTTCATGTCAGTAATATGCTTTTTCATTCTTTCCCAATCGGTTTATTTAGCCCTTATAAACCTTAATTTGACTATATAGCTTGTGGCAGCATGATGATCAGGCAAAAATATCCTCTTTCCAGTCAGCTGCCGGATCAGATCGTTATTAAGCTTATCATCACGGGTAAATACTTTCACCTTCCCTATGGCGCTACCTTCGCCAACAGAAAACTGTATTACAACTATACCGCCATTTTCACCAAGAACAGCAGGATAATCAAGAAGGCAGGATAATTGATTGCCTATTTCATATCGCTTTTCCCATCTTGTTAAAGGATAGCAAGTTGCCACTGTGGTAAAAAAGACGAAAAACAAAACCATCAAACCTTTCATCTGGATAAAGGTTAATATGCTTTTCTTAAATTATCTGCAAATGCATTAGGAAGAAGGCTCAGCTCTACGGCCTGCGCCGCCTTTTCTACATCGTATTTGATCCTTACAAATTCAACCTGAACAGCATCTTGATCTGTTATACTGGCTGTCTGATCAATCGTTATGAGTACATAACAAGCACGCGCATCTCCATCTTTGGGTTTTCCGACAGAACCGGTATTTACCAGATGGTGGAAATGCTCACTGCCGTTCTCACCGGAATTGATGACGCGGTGATATGGTTTGTGTGAATGTCCGAAGCAAAGGATATCCACTTTAAATTCCCTGACAAGTTCCAGCATGTACTGTTCAGGGAGCTCCTGCAACAGATATTCGTTGATGCTTCTGGGGCTGCCATGGACAAGCAACATGTTCAGCTGCTGATCATCGATTTGAAATTCTAATCTGAGATGCCTGGGCAGTGTTAACAGGTAATTCCTTTCCTTGTCTCCAACCAGCTGGTAGGCATATTCGCTGTTTTCTTCTTTGCTGCAATCGCCCTCGGAAGGCATTATCTTAGAAACTTTTAGGTCGTGGTTTCCTGCAATGGTTGCAATGCCATGTTTGCGCACCAAACCAATTACCTGGTTAGGCCAAACATTATAGCCCACAAGATCGCCCAGGCAGTAAACCGCATCAGGTTGTTGTTTTTCCAGATCTTCCAGCACCGCTTCAAATGCGGGAAGGTTTGCATGGATATCAGAGAGTAGTGCTATTTTCATTTTCCCAGGCGTAAGGATTCTGCATATGCATCCGGAAGGATACTGTCTTCCACAGCCTTGGCCGCTTTTTCGACGTCATACCCAAAACGTATGAACTCTACCGTAATGCTATCCTTACTTGATGCCAGTGCGTCTGCATTGATATGCAGGATTACATAGCCGCCCCTTGGGTCACCATCTTTTGGCTTACCGATAGAACCAATATTGATCGCATGCCGGAAATGGTCTGTGCCGTCCGGCTGGACTGAGCCCAGTATCCTGTGGTAAGGTTTGTGGGTATGCCCGAAAAGCATGACATCAGCGCCAGCCTGCTCCATGATCCGCAGCATGCTTTTTTCGTCGCGGTCCTCAAACAGGTATTCATTGATCCGCCGCGGGCTACCATGCACCAGAAGAACAGAAAGCGGTTTCTCATTTAATTGAAACTCCAGACGGATGTGTGCCGGCAGTGTTCTTAGATAAGCCCGCTGCTCGTCTTTGACAATTTCGTTTGTGTAAGCAATCGATACTTTACCATTTTCTTTTTCATCGTCCGTTTTATACGCGCAGCCACAGTCGTCGCTGCTCCTTCCAATCCCGAAGTCGTAATTACCCGCAATAGTTGGGATACCACGCTTTCTAATTTCGTCAATAACTTCATTAGGCCAGATGTTATATCCAACTAGATCACCCAAACAATAAATAGCATCAGTGTCTCTGGTTTCAACGTCTTTGAAAAACGCCTCCAAGGCTGGAAGGTTGGCGTGGATGTCTGAAAAAAAGGCAATTCTCATTTAATACGCAGTTAATTGGAAAACTTGTGCTGTTG
Source organism: Dyadobacter linearis (assembly GCF_907165045.1). Lineage (GTDB taxonomy): Bacteria > Bacteroidota > Bacteroidia > Cytophagales > Spirosomataceae > Dyadobacter > Dyadobacter linearis. Next base: position 35,063 of record NZ_CAJRAU010000011.1, read on the forward strand.
TTTGAGAGCAAAATTGACCATCAGGATCAATACCGGCACTTCGATTAGTGGGCCAATGACAGCAGCGAATGCAGCCCCGGAATCAATCCCGAAGACAGCGATTGCTACCGCGATCCCGAGCTCGAAGTTGTTACCTGCGGCAGTGAAGGCCAAAGAAGTAGATTTGGCATAATCCGCTCCTGCACGCTTGGAAAGGTAAAAAGCAGAGAAAAACATGATTGCAAAATAGATTGTCAGTGGCAGCGCAATGCGCAGCACATCAAAGGGGATACTCACAATCAGTTGGCCCTTCAAACTGAACATGACCACAATCGTAAAGAGCAAGGCAATCAAAGTGATTGGGCTAATGGCCGGAAGGAATTTGTTCTCATACCACTGCTGACTAAACAGCTTTGTCAGTACGATCCGTGAAATAATGCCCGCCAAGAACGGGATGCCCAGATAAATAAAGACGCTTTGAGCGACCTGGCCGATAGTGATGTTTACCTCAAATCCTTTTAAGCCAAAAAGCGGTGGCAAAACTGTTACAAACACATAGGCATAGACCGAATAAAACAAGACCTGGAAAATGCTGTTGAATGCCACCAGTCCTGCCGCATACAGGCGGTCACCATTGGCCAGGTCATTCCAGACAATGACCATTGCTATGCAACGGGCAATACCAATCATGATCAGGCCAGTCATGTACTCTGGCTTATCAGGAAGGAAAATAACAGCCAGGCCAAACATCAGCAGCGGGCCAATGATCCAGTTTTGAAGCAGCGAAAGCCCAAGGATCTTGGTGTTGTTAAAAACCTTTGGCAGCTCTGCATAGCGCACCTTGGCCAGTGGCGGGTACATCATCAGCACAAGGCCAATGGCAAGTGGAACGTTCACACCTGACCCCGAATTAAACTGGTTGATGAAATCAGGTGTACCTGGCAAGAAATAGCCGATTGACACACCGATAAGCATGGCCAAAAAGATCCATAGGGTCAGGTAGCGATCTAAAAAGGAAAGACGTGGGTTATTCATGCGGTTGGATGCTTTAAATCTCTTTTCATAACGACTGCTGACGAAGGGCAAAGGCTGCTAAACTGCTTGGTTTGCTGAATTGCTTCCGGCACTTGCTCTCGTTTTACGACCACAAAGCCATAACTGTCAAAATAGTGATCAGCTGTGGTTGTGATCAGGTATACCGCTTCAACTCCTTGCGTGTCAGCACCTGCCAGCAGCTGCTCGACCAATTTCCGGGCAATGCCTTTACCCTGATGATCAGGGCTAACTGCAATTGAGCGTAATAGTGCAACTCCGCTATACAGCTCCATTCCAGCGACACCAACAAGTGTGCCTTCGTCTCTGGCTACAAGAAAATTCGGCAAGCCAGCAGGCAAGTCATCAGTAAGAAGGTCTGCTTCTTTCAGCAGGCTGGTTACTAGTTCCTTGTCCGCTGGCCCTGCTTTATCAATTTGTAGTTTCATAGCTGGTTTGATTAGCAGCACCCAGAGCCAGGCTTGCAGCTGTCTCCATCTGAGGTAACCAATTCAAGTTCCTGTTTAACAGGTGCGGGCGCGCAGCATGATGCTTCGGCGGGCGACGTGCCGCAGCTTTGGTTTCGGGTAAGTGCTTTGCACTGGGTGAAGTCCGGCACCAGGTTAACAGTGAATGTTTCACCATCGGAAGTAAACTCTCCGGGGTACATCTGGCGTGTATCAAACCTGGAATTGCCGAACTCAATTTTAACGGTTGCATTAGGGTTCAGGGGAAGCGATTTTTCAACCAGGTCAACAATTTTCAGCGCTTTGTCAACTTTCATTGAACGGTCTACTTCTTTCTCCGAGGGTTCCCATAGCTGTACGATCACTTCTGTCCAGCTATTCATTACCCCACCGCAATCAACTGAAACGATCGGTGCTTGTTTGATCTCGGTAATGTGGTAAGAGCTGTCCACAAACTTGCCTTCCTCATATTGGAATTGCAGGTGCAGATCTGGATTTTGTTTGAGGGTATTTTTGAAATCACCCCAGGTCATTGGATTGGATTGGCTCATGGTTCCTATTGTTAAAATGTAATATTACGATTGATTTGAATAAAAAAATACCTACTAATTACAGCAGGATTCCGTAATGGCAAATGTATCCAGCAGCAAGCCAAATGTTTTCTGCGCTTCTGACCACACGACCGGGTTAATGCAATAGCATACCCTTGGTGGATTGATTTCGCCATGGATAATGCCAATCCTTTTGAGCTCCTTTAAATGCTGTGAAACAGTTGCCTGGGCTAATTCAAGCTCATCCACCAAATCACCGCAAACACATGATTTTCGGGCAATCAGCAGTTGCAGGATTGCAACCCTGGCCGGGTGTGAAAACGCCTTTGCCAGATCTGCAATACGGTTCTGCTGCTCGGTGAATATTTCGGTTTTAGTTACTCCCATGCTGCAAATATAAATAGCATTCTATCAATTGCTATATTACGATGAATATTTTTTTGTCTGAGAAAATGTATCGTATCTTTACGATTGACTTTATTCATAACTTATTTCAATACCATATGAACCTGATCAATTTATTGCTGATAATCCTTTTTACCACTGCTGCAATCATGCCTACCAACAATCCAGACAACAAAAAAGCACTTAACCCAAAAGTGTCTGCTTATATCGAAACTGTTAAAGAAGATTTCTCAAAAATACCCGGTGAGAGAAAAGAAGAGCTCGACAAAATTGCCGCATTCATCCAAAAGCAGGTTAAAGCCGGCCAGCCTGTGCAGCTCACTTACATTTGTACGCACAACTCACGGCGCAGTCATTTCGGGCAAATCTGGGGCGCAACTGCTGCTGCATACTACGATATTCCTAATGTGAAAACATACTCTGGCGGCACTGAGGCCAGCGCATTCAATGAGCGGGCGGTTGCTGCCTGCGAGAGGGCTGGTTTCGATGTAACGAAAACATCAGAAGGCAAAAACCCGGTCTATCATGTAAGCTATGGGGCTGGCGCTGAACCTATGAAGGCATTTTCAAAGAAGTATGATGACGCTAGCAACCCGCAAAGCAATTTTTGCGCTATTATGACCTGCTCGCAGGCTGATGAAGCGTGCCCTGTGGTAAAAGGAGCAGCTGCAAGGGTTGCTGTCCCTTATGATGACCCTAAAGCATTTGATGGTACTGTCCAGGAAACAGCGAAATATGACGAGCGTTGCAAACAGATCGCAACTGAAACATTGTATGTTTTTTCAAAAGTAAAAGCCTAGAAGGTGCTAATTGACATTTTACTGCTCACATTTTAAAGTTTAGAAAATGTTACCAAAAGAACTTACAACAGACCTCGCCAAACGACTTTCTGTCATTAAAGGCAAATTGAAGGCATAATTAAAATGCTGGATAGTGATAAAGACCCTGACCAAATATCGAATCAGTTTAAAGCTGCCGACCATGGCTTGCAAAAAGCACATTACTTGTTGCTAGATGAAGTGTTTAGAAAGAGCCTCGCTTTAAAGCTGGTCCAGGTAATGAATGCTTGTTCGGGAAATTGTCAGGATGCTGAAAAAATAGAATACATTAAGGAACAGTTTCCCAAGCTTGAACTGGACGAGCTGGCATCCAACATCAAAGAAATCACTGCCATTGACAAGCGCCTAGAAGTATATAATAAAAAATTAATCTAAAAAAGATTTGGCATACACCCCCCCGGCCAAGTGACCTTTGTTTTAAACAAAATCTAAAAGGTCGTGCAAAACCAAATCAAGAGAAAAATCGAAATATTTACTGCCGGGTGCAGCGTTTGTGAACCAATGGTTGAAATGGTAAAATCAATGGCTTGCAGCTCGTGCGAGATTGTTGTTTATAACTTATCACAGCCTTGTGAGACAAAAGAGTGCCTGGAAAAGGTACAGGAATATGGTATTAAGGCATTACCTGCAGTTGCTGTGAACGGAAGTTTACTTTCCTGTTGCCAAAATAATGGGATTTCTATGGAAGAGCTAAAAAATGCTGGAATTGGCCAGGCAGCCTAATGCCTGGCCATTGCAGATAAATTTTTCAACCTAATATAGTTCTCAACCTATTATGGCAACAGAAAGCGTTCAAATGAAAGTTTCTGGGCTGATGTGTTCCTTTGCACGATGAGTGTAGAGATAGCCCTCAAGCGGTACCCAGGTGTTAAAAGTGTTCTTGTAAACCTGGTTCATGATATCGTACTAATTGAAGCAGATACAAGCCAGATTAAACGCGAGGAATTGGCAAAAGCCGTCGAAAAGCTGGGATACAGTGTATCGGCAACCGAAGTTCAGCAGTATAAATCCGATGAAGATTTATTTATGCTCATCAAACAACGAGGCACGATCGGAATGGTGGTTTCAATCATCGATTTACTTGTTGACCCTTTGAACCTCTTTGGTTTACCGGCTCAATCCCGGTCATGGTTTATCTTAGCGAAGTGGCGGCTTTGCTTAGGTTTATTACTGAAATAACAAATCTAGACATGAAAGAACATGCATGTTACCAGCATTGAATAGGATCCAGTTGCTTCTATTATGCAAGGTGCGCCTGCGGTAGAGAGCCTAATCAGCATCCGGATTCGTGCTGGTGAATTTGAGAAATTACCGATTTTCCATGAAGTGTCTGACTTCTTGTATGCTACTACTAACACCTGTTTTGTGCCTTTTTTAATCTTCCCTGTATTAAACAACGAACCTCCATATGAATTTTCCAACAATTGTGGTCCGTTCAAGCTTCCATCTGTTAGAAGATGTATTGTAGTTTTGATTTACGATAAAGAAAAAATCCGCTCCTATAATTGGTATCCATTGCAATCGAAAATTAAGTAGTGCATTTTCATCCAAGCTGTTCCACTGCATAAACAAGGCACCGAAAAGATTAGGGTTTAACGCGTATTCAACCCTGTTGCCAATCAGGTCGGTTTGAAATGTGCCTTTTGGTAAATTTACCCAGTTCTTTTCATAATTAATTCCAACTTTAATGTAACGGCTGGTCCGCAACAGTACCTCGTATTCATTTGAAGTGCTCTTCCCGGTGTAAAAGCTGCCCCAGTTTAGATTTGCAGATATGGACCAGTTTCTACCACGAAAGGTAGCTGCCTGAATTTCATACCGGGAATACCAGTAATCACCTACATCAATGCTTATGGTATTTGTGATATCAAAAGGCTCGCGGATACCTTCTGCAATCCGCTGATAGTTAAATTCAAAAAATTCGCCGCTCTGGGTCTCAAAACCTAATGGTCTTATCTCGTATTTAAAAGATTGCAGGTAGCCCGAATCATCAAAGATAAAATAATTTAAATCCAGCGGCTTCAAACTAAATTGACGGATCCAGCGGAGAATGTTTTTGGGGCGAGGTTTAAATTCCAGTTCTGCATAATATTCTTCGAAATTACTGCGGCTAAGAAAGCCCACTTCCGGATTAAAAGCCCTTGAACTTCGCTGCCATGCCATATCAAATTCAACCTTATCGTTGGGATAACTCAAATAGATGCGGTGGGCGTTGGCGGCTTTATCAAAGTTATCAGAATTAATGTTTTGAGTGAACGCCGCCCCGATATTCAGGTTTTTATCATTAAATAATACAGAAGTGCTGTACTGGGCATAAGCACCTGTTGTACTATGCAACCGACCATTGGTATATGCATTAGATGATAGAATCCCTACAGAAGATTGTTTTAGTATGTCCTGTCGCCAGCTAAATATGGAATAGTTAGTTGATGGCACGCTGTCTTCGCGGGCGGTTTGTATGGACATTGCCCCCAATGTGGTATTGCCGGTTTTGCCTAGGATCCTGGCTCCAGCGATTATAGGAACGGTTTGCCTGGCTTTGGATAACCCGATCCTTCGACTGTAAAAAGGGATAATCGTACTGCCGAAGCCCATATCAAAATAATCCTGCCCCTCAAGAAAAAACTCCCTCCGTTCTGGAAAAAAAAGTGGAAACCGCGTTAGGTTGATCTGTTGCCTATCAGCCTCTACTTGTGCAAAGTCTGTATTGAGAGTAAGATTTATCCTTACAGTTGGTGTGACCAAATAATTTATGTCACCACCGGCATTAAGGACACCTGTTTTTGTTCCGGAACCAAATTCTCGCCCTCCTATAGTATATGGCTTGACTTCTACAAAATTCTTATTACGAATACTGTCTAAACCTGCCAGCGTGCCGGCGCGATTAATAAGTTCGAGTTCAGAATCCCTTGACCAGCCTTGCCAGAGCACTTGTTCACGCTTTCTTCGAATATTGCGTTCAAAATTAATACCCCACATCTGCCTATCTATATCAGTCCGAAATTTAAGTGTTGAAAAAGGTATTTCTATTTCAGCAAACCATCCCTGACTTGTAATAGTTGTTTTGGCATTCCATACCCCATTCCAAAAAATATTTTCGGACTCACCGTTATTAAGTACCTGCACATCAGCCCTGGCCCCATTTGGATTTATGACAAAAAGAAAACCATTCCGGTCATCATTGTAGGTGTCAATTATTACTTCAAAATTATCATCCAGATCAAAATCAAAATCCCGCTTCATTTCCTTGGCTACCAGCTTATCAGGCTCACGGTCATGCCCCCAAAACCCAATATAGATCGTGTTGTTTGTATACACGATAGCCACTTCCGTGAGTTCTGTGGCCGGACTGTTCATTTTTGGTTCCCGCTGCGTAAAATTGTTAATTCGCAATGCTTCCTGCCAGACCGGTTCGTTCAACCTGCCATCCAATTTGATCAATTCGTCGGTAAAATGTGCATCGATAATATTAGGATTACTGGTTTGCGCGGCAACAATATTCCAAAAAAAAATCGGGGAAAGGATTTTGAAAAAGGTTGCTTTCATAGGATTATTAGACGAGCTCTTACACTTGGACCTTGTTTTTAAATCGCAGCGAACGAGGATCGTACCATCATGCTTAATCATGAGCAATTTCCAGGTCATCAAAATAAGTTACAGCATCTGCTTTGGTCCATAACCCTATCTTGCCGGCATTTGAAAAGGTTTTATCTTCGACCTTAAATAATTCCTTATCGTTTAGGTATACCGTAAAATGGCTGCCTTCAACCCTAAGTTTGAGAGTATTCCAATCACTGCCAAGCTTATCTACGTCCATGCCATAGGTCTTTCCCTTCCCCACCAAGGGAAGATCTGATCTTTTTCCGTTTTCCATTTTATAAAGAACCACGTTGTCTTCCAGTGGGTTAGCCCTCACAACGTAATAGTTGTTTTTATCTGTAAAGCGCCAGACAAAACCACCGCCCTGATCTTCTTTTCCACTTACCCCCTTCAGGCGGACGGTTAATATCATGTCCTTTATCTTTATACTGTCGTTAACCACAATATTGAAATGATTGTTGGGGTTATCACCGTATTGCTGTGCCAATACTTTATTCCCTTTATCATCAATTACCTTCCAATCCGTCCCGCCGGAGCCTGTGAAAAACTGCGACCATTTCTGTGGTAAATGATCAGTCCTGTAATTCTCAAAATCAAATTTCACAGTTTGCCTTGCCGCCACCGAATCGCTCAGGGATACTTCTTTGTTAACAGCTCCGGTTTCTTCTGTTGACGAATTGTTCTGTCCGGTGTTACCACAAGCTGCCAGGGAACCTACTATAGTTAATGCGGTAAATGCTTTTTGAATGATCGTTTTCATAGTTATTGATTTTAAGTCTTAATAAAAGATTTTAAAAATATATGCTGAGAATGGATTATTTCTTCACTATTTCCGCTTGCTATAATATTTCCCTGGTTCATTACCACTATAGAATTTCCGATATCTAAAGCCTCTTTATGATCGTGGGTCACATAAATAATGGTAAATGGATCAGCCTGGTGAATGGAGAGAAGATGTTCTAAAATCCGGCTTTTAACTTGTATATCAATGTTTGCTAGGGGTTCATCCATTAATAAAGCCTGTGGGCGCAAAACCAATGATCGGGCAATGGCGACCATTTGTTTTTGTCCTCCTGAAAGTTGGTGCGGGTATTTTTTTTGCTCGTTGGATAAATTAAAAAGGTCCAGCATATCCTTCACTTTCTGCCCCACGTTCTTTGCATGATGCTCATTTAAGCCAAAAGCAACATTTTGGTAAACCGTGAAATGCGGCCAAAGTGCAAGGTCCTGAAAGATGAAGCCTGTTCTTCTTTTGTAAGCAGGAACTAATATTTTGCCGTTTTCGGTAACTCTTTCATCATTTACAACAATGCTTCCATTGCCCGGAGCTTCGAGCCCTGCTATAAGGCGCAAGACCGTAGTCTTGCCACAGCCCGATGGCCCCAAAATGCAGGTAATCTTTCCCCCGGCAAAAGTATGGGTGAAGTCTCTTAATACAGTTTGACCACCGTAAGCGTGGTCAATATGGCTAAGTTGTATGTCACTCATCCGAATTTTTTTTAAACATCACTCTGCCTGCCATAAAAAAGAGAATTATAAAAAAAAAGGTGATCAAAAGACTGATCAGCGCCATACTGCTGGTAAGTGCCTGAGGAGCATTGGCGCTAATGGTAAATATCTTTACCGGCATTAATTCTGTACCGGGCGGATACACCATAATAGTGGTGCCCAGTTCGCCAAGGCAAAGTACAAATGTCAGTACAAAGCTTACAAATAGGGATGGTGACAATAGTGGTAACAGGATTTTTATGAACTTGTTCACAGGCCTGACCCCGGACACTTCAGCAGCTTCTTCCAAAGAAACAGGTATTTGCCTGATCCCATTGCCCGTAATTCGGGAAGCGATAAATCCATATTTGCCAATATATCCAAGCAGGACTATAAATAGCGAGCTATAAATAAATCCCGTTTCCGGTTGGTTATAGAACCTGATAAAGGCAATACCCAATATGGTAGAAGGCAATATAAACAGAATCAAAAGCAGGACATTGGTGAAAGGAGATTTAAGACGTTCCTGCCAGTATCCTGCATACAAACCAATAATGGAAATTAGCAATGCACCCCAAAAAGCCAGCTTTATAGATTGAAAAACAGCTGGTTTTAGCAATTTCCAGGCGCTGTCTATTACTATTTCCCGGCCGCTTAACGATTGATATAAGAGAATAAAAACCGGCATAAGCATAGAGAGAATAATGAGGATAGCGAATGAAGTATGGTGAACGTACCCTATACCAGACATTTCATAAATTTTGGAGTTGCTCCCTCGTGTGCTTATCGAAAAGAAAGCCGCACCTGAAAGATAACGGGCTTCTGAAAGCAATAGAATCAAACACACCCCTACCAAAAGCAATGACTTAGTGATTGCGGCATCATAATTATAGAATGCTGAGAATTGCGTGAAAATCTCAACGGTGAATGTTTTTATACCAAAAAAAGCCGGAACTGAAAAATCACCAAGACTAAAAACAAGTATTAATAAAAACGAAGACATGAATGCCGGCCTGATCAGGGGCAGGACAATTTTAAAAATCATCTTCCTGAAAGAAGTGACCATTAATCCTGCTTCTTCTAAACTGCTGCTGATATTAGTAAGGGCGTTTCCCGTGATCAGTAGGGCAAGAGGGAAATAGATGAGCGTATGCACTGCAATTACGCCAGCCGTTGAAAAAGCTGAAGCCGTACTCCCAAACAAAAGGAACAAAAGGTCTTTCCATGCTACAGCAAAAATGTATGGTGATATCAATATGGGGACAATTAGTAGCAGCAAATAGAGTCGCCTTCCTTTGAGATGGGTTTTATAAAGGAAAAATCCGCAAGCAGTGCCAATTAAGGTAGCCAATAAGGCGACGGTTGCCGATAGTAGTAAGCTGTTTACGATCAGTAGCAACGCGCCCCTGTCCAAAAATGAAATCGCATTTATTTTTCCTGCATTAAGTAACCATTGAACTAGTACCATTAACACTGGTACTAACAGTAGTAATAACAAAACTAATGTCAGCAGATTATGAATAACATATTTGTTTATTGCTCTGCCCATTGTTTCAGCCATGGTTGTATTTCTTCCAATACTTTGGAAGTTTCATTGTAATCGATTTTCATTGGTTTAATAGCATCCAAAGAAGGGACATTCGTAGGTAAGGGGGTACCTCTGATGAGAGGCATCTGTGCGCTAGACACAGCCAATTTGGCTTCGGTTTCCTTACTCAATAAGTAGTCGATCAGTTTTTTACCATTTTCCGAATTTGGGCTATTTTTAATCAGGCTTAAAGCATTGGGCATAATTAAAGTACCCATGCCACTATTTTGCTGATCAAGAAAAATGTAAGCTACATCATCACTTTCTTTCTCGGCTTCAAAAGCGTCGTCCGTGTCGGTTAACCCAAAGGCTATTTCACCCTGCATTACCCTCTTTTTCACATCGCCATTACTGGTTGCAATAATTACACCGTTGGCTTTGATATCCTGCATCCATTCTCTAGCCCGAGAATCACCTAATATGGCAAACAAGCTAGCTATCTGAAAGGTGGTTGTTCCAAAAAGAGGATTGGCTATCGTAAATTTACCTTTATATGCAGGCTTGATCAAATCTAATAGGGATTTTGGAAGGTCGTCTTTTTGTATAAGCCTCTTGTTATAAATTAAAACCCTAGCCCTGGCCGAAAAACCGATCCACTGGTTTTCCTTGTCCTTAAAATATGCTGGTATCAACGCAGTTTCTTCCGACTGGTAAGGGGCAGTAATACCCCTGGATATTAAAATGTTGTTTCGAAGCGGGTCCCCGCTCCAGAATACATCACATTGCGCATTATCCTTTTCGGCAATAAGCCTGTTCATTACTCCTGTAGACTTCGTTTCTTCGGTATCATAAACAGCCTTCACTTTAACGCCTGTTTCCCGCTCAAAATCTTTTAAAACAGGTTCTGAAAAGACCTGATCTACGGAATTATAGACAACAACTTCTTCTGCTGTTGGTTTGCAGGATGTTATAATTGAAAAAAAAGTCAAAATTACTAAGCAATATGTCTTCATAGTTATAGTTTATGTCTTTGATCCGAAAATCAAAATACTTGGCAATCAAAAATATTTTCCAAGATTGCTGAGAAAATTAATCAAGTACACTTATTGATTTTTGATCACAGCTACCTTAAGACGCTTCGGCGCAATGCCTACGTCAATGGTTTTAACTACTTCATTTTTCAGTAGATTAATTATTGAAATATTATTAGTCCCAGTATCACTCACAACACCGTATTTTTCGTCATCAGTAAACTCAATCCAGTTAGGGTCTGTTCCTACTGGAATACACAATCGCTCATTAACACGGCGGACTTTCCGTTAACCGTTCTTTTGATGGATACCCATCCGCCAAAACCGAAAGGAGTCGGAACAGGCTCCCCCTTAACGGTGACTTTAAGGTCGTTACGGGGAAGGGGGGTTGTATGGACGGCCTGCCCTTCATCGTAAGCTCCTTTTTTTCCCATGGCGACTTCGATGGCAGCAATCTCCTCCTTGGTTAGGGAGGGCGTCTTGGCCGGAGCGTTATCCCCTTTGGAAATATGTGTGCCCGCCAATCCGGCCGCAGTGGAATAAACACCTGTTTTCAGCCAGGCTCTACGGGAAAAAAATGTGTTGGTCATCAGTTAGTTAATTTTTCTCAATTAAAGTTTATCAAATTTTTGCATGTTCACTATTCTTTGCATGTTCACTATTCAATGCAGTAGTAGCTCTGTTCTTTTCCGAACTTCAATGCCTGCTGCCAGTCTCTGCGCGGAAAAAGTGATTTGAATTTAAAGGCGGATAATTCCTTCCTCTAGCAGAAGGGGGCATTTAATAGAAGCGGTAGTGTTCAGCTTTTGTCCATGGTCACAAAAGGGTAACCTTACTAAAATAAAGTGCCGGTTATTTTGAGATATTGCCATGAGGTTCTGGCTTTCTGTGGTACGCAGGTAAAGCTATAGATCGATTTTGTAGAAATTTTGTAGGAGCGTGCTAGGTAAGAAATAGCGTCACGCGGTGTACCCTATTTTGGTGATGATATTGAATTTTCAGTTGGTACAGCCGGGCAATTTCTTTAACAAGGGCAAGACCGAGCCCGGTGGTCTTCGAAGCATCATCCCCTTTTTTGAACCTTTCAAATAACGCTTCGGGATCACCTGAGATTGGATATCCTGAATTCTCTATAACAAGCTTATTAGCATCCAGTTGAACTTTTATGTATCCTTCCGGGATATTATGTACCACCGCGTTGCCGACCAGATTGCTTAACAGGATTTCGACCAACGAAACATTGGCAACAATGATGATATCAAGTTGAATAGATTTGCTCAGTAGCGGGAAATCCTCATAGTGCTGCTGATAATTATGAAGGATTTTTTCAAGTACATGAGAAAAATTAACTTGATTCTGTTCGGGAAACTGATCATTGTCAATTTTGGCAAGCAGCAAAAGACTCTTATTTAACTGGCTCAATCTTTCATTGGCCGCTGTTATATCTCCGAGTAAAGAAGCGGTCCTTTCCGTCAAAGCGGGATCGTTAATGAGGAATTCCAGCTTGGAGCGGATAATGGCAAGAGGCGTTTGCATCTCGTGTGAGGCATTCTCTACGAATTGCTTTTGGTTGTTATATACCTTGTTGACTTTTTCAATCAACTCTGTCAGCTCACTATTTAATTGATTGAATTCGGTGATACCTGTTTGCTCTTCTAATTTTAAGTTAGGATTGCGCACCACGTCGTAGGCCCCTGCTTTTTTCAAGGAGTTGTAGAATGGCTGCCAAAGCAATCGGGAACTTCGGCGGTTAACAATGACGATGCCCAGAAGTAAAAACAAGAAAATAACGATTTCGGCAAAGAATACTTTAATAATAAGATGGGAAATTTCTTTCGATGATACATAGGTGGTGACCTGGTAGCTGTCACCCCTCCACTCGGCCTGCCTGGTTAGTATCTGAAAATTTACCTGTTGGCCAGTTTCTCTATAATACAAACTGGTGTCCCTGGGTTCATCAGATAGCGGCGCGGCCACACGGCTTACCTGATTAATATCATATTCCCCTCTCATGTGCATGGGCATAGATTCGGTGTCTGAGCTATAAGCTTTCCAGACGTTTTGTAGTTTTAATTCAAGCTGTTTTTCCTGCATGTGGTGCGCCTGGAAGGTGAGCATGACATAAAACAGTATCGAACCTATGAGAAGGACAATGGGCAGCCATATTAATAAGGACCTGGTATTTTTTTGCTCTAATGTTTTGTTCATATTGATAGCTTGTACCCTAATCCGTAAACGGTCTGAAGCAGCTCGCCGCACCCTTTCTCCTTCAATTTCTTTTTAAGATTTTTGACGTGGGAGTACACAAAATCAAAGGAGGCCAGGTTATCAGTTTCTTCGCCGTAAATATGTTCTGCAATCGCCTGCCTACTGACGACACGGTTTTTATTGGTCAGCATAAACACAAGCAAATCGTATTCATTTTTAGTAAGAAAAACCTGCTGATTGGCCCAGGAGACCGTTTTTAAAAGTAAATCTATTCTCAGGTTACTCATTTCAAGCACATCCGAGCCAGAAGCGTATTTTCTGCGGATGAGGGCTTTGACTCTGGCAAAAAGTTCCGATAAATAAAATGGCTTGGTCAGGTAGTCATCTGCTCCAAGGTCGAGACCCGCAATTTTATCATCCAGCGAGCTACGGGCTGATATAATGATCACCCCTTCGCTTTTTTTATTCTGTCGGAGATGTTTTAATAGTTGCAATCCACTTCCGCCGGGCAAATTTATGTCCAGGATGACGCAATCGTACTGAAAGTCTTCCATCTTGTCAATCCCCTGCTGATAAGACATCGCGCCTTCACACAAAAAACCCTCCTGCGTAAAGTACTCAATGATACTTTGGAGCAGGCTTGCCTCGTCTTCTACAACCAGTAATTTCATTTAGTTATTTTCGCCAAAATTAGGACACAAACTTGGAGAAATTTTGGGGAAAGAAGAGTTCTTCCAGGGCCGACCCTTTTGTATGTAAAAAATATTTTTGGAATGATTATATGCGCAGTGCCATAGTATACCCTTATTATATCTGAAAACTAGCGATTTATTCAGACTGTTATTGTAGCGGAAAATTGGGTTTTTATCGGCTTATGAATAATAAAGCATGTTTTTTAGTTCAGAAACTGGTTGGGCTACCAAGCCGATCCTACAAAATTTCTACAAAATCAGTCTATAGTTTTGGCCTCGTCCCACAGAAAGCCAACTCTTTATGCCAAACCTAAAAATCGCCAGTACTGTATTTTTAGTGATATTCTCCTATCTAGCCCATGGGCAAAATCAAGACAGTACAGTTTCTTTAACTAACGCCCTGCTGCTGGCTGAAAAGAATTACCCCTTTCTAAAATCCAAGCAATATGAAATTGAGGCGACCAAAAAGAATATTGCACTCAGCAAAAACACATTGATCCCCTCACTCGACCTAAGTTATCAGGCCAACCTGGCCACCTATAACAACATCACCGGGATGCTCAGCCCTTCGGGCATACTTCCCATCAGCGGCCCCCCTTTTACAGAGAATAAATATCAACCCGTATTTGGCAGTGCAGCCGGATTTTTGATGAATTGGCAGGCGATTACTTTCGGGCAACGCGACGCGCAAATTGCCAGCGCCTCTGCCGATGTTAACCAAAAGGAGGCTGACCGTCAGATGGAATTGTTCAAACATCTTGTCAATGTGGCCAATACCTATCTGGACGTAGCACTTGCAAAACAGCTGATTGCTGTCACAGAGAAAAATATTACCCGGGTCGAATTTTCTTTAAAACAGTCGCGTACCCTCACCAACAAGGGCCTGAGGCCCGGGGTCGATACCGCCTTGTTTCAATCTGAACTATCTAGGAGCCGGATCGATCTGCTCCATGCCCGGGAAACACTCGACCAACAAAAGATCATACTTTCCCAGCTGTTGACTTTCAGGGAGGCTGTTGACACAAGAGATAGCATATTCTTTGATCGCCTTCCACAGACATCAACAGACGATTCCTCCGATTACGGAAACCATCCCCTGATCCGTTACCCGCAAAGTCTGGCTGAATATAGCCAGGCAAAAGAAAAATTAATAAAACGGTCTTACCTGCCCAAATTAAATGTCTGGAGCACTGCCTATGCCCGGGGCTCCGGGATCAAATACGATGGCACAGTAAATTCAATAGATGGATTGGGCTTCAGCAGGTTCAATTATGGAATCGGCTTTCAGATTGCCTATCCCCTCTTGAAGTTTGCCGACAGAGACTTGCAGATCCAGCAGCAAAGCTTGATCACCCTGTCCATTCAGGAAAAACTAAAAGAAAGCATGCTGATTTTGGACAAGCAAACCCAGATCAGTCAAGTGACGTATGCCAATGCCCTTAAAATTGCCGCTGAAACTTCCACGCAATTGCTATCTGCGCAATATGCGTTCAAGGCCATGCAAATCAGGTATAATACCGGTCTTGTCAACTTCAGCGACCTGATCCAGGTCCAGTATAACCTGCTGAAAGCGGAAACCGATTCAAAGCAGTCGTACTGGTATGTGTGGAAAGCGTCACTGAATAAGGCTGCTGCACAGGGAGATATCAATATATTCTTAAACGAACTGAAATAAAAAGCAATGCTTCAACTCATACGTTTTGCATTAAGAAAACCGGTCCTGATTATCGTTACCATTGTTGGAATACTGTTCTTTTCCGTTCTGGCAATCAGAAAGCTGCCCATTGATATATTTCCTAAAATGGGAACACCCACCATTTATGTGGCCCAAACTTACGGAGGATTATCACCACAGCAGATGGAAGGTTTTCTTGCATCTTATTATGAATACCATTTTTTGTATATCACCGGAATCAAATTTGTTGAAAGCAAGTCCGTTCAGGGCGTTTCGCTCATCAAATTACAATTCCATGAGGGTACCGATATGGCGGGCGCCATGGCCGAAACGATTTCCTATGTAAACAGGGCGCGCTCATTTATGCCGCCCGGAACTTTTCCGCCATTTGTAATGCGTTACGACGCCGGCTCAATACCGGTTGGGCAACTGGTATTCAGCAGTGCTACCCGTTCGCTCAATGAAATCCAGGACCTGGCATTGTTCAAGGTGCGTCCCATGTTTGCCTCCCTGCCGGGGGTATCTGCGCCTCCCCCTTTGGGTGGTAACCAGCGTACCATTCTGATCAAAGCAAATCCGGAAAGGCTCAGAAGTTACAATATCTCCCCGGACGAGCTGGTAGCGACCATCGCGAAAAACAATGTATTGCTTCCAGCAGGGAACGTGCGTATAGGAGACCAGACTTTGATCACACCGTCCAACAGCGTGGTAGATAATTTCAAGGAGCTAGAACAAATCGCTGTAAAGGAAGTAAACGGAACATCCGTTTTTGTGCGGGATGTAGCCAGTGTGGACAATGGCGCCGATATTACATCAGGATATGCGCTGATCAACGGAAAACGGTCGGTTTACATTCCCGTTACCAAAAGGGCCGATGCTTCCACATGGGACGTTGTCCAGCGAATTAAAAAAGGACTGCCCGAGATGCAGGACGCTATTCCCGGCGATATCAAGGTATCTTACGAATTTGATCAGTCCGGTTATGTAATCAATTCCTTAAAAAGCTTGCTCTTCGAGGCAGGTTTGGGGGCCATACTAACGGGCCTGGTCGTCCTACTTTTCCTGCGGGATTCCAGAAGCGCCCTTATTGTGGTACTAACCATACCGTTGGCATTGTTGGCGGCTGTTGTCTGTCTTTATCTGGCTGGGCAGACGATTAACATCATGACATTGGGCGGATTGGCTCTTGCGGTCGGAATCCTGGTAGATGAAGCGACTGTAACCATTGAGAATATCCACCGGCATCAGCAAATGAATAAATCTAGGTCACGGGCTATCCTGGATGCCTGTGTGGAAATAGCTACACCCAAGCTTCTGATCCTGTTGAGCGTCCTTGTCGTATTTCTCCCAGCTTTGTTTATGACCGGGGTACCCAGGGCCATGTTTATTCCTTTATCCTTATCGGTAGGATTTGCCATGATTGCCTCGTTTTTGTTATCGCAAACCTTTGTTCCGATATTATCCAACTGGCTCCTTAAAGATGCGGTTGAAACAGAACGGGTATCGTCCTTTGACAGGTTCAGGGAAAGGTATGGCAAAACCGTTACCAGTTTCGGCGCAATCAAATTTGCCGCTCCACTGCTTACAATCATTTTCATCGGGGCTGCCATTCTTCTTTACAGCGGCTCGGGGACAGATATATTTCCTAAAATTGACGGCGGTCAGTTTCAGGTGCGGTTGAGAATGCCAACGGGGACCCGGATAGAAAGAACAGAGGATGCCACTAAAAAAGTACTGGGACTGATTAATGGACTGGCTGGAAAGGAGAATATTGCGATCACTTCCTGTTTTATCGGCTTGCAGCCATCCACTTACGCGATCAATTCGATTTTCGTCTGGACAAGTGGGCCTCATGAAGCCATTATAAAGGCAAACCTGGTAAAAAATTCCGGAATAAGCATAGAAACGTTAAAGGAACAAATCAGGGATAAAGCATCAAAAGAGCTCCCTAATGCCACTATCTCTTTTGAGCCGGCTGATCTGGTTGATCAGGTAATCAGCCAAGGCTCTAATACGCCCATTGAAGTCCTTGTTCAGGGTAAGGACCTGGCACAAGGCAGGCAATATGCGGAGCGGTTAAGAGCCGAAATTGGGAAAATCGGTTTTCTAAGGGATGTGCAGATTGGGATCCCGCTGGATTACCCCAGCATCCAAATCAACTATGACCGTGTAAGAATGGGACAAATGGGCCTTTCTATTGAGCAGGCTGGTAAGTCTGTAACAGCGGCTTTATCTTCCAGCCGTAACACACAGCCCGTCTACTGGCTTGACAAAGCAGGGGGAAATTCGTACCAGGTACAGGTTGAATATCCCCAATACCTAATGAACAGTGCCGAACATATCGAGCAAATCCCGATCAGTCAGGCCAATGGTAATAATCTGTACTTGCGCGATATTGCAGACTGGAAGAAAACCAATACGGCCGGTGAATACGACCGGATGAACCAGCAGCGGTTTATTACCGTAACGGCCAACATTTACAATCAGGATTTGGGGACCGGCGTAAAGCAGGTGAACCAAGCGATTACCAAACTGGGAGAACTGCCGCACGGGATGAAAGTTTATCTGCGTGGGCAATCCGAACTACTCGATCAAACACTAAATGAGCTTTCGCTAGGTTTGCTTCTTGCCATCGCTGTCATATTTTTAATGCTATCGGCCTATTTTCAATCACTGAGGATACCATTGATTGTGCTATCCGTGATCCCGGCTGTAGTAACGGGTTCTTTGCTTTTTCTCTTACTGACAGGTCATAGTTTAAACATACAATCATTCATGGGTTGTATTATGGCTATTGGGGTGTCTGTGGCCAATGTCATTTTGTTGGTAACAAACGGAGAATCTATTCGGATGCAAAATAATCAATCGCAAAATATCGGTGTGGAAGCAGCCAGAACACGGCTTCGACCCATACTAATGACTGCTCTTGCCATGATTGCCGGAATGATCCCCATGGCGATAGGTATCGGTGAAGGTGGCCAGCAAACTGCGCCTTTAGGTGTAGCTGTAATAGGCGGTCTGGTCTTTTCAACAATAACCACTTTACTTATCACGCCGCTCATTTATAACTCCTGGATAGGAGGTAAAAATTATGTAGGCGTTTCCCTTGATCCTGATGATAATGAAAGCAAAAATTTCGGCCAGTAAAAAAATGGATAACATGTTAAGACTTTTCCTTTGCAGCTCCTGTTGCATCCTATTTCTATACGCTTGTACCGGCAAAGACGGATCAAGTTCTAAAACGGCGGATGCCAAACAGGAAAAAGTAGACTCTGTTGCAATCTATATTGCTAAAAACGACTCAGTTGAAAAAACGATCACGCTGCCCAGTGAGCTGCTTCCCTACGAACGAGTGGAAATCCGCTCGAAGGTCCAGGGATATCTAAAAAAAATAAATGTGGACATCGGGACCAGGGTCCGGAAAGGCCAGTTACTCGCATTGATCGATGCGCCCGAGATTACCTCCAGGGTAAGCGAGTTCACCGAAAAAATCCAATCCGCCAAAGCAAAATACATGGCCAGCAAGGACAATTATGACCGTATCCATTCAGCGTCAGAAACCGATGGCGTAATAGCGGCCAGTGAACTCGATAAGGTTAAAAATGCCTTCCTGGCTGATAGTGCGGATTACAAAGCGGCGATTTACAATGCGGCGACCTACAAACAGATGGGCAACTATCTGGCTATCACATCCCCCTTTAATGGTGTAGTGATCAAACGAAATGCGCACGAAGGCACTTTTGTTGGTAATCCAAGTGAGTTGCCACTACTGGTTATCGAGGATAATTCCCGCCTAAGGCTGCAAGTGGCGATCCCGGAAGTTTATGCAGGCACAACACTAAAAAAGCAAAGCATCAAATTCACTACCAAGGCGATGCCGGAGAAGGTATTTGAGGCCAGACTGGTGCGCAAATCTGAAAACATCGATAATGCCACCAGGAGTGAAATATGGGAGTTTGAGGTACCAAATCCGGAAAAATTATTGAAAGCGGGCATGTACGCAGATGCCAAATTGTCGCTGCAACGGATAAAGCCCGGCATTATCCTTCCTTCCTCTGCGATTGTAACGACCCTGGAAAAGAAATTTGCTATAAAAGTCAGGCAGGGAAAAACCGAGTGGGTGGATATAAACCAGGGCCTGAACTTAGGGGACAGAATTGAAGTGTTTGGCAGTATCGCTGCTGGCGATACCTTGGTGTTAAAGGCAAATGAAGAGTTAAAGCCCGATGTTTCCATACAAGTAAAGACTGTCAAAAATTAATCGAGGGCTGCGTTGCTTACATGAATTAAAAAGTAAAGAATATACAAACAGTCATTTTCATTCTATCATAATGTCTGGTGATTTAATAGTATTGTGGTGTCGTGGGAGTGGCCAGCCTCAAGACATGAATCGTTTTACCAATCGACACTGTAAATTACTGGTGTTCAATTCAAAACAAACTCAATAGCAACGATGAGCGATAAATTGATTTGGCTTATGTTTTTTTCGAGCCTCCCTTTGCTGACAACCGCCCGGACCAGCCGAGTAAGCGAAAGCCTGACGTTTTTCCGACAAGACAGCACTAACAAATCTGATTCAATTTCGGTGGCAGACTTGAAATCATTGATGAAGACTAATTCACAGGTTCAAGTCATTGATGCGCGTATGACGAAGGATTTTGATAGAACACGGGTGATCCCGGGTGCGAGACGGGGAGATCCCACACAGGTTGCCCAGTGGGCTGGATCGCTGGATAAAACCAAGCCAGTGGTCATTTACTGTGTGCATGGACATAGGGTCAGTCAACAGGTAGTTGACCACCTTCGTCAGTCAGGGTTTTCTGCTCAGAAATTGACAGGGGGCATTGAAGCCTGGAAGCAGCTTAAAGGTGCGACCACGATATTAGAATAGTGTTTAAGCTCAAATCCATTAAAATATTCAAGCAAGCAATTAACCAACCAACATATGAAGACAAACACATTTTTTTCCCGTCGGGACTGGCTGAAAACAGGTGCTTATTTCACTGCGGCTGGATTGGCAGGTGCACATATTTCAAAAGGGGATATCGTTGCGGCCAAGACGCCAGCACTTACCAAGGAAGAAATCGCTGCCATTGAAGCCGCGATGGGCAAGAAGGGCGCCTACAATGAGGCGCAAGCCGTGCATACCACCCCATTGCCACGTAACGATTTGAAAGTAACTGTGAAAGGCGAAGCAGTCCCGATCCCGTTTGGATTTGGCGGCTGGGCTTCCATCAAAAAGACACTGGATGGCAAATCGGCTGTGCTGATGAGCGATACGGTGCTTTTAGAAGAAGAAGTTAACCCGTTAATATCAGCCGCACATGCAAATGGGCTGGAAATAAGCGCGATCCATAATCACTTCTTCTACGAGCAGCCTCGCATTTTCTACATGCACCTTCATGGCATGGGTACGCCGCAAGAGCTGGCCAAAAAATTTGCGCTGGCCATTAAAGATGCCAAAATCTTCCCGGCAAACCAGCCAGCGCCTTCCGCCCCACCAGCCACTACGGGCAAGGAACTCTTTGATATACCAGCCCTGGACGGAATTGTCAAGTATACCGGGGTAGTGAACGGGCCAACCTATAAATATACTGTTGGCCGTGACGATCTGACGGTTATGGCCATGGGTGCGGAAATGACAGCTGCAATAGGACTTAACTCCTGGGCGAGCTTTGCAGGAAACAAAGACAGCGCCCATATAGCTGGCGACATTGCCATGCTGGAAGGCGAAGTCAATACGGTCATCAAAGCGCTTCGGGCCAATAACCTGGAAGTGGTGGCATTGCATAACCACATGTTTGGTGAGAACCCAAGGATCATTTTCTTACATTATTATGGACGTGGCCCGGCCACTACGCTTGCAAAAGGGTTCAGATCGGCCTTGGACGTTCTTGGAAAACCTGTAAAAGCGGCGCATTCAACGCATTGATCAAATGGACTGGATTACCCGCGAACGCCCCAAGATTGACAGGATCGCCTGCCCGTGGCTGATCAAGAACTTTGTGGACAGCCAGGCCATTTTCCATTACGTGCCCAAAGACCAGGTTTTTGAAAGGGCACGGCAGCTAGGGGCGATCCCCTACGACATTGAAGGTGCCGAGTACTCGCATTATGGCGAGCAGTGCACCTTTGATTACATCGTGGCCAAACACCAGATCCAGGACCCTGCCGTTAAAGTGCTCGCCCTCATTGTCAGGGCAGCTGATACAGACCGTTTCGAAATGGCACCACAGGCAGCTGGCTTGTGGGCTATTTCAGCCGGGCTCTCCCATACCATCGCCGACGACCACCAGATGCTTGAAGTGGGCCTGAAAGTATACGATGCGCTTTATGCCTGGGCAAAATATCTTCAAAAGGAAAAACATGTATGGAAACCGTAACCCAAACACAGACAACCAAATATGGCCTGGCTGATCTAACCAGGTATTTTCTCAAACTCGGCACACTGGGCTTTGGCGGCCCTGTCGCCCTGATTGGCTACATGCACCGCGATCTGGTGGAAGACAAAAAGTGGATCTCAGAGGATGAATACCGGGAAGGGCTTGCGCTTGCGCAGCTTGCACCGGGCCCGCTGGCCGCCCAGCTTGGCATTTATTTGGGGTATGTGCATTATGGTGTCTGGGGCGCTACGCTCACAGGACTTGCTTTTGTACTACCCTCTTTTGTAATGGTCGTTTTGCTGGGTATGGCTTACAAACTATACGGCGGGCTCCCATGGATGCAGTCGGTATTCTATGGTGTGGGCGCTGCCGTGATTGGCATTATTTCGCTGAGCTGTTACAAGCTTACGCTTAAATCAATTAGTAAAATTGAACCTCAGGCAATCAAAAGTCGGTGGCTCTTATGGGTATTCTTTTTGACGATGGCTGTTGTCACCGCTATCACCCAAAGAGAAGAAGTGTGGCTGTTTATCTTGCTTGGCTTCATTTATATGGCCATCAAAGCGCCGCCAAAGTGGCTGCAAAGAAGGGATACCTCGTTATCCGTTGTGCTTTTAGTTGGAACCGGGTTCTGGCAATATGAGCCAGGCGAGCTTGTCAAACTAGGGCTGTTTTTCACTGAGGCAGGCGCATTTGTATTTGGCAGTGGCCTTGCGATCATCCCGTTTTTACAAGCCGGTGTTGTTAATGAAATGGGCTGGCTCAACGAGCAGCAGTTTTTGGATTCAGTCGCTGTTGCCATGATCACGCCTGGGCCCGTGGTGATTACAGTCGGATTTATTGGCTTTCTGGTTTCCGGCTTCGCGGGAGCCGCTGTTGCCGCACTGGGCGTTTTTCTCCCTTGCTTTGTTTTCACGGTCTTGCCTGCTCCATACTTTAAAAATATCTCTAAAAATACCAGCATAAAAGCCTTTGTGGACGGGATTACGGCGGCTGTGGTAGGCGCGCTGGTCGGTTCGGTGTTTGTCATTGCAACCCGCTCGATCGTTGATGTGGCTTCTGCGCTCATTGCCATCGTTACCATTCTTGCACTGATTTACATCAAGAAACTACAAGAACCCTACATCATTTTAGTGGCAGCCATTGTTGGCTTTTACATCAAATCCTATTTATAAAATACCCGCTTATTAGGACGAAAGAACATTGTAACGATGGCTGCTAAAAGCAGCGCGATAAGTCCCCCGATCATAAAATCATGGTCTGGGAACTTTGTGCCTAAAAAGCCCGCTACCGGATAAGCAATCGCCCACCACAAATGTGACCAGGCAAAGTGCGCCCCATATACTTTCCCTTGCTGCTCTGATGGGATCTGCTCTCCAATCAGGATCTCAGAGGGCATTTCTGCCAGGCTCTGCCCCAGGCCAGCCAATAGCCATAGGAGAAGCAAAACAGGAAATGGTGCCAGGTTGGCGCAGCTTACAGCCACGGCAAGAATAAAGATGCCGATGGTCAATGACTTTTGTTTGCTTGATGTCTTGTCAATACTGGCCGAGAGAAATGCGGCGATGGTCGCCCCGATCCCAAACGCAGACATCACCCAGCCATAATAACTATCTGCCAGGCCCAGCCCATCTTTGATGTGCCCGACCGTGTTGACCAGGACCATAGCCCCTGCAATGGCTGAGACAAATTCAATCAGCAGTGAAAAGCGGATGGTGACGGGTTTAAAAAGTAATGTCGTCCCTTTGATGACATCCTTCCAGATCTGGCCAGGATTTGTTTTCTGCCCGTTTGCTTCTGAGGGCGCGTGCGCTATGGCTGTTGCCGGTAAAAGGATGATCAAAATACCGGCCACAATAAAGGTAGCTGCATCCACAAAAAAGATTTCCCTGGCCCCAAGCCATACGGCCAGTATCCCTGCCATGCCCGGCCCCAATACGCTCAGAAGCTGATCAGTTGCATTGGACAAAGCGATACCTTCCCGGTAATAGCCCGCCTTTAAAACCTGGGCAATGACTGAGCGGTAGGTAGGCGTAAAAAACGCATTGAAGACGTTTAAAAGAAAAACAAGCAGGTAAATTTGCCACTCGGTTTGCATGAAGGGCATGCAACCGACAATGCACATCCGCGCGAAGTGGGTCAGGTAAAGCACCTTTTTTCGGTCTACAAAATCTGCCAATACGCCCGCAAAAGGCGAAAACAAGATAAAAGCAGTAACCCGCATGGTCAGCGCCAGCGAAAGCACCTTTGCGGAATGCCCCTGCCCGAACTGATAAGATATTAGCGCGATTCCTACCCAGGTAAAGGCATCACCCAACAGGCTGATCGTCTGGGCAAAGTATATCTTGGCAAATACCTGGTTTTTTAGCGAGCCAAAAGGTGCTGTAACACTTGAAAGCAGGGACATATTAGTTTAGTTGGTACTTGTACAAGTCTGTTGCCGTCAGTTGTAAATCCCGTTCAAGCTCGGCCAGGGTATCACTGGCAGCATACAGGTAAGTCGTTTCGAGCACATATTCAATGGCTGTGATCTGTGACAGCTTCAAAGCCGTATCCAGTAGCGGCAATGTCCCAAGCCCTTCAAGTGAGATGCGGTATTGGTCCAGACCTTGCTTTTGGACCTGGTAGAGCTCATAAAGCTGCACAATCGACGAGTAATGCTGACCGCGCTCTGCCGACAAGCGGGAAGTGCTCGAAAGCTGGTTGGCCTGCGCAAGCTTCACGGTATTAGCCTGCCCCCATAACGGAACAGATAGCCCGAAGTGGAAACCCTGGTAGCGCTGGCCTAAAATGCTCTGGTAATGATAACCCACCTGGAATTTGGGAAGTGTCAGCGAGCGGCTCAGCGCTAGTCGGGCCTGATCGATCTGGATTTGCTGTTTCAAGGAAAGAAGGCCTGGATCGGCAGCTTCAATCAGGCTGTCCAATACGGGCAGGCTCGCTAGCTCTGGAAGCTCGGGATATACCGTGTCTGGCAGCTGCATGGGGTTTCCGCCATTTAACTCGGCCAACCTTTGTAGCTGCTGGCGAAGCAGGCTGCCATTGAGCCGCAACTGGTTTTCAGCATCAAGCTTTTGCAAGCGGGCCTTGTTTAAATCCAGGGCAGTGGCTGCGCTCAATTTTAGCTTCTGGGAAATATCATCCACCAAACGCTGCGCCCTCTGGGCCCTTTTAGCTAACTCGACCTGCCTTTTGTTATGATAAACAATTTGAACGCAGACCTTTTTGGCATCAGCTAAAATGTCCTGGCGAATAGCCCTGGAATCTGTTTCACTTTGAGACGTGATTTGCCGGGCAACACTGCGCCTACGGGCATATGCAGTTGGAAAGTCCAGCTGCTGGGTGACGCTGAATTCCTGCTGCACCCCTGCGCCCTCGGGGCGTCCCGGAAGCCGGTCATATTCTATAAAAGGATTTTCAGGGTTAAGGCCTGTTTTACTTTCGATTTTGCGCGCAGCTTCATAGTCACGCTGGGCAAGGATGGTTTTGTTGTTTTGGCCGACAGATTGCAGTACCGTTTCAATACTGCCCTGGGCGGCTGCCGCCAGCGACGCAGATAAGAAAATGCTGATCAGCACAATAGAACTTAATGGTTTCATATCGTCTATATCGTTGAAGACTTTAAGATTTGGCGTTTGCGCACCATCAGGTACACCACCGGCACAATAAACAGGTTCAACAGCGTCGAGCTTAAAAGCCCGCCCAAAATCACCTTGGCCATCGGGCTCTGGATTTCGTTGCCTGGCTCGCCGCCAGCAAGCGCCAGCGGGATCAGCGCAAGCCCGGCAGTCAGAGCCGTCATCAGGATGGGGCTTAACCTGTCCACTGACCCGGCAATGACGGTATCGTGCAGGTTGTGGCCCTGGGATTCGAGTGTCCTGTAATGCGAGACCAACAGTATCCCGTTCCGTGTCGCGATCCCGAAAAGTGTAATAAAGCCAATCAATGCAGTTATACTGATCACACTGCCACCTAATGCCAAACTGATCACGCCCCCGATCAATGCCAGCGGCAGGTTCAGAAGGATAATCCCGGCTAGTGATGCCTGGCGGAACTCAGATAGTAGCAGCATAAAAATGATTAAAAGCGAAAGCAGCGACGCAATGCCGATAGTATTCGATGCAGCGGCTTCACTTTCAAACTGTCCACCATATTCCAGGCGGTAGCCTTCGGGCAGCTTGATACTGGAATTGATTGTTTTCTGCACATCCTGCACCACGCTGCGAAGGTCGCGGCCGGCAACATTGGCAGAAACCACAACCCGGCGTTGCACATTCTCACGGTTGATCGTGTTGGGGCCACTCGTTGATACCACTTTTGCCACCATGCCTAGCGGGATCTTTTGCCCGTTAGCCCCGTCAATCGTTACATTCTGCAAGGCTTCTATTTTTGAACGGCTTTTTTCGTCAAAACGGACGACCAGGTCAAAGCTGCGGTTTTCTTCAAATACGTCTCCCACCTTTTCACCCGCAAAAGCTACATCAACAAACTCGGTGAATTCACCCATCGTGATCCCGTAACGGGCGAGCATTTGCCGTTCAGGTTTGATCTGGATCTGCGGGATATCGACCTGCTGCTCAATGCTTAGATCGACAAGCCCCGGCGTGGTTTCAATGGCCGTTTTAATCTCTTTCGAGATGCTGTACAGGCGCGGCAGATCCGTTCCAAATACTTTAATGGCCAGGTTTGCCCTCGTTCCTGAAAGCATATGGTCAATGCGGTGTCCAAGTGGCTGACCAATCGTAATATTGACACCCGAAATCGTCGCCAGCTTTTCTCTGACATCGGCCATAAAGGCTTCCCGGCTACGGTCTTTGAGCAGAAAAGGCGCATCAATTTCAGCAGCATTCACACCTTGCGCATGTTCGTCGAGTTCAGCCCTGCCCGTTCTGCGCGTCGTTATGCTGATCTCAGGGACAGTCAAAAGCGTTTTTTCTACCAATGAGCCAATCTTGTTTGACTCGTCCAGAGAGATCCCAGGTAAACTCACGGCGCTCACAACCAAAGATCCTTCATTGAATTCAGGCAAGAAGCTCCGTCCCATTTTTGAAAGCAGAAGCAAAGCGCCAATCAGCAGCAAGGCACTGAAACCTAACAGGGCTTTCCCATAAGGCAAGCTGCGGTCAAGCGCTTTTTGATACCACCGGTTCAGGTGCTGCACCAGCCAGGAATCGTGCGATTGGCGTTGGAGCATTTTCTCTGAGGTCAGTAAGTAGCTGCACAAAACAGGGGTAACTGTCAGGGCTATAAAAAGCGAAGCAAGCAGCGAAACAACAAAAGACACGCCCAGCGGCATCAATAGTTTGCCTTCCATGCCACCCAGGAAAAACAAGGGAAGGAAAGCCGCAATGATGATAAATGTGGCTGAGATCACCGATGCACGGATTTCAACCGAGGCGTTGTAGATCACATCAATGACCGGCGCCCGCTCTGAAATTGGCAGGCGGGCATTTTCACGGAGCCTTCGATAGACATTCTCTACATCAATAATGGCATCATCTACCAGATCACCCACCGCAATCGCCATGCCGCCAAGCGTCATCGTGTTAATCGAAAAGCCTAGCCAGCGCAGCGTAATGATGGAAACCAGAAGGGAAAGAGGAAGCGCAACCAGAGATACCACCGTGATCCGCACATTCATTAAAAAGAGCAACAGGATGATCACCACGAATATAGCTCCCTCCAAAAGTGTCCGCTGGATGTTGTCGATGGACGCCGTGATAAAATCAGCTTGCCGGAAGATCCGGGTGTTGATCTCTACATCGGCAGGCAGGTTCTTTTTCAGATCCAGGATTGCGGAATCAATTTGCGCGGTCAGCTCCAAAGTGTTGGTGTTGGGCTGTTTCATCACGGTCATGATGATGGCGGGCTCACCTTTCAATGATCCCGAACCGATCTTGGGGGCAGCCCCGACCGTAAGATCACCAACGTCAGATAAAAGCACCGGAAGCCCCTGGTTTGTCTTGACAACACCGCTGGCGAGCTGCATGGTATCGTTTGTCCTGCCCATTCCACGCACCAGGTATTCATTACTGTATTGAGAGAGAAAACCTCCGGCAGCATTTCGGTTTGCATTGGTTGCCGCATCCATGATCTGGCTCAAACTCACCTGGCGGGCTTTCATTTTCAACGGGTCTAACAGCAGCTGGTACTGCTTGTAATCGCCGCCGATGATCACCACCTGAGAGACACCTCCTGTCGCCAGTAGTCTGGGGCGCAGTGTCCAGTCGGCTAGTGAACGCAGCTCCATGGCTGGCGTCTTTTTGGCTGTCAAGCCAATGAGCATAATTTCGCCCATAATCGAAGATTGGGGTGCAAGTGTTGGCGCGCCTGCGGCTTGCGGCAGCTGGCTGGCAATGGTTTGAAGCTTTTCGTTGACAATTTGCCGGGCACGGAAGATATCAGTTCCCCAGTTAAATTCTACCCACACGATCGAGATTCCGGCAGACGAAGACGACCGCACGCGCCGGACGCTTGTAGCGCCGTTCACGGAAGTTTCAATGGGAAAAGTGACCAGCCGCTCGACTTCTTCGGGTGCCATGCCATGTGCTTCTGTGAGCACGGCAACAGTTGGCGCTGTAAGGTCCGGGAACACATCGATTTCTGTGGTTGTGGCCGTATACCAGCCGCCAACCAGCAGCAAAAAAGCGCCAACCAATACACCAAACCGGTTTTGCAGGGCTGTAAGGATTATTTTGTTCAGCATAATATTTCCGGCTTAATGTTCATGGCCATGGGCTGGCAAGGCACCTGAAAGTGATGATAACCGGATCTGATAGCCGCCTTTGGTCACAACCCGCTCACCGGGCCGAACGCCCGAAAGGATCTGGACTTTTTCACCGTCCCTTTTGCCGGTCTTCACCTCGCGCTTCTGGAAAGATTCACCCGCTGTTTGCACGTAGACATAAAAATTGCCTTGCTCTTCAATGAGTGCCGATTCCCGGGTAACCAGTGCAGTTGCCTTAGGTTGAGTTTTCAGCCAGACATTGACAAAAGTGCCGGGCAGCAGCTCGCTGGCATTGTTGACCTGCAACATCACTGGTAGATAGCCTGTCTGCGGGTCTGCACTTCGACCATAAGAAAGGATCTTCGCACCCAGCTGCTCGCCTGAGATCGTCTTATCATTATATGGGATACGGATGGATGCAGAGCGAAGTTGACCGACAAGCCCTGCGTCTTTTTGGGAGACGTCCGCCCGAATGACCAGGCTTTGGTTTTTGGTGATTGTAAACAGGGACTCTCCCTGTGAAACATACTGGCCTGACTGTACCAACACGTTTCTAATAAAACCACTTGTGGGGGCTGGGATGGATTTACCGCCAACCTTGTAATTGGCAGACAAAGAGCTGAGCACTTTGCCGGTATTTTCAAACTCGGCCTTGCTGGCTTCCACTTCCCTGCCGGTGGTCAGCTGTTTGGCTATCAATTGTTGATCGCGTTCATAAGCAGCCTTTGCCCTCTCAAAGTCAGTCTGCGCTTTGGCAAGCTGCACGTCCAGGTTATTTTCCGTCAGCTGTTTTCCGTTGATGCTTAGCAGTGTTTGGCCGCTTTTAACGGCTTGACCACTTGCAAGGGGCCTGCTGCCCAGCTGCACAATGCCGTCAAGGGTTGCAGAGACCACGACTTCATCGCCAGGTGCGGGCTGGACTTGCCCGGTGGTATAGATCACATCAGAAAACGGCTCGATACGCGCGGGCTCATTGGCAAAGTCCACCTTCCAGGCCTGTTCTTTCAGGTAGCTGATATCACTGCCCGTGGCCGCTTCTTCTGGCTGCGCTGCAATGGCCGTCTTTTCATCTGGATAAACCTGGACACTGTCAATCACGAGCTGATCGGTGTATAATTTGGTTTTGATGTCAAATACCAGTTTCCCAATGCCCGCCGTAGCAGGCGTTAATGCCAGGCGGTAAATGCCGGGGGTACTTGGTTTGTCAGCCTTTTGCCTGATCCCTTTACCTGCCATTATCAGGCTAACGGTCACTGTACCCTGTGAGAGTGCCGAGAATTGTTCACCCAAAACTGTGACATGCGTTGCGAATTTAGAGGCCGAACCCACTACCAGTGGTTTGAACTCAACAAATACCTCACAGTACTGGCTGTATAAAGTGTAGGCCAGCGGCTCTAATCCGCCCGGCTCCTCATGGGGATGCCCATGCTCTTGTGGCTGTTCTTTTGGGTTACAGCTGCTGGTTAAGACAGCTGTAACCGCCAGAAATAAAATGAATTTATTCATTGCTGTAAAAGGAATATTAGTGCTTGTGATCATCTTCGCCATGCGGGTGTGCATGCGGCTTTTCTTTGGAAGCACTATCCGCGCTGGCATTGGCAGCACTGTCACCGGCTACGGTAAACTCCTCCTGTGCGGCAGTGCTATCAGCATGGTCAGCATGCGTCGAGCCATCAGCGTGTTGGTGCGAGCCTTCCTCATGGCTGTGATCGGATTCCTTTTTGTTACAGCTAAAAATGAGGCAAGAAGATATTGCTAGAAAAAAAGCGAGCTTTTTCATTTGGAAAATTCGGGAAAGGCACTTTTCCGGTCAATTAAATTGACGCGTTTAGGACGGATGCAAGCTGTGACGCTTGTTTTATACAGCCTAGTGGGTGCGAAATGATAGAATAGTTGAATGGGCATGTGCCAGGACTGGCCATGCAAAAAGGAACACTGCTGGGATCAGCAGGTGAAAGAAGAAATCGGGGGAGCTCGTAGTTGCCGGAATGAAAACTGGTTCGGTGGTGCTTTTGCGCAGGTATACTCCGGCCAGTTTGACTGGGAAATCAAACTTAAAGCACCAAACTGGTAATCAGTGCTGATTACAGCAGCAGCTGAGAAAGAATCAACATTTAAATGCTGGTCCTGACCTTGATTAAAATAGATATTGCTGGTCTGGCCTGCGCCGTGTGAATGGGCAAACAAGCCTATTACATCAAAGTCAATTGCTTGCTTGTCGTGCTGATTACCGTCATGATCGTGGTCATGTTCATGATGCTCATGACGTGCGGCCTGTATATGGCGGTGGGGTACAAAGTCGTGCCCTGCCAACAAAATGTAGGCAACAGCAAATAATATCCGACCAAGTAACCTTCCAGCCATAGAGGGTAAAGATAGGAATCAAATTCGAAAGAACCCGGCCATATGTCTTATTTGTCTTCCTACCTTATCTGCTTAGAAAATCGAAACATAAGAGGAATAGCAATTACAATTTAAGGTGGGGGTAGTTGAAGTAATATGAACCAAAACCCACTTTAGAACCGAGAAATAAGCAAATCTATAGAAATGAAAGGTTACAGTGATATTTCAGAAAAACGACCAGATTTTTACTCACTTGTAAGATATAGACGTAATCTATTAATAGTTACTTAAAGAGGAAGAATTGCTCAACTGAGGCCACCGGACTCGATAAATTCCGTCTTCGGCAAGGGTAGGAAACAGGCATAGTAATTTTTATATATAAGTTATTTATATATCATACTGGCAAGACCTGGTGCATACCGTTATCAAGTAACATAGGCAACTTTATCTAATTGGATCAAAAAGAACAGTGTTAGAAGATATCGGAATGTAGCATAGATAGCGATAAATGATAACAGAGAAAGATAACACAATTTGAGAAAATTTCATTATCTGAGCATTGACCTGCTGAAGTCCGCGGGTAGATGCAGTTCCAATGGTTTATAATCGTTGATGTGAGCACCCGATGTCTCACGATTTTTTGAGATTTTATAAAGCGGTACCTTTGATATTCAATTTCTAATGATCTGAACACAATTCACTAGTACAATGGAAGGCGTGTCTGGATCTTAAACTAAATTTTACAATGTTGCGCGTGCCTCTATGAAGTCCCAATTTACGATGCCTACCGTGCTAAAAATTAAAGATAAAATTCATCAAAGGAGCATTAAAATCGCTCCTTTTAAAAAGGACATCCGTAAAACCTTACCTCATAAACACAACAGTTATTTTGAGATCATTTATTTATCAGAGGGTACGGGCTTTCATTCTATTGATTCTATAAAATATCAGGTGCAACCGCCTGTCGTCTATACAGTCCGCAAAGAACAGGTGCATCACTGGGAACTGGAAAGCGAACCGGAAGGATATGTTTTGATTCTTAAGAAAGAGTTTCTCGATAACAGTTTAGACAAGCAGTTGAAAGATCTTCTTGCAAACATAAGTGCGTTTCCAAGCATTTGTCTAGCTGACCCACTCAGCATCACGCAATTATTCAAAATGCTGACAGACGAGTATGATCCGGAGCAAAGCAATAACACACCGGTAATAGAAGGGCTCCTTAAAGCGCTGCTTGCAAAAATCCTTCAGACAGGAAAGCCTTTACCGTCTGCCAAGGGTAAAAAAGATAATCTTTTTCAAGAATTTCAGCAGCTGCTTACACAGGATAAATTACTTAAAAATAGCGTAGCCTTTTACGCTTTCCATTTAAATACCAGCCCGCAGAACCTGAATGCAGCCTGCCGTAAATCCGCAGGGCAACCTGCTGCGCAAGTTTTGGCAGAGTTTATTATTAATGAAGCCAAACGCCTGCTGCTATATACAGATATGGCTGTATCTGAAATCTCCAATGTGCTGGATTTCAAGGATGATTCCCATTTTATCAAATATTTCAAGCGCCACTGTGGTCAAACGCCCAATGCATTCCGCGTACTTGTTTAGTATATACCATTCTATTTTCAAATAGACCACCGCTATATTTTCTGATTGTGCGAAATTTGCTACCATCTAATGGTGTATCAGACTATTCTTTGGTCAAACTGGCAATTTCTATGTTTCAGAAAATAATACAAACCGATTTTTCCAAGACAACACTGATCATCCGCCTGATGGTTGGTGTGGTATTTCTTTCTGAGGGCATTCAAAAATTCCTGTTTGCCGACGCGCTCGGCAGCGGAAGGTTTGCAAAAATTGGGTTGCCAAATCCTGAATTTTTAGGGCCCTTTGTTGGAGGCTTTGAGATTGTTTGCGGGGCGCTGGTGCTGATGGGCTTTCTGACAAGACTGGCCTCTTTCCCACTGATGATTATCATGGTGGTAGCTATCGCAACTACCAAATCCGAAGTATTGGCCAATGACGGGTTCTGGGAAATGATGCATGGCAGCCGGACGGACTGGGCCATGCTGCTTGGGAGCATATTCCTGATCATCGAGGGCGGTGGTAAATGGTCGGTCGATAAAAACCTAACGGCCCGTTAATGGAAATACTTATCCTTTCCGTTGCAGCTTTTCTGGTTTCTATCCTTACCTTCTTTTCAGGTTTCGGGTTAGGAACCATCCTCACACCGGTATTCATGATTTTCTTTCCGGTGGATCTGGCCATAGCACTTACAGGCATTGTTCATTTTTTCAATAATGTTTTCAAACTCGTCCTGGTCGGCGGCAAAGCCGACAGACAGGTATTGATCCAATTCGGCATCCCGGCTGTAATTGCCGCTTTTGCGGGCGCTTATCTGTTGCTGCGGATCACCGACACACACCCACTCTTTTCTTACAACCTCGTAGGCAGGAACTTTGAGGTGTATCCGGTCAAACTGATCATTTCTATTCTGCTGATCACATTCGCCATCATAGATCTGCTGCCTTATTTCGGCCGGTTGCAGTTTGGTAAAGATAAGCTGGCACTTGGCGGCGTATTGAGCGGATTTTTCGGCGGATTATCCGGAAATCAGGGTGCGCTGAGAAGCGCATTTTTGATTAATGCCGGGCTCTCCAAAGAAGCATTTGTGGCCACCGCGGTAGTTGTATCGACTTTTGTGGATTTCACCAGGCTTTCTGTTTATGCGACCAGGTTTACCAAGGCGGGCTTACAAGAGAACATCACATTGGTGGTAGCTGCAACGCTGTCGGCCATTGCAGGAGCATATCTGGGAAACAGGTTACTTAAAAAAGTCACACTGAAATTCATCCAGACATTGGTTGCATCCATGCTGATTTTGATTTCCCTGGCACTCGGTGCGGGGCTGATATAAAACTAAATTCTTTCCATGAAACCAGTTATTAGAAGGAAGAAAACGAGGCATAACCAGACAAAGCTTTTTTTGCTTCATGGTTTGTTGATGCTGTTGACGGTAAATGCCCTCGCCCAGCAGCCTGCTACTTTGACAGAACTATTACAGATGGCTGAAAGCAGCTATCCCCTGTTAAAATCAAAGAAACTGGACGCTCAGGCCGCCCAGAAGGCGGTTGACGTAAGTAAGTCCACATTTATCCCGTCAATGGATGCAGCCTATCAGCTCAATTATTCAACCTATAATAACATCACCGGAATGTCCTATCCCGGCCAGCTTCTTCCAATCAGCGGCCCGCCGTCCACTGATAATCAATACGGGGGCGTATTTGGCAGTGCTACAAGTCTGTTGCTTAACTGGCAGCCAATTACTTTCGGCCAGCGGAAATCACAGGTTGACTTTGCAAAATCAGGAGCTAAATATGCCAGTGCAGATGCGGCCAATGAAATATTTCAGCACAAAATTAAAGTAGTCAATGCCTATCTGGAACTACTGACCCTGGATGAGCTGGCAAAAGTCTATGACAACAACCTGAAAAGACTAGAATCGAATCTTTTAAATGTACAGTCGCTGGTAGAAAGCGGGATAAGGCCTGGCGTCGATTCCCCGCTGCTGAAAGCAGAAGTGTCCAGGGCAACGGTGGAACTTCTCAATCATAAAAATAAACAAGCACAGGCGCGGATCGGGTTATCCGAATTGCTGGTGGCCGATGTAAACAATAGCTTCTCAGATACACTGTTTTTTGACAAATTGCCTCAAACGGCCTATACCTCCGATTCGATTAAACACCCGCTGGCTGAGCTTTACCAGGCCAGTAATGAAATAAACCTTGCCAAAAAGAATGTACTCTCCAAAATGAGTATGCCTACTTTGGGCGTCTGGGGTACTACCTACGCAAGGGGTTCGGGCATTTCTTACGACGGCACTTTAAAATCAACGGATGGCCTGGGTTTTCAGCGCTTCAATTACGGGGTCGGATTTCAGCTCAGCGTACCGCTTCTTGCTTTTGCCCGCGCCAGGCCGCAGTTGCAGCAGCAGGATTTTGTGATCAGTGCCAGTCAGCAGAAAATGGAAGGCATTGCCCTGCAATTAAAAAAGCAGCAAGAATTAGCAGATACGACCCTGGTGAGCGCATTGGCAGTAACCCAGGAAAGCCCGCTTTATCTAGAATCAGCACAGTTCTCCTATAAAGCTGTCCAATCCCGCTACCAGTCGGGCCTGGCGAATTTATCCGATCTTTTTCAGGCCCAGTATGCTCTGGTAAAGGCGGAAACGGACTACAAACTGGCCTATATGGGTGTCTGGAAAGCACTTCTTTTTAAAGCAGCCGTTCAGGGTGATCTAAACCTATTTATCAATCAGGTTAAATTATGATACGACTAATAAAACTGGCCCTTCAAAACCCGATCGCAATCATCGTTGCTTTTATCGGCATCGTGTTTTTTTCCTGGCTGACGGTCCGGTCGATGAAAATTGATATTTTCCCCAAAATGGGTGTTCCGACTATTTACGTAGCCCAGCCTTATGGCGGACTGTCGCCAGAGCAGGTAGAAGGGTTTGTGACCTCCTATTACGAATACCATTTCCTGTATGTGACCGGGGTGAAGTTTGTGGAATCCAAATCAGTCCAGGGAGCCTCGCTGATCAAAATCCAGTTCAACGAAGGCACGGACATGAGTCAGGCGATGGGGGAAGTGGTTGGTTACGTCAACCGTTCGAGGGCTTTCATGCCACCGGGCACAGTCCCTCCCTTTATTACCCGCTTCGATGCGGGAAGCGTTCCGGTTGGCCAACTGGTGTTCCGCTCAGAAACCCGTTCGCTGGGCGAAATCCAGGATCTGGCCTTATTCAAAGTACGGCCCATGTTTTCCACGCTGCCGGGCGTTTCTGCGCCACCACCGTTTGGGGGCAACCAGAAAACAGTTATTATCAAGATCAATCCTGATAAATTAAGAAACTATAATTTTTCACCCGACGAGATCGTCCAGGCCCTGGCAAAGGCCAATAGTATTACCCCGGCAGGAAACATCCGGGTAG
This sequence comes from Dyadobacter linearis, assembly GCF_907165045.1. Taxonomy (GTDB): domain Bacteria; phylum Bacteroidota; class Bacteroidia; order Cytophagales; family Spirosomataceae; genus Dyadobacter; species Dyadobacter linearis. The sequence continues at coordinate 70,995 of NZ_CAJRAU010000011.1, forward strand.
GCGACGAAACGCTGATCACCTCCCAAAATGCGGTGGTTGAAAACATTAAGGAACTGGAAAGCGTGCCCCTAAAAATTGGCAACGGCCCCTCGGTTTACATCCGCGATATTGCCAATGTGGAGCTGGGCGCGGATGTGACGACCGGATACGCGTTGATCAATGGCAAGCGTTCGGTCTATATCCCCGTTACCAAACGGGCTGATGCGTCCACCTGGGATGTGGTGCAAAGGGTGAAAGCCGCACTGCCGGATATGCGCGCCGCAGTTCCGGATGATATCCAGGTCAGTTATGAGTTTGACCAGTCGGGTTATGTAATCAATTCGATCAGAACACTTATCACGGAAGGTATTTTAGGCGCACTGCTCACTGGGCTGATGGTACTGCTGTTTCTGGGCGATGCCAGAGGTGCTTTTATTGTGGTAATCACCATCCCGCTTTCGCTGCTGTCGGCCTTGATTTGTCTGAACCTGTTTGGGCAAACGATCAATACCATGACCCTTGGAGGACTGGCACTGGCCATCGGTATCCTGGTCGATGAAACGACAGTAACCATTGAAAACATTCACCATCACCAGGAGCTGGGCAAACCCAAAAGACATGCTATCCTGGATGCCTGCCGTGAAATTGCATTGCCCAAGCTATTGATCCTGCTGTGTATCCTGGCGGTTTTTGTCCCGGCGTTTTTTATGACGGGCGTACCAGGCTCCATGTTTCTTCCTTTGTCGCTGGCCGTGGGGCTTGCCATGATCGCATCCTTTCTCTTATCGCAGACATTGGTCCCGGTTTTTGCCAACTGGATGATGAAAGAACGCGAAAGCGCCAAAGATGACCAGCCAAACCGCTTTGAAAGGTTCAAAAGATCATACTCATCCAGGATTGGCGGCTGGATCGCTTACAAGGCTTTCGTTGCACCTGCATTTGTTATTGTTTCCATCCTGCTGGTAGCATTCTGTTTTTTTACAATCGGAACAGAGGTTTTCCCAAAATCAGATATGGGGCAGGCCCAGGTTAGGCTAAGGCTGCCAACCGGAACCCGACTGGAAAGAACTGAGGAAGCCACTCAGAAGCTGCTTTCTCTGGCCAACAAAATTACCGACAACCAGGTGGAGATCAGCTCGGCCTTTGTAGGCACGCAGCCTTCAAGTTACCCTGTAAACCTGATCCATTTATGGACGAGTGGTCCGCATGAGGCGGTAATCAAGATCAATCTGAAAGAGGGATCGGGAATGGGTATTGAAGCTTTCAAGGAAGAACTTAGAAAGTCAGTTTCCGAAAATATAAAAGGCGCATCCATCTCCTTTGAACCTGGCAACCTGGCTGAGCAGGTCATTAACCTGGGCTCAAATAATCCGGTTGAAATTGCTGTACAGGGTAAAAATCTGGCACAGTCGGGTAAGATTGCCACTGATCTGGAAGCGAGATTGAAGAACGTCAATTTTTTCAGGGATGTGCAGATCGCCACGCCCCTGAATTATCCCGGCATGAGAATCAATATCGACAGGGTAAAAGCTGGTCAGCTTGGATTGACCGTTGACCAGATCAGTAAGTCAACCGTTGCCGCGACATCTTCAAGCCGTTTTACACAACCCAATTACTGGCTGGACAAAACCTCAGGGACTGCATATCAGGTTCAGGTGGAATATCCGCAGTATACGATGAACAGCCGGGATAAACTGGAAATGGTGCCGGTTTCAGGGAGCATTGATGCACCAGTGTATCTGCGTGATGTGGCTACGATCCAGAAAACCACTTCCCCGGGAGAATATGACCGCATCAACCAGCAGCGGTTCATTACTATCACAGCCAATATTTTCAACCAGGACCTGGGAACTTCAATCAAAGAGGTTAATAGTGCAATTGCATCGCTTGGCGAGCTACCGGCGGGCGTTAAAATCATGTTAAGAGGACAGGCCGACCTTTTAAGTCAGACGATGAGCGAGCTGCAATCCGGGCTATTAATAGCCATTGTAGTCATTTTCCTGATGCTGACCGTCAATTTTCAATCCTTCAAAATATCGCTCACCATTCTGTCCATCGTGCCGGCCGTTGTAGCGGGCAGCGCCCTTTTGCTGCTGATAACCGGGCAGACATTGAATATACAGTCCTATATGGGCACCATCATGGCCGTGGGTGTAGCAGTGGCCAATGCCATTTTGTATATCACCAATGCAGAGTTTAACAGGAAGGCTGATTTTGGTTCAAACTTTTCTGTATTGGCTGCCGGTAACCGGCTCCGGCCCATCCTGATGACAAGCCTGGCCATGATTGCGGGCATGATACCGATGTCACTCGGGCTTGGAGAGGGAGGCGAGCAGAGTGCGCCACTTGGCATAGCGGTGATCGGAGGGTTAATTTTCTCGACAATAAGCACCCTGCTTTTCTTGCCAATGATGTATGCCCTGATCAATGGAAACGACCCTTACAAAAACCCGTCTCTGGATCCTGAGCATGATGTTGAATCATCAAATTGACGGCTATAATTACAAAAAACACAACAGCAAACGCTGCATACATATGAGAACGATCCCGATAATAATGATTTTCACTCTTGGTGTGTTGCTGCTTCCGGCCTGCAAAAAAGAGGCTGAGAAAGAGCAGGAAGAAAAACCAAAACAAGATTCCACGGCTGTTTTTATCCTTAAAAAGGAAAGTTTTGACAAACAGGTTTCCTTTCCTGGTGAGTTGCTGCCGCTTGAAAGAGCAGAAGTGACGGCCAAGATTGCCGGGTATGTCAGAAGCATTAAGGTGGACATTGGCGACCGTGTCCAGAAGGGCCAGGTCCTGGTGACCATTGATGCGCCGGAAATGATTACCAACTATGCCCAGGTCAATGCGGACCTGCAATCGGCCAAATCAAAATTCCAGGGAAGCCAGGATGCCTACAAAAGGATTGTCCAGGCTGCCCGTGTGGAAGGAACGGTTTCTCAGGGTGAAATCGAGCGGTTTAAAACACAGATGCTCGCAGACAGTGCCGCTTATGTATCCGTAAAGTCGAAGTTGAACGCCGCAGGGCAGTTAAACGATTACCTGACGATACGCGCGCCCTATTCGGGCATTGTTATCCAGCGTAATGTTGATCCGGGAACGCTGGTCGGGTCCGGAAACGCCAAACCGATGCTGGTCATCGAAAATAACAGCACACTTCGGTTAAGGCTGCCCATACCAGAGGCTTACACTGCGGCAAATCCTGAAAACGCGCTAGTGAGCTTTTCAGTTGATGCATACCCAGGCAGGCTGTTTGAGGCAAAATTGTCGCGGAAATCAGGCGCGTTGGATCTGGCCAACCGCACCGAGACCTGGGAGTTTTTGTATCCCAACAAGTCAAATCAGCTCAAATCGGGTATGTTTGCCAATGCCAATATCAAGTTTACCAGGCCTGCACCGACGTTTTTTGTCCCGGCATCCGCAGTGGTCACCAATCTGGAAAGACGCTTTGTAATCAGGGTGAAAGATGGGAAGACCCAGTGGGTTGATGTTCGCAATGGGATTAGTGTTAACGACCGTACTGAAATATTTGGAGACATTATGGAAGGCGATACCCTGATCTCACGGGGAACTGACGAGATTAAAGAAGGTGCGGTTTTGACTATGAAAATCAAGTAGTGTAGCATTACATTTTGGTTTTTGACAGATACTTTCACCAGCAAGGTTCCAATCTTAGGTTTTTGGAAATGCAGCGCTGCTCTGTGCTGGTGGTTACTAACATTCTGGAGACGCGACTGGCTTGGACCCTAAGTGTGAGATTGAGGCTATTTGAAAGCTACACGGTCAATATTTTCAAGGACGGGTCATGTAAGGTTTCGCACAGTACAATTTAACGTGGCGATGAAGCACTAATCTGTAATATTTTGGCATCTTCTTTGCTAAAATCGCATGAATTACGACGTACGTTAGTTTTCGATTTAACCACCGATTAATTTGGCAGGTATCCGATATCGACAATATCTATAACGTAGCCTTAGACACGGAGTGACGTTGCCTTTCGGTAATACAGCCAGGTAAGAAATATCAGAACAAAAGTGAGAGCTGTAAAGATTAGGCTCAAATGATTATTTGCCAGCAGAAAGCCGCCCGCTAACGCACCAAACGCGGAACCAGCATCCCGAAAAGTTGCATTGTTTGATACTGCATGTGTTACATCAGCCACCCCCGCAGACGCTGCGCCAGCTGCCAGAGAAGCATTAACATTATAAAAGGTAAACACAAGGATCAATCCTGACATTACCCAGCCATTTGCTGCCAATATCAAACCCAGACAGATTAGAAGAATAGAACCTGAGTAGATGTTAGCAAGCCCGTACCGGTCAGCTGACCAACCTGCAAAAGGCGAAATTAAAAGGGAACATATCCTCCGGAAGCTAAGAAACCCGGCAGCGGCGGCAGTAATTTCAACCGGTGACCAATTAGGCTGCTCATCCATCAGCAGGGCCCCGATTAAAACCACGAGCATACCTTCCACTGCAAAAGCCCCTAAAAACGCTAACCGGTTAAAGACTGATGGAAATGCTATTTTGAAGCTAAATTGACGAGCTGGCGACCGGTCCCTTTCTTTAAGTTTGAGGGCAAAGTATATTCCCGGTGTCGAAAGCAGTGCAATCACCAAAAAAATTGAACTAGGACTCATTACATCGAAAAGCATTGGGCCGATTAATAGTGCCAGTAGCGGCCCAGATTCTACAATACTTTGGCTAACCCCTAAGGCCAAGCCTTTCTTTGGATAATCCATTGCATAGGTAATTGCCCCAACTCGAAGTATAGAATAGGATATGCCCCATAAGATCCTGAGCAGTATCAAAGTTACAATGCCAAAACGAGCACCATAGCCAGCTGTGGCTAATACGGAAATCGTTGCTGCAACGATAACCGGTATACGAAAACCCACAAGACTGAAAACGCGCAAAATAAGTGGGTTAAGCAGAATCCGTGTAAAGCGGTTGATTGATAGGATAATGCCTATCCAAATGATTGGAACGTGGATGCTGGGAGCATTTATTGGCAGAAACGAATATAGGAATGCATCACCCATTAAAGCGAATGTCAAACTGAAAGACGCATACATGGGCAATTCCATTTCGGCAATATGCTTTCTCATCCTTCCCAATCGGTTTATTTAGCCCTTACAAACCTTAATTTAACTGTATAGCTTGCGGCTGGATGATGATCAGGCAAAAATACCCTTTTGCCGGTCAGCTGGCGGATTAGATCGTTATTGAGCTCATCATCTCTGGTGAATACCTTCACTTTTCCTATGGCGCTACCTTCGTCGATAGAAAATTGTATCACAACTATTCCACCATTTGCCCCAAGAACAGCAGGATAATCAATAAGGGAAGATAATTGATTGCCTATTTCATGCGGCTTGTCCCAAACCGAAAAAGGAGAGCAAGTCGCCACAGTGGTAAAGATGACCGAAAACAAAAACATCAAACCTTTCATTTCGATAAAGGTTAATACGCTTTCCTTAGATTATCTGCAAATGCATCAGGAAGCAAGCTAAGCTCTACGGCCTTCGCGGCTTTTTCGACATCGTATTCAACCCTTAAAAATTCAACCTGAACAGCATCCTGGATTTTGATACCGGCTGTCTGATCAATCGTGATAAGTACATAACAAGCACGCGCGTCACCATCCTTGGGTTTACCAACGGAACCTGTATTAACCAGGTGATGAACACGGTCACTGCCATTTTCATCCGAGTGAATAATACGGTGATAAGGCTTGTGCGAGTGCCCAAAGCAAAGGATATCGGCTTTAAATTCCTTGCATAGTTCCAGCATGTACTGCTCTGGCAGCTCCTGCAATAGATATTCGTTAATGCTTCGCGGGCTACCATGCACAAGTAGCATGTGAAGCTGCTGATCATTGAGTTGAAACTCTAACCTGAGGTGCCTGGGCAGTGTTAGCAGGTAGTCCCTTTCCTTGTTTCCGACCAGCTTATAGGCATATTCGCTGTTTTCCGCTTTGCTGCAATCGCCTTCGGAAGGGAGTATTTTTGAAACTTTCAGGTCGTGGTTTCCTGCAATGGTCGCAATACCATGTTTTCGGATCAGACCGATTACTTGATTGGGCCACACATTGTAAGCAACCAGATCGCCCAGGCAGTAAACCGCATCAGGCTTTTGTATTTCGAGATCTTCCAACACTGCCTCGAAAGCAGGAAGGTTAGCATGGATATCAGATAGTAGTGCTATTTTCATTTTGCTAAACGTAGTGATTCAGCATATGCACCTGGAAGGATACTCTCTTCTACGGCTTTGGCTGCTTTTTCGACATCATAGTCAAAGCGTATAAACTCTACCGTAATGCTTTCCTTGCTTGATGTTGAAGCATCCGCATTAATATCAAGGATCACATAACCACCTCTTGGGTCTCCATCCTTCGGTTTACCCACCGATCCAATATTGATCGCGTGTCGGAAATGATCGGTGCCGTCGGCTTGTGCTGAATCGAGTATCCTGTGATAAGGTTTGTGAGTATGGCCGAAAAGCATTACATCTGCCCCGGCCTGCTCCATAATCCGCAGCATGCTTTTTTCATCCCGGTCTTCAAACAGATATTCATTGATCCGGCGCGGGCTGCCATGCACCAGAAGCACCGAAAGTGGTTTGTCATTCAGCTGGAAATCCAGACGAATGTGTGCAGGCAGCGTTCTTAGGTAAGACCGCTGCTCATCTTTGACAATCTCATTTGTAAAGTCAATCGATACTTTGCCATTTTCCTTTTCTTCGTCTGTCTTATATGCGCAGCCGCAGTCGTCGCTGCTTCTTCCGATCCCAAAGTCGTAATTGCCTGCAATGGTAGGGATTCCCCGTTTTCTAATCTGGTCTATAACTTCATTGGGCCAAATGTTATAACCGACCAGATCACCCAGACAATAAATAGCGTCAGTATCTCTGGTTTCAACATCTTTGAAAAATGCTTCCAACGCAGGAAGGTTGGCGTGAATATCAGAAAAAAGGGCAATTCTCATCGTTTCTGTATTTTTAAGTAATCAATAATTTCAGTAACTGTCTGACGTGCAGAGCGTCCCACCCCGATCAGGGTCGCTGATGCAAAGCCGGTAAAGCTTCCATAGCCCACCAGCCAAAGACCAGCAACGTCTGCGGATTTGGTACCCAGGCAATCCACTTTTCCTTTTTCGTTCAAAATACCAAGACCTTTTAGGTGACCGGTTGCAAATCCAAACCCGGTACACCATATGATTGCATCAAATGGTTGCCGGGTATCATCCTGCCAAACCACGCCTTGATCGTAAATTGCTTTGAAGGTTTCACGGGTTTTAAGTACGCCGCGAGAGCGGGCTTCTTTAACTGGCGGCACCATCACAATATTACCAATGTTATACTGCGAAGCGACGAACTCCTTTCCTTCCTTCATTGCATGGTATTTGGCAGACGCCACATCAAAAAGTACCCGGCCATCTACATCATCGGACAAGAATTCAGGCGTATTTTGTGTAGCCCAAACCGTCTTTGCAACCTTTGAAACTTCTGCCAGGATCTGCGCGCCAGAGTTTCCCCCGCCAATGATCAGCACTGTTTTGTTTTTAAAGGCATCCGCATTTTTATATTGAGCAGAATGCAGCTGCTGTCCTCGAAAAAGGTCCTTGCCTGGAACAGATGGTATAAACGGATTTTGAAAAGTGCCAGTCGCTGAAATCACAGACCTGCTCTGATAGTCGCCCTGATTGCTCGTTAATGTGAAGACATCCCCATCTTTTTTTACATCCGTTATTTTGACGCCATGCTTAACAGGAAAATCATATCGGATCTGATAATCAACTAGATAATCTAGCACCTGTTGTTTGGGCGGGAATTCATTTTCTGATTTAGGCATCATCCACCCTGGTAATGAACTGTACTCGGCCGGTGAAAATAAAGTAAGAGAATCCCAGGTATGCTGCCATGCGCCACCACTGTGCTGCTGGTCATCCAGAATAATGTATTTCAGACCGGCACGGCGAAGAAAATATCCGCATGCCAAAGCGCTCTGGCCACCCCCGATCACGACCAAATCATATAGTTCATCTTTCATACAGGCTCAGACAGAAAACTTCTTTTGTTGTTTCAGCGCAAAATTGACCATCAGGATCAATACCGGCACTTCGATCAGCGGGCCGATTACCGCAGCGAACGCAGCCCCGGAATCAATCCCGAATACGGCGATAGCGACCGCAATTCCCAGCTCAAAATTGTTACCTGCCGCAGTGAAGGCCAAAGAAGTCGATTTAGCGTAATCCGCGCCTGCTCGCTTAGACAGATAAAAAGCAGAGAAAAACATGATTGCAAAATAGATCGTCAGCGGAAGCGCAATGCGCAGTACGTCAAAGGGGATACTGACAATCAGCTGACCTTTCAAACTGAACATAACCACAATTGTGAAGAGCAAGGCAATCAAAGTGATTGGGCTGATGGCTGGAAGGAATTTGTTCTCATACCATTCTTTACTAAACAATCTGGTCAGTAGAACTCGTGAAATGATTCCGGCCAAAAATGGGATGCCCAAATAGATAAAAACGCTTTGGGCAACCTGGCCGATCGTAATATCAACCTCAAAACCTTTCAAGCCGAAAAGCGGCGGTAAGACCGTTACGAACACATAGGCATACACCGAATAAAATAAGACTTGAAAAATGCTATTAAATGCTACAAGTCCGGCGGCGTACAAGCGGTCACCATTAGCCAGGTCATTCCAGACGATGACCATGGCAATGCAGCGGGCAATGCCAATCATGATCAGGCCGGTCATGTACTCCGGCTTATCCGGTAAAAAGATCACGGCCAGGCCAAACATGAGCAGCGGGCCGATAATCCAATTTTGAAGCAGCGATAGCCCAAGGATCTTTGTATTGTTAAATACCTTTGGCAGTTCTGCATAACGCACTTTGGCCAAAGGTGGGTACATCATCAGCACCAGGCCAATAGCAAGTGGAACATTCGTTGACCCAGAATTAAACTGATTGATAAAGTCAGGCGTTCCGGGCAAAAAATAGCCGATTGACACACCGATCAGCATGGCCAGAAAGATCCACAGGGTTAGATAGCGGTCTAGAAAGGAAAGACGTGGGTTATTCATGCGGTTTGATACTTTATATTCCTTTTCATGACAACAGCTGATGAAGGGCAAAGGCCGCTAAACTGCCTGGTTCGCTGAATTGCTTCCGGAACCTGTTGACGATCCACAGCCGTGAAGCCGTACCGGTTGAAGTAATGGTCTGCTGTGGTTGTGATCAGATAAACTGCTTGCAAATTCTGCTCGTCAGCACTGGCCAGAAGCTGCTCGACCATCCGGCCGGCGATGCCTTGGCCTTGATGAGCAGGACTGACAGCGACTGATCGCAGCAAGCCAACTGACCCGAACTGTTCCAGACCGGCCACACCAACAAGTTCATCGCCCTCTTTGGCTAAAAGAAAAGTAGGCAGGCCCTCTGGCAAATCTTCGGTAAGAAGGTCAGCTTTGTTAAGCAAGCTGACCACCAAGTCTTTTTCTTCCGGCCTAGCATTTTCAATTTGTAGTGTCATCATGTTTATTGTTTGATTAGCAGCATCCAGAACCAGGCTGGCAGCTGCCTCCATCCGAGGTAACCAATTCCAGCTCTTGTTTAACAGGTGCAGGCGCGCAGCATGAGGCTTCGGCGGGCGACGTACCGCAGCTTTGGTTACGGGTGAGCGCCTTACATTGGGTAAAGTCCGGAACTAGGTTAACCGTGAATGCTTCCCCATCAGCAATAAACTCACCAGGATACATTTGGCGCGTATCGAACTTTGAATTACCAAATTCAATCTTAACAGTTGCATTGGGATTCAAAGGCAGCGTTTTTTCCACCAGGTTCACGATCTTTAGTGCCTTATCTACCTTCATGGAACGGTCTACTTCTTTCACCGAAGGCTCCCAGAGCTGCACAATTACTTCTGTCCAGCTGTTCATTTGCCCGCCGCAGTCCACAGATACAATCGGCGCTTGCTTGATTTCGGTGATGTGGTAAGAGCTATCGACAAACTTGCCTTCTTCGTATTGAAATTGGAGGTATAAATCTGGATTTTGTTCGAGAGTGTTTTTGAAATCACCCCATGTCATTGGATTCGATTGGCTCATGGTTTCTATTGGTTAAATGTATTATTACGATTAATTTTCTCAAAAAAATACCCTGCTTAGTTACAGCAGGATGTGGTAAGTGCAAAGGTATCCAGTAATGCCCCAAATGTTTCTTGTGCTTCTGACCAGACGATTGGATTAATGCAATAGCAAACCCGCGGCGGATTGATTTCACCGTGAATGATGCCGATCCTTTTCAGCTCTTTCAAGTGTTGAGAAACTGTGGCTTGGGCAAGTTCGAGCTCATCGACCAGGTCTCCACATACACAAGATTTTCTAGCGATTAGCAGTTGCAAAATCGCAACCCTGGCCGGGTGTGAGAATGCTTTGGCCAGATCCGCAATACGGTTTTGCTGCTCAGTAAATATTTCGGTTTTAGTAACTCCCATGATGCAAATATAACGGGCAATTTATTAATTGCAATATTACGATAGAAATTTTTTTGTCTGATAAAATGAATCGTATCTTTACGATCAATCTTTCAACTCTAACTGACTTTAATAAAACATGAATCTGATCAACTTGATAATTATGACCTTTATAACTACTGCTGCATTTGTGCCTACTAACAATCACAATGATAAGAAAGCTCTTAATCCAGAGCTATCCGCTTACATTGGCACTATCAAAGAAGACTTCTCAAAAATACCCCAGGACCGGGTGGAAGAGCTTGACAAGATTGCTGCATTTATTCAAAAGCAAGTTAAAGATGGGCAGCCTGTACAGCTCACCTACATCTGTACCCACAATTCCAGGCGCAGTCACTTCGGGCAAATCTGGGGAGCAACTGCTGCTGCTTACTACGACATCCCTAATGTAAAAACATACTCTGGCGGCACAGAGTCCAGCGCGTTCAATGAAAGAGCTGTCGCTGCTTGCAAGAGGGCCGGCTTTGATATCACAAAAACATCAGAAGGGAAAAACCCAGTCTATCAAGTAAGCTATGGAGCGGATAGCGAACCTTTGAAGGCATTCTCAAAGAAATATGATGACGCCAGCAATCCCCAAAGCAATTTCTGCGCAATTATGACCTGTTCCCAGGCTGATGAAGCTTGCCCAGTTGTTAAAGGTGCTGCCGCGCGGGTTGCTGTTCCTTATGATGACCCGAAAGCGTTTGATGGTACACCGCAGGAAACAGCAAAATATGACGAGCGTTGCAAACAAATTGCAACAGAGACACTGTATGTTTTTTCAAAAATCAAAGGTTGACTTTCATTGTTTCCGGTTCTTGCCAAGAAGCTAACTAATTTAATTGCCCGTACGGTACTATGCAAATCAAAGCGCCGAGTAACCTTTCCTTTTCAGAAATGGAAGCCAAAAATCAATATGGTTATCCCAATCATGACAGCCAAAAGGAAGCTGGCCATTGTTATTTTTAATGCCGCGTTCGGGAAAATTCTCAACTGAAAACTTGAATGCCTTTTTGTAGGATGGGATTTTGAGCCTATTAGTTCTCCGGTTGACTTCGATACTCTAAAAGACGTCCTCATTAAACTGATGTTCAGTTCTTTGATTGTATGCCGCTATTGTTTGGGTAAACTCACCGGCGATATCCAGGAATTTACTATCCCTTCGAGTGACAAACCTCCATTGCCCACCATGTTATCAAATTGCCTGTCGCTGGGCACACCGTCTTTCATTTTGTTTTGCCGAATGTGAAAGAATGTCGGGATCTTGATTGCTTTGATAAGATCAGTGGGCAAAGCCGGCCTTGGCCAGGGAGCGCCAATGTAATCATACCCGCTATTGCACCAGTACAATAATTCATCTTTAAAAACCAGGGCATCAAGCTGATGGATCAGTATGAACTCGTATTCCACAAGGCTTTGATAGAAGCTAGTGGATAGCATCAATTTGTTGTACCCCTGAATATCTTTGAAATAGGCCGGATCAAACCGTTTCACCTGATCAAACACTTCAACAGATGGGAAATCTGACATATCCAGATCATCGGGCGCAATGGCAATCAACTGATAGTTGGCCAGAATCTGTCTGCACTGGATCAGTGAAAAGTGCTCATTGTAACAAAGTTGGTTTTTGTAGACCGGAATTACAATTACTACTTGTGTATTATTGATTGGCCTATTTTGCATACCTGTTTATTTAACATGATATCCGGCATGATGTGCGGATTTAAATAGGAAGAGAAGGCGCAGGTTTTTGCGCTTGAAGAGTCGCTATTTTTTTAATAAAAAAGACCTGAAGTTTGGCGATTAGTGAAGCCTGGATTTTAAAAGCTATCCGTCAACTTTATAGTCAAGACGCCTGATTTTGTCGTTCTCTGTGGGGCAGAAAACAGCGAGCTTGTATTGACTCCCAGGTTTTAATGTCTTTCCGAAGTTTTTATCCAGATAGAACCCTTCCTTGTAGTATTCACCTTGGGTAAGCATATTCAGCCGTCCGTTTTTAACGGGGTTGGCCACAAACAGATAGATGTTTGTATCGTTGTATACGACCAGGTAAATCCCTTTAAAGTAATTGGAAACAGATGGGTAATCGTCTGTATGTATGGTAAGGCATTTCCCTGGCTTGCCGCTGCAACCATCATCCTGGGATATCCTGACATTTTTCAAAACAGCTGCCCGGTTCAGCGCGCTGTGAGAAAGCTCGGCAAAGACCGGGTTAAATACATAAACAGGTTCAAGGTTATTTGCAATCGAATCACTTAGCATTTTACTTGCACCCTCATAATAGGCGGTATGCCGATAGATAATCCATTGCCCATTGGTGTTATAATTGAAAATGCCTGAGAGAAGATAAGCTTTGTAGTTTGTGAGCTTGTCGTAATTGGTGTAATAATTGAAAAGCAGTAGCAGCGCACTAATTCCGCCAAACGCCATTCCGACCACTTTTTTTCTGTTGAAATGGATCAAACAAAAGCAGTAAACCAGTATCCAGCATAGCATTGAATAGATCTTGTAGCGGCTGGACAGCGTGTTCATAGCCGCGCCAGAAGTTCTGGAGTAGGCCATAACAACAGCTGTCATAACAACAAATGAAGCCATACCCAGCCAGGCTATTTTCAAGGTCTTAATACTTGGGCTACCACCCTGCCATGTTTTTTCTCGCAAAAACAGAATAGCACCCATGCAGATCGCTAGAAACAGAAACAGGCCAAGTACCACCGCCGGTATGTTTGAGGCCTCGATAGGCGCATTGGTATTCTCAGTGTAATCCAGGATACCTCCCACAAAACCAAAAAGATTGTAAAGTAGATATAACGGTTTCTGAAAGTGTTCAGCCACACTGAAAGCTTTGGTACTGCTATGGGCTTCAAAATCTCGAAAGTACAGAAATACAGCACCGGCAGCAGCAAGTCCAAAAATCACTGCACTTTTAATCCTTTTCTGGTAAAGCAGAACGGCAACGGCAGCAACGAATGTAAACATGCCGTTACCGAAGGAAAATGTAGCCAACAGTGCTGTTAGCAGTGCCAGGATTGCGCCTGTGCGGCCGTGGTATACAAGCAGATAAATTGTCAACAGGCCCAGAAACGCCACCGGCATGTACACAGTGCTCGCACCAGCCCATAAGTTAGCTTCGTAGGTTACCGGGCTAAACAGCGTCAAAACAACAGGGATCAGATAATATAGAGAGACATTTGCTTTTCTAATCAATTTCCAGAAAAGGACTGTAAAGCCCAAAAGGGTAGCATTGCCTATCAAAATGATTGTAACGAAATTAACCTGGCTGGTAAGCCAATAAGAGAAAAGCGCTGTTAACCTTGAATACACAATCCGGTGCTCAACCCATTGCCCTGCCAACAGGTTTAAACGCTCCGAAAGAGATGATGCGTCCTGGAATTGTTGGGTAAAAAGCAGCAAGCAATAAAGGTCATCCCCATTGGGAATATTAACTGAATTAGTTATAATCAAAGAAAAAAAGACCAGGATCAGCATTACGCAAATCCCCATCGGGATAATCGATTGTAGTTTCATACAAACAGGATCGTTTTGTTGAAATCTTGGGAAAAGAGCAGAACCTCTGTTGGCATCATGAGGTCAAAGCCATGACGGGTGATGCCAAAGGCAATAAGCCATTGTCAATAAAGACCAGTGTTCCGGATGTCTATAAGAGTACTGATACCACTGTAGCCATTTCGGCCAGTGGCATTTTAGACAACCACCCTGTACGTAGGGTCCTCAATGATATTGACATCGATGATGTCGTTTGCGTTACGCAGCAGCTGGCGACAATCAGGGCTCAGGTGCTTTAAATGCACTTTCTTCCCTGCCTTATGATACCGCTCTGTGATCTTGTTGACTGCCTCGATGCCGGACATATCAGCAATCCTGCTTTCCGAGAAATCAATAACGACCTCGGCAGGATCTGCCAAGACCTCAAACTTGTCATTGAAAGCACTTACTGAGCCAAAGAAGAGTGGCCCATAGATATGGTAGTGCTTTACGCCCTTTTCGTCAACCGTTTTTTGTGCCCGAATGCGCTTTGCATTCTCCCAGGCGAAAACAAGCGCGGAGATGATAACACCAACCAAAACGGCCAATGCCAGATTATGCAGCAGGACCGTTACGGCAGCAACCAGCATACCCACAAAAATGTCGTGTTTGGGCATCCGGCCAATCATTTTAAAACTAGCCCACTCGAATGTACCAATGGCTACCATTACCATCACGCCGGTCAAGGCGGCCATCGGGATTTGCTCGATCAAACCAGAACCAAACATGATGAATGCCAGCAGCATTAGTGAAGCAACGATGCCTGAAAGCCGGGCGCGCGCGCCAGATGAAATATTGATCAGGCTTTGTCCGATCATTGCGCAACCACCCATTCCAGAAAAGAAGCCGGTCACAATATTGGCCATACCCTGCGCAACGGCTTCCTTGTTGCCACGCCCTCTTGATTCGGTGATTTCGTCAATCAGGTTCAGCGTCAACAAACTTTCAATCAGGCCAACGCCTGCAACAATTGCTGCATAAGGAAGGATAATCAACAGTGTGTCTAGTGTGAAAGGGACAAATGGGATATGAAATGGAGGAAAACCGCCCTGGATAGAAGCGATATCGCCAACTGAGCGGGTATCGATATTAAAGCCAATTACAATGGCCGAGATTGTCAGGATCGCTGCCAGTGAAGACGGGATTGCCTTGGTAAGCTTAGGTAAACCCCATATGATCAGCATCGTTAACAGCACAAGTCCGAGCATTGTATAGAGCGGGCTGCCTGCTAGCCAGGATACATTACCGGCCTGATCTACTGTTTGAAACTGGCCGATCTGGGACATGAAGATGACAATGGCCAGACCATTGACAAATCCAAACATAACCGGGTGTGGAACTAGGCGTATAAACTTGCCAAGTTTTAAAAGTCCGGCAAGTACCTGGATGATTCCGGCCAGAACGACCGTAGCAAAGATGTATTCTACGCCGTGGCTTTTGGCAAGGGCAACAATAACGACTGCACTTGCACCAGTTGCGCCTGAGATCATACCTGGCCGGCCGCCAAAAACGGATGTTATTAATCCAATCGTAAAGGCCGCGTACAAACCTGTTAAAGGTGAAAGGCCTGCGATCAATGCAAAGGCCACAGCTTCCGGGACCAAAGCGAGCGCAACGGTCAAACCGGAAAGAATTTCTGTTTTATAATTAACTTTTTGAGAAAAATCGAAAATATTGAGGTACCCCTTCATAGAAGCATGAGGTTATGAAGTAACGATAGTCCACATACCTTTGCTCGCCGATACAACAGCAGTTTTAAGCCATGAAAATCCAGGACAAGGCAGTGAAATACCTAAAATAAAATAGGATTATTTCCGGAATAAATTTTCCAGCAGGAGAAAGAAACCCGAATGTGGGCTAGAAAACCTTCAGGGGGGACCACCAGCAGGTGATGAAGATTTTACGTTGTATGTATGATGCGTTGATATCATATGTTTGCAAA
The DNA here is from genome assembly GCF_907165045.1 of Dyadobacter linearis. GTDB lineage: Bacteria > Bacteroidota > Bacteroidia > Cytophagales > Spirosomataceae > Dyadobacter > Dyadobacter linearis. The sequence goes on from NZ_CAJRAU010000011.1 coordinate 86,988, forward strand.
ACTATTGACTAAGATTTAGATAACCTAAATATTCTTATGAAAATCGCTTTAAGGTTTGGTTTAACTATCCACAAACATCGCAATAGTACATTTCAAAAATGCTCTATAAAAGATCGTTTAATATAAAATCCGATTTGAATAATTTAAAGAACCGTGTTCTATCAGTTTGGAAAAATAACCAAGCAATTTTCATCTTAAAAAGGTCATACCAGTTTGTTATTGGCTCCATAAAGTAACCTTAGTCTGCACCAGGGTTATCTTCATTTTCTTGATGCAGCCCTTTCTATGTAAGCCAACTTTATCTGGCAAGTCTAGCCCCTACTCACTAGTTTTGCCCACATGGCAAAGATGATCAACCTTCATTCCTTTAAAAAATTTTTCAAGTCCACTTCAACTGGCGGGATTATCCTGATCATCTGCGTGATCGTTTCCCTGATTATGGCAAATTCAAGTGCAGGACCGGGCTTTGAGGCACTGCTTGCCAATGAAATTGGTGCTGACATTGCAGGGATTCACTTGCGCTATTCTGTCCTGCTTTGGATCAATGATGGCTTGATGGCAATATTTTTTCTCTTGGTTGGTCTTGAAATCAAACGGGAAATGATTGAAGGCGAGCTTTCATCGTTCAAAAAGGCTTCTCTGCCAATACTTGCAGCCATAGGAGGCGTGTTAGCTCCTGCAACCATTTATTTCTCACTAAATGCAGGCACCCAGACAGCTGGGGGTTGGGGAATACCGATGGCAACGGACATAGCCTTTGCCAATCTCAATAATATCCATGCTGGGGAAACGTGCTCCATCTTCGTTAAAGGTGTTCCTTTCGGCCTTGGCCATCGTCGATGACTTGATGGCAATTCTGGTTATTGCCATCTTTTATTCATCTGATATCCATTACACATATCTTTTGTATGCGTTTGGAATATTTGTCTTCCTGCTAATCTTAAATAAATTAAAGGTTAAGAACCTGGCTGCCTATCTTATCCCAGGCCTGTTCATCTGGTATTTTATTCATCACTCGGGCGTGCATGCAACTATTGCAGGTGTTTTGACTGCATTTGCAATCCCTACTACGCCGGACGCTACTGAATCCCCGCTGGAAAAGCTCGAACACTTTTTGGTCAATCCGGTCAACTTTATCATTATGCCAATTTTCGCATTGACCAATACCAATATCGCCTTTGAAGCTGGAATGCTGCAAGGGCTGACCACTGTTTTAGGCCTAGGGATCATTGCAGGGCTGGTTATAGGCAAACCACTGGGTATTACACTATTCTCCTGGATTGGCGTAAAGCTTGGAATTGGCAAAATGCCCAAACACGCTTCATGGATGCACATCATTGGTGTAGGGATGCTAGGAGGAATAGGCTTTACAATGTCAATATTCATTGCCCTGCTATCTTTCTATGGTGAAGAATTGATTCTTTCCGAGGCTAAATTCTCGATATTAACCGCTTCTGTGATTTCAGGAATTTTAGGATTTCTGTGGTTGAGTAAGGTCGGGAATGAGCCGGCTAATTCCCGATCTAGAATTGACACATTGTAACTTCCATCTAATCTCGAGGATATTACAGTTTAAGGTAATATCCCATCAGGTTTAAAGAACCGGAATAGTTCTTTAATGCTAATAAAGCGACATTTTCTTAATCTTGCGAAGTATTTAGAAATTACGCTTTAACGACGGTTTTAATGAACCCTTGTGTGCAAAATATATTTATTAAAAAACGTAACACAATTCTAAAATTCACTGGCGAGGATACACTTAATCAAAGTACCCGCAAACATTTTTGCTAAATCACGAACTATCAGGTCTTTAATTTTGCCTTGATTCTATAAACTAGCGAGGTTATATACTAATCCTATGGTCCTTCGTAGCATTCCCACTTGCAGTGTGGCTAACATCGATGACCTGTTTGCCATTTTTAAAGATTTTCAAACCAAATTGAGTCGTTTCCGAAGAGCCGTTTTCCTTAATGCGCAATACAAGATCTAATCTATTGAGTGATCCTTCCGTTTCAAAAATGTAGCTGGTATTCAGAAGATCCTCGTTTGAGAATAGGATTTTACCATTATAACCTTTTAACAAAGTTCCTTCTCCGAAGGTAAGACTTCTTTGCACAGTCTTATAATTCCCATTTTGCGCGAACTCCAAACGATATATTGGAACTGACATAGGTTCAAGAAAAGCATCAGCATTTTTCCTACAGGACATTGAAAACAGCAGAAGGCAGATGACATAATAGCTAAAGAGCGTTTTCATGATTTAGTAACATCAAGGTGAAATAGTTATGATCTCAGTAATAGAATTCAATGTCTTAAAGATAAGTATTGGGATTATAATCCCAATGAAAACAAACACTTTTTTCCTCACTTTGGCTTGTGGAATCCCAAAAGCTAAATAAACATTACCGTGACGACGAGCGCTTGCATAAAATCGGAGATAAAATCCGGTTCTATCGTACAGTGAAAGGACTCACTCAAGCTGAGCTAGCGCAAGAATGTGGAGATAAAGACTGGTCGCAAATTTCACGCATGGAAAGAGGGCTGGTGAATTTTACGGTTTCTTACCTCTTTTTACTAGCTAAAATTTTGGATGTTCCAGTAGAGAAGTTTTTAGAGGATTGATAAAATAACAAATGGGAAAGAAAATTCTTTTCCCATTTGTGTAAACTTTAAGCTTAATCCTCTGAGATGCCGTACTGTCCGGCAAACACCTTCATCCTCTCCTCAATCTGAGAAACACAGCTAAGTAAGTACAAAATGACCTCGATGTTCGTCGATTCCTTTTGCAGGTCCATGACGGACTTTTTCAGATCCTTAACGTGTCGGATTAGATTTGGTATTAAACTTTTGCTGAGCACAAGTTCATTAATGTTATAGTTGGCTTTTTGGATAGCCATTCTCAACTCCACTGCCATTTCCGAAAACTCTTTGCTAACCAGTACATCATATTCGGTGCGTTTCGCTATTAACAACATACTTCCCGTCATTTTGAGCAAGTTTGTCATCTCGGCTCTCACTTCCGGATCAATCGGTTTAGATAGAGTTACCGCTTCTCTATCCAGCAGCTTTTCTCTGAGGAAAACACCAAAGTCAACGACATAACCAGCGTGCTCTTTCCGCAGCTGCTCAACCTCCAATGGTGTTAACATTAGAGTCACGTTTTGCCTACGCTCTTGCGCTGGCAATCGAGGCCTTCCGCCCTTTTTTCGAAATTTCTTTTCTTCCATAATTTTTCACAATGAGCCGTAGGGCGAATTGATTCCCAAAGGGCAAGCGGTTTTCCCGTGGACAGAATATGCCTAGCGATATTATGACCATGGGAAAACATAGCTTGCTATTTAAGAAAAACCCTAAAAATTAGAATTGGAACGAAATCGGTCGATTCCGGTCGAAAATGTTAGTAAATAACTGATAAGTATCGAATTGGTTTGAAGCAGATCTAATTCCTACCCAAAGGAATCAAGATCCGCTTCGTTCGTCCGTCAAATACGTACTCTTTGCCGATTAGTATGTCACCAGCGCCCTTATCGGCCAATGTCAGAGTCAAACAATATTGTCCTTCGCGTTTGACTATCTCTCCTTCCTGCATCAGAATCTTATAGGAATGTACATTCCCATATGCTTGTGCTATCCGTTTCAACTGCCTATACTCCTCGGTACTGGTCTGGTACCAAAATATTAACGCAGCAATAAAGCTACATGCGCCTGCAATTGGAGCGGAAAAACCGACTCCTAAACCAAACGCTTCTTGCTTATTCTTAAAAGTAATTTGGGTTACCTCACCTTTGATGTTTTTGGCTGCTTCGTCTATTTGAGTCACAGACTTATCAACAGAATGGGTAAGAAATTGAAATCGTTGACTGATTTCAGTCATTACCATAGCAGACCAATCGTCCATCTCTATTCCGTATTTTGCTGAAAAGTGGCCTTTAATTTTTGTCAGCATCTCTTTTGATATCTTACCCATTATTGAAGTTTTCTTTTAGTTCTTTTTTTATACGAATCTTTGCACCGGCAGAGTAACTGTTAAGTGAATACCCTTTCCTAATCCCATCCAATACCTGCCCTCCAAGAAGAGTTGATGGTTCGAAGTCACCAAACCGTTTGTACGTTAACCCCATCCTTTTACAGTTGTCTGCTAGTTCTGTTGATAGAGCTGGGAATTGATTGAAACTCGTGATGTTTTCCCAAACAATAACTTTGAACTCGTCATTCAAAATGGAAATAATTTTCTGAAGGTAATCCACGGATGCTTTATAAGCACCTCCCCCACCAACAACAATATTGAAGATTACTTCGAAACATAGTTCATCGCAAAATTCTTTGAAGGGGATGTCTCTATGAATAAGTGCCGGAATCTGTTCTGATTCTGGTGCGCCAAAATCCATATAGATTTTTTCAAAGCTACTTTCTGCTAGACTCTCCATGTATCCCAAAAACGTATCCCGCACCAATACGTCGCGATTATCAAGAAGAGAAATGGTTTCCAATCTATCTGCACCAAGAAATTTGAGTTGACGTGTAGACGTTTGCGTGGAGCTATCCACGTCAACAAAAAGTGAATGCTCATCCGGCACAGAAAGCGCTCGGAAGTAAGTATGGAAGCTCTTACCTACCCCTCCTTTGGATTGTAGGGTAAATTCAATAATACGACTCATTATTTTGAAAATTTAGATTTGATAATTTGATTTTGACTGGTGCTTAGCTCATCAGGGTCTGACCATTGTACGCCTGACCGGGAGTCAGATGCTTTCGCCTTTTCTTCGCGTTTCGAAGGCATAACCATTGGAGAGCGTATTTTCACAGCATTTTTCATCTTACCATGAAAATAGAACCGGCAGTATTTGATATCGCTCACTGTTACGAGGCCCGGCGTTCCCAAATCTCCATTGATAGTCTCGGCAATAAATACGGATGATAACCCTGGCTCAAAATAGTCCTGGTATAAACTGTACAGAATCTTCCTGCGCTTACGGTCCTTCTTTTCAAAAAGACGGATTAAGATTTCGTTATCCATGACGTGTCGAAGTTTACGGTTGCCTAGAACCGCATTTGTTGAATACTAAACTTGGAGAATGATAATTCTTTGAAAACAGGTACTACTACACCCGCTACATTACTACACATCATTTTAGAAAGCTCTTTCTCAGCCAGTTGTGCAATAATCATTTACCACTTCACTTACTACACTTCAATCTTGGTCCTACTTCAAATTCTTTCTGACCCCATTTTGTAGTAAGTGGTAGTAAAAGAATAATAACCGTCTTACTTCACTCAACTCTAAGATTATCAATGCAATAGACCTATTTGTAGTAGGTAGTAAGATCATTATGCAAAATATAATATCCTTTCACAGGAAACCTTTGCTCCTCGTGCCCTCTTTTCTGAGTTTGAGCGAACCCCAAAAATTTAAGTGCTTTACCGATCTCGACTGGGCTAATTTTCAGTTTTCCGTCTGTTCTGATTGCTAGGTTCTCACACAGATCAGTTGCGGTGTAAAACTGATCAAAACTGTCCTTTGTGGCCGGAGAATAGAATTTCTGTATCAGTTCGAACTCGATAGTAGTGGTCTTATACTTACTGTTTGCCAGCTCATTATCTAAAATCTCGTGCACTGTCATTTCGTACTTAAATCCAGATTTGTAGAGTTGATAAGCTTGCGACCAGACAACGTTGATATCAATGTCTGATTTGTAAGCCCAATTAATCTCTCGAACTCCGAAACACAACCATCTGACGCTGCCAGTTTCATCAACTAAGAACTCAGCTTTGTTAGTCGAGCCCCATATAGATGCTCTTCTCGGCTCCATCTTTGGCCTTCGATCGTATGGGTGACGTACCTTAATATACGACTTGCTCATTAAGGTCTTTTGTGCATTAATTTCTGTCTTGGACAAAGTAGAAAGTTCATCTTGAATGACACCGAAATTTTGACACAACGCAATCAGACTGTCCTTATCAACAGAAATGTTTTCAACCTGATAGTCTTTGAGCACCTCAGGAATCAAAAACCGTGTCAGCGTCGTTTTTCCACTATTTTGGTCGTCCTGAACAAATATCAGTGCCTGTTTATTGAAGTAATCATCGTCTAATGCACATACAACGCAGCGAACCAGCCATTTCTTAAACTGAATGATAAAGCGTTGCGGATCATCGACACTGATGTACTGAGCAAACTTTTCAATATAATCGCCATGTATTTCTTCCTTCCACAGACATGCGTTTGTCTCAAAATAGGATTCGAATGGATTGATCCTGGGGATATAATCGGAACACAAAAACGTGTTGATCTCTCCAACACTTGTTTTAAATCCAGCCTCTCTGGCTTCAATGTACAGCGTATTGAGGTTGACCGGATGGTATTCTGACTTACCTTTCTCTCTAACAAGCACTTCATTTAAGATGACATTGTAAAGGAAATCATACTTGGACGACAAAAATCTAATTACTTTGACAGTGGAACTCTTCGAGGTCAGGCTAATAGATTTTACTCCCTGATGTTTTTTCATCATTCTGCATAGATATTGATTATCATGAACAGAAATGGTATATTTGTCTCACCACAAGCACAATACCATTTCAAGTAATTGAGGAAGCGAACCCTACAAGGTTCGCTTTTTACTTTCTCGCACTAGACGGTTGCCTGTTTGCGACATATGAACGGGCTTCGTCTTCGATTTCCTCTATTGTCTTTCTTCTACCGGTTCTGATATAATCTAAAAGCTCCTTGCGGGAAAAATACAATCTCTTCGACTTTTTCATCACGGGTATCCTTCCGGCAGATACTAGATTGTAAACGGTAGGTACCGCAAGCTCCAATATTTGTGCCGCCTCAGTAATGTTCACAAACTTGTCGGGCATAGCACGTGTAGCATTAACAGTGTTTGATCTGAGCTCCATTACCAGAGATTCAATTCGCTCTAGTCGTTGGTCAATTACAATAAAAGGATTTTCCATTTGCAGTTATGTTTTGTTTCTACAAGGATATGGGGTTTTATTAGGTGTTTTTTCACTTTTGTACTGGTTGTAAATTTTGTATGTCATTTTTGTACCGTTTTCTCACTTCTGGTAAGCAACTCTTCTTATTTGACCTGAAATTCTTCAGTATTGTATCAAAGTCAAACCCATCAAAATGATCTGTCAGTAGTCGTAAGTATCTTTCCCTATCTTTATTTTCATATAATTCATTAGAAGTTTCCTGCATAAACCGGTGAAAGACATCCTGAGTTACGCCAACTTTAAATCTATCCAGCTTGATCTTTTCACCTTTCACTTCTCCCAAAAATGCCATTTTCAAAAATCTAGTAAAATCTCGTTTTGCCATTTGAGGAATGTCATTTTTGCATGCAGAACAACACATGACGCCAAAGTAGTCAATCACCTTCGGCATGGGCATTCCGTTGAACTGATTTTTCTGCTGACTAATTTCAAATAACTCAAGTTGGAACTCACTGTCGGAGTAAACTGCTGTTCCCTTCGCATCGATGGAACCCGGGTTATCCGCAACCACAATATCATTACTAAGTTGATGATCAACATCCGAGAATAGTTTGCGAGTAGCAGCATTATCCGCTTGATCACTCTCCATTCCTTCCTTGGCTTCAATTTTCACATCATCCGGAGTGGAACTTGTGACTGTATCTTCCTGATCCCTCTGTAAATCAATTAAACTAAGATTCTGATTAGACTCAAGCTCTCCGGTTTCGATTTTAGAGGCTACTCCTCCGGTAGTCTGTTCAATGCCATACTTATGAAAGTCTCCCTTTAAAATTTCCCTTCCCAATTTTTCAAAAATCAAAGGGTCCCCGACCGTGGCATTTTGTAATTGGACAATATACTGGCTAGTTGTAAGCGCACGTGTCGTGTGGATGAAATTCTTACGGATAATTCTCATGAAGCTCCAAAAAATAACTGAGAGAAAACATATTGAAACTCCGAGCGTCAAGTAAGTAATTGTCCATTTTCCAGCAAACAGGCCGTCCCAGAACCTAGATTGGTAAATAGAGAAGCAACCTAACATAATTAGCAATGCATTAATACAGTACACAAAGCGGTTGACCCGCTTATGTCTTGTGAAATGAAATGCCACAAAAAGATCGGGGGACAAACCGTAAGCGTCGAAAAGTCTAAGCCCAATTGCTAAATACTTAAGTCGTGTTGCTAGTTCAGCTTTTCTATCATATACGCATAGGTACTCACGCGCCTTATAATTGTTAATATTAATTCCTTGAATTGCTGGGAATACCTTACCATCATAATTTTCCATGCAGTTACAGTTTTATTCGATTAGCAGCTTCAATTTTCTTTTTATCGATTACCTTGGTATAGATCTCAGTCGTCTTTAAATGCCTGTGTCCTAACATTTTTGAGACAGTGTAAATGTCTGTACCAAGTGTCAGCTGCAGCGTTGCGAACGTGTGCCGAAAACAGTGAAATGTAATTTTCTTGTGAATCCCTGCATTCATTATCCAACGAGAAAGTATCAAATTCGTATGCGCCGAATATTTGAGTCCTCGAAAAACACGCTCTTTATCATCTTCCCTATCCCCCATTTGTTCATATGCCTGCTCTGGAATATGCAGGGTTTCCGCACCTTTAGTTTTTTGCTGGGTAAATCTGAGAAAGTAGCCATCGATTTCAGAATGCTGCACTTCCTTCCAGGTCAGTTTTATCATATCAGACCATCTAAGTCCTGTCAGTGCTGAGAAAATTGCAGCACGCTTTAAAACTGGGTGCTCGCATTCAGTTAGATAAACTGCTTTGAGCTCTTCAAGAGTTAAAAATTCACGGTGCGTTTCTCCCTGCGGCACGCCTTTCACTCTTAGCAGCGGATTGACTGCGAAGAGCCTATCTTCAAACGCTTCTTTAATACAAGCCCGAAACTTATTGTAGTAGCTATACTTGGTATTGGTTGAAAGACTGGCTTGCTCCGACTTTATGGATTTTACCTTATCTAAAAACATCTTAAATCCTTCGCAAAACTTCTCATCAACTTGGCCAAAGGTGCATTTACCCATTGTATACAGATCCAGGTATTTATATGTCCCATACCAATTATCATAGTTGCCCTTCGACTTATTTCGTTTCGCAGCCATAGCTTTAAAATATGCCAGGAAATCCTTTTTGGCATTGAGCCTGTCAGCGAAATCAAAATTCTGATTGATAAATTGAAGCTCTCTTTCCGAACGAATGCTTTCTGCCTTAGCCTTGCTTATTCTATTGTATTCTTTCTGAGTAGGATTCGTCGGTTTATCGTATAAGTATATTTTCAAGAACTCTCGGCGAGTCTCCTTCCCCGTTTCCGGAATGTAAATAGCAGGGTAATAATCCAGGTAAAGACTTTTTCTCCCGTCTGACAATATTTTTTCTCTAAGCTTTACACTTCTTGTCCTTTCCATTATATGAATAGTTTATCTATTGAACTTCTTGATATCACAATGCGGCGGCCTAGCTTGACCGATTTGATCTTCCGATCACCGATGAGTCTCCATAATGTCGTCCTGCTAATCGTTAGCAACGAGCATGCATCCCTTACAGATAAATAGCTCTTTGACGATACATCACTTTTTGTGATTTGTCTCTTCTCAACTGTCTCCTTTTCGCTCTGCTCCACCTTGCCCTGACGAACCCTCTTTTTATAGTTCCTCCTGTTACATTTTAGGCAGCAAAATCTGGTCTGCGTAGTCCTCGCGGTGAACCGTTTACTGCATTCCTGACAGATCCGTACAGTTTCGATTGTTGAGCTCATTTCGAGAATTTTTTAAAGTGTTTCAGCATGTTTCTCAACGTTTCAGAATGTTTCAGTTTGTTTCATCATTTCCCCCCTAAATCGTGAATTTTTGTACCTTTTTGTACCTCGGCTTAAAAATACCATAAAAGGTACAAAAAGGTACAAACCACCCAGATATTATCACAAAATACCAATAAATGTAAAACCCCATCAGGACGATCCTGACGGGGTTTTACTTACGTTTGTTTATATATATTTATGGTTACTTACGGTCTATTACTTGCCAATGCAAAACTTCGAAAAAATATTATCCAGCAAATCATCCGTCACAATAGTCCCCGTAATCTCCCCTAAATGATGCAGCGATAACCGGATATCCTGGGCTAGAAAATCACCTGTTACTCCTAGCGTCAGCCCGTTGATTACGTCGGTCAGTGAGTTGAAGGTTTTTTGGAGATGTTCGTAGTGTCGCAGGTTCGTTACTACTGTGTCGGTAGCGGATTGTTTGTGAACGAGGGCGATCAGTTTGGTGGTCAGCGCGCCCAGGCCGCTTTGGGTTTGGGCGGAAATTGCAATGGTCTCTTCATGCAATAAATAAAGGCGGGGGGCGCTATTGATGTCGATATCGATTTTATTCAATACAAACAAAAAGTGCTTGTCTGCTGGAAGGGTTTCAGACAAGGCTTTGATATCCCTGAAAGTCTCCTCACTATCAAACAAAAAGATCACAATATCGGCCTTTTCCATTGCTGCTATCGATCGTTCGATGCCGATAGATTCGACAAAGTCGACAGTTTCCCTAATCCCGGCGGTGTCGATGAAGCGGAATTTAATGCCCCCAAGCAGCATCGTATCTTCAATAACGTCGCGCGTCGTGCCGGCAATGCTCGTCACAATCGCCTTTTCTTCATTCAGCAATGCATTCAGCAATGTGGATTTTCCAACGTTGGGCGAGCCGATAATCGCAACTGGCACGCCTTCCTTGATCGCATTACCCAAATCGAAAGATTCAATCAGCGGCGCGATCGTTTCCAGCAAATGCTCGATCAGCTTTCTCAGATCGTCGCGCTCGGCGAATTCAACATCTTCTTCGCCAAAGTCCAGTTCCAATTCAATCAGCGAAGCGAAATGTATCAGCTCAGTGCGCAATGCAGCCAGCTTTTTTGAAAAGCCGCCGCGCAGTTGGTTCAATGCCGTTTTATGACTGGATTGCGAGTCAGCCGCGATCAGATCCGCGACTGCCTCGGCCTGGACGAGGTCAAATTGTCCGTTCAGAAAAGCTCTCTGGGTAAACTCTCCGGGCTTCGCAATCCGCGCACCTTTTGAGATCAGTATTTTTAATATTTGCCTGATAATATAGTCGGAACCGTGACAGGAAATCTCAATCGAATCCTCTTTGGTAAATGACCGCGGGGTTTTAAAAACAGTAACGAGCACTTCGTCGATAATATCTGTCCCGTCAGAAATCGTCCCGAAATGTACCGTGTGGGACTCCGCTTTTTCCAGATTTTTACCCTTAAAAATGGCGTTAACCATTGAGATCGAGCCTTCTCCCGAAACCCTGATCACCGCGATCGCACCTACTCCCGAAGGCGTCGCCAGCGCGCAGATAACTTCCTGCTGATGAACTGGTGTAGTATTCATGCCGCAAATATGCCACTAAATCCAGTATGGGGCAAAGTTCAGAGCACGATTGACCGATATGTTGACCGATTGCAAATCAGCAAAAAGCTAGCGGACGACGATTCGTTTCACCACCGAGCCGGCCGCTGTATGAATGCGGATCAAATAAGAACCCTGCGAGATTCCCGCCAGATTAAGGATAGCCCAGTCGTGCTGGTCATAGCGCACTTCTTTCAGCTTCGCGCCGGAAATGGATAGTACTTCTAATGTCTGGATCCCGCCCCGTGTCGACACTACATTAACCTCTGCCGTAGCCGGATTTGGAAATACATCGAAGCCAGCGGCAGTCAGCAGCTCGGTACCCAGCACATCCGCGCTCATTTTCTTGTGCGTAATGCTCGTGATCGCCGACTCCGCATTTTCGGTTACACCCCGGATCGAGTAAATATATTCCACTCCCTGCTTCGCCGATTTATCAGCATAACTAGCTTGCAGTGGCAAATGCAGGATTTCGTGCGAGCCGGCTGAATCCGCTTTGCTATGCCTTTCGAGAATATAGCCAGTTACTCCCGGCAGCTCATTCCAGGTCAATTCCACGTTGCCGACATCGTCCCGCGCAGCCAGTGTGATTTTACCCAGGTCCGGAAAAGGATGAATTTTGTTGTGGTGAAATGCCAATGCCCTGAAACCCTTGTCATTTCCTAAAAAAGGTCCTATATAAACCCACGGCGCACTCAGCAAGCCTGCATAGTGATATTTAGAAGGCAGGTATTTGATCGTCGAATCGGGCCCCGTGGTCTTTTTCTCCACGATGATCCTGTTAGCCTCGGCCCTACCCGATTTCAGCTTCTGCCACTCTGCGTTCAGGTAAAAGAAATCTTTGACCGAATAATTCGAAACGGGTTCCAGGCTGCCTTCGATATTGTTATTTAATGTATCATTAGGGTAAACCATTTTTTGGTAATCCTCGAATACCATAGTGATCTCCGTCGAGTCTTTGGTAGAGTAAAAAGCCTTTTTCAGACTCGGCGAAGTGATCTTTTCTTTTTGTTTATAATGATAAAACCCGGCCATATCTGCCAGCTCCTGGCCTAGTTTGAGATAACCCTCCAAACCGTAGTGAAAGCCATTCCAGCCTGGCGCGCCTAATGCGGCATACGGTTGCACAATCGGATATTTTTCTTCTAAAAGTCTCTGATCTTCCCTGAACTGGCCGATCCGGTCGTCGTAACCGCCGCCGCCAAACAGGGGAAGCTGAAAAACGTATGCTTTTTCGATCATCGGATAATCTTCCTTCCAGTTGGAGACCATTTGCGCAAAGCGCGGCGCCCAGGACAGCGGGTCCGGTGAGGCAGCTTCATTTTCTCCCTGCCAGTAAAATATCCCCTTCAATGCAGGCAGCAAGCCCGATTGCATCGCATAGCTGAGTAATACCCCGTAAGGTTTGGAAGCGTCTGCGTGGTCGTTTGGATTGCGGTCGATGAGCTGGGCAAGGGAAGCGCCGGCAAGTGCGCCGTTGATCACGCAGGTTGGAAAGCCGTACTTTTCGGCTACGCGTCTCTGAAATTCAATACCAAAAATCCCTACACGCGGACTGATCTCATTTGAAAGCCCGAAACTATTTCCCTGCGGGCCGGTCCCGAAAGTGCGGCAATATTCGTTTCGGTATTTATAGTCCACTTCCCAGGCTACTGCATTGGATTGACCATAGATCAGGTAAAAATCGCCTGCAACGACATTTTCCCGCTTCACGATCAACGTAGAATCTGTCGCCGATTTGCACACATACACTTCGAAAGCATACTCCGCAAGTTCGGATTTGATCTTAGAAACGACACTGAATGCACCACTTTCGCCGGTATATTTCAGCTCATTTTTGTGGTAACCAACCCGCGCGCCATTACGTGATTTGACAACTGATATGTAGGAATAGCCGGTGGCTTCCACGTTTCCGGAAATCGTAATATCCGCTTCATTATTCGCATTGCGCGGAAACAGCTGCATATTCGCAGGTAAGGATTGGAAGTTGACAATCTGAATTTTCTCTGCAAACGAGGGAATAAATGCATGCAAAGTCAACAGGAAAGCGACACAGCGTAAAGTTTTGTTCATAAATGTTCGAGGAATTGAGTTGGGGCATATAACAAACTTAAAATAAAGCGCTTATATATCAACACAATCTACTTGCGGGTTTAACATAAAACGGCTGTTTCGATTTTTGTATCTTTGCAAAATGTTAACTGAGACTTTACCTATTGAAACCACTACGCTTCCGGTGATGGAGGCTTTTTACACTTTGCAGGGCGAGGGGCAGCATAGTGGGCGCGCCGCCTATTTTATCCGCCTGGGCGGCTGCGAGGTGGGCTGCCACTGGTGTGATGTGAAAGAATCGTGGGACGCGAATCTGCATCCCAGATTTTCCATTGACTCGATTGTGAATGGTGCATTGCAGTACCCTGGCCGCCTGGCCGTTATTACCGGAGGCGAGCCGCTGATGTACAATCTGGACAACCTGACCGGCGCATTACAGCAGGCCGGGTTTAAAACCAATATCGAAACCTCGGGCGTTTATCCGTTTACCGGGCATTGGGATTGGGTTTGTTTTTCACCCAAAAAATTCAAAACGCCGCACCCGGATATTTACCGCCACGCCGACGAGCTGAAAGCGATTATCTACAACAAAAGTGATTTCGATTTCGCAGAAGAGCACGCCGCGCTGGTATCCGACCGTTGCACCCTGCTGATGCAGCCCGAATGGAGTAAGCACGATGTAATGCTGCCTTTGATTATTGACTATATCAAAGACAATCCGAAATGGAAAATGTCGTTACAAACCCACAAGTTTATGAACATTCCATAATGCGACGGGCCGTCTTTTTCGTAATCCTTTTTTGTTTCACAGCATCATATTCCCTTGTAGCACAAGAAACAACATTGTCTAAAAAGGGGCGCGAGAATTTTGATAAAGCTCAAAAAGCGTGGCAGGAGCGGCAACTGGGAGAGGCGATCATTCTTTTTGAAAAAGTACTCGCCGAAAATCCAAAAAGCTACGATACCAATATGCGGCTGGCGCAGATCTACGATTTGCAGCGTAATGCCGATCTCACCCAAAAATATTACACTGCCGCTGTTTCGATAAAACCCGACGCCCCACAATCTGCGACGGCGTTCCAGTGGCTGGGCAGATATTACTTCCAATCTGAGCGGTACGATTCCGCTCAGGTTTTTTTTGAGAACGCATTCAAGTTATTTCCTCCTAAATCCAGCCTCTCTCGCCTGGCGGAGAAATCTATTGTATCTTCCAAATTTGCCCGCGAAGCGATCAAAAGCCCTTTGAATATTGAGAAAAGATCAATGGGCGATACCGTCAATTTCCTGCGCACACAGTATTTTCCGGTTATGACAGCGGACAATGAAACGCTCATATTCACCGGATTAACCGAAAACAGGGACGAGAATATTTACATTTCCAGGCGCTCAAAAGACAGCTGGGATACGCCCGAAGAAATTTCTCCTGCTATCAATACCATTAATAACGAAGGAACATGCAGTGTTTCCGCCGACGGACGGACGCTGGTTTTCACAGCCTGTAACCGACCCGACGGTTATGGTAGCTGCGACCTTTATATTTCCCAAAAAGAGGGTTCCGATTGGAGTGCGCCCGTGAATCTTGGCCAGCAGGTCAATACCCGCGACTGGGAATCGCAACCATCGCTGTCAGCCGACGGACATACCTTGTATTTCGCCTCCGAGCGGAAAGACGGGCAGGGGAAGCGGGATATTTGGGTGAGTGTTCTGGATGAAAAAAAGCAATGGGGCGCGCCGAAAAACCTGGGGCCCGCTATCAATACGTCCGACGATGAGAATGCACCATTCATTCACGCCAACGGCCGCACTTTGTTTTATGCTTCAAATGGGCTGCCTGGAATGGGCGGATTTGACATATTTGTTTCCCAAAAAATAGATACTGTCTGGTCGGCGGCAAAAAACCTGGGGTATCCTATTAATACCGCCGCCGAGCAGGTCGGACTTTTCATCGCTTCCGACGGCCGCACTGCCTATTATACCGACGATACTTCCGACCGAGGCAAAGGCCGCTCGCTGCTTTACAGTTTCGAAGTGCCCGAATCGTTACAGAATATCATTGTACCCGCGCGCTACGCAAAAGGCAAAGTCACAGATAAAAAAACGGGTGAGCCGCTGGCTTCGGAAATCGACCTTTTTGACCTCAAAACACAACAAAAAGTAGGCGCCTTTTCCTCTGATAGCAAAACAGGCTCTTTTTTGACGGTCCTGAACAAAGGGGGCGAATACGCATTTTATGTTTCCAAAGCAGGTTACCTCTTCAAAAGCCTCTCGTTTTCGGTCAGTGACTCGGTGTCTTTTGTAGACCTGGAAATTCCTTTGGAAGCAATTGAAAAAGATCGCGCTGAGGTTTTGAACAACATTTTTTTCCAAACCAGCAAATATGAGGTGGACGAAAAGTCGAAGGTGGAACTGGATAAAATGGCCGATTTCCTGACCAGAAACAAGTCGATCAAAATCGAAATTTCCGGGCATACCGATGATGTGGGGTCTGACGGAGAAAATATGGAGCTATCCAGGAGAAGGGCGCAATCGGTTCAGGAATATTTGCACAAATCAGGCATTGCCACCGAGCGCATTTCTTCGCGGGGATACGGTGAAACCAAGCCGGTTGCAGGCAATGATTCGGATGAAAACCGTCAGAGAAACAGGCGGATAGAGTGGCGGATACTCTGATAAACTTGCATAAAGGGCTTAAATTTCGCACTTTTGTCAATCTGCCTTTGTTGTAGTTATTGAATGCCTGAATGGCATTTCTCCAATTCGCACACTCCTGTTTTCGATCTGTTTTCAAGAAGATTTAACACGCGTCATTTACCTAAGTTATCGTTATCCATGTCATCTGAGAAAGTTTCCTGCTTAATTATCGGCTCCGGCCCTGCCGGTTACACCGCCGCCATATATGCAGCCAGAGCAGGTTTGAATCCTGTACTTTACCAAGGCGCCCAGCCGGGCGGCCAGCTTACTATTACGACCGAGGTTGATAATTATCCGGGTTATCCCGACGGTATTACCGGGCCTGAGATGATGATCAATTTCGAGAAACAGGCTAAAAGATTCGGTACGGATATCCGTTACGGAATGGCCACTGAGGTGGATTTTACATCTTATCCTCACAAAGTAATTATCGACAACAAACATGAGATTACAGCCGATTCGGTGATCGTTTCGACAGGTGCTTCGGCCAAGTGGCTGGGTATCGAAGGCGAAGACAGACTGAACGGAAGAGGTGTTTCTGCCTGCGCGGTTTGCGACGGTTTCTTTTTCCGCGGTCAGGATGTGGTTGTGGTAGGCGCAGGAGATACTGCTGCCGAAGAAGCCAGCTATCTTGCCAAGTTATGCCGGAAAGTATACCTGCTGGTGCGCCGCGACGAAATGCGCGCTTCGAAGATCATGCAGAAAAGGGTTGAAATGCTTCCTAATATCGAGGTTTTGTGGAATACTGAAACCGTTAAATTGAACGGAGAAGAAGGTCTTGAATCTGTTTTGGTTAAAAATAATAAAACAGGCGAAGAGCAACTTCTGGACGTAACTGGTTTCTTTGTAGCAATCGGTCACAAACCTAATACGGATATTTTCAAAGGATACCTGCATATGGACGAAACCGGCTATATTCAGACAGTAAAAGGAAGTTCGTGCACTAATATCAAAGGCGTTTTCGCTTGTGGTGATGCGCAGGATAATGTTTACAGACAAGCAATTACCGCAGCGGGTACTGGCTGTATGGCGGCCCTGGATGCTGAAAGATTTTTGATGGAAAGAGAAGTGAAAGAGATTATCGAAGAAACAACAGCTTAATTATTTGCCCAACCCCTAAAATTTAACCAGACTACACGCATTATTCCGTTTGCGTGTAGTCTGCCCCATTTTAAGTATGAAAGTAAAGCTTATTGTAAGTTTGCTAGTGATGGTGTGTTTGATTTCATGGAACACGCAAGCCCAAGAGCGAGGTAAATTCAGAAGAAACCCAAAAATTAATCAGTCCGGAAACAACGCCAACGAAGGACCTGTCAGCAAAACTGCCGTTCCTCAGCCTGAGGATGAATACGAGGTAGAAACTTCCAACCTGAGATTTCAAAACCAGTTTGAACCCGTAAAACCACTCAATCCAACAGTTAATGAAGATACAACTACCATCGACGAAGGAGATACCGAAGTAGTGGAGGTAGTTGATTCATTG
Organism: Dyadobacter linearis; assembly: GCF_907165045.1. Classification (GTDB taxonomy): domain Bacteria; phylum Bacteroidota; class Bacteroidia; order Cytophagales; family Spirosomataceae; genus Dyadobacter; species Dyadobacter linearis. The sequence goes on from NZ_CAJRAU010000011.1 coordinate 104,606, forward strand.
CAAGTTGGAGACGAATGGGTAAAGGCTGCCGAATACTATGTGATCTGGGATGCACGCACGATCAATCCTTATGGTTTGAACCCGCTGGAATTCGACGAGCCAGTTGATCTTACTTTATATAATGAAGCGCTGAACCGTAAATGGGCCACGCCGATGGAGAAAACTCCCACCACTTCGCATTTCAGTTACAGGTGGGGAAGGTGGCACAACGGAACCGATCTTGACCTGGAAACGGGTGATACAGTCCGCAGTACTTTTGACGGAATGGTCCGGATTGTAGCCTGGGATGGTTCAGGCTACGGGCGCTTCATTGTGATCAGGCATTATAATGGTCTGGAAACCCTTTATGGCCACTTATCGAAACAATCGGTTGAATCGGGTCAGATGGTAAAAGCGGGAGAAATGATCGGATTGGGCGGAAATACCGGCCGGAGTTCGGGCTCGCATTTGCATTATGAAAACAGGTATGAGGGTAACCCTTTCGACCCAAGATATATTTTTGATTGGGATAATAAAACGATCAAATCCGATCACTTCACGCTGACAAGCAGCGTTTGGAATCATTTACGTGGTAAGTCAAATAAAAGTGAATTTGCGTCAGGCGATGCGGCGCCTGTTGCTTATAGTCGCTCCGTACTTCACAAAGTACGTCCGGGCGATACCCTCGGCGCGATCGCAGACCGGTATGGTGTGAGCATTTCATCCATAGCACGCCGGAATAGAATGTCAGCGCGGGCTACATTACGGATCGGCCAGAAACTCCGCATTAAATAACCTCAACTATGAAACTGGATATTTTAGCCATCACAGCCCACCCAGACGACGTGGAGCTGTGTTGTGCCGGTACGCTTTTGTCTCAAATCGCTTTGGGAAAAACAGTAGGTATTATTGACCTGACCCGCGGCGAGCTTGGCACGCGGGGAACACCCGAAGGCCGGATTCAGGAAGGAAAAAACGCTGCGACTATCCTGGGCGTTTCTGTCAGGGAAAACGTGGGTTTGGCTGACGGTTTTTTCCGAAACGACGAGGAACATCAGAAGGCAATCATCCCATTTATCCGGAAATATCAGCCCGATATCGTCATCACCAATTCGATCGACGACCGGCACCCGGATCATGGGCGTGGCGGTAAGCTGGTTTCGGACAGTTGTTTCTATTCTGGTTTGAGAATGGTGAAGACTTATGATGCATTGGGTAACGAACAGGAGGCCTGGCGGCCGAGACAAGTCTTTCATGCAGTGCAGGACAGGTATATTAAACCTGACTTTGTGGTTGATATAACTGCATTTCACGATCAGAAAATTGAAGCTGTGCGGGCATTCAAAAGTCAGTTTCACATTCCCGAATATAGAGGGGAAGGCGAGCCGCAAAGCTATATATCCACACCCGAGTTCCTCGAATTCATCATTGCCCGCGCCCGTGAAATGGGGCACGCAGTTGGGGTAACGTTCGGGGAAGGCTTTACCAATGCAAGAATGCTGGGTGTGAAAGATCTTTCCGTATTCATTTGACTTTTTCGCCGATAAAATTGTTGCAATAGTAATGGCCAAAGTCAACTACGGGCGGCGTTTCATCGTATATAAGGAAAATCAAAATCAACAAATATGAAAAATACAGTAGTGCTAGCGGTTTCGGTGATGTTGATGCTGTTGCTTCAAAACTGCTACGGACAGTCGGCCTCCAAACAAACGGACCAGAAAAAAGCGACAGAGTATTCGCGGACCGATTCAGCTCCCGTCAATAAAAGTAACCAGGACTGGCAGAAGGTACTTTCACCGGAAGTGTATGAAGTAGCGCGGTTGAAAGGAACGGAAAGACCATTTACCAGCGAATATGAGCATTCCAAAGAGATCGGCACTTTCTATTGCGCGGTTTGTGGAAATGCCCTTTTCAAAAGTGATGCTAAATATGAAAGCGGTTGTGGCTGGCCTAGTTTCTTTGAACCGATCAACAAAAAATCGATCATTGAAGCAAAAGACAACAGCCACGGAATGCAACGGATCGAGGTAATGTGCGGTCGCTGCAAGTCGCATTTAGGACACGTTTTCGACGACGGCCCGCCTCCTACCGGTCTTCGCTATTGCATTAATGGTGTTGTTCTGGATTTCGAGAAAGCCAAAACTGCCGAGAAAAAATACAGTGCGGGTAAAAAAGCAAACTCGGGAAGCTAGATCATATCAATCTTCAAACTTCCCAAGCACAATACCCAGGTGGAATCCCAACACCAGGCTCGGCACAAAATCGCGCGTGCCTGGTGTTGAGGATGCCCAGAATTCATCCGGACCTCTTACAAATGCATCGTTCAGGCCGGGTGTCAATGTCCGTACCTTGATACTCCGCATTCCCATCCCGGCGAAAAGGTCCATCGTGAGCCGGCTGGGAAAATAAAATTGCCAGCCTATTTTTCCGTGCCCCGCGCCTACTACCCGCGCAATGCGGACATCCTTATTTTCGAAATAGCCGCAGCCGCCAAAACCCGAGCAGTCCATTCCTACCCATTGATTTTGCCGGTACACAACCTGTTTGAACATAAACTCACCGCCAAAATATCCCCTTACGCGCCGCTTCGTAAAATAGTAATATCTCAGCGTGGTCCTGCTTTTGTAAGTAGTTTTATCCGGCACATTGGTCGATTCGGTGTACCAGGCGCTGAAAGTGGACCGACCAAAACCCAGATCCTGCTGTAAGGTAACCCCGCTTTTCCCTAATGGGATTTCGACACCGACCTGGATCGTGTTGTCAAAATCAAACATAGGTAGCGGCGAATATTTGATGATCACGTGGTCCGAGGCAGTTTGCGCATCTACCTGCGCGGAAACTCTGGTAAGGATCAAACAAAAAGCGAGGACAAGCAAATAGTTATTTCTCATAAAACGGGAATCTTGCTGAGCAGTTCAAATTTGTCTGCCTGATCGTATTGATACTGGAAAAGACCTTTCTGGCCGGTTACGATTAAATGATTTGGTCTGACGATCACATCGTATGCAGGAATATCCTGGTGAAACTTTGTTTCTACCGCCTTTTCCGGATCGGAAATATCCATGACCCTCAATCCCAATTCTCCTTCGCAAACAAATAACTTATTGCCCGAAACGCCCAGCCCGTAAGGCGACGACATGGTTTGTGAGTTAACCAATTTTGGATTGGAAGGATCGCTCACATCGACAATGTCCAGAGAGCTCCGCGTATTGCCCTGCCGGCAAACCACGCCACTTCTCAGGGTTACGTAAGCATATTGGTTCTGCACCACGACCGGGTCGCAGGATTGCACGTGCGTGAATTTGCTCAGCAGTGCGGGGTTTGCTGGATTACTGTTATTATAAATATACATCCCGTCGTTTGCGCCTATGAAAAGGTGATTTTTGTAAGGAAAAATCGTCTCTATCCCCATACTCATATCTTTCGTGACCGTCTTGACCGGATTGGCACCGTCGGCGATATTATAAACCTCCAACGATTGCTTTGAAACGATATAAAGTGTGTTACCGGTGATCGCAAAGCGGGCCATGGAGCCGCCGGTACCAGTCTGTGGAGTGAGTGACGAATCCTTGCCCTCATTGCAGGAGGTAAGGATCATGCAGAGCCCTAGAACAGCAAGGCCCAGGTAAAGGATCGGAATTATTTTTTTCATATTTTAAAATAAAAAAGCCGGACGAACGAATAGAATTATTTCTTATCTAAAACACTTAGGCTGAGCCGACATAGGCACTTTTTCCCAGCCCGACACAATACCTTTTTTGGTATCCACACATTCGAAATATACATTCTGAAAAGGCGGAAAATTATTATGGGGAATCGCGTCGGCGATTGTCTTGGAAAGCTTAGGTGAAAGTGGATCGGTAATGTCAAAAACGAGCAGGTTTGAAACATTGTCTGCGTAGAGCCAGTTGCCTTTCACCGCAATATCGTAATTGCCGGTAATGGCTATGAACGACAGATTTTTAGGGTTTTTAGGATCTTTATTGTCGATGATGTGAATCCCTTTTCCTAGCTCATTGATAAAAATGTAGGGGTCAAAAAGGTAGATCTTGCCCGGTTGGGCCAGGGGCTGCGCTCCCGCAATCTGAATTCTGGCAAGCTCGTCCGGCGAAGAATAGATCGGCCGGTAACCGGTACCTGTAAAGTCAACGCCGTTCGGCGGACTGTCGGTTGGTTCTACACAACCGAAACCAATAAAGACAAGTGATAGCAACCTGAAAAATTTCTGCATAATTTGAGCTGTGAAAGATGAGACCCGGCACTTTGACACACTGTTACTAAAAAGGGTTGCAACTAATTTGGGAAAATCCGGGCGATGCATATACAAATATCCGTTAACTAAGTTTTCCCCATATAATTCCCTTAGCTCCCAGGTTGCTGCTATTTTCGCGCCTTTAACACCTTGAACCATTTTCCCCTCATTTACTCAATGAAAAAGTTCTTCAAAATCTTCGGCGTGATCCTGCTGTTGTTCATTATCCTTGTTGCCGGCGCCGGTATTTATGTCAAGTCAGCGCTTCCCAATGTAGGCGAACCTCCGGTGATCACGATTGAAAAAACGCCGGCCCGGATCGAGCGTGGCAAATATCTGGCAAATCACGTTTCCGTTTGTATGGATTGTCACTCGACCCGCGACTGGAATTACTTTGCGGCCCCACTTTCCGGAAATTTCGGTGGCGGAGGCGAGAAGTTCAGTGCTGAGATGGGGTTTCCAGGCAATTTTTACGCAAGAAACATTACCCCCTACGCACTGGCCAACTGGACTGACGGAGAGATTTTCCGAGCGGTTACGACAGGCGTAAGCAAAAACGGCAACGCATTGTTTCCGGTAATGCCTTACCACGGTTTCGGACAAATGGACCAGGAAGATATTTACAGCATTATTGTTTACCTGCGCACATTGGAGCCCGTGAAAAACGAAGTACCCGAATCGGTAGCGGATTTCCCCGTCAGCATCTTACTGAATACGATGCCTTCCAAAGCAACTTTCACAAAAATGCCGGCAGAAACCGATCAGATCGCCTACGGAAAATACCTGGTTACAGCTGCAAGCTGCGTGGAATGCCACAGTAAAATGGAAAAAGGAGCGCGCGTGGAAGGAACCGATTTCGGCGGCGGAATGGAGTTTAAGATACCAACCGGTACGCTGCGGTCTCCCAATATCACATCAGACAAAGCTACCGGCATCGGCTCGTGGACTGAGGAAGGATTTGTGAAACGCTTTAAAACATACGCCGACTCTTCCTACAAGCCGCACCGGGTCGGCCCGAAAGAATTCAATACCGTAATGCCGTGGAACATGTATGCCGGCATGAAGGAAAGCGATTTAAAGGCAATATACGCCTACCTGCAAACAGTACGTCCGCTCACGAATGTGGTAACCAAGTTTGAGCCGATTCCATAACTATTGAACTGATATTAGCAAAGTCTGATCAGCGATACCTGGGAGATTCCTATTTTCCCGGATTGATGATCAGACTTTTTTCTTGCGCGCCTTTCTGAAATTCAATCCCCTTTTTCGCTTTCGACACGTCTGTTTTTTGCACAGTGATATTCCTGCTCCTTTCGCCGGAAACAGAAAACAGAACTTCACTTTCAACATCGTACCTGATCGAGTCGAGGCTGATGTTGCTGCTATTCTCCATAAAAACAACAGGCTTCGTTTCCTTCGTGATCAGCTGCACATTTTTGAACCGAATCTGATCTGCATCAGTGAGTTCTATCCCCTTATCGGCGGAAAGCACCATATTTTCCATCACGATATTGCTGACAGGCATTTCAGGAAGTCCGCGCACGAAAACGCCCTTTACCGCGCCATTGCAAACAATATTCTCAAAATGCATATCCCTGAATACCGGCGTACCTTCATTCACTACCGGCCGCATATCCCGCTCGCCGTCAGTGGCAAACTTGACAAAATAATACAGATCGAAAAACACAGCTTCCTGCGCGATGTCTTTCATATAAATATCTTTTGCATAGATCTTTTCCACCACACCTCCCCTTCCCCGCACCGATTTGAAACGCAAGCCTTTATCAGTACCCATGAAAGTACAATTCTGAACGAAGATGTTCCGCGCTCCGCCGCTCATTTCACTGCCTACCACAAAGCCCCCGTGTCCGTTGTATACGATATTATTCCTGATCACCCCATTTTCTGTGGGCATATTCCGTTTTCTTCCCTCTTCGTCTTTTCCGGATTTAATGCAAATCGCATCGTCGCCCACATCCAGCGTACAGCCTTCTATCAGAAAGTTTTTGCAGGATTCGATATCCATTCCGTCGCCGTTGTGCGCGTATTCCGGATTTTTTACCCGCACATCACGAATCGTTAAATCCTGGCACATGAGGGGGTGAATGCACCAGGCAGCTGAATTTTGGAAGGTCACTCCTTCCAAAAGCACTTTACGGCAATTATTGAATACGATCAGGTTAGGTCTGAGGAAATCTTTCATATCCGCAAAATCCGCGGGGGACTTACCTGGTGTGAGCAGCATGCTCTTGTTTCCCACGCTGGCTTTCTTGAATTGTTCGCTTGGATACCACGTTTTCCCATCGTCTTTAAGCACTCCGCCGGAAGCCAGTTTCTCTTTCCACTGACTTTCCGTAAGCTGACTTTTATGGACCGCCCGCCACGCATCGCCGTTTCCGTCAATGATACCTTTGCCGGTTATCGCTACATTTTCAAGGTCGATCCCTGAAACAGGGGACTGATTTCGCGCCGCACTTTTTCCCTCATAAAAACCTTCCGTAAGTGCGTATTGTATTTTGTCAGGCGTAAAAAGAAGGGTCGCAGCGACACGCAGGTGCAGATTTACATTGCTCTTCATCACCACAGGCCCGGTGATCCACAATCCGGCGGGTACCAATACAACGCCTCCACCCTTTTCGCTGCAAGCCTCAATAGCCGCATTGATTGCCTTCGTATTTAAAGTGTGACCGTCTGGCCTGGCACCAAAAGTGGTGATCAGAAAGGTGTCCTTCTTAAAAACCGGCTGCTTTATCTGTGGCAGATTGGTCCAGCTGTACGCTGTTGTGCTTTGCGCGAATGCATTCGAAAACCAAAAAACAGCAGCTATTATCAGTAAATATCTATTCTTAAAATTCATATAATTGAAATCTGGCCACTAATACCGAAAGGATGATCGTAACGGTAAATACGTGAGCATACCATTGAAAAATGTAACTTTTACCAGATCGGACGAATTCCCAATCTCCGGATCCGAGAGAATTTGAAGCCAATTTTGAACGCGAACAATACATTATGCCTATTTTTTTACGCAGACGTTGCCGGGAACGTTGCCACCTGGTTTACCACTCCCGCCGGGCCGATGCTAAATCATCATATGGGGGCCAAAATGAAAAACCACTTTGTAGGTTGGTTTTAAATATTACAGGAAAAGCTTCTGATCTATCCGCCCGTTAAGGCTATGAGGCGGGCAGATCCGTTGGCAGGATAATTGCAAGGCGGGCTTACATTTATTCACCCTGCCGCAATGGCAAATTACAGCGACATTGAACTAAACATGGAAAATCTTGACAAAGTACTTATTCACGCAGCCCGGCTGGGCAATGCGCCGGTTATCAGTGAAATCATTGAAAAGGGGCAATCGGTGAATGTGCAGGACGAAAAAGGATATACGCCGCTGATCATCGCCTGTTACAACAATCATTACGAGGTCGCGGAGCTTCTGCTGAAAAACGGCGCAGATGTGAATGCAGCTGATCATGGCGGCAATACAGCTTTGATGGGCGTGAGTTTCAAAGGTTATGAAGATATTGCCCAGCTGCTGATCAGTAATGGCGCCGATTTGAACCTGCAACACGGAAACGGCGGTACCGCGTTGATGTTTGCGGCAATGTTTGGCAGGAATGAGCTTGTCAAACTGTTACTGGCCGAGGGCGCGGATACTAGTATTCTGGATGTGAGGGGCTTATCTGTTAAAGATCTCGCATTGCAACAGGGAAATCACCAGGCGATTGAAATGTTAGCTTGACGTTTCGGTTAAAAGTAAAGAGGCTGTCTCCACAAATGGAAGACAGCCTCTTTTTCATGGTATAGACTCCTGTTAAGCAGGAATCTTTCTTGGTTTTTCTCTTTCCCAGAAACGGTGTTGAGATATCGCAAGAATGAATTTATCAGCCAGCGAATCTGCATCATCACCAACTACAATACCTTCTCTCAGCACAGTTTGATCTGAAAAGTCAGAAGGGATTTTCTTGCTGAAATAGGTCGCTTCCAGCACTTGCGCTGCACCGGTGTCGGCTGCAATTGGTTTACAATGCTTGAAAGCTTCGTTTAGAAAATGAACCGCGTCGGCTTCGGCCTCGATTGTGGCGACACTATTGGTACCACCCGGAACATAAACGGCATCGTACAAAACTGATGCAGCTGTCAGAAAGCTGTGGTCAACGGCGATCTGCTCATCTCCTTCTGAAACGATGAAGTTGAGTCTTGGCGCGATGATCTCCACAACCGCTCCTGCACCTTCCAAAGCTGCTCTCACTTTTGTCAACGATTTCTCATCAACTCCGTCAGCAGCCAGAAATGCAATCTTGCGCGTTGCAATGGTATCTTTTACCGTATTGGCCATACTCAGCGCAGCAGACGATTTCAACGATGCTTCGAAAATGACAGAATCAAAATCAGCAGGGTTTCCGTCGGCCGGAATGCTGTGGTTCATCGGCAGCTCAGGATCCTGAGGAACCGGTAAGCGCAATGCAAAAGCAACTGCCGCAGCCAGACTTTTATCTATCATCGACAAAATCCCCAGCATCCGGTGCCGGATCTCCACTGAATTCACCTTACCAAGCTCAAAACTCAGCGCGTCAATAATGTGGTTTTTTTCAGGATCTGACTGGCTGTTAAAGAAAAGCTGCGCCTGGGAGAAGTGATCAAAAAAGCTTTTGCTGCGCGCCCGTATCTTCTTCGCGTCGATGCGCTCGGGATAAGTAGTAAAGCCGCCTTCCGATGCCTTGGCTTGCAGCGGATATCCGTTCCCGATTGTATTGGGGTTATAACTTGATTTGCCGCGGTTGATAGTCTGGCGCATAAAACCATCGCGCTGGTTATTGTGTACCGGTACCACGGGCCTGTTAATAGGAATCTCGTGGAAATTGGGCCCGCCAAGCCTGATCAGCTGCGTATCAGTGTATGAAAACAACCTGCCTTGCAGCAACGGATCGTTTGTGAAGTCGATACCTGGTACCACGTGCCCAATGTGAAATGCCGCCTGCTCGGTTTCAGCAAAGAAGTTATCAGGATTCCTGTTAAGCGTAAGTTTACCAATGCGCTGCACAGGTACCAGTTCTTCGGGGATGATCTTGGTCGGATCAAGGAGGTCAAACTCAAATTTGAATTCATCTTCCTCAGGTACGATCTGCACGCCAAGCTCCCACTCGGGGAAATTGCCGCTCTCGATCGCATCCCACAAATCGCGACGATGGAAATCGGGATCTTTTCCAGAAATATTTTGAGCTTCGTCCCACGCTACTGAATGTACGCCAAGCAATGGTTTCCAGTGAAATTTCACAAAGTTGGAAACTCCCTCCGCATTGACGAACCGGAATGTATGCACACCAAAACCCTCCATCATGCGGTAGCTCCGAGGAATTGCTCTGTCGCTCATTACCCACATGATCATATGCGCCGATTCGGGCATTAAAGAGATAAAATCCCAGAAGGTATCATGGGCGGAAGCCGCCTGTGGAATTTCATTATCCGGCTCCGGCTTCACTGCATGGACCAGATCCGGGAACTTGATCGCATCCTGAATAAAGAACACGGGCATATTATTGCCCACCAAATCAAAGTTACCCTCCTGGGTATAGAACTTCACCGCAAATCCGCGAACATCGCGCGCCAGATCCGTCGACCCGCGTGAACCTGCAACGGTTGAGAAACGCACAAAAACAGGTGTTTCCAGTGATTCGTCACTCAGAAAGTGCGCCCTGGTCACATCGGCCATTGATTTATATACCTTAAATACACCATGGGCACCCGAGCCTCTGGCGTGCACGACGCGCTCAGGAATGCGCTCGTGGTCAAAGTGTGTTATTTTTTCACGCAATATAAAATCTTCCAGCAGCGACGCCCCGCGCTCTCCTGCTTTCAGGGAATTCTGATCATCGTTAATACGCGTACCGTGATTGTTGGTCATTAATTCTCCCGAACTATCTGCGGTATGTGCTGCTAACTTCTCAGTCTTTTCGGTTTCCTGCTTTACGCTTGGATTAACCGCCTTTTTATTTTCGTCCATAAGTATCGTTAAGAATGTTAAGCCTCTGTGGAAGCCTGATAGTTGATATCGCTTTCTGCGACCTGGGTAAGCAGCTGATCGGCGGTTTTTTCTTCGGCTAGCGTTTGGCTGAGTATCTCAGCAGCGTCGGTCAGCCCCAGCGTTGTTGCCAGCTGAACAAGCCCGCCATAAGTTGCGATCTCGTAGTGCTCCACTTTTTGGGAAGCCAGGATAATACCCACGTCGCGCGTTGAAGTGCCTTCATCGGTACTTTCGATGATGCCTTCGCCTTCTTTGGTTAGTCCTTCCATTGCATCACATTTTTTAGCAATAGCTGCTACGCCCAGCATATCAAATACCACTTCCAGCCGGCTCACATGCTCAATGGTTTCGGCCAAGTGGTTCTGAATAGTTGCCGCCAATTTCTCAGAATGTGCGGATTCAATCATTTTAGGAAGTGACTTAACAAGATGATTCTCTGCCCAGTAGATGTCCCGGAGTGAATCCAGAAAAAGCTCATTCAATGCGGGTTCAGCCGCGGCAGAAGTTTTGGTTGTGAATTTGGGTTCGGAACCTGTTTCGTTTTTCATAGTGATTGTAGTTTGTATTTCGGGCGTACTATACAAATCACGTACCAGTACATTCCGGGGCAGACCATTAAAAACAGAAGGCCGGCTGCTTTTATCTCCGGCCGTCTGTTTGATGGCGTGCATCGAATACAAATTGATCCGATTTAACAAAAGCCAGCATTATGATGAATAGAAGAGAGGCGATTCAGCGGGTGGCCCTGCTGATCGGCGGAACGTTTTCAGCGCCCACCTTGCTGGCAATGGAAAATTGGGATAATACCAAAAATGCGTCTGGCAGGGCTATCAATCTGAGCGATCAGCAGAAACTGATCATCGCCGAGGTTGCCGAAATGATCATTCCCAAAACCAGTACCCCCGGCGCGAAGGATGCGGGTGTCCCCGAATTTATCGTGATGATGCTGCGCGACTGTTACAAAACCCCTGAACAAACCATTTTTTCAGAAGGTATTCAGGATCTTGAAAAAAAGGGTTTTCTCGAATCAGACGCTGCCAAACGGGTTGAGCTATTAACACAAATAGAAAGTGACGCTGCCAGGCAAATCGCCGCTGCTTCCAAAGTCCTGCCCTACTGGCGGCTGATGAAAGAGCTGACCATGCTGGGTTACTTCACCTCCGAACAAGGTATCAGATCTTCATTTGACTACACACCCATACCTGGCAAACTGGAAATGATCCAGCTGAAACCCAATCAAAAATCCTTCGCCTATTAGTCCGCTAACACCATGAACCTGAATTTGAAAGCCAATAAAATAAATACTTACGATGCCATCGTGGTCGGGTCGGGCATGACCGGCGGCATGGCGGCCAAGGAACTTACCGAGCGCGGTATGCAAGTGCTGATGATCGAGCGCGGCCGGGAAGTGAAGCATATTGAAGACTATGATACGGCAATGAAAGCGCCCTGGGAATTTGAACACCGGGGAAAGGTTTCTGTTCAATCCGCCGAAGAATACTGGGCCAACAGCCGATTTGGTACCCTTGCAAATGAGGAGACCGGAGGTTTTTTTACCGATGATAAAAAGAATCCGTACATAGAAAAGCGGCCGTTTGACTGGATCCGCGCCTACCATACAGGCGGGAAATCCATGCACTGGGGACGACAATCCTACCGGATGAACAGGCAGGATTTTGAGGCCAATGCCAAAGAAGGTATCGCCATCGACTGGCCGATCCGCTACGAAGACCTGGAACCCTGGTACACGCACGTTGAGAAATTCGTGGGTATCAGCGGTCAGGCCGAAGGCTGGGAAGTACTGCCCGACGGCCACTACCTGCCCGCCATGCCGATGAGCGCCCCCGAGCTTTATTTCAGGGAAACGATGATGCAGAAGCTGAAACGCCCGGTAACGATCGGCCGGATCGCCAATCTGACCAAGCCACAACCCTGGCATACCGATTTAGGACGCGCTTCGTGCCAGTACCGAAGCAAATGTGCCCGAGGCTGTCCTTACGGAGGCTATTACAGCTCATTATCAGGTTCCATACCGGCTGCTCGTAAAACTGAGAAACTTACCATGCTGCACGACACGATCGTCAGCGAAGTGATTTATGATGACAAAACAAAGAAGGCGAAAGGCGTACGCGTGATCAATCAGAATACGATGGCTGTGGAGGAATTCTTTGCAAAGATCATATTCCTGAATGCGGGCTCGATGAACTCGGCTGCATTGCTGCTCAATTCAAAATCCGACCGCTTCCCGACAGGGCTGGGCAACGATAGCGATCAGGTTGGCCGCAATATCATGGACCATCACCTGGGCGTGGGCGCCAATGCTACCGTGGAAGGTTTTGAGAACGACTACGTATTCGGACAGCGGCCGAATGCACTGTATATACCCAGGTTCAGAAACTGGGGCGCAGACAAAAAGCAGTTTCTGCGGGGTTATGGCTACCAGGGCGGCGCGAGTAAAAGCGACTGGAAACGCGGGATCACGATGAACGGTTTCGGCGCTGACTTTAAAGAAGATATGACCCGGCCCGGCACCTGGACAATGGGTTTTGGCGGTTTCGGCGAAATATTGCCGGACCCTTCCAACCGGATGATTTTAGACAAAGAGAAAAAAGACAAATGGGGCATCCCGCTAATTGTTTTTGACGCTGCTTTTGGGGAAAATGAACTGACCATGCGGAAAGATATGATGGAATCGGCTGTGGAAATGCTCGAAGTTGCGGGCTTCAAAAATGTGGCGGGCTTCAACCGTACAGACACGCACCCGGGGCTGGGCATTCACGATATGGGCACGGCGCGGATGGGGAAAGATGCAAAAACATCTGTATTGAACAAATACAACCAGCTTCACGCATGTAAGAATGTGTTTGTCACCGACGGAGCTGCCATGGTTTCCTCTTCCTGCGTAAATCCTTCCATTACCTACATGGCAATGACCGCCCGCGCGGCCAATCATGCCGTGGAGGAATTAAAAAAGCAGAATTTGTAGTCAGTAACAGCCGTATTTCCAACACAGGGCATTTTTTCGTTAACCAAAAAAAAGTAAATTGAGCAGAGGTAAAGTAAAGAATCTTGCGTCTGCTTAAAGAACTCCTCTTCCTATTTTGCATTTCAATGTTGCCCGGGCTCGTTTCGGGGCAATCCGACCAGTTACGTTTTCTGAAACTGGATGTAAAAAATGGGCTTTCCAATAACCACCCTACCTGCTTTTTACTTGATAGTCATGGTTTTATGTGGGTGGGCACCAATGCGGGACTGAACCGTTACGATGGTTACGAATTCAAGGTTTTCAAAAACGATCCGGCCGATAGTACCAGCTTGCGAAGCAATAGCATCCGTAGTTTGTGGGAAGGTCCGGAAGGGAAAATATGGGCCGGATCGAATACAGAAAACAGCGTTTACGACCCGTTGACAGAGAAATTTGCCAGCGACACACAGACGGAATTAAAAAAGCTGGGAATACCTGCCGGTTTTATCCGGACCATTCACAAAGACAAAATCGGGCAGTACTGGTTTGCGCAGGCAAAAAACGGCTTGTTTGTAGTTCCGCCGGGTAGTGGCGGCAAGACCATTCACCTGCGGCATTCGGCGCAGGATCCCAGAAGCATTGCGAGCAACGAAATATCGGCGATCAGCGACAGCCCGGATAAGCACTTATGGATCATTCACCGGAACGGGATATTGGAAAAGATCAACCCCAAGACCCGAAAAGTAATCTGGCGGTCGGATTATCTGGCCAAAAAACACCAGAACAGGTCGCTTAACTATGGGATAACAGTCGATTCGGACGGTGAGTTATGGTTGTATGCGATCAGGGAAAACCTGGGGATCTATCGTTTCAATCCTACTGACCTGTCTTTCTCATTTTACAATAAAACAAATGGCTCCCCGCGACTCAACTCCGATATTATTCAGGGAGTAGTGCAGGACAACCAGGGAAGAATGTGGATCGGGGTGGATCATGGCGGTATTAATTTGCTCGACAAGAAAAGCAAAACGATCAGCTACATTCTGCCCGACGACGACGACAGGAATGCGATCAGTCAGAATACCTTTAATGCGATTTACAGGGACCACTCAGGGGTGATCTGGGTAGGTACTTACAAAGACGGCGTGAATTATTATCACGAAGATATTTTCCCGTTTCCCCTCTTCAAGCACAAACGCGCTGATCCGACGAGTTTACCTTATAATGACCTGAACCGGTTTCTGGAAGACCAGAAAGGGAATATCTGGATGGGTTCAAACGGAGGCGGACTGATCTATTTTGACAGGCAAAAAAACACCTACAAGCAGTACCTGAATAACCCGGCCGATCCCAATAGTCTGGGTGCCAATGTGATTATCAGTCTTTTTCTTGATAAAAAGAATGTGCTCTGGATCGGGACCTATTTCGGCGGTCTTACTTCATTTGACGGGACCCGCTTTACGACTTACCGGCATAACCCGGCTGACCCGGCCAGCTTGTCGCACCACAGCGTGTGGGAGATCAAAGAGGATTCGCGCGGAAATCTCTGGATCGGCACACTGGACGGCGGATTGGAGCTTTTCGACCGTAGTACCGGCAAATTTGCGCACTTTCCTGCCCGCGCCGCCAACTCCGTTCACGATGCCTACATCAGCGAAATCACCGAAGATAACAGGGGAAATTTGTGGATCGGGACATCTTTCGGGGTCGATGTACGTGATGCAGTTTCGGGGAAGTTTACCAATTACCATTATGAACCGAATGCGCCCGGCAGTATCAGCAACAACATTGTGCACGCTATTATACAGGATTCCAAAAACAGGATCTGGGTCGGCACGCAGGATGGACTTAATTTATTTGACCCATTAAAAAAGCAGTTCAGGATATTTAAACAAGCTCAGGGACTTCCGCACAACTCGATTCTGTCTGTGATCGAGGACGATTCGGGCGATCTCTGGATTGCTACGCCTTACGGGCTGGCCCGGACCCAGCTTACTGAAACCAAAACCGGTCTCCAAGTGCAGTTTATCAATTATGATGAAAGCGACGGATTGCAGGGGTCGGAATTCACTGAAAACGCAGCATTGAAAACGCGATCGGGTGAGCTGTTTTTTGGCGGTGCGCGTGGTTATAACCGTTTTCGTCCCGAAGAAATCCTGCCCAAAGCCATTTTCCGGAAGGTGGTTTTGTCCTCATTTTCTGTTTTTAATAAAAAGCTCAATGCGCACGATCAGCTGGAAGGCGACCGGGCGATACTGTCAAAAGCCATTTCAGAGACTGAAAAAATCGTTCTGCCGCATAGTGCTAATATTTTTGCATTGGACTTCACAGTTCTTGACTTTTTTCATCCTCAAAAGATTCGCTACCAGTATAAACTGGAAGGTTTTAACGATGATTGGGTACACGCATCTTCCACTTCGCGCACGGCTTCCTATACCAACCTTGACCCGGGCACTTACGTTTTCAGGGTAAAAGCGTCCAATGAAAATGGCGGCTGGAATAGTGATGAAACGACCCTTGAAATTCAGATACTACCGCCCTGGTGGAACGCTCCTGTTGCCAGGCTCTCCTATCTGCTTCTATTCATTTTCGCATTGTATCTGGCCGGTAAAACAATCCGCAAAAAGGAGCGGGAGCGGTATCTGATCGAGCAGGAAAGAAGGGAATCCAGGCGGCTGCGGGAGATGAATGATGTGAAGATCAGGTTCTTTACCAATATGAGCCACGAGTTCAGAACGCCGCTGTCGCTGATACTGTCGCCGCTGGAAAAGATCCTGAAAGACAACCCCGACTCGCCACTTCAAAATCAGATGCAGCTGATGCAACGCAATGCGAAAAGACTGCTCAACCTGGTCAACCAACTGCTCGATTTCCGCAAGCTGGAAGTAAGCGGGATCAAGTTCTCCCCGACCGAGGGCGACATTATTCACTTCATCAGGGAGGCAACTTTTTCATTTACGGATATCTCCCAGAAAAAGCAGATCAGCCTGTCATTTAAGTCTTCAATGGACAGCTTGAATACTTCTTTTGATGAGGATAAGTTGGAAAAGATATTGTTCAACCTGCTTTCGAATGCATTCAAGTTTACGCCTGAAAACGGCGAGGTGAGCGTGGAGATTGCGAGCGCGCAACTTCCGCATTCAGGCGATAAATCCTGGCTGGAAATCAGCGTTTGCGATACGGGGATCGGCATTCCGGAAGAAAAGCAGGAGAGAGTTTTCGAGAGCTTTTTCCAGAATGACCTGCCGGCGGGCCTGCTCAACCAGGGCAGCGGGATCGGGCTTTCCATTACCAAAGAATTTGTAAGCCTGCACGGCGGCGCGATCTCAGTCAAGAGTCAGCCTGGCGAGGGTAGTTGTTTCAAAGTAATGCTTCCCGTTCAAAAAGCGCAGAATGCAACATTATCTATATTAGAAACTGCGCCTGCGCCGGTTACGCCACCTGTTCAGGTAAGCGAGCGCAGCCAGCACGATAGCGGGCTGCCGGTTTTGCTTCTCGTGGAGGATAACGAAGATTTTCTTTTCTATTTAAAAGACAATCTCAAAGAGCTTTATCACATTATAGAAGCCAAAAATGGCTCGGAGGGCTGGACGAGGGCTACTGCTGTGATTCCCGATCTGATCGTGACCGACGTAACCATGCCCGAAATGGACGGAATGGAACTGGTAAGGCGGCTCAAAAATGACGAGCGGACCCAGCACATTCCACTGGTGCTGCTCACGGCAGGCACTTCGCCCGACCAGCATCTGGCAGGTTACGAGCTGGGCATTCATGATTATATTGAAAAACCGTTCAATTTCGAGATCCTGCAATTCCGCCTTTCCAATATCCTCAAACAGCAGGAAGCGGCGCGCAAAACTTTCAGTCAGCAGATCGCGATCAAAGGAAGGGATATTGCGATCAGCAGCCGGGACGAAAATCTGGTCAGGCAGGTGATTGCGATCGTGGAAGAGAATATTGGCAATGCCGAGTTTTCCGTCGAGGCGCTGAGCCGCGAGGTCGGCATGAGTCGTATACACCTGTACCGTAAGCTGAATGCGATCTCGGGCAAAACGCCGGTCGAATTTATCCGCTCGATCCGAATGGAGCGCGCCGCACGACTTCTCGAACAAAGCCAGCTTACCATTTCTGAAATCGCTTATCAGGTTGGTTTCAACAATCCCAAGTATTTTGCCAGGCAATTCAAGGACGAATTTGGCGAGCTTCCCTCGGTCTATCTGAGCAGGAATAAGAATAACACTTAATATCCCCGCGATCCCCGTTAACGGGTTCCAACGCTTCAAAAATCACGTTCAGGTAACTTTTGATACAGTACAATGTAACATTTGTACCCGGTGCATTTGCCCTGCAATCCTTATTTTTGCAATACCGGTGACAAAAATAATATTTCACTATTATTCAAAAGTTCAATACATAATTTTGAATAACTTTAATAAACTGATCGATTTGGCAATATTCTTGCACTTATACCAGAATAAAGTAAATTTTTCAGCAAACCTTTCCTTCTAATTTATCAGTTGTTTTACCTATACCAATAATCTAATGAGAAAACTTGTATTTGGCTTGCTGCTACTGCTAAGCTTTTCGGAGGTCTATGCACAGACCAAGATCTCCGGAAAGGTAACAGGCGGCGCAGGTAACCCTCCTCTCCCGGGCGTTACTGTTGTAGTAAAGGGATCGAAAACGGGCACGACTACCGACACGGAAGGTGCATTCAGCATTGCAGTTCCAGGACCAGGAACGGTACTGAGCATCTCTTACATCGGGTATGTAAAGCAGGAGATCGAAGTGGGCAACAAGACTTATTTCGACATTACACTTCTGGAAGACGCTACCTCACTTTCCGAAGTGGTGGTGACCGCGCTGGGTATTCAGCGGGAGAAAAAATCGCTGGGCTATGCGATCCAGGAAATCCAGGGATCGGCATTATCTGACGCAAAAGAGACCAACCTGGCAAATGCATTCACGGGTAAAGTTGCCGGCTTGCAGGTAGTAAGGTCCAGTAACGGTGCCGGCGGATCTTCCAAGATTGTATTACGCGGGAATACCTCACTGACCGGCAGCAACCAGCCGCTGATCGTGGTGGACGGTATCCCGATCGACAACTTCACAGGTACCACAGAAAATGGTTACTGGGGCGCTGGCCTGGATCTGGGAAACGGACTCGGCGATATCAGCGCGGAGGATATCGAATCCATGAGCGTACTGAAAGGACCTTCTGCTGCGGCATTGTACGGTTCGCGCGCAGGTAACGGGGTTATTCTGATCACGACCAAATCCGGACGGAAACAGCCGGGGCTGGGTATCACATTCTCTACGACCCTGGGCACTGAGAATATCTTTATCAAACCTGAACTCCAGAATACATTCGGACAGGGTACTGATAATATTTACAATGCGATGAATACCACCAGCTGGGGCCCAAAAGTGGAGGGACAATCAGTGACCAAGTGGGACAGCACGCAGGCGCCTCTGGCTATTCACGACAATGTCAATGCATTTTTGAGGTCTGGTTCGAGTCAAAATTATAGTCTTGGCCTGCAACAGCAATACGGATCAACTGCGGTTTTTGCATCACTTAACTACCTGGAAGACAGAAGTATTATTCCCGGAAACAAACTGACGCGCCTGAACTTCACCTCGAAGGCCACTACGCATTTCGGCAAGGAAAGCCGCTGGACGAGCGACATTAAAATGGCATACAACAATACCTCAGGTTACAACCGGCCGATCAATGGTCGGGACAACAGCAGCGTGTTCGTATTATATATGTTGCCGCGGAGTTTGGATATCACCGATTTCAGCGCTGCTACCAATGAATTTGGGAAAATGCTCTGGTACCCGGGCGCGCCGGGCTCGCAGTCCAACCCCTACTGGCTCAGCAAATACAACCTCAACAATGATACGCGTAACCGTTTCATCATGAACGGATCGTTGAAATATGCATTTACAGACTGGCTGGATGCGGAAGTGAAAGCAGGAGGTGATTTATACACAACCAATACCGAACGCAAAACCTACGCAGGCGGCCCGCTTTCCAACTCCTATTCGCTGGGCAAGCAAACTTTCAGCGAAACCAATTACAGCGCATTGATCAAAGCGACCAAAGATGAAGTATTCGGTCAGCTGGGAGGTACCTTTACATTAGGTGGTAACTTAATGCAGCAGAAGTATAGCTCCCTTACGGTGAATACGGGCGCATTGGAGGTTCCTAACCTTTTTACACCTACCAATTCAGCGGCAGCTCCGCAGGTTTGGCCGGGTTACAGCCGCAAAAAGATCAACTCCGTTTACGGTTCTCTGGGAATAAATTATGCAGGCTGGATCTACTTTGATGTGACGGCGCGTAATGACTGGTCTTCTGCGTTGATCGAAGAAAACCGCTCCTATTTCTATCCTTCGTACAGCCTTTCTTATGTAGTAACGGATATGCTTGATAAAATGGGCACTACCCTGCCGCTCTGGATCAACTACGCCAAGCTGCGCGGCTCTTATGCGACGGTGGGAAATGACCTGGCGCCTTACCAGCTTTACAATGGGTATAATATTTCCAAAGATCCATTGAGCAATACGATCGCGGTACGGCAATCGCTGCTGAAAAGTTCGGGCGTACGCAGCGAATTGATCAAAAATCTGGAACTGGGAACTGAATTGAAGCTGCTCAACAACAGGCTGAGATTGGACTTTACCTGGTACAAATCCAATGCGACGCGCCAGTTGATCGATATTCCGATGGACCCGATGAGCGGCTATTCGAACATGAAAGTGAATGCGGGTAATATTCAGAACAAAGGGATCGAGATTATGGCTGACCTGGGTATTTTAACCAAACCGACTTCCCTGAACTGGTCGTTGACAGCGAACTTCTCTAAAAACGAAAATAAGATCATCGATATCGCCAAAGACCTGGGCGTGAATGAATACCAGCTTGGTGCATTCGATGATCTGTTTATCAGAGCGACCACCGACGGATTGTACGGGGATATTTACGGAACCCAGTTTCTGCGCGTGAAAGATCAGGCCAGCCCGCATTTTGGCAAAATGGTGCTGACAGCCGAAGGACTTCCGCAGCGTGACGCGACGATCGTGAAGCTGGGTAACCAGCAGGCAAAAGGACTTTTGGGCATTTCCAATAACTTCTCTTACCAGGGAATCGGGCTCTCCTTCCTGATCGATGCGCGTCTGGGCGGCGAAATATTCTCTGCATCCAATGTGGGTCTGCAATCGGCGGGAGCTGCGGCAGTAACTGCGCCGGGCGGCGAAAGACCTGAATTTGTGGTGGACGGTGTTGTGATGGGAGAAGGAGATCAGGCGACGGTCAATACCGAACCGGTTACCCAGCAGCAATATTGGAGCACGGTTTCTACCCTGAATAACCTGGGTGTAGGCGAAGCTTACGTGTACGATGCGACCAATATCCGTTTGAGAAACGTGATGCTCAGTTACAGTCTTCCTAAAAAGCTATTGGGCAATACCTTCCAGAAAGCGAAGATCAGCGCGTCGGCCAATAATGTCTGGATGATCAAAAGCCACCTGAAAGGCATTGACCCTGAGTCTGTTTTCGCAACTGGTACCAATGCAGTCGGTTTTGAAAACGGTGGTTTCCCAACGATGCGCTCGTTCCTTTTCTCGCTTACCCTCGGATTCTGATACATCAGTTAGACAAAAGATATTTAAAATATGAAAGCATTTTTAAGAAGGGCGCTTTTGCCCGCTGCGGCGCTGATGTTGCTGACAACCGCCTGCAATGATTTTGACGAGATAAATGCAGACCCTTACCTGGCCACTGAAAGTCAGGTGCAGGTGGAGTATTTTATCAACGGTTCGATTATCGGGAGCCAGATGGACCCGCATATTGCCGAGCGCGTATTTGTATTGTATTGGAAAACGGCCGGTCGCCAGCAGGCGGGCGGGGGTATCTCGACGGGAGGCTATAACGACGGCTGGTCGAGCGACTACTATGGAGCGGGGTACCTGGGCGGCTGGCTGAACAGCATTTATGCCGCCGTGCAGGTAGCCGAGAAACAGATCGCGACGGGTAATATCAAGGAATATACCGGTAATCTGTTGCAGGTGGCGCGGATTTGGCGAGTGTACTTGCTGAGCGAGCTTACCGACAATTTCGGCCCTATTCCCATTAATGGTTTTGAGGGAAAAAATCCGGAGTTTTCTGATGAAAAAACGGTTTACTATTACCTGCTGGATGAACTGAAAGACGCTTCTGCCAAACTCGACCTGGGCATTTCCAGCTCGGCGATTTCCAAATACGACCAGGCTTACGGTTACAATTATGCTAAATGGCAGAAATATGCGAATTCCATGCGGTTGCGACTTGCTATGCGTCTTTCGGAGGTAGATCCGGCGAAAGCAAAAGCTGAATTCGAAGCGGCGGCGGCGGGCCCTCTGCTGACTGCGGCAGACGAAACTTTCCAGATCCAGGAAACGGCTGGCTGGGATGCATTGACCGGCGTGATGACCCGCGAGTGGAACTACTTCCCTATCTCGGCGACGATCAATAACCTGTACCTCGGCCTGGGTGGTATCACATCCGCTGAACAGGTAAAACCTGCGCAGCTGCCTTTCATCAAGCCACAGGATTATCTTGGATTGCGCTTTGCGGATCATTTCACGACCATGACCAACGATCCTTCGGCGGGTTACTGGCTGGACGGGCTGCCAAACACAATCGATCCGCGCGCTTACAAAACCTATATCATCCCGGGTGATGTGGACAATTCGGATTTCAATGCTTACCCTTCTTGGGATAACACAGCCAAAACTACGGAACGTACCCTGGTAGACGCAGCGGGAGCAACCGTTACAAAGATTGAGGCGAAAAATACGTGGAATGCACCTGCAAACGGTGACTGGGGCGCAAAGGGAGCTAAAAACAATGTGCGCTCGTACAACGGGACTATTCCCCGCCACGGGCAGCATTTGCGCAATGGCACCAGTAAGAGAATCTTCTTCGCGCCTTGGGAAACGTACTTCTTGCTGGCTGAGGCTGCTGTAAGAGGCTGGACTGTTCCAATGAGCGGACAGGCTGCCTACGAAGCAGGTATCGACGCAAGTTTCGCCTACTGGAATGTGGCAGGTTTTGCCACCGCTTATAAAGCTTCAACTGCGTACAACCGGGTTGGTACTTCGGTAAGCTGGGCGCATGTGGCCGAGCCGCCTGCAACTTATCCGATGAAATTTAAAGACGGTTATACCAATGCGGAAGGCACTGTGAACAAGACTTATCCTGTCAACAACCTGTACAAAAACGGGGCTGTTAAGAATGATCTGCTCACCAAGATCATCACGCAAAAGTTTATTGCGCAAACACCGTGGCTGCCGCTGGAAGCATGGAGCGATCATCGCAGGCTGGGGCTGCCTTTCTTTGAGAACCCGGCAGTTGAAAACCCGCTGGTGAATATGCCTGCGCTGAATGCGAGCAACTACATGACGTCGAATATCAAATTCTTCCCGCAGCGTCTGAAATATCCTTCCAGCTTGCCTGCGAGCAATGCAAGAGGTTACGATCAGGCACTGAACTTCCTGGGAAGTGTGGATGGAACGCTTTCTCCGTTATGGTGGGCGAAGCATTGAAACCGCTTATTTAATTACAGATACAAAGAAGCGCCGGGCACTTTCCAAATGCCCGGCGCTTTTTGTATTTACTCAAATTACTTCACTAATTCGGGCGTAATCATATCTTCGCTGCGACTTCTGGGCAGCCTGTACACATCTCCGTTCCGGTTGGTAAAGTATAGATTCGATTCCGACGGTTTTCGTCCGTTCCCATCGGCCCAGATCCCATAAAAATCAGGCTGCGCGTGGGAAGGCCGGCGCACGTAAGAATGGTTCATTTCGCTGTTTTGGGTGAGCTGCTTTTCTTTCTTCCAGGTTCGGCCACCGTTTTTGGTCAGCCACATAGCCACTTCGCCGCCCGGGTTGTAAGCCTGCGGCCCGTCTACTGTGGGACCCACTACCTTCATCACTTTTCTGGATTCCACATATACCGAGCCCATATCGTAATTGCTGTCCGAAGTGGTTACAACGCTCTTATTCCACGTTTTTTTCTTTCTTTGAAACAGCGTCCACTCTCTTGGATTATTCCCCGGACCCGCTTCGAAACCTTTGCTGGAAATCACCAGGATCGCGGGTTTTTTCTTTTTGTCAAAAGTGATATCCAGAAGGTAACAGTTCAGTTTCTCGCTTGCGTAATCTTTCACCAATGCGATATTTCGGGTAGATGTAATTGGCAACTGCGCCTGAGCTCCCTCGGCATTCTGCCAGGTTTTTCCAAAATCCGAAGTTTCCAGGTAATGCAGGTTGGTCCTGTAATTAAGCCCTTTTCCGTCAGGATGATAGTCGAAAGCCACTCCTACCTTTCCGTCAGCTTCCGCGCTTACCTGGTAATGCCCGGTTTGAATGTGGGCCAGTACTTTCCATTCCCCCCAGCGCACACCGTCCGGGCTGGTATTGTAACCGATCACGCGCTGAGCGGCTTTATTGTATTTGGTAAAAAGCGCCAGAAATCCTTTGCCTTTGATCGGATAGATCTGGAAATACGAAAAGTTATTGAAAGGTTGCTCTTTCCCATCGACCAGCTCAGTGGCATTCACGGTCTCAAATGCGCTAATATCGTAGGGTTTCCTGCTTTTATGAATGTACGAGGGCCGCTGTATGCCGTGGGAAGTGGAAAAGATCCAGATATGCCCCTTGTCGTCGATCGAGATCACGGGGTTATCGTGCGCATCGGTTGTTTTTTTATCGAGCAAAATAACAGGATTTGCTACCTTTTTGGTTTTGTGATCAAAATAGGACACATTATGAAGTAATGTCGAATTAGCATCGTCCGTGCCGCCGAAGCAGAAAAACGTTTTGTCTACTTCCTTTGAATACACTGCAAACGGGCGATGGTTAGCCGGATAAACCGCCAGCCCGCCGCTGTATTTGTACACATATTCATCATTCGAAGGCTGGTTCATGTACCAGATTCCCTTAAATCCATTCGCTTTTTGCTGAACAATTTCCGCCTCGGCATACCTGGCATCGGGGTCAACCTGCTTCTGCTGCGCGTCGGCAATATTTCCGCAGGCTAACAAAAGCAGCAGGGCACTTACTTTCAGGTTTAGGCTCATATTAAAGTTGGTCTTTTTGTTTAAAGACGCAATCAGTCACGTTTACCCGCATTTGGTAAATGCCCAACTAGCCGGCCATCCTAAATTAGCTACAAGAAAACTCAAAGTAACAGCTGCTCAAAAGTGTGAATCTTGCAACTATTACTACACAAGATATAATATTACATGGCAGCAAAGAGACCATCTTTGTTTTCGTGAAACTTCACTCACGCTTACTTCATCTATATGAAACCATCTTTTCTCAACGTACTGGCAGCTACAACCTTTATAGCACTCGCGCCACACCTCAGCTCGGCTCAAACGGCCCCCACTTTCGGTATAGCTTTGCGGTTTGCCCTTTATACATCAGCCGGAGAATTTGCTAACACAGGAACTACGACGGTCACCGGCGATATCGGTAATTTCACCGGCGACGTTACCGGAACCCCTGTTACAGTGACAGGCCAGACGCACTTTGGCGATATTGAAGGAGCACTGGCAGTAGCCGACGTGGCAGCAGCCTACGCTTTTCTGGCTAGCGAAGTATCCAACCCGTGCGAATCATCTTTGGGCTCGACCATTGGCGAGGGCGCTACGCTACTCGAAGGTGTGCATTGCAGCACAACTGCCACCGCATTCACTGGTGACCTTACCCTGGATGCCGAAGGTAATCCTGATGCTATTTTTATCATTAAAATTAACGGTGCACTTTCTGCGGATGCATCAGCAAATATCATTCTAACCGGCGGCGCGCAGACTACAAATGTATACTGGCAGGTGAATGGTGCATTCAATGTGGCATCTGGCGTAAACTTTAAGGGATCTGTCGTAAACGCAGGCGCAATTAACCTGGCATCGGGCGCTTCTCTCAGCGGCAGGGCATTGTCGACGGCTGGCAAAATATCGCTGGACAACAATATAATTTCAAACTCGGAGATTTCCCTGCCTGTGACGCTGACCCGATTTAATGTTGCAAAAGGAGAACTGGGAACGGTTGTACTGGACTGGGCGACAACTTCGGAAACCAATAGCGATCGCTTCGAAATTCAACGCAGCGAAAACGGGAAACTTTGGAATAAGCTGGCTCATGTGATGTCAAACGGCGAAAGTGCTGAGTTGATTTCCTATTCCTATACCGACGCTACTCCGGTGAAAGGAAAGAGCCTGTACCGTCTGAAAATAATCGACAAAGACGAGACTTTCGCATATAGCAAGATCAGAAGCATCAGTCTGGATGCGGCCAATAAGATCGCACTTTACCCTAATCCTGCCGTTGATCAGCTTACATTGCTTGCCAATGATCCGGGAAAAATTCAGCGTGTGCAGTTCATGAATACTGCTGGTAAACTTGTAATGGATCAGGGAAGGTCAGAATTCTCAAATGCAGATTCTACATTTAGTATCAATCATTTTCCTGTGGGACTATATATCGTCAAAATAACATTTGACAATGGAACTGTCGAGCGCACTAAAGTAGTGAAGAAGTAAGTGCCTGCCCGTCATACATAAGGCAGGAATGCGCACTGTACGCACACTATTCTATCTAAAAACCCTCACCTGAAAATGCTCACATTTCACAACCTGTTGTTTAGTCACAGGGACAGAACCGACGCTGTCATCAGCAAATATGTTGATAAATATAAAAACTCGGGTGAGGCGATTACCACTGACATCTGGAATTCATTTATCCTTGATAATGCCCGGGACGTTATTGCAGAACTAACGCAAAGCGGGGCCGACGTTTTCCACCAGGCGATAGATAATAGCATTCAATTAAAGACCGAAGACTACGATGCGATCCGGGAAGTGAATCTTGACGCCGCTTCCCGCTATCAGAGCGAGCTGAAAGACCTCTATGAGCGCATTGTGTAACAAAACGTGCAATGCGTT
This sequence comes from Dyadobacter linearis, assembly GCF_907165045.1. GTDB lineage: Bacteria > Bacteroidota > Bacteroidia > Cytophagales > Spirosomataceae > Dyadobacter > Dyadobacter linearis. The sequence goes on from NZ_CAJRAU010000011.1 coordinate 130,828, forward strand.
TAGAGCCTGATAAATTCCACCCTGCGATTATTGGCCTTTCCAATCGGGGTATCATTTGTATCGATCGGCTGCGATTTGCCTTTCCCATCCGTTTCCAGCCGCGAGGCGTCAATACTGAAAGTAGAAACCAATGTTTCCTTCACCGCGCCCGCACGGCGTTTTGAAAGGTCTTCATTGGTATTCTCATTTCCATCAGCATCGGTATGTCCAACAATCTGAACGCGAAGTGAAGTGTTTTCCTGTAAAACCTGGGCAATGTCTTTCAGTGTCCCATACGACTGCGGAAGGATTTTGTCACTATTGACATTGAACAGGATCCCGCGTGTCACGAACTTGCCTTCGCTCACTAGCTTGTTGCGCGTATCTGCCGCTCCCACAGCCAGCTGTATATTTCCTATAAAAAATGCGCCTCCTTTTTGGTTGAAGTCTGGATTTTCGGCTGCAAATATTAACGAGTTCAAAGTTGCCGCCGGATCCAGCGCACGTGGGAGGTCGAGGACTTTGGTGCTGTCCAGGTACACACGCACACGTTGCTTTTGCTTCCAGATTGAAACTTTGGCTGCGTTTTCATGCGTATTAAATTCGGCTACCCCATACTTGTACTGATTACCGATCAGGTTGGAGGAATAGCGCAGTTGGCCGTTTTCAGAGGATGTGGGTTGGAAAGAGATTTTAAAACTCGGAGTCGAAACCTGATCCGCAGTCCCCCAGGCAAACTTTTCATCGACCGTGCTGGTCTGCATCAGACTGATCATGAATTCACCAATATTCGAAACATTCTTATTCCCGATCAGATCGAGCTGTAATGTAAAATTTTCCGGCAGATCGCCGGTCAGGTATTCGGGATAAAAAACGCCATTCTGATTAATGCGCAGCCATTTGCCGCTCTTGCCGGCAATATTGACGATTTCTGCACCCGAGCGCGTATTCCAGTTAGCCGGAAAATCGCCCAACTCATCCTGCGAAAAATCTTCATGAAGTATGATCTTGTTACCCGGCACAAAATCAAACCTGGAATAAGCGGTTATATCTGTCGCGTTTTTACCGGCAGCCCCACCTGCCTGCTCGTTAACAGCCGGCGCAGCTACTGTCCCCGCCTGCTGCGTTTCGGATGGTACCGTAGTTGATTGAGCCGCACCCGGCTGGGCCGCACCCGGCTGGGCTGTACCCGAAGCAGAGGTATCGGCTGTACTGGTTTTATCCTTGTTTTTCTTTTTCTGGGTCGCCTTATCGATCGAATCATCAATCTGATCCACCACTTTTTGCTCAACCCTGTTTTTGATCCGGTCAAGCAGCTGCGCCGGGCTTGAAATACAGTAGGAACAAAGCAGGCCGATTAAGAATATTTTTTTCATCTGAACTCAGGGAATGTTGATAAGGCAAATAAATATGCTCAAAGTTACAACGTGCAATGCGAAGTAACCATCCCTGAAATCAGCCATTTTAATAATCTTTCCTAAAATAGTCAGTCTCTGTCGCGGGTTTGCGGGTTTTTCTTCCTAAAAATTATGCGACTAATTATCTCGATTCTGAATAGTCTTCCGCTCATTGAAATCCACGCTCATTAATGCGCAAAGATGATTTCACGGCTTCTTGAAAAGTTAACGATTGTATAATCCTGGATTAAAATACAGCTAACAGACCAAAGGTAGTTTTGCGGTTTGTATGATCACTGCGCCGTTTCACTCCATTGCGGCGAGCTCACCTAAACAATATGTGTTAATGAAAGTAAATTTACTGCAGGCATTCTTTGCTTTGCTGGCTGGATGCTGCTTGTCTCTGCAAGTGTCCGCCCAGTCCGTCACCATCAGCGGTAAGGTAACCGCACAATCCGGGGAGGCGCTTCCAGGCGTCAGTATCCTCGTGCAAGGAAGCAGCTCAGGTACTACCACAGACGCCACCGGTAACTACTCATTGGCTGCTCCATCCAAAAATGCGACCCTTGTTTTTTCCGCCATCGGTTTTCTTTCCCAGGATCAGCCTGTCGGCAATAGAAGCGTTATTGATATCATATTAAAAGAGGATACCAAAATTCTCAATGAAGTGGTAGTAACCGCTTTGGGTATTAAAAGAGAAGAAAAATCACTAGGCTTCGCTGCGCAGACGATCAATGAGAACGCGGTGAAAGATGCCAAATCCAACAACTGGGTCAATACCCTTTCAGGGAAAGTAGCAGGGCTCAACATTCAGGGTGCGGGCGCCGGGCCAATGGGTTCTTCCCGCATTACATTGCGCGGCGAATCGTCATTAAACCTTGACAATAACCAGGCGTTGATCGTTGTGGACGGCGTGCCGGTAAGCAGCAGGATCACCGGAACCGGCTTCAATTCACACCTTTCGGCCGATAGCCCGGTGGATTACGGTTCGAGCCTGTCCGACATTAACCCCGACGATATCGACAAAGTAACTGTGCTGAAAGGCCCGGGCGCGACAGCACTTTACGGAAGCCGCGCCGCGGGCGGAGCGATCATTATCACAACCAAATCCGGCGTCCGCCAGGACAAGGGTATTGGTGTAACGGTCAATTCCAATTTCAGTGTTGAACAGATCAACCGCTATCCGGACTATCAGTTTGAATATGGTGAAGGAAGAAGCAATGCGTATTTTTCTTATCTGGACAGTGAGGATGGCCCAAACACAGCCACAACAGTTGCAGCCGGAAGAGCCTGGGGTCCTAAGTTTGATGGTCAGTCCTATTTCCAATATAATCCCGACGCGCCTGATGGCCGGCCGACCGTGCGCACGCCCTGGGTTGCCAACAAGGATTACATTTCCGGTTTTTTCCAGACCGGAACTACATTTTCGAATAGTGTTTCAATTGAAGGCGGCGGTGAAAATGGATCGGCGCGCTTGTCACTCACGCATTTGAAAAACAAATGGATTATTCCAAATACAGGTTTTGAAAGGCTCAATGCTGCATTGTCGATCAATCAGCGCGTTTCTAAAAGATTAAAAATAAACGGGAAGGCAAACTATACCAACAAGAAAAGCGACAACCTGCCGATGGCGGGATATAACAACCAGTCGCTGATGTATTTTCTGATCCTGGGCACAACGCCAAACATCAAACCCGAATGGTTTAAGCCCTACTGGGAGCCAGGATTGGAGAATGTGAAGCAACGAGCGCCTTTCAACCCGACGCCCGACAATCCGTACCTAGGTATGTATGAAATGCTTAACAAAATGAACAAGCATGGCTTTATCGGAAATGTGTCGGCCAATTATGAGATCTCCAAAAAGTTTGACCTGCTCGTGCGCTCGGGCCTGGATATGGCTTTCGAATTCCGTTCGCAGCAGCGCCCGTTCAGTATGACGCGCTACCCGAGAGGCATGTACCGGGAGCAGAATGTATTTACTTATGAATCAAATACTGACTTTTTGCTCAACTACAAGGACAAGATCGGCGGCTTGATTGATGTTACTGCTTCTGTTGGCGGCAATGCAATGCGTCAGTCCTACGATTTCGCTGGTATGTACGCCGACCAGCTTGCACAGCCGGGGATTTACCAAATTTCCAACAGTCTTGATCAGGCGGTAGCAGATCCTTTAAAAACAAAGAAAGCGATCAACAGCATCTATGCCGCGACCCAGTTTTCATGGGATGAAAAAATATTCCTGGACGTGACCGGCCGGAATGACTGGTCGAGCACGCTGCCATACGGGAACAATTCGTTCTTTTATCCATCCGTAAGTTCCAGTTTCCTGCTCAATGAGCTTTTCACACTGCCGCAGGCTGTTTCCTTTGCCAAGTTCCGTGCGTCGTGGGCGCAGGTGGGTAACGATACCCGCCCCTACCAGACCGCGCGCTATTACGACCGGGTTTACGGAAACAGCTTTACCAACTCCTCTACCCTTTTCAATGCAGAACTCAAACCTGAGATCACGGCCAGTTATGAGTTTGGTCTGGATGTTCGTTTGCTGAAAAATCTGGTTGGTCTGGACGTTGCTTATTATAATAACAATAGCCGAAACCAGATCCTGGCCATTCCTTTGGATCCCGTTTCAGGCTATTCGAATGCATTGATAAATGCGGGACTGATCAACAGTCGCGGCGTGGAAGTCAAGCTTACGGGCAAGCCGGTTACTACCAAAGATTTCAGCTGGAATACTACCTTATTATGGTCAAGAAACCGGAGTTTCGTAAGAGAACTTGCCTCCGGGATTACTAACCAGGTGATTTATGCGCACAATACCAATGTGAGCATTGAGGCGCGCGTAGGCGGGTTGATGGGCGATATGTATGGCCGTGGTTTCCAGCGTGCTCCGGACGGTCAGATCATTTATTCCTCGGTAGGACTTCCGGCCGCACTGGATCCGGTTGCCAAAAAATGGGGTAATGCATTTGCGGACTGGAAAGCGAGCATTTCCAATGAATTTACGATCAAAAACGTGCGGGTAAGCCTGCTCTTGGATGGACAGAAAGGCGGCAGCATGTTTTCGCAGACCAACCACAAGAACAATACTTTGGGTAAAACCAAAGTCACTTTGCCGGGCCGGGAAGACGGGATCATTGGTCAGGGTGTGGTAAAACAGCCGGACGGAAGCTTTACACCAAATACTGTGAAAGTCCCTGCCAGCTCTTACTATGACAACTATTACCAGATCGCTAATGCTGAAACCAACATTTTCGATGCTTCTTTTTTGAAAATAAGGGAGCTGCGCGTAGAGTTTAACCTGCCGCAAGCAATGCTATCCAGGATCGGCGTACGCCAGACCAGCCTGGCTGTATTTGGCAGGGACCTTTTCAATTTTACCAAATTTCCTGGATTTGATCCCGAAGGCGGAAACCTGAACAACGGTACCCTCACGCCGGGTGTTGAGCTGGCGCAATTCCCTTCCACCCGGACCATGGGAATGAACATTACATTGAAATTTTAATTAAAAGAAATCATGTTTAAGAAAACATATATCCCATTTGTGCTGCTTCTGACCATTTTGGTCTCCTGCACCGACAATTTCGATGAGCTCAACACCGACCCCAACCGCCCCAAGGAAATTACACCGGGCGTGATGCTGGGACAGCTGCAATACCAGATCGTGAACAGTACCGTAAATGCCAGCCGCAATTTTACCCACGAGCTTATGCAGGTGGACGCGCCGCGCGCCAGTGCAGGCGGTGGCGGGCTGCACCGCTACATTGTAAACCCGGGAAGCGGCGTATGGAATAATTTCTATACCTATCTCACTGATATCGAAGACATTTACATCATCGCCGACAAATTGAATGAGAACAATTACAAAGCCATTTCGCTGATCTACAAATCGTGGAGCTACTCGATTCTGACGGACCTTTACGGCGATGTGCCTTATTCTCAGGCGACCAAAGCGATTGAAGGGAACTTCAAACCTACATTCGATAAACAAAAGGATATTTATATCCAGCTTCTGAAAAACCTGGAAACGGCCAATGCTTTGCTGGATGAAACAAAGGCGCTGACTTATGGCGGAGATATGCTTTACAATTCCAATGCTTTATCTGGTGGGAAAAATCCTGGAATTCTCAAATGGAAGAAGTTCTGCAACTCCCTGCGATTGCGATTACTGTTACGGATTTCGAAAAGAGAAGGTGAAGTGAATGTAAAAGAACAGATCACAGCGATCCTGGCCGACCCGGCCGCTAACCCCGTTTTTACCACTAATGCCGACGAAGCAATTTTCAGATATCCGGGAACATTTCCTTTTTTCAATCCTTTTTACAATGCAAGGCAGGTGGACTGGCGCGATGGTAGTTATTATACCAAATTCTTCATGGACCGCATGAACGAGTCGGGCGATCCACGCCGCGCGGCTTGGGCAACGCAGGTCAAATCCGGCACTGAAAACGTGTTCCGCGGCATTGAAAGCGGCTACCCGACCACGCTGGAATATGCAGTAGGAAGCAATTCGAGCTACTCGGATGCATTGAAAACATTACCTCAGCTGGGCTTGATGATGACACTAGCGGAAGTAGAATTCATCAAAGCAGAGCTGGCCGTAAAGGGATACACGACCGGTTCAACCGCTGAGAAACATTACGAATCGGGCATTGCCGCTTCGATGACGCAATGGGGCGTGAGCATGCCAGCCGGGTTTATCACGCAGCCGGGCGTTGCATTTAATACAACTGCTGCTGCCGAAAAGCAATTGGAGCAGATCATGCTGCAAAAGTATTATGCTTACTTTTTCGTAGACTACCAATCCTGGTTTGAAAAGCGGAGAACGGGTTATCCTGTATTGCCGCGCGGCAATGGCATTCCGTCAGAAAACACGTTCCCTTCCCGGGTTCCCTACCCTACTTATCTGCAATCGCTGAACCCGGAAGCACTGGCCGGCGCAGTGGCCTCGATGGGTGGTGATGACAGTGACATTAAGGTTTGGTGGGATAAATAGTTTTAGATACATATCTGATTTCAAAATGATCTTTAAAAATAAAATCGCTATCTGGGCAGTCCTTTCTCTTTGGGCTGCCTTGGCAGCAAATGTCGCCTGGGCGCAAAACTCGAATATTAAGATGCCCGAGCGCGGCTTGTGCGCACACCGCGGCTGCATGGATACCCATCCCGAAAACACATTACCTGCATTTGCGGAGGCTGTCAGGCTCGGCGCTCAGATGATCGAGTTCGACATCCAGCTTACCAAAGACAGCGCGATGGTGATCATGCACGACGATGCTGTCGACCGCACTACGAATGGGAATGGCCAGGTATCCGGGCTTACATTCGCCCAGATCCGTGCTTTGGATGCCGGTGTCAAAAAGGCAGAGAAGTTTAAAGGAACGCAGGTACCTACTTTTGAAGAGACACTCGCGATGATGCCCGATAATGTCTGGCTCAACTGTCATTTGAAAGGTGACGAAGCTGTCGGGGCAAAAGCGGCTGCTTTGCTGGCCAAATCGGGCCGGTTGCACCAGGCATTTCTGACCTGCTCGGAAAAAGCAGCCGAAGGTGCCAGAAAAGCAGTTCCAGGGATTCTGATCTGCAACGGGGAGAATAGCTACCGGAAAAACACGCCGAAATATGTGCAGGCGACGATCGATAATCATGCTAATTTCATCCAGTTGTTACGCAACGAATCAGGGGAGGAAAGAACTGCATTGATGAAAACCTTAAAGGATAATCATATTAAAATCAATTATTTCTATGCCAAATCACCCGACGAACTGGGTGCATTATTTGCCGGTGGTGTTGATTTTGCGTTGGTCAATAACGTCGCGGATTTTCTGCCTGCTGCAAAAAAGGCCGGCATTAAGCCTGTCGTTCCAACCTATTCAAATGCAAAGCAAGCCGGACAAAAAGCAGCTGGCCCTAAAACCGTAAAGGACAAAAACAAGACGCTGATCGTGTTCTTCGATGGTCTTCGCCCTGACTACATTACCCAGGCGCAAATGCCAAATTTGTATGCATTTGCACAAAAAGCCTCGCGGGGGAATCACCACCACAGCGTATTTCCCACGGTAACGCGCGTGAACTCCTCGTCCTATGCAACCGGTTCCTATCCGGGCACGCACGGATTGCTCGGCAACTCCATTTATTTCCCGAAAGTGAGCCCGAACAAGGCGATCGGAACCACTTACGATGAGCTCATAAAAGTGCAACAGTCAGAATCCGGGCAGCTGCTCACTGCCGTTTCACTCGGCGAAGTCCTTGACGCGGCAGGCGAACGAATGATGGTTTTCAGCTCAGGCACAACCGGGCAGGCCTATTTGCAAAATTACAAAGTCGGCAAAGGCGCCATCATTAATCAGGAACTGATCCTACCCGAGTCGTTTAAAGCACAGGTAATGTCCGATATCGGGCCGCTGCAAAAAGGAACAGGTGATGTATTCATAAAGCACAAGTGGATTGCAGATGCACTGCTGCATTACGGCCTCAAAAACGATGGTCCGCTTGTGAGCGCTGTCTGGTTTTCGGATCCTGACGGCGCTGCACACCGCTACGGCATTGGCTCCGAGCAGGCTGTGGCGGCCATTAAGTATGTTGACGCTCAGTTCGGGAGAATACTGGATTCGCTTGACGCAAGGGATTTAAGAAAGCATTACAACATTCTGATCTCGACAGATCACGGGTTTGTTACCCACACGGGAAAGCAGAATCTAAGCGAAATGCTGATTTCGGCAGGTTTGAAAAAAGACAAGGAATCTGATGATGTGGTGGTTTCGGAAGGCGCTATTTACGTAAAAGATCACAATGAAAGTACCATTAAAAACATCGTCGCGGCGCTGCATAAAACGGCTTGGATCGGGGCTGTTTTTACTAAACCTAAAAAAAGTGGAGATATGAAAGGCTGGGTGGAAGGCACCTTGTCCTTTGATGCAGTCCATTACAACCATCCAACCCGATCGGGCGACATTCTGGTGGCCCCTAACTGGAACGATGACAAAAATGACAAAGGCTACGCGGGAACAGATTTCTCAGGTGGCGTAGCGGGCCACGGCGGATCGAGCCCCTATGAAATCAATATCGCATTATTTACCGACGGTCCCGACTTCAAAAGTACTTTAAGCAGCGAGCTGCCGACTTCCAACGTCGACATCGCCCCTACCGTACTGGCTCTTTACGGCTTACCCATACCGCCAGAAATGGACGGCCGGGTGATGTATGAACACCTTGAAAAGACTGCAAAACCTGCCGGGAAATTCAAAAAAAACGTTGTGAAAGCAGAGGCAAAATACGATTGGGGTACCTATAAGGTCTCTATTGACCTGTCAGTCCTGGACTCTTACAAATATTTCAATTTCACAAAGACGGAGCGTGTCGTTAACGATGCTGCGGATCCATTGGAATGAAAAACTGCTGTGGTGCGAGGAGTCAGGTGAAATTTGATCCTATTTAAACCAAATCGGAAATCAAAAAAAGCCCCGGGAGCGATTGGACTGAACCCCAAAAGTTGGACGGTTTAAAATTTAGCGATTAGTGTGATGAGCCCGGTATTGTGCCGGGCTCATTCCATTTAAGTTCAGCCTGATCCTTTCATTGTTGTAGTATTCAATATATT
>NZ_CAJRAU010000012.1 GCF_907165045.1 Dyadobacter linearis
GACTTGGCAAAGCCACCGATGTAAAGTAATACCACGGGTAATATCCAATTCTAAAATTTCAGTCAGTTTGGTTTTCATATCTTCGGTCAAAAGGAAACTAAACCTTCTGAATGTCTCCAGGTGCAGCTGTTCATCCAGACTACCTACAATCCGCTCCAATGTTCCAATCGATGGTCTCAAAATTTTTTCCTGTCCAAGCTTCAAACAAACTTGCCTGAGCAATATGGGTTCATTGTCATGCTCCATCCCTTTATTTAAAAGCCATGGTGCAAGCCAGATTTCATCCATGGGCTGCCACCGGCGAAACTTTAAATGTTTTAGTATAGTCCCTAAGTGTTCGGTCCTGGTAGGAATTCTTTGGCCATAAAGTGACAATAATTCAATGTTGGAACCTAGCTGATCACATATCATGGTAGCTACATTTGCGGGAATCTGCTGTTGCCATTTATCGGGTAGAAAACCCATAAACCTGACAATGCCTATCTGAAGCGCAATTCCTAAACGGTTATGTTCCCCTCTGAATGATTTAAGAAAAATTTTATCTTGATACGAAATCTGAAAAAATTGCATCAAATCATATTCAGATATTTCCATCGGTACCCGTTCGTAGCGCTCACGCTGTGATTGGTTTAAAAACAGTGATGCCATATGAAAAACAGTTATCAAAAAGGGTATCAAAATTTACCCCGCTTGAAATAGGTTTAAAGCTTGTTTTTAGATGTCAAAAAGTATCTTGTAAAGGAGTTCCTTTTTGATAGGCAATTAAATGAAAAAGCAAGAAAATATCACCAAACGGGTTGCCCTGTATGCAAGAGTATCCACCCTGGATAAAGGGCAGGATCCAGAAACCCAACTGGGCCAGTTAAGAGATTACGCCCAAAAGCGAAACTTTGAAATCATCGGGGAGTTTATAGATTATGCATCCGGTACAACCTTGGACAGGGCTCAATATAAATTGATGATGGCAGCTGCAAAAAAAAGAAAACTGGACGTAGTCCTGGTTTGGCGGTACGACCGCTTTGCCCGTTCAACCCAGGCACTTGTTAATGCAATGAAAGAATTTCAAAGTATGAGTATTGATTTTATCTCCTATCAGGAAAATATTGACACCACCACGCCAACCGGTGAGCTAATATTTCATGTCATGGCTTCATTATCACAATTTGAAAGCTCGCTGATCAGCCAGCGGGTAAAAGCCGGTATGGCCAGGGCAAAAGCTCAGGGAAAGCAAATCTCCAGACCCAAGCTACACATAACTAAACTGAACCAGATCCTGGAACTTCAAAAAACAGGATTGTCAATGAATCAGATCAGCATTAGGTCCGGTGTTGCTTACGGAACGGTGTATAATTATCTGGCTAAGAATAAGAAATGATTCCAAACCGTGCGACGGTCGCCGCTATTTTTCGTCCATTTGTAACGAGAACCGCGATTTCTAAGCAGCTGGGAATTGCTTACGGAACCGTATATAATTATGTCGGAAAACTAAAAACGTAGCCTAAGCGTATGTTTCGCCATTGTGAGAAAAACTCGAATCGGGTAGGAATAAGCTAATAACAATGCTTTAAGTCCCGGAGAAACGGGCCTTTCAGGATATTATACTGATATATAAACAGTATCGACTTAAACGACCTTGCTCCTTTGGTTACACTATGAAATGAGCAACAAACCTGATTACCCTGTTATTAACCGACACCATCACCTAGAACCAGGAGTAAGATTCGTTCGGCCAGCCGAGCTGTCAGCAGGTGGATAAACTAGACGGCCGTCTTTCATAATCAGCTTTACGCTGAACAGCGATTTAGCAAAATTATTCTCTAAGTCCCCTCTGAAAAACACTATATCCGCTTTCATACCTGATTTGATGATGCCAACTTTATCGACTATACCTTGGACTTTAGCAGCATTATAGGTTGCATAGCTCAGTACATCACCCACCGGAATACCCGCTTCATAATAGGATAGCAGTACATCAACCGCACCTTTGCCTCGTTCTATTAAAGCAATATCACCATAGTAATCCGAACCTGCTACAATTATAACACCCTTCGCCACGGCTCGTCTTAGTCTATCGTGTATTGCCTTAAGAAAGTTGTTAGCATATTCTTCTGCTTCTTTACCAACCATGCCAATTCCAGCCACTTTTATATCAGCTGTTTGCTTTGATACGTCCGTAGGTACTAGATAAGTACCTCGCTGGGCCATCAGCTGTAAGGTACTGTCCGATAAGCTGTAGCCATGTTCGATACCATCCACTCCCGCTAATACGGCATCTCTTGCCGAGTCATCATAAGTAGCATGAGCGGTGACGGAAAGACCATGTTGATGCGCTCTTTCGACAATGGCCTTGATCTCCTCAGGAGCTAGTACGCGATTGTCGTTATTCATGCAAACCTTTATGACGTTGACTCCCCTCTGGATGTGTTCTTCCACAGCCGCTTTTGCATCGTCAGCTCCTTTCACTATCCGGTATTCTTGATCGATTAAAAAACTGTCAGCAGGAGCAGGTTTGTAAAATTGTCCACCAGGGGGGCTGATGATTGGCCCTGAGACATACATGGTAGGGCCAATTGTGCGCTCATCCGCTAGTATCTTTTGCAATTGTAGATCTAAGTATTGTCCAGAGTTGCCCAAGTCACGAACCGTGGTAATACCAGCTTCTAAGTTGAGTTTAGCGAACGCTAGTCCTTGCCGAATGCGTTCATTGGCTGACACCTTTGAGGCCATTTCTAGTCCATCTTTTCGTTGCTTTTGGTGGAGCAACAGATGCGTATGCATATCCATTAGACCGGGCGCGGCTGTGCATTGGCCCAGATTAATTACCTTGATGTTTACTGGCTTATTTAGGTTTCGTCCAACCGCTTGAATGATGCCGTTGACAACCAGAATCTGTTGATTAGTAAGAAAAGTTTTGTGCTCAGCATCATAGAGCTTGCCAACTTTGATCAACCATTTTTGGGTGGGTTGGGCCAAAAGAGAAACTGAAGTCAAAACCAAGAAGGTAGCTAAGATATGGCGCATAGAGATAAGGGTTAGTGTGAGAGATGCTTACACGTTTGGCTAAGTTGCTTTGAGGTACATATCAATAAGAATACACGCAACGTTAAGGCATTACATAGTACTATGCAAAGCATAATACATGAATGGTATTTTTGCTTATATGAATGGGATTTGTGTGGAAGATCATTCTATCCATCAAGAGAAACAACCCGATAGCAAGTGCTATATTCAACCTGCACTCAACAATAACACAATATCTTCGATCTCATCATACGCTCCCACACTTCGGAATACTTCTCCTGAATTCAGCCCGCAAACTCTTTGGTGACATTATCATGAATCCGCATTGTCCGGATCTCCTGCTAATACATCTGCCTAAAGGCCTACATTGCCGCCCCCCAGCATTAACAAAAAACTTTTTACTACAAAAACAAGGGCTTTCGATGAACAAGATTTCTAAGCAGCTGGGAATTGTCTACGCAACCTTGTATAATTATGCCGGAAAACTAAAAACGTAGTTCTTTAGCGTATGTTTTCGCCCATTTGTAAGAAAAGCCTCGTTTTCTGCTGGTTTTATATCAATCGAAGGTCTCTCCATTTCGGCGCCTGTTTGTGTAAGCTTCTCGCCCACGGGCGCACAATTGTCGCTTGCAAATGATGACAGGCTTATCAATCATGAGCATGTATGCAACGACCCCAGTACTCCATGATCACAGAAATCGTCGTTTCCATATCACATAAGGATTTGCCTTTAATAAAAACTCCCTGTGCACAATCATGATAAGCATCTGAGAGTAAGGGACCACTTACTGCTGTGGAAAAAAACAAGAGGGGTATACATCGGACTTTAACAGAACTATTTTGACGAATCTTTTCCTTCAATTCGAAACCATTAATTTGAGGCATATTCATATCCGATAAGATCAGAAATGGCAGCATCTCTGTTTGACAAAGGAAGTCAAAGGCTTTTTGTCCGTTAGAAAAGAAAATGAGCTCATTTTGATACCCAAGATTTTTGAATGCTTCCTGCAATAGGAATTGGTCATCTTCATCATCATCGATAATCATCACAGCTCCCATACTTCATGCTTTTTAGTGCACTTTAAAATAAGGGTGCCATCTTCTTTCAGAAAAGACCTATATGAAGGATACATCACAACACAACTCTTCTTGCAAGCATGACAACTCGTGATTAGTGTCTATGAAGGGATGAGAGCAAGGTTGCTGTATTTTAAAAGTAAAAATTGGAAGCTTATTTTTAGATGGATAGCTTCTCGCTTGTTAGCCATTGACTAAAATTTTGGGCAATCAGTTCCTTTTAATGGGATTAGCTTTTTTAACCTCAGTCAAGTTCTTTTCGAATGTGTAATTGCTTATTGGCGGCCGATTTGCCGATGCCTGCCAGAAGGTTTGTTTAGCTTGCTAGTTTGGGCTGGTTAGCCTCAAAATTACCTGCATATGCCTTTTTTCAATGCCTGTTATATTCCAAAAGAGTAGGAACTATTACACAGTAGAGATATATTTTGCATTAATCAGCAACAGAAGGGTCCTATCCGCTTTCGCTTCTTCATAATTTTGTTTGATTAGCTGTTTAATACGCCCATTTTTTAGTTTCACGGCAAGCATTTCAAGTATTTGAAACGAAGCCATTTCGATACTTTCAATATTATGCAGATAAAACAGGATGGACATGTCCCTTAATTCCGGATTGCTGCTATGAAGGCCTATATCTTTAAAAGAATCATCGATCAGTCCTTTGAGTCCATTGGAATTGCCCTCAGAAACAGCAGCACCCATAATCTGATAAATTTCATCCATTCTCACCATTTGTTTCTTGACATCTTCCACCGTCTCATAAATAGCTCCCCTTAGGTCAGAAAAATAGGCGTTATCCAGGATCTGCGGAAGCTCTGATACCAGCATAGATTTAGCTGCGTATATTTTATCCAAATGGTTGATAAGAAAGATTTCAAGGTCATCCTTTTCAAGGTTGATCTTATTATTTTCCAGCATTGTTGCTTTGGTTATGAGAGATATCGGTTTACTTGGGAAAGCAGGCTTAACATGTCATATGGCTTTTCCAGATACATGTCAGCGTTACACTCTCGGGCAATTTCCCTTAGATTATACTCTCCCGAACACAAAATTACAGGAAGTTTTTCAGTTTTTGAATTGGCTTTTAACTCCCCGCATAATTGTGCCCCTTTTCTTGGTAGACCGTTGATCCGGACATCCAGTAGAATAAGATCGGGATGAAGGACATTAATATAGCTAGTGTCTGGCGCAGTCTGGGAGTAAATAATCTCATGACCAGAATCGCGAAAAACGATTTTTAAGAGTTCAAGTAAGTCTTGGTCGTCATCAATGATGAGTATTCTTTTTGCCATGGATTAAGGTTATTGAGAGCAGCATTAATAGTCATGTTGCAAGGCAGTTTTTATCAAACATCATGCCAAAATCAAATCACCCATCAAAGTTCAATTGTTTTTGGATTCCATGAAGCTAGGCCTTTGCTGCGGGCAACTAATTATTGCTGAACCATCAGCCGAACTAGACATAATCATTATGACAAAGGATCAATTTTTCAGGTTGTCGCGAATACTACATGTAAGATTGTTGGGCAGTAAGATAGCTCTTACCTATACCCGTCCGTCCAAACCAGAAAGATCTTCGGTTTTTGGAATTCCTTATAATGTGTATGGCCAGCAGCGAGCCTATGTCCGTGGAGCTACTTCTCCCAATTGTTGTTTAATTATCGTGCGCAAAAACGGTGGTTTAAATGAAATTTAACAAGCTTACCATTTTCTAAGTTGTAAGCCCCAAAATGGTGAAAATCTTACATATTTTTAGTTTTGTTGGACGTTAAAGTGTACTTATATGCGGTTTAACTCCATTCTTTTTAGCAGATATGAGCGCAGTGTAACAGCGTCACTTCGCTGAATCTGCTCTTCCATTAAATTCTTAGCTTCGCGATTGCTGCAAGATCTACTGCTATGACAAAGTTTTGGCCCAAATCCTTGACAGTGGACTATACTCCACTGTTTATCTTTGCTTAAAAAAGTTATGAAAACAACCCTGCTAAGTGGGCTCCTTTGGTTGATAGCCTTGGCCTGCCTGGGACAAACAGCAAAGAAGATGGAGCATACAGCAAAGCTGAAAGAGAAAATTGCACTTGCCTGCAAATTGACAGATAAGGACCAAATCAAGCGTATGCAGCAGCTGCATCAAACGCTATTTAAAAAGATTGATAAGACCATTGAAGGGCCAACCAGCTACGAATTAGTTTTCGATAATGCTGATAGTACCCTGAGCAAAGATTTGTTCGACTTCATCCAATTTGAGCGTTTATGCTGCCCCTGGCTGAATTTCCAATTAACGTACCTGCCAGGCGAAGGGCCTGTTTCCTTAAAGATGGGCAATTCAGTTGAGACAAAGGAAATGGTGTACCTGGTTATGGAACTCGACAAGTTGCCCAAACCCCGTTGAGCGTTTTGAAGGAGTATTAATTCATACCTTTGCTCTCTGAAAATCAACACTATGAAAGTATCAGCTCTGGTTTTGGCTTGCTATGTTTTGCTGCTATCGTTTTTACCTGCGATAGGGGCAAGTAGCGGCTATGCTCCTGCCAAAAAGAGCTGCATGCAGTGCTGCAAAAAGAAACCCAAATCAATCCCAAACAAAAGCACTGCTGATAAAGAGATCTCTAATCCATTTTTTGGCTGCTCTGCCTGTGCAGCTTTCTGGCTGCTGAATTCAACATTCAGGTTAATCAAAAGCTGACCGCGTTTACAGGATATTCTGCAAAAGTCCAGAAGCTTTACCATTCCCCTTATTTTGACTTTTGGCACCCACCACGGTGGGCTTAGTCAACTATGAGCTCCTTGCGGGACTCACATGAATATTTTCACATCATCCTAAATACTGTTTATGGTTTCACATCATAGATGGCTGTTTACCCTTTTACTGATTTTAATAGGGGAAAGCAGCTACGGCCAGCCTATACGGATCATCAAGTACCCGGACTTACAGCAAATCCTGGAAAGCCCGAACGACTCAATTTTGATAGTCAACTTCTGGGCAACCTGGTGCGCTCCGTGCGTCGCAGAGATACCTCATTTCGAAAAGATCAGCACCCAATATGCTGCCAGCAAAGTGAAAGTCATCCTGGTAAGCCTGGATGCGGCTTCCTTGCTTGAAAAAAAAGTGGAACCATTTATTGCAAGGAAAAGGATTAAATCTGCGCAGGTCGTTCTACTGGACGAGACTGACTACAATACCTGGATTGATAAAGTATCTTCCGATTGGTCTGGTGCACTGCCGTTTACCTTGATTATCAATAAAAAAACCAAATTAATGAAAGGCTTTGAAAGGCCTTTCACGGAAGCTGAGCTTGCCGCTGAGCTAAAACCATTTATTCAATAAAATACGAAAGACATGAAAACAGCATTTTTTTTATGCGCGGTGACCGCGACATTCTTGGCCGTTAGCGCGTTTTCAGTAATACAGCCTGGTTACCAGATAGGGGATAAGGTTATGGATTTCTCTCTAAAAAATGTGGATGAAAAGACCATCTCACTGGGTTCTGATAAAACCACGAAAGGGTATGTACTGGTTTTTACCTGCAATACTTGCCCGGTCGCCCAGGCTTATGAGCAGCGGGTGATTGATTTGGATAAGAAGTTTGCCTCCAAAGGCTACCCGGTCATTGCCATCAATGCCAATGACGGGCAGCTTTCACCCGGTGACAGCTATGAAGCTATGAAAAAGCGTTCAGCTGATAAAAAGTATGGTTTCCCTTATTTGATTGATGAAACCCAGCAGGTAGCTATAACATTTGGTGCTACACATACCCCTACCGTTTTCGTAGTCCAGCGTCAGGGAAGCGATTTTGTTATCAAGTATATTGGCGCAATCGATAACAATGCCCAGGATGGGGGGCAGGCAAGCCAGAAATATGTTCAAAATGCTGTCAATGAACTGCTAACTGGTCAGCCAGTGGCTGTTCCGACCGCAAAAGCGATTGGCTGTGGAATTAAATGGAAGAAGGTATAAACCAGGGCGCCCCGATTTAGGGGCGCTCTTTGTTTTTGTATTTACTGCCGGGGTGCATAATAAATGATGCAAACGCCAACCAGGGCAATGGCAGCTCCGATCAGATCGTATTTGTCTGGCTTAAACCCATCGACCTGCCAAGCCCAGATCAGGGCCATCACAATAAAGATACCGCCATATGTGGCGTAAACGCGGCCAAAGCCAGCTGGTTGAAGCGTAACGACGACGCCATATAAGGCCAGGATGATCCCACCCACAATGCCATACCAAACCGGCTTATCCTCTTTGAGCCACAACCAAACCAGGTATCCCCCTCCAATTTCACAAAGCCCGGCCAAAATGAAGACCAGTAATGATTTTATGGCGACCATTCGTAATGTTGTTTTTAAATTGTAAAGCTAAACAGTGGAGTATAGTCCACTGTCAATAACCCAAATCAAATATTATTATGCTGATTGGAGAATTATCAAAACAAGCCGGGTTATCCAGGGATACCATCCGTTTTTACGAAAAACAGGGGCTTATCGCAGTAGGCCGCAAGGAAAGGCGCTTCAATAATTATAAAGAGTATTCAGAAGACACCCTGCAAAGGCTACTACACATCAAAAGGATCAAGGGTTTTGGCTTCACTCTTAATGAAACCGCCCATTTTTTGGATATGATTGAGCGTAAACAGGCAACATGTGGGGACGTATCTGAAAAGATATCAGAAAAAGTATCTCTCATCGAACGCAAGATCGCTGACCTGGAATTTATCAAAAAGTCAATGATTAACGGTGTAGACAAATGCTTGGAAAAATGCCGCCCAGATACTGCTGAGTGTAACTGTCCAATGCTTGTTAGCGATTTGATTTAGATTTCGACTTTTGAAAAAACATAAAGCGTTTCGGTTGCAATCTGTTTGCAGCGTTCGTCATATTTGGCTGTCTCCTGCGCGCTGCCATCAAAGGCTTTTGGATCATCATAAGGGACAGCAACCCTGGCAGCTGCTCCTTTTACCACAGGGCATGCTTCATCAGCTTGCGAGCAGGTCATGATAGCGCAAAAATTGCTTTGCGGGTTGCTGGCGTCATCATACTTCTTTGAAAATGCCTTCATAGGTTCAGCACCAACCCCATAGCTTACATGATAGACCGGGTTTTTGCCTTCTGATATTTTCGTTACATCAAAACCAGCCCTTTCGCAGGCAGCAACCGCCCGCTCATTGAATGCGCTGGCCTCAGTACCACCAGAGTATGTTTTCACATTAGGGATATCGTAATATGCAGCAGCAGTTGCGCCCCAAATTTGCCCGAAATGGCTGCGGCGCGAGTTGTGCGTACAGATGTAGGTGAGCTCTGCACGCTGACCAGCTTTAACCTGCTTTTGGATGAACACAGCAATTTTGTCAAGCTCTTCCTTGCGGTCGCCCGGTATTTTTGAGAAATCTTCTTTAACAGTTTCAATGTAGGCAGAAAGCTTTGGATTAAGCGCTTTCTTATTGTCGGAGTTGCGAGATGGCATAATTGCGGCAGTGGTAAAAAAGGTTATCAGTAAAAGATGGATCAGGCTCATATTTTATCAGGTAAGTTGTAGTCAATCGTAAAGATACGATAGAATTTAGCAGACAAAAAAATATTCATCGTAATATTGCAATTGGTAGAATGCTATCTATATTTGCAGCATGGGAGTTACTAAAACCGAAATATTCACAGAGCAGCAAAACCGTATCGCGGATCTGGCAAAGGCGTTTTCGCACCCGGCCAGGGTTGCGATCCTGCAACTGCTGATTTCCAGAAAGGCCTGCGTTTGTGGTGATTTGGTCGATGAGCTCGAACTTGCCCAGGCAACTGTTTCCCAGCATTTGAAGGAACTTAAAAGGATTGGCATCATCCATGGTGAAATCAATCCGCCAAGGGTATGCTATTGCATTAATCCGGTCGTGTGGTCAGAAGCGCAGAAAACTTTCGGTTCGTTGCTGGATACATTTGCCCCTACTGAATCCTGCTGCAACTAGGCAGGGTATTTTTTTGAAAATATCAATCGTAATAATACATTTAACCAATAGAGACCATGAGCCAATTAAATCCGGAGACTCGCGGCCCGATGACGTGGGGTGATTTCAAAAATACCCTTAAACAAAATCCAGATTTGCATCTGCAATTCCAATATGAAGAAGGCAAATTTGTGGACAGCTCTTACCACATTACCGAAATCAAACAAGCACCAATCGTTTCAGTTGATTGCGGTGGGGTAATGAATAGCTGGACAGAAGTGATCGTGCAGCTATGGGAACCTTCTGAAAAAGAAGTAGACCGTTCGATGAAAGTTGACAAAGCGTTGAAAATTGTTGACCTGGTTGAAAAATCGCTTCCCCTGAACCCAAACGCAACCGTTAAAATTGAGTTCGGCAATTCCAGGTTTGATACACGCCAGATGTACCCCGGAGAATTTGCATCCGATGGTGAAACATTTACCGTTAATCTGGTTCCGGACTTCACCCAATGCAAGGCACTTACCCGAAACCAAAGCTGCGACACACCGTCAGCAGAAACTTCTTGCTGCGCGCCTGCCCCTGTCAAACAGGAATTGGAACTGGTCACCTCCGATGGTAACAGCTGCAAGCCAGGCTCTGGGTGCTGCTAATCAAAAACAACCAGCTATGAAACTACAAATTGATAAAGCAGTGCCAGCAGACAAGGAAGTCGTAACCAGCCTGCTGAAAGAAGCAGACCTTCTTACGGAAGACTTGCCTGCTGGGTTGCCGGATTTTCTTTTAGCAAGAGAAGAAGGGTCACCTGTTGGTGTCGCTGGAATGGAGCTGTATGAAGAAGTTGCACTATTACGCTCAATTGCAGTTAGCCCTGATCGTCAAGGTAAGGGCATTGCTCGAAAATTGGTCGAGCAGCTTCTGGCAGGTGCTGACAAACAAGAAGTTCAAGCAGTATACCTGATCACAACTACAGCTGACCATTATTTTGACCGTTATGGTTTTGCGGTAGTAAACCGTGAGCAGGTGCCAGAAGCAATTCAGCAAACCAGGCAGTTTAGCGGGCTTTGCCCAACATCTGCTGTCGTGATGAAAAGAGATTTAAAGCATCCAACCGCATGAATAACCCACGTCTTTCCTTTTTAGACCGTTACCTGACTTTATGGATCTTTTTAGCCATGCTGATCGGCGTTTCAATTGGCTATTTCTTGCCGGGCACACCTGATTTCATCAATCAATTCAATTCAGGATCAGGTGTGAACCTTCCGTTAGCTATTGGCCTTGTGCTGATGATGTCCCCGCCACTGGCCAAGGTGCGTTACGCAGAGCTGCCAAAGGTGTTTAACAACACAAAGATCCTGGGGCTTTCGCTACTGCAAAACTGGATCATTGGTCCGCTGTTGATGTTTGGGCTGGCCGTCATTTTCCTTCCCGATAAGCCCGAGTACATGACCGGCCTGATCATGATCGGCATTGCCCGCTGTATTGCTATGGTCATTGTCTGGAATGACCTTGCTAATGGTGACCGCTTGTATGCAGCAGGGCTGGTGGCTTTCAACAGCATTTTTCAGGTCTTGTTTTATTCGGTGTATGCCTATGTGTTTGTGACAATTTTACCACCGCTCTTTGGCTTGAAAGGATTTGAACAGGGCCACCTGGTGGTGAATATTACCATCGGCGAAGTTGCTCAAAGTGTTTTCATTTATCTGGGTATCCCGTTCCTGGCAGGTATTATTTCCCGGATAGTACTAACAAAGGTGTTTAGCAAAGAATGGTTTGAGACAAAATTCCTTCCGGCCATCAGCCCGATCACTTTGATTGCCCTGCTCTTTACGATTGTGGTCATGTTTAGTTTGAAGGGTCAGCTGATTGTGAGTATCCCCTTTGATGTACTGCGCATCGCGCTGCCGCTTACAATCTATTTTGCGATCATGTTTTTCTCTGCTTTTTACCTGTCCAAACGTGCAGGCGCGGATTATGCCAAATCAACATCGCTGGCCTTCACAGCCGCAGGTAACAACTTTGAGCTTGGGATCGCGGTCGCTATTGCTGTATTCGGGATTGATTCGGGGGCTGCATTTGCTGCTGTCATCGGCCCACTAATCGAAGTGCCGGTTTTGATCCTAATGGTCAATTTTGCACTCAAACAACAGCACAAGTTTTCCAATTAACTACTTATTAAATGAGAATTGCCCTTTTTTCAGACATTCACGCCAACCTTCCGGCATTAGAGGCGTTTTTTAAGGATGTTGATTCAAGAGACACTGATGCTATTTATTGCCTAGGTGATCTGGTTGGTTACAACATATGGCCAAACGAAGTAATGGATCAGATTAGGAAACGTGGTATCCCTACCATTGCCGGAAATTACGACTTCGGGATCGGAAGGAGTAGTGACGATTGTGGCTGCGCTTACAAAACAGACGATGAAAAAGAGAATGGCAAAGTATCAATTGCCTACACAAACGAAATTGTCAAAGATGAGCAGCGTGCTTATCTAAGAACGCTGCCGGCTCACATCCGTCTGGATTTCCAGTTGAACGACAAAACTCTGTCAGTTCTTCTGGTGCATGGTAGCCCACGCAGGATCAACGAATACTTGTTTGAAGACCGAGATGAAAAAAGTTTGCTACGAATCATGGAGCAGGCCGCGGCTGATGTGATGCTTTTCGGCCATACACACAGACCTTATCACAGGATCCTGGAATCAGTCCAGCAAGATGGCACAGACCATTTCCGGCATGCGATCAATATCGGTTCTGTCGGTAAGCCGAAAGATGGTGACCCAAGGGGGGGCTATGTGATCCTGCACATTGATGCAGATGCACTGGCATCAAACAAGAAAAGCATTACAGTAGAGTTTATACGTTTTGAATATGATGTAGAAGCGGCAGCCAAAGCCGTAGAAGGCAGTATCCTTCCGAATGCATATGCAGAATCATTACGCCTGGGAAAATGAAAATAGCACTACTCTCTGACATCCATGCAAACCTTCCCGCTTTTGAGGCGGTATTGGAAGATCTGGAAAAACGACAACCTGATGCTGTTTACTGCCTGGGCGATCTTGTGGGCTACAACGTTTGGCCTAACCAGGTAATTGGTCTGGTACGTAAGTATGGCATTGCGACCATTGCAGGAAACCACGACCTGAAAGTTTCTAAGATAATGCCTTCCGAGGGTGATTGCAGCAAAGAAGAAAGCAGTGAGTATGCCTACAAGCTGGTAGGGAAAAAGGAAAGGGACTACCTATTAACACTTCCCAGGCATTTGCGAATAGAGTTTCAGCTTAATGATCAGCCATTGAACATGCTGCTTGTCCATGGAAGCCCACGAAGCATCAATGAATATCTTTTACATGATCTGCCAGAGCAGTACATGCTGGAACTAGTCAGGGAATTTAAAGCGGATATCCTTTGCTTCGGACACTCGCACAAGCCATATCACCGCGTTATTAATTCTGGCGAGAACAGCATTGAGCATTTTCATCACCTGATTAACACTGGTTCTGTCGGTAAACCTAAGGATGGCGACGCGCGCGCTTGTTACGTACTCATCACGATTGATCAGACAGCTAGTACAACAACTCAAGATGCTGTTCAGGTTGAATTTGTAAGGGTCAAATACGATGTAGAAAAGGCGGCAAAGGCCGTAGAGCTGAGCCTTCTTCCTAATGCTTTTGCAGATAATTTAAGAAAAGCATATTAACCTTTATCCAGATGAAAGGCTTGATAGTTTTGTTTTTGATCTTCCTTCCCATTGTGTCATCGGTCTATTCTTTTGGAGCACGGGAACAGCCAAAGGACATAGGCAATCAATTATCCCACCTTCTTGACTATCCTTCTGTTCTTGGTGAAACTGGCGGAATCGTTGTAATTCAGTTTTCTATTGGCGAAGGTAGCGCCATAGGTAAAGTGAAAGTATTCACCCATGATGATAAGCTTAATAACGATTTGATCCGGCAGCTGACTGGAAAGAGGGTATTTTTGCCTGATCATCATCCAGCCGCAAACTATACCGTTAAATTAAGGTTTATTAGGGCTAAATAAACCGATTAGGAAGGAATGAGAAAGCATATTGCCGAGATGAAATTACCCATGTATGCGTCTTTCAGCCTGAGCTTCGCTTTAATGGGTGATGCATTTCTATATTCTTTTCTGCCAATAAATGCTTCCAGCATCCACGTTCCAATCATTTGGATAGGAACCATCTTGTCAATCAACCGCTTTACACGGATTTTGCTTAACCCACTTATTTTGCGCGTTTTCAGTCTTGTGGGCTTTCGTATACCTATAATCGCTGCGGCAACTGTATCCGTATTGGCCACAGCTGGCTATGGTGCAGGTTTTGGCATTGCGATTTTAGTACTGCTTAGGATCTTGTGGGGCATATCGTATTCTGTCCTTCGCGTTGGGGCAATTACCTATGCCATGGATTATCCTAAGAAAGGCTTGGCACTGGGAATGAGCCAAAGCATCATCGAATCGGGCCCACTACTAGCATTGTTGGTTGGCCCACTGCTTTTTGAAGAGGTCAGCCCTAGCTCGATTTTTTTAGCAATTGCGCTCCTCTCGACGCCAGGAGTTTACTTCGCGTTTAAACTCAGAGAAAGGGATCAGCGGCCTGCCCAGCAATTTAGCTTCAAAATATCATTTCCATCAGTCTTTAACCGGTTAGCTTTTTTGGCAGCTTTTGCAGTGGAAGGTATGCTTGTGGTTTTAATTGGGGCCCTGTTGATGGATGCGCATCCCTATTGGTCGGCAGTTGAAATTA
Source organism: Dyadobacter linearis (assembly GCF_907165045.1). Lineage (GTDB taxonomy): Bacteria > Bacteroidota > Bacteroidia > Cytophagales > Spirosomataceae > Dyadobacter > Dyadobacter linearis. The sequence continues at coordinate 14,792 of NZ_CAJRAU010000012.1, forward strand.
CTGCCACTGTCGCCGGATTTCTTATTTTCCGACGGATTTGCTCGCTTTTAATTTCACCTTTTGCGGGTTGGTCCGCTGACCGGTATGGGCTTGCTAACATATACTCAGGGTCAATTCTCTTGATCTGCCTGGGTGTGCTGCTAGCAACAAGCGGCTGGGTAATGCCGGGATTAATCCTTGTATTTACCTTTTATAATGTTAATGCATCGCTAGCAGCTGGCGCGGCATCAGTTGGGAAAGACGATGTGACTCGCGAAGTATCAATCAATGCCACTTTCCGAGATGCGGGTTCCGCATTTGGCGCATTGGCGGGCGGCTTTTTATTGGCCAATAACGATTTGAGCCTGATCTTTACTGCTCTCACTTTGCTTCTAATAGTTCATACCTGGGTTTATCACAAACGAACCAAAACATTACTTGTATAGATCATGATTCTCTGGACTGATTAACTTTTATCCATTCATTCCATGAATTCAGATCACTTTCATCATCTATGTCCGAAAGTTCTTCGAGGAGCGTATAACTAAGCCCATGCATGGCGCAATTTTGAAGCGTTAATTCCAGCACACTTGAAGTACTCCATGGTACATCTTCGAAAAGAAAGCTATGGAAGCCAGTCATTCCAAGAAGATAATAACCTCCGTCGTTTGCTGGCCCTATCACAACTTGCTGCATATCAAGTGCATCAAAAGCCTGCTCGATAATAGATGCATCCAGTCCAGGACAGTCAGTTCCTATAATAAGTACTTTCTCAGCAGACGACTCGAGGACTTCTTTGAAAGCATTTGACATTCTCTCTCCCAGATCGCCGCCTTGTTGCTGGCGAAGCAGAAAATCTTGTCCAATTACAGGCAGGTCACTATGCAGGTTATCGGAAAAGTAAAGCAATTTCTCATGTTCAGTCCTGCTTACCTGCTTGAAAGTATGTTCAACAAGTTGGCTATAAATTTCTAAGGCCTTCTGGTCACCAATGGTAGCCGCCAATCTGGTTTTAACCTTTCCGAGCGTTAAATTCTTCAAAAAAACAATTACAGCGTTGTTCATGGGAAACGGGCTAAATCGTATTGCCGCCACAGCTTGAACCAGCACCAGCTGTGCAGCCATAGCAATGCTGGCCAGTCTTAATTTCACGGTTCTCGATCAGCTCCTGGTCATAGCGACTGATGTGGTTGTATGCAGCATCAAACTGCATATCCAGCATTTGATTAAAATCACAGTCATATAATGAGCCATCCCAACCAACGGAAACCATTGACCGGCACATGACACCGGTTGCTGCTACGGGATTAAAGGCGTTAACAAGCTTTTCCATGTAGCCATCATAATTACCCGAGCTGATCAGGTAATCCAGGTACCGGCTGACAGGAATATTGGTTATTGCAAAAAGCTCATTGAATACAATACCGAATTCATCATGCAGTGCCTTTTTGAATTGGCGCTGCAAGCCCTGTTGTGGTGCAGGCATGAATGCCCCATTTGGGTTGTAAACCAAATTAAGGATAAGCCCGCTGCCTTCCACTCCATAGCCTCTCGCGTTTAGCATCCTTAATGCCTTTACAGAATCCTCAAAAACACCTTTTCCTCGCTGCCGGTCTGTCTTGTCGGCATTATAGAAGGGCAGCGAGCTAACTACTTCAACCTGATGCTGCTTAAAAAAATCAGGCAGGTCATGATATTTTGGGTTGGCTACGATAATAGTCAAATTGCAGCGGACAATAACCTGTTTACCAATTGCAGTCAGCTCTGCAACAAACCAGCGAAAATCGGGATTCATCTCAGGTGCCCCTCCCGTAAGATCGACGGTAGTAATTTCAGAAGCCGCAAGTTTATCCAGGCACTGCTGCATGGTATGCCTGGTCATAATCTCCTTCCGGTCAGGACCTGCATCCACATGGCAATGTTTGCAAATCTGATTGCACATTTTCCCTACATTAATCTGCATGGTGGTGGTGCGAGCCGGTTTTAAAGGATACAGGGATGCAGCCTCCATTTTTTGTTCAAAAAGAGGAAGCTGCAACTTATCAAACACCTGGTCATGCAAGGTCTTGATCTGTGATGCAGAATCCGAGAGCAAATGCCCGCTTGCCTTGAGTGATTTCATTGCTTACTGGGGTTACTGGTGAAACGCCAACAATCGCTTACATGGAAAGATCTTTTGCTTTATTCATCATCTGGACACCATGTACCAAAGTCGCTCCACCTTTTATAGCGGCCGCCACATGCACAGCTTCCATCATTTCTGCTTCCGAACAGCCTTTTTCCAAAGTATCTGTCGTGTAGGCATCAATGCAATAAGGACACTGGACGGTATGGGAAACAGCGAGTGCAATCAGCGATTTCTCCCTGGCAGTAAGTGCACCTTCGGCAAATACAGAGCCATAATAAGAGAAAAATTTATCAGCCAGTTCTTTCTGGAATTCACCAATTGAACCAAATTTTTTTAGGTCTTCGGGATTATAATAGGTATTCATCTTTGGCAGGTTAAGGTTGGTATTTATATACGATGATCAGAATAGCAAAGATTAAGCGGGCGCGTGTATCACCGGTAATCCAGCATGGATTTATATTTTAAGGCTATGCGAGATGGTTCTCTTTTTAAATAAAACATGGTAAAAGCAGTTAAGTTAGCAATTTGGACCCGCAGCCAGCTATTGTTCTTGTACTTCCTGGCAGAGACGGTTACCTCCTTTGGGATGATCTTAAACCGGGCTACTTTCCAGATCCTGATGATGATATCATAGTCCTCCATAATGGTATAATATTCATCAAAGCCATTTAGCTGATCAAACAGCTTTCTGGTTACAAAAAGGGTTTGATCGCCACCGCGGCACATCAGCCTGTTAAAACGGGTAAAATAACTGTTGATTTTAAGGATTGCCCGGTTTGAATCAAAGCGGAACCGGTAACAGCCCGCTTCAAACCCATCTGACACAGCCCGCTCAACGTCTCTAAAATAATCCCGATTTATGCCAACATCGGCGTGAACAAAGTAAAGCACATCTCCATTAGCAAAACCAGCAGCATAATTCATTTGTGCTGCCCTGCCTGGCTTGGGAGATTTGAGCACGCTTGCACCGGCTTGGAGCGCTATTTCCAAGGTAGCATCTTTGCTTCCGCCATCCGAAACAATGACTTCAATCGACTGATCGCCTGCATATTTGAACAAATCCTGTACCAGGCGTGCAATGTTAGCTGCCTCATTGTAGGTTGGAATGATAATACTGAGCTTCATAGGAATAGGCACGATTTCAGTGAGCAATCTAAATAATTTCACTACGCGTATGTACGGGGACAAGAAGTAAACAGTTTTGTTGCTAGGGTCACTTCTAAAAAATTATGTCGAATTGAGTCCTGCGTGATATATTGATGGTTAATGGTAAAAAAATGAAATGGATATTGGTGATAACAGGCCTTGTTTTAGCGCTATGGGCAGTTGGTTTACTACCCGTTGCCGGCCAATCTAACAAAGAACCGGACCGAAAACTGATCGCACTATCAGGAAAGCTGCTTCTGCAGGTAAAGATGGACGAGCCAGTGGATAGTCTTCGCAAGGCTTTGGCAATGATGATAACTGATAGCCTGATTTCCGGATTGGCTGACGATGATGCCCGTAAAACATTCTGGATCAACATCTACAATGCTTATTTTCAGATATTGGCTACAAAGGAAAAGAAAACCAGGCCAGCGATTTTTAAGGAAAAACTGATAACGATCGGGGGTGTAAAACTGAGCCTTGACCAGATCGAACATGGTATCCTCAGACGTTACCGTGCAAAATTGAGTCTGGGGTATCTGCCCCAGTTTTTTCCTGGAAAAACTATTAAACAATTAGCTGTTTCTAAAATAGATTATCGCATTCACTTTGCCCTTAACTGTGGTGCAACCAGTTGTCCTCCAATCGCTTTCTATGACTATGGTAAAATCGACAAACAACTCAGCATTGCAGCATCATCGTTTTTGAAGACGGATACACAGATCAACCCGCAGAAAAAAACAGTAATGGTTAGCCGGATATTGCAGTGGTTCAAAGCAGATTTTGGTGGAAACAATGGCATTAAGATAATTTTGAAGAAATACCTGGGTGAAGACTTTTCAGAATATTCCTTGAAATTCAAAGAGTATGACTGGACGCAAAAAATGAAAAACTTTGATTCCTAATTTATCCTAAACAGCTGTACATGTTTATTCTAAGTGCAAACGACATTGCTACGCTCGAAACTTACCTGCAAAACCAGGGCTGGTTAATAAATGGGGAGCGGATCAGTCAGGTTTCCGTGCCGGGGGAAGGAAATATGAACTATGTTCTCCGGTTAACTACCCCGGACAGATCCTTTATTGTCAAGCAATCCAGGGGATATGTCGAAAAGTATCCGCACATAAGTGCTCCCGCCGACAGGGTTTTAATGGAAGGTGCTTTTTACCAAACAACAAGCGTTGATCCGTTGATAGCAGACTTCACCCCGGATCTGATTGGCATTGATACGGTGAACAATATTATGGCTTTGGAAGACTTGGGCAGGGCCAGCGATTTTATACCATTATACAATTCCCTCAAAGCTCTTGAAATCTGGCAAGTTGCGCAGTTAACGGATTTTTTAAGCACGCTTCATACACGTTTTTCCTGTGAATCGACCCCGGATTCGCTCAAAAACAAAGCTATGAGGGCGCTGAACCATCAACATATATTTGAATACCCGTTTATGAAAGAGAACGGGTTTGATCTTGATACCGTCCAGCCAGGATTGCAAGCTGTTGCTACTGTCTACAAGAGTGATGATGAGCTGAAAGCTCAGGTGGCACATTTGGGGCAAACCTATCTTTCTGATGGAAAATGTCTTTTACACGGTGACTTTTATCCGGGAAGCTGGCTTGATACTACGCAGGGAATAAAAATTATCGATCCCGAGTTCTGCTTTTATGGCCCTGCGGAGTTTGATCTGGGCGTTATGATCGCTCACCTGTACCTGGCAGGCCAAAATAAAGCAATCGTAGATTTTACGCTGGATAGATACAACTTGATTAATCAAATCGATTACTTCACCTTAAATCAGTTTGTTGGCATTGAAATTATCAGACGGCTAATTGGATTGGCCCAATTGCCCTTGCAGAGAACATTACAGCAAAAACAGGAGCTGCTAAGATTTGCAAGGACTTTGATTTTGCCACATACGAGTGCGGATTAGCCCTTTTCATTTTCATCTTTGGTTGTCGGGAATACTACATATATGGGTGTAAGCGCAGAATATAACTCCAAGCTAATTCCGGCCATACAAGTGGGGGGCTTTTAGTAAATGGACAAAAATGGCGTTTGTAAATAGTTGAAAGGGAGAAGAAAATGGGTTGACACGCGAATTAAATCAACACAGCGCGGGCTAGAAACACTAATTGGGAAGCTAGGTGAATATCAGTTTCAGACAAGCCAGTGTAACACTTACTGCCAGCAGATAATTGAGCGAGGAAGCAGATAAACGATGGCTACCCAGATAACTGCCACAAATCCCACCCAGTAAGCCTGCCATGATCCAGATATAGATTTGCGGTTCAGGGCGGAAGCCCTGGCTAAAAAGCCCTATCAATCCGGAGATTGAATTAACCAGGATAAAGAGTGAGGAGCTGGCTGCTGTTTCCTTTACTTTTGCCCAATGGAACAAAAGCATTAGGGGGCTTAACAAAATACCACCACCGATACCAATCATTCCCGATAACAGGCCGATCACAGCCCCGGCGGCAAGTCCCCAGGCGAGGGGGATTGGCTTTGACTCAGTTTCTTTCCCACGGAGCTGCCACAAAAGCCGGATAACAACTAAAATAAGCGATGCAGCTAGAATCTTGCGATAGAGTGAATCCGAAAGCGGGATGCGTGCCCCGACAAAAGCCATTGGTACACTTGCCAGCGCAAATGGCCAAAACTTTTCCCCGCGGAAATAGCCGGCACGGTAGTATTGAATGAAAGCAATAAAGGAGACAAAGACGTTGAGCAGCAAGGCAGATGACTTCATTAGCTCTGGCCTGATGCTAAATAAGGCCATCGTAGCCAGATACCCGCTGGCCCCGCCATGACCGACCGATGCATATAAGAACCCAACGACGAACAAACAGGCCAGGAATGGCAACAGGGGTAATAAATCCATAATGTTAACAATGTGACAGATGCCGCCAAGTTCCGTAATTTTAACGGATTATGAATAGTTATATACTTCGTCGTTTAATCTTCTTTTGTGCAATTGCACTAGCTGGCAGCCCTTGCTTGCACAAACCATCACCTTGCAGGGCGAGATAATTGATAGCTTGGGACAGCATCCCGTACCGTACGCCACCGTTTCGGTCTGGTTACGTGATTCAGTTTTGGTTACAGGCACTACAACCGATGGAAAAAGGCCTGTTTTCATTCCTGGCGTCCCTGGTGGTGATATCCAGTTGCGGGTGCAACTCATTGGCTACCAGATCTTGCAGAAGGCATTTAAAATTAACGCTCAATCACAGGTTACACTGCCCACAATGTTCTTGCACCGTTCAGAAGTGGCCCTGGACGAACTAGTCGTTAAAGGTGAAAAGGCGGCGAGTTCGCTCCAACTCGATAAGCAGGTATATACAACGAAACAATTCCAGAACGCGGCCGGTGGGACAGGCCTTGACTTGTTGCAGCGCCTGCCGTCCGTTACTGTCAATAACGAGGGTGCCATTACGCTACGGGGCAGTGCTAATTTTCAGGTAATGATCAATGGAAAGCCATCTGCACGGACAGCGGCGGATATATTGGCACAGCTTCCGGCCAACCAAATTGAGCAGGTTGAAATTATCACATCACCTTCTGCACGCTATGACAGCGATGGTAAAACGGGGATTATCAATATCATTACCAAAAAAGGTGTGCAGGTGGGGTGGAGCCTTAGTGGTAATGGCCTTTTTGCGGGTGTATCCCCCGCGCGTTACGGCGGTGATGCTGCTGTCGCTTACAACTCTCGCAGATGGAATGCATTCGTCTCCGTAGATTTCCGGCGCTACAATATCAATGGCTTTCGTGGGGGTGAAGTACGTACGATTTTTCGGGACACATTAACCTACCTGCCCTCAGAAGGTATCCGCGATTGGAAGGATGTGCAATATTCCATCCGAACAGGTGGAAGTTACAGCTTTAACAGCCAATCGGTTTTGAACGTTGCCTGTTATGCTGGTTATAAACAGACAGACCGTATTGCTAATCTGCATTATCACGACTTTATCCGGACAGGCCAGCCATTGGATTTATATTCAAATCAATTTGGTCCCCCTGCGCGGCAGTTTTTTAACCAAAACTTATTTAGCCGGACTGGCAGGTTCCAATCGGTCAATGCCGATTATGGCCGCACATTTGCCAATAAAGCGAAACTCAGTGTAATCGGGCTATTCGAGTATTCTATCTTGGGAGGGCCGTTACGTAATTCTTACCAGGTTGAAGATATCGGAACTGTTACACTTCAAGAGCGCTCCGATGAACGTAGCCCGTTAAATGCCTGGCGGCTGCAAGCCGACTGGGTGCAGCCACTGCCTGGCAATAAACGGCTCGAAATGGGCTACCAGTGGCGGCGGGTACGGCATCAGGGTGATTTACTTTTGAGCGGTTGAATCTGGAAACACAGTTTTGGGAGGCAGATTCAGGCTTTGCGGATCAAATGGATTTGGTGCAACAGGTCCATGCAGGTTATTTGCAGCTGGCAGGGCAACGAAAAACCTTCTCCTACAATGTGGGGATAAGACTCGAATCAACAAACCGGACGTTGACCCATTTGGCGCAGCCGAAGCCTTACCAATATGATGCGTTAAATTTATTCCCTTCGCTGCAAGGTATCTGGAAGTTATCTGAGGCGCAAACACTAAGAATTGGCTTCAACCGGCGAATCGACCGGCCAACAACAAAGGCAATGTCTCCATCCAAAAACCATCGGCATGCAGAAGCTATTGAGTTGGGTGATTCGAATTTGAAACCAGAAATCACAGATGTTCTCGATGCATCATATAGCCGTGCCTGGCAACCATTAACGCTGACCGCATATGCTAATCGCGCCAAAGACCGTATTTTCCGGGTGAATGATTTATATAGCCGCATTATTCTTTTAAGGGCATACACCAATGCCGGGACAGCCAGATCGATTGGAGCCGAACTGTCCGGCGAGTGGCGGCCACTATCTTGGTGGCGGTTGTATTGGTCAGACAATGTATATGAGCTCAATATTAAAGGGACATACCAGGGCGCTGACATACTGCAAAAAAGCGTCAACTATAACCTGAGCGGTAATACAACCATTAATATTGCAAAGTGATTAAGCTTCCAATATGACATCAACTATGTGTCCCGTACAGCCACTTCACAAGGGTATGACAACGGACTTTTATTATCCAATGCTGGTCTTCGTTATAGCCCAACATCGGGTTGTGCGGCTCGCTACGGAAGTGGCATTTCCCAACAGGGCGACCATGCGAAGAACTTTTGCAGATTTAATAATCCAATCGTTGGAGCCCAACTTAGAAAAGAATTGTGCCTATGACTTTGTTCAAATGTGTATTGAAGACCGGACCGTTTGTTGAAAGCCTGATTCATTTTATCATTAAGCCTGAACGATGCATCAATACGCCTGCATGCACCTTCTGAAGGCTGCAAGAAGAGCATTACGATTGAATAACAAGTTAGAAAGATCAATTCATGCCTACGGGCAGACAGGCAAATTTAAACCAGTATTGACCGATTGCAGCTACCATTTCCAGCAGGTCATTATAATTACCGGGTTTATTAAAAACGGTTTGAGCGCCAATTTGATATGCCGTCCTTATTTTATCGGGGTCGCAACTGCCGCTATTGATGATCACTGGGATATGAGCGCATTGTTTGTTTACTTTAAGGTTACTGACGACTTCAAGTCCGTCAGGATATGGCATTTGAAGATCAACGCAAATCAAATCCGGATATGTTGTATCACTCGCCAAAACTTCCAGCATCACCAAACCGTGCGTAAAAATACGTACTTGGCATGAAGGTATACCAGCTAAGAAAGCTTCTTGCAATAGTAACGCGTCATCTTCATCATCGTCAAGAAGATAAACAAGAGGCTGCCTGGTTTCCAAAACTGGCCCATAAGATTTTTGCATCTTCGTATTTTTACATTGTATTGATGCAAGTAGATAGCAATGTGCCTAACCCCACCGTTTTGTTATCAGACCATAAAAACGCATACCCGGTAAAAGGGGCTGTTTGGGGTAAGACGACAGCTGCACGAAGTGGGATGTATAAACATTTTGGGGTCATTGAGTAACAAACTACCCGCTTTTAACACGGAGGGCGGATGTTTTCAAAATATAGCCTGTTTCATCTGGATTGGTAAGGCTTTCGATGAAGGTACGTCAGTTGAGCATAAGGCCTGGTTTTATTGCTTTTTAAGGTAAAAAAGCATAATTGATAGGGGCTACGGATTTCAATTACTGACGGCAGTATGGCTGGGCCAGCGATCAGGTTAATGCTGTTATTTTACACACCCTAAAAAAAGTGGATGGGGAATTCAAAGAAAAACACGCGAGTATTGGTTTTCGATACACAGCCCGCATCAAGGTTAGGGATAACCTTAATGCTAAAAAAAATGAAAATTGAAGTTGACGTTGTGGAAACGGGCAATTACGTCCAAAGGGACCGATACCTGAAAGATGAAAAGTTCAATATTCTGATATTTGGGGTGAATAGACCGGCGGATTTTTTTATCAAAAACATACCTGCGCAAAGGACCCGCTGTATTTTTATGTATGATTTCCCTGTCCAAAGCCAGGCAGTCAATCAACTTATCTCAGGCTTCGGCGGGTGCATTTCAAAACAAGTAAACTTTGAACAGTTCCAGAAGTGTATCCAGGAAGTATCCGATGACCGGTTTTATGTTTGCCCTTACACGAAAGCTTTCATTAAGGGTGAATACATCGCATTGGTCGAGAAAATTTACAGCTACCAAACGCTGTTAGAAAAAATCAGTAATTAACTGTATGGCTTGGCCAATCAACTCCGAGGTATCATTGCGATACTATAAGAATGGGTTTTGCCGCGTCCAGAAAGGAAGGTAAGGCTACGTGATTTCTAGGATAGAAAGTAATCATTAATCAGCGGCCTGATTTGATTTAGACCGTCTTGCAGTAATTGCAGGGTATGGTCAATTTCCTGGGGCTCAAAGCTTGCCATGTGTTCCAGGGTCTGAGCCAGGGCAGTTATTTCTGGCATAAACGCAGATGCAGCGGCCCCTTTCATTTTATGCCCGGCCAAGTTGATACCCTGCAAGTCTTTTGCCTGATAATATCTTTTGAGATCACTGATGCCGCCTTCCAGGGACTGCATGGTGATGGCCAGGAATTCGATCAGAAAGGACGCGTCAGCAAGATATACAGCGTTGAGCTTCTGAAAATCGATGCCGGTATGGGCCTCTAGGGCTACGTTGTTTGCAGCCGGGCTTGAGTCCCCGCTAGCCAGGCCAGGCAGGATATATTTGCGAAGGATTTCCAGGATTGTATTTTCGACAAAGGGCTTGGTGATAAAGTGGTCCATGCCTGCCAGCAAACACCGTTCTTTTTCTCCCTTCATGTTCCCTGCCGTCAAGGCGATGATTGGTATTTTCAAGGCGCCTGGGAATTTACGGATATGGCCAGTGGCTTCATACCCATTCATCAGCGGCATCTGGACATCCATAAATATGATATCGGGTAAACCGCTTAAGCAGATCTCAAGGGCGGCTTTGCCATTAACTGCTTCAAGGATTTGGGCTGCCGGGGCAATCCGGGACAAAAACGTTTTGGCCAGGAACATGTTGGCAGAGTTATCTTCTGCGATCAGCACTTTGAAAGTGCCGTTAATGACTTGCCCTTTCTCTGTAGGGTGTATGATATTGGTACTTTCTTCCTGAAATGCGAGCCTGGAAAGGCAAGCCAGTATTTCATTGAATTTAATGGGTTTAAGGAGCTTGAAGGGGATATTGAGCGTTTCAGTCAGCGCTGCACTGATGTCTGCCGAAGAACTGGTAAGCAGTACCACCGGAATTTTCTCAAACCCGTGCTTCTGCCTGATCCTGCGCACGGTTTCAAGCCCGTCCTGGCCGGGCATGTGGTAATCCATCAAAATGGCATCAAAAGCCGCTGTTTCCAGGATGCTTAGCGCCTGCTCGCCAGACTCAGCTTGCTGGGAGCGGATCGATAAAAGGTCCAGCATCCTGGAAAGGATCAACCTGTTCTGTGCGTTGTCATCCACAATCAACACCCGCTTGATCAGGGACGGTCACGCCAGCTAAGGGGCGTCCCTTGCTCTGCCCGCATGGAAAGGTCAAAAAAGAAGGTGCTGCCTTCACCTTCTGCACTGCTCAGTTGCAAGCGGCTGCCCATCATGTCCAGCAGTTTATTGGAGATTGTTAGGCCCAGGCCGGTGCCTCCATACTTTTTAGTGGTTGTGCTGTCAGCCTGGGAAAATGCACTGAATATTTTGTTTTGCTTCCCGGTTGCAATACCGATCCCGGTATCCCTGACACTGAAACGGCAATGGAGCTGGTCGCTTTTCTGCGGGTCATAACCCTGGATCTCTACCTTTAACTCTATTTCCCCGTGGTCTGTGAACTTGGTTGCATTGCCCAAAAGGTTAATCAGTACTTGTTTAAGGCGTATTTCATCGATCCATTCAAAGCGTGGCAGTTCTGCCGGTATATTGAGCAGCATCTCGACGCCCTTTTTTTGTACGGGGAACGAGACGATATCTGCTGACTGCATCAGCAGCTGCTGTAAATCGGTTTTGTGTATATCGAGCTCTAGCTTACCGGCTTCAATCTTTGAGAAATCCAGGATATCGTTGATCGTTGCCAACAGCGTATTGGCAGACTGGTTGGCAATGTCCAGATATTGTTTTTGGGTAGGGGCAAGGTCGGTTTTCAGGATCAGGTCTAAAAACCCGATCACGCCATTCAGGGGGGTACGGATTTCATGGCTCATGTTGGCCAGAAACTCGGATTTCGCCTGACTGGCCTGCTCGGAAGTGATCCTGGCCTGTTGAAGTTCCGCGCGTTGCTGCACAGATTCGGTAACATCCTGTGTGAAGATCATAATTCCCCCGATCTGCCCTTCATCCAAATACCAGGGTCGGACTTCCCAGTTGAGATAACGCTGCTTCAAGGATCCGGCCGGCTGCCACAGGTGCTGCTCACTACGAAGGATTTCTCCGTTTAAACCGCGTTGGTGGATATCTTTCCAATTCTCTTTAATTTGGGGGAATACGTCATAAATCGAAACCCCGATCAGACTTTGTCCTGCCAAACGATAATCTTGCACCCACCTTTGGCTATAGGCTAAAAATTTGACCTGGCAGTCAAACATGGCGACGGCCGCGGGAGTATTTTCAACAAAAGCCATCAGGATAGCCCGCTCACGGACCAGGTCCTGCTGCGCCTTTCTGATCTGGGACAAGTCGGTGGCGATGGCAAGGTAACCTGTAACCAGGTTGTCAACATCCCGGATCACCGTCACGGCCAGTTGTACAGGGATGGGGAGATTGTCTTTGGATACATAAGTCCATTCCCTGCTTTCAGATCCGGCTAGCTCAGCGGTGTGGACCAGCGCGCGGAACCCATGGATGGGCTCATTGTAAATTTGGGATAACTGCTCCCCCCGCTGTGATAACTGCTGATCTAAAAGCAGCAGGGTAAGGGAATGCTTACCGATCAGCTCGTGTGAAGCGTGCCCCAGTAATTTTTGGGCGCCTTTGTTAAATACACTTATAATGCCATGCTGGTCGGTAGCAATGATGCTGACTTCCGAGGCAGCGTCGAGAACATCCGAGAAAAGCTTTCTGGAATTGGCCACCTGACTTTCATTTTGTATACGGGCATCAATGTCCTGAAATGTCCCATACAGGCGTACGCATTTGCCGTCCACAAATTCGGCATTCCCAATCGCGCGGACCCATAAGTCATTTCCCCTGGCTGTCCTGATTTGCAATTCCAGGTCATAGCAGCCCCGCCCCTGGATAGCTTGATGAACGGCTTCCAGGATTTTGTCGCGGTTTTCCCCTTCATTGTAAAACCCAAGCGCATTTTCGAGTGTTGGCTGAAAACCCGGGCTTACCTGGTGAAGTTCCCTGGTTACCTGTGACCAGTAAACCTGCCCGGTGGCAATGTCCATTTCCCAGCCGCCGATTTTGGCAACCCGGCTGGTTTGTAAAAGCAGCTGCTGGGTTTTGCTCAGCTGCCGCTGCATTTGATGGCTTTCTGTGACATCAATGCTGTTGCCTATCACGTAGGTTTCCCCTGCCGCGTTTTTGGCAACCGTGTTACGGTAGCTGAAAATCCGCAGGCTTCCGTCTTTGTGCAGCGTTGTCATCAGCCCCTGGGACTGCCCCTCCAAAAGGACCTGGGCCAGATACGACTCGAACTGTGGGCGGTGTTCTTCCGGGATGATATCGCCCAGGTTGGTGCCTTGTAGTTCCGAAGGGCTGTACCCCAGTAACCCTGCGCCAGCGGCATTGACCGTTATGATCGTGCCACCGGGCGAGTGGGTGCACATCAGGCCTAACGAATTTTCAAAGAAGGACCTGAAACTTTCCTCGCTGGCCAAAAGGTCTTCCTGCTGCTTTTTTTGAAGGGTTATGTTACGGCCTACTGCGAAAAGGTTACCGGAACCGGGCTCAGGGCTTACCGTCCACTGTAAATAGAAATAGGTGCCGTCCATCGCCCGAAACCGGTTGACAAACCCGGTTACGGTAGCCCCTGACTGCATTTTTTGGATTTGCTGCTGTGTAGGGGCGATATCATCTGGATGGATCAAGTCAAAGTAGGAAGTTTCAAGCATCTGCTGGTCCTGCCAGCCTAAAAGCTTTTTAAACGAGGGGTTGATCCTGCGGAACATGCCATCGGTGCCCGCCACACAGATAAGGTCTTCTGATTGAAAAAAGAGCTTCTCAAAATTTCGGAGCTCAGAGAGCTCGCTCTCCGAAACAATTTTTTCCTGTATTTGAACGCTCAATAATCGGAGTGCTTCCCGATGCTGCTCATCAAGTCCTGCCGGGTTTGTGTCCAAGACCCAAAAGCTTCCGATGATAATCCCCAAGTCATTTTTAAGGGGAAAGCCCGCAAAAAAATGGGTAGCGGCGGGCTCATTTGGTACTGACGCGTTTTGCAGCCCATCAACGGATTGTGCATAGGAGATTTCACTGCCTGCGTCAATCGCCGTTGTTAGATCATAGAAAAGCTTGCTCTGGGTGCCAGGGTCTAGCTGATGCCCGTGTTGCCCTGCGAGCAGCTGGGCATCGCCTTCTTTGATCAGGATCAGCGCGCCGCTCAGGTTGGTGATCAGCACGGCCAGTCGGCAACAATCATCGTAATATTTAGAATGAATGCGCTGCTTATCGGTACCCAATTCATATAGAAGGCTGCCATGGTTAGGCTGCTTTTCTTTTTTCATTTCGTTGAGATTTATTGCAAGGCCCGCTAGCTGGCAAAGCCTTGTTATTTTGCCTTGCCCAGCACTGGGAATTTTATACTATTTTCAATAAAAGCATTAATTTGGCATAGAAATCCCTTCTTTTCATCGCATTCCAAGTTTTAAATGAAAAACCCTGCAACAATATACCTGGCCGATGATGATTTTGATGACCGGTCCATGCTCCGTGATGCATTAATAGCCAGGATACCTGGTGTAGAAATTGTTGAAGCATTTGATGGTCAGGATTTAATCGACAAGATCAAGCCTGCGTCCAGCCCGCTATCAATGATCATCTTAACAGACTGGAACATGCCGCGGCTCGATGGCCTGGAAGTGGCTAAAATCATGAAATCAGACCCGGGGTTTAAAAACATTCCGATTGTGATGGTTTCTACAAATAAAGAACAAAAAATGATTCAGCAGGCCTATGCTGCCGGGATCAGCAAATACATTGTCAAACCCGTATTATGGACCGAGTTTCTTTCCGTTGCTGAAAACATCAGGTCTGGTTTTGAGAAGCTGGCAGGCCGTTAACAGTATTCTTACCATCATGTTTGGGTTAACGGCAATCAAGTTATTGCCTTAGCAATCGATATCTGTGTGCCTAATGTTACGAAATTAATAACAAATACTACAAGCTACTTCGATATTGAAAAGGTTTTTTGTAATTTAGGGCCAGGTTAGCGCATGCATATTGCATTGAGATTGTAATTTGCTGTGAATGAAATAAACCCCTTAGCCTTTTAGTATTCTCAACGTTTTTAAATACCAATCCCATCCACTTTTCATTTCTTCGCGTATTGCAGAATGAGGACCCTGGCAAGTTTCAGGGCCCTCATTTTTTTTGCACCATGTAAATAGTGGTCGTATTTTTAGCCTATTCGGGATTCCACCACATCTGCGGCTGGCGCTGGCTTTTCTGATTTGCGTATTGACAGACTGGGAAAGCGATGGTGATTGTTAAATTTTTCTGGCTATGAAAGTGGCCATTCTTATCGACAAACTGGAATCGGCTTCGATGGTAAAAGCACGGGTGGTGGGTAAATGATTATTTTGATAAAAGCTTTTAAGCGGCGATTATGGCATCGCATTCCCACCGGCTAGTTCATGCTCATGTCGCTCTTTAAGCTTGGCCCACTGATCAGCGTAACATGTTACAAGATCGGTAATCTCGGCAGCATGTCGTAGGAGCAAAGAAGCCCTAACCAGGACGTTTTCCTTATCAGGGGGTGCCGATGCTAACGCCAGGTCCTGTTTACGTAATAATTCGGATTTCTCCATCAATTGCTGCTGCAACAGCAACTCTCTTTCATGCAAATGACGTGCCTCTATGGTTAGCATGGTATCAACCGCTTTAGAAAGTTAAACGTCTGACCACTGTCTAAATTTATGTTTATTTTCCTGATAATCAACAAGCATTAAAGGATGTAGGGTGGCCGGTTCTGATAGTGCTAGTTTCCAAATATTTAACCGAAAGATAAATGCAATACGCAGTCATTCTGTTTGTGCTGGGATCGGGTAATTTTGACCTTACGGTTCTGGATTTCTTTAATTTGAATTAAGATTGTCGCGGAATATCCGATTCTACCAGGCTTCCCTTTAAATCCCTTACGAACCGAGGTCATACAAATAAAGATTAAAAGTGGGTTCTAAGAATTCTAAATTAGCTGATTTCCCCGTAAAACATTGATAATTAAATCAGGAGCTTGGAAATAGTGTCTTGGCACGAAAATTGCCAATCGCGGATTTAGCCCGCGCTAATATGATAAATCTATTTGACCCACAAGATGAGTATTATAATCTTTTAAGTTGGCATGCTGATCAAAGAGAAAACCTTGTTCAGGAAAATAGGTCTAACCTTGGAAAGATGCGGGCCAAACACCGCGCTGAACTATATGAGGCCCGGCAAGCAAATAAATCCCTTAACGTGCTGGTGAAAAAGCATGTGCAGCAGGAATCTAGACAGATCCTTGAAGATAAAAGAAAGCTGAATCAGTTACTAAGCACGCAAGCAGAAGAAATTAAAGAGTTTGTCAGGCTGGTTAGGTTGATTTATCCGAAATTCGACGGGTTTGACCAGTTTCTGCACGCTAGTCGATCGCGCTGGTCATTGGGCGTCAGCTAAATACAAGTTTGTCGACAGGTGCAGAAAATTCAAAAATTCTTTTTAAATCCGTCAATGCAGACCTAATTCGTGATTTAACCGTACCTAATGGCAGGCAAAGGTGTTCTGAGGCCTCCTGATGGGTGTAGCCTTGGAAATACACCAGTTCTATCAACTGTTTTCGTTCCGGCGGTAGCGTTTCAACTAATGTTTCCAACCCTATTTCCACAGGTTTAGGAAATGAGATAGCAGTGTTTGAAAGGTCCTTTTCATCAACAGCTGCCCACTGAATGTTATTTGCAAATTTTCGTGCAGCCCTGATATGGTCAATGGCCGTATGACGGGTGATGTTTAACATCCAGGTAAATAAGCTCCCTTTTTGATGATCATAGTACGATATGTTTTTCCAGATCTTAATAAAGGCCTCCTGCAATACATCACTGGCAACATCGTCGTCCCGGACCATTTTGCAAATAATTCCATACAGTCCAGATGCATAGTTATCGTATAGATACTCAAATGCCAGTCTGTTGTTATTTTTAAGCAAGACGACCAGATCTTGCTCGCAGTAGCAGGTAGATTTCAGAGGCATAAATGATGGGGTAGGGTAAGGATTATTAAAAAAAATTTGCAAAAAAATTTGTGCCAGCAAGACTTTGTAATTTAAGAATATTAAATCAATGTTCATCATTACCTGCATCTGCTAATCAGGTATTTAACTGATATCACGACTACTAGAGTAATAGTGCTTGACCTACTTCTGGCCCTGGTTTAACATGGATAAACCTTGTGGTGGAAAGCTAGCTGATAAGGCTAAAATTTAGGCGACCTAGCTATTAGAGCGCTGTAAACCTTGAAAATAACAGTCAGAAGGGATCAGTAACATGCATCATCCCAGCTACTGGTAGGAAAGCGCCTGATCGGTGAAAACGAAGAAGCCCTGAAGGCATTCCTAAAAAAGTATATCTCTGGCGGCTCACAAGCCAAATGGCATGTTTTAAACCGCGGATTTTTTTCACCATTTTTAATTGAATTAAATCTTTGAGACAGTGACGGACTTTTCTAATATAAATAGGGCAAAAAGCTTCATCAGGCCTTCAAATGGGCAGATAGACCTCTTTATTGCCTTCAACAGTATTGAAAATATCAAATCGATGTTTGCCGGCAAATGGACATATAAAGTCAAGATATTTTGCTCTATCCCAATAGTTGTTTTCAAATGTCCCGGCAAAGACCGTAATATACTGTTGCATTTAAACCTTCATGCTCTTGGGTCAGGTTGCTGGCTTGATAAAGATCGTTTAACCTTTATGCTGATTATCTCAGACGTTTCAGATTCTGACAATGTTGTAGGCGCCAAGACAATTTGTCTATCAAAAAGGGACTCAGATAGGATCAGGGCAGCTGTTTCAAGGCAAAAGCAATTGTCTTATCAAAACATCGAGGATCTCGTCGACATTATCTATCAATTGGATATTAAAAATATTTGGCCAGGCAGTGGTGAGCAGCTCTAATTTTTGTTGGGATTGTTTCTGCAAGGTTGCTCAAAGTGCGCTATTAAAATTTATGCCTTAACTAAAGAGGTTGATTCAATTACTTTAATCGCATTTCAATCCCGATGTCTGTGGAAAAAGTAAATCCGCCATGAGTTAACCAGGGTAGCATGAGCAAATAAGGCATTGCATGCCATTATAAATGTCAACATTACTGCAATGACCTTGGATAATAAAGTTATTTATGAATGCTACTGTTGGAATAAGGTGTAATAGCTTCTCTTCCGGTATTTGTGTTGGTTACCATGTCGGTGAATGTCCCTTCCGCTGACCAGCTTTGGTCAATTCTTCCTGATGACCTTGCGCTCGGTCTCTGAGTCTTATTCGAGAAATAGAAACCGGCTTCGCATTCCATTTCTCAGGGAAGCCTACGTCATGGCCAGACAGACGGGCGTTATTTGTCCACCTTTTCCCATATTTTGTTGGACAAAAGACGGGAATTATTCCTTTACTTTTGCGTTCTAAATTGGGTTAAGGTCTGATGAACAGAAAGGAAATACAGTTGTTTGAATTAGCAGATAATCCTTACCTTCCCAGCTAGCCAATGTTCCGTATACAACACTACGGACACATTGGCTAGCGGTTAATTACCTTAACCTAGCTTCGTTGCCTACATCAGGCATACAGCAAAAGTTCAATCGAATATCGCTTGGTATTCTCTGGTCTATTCGAAACCAGCAAATGGCTTTCGATATTCTTTTTTGTTAGGCGTACTTACCTCTAGAAAATGGCTAAGAAAAATAAACAGACGAGCTCTGAGAAAGTCGGTAAAACGTTCGGTTGTTGTGGTTTCCATGAGATAACTTATAAAAACGTTAACTTGAAAGGCTAAACCATCCATGTAAATAGATGCAGAATGATCTAAGTAAAAGCTCCCAGTTCAGCACCGCAAAGATATTGATCTATCTATTGGCATGTTTCGTAATCCTGATTTGCAGCTGTAAGAAAGCCAAGGGGAACCCGCTGCAAGGTTTGATATATGCAAAAGTAACCCTGGCGGGTGGAGCCACACAGCAAGGAATCATTCAATGGAATAACCGTCAGCTTTTTTGGGAAGATGTTTTTGAAACACGCCGCAAGGATGCTAAAACGCTTGATTTTCTTACTAAGGATGAAATAAGCAAATTAAGCGACCAACAGAAAAGGGATAAGATCGAATGGGGTTTTATGCATGTTTGGGAAAACAAATATCCATCCAAATCAAATAAGTTTTCCTGCCGCTTCGGCGATATTACCTCTATTGTTATAAGCGGCGAGAAAGATGCCCTGCTGACGATCAAAAACGGCAGTACGATACGTGTCAAAGGGGACCAGCAGTTTGGGGACGTAGGAAGCCGGGTCCGTCTGATAGACCAAAAGGGGAAATGGCACCGTATTGAATGGAAACAAATCCAAAAAATAGACTTCATGTCCACTCCCGCCCAAGCACTAAGCAGTCCAGTCAGGGCTCTATTTGGAACTGTAAAGACTAACTATGGCACGGTTACTGGGCATATCAAGTGGGACCAGGATGAAACACTGACATCGTCTACAATTGACGGAGAAAACCAGGGCAAGGAGCACAAGATCCCCTTTGGGAAAATACATCGGATAAAAAAAACTGCTGCCAACAGCTGCGAGCTGACCTTGATTTCGAGGGAGAAAATTATTTTGTCTAGCGGCGATGATGTGGGGACATCTAATCACGGCCTGACGGTCTTTGTAGAAGATCTGGGAAGCATTTTTGTGGAATGGGAAAACTTTAAGGAATTAACGCTAGGCCAGGCCGGAAAAGAGGAGCAGCTTTTAGCATATGCAGACTTCAAAGCTGTAAAGGCGCTTTGGGCCGAAGTGAAGACCATCGGCGGTGAAAGATACAAAGGCAAATTGCTTTACGACTTAGATGAGCAGTGGGCGTGTGAAATATTGGAAGGTCATCAATCCGGCATCGTATATTCGGTTGTCCTGGGCAATATCCGCTCTGTTGAACGTAAAAATCAAAACCACTGCTGGGTGCTACTAAAAAATGGGGAAAGACTGCTATTAGACGGGCACGCGGACGTGAACGATACAAATTGGGGTATACTGATTTGGATAGATAACGGTAATCCCCGCTACATTGCCTGGGACCGGATAAAAATGATTAATCTCAGGTAGTATTTGCAGTGTACGGGCAATGCAAGGGTTTCTCTTACGTTAAAAAATGCTATTGTGAACAAGCTGCATAATCTGTTGATCCTGGTCGCCTTGGGGGTTTTGGCCGCCTTGGCATACCTGATCTTAACTTCCCCCAAGCCCGCCTTTTACCTAGCAGCGCTGTTGTGGATTGTTGGTGCGACAATGCTCTTATGGCTTGGCAACCGTTATATATCGCGCTGGTTGAATCAAAACTACCCTTGGGCCGATTACGATTCACGAAGGTTTTACGTGCAGATTTTTCTGAGCACGGTGTATTCGCTGCTTTGCGTGAACCTTACTTACTATCTGATCAAAACACAGTTGACAGGGTTTGCACCAGACCAAGAACAGATTATGGTCCTGAATTTGTATGGGTTGATCCTGACGATCCCGGTGCTGTCTATTCACCTGGGTGTCTTTTTTATGCTACGCTGGAAAAAAAACTTCACGTATTCGCAAGAATTGCAAAGCCAGAACCTAAGATCACAATTTGAGTCTTTAAAAAATCACCTTGCCCCACATTTCCTGTTCAATAATCTGAATATTCTTTCCTCGCTTATTGAAAAGGACAAGGCATTGGCCCAAACATTTCTGGATCATTTTTCGGATGTTTACCGGTATGTGCTCAGGACAAACAACCTGGAACTGGTTAGTTTAAAAACAGAACTTGAATTTATTGATTCTTATATATTTATGCTTAAAATCAGATTTATGCAGCAGATACAGATCCGGATCCAAGTTGGTCCTGGTTTTTATAGTTATCAAATCCCTCCCTTGTCTTTGCAGACTTTGGTGGAGAATGCCATTAAACACAACAAGGCGTCAGAAACACAGCCGCTTTACATAGAAATTTATACCAATGATCAAGGATATCTGTTTGTGAAAAACAACCGTCAGCTAAAAAAACGGGAAAACTACAATGCCGGGTCCGGATTAAAAAACCTGGCAAAAAGATACGCGTATGCGGCAAAGCAGAACCTAGAAATTTTAGACAATACCACGGACTTTATAGTCAAACTTCCCCTGGTTAAAATTGAAAAGAGCAATGCGCATTATAATCATTGAAGATGAAGTCTTGGCTGCCGAACGTTTGCAACGACTGATTGCGCAATATGACCCTTCCATCCAGGTTGCGGCCTATTTGCCGTCGGTCGAAAAAGCCATTTTATGGTTAAACCAAAATCCGCAGCCGGAACTGGCTTTTGTGGATATCCAGCTTTCCGACGGCTTGTGTTTTGAAATATTCGAAGCGGCCTCCATTCGTTGCCCGGTGATATTCACGACCTCGTTTGAGCAGTATGCATTGGAAGCATTTGGTGTAAATAGTGTGGCATATTTGCTTAAACCCGTCAAATACGGGCAGCTTGTGAAGAGTTTTCATAAGCTGGATGAACTGAAACAGACTTTTATGCAGGCACCTTCCGGAGACTCAGGGCAAGTGTCGCTGCTTACGAAGCAAGCTTATAAATCAAGGTTTCTGGTAAAAAACGGATTGCAGATCAAAGCGATCAAAACCGACGAGATCGCTTATTTTTTTTCAGACGAAAAAATGAGTTTTCTTGTAAGTTATCAGCAGCAAAAATTCCCTGTCGACTTTTCTTTGGAAGAAATCGAGGCGACGCTCAACCCGGACTTCTTTTTTCGGATCAGCCGCAAGTATATCGTCCATGTAGACGCGATCAAAGAAATCAATCCTTACTTCAAGGGGAGGCTTAAAGTTACCTTGTTACCCAGCGTAGCCGGGGGCATCGTCGTCAGCAGTGAGCGCACCCCCCAGTTTAAATCCTGGCTCGACCATTGAAGACACTGATTGGGTCATAGATAATCGGCGCAGGGTGATCCTATATTCCAGTTCATCGGAAATGGGTTTTCAAAATGTTGCTATCGCATTATCTTGATCGTCAGTATTGTTTCCATTTTATCGGCTCTGTGAGGAAATTTATGATTTCATGTAAAAAAAATCGAGGTAAGGGTTTTCTGTTTTTTTTACTAATGAGCCTCAGTCTTATTTCTGTTCCATCCTTTTCTCAAAAGGTCATGCTGGAAGGGACCGTCCAGAATGCTTCTGACAAATCTGCGTTACCGGGTGCGATGGTCACCATCCAAAAAGCCAATGAGCAGAAAGTAACAAACGGCGTAATGACGGATGGGTATGGCGAGTTTAAATTCGAACAGCTTGCCGCCGGGCAATACGCCTTAAAGATCAGTTACCTGGGTTTCAAACCGGTGTCAAAGACCCTGGATCTGGAAAATAGTGCTATCGATTTGGGCAGCATTGTACTGCAAGAGGAAACGAATGATCTGGCGGAAGTAAAAGTCGTGGGCCAGGTTTCTGCCGGGGAACAGAAGGGAGATACGACCCAGTTTAATGCCAGTGCTTTCAAAACCGCAGCAGACGCAACTGCACAGGAGCTGATCCAGAAACTGCCCGGTGTTACCATGGAAGACGGAAAAATACAGGCGCAGGGAGAGGATGTGCAGCAGATCTTGATTGATGGTAAGCCTTATTTCGGAACGGATGTAGCTACTGCTTTACAAAATTTGCCGGCAGACGTTATTGCCAGCGTGCAGGTGTTTGATAAAAAGAGCGACAAGGCCGAAATGAGTGGTTTCAATGATAATGAACAGCTGAAAACCATCAACATCGTCACCAAACCCAATCGCCGGAAAGGTCAGTTTGGAAAAGCAACGGCAGGCTATGGAACCGATCAAAGGTATTTGACGGGAGCAAGCGTCAACATATTCAATGAAGACCGCCGCGTGACCATTACCGGGCTGAGCAACAACATCAATACCATGAATTTCAGCGCCGACCAAAGCAGCCAGGAGGAGAATAAACCACGAAATGGGATTATTAATACAAACTCTTTGGGACTCAACTATTCGGATATGTGGACCAAAAAAATAGAAGTCAGCGGAAGCTATTTTTACACCAAACGGCGCAATTTCAGCGTCCAGTCCAAATTTCAGGACTTTGTGAGCCCGGCTGACTCGGGCCGGTTTTACAATGAAAGCAGCCAGCGCATTGAGCAGGAGAACCTGCACCGCGCCAACCTGAGAATTGAATATAAAATCAATGACAATAACCGGATTCTGATCCGTCCCAACCTGACGGTGCAGCAGACGGATGACTTTTCGTCTTTTACCGGCCGCACAGAAAACGAAAACAGCGCGCTCAATCAAACTGAAAATACTTCCAACTCAGACAACAATAGTCTGAATATCAGCAATATGCTCTTGTACAGTCATCGTTTCCGAAAACTGGGACGAAGCTTTACATTCAGGCTGAATACAGGTTACAGCACCAACGACAACGAGAATTTCCGGCTGGCCGATATTGCGTATTTCAGGGAACCCGACAGAAGCAATACGCTCAACCAATTTACCAGATTTGACAGGAAGGGTTACTTCTGGGAAACAGAGTTTTCATTTACTGAGCCTATCGGTAAAAATGGCCGCGTAGAATTGGAACACGAACGCGGCAACCGTGTGGATGATTCCGACCGGCGTTTGTTTGATTATGATGAGCTGGCCGGAAACTATTCATTCTTAAATGAAGGGTTAAGCAATACCTTCAAGAGCCAGTACCTGACCGAAGAAACGGATCTGAGTTATCAGTATCAAACCGAGAAAGTAAGGATCGAATTTTCGGGTGAATACCAGCGGGCAAGTCTGGACAATGATCAGGTTTTTCCGGATGCCTTTGAATTGAACCGGACATTCAGCAACGTTTTGCCTTCGGCCAGGTTCGAATACCGCTTCTCTAAATCCCGCAACATTGAAATAGATTACCGGACATGGACTAATGCGCCTTCTATCAACCAGTTACAGAATGTACTGGATGTTTCTAATCCGCTTTACGTCAGAACGGGTAACCCCAATCTTGTACAATCCGTACAAAACAGGATCAGGGGCCGATACCGCTCGCAAAATCCAGAAAAAAGCAGGACCTTTTTTGGCATGGTCGAAGCCTCCATCGTACCCGACTACATTGGAACGAGTACCATCACCGCCCGCAGCCCGCTGGCACTGACCGAAGTGGATACCTTGGAAACGGGTTCCCAGCTCTCCCTTCCGGTAAACCTGGACGGTTACTGGACCATCCGCGCGTTTTTCAACTACGGCCAGCCTGTTGATTTCATCAAGTCCAAAATCAGCTTTAACGGCTTTGCCAACCATACCCGGCTTCCGAGCTTAATCGATTCCCTGACCAATAATACCTTTACGACGAATTTCCGACTCGGCGCATCTCTGAGCAGCAATGTTAGCGAATCGCTTGATTTTCAGGTTTCTACCCGTTCAGGATACAATATTGTCAGAAGGTCTTTACGCAATACACAGGACAACTTTTTCAACCAGAGCAGCCGTCTGCGGCTCAACTGGATTTTCTGGAAGGGATTTGTCTACCGGACCGATTTGATCCATCAGGTCAACACCGGCCTTTCGGCAGGATTCAATACCAATTACATGATCTGGAATATGAGTATTGGTAAAAAGGTTTTCGCCAACCAGCGCGGCGAGATCAGTTTGAATGTATTTGACTTGCTCAAACAAAACATCAGTATCCGCAGGAATGTGACCGATATTTTTGTAGAAGACGTGCAATCCAATGTGTTACAGCAATACTTCATGCTCACTTTTACCTATAATTTACGTCATTTCAGCGGGGGCGCCAGTGAGAAAGACTTTGATAAATAAGGTGCCCTAAGCAAAGCTTACTGCTTGACAATCTGATGCTTACCAAGCTTAAAGAAACTAACAAACCTAACGTATGATCAAAACGTCCATCATTTTTCTGGCTACTTTTTTTGCGTCATGCAGTTTTGCCTGGGCGCAAAAGCTTATTGATTCCAAAGCGACCCCGGAAACGGCTGCATTGTACCAAAACATGCACAAATTAGCTCAGAAACAAATTCTGTTCGGGCACCAGGATGCAACCGACTATGGCCATGGATGGCGTGACGAGGAAGGGCGATCGGACGTGAAATTGGTTACGGGCTCACATCCGGCGGTGATCGGAGTTGATATTGCTTCCCTGACGGGCAGGCCCGCCGCCGTGATCGAAAGAAATAAGCAGCGCTTAAAAAAACTGGTCACTGATACCTATATACGCGGTGGTGTCACTACCATATCATGGCATTTCTCAAATCCGGTGTCAGGTGGTGGTTTCAACTGGAAAGATTCCGTTTCCCTGCCAGCTGTGAAGTACATTATTCCGACCGGGCAAAATCACCAGGATTACAAAGCGATCCTGAAAGATCTCTCAGGGTGGTTTAAGAGTTTGAAAGGTCCCAAAGGAGAAGCAATTCCACTCATTTTCAGGCCTTACCATGAGTTTGACGGTGACTGGTTCTGGTGGGGTAGGGCGCATTGCACACCGGACGAATTTAAGTCACTCTGGAAATTTACTGCCGGTTACCTTCGCGACAGTCTTGATGTGCATAACCTGATCTACGCGTTTTCACCGGATAATAAATTTAACGACGTGGAAAAGTATACCGAGCGCTACCCGGGAAATGAATGGGTGGATCTGGTAGGAATGGATAACTATGGGGACGTGGGCCGGGACGGTAAGTATAACCTCGAACAGGCCATTAAAAAGATCAAAATTGTAAATGACTTTGCCCTTCAAAACGGCAAGCTAGCGGCAATGACAGAGACAGGGTTAGAATCCGTTGTGAATCCAGTCTGGTATACTGACGTGTTGCTAAAAGTCCTTCAAACCAATCAATTAAATTTAGCGTATGTGCTCCTTTGGAGAAACGACAGCAAAAGCGCGACCCATTATTATGCCCCCTATCCCGGTCACCCGGCCGAACCCGATTTTAAGAAGTTTTATAATGATGATTATACATTATTTGAAAATGATTTAAAGAATATTTATGGCAAGTAACCCCATTTACAAGTTAATTAATTCGCTTATACTGAGTATTCCTAAACCATTTACATTGATTAATCTTTTTGAAATGAATTTAAATTTGTTTCTAAGGCGCGCCTATCTTATTGCAATACTGCTGGGTGTATCTCAACTAAGTTTTGCCCAGGCAAACAAACCCATTAACCTGCAATCGCCTGATGGAAAACTATCCGTGTCCATAAACATCGGGGACACGGTTAGCTGGGAATTAAGCCATGAAACAACCAGGGTTTTGCTGCCGTCGGCCATTTCACTTACAATGGGCGATGGCCAGATACTCGGACATGACGCCAAGGTTGCAAAACTTGAAAGAAATACGGTAAACACGACAACCGTCCCCAACTTATA
The DNA here is from genome assembly GCF_907165045.1 of Dyadobacter linearis. Taxonomy (GTDB): domain Bacteria; phylum Bacteroidota; class Bacteroidia; order Cytophagales; family Spirosomataceae; genus Dyadobacter; species Dyadobacter linearis. Next base: position 41,331 of record NZ_CAJRAU010000012.1, read on the forward strand.
CAAGAAAAAACAGATTACGGACCACTACAACCGGTTGTTTGTCAGGCTTAAAGGAGATTACGGGATCGAGTTCCGGGCATATAATGACGCTGCCCTGTACCGCTTTGTGACCAACCGTAAAGGCGACCAAACCATACGCACAGAGCAAGTGGCATTCAACTTCGAAGATGACAAAAAAGCGTTCATACCTTATGTAAACGACACACGTGGCGGAGAACGTTACAGCTATTCGTTTGAATCCTTTTATGATGTGATCAAACTTTCTCAGATGGCCGCTGATTCTTTGGCCATCACACCCTTGCTGGTGGATTTGGGTAATAAAAAGAAAGCTGCCATTATGGAAGGTGACGTAGAAGATTATCCCGGGATGTTTTTGAAAATTAATCCAAAAAACCCCAAAGGGCTTATTGCCGAATTTCCAGGTTATCCGGCAGAAGGTAAAATGGCAGGATACAACGGGATTAACTTTATTGCAACGAAAAGAGCGGATTATATCGCCGTTACGAAGGGAAGCCGCACCTTCCCATGGCGGGCGGTGATCGTAAGCAGCAGCGACACCGCTCTGGCTAATAATGATCTGGCGCAAAAAATGGCAAGCCCGTCAAGAATTGAAGACCCGTCCTGGATTAAACCGGGGAAAGTGGCGTGGGAGTGGTGGAACAGGACCAATTTAACCCATGTAGATTTTCGGGTGGGCAAGAATACAGCTACATACAAATATTTCATTGATTTTGCTGCCAGTAACAAGCTTGAATACATCGTCATTGACGGCGGCTGGTCTGTAAACACACTGATGAAATCCGTTGATGCATTGGATATTAAACAACTGGTTGATTACGGGCAGCAAAAGAATGTCGGGGTTATTCTTTGGTCAAACTGGGCGATGACAGAAAAAGAAATGGAAACAGCCTTTCCCTACTATTCCAAATTGGGTGTCAAAGGTTTCAAAGTTGATTTCATAGACAGTGACGATCACAAGATGATCAAATCCGTTTATGCTATCGCTAAACTTGCCGCAGAGAATAAATTATTGCTCGACCTGCATGGGTTTAAAGCCAACGGAATACAGCGAACATATCCTAACATCGTCAATTTCGAGGGTGTAAAAGGGCTTGAAAATTACAAATGGGCACCTTTCGTGAATGGTAAACCAAAGGACGACGTACCCGCCTACGACGTAACAATTCCATTCATCAGGATGCTGGCTGGCCCAATGGATTACACGCCGGGCGCTATGGAAAATGCAAATCTCTCAGTTTACAGGTCTGTCAACGACCAGCCGATGAGCCAGGGCACACGTGTGCACCAGATGGCCATGTACACCATTTACGAAGCTCCCCTGCAAATGCTTTCGGATAGCCCCACGCGGTATATGAAAGAGCAGGATTGCACGGATTTTATTTCCAAAGTGCCAACCGTGTTTGACGAAACTGTGGTGTTGGATGGCCAGGTAGGAGAGTACATCGTCATGGCCAGGAAGAAGGACGACGTTTGGCATGTAGGCGCCATGACCAACTGGACCGCCCGGGAACACACCATTGATTTTTCTTTCCTCGGAAACGGGGATTTCGAGATCGAGTATTTCATGGATGGGATAAACGCTGACCGGAACGGAACAGATTACAAACGTGAAGTGTCAAAAATCTCAAACAAGGATAAGAAAAACATTAAAATGTATCCGGGAGGAGGTTGGGCAGCGCGAATCTACCCTTCCCGTTAATCGGTTGCTCTGCCATTGCGGGCGCGGGCATATCTTGAAATGAATTGCGCGCATTGCCATCAAAATGCAGGGATGGCCTCGGGTACGTCACTTGATCTGAACTACTTAGTCCCATTCAAAAAAACAGGCATTGAGCTTAACAAAAACAATATTTTGCTTAGAATGAGCATATTGGGAGAATATCACATGCCCAAAATAGGCACGACTGTGCTGGATGATGATGGGGTTAAACTTGTCAAGGATTACATCAAAAGCCTTAACGGGCATCATGTACAGCAGTAAAAGACCGTTGGAGCTGACCTGGTGACCATTTACTGATACTTTACGCGGCCTATAAGAAAACAATCGCATAATCAGTGTCACTGTAATGCTTGCCTCACCTCTGTAACCCGTATCGCCTTTATGACGGATCCTAGCTATTTTTGCAAAGGAAAGCGATAATTCCTGATTTTGGACGGCTGTACCCTTTAAAGCTGTATATATCAAACTATTTATATTTACATAGTTGAATGATCCATATTTTCAAGACAAACGTTGAGACGAAACCGGCAATCGAAAGACTTAAATCGTATCTTGATCAAATGGATGCCCTCGCCCAATGGAATTTTGATCTTGAAGATTGCGATCACATTTTGCGTATAGAGTCCAAAAGAGCAATTGGCCATTTAATTATCAATCTTCTGCATGAAAACGGTTTTGAGTGCCAGGAGCTTATTGACTAAGTGTTTGACTGATAAAAAAATGAAAAAAGCCGACGCTACAAAATTGAATATTCTCGAAAAAGCATTTGAGCTCATTTATATCAAAGGGTATCAAGCTACTAGTATAGACGATATCATAGCCACTACGAACGTTACGAAGGGTGCATTTTACTATCATTTCAAGAACAAAGACGAGATGGGGTTATCAATCATAAATGAGCTTCTCAAACCAACACTGACTGGCGGGTTCATCGGGCTATTGCAAAATGGCGAAGACCCTTTAAATGCTATTTATGACTTGATTTATGGGCTTTTGATCGAAAATGAATTTCTCAAAGTTGAGTATGGCTGTCCAGCTTCCAATTTGACTCATGAAATGAGCCCATTGAGTGAGGATTTTAATAATGCATTAAACGAACTGACCGAGCAATGGATAAAAACAATGATCGAATCCATCGAGCTCGGGAAGCATAACGGGGTTATCCGTGCAGATGTGGATGCCATGCAGGTAACTATGTTTGTAATGTCAGGCTATTGGGGAATCCGCAACTTCGGCAAGCTCAGCAAAAGTAAAGAAGCTTACGTGTTTTTTTTGAAAGAGTTAAGAATATATTTGGAAAATTTGCGGTGACTCTTTTCCCATCTGTGGAATCATATGCCTGCCAGAATACGCTGACTGTTTTTGAGCGAAGTTTTTGAGCAAGTATAAGACCTGCCCTCAGGTATCAAAAATCAAATTACCTTAAAAACTTATTATTGATTTATTTATCATTAAGAGATCAATAATAAATACTACAATCTAATTCTATATTCAGATAATTTTGTATTTTTGAAACCAGCTTATGCATCGACGTTGCACTAGGAGAGCAATATATTACTCTGAGATGAACCCGTTAACCATATATGTATTCTCAACGTTATAAAATACCAATCCATCCACATTTTTCTTTGTTCGCGTATTGCAATTTGAGGACCCTGCAAGTTTCAGGGTCCTTATTTTTTGTGGATCTAAGGTAGCGGACGCTACATTTAAAGCCCACTAAGTACTTGCGGTCACAATTCCGGCGGATGTCGGCTCTTCTAATCTGCGGATTTATAGCAAACAGGCTAGTAAAAGCTTGTGGATTAAGGCTTTGATGATTGTAAAAAGTTTCTGTGTATGGAAGTGAGAGATTTCATCGACGAGCCGGAATTGGTTTTAATGTTAAAAGCAAACCGGCGATGCGCATACGAATATTTGTATGATCGCTATGGTGCTGCGCTTTACGGCTTGGCCTTGAAGATGGTGAAAGATCAGCAGGTCGCTTGCGATGTTGTCCAGGACTCATTTATTAAGATTTGGCGAGAGGTAGGTACTTATGATCCCCAAAAGTGCTTACTTTTTGCGTGGATGCTCAACATTACAAAGAATACTGCCATTGACATCCTCAGGAGCGAGAAGCACTATAATAGCACGACAAGTCTGGATTCCCTTTCCATTGCTGCACTTTGCTCTTTGCAAAGCCACAATCCGGCAGAGCAGGAGCCAGCAATAATCGTTGGTATGCTTGCACCGGAAAAAACGTATATCACAGAAATAGTTTATCTGCAAGAACTTACCCATGAGCAGGTACCGCTGATTTCAAAACTTCCACTACGTACTGTAAAGTCAAGGGCGCGTAAAAGCCTGCAAAACTTAGGCACTTTATTAATAGATCAATAGCTTCCGTTGCATTCGTATACAGTACTTAACAAATGAGGCAATGTGCAGTTACTGCAATCCACGATTACTATCTTTGATGCAAATGCAGGTAGGTTAAATAGAGAGGTAAAAATACACTCCCAGAATACTGTTTTGGGGGTGTTTTGTTATCAACCGCACGTATCAATTGAGTGCTACAAAATCTATTGTAGTTAGCGTCAAGACTTGTTTATTCAAAACACTGCCCAATTTCCTATGTTGGCGACTCATTATTATGCCGAGCAATATCTTAGAGATTAATGCCGCTTTTGTCACAAGACACTCTTCGGCATTACTAAACTTTTACCTTATCCAATTGCGTGCCTTGATTTTAGGGCCTATTATTTATGTCTTTGCCGATTAAAATGAGAATTGGAGTAGCTTACGATATTTGGGCAGCAGTGTGATCTTGTGGGATAGGTAATGTGTTGTTTCGGTACTTTTGCCTTAATCCTGTCGAGATAGTCAAACTGTAGTCCGATTTTTCTGCTTTACTATTCAGAAATGAGCAGGTACATGAAATTTCTGATAAAGTGTTTTCAACATAGCTACCTGCGAAAAAGACCAGCTCTGATTTTGAAAAAGTATTTCGAATGAAATAGCTAATTGCCTTGATGTGCCTGCTATCAGGTTGATCCAATTGATATAGCACCAATTTAAAATCTTTGTCTGGTATAACCTCCAGGAAAGATCCGGCATCAAAGACAATTATGGGAGCAGTATCCAATGCGGATAAAACACTGTTAAAGAATGGGACATAAAATGGAGAGTTCAAAATAATCAGGACTTTGTTCATGGGTGACAAGTTTTGCAGTTCGGGGTGAGCGTCCTTTGATGATATTTAAATATGGAGTCACTTAAGAGTTATTTTGGATATATCGTGGATCTTTATTTTGCTCCTAAAAGTGAAACTGGAAACGCTACTTCCAATCGTCCCAATACCTGGCAGGGCCTCAGATAAGTTAAACCTAAATCCCATGTGCAACAATGTTGCACTATTGGTTTGTTTCATTATCTTTACGTATACCTACGAGTGCATGGCTAACTACAACTCATATGGACCAAATAAAGCAAATCTTGATTGGTAGCAAGCTACGTCCTACGCCAAACCGCATTGCAGTTTTGGAAGTTTTTTTAAAGGAGCATAAATCATTGTCCCACGGCCGGTTGCAGTGCATGTTGCAATATGAGATCGACCGGGTAAGTTTGTACCGTGCCCTAATTGACCTGGTAAATGCGGGCCTGCTATCTAGATTAATTGATTCAGACGGCGTTGCCCAATTTCATTATTGCAAAATGCAGGGGAATAATCATGATACGCTAACGCCACATTTTAAATGCAAAAATTGCGAAGAAATAGCTGCGCTTCCTGATTTACCTAAAACCTATATGCAACACATTTCGGCTTTTGGACATATACAAAATTCCAGGCTTTTACTGGAAGGGATTTGTCTTGAATGCGCTAAATCTGGCAGCCCTGTAAAATGGTAAAGCAAAAGCAGCGGCATTTGACCCGCTGCTAGCGTTATCTGTCGTTACTGCACTTTTAAGTTGAAATTAAGGTTTACATCATCACTTCCAGGCGTTGGAGTCCCATTCTTTGCACCTGGTTGGTGGCGAAGTTGGACTTTAAGCTTGCCCAAACCGGCAGCTCCTGACTTTGCAGTCCCAGTAAGGCCGATCGGAAAATTGTTGACATCCTTGTCCCCATACGTGTAAGCAAGCAAAGTCGCGGGTGAAGCTGTGTAAATAAGCAGATGCTCATCAGACTCTTTCTGGATCTCTTCCGTAATATCTTCCACTAGTGACTTGCTTTCATCTAAGAACTCGATGGTCATCTTGTATTCCGTATTTGCTTTCAGGGTAACCGTATCGAACCGGCTCGCAGGGTTTCCACCATCACCATCAGCATCTTTGTAACTGAATGAAGTCATGGCTGCTGTACCCGCTTCTTTGAAGTTGAGTGTAACCGAGGTAATCAGTTCGTTTTCATCATCGGCTTTAACATCATCGCCAGAGTCTTTACATTGGACGAATGCGATGGTCGTAAAAAGCAGTAAGCCATAAAGGAAATGTTTTCTAAGTTTCATAAGTGTTGGGATTAGCCAATTGAAGTTGTTGCAACTTGGTTGCAAACATAATGCATTTTAGAACAAGTCAATGGGTTAAACGATTAATTTTCAATTAAAACCACGTCTTCCAGGATGTAATTCAGGTACTCAATATCTTGTGCATTGAGCCTTAGCTTACCGCTAATCGTTTTGACAGCATCTGTTTTGAAACGTTGTTTCTTATTGCGTAGCTGTAATTCAATGATGGACTCTGGCCCGGCGCGACCACAAAAAAAGCACATCAACATGGGTTGTGCAGAGATCACATAAATGTTGTTGTCAGGATCTGCTGGTATGAGATAACCTTTGATCTGGATTTGTTTTCCTTCCAGCCCGACAACGCTTTCTCCAAACGTAGGATAAAGAAAATACATGCCAAGCTGCTTATTAAATTTTTTGGCAAAGCGGACATCAGAGAGGTTTTTCCAGGTAAGAGAGATAGGTTTGTTGTCTACAAATCCTGAAAGGGATATAATTACAAGGACGGCGATCAGTAAGTTTCTCATGGCTAGCTGGATCTTATAAAACCTGGCCTTCGGCCTGGGCACGGATTGACAGGATTGCCTCTTTTGCATTGCGCTGATATTCCAGCATGGACTCGTCTGTCATCTGGGGTGCAGGCTTATGCTTGTGTCCTTCTGTATGCTCATGGGCATGCTCGAAGCCGGGAACTTCGATAACGGATTCTTCCCAAAGTTCTACCAGGTGGGCCAGGCTGTCTAGCCTGATTTTTTCAGCAGCACTGGCATGCCGGCCAAGACTATCCAGCGACTTTTCCAGTTTGCCAGCTATGCTGACAGATTCCAGGTGCAGCTGATTGGCCTTAATCAGCAATTGGCTTTTTTGGTCAGATCCCCCACAGCTGAATGCAAATGCTAGCGGGAGGGCATAGATAATTGTTTTCATCAAAACGAACTTTATTATTTGCAACAACGTTGCAAATGTCAGTAAAATTTATTGATTTCATTCATTTTCCAGTCAGTATGCTTAAAAAGTCTGCTCTTTCATTGCCCATATCCATTTTCGTTTCCCTGCTACATGTAGGCTGCTGCATTTTCCCTTTGATAAGCATTGCAGTCGGCTCTGCTTCCCGTTTCGACGGAATGGTCCGGTACAAACCACTTTTTTTAGGATTGCAGGTGTTGCTGTTGATTTACCTTAGTGTGTCATTGGTGAGGTTCTATTCGCACAAACACTTCTTTCACAGCCAGTTTGAAAATTGGTCTTATCACATAGCTTTTGCAATAGCTATGGCTGGACTCTTAATCGGGTTATTTGAGCCTTTCCGGGCAGAGGAGCAGAAGCTTGCACAACAGCAGTTTGAATTATTCAGGACACACCGGCAGATTGAGCTGTCCGTTTCCGGCAAATACGACAGACAGCAGCTTAAAGAGGATCTTACTTCTATCAAAGGCATCAGGCCCGCATCTGTGAAAATCAATGGAAGCTATGTAAAAGCTAGCTTTCAAAGTGACAAGGTCAGCTCACTGGTAATCTTGGCAGCACTAAGGGAGCAGGGCTATAAGGTAGTTACGGCAGAATAATAAAGTGCATCACCGTTGCATTTGAAAAGTTGTATTCTATATTTGCAACAACGTTGCAAATATAGAAAATCCATGAACTACAAAAAACTTCCGGTAACCGTTTTAAGCGGTTTCCTTGGCGCGGGAAAGACTACACTGCTTAATCATATCCTTCATAACAAGGAAGGATTGAAAGTAGCCGTAATCGTCAATGACATGAGCGAGATCAACATTGATGCCCGGCTTGTCAAAAACGAAAACACATTAAGCCGTACCCAGGAGCGCCTGGTTGAAATGTCCAATGGCTGCATTTGTTGTACGCTTCGTGAAGATCTGATGATCGAAGTCCAGAAACTGGCACAAGAGAACCGCTTCGATTATTTATTGATAGAAAGTACAGGTATATCCGAGCCAGTGCCCATCGCGCAAACTTTCAGTTTTACAGATGAAGAGAATGGTATTGATCTTTCCAGGTGGGCAACCATTGACTGCATGGTCACAGTGGTGGATGCGTTGAACTTTGGCAAAGACTTTGGATCAATGGATACTGTGATTAGCAGGCAGATGAATGATGATCAGACTGACAGGCGTACAATAGTCAATCTGCTGACCGATCAGATCGAATTTGCTGATGTGATCATTTTGAATAAAACGGATTTGGTTTCAAAGGGCGATCTTGGTGAGCTTCATGCGATCATCAAAGCTTTGAACCCGGCAGCAAAAGTCATAGAGAGCGCATTTTCAAAAATTTCACCCAAAACCATTCTCAACACAGGGCTGTTTAATTATGAGAAAGCAGAACAGTCCGCAGGATGGATCCAGGAGCTCAATAAAGTGGAGAATGGTGGCCATGTTCCCGAGACCCAGGAGTATGGCATTATTTCTTTCGTGTTCCGCGATGCGCGTCCATTCCATCCAAAGCGCTTTTGGGATTACATTTCACAAAACTGGCCAGCTGGGGTAATCAGAAGCAAAGGGTTGTTCTGGATTGCTTCACGCCGAAATGATGCATTGAATTGGAGCCAGGCTGGCGGCTCAGTGCGGGCAGAGTCTGCTGGCGTCTGGTGGGCAAGCATGCCGCAAAGTCAGCGGTTTAAATATCAAGCATATATAGATAACCGTGCAGAGATTGAATCACGTTGGGGGCGCTTTGGTGACAGGCAAAATGAGCTGGTCATAATTGGCCAAGACCTGGATGCTGAATTAATCTTGTCTGAACTTGAGAGCTGCCTATGCAGTGCTGCTGAAATTATCCAGATGGAAAAAGGGCTGAGCTTCAATGACCCCTTTCCTGTGCTATAATATAAAGAAAGACGTATGGTGCGGCATTTTTCAATCAAGGTGACTATGATGAATTTTACATATATAATGCAAGGCCTGCTTCCACTGCTGGTTTCAGTTTTTGTTCCCATCCAGGTTCTTTCGCAAACTGTCAAGAAAGACGTTGTTGGCAATGTGAAAGACCAAAGCGGCAACAGGTTGATTGGCGTTAACATCCAGCTGGTAGCCCAAGGGCAACTTACGGACACCTGGTGGGCTGCTAGCGACTCTGTTGGGAACTTTGAATTTGCCGCGCTTCCACCAGGACGATATCTACTCAACGCTTCAATGATTGGTTTTACACCTGTTAATGACACGATACTTATCCAAGGTAGTATATCAAAAAAACTTACCTATAACATGGTGATGAAAGAAGCTGCCTCTGAGCTGACGGCAGTAACGGTAACATCTCGCAAAGAAGCAATTGAAATAGATAAAGGAAAGCTAGTATATAATGTAGGCAATAGTGCAACAAGCGCAGGATCATCTGCGCTGGACTTGCTCCGTAAATTGCCTGGCGTAAGCATCGGGCAAGACGATCAAGTCATGCTCAAAGGTGCTGGCGGGATCAATGTGATGATCGATGGAAAGATGACTTACCTTTCTGAGCAGCAGCTGGTGCAGCTGTTAAGAAGTATGAGCGGGGAGAGCATCGCTAAGATCGAGCTGATCTCTGCACCTGGTGCTGAATTTGACGCGGCAGGCAATGCAGGCATTATCAATTTTGTGACCAAGAAAAATGTGTTTGTAGGTTATTCGCTGGATGTTTTGTCTGGGATTTCCAAAGGAAAGTTTTGGATGAACAATCAAAACGTAGCGGCAAGCTACCGCAATAGCAAAGTAAACGTCTCGGGCTCTTTTGACTATAACACGCCGCACCGTTTTATGCAAAGCCAGACCAGTAATACGGTCCTCGATCAAGGACAGCGCATCATCCTTGACCGCAGGCTGCAAACGCCTACAAAAATTAATTTTTATACCTATAAGGGAAATCTGGACTGGCAGCTTTCGCCAAAACATCAGTTAACTGCCGGATACAACGGTTACCTTGACGATTATGTAAAAGACAATGCAATCTCACGTGTCAGCAGATTGGATCAGCAAAACAAACTGATCGGCGTGGTAGAAAGTATCAATTATCTTACAGAGCCATACCATTATGATGCGGCAAACCTGGGCTACCAGTTTTTGATTGATAGCGCGGGCAAAAAGCTCACCGCCGATGCGCATTACATTTCATACCGTAACCTTTCCGATGGGCTGCTAACAACCCGGTATCTGGACGCAAAGGGGCAGGCAGCTGCACCTGATGAGCAGTTACAAGTTCACCAGCCTGGCACTGTCAGCATTAAATCCATCAAGGCGGATCTGGAACTTCCCTTCACTGGTTTTCATTTAAAAGCAGGCTTGAAGTATGCAGACGTTCGAAACCAGGCTAATTATCGTTTTGATTCACTTTCTGCAGGGGAATTCATTGAAGCAGAATCGATGTCGAACCGGTTCCGGTATACCGAGCAGATTGCAGCTGCTTACGCGTCAGTTTCCGGAAAGCTTGACAAGACACAGTGGGAGGCAGGTCTTCGGTTTGAATCAACAAACGCTAGGGGATACACGTTAGCAAAAGAGATTGACAATAGCTGGAAATATAACCAGCTTTTCCCATCGCTTTCAGCCCAGCACGAGATCAATAAAAACCACAAAGTCAATTTCTCAGTCAGTCGCCGCATTAACCGTCCTGCATATTCAACCCTGAACCCTGTCCGGTGGTATTATGATCAATATTTTTATTACTCCGGAAATCCGTACCTGCGGCCGGAAATGGCCTGGATCTACTCGGCGGGTTATACATTAAAAGACCGATACGTACTTTCGGCCAGCTACTCGACCCGTAGCAACTACCTTTCCCGCAGATTGGTAATCGAAGAAAATACGGGTGCAATCATTAGCCAGAGCGCTAACCTGGGCAGTATGAGACGTTTTGATTTGACCGCCTCTATTCCCTTGCATTTGCTTAACTTCTGGGATTTACAGCTGACGGCAGGAGCAAGTCACACGAGCTACCCGATTCCTCTCTTACAATCCGAAAAAATAACTGCATTATGGGCTGCGAGCGCAATGCTAAGTCAGCAATTCAAATTGCCAGCAGGCTTTAATGCGGAAATCTCAGCTAACTGGACTTCCCGGGAGCTTTGGGGTATTTATGAGAAGGAAAGCATTTTTTTTACTGACTTTGGCTTGAAAAAATCATTTATGAAAGGCAAACTGGATGTCAGATTTGCCTTCACTGATTTTCTTCGGACAAACCGTTACCGTGGACGCTCGCTGACTGACTACATCGATTACCGTTACGATGATCTTCCTGACACGCATAGGGCCTCATTTTCGGTTAAATACCATATTGGCGGGCAATTACAGCCTGGCCGGTCCCGCCGCATCGAAGAGCAGGACCGGCTGTAAGCCTAAAATTTGAAGCTTAATGTCAGCGTCACATTGCGTGGCGCACCGGGAAACAAGCGAAGATAGTTCTGCGCCCCCAGCCAGTGGGTCTTATCAAATAGATTGCCCGCATTAACTGCAAGCTGGATATTGCTTTTGGCTGGCGTGTAATAAAGGGCTGCATCAAAAATGGTGAATGCAGGTACTTCAAAACTGCGCGTAAACCAGGGCACTTTACTTCCCTGATGCTGCACGCCAATCCCGATCCCCAGATCTTTCAAAAATGAAGTACTGCGAAAGTTATAGCGCGTCCAAAGGTTGGCGCTATGCTTTGGCGTGTTTTGCTTCCGCGCGCCGACCAGGCTTTCGTCCTGGTCACGGGTGATCTCGGCATCGATGAAACTGTATGATGCATTCACTTGCCACTCGGGAGTGATGTAGCCCGCCAAATCCCACTCGATCCCGCGGCTGCGCTCCTGTCCGCGCGTCACCAGCCGGTCTGGACTAGCAGGATCATTGGCATTCAATAGGATGTTGCTTTGAATAATTTCATAAAAAGCCACATTGAGATGCAGATGATTTTGGAAGAGATCTGTTTTCAATCCCGCTTCTTTCAGGTTGCTTCTTAAAGGGTCAAACTGGCTGCCGGCTGGCAATGTGCCTGTCTGCGGCATCAAGGTCACCGTGTTGGATTGTGGCTGAAAACCTTCCAGGTAGGTGCCGTAAACATTGATGGCCTTGTTGATCGCATAGGTCAACCCGACCCTGGGAAGCAGCGCGTTTTTGTGTACCGTCAACGTATTGGGTGCTTTGTAGTTGGTAATATCTTCAAACCATTCGTTGCGTAAGCTCAACAGCACGCTCAGTTTTCCCAATTGCAACTGCTCCTGGACATAAACCGCATTCGTCGTAGTCAGCGCAGCTGGAAGTGCTGTCCTTACGTTCAGGTTGTAATCTTGCACGTTGCGGATGGTGTACAATGGATTTTGAAGATCAAAATGGCTAACGTTGGGCCTTGGAAGCGTTTTGCCTCCTACAGTAATTGTTTGGTAATTCGCTGCATCTGCCAGCACAAACGAGCTTGCCACTGAGCCGTCTTTCAATAAAAAACCTCTTGCTGCATTTTGCCCGCCGCCTTTGAGCTTATGCCAGCTACTCAAATCATAGCCTGCCAGTAGTTTATGGTTTAACTTGCCCGTGTTAAAGTTGAAGCTGAAATACGCATTCAAATTGTCGATGTTCCAATACTGCTGGCGCTGTACAAATTGCATAGCTGCAAGACTTGTGACGGGCTGGTTAGTAATATCAGGTGCAAAAGCATTGGTTGTGCGGTGTTCCTGCAAATCCTCTGTCCATGACTGTTTCATGTAGGAGGCGTTGAAGCTGATCTGCGAAGTCAGCTTATGCGCCAGCGTTGTCATAATGACCACTTCTTTGGAATTGAAAAAATCGTTGGGCGCACCCAGGTTCAGGCTGGTAGGGGTACTGTTAAGTGCAGTTTCACCGGCAACCGCCCCGAAGATCGGTTGGCCCCTGTCCAGGGTGCCGCTCATGTTACTATAAATCAATTCTGCATTGATGGCTGTCTTCTCATTGGGAATATAGCTCAGGGAAGGGGAGAGCAGCAGCGCTTTACTACCAACTATGTCCCGGAAAGAGCGTGCTTGCTGATAAGCGCCATTGACCCGATAAAGCAAAGTTTTAGACTCATTGAGTGGGCCTGTAAAATCCAGTGTCCCTCGAAATGTGCTGAAACTTCCCGCGCTAAGGCTGGCTTCTTTACGCTGAGTGGCTAGCGGCTTTTTTGTAACCAGGTTGATGCTGCCGCCCGGATCTACGGATGAAAATGTCGCACTTGCCGGGCCTTTAATCACTTCCACACGCTCGATATTGGCCGTCAGCGGCTGCAAAAAATAATACTGCCGGGTACGCATCCCATTGATGATCTGACCTTCTTCGTTCTGGCTAATGCCTCGGATCGAATACTGGTTATAGTAACTGGATGGGATCACCCCGCTAGCAATTTTGACGGCATCGGCCAGATTAAATGCCTGGCGGTCTGCAATCAACTCCTTTGTGATGGAAGTAATCGACTGTGGAACGTCTTTATTTAACGCTGAGATCCTGGTTGCAGAAAAAGAGTAGTCACTATTGTAATCCTTGGCCACGCGCCCGGTCACTTCGACGGTTTGCAGCTGGTTTGCCTGTGGGATTAACTCAATTTTCAAAAATTGGCCGGTAGCTACTAAACGCACTGGTTTGTATCCCATCGCGCTAACTTGGATGCTACCTTTTCCTTCCAGAGAAAAACCTCCCGTCGAGTCAGTAACAGTCCCTGTACCAGAGCCGGTCAATGTGATATTGGCACCCGGGATTTTCCCCCCGGTGGCGACATCAGATACTGAGCCGGAAATGGTCTGGGCACTAACGTGAAGCCCAATGAGTAGTGAGGAGAAAATAAAAATTTTGATCATAGTTATGTCAGCTTGGGTGGGATACTCGGAATTAAACAGTTTTCAAATAAAGACTTTCAAGCTCGTTGGCCGAAATCATGCTGGCATCAATCACCGATTCTAGATTGCCCTCCTTCATGATCCCGATCCGGCTTGCTACTTCCTTGGCCCTGAAAATATCATGGGTTGCCATCAGTATCGCTGTTCCATTTGCCGCCAGCGACTGGATGATCTGGGAAAATTCGTTGGACGCTTTGGGATCAAGTCCGCTGGTGGGCTCATCAAGGAGGAGCACTTTTGCTTTTTTAGCGACCGCGATAGCGATACCTACTTTTTGCCGCATTCCCTTTGAATACCCGGCCAGTCTTTGATCAAAGGCCTGGGCTTGCAGGCCGGCCGTTGTAAGCAGTCCGCCCAACTCCTTCTTTGAATAATCAAAACCAGCCAGTGAAGAGAAGTATTCCAGGTTTTCCAGCCCGGTCAGGTTCGGGTAGAGCATCACCGTCTCAGGGATATAGGCAAGGTACTTTTTAATCTCCTGGGGATTTTCAGCAACCGAGATTCCATTAATGGATGCGCTACCTTCGGTGGGCTCAATGAAACCTAAAAACAGATTGATGGTCGTGGTTTTTCCGGCACCGTTCTGACCCAGCAGTGCAAAAATTTCACCTGGCTGAATGCTCAGGTTCAGCTTATTTAAAGCAGTATGGCTGCCATAGCGTTTTGTAAGGTTTTTAGCTTCAAGCATTTTGAATGTCTTTTATTTTGATAAAATTTCTTTTAAACAAGATCTGGGCAGCTATTAATGAACCTGCTGCCCAGATCAGGATTGCAATCATCCCGCCCCTGACGGGTTCTTGCAGGTATTGGTTGGGCCTGTAAGCCGGGTAGCCAGCCCAGTTGATGCTTTCAGTGGGCGTGTCTTCAAAAATGAAAGGGTAGAAGTACTCCCGGATCTGCCTGTGGTGGGCTTTTACGGATTGCAGGTAACGAATGTGGCTGGTAAGGTCCGTGTTGGCTACTTTATTCAGTGACTGCTGGGCTGCAATCACTGGATTGAACCTGGCAATGCGCTCTGAAAGCGTTTGTCTTTGCATTAACTTTTCAAAAAGCTTTTCTGAGGAGTTGGCTGATTCCAGATCCCCTGAAAACTGCATGGCATAATACCAGCCCGGAGAGTACTTGTCTTCCGATATCGCGTATTTGCGGTACTGTGGATACACAGCATAGAACTTTTCCATCGTGGGCTTTTTAGGCTGATCCCATTTTGCATGATACCCTTCCCGCTGCCGAATCGCCGTTTCAGCTGCTTCGGGCACAGGTATGCTGTTATTAACAGCAATATTTGCCACACCTGGAAAAAGGATTGCCAGAAAAATCCAGATGCAGACCAGCGTAGTTGCATTGAATGAAGAACTCTTGCCCAAAGCAATAACCAGTACTGAGATTGTGAACCAGAACAATACGTAAAGCAACACGACAAGTAGCAGCTGAAACGTAGGCGCTGAAACGGGAAGCTGCAATGCAACAACTGCTGTCAAAAAGACCAGCAACGTAGTTGTTAGAATAATTGCCAGTCGAACCAGGAGCTTACCCGCAATGGCTGCGCCAATGCTATCGCTGGTTGTCCGGACTATTTTCCACACGCCATTTTCCTGTTCTTCCGAAAGCACATTATAAGTAAATGCAATGATCAACAGTGGGAAAAGAAATATGAAAACAAAGGATGCATCCAGGTTGCCAACTAGCAGCGTGAGCGGGTTGGTGAGCTCCGAGTCGTAAAGCTGGCCTTCAATGGCCAACATTTTGACCTTCAATGTGAAGGGGTTCACATCCCGTTGCCCGATCGAGAATTTTTCCCAGGGCGATGCAGGGTTGGTCGTGTAAAAGAAAGGATAATAGGCGGTGGAACCCACCATTTTTCCTGTTCCGTGTCTGGCAATTTCTTGCAAATGGTGTTTTTGCACGTCAGGCACGAATGCTATGGTTTTCTGCTGGCGATCGATTACCTGGTTGCCATGATAAAAGCTGTAAAAGCCAAAAAGCAACAAGCTGATCGCTCCGATAAGCACGGTTTTTCCCAGCAGGAAATTTTTGATTTCCAGAAATAGGACTTTCATATTTATTTTCATAACTGGTAAGCTCGTTTGGAGGAAACATAGGTCAATGCACCAAATCCCGCTAAAACCCACGCAAGCAGCGCAGTCAGACTTAAACCGCCGGCAGTCAGGTTTTGGTTGATGGTTAAAGGCTGGAAGGCAAAGTCAGGTTGCTCCTGCCAGTTTTTGGCGCTAACCTTTTGTTTGCTATCGTTTTGGTATTTGATCTGGGTCAAATGAATCTCATTGAGCTTTTTAGTTTTCTCGAAACGGTATTTTTCTGTTTGCTTTTGAAATGCTGTGAAACTATCAAAGTCGGTACCTGAAAGGTTCATAGAGATGTTACGGATCGCCAGGTAAGGGTCGATAAAGCTCAGTACCGAGGATACAGCATTTTGCGATTTGTAAATGCTAATCAGCCGATCGAAATGTTCATTGAAGATGTTTGATGATATGTTTTCACCTTCCTGCATAACCAGCGCACCATAATTAACAGGTAGATGTGAGATCGAATCCACGCCGTATTTTTTTAAGGTATTAGCTTTCAAACTGGCAAAATGTGGATCGTCTGGATCGTGGCTGTCACCTTGCTCGCTTACATCTTGCTCAATAGCCTGCTCAAAAGCAATTTTACCGGGAGCCTCGTGCAAGCTGCCTCCGAGCGACTGGGCGCTTTTGGGAATGACAATGAAGAACAGCATCCAGATCAGCACCAAGACCATCAATGCATTTTTGGAAGATTTGCTCATTGCCGATACAGCGACTACCAATATCGTAATGATCAGAAAATAGAGCGCATACAAAAATGTCAGCAGTAGCGTGCGCAGTAGTGTTTCTCCTTGAATCTCACCAGTAATGAGCAGGTTGCCAGCGATCAGGCTTACCAGTAGCAAGGGTAAAAACAATGCCCAGACGACAGCGGTTAGCCCGGCCGTTTTGCCAATAAGAATATCCAGGTAGGACGCCTTTTGGCAAAGCAATATTTTGAGCACACCATTCTGTTTGAGCCCGGATATGGTCTGAAAGCCAATAAAAATGATAAACAGTGGCACGAGCAGTTGCAGCACCATGGCCATGCTAAGCTCGCCAAACCGCAGCATTCCATTGGAAAAGCCTGCTTCGCTCATGTTGACCGTATTTTGCCGGTGTGCTTCCAGAAACACAGAATTGCCCACGTAACTGTCCAAACCAAAATCAAAAAAGCTAAGCGGGGATTTTTCACGAAAAACCATGTAACCATAATGGGCAACACGGTGCGGGTGCCGGTTGGGCTGGCTCATCCATTGGTCGTGCACCTGCTGATGCGCGTTTTTTTGCTGATGGTTGAATTTGCTTACATACTGCCAGCCTGTAAATGTGGCGAGTAAAGAAACAACCAGCAATACGGAAAACAATGCAAGCGGGATCTTACTACGGAAAATGGAAGCCCACTCCTGGCGGGCGATGATGGTAATGAATTTGAAATGCATTGTATATATGTATTCGTATATCGCAAGTACTGCACCAGATTCTCGATGCAGTATGCTAGATGCAACCGCGTTGCAATTTAGATAGATTACATTTTTTTTGCATCATAGTTGCAAAGATAAATTTAAGGTAGGATCCGGCTACAAAGTGAGGATTATGTAACCGCTTTGATGTGTTTAGAAATTCGGTCGTTAAAATGTAATTGGTGCTGGATGATCGTTTAAAGATTTATCCTAAAACGAAGCCAGTCAGCACGAGCAACCACCTCCCTATCTTACAAAGTGCTTTGACAAACTATCAATTGATTGACATTCACTACGAGTCGGCTCAAAACGAAGCAACTTCAAGGCAAGTACAACCTTTCGCACTGCTCCTGAGTACAGAAGCCGATTGGCTTCTAGTCGGTTGGTGTCGATTACGGCAAGGCTTTCGTATTTTTCGGCTAGATCGAATCTCATCTCTTCACGTGCTAAACCTTTACTTTAAGCCTCATTCCATTACGCTGAAGCAATATTTCGATACACTTGGAGAATAAATAAAAAGACCCCTGACATACCTTTGTCACACGAGCAGGCTACGTTTGGCCATCTAAACAATCATTTATTCCACCAAACGAAAAGCGTATGTATATCATTCTTGGAGCAACGGGCCATGTAGGCTCGGCAGTGGCTCAATCACTGCTGGATCAAAACGAATCAGTAACTGTGCTAACTCATGATCCGAAAAAGTCGAGCGAATGGGAGAGAAAAGGGGCAACCGTATCAGTTGTAGATGTACGCGACGTGGAAGCTTTACGTAACGTATTTAAAAAAGGAAAGCGGCTTTTTGTCCTTAATCCGCCAGCCCCCCATCGACTGACACAGCTTTGGAGGAGCGTAAGAATGCTGCCTTTATCTTGGAGGCATTGCAGGGTTGGGGATAGAGAAGGTAGTAGTTGAATCTACCTATGGCGCTCAGCCAGGAGATAAGATTGGCGATCTGGGAGTACTTTACGAATTAGAGATAGGTCTGGCTAAAACGGGGATTCCAACCAGCGTAATACGAGCGGCTTACTACATGAGCAATTGGGACATATCGTTGCCCACAGCTCAAAAAGAAGGAAAGGTGCATACGTTCTTTCCGCCCGATCTGAAACTGCCAATGGCTGCCCCAGGTGACTTGGGTCGGATGGCAGCCAAGCTACTCATGGAGCCTATCGGGGAAACAGGTCTGTATTATGTGGAAGGCCCCAAACGTTACTCATCGGCGGATGTAGCTGCTGCTTTTGAATCTGCTTTGGGCAGACCGGTGAAAGCTGTACAGACGCCTCACGAACAATGGAATACTGCTCTAAAAGCTGCTGGTTTTTCATCAGAAGGAGCCGATTCGATGGCGGCCATGACGGCTATTACGATAGAAATGATTGAAGGAAAGTTGGAGTTACCCAGCGCACCTGAGCGAGGTGCCACCTCATTAGAGAGCTACATCAGCGCAATAGTGGCAGAGAGCAGCAAAAATTAATGAGCAAATCTTATCTGATCCAGTAATATGGGACCATGACTGGTATTTTATCAAGATTAATCAAGAATTCATGTTGGTCCTCGCTTTCAGAAAAAGTCGTTTAAGATAAAAGTTGTTATCAAATGCTTCTTTGGAAATTGCAATTTTTCTCCTAACGAAATTTAGAAATAAATTTGTTTGGGATATACTTTTTTAATGCGCTGATTCCCTAAACATGTATTGATCTATTATCGCTCCTACTTACTTCGCCACTTTTTGATCATTTTTACGCCAACAATGTTCGGTTCAGCCAGTTGTATGGGTTTATCTTCAAAAGTCAAATAAGGAGGAAACCGAAGCTTAGTTCAATTACTTTCTTAAGTTTGACCTGTATCTATTGAGAACGGAAATACTCATTTGATCTGGCGATATATTTCCGTTAAACATAAAATTTATCATGAAAATATTTGTAACAGGTGCAACTGGATTCG
This sequence comes from Dyadobacter linearis, assembly GCF_907165045.1. Classification (GTDB taxonomy): domain Bacteria; phylum Bacteroidota; class Bacteroidia; order Cytophagales; family Spirosomataceae; genus Dyadobacter; species Dyadobacter linearis. The sequence goes on from NZ_CAJRAU010000012.1 coordinate 60,851, forward strand.
TAGGAAGGGCTGTCGTTGAAGAATTACTTAGTGAGGGCCACCAGGTGGTAGGTATGGTAAGAGACCTGGCCAAGGCGGCGCCCTTGACCAAAAAAGGGATGAAAACGGTGGTTGGTGAAATGACCTCTCCTAAAACCTATTTGTCTGCCATACCCTCGGTTGATGTGGTCATACAGACAGCTCAATTAGCAACTAAGGGGCGCTTCACTAATTCAGCCAAGGAGAGGGTTAACCAGGCAGATGAATTAATGACGCTGGCTCTTGCAAATTCTTGCATTCAGCACGACAAGGTACTTGTCTACACCAGTGGCTGCTTCAATTATGGAGATCATGGTTCTAAATGGATAAACGAACAGACACCTTCGAAACCGTCACCCTTGGGAGAGGGCCATGCTCATGTAGTGTATCAGTTGATGGAGTTGCATAAGAGACAGGGGTTAAAACTGATTGTACTTAGTCCTGGTTTCGTTTACGGGCCGGGTGGTTTGTTTAAAGCGTCGTTCTACGATACGATGAAAAAAGGCCAGCTTCGGGTTTTCGGGAAGGGTGAGAACTACTGGAGTCCCATTCAAGTGAATGATTTGGCCAAGGCTTTCAGTTTGGCCGTAACTTACGGACGCCATGGCGAAGTTTACAACATTGTAGACGATACACCCATCACTTTGCGTCAGCTGATCGACCATATTACAATGACCCAAGAAGTAAAACAGGTCGGGACAATTCCACCTTGGCTGATTGGATTGATGATTGGAGGTCCGCTGGTTAAATCGCTTACAAGTTCTTTCCGAGTAAGCAACCAGAAAGCGAAAGAAGAATTGAACTGGAAGCCGCAGTATGAATCCTTTGAAGAAGGAATAAAGGGTGTTATGAGAGATCTCAACAAGAGTGCCGATTGACTCAGATTTTATCTTTGAGTTAAATTAGGAAATTGCGTTCGTCAAACCGGTTGACTCGTGAACTTTTTACTGGTAGAATTTGACTCATATGCAGATTAAGAGATCCGCGCTGGTTGGTAAAAGTTCTTCAAATAAAGCAAGCGGAGCACACTTTGGCAAGTTGGCTTAGGATTACTTACCACAGCAGATGCGGCTTATGCGTTGGGCTTTGAGCATCCGCAATCTTTCAATAAATTATTCAAACAGAAAACCGGCATGTCACCCGCTGCTTTTCATAAGTTGCTGTATCCGAATTAGCAACTGGTCACTTACTAGATGGATGCTTCCTGCCAAGCTTCTTCATAGTTCCTTGGCGACCAGATACATGACGTCTGATTCCCCAATAATGTCCTTAGGGTTTTCCCTAAAATTTGTGAGATGGGAACTGTTGGATTTATGTTCACGGCTGATTCATCGTACTTTCGATAGATAGATATGAATTTATACTGTATATATACGCATGATACGAGTTCTCATTGCTGATGACCATAATGTCTTTGTTGAAGGCATAGAGTCGCTCATTTCAGGATCACTGGATATTGAAGTGACGGAGCGCTGCTACACGGTACAGTCAGTTATTGAGCGATTAAGCCAGACTACGATCGATGTCATTTTACTTGATATTTCGTTTCCCTGCATTGAAGACGGCCTTGGCCTTTGTGAGTATATAGTCCGTACGTACCCGGAAACGAAAGTGGTAGCACTGACGATGCACAACGATGCCAGTCTTATTAAGCGGGTCGTGAAAAAGGGGGCGAAAGGCTATTTGTTGAAGAATACTACGAAAACGGAGTTGCTTCAGGCCATCCAGGCGGTTCACCACGAGAAGCAATATTTTAATGAATCGATCACGCAAATTCTGCTGAACGATAATCCCAAGACCAGAAGGTCAACGGCCGGCATTGGCGCAAAACCACATCTCAGCCCTCGCGAATCGGAAGTGCTTACCCGCATTGCACAGGGATTAACAACACAGCAGATGGCCACTCAGTTATTTGTGAGCGCCAAAGCAATTGAATTTCACCGAAGCAGTCTATTGATGAAGTTCGGTGTTCCTAACACAGCCCTACTGATAAAGACGGCTATGGAAATGCAAATGATTGATTAGTTCTATTTGTCATTACAGGTAATGCTCATGAAATGCTTTTCTCTCCGGTCTGGTTGGCGGATCATTCTCCTCTTCTTGGTTATTTTGACCGGCGGGTTACAATCTGCGAAGGCGGTATCGGACACGACGTTTGTTGATAGCTTAAAGAAACAGATTAAACTGTTGGTTCAGGATAAGCATTATAGTCAGGCTGCAAAGGCTTATGATTCCCTGGGTAAACTATACCATCGGCAGTATGGATATAATAAGTATACGATGGACTCTTATTTCAGCAGCTTGAAATACTACAGCCTGATAGGCGACTCGCTGGGGTATTTTAATCAGTACCTGGTAATAGGAGATTACTACACCCAGGACTATTTTATGCATGCTTACGCCAAACAATATTTGAAAAAAGCCCAGCAATATTTCGAGCGAACCCATAACATGCCCAAAGTCATCGAATCTCGATTGGGTTTGGATAATATCGCTCAATATGTAGAACCTATGCCGCCCGGTTTGAAAACTCACTTGCGTGAAACCGAGCGGCTTAGCGTAAAGTACAAACAACCCTATTCTCAGGCGTATGCCCTTAGTCTGCTGGCCAATACGTACTCTCGGGACAAGCAGCCCGATTCTGCATACTATTTTGCCAGCCGAAGTCTGATCATATCAAATCGATTAAAAGTTAACTGGTTAATTGCCTTAAATCTCTTTTACCTGGGCCTGGTCGAGCAGTTCAGACATCATAGCCTGGCTGCTATTGAAGCCTACCAGAAGAGCTACAACCTATCGAAGGCGGAAAATAATCTGGGTATGATGCGGGAATTGTCGCGGCACACGGCAGATAGCTATTCCCGTATGGGCGACCATAAAAAAGCATACGATTGGTCATTAAGAACGCTCGATTTTACGGTCCAGTTTTACGCATCCGAACAAACAAAAAGTATTCGTTTGCAGGAACTAGATAGTCAGATCAAAACGCTGGCAGTTGAAAAACAACTGGTTGAAGAACAAAGTCGCAATCAGAACGTATTGAACTCTGCGCTATTCATTGGCCTGATAATCAGTATTATCGGCGTGTTTACATTGGTGTATCTAAGACGTCAGCAAAAACTGATTGATCATCAGCACACGGTCATCGCCCAGCAACAGATTCGACAATTGGAGCTTAAATCGCTACGTGCCATGATCGAAGGTCAAGAAGGCGAACGAAGTCGAATTGCGCGTGATCTACACGATGGTCTGGGCATTCAACTTTCCCGAATTAAACTATTTATTGAAGCGCATCAGGAAGAATTGCCTTTATCGGTCAAGGAACCCTTGAACCAATTCCTGGACGAAGCCTGCACCGAAACCCGGCTGATATCCAATGATCTGCGCCCGTATGCGCTATCAACATTTGGCCTCGTTCCAGCCTTGGAAGACCTGGTACAGAAACTGAATCTGGTTAATAAAACGAAGCTGATTTTAGACCATTACGGCGAGATGCCACCGTTGGGCGATGAAGCTGCCGTGATGATCTACCGGGTAGTGCAAGAGTTGCTCAATAACGCGCTAAAACACGCACACGCCAAGGTGGTGACGGTTCAGCTGATGGTCAATGAAGAAACAATCTTGATTAGTGTAGATGACGATGGCCTAGGGGCTGATTTCGATAATCTGCTATTAAAAGGAAGTGGTATCGCTAATATTAAGTCCCGTATTGCCTACCTCGGCGGGCATGTCATGTGGCAAGGCGAAGTCGGAAAAGGAACATCTGTGATGATTTCGTTGCCCATGCAAAAGTTACAAAAAACGGAAGCGCTTGTATGACAGAGGTTGCGCGCATTTAAACCTGCGTTAACATTGTCACTTCCGGAATCAACACTGAATCTTTCCCATAAAATCCGCCACTCGAAGCATCATTGCAAAAGTGCGAGGCGGCTCCCGTAAAAATCATCCTTTTCAAGACTCAAAGCAGGAATTGAATCGGCATCCTTATCTAGGGTTTTCCCTAAGTTTTAAAAAAGTAGGGTTTTCCTTAATCTATGTCCATGTCGATTCGTCCTATTTTTGCTGGATAAAATTCTATTTATCTAGGCCTTAACTTTTACCTCATACAGTATGCGAACACCTGTACAAATCCAATTTATGTCAGCAATTCGAAAGCTAACGGCAATTCACGCCTTCATTCTGACTGCTTTATTAAGCATTAGCACGTCGATATTCGGCGCAGATCCAATTAAACTGGAAGCCGAAGCCGCTCAGGGTGTGGCCCTTAATGGCGTACAGATTGTGCAGGATCAACCCGGATATTCCGGTACGGGCTACGCCTGGGGTTTTGATGACGACAGCAACGGGGGCGATAACATGGTTTTCACCTTTGCAGCTCCGGCAGGGAGTTATCAGCTCACCATTGCATATTACTCACCTTACGGCGATAAAAAGACCCGAGTGAGTGTCAACGGTGCCAGCAGCGAACATGATTTGAAATTAACCGGTACGGACTTTGGAGCTGCGGTAATCGGTTCGTTTCAACTGCTGGACGGGCAGAACACCATTACAATCAACAAGAATTGGGGCTATTACGGCATTGACTTCATTGTGCTGACACCCGCATCGGTCAAGCCGCCCACCGTTGTTCCGCTGGTCAATGGACGGGCAGAAGCCGAGGCTGGCGATCTGACGGGCGTAGATGTATCAAGCGCCAATACCGGATTTTCGGGAACGGGATATGTAACAGGCTTCGACAATGCGACAGATCAGGTGAGTATTACCATTAACGCCGCCGCGGGGCTATACGATTTGTCCATCGGCTATGCCTCACCCTATGGCGACAAAGGGGTTGACTTTCAGGTAAATGATGAAAAAGGAAGTAGTACACTAAAACAAACATTTGGAGGGTTTACCAGTTCCGGTGCGGGAAAATTTCTGTTGGCCAACGGATTAAATACTATCACCATATACAGGGGTTGGGGATACTTTGATATCGACTACATTCAGCTAACGCCAACCACGGCCTCCTTGCCAATCAAGCCTTCAAAAATGCTGGTCGATGCGCAGGCTACATTGTCAACCAAGGGATTGTTTTCGTATCTGGTCGATCAATATGGGAGTAAAGTACTTTCAGGACAACAGGATGATGTTGAATATGTTTTAGAGAAAACGGGCAAAGAGCCGGCTATTGGTTCGTTCGACCTGATGGACTACTCGCCCAGCCGCGTTCAGTTCGGCACGTCGCCCATGCGTAATAGCGAAGCTATTATCGACTGGGCGAAGAAAGGTGAAGGCCGCGGGATTATCAGTCTGATGTGGCACTGGAACGCGCCGACCGATCTGATCAATCAGGCACCCGATCAGCTTTGGTGGCGGGGATTTTATACCGAGGCTACGACCTTTGATCTGGCGGCCGCCCTCGCCGATAAAAACAGCACCCGTTACCAACTATTGCTCAGTGACATTGACGCCATTGCCTTGCAACTCAAAAAATTTCAGGCAGCTGACGTACCAGTTCTCTGGCGCCCGCTGCACGAAGCCCCCGGCGGCTGGTTCTGGTGGGGAGCAAAAGGGGCGGGTCCCTTCAAGGAACTCTGGCAATTGATGTACAATAGACTGACCAATTATCACCAGTTACATAACCTGATCTGGGTGTATACGGGTACAGACACGATCAACCCCGACTGGTACCCTGGCGATCAATATGTGGATGTTGTTGGCGAAGATATTTATGCAGACCCAACGGCCAATTTGAGTGGCAACTGGGCGAATGCGCAAGGTCAATTCAACGGCAAAAAACTGGTTGCACTAACCGAAACGGGCAATTTGCCAAACCCCGACAAAATTCGTGGATTTGCTACGTGGTGGTCGTGGTTTGCGGTTTGGACGGGAGCGGACTATATCAAAAAACAGCCGATTGATCAGTTGAAGGCTGTATATGCGGATAACGATGTGATCACGCGGGATGAGCTTCCAAACTGGCGGCCACCTGTTACGCTAAAAGTGCAATATCAGGATGCGGACAAAGGCAATGCCAACAATTCGGCGATCCGGCCAAATCTAATGCTTGTCAATGAAGGATCAACGCCGGTTCAATATAGTGAGCTTACGGTCCGGTATTGGTTTACGGCTGAAAATTACTCAGGTATCAATGCTTACATTGATTACGCCCAACTCGGCGGCAGTAAAATCAAAACTAAATACGTAGCCCTGCCCAATCCACGTAACGGCGCTACCGGGTATCTTGAGTACAGCTTTGATCCATCGGCGGGTAATCTGGCAGTTGGTAATTCAGGCGTAATCCAATCACGGTTTGTTAACAGCGATTACACGAACCTGAGCGAGCAAGACGACTATTCTTATCAGGCGGCAACGAATTTTACCCTCAACAACCACATCACATTGTACCGTACCGGCTCAGATGGTGTACCGCAATTGATCTGGGGTATTGAACCCGATGTGGCTCCCTCGGTCGTGAAACTGAAAGCATTAACCCAGAACCGGAACGGTGCAACGAATAGCAGCTCGATCAATACATTCATGAGCATTGTTAATGAGGGTAATGTGCCTATTTCTTTCGGTGATCTATCAGTTCGCTACTGGTTTACGGCCGAAGGAACGCAGAATCTGAATTTTTTCATGGATTACGCCAGGCTGGGGAACGCCAATGTGACGGGTCAGTTTGTGCGGAATTTCAACCGAAGCAAGAGCGATACCTATTTGCAGCTTAATGTGAAGCCAACAGTGGGGATGCTGTACCCTGCAAGCAATACCGGCAATATCCAGTATCGCATTGCCAAGGCCGACTGGTCTAAATTCAACGAGAGCAATGACTATTCATTCAAGCCAACGGCAGCAATGGATACAAATAGTTACGTCACAATCTATTATAAAGGTCAATTGGTATTCGGGACCGAGCCGGCCGTGCTTAATAACGCGCGTATGGCAGCTGAGCAAGAAGCGACTTCTTTACAGGTTTCAGTGCTTGGAAATCCGGTGGTTGGAGAAAATGTCCAGATAGAAATTCGTGGTGCCGAGGGCGCTGCGGTGTGGATATCGCTAACGTCAATAAATGGCGCGACTGTACTTGAAAAAAAGGTAGATAAGGCTGCTGGAATAGAGCGCCAGGTACTCCGTTTGGGCAAAAGCGCCGGCATCTATGTATTGCGTGTGAGTACGCAAAATGAGTCTTCAATCGTAAAAATCATCAAACCTTAATCAATAAATGCTAATTATAAATATGAAAGAAACTTTATTATTTGATAGAATCACCCAGTACAAAACGCTGACGTTACGTTCACTCCTACTGGTCGTGCTCAGTGTCTGTGCAGCCGTTGCCCAGGAGCGGCAGGTTACTGGTAAAATAACGGAGAGCCAGGGGGCTGGTGTTGTGCCAGGTACCAACATTACTGTTAAAGGCACCACTACGGGTACTACCTCAAATGCCGATGGTACGTATACGGTAACCGTTCGGGACAATACTTCAACGCTTGTATTCAGCAGCGTCGGCTATGTTAGTCAGGATATCGCGGTTGGTACGAAGTCAGTCATTGATGTGGATCTGGTCCCGGACACCAAGGCCCTGAATGAAGTTGTCGTGGTGGGTTATGGTACCCAGCAGCGGAAAGACATTACCGGGGCTATCAGTTCAGTAAGTGCGGCGCAGATAGAAAAAGTGCCTGTCACTACCCTGGATCAGGCACTTCAGGGCCGCTCGCCCGGGGTTCAGGTGACGAATAACGATGGCTCTCCTGGAGGCGGAGTTTCCGTTCAAATCCGCGGAACAGGTACTTTCGGCGACAACTCGCCCCTGTACGTGGTGGATGGTTACCCTATTTCTGGCGGTCTTAATACGTTGAATCCCAATGATATTGCGTCAATGGAAATTCTTAAAGATGCGTCGGCAACGGCCATTTATGGCAACCGGGCTTCGAACGGGGTCGTGATCGTGACGACCAAGCGTGGCAAACAGGGTGCATTGCAAGTTTCGTTTGATGCATATGGATCAGTGCAGGCGATTCCCGAATTATATAAAGTACTGAATGCGCAGGATTTCGCTTCGTTTGCCACGGAGATCGCTGACAAGGAATCCTATCCGGTTTTACCGGAATGGCGCAATCCATCGACACTAAGAAACATCGACTGGCAGAAGGAAGTGTACCAAACGGGATACCGCCAAAACTACAACCTGGCTTTGCGTGGTGGCAGTGACAAAGTGCAGACATCGCTTTCGCTGGGCTATTTTGATCAGAAGGGAACAGTTAAATTTTCGAATTTCAAGCGTTACAATGGTAGCCTGAACCTGGATTACACGCCCGCCAAATGGATCAAGGTTTCAACGAGCATGAAGTACACCCGCACGGGCGGTTTCGTTGGTTTTGGCTCCGGCCTGAATGGCGTTGGTAACCTGACCAAACTGGTACCAACCATGACGGGTAATCCGGTGACGGACCAGGTTAAAGATGCCAATGGGAACTACGGCTATTACACGAAAGGCGCAACTGCGGTTTCGGGAAGTACCAACGTTATTGCCGATCTGGAAACCACCGACCGCGACCAGGAATCCAATAACCTGCTGACCACTACGTATCTGGAAATTACGCCAGTTGAGGGTTTGCGTATAAAAACAAACTTTGGCTGGAATACCAGCGATGGATCAGGTTATTATTTCACGCCGACAAACAACCGGTTACTGACACCGCCACTGGCGTTTTATTCTCAGAATGCCAGCAATACGGCGGAGTGGTTGTGGGAAAATACAATCGCTTATACCAAAACATTTGGCATTCATTCTATTGACTTTGTGGGCGGGGTATCGGCCCAGGAAAATAAGTTTCGCCAGAGTGGCGCCAGTGGCTCCGGACTAATTAGCGACGAACTTCGCAATGTGGGGTCTATCCAGACAGTCACGCCGTATGGCAATCAGCAAACCTGGTCGCTCGCTTCGCAGTTTGGGCGTTTGACCTATAAGCTACTTGATCGCTACATCATCACGGGTACTGTACGCCGCGACGGCTCTTCACGTTTTGGTCCGGGTAACAAGTACGGCGTATTCCCGTCTGTGTCGGTTGCGTGGCGTCTGAAAGACGAACCTTTGCTGGCGTCGGTGAATGCGCTGAGTGACTTGAAGTTACGTGGTAGCTGGGGGAAAGCAGGCAACCAGAATATCGGACTGTTTCAGTACCAGGGTATTTATAGTTCAGGAAGCAGCCGGATCGATAACCGCGGTTATGTGTTTGGGCAAACAAAAACATATTACGACGGTCTTGTCCTGAGTGCGTTACCTAATCCGAATTTAACCTGGGAAAATCAAACGCAGTCGAACATTGGACTGGACGCATCTTTCCTGAGTGGCCGTATCAATTTCACGGCCGATTACTATGTGCGCTCATCGAGCGGTTTCCTGCTGAACGTGAACGTACCTAGCCAAACAGGTTTCAGTACAGCCACCCGGAACGTAGGTAGCATTCGTAATAGTGGTCTGGAATTGGGATTGGAATACCGCGAGTCGAGTAACGCTTTTAAATGGGGTGTCAGTGCAAACGTAACAACGGTTAGCAATAAGATTATCAGCTTTGCCGACGGACTGACCTCAGTAGGTAACTTCTCTGATCTTGGGTTTCCGAACTTTGGCGGCAACCTCTGGACCACGTTTACCCAATCGCAGGTAGGCGGTCAGGTAGGTGCCTTCTACGGCTTCAAATCAGCCGGGATCTTCCAGGCGCAGGATGAAATCAATGCATTGAATGCGGCCGCAGCTGCTAAAAATGGCACTGGTACGTTTTATCAGGCATCATCTACCGCACCTGGCGACCGCCAGTTCGTCGATACCAACGGGGATGATCGCATTACCGACGATGACCGGGTGATAATCGGCAGCCCGATACCGAAATTCTTTGGGGGTGTAAACTTCGATGGGTCTTACGGACAGTTCGATGTGTCGATGTTCTGGTATGCATCGGTCGGGAACGACATCCTGAATTATGCGAAAAGGAATCTGCAAAGTCTGGCTACCAACGGCGGCGTGGGCGTAGAGAACGTAAGTGAAGAATTTTATTTGAACCGCTGGACGGAAACCAATCCCTCAACGACCTACGCGCGTGCTGTGAGAGATGATAAAAGCGGTAACACGCGGGTGTCGGATGTATACGTAGAAGACGGTTCGTTCCTGCGGTTGCGCAACCTGCAAATCGGCTACACACTGCCAGCTGCCTTGGTACGCAAAATCACGTCCAGTCGGGTTCGGGTGTATGTGAGCGGGCAGAACCTGGTTACGTTCACCAAGTACACGGGCCTGGATCCTGAAATCGGGCAGGTGAGCGATCCGAACAATGGCAGCACGAGTGCGACTGTGAAAGGTGTTGATGTGGGCAATTACCCGACTTCACGCTTCTTTACACTAGGTCTGAATGTGCAGTTTTAATCCTTATCAAAATACATAAACTGACTATGAAATTATATAAAACAATAGGTCTGCTCGGTTTTCTGGCAGTGGTACTGTTGCCGATAAGCTGTAAGGAATCATTCCTGGAACAAAAAAATACACAGGGCATCACGGAAGACGCGCTGTTTAAAAAGCCCGAAGACGGCATTGCGCTCGTGACGGGTATTTATGACACATTCCATGATGTAGATTTTACGCTGAAAGCATTGTGGTACCAGGCCAACTTCCTTTCGCAGGATTTCAAAAACTATGGAGCCGATACATTCTTTGAAACCTATGAAGTGCCCACCGGTTTTGATGCGCTGAATATTTTCTGGTCGAGGGCGTATCAGGGCGTTGCGCGCGCCAACTCAGCGATTCCGATTATTGAGACTATGAAAACCAACAGGATCATTTCGGACACACTGGCGAATCGGTTAACGGGTGAGACGTTGTTTTTGAGGGGGGCTTTTTACTATTACCTGGCATCCAATTTCGGAGGTGTTCCACTGGAATTGCAAACCGTAACAGACGACGGCCGTCATCCCCGGAATACGCAGGATGAAGTCTTCACCGCTGTTGCCGCGGATATGAAAGCAGCTGCTGACCTATTGCCCTGGCAGCAGGATCTGACCGCTGCGGATATTGGCCGCGCTACCAAAGGAGCGGCCCTGGCTTACCTGGGTGATGCGCAGATGTGGTTGAAGCAATATGCTGAAGCTGCCGCTACCTATGAGCAAGTAACTGGCAAATATCAGTTGGAAGACAAGTTTATCAACATCCATGAGTTCAATAACCAAAACGGTAAAGAGTCCATTTTTGAGATTCAGTACATTGCCGGCAGCGATATGTCGTGGGGTCATGCGAACGACTCTCATTGGCTGGGAACCTTCGGAATGCCGGAAGAGGTCTCACAATTTGGATACTCATACGCAGATAAGAAGCTGTATGATTCGTTTGAAGCGGGAGATACCCGGAAATTTCCAACTGTTCTGGGCCCCGGCGATGTGCACCCCAGCCCGGCAATCAGGATTAGTGATTATCCTCTGGTGAAGCAAAACTATCCCGGGCTGAACACGTTGGGAACCCTAGCGAAACCCTGGAAAGGATCGGACGGATTGCGATCGGGATACTATGGCGTGAAAACTTGGCGTGATCCTAGTGCGACGGGAAATTCGGGTAACCCGGCATATATTTTCAGCGGTCAAAACCTGATTTTGATGCGCTACGGGCAGGTACTTTTGAGCAAAGCCGAAGCATTATACAAAAGTGGTAATGCTGCTGGTGCCTTGGCTGTCATTAACGGACAGATCCGCAAACGCGCCGGTCTTGGTGCAGCCACCGGCTCAGACGTAATGAAAATTTTGCTGGAAGAATACCGGCATGAGCTGGCAGGCGAATTCTCGCTCTGGTTCTTACTGCGCCGGTCGGGTGAGCAGGCCAACTACGTAAAAGAACGGTATGGTATTGCGGTGCCCCCCGGAAAAGACCTGATGCCGATCCCGCAGCGACAGATTGCGACCAATCAGGAACTGGTGCAAAACCCGGGATACTAACCCGGTGTTGAATTTACAGATTCATGAAATTTCACTACGTTCTTTATTTGGCTTTTGTGCTGGCATCCTGCAAAGACGATACATTATTCGAGGCCATTTCATCGTCAAAGTCGGGCATTGAATTCAATAATCTTATTGCTGAAAATGACTCGATCAACCCACTGGATATGGTCAATATTTATAACGGTGGGGGCGTGGGAATCGGGGATTTTAATAAAGATGGCTGGCCGGATATTTACTTCGTCGGCAACCGGGTTTCGAGTCGGTTATATCTGAATAATGGCGCGCAGGGAGCAACGTTTGAATTTACTGACGTGACCGAAAAGGCGGGGGTCGATGGCAAAGGGCGATGGGGGAGAGGGGTGGCCGTTGTGGATATCAACAACGACGGCTGGGATGATATTTATGTCTGTAACACCCTTTCGAAAGACTCGCTGGAGCTTCGTAACATACTGTATGTTAATCAAAAAGAAACAAACGACGGCGTGCCCATATTCAAGGAGCTGGCCGCTGAATATGGTTTAGATATCCACGTGCAATCAACGATGGCGAACTTCTTTGATTATGACAACGATGGCGACCTGGATATGTATCTCACGGTTAATGAAGCCTCCCCGGAACAGAATCCGAATCAGTTTGGATTGAGCCGTTTCGAAGGCCGACGGAGTATGGGACGTTTATTTCGTAACGATTGGAATGCCGGGCTTGAACATGCCCGGTATAGCGACGTATCGTCGCAGTCCGGCATCTCGCTGGATGGCTTCGGCCACACGGCCACGGTGGTTGATCTGAATCAGGATGGCTGGAAAGATATATCTGTTGCGAATGATTTTCTGTCGAGCAATATGCTTTACATCAACAACCAGAACGGCAGTTTTACCAACCGCTCCCGGGAGTATTTCAAACATACGTCGCTCAATGCGATGGGGCAGGATATTGGCGATATCAACAACGATGGACTGGCCGATTTAATGGAGCTGGACATGAATCCGGAAGATAATTACCGGAAGAAAATGATGATGATGGCCAACAATTACGCTAGTTATCTCAACTTTGATCTGTACGGTTATCAGTATCAGTACGTTCGGAATACGCTGCAACTCAATCAGGGGCCGCGCGTTGGGGCGAAGGATTCAATTGGTAGTCCGGCATTCAGTGAAATCAGCTTTATGAGCGGCGTAGCCCAAACAGATTGGAGCTGGACGCCCTTGCTGACTGATTTCAACAACGACGGTTTCCGGGATCTGATCGTCACCAATGGCTATCCGAAAGACGTTACAGACCATGATTTCATCGCTTACCGGGACCAGCCCAACGAAACGACCACAAAAGCGAATATTTTAGCCCAGATCCCGGTCGTCAAGATTCACAATTACGCCTATCAGAATACGGGTGATCTGACCTTCCGGGATGTTACCTCGGATTGGGGCTTTGATCAGCCGACATTTTCAAATGGCGCGGTTTACGCCGATCTTGATAACGACGGTGCATTGGATATCGTCATCAATAACATCAATGACAAAGCGCTGATCTACAAGAACAACGCCCGAGAACGGAATAAGGAAAACGCGCATTATTTGCAACTGACATTAATTGGTGATAGCCTGAACGTTGCTGGCCTGGGCACGTTTGTATCCATTCACTTCGCTGGCAACAAGCAGCAGGTTTATGAACATACACCCTATCGTGGCTACCTGTCTACCAACCAGTCGATCGCCCATTTCGGTTTGGGCAATGTTGTGAAGCTTGATTCTGTCGTGGTTAAATGGCCAAACGGGAAAAAGCAGGTTTTGCAAAATGTAAAAGCCGATCAGAGACTGACTGTATCCAGCAAAGATGCGTCCGCAAACTATGATTGGTCAGTGCCAAAACTGGCTGCTAATGCATTGTTCACCGATGTAACAAAAGAAATAGGATTAACCTACCGGCACAAGGAATTTGATTTCATCGACTTCAACATTCAAAAACTGCTGCCGCATAAATTGTCGGAATACAGTCCGGGTATGGCGGTGGGCGATGTGGATGGAAATGGTAGGGATGATCTGGTGATCGGTGGAAATGCGCACGATCCCGCCCAGCTTTTTTTACAGCAAAGAAATGGGAAATTTTCGCAGCGAAATGTTGTGTTAGAGCAAGCTGTTGAGGGAGATTACAAAGACGAAGGTATCCTGCTCTTTGATGCCAATGGCGATTTGGCGCTGGATCTGTACATCGCCCGGGGCGGCTACAAAAATGCACCCAACACGACGGGTTATCAGGACAAACTGTATATCAACGATGGAAAGGGGAATTTCACAGAAACCACGAATGCCTTACCGACTAATTTGACCAGCAAATTCTGTGTTCGCGCCGTCGATTTCAACCGGGACGGGAAATTGGATCTGTTTGTTTCGGGTCGGGTTGAACCCTGGCATTATCCCAAACCCGTGTCCAGCCTGATCCTTCGAAACGATAGCCAGGAGGGACATACCAAATTTACCGACGTTACCAAAGACGTAGCGCCCGGTCTGGCGAACATTGGCCTGGTCTGCGATGCCTTAGTCACAGACTTTGACAATGATACCTGGCCCGATTTGATTTTGACGGGCGAATGGATGCCCATTACATTTTTAAAGAATAACAATGGCCGATTTAATTCCATTACTGAAACAACCGGCGTTGGAGACAAACCGGGCTGGTGGAATAGTATCGTCGCAGGTGATTTCCGGCACACGGGGCGGATGGATTACATTGTGGGCAATACGGGACTGAACACCCTGTTCCAGGCTAGTGAGCAGTTTCCGGTGTACATCACAGCCAAAGATTTTGACAATAGCGGTAACTATTCGGCTATTCCGTCGCTCTTTTTACCAGATCAGAATGGGGAGCCGCGCGAGTTTCCCATGCACGGTCGGGAGGATCTGATTAAGCAAATGAACAGTGTCAAAAAGAAGTTTGGCAGTTTCAAATCTTTCGCCGGAGCCACGATGGAGGATCTGCTCTCTGCCGAGCAACGCAAAGACGCCATTCGCCTGAAAGCTACCATGCTGCAATCCTGTTTTTTGCGCAACGAAGGCAATGGGAAATTCACGCTGATCCCGCTTCCGAAACAGGCGCAAATATCCGTCCTGAACGGCATGGTCGTCGATGATTATGACGGAGATGGAAATCTGGACGTAGCCATAACGGGCAACGATTACGGCACCGACGTCTCGATAGGCCGGTATGATGCGCTGAATGGGTTGGTATTACTCGGTGACGGGAATGGCAATTTCAACCCGCAGTCGATTCTGCAAAGTGGTCTTTACATTCCGGGCAACGGAAAAGCATTGGTCAAATTACGAAGCAGCGATGGACGCTACATGATGATTGCCAGCCAGAACCGGGATGTATTAAAGGCATTTGAATTGAAACATAATGTTAAAAATATTCTCTTAAAACCCACGGATATCAGCGCCCGGGTGAAGTATAAAAATGGAAAAATGCTGAAACATGAATTTACCTATGGAGCCTCATTCCTGTCGCAATCCGGCCGTTTTCTCACGATTGATAAAGACGTAACTAATGTCGCAATCACAGACTTTAGAGGCCAGCAAAGGCAGGTGAAAGGCAATGAAGATTTGCACTAGTCTCAATGATGCCGGGCAGGCTTAGAAGACGCCATAACAACGGAGCAGCTTACTGATATGGTAGAGTATTTAAGCATTTTAAAGAAAATGTAACGCGACATCAAATATCGGGCTAATAAGATTTATAAAAACATATTAAGTAATGGAGATCAATCAAAACAGGCGTTCTATTATAAAACGATCGCGGCGGGAGCTGGCTTGCTAGGGCTGCCCATGACGATGACTGACGTTTGGGGCGCAACTCGGCAAGCATTTGGACCAGTTCTGAATGGGCAAATCAGGCATTCGGTATGCAGGTGGTGCTATGACAAAATTCTTTTCGAAACCTTCGCAGGGGAAGTGAAAAAGTTAGGGATCACCGCTATCGAGTTGTGTGGTCCGTCCGAGTGGCCTGTTTTGATGAAAATGGTCTTAACCTGTTTATTTCAAAGCCTGATATATATTTTAGTATACATTAATTCACATGAATAGAATAACAATCGTTTTTACAGCACTTTTCATTGCATCATTTTCCCTGTCTTGGGCTCAAAAGCTAATCGATCCAAAGGCTACACGGGAGACCGCTGCACTTTACAGGAATATGCACGAGCTAGCCAAAAAACATACACTTTTTGGACACCAGGATGCAACGGATTATGGACATGGCTGGCGTGACGAACCAGGCCGATCGGACGTGAAATCAGTCGTTGGCTCGCACCCGGCGGTAATTGGTGTGGACATTGCGCCATTGACTGGCAGGTCTGCCGAGTCCATAGAGAAAAGTCAGGAGCGTTTGAAAAAACTGGTTACTGATACCTATGCTCGTGGTGGAATTACCACCATCTCCTGGCATTTTTCTAATCCGGTTTCGGGCGGTGGTTTTTACTGGAAGGATTCGGTTTCGTTGCCAGCGGTTAAATACATTGTTCCGGGAGGAAAAAACCATCAGGATTACAAGCTCATTTTGCAGAGATTAGCGGGCTGGTTCAAAAGTCTAAAAGGAGCCAATGGAGGGCAGATCCCCCTTATTTTCAGGCCGTATCACGAGTTTGACGGGGACTGGTTCTGGTGGGGCAAATCACATTGCACGCCGGATGAATTCAAGTCATTGTGGCAATTTACTGCTGGTTATCTGAGGGATAGTCTGGATGTTCATAACCTGATTTACGCGTTTTCCCCGGATAACAAATTCAACAGCGTCGCAGAATTCACCGAGCGCTATCCGGGTAACGAATGGGTAGACCTCGTAGGAATGGATAATTACGGAGATATGGGCCGAGATGGCAAGTACAATTTGGAGCAGGCTATTAAAAAACTCAAAATCGTAAATGACTTTGCATTGGAAAACAAAAAGCTCGCCGCTTTTACCGAGACGGGTCTTGAATCCATCGTGAATCCGGTTTGGTATACGGATGTGCTACTTAAAGTACTCCAAAAGAACAAGTTGAATCTGGCTTACGTGCTCGTTTGGCGCAATGATACCAAAAGTCCCACCCATTATTACGCGCCGTTTCCCGGGCATCCGGCCGTACCGGATTTCAAAATGTTTTATGACCACGACTACACGATGTTTGAAGGCGATTTAAAGAATATATATAGCAGATAGGATTAATGTTTACACGCTCAGGAAATGGAGAGAATGGACCATCTGAAATTTTTTAAAAAGTAAATTCGAAACCAACATCTGCCTGGCGAGCATGAGCAGTTTGTTGAGTTGTTTGGATCGATCTCACAGAGCCAGGCAGCGCAAATCATGGACGAACTTTTTGGTGTTGGCACCATAAAGGATCGATGCGAAGCCTTTTGAAACATTAATTTCGGCAAGATCAAAAGTGGTGAAGCGCCCCATATCCACATAGCCATCATAAGGAACGTAAACCGGAACGCCATCGATGAACACCGGCACCTGGCGCAAGTCAAACCCGCGCACGTAAACCACGGATTCATTTCTTTGGCCAACATTAGCAATGCTCACACCTGGCAGGATGTTGAGTGCATTGGAAAAGATCGGTGCGGTTAAATTTTTCGATGCGTTGGTAGGAGAGCACACTATTACTATCCTTGCCTGATAATCCCGAAATCCTGACTTCCCCAAGTTGAAAAGTCCTGCTAGTGTTGGCTGAATCCAGTATTTGCTGACCATGGGTCAGTATTGGGAGACAAAGAGTTAATATTAAATGGGGTAGAAATGATCTCATTAAATCGATATGTATTTGTTTACATATCGCAAATATAAAGAGTCGTGTCATAACTCCATATTAAAGTTTAATGTCAGATCACGGATAGGAGGTCTTTTTCTGCTCTGGCAACTTCCATAAGTTTTTCGTCCGCCTCTTATAAGCTTCCATAACCTGCTTCCCTGTCTCCGTAATGATTGCCCCACCTCCATGCGTTCCGCCCTTTTGGGTAAGCACATATGGACTAGTTCCAAGCGTATTCATAGCATCGACCATCGCCCAGGCCTTCTTATACGAGAGCCCCATTGCAGTTGCGGCCTTGGCAATTGAGCCAGTTTCGGCAATGTGTTCAAGCAGTTCGTAGCGTCCGGGTCCGAAGAATTTTGTTTCTTCAATAAAAACCCAGTGGCGTATACGTATCTCAGTTTTTCGGTTCATATCTCAATGCTCACAATTAAATCTCAATCCGCAAAGCTAAGTTCCAAATCCATATAACTCGCGTATTATGCAACCTGGCATGATCACGAATCTGCGGAATCTGGTCACTTTAAATATGTAACCGCTTTGAGCTGTCTAAAAATTCGGTGGTATTTATGTACTCTCAGCGCCTCTAGTTTTTCTTCCCTTCTAGTTCTCAAAATGCCCTTTTTCTGCCATTTTAAATTACATTTTAGTGGTACACTAAAACAAATTACTGTATATTACAAATTGGCATGTTAAACTGTACTATTGGAATGGTGATTGGATACATAAGGGTTTCTAAGACCGAGCAAAACCAGGATCTTCAATTTGATTCTCTTAAGAAGGCGGGTTGTGAGAAAATTTATCATGAAAAGATTTCAGGCGCTTCTTCCCAAAGACCAGAATATTTAAAGATGATTTCAGAGCTGCGAAAAGGGGATGTCATAGTCGTCTGGCGAATTGACCGACTGGGCAGAACAACTTATGAGCTTATAAAGCTCATGGTCGAATGGAAAGAAATGGGAGTGGACTTCCGGAGTATTTCTGAAGGAATAGACACTTCTACCAAAATGGGCCGTTTATGGTATATGCTCAGCTCGGTCTTTGCTGAAAATGAACGAGAGATATTGATGGAACGCACTTTAGCTGGCATGGAAGCTGCTAGGGCTCGTGGAAGGGTAGGAGGTAGGCCAAAGGGACTTACCAAAAAGTCAAAAGAGTTAGCAAGTTTGGCCGCTACGTTATATCAAAGTAAAAAATACACTACTATGCAAATATGTGAGCAATTGAAAATTGGTAGCAAGGCGACGCTCTATAATTATTTGAGGCATGAGGGAATTGAGATTGAAGGGTGGGTGAGAACCATAAAATAAGTTTGAGTGCTATTGCTTTGTATAGTAATTTGATTTGTTCGCCTTATAAGAATTTCAAATGTCTTGGGGAATGAAGATTTTTTTGAAAAATGAACCTATTTTCCTTAACTATTTCTGATTAGAGGGGTTTACTACGCTGCAAACGGATTAACCTTTTCGTGCGGATTAACAATGACTATCTGTATTCGCTAAAAAATGCATTATATAGCCAGCCTAAACAACATTACTATGAATAATAATAGGATAACTAAAACTAAGAAAACGATACAATTAATTTTATTTTTTATTTTGGCCTTAAATATAATTTCATTTAAAAGTCTTTGGATCTCAATAGGAGTCATAGCTGGAGCAATAATTTTAACGGCATTCACATTGAAGAAAGACTCAAAAGAAAATAAAAATCATGCTTATTTGTCAATATTTGCTACCCTAGGTTTGGTTGTTTTTATTTTGTATAGAAACTTCATGTGAAAATTCTAATTGCAATAATTGACTGGAAAAAATTTGGTCAGGTGCAGCATATATCGCTTGATTTTTGTTCAGGTATTGATTTAGTAGCGAGACATGTGAATTGACAATATGTCGAGGTACTTTTGAGCGATTAGATGAAAACCTAATTGTGGGAATTTGTTCAAGACATGAGGGTGTGCTTAGATAAACCCTTATGGCATTTTACAAGCGGACGTTCTTAAAATGCCATATCGGGATACTGCCTCAATTTAGTCGATTATACCATTGCGACAGTGTCGCAACATTTGAGTTGGTAGTAGCTCCTGATATCGTCTCCTTTGAGAATACCGTGTGGAATCGATGTACTGAGTGACTTATCAACTCCACAAATTTATTTTGCCTTGCCTTATTGACATATTAACTTACCAGGAAAATTGCGAATACGCTGTATTCACAATTGGTTAACTGGCTACATTTTATCTAATAAATAATGCAAGTAATAGTTGATATTCAGAATATCATACGTGAAGCGCGGAACCGAGCCTACCAGAGTATAAACGTTACAATGGTAACTGCGTACTGGTTGATAGGAAGACGTATAGTGGAAGAGGATCAGCAAGGCAATACCCGAGCTGATTATGGGAAAGCGCTCATAGAAACACTATCTGAGTCTTTGCTGTCTGAGTTTGGTAAAGGATTTTCCCAAAGAAATTTGGAGCAAATGAGGACGTTTTATCTTGAATATCCAATTCCGCAGACAGTGTCTGCGGAATTCCAAGCAGATAATGCTGATTCCATCAGAGAAACGCCAGCTTTCAGACTGAGCTGGTCGCATTATTTAAATCTGATTTCTATCAAAAACATTGAAGAAAGAAGGTTTTATGAAATCGAGTCAATCGAAAACAATTGGAGCATCAGGGAGTTGAAGAGGCAATATGACTCAGGTCTGTACATGCGATTGGCACTGAGTACAGATAAGGTAGGGGTGAAGCGCTTATCTGAAAAGGGGCAGTTGATGGAGGGTCCAGCTGATGCGATTAAGGATCCATATATTTTAGAATTTCTGCATCTAAAGGAACATTTCAGTTATTCGGAGAGTGACTTAGAAAATGCACTAATTGATAAGTTGGAGCATTTTCTTCTTGAACTCGGTAAAGGGTTCACTTTTGTAGCCCGTCAAAAAAGAATCACTTTTACGGATAGGCATTTCTATGCAGATTTGGTGTTTTACAACCGTTTGCTGAAATGCTTTGTCATTATCGACTTGAAAATAGGGGAGATACAGCATCAGGATATTGGCCAGATGCAGATGTATGTCAACTACTATGACCGTCAAATCAAACTTGACGACGAGAATAAAACTATTGGAATCATCCTATGTCAGAAGAAGAGTGATTTGTTAGTGGAACTAACCTTACCTGAAAACAACGATCAAATTTTCGCTAGTCGCTATGAAACAGTTTTGCCAAGCAAAGAGGAATTAAGTAACCTCTTAAACTCTAAGAGCTAACCTCACGAAGTTTCATCTCACTTATTACCATAAAAAAAGCATTTCAAAACAGTAAATGCTTTTTTTTCTATTTGATGGTTCTTCAATACTCAACCTCGCATAACAGCCGTTATGGAAATTACCTATATGAGTAACATTACCTAATTGACCAAGCCGATTAGATCCAAAAGACTACTTGCCAATAATTAATTTTAAATAATGCGTGTACATGGTGAAATCAAAGCCCTTTAGAGGCTTACTGAGGATAAGCTTGTTTATGACCTTTGTGACCTTTTTAGTAGCAGGCTGCAAAGAAGATCCCTATGTTATTACATGTAAAGACGGCCTCGTAGAATATCAAGAGCTAATGAATGGAGAGTTAGTTTCTTTTATGAATGTTAAAGACGCTGATAAGGTCATTCAGCGGGTTATCCGATCTCGATCTGAATTAGAACAATCTCTTGATCTTTCCAGGGTAAACGCTAGGATAGATTTTAAAGAGAAGACGTTGCTTGCCGGTCGTATATATTCCAGCCAACGGGCTAATTTGATTCGGCAGGAAGTAACTAGCGACTGTAAGCGAGAGGAAATAACTTATAGCATCACCTTAAAATATCACCAATATCTTCCCGAATCGGGCTACACAAAGTTCTTTGCTATCATTCCAAAAATTTCCGACAAAACAAAGGTCAAACTTATTATTAATTATGAAAACTGACGTAACTATGAGAAACCACCTACTTAGAGCATGTGTACTTCAAATTTTCTGCTACAATCGTAGTTTACAAAACCTTTGAAGGAGTGTTCCAGCTATGCTAACCAAATAATATTTTGTTGTATGTTAGGCCTTATGTTCACTGAAATATCCCCGGCTTGCGGATACCTTTGAACTTGATGAGAAAAGTGGCAGAGGAGTAAGATTCCAGCGTGTAGTTTAGCAACCGATCTGGGTCTTGATGTAAGATTTCCGACAACATGTTCCAGCAGCCTACGCATCCATTCCCCCTATTCACAGCTCCTGCCCGCACCCCTAAAAGTGTTGTTAATGCCTATTACTGTATATTAAACAATTAGAATTGCGCTCAAACTGATAGACTAGGCGCACTAGGTCGCAAATTGATTGCAGTTCCTCCCAAGTCAAAAACGACCAAAACTTTAATTCAAGTTTTAAAGAACGAGTATAAAATGCCCTACTAAAATTAAAACATATAGCTGCTATCCAAATAAATATTGTCAGTAGAACAGACTGCCATTCCTCAGAAACGTTTAATATTGGTTCTGGAACAATTTTAAATAAACTGAAGAATAGAATAAAGCAAATAGCTAGCATGACGAGAGTACTGTTAAAAAACAGAATTCCGAAAGATTTGGGAGATCTAAAGAAAAATAATTTCTCTGAGGTATATTGCCGCAATAATAAGGAGGCACAAACGGAGCTTAGCTGCTTTCTATTCAGCTGGTGGACTGAAATAATGTGTTCGTTTAGTTCTCGCTGGTGCAGTTGATAAATTAGTCTTTCTTTCACGCCGATGTAAAAGGTGAGCTCGCGATTATGATCACGCCATCCGTAGGTACGTGTAAGATAATAAAAATAGACGTCATTTAATGGTCGAAATACCGACTCTAGTAACAATCCAATGAATAGCGCTGGAATTGCTACCATAGAACTGTCTCTCAAAGTTCCAACATGAAGAACATACATAATTCCACAGAGCAGAAGGCCAGGAAGATACATTCGAATTGTATCATGAAAGCTCAATTTTTCCATTGCACTTACTATGTTATGATGCTAATATATGGATTTATTAGTCTGTCGGTGTGTAGAAAGAGTTATGTGTGTAACGTATATAGCAGGCGTTATGATTGCTATTAAAGTCTCACACCAGCAACTCTACGCTGTTAAGTAATTCTATCCAAAACTTTCAGCACATTAAGCTACAGCTTTCACCTGCTTCTAATCTGGCCCATACCTAGGAAAACAATACAAGTTGCACAAAGCAGACTGGTCGTCACTCACGCTGCCCGCTCCATTCGCTCCGCTCCCGTGTTGGTGTTGCCATTCCTGCCTTTGGCCTTGCGCCTGCCTGGCATCGTTCTCCAACGGTGGAGGGCCAGCTAAAAAGCAGAACGATGAAAACCGACCAATTCACAAAAGCAGATCTTAACCCTTTGAAACTACCTCCTTTGCCTTATCTAGCCTATTTTTACTGCTTAAGACCTTATTATCTCTCATAAGAAGACCAAGGACAATCACAGTAAAAATACTTTGTAGACTGATGGCTATTGGCACTCTCAGATCGCCACCTTCATTGTTGAACCACAGTTCATTCAATTGGGTAAGTTGTATAACAAAAATGCCAGCTCCAAGGATAAGTACTAACACAGCAACTCGCTTTGACGTCGCAAATATGAGGTAAAGCAGTCCTATAACAAACAGAACGGTTACAGCAAAGAAAACCATTTCTAATTTTTTGCCATAAGCAAAGTAGGTAGTAAGTACCGGAAGAAGAGACAGTGCCAAAAGTATGTATACTATTTTCTTAAGAGCTTTCATTGCATTACCTGGTTGATTTGGTGTCAAACTGTTTTTCCCATTCTTCAAGTGTGAAAATCCTATCTCCCACCTTAACACCGGCTATTCCTATTGACAGACCTAACACTGAAAAATCTTACCAGACTTATTCCACTTCGATAGCCAGAGAGTCGTTGTCGTTTTCTTGACAACCTCTATCATAAAGGATGATCAAAGTCTTGGAAAGCACGTTACTACTTGTGGAGACATTGGTAAGCACGGCCCGGAGATTGAAAGCAAGAAGAATGCGGAAGATGCCGATCAGTTCGCAGACCCTATGCGCTCTATTATCGACGAACTAATAGCCGAAGGCTTTACAATAGTACGCGGGATCTTTGGCGAGATGGAACAGGCGGGTTGTGCAAACCTTCAGGAACAATGGTCAAAAATGGCACCGCACGTCAATGTACCGATTGTTAAAGCAGCTTAAACACATCTATTCCATAAGGTAAGGTTCTTGGAAAAGGATATAATATGCATACCTTGATTATGAAAGAATTTTCTTCTCTTATGGCAAACGAAGTTAAATGTCCAAAGTGCGGATCTACGCAGATAACGGCGAATAAAAAAGGTTTTAGTCTGGGGAAAGCTGTCGCGGGAACAGTTGCTGTTGGTCCGTTAGGAGCTCTTGCAGGGGTTCATGGGAGCTCCAAAATAGAAATTACTTGTCTTTCATGCGGAAACTTCTGGAATCCAAAGGTTGAAGCTGACCAGATTAGAAATGGGGTCACAATACAAACTACGTCATTCCATTTACTTAAAGAGGATTGGCATCGGGACTTTGTGTCTGCTTACGAAAATGGCAACCGTGCATTGGCTAATTCAATTTTACAATTAAATGACCCCACCACATTTGCTCGAAGAGGGGTAGACAGATTTTATAATGACTTACCAAAATCAGAAACTTTTGTACCCGGAAGTGATTCCAATCAGCAAAACGGAATTTTAATGATTGCAGTTGTTGTAGTCGTCATCCTGATAATCATATTAATTTCTAAGATATTTTGAACGATGGTATTCTTATTAAAAAAGTAAATTGATCAAAAATGGAGTTTAATTTTACGGTTACAACACAGAAGGCTGAATTGATTACCAAGGAAGAATATCGTCTGTATTGGTTGGGAAATAATAACTCGGTATTACCTGACAACATTGGAACGTGTAAAGTACAGTTGGACGATAATCAGGTTAATTGTTCTGCGACAATAACCACAGGAGGGATCCGGCATACCTTAAATGACGCGACTATTGCTGAATTTGTTCCTAATGATGTTCTTGAAGGTAAATGTAAATATGGCATCATGTTTAAGAATGATATCAATGGAAATGAATATGTTTATGGTTTCTTTCTTGAATCATAATGCTGATTAGCAGGAGGGTCTGAGGATCCTACGCAACTTCAATTCAAATATAAAATCTCTGAGAAATTACTAACAGATGTGAAAAACCCACAGCTGGTGGTGAGTCCCATCTTGGAAATATACGTTGACAGTATAGAAAGGCGAATTGATCCTTGTTACAAGAGCAGTGTTTTGTAGCAAATAATCAGCAAAATCCTGGAATATAAGGTATAACAGCATCAGATCCGGTGCTTCCCAAAATAGTGAGATAAGACGTATCAAGCTTATAAAAAGGCAAGGCGTATCAAGCTTATAATATCAAGGGATGTGGCGGCTAGTTTGATCCAAAAGTTAAAGCGCTTTTTCTTTTCCATTTCGACCGTATTTTTTTGCAATATGCGAGGTAAATATCATGTCTCAAGAATATTTAAATCGGGTATGAGAAAGATAGTATTTTTTGTATTGGCTATTAGCTTGTTATCTGCCAGTTGTCAGAGGCGCACCCACATATTTGGGTTTGTAGGAGACGAGAATAAGAAAGCGATTATTGGCGCAAAGATGGCTGTTGTTAAAGTGAGTGGTAAGTATCCATCCAAGGCTGATACGCTGGCAATCGGTTATAGTAAAGAAAATGGTTACCAGCTAAATTTGGTCAAACAAGGACGCCATAAGAACGTTCAACTCGTAAACCCCTATCTGATCAATGCGGATTTACAAGATAAATTCAGGATTTCGGAAGTCTCAAAAGGAGGGAAAGCGATACCTGACTCGGATTGTTGTGAGATTATTATCGGAGTAGCGAACGAGCACAGCTTTCTGCTTAAAAAATAAGCGACTTAGATATTATGTATTCAGAGGGGCTTAGTTGATTATCAGACTATCATCAGAGTTGTGCAAATCATGTTTGTTGCTATCCTATTTATATATTGCACATTATTATTCACCAATTAGCACTATAAATGAAAGCTAAAAATATCCGGTTTTTCTCACCGCAGGAAAATGAGCTCCAAGCAGAAAAGAATGCCAAAGCAAAAGCCCTTCCAAAAGGCTATATCTCTGCTGCTGGCAAAATAGTGTTTCCGTCAGCGGCCATTGAAGAATTGGGCATTGAACCTGAGACTACTAAATTTCAGGTAGGGACTGATGGTGGCAAGCGCAAGATCAAAAACCTTTACCTGGTGCCAACTGAGCAGCAAAGCGCCTTTTCAATCGTCCGCACTGGCCGAGGCTACTCGCTGCCATTGGATGTGATCCTTTCAAAAGGAGGGATCGACTACAGCAATCAGAAGTATGTGTTTACAGCTTCCATCTTTCAGCATGAGGATTCAGTTGGCTATGCTTTGGAAATCGTTCCTGAGCAGGCTATCGAAAAGGTACCCTATACCGGAAAGCCACGGGGCCGCAAGCCAAAAACAAACCCGCAAGATTCTGATCAGGTTCCACAGTAAAGATAATATTGCCGGTAACCAGTATACGTCAATAATAATGCCGGTTACCGGCATTAAATATTATGCACAATCATTTTGCCTTTCTTAGCGAATGGGGAAACAACGCACTTGATTTCTCTAAAAGGCCAGGTTCGGCCATTTTACCAACAACCCATTTTATTGTCTGTGCGATAGTCATTGGCAAAGCTGATGTGCCGTGCGTCTTGCCTGTACTTGAAGCGGTGAGCAAGCGCCACTTCAATGGTGGTCAGATTGATTCAGAAATGATCAGCAGCGACCACATCAAAAGGAAACAAATCCTGGAAGACCTCGAAGAGTTGCCCTTCCAGATATTTTCTGTCATTGTAGATAAGCGGCAGCTGATAGGAGAGGGCCTGCGCTACAAAGGCTCCTTTTTTAAATTCCTGCATGGTCTGGCCGACCGGGAGCTGTTCCGGATCTTTCCCGACCTGGAAATGTTCACAGGCCAGATCCAGGATGAAACCTTTATGAAAGGGTTCGTCTCTTATGTGCAGCAGAACCATATCGCCAACCTTTTCAATGAGTCCTCCTTTGGTTTTATTGCAGCACAGGATAGTTTGATGGTACAGACCGCTGGGTTCATTGCCGGGACGCTGGCACGCTGCTATGATGAGACAGTCATCACTGATCAAAGGGCTGACTTTATAGAAGTCCTTAAACGCAAAGTGGTTACTATCAGGTTTTGGCCCGATGCATTCGAGCATAACCTGATCAGCCGGCCGCAGCCAGGGCCCAGCTTCGACCCGCTATTGTCTGAGCTGAGCGTTAACCTGGCCAACGACTTCCTGCATCGCAAATCAGCCGATAGAGCCCCGCAGGCTATTGACCAGGTGAGCACCCTGAGCTATCTGCTCTTTCATTTCAGGCATATTGACCCAGTCCGCTATATCACAAGCTTTGAGCTCATGGAGCATATCAGGGCCCGGAAAGGAAAAAACGTTTCGCTTCATTACTTTCAAACCAAGGTAATAGCGCCCCTTAGGGATGCAGGTGTGCTGATTGCCAGCAGCTCGCGCGGATATAAGCTGCCGGCAAGTGAGCAAGATCTATATGACTTTGTCAGCCACAGCAATACTATCATTGAACCAATGCTTTCCCGGGTAAAACGGTTTCGTGACCAGGTTCATATAGCATCAGATGGGAAGATCGATGTGCTGGCTGCGGACGAGTACAAGGTGATCCGAAAAGTGATTGATTTCTAGGGAGAAAGTTGTGTATTTGGATAATTTACCATCGTCTGCCATAGCCAGTCACACTGATTATTTAATTTATGAAGTAAAGGGTAAGTTAAATTCTTCAATAATATCTGCAATTCTGCAGAGCCCTTGTCTCCATCCTTATTTGCTAGTGCTGAACACCTAATGCGACTCCGCTGCTGGTTAAATATTATTTTGGAATGTAAACTTTGGGAGAGTTCCTATGCGTATTACGTTTTTGTTACCAAAAAATAAGATTTTGGGAATATTTTTTTGTAACCTTTGGATATATCGTTGTTATAAAATAATATTGACAACAAAAATAGTTCTACAACCTGTTGGGTAAACTACGAAAAAGCTTAATGCTTAGAATGCTCGTATCTACGCTGCTTCTGTTTACAGATATCAACGTTGGTACAGCTCAATCTGTTGAGGATTCTACTCGTTTCGAAATTGGTGTAGACCTACTGTCTCCATTTAGTAATTTGAGACTAGATCGATTAAATAGTACCTACGGATTAATTTTTAAAAGAGCTATCTCACCTACTGGGGCATTACGCTTGCGCACTGACCTAGGTATTGATTATATGCCTTCACCAACGATAAAGGGCACTAATCAGCCAAGAGAATTTTCCACTTCCTTTGACTTAGGGTACGAAAAAAGAAATAGATTTAACCGCTTTGTCCATTACTATGGCTCTGATTTATCTTTTCGATACTACAAATTAAATAGCACAGTCCTGATTGGAATATCCGGCACGAGCGCCTCACCCTATACCAATCAAAAGGGTAGGATTGTAGATTTTGGAATTTCTGCTTTCACAGGCGGAAAATACTATATAGCAAGCCATATATCATTATCTATTGAAACTACTGCCTTATTAAGTTACGCTGATATCTTTGAAAAATCACAAGACTTTGACGTGAACGGTAATGCATTGGGGAGTGCCGTGCCGACAATAGATACCAACGGAATCACATTCAAAATTATGCCTATATCAGTAATTTATTTAAGCTATTACTTCTAAATATGACTCTATGAAAACTCTCTGCTTATTTGTCATTGCATCATTGATTTTCATTCACTCGCATTCAAGGGCACAAACCGTTTACATAAGTGGCACTTTTGCCGGAGTTGAACCTTACAGCAATTACACTTACAAAGCACAAATAGGAGGACTAACCCCAGTGCTAAGCGCATTGGAGTGCGTTTGGGAATTGGACGGGCTTGCGCCCGGAGCAAGCCCGTCTCTCTCAACAGGCCCAACATACAGTGCGAAAAATGGACAGATAAGCAATGTCCAATGGGAAAATACTCCCGGAAGCTCTGATCCGAAATGGATAAAAGTCACTGTTTACTATAGAAAAAATGGAGATGACCAGACACCGTTGATATATCAAACCCCAATATCAGTGAAACATATCAGTATTCCGGGGCCGTTGAACATAGCCGGATCAAACTATTCGCATAATTCAACTTTCTTTTTGAATTGCGGTGTTACCAACTTACCGGTCTCATTTCCAGCAGTTACTACATCAGATCCTGTGTCAGCAGTAACCTACACATGGACATATCCTCCAGGTTGGAACGGTCCTATAACAACAACTACGCCAAGTGCTAACATAAGTTCTCACCAAAGTAACCCAGGTAAGATAAGGGTCGAAGCAAAGAGAAATGACGGGACATCGAAAACTTTTATTTCGGTGGATGTTACAAGGCCATCTCCAACTGTAACTGGACTCAGCTCCTCTGATCCGTATTGGCTGCTTTGCAACCCCTCGCAAAAATTGACACTATCAGCTAATGCGTCAGGTAATACCGTCACTGATAAGTTTATTTGGACGCCTTATGACGGTGTAAAAGTTAATAACTCAAATTCGCCACAAACGATCCTTGGCAGTGTTTCTGCAGATTTAACAGCTTCGGCACAAGGTAGCTTTAATGTAAAAGGGTACTCAACAGTTTGCGGAAAGTCAAGTACGACCTCCATTACAAGGTATATTTACTATGGACTTCCTGCCCTGTCAGGAGCAAATCAATACCTTTTTGAGCCAACGACCAATTTGTGGCACTGTTCTGTCAATCCGCAGTATTCAGCAAATCATAACTGGACGGTGATATCGGGAGATGCGAGCATAAGTCCGACTTCCTTTGCGGCCTACGTGAGTAGCGTTAATGGTGGCGTTGTTGCAGTATCATTGTCGAATGGGTGCGGGTCAACCGGGCAACAGTATTTTACTATTCCCCCATCAGGAGGAATGCTCATGGCTTACCCAAACCCCGCAAAAGAACAGCTAACCCTCCAACTAAAAAATACTGAAATTTTAGAACTGCTTCCTGAATCCATAACATTAGTTGACGAACTTACCGGCAGTGAGGCTCTTTCAGTTCCAGTGAATGACATATTTCAGAAAAAACAGTTTCAAGATGGGAACAAGTTATTGTTAGATGTAAAGAGCCTTCGAAGAGGAATCTATTATCTTAATATTATATCCAAACCGAATTCTAACCAGAAGAGCCAAAAGATTAGGATCAAGCTTGAATGATGAGGACAAAGTAACTTAAATCTTCCAAAATATATGAAAAATATAATTTTGTTAATATTACTACTAACATATGCGGGATCTTGTCGCGAGAAAACTACGGACCCGGTACCTACAATCGATGTTGGTAGTCCAGATCTTAAATATGATCAAACTAGACAACTTAAAGTCATGCAAGGATCGCAAATTTTGGATTTTAAGTCATACATATGGAAAATTGATGACGAGAGTATCGGGACAGTGAGAGCAGATGGATTGTTCACCGCCAGAAAAGTTGGTGAGTCTATTATAAGCGTGTCTGAACAAAACGGAAAGCTTCTTAGCCAAACGAAAATTGTAGTTACCCCTTACAGTACTTTGTGTACTGAACCTATCACTGAAAGAGGTATATCAAGTGCAGCTATTTTGTCACGTGAAAGGCGATCATTGAATTCTAAACTACATACTAGATTAGATTTTTTTGGAGAAAACGAAAAGGTAAAAAAAGTTATTTATGAGTTGAACAGTCAGGGAAATCTTGAATTTTCGGTCTTAGTTCTTGTTAACACCAAGGCGGTCTATGAAGAGGCAGAGTTGTTCTTGACAGAAAGGTACCCGACACATATTACTGAGGAGGGGATGAACTATTATCTTAATGATAAACGCGACCAGGCTATATATGTTGGTAAAACCAACGAAAATGAATTTAAGATTTCCTATACGCCCCAAATTTCCGGTGGTTTGAGGAAAGTACAGCATTGACTTTCCCGCAATTTTAGATGCCTCGCCGCCTGAGTAATAGGGGTGAATTGTGAGGATAGCTAAGGTTATTGATGTTCAGCCAATGGACGAAGGGTTGAAAATTATTCAAATGAAGTATAATTACTAGAATTATCTCCATGAAACACGCCGCTGTTAACCGGCGTCGAAAAATTAACAATTTTGATTGAAAGGTTACTTTGTTCTTGTGATGTGTATTGGCGGCTAGTGCAAAATGAGGTTTTCAATGATCATTTATGTTATATTCTCTAATATCAACCTATCTACATTTAAAGGATGCATACTAGGATGAAGAATGAAAAAGAGAAGACTAAATTGTTTATTTAACATAACAAAAGTTATAAAACACACAATATGTTACTAATAATCATGTACAATATATTTGTAACAACATGTAGATTAGTAAAATTGCTACTTTTCAAAAGACATGTTGTCTAAACGTTTCGCAGAAATTGTTACCGCCGGCCAGATCCAGCAGACGTTTCTACATTGTTATAAGCCCAGCTTTGCCGTTTAAACCGGTGGTATTTCAAGCACCGATCCGGCAGCAGATTCCTGATATCGAAACAGCCCAACTGCAACAATTGATAAAGGATTTATTGGGCGGACACCCAATAAAACTTAGACATGACAAACTACATAAGGTACTGAAAGACACCAATTACTATCGAAAAGGCAAATGTATAAGGACCACTAACTCTGAGCACTGCTATCACAAGTATTTAACCGTGCTAAAAACCTGATTCACAAGCGCGCCAACATACTCTGTGCGGCCAACATGACCTACATCCACTGCGTTCAAACTTCGTTTACCTGCCGGTGATCTTAGGCACATATACGCGCAAAATTGTCGGCTGGCACCTGGGCAACTGAATGTTAATCCGGTGACCGCTTGAAGTCTGATCAGGAATTGTCTTCTGGCGGCTGAATAACCAAAATCAAATTCCGACACAGTTCTATATACTCTCCCGACTGGCTTTTTTTACTACTTCACATATTATTTTCCATCAACTATCGCAATACTTTCAAGCGTCCTTTCATAAAGAAGTTTATCGTAATCTTCTCTCCATTCCTCTAATTTATAGTAGGCCTTTAATGCATTTTCATACCTTACTGGTGCCACGACGGTTTCATATTCCAAGCTATCAAATTCATTCTCCTTTGCTTTCCTTAACCTATCTCCCTTGTAGCTAACAATTTGAACATCAGGTGGTGTGCCTAATTTATAGTAAGGCAATAATACATTATCCAGGTTTGACTGCCTATTTCCAATAACTTGCCAGTATTTGTGGTATAATAAAGCATCCATGGTATAGCCCAAAAATAAAATATCATCCTTAATGATTTCATCCAAACTAGGCCAGTCTTGCCCTGAATAGACTTGCTTAAAAACAACAATAATGAAGTTACTTTTATTTGGAATTTTAATAATTTGCCCAAAGCCAATTTTATCATCACTAAGTGGTATCGTGAATAAATCTCCGATTTTTAATTTCTTCATTAGCCTTTCTCTTTTCTAATTACATTCCTTTTATTTGACGTCCCGCCATCTGGATTTGATTTATTCGTTGGTCCTCCTCTTGCGTCCAAAGCTTTTTGTTCCTTTAAATTTAAATCTTTTCCAGGCCTTCCTTTATCAATTTTCTGAAACTCAAAATCAGCTTTTGGATTTGCTCTTGCATGTTCGGCTTGCCTTGCAGCATATCGTTCTGCACTTTTTGCCTGTCCAACATAGGGTTTCAGGCCTCCTTCTACCATATCTGTACGTAAATAGACTACCCCTTTAGATAAAACATTATCCAATATTTTTCCACCTATGCCAGCCGCTACACCAACAGCCGCATCTATGGCGACAGATTGAACAGTAATTGCTTTTCCTTGAATCGCACTGTTTATTGCACCACCAAAAGAATTAGCTCCACCTGAAACTACCGCACCCGTCAGTAAACTTGTCCCACCTGTTAAACCTGCTGCTCCGCCCGTAATACCTCCTTGTAAAGCTGCTCCGCCAACCGCATTCCAATTTCGAATTTCTCCATGATTATATAGCTGTAATCCCGCTTCAAGCCCGCCACCAACCAAAGCTCCAACCCCGGCACCAATCAGTCCTGTTATAACTGGAAAATTTCCATTGGGATCACTCCGCAAGATAGGGCTATTCCAACCGTATTGATAAACAGACTGATTTTCCTGAGTTTCGGTAATTGGATCTACTGCCAAAAACCTTCCAATCTGCGGATCGTAGAACCTTGCCTGCAAATCTATCCAATTTGTTTCTCTTTGAGACTCCCTTCCGATAAATTTGAACCTATCCGCCGGGCTTCCGCCCACCTTCTCCGCATTCGCATTCAAAGGCAGACCTAATCCCCATGGATCATAATGGTTTTCCTGTACAACAATCGGTGGATAGGCATCTCCAGGGCCCGTTGCCCCCGATTTTTCTCCGCACCGGCAGGCTACCCGCAAATTGCCCAGGTGATCATTGATTTGGTACTCGTAGCGGTAAAAAGTGTTTGTGATACCTGCAGGTGCTGCCACACTTCCGTTCAACTCAGGATTAATTGCCCGTTGCGGTGGAAGTAAGCGTCCTTCTGCGGTTGGAATAAATTCCAGACTGTCGTTGACATATACCAATCCAGCCACATAGTCATATACTTTACCAGCGCCAAAGTTTGCTTTTAATTTGGTGCCATCAGCTGCATAATTGTAAGTGATTGCCTGTCCGGACTTTGTAATCGTCTGAGGAAGGTTTAGATAATTATAAACGATATTAGTGATGCCTTTACCGGAATCAGTTAGCAAATTACCGTTTGCGTCATATGTATAATTTGAACTTGGTCCAAAAAACTCGCCGGCCGCCGGACTTGGACTTGTCCCAGTCTCAACAATACCAGAAAGTTTGTTAGAGTTGGCTGTGTATGCATAAGCAAGGTTATCGACAACTGAACCGTTAAAAGTCCTTTTCATATTGACGATATTACCATTGTCATCATAGTTTACTTTGTTTGCATCCGATCCACCCAACGCAAAAACTGTTGACGATTCGGATGAAGTAGTTTTGGTCAAATTACCTGTCTTGATCCGATTAAGATTGTCATAGGTGAATGTATATGTATATGGGTCTTTTGGTGTTATAACAGGCGCGTCCGCATAAGCACCTGTGCGTTGGGCAGAACGATAATTTGAAGTTTGGATGTTCCCTACATTGTCATACCCAAGCGTCATCCCAAAGAAATCGGTTTCGCTACCAGTTACAAGTTGGGATGGGTCATTCAGACTGGTCATCCATCCGCGCATATTATAGGTGTAGTCGACTTTCTGAATATTACAGCCCAGCGTCTTTGATACCATTTCGCCTATGCCATTAAAGCTGTACCGACCGACAGGCTCCCAGTACGCACCGTTAGTACCTGTATTAGCGTCGGTCACCTTTTGACAAACCGCCTTCATCCTCCCTCCCCTGTCATAAGATGTCAGTGTCTCAACAACAAGGCTATTAAGCGTTGAAAGCTTTGCTTCCAGCTCCCTTCCAGCAAAATCAAGCTTATTTGACTTCCTGTCGTAGCCGCTTTTATGGTTTTGTGAAACCACCTGGATCGGCTGGCCAACATTGTCATAATAGGTCGTAGTGCGCAGCATCGTACTTCCAAGATTCCGATTTTCAACTGCAACCAACATTCCCTTTACATTCGCGAGCTTAGCTACAGCATAGGCATGTGCCAGATCAAAATTTTCCTGGGTACCTGTGACCGTAGGATAGGAATCATAGTAGTTGTGTGTGATCTCCTGCGAACCCAGGGAAACTGTTGAAACCCTGTTTAGGTCATCATATACGTTAGTGACCACTTGTGACTTAGCATCTGTTGTTGTAAGAAGTCTGTCCCTGGAATCATAAGTCATTGCTGTTGTACCTGCACCTGGGATTTTTTTGGATGTCATCCTACCGCGACTATCATAGCTATACGCAAACAAAAGGTCGTTGGTAAGAGGATCAAAGTTGGCGCCGGATAATACAGAAGCTGCCTTGGGAGGAATTACACACCGCAATAATCCGAAATCATCAAAGCAGTAATACGTTTTTTTCGTGGAGACATCCCTACAAACAATGCGCCCCTCAAAATCTTTATATTCAGTAGTCTTGTTGCCATTTTCGTCTAAGAATTCTGTCACGTATACCTTACCAGCTGCGGCATTGGAGACGTCGACTTTATTAGTTGAAAAGTTATAGGTCAGTATTTTGATCTCACTTGCTGAATTGCCCCTGTAAACAAACTGCTGTGCGGCGCTACTACCAGGTGCCTTTTGAGATATTACCCTATTTAAGGGTGAATTGTCATAGGCAATCTCGGTAAAAGCATTGCCCGTCTTACCTGCATCTTGAAAGTACTGCTCCTGTGGAGAAGTAGCATTATCGACAAATCCTCCTGATGATGCGGCTGTTGCATAAGCAAGATACTTTTTTGGCTCCCTGCCATATGCGTCATATACAATAGGCTGTACCAAATCGGACTGCTGGGATTGGTCTGCAAACGAATACCCGCCAGCTTCGCGTTTGACTTGTTGCATAGGCCTGCCCAGTCCATCCAAGTAAGAAATGGTCTGCGCGACAGAAGTTCCATCTGAGTTTAAATGCGTGTTCTCAATAATGTAATTTCTATTAGTTGAACCACTAGCTGATTCAGAGACTGACGGGTTGGTCACATCTTTTACGGCAGGCAAATCGCAGTCTGTACAACCGCAATCAGTACCCGAGGAGCAACTTTCAAAATTGATTTTGACTTGCTAAAAATGTTAAGTCGCACTGTAGATTTGCGAGAAGGGTGGGTTCCAGTTGGTACGGAAAGTTTTGGGGTAAATATCGGCCTTATTCCTACTCACAACGCCGCAATCGAAATTACTTTTAATGCATTGAGGCGTGTCCATTCGAAGATATCTTGCATCGTGGATGGAGATCCCGCTGGTCTTGGCTATGCTAATATTATCCACGCTATGGCGGTACCAGGAACAAAAATTCTTTGTTGGCCGCCAAATTGGACTATTGAAGATGTCTTAGTTTGGTTAATGCGAGCTGATGAAGTTGCCGCCGTAACTATGTTGAGCAGCAAGTTATCTCACTTTCCAGCAACAATGGGCGCATTTTTAGCATTATTAAAATCAGCCGATCGCGCAACAGGAGGAATAAAGGGGGATATGGTTGCTTATGAGGCTATAATGGAAGTTGTCTATGAGATCCAATCGATTAATCGCAGAGCTCAGAACCTTTTAGCAGGATTGAGGGCAGCGGTTGATGGAGTACAAAACCCTTTGTTTATTCCGGAAGTGGCTCCAAGAGAAAACATCTTAATATTCCAGCCATGAATGTGACAGCGTTTGAAGGGCCAGCGGGATGCGGAAAGACATTTACGCTCATTCAGAGATTAGAGCAAAAAATCGAGCAGGTGCCTATGTCACCTAATCAGAAGATCCTTGCTCTTACATATATGCATGGCTCCAGAAAACGCTTATCGACCAAACTTTCTGGTATAAATTCATTGAGAGGCCGATTTGATTGCCTTACAGTTGATAGCTTAGCGGCGTTTATATGCAGGCGATGGGGTACCTTACAGCGAAATCTAAATCTTGGAGTAGCTACCGACGATGATTATGATGGTCAATGTAGTAATGCGAGCGAGTTACTAGCTCGACCTGATGTTCAGGCATGGTTTCGAATGAGCTATCCATTTGTTGTTATTGACGAGGCGCAAGATTTGTGTGCTATCAGAACCTTACTCATTTCATCTATTGCGCAATCCACAAATATTTTTGTAGCCTTAGACGAATTTCAGTGCTTGGATAGTAAATTGAGGCCAAATCCTGCATTTGAGTGGCTTCATACACAGTGTACTCCGACAAGTCTAACTATAGTTCATAGAACTAATGATGTCGATTTATTAAACGCAGCCTTGGCAATACGCGAGGGAAGAGCACCGATTTCACGGCGTAATTTTCAATTCAGCGCTACCCA
This sequence comes from Dyadobacter linearis, assembly GCF_907165045.1. Lineage (GTDB taxonomy): Bacteria > Bacteroidota > Bacteroidia > Cytophagales > Spirosomataceae > Dyadobacter > Dyadobacter linearis. Next base: position 97,751 of record NZ_CAJRAU010000012.1, read on the forward strand.
GGGTTTGTACGTTGCCGCTGCAGCAGTTGCTTATGCAATTGCGTTTGGTAAAACGGCAGACGTGGCAATTATCATTCCGTCACTTTCCGGAGGTTTCGCAGTTCAGGTAATTAATCGCGTGAAAAGCCATGCTAGCGGAGCAAGGAAGTTGGGGCCGTATAATATTAGTTTGGAACAGTCAGATTTGGCAATGGTCGACTCATTAATTGAAAACTTACCCCATCAGGAAATCTTTTCTTATCATGAAGCAGTTGCTTTCTGGCAAAACCATCCTAAGGGCAATGCTATTTGTCGATCTGTAGGCAGTTGGCTATTAAAGCAAAAAAGGGTAAAAGGCACTCATGAATTTCTGAGAGAGGAAATTGTCAAACAAGTAAACTTAATTGTTACTCGCCATCGAAACTTTGCAAGTCATGATAGAACTGGCTTTAAAGCAATGACAGTTCACCAAGCTAAAAATAGGGAGTTTGATGGAGTCATTGTTCTTTGGCCATATACAGTAGCAGGTAACTCTGAGGCTAAAAGACGGCTACTGTATAATGCGGTCACTAGAGCAAAGCATTGGTGCAAAGTTTTCGTGCAGCACCCTTCAATATTGAGCAGCTCACCGTTTGCTGTTAACTAACTGTTAGAAAGTCTATTTCTAATTACTATCTGTATGTTTTCTAGATTAATGGCTGGCGTTCCAGCTCCGGGCTTAGAGAAGTATAAGAGATTATCACAATCAGAAAAAAAGCAATTTTTACTAAATAGATATTGTTGGTACCACGATTATTTTGCGTTTACTGGTAAAAGCCCAAGCTCCACCTCTTTAATATATCGGTAAACTGTTGCCCTACTAATGCCAAGAACTTTGCCAATTTCAGCCACTGTCTTGTCCTGCGTATCATAAAGTGCTTTGGCTGCATGAGCCTTAGACTGGGCTTCTTTGTTTAACCCCTTAGGCTTCCCTCCCATCCTACCGCGCGCCCTGGCAGCTGAAAGACCAGCCTTTGTCCGGTCACGGATCAAGTCACGCTCAAACTCGGCCAATGAAGCAAAGATGTTAAAGATCAACCGGCCTTGTGCCGTTGTCGTATCAATAGCATCGTTCAGGCTCCGGAAGCCAACTTGGTTTTGCTGGAATTCATTGACCAAATGGATCAGGTCTTTGAGCGAACGGCCCAACCGGTCGAGCTTCCAGACAACGATGGTATCCCCTGCCCTGGCCGTATCGAAAAGCTTGTTAAGCTCTGGTCGCTCTTTGACAGATGACACCTTCTCGCGAAAGATGCGCTCGCACCCTGCCCTTTTGAGGTCGTCTATTTGAAGGTCCAGGTTCTGTTCTTGGGTTGAAACCCGTGCGTAGCCAAAAATCATATCGTATGTCTCACTTATTCAGTCAAAGGTACAAAAAAGCGACAAAGAAATATGAGACAGGCATTTAACACACTTTTTGTATAACTAAGTATATAGTAGGTTGATATGTCAACTTGTCGCTCAAAAGGGAGGTTATTTGCGATAGTAGTCTTATGCGCGGTCCAGTTGACCAGGTATACAGAAAAGTTGTCCACCCAAGGATATGTACGTCTACTTCAGTAAAACATCAGTGATCTTTATCCGAAAAAGCGCATCAGTAAACCGGGCTGTTGCAGGCATTCTATTTCGTAATACTAGTAGATCTGATTCAGTATCTTGGCTAAATGAAATATCTAAACGACCTTCCACTATCCCTAAGTCCTTATCGAATTTTGTAACCTTTATCCATCCAGGTTTTAACCCTTTATAAACGTAACGGTTAACCAGTCCACCAGTATTTCCTATGTATGACATGCTGGCGTACTCATTTTTTTGTTGGCTGCGTTTGTTCAATTTTGCGACTTTAAAGTGGCCCTTTTTTAAGGGAACATTGTAGATTACCAGGCTCTGAGTTCTAGTGCATTCGGGATCTATGCATCCATTATTGGTATTTGGTTTTGGGCCACCTCCCATACCAGGATAATCAATGTCGGTAAAGACAATAAGATTGAATTTCTGGCCACTTTCAATTTCTCCCCCAGGCTCCTTAATTCTTAGCGCCTTACCAGTTCCAAACCATACAGAGTCATTCAAAACACTAATCACGTTAAACTTGCTGTTGGCTGGCAAAGAAGGCTGCTTCGTACACCCTAAACAAATTACAAATAAGATGATACTTAGAGCTTTCATAGGCGTTCGTTTTCACTAAAAGAGGCTATTGTGCGTATTCTAATTCATAGTTATATGAAAGTTTCTTTAATCCAAGATTAATTGGCAGGTTAACCAGGCTAGTAGCCTCATACTGAGCCTATGGTTCACATGTCATCCGGTTTACCCGTGAGCGATGGTAAGTGTCAAAATACCCGACATTTAATAAGAACAAAGAAATATAAAGTTTTCTTATATATTGCAACTATAATAATATAAAGCTGATCCTATTGAAATTACAGCGTATGAAAAGCACTTTCAAAGTGCCATCAATCAACTCAAAATTATGTTTCCCATGAAGCTTATAATGCTCATTATTTTGATGATTGTAATTCAAACACCTTCCAAGGCTGACAGACAGTCCGTTTTAATTTCAGGTAAAATTACCAATGATTATCCAAGTATTTTTATTCGAGAATTTGACCTTTACTTACAAGATGATGTAATATTTAGTAAAGCGACTATCAATAAAACTGATAGCACATTTGTCTTAAAACTGCAAATCGCTGAACCCAGAGAGCTATTGCTTATCGATGCGCCAATTTTTATAACACCGGGAGACTCAATAAATTTAATTACTGATGGGTCCAGGATTTTTTCAGCCAGCGGGAAGAATAGAAATAACTATACTTTTTTCTCTATTCTGCGTACTCGCATGATCATACCTCCTGCATTGGAAGAAAAGTATAGTAACAACTGGATTTTGTTCAGAGAAGACTTACATAAAAATTTTTCAAAAAACAGACAGATTAGCGACAGCCTTATAACGGCACTTTCACCAACGAAGCCGTTAGCAGATTATGTAAACGATGTGCTAACATGCAGATATTTAAATCTACTTTACTCGACTGCAAATAAACGAATTGCTAAGAGATCAGTTCCCAAAGATTATCTTAGCCAATTTGAACAAAGCAATAGTTTTAAATATGCCCAGAGCGATCACACTACCTACGCATTAAAAAACAACAACACATGGAAAGAGTTCGTGGTAAATTACGTATCATTTCAAACTGACGATCTATCGACGAACGAAGAAAGGCTTGTAGCTCACATAAAGATCAGTAATAAATATTTAGATAATAAATACCACGGTAGGTTCATGGTATTCACACTGGGAAAATACTATCGAGAGACTAAAAGCGGCTTTAACCTAAAACTAATTGATAGCTTGAGCACAGTGGCATATGAGAAGTTAGACGACGAGTACATTTATAAATCCAATTTATCTGCATTTCAGAAAAAAATAGGTATTCATAACGTTGTAATCGATGATAGCGTGTTGCGTACGCTACTAAAAACTCCCTCTGATCAGTCCATAACGTTAAATGATCTATTAAATACCAATGGAATCATTGTCGTTGATTTTTGGGCGAGTTGGTGTGGACCATGTATTGCTGACAGGCAGGGAGGTAGTGGTACATTAGATTTGTTCAAAGAAAATAATGTTGCTATTTTGAGCTTATCCATCGATGAATCAAAACCTAAATGGTTAGAATCACTTAAAAAGTACAATTTCGACTCCAACGAGTTCTTGTTGCCAGATTCCCATAATTCGCCACTTGGCAAATTAATTAATCTGGGTGGTATACCTCGTACGATTGTCCTGGGCCCAAAAGGGGAAATGTTAGCTTTGGACTCTCCCAGGCTGTCCGATACTTTCAGTTGGTATACCTTGATTAAGAAATGGAAAGCACAATAGCACATATTAGCTTAGCCCAGAGAGAAGCTTGATTCCTTGCTATGTCACATACAAGAACAAATGGGAAAAGTCCCATCTCCTTGTACTATCCCAAGAACTTCGCCAAAAAGCCACTGACCCCCTTGTTCTGTGTTTTGTTGTTTAACATAAAATCTGTTATACAAACTCACCAGGCCGGTTCTGGGTTTTGTGCTGGCTTTGAGAACAAAAGGGAAAAGTAAGGGATTGCATTTTTTAAATATAGCTCTTGATCCCTACAACAATAACAGGTTTTTTAGTGTCATAGTTATCAATGAGTTTAACTCGAATTCTTATTTGACAAAGGCTATGGAAATACAACTCATTTTTAAAAATTTAATACCCCGAATATTCCCCTTTGCCCTTTTGACTTTGGCAATTGTTGGATGTGACGCTTGCGATACACGATTAAGGCATATAGATGCTCGCGGAAAAATTGTTGGCAGTGACCAATGTGCAAATAATACGCAACAGGTCTGGCTTATGGACATAAACATGCCGGAAACTGTGTTGCCTAATACTAACATGATTTTCCCTCTTGGCGCTGATACAGTAAATGGGGTTTATTATACAAGTTTAGTACGTGTTTTTGTGGATTTAAAAGACGTAGATACAATGGCAATTCACAATGGCAATCAATTCCAATTTAAGCTGAACCCAACAGATAGGGAATGTTCTTTATCTCCGTACCAACTTTCAAGCTATCAGGCTTTTGGTGAGTATGGGTTTATAGAAAAGTAATCGCCAGGTCAATTCTCTCTCAGTTTGGGTAATCTACAAACCAATATCTATATTGCTTTTAATGATTGGTTTGCTTTTGGTTCATGCCCCTAATGGGCGAACTTATGATGCTAATTTGCACATGATAACTGGAATAAGACCTTAATAAAAAATATATGAAAAACATCATCTGGCTACTTTTCCTCGTAATGACAATCTTCTTAGGTTGTGAAAGACAAAAGGGATTTGATGCCGCTGGTCCGATTTCTAGTCACCTAGTTGGTAAGTGGAAACTGGAAAAAGTTGTCAGCTCCACACAAACAAAGGTTGGAGAGCAAATCGGCTACTCAGAGACCTTGGAGTGTGGCAATAACCAAGAAAACGACTATGACCGGATTTTTAGAGATAATATACTTGATACTACTTATGTATGGAGCCGAATTCCCGGAACCGATTCAGATGCAAAAAAAATGACGGTATTAGTTAATTATAGAGGTGGAATTAAGCGGTTTTACAAAATATACAGAGAGCTGGGTAAAGCAACAACCCTCGAAGCATCTGCTTATCTTCCTGAGCTTGAAGGATCTGCTGACACGTTGAAATATTACTATGTGCAGATGCAATAGCCAAATACGAAAAAGGTCTTTACTGCTTTATTGAAGCTTTTTTGTAGGTTTAATTCATCAGCATTCCGAAATAATTTCTTTTTACATCCCAAACCCAAAACCTCGCTTTTTCTGCTCTTGTCGGGGCTTAATTTCCGGCTGTTGTGCCAGGTCCTTCTTTTCCCCTTTGTTCTGCTCAAAAGCCTGGGTCTGCTCTTTGGCTTGCTTCGCCTGGTGGTTCCGGTCGGCCACAATCATATCGGCGCGCTGCATGGCTGTCCCATTTAGCATCACCTTTCGGTATTGGAAGGTTTCTGTTAGCTCACGCTCATAGCCAAACGTTCGGTCAAAAGCTTTCTCGCAGCGCTCCGTAAAATCCAGCCGATCAAACTGCCCAAATTTCTGGCTGTGGCCGGCGTTGCTCCCCCGGTGGTTGGTCATGGGGCTAATCAGCCGGCCGTTGTCTGCCGTCTTGCGGCTCACGATCAGCTGCGCGTGCATTTGCTGGCCTTCCTTCGCCTGGCCACGTTTCCGGATGCCTTGTTTTACTTCCGGATCTTCATGGGTGTAATACCGGTTGTATTCGATCTTGCCGTAGTACTTGATATCCTGCTCAGATAGTCCTTTATTGAAATTTTCTGCATACTCTTTCATCACTTCACGTGCAAAGGCTTTCAGCTTTTGCGGATCATTGCCAATATGGTCGAGCTCCTTTCCGGAAGGGCTAATATTAATTAGGTAAAATTTAGCTTCTGCCTTTTTAAGCTTGGCCACGTTCTGATCTATTCCAGTTTTAACCTGGTCAGGCCCGATATCATCACGCCCCTGGTCAAACCACAACTCTTTTTTGCCCAGCTTCTGATTTTCCTTTTCCAGGTAATCGGTCAGCTGTCCGCAGCTGCCGGTATTGCCGCCTGTTTCACTGGCGGTAATATTGAGGTTTTCGTTACAAATGGGCGAAAACATACGCTAAGAAACTAAGTTACTAGTTTATAGCGCTACCATTTAACATCTGGAAGCTTTACAGTCAATCCGTTATTATCTACGAGTGTGAGCCGATTTTTGGGATCTTTAATATTTCAGAAAAATCATATTTAAGCAAATACTTAAATATGATTATATTTGTCTAAAATCATAGGCAAATATGGAAAAAGAGTTAGATCAAGCCAGTAGCTGTATCCGTTTGTTCGCTGATCAGGTGCAGATCCAGGTATGTAAGGAAATATTATTTGAAAATGAAGACGCTTTTACCCGATTATCTCAGGTTTATGCACTTGCTGGAAATGATGCCCGCCTAAAAATACTTTATCTTCTCCAGCAGCAGAATGAGCTTTGTCCTTGCGATTTAAGCGATATTTTGCATATGACGGTTCCGGCTGTTTCTCAACATCTTCGTAAATTAAAGGATGCCAGCTTAGTACGTACCCGAAAATCCGGACAAACCATTTTTTATTCGATCATACCTGATCAGGCAGATGTCATCAACCAATTATTTATTCATATTCCCAATCAAGAAAGTATAGCAGTATGAAAGCACCCAAAGTTACCGCTAATGCCGGTATTCTTACTGCATTGGCAAGTTCTGTTTGTTGTATCACACCGTTACTGGCCATGGTGGCCGGGACAAGCAGCCTGGCAACAACTTTTGATTGGATTGTGCCTGCACGTCCTTATTTTATTGTTGGTACTGTATTGATTTTGGGTTTTGCCTGGTATCAGCAGTTAAAACCAGTTTCCGAAGCCTCATGTAATTGCGAACCTGTAAACAAACCATTTATGCAAACCAAAAAGTTTTTAAGCATGGTAACCCTTGCAGCAGTATTACTCATTACTTTCCCGAGTTATTCTGGACTAGTCTATCATCAGAAACAGGAAGTAAAACAACCCATTTCCAAGAAAGGGCAAACAGTCATTATAAAAATTAAAGGGATGACCTGTGAAGGGTGTGAACATCATGTCACACAGGAAGTCAATAAATTAAAAGGCATACAGCAGGTTCAGGTGTCGTACAAAAAAGGCAATGCAACCGTTAAGTACGACAGTACAAAAACATCACTGGCAGCAATTAAAAAAGCAGTCGATGCTACCGGATATAAAGTCGTTGAAACAAACTAGGCAGTTATGAATGTAATATTAGAATCTGTAATTTCCTGCCCGCACTGCAATACCAAATACGCTGAAACGATGCCGGTTAATGCATGTATGTACTTTTACGAGTGCACAAATTGCAAGACATTGCTAAGGCCAGCTGCGGGTGATTGCTGTGTATTTTGCACCTATGGAACGGTGAAGTGCCCACCGATACAAATGAACAAGTCATGCTGTGCCTAACAATATAATATCAATGCCATGAAAATGATGAAAACAATTCCGGCCCTTCCTGTTCAAAATATTGAAGAGTCCGTAAAGTTTTATTCTGAAAAATTGGGTTTCACGGCACCATATTATGACGACGGCTTTGCCAAGGTAGTCCGCGATGAAATTGAGATCCATTTATGGGCATCTTCGGATGAGAGCTGGAAGAACAAGGGCTTAGCCTTGGTTGCAGATCCAATTTGCAGTGGGGCCGAGAGCTTTCTGGCAGGCACTGCCAGTTGCCGGATTGAAGTCAAAGGTATTGATGAGTTGTACGAAGAATATAAAAAGCAAGGCGTTATATATGACGCCGAAACTGTTGTGGAAGAGCAACCATGGGGCGACCGGGAATTTCCAGCACTTGACCTCCATCGTAATCTGTTAACTTTTTATGAGGAGATTTAGAAAAACCCAGGCCAACATTGAGCTTAAAGTAACGCAATCAAACTGTATCTTTTGATTTTGATAGGTAGTTGTAAACAGTTCCATAGGCTATCCCTAGCTGTTTAGAAATCTTGTTCATTGATAACCCTGACTTTTGTAATTCAAAAATTTCATTTTGCCGATCTATTGATATAGTCGGCCGCGAAATACGTTTTCCTTGTGCTTTTGCCCTGGCCATACCGGCTTTTACCCTTTGACTGATCAGCGAACTTTCAAATTGAGCCAGGGAAGCCATCACATGAAATATCAGCTCACCGGTTGGTGTGGTGGTGTCAATATTTTCCTGATAGGATATAAAGTCGATACCCATGCTTTGAAATTCTTTCATTGCATTAACCAGTGCCTGGGTTGAACGTGCAAACCGATCATACCGCCAAACCAAAACCACATCCAGTTTTCTCTTTTTGGCCGCGGCCATCATTAATTTATACTGGATCCTGTCCTGGGTTGTTCCGGATGCATAGTCTATAAATTCCCCAATGACATCAAAGTTACGCCTGGATGCGTATTCTCTTAACTGGGTTAACTGAGTTTCTGGATCCTGTCCTTTATCCTGGGTGGATACCCTTGCATATAGTGCTACCCGTTTGGTTTGAATTACCTGGTTTTTCATTTAATTGCCTATCAAAAAGGAGTTCCTTTACAAAGATAGTTTTTGATATCAAAAAACAAGCTTTAAACCTATTTCAAGCGTGGTAGATTTTGATACCCTTTTTGATAACTGTTTTTCATATGGCATCACTATTTTTAAACCAGGCGCAGCGTGAACGCTACGAGCGGGTACCCATGGAAATATCTGAATATGACTTGATGCAATTTTTTCAAATATCGCATCATGATAAAATTTTTCTTAAATCATTCAGAGGGGAACATAACCGGCTAGCGATCGCCCTTCAAACAGGTATTGTGCGCTTCATGGGTTTTCTTCCCGACAAATGGCAAGTACAGATTCCGGCAAATGTAGCTGCAATGGTATGTGATCATCTAAATATCAATATTGAACGATTAGCACTATACGGGAATAGGGATGCAACCAGAACAGAACACTTGAATCTGGTACTAAGATATTTGAAGTTCCGTAGATGGCAACCCATGGATGAACTCTGGCTAGCGCCATGGCTTTTAAACAAAGGTATGGAGCATGATAATGAAGCCATATTGCTCGGGCAAGTTTGTTTAAAGCTTGGACAGGAAAGAATTTTGAGACCATCAATTGGAACATTGGAACGAATTGTAGGGAGTCTGGATGAACAGCTGCACCAGGAAACATACCGCAGGTTCAGTTTGCTTTTAACCGAAGATATGAAAACCAGGCTGACTCAAATTTTAGAATTGGATATTCTCCGTGGTATTACTTTGCATCGGTGGCTTTGCCAGGTA
>NZ_CAJRAU010000013.1 GCF_907165045.1 Dyadobacter linearis
AATATATTGAATACTACAACAATGAAAGGATCAGGCTGAACTTAAATGGAATGAGCCCGGCACAATACCGGGCTCATCACACTAATCGCTAAATTTTAAACCGTCCAACTTTTGGGGTTCAGTCCACGATGCAGCGGCTCTTTTTTGTATCTTCCAATTTCTATTTCTTCTTCCCTTTCCTTGAACTCTGATATTCTTCTACTTCTTTCATCAGAGCATTCAGATCGTCATTCTGGTCGGTCGTATATTCCAAAGTCGCGGAGTAATCAGTGTGACTGATTTTTAGTACGTCGATCGGTTTGTCGAGATATTCCTGTATCTGTTCCAAAACAGGTTTTTCTTCCGGGCTGCAAAATGAAACTGCAAGTCCCTTTTGCGTCCCGCGGCCCGTCCGCCCTACCCTGTGCACGTAATTTTCGGGCTGCTCTGGCATATCATAGTTTACCACATAATCCACATTCGGGATATCGATCCCGCGCGCACTTACGTCCGTAGCGATCAATACCTTTGTTTCTCCCGTTTTAAACTGGTTCAATGCTTTCACCCGCTCCGCCTGATCCTTATCTCCGTGAATGGTCAGACTTTTAATTTCCATTCTGTCCAGAGCTGCAAATACGCGCTCGGCGCGCACTTTTGTTCGTACAAAAACAAGGATCTTGCTATCAGGATTTGACTTGATCGTCCTTTCGAGAAAGAAACGTTTATCATCCATATCCACAAAAGCTACCGAGTGGTTGATATTGCGGGCGACAGGATTGTTGGGAGAAATCTGAATACGGATCGCGTTCCGGACCAGCGAGTACGCCAGTTTTTTAATCGTTTCATTAATAGTAGCCGAGAAAAAAAGCGTTTGCCTTTTCTTGGGCAGCAGCTTGATCAGATCCTGAATATCTTTGATAAAGCCCAGATCCAACATGTGATCGGCTTCGTCCAGGATCAAGATATCCACTTTATCCAACTTAATATGTCCTTGGCTCGCCAGGTCAAACATCCGCCCGGGTGTTGAAACCATGATATCAATGCCTTTTTCCAGCTGCGCGATCTGAGGCTCCTGCTCTACCCCGCCAAAAACACTAAAAACTTTAACTTTCGTGTGCTTTGCAAGCTTCGTAAAGACTTCCGTGATCTGAATAGCGAGTTCCCTCGTAGGAACCATTACCACACATTTGATACCGTCGGTACGACCCGAAGTCTTGTCGCGGGCCAGCAAATCGATCACCGGAATCGCGAAAGCGGCCGTTTTGCCAGTTCCCGTCTGCGCAATAGCGAGCACATCCTCCCCTTTCAGGATCGCAGGAATGGCTTTAAATTGAATGTCCGTAGGTCGCTTAAAACCGGCAGTTTCCAGGTTTCGCTTGATTTCGGACGAAATATGATAGTCTTCGAATTTCATAACAAGAGAATAACAATGGCAGAAAACAGCTGCCTCAAATATGCAGAAAGCATCAAAAGTAGGTTAAAACCGCCGATTAACTCACAGGTCCCGCTCGTAAAACCTCAGCCGGTTTTTGAGTGACAATATCTCGCGGCTCAGATTATCAACCCGGTTCAGCAAATTGTCGACGGCCTCAATACCCGCAATATTAATGTCCAGATCGCGGTGTAGGCGGATCAGGCGTTCGATTTTCCGAAGTTGCGGAATTTGTAAAAATCTATTCTCGTTCACCTCCACCAGCTCGATCAGATCGCTGTTTTGAAGTGATTCAACAAACGAATATTCCACCTCATAGTAAGTGCAGAATGTATCAACAGCTATCAATTGATCATTTTCCATAACAAAATGGATTTAGGATTTTGACAATTCGAGAAACAATTCTTTTTGACGCTCGGTCAGGTTCTTAGGAATTTTTACGTCAAATGTCACGTACAGATCTCCAAACTCCCCTTCCTTTTTATACACCGGAAAACCTTTCCCTTTCAACCGGACCACGCTTCCGTTTTGCGTTTCGGGTTTCACCGGCAGCTTCACTTTTCCGCTAAAAGTATCCAGGATCAACTCGCCTCCGAGCACCGCAGTATAAAGGTCCAGCTCAGCTTTAATATGCAGATCGTTTCCGGTCCGCCTGATCTTTTCATCGTTTCTGATCTGAAAAGTAATGTAAAGATCTCCGTCGGGACCGCCGTTGCTGCCCTTGCCGCCATGCCCCGGAATTTTAATGGTCTGTCCGTTTTCAATGCCGGCCGGGACTGTAATGCGAATGTTTCGGCCATTTACAGACAATGTCTGCTTGTGCGTTTCGTAGGCCTGCTGCAAATTGAGATTTACTTCGGCCTGATAATCCTGACCTCGAAAACGAGCCTGCCGCCCGCCGCCGAAGCCGCTGCCCGACCCGAACATGGATTCGAAAAAATCCGAAAACTGATCACCGCCACCCGAGTACCACTCTTGCTGATTACCCGCATTACTACGTGCGCGACGCGCTTTTTCAAACTCGTCACTATGTTGCCAGTCTTTTCCATACTGGTCGTATTTCTTGCGTTTTTCGGGATCACTTAATACTTCATTCGCTTCGTTCAGCTCCTTAAACTTCCTTTCAGCTTCCTTATCGTCGGGATTAAGGTCGGGGTGAAATTTGCGTGCAAGCTTCCGGTAAGCGTTTTTAATCGCTTTCTCGTCGGCACTTTTGTCGACGCCGAGGATTTGATAATAATCTAGAAATGGCATAATCAATACACTATATAATGTGGATTAATGAATAGCGTGCAGGTTGAAATCCCATCATTTTCGTTCCAGCATTTCGATATAAAGATCTTCCACTTTTTTCCTTGCCCAGGGTGTTTTACGTAAAAATTTCAGGCTCGACTTAACGCTCGGTTCGTGGTTAAAGCTATTGATATTAATATGATAACCCAGTTGTTCCCACCCGTAATATTCCACCAGCTCGTTTAAAATTGATTCAAGTGTTTTTCCATGAAGTGGATTATTGGGCTGATTTTGCATTTCAAGCTCGGTTTTCATATAAGTTTTAAAGTAGATTTAACCTCCTAAATAATTATTAAGCCAATAGTTTAGTTCAAATCTTTTTTTCTTCTGATGGATCAAATCAAATGGGGGATCATTGGCTGCGGCAATGTGACCGAAGTGAAAAGCGGACCCGCGTTCAATAAGGTAAAAAATTCAAAGCTGGTCGCGGTAATGCGCCGGAATGCCGAACTGGCCGAGGATTACGCAACCAGGCACAATGTACCGAAATGGTACGACGATGCCGACGAGCTGATCAATGATCCGGAAGTGAATGCGATTTACATTGCCACTCCACCCGACGCTCACGAGGAACTCGCTATCAAAGCAATGCAGGCGGGCAAACCAGTATATATTGAAAAGCCGATGGGCCGCACCTTCGCCGAATGCGAGCGGATCAACCAAGAAAGCAAACGTACAGGCATCCCCGTATTCGTAGCCTATTACCGTCGCGCGCTCGATTATTTTCTCAAAGTAAAAGAATTGATCGATAGCAAAGTGATCGGCGATATTCGTTTTGTGGATATTTACCTGCAATGGCAGCCTTATGAAGAGGAAATTGGCAGCAAGCCAAAACCCCGCTGGCGGGTAGATCCCGAAGTTTCCGGCGGCGGTCACTTTCATGACCTTGCGTCGCATCAGTTTGATTTACTGGAATATGTTTTCGGGCCGGTAAAATCAGCTTCCGGTATCGCGCGCAACCAGGCCGGACTTTATAGCGCCGACGATATTGTGGTCGCTACCTATGAATTTGAATCGGGCGTTTTGGGAAAAGGCAGCTGGTGTTACACCGTTAATAAGGAGCAAAGAGCAGATCACGCACAGATCGTGGGGTCAAAAGGCAGGATCAGCTTTTCTTTTTTTGAGAAATTTGATATTGTGATCGAAACTGAAAAAGGAACGCAAACGCTGAATATCCCCTACCCCAAGCACGTGCAGCAGCCACTTATTGACCTGATCGTTCAGGACTTACGGGGCGAAGAAAAATGTCCGAGCACCGGCGAGACAGGCGCACGGGCCAACCTGATCATGGACTGGATTACGCAAAAGCAATAATTTTCGTTTTTGCTGATACAAAATTTTATACTAATTCTGTTATTTGTAAAACTCTAACTCAAAATCGACAGTCATGGCAAAAGGTAAGAATCTTGACAAAGGCAGCACCAAAAAGGAGGCCGAAAAATCTTTGAAGGAGAAACGCGCGGATAAAAAGGCGAAAAAAGATAGTAAGAAGGAATACTAAGAAAAGAGCTCCCGAAAGGAGCTCTTCTTTTTAATATATCTCCCGGTTGGTCTTGTACTTACCGAGTCTTTTCTTAGATCTGATTATTTTTGAATGGATCTTATTCTTCTCGTCAGGTGTCATATTATCGTCGGCCATCGCTTTTTCAATGGCGAGTTTAATGATCTCCTGTTCGTTTTTAAGCTTGCGGTATTCATTTTCAGACAGTTTCTTGTTTTTATAATCCGCTTCAATCTGCCCGTCCAGCTTTTTCAGGTCCGCTTTAAAATTCTGGGCAAATGCGCCGGTTGAACAAAGAAATGCAACTGCTAATGTGGCTGCCAATTTTCTAATTGAGGATGTTTTGCGATCGTTTTGTTTCATGGACTATTGAGCAAGTTTCAGGTTGAAGACGATAAAAATACATACCAGATTTGTATAACAAAACATTCATCCAATGGACCAGCAAACTTATAATTACGAAAAAATTGCAAAGGCGATTGAATTTATCGTCGCCAATGCAAAAGAACAACCGTCGCTTTTTGATGTGGCAGAGGAGGTTAACATTAGTCAGTTCCACTTCCAGCGCGTGTTCTCGGAATGGGCCGGCGTGAGTCCCAAAAAATTCCTTCAATATATTACAGCCGGTTATCTGAAAGAAAAGATCCGGGAATCAGCAAACCTGACAGAACTCGCCGAGCTCGCCGGCTTATCCAGCCAGAGCCGCGTTTACGATCATTTTACTTCCATTGAGGCAGTTACCCCGCAGGAATTCAGGAGCTCGGGAAAGGGGCTGGCGATCCGCTACGGTTACCACGAAACACCGTTTGGAAATTGTTTCCTGGCTGTCACTGAGCGCGGTATATGCGCGATGGCATTTGTTGACGCAGATTCGAAAGAAGACCAGCTGATCCGCCTGGCTAAAAAATGGCATTACGCCGAAATTACTGCCGATCAGGAGGTTACAGCGCCTTACATTCGCAGGATATTCAGTGCTGATAAAAAATCACTGGAAAAACTGCCGCTGCTTGTGCAGGGTACCAATTTTCAATTAAAGGTCTGGGAAGCATTATTAAATATTCCCAACGGCGCCGTGACAACCTACCAGCAAATTGCGAATAGCATTGGCCACCCAGGGGCAGTTCGGGCAGTAGGTACCGCTGTCGGTGACAACCCTGTTGCCTACCTGATTCCCTGCCACCGCGTGATCCGAAAGGAAGGTATTTTGGGAGAATATCGCTGGGGTAGTCTGCGCAAAAAAGCTTTGATCGGCTGGGAGGCCGCCCACCACAATGAGGAATAATTTGCACAGCAACTGTCGTCAACAAATAGCATAATAACGCGCAAATGGTATCCTAACACCTTGTGTATTAGACCCTAATTTTTCTTTACAATTCAACTTTTTCATGATGGACTGATATTGGAGGGTATATAATCCATCAATCAACCAAATCATCAGACATGAAAAAGACCTTATTCCGCACACTGGCCATCGTTGCCTTCGTGTCCGCACTTAGCTCGGCCAGCTACGCACAGTTTTCCATCGGACTTCAGGGTGGAATTGCAAAATCAAATGTGGAAGATTCCAAAACGGTAGCAGGCGGTGGGGTTAACCTGCGCGTGTTCACTTCGCCGAGGTTCGCAGTCGGTGTGGCAGGTAAAATTTACGCAGACGGAAGCGATTACACCATCGCCGGACAGACGCTGAGCTCCACCGGAACATTGATGCCGGTAACTGGTACCCTTGACTATTTTTTCGCAGAAGGACTTATCCGTCCGTATGTAGGCGGTGACGCGGGTGTGTACTTCTCGAAATACAATGCAGAGTTTAACGGAAATACGATCGTAGAATCCTCGCGCCACAGCAATTTCGGTGCAGCGCCGCGTGCAGGTTTACTGTTTGCATTCGGTAATTTGGGTATCCAGGTGGAAGGTATTTACCACTTTGTATTTGGAAATAAAAACCATAACTCAACCACTGGCGGGCCGAACAATGTCGATTTCGAATCGACTTCGAATTTTGGCGGCGTGAATGTGGGTGTAATTTTCGGTTTGGGAGGTAAGTAATCCACTTCTTGAATCTGGTTAAAAACGCGTCGAAAGGCGCGTTTTTTTTGTTCTGTCCATATTCGGCTCTAACTTTCCCGAAAATAACGCCTCTTGAAAGCTTCAATCCCATTTAAAGATCAGATATCAGATTGGTTCTTATCAATGGGTTTTGAATGCAGGGAAGCGCAAAAGATTGCCGGCATTTTTACGGTATTTCATATTTTTAAAAATAACCAAAACAGACTTGCGCTGGTACTGATCGATCTGGATGTTTGGGCTAATGAAAATGCAGTGGATAAGTGGCCTGCGTGTATTCAACATGTTCAGCATGTTCGTGATAGCGGTTTGACGACTGTTGTTTTATGGGAGGATTTTTGGTTGAATAAAAAGGAGATTGTCCGGTCGCGGCTTTCGGCAATTCTTGGACTAGCACATAAAATACCCGCGCGCCTCACCAAAGTTCGCCGCATCGACAAAGAAACGACCGACCGTTTTTTGGCAGAAAACCATTTAAATGGTCCGGTATCTGCTAAATACAAATACGGGCTCTACCTCCCGGCCAGCTACTATCGCGTTCTGAATGAAATGCTTACACCGGAAATAGGCTCTACTGAAATGCTGGTAGCTGTTGCGACTTTCAGCTATCCACGTATTTTCAATAAAGAAACGAATCCACTCCGCTCGCACGAATTGATCCGGTTTGCCAGTTTGCGCGATTGCAATGTAGTCGGCGGGCTGGACAAACTTTTGCAGGCTTTTATCAGGGAAAAAGAGCCGGGAGATATTATGACTTATGCCGATGTAGAATGGTCTGCGGGAGCCAGTTATAACAAACTGGGATTTAAAAAAATCGCTCAGACGCAGCCCGAAGCTTTTTATATTGACACAAAAACAATGCAGCGGAAAACTGAGACCGGAACAGCTAGTGAAGTGCGCGAAAACGATATGGAGATCCGGAATATGGGCAGCATTAAGTTTGTAAAACAGATCCTCAACTAGATTTAAATGTCGGGAATATGCAAATAACAAAGCCACTGCAGGTTATTCTCGGCCCTACTGCCTCCGGAAAAACACATTTGGCAGTGCAGGTTGCGGCAGAGCTCGACGGAGAAATAATAAGCGCCGATTCGCGGCAGGTATACCGGGAAATGGATATCGGTACCGGCAAGGATCTTGGCGAATATCAGCTTGCCGGGAAACCTGTCCCCTATCACCTGATCGATATTGCAGATGCGGGCACTCAATATAATGTGAACGACTACCAGCACGATTTTGAGAAGGTATACGAAGGTATTGCTTCCAGAAACCGGGTACCGATTCTTTGCGGCGGCTCCGGGTTTTATATTTATGCATTACTGAAAGGCCACGCGTATTCGGCTATTCCGGTTAATGAAAGTTTGCGGGCAAAATTACAGGAGCTTTCGAATGAACAGCTACTTGCACGTTTCAAAACATATAGCACAGATTACCAGGAACTTGCAGATACTTCAACCAGGAAGCGCCTGATCCGTGCGATCGAGATTTCTGAATATCTGTCTGCCGACCCGGCGGCTGGTAACCAGTTCGCAAAGCCAGATCTCGCGCAGCAAAGTATCATTTTCGGACTGAACCCGGCCGTCGAAATCCGCCGCGAGCGTATCAGTACCAGACTAAACCAGCGACTTGAAAACGGTTTGGTTGAAGAAGTAGAGCAGCTTTTGAAAAAATTGACGCCAGATCAACTGATTTATTATGGTTTGGAATACAAATACATTACCCTGTACCTGACCGGCGAGCTGGACTTTGCGACTATGAAAAGTAAGCTCGAAACAGAAATCCATCGCTTCGCCAAGCGGCAAATGACGTTTTTCAGGAAAATGGAAAAGGACGGGCTGGCAATTCACTGGCTAAACGATGACTGGAACGAGCGACAGAAAATTGAATATATCGCGCAGCAATATCTTGGTTTTGAAGCACAGAGAAGTAAGAGTTAACACCTAAAAATGGCGTCATAAAAAGCAATGAACAGAAAAATAAGCAGCCTCCTGCTATTGTTGGTATTGACCATTACCGACGCGTACTTACTGGCGCACCCCAATCTGATCGGCAGGATTGGCATTTTTGTTTACAAACACACCTATATCCGCAATTTTCCGAGGGCGTTATTTACAGTAGCATTGACGGTCGGAATTGCATTGGCACTTAGCGAGCTGGCTTACCGTTTTATGAAGAAGAAACCAGCGCTGATCACTTTCCTGTTTTTGGATGCTGTCGCCCTGGCCTGGTTCATGTATGTGTATGTCACTTTTTCCTCCTTCTCGTACCGACTTACCGGTAAGGCATTTATCTACGGCGCGCATTTGATGCCGGTGATCCTGATCGGCATTTTTAGCAGGTATTTGTTCAAAAGGATCCTCGTCGCGGAGGTAAACAGCAAGGGAATCAGTGCTGTTGGAAGTTCGGAAAATAGTGGTGTGGAACCGCCCGATGGACCTATTTGAATGCAGATTAGTCGGCTCAATATAATATTGGTACTATTCCGCTCAATTATAAAATATTATTGTTTGGGACTTGATTTTTCACAAATTAAACATGGATAATAATAGAAAATACGCGGTTTTTTAGGATATTGCGGCTTGTCTTGGACGCGGAAATCGCCGATTCCCGGGCTATTTAACACAAAATTAATTTGTTGGATAAGTAAATCAGCGTCGGGCAAAATCTTTGGAATGCGTTGGCCTGATCCGGACCTGTCCCGTCATTAACCTTTTTAATTTTATTCTTAATTATATGTCCCAAATAGCTGAATTAACCCTTGATGGTCAAAAGTTTGAGTTCCCGGTAATTGAAGGAAGTGAGCAGGAAAAAGCGATTGATATTGCGAAGCTGCGGGACCAGACAGGGTATATTACTATTGACGCCGGCTATAAAAATACCGGTGCTACAAAAAGCGCTATCACATTTTTGGATGGTGAAGAAGGTATACTGAATTACAGAGGATATTCGATAGAGGATTTGGCCGAGAAGGCGTCGTTCCTGGAAGTAGCTTACCTGTTGATTTATGGAGAGCTGCCTACTGAAAAGCAATTTGCTGACTTCGAGCACGAAATCAGAACGCATACGCTGGTGAACGAGGATATGCGCAAGATTTTCGAAGGATTTCCGGTGAATGCGCACCCGATGGGCGTTTTGTCTTCGCTGGTAAGTGCCATGAGCTCTTTCTATCCTGACAGTGACCAATATAGCGAAGAAGTAACCCAGCTGCATATCATTCGGTTGCTTTCAAAACTGCCGACTATTGCGACCTGGTCTTACAAAAAATCGCAGGGACACCCGGTCAACTATCCGCAGAATGACCTGGATTATTGTTCCAATTTCCTGAATATGATGTTTTCGCTCCCGGTAGCGAAATATAATGTGGATCCGGTGGTTTCGGCTGCATTGAATAAGCTGCTGATCCTTCACGCTGACCACGAACAAAACTGTTCTACTTCTACGGTAAGGCTTGTTGGTTCATCCCACGCTAATATTTATTCGTCGATCTCGGCTGGTATCAGCGCTTTGTGGGGCCCGCTTCACGGCGGTGCAAACCAGGAAGTGATCGAAATGCTGGAAGCGATCAAAAATGACGGCGGCGATACTCAGAAGTATATTGATATGGCAAAAGACAAAACGAGCGGTTTCCGTTTGTTCGGTTTTGGTCACCGGGTTTACAAGAACTTTGACCCGCGTGCCCGCATCATCAAAAAAGCTGCCGACGACGTACTGAACAAGCTGGGTATCAATGATCCTGTATTGGAAATTGCCCAGAAATTGGAAAAAGCGGCTTTGGAGGACGATTATTTCGTACAAAGAAAGTTGTACCCGAATGTAGATTTTTACTCAGGAATCATTTACCGCGCATTGGGAATTCCTACCAATATGTTTACGGTTATGTTTGCTATCGGCCGGCTTCCGGGCTGGATTGCGCAATGGAAAGAAATGCGGGCTAATAAAGAACCAATCGGCCGCCCGCGTCAGATTTACGTAGGCGCTCCCAAAAGAGATTTTGTCGCGATGAGCGAGAGATAGTAATAAGAAGACTGGTTTTAAAACAACGCCCCCAAAAAGTTAGACACTTCTTGGGGGCATTTTTATGGTGATAACCGATCTACTTTCCAGCTATTCTCCCCGATTTTCTCAAAAACTAGCCGGTCGTGCAATCGGCTGGGTCTCCCCTGCCAGAACTCTATTCGTTCTGGGATTACGCGGTAACCTCCCCAATGCGGCGGGCGCGGTACTTCGTGGCCTTCAAATTTATCCTCAAATTCTCTCTTTTTTTCCTCTAAGAAAGTTCGGTCCGGAATCACTTCACTCTGTTCCGAAACCCACGCGCCAATCTGGCTTCCGCGAGGTCGCACAGCAAAGTACTCAGACGATTCTTCCGGGCTGGTTTTAACAACAATTCCTTCAATCCGCACCTGCCTTTCAAGCTCTTTCCAAAAGAAGGTAAGCGCCACCTGATTGTTCTCCTCCATGTCCCTGCCCTTTTTACTCTCGTAATTTGTAAAAAAGGAAAACCCGGTCTCGTTGAGGTCTTTCAGCAGCACGATCCGGGCCGACGGGCGACCGTTCGAAACCGTGCTGAGCAGCATCGCATTCGCTTCGGAAACACCCGCCAGAACAGCCTCATCAAACCATAACTTGAACTGTTTCAGCGGATTTGTATCCAGATCTACTTCATTGAGACCTTTCAAACTATAATCGTAGCGAATTCCGGCAATTTTATGATCCATTTGGTGCTAATATATCAATGTTAGGACGTCAAAAGTAGCCATTTCAAGGGAAAGATTGTTAGATTTGTAATCCGAGAAGACGTACGTACGAAACTAGAATCACGATGGCACAAGAACAACAAGAAGGGGTCAAAAGCGAGGAGCAGGAAGACCTGACACAAAAGTCGATTGACACCCTTGAAATTGATCTTAACAATGAGTTAACGGAAGAGCATGAGGAGGTGGCGCCAGACGTTGATTACACCCAATTGTCGAAAGAACAGCTGATTGGAATATTAGAAAATGAGCTGGCTGCGATTCGTGAGGAGGGTGCAAAACCTGCCTTGCTTAAAAAGGCAGAAACTGTTTCCAGGGAAATACGTCCGGTACTTGATCAGATCAAATTGAGGGAAAGAGAAACTGCATTGCAGGCATATATTGCCGACAATGGCGGTGAAGAGGGTTTTGAATATAAATATGATGCCGATACTCAGAAAATAGATTCGCTGAGCCGCGAGATCAAGGGTTTGAAAAACTCTTATTATCAATCTCAGGAAAAAGAAAAAGAGAAGAATTTCAATGTAAAAACTTCCTTAATCCAGCGCCTGCGGTCACTACTGGAAGAGGAAGGCGGCCGCGAAACTGATGCGACGGGATTGAAGTCCAGCTGGGAAGAATTTAAAAAGATCCAGGAAGAATGGAAATCAGCGGGTAACATTGCTTCGCCGCATAATGGTACGCTTTGGGCGACTTATAATGCATTGATCGACCGCTATTTCAGCAACAGGAATATCTATTTCGAATTAAAGGAACTGGACAGGCGCCGTAATGCAGAGTTGAAATCAGAGCTCTGTGAAAAGGTGGAAGAACTGGCCAAATCGCTCGAAAACCGGCCGATGACCAAGGAGATCCTGAACGAGGCTAACCACATTTTCGAAGATTATAAACACCTCGGCCCTGCTCCGAAAGAGGAACAGGAAAAACTTTGGCAACGCTTTAAAGAGGCTATGGATGTGCTATACAATGCACAAAGAGGCCAGTTCGCGGAGCAGAAAAAAACAATGCAGGAAAACTACGAACAGAAGCTCGGAATCTACGAAGCTATTGTTCCTTTTACTACCTACAACTCTGGCAGCATAAAAGAATGGAATGCGAAGACCAAAGAGATCATGGCATTCCAGGATCAATGGGTGGCGTTGAAAGGAATAATGCCGCGTGAGGAAGGAAAAGACCTGAGCAAGAAATTCTGGGCTGCGTTAAAGACTTTCTTCAATAACAAGGGTGAGTTTTTCCGTCAGCTGGAATCGAAAAGAGAGCAGAATCTTGATCTGAAAACGCAGTTGTGCGTGGAAGTGGAAGAATTACTGGCGGCAGGCGAAGATAATCCAGCTACTACACAGAAGGTCATTGAACTGCAAAAGAAATGGAAAGGTATTGGTCAGGTTCCTGAAAAATATAAAGACACTATTTACGACCGGTTCAAAAAAGCTTGTGACGCATATTTTGACAAGAAACGGGAAAAGAACAAAGAAGTTGAAGAAGAGTTTGAAGGTAATCTGGCGAAGAAGCTGGATTTGATCGAGCGGATCGAAGCGGCAGCGAAAAGCAAGGACGAGTCGTCACTGAATTTGCTGAATGCTTTCAAATCTGAATGGAGCTCGATTGGTTTTGTACCTAAGAAGGATATGCAAACTGTCCAGAAACGCTACATTGCGGCAATTAATACCTACGTTGGCGCGATCGGGCAGCTGTCAAACAAAGAAAAAGAGCAGGCCGTACTGGAAAGTGAAGTGGAACTGGTGAGGGACAGCGATAACACGCGCACGCTTTACAGAAAAGAAAGCGACATCCGACGCAAGATCACGCAGCTTGAAAATGACATCGCGCTTTGGCAGAACAACATCGAGTTTTTTGCGAAGTCTAAAACATCAGACAGACTGAAAGCAGAGTTCGACAGAAAGATCAATAGTGCGCTTGGCCAGCTGGAAGAGCTGAAACACCAACTCACTATTATTCAGGAAGCTATCTAAAAGCTTTAAAAAAATTCGAAAAAAGTTGTGCAAAATATTGCTTTGTATATTCCCTGAGCCTACTTTTGCACCATGATAACGGAATAAGAAACCGCAATCATAAATAATAAAAGCCTCCATAGCTCAGCTGGTAGAGCAACTGACTTGTAATCAGTAGGTCGTTGGTTCGATCCCGACTGGGGGCTCATCAGAAAGCACTTAACTTCATTGTTAAGTGCTTTTTTGTTGCGCTGCCGCGTTTTGATAATAGTACGGATTTTGTGATTTTTGTAAAATCACACTTTACCCCGCCTCGATGAGTGACAATATTGTGCTTCTGGCTGATGATGACAGTGACGATCGCTTTTTTATACAACAAGCATTTAAATCCTGCGGGGTTTCTGCAAAAGTGATCGAAGCTGAAAATGGAGCAGAACTGATAAACTTCCTGAAAAAGCCTGATTTGAATGTCTCGCTCATCATTCTGGATATGAATATGCCTAAGATGAATGGTCTTGAAGCGATGACACAGATCAAAGCAATGCCCCACGTTGCTGAAATACCGGTTGTGATGATATCAACCTCCCCCAGCCAGGATCTTTACGAGAAAGCGTATAAGGCTGGCGTTCAAAGTTTTATGCCCAAGCCAAATACGTTCGATGAATTTAATGATCTGGTAGGACTGCTCAAACAGCGTTTTCTGCAATAACCTCTTCCCCTGTAAACCGTATCCCGGCGCTTTGGCGGCATGATATTTTTATCTGGGCTTTTGAACGCAAAAGTCTTGATCGCATTCCATAATACTTTAAGATGAGTACAGAATCCTCGAACTC
Organism: Dyadobacter linearis; assembly: GCF_907165045.1. GTDB lineage: Bacteria > Bacteroidota > Bacteroidia > Cytophagales > Spirosomataceae > Dyadobacter > Dyadobacter linearis. The sequence continues at coordinate 13,809 of NZ_CAJRAU010000013.1, forward strand.
AGAATCAGCAATGAAAGTTCTTCAAAAAACACCAACAGGCATTCGTGGCCTGGACGAAATTACGGCGGGCGGATTACCAATGGGCAGACCTACGCTGATATGCGGGGCAGCCGGATCAGGGAAGACCTTATTTTCAATGGAATTCCTTGTTCACGGAGCTAAGAAATACAACGAACCGGGCGTGTTCGTAGCATTCGAGGAGAAATCCGAAGAACTTGCTATCAATGTCGCTTCGCTTGGCTACGATCTCAATCAACTTCAGGAAGACAAGCTGATAAAGCTCGACCACGTACATATTGTACGCAGCGAAATAGAGGAAACCGGCGAGTATAACCTCGACGGACTTTTTATCAGACTGGGCTACGCAATAGATAGTCTGGGTGCCAAACGCGTTGTTCTCGATACGATCGAGAGCCTTTTCTCAGGACTTACCAACCAGGCGATACTTCGTGCTGAGCTGCGCAGGTTGTTTGAGTGGCTGAAAGAGAAAAAAGTTACTGCTATTATCACTGGTGAAAGAGGGGCCGAAACGCTTACCCGTCAGGGATTGGAAGAATATGTTTCCGACTGCGTGATCCTGCTCGACCACCGGGTAGAAAATAAGATATCCACCCGGATCCTGCGCATTGTTAAGTACCGGGGCTCCGTGCATGGAACCAACGAATATCCTTTTCTGATCGATGAAGAAGGGATTTCCGTATTGCCGGTTACTTCGCTTCGGCTCGACCATCAAGTTTCCTCTTTACGTGTTTCATCCGGAATTCCGGCTCTGGATAAAATGCTGGGCGGCGAAGGCTTCTTCAAAGGCGGCAGTATCCTTGTTTCGGGTACCGCGGGAACCGGAAAAACGAGTATTGCGGGCAGTTTTATCAATGAAGCCTGTAAAAATGGAAAGCGCTGCATCTACTTCGCTTTTGAGGAGTCGCCGCAACAGATTGTCCGGAATATGCACTCGATCAATGTGAATCTGCAAGAGCACCTGGACACCGGACTTCTGCAATTCAGCGCATCGCGTCCTACCTTGAACGGTTTGGAAATGCATTTGCTATCAATAACCAAAATGGTAGACAAATTCAAGCCCGACATCATCGTGCTCGACCCGATTACCAACCTGATCACGGTAGGTACTGCAAGTGAAGTTAAAAGTTTGCTTACCAGGCTAATCGACTACTTACAGGCTGCGCAGATCACGGTGATGTTCACTGCTCTTGCCTATAACGACAACAAAACCGAACAGACCGACGAAGGTATATCTTCTCTGGTCGACGCGTGGCTGCTTGTGCGGGATATTGAACTAAACGGTGAGCGAAACCGCGGACTATATGTGATGAAATCCCGTGGAATGAAGCATTCGAACCAGGTACGCGAATTTGTGATATCGGACGAAGGACTGAAACTGGTAGAAGTATTCCTTGGTCCGGAGGGCGTATTGACGGGTTCAGCACGGGAGACCCAATTGCTTCTTGAAAAAACAAGCGTAGCCCTTCGTGATCACGCTGTGACTAGAAAGGATCGGGAAATAGAACGAAAACGACTGGTGCTGGAATCCAAGATTTCATCATTGAAAGAAGAATTCGAGTCGCTGCAAGACGAGCTTAACAAGAGTTATATCGAAGATGATCTTAAAAAGAACATCATGGAAGATAACCGCCGTCAAATGACTCAAAAGCGTGATGAATAATGAACCCTTCATAACTAATACAATATGGAAGAAATAGAACAGGAAGAATTATGGGAGCTGCGGCTATATGTTGCAGGAAAGACCGCACGGTCAGTGACCGCGCTTACTAATTTAAAAAGGTACTGCGAGGAACATCTGAAAGGCAAATATGTGATCGAGGTGATAGACTTGCTCGTTCACCCGCAACTGGCAGAAGGTGACCAGATACTTGCCATACCGACATTGGTCAAAAAAGTACCGGAACCAATCCGGAAGATTATAGGCGATCTTTCAAATGAAGAAAAAGTGCTGGTTGGACTTAATATCCGCCCAGCCGCTAAATTCGAATGAGCGAGGCATTGCAACACTATGGTGGCGAACACGAAGAAGAGGATGAACATTACGTCCTCCGGCTGTTTATTACCGGTGCCTCCATGAATTCAATTCGAGCCGTCATCAATCTGAAAGAAATTTGCGAGAAATATATTAAAGACAGATACACACTGGAAATTGTTGACGTGCACCAGGAGAAATGGCGCGCAGAAAAGGAACAACTGATCGCCCTGCCACTGCTGATCAAAATCAGCCCCGTGCCGGAGAGAAGACTGATAGGAGATATGTCGGATACTGAAAAGGTCCTTCGGGGACTTGGAATTCCACAAAATTGAAATGGGTACAGAAAAGAGTTACGAGGAACTGGTCAGAGAAAACCAAGAGCTTACAATGCGTCTCGAGGAAGCCACGGATACCATTACCGCCATTCGGACGGGACAGGTAGACGCGCTCGTGGTGAACGACGGTGAGCAGGGACTACAACTGTATACCCTCAAAACTGCCGATCAGACTTATAGGGTATTTATCGAGAAAATGAATGAAGGAGCTGTCACGCTCAATGAAGTTGGTGTTATCCTCTACTCCAATTCCATGTTCGCGACGATGGTCAACGAGCCGCTTTCGAAGGTAGTTGGTTCCTCTTTTGAGAATTTCTTGCCGGAAAGCGCCATGCAATTGTACCGGCAGCTATTTACAAATGGCTGGAAAGAGGACACCAAAATGGAGCTTCCAATCCGCAGGAATGACAAGCTGGTACCCTGCCAGGTTTCGGTTACTATGTTGCAGCTAGACGAGGGTCCCTCGTTGAGTATCATTGTCACGGATCTTACTTTTCAGAAAAATGTTCAGTACCTGCTGAAAGAGAACAACAGGCGGCTGGAAGAAATCAACGGTGAACTGGAAGCGAGCAATTACGACCTGCAACAATTCGCCTCAGTTGCATCCCACGATTTGCAGGAGCCTTTGCGCAAGATCCTGATATTCTCGACGATGCTCAAAAACAACCATCAGATTGAGCTGCCTGAAGAAAGTCAAAAGCATCTGGAAAAGATCATAACTGCTTCTCAGCGGATGCGCACGATGATTGCAGATATCCTCGATTATTCCAGGCTCTCTACGCATGCCGGTAATTTCGAGCTGATCAGTCTAAAAGATGTCGTCGAAGAGGTGCTGGAAGACTATGAAATACTTTTGAGTGAAAAGAAAGTACAGGTCAGAATCGACAATTTCCCGAAAATAGAGGCCAACCGACCGCAAATCAAGCAGGTATTCCAAAATCTGATCAGTAACTCTATTAAGTTTTCAAAAGAGGACGAGCCGCCGGTTATTGAAATCACCTGCGAAGCTGTAAATGAGCTGGAACGCGACAACGAACCCGACAAGGCAATATGTAAGATCGCGATTTCCGATAACGGGATCGGCTTCGACAAGCAGTATCAGGAAAGGATATTCTCCCTTTTCGAACGCTTGAATACCAAAGAAAAATATGAAGGATCGGGTATCGGGCTCGCGATTACAAAGAAGATATTGGACAAACATAACGGCTCTATTTCCGCAGAAAGTCGCGAGGGCCATGGTGCACGTTTCATCATCAGCTTACCTATCCATCAGGAAAAACGTGGTTCAATGGAAGCTTAATGAAATTGGTCACTAAATTTTTTTTGCCTAAATGTAATGCATAGTTGACATTAAGGAATGTTTGGATTACATTTGATTATTCCTAATTTAAACTATGTGCTATGAACAAATTATTCTTACTACCCACCGGCTTCAAGGCCAGTGGTTTGGCAATGATCTTTTTAGGTCTGCTTGGTTTGGCAGTTGCAAGCCAGGAAGGGTTGATTAATGTTTACAGGATTCTTGCTCCCGGCAATACCACCGCCGACGGCTCTTACCCCTACCCGGCCAACTTCTGGCAGATCAATGCAATCTTCGAATACACTTCTATCGCATTGGTAGCTGTTGGTTTATTATTCTTTTTCATGTCGCGCGAGCGGGACGAATTTTACTACAAGGTCCGGCTTGAATCTATTCAGTTTGCGATCCTGATGCAGCTTTGTGTCGGAGTTGTGATGTACTGCTTTTTCTATTTTTCCGGAAACTACCAAATGGAAAATACCTTTACCGCGATCCTATCTGTCAGTTTTGCAGGCTTTTGGATCGCCTATATTTCACGGTACTACTACATGATCCGATTAAGGTCCAACGAGGATTTAATTTTATAATATTGAATTTTGAAAAATACGCTTCGCGTCGAGAGGGCAATCCTGCGGATAACACAGGCTGAACTGGCGGAAAAAGTGGGAGTATCGCGTCAAGCGATCAATTCGATTGAGACAAGTAAATATGTCCCGTCTACGATCCTGGCTATCAAGCTCGCCCAGGTTTTCAATAAGCCTGTTGAAGAAATTTTCACATTGGAGCCACAGGATTGATTGTCTTTCCTGTGGCTCTAATAGGAGCTGGCTTTGTCTATTTCCCAGTCAAAACATATTCTTTACCTGCTTCCGTAGGGAAGTCGAATATCAATTTCTCTGCTTTTGCTTTTTCTGAGCCCGTATGTAGTGATGCATAAAAGTCATTTGCATTTTCACCAGTAGCAGCTTTCATTTTCTTTCCGCTCAGTTTCAATGCATTCGGCACGCCGATCCGACAATTTCCACCCAGTTTTGAGCGAACAACCAGCTTTGTTATTTTACCTTTTTCCCAGGTAATATCTGCTTCGAATCCACCACGCGCACGCAATCCTTTCACTTCGCCACTCGCCCAGTCGTCGGGAATTGCAGCGAGGATATTCAAAAATCCGTCGTGGCTTTGCAACAGCATTTCCGTTATGCCAGAAGTGCCACCAAAATTCCCATCGATCTGAAAAGGCGGGTGCGCATCCAGCAAATTCGGATAGGTACCGCCTCCCTTCGCATAGTTGGTTCCTTCAACACCCGTCAGTTTTAGCTGTTCGCGAATAAGCTTGTATGCGTGGTTGCCGTCCAGCAGCCTCGCCCAGGTATTGATTTTCCAACCTTTACTCCAACCGGTACCACCGTCGCCGCGCAACTCCATCGTTTTTCGGGCAGCCTGGGCATATTTTGGGGTATATATCGGCGAAATTTGACGGCCGGGAAACAGTCCGAACAAATGCGAAATGTGCCGATGCTCAGGTTCTGCCTCTTCCCAATCCTTGTACCATTCCTGCAAATTCCCCTTTTTACCAATCTGCAATGGAAAAAGCTTACTGCGTTTTTCAATCAGCAGTTTCCTGAATTCGGCATCGGTGCCGGTTCTTTCAGAAGCCTCGATCAGATTGGTGAACAGGTCCCAGATAATGGACATATCCATTGTAGTAGCGACTGAAACCGAACCTTTAAATCCTTTTTCATCAATAAAAATATTCTCTGGCGTCGTTGCAGGCGAAGTGACGAGCTTACCGTTTTTATCCTCAATAAGCCAGTCCAAACAAAAAAGCGCAGCCGATTTCATCAGTGGATAGGCGGTTTTGGCCAAAAATTCCTTGTCACCCGTAAACTGGTAATGCTCCCACAAATGCTGGCAAAGCCACGCGCCGCCCATCGGCCAGTTAGCCCACGACGGGCTGCCGCTCACCGGATTGGTAGTTGCCCAGATATCTGAATTATGATGCAACACCCAGCCTTTTGCACGATAAAAATTCTTCGCAGCCTCGGTGCCCGTTACTTCCAGCTGGCTGATGAAGTCAAGTAACGGCGCGTGCAGCTCGGATAAGTTGGCACTTTCGACCATCCAGTAGTTCATCTGGGTATTGATATTTGTCGTAAAATTGCTGCTCCACGGCGGGCGGACCTGGTGGTTCCATATTCCCTGCAAATTGGCCGGGATACCGCCCGGGCGCGAACTGGAAATCAGCAAATATCTCCCAAACTGAAAATAAAGCGCCTCCAATGCAGGATCTTTTGCACCTTCTGTATAATCTTTCAGGCGCTCATCCATCGGCTTGTCGGCTGCCGGGTTTCCATTCAGGTTCAAACTAACGCGGTTGAAAAGCTTCTGGTAATCAGTAATATGAGCTGATTTTAAAACGTCGTAATTTTTTGCGTTAGCAGACTGCAAATACTTTTCAACAAGCGCAACCTCATTTTTTCCTTCCTTATCCGGGCATTTATCAAATCCATTAAAACTCGTTGCCGCTGATAGTAGCAGCACTACCTCGCTCGCATTGCGAACGTGAACGCCCGCAGTATCGGTGGACACTTCCCCGTCGGATTCTTTCACTCTTACCCGCAACTCAAAACGCATTCCCTTGCATTTCGAAGGATCGTTGTAAGTCACAGGTATTTCCATCGTCTGCATATAGTTCGGGTCCGTGTGCGCGGGCGCCTGGCCTTTCATCGCGAGCTCGTCTTTGGCTATTACTACATTGTTGTAAACGAGCGGACTAATTGTAGATGCAGTAAAATTGAGCGCGCCTTTCTTACTGGTTTTGAGCTTCACAACCATGACCTGATCGGCTGCCGAAATGAATATCTCCCGACTGTAATCCACGCCGTCAACCGTGAAAGTCGTAGTTGAAAGTGCATTCGAAATATCAAGTTCTCGCCGGTAGGCTGTGGGCGTTCCGGTCAGTTCCTGCCTGATCATCAGGTCGCCCAGCGGCTCATAGGATTCTGTGAAAAGTCCCTGGATCTTCTTGGTAAGTTCCTCGGCAAGCTTGTAATCCTCATTTTCGAGCGCCTTCCTTACCTGCGGCAGGTATTGGTATGCGTGCGGATTAGGATTGTTGTTTACCGGCCCGCCCGACCACAATGTCTCCTCATTTAGCTGGATCAGCTCTTCGTTCACCCGGCCAAATACCATCGCGCCGATCCGCCCGTTTCCGATCGGTAGCGCTTCGTTCCAATTGCGCGCGGGCTGTTTGTACCAGAGCTTCAAATCTTGCTGCGCGCTGGCTTGACTTATATTGGCAAATGCAAAAAAGGCCACAATACCGACGATTAGAGGCACTTTGCATTTATTGAAAGGAAACAGTCTGATCATATTCTGGTTATTGTTAAAATGAAATAGTAAGCTTTTGTTAAAACTGCTGGTAGGTTTTTCCCGCATTGGCGCCTCTCAGATACTGACTTGTAATCGAACCTGTTGCATTCAGTAACTCCACTGGTGTGCCTTCAAATACCACTTTTCCACCTTTCGTCCCACCGTCTGGTCCCATATCTATGATCCAGTCCGCATTTTTGATCACGTCCAGATTATGTTCGATCACGATCATCGTATTACCCGAGTCTACCAGCCGGTTCATAATAGATAGCAGATGCGAGATATCCGACATGTGCAAACCGGTAGTCGGTTCGTCCAGCACGTACACGCCGCTTTTTTTATGCAGCTCACTGGCCAGCTTGATCCGCTGGCACTCGCCGCCCGATAAAGTACTTAGTGGTTGTCCCAAAGTAAGATAATCCAGCCCGACGTCGCTCATCGCCTGCAATTTATTTCGGATATCTTTTTGTTTGAAATAATCAAGTGACTGCAAAACAGTAAGTTCCAAAACATCTGAGATAGACTTCCCGTCGAGCTTATAAGCCAGTACTTCTTCCTTGAATCGCTTTCCTTCACAAACTTCACAAGGTGTTTTGATACCATCCAGAAATGCGAGATCGGTGTAAATGACGCCGAGTCCCTGGCAATTTTCACACGCGCCCTGTGAGTTGAAGCTGAAAAGCGACGCGCTAACCCCGTTTTCTTTGGCAAACGCTTTGCGCACATCATCCATTACCCCTGTATAAGTAGCCGGGTTAGAACGCGTGGAAGTACCCACAGCCGACTGGTCGATAACGACCGCTTTGGGATGTTGTTTAAGAAAAACGTGGTTGATCAGCGAGCTTTTTCCCGAGCCTGCCACGCCGGTTACGACTGTAAGAACGCCCTCCGGAATATCCACACTCACATTGTGCAGGTTATTCACATTCGCTTTAAGTACCGATAATTTACCAGAAGCTTTCCTGGAATTTTCCTTGATCGGCAGTGACTGTTTGATATGCCGGCCTGTGAGGGTATCCGCATGGATCAGTTCGTCGAAAGTACCTTCAAAAACGATATTGCCACCATTACTACCCGCATGCGGGCCCACGTCGACAATATGATCGGCGACTTTGATCACGTCAGGATCGTGCTCCACCACGATAACCGTATTGCCTTTATCCCTGAGCTTACCCAGCAGCTCGTTCAGCCTGTGCACGTCGCGCGGGTGCAGCCCCACACTGGGCTCGTCGAATATGTACATCACGTCTATCAGACTGCTGCTCAAATGCTTGACCATTTTCACCCGCTGCGATTCACCGCCCGACAAGGTGCTCGTTTCGCGGTCGAGGCTCAGGTAGTCGAGGCCAATATCCACCAGGTGCTGCAACCTTTCGGACAACGTAGCCGCCATCGAGGCCGCAACCGGTTCTTTAATATCATTAATGATCGCAAGCAATTCGGAAACTTCCAGTGCCGACATTTCAGCAATATTCTTCCCTTTGATCTTGCAGCTCAGCGCAGCCTGGCTTAGCCGCGCCCCCTTGCAAGCCGGGCAGGGTTTCAATGCAATGTAAGGTGCTACCGCTTTCTGGGTGCGCTCGCTGAGGGTTTTGATATCCCTTTTAATGTAAGACCTTTCAAATTTCTCAATAATACCCAGGTAACTCGCATTCATCGTGCCGCCGCCGACCTGCATCTTGAACTTCATATTTTTACCATAAAGCAGCAAATCCATCTCCTCTTCGGTAAAGTCCGACAGCTTTTTATCATTATCAAAAAAACCAGAACTCGCGTAGCTGCTTTTCTCCCAGGTAGCAAAAACCGGAACCTGTACAGCGCCTTCGTTCAGTGACTTATCCATATCAAGAAAAGTATCGGCCAAAACCCCCATTTTCCGCCCCAATCCATTGCATTCTATGCACATACCCTGCGGATCGTTGAAGGAAAATGCATTTGAACCGCCAATATGCGGCTCACCTATTCTTGAAAATAAAAGACGGAGCACGGGAGAAATGTCCGTGATCGTGCCCATGGTGGAATGCGAATTGCCTCCCAGCCTTCTTTGGTCGACTACGATCGCCATACTCAGATTTTCAATGGCGTCGGCATTTGGCTGGGCATATTTGGGGAGAAAATTCCGGATAAACATACTGAAATTCTCGTTGAGCTGCCGCTGGGCCTCGGTCGCGATGGTATCGAAAACGATGGAAGATTTGCCGGAACCCGATACCCCTGTGAAGATGGTGATCTTGCGCTTGGGAATCCTTAGTGATACGTTTTTGAGGTTATTCTCACGCGCGCCACGAATTTCGATGTACTCCTGAAATCTGTCCATTTAAATGACTGGTTGGTGGTCGATAAATACTTGCAGACTGAAAAGGAAAGCCGGTGCCAAACTTCCTGAAAAATTTTCAAAATGATAGTTATCGGCTCAAATAGTGGGAAAATAAAAATTAAAAAAACTGATAAAAGCTGGAATCCGTAGCCCGGAAATTGCTGTTGCCTTAAAAACGTTAGTAAAAAATTCGTTCAACACATCTATGAAATTAAGATTTTCCCAGCCAATCTGGTCACTACTGAGTCCGCTCATCGCGTGGGTTCTTTACTACCTGAATAAAGTTCTCCAAATCGGCGGCGCATACAATTTCCTCCTCGCCGCCGCACTGATCTCGGTTGTTCTGGCCGCTGTACATCACGCCGAAGTAATCGCCCACCGGGTGGGCGAGCCGGCCGGGACATTGGTACTCGCCGTCGCAATCACCATTATAGAAGTCGCATTGATCGTTTCCCTGATGCTCTCAGGCGGAGCGGAAACTGCTGCGCTGGCACGCGACACTGTTTTTGCGGCTATCATGATCATTCTAACGGGAATCATCGGTTTGTGCCTGCTCGTGGGCGGCGTCAAATATCAGGAACAGAAGTTCGGCAGGTTCGGCGTAAGTGCTGCATTGGTCACCCTTACTGCCATTTCAATCCTTACACTGGTATTGCCCAACTACACCACCAGCGTACCTGGACCGCTTTACAATACCAGTCAGCTCATATTTGTGGCAGTGATTTCACTCGTTCTTTACGGCACATTTGTGATGGTGCAAACAATCACGCACCGCGCCTATTTCCTTCCCGAGGACAGTATTCCTACGAACGAACTGGGCGTAGAGCCGCCTGCCAATAAGGATGCGATTTTGAGTACGCTACTATTGCTCGTTTGCCTGGTGGCGGTAGTGTTACTTGCAAAAATGCTGGCCCCTGCCATTGAGAAGGGAGTAATCGATCTTGGTGCGCCGGAGTCACTTGTAGGTGTGATCGTGGCAGCTGTGATCCTATTGCCGGAAGGAACCGCGGCGGTTCGCGCTGCGCGGAAGAATAAGTTGCAGATCAGTCTAAATCTTGCATTGGGCTCTGCATTGGCCAGCATCGGTCTCACGATTCCGGTAGTAGCCATGGTTTCGATTTTTACGGGACTAAATATCACCCTCGGCATCGACACGAAATCGACATTGCTCCTGATCTTATCGCTTTTCACGGTGGTATTATCTTTTGGAACCGGCCGGACGACCATTATGCAGGGCGTTGTTTTGCTCGTACTGTTCGCCGTGTATCTGTTTACCACGATTGTTCCATAGCAGCAAATTTTCGTTAAGCAGCTACTTTACAGCCATTTACAAATTAAAATAGATTCACAAATTGAGCTTTCTCGGGAAAAGCATTTTTAATTTTGAAATTCATTTTTATACCTGTAAATTTACAACTGTAAAAATAAAAGTAGAAAATGACTTACATCAGCGCACAGCCTCTCTTCTCAGATCAATGGGATGATATATGTTACCCGGTCAATCCGGTGTGGCTTTCAGACCTGTTGCCTGAATATGATATTATGGCTACTGATCGACAGCAGCTGGTTGTAGGTGAGCCGGTGGGTGGTCGGAAAACGATATTCGGCATTCAGAGCGCCGACTATACGATCGTTCCCAATATTCTGATCCGCGAAGTGGTCGACAAGCTTTTTGGTAACAGGTATAGTGTCGAAATCAAGCATACGAAAACGGGTGAGTTCAGTATCAATATCATTCTGCCCGGCGAACTTTCAATAGGAAAGGAAAAATTGCAAAGGAGTCTGATTTTGACAAACAGCTATAATGGTAAAACCCCGTTCAGCGTGCAGGGACAGACTTTTACGGCGATGTTCAATCAGGATCTGACACCGGCAAGCAGCTTATACAGAGACATTTGCAAAAATGGACTGATGGGCTGGGCCGATTCTTTTGGCGAGCTGCCCGCCTACCAGGACTGGCTTTTGAAACCCCACACAAAGGATAAGAAGAAGCCTGCGAATGCAAAGAATGCACAGCCGAAAGACGCGCAAAAGAATCAGGAAGTCCGGAAAATGCATCATGCCAAGCAAACGCCCGAGCTTTTTCAGAAGCAGTTGTACGATTTGCTGTCGAAACAGATCAGGCCGGAAACGACTTTAACAGCAACCATTTACGAACATTTTCAACAAAAAACCGTAGGCAGAACGGATGAGAATTTGTTCAAAAAATTGCCGATACCCGTGCAGCTGGCCAAGCAGGCGCATGAAAGGTTGAGGCTTGAAGAACGGATGTTGGGCACGGATACTTCCTACTGGCTCATCTATAATGCAGTGAATTACGCATTGTTCAACGCCCGCAGCAGCCTGACGCTGAATGACCGTTACAAGCTGGACGAGAAGGTTTTTCATCAGCTGGCTACCAGCTATTTTGCTTAAAATCAAAATATTAGTTAGTTAAAAGACACAGACTAGATTCATCAACATAAATCTGATTTCCGATGCATTCAACACCTATATCCAAGGGCTTGGCTACGATTGTTAAAGCATTGTCCAAAGTCGACGACGTGTTCAGGAACAAGCAAATTTCTAGCGCAGACGCGGATAATAGCATTGGTAAGCAGTCGGATCTCCCGGTATATGCGCATTTTATCCAGGAAAATATGACCATTCTCGGACAAACGCCGGGTCAGCAGTTGAGGCAGTCTGTCACGCTTAATGAACTGACCAAGAGGCGGTTCCTGAACATATTGAACCGCGTCGCAAAAGGACAGGAAGGTGTCTCACGTCAGGAAAGGCTCTTCGTACAGCAAGTCTGGTCGGCAATAGGCTCCATTCATTAATTCTAATAACTCTTCTCGTTTACCTACCCTGCCCGCCCGGACGCGAGCCGGGGAATTTTTTGTTTTTTAAACAGTCAAAATCATGAATAATAATCAGAAAAACCACGTCATACTTTGTGAAGAAGATTTCCGGATGCTGAAACAGTTCGCCGAAAATTTTTCGGGGACCAATGTCAATGAAATGTCTCTATCCTACGAGCTCAACCGGGCTATTGTAGTAGAAAACGATGAGCTGCCCGCCAAAAGCATCCGGCTGAATTCGCAGGTGACTGTGAAGGAACTGGTGACGAACAAGGTGATGGAATTCTCCATCGTCATGCCGGCTTACGCGGATATCCGGCAAAAGAAAATATCTGTGCTGACACCCATGGGTGCTGCGCTGATCGGGCTTTGCGAGGGAGAAACTGTGGAGTGGAAAATGCCCGCCGGGCTGAAAAGGTTTAAAGTACTGGATGTGATACAGAGTGCCGTGTGAGGCCGGGAGCCTCAGGGATTATTTAAACTAAACTACAAACCAATGGAAACCGTGGTAACAGAAAGTGACAAAGATAGACGCCGGAATAACTTGCTCTTCGTGATGCTTTGTGCCCTGGCGCTGATTTCAGTTTACATTGTATTCTGCGTATTGACAATTGCCTTATAATCAATCAAATGGAATTATTAAATCAAATAGCGGACATTTTCCTGCACCTGGACCAGCATCTCGGCCGGATCATTGAAGATTATGGCGCGTTAACGTACCTGGTCCTGTTTCTCATCATTTTTATTGAAACCGGTGTAGTGGTAATGCCCTTCCTGCCAGGTGATTCGCTGCTTTTCGCGGCTGGTATGATGGCCGCGAAGTATTCGGAGTCGCTCAATATCTGGCTGATCATCGGCTTGTTGTTGATTGCTGCAATACTGGGCGATACCTGTAATTACCTGTTGGGAAAACGTTTCGGCACGCAGGCGCTCCGGACGAAGCTGTTTGGCAGGCCGGTGATCAAGCCGGAGCACGTAGCTCATACGCATAGCTTTTATGAAAAATACGGTCCGTCGACGATCGTGATCGCAAGATTTGTGCCTATTGTACGCACCTTGGCCCCATTTGTTGCGGGAATAGCTGTGATGGATTATCGTGTTTTCTTCAAATACAATGTGATTGGCGGAATGCTTTGGGTGATCGGACTTACGGTAGCAGGTTACTTTTTAGGCAGTATTCCGCTTGTGCGGGACAATTTCGAGAAAGTGATCATGGGCATTATCCTTATGTCTGTATTGCCGATCATCTGGCAATTTTTCAGAAAAAATCTTAGCCCGGCATAAACAGATTTTTCTTATAAACCCTTACCCGACATCTGGTTCCGCTTTTGGACACCAGATGTTTTTTTGTTTAACCCGGACATTTCGGCTTTATTCGATTACCTTATGCATTTAAAATCCGGACGCAGATGAAAAGATGGACCCTATTTTTTCTGGTATTTACCGCTTTCACGCAAGGTTGCGGTTACAAGGAAAAGGAGCAAAAGCTGGCACAGCGGGAAGCGCAGATCGCCAGCACAGAACAAAAACTGATGGAATGGCAACAGCAGCTGACGCTGCTCGAAAAAGAACTGCTTGAAAAAAAGAAAAAGCAGCAGCAAGACTCTACCGTTACGACGGATTCCATCCAGGCACAGGCTATTACGGGCAAATGGGTCGTGAAAATGCGATGCACCGAAACCAGTTGCAGCGGCTCGGCAATAGGCGATTCCAAGACGGAAACCTGGGAAATTTCTTACCAAAACAATGCATTGGTCGTAAATGCTTTCACCGGCAGCGAACTCTCCCGCATCTACAACGGTTCTTTCTCCCAAATGAGGCTGGAAGCTTCAAATGGTCAGCCGGGCTCAGAATCGGTGATGCGCGTGCGGCTGGAATTAAAAGACAAAAAGCTGGAAGGGACCCGCGAAGTGGATCGCACCGATTGCAAGATCCGCTATTCCCTGACTGCTGAAAGGCAGAAATGAATCTAAACATGTGCGTATGATTTCTTTACTGCTACTCGATCTCTCACTACCCCTTAAAAATCCGGTCATCATCTTTTCGGTGGTGCTCTTTATAATCCTCTTTGCACCGATCCTGTTCAACAGGATCAAGGTTCCGCACATTATTGGGCTCATTATTTCCGGTGTGATCGTGGGGCCTTACGGACTGAATGTACTTAGCCGGGACAGCAGTATCGTGCTCTTTGGTACCGTTGGGCTACTCTATATCATGTTCCTCGCCGGACTGGAAATCGACCTGGCCGAATTCCGGAAAAACAAGAACAAAATCGCCGTTTTCGGACTATTAACGTTCGTACTACCGCTCGTTTCCGGCACGCTGGCGGGTTACTATATTCTGGGCTACGGGTTTCTATCGTCCCTTTTACTGGCCAGTATGTTTTCGACCCACACACTGGTCTCCTACCCTATTGCCAGCAAATACGGCGTAACCCGCAACCGGGCGATCAATATGACCGTCGGCGGTACGATGATCACCGATATTCTCGCACTTCTTATTCTCGCCGGTGTTGCCGGTATGTCAAAAGGGGATGTTTCACCCGCATTCTGGTTCAGGCTGGGATTTTCGTTCGTCGTTTTTCTTCTGGTTGTCCTGCTCCTGTTCCCAATTATCTGCCGCTGGTTCTTCAGGCGTTTTGACGATAGTATATCCCAATACATTTTCGTGCTGGCGATGGTTTTTCTCGCCTCTTTTCTTGCTGAGCTGGCGGGAGTTGAAGCGATCATCGGCGCGTTTTTCTCAGGTTTGGTGCTGAATAGATTTGTCCCGCATTCCTCCGCATTGAACAATCGGATTGACTTTGTCGGCAATGCACTTTTTATTCCTTTCTTCCTGATCAGCGTGGGTATGTTGGTCGATGTCAGTGTGTTGGTAAAAGGCTGGGGCGCATTGAAAGTGGCGGGTATTATCCTGTTGATCGCACTCGCGAGTAAGTACCTCGCTGCCTGGATCACGCAGAAGGTATTCAAACTCTCCTCGGATGAAGGGTTAATGATATTTGGTTTAAGTTCTTCTCACGCAGCCGCAACCCTGGCGATTATCCTGGTCGGTTACAATATCATTGTCGGAGAAACTGCTCTTGGCGAGCCGATCCGCCTGCTGAATGAAGACGTACTGAACGGAACGATCGTCCTGATCCTGGTCAGCTGCGGGGTAAGTTCGTTTGTGGTTGAAAAAGCTTCGAAAAAACTGGCGCTGGCCCAGGAGGAAGAAGCCTCAGCCGAGACTGACGCGCTAAGCGACGAGAAAATATTGGTATCCCTATCCTACCCCGATATGATCTCGGATATGATCGATTTTGGGATCATGCTGAAACCCAAACACAGCGCGGTGCCACTCTACGGGCTGCATATTGTGACGGACGAAGATCAGAAAAATGACTCTGCCTCACACGGTAAAAAGATCCTGAACAAAGCCGTCGCCCACGCCAGCTCATCCGAAAATCTACTGGTACCGTTAACACGCTACGATACGAATATCAGCAATGGAATTACGTACACGATTAAGGAACAGCATATTACCGATGTTGTGATCGGGCTGCATCAGGAAACCGACCACAAAACGTTTCTGGGTCCGAAGATCGAGAACATTGTTAAGCGGGTATTTGAAACCATTTATATTTACAAACCGGCGCAACCTTTCAATACGCTCAACCGGATCGTCGTGGCAATACCGCCTGCGGCCAGCAACGAGCCCGGCTTTTTACATTGGCTGGGCAAATTGGTAGCGTTGTCCCGGATGAGTTCCATGCCTATTCATTTCTACGCTTCCCCACAAACGATCAAATTTACCAGAAGTGCTATTGCGCGAAAAAGTGGCGCTATCGAGGCACATTTCACTGTTTTTACAGATTGGGACGATTTCCTGATCTTCTCGCGAGAACTCAGGATCGACGACCTTTTTGTAATTATTTCGGCAAGAAAAGGATCTCCGTCTTACCTTTCTCAACTCGAAAAGCTGCCCTATTATCTTTCTACAAGGTTTGACCAGCAAAGCCTGATCCTGATCTATCCGAAACAGCTTGAATCGGGTATTAATATGAATGACATTGAGCAGGCAGACAGCGCGCTGATCGATACTTTGTCAGAAAAATTAGGCTCCCTGGGCAAAGCGGCGAAATACCTGCGACGAATGCTGGCTGATAAATAAGCGTTCTCCGCCTGCCCCCCGGATCAATAGACGACGTAGTTTGCAAAAACCTGCTGACTAGGGTCTTTGTAATACATCCACATCGGTTTTAGTGTAAAAGTATAGGTAACCTCTCCCAACTTTGGATCATTTTCTTTCGAAATGAATTTCATGCTGGGAGGCACACCGCCGGAAGCTGGATTATAGGATTCTGTCAGGTTAAAATTCTCTGTGTCGAGATAGGCGCTTTGATTATCGCGCAGCATTGGAAAATAGCTGGAAACACCCGAGAATTTTAGGGATACCGTGCCTTTTTCATCATCCCATTTGTGGGTAATATTGGTAGGAAGTGAGATCCGGGAGTTTAATGTAAATGCGCGCGCGGTCGCAGGAATCGTGTCATTCTGAGTAGGCGTACCGGCATAAAAGTTGACATAATCTTCATAAAAAACGAAAAATACATTGTTTTGGTAAATCCTGGACAACGTGTCCAGCATCAGATCCTCCGTTCCGCTACTACTTTCCCTCGTTGCCGCCGACACATAAAAAGGGGTCCGGAGTAACATCAGATTATAAACTTCTTCTTTATTCAGCTTCGTATTTTGAGTGCCAACTTCCCGCTCGGCACAGCCAAATACGAGCATTGCAAAAAACATAATACATGCAAAGGAATGGTGCTTTTTCATGGGATCGAATGTTTGTAGTAAATAACCAGGGAACGTCTGACGAATAGACACTTACTTAAACCAATATGCTGCCTGCTCCTACTTTGCGCAATGCACTATTTTTAAATAGATAGCAAAAAAACGCTGATCAATAACAAGTTTGAAATAGGTCAGTCGCTATATTTAGCGCAATTTCAAAAGCATGGCAAACATTGATAATCCCTCGGGTAACTGGCTAAGGCGTTTCAAGAATGCAAAATTTTCGCCACTTGAATATCCCCTAGCATTTTTTGTCCTGGTATATCTGGTGCTCGAAATGTACTACCTATATGCCAGGCACGGAAGCCATTTTACGGATCTAACATTGTATTATGGTGCCGCTTCCAAAATACTCGACGGGCAGGTTCCTTATCGGGATTTTCAAATTGAATATCCACTCTTGGCGCTCATTCCCGTCGTCATACCCGAATTTTTAAACCGCATTTTTTCCGGCAGTTTGAATGGATATATATTATGGTTTGCAATACAAAACCTAGCACTCGGACTTTCAGCAGGATACCTGATTGCTGAAATAGAAAAAAAGAATCATCGGATCATTGCATATAAATATCTCGGATTATTGCTGCTGTCCCTACCTATCTTCCTGTTCCGTTTCGATCCGTTTCCTGCCTTTTTAACCGCACTAACATTGTATTACATAGCTAAAAAACCGTTTATCTCGGGCTCAGCTATGATGATTTCCATCGCTACAAAATTGTACGCATTGGTGATGCTTCCTGTCCTGGGCTTATATTATTTATTTAATCGACTTTACCGAAAGTTATTCGTTCATGCAGCCGGGTTCACTTTTATTCTACTGCTCATTATAATTACATTTTTCTGGATAGGAAATAATGCGATCGATGATTTTCTGAGCAACCATTTATTGCGAGGTATTCACCTGGAAAGTGTAGCGGGTGGTATTTTATTATTATTTCAAAAAGCCGGAATGCTGGATATTCAGATCATCCATAATTACGGCGCCTTCCATTTAGAAAGCGCCTGGTCGGGTTATGCTTTGCAAATTGTAAAGTTTCTCACGCCGGTCGCTTTCGTAGCAATGCTTTGCTTCATTATCCGGGTTTTTATGCGGGAAACGAAACGTAGCGGAAAAGTCGCAATGCAGACATTAAGTCAGGTACTTCTGTTACAGACGCTACTTTTCATCTTATTAAATAAAGTATTCTCTCCTCAATATCTTGTCTGGCTATTACCCCTGATTCCTTTCTGTAATAAAAAAAGTTACCTCCTTTTCGCATTTGCATTAATGCTAACAATAATCATTTTCCCCGGCCAATATTATGGGCTGATCGAAATGAAGTTGCTCATGATCGTCATATTGAATCTGCGGAATTTTTTGTTGGTATGGTTGCTGGTTGAGGTAGTGAGGGATGTTACCCCCAACCCCCTGGGAGGGGGCTAATCATGTTACTTGCAAGAGAATCGAAGAAGTCCCTTCAGGGATTTAGGGTAAATGAAAAATGCTACCCCAACCCCCTGGGAGGGGGCTAATCGTTGTTACTTGCAAGAGAAACGCAAAAGTCCCTTCAGGGATTTAGGGTAAATGCCCACTGCTCCTCAAAAAACAAGCAAAAAAATTTGCGAAGTCAAATAGCTACACATATATTCGTAGTCAAATAGCTACATAATGAATTTAAGACGAGATGTTTTTCAAGCGATTGCCGATCCTACGAGGCGGGCGATATTGATGCTGGTTGCTTCACAAGCATTAACAGCCGGTGCAATCGCTTCTAATTTTGATACTGCCCGACCCACGGTGTCCAAGCATTTACAGATACTGACCGAATGTGAATTGCTGCAACAGCACCAGAGCGGCCGGGAAGTGTATTACCACATCAATGCGAAAAAGATGAAAGAGGTAGCCGATTTTATAGAACCATTCCGCAATATGTGGGACGATCGATTCAATAAGTTGGAAGCAATTATGAAGAATTATAAATCTGAAAAATAGCTAATGAATGGAAAGAAAAACGAAAGTCCACGCAGAAGACGGTCGACAGGAAATTATTATTACACGGGAGTTTGACCTGCCTTTGGAGCTGCTATTTAAAGCGTACGAAGAGCCGGAAATTTTTGCGCAATGGATGGGAACAAAAGTGCTGAAACTGGAAAGTAGAAAACACGGCGTTTACCAGTTCGAAACATCTGATACGCAAGGAAATGTTGTGTTTCGAGCAAATGGCGTTTTTCCGGAATTTGTTCGGAATGAGAAAATCACACGCACATTCGAAATGGAAAATACTTCCGGTTCGGGGATGCAATTTGCCGTACAACTTGAATTTCTGGAATTTGAAAAACTAACCGATCAAACAAGTAAATTAACTATGCAAATCGTCTACAAATCGATAGAACTCCGGGACCAAATGTTGCAAATGCCTTTTGCACAAGGTCTGAATATGGCGCATAACAGATTACAGGAAGTTGTAAAAAATTTAAAATAGCCGGTTATGTCTAGAAGAAATAAGATCATCTATTGGGTCGCTACGGTTTGGCTCTGTTTGGGTATGGTATCGAGCGGAATTGTACAATTGATCCACCTGAAAGAAGAAGTGGATCTGATGACGCATTTGGGTTACCCGCTCTACTTCCTGACCATTCTCGGGGTTTGGAAAATGCTCGGAGTAATCGCCGTACTCGTGCCGAAATTTCCATTAGTGAAGGAATGGGCTTACGCAGGCTTTTTCATCGCTATGTCGGGAGCTATCTTTTCCCACATTGCCGCGGGCGACGGTGCCAAGGAGTTTTTCGGGCCGGTATTGTTGTTGGTATTGACCGTAATCTCCTGGTATTTCAGACCCGCTGACCGAAAATTGTTGCCGGTTAACAGGCAGTACTAGAAGGTAAAATCCAAACATAATTGACTTGTACTCTAAATTCGTGTGTATTCGTGCATTCGTGGCAAAAATTCACGCCACGAATACACGAATTTGCACTAATATTTATCCGATCATGAAAAATAAGAAACAGTTATCTTCTGAGCAGAGCGCCGAACTTATTGAAACTCTGAGAACCCGTTTTGAGAAAAATAAGAATCGCCACAAAGGTATCGACTGGGCGAAAGTGCAGGAAAAGCTGGAAGCTAAGCCGGATAAGCTTTGGGCACTCGATGAAATGGAAGTCACTGGCGGTGAGCCGGATGTGATCGGATACGATCAAAAAACGGATGAATTTCTATTCTGCGATTGCTCCGCAGAAACGCCGAAGGAACGCAGAAGCTGGTGCTACGATCGCGCTGCCTGGGAATCCAGAAAAGCGAATAAGCCAGAAAACACCGCCATGGACGCAGCTGCCGAAATGGGAATTGAAATGTTGACGGAAGAACAATACATTGACTTGCAACAACTGGGCGAGTTCGACCTGAAAACTTCGAGCTGGCTGCAAACACCGGCGAATATCAGGAAATTGGGTGGCGCAATTTTCGGTGACCGTCGGTTCGGCCGGGTTTTTATCTACCACAACGGCGCCGACTCCTACTACGCCGCACGAGGGTTTCGCGGCCTGTTAAAAGTATAAAAACGCCCGGCAACCAGCCTTCATAATTAACCGATAACCAGAACAAGTAAGACCGCAAAACCCGATGACCTTATCCGAAACCCTGACCCAACTTGAATCGCTCGGCAGTGAAAAGATGCGGGAGTTTAATACGAAACATGGTGCACGTTCGAATCAGTTCGGCCTCAAAATGGGTGATATCCGTACCGTTGCAAAAAAGATCAAAACGGATCACGCGCTCGCACTGGAACTTTGGAAAACAGAGAATATCGACGCACGCCTGCTGGCTACATTGATTATCAAACCGGCCAAACTATCGAAGGAAGAACTGACAGAAATGGTTGCGTCTGAACCCTACACGCAGGTAGCGGATTGGCTATATTCCTACGTGGTAAAGGATTATGCTGATAATGAATCACTTCGGGAAGGGTGGATGAATTCGAAGAATGTAATGCTGGCCCGCGCCGGATGGAGCCTGACAAGCGGCTGCGTTTCCCGGAACCCCGACAGGCTAAACCTTCCCGCGCTGCTCGACAGACTGGAAGCCGAAATGCCCAAAGCGGCCCGGGAAGTACAGTGGACTATGAACAATACACTCGCCAACATCGGCATCCATTTTCCCGAGCACCGCAGCCGCGCCATTGAAATCGGCGAGCGACTCGGCATTTTCAGGGATTATCCCGTTTCAAAAGGCTGCACCTCCCCTTTTGCGCCAATCTGGATCAGGGAAATTGTGAGCAGACAAGTCTGACACGCAGCAAGTTGCTTACTCAGGAATCAGTGAACGAATTACGCGGCAGGGGTTTCCGGCGGCAAATACATCGGACGGAATATCCTTTGTTACTACGCTCCCGGCACCGATAATGGTACGGTCGCCGATGGTCACGCCGGGATTAATTACTGCGCTTCCACCAACCCAAACATCCTCTCCGATGGTAATCGGTTTCGCAAATTCGACACCGGAAGCGCGGGTTACCGCGTCAATAGGATGCGTAGCAGTGTAGATCTGCACATTCGGCCCAAACAACGTCCGGCTGCCTATTTTGACATAAGTAACATCCAGTACAACACAATTGAAATTAAAGAAAACCCGGTCGCCTACGATCATATTGCTGCCATAATCGCAATAAAATGGGGGCTGCAACCAAAGGTCGGTACCTGCATTCGGAATCAGCTGTCTCAGAAGTTCGGCTCTTTTCTCCGGTTCATCTTCACGACCATTATTCAGTTCCAAAAGCAGCAGGCGCGTCCGCGTCCGTTCTTCGGTTAATTCTGGGTCGAGAGCGAGATACAGCTCTCCGTCAAGCATCTTTTCTTTTTCAGTTTTCATGCCTTAATAATAGTGATAATTCCCAAAGGATCGAAAAACTAACGAAAACGTCGCGAGAAGAACAGGTGATTTTTGAGGAGATTTTTATCTAAATGCCTTTCATTTGCATAAGACGTTTTTAATCACAGTTCCCAATTTTATGTATCGAAGGTATATGATGATAGCAAAAAAATTCTTCGTTTTCTTACTCATTCTGGCAGGTTTGGGAAATATCTCCGTCGCGCAGAAGTCGCCTTTGCGGGTCTTGATCGTTGACGGGCAAAACAACCACGAACAGTGGCCCAAGATCACGGCGATGATGAAATATGATCTCGAGCAAACCAAAAAATTCACGGTTGATATTCAGCGCACGCGCTACACCTGGCAGGGCGACAAATGGGCTGCACAATACCCGGTAAAAGGCGGTCCGGAAACCCAGCCTTTGAAAGAGCCAAAAATGGATTCTGCATTTCATCCCAAATTTGCGAACTACGATGTGGTGATCTGCAATTTCGGGTGGAATGCCGCACCCTGGTCGGCGGCGGCTCAGCAGGATTTTGAGAAATTTATGAAGAACGGCGGCGGCCTGGTTGTCATTCACGCAGCTAATAATTCCTTCCCGAAATGGCCAGCCTATAATCAGATGATCGGATTAGGCGGCTGGGGCGACCGGACTGAAAAAGATGGTCCGTATGTATATTATGATCAAAATAATAAGCTGATCCGCGATACCCAGCCGGGAAAAGCGGGCTCGCATGGTGCGCAGGCGGAGTTTGTGATTACTGTAAGAGACTCTAAACATCCGATCACAAAAGGGATGCCCGAAAAATGGCTGCACAGCAAAGACGAATTATACGACCGCCTGCGTGGCCCTGCCGAAAACATGCAGATACTGGCCACAGCTTTTTCACCCAAAACTAATAATGGTACCGACCGCAATGAGCCAATGCTGCTGACTGTCCAGTACGGAAAAGGCCGGATCTTCCACATGGCGCTTGGTCACGCTGATTACTCAGTGGAATGCGTCGGTTTTATCACCTGTCTGCAACGCGGCACTCAATGGGCGGCTACCGGCAAAGTGGATATTCCGATACCGAAAGATTTTCCAACAGAGGACAAAGTCAGTCAGCGAAAATTCGACCAATAGCAGGAATGCAAAAAGAGGATCTGAACAAATCAGATCCTCTTTTTTGTGGGCACAGTCGGCCACCTACCGGCGCGCGTCGGTTACGGTGAGGTAGCTGCTTAGTACGGCGATAAAATTGCTTTCTTCAAATGGTTTGGGTAAAATTTCGTCCATTCCTATTGCCCGGTAGCCGGCCAGTTTTTCTTCTTCCGTATAACCTGTAAAACCGATCACTGGCAATCCCGCCTTTGCGCTGCTTTGGTGCGAGCGAATGCGTTTGGTAAGCTCCACTCCGTCCATTACGGGCATATCAATATCTGTGATGACCAGATCGTATGTATTGATTTCGAATAGATCAAATGCCTGCCGGCCGTTCTCGGCAAGATCATAAGTAGCGCCCAGCTTGTCGATTATGCGGCTGATCAGGATCAGATTCATTTTCGTATCGTCGGCGATTAGCAGTTTTTTATCCCGGAGATCGGTTTGTAATTTCATCTTAGCCAGCGGTTTTGCCTCGATCAGGCTGCTTTGCTCAGCTGTTTTCAAAGGAATGCGAACCGTGAACTCCGATCCCGCTCCGAGCACACTGGTTACACTGATCTTCCCGCCGTACAGGTCGACAATCCTTTTGCAAATCGACAGTCCAAGTCCGGTACCGCCCTGCCGGGCCCTCGCGTCGCCGCTGCTTACCTGAATGAAATCGTCGAATATGGAACTGAGGTTTTCCTTCGCAATTCCAACACCCGAATCCTTTATGCTGATCACAAGTATGCCTTTTTCCTTAGTAGCATTCTCAAAGCGGGCCTTCACAGCGATACTGCCATGCTCCGGCGTAAACTTGATCGCGTTCGTAAGCAGGTTGATGACGACCTGCCTGATACGAAAATTGTCGCCGAGCAATGCGAGACTACTTTCCATCTCTAACTGCGTTTTCATGCCAATATGCTTCTCAGCTGCCAGCACAGACAACATCGACATGGATTGCTGCACCAGTTCTGCCGGCTTGAAAGGCTCTTCGAACAGGCTGATAGTTCCGCTTTCAAACTTCGAAAAATCGAGGATTTCATTCACCAGCGAGAGCATGATCTGGGATGCACTTTTGATAGAATTCACATTGACCCTCATATCCTCGTCCAACTTTTCAGGCTCGATCAGATTTGAAAAACCGATAATCGCATTCAAAGGTGTGCGCAGTTCGTGGGTGATCTGTGCGAGAAAATCTCCCTTACTTTTACTCGAATCCGCAGTCATTCTTGCGAATGAAAGAATGGTGGCGTCCTTCTTATAAAGTTTGACCAGATTGAAAATGATTACCACCGCCAGCAAAAACACCAGGGCTACCGCCGCCCACATCAGCAAGCTCATTTCTTCCGATTTCACCTGGGTTGCAGTTAGCAGCGAACTCCGCAAATCCTGCGTGTCTTGTTTTTCGCGATTTTTTATATCCCGTAATGCTGTTTGAAGATTTGCAAACAGCA
This sequence comes from Dyadobacter linearis, assembly GCF_907165045.1. Taxonomy (GTDB): domain Bacteria; phylum Bacteroidota; class Bacteroidia; order Cytophagales; family Spirosomataceae; genus Dyadobacter; species Dyadobacter linearis. Next base: position 38,227 of record NZ_CAJRAU010000013.1, read on the forward strand.
GGCTGTTGATTGCCAGCAATTGTTGTTCCGCCTTTCCCAGCTCCCTCCGCGCCTTTTCGATCGATGCTTGATTTTTCAGAGGTGCAGGTACTATCACCACTTTCACAGAATCCTGCCTGATGATCGTATTTGTATGCGTTTTTAGAATGTCGTTTTCCGCGGGTTGTTCGTCCCGGATCGCGTCCATAAGGCGCTTCACAAGTCTTCTCTTGGTTTTTCTCGGAGTTATTTCGGTAGAGTCAATCGCTTCTGCCCGGGTGCTCGTCTGTACCTTTGCGGATGGCCGGAGTTTATTTGAATGCGTTATTTCTTCTGGGCTCAATGAAAATGTGAGCAGACTGTCGACAATCAAACGGAGGTTCACAAACTCCTGGTTTTTACGTTGTTTCTTCGATATCAGCCTGTAAAGCTTCTTTTCTCGATTTTCCCGCTCATTTTGATATTGGTGTAAAATGGCATTAACCGTTTGAAGCTGTCTGGTATAAGCTTTCAGGTAAGCCGAATCCTGTGTGACCACAAAGAATCGGCTGTTGTTCTCGGCGGAATAAAGTATGGAAATACAAGTGTCGATCTGGTGATAACTATCCTTTTCAAGCTGCAATACCTCGATGTTCCTTCTGATCGATTCTGACTTGGACTGGGTAAGAACTATAATGAAGGCAAATAGTGCGAGCAGGATTGTCAGCACCGCTGTCCATGCAAAAGTAGCCTTTGAATTGGTGGGTAAGTTATTCTTCATAGGCCAACTAATTATTTATTTCATGAGGGGAAGAGTAACCGTTGCCACAGGTGTCCTGGAAATAACACTGCAAATGTAACTGATTTGGATTAGTTGTAACCAGCGACACGTTACTTATCGGATACATTGAGACAATTGCTTCCCATTTTTTACAGACCGTTGCTGGCACAAATTTTTACAACGCGCAATTTTTTCAATATCAACAACCTATTTAAAAACGCTTATGAAAAAGTTAAGATTAATCCTTTTGCTGGTAGCCGGTTCTTTCCTGGCAGTATCTTGTAACGATGACGACGATAATAACGGCGGCACAACGCTACCTGAAACCGACAGGACGTTTGTGATGAATGCAGCAGATGGTGGCATGTTTGAAGTAAGATCCGGAGAATTGGCAGTCGCAAAAGGTGACAGCACGCGCACGGGAATGGTGATGGGATCAGATTCAATGAGTATTAAATCTTTTGGACAAATGATGATCACTGATCATACCAAAGCAAACAATGAACTAAAATCTCTGGCCGACAAGAAAGATGTGGACGTACCTACCGCACTGAGCGCCACAAAACAGAAAATGATCGACAGTCTGACTGCCGCCACTGGACCTGCATTCAATATGCTGTATGCCAAAATGATGGTAGCGTCTCACAAGGAAACGGTCGCTCTGTTTGAGAAACAAGCGGCTTCCGGCCAGGATGCAGAGCTGAAATCGTGGGCTACGCAAAAGCTTCCCGTATTGAAACACCACCTGGAAATGGCCGAAATGATGCATGAGGAAGTGAAGTAACCTGTTTTGGTTACTTTTCAGGCATTGAATCAGATTACTTACACAAACGGAAAAGCCTGTGAAAAGCAAGAATTTTGCTGGTCACAGGCTTCTTCTTTTAAGGTATTATGCCTAACGCTTGAATGTAAACTCAATGATTGCTCCCTCCTCAGTTGATTCTTCGGGATTTTCCCTGGAAGGGCCGGAGGTGACGGCGGATTTGTCGGTTATGGCGTAAATTTTAAGTCCGTCGGCGGATACTGCCACGTCGCGATAGCGCACTTTACTTGCGAAATAATCCTTTTCTTCCTCAATACCTGTGTAGGTCGCATTGAGTTTCAACCTGACTATTTTCCCTTGTTTAAGAGAAGAAACGAGCAATGAGTTTTTCCATCCGGGTATTACTTCCGAAGTGTAAGCAGCAATGCCAGAAGGCGCCAGCGACGGCCACTCAGGGCTCTTTTTGCCTGATCTGATCGTGTCTGCGAATGCAAGAAGCTGCCTGTTATCCGTAGCAAAAAAACTTTTGATAGGCGGCTCGAAGTTTTTGAGCTGCTTCGCATTCCGCTGTTCGTTTTCAATGAAAGGATAAGTCGTGTTCCACTTGCCAGGCAAACTGTCCTTGTCGGTAACACCCGCCGAAAGCCCATTATAATTTCCGTCTGGAAAACCTATTACCAACGGGTGACCGTAGTTCCGGCCGCGTTTGATGATATTGATCTCATCGTCGGAAAATGGTCCGTGCTCGGATGAAAAGATAACCGGCTTGCCATTCATGTTGATTTCAGCCAGCCCCTGCGCATTGCGGTGCCCGAGCGACCACACTGCATTTTGTTTCGTTTTGTTAAATGGGTTATCGTCGGGAATCCACGAATCCTTCCGATCGGTATCCTTGTCTGGTTCTGTATTGAAACGCAGCATCTTACCTTCATACACATTCAAATCCTGCGCGTAATTAGCACGGGCGGCGTTCTTAAACTGCCCCGCGCCCATATCTCCCACAGAGCAGAACAAATAGGCTTTCCCATTGATCGCGGAGATCAGCAGCCTGCCCCCATTATGGTCATTGCTGCCAGAGATCTGGTCACAAACGGTCTCCGGCTTTTCCAGCTTTTTAATTTCCGCATTGTAAGTGCAGCGAACAATTTTTGTTTTAAAATGAAAACCTTGATCGTGAGGATCCTGTCCATCGCCAGGTCTGTTTTTTCCTTCAAAATCGTAGACGAATGCCAGGTAAACGAACGGTTTTCCGTTCAGCAGATTGGGATGAAGCGCCATGCCCATCAGCCCGCCCTGAGGTGCGGGTTTGCCGCCGTCGATCGAGTCGCTCACTTTGTCGTAATTGGGGAAAGTCTTCTCCGAACTCAGATCGGCAAGCACCTCCTTATTCCCCGTCGCAGGGTCGACCCGAAGCACGCGATACTCCTTCGATTCCGTGACCCACAAATGCCGATCGGGCCCAAAAACGATCTCCCAGGGATCTGAAATACCTTTTGCAATAACTCTTTTCTCAAATTTCTCTTGTCCCGGCACCTGAGCGGGAACAACTTCTGCGGTCGCAAAAAAGCAAAATGCGAGCAGGTAAAATGGCAAGCCTTTATAAAGTGACATGGATCAATGCGGGAATATCAATAGCAGGTTGAGACTTCCGGGCACCTTATGAAAAGCATGCCAAATTAGGGGGGAGTGCATGTACCCCTAAATCCCCCGAGGGGGACTTTGCTTTGTAGCATGGCTTTTCTTAGCCCCCTTTTAGGGGGTTGGGGGGTACCCCTAAATCCCCCGAGGGGGACTTGGCTTTGCAGCACCGCTTTTTTTCTTAGCCCCCTTTTAGGGGGTTGGGGGGTGAATGCTATTTGGAAGGCAGTGGAAACTTTTTAAAAATTTCAGCCGCGCGTAAAGTTTTCCTGACAATGACATTTTCCTGAAGATTCCCGATAGATACTTTCAAGTTCTCTTTCTTGCTGAGAGTCACTTTCTCGGAATTTTTATTGTTGATAGTTGACATAATTAATGCAGTGTTATAGTGTGTTTAATGGAGTGAAGATTATCACGATTTTTGGTTAATACAAATTGCGAATCCTATTTTTGCATTCAGAATGCTCCTCACTATTTTCTGGCCGTTGCGTAACCTCTTATCATTTTTTTTGCTCATCAATTTTGGCGTCCAGTCATTTGCCCAGGAAGCCGACTCGGTGAAACGGGAGTTTTGGGTGGATCTTGAAGTTCGGCCGAGGGCTGAGTACCGGGATAATTTCATGTGGACACCGGCTGATTCTGCGATGCCCGCATTATATGTAACCCAGCGCAACCGGGCCACGATCAATTACATTAATAAGTGGTTCAGATTTCACGCATCTCCACAGGAAATCCACGTGTGGGGTGGGAAGAACGGGTTTTCCAAGGTTGGTAGCGTCAATGCTTGTGAATTTTATATTGAACCCAAACTCGACAAAAACTGGTCTTTTCGCTTGGGGAGACAGGCACTTTCACTGGATAACGGGCGGATTTTCTCGGCCGCTCCATGGAGCCAGCAAAGTAGGGCGCACGAAGGATTGCGGGTGTTTTATAATAATAAAATAAGCACCGATCTGACCATCGCATTCACCAGACCTTACGGGAGAGCCTTTGATCCTGCCTACTCCCCTGTGGCTTCGCATCAATACAAATTACTTTTACTGCATCATCTAAAACACAAATTCAAAGATTGGACGCTCACGACCATTAATGCAATGGATGTGTTCGAAAAGCCGAATCTGGCGGGACAATACTACCGGCGCGTTACGAATGGAGGTCGTCTTGAATATACCAGCGGCTTACTTTACAGTACAGTAAATGCATATTATCAGTACGGCCGCACTGCGACATTGAAGAAAATCCGCGCCTATTATATTCAGCCCGAAATCAGCACCACTTTTTCAAAAACAACCTTTCGACTCGGGGCAGAAATTCTTAGCGGCAACAGCACAAATATCCGCGACGACAAGACGCATTCATTTGTCCCGCTCTATGGTGTAGCCTGGAAATTTATGGGTAATATGAACCTGTTCACCCGGTTCCCTTCCGATGTGAGTGACAAAGGTTTGGTAAATCCTTATCTATTCATACTTCGGCCGGTTAACAAAAAACTTTCCCTGCGTGCCGACGTTCACCTGTTTTACTCGCAATTTTCACTCGCCAGGTCGGAGGACGAGCTAGCAGGGACTTTCCTCGGGTTTGAAAGTGATCTTTCCATCAATTATAAGCCTGTAAAGAATGTAGAAGTCATTTACGGCTTCTCATTCACGCTTGCCAACGAGCGGATGGAACTTCTCAAAAAGGTACCCGATTCTGGCAAAACACCAGTATGGAGCTTCTTAATGATCTCTTACGCGCCGCGAATAATAGATTTGAAATAAGCGAGGGTAAACGAACGATCAATCAAGAAGTTAGCACACTTTCATTCTGTACGCTTTTTAAGATCTCATAACTATGGATGCGAGCGTTTGGGTCGTAAATGTGGCTGGTAACCATCAACTCATCTAGCTGAGTATGTTTTTGAAAATAGGCCAGATTGCTGCCGACTTTTTTCCGGTCGCCGATGAATGTATATTTCATCATTTCTCTCACTGCGGCTTCTTCATATTCTCCCCAAAGCCCGTCCATACTATCAACGGGTGGTTGCAAAGGCCGGCGCTTGCCAGTGATAATGCCCGTCGCCAACTGGTAGAAAGAAGTCGCAAGCCGCTCGGCTTCCCCGGTGGTATCTGCGGCGATCACATTGACACAAGCCATTACGTAAGGTTGCGCGAGATATTTCGACGGTCTGAAATTCCGTCGGTAAAGTTCTATTGCTGTCACAAATTGCGTGGGTGCGAAGTGACTTGCAAATGCATAAGGTAGCCCTAAATGTGCCGCCAATCGCGCACTATCAGTACTGGAACCCAATATCCAAATCGGAATTTCAAGTCCTTCGCCGGGAATAGAGCGTACTTTAGAGTTACTATTCTCTGCTGAAAAATAGGTTTGCAATGCAACCACATCGTCTGGAAAATCCTGCGCAGATTCCATGTAATTACGTCTGAGTGCGCGGGCCGTCACCTGGTCAGTTCCTGGCGCCCGTCCCAGTCCCAGGTCGATGCGGTTGGGATACAGCGACGCGAGGGTACCGAATTGTTCTGCAACGACGAGCGGCGCGTGATTAGGCAACATAATGCCGCCGCTGCCCACCCGGATCGTTTTTGTACCGCCGGCAATGTAACCGATCAGCACCGACGTCGCCGAACTGGCAACGCTTGCCATATTGTGGTGCTCAGCGAGCCAATATCTTTTATAGCCCAATTCTTCAACACGTTGCGCGAGCCGGAGGCTATTTTTAAAAGTTGTCGCTGCATTATTTCCTTCTGTGATCGGTGCGAGATCAAGAATGGAAAACGGTATATCCTGAATAAGTTTGTCTGCCATGTCGATTTACTAACTGTAAGAATGCTGTTAGTAAAAAGCATTTTATTAGCTTCTGAGTTCCTTACTCATCAGGTGTTACTTCACTTCAAGCCGCAGATTTTAGCGAGCTAATGACGCGAAATCGCCGGCAAGTGAGGTTCCTGGCTTAAACTCCTGTGCATATTTCCCCAGTCCGACATCGCAGCAATCACCGATTGCATGGACAAGCCGAGCTCGGTCATTTCGTATTCCACCCGCGGCGGCACCTCTGGAAACACTTGTCGCCGGACAATACCGTCACTTTCCAGCTCGCGGAGCTGGGCTACCAGCATTCTTTCTGAAATTCCTTCGATTGATTTTTTCAACTCGCCGTAACGCAACGTGCCGTGCATGAGCCGGCAGAGGATCGCTGGCTTCCAGCGGCCGCCCAGCACGCCGAGTGTGTACGCCATACCGCAGCTGTCGCTGATCATTTTTTCGTTCAAAGCATTCGTGGATGTCTCTTTTCTCATTTCTTACTTTTTTGTTGGTACCTAACAATCTGCTGCTTGCTTACAAATATAAAGCAATCCCCGTAGGTTTGCATTGCATTTAAAAACAAAGTGTTTACATGAAAAAGTTAGAAAATAAAATAGCATTAGTAACCGGTGGAAGCCGTGGAATAGGCGCTGCGATTGTGCGCCGCCTTGCGGCCGAAGGTGCCAAAGTAGCATTCACTTATACTAGTTCCGCTGAAAAGTCAGAGGCGCTTGTCGCCGAAATAACAGGAGCAGGTGGCGAGGTAGTAGCCATTGCGGCCGACAATAAAAATTCCGAAGATGTAGCAGGTGCAGTGCACAAAACGGTCGATGCTTTTGGAGGACTGGATATTCTGGTAAACAATGCCGGCATTTACATCGGAAAAGATTTCGCCGAACATACTATTGATGAGTACGACCAGGTAATGGATGTGAATGTAAAGGCGGTTTTTGTAGCGGCGCTGGAAGCTGTGAAGCATCTCCAGGCGGGCGGGCGCATCATCACGATCGGCAGCAACATTGCGGATAATGCACTCAAACCACAGACTACATTGTATACGATGAGCAAATCGGCATTGCAGGGTTTCACCCGCGGGCTGGCGCGCGACCTGGGCCCAAAAGGAATTACGGTTACCCTCGTACAACCCGGCCCGATCGACACGGATATGAACCCGGCGAGTGGAGACCTGGCCGACTTTCTGCGAAGCCAAATGGCTATCCCCAGCTATGGCACGGGCGAAGATATTGCGGGCTTGGTAGCGTTTCTGGCGAGTGAGGAAGGCAAATACATTACCGGCTCGTGGGTTACCGTCGACGGCGGGTTAAATGCCTGATGCAGAGTCAGGTTTAGCCCACTTCGAAGTTGAAATCACCGTTCATAACCAGCTTTGCATCCGTGGTTTCAGGATTTCCGGGAATTTGCAGGCCTTTTATTTTAGCCGTTTTTCCTTTACTCAGCAAGTCGTAAAAATGCTTGTCGGTAAGTTTTTTACCTAAAAATTCATACGGGATCTTGAAACCGCAAACCTGGAAATTGGAGCAACCATAAGCTGTTTTTCCTTTTTTGAGTAAATGCTCCTTGCATTTGGGACAAGTCAGCGATTCGATGTTGATCTCTTCTTTGGGCTCCCTGGGTTTGGCCGGTTTTTTCTCTTTCACTTCTTTTTCAACCTCCACGGGCGGCGCTTCTTCGGCAATGCTGATCGCGCGCCCACGGTTGTTTTTTACTTCCTGTGTCAGGTCAACCACCATTTGGATCAGCTCCTGCTTGAAGGTTTCCATTGAATATTCGCCCTTTTCGATCAGTCGCAACTTTCTTTCCCAGTTCCCAGTAAGTTCCGCACTTTTCAGCAACTCATTTTGAATGGTATCGATCAGGTCAATACCTGTTTGCGTAGCGAAAATATTCTTTTTTTTCTTCTCGATATACCGCCTTTTAAAAAGCGTTTCAATGATGTTCGCGCGTGTTGAGGGTCGACCTATTCCATTGTCTTTCAGCAACTCACGCATTTCTTCGTCTTCCACTTGCTTCCCTGCGGTTTCCATCGCGCGCAGCAAAGTTGCTTCGGTGTAGGCTTTGGGCGGTGTTGTTTTTCCCTGATGCACGCGCGGCTCGTGCGGGCCCCGTTCCCCTACTTCAAAGTTCGGCATCAGCTTCTCCTCTTCTGCGGCATCTTTTTTGGCGCTGGCATCATTGGCATAAACCGCCCGCCAGCCCGGTTCAAGGATTTGTTTCCCCGTTGCCTTAAATTCAACCTGCCCGACTTTCCCCAAAACCGTAGTATTCGAAACCTTACATTCAGGATAAAACACAGCGATAAAACGGCGCACAATCAAATCATAAATGCGTTTTTCATCCTGACTAATATGGTTAGGCAGTACGCCGGTCGGGATAATGGCGTGGTGATCGGTTACTTTTTTATCGTCAAAAACCGCTTTGGATTTGGGGATCGGCTTTTCTAAAAGCGGCGCGGTATATTGGGCGTAATAGGTCAATTCTCTTAAAATCCCCTCCATTTTCGGATGCAGATCTTCCGAAAGATAAGTGGTATCCACCCGCGGGTAAGTCACAAACTTCTTTTCGTAGAGATTTTGAATGTGTTTTAATGTATCCTCCGCTGAGTAGCCGTATTTTTTGTTCGCCTCAACTTGCAATGAAGTGAGGTCAAATAGCTTGGGATTTCCTTCTTTTCCTTCTTTCTTTTCAAATGAGGTGATTTCAAAATCGTGCTGCACCAGATATGCGAGGCCTTTATTTGCTTTTTCTTCACTTCTGATCCGGTCAATGGTCGCCGTAAATTCTGTTTCGCGGTAAATGGTTTTCAACTCCCAATATTCTTCCGAAACGAATGCATTGATCTCCTTTTGCCGCTGGACGATCAGCGCGAGCGTCGGCGTTTGCACGCGACCGATGCTCAATACTACTTTTCCCTGCCCGAATTTTTTGGTAAAAAGCCGCGTCGCATTCATGCCCAGCAGCCAGTCGCCGATCGCGCGCGCACTGCCGGCTGCATATAAATTGTTGTAAAGCGCGCTGTCTTTGAGTTTTTCAAATCCCTCGCGAATAGCCTGCTCGGTCAGTGAGGAAATCCAGAGGCGCTTCACAGGTACGCTGCATTTGGCTTTCAGTAATACCCAGCGCTGGATCAGCTCGCCCTCCTGCCCCGCATCGCCGCAATTAATCACTTCTTCACATTTGCTTATCAAGCTTTCAATCACGGCAAACTGCTTCATCGCGCCCGCATTATCAATAAGCTTGATGCCAAAGCTCGACGGGATCATCGGCAAGTCTTCCAGCCGCCACGATTTCCACCGCTCGGTGTAGTCGTGGGGCTCTTTTAAAGTACAAAAATGCCCGAACGTCCAGGTTACCTGATATCCATTTCCCTCATAATAACCGTCCCTGCGTTGATTGGCCCCGATAATTCCTGCAATGTCTTTGGCTACGCTTGGCTTTTCGGCAATACACACTTTCATGCTGCAAACTTACTCGATTGACCGGCAAAGTCGATAAAAACCCATTAAAATTGGCCAGAGCCTTTTTGATTGAATCTTTAATCTGCTTGAAGTCGCTGCTCAGTCAAATCCGGCAGGTATATTTGGAAAAACTTGGCATACCTACCGAACTGAGATCGTCGATGAAAAAAGCTTTTACTTCAATTCTTATCATTATAGTAACGATTGCCCTCGTCTGGGCGCTGATCCATTTTATTGGAATGAAGGGTTTTCTATTCGCATGGACGCTCAACTTCCTGTTGATGGCGTGTACATTTACTTTTACCGAAACACTAAAAAGCCCGTTAGCTTCTCCCTATTTTACTGATCGAACATGGGAGCGAAAAGGGAAGATATACGAGTCTGTCGGTGTCAATCTTTACAGGAAATTACTGGTCTGGACTGGTTGGGAAAAATTGAACAAAAAAGCTAACCCAATCGAAAAAAACAACGCTGCCCTGACGCACCTGCATTACCAGACGAAAAAGTCCGAGTTAGGACATTTGATCATTCTGATTATCGTTCTGGGACTTAATATCTTCGTAGCATTCAAATACGGAGTTCGCGAATCTCTGTCGTTGCTGGTACTTAATATACTACTCAACCTCTACCCTATCTTACTCCAACGGTACAACCGGCCGCGGATAGAAAGAGCTATGGGACTGAGCAGGCGAAAATCAGGGTTTTGATTTCTGTCAAAACGAAACCTTAAATGGTCAATCTGTTACTGCAACCGCGTTTCCGCTGCGATTGACACGTTTTCAAATGTATCTGCAACAAATTCAAATTCCGGTTTTGGTCTGAAAGCCGAGCTTTGTGATAGTATTAATCACAAAATTCGATACTGATGAAAAACGCTTTCACATGGCTGGGTTGCCTCGCTGTTCTTTTAACAATAGTCTCTTTCATAAGCGCCCAGGATCCTATTGTGGGACGCTGGCAGCGGATACAAAAATCGCCCGATGGCGACATAAACCTGATATTCGTCTTTCGCGCCGACAGTACGTACGACGGCATTGTGAATGGAAAAGCATTCACCACCGGGCGCTATTTTATTAAAAATGACACAATTAGCGTTTCCGACAATGGTTGTAATCTGGCTTACTACGGGACTTACAAGCTCAACTATTACGCTCAGGACTCGCTGCTCTTTACCGCCATTTCCGACACCTGCAAAGAGCGCTATCAGGGCGCAAATGGTTTAGCTTGCAAGAAGTTGCCTAAAAAGTAACCTCCCTATTCCCGTGAAAGCAAAAATAGTCTTTCTCATCTGCGCTGTTCCGCTGCTTTTCATCCGCAGTGTCATGCATGAACCTGGGCCGGCCACTTCCCTGGAATTAGGAAAACGGCTGTTCCTTGATCCCATCTTATCGGGAAATCGAACGATTAGCTGCGGCTCTTGTCATAAAGAAAATTTGGCATTTGCAGATTCCGTGGCGGTGAGTCCTGGCGTGAATGGTCGGCTAGGAACAAGGAATACGCCTTCGGCCATGAACATGCGTTTTCAGGAGAGTTTTTTCTGGGATGGAAGGGCTACCACCTTGGAACAGCAGGTGCTGATTCCTATTGAGAATCCGGTCGAGATGGATTTGCCAGTGGATTCGGCGATTGCCCGCTTAAACACCGATGCATTTTACCGGCAATCGTTTTTGCGCATATTCAAAGAGCTGCCGTCCAAAAGCAATTTAGCCAAAGCACTTTCTGATTTTGAACGCTCGCTGGAAACGAGTGACAGTCCGTTTGACGACTGGCGCGTTAACGACAACGAGGAAGCAGTGAGCGCTTCGGCGAAAAGAGGATTCAAGTTATTCAATACCAAAGCCAAATGCATTCAATGTCACTTTGGACCCGATTTCAATAATGTCGAGTTCAGGAATATTGGTTTATTCGATGGCAAAATGCACGTTGACAGCGGCCGGTCGGCAATTTCTCATCAAGCGTCCGATCTGGGTAAATTCAAGATCGGGTCTTTAAGAAACATTGCGATTACTGCGCCTTACATGCACAATGGGATGTTTAAAACATTACAAGAAGTCATTGACTACTACGATAATCCCGAGGCTGTCATTCCCAACAGCATGAACCGGGATACAATATTGACCGGCACATTGCAGCTCACCGCCGCTGAAAAAACAGACATTGAGAATTTCCTGATTTCTTTAACAGACAGGCGGTTTTTGAAGTGAGGATAGTTTTACAAATCGTGATCTAATGCTCGAGAAACGCACATCTGGTGTTCAGAAATGGACGTTATACCTACTTGAATATGCGTTTTAATGGTCGTTTTAAAATGGCATTATATTTGTTTAGCGACTCCTGATGATAGGCCTTTTTCTATCTAATACTCAAAACGGCCAGCGCTTACCTGGCCCGGTATCCGTCAACACCTTTCGCCAGTCCTGAAATGATCAGAAATTACTTTACAATTGCATGGCGGAACTTTGCCAGGAATAAGAGCTACTCGGCCATAAATATAGGCGGACTGGCAGTGGGTATGACCGTTGCTATGTTGATCGGCTTGTGGATTTTCGACGAACTCTCTTTCAACAAGTATCACCACAACTATTCCCGCATTGCCCGGGTAGTGCAGCAGCAGACTTTGGATGGTAAAATTCACACAGGTAATAACGTCCCGGCGCCATTATATAAAGAGCTGCAAACCAGCCACGAAGCGGATTTTGATCGCATAGTGATTACTTCCTGGCTGCAAAGACATGTGCTGGCCCACAACGGATCAAGTTTCACCAAGCCAGGTAATTTCATGTCGGCTGGTGCCGCTGAAATGCTTTCATTGAAAATAATCAGCGGGAGTACTTCTGGCTTGAAAGATCCGGCCACAATTCTGCTCTCCGAATCGACAGCAAAAGCCATTTTTAAACATGTCAACCCGGTAGATAAGATGATGAAAATCAACAAAGAGCTGGATGTGAAGGTGGTAGGTGTTTACCAGGATATTCCGTACAGCTCCGAGTTCAACGAACTGGCTTTCATAGCCCCGTTTGAGCTGTATGTTTCTTCTACTGAATGGGTGAAAAATGCAGTGGCAAATGGTGAATGGGACAACAGTTCGTTTCAAATTCTGGTGCAGCTGTCTGAACACAGCGATATCGCGGCAATTTCCCAAAAAATTAGAAACATTAAACTGGAAAAAGCAGGTCGGGAAGACCAGAAATTTGAGTCTCATATCTTGTTACATCCAATGAGCCGCTGGCATTTACATTCCGAATGGATGGATGGAGAAAATATTGGCGGGCGTATACAATTTCTATGGCTATTTGGTATAATCGGGGCATTTGTGTTGCTTCTGGCATGCATTAACTTCATGAACCTAAGCACTGCACGTTCCGAGAAACGCATGAAAGAGGTAGGTATTCGGAAAGCCGTGGGATCAGTGCGGCTGCAATTGATCAGTCAGTTTTTTGCGGAATCATTCTTAGTCGTACTTATCGCATTCTGCATCTCGCTGGTCCTGGCTATGCTGGTTTTGCCGTCGTTCAATGAGCTTGCCGACAAGCAAATGCACATTCCGTGGCGTGACCCGATCTTCCTTCTCAGCGGGATTACCTTCGCGGTTATGACCGGGTTCATTGCCGGCAGCTATCCGGCATTTTATCTATCTTCTTTCCAGCCTGTCAAAGCCTTAAAGGGAAAATGGACCCCTATGGGAATCGGTGCAACATTACCTCGGAAAGTGCTCGTTGTTTTGCAGTTTACGGTCTCAATTACACTCATCATTGGTACCGTAGTTGTCTATAAACAAATAGTTTACGCAAAAAGCAGACCTATTGGCTACAACCGGGAGGGACTAGTAACGATGCTGGTAAATGGCCCGGAGATCCATAGGCATTTCGATGCGGTAACCGACGATCTTGAAAAGGTTGGTGCCGTGATCTCGATGGCAGAATCGGCTACACCGCCTACGGAAGTTTACTCAGCAAATGTGGGGTTCAACTGGAAAGGCAAAGATCCTGGCCTCAATTCAGAATTCGCGACCATTGGAATTTCGCATGATTTTGGCAGGACAGTAGGTTGGGATTTTGTCGCCGGACGTGACTTCAGCAAAACGCTATCCAGCGATTCTGCGGGATTTGTATTAAATGAAGCAGCTATAAAATTCATGGAGTTGGGTACACAAAACCTAAATGATGTGCTTGGAGAAACGGTTAGCTGGGACGGAAGGCCCTTTAAAATCATTGGCGTAATAAAGGATATGATCATGGAATCGCCCTACGAACCGGTAAAGAAGTCCGTTTACTTCATTCTTCCCAGAGACGGACGCTTCATTACCGCGAGATTACATCCATCTGCAAACGTAGGTTCGGCATTGAAAAACATCGAAGCCGTCTTCAAGAAATACAGTCCAAATTCGCCGTTCAATTACCAGTTTGTGGATCAGGAATATGCATTAAAGTTTGCTGCCGAAGAAAGGGTTAGCAAGCTGGCAGCAGTTTTTACCGGCCTGGCAATTTTCATCAGCTGCCTTGGGCTCTTTGGAATGGCCTCATTTATGGCTGAACAGCGGACAAAGGAATTGGGTATCCGCAAAGTATTGGGCGCCTCGGTAGCCAATCTTTGGCAGCTGCTCTCGGGCGACTTTGTAATGTTAGTAGCGGTTTCATGTATGCTGGCAGTACCTATTGCCTGGTATATGATGGACCGGTGGCTCGAAAAATATACCTACCATACCCAAATTTCATGGTGGATTTTCGCAGTTGCCAGTTTAGGTACACTCGCAATTACGATTTTGACAGTAAGCTACCAGGCGATTCGCGCCGCATTACTCGACCCGGTTAGGAGTCTGCGCAGCGACTGAAAGTATATTTCACGTTTTCAGAGCCCATTACGAGGAAGCGGCCGGCTAAAATTAATTTTTGCTCGTGCTACGATTTGTCAAGTGGCTAATGTCTAAGTAGTGAAATCAATCAAACCAAAGAGACCTATAATAGAATCCGGTATTATATGTTGGCAGCGCTTAGTGTGGCTGCCGCGGGCTTGATACTACAAAGCGAATGAACCGATTGGAATCTCTCCATTGGCTTCAAAGGAAGTAATGATTACACCGGTCGTGGAAATTGCATGGCTGACAAGTTTGAAGTTAGATGGAACTGTCCCATTCCCAAAAAGTCTTTTTCCTTTTCCGATAACAAGAGGATAGATCCAGATATTCATTTGATCAATTAGTCCGTGTTGTAACAAAGATTGTATCAGGTTTGAGCTGCCATGAACTTGCAGGTCAATTCCATTGGTTGATTTGAGGCTTTTTATCTGTTTAATTGTATCGTGATTGAGCAACACTGTATTTTCCCAGCTTGCATTTGTCAAAGTATCTGTTGCCACATATTTGTTGATCCGATTAAACATGTCAGCCGTGGGATCATCTTTCAGAAGTGGCCAATGAGCTGCGAAAATTTCGTAGGTAACACGGCCCAATAAAAGATCATACGGATTTTTCATAGCTTCTATCATTGCGTCGTTCATAATATGATCCCATTGTGTGACCGACCAGCCGCCATATTCAAATCCGCTATCAGTATCTTCATCCGGGCCACCTGGCGCCTGCATTACACCATCCAAAGTCATGAAGGTGTTTGTAATGATTTTTCTCATTTCGTGATCTGAATGTTATTGACGGAGCAATATTACGGCAGAAGCTTAAAGGAAGCTGGGTGCAATAACGACTAATAAAAGGGGGTAATACGACAATACCAACGCATCATGCAGATCTTGTCTTTTCCATCAACACTACTCGCTTTAAAAATTGCTTTCGTGTTCCACACGACGGTCGACGAAATATTTACCCTGACAGAAACAGACTGGATTTAGGGTTCGTTGAAATGAATCAATTTTATTCTTTGAGTCAGCACTTCCCTTGTGACGAAATGCACAACGGATTAAACCACTGTCAAACGGCAAGAAACCTTTCGAATACGGCCCAAATTGCGTCCTTAACGAAAGGCTTTGGAATAAAATCATCCATACCAGCGGCAAGACACTTCTCCTTTTCCCCCAATACGTTTCCAGCAGTCAGCGCAACAATAGGCACCTTGCTTGCACCCGGGAGCTCTCTAATCAATGAAGTGGCTTCATATCCGTTCATCAGCGGCATTTGAATATCCATGAAAATCAAGTCTGGCAATTGCTGTTGACAGAGTTCAAATGCCTCCTTCCCGTTGACGGCTTCCAATACAGTTGCATTAATAGCCAGTTTTTTGATTACCGCTTTGGCCAGCAACATGTTAATAAGATGGTCTTCCGCAACAAGGATAGTCAGCTCCTTTGTGGTCAGCTGCTGTTCCGTTTGCCCGGTGGCGTCGGGACTTTTGATTTCACTTTGTGAGAGATTGAAGAGGGAATGCGAGATATCTGCCAATTTTACGGGCTTCATAAGCCTCGAATTGATCTGCAGTGCCTGACAAGCGTTCGAAACCGTTGCATCATCTGCGGAGCCGCTCAATAAAATGATGGGCAGATTTGTGCTGGAATAGGCTTTCCGGATTTTACCTGCCGCTTCCAGGCCGTCCAGGTCGGGCATATGATAATCCATGAATACAGCATCATACTTGGCTCCGCCTGCAAGCCTTTCCAAAGCTTGCAAGCCACTTGCGGCCTGATCTGATTTGATCCCCAGTTGGTCAAGCATTCGTTCTAATAGCTGCCGGCTTTTTTTGTTGTCATCCACGATGAGCACTTTGTCCATGGCTGCCAGGACAGGGATGGACGCAGCCGCAGGTTGTTCTGATTTCATAGTCAGGTCAAAGTACAACGTGCTGCCCACACCATGAACACTTTCCAGTTGTAAGCTACTGCCCATTAGTGCGAGTAACTGGTTCGATATTGCCAGCCCGAGCCCGGTTCCTCCGTACTTTTTTGTTGTCGAGCCATCTTCCTGCAAAAACGCCTGAAAAATCTTCGCCTTCTTTTCTTCGCGGATACCAATCCCTGTATCACGCACGATAAACCTGCACGTGATCGCATCAGTATCGAGTGGTGCATAGTCTAAAATCTCTATTTTCAGTTCAATTTCCCCACTTTCAGTGAATTTGGCCGCATTACTAAGCAGATTAATAAGAACCTGTTTCAGCCTGATATCGTCCACCCACACAAATTGCGGAAGGCATGCCGGGATATCCAACAGCATTTCAAGTCCTTTGCTTTGCACCTGAAATGAAATCATGTCAACCGTTTGAGCGGCAATTTCATAGATATCATATTTATTGACGTCGAGTTCCAGCTTACCTGCTTCTATTTTCGAAAAGTCCAGGATATCATTGATAATGCTCAGTAACGTATTAGCAGACTGGTGCACAAATCCCAGATACTGCTTCTGGGTATCATTTAAATGTGTTTTAAGGACCAGGTCCGTAAATCCGATCACGCCATTCAGCGGAGTCCGTATTTCATGGCTCATGTTGGCCAGAAACTCAGACTTGGCAACATTGGCCTGCTCGGCCAGTTCCCTGGCTTGTTTTAGCTCTTGACGGTGAAGTTCTACTTCTGTTACATCATAAGTAAGTGTGATAATACCGCCGATGCTGGCGTCAAACTGGTACCACGGCCATACTTCCCAGGACAGGTACCTGTCGTGCTCCCACCCTTCCGGCCTGAATACCCGGTCCCCTTTTTGCATTCCCTTGCCTGTGAGTGCATGCTGATGAATGTCCTTCCACTGCTGGCTCATATTTGAGAACACTTCATACGGACTCATCCCAATAA
This sequence comes from Dyadobacter linearis, assembly GCF_907165045.1. GTDB lineage: Bacteria > Bacteroidota > Bacteroidia > Cytophagales > Spirosomataceae > Dyadobacter > Dyadobacter linearis. Next base: position 55,376 of record NZ_CAJRAU010000013.1, read on the forward strand.
CATCGCTGCTGGACAAGCCATATTCTTGCTCCCATTTGCGGCTGACAGCCAGGTACCGGACATCATTATCCATCATCGCTACAATCGCTGGTATATGCTCAACGAAAGCCAGCAGCCGCCCCTGTTGTATGCTGAGCTGTTCTTTGGTATAAGCAATCTGAAGGTCTGCTTTTTTCTTTTCGTCAATATCCTGAACAATCCCATAAAGCTTTATGCACCGGCCCTTGACAAACTCTGCATTCATAACGACCCTTATCCATCGCTCCTCCATATTACCGACAACGATCTGTACTTCAATACTTTGGGCCGTACCGTGCTCAATTGCATCACTCATAGCTTTCTCCACCTTTCGCCTGCTGTCGCCCGCTTTATAAAGCTTCATCACATTGCCGATAGATAAGTTCAGGTCAGGATCCTGCTGGTAAATTTGCATGGCTAATTCAGACCAGTAAAATTCCTTTTCGGCCAGGTTAAATTCCCAGCCGCCTGCTCCCGCTATCAGACTGGTTTGCATGAGCATCTGTTGCGTTCTTTGCAATTCTTTGGCCTGGTTATGACTTTGGGTAATGTCAATGCAGTTACCGACAACGTAGCCGTAACCATTCTCATCCATAACCAATGCATTACGGTAACTCCATATTACATGATGTCCATCCTTGTGCATGGTGGTCATCAAACCACTGGATTTTCCTGTCTGCCTGATCTGTTGTAAATAAGCTTTTAAACCCTGCCGGTGTTTAACCGGCGTTACATCCAGCAAATTCATCCCTAAAAACTGCTCAACGTCATAGCCCAAAAGGCCTGCTCCATCTGAATTAACTGCCGTGAAATTGCCATTCAGATCGTGCGTACACATCAATCCCTGTGAGCTCTCAAAAAACGATTTAAGCTTTTCTTCACTACTATTTGAGATATCTGCGATGATATCACGGCTATGCTGGCTCTGGTGATTTTGAAAGCCGCAATTAATCTTTTTGTTAGCCACCATCAATGTCATTACCTGCGAGGCAATAAGCTGAAGGGAATTGTGCTGTAATGAGGAAAGACTTCGAACTTTATGGTCCAGCACACAAACGGCACCTAATGGTTGCCCCGCAGGATCTTTCAATGGGTAACCCGCATAAGACCTCAGGCCAGGATGCTCGGCCAGCAATTCATTCTTATCAAACCGCTCGTCAAGGCTAACATCTGGAATTTCAAAAATGGAACCATGCAGCATGGTAAACTGGCAAATCGAAGTGTTCCGTGCCATTTCACTTATCAGTGTGCCGCGGCTTGATAAAACCCATTGCTTATTCTGGTCAATAATTGTGATCAGACAGACTGCCGCATCACACACCAGACAGGCCAGATCTGCCAGGCTATCAAACTCTTTCCGACTAATCACATCTGAAAATGAAAAGCTAAGCAATGCCTCTAACCTATCACTCTCCTGAAAAGCGAATTGTTCGGGTAACTTTATATCTACGTCGGGATTGTATTCAACATGCTCCATCTACTAAAATTACAATTAGTTTCTATCTAACTCAAAACTAATTGTATACACCGATGCGCCTATATTGTAGGCGAATGGTTACAAAAATACTCTAACGGTCAGGAGCTTACTGCAACACCTTCCAGTTACGCCAGATCGTATCACGGTGCCTGGGCAATGCGGCAAATCCACTAATTGAATATCTTTGTTTGGGTAATTCGACTCTAAAAGATCCATTCTCATGCTCCGTGCTATCGACCATTTTTTTCTTGCCAAGCCAGAGCCGGCAAATAGTTGCCTGAATGCATTACGCGCATTTATCCTAAATTTCAGCCCGAATATAAATGAGACCTGGCGATTACACTGGCTGTCTAATCAAATGTGATAAACACATAACAAGCGCGCGGAAGGTTTGCATGGATATCGGATAGTAGCGCTACTTTCATTTTCCCAGACGTAAAGATTCTGCATATGCGTCCGGCAGGATGCTGTCTTCTACTGCTTTGGCAGCTTTTTCAACATCATATTCAAAGCGTATAAACTCTACCGTAATGCTTTCCTTATTTGATGTTGATGCATCTGCATTGATATTCAAAATCACATAGCCACCTCTTGGGTCACCATCTTTTGGCTTACCGACAGAACCAATATTGATCGCATGGCGGAAATAGTCAGTGCCATCTGTTTCCACCGAGTTCAGGATTCGGTGGTAAGGTTTGTGGGTATGGCCGAAAAGCATGACATCAGCCCCGGCCTGCTCCATGATCCTGAGCATGCTTTTTTCATCGCGGTCCTCAAACAAGTATTCATTGATCTTGCGCGGACTGCCATGCACCAGAAGAACCGAAAAAGGTTTGTCTTTCAATTGAAAATCCAGACGGATGTGTGCAGGCAATGTTCTTAAATAAGCCCGCTGCTCGTCTTTGACAATTTCGTTTGTGTAAGCAATCGATACTTTGCCGTTTTCTTTCTCATCGTCTGTCTTATATGCACAGCCGCAATCGTCGCTGCTCCTTCCGATCCCGAAGTCGTAATTGCCCGCAATGGTAGGAATACCACGCTTTCTGACTTCGTCAATAACTTCATTAGGCCAGATATTATATCCAACCAGATCACCCAGGCAATAAATAGCGTCGGTATCTCTGGTTTCAACATCTTTAAAAAACGCTTCTAATGCTGGTAGGTTGGCGTGAATGTCTGAAAAAAAGGCAATTCTCATTTAATAAGTAGTTAATTGGAAAACTTGTGCTGTTGTTTGAGCGCAAAATTGACCATCAGGATCAATACCGGCACTTCGATTAGTGGGCCAATGACAGCAGCGAATGCAGCTCCCGAATCAATCCCGAATACAGCGATAGCGACCGCGATCCCAAGCTCGAAGTTATTGCCTGCGGCAGTGAAGGCCAGCGATGTTGATTTGGCATAATCCGCGCCCGCACGTTTGGACAGGTAAAAAGCAGAGAAAAACATGATTGCAAAATAGATTGTCAGTGGCAGCGCAATCCGCAGCACATCAAATGGGATACTGACAATCAGCTTACCTTTTAGACTGAACATGACCACAATTGTAAAGAGCAAGGCAATTAATGTGATCGGGCTGATGGCCGGAAGAAATTTCTTTTCATACCACTCTTTACTAAACAACCTGGTCAATACGATCCGGGAAATAATGCCTGCCAGGAACGGGATACCCAGATAGATAAAGACGCTTTTAGCAACTTGGCCGATGGTAATATTCACCACCAGGTGGCCCTGTTCAAATCCTTTAAGCCCAAAAAGCGGCGGTAATACGGTTACGAAAACATATGCATAAACCGAATAAAACAAGACCTGAAAAATGCTGTTGAAAGCCACCAGTCCTGCCGCATAAAGGCGGTCACCATTGGCCAGGTCATTCCAGACAATGACCATGGCAATGCAGCGGGCAATGCCGATCATGATCAGGCCAGTCATGTATTCTGGCTTGTCAGGAAGAAAAATGACGGCCAGCCCAAACATCAGCAGTGGGCCAATGATCCAGTTTTGAAGCAGCGAAAGCCCCAGGATCTTAGTGTTGCTGAACACCTTTGGCAGCTCTGCATAACGCACCTTGGCCAGTGGCGGGTACATCATCAGCACGAGGCCAATGGCCAGTGGAACATTCACACCTGACCCTGAATTAAACTTGTTGATGAAATCAGGTGTGCCGGGTAAGAAATAGCCAATTGAGACACCGATCATCATGGCCAGAAAAATCCATAAAGTCAGGTAGCGGTCTAAAAAAGAAAGACGTGGGTTATTCATGCGGTTGTATGCTTTAAATCTCTTTTCTTCACGACAGCAGATGTTGGGCAAAGGCCGCTAAACTGTCTCGTTTGCTGTATGGCATCTGGTACCTGCTCAGCAGCACCCAGAGCCTGGCTTGCAGCTCTCACCATCGGAGGTGACCAGTTCTAATTCCTGTTTAACAGGTGCAGGCGCGCAGCATGAAGTTTCTGCTGACGGTGTGCCGCAGCTTTGGTTTCGGGTAAGTGCCTTGCATTGGGTAAAGTCCGGGACCAGGTTTACGGTAAATGTTTCACCATCGGAAGCAAACTCTCCCGGGTACATCTGGCGTGTATCAAACCTGGAATTGCCGAACTCAATTTTAACGATTGCATTAGGGTTCAGTGGAAGTGATTTCTCAACCAGGTCGACAATTTTCAGCGCTTTGTCCACTTTCATTGAACGGTCTACTTCTTTTTCTGATGGTTCCCATAGCTGCACGATCACTTCTGTCCAGCTGTTCATTACCCCGCCGCAATCAACCGACACGATTGGTGCTTGTTTGATTTCGGTAATGTGGTAAGAGCTGTCTACAAACTTTCCTTCCTCATATTGGAATTGCAGGTGCAGATCAGGATTTTGTTGAAGGGTATTTTTGAAATCACCCCAGGTCAGCGGCCCCCGGGTCATCGGCCCCTCGGTTATCTGATTTAATTGGCTCATGGCTTCTATTGGTTAAATGTAATATTACGATTGATAATTTCAAAAAAATGCCCTGCCTAATTGCAGCAGGATTCAGTAAGGACAAATGTCTCCAGCAACGAACCAAATGTTTTCTGCGCTTCTGACCACACGACCGGGTTTATGCAATAGCATACTCTTGGCGGGTTGATTTCGCCCTGGATGATCCCGATTCTTTTAAGCTCCTTCAAATGCTGGGATACGGTTGCCTGGGCAAGTTCGAGTTCATCGACTAAATCACCACAAACGCAGGCTTTTCTGGAAATCAGCAGTTGCAGGATCGCAACCCTGGCCGGATGCGAAAACGCCTTTGCCAGATCTGCGATACGGTTTTGCTGTTCTGTGAATATTTCGCTTTTAGTAACTCCCATACTCCAAATATAAATAGCGTTTTACCAATTGCAATATTACGATGGATATTTTTTTGTATGATTATCTTACTTTCTGAGTAAGCACGCTGTGGGAGACAGCAAAAAAAAGCATTAGATTAACTGTATCTATATACTACATTTATGCCGCCCTACACGTTTTTGTAAAACTCCAATTTTCTTGATGGAACCCGCCTCAATTTTGACAACCAATGAAAAGCCTATTGACAAAGAACTATTTTTTGAAGTGTCCGCAGATCTGCTTTGCATAGCAGGGTTCGATGGATTTTTTAAGGAAATCAATCCTGCAGTTTCAAATCTACTGGGGTACAGTCTTGAGGAATTGTTGAGCAGCCCTATTGATTCGTTTATCCATCCCGAAGACCGCCATATCACCAGTCAGTACAGGGAAAATCTTAAAAACAATATCCCCCTTCTTAACTACGAAAACCGATACCTTACCAAAAATGGCGAGGTGGTCTGGCTTTCATGGAACTCTATCCCACGTTATGAGGAAAAACTTGTTTACGCGATAGCCAAAAACATTACGCACCTGAAGCTTCTTGAAAAGGATCGAAATGTGCTCATTGCCAGTCTTACAAGGATCAATCGTGACCTCAAGCAACTCACCTACACTACGTCGCATGATCTTCGTTCCCCCGTAAGCAACTTACTTTCCGTTTTTGATTTGATGGATACATCCGTTATCACAGATCAGGAAACGATACAATTGCTTGGAATCCTGAAATCCGCGGCGGAAAGTCTGAAAGATACATTGAACAGTTATGTTGATGTTCTGATGAAAAATGACCTGCTCAACATTACAATGGAAGAGCTGGACATCGAAGAGTCACTTGACAAGGTCAGGAATTCGCTGAGATCATTGATCGAGAACTCAAAAGCTACATTCGATGTAGACTTTTCAGAGGCAAGAAGTGTAACATATAATAGGGCCTATCTGGAAAGTACATTCCTTAATCTTATCACAAACTCCATCAAATACGCAATTCCAGGCAAGCCTCCTCAGATTTTCGTGGCGTCCAGGAAGCTTATCCGATCCACACAGTTGATTTACTCCGATCGCGGACTTGGTTTTGATATGCCTGCGGTTAATGACAAAATCTTCGGATTGAACCAAACCTTTCACAACCACGCTGACGGGAAAGGCGTTGGGCTCTATCTGATTTACAACCAGATCACCAATTTGGGAGGCAGCATTTCACTCGAGAGTGAGCCGAATCAGGGAGCAAAATTCAGTTTGACATTTAGAGACAGATGAGCATTAACTTAGCAGGATGTTGTAAAATCGATGTTATCGCAACGATTCAAGATAATTTTTGAGCTCATTTATAAAAGGCAAATAGGCTTTTTCGCTATTGGCCAGCTTGCCGAAATTGCGAATTCCCCAGTAACCTGACATGATAAACATGGTTGCCTGCATCGATTCTACATCTTTGCGAACAAACCCATTCAGCTTTCCGCGTTCGAGCGATTCAGCCATTGCTTTGATCCATTGTTGGGTTACATCGTCAAGTGCCCGGCTGAAGTCCGGATGCCAGGGTGTCATTTCATGGGTCAGATTGGAGGCCGAGCAGCCATATGCCACTTTAAGAAAGTCGTTGAACCTCGCATTCACAGCGCCTTACATGCATGACGGGCGCTTGGCAACGCTGGCCGAAGTGATCCAGCATTAAGCAAATGGCATAAAGGGATCAGCTACGCTTTCAACCCAGATTCCCAAAGAAGGATTTGGGTTTTCCGAGCAGGAAAAAAAGCAAATCATCGCATTCCTGAATACGCTCAACGACTATTCATTTATCGAAAATCCAGATTTTGGAAAGCCGTCAGGTCATTAGTAATGAACATTTTAAACAACTTTTTATGAAAAAATATTTGATTTTAATCATTGCCGCACTGGCCTTAACAGCGTGCGACAATGACAAAAAGAACGAAAATCACGCCGCTCATTCTGACACTTCCCACGCGAAAGGAAATTTATAAAAAACAACAACCAATGAAACACTTACTCGCATGTGCACTGGCGCTAATGACCGGTGCGTGCCAACAGAAAAAACTGCCTATCCTGGGCGAGCCGGATATTGTTGTGGAAATGGTAGATGGTAAAAAAACAGAAGTGACAGAATATCACACGATACGCCTGCTGTCCTGGGAAAATATGCTGATGACCTGGGCTTGAAAGGCGATATGTGGCAATTCGTAACTGGCGACCGGGAGAAAATTTATGACATAGGTCAAAAGCACTACATGGTCAGTGCAATGGCCGATCCCGATGAGCCAGGAGGGTTTATTCACAGTGGCTCATTCGTGCTGGTCGATAAAAACCGGTATGTCCGGGGCATTTATGATGGCACTTCCAAGGAAAGTACGGCAAAGCTAATCGAGGATATGGCTGTGCTTTTGGAGGAATAGGGCGTGGTTATTTATGCTAACAGCAGATGGATAGCATATTTTACAAATTGCTTCTAAGCAACTTGTATTTATTTTTATCTTTGACAGCTACTATGCGATCCTGAAATAAGATACCGCTGTTGGTGGGCGAAAACAACACCAATCTAAATGCGACCTCTCGTGAATATACATCAAATCAAAACAGGCACTCGCGCTGCCAACTTATTCTGCTGCTCTTTACTTTTTGTTTTTCTGATTTTGTCCTGCAAAAAAAAGGATATAGATAAATTAGAAATTGTTGAACAGGTTGGGAAAGATACCACGTCAATCACTGGAAGTGGGGGGATTTATTATAACGACGATATTGTGAGTACACCTCCGAAGGAATTGCTATATAGGTTTATCAAATATAAAGGAAGGGTTGGTATGCGTATGGATCCAGGCAAGTACGTATACAAAATTGGTGTCTTGGGCTATTATCCCTTTCTCAGTTTTAATGTGAACCCGACTAATTACACTCCCATAATGAGCCTACGCTCGGATGAAATGCATCCTCTCAAACAGGTGCGCGAGTATGTTAACACTTTTGAGTTTTTCAGTCCAGTAAATGAAGAGTTTACCTTTACACCCACTCTTGAAATCCAAGCGCTTAATTTATCGGTATCCCGCTCTACGAAAATTAAAATTGAAGTAGTTGAACGGAACGTAGATGTGATTCATACGAATTTTGGAATGTCTCGCGAAGAAGTTAAAAAAGTGGAAAAAGAAGAATTAAATGTCCCCGATTCGGAGTTTTTAGAAGTTGGCCCCGACCTATTCCTAAAAAGCCTTCTATTTGATTCACAGTTAGGGACTACCAACTTTTTAGCGTTCGCTTTCGAAAACGACAAACTGGTTTCCGTCACGGGGATCAATAAGTATGCGAGTGATCTTTCTGCTTTCAGCGATGAAGCGCAATATTTTGGATATGAGTCGACTGTGTCCGGCTTGACCCCGGTAAAATGGCAAAAAAATGGGTTGCAATTTACCGTACAGATGAAAGAAGTCAATATAGGGATGACAGAGAAAAAGATGGCACCATGTTACATTATAGAAAAGATTCCGTGAAAGAGACCAACAATATAATTATCTAATCTCAAAAAGACAGATGCGGCCTTCGGAGGTTTATCTAGAAGTCGGTTTTGAAAACCTGTCGCATTTCTTATTCACTTTCAAGAAAACATTTGGAAAATTGCCGGTTAGCTGACTAAGCGCAAATTTGCCACTTACCTCACTAAAGCTTGAAGGCTTACGTTAATTATAAGAGTACTGGTATAAAATGAAGCCCGGCAGTCGGTAAAAGCTAAGGCCAGCCAGGCAATTAACTAAAAAAATTCAATAGCAAATGAAGTGTCCATCTTGCAACGAAACGCTCCTGATGAGTGATAAAAACGGAATCGAAATCGATTATTGCCCAAAATGCCGGGGGATATGGCTCGACCGGGGAGAACTGGAAAAAATAATGGAGCGCTCGGCTGACCATTACGCCAAGAAGGAAAACTACGATTCAGATTATAAGAAGTACGGATATAATGAGTACGGCTCTGACTACGGGCATAAGTACCCGCACAAAAAGAAAAAATCGTTTTTGAGCGAGCTTTTTGACTAATACTATCCGGATTTGTAGGTTGCCCGTGCCGTATAAGCATGCTTCGGAGCGGGCAGCCTTCATATTCCGGGAAAAAGTGTTTCCAAAAGTGGTCGCCAGTCCGAAACCCGCCGTACAAAGCGGAGGCATGAGCGCGGTTGCTATGGCAACACCAGGAATTACATTGCCCTTATTTTTACTGGAAATCGCAACGATTCCGGCAAGTCCTCCCACCAATGCGATGATAACATCATAAATGTTGGGCTGCCACATGGAATTCAATTTGCCAATCAAATTAGTCCCACTCTTCTGCATTTTTAACGCCCCAGTCAGATGCCTTGTAAATAGGATCTTTGCCTTGCTTTTTCTGCTGCTGATAATCTTTCAATGCGTCCAGCGCGGGTTTTCTCAGAAGCAAAATGGCAATAATGTTCAGCCAGGCCATCATTCCAACACCAATGTCCCCGATTGTCCAGGCGAGTTCGGCTGTTTTCACTGATCCGTAAAATGTGGCCGCCATGATCAGGCCGCGCAGCACCCAGAGCATGACTTTGCTGTTACTATCTTTCATTAGATAGCTCAGATTGGTTTCTGCAATGTAGTAGTAAGCCATAATGGTCGTAAATGCAAAGAAAAGCAGTGCTATGGAGACAAATCCACTTCCCAAAGCGGGAAAGTGCGCATTGATCGCCTGCTGCGTAAATTCAGATCCGATTGCCATGCCTTTTACGTTCTCGACCATAAAACCGCCATTGGGATTTACCACATTGAACTTGCCTGTGAAAAGGATCATCAGCGCAGTGGCCGTACACACAAACAGCGTGTCGACATAAACCGAAAACGCCTGCACCAGACCCTGTTTTACGGGATGGCTTGCTTCTGCGGCAGCAGCGGCGTGGGGCGCTGTGCCCTGGCCAGCCTCATTGGAATAAATGCCACGCTTAACCCCCCAGGAAACCGCCATACCAAAAATACCTGCAAATGCAGGTTCCATGTCAAAGGCCGAACGGATGATCAGGCTGAAAACGGCCGGGACTTGCGTGATATTAATGGCAATAATGATCAGCGCCATGAGAATGTACGCACCTGCCATAAACGGCACAACCAGTTCCGCCACCTTGCCAATCCGCTTCACCCCGCCAAAAATGATCAGCCCGAGCAGTATTGTGATGGCAGCTCCCGTCATTTCAACCGGAATGTCAAAAGCAGTTTTAGCGCTTGTGGCAATGCTGTTACTCTGAACACCAGGCAAAAACAGTGCGGTGCTGGCAATGGTGGCGATCGCAAATAATGTTGCGTACCACTTCACGCCTAAACCTTTTTCAATGTAGAATGCCGGACCGCCGCGATATTGTCCGTCTTTGACCTGCTTGTAAATTTGTCCGAGTGTGGCTTCGACATAAGCCGATGCCGCGCCCAGAAATGCAATGGCCCACATCCAGAAAACTGCGCCCGGCCCTCCCATTGCAATGGCCGTCGCTACACCTGCAATGTTGCCGGTTCCTACCCTTCCTGAAATTGCAATGGCAAAAGCCTGAAATGATGAAACCCCTTTTTCGGACGCCTTATTGCCAAAAAGCAGGGTGACCATATCTTTCAAAAACCGAACTTGCAGGAAGCGTGTTACAACTGAAAAATAAATCCCTGTTCCCAGGCAGAGTGCAATGAGCGCATTGCTCCAAATGACACTGTTAATAGAATTGACGATTTGCTCCATGTAGGCGGTTAGAGGATAGGTTCAGAATAATACTATGTGAAGCCTAAATAAAACCAAAATTTGTTAACACACGGCATTTTCGAAGAAATGCAGTATCTGGTTGTTGCTTTTGACCAGTCTTAAATAAACTGCATTCGTCCAGCCGAATCCTTCCTGGTTGGCGTATTCGCCGCCACCGGCAGTAAGATTTGTATCGGAGACATTATATATTTCCAGCACCGAAGAATTTTAGTGCGCAAGCGAACGGCACAGGTTCACTTTCGCACTAAAATAATAATATAAAATATGCTAAGTAGCTGATTAAGAGCAATATATTTGACGGCATAATTCTTTCACCAACACATGACAAATCTTAAAATTAGAAATTATATTTAATCCCCAGCCATGAAAAAATTATGTGTTTTAATAGGGTTACTGTGCCTATCCATTTTGACAAAAGGACAATCCGGCCAGCAAGCCATCGTACTGGGACAGGTTGATACGGTATATTCTGAGGTACTAAAGGAAAATAGACCAATTTTAATTTACTCTCCAAGTTATGATACTGCTTACTTCAGTAAACCGGCATATCCGGTGCTTTATGTTCTGGATGGAGAAGGATATTTTGCTTCGCTGGTAACCATGATACAGCAGCTTAGCGCTCATAATGGCAATACAGTATTTCCTCAAATGATCATAGTAGGTATTCCTAATCTGCGGGGGACAAGAAACCGGGACCTTACCCCCTCCCCCAGTTCAATGGATCCAAATTCGGGTGGTGGCGAAGCCTTTACTGCCTTTTTGGAAAAAGAACTAATTCCTTACGTAGATAATCACTACGCCACAGCTCCATACCGTACTTTAATCGGGCATTCGTTGGGCGGGCTTTTGGTAGTAAATACATTAGTGAAGCATCCTTCACTTTTTAACGCCTATGTAGCTTTGGATCCCAGTATGTCTTATGATGAGGGTAACCTGCTCAAACAAAGCAAGGAATTGCTACAACAACAGAGCTGGAAGCACCAGAGCCTATTTTTAGGTGTTGCTAATACCATGAATCCTCGCATGGATACCGCGCAAGTCAGATCAGATACTACTTTAATTACTTACCACATCAGGTCAATATTGAAGCTGAAAGATCACTTGACACAAGCCACTGTCAAAGGATTGCATTGGGACCACAAATATTATTCTGAGGACGACCATGCATCAGTACTACTAATAGCAGAATATGATGCATTACGCTTTATTTTTCGCAGCAACCGTTTTCCTAGCAATCAACCGCAAAATCAATTTTTTGATAAAAACTATTCTGTTGAGCAATTGAAAAAAGCGATGGACGCGCATTACCGTCTTCTTTCAAAGGAACGCGGATATGAGGTAAAGCCGCCGGAACCCTTAATGAACCAGCTGGGGTATTCCTTTTTGCAGCAAAAAGATTTTGAAAGAGCCTTCTTTTTCTTTGAAACGAACGTGAATTACTACCCAAACAGCTTTAATGTCTATGACGGCCTGGGCGATTACTATTTAGCTGTTGATAAAAAAACAAAAGCAGTTGACTGTTTCAAACAGGCACTGAGATTGAAAAACACGTTGGAGATAAGAGACAAACTTCATAAACTAAGTTCAAAATGAGGTGAAAAGACTTTCCATCCGAAGAAAGTGTAAATCAGAAACCTGGCCAAACTAATTGGCCCTGCTGTTCTCCGGTTGCGCTTGTCTTTGCGGTTGCGCTGCTGGCGTTGTGCCGCCAAATCTGTACGTTGCAGTGAGCTTAAAGTAGTTATTGCCAAACCGTCTGTTATAATAAACCTGCGTTTTTCCAACATTGTAATCACCTTCGGCTATCGACTGGTTAAAAATATCGTTTGCACTCAGGTTCAATTTCAGTTTATTACTGACAAATGATTTCTCGATTCCAGCCGTAACGAGCGATCGCCGGGCATCACGGCGGATACCGTAATAACGCTCACCAAGGTGCCAGGCGAGCAACTGCATTTTAATGCCGTGTCTTAAACTGAATGTGTTGCTTGTATAAAAGTAAGCCTGTGGCGTTACTTTTCCAGTCGCATAATCATATTGGTCATCAAAGGACCGTCCGTATGTAACACTGACCGTGTTGATCGATTGCCACCATTTACCAATCGAGAAAGGTCTTGTTAATGATGCAAGAAACGTACGGTCACTGCTTCTGTTGATCGATTTGAGCACATAACTCTCGGGAGTGTTTCCCCGCAAAGCCGCCCCTGAAAGCGGGTCAATGGTGTACGTGTAACCAATCTTAAATTCCGTTTTTTCCAGATTCACACCGATTTCAAATGCATGTGCTTTTTCCGGGACAAGATTAGGATTCCCTTCAATGGTGGTGAAAGCGTCCTGGTAAATGACAAATGGATTCAGGGCCTGATATCTCGGACGGGTGATCCTCGCATTGTAAGATGCCCTGATCTTACTGCCATTTTCCAACGGATATGCCAGTTGCAGATTGGGAAAAATGTTCAGATAGTCTTTTCCAAAATCCTGCCCATCGCCTGCGGTCGTACTCAACTTGTAAGTCGTCCACTCCGCCCGCACACCGACATTAGCAATTAGCTTCCCGACATTGCCTGAAAAGCTGGCGTAAGCCGCTCCGATCGTCTCTTTATAATCAAACAGACTTGACAGCTTTGAATCCGGTACATAAGGTCCGTCAGCAGTGTTTCCAACCAAAAAACGGGTGTCGGAATTGTTACCAACATGGCTGAATCTGAGACCGGACTCCAATTTCACGTCTTTTTTATAGTGTTTTGAAAAATCAGCTTGAACGGCGGAAATGTTCAGATCTTGTGAAAAAGTATTTCGCAGGTAACGCTGGGCAGACCCACCAAACTCTGAAATCACATCTTCATTGCCCGTCCTGAAAGTGGAATACTGGGCACTCAGGAACACTTGCGAACCCAGTGTATCGGTGGTTTTGGTAAAGTCGGCCAGGATCGTATTGTTTTGTCTAAGTTCGTCTCTTACAATGCTGCTGCCATAATTATTGTCAGTCGTCAGCGAGGTGATCCTGTTGCGGCTCTCAACGGTTCCGCCCAGTTGATCCCTGTTTCCATTATAGGAAATGGATAATACAGAAGCAGGTGAAAAGCGGTAGCTGACATCCATGCCATAGGTAGCATAAACATTGAAATCCCGTTTCCAATCTGTTGTGAGAGCAGAATTGAGATATTCGGAGGAATCCGGACGATTTCTGACAGTGTAAAGCAGTTCCCTTCCACTGCCTTTAAGTAAGGCTACATTGGCAGAAAGTGAGAATTTGTTCTTTGCAAAAGCCAGATCGGCAAAGCTGTTGGCATTGGTGCCGGCAAAATCCGATGCGGTCAGGTGCTGGCTAAGTCTGCCGCTTAGTCCGTTCCCATCCGGAGCTTTCGTAATAATGTTGATCACGGCCCGCCCGCCTGCATCATAACGTGCAGAAGGATTTGCAATAACCTCAATACGGACAATCTGCGAAGTTGAAATGCTTGCCAGGCGCTCGGCGGGAATTAAAGTCCCGTTCAGATAAATGATCGCCTCTCCCTTTCCCTGAAGAGAAATCACGCCCTCATTGACAGTAAGCCCTGGTGTCCGTGAAAGTATCTCGGTGACAGAACTGCTACTGGCCAGCACGGTTCCAGCCACATTGACTTCCATGTTGCCATTTTCGCCATAATGCATTAACGGAGCCGAAGCAGTAATCGTCACTTGCCCCAGGTCGGTCGCACTTTCCTGCATGACAATTGTGCCCAGATCTACATCGGCTGTTTGTACAAAGACCATGTTAATCGTGGTGTCTTTGAAAATAAGCGACCTCAGCGTTAGCCTGAGATGCACATGGTTCAGGCCAGAAATTGCGACGTTTCCGCTAAAAGGATTGTTTTGAATCACCTTTCCGGTGGTGTCGGTCAGCAACAAATTGCCGTCAACGGAAGCACCCGCTGCGTCGGTAACCTTTGCTGAAATGCTTCGGATTTGCGCTGAAACGGGCAGGCCTAATAAAATTGAAATGACCAGAAGAACGATAGATTTCATGACTTTGGATTAAATGTCCAAAGCTAGTCTGCTTGAAAAACAGGAAGGTTTTGAAGTCGGGAATTCGGAGTTCGGATTTATAATTCCGTACTGACCGCATTAATTAAATGGTTGATAATCCTTCTCTAAACAAGCTGGGCGTGGTTCCGCGGTATTTTTTAAATGCGGTGAAAAACGTAGACTTTGCATTAAAGCCAACCTCGTAACCGATCTCTTCGAGCTTGATTCCGTTGTTGCTTGCGATCAGCTCGCAAGCTCTGGTAACACGATATTCATTGATATAAACATTGAAACTTTTGCCCAGATTGTCGTTAAGCAGCTGCGAAAGCTGATGCCCGGAAATGTTAACCGCCTTGGCCAGATCATTCAATTTCAGGTCAGGATTTTTGTAAAGTTCCTGTTCTGTGATGACTTTATGAATCTTGTCCGTAAGGCTTGATGCATGATCTTCGGCAATCTTCTTTTTGGCATAGCGCTCCGGTTCGGCATAGCCCAGGAATGTTGTATTTGACTTTTTTCGGCTTAGAAACAGCGGAATATTGAGGTAAAGCAGCAGTGAAAAGAATATGGCGCCGGTAATGTATACGCTGCTGAATGACCAGAAAAAGACGATGAGATAGGCGATTAAAATAACGGCATTTCCGAAGAAGATAGAAAGGATCGGCTTCTCTGTGGGTGAGAGATTTTCGGTTTTGTCAAACAGCTTTGCGATCCGCTTTCTGAGCATCCATCCGGTCAGAACAAAATAGGCAACCCATTGTGCATAAATGATATGAACAATGTAATGGTTCCAATCCCAGGGATGGCTTTGATAAGGAATTAATATGCCTAAAATAGTAATTCCTGCCAGCCAGGCACAATAAATATACTTCCATCGAACGGGTGTTTTAACCGTGTCTTCAAGTGCCGCCCTGGTGAAATAATAAAGCGAAGGGCCGATTAAAAAGCAACCTGAAAGTCCGATTTGAAGATAGATCCGCGGGAGTTCGGGGTAAAAATAATTGAAAACGGCCTTGGTGATCCGCATGGTAAGAGCTAATAGCAGCAGCCCCAGAAAGTATGATGCAGGCGCTTTTGGCTTCTTGAAAATCAGCAGATAGCAACTTATAATCAGCCCGTTAAACGCGCCCAGTGCGCTGAAAAAGAATAGGATCTGCTGACCAGGGTTCATGCATTTGGCTTGTAAATAAGAAATTTAAAACAGGTTTGTAAAAATAATAATATTAAAGTCTAAAAAACTTCAGTGCACTGATTACCCCTCACTAAGGCATATTTTAAAATTGTAAATAACTTTACTGAATTTTTAAGTGAAGATCTATGCAGGCCAGGCAATTTGACATTATTATAACTGGAAGCGGGCTGGCAGGCCTGAGCCTGGCATATCGTGCAATGAAAGAAGGTGTATGGGCTAATGAGAAAATACTTATTATAGATAAGCAGCCCAAGGAAAAAAACGATCGGACATGGTGTTTCTGGCAAGATGAAAATGAGGATTCTGCTTTTCAGGAAGTTGTTTATAAATCCTGGAAAGAACTGTCATTTTTCACAAATGAAGGCAGGCAAATCAGATTGGAAAGTGGCAATTATACTTACAGTATGATCCGTAGCGTTGATTTCTATCATCATGTAATCTCTTTTTTGAGCCGAAGTAAACAGATCACTTTTGTCTACGAAAATATAGTCTCCATTCAAAACAGTGAAAACGGAGGCACGGTCGTTACGCAGGACGATTCCTATCAAGCAAGGTATATCTTCAACTCAGTTTACACTAAGCCACAGCTCAGCAAGCAGAACCAGTATTTTCTCCAACATTTCAAAGGTGTTACGATCCGGACAGATCAGTTCAAGGGGAGCCCGCTGGAAATGTATCTAATGGATTACAGGACATCCCAGGAAAACGGGACGACGTTCTTTTATACCTTGCCTATATCTGATCAGGAGGTTTTTGTTGAATACACGATTTTTTCAAAAGCCCTTTTGCAACAAAATGAGTATGATGACAAGATAGCTGAGTATCTGAGAACCGTACTGAAAATTACTGACTATAAAATCATCGAAAATGAGTACGGCGTCATTCCTATGACCGACTTTGCGTTTCGAAGAAGATCTGGAAATATCATACATATCGGTACGGTTGGTGGTGACACCCGTGCTTCGTCTGGATATACTTTTACCAATACACAGAAAACGATTTCCAAGATCCTTGCATCCTATACAAAGTATGGTCATCCATTTTCACTTACTGAAAATATTAGCCAAAAGCATAAATTACTGGATGCCACGATATTAAACGTTTTAGACACGATGCATTACCAAGGGCACCAGATCTTCACTGATTTATTTACCAATGCCAAAGCAAAAACTATTTTCGCTTTTCTGGACTCAGAAAGCTCGGTTAAAGACGATCTGCGGATCATGTGCAGCTTAAAGGCAAACCATTTTATCAGGCCATTTTTAAAAGTGTGCCTTCAAAAGCTGGTCTAGCTGACTTAGAGAGTATCAGGATTTCGAGTTTAAATTATTTTTCTTATAAAAATATTACAGAACATTTGACGTCGAAATTTTTAGTAATATCTTGCTGCCCATTAGTATCAAAAATACTTCGTTCCTACATTATAATATTTACACTCAGCGTAAGCTGATAGCCCTCAGGGAAAGGGCCAAAAATCTACTACGTTCTTCATAGCTTCTCTAACGGTTCTATAAGTACCGTTGGGGTCGGCGTTTGCATCGCCAAAAATTTTAAACCTCAGTCAGGCGTGGTGTCTGGTTGTAAACTATAATGCTATGAAAAAAGAACATTACAGGATCTATCCTTCATTGTCCAACCTGTCCCCTGCCCACAGGCACACGGGCTAGCGTCTAACATTTTCCTGATTATACACCTCCGGCATTTTCATGCTGGCAGCTATCACTATGTCTTATCAATACCTTCCATGAAAATTTCAGCTTGTATTATCCTTTCCGTCATTTTTTCTGCAACCAGCACTTTTGCACAAATTAAAATCCGCGACGACAGCGTCAAATATGTTGGCAAGCCAATGTTTTCTCTTAGTGCCCAAGAAAACATCCCTCAACCTCCCAAGACGGTTCAAAGCCCTAACGCAGCGACATTAGGTTCCTATGGCGAAATCGCAGTGTCACCCTACACAGGCAAAGCCAATATTTCCATCGATCTACATACTGTAAGTGATGGAAATATCCAAATACCTATTTCCTTACAATATGATGCTGCCGGCGTCAGGCCGGATGTTCATCCGGGATGGACAGGCCTCAATTTCGGGTTGTCAACAAACTATTCTATAACCCGTACCGTGAAGGATGGGTATGACGAATTTGAGCCAACTGGTGGAATTCCGGATCAGCTGGGATTTATGAAAACTGGGTTTCTTATAAATAGTAACACATGGGCATCAGTAACAGACATAAAAAACACCGCTCTGACCTATTCTCAGCAGACAAACACTTTTGTAGACACCGAGCCTGATGAATACACTTTCAACGCACCAGGGCTTTCAGGAAAATTCTATCGTGGGAGCGATAACAACTGGAAGATCCAGTGTGATAGGCCGGTTATAGTTGATATTATAATGACTCCTAACGTCAATTTGTACACTCCGTTTACCGCTCCCTCGGGTATTAAAAATGGTAATCCTTGGGCGGACTTTAACCAGGGCAGATACATGAAACACTTCCAAGGATTTAAAATCACCGATGAGTATGGTACACAATTCATTTTTGGTGGTGGTGACATGACGTGTATGGAGTACAGTATTGACTTTTTCGATCAGGGAAAGGATACCTGGGTGTGCAATGCCTGGTACTTGAAGTCGATTGTCAGACACACAGGACAGGTTATCAATTTCACTTACGAGCGCGGTGATTTTGTGAACCAGATGTATTTTTCTGTTTACAATAAAATGACACGGGTTAACGGCGGGAACTGGTTCAGTTGTGAAAACTGGTCATCATTTTTCAATCAATATGGCCCATACACGGGCAAGCTTATTTCACCCATTTATTTAAAAGAAATCTCTGCTGATAACTTTAAGATAAAATTTACCTCGACTGAAAGCACTGAACTCCGGTATACGAACGACATTTTTACTGCCTATGAAAGCAAGAAGATCCTCGACGGCTATTCCAAACTCGATTATCTGACATTCCTCTACGATTGTTATTATCCCAATCCAGCCAATTATCCAAACGGTTGCGGAAGCCCGACACTCGCGCAGCTGCTGGCAAAATTGAAGTGGCGTAAACTTGATAAAATACAGGTTCAAAATGGCTCCGGTAATACTATTAAGGAGTTTGAGTT
Organism: Dyadobacter linearis; assembly: GCF_907165045.1. Taxonomy (GTDB): domain Bacteria; phylum Bacteroidota; class Bacteroidia; order Cytophagales; family Spirosomataceae; genus Dyadobacter; species Dyadobacter linearis. The sequence goes on from NZ_CAJRAU010000013.1 coordinate 74,303, forward strand.
TACCTATAACAATGTAGCAACAGAACGGCTCATGCTACTGAAAGTGCAGGAAAAAAGCGGCTACAATGCCTCTAAGCTGCCTCCTTACGAGTTTTCATATTTTTCAAACGGCTTTACACTGCCTGGATATGGAAAATCCCATACCGATCATTGGGGCTATAATAATGGCAAGCTCATCAATGTTGCGACCGATTTTGGAAATGTTGTCAGCTACGGCACCACGCAACGCAGCCCGGCCCAAATTGAGGGGCATTTGCGTGTTGGTTCATTAACACAAATCAAATATCCTACCCGTGGCGTTACCAAATTTCGTTTCGAGCCGCATAAATATGCAAAGGAAGTAAAGTTAAAGCGCTGGGATGGTGAAGATCCCTTCGGTAGCAACCAGATAGCGGGTGGCCTTCGCATTAAGGAAGTGCATTCATTTGATCCAGGATTAGCAATCCCAACCGTCATTAAAAAATATTTCTATTTAGCGTCTTTCAACCCGGCAAGTCCTGATACTTCTGCTGCGGCGTTGTCCAGCGGTGTGCTAGGCGGAAAAGCGCAGTATTACTGGCCAGATTACAAGCCGCTTCCTGACGCAGCAGGGGTCACTGTCGAAGAAGAAATATTTTCAACCCAATCAGTCCTGCCTGCTTCCGAAAACTCAATGGGTTCGCATATAGGCTACTCACAAGTGGTCGAGCGGTCATCTACAGAGGGCTGGATCGTCCATAAGTTTTCCAACTTTGATAATGGGTACCGCGACGAGGCTCCATCGGGTTTCTTGCAGCCAAGCACAACTCCCTATCAACCATACAACAACAAAGCCTTTACCCGTGGCAAGCCGCTTTCGGAAGAGCACTTCTTTCAGAATGGCAACATTGTTTTAAAAACAACCCACCTTTACAATTTAGTCGGATCTATCAACGATTATACGGCCAGATCAGTCAAAACGCAGTTTACGACACTTTGCAATACAGCAAATTCTGTTTTCGAAGGAACTGCTTATATCATTGATTGCAGAAAGTTTCTGCCCACCGAGGTAGCCACCTACTATTACGATCAGGATAATCCTGTCGCACTGGCACCTTCGGTTAAAAGCTTTACTTACTGGCCCAATGGCCAGCTTTACATTGTCGGCCAGACTGACAGCAAAAACGGGACGATCAAAACCTGGTACAAATATCCTTCAAATCTCGCAGATGCGATTAGCGTAGCGATGGTAGCCAGGAATATCGTTGGTCCAGTGCGGGAGATTTTCAAATACACGGGTACCGAAGCTGCACCGACGCCAATCAAGACCACTTCCATTGTATATGATCTTTTTTCAGGATCATATCAGCCGCAGAAGGTCATGACCAAGCTGGCCGCTGCCGCATTTTTCAATACGGACGTAGAATTCCTGTCCTATGATGCCCGCGGAAATCTGCTAACTTATAAAAAGCAAAACGGGCTTGTGAACAAGCTTGAATACTACGGACCCGCAGACGCTGGGAAAGTAGATATGTTAAAGAAAAGTACTACTGCCGACGGAAACGTCATCAGCCAATCTTCCATTTTTAACTACAAGCCAGCGATTGGTGTTGAGACCATCCAGGACGCGAACGGAAAAACAATTTTCTATGAGTATGACAATCTTAACCGTCTGAAAACCCAGCGCACTTCTAATGTTGGTGGGCCGGTCAGGGTATCTTATTGCTACAACAATGCCGGGCAAGTGGTCGACTGTGCGGCTATCTCTCCAACTGGTGCAATAGCGGCGCCGCAGTTAATTCTCATTGCCGAGTCCGCTTTGCCGGTAACACTCATTGAATTTCTTGCAATCGGAAAGGAGAAAGAATCACATCTTTCCTGGAAAACCTCTGCAGAGACAAACAGTGACCATTTCGATATTCAGCGTAGTGCAGATGGAAAACTGTGGCAATCCATCGGGCATGTGCCTTCCCATCGGGAGAGCTCAGACGAACAGGATTACTCTTTCGTTGACAAAAATCCGTTGGGTGGCGAAAATTTATATCGGCTCAAAATGGTCGATCAGGATAGCACATTTGCGTTCAGTCGCATTCAAAGCGTGACCTTCGATGGTGATAGTAAAGTCAAGATCTATCCTAATCCGCTCACGATCAGCACTAACTTATGTATTAGCGCAGATCAGCCAGAGAAAATCGTCGGCGTCGCTTTCTATGATCTAACAGGGAAACAGGTCTTGCAAACGAAATGGAAACCCGCCATTGACATTCAAAATCTAGTTTCCGGGCTTTACCTGTTGCAGGTCAGCTACACGGATGGGACCACCAGCACACACCGGATCGTCAAACAATAAATCTTCCTCCACACCTATCTTTTATTAAAGATGAAAAAACATTTCATTGCGATACTACTGTGCACATTGTCTCTTGGGGTTTTCGCTCAGCAAACCAATACACGTAATTACATCATCAAAAAAACTTACAAACAGTCTGGTGCTAACCCGGAAGACATCAGCAAAGTTGTAACACAAGTTCAATACTTCGATGGCCTTGGAAGGCCAATTCAAAATGTAACGGTTGGTCAAAGCCCCTCCGGGCAAGATTTCGTTGAGCCCATCGAATACGATGCAGCTGGACGGATTATAAAGAAATACTTGCCCTATGTTTCTGGCGGAAACGGTGCATATCAATCCAATGCACTTTCTGCGGCGGGGAGCTGGTACACTGCCAACAGCGCCGGTCTTCAGGCCACTGATCTGGGCAGGCCGTACGAAGAGACTACCTTCGAGCCTTCGCCACTTAGCAGGGTTTCCGGCCAGCGCGCGCCTGGCAACAAGAGTGCTGCATCTGCGGTCAAATACAAGGTGAACACCGCCTCGGAGGTCAAGAGATATGACTATAATCCTGCCCAAAATTCGATTGCCTTCCTAGGTAACTATGCTGCCGGCACACTTTTGCGAAAACTATTCACGGACGAGCAGGGTAATGTAACAAATGAGTACACCGATATGCTCGGCCAGCTGGTTTGTCGCCAAGTGATCGCCTCAGCCCAGGCTACCCTGTCAACTTATTATATCTATGATGACTTGGGTTTATTACGTGCGGTATTACAGCCAAACTATCAGGATAATCCTTCGATTACTGGCAATGCTTTCACATATGATTATGATGATCGCGGCCGGATGATTGGTAAAAATGTACCGGGGGCGGGCAAAACAGAATATGTATTTGACCAATATGACAGGCTTGCTCTATCGCGGGATGCTAACCAGTTAAAGCGCGGTGTTTGGGCATTTACCAAATTCGATGCGCTGGACCGGCCAGTGATCACCGGAGAAATTAACTCGGCTTCAACACGTACTGACTGGTCTGTAATGGTTGATGCGCTCACACAGCATCATGAGGACCGGAATAATGCCATAGTCGCCGGTTACACGCTGGGCAAGACCGCTCCTAAAACTGCCGTAGAAAGCAACGTTTTGACCGTTACCTTTTATGACGACTACGCGTTTTCCAAGGCAGCTTATTTTGCGTTCGATAACTTAATCGTTCCTTCTTTTAATGCGAATGTGAAAGGTCAGGTCACTGGTAGTCGCGTCCGAATGCTCCCAGGTAACGCGGCACAAGGCGGCTTCCTTACTAATGTTGTTTATTACGATGCAGAGTATCGGCCTATTCAATACACTCGTGATCTTTACGATTTGGGGGCTGGCAGGTATGAGCGACGTCATAACACTTATAAGTATGACATTGCTCCCATTTTGCACACAGAAGAAATAGTTCATTGGCATTCTGCCAGCGAAGGGTACGCTCTTGCGCGCGAGTTTACGTATGACCATGCCGACCGTCTTCTGACCGTAGCTGAGCAAGTTGCAACCCCAGTGGATGTGCATGATGGTATTACTGCTGCTTATCGCTACAATGCGCTGGGTAGCTTGCAGAGTAAATGGTTTTATAATGTCAAAGACAACAAATATCGTTTGCGCACCGATCACACGTATAATATCAGAGGTTGGCAAACAGACGGAAAAACGGTTTACAAAAAGGATGAAGGTGGCTCCGATAAACCATTCTTTGGCTTCGGAATAACGTATGCTAATGGTAACAATTACACGAATGGGAATATTAGTCAAATGCATTGGATGAAAAAAGACGATGCGGCATTCACAAAAGGGCTTTCATTCAGTTATGATGGTGCAAGTCGTCTTACAGGCTCAACCGGCATGAATGGATACGTAAACACCGAATCCGGTATCACCTATGATAAAAATGGCAACCTAAAAACCCTTGTCCGAGCTGGGGCGGCGCCTGACAATCTAGCTTATGCATATTCAGCTAACGACAATAGACTAACTTCATTAACTGATGGTAGCGGCAGCAATCTTGGGGTTAAGAACGGGGCGAGCAGTTATGCTTATGACGACAATGGCAATATGACCACGGATGGTAATCGAAGTGCGGCTATTACCTACAACTATTTGAACTTGCCGAAAACTGTAACAATGAACGGTAAGACACAAGTCTACGACTATGATGCAGCAGGCGGAAAGCATAAATACGTTGCTGACACACTAACGTTGAAATATGAGGGGCCGTTTGAGTATAGACAAGTAGGTGCAAACAACATTTTGTACCGTGTTTCATTGTCAGAGGGACAAGCTAAATTGAAGAATGGCTTAGCGAAATTCGAGTATTATCTGAAAGATCACTTAGGTAATGTCCGGGTAGTTTTTGATCAATCGGGTGCGATAAAGCAGCAAACGGATTATTATCCGTTTGGGCTTTCTGTTAGTGGCGATCCGGCTGGGACTACGCAGGCTGTGAGGAATGGGAATAACCGACAACTTTATAATGGTAAAGAACTGCAGGTGGGGAGTGGGTATCTGGATTACGGGGCACGGATGTATATGCCGGAAGTAGCTAGGTTCAGCTCGGTGGATCCAATGGCCGAACAAGGAAGGCGTTGGAGCCCATACAATTACGCGTTTAATAACCCCATGCGGTTTATTGACCCGGATGGTATGTGGCCGTGGTCAGTCAATGTTCGATCGTTTGCTCCATTCAGGGAATTTGGTGGATGGTTTAAGGGGGATAATAGAGGTTATAGTAGTGCATCAAATGCGAGTGCCCGACTGTCTCAATCATTTACTGTCGACCCGTCTACACACTCCTATTCTGGTGGACAGGCAAGTTCAAGCCCTTCTTCCCACCCTTTGTTGGGAAATGCAACTGCCAAAGATGATAGAGGTAGCATATCCAATTTTAACGCTACATCTAATAAGGACGGTAGTAATACTGTCTCGTTTACTGCTTCCATGGCTGGACACAATCCTATTGTAGCGAATTTCGGCGTTCCCACTCCTGATATAAATGTAAACACCGATTTTACCATGACTGAGAATGTGAAAGCCGGGACAATGGATGTTAGCGCAGTCCAAACTGGTGATGCGTTCCCTGCAGCAGAAACACTTATCGGCGATACTAAAGGCAATCAATTATTCATAGGTGTTAGCCCGGCCAATGGAAATCCATATTCGAGCTTGCGCGGTGACAATAATAACCGAGCGATGATGTCGGCAAATTTTAGGGTAACGATGGATAGTAAAGGTGTGTTTACCGGTGTTCAACAAGGTAAAACAACCTACACCATAGCAGAGTGGAATGATATGAACCGTCAGAAACCAACAACACAACCATAATATCATGAAAATACTGACCACAAATTGGATTAATATTTTGGGCGTGTTTATCGCCATGCTCTTATACTCAATAATTTTTAACCAACTTAACAACGATCTGGGCTATAACATCTTTCAATCAATTGTAGGTAGCTTGATATTGATTTGTCTGTATGGAATGATGTTCTGGGGCTTATTTGTAGTCTCGCTGATTGTAGCAGACTTATTGCTGATTGTATGGGATCAAAAGCACCTTAGGCAAAAGCTTTTGATCGAATGGCTGATTATTAGTAGTCCTGCTATTTATAGACTAATCAAATATCAGGAATGGATATTTTTGGTGGGTATAGTAGCTTTTTTTATCACCCAGCTTTTACGTGAGAAGTTAATAGTCAAGGCTATGAGTATTTAGCTTTGCAACTGAAGGTGAACTCAAATTCTACATTCACAAAAAAGATACTGTCTTAGTGTTCCCGCTCGAATGTAAAGGTAAGATTTACGAATAGGCTTGACAATTCAATTCTTATATCAGAATCATTTATACCCAAAACAATAAATAACTTATCACACATGAAAAATCAAGTAACAAAACATTCTGTAATCGTACTTATTATTACTGCATTAATCATTTTAGGATGTAAAAAGGATACGGACCCTGATCGGCAAATTGAGAGATGTAAACTTGCATCATATCTTATCAATGGTTATCCTACTCACATTATCTACGATGAAGACGGATTCCTTCTCTCTAGGAACGACATTAACCCGGATAAGAAGGGAATAATATGCGATCAAGATATCAAAGGAAACTTGTCCAGAGTATTGAATCATAGCGACCTTATTCTTGGAGACACATTGATAGCAGATTATGTGTATGTTGAAGGAAACCTGCAAACTTTGAGATATTATGATCGTCAGTATGATATAAATGGGGGGCCAAGCAAAAAGCAGATCCTGACATGCAATTTTTACTATGGCAAAAGCGAAAAACCTGATTCGATGCAAGTTATCAAGTCACGTGTAGATTCATCAGGGAATGAATATCCGTATGAGCCGACACGAATTGACAGGTTTTCTTATGATAACAATGGTAACCTTACCAAACAGGAAATAGTTAAACAAGAGCTTAATGGAAGATTTATGCTTGCTTCCATAAACTATCACACCTATGATAGTAAGCCTAACTATCTAAAAAAAATGAAACAGATATACTTTTTCATCGACCAATCTATTCCGTATATGTTTTCTAAAAATAATCTGCTGTCTACTCGCCGCGAAGTACCGGGGAAGCTTACTTCGGAAATCTCCTATAAAGTCATATATGATGGGGATATGGTAAAAAATGATGGTATGGGTTTTTCGGAAATGAAGTGGTCTTGTGAATGAGACATTAAATTAATCTCTGAATTCAATTATGATCAGCTAACAGAGCATAGTTGATTAGGGCTTGTTGAACTTGCTAAGTATAGTGTTTGGAAGCTTGTAGCGTCACAATTAGAAAGAGGATGACTTATCAATTATAGGTAGGTAAAAAAAGTAGCGTTTGACAACTGAATCGTCGATATTAAAGACCCGTCATATGAAAGCTATATATAATTTTACATTTTTTTGATCTCGATCACGGCATTGCATACAAATTGCGAAGGTCAGATTCAACGAGATACCCTGGAAGTGAAAATTTTTCGAGATCTTCAAAGATCTTACTTAGATGCAAATCTTCCTTCCAAATCACAATTTGACGGCATACTTAAGCGAGATCTAGAAAAATATTTTTCAAAAAAAATCTGGCCATGCGTCCGTCAAATGGGAATTTTTACGAGATGGACCAACTCAAAGCGGTATAGCTTATCCTAAATTTTACTTGTGGACTACCGTCTATGTCGACGAAAAATTAATCAATGAGGGCGCGGTTCGTGTCGCTGCAATTGAGAGAACTCGATTTGAAATTACAGACTTTGTAGATGTTAATGAAATCAGAAGCAAAAGCGAGGATATCTATGCCATTTTTCCTGTATCAGTTTGTGAAAAAATCGCTTCATATCTGCGGCCTTAATTCTGAAAGGGAGGGTAATATGAGAATTTGGCAATATGGGTCAGCAAGTATCTCTTGTTACTTCCTGCCGACTTCGGATGACTATTCCCAATAGGATGTTGCCAAATGCCTTAAGAAGCCGGTATAAACCTTCAAATGAGACGGCCGGAGATAACTGGTAAACTGGTCATGGGTGGTGTGAAAGCCCATATAAAATAGCCAGAAGCCCAGACTCAGGTAAGGAACCAAGGCTAACTCCTGATCGCTGATTGGGTGACAGCTTTGATAGCTCTCCAGAAAAATACCGTAGGCCTCCTCAAATGCCGACTGGCTCATCCGCCCGGCATAGACCTCAAGGGCCAGGTGTTGCCAAAAAGAAACCAAGTCATACACCAGCCAGCCGTACCCCATAAAATCAAAGTCAAAAAGGGTAACTGAATCCCCCTCAAAATGCATGTTTTTAGGCAGTAGGTCAAAATGGCAATAGCCGCTCAAGAATCTCGTAGTGTTAACCAGCGCTATCTTTGTCTCGATTTGTCGGGCAGCTTGCTGCAACCAGAGGTAATTTTCCTGATCGGCCAGAAAGGCGGACTTTAACCGTTCCAGTGGCTGGAACAGGGTAGTATCTAGATCAAAAATCCAGCGTTCTCCAAGCAAGGCAATGGTGGATGAGATTTGGTGAAAGCGTGCCGTTTCATGGCCTAGGGCACGTAGCTGGCTGTTGTTTAGTATTCTCATTGGCTGGCCGGGGGCATAGCTAAAGAGCACAGCATAGCGCGACCCTTCCACGGCATTCAATTGATGAATACACTCTTCCAGCCGATCCACAATGGGATAAGCCACCGCTACGCCGGCGTGCTGTAGTGCTTTGAGCAAAGCCACTTCCGCTTGGACGTGAGAGAAGCTTCGGTGAGTAGCGCGGTAGATGCGAAGAATAAAGCGCCCCTGGTCGGAGTCGACTAAATAGGTGTCTCCCACCCCACGAACCAGAAAGGTACAATGAACAGAGTCCAGTGGATAGCGTTCAGTGAGGAAGTCCGCCAAGGCATGCGGGGAAAGCGTCGAATAGGTGGCGGGAAAAATCGGTTTCATGGCTACAAGATACGCCTTAAGAAGATGGGTGACATCCCTTTTCTAAACTTACCTGTTCAAATCAGTCCATTAATACTGATCCAATTTTGCCGGACCTGCTTGAAGCGTCGACAACGATTTCATCTACGTACGCCACCAGTCCACCCGCATATATTGCTTGATGAAAATACCCCGATGCATAACCCACTACCAATTCGCCTTTGACCGCCACCAATAAACAGTGCTGCTCATTCTCAAGGAAGGTTTTTAGATATTCCTGTGAAAGTACTCCAGTGTTCCTGGGCAAAAGACGCCGTTAATTCCTGCGCAAACTACGCCACCTAAAAGTGGCTAACGGCACTGAGCGAGAGTGATAATTTAAACTTAATGATTT
>NZ_CAJRAU010000014.1 GCF_907165045.1 Dyadobacter linearis
TTACCAATATTATCCTGGTCTGGAACACAGTGTATCAGCAGGAAATTATCAAACAATTACACCAGGAAGGATATGTAATTGACGAAAATGACTTTGAGTTTATCTCTCCTGCACCTTTTGAGCATATCAACCGACTGGGCAAATACAACTTTAACGCAAACCCAGAGCTCGGGGACAACGGACTACGGCCATTGAGAAAGCCAAAACTAAACAATTAGTTTCTTAGCGTATGATTTCGCCCATTTGTAACGAAAACCTCAACTTGTGCAGCACAGTTCCAGAATTACCGACACTTAGTCGGAAACAATCCCTCCAAAGACGGCGGATGATCCTATTTGTATAGCTGTTTTCCCCATCGGTTTGTTCGTATTCCTGGCATTAGCCTTGTAAGTGATTCCATGACAGAGCCTGTGGCCGTTAAGTGCACCTGATAAACCAGAAATAGATTTTTATGCTTTAAAGCGACTCCACCACAATTTCAATCATTTTCTTCAGAAATATCAAGTTGTAATTCTTGCGGCACATTTAACTCCTTCCTTTTTCGATAATACTCTTCTTCCGTCAAAGGACCATACGTTTGTTTGTTTTTGTGAGAAATGATCCAGTAATTGATTTTACGAGCAAAAATTTGCTTATAGTATGGATCATATCGGATTACACTGTCGGCTATGTGATGGCTTTCTTGTACATCCTTTTCCGAATTATCTTTATATTTTATTTTGTCTTTACTTCTTAATTCAGATCCAATTTGCCCTCTGTATACTTCCTTACTTGGCTGTTGTAGAGCCAAAATAAAATTCTGATCATATTTGTACTGAGCAACTTTGCCATAAATGCTACGTTGAGCTGGAAATGGAGAAATAATATTTTTTAATTCTGAACCAAAGCCTTGATAAATAAACCCATTCCCAAGATCTTCTGTAAACTCAGATACACCTGCACCGCACCTTGTTAAGAGTAGTATAATAAATAGCCCTAATGCTCTCATAGTTTAATATGATTTTTAAAGTTTATATTGATTAATTAAGGCGTGTCGCATTGTCTGCTGTGATGATTACTTCGCGTTTATTGTCACAAGCCATGCTCTACCTCCTTGATGTACCGGTATACTGTTGCCCGGCTGATGCCAAGCACTTTGCCAATTTCGGCCACTGACTTATCTTGCTTATCGTAAAGAGCTTTGGCAGCATGCGCCTTGGATTGCGCTTCCTTATTTAACCCCTTGGGCTTCCCTCCCATCCTACCCCGCGCCCTTGCGGCTGCAAGACCGGCTTTGGTCCTGTCGCGGATCAGGTCCCGTTCAAACTCTGCCAACGAAGCAAAGATGTTAAAGATTAACCGCCCTTGCGCGGTTGTCGTATCTATGGCATCGTTCAGGCTCCGGAAGCCAATTTGGTTTTGCTGGAATTCATTAACCAAATTGATCAGGTCTTTAAGCGACCTTCCAAGCCGGTCGAGTTTCCAGACAACGATCGTATCCCCTGCCCTAGCTGTGTCAAGAAGCTTGTTGAGTTCCGGCCGGTCTTTGACAGATGAAACCTTCTCGCGAAAGATTCGCTCGCAGCCTGACTTTTTCAGGTCATCTATTTGAAGGTCCAAGTTTTGGTCCTGCGTGGAAACGCGTGCATATCCAAAAATCATATCGTCTGTCTCACTAATTCAGTCAAAGGTATAAAAAGTGACATAGAAATGTGAGACGATAAGTTAAGACACTTTTATATAACTAAATCCATAGTAAGTTGAGTTGTCAACTAGTCTCACAAAACGGACGTTTCGCGAGACGGGTAATACGATTGAAATACGGATAGATAGATCCGAGCAGTATTTATTACGTTACAACGATTGATATGATTTCGGAGTCATTCAGTGTACTCTTCTCAGCTTGAAACCATCCGAAGATTTTTACATATGGATCTAAAAAAGATAACTCGATTCACATTCATACTTGTGATTATAGGGTTTCTCACTGTTCAATGCAAAGAACCCGATAAACAGGCAGTTCCATGTGATTGCCAGAGTAAAACGGTTAAAAAAGAAATGAAAAACATAGAGGCAGTAGTAGTTTATATCCAAGGAAACCGACCTCCTGGGGGTAGTCAAGGGCCTGACCTATATATATTAAGTAATGAGCCAAAGGATTTTGAGAGAAGTGGTCACGCAGCCGGTCCAAATATATTGGTCCCTTGCGACTCTCTATCTACCGAATTTAAAAAACAAGGTCTCAAGGTGGTTATATCTTATAACCGCAAAGATTGCTATGGTGCTATCACTAACCCGAGCTTTCGAGGCCACTATGGCTATTTTATTGATTTGACTACGATTAGGGTGAAAAATCTGTAAATGATATTATCACTCTCACAAAACCCTCCGACGCGAGAGATTTTTTACTAATCGCGGCTAGGCGTCAGATTATCGCACGGATCGGACGTTTTCCTGGACGCGTGAATTCTGTTATGGCCACATCTTGGTTCCATATAGAACTTTTATCTCTCTTCGCTGTGCGCGATAGTCACTAATTGCCTGTGGAGACTGTAAATCAAGTTTTACTCCATTGCACAAATGTTGGTGAATGTTCGTAGAGCTGAAAAGGCTATTTTGAACCTCAATTACCTGATTTCCATTGTATTCGTACAAGACAATTCCGTTTATACCAGGCCCTCCGAGAAATGCCTTAAACTCATCATTCAGCCATTTTAAATTATTTATTGGATCTGCAACTCCACATACCTTGTCCACTTCCTGGACCGGGTCACCGCTTTTGCAGTTTGTTACCAAAAACAAAATGACCGTTAAGGATGCTGAAAAGATGGCTTTTGATAAATTTTTCATCGCTTTTTTATTCTCGATTGCGTATTGAAGTAATGTTGATCCACCGTCCCCACACTTTAAGTCCGTCACTTTCATCCTTCTTAAACCGAATCCAGACAGGCGTAGATTCCTTGTTATAAGGTGCGACAACATCGGCGCGATACCAGACAGAATCAATTTGAACGAGCCAGCCACCGCACGCACCACACATTGTATAATCCCTTTGTGTAATAACAGCAGCTCTTTCAGGCTCTACGTCCGAGCAACCTGATAAGCTGCCTGCTACTATCAGAATGCTCACATAAATCAGAATGGTCTTTTTCATATTGCCAACGGTTTGTAAAGCAAAGACCATATTTGACTTAAATGGTTGTAAAATTATCTATGCAAGCTAGTATGTCAAAAAGAGAGGAGATGCGATCATCGAATAACCTACCAAGGTTGAACACCTGTGCTGCGCCCCTCTCAAAAGCAATTTACGAAAAGTCCCACGTCCTTGTACTATCCCAAGAACTTTCGCAAAACGCCTCAGACTCTCTTGTTCTGTGTTTCGTCACTTAACATAAAATTGGTTATCGCAACAAAAATTATCTGGCTCCGCCTCTCCCCTATGGTTCAGGTGTCAACCTTTTTGCTAGTAAAACGTGGTAAGTGTAAACGATACCCGACATTATTTGCAACAAGTCACTTCCGGATATGACAGTGGTGATTATGAATCGAATAACCACTTGTAAAATATTTCTTTGAGGCATGCTATTTATCGCGCATATTGCAAAAAATCACTGCGTCAATGGAGAAGAAAAAACGCTTTAACTTTTGGATCAAACTAGCAATCGCGTCGCTTGACATTATTAGCTTGATACGCCTCGCCTTTTTATAATAAGACAGCCCCCTGGTGCAGCAGCTGCTCCGGAACACAATGGGCAAAGTGCTCTCTCCTTGCACTAATCGAGAACTTTCGCAAAAGCGCCTCTCCCCTCTTATTCTATGTTGGTCATTAACATAAAAAGGGTTATCACCTTCCAAATAATCGCCTCAAGGCGCTTTATGTAATAGCTCAGATATAAATATACTTGATTGACGTATATTGTATAACGGTTATTCATAAACATAGGCCTTACGCAATCGTCTGGTGAGACATACATTGAGCAGAACCACAGTCATTAGATTCAATTCAGTCATGGTTGGCATGTCAATCGTTTACGCTGCTGACCTCATTCTCGGCCTATTATTTACAGGTCAACCAGTTCACTCATAAACGGTGGTAAGCGTATAAATTACCCGACGGGTTTATAAGATTGAATTTGCCGCAAAAGCGTAATTATTGGTGATGCCCCTGTTGATTTTCGTAGTAATTAATTTTGTACTTTCCCTTATTGGCAAGCGCACAACATGCCAATAACAGTTGAAAACTAATGATAATTAACAGATTACTGCTTGCGCAACTGCGCTTTTACATCTTGGTAATACTTTGCCAATTAGTAAGTCATTGCTCATTCAGCCAACAACTTTCAAGTGCGGCTCAGATAAGTCTAGTAACATATGGCTCTGGCGATGATGACATTTCATCAGCCTTTGGACATACAGAAATACGTGTTGTTGACCCAATTCTCGGAATCGATCAGAATTACAGCTATGGTGGCTTTAATCACAGAGCCGATGGATTTGTGATTAAATTTTTAAAAGGGACGCTCCCATATTATATAGCGTTTCATAAGCTCAATGAGGTTGCGCATTACTACCAACAGACGAATCGTAGTATCCGAGAGCAAACGTTGAATCTTTCATATTATCAACGTAATCAACTGATTAGCGACTTGGAACAGAACTATTTACCACAGAATCGATATATCGCTATAAGTTTTATTATGACAACTGTGCTACCCGACCTCGGGACATGATTGCTACCGTGTGTGGAGATAGTCTAATAATCCCATCCCGCTCTAATATGACAGGCAAGTCATATAGGGATTGGATGAATGAATATTTAACTGAGAAACCTTGGTATCAATTGGGCATGAACTTGGCCCTTGGAAGTCCGTCGGACAAACAGACCGATGGTTGGCAGGCCATGTATCTACCGGATCAATTGGCCGGTCAGCTACGTCATGCTACCATTAGGCAATCTGATGGTAGCATGATACCGTTGCTACAAAGTGAACAAACCTTGTTTATGCCTCAGGAAAAAGTTAAGCAGCCGCTTGCCTTTATCGCTCGACCTAATGTTGTATTTACTCTGTTCGGCATTATAGTTACCGTATTTTCAATTGGGCGATTTGTGAGCGGTAGAAAAGTTGACCGTTGGCTCGATCATATCTTATTTGGCGCATCAGGTTTAATAGGTTGGTTTTTGATTGTACTATGGCATATCCGAGATGATGGCGTTACAGCTTGGAACCCAACGCTGCTATATTTGATGCCACTTCATATACCGCTAGTATTTTGGGCTACAAGGCGAAACGCAGGAGCATTTCGAGCCTTATATTTTGCCGTTGCAGCATTATTGATTTTAGGAGGCATGGTACTGTCAAACATACCTGGATGGTTTGATGTTACATGCCCAGTAATGTTACTGGTACGCTGCCTGATTAACTATTCGCTGTACTCTAGCCCAAGTCATCAATGGACTCGGATGTACTCCCATTAAATTCAAGTCCCGTATCCTTGCACTTCAAAGAACTTAGCCAAAATCTCTCCCACCCTCTTGTTTGTTTGGCTGTTCAACATAAAATCTGTTATCGCAACCAAATTACAGTATCTGGCTCCATCTCTTCCCTATGGTTAACGTGCCAACCGTTTTGCTAGTAAAACGTAATCTTGCTGCATAATGTATAAGTATCTATTAACTACAAGCGCTTACATCATCTCCAAGCTTTTATAATCGTATAAAGGTGCTGGATTATATTCGACAAGTAACTGGATTCTACGAGCTTCGTCTGCCCCTTCTATCTTGTTAATAAAATAGAAGGCTAGATCAATTCCAGCAGTTACTCCGCCGCAGGAGAATACATTTCCATCTTCGACGATGCGTTCATTAACTACAATTGCTCCAAGGCGTTCCAAAGATTGAAATGCCGCCCGGTTCGTAGTCGCTCTTATTCCCTCAAGTAACCCGCATGAGCCTAGAATAATTGAACCTGTACATACCGTAAGGATAAACCTGGATTTTCCGCAAACTGCCCTGATAATTTCCATGCTATTGATATCATCATGAAATTTTGCATGTCCACGCCCACCTGGGATGAGCAAGACATCAAATTCACTTTCTTTTGTCAAAACAGATGAAGGTTCAACAAACAGGCCGTTGCCGATATCGATGCGACCGGGAGTGCAGGCAACGACTTTAATATCCCAATCCTTGACTCGTGCCAGAATATCCAGTGGCCCGAATATATCCAGAGCGGTTACCTGATCATACAGCAAAATTCCAATCTTCATTGTAACGGCTTAAGACATGTAAATGCGAACAACAGATTATCTTAAATATAAGTAGTAAGTGTAAAGTAATCCCAATGTTTTGTGAGAGTATTTTGAAGTATAATTTTAATCATGTGATTTTCCCTGAACAGATAGTACACTAGCCAACCATAATGTTTTCGGTACATGTTTGAGAACTTCAAAAAATGACTTTCATTCTTTTGTCCGTCATCCTGATCAACAGACCAATCGGTAGCCAACTCCCCGAAGCGTAAGAATCTCAACCGAGGGATCTAATTTCAAATGCTTTCGTAATTTGGTAATAAATACATCCAGTGTTCGCCCATTGAAATAACTGTCGTCCCCCCACAAGGTCAGTAGAATGTGTCTACGCTCCACAATCTGGTTTTGATGGTCGTATAAAAGTTGGAGAAGTTGGGTTTCTCTATGGGACAGGCGGATAGCCCCCTTATTATGTAATTGCAGGCTTTGTTGGTGAGCTACAAACGTATATTGCCCTATAAAGACCGCGTCCGGGAGTCTGGCAGTTAAGGAATAACTGCGCCTGAGTAGCTCCTTAATGCGTAGAAACAACTCTTGCAGACTGAACGGTTTTTTCAGATAATCATTCCCCCCACTCCGATAACCCTCCATGATGTCTTTGGTTGCGGTTCTAGCCGTCAGATACAAGATAGGAATGCTTTGATCTAGCTGACGGATTTTCTCGACCAGGGTAAACCCATCTATGGTGGGCAGCATTACATCGATTATACAAAGTGAAAAGCGATGGGTACGAAACAGACCAAAAGCCTGGTGGCCATCCCAGGCATGAGTGACCTGATATTGAAGCTGCTCCAAGCTATCAACGACAACCTGAGCCAGAAATGGCTCATCTTCCACCAAGAGGATATGGGCTTGTTCCATCAGCATATAGGGATCCGAATCCAAAACAAACTACCACTGGGTTCGTTGGCTTCCACCCGGATTGACCCACCATGCTGCGTGAGAATTTGCTTCACGTAACTTAGGCCGAGGCCGTAGCCTTTCACATCATGCACATTCCCGCGAGGTATCCGAAAGAACGGTTCAAATATCTTAGTCCTATACTCTTCCGGTATGCCAATGCCGTTGTCGGCAAAACCAATTTCAACCGATCGTTTTTTGGCAACCAGACAGATAGTGAGCTGTGGATGAGTTGTTCCATACTTGACGGCATTGTCGAGCACATTGCTAAACACCGCTAGTAAACTATTGGCCCGAGCGTTGACCAACACGGGCTTGCTTTGAGGCAGATAGGATAACCAGGTCTCAGGAAGAGTTTGTCGAAGTAAAAGCTCTTGGATAGCTTGTTCCAGGAGTTGGCATACGTCGACTGTTACCCAGGGCTCGTCGGTAAAGGTAATCCGGCGGTTGGCGTTCAGGATTTGGGTTGTTAGTCCCGTTAATTTATCAGCCTGGTACGTGATGATATCAAGGTAGTTTTTTTGAACCTGCGGCGGGTGGTTAAATGCTTTGAGGGCTTCGGCCGTAATTTTGATCGAGGCGAGTGGCGTATTGAGCTCATGGCTCATATTGTTGATGAAATCGTCCTTAAGTCGGGCTAATTTGTGCTGGGATAGCAACGTTATCGCAGTGTAGCCAAAGCAGAACAAACTGATCGCAACCAGAAAGAATGTGGCCAGGATTACCCATTTCATGGTTTTGACAAAGTACTGTGTCGGCGGGTCAAAACGAGCACGTACCCAGTCGTTGGTGTAGGGCTTGCGAAAGGAAGTAGCCACCGGCTGGGTCCAATAGCCGGTTTCTCCATGGCGGTTCGTCGTCAACAAAAACTGGGCATCAATCCCTCTGTTAGCTAACAGATTTCTGTAAATACGATCCAGATCACTTAGACGAAGATGACTTTGATCAAAAGCTAATTTTAAACTATCCCCAAGCCTTTGTGTATAGTAGTAGACAAAACCGTCTTGCAAATCCTGCCGGACCCGTCGGTCGGCTAAGTGATGAATCACCATGGATCTAACTGATGGGCTTATACGCGTGAGTTTAGGCTTGAAATCGTCGATGCCAAAGGAGGTGCCTGGACTACCTTTAAACTTGGGATAGCGATCATTGATATGGAAGACTGTTGTGCTGTCGCGGTTCTTGATATCACATGTAATCTGGATCAATGAAGTGTCTGCTAACCATATCTTTACCTGGTTGATCAGTTCCTGCCGACGCTGAGCCGTTTCCAGATCCACTGCCTGCATGAGTGTTTGATTAATATCGTGCTGAAAGGATTGGACAGTGGCCTGATAATTCTGATAATTCCAGAACAACTGCAATCCAATGATAGCGGCAATACAAAGTGCCATCAGCGTTAAGACCAGGTTTACCGGCTGTTTCATGAGTGAAGATAAATAATTTCGAGCTTGCCCGGCAGAGCCTTAACCTTAATTAACCTGGGTTAACCAAGGGTTAACCCAGTACGTGCCTTTTTTAACAGTGCTTTGTCAAAAAAAGATATGACAAAACGACTCGGACTTAAACCTCACCTATCGACCGATTTTAAATCGGTTGCCTCCTATCGTTGGGTAGCGATTTCAATGCGAATTAGTAATCGTTTGATCAGGCAAAGAATATTTTTGGCCTTATTCATTGGCCTTCCTTTTTGGGCATCTGCCCAGCAGAATGATAGTACTTTTGTGAAAGCAGTGTTTGGCCCAGCGAATCCTGAACTCCAAGAGCTGATGTCAGTCATTGGGATCGAAAAACATCACCTTGAACTGGATGATCGCAGGCTGAAAGGCAAATTCATTCAATTAACGTATCAGGAGTATCGAAGTGGTGTGGCTCAGCCGGAAGTGAATTTAACCAGCCGGAAGGACCTTTTTCAACTAGATTCAACTGGTAAGATAGCTTTTGACGTCTACGCGCGGGCGATAGACGCTGTGACGCTTGAAGCCGTTTTCAGGTTTCCTCGAGTGGGACAACGCAAACAGTTCAAGACCAAGGCGGGCCAAGCTGGCCAGTATAGCTTCCGAACGGATATTCTATTGTACCAAAACCAAAAAGCGAAGATTCCCATCGGCAAGACATTTACCTTTTTAGTGTATACGCTGCCTTATGAAAAAGACGGATATCTGCAATACTGTGCCCTTGCCCAGAGTCAAGTGCCTATTGAGGAATGGTACAAGCGGTTTGGGATCAAACATTTTGTGGCCTACCAACTCCTTATCGAGTAGCCGACGATCAAACTACATTAGATTTATTAGGCGGCTCAATTGTGAATTAATATTGACTGGGCAATGAACATTGACTGTTCCAGGTGTGCAACCGCTTTTGGTAGTTTCAAAATATCCCTCCTCCTTTTAAGAATACTTTGGGGGAAAGCTAACGTTTAACAGGCTTGATTTCATGCCTGACGGCTCACATGCCAACCGTCTCCCGCATTGAATTGGTAGTGTCAAGAGACCGAGGTTTTGTTAAACATCTGATCGCCTTACGACCGACTTCCGAACCGAAGCTATTTAACATACAAACTTTTGTTTGTTTTCAAGTGCTCAATTAGCTGCCGAGATAGTTTAACTAGCTTATTCTGCGTAGTACCATCCGACTCATTAGCCATCAAAATGACGCCCAACTTTTGATCGGGATAGAATACGATATAGCTACTAAAACCAAAGGTGCCTCCTGTATGCCAGAGTTGGCGATCTCCAGTAGCGGTTTTTGTCACATGCCAATTTAGCCCGACAACATCTTGAGGTGTTTCAACCGTTTTCTGATGGCTGAGCTTTACTGCCTCGTTCGATTCGTTTATCTGAAATTCTAAATATTTGATCATATCAGACGTCGTTGAAGTAAGTCCGCCAACGGCTTGGCTATTTTGCATCGTGATGTAAGGCATTAGTCTTCCTTTCGCGTCATAACCACTCGCCATTGGGCGAGTTTGATTCGTAATAAAGGTTGTATAATCCATTTCTAATGGCTGGGTAATGTACTGTTCCACAAGCTTTTCTATCGGCTGCCGGTATACCTGTTCAAGAATGAGGGCCAATAACTGAGCCGCAACATTAGAGTGCCTAGGGTTGGTACCGGGAGCTGCATTTAATTGAACTGAATGGAGATCCCGCAAGAAATCCTTTTGGGTATAGCTCTCCTGTATTTTCAGTAAAACATACGGAATCGAGTCAGGAGCTACCTTGGCGAAAACTTCTGGTTTATCGGGTAACCAGTTGGGAAGTTCTGAGGTCAAGTTTGCCAGATGGATCACTTTAATAGCCTGCCCTTGATAGGCTAAATTGGGGTACTGATCGGCTAGATATTTACGAATGTCGTCATTCAGACTGAGTCTTTTTTCCAAGACAGCATTGGCTAGCAAGGTACTGATGAATGTTTTGGTAATTGAGCCGATCTCATAAAGGGTGGTCGGAGTCGGTGATAGATTTATACCTCTTTTTGTGGTTCCAAAATTGTAATGTTCTTCTTTTCCATTGTTAAAGACACCAATGGAAAGGCCAACCGCTTCCGGGGATTTGATAAACTCCGTTCCTAATCGTTGAATATAATCATCCTGGGTAAAAGCTGTACCTACTCTTATTAATAACAGCAACAGACACAGGATGATAACTTTCATACTAATAAAAGCTTGTCGATGAATTTGGTAGAATGTAATTCAAACGAACTTACTTTATTTGTTGCAATTATGATAATCTCAGTTAATCCCGGTTTCGAGATACAGTTTTAATCAACCGGCAGCATCATTTCTGGTTTCCATTTCTGCTCCTTCTATTCATGTGCTAACCACACATCCATCAGATTCAAATCAATCAACGGTTGGCAGGTCAACCGCTTGAGCTACTCGCCTCATTCTGCGCCTATGGTTCCCATGTCACCGATATACTTTTGGCAGGAAGTAGATGCCAAAAAATGCCCGGCCTTTTCTGCGACAGGGACATACAGTGATTGAATAGCTATATTTGTACTGGTTCGACCAATGCTCCTCATTAGCATTTTGTCATTCAATGTTAATTCGATTTCATGCTGTGAAAAATCTATTGATAGCCGTTTTATTGCTTCAATCCTGTGGCAAAAGTTCAGATGAATTACCCATTCTTGGGGAAAGGGATGTTATTGTAAGAAGCATAGGAGGTAAGCAGGTATCGGACACTATATATCATAGAATACCGTCATTCAAATTTCTAGATCAAAACCATAAGACGGTGACGAACAAAGATCTAGCAGGAAAAATCTACGTTGCAGACTTCTTCTTTACTACATGTCCGGGTATTTGTCCGGTTATGGAGAAACAGATGCTGAGGGTTTATAAAAAATTTAAAGCCGATGATCGATTAAAAATCTTATCGCATACGATAGATCCAGAGCATGATACGCCAGAGCGTTTAGGAGCTTATGCACAAGATTTAGGGGTAACGGATGATCAATGGCTTTTCTTAACTGGGGTGAAGGAGGATATTTATAGAATTGCGCAGCAAGGTTATTTGTCTGTTGCTGCCGAAGATAGCGCAGCAGAAGGAGGATTTATTCATAAGGGCTACTTTGTTTTGGTTGACTCGGATCGACGTATACGAGGTATGTATGATGGTACGACGGAAGATGACGTCGATCGGCTAATTTCAGATATTAAATTACTTCTCAATACAATACAGCAAAGAACAGGGAATAAGCGCCCTATTAGATAGAGCATCCGTAAACAAGTGAAAAATGAATTGGCCGCCGGTTGGATCGATTTAACTAATGGCGTTAAGCCCAATGAACCTGCCTTTTTGCTCACTGATTTGGTTTCTCGCCAGGCTCAAAAAGCCATGACTTCCTGAGCCTGCCTACTTTTTCTCTGTTGGGCTGATTTTTACCTTTAGAGGTAAAAAAATGTGGTTTAAAAAGTATGGTCAGCAATTATTCGTTCAAAGTATTATTGATCTAGTCTTATTGAGCCATGGAACTTATACTTTGGGGGGGTGGGCATATTTCGTTTGGGTACGCTACGTACAAGGATATACTATCCATGGTTTTTTCAGATTGCATTTAAGCTTGGAAGCTCCGAGGTATAATTTGGTAACTATTCTATATTAGAACGGCATCGAAACCAGTGCTTGATTTAGTGTTGTTTTATTCTATTCAATTATTCATTGGACTGTCAAAACATGTATTAGCATTGATAATTAGGATATAGAGTACATACATTATTTCGAGACTTACTCCCATATTTTCGGCATTTATACAATCACATAGAAACAGTACATCTTACTGTGTTGAAACCAATGCCGAAAACAGTACTGAAAACAGTGCTCAAACAATTCGCGTCTGAGTTGTCAACCTACTGATCAATAGTGTTTGTATAGTCATTGTACTTGGCAACTATAACAGTTTTATAATTTATTGCCCCTCCCCTCCCCTCTCCTATTATTTTGCTAATTCGCCTAAGCGTGCAAGTCATTATCATTTTTTGACTATTGTGAGTACTGACTATGCATATGCACTAGCGCCTAAATGCAGTGTTAGATTTTGAATGGACAGATACCCTTTGAACTTATTTAATATATTTATAAATTATATATATAATAATTGTTTTTATACACATTTTTATAAGCCTTTGAATCCCTACTCCCTATGCCCTTCTCTCATTGGCGACTTTCGTAGCATGCAAATATTGACATTAGCCTGTTGAAGCCTTTTTTGGCACTTAAACGAGTACTGAATATAGCATGGGTTTATCTTGGATTCTTACTCGATCCAGTAAAATTCGTTTGTCTATTCATCTTTTTGACCCTCTCTTTTAATTATATCAACAGCTAGGATCAATCCTGCAAATTTTTCATTTTCCTGCGGCGTTTTCTCTTATTTAATACTGCATCTGATCTGCAATGATCATGTTTTCAGGGTATCATCGACAATCAATTCTTATCAATTAAGATAGTCAAGAATACAGTGCTAAAAAAAGTGCTACAATCAGTGTCTTATCTTACACTAAAGCTGATAGAGATTTCTTTGGTTATCAGCATCAATGCCGACATAGGATTGGATGCTGAGAGACTCACGTATGGTTAGTTTAGATGAAACTATCCTTTATATTTAAAAAAATCGAGGTGATGGATTTAGACTACGGTTTAGGCTCTACTGTAGCTTAAAAGTAATGGGTTAACTAGTACCAAAACCAGTGCTAGAATGTCCATTTTATTGATCTTAAAAATTAATATATTGATTATTAGATATTTAACAACTATCTTATATCATAGAACAGTGTTGAAATCAGCACTGAAAACCACACTTGATATAGCATTTGTTTTTGTGTAAGACTTTGCATTAATTGCGGCATAATTTTTAACACAGAAACCAGTGGTAATATCATTCAATTCAATAAAGGGTGGGGTAGGCAAAAGTACCCTTGCCACAGCAATGGCTGGCTGGCTGGCAAGCCAAGGTAGAGATGTGTTGCTTGTTGATGGCGATGATCAGGAAACATCTTCTGACTTTACAGCTTGGCGAGAGCAAACACTTGGAAATACTGGGTATACTTTGGTCAATATGACTGGCGCAAATCTTCGGAAACAAGTCGAAGCTATGAAGCCCAAATATGACCATATCATAATTGACACTGGGGGGAGGGATACAACTAGCCAGCGCGCAGCATTATCTGTTGCTGATGTATCTATGATACCATTTGTCCCACGTAGTTTTGACCTTTGGACTATTACCAAAGTAACAGATCTTATTGACGAAATCCAATCAATCCGAGCTGAGCCACTAATCGCCTACACTTTTTTGAGCCGGGCTGATATTCGCAGTGCTGACAATCGCGACGTTGCTGACGCTCTTTCGAAAATTTCACAATTAACGTATTTGGCCTATCCAATTAGCAACCGCAAGGCTATAAGCAATGCCGCTGGCCTAGGGTTAACACCGTTTGAAGGAGAAAACATTGATCGTAAAGCAACTAAGGAAATAGAAGATTTATTTAACCGTGTTCTAAATGGCAACGACATTACCGCCACCGCGTAAGGCAAAAGTGACTGAGGCTGATATAGAAGCAGTCATCAATAAAGGAGGAAGTACAATTAAAGATACCGCTTCCAGTGATCCTGAAAAGGCAAAGCATATTAATGTGCGGCTAACGGGGCAAATTATTAGCGAAATAGACATTCGCAGACTAAAGCGCCCACGTAGGCCAGGTTCGCCAAAGCCAGGAATAAGTATCCACGATTGGATTGTTGAAGCTGTTTTGGAGAAGCTACAAAGTGAAAAATAGTGCTAATTTCTGTATTATAAACAGTGTTATAAATTGTGCTAAATGCCTACTATAAACAGTAGTAAAAATAGTGCTAGAAGTAGTGCTGAAATCGGTGTATTATGGAGGAAAAAGAAAATGCCCCTAGGGGGACCATCATTAATGATAATTCACAATCCGACTTTTTCCTGAGTCGAATTGACAGAAGTGTTGCTGATAATCTCAATGACATAAGGAAATCATTTGGAGAAGATGCCGGAATAGTAAAAGACTTCATTGTATTCATTAGCAAGAATCTTAAGAAGGATCTCTTTGGGTATACCAAATTTACACTAAAGGATTTTTGTAAGGAGTCAGGACGCAATAGGCAGGACCTGGCAAGGAAACATCCATATTTTTTAGCTAATCCTAAGGCTATAATTCCAGAATATTTTGGGCATGAATTTGTTTCTGTTTTTGATTACGCACTTTTTAATATGCTTCAAAAGAATATAATCTTTGCCAAATCATATGTTGTCAACACCAGGAATGAGGTAATCCAACTGAAGAATTTCCCAATCCTTAAGGATATTAGACTTAACCTGAATCGTCAATCGAATACAATAAAGATCTACGAGATCAGAATTTCGGATGAGTGGCTAGACGGCTTTATCAGCCGATACTATACCATAGAAACAAATGGATACCCAAAAATTGGGAAGGGGAGGGGAGGGGATGGCCGGAAAAGCTTATATCTGATTCTTCAAAGGACAAGGCATCAACTTCTTAGTCAAAGGGAAACGACAGCACGGTTTTCAGTAGATTACTTGGCCGATTTGGCGGAGCTAGTGGTTGAGGAAAATCGGTTTAGAAAAAAGTCGTTAAAAAGAATACTTGATTTTTTTCAAGAAAAGGGAGACTTTCCCTTTTCATATAGATTTGTAAAGGGAGATCCATCTAAAGCTTATCAAGAAGAGTACTGGGTAGAACTAGATTTCTCAAGTTCAGTGAACATTATATCTTTATCAGAAAAAAGAGGAGACCACTTATTCTACAATTCGTTAATTGTCGAACTCAGGAATGTTTTTAATTCAAAGCATTCAAAGGTAGCAATCAAAGACGAAACAGATGTCTTTCAACGCTGGCTGACTAATGCGGATGCAGATACGGATACAAAAATTGAAATTCTAGTTTCTGCGTATTATAAGGCTTACAATCAACAAATTACAAAAATACAGGCTAAAAAATATATTAGAGATGGCTTTTTAAGTAAGTAGTGCTGTCGAATATTGCCACAACTGAAAAATCAATGTCATTCATGTAGCCCAGAGTTAAGGGTTGAATGGCTTTGCTGTCGAGTATTGGCTCATTTTAAGGAATAGCTAACATTCTAACTACTTCATACTAGCCTTAAAAAGCATAACTTGATTTGCATTGGAAATTAATATGTGATGATGGAAATTGCTGTCGAGTGCTGCCACAAGTACCATAATATTTAAAATACGGAATACGCTAAGTCTGTTTGCTGTCGAGTATTGCCACAAACTTGTCGAGTATAGGAACGTTACTGTCGAGTATTGCCACATTACTGTCGAGTATTGCCACTTTGCTGTCTACTATCGCCTCATAGAAGTGGCTTGCTGTCGATCTCTGCCCCATTGTTGTCGAGTATTGCCACAGACTGAAGAGTGTTGTCGAGTGCTGCCACATCAAATATGGGCTTTGAGCGCATTCTGCAAGGATTACTGTCGAGTATTGCCACCATATATATAGATATTATAAAAACTTATATTATGAAAAATCAAATCGGTATTCGCTCCTACGTCACTCATAGCATGTATTATTAGCCTACACACAAGGGCGGCTTGCGTCGCTTCGCGCACGCTAAAAAGGTCATTTGGGGTGTTGTATTTGCTACACTCATTTTTGCCTAATTATCGTAACCAAATAGAGCTGTGAAAACGAGTAGCAGATAAATAACGAGGGATTGATCAACTAAGTTTTTAGTTATTTTGTTTTTACACTGTCTGCGCCTTTTTGTCAGTTTTTAATAGTTAAAATGCAAGTGTTCCACGCAATCAAAAATACCGTTAACCCTTGATACCTAGTGCTTAGCCTGGCTACAAAATATCATGAGGATGAAATAAAAGTATGCTACGGATTATAAGGATTAGCAGCCTTCCGAAGATTATTTAAACACCCGTTGTGCGGTTAGTAAAAGAGTGCATGTTTAATTCTTCCGGCTGGTTTAGCTTGACAGTGAATTGATCGCTTTCAGGATAGAGACAGAGGTAATTTTGGTAACGATTGGGGCAAATGGTCCTTCTGGTCTTGGCGTAATTTCGTTTGGGCAATTGCTGATCGCAAATCTGAGAGAAAAGGGTTTCGATTATTTACGTGTTTTCCGTCGTTGATAATTCCATAGGTTTTTAATATTCATATTGGCTTTCAATGGTGTTATCATTTTGTAGACAGCTTGTTCGGCAGAGCGAGTTGCTGACCAGCTGAAATATAACTCACGACCAGCAAGTAGCTCACATTCAGGAAGATTATGATGTTTCAAGAACGGAATATATTGAGAATCATGCATGCTTGCGGTGGTCATACCGGCTGCAAATGGAAAGCCACTTTTAGAAATCACCAGGCATACCGATTCGATCATAGGGCCGTCCCGTCTTTTCAGAAAGTCTGCGTCGCCTCCTGTTATAGGTTAGTGGAGTTAAAAAAAATGCAACCCGAATTACCTCATTATTCGCTGGTCGCCGTTGACGATTTCAAGCCATACAATCGCCGTAAGCTGACGCATGCAAAGTACCTAGCCAGCCGAGGCATCAACCCTGAACAAGCTGCACTTTACCTGAGCGAAATTAAATTCACTCTGCGCGAAGAGGCCAAATCTCTGCTTTACGACTTTGGAATGATTAACGAGCAGGAGGGTTACGAGGTCAGGTCAAAGCTTTTTCCGACCAGAGGTTATAAGAAAACCACGGTAGGAGGGAAGGGCATTTCCGTCATTCTGGCTAAGAATAGCAGCCACAAAATTAGGAACTGGTACACCGCGACCTGGAAAGCCTTTTACTCAATCATGGACTTCCTGACCTTCGAGACAACCGGTGATAGCGAAATCGTCACATATAACTTTATCGTGATTCATGGTGATGTCATGATCCATAAAGTAGCCGAATATCTTAACACCTTGCCAGTCGGAAGCATCCACCATTATTGCCATCTAGACACTAACGGAAACGGCCAGCGGGCAATGCTTGACCTGATGAGAGAGACCCCTGGTTGGAAGCATGGGGACATGTCGTGGCAGTATAACGAGTTCAAAGACGCACATGCACAATTTGAAAGTGGATTAAAGACTGGCAGCAGGGAACGGGCACCCATCGTTTCGAAACACCCCAAAATTTAAGTCGCGTTCCAAAAATGTTAATGCAGTGTCTGATAGATTAAGTCAGAAAATCGATCCAATAATTAATTCTGGAAGGTAATATATTTCCATGCTTGCAGACAAAACCGAATAACTCACTCACTGACAGTACTGTGACATCATCAGAATCAGCCTGAACTTTTCCGTTAGTTGAGAACAAATAGATGTGGTCAGCAATCCCTCTAAGCCGTTCATCAAGCCCGACATTACCTTGCTTTACCTGGGCAACAGCTGTTTGTGATGTGATTGAATGTTTTAAAATGAATTCATATCCAATGGTTGCTGGTTTGCAGGAACTTGGAATTATGCAATACCCCTTAATCTTTTGAAAATAGAGATCGACAACATCTTCACAGTCATCGGCACCGATAAATTTAAAAAATGTCGCTTCAGTAATTCCTTCACTTGTTGAATCAGATTCAAACTTTTTTCTGTCAATTATAGGTGAAAAGGCCAATTTAGTAAATTGGTGCATTAATGGTTCGTGGATTGCCTGGAAAGCTTTAGCTGGACGAAAGCAGGCAATAATCTTTCCAGGATATTTTCTTCGCTTCCAATCTCAATCCATTCACACTTCCTCTGATTATGAATATCTATTTCTAGATGCAATGGATCATCTGAATAGAACTAGTCAGATTTAATACATCCTAAGTAGATGGAACAGAGCTTTTATACTTTTTACGTACTGACTGTTCATATTCACCTAGGCTGTTAACTTCCTAAAACGGGCCAACCTATTCCATAGATATTATTTTTTATGCAATAATTAACAACGTCGTCATGTGTCTTCCCATTTTTAGGGTCGTGTCTAATATGTAATCGCCAAATCATTTTTTTATATGTGAGCGGTTGATTTTAAACGAGATAAACATTCGTTTACTACTACCGCTGACATGGATTTTATCACTTAGTGAAGCCAAATGTTGGATATATACAAGTTTATTTCGTTCTGGACATATTCTACCATTTATTCCTCACGGTTCATAAGCTTAATGCCTTTTTTATCTTTAGTCATCTCGTAATTTCCGTTTGGAATAAAGAAATCTCCGTTTTCATCACGGATAAAATTAATTTTAATTAAAAGCAGCGTTTCTTCGGCATGCTTAATTTTCTCCTTATCAGCCATGGCATCTTTTATCATAAAGGCCCCCAGACAGCATAAAAGAAAAGCGGAAAATACCAAGCTTACCGCCACGATGTTTTGACCAATGCCGGTAGACAGGTTCCCCCACCATATAGTCCAGGCAGAAGCGTTATGCCCGTAGTGGTTGTTATAAGTAACCGGCTTGATCGTTTCATTCACCTTCGCAGCAGCCTGTTCAATCTTGTCAACGGATTTCTCGACAGCCAACATCAGTGGTACGATCTCGGGCTCGATTGCTGATTCTGATAAGTTAAAGCGGAGTGCCAGCCTGTGGCGTTCCGCAGCGAGGTTTGTATGTTTTTCCATCAGCTAATAATTTCCTGTATTTCCTGCTGTTTTTTACGGTACATGATCCTGGACATCATACCCAGGGATGCCGGGTCCGGATCAGGCTGGCTGATTAGGTCTATTATTTCCTTAACAGCACCACCACTACCCAGGTCACCAAATTGTTTGCAATCTATCCCAAGCTCTTTAAGTTTTTCAACCGCCTTTTCAGCTGTTTCTTTACCGCTAAAAGTGCCCATATTGACCACCATTGTTATAGGAAATTGCCCGGCAATTCTAGCAGACACTGCGTTGTAATAATTTACGCAGGAAGCCAGGGCATCACGTCCTGCAACAATGACAAATAAACGCAGCATAGTGTCTCTATCTGCCAGTTCCCTGCGCAGTTCATCAGCCAGGTCATCTTCTTGCAGCAGGCGTAAGAATTCAGCCGATTCAGGTGCACCAAAATCAATGAAATAATTTTCAGATTTTCCCTTGGACAACTTATCGAGCAGATCAACAATTACATCCCGTTCCATTTTTTTGTACTCATTGAGTATAGAGAAACTCCGGACACGATCTTTGCCGACTACCGCGCCCAGACGCCCGATGGATGTGCCCGTAGATTCGTCCAGATCAATAAAATTTGTTTTCTGTTCTTTCTGGTTTTGTGCTACAAACCATATAAACAGGGATTTGCCTACGCCACCTTTTGACTGTAATACCAGATTAATTTGCTTCATGCTAATAGTTATTGATTATTAATAAAGTACAATATCAGAAATTAGTAAAATCCATTCCCGGATCTTTCTTCCCTTTTGGTTCTTTTGTGGCTTTTTCAACGATTGTACCTAAATCCTGTTCAGACAGGGCAGGAGGGAGGGCCGCTGGGTCCGATGGTTGGCTGACTGGCGGGCCTGGTGCAGCTATCAGCGGAGCGAGCTGGGCGGCCTGCTTGCTTTTACGTCTTCTTTTCAGGTTATAGATAGCGTCCTCTGTGATGTCAATGCCCAACTCATCTTTGACCTGGCGGATCATGATCTGAGCCGGGATGTCAAAGAGGTAATCGCCATAGTACCTGGCCAGCAGATCAAAGCGACCTTTCAGCTTCATTTCAAATGCCTGCAAGACATACTTCTTATCCATAAGACAACAAAAGGACATTTTTTAAACAACTATAAAACTAAAATAGAACAGAAACTTAACATATTCAATAAATGACAGAGAAAAAAGTAAAAAAAAATAGTTACTAGCGCTATATTCGTGCGTTTGTTATTTGTGTTAAGGTAAAGCAAGCCATGTGTTTGTATATACAAATTTTCCGCTTCGCTTCAAATTTGCATCTACAAACACACTGGTCGTACCTCCCTTGACTTGCCGGGGCGCTGCCCCAAACCCCGGTGTCACGGACACCTTTTTATACTTTGAGCTATGGAAGACAATGAGAAGAACCCGCATTATGAAGCCCGCAAGGCCGGAGCAGCCCAGCGGGAAAATAAGGGCAAAATGATCCCTGTCCGGGTCACTGAGCAGGAGCATGCACAGATCAAGGCCAACGCGATCCTGGCCGGCCTGAGCGTGTCTGAATACCTGCGCCGGCTGAGCACCGGCCACCAGGTGCAAGCTCGGTTTGAAAAGGAAGAAAAGCGGAATTTGCAAGGTATCGGTACCAACCTGAACCAACTGGCCGCATATGCCAACAAAGGGTTCTTTTATGAAAAGCCTTTGCTTGAAGTTTTGGATCAACTTAAAAAAATACTAAAATATTGATTGCCAAGACATCGATCGGATCGAGCTTTTCAGGCGCGATCCATTATGGCGCTGGCTATACCGTTGAAGGAAAAGAGATCATGGGCAAAGCGGACCTGCTGGTTACGCACAACGTGGTTTCGCGTGACCCGGAAGGCATCGCAGCCGAGATGCAGCAGGAGGCTTCTTACAGCCGGTGCAAGACACCGGTGTGGCATTCGTCTATCAGCTGGAAGCCGGAAGAGAAGCCTACCCGTGAGCAGATGATCGAGACGGCCAACCGGTACTGTAAAAAAATGGGGGCGGATCCTAATGACCATCAGATTGCCGTTTACGAGCACCATGACAAGCCGCACCAGCATATCCATGTTTACATTAACCGCGTGCCGACCGATGGGACCAAGGCGCTGGAAACTTCGCACAATTATGCGCGCAATGTCCGGATCTGTAAAGAGATCACGCAGGAACTGGGCTTTTCCAAGCTGGAAAAGTTGGAAGAAGGTAAACTACGGCATGTGGCCGTTAACCAGGAGGAAGCCCAGAAGGTCGTTAACATGGCAATCAAGGCTGCTTTGAAAGAAGAATCTGAAACCCCGGAAGACATGGAGCGGCGGTTGAAGGAAAAAGGGATCGAGTGCAAATACAAGATCGAAGAAGGCAGGCTGAAATATTCCAGTTACAGCTATCAGGGCGTACCAATTAAGGGGCAGGACGTTGGCTTTACCGCGAAACAGTTACAGGCCAGGCTGGACAAGAACCTGGAAGCTAAAAAGGAGCAGTCGCAGCAAGTCAAACCGGATATTGAACACAAGCAGAAACGGGGCCGCGGGATGGGGCTTTAAAAATGCGGTTTATATCTTGCCAAACTGTTAAAGCAGGTGTGCAAAACAAATGGGGAAAGGCGCTGCACCTGATGCCAATGTAAGCCAATGCACTGAATATTCCATTAGTGATTATTACCGGTTTAATTGCCGGTTTCTATGTTCTGATCACAACCTTTTCTTATGAAATTCACTGGTCAGTGATTGTTTTTTTGTGCTGCTATTGCTAGGCGCAGTCGGGTTATTGTTTGCAGTAATCTATTGGCCAGGTCAAGATTAAAAAACGGCACCCTGTCACGGTGCCGTTTTTACAATCAATTTTTATGCTTCGTCGGATCAACCAAAACATAGGATGATCCAGCTTTCGGGGTCGGCGGTAAAATATTTCCCGCTATTGAAGTAATCTCATTCCCCTTACCACCTTTTGGACCGATGGTTTGATATTGTCCACTTTTCGGGGCGGACATGCCCGGACGTAATTTTGCCATTTTTATAACAATTTGAAATGATCTCATGAATTCGCTGGGAATGAGTTTCCAGTGCTGAGACGAATTCGAACTACTTTCAAAAAAATGTCGCTACTTTCGAACTCAAAACAAGGGGCACATAAGCGTAAGGTTGAGAAAACCAGCTTATTAAACACGTCGGGCAAGGATTTGTTTTTTCCCCTGAAAGCGGTTCCCCAACGGTTCCGCTTTTTTTATGTATGTCTATCTCGGCATTTTAGTTTCGTTGAACATTGATTTATATAGTGCAGGACTCTCACCCTTACTTACATAATGCACTCCGACCATAAAAGATTCATTTCTTGCTGTCAAATTTGAGCCCTGGCGAGAGATCGAAGCGTGTTGCTAGATATGCAGTATGATTTATCCTATAATGCTCTGAGCGCAATAAAATGAGGCATCTCTAAGACTCGGTTTCGCGCGGGTAATTGATAATATGAATACGTAGTATTTATATTATATATGATACGCGCGGGTGCGAGCCTTGTAAGTATCTGATGGTTACAATATAGTTACAAATGGGATTTTTCCAGGAAGCGATCCGTGTAATTTTTTTTATTATTTAAGAGAAATATTGGATTTCTATCAGGCAGCAACTGTTCTGATCCTGTCTTCAGTTATTAGATTCCCGGTAGCATAATGTCTACGAGCGGATACTCAGCTAATGTGATTTGTCGGTCAGATTCAAACATGCATTACGATTTGAATAGAGCGCATTCAGGAGGCATATTTTATTTGCTAGTACAGAAAGGGAAATTCGTTCCAACTCATTAATCTAAGTTTTAAATATTAATAGTTGTTATACGAAAGACCTTTTTGCTAGTGGTTAAAGGGGTGTGTATAAACTCTTTTTCTTCTCCAGTTTTGAAAATGTACCCTTTCCCCTTCTCTCCTTTAATGGTGGTCAAAGAATAATAAAAGGGCGCATCATCAATTTGGTCGTATGGAAATGTATCAGTGTTTAATTTCACATTGAAGGATGCTAACAGGCTGGAGGAGCCGGGCAAACAGGGTAATCCATTTGTCCCACGAAGCTGATAATGTTCTCTGCCTTTGTAATAGAATCCGATCCAATCAACTTCACTTATATTCAAAAATTCAAACGCTGTATCAAAATATAAATGCCACTGCATTTCATTTGGCATTAAACCTGTTTTACCAGTGTTAATGCAGTAAAAATTCAATATTCTGTGATTTTGAGTGCCTGTCGAAATCTCTAAAACTATATCTAGCTTCGGGTTATTCAATCGCTGTATAACCAACGTAATCACATACGTTAATATAATGCCTGAAACTATATTGGAATAGAAGTTTGGCCAAAAATTTTCCCAAAAGCCTTCGAAAAGACATACCATTTCAATACTAACCATTATCGAAGCTTATTTTTATCTAAATCTACAAAACCCGAGACAGTGCCAATAGAGCCTGAATTTCCCGGATTTCCAGCATTTCCAATGTTGCCAGCATCTCCGGCATTTCCATAGTTAATATTTTTATATGGGCTGTTTGAACGACGAAGAAGCCTGTTACTAGAAACAACTTCACCAAGATATTTTCCACTGATATCAACGAAAAAATTGGAAACGCGGCGGCCTATGTTTTTGCCGGTGGTTGCATACAAACGTTCGCCAGATGCGTTAGCAATGTGATTTCCCTTTGAATCGAATAGACGTTCCATAGATTTAGATTGTTGTGCTGCAATTTAATAAGTATGAAGCAGTTCTTTCAATTTGTTTACAAGCAGGGGATATATGCCGCAATAACCATCATTTGAAAAACTTATATTTAACACAAGGTATATGTAATCCATTGTATTTGAGGTATTTGTGACTGGTAAGGCACTGGTTGCCTTAGTCCCGAATAGTTGGGCCGATTTAAGCAGCTATATATTGCCTAGTTAGTAAGTGCTAGATGTTTTCTCGGTATTGTGCAGTAAACCGAGCTTCAAAATACTTTAACATGTTATTAGTCAACCCTTCCGCTGCCATGGCGTAAACCTGAGATTGCATGGTGCCGCCTTGAACAGACTCACTTTCAAAAGTTGCCAATTGGTCTACAAAAATTTCCCAAGTCCTCATTGCTTTAAGTAGACTTCTAACACGATCGGGATCTGTGTATCCTGCACGGAGATCTTTTGCTAGCCGAGCTACAAACAATCTCAAGCTGGATTTTGATGCTTGATAATCTTGTCCTGCAGCAATATTCATTGCAGTTTGTGTCAGAGGCGCGTTTGGATAAAGCGTCTCTGTAACAAGTTCGTTTGTTGCGCTTAAAAATTTGTGGGCTTCGTTGATATACAGCAACGCTTCTTTGGCGGAAACTGATATATCCGTAAGCTCGTGTACAACCGTATGTCTTACTCGTATAAGTTCTTCTAAGGTCTTAATATTTCCTTCGATATCATCAATTATTGGAACGGAAGCCTTTTTGTTAATCTCAATTTCCCATCTATCAGTAATCGTGGAAATTCGATCTTTAAACTTCAAATCCATCAGCCGGTCCATCAAGCCAATAATTTCTTCAATTCGGTTTAATGCAAGCAAATGGGATGTTAGCTCTCCCATTGTGATTTTTCGTCCATGGAGGGCCTTGAGCAATGCAGCATCGAACTTACTTACCTCTATGGACTTAAATATATTTGTACTATACGGTTCCCCACTATCCACTAGTTCCTTCACAACCTCCTGAAAAAAAACCTCAATCATTGTCACTATCTTAACTGGAACATAATTTAGCCAATTGCCATCCGCTGCATCTAGTTCTGGAATTGATCTTGAAAGGAAGTTTAATGAGGTATAGCTCCATTTTCCAAGCGTTGCCGCGCGTTCTCTTTTCTCAAAGATCTCTTCTATATAGTCCCTTTTCTTGCCCATGTTGAAAATGTTAATACCTTTAAACTTCGGAATTGTTTGCACTATTTCGACAAAAATAATTTACGCAGCTGAGTTAATTAAAACTGTGGTTATTATGTAAATCACCAGCTAGCTCTAAAGTGTCCTTTAAACTTCGGAATTGTTTTGCACTACTTTAACAGAAATAATTTGCACAGCCGGGTTCATTCAAACCGTGGTTAAATCGTACTTCACTTAGATCTTGAAAATTTGCTTTTATAAAGCCGAGCCGTGATTTTTTGTTCGTTATAATAGGACGGATAAGCGTTTAAATGTACTATATGTGACCATTCCGAATTACTCGCAACGCAATCTGGTAGCACTTTTAGGTCCCGCCGCATACAATTGTGGTTTACAAATACAGACTTAGTTGGTTTCTTGAAAGTATGTTCCGCTTAGTATGATAATGTTGATACACTCAACTGCTGCGTAACGGTTGAATCTGCAAGATTAAGATTTGGAAGGACTTATAAGCCGGTCGTTTCGGATAATGCGACCATATAGGCTGGTCAAGGTTGATTGAGCTTCTAATGCGTTTGATATCCGAAACTGGTTACGGCTGGGACAACCCCAGATCTGTGCTCATTATTTCTTGCGTAAGAACTGTATCATGCACCAGTTGGGAGCGTTTTTTAATAATTTCTGCTTTTCTGTAAAATAGCTTTGCAATTTCACCTTGCTCTCCGCTTTCAAAATGTTCTGCAACTTTGGTGAGCAGCATGGTCGTTTCTTCTAGTGCTTGCATTGCCTGCCAGAGTATTGTTTCGACATTGTCTGTGACTTCGGACAATAACGAACTGATCGTATATGCATGTCCTGTATGACAGCGGAAGCGGATGATTTTACCTTCCTTGAGCTGAGAGAGAGCGCCGTGACATTCCGGACAGGTGAAGGGCGTGAGCTCCCCCATTTTGATGATCCCCATTTGGAACGCGTTATCCCTTGTTGCAATGACAATCTCAGTTTGTAGTAGTGCCAGTTCTTTTTTAGTGATCTTCGGTTTGCTCTTTACAGGCTTGACGGTAAGCTCGGAAAGCAAAGCAGGCATCTGCGAGGCGGGTATTGAATAATCCACTGTTACAAACTGCTCTGCATTGACGGGCATCTGCGGGAACAATGCATCCTGGGGATGTTGGATCAAGGCCAGTCCGCCAAGCCGTTTGATCGTCCAAAGCCCGGAAGTGCCATCATCAAGTGCACCTGACAAGACAATCCCAATGACACGGTTGCCATATGTGTAGGCTGCTGAACGGAACAACGCGTCAACCGATGGCCTGAACCGGTTTTCCCGTGGGCCCTTTCTCACGATCAACTTCTCTTTTTCGACCAGCAGATGATGGTCAGCAATAGCTACATAAATATGCCCCGGCATGACTTTCTCGCCGTCTTTTGCTGCAAGCGCAGGCAAGGGTCCCAGGCGGCTTAAAATATTGTGAAGGTTACTTTCCGAGTAGGGGGGTATATGCTGGACGACCAGTATGGCCGCGGGGAAATTAGCGGGGAGCCCTGCTACAAGTTCCATTAGCGCCGGTAGACCTCCGGCCGATGAACCGATTACGATAATGTCAGGGCACTGTGGTTTGCTCATATTATTGGCTTTATGTTTGTTTATATACTTAAGGCCCCAAACAGTATGAGCTACTTCTATGAGAAAATTATCCACTTTACTTACTGTACTAGGTTTGGATTCCCCAGGTTTTGTCTACCAGCCGAATTGTGAGGTAGTTTAACCCTGATGCCACCTGGTTAAGTTTAAAATTAGGCCATTAGAAACATAAGCTCGTCGCATCGTTAGCTGTTTGGGGAAATTTAAATTACCGGTAAAGACAATGTAAACTATGGAGTCTAACAAAATGGAAGTAGTATATATGCCATCGGGCAGCTGAATCACTAGCCACGGTAAGTGTTTGTTAATCCCCTGGTTTTAATTACATTTATACTCCGCTACCCCCTTTTCAGTACAGTAAACTAAACCACTAACTGTACGTTATGAATATACCAGCCACATCCGCCGATCAAAGCCTACTACGCGTTCAATTTCATTGCCAGCAATGGAAGTCCTTTTTTGCTGATCAAATCAAGTTAAGGCGCGCCCTTGCTTTCAAACACCAACAGGAGAACGACAAAATTCACTTGTTACCTAAAAATTACCTCCAACGCGCTGCACTGATAAAAAGGCAGATGAAAGAGCTGCTGGATTTTCGGGTTGCAGCTCAAAAAATTAGTGCAGGTTTGAGGGAGAGCCAGCAAAAGGAAAAGACGGTTATTAATGCCTTGTTCACAGACCAAAGAGATTGACTTAGCTGCGGCAAATGGGTTACAATTACATTTTCTTATTTACGTCTGGGCCGGGCAAACAATTATAACCAAGCCAATAAGAGGTAATTTGTTCTATAAGCTTTTCCAGGTTTTCAAAAGCCAAGGGTTTTATCAGGAACGAGTTTGCCCCAGCCGTATAACAGGCTCTGATGTCGGGCAGAAAACCTGAGCTGGAAAAAATAATGACTGGAATGGCACTTACAAGCGGGTTAATGGTTTGCCAGTTAAGTTTTAATTTTTCCAAAAGTCGAAGGCCGTCCATTCCTGGCATCTTCAAATCAGCAATGATCAGTGAGGGAAACGGCTTTTGACCACCCACACGCAGCTCTAAGAGGTCTTGCAGCAATTGATGGCCGCTATCGAAAAGATGCAGCCTGCATTCAGGCTCGCATTTTTCAAAAACCTTACTGATCATAAACAGAAAGTCGGCGTTGTTATCAACGAGATAAATGCTTTGCATGTTTAATTGGGTTTTATTGAAAATTTTGCCTGGAATTATTTCTTTATCAGCACTTTCAGACAATTTGCAGTTGATCGCCGGTAATAAATTTCATGCCAGTCTTTTGAAATGCATAGCCCGCACTGTTGTGGCAATAAGATGATGAAAATAAAGGAAAGGTATTGCATAATGGACGACAGGGACCCAGAAGACAGGGCAATCGGTAGTCTGCATCCGTATTCTATGGCCGGTGGTATAGCAGCAATGGCGTGGCATCATTTTGCGCAGGGCCGGTTTGGACGGGTCAAGAGGTGCTGTCCGTATCCATCAGGGAGAGGCATTGTACGGTACAAAACCTGGCACTGCATCTATGACGGCATGCCTGCACCTTGTTATTAGAAAAGATTGCTCTCGTGGGCATTGTTACCTGGGAAACGGGCCTAGGTTCTCACAGATTATTTGCTGGCCAGCCAATGCAAGACGCCCCGTATCTTAAACTTGTCAAGTGACCGGCAGCCATAGATATAGGACAAGCGCCGAAAGATCGCAATCGCTTTATTGAGGTTGTATTCTTTTTTAAGGCGAGACATTACTCTTTTATGACATGGGCTGCATAAGATTGCGGGAAAATCAAACGGAATGTTGTTCCTTGCCCTGACGCGCTTTTTATTTCCATTTTGGCATTTAAGAGCTCGGTCAAGCGTTTAATAATAAAAAGGCCAATCCCTTCCCCGTGCCCTTGGGTATTGGCTTGATGCTCAGCATCATGGTCTTTTGCTTCGACCCCATTCATTTTTGCAAGCAACTCCTGGGGAATGCCCGGCCCGGTGTCAGCTACAATAAGTTCCCATAATTGTCCTCCATCCTGATACGGACCAACTACTGCCCAGCTTACATTTACACCACCTTGGGCAGTATATTTTAACGCGTTTAGTATCAGGTTCTGGGCAATGCGCCTTACTTTCACATCGTCACCTTCCACGGTGAGCTGGTCTGGTCCTTCGAAATGGATGTATAGGCTTTTTTCGTGCGCCAGTTGCGAGGAACCGCTGCATAGCTCTGTCAGTAAGGTAGCTGCATCAAAGGTGCCAATACGCAGTTTTTCTTCGCCTGATTCCAGCCTTGAATAATCCAGCAGCTGGTTCATCATCGCTGAGACCTGCGTTAGGTTGCGTTGCAGCATATCCAGGATCTTTTCGCGTTCCTGTTGGGTATCCATCATCTTAAAAAGTGAAGTTGCCCCTACTATGATACCAAAACTGCCGCGAAGGTCATGGAACGAAGACCGTAAAAAGGATCCCCGGTGCTGCACATATTCTTTCATGGTTGCAAGCGACTCGACCATTTCGTTGGAGCTTTGCAGCTGCTTGATCAGTTTGGTTTGCTGAAAACTGCTTTCCTTCAAACGGGTAATATCCAGTTCAGTAATTGCTACCCCATGGTCATGTCTGGTCATGGAAGTTGCGAGCCATTTGGGTAGCCCGTCCAGCAAATGCTCTTCGTAGAACGGCGCTTTGGTTGCGTAAACTTCTTGAATATTCTGCTGGTGCTGCAAGGAAAGAAGCCCGGATGCGGCCGTCCCCACCAGCTCGGAAACGGGCTTGCCAAAGTCTGTCGAAAACTTCGAATTGCAAACAACTAATGTGAAATCGGCCGGGTGCCGTTCAGCGCTGTCCACAGCCTTAAAGAAAGCAATCGATGCCGGAGAGCTGTCAAGGACAGCTTGCAGGCTTTCTACGACTTCAGTTAACTTGATCTCGGCCTGTTTTCGGGCAGTGATATCCAATACAGTGACCACAATACCAGTCCTGTCTACCTGCCGCGTGATGAAGAAGGCAAGTGTGAGCTGGCCCGGCAAGGGCGAGAACTCCTGGTAGGCGCTTTCTCCGGTGGCAAGCACCTGCACATATTTTTCAAAAAGCCCAGCCTCTTTTAAGGCAGGAGTCACTTCAAGCAATGTTTTTTCCAAGGTATGCTGACGGCTTTGCTGGGTAAATTCCAGCGTTTTGCCATTAAATACGGAGGTGGTAAAATCTATCACTGACCCATCTTCCGCATATATAGGCTCCATCAGTGTTACTGATGCGGGTACGCCGTTGAGCACACTTTGAAGACGGTCTGCAGCCCGGGTAAGTAACTGGTTAGCATCTTGAAGCGCTGCCGTTTTCTGGTCAACATGCTCGTTGAGCTGCTCGGTCAGCGTTTTTTGAAGGTGTATATCCACACCACTCCCTGTATAACCGTTGAAAGTCCCATCTTCCAAAAAAACAGGGCTGGCATTTTCCAGTACCCAGCGGTAGTCTCCATCACTTCTTTTGAGCCGGTATTCAAAGCTGAATTCTGTTTGTCTTCCCAGGTTTTTGGAAAAAGCGTCCTGATAGGATGGCAGGTCTGCCGGATGGATTGCTTCATTGAATGCAGCTTCATTTTCCAAGTGGGCTTGCCCTGTAAAGATAACCCAGGCTTTGTTT
The DNA here is from genome assembly GCF_907165045.1 of Dyadobacter linearis. GTDB lineage: Bacteria > Bacteroidota > Bacteroidia > Cytophagales > Spirosomataceae > Dyadobacter > Dyadobacter linearis. The sequence continues at coordinate 30,475 of NZ_CAJRAU010000014.1, forward strand.
AAAAAATTAATCTTGCCATCGGCCCCACGGACCCAGATCATGGCGGGCGCATTATCGACAAGTTTTTCGAACCACTGTTTCCGGTCCAGAAGCAGCCGCTGTTCACGGCGGTGGACAGTAATGTCCTCAAAACCAAGCAGGATAATCTGCTTCCGATGAAGCGTCAGCTTTCTGGCGTGGATCAGCATCGTCCGCTGCTGGGTTGCAGAAATCCGTACATCGGCTTCAATGCCTTTAACAACCGTGTCGTTGATAGTGACCTGATGCAATAAGTCCCTAAGTTCTGAGAAATCAAGCTGCCGGCTGCCGAGCTCATAAATTAATTGCCCTTCGGTCCTGGCAGCATCCGTTAAAAAGAAACGGTAAAACGCCTGATTGGCGCTTTTGATACGCAAATGCTCATCCAGGACCAGGGTAGCCTCATTAATGGTCGAAAGGATCGCTTCTGAATACTCATAGGACTCGGTGAGCTGGTCATTTCGGGTCTGCAACTCCTGGTTGATGGTCTGCAATTCTTCATTGGCAGATTCGATCTCTTCCTTGCTGGTTTCAAGCTCTTCGTTAATGCTTTGCAGCTCTTCATTGCTGCTGACAACTTCTTCGTTAGCTGACTGCAGCTCTTCATTGCTGGCTTCCTGCTCTTCAACAATCGAATGCATGTCCTGCCGCAGCGCGGCAAGCTCAGCTTCAAGCTGGCGGCTTCGCTGGCCAGTGTCGCCTGTATCGGTTGTCAAAGCCAGGTTTTCGCTGACCTGTTCAAACAAAACCAGAAAAAGCTGCTGGTTGGATGGGTTTGTAATGGGTACGGCTTCAATATTGACGTAAACCGGCTTATCGGGATAACTGATTTCCAAACCATCTTTCCTTTGTCTTTCCGCCGATTTGCGCGCTTTATGGACAATGTTGCGCAGCTCAAAGACCAGCGAAGGATGGGCCATCTTGGTCAGGTTCAAACTTGCCTTGCCAGACGAAGGTTGCAAAAATGGCGTCATATTCCCCCTAAACTGGATAATTTCCAGGTCCTGGTCTATGACCACGCTGGCTGGCACATATTGGGCAAGCAGCAGGTTGTCTACCAATTTGTCCAAATCGCTTACAGAAGCCAGCTCTGTTGTCTTGGTAGTGACTGTTATAATGGGAACGACAGGGGTATTGCTCTTGAAATCCATGTCAAGGGGGATTTTGGTCTGGGTGTTATTTTTGCGCGCAAACACTTTTTGCGCTTTTTCGAGCTGCGTAAAATACGCCGGCGAACTGCCCACAGACTCAGACTTGCCTAATAGCAGATATCCATCGGGTTTAAGGGCGTAATGAAAGGTTGCAAAGACTTTCTTTTGCAGGGCATCATCCAGATAGATTAAAAGGTTACGGCAGCTGATCAAATCTAACCTTGAAAACGGCGGGTCACTTAAAAGGTTATGTGGTGCAAAAACACAAATGTCGCGTACCAATTTGTTGACCCGGTAATGGTCATCGACCTTGAAAAAGAAACGTTCTAACCGCGCAGGCGAAACATCTGTGAGCTCACTTTTGGTAAATACGCCTAGCCGCGCTTTGGCAATCGCAGTATCGCTCAGGTCGGTAGCGAAAATCTGTACAGGAAGGCTGGCAGCTCTGTCGCCCAGCACTTCCAGCATCATCATGGCCATTGAATAAGCCTCCTGACCGGTTGAACATCCTGCCACCCAAATCCGCACCGCTTCGCTCGCCGCTTTGTTGCGGATGAGCTGGGGCAGGACCTGCTTTTTGAGGTATTCCATCGCTGGCGCGTCGCGAAAGAAGTTGGTGACGTTGATGAGCAGATCGTTATAGAGTGTGCCTGCTTCGGCCGGATGCTTTTTTAAATAGTCGATATAACCAGCAAGCGTATCAATTTTGTAGAGCAGCATCCTGCGGATAATTCTTCTGCGGATGGTTGCCTTTTTGTAATGCGTGAAATCTACGCCTGCGGCAGACTTGACAAAAGCGAGTATTTTTCTAAGATCTTCGCTATCAGTATCGTCCTGGGCAACTTCATTGGTTTCTGCTGTAAGCTGAAAGACTTCTTTATGGTTGCTAAGCCTTGAAAGCTCAGCGGCAATGTCTTTTGGCGGCAGTACCATATCTACGACGCCCTCCATGATGGCCGACTGGGGCATACCTTGAAAAGCGGCCGATTCATCTTGCGCAAAGGTAATCCCGCCCGCCACTTTAATCGCTTTTAAGCCGAGTGTGCCATCACTGGCCATCCCTGAAAGGACAATGCCGATTGCCCCGTCCTTTTGTCTTTCGGCCAGCGAGCAGAAGAATTGGTCAATGGGCAGGTGTGGCTCTGGCTTGGGTTTTCTAGGTGTCAGCACCAATACTCCATCGATAACCTCCATGGCTTTGCCGGGCGGGATCACATACAGATGGTCTGGCTGCACAGGCATCAAATGGTCCGCTTCCAAAACCTGCATGCTTGTTTTGGAAGAGAGAATAGATTCCAGTTTGCTATCGTGATCCGGGGACAGATGCTGGATATAAACGTAGGCTAACCCCGTATCGGCGGGTAAAAAAGACAGAAGTTCGCTCATGGCCTGTTGACCACCGGCCGAGCCGCCTATGGCGACAATGGGTACCGGTTTTTTGCCTGGCTGCAAATTCGTGTACTGGGTATTTTCAGTTTGGGACGTTGGCCCGGGATCAGTCATAGCAAATAAGGAAAAGTTGTCCGGGCTTAATAAAGTATTGCGGTGCTGCTGATCAAGAGGCCTGCCTGGGAAAAACAATCGTATTCCACCAACAGTAGCACAGATCAGTCAGATAAGAAAAGAATTGGGCAGGCTGGGCGGTTTTAATCAGGTAAGCATTTGCCTGAAGGCCATAACTAGCTTTAATATCCTGGTCATGGGCCGAAGCGCTCACGACAACAATAGGCGCAATAGGTATACTTTTACTGGCAAAAGATATTTGGATCCAGGCCAGCAGATCCAGGCCATGCTTGCGGGTAGGCAAATACAGGTCCAGGATAATCAAATCGACGGCAGCAGACGCTTTCTGGTCAAGTGATTCAAAGAAGCTAACAGCGCTTTCGGCTGAACTATGCTGGATGATGTTTAGCCCCGGGATACCCTTTTTTAGAGAAAAGTCCATCAATTCAGCATGGTCTGGATTATCTTCGATGATCACCACATTCTTTCCGGCGCTTACCGCTGCATCCAGTTTAAGACTGCTGGAAGGGTAGTTATTAAGAAAGCAAAGGTTTACCGTATGGGCCATCTGGATGTAGCCCTCAAAAGTGCTGGGCTTGACCATATAGGCATTTACACCTTGCTGGTAGGCCTGTTTTACAGTATTTTGATTTTCGCTGGTGGAAAACAGCACGACAGGTATATGGCGCCACTCATCACGGCTTTTTAATGCAGACAAAGCCTCCATGCCGTTAACAAGGGGCATATTCATATCCATTAATACCAGCGAAGGATCTGTGCAAAGATTTTTCTCCAACACTACAAGCAGCTGGTTCCCGTCAGTCAATTCAACAATTTCAATATCTTTTGTTACACTTTCCAGCGCCTGACGGGCAAACATCCGGTCATCTTCATCATCATCTACCAGATAAATTTTCTTCATTTTTGTTTTAATGGGGTACCATCATACTACCGTCCGTTTTGGCCGGTGCTATTGGTTTATGCCTGCAAGGGAAGTATATTTTCAATTGTGGCCGGATCTACGGGCAGTGGAATGGCCTGCTGCAGCTGGTTTTTTTTGAGCCGCTTTTTGAGTGAATAAATGGAATGCTCGGTGATCGAAATGCCGAGCTCGTCTTTGATCTGGGCAACAACGATAATCGCAGGCAGCTGAAAGAGTTTATCGCCATAGTAGGCCAGTAAAACATCAAAACGGCCTTTGAGCCGGAGTTCAAAGGCCTGGGTAACGTACTTTTTATCCATAGACGCTGCTATTTTCCTAATAAAGTACTAAGATAAGCCTAATATCTTCCTAATAGCTGAAAAACATTGTGTGTTCCAGTATGGGTTCCTCTAAAAATTCGAAAGGTTACAATATGCTTGCCGTAAAAGCTATAAGGGCTAGGTGAGCTTAACGTCACTAATTTGGCCTTGGGAGTAGATATAATCCAGTAGCGCTTTGGACCTGATGCGCAGAATTTAGGCTTTTTGTTCGAATCCCTTGGCGTCAGCCGCATTTCCGCTCACTTCGCAGCGCGTCACGGCTTGCTCTAAAAACAGGATGCCTTCCTCCATGCTGCGGACCGCCTGCCATAATTTTGTTTCGACCGATTCAGTAATTCCTGACCAAAGCGCACCCTGTGAGAATCCATGGCCCGTGTGGCAACGGTAGCGGACACTTTCGCCTTCCTGAAAGCTGGTAAGTGTCCCGCCGCATTCTGGGCAGGTTAAATCCGTTTTTTCCCCCATGTGGTTAATGCCCATTGATAAGGCGTTTTTTTGTGCTGCAATTTTTATTTCTGCCTTCATCCTGACTTTCAGCAGATTGTCTTCCACTATACCCGTTCCGGCAGGCTGGGCCACCAGCTGGTTAATCAAAGGCCCGATGTCTTTTAAAAGTACAGTATAATCGGCATCCACATATTCGAGCGCGTTGTTGGCCATATCCGGGTAAAGCGCGTCCTGGGGGCTTTGAACCAATGTAAGACCGCCAAATTGCTCGACCGACCACAGCCCTGAACTGCCATCATTGAGATATCCGGTCAGCACGGCGGCTATCACCCGGCCGCCATACCAGTAAGCAGCAGAACGCATCAATGCATCAATCGAAGGGCGAAAGTTATTTTCTTTTGGGCCTCTTTTTACCAAAATATGCCCCTCGTTAATGATCATGTGATGGTCCGGTGGGGCCACATAGATCATACCCTTCTTTATTTCTTCACCATCTTTGGGGTGCAGCGCGGGCAGCTTCCCGTGGCTGGTAAGTATTTGCGGCAGGTAACTGACATGATCAGCAGCCAAATGCTGCACAATAAAAATGCTGGCAGACAAGTCCTTGTCAAAAGATTTTACAATTTCCTTTAAAGCATGAACACCTCCGGCTGATGATCCAATAACAACTATGTCGCGACTTTGCATATTAATCTTTCTAGTAATTTAACTATTTTCTGAGGCTTTCACAGAAATTATGCTTTCAGTTTCGGTCAACAGCTTTCAAGCTTGTCGAGCCGGCCTGGTTTATCGAAAAAAGCCAGCGCGCGAGCATTAAGATAATTTGGACTACCTATTGGTCTGCTAGCTGCTGTAAATTACAACAGCGATCCTTCCTGTATTTACTGGATTGCCTTATGTTTATAAGCGCTCTGCCCTGACCGGCTCAACTGCAGCATGTGCTTATGAAGCGACTTGCCATTTTTGAAGAATTTTATCAGATATGGCATTTTCAGATCCTTGATCAATTTATAAATAAAAATTGGTCATCAGAATATCATCGACGATGTATAAGCTTTGATTCATAACAGGTTCTTAATTGCGCGTTAGTCGGTTACAAGTCCTGAAATAATCAGATGCAATGTTTATTGGGATTTTACTTGAAGCATACTTTTGCAGACAGACCTGGGAACAAGAATTATATTAATCAGTGAAGGTCGCATTACCGCAGGCAGTGCTAAGGTGGTTCAAGCTTAATGGTTTGGAGAAAAAGCCCGATACTAGCGTATGACTTTCAACCTTTGCCTTGTCGATTAGATCCATAGATGAAGAAAGCATAAAAATACGAAATCCGCTCATGGCACTTTCTTTTAATTTTGCCAATTCCTCTAAAAACTCCCAGCCGTTCATAATAGGCATGTTGATGTCCAGAAGAATTATTGTTTTCACATTATGATTGGTGTCGATTATTTCTTGGATACTATTCAGGGCAAGTTCTGGATCCACAAATACATGGATCTCTGCATCTTTTTGATGCCTTTGGATTATAAATGTGGATACCAGGTTATTTACGCTATCATCGTCTACGATGATAAAGCGTTGTGACTCACTAAGTATGTTTGCGTATCCAGCCATTCTGATGTTAGAGATTATTATTTGTGTCGCTGACAATGCTAATATCACTTTGATTGAAATAGATGTAAAAAGTAGTGCCTACGTTAACTTCACTTTCTACTTCAATCTTGCCTTTCATCGCTTCAATTTGCGTCTTTATTAAATACAGGCCCAATCCCCTGGCATCCTTATTTCTATGGAAAGTTTTATAAAGTCCAAACAGCTGGTCCTTGTATCTTCCTAGATCAATTCCCAGTCCATTATCTTTGAAGGTCAATACTTTGTATTTTTCTTCGTCGTACAGGTTCAGTTCAATTTCTAGCGAACGCTCGGTTGATTTATATTTAAAAGCATTGGTGATCAGATTCAAAATTATGCTTTCAAAATAAGCAGGATTGATGTTTACAACTTGACTTGGGTCAAATTGATAACTTATTGTTGTATCTGGTCCCGAATTGAGCGCTTGTATACTTTGGAATATCCTGTATATCTCATCAAAAACGTTTAAAGCAGCGACTGGCAGGCTTGTATTTGCTTGTATTGATATAATCTCGTTGAGATTGTTCAATGTTTCATCCAGGCTTAACGTGCTATCATGAATCATTCCCAAGGCCATCTTACTGTCTTCAAAATCTTCACTGATGTTAAGGATACCAATGATATTGGCTACATGTGAACGGACGTTATGAGAAATGATGTAAGTGAAATTAACCAGGCGTTTGTTCTGTTCAGCCGCCACATCCACCAAGCTGAGAAGCTGCTCTTGTTTTAATATCAATGGGGTAATATCATGTCCGATACACAGTAGTTCGCAAGGCGCGTCATTTTCATCTTTCAACACTTTAAACTCCCATTGTGTGTGCAGCACACCGTTAGGGGTAGGTTTTCTAAGCATTACCCAAAATGAATTTTGTGGATCAGCAAAACACTTTTCAACAGTTTCAATACAAGCCGCATGATCTACCGGCATAATTAGGCTCAGGGACTCTTTGCCGAGCCATTCTTCTGCTTGTAGATCAAGCATTTTACAAAAGAAGGGGTTCAAATAGGTGTATCTGCCTTCAAGATCTGTTTTGATAATATAAAATGAATTATTTTCAATAATGGATCGGAAATAAGCGTCATCTTTTCTGGTTTGCTCAATAAGGCGCTGCTGAGCTGTGTCAGAAAGTTCTTTTTTATTCATATTAATAAATGATGAAAGACCTTTGAAAGTCCATTGAATTAAAATAAGTCGCGCAACTAAATAATTCATTGAACGCAGAAGCGATTCATACCGTAAGCATATAGCTAATGAAACACCGATGGTTATCTTTATAAAATACTGTGCCTGTCCGAATTATGTTCATAATCAGTGACGCTTATCTAAATTTTTAGATCAGCGGCTAAGCTTTACTTTCAGTATCCAGATGATTAGATGTACAATACTTTATTCCTCAGATGGCGTAGTTTCTTTGTTGCTGCGGACCGGCTCACCCCAACAGCTCATAAACTGTCGAAACGGCATTTGAAAGCTTCAAAGGCGTTGTGTGAACGCGCGGTAACGCGGTGCTCGATTAGCAAATGAAGCCAGTTGTCAAGCAATACTTCTGATGCGATCCATCGCCTTTCGTCTGCTGATACTAAGTGCCCAGGTGAAAATTGTTCCTTTGTTTACATCATAATACCTTATGTCTTGCCAGAACTCGATGAATGCCTCCTGCAAAATTTCCGAGGCTATCTCTTGATCCGGAATGATTTGACAAATGCTGCCGTATAAGCCGGGGGAATATTTATCATAGAAATACTCAAATGCAGCACGCTGATTGGCTTTAAGCGCAAGCACCAATTGCTGTTCGGTATACTTGAAGTCTTTTTGCATATACGTTTCAAATGCACACTGGATGAGCAAAACTACTGTGTCATGTTACGAATAGAAGAACAAATCGATAAGTATATTGAGCAGACATTTTGTTTGCAACACTATCAAGAGTATCTTTAATCCTTTTTCATAAAGGCAAAATTTTGCTATCTAATATCATTTTCAAACCTACTCTGCTTGCTTTAGAGTGAAAGTCAGCAAAGCTCTTGGGCTCCTTGTCAAAGCAAGCGCTAGCCCCGTAAGCGGTGCACTTTGGTTGCAATTTTTTAAAGCATTGATCTGCGTGCATTTGTATGGAATGCCTTGCTTAATGAATGAGTTGCTGGCGATTTGTGACAAGTACGGTATCGCATTGATCGAAGAAGTTCTTTCACTTTTTTGATCACACCGTCTGCTTTGCAAAGTGACAATGTCGATCCTTCTTTGATAGTACCGCGTTTCACACGACCAATTGCGATCTGGCCAATTGTTAATACCGAACCATTGGCCAAATATTCCTTAGCCTATCCTTATCAGAAGTTATTGATCTTGTTTTTGTAGAGAATTTGTTGTGCAAACAATACGCCTACCAGCGATAAAACCTATTTCCTTTTTTGAAGCACCGATTTTTCAAACCAAGCAGCTATTGATTGGTCAAAGAAATGATTTGAAAAGGAGGCAGAAAACTGTCAAACCTTAGATTAGTCGAGCTAGATATTCTCGCCTACCTTTCGCCTTTATATGTTGCTAGCTTACAATTTGTGAAGTATCATCAACTTTTCTTTCCTACTTCTTCTTCAAAAATACGCATTGCAAGCAGACCGTTTCCAACAGCACCGCCAGCCCGAAGCGCCGCTGCAATAAATACAGTTTCTCCAATCTCTTCTTTTGTAGCACCCGCAACAATGGCATTTTTTATATGTGCTTCAATACAGTAAGAGCATTGTGTCGTCAATGCAACTGCTACGGAAATAAGTTCTCTATACCTGACGGGAATGACGCCATCACTCCGTTCTGCGGTGCGTTTTAAATTTAGAAAAGCTTCTGCCTCTTTTGGGGCAGAGCTGATCAGTGTATCGGTGTATTTCCGATCCCTTGGAGTTTGGTATTCAGTCATCCTGTTTATATTATTTGATATATTGTTAAGGTTACTGAACATTTCCTATACTCGTATTATCCTGTAAATTCACTTTCCCAAGATACTTTATTCCACCCCCTTGCAGCTTCGATTTTCTCAAAGAGCGTCGGTTTTAAACGGTCATTAAGCGTACTCTGGAGGGTAAAGGAAAATGTCGCTGAGAGCTAATCAACATCTCTTAAAGTTTGATACTCTAAATAGTATACTTAAACTGTACTCTGGTTGACGTAGCTACATCCCGGCGGGCGTAAGTATATCAACAAATATGGTGGAGTTTCGTGATTAAAAATTTTAAACAATAAAAACACAGACCAAGTGGTATTGATGTGCGCCTTTCTCCAATTGTAGAGAAATAGGTCACCGCTAGTTAACAATAATCAAACTAATCTGCAAATCTTACTAATATCCCACAACTAGCAGGCATAATACTATTGTTTTATGACGTCTGGTGCCTAGTTGCCGGATTATTGCGATCCTAAAATTCGCTCAGTTGTAATAAGGTAACGCACGCATGATACGATCAAAAATAGAGTTTAGATCACAAAGAAAATTCTTTTAAGTTGTATGTTATTCCTTTTAGTTGTTTCATAATCAAGTACTTAGTTTCCCTGTGGCATGGTAGTTTAGCTATGCATTCCGAACGCATTGTTCAGCAGGGGTAGCAGAAAACCTGAAAAAGAGTAAGCTATTTTTAACTAAATGTATTGTATTATGAAATTTCAAGAATTGAATCTCGCAGAAATGAAAGAAATCAATGGTGGACTTTTGGGTCTTGGTAACAGCAACGATTCTGCTTCGTCAGGAGGCCTTTTCGGATCGCTGGGAATCGCATTCAGCAATGAATCGGTAGATGATGATGGCTCATCTGAAAAGACAAATTTTGGATTAGGCCTGGACTTGGGTGGAATCTTTAATTCTATAACGCAATAAGCAAGTGAAATCATCCAAAGGTAACGGGGATGGCTCAGGCCGTCCCCGTTTTTGTGTAAATGCTTGCTAAATAGGATACATCTGATAAGAACCTTACAGACAGTTAACACCTACCATAGTTACCCACAACCCTGAGTTGAGATGGAAGAAAGAAACAAATTTGACGCGAATAAGATTTTTCCGCCTGAGATCCTGGAATTTACCTCAGATTACCATTTCCATCAACATAGCACGCGGTCTAATCTGGTTTATCAACTACTGATGCTTATCCTGATCGTAGGATTTGTTTCGCTTTTTTTAATCAGCGTTGATATCAGTGTAAAAAGTGTAGGCGTGATCCGGGCTACTGACGACAGAAATGAAATCAAGGCACTTGTTAGCGGTAGATTAGACTCAATTTTTGTTTCAGAAAACCAGCGGGTTGTCAAAGGACAAACATTGTTGAAAATCGAGTCGGACATCCTGGCAGAACAAAATCAATTGGTAAAGGAGCAAAGAGACGATTTTGACAATCAAATTAAAGACCTGAACATTCTGCTACATCTGAGCAGGACCAACAACTGGAGCAGAAAGCCGGGGTTATCAAGCGGCTTATACAAGCAGGATTTTGCGTTGTTCTGGCAAAAGATTACCGATGCCAAGACGACTCTGCTAACGGTAGAGAAGGATTTTGCAAGAAATAAAAAGCTTTATGAAGTTAAGGCCATTTCTGAGGCTGAATACGACCGGGCACTATTGCTTCATAGCACGGCCACAAACAAGATTAAGACCATCATGGAGCAGGAGCAGGCGCGGTGGGAATCTGCCTTGACCCAGCTGCAAATGAAGAACCGCGAACTCAACTCCCAGGATAAGCAATACCTACGCGAAAAAGATTTCTATGTAATCAAAGCGCCAATCAGTGGGACCGTCCAGCAATTAAAAGGGTTGCAGCCCGGCAGCATTGTCGCAGCCAATGAATTTCTGGCTGAAATATCGCCCGATGAGCAAATGGTTGCAGAAATGTACGTTTTGCCAAAGGACATCGGACTGATCCATCCTGGAACAAGCACCCGCTTGCAAGTGGATGCTTACAACTATAATCAATGGGGGTTGGTCACAGGGCAGGTGATGTCAATATCTAATGACGTTTACACTTCTGGAAAAGAGCCGCCCTTCTTCAAAGTCAGATGCAGGCTTGACCAAAATGCGCTGCGTCTGCGCAATGGATATGTTGGCAAGCTAAAAAAGGGAATGACGCTCCAAGCAAGGTTTATGGTGACCAAGCGCACATTGTTTCAGCTTATGTATGACAAAGCTGACGACTGGCTGAACCCCAACTTAGTTGCCACTACGCAAACCCCACCTTTAAATTGATCTTATGAATCAGCACAATTCTGTTGGCATACTGTCAAGTATCAAGAAGCTGATAAATCGTTTGCTGGACTTTTTGCCTTTTCCGGGCTTTGGCAGCACCCTGAAATATGCGATCATAAAACAGCATGACCTTACGGATTGTGGGGCTACCTGTTTAGCTTCCATCTCGGCTTTCTATAAGCTCACAATACCGGTGGCCCGAATCCGGCAATATGCGTCTACCGACAAAAAAGGGACCAATGTGTTGGGTCTGATCGAGGCAGCTACTAAACTGGGATTTAATGCAAAAGGCGTAAAAGCAGATTTCGAGCAGCTACCGCATGTGCCGGTTCCTGTTATCGCGCACGTGATCATCAAGCAGATCCTGCATCATTATGTGGTTGTCTATAATGTGAGCGCAACACAGGTAGAAGTGATGGACCCCGCACGCGGTGAACTGGTCAAAATGAGCCACGACGAGTTCAAAGGTATCTGGACCGGTGTGATGATCCTGGTTCAGCCGGGAGATACTTTCATGGAGGGCAATGAGAAAATCTCAGTAAAAAAACGGTTCTGGTATTTACTCAAACCCCATAAATCGGTCCTGTTGCAAGTACTTTTAGGTGCTATTATTTACACTGTCCTGGGACTTTCAACTTCTATATTTTTACAAAAAATTGTTGACAATGTACTTCCCGAGGGCAATCGCAACCTGTTGAACCTGATGGGAGTAGTCATGATCGGGATTCTATTTTTCCGTGTGGTGATTAACCATGCAAAAAGCTTATTGACCATTAAAACAGGCCAGCAGATAGATGCAAGGCTGATCCTGGGCTACTACAAGCATTTGTTGCGCCTTCCGCAGCAGTTTTTTGACAATATGCGTGTGGGCGAGATCATTTCCAGAATGAATGACGCGGTTAAGATCAGGGTTTTTGTTAATGATGTACTGATCGGGTTTGCGGTGAATATGTTCATTCTTGTGTTTTCGTTTGTGTTGATGTTTACCTATTACTGGAAGTTGGCACTGATCATGATGGGCGTGGTGCCTTTATATGCGATCATTTATTATTTCTCCAATAAAATGAACCGCTCGACCCAGCGAAAATTGATGGAAAGCTCGGCAGAATTGGAAGCTCAACTTGTTGAATCCATTCATTCGGTGAGCACCATCAAGCGCTTTGGGCTGGAAGATTTTACCAATATGCGCACGGAGACCAGGTTTGTAGGCATGCTGCGCTCGGTTTATGAATCGAACACAAACTCACTTTGGATTGGTGATTTTAGCGGCTTTGTTTCAAGTGCATTCACGATCATTCTACTTTGGGCAGGGTCGCTATTTGTATTGAACAATATCATTACGCCCGGAGAATTACTGTCCTTCTATGCCATTATCGGCTATTTCACTGGCCCGGTTTCCAGCTTGATCGGGATGAACAAGGTGATCCAGGATGCCAGCATTGCCGCTGACAGGCTCTTTGAGATCATGGATATTGAGCGGGAATCGGTAGAAAACAAGGCCGTGCTGACCCCTGATATGATCGGTGATATTCAATTTCGGAATGTCCATTTCCGCTATGGAACGCGCGTGACGGTATTTGAAGGGCTTGAGCTGATGATCCCAAAAGGTAAGATTACTGCTGTGGTAGGGGAGAGCGGATCAGGAAAGACCACCTTGTTATCACTACTACAAAACATTTATCCGATCGAAAAAGGAAACATCCAGTTAGGTGGTTTTGATATAAAATATCTCACAAATGACAGCCTGCGGCAAATGGTGAGCGCAGTGCCCCAGGATGTTCACCTGTTTGCCGGCAATGTGCTCAACAACATTGCGGTAGGGGAATTTGAACCGGATATGAAAAAAATCGTTTCCATCTGCCAGGAGCTCGACATCATGAAATTTATTGAGGACCTACCAAATGGTTTTAACACTTATATTGGAGAAAACGGGACTAGCCTATCGGGTGGACAGCGTCAGCGTTTAGCTATTGCCAGGGCGCTTTACCGGGACCCGGAAATATTAATTCTCGACGAAGCAACTTCATCCCTTGATTCCAAATCCGAGCAGCACATTCAACTGGCGGTCCAATCGCTACGAAAGAAAAACAAGACGATCATTATCATTGCCCACAGGCTCAGTACCGTTATGAATGCAGATAAAATTGTAGTACTTGAAAAGGGGAAATTGATCGAGGAAGGAAGCCATAAGAAGTTGCTAAGCAAAAAAGGCAAGTATTACGAAATGTGGAATCAACAATTTCCCGCCTTGCAGGAAAGCGTTAATTGATAAAGTGAATTACCCATACATGACCAGATTTCTAGTTTTCGAGATTATTTTGGCACCATTCCAACTTGTTTACAACTTCGGGTTATAAAAATCTGATTTTGAGGGCTCTGGGTATACTTTTTAAATAAGGCGGGGCAACAAACCAAATTATTTAATAAAGATGAGAAGCAACAAACTTCACAAAACTGCCGCAGCACTCTTGATTGCTACGGTAATGCTTGGCGCTGTTTCGTGTTCCCTGGACGATCATAACCTGCCAGTCGGAGCATCGATAAAGCCAAAGGGACCCAAACCGGCTTTTGCCCCTGAAATTCACGACGAGATGTGGGCGGTAATCGAAAAGCTATTGAGCTACGGCGATCCTCCGATTTATACGCTCACCCCGCAGCGCGCGCGTATGAACCACACGGTTAAAGATGCTGTCATGGACCTGTTGTCCGAAAACAATATCACCCCGCCTAAACCGCAGGTTGATACGTCCGGCGCTGACATTCCGGTGATTGACGGCTCGATTCATGCGCGGATTTACACGCCAAAAAACGGAAGTGGACCGTTTCCTGTAATCGTGTATTACCATGGTGGCGGCTGGGTGATTGCCAACATTGACGTTTACGATCCATCGGCAGCAGCGCTATCTGAAAAAGTAGGTGCGGTGGTTGTGTCGGTAGGGTATCGCAAAGGTCCCGAACACAAGTTTCCGACAGCACACAACGATGCGGTCTCAGCTTACCAGTGGGTAATGGGCAATATGGCGCTGTTGAAAGGGGATAATACAAAAATCGGTGTTGCCGGTGAAAGTGCAGGTGGAAACCTGGCAGCTAATGTCAGTATTGCTGCGCGCGATAAAGGCCTGACCATGCCAAAGCATCAGCTATTGGTGTATCCGGTTGCTAATTCGGACACAACCGTTGCTTCTTACAAGCAGTACTACAATGCAAAACCATTAGATGTTCCAAGTATCAAATGGTTCTTGGGCCATTACCTAAACGATCTTTCAGAAGCAAAAGATCCCCGCATTTCATTGGTTTTGGCTGATCTGAAAAACCTGCCTTCAACAACTATTATCGGCGCTCAAATTGACCCACTGCAATCGGAAGGCCAGCTGTTGCGCGACAAGCTAAATGAAGCAGGTGTGAGGGTTTCTTATGAATTGTATGAAGGCACTACGCATGAATTTTTCGGGACAGCAGTCATCGTGCCCGAAGCTAAACAAGCCCAGGATAAAGCAGCAGAAAATTTTAAAGACGCTTTTAAATAAGTAGACAAGAGCTGTAACGAGCCCGGCATTTTTGCGCCGGGCTCGTTAACCACCCCAATAACTTAATATTCATGCGATCTTTTGGACCGGTCCTGGCGTAGATAGCCTGAACTAGACCTGCAACATATGAAGAATTCACCAAGCCTTTTGACCGGTTTGATAAACTGGACACATCCATTAATAAATGGCTGGTAGCCAACAGTATCAACATTCTTCGCTTTACGATGGGGATTGTTTTTGTTGGTTTTGGCGTGCTTAAATTTTTCACAGGAATAAGCCCCATCGAATCTCTGGCAACCCGCACAACGTCTGCGCTCACCTTGGGCGTCTTCACAGGGCATAATGCAATGGTTTTTGTTGCGACCCTGGAATGCTTGATCGGTTTTTGCTTTCTAACCGGTATGTTCCTAAGGGTAGGGGTATGGCTGCTGGCGCTTCAAATGGTGGGTGCTATGTCCCCGTTGTTTCTTTATCCTTCCGAGCTTTTCTCTGGCACACTGAATGCACCAACCCTGGAAGCACAGTATATCATCAAGGATATCATCCTGATTGCTGCCGGAATGGTGATCGCATCAACCTGGACCGGAGCGCGTATCGTTGCAAGGCCACAGGGATTTAGGGCCACGCTAAGTAAAAGAGTTGCCGGGGTATACCAGGACATATCTACTGTTCCATATGCTTAGAGCCAATTATGCACTCGGCCAGGCTTAACTAAAAAATAATATTTAGTACCGAAATTATATAAGTACCTTCCCTGAATGCAAACTATTTCTACAATAAATAGTTGTATTGCACGCACAATTTTGGTAACTCAATTAGCAGATTCCCGGCTTGCCGGTTTACCTTCCATAACTAGTGAACAATGAATAGAAAATCTACCTTCATTTGTGAGAATGAATTGGTAAGTCTGCTCAAAGCTAATGATAAGGCAGCATTTGAATATTTGTATGACCATTATGCTGCTGGTCTTTTCGGAACTGCCTGCCGGATCATAAGGGATGATAACAAAGTGGATGATGTCATGCAGGATGCTTTCTTAAAGATCTGGAAAAAAATTGCTTGCTACGATCCGGATCGTGGAACATTGTTCACCTGGATGCTTAATATTACCAGGCATACAGCCATTGATAGTTTAAGGGCAGATGCCAAATTTGAAAGCAACATAGACTGGGATTCGGTATCTGAAAGTGATCTTAACGCCGGCGCAACATTGGTACCTCTTACATCTGCTATCGCCACTGATCTAAAATCGTTTGTTGACAAACTTATACCGGAAAGAAAGCAGCTTATCGAGCTGGTTTACTTTGATGGCTATACCCATGAAGAAGCATCTGAATATTTGAAGCTACCATTGGGCACTGTAAAATCCAGGGTACGCAAAGCATTGTCAGAATTAAGGCAAGTTTTCGATATTGCTGATAATCAAGTCCAGGCTGCTTGAACCAACTTACGAAATTGAATGGGTTTAACATCTTGCTATTTCATTTTTTTTCTGAGCCAGGCTCTTACCGGTTCATCGTACAACTTCAAACTCGCGTAAGCGAGCACCATTGCTCCCGAAAATGTGAGCAGTGCATATGGCCATGCCTGCCACAACTTGATGCCTTTGTGATTACTTACCCATGCCACGTAAAAATAGACGAGCACATAATGCGTCATGTATAAAGGATAGGAGAGATCGCCAAGCAGCCGGCAAATTCTTTCTTCCATTTTGCTTTGCACGACGCCACTGGCGCCGATATATACAATGAGTGGAAAGACAATGATGATGCAGAAGGCTTCGTAAAGCCCATTCATCCAAAGATTTGCTGCACCTCCGATTCTTGGCATCAGCAAAACAGCCGCAGTTAGCAGGCTGCACCACAGGAATGCATTTTTTATTTGAATGGGCCGTGCTACACGTGATAAGAGTAAACCGCCAAAAAATGGGAACATTGTGCGAATAATGCCAATACGCATGTGCTTGGTATTCAATGTCCAGCCGCCTGTTACGTCTCCGTTCGGGCTGGTAACGGCTAAATGTACAAGCACGGCACCTGCCAATACTACAAAACAAGCCAGTGCCTTGTTAGATAATTTCCTTAGTCCCAGCGCGTAGAGAATATTGGCGATATACTCATAAAACAATGACCAACCCACACTATTAAGCGGATGCATTTCAAACCAACCCCGAATATCCATAGAAAGTGGGACTGGCAGAAGAGTCCATCCAATAAGCATCACAACGATCATCTTCCATACTGGGACGGTATCAATGAGCGGCCATATGGGTGAATCAGTAAAGTAAAAGCCTATTGCACCGAGCGTCATGCCTAACACAACAAGTGGGTGCAGCCGTTCGGACCGGCGCCTGAGAAAGCTGCTGATGGATAATTTGTCCCATCTGTCGTCATATGCATAACCAATCACAAAGCCTGATAGCAGAAAAAAGAAATCCACTGCAAGGTATCCGTGATTTACAACGTTATCCAGGCGGCTACTGGCGAGCGGCTCGGTCAGGTGAAAGCATACGACGATGATAGCTGCAACGCCCCGAAGTCCGTCTAATATCTGATAATGTGGCTTTGTGCCAAGTAGATCATTGTTCATTAAAAGAAGAAATTCGCTAATTTACGGTAGCTTGGTTTACGAATAAATTAACGTAATGATTATGCAGCACGCTGATATTGTGGCCAGGCCACCCAGCCGGAGACGACAAATAACAAACCCCGGCTGCCAAGCAGAAGGAAAGTGAAGAGACAGAAGGTTCGCATCAGCAAAACTTAAACCGGACCAGAAGTATCAGAAAAAGCGAAGCTTTATCTTAAAACGTATTCGCAAGTGAAGAACTAGCAAATTATTTTTTCTGTAAAATCCCACTTGTGACACTATCTTCAATTAGCTTTTCCGCGTAATTCCAGATTGAAACAGAACCGTTTTTGATCACTTGTTTCTTCTCATACACTTTTTTGTAATCAACGTTATACTCCTTCCAGGTTCCGCCATTATTTGAAACATTTTGTAGCAGCGGCTCTAAACGGTCCATTGATTTAGCAAATTTCGCTTCATCGGTTTCGCCAGCCTCAAATTCTTCCCAAACAGCAATCAGCTCTTCCGCCTGTTCTTTTGGAAGTAAACCAAAGATCCTTTCAGCAGCTGCCCTTTCATCGTTGGTATTAATATGATTTTTAACAGTATCATAAATGAAGGTATCACCTGCATCAATCTCAACGATATCATGTATTAAAACCATTTTTACTACTTTCAAAACATCAATTGATACATTCGAATGTCCGGATAAAATAATGGCCATCATCGCCAAATGCCAGCTGTGTTCTGCATCATTTTCATGTCTATCGCTATTGAACAATTTGGTCCGGCGCTGTATGAATTTCAATTTATCGATCTCCTTGATAAACTCTATTTGTTTGATTAGATCTTCGGTTTGCATCTGAAAATTTATGATAACGCAATTTGGCTGGTAAATTTAAGCTATGATTCTGTGGTAAAAAAGACTCTTTTGAAAGGCAAAGTCTGTCATGGGAATAACGCTGAACTCATTTTTTAGGATTTTGTAACCTGACCCGTCCTTATAAGTATTAAAAGTATCTAGTTTTGTACAAGGCAACTATTATAGAGCGTACTTGCCGGATCCAGCGTGCCGGCTTTTTATCATTGGGCGTAATGATCCGAAATGGAACTTCTCCATTACCAAGTGGTTGTCCGTCTTTTGTAGTGGCAAGCAGAATCACCTGGTCTGTAAATTCACGGTCGATCTCAGCCAGTGAATGCAGGACCTCATAGCCATCCGTAGCTGAGACTAGGACAGTCATATCGTTTCTTTAGACTTCAGAATTGTTTTGCACTATTTAATAGAAATAATTTGCACATCCCGGGTTCATTCAAACCGTGGGTATTTATAGACACCCACGAGTTCATGGCAGAACGCGACTAGACTGATATTTTAACATGGTGTCAGTGTAGGGACGTGCCAGTAAGTATATTTCGATCAACTAAAACTTTCGTTTACAGCTCCATTATGGTCAAAACATTAATTGGATTTACAAATGAAGTTTTCAGCGACATTGATATTGTTTTTGCTCCTTTGGTTTACGACAGTCGCAGGTAGGGTCCGAAAAGATGATCCCGAAAATAATTTTGAAACGTTCTGGAAAATCTTCGACACGCACTATGCCCATTTTGAAACTCGGCAGGTTGAATGGAAGAAGCAGTATGATGCTTACAGGCCAAAGGTTAACCCGGCGACTACTCAGGACCAGTTACTGGGCATTTTTAACGAGATGACATCACCGCTCAAAGATGGACATGTAGTAATCTCTCTGACCGGCGACCTGCCCGCCAGCGCCAAGTATTCGCCTTTCTTCAAAGAATTCCCCATCAAGGAATTGCAAGCTCAGTTTCGGCAAGTAACGCTGGATTTGTTGTCCAAGAACGGCTTTGGCAAGATGAAAAAGTTTAAGAGCGAACCCTACGACATTGGTGGCTATTGTCGGTCAGCGGATTTTGGCTATCTCCAACTCAACGGCTTCGGTGGCATGCCGCTGGATGAATTCAGCAGACAATTGGATGAGATGGTTCAGGAGTTTGCTGATGTGAAGGGGCTTGTTATCGATATCAGGATCAATGGTGGCGGTTCACCCACATATTTGCAGGAGCTGACAGGACGATTGACCCAGGTAAAGCGATTGGTGGGGTACGGTAGAACGCGGATTAGTAAGACAAAACATGAGTACAGTCCATGGACACCGTACTATATCTCTCCAAGAGGTGATAATCAGCTCATCAAACCCACTGTATTATTAACAAGCGGATCTACCATTAGTGCGGGTGATCACTGCGCCCTTTACCTCAAAGAATTACCATACTTAAAACTTGTCGGAGAAAATACAAACGGGATTTTCTCGCCTATGCTTGGTAAGAGGCTTCCGAACGGCTGGGAAGTTGCTTTATCAAATGGCCAGACGGTAAATAGCAGACGAGTAGACTATGAGGGCCGCGGAGTGCCCGTGGATATTGAGGTAGTTCATCGGAAGACAGATTTGGCCCAAGGCATTGATAAGGGACTGCTTAGCGGACTATCTTTTCTTGCTAAAAACTCACACAAGCTGGCATTAAAGACAATCTGCTTTGAGCAGCTCGCAGTGGACTTTTACGCTGATAGTCTGTTATCTAGGAAAATCTACGGTGATGTGGCTGCATATTCATCGGGACTGGTGGAAGAAGATGCCACTTTGCTCACACCTTTCGCCAATAAATGCAAGTCACTTGGAGAGATGGACAAATCCGGGCAGCTCACTAAGAGGGTGGATACCGAACAGCAGGCGGATTCAAGTTTCTACAAGCATAATGTCGAAAAACGATTTTTTGTTGGGCTTCGCCGGCCGATCAGGTCAAAATCGGGATGGCATCTGCGCAGGCGAAAAAATGGTCGTACACTTACGGTCGCCCACCACATTACGCTTGGGGAAAAACATTATGTCCGTATACACCTAAGCTCAGGTGGATGGAATGGGGAAACAATCCTGGTAGTTGTCGATAATGGGGGCCGGATAGTTGAACACTGTTTTCTTTCTTACAATTATTTACGTGGTCAGCCTTATATATAACTGACAAACAAACATTGTGCTCTCACTTGTCCCATCAAACGTTGGTTTAAACAAACCTGCTTGATCGGGACAACTTGATGGATCTCGGTTGTCGGGAATACTACATGAAGGTATCGATGCAATCAAGCTCTTAGCTAGATTAGTCCGTACGGCAGCGGACATATACTGTACGCTTTATGTTTTGCAGATGCGATGTCCGTAGAGCAGTAGCTTTTTATGTAACGCCAGCGTAACCTGCGAATGGCATCTGAATCAGTATTTAATCTCTCTCGATTTTAAAGGACAGGAGATGCAGTCAATCTCGTAGCTCTTACTCGTAATCCAAATCATAGTACTAGGTTAACGGCTTAAAGATTTCCCAATGATGACCAAACGGATCTACCAGATGGCCTAATCTGTACCCGTAATCCTGATCGGCGACGGGATAGATACCGACTGCGCCCGCTTCTATTGTAAGTGCAAATAACTGGTCAGGATCTTCGACCTGCAATCCAATCCGCACAGGTATGCGCTGCAGTTTCTCTGGGCTGAGATGGTTATGCTCTTCCGACTCGTCTGCAACAACAAACCTAGCACCCATGAGCTCCATCTCGGCAACTGTAGATCCATCTGGATCAGTGTTGGACATAAGAACAGTGGCACCAAATGCTTTTTGATAAAATGCATTGGCTGCAGAGCAATTTCTTACTGTCAGTGTGGGGACAATAACAGCTAAATGCGAGCCATGTTGATGTAGATTCATAATTTCTTTTTCCTGCAATAGTATGCTAAAAAGTTTGAAAACAGTAACCGTCATATACTAGGTCAACCCAAATGGATGTCGGCTTAATGCCGGATACTAAAATCAATCTCATTTTGTAACCGCTTGAAGCTGTCTAAATATTCGGTGGTTAAAATGAAATATGTCCGATTTCTTATTTTAACAGATATTATCTTTCATGAGGCCGATATAGTACGGTAAAATGCTTTCGGTACACGTTTACTCGTACCATGGATATTCCTCTCCAAAGTACTCCACGATTCCTCTGAAATGACGCCAATTAATCCTGCGCAAAGTACGCCACCGATCTGATGAAAGTTGCGGTTTTTGAGAGGCCTTCTGTATTGGATTCCAGGTTGGAGATCCCGTAAAAGCATGGATTCCTCTTGAAAGTACGCCACTTATTCCTTGGCAAAGTACGCCACTGAGCAGAGAGTTTAACCGCCCCATTCCTATAAGTTTAGGTACGTATTACCTAACCGCTTATGGAATGGCCAATAGACCTCTGAGCATGCATAAATTACGGCAGATACTCATTTTCCTGGAACGAGGGGTATCGATTCGCAACATCGAGAAGGAAGTAAAAATATCAAGGAAGACCATTGGGCTTTACCAGCAGAAATTCCTGCAAACAGGCTTAGGGTTCCAAGAGCTCCTGTTAGTCAAGGACCAGCAGCTGGAATACTTAATCAATCAGGAAAAGGCAGATGTACCGGAAGATACTGACCCCAGGAAAGTCCATTTCTACGGTCAGGTCGACTATTTTGCCCATGAATTAAAACGTACCGGCGTTACCCGGCTACTTCTCTGGGAGGAATATATCAAGGAAAATCCGGGTGGCCTTCAGTATTCCAGGTTTTGTAAACTTTTGCAGGATCACCTCAAAATCGCCCAAGCCTCCATGCATTTTGAGCACCATCCGGGAAAGGTGATGCAGGTGGATTTTGCTGGTGAGCAGCTATACTATGTGGATACTTCAAGCGGTGAACTCATCGCATGCCCTGTCTTCGTAGCGGTGCTGCCTTTTAGCGGATACGGATATGTGGAAGCTTTGCCGAACATGAAACTGGCCCAGGTCGTAAAGGCCTTAAACAACGCGCTGGCCTATTTTGGAGGTGTACCACTAGGAGCAAAGTCTGATAACATGAAGCAGTGGGTATCGCGTAGCTCTCGTTACGAACCGGCATTTACCGACATGCTTGAACAATGGGCCAACCACAACCATATTGCCCTGTATGCAGCCAGGCCGCATAAACCCAAGGACAAAGCCGCCGTGGAGAACTTCGTTAAAATTACCTACCGCCGTATTTAGGTCTCAATTACTCAAACGTACAATTTTCCCCGCGGGTCTCGTAAAATCAATTTGGTGTAGAGTTGTTGGCAAATAACCAATTCTCAGCCTTTAAAAAGATTCAAAATTGCTTCCATGTCAAAGGTTGGTGTAGATTGCTGTTCACTGAAATCAAATTCACCGTGCAAATTGATGTGATGCCAGGTATGTGTAGATGTCCGGGAAATCATTCTCATTAATTCTTCCTTTTGTTCGGCTGTTTTACAATTGCAGATCTGTTGAGAGAGCAATAGTAAATTATAATAGTTAATCGCATTGATGATTAGCCGCTTACACCCTTCTGCTGTAAGTTGATCATAATGCGTGCTCCAGTTAAACTCCTGAGGGTTTCCAAGCATGACTGCTTTGGCAAAATGATTGGCATTTTCTACTTTCGATAATACTGATTCAACAGATTTACGAAGATCTTCCTCGCTGATGTACCGTAGTATATAAATGGTTTTGTAGAGTTTACCCAATTCTTTCAGCGCTTTGTACAACCATCGCTGCGTCAACGAACATTTGTACCAGGATTATTCCCTGGATGACTTCCTATCCCTTCTGGTGGACACAGAATGGGAAAGCAGACAAAGCCGAACATTGAAAGCCTGATCCTCAGGGCCGGTTTTAAGCAAGACGCTGCCGCGTCGGACATCGATTACCAAACTGCCAGGAACCTAGACAAAACAAACTTTGAGCGGCTGCTCAGTCTAAACTTTATTAGTAAAAAGGAGAACCTGATCATCACAGGGCCTACTGGGTCGGCTACCAAAAGAAAAATAGAATGGTCAATTTGTCCTAAATAACCAATTGATTGTTTGCTTAATTTATTTGCTGCCACGTTGCACCGGTTCCAGGATGTTGGCCAGGAAAGGTGCCGTACGGCTTGCCTGATACGCGGCAATCTCAGAGGGCCTTCCCGCCGCAACAATAGTGCCGCCGCGGTCGCCTGCCCCAGGTCCTACGTCGATAACCCAATCACACTGTGCAACCGTACGCATATCATGCTCAACGACAATGACAGTATTGCCAGCATCAACAAGGCGGTTAAGCTGAACAAGAAGACGATCTACATCACGCGGATGCAGGCCTGTGGTCGGCTCATCCAACACATACAGTGTTGAGCCGCGCTGCGTGCGTTGCAGTTCGGTCGAAAGCTTGATACGCTGGGCCTCCCCCCCGGAAAGTTCGGTCGCGCTTTGTCCAAGTTTAAGATAGCCCAGACCTATATCCCTGAGGGTTTCAAGGGACCGCAAAACCGAAGCATCATTGGAGAAAAACACGCAAGCCTCGTCAACTGTCATGCTAAGTACATCCGCGATAGATTTGCCGTTCCAGCTAATCTCCAGCGTCTTATCGTTATATCGCGTGCCGTGGCAGGTCGGACAGGGTGCATAAACGCTCGGCATGAAAAGCAGCTCTATGCTGACTTGTCCCTCCCCCTCACAGGTCGGGCACCGGCCTTTGGCACCATTGAACGAAAAGCGGCCTGCATCGTAATGTCTCCTGCGCGCTTCCGGCGTCGCGGCGAAGAGTTTTCTGACATGGTCAAAGAGCCCTGTATAGGTTGCCAGATTGGACCGAGGGGTTCGTCCGATTGGTTTTTGATCCACCTCAATAAGACGGTGTACCGCATCGACATCTCCCCGCAGCCGTCCCATGGTTTTTTCGGAAGGAGCTTCCTCGAGCGCGTCTTCCTCAACTTCTTCCCGCTTCATGCCCAGGTGTTCTGCCACAAGGTCAATCAGCGACTGGCTCACAAGACTGGATTTGCCAGAACCCGAGACACCTGTTACGGCGATAAAACAACCCAGGGGGAACGATACGTCAACGCCGTTGAGATTGTTCCGGCGAACTCCTTCCAGGCGCAAAAAGCCTTTTGGCGGGCGGTTGGCCACAGGCAGCTGTGCTGTTTCTTCAAAAAGGTAGGGCCTGGTGCGGGACTCGTTGACTTCCAGAAGGCCATCGGGCCGCCCGCTGTACAGAATGCGCCCGCCCTCGCTGCCAGCCTCAGGACCCACATCGATAAGCCAGTCGGCACGTCGCATCATTTCGGTGTCGTGTTCGACGACAAAAAGGGAGTTACCCGACGCTTTGAGCCTGTCCAGTGCATCGAATAAGGCATGACCGTCGGCAGGGTGCAATCCTGCCGTAGGCTCGTCGAGCACATAGATAACCCCAAAGAGCTGTGAGGAGAGCTGGGTTGCAAGACGCAGGCGCTGCAGCTCACCGGGGGAGCATGTTGGTGTGCTGCGATCAAGCGACAGGTAACCAAGCCCAAGGTCGATCAGCGTTGTAAGGCGGACTAGAAGATCACCGCATAGGCGCTCTGCAGCGATACGCCTTTCAAGCGAGAGATTATCCGTACGGCGTACATCAGGGGCCGCCTTGTGTGCCGAGCCAACAGCATTCACACGCTCATCCACTGCGGCTTTTGCAGCTTCACGGCTTACGAGCGATTGGGACGGATTCGCCCCGGACACAAGATCCCCCTCAGCAGCCGGCTTGATCACTTCTGCAAGCTGTTCAAGAGAAAGGTGCGAAAAATCGGAGATGTCATAGCCAGCAAAAGTAACCGAAAGTGCCTCGGGTTTTAAACGCTTGCCCCTGCATACAGGGCACGGGCTGCTGATCATAAACTGCAATACGCGTTTGCGCATGGAGGCACTTTCCGTATTGGCAAGCGTGTATTCAAGATTCCGTTTGGCGCTACTGAAAGTTCCCTGATAGCTGGGTTCCATCTTTTGCCGCTGAGCCTGGCGTGTTTCGGCCGGGGTTAGCCCTGCATAGACCGGGACCGTCGGCTGCTCGTCGGTAAACAGGATCCATTCCCGGTCCTTTTCAGGCAGGTCTTTCCAAGGAATATCAACGTCATAGCCCAGTGAGACTAAAATATCCCGCAGGTTCTGACCGCCCCAAGCAGTAGGCCAGGCAGCAATGGCCCGCTCTCGGATGGTCAGCGATGGGTCAGGGACCATTGACTCCTCCGTCATCGTATGCACGCGCCCCATGCCCTGGCAGCGAGGGCAGGCCCCTTGCGGCGTGTTGAAGGAAAAATCCTCGGCATACAGCATCGTTTGGCGCGCAGGATAACTGCCGACGCGCGAATAAAGTATGCGCACAAGGCTTGAGATCGTCGTCAGGCTGCCTACTGTCGAACGGGCGTTGGGGGTTCCGCGATGCTGTTGGAGGGCAACTGCGGGCGGGAGTCCATCAATAGCATCAACATCCGGAACGCCAACTTGATCGATCAATCGCCTTGCATAAGGAGAAACTGACTCAAGATAACGTCGTTGTGCCTCGGCGAATAGTGTGCCGAAGGCAAGCGAGGACTTGCCCGAACCGGAAACACCGCTGAAAACCACTAACTGGTTTCGCGGTATTGAGACATCAATATTTTTGAGGTTGTGTTCTCGCGCACCCCGCACGCGCACATAACCTGATGCTGCTATATCTTCCTGATCATCGGAGCTAATTCCCTGTGCCATTAAAAAAAACTTTTCGATAGTGCCTAGAAATTTTAAAGAGAATCGGGAGGTAGAATTTCCCTGATCACTCTCAACTTGAAGCAATATCGCAATTTTTAGATATAAAAAGCGAGCGCAACCAAGACGTCGTGCCTCGTTGAAAATTGGTACCACCAGCTAAGCAAGGTGGACATGCGCCAATAGTGTTCGAGCTTCATCTATAAACTAAGATTTCTTGTCAATTCCCTAGAAATTGACTACGTTAGGAACGTTAACTCCACTTTTGAAAGGCTTATGGGTACAATTCAAAGTATCCTTGAATAACGGCACCTGACCAGGGGAGAAGTCCACAGCAGGTTGATTTACGCAAAGTATGAGTATTCATAAAGGTTAGGACCAGCATCCTAGTACTAAAAATTAAGCTCCTCTATGATTATTAATAGAAAAATTCCATTTCGGTTTCTACTTAGTGAAATCAAAAAGCCTCTAATAATCGTTATTATATTGGGAATAATCTCTGGAATATTACATAAATATTACCGGAATATATTACCCGAAATTCCGATCGGCATTGCCACAACCTTAGGAATTGCTATTTCTATTCTTTTGTCTTATAAAATAAATAAAGCTTACAGTAGATGGTGGGAAGCACGAACTATTTGGGGAGCAATTGTCAACGACAGCCGCTCACTTGTTTTACAACTTCAATTATATTTAAATGAGCAAATTGAACTTATTTACAAAATTTCTCACTACCAAATAGCCTGGTGTTATTCTTTGGAAAAATCTTTAAGAAGACAAGATATTTCTGAAGTTTTGAATAGTATACTAACTATCCATGACATCGAAAAGGTAAGAAAACATTCAAATACTCTCTTAGCAATAAATCAACTTCAAACGCCTTTAATTAAAGAGCTTTTCAAAAAAGGATTTTTGAATGAATTTGCAAGAATTAAAATTTGATAATGCAAAGGACGTAAGCTTTTTTGGGTTGATTTTTTAGATATCTAAAAAAATGAGGGAGAGAAGATATTTTTTTGAACAATTAAGAACGTGTTTGGGATTTGAGAGGAATGGGGATCGTACCATCTTTGCAGTGACCAAACATTCAAGGCTTGACTAAACAGTACGTTAGACTGACCGATCCCCAATGGAGCGCAATTTCGGGATTTTTGAATTTAAAAAGAAAAAGGAAATACGATTTAAGATCGATTATGGACGCCCTTTTGTATGTTGTCCGGACGGGCTGCCAGTGGAGAAATCTTCCTGAGTGTTTTCCAAAATGGCAGTCGGTGTACTGGTATTTCAGTCGATGGAAGAAGCAAAATATTTTTGCTGAAATCAATTGTCTTCTCAATCGAGTTGATAGAAAAAGAGAAAACAAGAACGAAAATCCGTCGTCTTTTTGCATTGATAGCCAAAGCGTTAAGTTATCCCCGATGATTTTTGAAAACCGTGGTACGGATGCGAACAAGAAAGTGAATGGACGAAAGCGACAGCTATTGGTAGATACTGGCGGAAGAATATGGTTTGCCCATGTTCATGCCGGTAATGATCATGACGGCCCCGCCGCATTATATCTTTCTGCCGACATCCTTTGTCAAAATCAACGCCTTCAAAAGATTTACGGAGATCAAGCGTATAATGGCGTTTTTGCCCGTAAAATGAAGGAGTTCGGGATCGAATTTGAGAAGGCATCTCGTCCAGAATCGACAAGGGGTTTTGTTCCTGTTGCCAAGAGGTGGGTTGTGGAAGGAACTATCGCTTGGACGAATTTTTTTCGTAGAATCGTAAAGGAATATGAATATACCGTTTCTTCTTCTGTCGCCTGGATACTCCTGGCAAATATTCAACTGATGTTACAACGAATTAAACCGCTTCTCCAAACATAATTCCTAAACAAGCTCTAAGGGAGGATTTTGCTGAGTTTTTGCAAAATCCTCCCTTAAATATAATGGTATTATCTTAGGCTATTTGGCAGCTAAAATGTCCAATTTTTCAATAGACGGAGGTGTTGCCAATAGGTCTGGTGCATTTTCAATTAATGCTTTTGCGATCTTACCGCCAAGGTGTGCCTCTCTGCCTTCTTCGTTTGAAAAAGTATCGTAAATACCGAAGGTAGAAGCATCAATACGGAATGCATACCACGTAACGGTACCGGCTTCTTCAAGAGCAAGCGGTAATGCTCCTGTAATAAAATCTTCAACGTTTTTTTCTTGGCCGGCCTTTGCTTCCAACCGAACTAACAATCCTAATTTTTTCATTGTTTTTATTTTTTAGTTAAACAATTCTTCAATCAGACAAAATTAGAAAAACCAGCGCTGCTTCGTTTATTAGTTTGGTTCAATAAGTTATGAAAAGAGGTCAATTTGAGTGGATGTGGTTGGGGCTATACCCAAATTCATTTTTAAAGGCTGCACTAAAATTTGACAAGCTGCCATAGCCAAAGTCCATAAAAATTTCGGAAGGTGTGACTTGGTTATTATGTAACAATTCTTTGGCCTTGTTAAGCCGTTTTTGCTGAAACCATTTCCCTGGAGATTCCTGGTATATACTTATAAATTTTCTCTTAAAAGTAGAGGCGCTCATATTGCACAGAAAGGCTATTTCGTCAATATTCAAGTTCGTATAAAGGTTCTTTTCAATTACCATTTTAAATGATAATTCTCTTTCATTGATTAGTAAATAATGTAAGTAATCTAAAAATACCGTCCCATATTTATCCGCCAGATAAAGCATTATTTCTTCAAATTTCAGTTCCAAAATCTTTTGAAAGATAGATTGTTGCAAACCAAAAATCTGTTGGATCGAATGAATATAATGGATGATAAAATTGTCTTTCTCTAAAAGGAAATAAGGTATATTCGTTATCTTTTTATCTGAGGCATTCTGACTGAAAGAATGGGAATGTTTCAATAAAAAATTGGTGATGTTTTTGTGAGAAAAGAAGAAGAGTAAACAGCGGTATGAACTTACACCTACCAGTTCGGTAACCAAAACATTATTAGATGTGATAAGTAGCGATTGTGTTTCATTGATTGAAATGATATCATTAGAAAAGTGAATGTTTTTTTGACCATCCAATAAGAAACTGAATACATTTTTATTCAGGCCAATCTTGTTTCTGGAACCGTTCTTATACACTTCGTAATTGAAAATTTGCAAATCCGAAGTATGAGTTTCGTTATGTTCCCATAGATCTTCGGGAAGGTTTGTAATGTCCATCGTCAAAATTAAATTGATTTTTTACGGAGTGTTCTTTGGTTGTGTCATTAAGAAATTCGTTCCAAAAGCGATTTTAGCCATTTGAGTTTTTTCTTGCTGTAAGGAGGGTACTTGATAACGCCTTACCACCTGACGAATAGATAAGCTCAAAAAGCTGTTGCTTTCTTTCATCCATCTTTTTCGGGAATATTTCCAAAAGTTTTTCCGAAACCTTTTCTGCAAAGCTATCTAAGCTTGTAAGGTCTTCTTTAGAAATATCCCAAAAACCTGCGGGAAGCCGAATCTCATCTTTTCCAAAATCTGTCCCGTTGTATCCGTGCAGGTATTCGGCACCGAGCAAGGTAAGACATACCATAAAAAGCTTTGTTTGCTTTTTGAAAATATACCGCCTTGCTTTTTTATCCAGATTAAATAATTCGGCTACCAATGGTTCCTGATCTGTACAGCTAAACATAATGTCTACTCTTCCATCGGGAAAAATAATGACTTCTTTATCTTCATCGGTATGATTGGCACATAGCAGGAAACTCTCCACAAAACCAGAGAGCCGTTCGTCAGGAACAATTTTTATGTACTCAAAATCTTGCATCGTTTTTATGTGCATCTGACCTGGGAAGAAATATTGGATATGATCCGGCCAGTGACCGTTATAGTACCAGCTATGGCACCGAGGCCAAAGCTTTCACACTGGTAAATGCCAAGGCATCAGTTAAACTTTATAAGTTCCTTTCTGCCGAAGCCGGGCTGAACAACATCTTTGATGTGAATTACTCACTCGTTGAAGGTTTTCCGGAAGCCGGCCGCAATTTCTTTGTCAACCTCGTGTTTAGTCATTTTTAAAGATACCTGGTTTTGAAAAGATTATTGGAAACTGCCTTTAAGAATGACAAATCCGGTTGGTTAAAGGCCAGCCTGGTTTGTGCTGTTTTCGTTTCGAGGACAAAAATTTACTGGATTCGTTACTCGTGCAGCATGATTCTTATCAACAAGAAGAGAAAAAACATGTGAAAGTCCAGAGATATCAGCTTACCTTTTTTAAAAGGATTACCCAGTCCATGCAACCGTCCGTAATCAAAGGTAGAATAGACAATTTTGTCAGGCTGAAGGAGATGTACTCGCAGCTTCTGCCCATTATTACCAGCCTTAATCTTCCGGAAGAAACGATAAAATTTTATGCTGAGTATGTGATTGATAACCAGATATTCCAAGTTGCCGACCGGGACAACACCCGCCACCTGCTGCTGGTCTCATTCATAATCCACCAATACTACCAATTGGGTGACGCGCTTGTGCTCACTTTTAACCAGGCTGTTACCAGTGCCGTAAACGATTGTGAGAATAAAATCAAGGAAAGCCTGTTTGAAAACAGGATGAATACCTCACGTTTAGTGAGCTCCGTTTCTATCCGAAGCGTTACGCATATTGATGTATTGAGCGAAGTTGAGCGGATTATCCATGATCAGGTAATGGAAGCAAGCCAGAAAGTAGAACTGATTGATGAGCTATTAAGAAAACGGAAGGTTTCTTCTCAGGTATTTTTGGAAGATCAGCAAAGGTTGAATAATTTGAAACTGGTCAATCAGCGGATCAGTGACCGAGAGGACTATTACCAAGCGCTCGAAAAAGGGTCATTGCGTATACAAATCCGCGTATCTGACTTAATCAAAGTCCTGGCATTTGATTTTGAAACATCCCAGAAACAATTGTTGGACGCCATTGATTATTTTCAAAAGAAGGATGGCAATATACAGCAACACAACAGTGTACCGATTGATTTTTTATCTCTTGAAGAGAAACAACGCGTGATTACACCGGATGGAAAGATCAGGATATCACTTTATAAAGTATTATTGTTCAGAGAAATGCGCGACCATATCCGGGCAGGTGCTTTAAATGTTCGATCCTCGTATTTGTTCCGGTCTTTTGAAGAATACATGATTCCAAAACTACAATGGGTTAAGGATAAGGATTTTCTTTTAAAACGGGCATCACTAAGCCATCTTCAAAAGCCTGCTCCAATTTTGTTAAAACTGAATGAAGAATTAAATTTCCATTTTAGGCTTGTCAATCAACACATAGGTAATGCACAGAACCAGCAGGTATATGTTGATGCAGAAGGGCAATGGCATATGCACCGGTACAAACCTGACGAAAATGAAATTGAGGATCCACAGAACCTATACCCACAAACCAGGGCTGTGTCGTTGTTGGAAGTTTTAACAACAATTGACCAGATTAGCGGATTCAATACTGCTTTTCAGCATAAGGGTATTGATTATTTGCCGCCTAGACCAGCGGAAAAGCTGTTTTTTGCTACTATTATCGGATTGGGCTGCAACATTGGCATCCCTAAAATGTCAATGATTTCTAAGAATATAGCAGCCAATGCATTGCAAACGACTTCGGTTCAGTACTTTTCACCTGATATGACTTTGAAGGCCAATGACCTGGTTGTCGAATTCAGCAACAAACTGCCTTTGACTGACAAGTTCCGGATTCACCCTGGTTTTATCCATACGAGCAGTGACGGGCAAAAATATGACGTTTCCGTTGCATCGTTAAGAGCAGCATGGTCATTTAAATATTTTGGTAATGGAAAAGGTGTAACCGTTTATTCCCATTTGGATGAAGCAGGTCAGCTTTTCTATTCAACAGCATTCAGTTCATCGGATCATGAAGCACCCTATATGATTGATGGCCTGATGCATAACCGTGTGATCCAATCCGACGCACATTCGACAGATACAGGCGGGTTTTCTGAGATCATATTTGCTATTACTGCTTTGCTCGGAATAGCCTTCCGCCCCAGGCTTGCCAAAATCCATGAGCATAATTTGTTCTCGATTGATTCAGTCTCAACCTACCGGGACTTAGGATACCAGGTAAAGCCAGATTCAAAGATAAACTTTGAACTGATTATTGAGCACTGGGATGAGATTTTAAGGTTTATTACAACGATAAAGCTGGGTTACTCAAAAGCGTCCACATTGATTAGGAGACTGAATTCCTATTCCAGGCAGCACCCACTTTACAAAGCGCTTAAAGAACTTGGCAGGATTTACAAAACCCTTTATATACTTCAGTATATGGATCAGCCGGCTGTCCGTAAATCCGTTGAAAGGGTTTTGAGCAAAGTTGAGAAC
Organism: Dyadobacter linearis; assembly: GCF_907165045.1. GTDB lineage: Bacteria > Bacteroidota > Bacteroidia > Cytophagales > Spirosomataceae > Dyadobacter > Dyadobacter linearis. The sequence continues at coordinate 62,772 of NZ_CAJRAU010000014.1, forward strand.
AGTAATAAGTTCGCCAAAGCAATATCCCACGGCAACAATCAACAGCTGATCGGGGCCACATACCGCGAACAGCTTACGGCAGAAGGCTGCAAAAGGTTGATCGCCAATTCAATTAACTGTTGGAACCTGCTTCACTTATCAGGAAGTCTGGCAGAATGTAAGAAACCGGCAGACCGGGAAGTATTATTAAAAAACATACTGGCCACGTCTACCCACAGCTGGGAACATATCAATATGCTTGGAGAATATGACTTTTCAGAAAAAGTAGATTTTCAAGCCTTCAATCTCGATGAAATCTTCAAAGATGGCGCTGAGATTTGAATACAGCTGATCTACTCCCCGTCAATTTTGCTACGCGAAACCCGCGGTACTTTTGGTTCTAACTTTTAATTTAACCCAAAGAAGAAAAATTAGGCATTGATGAAATTGCAAAAACTATTGCCGTTCAAAAATGACACTCTATAAGTATTTACGCTTACGTAGTGTTCAAATCAGTGCTTACCAAAGCAAAATAGAGAAGTTATAAGAGCTGAGAATTGATTGTAGCTGCATTCAGATATGAATAAAACCGTTTAATCAAGTCGCGGGGAAAATTGTAAGTTTGAGTAGATAAGCCCTATTTACGCCCACTTACGCAATGACACCTTCCATAATCTGGCCAGCCTGAATGCAGCTATTAAAGAGAAGTTGGCACTACACCATCAGATGAACTTCCAGAAAAAGACATTCAGCCGCCTGGAATTATTTACTAGCCAGGAAGCTCAGCATCTTCAACCTTTACCGGAATCGCCCTATCAAGTCCGGCATTACACCAAAGCCAAAGTCCAGAAGAACTACCATGTGGTTATCGGTGAAGACTGGCACTTTTACAGCGTCCCATTCCGCTATATC
>NZ_CAJRAU010000015.1 GCF_907165045.1 Dyadobacter linearis
TAAAAGGTAGGTTGCATACGCGTTACGCACCCGTACGACAGTGACATTGCTGCCCCTTCGCCTTGCATGTATTAAGCCTGCCGCTAGCGTTCATCCTGAGCCAGGATCAAACTCTCCATTGTAAATTTTATTTTGGCACCTATTTCGAAAAATGGTGCCTGATTCTTTTCAAACGAGTTTTTCTTACTCCTTTGGTCTATCTCATCATGTCAAAGAACGGGACCAATCACGCTTTCTTCTCTTCTTTTCTCTTCCTCTGTTTGCGATTGGGATTGCAAAGGTAGAAAAAGATTTTGTGCATCCAAGAGTCAGTCAAAAAAAAAGTCTGAATCTTTAAAAGTTCTTTAAGAAATAAAATTATTCCTCGTTGAGATCCAATTATTCAACGGAAAGGAAAGGATATCTATAATCTTTCGGGGAAACCAGCGTCTCCTTAATTGCTCTCGGGGAAACCCATCTCAGCAAGTTTAGAATCGAACCCGCCTTGTCATTGGTACCCGAAGCCCGCGCACCACCGAAAGGTTGCTGACCAACTACTGCTCCCGTAGGCTTGTCATTAATATAGAAGTTACCCGCCGAGTTAACCAGCTTATCAGTCGCATACTGGATTGCGTAACGATCCTTTGAAAAGACAGCACCTGTCAAAGCATAAGGTGACGTTTTATCTATTATATCAATGATCTCCTCAAACTTATCTTCGTCATATATATAGACAGTCAACACAGGGCCAAAGATCTCTTCACAGAGTGTCACATAATCAGGCTTGGCAGCCTCAATAATTGTTGGCTGGACAAAGTATCCTTTAATCTTATCAAAAGCCCCTCCTGCAATTATTTTCGCCTCTGGGCTATTTTGTGCATCCGTTATATAGGATGCGATTTTATCGAAAGACTTTTCATCAATTACTGCATTGACAAAATTGCCAAAGTCTTCCACCCCACCCATTTTTATCTCTTCCAAGTCAACCAGCATTTGCGCCTTGACCTCTTCCCAAATATTTGACGGAATATATGCCCTTGAAGCAGCCGAACATTTCTGGCCTTGATATTCAAACGCACCCCGTATTAGCCCCGTCACAACCGCCTTGGGGTCAGCAGACTTATGAGCAAGTACGAAGTCCTTTCCGCCAGTTTCTCCCACAATTCTTGGGAAGGATTTATAGTTTGAAATATTATCACCGATAGTCTTCCAGATAGTCTGAAATACTTTTGTACTGCCGGTGAAATGAACTCCTGCAAACTCCGAATGGTTGAAAACAATATCTCCAGCAGCCGGACCATCTACCAATATCATATTAATGACACCATCGGGCAACCCTGCTTCCTTAAAAACCTTCATAATCACATTCGCCGAATAAACTTGCGTGAAAGCAGGTTTCCATAATACTACGTTGCCCATCAGAGCAGGAGCCGCTGGCAAATTGCCCGCAATAGCAGTAAAATTGAACGGAGTGATCGCAAAAACAAAGCCTTCCAGCGCACGGTATTCCATACGGTTCCATACGCCGTCAGAAGAAACAGGTTGTCCCTCATAAATTTCCCGCATAAAATTGACATTCAACCTCAGGAAATCTATGATCTCACAGGCTGAATCGATTTCCGCCTGGTAAGCATTTTTTGACTGTCCCAGCATGGTAGCTGCATTAATTTCAGCGTGATACGGACCGGCTATTAAATCTGCCGCTTTTAAGAAAATCGCCGCTCTTTGCTCCCAGTTCAGGGAAGACCATTGAGATCTTGCTTTCAGCGCCTCATCGATCGCATTTTTTACATCTTCGGCAGTTCCTTCGTGAAAATATCCTAATGTATGCTGATGGTCGTGAGGTGGCGATATGCGCTTCTTATTGCCGCTAAAAACTTCTTCACTACCTATATATTGGGGAATATCCAGCACCTTCGATCTTGCCTCGGCTATCGCAGCTTTCAATTCCGCTCTTTCCGGGCTTCCTGGAGCATAGTTCTTAACCGGTTCGTTCCTTGCAGCCGGAACATTAAAAATACCTATCGACATATTATTGATTTATTAGATTGTCAATTGAACATTTACAGAACAAAAAAAATTTAAATCCGATCCTGGATCAGCACTTCTGGCGAGCTGATGTGATTGATAACCAACCTCTTTTTTAATATAAGTTTCAGTCCCAAATCGCTTAACGCTTGTATTTTGACTAAATTTGCACTCCAAATTCAGGAACCTATTTTATATAAAGATGAAATTTTACAGTACCAAAACGGAAAGCCTGAAAGCCTCACTGGAAGAAGCAATTTTTAATAGCTTACCTCCGGACAACGGTCTTTACATGCCAGAATCTTTCCCAAAGATATCAGATGAATTTTTAGCAGATATTCAAAACAAATCTTTTAAAGAAATCGCGGTTGAAGTTGCAGATACATTATTTGAAGGTGAGATTACCAGGACTGAACTGGAAGACCTGATTGAAAATGCCTATGATTTCGATGCACCCGTAGTTGAAATCGGTACCAACAATTATGTTTTGGAGCTTTTTCATGGTCCTTCCATGGCGTTTAAGGATTTCGGGGCAAGATTCATGGCGGCAGTTATGTCCCATTTTTTAATCAAATCTGAGAAGAAAATAAATATATTGGTTGCTACTTCGGGGGATACTGGCGGGGCTGTTGCGCAAGGTTTTTATAAAGTGCCAGGAATCGACGTCACGATCCTTTATCCAAGTGGCAAAGTGAGTGAGATTCAAGAGAAACAGTTAACTACGCTGGGTCACAATGTGACTGCTATTGAAATTGACGGTACCTTCGATGATTGTCAGCAATTAGTAAAAGACGCATTTCTCGATAGTGAACTTAGCAGCAAATTCAACCTGGCGTCTGCCAACTCAATAAATATTGCAAGATTAATTCCGCAATCTTTCTATTTCTTCTCTGCCTACGCACAATTGAAAAAGCTTGGCAAACCAATCGTTTTTTCCGTTCCAAGCGGGAACTTTGGAAATTTGAGTGCAGGATTGCTGGCTTGCAAAATGGGGTTGCCTTTACAGCATTTTGTGGCCGCTACCAATTTGAATAATGCAGTGCCCAGGTATCTCGCTTCTGGCACTTACGAACCTGCTCCTTCTATTGAGACAATCTCCAATGCAATGGATGTAGGTAGCCCAAGCAATTTCGTGCGATTAAAAAGATTTTTTGGTGATGATTGGAAATCTGCGACCGAAAAGATATTTGGTACATTCTTCGACGACGAGCAAACCCGGGAGGCAATGCGCCAGGTTTATGAAAACTCAGATTATGTGATGTGCCCGCACACAGCCGTCGCCTACCTCGGCCTGAAAGAGTACAGTGAAAAAATTGGCGGAGACTTTACCGGCGTTTTCTTGTCGACAGCTCATCCCGCGAAATTCATCGACTTAGTGGAAGAAACTTTGGGAGAAAAGATTGAAATACCTGCTCGTCTGGAATCTTTGCTTCATATTGAAAAAGTGTCCATCAAAATGAAAGCAGACTTTTCTGCATTCAAGGAGCTATTATTGAGTAGGTTACATTAAACAAATCCGCATTTCAGCCGCCTTAGATTTGAATATAAGCTGCGAATCGGGTACAAACCTGGGAATACTACAATGTAAAAGGGTGAAAAGTCGCAACTTTTCACCCTTTTACATTTTCTGCTAAGATTTTGTTAATTGATCACATCTCCGCGCAACACCCGGAAACGCTTTCGGGATTCTGCAACAAAAATGCTACCCGGATATTTTTCCATTAACTCCTGGTAAAGCTTCATCGACTTATCCTTGTCATTTAATTTCTCCTGGTAAAGTTTGGCCATTGCAAACAATGCATCGTCTCCGTAAATGTCATGACCAAAGCTCGTATACAACATATTCAACTCATCAAGCGCCTGCCTGTTACTGTCAAGCTTAATATAGGTTCTAGCAGTTAGCCAAATAATCTCGTCTGTCAAACTGTGTTTCTCATATCTTTTATACAAACTCTTCAGACTATCGATCGCTTCGAACTTCTTGTTTTGAAAAAGCAAAAGCTCTACAGCCGAGTACTGGCGCATTGCCGTTTCCGTGCTATCCAATCCTGTGTTGTCCATGATCAGCAACGAAAGTTCATTCGCATCATTAGCGATTTCCCTGGAAGTAGCTTTTTTTAGAATATCCAGTACTGCCTTTGCCAGCTCAAACTCACCTTTAAAATAATGCAGTTTCGCATTCCTCAGTTTTGCTTCGTAGCCGAGTAAATCGTCCTTCTGCGATTTTTCAACCTGCGAGTATACGAGCGTTGCTTCCCAGGGTTCACCTTGCAGCAGGTATATATCGCCTAGATCGAGCTTGCATTTATCTACAAAATTCTTCTCCTGCTTCCCTGCCGAAATTGCAATTTGTAAAGTCTCCGTCGCTTTTTTGAAATCATCCATATAAAAAGCATACAGGATCGCCATATTTCGCAAAGCTTCGATTGTTCGCACATTAATACCCAGTTCATCTACCAATTGCTGGTACTGTCCCAGGAGTTTCTGCACTTCCGACCTGTTGATAGGGTAAGTATTTTTAACCTGCTCCTCGCGTGCGAAAATGGCCATTCTGCGAGATACGGGATACAGCTGACCTTTGGGATATTCTTTTACCAAATGATCGAAAATCGCGCCGGCATTTTGGTAATCCACATTTTGCAAAGCCAGCATTCCCAGGTTATACAGCCGTGATCCATTGTGCTTGAATCTCCTGTCGAGCGCGCGCTCTTGGATAAATGCTTTATAAAAATCCTTCTTCTGAATTTGATACCAGATCAGCAACTCATTATAGAAACCCTCATTCGGAAATTTCTGAATCTTATCATATAGCACCTTTTCTAATAGCGCCTGCTCTTTTTCATCTTTGGTAAAATCCTGCAGCATGTTCTGCACTACCTCCGTATTCTGATACCGCATTCCGTAAGAAAGCAACTCATCGATCATCTTTTCAGGATCATTCAGATCCCGGTAAACACTTGCCAGTTCAAGCTGAAAAATGTCATCGCGCTTGATTAATTGACGCGCTTCAAGCAGTATTTTTTTCGCCCATTCAGGTTGGCTCACATTCCTGTATTCCTCTGCTAAATCACGCTTCAGCTCAATCCTCAGACCAGATGACACGATTGCCTGCTCATGCTTTTTGGACGCTTCCTGCGCCTTTCCTTGCGCCTCTAACATCAATCCCCAGTACAAGTTGTACCAGCTTGCGTTATTTGCGTCTGCCTTGATCTGCCTTTTGTAGAACTGATCCCCCGCCGTCCATTCCTTTGATTTGATTATACACGCATTATAATTCTTAACCGAAGCCTTGTCAAACGTGGTCTTCAATAGCGCCGCGTAGTACGTAATTGCCTTTTCGCAATCTCCGTTCTTGAAGTATTCCTCGGCCATCTCCTTCTCGCTCTGGGCCAGCGCCGCTCCCGCCCCGCCGGAAACCAAAATTCCTATTACCAATAACTCGCAGACCTTTTTCATAATAAGAAAAGAACTTTTTGTTTTTAATTATTACCTTCTCTAGCACTGTGGATATGTAGATAAAACGTTTATCCACGATTAATCAACACAGTTATCCACATTTTGTTGATAAGTATTAGGCTTTTGGGGATAAACATTTGAGTTTTCCACTTGGTTAAGGAGCTGAAATACAATGTAATTATTATTTGTCGTAGATGCGAGTGTGGATAAAAGGAGGTATCGCTCGATTTTCACAATCCACATTCTCTACAGTGTATCAACAGGGTGTTAACTTCCGGTTAGGTGGTAGTTTGTCCACTGGAGAGAACTGAGCCTTTAGTTATCAACCAATTTTCAGAGTTATACACCGAGTTATCCACAAAATGTTAGCTATTACCAACAAAATTTGGTCGTTATTCACATAGTTATCCACACTATAGGGATAACTATTTAGATTTTTCATTTATGGTGATATTGATATCATTCAGTTCGAAGTTTGCCTTCAAAATGATTTTGTCTTTTAGATATAAAATCGGTTCAGGCTGGCGATTCTTGCTCATATCTCCGGTATCCCACCGATGGTTCCGGTTTCTATCCACAGTTACTCTTAAAAAGTATTTTCCCTGAGGAACCTGGCTGAATGTGTAGGTTGTACCTTCCTTCACCTTAACCATTTTGTATTGCTCATCAACCAGCTCGACAATGTAGTTACTCGCGGTATCCGGATTCACTACCCTACCCTTGATAATTCCATAATCTTCTTCATTTAAAACAGGATGTTTGAGGAAGGTTTTAGGTAAAGTGTCACCTTCAACACTCACGATTGTTCCTTTCGGAATGTCCCATTTGATTGAATCCTTCGCGAAGGATTTGGCCGTAATTGTAGCGATATTATGATTCGCATTCCAGCTCCATTGAAATGAACTGAGCGGCTCGTGCGACAAGCTGTCCGTGATCAATGTGATGTTTTTGTCATCCAGAGACCTCACTGGCTTATTCAAAATGAGCTTGTAGGTAAATGTATTTTCGAGCGGTCTATTCGGTTCGGGCAGCGTTGTCAGCGAGAATGCATCGCGCTGCCGGTCTTTTCCCCGCTGCTGCTGAAAAGCAATTTTTTGTTCAAAATCAGCTGATGTTCCCAATGAATCTATGGCGGTTAACTTAACCAAAGTAGAGTCAGGATGCGGTTCTACGTTAAAAAATTTGAGCGAGCCGCCCGCTTCTAGCAGATACGGCAGCGTGTCCTTATTCATGAAAGTAACATTCACCCGCTCCACCGGCTTATTAAATACCACCGAATAGTTGTTCACTTTGGGTATTGTCCGCTGGATTTTAATTGGGGTATTATCTGATAGAAACATCGAGATATTGTAAGAAACAGAGTCTACACCTGCGGTTACACTTTCTTCCAGAAAACCCATTCTTTCATCCTTCGCATTGAATAGCATATTTCGGTTCTTATCGTCGATCGCAATGAGTTTGTAGGCACGGGTTTGTATATTTTCGATTGAAAAAACACCAGAGCTGTCGGTTCGGGAAAAGTAATAGGGTTTCTGCTTTGTGATATCGAGTGTGTCGCTGATGTTGTACAGCCCTACTAATGCATCAAATAGCGGCCGGCCTGTCTGCATATCTTTCAGTGTTCCATACACCCTCCCGGAATCAAGTGAAGAGCCTGTGCTGAACACAATTTTTAGATTCTTAGCAGGATTTTTTTCGGCAAAATCCCTGATCGCATCCCCGAAATTAAGTGTGAATGTAGTGCTGTCCTTGAACTCATTCTTAAATGAGAGCAGTACGGACATCCCGTTCTGTTTGTATGAATAAGGGTTGTCGGCTTCGGGCGTGATCACCAGTTTCTGATTGATATTATCTACGACCACATATTCGTCAAAGAACAACTCTACCTTTTTGCCCTTAAAATTGAGCGTCTTGTTGAGTGGGTTGCTCTCCACAAGGTTAGGTGGGATTGAATCTTTTTTTCCGCCGGTGGGCGAAACTTGCTGAGCGCAGCGATCGAACAGGAATAGTAGTAGCAATGCAAACAGAATGGTACGGATCATAATTTATCAGTATTAAAAAGCCCCGGTACTATTTCGTACAGGGGCTTTTCGGAGTAATTGGAAGCTATTTCTTTTTAATAATATAGATAATGCTGGAAGTATTGATTTCCTGCCCGACTGAAACCCTTCCCTTCCAGTTTGACATCAGCCCGGTTGTCGCGCTGTTTACAACATCAATCTTCTTATGCCGGTACTTTGTGCTGAGCATACTCACATAAAACGAATCGAACCACATAGGAAGGGTTTTCTGTACTTCAAATCCGTGATTAGCGAGCAGTAATTTCATGCTGTTTTTGGTAAAATGATACAAGTGGCGCGGCACATCGTAAGCAGCCCAAAACTTTCCATAAGCAGCAGCATCGTACGACTCCGGATTAGGTACCGCGATTACAAGCGTACCGTTTGGCTTCAAATGTGCATTCAGCCAGTCGATTGTTTCATTCAACTGATGTACGTGTTCCAGAACGTGCCACATCGTGATCGCGTCAAATTGCTGGCTGGTGAGTTCGGGAGCAGAAATACTGTCAAACACCCTATCCCCTATCCTTTTCTGCGCCACAGCACGTGCGCCGGAATCCGGCTCAGTACCATTCACTTTCCATCCATTTGATTGAATAGCACTCGCAAAACTGCCGGTCCCGCATCCGATATCCAGCAATGTTCCTTTTTGAGTAGTGTACTTGTTAATCAGTTTTATCTTCTGTTGAATAGTGTAATCCCGAACTGAATTATAAACCCGGCTCATTAGATCCTTCGCATCGTCGTGGTGGGAAATGTATTCCTGCGATTCATAAAACGGACCAATTTCACTTTCCGCCGGCCGGGGATTCGTGAACAGAAACTGACACGAATCGCATTGCTGGATCTGGAATTGTTGATGTGAAACTGTGTAGTCTTCTGCAACTATAAACTCGCGAAAATGCGATTTACCACACACCGGGCATTTGTCTAGTGTTTCCAATTAGCGTCCTATATAAAGCATTAAAACAGAAATATCCGACGGACTCACGCCGCTGATTCGCGAAGCCTGGCCAATCGTTGAAGGGCGCGTCCTTTTTAGTTTTTCACGGCCTTCGTAAGAGAGAGAAGTAACAATATCGTAATTGAAATTGTCAATTATATTCAGGTTTTCAAGCCTGTTCATCTTGTCTACAAGCAGCATTTCTTTTTCAATATAGCTGTCATATTTCAGATTGATCTCCGCTTGCTGAACTGATTCTTCTTCAAATGCTGCGATCAGTCCTGCTACAATACTACTGTGCTCGGCCAATTTTTGAACTGATATTTGGGGCCGTTTCAGTAATTGGGATAGCGTCGTTTTCTCTCTCAGCAGTGCAGTTTCCATCTGCTCCAATGCGCCGTTAATTTCTTCCGGGCTTACTTTGGTCGTTGCGAAAATGGATATAATATGCTCCACCTCGTTTTGTTTCTTTTTAACAGCATCCAGGCGATCCTCACTGGCCAGGCCAATTTCATAACCTTTTGCAGTAAGCCTGATATCCGCATTATCCTGGCGCAGCAAAGTCCGGTATTCGGCCCGGGACGTAAACATGCGATATGGTTCTTCTGTACCCTTATTGATCAAATCATCGATCAATACGCCAATGTAAGCTTCCGATCTTTTCAGAACGAAAGGAGACAAATCGTTTACATTCCGGTGCGCATTAATACCCGCCATCAAACCCTGGCAAGCCGCTTCTTCGTAGCCTGTAGTCCCGTTGATTTGTCCTGCAAAAAATAGGTTTTTGATAAGGTGCGTTTCAAGCGTAGACTTTAATTGCGTCGGCGGGAAATAATCGTATTCGATCGCATATCCGGGACGGAACATTTTTGCATTCTCAAATCCGGGTATCTTCCGCAATGCAGCATATTGTACGTCTTCCGGCAACGAAGTCGAGAAACCATTCACGTATACCTCCACGGTATCCCATCCTTCCGGCTCTACGAAAATCTGGTGCCGATCTTTGTCTGCAAATCGGTTGATTTTATCCTCCACCGAAGGACAATACCTAGGTCCAAGTCCTTTAATACGTCCTGAAAACATCGGAGATTTTTCAAATCCTGTTTTCAGTACGTCATGAACTTCCTGGTTTGTATAGGTAATCCAGCAGCTCCTTTGTTTAGCGAGTGGCTTGGTGTCGGTATATGAAAATTTGGCTGGCTTTTCGTCGCCTGGCTGTTCTTCCATTTTGGAATAGTCCAGTGAGCGGCCGTCTACTCTTGGTGGCGTTCCTGTTTTCATCCGGCCAGCCTGGAAGCCCAGCTGAACCAATTGTTCGGTTAACCCCGTCGCCGCCTTCTCCCCTGTTCTACCGCCACCAAAGTTTTTCTCGCCAATATGGATCAGTCCATTCAGGAAAGTTCCATTCGTGAGCACTACTGATTTGGATTTGATTTCAATACCCAGACTGGTTTTCACACCTTTCACCTGACCGTCCTCAACTAGCAGCTCCTTGGCGGTATCCTGCCAGAAATCGACGTTTGGATTATTCTCCAAAATATTGCGCCACTCCGTGGCAAACATGGCACGGTCGCTTTGGCAACGTGGGCTCCACATGGCGGGACCTTTTGACAAGTTCAACATCCGGAACTGGATCATAGTCTTGTCACTCACAATTCCCGACTGTCCGCCAAGCGCGTCAATCTCCCGCACGATCTGCCCTTTTGCCACTCCGCCCATTGCTGGGTTGCATGACATCTGTGCGATGGTATGCATGTTCATTGTGATCAGTAGCACCTTCGATCCCATAGTCGCAGCGGCAGCGGCGGCTTCACAACCCGCGTGGCCTGCTCCTACTACAATCACATCATATTCTTGAAACATATTTGTATTCTTGTTAAACCACTTTAGTTAAAGTGTTCCACGTGGAATTTTAATTAAAAGAGCGTAAGGTATTGGTTTTCCTTCGCCCGCATCAGGCTTTTCTGCTCTTCATCCGCGTCGCCGTAGCCCGTCAAATGCAGTAGTCCATGAACCAGAACGCGCCTCAGCTCGGTCTCAAAATCGACCTGAAACGTAGCTGCGTTCTCTTTCACCCGGTCTATACTCACATAAATATCTCCCTCCAATTTGTTGTCTTCCTCACTATTGTCAAACGTTATAATGTCCGTAAAATAGTCGTGATCAAGATATTGTTTGTTGATTTCCAGCAGGTATTCGTCCGAGCAAAAGATGTAATTCAGCTCGTTTATTTCATAACCTTCTGATTCAGAGGTAGTTTTTAACCATTTCTTGGTTTTTTGAGGACGAGGCAAGTCAAAATCGACGTCTTCAGAGAAGAAATTCAGCATGCGATTAGGGCAAATCAGGCTGCGAGCAATTAAGTGTCAAAGCCTGTTTTGCTTAAAGATTTGATGGTAAATATTTTACAAAAATAGCAAGGATATTCCTAACAAAAGAACTGGCAGGAGCCGGTTCAGAACAACGGCTTGTTAAAACGTGTTAAAACCTGTCCTGCCAGTTCAACAGAATGGAAGTACGATCAGTTCTTTGCCTGGTATTTGCGGAAATAGGAATCTACCTCGCGTTTGTAAAATGGCGAAAATGTCGGCGGGATTGTTCTCAGCAGTTCGGTCTGCTTTTCTTTTTCACGAATGTATTTTTCAAATGCAGCTGGCGGTTGGCGCGGAAGCTCTTTGGCACTTTGCGCTTTTCGCTGCTCATCCTCGTCCTGCTCCTTCATTGCCTTCTCCGATTCCAGTAGCCGGATCGTAATTTCCTGGTTGCGTTTAATTAGCTCCGGCGTGATCCTCTTATTCACGAGATCCGTTTCAGTCTCGTCCATCTTGTCAGATATCTCCTGCAACTCCTTGCCCATTTGTTTGCCTACCTCGGTGCCTTTTTGAGATTCCATTAGGTCTTGTATCATTTTGCGGATCGCAGCCTGCTCGGCCGCCATTCTCGCAAGCTTCTCCGAATTGTTGCCTTGTCCTTCCTGCCCCTCCCCTTTTCCGAGTTGCTTGATCTGCCCATTCAGCTTTTCCTGCATTTCGCCCATTCCGGGACTTTCGCCTTTCTGCTTCCCTTTTTTGCCTTTTCCTGCTCCCGGCATTGCCATCGCCATTTGCTGCTGCATTTGGTTGAATACATCACTCAGCATCAGCGCCAGGTTGTTCATGGAAGTCATCGCAGATTGCTGCTTCGAAGTGGCGGTATTAATTTGCCTGTCCTTAATGCTCTTCACGCTTTCGTCCATGTACGATTTCATATCGTTCAGTTCGCGTGTGATGAAAGACTGGATCTGTTCGGCGCGATTGGCAAGTGCATACAAACTGTCCTCGACAATTTTCGCATCATCTTTCAGTTTCAGTTGCTGCTGGCCAAGCTTTACAAATCGAGGATCCTGCAAGCTTACTCCTTTGAAATCCTTCATCAGCGCCTCCTGGTCGAAAGAAAGTGTGATCAGGTTTTCAAGAATATCCCGGAGCGCGTCCAGGTTTTCCTGCATTTGTTCCATCTCCGCCGCTTCCATTGACTCAGCCATCGACTTCGACATTTTCTTCATCGCTTCCGCGGCCTTTTTCTGCGACTGAGCAGCTTTTGGATTCTGTTGCTTGTCCAACTGCTCCTTACTCTGCTCCATCTGCTCAGCGGCGCTTTTTTGCTCTTCTTCCTGGGTGTCGACAGGCTTTTCCAGTTCCTCACCCATTTTCTCGATTTCTTTGGTATTCTCCTGCGCTTTTTTGAAATCTTCCTGAATTTTCTCCTGCTCCTTTTTCAGCTCTTCATTTTTGCCTTTTTTCTCTTCGTTATTTTTCGTCTTGTCAGTCTGTTCGGTTTTTTCAGCCAATGCATTTTCCTTTTCAGCAAGGTCGTCCAGTTTTTCAACCAGATTCTCCATTTTCTGCTCCATTTGCATTTGCTTGAAAAGCTTCATGGTTCTTTCCAGCTCCTTTTCAAGGTTATGTTCCTTGTTGCGCAGCTTTTCCATCATGCTCGACATTCGCTCGCTTTGTTTCTGTTCGAGCAATTTTTTCAGTTCCTGATAAAGCTTTTCAGTATTCTCATCTTTGAGTTCGTTCATCAACTTTTGCAGCTGCTCGATCTTCGCCTGAAGTTCCGGGCTCTGCTGGTTGAATTGCTTTGATTTTTCGTTCGAATTCTGGTGCTTTTCCTGCAAGGCTTCCAGTTCCATCATCAGCTCCTCGCGTTTCCGCAAAACTTCCTCAATTTGTTTCTGTTCTTTGAAATCGAGCTCTTTGTTGCTTTTTAAACGGTTGTCCAGATTTTCTATATCCTTTTGCAAACTCTGCGCTTTCTTCAAGGCAGATTGCATTTGGTTTTCTGTTTCCTGTTCCGATTTTTTAATATCGGCTTCGAGCTGGTCTTTGGAAGGTACTGTAAACTGTATTGATCTTGACCGGGTACTTTTCGCTCCATTAATTCCGTCATTATCCCAAACCTGCGCATAGTATTCGATCTTATCGCCCGGTGCCAGTTGCAGGCTGTCTACATACCATTGAAAAAAGAAGCTTTGCGTATTGACTGTTTTGTTAAACGGAATTGGAATACCTTTTGGCTGCGAAGGCTCTTTTGCTCCTTCTCTTTTTACCGAATAGAACATTTTGAGCTGAGAAAACCCGTAATCGTCACTGATAGAGCCGCCGAGTACCAGGTAATTGTAAAGTGTTGTATCCTGAAAATTTTCAAGGTTCATAACAGGATGTTTATCAGGAATCACATTGATGAAATACCCGATCTTATCCGCATTCTCCGTCTGATCATTTTTAAGAGAAACCTGATATTGAGCCGATTTCCTCACCGACTTACGAACTTGAAAATGTTCCCCATCACTTTCTTTAGCGCGATACAAACTCGAATCGTTTTCGAACCTGATAGCAAGTGATTTAGTCGCGGAAGTATTGAAATCCCATTCAATGGTGGTTCCCTCCGGCACTGAGAGATTTCCTACGTTATTCAGCCCCTCCGAAGGTTTGTTGAGGTAGGCAGGATAATGCAGATTTACGTCAAAAGAAAGCAATGAAGGCCGCTCGTTGACATGAATGCGGTATTCATCAGATGCGAAGCCAGCCGCGTCGAAAGAGAAAGCTACGTCGCGCTGAAGATTTTTGAAAGTATAGGAAAACGTGCGGTTACCTTCCGAATTCAGCTTAAATCTGGAACCGTTTTGAACCAGGTAAACAGCAGCAGGAAGCGCCTCTCCTTCGAGTTTTAGTTTTAATGTAAAATCCTCATTACGAAAGGCTTTCAGATTTTTGTTTTGAAGAATAAATGAGAATGGGGCGTAAGTATAATTCTTCTGAAAATTAATAATGCGGTCTGAACTTGACGAGAAGAATGCGGGATTAAATAGCAGGATCGCGGCAATAGCAGCCAGAGGATAAATCGCGTATTTAATGCGTTTTCTATTTTCATTAAACCGTATTGCGTCCGAAAACCGGACTATAAGGAGCTGGTTTGACTTTTGGCGTATACTAGCCTCAATAAGGTCGGATTGCATGCCTGATAAACCCCTTAACTGCAAGGTATTGACCAGCTTATCTCCCACTTCCGGGAAGTATTGGCCTATTTGTAATGCAGCGTCTTCATCAGAAATAGGCTTTCTGATTCCGGATAAATGAATAACAGGCTGAATAACCCACTGAAAAATCGAGAAAGCCAAAACCGCGAGGAACCCGAAAAAGAGCATTCCCCTCACCAGCGAGCTGAAACGACCGAAATATTCGATGGTATTGAAAAACAGAAAAACAGTCAGCAGCAGGCCTACCGAGAAGATAATGCCTTTTAGTAACTGATTCTGATAATATTTCTGACGGTATTCCTGAATTCGCAGCAACAAGCCTTCCATTGCCGGGGTGAAAGGGGCCATATTTATTTCGTTATAACTGTGGACTGTATAACGTATGCGAGAACTAAAAATTACCGATCACCCGCATATGCTTTAAACGAAGAAATATAGTGAATTTTCAGGAAATTACAGAGAAAAAAGCAGCCCGGCGGAAGCGTAATTGATCCAGTTGAAGTTGTAAACATCGTCCACGTCAGCACCGCCTTCCACTACGCGGTAACCCAGCTTAATGCCAACCTTGTTGTTGATCTGATAAGCTACACCCGCAAAGATGTCTTCCGCACGTCCATATTTAGAGGCCAGCGCGTCGCCTTCCAGGATAATGGACCAATGGTAGGAAGGCTTGTATGCAGCGTAGAAATTGACAAGCGGGACAAATCCGAGATTGTCAAAATGCGTATCCTGTGATTCGTTTCTGAACCGCACATCTGCATCCCGGATCTTGGCGGTTAAACCTAACCCAACCAGCCAGCGTGCGCGTGATACAATATCGTAGCGATATGTTAGCCGGTAGGAATTAAATTTGTAGTTGACTTTCACCGGCTGGCCAGCGACAAAATTGATGTTATTAAAGTTAACATCCTGCTTAAAAGAACCGTTATAAGTCACTGAAAGCGGCGCATATAGCAGCGATACATTGTGTCTTTTTCCAAACAAATACCCCGCCCTGATCCGGTAAAATAACTTTGGGTCGATAGTCAGGTCCTCAGCCAGATTCACCGTCGTGCCGCCGATATTCGGTATCCTTACTTTGTTATAATTAGTGCCAAAAACCAGGCCACCCTCAACGTCTAGTTTGAGCTGCGCGAATGCGGAACTGACGCTGCACAACAGCATTGCAATCAAAAGGAATCGTACTTTCATGTTCACGTGGTTTTATAAAAAAACAAACAACCCTACGCGAGTTGTTTGTACAAAATCAGTGCCTGAAGAGCGCCTTTTCGGCAGTATTTATATTTCAACGGTTTCCGGATAGTTCTTTACAGATCTTACAAATGATTTCACGTCCTGTTCCAGATCGGAAGTTTCCTGCAAAAGACGGATGAATGCACTACCGATAATCGCCCCGGCTGCTTGCTGCGAAGCCTGCGTGAAGGTGGCATTATCCTTAATCCCAAAACCGATCAGTCGGGGATTTTTCAGGTTCATTGCATTAAGCCTGGCGAAATATGATTCCATATCCGCGCTAACGCCCGTTTTTGAGCCCGTAACACTCGCTGAGGAAACAGTATAGATGAACCCTTCACTGATTTCGTCAATCTGCCTGATACGCTTTTCTGACGTTTGAGGCGTGATCAGGAAAATATTAAGGATTCCGTATCGATCGAATATGGATTTGTATTCATTCAGATAAACATCCATCGGCATATCAGGCAGGATCAATCCGTCGACACCTACCTCTGCACATTTGCGGCAAAAATTCTCGACTCCGTACTGCAAAACGGGATTTACATAACCCATCAATAGCACCGGAACGAACACTTTTTCACGCATATTATGCAACTGCTCGAATAGGATCTTTACCGACATTCCGTTTTCCAGCGCCCGGTCATTACTTTTCTGGATCGTCTCACCATCTGCAACTGGGTCAGAATAGGGCATACCGATTTCTACCAGATCGACACCGCCGTCCTGCAAAGCCTGCAAAACGCGGGTGGTATCATTCAGCTCCGGGAATCCAGCAGTAAAGTAAACATTCAGCAACCCGCCGTCTCCCGGCTGTTTTTGCTGAAAAAGTTCTGTTATCCGGTTCATTCTTTAGTCCAGTAGTCAACAACCAATACTTTGTCAAGATGAGGTCCCAATACCTTTCCGAATGCTTTGTGATCAGGGTGAGGCAGGTATACTTCGCGGCCGGCTTCACTGTCAAATGTTACAAAGAATACGTGCGTAAAACCTTGTGACAGACCTTCCGGGCTATTATTAGTACCCCATTCCAGTCCTTTTATTTCTTTGATTTTAGATGGAAGTGCTTTGAATGCTTCTTCCACTTCTTTCACCTGAGCAGGAGTTGCCGAATCTTTGAATTTGAATAGTACAACGTGACGTAGCATTTTTTTAGAAGCAGTGGTTTGGGCTGAAACAAAAACTGTTGATCCAAGAAGGAACAGACAGGCGAAAAACAGGGATTTTAGATTCATTGTATGGAGTTTAGATAAAATGCAGATAGTTTCTAAGCTGAGCAGTTGAGGCATTCGCCTTCATCGCTGAATTTAAGCCGGTCAAATTCTCCTAGTTTTTCTTTTAGTTCGAGAACCTCATCTTCCAGATCGCATCTTTCAAAAAGAGAAAGCTCTCCGGAGTTAATCTTACCTTCCAGCTCCTTGATTTTCAATCTCAGATCAAAAACTTCGGGCAGTGTTAAAGTCGCCATATATATTCAAAAATAAGTGGAAAATCAATCGATGTATTTCATGTAAGTGGCCATATCCTTATCTCCCCTACCCGACAGGTTCACTACCACAGTTTCACTTTGCGCAGCACCTAATCTGCCCAAAACAGCTAATGCATGCGAAGATTCAAGTGCAGGAATAATACCTTCGAGCCGCGTTAATTCAAATGCAGCCTGAACAGCTTCTTCATCAGTCGCCGATAGGAATATCCCTCTGCCACTATCAAAAAGATACGCATGCTGCGGTCCGATTCCCGGGTAATCCAGTCCTGCTGAAATGGAGAAAGGCTCAACTACCTGTCCGTCATCGGTTTGCATTAAGATAGTGCGGCTTCCGTGCAGCACGCCAGGTTTGCCCAATGCAGTTGTCGCAGCAGAATGTCCGGAAGAAATTCCCATTCCGGCAGCTTCCACAGCCACCAGTTTCACATCTTCGTCCGCGAGATAGTGATAGAATGCGCCGGCAGCATTACTTCCGCCGCCAACACAGGCAAGTACATAGTCCGGGTTTTCTTTGCCGGTATGTGCTTTGAGCTGCCATTTTATCTCTTCGGAAATAATGGATTGAAAACGGGCAACCATATCAGGATACGGGTGCGGACCTACCACAGAGCCAATAATGTAGTGCGTATCTACCGGATTATTTATCCAGTGTCGCATTGCTTCGTTGGTAGCGTCTTTCAGCGTTCTGGACCCGCAGGTTGCCGGCCTTACCTCGGCACCTAGCATTTTCATGCGGGCTACATTCGGGGCCTGGCGCTCAATATCCAGCTCGCCCATGTATACGACACATTCGAGGTTCATTAATGCGCATACAGTCGCAGTTGCCACACCGTGCTGGCCAGCTCCGGTTTCGGCTACAATGCGTTTTTTGCCCAATCGCTGCGCCATTAATATCTGGCCGATCGTATTATTGACCTTATGTGCGCCAGTGTGGCACAGGTCTTCCCTTTTCAGGAAGATATTGGTATTGTATTTATCTGAAAGCCGGTTCGCACGGTAAAGTGGTGTGGGCCGGCCTACATAATCGCGAAGCAAGTCGTTATAGGACTTTTGAAAAGAAGGGTCGTTGATAATCTGCAAATAGTTTTCCCGCAACTCTTCTACGTTTGGATACAGCATTTCAGGAATGAATGCGCCTCCAAAACTTCCGTAATATCCGCTGGGATCTACCTGATAGGTCTTCTTTTCTAATGTTTCTTCCATAAGATTATTAAGCTTCCGCCTCCTCTTTTTCTTTGATCCGGATCAGATTAAATAACTCTTCCAGTTTTGAAATATCCTTTACCCCTGGCTCAGTTTCAAATTTGCTGTTGACGTCGATTCCGTAAACAGGTAATGTTTTTGACAATTCAATGATATCGTCGATATTGTCCAACCCTATTCCCCCGCTGAGGAAAAATGGTTTTTCATTATCGTATTTCTTTAACAGGTTCCAGTCAAACGAAGTCCCGTTTCCGCCCGGATTAGCTCCGGCACTGTCAAAGAGGAAAAGATCGCAGAAAGATTTGTAATTATTGAGCATTGCGAAGTTAAACTGCTCGTTGATCGAAAATGCTTTAATCACGCTGACACCCTTTTGGCGAATGCTGCGACAGATATCGGGCATTTCATTTCCGTGAAGCTGCGCATATTGCAAGTCATATTTTTTGACCATATTCAAAATGTGGCCAGGGCTTGCATTTACAAATACGCCTACCTTTTTTATGTTTTGCGGAATAGTTTTAACATACTCCTCACTTAATTCTTCTCCTGCAAAGCGAGCGGATTTTTCGTAAAATATAAATCCTATAAAGTTGGGTTTTAGAGCAACCACTTCTTCAATATTGCTTTGCTGGCGTAATCCGCAAACTTTAATTTTCATAGAATCAGGGAATTTAAATTGCTATGTTGAGCTAAGTTTTTCTGCAAATCTGCAAGTGCGGTTCCAGGATTTACAGTCTTCATAAAAGTTTCACCAATCAAAAAGCCTTTGTAACCATGTTGAAATAGTCTGACAATTGTATCAGCGTCTTTCAAACCACTTTCTGATATTTTAACAAACGAATCAGGAATCTGTTCGCTTAATGCAATAGAAGTTTCGATTGAAGTTTCAAAAGTTTTCAGATTTCGGTTATTAACGCCCACAATATCAATGTGGTCGCCAATAGTTTCTTCCAGTTCCTGCTGGTTATGAACTTCCAGCAAAACGTCAAGCCCTAGTTCGTGCGCTTTCCGACTCAGATCTGCTACCTCGGAAGGAGTTAAACAAGCCGCGATCAACAAAATAACATCCGCTCCTATTGATTTGGCTTCAAAAAGCTGGTATTCGTCCACTATAAAGTCCTTTCTCAGCATCGGAATGCCGGGATTAGCTTCACGCGCTTGCAAAAAATCATCAAATGACCCGCCAAAAAAATCCTGATCTGTCAGTACAGACAAACCAACTGCTCCTGCTGCCACATAATCTTTCGTCACAAATTCCGGCCTCACCTGGTCATTAATAATGCCTTTCGACGGCGACTTCCGCTTGAATTCTGAAATGATCTGGGGAGTTGTAGCAGCTTTTAAAGCTTTGGCCAGAGAGATCGTTGATTTAGAGAAATAAATCCCCTTTTCAAGATCTGCAAAAGATTTCTCCTTCTTGGATTCGAGGATCTCAGTTCTTTTTCTAGCTATGATTTTTTCTAATATATTCATTTAAGGGTCTGATAATTAAAAACATAGGTCTAGTAAAGCTGCCTGCTATGCTTCAATCAGTTTTTTGAAACTATATAACGCCTTTTTACTCTCCAAAGATTCACGGGCAGCTTCTACCGCATCCAGTAATGGCAATTCGGGATTAGCACAATGCAGTGCCAATGCAGCATTCGCCAGTACAGCCTGCTTTTGTGAAGAAGTTGCAGTATCATTTAAAACATTCATGAAAATATCAGCGGAATCTTTCACTGTCTGACCGCCGGCCAGATCCTGTGCGCGTAGCGTTTGAAGCCCTAAATCTGAGGGAGAAAGTATTTGCTCGGAGTGAGCTGTAATGATTTTAAAAGGGCCTGTTAATGACACTTCGTCGTAACCGTCTAACGCGTGAAGAACTAAAAATTTCTTATCCGTCTGTTGGTAAAGATAAGCAAAAAGACGCGCTAATTCAAGACTGAATACCCCTACAAGCTGTTTTTTGGGAGATACCGGATTCACCATTGGGCCCAGCATATTGAAGAAAGTTTTGACACCAAGTTCACGGCGGACAGGCGCTACATTTTTCATAGCAGGATGAAAAAGTGGCGCATGCAGGAAGCAGACACCAGCCTCTTCAATCTTCTTTTCCAAAACATCTTTTTCATTGCTGAAACGTGCTCCGAGATATTCCAGCACAGTAGACGAGCCACAAAGTGAAGAAACGCCGTGATTACCGTGTTTGGCGACTTTCTGACCGGTGCCTGCCACAACGAAGCATGACAAAGTAGAGATATTGAAGGTATCTTTTCCATCGCCGCCCGTCCCGCACACATCGATAGGATCATAAGCCGAAAGGTCTATAGAGAGGCAAAGTTCCAGCATTGCATCCCTGAACCCTTCCAATTCCTCGACGGTAATGCTCCGCATCGCGTAGATTGTTAGAAAAGAGGCTATCTCGGAGTTAGAATATTTTCCTGTGCTGATCCCGATCAGAACATCTTTGGCTTGGTCCTTACTTAGGATTTTATATTCAAAAAGGTGACTCAGAATATTTTTCATGCGTAAACTATTTCAATGGGTCAATGCTTTGGGTTAGTTCTCAATTAGATTTTTAGCCAGTTTTCCAGCATTGTTTTACCGTGTTCGGTCAATACTGACTCAGGATGGAATTGGAGTCCTTTTACATCGAATTTTTTGTGAGAAAGTCCCATTACCCTACCCTGCTCGTCCAATGCTGTAATTGTCAGGTCATCGGTAAAGGATTCGGGAATAACTGTCCAGGAATGATATCTGCCTACCTTAAATTCATTTGGAAGTCCTTTGAAAATACGTTCTTCAGGATCGGTTACAATCGCAGTATCGCTGATTCCGTGCAAAACGTCAGTCATATTCTGCAATGTAGCTCCGTACACTTCGCCTATTCCCTGGTGGCCAAGGCAGATTCCGAGAATACTTTTGCTTGGGCCGTATTGCCGTATTACTTCATGCATGATACCCGCCTCTGACGGGATACCCGGACCGGGAGAAAGCAAGATCTTATCGTACTCCTGCACTTCATCGAGCCCAATCTTATCATTTCGAAAAATATCGACGTGATCGTTCAACTCGCGCAGAATGTAAACGAGGTTATATGTGAAGGAATCGTAATTATCGAGGACTAGAATTTTCATGGGATCTTTATTTCAAGATTTTTTTACAGTTATATTTCCCCTGCTACCTTAATAGCCTGACGCAGCGCAGCGAGCTTATTATTAATTTCCTGAAGTTCACTTTCGACGTCGGATTTTGCGACCACGCCCATCCCTGCTCTAAAAAACAAGTTATTATCCTTGCTCAGGAAGGTTCTGATAGCGATCGCGTGATTGAAGTCACCGTTAAAATCCATGAAACCAATAGCCCCTCCGTAAATGCTTCTGTTACTGGTCTCCATCTGGTCGATCAGCTTCATCGCATTGTGTTTGGGCGCTCCCGATAAAGTACCTGCAGGGAAAGTATCAGCTACCAATTGCAGCGGATTGACATCCTTTTTCATTTTGCCAACCACTTTAGAAACGAGGTGAATTACATGGGAGTAATACTGCACCTCCTTGTAATTCGTAACCTTCACATCGTCGCAGCTCCTGCTCAAATCGTTTCGGGCCAGGTCGACCAGCATTACATGTTCTGCGGTCTCTTTCGGGTCATTTAGTAATTGCTGAGCAGCTTCTGCATCCGCTAAGTCGTCTCCGGTTCGTTTGAAAGTCCCGGCAATAGGATGAATTTCGGCCTGTCCTTTTTTGATAAAAATTTGCTTTTCAGGAGACGAGCCAAAGATTTTATAGCTGCCATAATCAAAGTAGAACAAATACGGAGATGGATTTATAGACCTGAGTGCTCTGTACACATTGAATTCATCGCCTTGAAAGCTATGGCAGAATCTTCTTGAAGGTACTATCTGGAATACGTCACCCCGGAGACAGTGATCAATCCCTTTTTGTATCACTGCCCGCATATCGTCGTCAGTTACATTCGACGTTTCATCAGATATGGTATTAAATCCATATTTAGGAAAGTTCCGGTTCTTTATTAGAATTTCAATTTGTTCAATTCCTGCGCCGTCACTTTCGCCAACATACTGATGTTCAAATATGTACAGTTCGTTCTTAAAATGATTGATTGCTATAACGTATCTGTATACTTGATAAAAGATCTGATCAATTTCTGTTTCCGGGCTAGCTGGCTGTATGGAAATATCTTCAAAATAAGTGACCGCATCATAGGTCATATGGCCGAAAAGACCATTCGTGATAAAAGGAAATGTTGTCTTTTCAGCTTTAAAGCTTTGAGCAAAACCATAAAGCGCCTGAACCGCGTCTTTTTGATTTTCAAGAGCATAGCTGCTATTTGTACCGTCCGGAAATTGTTCAGTGACAGAGCCTGCATTTAATTTAAAGGATGCTACTGGATCACAGCATATGTAGGTGAAGGAATTCTCGTTTCCATGATAATCTGAGCTCTCGAGCAATATCGTGTTTACAAATCGATCTCGAAGTTTTAGGTAAATAGACACAGGTGTGAGCGTGTCAGCCAATAGCTTTTTAAATCGGGTAGTTATAGCAAAACTTTTATCAAGGGTTTTCATCAGTATGATTTTATAAATGCATAAAAAAAACGGCTCGCTGAGATGAACAGCGAGCCGTTTGGAAGTATATTTTTTATACTATACAATAGCCTACTCGTCCATCTTGTTAAGATGTGCTCGCCACCACCATATAGTATTGAATGCGCTCATTAATTTATTGATTTGGTCTTCTGGTGACAAATATAAGTAAAAACAGATATGATGTAAAAAGTGAAATAAAAAATTTATGCTAATCCGACTGTTAGTTTACTTTGCGTTAGAAAGTGCAAATCTTCTTTTTGCAGATGTTGACGCAGACATTATAGGCTGTCTGTGCGATCCCAGCAACCTTTGGGGAGTTGATACCATGCTTCAAACGCAAAAAAGACCATCCTTTTGGGATGGTCTTTTGAATGGTATTGTGGCGACTACCTACTTTACCAGGTTTGACCCAAGTATCATCGGCGGTTCTGGGCTTAACTTCTCTGTTCGGGATGGGAAGAGGTGAACACCAGGCCAATAGTCACCAACAAGATCTTT
>NZ_CAJRAU010000016.1 GCF_907165045.1 Dyadobacter linearis
TTACCAATATTATCCTGGTCTGGAACACAGTGTATCAGCAGGAAATTATCAAACAATTACACCAGGAAGGATATGTAATTGACGAAAATGACTTTGAGTTTATCTCTCCTGCACCTTTTGAGCATATTAACCGACTGGGCAAATACAACTTTAACGCAAACCCAGAGCTCGGGGACAACGGACTACGGCCATTGAGAAAGCCAAAACTAAGTAATTAGTTACCTAACGTATGTTTTCGCCCATTTGTAACGAAAACCTCTAGTAGCTGTCTTATTGTGGCCAGAGTCCTTCGAGGTTTCAAGTCATTTACATTCGACGGGATTTGTTAATTTTGAGCTGTAAGCTTTCCTATATTTATGATGAATGATGATGCTATTGTTGATCGCCTTGAGCAAGACCTGGGCCAGATAACCAGAATAAAAGTTGGCGGTAAGGTATTTTCCTTCGGGAACCAAGATGTGATTGTTTTCAAGATTGATGCACCACCTTATATCTGCATCATTAAGGATTATGATTTTTCGAAAGTCCGGGAAGCGGTATCGGATAATGAGAAATGGAATACTGTGCTCTCAGAGCTACATATGATTATCCTGAATAGGTCATTCGAACTGATACGGGAGGATTTTATTAAGATTACCGGTACAGTTGAATTCTATGAGCTGAATTGCCGTAAAAACTTCCGGACGCCGACGAGCTACAAAAACAGCAAAATTGACCCAGATATCCTTGATAAAATTGGTGTGCAGACATTCGTTTATCGCCTGGGAGGTCACTGCGTTACAATCAAGTCTATAACTGATATGGGCATAAACCCATTTATTAATATGGAACTGTCAATCGGCGTATTATTACGAAGCTGTGTCCTGGATTGTCTTTACATCATGGCATGGTGCAATGATCAGACATTAATCAGTGCGATAGCATCTGAATCCTTTATTCGCCCATTAGGAAAGGATGTTCCGGATCAAGTAAAAAGTCATTTTAAGAATATAGCTGATTTCTTTAACACAGATGATCTGGACGCTATTAAGGCAATGAAAATCAGTAACATCCTTAAGATACTCGAAGGCAAGCCCAATATACAGTGGTACGAAAACCTGTATAGCATTTATTCCAAATATGACCATTTCAGCCTGATTCCAAATATAGCGCCCAAATCATCTGTCGAAAAGCTCGAACTGGTCTTATTGGCAACGCACATGATAAAGCATTCACTATGCTCTCTGCTGACTATGAAAAACGATGACCACCAAGACAAATTCCAGGAGATCTTAGGTGTGAAAAACAAAACTGAGGACGGTAATAATTACAGCTTTGCTTATGAATGATCACATATCAACCTTCCGTGCAGGGAGAAGTTTTCCAGTCTCCATGTGCTGTAATACAGTCTGCCCGGAACTTGTTCGTTCGTATGGTAATGCCATCACTCACCTTCCTACCTGAGCTGCAAAACATCTATGCATCACCGAACGTCGGAAAGACTCTGAACATATCTGGACTATTGTAAGGGCAAAAAAAAGTGACCTTCCTCCGAGGGTCACTTATATAGGAACATTGATTGTTATTTCTAAGCAGTTACTTCGTATACCTGAGCATTTAGGTTTACTGGACGTTCACAGACATCGCAATAATCGCTATTGAAGTCATTATCCGCATAGCTTTTCAGTTCGTCCGCGCTTTCGTAAACACGCACTCTGTCTATCATTCTGCGAACATCTTCTGATAGATGGGCAAAAAGTAGATCTATGATAGTGTCTGCTTTTTCAAAGCAATCTCTACCTTCCATTCCTGGAGCGCTCACGCCCAAAACATAGGAATCTTTGACCATACCATTATATGCAGGTGCAAGACCAATGGCATCCACAACTAAGCCGTTCACTTTTTCATCATCGACGAAAAGTTCGGCTAACGTCCTTACCAATGTGTTTCTATCCATTGCATAAATTCATTTACTCTTTTTAAAAATTTGGCGGCAGTCTCAGGGTTACACCCATAATCATATCGCCTTTGTTCAGTCCAAGCGGAGACTCCGTTCCAAGCTTTGGAAAAATTCAGATCACCAGCCTTTTTTGCTTCAAGTTCTGGTTGTAAACCAGATAATAAGATCAAAGCATTAATGTCGTGAACCTGGAATGACTTAATCATACTTCCTGAAACGCGACCGTTCTCGAAAATATCAACCCCTAATTTCTTGCATATGATTGATTTCAGACCGAATTCAATGGCGTATCCAGCCATATAATATGAACCCGCGTGATACCCATTGTTGTATAACAACTCAGACTCTTCGAGCCTATGTTGAGCCATTTCTTTTAATTCTACACCTGTTGCCAAACGATATGCCTGTGTTACAACTGCTAATATAACATAAATATTATGTAACAAATTCATCGTAGAAGATCTTATGTATTAGGAATAATACTATAGATCTTATATATAAGATTTTATGGATCTACTGTAAATGTTCGAAATCTAATCAGCTGATGCTGAAAGATCTGCCTTTCAACTTCTCTGGGTTCCAAGCAGTACCACTTAATCTTCTAACTTTTAAGGACAAATCCCCAGGCTGATCAGGGCTTGCCACACGCCTGGCACGCCTTATCCATCTGCTGGCCAGATGGTTGTTTTTCAGCCATGAGGCCAGAGAAAGTATGTCCGTTTAGGCAAGATGGCGACCAGGGCTTCACGCCCGAACATTTCAATTGCTGTTAGATGTCATCTGTAAGTACAAAGATCGTTTATATTGTTAAGCAGCGGCTTAGTTGGCCAGGATTGCTGGAAGGCAGGCTTGACAGTCGGAACTGTTGTAGCATCCGGGTTTGGTATGATAAGTTGTATAAACAATTCCATATAAAAGGCTCCCCTTCCCCAAAAGTACGAATACACTCGCCAAATCAGACAAACATTTATCTATAAATTGCTTGTGTTCAACTTATTTCAGGACAGGTCATATTCCAAATAGTACAGTTTAACGTATCACTCAGCAACATACAGTAATTTGTTTGGTGTACCACTATTCTGTAATTTTAAAGTGGTAAAATCGGGCATTTTCAGAACTAAAAGGGAAGAAAAAATGAAGGGTGTTAGAGTACGATTATACCACCGAATAATTTGGCAGGTTAAGATCGTATAATTGAAGGTAACCACCCGCTGTTTTGGTATCAAAGTGGATCGACGAACCGGAAGATGTGCTTGATTCAAGAAGGTGAACTCGGATAACCACATTTTAAAATGTCGACGAGTCATTCAGGAAATGCCAGGTTTTTTGTTCTATGCTTTCCAACTATTTTCATACTTTCTGGATCACGCTTGTGAGTATTAAACCATAAACGATATGCGTTTCATCCAAAAGATTCCATTCTACTTCGTTATGCTGTCCATTTTTGCGTTCGCATGTTCAAGAAATAGTGAGGACTGTGGTTGTGACGGCTCAACGAGCCATATTCTAGATAACCGAGAAGCCAGATACATTGGCGACGGTACTTTTGTTGTTCCAGATTCAATATTAAGTTTGATAAGCGTACGTGCTTGTGATGTTGATACTGCTTGGGAAATAAGTAAGGATGAAAATAATTGGAATTATACTATCTCGGGCAATATTAAAAACACATGTCTAGGCCCAAATCCTGAGTTAAGGCTTCAGGCTCCGGGAGGCCCAATTCAGATTACATATATAAAGAAGAATTAGGTTGAACTAGGAAGCTACCAAATTTTACAAACAGCAGTTTCTGTGCTGCCCCTTTTGGTTTCTGTAACTGGGCCTGCCGGTGAAGTTCTTTTTCGGCACTTCATCATACACCGCTAACTCGTACCCAACTAACCACTATGAAGACTTGGATCGAGTAAACAGTTCATTTTAACCACGGTTATAATTGATGCAGATTCTCAATAGACAAAATCTATAAGGCAATTTTGGAACTCAAAAAAATATAGGATTGGATGACAGGCCTTAAAAAGGATCTATCTGATAGATTGCCGTTAGAATGCGCGAACCAACGAAAGCGAACACTTATAATTTCTCACGCACCTTTAAACTGTTTTTCTATTTTCTTCTTAGATTTTCGCGTTACCCACTTCCAGGTTAGTACTAACCCAGTACAGCTCACGCTCATTCCGCCAATCATCAGTAGCCCGACAATCAGGTCCCACATTGGACGCTTGTAAACAAGCCACTTGAAATCCAGACTATGCAGTCCATGATACAACCAGCGTTCAAGCCGGCTAAGTTTTTCATGCTTTAGTACCACCTGGCCTGTCTTCAAATCGACGTAGTACCACGTTTGTTGCGGCGTGGACATTTTCATACGCAATACCGGCAGGTGCTTTTCATGGTGTTTTGAGTAATAGTAATCATCATATACATTCAAAATGACGCTCTCTGCGACATTTACACCAGGATTTAGGTTTTGTACCATATCCTCAAATTGACGAGAGCTAAATTTTTCAAACGCCGTCGCAGGATCTAAACCCGCGGGTATCACTCTTGTTTGCTCTTCATCCTGGTAGGCAAGAAAGTAGGGTTTGCCATTTAGCTGTATGAAATGGATTTCCTTAACAGCGATCTCACCATTTAGGCACTTAACTGCATCGTCAGGCGATAAGCTAAATAGGTCTGGCTTCATGATGCCACCTGTCCACTTATCTGTTTCTTCCATATCCAGACGTGTAAACGGAGCCCAATCCCAAGGGGTCATTGAAAGTAGTCCACTGAATACCCAGGTAAAAGCAAAAATGCCAAAGATAAAGCCTGTATAATGATGCCAGCGAAACCAGCGCTTTTTGTAGGGGCTGAATTCAATCAAAGATTGATTCTTGCGCTTATAGCGGACGAATCCCATGACCATACCTGCAATGCACATGATTGTGCCCA
This sequence comes from Dyadobacter linearis, assembly GCF_907165045.1. GTDB lineage: Bacteria > Bacteroidota > Bacteroidia > Cytophagales > Spirosomataceae > Dyadobacter > Dyadobacter linearis. The sequence continues at coordinate 4,871 of NZ_CAJRAU010000016.1, forward strand.
GTGATGAAGTCCAGACGATTATATCGTTCCAAAGTGGCCGGTTTCTAAGTAGGACAGTCGGGTAGATCCAATGCGGTATGGGCCCGAGCCAGGCTAAAAAGCGCTGTCACGCGTTCACGCGCTGGACGACTTCTCCGATATGTTTTGAAACATAAATGTATGTTCCATGGCCATCATCCATCTGCATCCGGTACACGGGCGTTGTGTAACCCTACGAACGCGCAGCCGCCATCCACTGGTCTATTTCGGTAAGTACGTCTGTTTCAACTACCTTACCCTGGGCGACAAAGCTGCTGGCGAGCTCAACAGCCAGCACAGAATCAGTTTCCGAAAAGAGCTCCCCATTATCGGCAAATACGGCCTTATACTCGCCCTAGGTAGTAGTGAGCCGGTAAACCGGCCGGCTGAGCATCATACCCAGCCGGACTGACCGCATTGTATCTGTTATACCAGCTGTTGCCAATGCCTTATTTAGATTCAGTTAACAGCTGCTCAGATCCAGCGGTGAAAGGTTCTGCAATTTCTCGTGCTGGCGCATGGTCGGATAGCGCACATACATCATCGCAAAACCAGAAATAAACCAGATTACAAAAAGCAGGCTCAGGGCAAAACCCAGGTAACGGTGGACCACCAAAAACAGTTTTGCAGTAGCTTTCATGCATTAAATGCTATACCGTACCGTAACCAGAAAGCTCCTCGTTGCGCCTGGCGAGACCTGGTTGGCGAAAATCGCGTTGGCAAAATACCGTTCGTTAAGCAGGTTGTTGACATTTAGCCGCATGCCAATACGTCCTACGCGGTAACCCAGCGCCGCATCGAAAACTGTATAGGCTGGCAGCACGTAACTATTGGAACTGTTGGTAAAAGTTTCATCCATGTAATTCGCACCAGCGCTCAGGCTTAGTCCCTTCATGGCACCGTTCTGTACTTCATAGTTAATCCAGGCATTAAAGAGGTTTTTAGGAGCGAATGCGACCGTTTTACCTGCTGCTGCATTGGTTTCGCCCGACGAAAAAGGAAGAATTTTTGCGTTCGAGAAAGTATATCCTGCGTTAAGTTCCAAGCCTGGCATCAGGGTTCCGTTTACTTCAAGCTCAAAGCCTTTGGATTCTGCCGATCCGATCCGCTTATAAATACCGCCGGCAAGTGCTTCAAGCTGGTTATTCTTTCGCATATAATAGAATGCAAGGTTTGCCGCCCATTTCTTAGAAAGTTCTAACCTGCTGCCTACTTCTCCCTGATAACCGGTTTCAGGATCAAATGTTTCACCATTTGGGGCCACTCTGCGTGAGGGTTTGAAATAAGTCGAAAACGAACCATAAATTGACATTGGCACAATGGGTTGGTAAACCAAGCCTAACCTGTAGGTCAATGCGGATTTGGAGATAGTCGATTCGGCACCGTGCCCAGTGATATTGCGCTTGTCATCTACTTTATCAGTGTAGTATGTACCGCTGAAAATATCATAGCGAAGTCCTGCAAGTCCTTTTAGTTTATCTGAAAAACGAATAAAATCCTGCACATAGATGCCATGAACGTTTTCCATGGTTGCACGGTAATTCTGATCATTATGGGTGAGATAGCCTTGGTTCAAGACTGGGTTATTGATAGGGATCGCAGCATTAAGTGCAGGACCGAAAACATCTCCATTAGGGGTTCTTTTAGTATATGGACAAAGAATTACGCTAAGGAATTTTCATTATTCTTACGCCCTGAGCGATCAATCGGTTTGATGATTACCCCTGCATGGCGCAGTACCTTATAAAATGTCCTTCGGCTTCCGATCTGAAACGAGTTCATAATCTCAGTCGTTGACTGCTGGCCTAATTCATATAGATTTTTCACCGAAGGTGCCATCTTCTGGTATTTTACAGCTAATCCTTTGGGGCGGCCTCCTTTTCGTCCCCGTGCCCTTGCAGACTCCAGCCCGGCTCTTGTCCGTTGCACAATAACATTGCGTTCGTGTTCAGCAAGCGCGCAAAATATCTGAAACACCAGAAGACCGCCCGGTGAAGTAGTATCAATAGGATCATTAAGCGATACCAGGTGAATGCCCTTGTTGCCCAAGTCTTCGACCAGCTCTATCAGTCCACGCGTCGAGCGCCCGAGCCGGTCCAGTTTCCAGATTACGATGGTATCTCCTTTACGCAAGAATCCCATCATCAATTCAAACTCGGGTTTATTGGCTTTCACACCTGATATTTTATCTTCATAGATCCGCTCACAACCTGCCTGGCGTAATGCATCCGTTTGAGAATCTAAGGTTTGTTCCTGGGTGCTGACCCGTGCATATCCTACCCGCATTATTTTTGTGCTGTTTTGTATCTGTTACTGATCGAAATGCAATATACGGTACATTCATAAAGTAGATAAGTTTCGGATACAACTTTTTTATTAGGTTTAGCATCTATTTGGGTTAAATTAAAAGTTAGAACCAAAAGTACCGCGGGTTTCGCGTAGCAAAGTTGGTGGGATGTAGATCAGCTGTATTCAAATCTCAGCCCCGACATATTCACTTCCCTCGGAAGAATATTGTTGCTGTAATATTATCTGAACACTGTAAACGAATCAAAATCAATCTTTTTACATTTCGTTTACAATGTTTTACCATCCATGTATCGGCGCGTTTTGTTGTATTCGTAAATTTGAAAGAGTTTCTAAATAATCCAAAAATCAAGGTTATGATACAAACCAAACTTAGCAGAAAATTTCTCTGTGCTTGCCCTGGGTCTTTTTTGGTCGGCTTTTGTGGCATTGCACCCGGAGGTTACTAAAACTGCGATTGTAATACCATTCTCGTGAATGGAACGGCTGATGAACTTGCGCGGCTTTCTTTCATTAACGGAAGGGTAATTCTTTGGGGAAAGGTAATCCTCATAAGGTGTTTAGAAATTCAACCTTTCTAAGTGCTGTGCAAAACTGCCCGGCCTTTTGCAGGAATCACTTAAAATACAGGATATCTGATCCTATGTTCAAAACTTTTCTGAAAATTGCTGGTCGCCATCTCTGGCAAACCAGGCTATATGCGTTTATCAATATCATCGGTCTCGCCTTGGGCACAATCAGCGTGCTGCTGGCCGCGCTGTTCATTTCCGACGAGCAAGGATTTGATAATTTTCACTACAATAATCCCAACCTTTACCGCATTACAACTACATTTCTGCACGAGGGCAAAGTCGTTACTGCTGGTGGTACCGGACAGGTGCAAGGGCCTGCTTTTCAGGCGCAAATACCTGAAATAATTAACTATACCCGCATTATGGGGGGCGACATCCATGGCGATGTGCGGGCCGGCAACAAAGCATTTAAACTTAGATTGCTATTTGTCGACGATTCGTTTTTCGATGTTTTCAGTTTCAAAATACAAACCGGTGATAAGCATTCAACTCTGAAAAACGACAACTCCGTAGTAGTGACGGAGAAGACAGCCCTCAAATTCTTCAAGCGTACGGATGTCGTGGGTAAGGTTTTACAGATGGACGCTGATCCCTCTGCAATGCGACTTGGTAAGCCGTTGGTGATTAGTGCGGTGGTCGCGGATCCGCCAGCCAATTCATCCATTCAGTTTGATGTGCTATTCCCTTTTAGCTTCATGCAGTTGTCATTTGACGATACCAACTGGCTCAATGCCTACCTGGGCACATTTGTGGTATTGAACCCGCAAGCTGATCCGCAGTCGGTTATTAGAAAATTCAATCAGATTCATCAGATCAATGCAAAAGACCAGCTAGCCGATCATAAAAAAGCCACAGGTGCCGAGCGGAAAGTTTCCTACGGTCTGCAAAAGATCACTGATATTCATCTTAATCCGCAGGAAATCTCTAATCAAAACCGTGAATCGGGCGTGATCAATGGAAGTAAGCCGGTTTATTCCTATGTTTTTCTGGGTATCGCAATTTTCATTCTGTTAATGGCTAGCGTCAATTTTATCAATATTAACATTGCGGGTTCATTGAAAAGAGCAAAAGAGGTAGGCATCCGAAAATCGACCGGCAGCAGCCAGATTCAGATCCTTTTTCAATTTCTGGGCGAATCGGCCATTCTCTGCTTTTTCACATTGATACTGGCAACACTACTGACATTCACATTATTACCAATATTTAACCAACTGGCCGGAAAGCAGATCACCTGGCAGCAGCTGGTCCATCCGCGACTATTAATGTGGATTATCGGCATATTGATTTTCAACACAGTAGCTTCCGGACTTTATCCGGCATACCTTCTCTCAGGTTTGAGTCCAGTGCAGGTTTTGTATCAAAAGGCAAAGCTTTCGGGTCAAAATTTGTTTGGTCGCGGGCTGGTGGTATTTCAGTTTGTGATCGCTATTCTTTTAGGCATTGCTACCTTGGTTTTTTACAAACAAATGCATTTCATCCAGTCCAGAAATTTGGGATATAACCCCGAGCTGATCGTCAAAATGAACATTTCGGGTGTGCGGAACACGCATCAGATCAATGCACAATTCCGGAGTGAATTAGGTAATCATTCTCTGATCAATCAAATCTCACACATCGGCGAATTCGGTTTTCGTGAAACGAAGGTTAATCATCTCAACATCCTGAGCAACTATCGGAGTGTGGATCAGCATTATCTTTCCATGCTTGAAATAGGCTTAAAAGAAGGCCGGAATTTTTCACACAAGTATCCATCCGATAAAACATATTCAGTACTAGTCAACGAAGCGTTCGTCAGGGCAGCCAATATGTCCGAGCCGATTGGCAAGCAATTGACACCTGAATCCTATTTTGGCGAGCATAAATTCACCATTGTCGGCGTTATGAAAGATTTTCATTACAGCTCATTAAAGGAACGGATCAGACCGATGATCATGGTCATGAGTGAGCAACACGGAGGAAGTGAAATCTGGGCTAAAATCAATCCAAAAAATCAAAAAGAGGCATTAACCGTTCTTGAAAGAACATTCAAAAAGATCCTCCCCGACGCTGCGTTCACCTATGAGTTCCTCGACGATTACAATGCAAAGGAGTACGAGCAGGAGCTGCGGTGGCAAAAAATAATCAGTTATGCTACCGCACTTTCAGTCTTGATCTGCTGCATGGGATTATTTGGCCTGGCGCACCTGGCAACCGCACAACGAATGCGTGAAACCGGTATCCGCGTCGTGTTGGGGGCCACGGTATTTCATATCGCGGTGCTGTTTTCAAAAGATTTTATCAAACTGATTTTTCTCGCCATTCTTATTGCCTGTCCGGCAGGATACTACCTCGCTAACCACTGGCTGGAAGGTTTTGCATACCGTATCCCCATTGCTCCAATGCTCCTGATACTGCCTGGTTTACTGGCAATTTTAGTCGCGCTGATAACGGTTTCGTCCCAGGGCATAAGAGCCGCGCTGCTCAATCCGGTGCGTTCGTTACGATCTGAGTAAATGTTATCGTTTCTTTGGCTGCAAGACATTATTGCCTTAACAACATACAAATAAGTGGGTACTACGCTCTCCTTAACGATGCTTGGGAGCTGCAAGACCTGCCAAGTTGGATAGTACAATTTTACCTGCATCATCAATAGCAAACCGTACTAAATTAGCGGCCTGGTTACATAACATACAAAATCAACTTTATGCGATATTTCGATTTGACCACGGTCATCTCGGGCGCATCTGTTACCGTGATGACCGTGACCTGTTCTTCAACAGTCACACCAAATTGCGGTTCCCGGATGGTGATGGTTGTGGTCAGCGCGTCACCTCGAGTGAGACGGTGGTCTTGCCTAGCAGCCAGCGCGCGACGACCGAACCAGACACGGTTTCAAGATCATAGGTTAGATTAAAAGATTGTACGGCAGCGGCCGCCTCACGAATTGTTATTGTACTATCGTCTCTTCTTTAAGAAACCTTTAACATCAACACCACTATATTTTAGTATTTTATATAGAGTAGGTTGACTCTTTATTTTGAACATCTCACGGATTTCATCCGTACTCCGGCTATTCTTTTCATAAATCTCCTTGACTTCCGGAGCGATTTTTCTATAACGCTCACTTAATCCTTCTGGCCTTCCACCGGATCTACCACGTGCACGGGCTGACTCCAGACCAGCCTTTGTCCGCTCTCGGATAATGTTTCGTTCGTGTTCGGCCAACCCCGGAAGTCCATTTTCTGGTCGATGTCTTGAAAGTTTTCGACGGGCCGGCTACCAACATCAGCATAGCCCAATACAACAGCATCATGGGCGGGCAACCGGAAAAATCGCACCAGATTGCCAATAACTACGTCAATATGTTCACACTGGACCACATTCATTGATCCTGATCCTTAGATACAAGTGAATAAAACAGTCCTGTTTCTTCTTATACTGACTGCATCACTGGCCTGTGAAAAGCCTGCCGAGAAGGAGCCTGAGCCGGTTAAAACCGGGCCCACGCCGCTTTCCTGGACCAAGCCAGCGGGTTTTCCCGACCCGGTCTATGACCTCTCGCGCAACCCGCTGACCCAGGAAGGCGTGCAGCTGGGAAGGTTCCTATTCTATGATGGCATTCTATCGCGGACAAATTTGATCGGGTGCGGTACCTGCCACCAGCAGGCAGCGGCCTTTACACACCATGGCCATGAGCTGAGCCACGGTGTGGATGACCGTCTGGGCGTTCGAAATTCACCCGCCATTCAGAACATGGCATGGAACGATTCCTTCTTTTGGGATGGCGGCGTCCATGATATGGACCTGGTACCATTCAACCCGATTGAAAACCCGGTTGAAATGGACCAGAAAGTCACTACGGTGATCGAAAAATTACGGAATACCCCCAATCCTGCCTCCAAGATCCCCGTGGATTACCCGAAAATGTTTAAAGATGCTTTCGGCACGGATGAGATCAATTCGGAGCGCATGATGAAGGCCATCTCGCAGTTTATGATGACCATGGTTTCGGCCACTTCCAAATACGACTATTACCGGTCAGGTGACGCGGGCGCGCTCAATGCCCAGGAAAAAGAAGGGCTTGTGCTGTTCCAGAAAAATTGCAGCTCGTGCCACGAAGGTGTCCTGTTCACCGATCACAGTTTCCGCAACAATGGACTTATGCCAATGCGCAACAATGATTTGGGACGTGGCGCTATAACAGGCAATGCGGCCGACGAGCACAAATTTAAAGTGCCAAGCCTTCGCAATGTGGGACTTACAGCGCCTTACATGCATGATGGCCGTTACCATACTTTGGAAGAAGTGCTTGACCATTACAGTGACAGTGTTCAAAAACTATCCACACTGGACCCATTGCTCGTTCAGGCAAACGGTAAAACAGGGATTTTTTTATCGTCAACAGATAAACAAGCCTTGATAGCCTTTCTGCGCACACTTTCAGACGAACAGTTTATTCGTGATGCTAAACTCTCAGACCCGGGGATCGGGACTGCATTTTAAACGATCTTTTTATGAAGCTCAAATACAAATTCTTAATCGCTACGTTTCTTTCAGCCCACATTACAATGGCCTGTGATATCTGTGGCTGTGCCAACAGTGGCTCCTACTTTGGGTTGATGCCCCAATCACACAAATCGGTGGTAGGACTGCGCTACCAGCGGCTGCATTTTGTGACCCACCCCGACAGTAAGGTTCTAAGGACCGAGGAGCATTTTAATGTAGGTGAAGTCTACGCCCGATTGTTTCCGATCAAGCGCGTGCAGGTGATGACATTTGTCCCCTACCGGATTGACAAGCAGGTTACTTCTGCTGATGTCAAGAAACAGAATGGCTTGGGCGATATCACCGTTTTGGCCAATTACAATATCCTGAACACGTTCATGGACAAGGAAGCTTCCAGCAAATTCAATCACACGCTCATGGTTGGTGGCGGTGTTAAGCTGCCTACCGGCAATTTTAAGTTTGATGAAAACAATACCCTGGAAGTGGCCAATGCAAATTTCCAGTTGGGCACAGGAAGCACGGACTTTATTGTCAATGCCTTTTATACCATAAATAAAGACCAGTGGGGTTTGTCCACCAACATTTCCCGTAAGTTCAATACGGTGAACTCGCAGGGTTACCGTTTTGGTGACCAGGTTTTTGGCACCATCGAGCTTTACCGCTCTTTCAATATCGGCACCGTTTCCCTCACGCCTAGCCTGGGTGTTTATGGTGAACATGCCGACCATGGAAAGCAGCATGGCCAGGTGCTTGATATTACTGGCGGCAGGATGCTCAACGCGACTGCCGGCGTAACATTTTTCACCAACAAATGGACCCTGGGCATCAACGCGCAGAAACCTGTCGCACAGAAAAGCGCCTCCGGGCACGTGATTGCCAAAGAACGTGTTTTGGTCCAGCTTGGATTTTTATTCTGATTTAACTTGTACTGACCTTTTGTTCATGCGATCATTTATAGCATACGTTTTGCTTTTTGCAATCATGCTACCCACGCTCAGCCCGTGGGGAACGATCGCCTATTTCCAGTTAAACAGGAGCTATATAGCCAAAGTCCTTTGTGAAAACCGCGACAGGCCAAAACTGAACTGCAACGGCAAATGCTATCTGGCCAAAAAATTAAAACAACAACAGGGCAAAAAAGACAAAGAAACTGCCCAGCGGGTTGAAAATTTGCCAATCGCGCAGCTGTTCTGTATGCAAGCTGTCGCATTTGCTTTTCTTGACAATGTGATCGATCCAGTACCGCAGCGTTCTTTCTTTTACCGGCTGCCTGTTTACACATCTCCAACGGGTTCCCTTCTGAATCCGCCCCAGCAGGGCCGCCCGTGCCGGGGATAATCTCCATTCTATTTTTTTAGTAAAGCCCTAAAACGCTTTCCATCAAGAATGCCATAGCCGCAAGCTTTGCTTGGCCGCGCCTGTCATCGAACATTTCTATTTTATATATAATCCTTTAACAAAGACAGTAAAAACAATGAAACGCTTTCTAACATTCGCACTTGCAGCAGCTTTATTTTCATCGTGCTCAGATGATGATGACAACCAAATCGTAACACCGGTAACACCTGGTGAAATGTCGCTGACCCTGGATGCCCGCATCGGAAATGAAGACTTTGCCCTTAACAAAGATTTTGCCGTAGCAGGTCAGACCCTGAATTTCAATAAGCTTCGTTACTGGGTCAGCAACGTGGTCCTTGTCGACACAAAGGGAGCTGAATATAAAGTGCCTGATTCCTACTTTTTGATGGAAGAAGTGAGTGATCTGGACCTTTCGGGGACAATCAACGACAAAATGACTTATCCAGCCAACAAGCGAGAAACAATCACCTTGAAAAATATCCCGGCCGGAGAGTACAAAACAATCAAATTTGGAATTGGCGTAGACTCCAAATACAATGACAACCTGAGCCTTCGCACAGGTGAGCTAACGATCGCAAACGGGATGAGCAACATTGCCTGGATGTGGCATTCGAGCTATTTGTTCACATCAGTGGGTGGGACAGTGAAAAAGGGCGCTGATTCCAAGGCATTTACTGCTGAAACAGGGCTAAATGCCAACTACAAAACGGTCAGCATAGACCTTCCAACGCCGGTAAATTCTTCAACTTCAAAAGGCTTTGTGCTTAATTTGGATGTTATCAAAGTTTTTGACGGTATTGACGTGATGGCCAATCCAGCTATTAATGCCATGACTGCACCATTGATGTCGACTGTATCAACCAACTACGCCACAAAGGCAATTATTTTCGGATCAGAAGCCAAGTAATGACGATGGCAAGCATCAGAACGATAGCTTTTTGGGCAGCGGCATTGCTCTTTTCTTCATGCAGCCAGCAGCAGGTTGAGTCGGAACCGGAAGTTTATAGCTTCCAGGTTCCGGCAAACTTCCCGCAGCCCGTCTTTGATACTCACAACCCGATGAGCCATCAGGGGATCGAGCTGGGCAGGAAGCTATTTTATGATGTCAGGCTTTCGGCAAACAACAAAGTATCCTGCGCGAGCTGTCACCAGCCCCAGCTGGCATTTACCGACGGCATGCAGCTGAGCAAGGCAGGTGTTTCCGGCACGGCATTGCTCCGGCACGCACCTGCTATTTTCAACCTGGCATGGGTCAACAACGGGCTTTTCTGGGACGGTGGGTCAACCAATCTGGAATCGCAGGTGTTCGGTCCTTTGACAGCGCATGATGAAATGGCCCAAAACCTGTATGAGCTGGTTGACGAATTAAATGCGGTTCCGGCATTTGTTTCAGCATTCCAGAATGCCTTTCAGGAGCCGGTCAGCTCTCAGAATGTGGCCAAGGCACTTGCCCAGTTCCAGCGTTCGCTGGTCTCGGCAGGTTCGAAGTATGACCGCTACCGCTTGAATCAAACGGGTGGGGCGCTTACCAGCGATGAACTGGCCGGGCTGATGCTTGTCAGGCAGAAATGCCAGGGCTGCCATACCGGGGAGCTTTTCACCGATCAGGGCTATCATAACAATGGTATTGATGCTGATTTTTCAAATACGGAGCATGAAGGACTTTATACGGGCCGCTACCGGATCAGTTATGATCTGGCAGACCTGGGTAAATTCAAAACACCCTCGTTGAGAAATGTGGCCCTGACTGCGCCATACATGCATGATGGCCGGTTTACCAGCCTGGAAGATGTCCTGGACCATTACTCGGCAGCAGTAAAACCGTCGGCTACACTTGATGCCCGGCTGCCGGCAAGCGGGCTAAACCTGTCAGCGCAGGAAAAGAAGCAGATTATTTTATTTCTGCATACGCTCACGGACCTTGGCTTTACCCAAAACCCGGATCATCATAAACCTCAAAATTTTTAAACATGGACAGATTATTGTCAAAAGATGAATTGCAGCACCTCTTGCAAGGCAACGGGGTCGGACTTGCGCCCAGGCGCAGTAAGCCAAATGTAACTGCCTTGGCCTTTATTGGTTTTCATGCAGTGATAACCAGTTGTCTTCTGGGCATGCTGCTGAAAATCTGCTAATTAAAATATGTATGAAAAGATACTTGTTAATCCTTTTTGCCGGTATCGCATTTACAGCGTGCAGCACAAAAAACCAAGACGATCAGGCTCAGCACGAGCACGGAGCGCATTCCGATGCATCGCACGCAGCTCATGGCAATCCTAAGACTGCCGCATTGATGGCAACCCACGACAACATCATGCTTAAAATGGATGAAATCATGCGCCTCAAAACGCAGCTCACCGGAAAGGCAAATGCTTTGGACAGCCTTGACAAAATCAAATCCAGTGCAGCACTCAAAAAGCAAAAGTCACAGGCACTGGAATCAATCAGTCAGCTTGACCAGGCGGATGAAGCCATGATGGGCTGGATACACCAGTTCAAGGCTGACACGCTCGAAAAGCTTTCCGAAAGTGAGCAGGATGCATACGTTGCTGACCAAACATCAAGAATGGAAGTAATAAAGTCCCAGGTCGCAGACGCAATTGCGGAAACCAAAAAGTTTTTAAACGGTCAAAAATAATGAAAAGAGCTAGATTCATTATACTGGCATGGGCCGCATTTGGCTGTACCCCGGAGCGGCCGATCCCGGGCGAGCCTACAACAGTGTTAAAAATGGTGGACGGCAAGCGGACCCAGGTGGCTCAGTACCCCAAAGTCCCGGCTTTCTCGTTTGTTAACCATAAAAATCAAAAGGTTACCCATAAGGACATGGACGGCGAAATCTATGTGGCCGACTTCTTCTTTACCACGTGCCCGACGATCTGCCCAATCAAGAAATCCAACATGCTCAAAGTCTATGAACGCTTTAAGGACAGCCCTGATGTGCGCATCCTTTCACATACCATTGATCCCGGTCACGACACGCCCGAAGTGCTCGGTCAGTATGCGAAAGACCTTGGTGTAAAGACAGATAATTGGCAATTTGTGACTGGTGAGCGCGAAAAAATTTACGAGATCGGACAAAAGCATTACATGGTAAGTGCGGGCGTGGACCCGGATCAGCCAGGCGGCTTTATTCATAGCGGGGCTTTTATCCTGGTCAATAAAGACAAGCATGTCCGGGGCATGTATGATGGCACTTCCGAGCTGAGCACTGCCCAGCTGATCCGCGACATGAGAAACCTGGTAAAGGAATAACCATTTGAAATGCTGCGCTTACACCTGTATATAAACGGACTTTCCAGAGCGCAGCTTCGCCGGGCGAAGACATGGGTAACGATCTGCATCGCCCGGCGACCCGGTCGGATCGTGGCAGACAATATTTGTCACGAAAAATGAAGAAAGTGACGGTCGCCGCGCAATAAAAGCTTTCAAGTTGAGACAGAGCATGTCCCGCGCTGATGATCCATACAACAACGCCTGGGCTGAATCGTTTTGCGCAGGATGAAAGCCGAATTAGATATGCCAAAAGGAGGTTATGAAAGTATCGAGAAATTGAAGTGTGTTTATTTGAATACATTGATGAATATTACAATACAAGATGACTACATTCTTCTTTGAACTATTTAAATCCAGCAGCTTTCCAGGCCGAATATTACAGGCAAACGGGATGAGAATTGAAGTTTTAAATATTTACTAACCAGCAAAAGTGTAAACCAAAATGGAACCACGTCATTAAAACCATAGTCAGTGCGATCGAAATTATAAGTTACAACGTACATCAACCGAAGGTTGGCTTTTGAAAAATCAGATTACCTTCATCCCTATTGTTCGACCATGACAATTAAGTCCTTCATCACGCTGCTTTTTCTAGCCAATTATCTGCTTTTAGCAGGGATGGGATGCATCAGTACGCCTGAGGACGATTCTTACATCAGGCTGATCAAGGCGAATTTAAATCAAAGCCAGAATTTTCAAGAGGTAAGTCATCAGCGGATGGGTGGCCTGGAAGAATTCATGGCAGAAGCATTGGCCACACGTTACAAAGACTCCCCCGACACGCACGAACATCTTCCTCTTTCTGTGATCAATGGAATCGACGCCCATTTTATGCCGGTCTATTTGCAAATTCAAGTTACTGCCCATACCTATCAGGAAAAAAGCGGGACTTATCAGCTTTACCGGGCCAAGTCGGTAAAAGATGTCGCCCTGGTAATCTATTCTCCGCCTGATATCATTTCATTCGTCTGAAACTCCAGACCAGCATTCCTTTTAGATCATTGCCCGCTTATCCTTCATAAGATATTGCCTCTCTTTTAGACAGGCCCAAATTTTTGCATGTGGTAAGGTATTGCGTACCCCTTTTCTGTGATTCAGGAAAGGGTGTATAAATTCTTTCCACGGCCATTTTACAGCTCCAAAATTTTAATAGCCGCCAAATGAACCTTAAATCTATTATTCTCCTACTCATTATTACGTCGTTGGCTCAAATAGGCTTTGCTCAAAATAGCAGTCTGTCGGGATATATTCTTTCTTTTGAAAAGCAGCCTTTGAAAGATGTATCCGTCAGTCTTCAAAACACTTCTTTAAGTGCCTTAACCAATGAAAAAGGATATTTCATGATCCGACAGGTGCCTCCAGGCATCTACACATTGGCTGCTTCGACCATGGGCTATTCTGCATTGAAACAAAATGTGCTCATCGAGCCGCAAAAGCCAGCAATACTGGACCTCCAATTGTCCGAAAACCATAATGAATTACAGGAGGTGGTGATTATAGGAATCGGTAACCAGTACAAAACAAATACTTCGTCGATCGCTACCCGTACAGATATCCCTTTGCTTGAAACGCCCCAATCTGTTCAGGTCATTTCCCGCCAGGTGATCAAAGACCGTCAGGCATTTACGCTCAACGACATTGCACCACTGATGACGGGCGTAAAGGCCAACAATGCGATGGGTGGATTTAGTTTGCGTGGCTTTACCGGTTACAATCCCAACGACGCGAGCTTTACAACGTTTAATGGTATCCGGGGAACGCTTTACCTTTGGAGCCAGCAGCCGCTGCTTTACAACATTGAGGCTGTTGAAGTATTGCGCGGACCCGCATCGGTTTTGTTTAGTGAAGGTATGCCGGGTGGGGTCATCAATTTTATCACCAAAAAACCGCAGACCGAAAAACGTTTTGAATTTACAGCGGCTTATGGCAGCTGGAATGCCGCACGCATCTCTGCAGACGCGACTGGTCCATTATCCAAAAATGGAAAGTTGCTTTACCGAGCCATTGTCGGTTACGACCGTACCAACAGCTTTCGCGATTACCAGAAAGTTGAAAACATATTCGTCGCGCCTTCACTTACATACCAGTTTTCGTCTAAAACGAATTTGAACCTGGAAATAAATTATGCGCATGAAAAAAGTGTCCAGCAATATGATCGCGGTGTTTATGTCAAAGACAATGGGAACGGGACTTACGATTTTGATTATTATCCTAAAAATCTCACCGTTCAAAGCCCCTCTGATTTTGGCAAAACCAACAATACATCGGCTACCCTGACTTTTGATCACCGTTTCGATCAGAATTTGTCATTGGCAGTTGTTCAGCGCTATGTCCGAAGCAGGTTCAATTTTGCAGATCATTTTGTAAGCGGCGCCATCCGCAACGATTCAATCAGCCGGAGTTATTCTTTGTGGGATTACGACCAGTTTAATGCACAAACGTCGGTATATGCAAATTATAAATTTGGTACTGGCTGGATTAAGCACAGCATTCTGGTCGGTGTGGATTACAACCGTTTCGGCTGGTCGAAAAATGATTACCGCAGCTCTCCTACAACCCGGATTTCAATCCTGAACCCTGATTATACCAATGATGTACCCGCTGTGAACCCGGCCGTGGATTACTATGACGATAACAAGCAAGCGACCAACCTGATCGGGGGTTATGTGCAGGACCAGATCAGTTTTGGCACCAGGTTTAAGGCGCTGCTTTCTGTTCGACACGACGATTACAGCCTGGTACAGACGCCGCTTTCTGCAAGAGATGATCTTCAAGGGGACGCCTCGGAGGCGAATGCCTGGTTGCCAAGGTTTGGCCTGGTTTACCTTCCATTACCCAATATCTCGCTTTACGGAAGTTATACCAAGTCGTTCGCTCCCCAATTATCAAACAGCGGTGGCGCGGGAGGCCCCTTCCCGCCCAGAAAGGCGGAGCAGTTTGAGATCGGCTATAAAGGTGATTTCTTTAAAAACCAGCTTTCAACAATGGTTGCCGTTTACAATATCAATTATAATAATATCCTCGCAGCAGATCCTTCCACCGACAATCCAAACCGGCAAACAGTTGTGCCTGGAACACGGAGCAAGGGCCTGGAAGTCACTTTGCAGGGCAACATAAAGGGTTTGAGCATTCTGACCGGTTATGCTTACAACGATCACCAGCTTACGTCCACCAGCACGATCGGAAAGGATGGCGACCGGTATGTGAATGCGCCCCACCATATTGCCAATGTTTTGCTTAAATACAATTTTAGGGGTACTACTCTAAACGGTCTTGGAGTTGGGCTGGGCGGCAGGTATACCAGTGATCAGGTTGGAAATTTGGCAAGACAAACTTTTGTTGTTCCGTCGTCGAAAGTATTGGATGCTTTGGCTAACTACGAAATGCGTAGGTTCAATTTTCAGCTGAACGTATATAATTTCACCAATGCCAGGTATTTTAATGGCGGCTTGTCCAGGAATACAGTGGCCTCTCTTGGAAATCCGATCAATTTCAGGTTCGGGATTTCCTACACCATTTTTTGATTGACGGACAATTCAATGCAGAAAAAATAAGTTTGGAATTTCAAATCACTTTTATGAAAATCAACAAGTTACTCTTGCTAACAGGCTTATTACTGCTCGGTACCATCGCCTTTGCCCATGAATTCTGGCTGGAACCGTTAAAATTCTGGCTTAGAAAAAATGAAAAAGTGCGCATCGACCTGATGGTCGGTGAAGACTATCGGGGCGAGTATTCAAACGGTACTAAATACAAGATATTAAAGCTTGACCACTATGGAAATAACCAGAAACAGGACATTCGCAGCAAGGTATATGGTGATAGTCTCAGCCGCATTGATATTTCCTTTGCAACCGGCGGCAATCACCTGATTGCTTTCAGCAATACCAGCAAATTTATTGAACTCGAAGCTTCAAGGTTTAATGAATACCTGCGTACGGAAGGTCTGGACAATGTAGTAAAGCTGAGAATTCAGGGCAACGACACTTTAAAAGCTGGCAGGGAATTATACCAACGCTGCGTGAAAACATTGATCCAGGTTGATGACGAAAAAGACAACTCATATGCCATCAATACGGGCATGCGACTGGAAATTATTCCTGACAAAAATCCGTATGCCCAAAAATCAACAAAGCCGATTTCATTCAAAATCCTGTTTGACAATAAGCCTTTGAAAGATGCACTGGTACTGGCCTGGCACATGGTGGAAGGGAAAACCTCGCATACGACAGTCAGAAGTGATAAAAATGGTGAAGTAACTTTCCCGATCAATCCAACCGGCAAATGGATGATCAGCGCGGTACATATGGTCACAAATAGCAATACAAGACATGCCGACTGGCAGAGCTATTGGGGCAGTTATACATTTGGATATTACTGAACGGTTATATCTGTACGTCGATTGGGGATCTTTAAAAAGTAGATTAAATAAGCACTAAACGAATCTTTTTGCAACCTGGCAGGCGTACATTAAAACAAACCTAAAACCAAACTACATTTCTGGACCATGGGACACACACCTAATCTGTTTGATCGTTTTGAGAAACTTGACTCGAACATTAACAAATGGCTGGTTGCAAACAGCATCAATATTTTAAGGTTTTCAATGGGGCTGGTCTTCGTTGGTTTTGGTGTATTGAAATTTTTCAATAACATCAGCCCGATCCAATCACTGGCAACAAGAACGACCAATGCGCTTACCTTGGGCGTATTTCAAGGGCATGGGGCGATGGTATTTGTTGCCACCCTCGAATGCATCATCGGCTTGTGCTTCTTGTCCGGCATGTTCCTGCGCGTAGGCGTATGGCTGCTTGCGCTACAAATGGTCGGGGCAATGTCGCCACTGTTGCTGTATCCTGCTGAACTCTTCCCCGGGCCGGTACATTCGCCTACGCTCGAAGCACAGCACATTATCAAAGATATCATCCTGATCGCAGCAGGCATGGTGATCGCCTCGACCTGGACAGGCGCACGAATTATGGCCAGACCGCAAAGTCTTAGAAGCACGCTGAGCAAGCGCGTTCCCGGGGTTTATCAGGACATGAGCACTGTGCCTTACATTTAAGTAACTTGCCAGAATCCAAAAGTCTATCGTAGCGTTCTCGCTTACATGTTTTGGCAAGTCAGTATATTTCAAGTTACGGAATTCGCTCCTGATTAAAATAGGGTTGTACTGAAAGTGCATTTAAACGTATACTGGTATGATTTTTAGGTAATTTAAATCTTGAGAACGAAGCCTTCCTTTAACAATCATAATGACAAAGAAGTCTACCCGGTACTGTGAACCCGAACTGGTTGCGCTTCTTAAAAGCAACAACAAAGTTGCGTTTGAATACCTTTACTATCATTACGCACCGGCCCTGTATGGGATCATTTGTAAAATCGTTAAAGATGAAAATACGGCAGATGATGTCATGCAGGATTCCTTCATTAAAATCTGGAAGAACATTGCACACTATAACCCTGAGAAAGGTACACTGTTCACCTGGGTACTTAATGTTGCGCGTCATACAGCGATTGATAAGCGCAGAGAAGATTATAAATATGCAACTACCATAAAATGGGATGTGGTCCAGGAAGCTGACCTTAGCGCCGGGTCAATTTTTACCCCCTTGCCTGCTACGGTTGATTTAAAGTCGATTGTAGAAAGGCTCTTGCCAGAGAAAAAGCAACTTATCCAGATGGTATACTTTGAAGGCTATACCCACCAGGAAGCTTCCCAGCATCTTGGACTGCCACTAGGAACTGTCAAATCCAGGGTACGAAAAGCACTCCAGGAATTGCGACAGACATTTGAAGTTTCGGGTACACATGCCCAGTTCGCCAGAAATTAATGAAGTTGTATTGGTATAGATATTCCTGTGAAAGTACTCCAGTGTTCCTGGGCAAAAGACGCCGTTAATTCCTGCGCAAACTACGCCACCTAAAAGTGGCTAACGGCACTGAGCGAGAGTGATAATTTAAACTTAATGATTTT
>NZ_CAJRAU010000017.1 GCF_907165045.1 Dyadobacter linearis
GGGGTAAACTAAAGAAAGGGAGAAAAACCGTCACGACTTCCGCGTGCGGTTTTTCTCCTGGTATAGTACGGTACGTTCAATTGTCAGCCAACACACAACCCAAAATATTTGACAAATGAATTCAATTTGGTTGTCGCAAATCCTACATCAACGAAATTGCAAGATCATTTCATTTTCATATCCTTATGCTCGTTTTTCATTTGAAGGCAATGTAGCGCACAGGCACCGTACTGCTTGTAATTTTCATGAACCAAAAGAACTGTGTTGCCATTTTTGTCTTTGACTTCACAAGTTCCATTCATAGGATTAGATACCGTTAAGCTATCAGCGGCCCCGCTTTGGACATGGTAAAGGTATGTGCCATTTTTTGCGGCTTTACCTATGGACTTACCGGTGGCGGCATCAACGGCATTTCCCTGATCATCGATGTGGGCAATTTTCACTCCGGCAGCATCTTTGATAGTTCCATCACTGGTAACCCAGCCAATATGCTTTCCTTTCGCATCAGTAACCTTACCCTGGGCATCAATAGCGGGTATTGGCTGTTTGTAGTTTTGGGAATATACATTTCCAACCGCAAATACAAGAAATGCTATGAGGAAGATAAATTGGTGCATTTTCATTTGACTACCGGTTTTTATAATTTATCAAATTTACCTTCAATAGCGCTGAGCAAACATGATAAGGGTCACATATCCAGGTGCTTGTAATCAGGTAAACCGAGTTTGTTTCAGGTGGCCATTGAAAAAGGGTAACCAAAATGATTACCCTTCGATTGTGTTAACCCAGGATGGTCAATTAAACTGGGGTTGCCATTTGTTCACATATTTTGGCGCAATGACGGCAAGCTTCTGCACACTGGCGGCAGTGATCCATACCCATTTCCGCATGTTTTTCACATTCATCGGCACACGCATTGCATGCGTCCGCACAAACCCGGCATAAGTGCGCGCTGAAACTGCTGCCAAGGCTCATCACTTCGGCCGCACTTCGGCAGATCGCCGCGCACTCTAAATCAAGCTGGATGCACTTTGCCATATGCCCTACGTGCTCTTCTTTCAAACATTCTGTTGCACAGTGGCTGCAAGCGATAGCGCATGCCACACAAGCATCGATACATTCTTTAAATTGTTGATGTGCCATAAAATTTAAGGTTTAATTGGTGGTTAATTATTTCTGTTAGCCAGTAGCCAGGTCTGGAAATCAGCTACTTCCTTATTCTGTTCTTCAATGATCATGGAAGACATTTCTTTCAAGCCAGCATCCTTACCCATTACTAAGTGCATCTGTGCCATTTCCGTAGCACTCTTATGGTGCTCGATCATCAAGGTGGCAAAGTCCTGGTCTATGTTCCCATTTATAATTTGAAGGTCAGATTGCTTGCCCATTCGGTCCATCCCGTCCATCATTTTCATATGGAATTCCATGTTCATGGTAGTAGGCTTAGCATTGGCAAGGAAAGAATCAAATTCTGCTATTTCTTTCTGCTGGGCATCAATGATCGCCTGGGCTTTAGCCTTCATTTCGCTACTAGTTCCGGACTTCAATTCCAGCTCTGCCATGTCAATAGCACCCATGTGGTGCATTCTCATCATACTTGCATAATCGATATCAGGATCCTGTGTCACTTTCATGGTATGCATTTCATCCATCATCTCATGCATAAGTGTCATCATTTGATTTTCATCATGGGCTTGAATGGAGATTTGATTGTTGTCGTCGTCATCCGAGCAGGCGGTTGAAAAGGCTATCAATGCAGCGAGTCCTAAAATTTTGTACGTTGCTTTCATGTGTTTGTTTATTTAAATAAGTGGTTTATTTTGCTGAAATTCAGTGGGATGCATTTGAAATATTTATGCCATTATGTGTTAAAATTTCCTTAATTAACTTTAAGCAGTTTTGCATTAATAGCAACCACAATCGTGGATGCGCTCATCAGGACTGCCCCCATTGCCGGGCTTAACATAAAGGAAGGGTACAAAACACCGGCGGCCAGTGGTATAGCTATTACATTGTAGCCAATTGCCCAAGCCAAGTTTTGCACCATTTTTCTGTAAGTAGCCCTGCCAAATATGATCATTTGCACTACATCCATCGGGTCACTATTTACCAGGATAATATCGGCTGTTTCGGCTGCTACGTCAGTTCCGGAGCCAACGGCAATACCCACGTCTGCTTGCGCAAGCGCGGGCGCATCATTGACCCCGTCACCTGTCATTGCTACAATCTCTCCTTTGTCTTGAAACTCCTTGACCTTATCCTGCTTCTGATGCGGCAGCACACCCGCCAGGTAACCGTCCATGTCCAGTTTTTTGCAGACCGCTTCTGCAATCTTGGCATTGTCCCCGGTCAAAAGGAACGATTTGATGTTCATTTTTTTGAGTTCAGCGATTGCCTGGGCTGCATTCTCCCGAATGGTATCGGCAAAAGTGATCAAGCCAACCAGCTTTCCATCGATCAGGATAAAGTTTACCGTGTCAGTGGCCTGGTCTACCTGGTCGGGAATGGCAGGCACCGGTTTATTTTCCTGTGTGAAATAATTAGGTCCGGCAGCTACTATTTTCTTGCCATCCACAGTACCTGTTACCCCAATGCCTTGCATATAATTGAAATCGGTGGACTTGTAAAGCTGCAATCCTTTTTCTTTCAATTTCCTGATTACGCCGTGGGCAATATGGTGCTCGGAGTTTTGTTGTACAGCCGCTGCATACTGTAAAATCTGGTCTGCTGACAGCTGCTCGTCAATGGGTATTATCTGTTGGACTTCATGAGAGCCTTTGGTAAGTGTGCCGGTTTTATCGAAAATGATTGTAGTCAGTTTTCGCGCATTCTCAAAGGCAGTGCGGTTGCGGATCAACAGCCCATGCGTTGCAGAAATGGTTGTCGAAATGGCAATAACCAAAGGGATAGCGACCCCCAAGGCATGCGGACAAGATGTTACCATAACGGTAACCATTCTTTCTAAGGCAAATGCCAGGCTTTGACCACCAGTGTACCAGATGATGAAAGTCGCAACCCCAACTGTAATGGAAACAATGGTTAGCCATCCGGCTACCTTATCTGCCAGGTTTTGGGTACTGGATTTAGCACCCTGGGCAGTCTTGACCATGTTGATGACCTTTTGCAGGTAGCTGTCATTGCCCGCCCCGGTAACCTTGACTTTGAGGACACCATCACCGTTGATAGCACCGGCAATAACCTTATCGTCTTTCTGCTTTTGAACTGGCACACTTTCGCCAGTGAGCATGCTTTCGTTCACATAAGAACGTCCATCTGTGACCAATCCGTCGGCAGGCACCTTTTCACCTGGCTTGACAAGTAACAAATCCCCTGTGCGAAGGTCTTTTAAAGGTATATCGGTTACCTGATTGTCCTTTTCTACATGAACCACTGATGGAAGTAAAGCAACCAGGGATTCCAGGGCTTTTGAGGCGGCCATCTGCGATTTCATTTCTAGCCAATGCCCAATGAGCATAATATCAATCAGGGTAGCAAGCTCCCAAAAGAAGTCCATCCCTTCCAGCCCAAAAACCACGGCCACGCTATATACATACGCAGTAGTAATCGCAACCGCCACCAGGGTCATCATACCCAGGGTTTTGCTTTTCAGCTCCCGGACAAGGCCCGTCAGAAACGGCCAGCCCCCATAGAAGTATATGATCGTGCTTAGTGCCAAAAGCATATATTGATCACCTGGGAAGGTCCAGTTAAAACCAATCCATTGCTGGATCATATGGGATAGCAAAAGGATTGGCAAAGTAATGACCATGCAAATCCAGAAGCGCTTTAAAAAATCCTCGGTATGGTGGCCTGCGTGTTTGTCATGGCTACTGTCTTCATCGGTGTGCCCGCCGTGACCATGATGCTCATGTTCAACTCCTTTCATTCCGTGCACGGCTTCGGGCTGCTTTTCCGGATGATGCCCGTGGTGGTGGTGATTTTCCATTTGTCACTGTTTATGTGGTACTAAGTAAACTGAGATCTATTGGCTAGTAATTCAAGGTCAGCCCGACACCAAAACCCATGTCGCTGTCATAATGGGCTGTGGCACCTACATACCTGGTAAAGATATACCGAAGGGCGGCCATGTACTCCTTGTCCGTATTGACCATCAGGTTCATCCGCAGACGTTTGGAAACTGGTATATCCATCCGTTCCAATTGAAAACGCAGGTTACCATCGGTGAATATTTCAGCTTGCGCCGTAACCAGCATGGGCAACATGTAGTTTACTCCCGCGCTAAACACGGATCTCTGATCCTTGGTGTTTCGCTGGCCAAAAAGATTGCTTTCTACTTCATCCATCCCCATTTTTCGGTACCGCCAGTCAAAGCCAATAAATGGCATCAGCCATTGCATTTTCCCAATGTAACGCCCCAAGTGTGTTTCGACTTCATAACCGTGGTGGTCGTGGTAGCCCAGTCGCCACTCACTGCCAATACTCCACCGTGTATTTTGTATCATCGCTTCACCATCGTTGCCGTTGGTGGCAATATCGTTTTCGGCCATGAAATGAAACTCCCGGTCATCGGCAAACAGTTTGCGTTGTGCTAACCGGGGGTTAGGGATCTCAGGATTTGCCGGGGAATTCTCATAGGAGAAAACTGCGCCCATGCCGCTCATCATATGGTAAAGGATATGGCAATGAAAAAACCAGTCACCACTTTCAGTTGCAGCAAATTCAAGTGTGTCAGTTTCCATGGGCATGATGTCAATGATGTTTTTCAGAGGTGCATTCACTCCCTTTCCATTGAGTACCCGGAAATCGTGGCCATGAAGGTGCATTGGGTGCCGCATCATGGAATTATTGTAAATGACCATGCGGACGTTTTCACCTTTTTTAATCAGGATCTTGTCACGCTCGGAAACCACTTTATTGTCCATGCTCCATACGTACCGGTTCATGTTGCCAGTCAATACAAAACGGAGCTCTTTTACCGGTGCATCCTTAGGTAAAGATGTCTTTTCAGGCGATTGAAGCATGGCATAATTTAGCGTCGTAATCGTGGACAATGCATTACTGTTGTACATGTTATGACCAGCATGTTCGTCCGCTTTTTTGGTATCATCCATTTTCATGTTTCCCATATCCATGGCTTTGCCTGTATCCTTCTTTTTGCTTTTTAAAGCGCCGGTAATTTCCGGGTACATGACCACGTTCATATCCATCTGGTTCAGGCTCATGTTCATGCCCATATCGTCCAGGTCACCATTCATTTTCATCATGCCGTTCATCATCTTCATTCCCTCAAAGTATTTAAGCCTGGGTAGCGGTGATGCCAGTTGTTTTACACCTTCACCCAGGTACAGGGAAGTAGATTTAGTCCGGTCTTCCGATGTTGCAAGGAACTCATAGGCAGTGGGCGCAGATCCGGGTTTAACAGCTGGAATGGTAACAATCACATCATAGGTTTCTGAAACTGCTATGATCAGCCTGTCTACATCTACCGGCTCTACATCGTTTCCATCGTTAGCTACAACAGTCATTTTGCCGCCGGCAAAGGTAAGCCAGAAATAGGTTGAAGCCCCGCCATTTGAAATCCTTAGACGGACTTTATCACCTGGCTTGAACTGGCAAAGCTGGTTTTCATTTTTTCCGTTAATAAGGAAGCGGTCATAATACACGTCGCTTACATCCATCGCTGTCATGCGCTTCCATTCGTTTCCAACCTTTGTCTTAAAATACCCCTGACTGATCGCCTCCGAATAGCTTTGGGTTGCGCCCTTTTTTATGGCAAACCAATCACTTGCGTTGTGAAGCATCCTGTGGACGTTTTTAGGCTTCATATCAGTCCACTCACTCAATATGACTGGAACAGTAGGAATGGTTGGTTCCTTTTTCTTGTTCAGGATCATCGATCCATACATGCCTATCTGCTCTTGCAGCTCAGTATGGCTATGGTACCAGTGCGTGCCATTCTGAATAATGGGGAACCGGTATAAGTGCGTTGTGTGAGGTTTAATCGGCATTTGGGTCAGATTAGGAACCCCATCATATTTGTTGGGCAAGAACAGCCCATGCCAGTGCAGGGATGTTTCTTCGTTGAGCTCATTGTGTACGTAAATTTCGGCAGTATCCCCTTCTGTAAACGTTAAAGTAGGCATCGGGATTTGTCCGTTTACTGCAATGGCCCGCTTAGGCGTCCCGGTAAAATTTACAGTTGTATCTTTAACGTATAGATCATACCGTACTATTTTTTGACTGTAAACCTGCCCAGAAATAGAAACAATGATTGCCAGCGCAGCAAGAGCTTTAAATATTGGGATTTTAAGAAAATCCATCATGTGTTATTATTTAAATAAAGAAGTGAATGCTGTCCTAAGCTGGCCATAGCCGTGTTGCGAAAGCTTATGGTAATACGCTCAGGACAGCTGTTACTATTTGAGTGTTTCAGTGGTTTTGCCGCAGTTCAACATTTGAGCGCCATAATAAGGGTTTTTAATTGCTGATACCTGGCTTAGCCAGTTAGCACCTTTTCCCTCTTTGGCCATTGGGCAATGCTGATAATAAACCGCTTGAGAAGGTTTTGCCGACTTGATGAGCTTATACATATTTTCGGAAAGGGAAGAGAAATGGTCTCTTTGGTGGCCTAGATCTTTGGTTTCTTCAATATGTTCGGCATCGAAATTCAAATCTTTCATGACCTTCATCCAAACCATATGCTGCTCACTTCCCAGCTCGTCCATCTTCACTGCTTTAAGTGCTTTGACAAGGCTGGTTGCTTTCGCAGAAGTCGCATTTCCATCAGAGCTAACCAGGGCATCCTTAACTGCATAGTAAGCATCCAAAACTGGTTTCAGCGGGTCAGCGTCAGCTGACTTGGCCTTATTAATAGTTTCCATTGACCCAGCATCATGCTCATGGCCGGCCATTTTCTTTTGGGCCACAACTTCATTTTTTCCAATGCGCTCGTAGCGGCAGCATTCCTCCAGTTTGGCATACGCATCATCGGGTGCCAGATAGCTTTTGTTATCGTAACCGGCCAATGCAATTTTTTTCAGGATTGCGTCCAGAGAGGTCTTTTTACTATCGTAAGTGACTGCGGCAACCTTCGTTTCCTTATCCCAGTTTGCTTTGGAGATATTTTTCTCAAATGCCGCGGCTTCAATGCCTTCCTTGCACTGAGAGCATGATCCGGCAATTGTTACATTCTCGGTAGTGACATTTTTGATATCTGCATAGGATAAGAAAGTAGACAGCAATAGCAATGTTGCCATCAATATTTTAATTGATTTCATCAGAATGGAATTTTGGATTTTAAATAAGTTTTTGTCCGAAGAGAAAAGAGCTCCGGAAGGGCGTACCTGTGGCTACAGGGAACTTATCAACCTATATTAGGAGGCATCCACAGTGAAAGATACACTGGCTTTGGGGAAGTTTCCTGGAAGAACCAAGAGGTGGAATTGTCAACAACAGCAACGGTTTTTTGGATTAACCCTGTCGGCTGGATCTTTAATGCAAAAACAGGAAGAGAATGGGCGCAATCACAGCCAGATTCATTACAACTATGGCTACATTTCTTATTACTATCCCCAGATCTATGGTTTCGATGCCTGGCGCAGCAGGCCTTTTTATGGGAAGCCACATGCTTTACTTCTCTTTTGATTGGAACGTGCTTGCTGCCACATGCATGACTCACTCCCGCTGGCACCAGCAGGCAAATCATTAGTAGCAGTAAAAAAACACAACCTCTCATATTAAAACATACGGTTTATTGCAATACAAAGATTGCCTTTTGTTCCAGGTTATTTCTACACAATTACTATGCCACGTTGCATAATTTTGGGATCCCAACATTTCAAAGGTAAATTGTGAGGTTAAAGACTTTTAAAAGCGTGCATAACCTTTTTAATTAAGCTATATGATGTTGTTAAAATTTTTAACCGCTGCTTTTACTTGCTTTATTTTCTTGGCAAGCTATCCTGATAGTACTTTTGAATCCGAACAAAAACTGGCCGCAGGTAGCCAGCCGGAAATAAGTGTTGACCGGGAAGGTATTATACACATCGTGTACGGTGTCAAGAATGCCAATGAACGTGACTTATACTATACATTTTCCGGTGACGGTGGCAAATCGTATTCCAAACCTGCGCTGTTAGGCAACTTTTCGCAGATGGGTCTTGGGATGGGAAGGGGGCCGCAACTTACCACAACAAAGGATTACAAGGTAGTCACAGTCGGTGATCATCATGGAAATTTGTATGCAATGCGGTCTTTGAATGCAACAAATCAATGGTCTAAGCCTGTACGTGTTAATGACACGGATACTACTGCCAAAGAAGCATTGTCTGGGATTAGCGCTGGCAATGCTAACCTGGTCTATACCGCCTGGCTTGATACCCGGCTTGGGAATAATAATCTATTTGGCGCGCTCTCTCAGGATGGCGGGCTGACCTGGGGAAAGAACCAATTGATTTACAAAGGAGAACAAAAGGGGATCTGTGACTGCTGCAAGCCGTCAGTTTACATCAGTCAAACAGGGCAAATTTCTGTCATGTTCCGAAACAAACTGGATGGTGCCCGTAATATGTATCTGATTTCTTCAACAGACAAGGGAGAACATTTTGGGAAAGCTCAAAAACAAGGTACCGGAGATTATATGATCAATGCATGCCCGATGGATGGCGGAGATTTGACGGTTAATTTAAGAGGTGAAGCTTCCACAGTCTGGCGTCGCCAAATGGAAGTTTATCTTGCGCAGCCTGGCAAGACTGAAATGAAATTAGGCAGTGGCCGGACACCTGTAATACTTCAAACAGCCAAGGGCAATGCTATTGCCTGGCAGCAGGAAAATTCCATACAATTTAGAAGCCCGGATGGTTTAAAGACGTCATCATTAGGCAATGGCCAATATCCTAAGCTTGCACTGGCGAAAGATCAAAAAACAGCGATTTGCACTTTTGAGCGAGAGGGGCACATTATAGTAACATCGGTTACTTTGTAATGCATTGGCAATACAACCTTCAGTCACTTTGCCGGCTCGTTTTTTGCTGCCGCCGCTACCTGATCTTAATATTCCCGAATTTAAGAAAAGCGTATTAGCCCGGAGTGTAAGCCGACTATTGTAGATTACAAAAATTCGGGTTTTACCTTTTGCTGCTAATCGTGACTCCACGATGTCTTAGATATTTATACAATGTCATTTTAGAGATTTTCAAATCCGCTGCAATTTCATTTACTCCCAACTTACGTTCATTATATAATGTTTGGGCGAGCATAGCGGTTTTTTCTGCTTCTTTGGAAAGCCCCCGGCTACGTCCGCCTTTCCGACCACGTGCGCGGGCCGCATCCAAACCGGATTTAGTCCTTTCCCTGATAAGATCTCTTTCAAATTCGGCCAGTGAAGCAAAAATATTAAAGATCAACCTGCCCTGAGCGGTGGTTGTATCAATATGGTCATTGATTGATACCATGCCAATCCCGCGCTTTTCAAAATCAGATGTTATTTCAAGCAAATGTTTTAAAGATCGGCCTAACCGGTCCAGCTTGTAAATGTAAATCACATCCCCTTCACGAAGGATCTGCTGCATGGCAGCAAGCTGTGGTCTGTCTGATTTTATTCCGGAAGCCTTTTCCTGAAATATTTTTTCGCAACCTGCCTTTTGCAGTGCATCAAGCTGCATTTCTAAATTTTGATCCTGAGTGGACACCCGGGCGTAGCCTACTTTCACTTTTGTATACTTTATTGCATCTATGGATATAAATTTAATATACTTTGATTGGTATACAAGTTTATTTTACTAATTTGATAAAATATGACCGGTATTCTGGTAGTTTTTTAAGCTCTAAAATGCTCACCTGGTTTGTACATTCTGAGCAGCGTTTTTTTGTACAACAAAATCTCCTCATGCCAAGAAAAGAATACCTGACCTCAGAAGCTCGGCAACGATTTGACAATCCACCTGTTTTGAGTGTTGACCAGAAAATGATTTTCTTAGAGGCGCCCCAGTGGGCAGCTGATTATGTCAAGACTTTGCAAACGCCATCAAATAAAGTTGGCTTTCTTTTACAGGTCGGATACTTCCGGGTAGTCAGTCGGTTTTTTGCATCAAACCGTTTCCATCAAAGTGATGTGGATTATGTTGCGGAGAGGATTTCGGTTGATGTCAACGCAGTACTGATGACCAGTTACGAAGGACGGACTTCACTCAGGCACCGGGAGGACATTCTTTTATATTTTGGTTTTGCCGCCTTTGAAAAACCTTCAATTGAAGCGTTGACCGAAGAAACACAGCGACTGGCCCAGGTACAGACCAGACCATACTTAATATTTGAAGGTATGGTCGGCTTTCTCCAGGCACATCGTATTGAAATCCCTACCTACCAAAGCTTGAAAACAATCTTGGATAAAGCTCTTGTCAGTTTCGAGCAGAATCTCGAGTCCATTTTAAGTAAGTATTTAACAGCGGCTGACATTTTACTTTTAGACCAGCTTCTGGTAGAACACAGTTCTTATCAACAGGACAGCAGAAAGCATTTAAAGGTGAAACGTTATGAGATTACATTTTTTAAACGGGTCTCCCAATCCATGGAAACGAAACAGATCCATGAGCGGGTGACCAACTTTCGAAGTTTAAAGACCATGTATTTGCAGCTGTTACCGGTTGCAAGGCGCTTAAAGCTTTCGGATCCAACCATTCAATTTTATGCCGAATATGTAATCAATAACCAGGTACCGCAGATAGCTACACGCAGCACCAACCGTTATCTGCTTTTGATTTCTTTTATTATTCACCAATACTATATGTTGGGGGATGCACTTATCCTGACCTTAAATAGCGCGGTCACAAACTATGTCAATGGATGTGAGAATTCTGTAAAACAAGAGCTTTATCAAAACAGGATGCAGACCGCACAGCTGGTCAGCAGTGTTGCCCACCGTAGTCATACCCACATTGATGTTCTAGGTGCCATTGAAAAAATCATTGCTAATACGACAATGGAACCATTGGCCAAAGTGGCCTTGATTGAACAGCTTTTTAAAAACAAACGGTTATCTCAAAAACTGTTACAGGAAGACCAGCAGCGTCTTAAATATTTAAGGGAAGTCAACCAAAAGATAAACGACCGGGAAGATTTTTATCAGATGCTTGAAAAAAATTCGTCCAAGTTAAATGGCAAGGTTAGCGATATTGTAAAAGCACTGATCCCAAGTGCCACTTCTTCCGGGAAGGACATCCTTGCAGCGGTCCGGTACTACCAAGAAAAGAATGGAGTTATTCTAACACGGGCGTCGGTACCAACTGATTTTTTAGGAATGGAGCAGCAGCAGCGGGTGTTGACCCCGGAAGGCAAATTACGGACCGGTTTATATAAAGTTTTCCTGTTTCAGGAAATTCGCGATAATATCAAGTCTGGGGCACTCCCAATTGATTCATCCTATGATTACCGCAGTTTTGACGAGTATGAAATACCACCGGCGGTTTGGAATAAAGAAAAGGAAAAGCTGATTGAACAAGCCGGCTTGACAGCTTTTACCGATTCACGAAAAACCCTGGTTAAATTAAATGAAAGGTTGAATGCCCAGATTAAATTAACCAATGAGCATATAGAAGCAGGCAGTAACAAACAGGTATACTTCGACCCCACCGGTGACTGGCACCTGATGAAAGATAAGCGTTTGGAAGAAGTCACAGATTTGGAACCGCTCTATCCCCAAGAATATGTCATTCCACTAATTGAAGTTCTCTCAACCGTCCAAAACGCAACCGGCTTTATTTCTTCCCTTATCCATGGAGGAATTGATCATATCCCCAAACGTCCGGATGAGAATTTGTTCTTTGCGGCAATTCTTGGGTTTGGGTGCAATATCGGGATCCGAAAATTCTCGTTCATGTCAAAAGGCATCCGGACTAGTTCACTGGAAACAACGGCACTCCAATATTTTTCACCAGAGACTATAATGCAGGCAAATGACAAGGTACTTGCATTTAGCAATGGCCTACCACTTACCCGGCATTATAGAAAAGATGTAGACTTTGTTCATACTTCCAGTGACGGCCAGAAGTTTGATGTTTCCGTTGCGTCGCTGGTTGCTTCTCCGTCATTTAAATACTTTGGTAATGGCAGGGGTGTTACCATGTATTCCTTTCTGGATGAAGCTGGACAGTTATTTTACTCGACAGTATTCAGTGCAGCAGAACCCGAATCACATTATGTTTTGGATGGCCTGACGCACAATGAAGTGATCATTCCAAATGCACATTCAACGGACACACATGGTTTTAGCGAACCCGTATTTGCCGTAACCGGCCTCTTAGGCATTGAATTCCGTCCCAGGTTTGCAAGGTTTCATCATCAGCAGCTTTATTCCATTGACGAAGCACGGACTTATCGTGAGCAAAATTATAAGATTGTGCCGGGTCTCAAAATAAACCTTGTCCATTTGGAAAATCATTGGGATGAAATTCTACGACTTGTTTGTACCATCAAGCTTGGTTATGCCAAAGCGTCCACATTGTTCAGACGTTTAAACTCGTATTCTAAACAACACCCGCTTTACAAGGCCCTCAAAGATCTGGGAAGACTCTATAAAACCGCTTACGTATACCAATATATGGATGATGAGTTAATCCGTAAGTCAGTGTCCGGATCGCTTTCTAAAATCGAAAGCAGCAATAATTTTTCCAAGGCCATCACCGTAGGCAATAACCAGGAATTGATCTGGGCCACCCGGAAAGAACAATTAACAGCAGAAGGTTGTAAAAGGCTGATTGCAAATGCGGTAAACACTTATAATTTGTTGTTATTATCCGAAAAACTGGTAGCAGCTGAGTCCGAACAGGACAGGCAGATCCTGTTGAAAAAAATTCTTGCAACTTCTACCCACAGCTGGGCACATATTAACCTGGTGGGAGAATATGACTTTTCTGATGGTAAAGATTATAAAATGTTTGATTTGGGCTCGATTATGGATTTGAACCTAACGCCTTAGAATTCAATATTCCGGACTTATGCCAAGTAAAAATGCTACACGAAAGTCGTGACGGTTTTTCTCCCTTTCTTTAGTTTACCCCA
>NZ_CAJRAU010000018.1 GCF_907165045.1 Dyadobacter linearis
ACCTGGAATCCAATACAGAAGGCCTCTCAAAAACCGCAACTTTCATCAGATCGGTGGCGTACTTTGCGCAGGAATAATTGGCGTCATTTCAGAGGAATCGTGGAGTACTTTGGAGAGGAATATCCAGTTTTGAAGTTGGCGTTGATATAGTCTTCTGATATTATCACGTTTCGCTCAGTATCGATAACGTTTTCCGCTACAATCTCAAAGTCATGAATTCAAGATGAGCGCCCGGTAACACGCAATGCATGTAAGATATCCGAGCACTTCCCGACAGATTTATATAAATTGATTTTTTTAAACCAAACACCCTTTGCACATGGCACATACTACCTCCAATCCGAAGATCCACGAAGGCCGTAACTTAAAGAGATTCAGAGAGATGATGTCCGTAAAACAGGACGCGCTTGCGTTTGAACTCTGCGACGATTGGAATCAGCAAAAAATCTCCTTACTCGAACAGAGGGAAAAGATTGATTCTGACATTTTGGAGCAAGTTGCGGCGATTCTCAAAATACCGGCTGAGGCGACTCGGAATTTTGATGAGGAAAAGGCGATTAATATCATTACCAACACGTACCACGATCATGCAAATGATAACTCCTTTAATCAGGGCACCATTTATTTAAATCCTATCGAAAAGATTATACAGCTTCATGAGGAGAAGATTGCTTTGTATGAGCGGATGTTGAAGGAGAAGGATGAGATGATGGAGCGGTTGGAGCGGTTGATTGGGGGGAGATAATACGAAAGCGCCTCCTCGATTTCTCAACGAGGCGCTTTCCTGATGACGATCCTAATGAGTGGCTCCAAAAAAACGTAAAATCCTTCGTAACATCGAAATCCTTTCCTTTTCAGCTGTTAAAGGCGCGTTCTGCTTTAATGGAATATCGCTTTTTTTAGATTCTAATTTCTTTCGTCTACTACGATGATGATTTCGGCCTTCATCAATTTGCTTTTTACTCCAACTACCTGCCCATTTGATTTTATTCTCAACAATCCAGTAATGGGACTGACATTTGAAGTTCCAGTTGCCAATAGACGGGTATAAGGATATCACCTCTCCATCATATTGCAACTGCCAATCGACTGGTGACAGCGGAGTCACCACTTCATTTCCACATCCGCATGCGCAAAGGTGAATAGCGACAGAACGTTCCATTGAGACATACAAAACCCCGGGCATTAATTGCTCGGGGATTGACTGGACGAAGGAATTTTTAAAAGTCTCCATTTACCAAAAGGCTTGCGCTGATCGTGTAAGTACTATGGAATTCTCCGACTTCATCGAGATAAAAGCCGCACATTTTCTTCCACTTCTCAACAGCTTTACAGGCGTTGAATGCATTCAAATCTGCGATTTGAATATTCGTAGCATAATCATTGTCATCCACATTGTCTGGCGAAATTCTCTTAACAAGATGATCGTTTTTGGTACCATCGCTAGCTGTGGTGCGAATTATTCCTACTAATCGTCCATCCTGAATATGTATCCCTAATCCAACATCGATGAAGGCAACGCCTATGGTTGATAGATTTGCTGTGATCATACTCCGTATTGAATTCTTATCGACGCAGATGAAAACGTAGTCAAAGCCTTCTAACATCCGGACATTTTGCTCGGTGATAAACTCGCTGTGCGCTACAATTCTCTTGTGCATATTGCTGTAAATTTCCCTGAAGTACTCTACTTTCGAGGGAGCCTTCAGCAACAACTCCAAACTTGGCGCACCCGGACTCCTAAACGCATTATGTTGAGAAAACACATCAGCATCAAAAAGATGAATTTCAGCAACGCGCGTTTTTGACACAAAATCGAGGATATATGAGCCCGAACCGCCCAAACCGATAATTGCTATACGTTGGTTTTCGAATATCTCTGAAAGTCTAGCAATATTTGCCCTGCTTGAACTTGAATCGAAATAATGGAAAACTTCATCCTCTTCATCAACAAAAGGTTTAAATGTCAGCGCAGACACCGAAGGATCAATTGACTTCGCCGGTGCCGACAAAAGAGTAGCGTAGCGAGAAAACTTCTCATAATGGTCGTCGTACCTACCGGACAAAGGCTTGCTGGAAAAATAATGGTTTCCAATTAAACCGTTTCCCAGATCTAGATTAGGACTTGAATTGATAATTTCATCCATTCTCTGCCCATTCTTGTGGCAAGGCACTTCACCCATAAAGTAAACCGTGTGGGAGGCAGGTGGACTTGCTTGTTCTCCGGTAAATGTGATGTCACCGATCAATGTGCCTGTCATGATTCTACCCTCGAAATTAACATAAGGAACCTGGTGGATACATAAGTATCCACCACGCCTCTCCAACTCGTAACCCTCGTCTCTGAGACGTTTAAGGTCTGGACTATGACTTATCAGTCGCTGTAACATAAAATTTCATTTTGTCTTTTACAACAACTGTATCTCCTTTTGCCATCTCTCCCGAGGGATTGCCCTTCGGACCATTAGTGTAGGTCACTGTGTAAGCTTTGCTTCCGAAATCTACTCCTTCTCCTTTCAAGTCAATTACCTCGTCAAAAGAGATTGTTCTCTTCGACCAGCTTCGATCCCTGCCATCTAATTTATTTTGATTGCCCAAATAATTCACCTATCATGCCAATTGTGGGAATCCTCAATATAGGAAAATTTATAAAAATCTCCCGCCAGCGACTTCGGAGCGTTTGGGCGGGCCAGATTCAATTGTATGACAATTGTACATCTGGCCGAATGCAGTTAAAAGGCAATCCCCCCTTTGCGCGGCGTCTTTTTGCAAGTGAGTCCAAGAAGGGAAATTTATATTGGTTTGTTGAAAGACGAATCTTCTTAGCTAGCCCTCATCGATGTGTTGAACAACTTCCCAAGTAATTTTTGCTTTCTTGCATTTTTGCAAGAGATGCAAAATTTTGGAATTTTCTATTTCATTGGTAAATTCTGTTGCAGTCGCCTGAATACAAATAAATAGTTAAAGTCTATGGAATTTGACAGTGGGAAATCGCATTTAGAGCTAATGGTCATATGGAAGGATGACGAAATGATCGAATTGAGCGTCAAGGCAAGCAATGGAAGATACTTTGGTACGACACAGGTCTATGATACTGCTGAATCATTAATGGGTTTGGCAACATCACTTGCTGATTTCTGGGGTGGGCACCAGCCAATTGTATACGAGGCAGGAGCAAATGGCGGCTATGCTTTTTGGGGAATGTATATCTATCTTCTTAAGCCATCTGGTCTTATCAGCGTGGAGGTCAATCTGGAAGAGAACAGTAACGATCGTGATGACAGCCATGAGAAGAAGAATAAAGTAAAATTGGAAATCCAAGTCTACACGGCATCGATCGACCGGTTCCGAGATGAGTTAATACAATTGGCTCAGAATGAAGAAGGAGTTGCTTTTCTGTATGGTGAGAACACTTGATAATATAAACACTCGCGCTCTAGGAGATCTGTAAAATAGTCTTAAATAACTTTCCTTCTGACTTGTTTTCACCTTCTCTCTCACAACCCCCTCTCACAAATAGGAGGGGTCGTGAGAGAGAAGGTGCAGCGCTAACCTTCCGTACCAGATCTTCGTGAGAGCCTGCCTTTCAAAGCCTGCATATCTTCACTAACCTTCGTATCAAGAATCTTCGCATAAATCTGAGTAGTGCGAATATTTGTATGCCCTAGCATTTTAGATACGCTCTCAATCGGCACACCATTTTGCAGAGTAATGGTCGTCGCAAAAGTATGCCTGGCAACGTGTGAAGTAAGAACCTTGTTAATCCCGCAGATCACGGCGATCTCTTTCAGATAGTCATTCATCTTCTGATTGCTCGGCACAGGCAACACGAGGCCGCGCGATTCGCAAAGCGGATGATCTTTATATCTGTCAATAATTTGAAGCGCTTCTGGTAGCAGCGGAATATGAGATTTAACATTCGTCTTTGTTCGCTGGCTGAATATCCATTGCTCACCGTCAATTCCCCTTGCTATCTGGCTTTTTTCAAGCTTCTGGACGTCGGAGTAAGCTAGGCCAGTGAAACAACAAAAAAGAAAGGTGTCGCACACCTGTGCGAGACGATCACTGGCAAATTCTTTGCTAGCCATCAACTCTAACTCAGTTCTTGTGAGAATAGCCTTGTCTACCTTCTTGTACTTGCCTTTGAAGTTCAAATAAGGATCAAGGTTCATCCAACCATTGCCCAGGCAAATGTTGACGATCTTGCGAAACATCTTCATGTGCTTCACTACGGCATTGTTGCCCATCTTGCGAACCGAGCGCAGGTAGAATTCATAATCGGCGATGAAGGCGAAATCGATGCGGCTAATGTCAAAGTCGCTTGTGTTGAAGTGACTTTTTAAGAATGCCAATGTATGGCGTTCGAGCACTTTATAGCGGTTGAATGTGCCTATCGCATATTCTTGGCCGACCAACGCCTTCATTCGCTCGTTATGGTCAGCGACCACTGCCATCAATAATCGCTGCTTAGGACCGACGCCTAGAAATTTGTTTTTGATCGTTTCCGCTGTTATCAATGCGTTGTCACGAACTAGGCTGGCGTGGGCGTCGAGTAGTTGCTGTTCTAAGTTGCCCAGATACGCATTGACAGATTTCACGGCCTCCTTTGCGCCTGTGACTCGTCCAGCTACCGCATTCCATCGGCTAGGCTCACATTCTCGTCCGGTGGTAATTTCCACCCTTTTACTTTCAACCGTAATCCGCAGGTAAATCGGCACCGGGCCTTTTTGATAGTTTTTCGGCTTCTTCAAATAGAAAAGCAGACTGATCTTTGTTTTCATACCCTTTTTCAGGTTAAAAAGTTGAACAAAAGTAGTCTTGCAAGCCTAATCAGCACAAGATGTTTACGTGGTAAACAGGTTGTTATACAATGAGTTGTAGCGATTCTGGTGAGTAAAATTTGCAGATTCTGGAACTCACCGAATTACTCACCAAAAATTTGTTGAAAATTGAAAAGTTTGGGGTAACTGGAAAAGAAAAAAGCCTGCTAATCTGTTGATTTGCAGGCTTTTGAGGCTTTTTGTTATTTCTTCAAGTGATCCCGCTGGGATTCGAACCCAGGACCCATACATTAAAAGTGTATTGCTCTACCAGCTGAGCTACGGAATCTTATTTTTGCTGCTATTACCTTGCGAACCCAGGACCCATACATTAAAAGCGGACGCCGCGCGGTGTATTGCTCTTCCAGCCGACCGACGCTTCGCTGACCTACGGAATCTTGTCTTTTTCTTATTCTTTGCAACCTTGTATTAGCCGTGGCCTTTTCCGTAATTGCGATGCAAAAGTAGAATTCTAAAACGTATAATGCAAGCCCTAATCAAGAAATACCTGGCTTTCGGGATCGTGTTTTGTGCGGTTTTTATCTTTGAGCCGGCCTTTGCTGCGGATGCAAAAGAGTTAAAAACGGCTGATTCTCTGTTCGCTATGGGCAGGTATCCAGAGTCGCTGGTACTGTACCGGAAAAATTTTAACAGAGACGAAAAAAATAGTCAGAGCCTGCTGCTAAAACTCGCCTTCCTCGCCGAAAAGACAAATAACTACACCGATTGCCTCTATTACCTCAGCAAACTTGCCCTCGCCAATCCTTCCAGAAGGCTGTTCGAAAAAATGGATAAACTTGCAGAAGAGCACAATCTCTCGGGGTATGAATTCGACGACTACAACTACTTCATCATATTTTATAGAAGATATGGTGACTATTTTCCACTTCTTTTATTGACACTGGGTACTTATATTGTAGTCATCATGGTGACAAAGACGCGGAGAAGGGAGCCAATCCTGCAAATTCACAAAATTTCCATTATCGTTTATTTACTGGTACTATTGGGAATACTAAATGTACCTTCCCTTTATCAAACGTGCATTGTGATCAATGAGAATACCTTTCTGAGAGACGAGCCTTCTTCCGCTGCACCTGTGATTGAGCGGGTTGGAAAAGGGCACAAGCTGACGATCCTGGGCTCAGTAGACCATTGGAACCGCGTGATCTGGAACAACAGGATCGTCTACATCAGAAGGAATGACTTGTGGAATATATGAAAGGCTGATGGTATCATTTTTGCAGCGTATTACTTTGTATGTATATTTAAGGGTTAAATTTTTAAATTAAATTGTATGAAAAAGCCAATGAAACGTTTTTTACTATTGATCGCGGGGGTTATGATGTTGGGATTTGTGTCTTCCTGCAAAGAGGAAGGTCCTCATAAAGATGACATTGTAAGGTTCTCGGCAGTCATTAATAGTGCTCCAACTGTTCCCAAAGCTACTTCCTCAGCACAAGGCACCGGGGTTTTCGAGTACAACAAAACTACAATGGACCTTAAATACAATATTACCTATCAGAATATCACTCCTACCTCAGTGAACATACACAGCGCAAATCCAGCGTGGGAGGCAGGACCGATGGTTTTCCCGCTTTCTAATATGCCGGCAGGAAACCAGGTTCAGGGAAATGTGAAACTGAACGTTGAGCAACAAACTATGCTGATCACCGGAATGCTTTACGTGAATATTCCAACAGCAGAAAATATTTATGGTGAGATTCGCGGACAGATTCTGCCTGAGGAATCAAACGACTAAAAAATATATCTATCAGAATGAAAAAGAGCCGCTGCACGATGCACTGCCCCCAAAAAGTTAGACACTTCTTGGGGGCATTTTTATGGTTAATTACAAAAAACACAGTTTGAATTTTAAGCTTAGGCTTGTTAAGGCTTATTTGAATGGCGGTAGTTATACGGGTTT
>NZ_CAJRAU010000019.1 GCF_907165045.1 Dyadobacter linearis
TGGTATTGTGGCGACTACCTACTTTACCAGGTTTGACCCAAGTATCATCGGCGGTTCTGGGCTTAACTTCTCTGTTCGGGATGGGAAGAGGTGAACACCAGGCCAATAGTCACCAACAAGATCTTTGTTGGTTTATCAACAGTTTCTTTGAGTAATCAAAGTCATATTGGAAGTAGAAGAGCTAGGAAAGAAGATTTAAATGTGCAAGCTGTTGGGTAATTAGTACTGCTCAGCTGAATGTATTTCTACACGTATACTTGCAGCCTATCAACGTCGTAGTCTACAACGACCCTTATGTGGAAGATTCATCTTCGGGCTAGTTTCGCACTTAGATGCTTTCAGCGCTTATCTATTCCCCACATAGCTACCCGGCCATGCCCCTGGCGGGACAACCGGTTCACCAGCGGTGGGTCCACCTCGGTCCTCTCGTACTAAAGGCAGCCCCCGTCAATCTTCCTACGCCCACCACAGATAGGGACCGAACTGTCTCACGACGTTCTGAACCCAGCTCGCGTGCCACTTTAATCGGCGAACAGCCGAACCCTTGGGACCTTCTCCAGCCCCAGGATGTGACGAGCCGACATCGAGGTGCCAAACCTCCCCGTCGATGTGAGCTCTTGGGGGAGATCAGCCTGTTATCCCCGGCGTACCTTTTATCCTTTGAGCGATGGCCCTTCCATACAGAACCACCGGATCACTATACCCTGGTTTCCCACCTGCTCGACCCGTCGGTCTCGCAGTCAAGCCTGCTTGTACTATTGCACTCCACACACGGTTACCAAGCGTGTTGAGCAGACCTTTGGAAGCCTCCGTTACACTTTTGGAGGCGACCACCCCAGTCAAACTACCCACCATGCACGGTCCTTGACTTAGTCAAGTTAGATCCCAGGCCAGCGAAGGGTGGTATTTCAACGTTGGCTCCATGATGCCTGGCGACACCACTTCACAGCCTCCCACCTATCCTACACATCCCTGACCCGAAAACAATGCAAAGCTATAGTAAAGGTGCACGGGGTCTTTCCGTCCCGTGGCGGGTAAGCGGCATCTTCACCGCTACTACAATTTCACCGAGCTCACGGCCGAGACAGTGCCCAGATCGTTACACCATTCGTGCAGGTCGGAACTTACCCGACAAGGAATTTCGCTACCTTAGGACCGTTATAGTTACGGCCGCCGTTTACTGGGGCTTCGATTCAATGCTTCTCTTGCGATGACATCCCCTCTTAACCTTCCAGCACCGGGCAGGTGTCAGGCCCTATACGTCAACTTTCGTTTTGGCAGAGCCCTGTGTTTTTGCTAAACAGTCGCCTGGGCCATTTCTCTGCGGCCTCTCTGTCGCCAGAGGAGGCTCCCCTTCTCCCGAAGTTACAGGGTTAATTTGCCGAGTTCCTTAGCCGTGATTCACTCGAGCACCTTAGAATATTCTTCTCGACTACCTGTGTCGGTTTACGGTACGGGCTGCATACAGCTGGTGTTTCAAAAGCTTTTCTTGGAAGCGTTTTCGTCTGTTCGCTTCGCCCGTAGGCTCTGCTCAACGCACTATTCCGTCAGTACGTACAGACCACAATACTCCGTCACTTCTTCACACTGCATGCAGGGGCAGGAATATTAACCTGCTGTCCATCGGAGATCGCCTGTCGGCTATTCCTTAGGCCCCGCCTAACCCTCCGTTGATTAGCATAGCGGAGGAATCCTTAGTCTTTCGGTGTGCGGATTTCTCATCCGCATTATCGTTACTTATGCCTACATTTGCTTTTCTCACCAGTCCAGCACAGCTCACGCTGCACCTTCACCCCTGTGAGAATGCTCCCCTACCGATATGTATAAATACAATCGCATAGCTTCGGTAATATGCTTGATGCCCGTTTATTATCGATGCCCGCCCCGCTCGACCAGTGAGCTGTTACGCACTCTTTAAATGTATAGCTGCTTCCAAGCTAACATCCTGGCTGTCTCTGCAGTCGGACCCCCTTAGTTCAACTTAGCATATATTTTGGGACCTTAGCTGATGCTCTGGGTTGTTCCCCTCTCGGACTGGGACCTTAGCACCCCAGCCCTCACTGCCGTGTATATCATGCCCCATTCGGAGTTTGTCAGAGTTTGGTAGGATTTGACTCCCCCTAGCCCTATCAGTAGCTCTACCTGAACATGACTCAACCACGACGCTGTTCCTAAAAACATTTCGGGGAGTACGAGCTATTTCTCAGTTTGATTGGCCTTTCACCCCTACCCACAATTCATCCGAAAACTTTTCAACGTTTACCGGTTCGGTCCTCCACGATGTGTT
This sequence comes from Dyadobacter linearis, assembly GCF_907165045.1. Lineage (GTDB taxonomy): Bacteria > Bacteroidota > Bacteroidia > Cytophagales > Spirosomataceae > Dyadobacter > Dyadobacter linearis. Next base: position 2,288 of record NZ_CAJRAU010000019.1, read on the forward strand.
ACCAGCGCTTCAACCTGATCATGGGTAGATCACAAAGTTTCGCGTCTACAGCCACTGACTAATCGCCCTATTCAGACTCGCTTTCGCTTCGGCTCCTGTATTCAAATACATTAACCTTGCCAGTAACCGTAACTCGTAGGCTCATTATGCAAAAGGCACGCCGTCACCCATTATAGGCTCCGACCGCTTGTAAGCGCATGGTTTCAAGTTCTATTTCACCCCGCTGCTCGCGGTACTTTTCACCTTTCCCTCACGGTACTAGTTCACTATCGGTCTCTCAGGAGTATTTAGCCTTGGCGGATGGTGCCGCCGGATTCAGAGGGGATTCCACCGGTCCCCACTTACTCAGGATACTCACTCAGATAAAATCACTGCCTGTACGGGGTTCTCACCCTCTACGACTGGCCTTCCCAGACCATTCCAGTTCGCTATTTATCCACTTGGTGAGTCCTACAACCCCAGTCTGGCCGTAACCAGGCTGGTTTGGGCTGTTCCGCGTTCGCTCGCCACTACTTGCGGAATCACTATTGTTTTCTTCTCCTGCGGGTACTTAGATGTTTCAGTTCCCCGCGTTTGCCCCCCGTAGGGTAATGTAGCTTCACTACACTGGGTTGCCCCATTCGGATATCTTCGGATCAATTTGTATGTGCCAATCCCCGAAGCTTTTCGCAGCTTATCACGTCCTTCATCGCCTCTGAGAGCCTAGGTATCCCCCATGCGCCCTTAATTCGCTTGCGCGACTTCTATTTCTTTGCTCTTCTACTTCTCAATATGTCAATGAACTCGTTACCAAGCTTCCTTGGTAATGT
>NZ_CAJRAU010000021.1 GCF_907165045.1 Dyadobacter linearis
TAGATATTCCTGTGAAAGTACTCCAGTGTTCCTGGGCAAAAGACGCCGTTAATTCCTGCGCAAACTACGCCACCTAAAAGTGGCTAACGGCACTGAGCGAGAGTGATAATTTAAACTTAATGATTTTTTCTTTTTCTCAGCGATTTTCCTGTTAAAGCAATTCTGTGAGCGGATGCTGAGAGTCTGTCCATGATGGCATCTGCAAGCGTTGGCTCGTCTATAAAGTTATACCAATTGTCTACCGGCAGCTGCGAAGTAATAATCGTAGAGCCGTTTCCGTAGCGGTCTTCCAATATGTCCAGCAGCGCGATCCTTGCATCGTTGCTTAGTTGTTTTAACCCAAAGTCATCCAGGATCAGCAGCTTGTTTGCCGACACAGCCCTGATCCATTTCAGATAGGTGCCGTCAAGCCGGGCCTGCGCCAGGGCGTCCAGGAATTTGTTCATACTGAAGTACTGGGTGCGTATTCCCAGCAGGCAAGCACTTCGCCCCAAGGCGCAGGCCAGGAAGCTTTTGCCGCATCCGGTAGCACCTGTTATCAAGATATTCTCCCCCTTTTCGATGAACATTCCGTCTGACAACCTCAGTACCTGTTCCCTTGTAATCCCCCTTTCAGGTGTACACAGGATATCTTCCGGAAGGGCGTGATAACGAAGCTTGCTAGCTTTCAGATACTTTGACGTCCTGGCGTGCTGCCGATATTCTATTTCAGCCTGCGTGATAATGGCGACCAAGGAATGGACATCGACCAGCTCGTGGACGGGCAATGAAAGAACGGCCTCATAGCGTTTTGCCATGCCGGCCAGTTTGAGCGACCTTAACAGATCTAAGGTGTTTTGTGTATTCATTTTGAACAGGTTATAGTGATTATTCTTTGTAGGTAGCCGGTCCTCTCAGGTTAGGGTGTTCAGGGATACGGTATTCTTTGCTATCCAGATCCTGGATCAGGTCCATGTTATGGTCCAGGATGTTTTTTACAGCGATGTAACTGAACTTATAACCCGTTAAAGCCCGCTTGCAGGCATTCTCCATCCGGACGGCCCCATAGGACTTGATCAGTCTTAGCAGGCCCAGGCAAGAGGAGTACGATTGATCGATGATTCGTTTGCTATCCATGACTTTTTTGAAGAACTCGTAGGTGCAGGGGCCGTTCTCGCTGGCTTTTCTCAGGTAGTATTCCGGGTCCCAGCCCTGTTGCCTGGACACAACCTGGTGGGCCTGTGGCATATGCTCTTTCAAAGTGGTATATCCGTGGCTCCGGTAATTCCTGCTGTGCAGGGCAATCCGCTGATTATCATGGTAAATCTCAACAGTGTCTTCGCAGTAAGCAATTCGCACTTCTTTGCCGATATAGCGGAATGGGACGCTGTAAAAGTGCCAGTCTTCACCGATAACCACATGGTAGTTCTTCTGGACTTTGGCTTTGGTGTAATGCCGGACTTGATAGGGCGATTCCGGTAAAGGTTGAAGATGC
>NZ_CAJRAU010000022.1 GCF_907165045.1 Dyadobacter linearis
AGAAATACGGCTTGAAGAAGGTGTATTGGTAGTGCCGGCACTTCCGGCAGAAGATATTCCCCTTTCAGCAAAAGCCCTTAGGGAGCAGATTAATCAGCGGCTCCCGAAAGTCAATATTACTGATATCATAAAAGAAGTAGATGCATGGATAAACTTTTCAGAACATCTTCACGGCTTGGAAAACGAACCGCGCAACCCGGAGCACCAGTCCCTTTTATACGCTGCTGTGTTTGCTGCGGGTTGTAATTTACCCTTATCGGATCTAGCCAGGTCTTGTGAACTTGACTATCAATCACTTTGGTGGACAAGCAATAACTATCTGTCAGAAGAAAATCTTAAAAAGGCAAACGATACTCTTGTTAATTTTCATTACCGACAATGGCTAAGCGGTTATTGGGGAGGGGGTACACTTTCATCTTCAGACGGACAGCGCTTCCCGACCAGTGGAAAAATGCGGAATGCAAAAGCACTACCCAATTACTTTGGATACGGTAAAGGCATTACCTTTTATACGCATACTTCTGATCAGTATAGCCAGTATGGCAGCCGTAGCATCTCTTCAACTGAAAGGGATGCCACATATGTCTTGGATGAAATTATTGGAAATGAAACCGATTTGCCCATTCTCGAACATACCACTGATACAGCTGGTTATTCAGATTTGATCTTTGCCTTGTTTGATTTGCTAGGAATGGATTTTTGCCCAAGGATCCGGGACATAAAAGACCAGAGGTTGTGTAAAATAAAGGATAAGGAATGGGAATATCCTGCATTGAAATTTACCGGACGTGTTAATCCGGAATATTTAAAACAACATTTTGACGAACTTTTAAAAGTGGCCGCCTCTATTAAGTCAGGACGAGTGACTGCATCATTATTGATTTCAAAACTCCAGTCTTACCCACGTCAAAACAATTTGATGTATGTTTTGCAAGCATACGGCCAGCTGATAAAAACCAACTTTATTCTTAAATACCTGCTTAATCTGCCTTTAAGAAGAAAGATAAATACGCAACTCATCAAAGGAGAACAGCTTCACAACCTAAGGCTTTACCTGTGGTTTGGTAGTGATGGGATTGTCCGAAGAAAACAGGAAGAGCAGCAACAGAAAGTAGTCAGGAGCCTGAACCTGATTACCAATATTATCCTGGTCTGGAACACAGTGTATCAGCAGGAAATTATCAAACAATTACACCAGGAAGGATATGTAATTGACGAAAATGACTTTGAGTTTATCTCTCCTGCACCTTTTGAGCATAT
>NZ_CAJRAU010000023.1 GCF_907165045.1 Dyadobacter linearis
ATTTCTCCGCCGGCATTAAGCAGTTCATCAAGTGGTTTTAACAGTGATTCCAGTTCATGTAAACGCTGATCAATACGCTCGGTGGGTAGAGAAGGCATTGACATTTGACTACAAAAATCCTTCCGTAGCAATTCCCATTGAGTTTTTGAAAGAAGCAGCGAATTGAAGTCAGCATATTTTCGGGAAATATTTATATATACATCACCGGAACGAAGCCGGTCACGTAAGTTAGCCAAGGCACATAATTCGTAAGGCTGACGTTGTGGGAAAATTTCAGGCTGCTGCTGATCGTTTTCAAAAACCAGTTTATTCCAGGAAGGCGTTATAAAATCAACCGGGGTGTCATCAGGTAATTTCCTTTTCTTTCCAGATTGTATATCAGTTAGTATCTCGATAACTTTCTGAAAACCATCTTTGGAATGTGCAATTTGAAAATCAAAGGTTTTGAGAAGGTTCGGTGTAAACTGTTTCAAATTGCCATAATAATTATTAAGGTAGTATAAATGGGTCTGCCTGATGGGACGTAGTGCGGACCCAGTAACAAGTAATGCCTCCATAAGCACTTCCTTTGGATATATCTCAAAAATTAATCTCCGTAACTGGTCGTCTGTAACGGTATCGTTAACAATGATGCTGACTGCCTGGGACAAGGTTTTCATTGCTTCGTTCTGCGATTTGAACAAGGTCTGCTGGTAGATATCCAGTTCCTTTTTTGAGCCATTAACAATGTGCTCCCAATAATCATCAAACATTTCCAGCACTTTATCATTTGTATCCATCAGACTTTCATACAGGAAACAAATTAAAATCGGGTACCTTCTGGTAGCGTTCAATCTTTGCAAATACTTGTTTGAAACATTCCTGGCTATTTGTGTCAATCTTTTTCTTCGGTTCAGGCTTATGACTGACAAGTCCCATTCATGGACGTTAAATGATTTCAGAAAGTTTATCTTCTCCAGCGTTTGATTAATCGATCTTGGGGTATTACTGGTAGG
>NZ_CAJRAU010000024.1 GCF_907165045.1 Dyadobacter linearis
TTTGTGCGTCTTGATATTTGCTGGCCTCAGCGCTATTTTTAATATGGTAGTAGAAATTACTCCTGGGCATTTTAAAAAGGTCCAAAAGTAATTCAAGCGGGTATTTCTGCCTTAACCCATGGATTGTCAACGCTTTTTCTTCTGCGCAACTTCCTTTTCGCGGATTAAGGCATCCAGCTTTTTTAGCAAGTCATTTTCTGCCCTTAGCCGTAAGTTCTCGTTTTCGAGCTCTTCCAATCTGGTCAACGGGCCGTATCTCTTTATGATTTTGGGTTTGCTTTTCATAGACCTTGGCCTGCCACGGGCCGTGCTAAAACCATCTATACCAAACTGCTCATACTGCCTGATCCAGCCCGCTAATGTACTGGGGCTGGGAATCCGGTACTTGAAGCAGCATTCACCCAAAGATAAGCCACTACTTTGATAAACCAGAACTACCTCTTGTTTATACTCCCTTGTGTAGCTTTGCTCGCCAGGCGGCAAAAGGCCTTCAATACCTTGTTGACGATAATGCCCCACCCACTTTTTTAACAACGACCGAGTTATGCCTCCAACTTTGGCCAAACCCGTATAACTACCGCCATTCAAATAAGCCTTAACAAGCCTAAGCTTAAAATTCAAACTGTGTTTTTTGTAATTAACCATAAAAATGCCCCCAAGAAGTGTCTAACTTTTTGGGGGCAGTGCA
>NZ_CAJRAU010000025.1 GCF_907165045.1 Dyadobacter linearis
ATGAAAGCCATGGGCCTTAAATCGCTGATCCGTCTCAAAAGATACCGCTCCTACAAAGGCCAGACAGGCAAGGTTGCCCCCAACTTACTCAACAGGGACTTCAAATCTGTAAAACCCTCGCAGAAATGGGCAACGGATGTCTCTGAGTTCAGGGTGAAAGACAAAAAACTTTTTCTATCTCCCATTATTGATCTCTTTAATGGGGAAATCATTAGTTACAGCCTGTCCGAATCGGCCAATTTCAAGCAAGTCACACAAATGCTCAAAACGGCATTTAAAAAGATTGATAAACCGGAAAACCTGATGCTACATTCGGACCAGGGCTGGCAATATCAGATGGGCGAATATCAAAAAATGCTCAAATCAAAGGGCATTACCCAAAGCATGTCCAGAAAAGGCAACTGCCTGGACAATGCGGTTATCGAAAACTTTTTTGGTACCATTAAATCAGAGTTGTTCTACCTAAAAAAATACAACAGCACCGACCAGCTAAGAAAAGACATCAAGGAATATATTGAATACTACAACAATGAAAGGATCAGGCTGAACTTAAATGGAATGAGCCCGGCACAATACCGGGCTCATCACACTAATCGCTAAATTTTAAACCGTCCAACTTTTGGGGTTCAGTCCA
>NZ_CAJRAU010000026.1 GCF_907165045.1 Dyadobacter linearis
GATATAGCGGAATGGGACGCTGTAAAAGTGCCAGTCTTCACCGATAACCACATGGTAGTTCTTCTGGACTTTGGCTTTGGTGTAATGCCGGACTTGATAGGGCGATTCCGGTAAAGGTTGAAGATGCGGGGCTTCCTGGCTAGTAAATAATTCCAGACGGCTGAATGTCTTTTTCTGGAAGTTCATCTGATGGTGTAGTGCCAACTTCTCTTTAATAGCTGCATTCAAGCTGGCCAGATTATGGAAGGTGTCATTGCGTAAGTGGGCGTAAATACGGCGGTAGGTAATTTTAACGAAGTTCTCCACGGCGGCTTTGTCCTTGGGTTTATGCGGTCTGGCTGCATACAGGGCAATATGGTTGTGGTTGGCCCATTGTTCAAGCATGTCGGTAAATGCCGGTTCGTAACGAGAGCTACGCGATACCCACTGCTTCATGTTATCAGACTTTGCTCCTAGTGGTACACCTCCAAAATAGGCCAGCGCGTTGTTTAAGGCCTTTACGACCTGGGCCAGTTTCATGTTCGGCAAAGCTTCCACATATCCGTATCCGCTAAAAGGCAGCACCGCTACGAAGACAGGGC
>NZ_CAJRAU010000027.1 GCF_907165045.1 Dyadobacter linearis
CTCCAAAATAGGCCAGCGCGTTGTTTAAGGCCTTTACGACCTGGGCCAGTTTCATGTTCGGCAAAGCTTCCACATATCCGTATCCGCTAAAAGGCAGCACCGCTACGAAGACAGGGCATGCGATGAGTTCACCGCTTGAAGTATCCACATAGTATAGCTGCTCACCAGCAAAATCGACCTGCATTACCTTTCCCGGATGGTGCTCAAAATGCATGGAGGCCTGGGCAATTTTGAGGTGATCCTGCAAAAGCTTGCAAAACCGAGAATACCGAAGGCCGTCCGGATTTTCCTTGATATATTCTTCCCAGAGAAGTAGCCGGGTAACGCCGGTATGTTTTAATTCATGGGCAAAATAGTCGACCTGACCGTAGAAATGGACTTTCCTGGGGTCAGTATCTTCCGGTACATCTGCCTTTTCCTGATTGATTAAGTATTCCAGCTGCTGGTCCTTGACTAACAGGAGCTCTTGGAACCCTAAGCCTGTTTGCAGGAATTTCTGCTGGTAAAGCCCAATGGTCTTCCTTGATATTTTTACTTCCTTCTCGATGTTGCGAATCGATACCC